>NZ_JAGGPU010000008.1 GCF_018613605.1 Pedobacter sp. ISL-64 | reverse complement strand
GGTAAAGATATGAGCGGGGCTGAAAACCGCTAAAAGGACAGAACTGGTCATTTCCAAAACATTAAGGAAAACAACTTATTAAATTCGTTATTCATTTTTAGACGGCCTTTTAGCGTAATTATTCCTTAGTTCAACACTGATGAAGCACATAATTTTGCATGCTGTCAATATGTTGGCTTAATCCTGCTGATTATTCTTAAAGGATTTATTTTTAGAAAGTTGGAATATTAATTTTTTTGTTTATAATTGCATTCGGAAATAATAGGATAGGATAGGATAGGATAAAATAATAATTTGATTGCGTTTCAATGCTTAGTTTCATGTTAGAGATGCGAAACAATTAAATGAACTGTTGTAAAAATTAATCCAGTCCAGATTACATTTTCATTAACCAAATAACCAAATAATATGAGAAATTTTACTAATTACTTTACAGGGAAGCAATTTCCTTCTTTTATGATCGCTAAACGGCGACCATCAGATCTACAACATCTTAGAGGGCATTAATGTTACTGCCATTTATAGTCTACCTCAAATAGTTTTAATTCAATCATTTAAAAGCTAATTAGCAAATGAAGCAATTATTTTTGTTTTGTGAGCACATATCGGTGCTCAACAGGCTAAGAAATGCAATGATATTGACAGGTTCGATTCTTGTGTTTTTCCTGATTTTTATGCCCACGCAAGGTTACTCCCAGGTAGGGAAGAAAACCATTACGGGGAAGGTTACAGATACGCTGGGAGTAGGGCTGCCTGGGGTAACTGTAGCAGTTGTAAATAAGGTTAATGTGGGTACTCAAACCGATAACAACGGAAAATTTGTGCTTGATGTAACACCTGGAGAAATACTAAGGTTTTCTTATGTAGGATACAAGGAGCAAAGGGCAACCGTTGGGGCAGCCAATGTGCTTAACATTAAATTAACTGAAGAAAATATGCTATCCGAAGAGGTAGTAATTACCGCGCTAGGGCAGAAACAACGTAAAGAAGCATTGGTAGGTTCTGTTACTACCGTAAAAGTAGGTAACCTTAAAATACCATCGAGTAATCTTACTAATGCCCTTTCGGGTCAAATAGCAGGTGTAATCGGTTATCAACGCAGTGGGCAACCCGGGCAGGATAACTCACAGTTTTTTATCCGTGGGGTAACTACTTTTGGTTATAAACAAGATCCACTTATTTTAATCGATAACGTAGAGCTAAGTGCTTCAGATCTTGCCCGCTTGCAGGTTGATGATATTGAAAGCTTTTCTATCTTGAAAGATGCAAGTGCTACGGCATTATACGGCGCAAGGGGTGCAAATGGAGTAATTTTAGTCAGCACTAAATCGGGTAAAGAAGGTAAAGCCAAAATAAGCTTCCGATTAGAAAATTCTGCTTCTCAATCGGTAAAGAGTTTACAACTTGCTGATCCCATTACCTATATGAAGCTTTTTAATGAGGCAGCTATTGGCAGAGGCATGGACCCCATGTTTACACCTAACCAGATTATTAATACACAGGCTACCATAAACAAGAGTCCTGGTTATAACGAATATGTTTATCCGGCGGTAGATTGGTTAGATATGCTGTTTAAAAAACGGACCAGCACACAAAGGGCCAATATAGGCATTAGTGGCGGTGGCGGCGTTGCCCGCTATTACATTGCAGGTTCTTACAATTTAGATAATGGTGTACTTAAAGAAGATGAGCGGAATAATAATGATAATAATGTGAAATTCCGTAATTACCAATTACGCTCTAACATTAATATTGATTTAAGTAAAACAACAGAAATGGTGGTGCGTTTGTCGGGTAATTTTAGCGAATATAATGGTCCTTTGGCAACAGACGGTGGTTTTTCTACCGATTTATATAATATCGCGGTACATACCAGTCCGGTTTCCTTTCCTGCATTTTACCCGGCCGATGCGGCCAATCAAAATGCACAACATATTCTATTTGGAAATAGAGGTGGTGCAGGTGTAAACAGTATTTTGGATAATAACCCCTACGCTGCGATGTTGCGAGGGCATAAAAACTCGTCTGAATCGCGTATGTCGGCACAGTTTGAAGTCAATCAAAAGTTGGATTTCTTTACGGAGGGCCTTTCATTTAAATCTATTTTTAGTACCAACAGGTATTCGTATTTCGATTCGCAAAGGGCCTATTCTCCCTTTTATTATAACATAGGTTCTTACGATAAGCAGAGCAATACTTATGTTTTAAACTGGCTTAACTCATTGGTAACTGGTGGCGCACCAAATATTGCGCAGGAATACCTGTCGTATAATCCAGGTAATACCAATATCAATACTTTTTTATATGCACAGGCATCGGTTAATTACGACAAAGCTTTTGGTAATCATAATGTTAGCGGAACATTAATTGGTACGGCACAACAAACCGTTTACAGTAATGCCAGTTCGTTGCAAAATTCGCTCCCTTACCGAAATTTGGGTTTAGCCGGACGATTAACCTATTCGTATAAAAGCAGATATTTTTTAGAATCTAATTTCGGTTATAATGGATCTGAAAGGTTTTCGGAAGACCATCGTTTTGGCTTTTTTCCAACCATTGGTGCCGGATGGGTACTTTCTAATGAGAAATTTTGGACTGGTGGAATCGCCAATATAGTTAACCGCTTAAAATTAAGGGGTAGTTATGGTATTGTGGGTAACGATGCCATTGGGGCGCAGCGTTTCTTCTATATTTCAGAAGTGAATTTAAATGGCGGAGGAAATTATGCCCAGTTTGGGTTTAATGGCGCTTCTAATCGCAGTGGAGTATTTATAAACAACTACGAGAATAAAGATGTTACCTGGGAAACATCGCAACAAACCAATTTAGCGTTAGAAGCTACACTTTTCAAAAACTTAAATTTAATTGCCGAGGTGTATAACAATTATCGCTACGATATTTATATGGGTCGTGCCAACCTGCCAAGCACGTTAGGTTTAGAAGCTAATGTAGGCGCCAATGTTGGTGAAGCCAGGTCGAGAGGAATCGATTTATCTCTAGATTATAAGTTTAACGTGAATGCATTTTCTTTCGCTGTACGCTCCAATTTAACTTTTGCCAAAAACAAATACATTAACTACGAAGAACCACAATGGGCTGAGTCTTACCGTTATACCACTGGCCAACCGATTAGCCGAAACTTTGGTTACATTGCCGAGCGCCTGTTTGTTGATGATAAAGAAGTACAAAATTCTCCAACACAGATTTTCTCTGCAAATGGTAAAGCACCACGTGCTGGCGACATTAAATATCGCGATTTAAATAACGATGGTAGAATTGATGATGCTGATAAGGCTTATATCGGTTTCCCTCAGTCGCCAGAAGTAGTATATGGCTTCGGCTTTAGCTCATCATACAAGGGTTTCGATCTTTCTGCCTTTTTTACCGGGCAGGATAGGATGACCTTCTTTATCGACCCAACCCGGGTGAGTCCTTTTGTTCCTAGTAATCAGCAATACATTTTAGGAAATACGCAATTATTGAAAGATTTTGCAGATAACCACTGGTCGCCTGAAAACCAGAATTTATATGCGCTTTATCCAAGGCTTGCTGTTAATGCTGCCGATTTAGAAAACAATGCACAAACCAGTACCTGGTGGATGAGGAATGGACGCTTAATGCGGCTAAAATCGGTAGAACTTGGATACACCCTGCCTCAGCGCATTTCTGCTAAAATAAAGCTGAACTCGTGCAGGATTTATTTCAACGGCCTAAACCTGCTTACCTGGAGTCCTTTTAAAATGTGGGACCCAGAGCAAGGTGGAAACGGCTTTGCCTATCCAATACAAAAGGTATTCAATGTTGGTCTTAACGTAACCTTATAATGAAAACGATAAAAAAATATTTTAAATACAGTTGCATTGTTTTAATGCTTTGCAGCTTTGTATCCTGTAAAAAATATCTTGATGTAACGCCTGATGATATTGGTACGCTTGATTATGCCTTTAGGAACAGAAACGAGGCCGAAAACTACCTGTACTCGTGTTATGCCTATCTGCAACGGATGAACGATATGGCTTCAAACCCAAGCTTTACCACTTCTTCAGAACTGATTTATTCAAATACACTTGATAATTTTCAGGGTTTTAACCGAACAGGTTTTAATTTATTAAGAGGAACACAAACTGCTGCAAAACCAGGATTAAACACTTGGGATGGCGAAGAAGGAAGTTATAGCCTTTGGCGCTCCATCAGGATCTGTAATATTATGCTCGAGAATATCGATAAACCTATTGATTTAGGTGCTACAGAAAAGAAACGCTGGACCGCTGAGACTAAATTTTTAAAAGCCTACTATCATTATGTGTTATTTAAAATGTACGGCCCAATACCGCTGATTAAAACCAATTTAGCTATAAACAGCACTACTGATGAGGTAAGGATAAAAAGAGCGCCGGTAAATGAAACAGTAGATTATATCATTTCGCTATTAGATGAGGCAATTCCTGATCTGCCTGCGGTTATTACCAGTCAGGCAACTGAATTGGGCCGGGTAACCAGTGTAATTGCACTTTCGGTAAAGGCCGATGTACTGGCTACAGCAGCAAGTCCGCTTTTTAACGGCAATCCTGATTATGTGAGTTTTAAAGATAAAGAGGGTGTTAGCCTTTTCCCTGCGGCTTACGATGCGCAAAAATGGAAGAAAGCTGCTGATGCTGCAAAAGTTGCCATTACTGCCGCCGAAGCACAAGGGATTAAATTGTATACCTTCAGTTCGCCATCAACAGTTGGTAAATTGTCCGATTCGTTAAAAAGAGAATTAGATGTACAGAATGCTGTTGCAGAAAGATGGGAGTTGAATTCAGAAATCATATGGGCATCAAATCCTGAATTTAATTATCAAGGATTTGCAACGCCAAGACTTACCGCAAAATCTGCCGTTAATAATTTTTCCAATCCTTCTACTTTTTCGGCTCCAATAAGCACACAAGAACTTTTTTATACGGTTAACGGTGTGCCGATTACTGAAGATAAAACCTGGGATTATGCGGGCAGGAATACCATTAAAGTTGGCGATAATGCGAGCAGATATTACATTCAGCAGGGTTACGAAACCATTAAAGGCCATTTTGCCCGCGAAACGCGTTTTTATGCAGATATTGCTTTTGACGGAGGTATTTGGTTTGGAAATGGAAGGAACAATCAAGACGATCCAGCCAATCCTTTGTATTACGTATCGGCAAGAGGTAGTGGCTTTGCAGCGCCAAGTGATAACATCAGGTTAAATATTACAGGTTATTGGCCTAAGAAACTGGTAAGCTATGCATCAGTTTATGATGATGGTTTCCAGCCTTCAGCCTTCCGTTTGCCGTTGATTAGATTGGCAGGTTTGTATTTACTGTATGCAGAAGCACTAAATGAAGTGAGCGGACCTACCGCAGAAGTATTTACTTATGTAGATAAAGTAAGGCAAAGAGCTGGTTTACAGGGTGTACAGGCTTCGTGGACAAATTTCGCTAAAAACCCAAATAAATTTAATACCAAAGAAGGTTTGAGACAGATTATCCACCAGGAAAGAAGAATTGAGCTTTGTTTTGAAGGCCAGAGTGGTTGGGATTTAAGAAGATGGAAAGAACTTCAGGCGGTTTTAAATAACCCGATACAGGGCTGGAGTATAAACAATGCAGAAGCAGTGAATTACTACCGCCCAACTACACAGTTTATTCCGGTGTTTGGTTTAAAAGATTATTTATGGCCAATTAAAAGTTATGATCTGGTTGTAAATCCCAACTTAGTTCAAAATCCTTATTGGTAGTTTAAAATATTTAAAGAAATGAAACCATGATGTGTGGCTTAAATAATAAGTTTTATTCACCTGCATCATCGCTTCATCACCATTGAAAATAAATTCAAAATGATGAAAAATATTAAAAATAGTATTTACCTAATCTTTATCGTTTCTGTTTTAGTCAGCTTTGCTGCCTGCAAAAAAATGGAAACCTATAACGATCCAGCTTCTTCAGATATGACCAAGCCTGGAGTGGTAACCAATATTAAAGTTGATAATTTTAATGGCGGCGCATACATTACCTATTCTTTGCCAAACTCGAAAAACCTTTTGTATGTATTGGCGCGGTACAAAATAAACGGGGTAACTACAAGAGAAACAAAATCGAGTTATTATTCCGATTCTATTATGGTAGATGGCTTTGCGAAAAAACAGGGTTATGATGTTACCCTGTATGCAGTAAGCAGGGCAGAGGTTAAGTCTGATCCTGTTGTGGTAAAGGTAAATCCAGACACACCTCCATACCTGCTTTTAAAACCAACTATTAATGCCGAGGCTGATTTTGGAGGTATAAAAATTACAGGGACTAATCCATTGAAAAACAATCTGGGTATCATTCTTTTAAATGTTGGCGATAACAATACTTCCGATGTTATTGATCAGCATTATGGTAAAACCGAAATTTTCGATTATTCCGTTAGGGGTTATGCACCTGTTGCTAAAAAGATTGGTTATTATGTAACGGATAATTTTGGGAACATTTCGGATACGACCTATAAAACTGTTACCCCATTTTTTGAAACCTTGCTAGATAGAGGTAAGTTTTTTCAGTACAGACTTCCATCTGATGGGGTAATTGCCTATGGTTGGGATCTTCCTTATTTGTGGGATGGCAAAACAGATGGCAATTCGAATGGGTGGCACACTGCTCCAGGTGGAGCAATGCCTGCAATAGCAACATTTGGTTTGGGTATCAGTGCAAAATTAAGTCGGTTTATTTTATGGGAAAGACCAGATGGGGGCGACAAATTTGCTTACGGGCATGGAAATCCAAAGGTATTCTCGATCTGGGGTTCTGATGTAGCTGTTCCACGCGATGCACAATTGCCACTAGCTGCACCTGTTGGTACTGTTATAGGCGATTGGATAAACATGGGGAATTATAATTATCCAAATCCACCTTCGGGCTTAGCACCGGTAGCACATACCACTGCAGATAACGACTTTGTAAAGGCTGGTGTAAGTTTCAATTTTCCACTCACCAACCCTAAAGTTCGCTACATCCGTTTGTCGGTAAGCACCACATGGTCTAATGGTACTTTTGCGCATGCCATGGAAATGGCCTTTTACGGCGATCCAAGATAATTAATATAAGAAGATAAATTTTCGAACATGAAAAGTATATATAAAATTAGCGGTTTGCTATTGCTGTTGGTTACAGTGATACTTAGCTGTACCAAAGATGATCTTGCTTTTAAAGACTTTTTAAAGGATGGGGAAATTGTTTACCCCGGCCGTGTAGCAAATATTGTAACCAAACCCGGTAATTTAAGAACTGCTTTATGGTGGAATCCGAGTCCTGATCCAAGCGTAAGTAAATATGTGGTTTATTGGAACAATAATGCAGATTCGGTTGTAGTTACGGCCAGCAGTCATAACCCTACAGATACAATAAAAGTGGTAATTCCGAATTTGAGCGAGTATACCTACACTTTTACCATCTATTCGTACGATGCTCAGGGGCATAAATCTATCCCGATAGAGGCAAGAAATGTGCGGGTTTTTGGCCCCTTATATCAGTCTGGCTTATTAAACAGACCTTATAATGCCACCACTCCATACGTGGTAAACAGCAATGGTTCGGTTCAGCTAAATTTTAAAACGCCCGATACCATCAATGTAAATACGGTAATCAGGTACACCAATACAGTAGGAACCAGTGTAGATAAAACGCTTTTACCGGCTGATACTGCCATTACACTTACAGATTATAAAGCAGGAACCGATATTAACTATAAATCTTCTTATATTCCGGGGAAGGGCTCGCTGGATGTATTTTCGGTAGCAGATTTTTCCACCTTTCCTAAAATTTTCACTTATGTACTTTGTGATCGCTCGCTTTTTAGCGAAGTGCGTTTGCCAGGCGATGCACCAACTTACGAATCGGGTACCAGCATTAGTAAACTTTGGGATGGAAGTGTAGGGCCACAGGGTTATCCAAATATCTTTCATAGTGCGGGTAATAGCGGAATGCCTCATGTAATCACATTCGATTTAGGTAAGGTGTATACCAATTTATCGCGTATTGAAGAAACCGGAAGAGATTGTTGCAACAATCCGGATCGTTTTGAGGTTTGGGGAACAGCCGATTTAACCAATGCCACAACTACTTTATCAGCCAGTAATAATGGTTGGCCAGCAGAAGCAACAAGTAAGGGGTGGACACTTTTAAAAGATGTAACCAGAAGCGATGATGGCAAAAATGCAATAACTGCAGAACTGGATAATGCAGGAAAACCAATTCGTTATATTCGCATCAGGATTAAACACGTAACCACTGGTGATGGGAATTATAGTAATATGAGCGAAATCAGGTTCTGGAATAAACAGTAATCTTTTATATAATTGAATTTGACTAATAATTTAATTCCGTCATCTCGACTGGAGCGCAGTGGAATGGAGGGATCTATCTAGACAGATTTCTCGACTTCGTTGCACTCCGCTCGAAATGACGAACCCGGTGACTGGATCCATTTTTAACCACAGATGAAAAGGATGCACACAGATATAAAATCCGTGTTTATCTGTGTGCAATCAGTGGTTAAAACCTTTTTTAATTACGAGTAACAACACACAAATGAAACTATGTATAAAAAGTATTTGATTATTTTTCCACTATTCTCGTTTTTCATAGGTGAATATACCTCTGCCCAGCAAAAGCCTTTAACGATGTGGTACGATAAACCTGCCAAAATTTGGGAGGAAACCCTTCCTTTAGGTAATGGTAAATTGGGCATGACACCAGATGGGGGCATTAACAGGGAGAATATAGTACTGAATGATATCACTTTATGGAGTGGTGGGAAACAAGATGCCAATAATTACGAAGCCTATAAAAGTTTGCCTAAAATTAGGCGGCTGATATTGGAAGGTAAAAACGATGAAGCACAGGAACTGGTTAACCGCGATTTTGTTTGTAAAGGGCAGGGATCTGGTGGAGCGAATTGGGGCAAATACCAAACATTGGGTAATTTGCAGCTCGATTATGAATTTTCTGGCGTTAAAGATGCAAAACCCGAAGTTTACAAAAGAATATTATCGCTAGATAAAGCGGTGGCTACAACCGAATTTACGCTCAATGGGGTAAAATACAAAAGAGAATATTTCTGTAGTTTTGATGATGATATAAATATCATCCGCCTCACAGCCGATCAACCTAATAAACTCAATTGTAATATTTCAATCAGCAGATCAGAAAAAGCAACATTAGCTAGCGAAGGTAATGAACTGCTGATGTTTGGCCAGCTGGATAACGGTACTGATGGTAAGGGAATGAAATACCTAAGCCGCGTAAGTACCAAACTTAAAAATGGTACGCTGACAAACGAAGGAAACATTCTTAAAATAAAAAATGCGACTGAACTGATTATTTACGTTGCGGCAGAAACCGATTTTAAGCATGCGAATTTTGAAGCCAGAGTAAAACAGGCTTTACAAGCGGCTCAAAAGAAAGCGTATAGTTTAGAACTTGCAAATCATAGTGCAAATTTTGCTAAACTCTTTAGCAGGTTGAAAATTAATTTAGGAGAAGGCGAAGCCGCCAAACTGCCAACAGACGTAAGGTTAGACCGTTTCTATAAAGATTACAAAAATGATGTTTCGCTTAGCGCCTTGTTTTTTCAGTTCGGTCGGTATTTAAGCATTAGCAGTACAAGGGTTGGGCTTTTGCCACCAAATCTTCAGGGTTTATGGGCAAACCAGATCAACACGCCATGGAACGGCGATTACCATTTAGATGTAAACGTACAGATGAACCACTGGGCTATTGAGCCTGCAAACCTTTCGGAGTTAAATCTTCCACTGACAGAATTGGTAAGAAATTTAACTGGGCCAGGTGCAAAAACGGCGAAAGCATATTACAATGCCGATGGATGGATTGCCCACGTAATTACGAACGTTTGGGGCTTTACCGAGCCTGGCGAAAGTGCCTCATGGGGTGCATCAAATGCAGGTTCGGGTTGGTTATGCAGCAATCTATGGGATCATTTTGCCTATAGCCGTGATGTAAAATACCTGAAAAGCATTTACCCGATTTTAAAAGGATCAGCTGCATTTTATCAAAGTGCTTTGGTTAAAGATCCAAAAACAGGTTGGCTGGTTACTTCGCCATCGGTATCGCCAGAGAATACTTTTTACCTGCCCAATGGAAAAACAGCAAGCATTTCAATGGGGCCAACTATCGATAATCAGATTGTGAGGGAGCTTTTTAATCATGTAATTACAGCAGCCAAACTGCTTAAAACTGACGCCGCCTTTAGTGCTTCGTTACAAGAAAAATTAAAATCTATTCCACCAGTGGGTTTAATCAGCAAAGATGGCCGGATACAGGAATGGTTGGAAGATTATAAAGAAACCGATCCGCAGCACCGGCACATCTCGCATTTATATGGGGTTTATCCTGCCGGATTAATTACGCCAACAGCTACTCCGGCATTGGCAGAGGCAGCAAAGAAAACACTAGAAGCAAGGGGGGATGATGGACCAAGTTGGTCAATTGCTTATAAACAATTATTTTGGGCGAGATTACAGGATGGTAACAGGGCTTTTAAACTGTTTAGAGAGATTTTAAAACCTACTTTGAGAACCGATATTAATTATGGAGCCGGCGGAGGCGTTTATCCAAATATGTTATCAGCCGGACCGCCGTTTCAGATTGATGGCAATTTTGGCGCATCGGCAGCTATTGCCGAAATGCTGATCCAAAGTCATGATGGTTTTATCGAACTGCTCCCTGCTATTCCTGATGCCTGGAAAGCTTTTGGTGAAATTAAAGGATTAAAGGCAAGGGGTAATTTTACAGTTGATATGGATTGGAAAGATGGTAAAATTACAAATTACAGAATTGCTTCGGCCGTACCTCAAAAGGTAAAGCTAAAAATGAATGGAAAATTAACCGAAATAATGTCGAGCAAATTAAGTAAATAAATGGTTCTTAAATTTTTATTCAGGCATAAGTTATTCTTGATTTTACTGATCCTGTTATTTTCTGAACGGTCTGCATCAGCGATTATAATCAATTATGGCCGGGCAGGAAAAATAGACTACAACCTTAAAACCGGCACTTTTCAGGTATCAGATGGAGCGGTGCAATTATTATTAAATGGTTTTTCGCAAGCAGCACATCAGAAAAAGATAATCAGTTCTAAAAATTACCCGCAGATTAGCTACACCAAAACAATTATTATGGATGGTTTTGGGAAGGGTTTTAAACATGTTTTCTTGTTAAAGCAGCATGGTTTACCAACTATGCAACAGATTTTTTATACCTATGCGGGTAAGAATTATTTTATGATCAGCCTTACTTTGCTAGGCACTGGTCTATCCATCAACCATATGGTGCCTATAAATGGAAATTTAATCGATCAGGAAGCTTCACAAGTACCAACCAGTTTATTTGTTCCTTTTGATAACGATACCTTTATTTCTTACAATGCCGTTCCATTAAAGGCCAACACAAGTAATCCAAGCGCGGAGGTTACGGCTTTGTATCACGATCAATCAAGAAAAGGTTTTGTAATTGGCTCGATAGAACATAGCAACTGGAAAACAGGCATCATTACGGGCATGAATGCTGGGAAAAAAATAAATATACAGGCCATTTGTGGTTATACGGAAGAAAGCATTACCCGCGATAAAATTGAACATGGTTATTTAAAAGGAAATACGATCAGCTCGTCGAAAGTGTTTTTTGGTGCTTTTGCCGATTGGCGTTCGGGTATGGAGACTTATGCACGGGCCAACCGGATAGCAGAGCCGCCTATTATTTTTAAATGGAAAACCGGAACTCCGATGGGATGGAACAGTTGGGGCGTAATGCAAGAGAAAATAACACTCGAAAAAGCCAATCAGGTTGTCGATTTTTTTGCTGATAGCCTAAAAACGTTTAGAAGCGATGGTGTAGCGTATATCGATCTCGATTCTTATTGGGATAACCTGTTAAAAGGGGGCTTAACCGGCGACTACTCTAAACTAAAAACCTTTGCCGATTATGCTAAATCGAAAGGATTAAAACCAGGCATTTACTGGGCACCATTTGTAGATTGGGGATTCGCTGGCGGCCGTACCCGCAAGGCAGAAGGAAACGATTATACATTTGGCGAGATGTGGACCAAAATCGGCTCAGACTACCACGATATAGATGGTGCAAGGGCGCTGGATCCAACACATCCGGGTACACAGCAACGTATTGCTGCAGTGATTAAAAAGTTTAAAGAATGCGGTTTTGAAATGATTAAAATCGACTTTTTAGGTCACGCTGCAATAGAATCCAATCATTTTTACGATCCGAAGGTTACTACGGGGATGCAAGCATATAAAGCGGGCATGGAATTTTTATTAAAACAGTTAGATAATAAAATGTTGGTTTACGCAGCTATATCGCCAAGTTTGGCATCTGGTCGTTATGTACATGTACGCCGCATTGCCTGCGATGCATTTAAATCAATAAAAGATACCGAATACACTTTAAATAGTTTAAGCAACGGCTGGTGGCAAACTTATCTTTACGATTATATTGATGCCGATCACGTAGTATTTTCCGATCAATCTGAAAAGGAAAATACGGCCAGGTTTTTATCAGCGATTGTTACCGGAACCTGCATTACCGGCGATGATTTTTCGCGACAGGGCAAATGGAACAATGCAGCACAACGTTTATTGAGCAATACCGAAATCTTAAACGTATTAGAAGATGGAAAGGCATTTCTTCCGGTAGAAGGGAATAGGGGCAAATCGGCTTCGCAACTTTTTGTAAAACAGGTTGGGAATGTGAAATATCTCACGTTATTTAATTATAGCGATGAAGCAAGATCTTTTATACTTGACTTTTCGAGAATCGGTTTAAAAATCGATGAAGTGTACAACTGTCAGAATTTGATCACTCAAAAAACTGAAAACTTCAAAAATAACCAAGCTTTAAGTGTGGCCGCAAAAGATGCCATCATCTTCAAAATCATAATAAACAATAAATAAAATCAACTACTGCCTATAACATTACCCGATTAACATTGAAAACACAAATGAACAAGTCAGATCAAATTACCGGTTACATCAAGTATGGAACATTGGCCATTGCCATTTCACTCTTTACCGTTGGCAATATTAATGCCCAAACCATTATTCCTATTGAAACCGCGCATAATGCCGTGGTATTACAGGCCGATGTAAAGAAAGATGTAAACACTATCTTTTTTGGGAAAAAACTGGCAAATAAGCAAGAATACGCCCAAATTACTGCGCAATATAAACAGACTGAAGATTATACTGGTCAGCTAAATTCGGTGTATACACCTTCAGGATCGAGAAACCTGGTAGAACCAGCTATTAGCGTTACCCATGCCGATGGCAATAATTCGCTCGATCTGAAATACGTTGATCATACCGTCACCGCCATTGATGATAATGTGAGTCTACTTAAGATCAGGCTGAAAGACCCGGTTTACAATTTCGAAGTCACCATGTTTTATAAGTCTTTTTATAAACAAGATGTAATAGAACAATGGACAGAGATTAAACATAATGAGAAAGGTACAGTGGTATTACATAAATATGCATCGGCCAATCTGCACTTAAAATCACCACGTTTTTGGTTAAACCAGTATCATGGCGATTGGGCCAAAGAAATGCAGCCAGAGCAAAGTGAAATTACCCATGGTATTAAAACTTTGGATAGCAAACTGGGTACGAGGGCAAATTTGTTTCAACCTTCTGTTTTTATGATTTCGTTAGGTAAACCTGCTGAAGAAAATGAAGGCGATGTTTTGTATGGAGCCATGGAATGGAGCGGTAACTTTAAGATCGATCTTGAACTTGATTACCAGGATAACCTCCGCATTATTGCCGGAATGAACAATTATGCTTCGCCATACAGCTTAAAACCAGGTGAAGTTTTTACAACCCCTGCTTTTTTGTACACTTTTTCTGATCAGGGAAAAGGTGATGCCAGTAGGAAATTGCAAGATTGGGCACGTAATTATAAAATATTGGATGGAAAGGGCAGTAGGTTAACCCTTTTGAATAACTGGGAAGCTACTTATTTCGATTTTAATGAACAAAAATTGGCCGATTTATTAAAAGATACCAAAAAACTGGGTGTCGATTTCTTTTTGCTTGATGATGGTTGGTTCGGGAACAAATATCCACGTAACGATGACCATGCCGGGCTTGGCGATTGGCAGGAAAACAAGAAGAAATTGCCAAACGGAATAGCATCTTTGGTAAAAGAGGCCGATAATGTAGGAACCAGATTCGGAATTTGGATAGAACCAGAAATGGTTAACCCTAAAAGCGAACTTTATGAAAAACATCCAGATTGGGTGGTAAAACAGCCAAACAGACCTGAATACTATTTTAGAAACCAATTAGAACTCGATCTGAGTAACCCAAAAGTACAGGATTTTGTTTTCGGTGTGGTAGATGGTCTGTTTACCAAAAATCCTAAACTGGCTTACATTAAATGGGATTGTAATGCCGTAATTTACAATGCATACTCCGCGCATTTAAAAAATCAATCTCATTTTTACATCGATTATGTAAGGGGATTGTATATTGTATTGCAAAGAATCCGTGCAAAATATCCAACGGTGCCCATGATGTTATGCTCTGGGGGAGGTGGTAGGGTAGATTATGCTGCCTTACAGTATTTTACAGAGTTTTGGCCTAGTGATAATACCGACCCATTAGAGCGCATATTTATGCAATGGGAATACTCTTATTTTTATCCGGCCATCAGCAGTTCCAACCATGTAACCGATTGGGGAAAACAGTCAATAAAATTTCGTACCGATGTAGCCATGATGGGTAAATTGGGTTTCGATATCGTAGTGAGTAAATTACCTGAAAAAGAGCTTCAGTTCTGTCAGGAGGCGATTAAAAACTATAACGATGTAAAACAAACGATCTGGCAAGGTGAACAATACCGTTTGGCTAATCCACGTACCGGCAGCATAGCATCCATGTTGTATGTGAATGCGCAAAAAACCGAAGGTGTTATTTTCAATTACCTGGTAAACTTCCGTTATGGTGAAAATAGTAAGTATCCGATTAAATTGAACGGTTTAGATGCGACAAAGAAGTACCACATTAAAGAAATTAACCTTTATCCAGGAACAAAATCATCAATAGATACTACTAAAACCTATACTGGCGATTTCTTGATGAAAGTGGGCTTTAATCCTATTCTTAATACTACCAGAACCAGTGTGGTGTTAAAATTAGAAGAAGCAAAGTAATAAAATTCGTCATTTCGACCGTAGTGTTCCAAAGGAACTCCTTTGGAGGAGAAATCTTTTAAAGGTTTCTCCATTTTTTTCCCACAGCGCCCACAGAAAGCAGACCACAGAGGGCACTGAGTTGGAGCATAAATAAATACGATCGTCATTCCCGCGCAGGCGGGAATCTTAAAGCCCATTCCATGTTTTGGGTCTACCAAACAATTTTTAAATTTTAATCCACTATATAGATCCTTCGACTATGCTCAGGATGACGGACCCATCAATGAAAAACAATAATATTAATCTACTCTAGATAAATACCATCATCCCTTTTACATTTTAAACATCCTCTTCTTCACTACCATTCATAAACGCCCGCGGACTTTTTCCAAATTGTTTTTTAAACTCCCTGCTAAAATATTTTGGATCGTTAAAGCCGACCTGATAAGCCACTTCATAAATGGTAAACCTATTTTGTTTAAACAGCTCCATTGCTTTCTTTAAACGGATTGATTTAATGAAGTCATTTACGGAGAGGTTAGTAAGTTTTCTGATTTTTTTATACAAAACTGGCCTGCTCATCCCAACCATCGAAGCCAGTTCAGATACCCCAAAATCTTCATCAGTAATATGTTCATCAATGTATTTTAACAGTTTTAACATAAAAGCTTCGTCAATAGCATTGATGGTGAGTTCTTTCGGCTGTAAATGGATGTGTTTCAGGAATTTTTGACGCATTACCTGTCTCGACATCAGTAAATTGCGAACATTCAGTAAAAGCAGTTCAGGACTGAAAGGTTTGGTAATATAGGCATCGGCACCAGTTTCCAAACCACTAACCTGGTGGATATGAGAGGAGCGGGCAGTAAGAATAATAACAGGGATATGGCTGGTACGTTCATCTTCCTTAAGTCTGCGGCAAAGCTCAATGCCATCCATTATTGGCATCATAATATCACAGATAATCAGATCGGGCAGTGTTTCAACAGCCGTTTCCCAACCCATTAATCCATTCTCACTTTCCGCTATCTGGTAATGTTTGCCAACCAGTGATGTTATTAGTAGTCTGATTTCGCTATTGTCTTCCACCACCAATATGGTTTCGGTTGAAATATCAGTTTCTTTTTCGGATTTTAAAATTGTTACCCCTTGTTCTGCTTGTTGCGTGTAGATGTCAGGAAGGCTTGAATAATCTTTTACACCATCAAAAAGAGCAGTTTTAAAATGTGATTTCCCTTTCTTCAATCTTACTGTGAAATTTGTGAAACCACGCTCGCCATTTTCAGCAGGTGTACTTTCTACGGCAATATGCCCTTGATGTTCCTCAACAATTGCTTTAGAAAGTGCCAAACCTATTCCCGAACCGATTTGGTTGGAGTGATGCTCATCTACCTGGAAATAATCGCTAAAAAGATTCTTTAAGCTCTCTGCAGGTATGCCCAGTCCGTTATCTGAAATGCTAATCGCTACTTCATTCTCCATTTCCAATAGAGAAACAGAGATTTTTCCACCCTTTTCGCAGAATTTAAAGGCATTAGATAACAAGTTGAACAATACTTTTTCGAGTTGCCTTTTATCAAAAAACAGGCTGATATTTTCCTGCTCGTGTACAAACTCATATTGTATATTGTTTGTTTGGGCTAGATGAGAGAAGGAGATGAAAATTTCGTTAATAAAATCGACAATATTATCTTCTGTAACATGCAGGGTAAGGTGCCCCGTTTCAGCCTTTCTAAAATCCATTAATTCGGTAATAAGCCGCATTAGCCTGTTGGCATTGTTTTTTATTGGGATAATTTGTCGATTTAACTCGCTATCAGTTTGATATTGCCTGGAAAGATTTTCCAACGGACCAAGAATTAGGGTAAGTGGTGTTCTGATTTCGTGCGCTACGTAGGTGAAGAAATTCAGTTTCATTTTCTGAATGTCTTCTGTGCGTTTAAGCAGCGCACGCACAAAAAGGTAACGTACAATTAAAAACAACAAGCCCGAAAAGAAGGCCAGATAAATAAGATAGGCCCACCAGGTAGCCCAAAAGGGTGGAAGCACCGTGATTTTAAGGGTTGCAGGTTTGCCACCAGGATTTCCATCGTTATTATTTCCTGTTACCATAAAGGTGTAATTGCCAGCAGGAAGATCGGTATAAGCAACACTGGGTACATCGGTTTTTACCCAATCTTTACTATGGCCTTTAAGGATATAACGGTAGCTGTTTTTTTCTGGTTTAATGTAGTTTAATAAAGCGAAACCGAGACTGAAGTTGTTTTTGTCGTGTTTAAAGGTAATTTGTTTTGTACTTTTAATATCTTCCTTTAATAATCCATCTGGCGCATTTACCGCTACGGGTTGATCGAATAGTTTGAGTTCGGTAAAGGTGATTGGTGCAACATTCCTATTAATATCAATCTGGCTGGGATAAAAGGCTGTTAAGCCATCGTAACCACCAAAAAACAATTCGCCTTTACTATCTTTAAAAAACGATCGGATATTAAAATCGTTGCCCGCTAGTCCATCGCTTTCGGTATAATTAATAAACTTTCCCGTTTTGGTAACCAATTTGGATAATCCCTTATCTGTACTGATCCACAAGTTGTTTTCATCATCTTCAATTATTCCCAGTACATTACTGTTTGGTAACCCGTCTTTTTCATTATAATTCTTGAATTTTCTGCTTTTATTATCGAAAATACTTAAACCTCCAAAATAAGTTCCAATACAAATATTTCCATTTCGTATTTGAATAATGCAATTAATATGATCTGAATTTAAACTGCCTGCGTTGTTTTTCTTCTCATAATAGGCTGTAATTCTTTTAGTGGATGGGTGGTAAGCATATAATCCGGCCATCGTTCCAATCCATAAATTTTTGGCCTTGTCTTCAAATATAACCTGGATATACTTGTTCCTCAGGTTTTGTTCTAACGGACTTTTAATTGTTTTAGAAGCATAATGGCCATTTGTTTTTTTTAATGTAGATAATCCATCTCTAGAACCTACCCAAACAGTACCCTCACTATCTACAGTTATTGCAATTATTTCGTCACCACCCGGGTTGTTTTTTACATCTTTAACGTTGATTATTTTCTTGAAATTACGACCTGAGGGATTAAATAGGTATAAACCACCACGGTGTGTGCCCACCAATAGCTGTCCTGTTTTATCAAGGCACAGGGTTTTAATTAGGTTGGAGTTAAGCCCGTTGCTGCTGTTTGGTTCTGATTTATAGTAGGTGAAAGTATTGTTGCGTCTGTTCACATAATTTAAACCACCACCTTCAGTACCAACCCATAGGTTATGGTATTCATCTTCGGTCATGGCACTTACAATGTTGCTGCTCAAACCTTGCTGTTTCTTCGAATTTCTAAAAACGGTAAACGGCGTTGCAGACGGGTAAACAACATTTACCCCTTTGTAATAAGTACCCAAATAAACGGAGCCGTTAATATCTTGAAAAATACTATGGATTGAATTCTGGCTCAATCCGCCTGTTTGCTCAGGGTCGTAACGGTAATTACTAAATTTTCGCGTATTTGGATTGAAGATACTTAATCCTTCCTGTGTACCGATCCAAATATTGCCCGCTTTATCGCAGGTTAGTTTTCTAATGTCATTATTAACAATCGAATTTTGATCTGTAGCACTGGTTTGGTATCGTGTAAATGTTTTGTGCTCGTAATCGAATAGGTTTAAGCCGTTGTAGGTACCTAACCAAAGCCGCTTTTGTTTATCGATCACGATACTTTTTACGGCATTAGAACTGATGCTGTTTTTATTGTTGGGATTATACCTGAAAATCTCAAAGTGGTATTTACCGTTAACGATATAAATGCGTACCAAACCATTATAAGTACCTACCCAAAGGTTTTGTTTCTCGTCTTTAAAAATTGAGAAAATACAGTTAAGCCTAGATTTATGATTGGGTTTATCGAAAAGAAACTTCTTAAAAATCTGCTTTTCAGCATCTATAAGCAGGTTAAGACCATTATCAGTACCTATCCAGATATTTTTTTGAGGATCTTCATACAAACATTCTACCGAATTGCAACTAAAGGAATTTGCAGAACTCTGTTTATTGATGCGATAAAAATGATCGGTTTTTTCATTGTAAATATTCAGCCCGTTTTCTGTACCTACCCATAATCTTCCTTTGCTATCACTTAATAAGGTATTAATCACATTATCCGAAAGGCTGTTGAGGTTGTCTGAGCTATTGTTGTAAATTTTAAAACGAAAGCCATCATAGCGGTTTAACCCTTGCCTGGTACCCATCCAAATAAACTGGTTTTTGTCTTGTGCAATGGCCATCACGGAATTTTGCGACAAACCATTTTCCATCCTGAGGTGGTTAAAAGCAATCTGCTTCTGGGCACGCAAAGAGGTGCAAATAAAAAGCATTGGGAAAAACCATAAAGCGATTAAACGCAGTTTCATAAAATTAAGCTAGTTTTTTGGCCATCCTGTAGCTAATAGTAAAATAGCTCTTGATGTATTTCCTTTAAATATAGCGTGAACTTATTAAAATATTGGAAGATTACAGTTTTTCTACCCTTTCATTTACAATTTTCGACCTTTTTCATTTTGCACCCAATTAGTTTTGGAAAAGCTAATCCAAGGTGATAAAAGAGCAATCATCAGTAGAAATTAACCATTCCTGTTATTGGCTTAACCAAATTTAACTAACAACCAATGCTGCAGGTAAACGTGATATCAACTATCACAAAGCTGGCAGTAAATATTAACCAAACCAACCATGAAACAAAAATTACTCTTATTAAAAGCAGGGCTTTTAAAATTTAGGAATTTGACGGGCGTGTATCGACATTTTTTGTCTGAGCATCATAGTCTACGAAAATGGAGAGTCACATTTTAATTAGCACTAGGTTTTCCAGGTTAAATAAAATCAATATCCCAAAACAAAATCAACTTCTAAAGTTTATGAACTTATTTACACTAAGAAGGTATTTCCTAATGCCTGCGCTTGCATTGTTATTTTTTACATCCTGTAAGAAAGACATTTACACTTCCGAAATCTATATCAAAAAGCAGTGGAAGGTTGACCTAAGTACCTCAAAAATTACCCCAGCTATCGCCGATCGTACCGATCATGCTGTTGCGGTATTATATCTGATGGACAATAATGAGCTCCATTATGATGTGTATTTCGATCAACCGCTGCAAAATGGCGATACGGCTGGTGCTGTTAAAATTAATTTAGGTGCGGCTGGCACAAATGGAGTCTTGTTAATCGATCTGAAAAATCCTGCTTTTGATGCCAACAGAGAATCGAAAGGGAGCTTAACCATTGATGCACAAACGGCCAATGCTTTGATTAGCCAGAGTACTTACCTCGTTGTTGTTTCGCAACAGCAGGCTGCAGGCCTTGTAAGAGGGCAGGTTAATAATTAAAAACAGCGCTAACCATATTTCTTATCACCAAACTTCAAAACATGATCAAAAATATTACTTCATTTAAGTGCAAAGGCACAAGAAAAAGGCTCTGTTTAAGTCTGTTGACTTTTGCTCCGGTTTTTGCCTTTGCTCAGCAGCCTGTTGTGAAAACTACAGATAGTTTATCCATTGATAAGATGGACGCCAGGCTGCCTTATATCCAAAGAGGGGTTAATGTTTGGAACGGCGTAATTCCGCGCAGCCAAAACGTCGCAGGTACATCAACCATTTATGCCGAAGATGTAAATACCACACCTGTATCAGATATTTCAAATGTGCTTGCTGGCCGTTTAGCAGGTTTGTACACCATTCAATCTTCGGGAAGAACAGGTTTTGATAGCTCTATATTCGGCTTACGCGGTCAAACACCTTTAATTGTGATTGATGGTGTGATCCGCAATTTTACCAGTTTCAATCCGAACGATATCAAAAGCATTACCGTAATGAAAGATGCGGTTTCTACTGCCATGTTCGGGATGCGTTCATCAAATGGAATTATTTATATCACCACCAAAGACCGCTCAGAAACACGTCCTTTCGAACTGAATTTTACCGCACAATATGGGGCATTACAACATCTTAAAACACCAAATTTTGTAACAGGTGCAAATTATGCCAGCTTATATAACGAAGCGCAGTTAAATACCAATCCGGGTTCTGTGCCTTTATACAACGATGCTACCATTGCAGCCTATCTAAACGGAAGCAATAATCCTTTTTTACAGCCAAACACCAATTGGTACGATCTGGTATATAAAAAGAACAGTGCACAACAGCGTTACAACATTGATGTTGCCGGGAATGGAAAATCGTATCGCTATTTTGCCAGTGTAGAACACTTTAAATCGGATGGGAATTTTATTACGGATGATAATAATGCCTACAATACCAATAATTTTTACAAACGCTATAACATCCGTACCAATGCACAGATGGATTTTACAGATGATATCCAGTTAACGCTGAATATTTTCGGATCGATCGAAAATCTTAATGAACCAGGAGTAGGAGCTGGTAATATCATGAACAGGATTTATAGTACTTCTCCGCTTGCTTATCCTGCCACTAATGCCAATGGTTCTTACAGCGGTAACCCTCAAAATACCACAGTAATCAGTAACGTTACATACGGAACTAATATTTTGGCGAGTACAGTAAGCAGCGGTTATTTAGCTTCCAATCAGCGTACATTAAATGCCGATGCAACACTTTCGTATAAATTAGACGATTTAACCAAAGGCCTGTGGGCAAAGGGAACATTATCGATCAATAACTATTATCAGCAGAATATAGACCGTTCAAAAACCTTTGCTACTTATAATCCAACAACTGTAAATGGAACTACCACTTATACCAAAGTAGGTAGTGATGGAGTTTTGGAAGCAGGGAAAGCGGCCAGTTCTATCGCAGGACAGTTTAAACAGACCTATACCAATTTACTCATCGGTTATGACCGCGATTTTAATAACAACCACCTTAATGTATTGGCTACTTATAATAACGACAATACTTTAAACTCATACACGCAACTTAATCAGATTTACCAAACCGCCGGTTTAACGACTAGATATAATTATAAAGAAACCTATCTCGCAGAATTTGCAGGTAACTATAGCAGTTTTAACCGTTATGAACCAGGCAAACGCTGGGGCTTTTTACCAACCCTGGGTTTGGGCTGGATTTTGAACAAAGAAGACTGGTTTAATTCAGATGCAATAAGTTTCTTAAAATTAAGGGCTTCTGTTGGGCAAACAGCTTATGCAAATCCTGCAAATTACTACGGCTATGCACAACGGTATACCTTAAACAGTACAGGCTATAATTTTGGTACGGGTTTAACAGGAGTGTCAGGATCGTTCGAAAATCCATTGGCCAGCACCGATTTAACCTGGGAAAAAGCATGGAAATATGATGCAGGTATAGAAGCAGCCTTTTTCGATAACCGTTTAAATGCAGCTTTAACCTATTATAATAACCGTTATTACGATTTATTACAACAAAAAAACAATGGCGATGCAAGCGGTATTTTAGGACAAACCTATCCACAGCAGAATTTGGGTAAAAATGCCTTTAATGGCTTAGAAGCTACGCTTTCGTTCAGTAGTAAGGCCAATGCTGCATTTGGTTATCAGATAGGTGCTAATGTTTCGGTAGAACAGAGCAAGGTAATTGGTAAAGATGAGCCTAACTATCCATACCAATGGTTGTACCTGGCTGGTGCACCTGTAACGCAACAACGTGGCTACGAAGCTATTGGTTTTTATCAGGTTGGAGAAGATGTAAGTGAAATTCCAGGTATTTTAGGCTATAATCCACAACCAGGTGATTTAAAATATAAAGATTTAAATGGCGATGGAATTATCAACTTCTTAGATCAGAAACAGATTAGCAGTACTAAACCACGTATTTTCTTCGGGTTAAATTTTGCGCTTAATTATAAGAATTTCGATTTGAGTGGATTGGTTCAGGGAATTGTAAACAGGCAATTACAGTTGAATGCCAATAGCATGTCGGCTTTTTCTAATGGCTACGGTTATGTTTTAGATTACACTACCGAAAACAGATGGACGTCACACAACAATGTAAATGCCACCTTGCCACGCCTAACCTTAGGCGCCAATACCAATAATCAGCAAGCTTCTACTTTTTGGTTAAGAGATGCCAATTATCTGAGATTGAAAAATCTTGAGCTTGGTTATAGTTTTCCTTCAAAATTATTAAACAAGGCCAAAATTAACCGCTTACGCTTATTTGTAAATGCCTATAACCTGTTTACTGTCTCGGAATTAGATTACGTTGATCCGGAATCAGGCTTATCGGGTTTTGCTAACGAGCGCATTATTAATGGCGGAATCTCGCTGAAGTTATAATCATAAATCGATAGATAATGAAAAAGTATTCTTTTACCCTAATTATATTTTCGGCTATCCTGTTTTTTGGTGCAGTCGGCTGTAAAAAAATTACAGAGGATGGTCCTCTCGAATTTACTGACGAAGGCAATGTTTTCGATAGTAAAGATTCGGTTGGTTTATTCACCGAGCAGTTTTTAAACAATATTTATTCGAGTTTGCCTAAGGGTTTTAACCGGATAAACAATAATATTTTAGATGCGGGCACAGATGATGCCTTACCAAACTCAACCTTAGATAATGTTCAGTACTATACTACAGGTGCAATAAACTCATCTGTATTGCCTGATAATACCTGGGATGCCAATTATGCAGGCATTAGAAAAGTAAATATCTTTTTGAGTAAAATAGATCGTGTAACCTTAAAGGCCTCTTTAAAAGGATATAAAGAGCGTTGGAAAGCAGAAGCCCGAGCACTTAGAGCCATGTTTTACTTCGAACTGGTAAAAAGATGGGGTGGTGTTCCACTTATTGGTGACCAGGTTTTCGATCCACAGCAAGAAATTAGGATTGCCAGGAACAGTTACGATGAATGCGTAAACTACATCACCAGCGAAATGGATCTGGCCATGCCTAATCTACTGTCACCTAATGCCACTGGAACATTTGCCTCTAATTTTTACGGTCGTTTTAGCAGGGGAGCGGCTATGGCTGTTAAATCGCGGTTATTACTGTATACAGCAAGTCCTTTAAATAATCCAGGTAACGCAGCCAGTAAATGGCAACTGGCAGCCAAAGCAGCCAAAGATATTATGGATAGTGTTGCGCTTGCTAAGTTTACCTATAAACTGAACGATGCAGCCACAACAGCGCATTATACTACTACCAATATGGCCGGTATTACGTCGGCGGCCAAAATTAGCGCTTATGTAACTTCAGTGAATAAGTTCTTAAGTATTTTCTCTACGGCAAGCAATAACGAAATTATTTTGCCTTACATGGCCGGAACCAACACAACGGTAGAGTCGGCCAACGATCCCGTAGGTTACCCAAGGGCAGGATCGGGCAAAACCAACCCTACGCAAGAGCTGGTTAACGATTATGAAATGAGTAGTGGTAAAACCATTACCGAAACCGGAACAGACTATGTAAGTGCAACACCTTATTACGACCGCGATCCACGTTTGCCTGCAACCATAATGTTCGATGGTTTGTACTGGCTTACCCGTAAAGTGCAAACTTATGATGGAGGTTTAGACAGGCCATTTGGCTTTGGGAAAACCAATAGTGGCGAAACCCGTACCGGTTATTACATGCGTAAGTTTTTAACCAGTAATGCCAGTGGAACAGCTTATACAGCTGCAAACCATGTATTCCCGATTTTTAGATATGCAGAGATTCTGTTGAATTATGCCGAGGCACAAAATGAAGCCGTTGGGCCAGATGCAACAGTTTACAGTGCCATTAATGCCATTAGAAACCGTGTAGGGATGCCAAACTTGCCTGCCGGATTAAATCAGGTTGATATGCGTGCCAGGATCAGACATGAACGCCGGGTAGAAATGGCTTTCGAAGAACAACGTTTCTGGGATATCCGCCGTTGGAAAATCGCCGAAAATGTACTAAATGGAACGCTGCATGGTGTGCAAGGCACTTTTAATGGAACTACAACTACTTATAAAACGGTAGATGTGGCACCAGCTAAGTTCGATGCCTCGAAAATGTACGTATTCCCAATTCCATACAAAGAGATGATTTCCAACTCGCTTATGTCTCAAAATCCCAATTGGTAATTATTTAAGGAGAATCAGAACATGAAAAAAATTATAAATCACTTTGTGCTTTTGCTACTGATCGCAGCTTTTTATCAGGCTAATGCGCAAGCACAAAATACCATATCAGGTACAGTATCCGATAAATCTGGCGGTGTACCCGGTGTTTCCGTTTATGAAAAGGAATTTGGCACCAATGGAACAACTACCGATGATCAGGGGAGGTTTACCTTGAAGTTAAAAGGGGCCGCTAAAATTCTGATCATTAAAAATGTGGGTTACATTACCCGCGAAATAGATGCAAAAGGGAAAACTTCTTTAAAAATTACCATAGAAGATGATGTGAAGGGTTTAGAAGATGTAGTGGTTTTAGGTTTCGGACAGAAAACAAAGAAAATAACCAATACAGGAGCCATCAGTTCTATTTCGGGTGCTGAAATCAGACAGAGCCCTTCTGCGAGTTTGCAGAACTCATTAGCTGGCCGTTTGCCAGGATTTTTCTCTCAGCAACGAAGCGGGCAGCCAGGTAAAGATGGTGCAGCATTCCAGATCAGGGGTATTAGTACATATGCTGGAAGTGGAGCGACAAGTCCGTTGATTATTGTTGATGATATCGAATTTACTTTAGATCAGGTAAACCAACTCGATCCGAATGAGGTAGAAAGTGTGACCATTTTAAAAGATGCTTCTACTACTGCAGTTTATGGGGTACGTGGTGCAAACGGGGTATTGATTATCAAAACCCGCCGTGGCGAATCAGGTAAGCCTCAACTGACCTTCCGAAACGAAACTGGTTTGCAAATGCCTACACAACGACCAAAAGTAAACGATGGTTATACGACATTAAGTTTATTACGCGAACGCGTTACGAGTCAATATTTAGATCCGGCAGTTGCTTATCCGCAATATTTTGCCGGCAATACTTTAGATCACTATCGCACCAACGATGATCCTTATAACTACCCAAGTGTAAACTGGTGGGATGAAGTACTGAAAAAGGTGAGTTTACAGAATAGGGTTAACCTCGATATCAGTGGGGGATCTAAAATTGCAAAATATTTTGTTTCACTAGGTTATCTATCACAGGGCGGTATTTATAAGGATTTCTCTAAAGATCAGGGTTTTACTACAAATTATTTCTACAACAGGTATAACTTCAGGTCGAACGTAGATATCGATCCAACCAAAGATCTCCATATCCGTTTGGATTTATCCGGACGTTTCGGAATCACCAACGAGCCTTATGATAAAGCCTGGAACAATGGTGGAACAACTTTTCAGTATTTGTGGAATGGTGAACTTTCATCTTTCAGTTATCCGGTATACTGGTCAAATGGATTAATTGCTTCCAGTGCCAATCCAAGCGCCGTAAAACCAAATCCAGTGGCCAATTTAATGTATTCGGGTTATACCAGGACTTATGGTAATAACTTAAATTTTGTAGCACAGGCCAACCAGAAATTAGATTTTATTACCCCGGGTTTAGCCGCAAACGCTTTGGTATCTTTTGCCAGCGATTATGGTTTTACACGCACCTTACGCAGAAGCGGGAGTGGTACCAATCTCGAAATCTTGGCTTACATATACAATGCCAATACGAAAACCTACGATCCATGGAAAACAGATATGTACCGTATGGGTACTTTGGTTAGGGAAGGAGCAAGTTTGGCAACCAATAGATTGTTAAATCTTCAGGCTAATTTAAACTACAACAGAAGTTTCGGAAACCACAATATTTCTGCATTAGCTTTATTGAACCAAACCACCAACTCGACCGATATTAGTGCGGTTTTAGCTGCAGAGCCCTATAATATCCGTGGTATAACCGGAAAAGTAGGTTACAACTACAAACAGAAATACCTTTTTGACTTTAGTGCCGGTTATAACGGCTCTGATAAGTTCGAATCGAGCAAAAGGTATCAGTTGTTCCCCGCCGCGAGTATCGGATGGAATATTAGTGAGGAACCATTTTTCAAGAATAACATCAAGTTTGTAGACGCATTTAAAATCAGGGGGTCTTATGGTTTAACAGGTAACGATGCCATTGGTTCGTCTGTATATTCATATGCCAAAACCTATTCTACAGGCTCTGGCAGAGGGTATGTATTCGGCGAAACGCCTACCACTTCTGCAGGTTTGATTGAACCTACTCTATCTAACTACGACATTACCTGGGAAGTACAGCAAGATGCCGATGTGGGTGTAGATTTAAAAATGTTTAAAGGTAAACTGAGCTTAACTGCCGATTATTTTTACAAAAAACGTAAAAACATCCTTTCAGATCCTGGTACATTACCTGGAAGTTTTGGTGGCAGCGTGCCGAAATATAATTTGGGTATCGTAAAAAATACGGGTTATGAGCTTGATGTAACCTATCGAGACAGAGTAAATAACAACATTACTTTTTTTGCCAATTCTAACATCACCTATGCCAATAATGAAATTGTTTTTAGAGATGAACCGGCCACCCTTTATCCTTGGTTAAGTACAACAGGGAAACCAGTAGGTGCCCAGTTTGGTTATACTTCTGATGGCTTTTATCAAACCTTGGCAGAACTATACAATGCCCCTAAATTAGTCACAAACATCCCATTATCGAACACACAGCTTGGATCTTTAAAGTTTAAAGATTTAAATAATGACGGTATAATCGATCAAAATGACGCTGGGTATTTAGGAACCAATCAGCCCAAATATACAGTTGGTTTAAGCTTTGGCTTTACCTACAAAAATTTTGATGTGAGTACGCTGTTTCAAGGTGCTTTCGATTACATCATCAGGTATGATAGGGGGATTTTGGCTTATCAAAGACCAGATAGGCAATCTATTCCTTTCAATTTGGGTAGATGGACACCAGTAACGGCCGCAGATGCAACTTTTCCAGAAATAAGTGGAAGTGCGAATAACGCTTTGGTTTCATCTTATTGGTATTCGAAAGGCGATTATGTTCGTTGGAAGAACTTTGAAATCGGTTACCGCTTCTCTTCCCATATTGTTAAAAAGTTGCACCTGAACAATTTAAGGCTTTATGCAAATGGCTATAATATGGGCTTGGTCTATACCGCATTGCCTGTATTTATCGATCCTGAGTCTGCAGTAAGTGCATCGGCTGGAGAATACCCTCAACAGCGTATCGTCAATTTTGGTATCCAGGTAGGTTTATAGTTATACCCTTTAAATAGATCGTAACATGAAAAAATATTATTATATACTGATTGCAGTTTGTTGCCTTATCGCGCTGCAATCGTGTAAAAAAGGAGGATTTTTAGATCCTAAGGTAGAGCCCTTAACCGAAGCAAAGGTTTTTGCGGATAGTACCCTAACCATGAGCTTCTTAACAGATATTTATGCCTATACCGGGATGGATATTATTCCTGATATAAATGGTGGATCTGGTCTGGGTACCATTATTGATAGCTTTGAGACAATGACCACCAATGTAGCGGCAGGTTATTCATCAGGTCCGCAGATTCCTTTATTAACCTCTGCTTTAACTTCAGGTAATCATGCTTTTAACGCTTATTACCCAGCTTATTATAAGCGAATCAGATCGGCGAATATTTTTATGAAGAATATCCCGTCATCTACACTTTCTGCACCTAAAAAACTGCGGGTAATTGCCGAAGCAAGATTTTTAAGGGCATGGTATTATTTTGCCCTGATTAGACTTTATGGTGGAGTACAATTAATGGGTGATGAGGTGAACGATGACCTTCCAAACTACGAATACAAGCGTGATAGCTACAAAAAATGTATTGATTACATTGCTACTGAACTGGATGAAGCGGCCAAAAATTTACCAACTTCGTTAACACTCGAGGCTGCCGATTACGGAAGAGCAACTTCTGGCGCATGTAAAGCATTAAAAGCACGCGTTTTGGTTACGGCAGCCAGTCCGCTGTATAATGGAAATCCGATTGCAACAGATGCCATTATTGGGCCACTGGTTTCATATTCTACTACCTTAGATCAAAATTTATGGCAGAAAGCAGCTGATGCCTGTAAAGCGGTACTGGATTTGCCAGAATATGCCTTGGTTGAAGATAATACAATAAAACCTGGATTGGGTTTTCAGAACATGTTCATTACTTCGAGAAAAAATTCGGAATACATATTTGCTTATAACGTAACCAGAGGAAAAACACTCGAACTGATGTGGTTTCCTTGGAGCAGAACTACTCAAACCGTGCTAACGTATAGCAATCCAAGTGAAAATATCGTAAAGGCATTTGGAATGAAAGATGGTAAGCCGATTACGGCATCGTCGGCAGCACTCCCTTATAGTGCAACTAATCCATATGTAAACAGAGATCCCAGGTTCGATTATTCTATTATTTATAACCAAGCGGTGGTTTGCAACAAGGCCACAACTGCCTTGGATAAAGTTGATATTTTCTTCAATAAGGCCACCAATGCGCCATCTGTTGATGGTTATGCTGCCCTACATACCAGAACAGGCTATTACAACCGTAAAATGTGCAATGATTCTTCACCCTTTAATAGTTTAAATGTGGATAGGGCTTATCCAATAATCCGTTTTGCCGAAATGGTATTGGGCTATGCTGAGGCTTTAAATGAACTCGGACAAACTGAAAACGCGGTGAGCAATGTGATTAAGATTAGAAAACGCGCAGGTATTTTGGCTGGAACAGATAACCGTTACGGAATTCCAGCAGGTATTTCGCAGGTTGACTTGCGTGCGCTCATTCAAAATGAATATCGGGTTGAATTTTTCTCTGAAGGCCATTGGTATTATGATACCAGAAGGTGGAAGACAGCAGAAGTTACAGAAGCACAGCAGGTAACAGGAACTATCGTAACTAAAGAATTAAATGGAACATTTTCTTATGCATCAATAACAGTAATTAACAGTGCGTTTTTAAAAGCCAATTATTTTGCTCCAATTCCTTTAACCGAAATACTAAAAGGCAAAAGTTTATTGGTACAGAACCCAGGATGGTGATAAATTAATCAACTAAAAATAAAAGTCAAAAACTATGAAAAAAACCTTAATTCTATTCTTAATGATGTTGGCTTTTGCTGTATTTAAACCTATTTCAGCAAAAGCCCAGGTGCCCACTCAAGAGTATTACCATGAAGTAACCAATGAACTGGGAACTTTTAAAATTTGGTTGTACGTAACCGAAAACAATGGCATCGATCATGTTTACATCATGGACCCTGAATTCAATTCCTGGACAGCACATATTACCTGGAAAGTTTATGCAGGTGGGTATGGCGCAACCGTTGCTCACGTAACAGAATTCTCAGCCTATTTCGCAGGGTATCAAATAGATTGGGCAGGTGCATTTGAGCCAGAATATGGTTATCAACCCATCATTACATCCGTTAATTGATCGCATTTTTATTCCAAATCTTAAACCATTGAATGTAATATGAAAAAATCTATTTTAATTTTCGCATTATTTTTAAGTTTCCTGGCAATCCACAGCATGGTAAAAGCGCAATGTGTACAACCACCAGCGCAGATTTTAACCACTGCTTACGATCAGTCACAGTATTATGTAACGGTAACTTTAAACCCGACAACAGGTGCACAATCGGTGCTGATTGAAGATCCAATTAATACGTTCAATAACGCTTATGTAACTATCGATAGCACTTATGGAGGTTGTTCATTGTCTGCCTACGAAGTTTATGGGTCGTTCATCATATTCGATATCCGTCACAAAGTTATAAACGCTACAGTGTTGCCTTAACGGCTCAAACAGGATTTGATGGGACCGATCCTGAGCGAGGAGCTTACACTATAAGCGAATATTTTTAGTTGAGTTAGTCCTGACCGCTTGCCTGCCCGATAAAGGTGGGCAAGATACTGGTCGGGTTATTACGATGCTGTTTACAAGCCTATAAAAAACACGATCATTTTAAATATCTACATATGCCTATCAATCAACGTGAAAGTTCAGTTTCAGCCAAGTCCAAAGCTTCAATTGATATCAGAACACTTGAACCCATTATGTTTTATTCGGGAAAGCAAGATGAACTGCAGATATTTTTAAATGAAACTGAATATGGCGAACTGATTATTAAGTCACTGTCTAACGACCAGATTCAGGTTAAAGCGGTGTTGCTTGATGAAACAGGCGAAAAACTCAACTGGAAACAGGATTACAAAGGGCTTAGGGTATCAGTGCCAAAGACATTGATAACCAGCAAGAAGGCCACGGGGAGGGTGGTAAAGGTCACTTTTTAATAAAATGACAATGATGAATAATAATCAATTAACCATAAACCTTTAACCATTAAACAATGAAAAACAGAAAACAACTTTGCTTTGCACTGCTTTTGATGATTTCAAGCGGTCTTTTAATGACTGCCTGTAAAAAAGCACCTGTTTCAGAACCAGAAACTACAGACGCGAAACCAAACACTTTGGCACTAGGCACCGGAACCACACCGCCTAGTTTTGTAACCAACACCAAAAACCTGAACATCGTAATGTTTGTGCCTACCGATAATTCGGCGCTTGCTGATTACAAAACCCGCTTAACCTCTTTATTGGTTCATTTTCAGGGCTGGTTCCATACCGAAATGTTAAGGTATGGCTATGATAAATACATGGGATTGCCCAAAATCGATTCAACCGGATTGGTGCGTTTTATCGAAATACCAGCTCAGTTTGCACAATCTGCCTATCCTTACGATGCCAGTATTTCTGCAACTAAAATCCTGAACGAAATTGCGGCTTACAAAGCCACACACGCTTCAGAGTTTTCAAATTCAAGTCACACCCTAATTTTATTGCCAAACCGCACCGATGGTGGCGATCAACCTTTTTATGGTTACGGCAAAAACTGCTTCGCGGTAGATAACGCTAATATGGCGGTTGATAAAATTCCCAATGCAACATCAAATTTACTTGGCGGTATGCTGCACGAGCTGGGACATGGCTTAAATTTACCGCACGATCATGCCAAATATGCTTCAGAACAACCAACATTAGGTACTTCTTTAATGGGATCAGGAAATGTAACTTTCAGTAAAGGACAGCCAACATTCTTAACCGAGGTTGATGCCGCCATTTTAAACCGTGACGAAGTGTTCCAGAATCCTTTGCCTACAGAAATACCTTACGAAGCAGCCACCACCACGATTAATGCGCAGTTTGCCTACAATGCAACAACACAGGCTTTCAATGTTACAGGTTCATTTACAAGTAATAAAGAGGTAAATGATATTCTAATTTACATGGACCCAGATTTGGGTAGTAGCGATGCTGATTATAATGCCGTAGCATGGAGGTCGAACCCAGGTACTGGAAATACAATTTCGGCAACTATTCCTTTTAGCGAGCTTTATTATAAAAACAACGAAGCTTATAACATCAGGGTGAAATTGCTATTGAAAAATGGTGGTAATGTGAGCAAAACCTATTCATTTTCATTTTTAAATGGTGTGCCGCAAATCGGTGCGAATGGTTCTGCTAAATTTCATCAGAATGCCAGTTATGGTGGCTATGGTATATCATTACCTGTTGGCCAGTATACCACCGCCGATTTAATAAGCCGCGGTATTAGCAATAACGATGTATCATCCGTTAATTTAGGTCTTGGTGTTAAAGTAATTATGTATGATGGAGATAACTTTACCGGGAGTAGCATAGAACTAACCTCATCAAGCACTTATGTATCTACTTTTAACGATAAGGCATCATCCATAAAAGTAATTGCAGTTAATTAATAATTTTAAAACAGACTGATCTGAAGATGCTCAAACCAAAAATATCAAAAATGAGAAAAACACTTTTTTTAAGTCTGTTATTTGCACTGTTTGCCCAGCTACTGTTTGGGCAAACAGTACAGAAAAATGCATTGGAAGAATTTAAAGCTGATAAATTCGGTTTATTTTTACATTGGGGCTTGTATGCCCAAACTGCTGGCGATTGGAAAGGCCATAAGGTTAAAGGAGGAGAGCATTTTATGCTTTACGAACGTATTCCGGTACAAGAGTACGGAACCATTGCCGATCAATTTAACCCCTTAAAATTCGATGCAGATGCCTGGGTTAAACAAGCCAAAGAAACAGGGATGAAGTATATCGTTTTTACGGCCAAACATCATGACGGATTTGCCATGTACAACTCAGCCAACAGCGATTATAATATCGTAAAAAGAAGCCCCTTTAAGCGCGATCCAATTACAGAGCTGGCAAAAGCTTGCAAAAAATATAAAATCACGCTTTGTCTTTATTATTCCTTAGGGAGAGATTGGCAAGATCCGGATGTGCCAACCAATTGGCCTGTAAAAGCGGGCAGAAGCAACACCTGGGATTATCCGAATGAAGACGCAAAGGTTTTTAACCGCTATTTCGAAAGAAAGGTTAAACCACAGATCACGGAGCTTTTAAGTAACTATGGTCCAATTGGTGCACTTTTGTTCGATACGCCTGAACTTATCAGTAAAACAGAGAGCCAAGAACTTAAAGCGTTAGTTAATAAATTACAGCCAAACTGCTTGGTTAACAATAGAATTGGGAATGGTTATGGCGATTTTTCAATTTCTGAACAGTCTTTGTCACCATCATCAAAAAAAGCATGGGAGTCTTGTTTAACCATTGGCCAAAACTGGGGTTACAACAAACACGATAGTCTTTGGAAATCGCCAGAAATGCTGGTACGGCACTTGGTAGAAGTGGTAGCTAATGGTGGCAACCTGCTGTTAAATGTTGGCCCTAAAGGCGATGGTGCATTTCCGGATTGGACAACTGTCCGATTAAAAGCAATACGTAAATGGATGGATATTAATCATGAGGCCATTTACGCCAGCCAGCCATGGTTAGCTATAAAAGAAAATAGGAGTGAGAAGACCGACAATATTTCCATCGAAGAAAATAAAAATGCCATTAAAGATGCCGTTTTTGATGGTACACCAAAATCTTTAACACCAGATGTTTATTATACCGCAAAAGACAAGGCTGTATATGCTTTTTTAAGAAGCTGGCAAAAGCCAGATGTACTGTTAAAGCAGATAAACAAAAGTGCACTGTCTGTTAAAAATATTGAGCTTTTAGGGAACAACAAGAAAATAAAATGGACAATAAATAATGAGGGACTTAACCTTGATTTACCAGGTGATTATAATAAAGGAAATCAAATTCCTGTTTATGTATTAAAAATAACAACCAACTAATGAGGTTACTACATATACTATCTATATTACTTGTTTATTCAACTGCGTTTGCGCAACAACAGGGAATTATTCCTATGCCAGTGCAATTTGTAAAAGGTAGTGGCTACTTTACCCTTAATAATTACAGTAGTATTGGTTACAATAACGAACAGTTAAAAACAATAGCCTATTATTTTCAGAACGAATTATTAAGCCAAAAAGGAATTACCATTCAACAGAAAGGAAAATCGGCAAATATTATGCTTGTGTTAAAAACAGGAAAGAAACATGCAGATTCATGTGCTTATCAGATCAGTATCAAACCTGGCCAGATTATCGTTTCTGGTACACATCCCAACGGCATTTTTTATGGAGTGGTTTCACTGCTGCAATTGGCGCTAACCAATAAAAACATCCAGCTTCCTGCTGCAGAAATAAGTGATGCGCCGGCTTATGGCTGGCGTGGCTTTATGCTCGACGAATCGCGCCATTTTTTTGGCAAACAAAAAGTGAAATCCATTTTAAACTGGATGGCTTTTTATAAACTAAATACTTTTCATTGGCATTTAACCGATGAACCTGCCTGGCGTCTAGAGATTAAAAAGTATCCAAATTTGGCCCTTATTGGCGGTATTGGTGATTATTTAAACCCCAATTTGCCAGCACAGTTTTATACACAGGCCGATATTAGGGAAATTGTGGCCTACGCTGCCGAACGCTACATTAAAGTTATACCGGAAATTGATATGCCCGGACATGCTACTGCGGCCAATAAAGCCTATCCAGAATACTCAGGAGGCGGTTCAATAGCGCATCCAGAGTTTACCTTTAACCCTGGCCTGGAAAAAACTTATGGTTATTTAACCGATATTCTAAAAGAAACCAATGTGCTTTTCCCTGCCGGATTAATTCATTTAGGGGGAGATGAAGTGAGTTACGGAAATGAAAAATGGAAAAGCAATCCAGATATTTTAAAACTCCGCGAGCGTGAAAAGCTTAAGGATGATGCTGCGGTAGAACACTATTTTATGAAACGTATGGCCGATTCGCTCTACCAATTAAATGCCAGCGCTATTTTTTGGGATGAAATGGCCGAAGCCGACCTACCCAAAGAGAAAACCATTATGTTTTGGTGGCGCCAGGAAAAACCTGCCCAGCTTCGCACTGCTTTAAGTAAAGGTTATCAAACAGTTTTATGCCCACGCTTGCCATTGTATTTCGATTTTGTTCAGGATAGTACCCATCAATATGGTAGAAAATGGAATAAATTATATAGTCCGATTGAGCAGGTATATCAGTTCGATGCACAGTCTTTTGCCGAAAATAAAAAAGAAAAACAACTTATTTTAGGTATTCAGGCGAACCTATGGACAGAAACAGTAGATAATGACAACCGTTTAGATTATTTACTTTTTCCGCGGATTGCTGCTCTGGCAGAAGCTGCATGGACGGCGCAAAATCATAAAGATTTTAAAACCTTCAGTAATAATTTAACCCAGCACCTGGCGCTTTATGGCAAAGCAGGACTTTATTATTATCATCCCTCAAAACCTTTACAAAATCCAGAAATACCGGTTAAGAGAAAGAAGCCATTAAATTATAAAGATTAACACGCACACGAATAAAATTTGAATATGAAGAATATATTAAAGTTTGCCTTGGTTACCCTTGCTGCTATAGTTGTAGAACACCCTGCAGATGCGCAATGGACAGGGCCGAAGAGCAAACCTACAAAAGAAGTTGAAGTTAAATACGGAACCCTAACACTGCCACACCGTGCCGATGCCGATATGGAAGCCTTTCGCAGTTATGGTTTAGGGCAATTTATCCATTGGGGAATTTATTCTATCGCGGGTAACGAATGGAATGGGGTAAGTGCAAGGGGAGGTGCTGCAGCATCAGAATGGATCCGCTCCTGGGGCGGGCCTACAGCACCAAAAGATTGGGCTAAAACTTACGATAACCTGTACAAACAGTTTAACCCGAAAAACTTTGATGCTAAACGCTGGGCTAAACAAGCTAAGGATATGGGCGCGAAGTATGTGATTTTTACCACCAAACATCATGATGGCTTTGCACTTTGGCCAACCAAATATTCTGATTATAATGTTTCTGCATCGCCGTATAAAAAAGATATTGTAAAACAGATTGTAGATGCTTATACCGCCGAAGGTATTGATGTATATCTCTATTTCTCGATTTTAGAATGGAATAACCCAAATTATATGGGGAAAGTTCCAAAAACAGACGAAGAGAAAGAAAAATTCAGTAAATTTTTAGCTTATACCCGAAACCAGCTTTTAGAGCAACTGGATAACTATCCGAAAATTAAAGGTTTCTGGTTTGATGGTACTTGGGATGCCTCGTGGAAAAGTGCCTACGAATTTACCTACAATTTAGAAAAAGAACTCCGAGAAAAACATCCTGGATTAATTATCGGCTCGCGTTTCCGTAACGATGAACATGGCTCAAGACACTTCGATTCGAATGGTAATATTTTAGGCGATTACGAACAAGGCTGGGAGCGTAAGTTACCTGTAGAATTTGAGTGGTTAAACGGTAACGATTGGGATGCGGTAATGACTATCCCGCCAAACGGTTGGGGATATATGAAAGATTGGTCGGGGATTTATACCAAAACTACCCACGATTTATTGGATATGCTGATGCGTTCGGTATCAATGAATGGCAATTTTGTACTAAACTTTGGACCCGATGGCAATGGAAATATGCACCCCGAAGAGGATAAAATTGCAAAGGAAATTGGTGAATGGATAAAAATAAATGCCGAGGCGGTATATGGGGTGCGCCATGCTGCATTAACCCCTTCTAAATTAGGTTACTTTACTCAAAAAGCCGATAATCTTTATTTAACTGTTTTTAACCAACCCGTAAATGGCATTGTGCGTATTGCGGTGCCTAAAAATGCCAAACAAGTTCCCGGTACAGCTGCGCTTTTATTAAACAGCAAGAATTTAACCTTAAAACAAGCAGACCTTGGTTTGGATCTGGATAAGAATACCTATTACGATGTAATACTGCCAAAAGATTTTCAATCCAAAAAAGCATTTGTAATTAAAATGAAACTGGTGGCGCCAAAAGCAAAAGCAGCAAAGTTAATGGATGCTAAAATGTAGTCTGGATGAACGGTTTTTCTTAATTTTTTTGAAGTATGGTTTAAAGAAAACCGTGCGGTTGTATACTATCAAGTAAGGTTTTGCGATAAATGGAAGCAATGGCCGAGAGGGCATAAACCGGGTTTTGAGAGGAAAATTTAAATGTAAACGACAAGGTACTGAATAGGTTGATTAGTGCCCGAATTTTACCTTCTATGCTAAGCGTTCTTTAGACTGGTTATCTGATGTTACGCCTGGTAAATACATTTATTTGGTTAGTTAATGATTGCGTAGCGATGGATGTTTCTACGCAATCTTAATCCTAACCTCGTGGGTATACATCCATATCAGAATTATCAAATCAAGTAATCCTTAAGCCTGATATCTTAATATAAATCACAGGTGCAATAATATAAATCACGGGTACGATAATATAAATCATGGGTGCGGTAATATAAATCGCAAGTGCAATAATATAAATCGCGGGTGCGGTAATATAAAACGTGAGTGCAGTAATATAAATCGTGGGTGCAGTAATATAAACCGCACTATTGGCTTGATACATTTAATATTGTATTAAACCGGTGTCGTAACCTTAACAATTTAATAACGCTAACTAACTATCTTACTAATAACATCGGTTCATCTTTGTTAAAAGACCCTAACTAAATAATAGGATAATTTAAGCACAATGATATGAGACTGATTTCTTGCGTAGCGCTTTTAATGGTTATACCGGCAGTTGGGCTTTTAACCAAAGCGAATAAATTTACTGATGATAAAAGGCCTGAAGCCCCAGTACATGAGCATATTGTAAATGATTCAGCTTCATTAAAATTGTTTAAACCTATTGGTATGGCTGCTAAGCTTGAGGGTGCACCTGTTGTATTTACAACTGATTATCGGTTGAGTTTTTTTAAGCCTATATATCTCAACTCAGCTCCCTTATTTACAATTCATAAAATAAAGTAGCTCTATCAGCTACGAATCTGTCATCAACCTCCGTTGTCTTTGAAAAATTCCAACCTCTACCATTGACAGACTCCAATAGAAAGGTTCGTCATTGCGAGGAGGAACGACGAAGCAATCTTTCATGCCCGTGATTCTGCCATAAAGATTGCTTCGTCGGCTGAAAAAGCCTTCTCGCAATGACGATACGCTGGAGCCTACTTCAAACTCGCACTACTTACCTTCCCACCAGACCAAAGGAAATTTAATCTCATCAACAGAGCTTGCAATCATGTCGGGTTTAAAAGCGTAATGCCCTAAAGTATCCTTGCTTGAGATACCCGAAAGTACCAGAATGGTTTTATAGCCCATTTGTACACCTCCTTGTATATCGGTTTCCATGGTATCGCCAATAACTGTAGTTTCGCTGGTTTCTAATCCTAAAAATTTACGTGCCGAGCGCATCATCACCGGACTTGGTTTGCCGGTAACAAATGCTTTTCTGCCAGTTGCTTCCTCAATCATGGCGGTGGTTGCGGCAATGCCTAAATTATTCCACCCTGGTTTTTTGGGCGATGGATCTCTGTTGGTAGTGATAAATTTAGCTCCAGCAAGAATCATATCAACAGCACGCTGCACCATTTCCAGCGTAAAGTTTCTACCTTCTCCCAGTACAACAAATTCTGGATCGGTGTTTACCAAAGTAATACCATGATCGTGTAAACTGCTTAGTAAACCGCCTTCTCCCAATACATACGCTGTACCATTCGGGCTTTGATCGGAAAGGAATTTACCTGTAGCCATTGCACTGGTGTATACATGGCTTTCTTCCACTTTTATACCCAGTCCTTTAAGTTTGCGTACTACCTCCAAAGCTGTTCTCTGACTATTGTTGGTCATAAATGCAAAAGGAATATCTTCATCAATTAAGTTTTTAATGAATTTATCAGCACCAAATATCAATTCTTCCCCGCTATAAATCACCCCGTCCATATCTATTAATAATCCTTGTTTCATGTTTTGTAGATTTAATCTGTTTATCTGCAAACTTAATATTTTCTTGTTCAACCTATGTTAAAATAAAGTCTTTTGAACAGTCAGTTTTTTGCCCAAATTAATCCCGCTGTGTTTAAATAGTATTTCTTTCTTGTTCATTTATTTAATAAAAAATTAATATTCGAATTGTAGCATATTCGAAATTTCTACCGTATTCATAGAAAATTAAATTATGAGAAACGCTTTTAAAGTAACCGCCGTCTTTTTGATTGTATTAACCACCTTGAGTGCTTGCAAAAAGAAAACGGATAACCCAATGGATTTTACCATTGATGCGCAAAATCTAACTCCTTGTACTGAAGGAAGCTGCTTGTATGAATATACTAATTATTCAGCAATGGCCGATCGGCAGATTGCACTTAGCGCCGGGCAATACCGGATTTTTTTGGCTACGAAGAGTAATAACTTCAGCACCACGCGGATATATATTCAAGCACCAATGAAGGGTGATAAATTTTTAATAACTGATGCTGATATTCTGGCTGGAAAGGTAAAACATCTGTTTTCTTGCGCTTCATGCGATTATTTCGACTTAACTCCGATTGCAGGTACAGTTAAAGGAATTAAAGTGGCTAACGCTAATAATTCAGGAGAAAGATGGTTGCTGGATGCCCATATTGTTGTAGCAGCTGAAAAATCTAAAATACCCTTAGATACCATCAACATTAAACAATATTTTAATTTAGCAGTAAAATGAGATGAGGCGCTTATGTAATAATTAAATGTACATAGGCGCCATTTTTCGCCAATAATGGGGGCGGTGTGCATTGCTCTCCCAGGTATGAAACTGATTGGGTATACCTTTCTCCCATAACAGGCTGCTTAGGTGCTGGTTTCCACTTAGAAATGGATCTGTTTCGCCTACGGCAAGAATAATTTCCATGTTTCTGACTGCTGATAGCAATCGATCATCGTTTAGGTTAGCAATATACTGCGCTGGCATATTAAAATAAACTTTTTCGTCGTGAAACCCATTCAGTAGGTCTCTAAAATCGCCTATGTTGTCTGTAAGGTCATATCTTCCACTTATACCAACGGCTTTTTTAAATAACCAGGGATATTTCATAGCCAGGTTTATAGCATGGTAAGCGCCCATGCTACAGCCTGCAGTTTCTATGTAATCGCCATCATTTTTCCGATAGATAAGCGATAATACTTCTTCGAGGAGATATTTTTCATATTGTAAATGCCGGTCTATGCGTACCGATGGAAACACCTCATCGTTATAAAAGCTTTCCCCATCTATACTGTCCACGCAGAAAATTTGGAGTTCGCCATTTTCAATCTGCGTACTTAATGAAGCTATAATTCCCCAGTTTTCGTAATCGTAAAACCTGGCCATACGGGTGGGGAAAAAGATAACTGCTCTTCCGGCATGACCGAAAACCAATAATTCCATATCCCGTTGAAGATTGTGGCTGAACCATTTATGATATTCTCTGTTCATTGGCTTCAATTCTTTTGCGAAAAATAAGGCATGTATGTTATCGGGATATTAATTAAGCGTAATGATTAACCTAATTTCTCTTTAACAGTTGCTGCCCACAAACGATAGCCTTCTTCGCTCAGATGCAATCCATCGTGATCGTAAAGTGCAGGGTTTGGGTTGCCTTCTTTGTTGAGCATTTTCTTAAATACATCAATAAATTTCCAATTGCTATTGAGTTTAATGATTTCGCTTTCGATAAGGTTATTGGTATATCTAAACTGGTCGGCCATTTGCCAGCGGGTAAGACTGGGTTTTAGCGATATAAAATAACAGGGCAATATGCCAAACCGCTGGTTAACTTTAACCATGAGCTGCAGGAAAAAGATAAATATCTCCTCAGGGTTTCTGCCATCGCCAAGATCGTTATCGCCTGCATATACCACAAGTGCCTTCGGCCTGTAGTCTATCATAATCCGCTCAAAAAACCATACACATGCTGCTAATGTAGAGCCGCCAAAGCCTAAATTGGTTACTTTCATGTAATCAAAATCATCTTCGAGACTATTCCACAACCGGATAGATGAACTGCCATAAAAGATAACACCAGGATGCTCCCGATCTAAGCGATGCGCCCTTTCCAATTGTTTAACTTCTTCTTCGTACCAGTACATATGGTTAAAGATAAAAAGATCTGCCTGTTGAAGGAATGTATTGTATGTTAAGTTTATGTTATTAGGTGTTGGTTTATTGGTTCATTAGTCATTTGTTCATTGGTCATTTGTTCATGCGTATCGCTCAATTTTACAGGCGCTCAAAACTTAATGCCCTAAACTTCTTAATGATGAAATAAATAGGATTTAAGGGTTTTACCATTAAGGCAATAAGAATGTCAAGGTTAAATTTGCATGATCTTAATGCCCTAAACTGCTTAATGATGAAATAAATAGGATTTAAAGACTTTTTCCTTTAAGGGAATAAGAATATTAAGATCAAATTTGCATGATCTTAATGCCCTAAACTGCTTAATGATGGAAAAATAAGATTAAGGATTTTTACCATAAGGGAATAAGAATATTAAGGTTGAATTATCGCCCTTAACTTAATAGCCACTAAATTGTTTCCGGTTGTCCCATTTTTTTTAGGATGCGGTAGTGAGAGCGAAGTGCCGATAAGAAGGTGGTGTTTTCATGGTAAGGCAATCCAAATTCTAACGCAGTTTGTTTTACAATTGTGGAGATCCTTCCATAATGAACATGGCATATTTTAGGGAAAAGGTGGTGTTCTATCTGTCGGTTCAATCCACCAAGAAAAAATGCTGATATAGGAGATTGAGTTGCAAAATTAGCTGTAGTACGCATTTGGTGTTCGGCCCAGGCTTCTTCCATATTGCCTTCTTCATTGGTTATTGGGAAAGTTGTTCCTTCCACTACATGAGCAAGTTGGAAAACGAGTCCCATAGTTAAACCTTGAGCCATATGTAACACTACAAAACCGATTGCAATCTGCCACCAGGCAAGCGGCATAATAAGTATCGGTAAACCAATAAAAATAAAGTAGTACAGAAACTTATAGAAAAAGAGGTTAAAGTATTCAACCTTCGGATGCTTGTTCTGGCAGGCACCCACACTTTTTTGAAAAAACTTTTTATAATCTTTACGAAACACCCAGGAAAGCGAAGCCAGGCTATATAAAGGGAAAGCATACCATTGCTGGAAACGCTGGTGTGGTTTTAATTCATCTTCTGTACAGATGCGTATAAGGCCCGGTGCTACTTCGATATCTTCATCATGGCCAGGTATATTGGTATAGGTATGGTGTACTACGTTGTGGGTAATGTTCCATACATACGGATTGGCTCCAACCATATTAAAAAGAAAACTGAAAAAAGAATTGATGCGTTTAGAACTCGAAAACGAACCGTGAATGGCATCGTGGCAGATATTAAAACCAATAAATGCACAAGTTGCACCAAGTAAAATGGTAAGTCCCAAAAGTATAGTGCTATGCACGTTTAAAAGGAGTATGGAAAAGTAAAGTGCCAGAAATATAGTAAGGAAAAGAAAGGCTTTAAACCACATCAGCACATTAGCATTGATACTTCTATTGTTTTCTTTAAAGTCGTTGTTTACTCTGCGACGAACTTCCGAGTAAAATGTATTCCCTGCTAAACATGGGAATTTTGCTTTTGATTTCATGATCCTGTGCGCTAATCTACCCCATGTACGAGGTCGATAACTCCAAGTTCATTAAGCTTTATGTATAACCTGGCTAATTGGCCAAGCTTAGTTATAAACGTAAACTACTGTGTTTTAGTTTTCGGCGAAGATAATAAATTAACTGAGATGCACCTGGCAATCATCTTAAATAATTACAACTTTCTTAACAAGAAAGTAAATTAATTTACAGGCAATGGCTGTATCAACAAATTAATAATGAGATGAAAGCAAAAAGAAAGGATAAAATATTGGCCACTAATATTTTAACTCCAGATTATATCCAATCGGAGAATTCAATTTAATTAAGACACAGACTACTCGCTGTAGTTCCTCTTACTAGCAGCATAAATATGGTACCAAATGTAAAAAATCCATATTAATACCACTGTGCTATAAACCAATTCGGGTTCAAATGAATCCTTGGTAATTAACAGCGCAATGGAGGAGATCAGGGCAGTCAGGAAGAAATAAAGAATATTTTTCATAACGTACTGATTTAATGAATGTTGGATTTAGTAAATATAATAAAATATCTTGTTTGGAGCAAGTGTTTTACGAAATAATTTACCTGATTCTGATGAAAGCGGCTGTTTACCTTATTTATAAGGTGTTTTTTCTTCATTTAATTTGTATTTACTTGTTGTTATGCATAATTATAGCGGTTTGAAGCTTATTTAGTTGTCCATAGTAATTAGTTTGAATTGTTGCTTTAATTAATACGGATCTTTATCAGGATAACGTCTGTGAAGTTGTTTTACTTTAAAATGAAGTAAATAAGTTTAGCGGCTAGTAAGTATAAGTGTTAAATGGTTAAGAATTAAGTTGAAATGCACAAAATTGTGGCACAAGAGAATTTATATTTTTTTGTAAGTTTACGCGGCACAACCACCAAGAAACCAATAACACACACAAATGATTAAATTTTCTTTAAGCTTAATTTCTTTTACACTAGTTTTTTTTGGATTAAGAAACTTCTTTAGCGAACCAAAAATACAACGCGTATCACCACCCGAATTAACGATAACCAATTTCGCTGGGCCCGATGTTACACCCAGCCCAGCCTGTTTAGCCGTAGCACCAACCGGAGAAGTATATGTTGGCGTTGATATGATCGGCTCTTTAGGTAAAGATCCTGGTAAAGGCCATATTCTTAAATTGATAGATAAGGATAACGATGGTAAAATGGACGAACATGTAGATTTTGCCGAAGTGGATAATCCACGCGGTATTATTGTTCAAGGCAGCCAGGTATATGTATTACATACCACTTTTTCTAAAGAAACAAAACAGGCTACAGGCATGAATTTAGTAGTTTTCGAAGATAAAGATGGCGATGGAAAAGCCGATGGACCCGAAAAGCCGCTTATAGAGCATATCAGTAATGCCAAATATATCCGCGAACGTGGTACCGACCATGCTACTAATGGCATTAGAATGGGTATTGATGGATGGATTTATATTTCAGTAGGAGATTTTGGATTCCATGATGCGGTAGACCGTTCAGGTAAAAAACTAACCATGTTAGGCGGAGGGATTATGCGTGTTCGTCCTGATGGAACTGAAATGGAAGTATATACACATGGTACACGTAATGTTTATGATGTTGCTATCGATCCTTACATGAACGTTTTTACCAGAGAAAATACCAATGATGGCGGTGGATGGAACGTTCGTTTCTCGCACCATATACAATCTGGAGAATATGGTTACCCTGTGTTATTTCAGAATTTTACCGACGAAATTATTCCTGCGCTTGCAGATTTAGGTGGAGGATCGGGTACCGGTGCATTATTTATGGATGAACCAAACTGGCCTGAACAATATAACCATGTACCAATGATGGCCGATTGGGGCAGAAGCATGCTTTATATTCATAGAGTTACCACTGATGGCCCAACCTTTACGCAGAAAGATGAAGAGTTTATTAAACTTCCTCAGATTACCGATCTTGATGTAGACGGTTCAGGAAGACTTTATCTATCGGCTTGGGATGGCGCTGGTTACTCTGGCAGCCCGAATAAAGGCTACGTTGTTCGTGCAGTGCCAAACAACTGGACATACAAAGCTTTTCCTGATGTTAAAAAAGCTTCAATTAAAAAACTATCCGAACTGCTTAAATCGAATAGTGCAGTAGGCCGTTTAACCGCTTCGCAGGAATTGGTTTTGCGCAACAATAAACAAGCTATTGCAACGGCCTTAAAAGTGGCTTCCGATCAAAGTTTAGCGCTTGATGTCCGTATTGCCGGTATTTATACCTATGCACAGCTCACCAAAGAAAACGGTATTGCAACTTTAGTTGAATTTACTAAAGATAAAGCAGTTAAGGAATTTGCCTTAAAAGCACTTGCAGATCGTAAGGCCAATATAGACAAAGTACCAGTTGAGCCATTCTTAGAAGGTTTAAAGGATCCTTCTCTTCGCGTTCAGGCGGCTTCGATAATTGGTTTAAACCGTTTGGGCAGGGTAGAGGTTGCCAATGTGCTTTTACAAACCAAGGTACCTGCTTCATTTACAGCGCCTGCAAAAGGTACTGAAGGACCTCATGCAACACCAAATTCAGCCATTATTTTACCTCACTTAGCTGTTAGGGCCTTAGTTGATCTTCAGGCTGTAGATGCTTTGCTTGCTGCAGTTAAAACCGAAAATTCTACCCTTGCACTTTGGGCATTGCGTTATATACATACAGAAAAAGCGGTTAACGGACTAATCGAAAACTACAAACAATCGAATGATGAGAAATTAAAACAACAGATCCTGGTAACATTAGGCCGTTTGTATAAAAAAGAAATTGCCTACGACGCTTCTTGGTGGTGGGGTACACGTCCTGATTCTCACGGACCATACTTTAAAGCAGTTTCATGGGAAGGTTCTCCTATTATCGAGAAATTCCTGAAAGAAGAGGCTACGAAAGCCGGAGCACAGGGAAAACAGTTTTACGTTAATTTAAATGCGCGTCAAAGGATGGATATCCCTGAGTTTGCCGAAGAAGAAAAAGTAGCGGCAGCTGAAGAACCAAAAATTGATTTGGATAAAATCAAAAACAAAAAAGGTCAGGTAGGTAAATCATCTATCGAAGATGTATTGTTGGCGATCAATAAGTTACAGGGTAATCCGTTGAAAGGGAAAAATATTTTCAATAGTCAGGGTTGTGTAGCCTGCCATAGTTTAAGTAAAAGTGAGAAAATGAAAGGTCCTTTTATGGGACAGATTGGCTCTATTATGAACCGTGAGCAGATTGCAGAATCGATATTAAAACCTAATGCTTCAATTTCTCAGGGATTTGCTTCGGTAATGATTACTGCCAAGGGCGACCGTACCTATATGGGCTTTATTACAGAAGAAACAGCTGCCAAAGTGGTGGTTCGTAATATTGCGGGAGAGGTTTTTACCATTAAAGCGGGCGATATCCTGTCGAGAAAAGAAATGGAAACTTCGATGATGCCAGAAGGTTTGGCCAATTCATTGTCATATGAAGAACTGGCTTCGTTAGTTTCTTTTTTATCTGAACAAAAGAAATAGTTTCTCACTATAAAATTTGAGAGTGGTGATCCATGGCCCATGAAAAAAAATCAGCTTATCACAATTATATGTACCATCATAACCTTGTTTTGCTCAACGTTTGCAGTAGGGCAAAACAAGGAAATTGATTCGACTTTTAAGATGCCTTCGCATCCAAGGTTATTGATAAGCCATGAGCTTGAAGAACAGATCTTGAAAAATGTAAAGCGTGATGCGAAGTTTAAACAAATCCACCAAGCCATAATATCAGAAGCAGATCATGTTTTAAATAAACCCGTATTAGAACGGGTGATGATCGGCAAACGTTTGCTTGATGTATCAAGAGAAGCACTTAAAGGATTTATTACCTCTCTTATGCTTTTAGGCTTAACCATGATAAAAAATATGTAGCCAGGGCAGAAAAAGAACTGCTTGCAGTTTCTGGTTTTAAAGATTGGAATCCAAGCCATTTTCTTGATGTAGGTGAAATGACAATGGCTTTATCAATAGGTTACGATTGGTTATATCAAGATTTACCCCAATCAACCAGAAGTATAGTTGCCCTTGCCATTCTCGAAAAGGGAATACAGCCTTCAACTGACAAAAGGTATAATAACTGGTTAAATGTTACCAATAACTGGAATCAGGTTTGTAATGCGGGCATCTCGTTTGGTGCAATAGCTACTTTCGAAGAGCACCCGGCCTTATCGGCGAAACTGATTAACCGGGCAATAAAAAGTATAATCCTACCCATGCAACAATATGGACCCGATGGTGCTTATCCGGAAGGTTATGGATATTGGGAATACGGCACTTCTTTTAATGTAATGTTTATCAGTGCTTTAGAAGGTGTTTTTCATCAGGATTTTAATTTAAGCGCTCAGCCAGGGTTCCTTAAAACAGCTGATTATCTGGCTAATGTGACCGCTCCTTCAGGAAAACCTTTTAATTATTCAGATAGCAGGGCAGTGGCTGAATTTAATCCTGCACTTTTTTGGTTTGCATCAAAACTGAATGACCCTGGTTTACTTTCGGTGACTAAAAAACAGCTTGATGAACAAATGTCATTACAGAATAGATTACTGCCATCGGCAATGTTGTGGGGAGCAAAACTATCGCTTAATAACATTCAGCCTAAAACTGCACACTTTTGGATCGGAAATGGTCCTAATCCAGTTGCTTTGATGCGGAGTTCGTGGACAGATCCGCTGGCTACTTTTGTGGGCTTTAAAGGTGGCTCACCCGGCGTTAGTCATGGTCATATGGATGTAGGCTCTTTCATCATGGAATCGCAAGGGGTGCGTTGGGCCATGGATTTTGGAATGCAGGAATATGAATCGCTCGAATCGAAGGGTATTAATCTTTGGGATACTAAACAAAATTCACAGCGCTGGAAAATATTCCGCTATAATAATCTCGCACACAATACCCTTTCAATTGATAGTACTTTTCAGCTTGTTAAGGGCAATGCTGCTTTCATTAGCAGCGCTAATAATGGCCTGTTTATGAATGCTGTTGCCGATCTGAGTAGCTTATATGCTGGTAAACTAAAAAAATCAATTAGAGGGGTGGCCTTGATCAATAAAAAAACGGTGCAGATCCGCGATGAAATAACCGTAGGAAACACTGATGTAACCCTTCGGTGGTCGATGGTTACACCTGCTACGGTACACATTATTGATAAGCATACCATCGAATTAAGTTATAAAAACAAAAAATGTTATCTCTTTGTAGATACCAAAAGCGAAGTTAAAATGAAAACCTGGTCAACAGATCCGGTAACCGATTATGATGCTAAAAACCCGGGGACTTCTATTGTAGGATTCGAAGTAAGGCTCAAAGCTGATAGTGAACAGGCCATATCAGTTTTTCTAGATGCGGGGAAACCATCACAAAAGAACTTTTCTGCTAAACCGATAACCAGTTGGCCGAAAAATAAATAAGCTTGGTAGCTGATGTGTTTCCAGATTTACCTTCTAAGGCTTGATTTTACTGATAATTCTGTCTAAAAGCTATATTCATGAATTTTATTGTTATTGTCGAGCAATTTTTATCATAAAAATGCGCCAGTTGTTTTGGTTTAAAAAAACAAAACTTACATTTAGCGATTAAATCTATATACCTAGTCGATGAGCAGATCGGGCAGGTATAACCACCAGTTATGGAAGACCATTTTTTTGAACAAATTATTAAGAATCCTCTTGAACAACCAAATATTCCACCCAATGAAGTGATATCCCTTTGGGCAGAAAAACTAATTCAAGTGCTTTTTCCTGAAAATTCTCCTAAAGCATTTTCAACAATTATAGATGTAAAGGAATATGTTGCCATTTTGGAACTTGAACTTTATGATATCATATCGGCCAGTTGTAAGCTTAAAAATAGCGAATGTAAAAATGCAGCAGGTCAGTTTTTTGAAGAACTTCCAGCGCTTTACCGTGTATTGAACACCGATATAGTCGCCATTTATGAAGGCGATCCGGCTGCACAGAGCAGGTTTGAGGTAATTAGAACCTATCCGGGTTTTTATGCCATCTGTTTCTACAGAATTGCCCATATGCTTTATAATTTCGGTATACCGCTGGTTCCAAGAATTCTTACCGAATATGCCCATTCTAAAACAGGTATCGATATCCATCCTGCGGCCAGTATAGGCGAGTACTTCCATATTGATCATGGAACTGGCATTGTTATTGGCGAAACGAGTACAATAGGCCGTTATGTGAAACTTTATCAAGGGGTAACACTTGGTGCTTTGAGTGTTAAAAAAACATTAGCAGGCAGCAAACGCCATCCAACAGTAGAAGATAGGGTAGTAATCTATTCTGGGGCAACCATACTGGGCGGCGAAACCACCATTGGGCACGATAGTATCATCGGAGGAAACGTATGGCTTACTGAAAGTATCCCAGCTTTTTCTACGGCTTATCATTCTCCAATAATTACCATTAGAAACCATAAAGAAACCAATTAAATATATTAAAATATGGCAGGAATAATCGATCTGATCGGAAATACGCCAATGGCTGAACTTCAAAAGCTGAATATTAATCCGGCGGTAAGGGTATTTGCCAAATTAGAGGGAAACAATCCGGGCGGTAGTGTTAAAGACAGAGCTTCGCTTAATATGATCAGAAGTGCGATAGAACGTGGGGATATAACTCCTGGAACTAAACTGGTAGAGGCCACAAGTGGTAATACCGGAATTGCATTGGCTATGATTGCAAGTTTATATAATTTAGAAATTGAACTGGTTATGCCAGCCAATTCTACACGCGAACGTAAGGTAACAATGGAAGCCTTTGGTGCAAAAGTAACCCTGTTAGAAAGTATAGAAGAATGCAGGGATTATGCGGAAGAAAAAGGCGTTTCAAAGGGATATTTTTTATTAAATCAATTTGCAAACCCTGATAATTACCTGGCTCATTATAAAACAACCGGACCAGAAATATGGAGAGATACAGAGGGGCAGATTACGCATTTTGTAAGTTCTATGGGAACAACGGGAACCATTATGGGCTGCTCCCGATTTTTTAAGGAAAAAGATAATAATATTCAGATTGTAGGCTGTCAGCCTACTGAGGGCTCTTCTATTCCAGGTATCAGGCGTTGGCCAGAAGAATATCTACCAAAAATATTCGATCCGCTACGGGTAGATCGGATAATGGATATTGCGCAGGAAGAAGCAACCTTAATGTCGAGAAGAATGGCTAAAGAAGAAGGTTTGTTTGCAGGCATGAGCTCTGGCGGTGCCTGCGCAGCTGCTTTGAAGCTTGCTGGTGAACTAGATAAAGGAACCATTGTTTTTATCGCCTGCGATCGGGGAGACCGCTACCTGAGCAGCGATCTTTTTGGTTGAGCATAAATCATTAATCTTGTTGGGCTTTTTTTGATAAAAGCATCCGAACCCTTTGAATAATGGCTTCCATTTAAAAGGGTTTTTCTATGTAATCATCCCAATGCGTTTTGTAATAAGCGCTATTATGGATGCCATTTCGCGATGACATGAGTAGGATAGGAATGGAACCATGTGCCGATAACTTTAATTCTGTGCATATGGCCCGCCCGTCGGTCATGCCCAACAAAATATCGATTAAAATAATATCAGGTTGGAAGGCAGCAACCTTGGTGTGTAAATCAATCGCGTTGGAAAGATCCATCGTAATGTATCCTTCAAATTCGAAGATCATCTTTATAGCATCAAGTGTTGCAGGGTGATCTTCAATAATTAATATTTTTGGTTGGGATAAAGAGAACATTTCTTCGTGTTATTAATTAAGGAAAGCTAAGATTGCCAGTACCTCGCTTTTTAAGCAATAACTCAAATATTTTCGAGTCTGTTCTGGTGAGGCTATCAAGAGAATTGCGCAGGCTCTGGTTTACCAGGCTTAAATTGGTAAACATCGTTCTTAGGCTATCGTTTTCATCTCGCAGCTCCAAAAGCTCATTGGCAATACCCCCAAAATCTCTAATCCAGCTTTCAAAACAATTTTTATCAATTTCTAAAGCTGTATAAATTTCTTCGGGATCTCTGCCATTGTAAAATTCTTGGATGCTTTCAATAATTTTGGTAGGGGTGTTATTCGGTTTCATGGTTGGTTTTCCAGATGCTGTTTGCGCAGAAGGCTAAACCGTCCCCTGTTTAGATCTCCTGCGGTACAGCAATGTTTTAAAATTTTTCGTTTAAGGATAGGGACAAAGAAATAGAGCATTTAAAGATTATCAAAATTTTTGTCTACGCAGTAATACGCACCAATTTTAAATGTTTGTATTTCAGGTAGTAAAATAAAATGTAATTGGTATTCGGTTCATTATATATAGCTTTTGATGAATTAGCGTTTTAAATAAACCATGCCGCCAGGCGTGTAACAAATCATCCCGGAAAAGACCGTTTCTGTCGACATGGCTAAAAATATAAGTACAACCCAGACAAAAAGCAATTAAGTCTGTTTGGTTAAAAAACGGTATCGCACCGTGTGCACTCTAAATAGCTATATGCAAAGAGGGTGCGGCAGGTTGTTCTTGGTAATACGCATTTCTACGCACAGGTGTTCAAGTTGTTGTAGTAAAGCACGTTAAGTGGTTTTTGCTAATTTATTGTTGAAATAAAGGCAAAGAAAAAGTAACCTATTTTCGTATATTATTTAGGACGATTTAGTGAGATCTAACATCCAAGCGTGCATATTTGTTTCGCCATCTATCCCCAGTTTTTTACGAATTCTATATTTGCGGCTTTCTACAGCACGTACACTAAGTTTGCAGGTTCGGGCAATTTCTTTAGTATCAAAATTTAACATGATGTAAGCACAAAGTGTTAACTCAGCAGGTAGTAGTTGTGGTGAAATCTGAATTAATCTTTCGATAAAGGTAGATTCAGCCTCGCTAAACCGTTTCATAAATGAAGGGTCTCTGGCGTGTGCAAGTTCGATAAGTGCTTTTAAAGAAAAATGTTCAACAGGTTTTTCTGTTTTTGCATCGAGCTGTTTACGGTAACCTTCCATCTGTTCCTGAAGCAGAATACGTTGCCTCCGAAAATGCGCATTATGCCGCGTTAATAACCTTAATCGTTGGCTATAAAGACCGAGGCTGATGAGCACTCCTTCAATTATGCCAGCTAAAGTGAGTAAATTATAACTGTAAGATTGAAAGGGTATTAACTCCGATAAACAAAAAACAAGGTAAATAGAAATCAAGGCCACGGGGATCCATCCCAGTACGTAACACCAGATAAGAGGATTTTTTTTGGCATAACCGCGGATGATAATCACTTTAATGCTACTGAACAGAAAAAGTAATGAGGTTAATAAAAATAAAACATGTGTAAGTACATTGGTGATGCTTCTTGCATCCCATAAAGAGCAGATTAGGATTAAACCCCATCCAAACATTAACACCTTGAAGAATTTATTGAATTGCGGAAGTTGGCGTTTAAGTTTTAAAAAATAACTGTTAAACAGAATCGTAGCAATGTAACCAGCGGCAATAAAAAAATGGGCATGCACTAAAATAAACCTGGCTATCAAAGGGCTTAGCAATAAGCTATAACCTTGCAGATAACAGACCATTACAATGAAATAAAGCAAAATTATCCGCGCTATATAAAGCGCAAAGAGCTTATTCCGTGTAACAACGTACATAAAAACATGAAAAATGAGAATCATCAATGCGATGCCCATATAAATAGGTTGCACGCTATGTGCTTTAAATAAAGCATGGTTTAATACCGATTCGGTAACAAGCTTAACGGGGACAAGTAAAGTATTCATCGCCCGCATTCTTACATACACTTCGCCAATTGGTGTTTTTACCTGCTTTAAAGGAAATACATAGCCGGTACCCAGAATGTTATCATTTTGTTTCAGGTTGAGCATGCCAGCACTTATCTGATTTATCATCCCGCGTTCATCGCGATAAAATACGGTAATAGAATCGATGTTTGCATAATCGATAAATAGATAGGGAGTAGTTTGGTTGTTATTTTTAAAACGGAACTTCATCCACCATACTTTTCCGCTGGTGCCACCGTTAAAAATTGCTGACTTACCTTTTGAAAAACGTTCTGGCTTAAATTGCACTACCTTTTCAAAAGATGTTGTTTCGAGCGTGTCCTGCCAAAAGTATCCTGCTTTGCCAATGTTAACAAAAGTTTGTTTCTCCACCCGGATCACCGGTTGAGCTACGCAAAGACTGCTTTTTATCAAAAAAGCAATAAGAATAAAAATGGTCTTCATTAATTAAACCAATGTAAAAAAGCTGGGATGACTTATTACAGGGGAGAAATTATAGCTTTATAATAGAAATTCCAAATTTTATCTGAAAAAAGAACATCACGTTAATGGTTTGGCATTCGCTTCAAATTTGTATTTTAGACCAAGCCCAAAATTATATGCACCAGCTGATTATACAATACGCTTTCTTGCTTGCAATTATTCTGTTTGTGGTAATGCTCGCACAAAAAATCCGTGTGGCATATCCTATTTTATTGGTAATTGCAGGTTTAGCCTTAAGTTTTTTACCAGTACTTCGTAATATTGAGATTGAACCAGAACTCATTTTTGTAATCTTTTTACCTCCATTGTTGTATGAAGCTGCTTGGAATACTTCATGGAAAGATTTCTGGAAGTGGCGTAGGGTAATCAGCAGTTTTGCTTTTCCAATTGTTATTCTTACCTCTAGTATTGTTGCGCTAATTTCTCAAAGCCTGATTCCGGGTTTTACATGGGCCCTGGGTTTTTTGTTGGGTGGAATTATTTCTCCGCCAGATGCGGTATCAGCATCAGCCATACTTAAAAATGTTAAAGTGCCCAAAAGGCTCACCACAATATTGGAAGGCGAAAGTTTACTAAACGATGCATCCAGTTTAGTGGTGTTCCGCTTTGCTTTAGCCGCAGTAATGACAGGAAGTTTCGTGTTTAGTAAGGCTGCTGGTAATTTTGTAATTGTTATTGTAATGGGAATTTTGGTCGGAATTGCAGTGGCCTTAGTTTTTTATGCTTTGCACAGATGGTTGCCAACCACTACAAATATTGATATTATCCTTACTTTTTTAACGCCATATGTAATGTACATAACCGCAGAGGAGTTTGGGTTTTCTGGTGTATTGGCTGTAGTAAGTGGTGGTTTGTTTCTTTCGGCCCGCAGAGACCAGATTCTTACCCACCGAAGCAGGTTGCAGGGTATAAATGTTTGGGAAGCGGTAGCTTTTGTGCTGAATGGCTTTGTTTTCTTGTTAATTGGCTTAGAGTTTCCGGTAATTATTCGTGGTTTGGGCAACGATGGGCTTTTACCAGCCATCCGTTATAGTGCCATTATTTGCGCGGTTTTAATTGTTACGAGGTTAGCCAGTACCTATGGTGCTTTATACTTTACACGTTTCATTAGTCGTTATATTACCACTGCCGATCCCAATCCAAGCTTGAAAGCGCCCCTGCTTTTTGGCTGGGCAGGCATGAGAGGAGTAGTTTCTTTGGCTGCAGCGCTTTCTATTCCGGTCGCATTAAAATCAGGTGAAGCTTTTCCTCAGCGTAACTTAATCTTGTTTATCACTTTTAGTGTAATATTGGTTACTTTAGTTTTGCAAGGTTTAACCTTGCCCGCATTGATAAAATGGGTAGATATGCCCGATCCGGATTATACTGTTCCTTTCGAGCAACAAAAACAAATGGTGAGAAAGAAATTATCCATGTTATCGCTTAAAATCTTGGATGAAAGGTATCACGATGCCTTATTGCATAACGATATGATCAGATCGATAAAAATTCGCATTGAGGCAGAAATGGAGTTGTTGAGAGATTGGGAAAAAGAAGAAAACATTTCAAGGTCTGACGGCTTTTATCACGACTATCGCATTGCACTTGAAGATATTATGGCTGAGCAGCGTATTTTATTGAAAGGACTAAATAAAAAAGAGCAGATTAATGATGAGCTGATTAGAGAACAACTAGAGCTGCTTGATCTGGAAGAAGAAAAACTTCGCAGGCATTTTAGTCATCGGGATATATAAATACTCTTTTAATGCACTAAAACCGGCTAGTTTATTTTGTGTGTAAAACTTGCATATCAACAACTGCAATGATTAAAATATAATCATATATTTGCTAATTAATTTAGTAATCATGTCGGTAAAGGTTAATATTACTTCAAAGGGAATACAAAAGGTTCTTAAAAATTATAATGAAAAGCAGGCCATTGCGGAGTATATTTGGAATGGTTTTGATGCCAATGCGACCACTATACGGGTAGATTATGCAGCCAATCCACTCGGTCTTTTAGCACAATTAACTATTGCTGATAATGGTTATGGAATTAATTTTGATCGCTTACAGCAAAAGTTCGATCCGTTCTTCGAATCTGAAAAATCCATTCAGATTGTAGCGCCAAAGCATACCTCAAAAATGCATGGCCGTAATGGAGTAGGAAGGCTAACCTTTTTTACTTTTGCGCATGATGCCGTTTGGCACACCACTTACCATTCAGAACAGGGGTTTCGCTATGGCGAAATACACATTAGCATTGGCGGTTTAAATAGTTATAGTCACGATTTTACCACTGCTCCAAGCAGTTCTGGTGAGACTGGAACAACTGTTTCATTTACTAATCTGAAAATCAGTCAGCAAGATGTAGAAGAAACGGTACTTCCTTTCCTGATAAACGAATTCTGTTGGTTTATTGAATTGAACAGGTATAAAAACTATTCGGTCATTGTAAATGGCAAAGCATTGGATTTTAGTAGCAATGTTAAAACTTTAGAAGAGTTTAATCTTTTTTACCCCGATACAGCCGTTACTTTTAAGATTAAATACGTTCATTGGAAAGAAAATTTGCATAAAGAACTGTCTAAATACTATTTTTTGGCCGGTGGTGAAGAAATTTATAAAGATTACACCACCCTAAATAAAAAGAGCGACGATTATTTCCATAGTGTTTATATTGATAGTGATTTTTTTCGTGATTTCGATTTTAAGAGTTTCGAAAATGAAGGGCAGGCGGCTATATTTGGAGCAGCTAAATCTTCCGCAGAGTATCGCTTTCTAATTAAAGCGTTAACAGAATATCTTAAAAGTAAACGTAAACCGTTTTTAAAAGAATATGCCATTCGCCTGGTTGAAACTTACGAACAGGATGAAATATTTCCGGTTTATGCTACCGAAAGAGAAAAAGAATTAAGAAAACCAGCGCTGGTTAATTTAATTAAGGGATTATATGAAGTAGAACCTAAATTGTTTAGTAGTTTAAATACCGATCAGAAGAAAACTTTTGTGCGATTGATGGATCTTTTAATACGCTCCAACTTGCGTGATGAGATTTTTGAAATGTTCAATGGTATGATCGAATTGGAGGCCGAAGAGCAGGATGAGCTATTGCAATTGATAAAAGGCCTTGAGCCGGCGAAAAATTAGATTGATACTAGTAAGTAATTTAGTAATTTGTTGCCGATAAAAACAGCTTAGATGAAAAGATACCTATTATTTATTGGCATTTTACTAATTAACATCCCATTATTGTCTGCACAGCATAAGAAGAGAAATCTTAATATTGTTTTTATCGGCAACAGTATCACGCAAGGCGTTCAGATCGCCAATGCTGCTGATGCCCCACCTGCTGTAGCCGTAGCTTACCTGCTTAAGCAAAAAAGAATAAACGAAGTTAAATTCAGTAATCAGGGCCATAGCGGTTATACCACTCTTGATTTTTTACCCAGTGCAAGCCGTACTTTTAACAAAGTTGAAGAAGCAGCCAATGCATTTACCAATAAAGAAGCATTATTGGTTTTTTCGTTAAAACTCGGCACTAACGATAGCGCTATAAAAGGGCCGCATGGAGCTCCGGTTTCGCCTGATCGATATATTGAAAATGTAAAAACCATTGTAGATAAGTTATTGGCCGATTTTCCTAAGGCTATTGTGGTGTTACAGCATCCTATCTGGTATAGTCCCAATACCTATAATAGCTCAAAATATATGGAAGAGGGCTTGTTGAGATTACAGGCTTATATTCCAAAAATTGATAGCCTTGTGGTAAATTATGGTTTAACTAATCCAAAGCATGTTTTTGTAGGGGATAAAAAAGCATTCAATTATTTTAAAAAACACCACCTTACCGAGTTGATTCCTGAGAAAGGGCAAGCGGGTACTTTTTACCTGCATCCAAATAAATTAGGCGCTGCATCTTTAGGCGAATTTTGGGGCAAGGCTATTGAACGGGTGGTGAAAAAGAATTTTTAGGGCCTTGCCTGGCCATTCATTTTAATAGATTACTAAAAATCAGTACCCGTATAGCCACTTAAAAAGACTTCTTTATTGTTTTTGCATGTAGTTAGCTGCGATTATTCACAAAACTTGTGATTTTGATATTATATAGTCATTTTTATAGCAGCAGTTTAGTTGTTTGGTCCGTTTTATGAAGAACACTTATTATTAAATCTTACTGTTTTTGTATGACTGAGCAGGTAGGGTATTTTGGAGCAAACATTCCCATAAAAATTTATGGGTTGAATGAAAAATCGGTTACTATAGGATTCGGAACAGCAATCGATCACGATTTGCTGGCCCTGATCACCGATTTTAATCAATTGTTGTTGCAAAACCCTTTTTCTGGTTTAATAACCACAGTTCCGGCTTACACTACATTAACTGTTTTTTTTGATCCCTTAAGTGTGATGTTATCAGATCTTCCGGGTCAGGTTTGTTTCGAAAAGGTATCAGCACATTTAAATAAAATTGCTCAAACAAAAAGAGAAAAATCAAGAATAACAACCGATAAGCTGATTATCCCTGTATGTTATGGTGGCGATTTCGGACAGGATCTTTCAACGGTAGCTCGCACAAACGAGCTTAGCGAAACTGAGGTAATTGATATACATACTGCCGGGCAATATACTGTTTTTATGATCGGTTTTGTGCCGGGTTTCGCCTATATGGGCGGAGTGGATACCAGATTATCAACCCCTAGAAAAGAGGTTCCCAATGCTAAAATACCCACCGGATCTGTGGGGATTGCAGGCAATCAGACCGGTATTTATCCTATGGAGACACCTGGTGGATGGCAGATTATTGGAAGAACACCATTAAAGATGTTTGATGTAAACCGCTTACAGCCATCACTTTTAAAGGGAGGCGATATGGTTACTTTTAAAGCCATTGGTATAAAGGAGTTTAATGCTTATGCTGAAATATGAGTATGAAAATCAGCATCATTAAGCCAGGTTTATTAAGTACCATTCAGGATATGGGACGATACCGATATCTTTCGCAAGCTGTACCTGTATCGGGCGCAATGGATGAACTGGCCCACCGATTAGCGAATAAAGCTGTTGGTAACGATGATAATAATGCTACCATTGAGTTTACCTATGCCGATGCTTCATTTAAAGCTGAAACACCTGTTCTAATTTCTTATTCTGGCGATGGTGCAACTTTAGTTTACAATAATGAATTAATGCCTGCAGAAAAGCCATTGTTTTTTTCGGCAGGTTCCGTTATAAAGCTGATCCATAATGCAATTGGGGCGCGTACCTATTTGGCTATTGCAGGTGGATGGGATGTGCCTGATGTAATGGAAAGTAAAAGCACCTATCTTACTGCTGCTTTTGGGGGCTTTAAGGGAAGGGCATTGCAAAAGGCAGATGTTTTGGTTAGCGGTACTTTACTTAGCGAAGTATCAGATGGAATATTAAATTATTTGATTGAAAGATCGTTAACCTATCCAAATTGGCGCATTTCGCGCGAAAGCTTACTGCCAGAGAATAGACAAAGCATTAGAGTTGTACTTGCCAATGAAATCAGCTGGTTCGACGCAACATCCATTATTTCATTTTTAACCAATTCTTATACCATCGATAGAAGGAGTAATCGTATGGGTTATCATTTGTTAGGGAAGCCATTGGTGAGGAAAGTTAAAAAAGAATTGCTCAGTACGGCAGTAACACCTGGCGTTATCCAGGTAACCGGAAGTGGCGATTTGGTTATACTCATGGCCGACTGCCAAACAACAGGGGGTTATCCGCGTATCGCGCACATTGCAGCAGTAGATTTACCTTTATGTGCCCAGTTAAAACCTGGCGATACTATTCATTTTTCCGAAATTTCGAGAGATGAGGCAGAATCGCTTTACCTTGAACGTGAACACGATTTATCGTTGATAACCATGGCAATAGGCCTTAAATATATTAAAACATGAAAATGATCGATCTTAATTGCGACATGGGAGAAGCATTTGGGAATTATACCATGCCCAACGATAACAAACTGATGGATTATATTTCATCGGCAAATATTGCCTGTGGCTTCCATGCCGGCGATCCGGCTGTGATGCAGCAAACGGTAACTTCAGCCTTAAAAAAAGGGATAGCCATTGGTGCACACCCTGGCTTGCCCGATCTGCAGGGCTTTGGTCGTAGAGAAATGAAGATTACCCCAACTGAGGCCTATCAATTTACATTATATCAGATTGGTGCATTAAGCGGTTTTGTCAAAGCTGCAGGTAGTAAATTACATCATGTTAAAGCACATGGTGCATTGTATAATATGGCTGCAAAAGATACTGCTTTGGCAAAAGCCATTGTACAGGCCGTTTACGATTTCGACCCTGGTCTGATCCTGTATGCTTTAGCAGGAAGTAAGATGATTGATGAAGCCGAAAAGAAGGGTATTGTAACCGCATCGGAAGTTTTTGCCGATCGAAGTTATCAGGATGATGGTTTACTTACCCCTCGGTCAGCAGACAATGCTTTAATTACGAATGAAGAAGATGCCATCAACCAGGTATTGGGATTTGCTTTAAACCAGGAAGTAAATAGTATAAATGGAAACCGCATTGCGGTTAAGGCCGAAACGGTTTGTTTGCATGGCGATGGTGAACACGCTGTTGCTTTTGCTAAATTAATAGCTGAACGATTACAAAAAGAAGGTGTCGTAATTAAAGCCCCAGCAATATGAAGCCAAAATACAATTGGAGTGTACTTTTAGGCGCAGCTTTTCTAATGGCTTCATCAGCCATTGGTCCTGGATTTTTAACCCAAACCGCAGTTTTTACCCAGCAGTTAGGGGCAAGTTTTGCGTTTGTGATATTGCTGTCCATCATATTAGATGCCATTGCACAGTTAAACATCTGGCGGATTATTGCTGTTGCCGACAAACCTGCTCAAGATATAGCCAATAAGGTATTTCCAGGTTTAGGATACTTTATTTCATTCCTGGTTTTTTTAGGTGGTTTGGCTTTTAATATTGGTAATATTGCTGGTGCTGGCTTAGGACTCAATGTATTATTCGGCGTTAGTGTTGGGCAGGGTGCCGTAATAAGCGCAATTATGGCAATAGGCATCTTTATCTACAAAGAAGCCGGCAAGGCAATGGATGTTTTTGCCAAAACCATGGGGCTGATTAAAATTGTACTTGCCTTAATTATCGCCTATACCAGTTCGCCACCATTGGCAGAAGCTGCATTAAGGGCAGTAAATCCTACGCAGTTTAGTTTTACGGCAGTATTAACCATAGTTGGTGGAACAGTGGGTGGTTATATCACCTTTTCGGGCGCTCACCGTTTATTGGATGCCAGGCAAACTGGGATACATAATTTAGGCGCCGTAAATAAAGGTGCATTAAGTGCCATCGGATTGGCCTCTATTATGCGCTTATTGTTATTTATTGCTGCTTTAGGAGTGGTAAGCAAAGGTTTTACTTTAGATCCATCCAATCCAGCTGCTTCGGTTTTTAAATTGGCCAGCGGCGAAATAGGATATAAGATTTTTGGTGTGGTGATATGGGCTGCGGGAATTTCTTCAGTTGTGGGTTCAGCCTATACTTCCATTTCATTTATTAAGAGTTTTCACCCACTGATATTAAAGTTTAACCGTGAGATTATCATTGCCTTTATAACCATCTCCTGCATTATATTTATCCTCATCGGTAAACCCGTTAAAATACTGCTTACCGTAGGCGCAATTAATGGTTTTATTTTACCCATTGCATTAGGTATTATGCTTATTGCCGCTTATAAAACCAAAATTATTGCAAATTACAAACAACCGTTTTGGTTAACCTTAACAGGTTTAGCTGTGGTATTAACCATGGTTTGGATGAGCTATGGTACCATTATACAAATGATAAAAGGAGAATAAATCTTTATACGATGAATACGATTACCAAATACTTTTGCTTTTTCTTTCTATTAAGTGCTACCTGTTTTGCGCAACAGGTTACTAATCCCGTAGCCATTGAACCTGGAGTTTCTCTTGCACTGGCAAGTTCCAGAAGTGCAGCCATAAGTAATATTCAATATAAGCTTCACTTTAGCATTCCAGCAGAACAAACAGCGCCAGTTCACTCAACTGAAAATATTGATTTTAAGCTAAATAAGTTAATTTATCTGCAGGTTGACTTTAAGCAGAATGCAGATCATATAAAGCGAGTATCGGTTAATGGCAAAACGATACCGATTGATTTTAAAGCCGAACATATCTTGGTAAAGCAGGAGCATTTAAAAGTAGGCGATAACCATATCGAGATTGGATTTATTGCGGGTAACGAATCATTAAACCGAAACAAAGACTTTTTGTATGCGCTTTTTGTTCCTGATCATGCCAGAACGGTATTCCCGTGCTTTGATCAACCCGATTTAAAAGCTAAATTTTTAGTTTCGTTAACCGTTCCAACTGATTGGCATGTAATGGCTAATGCGGTTAAAAAAGACTCATTTGTGCAAGGAAGTTCTACTACCTATCATTTCAATAATTCAGATAAATTACCCACTTATTTATTTTCCTTCACTGCGGGTAAATACACCTTGATAAATAGGGAAATGAAAAATAATAAAATGGAATTTTTGCACCGCGAAACTGATTCAGCCAAAATTAAGCTCAGCGTAGACTCTGTTTTTGTAGCACATCGTGATGCTCTCGATTTTTTGGAAGACTGGACAGCGATAAAATATCCTTTTCAAAAAGTGGGTTTTGTCAGTATTCCAGATTTTCAGTTTGGTGGTATGGAACATCCTGGGGAGGTACAATATAAAGCATCAGCATTGTTTTTAGATCAGGGAGCTACCAGAGATCAGTTCATTTCGCGTTCTAACCTGATTTCGCATGAAACCGCACACATGTGGTTTGGCGATCTGGTAACCATGAAATGGTTTAACGATGTTTGGATGAAAGAGGTTTTTGCCAATTTTATGGCCGATAAGGTAACTGAAAAGTTAATGGGTAAAAGTACTTTCGACCTTAAGTTTTTACAAGACCATTATCCGGCAGCTTACGGGGTAGATAGAACACTGGGCGCCAATCCCATTCGCCAGCAATTGGATAATTTACAAGAAGCAGGATCAATGTATGGAAATATAATTTACCATAAAGCACCCATTATGATGCGTCAATTGGAATTATTGATGGGAAAACAGAATTTTCAGCAGGGTATAAGGGAGTATCTGAAAAAGTACAGTTACAGCAACGCTACATGGAATGATTTGATTGCCATTTTAAGTAAATATAGCAAAAGTGATCTCCATAGTTGGAACAAAGTTTGGGTAAATGAACCTGGTAGGCCGGTTTTTAGTTATGATATTAAATACAACGGAGATAAAATTAGCGATTTAAGCTTAAACCAAAGCAGTGAGATGGGACAGCCACGGGTATGGCCGCAATCTTTTACAGTTAAGCTGGTTTACCCAACAGCGAGTAAGATTTTAGTTGTAGATGCTAAGCTTGCTAAGACAGATTTAATTGAAGCAAAAGGTCTTCCAAAACCACAATATATTTTGTTTAATGCAAACGGTGCGGGGTATGGCCTTTTTCCGATTGATAAAGAGATGATGGCAAATCTTTATGATCTTGCCGACCCGTTAGAACGGGCATCAGCGTATATCAATGCCTACGAAAATATGCTTTCGGGAAAAAGCACTAAACCTAAAGAACTTTTGGCTGTGTTTTTACAAGGATTGTCGGTTGAGAAAAACGAGATGAACCTCAGGCTGATTACGGGGTACCTAACCAATATTTACTGGACTTTTCTAACTGCTGAAGCACGGAATGCGGTGTATGAAAGTACGGAGAAAACAATATGGAATGCAATGGAGCAACAGCAAACGCAAAATAACAGGAAGATTTTGTTCAATGCTTATCAAAATGTATATCTGAGTGCGGATGCCGGAAAACGTATGTATAATATCTGGCTCAAACAAACCGCACCAAATGGAATTAAATTGTTAGAAGATGATTATAGCGCATTAGCATTAACGCTAGCCCTTAAAACAGATACTGCAAATACGATCTTAAAAGATCAGTTGGCACGGACCAAAAATGAAGATCGTAAAAACCGGCTTATTTATTTAACACCTGCCTTGTCTTTAGATGTTAAGGAAAGAGATAATTTTTTTAACGGCTTAAAAGACCGGAAAAACCGACAGAAAGAGGCCTGGGTAACTACAGCTTTATCTTACCTGCACCATCCCATCAGGCAAACAAGTTCTATCCATTATCTCAAAGAAAGCTTAGAATTATTGGAAGAAATACAGAAAACAGGAGATATATTTTTTCCGCAATCGTGGTTAGCGGCTATATTTTCGAGTTATAACAATGAAAAAGCTAATGCAGTTGTGCAGGATTTCTTGAAGTCACATCCTAACTACAACCCAAAATTAAAGGATAAAATTTTGCAGACTACGGATAACCTTCGCCGTGCACAGATCATTTTACATTAACTTTAATGTAAATAAATTTGTTACATACAGGTTTAAGAAGAATTTATACTTTTGTCGCGAGAGCGTTAATTTAGATTGAAAGGGGTAAACATGAATTTGTTTGCCCTTTTCTTTTTTAAGAAGTTACATCTATCTATAAAGCATCTTTATTGCTAAGGATTGAAAGCTTAGGCCCTTAATGCTCTTAAATTCTTAATGTTCAGATTGAATCTGCTTATTTTTTGGACCACCTAGGCCATCTGAGCTTAAAGATCAATATCTAAAGTCTCATTTAACCTTCTCGGCGATTTGTTCGTAATCGATGTTAAATTTTAATTAAAAGATTCTGTTTGACTGTTCAGATCGTCTAACAAACTGTTTAATAAAATGTCTCTTTTATCTTCAATTGAAGAATCATCCTGGATAAAAACGGTAAGGTTCGTGTTTTCTGTTGTTTGAGTTTGCATATAAGGCTGCGGTTTATGTTTGTCAATTAAATGTTTACAATTATTTAACGTCGATTTTGGAATATAGTTTGTAACTTTTTTATTCGAACTTGTAATGTTTCAATTGGACATAGTATAAATCAATATTGACCAAACATTGGACTCGTATTTAGGTTATATTTTTAAGGACAAAACAAATTCTATTAATCTGGAAATCGATGAAACACTACGACGCAATAATTATAGGTGCAGGGCAGGCAGGAACTCCTTTGGCCAAAAGGCTTGCCGAAGCGGGCAAAAAAACAGCGATTGTTGAAAAAAGATATGTTGGCGGCACATGTATTAATGATGGTTGTACACCAACAAAAGCAATGATCGCTTCTGCAAGGGCAGTGTATCAAGCCAGAAGAGCAACTGAACTCGGCGTAGAAGTTGGAGCGATCAAAATTGATTTTAGAAAGATAAAGCAACGGAAGGACGATATCGTAAACCAGTTCAGGTCATCATCTGAAAAAGGCCTTAAAAATACCAAAGGACTTGAGCTTATATTTGGAACAGCCAGATTTAGTAGTGAAAAAGAACTGTCTATTGCACTCAACGATGGCGGTGAAGAAAAAGTAACTGCCGAACGGATTTTTATCAACACTGGTGCAAAAACTACCATACCGGATATTGAAGGATTAGATGAAATTAATTATCTTACATCGACAACAATTTTAGATCTTAAAACTGTTCCAGAACACCTAGTGGTTATTGGCGGAAATTACATCGGGCTTGAGTTTGGGCAAATGTTTAATCGATTTGGTAGTAAAGTAACTGTTTTGGAAAAATCATCAGGCATATTAGCCAGAGAAGATCAGGATATCTCATCAGCACTTACTGAAATTTTAACCGACGAAAACATCGAACTGATCACTGATGTTAAAATCAAGAAAATAGCGCAGGATAAAAAACAGATTAGCATTACGCTGGAGTCTGGGAAAATCAAAAAAGAAATAACTGCGAGCCATGTGTTGGTAGCCGCAGGCCGTACTCCTCAAACTGCAGATTTAGATCTTGGAAAGTGTGGCGTAAAATTGGATGACAAAGGGCATATTCTTGTTAATGAAAAACTCGAAACCAATATTAAAGGGATTTATGCACTCGGTGATGTAAAAGGTGGCCCTTCATTTACACATATTGCTTATAACGATTATACCGTTGTTTACCGGAACCTAATGGAGGGCACAAATTATTCTATTCACGATCGGCCGGTGCCATATTGCATGTTTACCGACCCTCAACTTGGGCGGATAGGTATTTCTGAAAAAGAAGCAAAAGAAAAGAAATTGAATTATAAAGTTGCCGTTCTACCGATGTCGAATGTTGCGCGCGGTATTGAAACAAACGAAACTTTAGGGCTGATGAAAGCAATTGTAGATGCTGATAGTAAAAAGATACTGGGAGCTGCTATCCTAGCCTCAGAAGGTGGAGAAATCATGTCTGTTCTTCAAATGGCGATGGAAGGCGGGATTACTTACGATAGGATCAGATATTGTGTATTTGCACACCCTACATATTCCGAATCGTTAAATAATCTATTTATGAAAATCGATAACTAAGTATGATCCAATTAAAAGAGATAAGTAAGAAATTTGGAGATACCTTAGCGGTAAATAAAGCCTCTTTTAAGGTAGAAGAAAAGGAAACGCTGGTATTGTTGGGCACAAGTGGCTGTGGTAAAACCACCACGCTAAAAATGATCAACCGGTTAATTGAGCCCGATGCAGGTCAGGTTTTTATCAATGGCGAAAATATAACCAATCAAGATCCTGATGTTTTACGAACGGGAATTGGTTATGTGATGCAGAACATTGGGCTTTTTCCACACTATACCGTTGCTGAGAATATTGCCGTTGTGCCGAAGCTTTTAAAATGGGATAAAGAAAAAATTAAAGTCCGAACGCAGGAGCTGATCAAAAAACTCCATCTTCCTGAAAATAGCCTGGCGATGTTTCCACATGAGCTTAGTGGTGGGCAACAGCAGCGTGTAGGCCTTGCCCGTGCTTTGGTTACAGACCCTTCTGTATTGTTAATGGACGAGCCTTTTGGCGCTTTAGACAACGTTACCCGAACCAGTATCCAAAAAGAATTTAAGGGATTAGAAGAACTAAAAAGGAAAACCATTGTAATGGTTACGCATGATGTTCAGGAAGCTTTTGAATTGGCAGATCGCATTTGTTTAATGGATAAGGGAAAAATCATCCAGATTGGAACACCCAAAGAATTGCTTTATCAACCTGTAAATGATTTTGCAAGGAAATTTTTAGCCGGACAAAGGTTAGCCCTCGAATTTAAAGTAGTTAAAATACAGGATATTTGGCCTTATTTACCTAAAAGGGCATTACAAGATGGGAAAAGCCTATCTGCTGATTTGAATGTATGGGATGCGATGGAATTGTTGCGAAGTTCTGATCGGAGCGAACTTCTGGTTTCTGGTGCCAATAAGGACAGCAAAACAGTTAATTTCGAACAGTTAACCAAAGGATTTAACCAATTTCAAAATGCGCAGGCACATGGATGAGCATCAGCAAACTTTATGGCAATTTATGCATGAGCAATCTGATAAATTGTTTGCTCAAACCCTTCAACATGTTGGTTTAACCTTTATTTCCCTACTTTTTGCCATCGCCATTGGCTTACCACTTGGCATATTGATTGCCAGAAAAAGAAAACTTTCGGGAACGGTTTTAGGGATTGCTGGCGTATTGCAAACGGTTCCGAGCATTGCCTTATTGGGATTTATGATCCCCATTTTAGGGATTGGCGCAAAACCTGCAATTGTGGCGCTGCTAATTTATGCCTTGTTACCGATTATCCGCAATACCTATACAGGCATTATTGGCATCGATCAGTATGTTAAAGAAGCGGCCAGGGCAATGGGGATGAGCCAGAGCCAGATACTGTTAAAAGTAGAATTACCTTTGGCTATGCCGGTTATTTTGGCGGGTATCCGTACTGCAACAGTTATCAATGTTGGTGTGGCCACATTGGCTTCTTTTATTGCAGCGGGTGGATTAGGGGAGTTTATTTTTGGGGGCATCTCGCTTAACAACACCAATATGATCTTAGCTGGGGCTATTCCCGCTGCGTTATTGGCCATTATTCTCGATGCCTTACTTTCCCTGGTCCAGAAAATGGATTTTAAGAAGCTGAAAAAAGCATTGTGTATTTTGCCTGTTGTGATTTTAATGTTGGGTGGTTTTTATGCACTTCCATCGGCTTATGGTTCTACGTTAACCGCCGGATTTACCCCTGAATTTATGGGCAGGCAAGACGGGGATCTTGGATTAAAATCTACCTATGGCCTGAAAATCCATACCATTGTAATCAGCGATGCGGTAATGTACAAGGCCGCTTTTTCAAAAGAATTGGATGTGATTAGCGGTTATTCTACCGATGGCCGTTTGAAAGCTTTCGATCTGAAAATTTTAAAAGACGATAAAAGTATCTTTCCGCCGTACTATGCTGCACCAATTGTTCGAGATGAAGCATTGAAGCAATTTCCCCAATTAGCAGAAACTTTGAATTTACTTGCTGGTAAAATTACTGATTCGGTTATGACGGATCTTAATTACAGAACCGATTATTTGCACCTGACACCGGAACGTGTGGCAAAGGATTTCCTCATCAGTACTGGTTTGTATAAAGCGCCAAAAAACGGACATAACGGTGTAGTGAGGATAGGCTCAAAGATTTTTGGTGAACAATATATTCTGGCCGAAATGTACAGCATGTTGATTAAAGGAAATACAGATTATGAGGTATCTACCAAAACAGGACTTGGTGGAACAAAAATCTGTTTTGATGCACTGATGAACGATCAGATCGATTTTTATCCTGAATATACCGGGACAGGTTTATTGGTTTTGTTGCAACCGGATCCAAAAATTGCTAAGGAAATGGCACATGATAAAGATAAAACTTATGATTATGTCTACACCGAATTCGAGAAAAAGTTTAATATCAAATGGCTTAAACCTATAGGTTTTAATAATTCTTATGCTTTGATGATGCGGCAAAAACAATCAAAAGATCTGAATGTTAATACCATCACAGATCTTAAAAACTATCTAGATAAAAATTAATGACACTGGTAGAAGAATACTTGCAGATCAGGAAATACTCCGAACAAATTTGCGAACCATTGCAAACAGAAGATTATGTAGTACAGCCTATCGCGGATGTAAGTCCACCGAAGTGGCATTTGGGACATACCACTTGGTTCTACGAAACTTTTATATTAAAGCCATTTTCTGTTAATTATCAGGTATATAACGATGAGTATAATTTCGTTTTTAATAGTTATTATGAAACGGTTGGTAACCGCGTAATCCGGACAGATCGTGGTAATTTGAGTCGACCCAGTGTAAATGAGATTTACCAGTACAGGGCTTATGTAGATGAAGCCATGGTGAAATTCTTGGCCACGACACTAGCAGATGAAGTAAAAGAACTGTTGATTTTGGGTTTTAACCATGAGCAGCAGCACCAGGAGCTTTTACTTACCGATATTAAATACATTTTAGGAAACAACCCACTTTTTCCAACTTATTCAAAGAACCAAAAAGAAGTTTTAACCGTAAGTGAAATAGAGCCTGGCTTTATCCAAATTTCTGAAGGTGTTTATGAGATCGGTTATGATGGAAAGGATTTCAGCTTTGATAATGAATTAAACAGGCATAAGGTTTACCTGCACGATTTTTCAATCAGTAAAACATTGGTGAGTAATGCAGAATTTATCGAATTCATTAGTGCAGGCGGTTACGAAAATTTTAATTTCTGGCATGCTGAAGGATGGGATTGGGTGAAAAACAATAACATTAGTGCACCTATGTACTGGCACTTAATAGACGGAAAATGGTTTAATTATACTTTAGCTGGTCTTTTACCTATTGATTTAACCGCACCGTTAAGCCATATCAGTTATTATGAAGCTTATGCTTTTGCAGGCTGGAAAGGCATGCGTTTACCCACTGAATTTGAATGGGAAATAGCAGCCAAACACTTTAACTGGGGTGAACGATGGGAGTGGACCGAAAGTGCCTATTTGCCATATCCTGGTTTTAGTAAAGCACCGGGTGCCATTGGCGAGTACAATGGAAAGTTTATGGTTAACCAGAAAGTGCTTCGCGGTGCATCAATTGCCACGCCTGAAAATCATTCACGTATTACTTATAGAAATTTCTTCCACCCACATTTAAGGTGGCAATATACAGGCATCCGATTAGTAAAATAGTATAGATATGACCACTACCACTATCGAAACAGCGACAGACAAAACACAGTTCCTTCAAGAAACCTTGGCAGGCTTGCACTCCGAGCCAAAATTTATGCGCTCTAAGTATTTTTACGATGCTACCGGAGACCGCATTTTTCAGCAGATTATGGAAATGGAGGAATATTATTTAACCAATGCAGAAATGGAAATCCTGCAATACCAGGCCAACCAGATTTCTCAGGCGATATCAGCCGATGGAAGCACTTTTGATTTAATCGAACTGGGTGCTGGCGACGCAACAAAATCCATTCATCTGCTCAAATCATTGTTGGATAGTCAGTTGAAATTTAGTTATTTTCCGATTGATATTTCCGCCCATGTAATTTCAGATCTGGAAGAAAGTTTGCCTAAAAAACTTCCTGGATTGGATATGAAAGGTTTAAATGGTGATTATTTTAATATGCTTAAAAAGGCCACAGAATTATCCAGCCGCAGAAAGGTTGTGCTTTTTATGGGCGCAAATATCGGAAACATGAGTATAGCCGATGCCGGAAAATTCTGCTCGTCATTAAAAAAACTGCTTTCCCCTAAGGATTTATTGATCATTGGATTCGACCTAAAAAAAAATCCCCAGCAGATTCTTTCTGCTTATAATGATAAAGGTGGAATTACCAGATCATTTAACCTCAATTTACTTCATCGTATCAATAAAGAATTGGATGGCAATTTTGATCTGAACAATTTTGAGCACTATGCCAGTTACGATCCAGAATCTGGAGCCTGTAAAAGTTACCTCATCAGTTTAAAAAAACAGATTGTTAATATTGGTCAAAATGCCATTCACTTTGCAGAAAATGAGCATATTTTTATGGAAATATCACAAAAGTATTCGCTTAATGATATCGATCAGCTTGCAGAAAAAACCGGATTTAAACCGCTTAAGCGTTTCTTCGATCAACATCAGTATTTTGTAGATGCCATCTGGAAAGTAGACTAACTGCGGTTATCCAAAACCTGGAGCAGTTGATTTAAATCCTCTTCTGTATTATAAAAGTGAAATGAAATCCTTGTGCCTTTGCCACGTGGTGAGCAAAGTATTTTGGCTGCAGCGATTTTGTCAACTGTTTTTTGATCCAATGGCATGCTCATAATAGTAGATTGGTATTTTCGCTCCAATGTCCAATCTGGAATCAATCCCCTTAAATTTAATGCTAACCTGGCTTTGTTGGAAATTTCCTGTACAGTTTTTTCAATCCAATCGAAACCGATTGAGCCAAGTTCATTTAAGCTTTCGTTTAATGTGCCAAAATTTAAGGTGTCTAAGTGCCCAGGTTCGAAACACATAGATAAATGATCTTTGCCTTTTAAAAAAGGTGCTGTAGGCAACTCGGCCAGTTTGTTTTTGCTATAAATCGCATCTTTCATCTGATCGGAAAAAAAGGCATAACCGTTTCCATACCCCGCTAAAAGCCATTTGTAACCGCTTCCAATTAAAGCATCCAGACCTGACTTTTCAAAGTTAAAATTTGTTGTGCCTAAAAACTGAGTGCCATCACCGATCAACAAAAGATCAGGATATGTAGCTTTTAATTTCTGAATAAATTCATCATCCATCCTTAATCCACTAATGTATTGTACCATACTAAATGCCAGCACGGTAGGTTTAAATTTTTCAATGGCAATAATGATGTTTTCTTCTAGCTTTTCATCAATGGCTATGCTATTGTACCCAAAACCCATACTGATTACAGGATAACTCACAGATGGATATTCCTCCTCCAATAATAGAAAACGATGGTTTTTGTCCAATCCACTCAGTAAAGTATTAAAACCTACTGAAAAATTCTGAACCAGATAGGTGTTCTCGGATTTTGAACTGAAAAGTTTAGCTATGTTATTTCTGAGGTCGGTAATGATGGACAGATTTTCCATTCTGAAAATACTTCCTCCGGAAACAAAGTCTTGATCATGTTTAGTTCTCCATTCTGCCAAATTGGTAGATAAAATGCCAGAATTAGCGGTGTTGAGATAGGTATATGCTGTGAGGATCGGAAAAGATAGGTTCATGCCCAAATTTAAAAGAATTGTGCGTTAAAAAAATAGATGCTGCCACCGAAATTGATTTTTATACAAACCTATGAGAATCACGTTTGTTAGATTTATACAATCTGCTAATATTATATGGAAAATCAAACATCAATACTGGTTACGGAACTCAAAAAATTATTAAATGGGGGTGGAGCGCATGTAGGGTTTAAAGATGCTGTTGCCAATTTGCCGTTTAATCTATTGGGCGAAAAGCCTTACAACTTACCTTACAGCATTTGGCAATTGGTAGAACATATCAAAATTGCCCAGTGGGATATGCTCGAATTTAGCAAGGATGGATCGCATCGATCGCCTAAATGGCCAGACGAATATTGGCCTAAAGAACTGGTACCTAAAGATGAACAAGCCTGGAACAATACACTAAAACAGATTGATGCTGATCTGAAAGAATTTATTGCTTTGTTAGATTCTTCAGACTTATATGTGCCAATTCCGCATGGCGATGGACAAAGTGTATTACGCGAAGCCCTGCAGATTGCCGATCATAATGCCTACCACGTTGCCGAAATTGTAGTCATCAGACGTTTATTGGGTGCCTGGAAAAGCTAATGGAAGTTGTCTCGTTTGGGCCTGTATCTTGCCGTTTATACAGCCTGTTACTATTATTTTAATCCGCTAAATTTAACTGTTCGTTCTCACGAAAAATTGATTTAAAAAAAGATTTATGTTACAAAACTCAAAAGCATTCAGCTCGTTTTCTGTAGACGATGTACAGAAAGCAAAAGATTTTTATCAAGGCGTATTGGGTATCGAAGTGAAAGATAACCCGATGGGCGTAATTGAACTGGTTATTTCCGGATCAGCAAATGTATTGCTTTATCCAAAGCCAAATCATGTTCCGGCAACTTTTACGGTACTTAATTTTCATGTTGAGAATATAGATCAAGCGGCCGACGAACTTATCGCTAAGGGAATAAAGTTCGAGATTTACAATGAAGAATACTTCAAAACGGATAGTAAAGGCATCTCACGGGGAAACGGAGGGCCAAATATTGCTTGGTTTAGAGATCCTGCCGGCAATATTTTGTCTATTTTGGAAACGGCCTAAGCCTAGCTAGACTTCCGAAATTGGCAAAGCGCAAAGGCCATAACGTAAACTAAAAGTGAAATTCCATGGCTGGTTGCTTACCATCCAAAGATAATCTTACGCTAATTAAAACTTTCGAAGTTAGCCAGGCGCATTGCCATTGGCGCAGACTTCGGAAGTTTAGTCTATAAGTTCAAAACATTGATGGGCAATTTCATATTCTTCGTTGGTTGGAATAACCAGGATTTTTACTTTAGCGCTTGCCTTGTTAATTTCTTTCAATTCTCCATTATAGGCTGTATTTTGAGCTGGATCTAATTCAATACCCAGATAATTCAGCTCCGAACATACAGACTCACGCATGTTACTGTCGTTTTCGCCTACACCAGCGGTAAATACTATCGCATCTATGCCGTTTAAAATAGCTGCATAAGCTCCAACAAATTTCTTGATCCTATAGGCATAAAGTTTTAGCGCCAAAATTGCAGCTGCATCGCCTTCGTTTACCATTTTTCTAATGTCGCGCATATCGCTCGAGCCACCTACACCTAACAATCCTGATTGTTTGTTAACTAGGGTGCTCAACTGTTCTAAAGTATATCCAGAATGCTCCATTAAATGAAAAATAACTGATGGATCGATGTCTCCAGAGCGGGTGCCCATCATTAATCCACTTAATGGGCCAAATCCCATACTCGTATCTATTGATTTACCATTTCTAATGGCCGTAATGCTGCAGCCGTTGCCCAAGTGGATGCTGATAATTTTTGTATCAACTTTATTTAACCATTTAATGGCCTGCTCACTTACATATTTATGGCTGGTACCATGAAATCCATATACCCTGATGCCATGTTCTTTGTAATACCATTCCGGAATGGCATAACGATAGGCCTGTTCTGGTATGGTTTGATGAAATGCTGTATCGAATACTGCAATTTGTTTCGCGTTTACAAAAGTCTGTTCGGCTACTTCAATGCATTTATAATTAACCGGATTATGCAGCGGCGCAAGAGAAAACAGCTTTTTGATCTGATGTTTTACCTCATCTGTAATAAGGATTGCACCTGTAAAATGTTCGCCTCCATGCACTACTCTATGGCCAACAGCTGCAATATCATCAGGGCTGGCTATTACCGCGTATTCTCCTTCAGTTAGCAAAGCTAAAACCTGTTTTAAGCCTTCGCCGTGGTTAGCAATAAAACCTGATTGTTCTATGCTATGCTTTTCGTTGTTGCGATAAACTGTATGTTTAACAAACGAGCCTTCAATGCCAATACGCTCTACCAGACCGCTGCAAACCGGAGCCTTTTCTGGCATGTTAAAAAGCTGGTATTTTAAGGAACTACTTCCGGAGTTGATTACTAAAATGTTCATATTAAATGTCTTGGCATTGGATCGCTGTAATTACAACGGTATTAAAAATATCATCTACAGTACAGCCTCGGCTTAAATCGTTTATTGGTTTGTTTAAGCCCTGCAGCATTGGCCCAATAGCCAATGCACCGGTTTCGCGCTGTACGGCTTTATAGGTGTTGTTTCCGGTATTTAAATCAGGGAAGATTAATACACTTGCTCTACCTGCAACCTCAGAGCCTGGTAATTTTTGTTTGCCTACAAGAGGATCTACAGCAGCATCATATTGTATCGGACCTTCAATTTTTAATTCCGGATGCCTTGCTTTAACTATGGCAGTGGCTTCTCTTACACGTTCTACATCTTCACCTTCTCCTGATGTGCCGGAAGAATAAGATAACATGGCAATGCGTGGCTCAATGCCGAATTTGGCGCTGCTTTCTGCTGAAGAAATTGCTATTTCTGCCAGCTGTTGGGCAGTAGGATTGGGGTTAACCGCACAATCTCCAAATATGGCTACCCTTTCTGGCAGGCACATAAAGAAAATGGATGAAACCACCGATACGCCTGGCTTGGTTTTAACAAACTGTAAAGCAGGCCTGATGGTGTGCTGAGTGGTATGAACGGCACCCGAAACCATCCCATCGGCATCACCCTTGTAAACCATCATGGTTCCGAAATAAGAAACATCGGTCATCATATCCCTGGCCATTTCGAGGTTTACATTCTTGGCTTTACGTAGTTCGTGCAAGGTATCTACATAATCGTTATAATGAGCCGATTGGCCAGGATTATGTATTTTTATAGCACTGGGGTCCAGATTTAATCCAAGTCTTTTAATCGTGTTGGTAATTTCGGCTGGATCGCCCAAGAGCGTGATGTCTACAATATCCTGGGTAATGAGTTTTTCAACCGCTTTTAAAATGCGTTCGTCATTTCCTTCTGGTAAAACAATATGTTTTTTATCGCGTTTGGCCCATTTAACCAGTTGATATTGAAACATATGTGGTGTAATTCCCTGATAGCTAAAAGTGATAATTTTATCATCAAGCGCTTTAATGTCGACATATTTTTCGAAAAGCTCTATCGCGACTGCAATTTTCTTCTTGTTTTCGATTGTGATTTTTGAGTGGATACCGCCAATGGTTGTGGTGGTTTCGAAAGTTCCCTTTTTAACCGCTATTATTGGAATAATGGTTTGTAAACCTTCAATCAATTTAATAATCGGCTCATCCGGTAAACTGCCTGCGGTTAAAACAATGCCTGCAATTTTTGGGTAATTGGCTGATAAATTGGCCTGTAGTGCGCCAATAATGATATCGCCACGATCGCCGGGGGTAACAATAAGCAGGTTATCTTTTATGTGCCTTAAAAAATTGGGCAGCATCATGGCACCGGTCACAAAATTATCAACCTGGTTATCCAATAGTTCAGATCCAAAAAGTACCTCGCCACCAAGTGCCAAAGTGATTTCTTTCATGGTTGGACTTTGCAGGCCTGTTTCAGTAGGAATAACGGCAATAAGTAATTCGGCTGGCAATTGATTCGTTAAAGCTTGTTTAATACGGTCTGCCTCCTCTGGATTCACCATATTGGCCACCACGCCTAATACCTGTACATCTCGCAACAGGAAGTTACGGTAAATGTTGATGGCCGATTTAAAAAGCTGACTTGCTGTTTTGTTCTTTCCCGATACCACTATTAAAACTGGTGCACCTAAGTTTTTGGCCATTAAGGCATTTGATTCGAACTCAAATGCCATGCCTTCGCCTAAAAAATCGCTGCCTTCAATTACTGTGAAATCATAGTTGTCTTCTAGCTTTTTATATTTACTGATAATGGTATTGATAATTGCTCCACTATCTTCTGCTTGATGCAGCATTTCTTGGCGGGTAAAGGCAAAAGCATCCTCATATTTAACAGGGAGTGAGAAATAATCCAACATGGCTTCTACATGTTCATCTTTTTTATTCTGATCGTCTTGCGCAATAATGGGTTTAAAGTAACCTACTTTTTGTGTTTTAGCCAATAACATATTGATCATTCCGAAAGCAATTACTGATTTTCCGGTATAGGGTTCGGCCGAAGCAATGAATATATTTTTAGTCATAAATAAGGGTCAATGTATAGGAATAACCAATCACGGCCAATATAGTTGGAAATATCTATTTTAAAAACTAAAAGAGGTTAAGTTTTTAATTGCCTGATTAGAAAATCGGAGTCAGCTATTCCGACAACCATAAACATAAATAGGAAAGGCATGAATTGGACGTATGACAAATATAGACTTGTCATCCTGAGGGGTGATTTATTGTGTAAAAGTCAATATAGATGACAGAGATTTTTTTGTGCAATAATAAGCTGCGAGGCATCGTCATTGCGAGAAGGCTTTTTTAACCGACGAAGCAATCTTACAACGATCGTTACTTGCCTGCGCTTTAAGATTGATTCGTTCCTCGCAATGACGAGCTTTCTATTGGATTCTGTCAATGATAGCCTGTCGAAAGACCAGTTTAACAGATAGTAAGTGTTTCGATTACTTGTGTTGCGATTCAAATTGGCCCCTTCTTACCAATGGTGGAGCTGTAACAGCTAAATTAAATCGTTTTTATGCATTTGATTCAATCAATAACTTTAACATTTTTAGCCTATGTATTAGTGGTAGGTTCACTTTTGCATCAGGATTAAGCTTTAAAGGCATAAAATGACTTTCCAGAAAATGGGCATAATCGGTAATTACGGTAGCCTGATTAAGATAAATTGGAACCTCTTGCTTTCCTGCCTGGGTAAAAAAATCTTCTAGCTGCTGTATTTCTTGGATGGTCATACTGCAAAGTTATCATTCTATTCTGAGCAGATTGAAATAATTTTTTTTAACAGGTGGTATATGCCTAATGCTCAGTCATAATGATTTTTAAATATTGTCCGTTTATATCTCAAGTCTATTTTTTTTGCTAAAAATTTTAGTTTAAATTTGTTTTCCCTAATTAATTGTTTTAGTGATTTAATCACATTGAAAGAGAATGAACAATAGTGAAATGAAAAGAGATATCCTCCGTTCAGATATGATTCAGGATATTTCATCACTTAAAAAAGAATATTGCCGAAAGGAGACCGCATGGCACCGAGATTGGAAATTGGCTTTCCCGCCATCATTTAGAGAAGTTGCTTTTTATGATGCAGCCAATGCCGATATCCACCGTGCTGATGTATTTACCCCATCCGGTTATACCATTGAGTTTCAAAATTCTCCGATTACATTGGCCGAGCTTAATAGCAGAGAGGCGTTTTATCCAAATTTAATATGGGTATTGAATGGCAAAAAATTTAAAGGATTTAAAATATTGAAACATTTGCCTGATCTGGATGATCCAAAGCTAAAGGATTACGAGTTTTGCCATTCCGATCACCTTTCGATGGTTAGGAAACCGGAGGTAATGCAGGGGCTGCCCAATCCAAAAATACTTAATTTTTACCATCCCGAACTTCAGGGCATTAAACTCACCTCAAACCTTTATTCTTTTTGTTGGAAACAGCCACATAGTGTATGGTATTTAGCTACCGCAAAAATAATTGTAGACTTAGGTGGGCATTTTTTATATGAGCTAAAACAGCGTAACCAATTAAATGGAAATTATCCTTACCTGAAAATGTTAACTAGGAAAGCCTTTATTGATTGGCATACCCCGCCAGAGCTTTAAGTATAGCCTTCGAAAAATAAATTCAGCAATTAATGATAAAATCAGGAGCGCGCATAAGTAGGAAAAGTAGCGTATTAAATCCCTTTATCTAAGAAATTTAATACGCTAAACCGCATTATTTCATGCTATCGTTAATTTTGTTGATCATCACCAAATGGCTTTGAACTATTGGTGCTGTTTTAGTCGCAAATGCCTTAAGATCTGCATCTTTAGCATCTCTTAATTCATCTTCCATTAATTTTAGTGTAGATTTATGCCCACTCACCATGGCATCAACATAAGCTTTGTCAAAATCTGCACCTGATTTTTTGCTCAGGTCATCCATTTTTTTCTTGTGCTCATCGTCTACAGTGCTTGGCAGTGTAATGTTTTTTTGTTTCGCAATGGCCATTAATTCGGTGTTTGCCATGCCGTGGTCTTTTACCATCATGGTTGCAAATTCTTTAACCTGTGGATTGCTACTTTTTTCGAGGGCCAGTTTTCCTAGTTCTACTTCAGCCATACCACCAACTGCTGCCTGTGTAGTAAACTTCGCATCAGCTTCATCTACCGCAATTCCTCCGGTGGCAGCTGCATTGGTTGAACTGTCTTTAGCCATGTTTAAACTATCGGCACTTTCTTTGGCATCCTTGTTTCCTCCATTGCAGGCCTGAAATGCTAATGCAGAAATGGCGAATACATAAATTAACTTTTTCATATGCTTTGTTTTTTGTTGTATCTACATAAACATGTTTTAAACTAAAAGGGTTTTAAGCTTTTAAAATAATCAGGCGTCGGTAAATGTCAGATGCTCAGCTGAGTAAGCCTGTTTTCGTAGTGGGAGATATGGAAAAGGCTTGGAATTTAGTAATTCTTATTTGGACTTGATCTAAATAGAGGCTATATTTGCCGGAAACAAAAATGCCACACGGTTCAGACCCGTGTGGCTAAACCGGAAATCCGGCTCACCTTTAATCTCCATTAAAAGCCATGCAAATTAAGAAAATTTTGCTATTGGGCATGCTATGTGCCTGTGTAATTTTTACTTCTGCCCAAAACCGATTGTTGAGTATCTCGGGGCAAATCAAATCCATTGATGGTAATCCGCTCCCCGGGGCTACCATTAAAATCCACAAAACCAATTATGGTACATTCACAGACCAAAGTGGGAATTTTAAACTCTCCAATATTCCTCTGGGTAAATACACCGTACAGGTATCTGCAATTGGTTTTAAAACACAGAAAAAAGAGATCAATGTAGCTGATGATCAGCTCGGTACTTTCAGTTTTAGGTTATCAGAATCTACCGAGCAAATGGAAACCGTTAATGTAATTGGGAGAACGGCCAATCAGGAAGTTAACCGGCAGGCTTTTAATGTAACTTCAGTTGATGCTAAAAAACTTTACAATACAACGCTTGATATTTCTGGCGCTTTAGATCGGGTAGCGGGTATTAGGGTAAGGGAATCGGGAGGGGTTGGCTCAAACTTTAACCTTTCTTTAAATGGTTTTTCGGGTAATCAAGTGAGGTATTTTATTGATGGTATCCCGATGGATAATTTTGGATCATCGTTCCAGATCAACAATATTCCCATCAACATTGCCGATAGGATAGAAGTGTATAAAGGGGTGGTACCAATGTGGCTGGGCTCTGATGCCTTAGGCGGTGCCATCAATATTGTAACTGGCGATCGTTACCGCAATTATGTTGACGTATCTTACTCATTCGGATCATTTAATACGCATAGGGGCGTAATCAATGCAGCGGCTACCTCAGCAAATGGGCTAACTTTTCAAGTAAATGCCTTTCAGAATTATTCGGACAATAATTATAGGGTAAATGTAGAAGCCTCAGATATTTACACAGGAGCTTATGCGCCTATTGCATCTTTAAGGAGGTTTAACGATAAATATCACAATGAAACTTTAATTGCAAATGTAGGTGTGGTGGATAAAAGTTATGCCGATAAACTTTTGTTTGGGATTACTGTTGGTCAGAATTATAAAGAAATACAAACCGGTGCCAGAATGGTTTCGGTTTTCGGAGGCTGGCACCGTAGGGGTAACATCTTAATGCCCACCTTAAAATATAAGAAAGAAAACCTGATCAAAGGTTTAGATGTAACCATTAATGCCAACTATAATTTAGGTAACGAACAGAATATAGATACTTTAAATGTTAGGTACGATTGGTATGGAAACAGTAAACCAAATGGAACGAACGGCGAACGCTCCAAGAGTTTGTACAAATACAAAAACAACAATGGCTTGGCAACAACCATGTTGAACTACAGAATAGACGACAATCAATCGGTAGCGGTAAGTAATGTATTTACCACTTTTAACCGAAAAGGTAGCGATGAATTAAATCCTACTAATGCAGATTACGAAAGGCCGAAGAAAACCAATAAAAATGTTCTTGGGTTAGGTTATAATTTCGATGTAAAAGACCGATGGAGCGCAACAGTTTTCGGGAAATATATCAATCAGGGCAATGTTAACGGAAGTGGCAGCACTGCTGGTAAAAATAGTATCGATAGGCTGGGTTATGGCGCTGCAGCTACCTATTTTATTAACCGGAACACGCAATTAAAAGCTTCCTACGAGCTTACTAACCGTATGCCTGAGGCACAGGAGATTTTTGGTGATGTAGAAAATCAGGATGCCAACCCCAGTTTAAAACCCGAAAAAAGCGACAATTTTAATTTGGGCTTTAGTTACAGTTTCGCTATTAACCGGGAACATAATTTCTCTTTTACGGCCAATGGTATTTACCGCAATGCGACCAATTTTATCTATAACAGATTGAACCAAAATCAATCAAAACTTGTTGCCGATAACCGCGATGGGGTAAGAACAATAGGTGGTGATGCCGAAATCAGGTATTCGTATAAAAACTGGTTAAGTGTTGGTACCACAGTTACTTATCAGAACCTCAAAAATCTTCAGAAATACGAAGTTAATCCAAGCACGGGCGAAAAATTCACCAATGTAAGCAATGTATACCTGGATCAGATGCCCAATATTCCATACCTATACGGCAATGGAGATGTTTCGGTTTCATTAAAAGATCTGGGCCGTAAAGGCAATAATTTATCTATTGGTTATAACTTGTTATATGTGCATGCTTTTTGGTTGTACTGGCCAAGTCAGGGCGCAGTTGGAGATAAAAAAGTGATTCCACAGCAGTTCAATCATGATTTAAACTTCGTTTACAGCTTAAAACAAGGTCGCTACAATATTGGATTGGAAGCCAAAAATATCACCAATGCCGACCTCTTCGACAATTTTAGTCTTCAAAAACCAGGCAGGGCTTTCTACCTAAACCTGAGGTATTTCATCAATTAAAATCAATAATTAATACATAAAAAAATAATATGAAAACAAACTTTACCAAAGCGTTTATCGCTTTAGCTTTCGCTGCCGTACTTATCTCGTGTTCAAAAAAAGAAGAGAGCGAAAGTGTTCCGGAAAATCCAGGAAACTTTATCCTCGCCGTTACACCAATAGCTTCTACAGGTGTTGCCGATTATTTGCTTACTGCCAGTGATCTGGATAAAGGCACAATCTCTACCGCTGGAAACGGAGTAGAACAAGATGGAACTTATCGCTATTATGTTACGCACAACAATAAGTTTTTCAGCATGCTTTACGGTCAGGGAAATCCGGGTGCGGTAACTACCTACAATATTTTAGCAGGCAAACTAAATAAGGTTTCTAATTTTCAGACTGAAACCGTTCAGGCGTTTGCGCCAGTTAACGACGATCTGTTATTGATTAAAATCCCAAGAAATTTAGCCGCCCCAACAGCAAGCTGGTATAAAGTAAATACCAATAGCCTTTTAATCTCTGGAGAAGGAACATTAGATGCCACAGCTCCTGCAAACAACGGAGAAATCGCGCATTTTAGCTGGATTAAACAGGTAGGAAATAAAGTGTATGCGCCGTTTTTCTGTATCAACGGCAGCAGGTTCTGGACAAAATACCCTAACACAGCCTGGATAGCCGTTTATTCTTATCCGGAAATGAAATTAGAAAAAGTAATTAAAGATGACCGTACAAGTTTTATCGGAAGATATTTTACTGATGGATTGGGCGTAGTAGAAAATGGAGATGTTTATGCATTTTCGAGCTCAGTGGCTGTTGACGATAATACTGAAACTACTGACGTGCTTACAGATTCGAAAATAACCTCTACCAAACCTTCAGCAATTACCAAAATCAAAGCAGGCACAACCGAATTCGATTTAACTTATTTTCTAGATTTTGAATCTGTATCTGGCGGTTATGTAATTACCAATTGGATTTATATCGGTGGTAATAATTTCATTGTAAATGCGATATTAAAAGCCAACAAAGGCGCTTATACAGTAGGTAAGACTATAGGTGTATTAAATGTAGTTGATAAAACCTTCAAAAAAGTTACCGGGCTTCCTGCCGAAACTGCTATCTCTAGCATCACTACAAATAACTATACGCCAAAAGATGGAAAGCTGGCTTACCTGGGCTTCAATTTAAGTGATGGTACAAGCTACGTGTATAAAATTGATGCAGCTACAGCAACAGCTACAAGAGGATTAAAAGTAGAAGGTGGGGTAATCACTGCCGTTCAGCATTTGAAATAACAACAAATTATCATCTCAAAAACTAAAAACAGAACAATGGCAACGGTAAACAAAACTACTCCGGCAAAGAAAAAAAATAAAGATTCGCTATTTAACAGAATCAATAAATGGCTTCACCTCTGGCTTGGCCTAATATCGGGTGTCATTGTTCTCATTGTTTGTATAACAGGCTGTATTTGGGTTTTTAATGAAGAAATTACAGGTTTATTGGAGCCTGAAACCAAAATTGAAAAGCAGGATAAGCCTGTGATAACACCATCGCAACTGGGTGCCATTGCGTTTAAGCTCTATCCAGAAAAGATTCCTTCGTATGCACAATATCAACAGGGAAGGGCGATAAGTTTAAATTTAAGGGGAAAAAAGGATGAAGGACGACGCGGAGGAGGAACCAGCTTAAAAATTAATCCTTATACAGGAGAGGTAATCAGTAAAGTGGTTCACAAAAAAGGAGAGGTCGATTTTTTTAGGTTTATCCTCAACGGTCACCGTTTTTTGTGGTTACCTTATGCCATCGGAAGACCGATTGTAAACTACGGAACCATGATATTTGTGGTTTTGTTAATTACGGGATTAATCTGGTGGTATCCTAAAAAATGGAACAAATCAACCCGCGATAAGAGTTTCAAAATTAAATGGGGCGCCTCATTTAAAAGGGTAAACCTCGATTTACACAATGTACTTGGCTTTTATTCTTTAATCTTTTTGCTTTTTATCGCCTTGACAGGAATGGTTTATGGCATTAAATGGTATAGCGAAGGTTTGTATTGGGTAACCTCTGGAGGTGATAAATTAGGTGATTTCCAACGCCTGGAATCAGATTCTTTAGCTGTTGGGAAATTTTACACACCACAAAAAGCGATGGATCTGGCCTGGCAAAAAGTAATTCGCCGCCATCCAAAGTCGCAGGGCTTTTACTATAATTTCCCCGATACTTCAAAAGCAAAAGCCACGATCAACATTACCGTTTATCCCAATACAGGTCAGTTTTACAATAACCAGGGCTATACCTTCGATCAGCATACTTTAAAAGAATTTAAACGCGAAGGTGTTTATTCTATTGCTTACGAAGAAGCTGGCTTTGGCGGTAAACTTCGCAAAATGAATTACGATATCCATGTGGGGAGTATTTTGGGTTTCCCAGGTAAAGTAATGGCTTTTTTAGCGTCACTAATAGGGGCAAGTTTACCTATAACCGGCTTTCTGATCTGGTATGGTCGAAAATTTAAGAAGAAAGCTGTAAAGAAATCGCCCGTTTTAACCGAAAGTGATAATAAGCCTGTTGGTTTTAAGCCGAAAGCTAAAATTCCGGTAAAAAAAGTGGAAGAAGTTTTCTAAAGTTCGTCATTTCGAGCGAAGTCGAGAAATCTATCTCGAGATAGATCTCTCCGTTCAGCTGCGCTTCAGTCGAGATGACGACGATTTTGTTAAACAAGAAAACCCGGACATTGTCCGGGTTTTCTTGTTTTAATACCTTACAATTTTACCTTTTTAGTTTTTGGTTCTGGTTTTTCAGGTAATTGTATCGATAAAATCAAATCAATGCTTTCCGAGTTGGTTTCATAATCAGCTGCAATTTTTTCCCATCTTTTTAGCTCTGTCTGTAAGCTTTCGATTTCCTTACCCAATGATTCGATCTTATTCTGGATTGATTTTCTAACGTTTGTATTTGCCATAACACAAAATTATGATTTGATGGCATATCTTTAAACTTCTTTGCGATAGAGGTGCCTGTAAAAAACGCTAAGTGTTCTAATTCAGGGAGTTTTATTCTTATAAAATTTTCAACAATGGTGAAGAACCACTGAATTTGCGCACGATAGTAAATAATTGTGCAATCATTTGCTATTTTTACCCAACATCCCTGATAAATATGAAGAAAAATAGTAATTGCGATCTTAAAACCTGTTTTATGTGCCAACTCACATTGAAAGAATGGCATCCTGCTATTGAGGGCCATAAACGAAATTTTATCGCTAAAAAAGGGGAAGTAATTATCAAAGAGGGCGATCCGGTGAGTGGTGTTTATTTTGTTACTTCGGGTAATGTAAAAGTGCATAAACAATGGGGCGACAAAGAATTGATTTTACGTTTTGCAAACGATGGAGCCATAATTGGACATAGGGGAATCAGCAGCAGTATTTCTACCTATCCAATATCGGCAACAGCTTTAGAAACCACTAAACTTTGTTTTGTAGATATCGATTTTTTTAAAACAACCATAAAAGTAAACCAGAAATTTGCTTACGGTTTGTTGATGTTTTATGCAGATGAATTACATGCCTCGGAAAAGAAAATGCGTAATTTAGCTTTAATGTCGGTTAAGGGAAGGCTTGCCGTGGCTATTTTAGGATTGAGAGACCAATTCGGATTAGATGCCGAAGGATTTTTAAATTTAGCACTAAGCCGTCAGGATCTGGCTGCTTTTACCGGTGCCACTTACGAAACCGTTTTTAGGACCATGAACGAGCTGTTAGCAGAAAAGTTAATAATAGTGAAAGGAAAGCAAATTGGCATTTTAAACGAAGCTGGACTAACAGACTTGAGTAATAAATAATTAAGGTTTATAATTTTATTTTGTTAAAATCTGTTGTTGTCATATTGAGGGATAATTTATTGGATAAAAATTAATATAAATGACATTTAATTATTGATCTTGTTTGATATGTGATTCTCTTCTTTCATAGGGGGGGCGCGGGTCGGGGTGTTTATTATTCCTAGCCGGACAGGCTTCTTTCTTTTTGGCATCAAAAAGACCAGCGCAGCTAGCTTGAATGCCGTTGAAAACATAAAGGCCCATGAAAAAACAAAAAAATGCCGGCTGAAAATTTTTCTTTTGAAGCCAGTTGTACGGCCAGAACAGTGCAGCCCGAAAAATTTGTTACGCCGGATTTAAGTAGAACGGGGATACTGTGCTATGGCCTAGTTGGATGGAAATAAGAAATCGGCATAAAATGCTCATATTTAAATGATTGCAAATTAGCGTCATTGATGGCGTAGTTGAAGTATCTTTTCAAAATATTTATTTCGCTCGGCTTAACTAATAACCAGTTTTTAATTGTTAATATAATATGTTAGGAATCGTTTTATGTGGCGGGCAGAGTTTAAGGATGGGCACTGACAAAGGTTTGCTCAGTCATCAGGATAAATTATGGGCACAGATGGCAGCTGATAAATTAACTGCGCTTGATCTCCCGGTAAAATTTTCAGTTAATCCATCGCAGCAAGAAACCTATACAGGGTATTTTGGGAATGAACAGCTGATAGTTGATCATTCTTTACTTGATATCAAGGGACCATTATTGGGGGTGCTTTCTGCGCACTTAACAAATCCAGGGGAAGATCTGTTCTTATTGGCCTGCGATATGTTGTTGATGGAAATCAGGTTGCTGGAAAGGCTAATCCATTCACTTAAAGCTGATGATTCTTTCGAAGCTTATATTTTCACCAAAGATGGTCAGCAAGAACCTTTATGCGGAATTTATAAAGTTGAGGGTTTGAAAAAAATTGTACACCTGCTTCAAACCAATGGTTTGGCCAAACACAGCATGAAATACGTTTTATGTAATTTGCGAGTTTGCGAAATTGCCATTGAGGACCAGGATTATCGTTATTTCAGTAATTTTAACTCCCATGCAGAAATTAACGGCTTATAACAATTGCAAGGCCGATTGATCAATTTTAGTGAAATTGTCTTTTTCTCCTTCACAAAGCACACAACAATAACCTTCCGGTAAATCTTTAAATGCCGTACCTGGGTTAATGTTGTTTTCAATTTCGCCAATGCGCTCGTTGTACACTGTTAAACAATTGTTACACTGGTATAAAAACTCGCCATCTTTTTTTATCGTTTCTTCATTTTGAAAGCTCTGTTTTTGATTACCGGTTTTTATCGCATTTAAACGGTATTTGTAAAACTTAAATATCGAACGCCTTACTTGTTCTGGTAATAAAAAACTAGGATTACTCCTGCTAAAAATTTCGCCGGTACGCTCGTTGGGGTTAAAATCCTTAGCACAAAGGATATCGTAAACGGGGAGTAGTTTTAAACCCAATATATTAATCACGTGGCGTTTTTGGATCAGGATACTACTGAAAACCTCACTTTTTTTGCGTGTTTTAATGCCAAAGCAGATTCCAAACGTCCTGGTATCATCAATGCTTAAATGTTTAACAAGGAAATTTTTTAACGCCAGGCCTTCGTTACAATTGTCTTCCACCTGAAAGTTAAGTTCGTTGGCCGCATGCCGCATATTGATCTCAAATTCTTCGAGCAAGCCATTCCAAAGGTTTTTGTCTTTTTCATCAATCCCTTTTATAATAATGGTTTTCCAGGAGGTACAGCACAACTGACCGAGTTTGGTATCTAAACAAAGCTGGCAGAGTTTCTTTAAGAATGGAATGCTGAACAATTCATCACGCCTGTAGATACCCAACCAATATTTATTGTTATATCGGTTTAAGCCCTCGTAATAAGGTAGGTTAAATGAAGATAGCGATACGGTATTTTCGGCCTGTTTAAGAATGAAGTTGTCCTGATCTAAAAATGCAAAGAGCTCTTCACCATTGGCTTGTGGATTATCTACAAACTGTGACTGATTGTTTTTGATAATACCCTCCAGCGCTTTGGTAACCTGTGCAATATGGTTGGTGTAACAAAGCTGATTCCATTCATAAGTTACATTGGTTTTTGGAAACCGGATAATCAAATGCCAATAATGTTCGGATTGTGAAGAGGCAATCCAGTTGATATTACCCGTTAACATAGGGGTAAAGCTTTGGTCGCTATCGCAGATATTGACTTTAACGGAAGGTCTAAAGTCGATGTCGTCTAAAACATCCTTATATACCCCTTCAGTAAGCCAGGTTTTGCGGATAAAAATCTCTTCAGCAGGATAAGAACTGATAATATTCGGGAAATTATTGGTGTCAACTTCATAATCGATCCCAAGTTTATCCATTTCACCTGTAAATATGACAATATTATAGGTTGTAGTATCAATCAATAACTGCTGGCGGAGGCCAAAACGAACATATTGGATCCGCGCTTTTGTTGCCGCAACCAGGATATTATACAAATTGCCCGGTGATATGATGCCGCCTGGAAAGTTAATGATTATGGTTTGATACATGGTTTAGCTATTTAAAAGTCCAAATTCTACTATTGCCTTTGGGAAGTTTTTGTTTTCGTGCCCTGGTCTGCATAATTTTAAAAGCGCAAACCTTTGGATATTAGTGAGTTTTCGCCATTGGTTTAAGGAGAGCTGCAAAGCTAATTCTGTCGCCTTTTCTCTTAGCATCGTAGGGATTTGATGTAAGTTTCCCCAATCAGGCAGCGGGTCGATAGCTAGCGTGGTGGCTTGATTTCCAGTATATTTGGTAATCAGGTCAATCAGAAATTGATGGTACTTATCTGTTTGTTCTTGAGTTGAAACCGGTAGTAAAGCCAGTTGGATTCTTTCTGATGGATGAAATTTACTCCATTCAGCCAATTTTAGTTTTATTCCTGCGGCATCCATTTTAAAACGGACGATCATGGGGATACAACGTATATTTTCTTCAATAAAATCTTCTTCGAATTTAAAATATTCAATCCCTTTTAGGTTTTTAAATTCTGAAGGACCTATTTTTACTTTCATCACTTTGTTCAATTTAAATATTCTTTAGCAATCTATCGTCATTCTCGCGCAGGCGGGAATCTTAATGCAACCTACAAAACCTACTGTGGCATTACGATTCCCAATCAAGTTGGGAATGACGATACGCCGTACCCTGTCAGCTCAACTCCAATGTTTTTCCAAAACTTATTTCTCAGGATGACAATTCGTACTATGATACAAGCTTATGAATAATCACCAAAATCTATCATTTCTCTACTAAAACCTGCTTAGGTTCCGTTTTTAATACATTTACAAAAGAATCTAATATGGCTTTTACCTCGGGCCTGCAACTACCACAACCCATTCCAGCGCCAGTTAACTGGCAAAGCTGCAAATGATCTTTACAGCCATCTTTAATTTTGTTGATCAGGTTGCCTTCGCCAACATTGTTGCAGCTGCATACGGTTTTGCCTATAATAGGTTCGGTTGTTTTACCACTTCTTAATAACTGAAGCCGCTTTTCGCTCAACTCCATTTTATTTTCGATCAGGTTACGGAACTCCAAAAACTCACTTTTATCGCCGATTAATATCGCCCCAACCAATTTATCGTTATGTACAATACATTTTTTATAGTAACGTTTGGCTTTATCAATAAAAACAATTTCCTCATAAGTGGGGTCGTTGTTCGGTATTTCGGCCAAACCTAATGAACAGAGTTCTAAACTGTGCATTTTAAGGATATTCATGAGCAGGCTGCCCTGGTAAAATTTAGCAATATCTCCGCAAAGAAATCGTGCCACTATTTCGGCCTGTTGTTCTGCTGCTGCGGTAATGCCGTACATCTGGCCTTTAAATTCGGCAATCTCACCAATGGCATAAATGTCTTTTTCGGTGGTTCTCAGGTATTCATCAACCACAACACCTCTTTTACATTCTATGCCTGCTTCTTTAATCAGTTCCGTATTCGGAACAGTACCTATGGCAATTACTAAAGATTCGCAATCGATCAATAAACCACTTTTTAAACGGATACCCGAAATATTTTTTTCTCCGATAATCCGGTCTACTTCATCATTATAAAAAATATCAATGCCTTTGCTGGTCAGTTCTTCATGTAGTAACTGACTGCCTAATGCATCCAACTGGCGACCCATTAATCTCGATATCCGTTGGATAATCGTCACTTTTGATCCTGTTTCGGCCAAAGATGTGGCCAATTCGATTCCCAATAAACCGCCACCAACAATTACTACTTTTCCATTTGTGGTATCCACATGTTTTTTAAAACTGTCGGCATCATTACGGCTGCGCATGGTAAATATGCCGTTTAGTTTCGGGATATCTTTAAGCACAAAAGCCCTGCTTCCGGTGGCCAGGAGCAGAACATCGTAATGGTGGGTTTCTCCATTACTATCGATAATAGTTTTATTTTCCTTGTTGATTTTTTCAACACCTAGTCCCCGGTGCAGTTTAATTCTGTAATCGGTTTCCTCACTATCGCTCATTTTAATGAGGTTATGCCAGGGTAAAGTGCCAATAATATAATCAGGGAGAAGTACCCTGTTGTAAAAAGGGAAATTCTCTTTGCTAAAGATCTCAATATCATCTTCGGTATTTAAAGCCCTGTAACTTTTAACAAAACCGCAGGCACCAGCGCCAGCGCCAATAACAATGATCTTTTGTCGGGCTTTTTGATATAATTTTACTTCTACAGCACTAAATTTAAAATCGGGTTCTTTGCTTAGTGGGTCAACCAGGTTATTGGTTAGGTTATTCACCCGGTTTAGATCACTTTTTAAGATTTTTCCCCAGTGCATGGGCATAAAAACCACTCCGGGTTTAATATCTTCCGAAAATTTTGCTTTTACACGAACATTTCCACGTAAACTGGAAATTTCGATAATATCATTGTCTTTAATGTTCCGGGCTTCAGCATCAATTGGGTTGATCTCTAAAAAAGATTCGCTGATATGCTGGTTCAGTTTATTTACCTTGCCTGTTTTGCTTCGGGTATGCCATTGATCTCTGATTCTTCCGGTGGTTAAAATCAATGGATGTTCCGATGTTAAAGCTTCCGATTGGTTTTGGTCATCAAATGATAAAATATTGGCTTTTTTATCTGGTGTGTAAAACTGGTGATCGGTAAATAACCTGGCTGTTCCGAATGCTTTTTCTTGCTTCGGGTAAGGCCATTGAACGGCTCTTTTTTCCCTTAAAATCTCATAATTAAGTCCGCTGATATCAATGTTGGTTCCTTCCGTAAGGGCCGCATGCTCGTTATATATTTCGGAAGCACTTTTGAAATCGAAACCGTGATAACCCATTTTTTTTGCAAACCGGCAGATAATTTCCGAATCTGGTAAGGCTTCTCCAGGTGCTTCGGTTACTTTACTGAGATAAGAAATATAGCGGCCTGCATTGGTCATGGTGCCCTCTTTTTCTACCCAGGCAGCTGCAGGTAAAACCACATCAGCGTATTTTAAGGTTTCTACTTTGTTGCTAATGTCCTGAACAACTACAAATTTCGCTTTTTTTAATCCTTCTTCGGCCACACGAACATCAGGCAGGCTAATCAATGGATTGGTGCATAAAATCCATACCGCTTTGAGCTTTCCGGCATTCAGTTCATCAAACATTTCGGTTGCAGTTAAGCCCGGTTTAGATTGTATGGTGCCCAATGGGATCTGCCAAAATTTTTCGACCTCATTGCGGTGACTTTCGTTGGCTAAAATGCGATGTGCTGGCAATAAATTGCTTAAACCACCAACTTCTCGTCCTCCCATGGCATTTGGTTGTCCGGTGAGTGAAAAAGGTCCGCTTCCAGGTTTGCCAATATGGCCAGTAATCAGGTTTAGATTGATTAATGAAAGGTTTTTATTAGTACCCACCACACTTTGGTTAAGCCCCATGGTCCACATGCTGATGAAACCTTTTGCATTGCCGATGTACGATGCAGCCAAGCGGATATCACTTTCTTTTATGCCACAAATAACTGCTGCTTCGGCCAGTGAGGTTTCGAAAACGGTAGCATGGTATTTTTCATAACCATTGGTGCTGTTGATGATAAAATCAGCGTCGATTTTTCCATCTTCAATTAAACATCGGCCAATGGCGTGGTGAAGGGTAATATCGGTGCCTGGATTGAGTTGCAAATGGACATTGGCGAGCGAGCAGGTCTGCGTTTTTCGCGGGTCACTGACAATGATCTTTAAGTCTGGATTTTTTTGCTTTGCGGCTTCAACACGGCGCCAAAGGATAGGATGGCACCATGCTGGATTTGCACCCGCAACAAAAATACAATCGGCAATTTCAATATCATCGTAACTAATGGGCACAGTATCTTCACCTAAGCTCATTTTATAACCAACAACCGCACTGCTCATACATAAGCGGCTGTTGGTATCGATATTATTGCTACCGATAAAACCTTTAATCAATTTGTTTACTACATAATACTCTTCCGTTAAACATTGTCCGCTTGCATAAAAAGCCACACTATCGGGACCATGTTTTTTAATCAGTGCTTTAAAAACGGCTGCCGTTCTTTCTAGTGCGGTATCCCAACTAACCCTTTGGAGGGGCATATTCTTGTTGTAGCGCATTTCGGGGTACAGCAGTCTGTCACTTTTGTCATTCGCCGTGTAATGAAGATTCATGCCTTTACTACACAACATGCCTTTGTTTACAGGGTGGTTTTTGTCTCCTTCAACTGTTATCCGCTCATGGATATCTTTATTTACCACAATACCACAGCCCACTCCGCAATAGCAGCATGTTGTTGTATTATTTAGCGATATATTCTTTTCTTCTTTCAAATGATCAACGGTATTGTAGGTAGATTTTTACTTTTGGTATGACTATTTGCTCGGTGTAAGTACAAGATCTTCTATCTCTGCTCTTTTCTGTGCCATAATGGTTCTGAAAATAAATACAGCAATGCCAATTCCCAGAATGATAAAGCCTAGAAAGGTAAATGCACTGGTATAATCGATCAGATCTTTTTGAATAGAATGCCCATTTTCGATTACATTTTTAGTAGCATGACCAGCTTTGGCTTTAAACATAAATGCAATAAGCATAGCGCCGATATTTCCGCCGGCACCTACAATACCTGCTACACTACCAACTGCAAGTGGATTAATGAAAGGAACAAGGCTGTAAGTTGCTCCGTTGGCCATTTTTAAACTTAGACCGAAAACGAACATCATAAAAATAGCCATTCCAATATTGCCCGATTTTGCGAACCAGATCAGGCCGATTCCTTCTATCAGAAGCAATAGCGCAAGTAAAAGTGTTTTGCCATCAAATCCCCAGGTTTTACCAATTTTATCAGCAACAATTCCACCCAATGGTCTGGCAAAAACATTGATCCAGCCAAAAATACCTGCAACCATTCCGGCTATGGCGATTGTTGCGCCGAATGAATCTGTAAAAAAGATCGGCGCAAAGTTGTCAACCGTTATTTCTACACCAAAACAGGCAGCGTAGGCAATGGTTAAAATCCAGGTGCGGTAATCTTTTGCGGCGATTAAAAATGTGTTTTTGGTGCTTTTTATGTTTTCATCTTTTAAATCCTTAAAATCTCCCTGTGGGGTATCTAAAGTATAACGGTGATATAAAAAAGCACATACTAAAAGCATTACACCAGGGAAAATCATAGCATAACGCCAGCTGTCTTCAGTGCTACAAAAGCCCAGAGCAGTAATGCCAGATGCGATTAAAGGCATAAATAAATTGGCAGCACCACCACCTGCATTACCGAAGCCACCTGCAGTTGCATTTGCGGTTCCTTTAATGTTCGAAGCAAACATAATGGAGGTGTGGAATTGGGTAATTACAAATGAAGCGCCGATTACGCCAATCGCCAGGCGGAAAAGCAAAAATGAAGTATAAGAATGGCTGGTTCCGATTAACAGTACCGGAATGGCACACAGTACCAAAAGCCAGGTGTAAATAAGCTTGGGGCCAAATTTATCAATTAGCCGTCCGATCAGTAAACGGGCAATAATGGTAGCTGATACTGAAGCAATCTGAATATTGCCAACCTGATCTTTGGTAAGGTGTAATTGCTCTCTTGCAATTTTCATTAAGGGGGCCATGCCGAACCAGGCGAAAAAACAAAAGAAGAAAGTTAGCCAGGTGATGTGAAAGGTTTTCATCTGAACACCTTTGAACGAAAATATATTTAATTTATCTAGCGGTTTAGTAATGGAGTTTAGTGTCATAACGATCTGTTTAAGCGTAAATAAATAAATGGGTTCTTTTAGAATTTATAGCCTAAGCCTACGCCAACGTTCCATTCGCCATTTTTGACTGCGGTTTTAGGGTTGTAGTATAAAGGGAGTTGTAAAGCTACATGCCGAAATGCAGCTGTTAAGCCAAAACCCAGGCTAGGTGTAAGTAATTTGTTTTTTGGAGCGCCCGATGCCACTTTGTCTTCTTTAATTCTTAAAGTAGGTAACAGACCTAATAATACACTATAGGGCTTTTTGCTGAATTTAATGCCCGGTCCAGCGCAATTGAGAAATGCACCGCCATCTACATATCCGGCAACTAAAGTGCCGTCAAAAAGAACAGCTTTTGTTTGCGATTTGGCCGAAAAAAAGAACAAGGTAAGTGCAAGGCAGCATGATACTGCTGCATAATTTTGAATTTTCATGTTTGTTTGGTTTAAGTTTATACCGAATATAGTTAATCTTACTGGGTCAGGTTAAGATTTTGGTGTTGTACCAATGTAAACGGTTCCGTTTTCTATCTTTACAGGATAGGTTTTTATTGCGCATTCATCACCGCTTAAACATTCGCCAGTGCTCAATGAGAATGTTTTTTTGTGGAAAGGGCAGGCTACCTTAGGTTCATCGGTAGTAGATCCAATCATTCCACGGCTTAATGCCATCTGTTTTTTATGCGGGCACTCATTTTGTGTGGCGTACCACTCATTTCTTCTGGTGAAATAGAAAAGTGCAATCTGATCTTCACCATGTTTTACGCAAACGCCACCGTTCTCAATGGCATCCTCGACTCGGCAGGCTGCTAGCCAATTTGATTGTTCATTCATAATTTTTGGGTTTTATAAGGTTTGTAAAGATTATTTATTAAACTGTTTTCCATTCGGCGGTTCTTTTTTGTCCGCGCATCTCAACAAATTCTATAGTTGGATCTTTGTCTTCTGGTGCATTTACAAAATGAGAGAAGCGTTTTCTGATCGCAGGATTTTCTACAGCTTCTTTCCATTCGCATTTGTAAGAGGCAATTAAGTTTTCAATTTCATTTTCCCACTGGGCGGCCATTCCTAAACTATCGTTAATGATTACATTCCGTAGGTAATCTATTCCACCTTCCATTTTGTTCAGCCAGGTTGCTGTTCTGGTAAGGGGATCGGCAGTGCGGATGTAAAACATCAAAAATCTATCAATGTATTTAATGCAGGTTTCGCTATCTAAGTCTGTTGCCAGTAAAAGGGCATGTTGAGGTTTGCTACCTCCATTACCACATACATATAAGTTCCAGCCTTTTTCAGTAGCAATAATGCCGAAGTCTTTGCTCTGTGCTTCTGCACATTCTCTGATACAGCCACTTACAGCTGATTTAAACTTGTGCGGTGCACGGATACCCCTGTACCTTTCTTCGATCCGGATGGCGAAACTTACACTGTCATGCAAGCCAAATCTGCACCAGGTACTCCCTACGCAGCTTTTAACCGTTCTTAAGCCTTTTCCGTAAGCATGTCCGCTTTCAAAACCTGCAGCGATTAATTCCTCCCAGATAATAGGAAGATCGTTAAGGTGTGCACCGAACATATCAATACGCTGACCTCCGGTAATTTTGGTGTAGAGGTTATATTTTTTAGCTACTTCGCCAATTACTATCAATTTATCGGGTGTAATTTCGCCACCCGGAACCCGTGGTACCACTGAGTATGAGCCACCTTTTTGTATGTTGGCCAGAAAACGGTCGTTGCTATCTTGAGCCACATCATTTCCTTTTTTAAGAATCATTTCATTCCACAGGCTGGCAAGTAATGACGATACTAATGGTTTACATACTTCACAGCCGTCATTTTTACCTAAAGCATCTAATACTGCATCGTAACTTTTTAGTTCGTGGATATGAATAAGGTCAAAAAGTTCTTGTCGGCTATAGTTAAAGTGTTCGCAAATTACATTTTTGATATACTTACCTTGCGATTTTAAGGTATAAGTCATCAAGTCTTTAACCATTGGCAAGCATCCACCACAGCCTGTGCCTGCTTTGGTGCATTTTTTTAAGTCATCAATGTTTTCGCAAGAGCCATCAGCAACTGCAGCGCAGATATCACCTTTACTAACGCCCTCACAGCTACAGATTAATGCGCTGTCTGGTAAACCTGTAATTCCGGCTCCACCTGCAGATTCACTTCCGCCGCGCGTTCCCAATATCAGTTCTTCAGGATTTTCGGGTAATACAACGCGGTTATTAGAGGTCTGCAACAGCAGGTTGTAAGCTGTTGCATCTCCAATTAATATACCTCCTAAAAGGTATTGCCCGTCATTACTAACATTTATTCTTTTATAAACGCCTTTGTGTTTGTTTTCGAAGATGATGGTGCGGCAATCGGGTTCGGTAATAAAATTATCGCCAAAACTGGCCACATCGATACCGATCAGTTTCAGTTTAGTACTCATATCAAACCCTGTAAAGGTTTTTTCACCTTCGCAAAGGTTTGCAGCCAACACCTCGGCCATTTCATAACCAGGAGCGATTAATCCATAAATCATTCCATCGTATAAAGCGCATTCGCCAATGGCAAAAATAGCCGGATCATTGGTCTGCATTTTTTGATCCACAACAATTCCACCGCGTGGACCAACCTCGATACCACATGCCTTTGCCAGTTCATCACGTGGTTTTATGCCAGCAGAGATGACAAGCATATCTACATCTAAAGCAGTATCATCGCTAAACTTTAATGCGGTAATACGGCCATCGCCTTCAATACTTGTCGTGTTTTTATTTAAGTGGATTTGTAAACCAAGATCTGCAAGTTTAGATTTAAGCATATCGCTACCTGCAGCATCAATTTGTCTTGGCATTAAGCGCGGTGCAAATTCGATAATGCTTGTTTTTTCGATGCCCAGATCTATTAATGCTTTAGCAGCTTCCAATCCCAGTAAACCACCACCGATAACCGAAGCTGTTTTGGCCTTTTTGGCATAACCGCTAATCAGGTCAAGATCTTCAATGGTACGGTAAACAAAAACACCTTCTTTCTCGATACCGGGGATATTGGGAACGAAAGCCCCCGAGCCAGTTGCAAAAACAAGAATATCGTAATGATAATCGAGGCCACTGGCTGTGTAAACTTTTTGAAGCTCGCGATCTATTTTAACGATTGGATTATTTAAGAAAAGGGTAATATTTTGCTCTTGATACCAGTTTTCAGTAGAAAGAGAAAGATCATCAGCAGTTTTTCCGTTAAAATATTCACTTAAATGAACACGGTCATAAGCTCTGCGGGGTTCTTCGCCAAAAACGATAAGATTAAAAGAAGAGGTTTTTGATCTTAGCTTTTCGCAGAATTTATATCCCACCATTCCATTTCCTATTACGATTATTTGTGGTTCTTTCATAAATCTTAAAGGTATTTTGTGTTTGTTGGTTTCTGTTGGTTGTTTTTTGTTTCGAATTATTTTTTTTATTGTGTTTTGTTGATAATAATCGATTCAAAAATTCATATTTTAATATTTATATGATTTTTGATATTCAAATATAGGTTAAAATTCAATTAAAAGTTGTTGTTGTGTGATTTTTATCATAAAAAATTTAATTTTTTAATAAATTTTCATCACTTTTATGTTTAAATAGTTAAATCATTAAAATTATGAATCAAAAAACTAACGATTTTGGACTTTTTATAATGGGTGGAGGTCCTGGAGATCCTGAATTGATCACTATGAAAGCTTTTAATGTGCTAAAAAGAGCAGAAGTTATTCTGTATGATAACTTAAGTAATGAGAAATTGCTAGAAATTGCGCCGAAAAATTGCAAAATGGTCTATGTTGGCAAGCAACCTTATGGGAAATACACCCCACAAGAGAAAATAAATGAATTAATTGTCGAAAATGCCCAAAATTATCAAGTAGTGGTGCGTTTAAAAGGTGGAGATCCTTTTATTTTTGGCAGAGGCTTCGAAGAATTGATTTATGCGGAGGCTAGGGGCATCAAATGTCATTACATTCCAGGTATAAGTAGTATGCAGGGCGCAGGCTTTATTGATGTTCCTTTAACACACCGTGGCATTAGTGAAAGTGTTTGGATCCTTACCGGAACCAAGAAGGACGGAAGTTTAACCAACGATTTAAAATGTGCCATGAAAAGTTCCGCTACAGTTGTTATATATATGGGTATGAAAAAAGTTGGCGAAATCTCTAAAGCTTATTGTGATGCGGGCTTAGGTGATATGCCTGCGGCTGTTATTCAGCATGCTACCTTGCCCAATCAAAAACAAGTGGTATGTTCAGTTCAAAATTTACAGGAATCTGCTGAACAGGCAGGCTTAACTTATCCTGCTATTATTATTATAGGTAATGTGGTGCAGGCTAAAGCTTATGCGAACTTAAATCAGGGAGAACTTTTATCAGCGTAGAACGGTTCATTCGTAATTGATCATTACTACGTTGGTTAATAGTTTATAAATTTACGGTTGATTGTATACGCGATAACTAAAATCTTAACTCCCTTAAATCTTAATGGTCAGCCAAATAGATTAACTGTCTAAATGTTATCAATAAAAAAGCCCGCAAGGTTTAACTTGCAGGCCAATAAATAATATGGGTAGATTAATTTAAGGTCAATTCGATTACCGGGATTTCGAAATCGGGCTTTTTCTTTGGTAGTTTTAACACCAAGGTATTCCCGGTCGATTTTTGAGCATCAATCTGTATTTCAGAGTTGTCATGTAAAAACTGCGCGTATTTCGCCTTGTCTTTATATCCATCCAGCGTAATGTAGCCTGTATTAGGATATTCGAACAAATGCACATACAGTTTTTTGGTGTCGTTATTGTAAGTGAGTTTTACTCCTTCGGGTGCTTTAAATTCGGTTGGGGCGAAAGTACAATGATAAATAGATTTCGAATTGGCGTGCATCCAAAGGCCTAGGCTATCTAAAGCAACGTTTGCTCTGCTATCAAACTCACCACGCGCAGTGGGCCCAACATTTAACAATAAATTTCCTCCATTGGCTACTGAAGTTATCAAAAGATCTAATAACTTCCTGTTGCTTTTCCAGGTGTTTTCATCACGGTGATATCCCCACGAGCCTGAAAAGGTTTGGCAGGTTTCCCAAACTTTGCCGCGGTATTTTTCTAATTCCTTCGGACTAACCTGTTCAGGTGTTTCGAAATCTGTACCATCTTCGTAATCATTAAGATCCAAGCGGTTATCTACAATAATTTGCGGTTGCAGTTTTCTAATCTGCTTAAGTAATGCTACCGAACCCCAATCATCACGACCTTTACCATTTTTACCCGGATAAGAGAAATCTGCCCAAAGAATGTCGATTTTGCCGTATTTAGTAAGTAACTCAGTTACCTGATCGTATAGGTACTTGCGGTATTTGGCCATATCCCTGTTTTTATTTAATACCGCATATTGATCCTCATGGTCTTTATCTGGCCTTAAAGGATGGTACCTATCAACAGGAAAATCAGGATGATGCCAATCAATCAGCGAATAATAAAAGCCTACTTTTATGCCCTCGGCACGGAAAGCCTCAACAAATTCTTTAACCAAATCTCTTTTGGCTTGTGTGTTGGTTGCCTTATAATCAGTAAATTTACTATCAAATAAAGTAAAACCTTCATGGTGTTTGGTGGTTAACACGGCATATTTCATGCCTGCTTCTTTAGCTTCTCTGGCCCATTTTTTAGGGTTAAATAAATCAGGATTAAACTGATCGAAGTATTGCTGATAGTTTTCATTGGTAATGTGTTCATTGCTTTTAACCCACTCATGACGGGCTGGTAATGCATATAGGCCCCAGTGGATAAACATGCCGAAGCGTGCATCGGTCCACCATTCCATTCTTTTGGTTTTTTGGGCAGCAGTTTCATTGCCTAATCGTTTTTGAGCAAAGCCAGATAAGGTTAAGCCCAGTATGAACAAAGCTGATAAAATTGTTTTTCTCATTTTCGGTTTCTTTTGGTTAGCATTTAATGGGCTAATTTACTGAGGTATATCCTTTCAAAATAATGGAATATGAGCAAAATATTAAGTTAAATTGGTTTAAATCTTAATGGAGAAGGTTGAGTTTCTTAAAACTTTGAAGATGCTACTCTTGTTTAATTGGCAGTGTTGTGAAACTTAATTTGACAAAAGAAACGATGGAAACTCAAAAAATACCTGCCAAACAGAACAAACAACCAGGGATAGAGGCGAAGATGGATCCAAGACCTGAAGTAATTAAAGCAAACTATAAGGGAGCAGGAAAACTGAATGATAAGGTTGCCCTGATTACCGGCGGAGATAGTGGCATTGGTCGTTCGGTAGCAGTTCATTTTGCAAGAGAAGGTGCCAACGTAGCTATTGTTTATTTGGATGAGGATGTTGATGCAAAAGAAACCCAGAAAATGGTTGAAGCTGAGGGTAAAAATTGTTTATTGATTAAAGGAGATGTTAAAAAGCCTTCATTTTGTAGAAAAGCAGTAAAAACAACTGTTAAAAAGTTTGGAAAGATAAATATTTTGGTAAATAATGCAGGCATGCAGGTTCCGCAGAAAGACCCAAAAAAGATCGACGATAAACAGTTGGAAGATACCTTCCGTACTAACATATTTGGCTATTTTTACTTTGCGCACGAGGTATTGGAATATTTTCAGGCAGGCGATACCATTATCAATACCACCTCAGTAACGGCTTATCGTTCTTCACCAAATCTGATCGATTACTCTTCAACAAAAGGCGCAATAACTTCTTTTACACGTTCGCTCGCTACAAATTTAGCGAAAACGGGTATTCGTGTAAATGCGGTAGCACCGGGCCCAGTATGGACGCCGCTCATCGTATCTACCTTTGATCAGAAAAAGATTAAATCTTTCGGATCTGAAACAGCCATGGAAAGGGCAGGGCAACCCTCAGAACTCGGCCCATCTTATGTATTCCTGGCTTCAGACGATGCTTCATTTATCACTGGACAGGTAATCCATGTAAATGGTGGAGAAGTGGTAAACGGTTAATTTCTTTACCTTTAATCATATTTAAAACATTTTCATGGCATCAGATCCACCTAAAGATTGGCGTTTTAAGCTTCATGAAGTTATTTACGAATCGAATACACCTGCAGGTAAAGCATTTGATGTTGGTTTATTGATTGCCATATTTTCGAGTATCATTGTGGTAATGCTCGATAGCGTTATTGGTATCCATCGGCAATACGGCAAACTGTTTAATATTATGGAATGGATTTTTGCTGCACTTTTCACAGTCGAATACATTTTAAGATTGGTGAGTATCAGAAAGCCGATCAGTTATGTGATCAGTCCATTAGGTATTATCGATTTGATTGCATTGTTACCGTCTTATTTGAGTATCTTTTTTACTGGTGCACAATCTTTACTGGTTTTTAGGGCACTAAGGTTACTTCGTGTTTTCAGGATATTCAAACTCGGACATTTTTTAACAGAGATTAATTTTTTAACCCAGGCACTGAAAAATAGTGTGAGGAAAATTAGCATATTCCTGCTAACCGTTTTAACCATCACCATAATTCTTGGTTCTATTATGTATTTGGTAGAAAAGCGCGAAAATGGATTTTCGAATATCCCCGAAAGTATTTATTGGGCCATTGTAACCATTACAACCGTTGGTTATGGCGATATTTCGCCCATCACGCCACTGGGTAAGTTTGTGGCCTCTGTAGTGATGCTGATCGGTTACGCCATTATTGCTGTACCCACGGGGATCATTACCCACGATATTGCTGTTGCGGCCAGACAGAAAAAAGAATTACCTGAATCTTGTCCGAGCTGTAGTAGAGAAGGGCATGATAACGATGCCTTGTTTTGCAAATATTGTGGCTCTTCTTTGTTTAAATAAAAATGCCAGATAATTACTAACCTGGCATCTTTTATAACGGAAATAAATTGGCTTATAACATTTCGCTGTCTTCATCATCGTATGCATTCGGATCTTTATTCAGTTCTTCTATATCAGATTCGTTATAGTCATCCGTTTCTGCTTCATCGTCATCCTCATCTTCTTCGTCTTCCGGACCTTTGATTTCTTCATTTAATTGTGTTCCTTCTCCATCCGCAAATGGAACTTCATCCTCCGTATATGCGTCATCTTCGGTTGGCTCAGGAGCGGCGTGACCATCGGCTGCATTTCCCTCCGAACGGTTGATCTGAAACTGTTCGATATTCTGAATTTCTTCTTCAGGTTGATTGTTTTCTAGATTTTCCATAGTAAAAGTCTTTTATAACAAAACAGACTCAGATCAGATTAAGTTTGAAGAAAATTTAAAATCTTAAACCACTGGTGTTGTAAGGTTTTTAAAAGAGGATATGATTTGCTCAAACTTTTTAAATGTTAACGGGGTTTTATTAATGCATTTACCTTAATTACTTAACCATGAAAAACCATTTCAATACCAGGAAAATAGCAGTAGTGGGAATGATTATTTCAGCTACTTCATTTAATGCTGTTGCAAAAGCAGACTGGCATTATGCAGGATCATTTGATTATACTAATCAACAAGATAGTTTAACCACCGCGCAATTTTTGCAACAGGCGGCTATTGCCGGAATGAAAGAAGTATCGACCGGGAAACTTGCTGCAGAGAAAGCAACAGATCAAAAGATAAAGGCATTTGGCCAGATGATGGTTGATGATCATACCAAGGCCAATGAAGAATTAAGGTCGTTGGCGAAACTTAAGAAAGTAAATTTGCCAATGAGTAGGCCGGAAGGTGAACTACGACCAGATGGCAGGGTAGATTCATCACCTGAAAACATGAAAGACACTTCGCGAACCAAAAATGCCGGAGGTGAGGCAGGTAATACTGGCCTGGTGAAAAAAACCGCGAATGGTGCTACTGAAGCTGACGTGACCAATGCGATTGAAAAATTAAATAATTTAAACGGGGCTTCATTTGATAAAGCTTATGTCGGGATGATGGTTACCGATCATCAAAAAGCGGTTTCTTTATTTGAAAAAGCATCACGGTCTGCTGATCTTGAGGTTAAAGCATATGCCAATAAATATTTACCAGTATTGAAAAAACATTTAAAACAGATTCAAGCCCTGGCTAAATAATAGCTTAAGTTATTTAGCATAGTAACCTTGCTTTTATGTTCTTCTAAAACGATTTATTGGATTTGTAAGTTTAAATAATTAATATATTTGTTTAAACCTCGCCAATATATGTTTTCAATAAAACATTTTTCAGATTTAGGATTTTTCGTCCTTTCAAAACAAGAAAGTAAAACCCAATATGCAGAAATTTATAGTAAACGCTGTAGGTTTTCTTTGCAGACAATCCTCATACCAACTAGGAAAATTTTAATATGCTTTTTAGCCTTGAGCTCAATCTTTTTTACGGTTTGTGCTAAGCCAAGAGCGGAACACCATCAGGCAGATATTGTAATTTATGGTGGGACATCAGCCGGTATAATTGCAGCCGTACAAGCTACCAAAATGGGTAAAAGCGTTATTGTAGTTTCACCCGACCGCCATCTCGGTGGTTTGTCATCTTCAGGACTGGGCTTTACCGATACGGGAGACAAATCCGTAATTGGTGGCCTCGCCAGAACATTTTATCAAAAGGTTTATCAATATTACCAGCAAGCTGGTACCTGGAAATGGCAGAAAAAAGAAGAATATGGTAACAAAGGACAAGGCACACCTGCTATTGATGGAACGGACCGTACCATGTGGATTTTTGAACCTCATGTTGCTGAGCAGGTTATGGAAGATTTTGTTAAAGAAAATAAATTAAAAATTTACCGCGATGAATGGTTGGAGCGAAAACAGGGTGTAAAAATGAAAGATGGTAAGATTGTCAGTATCAAAACCTTATCTGGCAAAATTTTTAGCGCAAAAACGTATATCGATGCAACTTATGAAGGCGATTTAATGGCTGCAGCTAAAGTAAGTTACCATGTGGGCAGGGAAGCAAACCATATCTATAACGAACAGTGGAATGGGGTACAGGCCTTGGTTTTTCAGCATGCGCATTATTTTAAAAATAATATCGATCCCTATAAAATTCCAGGAGATAAAAAAAGCGGCTTGTTGACGGGTATTTCTACTGATCAACCTGGACCGAACGGAACGGCAGACCATAAACTTCAGGCGTATTGTTATAGGATGTGCCTGACCAATAAAGTCGAAAACAAAATAGAGTTTCCAAAACCAGACCGCTACAATGCAATGGATTACGAATTGCTGTTAAGGGTGTTTAATACCGGTTGGAACGAGCTTTTTAATAAATACGATCCTATTCCGAACCATAAAACAGATACCAATAACCACGGACCATTTAGTACCGATTTTATTGGAATGAATTATGCCTATCCTGAAGCAGACTACACAAAGCGGAAAGAAATTATTAAAGCTCACGAAAATTATCAAAAAGGATTAATGTACTTCATGGCCAACGATCCAAGGATGCCCGAAAAAATTCAGCAGCAGGTTAAAAAATGGGGTTTGGCGAAAGATGAATTTAAGGATAATGGAAACTGGCCATATCAGCTTTATGTACGGGAGGCGAGGAGAATGATTGGAGATTTTGTGATGACCGAGCATGAAGTTCTCGGCAAAAAAGAAGTACCAAATCCGGTAGGGATGGGCTCTTACGCCTTAGATTCTCATAATGTGCAACGTTATGTTACGCCCGAAGGTTATGTGCAAAATGAGGGTGATATCGGCGTTAAAGCACCGAAACCTTACAGTATCTCCTATCAGGCCATCGTACCCAGGAAAACCGAATGCAAAAATTTATTGGTTCCTGTTTGTTTGTCATCATCTCATATTGCGTACGGATCTGTACGCATGGAGCCTGTATTTATGATTCTGGGTGAATCAGCTGCCACTGCCGCATCCTTGGCTATCGATCATAAAATCAATATTCAGGATGTAAACTACAATGAATTAAAAAACTTGTTGTTAAATCAAAAGCAGTGTTTAACTTTAGAGACTAAAACGATTTATTAGCCTTAAAATGCAATAACCAAAAATTTTTATTAAACAAACAAACTTTAAAATGAAAAAATATCTGTCATTTGCCGCCTTAATGCTGGTTTTTACAATAAAACTCTTTAGCGCCCCTATAGAGATCCTATCTCCAGATAAGCGGATCAAAATATCGGTAGCCATTAAAGAAAAAATTGGCTACGCTGTTACATTCAATGGTGATCCTTTATTAGCCGATTCCTATTTACAGTTAAATTTGGCTCAGGCAAAGCTTGGTGAGCATGCAAAATTGATCAAAAAAACATTTTCATCTATAAACACCAGTTCAAATCCTGTTGTACCGCTTAAAAATGCCACAGTGATTAATCATTATAACTTGTTAAGGTTAGATTTTAAAGGCGATTTTAGTGTAGAATTTCGAGCTTATAACGATGGGATAGCTTACCGATTTATTACCAATAAAAAAGACTCGATCATTATAAATAGCGAAGATGTACACCTTAATTTTAATAATCCGGTTAAAGCGGCTTATTTAGAAACAGGCGGTTTTAAAACTTCGTATGAGATTTTATACCGCCAAAACGAGCTGGGAAAAGTGAATAAAGAGAAGATGAGTGTATTGCCAATATTGTTCAACACAGGAAAATATAAAACACTTTTATCAGAAGCAGATCTATACGATTACCCTTGTTTGTTTGTAAAAGCAACAGATGATAAAACTGTTGATGCTATTTTTCCAAAGGTGCCATTGGCTTTTGGAGAAGATGGAGACAGAAGTCAGAAAATTTTAAAAGAAGCCGATTATATTGCAAAAACAGCTGGTAAAAGATCGTTTCCATGGCGTTTTTTGGTCATTACCGATAAGGATACACAATTGGCTGCTAACGAAATGGTTTATAAGTTAAGTACACCTAACCAGTTACAAGATACCAAATGGATAAAACCTGGCCAGGTAACCTGGGAGTGGTGGCATAATGCCTATGTATATGGCGTGGATTTTAAATCGGGTTATAACCAGGATACCTATAAATATTATATCGATTTTGCTTCGAAATTTGGTATTCCATACATCATTATGGATGAAGGATGGGCGAAAACAACGCTTAATCCTTTTGAGCCTAATCCAACCATAAACCTGCAAGAGTTAATTGCTTATGGCAAACAGAAAAATGTAAAAATTGTACTTTGGTTTACCTGGCTGGCGGTAGAAAATAACTTCAATATTTTCGAAACGCTGGAGAAATGGGGCATTGCAGGGGTTAAAATCGATTTCATGGATAGGAGCGATCAATGGATGGTGAACTATTATACCCGTGTAGCCAAAGAAGCCGCCAAACACCACATATTGGTCGATTTTCATGGTGCATTTAAACCAGCTGGTTTGGAAGTAGCTTATCCCAATGTGCTCTCTTATGAAGGCGTTATAGGTATGGAACAAAATATTGGAGGCGGTTTGGCCACGCCAAACAACAACTTATTCCTTCCATTTTTACGTAATGCAGTGGGGCCGATGGATTACACGCCCGGGGCCATGCGTTCGGCACATAAAGAGGATTATAAACCTAGCTGGGTAAATACCATGAGCATTGGTACCAGGGCGCATCAGCTGGCCATGTATATTGTTTTTGAAAGTGGTTTTCAAATGCTGGCCGATAATCCTTTTAACTATTTAAGAGAGCCCGAAACCACTTCGTTTATTACCAGCGTTCCCGTAACCTGGGATGAAACTAAAATCCTGGATGCAAGTGTTGGCGAATATATCGTTACGGCCAAACGCAAAGGCAAAAAATGGTTTATTGGCGCTATGGGCAACGATCAAAAACATGATCTGAAAGTTGAAGCCAGTTTCTTGAAAGCAAACACAAACTACCAGATCACCCTGATCAAAGATGGCATCAATGCCGATTTTCAGGCAATGGATTTTAAACGCATCGTAAAACCAATTAAAGCAGGAGAAACGATCGATATCAATATGGTAAAAGACGGTGGCTTTGTTGCTGTAATTGAGCAGGTTAAGTAATGTAATTCCAAATGAATCGTCATTCTCGCGCATGCGGGAATCCTAATGCAAATAAATCACATCTTAATGCGTTAAGATTCCCAATCAAGTTGGGAATGACGAATTTCAATAAATCATTGTAACTGCCTTTTTAATTAAGAAAGAATAGCAACTATACCAAAGGATAGCACTATCCTCTGGTATAGTAGTAGCTTTTTGATACTTCGTATCTATAATTTTGCCAGACATAAAAAGGCAAAAAAAATGAAAATATTACATCTTATATCAAGCCCGAGAGGTGAAGCATCATTCAGTATTAAATTGGGAAATGCGATTGTTGAAAAATTACAGGCTGCAAATCCTGATAGTACATTAATTACACATGATTTGACGAACACCCCATTCCCACATCTGGAAGAAGTACACATTAATTCTTTTTTTACTCCGCTTGAAAATCACACAGCTGAATTTGCCGAAGCGATCAAACATTCTAACGAGGCTATTGCCGAACTTAAAAATGCTGATGTGATCGTAATTGGTGCACCTTTATACAATTTCGGTATCCCATCTACTTTAAAAGCATGGATTGATCACATTGCACGTGCAGGCCAAACTTTTAGTTATTCTGAAAATGGTCCTGAAGGTTTAGTGAAAAACAAGAAGCTGTATTTAGCCATTTCATCTGGCGGTGTATATTCGGAAGGCCCCATGAAAGCTTACGATTTTACTGAATCATATCTTAGATCGGTATTGGGTTTTATGGGTATGGTAGATGTTACGGCAATCAGGGCAGAAGGATTAAGTATGCCAAATCTGAAAGATGTAGCACTGGATAAAGCTATCGAAAGCATATCGATTTAAAAAAAATCTACTGCGGTAAACAGATTTACTGCAGTAGATTTTTTAGTTCATTTGTTCACTAGTCATTTGTTCATTAGTCCTTAATAGTGCCTAATCTACTCTGACTGGTAACTACCAACTCTGGACTAAACTTTAGCGATATTTTAAGACTTAATGTTCTTAATGGTCACCCATTGAAGGTTTCAATCGACTAAAGATTGAGGACTATTAACTCCCGACTGAACTAAGCCGCTAAATACTTTTCTACCCTACTAGCAAAGTCGTTTAGATCGAATGGTTTGTTGATGAAATCTTCTGCATCACATTTAGCTTTAACGGCGTTCAAGTGGTTATTGGCCGACATCATCATTACCGGAATATCATGTGTTTTAATATTTCGCTTTAGCATGTTGCAGATATCCAGCCCATTTCCATCAGGTAACATGATATCTAAAATCACCATATCCGGACGGTGTTTACTCATCTGAAACCAAAAATCATTGGTGTTTGGACAGGTCTTCACCTCGTATTGTTCCTCAATTAATAGAAATTCGATGATTTCTCTAATATTCGGATTGTCTTCAACTACATAGATGCACTTTTTCATAAGCTCTACTTTTGTTATATAGATAACTAACCTAGCTATCAGATGTTTAAGATAGTTATACACAATGTTACAGTTATTAACCTTATTAGTGGCACATGTCATGCGTTTCTATAATTTTTGCGTTGACTAAAAAAAATACAAAAATAAATTTTGATACTAATTTTTTTAGTATAGATTTGCTCTTGGAGAAGCAGGGTACAAGGCATATTATAAAGATAATTCCTTGTATTTAATTGATGATTTTAAATAAAAAGCTTCTAGCTTGGTTTGTTTGCTGATATATTTATTTTTTATATGACCGTTACCGTTTTAGCCATATTCGAAACAGATTTTAGACCAGATCTTTCATTAGGTAAAATCATGAATGAAAGACTGAGGATTGCTGCTGCAGATCTGCAGGACATTCATTTGCAGCATTTACATGCCATTGGGCAACGTAGTGATGATTTAGTGGTATATATAAGTTATAATCCCAAATATAAAATAAGATGGCGAGTTGTTAACGATGTGCCTGAAGATGTAGAAAACTTTGTAGCCCAAACCTGCGGTAATTTAGGTTACATCCACTGGAAAACAGCCTCTATTAATGTTTTTAAGGGAAATGAATAATTGATCAATCCTCAGTTTATTAAAGGATTTGTAAAATACGATTAAACAAAAAACGAGATGCTAAATAGCATCTCGTTTTTTGTTTTTGTGGTCGTCACCCTGAATTTATTTCAGGGTCTATTTCGCTAGTAAGACCCTGAAATAAATTCAGCATGACGCTCGCTCGTATATAACGGATAGGAGTCTATTAAACTAAAAATCCTCCGCCCAATAAATCATTTCCTTCGTAAAATACCGCCGATTGTCCTGGTGCAATTGCTGAAACATTATGATCGAACACCACACGCATTTTATCTTTTTCCTGAACAATTGTACTTAACATACCCGCATCTTTGTAGCGGATTTTGGTAATCACATCATTCATTGGTTCTTCAATGCTTGCATATTTTATCAGGTTAATGTTGCGTACCATGGCTTCGCGGCGTTCAAGCTCATCAGCTTTACCCAAAACTACAGTATTGCTTTCTGGGAGGATCTGCGTTACAAACATGGGCTCGCCAAAGGCAACGCCTAAACCTTTACGTTGGCCAATGGTGTAAAAAGGATAACCTTTATGTTGCCCAACAACCATTCCATTACCTAAAATGAAATTTCCGCCAGCTACTCTGTCTTCTAAATCTTCTACTTTATGTTTTAGGAAAGCCCTGTAATCGTTATCCGGAACAAAACAGATTTCGTAACTCTCCGATTTTTTTGCCAGTTCTTCCTGTCCCATATCTAAAGCCATTTGTCTGATTTCAGATTTCGCAAAACTGCCCAAAGGGAATTTAGTACGCGAAAGATTTTCTTGCGAAACGCCCCACAGTACATAAGATTGATCCTTGTTTTCGTCTTTTCCTTTTGAAATTACATAACGGCCGCTGTCTTGCTGGCGGATATTGGCATAATGCCCTGTCGCGATAAATTCGCAATCGAGTTTATTGGCACGTTTTAAAAGTGCTTCCCATTTAATATGCGTATTGCATAGCACACATGGATTTGGAGTTCGTCCCGCAAGGTATTCATCAACAAAATTATCGATTACATAATCGCCAAATTCATCCCTGATATCAAGGATATAGTGGGGAAAGCCATAGTTTACGGCAAGTGTACGGGCATCGTTGATACTATCTAATGAGCAACAGCCGGTTTCTTTACTGCTACCACCAGAAGTAGCATAATCCCAGGTCTTCATGGTTAATCCAATAACTTCATAACCCTGCTCATGCAACATTACAGCCGCTACCGAACTATCAACCCCGCCACTCATGGCAACCAGAATTCTACCGTGTTTACTCATCTTAAAAATATTGGATGCAAAAATAAGGTTTATTTAGCTGAAATTATTTAAAGCAAGTCAGTTACTTGTAAAAAGCGGTTGTTAAATTGCTTCTGCTTATTACTTAGATGGGCTAAAGTGACTCAGGTGTCATTAATATTTTGAAAATGGCTGGTCCGGTGTTAGTGGCTATCAGCAGTCCTGCTATCCCTTCAAGTCCTCGGCTCGTACCTCACCTCCGGGCTTTCCGTTCTATCAGGTTTAGATCATAAAGTCTGTGGTCTTTGACAATAAAAAAGAACACGCATAAACCTCGCAGGTTTTTAAAACCTGCGAGGTTTGAATCACAATAAGTTGTATCTTCAAGCTTATAAAATGTATTTTTTGTTTTACTTAAACGTTTTAGTGATATGTTTTATACATATTTGAAGATAAATTAATACCTTAGAATTTTCAATAAAACAAGCTAAATTTTAAAAAGATATGATTAAAAAAATTATCCTGCCTTGTCTTTTGCTATCGGCCCTGGTTACATCGGCACAGCAGAATCTGGTGCAGTATGTTAAGCCCATTATTGGTACATCTAAAATGGGGCATACCTATCCTGGCGCAACAGTCCCATTTGGTTCGGTACAGCTAAGCCCCGAAACGGATACTTTATCTTACGAAGTAAACGGAAAATACAATGGCGATGTATATAAATACTGTGCGGGTTATAAATATGAAGATAAAACCATTACAGGCTTTAGCCATACCCATTTTAGCGGTACTGGTCACTCCGATCTGGGTGATTTTCTCATTATGCCTACACAAGGTAAATTACAATTGAATCCTGGTACTGCATCAGATCCGAAAAGTGGTTACCGTTCGGCATTTTCGCATACCAATGAAGTTGCAGAGGCTGGTTATTACAAAGTAAAATTAGATGATGATAACATTACCGCCGAATTAACTTCGACCACGAGGGTAGGGATGCATCAATATACTTTTCCTAAATCGGATCAATCGCACATTATTCTCGATCTGATGGCTGGTATTTATAATTACGAAGAAAAAACGGTGTGGACTTACGTTCGCGTAGTGAACGATACCCTGATTACCGGTTACCGCCAAACCAACGGATGGGCCAGAACCAGAACCGTATATTTTGCGATGAGCTTTTCTAAACCTTTTAAAAGCTACGGACGTAAAAGCTATGATGCTAAACAGGCTTATAGAGGCTTTTGGGGCAAGTTTAACCAAGAGCAGAACTTTCCTGAAATTGCAGGCAAAAAACTGAAAATGTACTTCGACTTCGGTACCCAGGAAGGAGAGAAGATTAAAATTAAATTTGCTTTATCGCCCGTTAGCCAGGAAAATGCTCTGCAAAATATGCGTGCAGAAATTTCGGGCTGGGATTTCGAAAAAGTGAAGGCTCAGGCACAGGCTACCTGGAATAAAGAACTGAATAAAATACAGGTTACAACTTCTAACGATAATAAAATCAATTTTTACACCGCTTTATATCATGCTTTTATCAATCCAACAACCTATACCGATATTAATGGCGAGTATAAAGGTTTAGATCAGGGGATACATAAAGCCGAAGGCTTTACCAATTACACCACATTCTCGCTTTGGGATACTTACCGGGCCTTACATCCATTCTTTAATATTATGCAGCCAAGCCGCAGTAATGATATGGTGAAATCGATGATGGCGCATTACGATCAGAGTAGTTTGCACATGTTGCCGATTTGGTCGCATTATGCCAATGATAACTGGTGCATGAGTGGTTACCATAGTGTTTCTGTAATTTCTGATGCGATTATTAAGGGCACCTACAATGGCGATGCGAACAAAGCATTGGATGCCTGCATTGCAACAGCAAAACACCGCGATTACGAGGGAATTGGCTATTATATGGATAAAGGTTATATCCCAGCAGAAAAATCGGGCATTTCGGTTTCCAATAACTTAGAATATTCTTACGATGACTGGTCGATTGCGCAACTGGCCAAGAAATTAAACCGTATGGATGTTTACGACGAATTTATCAAACGTTCTAACAACTGGAAAAACAACTACGATAGTGCTTCTGGTTTCATGCGCCCTAAATTGGCAGATGGTTCTTTTAAAAAGCAATTCGATCCAAAAGATACCGAAGGACAAGGTTTTATCGAAGGAAATAGCTGGAACTACAGTTTTTTTGTTCCGCAGGATCCGGCTTCACTGATTGAAATGATGGGCGGCAAAAAGAAATTTGCAACCCGTTTAGATACTTTGTTTACCATGCACTTACCTGACGAATTTTTTGCGCATACTGAAGATATTACCCGCGAAGGTATTATTGGTGGTTATGTGCATGGTAATGAGCCTGCACACCATATCGCTTACCTTTATAACTGGACCGATCAGCCATGGAAAACTCAGGCGCAGATCCGTCACATCTTAAACATGCAGTACAAACCTACAGCCGATGGTTTGGGTGGAAATGACGACTGTGGACAGATGAGTGCCTGGTATATGTTCTCTTCGTTAGGTTTTTATCCGGTATCACCAGGTTCTGATGTATATTCATTAGGTAGTCCATTGGTTAATAATGCGGTAATTAATTTAGAAAACGGTAAAACATTTACTGTTGAGGCTATTAAGCAAAGCGATAAAAATGTTTATGTAGAGAAAGTTTTATTGAACGGCAAAGAAATTACTGATCATAAAATTAAACATGCCGATATCACCAACGGCGGAAAGCTTACTTTTTACATGAGTGCAAAACCTAAGAAATAATTTTCTCGTCCCTGTACAAATTAAACCGTTGACTAATTTTAGTTAACGGTTTTTTTATTTTAAATGAAAACTATGTTTAATACCTGTGGAATTTAAGATCTTTTAACATCTATATTCTAACCGATAAACTATTTTTATTTATTTTAATAGTATGACAAAAATAACGCTCACATTCGCATTTCTTTTATTACTCGGCATTCCTACTTTTAGCCAGTCCTCAACCTCCCGTGTTCCAATCACAGAAGTTTTTTCTTCCAATGGAAAATTTTCGGTTAAATCTTATTCATACGATGATGAATTTCCAACAACCAGGGGTAAATCTATAATATACAAGGGCAATAAAGTAATGTATGAGATCAACCGTTCATTTGATGTATATACTTTTGACCAGTATTTCTTAACCATTTCGAATGATGGCTCTACAATAGCTTATCTGGCAAATGCGACTTATCGTGATGATGGTTTTAAGAATGTTATTATCTATAAGGATGGAAAAAGGGCAGAAACTTATACTACAAAGGAATTTTCGAGCTGTAATTCCGATGTAGAGAAATGCAATCTGTTTTACGATAATTCGCGTACGGTAATCGATTATCAAAAAAGTAAGCCAGAGCTTGTCGTATTTAACGAAGGCACAACCGATGAAGAAAAATTTTTAAACGAGCAGTACGTGCTTAATTATAATGATGTTATTTACTGTGTAGATACAAAGAAGATGGTAACGTTATACGATCTTAAAAAGCGTGAGATTATATCAAAAGTTCCTTTCGCATCTGTTTATGAGAAGCTCAAAAGACTAAAACGCGAGATACCAAAAACCGATTTTTTCGAATATGCCTATAAATACATTCCAGATTTTGTGATCAAGAAAAACCAAAAAAAACTTGCAGTTGAGATGGAAAATAAGACCGGGTTAAAGTATGTGGGTATAAACACCACAGACTTTTTTAATTATAAAATATATCGGATAGTTTTAGCGGGCTACCTTACAAAAAACGGCAATTTTGAAATTGACACATTAAGCTGTGCCAAAGAAATAGATGAAAATAAGATTAGGGCAATAATGACAACCAATACTTTCGATGCCAGTTTTTTGTCTGAAAAAACAGAAAAACAATATTTCAAATACTTTTTGGGCGGTTTTAGGAATCCTGTTGATTCTCTGGCTAAACAAGAACTTTTGGTAGAGAAAGAAGAGCAAAAGAAGGAACGTGCCAGGCGGCTAACATTAGATTCTATTAATCATGTTTATATTCCCGTTAATCTTAACGATTGTTTTCTGCAGTTAAATAAAACTTTAAAACCAATTGACCGGGAGATGATTAAAAACTTTAAAGAAAGAAGCGATGTATTGAGCTTACATCTTGGATTGGGTATGTGGATCAGGAATAATTGGGGATTATGGGGCGGTTCCAGGTTACAAAGTTATTTTGCGCAAAGGGGTTTTTCTGAACCAGATGGAATATCCAGTATCATTTTAAATGAATACTACGGCTGGCTTAAGGGAAATCAGGAAGCTGGACCCAATTTTGAATTAAAGTATCCCATAAAAAACTAATGAATGAATAAATAAATGATGCATCGTGAAATATGGCTTAAAGTAATATCACCAAACTACCTGCAACAATTAAGCCTCCACCAATTAATGTTTTTGTTTCAATCGGTTCTTTTAAGATCAAAAAAGCCAAACCCATTGCAATGGCTACACTTAACTTATCAATCGGGGCTACTTTAGAAACATTACCCGTTTCGAGCGCTTTAAAATAGAAAATCCACGATAAGCCCGTTGCCAATCCCGATAAACCTAAAAATATTAGGTTATTTTTACTCAATGTTTTAAGCTGGGAAATTTCTCCGGTTGCTAATACAATGCCCCAGGCAATAAACAGGATGACTATCGTTCTGATAGCCGTTGCCATATTGCCATTAACGCCTTTGAGTCCAACTTTAGCTAAAATAGCCGTTGCAGCAGCAAACAAAGCGGAAAGTATTGCATAAAATTTCCACATGATTTAATTTTTATTTAAAATACAAATATTTATATACTAAGTAAATCATCGAATCTATAGAAATTCTGTAGTGCGTTACCGTAGGTTTAAAAATAAATTTTGATAACTAAATTATCTATCGTAATATTGCGATATAAAATTATGGGACTTACCAAAACAGAAATCTTCACCGAAGCGCAGAATCAGATGGCAGCGTTATTAAAAGCGATGGCTCATCCTGCACGGATTGCGATTCTTCAGCGCATTCTTAAATCGAATACCTGTATCTGTGGTGATTTGGTTGAAGAACTCGGCTTAGCTCAGGCGACCATCTCTCAACATTTAAAAGAGCTTAAAAATGCAGGTATTATACAAGGCACTATCGAGGGGGTGAGTATTTGCTATTGTATAGAACCTAAAACCTGGAAGTTATTACAAACACAGCTGGGCGATTTCTTTGCTGCATATAAGGGCGAGCAAAACTGCTGTTAAAATTTTTTACTTAAATCAATCGTTAAATTGCAATATTATGATCAATACATCTTCAACTGAATGGAACAGCTTTAAGGCTGAGCTTCAACAACATCCAGAATTGGTATTACAGTTTCAATATGCTCCGGGTAAGTGGGTAAATGCCAATTATCACATCACCGAAATTAAACAGGCGCCGATTGTTTCAGTAGATTGTGGAGGGGTAATGAACGCCTGGACCGAAATTATTGTACAGTTATGGGAACCTACCGAACAAGAACCGGGTAGGGCCATGCAGGTGAAAAAAGCATTATCCATTATCAATCTGGTAGAAAACAAACTGCCGTTAAACCCCAATGGAATTGTTAAAATTGAATTTGGCAATTCTGCGTTCGATACAAGGCAGATGTTTCCAGGTGAATTTAAAATTGATGGGGAAAACCTGGTTTTGGATCTTACACCCGATGCTACCCAATGTAAAGCGATTAACCGTGGCGGGAGCTGTGGCACCACCGAAACCGGCGAAGAATGTTGTGCACCTGCTCAGCCGATAAAGCAAAAGGTCGAATTGGTTAATCTAGCAGCCAGTCAAAATAATTGTTCTCCAGGAAGTGGATGTTGTTAATGATTCAAAATTTATAGGAATGAAAAATGTATTGGTGCTTTGCACCGGAAATAGTTGCAGAAGTCAACTGGCAGAAGGTTATTTGAAACATTTTGCTCAAAACAAAGCCAAAATCTACAGTGCTGGTATCGAAGTTCATGGCGTTAACCCAAGAGCGATAAAAGTAATGGCCGAAGATGGAATTGATATTTCTAATCAAACCTCAAATAATATTGAGGAATATTTTAATGTGCCTTTCGATTATGTGATTACCGTTTGCGATCATGCGAAAGAAAACTGTCCATATTTCCCAACGCAGGCTATAAAACTGCACCATAACTTTCCCGATCCTGCAAAAGCCGTAGGTACCGATGAAGAAGTCATGGCCGAATTTAGAAAAACAAGAGATCTGGTGAAGGGTTACATGGAAGATTTTGTGAATGAAAACTTTAAAGGCTAATATGTCAGCAGATATTTGTGCACCGGCAGCTCAAAGAAAACACCTAAGCTTTTTAGATCGCTATTTAACGCTGTGGATTTTCTTAGCCATGTTATTAGGGGTGGGCTTAGGCTTTTTGTTCCCATCATCAGCGGTCTTGACCAATTCATTTTCGAGCGGGAGTACAAACATTCCTTTGGCCATCGGATTGATCCTGATGATGTATCCGCCTTTAGCAAAAGTTAAATACCAGAATTTAGGCGAAGTATTTAAAAATGTAAAAATATTGAGTGTTTCGCTCGTTTTAAACTGGATAATCGGCCCGATTCTGATGTTTTTCCTGGCCATTGCATTTTTACATGACTATCCCGAATACATGGTTGGCTTAATTATGATCGGTCTTGCCAGGTGTATTGCGATGGTGGTGGTATGGAATGAGCTTGCCGATGGGAACCGAGAGTATGCCGCTGGTTTAATTGCCCTGAACAGTATTTTTCAGGTATTGTTTTACAGTGTGTTTGCCTATTTTTTTATTACAGTTTTACCACCCTTTTTTGGTTTAAAAGGTCTTTCTATATCAATTTCCATCGCAGAAATTGCAAAGAGTGTAGGAGTTTATCTTGGGGTTCCGTTTATGCTTGGTATTTTAAGTCAAAAAGTACTGATCAAGTGGAAAGGCGAAGAATGGTTTTATTCCACTTTTGTACCGATGGTTTCTCCTATAACCTTAATTGCCTTGTTATTTACCATTGTAGTGATGTTTAGTTTGAAAGGAGAATTAATTGTGCAGATTCCGTTTGATGTACTGCGAATTGCTTTACCCTTGGTGATTTATTTTGTGATCATGTTTGTGATCAGTTTTTTTGCGGGCAGGTATTTTGGAGCCGATTATGGCAAAAGTACCGCTATTGCATTTACGGCAACTGGTAATAATTTTGAATTGGCCATCGCTGTGGCTATAGGTGTATTCGGTATTCATTCAGGGCAAGCATTTGCCGGTGTAATCGGTCCGTTGGTTGAGGTACCCGCATTAATTGCACTGGTTAACCTGGCGCAATGGTTTAGGAAGAAGTATTTCAAAGAGTTGTAAGAGCCTGTTGAAATTTCATCCAATTATTTACTTATCTAACATTTCTGTCACACTGAGCGGAGTCGATTGCCTTTAATATATCAAAAAACGGTTTTTCACCAACCTACCATTAACAGACTCCAAAAGAAAAATCGTCATCTCGACTGAAACGCAGTGAAATGGAGAGATCTATCCAGACAGATTTTGCTTCGCAGAGCCTTCGGGTTCTCGGCTTCGCTGCACTCCGCTCGAAATGACGATTGCTCTAGATATTACGCATCAACCTCATCAAAATTAGTGGCGGTTGCCAGATATTTCCAATTGGCCATATCCCTTTGTACGTCTGCAATTTTTGCATCAGCTACCTGATAAGCATCAGGCCCTAAGAATAAATGGAGCGGTGGGTTTTCACTTTTCGAAGCTTCAATAATTACCTCAACTGCTTTGGCAGGATCACCCGGCTGTTGGTTATTGATGTCGTTCTGATGTGCCGCTTGCGAGTCGCGTACCTCTTTGTAGGCATCAATTGGTTTATTCGGTACGGCTAATGATCCTTCAGTTAGGAATGCTGTTCTGAAATAACCCGGCTCTACAATTGTTGCTTTGATTCCCATCGATTTTACTTCAGCCGCTAGCGATTCTGTAAAACCAACCACCGCAAATTTTGTAGCGCAATATATTCCGAAACCAGGGAAGTTACCTGAAAAGCCACCGATTGAAGAAATATTGAAAATATGACCTGATTGTTGTTTTCGCAATTGAGGAAGTACTTTTCTGATGACGTTTAACGAACCAAAAACGTTCACATCGAAATTTTGACGTGATTCTTTATCGCTCAATTCTTCTAAAGCACCAAGCATGCCATAGCCTGCATTGTTTACCACCACATCAACCTGACCAAATTTGCTGATCGTTTGGCTGATTGCCGCTTCTACACTGCTTTCGTCGATCAAATCAACAGCTAGTGGTAAAAAGTGTCCGTGTTCACCAACTGCGTTTATTAAATCGTTCAGGTTTCTTGAAGTTGCGGCAACGCTAAGGCCATTGCTTAATAATGTTTTTACTAATGTAAGTCCCAGGCCTTTTGATGCGCCTGTTACAAACCATACTTTTTGATTTTCCATAATGTTTTTGTCTATTGAATTAATTTTCATCGAAATCTGTTGAAATTGTAATGGCTTTCCAATCTCTAAATTCCTTTTGTAGTGATTCTACCTTGTTGTTTGCTCTTTGAAAAGCGTCGTTCCCTAAAAGTAAATGAAGGGGTGGATTAGGCATACTTGCCAATGAGATCATTGCAGCAGCAGCTTTCTCGGGGTCGCCGATCTGCTGACCGTCCATTTTTAGGTATTTGCTGTGTATTGCCCGCACTTCTTCGTATTCTGCAATTGGATTGGCAGCCAAAATCAGCGAATCAGTAGTTAAAAAACTGGTTCTGAATGCGCCGGGAGCCACAACAGTTACTTTTATGCCAAATTCTTTTAGGTCTTCCGCCGATACTTCTGACAATGCAATCACAGCCGATTTTGCCGCAGCATATACTGCCCAGCCTGTTGCGCCTGCAATACCTGCAATTGATGCAATGTTGATGATATGTCCGGCTCGTTGTGCCCTTAAATAAGGTGAAGCTTTTCTGATGACATTCAGTGTTCCGAAAACGTTAACATCAAAACTGTTGCGTGTTTCTGCATCGCTAAGCTCTTCAATACTGCCTCCGATTCCGTAACCTGCGTTATTGATGACCACATCGATTCTTTCGAATTTTGTAAAAGTCGTCTTTATCGCATCCTCGACGCTTTGCTCATCGGCCAGGTTAACGGCTAGAGGAAGGAATTTTCCGCTATCATTATTTACTGCTTTTTTAAGTTCATTGATATTTCTTGATGTGGCCGCAACATATTGGCCAGCATTTAGCAACTGATGAACCAAACTTAATCCTAAGCCCTTTGAAGCTCCGGTAATAAACCAAACTTTTTTCTTGCCCATAGTTTTTTCTTTTTGTTAAGACAAAATTACAGTGCAAATGAATTCGTTTTATTACGTTAATCAAACTTATGATTACGAAATTCAAACAATTCGGTAAGAAGTAGGGGTGTGGTTAGTTAGTTTTTTAAAAAAGTTATTAAAATGGGTAGGCTCTTCAAAACCAAGGCAATAGCCTATTTCTGATATATTCCAGTCGGTATGCTTGAGTAAAGCTTTAGCTTCACTTAATAAACGCTCAGTAATATAATGTGTGGTGGTTTTGCCAGTGGTTTCTTTAATTGCACGGTTTAAGTGGTTTACATGTACCGAAAGCTGCGAAGCATAATCTTTGGCTGAGCGCATGGTAAGCCTTTGCGTAGTCGTTTCGATGGGGAATTGACGCTCTAATAACTCCGTAAAAACAGAAGTGATCCTTGTATTGGCATCAGTATGTTTAAATAGCGTTTCAGATGGCTGTGTTTTTAGCGCAAAGTGTGTAATCTCAGTAATATAGTTTCTGAGCAGGTCGTATTTATAGATGTAATCGGTATTGATTTCCTCGAACATTTTATCGAAAATGCTTTCTATTTGAGCATCTTGTTTTTCATTTAAAATATACGCCGGTTTCCCGCCAGGTACGAACATGGGTAAATCCCCAATGTTTCCGCGGATCTTTTCGGTAAAAAAAGCTTCTGTAAAAATACAAAAATAGCCTGTCACCTCGCTTTGTTTACCACTGGCCAGTTCCCATGTATAAGGTACAAGTGGGTTAAAGAAGATTAAAGCTGTGCCATTGATTTCGATGCTTTTATCCGCATAATGGTAAACATTATGCCCGCGGGTAAGGCAGATTTTGTAATAATCCCTGCGATTATAACTCATTGGCTTATGATCATCCCTTAAACAATCTTCTAACTTGAAAACGTTAAAGTGCCCCACGCCGTTTTGTAGGTTGTCTGGTAAGAAACTAAATTTGTTCTGGTAAAAATCTTCAATTGTCTCCGGCTTGTTCATAAATCAAAGTTACAAAATTCAAACGTAAATTGAATTGCTGTAATTAAAAGGAGATTTCGGTGATAAAAATATTTGCATTAAATATACCGATTGGTATATATTTGCATCGTCAATTTAAAAGAACATGACTAAGGCAGAAAAAACAAGAAATTTCATTGTAGAGAAAACCGCACCTATTTTTAATATGAAAGGTTATGCAGGCACTTCTTTAAATGATATTACTGCTGCCACGGGTTTAACCAAAGGCAGTATTTACGGTAACTTCGCCAATAAGGATGAAGTGGCGCTGGCGGCTTTTGATTATAACCTGAAAAATGTTTCATCAAGGATAGATGCTGACATGAACAAACAAGTCAGCGTAAAGGATAAGCTTTTGGTGTACATCAATATTTACCAAAAATTTATCGATGGTTCAGTATCAGAAGGAGGTTGCCCTGTTTTAAATACTGCAGTTGACGCTGATGATACCCATCCCGAATTGCGGGAAAAAGTTTTGAAAGCAGTTTTAGGCTGGAAAAATAAAATTGCTAAACTGGTTGAATCAGGTATTTCTACCAAAGAAATCAATGCAGATCACAATCCAGAGCAGGTTGCATTAACAATTATTGCTATAATAGAAGGTGGCATTATGATTTCGAGGTTGACCGCAAAACCTGCACACTGGAATTTAATTATGGATTCGTTAAAAAAATATATCAATAGCCTCGGCTAAAAAATTTTAAACTAAAATATACCGATTGGTATTTTATTATGAAAAGAACCAGAATGATAACTTGGGAAGACCCTATGAAAGGAGCGAAGGAAGCTATGCAGATGGATGGTGTTGATTACCTGCAGGCCATGAGCGATCATAAATTTCCGCTGCCGCCATTATTACATACCTTGGATTTTAGTGTAAGCCTGATCGAAAAGGGCAATGTGGTTTTCGAATTTACACCTCAGGAGTTTCATTACAACCCAATCGGCACTGTGCATGGCGGGGTAATCACTGCTATTTTAGATTCGGCTATGGGCTGTTCGGTCCATTCCCTTTTATCTGCGGGAAAAGGATATACCACTTTAGAACTGAAGATAAATTTCCTGAAAGCTGTTACCATCCAAACCGGGAAACTAAAAACCGTAGGCAAGGTAATCAACCTTGGTGGACGTACCGCCCAGGTAGAAGCGCAATTAGTTGATGAAAATAATAGCGTTTATGCTCACGCGGTGAGCACTTGTTTAATCTTAAAATTTTAAAAAAAAATATAAAATGAAAACTTCACAAAATACCGTTTTATTGATCGGCGGAACAGCTGGTATCGGTTTAGAAATTGCAAAACAGTTAACTGCTTTAGATAATCATGTAATTATTACTGGTAGAAACCAGGAACGGCTAGATGCGGCTGCTGCATCATTACAAAATGTAACCACCATTCTTTCTGATGTAAGCAAGGCTGAGGATGTAGATCAATTGGCAGCCCGCATCCAAGCTGATTTCCCTCAATTGAATATCGTGATTAACAACGCAGGAAGAGCAATCCTATACAATTTAGCTGATCCCAATCAGGATGCTTTTGCCAATGCAGAAGATGAAATGCTGACCAATTATTTATCGATTATCAGGATCAATCAAAAATTGTTGCCTGTTTTAAAAGCACAGTTCGAATCAGCTATCGTAAACGTTTCATCTATTGTGGCTTATGTTCCTGGAGTTACTTTGCCAACTTACGCGGCCAGTAAAGCAGCATTACATTCTTACAGCACTTCGTTAAGATTGAGTTTAGATGAAACATCTGTTAAGGTTTTCGAATTGATGCCGCCACTGGTGGATACCGAATTCTCAAAAGAAATTGGCGGTCATAACGGCATTAAACCATCGGTTGTTGCGGATGATCTGTTGGCGGCTTTAGCCAATGATGAGTTTGAAATTAGGGTAGGTGATACTGCAAAGATTTATGAGTTGTTCAGACAATCGCCGGTTGATGCTTTAAATGTGATGAATGCAAATAGAAAAGCCTGGATCGATTCTGTTCAAAATTAATCATGTAACTGGAATGAAAAAGAAGGTAGCTTTTGCATCTATTATGGCGGTTTTCACTACAGGAATAGTTACTTTCGCAGCAATAAGTGTAAATCTTGGATTTACATCGACCTTTATTACAGTTTGGTTGAAATCATGGGGCATTTCTTATATCGTAGCCATTCCTGCTATATTAATTATTGCTCCAAGGGTACAATCGTTGGTCGATTATTTATTCAAGAATATTGACTAAAAATTATTAAAATGAAAAGAGTAGTAGTAACAGGTTTAGGTGCTATAACGCCACTTGGTAATACCGTTGAGCAATTCTGGCAACAGATCTTGGCCGGAAAAAGCGGCATTGGTGCCATTACAAAATTTGATGCCAGTAAATTCAAAACCCGTTTTGCGGGCGAGGTAAAGGATTTTAATCCTGAAGAGTACCTGGAGAAAAAAGAAATTAAAAAGTATGACCTTTTTACCCAATATGCAATCGGATCGAGCGATCAGGCGATAAAGGATGCAGGGTTAGATTTTACTGCAATGACCGATGATCAATTGGCTGAAGTTGGCGTAATCTGGGCAACCGGAAACGGCGGGATCGGTACTTTTGAAGCGCAGTTGGAAGAATTTCATGCAGGTGATGGGACACCAAGATTTAATCCTTATTTCATTCCAAAAATGATTGTCGATATTGCCGCCGGAGCCATTTCCATCCGTCATAAATTGCGTGGACCAAATTATTGTACCGTATCTGCTTGTGCATCATCTAATACTGCCATTATCAATGCTTTTGATACCATTCGTTTAGGAAAAGCAAGTGTAATGATTGCCGGTGGTTCTGAAGCTGCGTTAACCAAGTCATCTGTAGGTGGCTTTAATGCCGCTCAGGCTTTATCTAAAAATAACGAGGATCCACAAGGGGCTTCTAAACCCTTTGATGCCGATAGAGATGGTTTTGTAATGAGCGAAGGTGCAGGTGCATTGGTTTTAGAAGATCTGGATCATGCTTTAGCACGCGGTGCCCACATTTATGCCGAAATTATTGGTGGTGGAATGGCTGCTGATGCATACCACCTAACCGGAACGCCTCCTGATGGGATTGGTGCGGCTTTGGGTATGACAAAAGCTTTAAAAGATGCAGGAATTACTGCTGATAAAATCGATTATATTAATGCACACGCCACTTCAACTGGTTTAGGTGATTTAAGTGAATTACAGGCAATTAATACTGTGTTTAATGGTTTGCCAGTTATAATTGGCGCAACAAAATCGATGACAGGTCATTTACTTGGTGCTGCGGGAGCGGTAGAAAGTGTAATCAGTGTTTTATCGATCAGAGATAATGTGGTGCCACCTACTATTAATACCAAAAATCTGGACGAAAACATTCCAAAAGGATTGAATTTTGTGTTGGGAGAAAGTATTAAAAAGGAGATCAATTATGTTTTAAATAACACATTTGGTTTTGGTGGTCACACCGCGAGTACTATTTTTAAAAAATATGAGGCTTAATCAGGTTCATACTTGATTATTTATTTAGTGTTTGGTGGCTCACCAAACACTTTTTTTTTGTCTTGTGTCGTTGTGAGCTCCTGCTATCGGGTTGATTGCGAATCGTAATGCAGTAAGCTTTAAAATTCCCACCTGCGTGGGAATGACGACCGCCTGAAAAGCTACGCCAATAACCTGCACTGGCCTTAGCGTCTCGCTCAGACCGACAATCGCTTTGGGTTATGCCAATGGGTTAGAAACCAATGAACCAATGGCTAATGAACCAGTGAACCTACTTGTCCATTAATAAATTAACCAGTTCTTTCAATTCTTCAATTTCCAGTTCTAGTTTTTCTATTCTGTTTTCCAATTCAGTAGGATCGAATTGCGGTGTGCTTATTGTTTCGGTTTCAGGTTCTACAGTAGTTTCGGCCTGTTCGCCTAAAAGATGAACAAAACGGGCCTCTTTTTGACCAGTTTTTTTTGCCAGTTGTTTTACAAATGCTGGTTCTTCATCTGATAGTTTCTGAAGCTGTTCTAAGACTTCTTCTATGCTTTCAAATTCATATAATCTTCCCGAATTGCTATTGATTTCACCAGGCGTTAATGGTCCGCGTAAAAGTAAAAGGCAGATAATGGCCAGCTCCGAAGGTAATAAAGGATAAACAATGGCCAGATTATGTTTGTATTTAGTTGCGCGACTCGATCCTCCTGTAGCAGTGGAGATTAAACCTTTTATTTTTAGTTGGTTTAGCGTTAAAGTTATGGTTTCCTCATCGTAATTTACCACCGGATTTCTTGAGCTTTTTTGGTTGCATGCAGCAGTTAAACTGTTCAAAGTCATTGGGTAATAATCGGGCGTGGTGCGGCTTTTTTCTATTAATGCGCCTAAAACGCGTTGTTCTTCTGCTGATAAATCGGGAAGTGGTTTTACGTTGTCCATGTTATAAAAGTATAAATTGGTTGAACATTTTGGAAATTATTTTGTTAATGATTTATTTCTAATGAGTTATGCAAAATATTAACGATAGAATAATTCTAAATTTCTGAATTGCTAAATTCTGTGCTTTAGAATTACGAACTTAGGAGTACATCCCAATATCTAAATATCCAATTATGAAATCTTCCGATCAGAAACCAAATCAGGGTGATAGCAGGCGCGATTTCCTCAAAAAAAGTTCGGTAATTACAGCCATTGCACTAACGCCTGGCGTTGCGGTTAAAGCAGCAGAAAGCAATGCCGATGAACGTTTCGCTCAACTTTTTGAGAAAATCCCATTAAAACTTACGGTAAATAATAAAGCCTATCAAACTACGGTTGAGCCCAGGGTAACGCTTTTAGATTATTTGCGCGAAGAATTACACCTAACAGGGACTAAAAAAGGATGCGACCATGGCCAGTGTGGTGCTTGTACCGTTCATGTTGATGGACAAAGGGTAAATTCATGCCTCAGTTTAGCTGTGATGAATGAGGGAAAGAAAATTACCACGATTGAAGGTTTGGCCAATGGCGATACTTTGCATCCTATGCAGGCTGCATTTATCAAGCATGATGGTTTTCAATGTGGCTATTGTACGCCGGGACAGATTATGTCGGCCGTGGCCTGTGTACGCGAAGGGCATACGGGTTCGAGAGCAGAAATAAGTGAATATATGAGTGGAAATATCTGTAGATGCGGTGCTTATCCTAATATAGTTGATGCAATTATTGAGGTTAAGGAAGGAGGTGAAACGGTATGATCAATTTTCAATATTTAAGAACAACCACGGCAAAATCAGCAATTGCTTTATTGGTAAAAGATAAAAACGCCAAATTTTTGGCGGGTGGAACAAACCTGATCGATCTGATGAAAAGAGGCGTTACGGCGCCCGAAAAACTCATCGATATCAACCATGTTCCATTAAAACAGATCGAGCTGATTGGAAATAAAATCCATATTGGTGCTTTGGCTTCTAATTCTGCAGTTGCAGATCATGCCTTGATCAAAGAGAAACTACCATTACTTTCCTGGGCTTTACAAGCGGGCGCATCTGCCCAACTGAGAAACGTAGCTACTGTTGGTGGTAATATGATGCAGCGTACTCGTTGTGGTTATTTTTACGACACCGAAATGCCTTGTAATAAACGCCAACCCGGTACAGGCTGTGGTGCCATGGAAGGTTTTAACCGCATGCATGCTATTTTCGGGACTTCAGAGAAATGTATTGCCGTTCATCCAAGCGATATGTGTGTAGCATTAACGGCTTTGGATGCTGAAGTGGTGGTGGCCAATGCTAAAGGAGAACGTAAACTGTCATTTAAAGATTTTCATCGCCTGGCAGGAGATACTCCGCAGTTAGACAATAACTTAAAAGCAGACGAAATGATTATCCGTTTGGAAATTCCGGTGAATAACCTTGCCAAAAACTATCATTATCTTAAAGTTAGGGACCGGGCTTCTTATGCTTTTGCACTCGTTTCTGTAGCTGTAGCATTTGAGCTCAGCAATAATAAAATTACCGATATTCGTTTAGCAATGGGTGGAGTAGCGCATAAACCCTGGCGTTTAACGGCATCCGAAAATTTCTTAAAAGGAAAAGAAGCCACCTTATCGAATTTTGAACAGGCAGCCCAGTTGGCCATGAAGGATGCAAAAGGTTTTGGAGGAAATGACTTTAAACTTAAACTGGCACCCAATACAATAATCGAGGCGTTGAATCTTGCAAAATCTAAAGCTTAGTTATGGAAAAGAGAATTTTAAAAGACGACAACGACCGCGTAGATGGAATTTTAAAAGTTACGGGGCAAGCTAAATATTTTGCGGAATACGAACTGCCGGGTTTAACCTATGGTGTTTTGGTAACCAGTACCATTACCAAAGGAAAAATTACAGCGCTCGATACCAAGGCGGCTGAAAAAGCACCAGGTGTAATCGCTGTGATTTCGCATTTAAATAAGCCATCGGCAGCTGCGTACGAGCAGGAAGGCGGTTCACAGATGAAAATTTTTTATACCGACAAAATTTTCTACAATGGACAGCCAATCGCAATTGTAGTGGCCAATACCTTCGAAAGGGCAACTTATGCGGCTTCATTGGTTAAAGCAACTTATGCTAAAGAGGATTTTAACACCGATTTTGAAAAAGCTTTAAAAGATCCTAAAGCAAAGAAACTTCAAGGTCAGGCCGACTATAAACGTGGCATAGAAAACGCTTATAAAACAGCAGAGGTGAAGCTCGAAGAAAGATATTTCCTGCCTATCGAAACGCATAACCCGATGGAACTGCACGGAATTATCGCCGATTGGAGGCCAAATAACCAGCTTACCGTTTATGCCAAAACACAAGGTGTAAAAGCTACTCAGGGTACCATTGCAAATGTTTTTAAAATTCCAATGGAGAATATTCAGGTAAATTCGGAGTTTGTTGGCGGTGGTTTTGGAATGGCTTTACGCACATGGCCATTAGAAATCGCAACGGTAATGGCCTCTAAACATATTGGTAAACCTGTAAAAGTGGTGATTACCAGGATGCAGATGTTTACCATGGTCGGTAATCGGCCGGCAGCTATACAAACCATTGGTTTGGGCGCAAATAAAGATGGTAAATTAACGGGGATTACACACAGGGCTTATGGCGAAACTTCTACTTACGAGAACTTTACCGAAGGCGTGGTAAACATGGCGAAGTTTATGTATCAATGCGATAACGTAAATACGGCTTATGCCATTGTTCCCGTAGATCTTGGCGTTCCAATATGGATGCGTGGTCCAGGAGAGGCTACAGGAGCTTTTGCCCTGGAAAGTGCAATTGATGAAATGGCACATGCCCTTGATATGGACCCATTGGATTTCAGAATCAAAAATGATCCTGAAACCGATCAACAGAAAAACAAACCCTTTTCGAGCAAAAACATTAAAGAAGCCTATAAAATCGGCGCAGAAAAAATAGGGTGGAGCAACCGGAAAAATAAACCTGGCAGTTTGACTGAAGGACCATGGCAAACAGGTTATGGCGTAAGTGTTGGGGTTTTTAACGCCAATAGAGGTAAAGCAAGTGTTAAGGGTATTTTAAAGGCTGATGGATCACTGCTTTTGCAAAGTGCAACCAGCGATATCGGCCCGGGAACAGGAACTGGCATGACTTTAATCGCTAATAAACTGATGAAGATCCCTGTAAATAAAATTACATTCGAATTGGGTGATTCTTCTTTGCCACCAGCACCTAGCCAAGGTGGTTCGGCAACATTATCTACAGTAGGCTCTGCAGTGAATGATGTTTGCGTAGCGTTAAAATCAGCCATCGCAGAACTGGCTGCAAATTCGAATATGGATGCAACGGCTAATTTTGTTGATGTTTTAAAAAAGAATAATCTTCCGCAAATAGAAGTAACCAAAGAAAGTCAAGGGGGAAAGGAAAGGGATAATTACTCTATGTATTCGTTTTCCATTCACTTTGTGCAGGTAAAGGTTCATGCGCTTACTGGTGTAGTAAAAGTGAGTAAAATCGTTTCTGTAGGCGATTCCGGTACCATTGTAAGTCCAAAAACGGCCCGAAGCCAGATGCTCGGTGGTGCTGTTGGCGGTATTGGTATGGCTTTAACCGAAGAATCTATTATCGACCACCGTTATGGAAGATATATCAATAATAATTTTGCCGATTACCATGTTCCGGTAAATGCCGATGTACCAGAGATTGATGTTAACTTTATCAATAAACCCGATCCTTACATTAATCCAATGGGTGCAAAAGGAATGGGTGAAATTGCATTGATCGGTTTTTCTGCCGCTGTAGCCAATGCTGTTTTTAATGCTACTGGAAAGAGGATCAGGACATTGCCGATAACGCCCGATAAGATACTGGCTTAGGTATTTCGTTCAAATCCAGAGAAGTCAAGTTTTAAAATGCACTGCCCCCATAAAGCGTCCAAACTTCTGGGGACAGTCCAAAAACTTGACTTCTCTAATTATCCTAAACAAAAAATGCGTCCCGATTTACATCAGGACGCATTTTTTATGAAGATTCTTCGACTTCGCTACCATTGACAGAATCCAAAAAAAAAGTCGTCATTGCGAGGAGGAACGACGAAGCAATCTTTCATGCTAGGGATTCTGCGATAAAGATTACTTCGTCGGCTGAAAAAGCCTTCTCGCAATGACGATAATCTGAGGAGATTTATTCCCTTTAAATTCTATTGTATTAATATTGATTTTATACAATAAATTATCCCTCAGAATGACAAACAGAAAAATTATTTCGCAACTGCTTTACCTGAGTAAGTTGCCGCTAGCTTTAATGCATTGTAAGTATTAACAATTCCGCCACTGATACAAAGATCAGAGAATGGGATAGAAACTTTTTCTGCACCAGGTTCTTCGCCTTTAGCATACGTTACATTATGGTTAACTTTGGTAACCGATTTAACAATGATTTCTTTTACCTGCGCTGCAGTTAATTTTGGATAATAAGAGCGGATTAATCCTGCTAATCCAGCTACAACAGGAGAGGCCATACTGGTTCCGTCTAAATTTTTGTATTTAGAACCCGGTACAGTAGAATAAATCTGAACGCCTGGAGCAAAAACATCTACCTGGGTTTTGCCGAAATTAGAGAAACTGGCTTTTAGTGTTTCATCATCTTTAGGGCCTGAAGCACCAACGGTAATCCACGATGCAATAGTTTTCTCATCTAAATCTTTGTGGTTAGGGAAATTATTTTCTACATCGATATTTTTGTTTTCGTTACCCGCCGCCTGAACGATCAATACATCTTTAGATACCGCATATTTCATAGCCTCATTAACGATGGCTTTGTCCCAGCTATAAGCCTTGCCAAAACTCATGTTGATTACTTTTGCACCGTTATCAACAGCGTAACGAATAGCATTAGCAACATCTTTATCCCTTTCATCACCATTTGGCGTACAACGAACACCCATAATGGCAACGTTATCCGCTACACCTAAAATACCAAGTTTGTTGGTTCTATCAGCCGCAATGATACCGGCTACGTGTGTGCCGTGCATCGCATCAGGACCTGCAACATCGTTATTGCCATAAAATTTCTCCTTAACATTGTTCGGGTCATCGCCAACAATAGCGCGCGGATCATAATCAAGATTTAAGTTGTAATTAACCTGGCGACTATAATAATCAAATCCTTCTGTAATCTGATCTTCGTAAAAATCTTTGAAGTTGCCTTTTTCTAATTGCTGGCTTAGTATATTTTGGATCCTGCCTTCAACCTCTGTAGAAGGTTTGAAGTTTTTAAAATCTTCTACGGTTGGGTTTTCTTTACCGATTTTCTTTACCACAGCATCTAAAGCTGTTTTAAAACCAGTAATACCTGCCAAATTTTCCCTGGCTTCTGCCAATTGTTTTTCTAAGTCGGCTCTTTCTGCTTTAAAAATTTCGAAATCCTTTTTATCTTTTTCTACTACATTTGCATCTGTGGTATTGGCAAAACGTGCCTGATCGCGACGAACCAAACGGGTTAATTCTAAGGTTTCGAAGTTTACTGACTCTTTAGGGCTGCCAATAAAGTTCCAGCCATTTATATCATCGATATAACCATTCTTATCATCGTCCTTGCCATTGCCGGCTATCTCTTTGGTATTTACCCACATGATTCGTTTTAAGTCTTCATGGGTAGCTTCTACGCCGCCATCATTAACTGCTACGATAACCTTAACAGATTTTTTACCTTTTAAAAGTTCTTTATATGCTTTTTCGGTACTGATTCCGAATGTACTATCACTTTTAAGATCAAGATTTTGCCAATTGGCTTTTTGCGCATTGACCAAAGTTGGTACCGCACTTACAAGCGCAACACTTAACAGCGCGCTAAAAATTCTACTCTTATTCATTTATGTATTTTTGTATTAAACGGCGGAAGTTAATTTTAATTTTTTTATTGGAAGAAATTGTATTAAAAATGATGTTTTTGACACATTTTGGTAACGAAAAAAATCCTGAAATTCATTATTCAGGATTTTGGTCTTTAAAGCAAAATTCGCCTCTGTTTATTTCATGTTGGTAACGATTTTTTTAGCCATTTCATCATGTGATTCGATTACACTTAAAGTGTTACCCGCCCAGCTTTTAATTGCCTGATCGCGGTTTTGCATCCCCAGTTTAAATAAGGCTACTGTTTTTTCATGATCAGTAACCATCATAACCATATAATGTTTATCAAAAGCTGTACCTGTCATTTTCTTCATTTCATCCAAATGAATCTGATCTTCGGCCGGCAATGCATCAGGGGTGATTACTTTTTTGTTTACAGCCAAAGCTTTCAGCTCTGTATTGGCTTTTGTGTGATCAGTCAACATTTTAGCGGCGAAATCTTTCACTTCAGCACTTTTTGCATTTTTCTGCGCAATCTTAGCGGCTTCAACTTCCATGATACCTCCAATTGCTGCTTTTCTTAAAAAAGTTGCACCCGCTTCATCAACACCCGATTCTGTACTTTCAGCTCCTGTAGCATGGTTGCCATTTACCATATTGGTATCGCCAGCAACACTGTCTTTTGTGGTTGCCGATTTCTTGTCTGCAGTTTGACAAGCCTGAAATGAAAGTGCCAGGGCAAAAGCAGTGGATAATAAAAATATCTTTTTCATGTTTTCTCTATGTTTTGATGTGTATGAAAAACAAGAGAGTTGAAAAAAGGTTTTATATCTATTCTAATGCCTTACTATATACGTTTTGAATAACGATGCCCATTTGGCTTTCTGGATTTTTAATTGGCGAAAAACCAAATTGTTCATATAGGCCATGTGCATCTAAAGTCGCCAATTGGTAACGCCTCAAGCCCTGTAAATCGGGGTGGAAGATCATAAACGACATCATCTTTTTTGATAAGCCCAAACCACGGTAACTTTCTTTCACGTACACATCGCAAAGCCATGCAAAAGTAGCTTTATCGGTTACCCAACGGGCGAAACCTACCTGTTCTGTTCCTTTGTAAATGCCAAAACAAAGCGAGTTTTCAATAGAACGTTTAACGGTATCAAAAGGGATGCCTTTTGCCCAATAGGATTCTACACTTAAATAATGATGTATGGCTTCTATATCTAAAAGTTCTTTTTTATCGGAAAGTATAAAACCGTTTTCGCTGATTTCCATGAGTTGAATGGTTAATCGGTTAATTGTTTAACTGATAGAAGTAATCTTAACCAGTTTAGACCGTTAACCTTACTAATTGCGCATATTAATAAACTGTAACGGCTGACCAAAATCTTCATTTCTACAAAGATTCATTACCGCTTGGAGATCGTCGATTTTTTTTGCGGTTACGCGCACCTGATCATCCATAATAGCAGGCTGAACTTTTAATCCACTGGCTTTGATCTTTGCCACAACTTTTTTGGCCGCTTCTTTATCTAAACCCTCTTTAATACTAATTTCTTTTCTGATCATATTACCAGAAGCTTGGTGCTCATCGCCAAAATCTAAACTTTGCGGATCTAAATTCTGTTTCATCATCCTCGAGATAATCGAACCTTCGATGGCTTTTAATCGCATATCATCTTCAGTAACAATGGTTACCACATTGGTTTTTTTATCCAGATCGATGGTGCTTTTTGATCCGTTAAAGTCGAATCGGTTAAGAATTTCTTTTTTAGCATTGTTAATCGCGTTATCGAGTGTCTGCGCGTCAACTTTACTTACAATATCAAAAGAAGGCATGGTTTTAGCTTTAAAGTAAAAAAATAAGTAGATTTAATAGAAATTAATCCATCCTCACAAAAAAACGAAAAATAATATGAAAACCACTAAGCCGAAGTCTCAAAAAAAGATCACCAAAAAAGAAGTGAAGAAACAGTTAGAGCAATCGATCACCGATAAGTTCTTAGATGTGATCAAAAGTTTAGGTCATGATGTATCGGAAATCAGTGCGGAGGTGGGTAAGGCTAGTAAACGGGTGGCTAAAAAATTAACCAAGAAATTTACCATCGTAAAGGCTGATGTAGGACAAAAAATTGATGATTTATTACATGCATCAAAAGAGAAGGCAAAAGCAGCGAAGAAACCAGTTGCCAAAGCTGTAAGTAAGTCTGAAAAATCTGCTCAAAAAGTGGTTAAAAAAGCTATTGCAAAGGCTAAACCAGTAGTACAAAGCATTAAAGTAGCAGCTATAGAAACAGAAGAAAAAGCAGAAAAAGTACTGGCAAAACCAGTTGCAGAAGCAAAAGAAGTGGTAAAGGAAGCCACAACAGTTGCTAAAAAGGCGGCAAGTACGGTGGTTAAAGCACCAGCAAACGCTGCTACAGCAATTAAAAAGGCAGTAACTCCGACTGCGACTCCAGCAAAGGCTGCAACAGCTGTTAAAAAAACAGTTGCTAAAGCTACGCCAGTGGTTAAGAATGTGACGAAAACACCTACTAAAAAATAAATTTGTTAACGTTAACGTGTAAATGAATTAACATCAATTTAACAAATTAATGTGCAGTTTTGAGCATCCCTGTTTTGGCAGGGATTTTTTATTTTTTTAAATGAGCAATAAGAAGATCCCTTTTTTAAACCGCGAAATCAGTTGGCTTTACTTTAACGAACGTGTACTGCAAGAAGCTGCCGATGAAACGGTTCCGCTGATTGAACGGATTAAATTTCTATCTATATTTTCTTCAAATTTAGAGGAATTTTACCGTGTGCGAGTGGCCACCATGACCCGGCTAACCAATCTGAACGATAAGGCCAAAGCACTTTTGGGATTTAATCCAAAGAAAATTCTGAATGAGATTAAAAACATCGTTGTAAAACAAGAAAGAAAATTCGACCAGCTTTTTCAGGCTACCCTAATAAACGAACTTGCTCAAAACAGGATTTTTATCTTAAACGATACCCAACTGAATGTAAGCAGGGGAGAATTTGTTAAAAATCATTTCAGGGATAAGATTTTATCTAACCTGGTTCCCATTATGCTGGATATGGATAAACCTTTTCCAGAACTGAAAGACCGCTATCTTTACTTTTTTGTTAAACTTTCGAAAAAGGATACAAAAGTTAGGGAGAAATATGCCCTGATTGAAATCCCACCCAATTTACCGCGGTTTTTGGCACTGCCAGAAACAAACGATTTAAAGTTTATTATTCTTGCCGAAGACATTATCAGGTATTGTTTAGATGATATATTTTATGTTTTTACTTACGATAATTTAGAGGCTTATTCAATCCAGTTAACACGGGATGCCGAATTAGATATTGATAAAAATATTAATGATAAATTTATCGAAGATTTAAAAAGCAGTTTAGAAAAACGTAAAAAAGGGAAACCAATGCGTTTGCTTTATGATTCGGCGATGCCTTTAAGTATGCTTACTGTTTTGGTGAATAAACTTAAACTCGAGGCAGAAAGTCTAATTCCAGGTAACCGGTATCATAAATTCGGCGATTTTATCTCCTTTCCAAATGTCGGTAAAAAGGAATTGGAATACGCGCCCAATGTGCCACTGAAGGTTCACGACTTGCACAGAACCCAAAGTATGTTCAATAAAGTTGCCCAGCGCGATTATTTGGTAAATTTACCCTACCAATCGTACGATTATATTATTTTGTTCTTGCGTGAAGCCGCCATTGATCCCAAAGTAACTGAAATACAGATTACCTTATATCGGTTAGCCGAAAATTCAAAAGTAATCAATGCCTTAATCAACGCCGCTAAAAATGGTAAAGCTGTTTCTGTTGTATTGGAGCTTAAAGCCCGCTTTGATGAGCAGGCCAATATTTTTTGGACCAGCCGTTTAATGGAAGAAGGGGTTAAAGTAAATTACGGTTTAACCGATTATAAAGTACACTCTAAAATTTGTCTGGTTAAACGGATCGAAAAAGATAAGCCTGTTTATTATGCAAATTTGGCTACAGGCAACTTTAATGAGAAAACCGCAGGTTTATACTGCGACCATAGTATTTTCACCGCAAAGAAAGAGATTACCAACGATCTGGTAAAACTTTTTGATGCGTTGAGCAAACGTACCGTAACGAAGGGATTTAAACACCTGATTGTTTCGCCGCTGGAGAGCCGTTCGAAACTGGTCAATTTTATTAACCGCGAAATCAGGAATGCTAAACAGGGTAAACTTGCTTACATCATGTTAAAGGTAAATAGTTTAGCGGATGAAGGAATTATTGCCAAACTTTACGATGCGAGCAATGCTGGGGTTAAAGTTCAGCTGATTATCCGTGGTATCTGCTGTTTGGTACCAGGTGTGAAAGGCTTTAGTGAAAATATTACCGCCATCAGTATTATCGATAAGTTTTTGGAGCATGCCAGGGTTTATATTTTTGGTAATAATGGTAAAAACGATATGTATTTGTCATCGGCAGATTTAATGAGCAGGAATTTCGAACATCGCGTAGAAGTAGGTTTTCCAGTCCTGGATCATGATGTGAAGCAGGAGATACAGGATATCATCGATCTGCAACTGCAGGATAATACCAAATCGAGGCAGATTAATGCTTCGAACAATAATAAATACCATAAAAACAGATTAAGTAAAAAGATAAGGGCGCAGGTAGACATCTACAACTATTTAAAAACCAAGCATCAATCATAATGTTAAGATACGCAGCTATAGATATCGGTTCGAATGCGGTGAGATTACTCATTGCTGATATTAGCAAACAAGACGGAAAATATAAGTACAAAAAGAACACCCTAATACGTGTACCGCTCCGGTTGGGAGATGACGCATTCTTAGATCAATATATTTCGGAAAAAAAATCTGCAGATCTGGTAAAAACCATGACTGCTTTTAAAAATCTGATGGATGTTTATCATGTTTCGGAATATTTAGCCTGTGCAACATCTGCCATGCGTGAGGCCCGTAATGGAGAAGATATTGTTAAGCTGATTAAAAAGGAAGCAGACGTTACTTTAGAGATTATTGAGGGGCAGCGGGAAGCAAATATTATTTACGCTAACCACATTGAAGAAGAGTTAGACGAAAATAAAAATTACCTATATATTGATGTGGGTGGGGGTAGTACCGAACTGTCAGTTTTTGTAAAAGGTGCTCCAGAAGCATCAAGATCCTTCAATATTGGTACAATCAGGATGCTCGATAACCAGGATAAGGAAGAAACCTGGGAAGAAATGAAAGATTGGGTAAAAGAGCATACAAAAGCCTATAAACATTTGGCAGGTATAGGTACTGGTGGTAATATCAATAAATTGTTCCGCATGTCGGATGAAAAAGAAAATGCGCCTTTGTCTTTGCAGAAGTTAAATTCGATGTACAACAAGTTAATCAGTTATTCATTAAAAGAAAGAATTAATACGCTGGGCTTAAATCCCGATCGTGCAGACGTAATTATCCCGGCTTGTGAGATTTATTTAACCTTAATGAAATGGACTGGTATAAAACAGATTTATGTACCTAAAGTGGGTATGGCCGATGGGATTATTAAGTTGTTGATTGAGGAGAAATTGGATTAAATTAAGCTACTTGATCGTCATTTCGACCGAAGCGGAGAAATCTATCAAAATCCTGAACTTGTTTCAGGATCTTTTACCTTGAAAATTACCACAGTACATTATAGACCCTGAAACAAGTTCAGGGTGACGTATTTCGTTTCATCGCCATCCTTAAAAAGCTTTTCACTTCATCATTGACGTCTTCTTTAAAGAAGATCCTCAAATGATGATTAAATTGATTCGTTCCTGGCACCTGTGCAATTTTAGTGAAGCACAGATTGTTTTCATACGGTTGATTGAAAGGAATAATCACATGAATAAAGTTTTTACCCAATTGCGTAATATATGCAAATCCTGTTTTTGATTCGATTGCAATCATGGATTTTGTAGTCCGCAGATTAATTTCTCCGAGTTCAGCTAATTGCTCAATAAAAAAACGGAATAACCCTAGGGTATATTCCGTTTTTCCGTTTAAAAAGTCTGACAAATGTTTTTCTTCAGACATCATTATCTTTAATCTTCTAGTAATTTTGTTGCAGCCTCATCGGTAAACCAGGTTAATTTTCCATCAATCGGATCAATTAACTGTGAAGGGTAAGTTGCAACATCTTTTTGCTCATCGCCAATAACATGTTTTAAAGCTTCGGCTTTATTCTCCCCAAAAACCAAAAATGCTACATTATCGGCTTTGTTGATTAACGGTGCTGTAAAACTGATGCGGTACGTATCCAATTTCTCTACATAAACTGAAGCCACATTTACTTCTTCATCTTTAACCAAAGTGGTGTGTGGGAAAATCGAAGCCGTATGTGCATCATCGCCCATACCCAAAAGGATTAAATCGAAAATTAGATCTTCACCGTTAAAGTGTTTATCGATTGCTTTTTTATATTCGATAGCTGCTTTTTCTGGAGCCAAAGTGGTATCAACGTAAAAAATATGGTCTGCTGCAATACCTAGTGGATCTAAAATGGTTTTTTTTGCCATTAGTCCGTTGTAGTTATCGTCGCTGGCAGGAACATTACGCTCATCGCCAAAGAAAAAATATACTTTTTCCCAATCAATTCTGTGCTGCCCTTCGGTAGCAAGAAAATGGTAAAGTGCTTTAGGAGAACTACCGCCTGTAAGTACGAAATTGAAACGGTCGTTTTCTTCGATAGACATTTCTGCAATTTTAATTACATAATCTGCCAGATCCTGATTCAGTTCTTCTAATGTTTTGTATATGAGTAGATTCATTTTGTAACTAATAAGGGCCGTCATGCTGAATTTATTTCAGCATCTATCTCGAACAAGACCCTGAAATAAATTCAGGGTGACGACCTGAGTAAAAATTTATTCCTTATTCTTCAATGGCAGGTTAAACCAGTGGAAACCATCTCTTGCAATAAGTGCTTCAGCTTCTTCTGGTCCCCAGCTATCGGCAGGGTAGTTAGGGAAGTTGATTGATTTTTTGCTTTCCCAAGTATTTAAAATCGGCATGACCAGTTCCCATGCCGTTTCTACCTGATCGCCGCGCATAAACAAGGTTTGGTCACCCATCATTGCATCCAATAATAAGGTTTCGTAAGCCTCAGGGGTATCACCCTCGTAAGTTCCTTTATAATCGAAAACCATATCAACAGGATTCAATACCATATCCAATCCAGGTCTTTTGGCCTGTACCTGCATACGGATACTCATTTCTGGCTGTATGCTGATTACTAACCTGTTTTGTTGCCAGTTTTCGGTTACACCTGATGAGAAAATCTGATGCGGAACATCTCTAAATTGAATGGTAATTAAAGATGAAGTTTGGTTTAAGCGTTTTCCAGTTCTTAAATAGAAAGGAATACCTTGCCATCTCCAGTTATCGATATGGAATTTAACAGCAGCAAAAGTTTCGGTATTAGAATGTGCATCAACACCTTTTTCCTGACGGTATCCAGGAACTTCCTTACCTTCAACCCAACCTTTACTATATTGACCCCGAACAGTATGAAAACGGATATCTTCAGCAGAAAAAGGACGCATTGCTCTTAAAACCTCCACCTTACGGTTCCTGATTTCATCGGCATCGAAATTAATTGGCGCTTCCATTCCAACCAAACAAAGCAATTGCAACAGGTGATTCTGAATCATATCTCTTAAAGCACCAGAACCTTCGTAATAACCTCCACGATCGCCCACGCCTAACTGCTCGGTTACCGAAATTTGAACGTGATCAATATAAGATCTGTTCCATAACGGCTCGAACAATGCATTGGCAAAACGGAAAGCCATCATGTTTTGTACGGTTTCTTTACCCAAATAATGATCGATGCGATAGATTTGCTTTTCGGTAAAAATGGTGCTCAATAATGTATTCAGCTCTTTTGCTGATTCTAAATCATGGCCGAAAGGTTTTTCGATAACGATACGGCTATTGTCTTCATCTTGCGTAAGTTTATATTTCTGCAAACATTCAGCAATAATCGGGAAGAAATTAGGTGCAACTGCCAGATAGAAAATTACCTGTGTTCCGACTCCAAATTCTTTTTGATATTTTTCTACAGTTGCTTTAAGGTTTTCGAAAGTTTTTGGCTGGGCAAAATCGGTAGGACAGTAACTCATCGTCTTTGCAAAATCGTCCCATTTCTCTTTTTTTACTTTTCCGCTGCGAGAAAACTGGTTTACAGCATCTTCTAAAGCAGCTTTGTAGCTATCGTCGGTAAATTCGGTTCTACCGGTACCAATAATGGCAAATTTATCTGGCATGTAACCCTCAATAAATAAATTATATAGGGCAGGTGCTAATTTTCTTTTGTTTAAATCACCTGTTCCACCAAATATTACAAAAATGGTAGGGTTTAATGCGGTTTTGGTTTTCATTTTATGTTCTTGTTCGTGAATCTAATAGGTTATGATAATTTATTCCAATCAGCATGGAAAACACCATCTTTATCGATACGCTCGAAGGTGTGTGCTCCAAAGAAATCTCTTTGTGCCTGGATTAAGTTAGAAGGCATTCTAGCTGTGGTAATGGTATCGAAATAGGTTAGGGTAGACGCAAATGCAGGGATACCCAAACCGGAATTGATACATGCACTAATTGTTTTGCGTGTACCAGATAAAGTACCTTTGATAATATTCTGGATACCGGCATCGCCAAATAAATGTTCTAAAGCGTTGTTTTTATCGTAAGCCTGATAAATATCTTCTAAAAATTTAGCCCTGATGATACAGCCACCGCGCCAGATTTTAGCAATTTCCTGTAACTGTAAATCGTATTGGTATTCTTTTGAAGCCTGAACCAGTAAATGCATACCCTGTGCATAAGCACTGATCATAGAGAAGTAAAATGCATCTTCCAGTTCATCAATAGTAACAGCAATTTTGGTGTCTTTTTTGCCAAAAGCCTCCTCTAAAGAAACCCTTAGTTTTTTGAATTTAGATAAATCACGGTTAGAAACAGCTTCGTTAATGGTTGGTACAGGTAATTGAAGTTCCATTGAAACCTCCGAAGTCCATTTTCCGGTGCCTTTTGAGCGTGCTTCATCTTTAATCTGATCTAAAAGATCGTTTTGTGTTTCCGTATCTTTAAAAAGAAAAATTTCGGCAGTAATTTCTAATAAGAATGATTGCAATCTACCTTCGTTCCATTTTTTGAAAACCTTATATATATCATCGTTTGAATAGCCTAAGCCATTTTTAAGAATGCCATAAACCTCAGCAATAAGCTCCATAATGGCATATTCGATTCCATTATGTACCATTTTAACAAAGTGGCCAGAAGCACCAGGGCCAATATAGGTTACGCATGGATCGGTTCCAACTTTTGCAGCTACTGCATCAAAAACATCTTTAACTACGTTATAAGCTTGTTTATCGCCACCTGGCATCATACTCGGACCAAAACGTGCACCTTCTTCACCACCAGAAATACCCATTCCGAAGAAATGTAAACCATCTTTTTCCAATTCGTCAACACGGCGATTGGTATCGGTAAAATGTGAGTTTCCACTATCGATAATAATATCGCCCTTGCTTAAAAGTGGTTTTAGTTCTGCAATAACGCTATCTACAATTGGTCCGGCTGGTACTAATAGGATTAATGTACGTGGTGTTTGTAAGCTAGAAATAAAGCTTTCAATATCATCAAATCCTTCTAAGTTGTGTTTCTTGCCTTCTTCTTCAAGTTTCGAGATCATTTTTCTGTCTTTATCGTAACCTGTTACGGAGAAGCCTTTATCAGCCATGTTTAATAATAAGTTCCGGCCCATTGTGCCTAAACCGATCATTCCCAATTTATATTTTTTCGAATCGTTATTTGCCATTTTTTATTTTTTATAATGCACCCAAAATTAGGATTTACAAATTAATATTGCAGCTATTGTTGTTAAAAGATTGTAATAAAGATTATTATTATTTAGGCTCAACTGTAAAGATGTTGTACTTGTCGGCCAGTTTCCAGAGTTTAGCACCACCTTTAATCCCGTCTCTGTTGGTTACAATTTTAATATTGCTTTCCAGTTTAAAGTCTATTTGTTTAGAATTGCCACCACCAATATATAAGGTATCATAATTGAAAACCGTTTTATAGATTTCGATTACTTTTTTGAGCCTTTTATTCCAGCGCTCAGATCCAATTTTTTCAAAAGCCTTATTTCCGATATAATCGTCATAGTCTTCTTCCTTGCTGATCGGGAAATGGGCAAGTTCTAAATGCGGTAGTAATTCTCCATCGAATAATAAAGCTGTTCCAAAACCTGTACCTACTGTGAAAACAATTTCAAAGCCTTTGCCCTCAACCACACCTAAGCCTTGTTGATCGGCATCATTTACCAAACGTACCGATTTACCTAACTCGTTAGCAACACGCTGAGCGAGATCAACATCTGCCCATTTGTTTTTTGCCAGGTTAGGGGCGGTTTTAACAATTCCGTTTTTAACATAACCTGGAAAACCGATCGACACGCGGTTGTAGCTAACAGGAAAAGGCTTAATCAACTCTATAATTCCAGAAACAATATCCTTTGGAGTAGCTTCTGGCGGTGTTTTGCTTTTTAAATATTCGGTAAGCATATTTCCACTTTCATCCAAGAGAACCGTTTTAATGCTTGTACCGCCTATATCAATAGATAATATATTGTTGTTTTCAGCTTTTTTATCCGTAGCCATAATTGTGTATTTATAATTTCGAAGTTCTACAAATAAATTAAAACAACAAACATTAAATGAAGATCGGAGTAATTTAGGTGTAATAATATATTCTATAAAATCTATGTATTTAATGGAATATATTTAAGTTTGTTCCGTTAAACTAAAAAAGACCACAAAAGTTATGACGGTAAACTACCTTGCATTTGCTATTCCAGCATTTTTTATTTTTGTATTTATTGAGTTTAGAATCGCCCGGCACCAAAAAAAAGCGAAAATATTTAAATATGAAAGTACGGTTGCAAATTTTAGTGTAGGTATTGCCGAAAGGTTATTGAACTTATTTATTGCGGCGAGTTTTTATCAGGTGTACGATTGGGTGTATTTAAATTATGCAATTTTTGATATTTCTACAAAGTGGTATGTGTGGATATTATTGCTTTTGTCGACAGATCTTGTTTGGTACTGGTACCATAGGCTAGGCCATGAAATTAATTTTTTGTGGGCTGCACATATCGTTCATCACCAGAGCGAAGAGTTTAATTTATCCGCGGCTGCGAGGATTACGACCATTCAAGCCATTTTCCGCAATGTGTTTTGGTGTATATTACCATTAATTGGTTTTCATCCCAATATGATTATTACCATACTTTTAGCTCATGGAGCTTATTCATTTTTTACGCATACACAATTAATCGGTAAGCTGGGCTGGCTGGAACATATATTCATCACGCCCTCTTTACATGGTGTTCATCATGCTTCTGACGAGAAATACCTGGATAAAAACTATGGTGACGTTTTTGTTTTCTGGGATAAACTATTTGGTACTTTCCAGGCGGAAGAAGAAGCACCGAAGTATGGGTTAACACATCCTATTAAAAGTTATAGTTTCCTATGGCAGCATTTTCATTATTATCTGGAAATAGGAGAGGCATATAGGCGTGCAAATGGATTTAAGGCTAAATGGAATGCCGTATTCGGGAGTCCAGCGTTGATGGATCAAAACATCCGGCCAATTTTAGAAGAACGTTACTTTCAGCATAAAAAACAGAACCATGCTAAGCCCAAGTTTAAAACCTATTTAAATATGCAGCTGATCGGGGTAGTTGCAATGCTTACAGGCGCTACTTTATTTTATAGTGCTTTAACACCATTCAATAAGGGTGCAATACTTATCTTTAGCTTGGTTACATTAATCAATATCGGAGCCCTTTTAGAGCAGAGAAGGTGGATTTATTATTTGGAATGTTTCAGGCTGATATTGATTTTTGGCTTCTTTTTCTACACTTTTAGTCTGCTGGAATTTTTAATTATCCCTGTGATTATTTTGATTGTGCTTGAGCGGACATTCTCTTTACGTAAACTTTACATGAAACATGTATTTAAGTATATAAAGCTAGGTTAATCGTGTTTCTTTATCTTTCGAATTTGATTTGCATATAAATGTTACAAGACAGTGTTTCGTTTTGTTGCTCTCTGTTTTTTAGCATAGTTGGGTTTGTAATAAAATTATTACGAGATATCGTTGTGTTAATATTCTTTTGCTTTTCGGCTCCTTATTCCTTTGCTAATTAAGGATAAGTCACTTATTTGTGATTTAGCTGTATAATTGATTAATCTACTTCTTTTACAATCATCCATATTCCTGTCTTTTTAAACATTCAATTAAGAAATATTTCGTATTGATTGATTTTATTGTTTTTAGTTTCGATTTGTTTTTATAATTTTATATAACGAAATATATAGTAAGTTAAATAAAATAAATCGCAACTTATTAGAGTTGTCTTTAATACGTTAATACTTGCTTAATATATTTTTAACATAAACAGGCTTACTTTGCCCGCAAATCCGGACAAAATAAATCGCACATATGAACCCTATTACTAACCGGATATACTATAATAATTATGATCAAAAATTTTACTCAACAGATTTCGTGGTATGAGTGCGTTCTGCATGTAAAGAGAAGCAATCCCGACAATCACAAAGAAAGTAAACCTTTTTTTAAAGGAAAGCTAAAACGCTTTAGCGTTTTGGTGTTCGCAGCCGTAATACAACTTATTTGCATTAATTACAGTTTTGCACAAACGGCAGTACAGAACGTTGTCATCAAGGGAACGGTTTTAGATGATGAGGATGGACAAACATTAATTGGGACCACCATAACCGATAAGAATAAAAAGTTTTTAGCCGTAACAAATGAGAAGGGAAATTATTCTATCACTGTTGCTAAGGGGGCAACGGTTTTATATAATATGGTAGGCTATAAAACCCTTTCCAAGGTTTTTAATACCAATGATAATAATGCTGTAGTGAGGTTACAATCTTCCACAAGCTCATTAAATGATGTTGTTGTAACGGCTTTGGGCATTAAACGTGAAGAAAAGGCCTTAGGTTATGCAACAACCAAGCTTGATAGTAACGAATTTACAAATGCAGTAGCCAGTAACTGGACGGACGCCTTATCAGGAAAAGTAGCAGGTTTAAATTTGATAAGAAACAGCGGACCTGCGGCTTCAAATAAAATTATTCTTCGTGGCGAAAATAACCTTACTGGTGATAACGAAGCGCTAATTGTGATAGACGGAGTTGTAGCAAGTAGTTCTACGAGAAGAACTGCAGCTTCATCTGGAGGTGTTTATGGAACATCGGGAGACATTATGCCACCAGATTTTGGTTCTGCACTAAACGATTTAAATCCCGATGATATTGAAAGTGTTACCGTACTGAAAGGACCAGGTGCATCAGCACTTTACGGTCAGCGTGGTGCGAATGGTGCAATCATCATTACCACCAAGTCAGGTAATAAATCAAGAAAAAAACTATCAATCACTTTTACATCTAATAGTACCTGGGAGAAAGTGAACAAAAGTCCTGAAATTCAAAGTGAATTCGGGCAAGGCCAATTTGGTGTAAATTATTTCTCTTACGGCGCTTCTGATGATGGTGCGAGTACAAACGCAACGAGTGCAAGTTGGGGAGCACCATTTAATCAAGGAACAAGCTTTTTTCAATACGATCCAGCTACTAAAACAAGAGGAACAACCAGAACGCCATGGGTAGCATACGGCAACCCTGTTGATGCATTTTTCCAAACTGGTTTTGAATCTTCAAACGCAGTGAGTTTAGACGGAACGTACAAAGGTGTAGCGATGAGATTCTCGGCTTCGCATGGTAACAATGAATGGATTGTTCCAAACACTGGCTTAGAGCGTACTTCGTTGTCTTACTCTGCTAATTCTGATGTGACGAAAAAGTTAAATATTCAATTTAAAGCCATTTATAATAATAGACATAGCGATAACCTACCAGCTACAGGATACGGTAATCAATCGTTAATGTATTGGTTTATGTTTGCGCAACCAAACGTAAATACAGATTGGTATAAAGATTACTGGGCTAACGGACGAGTGAATGAACAGTTTGTAAATATTACCACTACGAATCCGGAAAGTCCATATGCCATATCAGAGCAATATCTTAATAAACAACGCAGAAATGGATTATTAGGAAGCTTACAAGCTACTTATAAACTTACTAAGGAGTTGAGTTTATTGGTTCGCGGATCGGTAGATTATAACCATGATGTTCGCGATACACAACGCCCTTATGATGCTGCAGGTAATAAATTTGCTCAGGGATCTTATCGTCAACAAAATATTAATTCTTATGAGATTAATGCTGATTTCTTATTGAGATATAATAAAAAGATCTCGCCATCAATTCAAATGAATGCAACAGTGGGTGGTAGCCAAATGCGTAATGAATATAAAAAAGGTGAACTAAGAGCTGATGGATTAGTTATTCCAGGGATTTATAGCTTGACTAATAATGCAAATCCTTTAATATCAGTACCAGATACAGCGAGGTATAGAATTAACAGTTTTTATTCATTGTTATCATTCAGCTTTAAAAATTATTTATACTTAGATATTACCGGTCGCCAAGATTGGAACAGTACTTTGGCAACTCCATTTAGAACGGATAACGTGGGCTTCTTTTATCCATCGGCAAGTGCATCATTTGTACCATCAGATCTTTGGGAAATGCCAAAATTCATCAGCTTTTTTAAGTTACGAGCGTCAATTTCTCAAGTAGGTAGTGGTGGTACTACGCCATATCGCACAGCTTATAACTACAGTTTAGCCTCTAACGGAATTTATCCGGATAGCGCAATGACTAACCCAAGCATTTTGCCAAATCCAAACTTAAAGCCATTAAAAACTACAACAATTGAATTAGGTACAGAATTACGATTATTTAAAAATAGATTAAACTTTGATTTCGCTGCGTACTCAGGCAATACCAAAAATCAAATTTTAAGTAGAATTGTAGATCGTGCTACTGGTTATAATGTAGCTGTATTTAACGTAGGCGAAGTTCAAAACAAAGGTTTGGAGGTTTCCATCAGCGGAACACTATTGCAAACAAAGAAATTTAAATGGCAACTTAATGGAACGTTTACCGCAAATAGAAACAAGATTATAGAATTAGCAGATAGTTCGGTTGTTTTAAGAACCGGAGCACTAGGTGGCGGACAAATTGTTGCCAACGTTGGAGGTAGTATGGGCGATTTATATGGTAGGGGATTTGTTCGCTCTCCAGATGGTCAAATTGTATATGACGCTACAACTGGTAATGCAAAAACCGGCACAGATCTAATTTACTTAGGTAACACAACGCCAAAATTTAGATTCAGTTTTGGTACAACAATAACTTACGATCGTTTTACCGTTTCAGGATTGTTCGATGCTCAGTTGGGAGCCGTGGCACATTCATTAACATTCTCGAGGATGGCTGCGCTTGGTAAATTGGCTTTAACATTGCCAGGTCGTTATAATGGTGTGGTTGGCGATGGAGTGGTGCAAAACACAGATGGTACCTATCGTACTAATGATATTGTGGCTACCAATCTAGAGAATTTCTATACCTCAATATATGGATCTGATCAAGCAGAAGGAAGTATTTTCCGTACCGATTATTTAAAGTTTAGAGAGGCAAACATCACTTATTCTTTCGGACCAATGTTTCTTAGAAAAATTGGCTTCACCAAGCTTACCCTTGGTGCGTATGGTCGTAACCTGTTTATTTGGTCACCATGGCCGGCGTTCGATCCTGAGTTTGGTACCTTATCGGGAACAGACATTGTACAAGGTTTTGAAACCGGACAATTGCCATCAACCAGATCTTATGGTGTACGTTTAGTTGTAGGTCTTTAATTAAAAAGAAAATGAAAAATATTAAAAACATATCCAGTTACACATTATTATTTGTTATTAGCATTTCGTTTTTTTCTTGTAAGAAAAATTTTAATGAAGTTAATACAGATCCAATTGGAAAAAGCACAACAACAGCAAACCAACTATTGGCGCCAGCATTGGTAAATGTTTTAAGTGCCAACATGAGTAGAAATCGTAGTTTCAATAATGAGCTGATGCAGGTTACTGTAGATATTAATGATGGTGAGGGAAGAATATTTAGGTATGATGTAAGACGTAATGTTGCAGATCAAACCTGGAATGCGTGGTATCCTGAGCTAACTAATTTAAGAAACATCAGCACTATTGCGAGTCAGGCTGGTTCTATAAATAAGTCATATCAAGCAATTTCTAAAATCACTGAAGCTTGGGTATTTCAATTACTTACAGATGTTTACGGTGATGTGCCATACACGCAAGCAAACCAAGGTAAGGATGGGGTTTTGGAGCCAATTTTTGATAAACAAAAAGATATCTATCTAGATTTATTTAAAAAGTTAGAAGAAGCAAATACACTATTAAGTGAGGGAGCTACAATTATACCAACCGGCGACCCAGTATACCAAGGTGATGTAACTAAATGGCGTAGACTAGGCAATTCTTTATATTTAAGACTTTTAATGCGCATCGCAGGAAAATCAGAGGTAAGTGCCCAGGTAATAGCAAAGATCAAAGAAATGATTGATACTAATCCAGCCAAATACCCAATTATTCAGGACAATAGCCAAACAGCTAAAATTCTTTGGAACGGTACAAACAGCAGCACTGCAGTTTACTCATCACCTTTTATGGGTATTCGTGCTGTAGATTTTAGAACTCCAGCAATTACGAAGTTTTTTATGGATAACCTTACTACATGGGCCGATCCACGAATAGATACAAAATACGGAAGAAACAATATTGGCCGTTGGGGAATTGCGCAAGGTCCTGGAGGGTACATTGGTGTTCCTAGTGGTTACGCTGCTGGTAGTTCTGTAGTGAAACAAGCATATTTTTATTCTGATGCTCAGGTCACTAATGGGATTACACTTCAGACGGATGCTTTTACTGGTATTATTATGAATGCTGCTGAAGTCGATTTTATTTTAGCAGAAGCAGCAGCGAAAGGATGGATTAGTACAACTGGCGAAACCTATTATTACAAAGGGATAGGTGATGCGATTAATTATTGGTTGCCTACTTTATTTACAAATCCAAACGATCCATTAATAAAAACTTATGCAGTTACTGCAGATATCGATTGGGATAACACACTTCCTTTAGATAATGTAACGGCAGGTGCAGCAAGTAAAATGGAATTGATCCACTTGCAAAAATATTATGCAATGTTTTTGGTAGATTTTCAACAGTGGTTCGAGTATCGAAGAACTGGTCATCCATTTATACCAAAGGGTAATGGCTTAGAAAATGGCGGCAGAATGCCAGCAAGATTAAATTATCCGTTAATTACGCAATCTACAAACCCAACAAGTTACAAAAATGCAGTAGCCTCTCAAGGCACTGATGATATCAATACATTGGTTTGGTGGCAAAAACCTTAATATTCAGCTTATGAAAAAGACATTAAATTATACCCTTTTACTAGTAATAACGGCTTGCATTTTTACCGCATGTAAGAGAGAAGATGATTACATTAAAATTATGCCAAGTTCTTTTATCGCCAACTTCGATTTAAAAAAACTTTATAAAGGCGGAGACGTACAACTTACATCAGAATTAATGGCTGGTGCAACTTTGGTTAAAGGTGTTGTCATATCAGATTTTAGATCGGGAAATTCTCCAACAGGCTTATTAATTATGCAAAATAGTAGGTTGGCAGGTAATGGAATCGATTCATTAAGAGGTATGGCTTTTAATCTTGGTGCCGACGCGTCAAAATTTATTCCAGGCGATTCTATTCATGTTAAAGTTGAAGGAGGAACTTTAAAGCGTGTGAATGGTATTTTACAAATTACAGGTGTTCCATTTAACTCGATCACTAAAATAGCGAGTGGTAAAACACCAAAAATGCTAGTAGTTAATATAGCTGCAATGTTAGCTGCACCAAATACTTTCGAAAGTACACTTGTTACTATTGCTAATTCAATTTACGAACCAGAAATAGTGGCTGGAGCTACTTACAGTGGCGATAAAACTATAAACGACGGATACGGAAAAGCAACCATTCATACAGAAGCAACAGCTAATTTTGCTTCAAGAGCATTGTCGCCTACTGGAAACTTTACAGGAATTCCATTTATCATTCCAACAAATGGGGTTAATCAAATCCAACTTTGGATGCGTGAGGAAAATGATTTTGTTTTTGTACCACTACCTAAACTTTCACCAATAGTAATTTCAGGCTTTCTTGTTGATCCAAATGGAGGAGATGCTAATAATGAATATATCCAGTTTCTTGCTACACGAGATATTAATTTTGCTACCACGCCATTTTCGGTATATACGAGTAATAATGCCGGGGCTACTACATTTCCAACCGAAGGATGGAATACAGGAGGAGCAAGGACCTACAAGTTTAACCTTACCAGTGGAACGGTTAGCAAAGGTCAATATTTTTACGTTGGTGGTACACCAAAAAGAATTAATGGTTCTTCGAGTGTACTTTCTACAGATATTAGCAGTGCCAAATGGATAAGAAGTGTAGATTATTCTGTTGCTACAGGAGCTGTTGGTGCTGATGGTATTGGTGCGAAAACTGATAACTTGTTGGCTAATAGTGGTAATGTTGCTGGTATAGCAGTTTTTGAGGGGACAGCGGTTACAGTAACTTCAACTCCGTTAGATGTGATTTTTTATGGTGGAGCAAACGGGAACTTCTATTCGGCTGGCCCACCAGAGGTTGGTTATAGAATTACCATTAACGATTTTTATACCACATTTAATCCTTCAACCCGTGGATTGCAGTTGTTTTACGGCGCAGGAACCAACTCAACTCGTTTATCCTTCCCTGCTGCCACCAGTTTTGTGAAGTTGGGAGGAGTTTACGACGCTACATCTGGCAGATGGGTAAATGGAAGATCACTAACCAATGTTCCTTTAACGGTTACTTCACCATTAACAGCTATTGAGGGTGGTACATCCCTTGTAAATTAAATAAAAAATATTAAGAGGGCTAGTGAGAACTGGCCTTCTTAATATTGAAGAATTTAAATCCTATGATTTAATATCCTTAAAAATCATGAATAGAAGATCATTTATACAAAAATCAACCTTATTAACCACAACCTTATTTGTTAGTTTAAAATCCTTTCCATCTTCCTTATTCGCTGTTGATGGATTGGTAAGCGGAACGGTAACCAGCAAAGGTAAATCTGTTTCAGGAGTAGTGATTTCTGATGGATACAGTGTGGTGCAAACCGATAAAAGCGGTAACTATGAGATTAAACTTCACGAACTGGCCCGTTTTGTTTGGATAAGCACGCCTTCGGGTTACGAGTTTAAAACCGAAAGTAGCATTGCCCGCCATTATTATAAACCAGATACCGCAGGTAAATTAAATTTCGATCTTAAGCCACTAAAACAAAACGACAACAAACACAACTTTATCATTTGGGCAGATCCGCAGGTGAAGAATAAAAAAGATGTCGCGCAGATGATGGAAACCTCAGTTCCTGATACAAGAGAAGTGGTTAAAGGCATGGGGAAAACACCCGTTCATGGAATCGGTGTAGGTGATTTAGTTTGGGATAATTTTGATCTTTTTCCTGTATACGATGAGGCTATTGCCAAAATCGGGATCCCATTTTTTCAGGCATTAGGAAATCATGATCAGGATTACAGGCAAGGAGGTGATGATACCTCTGACCGGACTTTTCAAGCACATTATGGCCCAACTTATTACTCTTTTAACAGGGGTAAGGCTCATTACGTGGTTTTAGATGATGTACGTTATTTGGGGGTAGAAAGAACTTACGACGGGTACATCACCCCAACGCAGTTGGAATGGCTGGCCAAAGATCTTCAACTAGTACCTAAAGATGCATTACTGATTATCTGCCTGCATATTCCTGTACATAATGCTGTTAAAAATAACAATGATTTTTATGCCGTATTAAAAGATTTCAAAAACGTTCATATCATGTCGGGACATACACATTTTAATAAAAATGTAATCAAGAACGGCATTTACGAACATAACCATGGTACCGTTTGTGGTGGCTGGTGGACGGGCCCGATCTGCGAAGATGGCACGCCGCGTGGTTATGGCGTTTATGAAGTAGATGGAACCAATTTAAAATGGTATTACAAATCGACCGGGAGAGACCGTAAAGAGCAGCTTGATATTTATGTTGATACCTTAACCAATCAAAAAAGATTAATTGCCAATGTTTGGAATTATGACCCCGAATGGAAAGTTGAATATTTTTTGGATGGAAAACCAATGGGTGTATTGGCACAACAAGATGGTTATGATCCATTGGCAGTAAAGTTGTATAAAGGCGATAAGCTACCAAATCCGAGGCCATTTGTAGAGCCCCGCTCAACCGATCACTTGTTCTTGGCACATTTTGAACCATCGGTTAAAAAAGTAAAGGTTGTGGCCACCGACCGCTTCGGAGAAAAATTTGAGGCGGAAATTAATGCTTAACATCCTTATATCTGTTCCGTGCTGTCGGATCCTGTGCTGTCAGATGGTAACATCTGACAGATTATTAATTTTAAAAGCTAAACCAATTATAGATTAATAGTGTCAGATGGTAACAGCTGACGCCACTATAAAATCCCTTCTAAATATGAAACTTAATACAACAGCAATTTTTATTTTCTTGTCTGCATTTGCAGTTAAATCATTTAGCCAGGAAGTTAAATTTCCGGTATTTAGCGCAGAAGCACATCGTGGTGGAAGAGGACTTATGCCCGAAAATACCATTCCAGCGATGTTAAACGCCATGAAAATAGAAGGAATTACTACTTTGGAAATGGATACCCATATTTCTAAAGATCGTAAAGTAGTAATAACCCACGATGATTACCTAAGCCCGGCATTTATGCTTACGCCAGACGGAAAAGATATTCCTGTAACTGATGCCAAAAAATATCCGATTTTTGGAATGAACTACGCTGAAATTAAACAGTTTAATCTGGGTACCAGGTATTATGAGCAATTTCCTCAGCAGAAAAAAGAAAAAACATATCTTCCATTACTTTCTGACCTAATAGATGCGGTTCAGCACGATATTAAGGCAAATAAGCGCAAGCAGTTTTTTTATAACATAGAAACTAAATGTAACGAAAAAGAAGATGGGATTACCAACCCTAAACCCGAAGAGTTTGTTAAACTTTTAATGGATGTAATTTTAAAGAAAAAAATCGCTGATTTTGTAGTAATCCAATCTTTTGATAAAAGGACAATCCAGATTATTCACGAAAAGTATCCTAAAATAAAAACCTCTTTTTTGGTTGCCAATAAAAAAACATATGAAGAAAATATTGCCGATTTAGGTTATAAGCCCTTTATTTTAAGTCCGGTTTGGCAAATGGTGAATGAAGAATTGGTTAAAAAAGCACATGCTGATGGTGTAAAAATCATTCCCTGGACTGCCAATACCTTAGCCGATATTCAGAAATTAAAAGCCTTAAATGTTGATGGTATTATTTCTGATTATCCGGATATTTTAGTTCAGGCAAAATAGTATTTTAGGCCTTTATAAAAGTATAATATGAAAGCACTTTTTAACAAGTTATTGGTAACCGTTGTTGTAGTTACGTTGAGTTTTACAGCAGCTACGGCTCAGGTAGTAAAATGGGACAGTACTTACCGTCCTGGGAAATATGTTGAGTTGGTGGCTAAGTTTAAAGCCGATCCAAAATCTAAAACAGATTTTGTCTTTTTGGGTAACAGCATTACAGCTGGCACGGATTGGGCTAAACTTTTAGATCTGCCACAGGCAAAAAACAGGGGGATTTCAGGCGATATTACTTTTGGTGTTTTAGAGCGTTTACAAGATGTAATTGATGGCAAACCGACAAAGGTTTTTATCCTGATTGGTATAAATGATATCTCCCGGAATGTTCCAGATAGTGTGATCTTAAGAAATTATAAAACAATGATTGCCAGAATCAGAAAAGGTTCTAAGAAAACACACATCTATTTCAATACGCTATTGCCAGTGAACAGTGCTTTCGAAAAATTTAAAAACCATTATGGCAAAGACGAACATATTCTTTGGTTAAATGATGAAATCAGAAAATTTGCAGATAAAAATGTAACAGTTATTGACTTATATCCAAATTTTACCGATCAGGACAAACATTTAAGGGCAGAACTTACCAAAGATGGTTTACACCTTATTCCGGCAGGATACCAGGTTTGGGCAGAATTTCTTAAAAAGTCTGGTTACTTAGCTGATCGATAATTTTTATGGCGATAGTGGTTTGCTGCCTTGTTAGATGGCCATGTGTTTGGAAAGCAGGGATGGAGGCATTAGTTAACAGCAATCCCGCTCTCGCTTCTGCTCCGATGGAAAAATCGGGAGCATCCCGCTTTGATCGGGTTTAGGTGGCAGTGCCAATACTACTATTTGAGGTGGAGATTCAAGAAATAAATAAAACTCTGTATTATGCTATTAAACCAGTAATAGTTGCAGAAGCGCTACAGTCCTAAACCTGGTTGACGCGGTAGCTTCCGATTTCGTTCAAATCGGGACTACAAGCAGAAGACAGGACTAAACTTTAAATGCAGTACGACAACTGCTTTCCAAAAAAAACACACTATAACTGGCTTTTGGAATTTGTTAAATAAAAAGGTCCTGGCCGGCAGTCAGCACTTTTTCTTTATCGATATCGCTGAAGCTAGGTACATTGCCCAGCTTTTTTATTTTGGTATATTGCTGGATATATCTTTCCGTTTCCACATTCTCATCGCCATTAAAAATGATGCCTTTAATTGGAATTTTATATTGTTTAAGCAGATTGACAGATAAAAGTGTGTGGTTAATACTTCCTAAATAATTTTGTGAAACCAGTATCACTTCAATATTCAACTTTTTGATCAGGTCGATAATCAGCTCTTTTTCGTTTAAGGGTACCATTAAACCCCCAGCGCCTTCAATAATCAGATTGTTCTCCGTTAAAGGCATATTGATTTTGTTCAGATCAATGTCAATGCCATCTAATCTCGCTGATAAATGCGGTGATAGGGGTTGTGTTAGTCTGTAGCTTTCCGGGTGGATAACGGTTTGCGTATTGCTTATTAAACTACCTAATGTTATGCTATCGCTAGTATCTAAATCTCCCGATTGGATCGGTTTCCAATAATCGGCTTTTAGTTTTTCGGTTAAAATGGCACTGATTAATGTTTTTCCGATACCTGTTCCAATGCCTGTGATAAAATATTTAGCCATTTAATTCAATTCTTTAAGGTGGTTAACCAACGAAATAATTTCCTCGTCGGTATTAAAGTTGTGAAGACAGATTCTGAGCCTTTCTTTGCCCAAAGCTACTGTTGGGCTTAATATTGCCCGTACATCAAAACCTTTGCTTTGCAGTGCCGTAGCGGCCAGTTTAGTTGCTTCATTTGGTGAAAACAAAATACCCTGAATAGTACTTTCGCTATCAAGTGCACTAATGTTTTGCTCTTTTAACATATTTCTAAACAATGCAATTTTTTGATGAATCAGCTGATGATCAATTTTATTTAAGTGTTGGTATGCCGATCTAACCGCAACTATATTATGAATGGGAGCAGCTGTGGTGTAAATGAACGATCTTGCAAAATTAATAAGGTAATGGCGTAAGTTTTTACTTCCTAAAATAATGGCTCCGTGTACGCCTAAGGCTTTTCCAAAGGTTACAATTCGTGCAAATACTTTACTGGTCAGGTTAAGCTGGTTGATCAATCCGCTGCCCCTTGCACCAAAAACTCCCGTAGCATGAGCTTCATCTACAATCAGGTTGGCCTGGTAGCGCTCACAAAGGTTAGATAGCTCTATTAATGGTGCAATATCTCCATCCATAGAATAAACGCTTTCTGCCACTACAAATATGTTTCCTTTTGCCAGTTTCAGTTTGGTTTCAAGATCGTTTATATCGTTATGAAGGAATTTATAACGCGTAGCGTGGCTTAACCTGCAGCCATCTATAATGCTGGCGTGAATCAATTCGTCAGTAATAATGGTGTCGCCGCGCTGCGGGATGCTTGATAATAGCCCTACATTGGCATCATAACCGGAATTAAAGATCAATCCACTTTCGGCCAGGTGAAAATCGGCAATAAACTGCTCGGTTTCTTCAGTAAACGCGGTATTTCCGCTTAACAGTCGCGAACCTCCAGCTCCGTTCAGGTAATTGGAGCGTGTGGTTATGGTATCGTCAATCTGTTTTTTTAATTCATCGGATCTGGCAAAACCTAAATAATCATTAGAACAAAAATCAAAAGGAGGGATGTTCGTCGATAAATTCCTGATCGAAAGGTTATCTTTTCGTTCCTGAAGTTTACCGTTAAGAAACTGTTCAATTTTGCTCATCGTTCAAAAGTAAAAAAAGCGCCCCGAATAATCGGAACGCTTTCAAAAATATAATTAATTAATGTTTGAACTATTTATCCTTGTGCAGGAGGATTAGAAACTACGGGTGCTTTGTCTTTTTTACCTCTTCCACCCATTCCTTTTCTCATTTTCTCACCCTTTTCTTTGGCTTCGGCGCGGAAAGCATCCATTTTGGTTTTTTGTTCAGCAGTTAAAATGCCATCTATTTTAGCTTTTTGCTCGTCAATAGCGGCTTTACGTTCTTTCATTTTGCCTTTCATATCGCCTTGATCAGCAGATCTCCAAGCCTCCATTTTCTTTGCGTTTTCCAATTCAATGGCGTAAATTTTGGTCTTTTGATCAGCGGTTAAGCTTAGCTGTTTCTCTAATCTGGCGGTAACCTTTTCTGCTCTTTGCTCGGCAGTCATTTTAGGCATTGCCCGTCTTACTCTCTTTGTAGTGTCTTGAGCAAATGCAGCGGTTAATCCCATTACTGCAATTGCTATTGTTAAAATTGCCTTTTTCATGTTCTGTTTTTTTATGTGTTTGTTAAATCAATAGATACATAAAAATGCAAACGGTTTAATCGGGCCTTGTTAAAAAATGTTAATTTTTATTTAACTGAGAGATTGATTTCTGCATTTGCGCCATCATCTGGGTCAAAGTTTCCATTGTTGGATCTGGTGCAGGTTCTGGTAATGAGGTAGATATATATGCCTTGGCTTTCCAGATTTCCAGGATGTCGTCGGCAGCAATTGTATAGGCATCATATACCTTATTATCTGATATCAGCTTTAAATCTTTATTCTCTCTGAAACGGTTACCTGCTCTTTTGTATACTACACCTTCATTTTTACTAATCACGATGTACGTTTCGCCGGTTTTTACTTCATTCCAGTTATCCAGGTATTCGCCAATAATCACACTGCCCGGTTGAACAGGTAACATACTATCGCCCATAATTTCAAAAGCCCTAAAGGTACCTTGTCTTAATGCGGCTAAGGGAAGTTGAAATTTCGGTAGGTCGCTAATATATTGAGGATCAGAAAAACCGTTCAAATAACCAGCGCTTGCTTTAACCGGAACCAATTCGATGTTTTCGCGATCGTTCTGATCAACAGAAATGCTCAGTACCCTTAGGTTAGATCCCTGGCTTTTTGGCTTCGGTTTCCAGCTGTCAGATATTTTCTCATTGATGAATTCATCGATAGTAAGATCAAAGTATTCGGCTATTTTTTTTAGCAAATCATATTTAGGTTCCGCCCGGTCTTCCTCGTAAGCCCCGATGAGCGATCTCTTGATTTCCATTATATCAGCGAAATTTTGCTGTGTATGGCCTTTTTTCTTCCTGAGGTACTTTAAATTATTTGAAATATTTGACATAAAAATAAATTTTAAAATAAATTTGGAATTACTAAAATAATTAGTAATTTTATGCTCATAAAGTTAGTAATATTATTTTGAATTGCAAGAGGGTATACTAAATAGTTTAGTTTTAAGTTTTAAACATAAGATCATGAAAAAGTTTGTTTATATCGTTACCGACAGAAATCGTACAAGTATGCACGTGGGCATGAGCTCTGATTTAATGAAGACACTGGATTTCTACAAACAGATGCCAAACTTATTTTTTGATAACGGGCAGCAATTAACCCGTCTGGTTTATTTTGAAGAATTTAAAACAGAAGCACAGGCTTTGCTGCGTTTTAAATCAATTAGTCGGTTTACACGCATGCAAAAAGAACGTTTGGTAAGATCTTGTAATCCAGATTGGATTGATTTAACTATAGGGCTCGATTTCGAAAATATTCTTTTACATCGGAATATAAGCAATCAGGTAAAACTATCATTTACGAGTTTGTCTTAATTGTTACGTTTATTAAACTAAAAGAAATTAAACTATCTCCATAAAAAAAGCGATTATTTGTATTTAATCGCTTTTAACAAGTTAGGAGAAGGTTAATTTTTTATTTTTTCGAGGAAAACATTTTCCAGATCTTCAAGATTCTTGAAAAATTTACTTTTATCCATAAAGATTTTTGGATTATAAGGGGCTCCTGATTTACGTTTATCATGGAGCTCAAACTGACTTGCGTGAGAGGCAACCCAAAGATCAAAGTCAAGCTTTTTCATTGCCTTAAAAGTTTCGGTATAATCTTTTTGGATATCTTTATATGATGCTATTTCTGAGAATTTTCTATCAACAATTATGGATGGCATATTGGCAATCAAAATTTTGTAGCTAGAATTTTTATCTTTCGTATCAAATATAAAACTACACGATCCTTTAGTATGCCCAGGATGATGAAGCATTGTTAAAGTAGTGTTGCCTAATTTAATCTTATCGTTATTCTTCAATAGGAAATCAGGTTTTACAGGCTTGAAACTTATGCCATATTTTCCAAGCTCATAATCCAATTTTCCGCCTGTTTCAAGAGCGTCCGCATCTTTCTCATCTACATAAAGTTTTGCACCGGTTTCTTTTTTAATCTCAGACATCGCACCCAAATGATCAAAATGAGCTTGGGTTAAGAGCAAAATTTTGATTGATTTATAATCAAATCCCAAAGCTTTTATATTTTCTTTTATTATTGAAAGCGAATTAGCTAAACCTGTATTTATTAATATATTTCCTTTTTCTGTTACAATTAAATAAGAAGCTAAATCATAAGTGCCTACATAATATAGATTACCTGCAATTCTAAATGGCTCTGTAGCTTGAGACCATTCTTTTGGATTATTAGCCGGCTCTGTTACTGTTTGAGCAAAACCCACCAGACTGCAAGACAATAAAACCATTAAAAATATTTTTTTCATATGCAATTTCGCAATTAATTTCCTTTTACCACCCTGGAGCGAATGTTAAACCAAATACTCCAGTTTTAACATCTTTCCTTTGGAAAGGAATCGCATAATAAGGCTCTAATACAAAATAGCCAAAAACGTTTACCCGTAACGAAATACCAATACTCATTGCTGGCACACGTTCCGTTGTAGATTGATAGGTAACTGGATTTCCTTTATCATCTTTAACAGGAACACCATTGTTATCTAATACAGGTTCTGTCGTATAGGTCGGTTCACTTTTAAACTTCACCTTGGTGTCGTTTGTCCAGGCCAATCCTGCATCAAAGAATAAATTCAGATCAGAGAATAAAAATCTAGAAGGTATTGCAGCTAACTTTTTAGGCCCTGTAAAAGGTAAGCGTACTTCGAAGTTAAAAACGGCTATTTTACTTCCTGTTAACTGGTTAATATCGAAAGATTCTGACGATTGAGCCGAGGTACTTTTGTAAATTGAATTTGATTCGTAACCTCTAATTAAATAAGGATAACCCAGATACATTGGATAAAGTCTATCCGCATCTTTACCAATTCTTAAAGTATTGTAACTTCTTACGGCAAAGGTTACGGGCTTAGCTCTCCAATATTTACGAAGATCGGCAGTTACACCAGCAAAATTATAGGAGCCAAAATACTTTTCCCCACTTACACGGTATCTAAAACCATCAAGTGGACCAGTAAGGCCGAAAATAGAATTATCACCGATAAAGCCAGCGTTTAACTGATAAAGTGTAAAAGAATTAAACGGAATGCCGTAGTCCTGAGAAGCAACGTCGTTAGAAATCCTGCTTTTGTCTGAACCAATGTAGTAACCCGCCGAATTGTAATAATTGCTATATCGATCAACTCTATAACTATAATGCGAAAATGCACCGCCCAATTCAAATCTATGTATTTTACTAAATGGGTAAGCCCCAAAAACCTGGATCTGATCTTCGAAAGTTCTAATAATATCCGTTCTGTCTGCTAAGGCGTTAACAGTTTGGTTATCACCTGTAGGGATATTTTCGTATCCGTAAGACCTAAACCCTGATACATATGGAATATGCGAAACAGCCGCCCCCCAGTTTATTCTGCTTTTTTGATTAATGTAGCCTACTAATCCACCAAAATCGTAAATTTCTCCATTTACGGATAGATTTGCTATGATTTGATTCGTGCCTAATATATCGCTAAACATACCCACAATACCACCTGAAACACCGGTTCCGAAACGGCTGGTAGAAACACCAACACCACTATTTGCTAAATAATCTAATCTGAATTTCGGTTTGTATGGCACAGTTTTCATCGAATCGGCTATGGTTTTTTCGAAACGATCAAAATTATTTAAATTGGAATTGATGATGTTTACACCAATGTTTTCCATCGGGGGAAGGATAGCAGCATCAAAGTTTTCATCCTGATTACCAATTCGTTTCGCTTTAAAGCTGCTTAACTTAGCATTATACAAAGTATAACGTTGGTAGCGATAATAGCTATATACAATATCATCAGTTGTAGATACTGAAATTGCAGGCGAAAACTCGGTAATCCCGCTAATTCCTGTAAAATAATCGGTTAACTGATCTACTGTATTATCTGCGAAATTGTATTTATATAAATTCCTAAATCCATCTCTGTTAGAAAGGAAATAGATATTTTGACTGTTTGAAGAGAACTGTGCATTTAGGTTATTTGCTCCTGGAAAAACATTTAAATTGCTCACCGTTTTAGAAGCGATATCGTAAACAGCTAGGTTTATAGGCAGTACTGCATTAACTACGTTCGCCTGAATTGCCGCTCTATCTGATGAAAATACCAATTTTTTGCCATCTGGAGAGTAACTAGGTGCATAATCAGAATAAACATCGTTAGTAATTTGAGTAACTGTTTTGGTGTCTAAATTGTAAGAGAAGATATCACTTTGTCCTTCAACCATGCCCGAAAAAGCCACATCTTTTCCATTTGGCGACCAGGTTAAATTACCAAATTGCTGCACCTGATCCATCGCTGTTTGAGAAACTGTGGTTCCGTTTGAAACATTGATAATCATCATCTGGTTTTTACCATGGCTGAAGATACTAAAGGCAAACTGTTTACTATCCGGCGACCATGCTCCAGCTGACTCTATAAAGTTGAAATCATCAATATGGCCGTTAGAAATCTGACTGCTCAGCTTCCTGATAATTCTGCCGGTTTTAGCATCTGCAAGAAACAAATCAATGCCAAAAAGGTCTTTTTCTGACATGAAAGCCAAATATTTCCCATCTGGACTAAGGGCAGGGGCAACGTTCATATTGCCTGCGTTTTTATTATCGATGATTTTCGTGCCCGTAATTTTGATCTGCGAACTATCTGCTTTTAACATTGGTTTATAATGCGCATCGATAGAATTTTTCCATAAACCCGACAATGTTTTGTCATCATAGCCAAAAGTATACCTGATAGCGTTTTCATAACCATATTTTGCAGTATTCTTAAACAACGGAACGATGGTGGTATCGCCGTACTGAGAACCTATGTAAGTCCAAAATGCCTGGCCATAACGGTAAGGGAAATATTTATTAGAGTTGGTTAAATCTTTCAATGAAGGGATATCACGGTTCAACATGGCATCGCGCATCCACATGGAAGTAAATGCATCCTTTTTTCCGATTGACAAGTATTCAGCCATACCTTCAACCATCCAGAGTGGTGTTTGCCCAACATTTTCTAAGCTAATCGAATCTTTTTCGAGCAAAAGGTGGTATTGAAAAGCATGAACAAGCTCGTGACCTAAAACGTGTCTTGTTTGGCTATTTAGCTCCATAACAGGCATAATTACCCTATTTTTTAGTGCCTCTGTAACTCCACCGGTACCAATTCCAATTTCTCCGTTAAGAGCTGTTGTTTGCTGGAAATCAGGATGGTTATTATACAGAATAATAGGATTTTTCTTTAAAAAAGTATCTCTAAAAACTTCCTGATGCATTTTGTACCAGGTTTCGGCGTCTTGCGAAAACCGTTTTAAAAGTTTCTCGTTTTTGATATAATAATAAATCTCGAAATGGGGGGTTTGCAAAACTTTAAAGTCGAGTTTTTTATACCTTACCTTGTTTTGTCCGAAATATTGGGCCTTAACAGAAAAAGAAAGAATAAGCAGAAGCAATAAAGAAGAATATCGCTTTAATAAAGTAGAGCCTATTTTCATATGTGTGGTTTTAGTAATGAAGTTCAATAATTTGCGAAAATGAAATTGTAAGAGATTTGGAAAATAAAAATAGCAATTGTTTAAAACAGTATTAAAATTTTAACACTTTTTAGAATTTTTTCTACTCAAAAGCGCAGATAGTTGAGGTATCTGGTTATTTATCGCGATAAAAACTAAGGCTGATTGTTCTCGTTCTTTTTCTTTTCTTTTTCTTCCTGACGTTGTTTTCTTCTCAGTTCTCTTTCTTCCTTTTTGGTTAAAGGAACAGTAGCTGCTGGAGGAGTTTGAACAGGCTCAACTTTCTTTTCTTCTTTTTTTACTTCAGGTTCAATGGTTACAGGAATAACCGTTTCTGGTGTTTCAGGAACGGTAAAATCTGTTGAATCTACTGCTAAGCTATCGGTTGATGTGGTATCTCTTATAATCCGTGGGCTAGGGCAGTTGTAGGTTCTCGTAATATCAACTGTTGCTTTAGGGAATGGACCATATGTATAACCGGATTTTGGATCGAGGTATACTTTCTCCATAAACTTAGCGAAAATGGGTAGTGCCGTTCTTGAGCCTTCTCCTTGTTCACCGTTTTTAAAGTGTGCAGTTCTTTCATCACAACCCACCCAAACACCAGTTACCAGGTCTTTGGTTAAACCCATATACCAGGCGTCTACATAATCAGAAGAAGTACCTGTTTTACCGCCAATTTGATTGTTTTTTCTAAATAGATCCGGCCATTCCCATAATGCTTGCGATGTACCTTCTGGTTCTTCCATACCACCACGGAACATATAAGTCATTAACCAGGCAATTTCTTCTGTTAAAACCCTTTTTGTTTTAGGTTTAAACTCCTCAATTACATTGTTATCCTGATCGGTAATTTTCTCAACTAAAATGGGATCAGTTTTGATGCCTTTATTCATGAAGGTAGCATAAGCTTTTACCATTTCATAAACTGTAACATCGTTTGAACCCAAACTTACAGATGGAACAGATTCTAGATGGCTATCGATTCCGCACTCGTGTGCATATTTTACAACGTTATCCCAGCCCACCTTTTCGGTTACCTGAGCGGTAATGGTATTTACTGATTTCGCCATTGCCCACCTTAAACTCATTTCGCGGTACGAAACACTGTAATCAGCATTTTTTGGCTCCCAATATTTCGTTTCACCTTTATCCTGATAAGCGATTTTAACTGGTTTATCTGTAAATTTATCACAAGGACTCATGCCTTGTTCTAATGCCGTTAAATAAGCAAAAGGTTTAAAAGTAGAACCTGCCTGGCGTTTAGATTGGTTAACGTGATCATATTTGAAAAATTTATGGTCGATACCACCAACCCAAACTTTAATCTTACCACTTGCGGGTTCCATGGTCATCATTCCGGTATTCATGATTTTACCATAATAACGGATAGAATCTAAAGTAGAGAATGAAGTATCACGATCGCCTTTGTAAGTGAAGATCTGCATCCTTTTCTTTTTATTAAAATAAGCGGTAACAGAATCTGGACTGTTAGGGAATTTCTTTTGTAAAAGTGCGTAAATCGGCAAGTTTTTCATCGCCCTGTCTGGATAATTAACCTTTTGTTTTTCAGAATCGTACCAAGGATCTTCGTTGCCCCACACATTATAGAACCTGCGCTGCAAAATCCTCATCTGATCGGCAACTGCTTCCTCAGCATATTTTTGAAGTTTAGAATCTATAGTAGTGTAAATTTTTAATCCATCTTCATAAAGGTCGTAACCATTATCAGTACTCCATTTTTCCAAGTATTTTGCCACAGCAGCCCTTAAATAAGAGTCACCATCACTACCATCCTGCATTTTGCCTTCTTTTAGTTTAATCGGCTCCTTTGATAATTCTGTCAAACTATCTTTGCTCAGGTACTTGTACTTGTTCATTTGTGCAAGCACCACATTTCTTCTTTCTAATGCTTTTGCAGGGTTTTTGGTTGGATTATATAATGTTGTGCCCTTTAGCATACCCACAAGCATGGCTGCATCTGTAGTGGCTAAATCTTTTGCTTCCTTATCAAAATAAATCCGGCTGGCTGTTTTTATCCCATAAGTATTGTTACCGAAAGAAACAGTATTCAGGTACATGGTGATAATATCATTTTTAGAATAGTTAGATTCTAACTTTACAGCAGTCATCCATTCCTTTAATTTTACAATTAAGGTTCTTACTAGAGGTATTTTGATCAATAATCCCTGCGATTTATTATACCGCGTACGGTAAAGGTTTTTTGCCAATTGTTGGGTAATAGTACTGGCCCCGCCATCTTTTCCTAAGCCAACAACTGCACGGCCAACCGCTTGCACATCAATCCCCCAATGTTTGTAGAAACGCACATCTTCGGTAGCAACCAAAGCTTGCACTACACTCGGTGCAATTTCATTATAATTTACAGGCGTTCTGTTTTCTTTAAAGTATCTGCCAATCAGTTTTCCATCGGCAGTGTAAAGTTCCGAACCTACACGAAGGGTAGGCGCTTTAATATCTCGAACACTTGGTGAGTAGCCAAATAGCCACAAAAAGTTTAATTGGAGGGCAGAAAAGAAAATTATTATAAAAAATAAAAATATTGTAGAATAACGTAAGTACTTGTTTTTTATCTCTTTAAACATATTGGATAAGATGATCTTTAGGTAAAAGCTGTGGCGTTAAATATAAAAAACTCTATATGCAAATTAACGTATTTAATTTACTTATTTTTTAGTTCTATATTTAAATTATTGATGCATCGATTTATCTAAAACCAATACATGATTATGAAAAACGAATTTAAAGGATTAATTGTACAAGGCGATAAGAAATTTTCTTTAAAAAATCACAAAACAGATTATACTGGCGGTTATAATAAAGAAAAAGCTAAAGATGCATTGGTGAATTCGAAAATAGAACTCAATCATTTACAGGAGAAATTATATGCATCTGGAAAACATTCCGTTCTGATTATTTTTCAGGCAATGGATGCTGCAGGGAAAGACAGTGCAATCGAACATGTAATGAGTGGACTAAATCCACAGGGATGCCAGGTTTATACTTTTAAAGTGCCAACGTCAGAAGAATATGAACATGATTTTTTGTGGAGACATTATAAAGCTTTGCCAGAACGTGGCAGGATAGGTATTCATAACCGTTCGCACTATGAGAACGTTTTGGTTTGTAAGGTGCATCCCGAATATGTTTTAAGCGAAAATATCCCAGGACTTAATGATGTAAAAAAGATCAATAAAAGCTTTTGGCAACAGCGCTATAAGAGTATCAGAAATTTTGAAGAACATTTAACGGCCAATGGAACGGTAATTTTGAAGTTTTTTTTAAATGTGAGCAGAGATGAGCAAAAACAACGCTTTTTAGAACGTATTGATGATCCTACTAAAAACTGGAAATTCTCTTCGGGCGATATTAAAGAAAGGGCTTTATGGGATAAGTATATGGAAGCTTATCAGGACGCGATTAACGAAACAAGCACAGTAGAATCGCCTTGGCACATTATACCTGCCGATAAAAAATGGTTTGCCCGATTGGCAATAAGTGAAATTATTGAAGATAAATTAAAAAATCTGGATCTGAAGTTTCCTGTTTTGGGCGAAGCAGAAGTGGCCAAACTCGACGAAACAAAAAGTATTTTATTAAGTGAATAAAAAAAATGCAGGTCTATAAGCCGGGTTCTGTTTCCTGATTGCTCAGGATTTCTATCATTTATCCACTATAAACGTTGCCGTTTATCTCTAACGACCTACCCACTAACATCGGACGGGCAGCCCTACGTACGTTAGCCTATTTGGTCTTTCAACTCTCGGGGTTTACAAACCACTACAATCGCCTGTAATGCTCGTGCGCTCTTACCGCACGTTTTCACCCTTACTCAGACATAAGCCAGAGCGGTATATTTTCTGTTGCACTAATCCGTAATTCAGGTTTTCATTCCTGAACCCCTTTCCGTTAGAAAGCGAGATGCCCTGCGTTGCCCGGACTTTCCTCTCTCTCGATTTTACCCGAGACAGCGATAGAACAACCTGCATTTTGCGCAAAGATGGGGTTTTTTAAGTACAAAGGCACAAAGAACACGAAGATTTATCTCTGGTTATCGTCATGCTGAATTTATTTCAGTATCTGTATTAATATTTAAGACCCTGAAATGAATTCAGGGTGACGTACGCAGTAGAAGAAAAATACCTTAAATAGAAATAATTATAGCACCTGTTTATTTACAATTCTGCAAATCCTTTGAAACCTGCGAGTAGGGCACAAAACCCTGCTTATTGCCAAACGAATTGCTGATATAAACCATTACCTGTGCTACATCAATATCAGCCAGTTCAGAGAAAGCGGGCATTTTATCTTTGTATTCTTTTCCGTGGATGATTAAAGATTCGTTTGCCCCGTTTTTGATAAAACAAGCTAAGCGGTTTTTGTTTGTTTTTAAAAATACCGAATCGGTCAATGGGGGTGCAAGCTCACCCAATCCTTCACCATTTTCGCCATGACAATTCTGGCACTTGGCTTTATAAATATCTTTTCCGTTAGACATGTAATTCTGCAGATCGATTGTTTCCTGGTTTTGGCAGGATACAATGATGCCTATAATGAAAAGGAAAAAGATTGAATTGATAATGTACTTGCGCATGGACTTTTGTTGTAAAAATCGTCATTTCGAGCCTATGAAATGGAGTCGAGAAATCTAATAGATTCATTAATGGATTTCTCGCCCGAAAGTTCGGGACTGCACTTCATCCGATAGCTATCGAATCGAAATGACGATTGAGATTATTACTTTTTATATTCGGCCAATAAAACCGGGATATCCTTTTTTAATTGTTCTACCTGCTCTTCTTTAGTGCCATCATAAGCACCGCGGATCCGTCTGTCTTTATCGATTAAAACCAAATATCCTTGATGGATATACCCATCTTTAGCAGTACTATCTTCGCCAACAGCCACTAAATAGTTCTTTTCTGCCAGGGTATATACGCTGTCTTTACTTCCATAAAGAAACTGCCATTTTGGTCCGTCTACACCTAATTTTTGAGCGTATTTTTTCAGAACGTGGGGTCTGTCGTATTTAAAATCGATGGTGTGTGATACAAACATCACATCCGGATTAGTTTTAAATTCATTGTAAACCGACATTAAGTTGCGGTGCATGGTAGGGCAGATGGTGGTACAAGAAGTAAAGAAAAAATCAGCAATGTAGATTTTACCATCTGTTGCCTTGTTCGTTGTTACTATGCTATCCTGGTTTAAGAAAGACCAATTCGGAATAGTTTGGTAAACGGTATCAATTTTCTCTATTCCAGCTGCATCTCTAACGGTTTCGGCATGACGTTCGCCATAAAAGGGAAGTTTTCTCTCTTGTTTACAAGCGGTAAATATGGAAACAACTAGCAGACAGGTTGCGATGTAAGCAGTAATTTTATTCATGATTTTATGTTAAAAGTGTAAATATACGAGGTAATTTGTTTGGGTTATCGTCATGCTGAATTTATTTCAGCATCTACTACCCAGAATCAAAGACCCTGATCCGATATGAAAAATCGGGACAGGTTGACAAACATTAGTCTCCCGACTTATTTTTTTAAATACTTTGCTGGTTCGGCCACAAACTTTTGCTTACAGCTTTCCGAACAGAAACTATAGGTAACCCTATTATAAACCGTATTTTTAGCTGTCTGGGCTTTTACTTTCATTTTACAAACAGGATCTACCGTTGCTTTCTTTGCAGAATCGATAGGCCTTGTTTTTGATCCGTTGATTACTGGTGTCGCATTTGATTTTAATGACAGGGTTGTTAATCCAATTAGGATTATTGCGAAATTTAATTTTTTCATTTTGAATTGTTTTAAAGTCCAGGGCCGGATGTTCGAAGACCGAGGTTTAGATACTTAATTTGTTAAATTTTATATCTTCGGCCTCCTGACATCTGACTTCCCGACTGTTTTATTTAATTTGATATACGTTTATCAACGAATCTGATTCTCTGGTAACCTTGATGTAGCTATCTTCAACGGCCCTTATTTTCACCATTTCGGATTTATAATAATCAAGATCTTCCTGTTCAGTTTTTCCCTTAAAATCGTCTTTGAAGAAGTGCATCCAATCCATCATTTTTTCATCGGCTGCATTTAACCGTATAATTAAATCGTTTATTTTTTGTTTTTGTAGTACCGAATCCTGAGCAAGTTTAATCTGATCTGAAACCAAGAGTTTGTCTAATTTCATTTTGTTCTTTACTACTTTTTCCCCATCAATCATTAATTTATCGTGGATGTTAAGTACTTCCTGGCGTATCGCTTTCGAATCAGGTTCCGTTTTACAGGAAAAAAGTAAAGTAGTTACTAGGTACAATACCGTAAGATTTAATCTGTTCATATGCTGTGATTTAAAAATTATAAGTAATTCCAACATAAACCTTTCCGGCACTCATTGGGTGATCGGTTTCGGCTTCCCAGATATTCTTTTGAATACCTGCATTTAGCGCCACATTCTTATAAAAAACATCTATACCTGCGCCGCCCATCAGATTATTCATGACGTGCTCTCCGGTTTTTTGGCCTTTGTATTTTTCCCCACCAGAATATTCATAAAAAAACTGCGCTGATGGCATAATCTGAACATCTTTACCAATCCTTTGGGTATAAAAAATATTTAAGAAACTGGTCGTGCTGTTAGCAATACCTTCATCGCGGCTGTTGGTTCCGTTAACCTTGTAAGAAGTATTTAAACTTGCCCCAAATTTGCCCAAACCTACCATATAGTTCAGGTACACAAAACCATCGGTACTTCCTGTTCCTGCCTGCATCAGTGAGGAATAACGGATACCTGCCGCATTTTTGAAATCGTTTCTACCTGTTGGCAATTTTATACCGGCTCCGGCAATCAATTGTTGTTTGAAACTATCTTCTAGTTTTTGCACGAGATGGTAACCTACATACAAATTAATATCGCCCAGGCTAGAAATAGAGGAGGTATATCCATTGTAACGCTCGCTATTGGACACATACGGTAAAATGGCATTGATTTCCAGTTTACTATTGATGAAATATTTACCTCTAACCTCTAAAGAACGATAAAGTTCATAATCATCTGGATTGCCCGCATGATTGGTTATAGGTGAATCCTGGCTTCGCGCTGGGATAAAGAAATTTCCTCCATTTGGAAATAAGGAATGCGATTGTCGTTCGTAGCCGCTAAACGAACGGTAACGATATAAAACGCTGATGCTGTTACGGTTGTAATAAGGGGTGATGCCCATAAAACAACCACAGATATCGCAGGCAAAAACTTGGCCGCTCATGAGTATGAAAACTAAAATCAATAATTTACGACTCGCTGTATAGTGTGTTTTTGATAAATTCATTGTCTGTTAATGTTTTTAAAAAGGCTTTAATCTGCACTTTTTCTGTGGTATTTAAAGGGATGCCGTTTTTTAGTTGAACGTCGAGATTTACTGATGCTTTAACGCCCGAATTATAATGTTCTAAAACCTCATCCAAGCTGTAAAAGCGCCCATCGTGCATATATGGACTCGTATATTCGATATTGCGTAAGGTAGGCACACGGAACTTTCCTAAATCTGAAGCTACACCCGTAATATGCGATCGCCCTTCATCGGTACTTACCAGATCTAATCCGTTACTGCGGTAAGAAAAATCAGTAAAAAATGGTTCTGCATGGCAGGAAGTGCATTTTTCTTTGAACAGATTGTAACCCGCCAATTCTGCTGAGGTAAAGGAAACAGCACTCTCTTTGCGCATTACCTTATCGTATTTCGAATTTCCTGAAACCAGTACTGCCGTAAATTGAGTAATCGACTTTAAAATCAGTTGCGAATTGATTTCTGTTGAACCATAGGCCTGTTTAAATAAATCAGGGTAAGGAGCCGTGTTTTTCAGGAACGCAACGATTGTTTGTATATCAGTACCCATTTCGCAGGCATCGGTAATGGCATTAAGCGGAGAAGTCTCGATGTTTTTTACACCTCCATCCCAAAAGAACGCTTTTTGCCATGCCAGATTAAAAAGTGGAGGTGTATTCCGTTTTCCCTGGCAATTATTTACGCCATGACTCACTTTATGATCAAGTTGTGTAAAAGCAGCAAATTGCTGATGACAGCTTCCGCATGAAACACTTTTATCGGCAGATAAGCGGGCTTCGTAAAATAATTTCTTACCCAGCGCAAAACCTGCATTGCTTAATTTATTGTCTTCGAAATTGTATACCGGAGCAGGGAAGTTGACGGGAACCGAAAAGGTAATTTTCTTTTCCTCTGGTGTTACTTCATCTTCGTTCTTACTGCAGGCATACATCAACGCAATGCTTAAAAAAAGCATTGCGAAGACAGTTATTTTCCTTAACATTTAGTTGTGAATATGATCTAAACGAAATAAGCCATTTGCATAGTTGTTGGCTACAATTACAGAATTTGCCCCACCCATGGTCATATTCAAAGCAGCGAAACTCACATCGGTTTTACCTGTAAATAATGCAGCTGCATTTACCTTAAAGTGCATATTCGGTTTACCATCTGTTCTCACGCGAAGCGGGTTTGCCGCATTAATCTCCGTAGTAAAAGTTCTAATGGTATTGTTTGGATCAATAACGCCACCAATGTGGAAGGTAATTGTATTTCCAGTTGCTGTTGATTGTGGTGAAGTTCCCTCTAGTTTAACGAATATGTAACCACTGTTCCAGGTCCAGAACATGCCGTTGATCGGATCTAGGGCACCAGTTTGTGCTCCAGCAAAATTACGGGCATAATCTACACCAATGGTGTATTCTATTTTGGTATAATCGCCTGTTGGTACATCTTTTAGCGTAATATTTGTCGATTCTGTCTTCGATGCATCAATTAAGAAATAACTTTCCGGAAGGAGATAAGTGGTGCCGTCGGCTTTGCTTAATTTAATATTGCTAACATAGTATTTAAATACATTGATCTTAAAATCTTCGCCTTTGGCATTTTTGTAAGTTGTAGTGTTTAAAACCAAAGGACTTCCGTTTACCTGATTTTCGAATTCAATAGAGAAAGTAGATCTGGTATCTGCGGCAACTTCATCGGTGTTTTTTTTGCAAGAAGATAATAATATAATAGGGCATAACAATGCCAAAAAGTATTGTGATAATTTCATTTTAAGAAAATTGGATAAGTAAAAAGTATTTAAAGAAATTTTAATACGGCCGTCATGCTGAATTTATTTCAGCATCTTATTGACAATAATAGACCTGATCCCGATTATCGGAACAAGATGACGATCGCAAAATAAAAAGATTTACTTAAACCGTTTTCGGTGGATGAAAAATGGAAATGGAAAGATCTTTAACCGGTTTTTCGATATAAAGATTTTCGGAAGTGATGATGAAATAAGGAAGATGGTGGTTTAATGCGATAGTCTGAAATCTTGGTTCAGCCTCTGCAACCCTTTTCAGGTTTTCCTGAGCCTGTTTGTTTTTACCCTCAAGCTCTTTTAGTTTTTTAGCTAGGAAACATTGTCCATCACAGTGTAATTCTGGATGTTCTTTATTGATACAAAATACACTTGTAATGTATTCTTTGTTCATTTTATAACCAGAATAGATTACCAATTGCATGGCGCCGTTAGAAACGGTACACGTAATGATCAGATATATTAAGATTTTTTTGAACATGGTATTGCGCTGCAAAAGTATTAAAGAAATTGGTTGCAGCAAAAAAAATAAAAAAGACATAAAAGCCTTACCTCAGAAGGCAGGTTTAAACTTTGTATAGTTTGAAATTTCTAGAAATTTCAAACTCATCAATTTTACTTTGTTCTAAATTGTCTTTTAAAATTATCTCAATCATAAGCCTATCCTTTACTATTTGTAAATTATGCAACCTATTCGTATTGATGGATTTTGTATCTAATATTTTATTGTCGCTATGTAATCATAAGGGTACAGAAAATTTCTTCTTCTTCTGCAGCTAAATCCTCTAATTTCACCTATGTTTTTAGTTAATCAGATTTTTATTTATCTTGCATTACACAAAAAAATGAAACCTATGAAATTAATTAAAACTATCGCGGTGATGATGGTACTATCATCATGTGCCAAAAAAGAAGTGCCAGATGTGCCGAAAACATTTAGCGATCCTAAGTGGACGAGGATTGAGATTGCAAACGGGAGAGAAGCCCATGCTGTTTACGGTAATATTGACGATACTTTAATGGTATCTACACTTACCGAAATTTATCAAACTATTGATCAAGGCAAAACCTGGCGTAAAGTAAAAGTAAATAATCAGCCTATTTATGGTTTTTTGTCGGTTAAGGATACCATTTTCGCTTTGCAAGCAAACAGCCTTAAAGATAAAGACAATCAGAAACTGGCGACTTTTAGTCAGTACTTTAGTTTAGACAAGGGATTTACATGGGATCGTTGCACTAAATATGATATCTCAGAAGAACGATCTCAAGAATATACGGCCGTAACTGTAAGTAATCAGGTTAAAATAAAAATTAAAGAGAATTTAGAGCCAATTAACGGCAACCCTGATCATAACTATATTCTGAAAAGTGATGTTAATATTTTAAAAAATGGATTTTCAGAAATATTGCAGCTTCCATTTGATAACCAGCTTACCAATTTACATGTAGATAAATTAGGAAGACTTTATGTTTCTGCAACCAGGGTTGTTCACGATAAAAAAACGGGAAAAGCTTTATATGCTGAAAAAACTGAACCTGCTATCATTTATATTTCCAAGAGAAATATTAAGGAGTTAATTCATTAAAATTAAAGATTATGCAACCATTACGCTGAATTTACTTCAGCATCTTTCTGATATTGTCAACTGAATAAAATTCAGCATAACGACTCTAAATAAAAAAAACACAGATGAAAAATCATTCATCTGTGTTAATCTTTTTTATTGCAAAAAGGATAAACTACGCTTGCAAATCAGCCATCACGGCTTTGATTTTATCACCAAGTTGTGCGTTAACCTTGTCAAAATCATTTCTATCTGCTAAAGGTGCATTTACGCTGCAATAGAATTTAATTTTCGGTTCTGTTCCACTCGGGCGAGCTGAAACAATACTTCCATCTTCGGTAATAAACTGTAAAACATCTGAAGTAGGATAATCCAGCTTAGTTACTTTTCCTGTTGCCAAATCAGTTTCCTGACTTAATTCGTAATCTTTCAGTACTGAAACTTTCGAACCGCCCAATGTTGCAGGAGGGTTTTCCCTAAATTTAACCATCATGGCTTTAATTTCTTCAGCACCTGATTTGCCTTTTTTGGTTAGCGAAACCAGATCTTCTTTGTAAAGACCATATTCAACATACATATCTAATAATGCATTGTATAAACTTGCACCCTTATCTTTATAATAAGCAGTCATTTCAGAGATAAAAGCCGCAGAAACCACAGCATCTTTATCACGTACTAAATCGCCGATTAAGTAGCCGTAACTTTCTTCACCACCACCGATAAAGTATTTTTTACCTTCTAGTTCCGTCATTAACTGACCGATATATTTAAACCCAGTTAAGGTATTGTAGTAGGTTACATTTTTCTTTTTGGCAATTTCTTCGATCAGGTTAGAGGTTACAATGGTTTTCACAATGAACTGATTGCCATCTAATTTGCCGCTGTCTTGCCAAGCTGATAACAGGTAATTGATTAATAAACTGCCCGTTTGGTTACCATTAAGCAATACCCATTCGCCATCGTTGTCTTTTACCGCAATACCCACACGGTCCGCATCAGGATCTGTAGCCAAAACTAAATCAGCATCAATTTCCTTTGCTTTGTTCATTGCTAAAGTCAATGCGTCTTTTTCTTCTGGGTTAGGATATACTACTGTTGGGAAATTTCCATCTGGTGTGCTTTGTTCTTCAACCAGGGTTACATTTGTAAAACCAAATTGTGCTAAGGCTTTAGGTACTAAAGTAATTCCAGTTCCATGGATAGGAGAATATACAATTTTTAAATCGTGCTGTCTTTTTATCGCTTCTGGTGAGATTGAAAGTGCAGTAATGCCGTCTAAATAAAGTTTATCTACATCTTCACCGATCAATTCGATATTCGCATCAACACGGTCAAATTTCACCTCATCAATACTTTTGATCTTATTTACTTCATCGATCACCAATTTATCATCAGGAGAAGTAAATTGACCACCATCTGCACCATAGGCCTTATAACCGTTATATTCTTTAGGATTATGCGAGGCCGTTAGCATTACACCGCTTTTGCAACCAAAATGGCGCACAGCGAAAGAAAGTTCTGGAGTTGGTCTTAATGCAGAGAAGAAATAAACATAGATACCGTTTGCAGAGAAAACATCTGCTGTAATTTTAGCGAAATAATCAGAGTTATTGCGACTGTCGTGGGCAATGGCAACCTTGATTTTTTCGTGAGGGTACTTGTTGTTTAAATAATTGGCCAATCCTTGTGTAGCCGTTCCAATAGTGTATTTGTTGATCCGGTTAGAACCCGCACCCATAATGCCACGTAGGCCACCAGTTCCAAATTCTAAACTTCTATAAAATGCATCTGTTAATTCGGTAGTTGCATCTTTATCCACAAGGGCCTGAATTTCTGCCTTGGTATTTTCATCGTAATTTCCACTTAACCACTGATTAATTGTGGCTTGTGTTGATTGGTCAATTGCCTGCATTGAGCTGTTTTTTAAATTTAATATCTGGTGTTGAACAAATTTTATTGAATGATGTTTGGTTGAAACGCATTTATTTCAGTACATCCAAATTTTATTTTGTTGAGGGTGTTGCTTTTAAGCTGCTTTTGTTTAATTTCACGCCCCGATACAATAATAAAGAAAATTACATATTCTAGTATTTAAAATTGAAACCATCATAATTTTCTATAGCCAAAAGTAAATAAATAAATTATGATAGCTTCATTACCGTTAAAAACAATAAGCATTAAATGAAAATATTAAAATTTGGGGGTACTTCCGTAGGTAGTCCTGAGCGCATGACGAAGTTGTTGGATATCGTTAATCCAAATGAAGAGCAGATTGTAGTATTATCAGCCGTGTCTGGTACTACAAATAGTTTAGTAGAAATTGCAAATTATTTTTTAGCTGGAGATAAGAAGAAGGGAAGCGAGTGCGTGGAAAATCTATACCAGAAATATAAAGCTTTTGTTGTTGAATTGTTGCCTGCTGACGAGTTTCAAGAACAGGGAAATGAAGTGATCGATTATCACTTTGGTTTCTTAGCTGGCTTAGCGAACGATATTTTTACTCCAATTGAAGAGAAGGTAGTGTTGGCTCAAGGAGAATTGTTATCTACAACTTTATACCATATTTATTTAAAATCTATCGGCGTACCCTCGGTATTATTGCCAGCTTTAGATTTCATGAAAACGGATGAAGATAATGAGCCTGATATTCCTTTTACAACGAAACATTTAATGCCTCTTTTGGAGCAGCATAAAGATAATAAACTGTTCATTACACAAGGATACATCTGCCGCAACAGTTTTGGCGAGGTAGATAATCTACGTCGAGGTGGTAGTGATTATACTGCATCATTATTAGGTGCAGCAATTATGGCGGAAGAAGTTCAAATCTGGACGGATATTGACGGGATGCACAACAACGATCCACGTATTGTTAAAGGCACTAAACCAATTGCACAATTATCTTTTGATGAAGCAGCTGAGTTGGCTTATTTTGGTGCAAAGATTTTGCATCCTCAATCGGTCTTCCCAGCACAGAAATATAAGATTCCGGTTCGTTTGTTAAACACGATGGAACCTTCAGCTGCAGGTACTTTGATTACCCATGATAGCGAAAAAGGAAAAATTAAATCAATAGCAGCGAAAGATGGCATCACGGCAATCCGTATCCAATCGAGCCGTATGTTGTTGGCTTATGGTTTCTTACGCAGGGTTTTTGAAGTTTTTGAACGGTATAAAACACCTATCGATATGATTACTACTTCTGAGGTTGCCGTATCGTTAACTATAGATGAAACAGCTCATTTGCCGCAGATTATCGAAGAGTTGGAAAGTTTCGGAACAGTAGAAGTAGATACCGACCACAGCATTGTATGTGTAGTGGGCGATTTCGGTTCGGAGAAGCATGGTTTCGCCAGCAGGGTTTTAGAAGGTTTAAAACACATTCCGATCCGTATGATTTCTTACGGTGGAAGCAACTACAACGTTTCGCTTTTAATATTAAGTGAGTATAAAACCGAAGCTTTAAGAAGCCTGCACAATAGATTATTCGAATAAGAGGAAAAAAGCGCCGATTATTACCAGTAATCCGATAAGAAAGTGAAAAGCCAGAAAGCTTGCCGGTAGCAAACCGTTTTTATGCTTTTTGTAAGAGTTATACAATCCTGCAGAAAGAATAAGAATAATAAATATGGCAGCTGCTATCTTCATTTTTTGATAAATAAGAGGAACAGTACAATGAAGAGTAACACGATAAAAAACCGGACTTTTCCATTATATTGTTTCTGGGTAATTCTTCCATGCTTTAAATCCAGGTAGTTACCCAAATAAATTAGCCCAAAGAATAAAATTAAAATTATAATAAGGAATTTGAACATGTTCACCGATAAAGATATATCAAAGTTTAACAATATAGAAACGCCTTTTTACTACTATGATACCGATCTGTTACAAAAAACCTTGCGTACCTGCGCAGATGCAGCGGCTCCGTATCAATTTCACATTCACTATGCACTAAAGGCAAATTTTAATTCTGTGCTGTTAAACCAGATTAAAGAAATTGGTTTCGGTGCAGATTGCGTGAGTGCAGGAGAGGTGAGAAGAGCAGTTGAAGTAGGTTTCGACAATAAAAAAATCGTTTTTGCCGGAGTAGGTAAATCTGATAAAGAAATTAATGAGGCCCTTGATCTTGATATTTTCTGTTTTAACGTAGAATCTATCCAGGAATTAGAGGTACTAAATGAACTTGCCGGTAAAAAAGGTAAAACAGCTCAGGTGGCTATCCGCATCAATCCTAATGTGGATGCACATACACACCATAACATTACCACTGGTTTAGACGAAAATAAGTTTGGTATCAATTCATGGGATTTACCAGAATGTGCCGAAACTTTAAAAGCTTCGCCAAACCTTAAATTTATTGGCATCCACTTTCATATCGGTTCTCAGATTACCAATCTTGATGTATATAAAAACCTATGCGTTCGTGTAAACGAATTTGCCGCCTGGTTTGAAGATAAAGGTTTTAACTTAAAAGTATTAAATGTTGGTGGTGGCTTAGGTATCGATTATTACAATCCTGATCACCAGATTCCTGACTTTGGATCTTATTTTAAGATTTTTAATGAATTTTTGACTGTTAAACCTGGTCAGGAAGTACATTTTGAATTGGGTAGGGCATTGGTTGGTCAATCGGCTTCATTGATTACCCGTGTACTTTATATTAAAAACGGAAAGAAGAAAAATTTCGTGGTTTTAGATGCCGGTATGACTGAATTGATGCGCCCAGCCTTATATCAAGCCTATCACAAAATCGAAAATCTTAGCCAGTCTGGAGTAACGGGGTCGAAGTCCGAAGTCGTTAAATATGATATCGTAGGGCCAATCTGTGAAAGTACCGATTGCTTTGGTAAAGAAGTAGAGCAACCTGAATCGTTCAGAGGTGATGTTTTTGCTATCCGTAGTGCTGGTGCCTATGGAGAGGTGATGGCTTCGAAGTATAATTTAAGGGATGCAATAAGATCAGTTTATAGTTACGAGATATAAATTGTCACATTGAGCCTGTCGAAATGCTTCAAAGTTCTTCGGCAGGCTCAGAATGACAAATCAATTATTTCTTCTTAGACGCTACAAATACAATTACACCAGCTATCAGAATAATACCACCTGCATAAGGAGGCCAATTGACAGATTTTTCTTTATCGGCAGATATTTGAATGGGACCTGCATCAACAATTTTTTCTCTTTTAGTGTAAGAGAAGCCAGTCCAGATGAGCATAGCGATGCCCACAACAATTAATATAACTCCTAATGTTCTGTTCATAATATTTTATTTATATCAGAACAGCATCAGGTTGATTATGTTTTATTGAAATGAATAACCGAGACTTATCTTTTGTGCATAATTAACATTGTCAGCCATTTCATAAGAAAGAGAAAATCGCTTGATGTATAAGAAATAGTTAAAAATCCAACTGAATGAATTTTTCCGGTTAATTTCATCGTAAGCTTTTACGCCAGATCTGAAACTATTTGCAAAATTAGGTGTACCGCCAAGAAAAAATCTAAATGCATGCCTTATATCGTGGTCATTTCTAGCTCTCCAGATTACCTCGGTAGATAATCCTGTTGTCCAAAGTACCTTTCTATTTGTTACTGCCACATAATCTGGAATGGGATTGCTATATACCTCTTGTCTAAATTTGGTGTAAGCTCCACCTTCGAAGCTAAGCGCATTTTCAAAGTTAATGTACCTGAAATCTGTATTTCCGTTAGCTGAGGTGTTGTGTAGGCCAGCAGAAAATCTTAACCCAACGCCACTGATCGATTTTTTAAAGGATGGGAGATAATTCTTTAAATTTTCTACATCGTTGTCGTTTTCTCCGCCTGATGCTTTTCCAGCATAAGCGAAAACACCATAAGAAATGTTTGATTTTTTGAAAGTATGCGACTGGCTTATATTTGCCATTCCCAATCCAAAATCCGTACCAGCGCTTGGTGAAGTAGAACCAGCATAACTTGCTGATACATTTGTTAACGTTTTAACACTGTCTGCACCCATTGCTTTTGGCATATAGCCCATGTTGTTCCCTAAGATAGCTGGAGTAAGCAAAGATGTGCAAGAAGTAAATGTGATAAGAAAAAGTAAAGAAGAAAGAGCGATAATTTGATTTTTCATTTTTAGTTTTTTGTTTATTCGTCAAAGAAATCTACTAAACCTCCCAAGAAATATTCCTGGATCCCATCTGTAAAATCTTTATAATCTTCATCAGGGATATTGGTTTGTTTAAATTCTAGTGAAGTTCCTTTTTTATCTTCGTGAAGTTTTATGGTTACAATAGAAGGTTCGTTTTCTTCTCCAAAGTACCATTGTTGAACAATCTGTTTACCGTAAACAAACTCAATATTTTTGCCTGTAATATCTCCATCCCAGAAAGAAAATTCAGTTTCTGGCAATTCTTCAAACTCTACTTCAGCACCAGTCCATAGTTTTATGCTGGTTTCTTTGGTAAGGGCTAAATAAACTTCTTCTGGTGGGGCAGGTATGTAGGTGTATTTTTTAAAATCTTTCATTTTCTTCTATATCTATTGTTTCTAGCTTATCAGGTATAGCTTCTTCTATCTTGAGGTTGTTAATCCTGAAGTTCTCATTTATGTCTTTAATCACAGCCATTCTCCATGTAGACGCTGGATATGTGAATACAAAGGTACTTTTTACGCGACTAGATTTAATGAAATAAGCTACCCAAATGCCAGAAATAATTATTTTTCTGATTAATACAGTAACATCCGAATTGGTAAAGAGTTGGTTGCCTATGTGATTACCCATCGAAAAGAGAAATATAATATCTAAAATCGCGATTGTAATACTGGCAATTTTAAAGCCGATGTAATACCTTGGAAATTCTTTGCGACGCTCAAAAAATAAAAATATAATCAGTATGCTAAATATAATGAGCGCCATGTTTGCTGCTGTTTCAATAAGTAAACAAAGCTGGTACACAAATGTAGTAAAGCGATCATAACGCTCAAGATTATCCCATAGGCTTTGACTAAAAGTATCCATTTTAATCATAGTATATAACGAGAAAAATGGTATGCCTACAATCCCGATACCTGCCAAAATAAGCCAGCCGTGAATTTTCGGGGCTTCTTTTATTTCTTCAAGCTCAAATGGTTTTTTACGGGTATAAAGAAATAAGCATACTGCCACCATAATGATGGAAACGAATACGCATAAAGTTACCATCCAGTAATTCAGGTCCGATTCATCTCCGGTTTCATTTCCGCCACTCCAAAATAAACTGTAACTCAGTTTATCCATGATGTTGCTTCTATCTTTAATATATTGTTTAATTTCGGTAGCCGATATTTCGTCTTTTAAATTCTGGTAACTGTAATTGATGGTTAAAGTGTCTGCTTCAGTATTTACCGAGTAATTAAATTTGTAACCTGGTCTTTCAACATTAAATGTTTTGTCTTTAACGTCCCAGTTCTCGGAGAATGCAATTTTTAATTTTTGGTTGATTTTACAAGGGTAAATCAATTCCATAGGCACATTACGCCACTGTTTTAGCTTGCGTAAGTCGTTACTGATCAGGTCTCCATAAAAATAAATATCAAATCTGTTGGGAATAGAATCGTCTTTTACCCAAATGTTCTCAATTTCATAATTTTCGGTTAAATAAATAATATTATTAACCTCATCATCCTTTACGGTGAGGTTTTTCGCTGTTTTTACCCCTGGATATAATTTGGCATAGTAATTTAAATAATCCTTTTCCAGTTTGTCTGTTCCATCACTGCTTAAATCTGCCCTGATTTGATCGGCACAATTGTAGGTATAAATTGTTTTGATCTCTAAGGTTGCTTTTTTGCCCTGGCTGGTATCCGGTAGATTGATGAGTGATGTGGCATCAATTTTGCCTTTAGGATTGCTTTTAACCCATTCTAGTTTATCGTTGCCAGGTTTTAAAACCAAAACATTGGCCGAGTAAGGGAAATAGTTTTCGGTTATAGGGCCACGCTGATCAGACATGGTAGCATCAATCCAGATTTTTTTATGGTTAAACTCTGCTAATACCACAACATGGTCAAAAGCGCCAGTTGAGGGCAGTCTATCAATCGTTTTATCACGCAGGTAGGTGTTTATCAAAACTGGATATGCAGGTATACCCATATTTTTTAGCAGATAAACCAGTAAAAGCGATTTATCTTTACAATCGCCATAACGTTGTCTCAAAACCTTTTCGGGCGAGTTTGGCCGGTGAGAATATTGACCCATTTCTATCCCCATATACCTGATCTGGTCTTGAACAAACCGAGTAACCAGTTGTAAATATTGTTCAGGATCGTTTTTGGCTTTAGCTTTTAACTCTTTAATCTTGGCATTTAGTATAGCAGAATTTTTCAGGTCGTAAGTGTTTAAACGAATAGACCAGTCTACTATATCCTTCCAGCTGCTGTATTCGCTAATTTGAACCCGTCCGTAGGGGTTGTACCATTCTGGTTCATAATCATAACCCGTAAAAGTTTTTGAAACCTGACTTTGCCACTGGTATACTTTTAAATCTCCTGTTTCGAGCGTTTTTAAAGGGGGTACGAAGTTAAAGTTTTTTAGATAGAGATTACGTTTCTTATTAAAAAGTACGCTTACGTAAACATTGGAAATCTGACTTCCGCCCTCAAAATAAATCAGGTTGCTATAACGCGAATCAAAAACCGGGTTTTTCCCTTTTATTGTATAAGAAAATTCAATCCTGTCTCCTTTGCGGACATCATCTAAAATCAGGAATGCATTAAACGTGCCGCTATAAATGAATTTACTAAGTTCTTTCTCATTTTGTATAATTTTGAAATTACCCGCATTTAGCTTATCAATAGGTTTATTGTCTCTCCAAATGGTAATTTTATGAAAAAGAAGCTTTTGATAGGATGGATCGTAGGTAACAGAAATTTCAGAGCCATTTTGTACACCTGTATCTGAAATAATCTCACGGATATCATGCTCGTATTCTTCGGATGTTTCTATATTGGTTTGTTGCTCATAAAGAAATAAATACCAACCATCCTGAACATCTCTTGCTGCCGGGCGTTTATCTACAGTTTTTACTTTTTGTAGCCACCGTGGTTCAGTTTTGGAAATGAAAAAATTATTTTTTTGGGCAAAAGATATATTGATCCAAAAAGCTAAAACAAGTAGAATAAGTTTTTTGAGAGCGGTTTTATTTAGCATATTATTTTATTTAAATGCGTTTAATCCGGTTACATCCATCCCGGTGATCAGTAAATGTATATCGTGTGTACCCTCGTAGGTTACTACCGATTCTAAGTTCATCATGTGGCGCATAATCGAGTATTCACCTGTAATTCCCATTCCGCCAAGCATTTGGCGGGCATTACGGGCTATGTCCAGTGCAATTTCTACACTGTTCCTTTTGGCCATCGATATTTGTTCTGCAGAAGCCCGGTTTTCACTTTTTAATACGCCCAAACGCCAAACCAACAGCTGCCCTTTGGTAATTTCGGTCACCATTTCGGCAAGTTTCTTTTGCTGTAACTGGAAACCACCAATGGGTTTTCCAAACTGTACACGCTCTTTTGAGTAACGCAAAGCAGTATCATAACAGTCCATTGCTGCACCCAAAGCGCCCCAGGCAATGCCATAACGTGCTTGGTTTAAACAGCCCAATGGACCTTTTAATCCGCTGATTTCGGGAAAAATATTCTCTTTTGGCACTTTTACATTGTCAAAAACAAGTTCGCCTGTAGCTGAAGCACGTAAACTCCATTTATTATGTGTTTCTGGAGTCGAAAATCCTTCCATTCCGCGTTCCACAACTAATCCTCTTATTTTTCCAGATTCGTCTTTTGCCCAAACCACTGCAATATCTGCAAAAGGAGCATTACTGATCCACATTTTGGCACCGTTTAAAATGTAGTGGCTCCCTGCGTCTTTGATATTGGTTACCATTCCGCCCGGATTAGAGCCGTGATCAGGTTCTGTTAATCCAAAACAGCCCATCATTTCGCCACTCGCCAGTTTTGGTAGGTATTTTTTACGTTGTTCTTCAGTGCCATAAGCATAAATAGGATACATCACCAACGAACCCTGCACAGAGGCTGTAGAACGGATACCAGAATCACCGCGTTCAATTTCCTGCATCAAAATTCCATAAGCGGTATAATCTAAACCTGCACCACCATATTCAACCGGGATAGTTGGCCCGAAAGCACCAATATCAGCCAAACCTTTAATTAGGTGTTTTGGGAATTCTGCTTTTTGCGCATAATCTTCAATAATCGGACTTACTTCTTTTTTTACCCAATCTCTGGCCGTTGCACGAATTAATTTATGCTCATCGGTTAACAATTCGTCCAATAAATAATAGTCTGGTGCCTCGTAAAGGTCCTTTTTTGCTGATTTGCTCATGTAATTTCGTGTTATCTGGTTAAGAAATCGCGTTCATTTCAAAGGTAACAATTTACGGCAATGGGCATTATATTCATGAATAAAAATTTAATTTTGCAGCTTACAGAACATACATGAGTCATTTCAAACAAACCGTAGCCTTAAAAGATGTTAAATGCTTTGCCCTTCATGGTTATTACCCAGAAGAGCAACTTATTGGAAATCATTTTGTTGTAGATCTAGTAACAGAATTTACGCCGCAGGGTTTTGATGATGAACTGGCACAGACGGTTAATTATGAGGACCTGAATCACATCATCATGGAAGAAATGAAACATACACAAAAGCTTTTAGAAACGGTTTTGAAGAATATCATTTCGAAAGTTGTCGAATTGTATCCTTTTGTTGAAATGGTTAACGTGAGTATGAAAAAACTAAATCCACCTATGCCCGGTCAAATTGGGCATTCTTTTGTTAAATTATCTTATACATCAGCAAAATAAAATGAATTTTACGAAGATCAATCCCGAAATTTTAGCAGAAATTAAGGCCGCAATAGGAGCAGATAAAATTTTTACTGATGTAGAAAGTTTAGATAATTACAGTCACGATGAAACGGAAGACTTGCGCTATCAGCCCGAAATTGTGGTGAAACCAACTTCTCCAGAAGAAATCTCCGCTTTACTTAAAATCTGTAACGCTCATCATGTTCCGGTAACGCCACGTGGTGGTGGTACGGGTTTAAGCGGTGCCGCCCTGCCGATTTATGGCGGTGTTTCTTTATCAATGGAAAAGTTTAAAGCTATCTTAGATATTGATACTGAAAACCTACAAGCAACTGTTGAGCCCGGGGTAATTACCGAAGAATTCATCAATGCGGTGGCCGAAAAAGGACTTCTTTACCCAGTTGATCCAAGTAGTAAAGGATCTTGTTTTATTGGTGGCAATGTAGCCCATGGTTCTGGTGGGCCAAGAGTAGTGAAGTATGGAACGATACGTGAATACATTCTCAATCTCGAAGTGGTTTTGCCTAACGGCGATATCATTTGGACAGGTGCAAATACCTTGAAATATGCGTCAGGTTATAATTTAACCCAGCTGATGATAGGTTCGGAAGGTACCTTGGCCGTGGTAACCAAAATCGTTACTAAATTATTACCTAAACCTAGTCAATCGGTTTTAATGATGGGCTCTTTTAGCACGAATGAAGATGCATGCGCAGCGGTTTCTGCAATTTTTAGGGCAGGGGTAACACCATCGGCTTTAGAGTTTATGGAGCGAAAAGGGGTGGAATGGGTAATTAAATTTGATGATATTAAGTTCGATTTAAAAGATGATGTTGCTGCGTTATTGATGATTGAGTTTGATGGAGATGATTTGGATGATATTTTTAAAAACTGTGAGAAAACCAATGTTGTTTTAGAAGCGCATCACTGCACGGAAGTTTTGTTTGCAGATACTGCTTCTCAAAAAGAAGAACTGTGGCGGATGAGAAGAACGATGGCCGAATCAGTAAAATCCAATTCCGTATACAAAGAAGAAGATACCGTTGTTCCGCGTGCGGCATTACCTAAATTAATCAATGGTATCAAAGAAATTGGTGCAAAATACGGCTTCGAAAGTGTTTGTTATGGTCACGCCGGTGATGGAAATCTGCACGTAAACATCATTAAAGCTGGAATGAGCGATGAAGACTGGAAAAACAAACTCAAATTTGGTATTGCCGAAATATTCGAATTAACAACCGCTTTAGGTGGCACATTATCTGGTGAACATGGAATTGGTTTGGTGCAAAAAGAGTTTATGCCGATCAAGTATTCTGAAATTCATCTTAATTTAATGCGGGGTATTAAAAAAGTTTTCGATCCGAAAGGAATATTAAATCCTGGCAAAATTATGCCTGATTAATTTTACTCGTCACCCTGAACTTGTTTCAGGGTCTTAATGGTAACAAGTATATAGATGCTGAAACAAGTTCAGCGTGACGACTATTTTATTGTTCTAACTGTTCAAAACCCAGCATTTTTTGCTTTTCCTCTTCTGGGATAGCAGTTGGTCTGCTTGTGGCGTAATCAACCGCAATGCAAACCGTTTTTCCTTTACTGCAGATGATCTCTTCTGTTCCTTTTATCTTAACGATCTGGTATTCCAGATCGAAACTTGTAGTGCCAATCCTCGATGTCTTTACATGAATAGCAATTTTATCGTTCATTACAATTGGCAAAATGTAATCCAGTTCAGCATGGGCAATTACGATTCCGGTTTTCTTCCAATCCCATTTTATAATTTCTTCCCAATACTTTGTTCTGGCAATTTCTAAATAGGTAAAGTAAATGGAATTGTTTACATGACCCATCATATCGAAATCAATAAAGCGCAAATGGATATTGGTTTTGTAGTTGAATTTGTCTGAAAAACCCTTTATTTCTGCCAATTTGTCTTTTGATTTGAATTTTTTTTGCCAAAATGTCTTGAATATCATAAATTTTTGCTTTGGTATGTAAGTTGAATATGGTGTATTATCAATTTAAAAATTAAAAAAATAAAGAATAAGCGATATGACACTAGTAAATTTTAACAACAGAACCCGTAACACAGCTCCTTACTTTAACAATGTTTTTGATTCATTGTTTAGTGATGCAGTAACTAAAAACAAAATGGTTGATAAATCACCAAATGTGAATATTTACGAAAATGAAACTGCGTACGTAATTGAGTTGGCTGCTCCAGGTTTAAAGAAAGAAGATTTTCAGATCAATTTAAAAAAAGATACCCTTTCTGTTTGGGCAGAAGTTAAAAAAGACGAAACCCAGGTAGCTAAAGATTTTACACGTAAAGAATTTGATTATAGCTCATTTGCTAGATCATTTAATTTACCTGATAGTGCCGATGGTGATAATATTACTGCTGAATACAAAGACGGTATTTTATCGATCAATATTAGTAAAAAAGACGATGCTAAATTACAACATAAAGAAATTGTAGTATCGTAATAAAGATATTCTCGAGAGAGGATTTTTCATAATAGTTTGGTTTTTTTCAAAGGTTATGAATCTTGCATCAGCTGAGTTTGAGGTAAGTGTGATTGATACTGATGCAGGTTTCATAATAGTTTAAGTTTAGGTTTTATAAGGTTAATGCTGGATGGCATTAACCTTATTTTTTTAGAGAGGTCGTCATTTCGACCGTAGTGTTCCAAAGGAACTCCTTTGGAGGAGAAATCTGTCTGGTTGAATAAAGGTATTAGATTTCTCCATTCCACTACGCTTCAGTCGAAATGACGCTGCCTTAAGGCCTTGCCGCCACATAGGTATTTAGATTGATTTTAAGTTACATTCTTAAAATCACCTTAATTCCATTTTTCGTACTTTTGCGGCATGGAGAGAGAAATTCTGGATACAAAGCGTAAAGCACTTAAAATAAACCTTGACCCGAGAATTTACGGCACTTTCGCCGAGATAGGAGCAGGACAGGAAGTTTCGAGAAACTTTTTTAATGCTGGCGCAGCATCTGGAACAGTTGCCAAAACGATGTCGGCTTACGACATGACTTTTAGCGACGCTATTTATGGCGCAGAAACCAATGGTCGTTATGTAAGTCAGAATCGCCTCTTGCAGATGCTCGATCACGAATTCGGTTTACTTAATGAGCGTTTATCTGGCGAAAAATACGAAAGCCGCACGTTTTTCGCCTTCGCTGATACCGTTACTACCTTGAATTATAAACGTACCAACGAGCCTCATGGCTGGGTTGGTATTCGTTTCCAGAGCGAGCCAGGTGGTTTACCAAACGAAATATTTTTCCACGTACGTTTGCTCGATACAGATGTAAACATGCAACAGCGTGTTTTAGGGATAATTGGTGTTAACCTACTTTATGCAGCATTTTACCATTATCAGGATCCAAAATTGATGGTAGAATCTTTAGCTGATAACTTAACTATCGGATCTGTAGAAATCGACTTGATTTCGGTAAAAGGGCCGGCTTTTCCAGGTGTAGATAATATCCTGCTTAATCTGTATATGATTATGAAGGATTTCTCGGCAGCAGCAATTTTCGATGCAGATGCACATCCCCGTCAGGCCAAAGATCTTTTATACAAAAAGGATATCATGATTTTAAGGACAAAATATGGTCAGAAATCATTGCCTAACTTTAACCTTTTTAATAAAGCTACCGATCAGTTTAAACGTACAAACAAGGTAGAGGAAGGGAACCTAGCGGTAATGATAGAGGTTTTGTTAACCAACGTTTTAACGGATGGACAAGAAACTCCTGATGATATCGACCTGGAAACAGTGGCTAAAAGAGCACAGGAAATGTGCGATACGGGTAACATCGTAATCGTATCTAACTTTACCCGCCACAACCGTCTGGCGAAATATTTGGCAAGGTGCAAACCTAAAAGTGTTGGCTTGGCAACAAACATCAACAACTTAAAATTTGTATTCAATTCTAAAAATTTTACCGGAGAAAATTATTCAGGTCAGTTATTAAGCTATGTGAACGATATGTTTAACACCAATGTGCGGTTATTTGCTTATCCTTTCCTAGACAAAAAGACCAATCAGGTAATTACCACGGAAAATATGCCAGTTACGCCAGAGGCAAAACCTTTATTCGATTTTCTTTTGATAAATGGGTATATTACTGATATTAAGGATTATAGTGAGGATGAGGTGAAGACGGTTTAGAGGTGATACTTTCTTTAGTATCGTCATGCTGATCCGATAGCTATCGGATTTATTTTACAAGTAAATATAGTGTTTTCAATTGCCTTGTAGCTACTACGTGGTCAGCATCTTCCTGGCCATTAAAGCCCCTGAAATGAATTCAAGGTAACGAACGAATTTTGATAGTCCTCGTTTGTAACTAGAACTAAGGAGAACCACATTTGTAATGTGGGGTACATCAATCAAAATCCTACTAGCTCAACGATGATAAAATCGTCATTCTCTAGCATCCTCGTTACAAACGAGGACGATAGCAGGGTAACGACCGACCCCAATTATTTTATCAACTTTTCAATTACCTGTTTATAGCTATCGCTTACAGGTAACTCCTCATCGGCTATAAATAAAGCGTTTTTTTTAATGGATGTTATTTTGTTGATATTTACGATAAATGATTTGTGGATCCTCTCGAAATAAGCGGGCAGTTGTTCTTCTATACTTTTCATACTCATACGCACCACTGCAGCTTTTGGACTTGTTGAAGTATGGATCTGGATATAATCTTTGAGTCCTTCCACGTAAGTAATCTCATTATAATTGATCTTCATCAAGCTGTAGCCCACATTTACAAACATATAGCCCTGTTTGGGTAGGTTGTTATGTTCTGCTGACTGTTTGAGTTCGTAAAGATCTTTGGCTTTATTACATGCTTTCATAAAACGGTCGAGCGATACCGGTTTCATTAAATAATCTACCACATCGAGTGCGAAACCGTCTAAAGCATATTGTTTATATGCAGTTACAATAATTACCATTGGCTTTTTAACCAAACTCTGGATAAATTGTAAACCTGTAATACCAGGCATCTGGATATCGATAAAAATGAGGTCTATCGATTGTTCCTGCATAGTTTTATTGGCAGCAAAAGCATCATCGCAACTGGCCACCAGTTCCAAAAATGGAATACGGCTGATGTTATCAGCCAGTAATTGCAGGGCTAAGGGCTCATCATCAATGGCTAAACATTTTATCATGCTGTTAATTTTAAAGTCAGGTAAACATTAAACCAGCCATCTTTTTTCTCAATTTCCAGTTGATGATTTTTACCGTATAGTAGGTTTAAGCGTCTGCTTACGTTCGAAAGACCAATGCCAGAGGCGGCATCTTTTATCTCATTCTCATCTTCGTTAAATTTATTTCGAACAGTAAACGTCAAAAGTTCGTCTTCTGTTTTTAAATCAACAAAAATCTGTGGTTTTTCAATCATTCCAACCCCATGTTTAAAGGCATTTTCGATAAATGGGATCAGTAACATGGGTTCTATTTCATCAAACTCACTTTCAATGTTAATGTTTGTTTCTATAACTACTTTTTTGCCGAATCGCTGTTTTTGCAGATCGATATAAGCCTGCAGGTATTCGGTTTCAGTTTTAATGGAGACCTTTTCTTCGTCGGTTTCATATAGCATATATTGCATCAAACCGGATAATTTCATTACTGTTGGCTCCAATTCATTACTTTTTAGTCTTACCAGTGCCACAATGTTGTTTAAAACATTAAAAATGAAGTGCGGACTGATCTGCGACCGTAAAAACGAAAGCTCGGTTTTCATGTTCTCCTGCTCGCGCTGCAGAGATCTTTTTTCTTCACTGATCCGGTCTGAGATCATGGTAAAGGCGGTACTGGCGGCAATGGTTAATAAAAAAGTTGGTGTGTTAAACCAAAGCGTTCTGCCGAGGTTGAAATCAAAATTGGTTAGTAAAATTCTGAATAATATGGAGTGAATGGTAATCGCTAAAAGTAAACACCCGATAAATGATAAGCCGTACCACAAATATCTCTTTTTATAGAAAAATGATGGAATTAAAACTTTATTGTTTAAATAAAATATAGCAATCCAATAAAAGTAACTGATAAAATTTAAGCGCAGGAACTGGGTTTCGTCGTAACTGCTTATTGGGTGAGGAGGACGGCTTCGGTTAACATTAATAATATATGGCAAAGTGATCAAAACCACCCATACCAGAATGTGCAGGGTAATTTTTGTCCACTTTTTGGAGAAATTAATCGTCATTATTTTTTCTTTGGCGCTTTGCATCGCTAAGTTATTACTTATTATGTTTTTTAATGTGTTTCGTCACGCTGAATTTATTTCAAGGTAAATGCGAAGTGTTTTAAGATTCCCGCCTGCACAGGGATGACGATACTTTTGTTTGGATACTTATTGCTACTCGTATCTTAATGCATCGATCGGATCTAAATTTGATGCTTTCTTTGCAGGGTAATACCCGAAGAAAACACCTGTAATGGCACATACAACAAAGGAAATAATAATTGAAGATTCAGCAATTAAAATTGGCCAGTTTAAGAAATAGGAGATGAGGTACGCTGAACTTACACCCAAAACTACTCCGATAATTCCGCCAGTAATGCTGATTAAAATGGCCTCTATTAAAAATTGCATCAAAACATCTTGTCCGCGGGCACCGATTGACATACGCAGACCGATTTCGCGGGTACGCTCGGTAACCGAAACATACATAATATTCATAATCCCAATACCACCAATAAACAGTGAAATACCTGCAATAGCGGTTAAAAGAACTGTTAACATGCTACTGGTAGAACTGATGGTGCTGATTAATTCGGCCTGTGTACGTACCTGGAAATCGTCTGTTTCTGCTGCAGTTAACCTGTGGCTTTCTCTTATAGCTTCTGATATTTCGGCTGTGGCAGCGGCGCTCGACGCTTCAGTTGTTGCAGAAGCATAAATACTCTGTAGATAATTGGTTGCGGTAATTCTTTTTTGTACAGTAGTATAAGGAGCGAGGATAATGTCGTCCTGATCCTGTCCGAAATTACTTTGTCCTTTAGGCACTAAAACACCGATTACCTGGAAAGGAATATTTTTAAAACGTATAATCTGACCGATTGGATTACTTCCGTCAGGAAATAGATTATCGATAACCGTTTTACCTAAAAGACAAACTTTAGCAAAGCTTTTTACATCATTTTCAGAGAAAAGAATACCATCCTGAAGTTTTAATTGGCGGATGTTCAAATAATCTGGACTCACCCCCGTAATGGTGGTTGGCCAGTTATAACCACCTTTAATGGCCTGTCCGTTAGTGGAAACCACAGGCGATAAACCGTTTATGTTTTTAGATTGCAGCTTTTTAATGGCGGTAATATCTTCTAGTTTTAAGGTCTGAATGCTGCTTCCCTGCAAACGCACACCACCAGGTTCATTGCTTTGGGGCATAATGGTAATCATGTTAGAACCCATTCCTGATAATGAAGACCTGATGCTTTGTTTTGAACCTTCGCCAATGGCCATCATGGCAATTACCGCTGCCACCCCGATAATGATACCGAGCATGGTTAAAAAAGCACGTAGCTTATTTCTTTTTAATGCCCTAAAGGCAATCTTTAATAAATTTATAATGCTCATGATCTTCTCAAATTAGTAATCATCAGATTCCGGTAAATTGGCAAGTGCCTCTTTGGCCGAACGTTGATTTTGGTTAATGCTGTCCTTTTGAATTTTTCCATCCCTAAGCATAATGGTTCTGGTACTAAAAGCAGCAATATCAGGCTCATGTGTTACAAAAACGATGGTTTTTCCTTCTGCATTCAGTTCCTGCATCAAAGCCATAATCTCATAAGAGGTACGGGTATCCAGGTTTCCTGTAGCCTCATCGGCCAAAATCATCACAGGGTGATTAACCAACGCCCTTGCAATGGCCACACGCTGCTGCTGGCCACCAGAAAGCTGACTAGGGGTATGATCAAAACGCTCGGCAAGTTTTACCGATTCGAGCGATTTTATGGCCCTTTCTTTGCGTTCTTCAGCCGTGATGGTTTTATTGTAAAATAAGGGCAGTTCTACATTTTCCAGCGCTGATGTTCTGGGCAACAGGTTATAAGCCTGAAAAACAAAGCCGATCTTGGTATTCCGCAAACCTGCCAGTTCATCGCGATTTAAACCTTTAACATCTACACCATCAAGCAGGTAACTGCCTTCTGTAGGTTTATCTAAACAGCCCAATATATTTAAAAGCGTAGTTTTGCCCGAGCCACTACTACCCATAATGGTTATAAACTCACCAGCTTTGATATCGAAAGTGATGCCTTTCAAAGCCCTAACGGTCTGATCGCCCATTACAAACTCACGTTTTAAATCGTGTATATCTAATATCTTCTGTTCCATTATCTTCTTCTGTTACCGCCTGGGCGTTTTGGCATAAAAGGACTAGATTGGCCTTGTGCTACCGCTTGACTTTTACCCATGCTCCGTGAACCTGTAATGACAACGTCTGCTGCCGCTAACCCTGATAAAACTTCAACATGAGTATTGTCGTTTATACCGGTTTTAATCTTTTTTTGTACCAGTTCTTTTGCATTTTTTTGCACCCAAACATATGCTTCATCTGCTCCGGTTGGTTTCCTGTCTGGATTAACCCAAGTCATTTGATATTTACCGGCCAAAGTTGAATCTGGAGCAAATTTTATAGCTTTTGTAGGGATAAGCAGAGCATTGTTAACTTCTTTGGTGAAGATGGTGATATTTGCTGTCATGCCTGGTTTTAACTTATTCGCATCATTTGAAGTATTAATGATGGTTTTATAGGTAACCACATTTGAAGAAATGGATGGACTTAACCTGATTTCTTGTATGGTACCTTTAAAAGTATCGTTTAAAAAGGCGTCAACGGTAAATGTCGCCCTTTCGCCTTTTGAGATATCGCCTACATCTGCCTCATCTACAGAGGCTTCTACCTGCATTTTCGTAAGGTCTTTTGCAATACTGAAGATGGTTGGTGTACTAAAGCTAGCCGCCACAGTTGTTCCTTCACTTACACTTCTGGAGAGTACCGTTCCGTCAATTGGAGAATAAATACTGGCCAGTGATAGGTTCTTTTGAGCAGAAGCAAGCTGAGCCTTAATGCTGTTAACTGATGCTTTTGAAGCATTATAAGTATACAACGCATTGTCGTAATCTGCTTTACTTACCGCGCCAACTTTATACAGATTACTTTGACGGCTAAAGTTACCCTGTTGGTAAACCAATGCACTCTGAGCACTGACTAAATTGGCCTGATATTGATTTACAGTGGCCTCAAATAAAGTTTTATCAAGTTCAGCCAATAGCTGTCCTTTTTTAACCTTTGAGTTAAAATCTGCGTATAGTGTTTTGATGGTTCCTGATACCTGAGTACCTACAGCCACTGTATCAACCGGTTGCACCTTTCCCGTGGCCGTAACATTTTCGGAGATATAACCCATTTTAGGTTTTTCGGTTTCGAGAACAACCACCTGTTCTTTTTTGCGCAAAGCGAAGTACCAAACCGCGAATAATGCAACTGCGATACCGATGATAATAAATATTGTTTTCTTTTTCATGATTCAAATATTAAGTAGACTAGGCCGTAGCCATCATCATGTATTTTAGTTAGTAATAGGAACTCCTGTGTAAAAATTATAGATCTTGGTATAAAGGCTTGCTGTATATTTAGCCTGAACAAAGGCCTGTAAAGCCTGCACATATAAATTTTTCTGTTGCAGGTTTTCTACAATATTGTTGGTGCCCTCTTTTAAGGCTGCATTCGAAATGCGTAAAGCCTCGCTAGTATAGTTAAACTGCTCTTGTGCTGCAGCATACTGGCTGTTTGCGTTCTGTACATTAATGTAAGCACGTTCTACATTTTGAGTTAATGTTGTTTTGGCATCTAAAAGTGATAAGCGGGCCTGCTCAATACCAATATTAGCCTTGGCAACATTTGTTTTGGTTACTTTTCTATCAAAAATCGGAATTGAAAGAGTTAAACCTAAGTTTTGGTAAAAACTATTATTAAGCTGATAGCCGTAGCCGCCGATATTATTATTGTTATAACCTGTATTTAGCGATCCACCTAAACTCAGCGTTGGGCGTAAGGTAGATTTTGCTTTGGCCAGTTCGGTGGTTTGAAGCTGTATATTTAATTCTCCGCTTTTAATTTCGGGACGGGTACGCAATGCTTGATCTTGTGCCGAAGCTAAATTATCCAATGCCGGGGCTACTGCAACCGTATCTGTTGTACTTACTTCAAAAGGAGTAGCTGTAGGCAATTGTAACAGTTGCTTTAAGGTTAAAATATTTTGCTGTAAAGTATTTTGTGCAGTAATCAGAGTATATTTATCATTGGCGTAAGTAGCCTGTAATTGCAACAAATCTTTTTTGGCAATGGTTCCAAACTTATATTGTTGTTCTGATTGTTTAACCTGAGCCTCGCTGGTGGTCAACAGATCTTTTAAATAGGTGATGTTTTCTCTGGCCAATAAAATATTCAGATAAGCCTGGGTGATGGACATGGTAATATCGTTTTTGGCTGCTTCTACCGATAGATTTGCGGTCTGTAAGCTGAGTTCTTTAGCCTTAATGTCATTTTTTAAATAACTTCCATTGTACAGCGTCATATCTGAACTTAAGCCAAAACCACTGCTATTCTGTAAACCCGATTTATAATTGGTAATGGCCTGGGAAACATTTCCGGATAAATCTGGGAGTACCGCTGCTTTTGAAGCGATTAAATTTTGCTCTGCCGTTTGAGAACTCAGCTTTAAGGTATTGATGCTAATGTTTTTTTCTTTGGCATACTCGATAGCAGTTTTTAGATCCCAAACTTGTGGAATATCCTGAGCTTTGATTGCATAAGGCGCTACAAGCAAAATGAGTACGACAATGTATTTGATGTATTTGCACATGGCGAATAAATTTTGTGTCTATAGAACTATTGAACACAAAAATATATCCGGTTAAGGCCACGTTTTAACAATTGAGACCAAAGGGGGAAATGCTGAGACTAAAGCTCAAAACTTTGAGATCACTCAAAATTTATGTTTTAATATAAAGTTTAGTCTGTCTGTTTTTTGGACCACTTTAGGCGCCTAAGATTTTATAAGGTTTCAGATCTGGTCGTCACCCTGAATTTATTTCAGGGTATTAATGTCGAGAAAGATGCTGACCACGAAGTAGCTATTAGACCTTTAAAACAATAAAAAAGCTAATAACATGAATTCAACATGATGATCTCTCGACTCAGATATTAAATAGTTCTCAGTATCGAGCCGGTTTCGTTTACAATTAAGATATGGTTTACACCACATTTTAAAGCAAAATTATTTCGTTGGTGCCCCACGGGGAAATCGAAAGCTACAGGGTAATTGTATTCCTTTACTTTTTCCAAAACAATATCATAAATAGTTTTGCCAAATTCTTCGCCAACATCATCAGGTTTAACTTTAAAGCCACCAACAATTAATCCCTTAAGGTTTTTAAGTTTGCCGCTGCGTTTTAGGTTCCACAACATTCTATCAATACGATAAAGGTATTCGCCAGTATCTTCAATAAAAAGGATTTTACCTTTTGTATCTAAATCAGAATCGCTACCTGCCAAAGTTTCGATAATACTCAGGTTTCCGCCCACTAAAATGCCATCAACTTTTCCTTGTTTGTTATTAATGTTGATAGGGGCAGTATAACCCATTAGCTCACCAATTAAAGCGTTTTTAATAGATAAAATCGTTTCAATCTGTATGGGCTCGGCTTTACTCCAGTCATCAGGAAAACTATTGCACATTTTGGAGTGGATAGAGGCAATGCCATAATTTTTGACCAAATGGCAATGCAAAACGGTAATATCACTAAAGCCAATAATCCATTTTGGATTTCTTTTGAACAAAGAGAAATCGAGTTTATCGATTATCCGTACAAAACCATAACCACCACGCGCGCACATAATCGCTTTAATTGCCGGATCATCGAGCATTTGCTGAAAATCAGCTAGTCTTTCCTCATCTGTTCCGCCGTAGGTAAAATCGCGTTTGCCAATAGTATTGCCAACTTTTATGGTAAATCCCCAGCTTTGCATCTGTAAAACGGAAGGCTGGATTTGTTCTTGTGTAATATATCCCGCAGGGCTCGTAATCCCGATGGTATCACCAGGTTTTAAATAAGGAGGGATCTTAAATGATGAGCTTTCGTTTTCAACGGTATTGGCGAGTGTTTTAAAAGCAGGAAGTACAGTTGCAGTCGCAATAAAAGAAGAAAGGAAATGTTTTCTGTTCATCTAAAATATGGATGTGATGTTGATTGGGCTAATATAGGATTTAAAATATTCGCATAAAAGAAAAGGGATTTATATCCATAAATCCCTTTTTTAAACCAAACAAATTAATCTGTAAAAGATTAGTATAATGTGAATTATATAAATAACCCAGAATGAAATAAAAAGTTTTGAGATTTTTTAAAAAAAAATAAATCATATCATATTCGACTACGAATTAATTTTTTAAATAACCGCATCTGCTAAATAGCCCTGATGGAAACGGAAATACTTTTTGGCTTCGTTATATTGTATTAATGGATGCTTTCCAAAAAGATTAGCGTGCACAGCAGGAGCAGCCCTGTACGATGAGCCCTGGAACTGCGCTTTTAAATAATTTAAAAGGTAGGATATTTGATCAAGAACCTTCGGTGCTCAGGATGACAGCATCTACGTAAAAAGGTAAAGGCTATCCATCGCGGATAGCCTTTGCTAACAACAAAACAAATATAAGATAACCAAATCTTGCCTGATTGAGCAGAATCAGGGTAAAGTGCTATGAGATACACTTTGCGGCCTAGTAATGGATTCGAACCATTGTAGAGAGTTTATGAAACTCCAACCTTCCAATCGGTCAACTGGCCCTGTTTTTATAATTGCTTTAATGCCAAATAATCTCTTAGTTCTAAAATCTGTTCTTTATTTAAGCTATCTTCATCCTTTACAAGTGCCGGCTCATCTGTTGCAGTTTGTAACGGATAAATGAGTTTCGGATATTCATCTATAGCTGGGTATTGAAAATAAATCGACATGATTTTAGCGTTTTAATTGTTCAACATATTTTTTGTTAATGATTAATGTTGAGCAAATATAGAAATAAGTATATAATATCTATGGATTTAGTAGTTTTTATTTTAGAGAATATTACAACTGTTTCATTTTCAGTAAAATAATTTTTAGAAGAGCCGCTGTTTTATTGGAGATACTGCCATAAATTAAATAAAATGAATAGAAACAGACCCGATTTTCTTCAGCTAATAGTGGGTAATAGAACTAGAGTAGGCATGAACTTGCAACATTCATTTCCAAGCCATTAAATTCAATTTCAGAAAAGCTAATTATTTTAAGGATATTTGCAGTTCAAACATTAAAATAGTAATTGTGTCTTTAGATAAATTAAAACTTAGCAAACCACTTGTAGCGGCCATGACTGATGCAGGATTTTTAACTCCAAAAGAAATCCAATCCAGAACAATGTCGCGCATTTTAGGTGGACAAGATGTTATAGCGGTGGGACCGGAGGGTTCGGGAAAAACAACAACTTATGTTTTAGCTACTTTAATGAAGTTGAAGTACGCCTTTGAGGAAGCACCAAGGGCTTTAATTTTAGTGCCTGATGCAGAACATGTTGACCATGTTCTGGAACAATTTAAATTATTGAACCGCAACAATACCTTCAGGATTTTGGGAATTGATAGCCGTGGTGCTGTTGATACACAGATGAATGAAATAACTGATGGTTGCGATATTATTGTTGCTGTACCCGATCGGGCTCGTGCTTTATATTTAAAACTAGCACTAAATACTAATAAAATACAGTTGTTTATTGTAGATAATGCAGAGCTTATTGTTAAAAAAGGCCTGCAGTTACCCGTTGTAGAATTGGCCAACAGTGCTTATAAATCTCAACATGTGGTGTTTACCGAAGTAATTCATGAGAAATTAAATCTGATGATTTCTCCTTTCATGAAAGATTCTACCACAACCATCGAGGTAGATGAAATAGGCGAAAAGCAGGCAGAAGTTTATCAGCAGATGCTTTATCAGGTGCCTAATTTCAGAACAAAGCTTAACCTGTTAACCTTATTATTAAACGATACCGAGGTTTTTGATAAAGTTGTGGTTTTTGTAAATACACGTTTAACCGCACAAACAGTTTATAAAAACTTTAATCAGCATAAAGAAGGCGAGATCAGTATCTATCGCTCGCTGTTTTTTGATGATAAAGGTTATGACGATATTGAGGACTTTAAAGATAACCCAGGTGCAAGAGTTTTAATTGTTGCCAATGAGAATTTAGAAGAACTGGATATTCAGGGAATTCCTTTTATCCTTCACTTAGAATTACCTGAGCAGAAAGAAACGTTAATCCAGCGCATTGTTAAACATGGCGATGAAGATGTGGTGGCGATCACTTTTTCTACCGACATCGAATTGATTGAGGTGAAAAAAATTGAACAGGCAATTGGCCAGAAATTAGAGGTAATGGAGTTGCCTGAAGATTTGAAAGTTGTTGATGCAGCTGCTAAACCAAAGAAAAAGAAAAACGCTGAAGAAGATGAGGATGCTGACCGTGGTGCAGCTTTTCACGAAAAGAAAGCCAGTAACTTAAAAAATTACAATTATAGCGCAGGCACTAAAGCCAAAATGACTTATAAGAATAAGAAAGGATTATCTTAATAAACATATGGTATGCCTTTTATATCAGATCTGCCAATAAAAGCCGTATAGGTGTAACTTAAAAGAAAATGTGCATTCTTCAACCTGAGATTTATTTTCAGGTTGCACATACAAGTTACATCAGTCTGTAATCTGGAAATAGATCTGTGCGTCCCATATTTCCGTGGCAAAACAAATCCGATTTAAAACAACTTCAACTGCTCGTTCTTTGGTGGCTTTTCTTTCCCAAAAACTGTTCTGCCGCCATATTTCCAGCTTTCGGCACGTTCTTTTTGAATTACCTTTTCAAAATCCATATTAGGAACAAAATCTTTTTCCGCATTTCGCGCAATTTGATGCAATGATTTGATGGCTTGCTGTTTATCTGTGTTTCCAATCTTCGCTTTTTCAATTGCTTTTTGCAAAACGCTTATGGTCTCATCATAAACATTTACCGGAACAGGGAAGGGATGTCCGTCTTTGCCGCCATGTGCAAAAGAATAACGGGCAGGATCGCTAAATCGCGAAGGTGTACCATAAATCACCTCACTCACTAATGCCATCGATTGTAAGGTTCTTGGCCCCATGCCTTCGAGTAATAATAATTCCTCAAAATCTCTCGGCTGCTTTTCCTGTGCAAGCCATAAAATACTTCCTAAACGTTTTAAATCTACATCTTTCGATTTTACCTCATGATGATCGGGCAATACCAGTTTTTGTATTTCATTAAGCATTCTCACTGGCGATTCAGCTGTAATGCTCATCATGCTCTGCCTCGTTTTATCAGCATCATTAGCCGTTAGATTTAAGATTTTCCCTTGATTAATGCCACAGATACCCGTATGCGGTTCTTCGACAAAAGATTTTAGGTTTTCAGAATGCCAATGGTATCTTCTTGCTGTCGAGCTACTATCGCTCATGCCTTGTTGCACCACTGCCCAATCGCCTTCGCTGCTTAAAATAAAACTATGAAGATACAATTGAAAACCGTCTTGAATGGCTGTATTGTCTACTTTTGCACTGAGTTTACTGGCCCGAACCAACGCTGTCCCATTTAACCCCGTTTTGTCGGCAATTTTTAAAAGTTCATTTGGCGTTTCTCTGCTATGTTTTCCTTTGCCTCCGCAAATGTAAATTCCCAACTCTTTCGATAACGGATTAATCGATTTCTTCAAAGCGCCCATTACCGATGTCGTAATTCCAGACGAATGCCAGTCCATACCCATTACAGCACCTAAACTCTGAAACCAAAAAGGATTGCTTAAACGGCGTATTACTTCTGCTTTACCATATTCTAATAATATCGCTTCCGTTATAGCCAGGCCAAGTGTTGCCATACGCTGCGCCAGCCATGGTGGTACATGGCCATAATGTAGGGGTAAATCTGTGCTTCCTGATCTTTTCAATACTAACAAATTTAGTAAAATATTATTTAAAGTAAAGGCTTTATTTTATTGGCGATAGAAAGGGACTGACTTTAATAAAAGCGATTAACCGATGTAAGCTAAACTTGATTGGAGTGAGCATGTCGATTTTTCATCGGCGTAAAACGGAAAGCAAGGCCGAACCTAACCTAATAATTACCACTATTGCTTTTCAGAAAAAACGATTGGTGATATTTTTTGTTATTTTGAGAAACAATAATACTAGCGAAGGCTCATTTTATACATGCGGAAATTCTTACAACGTTTACTTAGTGCCTGGATTATTCGCATGTCGAATAAATTTGGTTCAAGGCCCAACCGTAAACGCATTCATGCAGCTTTAAATAAACTGTACAAAACCATCAACACAACACCTGGTAAACGTGGACTTATTTTTGATGTTGCCAATGCTGATAAATTTATCGTTTTATCTGACCAGCATAAAGGTGCCCGCGATTATGCCGATGATTTTACTTTAGCTGAAAAGAATTATTTAAAGGCGCTCGAATACTATAACCAACAAGATTTCCATTATATTAATTTGGGCGATAGCGAGGAACTTTGGGAGAATTTGCTAGAATCTGTAATTAAACACAATAAGGCTACTTTCGAAGCAGAAAAAGCTTTTATTTCAAAAAACCATTTCACTAAAATATTTGGTAACCATGATTTATACTGGGATAATGATCCTTTAGCGGGATTTAACCTCAATAGAATTTACGGAACTAAAATCCATATTTACGAAGGTGCAATATTACGGATGACAGTGGGGGAAAGTAAGCTTGATATTTTCTTAACCCACGGCCATCAGGGCGATTTACAGAGTGATGGAAACTGGTTTAGCAAATGGTTTGTGAGTACAATATGGGCACCACTGCAATCATACCTTCAAATTAACCCGAATACCCCAGCATACAGCAACCAACTTAAAACAGCACATAACGCATTAATGTACAGCTGGGTAGCTACAAAAAAGAACCTGGCTTTAATTACGGGACATACACATCAGCCGGTTTTTGCTTCGTTAACACATCTGGAACGGATTTATATAAAACTGAATAAAGCCAAAAAAGAAAAGAATGCTGATGATCTTGCTGTTTTAAATGCAGAGCTTTATAAACTGATAAAAGAAGGAGATAAAACGCCACGTTTTGGTAAATACAAACCGGGTTACTTTAATAGCGGATGTTGTTGTTTTAGTGATGGCGATATGACTGGTATCGAAATCGAAAATGGCTTTATAAGATTAATAAAATGGTCGTACCATAGAAATGCTATTCCTGAAAGAATTTTACTCGAAGAAATGAAACTAAGCGAATTATTAGATTTAAACTTATTTAATGGGTAGCGTTACATAAAATGTTGTACCTAAATTTTTTCCTTTGCTTTCTACCCACAACTTTCCCTTATGTATATCCACTAATGCATTTACAGTGATTAGTCCCAAGCCATAGGTGTTTTCCTGGTTTGTGCTTACAGAACTCAGCTGGGCGAATTTCATAAAAACTTTACGCAAGTCTTCTTCAGTCAGGCCCACGCCATTATCTTTTATCGAAATAGTCACCGCGTTTTCTGCCGTTTGATTGGTGATGTAAATCTTTTCTCCCATTGGTGAAAACTTGATGGCATTATTAATCAACTCGCCAAAAACCATTGCTAATTTATCTGGATCAGCAAAAATTTCAACAGGCTCCTTAATATCAATTAAAACGATTTGATTTTTACGCTGAAGAGCTAAATTGAGTCCTAGTTTTACATGTTCTAATATTTCCTTTAAATCTACTTTATCCTTCTTTGGCTTAAAAGAGTTGGCTTCTTTCCGGGCAGCACTTAAAATGCCATTCAGATTATCAATCATTCTTTTCGATTGCGCATTAATCTTTCCAGCAATTAATGCTGCTTTGTCATCAATCCCAGGAATTCGTCCCAGCAATTCAGATTGAAGTGAAATGGTCGTCATCGGGTTTTTAAGATCATGAATAAGCACATGTAAACGATCATCGTAGGCCCTGAAAGCTTTTCTAGCTGCAATTCTAGACTCCAGTTTTTCCATTACCATCCCCGCTAAATGCTTCAGCATTTTTAGCTGCTGCTCTTCGGCTGTTTTAAATTTAGTGTCGGCAACATAAATCAGGCCGATATGGTAACCTTCAGGCGAACTGATTGGAGTAGAGGCAAAAAAAGTAAATGCTTCACTTTTTATAGGTAACCCGATTGATAATCCCAATTGAGCTTTCATAAAAATCTCCCCATCCGTCTGAAAACCGATACCTGCATTCGGAACATCAAATATTTCAGCAGCCAATTGTGCAATCTGATCAAAAGCACTTTCCGCAGGTGTACCTAAAATCTCGTAATATCTTAATTTCTCTAAACGCAAGGTTTCATCTGACGGAATCATGTTATCTGCTTTTTCGTATTGCATTTAAGGTTTAATTTAACATATGAGGGTGAATAACTAAAGGTAAAAATTATGTGCAAATACTGTAAATAATATAAACAATTAAGTCGTAAATTTCGTTAATATAAAGTTGGAAGAAATAGGGCCGAAGGCGTTAAATTACTACATAACAGCATAAATAATGAGATTATACATAGAACGTAAACCTGTTAAGGTTAACCCAGATACTAAAAGAGTTATCGCCCGTTTTTTTTTTAACGGAGAGGAAAGAGCATTAGAAGTAATCAGGAAGGTTTTAGAGTTTTCAGATGAAAAAGTTTTTTCGCTGATATCGCCCATATTACAGGAATATTCGAAAAGGCATCGAAATATCACTAAAATTTTAACCCGCCATTGCAAAAAATTAAAAAAGCAGTTTATTGCCCTAGGTACTGAAATAGAAGATTTGGATGAATATACCAAGCTGCTTATTGGCGCTTATTTTACCCACGAATACTCAATTGAATCTGCCGCTTTTTTCAATCCCAGTATTGTAGACGATCCCGACCAAACCGATCTGGTAGAAGGTGAAAAACGGGTAATTATCAGTTTTAGGGCTGTTGGCGAAGGTCACATTTCTTCTATTGTTTTTAGGCGGGCTTTAATTGATAAAGACAATAATATCCAGGTTTTACCTGTTGGAAATTATGTTGATGAGGCTGAGGTGGTAAAAAATGCCATTTATGTAAAAAAACTATTCTTAAAAAAAGCAGCCTACGCGCAGATTGATCCCTCGGTATTGGAAGAAATTGAATCAAAACTGGATGATAAATTTGAATATACCAGTTTGAGTAATATCATTAAAGATTCTAAAAGTTTACATAAGGAAAATCCAACACGTTTAATTGAATATGATAAAATACTTTGGTTATCAGATACTTATCATACCATAACTTTTTCAAAAGATACCGATATTTCTGATCGTGTAATTTTTCCCATTTCAGAATTTGAACGTAAAGGGATTGAAGATGCTCGTTTTGTTAAATTTATTAAAGACGATGGCAAAGTATTATATTATGCCACTTATACCGCATTTGATGGTTCATTAATTATTCCCAAACTAGTGCAAACCGAAGATTTTTACGAGTTCAAAGTGATTCCGCTTTATGGCGATGGTGCACAAAATAAGAATCTGGCATTATTCCCACGAAAAATTAGAGGGAAATACGTGATGATGAGCCGGATAGATGGCTGGAATAACTACCTGATGTTTTCTGATAAAGTAAATGTTTGGGAAAACCCGGTTCTTTTAAAACAACCACGGTATGATTGGGAGCTGGTACAGATCGGCAATTGCGGTTCTCCGATAGAAACAGAAAAAGGATGGATTGTAATTACACATGGGGTGGGGCCAATGCGAAGATACTGTATTGGAGTAAGTTTATTGGATCTTGAAAACCCAAGTATAGAAATAGGCCATTTAAAGGAACCGTTGATTATTCCCAATAATGATGAACGTGAAGGTTATGTGCCCAACGTGGTATATTCCTGCGGATCGATTATCAGTAATGGAGAATTAATTATTCCTTATGGTTTATCTGATTATAGTTCTTCGTTTGCAAGTGTAAATCTGGAGTTGTTGCTGGCCAAATTGCTGGAAAATAATTAACACAGATCTTTCATGAGGCTATATCATAAGTTGTGGTTTCATTTTTGATTTGTCACGTTGTGCAAAGGACTCCTACGGAGAGCTTGTCGAAACGTTTTAAGGGGCATTTAAACAAGTCCTTCGACAGGCTACTATTGATAGACACCAGCGGAAAAATCGTCATCTCGACCGAAGCAAGGCGGAGTGTTCCATAGGAACTCCTTTGGAGGAGAGATCTTTGAACTATGTTACCGAAAGTTTAAAGATTTTGCCTTGAAGAGCTTTAGGATTCTCCATTACGCTACCGTAGTATTTTCAATTGTCTTGTAGCTACTACGTGGTCAGCATCTACTTTAGTAAAATTATATTCCGAAGCAAGAAGCAATCTCATTTTATGGATTAATCATATAAACGAGATTGCTTCGTCGTTCCTTCTCGCAATGACGATTAAAATAAAAAGGCCGGTTCATTTCTGAACCAGCCTTTTTATTTCCAAGACAATTTAACTTCTAGCTACATTTATCAGCTTCTACAAGGGGAGACGACAGTGTTTCATATTCCGCTTCTGCTGCCTTTAATATAGCCAAATGGGAGATGAAATAGGCCAATGTACTCTCAGCACCTTGATTCCTGTTTACACTGTTAAACTGTAGTCCATCTGCACATCCATGTGTTTCAAAATCGTATAAAGGAATATGCAGGCTGTTTCTTCCTAAAAACCACTCGTAGCTAACATGCATTAAATTTAAATATTTATCATCTTTGGTTACCTCGAATGTTTTAGCATAGAGTAAAACCATTGCCATTGTTTCTATAGCCTGTTGGTCATAGATAGGGTTTTTGCCATGTTTTTTCATCCATCCTGCATTTCCAACCGGATTTAGATATCCATTTTCGAAAGAAAAGCTATTTAAAAACTCAATACTCTCCATCGCAATTTTATAGGATGTTGTATTTCCGGTAACTTCATAATGATGAAGTAAAGCCAAAGGAAGGATTGCATTATCATAGGTAAGAATATCTTCAAACCAATGCCAATCGCCATCCTTATTGTCTTGATATGATGCCATTAATGAATTGGCCAGCATATTGATTTCTTTTGTGATTAACTCATCACCAGGATGGGCACAAAGATAATATGATAGACCAATAATGGTATTGGCTTTTCCACGGAGATATTTTAATTCTTTAAAATGCGGAATAGAATGCGAAAATAATTCCCTACCAAATTCACGGTAAGAATTGTTGGGTGCACTGCAAACTAAATAACCCAATGACCAGATGGTACGGCCAAAAGAGTCTTCTGAGCCTATTTCATCCAAATAATTGCGGTTAAAACTCAAGAAATTCCTAAAATTCCCATCATCGGTTTGCATATATTGAATAAAGCTCAGATAAACGGGCATGAACTTTAAAGCTTTAGGATTTTTATCCTGCTCGATAGCCATTAGTGCCATAATTAATGCCCTCGCATTATCATCAATGCAATAGCCTTCTTTCAGATTTGGAATGCCAAAACGGGCATGCTGAATAATTCCGGTATCATCGGTTAGTAGCGAAATATGATCTAAATTAAGCACTGGCATACCTTCCACATCAATAATAGGAGGTGTAACTCTTTCGGGTTTTTTTCCATTGGCCAGAGCCTCGTTTAACACATTAAGATAAACACTTCCAATGGCTGGCCAACGAAGATTTAAGCCATATTCATAAGCATTTCGCTTCAGTTTTTGATATTTATCCTTATCACTTAATAGTTCATTAACAATGGTTGCCAGTTGCGCATCATTTTTGAAATCAAATAATTTGCCTCTGTTATCAGCTAAAAGTTCTTGTGCATGCCAATATGGAGTAGAAACTACTGCTGCACCTGCACCAATAGCATAAGATAAAGTACCGCTGGTTATCTGCGCTTCATTTAAATAAGGCGTGATGTATAAATAACAGGCTGTTAAATACTGGTGCAATTCTTCTTCAGATACAAATTTATTAACAAAAGCAATATTATTTTCCACTCCTAAGTCTTTTGCCAATGCTTTCAAACTATCGCGATATTCCTCACCATTATGTTTTACAACGCCAGGATGAGTATTACCCAGAATCACATATAAAACATCTGGATGTTGAGCGACAATTTCTGGCAAAGCTTTAATTACGGTTTCTAAGCCTTTATTTCTGCTGATTAAGCCGAATGTAAACAGCACCTTTCGATCGGTAAAAAGCGCACTCTGAACAATTTCGTTATTGGGTATAGGTTCCAGATCTGGAACGCCATGTTCAATTAATTTGATTGAAGTCTTAGGGATCTGGTAAATACTGGTTAAAAACATGACTGCTTTTTTGCTCATCACCACTACTTTAGATGATTTAACTGCAATTTCTTTAATAATGGTTTGTTGCATAAAATTTGGTTCTTTTAAAACCGTATGCAAAATAGTAATGAATGGCTTTTTTAATCTATTGATTAGGGACAATAAGAATACGCCGCTGTTGCCACCATATATACCGAATTCATGTTCAATAATACAACTATCTACATCACTGTTATTGATAAAATCTGCAGCATCGATATAATCTTTTTGATTTTGCTGACGGATGACGAACTTCACTTCGCTTGGGTAAGCGTGTTCATTAACATCATCCGATTCATTTAATGCAACAACAAAGCTTTTCTGTGAATTATAAGCAGGATTTAAACTTAAGGCATTAACCAAATTTTGATTAAATGTAGCTAAACCGCATTCACGAGGAGGATAGGTTGAAATGTAGGCGATTTTCATATGTATTCAAATAGGTTGATACTTAAATAACATTGTATTATCTAAATAGTTTGTGATTTCCTCAATTTACGCTTAATAAAGCCAAAACAATCTGATTTAGACACTTGTTAGTAAGTAAATATTTAATTATGAGATCAATATGGAAAGGTTCTATTGGATTTGGCTTGGTAAACATTCCAATTAAGTTGTTTTCTGCTGTCCAGAATAGTAACCTCGATTTAGATATGCTTGATGAGCGTGATCACGCAAAGATTAAATTTTTAAGGGTGAACGAAAATACCCATAAAGAAGTGCCTTATGAGAAGATTGTTAGAGGTTATTTTTTAAAAGACAGATACGTTGTGTTAGATAAGCACGATTTTGAAGAGGCTGCACCTGAAAAAACTAAAATTATTGAATTAGAGAATTTTGTTGATATAAAAGATATTAATCCTGTTTATTATGAAACTTCCTATTACACCGAACCTGAAAAACAGGGCAAAAAAGCTTATGGATTATTGCTAAAGGCCTTAGAAAAATCGGGTAAGGCTGGAGTGGCCAGATTTGTACTACGGAATACAGAAAATCTTTGTGTTATCCATCCCATGGAGCATGTAATTGTGATTACTAAAATCAGGTTTGAGCAGGAAATAAGGAGTTTATCAGAAATTAACAAGGTTGATGATATTACCATAACCAAAAAAGAAATGGATGTGGGGTTGGCTTTGATTAAACAATACAGCTCTAAATTCGACTTGAGCGCCTTTAAAGATGACTACAGTAGTGAACTCTTGAAGATTATTAAAGCAAAGTCTAAAGGCAAACGCGCAACGGTTAAAAAGATGAAACCGCAAAAAGCTACAAGCGACGATCTGTATGATCAACTCATGCAGAGCTTGGGTTCGAAGAAAGGAGCTTAGTTAGGTTTCGCGGTTAGGGTAAAGGGTTTAGGATTGTACTATAACCAGAAATGCATTCGGGGCTTGAGGCAATGTAGTAGTTAGGCAAATTCGAAAAATATTTAACCACAGATATGAAGGATAGACACAGGTACCAAGATCCGTGTTTACCTGTGCCCATCTGTGGTTAAAAACGCTTATTTAAAGGCAGCCTTCAATTGATGTGCGGCATAAGCCTGAGCAGCTTTCGCTTCTGGCACAAGCAGCGCCATACCAAAAAATTCATGTGTTACACCCTCATAATTTTTACTGTCAACTTTTACCCCGGCAGCTTTCAATTGATCAGCGAGTATTACACCATCATCGTGCAAAGGATCTATTTCGGCTGTAATAATAGTTGTTGATGGAAGCCCTTTTAAATTGCCATTAACCAATGATATTTTAGGATCCTGCGCTTCAATCATTGTAGTCAGATATTTCTCTGTAAACCAGACCATCATTGCTTTGTTTAGCGGTTTTGCTTTTTCATACATTTTATAAGATTCGGTGTCCATATCTGCTTGAGTTATAGGATAAACCAAAACCTGGTGCACAGGAAGCATAATGTGTTTGTCTCTGGCCATAATAGATACATTTGCTGCTAAATTTCCACCTGCACTTTCACCAACAACTGCAATCTTAGCCGGATCGGCTTTTAAATCTACTGCATTTTTAACAGCCCATTCATAAGCTGTAAAAGCATCGTTATGCGCAGTGGGGAACTTGTTTTCGGGCGCTAAGCGGTAAGCAACAGAAACCACAACTGCACCAACCTGCTCTGCCAATGCCTGTGCAGATGCATTATAAACATCCAAATTGGCAATAACGAAACCACCGCCATGGTAATAAACAATTAACGGATAGGGCCCGCCTTCACCTTTTGGCGTGTAGATACGCAAATGGATTTTACCTCCGCTAACATCAATATCTTTTCCTATAGTATCTACTTTCGCAGCTGGCACGGTTATATTATTTTGTTTTGCCAAATCCATTACCGCATCGGTTGGTGTATGATTTTTGCGTGCATCGGTAGCACTTAAGGTTTCTAAGGGTTTATCTCCATAACTATTTAATTTTTCTATTACAGTCTGCATTTCTGGTTTTATTGTTTTTCCCCATTCAGGAGCAGGCCCGGCAGGTTTTAATGCTGCAGTTACTGAAGAGTCGGTTATGGTCGAATCTGTAATCGTAGTCGTTTTTGTTCCGCCTGTACATGCAGCAATACAAACAGCCACAGTACAAATAAATGAAGCAGGTTTTAACCAGTTAGTTTTCATAGGATTTTTTTATTTTATAAATATTGTTTGTATAACAGTATCAGTAAGATAGTGTTTTTGTTGTCACTCAACTTTTCAGAATTTATTTAAATGGCAAACATCTTGACGAATTAGTGTGTTCTTAAATAAATGAAATAATTATGCTAACAGAAATAACAGGACTACCAGATCATATTTTTGGCGTAAGGGCTACCGGAGAAGTGACAAGCGATGATGTAAAGAACGTTTTATTAGCCGGTTTGAAAAGAACCGCTGAGCGATTTAAGGAAATCAGGTATCTGCTCGTTTTAGAAACTGACGTGAAGAATTTTACAGCTGGTGCCTGGGTACAAGATGTTAAAGCAGGTTTGAAAAATTTTACCAAATGGAAAAAAATAGCCGTGGTAAGCGCCGAAAAAGGAGTAGAGTGGTTTACTGATGTTTTCACAGTGGCTACGCCAGGTAAATCAAAAGGTTTTAAACCAGAAGAGATAGAAGAGGCAAAGGCCTGGCTGAATGCTGAAGATTAACGATTAAAAATGATGAAAAATTCTAAAACATCGGCAGAAAGTAGCAAGGCTACCGCACCGAAAAATGCAAAAGCTAAAGGTGCTGATGATAAAGTAACATCAGCCAAAGATGCCAAGAAAGTAAATGTAACTAAAGATGCTCCCGTTAAACATAAAAAACCTTAATAATTAGAAGCAAAATCCTAGTTTATGAAGATTGATGCCAATAACATCGAGCATTTTTATGATAAAGCCTACGATTGGATAATTGATAAAGGACCATCTGTAATTTTAGGTATGGTGCTGCTTATTTTAGGCTTATGGCTAATTAAGCTACTGGGAAAATGGATGCAGGGTGGCATGCACCGTAAAGATATAAATCCGTCACTGCGTCCATTTTTAACCAGTTTAATACTCATTACCTTAAGGGTTTTATTGGTACTTACAGTAATGCAGATTATTGGCATTCAGCTTACTTTTTTAACGGTACTTATTGGTGGTATTGGAGTTGCGGCAGGCCTGGCTTTATCGGGTACACTACAAAATTTTGCCAGTGGTGTATTGATTTTACTGTTGAAACCTTTCGTTGTGGGCGATAATATTATTGCACAAAGTCAGGAAGGGACTGTAACATCGATCCAGATATTTTATACCATTGTTAAAACATTCGATAACAGAACGGTAGTTATTCCAAATGGCAAATTATCAAATGAAGTGATTATCAATATCAGCAGAGAAGGCAGCAGGAGGTTGGATATTGAAATGAAGTTTAGCTATGGTATCGATTATGAACAGATCGTAACTGTTTTCAATAAAACTGTCGATGAATTTAAAGATTGTCTCAAAACACCAGAAAGAAGAATTGGTGTGTCTGCTTTAGAAGATAGCGGATTTAAAGTAAGTTTAAATGTTTGGGTTAAAGCACACGGTTTTACAGATACTAAACTTTCTTTTCTGGAAGTGCTGATGAAAAACTTAAAACTGGGAGGAATAAAATTACCTGGTATGGCTGAGTAAAAAGCTATTTTCTCAGCAAAGCATAAATCTTGTCCATCAATTCGTCGATGTTAAATGGCTTGGCCATAAAGTCATCTGCTTCTATTCCATCTAAGGCATAATTGTTGGCATTATAACGGGCCGAAATCATTAAAACGGGAATATGCTGTGTAGCTGCGGTATCTTTAAGTTCTTTTAAAAGTAGTCTTCCATCAGCGTCAGGGAGCATAATATCCATTATTATTACATCCGGATTAAATTTTTGAACATGGTTAATAAAATCAGCACCTTTGTTTAGTCCATCAACGTTAAAAGCTTCGCTTTCTAAAATAAGGGTTATAACATCAAGGATTGCATGATTATCTTCGATAACCAAAATATTCTTCTTTGCCAAGGTTGAGATGATTTTTAAATTTCAAACAAATATATAATAAAAAATAAATCTCAAAACCGAATTTACTAAAATAGAGACATTCTAAAAAGAGGCTTAATATTTGTTAATTCGTGAAATTAAATACGTTGGAATATCAAAAATATAACACACCTGAGGTTAAATTAAAATTTTATAAAACCATATGGAGAGATTCGGGTATTAAATCCGGATCTTTTCTTTTTAATAATTAAAATCCAAATAATGATTGCCAATTTATTGAGAACTGAAACAGCAGAAAACCATAAAACATTAGAATCATTAATGTTTGTGAATGAGATTATGAACAATTCTTTAAGCATTGATCAGTATAAAAAGCTGTTAACCATTAATTATATTATTCACCAAAAATTAGAGAATACGCTCGCGAATATGTTGGATGCAGCTATTGCCGAACAATTGGAAATGAAAAGCAGATTGAAACTCACTGCTTTAGAAGAAGATTTAAAATATTGGAATATAGATAGTTTAACATTGCCAGGTTTAGATTTTGCATTGTTTGTTCCAGAAAAAAATACTGCCGAAGTTTTAGGTGCGCTGTATGTGCTAGAAGGCGCTACATTGGGCGGAAACGTAATTAAAAGGCATATTTTAGCCAATCCGAATTTTAAAGACCATGAAGCAGGCCTAAATTATTATGGTGTTTATGGCGATGAGCTGAGTACGAAATGGAAAATATTTGTCTCTGTAATAAACCAGACGGTTGCTGAGGCAGATTATAAACGCTGTATAAATAGCGCCAATTTAACCTTCAATAACCTGATCAACTTATCGAAACAACTGAATTGAGTTGCCAGAATTTGATCTCAAAATCCGAAAAAATACCTCTATAATAGTGCCAGGGCATTTTTTTGATTGTGTAAATGTGCAAAACTTCTTTCAAATAAATATTTGCTTTCTGTTGTTAATTCAAGGTAAATATGTATTATTGAAAAAATAAATTTTTTAAACCTTAAAAACATCAATTAGCGATGGAAAAATTCTCAAAAGTTAAAGCTGCTGTTGCTGCTATTGAAGCAGATGTAGAAAAATTTTATAATGCTGGCAATGCAGCTGCTGGTACTCGTGTGCGTAAAGCAATGCAAGATCTTAAAGTTTTAGCACAAGAAATCCGTGCAGAAGTAACTGACAAGAAAAACTCTGGAAAATAATATTTCGCGAGTAAGAAACAAAAAGGGTTCTGGTATGCCAGGGCCCTTTTTGCGTTTATAATGTTTTGCATTACGATTTCTAACGCTACGATGCCAGTCCGCGCACCGTCACCCTGAACTTGTTTCAGGGTCTTCTTGTTGCATGATAGATGTTGACCACTAAGTAGCTACAAGGCAATTGAAATTTATGCTTGTAAAACAAATCCGATAGGTATCGGATCAGCATGACGCCCATAAATTAATAATCTCTATAAAAAGATAAGGCTCCCCATCGCGGAGAGCCTATATCCAACTAACAAAACATATTTTTTAGGTAAGCCTTAACTTACATTATCCCTTTTTTACCAATTTATATTCGATTACTGGTTTACCGCGTTCACCACCGTCACCAGAAATGTAACTGTTGAATTTCAGTTTATAATAATTACCGGTAGCATCTTTAATAATATAGCAAAGATCACCTTTAACTGCGCCACCTGTACCAGCCTGGCTAGGCGAAGTTCTCCAGGTTGTTCCAATTACATCTTTTACTGATAGAAAAGTAAGACCAACCAAATCTGCTTCAGTAAATGTTGCATAAGCATCTTTTTTAGCTACCATTGCCGCACTTACGCCGCCTAAGTTATTGATTGAAACAAAATCCTGAACCCAATAAGGCGAACCTAAACCAGAGTTGAACGTACTATAGCTCCATGAAATATCCCATGTGCTTTTTGCCGGTTCAGCCTGAACAATTTTATTGTTTTCTAACGAAACAAAAACCAGATTATAATCAGCATTTTTAGGCACATCCAAAGTTTTTATTACAGTTTCGTTTAGTCGGGCATATTGAATTTTGTAGCCAGAACCATTACGGGTAACTTTTAATTTAAACCACTTGTCTTTATCCTTATTTCCTTCGTAGCTTAATAAATAAACTTTGTTCTCTGCTTCCGTAGCACTTACTTCAGCAAAAGCTGTTTTAGTGATATTTCCGTCCCAATAATCAACTAACGACACGGTAAGCGGATCCATGATGTCGTGATTTAAATTAACTGTTGTTCCTGGATCTGCCAATGTAACAGCTGTAATATCGGTTTTTGATGTTGCCGTTGCCGTAGTTTGATAAGAAGGATTAAGCACAACTCTGAATTTACTATCAGAAGTTAACCCGATATTGAAACTCTTTCTTTCTGCAGAAGTCTGTTTATCGGCGCTAAAATCTACATAAACTATATTTGTATAGTTTGATTCTGCTGTTTTACCACTCAGGGTTAAAGTACTTCCATCAGATGGCGGAGCAACAAAAATAGGTTCTTCTGTGTTCTTTTTACAGGCCGTAAATGTTGTAGCTAAAAACGCGATAGCGATTAATGAGTTCAGTTTATTCATGTTATTATTGTTTATTGTTAAAGTTTATTCCAGTTATAGGTTAGCCCAAGCACATACGATCGGCCATAACTATATGGAACATCACCACCTGTGCTATGCGCTCCTCCTGTCGCGGTTGAAGTATTGCTCAATTGTGTAACATCAAAGAGGTTTTTAATACCTGCATTAATGGTCAAAGACTTAAATAGATTTTTGTTCAGCATTAAATCTGCGGTATGGAAATCACCAATTTTTGTCAGTTTTACTGAGTTGGGATCGTTTTCGGCTGTAAGTTTATAGTTTGGTAAGCTCCCGGTATATTTATAAAAGAGGCTGATACTCCCATTTATTTTCGGAAGTGTATAAGTTATATTCGAGTTTACTTCCGTAGCCCATGCAAATTCAGGAGTCCCCAGGTCCGGATTGCTCATGCTTAATTCATTGTATCGGCCGATATATGATACGCCAAGTGTAGCCTGAACATCTTTATAAATCAATGTATTGTCTAATGTAGCACCTGTCGTTTTATACTTATCTACATTAAATAATGAGGTTATGGAGTTATCTGTTGGAGACTGGGCAAAATTAATCCTGTTTTTAAACAAATTGTAGAAACCCGATAACGTAGAACGGAACTGCAGATCTTTTTCATGTATGCCGGCCCAAGCCAAAGAGCCATTGAAACTGTTCGATTCTTCGGCTTTTAAATTGGGGTTACCCAAAATATTATGACTGGCATCTACAAAATCGTAATATAGTTCCCTCAGTGCTGGAGAACGAAAACCTTTAGCGTAAGCCAATCGAAGATCTAAATCTTTGGTTAAAGTAAATTTGGTATTTAATGATGGAATTACAGGAGGGGCATCGTAAATGGAGTTTTTAATAAACCTCAATCCTGGTCTTAAACTTATTCCATTGTCAAGTTTAATCTCGGCAGAAATAAACGCGGCATAATCATTAATTACAGGCGCACCGTTAATCCTTTGCCCGCTAGCAGCATCTCTATTGTATTCGATACCAGGCTGAAATGAAACTGATTTATTTAAGGTATAAATTGCAGTTGACCTAAAAATAACTGAGTTAAATTTTGCTATATCTTGTTCACCCTTATCGTCACTTAATCGTTCTGTGTTGTTTGTAAAATTATGGATAACGGTGTGGGTTGATCGTTGTAGATCGGTATATCCCCCTATAGCTGTAATCTGTAATTTATTATTTACCCTCCATTCAGACTGCAATTGTTGCGTATAACGTTTGGTGGTATAGGTAGACAGCTTCCCTTCGAAACTCGATGGGTTTATTCCAAAACGCGAATCGATATCTTCTTTTAGCCCATCTAAGCGATACCATATACTAAAGTTTTGATTTCTGTACCCGATTTTAGTATTACCAAGCCATTGCTCCTTAGGTTTCCATTGATTTTTATAGCTATTAAACTCTTCTAAAAACGATGTTTTCGGAGCCATATTCCAGCCACCAAAATCGTTATGCGATGCACCGAGCAAAACACTCCAGCCTTTTTGTTGCCAGCTAATACTTAAATTCTGATTATGCTGGCCTGCACCATTGAGTAGGTTATATTCTTTCCCAGCGCTTTCTTCCTGTACACGCGCATTAACGCTTAACAATTGCTTTCCGGGATTTTTGGTTATAATATTAATTACTCCGGCCAGCGCATCGGTGCCATACACAACAGACATCGGACCTTCTACAATTTCTATCCTTTCGATGGTGTTAATGTCGATTTGGTTTAAACTTTCGCGGGCATCAGATCGGTCTACCATCGGCACACCATCCAATAAAATTTTAATATTCCGGCCAGTCATCCCCATTAAAGAAACATCGGTTGTACCTAAAGTTAAATCGTTGCTAAAACGGAAACCGAGTTCGGTATTTAAAATCTGCTGCACATTGGTGGCAGCCCTTAGCTTAATCCGATCTGCACTTATTGTTTTTACATTGTATACCGAGTTCCTCAGGGTTTGCGGGCCATATTGCCCTGTAACCACCACATCTTTTAAATCATTTGCCTTTATAGTATCAACTTTAATTTCTTGAGCCACGGTAACAAATCCACAAAGCGATAAGGCAATTAATAAATATATCTTCATTTATTTAGACTAATTATAAATAATTGTGCAAATTTGTAGATAATCAGAAAAAACAGATAACGCTAAACGGATAATTAATACCGTCAAACGGATTAAATAAATACGAAACCATCATGATTTTCAAATCACACATTGGGATGAATAAAATCATGAGCGCTTCAAGACCTTTAAAAAAACTGAGCTTTTGCGCGCTCATTAACTAAGCGAAGCGTTCTCTTGAACACCATTAAGAAAATAAATGCAAGTGAAAAATGCCATTGAAAACAATGAGCAATAAATTAATAATTTATACAGATGACAATTAAACTCTCAAACTATCCTAAAGGAAATATCATTTATAAGAATACTTATCCTGATAATTTTGAAAGCATAAACGATATAGATGAGGCTTTTATAACATTAGATGATAACGATGTAAAGTGCCAATTAAAGGAAATGTGGTTTAAGGGAATCCATATCGGCATTATTGAGATCCATCCGAATCAGGAAGCGAATTTTTGCTTTGAATCTTCTCAGCAACATATCGGCTTTTTATTTTGTCTGAGCGGTGCGATCAACTATTACCATCAGCAGGATAATTTATTATCATTGGCTAAAAACGAACAGGATTTTAATGCAGGTGGCGTTAATTCGATCAAATTTAATATCACAGAGAAAACCAGATGCCTTTATATACAGTTCACAGAAGATTATTTTGAGCAGGTAACAGGAGGAGAACTCGGTCACGATATTAAAACCGACATCCAAAAGTCCATCAGTCCGGAAATCGGGTTGATACTGCAGCAGATTATTTATCCTAAACACGAGGGTAGGGTAAAACGTCTGTTCCTTGAAGCCAGGATCTTTGAGTTGATTATTGCTTATTTTAATCAAAAACAAGAGAAACAAACACGCGTTTTAAAAAAGGAGGATATAGAAAAGATTCTGTTGGCCAAACAATTGGTAGAGCATGATTTGCAAAGGCCTAATTCATTAATGGAACTTTCGCGTAAGGCTGGGATTAATGACTATAAACTTAAAAGAGGATTTAAAGAACTTACCGGTCATACAGTGTTTGGCTATTTATATAAAATCAGGATGGAAAAGGCGCACTATTTTCTATCCAAGGAAAAGAAAACGGTGAATGAAGTTGCCTTCCTTGTAGGTTATAAAAATGCACAACATTTTATTACCGCTTTTAAAAAACAGTACAGTATTTTACCGGGAAGTTTAAACAAAAGCTAGAAATTTAGCGCAAACGTTTGTTTATTCTTTCACCTCGTTTACAATCAGATCAGACTCTACAATGGTGTTGTAGTAGGCTTGGTTCTCAGAATTAGGGCTATGAATAAGATCTAACAAAATATTAGCTGCTTTTTGTCCTTGTAAATAGGGGTATTGTTCAACTGAAGCTACCGGCGAATTATCCAAATAGCTGATAATGGGCAGATTTGCATAACTCACTACGTCAAAATCATTAATTACATTCAGTTTTTTAAAATACTTAATCAGGAAAAGTGCGACATAATCGTTAAAGGCCACGATTGCTGTAGGTTTACGCTTATGATTTAAAAATTGATTGGCAGCATCGATGGTACCTTCCTCAGTTAAATCACAGTTTACCACTAAAGATGGATCAAATTTTAAGCGATTAAAAGTAATCGCCTGCATATAGCCATCTTTACGTTCCTCACTTGCGTACAAGGTACTTGGGCCATTAATCATTCCAATACTTCTGTGTCCTTTTTTCAAAAGATAGTTCACCGCTTTAATTGTTGCACTTTCTAAGCTACATGCTACATAGTGCACGTTTTTAAAAGGAGGTATCCGGTCAAAAAATACGACAGGTATATTGAATGAATTGAGTTTCTCGAAATGATCAAACTTTGAAGTGTCTTTACTGATGGATACCAATAAACCATCTACCCGTTGATTTTTCATTTTCTCAACGAGTTTTACTTCCTGATCATAATTATCGTGCGACTGCGCAAAAATAACCGTATAGTTTTTCTTAATGGCTTCATCTTCAATTGCAGAAATAGCAATAGAGAAAAAGTGTTCTGATAGTTCAGGTAAAATTACGCCAATAGTATATGTTTTCCCTTTTTGAAAAAGAATTGCCGCATTATTAGGCTCATAGTTTAGAGACTTCGCCAACTGCTTAATTTTCTCCCTGGTTACTGCTCCAATGCTCGGATGATCGTGCAATCCCCTGGAAACACTGGATGGAGAAATGTTTAAGATTCTGGCTATTTCTTTGATGGTTGTTGGTTTCGACTGCATGCTGAGTGCTAAACTACATTAAATTTCTTCAATATGTAATAATACAAAATTAATCAAACGTTTGCGTTGTTTTTTTTTCTCATTTCTTTCCTCTGCTATATAAATATCAATACTTTCGGAAAAGCTAAAGACCATACGTTCTAAAAAATAATAATAGAAAAATTATAAATAGAATGCAATTTTAGCCCTTTAAAAGAAGAAATTGATATACAATCATAAATTACACCCCAATGATTAACAATAGTACCCCTCAATTTGGAGGGGTATTTAAACAAAAAAGACGAGAAGTGTTCGTACCACTCCTCGCCAAATCGGATTATTTTCCTGCAAGCAGGCACAAAAGTTATCTAAGCTATATGTTTAACCCTTATTCAAAGGTATAAAATTTACGCATTTTTTAACATCCTATTTATTCTCAAAAGCTGAAAATACTTTATATTTCACTGTACTTTTAACCAAATAAACAATAAAACAAAAAAGGCTAAAGATATAGCGTGTATTTAGCAAAACAACCAATTTTTTTATTCTAAAAAACCTCCCTTTAACCTGTAGCGAATTTTCACTTTAAATAAATGATATTAAATATTTTATTAAATTTAACATTGGGTTAATAAAGGAAGCTCTTTCTTTGGTATTCTTTAAAACCTATAGTCATTCCCCTAATTGTGCATATGTACGAAGAATTAGAAAGTAATTTTTTTCTTATTGTAAAATTGAACAAAGCAAAGGCGTTTGGTCTGGTGTTCGATGCTTATTGGAATGCGCTTTACAAACGGGCCTACAAAAAGGTCCATTGCAATGATCTTGCCCAAGACCTTGTGCAGGATGTATTTGTTAGTCTTTGGGATAAAATAGAGCTTTTAGATGCCGAGCGTAGTGTATTGGCTTATCTTTTTGCCATTCTCCGTAACAAAATTTTAAAACTTTACGAAAAAGAAGAGGTTCGTTTAAGGTATGCCCTAAGCGTAACATCAAGTGCAAGCCCATCCGATGTACATTCCCAAAACACGCTCCTCGAGAAAGAACTAAAAGCAATTATCGATATCGAAGTAGCTCGGATGCCGATCCGGATGAAAGAAATTTATATGCTTAAAAAAGAAGACGACCTCTCTATTAAGCAAATAGCTGAAGATTTGTCATTATCTGAACAAACGGTAAAAAACCAGCTCCAAATGGCTTATCAACGTTTACGTACAAAGATTAAAAATTACGATTCTTCTTTGGCCTTACTGGCATTATTTATTGCTAAGCATTTGTAGTACATTTTTTTGTACCTGGTGCAAATTGATGCGCTATGCAATAACAAGGGCGTTTCCAAAAAAATAATTAAAAAATAACAAATCGTATGGTACTTTTTGCAGGGTAACCGTATAAACCTATAAAAGCAACTATTTTGAATACCGACAACATTAGATATTTAATAGAAAAGTATAATAATCAAACCGCTACATCAGATGAAAAAATGATAGTAGAGCAATGGTATGATCGTATAAATGGTGCAGATTTGAACCAAAACCAGTTTGAAAATATTGAAGTAAAAAAACAAATTTTCAGCCAGATTTCTTCACGAATAGCAAATAAAGCAACAACAAAAACCAGACGAATTAAATTAAATTATACACTGTTTTTTAAAGCTGCGGTTATTTTAATCGCTCTAATTGCAGGTACTTATATTTATTTTAGAAAATCAGGTCGTTCTGGTGTTTTAACCACATCTACTAAAACAAATAAAAAACCAATTGTTCCAGGTGGAAACAATGCCGTACTGTTATTAGCCGATGGATCGCAGATCATCCTAAACAAAGCTTCGGATGGTCAAATCGCAGATCAGCTTGGCGTTAAAGTAGTTAAAACCAAGAGCGGAGAATTGATCTATCGTTTTGCAGGAGACACAAACCCCGAATCTATAGCTATTAATACCGTAATAACCCCGCGTGGTGGTCAATATCACCTGGTTTTGGTTGATGGAACAGAAGTATGGTTAAATGCAAGCTCTTCGGTTAAATTCCCTACTGCTTTTGCGGGCAACGAGCGCAAAGTGGAGGTTACTGGAGAGGTATATTTCGAGGTGGCTAAAAATCAGGCCAAACCATTTATTGTTCATACCAATCAATCTGATATCAAAGTACTCGGTACTCATTTTAATGTGAATACTTATGCTGATGAAGCATATGAGCGTACTACCTTACTTGAAGGTAGTGTAGAAATTAAACACGGCGATAAAAAAGCACTTCTGAAACCTGGCCAACAGGCGAGCTTTAATAGTAAAGCGGCTGGGATTAATGTGAGTGAAATAGAAGATCTGGAGGCTGTAATTGCCTGGAAGAATGGTTATTTCCAGTTTGAAAAATCAGACCTCCCATCGGTAATGCGCCAGATTTCGCGTTGGTATGATGCCGACGTTATCTATAATGGAAAAATTCCGGCAAAACAATACACCGGAAAAATACCTAGAAATGTAAATGTGGCAAAATTGATCGAAATGCTGGCTTACAGTGGTATTCATTGCAAGGTAGAGTATAACCAGATTACAGTAAACCCTAAATAAATAACCAAACCAAATTAAACTATAAAGCGCAGCATATGAAGATATAATACTCCAAACCATTCAATTTCCTCTACCAACAACGTAAAGTGTTCGTACCACTTTATTTACCATATGGAAATTGACTGCCTACGCCAGCTATTCAGCGGCAGAGGCACAATAAGTTATCTAAGCAATTATGTTTTAAACCCAAATTCAATCATGAATTTTAGTACATTCTTTACGCACGGATTATTAACCCGGTGTAAGTCCACACAATTAATATTGGTGATGAAGCTAACCGCACTATTTTTATTCGCGTGCCTGTGTCAGGTAAGCGCAAGTGTTTATAGTCAGAGCATCACATTGAAACAAAAAAATGTTTCGATGGAAGTGATATTTAAATCGATAGAGAAACAAACCGAATACGTTTTTCTTTACGACAACCTCGAACTACAAAATGCCCACAATGTAAGTATTGATGTTAAAAATGCACCCCTGGAACAGGTGTTGAATTTATGTTTTAAAAATCAGCTATTGAGCTACAAAATATTTGATAAAACAATCGTACTCAGAAAAAAAAACGAGCTTATATCAAACCCGTTTTTTGAAACCATCAGCGGTAAAGTTTTGGATGAAAATGATCTGCCGATTGTTGGGGCAAGTATAATGGTTAAAGAAACAAAAGCCGTAACCAGAACTGATGCTAATGGTTATTTTTCCATTAATGCCAATATTGGTACAACACTAATTGTATCTTATATTGGTTACACTTCCAGAGAAATTATTATAGACAGTAAGCGGGATTATAGTATTTCTTTGAAAACTACCACAACCGAATTAACAGATGTAGTGGTGACAGCCCTGGGCATTAAACGTTCCGAAAAATCGTTGGGTTATGCAGTGCAAAAAGTAGCCGGTAAAGAGCTGCAAACTGTTAAAGGGGTGGATGTAGCTACCTCATTAACAGGAAGGGTTTCAGGTTTAGTAATTAAAAATTCAACGGAATTTAATGCCAGGCCAACCATCGAGCTACGTGGCGAAAGCGCCTTGCTGGTTATTGATGGCGTGCCTTACGGCAACATGTCGTTAAGGGATGTGCCTACGGATGATATAGAAAGTGTAGATATACTTAAAGGTCCTACTGCATCAGCATTGTATGGTTCCAGGGCGGCAGGCGGTGTAATGTTAATTACAACTAAAAAAGGCGCATCCGGTAAAGGGTTTTCAATTGATGTGAATAGCAACACAATGGCATCATTGGGTTTTCTGGCCATACCCGACGTGCAAAGCTCATACGGGAGGGGGCAGAACGGCGTTATCGATAACGATTATGTTTGGGGACCTAAGCTGGATATAGGTAAAACTGCCAGAGACTGGAATCCCGTTGCCAAGCAGTTTGAAGATAATATGCCTCTGGTATCGAAAGGAAAAGATAACCTGAAGAACTTTATGTCTACCGGTATTATCTTAAATAACAACATTAGTATTGCCCAAACGGGCGAGAAAGGTAGCTTCAGAATTGGCTTAAACGATATTTATAACAAAGGGCAGTTTCCGAACCAGAACCTGAACATGGTAAATTTAACCATGGCAGGAGAGATGAAGCTGAGCGATAAATTTAAACTGGAAGGCCATATGGGCGTAAGTCGCCGATGGGCCGATCAGATTTGGGGTGGCGGTTATAACAACCAGGGCTATTTATACCAGTTAATTATGTGGACAGGTACCGAATACGATATCCGCAATTATAAAGATTACTGGAAAGTGCCTTATAAAACCCAGAACTGGATGTATACCAACTGGTACGACAACCCATATTTAATTGCTAACGAAAAATTAAATGGCATCGAAACCAATACCTTGAATGCTAACGTGACGGCAAATTACCAGATTAACCAAGATTTTAATTTATTGGTACGTTTAGGGTATGATAATTACAATAACAAAACTACCTTCCGTAATCCTACTGCTAATATCTATTCTACCCGTGGTGGTGCAGTTAACGGTAGCGGATGGAATGCAAAAGGTATGTATTCTATTCAGGATACGAAAGGCTTCAGTACCAATGATGATGTAATTTTAAGCTATAAAAAGAAACTGAATAAGTTTACCATCGATGCTTTGGCCGGTGGGACAGTTTACTATTTCATTGATGAATCCTTAAGTGGGACAACTAAAAACGGACTAATTTCACCAACGTTTTATTCTTTAGCTGGTTCGGTAGAGCCACCTACTGTATCGCAAGGATATAGCACCAGGCAGATCAATAGTTTGTACAGCAGGGCTTCTGTTGGCTATAATGATGCAATCTTCCTTGACTTTACAGGAAGAAACGATTGGAACTCTGCCCAACCAAAAGCATCACGTTCTTATTTTTATCCATCCATTGGTTCGAGTATCGTAGTTTCAGAATTGGTGAAACTGCCCAAAGTAATTGATATGTTCAAAATCCGTGGTTCGTGGGCGGTATTTAAAACGGCTTTAGGCGTATATGCCACAAACAGAACCTTCGGTACAACAACAGCAGCATGGAATACTTTAAACTCTGCGAGCTATCCATCATCGTTATTGGGTAACAGCTTGCTGCCAAGTGCGCAAAGAACTTACGAGATTGGAGCAGCAGGTTATTTATTTAAGAAACGTCTACATTTTGATGTAGCTTATTTTAATAAATATTATTATAACCAGCAGGTAAGCACTTCAATTCCTGCATCATCAGGTTTCTCATCTACTTTGGTTAATACCCAAGAAACGTACGAAAGAAGAGGTATTGAAATTACTGTTGATGGATCTGTGATCAGGAATAAAGACTTCGAATGGTATTCTACCATCAACTGGTCTAACCAGCACCGTTATTATGTAAATCTCGATCCGGTGTACTCACCTGATAATTTATGGGTGAAAAAAGGAGAAAGGTTAGATACCTATACGGATAATTATTGGGTTAAAGACCCGGAGGGCAATGTAATTCACGAAAGCGGTTATCCGGTTTGGAGCGACTATGTTAAAAAACTAGGTTACGGTGAACCCGATTTCAGTTTTGGCTTTATCAATAACTTCACTTATAAAAAATGGTCGCTGGGCATTAATATTGATGGCCGTATTGGTGGTTTGATGTACAATTACGTATACGATAAAATGTTCGATTCTGGTACCGCTCCCGAAACAGATAACGAATACCGTTACAATCAGGTCGTGCTAGGGCAGAATAATTATGTGGGCCAGGGTGTTAAAGTGGTTTCAGGCAGTGTTACTTATGATAAATATGGCCAGATTACCAGCGATACCCGTAAATATGCCGTAAATGATGTACCTATTGGTTATCAGGACTATGCACAATGGTACCGTGGTGGTGATGCCAGGGTACAGAACGCATCGTTTATTAAGTTGCGCGAAGTTTCGCTGGGTTATAGCTTACCATCAAAAACAGCGACCAAACTAGGTTTAAAGAGCGCGTCTTTTTCTTTAACCGGCCAAAACCTGTTTATGTGGACCAATTTCAAATACTCAGATCCCGATGTTGATACCGAGAACCTAAACTCACCATCAATGAGAATGGTAGGATTTAACGTGAAGGTAGGTTTCTAGTTATTTATTGTTTTAAAGAAGATTTTATGAAAAGTAAATTTTTAAAATATAGCTTATTATTGCCAGCATTGGCACTATTAAGTAATGGTTGCAGTAAGTTCGACGATATTAATACCAATCCAAATGCAACTACCCAGGTAAATTCGGCTATGCTGGCTACAGGGATGATATTAAATATCACGCGTGGAGATATCAGCAGCACCAAATCTTTTATGCAACCATTCTTACTGGGTAAGTATCTTACTTGGGGCGAGGGACAGGAGAATTTTCAATACAACAAAATTAGCCGGACTGATTTTAACAGAATAACCCTCTTACGTAATATTACGCCCATGGAAAATTACGCAACCAGCGATGGCCTAAAAAAATCATATCAGGCGTTAGGCCATTTTATCAGGGCCTGGCAGTTTTTTATGACCACCATGCAGGTTGGCGATATTCCTTATGCTGATGCAGTCAAGGGTGAGTCGGACGCTATATTACAACCTAAATATGATAGTCAGAAAGCGGTTTTCCTGGGCATTCTGAGTGAACTGGATCAGGCCAATATTTTATTTACCTCAGGAGCTACTTTTGAAGGCGATCCTATTTTTGCAGGTAATACCGATAAATGGAGAAGATTAACCAATAGTTTTGAGCTGCATGTACTCATTAATCTCTACAAAAAAACAGGAGATGCCGATCTAAAAGTAATCGAACGCTTCAAGGATATCGTGGCTAACCGCCCATTAATGAGAGATTATAACGATAATTTTGCATTGGCTTACAATACTACTGCTGGTCAAAATTATCCTTGGAGCGATGTTCCAGCCGGATCAGGTAATTCTTTTGTGAAATCTAATTATACAATGTTGACCAATGTATTGTTAGAGCCATTAAAGACAACAAATGATAAGAGACTGTTTTATTACGCCAAACCATCGCTTGTTAAAATTACTGCTGGTGTTTCACAGTCTGATATTGCTGCTTATCCAAGTATAGAACCTTCCGATTCGTTTTCGAGTTTGCAGACCAGAAGGGTAAATAAAGATTATACCGATATCAATATCAGATATGTAAATCTTGTCAATGCTGAACCTGTAGGCGTTTTTAATTATTGGGACTTACAGTTTATTCTGGCAGAGGCAACTATTCGCGGATGGATAACTGCTACACCAGCACAAACCTATTATGCTAATGGGATTATAAATTCAATGAAGTTCATAGCCCAGTATACACCTGATCTGGCCGATTATCATCACAACATGAAAATGGATGCAGCTTATATTGATGCCTTTCCTGCTACTGTGGCCTTAACTGGCTCAACAGAGCAGCAAATAGCGCAGGTAATTACACAAAAATACGTAGCCAGCTTTTTGCAGGGAAACAAATACCAGGGGTGGTTCGAAAACCGAAGAACAGGTTATCCGGTATTTAAACTAAACGCTTCAACAAACCTAAACTCGCCCTCAACAAACTTTCCTTTAAGGTGGCTATATCCATCAAATGAACTGAGTTACAATTCGGCTAATCTATCTCTTGCAGTTGCAAGTCAGTATGGGGGGAGCGATGATGTAAACCAAACCATGTGGCTATTAAAATAACGCACTATCACTCACAATTAAAAGTCCTTCACTAATAGAAGGACTTTTTTTCTTTAGCTGAAGTAATCCATACGTCATATATGTAACTCAGGCTTCTTTTTTAAAATCATATTCCTACTTTGGTTTTATTAATTTTAAAAAATGATAGCTGTATACATTTTACTTTTTCTCGTAATCGCCTTCTTCATTATTACGAACCTCCCGGTTTTTGGCCGTTTGCCAAAGGGATTACGATTGGAAAAAATCCACCACCTGGCTAACTATCGTGATGGTGCATTGCAAAATCAGTCAATAACATTAATGCAACCTGAAGGTGTTAGCTTTTTTAAAGTTTTAAAAGCATTTTTTTTCGAAAAACATCCTAATAAGGCTCCAAATAAAGCACGTCCTTTTATTACACCTAACCTAAACGGAAGCCCTAAAAGCAATGCCCCTGAAATTATCTGGTTTGGACACTCATCTTACCTGATCAAAATTGATGGCTTAAGGATTCTGGTTGATCCTGTCTTTAGCAAAACCCCATCTCCATTTTTATCTATTGGAAGTAAGGCTTTTTTAGGTACTGATGTAGTAAAAGCAGAAGAATTTAGAAATATCGATATCCTGATCATTACACACGACCATTACGATCATCTGGATTATCATAGTATTTTAAAAATTGTGCCACAAGTTAAAACCATTGTTGCTTCGCTGGGAGTGGGTTCACACCTGGAGCGGTGGGGAATTAAGACAGAAAAGATAAATGAACTGTACTGGAACGAATCACTAACATTGTTTAATAGCTTGCAATTAACAGCAGTACCGGCAAGGCATTTTACCGGGAGGAAGTTTAAAAGGAATCAAACCCTTTGGTCGGCCTTCGTATTGAAAACTGCAAACTGCCAACTATTTTTAGGAGGCGATTCTGGTTATGATATACACTTCGCTAAAATAGGTGAGGAGTTTGGTCCTTTTGATTTAGCCCTGCTCGAGTGTGGGCAGTACAATGCCTATTGGCCGCACATCCATATGTTTCCCGAAGAAACGGTGCAGGCCGCAATCGATTTAAAAGCAAAAGTTTTAATGCCAGTGCATTGGGGCAAATTTAGTTTAGCCATGCACCCCTGGAATGAGCCTGTTAAAAGAGTCGTTGTAGCGGCAGCAGCAAAGCAGCTTCCTTTGGTTACCCCAAAATTAGGTGAAACAATAATCTTAAATGAATATTTGCCTACAGAAAACTGGTGGCTTGATGAATAAAACTAAACAATAATTGTATTGTAGTGTTTAATTCTAAAATCAAATGCAATTATGAAAACTGATCTTGTTGAAATTTTTCAGACCATTCGGGCCGGAATACAACCCTACGCCGCCCGCGGATATACGGTACACGAAAATTCGGAGAGCGGATATGATCTTTACAGCGAAAAAAATATAGCGTTAAACGGTGAAAAAGTAACTGAGCGCTTTTTTACTGGCGTTTATATTAATGGGATCGCCGTAGAAGTTAAAATCAATACCGATGAGTTTTCTACAACAAATCATAATTTAAGCGATTTTGGTCAAAACAAAGCAGGTTTTAAAATTTCGGCCCTCGATGATGCCAAATTAAAGGAAGTAGAAACTTTAGTAGAAATTATCCATACTAACTTTAAAGAAAAAGAATGGATTTAACAATCTGATGGTTAAATTTGCAGCAGATAATTTTTCTGAATAATCTTCTGCTGATTGAATAATTTAATTCCTGATTGTAACTGGCATCATCAATTATGTTTAGCGCTTGCTAATCACAAAATGGTGTGCTTCTTTGCTTCAGTGGATGAGTTTCGGTTATTACGGATTGATCATCAATTAGTTATACATCTGGTAAGTTTAAACAATAAGTTTACCTCCCAAGATCTCATAGAGCTGCAAGAAAGACATCATCAGGAAGGCACTAAACTCATTCACCTTTGGGAAGATTTGTGGCAATCAAAATCAGGTCAGGTTTTAGGGAGAATAAAATCTTTACTTGGCAAAAATATCCGTATTCACGGTAGAAAAACCAAAGTAATTAAAATTACTAAACCAGTATCTGATTCTTTTTTAATTGAAAATCACTTGCAGGGATCAGTAAGTAGCCGCTATAAAATTGGTTTATTTGAAAAAGACGAACTTGTGGCTGTTGCTACTTTTTCGGCACTACGCAAAATGAATCATACCGAAAATTATAGATCGGCAGAATTGATCAGGTTTGCGGTTAAAGCTGGTTATTCGATTACCGGGGGGCTAAGTAAACTGATTTCCTTTTTCGCTGAAACATATAAACCTAATGATCTGATGACTTATGCAGATCGTGACTGGTCGGCAGGAGAGGCCTATATTAAGTTAGGTTTTAAGCAAACCGCAGTTTTAGCACCCCAGACTTATGTTCTGGATGAAAATCTAAACCGGCTAATTAAAAAGGACAGCCAAACTTCTGGTCAAGAAGTATTTAACACAGGAAGTTTAAAATTTATTCTCAAATTTTAATGGATAGGCACAACCTCATGGTCATTTTAGGTGCAACGGCATCGGGCAAAACTAAGTTAGCGGTAAGTGTAGCGGATGCTTTAAATGGAGAAATTATTAGTGCCGATAGCCGTCAGATATTTAAACGAATGGATATTGGTACCGGTAAAGATTTGCAGGAGTACCATATAAACGGAAAAACAATTCCTTACCATTTAATTGATATTTTAGAACCTGGCGAACGTTATCATGTAGACGCTTTTAAAAACGACTTCTATCAAGCCTTTGAATCTATAACACAAAAGAACAAAATAACTATCCTTTGCGGTGGAACAGGAATGTATATTCACAGCCTTTTGCAAAATCAAACCTATACAGCTATTCCGGTAAATGAAAAATTAAGGGAAGAGTTGAGCTTTTCATCCAAAGAAGAACTGATTGCTAAACTAAAAAACACTAATCATCAAGACCACAGTCATGTCGATCTATCTTCTAAAAAGAGACTAATACGAGCCATAGAGATAGCAGAATATCTAAAAAACAATCAATTACCATTTATAAATAGGCCAGCGCTTAAACCCATTATTTTTGGTTTAAAGAATGAAGTCGAAATAACACGCTCCAAAATCCTGGCAAGACTCGATCAAAGATTTAAATCTGGCTTAATTGAGGAGGTAGCACAATTGCTTAAAGAAGGTATTAGTAAAGAAATATTGGTCTTTTACGGATTGGAATATAAATTTATCGTTAACTATCTGGATGGCCTATTCACTTTTGATGAGCTAAAGCTGAAACTTGGAACTGCCATTTGCCAATACGCTAAACGGCAAAATACCTTTTTCAGGAAAATGGAAAAGGACAGCATTGAGATCATTTGGCTGGATGCATCAGCACCTACAAACCTGTTACAACAGTTGGTAACTGAAAAAGTTTCACTTATTTAAAATTAATTTTTATTGGTCATATTAACGTTGGATTATGGTTAAATAGCATCAAAAAAGCCCTTTTGGCACAACCTTTGTACATGGAGAAGCATATAGTTTAACTCAAAAACAATTTTTATAATGAAAACAATTACTAAAATCATTGCTACTTCAGCAGCTGTCGTGGCTTTATTCTTTACCACAAATGCTAACGCGCAATCTTCTCAAAAATTAGGAATAGGTATTTTTGGTGGTATACCAACAAGCGATGCGTACAGCGTAGCGCTTGGTGCGGATTTACGTTACCAGTTTGATATTGATAAACAATTATCGATTCCTGTTACTGCTGGTTATACCCGTTTTTTAGGTAAAGAAATTGGTAATACTGGTGTTGATTATGCTGATTTTGGATATATCCCTGTAAAAGCTGGTGTTAAATATTTCTTTAATGAATCAGGTTCTGGTATTTATGGTTTAGCAGAGCTTGGTGCTGGTTTCGGTACAAACGAAGGTAGCGGAACATCATTTGTATATTCTCCAGCTGTTGGTTATGCATGGAGTAACGGTTTAGATTTAGGTCTTAAATATGAAGGTTTAGCTCAGAATGGAACTAGTACAGGATATGTTGGATTACGTTTAGCATACGGATTTAGCCTGTAAGTTTAATTACAGATCACATTGAAAGCCCCGACTTTGGTCGGGGCTTTTTTATTTCATAACATTCTGAAAAAAATGAAAATTTGAGAATCCACAATAGATATTTTAACGTATATAAACTAAACCCTTAATTAATAACTTAAAATATCTAAAATGAAAACAGTTACTAAACTTTTTGCAACTACATTAACGGCCTTTGCAATTTTAACATCAACGAATTTAAAGGCTCAAACCATGAGCACCACGGAGCCAATGACTACAGGAAGCGGAATGGCTTTTAAAATTGGTGTAGGGGTAAACTATGGGATATTTCCAGATAAATCTGAAATGGATTATGGTTATGGCGCAGATGTAAAACTTCAGTATGATTTAAGTCCGTTTGTAGCACTGACAGCTTCTGGTGGTTATACCCGTTTAAAATGGAAAGGTAGTCCACTTAAATTCGAATTTATTCCTTTATTAGGTGGTGTAAGGGTATTCCCGATTGAAAGAATGTACCTGGCTACTGAACTTGGCTCAGGTTTGGCCATTAAAGATGGCGCCAACATGAACTTTATCTATACCGGCGGTTTAGGTTACGAATGGAAAAATGGTCTTGATCTTGGCGTTAAATACGAAGGTTATGTAAACAATAGCGCTTCTGATCTTTACTTTATGAAAACCGGACAATTTAACCTGAGGTTAGCTTATAATTTCAAATTATAATTAAAACATCATATAATTTAAAGTCCCGACGAAAATCGGGACTTTTTTATTTATTTAACATTTTAATTGCTATTTTGAGCCGAAAACCAAATACAATGAAAAGAATATTCGGAATAGCAATACTTACCGCTTTAATGGCCTGCAATCAGGCAGAAAAAAAATCTACAGAAACTAAAGATTCAATAAAAACAGATTCAGCATCGGTTAAAAATGAGGTTTCTATAAAAGACAGGCAGAAATCTGAAATCTTTAACCAATATGTAGATCTAAAAAATGCACTGGTAAAATCAGATTCAGCAAATGCACAAAAATCTGCAGCACATTTACAAACGAGTTTGGCTGCTTATAAAGGTTGTGAGCCTACTGCAGCTGTTGCGGGCAAAATCGCGGCAAGCAATAATCTCGTTTCGCAAAGAAAAGATTTCACGGTTTTAAGTGCTGATTTAATTGCATTATTAAAGAATGCGGAAATAGAAAAAGGCACAATTTATGTTCAGCATTGCCCAATGGCGAATAAAGGAGACGGAGGTGACTGGTTATCAACCGAAAAGGAAATTAAAAACCCTTATTACGGCAAAGAAATGCTGGAGTGTGGGAGAGTTGCCGAAGAAATCAAAGCAAAATAAGATTTCAGATCCTGTTTAATTAAGCACGATTGTTACGTCATTTTGACTAATTATTCATATTAATTTAACAGATTTGTTATGCATGTATATTAATTTTATATAATTTAGAAAGCTATAAACACAATACAATAATATGTCAGATATTGCAGAGATCAAAGTTGATGGTAAGACAGTAGAATTGCCAGTAATTACAGGAACAGAAGATGAAAAGGCCATTGATATTTCAAAATTAAGAGATCTAACAGGTTTTGTTACTTTAGATACTGGTTTTAAAAATACTGGTTCTACAAAGAGTAAAATCACTTTTTTAGATGGTGAAAAAGGCATTTTAAAATATAGAGGTTATTCGATCGAAGAGCTTGCCGCAAAATCGAGTTTTTTAGAGGTCATTTATCTGATTATTTATGGAGATCTGCCAACACAAAAACAACTTGAAGATCTACAGGCTGACATAAGCAAGCATACTTTGATCCATGAGGACATGAAGAAATTTTTTGATGGTTACCCATCAAGATCTCATCCAATGGGTCAATTAGGTTCCCTGATCTTCTCATTATCTACATTCTATCCTGAGTGCTTAAAACCAAATCAAACTGCAGAAGAACAAGATTTGACCATTATCAAACTTTTGGCTAAATTCCCAACCATTGTTTCTTTCGTTTATAAAAAATCATTAGGTCATCCGCTTATTTATCCTAAAAATAAATACGATTATGTAACCAATTTCCTTTGGATGACATTCGGACAACGTACAGAGGATTATGATGTAAATCCGATTGTGGTTAATGCAATGAATAAATTGCTTATTCTGCATGCAGATCACGAGCAAAACTGTTCAGCATCTACCGTTCGTATCGTAGGTTCATCTGATTGTAATTTATATGCTTCAATTGCTGCTGGTATTGCTGCACTTTGGGGCCCACTACATGGTGGTGCTAACCAAGCTGTGATCGATATGCTTGAGTTGATTAAAGCTGATGGAGGTGATACAGAGAAGTGGATTGCAAAAGCGAAAGACAAAAACGATCCATTCCGTATGATGGGCTTTGGGCACAGGGTTTACAAAAACTTCGATCCAAGAGCTAAAATCATTAAAAAAGCTTGTGATGATATTCTGGAAAACCTAGGTATTGATGATCCGATTTTAGAAATTGCTAAGAAATTAGAAGAAGCGGCTTTAACTGATCAATACTTCATAGACCGTAAGTTATATCCAAATGTAGATTTCTATTCAGGTATTATTTACCGCGCATTAGGCTTCCCATCTGAAATGTTTACCGTTCTATTTGCTTTAGGCCGTTTACCAGGATGGATTGCGCAATGGAAAGAAATGCACGAGAATAAAGAGCCGATAGGTCGCCCTCGCCAGATTTATGTAGGTGAAACAGATAGAGAATTTGTTGAGCTTAAGGATAGAAAATAATTCATTAAACATAAAAAAAGCCACTCGATAATATCGGGTGGCTTTTTTTATGAGATTATTTTTAATAATCAATCGTCATCTCGACTGAAGCAGAGCGGAATGGAGAGATCTACTTTTAGTTAGATTTCTCCATTCCGCCACCATTGACAGAATCCATTAGTATAGTCGTCATTCTCGCGCAGGCGGGAACCTTAAAGCACTTGCATTAAGATTCCCAATCGAGTTGGGAATGACGATCTCTTGCAGCCTACCATTTGCCAAAAAGATCTGTCATTTAATTGATTTGTATGAAATAAATTACTCCTCGAAATGACGATCTAACTAAGTAGCCACATAATAAATTAAATTAACCATTACCACTTCAGATACACTGAATGCTATCCAATACATCACAAAAATCCAGAACATTTTAAAAACTATACTCCAGGGTTTTCTTTGATAAAATACTTTTAAAGCACTGTACATATACCAACAGATCCAAACTATAACACCTAGTTCAATAACAGTGGTAATAATGCCTTTCTTATCAAAAACATGCTTAATTATTGGGTCAGTAAAAATCTGCACAATGAAATAAGCAGTCATTCCGTGGATGGCAAAAATCAGGTGATTTAAATAATAAATATGATTTTTCCTGAAATTCCACATAATAAAAAGCGCCAATAAAGGCATTAACAAAAAGTATTGTTTTGGTCGGTTATGCTCTAGTGTTTCTTGAATTACTTCAGATTTTTCACCAATATTGATCGCTCTTTTTTTGATCATCCGCTCATACCAATTGTCTTGCTCGGTGGGTGGCAATTTCTTTTGCCTTACCAGATAAGCAGCATAGGTACTATCATTTCTTTCAATATGGATATCGCTAAAATCTTCGATTATATCGTTTATTGAATCTGATTTAAGTGAGGCATTTTCTACTTCAAGCCTTTTTAATTCTGCTTCTTGTTCTGCAAAACTAAGTCTCTTAAAGTCTTTTGTTTTTATTACTTTATTAAGCGATTTTGCAGTTCTATTTGCAATAGCTTTAGGCACTCCTGGAAGCATAAGTGCTTTGTTAACGCTATCAGCAACATTCTCATCCTTATGTCTTTCAACTTTAATCGATTCATGAGTATCTTTTTTTACATGTTTTGGTGAATACACAACCAAAAAATATACGATGGATACGAAGATGTACATACTCACCGGATTAATATACCTGGCTCTTTTACCAGCTAAATAATCGAGCGTAACCTGCCCGGGCTTTGTTAAAAGAGGAGAGAGGGTTTGAAAGAATTTATTGTCGAAATGAAAGTAATGCGCTATACTATGACTAATAAAGGCCCAGAAACTTTCTTTTAACTCTAAATTTGGTTGACCGCAATCGCTACAATAATGTTTTTCTACATGAGCGCCACAGTTTAGGCAATTGTGTTCTTTTCTATACTTACCAGCTGACATGGGATAAATCGAAATTATAAATGGTTAATGGCCTCTACTTCTGCTCGTGTATGTTTGTGTTTAAATATGACTACAAAAACTATGGCAATAACCAGAACATAAATGGTGAAAGATAACCAGATGTTGTGCCAGTCTTTCACATCTAATGCCCTGCTTAAATTTCCATTTTCTAATACACTGATTCCTTTATTTTTCAAAAATTGAAGGAGATGTTTATTGTCTGCTTCGCTTTTTACATATTTAGATAATGAATCAATACTGCTATAATAGGTAGTAAAATATTTATTGATCATCCAACCTGACACTAAACTTCCAAACACAGCTCCAAAACCGTTAGTCATCATCATAAATAAACCTTGAGCAGATGAACGTGTTTTTGGTGTGGTTGATGTTTCTACGAACAGGGATCCGGAAATATTAAAGAAATCGAATGCCATGCCGTACACAATACAAGAAGTAATGATCATCCATAAATTGGTAGAAGGATCGCCAAAGGCAAATAACCCGAAACGTAATACCCAGGCAAACATGGCAATTGCAATTACCCATTTAATCCCAAATCTTTTCAAAAAGAATGGAATAGCAAGAATAAACAGTGTTTCTGATATTTGAGAGATGGATAAAATGATCGTGGAATAGCGGATTACAAAAGATTCGGCAAATACAGGGAATAATTTAAATTCATCCAGAAAAACATCACCATAAGCATTGGTTAATTGCAATGCAGCCCCTAAAAACATAGAGAAGATGAAAAACAAGGCCATTTTATAATCAGCAAACAGCTTGAATGATTCTAACCCTAGTTTCTGTGCGAATGTTTTTTTCTCACTAATTAAATTTAAAGGTTTACAGGCAGGTAAAGTGAAAGAGTATATACCTAAAAATAAAGCACTTATACCAGCAATGTAAAATTGATTTGCACTTGCTTTATTCCCGGTTAAATTGGTAAGCCACATGGCGGCAATAAAACCAACTGTTCCCCAAACACGGATGGGCGGAAAGTTTTTTACAACATCGAAGTTGCTGTTTTTTAACGTTGTGTAGCTAATCGAGTTACTTAATGCAATGGTTGGCATATAAAAACACATAGACACCAATATTACCCAAAAGAAAGTGTGTGGATCTTCTACTTGAGGCAGATAGAACATGGTGGCTGCGTAAAGGATATGTAAAATAGCATATAACTTTTCTGCATTGATCCATTTATCTGCAAGAATGCCTGTTATGGTTGGCATAAATAGCGATGCAATGCCCATTGTAGAGAAAATTACCCCAAAATCTGCACCGTCCCATTGTTTGGTTCCGAACCAATAATTTGCAATCGTAATTAACCAGGCAGCCCATACAAAGAATTGCATGAAACTCATTATAGTTAAGCGAAACTTAACGTTCATAATAATAGTTTAGTTTGATTATTGAAAGTAAAAGCTGAATATAGAACTATTTTGAATGATAATTCAAAATGAACCTAAATTATTTTAAACAATTTGGCTCATTTTAGAATTTAGCTTTTTATAAAGGGAATTTGAGAAAAAATTTAGACATTTTTTTGAACGTAGAAACATTTTTTATGATACAATACTATGATGTTCCGCGTTTATTCAATTCATCTCTTAATCTTGCGGCCTTTTCATAGGCTTCTTCGGCAATCGCTTCCTGTAATTTTTGCTGAAGTTCTTCTAATGTTAAATCACCAAAACCTTGTTGCTGGGTTGAGGTAGGCAAGCTATCTGCTTCGGGCTCTTTTGCAATAGAATCCATATTTTCGAGAAAAAGGAAATCATTCCCTTCTATTACGATTCCGGCAGAAGCCAAAATAAATTCGTAAGTATAAATCATGGCGTTAAAGCGAACGGCCAAAGCAATGGCATCAGATGTTCTGGCATCAACTTCATGTGTATTTTTACCATCACTGCAGATCAACTTTGCGTAAAAAACACCATCAACCAGATTGTAAATGATAATTTCCTGGATATTGATATGAAAAGTATCAGCCATTGATTTGAATAAATCATGTGTTAACGGCCTACTAGGAGTCATTTTCTCAATTTCTATAGCAATGGCCTGTGCTTCAAATGCACCAATAATTATCGGTAAGCGGCGGCGTCCATTTACTTCTCCTAAAACAAGGGCATAAGCACCAGATTGAGTCTGGCTGTAAGATAAACCTACAATATCTAATTTAACTTTTTTCATATTTGTCGATGTCATGTTGAGCTTGTCGAAACATTTAATCTAATCCTTCGACAGGCTCAGGATGACAAAAATTATCCTTTATGTGCTTTTAATGCTTCAATTAATTTTGGTACAACCTCAAAAGCATCGCCAACAATACCATAATCGGCCACTTTGAAGAAAGGAGCTTCCGGATCTTTGTTGATTACTACAATCACTTTTGATGAACTAACGCCAGCCAAATGCTGGATAGCGCCAGAAATACCGATAGCAATATAAAGGTTAGGGCTAATGGCAATACCGGTTTGACCAACGTGCTCTGAATGTGGTCTCCAGTCTGCATCCGATACCGGTTTAGAACATGCTGTAGCAGCACCCAACAAACCAGCCAATTCTTCGATCATTCCCCAGTTTTCTGGTCCTTTTAAACCTCTGCCAGCCGAAACTACCAATTCTGCATCAGGTAATGAAACTTTATCAGTTGCCCTAACAATCTCTTTAATAACAGTTCCTAAGTCTGATTGTTTAACATCAGCAGTAAAGGCCTCTATTGCCGCATCTGTAGCATTTTCTTTAACGCCAAAAGCATTTGGATTTAAAGCAATTACTTTATTGGCCGATGTTAATTCGGTAATCGCAAATGCTTTACCTGAGAAAGCCGTTTTCTTAACCGAAAATTTACCGTCAGTATTCGGTAATTCTACGGCACCATCAGCTAAACCTGCTTTAAGTTTTACTGCAATACGTGGCGCTAAACCTTTACCAGAGAAAGAGTTGGATAAAACTACAATATCGGCACCTTCTTTTTCTGCAGCTGCAGCAATAACACTTGCATAGGCTTGATTTACAAAGGTTTTTAATTGATCGGCACTTACGTTTAGTACTTTTGATGCACCGTATTTACCTAATTCTTTTAATTCGCTGTCGGCTACATCGCCAATAGAAATTGCGGTTAAATTAGTCGATTGTTGATCGGCAATGGCTTTGGCATAAGATACGGCTTCAAATACAGATTTCTTAAATTTCCCCTCAGCTTGTTCTACGTATACTAATACTGACATATATTTATTTCTTTATCCTTAACAGGATGGTGTAAACGATTTGATTTATTATGACTTAAAACTAGATTACTTTAGCTTCACTATGAAGTAAGCCAATTAACGATTCTGTTTGATCGGCAGGAATTAACTTAACCGTTCCGCGAGGAGCAGGGGTTTCATATTTCGTAACCTTGGTTACTTCTTCAATAGCAACTGCATCTACTACAACCAATGGTTTTGTTCTGGCACTCATGATACCACGCATATTCGGGATTTTTGGCTCTGCTACGCCTTCAGCACAACTTGCAATAAATTTACCTGAAACGGTTAGCACTTCTTTACCGCCCTCAATTTCTCTTTCAATTGTTGCTGTATCACCATCAACATCTAATTTTTTAATAATCGATATAGATGGAATGTCTAAAAATTCGCCAACCATAGCGGCAACCTGATTACCATTATAATCGATAGACTCGCGACCGGTTAGAATAATATTGAAATCTTTATCTTTTGCATATTCTGCAATCTGTTTTGCCACAAAATAGGCATCTCTCGGTGCCGCATTAACCCTAACCGCATCATCTGCACCAATTGCAAGCGCTTTTCTAATGGTTGGATCGTTGCCTGCTTCGCCTACATTAATAACCGTTACCGTTCCTTTACCACCTTCGGTTAACTCAATTGCCCTTGATAAAGCGATTTCATCGTATGGATTAACAATATATTGCACTCCTGACGTATTGAATTCGGTATTATCATTAGTAAAAGTTATTTTTGTCGTTGTGTCTGGCACATTACTGATACAAACTAATATTTTCATATGTTAATAGTGGTTTTTATTGCTATGAAGCTATCGCAAGCCGAAATTTTTAGCTCATGATAATTTCATATGTTATATGTTTATTATATAAGGTCTTTCTGCAAATTTAATTAAAAAAGCAAGGAAATAAAATGTCATCAACCCGTTTAAGTAAGTTATTGGAATTTTTAGAAAGCGATCCTAACGATCCTTTTATACTATATGCCTTAGCCACAGAGTATAACGCACAAAATGATAAGGAAAAAGCTTATTCTTTTTACCTTCAGTTAACCGATAAACACCCGGATTATGTTGGCACATATTACCATTTGGGGAAATTGCTTGAAAAAGATGATCAAAAAGAGAAAGCTATAGCCATTTATCAGAAGGGAATGCAAGTAGCACGCAACAAAAGAGACATGCACGCTTTTTCTGAACTACAGGGCGCATATAATACAGCTGCCGGATTAGATTATGAAGACGATTAACCCCCAAACCCCTAAAGGGGCTTTTAGTCTACTATAATAAATGCAGACAAAACCTATTGCCACTAAAAAACAATGGCTGTTTATCAGAAATGTGATCTTTTTTACATTTACTTCTTTTGGAGGGGCACAGGCACACCTGGCCTTACTGCTTAAATATTTTGTACAGAGTACCAAGTTTATATCTGAAGAAGAGCTGTTAGAACTAAATGCATTAGCCCAGGTATTACCAGGACCAGCGTCGACACAAACATTAGTAGGGATAGCGTGGAAGGTTGGCAAGCTTAAGTTGGCCATCATCACCTTTTTGATCTGGATTTTACCCACAGCAACCATAATGACCTTTGCTGCAATCAGTTATGCTTTACTAGATCAAAAACAAAAATTTAACGATATTTTAGAATATATCCAGCCAATTGCATTGGGTATTGTAGCTTATGGTGCATGGAAACTTGGTAAAAAGGTTTTATCCTCTCAGGTTTCTATATTCCTTGCCATTGCTTCGGTTATTGCCACATTAGTTTTAAGAAATGCTTATGTGTTTCCATTGTCGATATTGATAGGCGGAATGATCTCTTCAGCCATCGAAACCCCAAAAGAGGAAGCAGAGTTAAGGGTTAAACTTTTTTCAAATATCAATCCTAAAAAACTGGTCTACTTTCTAGGTGCTTTGCTTTTATTTGCCTTGGTAGGTGCAATTATAAACAGAACATCGCCCTTTAGTTTACCGATTCGTTTGCTCGAAAACTTTTATCGTAACGGAATATTGGTTTTTGGGGGCGGACAAGTGCTTGTTCCTTTAATGTTTACCGAGTTTGTAGAGATGAAACATTATTTGCCTTCATCTGGATTTTTATCAGGTTTTGCATTACAGCAGGCCTTACCTGGTCCAACATTTTCTTTTACGAGCTACTTAGGCGCATTAAGCATGAAGAATTTTGGCTACGGATTATGGGGCCAAATTTTAGGAGGATTGATCGGGGTTATCGGCATCAACTTACCCGGACTAATCCTCGTTTTATTTATTGTACCGTTTTGGGACGATCTGAAAAAGATCTCACGGATCCGTCATAGCCTTTCAGGAATCAATGCCGTTAGCGTTGGATTTATTATCGCCGCTTTTGTGCTACTCTTAATACCAATGGGCTTTAACTGGATATTTTTAGGGATTATGGTCGCTACATTTTTGTTGTTAAATTTTACTAAAGTTAGTCCACCTGTTATTGTATTGGCAGGTATATTAATTGGGTATTTATTTTAGTATAAGATAAATATCAAGTTTATAGAAAAATTGTTAAAATTTGGAAAGCAAAGGCAGTAAACTTTGGGCTAATGCAGTCCCGCTATCGCTGCTGCTCCGATGAAACCTGTGAAAAAAGCAAGCACACAATAAAAAATAAAATATACAGTGCTTAAATCGGGAGCATTCGTTTTATCGGGTTTAGATTGGTTGGTTCACTGCTACTTCGATTTTCCGTACCAGTGCCTATATTTTTACACTTTATTGCAGCTGAAATACTTGTTTGTTATACTTAGGATAATTTATTGTATAAATTATAAATGACAGCGTTTTTTTTGATAGGATGTGAGGAATCGTCATTGCGACGAGGAACGACGAAGCAATCTTTCACGCTAGTGACCCTTGTCATAAAGATTGCTTCGTCGGCTGAAAAAGCCTTCTCGCAATGACGATTTTTCTATTGGGTCTGTCAATGCTAGCAGAGTAGAAGGTAAAAAAGATTAAGGCGTAAAGCACTTCAGAAAAGCTAAAATCTTCAACTATAAATAGAATAATTTTTTACTCAGATTAACTGATAGTCATTACCAATTCCTAAAACGGTGGATCGTCATCATTATAATCGTCCATTTTTGAAGGACGGATAATCACGTTGCTTTGTTTTTCAAAATCCTGTGATGGATACATACCAGCTGAAGGATCAGCAGCAAATGAATTTGGCGGTGCGTTAAAATCATCTTCCAGATCCACGAACTTCACAAACTTACCAATAAATTTTAGTGGTACAATTCCGGTTTCACCGTTACGGTGTTTTGCAATAATAACCTCGCCAATACCAGCCTGCGATCGCCCTTGTTCGTCTTCGGTAATTCCGTAATATTCAGGACGGTATAAGAACAATACCATATCTGCATCCTGCTCAATTGAACCAGATTCACGTAAATCGGATAACATCGGCCGCTTTCCTTGTAAACCTGGTCTACTCTCTACCGCACGACTTAACTGCGATAGTGCGAGCACCGGAACATCAAGTTCTTTCGCAACAGATTTTAGTGCTCTCGAAATACTACCAATTTCCTGCTCACGGTTACCACCACCTTTTCCTTCGCCTTTACCATGCATTAACTGCAAGTAATCGACAATTACCAATTGAATATCGTATTGTGATTTTAATCTTCTGCATTTTGCCCTGAACTCAAAAATATTTAGTGCAGGCGTATCATCAATTAATAGGGGAGCTTCGGTTAAACGGCCAATTTTACTGTGTAACTGCTGCCATTCCCATTCCTGTAAATTTCCTTTCCTGATTTTTTCCTGCTCAATTTCAGCTTCTCCAGAAATTAAACGATTAACGAGCTGAACTGAGGACATCTCCAATGAGAACACTACCGTCGGTTTTGCAAAATCGACGGTCGCATTTCTGGCACAGGTTAGTACGAAGGCCGTTTTACCCATCGCCGGACGTGCAGCAATAATTACTAAATCTTGCTTTTGCCAACCACCGGTTATTCTATCCAATCCTGTAAAACCTGTTGGCACACCAGTTAAACCATCTGTTTTAGTACGAAGTTCTTCAAGTGTGGCTAATGATTGTTTAATGATATCGTCCATTTTCTGTGTATCTCTACGCAGGTTATTCTGGGCAATTTCGAAAAGTCCTTTTTCTGCCTGATCTAAGAGATCGAAAATATCAGTTGTATCTTCGTAGGCGTTTGTAATAATTTCGGTTGAGATTCTGATCAGTTCGCGCTGAATATATTTCTGAGAAATAATACGTGCATGAAACTCAATATTCGCTGCTGAAGCAACCCTATTGGTTAAATTGGTAATGTAGTAAGCGCCTCCAACTATTTCCAGAGTACCTAATGTTCGCAGTTCTGCCGTTACGGTTAAAATATCAACCGGGCGCGATTTTTGAAATAAAATATGAATCGCTTCAAAAATTTTCTGATGGGCAATGTTATAAAAAACCTCTGGTTTTAAAACATCAATTACAGCAGAAAGTGCATCTTTTTCGAGCATTAATGCCCCAAGAACTGCTTCCTCAAGATCTAATGCCTGAGGGGGGATTTTCCCTTGCGAACTTATGGTATTACTTAACCTGCCTTTTCTAGCAGTCATACTGTTCTTTCCGCCTTGTTCATTATCGATACTCATTCCACAAAAGTAATTAAATTTTGATGCGGTTGTTCGAATTAGTTACTAGCTGTTTGTTAACAAATTGAAGCATAATCAGATTAAATTTTATTGGATTTATGATGCCGCAGAAATTTTTAAACAATTAAATGTTAATAAGGAGCACATAGTTTAGGGCTAAAACATTTTATTTGAATACTTTTGCCTAACAATTTCAAAACATGGATAATTTTAGAAGACCGCAACGAGCAAAAGAGAATAATGAGTTTGTATTCGGCATCAGGGCCGTAATAGAAGCCGTTAAAGCAGGAAGAGACATTGAAACCATTTATCAGCAACGCGGTTTGGGCGGGGAACTTTTTCTGGAGTTAAAAGCCCTTCTTAAAGATACTTTGATTCCTTTAAATTCGGTTCCGATTGAGAAGCTGAACCGCATGTCGCAGAAAAATCATCAGGGCGTAATTGCAGTTATTTCTCCAATTACCTATCAGAATATTGAAGACATTGTTCCAGCTGTTTTCGAAAAGGGCGAAGTTCCATTAATTTTGGTTTTAGATAGTGTTACCGATGTGCGTAACATGGGTGCAATTGCACGTACGGCCGCCTGTGTAGGGGTGCATGCCATTGTAGTTCCTTTAAAAAATGCTGCGCAGATCAATGCTGATGCCATTAAAACCTCGGCAGGTGCCTTATTCAGTATTCCGATTTGTCGCCATGCTAACCTGCACAAAACCTGTTTATTTCTGCAAGAAAGTGGTTTGCAGGTTGTAGCCTGCACCGAAAAAACCAGTGATTTTATTTATGCGCCAGATTTTACCATGCCTACGGCAATTGTAATGGGATCGGAAGATGAAGGAATTTCTAACGATCTTTTAAGGGTAGCCGATCATTTAGCTAAAATACCAATGGCCGGAAAAATCGAATCGTTAAATGTTTCTGTTGCTGCCGGGGTAATTTTATACGAAGCGGTTAGACAAAGAACAGTTTAGGCAAGCGAGTTAATAATATCAATAGCTATTAAAGCTTCATCCCGTCGAGCTTCGTCTTCCTGAACCCGATAGCTATCGGGTTGTTTCAGGATCTTTCACGATAAACTAGGATAAGAAATATAAAATGGATGATGAAAACTATGCTACATCATCCATTTTACATTTCATGTATCTATTAAATGAATTTATTTCCAAATCTCGATTTAACTTCAGCTACGAATTCTTTAACCTTTTGCTCTTCATTTCTTGGGCAGATCATTAGCATATTATTGTTTTCCACAACAATGTAATCGTGCAGCCCCTGTAAGATAACCAATTTATCTTCTGGAACATTTACCATACAGTTTGATGAATCGAACATCAGTACCTGTTGTGACGGGATAACGGCATTACCCACATAATCTTTCTCTGCCATCTCATAAATAGAGGCCCAGGTTCCTAAATCAGACCAGCCGAAATCAGATGGAAGTACGTAAACATTTTCTGCTTTTTCCATAATCCCAAAATCTATTGAAATGTTGGTGCATTGGAAATAAGCATTATTGATAAATTCTTTTTCGCCAGCTTTATTCAACTCAGATCTGCCGATATTAAATATCTCGTACATGTCTGGAAGGTGTTTCTCGAAAGCATTCAGTATCGCCCTGGCCGACCAGATAAAGATCCCTGCATTCCACAAGAAATCGCCACTTTGCAAGAATGATTTTGCCAATTCTAAATTTGGCTTTTCGGTAAAGGTTTTAACCTTATGCAGATCAGTATCGGTGTTGAGCACGTAATCTGTATGCTGAATATAACCGTAACCTGTATCCGGGCGGTTTGGTTTAATACCCAAAGTGATTAAACAATCATTTTTCGAGGCAGCCTCTAAAGATTGCTCTATAGATGCTATAAAGCCATCAATATCTGCGATGGTATGATCAGAAGGAGCAACAACAATCGTTGCATTAGGGTTTAACTCAGCAATTTTTAAACTTCCATAAGCAACACAAGGGGCTGTATTTCTCATTAAAGGCTCAGCCAAAATCTGGTTATCTGTTAATTGCGGTAATTGCTCTTTAATTAAATCTGAATAAATTTCGTTGGTAACGATAAATATATTTTCAGGAGGACAGATGTTTAGAAATCTTTCGTAAGTACTTTGAATCAGGGTTTTTCCAACGCCGAAAAAATCGATAAACTGTTTTGGATATTCCGTTCTGCTTACTGGCCAAAAGCGACTTCCGACGCCACCGGCCATAATTAATGCATAATAATCTTTATTCATTTTTTATTTTAAAAATTACACTATGCCTTCGTTAAGGAGATCGTGTAAATGGATAATGCCAAAGTAAGTATTTTGTTCTAGAACTAGCAACTGTGTAATGTTATTTTGCTTAATAATATCTAAAGCATCAACCGCCAAAGCATCAAATTGTATGCTCTTTGGCGTTCTGCCCATTATATCTTCGGCTTTTAAGTTTGCAATAGAATTGTTATTTTCTAACATCCGCCTTATATCACCATCGGTAATGATGCCAAGAACTTTATCATCGCTATCAACAACAACAACGGCACCCAAACGGTTTTTACTAATTTCTATTAACACATCTTTAACCGATGCGGATGGGTGTATAGAAGGTTTCTCATTAGACAAAGCCAAATCCCGGGCTTTTAAATAGAGTTTTTTACCTAATGATCCGCCTGGATGATATTTCGCAAAGTCGGATTCATTAAAATCTCTGCACTCCAATAAACAAATAGCTAAGGCATCGCCCAATGCCAATTGCGCCGTTGTACTGGTAGTGGGGGCCAAATTATGCGGACAGGCTTCTTTTTCGAAAGAAGTGTTCAGAATCAGATCGGCCTGTTCGGCTAAAAAAGAATTCAATTCACCAACCATCCCGATGAGAAGATTGCCAGATGTTTTCAACAAGGGGGTAAGCACTTTTATTTCTGGTGTGTTTCCACTTTTAGAGAGGCAGATTACAATATCATCTACCTGGATCATCCCCAGATCGCCATGAATAGCATCTGCGGCATGCATAAAAATAGCAGGGGTACCTGTTGAATTAAAAGTAGCTACCATTTTTTGCGCAATAATTGCACTCTTTCCAATACCAGTAACAATTACCCGTCCTTTGCCATGTAAAATGCTTGATACGACTTTTTCAAAATCGCTGTTAATATTCTTTGCAACATTTAATATTGCTGCTGCCTCAAGCTCTAATGTGCTTACAGCCGATTGGATTATTGATTTTTTACTTTTCAAAGAGAAAATAATTGTCTGTTAATACTTGAAATTCTTGTAAAATTATGTTATTTTGGATACAAAAATAGCATCGCATATTTTATTACACAAAATGGACGTGAAAAAGTCGTTATTTGATAACCTACAAAATTTCTTCGGGTTTGACAATTTCAAAGGTGATCAGGAGTCGATCATTACAAATATTTTAGAAGGCAATAACACATTTGTTATTATGCCAACAGGCGGAGGGAAGTCTATTTGCTATCAGTTACCCGCTTTAATGAGCGAGGGAACAGCAATTGTAATTTCTCCACTAATTGCCTTGATGAAAAACCAGGTTGACCAATTAAGGGCCTTTGGTGGAAATGACAGTATTGCTCACTTTCTTAATTCATCCCTAAATAAATCTGAAATTACTCAAGTTAAATCTGATCTTTTAAGCGGTCAGACTAAATTATTGTATGTTGCGCCAGAGTCTCTGGCGAAGCAGGATAATATTGAATTTTTAAATCTGATTAAAATCTCTTTCGTTGCCGTTGATGAAGCGCATTGTATCTCTGAATGGGGGCACGATTTCAGGCCAGAATACCGTAAGATTAAACAGGTTATCGCAGGATTGGGAAATAACATTCCAATTATTGCATTAACCGCAACTGCCACGCCAAAAGTACAGCAGGATATTATGAAGAATCTTGGAATGACGGAAGCAACATTGTTTAAGTCGTCATTCAACAGGCCCAACTTATTTTACGAAATCCGACCTAAAAGAGACATCACCAAAGAAATTATTAAGTATATCAAATCTAATCCGGGCAAATCTGGGATTATTTACTGTCTTAGCCGTAAAAAGGTTGAAGAAGTGGCAGAGGCATTAAATCTGAATGGAATTAGTGCCTTGCCTTATCATGCGGGGTTAGACCCAAAGGTTAGAGCTGAAACGCAGGATAAATTTTTGATGGAAGATGCTGAGGTTATTGTTGCAACCATTGCCTTTGGTATGGGGATCGACAAACCCGATGTTCGCTTTGTGATTCACCATGACGTGCCTAAAAGTATGGAGGGTTATTACCAGGAAACTGGCAGGGCCGGACGTGATGGTGGCGAAGGGGTATGTATTGCTTTCTACGCTCAAAAAGACGTAGACAAGCTGGCTAAATTTATGAAAGATAAACCAGTTTCGGAACGTGAAATTGGCACGCAGATATTAAAAGAAGTGATCGATTATGCTGAATCTGGCGTATGCCGACGTAAGCAGATCCTTCATTATTTCGGTGAAAACTTTAACGAAACGGGCTGTAACTGCATGTGTGATAACTGCAAAAAGCCTAAAAAGCAATTTGATGCAGAAAGTCAATTGTCAACCGTTTTGAAATTTATCGAAAAATCAGGCGAAAAATTTGATGATGCACACTTGTTAAACGTATTTTTAGGTTTAGAAACCGCTCAAACAATTGCTTACGAACACAGCAAGATTCCTGAATTTGGAATCGGTAAAGAAGAAGGCGAGCTGATGTGGAAATCGATTATCCGCCAGGCTGTTCTAAATAATTACCTTTTTAAGGATATTGACAATTACGGTTTATTAAAGTTAACCAAACAGGGAAGAGATTTTATTATCAACCCCTATAGCCTTAAATTCATACTAAACGAACCAATAGAGAACGGTGCTGATGACGATGACGATGATGTAAAACAAGGTACAGGTGCTTTAGATACCCATCTTTTATCATTGCTTAAAGAGCTACGTAAAAAAATTGCGAAGCAAAAAAGTGTTCCACCATTCGTAGTTTTCCAGGATCCATCTTTAGAGGAAATGTGTACACATTACCCGGTTACGACGGAAGAACTTCGCCAGATTTCTGGTGTAGGTTCGGGTAAAGCAATGAAATTCGGGACACCTTTTATCGAATTGATCAAAAAATATGTCGAGGATAACGATATCGAACGTCCAATCGATTTGATTATTAAAACTCAGGCCAATAAATCGCAGATGAAGGTTTCGATCATTCAAAATATCGACAGGCAGATTGGTTTGGAAGATATTGCCGATTCGAAAGGCATCACCTATGAAGAAATTCTGAAAGAAGTAGAATCGATTGTAAACTCTGGTACTAAACTTAACCTAAACTATTTCATTGATGAAGTAATTGATGATGATAGACAGGATGAAGTATTTGACTATTTCAGAGCTGCTGAAAGCGATTCTATTGATGAAGCCCTTAACGAGTTAGGCGAAACCGATTACACCCGCGAAGAAATTCAATTGATGCGGATTAAATTCATGTCAGAACTAGGAAATTAAAAATTAGGTGTGAGATAGGAGAAGCTAGATTTGAGACAAACTCAGATCTCACTCTCATGTCTCATATCTCAGATCTCAACTATGCTTAACTATTTAGATAAATTAAAAAATACAGATTCGGGAAATTTCTTTTTAATGGCTGGTCCATGCGCTATTGAAGGCGAGGATATTGCCATGAGAATTGCCGAAAAGATTATTACAATTACTGATAAACTTCAGATCCCATATATTTTTAAAGGTTCGTACCGAAAAGCAAATAGGAGCAAAGGAAGTTCTTTTACAGGCATTGGTGATGAAAAAGCTTTGCGCATTTTAGAAAGGATTGGTAGAGAATTTGGTGTGCCAACAGTTACCGATATCCATGAAAGTGGTGAGGCCGCAATGGCAGCTGCTTATGTAGATGTATTGCAGATCCCTGCATTTTTATGTCGCCAAACTGATTTATTAATTGCTGCCGCCGAAACTGGAAAAGTAGTAAACGTTAAAAAAGGTCAGTTCCTTTCTGCAGGTTCTATGAAATTTGCCGTTGAGAAAGTAAAAGAAGCCGGAAACAACAAAGTTATTTTAACAGATAGAGGTAATACTTTTGGTTATCAGGATCTGATTGTTGATTACCGTGGTTTACCCGAAATGCAGGGTTTCGGCGTTCCGGTAGTAATGGATTGCACACATTCCCTACAACAACCTAATCAAAGTAGTGGTGTTACTGGTGGTAAGCCAGAATTGATTTCGACTATCGCTAAAGCAGCAATTGCAGTAGGAGCAGATGGTTTATTTATTGAAACACACCCTGATCCTGCAAATGCAAAATCAGATGGTGCCAATATGTTACATTTAGACCTGTTGGAAGAAACTTTAACCAAACTGATCCGAATCAGACAAGCTATACTTTAATTTTGACTAGCCCGAAAGTATTTCTTACTGCAGAATGGCGTAAACTGGCTTTGGCACAATATGCTGTAGATAAAGAAATACTTTCGAAATACCTCCCTCCACAAACCGAACTAGATGATTGGCATGGTAAATATTATGTGAGTTTAGTCGGCTTTATGTTTGTTGATGTTAGGCTGCGAGGCTTTAATATTCCATTTCACACTAATTTCGAAGAGGTTAACTTAAGATTTTATGTTAAATTTAAAGATGGCAGTACCTGGAAGCGTGGAGTAGTTTTCATCAAAGAATTTGTACCCAAGCCTGCCATCACCTTTGTAGCCAACACCATTTATAAGGAGAATTATCAAACATTTCCGATGAAACATGTTTGGATTGAACAAGAACATCAGCTTGAGGTAGATTATCGCTGGAAGAACCGAACCTGGCATAATTTTTCACTTATTTCTTCTTCAAAAGCAGAAGAAATACGGATTGGTAGCGAAGAAGAATTTATTACAGAGCATTATTGGGGTTATACTAAAATTGGAGCGAATAAAACATCTGAATACGGTGTTGAACATCCGCGCTGGCAAACTTATTCGGTAAAAGATTATAAAATTGATGTCGATTTTGGAATTAACTACGGAAATGATTTTTCTTTTTTAAACGATGCTAAGCCTGATTCTGTATTCTTAGCTGAAGGCTCAGAAATAAGGGTGCTAAAAGGGAAGAAGTTTTAATCTAGATCGCTTACTCCATGCGTCACCCTGAATTTATTTCAGGGTCTCTATCAAACGGAAGATGCTGAAACAAGTCCAGCAAGACGATATTTTTTTATATCCTATGATAGTCTCCGCGCCAGTTTTTAATGGCTTTCTTAATCTCATCGGGAGATAACTTATCAACCACTGTTTTATCAACTAGGGCTATAAATTCTTCATCACTAGCAAAACGCAAAGCCATAATTTGCCCCATTCTCAGCTCACTCGGAAGTGCTTTACCAGCAAGAATGTAATAACGTAATTTTTCTTCGGCTCTTGCAGCTCTATCCTGTGCCTTAAGTGCAAACATCCGGGCCATTACAGCTATAATGGCAATCAGGAAAAATGCAAGCACAAGCAAGCCCGTAATTATAGTAGGTACGGCTATGCAACAATAAATGGCAAAACCTAATCCTAAAACCGCTAAGGGTATTGTAAAAAAATGAAAAGGTGGATAAAATCTCTTATGGTTTCCGTAATGCTGTGACATCTTGAGTTTTTTTAAGTAATACTTTATATGTTTATATTTTAGTAATTACAAACGATGTTCTACGATTGTTTTTTCTACCTGATTCCGTTTTATTATCAGCGATCGGTTTACTTGCTCCAAAGCCCTTAAAGGTAAGCCTTTTAGCATCAATACTATTTTTGATCAGGTACTCGTAAACTGCATTGGCACGGTTAAAAGACAACTTTTCATTCAACTTATCATCGCCCACATTATCGGTATGCCCCTGAATCTCAATCTGTACATTTTCGTTTTGGTGCAAAAAATCGATAAGCAAATCCAGTTCACGGATAGAGGCGGGCAAAAGATTAAACTTATTGGTATCAAAGAAAATGTTTCTTAAGGTTACATTTCCACCTTGCTTTATTTTTTCGATGTAAACTTCAATCTGGTAAGGTTTATTGATATCTCCTGCCTTGAGCTCAAAGTTTTCAGAGTAAAACATGTAACCTTCGGCATTTACATTAAACAGATAATTACTCCCAACAGGCATTACCGCTAAAAACTGACCAGTTTCTGGATCAGTATAATCGTCGAAAACAGTTTTATTACTTTTCAGATCAACCACCTGAACATTACTTTCGATCGTTTTTTTAGTATCTCGGTCCCTTACAATTCCTTTCACATAAGAAACCTTCAGCGGTTTAGCTACTTCAGGAATTCCAAAGCTATAAATATCCTGTAAGCCAAAACCTCCTTTTAAATTCGAAGAAAACAATCCGAAATTTCCATCGGCACTTACTACCAAACCACTTTCATCTTCGAAAGAATTGATCGGATAACCGATATTAACTGGCTTTTGCCACTTGCCATCATTATCCATTCTACTATAATAAATATCTTTGTTTCCAAAACCTGGCCAACCATCAGAAGAAAAATAGAAAGTTCTTCCATCAGCATGTAAAAATGGTGTATTTTCATCATAGACCGTGTTGATATCAGGCCCAAGATTAATGGCAGGTCCCCATTTGGCTTCATCGGTAATACTGCTTTTCCAGATATCATAACCTCCAGATCCGCCTGGTCTGTTGCTTATAAAATACAAAGTTCTTCCGTCAGGACTGATTGCTGGTTGTGATTCCCAATATTCTGAATTAACGGGCTTCCCAACGTTGTAAGGTTCGCCCCAATCTTTTCCTTCTCGGTGTGAAACATAAATATCACACCTACCTAGGCCATCTGGTCGGTTGCATCCCGTAAAAAAAAGGTACTTCCCATCAGGCGAAATGGTTTGGGCCCCTTCATTGTATCTGATAGTATTTATTTTGCTGGATAAGGGAGTAGCGGCATCCCATTTATTATTTTTAACCTGTGATGTCCAAAAATCTTCATTACCATTTAGCTGACGTGTAAAAACCAGGGTTTCGCCATCAGCTGTTATTGCAGGAAAGTATTCAGCATCTGTTGTATTTACACCTTCACCTAAATTTGCTGGGCTATATTTTACGGGTTTATTGATTGTTATGGCAGCAAAATCACAATCTAAAAGATATTTCTTTGCTCTTCTTGCTCTATCGGATGAAGAATCTAATATCAAAAATTCACTAAAATGCTGTTTCGATTTTAAATAATCCTGAGTCGCAAATTCGGTTTCAGCCAAGCCATAAATTACAGCCGGAGCTACAATTTTATTGATCAATATGGCTTTTTCGTAAGCGGCTTTGGCTTCAGCATACTTTTTTTGTGCTTTATAAACGCCAGCAAGCACAATGTAGGCATTCTGAAATAACGGATCAGCTTCAACCGCACTTTTTAATACCTGTTCGGCAGCAGCATAATCTAATTTATCAATAAATGGGCCGGATTTTTCAAAAAAAACCTGTGCTTTTTTATTTAGGGAACTTTGCCCAAAACAATAAATACTCAGTATGCTAAAGAAGAGGCCTAAACGAAATTTCATTACATTAACATTTGGTTATAAAGCTAATGTATTGTTTTTAAGGAATATTTAAAAATTTGTGCGTTTGCAAAGAAATTTCCCATTTTGGGTTTGCCATTACATAATCAATAATCAATGGTGTAATTTCTTTTGATTTAGACCATTCTGGTTGCAGATATAATTTACAGGTAGGAGACACCATAGCCGCGTATTCTTCAGCCCATTTAAAATCACTTTTATTAAAAACGATCACTTTTAATTCGTGCGCAAAAGGTGTAATATCTGGTCTTGGTGCTTTAAATTTCTTTGGTGATAAACAGATCCAGTCCCAATTTCCAGAAAGTGGGTAGGCACCAGATGTTTCTATAAAGGTAAGAATACCTCTTTCTTTTAGTTTGTTGGTTAAATAATCCAGGTTATAAATCAAGGGTTCGCCACCAGTAATTACAACAGCCTTACCCGGAAATTTATCGGCGTTTTCAACAATTATATCCGAAGCCGTAAGTGGATGCATTTCGGCATCCCAGCTTTCTTTCACATCGCACCAATGGCAGCCTACATCGCAGCCCCCTAAACGGATAAAATAAGCTGCTTTACCAGTATTAAATCCTTCGCCCTGTATGGTATAAAATTCTTCCATTAAAGGAAGTAATGTGCCGTCTTCTGGTATGTCTTGTTTCATTTTTGAGGATGCAAATATCCTAAAAAAATATGGTGATGCTGTTCCTCTTTTGAAATTTAATGTAAAGATGAAATAAGACTGATATTTATTTGCCGTATTTTAGCTGCATGAAGTGGTTTAAGGCGCTAAATAATAATCAAATTCCCCGTCCTGATACAATTAAAACAATAGAAGTTGCAGGAAAACAAATTTGTTTGATTAACAATGAAGACAAAATTACCGCAACCCAATCGCATTGTCCGCATGCTGGCGGTCATTTTAGTGGTGGTTGGTGCAAAAACGGGCATCTGGTTTGTCCAATCCATCGTTACGAATACAGTTTAACCACGGGAAGGGGAGCAGAGGGACAAGGTGATTATATCAATATCTATCCAACTGAGTTGCGAGAGGATGGCCTCTATATCGGTTTTGAAGAAAGCTGGTGGAGTAAACTTTGGAGTTGATTTTTAACCACAGCCTAAAAGGATGAACATAGATGTATTATATTGGTTCATTAGTCATTAGTTCATTGGTAAAGCAAATTGGCTATTGTATGTTGGGTATTGGCTAGCCACTTTTCAATTAACAAAAAAGCGATTCAATCTTCTTGAACCGCTTTTCCTTCTTTAGTCTTTAAGCTTAAGAATATATCTCTTTTCTAGCTGATGCTAACGTGTTTTTTAATAAACCAACAATAGTCATTAAACCCACACCACCAGGAACAGGCGTAATGTAAGAAGCTTTGGGTGCTACGCTTTCGAAATCCACATCACCATATAACTTAAAGCCGGATTTGGTTTCAGCAGAAGTTTCGCGGTTAATACCTACATCGATAATAATGGCACCAGGTTTAACCATATCGGCAGTAACAAAATTCTTTTTACCAATAGCAGCAATCACAATATCTGCTTGGAGAACCTGTTCTTTTAAATCTTTTGTGCGAGAATGGGTAAGTGTTACTGTACAATTGCCTGGGCTGGCATTGCGGGCCATTAAAATGCTCATTGGGCTACCCACAATGTTACTCCGGCCAACAACCACACAGTGCATTCCGGTAGTATCGATATTGTATTCCTGCAGCATCAATAAAATACCATAAGGTGTAGCTGGGATAAAGCAAGGCAGGTTGCGCATCATTCTACCCAAATTTACCGGGTGGAAACCATCCACATCTTTACGGTGATCGATCTTTTCGGTAACTTTCTCCGGATCAATGTGTTTTGGCAAAGGCAATTGAACAATTAATCCGTCTACATCATCATCCTGGTTAATTTCTTCAATTTTCGCCAATAATTCAGCTTCAGTTACTGAGTTATCATATCTATGTAACGATGATTTAAAACCGACTTTTTCGCAGTTTTTCATCTTACTGGCCACATAGGTTTCGCTTCCTCCATCGTTACCAACTAAAATAGCAACTAGGTGTGGCTTGCGACCACTTTTATGTAAAAATTCGGCAGCTTCTTCTGCAATTTGAACTTTAACTTTTTCTGATACGTATTTACCGTCTAATAATTTCATTCTAAAAGTATCGAGTAGTGAGAATCAAGTATCAAGACCAATGGTCAACTCAATCATCACTGTGCTTTAACTATATTTTTATCTTAATACCTAATACTGGCATCTTGATACTATGTATTAATCTAATTTCAAAACCGCCATAAATGCACTTTGTGGAATCTCTACGTTTCCAACCTGGCGCATACGTTTTTTACCTTTTTTCTGTTTCTCCAATAGCTTGCGCTTACGGGAAATATCACCACCGTAACATTTAGCCGTTACATCTTTACGTAAAGCACTCAATGTTTCGCGGGCAATAACTTTAGCACCAATTGATGCCTGTATTTTAATCTCGAATTGTTGACGAGGGATTAACTCTCTTAATTTCTCACAGATTTTCTTTCCAAAATCGTAAGCATTGCTACGGTGAATCAGTGAAGATAACGCATCAACAGGCTCATCGTTTAACAATAAATCAAGGCGTACCAAATCAGATTTGCGGTAACCAATTTGGTGATAATCAAACGAAGCGTATCCCTTGGAAAGTGTTTTTAACCTGTCATAGAAGTCAAATACGATTTCGGCCATTGGCATTTCGAAAACCAACTCAACCCTGTCTGATGTTAGATATGATTGATTAATAATCGCTCCCCGCTTTTGGATACAAAGCGACATTATTGGACCAACAAAGTCAGCCTTGGTAATAATATTTGCTTTAATGTAAGGCTCTTCAACTGAATCCAATTTACTTGGATCTGGCAAATCAGATGGGTTATTTACAATAAACTCATCACCTTTTGTAGTGTGTGCAATGTACGATACGTTGGGAACCGTTGTAATTACAGTCATATCGAACTCGCGTTCTAAACGCTCTTGGATAATCTCCATATGCAGCATTCCTAAGAAACCACAACGGAAACCAAAGCCTAATGCTGCAGAACTCTCAGGTTCGAAAACGATAGACGCATCATTCAACTGCAACTTGTGCATGGCTTCGCGCAGCTCCTCAAATTCATCCGTATCAACAGGGTAGATACCTGCAAAAACCATTGGTTTCACCTCTTCAAAACCTTGAATAGAATCCAGCGATGGTCTGGTGACAGTTGTAATCGTATCACCCACTTTTACCTCTCTGGCTTCTTTAATTCCAGAAATAATGTACCCCACATCTCCGGTTTTTACAACATTACGTGGTGACATATCCAGTTTCAGAATTCCAACCTCATCAGCCAGATATTCTTTGCCAGTATTAATGAATTTTACTTTGTCGCCTTTTTTAATTTCGCCGTTTACTACTTTATAATAAGCAATAATTCCCCTGAATGAGTTAAAAACAGAGTCGAAAATCAAAGCTTGCAAAGGTGCTTCCGGATCACCAACCGGAGCTGGAACGCGGTCTACAATGGCCTGGATAATATCAGGGATACCCATTCCGGTTTTACCCGATGCAGGAATAATATCTTCTCGTTTACATCCGATTAAATCAATAATCTGGTCTTTTACTTCCTCGGGCATTGCCCCAGGTAAATCCATTTTATTTAAAATCGGAATAATTTCAAGGTCGTGTTCAAGTGCTAAATATAAGTTCGAAATGGTCTGTGCCTGAATACCTTGCGAAGCATCAACGATAAGTAATGCACCCTCGCAGGCAGCAATGGAACGCGAAACTTCGTACGAAAAATCTACGTGTCCAGGTGTATCAATCAGGTTGAAATTATATTCAATATCACCAACTTTATAGTTCATTTGTATGGCATGACTTTTAATTGTTATGCCTCTCTCACGCTCTAAATCCATGTTATCGAGCAATTGTGCCTGCGCCTCACGCTTTGAAATTGTCTCGGTATATTCTAATAACCTATCAGCCAAAGTACTTTTACCATGGTCAATATGTGCAATAATGCAAAAATTACGTATATGCTTCATCTTTGCGCAAAGATATGCTTTTTAAGGTAATTTTTAATCTAGAAAATATCTACTCCAAGCACTTTGATTTGAAAAGCAAATACAGTGACTTTCTGCTACTGCAGACCTGCTTTCCACTTTACTCTGTTGCACTCCGTGTACGTTCCAATCCAGGTTTATTTTATCAGAGATAGTAGTGCTTTTGTTACTTTTCCGGCAAGATGCCTCAGTAAGTAACAAATCAAGTATAACGAAATCTAAAACAGAACTAAAATCAAACATCTTGCTCAGCTTAACCAACATCAATAAAAAATATGGCAGCCATGAAGTATTGAACTTTGGCGAATGGAAAATCGATAACGGAATCCATTGGTTAAAAGGAGGGAACGGAACTGGTAAATCGACCTTATTTAGGATTATATCAGGACAGATTCCATTCAAAGGCGAAGTAACACTCAATGAAATAAACCTTAAAAATGAACCCATAAAATTCCGTTCGAAAATTAGTTTTGCCGAAGCCGAACCACAATATCCCTTATTTGTAACAGGGCAGGAGCTGATCAGTTTTTATGTTGAAACAAGAAAAGCAGAAGGGAAACAAGCCGAAGACCTTGCAGCCTATTTCGAAATGGCAGCCTTTCTTGACAATAAAATTGGTAGTTATTCGAGTGGGATGCTCAAAAAGCTTTCTTTGATCTGTGCATTTATTGGTAGCCCTGATGTGTATATTTTAGACGAACCGTTGATTACCATTGATGTGGCTTCGGCAGATAAATTGTATCAGTTGATCACGGAAAAAGCAGTACAGGGAAGGAGTTTTCTTTTATCATCACACCAGGAAGTTCGCACCGATAAACTAAAATTGGATACCGTATTTCAGATCGTTGACAAACAAATCATTCAACTATAATGCTGAAGTTACTGATCAATAGCTTAGCCAAAGAATTTTACCAGCAACACGCAGGATTTTTTCTGGTAGGCATTTATATTTTATTCGGTGTGGTAGAGCCTTCGCAATTAATTGGCTACCAAAAAGCCTTGTTATTAGCAGGTATTTCATCGCCTGTTGGAATTGCTATTGTATTTGTTTCATGGTTTTTATACGCTACAAAAGTTCATTTCTTTATTAAACAAAAATTAGCATCAGCCAAGTATAATTTTATTAAAGAAACAGCTGCTCTGAAGAAAAATATGCAGCTAAAAATGTGGCTAAGATTATATTTTACCATTCTTATACCGGTTATTATTTATGTTTTTCTGCTTATTGGTTTAAGCATCAAATACAGTCTTTTTATTAGTGCCACTTGTATCCTGATTGTTTTTTCGGCTTTAATTTTTGGCTTATCGTGGCTAACTTATCAATCGGTAACATTAAGTTTTTTAATTAATGAAAGGGAACCGGTTCGTTTTGGAATAAAATTTAAAAAACCATTCTTCAGCTGGCCGTTATTCCATTTACTCAAAGAACAACCCTTAATGTTATTGATGTGTAAGCTGTTGTCATTTGTTTTCTTTAAAGCAATGGCTGTGGATGTTTGCCGATGTTGGCTACGATATACGTATATTATTAGTTGCTTTATTGGCATCTGTTTTGTGCCATGCGGTTTTGATTTTTACTTTGCTAAAATTTGAAACTGAATACATGAATTTCAGCAAGAGCCTTCAGCTATCAACCTATAAAAGAATATTCAACTGGTTATTAATTTTCGCCATCATATTAATCCCCGAATGGATATTTTTGATTTCAGCCGCTCACTTTAACCTCTGTGCTATAGCCAATGGGCTTCTGTTTAGTTTATCCGGGCTATTTTTCCTATTGGCGTTAGTGTATATCGTTCGGTTAGATATGGACAATTACCTCAAATGGTTGCTGTTTTTCTTTTTTATTGCCATGTGGTCAATCCTTGCGCATTATTATCTTTTGTTCAGTTTGGTGTTGTTAGCCGGTTATATTTTATACTACTTGCATATGTTTAATAAAATCGATCTGAAGGGGATGGAAGAATAAGAATTTTAACCACAGATGTTCATAGAGAATACAAATATAAATTCATCTGTGCTCATCATTGATCTGTGGTTAAATTCTGTTATAGATTACCTAAACCATCGTTTTTTTCCATTTACCCTTTTTAAACAAGATATAGGCAGCTATCGCAATACCTGCTTCAGCTGTTGGAATGGCAATAAAAACACCTGTTGGGCCCATTTCTAAAAATTTGGCTAAAAAGTAAGCCAAAGGAATCTGGAACAACCAAAAGGCAAAAACATTAATTTTCGTAGGTGTCCAGGTATCGCCAGCACCATTAAACGCACTACTGAATACCATTGCAGCTCCATAAATCACAAAACCAATGCTTAAAATTTTTAAAGCTTCGCTTGCAACGGCAATCACATTTTCATCTGACGTAAAAAATGCCGCGAACAAATGCCCGCAGGTTAAGAACAGCACACTTACAACTGCCATGAAAATAATAATGTATTTCAAGGTTTGGAATACCGATTTTTCAGCGCGATCTATATGGCCTGCGCCCAAATTCTGGCCAACCAAAGTAGCAGCCGCGTTACTTAATCCCCAGGCTGGTAACATAAAAAACATCATCAGTCGCAGTGCTGTTTGGTAACCTGCCGATCCTGTATCACCTCCGGTAGTGGCAACAAGTTCTGCTAAAAACACCCAGCTACAGCTCGCAATTACGAACTGGAAAATAGCTGGAGCGGCAATCTTAACGATAGCTTTAATCTGGGCAAAATCAGGCAAGAAGTGACTAATGCGTATTTTTAATATATTTTTACCACTAAACAAATTGTAAACCTGATAAGTAACGCCTAAACCACGACCAATTGTTGTGGCAATTGCTGCGCCTGTTAAACCAAATGCCGGTACTGGCCCAAAACCATTAATAAAAATAGGGCAAAGGATGATGTTCGCAATATTGGCGATCCACAAACTCCGCATTGCGATGGCCGCATTACCTGCACCACGAAAAATCCCGTTGATTAAGAATAAGAGTACAATAATGATACTTCCACCCATCATAATCCGGACAAATGGAATACCTTGATCAGCTGTTTCGGTTGAAGCTCCCATAAGCAATAGAATATCTCTGGCGTAAATTAAACCCAGGATACTAATTATAATGTTAACGAAAACCGCAATTACAATCGTCTGCATACCGGCTTTTGATGCCGCTTCTGGATTTTTCTCGCCAATTCTCCTCGCAACGACCGCTGTTGCAGCCATACTCAACCCGATGGCCAATGAGTAAATAATGGTTAACACGGATTCCGTTAAACCAACGGTTTGTATAGCATGGCTACTGTTTTCTAAATGACCTACAAAATATAGATCGACTAAGGCAAAAACCGACTCCATAGCCATTTCCAGCATCATCGGAATGGCCAATAAAATAATTGCGCGTTTAATACTAATTGAAGTTAAATCAACCTCATGACCTTTTAAAGATTGAACGAGGATATCGAAAAAAGACGAAAGTTTGCCCTGCGTCTTTGTTGACTGTGACATATAATAATAAAGTAAAGTGTGATGTATAAACCAATGATACGCCTTTATGCGTACATATCTAAAAATTGTAAGGGAGGGAATCCTCGGTTATTTAGAACCTCAAACGGATTGCAGATACTATCATGGCTCTGGTCTTTTTGATGCAACAAAGATAGATAAAATTTCGAATTGTCAAATTTAGATGACTAATTTTTGTTGAAGTGATTAATTTTTTATTGTTGATCCATGGTCTGTGTCTCATAGACCATCCAGATTGGATTTACGACTGTTTTTTTTCACGGAGACACTTACTCGGGGATCTATAATCCCTAAATCGGTGTAATCATCTTCTATATACTGTAGGCTTTAATCATTTCTTCCGAAACCTTTGTTCCACGACCAGTAGTTAAATCAATCAATACGTAATCAAAAATACCATCTGAAGCCACTTTTCCAGTTTTTCGATTAATGATTTCGAATTGAACCGAACAGCCTTTATCGTTCATCGTTAAAATACCGGTCCTGATCAGCATTAAATCATTCATCAGCAGGGGACGTTTGAAATTAATATCGACATGACTTACTACCCAGCCCAGGCCCTGTTTGGTAAAATGTTCCCAAGGCATACCGTAGAATTTTTCCATTTGCTCATAACGAGCTGCCAGTACATAATCTAAGTATTTACTATTATGTACATGGTTAAACATATCGATATCATCCGGGCGGACACGTAATTCACTTTCGAAAATGCTGTATTGATTCTTTTCCAAGGGTAAATGTTTTTGCAAAAGTATTAATAAAGCTTGATTGTAAAGTATTGCATGCAAAATGTGGAAGAAAATGTAATCCGCAAGCTAAACTTATAGGCGAATTTACACTCATAATATTTAACGTAGTTTTTATGGCTATTGGTTTTGAAATCATGTCCTTTGTTCTTAAACCCGATATTGCCAGATAGCCCCGACCCGATTTTTCATCGGGGAGGACTATGGGCTATTAACGGGACCACAGGCCGCCATAAATGCAGTACCTACATTTCAAAAAGAACAACTTAATTTTAGAGTACATTAATCTATATGGCTATAGCCCTTTCTAACTGATGAAAGAACGTACTTTGCCGAAAAGTGAGATAAACCATAACTTTAAGCTTTCCTATTGTTTATAAATAAAAATAGCCTTATCTTTGCGCCACAATTAATTAATTTTTTATTGCTTTAATATTATTCAAGAATGTATTTAAGTCCAGAGAAAAAAGCTGTAATCTTTAAAGAACACGGCAAAGTAGAAACCAACACTGGTTCTGCAGAAGGTCAAGTAGCGTTATTTACATACCGTATTGCGCACTTAACAGAACACTTAAAGAAAAATCGTAAAGATTTCTCTACTCAGTTGTCACTTCAAAAATTGGTAGGTAAACGCCGCGGTATTTTGGCTTATCTATACAAAAAAGATATTGAGCGCTATCGTGCTATCATCAAAGCTTTATCGCTTCGTGATATCATCAAACAAAAATAAGCGCAAGTTTATCAATAAAAGCCATTCTTTAGGGAATGGCTTTTTAATTCCCTGTTAATTTTTTTTTAACAGGTTTTATTATAGATAGGCTTTTTTAATCCTATCTTCGTTTGCAAAAACAAATACATATATAAACAACGGTGTGTAGAAAGAGGAAAACACACCATAATTCTATTTAAATGAATGTAATAAAAAAATCGTTCGATTTGGGCGATGGCAGAATTGTAGAAATTGAAACTGGTAAATTGGCTAAACAAGCTGATGGTTCGGTTGTAGTAAAAATGGGCGATACCATGTTGTTAGCAACTGTAGTATCAACCGTTGGTGCTAAACCAGGTACTGATTTTTTACCTTTATCGGTTGATTATCAGGAAAAATATGCGGCTACAGGCCGTATTCCAGGAGGCTTTTTACGTCGTGAAGCAAGATTATCTGATTACGAAGTGTTAATCTCTCGTTTAGTGGATAGAGCTTTACGCCCAATGTTCCCAAGTGATTATCACTCTGATACGCAGGTGATGATTTCTCTAATCTCTGCTGATAAAGATATAATGCCGGATTGTTTGGCAGGTTTAGCGGCATCTGCTGCATTATCAGTTTCTGATATTCCTTTCAATGGTCCAATTTCTGAAGTACGTGTGGCTAAAATTGATGGTAAATTAATTATCAATCCGAAAGCTAGCGAACTAGAACGTGCAACTTTAGAGTTTATGGTTGCTGGCTCAGCTAACGATATAGGCATGGTTGAAGGTGAGTGTGATGAAATTCAGGAAGATGAAATGGTTGAGGCTTTAAAATTTGCACACGATGCAATTAAAGTTCAATGTGCTATTCAGGTTGAATTAACTGAGGCTACAGGCAAAACGGTTAAACGTGAATATAGCCACGAAGACCACGATGCTGACTTAAAAGCTAAAGTTTATGCTGATACTTATGATAAAGTTTACGCTGTAGCAAAAGCTGGTGGCAATAAAGATGTTCGCAAAGAAGGTTTCACAGCCATCATTAACGAATTCTTCGAGGCAATGCCAGAAGATACTGCAGATTTAACTAAAGCAATGGCTAAACATTATTATCATGATGTTCAGTACGATGCCATCAGAAATCTATTGTTAAATGAAGGTATCCGCTTAGATGGTCGTAAGACTACAGAAATCCGTCCAATCTGGAGTGAAGTTGGTTATTTACCTGCTGCTCACGGTTCGGCTGTATTTACACGTGGCGAAACACAATCATTAACTTCAGTTACTTTAGGTAGCAAAGATGATGAGCAAATGATTGATGGTGCTTTCTATAATGGTTATAACAAATTCTTATTGCACTATAATTTCCCTGGTTTCTCAACTGGTGAGGTTAGACCAAACAGAGGCGCTGGCCGTAGAGAAATTGGTCACGGTGCTTTAGCACAACGTTCATTGAAAAAAGTATTGCCTCAAGGTGAAGCTAATCCATATACAATCCGTATCGTTTCTGATATTTTAGAATCTAACGGTTCTTCATCAATGGCAACTGTTTGTGCGGGTACACTAGCACTTATGGATGCAGGTATTAAAATCAAATCGCCAGTATCTGGTATTGCAATGGGTTTAATCACCGATGAGAAAACTGGTAAATATGCAATCCTTTCTGATATTTTAGGTGATGAAGATCATTTAGGTGATATGGACTTTAAAGTAACTGGTACTGAACACGGTATTGTTGCTTGTCAGATGGATTTAAAAATCAATGGTTTATCTTACGAAGTTTTAACTAAAGCTTTATTACAAGCTAAAGATGGTCGTTTACACATCTTAAACGAGATGAAGAAAACCATTAGCTCACCTGCCGAAGATTATAAACCACATGCACCACGTATTGTTTCTTTAACTATTGATAAAGAATTTATCGGTGCAATCATCGGCCCTGGAGGTAAAATTATCCAGGAAATGCAACGCGAAACCGGTGCTTCAATCTCTATCGAAGAAGTTGATGGCAAAGGTATTGTAGAAGTATTTGCAGATAACAAAGCAGCAATCGATGCAGCGGTTACCCGTATCCGTAATATCGTAGCTAAGCCAGAAATTGGTGAAGTTTACCAAGGTAAAGTAAAATCAATTATGCCATTTGGTGCATTTGTTGAAGTTATGCCAGGTAAAGATGGTTTATTACACATCTCTGAAATTTCATGGGAACGTTTAGAAACTATGGACGGTGTATTAAAAGAAGGTGATAAAATCGAGGTTAAATTGTTAGACATCGATAAACAAGGTAAAATGAAACTTTCTCGTAAAGTTTTATTGCCAAGACCAGAAAAACCAGCAGCGCCACAAGCGTAATAATCAATACGCATGCTGAACTTGATTCAGCATCTGTTTGATAGAATCTGAAATAAATTCAGAGTGACGCACAAATAATAAGACCCTTTCAGTGTAAAACTGAAAGGGTTTTTTGTTAGGTAATATGTCTTTTTAACAAGGAGTCGCTGCCCCCATAACAATACCATTGATGACAAAATAAGAATTGCCTGTTGTAATATTTGTTATTATTCCATTCGGCCATGGAGTTGTTAAATGTGAATTCGTAAAAATTGGTGTGCCAGTTATAATTTTATCCGTTGAATTAGCTACAAAAACAGCCACAACCTCTGCACAATGGTAATCACCATAATCACTCCCGGCCATTGCAGTGATGAGAATGCCTGGTCCGGGTGGACGTACTGTTTTTTTAATAGTACCAACTTTGAGAAGTGTTTTAGGTTTATTCATGGTAAAACCAAAAGCTACGCTCATGATAAGAATCGCGAGCCCAGCAAAAATTAATTGTTTTGTTTTCATAAGATATAGTTTTTATTTTTTTTACTAAAATAACTGATTCTTTTTTCAATAAAGCTATTCTTGAAAAGCAGAACAGATAGTATTATTTTGATCGACATGGTTTTTGTTGCAACCTAATTTGTTTAAAATGATTTTGTAACTTGCATTCTTACTATAAAAGCAGCTAAGTTTACAGAAATATTGGACATTTATCCGATATATATGTACACGCTTCGTCATGCTGAATTTATTTCAGCATCTTTCTTGTTGTTAGGACCCTGAAATGAATTCAGGGTGACGATCGTTTTTAGATTTTGCTGATACAAATTATGATAACAATTTATTTACCGAATTAAAAGGATTAAAGCTTAAATATGAAATACATTATTGCCCCATCCATACTTTCTGCCGATTTTGGCAACTTGCAACGCGATATTGAAATGATTAATCAAAGTGAGGCCGATTGGTTCCACGTTGATGTGATGGATGGTGTTTTTGTGCCAAATATTTCTTTCGGTTTCCCGGTAATGGCTGCTGTAAAAAAGCATGCTAGTAAACCATTAGATGTTCATTTAATGATTATTGATCCTGATAAATTTATCGGAGATTTTGCCAAAGCAGGAGCGGATAGAATCACGGTACATTACGAAGCCTGCACACATCTGCATAGAACCATTCAGTTAATCAAAGCATCAGGCTGCAAGGCCGGTGTGGCTTTAAACCCGCATACTCCGGTAACCTTATTGCAGGATGTAATTGCAGATCTTGATCTGGTACTTATTATGTCGGTTAATCCCGGTTTCGGTGGACAAGCTTTTATCCATAATACCTACAAGAAAATAAAGGATTTAAAAGCTTTGATTAAAGGGGTAAATGAAGACCTAATAATTGAAATCGATGGTGGTGTTGGTTTGCAAAATATTGCTACATTAGTATCAGCAGGTGCCAATGCTTTTGTGGCTGGAAATGCAATTTTCGCAACAGATAATCCAACGGAAACCATTTCTAAAATGAAAAGCTTGACAACTAGCGCTATAAATATTTAAATTGTTAAATGTTTTATTGCTAAATTGTTTTTAGGGTGGGGCGCATACAGTCTTTATACCTGATACTTTTGTCTTGATACTAAAAATGCTCAAATTTCGGCTAACCCTTCTCCTTTTAATTGCTGGTTGCAGTTTTGCTGTGGCGCAGCCTTTAGTTAGGGTTTCAGGAATAGTTTATAGCGATGAAAAGTTACCCTTGGCACAGGTTACGGTAATCGTTTTAGGGCAGGCACAATCAACTGTTACTGATGAATTTGGTGTATATACCATTTATTCAAAATCAAAAACGTTTAGCATTAAATATTCGCTTTTGGGCTATCAGCCACAAACCGTAAAATTTAGTGAGCGCTCGGGGGCTCGGATTATCAAACAGGTAAGTTTAATTGCCAACATCAATGAATTAGAGCAGGTTAATATAACCAACAAACAGAACCAGTTAAGTAACACCACCACTATTAATATTGCCGATGTTTCTTCAATGCCATTGGTTTCTGGCAATTTTGAAACCATGCTCAAAACCCTGCCAGGTGTATCTACAAATAACGAATTAAGTGCCCAGTACAGCGTTAGGGGAGGTAACTTCGACGAAAATCTGATTTACATCAATGATGTGGAAATTAACCGGCCAGTGTTGATCCGCAATGGGCAACAGGAGGGATTAAGTTTTATCAATTCAGACTTGGTGAGTAAAGCAAAATTCTCTGCAGGTGGCTTTGAAGCAAAATACGGCGATAAACTTTCTTCAATCTTAGATATTAGATACGATAAACCGGATAGCAATCAAGCCATTTTTAGTACCAGCCTTTTAAACACCTCATTAACAACCAAAAAGACATTCAAAAACAGCTTCCTTTTGGCTGGTTTACGCTATAAAAACAACTCTAGTGTACTGATTAAACAAGATGAAAAGGGGAGTTATAGCCCAAATTTTGCCGATGCTCAATTGCTGTATCAATATGATTTTTCATCAAAATTCAATATCAATTTTTTGGGCAGTTTTAATCTTGGTCAGTTTAAATTGGTGCCCACCAATAGAGAAACACAGTTTGGAACTTTAAGTACAACACTAAGGTTAAATGTTGATTATACCGGACAGGAGATTGACGATTACCAAACTGTAGGAAGTGCTGTTACCGCTACTTATTCTCCTAAACCAAACCTGGTGATCAAGTTTATCAATAGCTATTTCAACACCATTGAAAGGGAGCGTTTCGATATTAATGGAAGTTATACCTTCGATGAATTAGACAATACTTTTTCTCCTGAAAATTTCGGTGTGATCAAGAAAAACAGGGGCATTGGCAGCTATTATAATTACGGAAGAAATAGTTTAAATACCCAGATTTTCGCTTCTGAAATAAAAGTAGATCAGAATTTTAATAATCATGTTTTTTCCTGGGGGATAAAATTTGATAAGTCTAATTACGACGATCAGTTGAATGAGTATAATTATACCGATTCTGCCGGCTTCATTTTGCCCAACAATTCGAAAAATATCACGTTACAAAATGTAATCAACATACAAAACAATATCGATATTAAAAACTACAGTACTTACATTCAGGATAGCTATTCGCTTTCCAATTCTGCAGAGTTGCAATTAGGAGCGCGCGCCACATATAGTTCGTTAAGCAAACAGCTATTGATCAGTCCGAGGATGTTAATTGCTTACAGGCCCAATTCAAACAATAAAATTTTAAGGTTTTCTGCCGGTGTTTATAAACAGCCACCCTCATACCGGACCATTCGTGATTTTTCCGGAGTATTAAATATCGATCAAAAGGCACAGAGTTCTTATAACACTTCTCTGGGTTATGAATACGCTTTCGATGCTTTTGGAACGCGGCTAAAGTTTACTTCTGAGGCATATTTTAAATATTCTGACCGACTGATTCCGTATAAAATAGATAACCTGAGAATTAAATATCTGGTGAATGAAGTCTCGCGCGGTTATGCTTATGGCGCCGATTTTAGTATAGGCGGTGAGTTTGTTAAGGATCTGGTTTCTTATTTCAGAATGTCGGTTATGCATGCCAATGAAGACATTATCGGAGATAGTTATATCCAGAATGGAACTACAATTTATCCTGGCTATCTAAAAAGACCAACTGATCAGCGTTTGAATTTCTCTATATTTTTCCAGGATAAATTATTAAATAGTCCAACTTATAAAGTACACTTAAACGCACTTTATGGCTCAAGATTACCGATTGGTCCATCACAAACACCACGGTATTTAGATAAGTTTTTTATCCCATCATACAAGCGGGTAGATATCGGTTTCTCTAAAGATTTCCTTGATGACGCCGCTTTGCACAAACCCAAATTTTTGGACAAAAATTTCAGTTCGGTTATTCTATTCTTTGAGGTTTTTAATATGTTGAATATCGACAATACAGTTTCCTACTTATGGCTTAAGGATGTAGATAATGTGCAATATGCCATTCCAAATTATTTAACAGGCAGGCAGTTTAACCTCAAGTTGATTGTGAAGTTGAAGAATAAGCCATAAACTACTAAACCTATCAGTTTTTAAAAATTAATAGGTTTGACAAAAATCAGTCTTTATCTTTTTGTCTTTCTGATTAACGAATTCTTTTGCAAAAACTGCAACAAAATGCTCAATTTTGTCGAGATTTTTAACAAAATTTAATTTTTTATGATACGATTTTGTGGGCATAACTGCTTTAAAAATTTTACATTTACGCCCATAAAACATTATATAATAAGATGAAGCATAATTTTGGCGCAGGCCCTTGTATTTTACCTCAAGAAGTGTTTAAACAAGCAGCTCAGGCTGTTTTAGATTTTAACGATGGATTATCAATTTTAGAAATTTCGCACAGGACAACCGAATTTGAGGCAGTTGTTGCTGAAGCTGATAAGTTGGTAAAGGAATTATTAAATGTGCCGTCGGGTTATTCCGTTTTATTTTTACAAGGTGGTGCAAGTTTACAGTTTGCAATGGTTCCGATGAATTTATTGGGCGATGGACAAACAGCAAGTTATTTAGACACTGGCGTTTGGGCAACCAAAGCATTAAAAGAAGCTAAATTTATCGGTAATGTGAATGTAGTTGCCTCATCTAAAGATGCGAACTATACTTTCATTCCAAAGGATTTTGAAATCCCTGCTGATAGTGCTTATTTCCACTATACTTCAAACAATACCATTTACGGAACTGAGCTTTTCGAAGTACCTAAAACAAACATTCCGGTTGTTTGCGATATGTCTTCTGATATTATGAGCCGTGTAATCGATGTTTCTAAATTTGATTTAATTTATGCCGGAGCTCAAAAAAATGTAGGCCCTGCTGGTTTAACTATCGCTATTGTTAAGAATGAAATTTTAGGAAAAATTGACCGTAAAATTCCATCTATGTTGAACTATCAATCGCATATCGATAACGATTCGATGTACAATACACCTCCGGTTTTCTCAATCTATGTAGCTTTATTAAATCTACGTTGGTTAAAATCGAAAGGTGGTGTTGCTGAGATTGAAAAAGAAAACAAACAAAAAGCTGAAGCACTTTACAGAGAAATCGACCGTAATCCATTGTTTAAAGGAACTTGTGCAGTTGAAGACCGCTCTAGAATGAACATTTGTTTCGTAATGGAAAACCCAGAATTGGAAAAACCATTCTTGAAATATGCTGAAGAGCAAGGTATTGTGGGTATTAAAGGGCACAGAAGCGTTGGTGGTTTCCGTGCATCGATGTATAATGCATTGCCAATTACAAGCGTACACGCTTTGGTAGATGCCATGCAGGTATTTGAAGAACAACAAGCAAAAGCAAATTAAGAATTAATTATAACTGCAGATTATCAACCTAATCGTTTTAATCTGTGTAATCATAAATAACAATGATTAAAATATTAGCAAACGATGGGATTGATCCGATCGGAAAAGAATTATTAGAAAAAGCAGGTTTCCAGGTTGATACTGAAACCGTTCCTCAGGATAAATTAGCTGAAGCATTAAAAAACTATGATGCCATTACTGTACGTAGTGCAACAAAAGTTAGAAAAGAATTAATTGATGCTGTACCCAATATCAAATTAATTGGTAGAGGTGGGGTGGGAATGGATAATATCGATGTTGAATACGCACGTAGTCAAGGTGTTAATGTTGTAAACACACCAGCTGCATCTTCATTATCAGTTGCCGAATTGGTGTTTTCTCACTTATTTACAGGTATCAGATTCTTACAGGATGCTAACCGTAAAATGCCTGTAGAAGGTTCTACTCAATTCAATAACTTGAAAAAAGCTTATGCTAAAGGAACTGAATTAAGCGGTAAAACCATCGGTATTATCGGTTTCGGTCGTATCGGTCGCGCTACTGCAAAAGTGGCTTTAGGCTTAGGTATGAATGTTTTGGCTTACGATTTATATCCTTCAGAATCTGAAATTACTTTAAAATTCCAAGGTGGAAAGTCAGTAAGTATTCCAATTAAAACGGTTTCATTGGAGGAGGTAATTACAGGAAGTGATTTCTTTAGTTTACATACTCCATTTGCTGATAAACCGATTTTAGGTGCAGAAGAATTTGCTAAAATGAAAAACGGAGTAGGTATTGTAAACTGTTCACGCGGTGGAACAATTGATGAGCCAGCTTTAATTGAAGCGCTAAATTCTGGTAAAGTTTCTTTCGCTGGTTTAGATGTTTTCGATAACGAGCCTACACCATTGGCAGAAATTTTAACCCATCCAAAAATCTCTTTAACACCACATATTGGCGCATCAACCAACGAAGCACAAGAACGTATTGGTACGGAACTGGCAACGTTGATTATTGAGCATTTTAAAAAATAAACATTATTGCCGTCACCCCGAACTTGTTTCGGGGTCTTTCAAAACAGATGCTGAAATAAATTCAGCATGACGAGTTTTATAAAAGACCAATCTAAGATTGGTCTTTTTTTAATCTAACGCATTCGTTAGCACCCAATAACGGTAACCCAAAATCGCCTTCTGAAAAGTAGTAAGCTTATTCGGATCTTTTTTATACAAACTTGGTAAAAGCGCCTTATTTATCTTCACCAAGATTTTAAACAGTCCTTTTTTCATAATTTGTCTATTGCTTTTACTGGTTGCAAAGCGGCTAAAATCCGATTGGAATTTTAAGAGCTGATTTTAGCAGTTTTATATCCCTGAAGTTTTTTACTGAAGAAATAAAATCCACCTGCCATTACTAAAATCAAAAAGGCGATGATGTAGGTTGATAAACCTCCTTTATTCTTTTTCTCTAAATCTTCTTTGAGCTGCGCGTTCTGATCCTGTAGTTTTCTAATGGTTTGCATATAACGTTCCAAGCGTTCCTGAGAATTATCCGCCACAGCTACTTTCTGCTGGTTCTGCAAATCTTTATAATCCATCAATACTTTCAGCTCTTTGAAAATATTGTTGTCGGTTAAAACTACCTGGCGAAGAATTTCATTGGAATTTTTAATATCACGTTTGGTTTGCCATCCGAATATTCCAGTTCGTTGATTTAAACTTTCATCATACTGGCCAAACTTGGTACTTCTTTCTGCAAGTAACGAATTTACTTTAGCACGCTGAGCAGTATAGGCAGTGGTATCTTGCTGTGCAAAGACATGCAGGTTCAGCATTAAAAAAGAGAACAGATAAAAATATTTCTTCATGCGGTATAAACGTGAAAAGGGTAGTAGTTGTTTTGTTGTATTTCGTCACTCTGAATTTATTCCAGAGTCTTTTCAAGATAGATGCTGATCCCGAAAATTCGGGACAGCATGACGACCACTTTTTATTATTTGCTAAATCTAGCCTCAGTGTTTCTGCTTTGACCACATCTAAGGATGAAACTCCACCCGTACAATATCACCTAAATGCAAACCTAATAAACCACTGGCTTTACCTTTATTAATCGCAATTTCCAAGTGGTTACTAATCCCGAACAGGCAAAGTTTTTCGCCTTCCTGTACTTCATTGTAATGCCAGCTCAATTGCGTAATGGTTTCGCTTTTTCTAAAGTATAAAGTAAAGTCCCTGTTCTTCTGTATTTTGGTGAAAAGATCTTTAGTAATGTTGGTGATTACATTGCAAAAAGTATCAATATATACCACACTACCACGGATCACATCTCGTTCTATCACAGGGTGTAAAAGCATCTTCTGTTCAATTTCTGCTACAGGTAAACCGATGTCTTTCAGTTTGCCACCTTTGGCTAAATGCGTTGCTGCTTTAACAAAAATATCAACCAGGGGAAAGTGTAGATATTTCAAATCCTGCATAATGTTCAGCTCTACCACATCTTCTGGAACATCGTCAAAAAGAAGGGAAAAAATACCATTATCAGCCCCTACAAAAAAGTGATCACGGTGCTTTACAGCAATATATTTGGTGTTTTCACTGTATACAGAATCGATACCGATTAAGTGCACCGTATTCTTCGGAAAGTAAGGATAAGCGTTTTTTAGCACAAAGGCTGCGTACGAAATATTGAATGATGGAACCTCGTGAGTAATATCAACTAAATTAACATTAGGCATAAGACTCAACAGACTACCTTTAAGGGCACTCTGGTAAAAATCTTTTGAACCTAAATCTGTTGTTAAAGTAATTATCCCCATTAAAAATTCATTATTATTGCTTATTCTTGTGTACGGGCCTAAGCGTCTGCAAATATTCAAATTTTAATTAATATACCCCGATAACTTTTTAAAATACTACAGTTTGAACGAATTAAAATTAACTCTGGATACCGTAAATCCTGCTCACTTTTGGGGGCCGAATAACGAGAATTACGAAATGATTAAAGGTGCTTTCGCGAAGTTGAAACTGGTAGCGAGAGGTAGTGATGTTAAGGTTCTCGGTGATGAACAGGAACTTAAGGCTTTCGAGGATAAGTTTAACCAGCTTATTGCACACCTCGAGAAATATAGCTCACTCACCAATAACGACGTAGAATCTATACTAGGTGCAAAAGCAGCCGGTGTAGTAAAAAAAGATGTAGAACAACCTACCGGAGGCGGTGGAGAAGTAATTGTTTTTGGTACCAACGGCCTTTTAGTTAAGGCAAGAACCGCTAATCAGCGCAAAATGGTAAGCAGTATTGCTAAAAATGATATCCTATTTGCAATTGGGCCCGCTGGAACCGGAAAAACATATACCGCCGTTGCTTTGGCTGTTAGGGCATTAAAGAATAAAGAAATTAAACGGATTATTTTAACCCGTCCGGCGGTCGAAGCAGGGGAGAACCTTGGTTTCTTACCTGGCGATTTAAAAGAAAAAATCGATCCATATTTACGTCCACTTTACGATGCCTTGGATGATATGATTCCTGCAGAGAAATTGAAATTCTACATCGAAAACCGTACGATAGAAATTGCGCCACTGGCATTTATGCGCGGACGTACTCTAGATAACTGTTTCGTTATTTTAGATGAGGCGCAAAATGCCACCGATATGCAGTTGAAAATGTTTTTAACCCGTATGGGACCAACAGCTAAATTTATTGTCACTGGCGACGTTACACAGATCGATTTGCCTAAAAAACAGATGTCGGGTTTATTTAACGGCTTAAGGATCTTAGAAGATATTAAAGGCATCGATATTATTTACTTAAGCGGTGAAGATGTGGTAAGACATAAACTAGTGAAAGATATCCTGAAAGCTTACGGCGATATTCAATAGAAGAGTCCCGAGTCAATAGTCTATAGTCTTGAGTCTAAATCGACTGTGGACTATGGACTAAAGACTTTCCGACTTTCGGACTTTTTTCCTATTTTTATCCCCTCATGAAAGCACTAAAAGAAACTCATTTCAATTTCCCAAATCAAAGTAATTTTTACAAAGGTAAAGTTCGCGATGTATATACTATTGCCGACCAGTTTATGGTAATGGTGGTGTCAGACCGTATTTCTGCTTTTGATGTAGTATTACCTGAAGCCATTCCATTTAAAGGACAGGTATTAAATCAAATTGCAGCTAAATTTTTAGCAGCTACCCAGGATATCGTTCCTAACTGGGTTTTAGATGTGCCAGATCCAATGGTTACGATTGGCCGTATCTGTGAGCCTTTTAAGGTTGAAATGGTAATTAGAGGTTACTTGGCCGGTCATGCATGGCGCGAATATAGCGCAGGAAAACGTTCAGTGTGTGGTGTTTCTCTACCTGATGGATTAAAAGAAAACGATAAACTACCTCAGCCCATTATTACTCCAACCACAAAAGCTTCGGTAGGGCATGATGAAGACATTTCAAAAGAAGATATTTTAGCAAAAGGCATTGTTTCTATAACAGACTACGACAAATTAGAAGAATATACTTACGCACTATATCAACGCGGAACTGAGATTGCTGCAAAAAGCGGATTGATTTTAGTGGATACGAAATACGAGTTCGGCACTGCTGATGGCGTAATTTATTTGATTGACGAAATACATACACCAGATTCTTCACGCTATTTTTATGCAGAAGGATATCAGGACCGCCAGAATAATAATGAGCCACAAAAGCAACTTTCAAAAGAATTTGTGAGAAAATGGTTAATCGAAAATGGTTTTCAGGGGAAAGATGGTCAGGTTGTGCCAGAAATGACACCTGAAATTGTAAATTCAATTTCAGAACGTTACATCGAACTTTACGAACAAATTGTAGGAGAGACCTTTATAAAAGCTGATGCTGATGCAATTTCTAGCCGTATTGAAACCAATGTTTTAAAGGCTTTAGAAACACTTTAAATTCGAAAGAAATTTATACATTAGTAAAATAAAGATTAGAGAGATGAAATTTTCAGTAGATAAACACGATAAATATGTAACCTTAAAGTTAGAAGAGCCTAAGTTTACAAACGATAATGCTCCGGGGTTGAAATCAGAATTCTATTTGCTCAACGCAGAAGGATTTCAAAATATAATTGTTGATTTAAGTCATGTTACCGAGTGTAGCGATGCGCAGGATTTAAGCTGCTTATTGGTTGGCGATAGGCTTTGCAAATCGGCAGGTGGGTTATTTATTGTAACCGGAATTAATGATGAATTGGCATCGATTATCGAATTATCAAACATATTCCAATCTGTAACGTTTGTTAATACAATAGACGAAGCAACTGATTTTATCTTCATGGATGAGTTGGAGAAAGAGTTTAGAGGCGCTAAATAACAAATATTTAAATAACATTCCGGCCTCGTAGTTTCTAAAAATCTACGAGGCTTTTTATATCTTATCATGATGAAATTTGAAGTTACAATTTTAGGAAGCAGTTCTGCAACTCCTGTATTTAACAGGAACCCATCGGCTCAGCTTTTAAATTGTAATGAAAAATATTACCTCATCGATTGTGGTGAAGGCACACAACAACAATTGACCAAGTACAACCTTAAAGCCGCCCGCATCGATTATATCTTTATCAGCCACTTACATGGCGATCATTATTTCGGGTTAATAGGCTTGCTTTCCAGTTTGCATTTAAACGGCAGGATAAAACCCATACAGATATTTGGCCCCAAACCTTTATTGGAAATTTTAGAGATTCAGTTCAAATATTCTGATACAGTATTAAGATATCCAATTGAGTTTTTCCCGATTGAAGCCGATGAGTCCAGACAGATATTCGAGAATAGTGATTTAACAGTTAAAACTATTGTTTTAAATCACCGTATCCCTACAACGGGTTTTATTTTTCAGCAGAAGAAACGACAACGGAAACTCATTAAAGATAAGACTGATGAAGTGCCTATGGCGTATTATACGGCTTTAAAAAAGGGAATTGACGTAGAACTGCCAAATGGCGATATTTTACGCAGTGAAGATTATACCACCGAAGCAGATGCACCAAGATGTTACGCCTATTGCTCTGATACCTTGTTTGATGAGCGTTACTTTGCTACCATAAAAAATTGTGATACCTTATACCACGAAGCTACCTTTATGCACGATTTATTGGATAGGGCTAACGAAACACATCACACAACCGCTTTACAGGCAGCAGAGGTGGCCAAAATCAATGGTGTAAAGAAATTACTTATCGGCCATTTTTCTTCACGTTACAAAACCTTACAAATGCTTTTAGAAGAAGCACAATCTGTTTTTGAAAATACGGAGTTGGCTGTTGAGGGGAGGACTTTTCATCTTTAGGGATTTTTATCTTTTTTACCGCAGAACACGCAGAGGATTACACAAAGAATCACAGAGTTGGGTGCAAAGAAAAAGTTAAATACAATTTGCGTCTATCTTCTTAAATCTGCGGGAACCTATAGCAGAAATTTTTCCCGCGGATAATGTAAATCGGCGATGAATTAATTCTATCCCATCTTATGTTTCCCATCATTTAAAGCCCCTTCATTGCATTCAGGATGACTAAAGAATAAGCCGTCAATTTTCCGTGCCCTCTGTGCTTCCGTGGCAAAAAATAGGCATATTAGAACTTCACAACCATAAAAAAAGCCTTACAATTTAAAACTATAAGGCTTTCGATTTTATAAAAATTAATTACTTGTCTTTTTTGTTGCCACCTCCAAATACCGAGAAGTGTACATAACGTTTAGGATTGGCTTTCAAATCGATCATTAATTCATCAAGATTTTTTGAAGCATTATTTAAATTCTGATACATTTTATCATCGTTTAACAACAATCCTAAACTGCCTTTCCCATCTTTAATTCCTGAAATTACACTTTGTAAATCAGCAATAGCATTGTTTGCATTATCCAAGGTTTGTTTAAAGTTAGCTGCTGCAAACTTATCGGTAACGGTATTAATGTTGGTTAAGATATCGCTGATTTTTTGATTATTGTTATTAAGGTTGGCCGTTATACCTTCAACATTTTTAAAAATCGCTTCAATACGTGCGCTTTCTGAACCTACTAAACCATCAACTTTTTTCGATGTGGTTTCTAACGAAGCCAATGTACCAGCAATACTGTTAAAGCTTTTATCAACGTTTTTCTGGAAGTTAGGGTTCAGAATAGAGTTTACACTACTCAGAATAGAATCCATTTTACCGATAATTAATTCCGCTTTCTTTTGAACCGGTTGTACCTGTTCCATTAAGCCCTTTTCTACATTTGCGTTTAAGGTGTAACCATCTTCGGCCATCTTTTTTGAATTACCTAACGACATTACAATGGCCTTACTGCCTAAAAGATCTGTACCTTCTAAGCGGGCAATACTATTTTCGGGAATTTCATATTTGCTGTTTACACTTAAGGTTGCAATAATACTACCGTCTGGCTGTAGCTCCAATTTGGCCACCCGGCCAATCTGATAACCATTGATCAGGATAGGTTTTGAAACACTTAAACCATCAACCCTTGTATATTTTGCATATAATGTAGTTTCATTTGAGAAAATTGAATTTCCTTTTAAAAAATTATATCCAATTATTAATAAAGCAATGGCAAATGCAGCTAAAATACCTACTTTGGTTTCGTTCTTAATCTTCATGAGTGTTTTATTTAATGGCTACAAGCGCTGAAGGTATCTTTTCTTCACTTGTTAGAGCGTAATTAATTCTTGTGCTAAACCCTATAAATACACAAAGGCTGCACTATTTGTTTGGTATCTGTTTTATATTTTTTCCAAAGGTAAAATAAACATCATTTATAATGCCACTTATTTAACCTCAATATTTTTTTTGTATGTTTTTATTGCTTCCAAAATAGAATTGGCAATTTCATTCTGTCCATTTTGGGAATTAATATATTTTTCTTCCTCTGTATTCGAGATAAAACCTACTTCTGTTAAAACGGCCGGCATACCACAGCGCTGCAATACCAAAACGCCCTGTTCTTTAACACCACGACTTAATCGCTCATCCCGCTTGATATAACTGTTCTGTATTAGCTTGGCAAAATTAATGCTTTTGTCCCGAAAGGCATTTTTTAAAAGCGATAAAAGAATGAAACTACTCGGATTACTTGGATCATACCCATCGTACTTACTTTTGTAATTCTTTTCCAATTTAATATCGGCGTTCTCACGTATGGCAGCATCCTGTTCTTTTAACCGGTGCGATCCAGCAACCAATGTTTCTACTCCTTTGATATGCTTGTTGCCTGGAGGCATTGAATTGCAGTGTACCGATATAAAAAGATCGGCATTAGCTTCGTTCGCTATTTCTGCCCGCCTGTACAAGTCAACATCTATATCTGTTTTCCGTGTGAAAATTATTTTAATATCCGGCATTTGCTCCTTTAATAAGGCACCTAATTTTAATGCAACCTTCAACGCAACATCTTTTTCTTTCGAAAAATTACCAGAGGCTCCGGGTTTTCTGCCACCATGACCAGGATCAATAACAATTGTTTTGATCTTATAACCCTGAGCAGGCGCTTTTTCAGCAACTAGTAACGAAAATAAAAGTATTGTAATCAGAAGTTTAATCTTCATGCAGGAGGGATATTAAAATGATGTTTCAGCTATACGTTTATAATTTTTAATTGCTTTAATAATTCCATTTACAATTTCATTTTGCCCTTCAGGAGAATTCATATAATCTTCTTCATCTGAATTACTCACAAAACCAATTTCAGTTAACACAGCAGGCATAGCTGCACGGGCCAATACCGCAAGGCTTTTCTCTTGTACGCCTCTGTTGATTCGGCCTGCATTAACATATTCTTGTTGAAGCATCGAAGCAAACTTTAAACTCCTATCTCTATTGGTTTGTTTCATTAACGATAACATGATGTCACTTTCGGGGGTATTTGCAATAAACCCTTCATAGTTTTTCTGATAATTTTCTTCCAGAAACATCGAAGCATTTTCTCGTTTGATCACCTCATCCTGCTCACCTAAACGGCGAGTTCCCGACACGAAGGTTTCTGTTCCCCTCGTTGAAGTGCTTTTAGAAGTAACGGTTCTATAAACAGGTACTTTTCTGCCTCTAACTTTTTTATAGTAATCTACCACCCTCGATACCCTAACCGGCATATCATTTAAGTGGATAGAAATAAATAAATCGGCTTTTGCATTATTTGCAATATTGATACGCTCGTATAAAGGAATAAATACATCCGACTCGCGGGTATAAATAACTTTGATATCTTTCAAACTATCTTGAAGCGCCCGGCCAAGGTTCAATGCCGTTTTAAGCGCCACATCTTTTTCCTTCGAATACACGCCGTGGGTTGCACCATCTTTACCACCGTGACCGGCATCGATCACAATTGTTTTAATTTTATATTCTTGCGCAAACACCTGATTATCAACTGAATTTGATAACACTAAATAAATAATAATTGTTAAAATGGATTTAAGATACATCAATGGTATATTTTTCACTAATTTTGAACGTTTTTGATTAAACATTTGTGCAAAAATAACATTCAAATACGAATTTGAAACTTCTTAAGAGCTCTATTTTACTAATATCTGTCATTTTATTAACACTTGTTGTTGGTAAAGCTAACGCATTTTCTCATTTTTCATTGCAACAAATCATCCAACAAGACACAACCAAAAAGGATACGACTAAAAAGACAGGTAAAAATAATAGCAGTATCGACCAGAAAGTAGAATACAAAGCAGAGGATTCGGTAAAAATGAGTGCCGATAAAAGCATTGTATATTTATACGGTAACGCAAGGGTGGTATACGGTGATTTTGAGCTAGATGCGGCTTATATCAAATACGATAAAAAGCAAAATTCCATATTTGCACGTGGTGTTAAAGATCCGAAAACTGGTAGATATACCGGAAAACCAATCTTTAAATCGGGTGCTGATGGAACAGCCATAGCCGATTCTATTTTTTACAATTCAGAAACAACCCGGGCTAAAGTATATGGTGTTTTTTCTGAACAAGAGGGAGGTTTCTTCTCTGGTGGACAGAGTAAAAAGCAAATAGATGATGAGCTGCACATTAAAAATGTAATGTACAGTACCTGTAATCTTCCACACCCGCATTTTGGATTAATGATTTCTAAAGGGGTGGTAACAGAAAAACAGATTATTACCGGGCCGGTTTACATGATTATCGAAGATATCCCCACTTTTCTGGGGCTACCTTTTGCTTTTTTTCCAAAACCTAACAAACGAACATCGGGTGTAATCCTTCCCACACCAGGCGAAGATGCAACTAGGGGTTTTTTCTTACAAAACGGTGGTTATTACCTCGGATTGAACGATTATTGGGATGCCAAACTTTTAGGTTCCATATATACTAATGGTTCTTATGAAACAAGTTTGTTAAGTAATTACACCAAAAGATATAAGTACAATGGTAACATTAACTTAGCTTACTCTAGTTTTAAAGATGGTTTAGAAGGTACTGAGGCTTTTAAAAACCCGACCAAAAACTTTAGTATCAATTGGAGCCATAGCCAAAATGCCAACGCCAATCCAGGTACCACATTTAGTGCCAGCGTGAGATTGGTATCAACAGGAAAAAGAGGATACTATAAAAATACTGCAGCAGGTACTACATACGACATTAATACCATCGCAACCAACTCAACAAGTAGTAGTATCAGTTATGCGAAGGCCTATTCGAACGGGATGAACTTCTCTTTGGCTGCATCAAGTGATCAGACTTTAAGTACAAGAGCGATATCGTTAAGATTGCCAGAAATGACATTCAACGTACCAACATTTAACCCATTTCGCCCTAAGGATGCAGTCGGCGAACAAAAATGGTATGAAAAAATAACGGTTGGTTATAGCTTACAGGGAACCAACAGAATTGATACTTTTGATAGTTTGTTGTTTCAAAATGATGGTTTAAAGCGATTAAGAAGCGGATTTTCACATAGTATTCCGGTAAATATGTCTTTTACTGCCTTAAAATATTTAAACTTTAGTTTGGGTGGCACCTATAATGAGGTTTGGAATTTCCAGAGTGTAAATAGAAGATATACGCAGTTTGCCGATAATACCTATACTTTTAGAGAAGATACCCTCAGTGGGTTTAAAAGAGCGGGCAGCTACAGCCTATCAACCAGTATGTCGACCAAAATTTATGGCAGAAGAGATTTTAATCCAGCAGGTAAAATCCAGGCGTTGAGGCATGTAATGACTCCGAATGTTTCCTTCTCTTATTCTCCGGATTTTACCAAAGCAGGAGCAGGGCCATATAGACCTGCAATAGACCAAAATGGTAATCAAATTTATACCAGTGGACAACCTTTAAAATATTCCATTTTTGATGGTATGGCACAGCCGGGCTCTTTTGGCGGCCCTAATGCTTCCATTGGTTTTGGGTTAGATAATACCGTGGAACTGAAGGTGAGGAATAAAAACGATACGACCGGAACAGGATCAAAAAAGATCCCAATTATTCAAGGTTTGAGTTTTAGTGGTTCATACAATTTCCTGGCCCCTTCTTATAAATTATCAACCATTGGTTTTAGTGGCCGGTCGCAGTTTACCGATAAACTGGGTATAAATTATAATGGAACATTAGACCCATATGCTTTAAAAGACACAACGGTTAACGGTCAAATCATTAAAATAAGAGAGGATCGTTTATTTTTCCAGAAGAACAAATTCCTGCCACGTTTAACTAACTTTGGCTTCTCATTCGATTATAGTTTAAATCCAGAGGCATTAAAACGTAAAAACGAGGCTAATGATAAATTAGGCGAAGCAGCCAATAAAAAAGGATTAACCGATATACAGTCAGAACAATTAGCGGCTATAAGTCGTGATCCAAATGCTTTTGTTGATTTTAACATTCCCTGGAATTTCTCTTTTTCTTACAGTTTTCAATATTCGAATGACGGGAACAACAATACAATTTCGAATACACTAAACTTTAATGGCGATGTTAACTTAACACCAAAGTGGAAAGTTACTTTTAACTCAGGTTACGATTTTAAGAACAATGGCTTAACCCCAATGAATTTAGCTATTTACCGCGATTTACATTGCTGGGATATGAGTGTAAACTGGGTTCCATACGGTGCTTACAAAAGTTATTCTGTTACCATAAAAGTTAAGGCATCAATACTACAGGATTTGAAATTGAGCAAAAGACAAGGTTTTTACAGCACATACCAATAAATTATGCTAGCCGAAATTATTACCATTGGTGATGAAATTCTCATTGGCCAAATCGTTGATACCAATTCTGCCTGGATGGCTAAACAGTTAAATTTAATTGGGGTTTCCGTTAAGCAGATTACTTCAGTTTCTGATGATGAGCAACATATTATTGAAGCCCTCGAACTTGCCGAAAAACGTGCAGATATTGTTTTAATTACTGGTGGACTAGGCCCGACCAAAGATGATATTACCAAGAAAACCTTGGCAAAGTATTTCAATATGGGCTTTCGAAATGATCCCGGAGCATTGGAAATGGTTCGTCAGATTTTCGAAAAATACAAACGTCCTTTATTGGATATCAATATTCAGCAAGCTGATGTTCCGGATGGTTGTGAGGTTATTGTAAATAAAAATGGTACTGCGCCTTGCATGTGGTTTGAACAAAATGACACCATTTTTGTATCGATGCCAGGTGTGCCTTACGAAATGATGTACCTAATGGATGACGAAATTCTACCCAGAATTACGAGCAGATTTAAGCTGCCGTTTATTGTACATAAAACTATTCTTACGGCAAATATAGGCGAATCATTTCTGGCCAAAGAGATCGAGGAAATTGAAGATAGCTTGCCAGCACACATCAAATTGGCTTATCTGCCAAAATTAGGACAAGTGCGTTTGCGCTTATCGGCCAAAGGCGATAACGAAACAGCGTTACTTAAGGAAGTTGAGCTTTACGCCAAACAGATCATTTCAAAAGTAAATAAGTTTGTAGTAACAGATGAAGATATTCCCTTGGAAAAAGCGATCCTGAATCTCATGAAAAGCAAGGGTTTAACTTTATCTACAGCAGAAAGCTGTACTGGTGGATACATAGCACACCTGATTACGCAGCACCCAGGTTCTTCTTCGGTTTATTGGGGCGGGGCGGTAGCCTATGCATACGAGCTTAAAGAATCTATTCTTGGTGTAAAAGAAAGTACTTTAAATACCTTTGGCGCCGTGAGCGAACAAACCGTTGCAGAAATGGCTGACGGTGCAATTAAACATTTCAAAACAGATTACGCTATTGCGGTTAGTGGCATTGCCGGTCCAGACGGTGGGACAGAAGACAAACCAGTTGGCACGGTATGGATCGCAATTTCTTCAAAACACAAAACTGTAGCTAAGTTGTTTAATTTCAGTAACAAACGTATTCAAAACATCGAACGTTCTGCAGCATCGGCATTAGCCATGTTATTAAATCTCCTTAAAGAAACAGTTTAGAAAGAATAAAAACTGTATTTTTGTAGCATTACCAATATAAAATACTGTAATTTAATATGGCTCAATACGAACTATTGTTACCAAAAATGGGTGAAAGTGTTGCGGAAGCAACGGTGATTAAATGGGTAAAACAACCAGGTGATTCTATTGATTTAGATGATACCATTCTGGAAATCGCTACTGATAAGGTAGACTCTGAAGTTCCTTCTCCGGTTGCCGGTAAATTGGTAAAACAGTTATTTGCTGCAGATGAAGTTGCCCAGGTGGGCGATGTAATTGCCATTATTGAAACTGAAGGTGGAGAAACCTCTACAACAGAAGCTCCGGTTGTAGAAAAGCCAATAGCTGAAGAAAAAACTGAAACTATTCCTGGAATTGCACAACTGCCATCAGAAAACACTACTGCAGCAACTGATTTCAGCTCGTCTGACCGCTTTTATTCTCCTCTGGTTAAAAGTATTGCTGCACAAGAAAATATTTCGTTAGCAGAGCTTGATGCGATTAAAGGTTCTGGTGCTGATGGACGGTTAAATAAAGATGATCTATTAGATTATATTGCCAATAAAAATGGAGCATCACCAATTTTAACCAAAACAGTTATCATAACAGCGCCCACTCCACCAACAAACCAAACGGCTGAAAATAAAACAAGTTCAGCAGCGCCAGTTGTAAATAAAACATCAACAACCAGTGTTGGTGGTGGCGACGAAATTATAGAGATGGATAGAATGCGTAAACTGATTGCCGATCATATGGTAATGAGTAAAACAACTTCACCGCATGTAACTTCGTTTGTTGAAGCCGACGTAACCAATATGGTTTTATGGCGCAATAAAGTAAAAAACAGCTTCGAAAAGCGTGAAAATGAAAAGATAACCTTTACGCCAATATTTGTAGAGGCAGTTGCTAAAGCGATAAAAGATTTCCCGATGATCAATGTTTCGGTTAACGGCACGCAGATTATCAAAAAACGCGATATCAATATTGGTATGGCCGCAGCTTTACCAAGTGGAAACCTAATCGTTCCTGTAATTAGAAATGCTGATCAGTTAAATTTGGTTGGCTTAACAAAAGCAGTTAATGATTTGGCTGCGAGAGCGAGAAACTCTAAACTAAAGCCTGATGAAACGCAAGGTGGCACTTTTACGTTAACTAATGTAGGTAGTTTCGGAAATGTAATGGGCACACCAATTATTAACCAGCCTCAGGTGGCTATTTTAGCCGTTGGCGCCATTAAAAAGAAACCAGCTGTTTTAGAAACCGAACATGGTGATGTGATTGCGATTAGACATATGATGTTCTTGTCTTTATCTTACGACCACAGGGTTGTAGACGGTTCTTTAGGGGGAATGTTTGTGCGTAGAGTAGCAGATTATTTAGAAGGCTGGGACCTGAACAGAGAAATTTAATCAGTTTATAATTAACTTTTTTCAGTTGGTGTAAGGTCAACAATTAACAATTTACCAGTTTAACAATCAAGAATGTTAGCTTCAAATTTAAAATTGATAGTTTCGGATAACGTATTGCATGCCAAATGGTTAAATACGCTATCTTATATGGAAAATGCAGGTGCAAAGAAGATTTCAGCTTCAGAGCATAAAGAAAATGTAAACCTGATTATTCTTAAACACGCTGCAGAAGAGCATCGTCATGCTTATTATTTAAAAAAGCAGATTTCGAAGATTGACGAGACACTTTGTAAAACTTACTCGAATGCTGAGTTGTTATCTCCAAATCATACAAAATACTATTTGCATGCTTTAGATATTGCGGTTTGTCGTTATTTAAAAGCTGTATTTAACCTTTCCGGTTACGATTTAAAATTCGCTGCCTATTTATTTGTTACCTATGCGATTGAAGTGCGTGCCGATGAATTGTATCCAATTTATCAAGCGGTTTTAGATGAAGCTAAAAGCAAAGTAAACGTAAAATCGATTATTTTAGAAGAGGAAGGCCACTTAGAAGAAATGATGAACCAACTGGTTAGTTTTTCCGATGATTGGGAAAATCATGCAGCTGAGGTAATCAAAATCGAAAAAGCTTTATTTGAAAGTTGGGTTGCTGCCTTAGCCGCAGAATTGCCAATAAGCGCTTAATTGAATAATTAATCAATCAAATTCGTCATCTCGACTGAAGCATAGCGGAATGTTCCAAAGGAACTCCTTCGGAGGAGAGATCTATTATAGATTTCTCAACTACGTTGCACTTCGTTCGAAATGACGATTTTCGTTAAAAACCAATCCAGTTTATCTTTGTTTCTAAATAAACACAAATATCATGGCTAAGTTTTCAGATTTAATTAACGGTGATAAACCTGTTCTTGTTGATTTTTTTGCCGAGTGGTGCGGTCCTTGTAAAATGATGAAGCCAATTTTAGAGCAGTTAAAATCTCAGGTTGGCGATGCTGTTTCTATCATTAAAGTAGATATCGATAAAAATCAACCAGCTGCTACTTCTTTTAATATTCAGGGCGTACCTACTTTAATTCTCTTTAAAAACGGAAAACAGGTGTGGAGACAAAGTGGTGTTTTACAGGTATCGCAGTTGAAACAGGTAATTGATGCTCACGCCTAAACTTCTACCACACTTTTAGGCGTTACTGCAAAAATGCGTTCGTTTACTTTCGGATAAACCGTATAAAGCCCGGTAAATAAACTAAAAGCGGGCAAAACGGCGTAGTCTTTACCAAAATAGAAGCATGGAAATTTTAATCTTTGCTTGGCTTTGCCCACAATGGTTACCCCCGGATGGATATGGCCGCTGATGGGGTATAACTCTTCTTCCATACCATTTGGAGCATCATGAATAAAGCAAAATGGCCCCAGGCAAAAACTAGGTTCATGTATTTCGATATTCATCGTAGCATAATTGGCGTCCGAAAGCCTATCGTGGTTCCCCTTTACCAATAGAAAGTTAAGCTCCTGGTATTGTTTTCTCCATACAGAAAATTCATCAATATCGGTATTCAAACCATGATGAAACATATCTCCATTAATTAGCAATGTTTTAGGGTTGTATTGTTTAATCAACAAACTTAAGCGTTGAAGATCTGTTTGGGCAATGGTAGAAGGTACTTGCAAACCGGCCTGACGGAAGTGCGCAGATTTACCCAAATGCAGATCGCTTAGGGCCAAAAGCTGATGTTTAGGTAAAAACAAAGCCCTTTCTTTATTTAAAATCAATTCTTCACCCTGGCTTGTAATGGTCATTTATTTTATGCTATGTCATCCTGAGCTTGTCGAAGGGCTTTTGAGGCGTTTCGACAGGCTCAACTTGACAGGTAATTTTACTTAATTTTTTCCGATTCTGCCTTCATCCTTACAATCCGTTGTTCCAATTCTTCTGAGCTCATATTTTCACGCAGGCTATCTACCTTAATCGGGAAGGACAGGGGTGTAAAACTTTTAGGATTGGTGATTACAATTGCTCCATGCTGAATTCGATCCAATGCTGCCGCCAACCTTGGCTCTTCCAGTTGTTGGTAAAAAACTTCATCATATGCCTGTCGCAAAAGTAAATTATGTTTATCATAATCGCTAAAAACATTAAAAAACAAACCAGCAGATGACTGGAGGTGCTTATTGGCTACATATTTACCAGGGTAACCCTGAAAAACGAGTCCGGAAATGCAGGCAATATCTCTAAATTTCCGTCTTGCCATTTCAGTTGAATTGATACTCAACGTAATATCTTCGGTCAAATTTACAGGCGAAAAAACCTCGTAGGCAATCGATTCGTCCATAGGAATTTCTGTTTCGCTCAAAAGTTCAAAACCATAATCGTTCATGGCAATAGAAAAACTGATGGGCAACAATTTACTTAAACGATACGCAACCAGGGCAGCCAAAACCTCATGTACCAAACGCCCTTCAAATGGATAGGCAAAGAGATGAAAACCTTCTTTGTTATTAATGAGTTCGATAAGTAATTCATCATTTTTAGGTACATGAGAACGTTTTTCCTGTAATAGAAACAGAGGATACACCGCATCTAATTCTTCATCCTGATGTGTTTTATCCAATGCTTCATTGTATTTTTTCCGCAAAACCGACCCTAAATTGGAAGAAAGGGGTAAGCGGCCACCATTCCAGCTCGGAGAGATCGCATTTTTCTGTTTACTTACCCTCACCACAACAGTCATATCTTTTACCTGGATAAATTCTAAAACCCTGCCAGCCAGACGGAAATTATCGCCAGCTTTTAACCGGGTAACAAAATATTCTTCAACCATTCCGATGTAACCACCGGAAATGAATTTAACCTTTAACATTGCATCACTTACAATTGTTCCAATATGCAACCGGTGTCGCATAGCCAATTGTCTGCTCTTTACTTTCCAAAGCCCATCTTCGTCCTTAACTACTTTCTTAAATTCGGTGTAGGCACTTAAACTATCTCCACCTGAGGTAATAAATTGCATTACCCAGGTCCATTCTTCGGGAAGGATAAGCTTAAAAGCATGGGTGTTCTTAATCTCTTCGTAAATGATTTTATCATCAAATCCGTCGCCTATAGCCAATGTAACCAAATATTGAACTAAGGTATCAAATACCATGATAAAAGGCTCACGGCTCTCTATATTGTTGGTTTTGGCTGCTTCTTTAATCGCTGCTGCTTCTACCAGTTCTAATGCATGGGTAGGTAAAAAATATATTTTAGAGGTTTCGTGAGGGGAGTGGCCGGAGCGGCCCGCCCTTTGCAAAAACCGGGCAACACCCTTTGGCGAGCCTACCTGAACAACAGTATCAACAGGTTTAAAATCGACGCCCAAATCTAACGATGAAGTAGCAATAACAGCTTTAAGCTGTCCGGTATGTAAAGCATCTTCAATCCAGTTACGAAGCTCGAAATCTATAGATCCATGGTGTATGGCAATCCTTCCGGCGAGTTCGGGCTCGATATTCAACAAATGTTGATACCACATTTCCGATTGTCCGCGGGTATTGATAAAAATTAAAGTGGTTTTACTTTTCTCAATAATCGGTAAAAGCTTGTAGGCCAGTTTTAAACCCAAGTGCCCAGCCCAGGGCAATGTTTCGATATCATCGGGTAAAATTGATTTGATCAGGATTTTCTTCTCTAAATCAGCTTTAACAATAATCCGTTTGGCCTCCATATTGGGTTCGAGTACATCCAGTGCCTCTTCAATATTACCAATAGTGGCAGAAATTCCCCAAATTCTTAAAAACTGGTTTTTCTCTAGCTTTTGTAAGCCCTTAATCCGCGATACGGCCAACTCCACCAACACACCTCGTTTACTTCCTAAAAGCTCATGCCATTCATCAGCAACAATACACTTAAGATTTTTGAACAAAGTTGAAGCGCCTTTTTGCGCCAGTAACAAGTGCAGGCTTTCTGGTGTAATCAACAAAATTTCGGGCATCGATTTTTTCTGCTGTAATTTCTCTGCCTGAGAGGTATCACCATTACGCACACCAACGTGCCAATCCAACTCCAGCTCCAATAAGGTTTCGCGCATGGCCCTTGCAATATCTTTGGCCAGGGAGCGGAGCGGCGTAATCCAGATTAACTGTAAACGGTCTTTTGCTTTTTTATTGTTGCCTTTAGTTGCATTTAAAGCTTCAATTACTACGGCTAAAAATAAAGAAAATGTTTTTCCAAAACCTGTAGGTGCATTTACCAAACCACTGTAACCATCCAAATAATACTGCCAGGCATCTTCCTGAAACTGAAAAGGCTTGCGTTTATTGGTCTTTAGCCATGCTTTTATCTTTTTATAACCTTTGGTTTTGGTTTGGTCCATGCTTAAATATCGCTGCTTTTGATGGGTTTTCTAATTGTTTTTTGAAAAGCAATAACAGTAATGCTTCGGTTAGAGCAGTCCCGCCATACGCTTTACCTTTTTTGTAATTACCGTTAAATGTTAATTTATCAATAACAAAAAAGGGTATCGCTGCTGTCGGGTTTAAAATCGAGAGGCAAACCTATTAAGCTAAACCTGACAGTAGCGAACACAGGCCCGATTTTTCATCGGGCGAAGTAAAGCGAATGGCAGGACTTTCGATTCCGATGCGCACAGGAACCTGCTTTTCAAATTATTTTTTTATATTAATCTGTTCTATGGAGATCATGGTTTAATTTTACAATGTTGATGCTAACAATTGCCTCAAATCTTCCAAAGTATTAATTTCATTGGCTTTTTTGTCTTTTCGCCACCGCAATATACGTGGAAAACGCAACGCTAAACCTGCTTTATGCCGTTTACTTTCAGCAATTCCCTCAAATGCAATTTCGAAAACCAGTTCGGGTTTTACAGTACGTACCGGTCCAAACTTTTCAATTGCATTACGGGTTACAAAGGCATTTACTTCTTTAATTTCTTTATCTGTTAAGCCCGAATAGGCTTTTGCAATCGTGACTAAGTTTTCGCCATCACGAACAGCAAAGGTATAATCGGTAAAGAAATTAGCCCTTCTGCCACTTCCTTTTTGTGCATAAATCATTACCGCATCAACCGTGTAGGGATTGATTTTCCATTTCCACCAATCGCCCCTTTTTCGCCCACTATGATAATGAGAGCTTAACTTCTTCAGCATAATCCCCTCGCTGTTGATCGATCGGGATGTTTGTCTTAGCTCCGCCAATTCTTCCCACGAATGGCAATTGATTACCGGAGAGATCATCACTGGACTTTCAGCTAAGCCACCAATCAACCCCTCGAGTATTTTTCGTCTTATACTTAAAGGTTCTTCTCTAAAATCCTTGGCTTCATATTCTAAAATATCATAAACAAAAAAGCCAATGGGTGCATCTTCCAATTGTTTTTTACTAATCGTTTTGCGGTTTAAACGTTGTTGCAGCGTACTGAATGATAAAACCTGTTTATCTTGTACAGCCAGTATTTCACCATCTAAAACCACACCATCAGGCAAAACGTCGATCATAAAATGCAATTCGGGGAATTGTTCTGTAACCAGTTCTTCGCCACGGCTCCAGATAAAGAGTTCTCCATTCCGTTTTACAATCTGCCCGCGGATGCCGTCCCATTTCCATTCGGCCTGCCATTCAGAAATATCACCCAATTTCTCTGGTTCTTGCTCTAAGGCGTAGGCGAGGCAAAAGGGGTAAGGCCAGGAATTATCGGTATTCACATGGATACCATTTATCAGTTCGTGAAAAGTAATTTCATAAGGATTCCATTTCCCCATTATGCTATGCATAATCTGGGCGCTATCTAAACTGCTTTGTTTAGCCAGTGCATTCACCAGCATTTTGTTGGAAACACCAATCCTGAAATTTCCAGAAATCAATTTGTTAAAAATAAAACGTTCCTGTGTTTCGAGTTTATTCCATGCGCTCAGAATAAATTCTTTTTTAGTTTCATCATCTTTACCTTCCAGATCGTGCAAATCTTCAACCCATTTATGCAATTGAAAATCTGAGGTGTTTTCGGCAGGCGGCAATAACAGGGCGATGGTTTCGCTTAAATCGCCAACATTGGCATAACTTTCGGCAAATAACCATTCTGGCGTTTCGGTAATGTTTATGGCCCAGTATTTAAGCAGGGCTGATTTAATCGGTCTTTTAGGTTTTTTACCTGTAAACAATGCGATAACCCACACCTTGTCTTTATCATCAGCATGGTTAAAATAATTAACCAATGCCGCGATTTTATCGTTGGTTTTATTGCTCAGTTCGAGCTGTTGGATCAATTGGGCAAAACGTTTCATCGTTATTTATTTTCGTTTTGATCAGCCAGATCTACTTTATTCTCTTCATCATCTTCTTGCCCAAATTTGGTTAACACTTCAGCAGCTTCTATGCCTGCATCATTTAAAAACCGACTAAAGGCAGCCGTAAAGCCATGAGTAACATATACTTTTTCCGCTCCGGTTGCAGTAATAGCTTCCATTAAGCCGGGCCAATCAGCATGATCACTCAGCGCAAAGCCGGCATCTGCACTTTGCCAACGGCGGTGTGCCCGCACCTGCATCCAACCAGAACAAATACCTGTTACGGGTTGAGCTAAATTTTTGATCCAGCGGCTATCCCTCATAGCAGGTGGGACAATTACAATACCCTTCTGTAATTCATCCTTAGTAGTTTCAGGAGTAATTCTGATGGTTTTTGGAAGCTTTACACCTGCATCAATAATCACTTCATTCAGATTAGCAATGCTGTTATGTACGTAAATAGGAATATCACCAGCCAAATTTTTAATCAAACGTTGTGCTTTGCCCAAACTATAGGCAATTAATACACTTGTTTTTTGCTGTATAATATTATCGCTCACCCAACTCTTAATGCCATTAAAAACAATTTCTTGCTTTTGCCATTTGTAAACAGGTAAACCAAAAGTGCTCTCGGAAACAAAAGAATGACACTTAACAGGCTCGAAGGGTGTGGTAATGCCATCATCTTCAATTTTATAATCACCAGAGATTACACAAATTTCACCTTTATAAGCTAAACGCACCTGGGCAGATCCGATAATATGTCCGGCAGGAAAAAATGAAATATTCACCCCATTGCGGATAGTGCTTTCTCCATATTCCAATGTTTCTACGTTCAAATCTTCGCTGATCCTGCGTTTGATGATAGGCTTGGTTAAGGTATGGCAGAGATAGTATTTATTTCCAAAACGCACATGATCACTATGTCCATGTGTTGTAACCGCATAATCTACAGGCCACCAAGGATCTATGTAAAAATCGCCCTGCTTACAATAAATTCCTCTTTTGGTAAATTCTATTAATGCCATAGCTACTAAACAATAAATTTATTGATTAGTTTTAGATCAATATCGGCTAAATGCCCGATAATTTAAAATATCGGCTAATTACCCGATAAATAGAAATATCGGCTAATTACCCGATATTGGTTTTGAAATATGAATAATAAGTTCGATATTGTAATATGATTTGCATTATAACAGGTGATATTGTAGGCTCAAGAAAGATTAAAGATAGCTGGTTATTAAGCTTAAAAACCGCTTTAAAAATAGTTTCCGATCAGAATAGTAAGTGGGAGATTTACCGGGGGGATAGTTTCCAGGTAGAAGTTGAGCCAGAAAATGCCATCATGGCTGCTGCTTATTTAAAAGCATCTATCAGGGTAAATAAACCTGCAGATGTAAGAATGGGCATTGGAATTGGAGATATCAAAAACAAACGGAAAAAACTTTCAGAATCCAGCGGAGATGCTTTTGTAAATTCAGGAGCGGCATTTGACAGCTTAAAACAGGCTAAGGTTAATTTAGCCATTAAAACTGATTCTGCTGATTTTGATGAGGAAATTAATATCTTAATAAAGCTTTCGCTAATATCAATGGATAGCTGGGGAGTTGTAGCTGCCGAAATGGTAAAACTTGCCTTAGAGAACAGTAACCTGTTACAAAGCGAACTGGCGGCTATTTCGGGCCGAACGCAATCATCTGTAAGCGAAGCTTTAAAGCGTGCACATTATACAGAAATCATGGAAATGGACAGGCTTTACCGTAAAAAATTGAACCAAATGATTTTAAAATAATGGATATCTATTTAATCAAGCTTATCCTTGTCCATTTAATTGGAGATTTCTTTTTACAGCCAAATGCTTGGGTAAAAGATAAAGAAAGGAAAAAATTAAGATCAATAAAGCTCTATTTGCATGTGGCCATTCACATAGCTTTGATATTCCTTATTTTCTTAAACTTTGGCGTATGGAGGGTCGCATTATCAATAGGAGTGCTTCATTTTGTAATTGACGCTTTAAAATCAATTTTTCAGAACAAAAAAAATGCACGGATACTGTTTTTTGTTGATCAGGTTTTACATTTCATTTCGATAGTAGTGGTGTGGCACTTTTTTTATAAGGGAAGTTTAAACATCAGTTTTTTTAATGAAACCAAAACCTGGGTTTTAATTGCAGGGGCTTTATTTCTAACGATGCCTACATCAATTGTAATGCGGGTAATTATTGCTAAATGGCTTCCAGATAACCAACCAGACAGCCCGCAGTCGCTACAAAATGCAGGTAAGTATATCGGGATACTGGAAAGAGTGCTGATCTTCTTGTTTATCTTAACCAATCATTTCGAAGCTGTTGGCTTTTTACTCGCAGCCAAATCTATATTTCGGTTTGGCGATTTAAAAGAGGCACACGACCTTAAATTAACTGAATATGTATTGATCGGAACTTTGTTAAGCTTTGGTATAGCCATTGTAACGGCTATGCTTATTCAAATGTTTATTGCATAAAAAAAGCAGCCCGAAAGCTGCTTTTAAATTTTTCTATCTTGCTCCCGGAGGGCAGTTTTCTTTTAAAAACTTAGTGTAAGTTAAGGATAAATGTTTGCCGGTTCCTTCGCCCTCAGAGATACTGTGGGTGCGGTTTGGATAACTCATCAATTGAAAAACCTTTCCGTTTTTGATTAACTCATTAATCAGCATTTCGGCATTCTGATAATGTACATTATCGTCGCCAGTACCGTGGATATACAATAAATTGCCTTTTAAGTTTTTAGCATAAGTAATCGGAGAACCCTTAACATACGCCTCTTTACTTGGGAAAGGAGTGCCCATATAACGCTCCTGATAAACATTATCGTAGGTTAATTGATTACCAACCGCTGCAATTGCAATACCTGTTTTATAAATTTCTGGGTATTGGAACATCAGGTTTAAAGTAGATGAACCGCCACCACTCCAGCCCCAAACGGCAACACGGTCTTTATCCATAAAAGCATTAGTAGCCAATAGTTTTTTAGCGGCCATCGCCTGATCGCGGATATTGATTACACCAATGTTTTTATAAATACTTTTGCGCCATGTACTGCCTTTTGGAAGAGGGGCACCTCTATTATCCATTGAAATATAGATATAACCATCTTTGGCCATATCACCGGCATATAAACGGTTTCTCCCTGCACCATAAGTATCTAATGCTGTAGCCGAAGCAGGCTCACCATAAACATAAAATACTACCGGGTATTTCTTATCTGGATTAAAATTATCAGGTTTTTTCATCCAACCGTCCATTTCAATACCATCTTCAGTAGTTACTTTAAAAAACTCAACTTTGTTTTTAGTTGCAGCTTGTTTGGCTAATTGTGTAGTAATGCTCCCGTCCATTGTAAATGGATTCCCTGTAGTAAAGTTCATCCACTCTGTGATTGGCTCAACAAGCGAACTGTTATATGAATGGCGGGCAAAAGCAGCATTTGGAGAAATATCGTAATTATGTGTTCCCAGTAAAACCGAAGGTGTAACCTGTTCTAATTTACCTTTTCCATCTAATTTGGTTTTAAATAGATATTTCTGAGTGGCATTTATTGGTGACGCCAGAAAATAGACCATGTTATTTTTTACATCGATCAATTTTACATCAATCACATCATAATTGCCTTTCGTAACCAATGTTTCTTTTTTTCCATCCAAACTGATTCTATATAGGTGGTTCCAACCATCCTTTTCAGATACAATGGTAAACTCTTTATTATCATTTAACCATTTCCACTCATCCTGTGCATCAATCCAGGCTTTAGCTTTTTCGGTATAAACTGCTTTTGCCGATCCTGTACCTGCATTACAAATGAATACTATACTTTCGTTTTGCTCGCGGTTAAGCTGTTGTAAAATAATGTCATTACTGTTAGGTACCCACTGCATACGTGGAATATAGTGCTGAATATTATCTCCGGGAACATTTAACCAGTTCGTTTTGGCCGTTGCAATATCCACCACACCAACTTTACAAGCCGACGGATTTTCGCCCACCTTTGGATATTCTACAGGAATGGTATATGGATAAATGGAATCTGTATTATTGATCATTAAGAAATTTTTGATCTTCGTTGCATCAAGCTGCCAATAAGCAATCGATTTGCCATCCGGACTCCATCTAAAACCATCGCGACAATCAAATTCTTCTTCATAAACCCAATCGAAAGTACCGTTAATCATTCGGTCTGTACCATCAGTGGTTAAAGCTTTTGCACCAGTTCCATCAATATTTTCTACATACAGGTTATGTTTACTTACATAAGCAACCTTGCTGCCATCGGGCGATAATTTAGCAAACATTAGTGATGAAGCTGGTCTATCTTTTCCAATTTGAGTGATTTTATTGGAAGTTAAATCGGCCAACCAATAATCTCCACGTGTATCGTAACGCCAAACTTTTTTACTATTGGTGTAGATTAGTGCTTTCGAACCATCATCCGATAACTGGAAACTTCTTACTGTAATAGCATCATTTTTTCCGGCTGGCGTTAATAATGCTCTTGATATAATGGTTTTTCGGTCGTTTTTAGGTAATGTGATAGAAATAATTTCTCCATTTCTGGTAACCTCATAATAGGAATTACCGTCTTTTGCCCAATTGATATTTTGAGCTTTTGCATCAATTAGCGCGCATAATGCTATACAAGCAATTGATAATCTTAATAATAATTTTTTAATCATATATAGTTTTTGGACATAAAAAAAGCTTTTCAACTTTCGGGCTAATTTAAATAAAAAGCCTGCAGTTAAAAAGCTGTAAATTATCTGGAATTGATTAATTATTCACCACCACCTTGCATGGCTTTCAATTCTTCCATAGTTACTATATCGTAACCAGTAGGAATTTCAGTGCTAATCGCACCTACTTTAGCTTCAGAAAGAGATTTTAGAACCAGATCTGAATTTACGCCATTAATTACAGCCGAATATTTTACAGGAAGTGCACCTAAACCTTTAAAGAAACCACCATTGGTAATTGAAGCAATATCAACATCTTTTGTTGCCCATAATTCATGAGCTCCACCTTTATCATCTTTGTAGGTATATTTTTCAGCACTAAATCCAGCAATTGTCTGTTTTTCACCAGTTGCTTTATAATCAGAATATTTTGGCAATAATGCTTCTTGTGCTTCTGTTTCTGCTTTGCTCACCTTTACCGCAAACTGTTTTTGAGCTACAGGAACATCAATTAATAATAATCCGGTTTTATCTGCTGTATTTGAAATGATGTTAACCATTGCAGGGCCATTTTCAATTTCTATTTTGGTTAAGTTCCCATTAAATTTAGTTTTAACATCGGTTGTTGTACCATTAGCAGTTACTGCAAATACCAAAGTACCTTCAGCAATTTTCTTTTGCGCATGAGCAATTATAGCAGTACTTACTAAGATTAAAGCTATAACACTAGTTTTGATTGATTTGAACATGTTTTTATTTCAGTTTAGTTTTTTACCAATTAATTTTTTCTTTGTTTAAAAATGAAGAGATTCCTTTTTTAAAATCTTCACTCTCTCTTACACGGGCATTTATCTGTACCGCAGTTTCCAAGCATTTTTCCAATAGGGGGTTGGTTGTTTGCGTAATCAATTGTTTAGTAATCATTAACGAATTACCAGAGCTCCCGCTGCACAAACTTAATGCAAATTCTCTTACTATTTGATGAATATCGGATGAATTTGTTACAAAATTTATCAAATTATATTTCAATGCCTGCTCAGCAGAAAAGATTTTTCCAGTTAGTAAAATTTCCTTGACTATGGATTCGCTCACTTTTTGTTTTAAAAAACAAGAAACAATAGCAGGTACAAAACCAATTTTCACCTCAGTATACCCAAAATTACTTTCAGGGGTAGCAAAAACAATATCACATATCGTGGCCAAACCACAGCCGCCGGCAATGGCATGACCTTCTACCTGTGCAATAACGACTTTTGGTAAATAATAAATGGTTGTAAAGAGTTTTTTTAAATGATTAGAATCAGCCACATTTTCTTCAAATGTATTGTGCTGCAATTGCTGAAGATATGCTAAATCGGCACCAGCACTAAAAGTATCGCCATTTGCATTCAATATTACCACTTTTACCAGGTCATCTTCAGATGCTTTTATAAATGCAGAAGTTAATTCAGCGATAAGTTTGGGGTTTAGCGCATTTCTTTTTTCGGGTCTATTGATTGTTATCGTTGCTATTCTTTCAGCAACCTGATATAAAACCAGATTTTCCATGTTATTGGGTTAGTTGCACCAAATATGCTTTATTTTTCTTTAAAACATGTACATCTATATCATTATTCTCCATACACTTCTTTAAGATCTGAATTTTATAATCTTTATTAGTAGCATCGATTATTGCTGTTTTATATTTTATATCAAGGTTCATTTTGGCTAAATTAAATTTAGTATTTCCACTTAGCCAGATACTTGAAAAAGTAGCATTTCCGTTTATATTTTTATCATTCAGGTTTTCATCAATCAACAGCACCTTATAATTAAAAAAGGCAATTTGCTTGTTCTTTAAAACGAACTGCCCCAAAACGGTATCTTTGTTAAAACTAATAAAACGTATTTTGTTTACCTGTAATTGCGTTAATGCCGGAACAATAGAAAAATCATAATTTTTATCTTCAACACTTAAATCTGAAACCAAAACAGCTTCTTTTCCATTAATAAAAGCAGCTGCATAGTTTTTTCTTAGGGAAAAGAAAATAATTTTCCTTTGATGAAAAGCATTTAGATCATCGTGTACAATCAAAAGTTGATAACAAACAAACAGCATTAAAGAAGAGAACAAAAGTCGTTTGTTTAATTTCGCCAAGGCACAAATAAATAACCCGAGCGATAGGCTCAACAATGCAAATTCAGGCAAATTAATCCATATTGATGAAAAGCTGGCATATGGTAAATTGGCAATCCATTTTAATACGGCATTTGTAAAATTTATTACCCATTCGAAAACCGCCGCTAAAAACCTGAATGCCGGAATTAATATTGCAATTCCTAAATACATCATTAACACCAATGGGATGGTGATAAAAAGATTCGCAAAAAGAAAGTAAAGTGGGAATTGATGAAAATAGTAAATGCTTAATGGAAACGTGACTACTTGTGCGGCTAAAGACATAGCTGTGAAATTCCATAACTTATCTAGCCAAATATGTTCAGTATAAAGAAGGCTATAAATTTTAGGCTGAAGATAAATTAGTCCGAATACGGCCAGATAGGAAAGCTGAAACCCAACATCTAAAATTAAAAACGGATTGTAAACCAGCTGACAAAATGCCGAAAAGGCCAAAACATTATAACTATTGGTTTGCTTCGATAAAACTTTAGCCGTAATTAAAATACTGATCATTACAGCCGAGCGAACCACAGAAGGTGATAACCCTGTTAACAAAGCATATCCCCAAATCAAAGTGCAGATTAACAACAGTTTCACAATCCTTAGCGCCCGATTTTTGTTCAAAAAGAGGAACAAAAAATCCAAAACGACATAAATAATGGCTACGTGTGCTCCTGATACAGATAAAGCATGAATGGTTCCTGTTTTGGAATAGGCCGATAAAGTTTCTTTGCTTAAATCAGCACGGTAACCTAAAATAAGGGTAGAGGCCACTGCAAAAGCTTCATCACTTTTAATCAGGCTTCGGTATTTTGCAACCTGCTTTTCTCTTAAGTTTAAAGCCATCTTTATAATGGGATTACCATTATTATTTTTGTTGCTAACGATATAATTCTGATCTATAAAAGCCTGATGATAAATATTCTGACTGCCCAGCCAGGCTTTAAAATCAAATTCTGCAGGATTATATGGAGGCTCTATTTCGGTATATGTAGCTGGGATCATGATTTCGTCGCCATACTTTAATTTAATAGGTTTTAGACCATCTAATTTTATGGTAAGAAGCATCTGCCCCGACAACCTGATCTGTTTGTCTTTTTGATATCCCGATACTACCTTTGCTTTAAAACGTAAGATGTTGCTACTTTGCTGAGGTTCATTGTTCACCCAAACTTTTAAATAGCTGCACGGCGTTTTTGCAAAGTAATTTTGGTTTAAACTTTCGTTATGGAGCAAGCAAAGTAAACCGCCAAGGCTGAGGAAAAGTGTAAAAATTAAAATACCAACAGCTCCCTTGTAACGGTAAACATTTAATTTTTTATAAGTAATATTCAACAATAAAATGCACAGTAAAACAACAAGTAAGACTGAGGCCCACCATTGAATACCTATGCTTTTTGGAAAAAAATAAAAAATGCAGATACCTAAAAGAAAAGGAAACAGGATCCTGACAAAAACATATTCGGACTTAAACATTGTTTAAAATTGATAGCGTACCTGAACTTTAACTTCTGATTTTTTATTGCCCTTAATTTCATCCAGGTAAGTACCTACTGTTTCTACGTCCTTATAAACAAACAACCCATATCGAACCCAAACATTTAGCTTCTTAATTATACTGTATTTCAGGTTAAAATAAGTCCTAAAACCTCTTCCATTATACATTCCAAAAGCAAAACTGTACAAAACATCATCTTCATAGGCATAAATTCTGCTGTTATAACTTGGGGTATTGAAATAGGCAAATCTTACATTTCCTGTTAGCTTAGCGAACATTGGAGAATAGTCTACATCCTGATAAACGAGATAACCAAATTCTCTATTGGCACTACCTTTTTTATATTGTGAAATCTCTAGCCTGTTTTGGAAGTGCCAATTATTATTCAATTGCCAGCTTGCCTCTGCCCGATAACCTTCTCTTTTTACATTGTCTAAAAAGTTAACAGGCACATCTAAATCCGTATTTTGTTGTTTATGTTCTGTTTTAAATCGGACTAAAATTTTAAAGGTTTTGCTTGGTGTATAAACGGCCTGGGTTAAAATCTCGTAACCTTTTGATGGCTCATCAACACGGTACTTTAACCACGGGAACCGAAAATAATCACCATAGAAAGAAAAAGCCCATTGTTTATTGGGATTAATATTTAGGCCAGCATACAATCCTTTTTCATTTACGGCTTCGCTCGATTCGGATACTGCCTGATTAAAGAAACTATGATAATCTTTATCATAATCGCGATAAGTTAAAGCAGCAGAAACTGTTGGTGACAAACTAATGAGGACACCGTTAATATAGGCAATGCCACCACCTAAACCCTTGGCTGCCTCGCCATAGAGGTACATATTTTTATATGTATAATTGTAAAACAACCCCAAATTGGTTAGCGCTTTACCTGTGAAACTATATCGATCGTAAGCTGCTGTTTGTGTAATAAAACGGCTCTTATAACGAGTATGGTAAGCAATTGCGCCAACAGCAAATTCGTTTTTGGCATATTGAACTGTGGTACCAAATACGCTTTGCGCTAAAACGCCTTTATTCTTAATCTCAGTAGGGGTTCTATGTAAACCAGTTTGATTAATGGTGGCCTGAACTAAATTTCCTTCTGAATCTAATTTTTGGCTAGCATCAAGATTGCGGAACGAAACAAAAGGGGTAATGTCTACATTTTTAAATAAGTTAATCGTTGCAGCGCTTCCTCTAAAAAAAGAATATTCATTCGTGGAGTTATAAGGCCTTAAACCTAAATCTTTTTTAGCTACGCTGGTTACATCAGGACCTTTGCCAAAAGAAAAACCCGACCATAGTGTTAAGCCCTGCCCAAATTGCAATGTATAATCGCCAACTACCAGTTTTTTTAGCCTACCCAATTTGAATAACGCGATATTGCCCGAATAAAAATCGAAAGGCTTGCCTATAAATTTTTCACCAGCATCTTTGTCTAAAGTAATGGCTGCTGATAGAATTGAGCTATAATGATATCTGTAGCGCATCTGAAATCTTTCCGGCGAAGCTAAATACCGGTTCCCGGGTAAATCTGTATAACCTTTTTGTTTTTGTAGGGCCTGGGCAAAGCGCATCATCAAATCATTTTCACCAGTACGTACAATGTTTTTAAAATTGAGCTGCTGGTATTCAGCGATATTGGTCAACGTTACAAATGGGAGGAGATTATGCACGGTTTTAATATCAAAACCGTCAATACTTTGTAATTCCAGTACATCTGTAAGCTGACCATTTTCCTTTAGATGTGTAAAGAAATTACCAATCTGTAGAGGGGAAAGGAAAACCAAAGTTTTTAATTCTTCAACTGAAGTACGATTTAGATTAATTGGATGTTTACGATATTTTTCCAATACATCAATCAGTTCAGTCATATCGTAATCATCGGGGAGGTTTTCGGCCATACTCTCCAAAATATCACGTGTATCTGTTTCCTCAGTATTGATTTGAGCATTCGCCATGAATCCAATCATTACAAATGCAACAATTAAGCTCTTAAACCGCATAGCCACCTCCAATTAGAAATTTATCATAAAGGTTAACAGCCCATGCAGTTACCATTTCTCTGTTAGGGATCAATGTAATTCCAAAAGAATTTTCTCGAAGAAAGAAATGATTAACTATGGCAGATAAACAGCCACCCAAATGGTTTTGGGAAAATAAAAAATAGAGGAAAAAGACAAGCAACAATACATACCATATTTTCATAATCAGGGTTTATACCAGTTAATAAAAAATAGGGGTGATTGATGTTTTGGTTTTGCTAATATAGAAAAATAATTAGAAAACTACAAAAAATGTATTTTTCTAATTACATAGGAGTAATACAAAGAAAATTGATAATGATAAAGGAAATAAAATATTTACAGTTCTTCTGCCAGGTTTACCAAAAAACCTTTCAGTTTTTCTAACGAATCTATAATTTTTTGATTCTCTCTAACGCCTGTTTTATTATTCTTTAAATAGTCTTTGGCACCTTTTAATGTAAATCCTTTTTCATCAACAAGGTTGAAGATGATCTTTAGATTTTCGATGTCTTCTGGAGTAAAAAGACGGTTGCCTTTTTTATTTTTCTTGGGCTGTAGGATATCGAATTCCTTCTCGTAAAAACGGATCTGAGATGCGTTAACATTAAACATTTCAGTCACTTCGCCCATGGTATAATACATTTTATTAATGTCTCTTTCTTTATACGGCATATTTTGTGCTTGATTATGAGTGTCTTATATCGATTAATTAAAGTATTCAAATGTAGCTCGATTTTTCCTTAATAACGCAATAAAATTTTAATTTTGTTCCCTCCAATAATATTGAAATGACAGCAAAAGAGATTAGACAGGCATTCCTTAGTTTTTTTGAATCGAAACAACATCATGTTGTTCCTTCCGCACCGATTGTGGTTAAAAACGACCCCACTTTAATGTTTACCAATGCGGGTATGAACCAGTTTAAGGATCTGTTTTTAGGAGAGGCGGCCATAAAATATTCTCGTGTTGCTGATACACAACGTTGTTTACGTGTTTCGGGCAAACATAACGATCTGGAAGAAGTAGGTATTGATACTTACCACCACACCATGTTCGAAATGTTGGGTAATTGGAGTTTTGGCGATTATTTCAAAAAAGAAGCTATTGCCTGGAGTTGGGAACTATTGACAGAAGTTTACAAAATCCCGAAAGAAAAATTATATGTCACCTACTTTGAAGGCGATGAAAAAGAAGGTCTGGAAAAAGATCAGGAAGCTTACGATCTTTGGAAACAATATGTTGATGAAAGCCACATTTTACCTGGAAATAAAAAAGACAACTTCTGGGAAATGGGCGATACCGGGCCATGCGGACCATGTTCTGAAATCCATGTAGATTGCCGTACTGATGAAGAAAAAGCTTTAGTTGATGGTGCTACTTTAGTAAATGCGGATCATCCTCAGGTAATCGAGATCTGGAATAATGTATTTATGCAGTTTAACCGTTTAAAAAATGGTTCTTTGCAAAGTTTACCAGCTAAACACGTTGATACAGGAATGGGCTTTGAGCGTTTGGTACGTGTTTTACAGGAAAAAACCTCTAACTACGATACCGATGTTTTCCAGCCGATGATTCAGTTTATTGCAGAAAAATCTGGCATTAAATATGGTGCTGACGAGAAAACCGATATCGCCATGCGTGTTATGGCCGATCACATCCGTGCTATCTCCTTTGTTATTGCCGATGGTCAGTTACCTTCTAATAATAAAGCGGGTTATGTAATCCGCAGGATTTTACGCAGGGCCGTACGGTATGCTTATACTTTCTTAAACTTTAAAGAGCCTTTCCTAAATCAATTGGTTCCTTTATTGGCTGAGCAATTTAAAGGTGTATTTGATGAACTGATTTCGCAACAGGATTTCGTTCAGAAAGTAGTGCTGGAAGAAGAAGTTTCTTTTTTGAGGACTTTGGGTAGGGGGATTAATAAAGTTTTAGATTATGAGCGAAAAAAGTATTTAGAAAGGGGATATGATATTAGTAAATGGGATTCTCTTACTAAAGAAAATGTTCTAGATAAAATTGCTAACTCTTTTGTAATGGATGGAAGCTTTGCATTCGAATTATATGACTCTGATGGATTTCCTATTGACTTAACAATTCTTATAGGCAAAGAAAGAGATTTTACTGTCGATATTGATGGCTTTAATACTGCTCTTGGTGAACAAAAAAATCGTTCTCGAGCCGCTACTGCAATTGATACTGGTGACTGGATTTTAGTTAATGCAGAAGATCAAAGCGAATTTGTAGGCTATGATGACTTAGAAATTGAAACTGAGATTTTAAAATACCGTAAAGTAAAAGCCAAAGGCAAAGAACAATACCAGATTGTTTTACGCCAAACACCTTTTTATGCTGAAAGCGGTGGTCAGGTAGGAGATACCGGCCGTTTAGAAGATCACAGTCGGCAGTTTTGGGTAGACATTACCGATACCAAAAAAGAAAATGGCTTAACTGTTCATTTTACCGATATCTTACCCGATAATTTAGAAGGTAAATTTTGGGCTGTTGTAGATGAAGATAAACGTATTTTAACTGAAGATAACCACTCTGCCACACACTTACTGCATGCGGCATTAAAACAAGTTTTAGGCAAACATGTTAACCAAAAGGGTTCGTTGGTGAATGCAGATTACCTGCGTTTCGATTTTTCTCACTTTGCTAAAGTTACTGATGAGGAATTAGCTCAGATTGAGGTAATTGTGAATCAGAAAATCCGTCAGAACATTAAATTAAAGGAACAGCGTAGCGTTCCTTATCAAGATGCCATTGAAAGTGGTGTAACGGCTTTATTTGGCGAAAAATACGGCGATTTTGTCCGCATGATTACTTTTGACGACCATTTCTCTAAAGAACTTTGCGGTGGTACACACGTAAAAGCTACCGGGCAGATCGGTTCATTTAAAATTGTTTCTGAAAGTGCTGTAGCAGCTGGAGTTCGTCGTATCGAAGCCATTACTGCTGATAAAGCTGAACAATACTTCTTAGACCAAAGAAAGGAACTTGGTCATTTAAAAGCATTGCTAAACGGAAGTAAAGATCTATCGGCGTCCGTTCAAGCATTGTTGGATGAAAATGCAAAACTGAAAAAGGAAATTGAAAAGTCGACAATAGAACGGGTAAACACCTTAAAGCATGAAATCGTTCATCATGTAAGAGGGATTAACGGTATTAACCTGATTGCTAAACACATTGATCTACAGAGTGCTGATGCAGTTAAAAATCTTGCTTTCTCTTTGAAAGACATGGTTGATAACCTGTTTCTGGTTTTTACTACAGAAATTGATGGCAAACCGGGAATTACCGTAATGCTTTCTGATCACCTGGTGAAAAAGGGATTAAATGCTTCTAATATTGTTCGCGAGTTGGGTAAAGAAATCCAAGGTGGCGGTGGTGGACAACCGTTTTATGCTACCGCAGGCGGTAAAAACCCGGCTGGCTTAAAAATTGTTCTGGAAAAAGCGGAAAGTTTTATTCCGCATCATTGATTGAAAGATGCTGAACTAAATCCGATAGCTATCGGATTAGCATGACTAGATACCAATAAAAAAGAGGCCCTAAAGCCTCTTTTTTATTTTAATGTCTGCCATGTTTTTCTCTATGCCCTCTAGAGAATAAACTTGAATTTACGCTTCTATCATGGTATCTGTTATCTACGCGGTAAGATCTGTAATTATTTCTTGGCGAGCTATAACGTACTCGGTTTCCACCACCATAAGATGAGCGGTAATAATTATTATGATGTGAATAACTTACTCTGTGAGTATTATAATTGCGATATGGACTATTTCCATAAACCACTACTTTTCTTCCGTGATGCAGATCGTAACCTCTATACCTCGCAGGTAAATACCTTGATCTTGTCCATCTGTTTCCGCTTAAATAAACAAACTGCCTTTGAGGGACATAATAATAAGATTGAACTTCTGGGAGATAGTAATAATTAACGTTTTCATAACCTGCAGGTACCCAAGCCGGTTGCGCACCAATATTTACATTAATACTTACCTGAGCGTTAGATCGATTAGATGTTAAAGCCACGATACCTAAAATCGCGGAGATGATAAATAACTTTTTCATAATAATCCATTTTATTTGTGTGTACTTCAATAATTCAAACGCTGTGCCAAAACTTCTATTGTAACAGATATATAAAAAAAAGGAGCCTCTTTCGAAACTCCTTAATAAAGCAGTAAAGGTTATAGATTAGTGTTTTCCTTTACCATTTCCATGGCCCTTTCCGTTATTTCCATTATTCTGTTTTCCATAAATCTTTTTAGCCTGTCCAGGGGGCATACCATGAGGATGTCCTTTTACGACATAATATTTACTGTCACGGCTATCCCTAATTACAAATTGCCCTTTGTTACCTTTGTATTTTGCATATTTTACCTTATCATTCTTGAAATTTAAATAGGGCTTAGGCGAATTGATTACAACTTTATAACCATTGTATAAATTGTAATTACCATATCTGGCAGGTAAAGAATTTGCAAAAGTCCAATCGTTTCCATTTAAGTAAACAAACTGCTTTTGTGGAACATAATAATAACTTTCTACATCAGGTAGATAATAATAATCTACATGATCATAACCTGTTGGTCCCCAAAGCGGCTGCGAACCGATGTTAACATTCACATTTAACTGTGCTTTAGCGGGGATGCTGAACAATGAAACCATCATCAATGCAGCCATTAAAAATAATCTTTTCATAATCAATTCATTTAGTGTTTATTATATATAGCCAAACCACGTGCCAAAATTAAGTGAACAAAAAAGGAGCCTCTCTCAAAGCTCCTTTATTTACAACCAAATATTAATATTAATGGCGCTCGTTACCACGGCCTTGACTGTTATTTCTTTCAGCACGGCCATTCCCACCTTTGTTATCAGTTTTGTGTTCATTGTTGCGGGCAGACCTTGAATTTTGATTTACCCTTACAACAGTTTTCTCCCTACGTACAGGGCGGTTATTATTAATCACTACAGTTTTGTTCCCATTATAGTTTGGATGTCCTTTAACTACATAATATTTGGTATCACGACTATCTCTTATAATACCTTGGCGACCACCATAATTTTTATATTTACCGTATTTGGTTACATAAATATTGTTTCTTACATATGGTTTTGGCTCGTTGATTACCACTTTATAGGCGCGGTATAAATCAAAGTTCCTATATTGAGCAGGCAAGCTGTTTCCCCAAACCCAACGTCCGCCATTCGAGTAAATGTATTTTGCAGAAGGCACATAATAATAAGCATCTATATCAGGAAAATAATAATAATCTACATGATTGTATCCTGTTGGTCCCCAAACTGGCTGAGAACCAATATTGATATTTAAGCTAACCTGTGCTTTTGCATTGTTTATGCTGAATAATGAAACCATCAGAACTGCAGCAAATAAAACTAACTTTTTCATAATGTTTTTTAATTAAAGGTTTCTTTTGTGTGTTTGCTGAGATAGACAATAGCTGTGCACGGTAGTTTAATTAAAGCAATTTCATTTAACATTCTTTAACTATATTTGCCTCCATAATACATTTAAAGGGATCATTTTAATATGAGTTTAGGAACATCCGAAAACAATTACGAACTCGTTTCAGGACTAGAAATCCACGTTCAGTTAAACACCAACACTAAAATATTTTCTGCTGATAGTGCATCTTTCGGGGCTTTACCCAATCAAAATATATCTACGGTTTCGCTGGCATTGCCTGGAGCCTTACCGAAGTTAAATAGAGAAGTAGTAGCAAAAGCAATCCGTATCGGTCTGGCTTTAAACTGTACCATTAACCAGACCAACCATTTTGATAGGAAAAACTATTTCTATGCCGACTTGCCAAAAGGTTATCAGATTACGCAGGATAATCAACCCATCTGTGTAAATGGTTTTCTGGAGCTGCAACTGGCTGATGGTTCTACGAAGAAAATCGGAATCAATCGCATTCACCTTGAAGAAGATGCCGGAAAAAGTATCCATGATCAGGATGATAACTATTCGCTGGTTGATTTGAACCGTGCGGGTGTACCTTTAATTGAAATTGTAACCGAACCTGACATTCGCAGTTCGGAAGAAGCATCTGTTTTATTAAGCGAAATCAGGAAACTGGTGAGGCATTTAAATGTAAGCGATGGCAATATGGAAGAAGGTAGTTTGCGCTGCGATGCCAATATTTCTATACGCCCACAGGGCACTACCGAATTTGGAACACGTTGTGAAGTAAAAAACCTAAACTCGATGCGTAATGTACGTAGAGCGATGGATTTCGAATTTGGCCGTCAGGTAGAAGTGATTAGCAATGGGGGAAGAATTATTCAGAGCACATTGAATTTTGATGCTGATAAAGGCACTACATCACCGATGCGTACTAAAGAGGAGGCGAATGATTATCGATATTTTTCAGATCCAGATCTGCAACCCATTTATATTTCTGATGATTGGTTAGCAGAGATTAAATCTTTAATGCCGGCTTTGCCAAATGAAATTTCTCAGCAGATGGTTGCTGATTTTGGGATCAGTAAAGCTGATGCGGCTCTTTTTGCCGAAGATTTAGACCTGTTAAACTACTTTAACCAGGCACAATCAGTCGTTCACAATAAAAAAAGCTTAATTAATTGGTTAATTGGTCCGATTAGAGCTGTTTTAAATGAAAAAGGGATAACGATCTCTGATTTCAAAGTCAATCCAGCACAACTGGCAGAAGCTATCAATCTGGTTGATGATAAAAAAATCACACAGCAAATTGCCATTCAACAATTATTACCAGCTGTTGAGCTGGAAGAAAATGCAAATGTTACTGGTTTGGCACAGTCATTAAACTTACTGATCTCTGAAAACGGAGACGAATTAAGTAGTTTTATTGATGAAGTGTTAAATAAATATCCACAACAGGTAGAAGCGTACAAGAAAGGCAAAAAGGGCGTTTTAGGTTTGTTTGTTGGTGATGTAATGAAATTAGCCAAAGGAAAAGCTGATGCTAAAAAATTAAATGAATTAATACTTGAAAAACTGAAATAATGAGATTAAAACAATTAAGCCTGATTATGCTGATCGCGATTGCCTTCACTGCATGTAAACCCAAAGATAGCTTTACGATTGACGGAACTTTCCAAAACCCAGGCACGGAGAAGAAAGTATTTTTATACGGGATGCAAAATAGCAATATGGTTGCAATCGATTCTACCAATCTATCAGAAAAAGGTGAATTTAAATTCATCCGCAAAACCCCATCGGTTGATTTCTTTAGGGTATCTGTAGGTAATCATGAGTTTATGTTAATTGCAAAAAATGGCGACGACATTAAATTAGAAGCTGATTTAGCCGACAAAACAATGGCATATAAAATTTCGGGGGCAAATGAGGTAGAAAAATTATCAGAACTAAATACGATTAGAAACAACTTTGCCAAACAGGTAGAAAAACTACAGGCCGATTTCGAAGCAAAAGTGGCAACACAACCTCAAAACAGGGCAGCTGTGCTAGAAGCAATGAAACCTCAGTACGAATCGTATATCAATCAATTAAACACGCAGATCATAAAATTTGCTAAAGACAATAAAGGTACGCTTGCCAGTTTCTATGCCATGAATACTTTGAGTCCGCAGGAATTTGAAGCAGAACTCGTACAATTTGCGGATGAAGTGAAAGAAGAAATTAAAGGCAATGCTACAGTTGATACTTTTGTAAAACAAATGGCACTTTTAAAAGCGGTTCAGGTAGGGCAGGTTGCTCCGGCATTCACCATTAATACAGCTGACGACAAACCTGTAAGTTTATCAGACTATAAGGGAAAATACGTACTGATTGATTTTTGGGCATCATGGTGCCAGCCTTGCCGCCAGGAAAATCCGAATGTGGTTAAGGTTTACGATAAATATAAAAATAAGAACTTTGATATCATCGGCATTTCGCTAGACACCGACAAGGCAGCATGGTTAGGTGCGGTGAAAGCAGATGGATTAACCTGGGCGCACGTTTCCGAATTAAAAGATTTTAACGGTGCAACCGTAAAAAAATACCAGGTACAGGCTATCCCAACTTCTTACTTAGTTGATCCCTCTGGAAAAATAATTGCTAAAAACCTGCGTGGCGACGAATTAGAGACCTTTTTAGCTAAAACGTTACTTTAAAACAAAATCCATGTTAAACTAATTTAAGTAATTAACAATTTCTTAACTTAGGCTTAACTAAATATTGCATCATAGACACTACTTTCGTAACAAATATTTAACTATGAACAACGCAGGTCAGAAAATATTAATTGTTGATGATGAACCAGATATTCTGGAGCTTATTGAATATAACCTTAAAAAAGAGGGTTATCAGGTTTTCACAGCTACCAATGGCCAAGAAGGAATTACTGTTGCGAAAAAGGTGCATCCGGATTTGATTATTCTGGATATTATGATGCCTAAAATGGATGGAATTGAGGCTTGCCGTTTAATGCGTGCAATACCCGAATTCAAAAATACATTTATGGTTTTTTTAACCGCCAGAAGTGAAGAGTATTCAGAAATAGCAGGTTTTAATGTGGGTGCTGATGATTATATCGCAAAACCGATTAAGCCACGTGCTTTAGTTAGCCGAATTAATGCGATTTTAAGAAGAAATACAGGAACAGAAGAAATATCTGAGAACAAATTGGAAATTGGCGATTTAGTAATCGACCGTGAAGCTTATTTGGTTTTTCAAGGCGGTAATAAAGTGGTATTGGCAAAAAAAGAATTTGAACTTTTATACTTGTTGGCATCAAAACCAGGAAAAGTTTATACCCGCGAATCGATCCTTAAAAATATCTGGGAAGATTCGGTAGTTGTAACCAATAGAACTATTGATGTTCACATCCGTAAACTAAGAGAAAAATTAGGCGAAACTTATGTGTCAACCGTAAAAGGAGTAGGTTATAAGTTTGAGTTATCATAAATTTAACTTAAAGATATTAAGCCGTTCCGATTTTACATCGGAACGGCTTTTTTTATTTCTCGTCATTTCGACCGCAGTGGAGAAATCTACTGATTCAGATTTCTCCATTTCGCTGCGCTTCAGTCGAAATGACGATTACTCGCGCTGGCAAGATGAATAAATTAAAGGCAACGCCGACTATAAGAAAAAATAAAATCGTATTTTTGCGCTTCATTAATTACAGCACAGTTTGAAGTTTCCCAATTTTAAAGACCTTATTCTTTTCGAAGACAACGATTTTATTGTTATCAATAAACCTCCATTTTTAGCCTCGCTCGATGAACGTGGTGGATCTGGAGAAACCAATGTGTTACGCCTGGCCAAACAGTATAGCGATGATGCACAGGTTTGTCACCGTTTGGATAAAGAAACTTCTGGCGCTTTAATTATCGCCAAAAATCCAGAAGGTTACCGTCATGCTTCTATGCAGTTCGAAAGAAGAAAGGTGAATAAAACCTATCATGCGGTAGTAGATGGGCATGTCATTTTCGACCAGTTAACAGTTGATCTTCCGATCTTGAACGATGGCAATAAAAATGTAACCATTGATAGGGCAGAAGGTAAAAGAGCAGAAACCATTTTCGATTCGTTAAAATACTACAAACATTATACATTGGTTGAGTGCAAGCCAATAACTGGTCGTATGCACCAGATCCGTATTCACTTAGCAACACAAAGGGCAGCCATTGTTGGCGATGATATGTACAAAGGGAAACCTGTTTTTCTTTCGTCAATTAAGAGAGGTTATAAATTAACAAAAGGCGAAGAGGAGCAACCCATTATGAAACGTTTCGCATTACACGCCAGGCACCTGGTTTTTAAAGGATTAGACGACAAAGATATTGTGATCGATGCACCATACCCAAAAGATTTCGCAACCTTAATTAAGTTATTGGATAAATTTGATGCATAAAGGAAGCCTTTAAATTGGCTTCTCTTGTTGTTTTTGTTACTTTTGGGCATTCGCCCTCTATTAAAAAACAATAGGATGTATATCAGATTTGTAAATTACCTTGATCAGGTTAATCAGTACCGAAAATCTAAAATATCAAACCGTAATTTCTTAATTATCCTCGCTGTAATTGTTGGGGTTTTAGCAGGATTAGCCGCCGCAGCTCTAAAGAGCCTAACGCATCACATCGAAGAATTTCTTCAATCAGATTGGCATTGGAAATATAAATACTACCTGTATTTTGTGTTTCCGATGATCGGTATTTTCTTAACGGTTTTGTACATCAAGTATTTTATCCGTAAAACTAAATTCGAAACTGGTTTAACCCCATTGCTTTATGCCATTTCGAAAAAATCGAGCAAGGTAGAAGCACACAATATTTATTCGCAGATTATTACCGCAGCCGTTACGGTAGGTTTTGGTGGTTCAACAGGTTTGGAAGCACCAATTGTTACAAGTGGGTCTGCAATAGGCTCAAACCTTGGCCGTTTACTTGGTTTATCTTATCGCGAAATTACCATGCTAGTGGCCTGTGGCGCAGCAGCAGGTATTGCAGGAGCATTTAATAGTCCAGTGGCTGGGATTGTATTTGCTATCGAAATTTTATTACCAGAGTTTACCATTCCTGCGTTTATCCCGCTTTTATTATCGGCTGCAACAGCTGCAGTAGTAGCAAGATTATTCTACACACAGCAACTTTTCTTTTTGGTTACAGAAGGATGGAAGGTGAACGCATTGTTTTATTATGTGATACTGGCTTGTTTTATCGGCTTATTCTCCATTTATTTTACAAAAGCCAATTATGCTGTAAAAGGATTATTCTATAAAATAAAACATCCTTATACCAAAGTTATTGTGGGTGGTTTAATGCTTGGAGTTTTGGTTTTTCTATTCCCAACACTTTACGGCGAAGGTTATATCACAATAAAGGGACTGTTAAAAGGCGATTACCAAACAGTGATCAATAATAGTATCTTCGCCGATTACAATACCATTCCGGCTTTAGTGGTGTTGTTTACAGTAGTAACTATTTTCATGAAGTCGATAGCGACTTTGGTTACCTTGGGCGCTGGTGGTAACGGCGGAACGTTTGCGCCCAGTTTAATTATGGGCGGTTTAATCGGGTTTATCTTTGCCTATGTGGTAAATCTATCTGGTTTGGCGCAATTAAATGTTTCGAACTTTATTGTTGCAGGTATGGCGGCTGCTTTGGGCTCTATTATGCATGCTCCCTTAACTGGCATCTTCCTGATTGCCGAAATCACTGGTGGATATATCTTAATGGTACCGCTGATGATTACCACTGCCATTTCTTATGCCATTAACCGCAGCTCGCAAAAACATTCTATTTATACTAAAGCACTTGCCGATAAGGGTGAGTTATTATCTCATGAGGATAAGGATACAACGGTTTTAAACCAAATGAAACTAAAGTATTTGATCGAGAAAACTTATCCTCAATTACGTATGAACGATCTGATTTCGGCTAAGATGAACGAGATTATGCAATCCCGTAAAAACATTTGCGCTGTAACAGACGAGCTGGGCGATTTTAAGGGCATCATTTATATAGAAGAGCTATTTAACGAAATGATTAATCACCCTGATAAGGAAAATTTGCTAGCTTCTTATTTGGTACAGCCTGCACCGAACGCCGTCACCGAAAATGATGATCTGAAAATGGTATTAGAAAAGATGGAGCAAGATAATGTATGGATTTTACCCGTATTAACTGCGCAGAACCAATATTTGGGGTTCGTTTCTAAAACCGCCATTTTTAATAAATACCGGGCATTGTTGATGAGGCAGAATGATTACATGGGCTAGTCCTAAATCCTGGGAGATTGTCATTTCGACTGTAGTGTTCCAAAGGAACTCCTTTGGAGGAGAAATCTTTTAATTTCAGTTGTCAGTCTGAGCTTGTCGAAGACTTTTTATAGTCGAAAACAAAAATATTTTTCCTTCGACATGCTCAGGATGACAATATTTTTGTTTTCTCCTTAAACTAATGGCACTTACAGTTACGCCTTACTCAGCTCTTTTTAAGCCGAATTTCTCAATTTTACTGTACAAATGACTTCTTTGGATATCAATCTCATCCGCCGTTTTTGATACATTCCAATTGTTCTTTTCCAGCTTGAATTTGATGAATTCTCGCTCTGCGTGATCTTTATAATCCTGGAAGTTATTGAACGAATCGAAAGAAAAAGCCAGATTCGAACCGCCAGCACCGGCAATCTGCGCACTGGTTGCGGCACCAATGTTTGTACCACCGCCTGGATTAGCGAATGCACGTACATCATTTTCGGTAATTACCTTATCACTCAAAATAATCAATCGTTCAATCATGTTGTGTAATTCACGTACGTTACCTGTCCACGGTAAGGCCTTTAAAGCAGCCATACCTGCTTCATTTATTTTCTTCACAGGCATTCCATAATCGCTGCAAATATTTTCCAAAAAGTTTTGCGCAATAACTGGAATATCATCTGTACGCTCCGTTAAATGTGGAACATGGATATTGATTACATTTAACCGGTGGTATAAATCCATACGGAAGTTACCATCTTCGATTTCTTTCATTAAATCTTTATTGGTTGCCGCTAAAACACGAACATTTACTTCAATTTCCTTTTCGCCACCTACACGCGAAATTTTATGCTCTTGTAAGGCACGTAAAACTTTCGCCTGGGCAGAAAGACTCATATCGCCAATCTCATCCAAAAATAGAGTACCACCATTAGCCAGTTCAAATTTACCAATACGTTGTTTAACAGCAGAGGTAAATGAACCTTTCTCGTGGCCAAACAATTCACTTTCAATCAGTTCCGATGGGATAGCAGCACAATTCACCTCAATTAGAGGGCTATCGGCACGGTTCGATTTTTCATGTAACCAACGGGCTACCAATTCTTTACCACTACCATTTGCGCCCGTAATTAATACACGGGCTTCAGTAGGAGCCACACGTTCTATGGTTTCTTTAATTTTAGAAATGCTTTCCGATTCGCCTAAAATCTCTCGGGTTTTACTTGCTTTACGTTTTAAAACCTTGGTTTCGGTAACTAAATTTCCACGGTCTAAACCATTACGGACCGTAATTAATAACCTGTTTAAGTCAGGTGGTTTCGAAATAAAATCAAAAGCTCCTTTTCTACTGGCTTCAATGGCAGTTTCAACTGTTCCATGACCAGATATCATAATGAATGGCAAATCGGGTTTAATGATCTGTGCCTGTTCCAGGACTTCCATACCATCCATCTTATTCATCTTGATATCGCAAAGTACCAGGTCGAAATTTCCTTTTTTGATCATTTCGAGGCCATCAATGCCGTTATCGATATCTTCAACATCGTAATTTTCGTACTCCAGAATTTCGCGTAAGGTACTCCTTATCGCACGCTCATCATCAATTATTAATAGTTTAGCCATTAGAGATGTATCCTTTAATTTTGAAATGCGAATATATTATTTTTTAATTAATGTATAGTTTTTTATACAATTAATACGCAATAAACCTTAAAAGATGAGAAAGGTTTTAATAAGTGTAATCCATCTTAAATTTACTTAAATCGGGCTTATGTTTTTTAGCTCTTTTTAGTTCCAATTCGTAAATGGTTCTGCCCAGGTTTTTCGTAAAGGGGAAACAAACTGTATCATACTCGTATTTATTATCGTTAAATATGCCATCCTCATTACTATGAACAACCGCGGTTAGGAAATATTCAATTCCATTTTTAAAATCAACGAAATAAGAGTTATCAATGATGTAGCCATAGCTATCTCCATATTTATTGAAGATGCGGATATTTGGATCAGGAGTTACCTGTTCCCGTCCATAGTATAACATTTTTGCATAGGTAGTCCAAAATTCTTTCTGATCGTATTTAGGAAAATCACTTTCGGTTGGATACTTACTCATATAAGTATAAATGAGTTTATAATCTTCTTTAGTAAGGTTAAACCGTTCTTTAACCGGAAAAGCATCAGGAAAAATCAATTTCTGCATCAGTTTCTGTTGATCGTTAATGGCGAAAGCGTTTTTGCCCGCTAAACTGAAAGGTTTGTTTACCAGCTTGTTGGTACTATCCATGTATCCGGTACCCATTACCAGGTTGCTTAATTTTAATTCATATTCTTTTGAATCGTATTGTGCCGGTTGATCATACACCAATTGTTCGCCATTGTAAAATTTGATGGGATTGGTATGTTTAGCTGATTCTCCTGCATCGCCAATAGCCAGGCGGTTTAAAATGCGGCTATCGTTTAATCCGTTCGCTTTCAGTTTTTCATTAATCTCTGTACGACCAATAAACTCAAATAAACGGTTAAAAGCATCATTATCACTGGTAAGCAAAATCTTTTTAACGTAATGTTCTATTGATGGAAGCCCATTTTTAGCACTTATATCTGTTAAAACCTTTGTTTGCCCTCTATAGGCACTATCAGTAATCATGGTACTCTTAGCCGTTAAGCCTTTATTTTTTAAGCGGTTTACTTTTTCCAAGGCAAAAATTACAGCGGCTAGTTTAACCGTACTCGCAGGATAAAAATAATGATGCGGAGCTAGATTGTAGCTAAAGGTTTTAAAAGTGGGTTTATTCTTCGCATCACGGTTAACCTGTGTATAGAGAATCTGGATCTGGTTTTGATCAGGATGACTAAGTATAGTAGAAAAAAGCTCAGGCTTAGACTCCATCAGTTTCTTCAAAAAAACAGTATCGGTTTTTTGCGCCATAACAGATAGGCTTATTAATGAAAATGTAACAATTAATATTCTTCTCATGGGTGAAAATTTGATTCCTAATTTAGGTTTTTCTATTAAAACCACCATTTTCCATCATGCATTTTACATGTTGCTTAATTTTGTTACTTTTGCAGCGCTTTTGGTTTCCGGCTTTACACCCGGAATTAAAAGGGAATACAGTGTAAATCTGTAACTGTCCCGCAGCTGTAAGCTCCATAACGGATTTCCAATCAATCTGCCACTGTTCCGACTTGTCGGGATGGGAAGGCCGGAAACCCGGGAGTAAGTCAGAAGACCTGCCTTCAGCATTTAATTTCATAGCTTTCGGGGATTGAAGCTAGGACTGAGATACTTAACGTTTTTCGTATTTTCATTTCCTTTTCTATCTGTTGGCTGTGGGCAAAACCACAATCAAATGAACAAAAAAAGAATGCTAACTGTAGCCAGTTTAGGGCTAGCGCAGTTAATGATTAGCCAGGTGGCTAACGCTCAAACACAAGATAGTTTGCAGCTCAAAGATGTTGTAATTTCTGCAACAAAAAATGACCAGAAACAATCACAGACAGGTAAAGTGGTTACGATCATCAGTCGTGAAGTATTGCAGCGCAGTAACGGAAAATCATTGCCGGAACTTATTAGCGAGCAGGCAGGGATTATTGTAGCAGGTTCAAGCAGCAATCCGGGATTAAACAAATCGGTATTTTTTAGAGGTGCAGGAAGTGCTTATGCCGTGGTTTTAATCGATGGTATTGTGCAAAACGATCCATCAGGAAACGGAGGTGCATTCGATTTAAGATTGATTTCTATCGATCAGATCGATCATGTCGAAATTTTAAGAGGCGGTCAGTCTACCATTTATGGTTCTGATGCCGTTGCAGGAGTAATCAATATCATCACTAAAAAAGGTGGTCCAAAAGGCAATACCATTTATGGCGTGGCCAGTGCAGGCAGTTACGAAACTTACAAAGGAACCATTGGTTTAAACGGTGGTGTTGAAGGTTTTTCGTATAATATTAACTATACCCACACCAAAACCGATGGAATTTCAGAAGCGGCAACACCAGTGGGAAGTACAGCCGTATTTGATAAAGACGGCTTTAAAACTGATGCCTTAAATGCGAATTTCGGAATCAAACTGGATAATCATTTCTCTGTAAATCCATTTGTACGCTACTATTATGGTAATTACAAGTTTGATGGTGGCGCTTTTACCGATGCAAACAATTATTCTATCCTAAAAAAATTTGCTGCAGGTACCAATGCCAAATACGAATTTGCAACTGGTAAAGTAACGTTAAACTATAGTTTCGAAAGTACCAGAAACGATGCGCATAGCCAGTACCCAAGCATTAACGAAGGAAGGGTATCACTATTGGATTTATTCTACAACCAAAAATTGGGTAACAAACTCGATTTATTGGTGGGTATCGATAACCGTGTGATGAAATTATCATCAGCAACAAATAAACCGGAAACCAACATTTTTGCCGCTTACGGATCATTATTCTTACACGATTTAAGTGTGTTTAACCTTGAAGTAGGCGGACGTTACAATAAACACGAACAATATGGCGAAAACTATACCTACTCAATTACCCCAAGCATCAATGTCATTAAAGAGATAAAATTATTTGGAACGGTTTCAACAGCATTTAAAGTTCCTACCTTAAACATGCTTTTTGGTCAGTTTGGCGCTAATTTGGATTTAAAGCCGGAAAAATCGAAGAATTACGAAGCTGGCGTTAATTTTAGCTTTGCTGGCGACAAATTTAGCTTACGTTTAGCAGGTTACAAACGTGATTTAACTGACGCCATTATTTATGCTTACCCTAACGGATACATTAACCAGGTAAGTCAGAAAACCAAAGGTTTCGAAGTTGAACCAGCAGTTAAATTCAGTGTGTTTAACATTAATGGCTATTACGCTTATGTGGAAGGCAATGAGTTCAACTTTGTTGATAATGCCGTTGCTAACTATCTTTTCCGCAGACCAAAACATACATTTGGCATTACTGCAGGTGCACAGGCAACAAGCAATTTATATGTGAGTGCAAATTACCGTTATTTCGGCAAACGTACCGATGGTAATTTTAACACGTATACAGTCGACAATCTACCTGCTTATAAATTGTTAAATGCTTATGCCGAATATGCATTGGCAAAGAAACGCGTAAAGATATTTTTTGATGCAAAAAACATTCTGAACGAAAAATACAGCGAAATTATTGGTTACAATAGTTTGGGCTTCAACTTTAATACAGGTGTAAGTTTTAATATCCGCTAATAAAAATTTAACTTTGTTTAAATATTAACCAGAAATAGCATGTCTCATTTAAAATTTAATCCACGCACTTTAATTTTGTTGTTAATGATATTGGCAATAACGGCTTTACGTTTACTGGTAACATTCAACTCAGATGAATTAAAGTTTGCTAATTTTTCATCAATAGGAGCCGTAGCTTTATTTGGAGGAGCATATTTTAAAGATCATCTTAAAGCATTCGCTTTTCCGCTATTGAGTTTGTTTTTAAGCGATTTAATACTTTATACAACCATCTATAAACAGTATGTAGATATGTTTTTAGTTCAAGAACTTTGGACATACCTTGCAATTGCATTAATGGTTTTAGCAGGTCGTTTCTTATTAAAGAAGGTAAATATTGCCAGCTTATTCCTATCTACAATCGTAATTGTATTCATCCATTGGATTGTAAGTGATATCGGTTCATGGTATAAAAACCCATTGTATACGCAAAACTTAAATGGTTTTATAGATTGCCTAATTAAAGCCATTCCATTCGAGATCAGATTCTTAGAAGGAACAATAATCTATGGTGCTTTGCTTTTTGGCGCTTTTGAAATCTTAAAAGCAAAATACCCGGTATTAAAACTGCAAACACAGGAGCTGTAGAAAGATCCATTGTTTGGTATAACACCAATCAAGTAAAAACAAGATAGAAATCCTCTTTTGATTCGATTCAAAAGAGGATTTTTTTTAACTTAGAACATCAATTCCGTTTTACCTTTTACATCCTAATGAAAGTTGTTTCCTTTTTACCTGCTGCCACAAAAATGATTTACGATATGGGCCTGCAAGAATACCTACATGGCGTAACATTCGAATGCCCTAAAGAGGCTGCAGATCAACCAAAAGTTGTACGTTGCATATTAGAAGGCAAAAACTATTCGAGTATCGAAATAGACCGGATCTTTTCGGCATCAAAAGCGCAAGGCAAAAGTTTGTATTGGATAGATGATGCACTGTTGGAAAGCATCGCACCCGATGTGGTTTTCACACAAGATATATGCGAGGTGTGCAACATCGATACTGTTTGTACCGAAACAGCCGTAATGAAGCTTCGCAAACAGCCAACGCTGGTACCTTTATCGCCAAATAACTTACAGGATGTTTTCGATTGCGCCATTACCATTGCCAGGGCTTTAGGAAAGGAAGAGGCAGCGTTAAACTATCTGGCAGGCCTGCAAAAGAAAACGGATCATATTTTAGATCAGCTTAGGGCAAACCGTGCACCGTTAAAAAGGATTATGCTGATGGAATGGATCGAACCGATATACAATTGCGGACACTGGATTCCTTTTCAGATTGCAGCAGCCGGTGGCGTTGATATGTTGTCTAATCCTGGTGGAGACTCTATTGTAACGCAATGGAATAAAATCCTGAAATATAACCCTGAGGTTTTAGTTATTGCCCCATGTGGCTTTGATATGAAAAGAAGCATGGAAGAAATCGAGCTGTTAACCTCAAAACCAGGCTGGATCGATCTTGAGGCAGTAAAAAACAATCAGGTTTATATTGCCGATTTTGATATGTTCACCCAGCCGAGCGTAGGTACGCTGGTTGAAGGTATAGAAGCTTTAGCCTGCATGTTCCACCCGGAGATATTTAAGGCAAATGAAAACATAGCAAAAAAGTTTGTAAAACTTAACACTTCAATATTAGCATGAAGCATATCTTACTAACGCTCGCTTGTATTTTCTTTTATTCATACTGTATTGCACAAGAGAAAAAATATACTGATTCTGCAGTAACAGAGTATATCAAAGCTTGTCAGTGTAAGTTTGGATATAAATATGGATGGAAGTTAAAATCAGTAAAAAAACATGAAGCATATTCGTGGGTAAAAAAAATAATCTTTATTTCATTCAAAAATGACGATTCTACAAAAGAAGTTTCTTATTTAAAAAATGAAAATATTGATAATGATGTTGTTACCGAACAACGTTTGTTGACAGAAGAGGAAACCGACTCACTTTTTAACATCATATATGGATATAACTATACTACTTATCCATCAAAGATTTTAGTATTCGAATGTAAGCGCCCAGAAAATGCAATTCTATATTTGGATAAAGACGATAGGATTGTATTTTCGATAAACATTTGTTTTTCTGGAACAGGGTATAAAATATGGACAAGCAAAAACTACAAAGGAACCCACACAACAACATTTGGAGAAACTTGCTTTGGCAAGTATGAACTCCTTGCTAAACTTTTCAGATCAGCAGGAACAAGAAATATAAAATAAATGAAATTAGTTGTTTTAACAGGAGCAGGGATCAGTGCCGAAAGTGGGTTAAAAACATTTAGGGATTCTGATGGATTATGGGAGGGCTATAATGTTTATGATGTAGCTACCCCCGAGGCCTGGGAGAGAAATCCGGAATTGGTACAAGAATTTTATAATGAAAGGAGAAGGCAGGTTTTAGCCGCTAAACCCAATCTGGCTCATCAGGTGCTTGCCGAGCTGGAAAAAGACTTCGACGTTGAAATTATTACCCAAAACATTGATGATCTGCACGAAAGAGCAGGTTCTACCAAAGTTACGCATCTTCATGGCATAATTACCAAGTCTCAATCTGATAAAAAACCGGGGTTAACCTATCCCATTGCAGGTTCAGAAGTTAAAATGGGCGAGCTTTGCGAGCTGGGTTCTCAACTTCGGCCGCATGTAGTTTGGTTTGGCGAAGATGTACCCATGATTGAAGTAGCTGCTAAACTCTGCAAACAGGCCGATTTGTTTGTACTTATCGGAACTTCATTAGCTGTTTATCCTGCTGCAGGTTTAATCGGTTTTGTCCCTTCCTTTGTTGATAAATACATTATTGATCCAAAAACACCCGATGTAAAACGTTATAAAAACGTGATCAACATTGAAAAAAACGCTGTAGAAGGCGTTGCTGCATTAAAAGAAATCCTAACCAATGCCAGATAAAAAGATTTGCTTGTTTAATTGGAGCGGTGGTAAAGACAGTACATTGGCTTTACATTACGCCTTACAAGATCCTAGTATCGAAATCCGATACCTGATTACTACAGTTACTGAAAAATATAATCGTGTTTCGATGCATGGCGTTAGAGAAGCTTTACTAATCAAACAGGCCGAAAGTATTGGTATTCCGCTGTATCAGATCCGTTTGGGCGAAATGCCTGATATGGAAACCTACGACAGCACCATGAAGAAACATCTTTCTAAATTTAAAGAGGAGGGTATTACTCATTCTATTTTCGGTGATATTTTTTTAGAGGACTTACGTACCTATCGGGAGAATAAATTGGCCGAAATTGGTCTTAAGGCTATTTTTCCGCTTTGGAAAAAAAACACTAAAGATTTGATCCGTGAATTTTTGGATCTGAACTATAAAACCATCATTGTTTGCACACAGCAAAATCTTGAAAATTTCTGTGGAAAAGTAATTAGCCATGATTTAATTGATCAATTACCTGCAGGTATTGATCCTTGCGGAGAAAATGGAGAGTTTCATACTTTCGCATTCGAAGGACCGATTTTCAAGGATAAAATCGCATTTAGGACAGGAGAGAGGGTGTTCAGAACTTATAATGCCCCAAGCAAAACCACAACAGATGATGATTCACCTTGTTCAACCAAAGCACTTTCTGGTTTCTGGTATATAGATTTATTGGAATAATTTTTCTATTCAAAACATTTTGGCATCATTTTTTCTCTAGTAGTGGTAATTAACTAAATCACACATCCATTTGAAACCTGTTTAGCAAGGTTAGGAAGCTAAATGAGAATCATATTAAATTAGAATTATGAAAAAGATATTAATAGTAATCGCGTTGAGTACTTCTGTTTTGTTTGCATGTAACAATAAAGCAAAAGAAGAAGCCGCATTAAAACAACAAGAAGCAGAAAAACAATTGGCAATTAAAGCAGTTAAAGATAGTTTGAGGTTAGATAGCTTTAAAAAAGCCGAAGTGGCAAAAGTAGAGCAGGAAAAAGAAGCGAAACATCAGGCCGAACTGGTAGCAGCCAGAAGGGCAGGAGCTAATTCATCTAGATCCTATGCAAGCTCTGGCGGTGGTTCTAGCAGTGCCTACGGTGGTACTACACAGCCTACAGCTAAGAAAAAAGGCTGGAGTGATGCTGCTAAAGGTACCGTAATTGGTGGTGTTGGTGGCGCAGTTGCTGGTGCACTAATCGATAAGAAAAAAGGCAGAGGTGCGGTTATTGGCGGATTAGTTGGAGCTGGTGGCGGTTATTTAATCGGTAGAGGTGAAGACAGAAAATCTGGCCGTGTGCAGCCTAAAAACTAAAAAAAGGTTTTTAAAGATAAAAAAGTCCCGATGTAAATCGGGACTTTTTTTGTGCCAAAAAAAATGATTTATATATTAGCAAAAAAAGAACCATGATAGAAACCCAAACCGCAGATAAAGGACAGATCCAACACTTCGTAATGTTCTGGTTAAAACCTCAACTAACCAAAACCGAGATCGCAGATTAAAACGTTAAGTTATGGCTTAGCAGCAGGTACACCTGTACGCCCTGTTACCGATAACTCTTTTACTTATTCGCTAACCATTACCTTTGCAAACATTGCAGACCATAATGCTTACCAGGAAGATAAAGTGCATTTAGATGCTGTAGAAAAATTCTCTAATAACTGGTACAGGGTAGTGGTACACGATACGGTGGTTTCTTAATAAGTTTTAGCCACTGAAACACGGAATACACGGAACATTCCATAACTCGTCATCCTGAACTTGTTTCAGGCTCTTTTCCACCCTAACATAAATGCGCTTAGATGAATCTAAATTCAGCTAAGCGCATTTTTTATTTGTCACCATAAACGCAGCCAAGAACCTTTCAGCTAAGTTCAAAGATTTCTCTCCCGAAAATTCGGGACTGCACTACAGGCGAAATGACGATTTACCCAAAACCTCCCATTTATTTGGTGAAATAAGTACTCAGAATTATATTTTGTTGATAAATTTAAAAACAAGTATATCAGTAAGTTATCTTAAATCACTTAAATAAAAACTGATATTCAGCATGTTGCTGGTAGCGTGTAACGGCTTTAAAATCAAAATATAATTTCGATAAACCATTAAATTAACTAGTAATCAGCAACTTACATAGGTTAAGTCATTAATATTGATGCCTATTATATGCAGCAGTAAAATCAGAACGCATTAGCTTAAATCGCGCCACTACGGTTTGGATAAATTCCTCATCAATAATTTCAAATACATCATTAACGCCACCTCCGCTTAGATCAAGTTCAGCGAGTTTATAACTTTGCTCAAAGGTACCCTGCTCAAACTTTACAATGTATTTTTGATTCATCGAAAAAATCGTGATCTTACATTCCGGATGCGGAAGTTCTGCTACTACTCTCATTTATTTTATATTTTTATTTATAATTCAACAGATACGCCATTAAGCGTGCCCCAGCTATCTACAATCGAGAACCGGGCAAACAACTCTTCCTTGTACCATTCGCGCTCCCTGGTAAGTTTAATCACATCCGAATGATCAAAAGATCTGTAAGCATAGTTTTTCATGCTATCAGCATCGGCCCAGATTGAAAAGGTAGCCTGATCGAAAAATGGATTTTCGCCAATACCTGCCGACAAGATAAAACCCGGAGCGGTGCGCATGGCATCAGCTGCTCTTTTAATATTCCGCCTAAACTCTTTTAACTTATTAAATTTAATTGCCGCCCTTGTAATTACAGCAATCTTACCCGTATGGGTATTACTTGTTTTATCGGATCTAAATGGCTCTACTCCTGACCATAAGCCATGAGTGGATAAAGGGTTTAATAAGATAGTAAAACTTTCAATCCCAAAGAAACCAAACCATTTTAGTACAAAAGAACGACGATAAAAATCATCACAATCGCTCCGGTTATCCCAGGTGGTAAGCACGGCCCAATGTTTATAATCAGGAGCTAAATCTACCTGAGCATCTTTTCCGCTCCCCATTAACTTCCAGAACCTGCATCTCTTATTTAACCACAATGGCAAACGTAAAACAGCCATCCCTACAAATGCAAAAGGAACTGTAAGGCCAGGGAATTTGGTAATGGTTAAGGCTACAATCATAAACTCACGGTTAATGATGCCAAAACTAAGGATTTTAAGAATAGATTGTCATTCAAATTTTCGTCATTAAAATTCACTATTACCTTAGATCTCACAAATCATAATTAACTTTGATTATAGAAATAAAAAAAAATGGCAGAAGACTTAACCATCACCAGAAATACATCAAAGGAAGAGCAATATCAATCGATCATCCCTCAGATAGACGCTTTACTTTACGGCGAAACCGATTTTATTGCAAACCTTGCAAACGTTGCAGCAGCACTTAAAGAACAGTTTAACTGGTTTTGGGTAGGTTTCTATCTGGTAAAGCAAGGTGAACTGGTATTGGGCCCATTTCAAGGGCCGGTAGCCTGTACACGGATTAAAAAAGGAAAAGGGGTATGTGGAGCCTCTTGGCAACAGGTAGAAACCATTATTGTTCCAGATGTTGAAGAGTTTCCTGGTCACATTGCCTGTGCATCTGCTTCTAAATCAGAAATTGTTTTACCATTAATTGTTAATGGTGAAGTGATAGGCATTTTAGATGTAGACAGCGAAGTGTTAAATAAATTCGATGAAACAGATAAAACTTATTTAGAGCAAGTTATATCAATTATATTAAACAGATAGTTAAAGTAAGATATTGAAACTAAAAGAAGAATATTATCTAAATGAAGACGTGGTTAGCCTGGCTAAAGATCTGTTAGGCAAAATACTCTATACCAAAATTGACAACGAAATCACCGCAGGCATCATCGTCGAAACCGAAGCTTATTTTGGTGTAAAGGATAAAGCTTCGCATGCTTACGGCGGCCGCAGAACCAACCGAACAGAAACGATGTATAGCAATGGAGGCATTGCCTATGTATATCTTTGTTATGGCATGCACAACCTCTTCAATATTGTAAGTTCGAAAGAAAACGATCCACATGCTGTTTTAATTAGAGGTATAGAACCTTTGGTTGGTATCGACATTATTGAGCAAAGAAGAAATATGCCGCACACAAAGGGTGCTATTTCGGCTGGCCCGGGGTCTGCCGCAAAAGCACTGGGAATAGACAGAACTTTTAACGCCAAAAATCTAACTGGAGATGAAATCTGGATCGAAGATCATGCTATCCGCTATCAAGATGAAAATATTGCCGCTACACCTCGCGTAGGCATCGCATACGCAAAAGAGCATGCTTTATTACCGTGGCGGTTCTTTGTAAAGGGCAATAAATACGTGAGCAAACCAAACAAGGTTTAATAAAATAACATAAATTGAAAAGCAGGTTTGGAAACAATACCTGCTTTTTTGTAATATTGAGGCAATGAATTTTGAAAATAACTTATTATTCGCACAAACACAAGACGACACCGACCAGCTACGTGATTTCAGGTCTCAGTTCTTATTCCCAAATCACAACGGAAATGATTTTATTTACCTGTGTGGTAATTCGTTAGGGCTTCAACCTAAAGTAGCCGGTGAAGTTTTAAAAAATCAGCTTAACAACTGGGCCAACTACGCAGTAGAGGGCTGGTTCGACGGAAACGAACCCTGGATGTTCTACCACAAGGCACTCAAAAAGTTAATGGCCCCGATTGTTGGCGCATTACAATCGGAAGTATGCCCAATGAATACCCTAACCGTAAACCTGCATTTATTAATGGTTAGTTTCTATCAGCCCAAAGGCAAACGCTTTAAAATCATCATGGAAGGCGGTGCATTCCCATCCGATCAATACGCAATAGAAAGCCAGGTAAGGTTTCACGGTTTCGACCCAAAAGAAGCGATTATAGAGGTTTTTCCTAAAGAAGGCGAGGAAATACTCCATACCGAAGATATCATAGCTAAAATCAAAGAAAATGCGGATGAAATCGCTTTGGTTTTATTTGGCGGGATAAATTATTACACGGGACAATGGTACGATATGGAAACCATTACAAAGGCAGGGCATGAAATCGGCGCAATTGTAGGCTGGGATCTGGCGCATGCCGCAGGCAATGTTCCTGTAAAACTTCACGATTGGGGTGTTGATTTTGCCTGCTGGTGCTCATACAAATATCAAAATTCTGGTCCGGGGGGGATAAGCGGAATCTTTGTTCACGAAAAACATTTCAGCAATACCGAATTGAACCGCTTTGCAGGATGGTGGGGTTATCAGGAAAGTAAACGTTTTAAAATGGAAAAAGGCTTTATTCCAGAAGCCGGGGCAGACGGCTGGCAGGTAAGTTGCACACAGGTAATGCCAATGGCTTTATATCATGCATCGCTTCAGATTTTCGAACAAGCAGGCTTTATTGAACCATTAAGAAGCAAAAGTATTAGTTTAACTGCATATCTTGAATTTATTATAAATGAAGTGAATAAGGAGTTAGGCATAATGCAATATAAAATCATCACACCTAAAGTAGATAAAGATAGAGGTGCCCAGTTATCCATCATCGCTCAGCAAAATGGTAAACAGATTTTTGATGGCTTAATGGCAAACCACGTACTTGGTGATTGGCGCGAACCTAATGTGATCCGCTTAAGCGCAGTCCCTCTTTATAACTCTTTCGAAGATGTTTATTTGGCTGGGCAAGCACTTTTAAAAGTAAGTAAAGAGGTTTTACGATAAGAAAGAGGCTCATCAAATAAAAACGCAATAAGATGATCAATTACAACCCTAAAGATTGGAGTACCTTCATTTTTCACATCCACAAAAGCGACACTTTTAGAAAACTGTGGCCATTAATGCTTGCAGTAGCTGTTTTTTCTGGTTTGGTGGCATTTGCAGAGCTCAATTTTTTTCAACTTTCTAAAAGCAGCTATGTGACCAATATTGGCATGATGCACAGCTTATTGGGCTTTGTATTATCCATGCTACTCGTTTTCAGAACAAATACAGCATACGACAGGTGGTGGGAAGGAAGAAAGTTATTGGGATCGTTAACCAATGTGAGCCGCAACCTGGCCTTGAAAATAAAAGCGCTTAAATTAACAGAGGAAGATGTCCGTTTTTTTGAATACGGTATTCCTAAATATGCTTTTGCTTTAAAAGAACATTTACGCGAAAGAATGTATTTTGGTAAAAATAGTCTTTTAATAGAGGTTGAAGAAGGTAAACACGTACCAAACCAGATTGCAGGAAGCTTAATTAACAGGTTATATGAACTACTCGAAAAAGGTGCTATTTCGCAGGAACAATTTATTGTCCTTTCTGGCGATTTTAATCAATTTACCGATATCTGTGGTGCTTGCGAGCGTATTAAAAACACACCGATCCCATATTCTTACAGTGCTTTTATCAAGAAGTTCATCTTTATTTACGTAATTACTTTACCTATTGGATGGGTATTTAGTTTAGGTTATTTTGTGGTACCCATTGTTCCCTTTATTCTCTATGTATTAGCGAGTTTGGAGTTAATAGCTGAAGAAATAGAAAACCCATTTGGAGAAGATGCGAACGATCTTCCTGTGGATCAGATCTGCACGAACATTGAAAAACACGTGGAGGAAATTTTAGGCTAATGATTAAGATTGCCTGGCATCCCCTTTACGCGCATCCTTTGCCTGAAGGGCACCGTTTTCCGATGCTGAAATATGAGTTGATACCCGAACAACTTTTGCACGAAGGGACTATAGCACAGCAGAATTTATTTAGCCCAGAACCAGTTTCGGAAGATATTATACTCCTGGCTCACGAAAAAACATATTGGGAACAGCTTAGAGATTTAACACTTTCAGCAAAAGACCAAAGAAGAATAGGTTTCCCATTAAACGCGCAGCTATTAGAACGCGAGCTGCGAATTACTCAAGGTACAATCGATGCGGCCCATTTTGCAATGAGTAACGGAATTGCCTTTAATGTAGCAGGTGGCACCCATCATGCAGGCAGCAATTGGGGCGAAGGTTTTTGTTTGTTAAATGATCAGGCTGTTGCAGCTAATTACTTGTTAAATAAAAATTTAGCTAAGCGGATCTTAATTATCGATTTAGATGTGCATCAGGGAAATGGCACGGCAGAAATCTTTCAAAAGGAGCCAAGGGTGTTCACTTTTTCGATGCATGGCGATAAAAATTTTCCTTTCAGAAAAGAAATGTCAAGTCTGGATGTTCCTTTAAATGATGGTGTACAGGATGAAGAATATCTATCATCTTTAAAAGTAAATTTGAAAAAGGCATTCGAAAGGGCCAAACCTGATTTTGTATTTTATCTATCGGGGGTTGATGTGCTTTCTACCGATAAACTGGGCAAACTGGCATTAAGCAAGGCCGCATGTAAAGAACGCGACGGAATGGTGCTACAGGCCTGTAAAGATAAAAATCTGGCTGTGCAGGTGAGTATGGGCGGTGGCTACTCCATCGATATCAGAGATATTGTAGATGCGCACTGCAACACCTACCGCCTGGCTTTTGATTTATTTGGATAAGCTCATCCACAAAACCATAATATCCTTATCTTCGCGGCCATATGTTGGAGATTATTTATCAGGACGAGAATCTAATTGCAATTAACAAACCTCATGGGTTATTGGTGCATCAATCTTCCATTGCACGAGACGCCACAGAATTCGCACTTCAGTTACTAAGAAACCAGGTTGGCAAACATGTTAGTCCGGTACATAGACTAGATAGGAAGACAAGCGGAATCTTATTATTTGCTTTCGACAAAGCATCTGAAATCGCTATGCATCAGCAATTTATGAACGCTGAAACCGATAAAAAATACCTGGCTATTTTGCGTGGTTTTACACCTGATACAATGGACATTGATTATCCATTAGCCAAAGAAAACGGAACGATGCAGGATGCTTTCACTTCGTTTAGAACACTTCAAAGGGCAGAGGTAGCTGTAGCTTTTGGTAAACATCCAACCTCACGGTATTCATTGGTAGAGGCCACACCCAAAACCGGGAGGATGCATCAATTGAGAAGACACTTTAGCCATATCCTACATCCAATTATTGGCGATAGGACACATGGCTGCAACAAACAAAACAAATTCTTTAAAGCGCAATGGGATATGACAACCATGTTGCTCCATGCCTCGGAGTTAGCATTCACTCATCCCGTGACAAAAGAAAAAATCCATTTAAAAGCCGGTTTACACGATGAGTTTAAAAGAATGATGGATTTAATGAAAATGGAATCTTAGCACAATTTTTGCCATCAAAATCTGTTTATATAACATCTATGATTAAATACTTACGTTTTACACTTCCAGTTTTAGTGCTTTTCGCAGCCAGTTGTTCTTCTGTTTATATGCCAAACGTACCAAATACCCCCATGTTAAGTAAACAGGGCGAATTTAGCGGCGGCGCGCACATCTCTTTAAAAGGCAATGCCAGTGTTAATGGTGCTTATGCAGTTTCTGATCACATTGGTGTACTTTTTAGTGGTTCGAGAATGAATAGTGAAAGAAAAAGCAAGGATTTCGGACATAAACTTATTGAAATTGGGGGAGGATACTTTGATACCTTTGGCCCGGATAACAACCGGATTATTGAAGTTTATGCAGGCGTAGGGAAGGGCTGGAGTGATATTACCTTCCGCGATTATAAAGACGACATCCTCATCAGCAGCGAATTGCAGGAAGTAGATTACCGGAAAACATTTTTACAGGTTAATTACAGTTCGAAAAAGAAAAACAACCTTCGGTTATTTGGAACAGATTTCCCAATTAATTATGGTACAGCATTAAGGATTAGTCATATTAAGATGGATAGGTTCTTTTTAAACGGTGTTGTGCAGCCGAAAGAAGATAATATTTTCTTTGAACCGGTTTTCTTTACGCGTATGGCACTCAGCAAAACTTTTCAGCTACAATATACCACCAGCAGTAATATTGGCTTAAAAAATCGTAAATATATGTCTGCGGGCAATTCTATCTTCACCATTGGTGTTGTGGTTAATGTTGGGGGTAAATAAAATGAGTAAAGCTCCTTCAACAGGCAGGAGACATCATAAATATTTAACTACGTATTAATCCTCCAATTCAAAAAGATTTGTCAATCTGAGCCTGTCGAAGACCACTAACTAAGATTCTTCGCTTCGCTCAGAATGAGAATTACCTACCAAAGCCTTCGTTTTATTCTGAAAACGCATAGATAATAGAATCCGTTAACTTTTCATTTCCCTGGTTGTAGATTCTTCTATCAACATCGGATTTTACCTGCACAAACCTTTCATTATAAGCCCGATAGCAGTGGATGCCGATTGTTTACCGAAAAAGTCGGCACTGAATCAGCATCGGCTGGAACGGATAGCGGGACTACTGCATCCCATAAAACACTGGCATTCATTTCCAAAACCTGATGGCGCTAAAAACGTAATCAAAATTATAACCCACCTGCCTTCAAAGCCTTCGTTTTATTCTGAAAACGCATAAACAACAGGATAGAAGCCGTTAATAAACCCAGGGTTAATCCATACCAGATGCCATTAACGCCTAAGTTAAAATGAAATCCTAATACATAGCCAATTGGAATACCAACTACCCAATAGGCTAAAAAGGTAATAAAAGTTGGAATATTAACATCACCAATACCACGTAAAATACCTAGGCCAACCACCTGTGTGCCATCAAACAGCTGAAAAAAGCCAGCAATAATCAATAATTGGGCAGCAATCGGAATAACAGCGTCATCTTCCGTGTAAATGAAGGGCATGATGTTATTGGCCAAAACAAAAATCACAGCGGTAACCGACATAAACAACAAAATAACATGGTAGCTGGCTATGGCAGATTTACGTAAATCGTCGAAATTTTTCTTACCAAAGTTATTTCCCGTTTTAATGGTGGCTGCTGAAGCTACACCGCTGGCAATCATATAGGTCATGGCGGCTAAACTAATTGCAATTTGATGCGCAGCCTGTTCTACGGCCCCAATTGTACCGATAAGCACTGCAGCACCGCTAAAAGCACTGATTTCGAAAGCGTATTGCATAGCAACAGGCATCCCGATTTTAGCAATCTTAATCGCCCTTATTTTATCAAAAAACGTGGCTTTAAAACTGATCAGGTATTTTTTGAAATGCTGAGAACGTAATACATAAAAACACATTACGGTGGCCATTAAAATCCTGTCGATTAAAGTACTTAACCCCACACCACTAACACCCATCGATTTAATACCGAACATACCTTTTACGAAAATGATTCCTAAAATGATGTTGATCGCATTTCCCCAGATAGAAACAAACATGGCTTGTTTGGTAAACCCTAAACCTTCAGCAAACTGTTTAAAAGTCTGGAAGATCAATAAAGGGATAATTGAAACAGATAATAGATTCAGATAAGGTTTTGCATAACGCACTACCTCGGGCGTTTGCTCCAGGTGGTCAATCACAAAAAATATCCCTAATTGAACCAGTATGTACAAAAATATCCCCACACAGATATTAATAATTAAGCTGTTTGATAAAAGCTTTCCGCATTCATCATAATTCTGACGGCCGTTTTCCTGCGCAATAAGTGGCGTTAAACCGTAGGAGATACCCAATCCGATTACGAGGATAAGCATAAATATACTGTTCACCAATGAAACAGCAGCTAATTGAATGGTATCGGTAAAATGGCCTACAATAATACTATCGGCCATGTGTACTAAGGTATGACCAACCTGTGAACCTACAATTGGCAGTGCCAAATGAAGATTTTCTTTGTAATAGGGTTTATATTTAGAGTAAATTTTAGAAAACATAAGTTTACAAAGGTCGGATTTTTAAAGCTCAAAAAACAAGCAGATTTAGATCTTATTACTATCGGTCAGGTTCCGAAAGTGAGGGTGCATATTTCTTAAGTATAGAAATGATATTGGTTTTGTCTTCCATGTAGATGTTACTCAAGAAAATGATTCCAGTATGCCTGTTAAATAAAATGTAAGTGCTTACCCCTGGGTCATCTCCATCATGGCCGATGTAACCATCCTTATAAAGATTCCAGAAAACACCCTTATTTCTTGTTTTAAGTAGCATGCCTTGAGGCACGTTGATTTCATTAAATACCGGCTTAAACATAGTTGCTACCGAGTTTTTATTGATTAAACGTGATTTATTATTGAGCGTTTTTATCATTTCGCTAACATATAAACTTAACTCGCTGGCCGAAGTCCGCAATCCACCATCAGGATAGGTGGTGAGGTGATAAAACGGAAGTGGTGTGCTTTTATCCAGATAAGGCGTGGCTTGTCTGTTATTGATTTTTTTCGGCAGAAACCAGCTGGTTTCTTTCATTCTGAGAGGATTAAAAATATATTGCGTTGTAAAATCGGCAAAAGACAGGCCTGACTTAATTTCGATAAGGTAAGCAGCCAATGCAGATCCAATATTGCTATAAGATGCACTTTTACCAGGCAAAGCTGATCCGAAATTGTCTTTAGTATACAGTTGACCGTCGGGTGTTAAGTAGCTCTTTAAAAATGTGCCCAGTGTGGTATCACGCAAATCGGAAGTATAGTTGTAACCTTTCAGTATCTGAATCAGCTTGTCGCTTTTTGCCTGACCAATAAACCGATAGGAGCGGTTCAGCGTAACTTTATTATCTAATATACCCGAAGTATGAGTAGTTAAGTATTTTATGCTTATAGTATCATTTGGCGCATTGGGATTTACCACTTTAAACGGAAGGATATCGTTAATGTTAGTTTCCAGGGTAAAATAACCCAATTCAATGGCTTTCATTAGCGCTACGGCAATAAATGTTTTGCTAACAGAGCCGATATTTTGGATGGTGTTTGTCTTAAAAGGCTGCTTTTTTTCGATATTAGCATAACCGAATCCTTTTTCATAAACGATTTTATCCTGATTTAAAATCATAACTGCGAAACCAGGTATTTCATTTTTATTTAAATAATCGGTTAATGCCGAACTCAATGAGTCCGTGTAATTTTGAGATTCTGCCTCAAAAGAAATCAACAGTATTAAAGTAGCGAGGATTAATTTGATATGTGACATTGTAAATTGAAAGTTTTTGTAAAAGGGATTAGCGCACCGCTGTAAAATATTCTTCCTTTTCAGAAGTATGCGATCTGATCACATTGGTTAAAATTAAATTAACCAATACTTTCTGGGCTTTACGGTAAGAACTGCGTAATAACTTACTGAGTTCCTTTAAAGTAATTTTTTCATTTTGCTCCAGGTATTCGAGCAGCTTTTTTTCATTTTCAGAATAGGAGATGAGCACATCATTGTTCTTATATTCCTGTTTCAACACTTCCAAAATAATCCGGCTGGCCAACACACTTTTATCGTCGATACGGATATAAGCCCACCATTTTTTTTGATCATCGAGTGCATAATGTGGCTTTGTATCGCTTTCAGGGATATTAGCCACCAGTACCAATTTATCATCAACATAAATCTCTTCGAAATAAGGCTCAATTGCCGGTTTGCAGAATTGATGTGCAGAAGTCAAAATCATATATTTCTCTTCTTCTTCTGATTTTACGCCTTTGATCGATCCATCATCAGCGACACCAATTAATAGTTTACCACCTTTGTTATTGGCAAAAGCAACCAGGCTCTTGGCAATTTTCTCGGTATTGGTAATGGTTTTCTTAAAATCGAGCATAACGCCTTCGCCCTGCAAAATTAAACTCTTAATACTCGGCATAATCTAAAAAATTAGTAAGCAACTCTAGGGGTTTCGCCCTGATGCAGGTTTCGGATATAAACTTCATTCATCACGGTAGCACACAGCCCGCCATCCTTATTGGTAATTTCCATCGGGTAGGCCTTTACAAACTTTCCAACGGTTTTTAGCGCGTGCTCTGCTTCGTTCAACATCTCATCAGTTACGGTTATGGTAAAGTATAATGTAGAACGACCAGGTTTTAAATATTGTATAGAAGCACTTTTTAGCCAAACACGGACTTTAAAGCCTCGGCGCTGCATTAACTGATCGAACAATAAGGCATAAAACGGATCTGTAGCTCCATAAATAGTACCACCAAAAATAGAACCGTTATAATTTTTATTCAAAAAACTCTTGCTCAGCTTAACCGTACAACTTCTAAATTCATTTTCAAATTTCTGAACCCAAATGCGTTGAAAAAATAGGGGTGGGTAAAAACGCATTACCCATTTCAGGGTGTTTTGAGAAATAATCATATTCACTAATATCAGAAAGTTTTATCACCTTTTAAAGTTTTGAAGATCTTGTTTTAGTAATATTTCGGTAATTTAGAATTATGCGTGTTTATGATACCATTACCGATGCTTTAACAGATTTAGATAGTCGTGGTTATAATTTAGATTTCAATTTAACGGCAGAAAGTTTAGCATGTAAATCAGTCAATTTGCTCCTGAAGCCTGAAGAATTTGAAATTGAAGAAGTGTACCGTTTCGAAGGAATGACCGACCCGGCTGATAGCGCTGTTGTTTATGCCATTTCATCAAATGTGGGAATATTGGTAGATGGTTATGGTGTATATGCGGAAAATATATCGCCAGAATTGCTGAATAAGTTAAAGATCTACAATGAATAATATATTTATTTTGTTTCACAATATACTAATAATCAGTTCGATGGGTAAAAAATAAGCAATATGAAATAAAAAAAAATAAAACCAAATGATTATAAGGTTGTTAGGTTGATAGATAACAATAAAAACTATGAAAAAAATAATCTTAAGTCTTGCTTTTGCGGGTTCTCTTATGATAGCCACATCAGCATGCAATTCGTCTAAAAATATGGCTGGTTCTTCAGACAGTACTGCGACGGATTCTACAAAAATGATGGATACGACTAAAAAGATGCCAGACACAACCTCTAAAAAAATGCCTGACACGACTAAAATGCCACCTGATACAACGAAAAAAAATCCTCCAATGTAGGGATGTAAAAGCCACTCTAAAACAAGAGTGGCTTTTATTTTAAAAATCTATTTTAAATATTTGTGTTATTGCGTACTTTCAGCGTTTAAACCAAATAATTAAATGGATCTTCAAGCAAAAGCAAACAACCGCAATGTAATTTTCTTAGTTATTGTAGCTGCTCTGGGTTACTTCGTAGATATTTACGATCTTGTTTTATTCTCTGTTGTTCGTGTTCAAAGTTTAACTGAAATTGGCGTTTCCCAGGCAAATATGCAATCTGATGGCTTTTTGATCATCAATTCTCAAATGTTCGGTCTACTTTTAGGCGGAATTTTATGGGGAATACTGGGCGATAAACTGGGAAGGATCAAAGTTCTTTTTGGTTCAATTCTTTTATATTCACTAGCCAATATTGCCAATGGTTTTGTTACATCGGTTAACAGCTACGCCATCATCAGGTTTATTGCCGGTATAGGTTTAGCTGGCGAGCTTGGTGCAGGGATTACTTTGGTTGCTGAAACCATGGATAAAGAAAAACGCGGTTATGGAACCATGATTGTTGGTGCTGTAGGTTTATTGGGTGCAGCTGTTGCAGCAACTGTAGCAGCCGAATTTACCTGGCAAACCTCATACTTTGTAGGTGGTGGAATGGGCCTGGTACTGCTTTTATTGCGTGTTGGCACTTTCGAATCGGGCATGTTTAAACACGCCGCTAACCAAACAGAAGTATCAAAAGGAAATATCTTAATGCTGTTTAACAACTGGAAACGTTTTTCGAAATATCTCTACTGTATCTTAATCGGTATTCCGTTATGGTTTGTAGTGGGGATCCTGGTTACCTTAGCGCCAGAATTTGGCAAAGCTTTAGGTGCAACAGAACCACTAAAAGCTGGTACCGGCATTATGTTTACCTATTTTGGAATTGCAATAGGCGATGTGGTTACGGGGCTACTCTCTCAGGTATTAAAGTCGAGAAAAAAAACAGTCTTTATCTTCCACTTGCTTTCTGTTGCGAGTGTAGTTGTTTATTTAACCAGTTTCGGCTTAACGGGTAGCAATTTTATCTGGATCTGCTTGTTTATGGGCTTCTCTGTAGGTTATTGGGCCACATTTGTTACCATTGCATCAGAACAATTCGGCACAAACATTAGGGCTACGGTAACTACAACTGCACCTAATTTTGTTAGGGGCGCATTAATCCCTATTACATTCTTATTCGAATTTTTAACCCATAAATACGGATTAATTACTGCCGGATATTTAGTGATGGGAATCTTAACCCTGATTGCGATGTTTGGTTTGAGCCAATTAAAAGAAAGTTTCAACAAAGATTTGGATTATTTAGAAGAGTAATAAGCTTCTGACTAAAAATAATGTCAATAAAATGTACTATCTAAACATAAATCAATATAGCTGCCTGAATAGCTTTAAATTTGTATGGAAATAGAAAGAGCCATCATGTTTAAAGAAGAAGTAGCGGAACGGTATAAGCAAATTCAGGATGAAATTTGCAGGGGATTGGAAATTGCCGATGGCAAAGGAAAATTTGAAGAGGAACTTTGGGAAAGAAACGGTGGGGGAGGCGGACGCACCAGGATTATGCAAAATGGTGCAATTATCGAAAAAGGTGGCGTAAATTTCTCTGCGGTACATGGTAAATTGCCCGAAGCTGTAAAAAAAGCCTTTAATGTAAGCGAAGATGATTTTTTTGCTACCGGAGTTTCAATTGTAATTCATCCAAACCATCCACTGGTTCCGATTATCCACATGAATATCCGCTATTTCGAACTTAATGAAGAAACACGCTGGTTTGGCGGTGGTATCGATTTAACACCACATTACGTGTTCGAAAACGATGCCCGTTTTTTTCACCATAAATTGAAACAGGCTTGCGACGACTTCAGTGCTGAATTTTATCCAAAATTTAAAACACATGCCGATGATTATTTCTTCATTAAACACCGTGAAGAAACCCGTGGTATTGGCGGTATTTTTTATGATAGACTGAAGCCAGAAAACACCAATTTATCATGGGAGCAGATTTTAGATTTTTCTATTAATATTGGCGAAACATTTTTACCGATTTACACCGAATTGATTGATAGGAACCGCGATAAAGAGTTTACAGAAGCCCAGAAACAATGGCAATATCAGCGCCGTAGTCGTTATGTAGAATTTAATTTAGTTTACGACTCTGGAACAAAATTCGGCTTAGAAACCAACGGACGGATAGAATCTATTCTAATGAGTTTACCACCACAGGCTAACTGGGGTTATAATGTTCAGCCGGAAATTAATTCTGATGAATACAAAACCCAGCAGCTACTAAAAAAAGGAATTAACTGGATCTAAATGACCGAATTAAAAGAATTTGAGCGTCTGCTACTTAAAACGATAATAAAAGATAATCCAGAAAAATTCGGCTATTTATCTGAGCACTTAGATTTTATAAGGATCGAAACTACTAAAACAACCGGTACAGGTTTGTACATAAATTTTGTCTACCTAAAGGAATTTCAAGAAGAAGAATTTGAAAACGGTTTACTTAGTGCTGAAGCAAAACTAACTGCTCCGAACCTGAAAAATGAATTAACTTATTGCTTGGATGTTACGAACTGTAAAATAGATTCTCTAGAAATTTTAACCAATGAAAAAGAAAATTGGGACGGTGATTTAGAGAATTGTAGTTTGAATTAATTTCGGATTTAATTTTCGCCAAGTATTTTTTTACCAACCAAAAAATAAATTAAAGACCCAAAAAGAGGCAAGAACAATACCACATTGGTCCACATCCATTTTTGTCGTCTCTTATTGTATGGAAATTTCGAAATGTCTAAAATAACGTAAATGTTTACCAACATGATAAGCATTACAACAATAGCGAGAATTATTAAATAAGCGTTCATATGTAAATATAATCATTTTAAAACAATGTTAAAGATGGCGCCACCTCATGAAAGCCAGCTTTTCGTTTGCCAAGCCTGAAATCGTTTACTAGGTTATGAGCCAGGCGTGTTGATTCGGGGATACGATAATTTCCAACAGATTTTTTAATTGTATTTAAACTTTCTTCTTGCGTAATTAAATGTCCGGCAGAAACATAAACAGGTGCGCAATTGCGCTTTGTTCTCAATGCAAAACCAAGCATTTCGCCCGCATTATTTTTAATTTCTGCAGTACTAAATTTGACATTTTGAGGCTGATGATTTTGTCCATGTAAAAGACTTTTAGCGCAGCCAATTGTGGCTTGGTTCGCGAGAATTCCAAAATGCGAAGCAACGCCCATACGGCGTGGATGCAAAATTCCGTTTCCATCAAGAACTACAACATCAGGTTTATTGGGTATCAATTCCCAAACTTTCAATAATGCCGGAACTTCTTTAAAGCCTAAAAAACCTGCTTTATAAGGAAAACTGGTTTCGTAAGTTTCTAATGCAAATGATTTCAAAACCATTCCTGGATAAGTTAAGATCACAATTCCCGCATACATGGTTGTACTGTTTTTATTAAATGAAATATCTGCGCCAGCAATCGTACTGATTTTATCAACTGTACTGAATTTTAGTTGTTTGGCTAATTCAATTTGGTAAGCAGTAGCATCTTCGAAGCTGTAGTGGTCGTACATGGGATATCTTATTTTTGTAACTCCTGCAAGCGTAATTTAATTTCATTAGAAGTGGGATTCAATTCACTGGCCTTTTTATACGAAGCGGTAGCATTTTGTTTTTCTCCTTTCATCGCGTATGCTGCCCCCAAAGCCGTAAAGGCCTTTGACGAAGATGGATAATTGACCGTATTCATTTCCAGTATCTGTATGCCATTATCTAAGGTTTTCGGATTTTTCACCAACCATTGCGCTAGGCCGTTGAAATATGCTTCGTCAGGCAAAATTGGATACCCAAACTTTTGCGACAATCCTTTATAATGTTTCATAATAATCTCTGGATTTATCTTTTCATCACTTACCGGAGGAAGAACCCATTGACGATAGACAAATCGAAGTCCGTCATAATACGATTTAATAGGGACTGTCATGTGGCTCTCAATTGGATAGCTCGCATATTCGAAATTTAATCCTTTAATATTGCGGCTTTTGAGCAGCGAATCAAATTTTAAAACATCTTTATGAAAAGGTGATCTTGGTGAAGAACCTTCATTTCCATCACTAAAAAAAAACGTTTTTGATAAAGTTGACCCTGCTTTCAGTTTTTTATCAGCAAGTTTGAGAAGAAATTTCTGATCCCACCAGAAGGATGGGCTTACGGCAATATATGCGTTAAACATATCCGGATAATTAATCAGACAATTAATGGCTGTCAGACCTCCAAATGAATGTCCAGCTAAAATGCGGTAAGGTTGAGTTTTATAATTCGAATTAACATAGGGCAGGAGTTCTTTCTGGATGAATTGTAAAAAATGTTCATTTCCTCCGCTATTCTTATAGGGGGCGTTAGCAGTGGTATCCGGTTTCCCAGAATAGTCGAAATTGCTTTTTGACGGTGTGAGATCGCGAACACGGTCGGTATTTGTTATTCCTACAACAATCATTGGCGGGATAACATACACATCTTGTCGGCTGAGGTATTTAGAATATTCTACCATTTGCGTGAAATGATTGTCAGCATCCAGAACATAGATCACTGGATATCGTTTTTCCGAATTTACAGAATCTTTAGGTGTATAGATCAATATCTTTCGGTTTTCGTTTAAGATGCTGGAATGCATCGTTACAACTTCACCATAATCAGATTTAATTGGTTCCACTTTTTGAGCATTTGTTTTAAATGAAAAAAGCAGAATTACGCACACACACACGAATTTAAAAAGCAAGTTTTGCATAGTAGACAGCATTATTTTAGAATAAGTAACGAATAAACGCATTAAATATATAAATAACGTATAAATCAAAGCAATAATACCAATAGTAATTTGTCTTATAATTAATATTATGTTAAGTTGATTTTTCTAACACCATCCTATTCTCATAAATTAATCGATAAAATTATAGTTCTTGAAGTTTACGGTTAAGCTCCTGTACTTTGTTCGTTACTCCCTTTTTAGTGTAGATATCAATCAGCAACTGTACAGTTTTTTTATCGTTCGGGTTAATTTCATTTGCGCGCTGCAAAGCGAACTGTGCACGATTGATGAGGCCTTTATATTTTTCAGTTTTATCAACGTCATTTTTGCTCAGGGTTTCATTGGCTGTATTGATGTAAGCTAAACTCAATTGGTACAATGCATCAAAATAATTTTGATCTGTAGACAAAGCTTTATCATAGGCCAAAATAGCGGTAGCATTATTTCCACCAACCTGTTGCAGGTAACCATACAGAAAATAAAGCAGCTTATTTCCTTTTTCAACTTTTAAATTGTTTTCGATTAATCCCTGAGCTTTACTATAATTCTCGGTATCGAGTAATAGATTAATATAATCGTTTGTTAAAAAGCGGTTGAACGGATTAAGCACAAGGCCATCCTCCAAAGTTTTAATAGCGGTTTCATTTTCTGATTTCACCACATACATCTGCGCCATTTTCTGAAAAACCGATGGATTTCTAATTCCGTTTTCTTTTGCACGTTTAAAATACGTTAAAGATTCGTCATACGACTGAATATTTAATGCACAAATTGCTGTATTTAACGCCAATGTGGTGTCTGCAGGGAAATTATCACATACTTCTTTCAAATCAGCAAATGCTTCTTTAAAATCGTTATTAAAAAAAGCTTCATTACCTTTTTCCTGTTTTTTGATGAGGATATTGTGGTTAGAGGCTTTAATAAGCCCACCGTTATCATCATAACGGTCTAAAGATTTGGCTTTGGCTACAGCTTCAACAGCTGAATCGTAAAATTTATTCGCATTATTGGGATCAGTATCAACTAATGAAGCAAAAGAAGTAAGATAAGATTTAATAGACCAGGTTTCACTCCAGTTTTTAGTTTTGTTATCTTTCTCAGCTGATTCTATTGATTTTAAGCCTTCTGTAATAATCGATAACTGTTTTTTTTCATCTTCTTTATTGGCAATTGAAGCTTGTAGTTTACCAACAGCATTTCTGGCGATAAGAATTTGACTTTTTTGCGCTACAGCATTAAAAGAAACGAAAATTAAAGCGGTTAATGATATTTTAAGGCAATTCTGCATAATATAAAGAATGTGGTAAAACCGTAATAAACGATAAAAATAAACATAAAAAAAAGAGCTCCGAAATTTCAGAGCTCTTTTTTTGGATCGATCAATAAATTATTGTTTAGGCAATGCGTCTAAACGTTTCTTGATATCTTCGTAATTTTTAGTATCATTTCTAAAAGCATAGATCGTTTTCAAGGTTTCTAATGCGCCTTGATTTTTAGCATCAACCTCAAGTGCTTTCTTGTAAAAAGGAAGAGATTTATCTAACAGCGCATTCATTCTACCTGTTACTTCGTTAAATTCTTTCACTTTTTTAGGATCGATTTTATTTCTATCGGCCTGTAATTTTAAAGCCTGACTGAAATAAATGTTGCCCAATAAAACCTGATAGTTAGGGTTGTTTGGTTCTTTTGCAGCTAAAGCAACCAACATTTGCTCAGATTTGGCAGCATCACCCCTATCAATATAAATCTGGGTTTCAGTTTTAATCCAGTCGGTATTTTCAGGGAATTTAGCAGAAGCTTCTTTAATAACGGCCAAAGCAGCTGTTGTATCTTTTTGTTTAGCCAACGTGGTTGTGATAATCTCAGAATATAAATCTTTAGACTGTGGAGAATTCAAAGAGATTACTTTTTTGAATTGGCTAATCATGTTTGGATAATCCTCATTAAGTCTTGCCGCAATACCCGCATTTAGATACATAGCGGTATCGTTTGGATTAATTACTGTTGCTGCTACGAATTTTGTATAAGCAGTTTTGTAATCTTTTTTATTGTAAGCAATTACACCACCATTTCTAACTGCGTTGCTAATATTGGTTTCAGCTGAATTGATATTATCTTTTTCAGTGCCTTTGGTATCCAGTTTTTTCGCTTCAGCAATAGCTTCCTGCGCAATTTTAAGGTTGGCATCGGCATTTGCAGTGCTTGTTGAATCCAGAATTGCTGCAGAAGAAGCGAATAAAGCGCGGTACGACCATGCTTCAGGCATTACTTTAGATTTTTCATCAGCAATTGCTTTGTCGGTATGGGCCAAGCCTTTTGCTAACGCTTCAAGCTTTTTTGCCAACGGCGTTGATGCACTTGAAGAAGTTAGCTGGAATAAACCCCAGTCGTTTTTTGCCGCGGTTATTTCACTTTTCTGAGCAAATGCAGAGCTTACCGCACCTGCTAGAACTATACTTAGAAATACTCTTTTCATAATTTTTATTCTAATCTTATTTTTAGTTAATTTTCTTCTTCTGTTTCGTTATCCGATTCGCCTTCTTCTTCAGTATCATCTGCCTCGGGAGTAGTATCTGCTTCTACTTCTTCGCCGTCTGTAACTACAACATCTGTTAAATCTACTGTTTCTTCTTCGTCTTCTTCGTGATCGATTTTAGTTACCGATGCAATCTCGTCATCACCTTTTAACGAGATCAAACGAACCCCTTGTGTGGCACGGCCCATTACCCTTAATGCTGATACCGGAATTCTGATCACAATACCTGAACGGTTAATGATCATCAAATCTTCGCTATCTGTAACGTCTTTTATAGAAACTAATTGTCCCGTTTTTTCAGTAACATTAATTGTTTTTACCCCTTTACCACCACGGTTAGTTACACGGTAATCTTCAATATCGGTACGTTTACCGTATCCTTTTTCTGATACTACTAACACCGTAACTTCAGGATTGTTTACAGCAATCATGCCAACAACTTCATCCTGATCGTGTGCAAGCCTAACACCGCGTACGCCGGTAGCTGTTCTACCCATCGGACGAACCGTACTTTCGTTGAAACGGATTGCTCTACCAGAACGCAATGCCATTACAATTTCGCTTTGTCCGTTAGTTAAACAAGCTTCTAATAATACATCACCATCATTAATATTGATGGCATTAATACCATTTACACGTGGACGTGAATAGGCTTCAAGAGAAGTTTTCTTAATGGTACCTTTTTTAGTACACATAATAATGAAATTGTTCTCTAAATATTCCTGATCTTTCAGGTTTTTAACCTTAATGTAGGCTTTAATTTTTTCCTCTTTCGGGATATTGATAATATTCTGGATCGCTCTTCCTTTACTGGTTCGTGAACCTTCTGGAATTTCGTAAACCCTCAACCAGAAACACCTTCCGGCTTCGGTAAAGAACAACATATAATTGTGGTTTGTGGCCACAAGCATGTGTTCGATAAAATCTTCGTTTCTTGAGTTACTGCCTTTAGATCCTTTTCCGCCTCTACCCTGTGCTCTAAATTCGGTTGCCGGCGTACGTTTTACGTAACCTTCGTGAGAGATGGTGATGACCACTTCTTCATCATCGATGAAATCTTCCATGCTCATGTCTTCGGCTGAGTGAACGATAGTTGTTCTACGCTCATCACCAAATTTCTGACGTATTTCTGCTAACTCATCTTTGATGATCTGCATACGCAAACCTTCATCTGCTAAGATAGATTTTAAATGCTCGATGGTTTTCATTAACTCTGCATACTCTTCTTTGATCTTATCGCGCTCTAGTCCTGTTAAACGACGAAGCGTCATATCCAAAATCGCACGTGCCTGAAGATCGCTCAGGCCGAATTTTTCCATCAAGCCTAAACGGGCATCTTCAGGGGTTTCGGAAGCACGGATTAATTTAATTACTTCATCTAAATGATCTAAAGCAATTAAATAACCTTCTAAAATGTGTGCACGTTTTTCGGCTTCTGCCAATTCGTAACGGGTACGGCGAACAACCACATCATGGCGGTGATCCACAAAATGCACGATTAAATCTTTAAGATTTAACATTTGTGGACGGCCTTTTACCAGTGCAATATTATTTACACTGAACGAAGTTTGTAATGCAGTATATTTATATAGGTTGTTTAAAACGATAGAAGCATTTGCATCACGTTTAATTTCGTAAACGATACGGATACCATCTTTGTTCGATTCGTCTTTAATGTTCGAAATACCTTCAAGTTTTTTCTCGCCAACCAATTCAGCAGTACGCTCAATCATCTGCGCTTTGTTAACCTGGTAAGGAATTTCGGTAACAATAATTACCTCGCGGTCTTTAATATTCTCGATTTCGGCTTTTGCACGCATTACAATACGGCCACGACCTGTTTCGAAAGCTTCTTTTACCCCCGTATAACCATAAATAATACCACCGGTAGGGAAATCCGGAGCTTTTACAAACTTCATCAATTCCTCGATCGTAATATCTCTATTATCGATATAGCTTACCACACCATCAATTACTTCGGTTAAGTTGTGAGGTGCCATATTGGTGGCCATACCTACCGCAATACCAGAAGATCCGTTAACCAATAAGTTCGGGATTTTTGCGGGTAAAACAGTTGGTTCTTGTAAGGTATCATCAAAGTTTAACTGAAAATCTACAGTATCTTTATTGATATCAGCAAGCATTTCTTCAGCAATTTTCGAAAAACGTGCCTCAGTATAACGCATTGCAGCCGGAGAGTCACCATCAATGTGACCAAAGTTTCCTTGTCCATCAACCATCGGGTAACGTAAGCTCCAATCCTGAGCCATACGAACCATGGTGAAATATACAGATGCATCACCATGTGGGTGATACTTACCTAAAACCTCCCCTACAATACGGGCAGATTTTTTATGTGGTTTATTACTGGTTACACCAAGATCGAGCATACCATATAAAACGCGGCGGTGTACCGGTTTCAATCCATCACGTACATCAGGCAAAGCCCTCGATACGATTACCGACATTGAGTAATCAATGTAGGCCGATTTCATCTGCTCCTCTATATTAATTTGAATGATTTTGTCGTTCTGCTGATTTTCTAAATCTTCTGCCATAAATTATTATTCTCGCTACTTAAAACGATATTAAAAAGGGTATTACTATAACCTTGCGAATTTAACAAAATTTAGCCGAATTAAGGCATTGTGGAAAAGTTTTGACCTTTGCTATAGGTTTTTTATTCCCGATGGGATTTTAATTTATTGAGGGCCAGTTTAACGAGTTTACAGCATTTACAAAAAAAATGGGTTGTAAGTTTTTTGTAAATGTGAGGTTCTATTTCAGTGGCGGTCTGCGGTCCTGCTATCGCTGCAAGTCCTCACTCGTACCTGGACTGCCCCCAAAAAGTT
>NZ_JAGGPU010000007.1 GCF_018613605.1 Pedobacter sp. ISL-64 | reverse complement strand
TGGGAAAACTGAGGCGAGATACAATCCCCAATTCACCTTTTTAGAAAAAAATAATAGCTCCAGAAAAATCCAGAGCTACACATGATAAAATTCCAGAAGGAAGTTTTCACTAAAACAAAGGTAAAGTTATTGTACTGTTTTACAAATGGAAGCCATTTAAATTAATGCTTCTCAGAAGCTAAATTTTTATCAATATTATTTGCTTTTAAAGACAGTACCTCTCCGTTCCTTCCGGTGAAGAACCGGAACCACTTTGATCGGGTTTAGTTACAAGGGTTAAACGCTTTTGGCCACATGCTAGGAGCAAGCCATTCGGTCATAAACCTGACAAAAGCGAGCATCCCGATTTAAGCACAATTCTTTTGTTTTTTATTGTGTGCTTGCTTGTTTCACAGGTTTCATCGGGATAAAGCGGATGGCATGGCTTCATTTGCCAAGAATCACAAGTCGTTCGTTTTCATGTTAAAATTTATGCTAATTTAAGTATTTGTAAATCAGTCATTTATTATTTGAACTGATTTTTCAGTAATGTAACTTGTTTTTTAGTTGTAAAACTGAAAAATAAGTTATAAGTTTGGGTATGGAAGAATTAACCAAAGCGGAAGAGCGTATTATGCAGGTTTTATGGAAACTGCAAAAGGCATTTGTGAAAGATATTATTGATGAACTGGAAGAAGAACCTAAGCCCCCTTACAATACCATTTCGTCAATTGTTAGGCTTTTAGAGAAGAAAGGCTATGTTAATTATAAGGCCTATGGAAAAACTTACGAATACTTTCCGGCGATTACAAAAGATGAATATGCCAAAACTACCTTTTCGAAATTGTTTTTAGGTTATTTTGATAATTCTCCAACCAGCCTTTTATCGTTTATGGTAAAAGAAGAAAAACTAAGTGAAAAGGATATTGAAGAAATTAAAAAAATCATTAACCAAGATCCAAAGTCATGATTTTAATTTACTTATTAAAAGTATCGGCCTGTACCGTAATCTTTTTTGCAGCCTATCAGTTTTTACTTGCTAAACTCACGTTTTTCAACCTGAACCGTGCTTATTTATTAATGATGCTGGTGTTGAGTTTTAGTATTCCGGCAGTTACCATCGAAAACCGTCAGGAAGTAATGGTAGCCAGTCAGGAGATTCCGTCAAAAATAGCTTACAGCAACGATGGTTTTGTTGAACGGGATTTTGTAGATGAAGGTAATACTGCCAACCCTACCATAAACTGGGATCAAGTTCTCATGTATGGTTATTGCTTGGTTTTGGCAGCTCTTGTTTTTAGAATGCTTTTTATGATGATACGCATCCAGATTCAATTGCGTAAACATGCCATAGACAGAAACGGAGCCGTTATCCTGGTCGATGCGAAATCAACCATAAAAAACTGTTCTTTTTTTAACCAGATTATTGTCGACTCCTCTTTGCAGCACGAAGAAAAGAATCTGGTAATTAAACACGAATTGGTTCATGTGAAGCAGTTGCATGCCGTCGACAAACTTTTAGTCAATTTCGTTACTGCTCTCCTTTGGTTTAACCCCATTATTTATTTCTGGCGGAATGCCATCGATCACAATCACGAATTTCTGGCCGACCGTGAAACTTCTAAAGTTGCAGATAAGAAAGTTTATGCTTCGCTGCTCTTAAACCTGGCTATGCCAGCTAAAAATTTAGCCATTAATAGTTTTAGTAAACTTCCACTAAAAAATAGAATCATGATGTTGTATAAAGAACCAAATGCCAAATTGCAAAAGCTTGCCTATTTAGCCATTGTTCCGGTTTTAATGATCTGCTGTATGGCATTTATAAACCGCAAAGAAATTATTGTTGAGAAAACATTAGTCGGGAACCAGGCTTCTGCGGATGCGCCGACAAAGCCAAATGTTTATGCTATGAACTATTTAAACAGCAATATTAAGGTTAATCCGAATACTGCTTTTAATGAAATAGAACCTACATTGGTTATTGATGCCGGCCACGGCGGAAAAGATGGAGCTGTAAGTGCCCTGGATGGACAAAAGGAAAAAGACTTAAACCTAAGGGCGGTAAAAATCCTAAAGGAAGAAGCCGCAAAAAGAGGGATTAAAGTAATATTAACCAGGAATTCTGACCAGTTTATTTCACTTCGCGATCGTTTACCGAAACAGGAGGCTACGGCTTTTATTTCCATTCACCATAATGCAACACTTGCAAATGCGGCTGTACCTTTCGGTGGCATTGAAATTTATGTTTCGAAACTGAACAGTAATATTAAAACTGCTGAAGATCTCGGTGCCGGAATTTTAAGCAATCTGAAACAGCTTAAAGGGATGGAAGTAAGAGATTCATTAAAAAACGCAAACCTTTTGTTGCTCCGCGAATCTAAAATACCTGCAGTTTTAATTGAACTTGGAAATATTTCAGACCGTAAGACTCTTGATTATATCAATCAGGAAAAAAATATCCGAAGAATCAGTAATTTGATTTTAGATGGATTTGTAGCTTTTTCGAAACGTGGTTGTTAGTAAATTATAGCTATGGAATGGTTAACCTACCTACTCAAAGGTACCGCCTGTACAGTGTTATTCTTTGGCTTCTACCTGCTGGTTTTAAGAAAACTGACTTTCTTTAAAATCAACCGCTTTTATTTGCTGGCTACGCTATTGCTTAGTTTTATTATTCCGGCTTTGCAGTTCGAAGTTAAGCGGGAAATAACAATTGTGGAAACTGAGATTCCGGTTAATATACCTGAAATAAACCCTGTAATTCAAGCACCTGTTCAGCTTATTCAGCCCATTATGGTGAAGTACCAGCCAAGGGTAGTGCATAAAATCGACTGGATGGCGGTGATGTATTACGTTTATGGTATTACAGCTTCACTTTTACTGTTGGTTTGCCTGTGGCGTTTGTTCAGCTTGTTTAAGCATACCAATAGGTACACTAAAAATGGCGATGGCCTAAAGCTGATTACCAAAACAGAAGGTTTTACCAACTGCTCTTTTTTTAACTATGTTTTTATAAATGATGAAGATTTAAGTACAGCCGATTTATCGATTTTACTCAAACACGAACAGGTTCATGCCAGGCAGTACCATTCGATAGATAAAATTATTTTAATGGTTTTTAAAGCAGTTTTGTGGTTTAATCCTGTTGTTTACTTATATGATAAAGCTTTAGAGCAGATACATGAATATGAGGCAGATGAAATCACTTTTACAGATTTTGGCAATCAGGAATACGCCAACCTCTTATTAAAACTGGCGATCAGCAAAAGTGATGTACCGCTGATCCACAATTTTGTAAAGAGCCCGATTAAAGACCGGATTAAAATGTTGTTCCACGCTAAATCCAAAAACATGAAAAAATTGACATACCTATTGGCATTACCAGTTGCCGTAGGATTGTTTTGGCTATTTGCCGTACAGGTGGTGTATGCACAGCATATAAAGGAGGAAAGCAAACCTTCGAAAGATTTTTATAAAGGAACATTGAAAGGCAAAGTGCTTAAAATCAAAAAAGAAGCCGTAGGCGTTTATACATTCGATTTCTTATCAGAAGGTAAAGTTTACTCGGTTGAAGCCACCGTTTATAAAGAAAAAATTAAGGTTGGCGATGAACTTTTAATTTACATATCTGGTAAGTCATCGAACATGAAAAGGATGGATGGTACGGGTAAGGTTATTGCAAAAACGGATGGACCAATCTATATACCAATAAAGGTTACCACCTTAAAGGGAAACCTAATTTATGAATGGAAAATAGGCAAGCATGCTTTTTTATATGAAGCCAATAAAGCACGTTTTGTTTCCTCTAAAATTAAATCTATTGAAAAAGATGCCAATGGTAAGATTGAAAAGATTGTTTTAAATGATGGATTTTTTACCATCGGCCTAAACCTAAAAACACAGAACATAAAGGATGACAATTTTAAAGTGGGCGATAAGGTATTGGTTAAATTTATTGGAGAAAAGTTGGTTTCAAAACATACTTATAGTACGGATAAAATGATTGTGCTGTATTCTGAACCTAAAAAATATACGATCAAAAATGAAGCGCTTTATAACCGGTTTTATTTTAGCGATGGGAAACAGAAAGTAGCTGTAGTAAAAAATGAAGCGGCCAAAGTTTCGGGCCCAGTTGAGCCTAAAATCATTTCTTTCAAAAAAATAACCGGTGATGTGCAGCATAAAGTTTCTTACATGGAAAATGCGGTTATCGATATTAGCAATTGCAGATTAGAAGCCGGATATGTAGAATTGGATCAGCTTAATGGTAAAATGATCGCCAAAAATGCAATATTAAAAGCCAAAGACGGTGGATCTGCAACTGCTAAAATTTTTGTTTTTAATTTGAGAAATGGAAGCTATAGTACCGAAAATAGTAGAGGGACGACTAAAGTTTCTAAAGGGCTTGGCCCTGACCACCAGATGTTGCAGAGAATGAGAGACTCTTTAACAAAGGCAGATAATAAAGTGGAAACAAGTGTAAGTTACAGTGCCCAGGATTCTGTTAAAATGAGCAGTGACAAATCAATTGTTACGCTTTATGGGAAAGCAAAATTGGATTATAAGAATTTTGCTATATCAGCCGATGAAGCTACCTACAATAGGAATACGGAAAAAATAACGGCTAAAAACCTTACTGTTCGAAACAAAATAACCGGAATAACAATGATCGGTTCTTATGGTGAGTTTGATATTAATGGAAAAGCCGAGGTTTGGCAGGGCAATAAATAGTTTGAATGATAAGAACATTAGGCTTTCTTGTTTTATTTTTTATCATCATCAATTGTCGTGCTCAACTTAATCTTTCGGGTAAGGTAACTGACCGAGAGGATAAAGCCTCACTATTTGTTACCATTAAAATCTCTGACTCTAAAAATCGGGTAAATTATACCCAAACAGATAGTTTGGGATTGTACCATTTCAACAATTTACAAGCTGGGAAATATTCAATCATTTGCTCTTCAATCAATTTTAAAGCTGTAAACCAGTCACTTGCCTTAACAAAAGATACTGTAATTAATATTCAGCTCCAGGAAAATCGAAACAAGCTTGCTGATGTCCAGATCAATGCAAGAAAAAGTTTAATAGAAAAACAGATCGACCGGACGGTTTTTAATGTTGAGAACAGTGTTTCAGCCATCGGAACAGATGTTTTGGAACTGCTTTCGAAAGTGCCTGGAGTCCGGGTTATAAACGATAAAGTTTCATTGGTGGGCAGGGGTAGTGTTAACATCATGATCAACGATAAATTGGTACCCTTATCGGATGATGAACTGTCGAATTATTTAAAATCAATTTCATCAGGCAACATCGCCACGATTGAAGTGATTACCAATCCACCGGCAAAATATGATGCCCAGGGAAATAACGGATTAATTAATATTGTATTGAAGAAAGTTACTGCCGAAGGCTTTAGAGGGTCGGTTAATACTATTTTTTCACAAGCTACTCATCCAACGGCATCTGCAGGTGGGAATTTAAGTTACAGGAAAAATAAAATTACGCTCTCCTCAAATTTCAATATTAGAAAAGGATTTCTTGTTCCTTTTGAGCAAAGTGATGTTTTTTATCCCACACAAACCTGGAATGTTGTAAATAAGGACCGGAATTTTAGAACGGTACCCAGTGGACAGATCGGAATTGATTATCAGGTCTCCCCAAAAACAGTATTGGGTTTATCATATAACAGTGGTTTAACCAACTTTTATTCTGAAGAAAATATTAAAACCACTGTTTATAGCAAAACAGGTAATTTAGATTCGGTGTTGAATTCTGATGCCAATGCCAAAATCAGGTCTCATTACCATTCGGCCAATATTTATTTAAAACAGGCCTTGGATTCTACAGGAAAACAACTAACCATTAACGGCGATTGGTTTAAATATAGTGATGATAAAAACAGGTTTTTTAACAATACGAGTTATTTCCAAAATGGAGGGGTTGTTCCGAATTCTTTTGCCAAATACCTATCAACCAGCAAACAAAATATAGATTTATATACCATAAAAGCTGATGTAGACCTGCCCTATAAAACCTTTAAGTTATCCTTCGGTACAAAACTGAGCTTTATTAACAACAAGAGTGATCTTGCCTTTTACAAAGCCCGTAATGAGATTTACGAATTAGACCCCGGGCAAACCAACCTTTTCAATTACCAAGAAAATACGCAGGCCCTCTATGTTAATTATAATAAAACGATAAAACGATGGGATTTTCAAGCTGGGCTGCGGGGAGAGTATACGCAGATTGATGGCATATCGGTTAATGAACAAAATCGTAATGAGTATTTCCGTTTTTTTCCTACATTTTACATTGTTTATCGTGCAAATGATAAAAGCACTTTTGCGCTTAATTATGGCCGTCGGATCAACCGGCCTGCTTACCGTAAATTGAATCCTTTCCGCTGGTACAGCAACCAATATGCCTATACTGAGGGAAATCCTTTTTTGCAGCCATCTTATAACGACAACATCGAAATTTCTCACACTTACATTAATGTCTTCACCACGACACTATCTTTTAGACACACCACAAACGGCTTTAATGATGTAAATTTTATTGATGCTGGCACTAATATTCAAGCAGCCAAACCTGTTAACTTTATTACAGGGTATCATTATCAGTTCAGCAATGCAGTTACTTTTAATGTGTTTAAATGGTTAGAAAGTATCAATCAGGTTGATGTTTTTTATAATACATCAAATTCCAGCATCACGCAAACGCTAAGTAACCTGAATGGATTTGGCGCTTATTTTTCTACCTTAAATCAGTTTGTTTTTAACCCATCGAAAACTATTTTGGGCGAAGTCAGTTTCTGGTATCAATTCCCCGCGGTTGACGGCCTGAACCAGAATAAAAACCAATATAACCTCGATCTGGGTATAAGAACGTTATTACTTAACAAAAAGATCCAATTGGCCATTACCGCTACCGATGTTTTAAAAACCAATCAATACCGTTTTAACAGTTTGGTCAACAACATCAGGCAGGAGTACAATAACTATTACGATAGCCGTCAGCTGCGGATCACCTTCCGTTATAATTTCGGTAACGAAAAAATTAAACAGCAGGATAGAAAGCTGGGAAACGAAGAGGAGCGGAGGAGGAATAATTAGGGATGTAGGAGAAAAGGTGCTGGCAAATCCTCATTCCCAACTTGATTGGGAATCGTAATGCCTTAGTAGGGTTTGTAGCTTGCATTAAGATTTCCGCCTGCGCGCTATCGTGTGGACACATCTTCTGTTAACTCTAAATATGTTTTTCTAGTACATTTCATCAAGGCGGTCGTCATGCTGAATTTATTTCAGCATCTTTCCAGCTATATAAAAAGGCATTTATTTCGAAAAAACATTAATTAAGCAAACATTGTCTTTTCCGCTCTTTGCCGCGGGGCATGGTAGTTTTTCACAGATAGTGTTGTTTTTAGCGGTGTTCAAGAATGCTGCGCATTTTGGAGCGCCAAAGTACCCAAAGCGCTTTGTCAATCCGGCAATGTGGCTCCTCACCACCCACGCTCATCAAAAAACAGCGGCACTTCGTTTAATCAGTTTTTGTTTATGTTTTCTTTGGGCTAATTGAGCCCTTCGGGGTTTGTGTTCAATATTTCCTAAAACTTTAAATTAGCTTTATGAACACAAAACCACTGCGTTTTAGGTTTGGTAGTGCTATTTTGTTCTATTCTGCGCCTGTTTTTTGATTTCCTGCCACTTGGGATTGACGGGCGTTCTTCGGTAAAACCTGTGTATTATTAAAGTAGGCCAGCATAACGCCGAAAAACCCACACATATAAAGATGTGTCCACACGATAGGCCTGCGAGGGAAAGACGACCATTCGTTGTAATCTGTCATTGGTAGAGGTTAGAATTTTTCAAATACATCGGAGTGTTGATGGCAGATTCGTAAATTATTAAGCCTTATGCTGCTGCTGATAAATCGATTAACGTGCTTATTATCAATAATTTACAAAATCTGTCATTGATAACTTGTTCAGCATCTATATTGTTATAAAGATTCTTCACTGCGTTCAGAATGACAAGCTTGGCTGGATGATGATTAGTAAGGTATTCTCCGCGCTTTCTGTGCTTCTGTAGTAATAATCTGATCTGTGTTGATCTGTGTGTATCTGTGGTTAAAAGATCCTTCGACTACGCTCAGGATGACAAAAGAAACAGGACGATAGTACGAACCTCTTCCATCATCACTTTCCGATTATACATCACCCATCCCCTAAAACGCTTCCGCCAAACTGATATAAAACCCTGCCTGGCGTTTTTCGTTTGGCAATTTTTCGCCTATACCATAATCTATCCGAACACTCAAGCCTTTTGCCGGATCGAAAAAGTAGCGACCGCCAACACCAAAGTTTGGTTTTAGCCCATCGCCGTTAAACTGACCGTTTGCGAATACTTTACCTGTACCCGCAAAAGCGACAATACCAAAACGGTTCATAAAACGGTAGCGGATTTCGGCCTGGGTAGCCATCAGGTTTTCGTCGCGATAGCGGCCACTGTAGTAACCGCGCATCATCTGGTCGTTGCCCAACTGTTGTAACAGGTAAAATGGGGTGCTTTTGCTCTGAATGGTATAAAAAATGCCCTGTACCCCTAAAACTACTTTTGGTGCCAGACTAAAGAAACCACGGAGATCTAGTTTAATCTGTGAGCCATTAAAATTTTCTCCGCCAAAAAAATCAGGTGCGTATTGATAGGTTGCCCTACCAAAAAAGCCTTTTGTTGGATAATTATTGCTGTTCCGTGTGTCGTAACTTTGCGATGCACCGATCCAGGCTACTGAGCCCCCTTCTTTATCCAAAATCTGTGGATTGGTGGTAAAAATGCCCCCAGCTTCCTTGTCGATAAAATGGTAATTCTCAAAACCTAGCGAAATACCCGTATAAGCCTTCGGTAAGGTGTTCATTTCCGCATCGAAAAGCGTTTTAAAAATCCTTTGATCTAATTTATCCTCATCAACCTTTTTAGCGTTATTACCGATGCCATAAAAATTAAATGGCTGGTTTTTGAAACGGACATCGCCGATAAAATGATATTTATTTCCTTTTGTCCACATATCGCCTTTAAGCATAAAATTAGCTGTCTTTTTAGTAGAATAGGTTGTGTTCAAGGCGAAGTTTGAACTGCGGTTCAGCGTGTCTTTACGGTCTATGTAAAATGAATAAATGGCACCAACGCCAAATTCAAACCCTGTTTCCTGACTATAGCCAAAAGCTGGTAGAGGTAAAAAGCTTGCTTTACGGGTAGTATCTTTTTCATTCGAGAGCATCTTCCTGATCAGTTTCATTTGTGCAAAAGAACTTCCTGAAATGAGGGCGAGTAAAATAACTAGATAATATTTTTTCATCAAGGCAAAGAAAAGGAAATTAACTAATAGTTCATTCGTTCACTGGTCATTTGTTCATTGGTACTGCAACTGTTGATTGAAAACTGTATTTTGGTTAATCGGTTATTTAACATCAGCGCCAAACGCTCAACCCAAACTCGGATGTTCCCTGGTCAATTGTGAAGCAAACTGCCAATTATAATTATTGACATTGTTTATCATTTTTTTTTGGAAAGCAAGTACAGTAGCATTTAGTCTTGTCCAGTCCCGCCCCCGCTTCTGCTCCAATGAAGAATTGGGAGCATCCGCTGAGGTCGGGTTTAGGTGGCCTGGCCTGGCGAACTATCTGGGGTTGCAAGATGCCATAATAATAGTGCTTGTGCCTTCTGTCCGTAGAGTTCCAAAGGGCTCTACGGATTCAGGAATGAGAAAGAGTCTCTGACTCGTTTTAGCTAAATAACTTGATGTTGAGTTTGGAAACTCAACACTATACAATAATCCGTAGTGCCGCTGCGCTTAACACTACGGACAGAGGGGGGATCTGTGTTTTGTAGCTATGGGTTGGGACAAACTTTAATAGTTGTAAGATATTGGCCAACTAAACCGGATTGAAGGGGAAAGCCCACAGGTGAGGTTGGACTGCCCCCAAAAAGCCGGACTACCATTAAAAAGAATTGCTGCAATTGCTTTCCAAGTAAACTCAACCCTAACTTTATGCTATTCATCTTTATAAAGATCCTTCAACTACATCCGATAGCTGAATGGAATTTACGTAGTTTAATCGACTAGGGACTGCCGACTAAGGACTATGGACTAACACAAACGCTTTTACGTTTTAACCTTTCGGCCTAAATACCTATTTTTGCGGCAAACAATACAAAACGAAATGAGCAATACAAGAGGACCAATATCTCAGTTTATGGAGCGTAATTACCTCCATTTTAATGCTGCGGCAATGATGGATGCGGCTAAAGGGTACGAAACGCATTTAGATGAAGGTGGTAAAATGATGATCACACTTGCTGGTGCAATGAGTACTGCAGAATTGGGAATTTCACTTGCAGAAATGATCCGCCAGGATAAAGTGGCTATTATTTCTTGTACCGGTGCAAACCTTGAAGAAGATATTATGAACCTGGTAGCACATTCACATTATAAACGTGTACCAAACTATCGCGATTTAAGCCCGCAGGATGAATGGGACCTTTTAGAGAACCATTACAACCGTGTTACCGATACCTGTATTCCTGAGGAAGAGGCTTTCCGCCGTTTGCAGAAGCACATCCAAAAAATCTGGATGGATGCCGAAGCTGCAGGTGAGCGTTATTTTCCGCATGAGTTTATGTATAAAATGCTTTTAAGCGGAGATTTAGAGCAATACTATGAAATTGATCCTAAAAATTCATGGATGCTTGCTGCGGCTGAAAAGAATTTGCCAATTGTAGTTCCAGGATGGGAAGATTCTACTATGGGAAACATTTTTGCATCGTATGTGATGAAAAAAGAACTTACCGCAACTACTGTAAAAGGCGGTATTGAATATATGGGTTGGTTGGCCGACTGGTATATTGCGAACAGCGGAGGCAAAGGAATTGGTTTCTTCCAGATTGGTGGCGGTATAGCCGGCGATTTTCCTATTTGTGTAGTGCCAATGCTTTATCAGGATATGGAAATGGAAAATATTCCTTTCTGGAGTTATTTCTGCCAGATTTCAGATTCGACCACTTCTTATGGCTCATATTCTGGTGCTGTACCGAACGAAAAGATTACCTGGGGTAAATTAGATATCCACACGCCAAAATTTATTGTAGAAAGTGATGCGACAATTGTTGCACCGTTAATGTTTGCCTGGATATTAAAACAATAATCATTAAAAATAAATAAACCAAATTGGTTTCTAGTATGCCCATTGGAGATAACATATCAAAAATGGGCATTTTTATTGCCTGAATGGCTTGAAACGACATTTGTTTAGAATGATTATAAATTGTATTTCCAGTCACTATTATGTCATGGGATTTATTAATAAGTTATACTTTTGTTCAAGTTTTGGTGGGGCTACCCCTAGTTCAGCATCAATTTCACAACAAAAAGTAAATTAAATAAGTATAAAGTGTTCATTATGAGAGATATCTCGATGATTTTAAAAAGCGTTTGGAAGTCGTTATTCGTATTTTCAGCAATTTCCGTAATAGCGGTTTCTACCGTAAATGCGCAGGATGCTAAAGAGGGAAGAACGCTTTTCAAAGCAAAATGTTCTTCGTGCCATGCGTTAGATGCTAAATTGATTGGTCCAGCCTTAACCGGTGTAAGCGATCGTCATGATGAAGCATGGCTTTTGAAATGGATCCCTAACAGTGCTGCATTGATCGCTTCTGGTGATGCTGCTGCTGTTAAAGTTTTTAATGAGAACAATAAGGTGGCAATGACTTCTTTTCCTGAATTGGATGAGACCAAAATCAAAGACATCTTACAATACATTAAAGAAGGTGAGCCAAAAGCGGCTACTCCTGCGGGTGGTGCTGTTGCAGCAAAAGACGAATCTACTTCAGGTTTATCAATAGCAGGTGTTGTAGCTATCGTTGTATTGGCGTTTGTTATTTTAGTAATCTTAGGCCGTGCTTCTAAATTGTTAGAGCGACTGATTTTACAAAAACAAGGTATTGAGATTGAAGAAGATGTGCCATTAAAGGTTGGTGTACGCAAGATGTTCAAAAACAAGAAATTTGTGATGTTCTTTATCTTGTGTTTAATCATCGCTTTAGGTTCTTGGGGTTGGATGGGTATGTGGAACACAGGTGTTCACACCGGTTACCAACCAGTTCAGCCAATTAAATTCTCTCACGAGTTACATGCTGGTATCAATCAAATTGATTGTCAGTATTGCCACAACGGCGCATTTAAGTCTAAAAATGCAACTATCCCATCATTAAACGTTTGTATGAACTGCCATAAAGCTGTTCAGGCAAGAGATAAATATGATGGTGAAATTTCTCCTGAGATCAAAAAAATCTATAATGCTTTAGGTTACGATCCGGAAACACAGAAATATGATGAAGGTAAAGCTAAGCCAATGGAGTGGGTACGTGTACATAATCTTCCTGATTTTGCTTACTTCAATCACTCTCAACACGTAGTTGTTGCAGAAGATGCAATCCGTAAAGCAAAAGGATTACAACCAACAGAACCTGTATGTTTCGCTTGTCACGGTCCGGTTAATACTATGGAAGAAATTTATCAATATTCTCCATTAACCATGAAATGGTGTATTAACTGCCATAAGGAAACAGATATTTCTGGTCAGAAAAATAATGCTTTCTACGCTAAGGTTATCGAAGCGCACGAAAAGATTAAAAAAGGCGAGAAAATTACACCAGCGTTATTGGGTGGTTTAGAGTGTGGTAAATGCCACTATTAATAGATAGAGTTTAGTAAGAACGTTCGAATAAACAGTAATATAGCTTAAATGGAAAGCAACAAAAAATACTGGAAAGGCTTAGAGGAGTATAACAATACACCCGATTTTGTTAAGAATAGCAAAAACGAATTCGCCGAGCCAATTCCAATAGAAGATGTTTTAAATGAAGCAGGGTTAAGTACCGTTACCCCACGCCGCGACTTTTTAAAGGCGTTAGGTTTTGGTTTAGGTGCAGTAACTTTGGCAGCCTGTCAAACTGCCCCTGTTCATAAATCTATTCCTTACCTGGTAAAACCTGAAGAGGTTACTCCGGGTATTCCTAACTATTATACTTCGAGCTTTAATGGCCAGAGTATTTTAGTTAAAACAAGAGAGGGTCGCCCAATTAAAATTGAACCAAATCCTAGTGCTGGTGAGTTTTTCCGTGGTACAGATGCAAGAGCGCAGGCTTCGGTTTTAGATTTATATGATGTATCTAAACTAAAAGCACCAGCTTTAGTAAAAGATGGGAAAGTTGAAGAAACTACCTGGGCAAAAATCGACAGCTTTGTAAAAGGCGAGTTGGCAAAAGCACAGGCGGGTGGAAAGAAAATCCGTATTGTATCATCAACAGTAAACAGCCCATCAACTAATGCCGTTATTGCACAGTTTATTGCAAAATATCCTGTTACTAAATTGGTTCAGTACGATGCGGTTTCTTATACTGGTATTATCCAGGCCAACCAAAACAGTTTCGGTAAAGCAGTTTTACCTAAATATAACTTTGATAAGGCCGATTTAATTGTAAGTTTTAGTGCCGATTTCTTAGGTACCTGGATTAGCGGAGAAGAGTTTACTGCTCAGTATACTGCTAACCGTAACTACAAATCGTTAGAAAATAAAAAAATGAGCCGCCACATTCAGTTCGAAAGTGGAATGAGCTTAACAGGTACCAATGCAGATACCCGTGTTCCGGTTAAATTATCGGAAGAAGGACCTGCTTTAATTGCCTTATACAATGCAATTACCGGAAGTGCTTTACCTGGCGGAACGTTAGGTAACAACACCACTGCCGATAAAGTAATTAAATTGGTAGCTAAAGAATTAGTACAAGCTAAAGGTAAAGGCCTTGTAGTTTGCGGTTCGAACGATGTTTCTACTCAGATTTTAGTAAATGCCATTAACGCCGCTATCGGAAGTTATGGTACTACTATCGATTTGGATAACCCTTGTTATTTATATGCAGGTAACGATGCCGAATTCAATGGCTTAGTTGCTGAAATGAACCGTGGCGAAGTTGGTGCTGTTTTATTCTTAAACAGTAACCCAGTTTACGATGCTGCAAATGCCAAAGCATTTACTGATGCATTAGCAAAGGTTCCTGCTAAAATTTCATTCTCTGATCGTGCTGATGAAACCGCTACCGCTTGTGATGCTATTGCAATTAACCATAATTATTTAGAATCGTGGGGTGATGCAAACGCTTACGAAGGATATTATTCTATCGTTCAGCCAACTATCAATCCTGTTTTCAATAGTCGCCAGGCTGAAGAGAGTTTATTAACCTGGGCTGATGCTCCGGTTAAAGATTACTATCAGTTTGTACGCAGCAACTGGGAAGCTAAAATGTTACCAGCTGTTGGTTTGAAATGGGAAGAAGTTTTAGAAAAAGGTGTGGTTACTGTAGCAGCAAAAACTGCTGGAGCATATTCATTCACTCAATCTTTAGCACAAGTTGCAACTTCAATTGTTAGCAGTAGCAAAGGTTTAGCTAAAGAAGTAGAGTTACAGGTTTACGAAAGCATCCCGATGCGTGATGGTAAAAATGCAAACAACGCATTCTTACAAGAATTACCTGATCCGGTTTCTAAAGTAACCTGGGATAACTATGTTGCACTTGCGCCGAAATTTGCCGAGAAATTAAAAGTTAAAGAATTTGATGTTGTAACGGTTAAGGCCAGCAACGGATATTCAGTAGATCTTCCGGTATTGATCCAGCCAGGACAAGCACAACAAACTGCATCTATCGCATTAGGTTATGGCCGTACCAAAGTTGGTAAAGCTGGTAATGATGTGGGTAAAAATGCTTTCCCTTTTGTTTCTTTTGTAAATGGAACGTTCCAATATGCTACTTCGGTAACCATTACCCCAACAGGCGGTTATTACGAATTGGCTCAAACACAAACTCACCACTCTTTCGAAGGCCGTGCAGTGATTAAAGAAGCTACTTTTAAGGAGTACTTAAAAAATCCTGGAGCAGGTAACGAAAAAGGCGAGCATAAAGATTACGATCTTTGGGATCAATACGAAAAACCAGGTAACAACTGGGTTATGGCAATCGATTTGAATGCCTGTACAGGTTGTGGTTCTTGTATTGTTGCTTGTAACGTAGAAAACAACATTCCTGTTGTAGGCCGTGATGAGGTTCGCCGTCGTCGTGAAATGCACTGGATCCGTATCGATCGTTATTACAGCTACGAAACTGCAGCTGGTGATGTAACCAGAGAGAAAGAAATTGCTAAGTTAGAAGACCTAGATCATGTTTCTGTGGTTCACCAGCCAATGTTGTGCCAACACTGCGATCACGCACCTTGCGAAACAGTTTGTCCGGTATTGGCAACTGTACACTCAAGTGATGGTTTAAACCACATGGCTTATAACCGTTGCGTAGGTACACGTTATTGTGCAAATAACTGTCCGTACAAAGTACGTCGTTTCAACTGGTTTAACTACTGGAACGATTCACGTTTCGATAACTATTTAAATAACGAGTTTACCCAATTAGTTTTAAACCCTGATGTAACTACACGTTCGAGAGGGGTAATGGAAAAATGCTCTATGTGTATTCAACGTATACAAGGTGGCAAATTACAAGCTAAACTGGAGAAACGTCCATTAAAAGATGGCGATATTAAAATGGCTTGTCAGGAAGCTTGTTCAGCAAATGCGATTGTATTTGGTGATGCAAACGATCCAAATTCAGAGGTTTCAAAAGCATTACGTTCTGAGCGTATCTACTACGTATTAGAGGAGATTAATGTGAAACCGGGTATCGGATACATGACAAAAATTAGAAACACAGATACAACAGTACAAGCGTAAGCTTTAGTATAAAGAAAATACAAATTATGTCAGGACATAACGAATCAATACTTAGAGAACCATTAATCACCGGAGATAACATCACGTATGCAAAAATTACGGATGATATTTTAGGCCCGGTAGAGAACAAGCCGAATAAGGCTTGGTGGATTGGTTTCATCGTTGCCTCATTAGGTGCTTTACTTTGGGTAGTAGCAGTAAGCTACACTTTCTGGAACGGTATCGGCGCATGGGGTTTAAATAAAACAGTTGGTTGGGCTTGGGATATCACCGGTTTCGTATGGTGGGTAGGTATTGGTCACGCTGGAACACTAATTTCAGCAGTACTATTACTTTTCCGTCAGAACTGGCGTAACTCCATCAACCGTTCGGCAGAGGCGATGACTATTTTCGCCGTAATCTGTGCCGCAACTTATGTTGTATCGCACATGGGCCGTCCTTGGTTAGCTTATTGGGTTTTACCTTTACCGAACCAATTCGGATCACTTTGGGTAAACTTTAACTCACCATTGGTATGGGATATGTTTGCGATCTCTACTTACTTCTCTGTATCATTATTATTCTGGTACACAGGTTTATTACCAGATATCGCTACCATCCGCGACCGTGCAGTGGGTACACGTAGAAAAATCTATTCTATCTTCTCTTTTGGATGGAGTGGAAGTGTTAAAACTTGGCAGCGTTTCGAAGCGGTGTCGTTAATCTTAGCAGGTATCTCTACACCACTTGTACTTTCGGTACACACCATTGTATCAATGGACTTTGCAACATCAGTAATTCCGGGATGGCACACCACCATCTTCCCTCCATACTTCGTTGCCGGAGCGATTTTCTCAGGCTTTGCGATGGTATTAACCTTATTATTGGTTGCACGTAAAGTATTGGGCTTAGAAAACTACATCACCATGTTCCACATCGAGTCGATGAATAAAATCATCATCCTAACCGGATCAATCGTAGGTGTAGCTTATTTAACTGAGTTTTTCATCGCTTGGTATTCGGGTTCAGAGTATGAGCAGTATGCATTTATCAACAGATCTACTGGTCCTTACTGGTGGTCGTACTGGATGATGATGACTTGTAATGTAATCTCTCCACAGTTGTTATGGTTCAAAAAGATCCGTTTAAGTATTAAAGCTACCTGGATTTTATCAATCGTAGTAAACGTGGGTATGTGGTTCGAGCGTTTCGTAATTATCGTTACTTCATTACACCGCGATTATATTCCCTCAAGTTGGGCAATGTTCTATCCAACATGGGTTGATATCAGTGTATTCGTAGGTTCAATTGGTTTATTCTTTACTTTATTCTTATTATTCTTAAGAGTATTGCCATCAATCGCTATAGCAGAGGTTAAATTATTATTAAAAACTGCAAGTGAGCAAGCTAAAATGAAACAGATTAAAGAAGGGCATGAGAATAAAGAATACGTTGCAGAATACGTAGAGTCTTTAGAAAAATTTGATAGTGTTAAACAAGAAGATTACGCAAAAATATAACAATGAGTGATATCAAATATATTTTAGGCAGCTTTGGCGATCCTGACGAAATGATGCACGGCATCGAAAAGCTTCAGGAAAATAACATCAGCATTTTTGATGTGTATACACCGATGCCTATACACGGAATAGAGGCCAAATTAGGAATTAAAAGATCTAGAATCGATATCGCAGCTTTTTGCTTTGGTATAACAGGAACTTGTGCAGCTTTTGCTTTAATTTATTTCTGCGCAGTAATCGATTGGAAAGTAAACATAGGTGGTAAACCATCATTTGCATTGCCGGATTTTATTCCGATAATGTTCGAGCTTACAGTATTATTCTGTGCTTTCGGTATGGTGTTAACTTACTATGCATCTACACACTTATTTCCAGGAAGAGCACCAAGAGTGATGGATTTACGTGCTACTGATGATCGTTTTGTTATTGCAGTTGATGCAAAAGACAATATAGAACATACTGTAATTGATGGATTATTAAAAGATGCAGGTGCTTTAGAAGTAAAGTATAATGAAAGGAAGTACATTAGCTATGAATAAGAATAAATTTGTTTACGCGGCGTTTTTAGCTATCGCTTTTGCAGCTACCTTTTCAGCTTGTAAAGATAAACACAGTACTGGCTTAGAATATGCCAGAAACATGTATGATCCGATTGCTTACAATCCGGATCAACCAAACAAAAATTTTAAAGATGGTAAAACTGCCCAATTGCCACCTGCACATACTAAACCAGTAGGTTTTACTGAATATGATGAATATCCTAATACAAAAGAAGGATATGAAGCAGCAGGTGTGAGCATGGTTAACCCTTTACCAGTAGATACTGTTAATTTAGCTCAGGGCCAACATTTGTTTAAAGTTTTCTGTAGCCCTTGCCATGGAGAAAAAGGCGATGGACAAGGACACTTAGTTAAAATTGAGAAATTTAGTGGTGTACCTGCTTATCAAACAGGCGCATCGTCTAGAGGTGGTAACATGGTTGATCTTACTGCAGGTAAAATTTACCACACCATTACATACGGTGTAAATAACATGGGCTCGCATGCTTCGCAAATCTCACCAACAGATCGTTGGAAAGTGGTGATGTATGTTCAACAATTACAAAAAGGACAATAGTAAAGCAGAATATAAATGGGAACTCACAATATTAATTTTAGTGAACAGTTTGAGTTTACAGGTAAAGTAAAAACCTTAAGCATTGTTGGTATCGTTATCGGTATTGCGGCTGTATTGTTCGGTTTCTTAGCCGGCGATAAAGTAATGCACGAGCGTACTTTTGCTAACCTGTTGCTTATGGCATATTACTTTGCATGCGTTTGTATGTCGGGTACATTTTTCCTGGCTGTTCAATATGTAGCTCAAGCAGGTTGGTCTGCATCAATTTTACGTGTACCACAGGCTATGGCAAAAACATTGCCTATTGCGGCTGTAATACTTGTCGTTGTAATTTCGGCAGGTTTATATACACATAACTTATACCACCACTGGCATGCTGATGGATTAACAGATCCAAACAGCCCTAATTATGATTCACTAATTGCTGGTAAATCAGTTTTCTTAAACGTACCTTTCTTTTTAGGTCGCCAGGTAGTGTTTTTAGGTATTTACAGTATTTTCTCGATCATGTTTGTTAAGTTTTCTTACAACGAAGATTTAGCAGGTGGTTTAAATTCTTACAGAAAAAGCTTTAAAAATGCTTGTATCTTCTTGGTAATTTACGGTTTTACAACGCCGATTTTTGCTTTCGATACCGTAATGTCATTAGAGGCGCACTGGTTCTCAACCATGTTCGGTTGGTATAACTTCGCCGCTATGTGGGTAAGCAGTTTAGCTACTATTGCTATTATTCTTATCTTATTAAGAAGAGCAGGTTATATGCAATGGGTTAACAATAGCCACTTACACAATTTAGGTCAGTTTATCTTTGGTTTCTCTATCTTCTGGACTTATGTATGGTTTGCTCAATTCTTATTGATCTACTATGCAAACATGCCTGAAGAGACTGTATATTTCTACAAACGCTTCGAGTATTACAAGTTCTGGTTTTTCTTAAACCTGGCCATGAACTTCTTAGCGCCAGTATTATTATTAATGGATAGAGATAACAAAAGAACAGATGCGAAATTATTGTTCGTTTCTATTGTGGTACTTTTAGGTCACTGGGTAGATTACTATCAAATGATTATGCCAGGAGCAGTAGAAGAAGGACATAATGGTTTCGGTATCGTTGAAATTGGTACAGCAATTGGTTTCGTCGGATTGTTTACCTTTACGGTTTTAACATCATTAAGCAAAAAACCGTTAATTGCAAAGAATCACCCATTATTACAAGAAAGTTTGCATCATCAATTGTAGTGGTGATAAGATAAAGCAAATATTTAATTATTATTATAATTAGCAGTACAGCGTACTACTTTTAAGAAAATGAGTTTAAGAAAGTTTATAACGAATAAAACGACCGCAGCTTTAGCAGTATTGATTACTGTTTTTGCAAACACTAGCGTATTTGCGCAAGATGCAGCAGCAGGTGCTGCCGCGGCACCGAAAGTTGATATGGGCGAGGTTTATAAATCGGTAATATTTTATATTCTGGTTTTCCTTGCCGTATGCTTATTCATTGCAATTATTGGTAAAGCAATAAGAGTATATGAATTAAGCCGCGAAGCACAAGGTAAATCTGTTGGCATTAACTGGAACAGGGTACACGCAAGTTTATTTGCGCTGTTTTTAGTGATCGGTTTATATGGTGTATATTGGGAATATACAGTACACGGGGCAATGTTACTTCCTGATGCGGCATCTGAGCACGGAAAGAAAATTGATGAGATGTTTAATTTAACATTAATCATTACCACCATTGTATTTGTAGTTACGCACATCTTATTATTCGGATTTTCTTACATCTATAAATACTCAGCTAAAAGAAAAGCTTACTACTACCCACACAATAATACCATCGAAAAAATCTGGACAATCGTTCCGGCTTTAGTATTAACTGTTTTGGTATTAATGGGTTTCTTAACCTGGAGATCTATTTTCTTCAAAGTTGAAGATCCAAACAACAAACCATTGCAGATAGAAGTTACTTCTGAGCAGTTTAAATGGTCTATCCGTTATCCTGGAGCTGATGGAATAGTAGGGAACAAAAACTACAAGTTAACTACAGCTACCAATACATTGGGTATCGATTTCAAAGATATCAACTCTCGCGATGATGAGATGGCTGATGAAATGGTTCTTCCTGTTGGTAAACCAATTAAATTGATCTTAACCAGTAAAGATGTAATTCACAGTTTTTATATGCCACACTTCAGGGTACAGTTAAATACCGTACCAGGTATGAGAACTATATTTGAGTTTACGCCTACAAAAACTACTGCAGAAATGCAGCAAGAAACTAACGATCCAAACTTTAAGTACCTTTTCTTATGTGCTAAAATTTGCGGTGCCGGTCATTACAACATGCAAAAAGTGGTACGTGTAGTTTCTGAGGCCGAATACAAAACTTGGATAGCCGAACAGAAAACATACTTAAACGACGATTTAAGAAAACAATTTAATTTGCCAGTGGCACCTGCACCTGTAAAATCAGTAGCAGATTCAGCAGCTAAAGATTCAGCAGCTGTAAAAACTAACCAAATGGCTTTAAATAAATAATATTAAGCAGGAGCGAACGAATTATGTCAACAATAGCATTACACGACGAACACAATCACGATCACGCTGATCATGGGCATCATAAAGAGACTTTGATTTCAAAGTACATCTTTAGTATGGATCATAAAATGATTGCTAAGCAATTTTTGATTACCGGTATTATTATGGCGGTAATAGCAATGGGCTTATCAATTTTATTCCGTATTCAATTGGCATGGCCAGATCAAAACTTCCCTTTCTTAGAAACATTTTTAGGTAAATGGGCTGCAGATGGTCGTATTAAACCCGACTTTTATCTGGCTTTGGTAACCATTCACGGTACCATCATGGTATTCTTTGTACTAACTGCCGGATTGAGCGGAACATTTAGTAACCTACTTATTCCGCTTCAAATAGGAGCAAGAGATATGGCATCGCCATTCTTAAACATGCTTTCATACTGGTTCTTTTTTATGGCCTGTGTGATTATGATGTCATCATTCTTTATCCAAACAGGTCCTGCATCCGGTGGTTGGACGGTTTATCCGCCATTATCGGTTGTGGCTAAAGCTATGCCTGGTTCTGGTTTAGGTATGACTTTGTGGCTAATCAGTATGGTACTTTTTGTAGCATCATCTTTAATGGGTGGTATTAACTACGTAAGTACAATTTTAAACATGCGTACTAAAGGTATGGACCTTTGGAAAATGCCATTAACCATCTGGGCTTTCTTTTTGACTGCTATTTTAGGTATCTTATCTTTCCCTGTTCTTGTAGCTGGGGTAGTATTAATGGTATTCGATCGTAGTTTTGGAACAAGTTTCTACTTATCTGATATTGTAATGGGTACTGATATTTTACCAAATGAAGGTGGCTCGCCAATTTTATGGCAACACTTATTCTGGTTCTTAGGTCACCCTGAGGTATATATCGTAATTATGCCAGCATTGGGTATCTCATCTGAGGTTATCTCTGTAAACTCACGTAAACCAATCTTTGGTTACCATGCAATGGTTTACTCTTTAATTGGTATTACCGTATTATCGTTCATCGTATGGGGTCACCATATGTTTGTAACCGGTATGAATCCATTGTTGGGTGGTGTGTTTATGATTACAACGTTAATCATCGCAGTACCATCGGCAGTAAAAACTTTTAACTATTTAGCTACATTATGGCGTGGTAACATCCGTTTCACCCCAGCAATGTTATTTGCTATTGGTTTAGTTTCATTCTTTATCTCTGGTGGTTTAACCGGTATCTTCTTAGGAAATGCTTCATTAGATATTAACTTACACGATACCTACTTTGTTGTTGCCCACTTCCACTTGGTAATGGGATCTGCAGCAATATTTGGTATGCTTGCAGGTGTGTATCACTGGTTCCCTAAAATGTTCGGTAGAATGATGAATGCTAAATTAGGATATTTACACTTCTGGTTAACTTTCATTGCAGCTTACCTGGTATTCTTCCCGCTTCACTTCTTAGGTTTAGATGGTGTACCACGTCGTTACTATGCATTTACCGAGTTCGAATTTATGAAGAAATGGTTAACGGTTAACGTATTTGTAACATGGGCAGCTATTATGGCAGCACTAGCTCAGGTAGCGTTCTTGTTTAACTTCTTTTATTCAATCTTTAAAGGAAAAGTATCTCCTCAAAATCCTTGGGAATCGAATACATTAGAGTGGACAGCTCCTGTAGAACATCTACACGGTAACTGGCCAGGAGAAATTCCTACGGTTTACAGATGGCCATATGACTATAGTAAACCTGGTCATGATGCCGATTTTATTCCTCAAACTGTTCCTTTCTCTCAAACCATGAGTTCTAACTTGCCTCACGATTTTGAAGGAAATGCAGAAGCAGAAAAAATACAGCAAGATTGGGAATTGGCTAACCCTGTTGCAGAAAGCAAGGGCTAGTTTAGGCTTAAAATAAAATTTTAAAAGGGGTATCTGATTAAGTTTCTGCTTATCCGGATACCCTTTTCATCTTAATAGATATATGGTCAGCAGATCAGAACAACGTTTCATTAGAATTAATCTTATAACCATCATAGTTACGCTATTGGTTATACTTGCCGGTGGTATTGTACGCAGTACCGGATCTGGCATGGGTTGTCCGGATTGGCCAAAATGTTTCGATCGTTACATTCCGCCAACTGATGTATCGCAACTTCCTTCCAATTATAAAGAGAAATATGTGGCAGGTAGGTTAAAGAAGAATGAAAAGTTTGCCAAATATCTTGAAAGCATGGGCAAAGTAGCCTTAGCTGATAGTATTAGGCATGATAAGAGCATCACCATACCTGAAGAATTTAATCCAACTAAAACCTGGACAGAATATCTGAACAGATTGGCTGGGGTAGCCGTGGGGATATTCCTGTTTTTAACAGTTGTATACTCATTTGCCTACCGAAAAACGGCTAAACGAATTATTATACTTAGTACCCTAAATCTTTTTGTAGTAGGATACCAAGGTTGGTTAGGTTCGATAGTGGTTTCTACGAATTTGGCACAATGGGTGGTAACGGTACACATGTTGTTGGCACTGGTTATTTTAGCGATATCTATTTATACCTATAATTACGCAAAGCAATTAAATAAAGCGCCATCTGTAATTATGTACCGGATAGCATGGCTAAAAGGATTTTTGTTCTTTACCCTCGTAATTAGTATCGTTCAGATTGTTTTAGGAACCGAGGTTAGGGAAGCGGTCGATGTTATTGCAAAGTCGCTTTCTTACGGAAGCAAAAATACGTGGATTTCGAAAGTAGGGGAGGTATTCTCTTATCATCGCGATTTAGCTATACTCGTAGTAATTGCCAATGCCGTAGTGTATAAAATGGTTATCGATCGTTTTAGCGGTAAGGCAGCCCCGTTGTTAACAGCGAGGTTTATGTTAATAACGCTCCTCATACAATTATTAAGTGGTTTTGCATTAGCATATATAGCTTTCCCACCGGCAGCGCAGGCATTGCATATTTTATTCTCTACGCTGTTATTTAGTTTACAGTTTTACCTGTACTTATTGGTTTACCGAACAAGTACATATAAACAATAATATTTAAGAAAATTGAAGCAATATCTTTCAGATTTTTCTAAACTTATCAAATTCAGGCTATCGTTTACGGTGGTGTTTTCGGCGTCGATCTCTTTTTTGATCGGACAGAAAATGCAGGTGGGTAGAGGCCATATCCCTAGTATCGATTGGGGAAACTGGTTAATATTGATTGCCGGTGGTTTTTTAGTAACCGCTGCTGCAAACTGTTTTAACGAAATTATTGAGAAGGACTTAGATAAGTTAATGTCTAGAACTAAAGATCGCCCTATGCCAGCAGGCAGAATGACTACCGGACAAGGATTGATCCTGGGGGTTTTTATGGCGTTTTTAGGTACTTGGTTATTAGGGAAATTAAATCTGGAAACAGGTTTGCTCTCTGTATTTTCGATCCTTTTGTATGCCTTTGCCTATACACCATTGAAAAGAAAATCGCCAATAGCAGTTTTTGTAGGTGCTATTCCAGGTGCTTTACCACCGCTTATTGGGTATTTAGCAGCATTTGGCAGTTTAAAAGCCGAAATGTTCCACGAAATTGATTATTACATTGCAGGCATTCTGTTTTTAATTCAGTTTGTATGGCAGTTTCCACATTTTTGGGCAATTGCCTGGGTTTTGGATGATGATTATAAGAAAGCAGGTTTTAGGTTGTTACCTACTAAGAAAAGAGATAAAACCTCTGCTTTGCTTACCTTTTTAAGTACATTAATTTTAATTCCGGTAAGTTTACTGCCAACGCTATATGGTTTTGGTGGATACTACATTGCAGGTTTATCATTAATAGCCGGGCTTATTTTTAGCTGGCTGGCTTTTAAACTTTTAATGAGCAGAGAATTGGCTGATGCCAAGAAAGTAATGTTTTGTTCATTTTTTTACATCCCAGCAGTACAGTTGGGCTTATTATTAAATTTTATAGCAAAATAATTTATGGTGCTAACAATGGAAAAGATGCAGGATACGTTTGACCCTAAACCAAGGAAATTTATTGTTTGGTTATTTGTCGTATCATCAACAATTATGTTTGGTGGTTTTACCAGTTATTATCTGGTATTTGCCGCTTCGAAGGGAAAGGGACATGGTTTAGTTTTACCTGATGCTTTTATTTACTCTAGTTTGGTAATTATTGCCAGTAGCATTACTTTGGTGCTTGCATCAAAGGCTTTAAAGAAACTGAACTTTAGCTTACAGCGCAACATGCTGTGGATTACTGTAATATTGGCCATCGCTTTTGGTGTTATGCAGTTTAATGCCTGGGGAAGTATGGTGCGGACCGGTGCAACCCTGGTAGGAAATAACGCAGCAATATCATTTATTTATGTGGTATCTGGCATGCACTTATTACACATTATTGGCGGTGTTGGCCTTATTATTAATGCTTTAACAGGAAGTTATAAAAGCCTGCCTGTTGCCAAAGTCCAGTATAGAATGGAAATTGCTTCTATTTTTTGGCATTTTATAGATATATTATGGATATATCTGTATGTTTTTTTACTTTTGAACCGTTAAATTTGTTAACAAACTATTATACTATTTCCAAATGAATGCAGTATCACAATTAGATCAAGTTAAAACCGGACCATGGAATGGTGGTCGTTCTCCGTGGTCGGTAGAATATGGTAAAATCATGATGTGGTTTTTCCTTTTGTCAGATGCTTTTACCTTTTCATCTTTATTGATCTACTACGGCGCTCAGCGTTTTTCTAAATTAACATGGCCAGCTCCAGATAAGGTTTTTCAATCTATTCCAGGCATTGCAGAACATGGCGCTCCATTAGTTTTCGTAGGTATCATGACCTTTATCTTAATCATGAGTTCGGTAACCATGGTTTTAGCGGTAGAGGCAGGTCACAGACGTTCTAAAAAAGAAGTTATCGGCTGGATGATTGCAACCATCATTGGTGGTTTCATGTTCTTAGGCTGTCAGGCAATTGAGTGGACTCACTTACACCACGATGGTTTCTGGTGGGGACATATTCCGTCAGCAGAAGAATTAAAACATTTCTTCCTTAAACCAGAAGATGTATCATTAGTTGCTTCACAACAATTTGCAAACTTATTTTTTACCATCACAGGTTTCCACGGTTTCCACGTATTTAGTGGGGTAATCATTAACATCATCATCCTGATCATGACAATTAATGGAACTTTTGAGAAAAAAGGACATTATCTAATGGTAGAGAAAGTTGGTTTATACTGGCACTTTGTTGATTTAGTTTGGGTGTTTGTATTTACATTCTTCTATTTGGTTTAATTTATCATATTATAAAAATATTTTTATGTCAGAGCATACACATACAACAGAAGAGCACGGACACGGGGATCATGCAGGTTTATCAAAAGGTAAAATCTGGAAAGTTTTTGGAATCCTTTTATTGATTACCGTAATTGAATTTATCATAGCGCTGGTATTAATCCCTAAAGGATATATGACCCAGCACATCGGTAATTACATTTATATCGCGTTAACCCTGTTAAAAGCATTTTATATTGTAGCCTATTTTATGCACTTAAAATATGAAAAGCTAGGCTTACAGCTTGCATTAACAGTATCATTTATTTTCATTATTTACTTTATTGTTTTAATGCTGATAGAAGGTGGGTTTTTAAACATCCACATGATGAACCATTAATGAAAAGAAGTCCTATAAAAAAGGTAATAATCCTGGTAAGCATTTTAGCTATACCGGGATTTTTGTTTTTTTACTTATTGCCACACTTTGCAAAGAACAGGTATAAGAGTTTACCCATCTTTGGTGAGAAAGTTGTCGCATCAACCTTTCATAGCGTAAAAGGGGAAAAAATACCAGATACTATTTACCACTTGGTTCCTGATTTAAAACTCATAAACCAACATAACGATACCATTACCTGGAAATCGCTCGCGAACAAAATTGTGGTGCTAAATTTATTTTATACCGGTGCCAACAATCAGGTAACAAGTAAATATATTAAGAAATTATCTGATGGGTATGAGCAAAAACCTTTGGTTAAGTTTTTAAGCCTGTCTGTTGATCCACTTGATAAAAGTAGAATAAAAGATTTTGCCGGGCATTTTAAGGCAAAAGCTGGAAAATGGGATTTTTTGGTTGGCGATACCATTCAAACTTATCCGCTGATCAGGAGAGGTTTGTTACTTGATGTAGTGGCAGATGAAACGGAAGAGAAAACCAATTTTATTTTCAGCAATAAAATAGTACTTATCGATAATCTACACCGTATACGTGGTATTTATGATGCAGATAACGCCGAGGCAAACGCCAGGTTGGAGGACGAAATAAAAGTACTTATTGCGGAGTATTTAAGGAATGTTAAAGATGGCAGGTAATTAGTCCTAAGTCATAAGTCGGAAGCCTGCTTCGTTGATTTAAAAGACTTAATAATTAGAAAATATTTAAGAAACTCATGGAAAATAGCCCGATCGAGAAAAAGTATAGCAAGTGGATCATCATTCTTTCTATTTTTATACCTGTAGCAGTAGCATTTTTATTCGTAGTAAAACTAAAAGATTTAGGTATCAATGCACCTACACTTCCTTTTTTACCACCGATATATGCAACCATTAACGGAATTACAGCTGTACTGTTGGTGGTGGCTGTATGGGCCATAAAAAACGGTAAAATACAATTGCACCAAAACTTGATGAAAACCGCTATCGGTTGTTCTTTATTATTTTTGGTAATGTATATCGCTTATCATATGACTACCCCATCTACCAGATTTGGTGGTGATGGTGCTATTAAATATGCCTACTTCTTTATCTTGTTAACGCATATCCTATTGTCGATAGCCATTATTCCACTGGTTTTGGTTACTTATGTAAGGGCATTGGCTGAGCGTTTCGATCGTCACAGAAAAATTGCACGGATTACATTTCCATTATGGCTGTATGTTGCCTTAACCGGAGTGGTCGTTTATCTGATGATTTCGCCATATTATCAGCATTAAACCTCCTAGTTAGAAGATATCGAAAAAGCCTTACACTAAAAATGTAAGGCTTTTTTAGTTATAGCTAGGTTTGATCTTGACAATCATTTTTTTTAACCCAAATTTTTTTTCACTTTTATGTATATTACATCCATAAAAAACACTTATAAATTTGTAGGTGAGCAGGCAGATCGACTAATTTATGGCGCTAGGAAGGATAGAAGATGAACGTAAGCTTATAGAAAAAATCGTAGGAGGAGATGAACAAGCCTTTTCTGTTCTTTTCTTCAAATACCTTCCTGTACTCCAAATTTTTGCCACTAAGTTTACTAAATCTGATGATGCGGCAGAAGAAATTATTCAAGATTCGTTTTTAAGGGTTTGGCTAAATCGCGATAAGTTAGCTGATGTAGAGAATGTGAGGGCCTACCTGTATAAATATGTTTCTAATGAATGTTTAAGTTATCTGCGTAAAAAGCTAAAAGAAGATAGAATTGTTGATGCATTTGTGGCTAAACAACAAAATAGCCATAACAATACTGTAGAAACAATTAATTTAAACGAGGTAACGAAAATTATTGCCATTGCCGTCGAGAAATTACCTGATCAACGCAAAAATATATACCAATTGAGCAGACGCGATGGTAAAACTATACCTGAAATTGCAGAAATACTCAATATTTCCCCTAATACGGTTAAAAACGCCCTAGTAATTGCGTTAAAATCAATACGCATACACCTTGATCAACACGGAATTGTGTTCTTTTACCCAATGATTTTTTTCTTTTTGAAAATAAAATAGAAAAAAACTAATATCCCGATAGTCCTAATTTTCTTTTGCTGCTTCTTAGTATCAGAATCTTTATGGAAGAACGTATACATTATCTCTTACAACAGTTTACAGCTAAGACCTTAAGCGAGGCCGAAAGGGAAGAACTTTTAATTTTAGCAGAAAACAGTAAATCATTGCTTTCTGACGAAATCGTGAAAATGATTATCGCAGAAGAAGAACATGCGCCTAATGTTGTTGGTGAAAAATGGAATCCGGTTCTAAATAAAATTTTGGCTGTAGACAAACCAATCCGATCGCCTAAACGGATTTTAATGAAGCGCTTAAAATGGGCTGCTGCTGCAGTTGTTTTTATTGTGTTTTCATTCACCGCTTACCTTTCTTTACAGAAAAAGAAAGAGCATGTTTTTGCTACTGACGTGGCGCCGGGAAAAAACAAAGCCATTCTCACCCTGGCCGATGGAAAGAAAATTTCGCTTTCAGATGCGATGAATGGCGATGTTGCCAAAGAAGCCGGCTTCTCTATCACCAAAACTGCCGATGGTCAATTAGTGTATAACATGGCTGGATCAGAAAATGTAAATGATGCAAGATTAAATACCATTTCGACCCCAAATGGTGGCGAATGGCAAATCCAGTTACCCGATGGTTCTACTGTTTGGCTAAATGCAGCATCTTCAATTCAGTATTCGTTAAATATCGGAACGGCTAAACAGCGCTTGGTGAAATTGGATGGGGAGGCTTATTTTGAAGTAGCTAAAAATGCAGTACATCCTTTTATTGTAGAAACCGATAAGCAGTCTGTTGAGGTATTAGGTACGCACTTTAATATTAATAGCTATAAAGATGAAAGGGTAACTAAAACTACGTTGTTGGAAGGAAGTGTACGAGTTTCACATAATACTACGAATGAGAGCGAGGTGCTTAAACCTGGCGAGCAATCTTTGGTATCTGTTTCTGGTATGGATGTAAAAGAAGTAAATGTTGATGAAGCAATAGCATGGAAAAACGGCTATTTTATGTTCAATAACGAACGGCAAGAAAGTATTTTACGTAAAGTTGCCCGTTGGTATAATGTAGAAATAGAATACGCCGATCAGGATGCCAAAGATGTAATGTATTACGGAACGGTAAGCCGTTTTGAAAAAATTTCGAAAGTTTTAACAAAACTAGAACAAACTGGTCAGGTTCGCTTTGATATTAAGGCCGGTAAGGTGATAGTTTATAAAGAATAACAGTAACAGACAGAGGAGTAACTAACCGTTGTCTTAAAATAAAAGATCCTCAAATTAATCAACTAATTAACCTAATCAAAACTATGAAGATACCTCGACCAAACACCTAGCCTTATTAAGAACAAGGATAACAAAAAAGGAGTGCTACTAACACCCCTTCTGTTTATCTGTTCATTCGTTCCGGTACACCGGAACCGATTAATTAATTATTTCTTGGATTAACCGCGAAACGCTATTTGGCGTCTAAACTTAATTGCGCTTCGCACAAAAACAGACTAATAAATGTACAAAATTTATATTAAAAATTTATGTACGCCGCCAGGCTACATACCTAAATTTTTACGAATGATGAAGTTAATTACGGTCATAATGCTTGCTTCGCTCGTACAGGTTAGTGCAGCTTCATTTGGCCAGCTAGTTACATTGAAAGAAAAGAATGTAACATTCGAAAAGGTTTTTAGAGAGATTAGAAAACAATCTGGTTATGATGTTCTTTTATCAACTAATAAAATTAAAACCTCAACCACTTTAAATGTAGATTTTAATAATTCTACTGTTGAAGAGGTGATGAACAAAATTGTTTCAGGTAGAGATTTAAGCTATACAGTAGAAGACAGAACAATTCTAATTAAATTAAAAGAAAAGTCAGTTTTTGATCAGGTTTTAGGTTATTTTGTTGCTGTTAAAGTAACCGGAAAAGTAAAAGATAAAAACGGCGCAATACTTCCTGGTGTAAGCGTTAGAGAAAAGGGAGTAGCTAACGCTGTATCTACAAGTGCCAATGGTGATTACTCAATTTCGGTCAAAGAAGGAGCTACGTTAGTTTTTAGCTATATTGGATATAGAACAATAGAGGTTGAAGTTGGATATAAAACTTCTATAAATGTCGTATTAGAAGAAGATGCAAATGAACTCAAAGATGTAAATATCATTTCAACAGGTTATCAGAATTTAAACAAGAAATTATTTACAGGGGCTGCCACCGCATTAAAAGGAGCTGATGTTAAACAAGACGGTATTACTGACGTAAGTCGTATGCTCGAAGGTCGGGTAGCTGGGGTTTCAGTACAAAATGTTTCGGGTACTTTTGGTGCGGCACCAAAAATCCGTGTTCGCGGTGCAACCTCAATTACTGGAGATAATAAACCACTATGGGTAGTTGATGGTGTTATTTTGGAAGATGTTGTTAATATTTCCAATGAGCAATTATCATCAGGAGATGTAAGTACGTTGATTGGATCTTCTGTAGCTGGTATAAACGCTGACGACATTGAATCATTCAATATCTTAAAAGATGCGGCTGCAACTGCACAATATGGTGCACGCGCAATGAACGGTGTTGTGGTTATAACAACAAAGAAAGGACGTATTGGTAAGCCATTAATCTCTTATACAGGTAACTTTTCTACCTATTTAAAGCCTACGTACGACAGTTATAACATTATGAATTCTTCTGATCAAATGTCTGTTTATTCGGAGCTGGCGCGCAAAGGATGGTTAAATCATTCTAGCGCCTCGAGAGCAGCAGATGGAGGTGTTTTTACTAAAATGTATCAATTAATTAATACATACGACGCAGGATCGGGTACATTCGCTCTAGCAAATACCCCTGAAGCAAGAAATTCATTCTTATCTCGCTATGCAACGGCAAATACTGATTGGTTTGATGTACTATTCAAAAACTCCTTAATGCAAGAGCATGCTATTAGTGTTTCATCAGGAACTGAAAAATCTCAACTATATTTTTCAACAAGTTATTTAAACGATAATGGTTGGGCTATTGGAAATGATGTAGAACGTTATACTGCAAATGTTAATGCTGTATTTAATCTTTCAGATAAACTTTCAGTTAATTTTATTACCACAGGATCAATCCGTAATCAAAAGGCACCTGGCACTGTTGGGCGTGTTAGTAATCCTGTTGAAGGAACCTACTCTAGAGATTTTGATATTAATCCTTTTAGTTATGCCTTAAATACAAGTAGAACTTTAACTGCATTTGATCAAAACGGAAACAGGGAAAGCTTTACAAGAAACTTTGCCAATTTTAATATCCTGAATGAGTTGGATAATAATTCGTTGGACTTAAGTATGTTGGATTTTAAACTCCAAGGTGGCTTGGGCTATAAATTTGTGAAGCACTTTAAGTACGATTTCTTAGCATCGATGCGATATGTAAAAAGTGGTAATGAGCATAAAGTAAAAGAGAACTCTAATATGGCAAACGCCTATAGAGCAAATGGTGATTCTTATATTCAAGACAATAATCGATTCTTGTTCCGTGATCCACTACATCCGGAATTACAGCCTGTTGTTGTGCTTCCTTATGGTGGGTTTTATAATACTACTGATGATTTTCTTAAATCGTATATGGTTAGAAACTCTATAGAGTATGATAACACGATCAATGAGAAACACCTAATTAATGTTTATGCTTTTCAGGAAATGAGAATGGCTGATCGCCAAACCAGGAGCATGATAGGTTATGGTTATCAATACGATAAAGGTGGAGTTCCATTTATTGATCCAAATATTGTGAAACAGGCTACTTTGAATAATTTGAACTATTATTCGATGAATCATAGATACGATCGTTTTGCCGCATTTATGACTAGGGCCGCCTATTCTTATGATGGTAAGTATTCATTTAATGCAACTGGCAGATACGATGGCTCGAATCAGTTGGGAAGTTCGGCTACCGCTAGGTGGTTACCTACCTGGAATATTTCTGGTGCTTGGAATATAGATAAGGAGAAATTTTTCGAAAATGAAAGACTGATGAAAATCTTAAATCGTGCTACCATTAGAGCGACATATGGTTTAACAGCAAGTTTGGGTAGTGCTACCAACTCGGCGCTGGTTTTAAGAAATGGAAGTGCATTAAGGCCATATACGAGTGAAACTGAATCTGTTATGAATATCGAGTACATAGAGAACAGCGATTTAACATGGGAGAAACAATATGAGACTAACATTGGTGTTGATCTGGGCTTTTTTAAAGATAAGCTAAACGTAACTGTTGATTTGTATAACAGGAACGGATTCGATTTAATCAGTCCATTAAGAACTTCAGGAATTGGCGGACAGTATTTAACTACTGCGAATTATGCTGATATGAACACTAAAGGTATCGAGGTAACTTTAAGTGGACCAATTATTAAAACTGCTGAATGGAGCTGGAGAAGTAATTTTAACTTTGGTTATAACAAAAATAAGGTTACTAAACTTTCAAGCCCTCAAAGTATATTCAGTTTGGTAACTGCTGATGGTGGACCTCTGCAAGGCTTCCCCTACCGTGGGCTGTACTCTGTTGATTTTACTGGCTTAAATCATGATACGGGAATCCCTGAATTTATCAATGAAAAGGGTGAGAAAAGTGGTGATGTTTATATGCAGAGCCTTGAAACTAAATACTTAAAGTATGAAGGTCCAACAGATCCAAAATTGACAGGTGGTTTTTACAATAGTGTGAGTTATAAAGGATTTACTTTTGGTTCCTTATTTACTTTTTCTGCAGGAAATAAAATCAGGTTAAATCCTGTTTTTGCCACTTCTTATTCAGATTTAGATGCTTTACCTAATGAGTTTAAAGATAGATGGACCTTACCAGGTGATGAATTGAAAACAAACATCCCGTCTATTCTTGATATAGAAGCAGCAGCTAATATTGGTGGCACGTATCCTTATAACACTTATAATTATTCAACTGCAAGAGTTGCAGATGGTGGATTTATCAGATTAAAACAAATATCTCTTTCATATGCATTACCAGCAAAAATATTGAAAACTATTGGAGCAAATAATGCATCAATAAGTGCTGTTGCCAATAATTTCTGGTTAGTCTATTCAGATAAAAAATTAAAAGGACAAGACCCTGAATTTTTTGCATCTGGTGGTGTTGCATTGCCAATTCCAAAGCAGTATACACTTTCTCTAAAGATTGGATTCTAATTTAAATTGAAAAGAAAAATGAAAAAGAATATAATATTTATATACATCGCATGCTCATTCATACTGCTATCTACCAGCTGTAAGAAATTTTTGGAGCATCAGCCAGATGATCGGACCGAGTTAAACAGTTCTGTTAAAGTAGCCGAATTATTAGCAAACGCATATCCACATGGCAATTATCTTGCCTTTGCAGAGGCAATGAGCGACAATGCTGGTGATAAAGGTACAACAGGTAGAGATTTACCAAATTCATCTCCATGGAATTATATAGATCAGATAGATGCTACATCGGAAGACACACCGCCATTTTATTGGAATTCTTGTTATAAAGCTATTGCGGCGGCAAATTATGCATTAGAGGCCATTGATAAGGCTGGCAATACTGCAGAATATTCTGCAAGTAGAGGCGAGGCATTAGTTGCAAGGGCTTATGTACATTTTATGTTAGTAACCTTTTTTGCTAAAGCCTACGACCCGGCAACCGCAGAGTCTGATCCTGGAGTTCCATATGTAACGTTGCCACAGAAAGTAGTTGAAGGTAATTACACAAGGGGAACTGTTGCTAGCGTTTATGCTAATATAGAAAAGGACTTATTGGAGGGCTTGCCTTTAATTAAAAACAATTCATATAGAATTCCTAAGTATCACTTTACTATGCAAGCAGCTCATGCATTTGCAACCCGGTTTTATTTATTTAAGAAAGATTACCAAAAGGTAATTGACCACGCAAATGCGGTTTTTCCCGGAACGACGATTGCAGACAATTTGAGAGCATGGAATACTACCTATAGTGCATTAGGATATTATGAATTACAAGCGCTATATACGAATTCTACAGAACCATCAAATTTATTGTTGCAAGAGGCTAATTCTTATTGGGGGAGAAACTATGCTGGCTACAATTTTGGATTAAGTTCTGGTGTAAGAGCAACGGTTTTTAATGCAGGTAATAACCCAACTGGAAAAGCCTTAGCCATGACAACTAAAATCTTTGGGGGTAATGAAACCGTTTATAATATTCCAAAATTTAGAGAACATTTTGTAAAACAAACCATCAGCGCCAATTTTGGAGATGCTTATAACATGGTACCTTTATTAACGGCAGAAGAAGTATTATTTAACAGAGCAGAGGCAAATATCATGTTAGGTAATAATAGTCAAGCAATTGCTGATCTTGATATTTATTTATCAAAACGAATTGTTGGTTATTCTGCTACTGCTGACAAATTCACCGAAACTAAAGCAACGTCATTCTTCCCAACGTTAACCGTAAAAGATGCGTTAGTAGGAACTGTTCTGAATTTTAAACGCCAAGAATATATGCATGAGGGTTTAAGGTGGTTAGATATTGTAAGATTAAAAATTCCAATATCACATGTTTCGGCAAATGGTCAGACTACAATTTCATTAGGTGCAAATGATCCAAAAAGATTAATTCAAATTCCACAGGATGCTATAGCGGCTGGTTTGACTGCTAATCCGCGTTAGTTATAATATAAGAATATTATGAAAAAGAAATTATTATTATCCATAGTTGCTTTGGCAACAATCTTTTTAGCAGGATGTAGCAAAAAAGACGATTTAAGTGCCAACCTAGTTGGCCTTGGAGGAGATACCTGGACAAAGGGCCCAATAGATGAGTGGATCAGTACAAATTATACAACTCCATATAATATTGAAGTTAAGTATAAATGGGATCGATCTGAATTGGGTGAAATCTATAAAAATGTTGTTCCAGTTAAAGAGGAGTTAGTAGTGCCTATAATGGATATCATAAAGAAAACCTGGATTGATCCTTATGTTGCTGTAAAAGGCGCAAACTTTATGAAAACTTATACGCAAAAACAGTTTTATTTAGCGGGGAGTCCATCTTACAATAGTAATGGGACAATCACTTTGGGAACAGCGGAAGCAGGCAGAAAAATTGTATTACTTGATTTAAACACTTTTAATCCTGCAAATAAACCTGCGGTTAAACAGATTTTACATACTATGCACCATGAGTTTGGGCATATTTTAAATCAGAACATTGCTGTAACACCTGATTATCAAAGAATAACGCCGTCAGATTATACTGCTACATGGTTTAATATTTTTAGAGGTGCTTATTCATCTACAGCTGCATTAGATAAAATACTGTATGAAAATGATTTCTGGGGTAAGGGCTTTGTAACACCATATTCAAGATCAAATAAAGATGACGATTTTGTTGAGACGCTATCAACATTATTAGAAGGTGGTGCGGCTAATTTCGATAATATTATTAACAATCTTTTTATTTACGACGGTTTGTATATTAAAAGGAATGGTAAAGGTGTTTATGAACAAAATACAGACGCTAGATCTAAGTTGCTAAGAAAAAAAGCTATCGTAATTTCTTATATGAAAGATAGTTGGGGTATTGATTTGACGGATTTACAGAATAAAACACAGGCTGCAATTGAAGCACAATCTCCAACCGCAGATTTTAATAGCTTATTAGGGCCAGGAAAAACTTATGGTACAATTACCATAAACCCTCAAAAATTGACAGGTTTGTCAGCCAAATTCTTAACAGCTTATAATACTGCAAATACAACTTTACAAGCAGGTAATCCACAAACCAATAAAGGATATTACATAGATAATATTTCATTGATTTTTACTACGGCGAACAAAGTTACCCTAAGAGTCAACTTTATGGATCCTACCGCAGCTTTGGGTGTTGGTTTTAATGGTGATTTTGATTATAACATCAACAATGTTAATGGAACTATAACAATGACTTATGCAAACCCACAACCAACTACCGTAACCTATGGTAATGCAAGAGTTATAGAAACCTATATTCCAACTTTGTTGGCATATTTTAATAATCAACAATTTAACATTCGTTGGGTTGATGATATCACCCCGCAATCGAAAAGCATATTGGGCGGTCTTGTAAAAACTACAGATCCAACTTCTTACTTATTTGGAACATTATAATAATTTAAAACTAAAGTGATGAAAAAGAATCTATTATATATACTCTTATTTTCATTAGCCTTCTGCTCTTGTAAAAAAGATCCAACAGAGCCGCTTATTGGAAATACGGATGAAAGACTATCTGCAACCTTAGCAGAATATCAGGCACAGTTAGTTAGTGCGCAATTTGGTTGGAAAGGATATTTATTAACAGATAATGAAACGCCAGCTACCTTTTTATTCAATTTTAATGATAAGAACAGAATAACTATGACTGCAGATTACCGCACTACGTCAGCTGAAAGTTCGTATCGCTTAAAGGCTTTGCAAAAACCAACATTATTATTTGATTCCTATTCTACCTTGCATTTAATTGCTGACCCAACTTCGAGCGTTTTTGGGGGTACAACAGCTGCGGGTTATTATTCAGATTTCGAATTTGCCTTCTTATCATCAAGTACAGATACTATAAAGCTAGAAGGAACATTTAATAAAAGTAAACTCATTCTAATTAGGTCCAAATCCGCAGCAGAAAGTGATGCAATATTTACCGTACTTAATAATGTTGCAACTACCGCTTCTAAAATTAGAACATATTTTAAAAGGACGACTATTGGAGGAATAGAATGTGAAGTGAAATGGGACCCCACAGCGCAAATATTAGCTTTTTCTTATTTGGATAATGGAAACCTTAAAACTGTAACTTCACACTATTATGTTTCCGGTTCATTTGTTACGCTATATGAACCATTAGTAATTGGCACAACTACAGTTAAACAAATAAGTGATGTTGTATATGATGCAGCAGCATTAGCTGTAAATGGAAACATTAATGGTAGTGCTATTCAAATTAAAGAGGCGATAACTCCTTTGAAGCTTGATATCGGTGCCGCGCAAAGGTGGTACAATCAGATGTTCGCTAATTCTAATGGTACTTGGGTTTCTGATAAAGCGTTTCATGCAAACGGTGTTGATGATTTTTGTAATTTCAAAAATGTAGCAGGTTATCAAACATTATGGTATGCTGGCCCAACGGTTTTTGGCGGAACAAGTGAGGGATTGATTGCTTTTGTTAACAATGCATTAGGAGCTCCTTATACATTATCAAGAAATCCATTTGGTATCAATTCTGGGATAGCTAGATTTACATTGGGTACCAACACAGGCACGTTTACGGGTACTAATGCAATTGCTCAGGCAATGACAGCTGCAAGAGCGATTTTGTATGGTGGAGCAATAGTAGGTAGTGCTCAAGACTGGTATCTAATTCCTACATCTGATACTGGAAAAAACTATGATATGGTTAGGGTTTCAGACGCTCAAGCTTGGATTAGCTGGAGGCCAAGATAAATAGCAATGATTTCTTTAAAAACTTTAAATTCGAATCTCAAAATTGATTTTGGATAAGTTGTACCAATATTAATCGCCCATTATAAGGAGGCTTATACCGTACAGCAGATTTGAGTTCTTTTATATACAGAACGCTATAACTAATTAAAATCTAATTTTAATCTTTCTCTCCCGTAACCCTTACCCTAAAAAGTGAGGGTTTTTTATGTAACACGATTACACTTACATAACAATGATACTGAAAGCGATTTTGATGCAGCAAACGATATAAGCAAGGGGAGGTTTGGGGGTGATAAAGTACCTACCTGAATTAGGTATTTTTACAATAGAATAGTGGAATTTGTTCACACTATCTGGTTAAGCTATGGCATTTTCGATGAAATATTCCAGACGACAAATCATTTTACTTATTGCCATTTAATCCCTATGTTTATGTAAACAAAAGCTGCCTTAAGATCTAGACAGCCTTTGTTATCAATATGTAAGTCATTTACTAACTATTAGTTAATAAGTATTGTCCCAAAAGGATTGTATGTGTCATAGGGGGCAAGTGGGGCATTCGGATCATTGTCCGCTATATCAATTTTTATCACTCGACCACCCGCAACTTGATAGTATTTATTCTCGGATAAATCATCTTGAAGAATATAATATCCATCAGGAAGTGTGTGGATGTGATTTGGATCATAATAATATAAGTTTCCCTGTTTATAAATACTAGTCATTAAAAAAGGAGGCCTATGGTTAGATCCAATGTGTGTATATTGATTTGTATAGTACACGGCTTCTGTTAATGGTTCTGGAAAAAGCAATACTGGGGCATTCCCCCCTTCGCCCCCTCCTCCAGGTGTAACTCCTGCTTCCTGAAAAAGTTCAATAGTTATCAGTGCTGAGGAAGATTTTACTAAACGTAATGTGCTGGCTGATATGGCTACCTGCAATCCTTTGCTTATTCTGTTCCATTGCCCACTCGAATTTAAAGTTCCAGCCTGATACTCATTCCAAACTGACCACCCCCACGAAAGTGCATATGCAGCTAAATCTACCTGAACAATTGGAGTTTCGGGTTCAAGTGGAGTAGCAGGTGGCACTAGTAAATTCATTGTCTTATTTATACTCATTAATTTCGCTTGAGGAGATTTTCCGATTGATGCTATAGCTGGTTGTGTAGTATTAGCGTGCCAATACTGATTGGAACTTGTCGCAATTTCAAGCATTCCAAGGAAACCTTCTCCCTCGTTAATTTCCCACACAATATTCACATATTTTGCACGTAATTCATTGAGCTTATTTGCAAAATATACACCAGCATTTGCTTGAGTCATGTTTAAGGCATAACCATTAATAAAAATGTCTTGGAGCTCTTGGATCATTCCCGCTTCTCTAATAGATACTAAGTTCTGTTGTCTTAGTGAGGTTACTGTAGAATCGACCTTGAGATTTATAGTCACAGGATCAGGGGCGTAAATTGTAGAAATTACAGATGGAATAACTTGAGCAGGTATACCCCTTTCTGATCCACTGAACTCAGGTTGGCTCAGAACATAGTCATAGCTGGAAGCTATAATGTTGCGAACATCTTGAGCGCTATATGCTCCTACCGGTTGAGGAGTTGTAGGGGTTTCAGGCGATACTGGGAACAACGATTGAATTTTTGGAATACTTAGTCCTTTGTTTTTAATTAAGAGTGCCCTGGCAACCCCTTCGTTGTGAAGTTTTCCAACAACTCCAGTAAGCCTTTTAAGATTGTAATTATATTGCTGTAAATCATCAGCAACATTGTTGTTGCTTTTCTTACAAGAAAAAAGAGCAATAAGAGCAAGCATTAAAATAGATAGTTTTTTCATAAATTATTTTTATTTTTTTGAGTAAGTTATTAGAAAAAAATATGATAACCAAACTATTAGTTGATTTTTTTTTGAAAAGGTAGTAAATACTTGAATTTATATTTAATTGACTGTTAGTCAGATTGTTTGTATTATGTGTTCTTTAGTAAGAATTAAAAATGTATTATTATTAATCTATTTATATAGATGTTATATTTAATTTTTGTATTATATAAATATGTTTTATGATGAAAAAGATTACATTAAAAATATGTTTTGAATGAAAAGTATGTAGTTTTTATCTTAAAAAAAACAAAAAATATATAACGAGGCTTAGATCACATGTAGTAAGTTTTTGGATCGAACTAAATGAATTCTCAATAGAGAAATGATGCTATTTTGATTGTTAATTAGAAAAGAGATACGGCCTAAATTCTTACAATATTGATGAGGTATATTGCATTTAAAATTAAAACTCTCTTAAAGCCCGCCAATTTTTCGGAGGGTTTTTTTATGACATAATTTTTAAACCCCTCCAACCGTTTTATGCTTATATTTGTAACGAATGAAGAAGAAAGCAATTTTTATCCTGTTTGTATTGGTATTTACATTCGCGGTAAGCCCCCATGTTAACGCCCAATGTTCTATGTGTACCATTAATGCCGAGCAAGGTGTTAAAAACGGGAATACGCAAACAGCAGGCTTAAATACGGGTGTATTGTATCTTTTATCTCTTCCTTATTTAATGGCTGTTATTGTAGGTGTGGTTTGGTATAAAAAATACCGCAAAAAGAATGTGCACCTTAATATGAAAAAGGAACCTTTTAATTTAAATTAAAAGTATGTCTGAGCAAACTACCTCAAAACTTTATGCCATTGTACACTGTAAGTGTCCGCATTGCCGTAGGGGAGATATTTTTACAGGCAGTATGTATGGCTGGAACATTCAGCATACCAAAGACATCTGTGGACACTGTGCACAACGCATAGAAATTGAACCTGGTTACTTTTATGCAGCCATGTACGTAAGTTATGCGATGAATGTAATCGAAATGCTGTTCGCCAGTTTCATCACCTATTTAATTTTTGGTCCGCTTACCGATGCAACTTTCTGGCCTTACCTGATCGTTATTTTTACAGGTTGTTTCATTCTGTATCCGTTTAACTATCGATATTCGAGAATTATACTGCTCCATGTTTTGTCGCCGAACATTAAGTATAAGCCATATTACGATAAGTAGTAGTATTGGTTAATCGTTTAAATCGTATAAACTGGTTAATTGTTAAATTCTGCGATTGAACAATTAACCGATTAACCAGTTAACCCAATGCCGTATGTTAAAAAAAGAAACCCTTAGTTTTATAAAAGACGTAGCGGAGAATAACAACCGCGAATGGTTTGCCGCCAACAAAGAAGTTTATGAAAATGCAAAGGCCGATGTACTCGAACTTGTGGCGAATATCATCCCAGAGCTGGCCAAAGTAGACCCGACACTTTCGGCAGAGATGGATCCGAAAAAGTGCCTTTTACGCATTTATCGTGATGTGCGCTTCAGCAAGAATAAAGATCCTTATAAAAATAACTTCGGCATATGGTTCTCTACCAAAAAAGGAGGAAACGAACCCGGTTATTATCTGCATATTCAGCCAGGGAAAAGTTTTATTGCCGGTGGATACTGGATGCCAGATGCACCACATTTAAAATTGATCAGGCAAGAGATTGATTATAATATAGGCGATTTTAAAGAAATTATTAACAACGCAGCCTTTAAGAAAAACTTTAAACTGGGTTTTGATAATGCACTTAAAAATGCACCTAAGGGTTATGATCCTGCAGATCCAAATATCGAATTTTTAAAATTGAAAAGCTTCGAGGCCACCACAAAAATCGGAAATGAAGAATTTTTAAAACCAAACCTCGTTAATAAGTTGATAAGTTCTTTTAAAACAGTACAACCATTAGTTGCATTTTTACGGAATGCCATTGAGCAATAATCAACCGTTTAATTTCAATGAACAATAACCCGAAATAACCGATAACCAATAGTCAATGTTCAAACTATGTAAGGTCTTGATACTTGATACTCAAATCTTTAAAATAAAATATGAAAAATACCTTTTTTGCATTTGCGCTGCTCTTGTTTATCTCTTCAATTAGCTCTTGTGTTGTTCTTTCGCCTAAAAAGTACAAAGCCTTATTGGGCACTAAAGATTCGTTATATACTGCTTTTAACGAAGGCTTAATTAAAATCGAAAATCTAGAAAAAGAAGCAGGTAAGCTTAAAAAGGATACTACCTTAATGGCTGAAGAACTTCGCGATCTGCAGAACAATTACAATGAAATGGATGCAAGTTATAAAAAGCTTAAAAATAATTCGTCATCAGAAATTACCAAACTATCGGGAGACTTAGCTGCCCGCGAAAAACGTTTAAAAGAAGTAGAAGAAGTTTTGCGTAAACGTGATGAGGCAACCAATGCATTGAAAGAAAAACTTCAACAGGCTTTGTTAGGCTTTACCAAAAGTGGTTTAACCGTAGAGATTAAAAATGGTAAAGTTTATGTTTCGCTAACAGATAAACTATTGTTCCCTTCGGGAAGTATTATTATCGATGAAAAAGGAAAACAGGCCCTAACCCAATTGGCCAATGTATTAAAACAACAACCGGAGATAAACATTGCTGTTGAAGGTCATACCGATAACCAGAAAATAAATAACCTGGGGCAGATTAAAGATAACTGGGATTTAAGTGTGTTGAGAGCTACCTCCGTAGTACGTTATTTAACAGAGAACGAGAAGGTAGAAAGTGTAAGGATGACAGCTACAGGTAAGGGCGAATTCCAACCGTTGGGTACCAACGCAAATGCAGATGGAAGAAGCAAAAACAGAAGGATAGAGATTGTACTTTCGCCTAAGCTGGATGAACTTTATAACCTGATTAAATAAATATTTTACGCTATCGGTTGGCGTCTTACCGACCGAAATAAACATACTCACTGTTCTTCAAATTAGGAAACGAATGGCCTGTGGTTCTTGGAGGCGCTCAGCCCGCCATTCGCTGTAGTTCCGATAGACGAATCGGAGGCTGCCGCTGCTGTCGGGTTTAAGAACAAAGTTTGTGCACCCTGCAACCCTAAAAATGAAAAACTTTTTTGCCATTTAGCCCCGGTTGAAGCGTTACCCTGCAGCAACGAGGAACGAGGCAGCGAAGCGTAAAAGCGTAAAACGGGAAGAAACATAGCATTTTGTACAGGCTCTGCGCTCCATAAAAAAAAGCATTTTAGACTTAGGAAATGGATGGCTTGTGGTTCTTGGAGGCGCTCAGCCCCGCCATTCGCTGTAGCTCCGATAGAAGAATCGGAGGCTGCCGCTGCTGTCGGGTTTAAGAACAAAGGTTTGTGCAAACTGCAACCGCGAAAATGAAAAATTGTTTTTGCCATTAGCCCCGGTTGCAGCGTTACCCTGGAGCAACGAGGTAGGAGGAAGCGAAGCGTAAAACGGGAAGAAACTTAATCTTTTATACAGGCCCTGCGCTCAATAAAAAAGGGATTGTAGACTCAGGAGATGAATGACATGTGTTTGGAAAAAGCATTGCGATAATTGCAGGGCTTTTTATAGGTTTTGATGCCTGCGGTACGATTTTAAAATTTTAAAGGTATGCTCGAACTCGTAACTACTTAGGTTAGAATAATCGGGCATAGAGATTTTATGTACCGTTAAAAAGTTTAACAGTTCTTTAATTACGTTTGATACTTCTTCTGATTCTTCGGTATGTTTTAGGGTATCGATCTTACTTAATAACAGGGCAATCTCGAACATCTTAAAATCATTCTTTCCCGTAATGCCCAAGCCGATATTAGTTTCTATAAGCGCTTGTTCGTAATTATGTGTAGCATTGTAAAAGTTGGCTTTAAACATACTGAAGCTGGCCAAAATAAAATTGGTATAATAGGTGTAATCGCTGCTGATGATTTTATCAACAAATTGTATAATGCGCTGCGCTTTTTTAAAATAGTTGAGCTTGATATAGGTTTGACCTAGGTGAAGCAGTAAAAAAGAAGAGAAAACGGAATGTCTTACATAAAAGATATTGGGGTACTTAGTCAAAATAGCCATAATAAAGCGGTGGCATTCTGCATAGCTTTTTTGAGAAAATAAGGTAATTAATACCAAGCGGTAAGAGAGTATTTCGGTAGAAGTAATTTCTTCGTTTTTCTGTGGTTTACTCTGATCTATCTCCTGGCAAAGTTTTATTATTTTATCTTCCAGGGTTTTACTCTCGTTAGGTTTATTAACCAGGTTATTGTAGAAATAAAGAATTAAATCATAAGGATTAATTGGGAACAATTCATTTAATCTCTTGTAGTTCCGCTTTAGCAGCTGCATGGTATTGGCTAAAGCTACTTTATCCACATCAATTAGATTAACGTTGCATTCTATTATGTGCAGTATAATCTGAATGTCTTCATTGAGTACGTTCTCTGAAATGGTTTTGATGGTTTCTTTATACAGGTTGCTCATGGTTCGCCCTGTAGCCATAATGTCGATAAAATCGACGCCAATGCTTAACTTATTGAAATTAGAATTGGGTTTGCCAAGTTCGTATTTAGACACATAACAGATAAAATCGAAAGCACTGTTTTTTTCAATGTTGGTAAATGGCAGCCTGAAAATGTTTTTTAAGGCTGCAATCTCATTTCTGGTGATACAGAACCTAATTGCCCAGTTAAGTATATAGTCTCTCAGCGAGGTTTGGCCAGGGAAACTGTTTAATATATGCTCGAAAAATGACTTACAAGGCTTGTATTCAAACTTATCAGTGATCTGTATAAATAGGAAATAGGTATAAATATCGTCGTTTAAAAAGCGGACAATTTCTGTAGGGATGGCAGTACTTAATCTTTTTTCTTCGATGATGATCCCAGCATGCAGAAGTTCTTCGTATGCATCGGGATAACAATTGATATAACTCAGGATTTTTTCTTTAGAAACCCTTAATTTCTTATTTCCTTCTGAAATGCTATCGCTTATTTTTTTAAGGAGAAATACTTTTTCAGTGCTTTTTTTTGCCAGAAATACGCGTTTCTCTAAGAAATAGCTAATTAATTCATAACGTAATAAAGGATTACTCAGCTCAAGATGGTGGTTCTCATCTTTGAGCTTAAAATAAACCTGTAACCAGAATGGTGTTTTAAACTGAGTTAATAGGGGCAGGCTTACATCCGCCCGGTTGATAATTTTGTTTTCTATATTGCTTAAGGTGTAGAGTACCTCATCAACATTTAACGATGGTACATTACTTAGGGTTTCCTCATCATAAAATAAGCCCGTATACCAGGCTTTAGTTAAAGATGCAGAACCGTAAATAGCGGGTTGAAGATTAATCCAACTATTCGTTCGCAGACCAAATGCGAGCTTAACAAAGTTGTTTTCTTCAATACTGTATAAAAAGTCGATAAACGTTTTAAAATAATTACTTCTTGCTAAATGTTCATCAATACCATCAACAATAATAATGAAACGGCCTTCTCTCTTTTCGGGATTTTTTTTAAAAAAACTGATTAACTCGGAAAGGCTCCCAAATTTAAATTCTTTTAAAAACCAGTCTTTTAAAGTGTTTCCAGTTTGAATAATGGTATTAATACTGGTAGAGTTAACCAATAAAATGATGTCGTTTTTGTAGAGGGCATTTTCTGACAGGAAAAAATACTCTATCATGTGTGCAAGCAGTATCGATTTTCCCTGGCCAGGCTGAGCACTTATGGTTGTAAACTGATAGTTGTTTTTTAAGAAATAATCAAAATCAGGGTAAAAAAAACTTCTGTTGGCGGTAGCACTAAAAGGAATGCCCGAGTTATTTTTATTTGCAATTAGCGATATCTCTGTAACAGCATGTGCTTTTAGCTTTAAATCTTGCCAGATACTTTGAACGGAGGTAGTTTGGTTTTCCTTGTCTTTACAAAATGAGTCCCAGTCGTTATAACCTATATATTGTGATAAGCTATTTAAAGTAAATAAAGAGAATTTATGTAAAGTGTTCGCAAAGCCAAAGAATCGCTTGATAGTTGTTTCACTTACGTAATTTTTGGTTTCCTGAAATACATACTCGGAAAGAATCTTACAATGAGCTGGGTCGATATTTCTCAAACCAGATTTTATAAGGACAAACTTCCTGAGTTCGATAAGGAGATCGTTAGCATTCATTAATTAACAGATGGGATGACTAGCGCTAATGTCATCATAATTTCACAACTGAAGAAATCTATTCTCTAAGAATGACCAGGATGAATAAAATGAATGAAATGGATTGCATAAAAATGAATAGCAATGGATAGGATAGGATGCTATTCTAGATTTAGATTTGTCATAATTAAATAATGCACCAAAAAGCATTTACCAAACAAGCATTAGTACATAGTAAGTCTCCTAAATAACGCCTGACATGATGAAAACTCATACTTACTCGTCCCGCATAGGGATAACTAGCAATACATTAATTGCAATCATCATTCTATTAACGCTCTTCTCCACTAAATCGTATGCGCAAACTAAAATTTTTGCAAATACAGTAACCAAGTCGGATCATGTTGATAATGCAACAAATGCAACTTTAAACGACAACACTTTTGCCTCCGTTAATTCTTATGGTGGGGCTCTTCTTGGCATTGGTGCCTATAGCGGCGAACTGGAATTAAAATATCCGGCTTCTGTAGCTGCGGGAGTAACATCTTATGTCAGAATAGAGTTTGATGGAGATATCCTGAACAGGTTACTAGGCGGAAGTTTGGGGACTTTACTGGCTAATGTAGGTGGGACAGTAATTCTTGGAAACCATTCATTCCAGGTGGGGGCCAGAAACGGTGCTTCAGCGGTACCCCCAACCGGTGGGAATAGTGTAGACGGGTTTTCTTCAGATAATTTACGACTGGTAAAAGATGCAAATGGTTTCTTTTACATTGCAATAACACCTACACAGGCTTATGATAGGGTGTTTGTAAAAGATGTAACCAATGCACTTTTACTTGGGACTTCTAACAGTACAAAGGTTTATTATTCATTTTATACTTCGGGTACTGATCCTTGCGCACAAGCATTTACTACTGGCTATGAAGGAACTGGTATTACGCTCGATGCCTTGCAATTGGGCAGTTCGGGGGTAACCAATAGTGAAAGGGCAATTGATTCAGATCCTAATAATTTTTCTCAACTCAGTTTAGGTATACTTGGCGTGGCTTCATCCATTAGCCAAAATTTTTATTTTACAACACCATCAAACGCTGGTGATGATTTCAACCTTAGATTTAGTTCTACCCCAGCATTGTTAACTGCGGGTGTTTTACAGAATATTTCGGTAACAGCATACAACGGCGGTACTCAGGTATATACCGGATCAGTTCCAACTACCTTAAATCTAGATTTACTGGGTTTATTAAATAGTGGCCAACCGGTGTCGATACCATTCTCTCCTGGTGTACCTTTCGATCGGGTAAAAGTAACCCTCGGTTCGTTACTTACCGTAAACCTTACACAAACCATTAATGTGTATGGTGTAACCCGCTCAGCAGGTAGGCCAACACCAGCAAGCACTGCAGTTGCGGCATGTTATAATAGTATAGTTGCTTTAAATGCGACTACGCCAAATACCAACGAATTGCTATGGTATGAGGCTATAGAAGGTGGAGCACCAGTAAGCACCGTTGCTTTTAATGGTACTTTTACTACACCTCCATTAACCGCTACTAAAACTTATTATGTTGCTGCCAGAAGATTAGGTTGTACTGCTGAATCGACAAGGATTCCTGTTGTAATTACAGTAAACCCACAAATTATTTTTAACGGATCAACATTAACTAACGCAACACCAGGCTTTGCTTATTCTAAACAATTAGATGCAGCTACTGGCGGTACAGCGGGTTATACTTATGCTTTAGCAGCAGGAAGTACATTGCCAACCGGTTTAACTTTATCATCAGCTGGTGCAATTACCGGAACACCAACTGTAGCAGGTAATTCAACTTTCGATGTTGTGGCCACAGACAGTAAAGGCTGTAAAGCAACTGCAACTTATAATTTAAATGTTACAGCAGCATTGGTACTTACTCCAGGTGCATTGCCTGATGGTTTAACAGGAACGGTTTATCCAACGCAGACTATTCCGGCTGCAACTGGTGGAACAGGACCATATACTTATACTGCAACCGGTGTACCTCCAGGCTTAACTTTTAATCCAATAACCAGAGAAATTAGCGGAACACCAACTCAACCTGGAATATATACTATACCAGTTACGGTAGTTGATGCGAACGGTAATACCATTACTTCGAATTATACTGTAAAAATTACTGATCCTTTATTATTACCTACAGCAACTTTAGCCGATGGTACTACAGGAACAGTTTATCCTACGCAGATTATTCCGGGTGCAACTGGTGGAACTACGCCTTATACTTATTCGGCAACAGGTCTTCCTCCGGGTTTAACTTTTAATCCATCAACCCAAGCCATTACTGGTACACCAACAACACCAGGAACTTATACCGTACCAGTTACGGTTACAGATGCTGATGGAAAAACGGTAACAACCAATTATACCATTAACATAACCGACCCGTTGTTGTTACCAGCTGCAACTTTGCCAGATGGAACAGAGGGTGCGGTTTATGCAACGCAAACTTTACCAGCTGCTACAGGTGGTGTTGGTCCTTATACTTATGTTGCAACTGGTCTTCCTGCGGGATTATCATTTAACCCAACAACAAGAGAGGTTACCGGTACGCCAACCCAAGCAGGTAATTATACAATTGGTGTTACAGTTACCGATAGCCAAGGTAAAACGGCAAGCAACACCTATCCAATTAAAGTAAATGGTACGTTAACCTTACCAACACAAACTTTACCTAACGGAATTGTTGGTACTTCTTATTTACCACAAACTTTACCGGCAGTAACAGGAGGAACATCTCCATATACATATGTGGCAACGGATCTTCCTCCGGGATTATCGTTCAACCCAACTACAAGAGAGATTACCGGAACGCCAACACAGGGTGGTAACTATAATATTTCTTTAACCGCTACAGATGCGAACAATAATAAAGCAACTACCACTTACGCAATAACTGTAACGGTAAATGCGCCAGTTGTGGCTTCCGCTACAGTATGTACGGGAAGCACTGCTACTTTAACAGTAAGCAACCTTCAGGCTGGTGTAACTTATAACTGGTATGCATCAACAGGAAGTACCCCTTTGGTAACTGGCAATAACGGTACTTTTGTAACGCCAGCAATAAACTCGGCAACTGTTTTCTATGTAGAAGCCGTTTCTGGAACAGCAATCAGTTCGAGAACATCGGTTACTGTTTCGGTTAACCCACCTGCAACTTTAGCAACAGTTACTACTAATAACCAGGTAATCAACTCTGGACAAACCACAACTTTAACTGCTACTGCTGATGCAGGAAATACCATCGCCTGGTTTGATGCCGCAACAGCAGGAACACAGGTTGGAACCGGAACTTCGTTCACTACACCAGCTTTAACAGCAACCAAAATTTATTACATAGAAACCACAAGCAGCAATGGCTGTAAAAGTGCAAGTCGCGTTCCGGTAACTGTAACCGTAATTAACGGCGGTGGTGCAACAGCTTGTAATGCAGCAAATAGTCAGAATACAGGTATTAATGGTATCTGTTTATTATGTGCTGTAAATGGCGCAGGTAACTCAACTGATGCCGATGCCAACAACTTCACCAGGATTTCTCTTGCTGTGGGCGTTGCAGCAACAGGTTACCAACAATTAATTTTCCCATCAACAGGTGTTGCTACTGATAGCATCCGTTTAGATTTAGCTTTACCAACTGGTTTAGCTGATGTTGGTCTTTTAAACAATGTAACCGTTACCGTATTAAATGGTACTACGGTTGTAAGAACAGTACAATTAAACGGTGGATTATTAAACCTTCAACTTTTATCGGGTAACCGCTTTGCTGCAACTGTTTTAGCAGGTGGCGTATACGATAGGGTGCAGGTAAGTTTTGGCGCATTAGTTTCGGCTTTAACCAGCTTAGATATTTATGGTGCAACCGTAGTTTACCCTAACCCAACGTTTATTGCTGGTGCGCAATCTATCTGTTCAGGTAGCACTGCAACATTAAGTGCAACTGCAAATGGCGGTACTACTTTAGCCTGGTTCGATGCACCAACAGGCGGAAACCAAGTAGGCACGGGTGCAAACTTTACAACTCCGGCCTTAAATGCAACAACTACTTATTATGTTCAGGTAAGCAAAGGAACCTGTTCAAATACAACAAGAGTTCCGGTGGTTATTACCGTTAACCCAGCAATTGTATTTGCAGGCACAACTTTAACCAATGCAACAATTGCATCTCCTTACAGTAAACAACTTCCGGTTGCTACTGGCGGTACACCTGGTTATACTTATACTTTAGCTGCAGGTAGTACTTTGCCTGCTGGTTTAACTTTATCGCCAAGTGGTGTGGTAAGTGGAACGCCAACAGCAGCAGGTAACCCAACATTCGATGTTGTAGCAACTGATACTAAAGGTTGTAGCACAACTTCAACCTTTACTTTAACCGTAACACCAGCATTGGCTTTGGCTCCGGGAGCATTGCCAAACGGTGTAACAGGTACAGCCTATACTACAAACGGAATTCCAGCCGCAACAGGTGGAACCGGACCATATACTTATTCGGCAACAGGTGTTCCTCCGGGATTAACCTTTAACCCGGCAACAAGAGAAATTACAGGTACACCAACTCAAATTGGAACCTTTACCATTCCTGTTACAGTAACAGATGCCAATGGCAATACCATTACTGCTAACTATACAATTAAAGTAACTGATCCATTGGTTTTACCGGCAGCGACTTTAGCTAACGGAACAACAGGAACAGTTTATCCAACACAAACTATTCCATCTGCAACAGGCGGATCAACACCTTATACTTATGCGGCAACGGGTCTTCCTCCGGGATTAACCTTTGATCCGGCAACAAGGGAAATTACAGGAACACCTACACAATCTGGAACTTTCACAGTACCGGTTACGGTTACCGATGCTGATGGAAAAACAGCAACCAATAACTATACAATCGTAGTGGTTGATCCTTTATTGTTACCAGCAGCAACCTTGCCTGATGGAACAGAAGGAACAGTTTACGCTACGCAAACCTTACCATCGGCAACTGGTGGTGTTGGCCCATATACTTATGTAGCAAGTAACCTTCCGGCCGGATTAACTTTTAATCCAGCAACAAGAGAAGTTTCAGGAACACCTACACAGGCCGGAAATTATTCGATCGGTGTAACTGCAACAGATAGTGAAGGCAGAACCGCAAGTAATACTTATGCACTTAAAGTAATTGGTGTTTTATCATTACCAGGTGCAACACTACCAAACGGTATTGTGGGTACACCTTATCCAACACAAACCTTACCAGCGGTAACAGGCGGAACAGCTCCATATACTTATTTAGCAACAAACCTTCCTCCGGGATTAAGTTTTAATACTGCAACAAGAGAAATTACAGGAACACCAACTTTAGGAGGAACCTTTACGATTTCTTTAACTGCAACAGATGCAAACGGAAACAAAGCAACAACAGCTTATAGCTTAACCGTAACGGTTAATGCGCCAGTGGTTGCTGCAGCAACTGTTTGTTCAGGAAGCCCAGCTACATTAAGCGTAAGCAATTTGCAGGCTGGCGTAACCTATAACTGGTATGCTTCTACCGGAAGTACACCATTGGTTACCAATAATACAGGTGTTTTTGTAACACCAACAGTAACCGCTCCAACAGTTTTTTATGTAGAGGCGGTATCTGGAACTGCAGTAAGTTCGAGAACTGCGGTTAATGTTTCAGTTAACCCACCAGCAACTGCTGCAACCGTAACTACGAATAACCAGGTAATTAATGCTGGCCAATCTACTACATTATTAGCAACGGCTGATGCAGGCAATACCATTCAATGGTACGATGCTGCAACAGGTGGAACACAGGTAGGAACAGGTACTTCATTTGTTACTCCGGTATTATCGGCAACTACAACTTATTATGTAGAAACAACAAATGCCAGTGGTTGTAAAAGTGCAACCCGCGTTCCGGTAACTGTTACCGTATTAAATAACGGTGGTGGTACTGCATGTAACGCTGCTAACTCACAAAACTCTGGTATAAACGGAATTTGTTTATTGTGTGGTATAACTGGTGCAGGAAATTCTACTGATGCAGATCCTTCTAACTTTACCAGAATATCTCTTGCGGTAGGTGTAGGTGGCTCAGGTTACCAACAATTAATTTTCCCTAACGTTGGAACAGCTACAGATAGTCTTCGTTTAGACTTAGCATTACCAACCGGTTTAGCTGATGTTGGTTTATTAAACAATGTAACTGTTACCGTATTAAACGGTACTACAGTTGTAAAAACAGTACAATTAAATGGCGGACTATTAAATCTCCAGCTGTTATCAGGTAACCGCTTCGCTGCAACTATATTGGCAGGTGGTGCTTACGATAGGGTACAGGTTAGCTTCGGTGCATTAGTTACAGCTTTAACCAGTTTAGATGTTTATGGTGCAACGGTAATTTATCCTAACCCAACGGTAACAGCGGGTGCACAAACCATTTGCGCCGGAAGTACAGCAACATTAACTGCAACTGCAAACGGTGGTACAACATTGGCCTGGTACGATGCAGCAACTGGTGGTACACAATTGGCCACTGGCGAAACATTTACTACACCAGCTTTAACTGCTACCACTACTTATTATATTCAGGTAAGCAAAGGTGGTTGTCCGAACACAACAAGAGTTCCGGTAACTGTAACGGTTACACCTGCATTACCAACACCAGTATTGGCAACAATAGCTAATGTGTGTGAAGGATCATCAGCAACTTTATCGGTTGCCAATCCAGATGCTGCTGTAACTTATAAATGGTACGATGCTGCGACAGGTGGAAACTTAGTATTCACTGGCGCGGTATTCCCAACTCCGGCATTAACAGCGGCAACTACTTATTATGTAGAAGCATCTCAAGGAAACTGTACAAGCACTACACGAGCTGCAGCAGCAGTATCAGTAAATCCTCGTCCGGCTTTACCAGTAGTAACTGCAAGTTCATCAACAGTTAGCGCAGGTCAGACTGCAATTTTAACAGCTAGTTCGGCAGATGCAACCAATACTTTCAACTGGTACACTTCAAACACTTCAACCACACCAGTTTATGTAGGCGCAACATATGTTACACCGCCACTATTGGCAACTACAACTTATTATGTAGAATCGGTTTCTACAAATGGTTGTACATCAGCAAGCCGCGTTCAGATTACCGTTACAGTTGATGGAAATGGATCTCCAAATCCAGTTCCTTGCGAGGCGGCAACAACACAAGTTAACGGTGTTAACGGTGTAGCTTTATTATCCGGTGTGTTTAACCCGGCATTGGCTATTGATAACGATACCCAAACCGCATCTTCATTGGTAATGCCAGTAGGAGCGCTTGGTGCTTCAGTTTATCAAAGAGTTGGTTTTGGATCATTATCTAAAGTGGGCGATACGGTACGCGTTTTAGTATCATCTCCAGGAAAACTATTATCACTTTCGTTATTAGGAAACGCTGCAATTACTACCTATGTTGGAACCAATAGCAATGGTGATTCTAGATTGTTAAATGATAACCTAATCAATATTCAGTTGTTAAGCGGTAATACCCAGGCCTTAATCACTTTTGTTCCAACGAATGTTTTCGACGGAGTAGAGGTTAGATTAAACTCAGGTTTATTAGGTGCTTTAACATCAATCAATTTAAATTACGCACAACGTATTTTGGTTGCGCCTACCGTAACATCAGCAAATGTTACTGCTTGTGTTGGCCAAACTACACAGCTTGAAGTAAGCAACCCATCGGCAAGTTTAACCTACAGATGGTACGATGCTACAGGTACATACTTAACCGGTAAAGACGGTATCATATTTACTACCCCAGTTTTAACAGGCGATACTAAATTCTACGTTGCAGCAGTTTCTGCAACTGGTTGTGTAAGCTATAAAACAGTAGTTAATGTAACTACAAACCCTGCACCGGTAACACCAGATCTACTTTCAGCATCTGTAAATACCTGTCCGAATACATCAGTTACTTTCCAAGTTAAAAACCCAATTGTTGGCACAACCTATAACTGGTATGATGCTGCAACAGGTGGAAACTTAGTATTCACAGGCGATAACTTTACAACACCTTTAATTACTGCAAATACGAGTTATTTTGTAGCAGCAGTTAATGGCTGTGGTGCTTCATCAACCAGAACAGAGGGCAAAATTATATTAGGAACCATTGATGTTCCGGTAATTACGCCACCATCAATTACCATCAGCGAAGGTTCGGTTGCCGTATTAAAAGCAACTTCGAGTACAGCAGGTGCAACCATTAACTGGTACACTACTGCAAATGGTGTAGTTCCAGTATTTACTGGCGAAACTTATGTAACACCGCAATTAAGTGCAACCACTACATATTATGTAGAAGCTACTATTCCTGGCGGCTGTACTGCAACAAGCAGGGCAACTGTAACCGTTACTGTAATTCCTAACGGTACACCTATAACCACACCTTGTGGAGCAGCTACAACAACAGTTGCAAGTGGTGTAACAGGAGTGGCATTATTGGCTGGAGTTTTCAACCCTACTTTTGCGGTTGATAACGATATCAACACAGGATCTAGTTTGATTATCCCAGTGGGATTACTTGGCGCATCTGTTTATCACCATGTTGGCTTTACAGGATTATCAAACGTAGGCGATACTTTAAGAGTGAAAATTACCACTCCGGGTGCATTGCTTTCGGTAGGGGTGTTAAACAACTTAACGGTAACCACTTTCCAGGGTACAACCAGCAATAACGATGCGGTTTCTATATCTAACCCATTAATTAGCTTAAAACTATTAACCGGCGGAACATCAGCCATATTAACTTTCGTACCAACCAGTAAATTTGATGGAGCAGAGTTAAGATTAAGTTCGGGCCTTTTAGGGGCATTAACATCTGTTAATTTAGATTATGCTCAAAGGGTAATCACTACGCCAACAGTTACCGCAGCTACAGCAAGCGCTTGTCAAGGATCATCTGCAACCTTAGGTGTTCAGAACCCACAAGCTGGTGTAGTGTACAAATGGTATTTAGGCACCACCTATCAAGCAGGAAAAGATGGAGCAATTTTCACAACAGACCCAGCTTTAACTGCTGGAACTTATACTTATTCGGTAACAGCTACGGCTAACGGTTGTGAGACTGTAGGAACCAAAGTAACGGTAACTATTTTAGCTCCGCCAGTAGCGCCGATTCCATCAACTACCAATCCGGCTACAACTTGTATCGGCTCACCTGCTACTTTAAGTGTACAGGCCGTTGCAGGAGTAACTTATAACTGGTACGATGCAGCTATAGCTGGAAATATGTTGGTAACCAACAACAGTAGCTTTACTACATCGGCATCACTTGCAGCAGGAACATACGATTATTATGTTGAAGCGGTAAGTGGAACAGGTTGTTCAAACTCAACACGTACTAAGGTTTCTATCACTGTTAATCCATCAGCAGTTGCTGCCGATTTAACAGTAACCGGAACAACATCATTATGTGCTTCTGGTACAGCGGTGCTTACTGCTGCCAGTACAACAGTAACCAGTCCGGTATTTACTTGGTACACTGATGCTGCTTTAACACAGGTTGCTTTTGTTGGTGCAGTATTTAATACACCAGCCATTACCGTAACTACCAAATACTATGTTACCGTTAGCGGAACAAATAAATGTGCAAACACAGCAGGTAATGCAAAAGAGGTTACTGTAACGGTAAATCCTGTTGCTACCGCTGCAGATATTAACTTAGCTGGAACAAGTACCATTTGCGGAAGCTCTTCAGTTACTTTAAATGCAACAAGTACAACCGTAACCAATCCGGTATTTACCTGGTACAGTGATGCGGCTTTAACTACTGTAGCGTTTACAGGAGCTAACTTTATTACTCCTGCACTTAATGCAACCACCACATATTATGTAACGGTTAAAGGCGATAATAAATGTGAGAATACAGCAGCTACTGCAAAATCGATTACCATTACGGTTAATCCTGCGGCTACTGATTCAGACATTGCCATTAACGGAATTGCATCAATCTGTAAAGGATCTACAGCGGCACTGTCTGCTTCAACAACAACAGTAATTAACCCAGTATTTACCTGGTACAGCAATGCAGCTTTAACTACAGTGGCCCATGTAGGTGCCAGCTTTACTACACCTGCACTTAATGCAACCACTACTTACTACGTAACTGTTAAAGGCGATAATAAATGTGAGAATTTAGCTGCAAATGCTAAGGTTGTTACCGTAACAGTTAAAGAGTTTGCAACTTCTGCAGATATTGCGGTAAGCAATGCTCAAATCTGTTCAGGTTCTACCGTAATGTTAATGGCTTCGAGCACTACGGTTACCCAACCGGTATTTACCTGGTATAGTGATGCATCATTAACAAGTGTTGTATTTACAGGTCCAACTTTCACAGTAACTGGTTTAACTGCCACTACTACTTATTATGTAACGGTTAAAGGTGCCAATAAATGTGAAAACAGTGCTGCAGATGCCAAAGCGGTAACAATAACCGTTAATCCTTTGGCAACTACTACCGATATTATTCTTAGCGGAAGCACAGTGGCTTGCGCAGGATCGTCGGCCGTATTAACTGCAACATCTCCAACAGTAACCAATCCAGTATTTACCTGGTATAGTGATGCGGCATTAACCAATGTAAGTTTCATTGGCGCGACATATACTACACCGGCCTTAACCAGCACCACTACTTATTATGTAACTGTAAAAGGGGATAATAAATGTGAGAATGCCCCTGGTACCGCCAGAGTAATTGCCATAACTGTTAGTCCGGTTTCTACCGCTGCCGATATAACCGCTACTGATGCAACAATCTGCTCAGGTTCTGGTACAACCTTGGTAGCAAGTACAACAACCGTTACCAACCCAACATTTACCTGGTACAACGATGCTGCTTTAACTTCAGTAGCGTATGTAGGTACATCATTCGTTACCCCTGTATTAACGGCAACAACTAAATACTATGTTACGGTTAAGGGTGATAACAAATGTGAAAACTCAGGTATCACTGCAAAAGTGGTAACTGTAAATGTTAATCAGGGGGCAACAGCTGCAGATATTACCTTATCTACACCAACATTGGTATGTGGATCGGGTACAGCAGTAATCAATGCAAGCTCAACAATAGTAACCAATCCGGTATTTACCTGGTACAACGATGCTTCATTAACAAGTGTAGCCTTTACCGGACCAATATTTACCACACCGGTATTAACCACCACCACTACTTATTATGTAACTGTAAAAGGTGATAACAGATGTGAAAACACTGCAGCAAATGCAGCAGCAGTAACCATTAAAGTTAACCCGATAGCAGTTGCAAGTGATATTGTTGTAAATGGATCAACAAATATTTGCGGAGGATCTAAAGCAGTATTAACGGCAAGTAGCACAACAGTTACTAACCCGGTATTTACCTGGTATACCAACGCAACGTTAACTGATGTAGCTTTTGTAGGTGCAGTATTTACCACACCAACATTAACTACCAACACAACTTATTATGTAACTGTAAAAGGCGATAACAAGTGCGAAAGTAGTGCTGCTACAGCTAAATCTGTTAACATTGTTGTTAACTCGGTAGCTTCGGCAACTGATGTTACTGCAGCAGATGCCACCGTTTGTGCAGGATCGTCAGCTAGCTTAGTGGCTAGCACTACAACAGTAACCAATCCAATATTTACCTGGTACAGTGATGCTGCTTTAACAACACCGGTATTTACTGGAGCAACCTTTAACACACCAGCACTAACTGCAACAACTAAATATTACCTAACTGTAAAAGGTGATAACAGATGTGAAAGTTCTGCTGCAAATGCAAAAGTAGTTACCGTTAATGTAAATGCAGGTGCAACAGCTGCTGATATCACATTATCAACTCCAGCCAGAATATGTGGTTCTGGAACAGCAGTAATCAATGCAAGTTCAGCAACGGTTACCAGTCCAGTATTTACCTGGTACAACGATGCTTCATTAACAAGTGTTGCCTTTACCGGACCAATATTTACCACACCGGTATTAACAGCTACTAAAACTTATTATGTAACTGTTAAAGGGACCAACAAATGTGAAAACACTGCAGCTAATGTAAAAACAGTAACTGTTACTGTTAATCCAAGTGCTGTGGCGACAGATATTACAGTAAATGGATCAACTTCAGTTTGTGCAAGTACAGCAGCAACATTAGCAGCAACAAGCACAACGGTTACCAACCCAATATTTACCTGGTATAGTGATGCTACTTTAAATACAGTAGTATTTACTGGCCCAGTGTTTAATACACCAGTACTAACTGCAAGTGCAACTTATTATGTAACGGTTAAAGGCGATAATAAATGCGAAAACACTGCAGCAACAGCAAGGGCAGTAGCCATTACCGTAAATGCAGCACCAAACAACCCGGTAGTATCTGTTCCAAATGGAGGCATATGCGCAGGTGATGGAGCCACCCTAACAGTAACGAATGCACAGGCAGGTGTTACTTACGAATGGTACACTGCAGCGACTGGTGGTAACTTATTATTCACTGGCACAACATTCAATGTAACAGCCTTAGCTGCAACAACAGATTACTATATTTTAGCAATCGGAACTGGAGGTTGTAACAACAACGGTGGCCGTGTTAAAGTAACGGTTACTGTTAACGCAAAACCAACAGTACCAACGGTAGCTTCAACATCGGTTAATGTTTGTACCGGAAGTCCAGCTATATTAACGGTAACAAGTCCTCAAACAGGTGTAACATACAATTGGTACACTGCAGCAGTAGGTGGAACGTTAGCAGGAACAGGTGTAAACTTTACAACACCTGCAGTTAATGCAAACATCACTTACTATGTTGAAGGAGCAAACGGAACCTGTATCTCATCATCTAGAACACCAGTAAATGTAATTGCACTACCAGTACCAGTTGCACCAGCATCGGTAACGGCAGCAAATGGAACACTTTGCGCAGGTAGCTCAACCATATTAACGGTTAATAATCCTTTAGCAGGATTGGTTTACAGATGGTATGCTGCAAGCTCTGGTGGTCCTGTACTGGCAGAAGGCATAACCTTTACTACACCAAACTTAACTGCTACCACAATCTACTACGTAGAGGCAATAGCTGTGGGTGGTTGTGCTAGTCCAACAAGAACAGGCGTTACGGTTAATGTACTGCCGGTATTAGAAAAACCAGTAGTAGTGGTGCAAAGCACAACACCAAACAGTGTAACCTTTGCATGGGCTGCAGTTGCAGGTGCTACCGCTTACGAAGTTTCTCAGGATAATGGCTTAACATGGGTAAACCCAACAGGCGGATCAACAGGAACAACTTACTTAGTGGCAGGCTTAAAACCAGATCAAAGTGTAACCATTATTGTACGGGCCAGAGGTCAGATTGAGTGCCAAACCAGCGCAAATTCTACTCCTGTAACTGGTAAAGCAGCTAATCCTTTTGGAGATCAGGTTTACATACCAAATGCATTTACACCGAATAACGACGGTAAGAACGATACCTTCTTAATCTATGGTAATACCATATCAAGCGCCAAAATGAGTATTTTCACACAATGGGGTCAATTGATATTCCAATCAGATAACGTAGCAAATGGATGGGATGGAACTTTCAAAGGAGTAAATCAACCGATCGGAGTTTATGTGTACATGGTTGACATTACATTCACCAATGGAACAACATCATTAAGAAAAGGTACAGTAACGCTGATTAGATAAGAAGAGGATTAATAATAAACAGATAAAATCAAAGACCATGAAAATACTATCGGCTTTAAAAATATATGTTGCAGTGCTAGGATTGCTGCTGTGTACAGCTAAGTCCTTTGCACAAACTGATCCGCATTTTTCACAATATTATGCAAACCCGTTATATCTTAACCCGGCCTTAACCGGGGTAATAGACGGCGATTACCGTGCAACTGTAAACTTTAAACAACAATGGAGTGCACTAAACAGTTCTTTCTTAACAGGTGGAGCATCGTTCGATATGGCTCCAAAAAAGAACTTCGCATTTGGCGCAACCATTTTAAACCAAAGGGCAGGGGAGTTAGATTTTAACTACTTATCTGCCCTGGTATCAGGTTCGTACCGTTTAAGGTTTGGTGCCGAAGGTTTACAGATGGTGAGCTTTGGTTTACAGGCCGGTGTAATTAACCGCAGTTTCGATTTCTCTCAGGCCAGGTTTGGTAATCAGTTTAACCCAATTTCAGGTTATGATGGTGGTATGATGAGCGGAGAAACACTTTCATCTCAATCCTCTTTGGTTCCTGATGTAAATGCAGGTATCATGTATTTTGATGGTAACCCCAACAAAAGTGTGAACGTTTTCTTAGGCGCAAGTGCAGCACACTTAACCCGTCCTATGGATCGTTTCTCTGGTTCAAATTCACGTATCCCTGTTCGTTTTACTGCACATGGCGGTGCGCGGATCAAGGCTTCAGAATTATTGGATATTGTGCCAAATGCATTGTTTATGTACCAGGGTAACACAAACGAACTATCAGTAGGTGCTTATGCACAGCTTAACGTTAATCCATCAGCAAACATTTTGTTTGGTGGTAACTACCGTAATAAAGATGCAGCAATTGCCTTTGTTGGCCTACAGTTAAAGAATATGGTTTTCGGGTTAAGTTACGATATTAATACCTCTACTTTCAACCGTGCTTCTAACAGTAACGGTGGTTTAGAGCTTTCAATTTCCTTAATTGGCCGTAACGGTCTTATTGGTCCAAACTTCTTTTGTCCACGTTTATAATTAATCAAATGAAAAAAATATTACTCTTTTTGTTAGTGGCATTTGGCGGTTTTGCAAACGCACAGTATGTGGTGAATTATAAAAAGGTTGCAGATACTTATTTCGAAAATAAGGATTACTACGCAGCATCTACTTTTTATAAAAAAGCCTTAAAAATTACTGGAGACAGTACCCAGGCCATTTTACCGTACGGTATGGAAAGGAAATCAGCGACTGATGATAAAGTGATAGACGATTATGAAGGATCGATTTATAACCTTGCAGAATCTAGTAGATTGTATAGGGAATTTAACGAAGCTGAAAAGTATTATGCAATAGCGATCACCTTTACCAATACACGTTTTAGAAAGGCGCTATTTTATTATGCAGAAAGCTTAAGGGCAAATAAAAAATTTAACCTGGCTATCGATGCTTTTCAACAGTTTATCCAAAAAAATCCTGGAGATGCTTTGGTAAAGGACGCTCAAAAGGAAATCGAATCGTGTAAGTTTGCGATCGAAGAAATGCGTTTTCCACGCATGGTGCAGGTTAAAAAAGTACCTGGTAATGTAAATGGTTTAGGCTCTAATTATGCTCCTGTTAAAATCAACAACGAGTTGTATTTTACTTCATCCCGTCCGGTTGCTGTAGGTAGTAAAAAAGACATGGTTAAAACAGATGCTGGAGAAGTTCAGGTATCAACTAAAACCAATCCATTCCTTAATAATATTTATGCAGCCAAAGGCGAATTAACTTCAGCTGATATTGCAGTGAGGAAGATCGATATCAGTTTCCCTAAAAACATGGAAGTTGCTGCTTCTACTTTTACCCCAGATGGAAATACAGTATACTTTACAGCCTGGAAGGATAAAGAAAAATATGCCATTTATTCTTCTAAAAAAACAGGTGATAAATGGGCCGACCCACTACCAGTTGGTTTACAGGTAAATAGTAAAGATTTTAATTCAACTCAACCATTTGTAACCAGCGATGGTAAATTCCTGCTTTTCTCATCTGATAGAAGCGGCGGTTATGGTAAGTACGATCTTTGGTATTGTACTGTGCGCGAAGATGGATCTTTAGGTCAGGCAGTAAACTTTGGCCCAACCATTAATACCGAAGATGATGAACGTGCACCATACTACAATCCATTAACCAAAAAGTTATTGTTCAGTACCGATGGTAGAATAGGTTTTGGTGGTCTCGATTTCTTTGAGTCAGAAGGCGATCTTGTAGATTGGACCAAACCAAAAAATGCAGGTTATCCATTTAACTCATCAAAAGATGATCTTTATTTCACTGCAACAGATGATAAGGGAACAAAAGGATATATCAGTTCTGATCGCGAATCATCATGCTGTTTAGAGGTATTTGAAGTGAAAAAAGAATACTTCTCAATCGCAGGTATTTTAACTGACTGTAAAACTAAATTGCCTTTGGCAGGTGCAAATGTAACCCTTACCAATGCAGAAGGTGCTCAGAAAATTACAACTGGTACCGATGGTGTATACAGATTTAAGGTAGATTCGAAAAGGCCAATCAAATTGCTTTTTGCGAAAGATAATTATTTCGCAATTACTAAAAACTATCCTTACGAAGAATTGGCAAAAGCAGATACCTTGATATATAAGGATTATTGCTTAAGTCCTTTTAGATTAGGTATCCCAATGGCTTTGGATAACGTTTATTACGAATTTAACAGTGCCGAACTTACTGAGCCTTCTAAAAAAGTATTAGACTTCCTGATCCCGATTATGGAAGATAACCCTGAAATGGAAATCGAATTAGGTTCTCATACCGATAACATTGGAACAGATGAGTATAACTTAGATCTATCGAACAGAAGAGCTAAATCCTGTACCGATTATTTAGAAAGTAAAGGTATTGCTGCTTCGAGGTTAACTTCAAAAGGTTATGGAGAATCAATGCCAATTGCGCCAAACGAAATTACTGTTAAACGCAAGAAAAAAGATAATCCGGAAGGAAGAGCGAAAAACAGAAGAACAGAATTTAAAGTAACCAAAAAATAAACTACAATTAACATCCCGGTAAGCCATCTTCCTAAAAAGAAGATGGCTTTTTAGTTTATATAGTAAACAGTTTTCAATTCGCAGTTAGCTGCCGATTGAAAACTGATCGTCTGTTTTTAATTAACATTGTTGGTCTGGATTTGTAATTAGGAGCTATGTCCCCTGAATTTTTAATACGCTATTAAAGGATTGTGAGTATGGAACTGCAAACTGAAAACTGTCAATTGATAACTTTTTAAATTAATCTTTGTAATTTTCGTCCATCATTTAAATTCAATGAAGCTTAATATTCAACCGACCGTAATTTTTAGAACACCTAAATTTTCATATCAATCTGAACTTGCAGATTGTTGGGAGGAATTAAAAGCGGCAATAGCAATATCCTCTGCAACATTTTACGAAACCATAAAAGAAGTAAAGGCAAATGAACTAAAAGATCTTCCACCTAAAGTTTATTTTACCATCTGGAAATATTTTAACCGTGCGAAATTCCGGTCAACACCATATGGTACTTTTGCTGGTTTTAGTTTGTTAAACGATGCTATTAAATCATCAGAAAGCAGAATAGTAGTTGAAGAAACTCAAAAGGTGCGCGAACTGGTAGATTGGCCTTATAAGAATAATATTCAATTGCCATTGGCAGAAGTGCTGCGAAAGAACTGCCTCATATTTAGTAACAGCAGTTACTATTTAACGCCGAACAGTATCCGTTATATAGCCTGTACCGATGGTGTTTTTGAACTTGCTGAGTTAGATCAAGACGACTTTGTAAAGCAAATATTGGCTGCTTGCTTAACACCTATTAGGCTTAACGATCTGGTAAAACAATTAAATTTAAATGATGCTGAAACCGAAAATCTGTTTGGTTTGCTGCAGGATATGCACGATTTACAGCTTGTTTTTACCAACTACGATCCCAATATTATAGGAAATGACTATTTTGAACGTTTAGGGCTCACCGCTACGGCTGAGTTGCCAAAATATCTTATCGCGCAACGCACTGCTTTATCGGGTGGTATTAATGAACGTTTGCTTCAGGCTATTCCAGGTTTGATCAATATACTCCATGGTGTGATGCCCGCAAAAGATCGTGATGCCCTTAGCCAGTTTCAGATCAGGTTTAAAAAGAAATTTGAAGATCAGGAAGTACCATTATTACTAGCACTAGATCCAGAAATGGGTGTAGGCTACGATGAGCTGGAGCAAGCTGGTCAAAACAGCGAGTTTATCACACGCTTCAATACGAAGCCGCCGAAAAAAGCGGAGGCTGAAAATATTAAAACGGCTTTAAAAACCTCCCTGACGGAACAAAACTTCGAAAAAGGTAAAACTGTTTATCTGAACAAACTTACCTTGACACCGAATCAGAAATTAGCAGCCTTACCTAATTCATTTAGCATGGTAATGTCTGTTCATGACGATTTGATTTTTATCGAACAGATAGGTGGAGCAACATCAAATGCATTAAGCGGAAGATTTACAATGGCGGCCGATCATGTAACACAATATGCTAAAGACATTGCGGGCGCCGAACAACAAGCAAACCCCGAGGTTTTATTTTTTGATGTGGCCTATATGGTTGAGGCCAATGTAGATAATGTAAACAGGCGAAAACTGATTTATGGGCATCAATTATCAATCTTAAATTTTGATACCTCAGCATCGCCACTTGCCTTAAATGATATACAGATTTCAATTCGGGGCACAGAGATTATTCTTCGCTCTAAGCATTTAAATAAACGGCTCGTACCAAGAATGGCTTCTGCGTACAACTACATCCGTTCAGATCTTTCTGTATTTAGGTTACTGTGCGATTTGCAACATCAAGGCTTACAAACAAGTCTTTCCTTTCCACTTGATACTATTTTCCCTGATTTGGATTATTATCCAAGGTTACAATATCAAAATATAGTTTTAAGCAGTAATAAATGGAGGATTAAAAAAGAAGCCCTTTTAAGTGCCGGTCAAAAGTCGCTATCCGTTGCCAACTGTAGGTCATACTTGAGCAATTTAGGTGTTAGTGAATATTTTAAAGCAGGTATATCCGATCAGACATTATGCTTTGCACTACAAAACGACGATGATATAAATGCTTTTCTGCAATACCTGCAAAAACATGGAAGTACCTATATAGAAGAAGTGGTACTGCCTCAAAACAGTATCGTGGTTGATGAAGCAAATAAGCCCTATTTAGCCCAGTTTGTTTTAAGTATAGGCCATGGCGATCAGATTTATCGTGGTTTGACTAAAACATCCACAAATGCTGAAGTAACGCGATTTTTCGTGCCAGGTAAAGAATGGCTGTATTTCGAAATTTATTGCCACCAACAACGCGGTGATCAGATTTTGACAGATATAATTGCGCCTTTCATATTCACTCATACTGATCAGGTCAAATCGTGGTTTTTTATCCGCTACAATGAAAATGGAAACCACATCAGGTTTAGGATTCAGCTAAACAATCCAAGGGATGGGCAGCTGTTAACATCAAAACTCATGGATGATCTGGAATTGTTTTTAAATTCAGGTTTGGTGTCTGATTTACAGATTAAAACCTATAAGCGGGAGTTAGAGCGTTATGGCAGCAACATGATCGAAGATGTTGAGCAGCATTTTGCTGTAGATAGTGAATTTGTGTTATCGCTTTTAGAAACTCAGACCGATGATTTCAAAAAATATAAATTGTGTAGCCTTTTAATTTCTAAGATTATCGAATCTAAAATTATAGATAAGCTGGCCGTCGATAAAACCATAAGAATAATGTCTGATTCCTTTAATGAGGAACATCAATTAGATGCTGCTGATTTTAAACAATTAAACAGTCACCATCAGGAGTTTCGTAAAACAGAATGGGCGGCATTAACAACAGAACAAGAGCAAGGGTTCGATAAGTTTTCGGATTCGTTTATCAAAATTCTTAAACAATGTGCTCCCGGAAATGCACTAAAGCTATTAACTGATTTAATGCATATGCATGTAAACAGACTTTTCAGCAAAGATCAGCGGACACATGAAATGGTTATGTATTATTTTCTGCTAAAAGATATCCAGCGTCAAAATGCAATGAAAGCTTAACGGTTTAACTTGGCCAAGGGGTTAACAACAGTTACATTTATTTCAGTAATATACCGGTTAAGCGGGTCTTTGTAATACCTGAATACATAATCATTGCCATAAAAATTACTCAGGCGCTTGCTAATATTGTCAATCCCTACATGATGGCTTTCTGTCTGTTTGCCCTTATTATCATTAATCATATTTATAGTACTGATATTAAGGTCGTCATTTTGGTAAGCAATTTTAATAAGGGCCTGCTGGGTAGAGTGTGAAACATTTCCATGCTTAAATATGTTTTCTACCAAAGTTAATAAGATAAGCGGTGGAAATCTTAACCCGAACATATCGCCCGTTACCTCAAGTTCCAGATTAATTGTGTTAGCCGTTCGGAGTTTATGTAGATTGATCAGGTGTTCAATTTGCTCAATTTCTTCACTTAGTGGAACCATTTCTGAAGCTTCAGGACGTTTTAGGGCATAACGCATCATTTCAGCCAGATTCATAATTGCATCTGCTGCCATAGGTGCCTTTTTGCGGGCGTCGTTATAAATAAAGTTTAAAGTATTAAATAGAAAGTGTGGATTGATCTGACTCCGCAGATAATTATTCTGCGATTGCACAAGATCGTTTTCTAAAGCCTGTTTTTCTATTTGGGTAACCAGGTTCTGTCGTTCTAATGCTTCTACTTTCTTTTGATCCTGAAATGATTTGATAATGTAAACATAACCGGTAGCCAATACTATGTACGAAATTGCCCGGTACAGACAAGATAATATGAATCTGACACTAATAAAATTCCACGATTCGTGGGGTATTAAGCCGATGTTGCCAAATATTAATACAAGAATATAACTTAAAGTAATATACGCCAGAAGCATTATTATAATTAGAAGCGGAATCTTGACAAATTTGAGGTAGTCATTTTTCTCGCTTGCAATTTTCTGTAGTAAAAATGCTTGAGAATAGAAGATACTTACATTGGCGATATACACCAGTAAGTAGATTCCTAGAGGCTGAAATTTTGTCGAAAAACCTAGACTTAAGATCTCATAAATAATATAAAAGCCCCAAATGATGAAGTGTAATCTGTACTTATTAAAGAATGCTTTGATGTTTAAAAGAGTCATTTTTTATTCTTAAATCTATTAAAATGGGGTTTTTATCTCCTAAAAGCTAGGGTTTGTGTAAAAAAGTAGTGCTGTCTGTTTTTCTGTTGCACCTTTACAGAAATTAATAACAATAATAATTAACAACAATAAAAGACATACACCATGAAAGTTCAACACACAACAACTACTGCTAAACTTGCTAAAAAAACTGTTTTTGTATATAAAAACATTAAAGGTCAGAATAATTTTTCTACTAATCCAACAGACATGGGTCAATCAGTAGTAACTACTAGCTGGATTAATGCGATTTAATTAACAATAATTTATACTTTTAACTTAATATTTTATGAAAACCACTAAACTCACCAAAAAAATTGTTTTCATTTATAAAAATATAGCAGCAAGAAATAATTTTTCTACTAACCCAACTGATATGGGCCAATCGGTAGTAACTACCAGTTGGTTAGTTGTAATTTAATGTGCTATTGATTTCGATTAGATTTTAACAAACTGCTCTGTACATAGGTGAAGAAAGCTTCTTTATAACCTTCGCCAATTTGGATCATCTCGTTATTTACCAAACGGATTATATTTCCATCTACTTTTTTAATTGCCGCTTTAGCAACAATGTTCGATTTATTAACACGTATAAATGCATGGTTTTCTAAGGCCTTTTCAATTTCCTTAAGTGTAAGGTAGGTAGTGTGGGTTTCAGATTTAGTAATAATCTGTATATAATTCTGTAGCGCTTTGATGTAAAGTATTTCATCGATAGCGATGTTAGAAAAAGCATATTTATGGTCGCCTTTAATATAAAGGGCTGCTACCTGATCAGCTTCTTTCGTACTAACCTTGGTATTATTTGCTTCCTTTTTTAAAATCCTATCAATACCTAGTGCAAATTTTGCAAACGAAATAGGCTTTAATAAGTACTGATCTGATTGTACATCAAATGCCTGCAGGGCATAATCAGGATGAGCAGTAGTGAAAATCAAATATTTTGCTTTTTCTCTGATATTTTTAGCCAGTTCCAATCCATTGATTCCTGGCATATCAATATCCATAAACAATAAATCAATTTCGTCCTCAATACTGATCTCAGTAAGTGCTTGGACAGGGCTGGTAAAAGTTTTAAAAACTGTTAAACCAGGCATTTCTCCAATGTGGTCAGTTAACACTTCAATTGCATGTTGCTCGTCGTCTATAACAACGCATTTTAGATTCATGAGTATAAATATGTTTGTTTTATTTGATTTGAATGCAAGTTAAATAAAAATGAATTGAATTAACAATTGCACCAAAAAAACTTATCTCAGGGTTTCGTCTAAAAAAAACCTAGGTTTCGTGTAATATTCTGGGTGGTTGATGTAAAAAAATTATCTAGACCCCTTCTTTTTATAATCTTTATACTGTTTGCCAAAAACAAAATAATTAGCAGTGAAAACTACTAATTGTGAAAAACATCTGCCTGCCCAATCTTGTGTAGCCTGTAGATAATAAAATTAGAAACAGGCCATACAATACTGGGTTAAAGATTATTAAAAACCAAAAAACAAAAATACCGAAAGCAAAAGAAACATTCCCCTACATCTACCAAGCCTCCACATGAAACACAACGAATACGAGTATTTACTTAATAAAATCTACTACAAGGGGATTCTGAAAAATCAAGGAATCAACGCAGATATGTACCAGAGAATGCAAAATGAATATAGCAATCTTGATGGACAAAACCTTGTTAAGGGCCAATTAGATGGCGAATACGCATTCAGAAAATCTTTTCTGGTTGTACGTAACTACGTTCAGCAAGCGATAAAAGATGGCATGAAAAATTTTCAGTTTACCATGCGAGCAACTGATATCAATAAATTAACTTATATGATTGATATGTTGAACAGAAACTTTTTTGATAAACAAAGTTTAGATCAAATTATTATCACTGCAAATTCGGTATTTAACCAATACAATTTAAAAAACTAACTACCCATAATAGATAACATCATGGAATTGAAAGACGAAATCGGGCAGTTTGCCGTAAGAATTAAGAAAATGCTTCCACAAGTTCAATCTGAAGATTTAACAAGGAATGCGTTAGTTATGCCTTTTATCCAAATCTTAGGATTTGATCCTTCTGAGGTTCAATCTGAAGCTGTTCTAGACTTCGGTGTTAAAAAAAGTAAAAAAGTTGATTATACCATTATGAAAGATGGCGAACCAACAATTCTTGTTGAATGTAAACACCATGACGATAATTTAGATATTCATGATTCACGCTTATCTAAATACTTCCGTAAAACAAAAGCTAAATATGGCTTGCTCACCAATGGTTTAGTGTACCGCTTTTACACAGAGAAAATGGTGAGATCAAAGAAAAATCAAGAGCCATTATTCGAATTTAAAATAACCGATACCAAAGCGGCTATCATTGCTAAAATGATCGAAGATCACAAAGATTATTTCAATGTAGATCATAAAACCAATGTAGTAGCAACAAGCTAACAATATTAATTTTTAATCTAAGAGTTCCCGAAAATTCTTACCCAAAAGTCCTGATCTGATCAGGACTTTTTTTATGTCCTCTCGCAAAAGAAAAAGGGAGAAACCGATTCGATTTCTCCCTTTAAACTATAACAGGATTTCCTGATTAAATTAATTCTACACTTCTGCTTACAAAAGCTGTTAATTCTGCACCAGTTAACATACCCTGTGCTAAAAGCGCTAAATCTACCGCTTGTTTAGCCAGGTTGCGCTGCTCTTCTCCTTCAGCTTTTAAAATTTTACTTACCAATTTATGGTTTCCATTAATGGCAACCTTATAGTTGTCTGGCATCTGGCCATAAAAGCCCATTCCGCCACCCATTGCAGCCATATCTTTCATTCTGCGCATAAATTCATCCATGGTAATGGTAACTGGTAATTCTTCAGGGTGTAAAGCCACAATTTCTACATGCATACCCGGTTTGGTAATGGCTTTTTCAAAAATAGCAGTTACTTCTTTTACCTGATCTTCAGTTAAAACATGCTCATTCTGCTCATTTTTCTCAATTAATTTATCTGCAACACTCGAGTCAACACGTTTGATTGATGTTTTCTCTAGTTTTTGCTCCAATTGATTAACAAAGTGATTGTCGATCGGCGAATCCAATACTAAAACATCGTAATCTTTTTTGTTGGCCGATTGGATAAATGCATCTTGTTTAGCAGCATCATTGGTATATAAATAAACCACTGTGCCGTTTTTATCGGTCTGTAATGCGGTTACCTTCTCCTTATACTCAGGAAGTGTGAAAAGCTCATTTTTAGTGTTTCCAACTAAAGCAAAATCTTTGGCTTTATCATAAAACTTCTCTTCACTGATCATTCCGTATTTTACAAAAAGACCAATATCTTTCCATTTATCTTCGTAAGCTTTACGGTCTTTAGCAAATAACTCCCCTAATTTATCAGCAACCTTTTTAGTAATGTAGTTGTTGATCTTTTTAACGTTGCTGTCGGCCTGTAAGAAACTACGCGATACATTTAAAGGAATATCCGGAGAGTCGATTACACCGTGCAATAACATCAAAAATTCAGGAACGATATCTTTAACCTCATCGGTAATAAATACCTGACGAGAGTATAATTTAATTTTGTTGCGCTGCATTTCGAAATCGTTTTTCAATTTAGGGAAATACAGTACGCCTGTTAAATTAAAAGGATAATCAACATTTAAGTGGATCCAGAATAATGGCTCTTCACTAAATGGATATAATTCGCGGTAAAAGCTTAAATAATCCTCGTCTGACAAATCTGCAGGAGCTTTTGTCCAGATCGGGTTGGTGGTGTTGATAATGTTCTCAACTTCAACATCGTTATACTTCGCTTTACCTTCTTCATCTACGCCATCCTCAACGGATTCTGTTTTAGTACCAAACTTAATTGGAACCGGTAAAAATTTAGCGTATTTATCAAGAATTTCCTGCAGTTTACTTTCTTCCAAAAACTCTTCCGAATCTTTGTTTACATGGAGGATAATATCAGTACCACGTGTAGTTTTAGTACCTTCAGTAATTTCAAATTCTGTACTGCCATCGCAAACCCAACGTGCAGGTTCAGCGCCATCCTGATATGATAAAGTTTGAATTTCAACTAAATCTGCAACCATAAATGCCGAGTAGAAACCTAAACCGAATTTACCAATGATTTCATTGGCATCTTTAGCATCTTTAAATTTCTCTACAAACTCACTTGCGCCAGAAAATGCAACCTGGTTAATGTATTTTTTTATCTCTTCGGCAGTCATACCCAAACCATTATCGCTAATGGTAATGGTTTTTGCCTCTTTATCAACCGCAACTTCTACCAATGGTTGACCAACTTCGCCATTAAACTGACCTAATGAACCTAGTCTTTTAATTTTCTGGACTGCATCTACTGCGTTAGAAACCAACTCACGAAGAAAAATTTCGTTATCAGAGTATAAAAACTTCTTAATTATCGGGAAAATATTCTCGGTGTGTATGGAGATATTTCCTTTTTCTTGTATGCTCATATGTAAATAAATTGTTTAATCTATATCCTGCATAACAAGGGTTGTTCCAAAAGAATTTGTTTGCCAAAATGACAGCCGCACGAGTCGTCATTGCGAAGCGATTTCTGATTCCATAGTCTGTGTTTTACTGGCTACTAGTTGTTTTTACTGTTACACAGTTAAATAATGATTCGGAAAGCAAAGCCAGTATTTCAATTGGTGTTAGTCCCGCTGTACCTGCTGCCCCGATGAAAACCTGTGAAACAAGCAAGCACACTATAGCATAATAAAGAGCAGTGCTTAATCGGGAGGCATTCGTGCCATCGGGTTTAGATCGGGTCGTGCTGTGCCAGTAGGAGGGGTTTCCACTCATAGTGCCTATTCCAATTCCGTGGTCTGTATCCTCACAGACCACCGCTAATATTTTACCAAGCAAAGATTTTAATCACGCTTCGCTTGGTAAGATGATGTTGTTTTAAGATAGATTTTTATAAAAATAAAAAAGCCAAGAAGATTTAAAAATCCTCTTGGCTAATATTTTAAATGTTGGATTAACTTAATTTAAAAGAAAACTTGGTTTATCTTCTTCCAGTGAAAGAATTTTAGTGATCTTTTTAAGCAATACATCCATTTGGAATGGTTTTGATAAGAAATCGTCCTGACCGTAGTTTAAGGTTGTAAAATCTTTTGGATCGTATAAACCAGAAATCAATAAAATTGGAATTTTAGAGGTGCTTTCAATTGATTTTAACTGCTCGCAGAGCACACGTCCATCGATATGCCCGAGAGAAATATCCAGTAAGATTAAATCAGGACTAAATTTTTCGATTCTGTTAAAAATTTCTTCACCATTATTTAGTGCCGAAACTTTAAATCCTCCGATTTCCAGTATTAATTGTATGGTTTCTAAAACCTCAATATCATCGTCTACTACCAGTATTCTCTTCATATGTGTTAGCATTTATATGCCGTTAAAAAATATAACAAAAGTTTATGTTGTTATGTTTACAATCTTAAGGATATTTTAACAATAAGTTTATAGGAGCTAAAAATTAGACTTCGATTTTAACTCGCTTGTTGTACGATGCCTTCTTTATTTAAGATAAAATTAAATAACTCTTCAATGGGCTTCTGTAGTATTTTCCCAGGCTCAATGCCATTTTCTAATAACACCGAAATTAATGTTTCCTGATAATAATAAGCTATGGAGCCTACAAAATGGCATGGAACGTTTTTATGTTTTGGATAATCTTTAACATTCGTATCTACAAATTCCTGAAAACCAGTTCTTAAAATATCCTGAATAAATGGATGGTCTTTGTGGTTGGCCATGAAACGGCTAAACCCTGCCAAATAGATATTAGGGAAAGGTTTTTGATATACGTTGGTAATAATTTGCTCCTTTTCTGCTGGGAAAGATTTTTTAAATTCTGCCGCTAAGTTGGATGGCATTTTATTGTACATATAGCTTAAAAGCACTTTTTTCCCAAAGAAAGTACCAGAACCTTCATCGCCAAGTACATAACCTAAGCCATGGTGGCCATCGTGGATTTTCTTTCCATCGAAATAACAAATATTCGATCCGGTGCCTAAAATACAGTTTAAGCCTTCGGCATTTCCGCAGGTAGCATATACCGAACCCAGAAGATCGTGATCTACTGAAATAAAAGCATTACCAAAAAAGGCTGATAGGCCATTTGAGACTACTTCATGTTTGTCTGGTGAAGAACAACCCGCTCCAAAAAAGTAGATTTCTTTCACCTCATCAGCACATTGTAATAAAGGTTCATTTTTAGAAATCAGCTTGGTAATTTCTTGCTCACTTAAGAAATAAGGGTTTATTCCAGGAGTACTAAATTTAATGGTTTCGCCATTGTGATAGCCCATCCAATCGGTTTTTGATGAGCCACTATCTGCAACAAGTATCATGGGACTAAATATAAAAATTAATTAGATAAGTTTATATTTCCACTGATTTCTTTCAGTGTTGTTTCGGCAATTTTGGCCTGATATTGCATTTCGATGAAACGGTTCTGTGCATCTATCGCATTTCGTTGTGCTTCTCTTAACTCTAAAGGGGCTATGCTACCTAAACGGTATTTTGCTAAAGTAATATCTAGGTTTTCTTTTGCAATATCTACATTTCGTTGCTCTAATTTAATCAGATCAAGGTAAGTGCTATAATTTTGATAAGCGGTAAGCAACTGCGCGTTTACATCAAGTTTGGTTTTATTTAAATTCAGGGTAGAATTGTCGATTTCGATCTTTGCATTGCGTTCTTGCTGGCGCTGTAAAAAACCGTTAAATAAGTTAAGGCTTGCCGTAACACCATAAGTAAGTCCGTTTGCAGCAAACTTTTGGTTAAAGCCCGTAGGGCTGGTGCTGTTTGCCCTGCTGTATCCAGAGTTTAAACTGATAGATGGATATCTTGCCCCACGTACTGATTTTAAGGTCAAGGAAGCTATCCGCTGATTGATGAAGGCGTTTTGTACATTCGGGTTCTGCTGCTCGGCCATTTCGGCCATCTTGCTAAAGAGGATGCCTTTGTCTACATCAATGTTATTAACAACAGAAAACGAAGTGCCTATATCTCTAACCATCAGTTGGTTTAATCGAACTTTAGCTACCTGTAAGGCATTTTTGGTCTGTAGGTAATTTGAAGTATCGGTATTATAATCAACCTGTGCGGTTAATACATCCAGTTTAGAACCGCGGCCAAGCTGCAGTTTTGTTTTGGCAATATTGGTGCGTAATACCGAAACATCCATAGCACTATCAGCTGCTATAACCAATTGCTGCTGTCTTACAATATCATAATAGGCCGTAATTACATCCGCTACAGTAGTTAAAATGGTTAGGCGTGCGTTTAATTCGCCTTGTTTTTGCAGTTCTTTTAAGCGATCGTAATTGGCGAACATACTAAAACCATCAAAAATGGTCCAGTTTAAATCGGCTCCATAACTGTTATTGGTACTTTTTGCTCCTGTAATTACCCGATCAGGACCAGTTGCAGGGGTTTGTCTGGTGTTCTGGATACTTCCACCATTGGTATAATTTCCAGTTAAATTGGGCAACATACCAGCATTACCGATATTGGCATTGTTCTTTGCCATATCGACCTGGTTTTTATTGATTTTAATATCGTAATTATTCTGTAAAGCAATGGTAATGGCTTCCTGCAGGCTCAGCTGTTCTTGTGCAACGCCCGAAAGGGATAAGCTTAGCAGTAGGGTAAATATTTTTAATTTCTTGCTCATCTTATTCTTCTATATGTAAAGCTTCTTGTTCAAAACGATGGGCCTCTTTCAATTCTTTATTCGGTTTGTATGGTTTAGCCCAGTAAGAGTAAATAGCAGGGATTACAAATAAGGTTAAAACCAAAGAGAATAAGGTACCACCAACAATTACGGTTCCCATACTCATTCTACTTTTTGCAGCAGCTCCTAAAGCCAATGCAATAGGTAGTGCACCAATGGCAATTGCCAAACTGGTCATTAAAATTGGACGCAAACGCGAAACAGCAGCCTCCCGTATGGCTTCGGGGATTGGAATGCCTTTTTCTTTTAACTGGTTGGCAAACTCAACAATTAAAATACCATTTTTAGTTACCAGGCCAATAAGCATAATGGTACCGATCTGGCTAAAGATATTCCAGCTTTGGCCACATAACCATAGCGATAAAAATGCACCCGCAACTGCCATAGGTACGGTTAAAATGATAATAATCGGATCTTTGAAGCTCTCAAACTGTGCCGAAAGAATTAAATAAACGAGTAGCAGTGCCAAACCGAATGCAAAGAAGGTATTTGAAGAACTTTCTTTAAAATCCCGCGATTCTCCACTTAAATCAGTAGAGAAAGTTTCATCCAATACTTTTTTAGAAATGGCGTCCATTGCATCAATACCTTCACCAATACTTTTCCCAGGTGCTAACCCTGCCGAAACAGTTGCTGCGATAAAACGGTTGTTCCTGTACAGTTGTGGTGGACTACTTTCTTCTTTAGCAGTAACCACATTGTCTAGCTGAACCAATTCGCCCTTATCATTACGTACGTAAACCGAGCTTAAATCTAATGGATCTTTCCGATCTCCGCGATCGAACTGGCCAATTACCTGGTATTGTTTCCCATTCATGAAGAAATACGAAAACCTTTGACCGCTTAAGCCTAAATTTAAGGTTTGGGCAATGGCAGATATAGAAACACCTAAGTTTTTGGCCTTATCCCTGTCGATTGTTAAGTTGATTTCAGGCTTATTAAATTTCAGGTTCACGTCAGAAACCGTGAATGTTGGATCTTTCGATACCGCATCCATAAACAAAGGAATTTTCTCCCTTAGTTTTTCGAAATTTTGTGCCTGGATAATATAACTGATCGGTAAGCCCCCACGACGGCCAACGGAGATAGTTGGTTGTTGGTTTACAATGGTTTTACCTTCGGTATATTTCTTTGTAATGCGGGTAAGCATATCGGCAATGTCTTTTTGCGAACGCTTACGATCTTCAGGATCAGTTAAACCCATCCTTACAAAACCAGAGTTTACCGAGCCTGAGCCACCAAAACCTGGCGAGGTAATGGTAATGTTCACATTTTTTTCGGGAACAGAATCCAGAACCAATTGGTTCAGTTTCATAATAAACTGATCGGTATAGGTAAAAGATGCACCCTCTGGAGTAGTCGCATTAATGTTTATCGCACTTCTATCATCATATGGAGCGGTTTCTTTTGGCAAAATCTTCCAGAATAAGAAAATTAAGCCCATACAAACCAAAATGATCGGAACGGATAGCCATCTTTTATCCAAAAATTTATTCAGGTTCGATTCGTAGGCATCATTTAATTTTACAAAATAGGGTTCGGTCCAATTGTAAAACCTGGATGGTTTATGTCCACCTTTTTTCATCAGGTAGGCATTTAACATTGGTGTTAAAGTAAGCGATACAAAGGCCGAGACCAATACTGCTGCACCGATTACCACCCCGAACTCTCTAAATAAGCGGCCAACAAACCCCTGCAAGAAAATTACCGGTAAGAATACGGCTGCAAGGGTAATGGAAATAGAAATTACAGCAAAAAAGATTTCATTTGATCCTTTAATGGCTGCCTCGAAAGGCGACATCCCTTCTTCTACTTTTTTAAAGATATTTTCGGTAACCACAATACCATCATCTACCACCAATCCCGTAGCAAGTACAATGGCCAGCAAACTCAATACGTTGATTGAAAATCCGAAGGCGTACATGATAAAGAAAGTGAAAATCAACGATACCGGAATATCAATCAATGGCCTGAAGGCAATGGCCCAATCTCTAAAGAAAAGGTAAATGATCAAGATTACCAGTACCAATGATAAACCAATCGTCTCGGCAACTTCGGTTACCGATCGTTTGATAAATAGTGTATTGTCTAATGCAACTTTTAGCTTAATGTCTTGAGGGATATCAGCTTTTAGCTTATCAAAACGTTTGTAAAACTCTTTACTGATATCGAGGTAATTGGCTCCTGGCTGAGGGATAATGGCGATGGCCACCATCGGTCTGCCCGATTCGCGTAAAATGGTTTCTTCGTTTTCAGGCCCTAAAATTGCATAACCTACGTCTTTTAATTTGATTACCTGGTTGCTATCTGTTTTCAGGATTAAGTTGTTAAACTCGCTTTCGTTGGTCAGTTTTCCTAAGGTTTTAACCGTTAGCTCGGTAGTAGCCCCGGTGATTTTTCCTGATGGAAGCTCTACGTTTTCATTATCTAAGGCGGTAACAATATCTTGTGAAGTTAAACCGTAAGCACTTAGTTTATTTGGGTCCATCCAAATACGCATGGCATATTTCCGTTGCCCCTGGATCTGTACGCTACTTACCCCCGGAATGGTTTGGATACGATCAGCGATTACGTTTTCAGCGAAATCACTTAACTCCAGTGTATTGCGTTTATCGCTCTGGATGGTCATTGATAAAATCGGGTCAGAATTTGCATCGGCCTTACTTACTACCGGTAAACCGTCAATATCTTTTGGTAAGGTACGGGCAGCCTGCGATACTTTGTCGCGCACATCATTTGCGGCCTCTTCTATGTTTTTATCGAGGTTAAACTCAATGGTGATATTGCTTGTTCCCTGGTTGCTTGATGAAGAAATATTTCGGATGCCATCAATTGAATTGATCGATTTTTCTAAAGGTTCGGTAATTTGCGATTCGATAATATCTGAGTTGGCACCAGGATAGGAAGTTCTCACCGAAACCACCGTTGGGTCGATAGATGGATACTCGCGTACACCTAAAAAGGTATAGCCGATTATCCCGAAAAGGACAATCAATAAGTTCATCACAATGGCCAAAACCGGCCTTTTTATACTCGTGGTTGAAATACTCATTATTGATTGTATTTATTTTTTTTATGCTCGTTGTTCATTCTAAAACAATATATTTTGGCTTCTTTTGGTAAACCGGTGTTAGCCACAGTTAGCCTGTTTTGTACCTCAATAGCTGCACTATCTATATTTTTATCTATGTTAAATTCAACGATAATGTTGCCAGCACCTTTTTGGGATGAAGTTGATATTTTATGGATATTGCTGATTTTTGAAATTTCTTTTTGCAAAGGATCTAAAATCTTCATTACTGTAGTCGAATCTGCCTTAGCATAGGATACATATACCTGCATCACTGCACGCTCTTTAGGGGTTTGCTTGCAGCTAACCAGGCCAAAAACCATATTCGCGACGGCAATAAAGGCTACTTTTTTGATACCCGTGGTTGAGATACTCATAATTGTTTAACCAAATGAACTTTTACCGGGGCATCTTTCTTTAATGCCATCGATCCGGTTGTCAAAACCGTATCGCCAACTTTTAATCCCGAGGTAATTACAATATTTTCATCAGTACGTGTACCAGCTTCTACTTTAACCTCTTGTGCTTTTCCATCCTTTTGGATATAAACAATCTTACCTTTTAAAACAGGAATAACTGCTTCGTTAGGGATAAGAATAGCATTTTGAAGGGTGTTTAAAGCCAGTTTAATTTTGGCGAATGAGCCGGGTAATAAAAGATTATCGGCATTTGGAGCCAGAGCCCTGATCTGCAATGTTCTGGTTGCAGCGTTAATTCCGGGTTCAATGGCATAAACCTTTCCTTTGTTTTCTTTAGAAGAACCATCAGTGGTAAAGGTAATCTCCGAATTCAGTTTAATCTGCCCAGCATATTTTTCAGGAACAGAAAATGTAATTTTAACCGGATTGGTGCTCACCAAATTGGCAATTACGGTTGCTGGTGTTAAATATGTTCCTGCAGAAATACTACGTAAACCCACTCTGCCAGTAAAAGGTGCGCGGATAGTCGTTTTAGTCAGTTGTGCCCTGATTAATTGTGCCTGCGCCTGTAGCGATTTTAAATCGGCTAGTGCTGTATCATATTCTTCCTGACTGATTGCACCTTTGGCCAAAAGCTGTTTTGCCCGGTTTTCGTTTGTTCCGGAAAGTTTTTGTTTGGTTAGTGCATCCTGCAATTGGGCCTGTATATCTCTGTCGTTTACTTTAACCAGTACACTTCCTTTCGATACCGTTGTACCTTCTTGAAAATAGATGCCGGTAACCAATCCTGATACTTCACTTTTTAATACAACAGATTCGTTTGCATCAATAGCGCCAGTTACCTCCAGATCATTATCAAACGATACCGGTTTTACGATGATTCCGTCAACTATCAATGGTGCAGAAGCGCCCCCTTTGCCACCAAGTTTACCTTTTCCAGCTCCGGCAGATGCTCCGCCTTTCCCTTCGAGTTTTTTATTTGCGTTAATTCTGTAATAGACCAAATAAGCCAAGCCTATAGCTAAAACAGCATAGATAATATACCTTTTCTTCATGTTTCTTTTTGTGTCGTGCGTATTCCGAACATTAAAATAAGATTAATATTCTAGAATTAGAGCGTAAAAATATTCAAATAGTTTAGTCCTAAATTTGTTGTATTAAGGATGTTACCGATTTTAGTCCGAAGCCTGCAGTCTGAAGTCTACAGTTTGGGTGTAAATAATAGGTCTTAGTCAATTATTATCCCTTCAAAAATCAACAAAAACATGCTTGGTGCCACTTGGGTACTTAAGCTCCCTGTATTTTCCGCAAATTGCCAAACGCCAAACGCAAGTTGAACCGAAACAACTATTTTACACCACATTTAGCTATTTTGTTCCAAAACCCCGTCAATAAATCTAAATTTGCAACAAAACACAGTCAATATCAATATGTTTAACAAAAAATCAATTTTAAGTTTAGTTTTACTACTAACGTGTATTATGGCAGCGAAGGCGCAGGTAAAAATAGGCTTTGAGGTTTCTTTTAAAGAACCACAGGCACACTATGCTGAAGTTCAGATGAATATTTCTGGCTTGGCAAAAGATTATGTAGATGTAAAAATGCCTGTTTGGACACCTGGCTCTTATTTGGTTCGCGAGTTTGAAAAAAGTGTAGAAGAATTTAAGGCTACTGCAGCAGGTAAAGCCGTAAAAGTTGAAAAAGTAAGGAAAAACACCTGGAGAATTTTCTCAGCAAAGGCTGCCAATATCCAGATCAACTACCGTGTTTATGCATTCGAAATCTCGGTGCGTACACCTTTTATCGACGAATCTCATGCATTCTTGTCCCCAACAGGGATTTTTATGCACCCTGATGGCATGATCAAATCGCTAAGCACTGTAAAAATTATTCCCTTTAATACCTGGAGTAAAGTTTCTACTGGTTTAACACCTGTTGCTGGAGCGCAATTCACCTATAAAGCTACCGATTTTGATATTCTTTACGATAGCCCTATTGAAGTGGGTAATCAGGATATTTTCGAATTCACAGCTGCTGGTGTTCGCCACGAAGTAGCCATGTACGGCGGTGGTAATTACGATAAAGAGAAACTAAAAGTAGATATGGCTAAAATTGTAGAAAAAGAAACTGCAGTTTATGGCGAAAACCCTAATAAATATTACCTCTTCATTGTTCATAATTTCTTAAAAGGTGGGGGAGGTTTAGAGCACTTAAACTCTACCACTTTAGGCGCTACAAGAAACGCTTACAATACTGCCGAAGGTTATAAAGGCTTTTTGGGCCTGGTTGCACACGAGTATCATCATCTTTGGAATGTTAAGCGCCTACGTCCGGTAGCATTAGGCCCTTTTGATTATGACAACGAAAATTACACGACCAACCTTTGGGTAGCTGAAGGATTTACATCGTATTACGAAAATAAATACTTGCATAGAGCAGGTTTTACTGATGTAAACGAATTTTTGAAAGATCTGGCTAGCGGTGTTGGTACAGTATTAAATACCCCTGGAGCTAAATATCAGTCCGCTGCTTCATCTAGTTATGATGCATGGATTATTGGCTACCGCCCGAATGAGAATTCAAAAAACAATTCCATCTCTTACTACAATAAAGGAGAAGTGATCGGTATTTTGATGGATCTCGAAATCATCAATGCCACCAAAGGTGCTAAAAGTTTAGATGATGTAATGAAAGCCATGTATTTGCAGTGCAAAACCTTAAAACGTGGTTATACCGATGCAGAATTTAAAGCAATGGTTGAAAAGATATCAGGAACTAGCTTTACTAACTTTTGGACCAAGTATGTAAACGGTGTAGATGATGTAGACTATATAAAATATTTCGCATATGCAGGTGTTGATGTTTCTACAGAAAATGCGACTCCTGGTAAACCGGTTAGTGGTACAGCAGTTCAATTGGCTACCAAAGGTTTAGAAGTAACTTCGGTTACCAGAAACTCAGCAGCTTGGGTAAGTGGTTTAAATGTTAACGATGTAATTGTACTGATTGATGGTTCATCATTAAGTGATGTACTGAAAAATGTGAAATTAAAAGAACCGAAATTTTCTTTAGATATTTTACCCATCATTACCGATAAAAAAATTGGCGATCAGCTAACGGTTAAGGTAATCCGCGATGGGCTTGAAAAAGAAATTTCTTTAAGCTTGAAAGAAAATCCAAATGTACGCTTAAAGGCAACTGTAAACGAAAATGCAACACCAGCTCAAAAAGCAGTGTTAAAAAAATGGACAGGAATTTAAGTCTAGAGTCTTAAGTCATCAGTCTTGAGTCCATCACTCGAATAATAAAAAAATCCCGTAAGATTAATTTCTTACGGGATTTTTTATGCCTTTATACTTTTGCTTTAGTCTTTGGACTTTTAGCTTTAGTCTTTCATCGCCATGCACTCGCCTAGAAGGTATATCTAAAGCCTAGACCAAATCTTCCAGCGTTAAAATCGCTATCGTTGTCGCCAATGTAAAGTCTTGGTCTCCAGTCTAAAGCTAATGCCAAAGGTGCGCCAGAGAATTTATAATCTAAACCAACCATCGGAACCAGGTAAAAACTAGAACCACCATCATACAATTGGATCGACGGACCACCACCTAAATACCAGTCTAAACCTTTTGCACCAGGGATAGATGAATTGTATTGAAGAAATCCCTGGATAATAGTAGAGTTTCCACCAAATAACACTTCACCTTGTAGTGCAGCTTTAGGGCTAAAGTGATGCCTGATTGAAGGACCAACCAATGTCGCACCATCACCAAAGTCAATACCTAAACCTAGTCCGGTTTTATAGTTTTGAGCTTTAACGTTTGTTGTAGTAAGGGCAAACAATGCAATGCATCCTAAAATTGTAAATAACTTTTTCATAATTTAAATGTTTTGTAAATAATTATCAGCCTAACAACTTTAATGCCGTTTCTGTTTTTTTGGTAAAAATCCATAAGGATAAAAAACAATGCTTGCATAGTAATTTTGTAATCACTAAGTTTATTTAAATATTTTTTACGAAAAGTAAATACAGCGTTTTATTAACTACGAGGTATTATTTTTATTAAAAAGGCATATAGATGTTAATCTTTATGTTTGATTTTTTAACTTAACCAAATAATAAACAATTCATATGGCGGCAGAAATTAAACGGGTTTTTGATCTTTTGAAATATAGCCTCGAAAATCCTAAGCAAGAATTCATCAGCGGAAAAATTAATGGAAAATGGATAAATTATAGTACAACCGATTTTTGTACTGCTGTAGATAACTTAAGCCGAGGATTAATTAAACAAGGGATAGGCAAAGGAGGCAGGGTTGCTGTAATGTCGCATAACCGGCCTGAATGGAATATTGCCGATTTTGCAGCCAACCAGATCGGGGCCTATCAGATTCCCTTATATCCAACCTTAGCGGAGCACGACATCCAGTTTATTTTAAAAGATGCAGAAATCACCATTGTTTTTGTAGCCGATGAAGATTTATATAAAAAAATTAAGCCTTGTGCCGATGCAATAAACCCGGCTATCAAGATTTATAGTTTTAACGAAATTACTGAAGCTGAAAACTGGAATACGTTAATTGAATTGGGGAAAGCGAGTACAGATATTGATTTAGAAGAATATCGGGCCAAAGTTGCACCCGAAGATATATTGACCCTAATTTATACATCTGGCACTACAGGTACGCCAAAAGGCGTAATGCTAACGCATGATAACCTGGTAGCAAATTTTGTTAACTCGGCTGTGGTGATCCCCGAAGGCGTTAAAAAAGGGTTAAGCTTTTTGCCGCTTTCGCATATTTTCGAGCGGATGATCATTTATTTATATCTGTTTAATTATACAGGAGTTTATTATGCCGAAAGTATGGAAACCATTGTAGCCGATATACAGCATGTAAAACCCAATGTATTCTCTACCGTTCCAAGGCTTCTCGAAAAAGTGTACGATAAGATAATGGAGAAGGGGAAAGCATTAACAGGAATTAAAAAAGGTATTTTCTTCTGGTCGGTAGCTTTGGCCGAAAAGTATACAATTGATGCGGGGGCCTGGTATAACTTCAAACTGGGGATTGCCCGTAAACTGGTTTTTAAAAAGTGGCAGGAAGCACTGGGCGGCGAAATTGTAGTGATTGTATCGGGCGGAGCGGCGCTAAATCCGCGTTTGGCCAGAATTTTCTGGGCTGCAGGTATGCCTGTTTTTGAAGGATATGGACTAACAGAAACCTCACCGGTAATTACCGTTAATCATTTCGGCGGAACCATGTTCGGTACCGTTGGTGAAGTAATTAAAGGGGTGGAAATTAAAATAGCGCAGGATGGTGAAGTTTTAACCAGAGGGCACCAGGTAATGAAAGGTTATTACAACCGACCTGATTTAACCGATGAGGCGGTGGATAAAGAGGGATGGTTCCATACCGGAGATATTGGAGAACTGGTTAATGGTCGCTTTTTAAAAATTACAGACCGTAAAAAAGAAATGTTTAAAACAGCAGGCGGTAAATACGTTGCCCCACAAATGCTGGAGAATAAATATAAAGAGTCGATTTTTATCGAACAGATTATGGTTTTGGGCGAAAATAGAAAATTCCCTTCTGCACTGATCGTTCCGAATTTCGAAACCTTAAAAACCTGGACAGGCAGAAAAGGTATTACTTTTACCTCGAACGAAGAAATTATTAAAAATGAACAGGTGCTCACTAAATATAACGAAGTTATCGAAGCTGCAAATGTGGGTTTTGGTAAATGGGAACAGGTAAAAAGATTTGCACTGTTACCTAAAGAGTGGAGTATTGATGGCGGAGAGCTAACCCCAAAATTAAGTTTTAAAAGAAAAGTGATTACCGAAAAAAACAGCGAAGTAATCGAAAAAATATATAAAGATGCAGAAGGTTATAAACCATAGAAAGATTTCAAAATAAGGATTGGTGAAAAAAATAGCCTTAATAACAGCCGAAACTATGAAAAGGATAATTTTATTTATTTTACTAATTACAAGTGCAATAAATTCTTTTGCGCAAGAAGCAAAACTTAATATCAAAAGTTTAAATGCTAAAAATAATACGGTAATTATCCAAATTCCCGTGGATGATACATGGTTTTATCCCGCCAAAAAAGAGATTAAATTTGGCGATGATAGTACAGTAAACTATTCTTTAAAGATTAATAAACTTGCTTGGTTAAGAATTAACAATAATACAGTATTAATAGAGCCAGGTACTACGCATTTAGTTTTCGATAATGGCATTTTGGTGCAGAGCGATAAAAATAAGGAGGGGATGTTGCTTTTTAACAAGAGGAATGCCGAGTTTTATCAATACAGAGCCAGAGATTATTATAAGAAAGATAGCACTACAGCTGGTTTGTATCAATTGCTCGAAAATGATCAGAATGAAGCACTAAAACCTTACACAGATCTATTTTTGAAACAAAAGATTTCGGCAAACTTTTATAACGAAATAAAAAGATACTTTTCAACCGAACAGATCATTTTGCAAGCCGCTATCCCCATGGTCGTTTTTAGTGCAAAGCAAAAAATAAATAACGATTTGGATAAAATGTGGGCAGATGCCTATAAAAAGTATTCCATGAACAATCTTCAGGATGCTTTTTACCCAGATTTTTACTACCATGCCAAATATTACGTAAGTACTTACCTCAATTATTACATCCCGCTAAAAAAAGGAACTCAATTGCCTAAAAGAGATGAGGACATTTGGCTTAAAAGTATATATAAAACCTTCGGAGATAATTATACAGGCAAAATGAAAGAGTTTTTGCTGGCAACTTTTCTATATGAGGAAATGTTACAGGCCAGGTATCAGAAAGTATTGGTTGATTTGTTCAATTCATTTAAAGCCAGTTATCCTAAAAGTGATTTTACGCCATATTTGCAACCAACGGTCAATGAAATTATAGCCTACCATAATAAGGTGAAAAACGATTTTGAACCCGGGCAAAAAATATTGGCTAACTACGATAAATTTAACAACCTGGATAGTTTAATTGGCCAATTTAAAGACAAAACGGTATTTGTTGATATTTGGGCAACCTGGTGTGGGCCATGTAAACAAGAATTTGAATATAGTAAAGACCTGGAGAAATTTATCAAAGCAAAACAGGTTGAGATGCTTTTTATCTCCATAGATAAAGATGATGCAGCACAGCAATGGAAAGAGATGATAAAATACTTTAAACTTTCTGGCAATCATGTTCGTGCTAATCAAGCCTTGAGAAAAGATTTGAGTGATAAACTGGGAAAAGATGGGAGCTATGGAATACCGCGTTATTTAATTATTAAAAATGGTAAATTAGTTGTTGCTGATGCTTTAAGGCCAAGTGATAAAGAAAAATTATATGCGCAGATTAGTAAGTATTTATAACCCTTAGAAACAAGTATTTCCTATCCGAAAGTTAAGTTTGAAAAGAAAAGTGATTACCAAGAAAAACAACGAAGTAATAGAAAAAATATATAAAAATGCAGAAAACTATAAAGCCACTCAATAACTTTAAAAAATCGTTAATATACCTAAGTGTTGTGCTGTTATTGGCTGGTTGCGTAACCGGACAATTGGGTAAAAACAACAGCGGTGAATATAAAAATGGCATGGTAGTTTCTGCCCATCCGGAAGCATCGCAGGTAGGTATAGATATTTTAAAAAAGGGCGGGAATGCGGTTGATGCAGCTGTTGCTGTTCAGTTTGCACTTGCTGTGGTTTATCCAAACGCGGGGAATATTGGTGGAGGCGGTTTTATGGTGTACCGCGGTGCAAACGGCGAAATAAATGCCTTAGATTTTAGAGAAAAAGCAGCTGCGGGGGCCAGTAGAGATATGTATCTCGATTCGGCCGGCAATCCAATTGTAGATAAAAGTTTATACGGGCATTTAGCCGCTGGCGTACCAGGGTCTGTAGATGGTATGGTAGAGGCACACAAAAAATATGGAAAGCTTTCTTGGGCACAGGTGTTGCAACCAGCAATAAATTTGGCACAAGATGGTTTTAAAATGACTAAGCGGCAGGCAAGCGAATTGAATGGTTTGCATAGAAAGTTTATGGATTTTAATCCTGATGGAACGGCCTTCGTAAATTTAGAAAGTACCTGGCAGGAAAATGATCTTCTGGTTCAAAAAGAGCTTGGCAATACGCTAAAGCTGATCCAGGAAAAAGGTAGGGCAGGTTTTTATGAAGGCGCTGTGGCCGACTCGCTTGTGGCTGAAATGCAACGAGGCCATGGACTTATTACAAAAGAAGATTTAAAAAATTATCACGCTACCTGGCGTAAACCCATAACAGGCAACTATAGAGGCTATAAAATTATTACCATGCCGCCAACTTCAAGTGGAGGTATTGCCCTGATTCAATTGCTGCAAAGTGTAGAAAATTTTCCATTAAAAAAGTGGGGGCATAATGCAGACTCTACAGTTCAGGTAATTGTAGAAGCCGAAAAAAGAGTGTATGCCGATCGGGCAACACATTTAGGCGACCCTGATTTTTATACTGTTCCACAACAGCAAATGTTGAGCGCAGATTATAATAAAAAACGCATGTCGAACTTTAACTGGGCAGCAGCAACACCAAGTAGCGCTGTTCTGGCCGGTGAAATAAAAGGGGCAGAGCACGAAGAGACCACACATTTCTCTATTGTAGACCGCGATGGAAATGCCGTTTCGATTACCACTACCTTAAATGGTTCTTACGGATCGTTAGTTGCTGTAAAAGGAGCCGGGTTTCTGTTGAATAACGAAATGGACGACTTTTCTGTTAAACCTGGCGCACCTAACATGTACGGTTTAGTTGGTGGCGAAGCCAATGCAATTGCACCCAATAAACGAATGTTAAGCTCTATGACACCGAGTATTGTAGAGAAAGATGGAAAATTGTTTATGGTGGTGGGTACTCCAGGTGGCTCAACCATTATCACATCCGTATTTCAAACCATTATAAATGTAATCGATTTTGATATGTCGATGCAGTCGGCGGTAGCTGCTAAAAAGTTTCATCACCAATGGTTACCAGATGAAGTGTATATCGAAAAAGATGCCATCGATAGTTTAACCCTCGGAAAATTAAAAGCAAAAGGCTATAAAATTGTACTGAGAGGTACGATCGGCAGGGTTGATGCCATCTTAAAAACTAAATGGGGCAATTATCAGGGCGGTGCCGACCCAAGGGGAGATGATAAGGCCATTGGCTGGTAGCAATTTCTCACATCTATTTTTTATCTTAGCACTAGCCAATCTTTTGCAATTCAATTAGTTGTATGGTTTAAAGTTTAAAGAGATGAAAAAGCGCATATTTAATCTTGCCCGAAATTACCCAGATTTACCCCAGGTAGATTCGGCTATCTCTTTTGGCCCTTTTATCAAATATCTGCAGCGAAAAATTAAAGAAGAACGGACTGTAAAATCTACCCTTTATAGCAATGCCTTAAAAGAATTTAAAAAACAGGGAATTGATGAACAGGTTATCGCTATCGAAGATATTTATCAGCACGAATTACTGCTGGAACATATGTATGCCTGTCTTTCGCAAGCACTTTTAACAGAAAATCATCAGGCTTGGGGGCTTTGTGCACCAATGCAGCCCATTACTTTTTATGGGACGGAGCTGATGTACGAACTGCTTGAACATGAAGAAAAAGATCAGAATAGTTTTGTCGGGTCAAAAACGCTTGAGCAACATCAGCATGATCGCCTGCATTTTATCTATTCCTTCATTCTTAGCGAATTATATGCATTTCATGTGCCTTTAAAAGAAAAATACCATTCAGGCATCAATGCTGATACTGGCTTGCCAGGTTACTTCCATATCGGTGTAAATGCCAGTTTTATCGAAGTTAAGGCTAAGCAGCCATTGCCCGATCTTAGCTACCGGGAGTTACAACTATATTTGAGTGAAGAATCTGGATTGGATAAGTTACAGCAGGTGCTGCCACTAACTCTTTTTGAGCTTAGAGGTATTTCGGTGCTTACCATTACCGATGTTACTGCCAAGCAGGCGGTAGAAAATATTAAAAGTATAAGATTGAGCAGTGTGCCAGGCAGTGAGGGTGTCGCTTATGGAGAGGTGATACAATCGCTTAAAGTGCTGGTGCAAAATGCCAATATCCAGTTCGATCTTTTTCCCTTCGTAAGGGTAAACAACAAAATGGTTTATGGGTATGTAAAGGGCGGAAGCGGTCTGTTGTTTTCGGTATGGGGTGAAGAAACTTTAAGTCCCGAAGCTTTTCGGCAGATTGCCGAAGGTTACGCTGCAAATCCGAATTCCTTTTACTCGCCCGATATCTGGGCCGAAAGCAAAGAGATGTTTCCTTGGTTAGACAGGTTTAGGGAACTAAATGTAAAATCGATGGCGCTCCTACCTGTATTTCACAACCAGATATTGGTAGGTGTACTAGGCATGCACACCTGGGTTGGAGAAACTTTCGATGAAAAGAAAATTACTTTATTGGAGCCCGTTTTAGCGCCCATTGCTCAACTCTTACAGGTCTATATCGATGAGTTTAATCTTGAGATTGAAAACATCATCAAAGAAAAATATACCTCTATCCAACCTGCTGTACAATGGAAGTTTAATGAAGCTGCCTGGCATCACCTTTACAATAAGAAAAGGAATTTGCCACAGCGTAATGAGGATATTAGTTTTGCAGACGTTTACCCCTTTTATGGCGCAATAGATATTAGGAATTCTACTACTGAACGCAATGTAGCCAGTAAGGCCGATCTGAGCCTGCACCTGAGCCTGTTTCGTGAAACGCTGGAAGAGCTGAGCAAAACTTATAGCGATGCTTTGCTGGTGGAGATCATTTTTAACTGCAACAAGTGGAGTGATATTTTGCAGGAGGACGAGTTGAACACAACTGATGAAAACAACCTCAATATTTTCCTTAAAGAAGAAACCAGCGATTACCTAAAGCTCATCTCCCAATCGCATCCTGATACCCAAAAGGTAATCGGTAAATACCTCGACCGCATTTCGGCGCCTCATGGCGAAGTGTATAAACACCGTCAGGCGCTGGAAACATCTATGCAGCTGATTAATACAGCCATTAACAATTATTTTGAAAGTGAACGCAAAAAACTGCAAGATTCTTATCCCTGTTATTTCGAGAAATTCAGGACAGATGGTGTTGAATACGATATCTATATCGGGCAGTCTATCGCACCTGATCGGATTTTTAATCACTTCCATCTTAAAAATCTACGGTTATGGCAACTATCATCAATGGCTGAGATTGCCAAAATGGTTCAGCGGCTCCAGCCCGATCTGGCCGTTAAGTTGGCCACCACACAACTTATCTTTATCCATAACCATCCAATAGACATTAGTTTTAGGATCGACGAGCGGAAGTTCGATGTAGAAGGCGCTTATAATATCAGGTATCAGATGATCAAAAAAAGGATTGATAAGATACTTATTCGCAATTCGCAGGAGCGCCTTACGCAGCCCGATAAACTGGCACTGATCTATTTCAATAAAAGAGATATTGACGATTACCTGCCCTTTGTGAAATATCTGCAGGAAACTGGCGTATTGAAACCTGAAACTGAAGATCTTGATTTGGAAGATTTACAGGGGCTAAGTGGATTAAAGGCATTGCGCTTAACTATTTTTTAAACATTTAATTTGGACTTGCTTAGTCTAATATCTTCAATAAGTTACACAGGCACCCCCTGCAAATATTTAGCGGTTTAGCTATATTGCGTTAGCTAATCAAACATGCCCCAATCGCTATGCGCAAACTATTTTCGCTGTTTTTATTTCTAGCAGTTACAGTACAGTTACACGCTCAAACTAATGAAGCCAGTCTGGTGAGTCCACTGATTAATCAATACCAATCAGACGAGACCATGTTAAACCGTAAATATACGCTCAAGCGATCGGAAGAATACTTTAAGCGGATGGAACGCTTTTATGCTGAATGTCAAAAACAATTAAAGGCATTGCCTTTTAACAAGCTAACTGTAAATGAAAGGGTAGATTATATTTTGCTTAAACGCGATATCCGATCAGATTCGGCAAGTTTGCAACAGCACTACACCGAATTTAGAAGCAACATTTTTACTTTGCCTTTTGCCAAAATACTGTTGGATTTTGAAGCAAAGCGAAGAATTGGCCAGCAACAAGATGGTAAAATTACCAAAGAACAATTCGAACAACTGAAAGAAGCTATTCAGAAAACCACAAAAGTAGTAGAAAACAAAGACTTGGCAGTTACGCCAGTACAGGCTTCTTGGGCGCAGGAAACCGTTAATCAATATCTGGCTGTATTTACCGAAGCTTATAAGTTTTATGATGGCTACGATCCGCAATTCACCAAAGCCACCAAAGCAGTTTATCCTGATGTAGTAGATGCCGCGAAGGATTATGCTGCCGCACTGGGTAAAATAGCTAAACCGTCAAATGCCAAAGACGATGGAAGTGGCATTATTGGCAATCCGATAGGAAGAACAGCTTTATTAAGCAGCTTAAAGGATGAGATGATTGCTTATACCCCTGAGCAGATTGAGGCCATTGCCATGAGAGAATTTGCCTGGTGTGATGCCGAAATGCTTAAAGCCTCGCAACAAATGGGCTTTGGTAACGAATGGAAAAAAGCACTTGAAAAAGTAAAAACAGATTATCCTGAATTGGGGAAACAGCCTGAACTGGTTTATGAACTGGCTAATGAAGCCATAGACTTTGTAGAGAAAAATAAACTCATCGCCATTCCAGCCCTGGCTAAAGAAGGCTGGCGCATGCGCATGCTAAGTCCGAAGGAACAATTATTTGCACCGTTTTTTCTGGGTGGCGAATCCGTATTAATTGCTTATCCAACAGAAGACATGACCGAGGATGCCAAAATGATGACCTTGCGTGGCAATAACAGGCATTTTTCCAGAGCTGTAGTTTTTCATGAGCTTATTCCCGGGCACAACCTTCAGTATTTTATACAAAGCCGCTACAAGCCTTATCGCAAAGTATTTGGTACACCTTTCTGGACGGAAGGCTGGTCGCTTTATTGGGAGATGTTGCTGTGGGACCAGAATTTTGCAAAATCTCCGGAAGATAAAATTGGAATGCTTTTTTGGCGCATGCACCGTTGCGCGCGTATCATTTTTTCAATGAACTACCATTTAGGCAAATGGACACCTCAGCAGTGTATCGATTTTTTGGTAGATCGTGTTGGTTTTGAGCGTGCTAACGCAGAAGCAGAGGTGCGTAGATCGTTTACAGGAGGTTATGGGCCATTATACCAAATTGGGTACATGTTAGGTGGATTACAGTTCAGGGCATTGCACAAAGAGCTGGTACAAAGTGGTAAAATGACCAATATTCAGTTTCACAATCGTGTATTGCACGAAAACAACATGCCTGTAGAAATGGTAAGGGCCTTGCTAACCAACCAGCAATTGCCCGAAAATTTCAATACCCGATGGAAATTTGCCGGCGATATCAAATAGTATACAATTTTGGAGGATGTGTTACGGCATGAGGCAATAGATGATCAAAAAAAGGAGTAAAAACTATTTACCCATAATTTGCAGGAGCGACTTACCCCGCCTGATAAATTGGCATTGATCTATTTTAACAAGAAGGGTACTGACAATTACCCGCACTCGTAAAATGTCAACAGGAAATAGGGGTGCTAAAGTCCGAAACTAAAGATTTTGATTTTGGAAGATCAATAAGGTGAAGCGGATTAAAAGCCATGCGTTTACTATTTATAACTTATTTTTTAGTTTTGCCCTTGTGTTGCATTGGCGATTAGTGTTGAAAAGTTGATAAGTATTTTTACATGCTTGTATTTTTGGTATGGCTATTGCAATACGAGTGCCAACGCTTATTCAACGTTAAAAGAAAATTTATGAAACTACAACTATTTAAAACACTCCCGGTTGCACTCGCTGGTTTACTCATCGGGTCGGTTGCTTCAGCTCAAGAAAGTCCTGCAACTTCCACAACAACGTTCAGAACATGGTCTATCGGTGTAAACGCTGGTGTACTTACTCCATTATCACCATTAGGTGGGAAAAATGATTTCAGTAATAACAAATCAAGTTTAGGTTATGGCCTTTACATTAAAAAACAATTTACACCTTATTTCTCACTTCGTTTAGATGGAGTTCGTGGTAAATTAAAGGGAGATAATACCGAGCCTTATGAAAGCGGTTTGGTAAACAACTCTCCAGTAAAAGCATTTGATACAGAGTTATCTTATTCTGGAAGTTTAAACGCTGTTGTAAACATGTTCAATATCGATATGTTTAAAAAAGAGAATACCTTACAGCTTTATGCTTCTGCCGGAGCTGGTATTGCAGCTTACAAACCTACAATTACTACTGCAGCGGGAACTTCAGAATTTGGTGGTGGCGATAACATCAACGAATTAATTATCCCTGTGGGATTAGGTGCTAAATTTAAAATTTCTGATGCGGTTAATTTAGATTTAGGTTGGACAATCAACTTTGTTGATGGTGATAACTTAGATGGTTACTACAAAAACGGAAACGATAAATACAATTATGCTTATGCTGGTTTAGAGTTTGCATTAGGTACCGGAAAACAATTGGCTTTCCATAATCCGGTAGCTTTAACGTACGATGAAGCTTTAAAAGCAAAACAAACTGCAGAAGGTTTGAAATCTGATTTAGATGCTCAAAAAGCTGAAAATGCAAAACTACGTTCGGAAATGAACGACATCTTGAAAGATACAGATGGCGATGGTGTTGCAGATAAATTAGACAAATGCCCTGATACACCAGCTGGTACTGTTGTTGATGGTTCTGGTTGTCCGTTAAAAACTCCTGAAAAAGTTATAGAAAAAGTAATCGTAACAGAAGAAGATCGTAAAGTAGTTAACGAAGCGATTAAAAACTTAGAGTTCGATTTAGGTAAAGCTACCATCCGTTCTAAATCTTATGCTTCTTTAAATAGAGTTGCTGCATTGTTGATTCAGAAAAATTTTAGCTTAAAATTAGCTGGTCATACAGATAATACAGGTTCAAAAGAATTAAACTTGCGTTTATCGAAAGATAGAGCAGAATCTGTAAAAGCTTATTTAGTTTCTCAAGGTGCAAATGCATCACGTATTGAGGCTACAGGTTATGGCATGGGTCAGCCAATTGCTACCAACAAAACAGCAAAAGGCCGTCAGCAAAACCGTCGTGTAGAGTTTACCCTTTACTAGTCTGTTTTAATCATATTAACAAAAAGTCCTGATTTTCATCAGGACTTTTTGTTTTAGAGCCATTTTCTATTTAATTGATGTAATTACCTTTTTGATCTCACTTAAATCATTCATTTCAAAATTTGATAATTGCGGATAAAAACGCTGGTAAATGATTTTATCGTCTTTGCTATCATAAACACTGATTATTTTATCATTAGATCGTTGTGTGTAAACCACATATTTAATATTAGCGGCTTTGTTCAGAATTAAACTATCGAGCACTTTGTATGATACAAATTTGAGTTTGTAGTTATAAGGTTCAGCAATTATACCTGATGGTGGTAAAAGTGCTAATCTTGAAGAAAACACCTGCTTAATATATTCGGGTACGTACAGCGTTTCCTTTGCTAATTCTGGTAAACGCACCTTATTGTAGAATTGGTAATCTATACTACAGTTTTCACTCGCAAGCAATCCATCATTAATCTGTTTTAAATAACCCGTTAAAAATCCTGGCGACCAATTGAGGAGATTAGACTTGTTATAAAGATTTGATAAAATATTGTTTTTTATACTCCTTTTTGATCCATACTGCTGATCTTGTGTTTCAATCAGCAGATTGGTGTTCCGATCAGCAAAAAGTGTAACCGTTGCAAGTATACTTTCTTCCTTCACCTTGGGTTTTTTAGATGGCGTTATTAATTTTAATGCATAAACCACATTTACATTGGTTGTACTGTCTAACTTCTCTGCATAACCATCGAAATAAAAAAAAGAATAATTTGCTACTGTGTCGTAGCGGGCAAGTTCTTCGGGCTTAATAATTTTATAGGGTGTAATCGTCCAGTTTTTTTTGATGGCCCAATCAAATTTTTCCAATTCAGCATAATCCGCATACTGTAAAGTAAACAAGGTTGTTGTTTTTTTAAATATCTCTAATTTTTGACTGTTTAAAAGAGCAGCTCCGAAATAAGATACCTGACTCTTACAAATTGCAGCCCATAAAATAAATAGGCTAAACAGGAGAATTCCTCTAACTTTTAACATATTAAGTGTTTTCATTTTGTGTATGACTATGATAAGAAAAATTTGACAAATATTTTGAATTTTTCTATTGCATTAACAAAATACATTCATTAGCTTTGTTATGCAAGCATAATAAATTAGCAAAAATGAAACAACAACAAACCATAGATTACCACGTTAAGTTTGCCTGGCAAAATATGTTTAATAAGTACAATCAAATGGCATCTGGTTTTGGGATTACCCAGGCCATTGGTTATATGCTTATAAATATAGATGATGCCGAGGGAACTGCGGTTTCAAATTTGGCTGGCTTACTTGGGGTTAAAGCAACCAGTTTATCCCGTATGTTAAATAATATGGAAGAGGCCAACCTTATTTACCGTGAAACATCCGCAGGTGATAAACGATCGGTAAAGGTTTTTCTAACTGATTTCGGTAAAGAGAAAAAACAATTGGCCAAAGGTGTTGTTCGAAAATTTAATGAATATCTCGATGAGCATTTCTCTAAAAAGGAGAAAGAGACTTTTATTAACCTATTGATAAAACTAAATGATATCACGGTAGCCTATACTGTTGATTAACAAATATAACAATCAAATCTGTTTGGTAGGTTGCTACATAAATGATTCTATCAGACTAATGAAAAGCAAATAGATAATGAAACGAAGCATTAATAAAGTTGCAGTTTTAGGTTCGGGTATTATGGGGTCGCGTATTGCATGCCACTTCGCCAACATTGGTGTAGAGGTTTTGTTGTTAGATATAGCCCCCAAAGAGCTAAGTCCCGAAGAGCAGGCAAAAGGATTAACACTGGATAACCCAGTTGTAAAAAACCGGATTGTTAATACAGCTTTGCAAACGGCCGTAAAAACCAATCCATCGCCAGTTTATAGCAAAAAAGCATTAAATAAGATCAAAACTGGGAATTTCGACGATGATATGCCGAAAATTGCCGGTTACGATTGGGTTATTGAAGTTGTAGTCGAAAATCTTGATATCAAGAAAAAAGTTTTCGAGCAGGTAGAACAGTTCCGTAAACCAGGCACATTGATTACTTCGAATACTTCTGGCATTCCAATCCACTTAATGGCTGAAGGAAGGAGCGATGATTTTAAATCGCATTTTTGCGGTACACACTTTTTTAATCCGCCCCGCTATTTAAAATTGTTGGAGGTTATCCCTACACCACATACGCAACCTGAAATTGTTGATTTTCTGATGCATTATGGCGATAAGTTTTTAGGAAAAACAACTGTTTTATGTAAAGATACCCCAGCTTTTATTGCCAATCGTGTAGGTGTTTATTCCATCATGGCACTTTTGCATTTAGTTGAAAAACTGGATCTGACAGTAGAAGAGGTTGATAAATTTACCGGACCAGCCTTGGGTAGACCAAAATCGGCTACTTTCCGTACTTCGGATGTGGTGGGTTTAGATACCATGATCAAAGTAGCAAAAGGACTTTATGATAACTGTCCGGATGATAAAGCACACGATTTGTTTAAACTTCCAGCATACGTGCAAAAAATGGAAGAGAACAAATGGCTTGGCGATAAAACCAAACAGGGTTTCTATAAAAAAACCAAATCTGCCGATGGTAAAACCGAAATCCTGGCGCTTGATTTAAAAACTTTAGAATACAAACCACAGCAAAAAGTAAAATCGGCTACCTTAGAAATGACTAAGCCGGTTGAAAATCTTCGTGAGCGTATGAAGATTTTTGCCAAAGGAAAAGATAAGGCAGGCGAGTTGTTCCGTCATTCTTCATTTGGTTTATTTGAATATGTATCAGATAGAATTCCTGAAATTTCTGACGAATTGTACCGTATCGATGATGCAATGCGTGCAGGTTTCGGTTGGGAGCTTGGCCCCTTCGAACTTTGGGATGCAGTTGGCGTAAAAGAAGCCATCGAAGGAATGGAACAATATGGCAATAAAGCTGCGGCTTGGGTACATGAAATGCTCGATGCCGGAAATACTTCATTCTATAAAGTAGAAAACGGCGTTAAAAAATATTACGATATTCCTTCTAAAAGTTATAAAGCCTTACCGGGAACCGATGAGTTCATCATCTTGGATAACCTCCGCGAAAATAAAACCCTTTGGAAAAACTCAGGCGTTTCGATTATCGATCTGGGCGACGGCATTCTGAATGTAGAATTCCACACCAAAATGAATACCATTGGCGGTGATGTGATCTCTGGAATAAACAAAGCGATTGATATGGCCGAGAAAGATTACCGTGGTTTAGTAATCGGCAATGATGGTGCAAACTTCTCTGCCGGGGCAAATGTGGGTATGATTTTTATGATGGCGGTAGAGCAGGAGTGGGATGAATTGAATATGGCGATCAGAATGTTCCAGAATACTTCGATGCGCATCCGTTATTCTTCTATTCCGGTTGTGGTTGCCCCACATAATTTAACCCTGGGTGGTGGCTGCGAATTTAGTTTACATGCCGATCACGTTCAGCTTTCTGCCGAAACTTATATGGGTTTGGTTGAGTTTGGTGTTGGCGTTATCCCTGGTGGCGGCGGAACAAAAGAATTTGCTTTGCGTGCTTCTGATGAGTATAAAGATGATCAGATTGTGCAAAATGCTTTGAAAGATCGTTTCTTAACCATCGGAATGGCGAAAGTTTCTACTTCTGGTTACGAGGCTTACGAACTGGGCTATCTGCAAAAGGATAAATTCTCGATCTCGATGAACCGGAACCGCTTATTGGCCGATGCAAAAGCTAAAGCAATAGAATTGGCCGATGCCGGTTATACGAAGCCAGTGCAACGGAACGATATTAAAGTATTAGGAAAGCAAGGTTTAGGAATTGTTTATGCTGGTGCAAATAGCATGTATGCGGGGCATTTCATTTCTGAACACGATAAAAAAATATCCGAAAAATTAGGTTATGTGATGTGTGGAGGTGACTTATCGGCTCCGACAGAAGTAACAGAGCAATATTTATTGGATCTGGAAAGAGAAGCATTTTTATCACTTGCAGGTGAGCGAAAATCTTTAGAGCGGATTCAGAGTATTATTACGAAGGGGAAACCGTTGAGGAATTAGAAATAGGGAATCAAGATTTGAGTATCAAGTATCAAGATACGATTGTCGAATAGCTGTTTTTAGATAAAATAAAAAATAAAATAATGCGGGATTGAGTCTTGGGTCTTGATACTCGCTACTAGATACTAAATAAAAATGGAAGCATATATTATAGCCGGATATCGTACAGCAGTGGGCAAAGCACCCCGTGGCGTATTCCGTTTTACAAGAGCTGATGATTTAGCCGCAGAAGTAATCAGGGCTTTAGTGGCATCGGTTCCGAATTTAGATAACGAACAGATTGATGATGTAATTGTGGGTAACGCTACTCCAGAAGCAGAGCAAGGCTTAAATATTGGCCGTATGATTTCGCTAATGGGTTTGGATACTGATAAAGTTCCTGGTGTTACGGTAAACCGCTATTGTGCATCAGGTTTAGATACCATTGCTACAGCAGTTGCCAAAATTAAGGCTGGCATGGCCGATTGTATTATTGCTGGTGGGGTAGAGGTTATGAGTGGAATGCCTTTTGGAGGTTGGAAGCTTGTACCAAATGCAGAAGTTGCAAAAAACAATCCAGACTGGTATTGGGGCATGGGCTTAACCGCCGAAGCAGTAGCTAAAGAATATAATGTGAGCCGTGAAGATCAAGATGCTTTTTCGTTAAAATCTCATGAAAAAGCTATTCACGCTATAAAAAACGGTCATTTAAAAGACGGTATTCTGCCAATCACAGTAAACGAAAATTACCTCGATGCCAATCTTAAAAAGAAAACACGTTCTTACGTGGTTGATACCGATGAGGGTCCACGTGCAGATACTACTCTAGACAAATTGGCGAAACTGAAGCCTGTATTTGATGCGGTTGGAAGTGTAACCGCGGGTAATTCATCGCAAACATCTGATGGTGCAGCCTTTGTTTTGGTGGTTTCTGAAAAGAAAATGAAAGAATTAAACGCAGAACCGATTGCCAGGTTGGTGAGTTATGGTATTGCGGGTGTTCCGCCACGCATTATGGGGATTGGCCCAATTGAGGCAATTCCAAAAGCGTTGAAACAAGCCGGTTTGAAAAAAGAGGATATCGATTTAATCGAACTGAACGAAGCTTTTGCCTCACAATCGTTAGCCGTAATCAGAACATTAGATTTAAATCCTGATGTAATTAATGTAAATGGTGGTGCAATTGCATTAGGGCATCCGCTGGGTTGTACAGGAGCAAAACTTACCGTACAGATCATGAATGAACTAAAAAGACAAAATAAAAAGTACGGAATGGTAACCATGTGCGTAGGAACCGGGCAAGGTGCCGCAGGGATATTTGAGTTGTTGTAATTAGTATCAAGATGTGGGTATCAAGTATCGAGATTGAATAATAAGTGTAACCAGGTTTATAAAATCATCCCAGACATATTTGTATTCATAATTTAATACTAAAGCATATGCATAATTTTAAAGAACTAAAAGTTTGGCAAAAATCAATCGACTTAGCTGTTGAAGTTTATAAAGCGACATCACTCTTGCCGAATGAAGAAAGATTTGGATTGATTTCACAAATGAAAAGATGTTCGGTATCAATTTCTTCAAATATAGCTGAGGGTTCTGGTAGAGGAGGTGGTGCTCAATTCAAATATTTTTTGAACATAAGCCAAGGTTCAGCTTTTGAGTTAGAGACACAATTGATTATTTCAAACCGACTTGAATTACTAGATGATGAATTATCAGCCGATTTGATTGAGAAAACTACTGAGATTCAAAAAATGGTTTATGCTTTGGATAGAAGTATCAAAGTATAAGCATTAAGGTTTGAGTATAAAGTGCCCAGATTGAATAAAAGAAATAATAGAAAAAATAATAAAGCGATATCAAGTTTTTGAACACAGTTTTGATGCCTGATAATAGCTGCCTAATATTAAAATTTAGTGATATCTAGTGTTAAGCTTTGTCTTGATACCTAATACTCGCTACTAGATACTAAAACAATGGAAACAACTGAAAAAAAGACAATTAAAGGCGGTGAATTCTTAATTAAGGATACCACTTATCAGGAAGTATTTATCCCTGAAGAATTTGATGAAGAGCAGCAGATGATTGCACAAACCTGTCGCGATTTTCTGGCGGCTGAGGTTTATCCCAATTTAGATAAAATTGACAAACAGGAAGATCCTGAGTTAATGCCAACACTTTTAACCAAAGCTGGCGAACTGGGTATTCTTGGTGTTTCGGTACCGGAAGAGTACGGAGGTTTCGGCAAAAACTTTAACACTTCTATGCTGGTTGCAGATGTAGTAGGTGCAGGACACTCTTTCGCTGTTGCGCTTTCAGCTCATACCGGAATTGGTACGTTACCAATCTTATATTATGGTAACGAAGCGCAAAAAGCAAAGTATATTCCTAAACTCGGTTCGGGTGAATGGAAGGCTGCTTATTGCTTAACCGAGCCAAACTCAGGTTCGGATGCAAACTCTGGTAAAACCAAAGCCACGCTGAGCGACGATGGTAAACACTACATCATCACAGGACAGAAAATGTGGATTACAAATGGTGGTTTTGCTGATATTTTTATCGTTTTCGCTAAAATTGACGATGATAAAAACTTAACTGCATTTATTGTGGAGAAGGATTTCGGGGGCATAACCATGAATCCTGAAGAACATAAAATGGGTATTAAAGGATCTTCAACCCGCCAAGTTTTCTTTAACGATTGTCCGGTGCCGGTTGAGAACATGTTGAGCGATAGAGAAAACGGTTTCAAAATAGCAGTTAACATTTTAAATATTGGCCGTATTAAATTATCGGCGGCAGCTATTGGTGCTTCAAAAGCAACTTTAAATACTGCGATTAATTATTCGAATGAGCGGATCCAGTTTGGTCGCCCGATTTCTAAATATGGCGCTATCCGTTTTAAAATTGCAGAAATCGCCGCCAAACTTTACGCTGTTGATGCGGCGAACTACCGTGCAGGTCAGAATATTGATGATACTTACGATCAACTGGTTGCGGGCGGAATGGAATCTGGTAAAGCGAGGTTAAAATCTGTAGAGCAATTTGCGGTAGAGTGTGCCATTTTAAAAGTATGGGGTTCTGAAGCTTTAGATTATACTGTGGATGAAGGTGTGCAGATTTACGGTGGCATGGGCTTTAGTGCCGATGCGCCAATGGATAGGGCGTACCGTGATGCACGTATCAACCGGATTTTTGAAGGTACAAACGAAATTAACCGTTTGTTAACCGTTGATATGATGCTGAAACGCGCCATGAAGGGTGAACTGGATTTAATGACACCAGCTACAGCAGTTGCAGCCGAATTAATGAGCATCCCTGATTTTGGTGAAGAAGATACCACCTTGTTTGCTGCAGAGAAAAAAGTGCTCTCGAATTTGAAAAAAGCAACTTTAATGGTGGCTGGTGCTGCGGTTCAAAAATTAATGATGACCTTAAGCAAAGAGCAGGAAATTTTAATGAACATTGCAGATATGGCCAGTTATGTTTATGTGCTTGAATCTGCACTGTTGAGAACAGAAAAATTAGCAAGCACCCGCGGAGAAGAAGCCATTGCGGGTCAATTAGATCTATTAAGGATTTATTTGGTAGAAGCGGTTGATGGTATAGCCAAAGCGGGTAAAGAAGCGCTTTGGGCATTTGCCGAAGGTGATGAGCAACGTATGATGCTTGTTGGTTTACGCCGTTTTACTAAAGTAGAACCATTTAATGTTAAAGATGCCCGTCAAAGAGTTGCCCAACAGCTTATTGAGGCAAATAAGTATATTTTTTAAGGTAGGTTTAGGGTAGAGGGTTTAGCGTTTGGGCCTGGGTGGATACTCATGCCTTAAACTTATTCATAAAAATTAGTATAAATGACGTGGAATTTTTAGTGATATAGGATAAGAGGAGTCGTCATTCCCAACTCGATTGGGAATCTTAATGCAATAAGCTTTAAGATTCCCGCTTGCGCGAGAATGACGATCACTCTTATGGAATCTGTCATCGATAGGCACGAAGCATCTTCAATCACCGCTGTAACCGATAATAGCTAAGCCTTGCGTCCAATATTTAAACTGATCTAAATTTAGGGTTATAGTATTAAAATCATATTTTCGTGCTATGATTAAATTTAGATTTCTTAGCGTACTCTTTTTATGTATAGTTGCGGTTTCTTCTTGTAAAAAAGATGAAGACCCTGAAAAACAAATTACCGATTTCATCAAACAAAATAATATTAACGCAGTTAGAGACGATTCTGGCTTATATTATCAGATCATTAAACCTGGTTCGGGATCGTTCACTTATCCCAACAATACTAAAATAACCATTAAATATGAAGGTAGGTTATTAGACGGAAGTGTATTTGATAATGGTGATGGCAAAGAGCAGACCTTCAATCTTGCCGAACTAATATCTGGGTGGAGAATCGGTATCCCTAAAATACAAAAAGGTGGAGAAATAAGATTAATCGTTCCACCGGGTTTGGGTTATGGAAGCAGTTCGGTAGGCCCGATCCCTGGTAACTCTGTATTAGATTTTACCATACAGCTGTCTAATACACAATAAGCGTAAGACTAGGGATAAAAGACTAAATTCAAATCAAAATGCCGCTTTAGTCTTTTTGCTTTTACCTTTAAGCTCCTTAAAATTGTTAAAATAGGTTAAAAATTGTAGCATCCGTATTAAAAGCTTATTTTTGCGATTGATGGTTAAGTTTAAATATTTTATACTCATGATCTGCTTTGCAGGGTGCTTAGCAGCCTGTAAGAAAAATGTGCCGGTTGATGATTACGACCCTACTCCACAATTTAAGGCCGATACTGCTGCAATAAGTGCTTTTGTTAAGACTAATAATATCTCGGCTACGAAAGATGCCAGTGGTATATTTTATCAGGTATTAGAACCAGGAACGGGAAGTGTGGTGTATGCAGCATCTACAAAAATCACTTCAGATTATGAAGGAAGATTATTAAGCGGAACTATTTTCGATAGTACCAAAGGAACCCCAACCTCGTTTCTACTTGGTAACGTTATTGTAGGATGGCAAATTGGGATTCAAAAAATACAAAAAGGTGGTAAGATCAGATTGATAATACCTTCTTATTACGCTTATGGGACGCAATCACCATCATCTTTGGTCCCGGCAAATTCAATACTTGATTTTACTATAACACTTACAGACGTACAATAATAAATGAACAAATTTACTAAACTTAGCCTATTCGCACTTTTACTGGCTACTACAATCTTCAGCTCGTGTAAAAAAGAATATGAGTCTATTGAAAGTGTAGATGATGCCGCTATCCAGGCTTATCTTAAAAAGAATAATCTTACCTTCACTAAAGATACAAAAGGCTATTATTATAAACTCACCGACGTAGGTTCTGGTGCAAGTGTTGCAAACCAAGATTCGGTTTATTATTCATATACTTTTAAAACCTTATCCGGGCAGGTGCTAAATCAAACATCTGATTTAATGATTCCAGGAACCTTTTTGGGTTATACAGATCGATTTACCATTAATAACGTATCGTATGTATTTACACCTATTAGAGAAGTGTTAACCAAATTGAAAAGAGGTGGCAAAGCAACTTTAATTATGCCTTCTAGCATGGCTTTTGGCAGGAATGGCGTAAGTTTTTTAAATATTGGATCAAATGAAAATATCCTTATTGATTTAGGGATATATGCTGGAGCGAAAAGACATGAAATAGACGAGTTTGAGATCAATAAATTCGTTACTAATAATAATTTAACACTGATTAAAGATCCTTCCAGAGCGCGATATAGTATTACCACCCCTGGAACGGGAACAGACGTAATTAATGTGAACTCTACAATAGTTGCTAATTACACCGTGCGCTATTTAGATGGAACTGTTTTACAAAGTAGTACCGATGGAACTTTTACTGATGTTTTGAGTAATTTATATAAAGGGTGGCAGTTAATATTGCCAGGAAAAGTAACAGCTGGGGGAAAGCTTCGTTTGATTATCCCTGCTGATTTAGCTAACGGGGTATCTCCTTTAGATTTCGATATTGAAATTGTAAAGGTTACGAATTAGATAAAGCCTCTTTAAAAACTTTTAAAACCCTTTCTCTTGCAAAGGTATGCTCAACTATTGGTTGGGCATATTTTTTTGTCCCAAATTCTGGTACCCACTTTTTAATATAGTCGAACCTGGGGTCGAATTTTTTAGTCTGGAGTTCAGGATTAAAAACCCTAAAGTATGGTGCGGCATCGTTTCCTGATCCGGCGGCCCATTGCCAGCCTCCTACATTGCTTGCCATTTCGTAGTCCAATAACTTTTCGGCAAAATAAGCCTCTCCCCAGCGCCAATCGATGAGTAAATGTTTGGTTAAAAAACTGCCCACAATCATGCGTACACGATTGTGCATCCAGCCGGTTTGGTTGAGCTGCCTCATGCCAGCGTCTACAATGGGGTAGCCCGTATTGCCTTCGCACCAAGCCTTAAACTCATCTTCGTTGTTGCGCCATTTAATTTTATCGTATTGTTTTTTAAAAGAATCGAAAGCCGAGTAGGGGAAATGCCAAAGAATGGTCATATAAAACTCTCGCCATGCCAATTCTGAGAGCCAGACGTTCGATTTCGCTTCCAATGCATCTTTAACTGCTTTCCGAATGCTTAATGTTCCAAAACGCAAATACAGTCCGATATGTGTGGTGCCATCAAGCGCAGGGAAATCACGTTCTTTTGCATAATCATCGAGTTTGTTTTTATAGCTGATTTTCGGGAAATCCAGTTTGCTTCTTTCAAAGCCCATCTCTTTTAACGTTACACCAGGCAAATGCTCAGTTTTAAGTAAATTTTTGAAGTATTTTTTAGTAGGATAAGCCTTCACATAAAAATCGTTAAGCTTGGCATGCCATTGTTTGTAAAAAGGCGTAAAAACAGTGTAAGGTGTTTTGTCTGCTTTTAGGATTTCGTTTTTTTCAAAAATAACCTGATCCTTATACGTTCTGAAGGCGATTTTCTCACTGGTTAAAAATTCGGCCATGTTATCATCACGTTCGCGGGCATAAGGTTCGTAGTCATGATTGGTATATACGCCCTTAACATCATATTCCTTTAAAACTTCAGGCCATATTTCTTCGGGTTTACCATATTTTACCAGTAAATCAGATCCTTGCTGCTGAAGGTCTTTCTTTAAATCATCAATGGTTTGATGAATAAAAGTTACACGAGCATCGTTTTTTGGAACTTTATCTAATATATACTGATCAAAAATGAAAAACGGAAGAACAGGATAGTCACCTTTAAGGGCATGATATAAAGCAGCATTATCTGCTAAACGTAAATCGCGGCGAAACCAGAGAATGGATATTGAGGTCATGGAAAATATAAATTGATTGATTTTTTACGCATGAGGCTGTATCAAAAAGTTAAATTCGATCCGCATTGTCACGTTGAGCTTGTCGAAACGCTCTGCAAAGGCTATTTAATCTAGCCCTTCGACAGGCTCAGGATGACAATCTATATTATGAGACAGCTACATCTTTTAGCACAAGTATACTGGTAAGATCCTGATCCCGATGTAAAATCGAGACAGGATGACGACCATTTGCAGAGTTAACTAGTTAGACCCTGTAAAGCTCCTTCAAAGCATCTTCCAAATGCGTGAATTTAAATTTGAATCCTGCATCTAAAATTTTTTGTGCAGAGGTATTGTTGCTCATTAAAACAGCTTCTACCCGCTCTCCCAATAACAATTCCAATGCCTTTTTCGGAACCTTGATCGGCCAAAGAGGACGATGCAGCTGTTTAGCGATGGCTTTGGTTAGCGCCTTATTGGTGACTGGAAAAGGAGCACAGGCATTATAACAATTCTCCATTTTAAGATTTTCGATGGCTTCGATGTACATTTCTACCATATCATCAATATGCAGCCAGGGAGTCCATTGTTTACCTGCACCTAAAGCTGCTCCTACAAATAACTTAACAGGTTTATCGAGTTGCGGTAAGGCGCCGCCATGATTGCTTAAAACGATTCCGGTACGGAGTTTTACAATTCTGAGGCTTAGCTTTTTACCTTGGTCTACAGCATCTTCCCAAAGTTTACAGCATTCGGCTAAAAATCCGTAACCGTTTGGACTTTCTTCGGTTAAAATTTCATCACCACAATCGCCATAAAAACCAACTGCCGAAGCAGAAATAAACGATTTTAGCTGATTGTCGGGTTTTGATTTAATGGTTTTAAAGAGTAATTCTGTTGATTTTACACGGCTATCGATGATCTGTTTTTTGCGTTCGTTGGTCCATTTTTTATCGGCCACAGGTTCTCCCGCTAAATGGATAATGGCATCTACACCATTCAAACAATCAGCATCAATAGTTCCTTTGTAAACATCCCACACAAAATTATTCGGATTTTTGCCTTTCTTTCTCGAAAGTGTGTTCACCTCATAACCTTTGCTTAGTAAATGTTTTTTCAGCTCAGTACCCACAAGTCCTGTAGCCCCGGTAATCAGAATCTTCTTAGCCATCTTTTTAAAACAGTAAAGATACAAAAGGGTTTTTATGGCTTCATTTAAAACGGTATTAATTCAGTTCTAATTCTTTTGTTACCTATTTGTAAAGAATTATTTAGGGGTTTGATGAAGAAGAAAAATAAGATAAATTTGTAAACGCGTTCTTACACCCTTTTCGATAAAAGATGTCCAAAAAAATTTTAGTCTGGTTTAGAAATGATCTTCGCTTGCATGACAATGAAATGCTGGTCGAGGCGATTGCTAAATCTGATTCAATTTTGCCTGTTTACATTCTTGATCGCCGTTCTTTTGGCGAAACAAAATACGGTACGTTAAAAACAGGTAATATTAGAGCACAATTTATTTTAGAAAGTGTTTTAGGATTACGCAATTCTTTAAAACAGATTGGCGGTAACTTGCTTATAGCCGAAGGCAACCCTGAAGATATTATTCCTCAACTCGTTCAGGAATATGAGATTACCGAAGTTTACCATCACCGTGAAGTGGCACGCGAAGAGACGCATGTTTCAACTTTGGTAGAAAATGCACTTTGGAAATTACGCATCAACCTGAAACATTTTATCGGCCATACCTTATATAATAAGGAGGACCTCCCTTTTCCCATTAAGGATATTCCCGACGCCTTTAACCAGTTTAAAAAGAAAATTGAACGCGATTCGATTATCAAGCCCTGTTTTTCGGCACCCGATCGGATTAACGTAGCCGAAGTGATTGACTGGGGGACATTGTCTTCGTTAAAAGACTTTAATCTTTTGCCGCAAAAAAAAGATCAGCGTGCTGATTTTGAATTTGTTGGTGGCGAGGCCGAAGGTTTAGCCCATCTTCAAAAAGTGATTGTGGCTATGCAGCAGGCTGCAACAACCAAGAATTTAATTCTGGCTTCGAAACTATCGGCATGGCTGGCCATGGGCAGTTTGTCGCCACGGAAAGTATACTGGGAAATTAAAAAGATTGAAGGTGTGCCCAATACAAAGGCCATGTTCAATCATATTTTATTAGGCCTGCTTTGGAGAGATTATTTCCGTTTCATGTTCAAAAAATATGGCAATACTTTTTTTAGTCCGGATGGATTTGGCAGCCAGGGACTGATTGATGTTGTGAATGAGCAGGATAATTTTAGTAAATGGAAGAATGCGCAAACAGGTTTTGCTGTGGTAGATGCGGTGATGACAGAGTTAAATCAGACCGGCTTCATTTCGAATATCGCCAGACAAACCGCTGCCTTATACCTGATCAATAATTTAGAAGTAAGCTGGATTTTTGGCGCAGCATATTTTGAAGAAAAGCTGATTGATTATAATCCAGCAAGTAATTGGGGGAACTGGGCCAATGTGGCAGGTGTAGGTAACGATCAGAAATCAAAAAGTGTTTTCGATCTTGATAAAAATATCAAAAACCTCGACCCAAAAGGCAGTTACTCTTTAACTTGGGCATCATAGTTGTAATGACTGAATGATGGAGTATTGAATGATGGAATTGAAATTTTATCGAGTAATACAAGTGGTATTTTTGTTATTCTCTCATTCAATAATTTTCTCATTCAATAATTCTCATTTTAATCGAGATTTTTGCCATTTATATAAGGTAAAATTCTAATTTTGTAATGCTTATAGTAAACAGTTAATAATGGATAAATTATCTTATCTTAATGGCGCAAACGCCGAATATATAGAGTCTTTATATCAATCTTATCAACAAGATCCTGAGTCTGTTGAGTTCGGTTGGCAGAAATTTTTCGAAGGTTTCGATTTTGGAAGAGGATCGGAAGCCCCAGCAGCAACCATAGAAACTCCTGAACAATTTTTAAAAGAGGTTAATGTTTTAAACTTGATTGATGGCTATCGTAGCCGTGGTCATTTGTTTACGCACACCAATCCGGTACGCGAAAGACGTAAACATTTGCCAACATTAGATCTTGCAAATTTTGGATTATCGGATGCAGATTTAGAAACCGTTTTTAACTCTGGTGTTGAGATTGGTATCGGTGCTGCAAAATTGAAAGACATTGTAGCCTTTTTAAAACAAACATACGCACACTCAATCGGTGCAGAATATAAGTTTTTGCGTACACCTGAAGTGTTGAACTGGATTCAGCAAAAAATGGAAAGTGCACGTAATACCCCTAATTTCTCAATCGATGAGAAAAAGCGCATTCTCCGGAAATTAAACGAAGCGGTAAGTTTCGAAAATTTCTTAGGTACCAAATTTTTGGGCCAAAAACGTTTCTCGTTAGAAGGAGCAGAAGCTTTAATCCCAGCTTTAGATTCAGTAATCGAAAAAGGTGCTGAATTAGGTATTGAAGAATTTGTAATTGGTATGGCACACCGCGGTCGTTTAAACGTGTTGGCCAATATCATGCAAAAAACATATAAAGATATTTTTGCTGAGTTTGAAGGTAAAAGCTACAACCCAGATACGCCATTTGGTGGCGACGTAAAATACCACTTAGGTTATTCTACAGATGTAACTACCGTTTCGGGTAAAAGTGTTCACTTAAGTTTATGTCCTAACCCATCGCATTTAGAAACTGTTGATGGTGTGGTAGAAGGCATGAGCCGCTCAAAAATCGATTTCAAATATGGTGGCGATAACAGTCGTTTAGCGCCAATTTTGATTCATGGTGATGCATCAGTTGCCGGACAAGGTATTGTTTACGAAGTAATTCAGATGGCAGGCCTTGAAGGTTATAAAACCGGTGGAACTATTCACCTGGTAATTAATAACCAGATTGGTTTTACCACTAATTATAAAGATGCACGTACCAGTACTTATTGTACCGATATTGCTAAAGTAACTTTATCTCCGGTTTTCCACGTAAATGGTGATGATCCTGAGGCTTTGGTTTATGCAATTAACCTGGCAATGGAGTATCGTCAGAAATATAAAAACGATGTTTTTATCGATATTCTTTGCTACCGTCGTTTCGGTCACAATGAGTCTGATGAGCCTAAATTCACCCAGCCATTATTATACAAAACAATCGAAAAACACCCTAATCCAAGGGAAATCTATATCGATCAGTTAACCAAAGAGGGTAAGTTGGAAGCCGGTTTGGCAAAAGAAATGGAAAAGGATTTCCGTGGTATTTTGCAGGAACGCTTAAACGAAGCTAAAGAATTTGTTGCAGGTAATGCCGAAGTTAAATTTGGTGGTGCATGGGCAGATTTGCGTATGGCTACACCTAAAGATTTCGAATCTTCTCCTGTTACTGCGGTTAAAAAGTCTACTTTATTAGAAATTGGTAAGCGTATTACAGCTTTGCCATCTAATAAAAAGTTCTTCAAAAAAATCGAAAAACTATTTGCTGAACGTGGCAAAATGGTTAACGAAACCAATGTTTTCGACTGGGCAATGGGCGAGCAGTTAGCTTATGGTACTTTGTTATCAGAAGGTAAACGTGTTCGTTTAAGCGGTCAGGATGTAGAGAGGGGAACATTCTCTCACCGTCACGCGGTATTAACGCTTGAAGATAGTGAGGAAGAATATGTACCATTGGCAAATATTTCAGATCAACAAGCGGCTTTCGATATTTACAACTCACACTTATCAGAATATGGCGTTTTAGGTTTCGAGTATGGTTATGCCATGGCAAACCCGAATGCTTTAACCATCTGGGAAGCACAATTTGGCGATTTCTTTAACGGAGCGCAAATTGTTGTCGATCAGTATATTGCAAGTGCCGAAACAAAATGGCAGCGCGAAAATGGTTTGGTAATGTTATTGCCTCACGGTTACGAAGGTCAGGGACCAGAGCACTCATCAGCACGTATTGAGCGTTTTATGGAGCTTTGCGCCGACTATAACATGCAGGTAACAAACTGTACTACTCCGGCGAACTTCTTCCACGTTTTACGCCGTCAGTTTAAACGCGATTTCCGTAAACCTTTGGTGGTATTTACACCTAAAAGTTTATTGCGCCATCCTGCTTGTGTTTCTAAATTAGAAGAATTTACCGAAGGTGGTTTTAAAGAAGTAATTGACGATGTAAATGTTAAAGTTGCAGATGTAACACGTATTGTTTTCTGTAGCGGTAAAATTTACTATGAGTTATTGGAGAAACAACAGGCTGATAAATTGAAACATGTAGCCTTGGTTCGCGTAGAGCAGCTGTATCCAACTCCTGTTGATCAGATGGAAGCCATCCAGAAGAAATATAAAAATGCTAAAGAAGTTTTCTGGGTACAAGAAGAACCAGAGAACATGGGCGCATGGCCATATTTGTTCCGCAGGTTGTACAAAACAGCATTAAAAGGCATTGATGTAATTTCGCGAAGAGAAAGCAGCAGTACTGCAACAGGTTTTGCAAAACAACATGCTAATCAACAGGCTTATATTTTAGCAAAAGCTTTAGAGATTGCGGTAACGGAAGATGTAAAGGATATTGCTAAAAAAGCAACAAAAAAATTAGTTCAGATAGATTAGTAAGGTAGAGGGTAATTAGGTAGAAGGTTGAGGGTTTAGCATCCAAAACATTACAACCTTTAACTTTACAATATTTAACAATAAAAAATATAACATTACAAAAATGAGTTTAGAGATAAAAGTTCCACCTGTTGGTGAGTCGATAACCGAAGTTGTTTTATCACGTTGGATAAAAAACGATGGCGATGTTGTTGAAATGGATGAAGTTATTGCCGAATTAGAATCGGATAAAGCGACATTCGAATTAACCGCAGAACAAGCTGGAACTTTAAAAACCATAGCAGCCGAAGGCGATACTTTAGCCATCGGTGCAGTAGTTTGTAAAATTGAAGATGGTGGTGCAGCCCCAGCAAAAGCTGATGCACCAAAAGCTGAAGAAAAGGCTGTTGTTGCTGAAGAAAAAACTTCTGCTCCAGTTGCTGAAAAATCAGGCGAAAGCTATGCTACAGGAACTCCTTCTCCTGCTGCTGGTAAAATTCTTGCAGAAAAAGGAATTGATGCTGGTGCGGTAAAAGGTACTGGTGTTGATGGTCGGATTACTAAAGATGATGCTGTTAAGGCTGAGGCGGGTAAAAAACCAGAGGCACCTAAATCTAGTGCTCCTGTTGCAGCTGCTGCTCCTGCAGGTAGCCGTGGCGAACGTCGTGAGAAAATGTCTCCACTACGTAGAACGGTTGCAAAACGTTTAGTTGCTGTTAAAAATGAAACCGCAATGTTGACTACTTTTAACGAAGTTAACATGAAGCCGATTATGGATTTACGCGGAAAATATAAAGATCAGTTTAAAGAAAAATTTGGTGTTGGTTTAGGCTTCATGAGCTTTTTTACCAAAGCAGTTACCGAGGCATTAAAAGATTTCCCTGCGGTTAATGGTCGTATTGAAGGCGAAGAATTGGTTTACAATGATTTTGCTGATATTTCGATTGCAGTTTCTGCACCAAAAGGTTTAGTGGTTCCGGTAATCCGTAATGCAGAAAGCATGACTTTAGCTCAGATTGAAAAATCGGTGTTAGAATTGGCTTTAAAAGCACGTGATAGCAAATTAACATTAGAAGAAATGACTGGTGGAACATTCACCATCACTAACGGTGGTGTATTTGGTTCGATGATGTCGACTCCGATTATCAATGCGCCACAATCGGCTATTTTAGGTATGCACAACATTGTTGAGCGTCCGGTAGCTGAAAAAGGGGAAGTGGTAATCCGTCCGATGATGTACGTTGCTTTATCTTACGATCACAGAATTATCGATGGACGTGAGTCGGTTGGTTTCCTGGTTCGTGTGAAACAATTATTAGAAGATCCAGCCAGATTATTATTAGGTATCTAACCCCTAAATCCCCTAAAGGGGACTTAAGGTCTTTATAGAAAGTAAAGAAAAAGAAGTCAAGTTTTTAAAAACTTGACTTCTTTTTTTATATTCAAAAAAATGAAATTAACGTTCAACTCAAAATTCCTCTTCATTTTTCTTGCGATTCTCATCATTGAAATCTTAATTGGCAAATACCTTCATGATGTATTTATTCGCCCGTTTGGTGGCGATGTATTGGTTGTTATCTTGATTTACGCATTCTTTAGGATTTTTCTTAAAACCAATAACAGGAAGTTAGCTTTAGGCGTTTTAATTTTTTCTTTTATTATTGAGTTTCTCCAAAAAGTGAATTATGTTACCTGGTTTGGTTGGGAAAACAATAAACTGATGAGCACTATGCTAGGTACTTCCTTTAGTATTTATGATCTGCTCGCTTATTTTGTAGGCTATCTGATCTGTTTGTGTTTTAAGGATTGAGTTAACGCGCTGGTCGGCATTTGTAATCTGGATCCATTGTTTCTTTAGCTTTGCGATTTTCTTTGATAGTTACGTTAATAAATCACAGCTAATGATTGAGATTTATATACAAGTATCGTCATCTCGATTGGAACGTAGTGGAATAGAGAGATCTATTTAGACAGATTTCTCAACTTCGATGCACTCTGCTCGAAATGACGATTACGTTAGACTAAGTAGTAAAAATTAATAGAGATAAAGCTATTTAGACAGCACTTTAATTGGTTTTAAATCCAATTGTTTAAATTCTACTTCACTGCCTTCGGCTTGTAGTGCAATCTGGCCGCTATTTACTGTACAGTTGGTGCCATAGTTTACCAATGTATCATTTACCCAAACTTTAACTTCGTTATTCCAACATTGAATAACCATGGTATTCCATTCGCCAAGCGGTTTCTCACTACCATCTGTTAAATTTTTAATCCGGCGGAGTTTATTTCCATTTACACCCCAGTTTTCTTGAGGCCCACGTCTGGTAACCATATCTGGCACTGTAATATCTTCTTCGATGCACCAGAAATCGCCAGCATCTTTATGTTGCATCTGCACTTCCAGCGATTTTGGAAACATACCATACAGTGCCCTTGGTGTTGATGCATGAACTAAAACACCACAATTACCTGGTTTGCCAGCAAAGCGATATTGTACTGTTAACTGGTAATTTTTATAAATTTTATCGGTAATCAAGTGCCCCCCTGGTGTACCCAGACTTACCAACATACCATTGCGTACAATAAATGGATTAATAGTGTCAGGCTTTTTATCCATTGCAGGTACATCTACATGCCAACCGTTTAGATTTTTTCCGTTAAAAAGGCTTTTTTGAGCAAATGCTGAGCTGCTAATAATAACTAATAATAAAAAGGCGTAGTAAAGTTTCATGATATACTTGGTTTTTGTATACCAAATATAATATTTTAAGTACGATATGATGAAATACGAATCCGAGATGAGAATAAGGTATTTGTATAATCGGCCGTCATTCTCGCGCAGGCGGGAATCTTAATGCAATCTACAAGCCCTACCAAGGCATTACGATTCCCAATCAAGTTGGGAATGACGGTACCTCCTGAATTGGTTTTAACGGGACGCTAAGACTCCAATTTCAATAATTCTTCGTATGGATTTCCCTCAAGCCCCAATAGTTTAGCAAATGCTGGCTCCGTTTTATAACCTTGGTTTTTGAGATCAATGATGTCCTGCCTAAATTTTTCGCCCTTGGCTAAGAGTAATTTTTGTTCAATGAGCATATGCCGATAAGCGTTTTGTTGTGTGGTAGGAGTGTTTTGTCCGAATATTTCTATTTCGAAACCATCGATGATAAGATTCGCTTTAATCGCGTCGAATTTGGGGCTTTCATGAATGGTGAAATCTTTTTCAGACCCAAACAGTTCATTTAATTTGTCGATAAATTCATTTTTATCAGAAACTTCGCAGATAATATCCAAATCGCTGTTTTCGATATCGATATTGATCGGAATGGTGCCCACAAGTATTGGATGGTAAGGAGCAAGCTTTTCTATAATTTCATTATCAGTTAGCACCTGATAAGCCTTCTTTTGCCTTTCATTGCCTAACTGTAAATAAGATATATCGAGGAAGTTGATCATTTATTATTGGCTATAAGTTTTAACCTTTGTTTCTTGAAGTGCCCAAAGTTACTAAACCTGATAGTATAAATGCCAATGCGTTAATTCTGCCCTCTTTTTTTATGAAGAAACTGAAGCAAAGCACAAGATCGATTGGCAGAAAGGATAGCGGGAACGAACTTAAATATCTACTTCTGTACATGCTTTCCAAGCACTATTATTATCGTCATTGCGAGGAGAAACGACGAAGCAATCTTTCGTACTTGGATTTTGCAATAAGGATTGCTTCGTCGGCTGGAAAAGCCTCCTCGCAATGACGATTCTAAAAACAACAGCCCATCTCAGTTAAGAAATGGGCTGTTTTGTATTTTCGTCACCTGTCCCGATATATTGGGATCAGGGTCTTCCTAGATAGATCTGAATCAAGTTCAGCAGGACGGGACGCAAAATTAATCCTCTACAATCTCACTGTTGATGCTCACATCGTCTTTTACATCTTCTTTAAAGTAGTTTTTCTGGAAGATGAGGATCAGTATCACACCGACTGAAATAGCTGCGTCAGCAAGGTTAAAAACAGGTCTGAAGAAAACAAACTCTTCGCCTCCCCAAATCGGTACCCAGGTAGGGAAGTGGCCTTCGGCAATCGGGAAGTAGAACATATCTACCACACGGCCATGGAACCAGCCTTCATAACCATAAATTTTTCCGTAAAATACAGAATCGATGATGTTTCCTAAAGCACCTGAAAAAATCAGCGCAACATTCAGGATCAGACCACGATGATATTTATGCTTAATTAAATAATGTAAGCCATAACCAATCCCTGCAACCGCCGCAATGCGGAAAAGTGATAAAGCTAATTTGCCAAACTCGCCGCCAAATTCCATTCCAAAAGCCATCCCATTATTTTCTGTAAAATGGATAATACACCATTTGCCAATAATATGGAACTCCTGACCAAGGTACATGTGCGTTTTAACCCATGTTTTCACCAGCTGATCGGCCAGTAAAACTAAAAAGATAACAATTAAAGGTTTTGTATATCCTTTCATTAACTCTGCTTTAATTTAGCTTCCATGCTTAAAGTTGCATGAGGAACAGCGCGTAAACGTTCTTTTTGGATTAATTTTCCGGTTTCGCGGCAAATACCATAAGTTTTGTTCTCGATGCGCACCAAAGCATTCTCCAGGTTGTCGATAAATTTTTTCTGACGTGCAGCCAATTGATTGATCTGCTCTTTTTCCATTGTTGCAGAACCGTCTTCTAATGTTTTGTACGCACCTGAAGTATCTTCTGTTCCGTTTGCGTTTGGATTACTCAAAGAAGTGGTTAAAGAGTTAAGTTCCTCTTTCGCCATGCGTAATTTATCTTGAATTAATTCTTTAAATTCTTGTAATTCACTGTCTGAGTAGCGTGTTTTGTTGCTGTTTTCCATGTTCTTTTTCTAATTTTCTAATATATGGATTTATATTTTAGTTACTGAAATGCTTAACTCAACATCGTCGATAACGATTTTGTTTGCATTATTTACGGTATCTGTTAATTCTAATTCATCGGCCAATATTTCCGCGCAAATGTAATCCTTGTTTTTGGCAACTGCGCCGGCCACCAAGTTATCATTTTGTAACGAAACTTTAATCCTATCTGTTACTTCAAAGTTTAATTCTTTTCGCAAGTTTTGGATACGGTTAACCAGTTCGCGAGAAATACCTTCTTGTTTCAGCTCTTCTGAGATGGTAACATCCAGAGCAACAGTTAAACTGCCCAGGTTGGTTACCTGCCATCCCGGAATATCTTCCGCAAAAACCTCAACGTCATCATTTAAATTGATGGTAAATTCTTCACCATTATTACCAACTACGATGATGAAGCCATCATTTTCTAAACGTTGGATATCATCTTGATTGGAATTTTCTAAAGCCTCTTTAACCAGGCTCATATCTTTTCCAACTTTTTTACCCAAAGATTTGAAGTTTGGTTTCAGCTTTTTCTTAACGATACCATGCGTATCGGTAATGAACTCGATATGTTTCACATTGGTTTCAGAAAGGATATAATCGGCAACTTTAGAAATCTTTTGTTCAAAATCGCCATTTAAAGAAGGGATTAAGATTTTCTCAAGTGGTTGACGCACATTAATGCCCGATTTTTTACGTAATGATAAAACCATCGAGGAAATATCCTGAGCATAAACCATACGCTCATTTAAATCAGTATCAATTAAACCTTGGTCAGCCTCGTTCCACAAAGTTAAGTGAACAGATTGTTCTGCTTTTGGATCGTTAATGGTTAAGTTTCTATACAACCAATCGGCAAAGAAAGGTGCTACAGGGCTCATTAACTGTGCTAAAGTTTCTAAACAAGTGTAAAGCGTTTCGTAAGCCGCACGTTTATCATCAGTCATTTCACCTTTCCAGAAACGGCGGCGGCTTAACCTAATGTACCAGTTACTCAAATGCTCATCAACAAATGCCTGAATAGCACGGGTTGCTTTCGTTGGCTCGTAAGTGTTGTAACTTTCATCAACTTCGTTGATTAAGGTTTGCAATAACGATAAGATCCAACGGTCTAATTCCGTTCTGTCTTCAACTTTGCTTAAGTTATTTTTGTCGATCTCGAATTTATCGATATTGGCATATAAGGCAAAGAAAGCATAAGTATTGTAAAGTGTCCCGAAGAATTTACGGCGCACTTCAGCAATTCCATCAATGTCAAATTTTAGGTTATCCCAAGGATTTGCATTCGAAATCATGTACCAACGCGTTGCATCAGCACCATATTCGTTAATGGTTTGGAATGGATCAGCAGCATTGCCCAAACGTTTAGACATTTTTTGTCCATTTTTGTCTAGTACAAGTCCGTTCGAAACTACATTTTTGTACGCTACTTTATCAAAAACTAATGTCGAGATCGCATGCAGGGTATAAAACCAGCCGCGGGTTTGGTCTACACCTTCGGCAATAAAATCTGCAGGGAAATCTTCATTTCCATCAATTGTTTCTTTGTTTTCAAAAGGGTAATGCCACTGCGCGTAAGGCATAGCACCAGAGTCGAACCAAACATCAATTAAATCACTTTCGCGGCTCATTGGTTTGCCTGATGGAGACACCAAAATAATTTTGTCGACCACATTTTTATGTAAGTCGATCAAATCATAGTTCTCTTCAGACATGTTTCCGATTTCGAATCCTTTAAAAGGATTTTCTTTTTGTAAACCAGCTGTTATAGATTTTTCAATGGCATTGTAAAGTTCCTCAACAGAACCAATTAACACTTCTTCTTTTTTATCTTCAGTTCTCCAGATTGGCAAAGGAATTCCCCAATATCTAGAACGTGATAAATTCCAATCGTTAGCATTTTTTAGCCAGTTTCCAAAACGACCCTCGCCAGTTGATTTTGGTTTCCAGTTAATGGTTTCATTAAGGTCGAACATTCTGTCTTTAACATCTGTAACTTTAATAAACCATGAATCTAAAGGATAATATAAAAGTGGCTCATCAGTTCTCCAGCTGTGTGGATAACTGTGAACATATTTTTCTACTTTAAAAGCTTTATTTTCTTCTTTTAATAAAATAGCAATTTCTACATCAACCGATTTTTCAGGTGCTTCGCCAGCATTGTAATATTCGTTCTTTACATATTTGCCTGCAAAAGGACCAACATGTTTAGTGAATTTACCCTGTAAATCTACTAATGGAACGGGGGTATCATTCTCGTCTAATACCAACATTGGTGGTACTTCCGGAATGGCTTCTTTAGCTACTTTAGCATCATCCGCGCCAAAAGTAGGGGCAGTATGAACAATACCGGTACCATCTTCAGTAGTTACGAAATCTCCAGAAATTACTCTAAACGCATTTTCGGGATTTTGGTATGGCAATGCGTAAGTTAAAAGTTGTTCATATCTAATGCCAACCAGCTCACTTCCTTTGCATTCGGCAAGTATTTGATAAGGGATTTTTTTATCACCAGCTTTAAAATTTGTAAAATCTTCAACTTCATTGCTTTCAAAGAAAATTTTACTAAACTGCTTGCCCACCAGATTTTTTGCCAAAATTACATTTGTTGGCAAGAATGTGTATTGGTTAAATGTTTTGATTAAAACATAGTCGATTTTTGGTCCAACCGTTAAAGCCGTGTTTGATGGTAAAGTCCATGGAGTAGTAGTCCAGGCCATCAGGTAAATATCTCCAAATGCTTGTAAAAACGGAGGTAACGTATTTGCTATCGCCTTAAATTGAGCAACAATCGTTGTGTCTGTAACATCTCGGTAAGCTCCGGGCTGATTTACCTCATGCGAACTCAATCCTGTTCCGGCTTTTGGAGAATAAGGTTGGATAGTATAACCTTTATAGATTAATCCTTTATCGTAAATCTGCTTCAAAAGCCACCACACCGATTCCATGTATTTCGACTTGTAGGTAATGTATGGATCATCCATATCTACCCAATAGCCCATTTTTTCGGTCAAGTCGTTCCACACATCAGTGTAACGCATTACTGTTTTTTTACAGGCTTCGTTATAATCTTCAATAGAAATAGTTTTACCAATATCCTCTTTAGTAATCCCTAATTCCTTTTCAGTTCCAAGCTCAACAGGTAGACCATGTGTATCCCAGCCAGCTTTTCTTTTAACCTGATAACCCTTAATTGTTTTATAACGGCAAAAAATATCCTTAATTGCACGCGCCATTACGTGGTGAATCCCCGGCATGCCATTGGCAGACGGTGGACCTTCGTAAAAAGTAAACGGATTAGATTTAGGACGGGAAGAAATACTTTTTTCAAAGATATTTTCCTTTTTCCAAAAATCCAGTATTTCTTGCCCTATTTTGGCAAGTTCCAATTGTTTAAATTCGCTATACATCAATCAAGTACCTCAAAAAATTAAAGGTTGCAAAGTTAACAGAATTGACTGAATTTTGGTAGTTTTGATGTAAATACTTTTAATGTGAAATTATTTAATATCGGGCTTACATTGATGATCGTTGCCGTAATTGCCTTGCCAATTGTTGCGGTAATAAATCCTTCAGACCGGGATTTTGTACTTTATGCTTTTTATTTCTGCGGCTTGCTCGAACTAATCGGGCTTATTTTTGTTTTAATCCATATTGTAACACTAAAAAGAAAGAACCCATGATTAAGCTCTTAAAATTGCAAAAAGCCGTTTTCATCCTCATAGCTGGCGTACTTTCTTTTATCGCCTATAAAATTTTAGATGCAAATGAGGTAAAAGGAAGTATCTATTTACAGATGCTGGCCGGGGTGCTTGTTATTATTGGTGCGCTGTGGCTGTTGTATCCCATTTTATTTGCCAAGAAGGATAACGATGGCAATGCCGAAATCATTACCGATCCAACGGTCGAAGTTCCGGTAGATGAGGAGGATAAAAAGCCTGCAGCTGAATAAACCTTACCCTCATAGCCTTTGGGTTTAAACCCAAGGCCATGAAAAAAATAAAATCCACGTAGGGGTAAATTTCTTGTGAGTTGTATTAGCTCTAAATAACAAATAGAGATAACTATGATTCCTGCATTAATTATTTGGCTCTGCAAGAAATATTTTGCTCCAAAAACCTATAAAACATTTTCTTCCAAAAAACCAATCAATCCAAAAAGCGCTGCTTCGCTGGTCTTTCTTATCTGTTCATTTTCATCGGCTTTTGCGCAACAAAGTAAATTCAACATCAAGCGTAATGGCGAAGTAATCGGCCAGATGTATTTCCAGCAGAAAGACGATGGCGATAATGTTTATCTCAAAATAACTTCGAAGGTACAAACCCGTTTCGTTTTTAAAATTGATGTGGAAACAGAGGATGTAGCACATTTTAAAAATGGCAAACTCCTTAGCTCAAATGTAAATCGGGTCGTAAATGGCAATGCAAAAGAGGCTAAGAAAACAAGTTGGGTAAATAATGTTTACCAACTTAAAACGGGCGATAAAACCAGTACAATAAATCAGCTCATCAGTTATAATATGATGCTACTGTATGCCAAAGAGCCTGTTAATATCCCCGAAATTTATTCTGACAACTTTCAGTGTTTTATTCCCATTCAGAAAAACGGGGCACATCAGTATCGGATCAATCTTCCCGATGGGAATTATAACGACTACCATTTCGAAAACGGAATATGTAAACTGGTAGTTGTAAATCACTCTTTGTACACCATTAGAATGGAAAGGGTTTAATATGGAAACAGTTGCAAATAAATACCTGAGGGTTTTGGTTACGGGTGCATCAGGTTTTATCGGCCGGAAGTTAAGCTTTACTCTTGCAGAAATGGGCTACGATGTAGTGGCACTTTGCAGAAATGTTAAGCATCCCTTTCTTATTCAGCACCGAAATATCCAGTTTGTAAAAGGCGATGTTTTGGATCCTGAAAGTTTAGAAAACGCAATGAAAGATTGTTATCAGGTTTACCATACGGCAGCCATGGCCAAAATGTGGTGCCGGAATGAGCAGGATTTTTACGATGTGAATGTAATTGGAACAAGAAATGTGCTCAGCTGTGCATTAAAATTGGGTGTAGAAAAAGTTGTGCATACCTCAACTTGCGGGGTGTGGGGACCAACATTAAATCTGCCGGTTTCAGAAAACGACCCAAGGGCAGTCGGCTTCCCGATCAGCTATGAACGCACAAAATACCTTGCTGAATTAGAGGTGAAAGAATTTGTAAAAAAGGGGTTGGAAGTGGTGATCGTAAACCCATCAAGAGTATATGGCGATGGACCAATAACAGATAGTAATACGGTGAGTAAAATGGTTACAGGTTATATAAAAGGTACATGGCATTTTATTCCAGGCGATGGAAAAGCAATTGCCAACTATGCTTTTGTAGATGATGTGGTAGATGGGCATATTGCAGCCATGCAGAATGGCAGGAATGGCGAGCGCTATATTTTGGGTGGAGTTGATATTTCTTTTAATAGTTTTTTCTGCACACTAAGGCAGATCACTGGTAAAAAAAGAAGTTTGTATAAAATCCCGGTAAGCATTATTAAAGCTTACAGTTTGCTGGAGGCTTTAAAATCGAAACTTTTTAACCTTACCCCATTTTTTCTGCCAGCGTTTGCCGATAGGTTAAAATGTAATCAGCAATATTCGAGCAATAAAGCCATTGCCGAACTAAATTATAGGATAACGCCTTTTGCAATAGGTCTTGGCAAGACCATTAATCATTTTAAACATATTAACCACAAACTGTCCTGATTTTCAGGAGATAAAGAGGATGCACGTAGATAAGATTTTTGAGACTAGGCAACCAAATCTGTGTTCATCCGTGTAGATCTGTGGCTAAAAAACAATCCATATACATGAAACAATTAACAGTATTGATTACAGGTGCAAGCGAGGGTTTGGGGAAATCTTTCGCTATCGAATCGGCCAAACGTGGTTTAGGTTTGGTATTGGTTTCGCTACCCAATAGTGGACTGGAACATTTAGCAAATTACCTGCGTGTAAACTTTAACAGTAGGGTGTTCTGTATCGAAATAGATTTGACCAAAAATACCTCCGCAAGCGAAATTTTTGAAAAATTAAGGGCGAATAAGATCGAGGTAAATGTTTTGATCAATAATGCTGGTTTAGGGAATTGGAGTTGGTTTGAAGATAAAAATGTCGATTTTTATAGAACACAGATCGATCTCAACATTACCAATACGGTATTGCTTACTCGGTTATTTTTAAACCATATCGATAAAAGTACAGCAAGCTATATTTTAAATGTTGGCAGTTTAGGCGGACATTTTATCGTTCCAAAAAAACAGGTTTATGGGGCAACCAAATCTTTTATCGGTTATTTTACCCGTTGTTTGCAGCTTGAATTGAGCGGTACTAATGTGCACATCAGTTTGCTTAGTCCTGGCGGTATTAATACGAAACCCGAGTTGTTGGTGATGAATAATGAGTTAAAAGGTTTCGCCAAGGCCACTATCTTAGAAGCCGATTATGTTGCCAAAACAGCAATGGATGGTATGTTGAAAGGTAAAAAAGAAATTATACCGGGTTTTGCAAATCGTTTTTTGGTGGTGTTGGATAAAATTATACCAGGCTTTTTAAAAGAAATTATAATTAGGCGTAAATTGAAATCGATTTTAACAACATAGAGTTAATCATAACCACAGATAAAAATGATGGACACAGATAGCGTTTTGTCTAAAAAGATGTTGGCTTAAACAAAACGTTGGTCAGTCTCAGCGTAGTCGAAGACGCTTTCGGTGAGTTATGTAAATGACTAACCCGCATCCGTGTTTATCAGTGTCCATCTGTGGTTAATATAAAAATAGAAACATCATTAACGGGCTTGGAAAGTAACGATACCAATCTTATCGGATTAATTAAAAGCGGTAATAAACAGGCTTTCGACGAAGTGTTTTTAAAGCATTTCAAAAGCCTGCATGCCTATGCTTTTACGATAATTAAAGAAAAAGATGATGCCGAAGAAATTGTTCAGAATGTATTTGTACGCATCTGGACAAAAAGAGAGCAACTTAAAACAGATGGATTTTTAAAACCATTTCTTTATCGTTCGGTGCACAACGAGAGTTTAAATTATTTGAAACATCAAAAAGTGAGATCGAATTTTAACGTTCATTATGCCAATGCTGTGAAAAACGATACAGGAAACTTAAATACAGAGATCATGGCAACAGAACTGGAAAAGAATATCCATTCGGCGATAAATGAGTTGCCCGAGAAATGCAGAAATGTATTTCAGTTGAGCCGGTTCGACCAGATGAAATATCAGGAAATTGCCGATGCACTAAATATTTCTATCAAAACGGTAGAAAACCAGATGGGCAAGGCCTTAAAGATTTTACGGCTTAGGGTAGTAGATTTTCTGATCCTCATTTTTATTTTATTGAAATAAGCTTATGGATAAAAACTATACACCTATTAACGATGATTTGCTTGCAAAATACTTGCTTGGAGAGGCTACTGTGCCCGAAAGTGAGCAGGTTGAAGCGTGGGCAGCATCAAATCCTGATCACCTGAAACAGCTAGAAGATTTCAGGATGATACTAGAGAAAAGCAAACTGCAGATTGATCCCGAAATTGATGAGCATCAGGCTTTAGATCGGTTAAATGCTCGTTTAGAAACCGAAAAAAAAACGATCAACTATACATTTATTTTACGATGGGCAGCTGTGGTATTTATATTTTTTAGTGTCGGCTTATTTTTCTACAACAATTTAATCGGCAATAAAATAAATGTAAATAGTGGCGGAAATACTTTAACGCAAATGTTGCCTGATGGTTCTACTGCAATTTTGAATAAACAATCTGAACTTTCTTTCGTGGGCGGGTTTTTTAATAAAACCCGCGATGTTAAACTAAAGGGCGAAGCTTTTTTTGAAGTAAGCGCCGATAAGTCGAAACCATTTATCATTAGTGTTAATGATGTTCAGGTAACTGTTGTGGGCACCGCGTTTAATGTGAAAAGCGATGGGGCAGCTGTTGTGGTAATTGTAGAAAGCGGGATCGTTAAGGTGAACAACCGAAATGACAGTGTGCGTTTAACTGCTGGAGAGAAAGTAGAAGTAAGTCAAAATCAGCGGCATTTTTCTAAAGGAGAAAACCAGGGTAAGTTGTATAATTACTATTATACGAATGAATTGGTTTGTGATGGCACACCGCTTAGCGAATTAGTTGCCGTACTTAATCAAAAATTTAAATCCAATATCGTTATTGTAAATCCTGCATTAAAGGCGCTTCCAATTAGCACAACTTTTAAAGATGAATCGCTTAAAGAAATCTTGAATGTGATTGCCGAAACTTTTAAAATAAAAGTTGAGTATGGGCAAGGTATAATTAAACTTAAATAAAAATCAATGCGTACGCTCAGAATAACTGTTGTTTTTCTCCTCTTTTTTAGTTCCTTAATAAAAGCACAATCCAATTTATCCAGAAATATCTCACTCAATATCGAGCAGCAAAAACTAAGTTCAGTACTGGCGATGATAGAGGAGAAAGGCGGATTCAGGTTTTCTTACAATAGTAATATATTACCCGTAGATAGTCTGATCAGTATCCGCGAAAACAACTTAAATATTGCCGAAACGCTTGATAAAATATTAAATCATAGGTTCGAATACCGCCAATCGGGTAATTTTGTGATTATCAGGTATGCACCGCTCGAACTGGTTTTGCTGGTTAACGAATCGGTCGGTGATCCCGAACTTTATACCATTACGGGCCAGGTGGTAGATAAACAGACCAATAAACCAATCCAGGATGCCAGTATTTACGAACGAAACCTGTTGGTTTCAGAAATATCGGATGGGAACGGTTATTTTTCGATGCGGTTAAAAAACATTACACAGCCTATATCACTAACGGTAAGTAAAGAAAATTATAAGTCTACCGTTACCCATTTTCTGGCTGAGGTGAACATTACCAATAGAAAAGAAAATCCAAGCGAAAGGTTTATCAGCGGAAATTTGGGCGATGTAGAAAATACCTGGCTGGGCAATACTTTGGTTACCGCACAACAAAAAATCCAGTCGATCAATATCGGTGGTTTTATCTCGAAAGCCCCGTTTCAGTTTTCGCTTATTCCTAGTTTAAATTCCCATGGCTCATTGAGCGGTCAGGTGGTTAACAAATTTTCGCTTAATGTTATTGGTGCTTATAGCGCAGGAGTAGATGGAGGAGAAATTGGTTTTGTTTTTAATATTAACAAGAGTAATGTGCAGTATTTTCAATTTGCTGGGGCCTTTAATCTGGTTGGAGGAAATGTTCGTGGAGCGCAGATTGCTGGACTGTTTAATTATGTGATAGGCGATGTTCGGGCGGCCCAGATTGCCTTGGCTTATAACCGCGTAGGCAAGAGTTTCGAGGGTTTCCAAGTAGGTGGAATTTATAATCATGTTAATCAAGATGTGAAAGGCATGCAACTTTCCTTAGGTCTTAATACCATAGGCGGAACCTTAAAGGGTTGGCAAACAGGTGCGTTAAATCTGGTTAATAAAGAGACGAAGGGTATTCAGATTGGAATTGGTGGTAACATAGTAGCTGGTAGAACAAGTGGAATACAGGTGGGAGGGATTGCCAATATCAACAAAGAAAGCAGTGGCGTAAATCTTGCGGTGCTCACCAATTTTACCGGACAAACTGCTAGTGGATTGCAAATTGGCGCAATTAATTATGCCAAAAACCTAAAAGGTGCCCAAGTTGGGGTATTAAATGTTTCAAATGAAAATGATGGTTATTCAATTGGGTTGATCAATATTGCTTTAAAAGGTTATCATAAATTTAGTTTCAGCACCAATGAAAGCACCAATTTTAATGTGGCTTATAAAGGTGGGAGCAAACGTTTATACAATATGTTAATGTTTGGCACGAACAAAAAATCAGCTGAAAAAATATATACCGGCGGCTTAGGTTTTGGCAAAGAAATTAGTCTTTTTAAAAGCGTTTCACTAAATCCTGAAATAAGTAGCCAGTATGTTTACCAAGGGAGCTGGGATTACCTCAACCTGCTGAATAAATTTGAGCTGCCAATAAACATCCGTTTAAATAAATGGTTAGCCGTACAAGGTGGTCCATCGGTTAATGTGTATTACACCAAACAAAACACCAAAATTGGTGAGTTTGGATTGTTGCAGGAAAAACATAAAGATTTCTCTTTTAACAATTCGAAATACACAGGTTGGTTAGGTTGGAATGTGGGCTTGGTGATTTTATAAAAATAGCCTTGGGTTTAAACCCAAGGCTATGAATGATATCTATTCTGTAACCGCTAACTGAAAACTCCAAACTCAATTAATGGTCAAACTCACCAATATTTTTCGCCGATTCTTCATCAGATACCAGTTTTCTTACTTTCTTTTTATCTAACCATAATACCAGCGCTGGTAGTAAAGTTAAATTGAAAATTAAAGCGACCAATAAGGTTATGGATAGAAGCAGGCCAAGTACTACCGTTCCTCCGAAAGTGGATGCCGTAAAAATTCCGAAGCCGAAAAATAAAATTAAGGCGATGTGCGTCATGCTTACACCTGTTTCGGTAATGGTATCGGTAATCACTTTTGGTACGCTGAAATTGGTCAGGTTTAATTCCTGCTGGTAACGGGTTAAGAAATAAATGGTCTGATCGGAAGCTAAACCAAAAGCTATGGTAAAAATTAATATGGTTGAAGGTTTTAAGGAAATTCCAAAATAACCCATAATCCCTGCGGTAATAATTAGCGGAACAATGTTGGGCAATAGCGAAATAAACATAATGCCCAAACTTTTGAACTGTGCTAATCTTAGGATGGAAATTAACACAATGGCAAGCGCAATACTTTCAACCAAATGCTTTAACATATAATCCGTTCCTTTAGAAAAGATAATGCTCGATCCCGTAAGTTCTACATCAAATTTAGATGGAGGCAAAATACTGTCGATCCGCGGTTTTAATTCGGCCATAATGGCGTCTAAACGTTTTGAGCCAACATCAGCCATTTGAAAACTGATCCTTGTACTTTGATTACCCTTGCTGATAAAGTTGGTTAACAAACTTGCATTTCCTTTGCCACCATTGGCGATGTAGGCCAGGATAAAGTTCTTTTCTAAATTATCTGGCAAGCGGAAAAAGGTAGAATCGTTATTGTAAAATGCTTGGGTGGCATACTTTAAGCCCATATTTACTGAAATGGAACGCGAAAACTCCGGATAGGAAGAAATCATCTTCTCCAGTTTCTCCATTCTTTTCAGATTGGTTAAATTGAAAACGCCATTCTTTTTCTTGGTATCTACACTTACTTCCAATGGTAAAATACCTTCAAAATTTTTCTCAAAGAACTTTAAATCCGTTAAAATTTCTGAGCTTTTAGGCAGGTCATCAACCACATATCCATTCACATTTATTTTCATCACCCCAATAAAGGCAATGATGGAGATGATAATCGTTCCGATATAAATCAATCCACTTTTGTGCTGCACCAGTGTATCGGTTTTGACTAATAATTTATGCAAAAATCCTTCTTCAACATGGTTTTGTGCCTTAAGTTTAGGCGCTGGCAAATAACTGAAGATAATTGGGATTAGACATAAACACATTAACCAGGTAATCATTACGTTTATAGAGGCTACACTACCAAATTGCATCAATAGCTCACTTCCGGTAAAGTATAACACACCAAAACCGATCGCCGCAGTAATGTTCGCAATTAGGGTGGTAATGGCAATTCTTTCTATGGTTACGCTTAAGGCACGCTGTTTATCGCCGTCTTTTCTAAGTTCATTCTGGTATTTGTTTAACAATAAAATACTGTTTGGAATACCAATAATTACAATAAGCGGCGGAATCAGCCCTGTTAAAATAGTAAGTTCGAAACCAAATAGTACCAATGTACCAATACTCCAGATAACCCCCATCACAACCACTAAAATAGGGAAGAATACGGCATAAAATTTCTTGAAGAAAAACAATAAGATTAGCGCAGAAACCAAGATAGATAAGCCCAAAAACAATACGAACTCGTTACTTACCAATTTACTTACCGCGGTACGGATATAAGGTAAGCCCGAAATATGCACCTGTATCTTTGTCGCAGCCTGGAAAGCTTTGGCTTTTGCTTCGATTTCTTTTAAAATAGGGTTACGCTCAGCAGTATTTAAGATTTTGGTATCAAAAGTAATGGCCATTAAGGTGGCATTCTGACGGTTGTAAACCAGTCCTTCGAAAAAAGGATTGCTATAAATGGTATTTTTGATCGAATCCATTTCAGCATCAGTTTTAACCAAACCGCCAGGAAGCGGCTTTAAAACAAATTTTTGGTTTACAGTATCTTTTTCCAGTTGAAAAATCCTTCCTGATGATAAAACCTGCTTAATACCTTTTAATTTCTGAATGTCGTTAGAAAGCTGGACCCATTGGTTGTAAACTTCTTTTTTAAAAATATCAGGCGATTGTATTCCCACCACCATTACACTTCCATCTTCGCCAAAGGTCTTTTTAAAGGCATTGTATTTTACGAATGCACTATCGGTAACGGGCAGGATTTTACTTCCTGTGTAGGAGAGTTTTACATTTTTGGCCTGATAAGCCATGAAAATTGTGCCTAATAAAAAAAATACGATGATTGCGATACGGTTCTGAAGAATGAATCTCGATAGCTTAACCCACATGTGCAGCTTAGTTTAATAATAATATTAACGGCAAAACTAATCTTATTTGTAAAACGTGATTACTTTTTGCACAATTAAATTTGCACAAATAACATACTTTTGAAAAAATTGTTTTAACCGGATGTTGCACAAAGTTAGGGGCATTGTTTTAAAGACCACCAATTACAGTGAAAGCAGTGTGGTAGTGCAGGTGCTTACCGATAAATTCGGTATGCAGTCTTACCTCATTAATGGTGTTAAAAAGCCAAAAGCGAAGATTAAGATGAACATGCTGCAATCGCTCCATTTGTTGGATATGGTGGTTTATCATAAAGCAAATACCAATATTCAAAGGGTATCTGAAGTTCGGCAAACGCCTGTTTTTAAAAGCATCCCTTACGATATGATTAAAACCAGTATCGTTATTTTTTTAAATGAGGTGCTGTATAAAAGCATCAGGCAGCAATCAGCCGATGAGAGTTTATTCGATTACATTTTTAATTCGATCGCCTGGTTTGATGAAATTGAAGAGATCAATCCCAATTTTCATTTATCATTTTTACTAAAACTTACCCGTTTTTTAGGTTTCTCGCCTAATGAGAAAAGGAGAAACGATCAGATTTATTTCGATCTGCAGGAGGGTGAGTTTACTTCCAGACTGCCAATCCACTCCAATTATCTCCTATTAGAAGATGCTATCGGGTTTATTTCGCTTTTTAATACGCCACTCGAAAAAATTTCTGAAATAAAAATGAGCAATACACTACGACGATTTCTGTTAGATAAGATATTGGTTTTCTATACCTTACATACGGCGTCGTTCGGGGTGGTACAATCGCATAAAATCCTCGAAACTTTGTTAAGTTGAAAAAAAAGAAAAAAAGATTTGCAGAACAGTTTTATAGCGCTATATTTGCATTCCCAAACGGAGGATGGGACAATAAGTTTGACAAAATTATAAAAGGGAAATTAGCTCAGCTGGTTCAGAGCACCTCGTTTACACCGAGGGGGTCGGGGGTTCGAACCCCTCATTTCCCACCAAGCCTTTCAGTACAACTGGAAGGCTTTTTTATAAAACTTTGAATACACCCAAAAAGGGAAATTAGCTCAGCT
>NZ_JAGGPU010000006.1 GCF_018613605.1 Pedobacter sp. ISL-64 | reverse complement strand
AACTTTTTGGGGGCAGTCCAGAATGAGTGCGGACTTGTAATGGAGCGGGACTAAAAATGCCAAGCACACAGAACTGCTCATTTCCAAAACAATTTTGATACCATATTCGTGGTGTTGGATGTTACCATCCGACACTCATATATGTACCAAGAGATCTATTTACCAATGTAACCTCATTTTGAGCTTCTATGCAGTTTCCAGACTTCGGACCTCTAACTTTCGGACTTTATCAAGTCTTATAAATCCCTGCGGCCATTTTTTCGATAAATCCCTTTGGCAGGATCCTATTGGCATATACACTGATGATATTGGTAAAACCTGGAATAATTTCAGATTTTTTGGCAAACATTCCTTTTAATGCGATTTCAGCCACCTCATCAGGCCTCATGTTAAACTTTTCGGCCATTTTATTAAAGGCATCCAGTCCGGCGCGGTGGGCAAAACCTGTATCAACAGGGCCTGGGCTCAAACAGCTTACAGAAACCGGGCCATCTTTAAGCTCGAACCTTAAAGCTCTCGTAAAAGATAAAACAAAAGCTTTAGTTGCCGAATAAATGGCCAAGGTTGGTACCGCCTGGTAGGCTGCAGTACTGCAAACGTTGAGTATATAAGCCTTTTTTTCTGTTGAAAGGATTGGAAGCAATAAATGGCATAATGAAGTTACCGTAATTATGTTTAATTGACACATTTCTAACTGAGCACTTAAATCCAGTTCTTCAAATTTCCCCCACAATCCGTAACCTGCATTATTAATCAGGATATTAATGGCGTAATTCTTTTCTGTTATCCAGTTGTATACCAATTTTGGGGCTTGAGCCTGGCTAAGATCAATCGACAAGATATCTACTTCAACACTATATTGGTTTTTGATCTCCGTTTGTAAAGCGCTTAATTCACCACCTGAACGGGCAATAAGCAACAAGTTGATTTTTCTCTTGGCCAGCGCAATGGCCATAGATTTTCCAATACCTTTACTGGCTCCGGTTATCAGTGCGTACTTCATCTTTGTTTCCAACATTTTTTACTCCAAACGGTTTAACGCAAATATCAAATAAATTAAATCTTATGACTTATTTATTTTAAAATGATGAATGATTAAACACCATATAGGTATCTTTTTTGAGTTATTATTTTTAACAAGTCTAAATAATGCTAGCTTTGCCGAAATTTAGATATTGCATGAAACACCATTACATAAAATTTTTCGCCGCTGCGCTTATAATATTATCTACAGTTACCCTCTTTGCACAAACGGGGAAGGGAACAATTACCGGAAAAGTTGTCGACTCGTTAGGGAATAGCATACCCTTTGCCAACATACAGGTTAAAAAGCAAAATCTTAAAACCACTTCAGGTAAAACCGGTGCATTTAAGTTAACGGATGTTCCTACAGGAAACCAGCAGATCAGGGTTTCGATTACAGGCTACGATCAATTTGAACAGGTGGTATCGGTTATTGCAAACGATACAATTCAGGTAAATGTTGTTTTAAAAGAGCAGCACTCAGAACTTAACGATGTAATTATCTCGGCAAGTAGACGACCTGAATCTTTGTCGCAAACCCCCTCTTCGGTAACAGTGCTTACAGCAAAAGAATTGAATACACAATCTGCAATTAGTCCGAATTTAGCCAACATACTATCTTACAGCGTACCTGGATTGGGTTTTTCTACCAACCAAACGGGTAACTCTGGTCAAACTTTGCGCGGTAGAAATGTTTTGGTATTAATTGATGGTATTCCGCAGTCAACTCCGTTAAGAGCAGGAGGAAGGGATATCCGCAGTATCGATCCTTCGGTTATAGAGCGTGTTGAAGTTATTAAAGGTGCCACCGCCATTTATGGTAATGGTGCAGAAGGAGGTTTGATTAATTACATTACTAAAAAAGCCGATAAAGGAAAATCATTCGGGGGTTATTCTCAAGCCGGAATTACAGGAAACTTAAAAGGCGATAGCACGATAGGCTACCGCTTTTCACAACAGCTTTACGGTAAAACAGGTAAGTTCGATTATCTGGTAAGTGGTATGTTCGAAAAAACCGGTGTTTTCCGCGATGCTGAAGGCTTGGTAATTTCGCCTGAGTATGGTTTAGGCGAGACTAAATCTTACAATGGCTTTGTGAAACTGGGATATAACTTTACTCCAAAACAGCGTTTGCAGGTGATGTATAATTATTTCAGCTCCAGACAGCATTCTAAATACCTAACCAAAGATGGTGTTTACGGTCAATCGCCGGCCATTGGTATTTATGGAAAAAGATTGGGTGAAGATGAAGGAACAAGGTTTAACCATAATGCCAATTTACAATACACCAATCAGCAGATTTTCGGCAAAACAGATTTAACTGCCAATGTATATTATCAGGACTTTTATACCATTTATTCTAACTCAGCATCATTTTTCGGCAGTGGCCAATCGGCCATTACTTCAACAAAAAAGGGTGCAAGGGTAAACCTGAATACACCTTTTAATATTGCAGATCGGGTACCAATGCAATTGAACTATGGTTTGGATTTAATGAACGATAAAACTGCTCAAAGCTTAACAGATGGTCGTTTGTGGGTACCTAATATGAATATGGTGAACTTTGCACCTTACTTACAGGCCTCTGCAACTTTCATTAATGATTTAACCATAAAGGGCGGCTTAAGGGTAGAAAATATTAACATTGATGTAGACGATTTTAATACCCTGGCTACCGGTGCAAACGGTGCAGGAAGTATAGCGGTGCAGGGCGGTAAATTAAATTACAATGCTTTAGTATTTAATGCTGGCGCTCGTTATTCTAAATTCAAGTTTTTTAATCCTTTTATCAGTTATGCACAATCTTTCTCGGTGTTCGAGCTGGGTAGGGTGTTAAGGGCAGCAAAAAGCAATACCTTATCGCAGTTAGAAACTAAACCAATCATCGTAAATAATTACGAAGCTGGTTTTAGCAGTACCGTAGGTAAACTGAATTTCAGTGCTGCTTATTATTACAGCACCTCTAAACTGGGTGCCAATCTTTTAGAAGTTAATGGAACTTATATCTCTCAACGTATTCCGGAGCGTGTATATGGATTTGAAGTCCAGGCAGATTATCAGGTTCTACGCAATTTGAGCATTGGTGGTAATTATGCACAAGTAGAAGGAAAAGGCGATGTAGATGATGATGGTAATTTTAACGGGGAGAAAGATGTGTATTTAAACACAACACGTATCCCTCCATCAAAAACCACTGTTTACCTTAAATATTCAGGTATTAGAAACTTAAGTTTGGATGTAAACTGGATGCGTGTAGGAAATCGCGACCGCTTTAAAACCAATGCGGCAGCTAAATATTTAATTGGTGAAGGTCCGGTAAAAGCATTCAACTTATTTAATGTTGCAGCAGTTTATCAAGTTACGCAGCCGCTAAAACTATCGGTAGGTGTAGAGAATTTATTGAACAAAGTTTATTATCCTGCCATTTCTCAGTTTTACGGCAGCAATGTAAATTATGTGAGAGGGAATGGGCGCAGATTTAACCTATCACTAGGCTATGCTTTTTAGACAATGAAGAACAGGAATTTTAAAAATACCATCAGGAACATTCATCTCTGGCTCGGCCTGGCGACTGGCCTGGTGGTATTTATTATTAGTGTAACTGGTGCGCTGTATATCTTTGAAGAAGAAATCAGAGATTTTACACAAAAAGATTTTCGCTATGTAGCGCTTCAAGAGAAACCTTTTGTAGGTTTAGATCATATCATTTCAAACTTCGAAAAATTATCACCCAAAGACCAGTTAAGGCTGATCAGAATTGAAGATGGGTTTTCAAATGCAACAGTAGAAATTACCACTAAAAAGGGGATTGTTTACTATTTTAATCCTTACAATGCCGCCTTGGTAAAAAGAGGTGGCGAAGATTGGCTTCAGGTTGTAGAGCATATCCATACCTCCCTGTTGCTAGGAAAAACAGGAAAGTTTATCATGCAATGGTCGGTGGTTATTTTCGTGCTAATGCTGATTACGGGACTGGTACTCTGGTTTCCTGGTCAGATGCGGTTATTAAAACAATCTTTAACCATTAAAAGAAAAGCATCGTTTAAACGGTTAAATTACGATTTACACAACGTATTGGGCTTTTATGCATCAGTTGTGTTATTGGTTACTGCTTTGAGTGGTTTGTATTTTGCTTTTAAAGAGGTAAAAAATGCGGCTAGCTTTTTTACCGGGAGCAAATTAGGGCAGGGCAACGCCATCGTTTTAGCCAAACCTACACACATCGATTCGCTACCTGTGCGTTACAATAAAATTTATACTGAAGCTAAAATTAAATACCCTGGTGCTATTTCCACTAGTTTTTCGCTGCGTGGTAAAGGTGAACTGCGTTTAAGAATGATTTATCCCTACCGCTGGGCACGCAACCAGAATACCTTTTTTTATGAGGAAGCTACAGGTACAATGATCAGGTCTAAACTGTATAAAGATTTTAACGGGGCCGATTTAATAGAAGCCACCAATTACGATCTCCACACGGGTAGGCTTTTAGGATTGCCAAATAAAATTCTTTCCTTTTTAGCGGCTTTGGTTGCAGCGAGTTTGCCGATTACTGGTTTTATCATCTGGTGGAAGAAAAGGAAAAAGCCCAGGAAAGCTAAACCTATACTTACCTCAAAGTAATTGGAGCATCTAAATCGCAGTAAAACCACCTCTGTATTAGAACCTGAAGTCATTTAACTAAGCTGCTCGGCATATGCTTTAAGCTGGTTCAGTCCCGATTGGCAGAATTCCTGTTGCATGGTCAAATCAAGGCCTGCAACGGGTTCAAAGATTTCAGTAAGGGTAACGGGGTTATTTCCTGTAAAAATGATCAGGCTTTTCCGCTCATCATCTAATGTATAAGCAATTCGCTCATGCGCTATAATTTCGGTGTAAGTTCCTCGAAAGTCAAAATTTTCGGTTCCGTCTTTTTTAGCCATAACGTATAAAAAACCACCTCCTTCTACCAGGTTATTTTCAATTTTCTTGTTGATCCATTCGTCTGATGGAGCATTCCACGTGGCAATATGTTCAGGCTCGTTCCAGATTTTCCAAACCAGACCAATGGGCTTATATATCTGAATACTGGCAGTTAAAGTATTTTTAAAATCCATGGCACTTTAATTTTTTATAAAAATAATTGCTCGTGCCAACAATTTAAGTGGCCATTAAAGACAAATTTAGAGGTGATTTGAGCAGGGATTTAAAAGAAACTAAAATAAAAAACAGCAATTTTTATATCTGTTTTTTAGACTTTAGGTGTATGATTATCTAGATAAAGCAAACAAAAATTGCTTCATTGGTGTAATTATAGTTCCTCTAACACGGGAGCAATTGGAAAGGGGGTAACCATGGATGTGGCTACCCTTTTCTCTTTTAACAACATTTTAAGCATCGAACTTGTTTAGTTCATTTTGTTCAGTGTTGTTTGACAAGAATCCGAAATTAATAACGATCGTTTTACAACAAAGAACAAAGGAGAAGACACATCTGCAGATGCTTAATTGGTTTCAGCACCCATTTAACATCTCCATTTTCCATCCCTTCATATTTTTCGTACCCTTGTAAAAAAATAAAAATGGAGAAAGCACTTGTTAATATAACCTATTGCCCCAAATGTGGCTGGATGTTGCGTTCGGCTTATATGGCGCAAGAAATTTTAACCACTTTTGTTGATGAGCTAAAGGGGGTAACTTTAATTCCGAGTGAAACATCGGGCGTTTTTACTGTTCATGTTGGCGAGAAACTAATTTTCGATAGAAAGCAGATGCAACGCTTTCCTGAAATTAAAGAATTAAAACAGCTTATTCGTGATGAAGTGAATCCAGCCATGAACCTTGGCCACTCTGATGTTAAATAGCGAACATTTAAATTTAGGAATCTAAGTAATTGATCTATAGTTGTGAGACTACATGATTATTTCAGTCGCTAACAGGATTTTAGTAAATTGTTATCTTAAAGCCAGGATCAGTTTGCCTGATTTGATTCTGAAATAGTAGGTTAAAGAAGTTCTTCCTTTTAAAACTTCAATAGTTTTAATGGCGCCAGAACTGCCCCATGTGTCAGAAATAAGATCACCAACTTTCAGTTGTTCTAGCCTATGGATGGGAGTCAATGGATCAATATGTGTCATAGTAACAAAAATAAACCAATATTTTTTTTTTAGATAGGATTTTTGTTTCAAAATATATATATCACGTTTATGTGTAATACTAAATACTACGGTTTCGGTCTGTAAATGAGTAGGTGTTGTAGGTTGAATTATTAAAATGTAGGTGGAACAACATCAAGATAGGACAGAGCTGTCTTATGTAGAAGAAATCTTACGATTTTTGCTATTTAATCCTAAACAATAGCCGATAGCTGAGTTTTAGGAAAATATGTATATTCGTTTCCTGCCATGCATACCACGGTACGGTTTCTCTATGTTCCTTATTCAGAAAAAAACTGCTTGCTCCATATTTTTTTTATGGATGGGCGCAGTTATTTGTTTTGCCCAGTCTACAACTATTCGCCTTAAATATCTGGGGGTAGAAAGTGGCCTGTCTAATAATGTGGTAAACTCTTTGTATCTAGATCATTTTGGGTTTATGTGGATGGGTACCTATGATGGATTAAACCGTTACGATGGCTATCATTTTAAGGTTTTTAGAAATGGCTGGGGAGATGAACATTCGTTAGTAAATAACCACATTACGGTACTGAATGGAGATGCGAAAAACAAGGTTTGGGTAGGTACGCAAAAGGGCGTTTCTTATTATGATTATGCCGATTCCAAGTTTCATCAATTGATTTATCTAGACAAGGGAAGAAAAAACGAGGTAAGTTATGCTATTAATTCCATTGCAATAAGTAAGGCTTTAGCTGTTTATGTCGCTACTGAAGAAAAAGGCCTGTTTATGCTCGAAAAGAAAAGCAGCATTGCAAAACGAATCCCATATGACAAAAATTTCGATTTCACTGTAAAAGCTTTATATGTTGATGAACAACAAACCCTATGGCTTTTTATAAAAGATGTGGGGCTTTGCAGATATGATAATGATAAACATAGACTTCGTTTAGTAACTGCTGCCGTACGCTCAGTAACATGCATTACCAGAGGCACTAACCAAACACTCTGGGTTGGAACAGAGCACGGACTTTTTCAATTTGATAAAGCCAATAGTAGCCTCACCAAGTTTAACCAGCATTTAAGCAATGAGAATATTATGAGTTTATTGTTTGATCGACAACAAAAACTCTGGATTTCAACTGATGGGGGAGGAATTGCTGTTTACAATACAAAAAATCAAAAAACAAATTACCTATCTGCCGGAAAAGAAAAAGGCTTACTGAGCAGTAATTCTGTCGCCCAGGTTTACGAAGACCGCGAATCTAGAAAGTGGATCGCAACCTTACGTGGTGGGGTTAATATCATCGATCCAGAAAATGAGCAGTTTACCACTATTAAACATAATCCATTAAAAAACAATTCCTTAATTAACAATTTTGTACTCTCCTTTAGCGAAGATGAAAACAAAAACATTTGGATCGGGACTGATGGAGGTGGTTTAAGTGTGTGGAACAGAAAGCAAAATACTTTTGCTAATTATGCCAAAACCAGCGATCCAAACTCTTTAACCAGTAATTTTGTTACCAGTATTTTAAACGATGCAGATCATAACGTTTGGGTGGCCAGTTTTAGCGGCGGTATAGATCGTTTTAATAAAACAACCGGGAAATTTGTTCACTATAACTGTTACAATAACTATAAAGGCGTTGATGACATTAACATTTGGAAGCTTTATCAAGACAAACAACAGAATATTTGGGTAGGTACTACAAAAGGTGGTGCATTGTATCGTTACAATAAAATTGCCGATAAATTTGAACTTTTTGACCATAATCTAAAGGATATCCACAGCTTGTTCCAAGATTCGAAAGGAAGACTTTGGGCAGGGAACTATACCGAACTGATCGAAATCGATCCAATAAACAAAAAACATAGCTATACGAAGATCAATTTTGCCATCAGGGCCATTCAGGAAGATTTTAATCATCAAATATGGATTGGCACCGAAGGTGGAGGTTTACTGCTTTTTGATCCCGAAACCAAAAAAATAAAGCGGTACATCCAGAGCGATGGGTTACCAAGTAATTCGGTACTCAATATCCTTCAGGATGCTCAAGGTAATTTATGGTGTAGTACTTATAATGGTTTATCAAAATTTGATGTTGCACACCAAAGCTTTAAAAACTATTATGCTACCGATGGCTTACAAAGCAATCAGTTTAATTATAATGCTGCATTAAAACTTGCAAACGGTAACTTTTTGTTTGGTGGAATTGGTGGCTTTAATTTGTTTTCGCCTGATAGCATTAAGAAAAATAAAAGGATACCAAAAATGGTGCTGACTGATTTTAGGATCAATAATATTCCTCTCGATCAGGATTCAGGTTATAACGATATCTCTGTTGTTAATTTAGCACGCATAGAAATCCCATTTAGTGCTGCGGTGATTTCTATCGATTATGCAGCAATAGAATTCTCTTTTCAGGATCAGATTTCTTATGCCTATTACCTCGAAGGTTGGGATAGAGACTGGAACTATGTAAACAAATTAAGCACAGCCTATTATTCCAGGTTAAATGAAGGTGAGTATAAACTGCATATTAAAAGTACCGATACCGAAGGTGCCTGGAGCAACAACGAAAAGATCGTAATGATTAGGATTTTACCCCCTTGGTACCGTACCTGGTGGGCCTATGCCATTTACCTTATTATAGGATCTTCCCTATTTTATCTTTTTCAAACCTATCGTAACCGCCAGAGAAGATTAAAACACGAGGTAGAAATTACTAATCTTAAAATGGAGCGTGAAAAAGATCTGAATGAGAAAAAACTGAATTTCTTTACCAATATTTCGCACGAGCTGAGAACGCCGTTAACCTTAATTGTTAATCCGATTAAAGATATTATCCATAAGAAAGACCCAGGGCAAGAGAAGAACGATTTAAATATTGTTTACCGCAATTCGAGGCGTTTGTTAAGCCTGGTAGATCAATTATTACTGTTTAGAAAAACGGAAAGTGAGAACGACGCCTTGAAGATTGTAAGGATCAACCTCTACAAATTTACAAATGAGATTTTCCTCTGCTTTAATTATTTGGCAAAGCAGAACCATATCGAATATACTTTTGAGTGCGAGGAGGAAGAACTGGATATTTATGCAGATAAAGACAAGCTCGAAATCGTTTTCTTTAACCTGCTCTCTAACGCGCTTAAATTTACCCCAAAAGGCGGTTTTGTGAAATTTAGTGTTAAAACCCTTGGTATGCGGGTGCAAATTGAGGTGAGCGATAGTGGTCCGGGCATACCGGCACATGTGGGTGAAAAGCTGTTCGATAAATTTTATAAAGTAATGTCGAACGAATCGCTGAAGATGGGTTTCGGTATTGGTCTTTACCTGGCCAAAAACTTTGTAGAATTACATAAAGGGAAAATTTCGTTCCGCTCCAATCAGGGAATGGGTACCATCTTTTTGATCGATATTCCGGTTGGGGAGCCAAACTTGCAGCAAAGCGGTGTTTTCCAAAACGAATTAACCTATGTAAATGAGCTCATTGCGCAAGAGGAAGAAGCAGAAAATAACGATGCCGAGAATGTGGGCAACCTCGAATTGCTCATTTCAGATTTGCACTCGATTTTGGTTATTGATGACAACCCCGAAATTATTGATTACATCAAGCATATTTTTCAGGATAATTTCAAAATTTACAAGGCCGAAAATGGTACAGATGGACTAAAACTCTGTAAAGAATATTTGCCTGATATCGTAATATCTGATGTAAACATGGATGGCCTTAACGGTATCGAACTCTGTAAGGCGATTAAAGAGGATTCTGCCTTGAGCCATATTCCGGTAATTCTGTTAACCGGCGACCCTAGTCCGGAGGTAAAACTTAAGGGAATCGAAGTTGGTGCCTACGATTTTATCAGTAAACCCTTCGATAAAGAGCTTTTTACAGCCAAAATTAATAGCATTATTAAAAACAGGACCAATCTTCAGTCTTATTTCTACAATGAAATAACCTTGAAGAGTGATGCCCATAAAGTATCTCAGGAGGATAAGGGCTTTCTTCAAAAGTGCATTACCATTATAGAAGAAAACTTGATGGAAGACAGTTTTAATGTAAAAACACTGGCATCTGATCTTGGAATGAGCCATTCTAATCTCTACAAAAGGATCAAAGCCACTTCAGGTCAGTCTATAAATGGTTTTATCCGTTTTATCAGACTCAGAAAGGCTGCCGAATTGTTAATCAATACCAATTTAAATATTAACGAAGCTGCCTTTAGAGTAGGTATAAATGACAGTAAATACTTTAGAGAACAGTTTCAAAAGCTGTTTAAATTAACGCCGTCAGAATTTATAAAGAAACACAGAAAAAGTTTTCATAAATACTATAATATTAATGCCACAACATAAAAGTTACGCTATTTTGGCTTTTAAATGCGTTTATCTTAAAACGCCCCCTGCAAAGTATGATTTAACCCCCTGTGTAAAGCTTAAAAATTTCGGTACTTCGGCTTCACCAAATGTAAGAAACCGAGCAGCCTAAAACGTATAATGTATCAATCCCTAAATAAAAGTATATTTCTAATCTGCACATTCATCTGTATCAACCTGATGAGTGTTGCACAAGAAACACAACTGAGTACCATTGCCAGTAACGGCTGGGCAAACAACTCGGTAAATACAGTTATTTTCCGTAAAAATTCGTTAATCAGCTTTAAAGATAGCCAGTATGCTGCTTATTATGATCAAGAACAAAATGTGGTACTGGCCAAACGTAAAATCGGCTCACCCCGTTGGGTATTAGTTACCACGCCCTATAAAGGCGATGCCACCGACGCTCATAAATCAATTAGCATTATGGTAGATGGTGATGGTTTCCTTCATATTGCCTGGGGCCAGCATAATAACAATCTAAACTATGCCAAATCAGTTTCAGCAGGTTCATTAACCTTAGGGAATAAAAAAGTTATGCTTTCTGTAAAGGAAAATAAAGTCAGTTATCCTGAGTTTTATAAGCTTGCAAACGGCGATCTCTTATTTTTTTACCGTGATGGTGGCTCTGGAAACGGAAACCTGATGATAAACCGTTATAGTCTGCAGACCAAAAAATGGACACGTGTACAGGATGGGATGATTGATGGCGAAGGACAGCGAAATGCATATTGGCAGGTAGCTATAGATCAGGTTGGGACCATCCATTTATCGTGGGTGTGGCGCGAAAGCCCTGATGTAGCCAGTAACCATGATTTATGTTATGCCAAATCAACCGATGGAGGTTTAACCTGGTTAAAATCTACCAATGAAAAATATAGTCTTCCCATTACTGCCACCAATGCAGAATATGCGCTTAAAATTCCGCAAAAAAGCGAGCTGATTAACCAGACATCAATGTTTGCCGATGCCAAAGGCAAGGTATTTATTGCTGGTTATTGGCGTGATACGAACGAAACCATACCACAATATCACCTGGTTTTTAAAACAGACGACCATTGGAAAGTAAGCAACCTTAACTTTAGAAAAACGGCTTTTAGTTTAAGTGGAGGAGGTACCAAACAGATTCCGATTTCGCGGCCACAGATTATCGTTTGGCCAAATGGAAAATATTATGCTGCGGGATTGTTGTTTAGGGATGCTGAACGAGGTAATAAGGTTTCAATTGCTTTGAATGGTGAGCTCGGATCAGGAAATTGGAAGGTTGAAGATCTTACTCAAAAAAGCCTTGGCGATTGGGAACCCAGTTACGATACCGAACTTTGGAAAAGCAAAGGGATTTTGAGCCTGTTTCTGCAGCATGTTACCCAGGTAGATGGAGAAGGAAAGGCTAACCAGGCACCAACAATAGTGCAGACCCTAGATTGGAAACCAGAAAATAAATAATGAATTAACCTTAAAATGAAACATTCCATTATAAAATATAACTTTTCTCTACTTGTTGTTTTGTTCTTGTTATCAATAAATCTGGTAGAGGCACAAAGCAAAAAAACAGCTAAGGTATCCAAAGAAAATACGGCGTATTTATTTGCCTATTTTACCGGAAACGCTAAAGCAGAAGAAGCGATCCGTTTTGCGGTGAGCACCGATGCTTACCATTACAAGGCTTTAAACAATAATAATCCAATCATTTCTTCCGAAAAAATCAGCAATACCGGAGGTATACGCGATCCACATATTTTGCGCGGCGAAGATGGCAAAACCTTTTACATGGTGGCTACCGATATGGTTTCGGCCAATGGCTGGAACTCGAACAGGGCAATGATATTGCTTAAATCAAATGATCTGATCCATTGGACATCGGCAGTTGTTAATATTCAAAAACGTTTTCCAAATAACGAAAATCTGCAACGTGTTTGGGCTCCACAGACCATTTACGATAAAACTGCCAAAAAATATATGGTTTATTGGTCGATGAAGCATGGCGAGGAGCCTGATAAAATTTATTATGCTTACGCCAATGCAGATTTTACAGATTTGGAAACAGCCCCAAAACAGCTCTTTTTTAGCCCAACCAATGGTTCTTGTATTGATGGTGACATTATTTACGATAAAGGGAAATACAATTTATTCTTTAAAACAGAAGGAAATGGCAATGGCATAAAAAAAGCAGTTTCCCATCAACTCACCACAGGTTATGTGCAGCAGGATAAATATTTACAACAGACAAAAGAGGCCGTAGAAGGAGCTGGTGTTTTTAAACTGAATCATAGCGACGAATATATCCTGATGTACGATGTATATATGAAAGGCCGCTATCAGTTTACCAAAAGTAAAGATCTGGCAAATTTTAGTGTAGTGGATCAAGATATTGCCATGGATTTTCACCCAAGGCACGGAACTATTTTGCCTATTAATCAACAAGAGTTAAACCGGTTGCTCAATCAGTGGTATACTGTCGAATCTGTTTTGCAAAGCGCACAGAATAAGGCAATCAACCAAAATAATATTGTTTTAGATAGCGTGAACCAAAAAATTTATCTGCCTGTAAATTACGGAACTGACTTAAAGGCTTTTGATCCGCAGTTTAATACCTTTAATCAAATCAGTATCGCACCAAAAGGGAAATTAGATTTTACTAAAGGCCCTGTAAAAATTAAGGTAGGTATTGCCAATCAACAACCTAAAACTTATTTGGTAAGTGTTGCTGTATCCAATAACCCAGTTTTAAAAGGTTATTACGCAGATCCGGAAATTTTATATTCCAATAAAACAGGCAAATATTACATCTATCCAACCAGCGATGGTTTTAACAACTGGAGTGGTACCTATTTTAAAAGTTTTTCATCAACTGATCTCGTTAACTGGACAGATGAAGGTAAAATATTAGACCTTGAAAAAGATGTTTCTTGGGCGAAAAAGAATGCCTGGGCACCTACCATTATCGAAAAGAAAGTGAACGGCGCTTATAAGTATTTTTATTATTTCACAGCAGCACAGAAAATTGGAGTTGCTGTCGCTGATCATCCTGCCGGTCCGTTCAAAGATAGCGGTAAGGCTTTAATTTCAAGCAAACCAAAAGGAATAAAAGGTGGTCAGGAGATCGATCCTGATGTATTTAATGATCCTAAAACCAACAAAAGTTATCTGTATTGGGGAAATGGGTATATGGCCGTTGCACCATTAAATGAAGATATGGTTTCGATTGATACCAATAAGATTAAAGTTATTACACCAAACAATGGTTTTAGAGAAGGTACCGAAGTTTTTTATCGTAATGGAAAGTATTACTTTTTATGGTCTGAAGATGATACACGGAGCGAAAATTATCGGGTACGTTATGGCTTTTCTGATTCGCCTATAGGAAAAATAACCATTCCGGAAAATAACCTGATTTTGGCAAAAGATGTAACACAAGGTATTTACGGAACAGGGCACAACAGTGTAATCAAAGTTAACGGAAAAGATGAATGGTATATGGTTTACCATCGTTTTACCCGACCAAAAGGAATCTCAATGGGCAGTGCTGCAGGCTACAACCGCGAAGTTTGCATCGATAAAATGGAATTTAATACTGATGGAACTATTAAACCTGTAATACCCACCGTAAACGGCATTAAACCAATACACTAATGAATTTAAAATTGTATAAGGCGCTTTTCTTATTGTTGTTTTTTAGCAGCACAGCTGTAAATGCACAAACCTCAACTTTAAAAGAGGAAGTGCTCGAAATGATCAATCGTGCAAATACCTATTGGCAAGGCAACAATAAACCCGAAGTACGTGCTTTTTGGGATCATGCTGCTTACCATACCGGAAATATGGAGGTTTATGGAATTACCAAGAACGAAGCTTACCGTAAATATTCAGAAGATTGGGCCGTTTATAACAAATGGATGGGCGCAAAATCAACTGATAAATCCAACTGGAAATATAAATATGGCGAAACAGATGAGCATGTGCTGTTTGGCGATTGGCAGATCTGTTTTCAAACCTATATCGATTTATACCACTTAAAACCCGAAGAATATAAAATTGCAAGGGCAAAAGAGGTAATGGAATACGAAATGAGCACACCCAATAACGACTATTGGTGGTGGGCCGATGGTTTGTACATGGTAATGCCTGTTATGACCAAACTTTATAAAGTAAGCGGGGACCAAAAATACCTCGATAAGCTGTACGAATATTTTATGTATTCGAATAGCATTATGTATGATAAAAAGGAAAAACTTTATTACCGGGATGCCAAATATATTTATCCGAAGCATAAAAGTGTAAACGGCAAAAAAGATTTTTGGGCAAGAGGCGATGGTTGGGTGTTTGCAGGTTTAGCGAAAGTGTTAAAAGATCTGCCCCTTAACGATCCACATCGGAACGAATACCTAAGCAAGTACCAGAATATGGCCAAAGCAATTGTTAAAAGCCAGCAGGCAGAAGGTTATTGGACCAGAAGTATCCTAGATCCGCAACATGCCCCTGGACCAGAAACCAGTGGAACAGCCTTTTTTACTTATGGTTTGTTATGGGGGATAAACAACGGTTATTTAAAAGAAAAAAACTATTTACCTACAGCACAAAAAGCATGGACATATCTAACCAAAACCGCATTACAACCTAACGGTAAACTGGGGTATGTACAGCCGATAGGAGAGAAAGCCATTCCGGGGCAGGTGGTTGATGTAAATTCTACAGCGAATTTTGGTGTAGGAGCCTTTTTATTGGCTGGTTGCGAAATGTACCGCTATTTGTCAAACAAAAACTAAATTTTTACAGGAAAAAATGAGACTTAAAAATATTTTAATTACGGGTTTATTGATCGTCTTGGCTGGTGGTTACGCATTTGCGCAAAAAAAAACCAAGAATACCAAAAACGCGGTTTTAACCGATCGGCAGTTTTGGTTGCAACAGATGGATAAGATGGTGAAACCCGTTTTGTATAACCTGGCTAAAGACAGCCTGCGTATTGCGATGCCAAAAGTTACTTCTATCCATATTGATAATAAAGAACACCGCATTAAAGTACAATATGTAGAAGTTTTGGGTAGGGTTTTAAGTGGTATTGCGCCATGGTTGCAGTTAGAAGGAGGTTCGACAGAAGAAGTAGCTTTAAGGAAACAGTACCGGGAGTGGGCCATTCAGGGACTAAAAAATGCTTTAGATTCTAATGCCAAAGATTTTATGAATTTCGATATCGGTGGGCAGCAACTGGTAGACGCTTCTTATGTTGCATTGGCTTTGGTACGTGCACCTTGGTTGTGGGAAAACCTGGACAAGAAGAACCAGGAACTGATGATGAAATCGATCGTTACCACCAGAAGATTCAAACCTGTTTTTTCTAACTGGTTACTGTTTTCTGCCATGAACGAGGCTTTTCTGGCTAAGTTCGGTTACAGTTGGGATCCTATGCGTGTTGATTATGCCCTGCAGCAAATGGAACAATGGTACACCGGCGACGGAATGTACACCGATGGAACATCCTTTGCATTCGATTATTACAATAGTTATGTTATCCACCCTTATCTGGCTACTTTGGCCAATATCATTGGTGCTAAAACGAACAGTTATAAAGAGATGTTCGAGAAGATTAAGAAGCGCAATGAGCGGTATGCCATCATTCAGGAAAGATTAATCAATGCCGATGGCACTTACCCAGCAACAGGTCGCTCCATCATTTATCGTGGTGCTGCATTTCATCATTTGGCCGATATGGCCTGGAGAAAAGCATTACCAAAACAGTTAAGTCCCGCTCAGGTACGTTGCGCTTTAACCGCCGTAATCAAAAAAACTTTAGAGAGCCCTACTACCTATAAAAATGGTTGGTTAACGATAGGTTTATATGGCGATCAGCCAAATCTGGGCGATTTCTATAACAACCAGGGAAGCCCATATATTGCTTCAAATATCTTTTTGCCATTAGGTTTGCCAGAAGCAGACGCATTTTGGGCCAACCCAGCAGAGAAATGGAGCGCGCAAAAGATCTGGAGTGGAGAGAATTTTGAAAACGATCACAGTGCCAGTTTAAAATAAATAGCAGATAGCTATACAATTGAGAAGATGTGGGTAAATTACCGTCTTTGTAACGTTAAAAATTATTTGATTAAAATGATGAATAAGAGAATCAGTTTTGTTTTAGGATTTATCGCCTTCAGTTTAGGGCTAAATAGTTATGTTTCAGCACAACAAACATATACTTCTTTTACTCCCGGTAAACTTTGGAAGGATGATAAAGGTGTTCATATTAACGCCCATGGCGGAGGCATTGTCGAATATAAAGGCATTTACTATTGGTTTGGTGAGCATAAGATTGAAGGTGAAAAAGGCAATACGGCACAGGTAGGCGTACATTGCTACTCATCAAAGGATTTATACAATTGGAAAGATGAAGGTATTGCACTTCCGGTTTCAGAAGATCTGAAAAGTGACATTGCTAAAGGCTCGATCTTGGAGCGCCCCAAAGTGGTGTATAACAAGAAAACCAAAAAGTTTGTGATGTGGTTTCACTTAGAACTTTTAGGTAAAGGTTATGCAGCTGCAAGATCGGGTGTTGCGGTAGCCGATCGCCCAACTGGTCCATATACTTTTATCAAGAGTTATCGTCCAAATCCGGAGAAAATGCCCTTTTATGCAGCAGGAACAGCAGAAAAAGATATGATAAATTGCCAACAACCGGCCAATAAAAGTGATGGTTTTTTCTGTAGGGATTTACCCGGTGGGCAAATGGCAAGAGATATGACAGTTTTTGTAGACGATGATGGAAAAGCCTATCATATATTCTCTTCGGAAGAAAATTTTACGTTGCATTTGGCTGAATTAACCCCTGATTATTTAGGGCATACAGGAAAATTTATCAGAATTTATGTGGGGCAGCAAACAGAAGCACCAGCTTTGTTTAAGAAAAACGGAACCTACTATATGGTTGGTTCGGGCTGTACAGGATGGGCACCAAATCCGGCCAGATGGTTCAAAGCAAGCTCCATCTGGGGACCTTGGACTTATATGGGAAATCCATGCCAGGGCGAAGGGGCTAAGCTAACCTATGGCGGGCAGAGTACGCACGTATTGCCAGCACCAGGCAAAAAAGGAGAATTTATTTTTATGGCTGATAAATGGGAACCGAAAAACGCTATTGATGGCCGTTACTTGTGGTTGCCAATCAAATTTGAGAACGATAAAATTTCGATAAACTGGGCAGATAAATGGGATCTGAGCGTGTTTAAAAAGTAGAGAAAAAAACAAAATTTTTATATAAATCTAGATGCTGAATTGCGTAAAAATGCGCAAATGGGATTCTTTTTGCCCAAAATTCGGGTCATCTTAAAACAACTTTAAAAAATGAAAGCAAAATTATTATGGTTGGTGGCGATATGTTTCTCCTTATCAGCTTTTGGCCAGCAAGCTAAACATACGTTTACGCTAGGAGAAACAGACTTTCTATTAGATGAAAAACCCTTTCAGATAATTTCTGGGGAGTTACATTATCCCCGTGTACCAAAAGAGGCCTGGCGCGCCCGTATGAAGATGGCCAAAGCAATGGGGCTAAATACGATTGGTACTTACGTATTCTGGAATCTGCACGAACCACAAAAAGGAAAATTCGATTTTTCGGGCAATAATAATATTGCCGAATTTGTGAAAATCGCCCAACAAGAAGGCCTTTGGGTTATCTTAAGACCAAGCCCTTACGTTTGTGCCGAATGGGAGTTTGGTGGTTATCCTTATTGGCTACAGAACGAAAAAGGCCTTGTGGTGAGAAGTACCGAAAAACAATATTTAGATGAGTATAAGAAATATATTATTGAAGTAGGGAAACAGTTGGCACCATTGCAGATTAACCATGGTGGTAATATTATTATGGTACAGGTAGAGAACGAATACGGCTCTTACGCTGCTGATAAAAATTATTTAGATATCAACAGAAAAATGTTTATCGAAGCAGGTTTTGATGGATTGCTTTATACCTGCGATCCGGCTGCAGATGTAAAAGATGGACATTTAGACGGATTACTACCAGCCGTAAACGGAATCGATAATCCGGCAAAAATTAAGGCTTTGGTAAATGAGAACCATAATGGGAAAGGCCCATATTTTATAGCTGAGTGGTATCCTGCATGGTTCGATTGGTGGGGAACACCTCATCACACCGTTCCTGCAGCGCAATACACCAAAAAGTTAGATTCTGTTTTAGCAGCAGGCATCTCGATCAATATGTACATGTTCCATGGCGGTACAACGCGCGATTTTATGAATGGGGCAAACTATAAGGATATTTCACCTTACGAGCCACAAACCAGTAGTTATGATTATGATGCGCCTTTAAATGAGGCTGGAAACGCAACTGAAAAATTCAAGGCTTTTAGAAGTGTGATCGAAAAACATCTTCCAACAGGACAAAATTTACCGCCAATTCCAGCTGCTAAACCAAGTATCGCAATTGCGCCTTTTAAACTGGGAAGTAAAGTAGCTTTGTTTAATGCGCTGCCAAAAGCAGTGAAAAATAGCACACCTTTAACTTTCGAGGATCTTAGCCAAGATTATGGTTATGTGCTTTACCGAACTACCATTAAGGGAGGTAAAAAAGGTGAACTTCAGATTAAACAACTACGGGATTATGCGCTGGTTTTTATTAACCAGAAAAGGGCAGGTATTTTAGACCGCAGGTTAAACCAAAATACTTTGGCATTAACACTCCCGAAAGGCGAAGTACAACTCGATATTTTTGTAGAAAATATGGGTAGGGTAAACTTTGGAAAGTATCTGTTAGAAAACAAAAAAGGAATTACCGAACAGGTAACTTTTGATGGTACCGAAGTTAAAAACTGGTCGATGTACGGCTTCCCTTTTAATAATATTGCTGGCTATACTGCTAAGGCTGCCCTTTCAAAACAAAGTGGAAACGGACCAATATTACAAAAAGGAGCTTTCCAAATTTCGACAGTTGCAGATACTTATTTAGATATGACCGATTGGGGAAAAGGGGTAGTGTGGGTTAATGGACACAACTTAGGGAAATACTGGGCAATTGGTCCACAACAAACGTTATATATCCCTCAAGAATGGTTGAAAAAAGGCAAGAATGATATCGCCGTTTTAGAACTGATTAAGCCTGATCAGAATATTTTAAAGGCAATAGATCAACCAATCTTAAATACAATAAAAAAATTAAACGTAGACTAAACGTTTAAAAATCTTCAAAATAGGGGTTAAAAAGCCAAATTCTAACAAAAAGTAACAATTTAGCCCCTACTTATTACCGTATTACCCCTCACTCCACTAGGATTTTATGGTTACTTTGTTGTAATCAATTCATCTCCATTCATGCATAATTTCCACATCAGGTCTGACTAATATTTTAATAAAATATTTTGACAGACTACCCTTTTGAATTCCTCTCGCGGTTCAATTATTAACTAACCAAATAATCTTAAAAAATGAAAAGAAAACTACTAGCCACATCTAAGTGTGCGGTAATGTTTTTGTTTGCTTTAATCCTATCCTTAGGTAAATCAAACGATTCAATTGCACAAACTGCTCAAATCTCAATTTCTGGAAAAATAAAAGATAATCAAGGTAACCCCATTCCAGGTGCCTCCATTAGTGTTAAGGGAACTACTCAGGTGGTGGCCAGCGATGCCAATGGAAATTTCAAAATATCAGCCCAAAAAGGAGAAAGTTTAGTGATTACTTTTGTAGGTTATGTAACCAATACCATATTGGTAGCTAATGACACGCAATTGAGCATCATCCTTGCAGAGGATAAGGATAAAAACTTACAAGATGTAGTTGTAATAGGTTATGGTACGCAAAAACGTTCTGATGTTACTGGTTCGATTGTTTCTGTACCTAAAGCAAGGTTGTCGCAACTACCTGTAACGAATGTCCTTCAATCAATCGAAGGCGCAGTAGCAGGGGTAAATGTTACCACTACATCATCTGTTCCTGGAAGTCAGCCTAGTGCCTTAATCCGCGGACAAAACTCTATAACAGCCAATGCAGGTCCTTATGTAGTGGTAGATGGTGTTCCGTTAACTAAAACAGGTGGCTCGTTAAATGATATTAACCCCAATGATATTGCATCGGTAGAGATTTTGAAAGATGCGAGCGCCACAGCTATTTATGGTACAAATGGTTCAAATGGCGTAATCTTAGTTACCACGAAAAGGGGAACAACTGGTAAACCCGTAATTCGTTATAACGGTTATGTGGGGATTGATAATATGGCCCATATTTTAGAACCCCGGAGCGGAGCAGAATACCTGCAGAAATATGCTGATTTTCTTAAACAAACCAATCAAACACAAACCAGACCGGTTCCAAATATCGGAGAACTTCCTGCTTACAATGCAGGTACTACTATCGATTGGGTAGACGAGGCTACACAGCAAGGTAAAATTCAGGATCATAACGTAAGTATCTCTGGCGGATCCCCTGACGTAAAATATTTTATTTCTGGAGATTATTTAGATCAAAAAGGAGTGGTAAAAGGATACCAGTTCAATCGTGTCAGCTTAAGATCAAACTTAGATGTAAACGTTACCAGTTTTTTAACTGTAGGTACATCACTATTTTTAACCAGTAATAATTTCGATGGTGGAAGGGCAAATTTGTTGTTCGCTACTGCAATGAGTCCTTATGGTCAGGAGTATAATGCAAATGGATCATACACAATCTTCCCAATGAGTCCTGAGTTGCTTTACACCAATCCATTATTAGGCTTAAAAACAACACAGATTGGTAGAACAACCAATATTAATGGAAACGGTTATGCCGAGGTAAAATTTCCAGGTGCATTAACAGGTCTTAAATTTAGATTAAACGCCGGTTATACTTATTTTCCTGAAAGATCAGGTAGTTACATAGGGCGCTTAGCAAATGATAATAATGGAACTGCAAGAAGTGTTAATGCATCTACCAATAGTTATACTATAGAAAATATCTTAACGTATTCTAAGGATATTAAAAAGCATCATTTCGATTTTACTGCCTTATATAGTGCACAAGAACGTAAATACAATTCAACCACGGCAGGCGCTACCGGCTTTATTAATGATGAATTAGGTTTGGATAACCTAGGGGCAGGTGCTACACAAACAAGTGGTTCTTATCGCGATAGATATGGCCTGAACTCACAGATGGGCCGTTTATTTTACTCCTATGATAGCCGCTATTTATTTACTTTAACGGCACGTAGAGATGGTTCATCCGTATTTGGTGCAAATACAACCAAGTATGGTGTTTTCCCATCGGCAGCAATTGGCTGGAATGTTATCAACGAAAATTTCATGAAAAATGTTAAACTTATCAGCAATTTGAAATTGAGGTTATCGTATGGCAAAACTGGTAATGAAGCTGTTGGTGTTTATAATACCATCACCACTGAAGGTTCATCCCGTTCTCCTTTTAACGGAATAAGTACAATTGGCGTTATCCCAAATAATTTGGGTAATATCATGTTACAATGGGAAACCACCAAAACGGCAAACATTGGTTTAGATTTTGGAATCCTTAATAACCGGGTTACCGGTAGTGTAGAAGCCTACCAGAATAAAACAAGTGGTTTGTTACTGAATAGAAGTTTGCCAATTATTACAGGTTACTCAAGAGTTTTAGAAAACATTGGTAAAACGACCAATAATGGTTTAGAGCTAACTTTGAATACTCAAAACATTGCAGGAAAAAACTTCCGTTGGGAAACAATGGTTGTTTTTGCGACCAATAAAAATAAGATCGACGATTTGTATGGCGATGGTAAAGACGACTTGGGAAACAGGTGGTTTATAGGACAGCCCATCAATGTCGTATATGATTACAAAATGACTGGTGTTTGGCAAACGGGCGAAGATGTTTCTAAGCAGGATCCAACAGCAAAACCAGGTAGCTTAAAGTTTGCTGATTTAAATGGTGACGGAAAAATTACTGGTGATGACAGAACCATTCTTGGGCAAACCGCCCCGAAATGGACCGGTGGTATAACCAACACTCTTCATTATAAAAATATTAACTTAAGCGTATTTATTCAAACTGCACAAGGTATAACGAGAAACAATCCTGATTTAACCTATGGAGATGAAACAGGTAGAAGAAATACGCCAGCAGAGATCGGTTACTGGACTCCAGAAAACCAAAGCCAAACCCGCCCGGCTTTGTCTTACAATAATACTTTAGGATACGGTTATGCATCTGATGCGAGTTACACCAGAATCAAGGATGTAACATTAAGCTATGTATTTTCACAACACATTTTAGATAAACTTCACCTGGGTAGTTTAACCGTTTATGCAAGTGGCCGTAACCTGCACACTTTCACCAATTGGGTAGGCTGGGATCCTGAGCAAACTACTTATGGTAGAGGATCAGGGAATTCTGGAGCTAATCAGCAGGCATTCGCGGCAGATTGGACAAATAATTATCCAATAACAAGAACTTTTGTTCTGGGTTTAAATGTTTCATTACGTTAATTATCATCATCATGAAAAAATATATAACCATATTCGCATCTCTATCCGTATTATTTATTGCATTTTCATCTTGCAAAAAATCTTACTTAGATGAGAAACCATTTTCTTCATATACACCATTAACACTTACCGATTCACTTGGGTTTGAAGCCTCACTAATTGGTTTATATAATCATACCAGTACTATATTCTCCTGGGCCGATCAACAAGGCTGGCCAAGTGTTTGGCAGGTAGGAACCGATGTTGCAAATGCAACAAATAACCAGCAAGGTGTAGAAATACCTTACTATAACTACGCTTTATTAACATCTTTAGATGTTGGTGCTGGCCGCACCTGGAATAGAAACTACATCATGGTTAACTTAACGAATATTATTTTAGATGGCATAGAAAATCCAAGCGTTACCACTTTAAGTGCAGCAGGCAAAAATTCAGTAAGTGCCGAAGCTAAGTTTTTCAGGGCTTATGCTTATAATAATTTAGCTACTTTGTTTGGTGGTGTACCGCTGGTTACGCAAGCATTGACAGGGCCTAAAATAGATTTTGTAAGGGCACCAATAGCCGATGTAAACAACCTCATCGTAGCAGATTTGCTTTTTGCTGCAGCAAATCTTCCTGATATTGAAGCGGTAAAAACCAATACCAAAGGAAAAATGTACGGCAGGGCAAATAAATTTATGGCCATGCAACTTCTGGCTGAAGTTTATCTCCGGATCGGGAAACCTGATTTAGCTGAACAACAGGCACAGGCCATTATCAGTAGTGGAAAATTTAGTCTGATCAGAAACCGTTATGGTGTTAAAACTGGCCAGCCAGGAGATTATTATTCAGACATGTTCCAATATGGAAATGAAAGAAGAGTTCAGGGCAATACAGAGGCTATTTGGGTGTTAGAGCAGGAAAACCCAACTGCGGTAGTTGGCGGTATTACCGATAATCCACAGCAAAGAAGGGTATGGGGCGCTGCTTATTACAACATTGCAGGAATGGCTTTGGCCGATTCGTTAGGCGGGCGTTCGATTGGCAGGTTGCGCCTAAGTAACTGGGTGCTTTACGGATTGTATAAAGGTAACGATATCCGTAACTCTCAATACAACATCCGCAGAAGATATTATTACAATGACCCGAATCCTATATATGCTGCAAGATATGGCAAACAGGTTCCTTTTACCGGTCCTGATACGTTAGTCAATATTTGCCCAAGTACAACCAAATGGGGCGCTTTTGATCCTAATGATACTTTTGGTTATGCGATGATCAAAGATTTTATTTTGATGCGTTTGGGCGAAACTTACCTTCTGTTAGCTGAAGCTCAGGTTGCTCAAGGTAAAACAGCTGAAGCTGCCACAACAATAAATGTACTTAGAACAAGGGCAAATGCAGCTCAGGTTAGTGCAGCTGAAATGACTAAAGATTTTATTCTTGATGAAAGAGCCCGAGAGTTGATCGGCGAGGAAAATAGGAGAATGACGCTGATGAGGACCGGAACTTTAGTAGAACGTACACTTCGTTTAAACGCGAACGATGCATCAAAACCTATTACAGGTTTAACGACAAAAAATTTGTTATTGCCAATTCCTTTAAGCGAAATACAATTAAATAAAGATGCGGTGTTGACTCAAAACCCGGGCTATTAAAACATCCGGGTTACCTAAATAATTCACTCTCCGGATCTTGCTGTAAAGAAAGGTTCGGAGATTTTTTGCTTCCATCCGGTTTTAAAGCAAGGTAACTGGTTAATCTGTTAAATCAATATCACTTTAAGAAGATGGATTATCGAATCTTTCTTTTCTAAAATTAAACGTTTATTTAACGTTTAATTTCTAGCCAAAAAGCAAAAAAACAGCATAAAAGGCCTAAAAATAACAATTTAACCCCTATTTATTACCGTATTACCCCTCAGTTGAGGGGTAATTTAATGGTTACTTTGTTAGACCAAGTAACAAACAAATAAGATATGAGCAAAAAACGACATTTTATTTAACATCTTTCCCTACAAATTGAAAAGCATTTAACTAATACTTTTTTAAAATAACCAATTAAACAAACCCGCTCACCTGAGCAGAATTTTTTAAACCAACCATCCCTTAGTATGCAAAAAAAATTACTACTGAAATTTTCGGTTGTGTTTTTATTGCTGTTTAAAATCATCCCGGTGCACGCTTCTAACGAGGCTAAATCTGCCCTGAATTTTAAGCAGAATATTGATACACTGCAAAAGGCTCCATCCCTCTACCTAGTTGATGAAAATCAGCTCCCCCTTGTAGGCGCTAAGCTTGTTAACACGAAAAATAAAACCAGTGCCATTACCGATGTCAACGGTATTGCTGAGTTAAGCTATGGCACTGGCGATCTGATTGAAGTTTATGCTTCAAACGCATTGGTGCTAAAACTTGAGATCAGGAAAGACCAGAATGTGATTATGGTGAGCAGCAAAAATCCAGGCGTTGCAGCATTAAAACCAGTTAGAATACTCTATGATCAAACGGTTAAACAATCGTTATCCACCATGGCAACTGATGCTGTTTATACGACAGATTTAACCAAAACTGCTGTAACTTCTATAAAATCGGCCATTACCGGACGTTTAGCAGGTTTATATACCAATCAAAATTCGGGCAGATTAGGCTCCGAAGGCCGGACTGATGGAACCGCTTCATTACTTTCACTTGGATCATTAGGTTCTGATGCAGTCACGATGTCGCTGAGAGGACAAAACCCGGTAATTATTGTCGACGGTATACCAAGGCCACTCACCATTTTTAATATGGAAGAGATCGAGTCGATTACGGTTTTAAAAGATGCTGTTTCAACAGCAATGTTAGGTGTAAAAGGAGCAAGTGGTGCAATTTTAATTACGACCAGAAGGGGATCTAAGGCAAAGCAAACGATTTCATTTACTGCGCAAACTGCATTTCAAAAATCACTTAAACTCCCACAGGGCTTAAATTCATTTCAATATGCCAGTTTATACAACGAGGCTAGGGTGAATGATGGCCTAACACCAATTTATACAGCAGCAGACCTACAGGCTTACCAAACCGGAAGCGACTCACAAGGCCACCCCGATGTAAACTGGAAAGATTTGGTAACTAAGCCCACTTCGCGTTTCAATCATTATACCTTAAATGTATCGGGAGGTAATGATTTTGGAAAATACTTTGTCGCTGTTGAGCATGTAGATCAAAATGGACTTTTCAGGACTTCAGATCTTAATACTTACAATACCGACAACGATTACAAAAGTTATGTCATCCGTTCCAATGTAGATCTGCAGATCAGTAAGAAACTATCAGCAGGAATTAATCTGATGGGGCGTTTAATCAATGGAAACGAACCCGGTTATGGTTCGCAATCAATATTGGGTTCCATTTATAGTACACCGAACAATGCCTATCCAATTTATAATCCAAATGGAAGTTTTGCTACCACTTCATCTTATCAGAACAACGTTTATGCCCAAGCTATTTCATCAGGTTATATTGGAACATATAAGAGAGATGTATCTGCCGATTTATTCTTGAAAAGAACATTTGATGAAATTACAAAAGGACTTTGGCTAAAAGCTAAGGCCTCAATTTATGCAACATTGTCTGAGAATACCTATAGAAATAAGTCGTTCGCCAGTTTTTTCTATAATCCAACAACCAAAGTCTATACGCAATATGGTAGCATTGGTACACAAAACAATTATACAGGCATTAATTACCAGGGGCACTCAGATTATGAGGAGCTAACACTTGGTTACGACCGCAATTTTAACAAACATGGCGTAAGTGCAGTTTTACTCGCCAACCACGATAATTCATTTACAGGTTCAGATCTTCCTTATACTGTACAAGGAATTTCGGGAAAGGCATCGTATAATTTCGATGAGAAATATGTTGCCGATGTGGCTTTTGGATATAATGGATCAAATTATTATCCGCCATCAGGCGATTATAAGTATGGATTTTTTCCTGCCATGGCTTTAGCCTGGAACATCAATAAAGAAAATTTTTTAAAAGATACTAAATGGTTAAGCAGCTTAAAACTGTATGGTTCTTATGGTAAAACCGGAAACGATAATCCTGGCTACTTTGTTTACATTCAAAGGTATTTTGATGGAACAGCTACTTATTTTGGTTCTACTCCAGGTTCCAATACCAGTATTTATGAACAGCCTTTAGCCAATCCGAATATTACATGGGAAAAAGCAAATAAGTTTAATATAGGCTTACAGGGTGCGATTTTAGATAACAAGTTGAGTTTTACTGTCGAATATTACCGTAATAAATATTATGATCTGTTGATGCAACGAGGTAAAAACTCTGCGCTTATCGGACAGAACTATCCATTAGAAAACATTGGCCAGAGCAGATATACCGGTTGGGATTTCAAACTGAATTTCCAGCAAACGGTGAATGATTTTAGCTATTATGTTGCCGCTACAGGTGGATTGCAACAATCGAAAGTGCTCTATCAAAATGAGGTAAACCAACCTTTTTCTTGGATGGCCAGAACAGGGCAGGCCGTTGGCCAGCGCTTTGGATACATTGCTGATGGCTTATTTCAAAATAACGCTGAAGTAAATAGCAGCGCCAAATTGGAAGGGTACACCGCACAGCCTGGTGATATTAAATACCGCGACCTGAATGGGGATGGAATCATCAATCAGCTGGATCAAACAGCAATCGGTAATGCAAAACCATTGTTTTACTATGGCTTAAATTTAGGCTTTCAATTTAAAGGATTCGATTTTAGTGCGTTGATACAAGGGGCAATGAACCGCACCATTTACCTGAGCGGAAATACGGAGTGGGCCTTTCAAAACAATGGTTTTGGACAGGCTTGGGAACAAAATCTCGACCGTTGGACTCCTCAAACAGCAGCTACCGCTGCTATGCCCAGATTATCGATTGGTACAAACATCAATAACGAAGCTACCTCTACTTTCTGGCAGCACTCGGGCAATTACGCACGCTTAAAAAATGTTGAGGTAGGTTACACGATACCGGACTATTGGGCTAAGAAAATTGGTTTACAGAGCATCAGGGTATTTGGCAATGCTACTAATTTGCTAACACTAGCCGCTTGCGATCGCGTAGATCCGGAGGTGTACAATGGAAATTATCCGATCCAGCGATCGATCAATATGGGTATCAACATTAAACTTTAATCACATGAAAAATTTTAAACAATATATCATACTTGCGCTATTTGGTTTTCAGGTGGCTATGGCCATTACTTCATGTAAAAAGGTAGAAACCGAACCTCGCGATTGGATTCAGGCAGATTTAGTTTGGGATGATCAGGATAAAAACGGAACTGTGGCAGGTTTCTTTTTAAACAGTGTATACAACTATATGCCAAGTGGTTTTAACCGGATAGACGGCGATTTTTTAGATGCAGCTTCAGGAGATGCGATTCCATCAAGAAACAACACCCAGGTAGAATATTTTACAAATGGCAGGATAAGTACGCTAAACAATCCCGATCCTTATTGGGGTAACAGTTACTACGGCATTAGAGCGGCCAATATTTTTCTGGCCAATATTAATGTGGTGCCGATTGCTGCGCTTACCAAACAATATTGGAGAGCAGAGGCCAGGTACATTAGGGCATTGTTATATTTCGAATTATTAAAAAGATATGGCGGTGTTCCATTAATCGGCAATAAGGTTTTTACCCTCGAAGATAACCTCGAATTGCCAAGAAATAGTTTTGCTGATTGCATAAATTATATCATTAGTGAATGTGATGCAGTTAAAGATAGCTTAAGATTAGAAACAGGCGCAAATTATACCACTTCGGATTGGGGCAGAATTCCTAAAGGAGCAGCAATCGCGTTAAAATGCAGGGCTTATTTATATGCGGCAAGTCCTTTATATAATGGTGGCGGTGTAGAATCAAATGGAACATTAAAAGTCTTAACAGGTTATCCAACAGCCGATGCTACCCGTTGGCAAAAAGTAATTGATGCCGCGGTAGAACTTAATGCTTTAAATTATTATCAACTCCAGCCTGTATTTAACAATGTGTTTTTAACCAATAAAAATACTGAAGTTATACTGAGCAAACAGGCTGCGGTAAATACGGGTATAGAAACCACCAATGCACCATCCGGTTATGGAGCACCTGCATTGAGTAATGGTAGAACAAGTCCGACGGCCGATTTGGTGAATGCATTTACCATGCGGAGCGGATTGCCGATTAGCGATGCAGCATCGGGCTACAATCCGGCGGCGCCTTATACCAACAGAGACCTTCGGTTAGATTATACCATTTTTTATAACGGCGTAAACTGGTTAAACAGAGGGGTGCAAACCTACGAGGGTGGTTTGGATAAACCAGGAGGAACAACGGTGCAAACCCGTACAGGTTACTACATGCGCAAGTTTATGGGAAATTTTGCTACCAATAGTACTTACACCAACCAATCGCATAATTTTATCATTTTCAGATATGCCGAAATTATACTCAATTATGCAGAGGCATTAAACGAGGTAGGCAGAACAGAAGATGCCGTTAAGCAGATTATCCTTTTACGTACCAGAGCAGGAATAACAGCAGGCACAAACACCCGTTATGGCATTCCTGTAGGGATCTCTCAGGAGAGTATGAGAACACTGATTATGAATGAAAGAAGGGTAGAACTTGCTTTTGAAGAACACCGTTTCTGGGATATCAGGAGGTGGAAAATTGCACCGACCGTACTGAGTGGAGCATTGAATGGTACTAAGATTACCAAAAATGCCAACAACACTTTCACGTACGAAAATATTCCGGTAGTGACTTCAGTTTTTACCAATAAACTTTACCACATGCCGGTACCTTACGCAGAAACAACCAAAAACAGTTTATTACTTCAAAACGAAGGTTGGTAAATCAGTACAAATCCAATATAAGATCATAACATGAAACATATATATCAATATTTACTGGTGTTGCTTGTGCTTTTAACCTCCAATTTGGTTATGGCACAAAACCAGGTCGTATCGGGAACTGTTAGCGATGCTACAGGACCTATAGTAGGCGCTTCTGTGAAAGAGAAAGGCTTAGCAACCAATGGGGTAGTTACCGATGGAAAAGGAAATTATACCCTCCGGTTAAAGGGAACAAGCGGTACCATAGTGGTTTCATTTGTTGGCTCAACTCCGAAAGAAGTTGTGGTTGGCAACAGAAAAACCGTTAACGTACAGTTAGAAGATGATGTACAGGGCTTAGAACAGGTTGTGGTTATCGGCTACGGTAAACAGAAAAAAATAACCTTAACAGGGTCCATGAGTACCATAACCGGAGCTGATATCCGTCAAAATCCGTCTGCCAGTTTACAAAATACCTTGGTTGGCAGGTTACCTGGTTTCTTTTCTCAACAACGTTCTGGTGCACCAGGATCAGATGGTGCAACATTTTTTATCAGGGGTATCAGTTCGTACAATGGCGGTTCTACCACACCTTTAATCATTGTAGACGACATTGAATACAGTCCGGAGCAGTTTGCAGCCATTGATGCTAACGAGGTAGAAAACATCAGTATCCTTAAAGATGCTGCAACCACAGCGATTTATGGTATCAAAGGAGCAAACGGGGTGGTGGTTGTTACTACGCGTAGAGGTAAACTGGGTACACCACAGATTACCTTTAGAAGTGAATACAGTGTAATGCAGCCTACGGTTATGCCAAAGTTTTTAGATGCTTATGAATCGGCAAAGTTATATAATCAGGCCAGGGCAAATGATGGTTTGACACCAAGATTTACCGAAACTGATTTACAGAAATATCAGGATGGTTCTGATCCATACGGACATCCTAACAACGACTGGAAAAAGATTTTGTTCAAAGATTTCAGTAGCCAGGTAAAAGGTAATTTTGATATCTCGGGCGGTACAGAAAAAGTAAAGTATTTTGTTTCAGCGGGTTTCCTATATCAGGATGGTATGTTGCGGAATTACGGCGAAGAGCAGGGTGTAAACTCCAATTTCTACTATAACCGGTACAATTACCGTTCAAATCTGGATATTAAGGCCACCAATACAATGGATATCAGAATCGATTTGTATGGTAATTTGGGCGTAACCAATACCAATAACATCGGTAGTGCTTTTGGTTATAACGATATCTTTTACGATTATGTAAGTTTCGCTTCGCTAGCTCCATTTAATTATCCGGTTTACAATCCCGATGGAAGTTTTGGCTATAGCAAGTGGCAAAGAGACGAGAACCCGAACTACAATCAAAATAATATTGTAGGAAGGATTACGCATTATGGTTATAACCGTAAATACGGTAATAACATGAATTTAGTGGCCAATGTAAACCAGAAATTAGATTTTATTACCAAAGGATTATCGATAAAAGGGGTGCTTTCTTATGCAAGTACCTACGATTATACCAGAAGTATGACGAGAGATCAGTTTCCATCTTTTATCTACAATTCAGATAACAATACCTACGAACCCAGAGATCCGAATATTTATCGTGTAAGAAGATATTTTATCGGCTATGGGGCGGGCAGTACAATCAGGAATTTAACTACTCAGGCCATATTAAATTACGATAGAAGTTTTAACAGCCACCACGTTTATGGAACAGCATTAACCAATATCAATACGGTAATCAAATACAATGATAATGCGGTTTATAATTTTGTGCCAAACAACTTTAAAGGTTATACCGGTCGTGTAGGTTATGATTATGATGATAAATATTTATTTCAGTTTAATGCGGCTTACAATGGTTCAGATCGTTTCGTGAGCAAGAAAAAGTATGGTTTTTTTCCGGCGGCATCTGCCGGATGGGTGGTATCGAACGAGAAATTCTGGAAGGATAACGTAAAGTTCATCGATTTTTTAAAGTTTAGAGGCTCCTACGGTATTGTAGGTAACGACCGCATCGGCGATGGTTTTAACTATTACTACCAGCAAAATTACAGCAATGGAGGTAATGCATCTTTTGGTTATTCAGACAATACACAAACCGGAATTTCAGAAGGTACATTGGGTAATGATGATGTAACCTGGGAAAAGGAAAAGAAAACAGACGTAGCGATGGAATTTGGTCTCTTCGGAAGCAAGATCACAGGTTCAATCGATTTGTTCCACAATGTAAGAAGCGATATTTTAACTTCAAGAGGTACAGTTTCATCAATTTTTGGTGTGGGCCTGCCACCGGTAAATTTGGGTAAAGTACAAAACCAGGGTGGTGAGATCGAAATCAGCTATAGAGATAAGATTGGCAATGTTGATTTCTCTGTGAGGGCAAATTACTCACTGGCCAAAAACAAGATTCTTTACCGCGACGAACCTACTCCTGCTTATCCTTATCAGGCATTTACAGGTAACAGTATCGGCCAGATGTTAACCTATCAGTGGATTGGTTTTTATACTTCGGCAGCTGAAATTGCTTCAAGTCCGGTTCCTCAAACCGCACCAAGAATTGGCGATTTAAAATATGCCGATTTAAATGGTGATGGTAAAATTGATGGTTATGATATGTCTATAAATGGAGATCCGAACTTACCAAACACAAACTACGGTTTGGAACTTCGAACCAATTATAAAAACTTCGGTTTAAGTTTATTGTTTCAGGCCGCAACCAACTTTAATGTTCGTGGGGTGGCAGAAGCCATTCAGGCATTTTCCTCTAATTTAACTTCGATCCACCAAAACTCGTGGACACCAGCACTGGGAGATGCAGCACAATATCCATTGCTTTCTTTAAGTCCTGGTTTAAGCAGTCCTTCTGCTTATCCATCTACATTTTGGTTGGTATCAGGGAATTATCTCCGCTTAAAAAATGCAGAGTTCAGTTATAATTTTCCTCAAAAGCTGACCGAAAGATTAAAAGTGCAGAACATCCGTACCTACCTCAATGGGTATAACCTCCTCACCTGGTCGAGCTTGGATAAACGTTATCAGTTCGATCCAGAATCGAATACAGGGCAGGACAGGATTAAATATCCACCGCAAAAAATGATCAATTTAGGTTTAAGTGTTACGTTTTGATAATTGATTGACATGAAAAAAATAGTATTAATGATATGTTTATGTGCTTCAATAGCAGCATGTAAAAAAAATAGCGATTTCTTAGATAGTAAAGCGGATACTGGAGAAACTGAGGCTTCAGTGTTTTCAGATAGTTTAAAATCTATCCGCTTTCTTACCCAGATTTATAGCAGTTCGTCTTATAGTTTTGCAAAAGGGCGTTTTAGCAGTCACGGAAATACCGAAATGGCTACCGATGATGCGGAATATGCCTATTCAGGACCAACGCAGAATGCGGTGATCATGTACAATGGGACACTTTCGCCAACCAACTTTTGGAGTGGGGGTAGTTTGCCTGATTTTTGGACAACCCCGTATGCCAATATCCGCAGGGTAAACCTGATGTTATCTAAATTGCCCGTTATTCCACTTTCAGAAGCGAAGAAGAAACGTATTACCGGCGAATTGAAATTTTTGCGGGCATGGTACTATCACTTGCTGCTCATCAATTTTGGTGGAATTCCGCTTGAAGGTGATAATGTTTACGGCATTACCGATGTGATCGATCTTCCCCGGTCATCATTTGACGAATCCGTTAATTACATCACGGCTGAGCTTGATGCTGCAGCAAATATTTTACCCATTACCACTGATTATGCAGAACAGGATTATGGCCGGGCAACTAAAGGAGCTTGTTTAGCACTAAAATCGAGGGTTTTATTGTATGCTGCCAGTCCGTTGTTTAATGGCGGCGCCATAACCCAGGCATCGGCAGCTGTAAAGCCAATTGTAAGTTATCCCAGTTATAGTGTGGCACGTTGGCAAAAAGCAGCCGACGCTGCTGAAACATTAATTAATACAGGCACCTACAGCTTGTTCGAAGATAATGTAACTGCTCCGGGTTATGGTTTTTACAATGTGTTTTTAAAACGGGTTAATTCTGAGTATATTTTCAGCTTCAACCGACCGTCTAACCGTGATTTTGAAGGTTATTATAATCCACCATCAAGGGGAGGCGCAAAAAATTCTACACCAACACAGCAACTGGCAACAGCTTTTCCAATGAAAAATGGAAAAGCAATTACCGACCCTACTTCTGGCTATGATGCAGCAAACCCGTACACAAACCGCGATCCAAGATTTGGTTATTCCATTATCTACAATCAATCGCTGTATTACAGTACCACAACCAGTACTAAAATTGTGGTAAATACCTATAATGGAGCTGCAACTGATGGGTATACTTCAAACGGGACAGGACCAACAACAACGGGTTATTATGCCCGCAAAATGTGCGACGAAAATATATCAAGCAACAGTTCTTTCAATACAGAAAGGGGCTGGCCGTTAATCCGCTATGCAGAGATTTTATTAAACTATGCGGAAGCCATTAACGAAACCGGACAAACAGCACTGGCATATCCCAAACTACTAGCCATTCGTAAAAGAGCAGGTATAACAGCTGGTGCTGATAATTTATATGGTTTAAAGGCCAATATGTCTGTTGATGAAATGAGAACAGTTATTCAGAACGAACGCCGCATCGAACTGATGAATGAAGATCACCGTTGGAACGATATTAGAAGATGGAAAATTGCTGTTGATGTGAACAATGGTTTTAATAAAGCAATCAATATTACTAAAACAGGTAATGTGTATACCTATCAGGTGGTGAATACCATCCGTCAGCACGTATTTAATCCACAACATTATTTAATGCCAATTCCGCAGTCGGAAGTTTCGAAGATGCCTTCAATGCTTCAAAACCCTGGCTATTAACGCATTTGAATTTAATGATTAACTACTCTCCTTATCTTTCTGCAAAGAAAGATAAGGAGAGTTTTTTGTTTATATACAAATCTAACCAGAACCTTCCTTACAAGGATACAGCCTAAATGGCTATTCAGCCATAATCTTCGGTATAGAACGTTTATTGCTGCACCTTAATCAAAATAAGCACTTCAAAAGACAGATCTAAAGCAGATCGTACAAGCGAATTTTTACCCTAACAGGGAAAGTGGTTTGAATATGTGTTTTAAATTAAACGTCAATTAAACGTTTAATTTTTATTGAAAGTCTTAAAATCACTGAAAATGGCCTAAAAATAACAATTTAACCCCTACTTATTACCGTATTACCCCTCACTACGACCGCTTTTTTTATAGTTAATTTGTTTCAACCAAGTATAAGAATATTAGATCGATCCAGATTATTCCAGATTAACTACCTAGAATAATTAATGGATGCAGCAAATTTAGAGCGGCTGTATCCTGTTTTTTAGAAGCAAAACCTAAACCTTTAACCGATCATGAAAAGATTAAAACAAACAAACAAATAACCCCATTACTGTCTAACTAATTGCTGATTGAAGGTTTGCCTGAAATCAGTATTACCCTTAACAAATTATTCATCCTTAAACCAAAATTATGAAGAAAGCTAAATCTACTCAACATTCCGTTTTTTAAAACCGCTGGCAAAATAAAATAACATTAGTGCTTTTTAATAAAAAGCACACTAATCAAAAACAATTGCCAGGGATAAGGGCATTGTGCTATTTCCCAAACCATACTGACGAATATTTCGATTGGATGACTGCCTAATGCCTCTACGAGCGCAAGATGATGGTAATCTATCTGGCCGGATATTGATATAGCTAACCATTTTTAAACCATTTTTATGAAGAAAAAACTACCGAAAAAAATCCCGCTACACCAGCAGGGTATTACCCTTAGGTCAATCTTAAAATTTTTGATTTATTTAGTAATTACAACTTCTAGCTTAACAGTATCTGCACAAACGGATGTAACGGTTAGGGGGATAGTAAAAGACACTGTGGGCGGTCTGCCAGGTGTAAACGTAAAAGTTTCGGGTACCAACCGTGGAATATCTACCGACGAGTTTGGACGGTATACGATCAAATTGCCAAGAACAGGCAAATTATTGTTCTCACTGGTGGGCTATAAACCCAAAAATGTTGCCATTGCCAATTACGATAAAAATGCCGAAGGCGTTTATGTAATTAATGTAACCCTCTCATCAGATGCCAATTCATTAGAAGAAGTTGCAGTGGTGGGATTTGGTACACAGAAAAAAACGAGTGTAATCAGTTCAATCACCGCCATTAATCCTAAAGAGCTTAAAGGGCCAACCAGTAACCTAACCACTATGATGGCGGGTAGGGTAGCTGGTATGATTGCTTATCAAAGAAGCGGTGAGCCTGGTGCAGATAATGCCCAGTTTTTTATCCGTGGTTTAGGAACTTTCGGTGCAGGTAAACAAGATCCTTTAATCCTGATCGATGGTATCGAATCGAGCCAGAACGATATGGCGCGTTTACAGCCTGATGATATTTCTTCTTTTAACGTACTTAAAGATGCAACAGCATCGGCAGTTTATGGCGCCAGGGGTGCAAATGGTGTAGTACTTATTTTAACTAAATCAGGCGTTGCAGGTCAAACAAAATTTGGGTTCAGGGCCGAGTCTTCACTTTCCTCAAATACTAAAAACTTCCAGTTTGCAGATAATGTAACGTATATGAAGCTGGCAAATGAAGCTGCGCTTACCCGTAACAGGTTGGCCATATTACCATATCTCCAAACTAAAATTGATGCAACTGCTGCGGGCGAAAATGAATTGCTTTATCCAAACAACAATTGGATAGAACAATTGATAAAAGATTATACCACGAATCAAAGATATAACATAAATATCTCTGGTGGGGGTACTAAGGCGAGCTACTATATTGCAGGCACTTACAATATTGATAATGGGGTACTAAAAGTTGCCGATTTAAATAACTTTAACAGTAATATCAAGTTAAAAAATTATTCTGTCCGTTCTAACGTAAATATTAACTTAACCAACACCACCGAAGCGATTATCCGTGTTTATGGGCAGTTTGATGATTATACCGGTCCAGTAGGGGGCGGTGGAGCTACATTTAACAGGGCAATTTGGTCTAACCCGGTAATGTTTCCTGCGGTTTATCCGGCAAGTTTATCACCTTATAGCAACCACCCCTTATTTGGTAATGCGATTTCACCAAGAGGTGGTTTATATATGAATCCTTATGCCGAAATGGTAAAAGGTTATCAGGATAAAAATGCTTCTACATTACAAACCCAGATAGAAATTAAGCAGGATTTAAAATTTATTACACCTGGTTTAACCGCCAGGATGATGAGTTATGCCCGTAGGTATTCTTATTTTGATATTTCACGTGCTTATAACCCTTTCTATTATTCGGCTACCGAGCAACCAGATAAATCAATCGGACTCACCCTAATTAACGGTGGCGGTGCATTATCAATTGGTCCGGTAGGTACCGAATATCTAGGTTATTCGGAAGGTAAAAAGGATTTAAATTCGACTTTTTATGCCGAGTTTTCTGCAAACTACAACCGTACTTTTAAAGAGAAACATGCAGTTGGCGTGATGTTGATTACAACCATGAGAAATTATCTGGCTGCAAATCCAGGTAGTCTTCAGCTATCTTTACCATCGCGTAATCAGGGAGTATCAGGAAGAGCTACTTATGGATACGATAACCGTTATTTAGCCGAGTTCAACTTTGGGTATAATGGTTCTGAACGTTTTGCAGAAAATACCCGTTTTGGTTTCTTTCCATCATTCGGTTTAGGATACATTATTTCGAATGAAAACTATTTTAAGCCACTTACAAGCGTAATCAATAGTTTAAAGTTAAGGGCAACCTTTGGTTTGGTGGGTAACGATCAGATTGGAAATGATTCCGATCGTTTCTTCTACCTTTCTGAAGTAAACATGAACAACGGAACATTTGGTTCGAGTTTTGGCGAAGATGGTTTATACTATAGAGATGGTATTTCAATTTCGCGTTATTCTAATCCATTCATTACCTGGGAAAAATCTAGACAAACCAACATTGGTTTAGATATGACCTTGTTTAATAGCTTGAATCTAACATTCGATATTTATAAAAACGAACGCTCGAACATTTTAACCGACAGAACTTTTATTCCAAGTACGATGGGCTTACAGGCATCAGTAAGGGCGAATACCAATAAAGCCGAAAGTAAAGGTGTCGATTTCTCTGCCAGCTATAACAAATCGTTTCACAACGGCATGTTCCTACAAATGAGGGGAAACTTTACTTATGCCACCAATAAGATATTAATTTATGATGAACCCTCATTTAGTACCAAAGAGGCTTATCGTTACCATATTGGTTTACCTACAACACAATCATTTGGTTACATTGCCGAACGTTTATTTATTGATGATGCAGAAGCTAAAAACTCACCTGTGCAGTTTGCAGGCGTACCAGGCTTAGACTATGGTGGTGGGGATATTAAGTATAGAGATGTAAATGGCGATGGTATTATCAGTGATGTAGACCAGGTGCCTATTGGCTTACCTACCAGTCCTGAAATCGTTTATGGTTTTGGAGGTACGTTTGGTTTTAAAGGCTTCGATATCTCTGCATTTTTACAAGGTTCGGCCAGGTCTTCATTTTTCATTAATCCAGGTAATATTTCTCCTTTCGTACTCAATAACGAAACTGGCAATCCTAACGTTACACAAAATGGATTATTAGAGGTAATAGCCAACAGTCACTGGTCTGAGCAAAACAGAGATAGCTATGCCTTTTGGCCGCGTTTAAGCCCGAATTTTGTAAATAATAATACCCGTACCTCAACCTGGTGGATGCGTAACGGGTCTTTCTTAAGATTAAAGAGTGTAGAACTTGGTTATAATCTGCAAACCAAACTGCAAAAAAGACTTGGCCTTAATAGTGCCAGGGTTTATGTAAATGCTACCAACCTATCCAGTTTTAGCAATTTTAAACTTTGGGATCCCGAAATGGGCGGAAATGGCTTAGGCTATCCTGTACAAACAGTATATAATTTAGGTTTAAATGTTTCATTCTAACGATTGAGCTTAAAAAGATAAATATGAAAATCAACAATATTTTATTTCGAAAAGATACAGCAAAGCCAGGTTTAGCTAAACTTACGCTGGTCATACTCGCTATCGTGATATCCATTAGTTCTTGTAAAAAATACCTGGATATTGTGCCCGATAACGTAGCTACAATAGATAATGCCTTTACACTAAGAAATGAGGCCGAAAAATACCTGTTTACCTGTTATTCCTTTCTTCCAAAAGATGGAGAACCACTGCTTAATGCTGGCTTCATGGCTGGTGATGAAATATGGACATCATTAGATGAAAGAGAGTTTATTTCTTATGGCTGGCGGATGGCCAGAGGTAGCCAGGGTGCCGAAAATCCGTATTTGGATGCCTGGAATGGTCGCTATCAGGGTGGTGGCAATGTTTTCAACTATAACGATAACCCAAATGGTAATTATGGTTTATTTAAAGCCATTAGAAACTGCAATATTTTTCTGGAAAACGTACAGGATTTAAGCAAAATACCAGATTTAAGCTTAGATGAAAGGCAAAGATGGATTGCGGAGGTTAAGTTTTTAAAAGCTTATTATAATTTTTATCTCTTAAGGATGTACGGTCCTATTCCAATTATTGATGTCAATTTAGGAATTAGTGCTACTGAAGAAGACGTGAGGGTTAAAAGAATGCCTTTTGATGAGTGTGTAAACTATGTAGTTGGATTATTGGATCAGGCTATTCCTAACCTACCTCAAATTATTACGGATAAAAGCACTGAACTTGGACGTATTACAAAGCCCATTGCACTTGCTATAAAAGCAAAACTGCTGTTAACTGCTGCAAGTCCACTGTTTAATGGCAATACCGACTATAGTAATTTTAGAGATAAGGATGGGGTAGTGTTGTTTAATACCACTTACGATGCCAATAAATGGAAAAGAGCTTCCGATGCTGCCAAAGCAGCAATTGAAGGTGCAGAAGCTGCTGGATTTAAATTATATCAGTTTCCGGGTACCACCTTTAAACTATCAGATACTACCTTGAGGCAATTAACCATTAAGGGTGCCGTAACTGAGCGTTTCAATGTAAACCTGGAGCATGTTTGGGCAAATCCGAACAGCAGAACCTTTAACATGCAAAGAGCTGCTATGCCGCGTTTAGCTGCAACTGTGGTGGTTGGTAGTGCCAGACAGCAATTGGCGCCACCATTAAAAATTGCCGAAATGTTTTACAGTAGAAACGGAGTGCCGATCAATGAAGATAAAACCCTCGATTTTACCAATAAATATACCCTGAGAACAGCCGTTAAAAGTGAGCGGTTTTATGTTAAAGAAGGTTACACCACAGCGAGGATCAATTTCGATAGAGAACCAAGATTTTATGCCGATTTAGGCTTTGATGGTGGTGTTTGGTATAAATATGATAGTCCAACCAATTCTGACGAGGGAACTTTCGTTTTAGAAGGAAAATCTAATCAGGTTGCCGGTGCAAACAACTTTGGATGGTACAACGAAACCGGCTATTTTATCAAGAAACTGGTAGATTGGAACATGATTAATGGTACCAACGGTGCCAGTTATCGCGACTATCCATGGCCGCAGGTAAGAATGGCAGATCTTTATTTAATGTATGCCGAAGCTTTAAACGAAACACTGGCCAGTCCTTCTGCTGATGTTTACGAATACATAAACAGAATTAGAACAAGAGCTGGACTACAAACGGTGCAAACCTCATGGACCACTTATTCCAACAATCCGGGCAAGTACACTTCAAAAGACGGTATGCGCGAAATTATCCAGCAAGAAAGATTGATTGAGATGGCATTTGAAGGTAGCCGCTACTGGGACATTAAGCGTTGGAAAAGAGCTGCAGAAATGTTTAACCAATCCATCACAGGATGGAGCGTTTATCAGCCAACGGCTTCAGAGTATTACCGTGTTAGAACCATATTTAACCAGAATTTTGTGGCACCACGCGATTATTTGTGGCCACTAAGAACTTATGACTTAACAGTTAACCCTAAACTGGTTCAAAACCCAGGTTGGTAGTATTAATTTTTGTAAAAATATTCAATATGAAAAGAATGAATAGAAACCTGCTTGTGTTGCTGTTTGGTTTAGCAGTAGCCTTTTCGAGTTGCAAGGAAGAAGAAATTGTTCCATTGGAAAAAAATACCAATCCTCCCGGAAAAGTGTCCAATGTTTCCGTTACCAATGGTGCAGGCAATGCAACCATTACCTTCAGCTTACCTAGCGATAAAGATTTATTGTATATAAAAGCTGTATACAATTTAGCCAACGGCCAACAAATGGAAGTAAAAACTTCTTATTATGGCAATAGTTTATTGGTAGAAGGATTTGGAGATACCAATGAGCATGAGGTAAAAGTATATAGTGTAAACAGAAGTGAAACCGCTTCAGAACCTGTTATCGTTAAGGTTAAACCACTGGAAAACCCAATTTGGGGTGTTTACAGAAGTTTAAAAGCTGTTGCTGATTTTGGTGGATTAAACTTTAAAGGCACTAACCCATCAAAAGCCGATCTGGCCATAGAGATTTTGGTTTTATCGAAAGGTAAATATATACCAACATCAAAAAATATTTATACCGCCGCTATAGATATCGATCAATCCGTTAGGGGCTTAGATACTTTAAGCCAAAAATTTGCCATCACCATTAGAGATCGGTGGTTAAACTATAGCGATACGCTTTTTACTACATTAAAGCCACTTTATGAAACGGTTTTATCTAAATCGACCTATAAAGAAGTAATTTTGCCAACAGATACTCCTCAAGAATATTCAAACACGGGTGTAGCTAAAATGTGGGACGGAAACATTATCGATTGGCCTAGTGTATGCTTAACCAAAACCACAGTATTAACGCCGCAATGGGTAACTTTTGATCTGGGTAAAATTGCCACGCTTAGCCGTATTGTGGTTTGGAATTATCCTGAGTACCTTAATGCTGGCCGTACTTATTATTATGGTGGCAATTTAAAAGATTTTGAAATCTGGGGTACCGATAACCCACCTGCTGACGGAAGTTTTAATAACTGGGTAATGTTGGGTAAATACAGCTCTCAAAAACCTTCTAAAAGTGCTTATGGTGTGCAAACAAGTGAAGATTACGCTTTTGCAAATGCCGGCATAAGCTACAATTTTGCTGTAGGCCTTAAAAAAGTAAGGTACATCCGCATAAAATCTATTAATAATTGGCAGGGTAACTCATTTATGAGTGTATCAGAAGTTCAACTTTATGGAGACCCAAGATAGAGGCAATAACTTAACAGAATTTTAGAGATGAATAATCAAAAAATAAATATAAGAACCATAAAACTAGCTTTTATGATCCTGTTGGCTGGCGCTTACCTCGCCTGTACAAAGGCCGACGACTATAAAAAATTTACCGAAACGGGAGAGATCTCTTACACTGGGAAATTGGATTCAGTAAAAGTAATGTCTGGAAATAATAGGGTGTACATCCGTGGGTTGTTTCTTGCAGATCCAAAAGTGACGCAGTGTAAAATCTTTTGGAATAATAAAGCCGATTCTGTCGTTATCCCCGTAAAGAAAAAATATCCCATCGATACGTTGAAATACTTTGTAGAAAATGTAAAAGAGGGTGTACAGAATTTCGAAATCTATACCTATGATGGTGTTGGGAATAAATCAATTCCGGTATACAAAACGGGGAGGTCTTATGGCCAGAGGTATCAATCATCCTTGTTTAACCGGCCAATAGAATCCGCTTTTACTGATGCAAGTGGGCTAACTAAAATTACCTGGCAGGGAATGGACCGTTTAACAGGTGTGTTTGCTACTGAAGTAGAATACACGAACCTGAGTAATGTAATTAAAAAGATCAGAGCTAAAATTGATGAGACAACAACTTCTATCTCAGATATTAAGCCAGGTACCACCCTTAGGTACCGTACGTTGTTTTTACCTGATACCGTTTCAATCGATACATTTTCAACTGCTTTTCAAACACAACGGGTAGGAGCCGATATCACCTCAACCTATTTTAAAAATAAAGGTAATCCATTCTTAGCTGCTGCAAGTGGTGGCAGGTGGCGTAATATTGCCGATTGGACCGTTACTGCAAATATTAAAAATCATGGTGGTTTAGGTGGCTGGTGCTCGGATCAAGGTGGCTGTTTGGCAATGGAAATGGGTTGGGATGGCACTGCACAAATTACAAATGGTAAAATATACCAAACTTTTACGCTTCCGGCGGGCAGCTATAGTTTCGAAATTACCATGGCTAAAAATGAAGCAAAGGATCCGGTTTACATCGTAGCAGCAGCTGGTAATACCCTGCCAGATGTGGCCGATGTATCAACTTCATTAGGTTATACCAATTTTGCAAATAATAAGTTCCAGTTTACATTAACACAATCAACAACAGTTTCAATAGGCTTTCTTGCCACGATGCTGACGGCATCAGGAAATCAATTCTGGATTGTAAAAGAAGTAATGCTTAAATCACTTTAACGTATTAAAGTTAATTGCTTATTCTCTGGGTTTTATCAAAACCCAGAGAATTTTCTTTTTTAGAATAATGTTAAATTTGTTGATCAAAAAATCCTTATGCCAAATAGAATCCCATTCACCCTTATTGTATGGATAATTATTTTAATCCAATCCTGCGCTATCAACAAGGATCGCAATTTTCCAAATACTTATGTTAAGGAAGGCTATAAGCTAATTTGGAATGATGAATTTAACAAAAATGGTACTCCCGATCCAGCCAATTGGGATTATGAGAAAGGTTTTGTCCGTAACGAAGAGCTACAATGGTATCAGCCCGAAAATGCTTTCTGCAAAGATGGCAAGTTGATTATCGAAGCGCGAAAAGAAGTAAAACCTAATCCGCTATATGCAGAAGGAAGCAACGAATGGCGTAAAAAAACAAAAAATATAGAATATACTTCAGCCTGTATCATTACTAAAGGTTTACAAAGCTGGCGGTACGGTCGGTTCGAAATGAGAGGAAAGATCGACATTTCAGATGGGCTTTGGCCAGCATTTTGGACACTGGGCATAAAAGGCCGCTGGCCTGCAAACGGTGAAATCGATATTATGGAATACTACCGGGGAAAATTATTGGCCAATATCGCAAGTTTAGCGCCCGATAAAAAGGCGAAATGGTTTAGTAACACAAAACCCGTAGCCGAATTGGGCGGAAAAAAATGGGCAGCTGAATTTCATATATGGCGCATGGACTGGGATAGCGAAGCCATTAGTTTATTTGTAGATGGAATGCTTTTGAACAAAACGCTGTTAACCGATCTTAAAAACGATGACGGCTCAGATTTTCATCCTTTTAAACAACAACATTACATCTTGTTTGATCTGGCAATGGGCGGTATGAACGGTGGATCGTTAAATGATACTAAATTTCCCAATAGGATGGAAGTCGATTATGTTAGGGTGTATCAGAAATAGATGCCTTTGAAACTGTCACCCTGAGCGTAGTCGAAGGGCTGAAACAAGTTCAGGATGATGACTGCGTTCTAAATAAAAAGCGCCATGGAAATTAAACCATGGCGCTTTCCATTATATTTCTAAGAATTAATGTTGAACTTTTATTTCAGTTCTTCTGTTCACCATTCTACCTTCTTCACTATCGTTCGAGTTGATCGGTTCTTTTTCGCCATGACCAACAACAGTAAAATTGCTGCCGTTTAAACCTGCGTTTATAAAGTACGATTTTACGGCATTTGCACGGTCGATAGAGAGTTGCATATTGTGATCGGGTGTACCCTCAGCAGATGAATGTCCGTTAAGTACAAATTTGGTGGTAGGCGACTTTTTCATTTCCGCCACTGCTTTATCTAGGATAGCGAATGATGATGTTTTAAGTACAAACGAATTAAACTCAAACTGGATATTGTCTAAGTTAAAGTTAGGTTTTTCAACTGGAGCCGGAGCTTCTTCTTTCTCTGGGGCAGGCGCTGGTTTTTTTTCTTCTACTGGTGGTGCTGGCTTTTCAACAGGTGTTGGAGCTGGTTTTGCTACCAGTTTTTTTGTTTTACAAGAGTACATTGTAAGGGTAAACAAAGCGAGGAGCGTAGTAAATAAAAGGTTTTTGGTAATGTTCATGTTTTAAGATTAATTTAAGTTTACTGTGTGTTTGTTGCCCAAACATACTAATAAATGATTACAGCTATAACGGTGTTTTTTTGAAGAAGTTATATTTAATGTGTTAATCCGTCTAATTTAACTTCAGTTTTACTCAAACATATTCACATCAATTCCCTTTATGTATTATAACATTTTACTATGGAACGTTTTGAAAACAAAATCGCTTTAATTACCGGAAGCAGTCAGGGAATTGGCGCTGCATGTGCCTTAAGGTTGGCCAAAGATGGCTGTGATATTATTTTAAATGGCCATAAATTTGATGAAAGGGGCGAAAAACTTATCGCAGAAATACAAGACATGGGTAGGAAAGCAACTTTTTTGGAGGCCGATTTAAGTAAAGCCAAAGAAGCCGCTAAATTGATAACCGATGCCGTAGCAGCATTTGGCCATTTAGATATTTTAGTAAATAATGCGGGCGTAGAAAAAAAAGCCAGCTTTTGGGATGTTACTGAAGAAGATTACGACCTGATCATGAATACAAATTTAAAAGGTGTTTTTTTTAGCATCCAATCGTTTGTAAATTACTGTAGAAAAAGTAAGATAGCCGGAACCGTAATCAATATGAGTTCTGTACACGAAGAAATCGCATTTCCACATTTTGCTGCGTACTGTGCGAGTAAAGGAGGCTTAAAGATGTTAACCAGAAATCTCGCTTCAGAATTAGCCCAATTTAATATCAGGATTAACAATGTAGCGCCCGGAGCTGTTTCAACACCGATTAATCAAGATTTGTTGAACAATAAAGAACAGCTGGAAAAAGTACTTCAAAATATCCCCTTAAAACGAATGGGTAAGGTAGAAGATGTGGCAGCAATAGTGGCTTTCCTCGCTTCTGATGATGCCGCTTATGTAACCGGATCAACTTATTTTGTAGATGGAGGATTAACCTATCATTATGAAGAACAATAGGCTAATCGTGTAAAGAAATTTAATTTAAACCTTTAAATTTGGCATTAAATTTAAGAACGCCTGCGAATTAGCATGGTATTTCTTTTTATCTAATTTAAAATAGAACGCTCCTTTTTTAGAACCTGTTCTATCTTTTTCAGCTAGCTTAATCAATAGTCCGGTTGAAGTAATTTTACGGCTGAAATTCCTGGTATCGATTTTAGTATCGTTTACTTCCTCAAAAAGTATGTGCAATTGTGGGATGGTGAATTTTTTAGGGAGCATTTCAAATAAAATAGGATGGAGGGCAGCCTTGTATCTTAATTTTTTTCGGGCATCGGCAACCATTTGGTTATGATCAAAAATAAGTTTTGGCCTATCGTTGATCAAAAACCATTCTGCCTCGTAATCGTCATTTAACTGTGCCTCATATTTATGGATATCAATAAGGGCAAAATATCCAACAGAAAGTGTTCTTTCAATTGGGTCGCGGTCAGGTTCTCCATAAATCTGCATCTGCTCCAGGTAAACACCTTCCAAACCTGTCATTTTTTTGAGTACCCTGTTTGCTGCATCGTCTGGACTTTCATTTGCACCCACAAAACCACCCATTAAACTCCATTTGTTTATTTCGGGTTCTAAACCCCGTTTAACCAATAGAATTTTAAGGTGTTCACCGTCAAACCCAAACACTATGCAATCAACAGCAACCAGGTAATGTGGCTGCCTAGAATATTCAATCATTTTTTATCTGAGATTTTAAAGGGCTTAATATGTTCAAATTTTCACGAAAATAAAAATTATTATTAATTGTCGTTTTGACAATTAATAATAATTTTATAATTTGGCGGCTTAGATGGGTTAAGCTCAATGCTTCTTTTCTCTAACCAATTGAAAATATAAAATGAACCAAACATTCGAACTCGATAGTAATCCGCACACCAGGTTAAATATATTAACTGGCGAATGGGTTTTAGTTTCTCCGCACCGTACTAAAAGGCCCTGGCAGGGTAAGGTTGAAGATGTAACACCAGATAACCGTCCGGAATATGACCCTAAGTGTTACTTATGTCCTGGTAATGGCAGGGCAGATGGCGATAGCAATCCAGAATATACCGAAAGTTTTGTTTTTAACAATGATTTTGCTGCGTTGCTTGAAGATACGCCTGCAGGTAATATGAACGAAGATGATTTATTGGTAGCCAATAATCAGAAGGGACTTTGCCGGGTGATCAGTTTTAGCCCGAAACACAACCTCACACTTCCCGAAATGAGTGTCGAAGCCATAACTGCTGTGGTAAATGTTTGGCAAAATGAATTTAATAGCCTTGCCGAAAATGATTGGATCAAATACATTCAGATTTTTGAAAACAAAGGCGAAATAATGGGCTGTAGTAATCCACACCCACATGGTCAGATTTGGTCGCAGAGCGATATTCCATTAGAAATTGCCAAAGAAACCGAACGTCAGAAAACCTTCTATGCTATTCACAGAAGAAGTTTGCTTGGCGATTACTTAAAACTGGAGCAAAAGAAAAAAGAGCGTATAGTATTCGAAAACGATCATTTTGTGGCACTTGTACCTTTTTGGGCAGTTTGGCCTTACGAAACCATGATTATCAGTAAACGCCATGTAAATAGCATTAAATTGTTTACAGAAACTGAGAAAAAATCGTTAGCTGAAGCCATTAAGGTATTAACAACCAAATATGATAACCTGTTCGAAACCTCCTTCCCATATTCTGCAGGCATGCATCAGGCACCAGTAAACAATGGCTATTACCCTGAATGGCACTGGCACATGCATTTTTATCCACCATTGTTGCGCTCGGCGTCAGTTAAAAAGTTTATGGTCGGTTACGAAATGCTAGCTAACCCTCAACGCGATATTACCCCTGAATTTGCCGCTAACCGTTTAAAAGAGATGTCTGTAATCCACTATAAAATCAACAAAACTGAAGACTAAATATTAAATAATGAATGCACAGGATTTAAAAAATACATTTAAAAAACTTTTCAACGCTGAGCCTATTTTAGTGCGTTCGCCTGGAAGAATCAATATCATTGGCGAGCATACCGATTATAACGGCGGCTTTGTAATGCCTGCTGCCATTGATAAAGCCATTTATGTAGCCATATCAAAAAGAGAAGATGATGAAATACATTTATTTTCAGAAAGTTATCAGCAATTTGATATTTCATCGATTAAAAGCCTGAAAAAATCAGAGAACAGTTGGGCCAATTACATTTTAGGCGTTGCCGATCAGTTAAAAGAAAGAGGCCATCAGTTGGGTGGCTTTAATTTTTATATCGATGGTGACGTGCCTTTGGGTGCTGGTTTATCGTCGTCTGCTGCTGTAGAATGTGCTACCGGCTTCGCGCTCGATCAACTTTTTTCGCTTTCCGTTCCGAAAATGGATATCGCATTGATTGCACAAAAGGCAGAACAGACTTTTGCTGGTGTTAACTGTGGAATTATGGATCAGTTTGCCTCTGTATTTGGCAAGAAAGACCAGGCCATTATGCTCGATTGCAGATCGATGAAACACATTTATATCCCATTAAAATTAGATGGATATAAACTTTTGCTTTTAAATACGAATGTAAAACACGCACTTGCCGATTCTGCCTACAACAAAAGAAGATCACAGTGCGAACAAGGTGTTGCCTGGGTAAAGGAGCATTATCCAAATGTAAGTACGCTTCGTGATGTAGATTTAGCCATGTTAGAAACCCATGTTAAACCAAAAGATCTGGAAGTTTACACCAAATGTAGTTTTGTAGTGAAAGAAATCGGCCGTTTATTAACCGCTGCGGAGCAACTGGAAAATGGTAACCTGCAAGGTTTGGGTAAACTGATGTTCGAAACGCATGAAGGTTTAAGCAAAGATTACGAAGTGAGCTGTAAAGAATTAGATTTCCTGGTTGATGCGGTTAAACCTCTTGATTATGTGTTAGGTGCCAGGATGATGGGTGGTGGTTTTGGTGGTTGTACCATCAATATTGTTAAAGAAGAAAAAATTGCTGATTTAATTGAGGCGTTATCTTCAAAATACTTACTACAGTTCGGACTCAAGCTTGGTTCCTACACTGTTCAAACTGATAACGGAACCAGCTTATACAGCTAAAATTTAAATAACCAAAGGTATACTAACCAAAATAAATCAATGAAAAATAATTTACTAGACACGAAGGATTACATTGTATTTGCAATTTACTTCGTTATTGTGGCCGCTTATGGGCTCTACATTTATAACAAGAAAAAGTCAGAATCTACAGGTTCTAAAGATTATTTTCTTGCTGAAGGCTCTTTAACCTGGTGGGCAATCGGCGCATCGTTAATTGCATCTAATATTTCTGCAGAGCAGTTTATCGGTATGAGCGGATCAGGCTTTAAAATGGGATTGGCCATTGCAACCTACGAATGGATGGGCGCATTAACCTTAGTGGTTGTTGCGGTATTCTTTATTCCTGTTTACCTGAAAAACAAAATTGCTACAATGCCGCAATTCCTACATCAGCGTTATAACGGAACGGTAGCCATGATAATGGCTGTTTTCTGGTTATTACTTTATGTTGTAGTTAACTTAACCTCGATCCTTTACTTAGGTGCTTTAGCAGTAAGCAGTATTTCTGGTTTCGATTTAAGTTTCTGTATGTATGCCATTGCGGGTTTTGCCATTATTATTACGCTGGGTGGAATGAAAGTTATTGGATATACCGACGTTATTCAGGTATTTTTCTTAATTCTGGGTGGTTTGGCGACTACCTATTTGGCTTTAAACTTAGTTTCTACCCATTATGGAACGACAGGTGTTTTTGAAGGCTATAGTTTAATGACTTCAAAGGCTTCTGAACATTTTCACATGATTTTAAAGCCAGATAACGAAAATTATATCGATTTACCTGGCTTAAGCGTCCTTGTAGGCGGTATGTGGATTGTGAATTTAAATTATTGGGGCTGTAACCAATACATTACTCAACGTGCTTTGGGTGCTAACCTGGAGACTGCCCGCGGAGGTATTCTTTTTGCTGCATTCTTAAAATTATTAATGCCAATTATTGTCGTGTTACCAGGTATTGCAGCTTATGTTTTATATAAAGATGGTGCCTTTCAAGCGGAAATGCTACAAGATGGATCAGTAAACCCAGACCGTGCATATCCGGTATTACTGAATTTACTGCCCGCCGGATTAAAAGGACTTTCGTTCGCAGCATTAACCGCTGCAGTGGTAGCCTCTTTGGCTGGTAAAGCAAATAGTATTGCAACTATTTTTACACTGGATATTTACAAGAAAGTATTAAAGACCGATGCTACGGAGAAAAATTTGGTAACAACGGGTAAGATTTCGATTATTGTAGCGATGATTCTTGGTGTATTAATTGCACCACATTTAGGGATCGATAAAAAAGGTGGTTTCCAATATATCCAGGAGTATACAGGTTTTGTTTCTCCAGGTATTTTTGCCATGTTTATTTTAGGTTTCTTTTGGAAAAGAACAACTTCAAGTGCGGCACTATTCGCTACCATTGGTGGTTTCGGTCTGTCAATTTTACTTAAATTCTTACCTAAACTTACCGATCTTTCATGGTTATCAGGAATGGGTTTCTCTGTTAAAAATGCAACGGGTGTTTACGAAATTCCATTTTTAGATCGTATGGGCTTTGTATTTGTATTCTGTATCCTTGGTATGGTGATCATCAGTTTAGCGAGCAACAAAGTTAAGGCAGAAGCTAAAGGACTGGCTATCGATGCTAAAATGTTCAAAACCTCTACCAGTTTTGCAGTAGGGGCTTTAATCATCATCGGATTATTGGTTGCACTTTATAGTGTATATTGGTAAACGGTAGTGTGTAAAATAGGAAAGGGATAAAGTCATTAGATTTTATCCCTTTTTTCGTTTAAAATATCCGCTTACTTATAAATTTAAATAATTCCTTAATGATAAAACTAACCATTCTAAAAGATCCTGAAACAAGTTCAGGAAGACGCTCGCATTTAAATTTAAACCTTAATTCGTTAATGATAAAACTAACCATTCTAAAAGATCCTGAAACAAGTTCAGGAAGACAGCTCTCTTTCTTGTAATCGTCATGCTGTCCCGAAGTTTCGGGATCAGCATCTTTCCTGTAAAACAAGTTGAAATTAATGGTGCTTTATAATTTACGCCAATAACCAGTTATTTATCCTCTTCAGTCGCCAGTTTCTTCACCAGCCATGGCAAGGTGAGCCCTTGTCCGATTAAGGTAAACAATACCACTACAACAGATATAAATATAATAGCATTACGTTGCGGAAATGTGCTTCCATCCGATAAAGTAGCTGGTAATCCAATGGCAATGGCCAACGAAACAATACCCCTCATGCCCGACCAGCTGATGATCAAACTGTTCTTGAAATCAAGCAATGCACCCTCAGTAATGCGGTGTTTCCCTTTCTGAAAGGCTTTTTGAAGATTGAATTTTTGTAGGAAAACACGGGCCATTCTTAACAACAGCGCAACAATAGTGATCACCAGCGAATAACCTATGTAAGGTAAAATATCGGCACTGTTAATGTTTTTGTACACATAAGGGAATTGTAGCCCAATTAAAATGAAAATCAGCCCATTCAATAAAAAAATAATAATATCCCAAATGTTTTTTGATTGGTTTTTAAGTTGTTCCGGAAATACTTTGTTGCTAAACCTCGAAATGCCCAATCCTAAAATAACAACTGCAATAACACCAGAAACATGTACTTGTTCTGCAATTAAATAAGTAACAAAAGGCATCAATAACATAAAGCTGATGGTAGCCAAACGGTTACTATGGATTCTTTTAATAATGAAGGCGAGAATTTTCGACATCACCATGCCGATTAAGAATCCACCAGCCATTAAAAGGGCAAACTCAAGCGATGCTTTCCAAAATACAAAGGCTGTTCCTGTTACCGCAGCAACCGCAAAACGATACGCTACCAGTGCAGAAGCATCGTTAACTAAGCTTTCGCCCTCCAATATGGTATTTGTTTTGTGAGACAAACCTAATCCTTTGGTAATACTCATGGCAGCAACTGCATCAGTAGCAGAAAGAATTGCACCTAATACAAAAGATACCGGCCAGCTCATCCCCGGAATCATATAGTGGGCAACTACAGCAATACCAATAGCGGTGATAAAAACCAGCGTAATGGCCAATGTAAATATGGTATTGATATTGGTTTTAAATTCCTTGAATGAGATATTAAAAGCGGCATCGTAAAGCAATGGTGGTAGGAATATTAAAAATATAATTTCAGGGTTAATATCAATTGGTGGCAAAGATGGAACAAAACCCACTGCTATTCCAGCTATAATCAATAAAATAGGATATGGGATCTTAATTCGATCGGCAATAGCAGAAAGGCCAATCATCACAGCTAAAATAAATATTACAATGGCATAATTTTCCATATCTGCAAAACGCGTTTAATAGAAGTCGAAACACTTACTTGCAAAATATATGTTTAGAACTGGATTAAAAAGTTTATGGCCGAAATAAATTAATCGATGAAACGAGGGAATGTCTAGAATTCTACTGCGATATGCAGTTAAATTAGAAGGATAAAACTTTAATGTCCTTCAATTCTTAATGATACAATAAAAAAAGAAAGCATGGATGCATTGCTAAAACGAGATAATACCGTTTTATAATACGGAAAAAAATTACAGGGGAAGAATGAAAAATATAGATTAAGAGTGAATTAGCGCTGTAACCTAGGCCTTTTACTCTTAAAAGGTTGGTTGGTTTTTGGCTTTGCCGCTTGAACACCACTTTCTTCTTCCGATATTTTAACCGTAATTACATTGCCTTTAAAAGTTTCTCCATTCAAGGTAGATACAATATTTTTAGCATCCGGTAAACTGTATATTTCTAAAAAAGCATAGCCTTTACACTTGCCAGTAGCTCTATCGCGGACAATTTTAATCGTTTCTACCCTACCATGAAGGCTAACCAATATTGCCAAATCCATCTCTTGGATATTGTCAGGAAGGCCACCTATAAAAATCTTAACCATTAATTCAGTAATTTGAGAGAACATCCGGTTAAATCAAACTTAAATCCAGAAATGTTCTTTTAGACCTGCAAAATAAGCAAAATGATATTCTTACCCAAACTAATTGAATGAATTTTGCTTCATTTTTATCATAAATTTGTGAAGAGCAGACATATATATTGATGTTGACAGACATAAAATGTACATTCGCTTTCTAATCATCAAAAAATAGGTTAAAATATGAGCATCTCTAAGTTAAAATCTATACTTATTATCGCATTATTCCTCTTCAGCTCGCTACTAGCACAGTCAAAAATTTTATTGCCGTCAGTATTTAGCGACAATATGGTTTTGCAGCAAAAAACAAATGCGGCCATTTGGGGTAAAGCCACAGCTGGTAAAGCGGTTAAGATAACGGTTTCGTGGAATAAAATTAATTATGGGGCTATTGCCGATGCCAGTGGCAATTGGAAAATTAAAGTGGCAACGCCAGGTTACGGCGGTCCATTTTCCATCACCATTTCCGATGGAGAATTATTGGTGCTAAACAATGTATTAATAGGGGATGTTTGGATTTGCTCCGGCCAATCGAATATGGAAATGCCTTTAGCGGGGTGGGGGAAAATCCTTAACCACGAAAAAGAAATCGCTGATGCTAAATTTCCAAATATCCGTTTATTGCAGGCAGAACATATTACCAGTAGTTTTCCACTTAACGACGCCAAAGTGACTAATGGTGGTTGGCAGGAATGTAACCCAAAATATATTGCTGAGTTTTCTTCTACAGCGTATTTCTTCGCCCGCGAAGTGTATGAAAAAACTAAAATCCCTATTGGCCTAATCCATACCTCATGGGGAGGAACAATTGCTGAAGCCTGGACAAGTGCCGAATCGCTTAAAAAAATGGCCGATTTTTCTGCCGCAGTTGATAAGATCCAAAAATTAGCTAAAAATCCTTCAACAGTTTCTTACGAAGAAAAACTGCAGAATTGGATTAAAATGACAACCGAGAAAGATTCGGGTTATCAGGCTGGAGAAACAAAATGGGCTTTGGCAGAAACTATAAACTGGAAAAGCATGACTTTGCCGACTTTGTGGGAAGATGCAGCCCTTAAAAATTTTGATGGCATTGTATGGTTTACAAAAAAGATTAACATCCCCGAAAACTGGAAAACAAACGGTGCTAAACTTAATTTAAGTACAATTGATGATAACGATATTACCTTCGTAAACGGAGTAAAAGTGGGTGAAACGGCAGGGTATAATGTTGGTAGAACATATGCGATCCCTGCAAATCTGCTAAAAATAGGTGAAAATACCATTACCGTTAGGGTTTTTGATAGTGGTGGTGGCGGCGGCATATATGGTGATGCCAAAGATTTGAGCTTAACAAACAACACGGCAGAGAAAATTTCTTTAGCTGGCGACTGGAAGTATAAAGTGGGTGTAGATTTTAAAAATATTGAAGCTAAACCCTATGAAGAAAATGGCCCTAACAGACCAACCGTTTTGTACAATGCGATGATTCATCCTTACCTGCAATTTTCAATTAAAGGTGCCATTTGGTATCAGGGAGAAAGTAATGCCGATAGAGCTTACCAATACCGGGAATTATTTCCAACGATGATTAAAGATTGGCGACAGAAATGGGGGCAGGGAGATTTTCCATTCTATTTCGTTCAACTGGCCAATTTTATGCAGATTGATCATTTTCCAGTAGAATCTGCCTGGGCAGAACTTAGAGAGGCCCAACAAAAAACACTTGCGCTACCGAATACAGGCATGGCTACCATTATTGATATCGGTGATGCAAAAGATATTCACCCTAAAAACAAACAAGAGGTGGGCAGAAGGTTAGCCTTAATTGCCCTGGCTAAAACATATGGTCAGAAAATAAACTATTCTGGTCCCATTTATCAATCAAATAAAGTAGAAGGAAAACAGATCCGTTTAACTTTTAGCAATACAGAAAATGGATTAAAAGCTGTAGACGGTGCAGCACTAACCGGTTTTGCTATCGCTGGAGCAGATAAGAAATTTTATTGGGCCAAAGCAAGCATCCAGGGGAATCAGATCATCGTAAGTAGCGACCAAGTGGCAAATCCTGTTGCGGTTCGTTATGCATGGGGAAATAATCCTGTATGTAACCTGGTTAGTAATGATGGCTTGCCAGCATCACCATTCAGAACAGATACCTGGGAAGGCCTTACCTTTGCAAAGAAATAATTGATAAAAATTTGTGCAATGTGTGTGGTTAAATCCGTGTAATGCAGGCAATATTTAAAGTTACGCTATTCTTTGTGGCTTACTTTATATTTTTACTAGCTAACCGGAAATTATGCCAAATATTTTATCAGACCAGGAAACCATTCTCCTGATTGCCGACCTAGAAGAAAAATTATTAGATGGATTTAAAAGAAGAGACCTGAAGATACTCGATTTATTGTTTGCTGATGGAATGCTTTTTCATGATCAGTATGGGAATGTGTTGGATAAAGAGATGGATCTGGATGTCTACCGGAGTGGCATGATCAAAATTACCAAAATCAATGTATCCAAACGGGAAATACGTGTTTTTGAATCTATTGTTATTGTTTCTGCAAGTCTTTTTATTAAGGGAAGTTATTTAAATATTCTACTTAACGGCAAATATCAATGGTTAAGGGTTTGGGGTAAAGTGAGAGAAGATTGGAAAGTAATTTCTGCCAGCTGTACAAGCATTTCAGTATAAAATGTTTGCTTAAAAATAAGAACGGGGAATACCAATGGCTATCCCCCGATTCTAAATTAACGCTCTCTAGATCTAATATAGAACTAATCTCAGTTTCCACCAAAAGCTTGATGACAGAACAAGGCCAATGCTTACCGTGGCAAGTTAAAAATAGGTATATATCACAATCTGGTGTAAATCTCCAGGCTTGCAAACTGTATAATTTTTTTTCCTTTCAATTTATTATTTTCAGCGTTTAGGTGTGCTTTAACCAACTTAACATTGCTTTTTGAATTGTTTGAATATAAGATTACTAAATCGTTTTAATATTCGCTCATATTTATTAGTTTTATGAAATATTATCTAACCAATAATCCTTTTTATGAAAAGAATATTTACCCCAATCTATTTTCTGGTTTCCTGTCTATCTATTCATACTTTAAATGCCCAGAATTTAACTGAATTCAACAAAAAACCCTTAAAACAACATGTTTATGTGCAATTGCCCATGGGGAGTATTAAAGCCAAAGGATGGTTGTTAAAACAATTGGAGCAGCAAAGAGATGGTGCAACGGGAATGGCAGAAGAGCTATACCCTGAAAAAGATAATCTGGGCAAAAATTCCGATTGGCTAGGAGGCGATGGGAATGGATGGGAGCGGGTACCATATTATGTTAAAGGTTTGGTAGCATTGGCTTATACTTTAGATGATCCTAGGCTAAAAGCAAAAGCACAAAAGTACATCGATTGGACTTTGAACAATCAACAAGCCAACGGATTATTTGGCCCGCCGAAAATGAAAGATTGGTGGCCACGCATGCCAATGATGTATGCTTTGCAAAGCTATTACGAGGCCACAAATGATAAAAGGGTAATTCCTTTTCTGTCAAAATATTTCAAATATGAACTGGCTAATCTTGATGGCGATCCGTTAAAGGAATGGGGTAAATCAAGAGCAGGCGATAATATGGAAATAGCCATTTGGCTTTACAATAAAACCGGCAATCAGGATTTATTACGACTCGTAGAAAAGTTAAAACAACAGGCATACCCTTGGATCGATATTTATAGCAACAACGGGTTTTACTTTTTTGGTGATGATTTTCAGCCAAAACATATGGTTAATGTAGCTCAAGCCTTAAAATTCCCAGTGCTTTATGCTCAACTTCAAGATCGTGCTTCTAATCTTGAAGCACTTTCCAAAGGTATAGCGCACATTATGCACGACCATGGTCAGCCAGAAGGTTTAGGTTCAGGAACTGAATTTCTGGCGGGTACAAGCAGCATAGAAGGAGTAGAAACCTGTACTGTGGTAGAATGGATGCAGAGTTTAGAAACTGCGGCAAAGGTTATTCACGATGTAAGTATTGGCGATCAGTTGGAAAAAGTGGCCTTTAATGCTTTACCTGCTCAGTTTAGCAGGGATTTTAAAAACCATTCATATTATACATTACCCAATCAGGTTCAAAGTATTCATGGTGAGCATGGCTTTAATCAAGATTATAGCTCAGGTATCGTTTCTAGTCCTTATTCAGGTTATGGATGCTGCCGCTATAATATGCATATGGGCTGGCCTTATTTTGTAAAAAGTAGTGTAGTGGCTACCCCCGAGAACGGCTTGGCAGTAATTACCTATGGCCCAATGGAAATAGAAACTGTGTTAGCCAACAATAAAAAAATAAAAATTACCGAAGAAACCAATTATCCCTTCGAAGAACAGATTAGGTTAAAAATGGGGCTTACCACTTCTACATCCTTTCCATTGATTTTAAGAATCCCAGCGTGGAGTGTAAAACCAAGTATTAAATTAAATGGAACTATATTAAAAGGAGTAAAAGCCGGTGAAATGTTTACCATATCCCGCGAATGGAAAAATCAGGATCAAATAGAACTGAATTTCCCGATGCAAATTACTACTCAGGCCCAAGTAAACAATTCCATTAGCGTAGAACGTGGTCCTATTGTGTATGCATTAGAAATTAAGGCAGCAGATAAGGTAACCAAAACACATGCGGTTGCTGGCTTTACGGATTACGAAATCCATCCGGAATCGGCATGGAACTATGGTTTAGTATTAAATAAAGGTAATTTAAGCGACGTTAATGTGGTGAGCGCTACAATGCCCGAAAATCCTTTTATTGCCGCGAATGCACCGGTTAAATTAAAGGTCCAGGCAAAAAAGATTCCGTCATGGACGCTAGGATACAACAAAGTAGCCGCTTTTGATGTGCCTTTTAGTCCAATTTCCTCAACCGAAAAGCAGGAAGAAGTTACCTTGGTACCTTATGGATCTGAAAATATACGCTTAAGCTGTTTTCCTGTAATCGGTCAGCCAAAAAAAATAAATAAGGCTTTGGCCGAAAATTTTGATCAGGGAATGGCCAATAATTGGGTTTTTTATGGAGGTGGCTGGTTTTGGAAAGATGGACAGGTTAATTCGGCATCAAACTCAGGCTCTGGTGGTTATGGTATAAATGGATCTAAATATGTGGCTAATGGGACAGATTTTAAAGATTTTACTTACCAGGCAAATGTTAAAATCAATACTGCCGGTGATGCTGGTTTAATGTTCAGGGTTTCTGACCCGGCAATTGGTGCCGATGCTTACCAAGGGTATTATGTGGGTTTGGATCAGTCTAATGGAACGGTACTGTTGGGGAAAGCTAACGGACAAAAATGGACCGTTATAAGTTCAGGAAAATATCCTGTTGAAATGAACAAAATATATACCTTAAAGATAGTGGCGAAAGGAGATAAATTTGATGTTTTTATAAACGGGTCGGCAAAATCCATTCTTTCTGCAACAGATAATCAATATCAATCTGGTAGTATAGGATTAAGAACGTATAAAGCTTTGGCTAGCTTCGATTCGGTAAAGATTAACGCTTTTTAACACCGGTTCAGGCCGGTATTGAACTTTGCGGCAAGGAATTTGTTAACTTATTATAATAAATAAAAATAAGATTATGAAATTATACAAATCAATTCCCATAATGCTCTTTGCCATTGCGCTTGCAGCTGGTTGTGTAAGCAATAAGAAATATGCAGAACTTCAGGATACCTATTCCAAGTTGAGAGAAAGGAACCAGGAGTTAAGTAATAAATACCAGGATAGCCAACGCGAGCTTAGTGGCAGCACCAGCAGGGTTAAAAGTTTAGAAGAACAGATTGCCTCAGAAAAAGCCAATGTAACTGCATTGCAGGATGCTTTGAACAAATGTTTAAATTCTAGTAGCCAGGGCAATGTTAACATTTCGAAACTGGTTGATGAAATTAACAGCTCGAATAAATACATCAAACAACTGGTAAATGCCAAAAATAAAAGTGACTCACTTAATATGGTGTTGACTAATAATTTGACACGATCATTAAGTAAAGAAGAGTTGGGAGATGTTGATGTACAGGTGCTTAAAGGCGTAGTTTATATCTCTTTAGCTGATAACATGTTGTATAAATCAGGTAGTTACGAAGTTTCCGATAAAGCGGGAGAAACTTTAAACAAAATCGCCAAAATCATTAAAGATTACGATACTTATGATGTGCTGATTGAAGGTAATACCGATAATGTGCCTATCGCTCAAACCAATATCCGAAACAACTGGGATTTAAGTGCCTTGCGTGCTTCATCAGTGGTTCAGGTATTGCAAACCAAATATGCTGTCGATCCTAAGCGGTTAACCGCAGGTGGACGTGGTGAATTTAATCCAATTGCTGATAATACAACAGCAGGAGGGAAAGCGAAAAACAGACGTACACAGATCATTATTACACCTAAATTAGATCAGTTTATGGATCTGATCGGAAAAGCGCCTGAGCAATCTCAAAAATAAAATCAGAAATAATAATCATTTTAAAGGGTTGAGATTAATTTTTCAACCCTTTTTTATTTATAAAGCTTTCTCTTTTCCCTTGTATATTTTGCTAATTTTGCACGCGCTCCAGTACAGGTTATGAGAACACGAATAAGAAAGCACCTTCGCACAGCAAAATATATTGTTTACAAAGAAACTCTAGTAGATTTTAAAGAACACGTTTGGACATTTATTGGAGCGTTTTTAGGTATTGGCATTATTGGCTTACTCCATTCTAAATACTTTACCGCCAACGATAATCTATTTCTTATCGGTTCATTTGGTGCCTCATCGGTACTTATTTATGGAATTATAAACAGCCCACTGGCACAGCCGAGGAATTTAATCGGTGGGCATGTGATTTGTGCATTGGTAGGCGTTACCGTTCATAAACTTATTCCCGGCGAAGTGTGGTTATCTTCTGCCTTGTCGGTTTCTTTATCTATTGTATTGATGCAGATTACCAAAACACTGCATCCCCCAGGTGGGGCTACCGCACTAATAGCCAATATCGGGTCTGCTAAAATCCATTCGTTAGGCTATTTGTACGTACTGTGCCCGGTTTTATCTGGCGCCAGTATTTTACTGTTAGTCGCTATAATGATAAACAACAGAACATCGCATCGCAGTTACCCTAATAATAAAAAATGGTATAGGGTTTGGCATCGCTATCGCAGGTAAAATATATCTCGATAACCATATTGATATGACGATTTTAGCCTATTATAAATGTATATTTGATTATGTCAGTAATTAATAATCTAATTACATTGCTTTTCTCTCGCTGATGTGCCATTGCGGTATTCTCTAATCTTAAATTTTAGATGAGTATTTTTTTATTCCAATCACCGAATTGTTTATGCAATGATGATTGGTCTTATCAAACTGTAATCATTTAAAGATGAGTAGAGACAAAAAGAAAGAGGCTGGTGTTAATAAAAAAGCACCGTCTGATTATCAATCAGGAAAAGGTAAGTCGGCAAAGGTCGAGATAGATCTATTTGCAAAAAAGCCAGGTAAAAATGGCAAGTAACGATCCGAAAGTTCAGGCAAAAGTTTTTTTGTACGAACTTAATAATACAAGGCACGAATATGGTTTTTCTGCAACTGAAGAATGGACTTTAGATTTGGCGACAAATAATCAGAAAAAGGACCTGGAGAATAAATATTATCCCTTATTATCCTTAACCATAGTACCAGAAAATATAATTGGAATACTCGATCTGTTGCAAGAGAAGCTTGGAACCGCAGTTACCAACATCAAGGATAACCTTAATCCCAAGAAAATTTCAAAAGAATCTGTTAATCTACTGGCTTATTGTACAGGAAGATTAAAGTATTAATCGTAAAATAGAAGAAGCTGTATCATTAGTATCGATTTGTCATCCTGAGGGTTATTTATTGTATAAAAATCAATATTAGTGACGGGAGAATTTTAGAGATTAAATCTCCTCAGATTATCGTCATTGCGAGAAGGCTTTTTCAGCCGACGAAGCAATCTTTACGGAAAGGATTACTAGCGTGAAAGGTTGCTTCGTGGTTCCTCCTCGTAATGACGACCTTTCTTTTGAATCTGTCAATGGTAGCCTGCCGAAGGCATTCTTAAACGTTTGGACAAGCTCTCCGTAGGAGTCCTTTGGACAACGCAATAAGTTCGATTGAAATAAATTTTATGACTACAGAGAATGTAAGCCTTTTAGTAGCGCTTGCTGTTTTTATTGTAGTTGCCATTTCGTAATTCTTTATATTATATATAAAGAGCCATTGCATTCATGAAAAGATTTAAAACCATCTCATTTAAATGCAAAGAAGTACTTGTCGCCGTTAATACACTAAATGAACTATAATTTTCTAATCAGATAATTATACCGATTTAACAATCAGGAAATGCTGATTTTTTTCTTTTGCTGGTTTAAATAAGTTGTAATTTGATTTAACATAATGCTTCTTGTTGCCCTAACCGCAGATTTCAAAACTTCAGAACTCACGCCTAAACGCTTAGCCCAATAATTTCGATCCGTTTCTTCGGATAATAAGATGATTTCTTCTTTAATGCTCGGGGTTTGGATGAGATTTTTCATGATTGGTATGATTAATTCAGTTAATAACACGCACAAGCTCGATTTGGTTCAATAAAAATAGTTTTTTTTATTTGTAATAACAATTTGTAAACCAGCTGTTTGAAAGAAAAAATAACATTTCAATCATAATTAAAATAAAGTCAAAATCGTTCATTCTGTTCTATTAATTCGTTTTAGTAATCATAAAAGGTATATGAAATATTAATAATTGTGCAGAAAAATAATTTTATGTATTTTTAATTATACGTAAAATGACTATAATTGTCTGTTATTTATAAAAAATATTCTGTAATGGGCGATAGGAGGAAGGGAGACGTTACTCAAATTGACTTTGAATATGGACACGGAATCATTATTGACGAAAATGGCCAGGATATTCACTTTCAATTAGATAATATATCTGATCAAATTAATATAAATTCGAAAATAATTTTTGAAATAGAATTACACAAACGTGGTTTGGTAGCGGTTAATGTTAAATTAGAAATGGAAGAAATAAGAGGTTAGTTTCACTTGCCCAAAGCAAATTAATGTTAAACATTATTATAGGTCATTTGTAGCGGGTAAGCTGAAATAAAATGTAGAACCTTTACCCAATTTGCTTTCTGCCCAAATTTTTCCATGATGTCTTTCAATTACTTCGGCACAAATATACAGGCCAACTCCAAATCCTGCAATTGTTTTAGTGTCGGGGCTCTCTACGCGGTAAAAACGGTCGAAAAGTTTGGGTATATCATTTTCCCTAATGCCTATACCTTCATCTTCCACACTAACAACTACATAATCCTTTTGTGTTTCGCACTTTATTGCAATTAAAGAGTTCTTTTTTGAGTATTTCGCTGCATTTCCAATCAGGTTAGTGATCACATTGCCGATTTTCTCCATATCGGCATTTACAATCATTTCTTCCGTACCAATCACCTGGATGAAATGACTGGGTAAAACAATTCTATTTTCTTCAGCTATGGTTTTAATCAAATGAACTAAATCAAAATTTGTTTTGTTCAATAAAATTTTGCCAGCTTCTAATAAGGATACATTTAAAAAGCCGTCGATCATTAACGACATTCTTTTTAACTGAACATTTACCTTGTCAAGTATCTGAATGGTGAAGTCGTTATCCGTTTCTTTAAATTTATGCTGTAAAAGTTGTACATAAGCACTTAACGATGTTAGTGGAGTTTTAAGTTCGTGACTTACCATACCGATAAAGTCGTTTTTTCTAATTTCGTCCTGTTTATGTTCTGTAATATCCAAAACAGCTCCGGCAATATAAACGGCTTTTCCTTGTTCGTTATAATAGGCTTTTCCTGCTGTTCTTAACCATTTGCTTTTAGCGCTTATGCCACTCAAGTTAATCTGATATTCGATGTTAAAAGCATTTCGATGGTGTAATGCACGTCTGATGCCACTGGTAAGGTGCCCGATGTCTTCCATAGATATCAATGATTTGGCTTCTTCTATACCCAACCTGTTATTTTCCAGTTCGTAAATTTGTTGTGCCCTTTCCGATAAAAGTATCTGTTTGCTTTCCAGATCGATATTCCATGAACCCATTTCTGATGCATCCATGGCTATTTTTAAAATGTCTTTAGCTTTAAGTAGTTCTTTTTTGAAATTTACCTGCTCCGTAATATCTTTAATAATCACTAAAATTCTGCTTACTTCATTTTTATCATTTTTTAACGGCTCATAAAAAGCGATGAAATAACCGTCTGAAATAGGTGTCGAGATTTTTAATTCATTGATTGTTAAGGGTTGGCCGTTTTTAAAAATATCTTTTACATGCGCTACAAGTGCTTGTTGTTTTTCGAGCTCTGGTCGTGCCTTTTCTTGTGGAATCCCGATTACTTCTTTCCTTGTCTTGCCCCAAAGTTTTAATATATTATCGTTTGCATATTCTGTAATAAGCTCCGGACCTTTTAATACGCACATGCCCAGAGGAGCCTGCTCAAAAAATCCTCTAAAACGTGCTTCACTTTCTGAAAGTTCAAATAAAATATGCTCAAGGTCATTTTCATCTAACGGAATTTCTTTTAATGAACAGATGATATATTCAACCGGGCGGTCGTTTTGTAATACCGGCGAGAATTCCAATTCCCATTTTACATTTGGCGAGTTAGAATAAATGGGATGAATAACCATCGTAGCTTTTGCTTTAAGCTCACTTACTTTCTGAACTGTTTTAATCAGAAGTACCTTTTCAGTAGCAGACAGGAGGTTTGGGATAATGTTAATATCATAGAATTTTAATTTTCCTCCAATCCGCCCAATTAAAGCTTGGTAAGCATCGTTATGTTCTACCACCACCAATATCGGTTTTACCTTAAAAATAATTATGGGGTTCTTCGAATGTTTTAACAGTGCTTTTAAGAATGGAGAGGCTAAATCTATCATAAATTTAAGTTGACACTTTTTCAAATATAATCGTTAAGCAGCTAATCACCAACCGATTTGTAAGGATGATATAATATTTATCATACAGAACGGTATAAATAGTAAGTGTGATGTTTTTCTGTCTGATTGTAAGTTGTTGTGGTTCAGTATTTAGTCCCTGGTCTGTTATCGTTAAACATTCATACATATAAGGGAGTATAAAAATGGTATATAATATTTCGTTTGCTCTTCAGTTACGAAAGAGCATTCATTCGAGATTATATTTGTAAAATCGCCAGAATGTTTTTATGCAATCGAATTGATTTTATGTTATATCAATATGAAAAAATTGTAAAGTCAAAAGTGTAAAAATCAGTAGCCTAATTATAAAGTAGGACCTTACTTGGTGTTTATGACTGATTTCTAAGACAATCTTAAACGATAATTTGTTGAAAATGATGTCTTTTTAAGTAGGAAAAAAGCTTTTATGTGTTTTTTCTTTAAAATTATTTGTCTGGTAATCAGCGCTTTGTGCTTTGTTTTTAAATTAAATGTTTGATTTAAGCGATTTAACATTTCTTGCTTAAATTTTTTTAAAAATTTATATATATTTGTTCTTACCCTTTCGAGGGTATGTTTTTCATAGGTAGATGTAGGGTCAGAACAATGTTCTGGCCCTTTTTTGTTTTAATGGATTTAGAAAAACTATTTTTGTGTTATGATGAAAAAGAAAGTGATTGTTGCGGTTACAGGTGCCAGCGGATCTATTTATGCAAAGGTTTTATTTGACCGGTTATTAACATTAAAAGATCAGGTTGAGGCAGTTGGTGTAGTGATGAGCGATAATGCAAAAGCGGTTTGGCAATTCGAACTGGGGAATCAGGATTATAACCATTTTAAAGACTTTACCTTTTATAACAAAAACGATTTTAATGCTCCTTTTGCCTCAGGGTCGGCAAAATACGATACCATGATTATTATTCCTTGTTCTATGGGAACTTTGGGTAGGGTAGCACATGGAATATCGAACGATTTGATTTCAAGGGCAGCAGACGTTGTGTTAAAAGAACGCAGGAAATTAATAGCTGTAGTAAGAGATACCCCGTTCAGTTTAATCCACATCAACAATATGAAAACCGTAACCGAAGCGGGTGGAATCATCTGTCCGGCCAATCCGTCTTTTTACAGTTTGCCTCAAACAATAGAAGAAGTTGCCGGCACTGTAATTAGCCGGGTGTTAGACCTGGCAGGTTTCGAGCAGGAAAGTTATCGGTGGCAGGAAGATTAGTTAGGAGTGTTGAGTTGTGGGTATTGAGTAAATTAATCTATTTCATAAAATTTTCCAAACTCTAAACACTGAACCCCAAACTAATCTTTTGTTAATACACTGTAATTTGTGTGCTATAGCTGCTGCAAGCTCCCAACTCCGAACAAATTTCTTATATTTGCAGCCTCAATGAAAAAGGTCGCATTTTATACATTAGGTTGTAAACTAAATTTCTCTGAAACATCAACTATTGGTCGGTTATTTACCGATGCGGGTTATGCTGTAGTAGAGTTTCAGGATCAGGCCGATGTTTATGTGATTAACACCTGCTCTGTTACGGAGCATGCCGATAAAAAATGCCGTAAAGTTGTTAAAGAAGCTTTAAAATATTCTCCTAATGCTTTTGTAACTATTGTAGGTTGCTATGCGCAGTTAAAACCACAGGAAATTGCCGAAATAGAAGGTGTTGATATGGTTTTAGGCGCTGCAGAAAAATTCAGGATAGTGGAATATATTACCGATTTAACCAAGCAACCGAAAACCCTTATTCATCAGCAAAATATAGAGAAAGTAAACCATAATTTTATTGCCTCTTATTCGATTGGCGATAGGACACGTACTTTTTTGAAAGTACAGGATGGCTGCGATTATCCTTGTACATATTGTACCATTCCTTTAGCACGCGGTGCAAGTCGTAGCGATACCATTGAAAATGTGGTGAATCGCGCAAAAATGATTGCAGATAGCGGTGTTAAAGAAATTGTTTTAACTGGTGTAAATCTTGGCGATTTCGGAATTAGAAACGGTCAGCGTGAAGATAAGTTTTTTGACCTTGTTAAAGCTTTAGATGAGGTAGAAGGAATTGAAAGAATCCGTATTTCATCTATTGAGCCAAATCTTTTGAGCAATGAGATCATTCAGTTTGTATCCACTTCGAAAAGGTTTGTTCCACATTTTCATATTCCCTTACAATCGGGTTCTGATAAAATTTTAGGTTTAATGCGCCGTCGTTACCGTAGCGATTTGTATGTAGAACGTGTTGCCAAAATTAAGGAAGTAATGCCTCATTGTTGTATTGGTGTTGATGTGATTGTTGGTTTTCCTGGTGAAACGAAAGAAGATTTCTTGGATACCTATCAATTTTTAAATCAGCTTGATATTTCTTATCTACACGTATTTACTTACTCTGAGCGCGAATTAACAGCTGCAGCCGAAATGAAAGGTGTTGTGCAGGGCAGCGAGCGTAATGAGCGCAGTAAAATGCTCCATATTTTATCTGATAAAAAACGTAGGGCTTTCTACGAATCTCAAATTGGTGCTGAAGCCGAAGTGCTTTTCGAGGCAGATCAGAAATCGGGTTACATGCATGGTTTCACCAAAAACTATGTAAAAGTACGTGCCAAATACGATCCGGTTATGGTAAATGAATTAAAAGCGGTTAAGCTTTTAGAAATTACTGCCGATGGAGAAGTAGAAGTAGCTGAACTGGAAACTATTCACACACATCATTAGTTTAGTCCCGAGTCATTGGACGGAAGTCTTGAGTCAAAATTTATATTTTCACATTCCCTCGATTAGTCATCCTGAGCGTAGTCGAAGGACCTTAAATATGGAAAATTATAAGATGGATGATGGAATTGATATCTCTTGATCAAAATACCCCCTGGGAACTACCGTAATTAGTTAAATAAACCTGGATTGGAGCGAACACGAAGTAAAGCGCAGAGCAGGACTGTACTAACCGATGAAATAAAGAACCACTCTTTTCCAAAAAAAAGATTTTTACACGCTTTTTCGGCCTTTTAACTAAGCGCTTTGGTCTTTCTCCTTTAGTCTTTAAGCTTTCCGCTTTAATCTTTCAGCTTTGGTCTTTCTTTCCTATCTTCGCAACAAATTATTTGTATGTTTCCTACCGTTTCACATTTTTTAGAATACTTATTCGGCATTAATTTACCGCTTCCATTTAATACTTTCGGTGTTTTTGTAGCGTTGGCCTTTGTTGCCGGTTACTGGGCTTTTACCAAAGAGCTTAAGCGTAAAGAGGCATTAGGCATACTCCACCCAATTAAAAAGACAATTGTGGTTGGCAAACCTGCTACCACCTCAGAGCTGATCATGAATGGCCTTTTCGGTTTTGTTATTGGTTATAAATTGGTTTATGCATTGTTAAACTATAAACTGTTTGTAAATGATGCACAGGCTATTTTAATGTCGACCAAAGGAAATATAATTGGCGGGCTGTTTTTCGCCGGTTTGTTTGCTTATTGGGATTATACCGAAAAGAATAAACACAAGCTGGATAAGCCAAAAGAAACACAGGTAACCATCCACCCATACCAAACGATGAGTAATCTGATTGTTTGGGCTGCGATCTGGGGATTTTTAGGAGCTAAATTCTTCGATAATTTAGAGTATTGGGATGATTTTGTTCAACATCCCATCGAACGGTTATTATCTTTTAGTGGTTTAACTTTTTATGGTGGTTTAATTTGCGGCGGTGCGGCTGTATTAATTATTGCTAAAAGAAATGGTATTAAACCGCTCCATATGCTTGATGTAGGCGGGCCGGGAATGATGCTGGCTTATGCAGTAGGACGTATTGGTTGCCATTTGGCCGGAGATGGCGACTGGGGCATTGTAAATAATAATCCAAAGCCATTTTCCTGGCTTCCAGATTGGCTGTGGTCTTACAAATATCCGAATAATGTAGTAGGCGAAGGAATTCCAATTCCTGGTTGTACCGGGAAGTTTTGCAACGAATTGGCACAAGGTGTTTACCCAACGCCAATTTACGAAGTAATTATATGTTTAATCCTTTTTGCCTTTTTATGGCGAATCAGAGATAAAATAAAAGCGCCTGGTTTAATGTTTGGTATTTACATGATCTTGAACGGTATTGAGCGTTTTTGCATAGAATTAATCCGTGTAAACTCTAAATACCATGTTTTTGGTTTGTCTTTTACCCAGGCAGAAATGATTTCTACTTTTCTTGTTGTTGGCGGCATCGCATTAAGTGCTTATGCTTTAAGGAACAGGAATCAACTGGCTTAATGCCCTATAAGTTCATTTATCATCCAATAAACGCCTCGTTTTACTGTTAAATAGTTATGAATTACGAATTACTGTGTACAAAAGTAATATCGATTGTAAGGCTTACAGGAAATTTTATCCGTAAAGAAGCAATGCAGTTCGATGTTCAAAAAATAGAATACAAAGGATTAAATGACATGGTTTCTTATGTTGATAAGACAGCAGAGCAGAAACTGGTTCAAAATCTCGAAAAATTAATTCCCGATGCGGGTTTCATAACCGAAGAGAAAACCATTAACCGTACAGGTAAAACCCATACCTGGATAATTGATCCCTTGGATGGTACAACCAATTTTATCCATGGCATTCCAACTTACGGTATAAGTGTGGCGCTTTATGAAGATGGATTACCTGTAATTGGTGTAGTTTACGAATTAAACAGGGGAGAAATGTTCTATTCGTATAAAGGCGGACTTGCTTTTATGAATAAGAAAGAAATTAAAGTTTCTATAAATCCTGATCTGCGTTCAAGTTTGTTGGCGACGGGTTTTCCATATTATCAGTTTGATAAACAGCCTCAGTACTTAAAATTATTGACCGAAATGATGCAGAAAAGCCACGGTGTACGTAGAATTGGTGCGGCAGCAATAGATTTGGTATATACAGCTTGTGGACGTTTCGATGCTTTTTTTGAATACAATCTGCAGCAATGGGATTTTGCAGCCGGATGCTTTATTGTGCAGCAGGCTGGAGGAGAGGTTTACGATTTCTCAGGTGGAAATGATTACTTTGAAAAAAGAGAGATTTTGGCTACCAATGGTAAACTTACTGCTGAAATGTTAACTGCGATTAAGCAGTATTTTTAAGGTGCTACCTTCGTAGATCGTCATTTTGACCGTAGTGGAGAAATCTGTAGATATTAAAATTAACTTGTAGATCTCTCCATTCCGCTGTGCTTCAGTCGAGATGACGAAACTGAACGCGCATAACAAAAAAGGTCCCGATTCTCATCGGGACCTTTTCACTATATGTACTATGAAAAATGCACAATTTTAAAGCGCTTCAGAAACAACTTCTGTAACTTCCGGCACCATTCTCTGCAATAAGTTTTGGATACCAGATTTAAGCGTAATGGTAGAAGATGGACAACCACTGCAAGAACCACGTAATTCTACTGTAACCACACCTTCATCGAATGATTTGTATGTAATTGCACCACCATCCTGTTCAACAGCTGGGCGTACGTAATCATGCAGAATCTGCTGAATTTTAATTTCGGTTTCTGTACCCTCAAAAGCAGGAGCTTCTTCGGTAGTTGCTTCTTTAATTTTTAATTCAGATTCTACAGCGCCCTTAACAAATTCTTTTAAAATAGCTTCAATATCAGCCCATTCTGCGTCATCTGTTTTGGTAATGGTAACAAAATTGCTGGCGAAAAAAACGCCAGAAACAAAGTTGAACTTAAATAACTCTTTAGCAAAAGGCGAATGTTCTGCGCTCTCTTTAGTTGCAAAATCCTCACTGCCATTTATTAACAGCTTGTTTACCATGAATTTCATGGTAGCTGGATTTGGAGTCTGTTCTGTATATACGTTAATCGTCATGTCTTAATCAATTTGAATAAACAAAATTAACAATTACTCACTAATAAAACCTTTGTAAGCTGTCTGCTTAACGTCAATTTAATTTGACTAGAAAACGCCAGTATAATTAAAAGGTGTAATCGTTCTCAATTGCACCTTAACAGCTTCAGAAACTGCTAAACCTTCAATAAACTCAGCAATGCTTGCTGCATTGATTTTTGAATTTGTTCTGGTTAATTCTTTTAGGGCTTCGTAAGGGTTAGGGTAGTTCTCTCTTCTTAAAACCGTTTGAATAGCCTCGGCAACAACTGCCCAGTTTTCGTCCAAATCGGCATGTAAAGCAGCTTCATTTAATAAAATCTTGTTTAATCCGCGTAGCGTAGAATTAATAGCAATTAAGGTATGTCCAAAAGGAACGCCTACGTTTCTTAAAACAGTAGAGTCGGTTAAGTCTCTCTGTAAGCGTGAGATTGGCAATTTAGCAGCGAAAAACTCGAACAAAGCATTGGCAATTCCTGCATTTCCTTCAGCATTTTCGAAATCGATCGGATTAACCTTATGTGGCATAGCCGATGAACCAATCTCTCCTGCTTTGATTCTCTGTTTGAAATAGTTTTTAGAAATATATGTCCAGATATCTCTGTCCAAATCTATAATAATGTTATTTATACGTTTTAAAGCATCACATTGAGCTGCAAATTGATCGTAATGTTCAATTTGTGTAGTGTGCTGTGCACGTGTTAAGCCCAAAGTCTCGTTAACAAACTGGTTAGAGAAATTAACCCAGTTTACTGTAGGGTAAGCAATATGATGTGCGTTGAAGTTTCCAGTAGCGCCACCAAATTTTGCACTATTAGGGATGTTTTTTAAACTTTCTACCTGAATAGCCAAGCGTTCGGCAAAAACCAAAAACTCTTTGCCTAATTTGGTAGGAGAGGCCGGCTGGCCATGTGTATGTGCCAACATCGGAATATCTTTCCACTCTGTAGCCAAGGCATTTATCTTTTCGATCAGTGTATTAATTGCCGGATAATAACTTTCATTCAATGCTAATTTAATAGAATAAGGAATGGCAGTATTATTAATGTCCTGAGAGGTTAACCCGAAGTGGATAAACTCTTTATAGTGCTGAAGTGATAGCGCATCGAATTTACTTTTGATAAAATATTCGACAGCTTTAACATCGTGGTTGGTTACTTTTTCAGTTTCCTTAATTTCTAAGGCATCAACTTCTGAGAAGTTTTCGTGGATTTTGCGCAATTGGGCATAAAGATTTTTATCAAAATTTTCTAAGCCAGGCAGGTTGATTTCGCAAAGTGCGATAAAATATTCGATTTCTACAAAAACACGGTATTTGATTAAGGCTTCTTCAGAAAAGTAAGCAGCTAAACTTTCGGTTGTTTTTCTGTAACGGCCATCAACTGGTGAAATAGCTTGTAGTGATGTTAAATTCATTATGCGGATTATATTTTTGCCGCAAATTTACTACAATTGATGGATTTTAAGGTCTTGATTCCTAGAAATTAATATAAAATAAAAAAGGCCTTAGAATTTCCAAGGCTTTTTGGAGTAATAGCTAAAACTATTTTTTAGTTGTGTCTTTTACTGTAGTGTCTTTAACGGTTGTATCTTTTACAGTAGTATCTACAACTGTAGAATCAACTTTAGATGAATTAGTTGCGCCATCTTTTTTTTCTGATTTACAAGCAACAACGGATAGGGATAAAGCTAGAGCTAAGAAGCCCATTTTGAATGCATTTTTCATTTTTTTTTAATTTGTTTGGTTTTGAAAATTAATTAATTACTAATTTATACAAAAAAGACAAGAATTAATCCTGTTTTCTTAAATAAAAAAGGTCGCGATATGAAAACGCGACCTTTTTTATGTTATTTAGTAAAAATAATTAGTGTTTTACTTCTTCTTTTGTAGTAGTAGCTTTAACTGTAGTGTCTTTTACAGTAGAATCTTTAACTGTAGTATCAATAGCAGTAGTATCAGTAATAATAGTTGATGAATCTGTAACTGTTGTGTCAGCACCATCAGCTTTTTTACCTGATTCGCCGCAAGCAGCAACTGTTAAAGATAGAGCTAGGGCTAAAAAGCCTAATTTGAATGCATTTTTCATTTTGATATCTGTTTTAGGGTTACTATATACTGTTAATGCCTAAAATGATAAAAGGTAACCCGTTTTTCTGATAAAATAAAAAAGCCTTTAGAAAATGAATTTCCAAAGGCTTTTCTTATAAGTAAGTTAGACTAGTGTTTAACTTCAGTTTTTTCTGTAGTAGTTTTTACAGTAGTATCTTTTACTGTAGAATCTTTAACTGTAGTATCTTTTGCAGTAGTATCAGTAACGATAGTTGAAGAATCTGTAGCTGTTGTATCAGTACCTTCTGCTTTTTTTTCTGAGTTACAAGCAACAACTGATAAAGATAAAGCTAAAGCTAAAAAGCCTAATTTGAATGCATTTTTCATTTTTGAGTATTTTTAAGTAATTAATTAATTTACCTGTTAATACCACTTATTTAAAAAGGTAACCCAAAAAAATAAAAAAAAAGTAAAAAAAATAAAAAGGCTCCCGATTTTACATCAGGAGCCTTTTTTATGAGTAAAGTTAGACTAGTGTTTAACTTCTTCTGTAGTTGTAGTAGTTTTTACAGTTGTATCTTTTACTGTAGAATCTTTAACTGTAGTATCTTTTGCAGTAGTATCAGTAACGATAGTAGAAGAATCAGTTAAAGTAGTATCAGTACCTTCAGCTTTTTTTTCTGAGTTACAAGCAACAACTGATAAAGATAAAGCTAAAGCTAAAAAGCCTAATTTGAATGCATTTTTCATTTTTGAATTTTTTTAAGTAATTAATTTCTTATTAATGCCGCAAAGGTAAAAAGGTAACCCGATAATTTACAAAAAAGTTAAAATATTTTTTTTTGAGGTTTGGGTTACCGTTTGCTTTAAGTTTGTATTAAGCAATTATAGTAGCTATAAATATTTTTTTGTCTAATATTGGGTTACTATTTATAGAAAAATGTATTAACTAGTGAATAACAGTTTAAAGAGTTCAGTTCCAACAGATAGAGAGGTTATTTTAGGTATTCTAAATAACTCAGAAGATACACTTAACAAGTTATACAAGGCTTATTATGCAATGGTTTTGCAATTTATCCTGAATAATAACGGTGATGAAGATGATGCAAAAGATGTTTATCAGGAAGGTATAATAATTTTATATAACAAAATTAAGGAAGGCAATTTTGAGCTGAGCAGCAAACTCAAAACCTACATTTATTCGGTATGTCGGCGTATTTGGCTAAAAAAACTTAGCCTAAACAGTAAAAAAGCCGGTAATATTACTGATTATGAAGATGTATTTGCTGTTGAGGAAGATGTAGAGCATCATGAAGAAAAGGATGCTGCTTTTGTAAAAATGCAATCGGCGCTCGATCATCTGGGCGAACCTTGTAAAACCATTATTCAGGATTTTTATATCCACAATTTATCCATGCAGGATATCTGCGAAAAGTTTGGTTATACCAATACCGATAATGCAAAAACGCAGAAATATAAATGCCTGCAAAGGTTAAAGAAAATATTTTTTCAACCATAATTTGAAATGAGAAACGATTTGGAGTTAGATGCAATTATTGAAGATTACCTTTTAGGTAAACTTAATGCACAGGAAACTGAAGCTTTTGAACAGTTACGTCGTAATGATGCCACAGTAGACCATAAAGTAGTTTCGCATAAGTTCTTTTTAGAATCTATGGGAACATTTGCTGAGCAGTTGCGCTTAAAAGAACAGTTAAATCATATTCATTCAGAAATTGATGTGGAGGGTTTGGCTTCTACACTTAGGCCTCATCCGTCACGTGTGGTTCAATTGTGGCGCAAACATAAATCTGCAATTGCAGTTGCAGCATCTTTCGTTGTACTCTCTCTGGTTTCTATTTACTCTATTCAGCATAATACTCAACAGGCAGAACGTTACAGGCAGTTAAGCAACCAGGTAAATAATGCTATTAAAACACAAAATAGCTTAATCAGAAATATTAAGCATAATAATACAACTTCTGGTAAGCCAAATGCTCAGAATAGTTTTGGTGGTACTGGTTTTGCCATTTCTACAAATGGTTACATTTTAACCAACCTGCATATTATTAATGGCGCTGATTCTTTATATGTGCAAAACAGTAGAGGAGAATCGTTCAAGGTAAAGTCAGTTTACACAGATCCTCAAAACGATATTGCAATTCTTAAAATAAACGATAAACACTTCAGTAACTTGTCATCTATTCCATACACCATTAAAAGGAATACAAGCAACATTGGTGAAATTGTATATACCTTAGGTTATCCAAAAGATGATGCTGTGCTTGGAGAAGGTTACGTGAGTTCTAAAAATGGTTTTATTGGTGATACCACTCAGTATCAGGTGGCCATTTCAGTTAATCCGGGTAATAGCGGTGGTCCTGTTCTAGATAATAACGGAAATTTGGTAGGTATTATTAGTGGTAAGCCTGATCAGACTGAAGGTGCAGCTTTTGCCATTAAATCAAAATATATTTTAGAGGCAATGAGGGCCATTCCTCAGGATTCACTAGGTGTAAATAAACTTTCTGCCAACAAGAAGAGCTTGCTGTCTGGTTTAAAACGCACCAAACAAATCGAAAAAATACAGGATTATGTATTTATGATAAAAGCATACTAACGCAATACCCCAAACAAATTAATATTCTTAAACCCTGAAGATTGATTCTTCAGGGTTTTTTATTGGAATTGTAATTTGGAGGTCTTAAAATAATATTAAATCTATGTATTTAGTATAGTATTGTTTAGATTTGTTTTAGTCAAAATTAAATTAATAATATCATGAGTATAAGATTAGGCGATACCGCACCGAATTTCAAAGCCAACACATCCATTGGCGAAATAGATTTTTACGATTATTTAGGCGACAGCTGGGGAGTATTGTTTTCTCACCCTGCCGATTATACCCCTGTTTGTACCACAGAACTGGGTAGAACTGCAGCTTTAAAAGGTGAATTTGAAAAAAGAAACGTTAAGGTTTTGGCCTTAAGCGTTGATTCTGCCGAGTCGCATAAAGGATGGATTAATGATATTAACGAAACTCAAAATACTTCTGTCGAATTTCCGATTATTGCAGATCCGGACAAAACAGTGGCAAATCTCTATGATATGATCCACCCGAATGCTTCAGAAACTTTAACGGTTCGCTCGTTGTTCGTAATCAGTCCTGATAAAAAGGTGAAATTAATCATTACTTATCCAGCATCAACAGGAAGAAATTTTAATGAAGTGTTACGTGTGATTGATTCTTTACAGCTTACGGCCAATTATAGTGTGGCTACGCCTGCCGATTGGAAAGATGGAGAAGATGTAATTGTGGTAAACAGCATTAAAACGGAAGATATTCCAGCTAAATTTCCTAAAGGACACCAAGTAATTAAACCATATTTACGTACTACACCTCAACCAAATAAATAATCCAAAAATTTTATTTAATAACGCAACATTCTTGTTGAATGGTCAGAAATGGCTTGCATTACATTCATAATTTATTATATTTGGTAGTTTTGTTTCAATATTAACGCTTAAGCTGGTTGTTTTATTCGTATTAATACTCAATTGGTTAAATGAAATGCTGATCAAGGCGTAAAAGGTTTAATTATTTTATACAATTTTTTATTTTTTTATGGCAACCGGAAAAGTTAAATGGTTTAACACTCAAAAAGGCTTTGGATTTATTGTACAAGAAGACAATAAGGACTTATTTGTACATTTTAAAGATGTTTTAGGTGGAATCGAAAGCTTGAAAGAAAACGATACAGTAGAATTTGAAGTAGCTGAAGGCAGAAAAGGTTTACAGGCAGTAAATGTTAAGAAAGTTTAAGCAATAATATAAAGATTACTTCTTCATCACCACAAAAAGCCTTTCTATTGAGTGGCTTTTTGTGCTATATAGCTTTGTCATTTTGAACGAAATCGTCATCTCGACTGAAGCATAGCGGAACGGAGAGATCTATTAAGTCGTTACTCTATTATAGATTTCTCCTCCAAAGGAGTTCCTTTAGAACACTGCAGTCGAAATGACGATCTCACGATGAGGAGTATATCGTGTAAGTAAAAGTAGTAATTCATAGGTTGCAAATTCTTCGCTACGCTCAGAATGACAACCTAATAATACTGTATAATTGATGCTTTAACAACGATGTTTTCTCCATTGCCCACCTTGGTGAAAATTAAAAACTGATTTTGATCTGCTTTTATTTTATATTTCTTAACTAAATCTTCAGGCTTTGCCGGATAGTTCCGTACAATCACATTTCCCCTTAAATTTTCTTGTTTCTTAAGTGCCGCGGTAGTAAGTACAACTTCAATTTTAAATATCCTGCCTGGGAAATCTTCATTTACAATAGCCGAACTAAACAGCTGTGTTTGAGGATGTAGTTTTAAAAGATTGTAAGTTGTGCCAATTAAATTAAAAGCGCCCGATTTTAGTAAAGCAGCATCTGGTTCGTACAAGTAATCACCAGTGTTTAAATCGTCAATAAACTGAATTGAACCATTTGAAGCTGATCTGTAAAAGGAAAAATCTTTCTCAATCCCGTTATTTAGGGTTACAGCTATAATTTTCGTATCACCATTGTAATCTTTATCGATAATCCATAAGAGTTCTTTGCACTCATTTTTTAAACTCACAATATGAATCTCGCTAACTTGTTTCAATTCTGATAATCCTGCTGAAATATCGAGTAAAGGAGCAGTTTTGACGATTATCCTCGAAGATTTTTCTAATAAGGCATCCAGATTACTTGCAATGTCGGGTGTACAGTCTTTTAGCATAAAAACTTTGCCCTTTTCGGCCCTTCGGGCAGGATCTACATAAATCGTATCAAATGATGCATCACTAGTCTGGAGGTAAGCAATTCCGTCTTCTGCTTTAAATTCGATATTTGCTATATGTAAAGCCTGCGCATTATGTTTAGCTATTGCAGATAGTTCAGGGTTAATTTCGCAATGTGTAACCGCTTTTACCTTTTTAGAAAAGTAATAGCTGTCTATCCCGAAACCTCCGGTAATATCAATTAAAGTATTGCCTTTAGCTAGTTTAGATTTGTATTTAGCAGTAATTTCAGAAGAAGTTTGTTCGATGGATAATACAGGAGGGTAGTAAATACCTTGAGTGTTAAACCAGGTGGGTAATTTTTTTTCTGATTTTTTTTTTGCGGTAATTTGTGTGGCCAGTTCGGCTGCAGTAATACCCTCGAACGGACTTTTTGCTAAAGCAATCTGATTTACATCTGCATTTAAATTTGTGCTGATATAGTCTTGTACGGCTTTGGCTAAAAGTTTATTGTTCATTGTTTAAATTCAGGTACTTGTTATAAGGGTAGGCGCTATTGTCAGTCTGAGCCTGTCGAAGACCTGCAGGTAATCTCAAATAAATAAGATACTTGTCCTTCGACAAGCTCAGGATGACAATGTTTTTTAAGTTAATGATATTATAAGTTTTAGACCCTATTCTTCATCACCATCTGGCAGGTATGACGGCTCTTCACTTCCAATAAAATATCTTTATCAACTGTTACACGGTCTATTGTTTGCTGGTTATAATAGCGGATGGTTACCAGTTCCAGGCCCTTGTTGTATTTTACTGTAAATTCTTGAGAAAGGTCTTTGATCAGTTTTTCAATTTGAGTAGGATGATCATCAACGCTTACCGAAAAGCTGATAGCAGAATTGAGCATGGTATTGATTTTGATCCGGTGTGTATGGAAAAGCTCAAAAATATTGCTCAGGTTTTCTTCGATAATAAAAGAATAATCTTTTGGGAAAATAGAAATCAACGCCTGGTTAACCTTAAAGATAAAAGAGGGGATAGGCAATGGGTTATTTTCTTTGGTAATTGCTGTTCCTGAGCCTTCTGGTTGGATAAATGACCTTACAAAAAGCGGAATCCCTTTATTTTGAAGTGGTTTTATTGTTTTTGGATGGATTACCGTTGCGCCATAATAAGTAAGCTCTATCGCATCGTGATAAGAAAGCTGGGCAATTTTTTCTGTTTCGTCAAACCATTTCGGATCTGCATTTAATACCCCGGGAACATCCTTCCAGATGGTTAGTGCAGCAGCATCTAAGCAGGAAGCAAATATGGCTGCCGAATAATCAGAACCTTCCCTGCCTAAAGTTGTGGTGTAGTTTTCGCTGGTGCCGCCAATAAATCCTTGTGTGACAATAATGTTGTCGGTTAAGAGTGGTAATAAGTCTTTTTGTATAATCTGATTGGTTTTTGCCCAATCTACTTTTCCTTCGCGGTAGGTATTGTCAGTCTGGATATAATTCCGTGCATCAGCCCAAAGGGCTTTATTACCTGTTTCGTTTAACCAGGCTGCCACAATTTTTGTAGAAACCACTTCGCCGATAGATACAATCTGGTCGTAAATGTAATCAGCGTTGTTATCCGGTTCATCTTCAATCAGCCAGTCAATTTCAACAAATGTGTTAGCCACATCATCATAAACAGGATTGGCTTTGCCTTGAAACAGCTCATCTATAATACTGAAATGGAAATGTTTAATCTCATCAAAAATTGCATGCGCTTCGTCACTTTGTGATAAGAATGCCTGCGTTAACTTTTCCAGTTTATCAGTAATCTTACCCATCGCCGAAATCACAATCAGTAAATTTCCTTTTTTGTAATCGCGGACAATATTGGCCAGATTTTTCACTCCATCTGCATCTTTTACCGAGGCACCACCAAACTTAAAAATATCCATATTAAAATGCCTTGATTTGTTCTTTAGAGAAAGCTGCGTTTAACCAGCCACTTTCTAAATGTGCCTTATATTTATTGTAGAAGTTTATTGCCGGCTCGTTCCAGTCTAATACTTGCCAAACCATGCCGCTATAATTACCGTTTTTAGCCTCTTCTATCACTTTTTCGAATAATACTTTACCCAGACCTTTTCCTCTAAATTCTTCTGTTACGATAAAATCTTCGAGATATAACCTGCATCCTTTCCATGTAGAGTAACGTGTATAGTATAATGCGAAGCCCACAATTATATTATTTACTTCGGCTACGTAAGCTTTCCATACTGGGGCTTTGCCAAAACCAGCATCGATAAAGTGATCTAAAGTAACCGTTACTTCTTCAGGGGCACGCTCATAAATGGCGAGCTCATTAATTAATTCCAATATTCTTGGACAATCTTCTGCAGTCGCAAATCTGATGTTAAAATCCATATTAGTTGGTCGTAATATCGTTTTTGAAATGTTTGATTACCCTTTTTCCGAAAATACTGCTACCAATGCGTACCATTGTACTGCCTTCTTCAATTGCAATTTTATAATCTGCACTCATTCCGGTCGATATTTCTTTAAAAGCATCGTCTTTACGGAAAAAACTCACTTTAATGCCATCAAAAAATACTTTTAGTTCGTGAAATTCGGTCGTAATCTGTTTTTCGTTCTTGGTATTGGTGGCGATGCCCATTAAGCCCACAATACGGATATTTTTCAATTCGGCTAAGTCTTCGGCACGTAGCAATTCGATTACTTCATCAAAACCAAGTCCGAATTTAGTGTCTTCATCTGCAATGTAAACCTGTAATAAGCAATCAATTACGCGTTTGTTTTTTGCCGCTTGTTTATTGATTTCCTGTAGCAGTTTCAAACTGTCTACCCCATGAATAAGTTTTACAAAAGGGGCAATGTATTTTACCTTATTACTTTGTAAATGGCCAATAAGGTGCCATTCGATATCGTTTGGAAGTTGTGCCTGTTTATCTACCATTTCTTGTACATGGTTTTCTCCAAAAATGCGCTGTCCGGCGTTGTAGGCTTCTAAAATTGATTCTACTGGTTGTGTTTTTGAAACGGCAATTAGTTTTACCCCGCCTGATTCAACTTCGCTTTTATATTGTTTAAGATTATCAGCTATGCTCATTTATAACTATTTTTGGTAAAATTAATAACCTTGCCGCAATTTGGGCAAAAAATAATATTTAAATTAAGCATGAAGAGATTAATATGGGTTTTAATGACAGCTATATTATGGTTTGGTTGCAAACCTGGTATACCTGATGGCATTATTAAACCTGATAAAATGGAAAAGATTTTATACGATATGCACATTGTTGATGGCTACCTTTCAAGCATTTATGTAGTAGATTCAGCAAAGAAGGTGGCATCAGCTTATTATAAAGGGATTTATAAAAAATTTGGTACAGATTCTGCCGAATATAACAAGAGTTTAATATGGTATAATACCAACCCTGTAGCATTAGAGGCGATGTATAAAAACATACAAAAATTGTTAGCCAAGCAAAAAAAGGGAACGGCATTAGCTGATCTGATAATAAAGAAAAAAGCATTTAAAGCCGACTCTTTAGTGATAGCAAAGAAATTTAAGGCCGATTCTCTTGCGATCAGAAAAAAAATGAAACCAGATTCTTTATCGAAGGTTAAAGCAGTTGCTGAAATTGCAAAGAAGAAAAAACAGGCCGATTCATTAATTAATATAAAAAAAGCTGGCGTATCGGAAGTAGTTCGAAGTCCAGCTATTGTACAATAATATGTTATATCCCGAAAACTGTTTAGAACGTTTAGGTTTTGTTGAGATCAGGCAACTGATTAGCAAACATTGTTTAAGTCCGATGGGGCAAACAATGGTAGAGAAGATGCAGGTGATGAACCGTTTTGATCAGATTGATAAGTTTCTACGACAAACAAACGAGTTTAAAAGTATCCTGCAAAATCAGGAACCACTACAGATTAATACCTTTTTTGATATTAAGTCGCTGGTTGAAAAAATCAGGGTTGAAGGCACTTATCTATTGGAAGATGAGTGGTTTCAGGTATATACTTCGTTGCATACGGTTTTCTCGGTACTCCGTTTTTTCGAAGAACGTGCAGAAGTATACCCTACATTAGAAGCTTTATTTGAGCATCTGCCGATCGAAAAAACGATCCTTCGTAAAATAGAAAGCGTTATAGATGCCAAAGGAAAGATCAAACCCAATGCATCAAAAGAATTGCAGGAGATTACCTCTGCCATTTCGAAAGCTGAACAAGATGTGCGTAAGCGAATGGATTCGATCTACAAGCAGGCGATTGCCAATAACTGGGTTGCCGATGGTAGTTTAACCATTCGTGATGGTAGAATGTGTATTCCGGTTTTGGCCGAGAACAAGCGTAAACTCAAGGGCTTTGTACACGATGAATCGGCAACAGGGCAGACGGTTTACATTGAGCCTGAAGAAGTATTTACCCTAAATAATAAGCTGCGCGACTTAGAGTTTGACAAACGCCGGGAAATTATTAAGATTTTAATTGCGCTAACGGACGATTTGCGGCCATATTCGCCACTATTGCTTTCTTACCATGGTTTCCTTACCAAACTGGATTTTGTTCGTGCAAAGGCTTTATTTGCGATGGATATTGAAGCTGAGATGCCAGGTTTGTTAAAAGAGCCTAAAACCAAGCTGATTAATGCAAGGCACCCTTTATTATCGATTTCATTTGCCGCCGAAAAGAAAACGGTCACACCTTTAAATATCCATATAGATGCCGAAACCCGGGTGGTATTGGTATCAGGACCAAATGCAGGCGGTAAATCGGTTTGTATGAAAACCGTTGGCCTTTTGCAGATTATGTTGCAAACAGGTTTGTTAATTCCGGTTGATGCGAATAGTGAAGTGGGTATTTTTGAAAATATTTTTGCCGATATCGGCGATGACCAATCTATAGAAAGTGATTTAAGTACTTACAGTGCACACCTAAAGAAGATGCGCTATTTTGTAGAACATGCTTCGCCAAAAACGATGGTGCTGATTGATGAGTTTGGTACCGGAACCGATCCGCAGTTTGGGGGACCAATGGCTGAAGCTGTTTTAGAGGTGTTGAACAATAAAAAGGTGAGGGGGGTAATTACTACCCATTATTCTAATTTAAAGCTTTTTGCAGGTAATACACCTGGTTTGGAAAATGCATCAATGCTTTTTGATAATGCCAAAATGAAACCACTTTATATTTTGGAAATGGGTAAACCTGGTAGTTCTTATGCATTCGAAATCGCTCAGAATATTGGTTTGCCAAAAGAGGTAATCGAGCTGGCTAAAGAAAAAACAGGATCTAACCAGAACCGCGTAGATACCATGCTTGTTGATCTGGAGCGCGAAAAGAAAAATGTGTACGATGCCAAAGTAAGTTTAGCCAATCAGCAGAATAAAGCTAAAAACCTGGTTGCCGAAAATGAAAAGTTGAAAAGCTTTTTAGAGGAGAATAGAAAGGTACTGATTAAAGAGGCGAAACAAGAGGCGCAGAATATTATTAAAAATGCCAATAAACTGGTTGAAAATACCATCGCTGAGATTAAGGAAAAGCAAGCTGATAAAGAAGTAACTAAAGAGCTCCGCCAGAATTTGCAAAAAGAGCTGGTTAAAAATACTATTCCGAAAGAGCGCCCTAAACCAGTACAGGTAATTGTTGGCGGTGAAATTGAAATTGGTGATTTAGTGAAATTTACAGATAGTGAAACCATTGGTCAGGTTTTAGAAATTAACCGCAATGAATTGGTTTTGGCTATTGGCGATTTACGATCGACTGTTAAAAAGAACCGCGTTCAAAAGGTGAGTAACCGCGAAGCTAAAAAAGTAGTTCAAAGCAGTGCAAATTCTTTTGCAGGGCGCATGAATGATGCCGTATCTGGTTTCAGGGCCGAACTTGATCTTCGTGGAAAACGAACTGAAGACGCCCTCTTTGAAGTAGAGAAATATTTAGATAAAGCCATTATGCTCGGCTTTCCGTCCATTAAACTGATTCACGGTAAAGGTGATGGCATTTTGCGGAAAATGATCAGAGAATACCTGCGTAAATATAGTCAGGTAAATAGGATGGAAGATGAACATGCTGATAGAGGTGGGGATGGGATTACTTATGTGTATTTGAATTGATGTTGTGAGATGAGAGATTTGAGACATGAGATTTGAGTTATCCAAGCGTCATCTCGACTGGAGTGCAACGTAATGGAGAGATCTATATTATTAATTAGATAATAGTGATGTCGGATGTTACCATCTGACATTCTAATTATATTTCGCGATAAAATCGCAGAACTATTATGCGCTCATTAGAATCGAACAAAAACACAGAAAATCCACCCGATCATCGTCATCTCGACCGTATTGGAGTGATCTTTGAGGTTTTGTAAACTTAGTTTAAAAGATTTCTCGGCTTCGTTGCACTATGCTCGAAATGACGACCTATCCCAATAAAAATAAAACTTTATAACCGTAACGTTGTTATTTCTAAAACGTTACGGTTATGAGGGCAATACTACTCTGTTTATTTGTAATGCTATTCGTTACAAATTGCAAAAAGAATGGTGATGATAACGACAATCCAGGTACTTTACCTGATGTAGAATTAAAATCAAAAGTAGTTGTATCCGGATTGAGCCTTCCTTGGGAAATAGTGTATGGACCTGATAATTTCATTTGGTTTACCGAAAAAGCAGGTAAAATTAGTCGTTTAAATCCTGCCAATGGGCAAGTAACGCCTTTACTTACCATAACCGAAGTACGCACCAATGGAGAAGGTGGCTTGCTTGGAATGACACTCCATCCCGATTTTACCAGTAACCCATACGTTTATGTAATTTATGGCTATGGTAGTACCTATAAAGCTAAAGTTGTACGTTATACTTACGGCGGAGGAAATTTAACGAGTCCGCAGGTATTATTGGATCAGATTCCTGCTGCTTCAATCCACAATGGTTCGCGTTTGCTGATCAGTGGCGGTAAACTATTTATCAGTACTGGCGATGCTGCTGATACTGGCAATCCTCAAAATGTTAATTCCTTAGCGGGGAAAATTTTAAGGATAAATTTAGATGGCTCGATCCCCGGTGATAACCCTTATCCAAATAACCCAGTTTGGTCTTTAGGACATCGAAATGCACAAGGATTGACCCAGGTAGGCAATAAAATTTTCTCTTCAGAGCATGGCCCGGATTCTGATGATGAGATTAATATTATCGAAAAGGGAAGAAACTACGGATGGCCAAATATTAAAGGTTTTTGTAATGAAAGTGGAGAACAATCGTTTTGCAGTTCGAACAATGTGGTAGAGCCATTAATCAATTGGACACCAACTATTGCGCCTAGTGGTTTAGCTTATTACAATTCAGATTATATTCCGCAGTTTAAAAATTCGTTACTATTGGCAGTATTAAAAGGGACTAAATTGATGCAGCTTAAATTAGATGATGCTCAAACAAAAATTACAGCAACGAAAGATTTTTATGTAAACACTTATGGTAGGATAAGGGCTGTTTGCCAATCGCCAGAAGGGAAAATTTATATCTGTACCAGTAATGGAAGCGATGATAAAATTGTAGAAATTGCGAAGTAGATTAATTATTTTTTCCGTCCGGGGCACTTTTTACAGCGTTTACCTTTTTTGAATTTCTCACAACATTTTTTATGCTCAGCCGTACAGCTGAAAATAAAACCCATGCCTTTTTGAAATTCAGGATCGGTGGGTAATATGAATAGACTTTCTTCTCTCTCGTAAATCATTGCAGCACAAAGGTAATAGTTATTTAGATTAATTCCAATTAATTAATATTCCTGGAAGATTTAAAAATTATAAATGCTACATTTTTGACGGCAATTTGTAATTTAGCGAACTAACCAAAAAATTCATAAGATGATAAATAAAGTGGTATCTGGAGCTGAAGAGGCTATCAAAGATATATCAGACGGTGCTACCCTCATGCTTGGTGGTTTCGGGCTTTGTGGTATTCCAGAAAATTGCATTAATGCTTTGGTAAACAAGCAGGTGAAAAATTTAACCTGTATCTCTAATAATGCTGGTGTTGATGATTTTGGTATTGGTTTAATGCTGAAACAACGCCAGGTTAAAAAAATGATTTCTTCGTATGTAGGTGAAAATGCCGAATTTGAAAGGCAATTGCTGAGTGGCGAACTTGAAGTAGACCTTATTCCGCAAGGTACCTTAGCGACGCGTTGCCTGGCTGCTGGATATGGTATGCCTGCAATTTTTACGCCTGCGGGCGTGGGTACCGAAGTGGCAGAAGGCAAAGAAGTGCGCAATTTTGATGGCAAGGATTATTTAATGGAATATGCCTTTGATGCAGATTTCGCTATTGTTAAAGCCTGGAAAGGTGATACCGCTGGAAATTTGATCTTCAGGTCTACCAGCCGCAACTTTAATCCTATAATGGCTATGGCAGGTAAAGTAACCATTGCCGAGGTAGAAGAATTGGTAGAAGCTGGTGAATTAGATCCAGATTATATCCATACGCCTGGTATTTATGTTCATCGGATTTTTCAAGGGAAAGATTATGAGAAAAGAATCGAGCAACGAACGGTGAGGAAGGTTCAATAGTTCATTGGTGGTTCATTCACTCATTCGAAATTCTTTCAATCAATCATTAAAAAAAAATATGTTTTCAAAAGAAGAAATCGCACAGCGCATCGCTAAAGAAATAAAAGACGGATACTATGTTAACCTTGGTATTGGCATACCTACTTTGGTCGCCAATTATATTCCAAAGGGAATTAACGTAGTGTTACAATCTGAAAACGGCTTATTGGGTATGGGGCCATTTCCCTTCGAAGGAGAGGAAGATGCCGATTTAATAAACGCAGGTAAACAGACCATTACTACCTTGCCAGGATCGTCTATTTTTGATTCGGCCATGAGTTTTGGGATGATCCGTGCGCAAAAAGTAGATCTGACTATTCTGGGAGCCATGGAGGTGTCAGAAAATGGAGATATTGCCAACTGGAAAATCCCCGGTAAAATGGTTAAGGGAATGGGCGGAGCTATGGATTTGGTAGCATCAGCCAAAAATATCATTGTGGCGATGCAGCACATCAATAAAGCCGGAGAAAGTAAATTATTACCTAAATGTACTTTGCCTTTAACCGGTGTAAAATGCATTAAAAAAATTGTAACTGAATTGGCCGTTTTGGATATTTTACCTGAAGGTGGTTTTAAACTTTTGGAGCGTGCACCAGGCGTAAGTATCGAATTTATACAACAATCTACAGCTGGAAGACTGGTAGTAGAAGGAGAGATTCCTGAAATGAGATTGGATTAAATTGGCGTTTTGGAGGCATTAGCCACGGGTAGCTCGTCATTTGTCGTCATCTCGACTGGAGCACAGCGAAATGGAGAGATCTATGAATCAAATTTATTTAAATGAGATTTAAGATTTCTCCTCCGAAGGAGTTCCTTTGGAACACTGTGGTCGAAATGACGATCTATCGCGGTCGTCATTGCTGCTTTAATGTTATTCAAAAAAGTTAAGCTATATCTACTAAAATACTATTTCTTAAATCGTTGGAGATATCTTCTGTGATACCGATAATTTCTTCAGGTTCGTTGGTGTTATTCATCACCACCTTATTGCATTGTTCGCGATATGGCAATAAATATTCTTTATAGGCTGGCACTACATGGTTGTGCCATTTGTACAATACATCATCTTCAGGGTAACCACGTTCCAAGCCATCGCGTTTTATACGGCGATCTAAAGCTACCTGTTCATCTGCATCAACAAAAATGGCATGATCCAACAGCGCGGCAATTTCTTTGAAGTGGAGGATAAAAAGGCCTTCTACAATAATGATTGGTGCCGATTTAATTTCTAAAATTTTAACTACGGCTAATGGGTTATTGAAGTTATATTCTTTTTTGTAAACAACTTCACCACTCATTAATTGCTTAATGTCTCTCAAAAACTGCGCACTATCAATGGTAGATGGGAGGTCGAAATTGTATAACTTGTTCTCTTCCTGTGTCATCTCGCCCGCAGGGATATAATAATCATCTTGCGATACAAGTGTTACTTCGTCCTGTTTAAAATGATGAAGAAAACAGTTTAAGAAAAATGTTTTACCCGATCCGCTACCACCGGCAATACCAATTATAAATGGCTTTTTGTTTAAACTCATTGAGCACTATATGTTAAATTGCAAAAAAAACGTTTGTCTAAAGCGCCCAGTGAATCGGCTACGGCTTTAGTCATTACAATTATAACATCTTTTGTGGATTCGTTCTCTGTAAATTTACCAACAACTTTGGCAAAGGTAGTGCGGTTAGTCATTGGGTTGGTAATCTTAATTACCCTGCCCACTGGTGCCGTACGGTGTAAAACCAACATTTTTGTCCCGTCCAGATCTTGGTCTGCAATCCAAACAGCGGTTCCTTTTTCTTCGATCTGGCTTAAACCATATACACTTGGATCGCGACGAAGTTTAGGGTCTTTAACCATAGTACTGTCTGGTTCATTTTCCTGTTCTTCTTTAGATAAATCATTTACCGATTTTGGTTGTGGTGGTTTAGGGATAATCAGCTTCTGATCAACTTTAATCGCATTATCCTCCAGTTTGTTTGCTGTTCTGATCTGATAAGCGGTTAAATTATATTTTTTAGCAATGGTAAAAATGTTTTCACCGGTAGCTACAGTATGGATAAAACTCTCTTCTCTTGTTGCTGCTGGTGCTTCTTTAACTTTAGCTTCTACCTCTTTTACTTTGGCTTCTGTCTGCTTTTCTTTCGGAACCTGAACATCTGTAATAATCCCTCCCGGTACTTTTAAAACCTGTCCAATGGTAATGGCGTTATCAGGCAAATCGTTCAGTTTTCTAATCTGGTAAGCGGTAATGCCGTATTGTTTAGCGATGGTGAAGATAGTTTCGTTTCTTAAAACAGTATGTGTTCCTGCTGCGTCTGTAGATTTGTTATCCTGTATCGGTTTTTCTTCGGCAGCAGCTACTACTTTATTCTCGTCGATATTTTTCGTTGCCGGAATTTTAAGTTTCTGGCCAATACGCAGGTTGTTTCCCGAAAGGTTATTGGCTTTTTTTACTTCTTCAACAGTAGTGCCGTATTTCTCGGCTATTTTGCCTAAAAACTCCTTAGGCGCAACAGTATGCTCGATCATGGTTTGATCAGCAGATGATGTATTGGCTTGAGGCGTTTCTGTATTGTTTTTCGCTGGTGGCGTTACCGGAAGAGCTGTTGCAGTTTGTTCACCATTTTTAGCAGGGATTTTTAAAACCTGACCGATGCTTAAATTACTGCTGCTAAGGTTATTTAAAGCTTTAATCTCATTGATGGTTGTGCCATATTTTTCGGCCAACATATTTAAGTTTTCTTTTGGCTTTATAGTATGTTCTATAACATTAGCAGTTGAAGAGCCAGGTGTTGCAGTATTCGATGAGCCAGTAGCTGTAAAGGGAACATTAGTAGGTACCTTAATAATAACCCCAACCTGAAGGAATTTATTATCATTAAAGGTCATGATATCTTTAGGCGAAACATTATACCTTCTCCCGATCGAATAATAAGTGTCTTTTGCTACGGTTTGGTGAACGATCAGTTTTTTGCCTTTATTATTTTCTACACCGATAGAGTCTCTTGCTGTGTTGGCTTTGGCATTTGCAATGTTTAAGGCAAATAACACTACAGCAGATAAATATATTTTATGCATTTATTTTTATGTAAATTTTTAAGTCAAAGGGAGCAATTATACGAATAATATTGTTAACCATCTTAAGTTGAGCTGTTCGTTTTCAAGTAAAAATAAGATGACCTTAACTTTGTAAATTCGATATGCTATTCATTAACAAATGTTTATAAAATGGTTGTTTCGTTTAATGTTGAATATTAAACGATTTAATAAATAACGTATTGTTCAAAAGACAAAATTGCGCAAAACTTTTATAAATTTGGTTTGTTACGTTGACATCAAAAAAACAATATAAATAATAAAAAAATGGACGCTAAAGAAATAAGCTTAAACGAAAAAGAAGTTAAACCAGTTGTAGATCTTTTAAACGATTATTTGGCCAATTATCACATTCATTATCAAAAACTAAGAGGTTGCCACTGGAATATTAAAGGACAGAACTTTTTTACTTTACATGTTAAGTTTGAAGAATTATATACCAATGCACAATTAACTATTGATGAGATAGCCGAGCGTGTATTAACCTTGGGTAAAGCACCGCATAGCCGTTTTGCCGATTATATTAAAGAATCTAAAATTAAAGAAATTGATACCATTGGCCTTAAAGATCTTGATATGGTTGATGCCATTTTAGATGATATGGCTGCATTGATCGAATTGGAAAGAGAACTTTTAGAAGCTACAGATGCGGCAGGAGATGATGGTTCTAACGATATGGTTAACCGTTTTATGCAGTTTAAAGAGAAAAATACCTGGATGTTGCGCTCTTTCGCAGGAAAGAAATAATATAATTTAGGTGGTTAAAAGCCTCATGTAAGTAGCTTTATTGTAAAATCTGCTTATATGAGGCTTTTTTGTTTCGGAGAAAATCTAATTATTTATCTTTGGGCATGGCATACAAAAGTTTAGCAGAATGTGTATCCGATCTCGAAAAGTACGGTCATTTAATCAGAATAAAAGAAGAAGTAGATCCCTATTTAGAAATGGCAGCCATCCATTTAAGGGTTTACGAAAATAAAGGACCAGCAATACTATTCGAAAAAGTTAAGGGAAGTCTTTTTCCTGCTGTTTCAAACCTGTTTGGGACATTAGAGCGATCGAAATTTATTTTTAGAGATACTTTACCAAAAGTACAACAGCTGGTATCATTAAGGAATGATCCGATAAAAGCATTAAAAAATCCATTTAAATATGCGGGTTCAGTAATGTCGGCTTTATCGGCCTTGCCACTTAAAACACCTTCTGCAAAAAGCAAATTTTTAAAAACAAGTATCAGTCAGTTACCACAAATTGTAAACTGGCCTATGGATGGTGGCCCTTTTGTTACCATGCCGCAGGTTTATACTGAAGATATAGATAAACCAGGCGTTTTAAATGCAAATTTAGGCATGTATCGCATCCAATTGGGGGGGAACGATTATATCCAGGATCAGGAGATCGGGTTGCACTATCAGATCCATAGGGGGATTGGCGTACACCAATCTAAAGCCAATGCACTAGGCCAACCCTTAAAAGTAAGCATTTTTGTTGGCGGACCTCCATCACATCCTTTAGCAGCAGTGATGCCTTTACCGGAAGGATTATCGGAAATGACATTTGCAGGTGCATTGGGCGATAGGCGTTTCCGTTATTTTTATGATGATGAAGGTTTTTGCATTTCTGCAGATGCCGATTTTATTATTACCGGAACGGTTTACCCAAATGAAAATAAGCCAGAAGGGCCTTTTGGCGATCATTTGGGGTATTACAGTTTAACGCATCCTTTTCCTTTGATGAAAGTGCACAACGTATATCATAAAAAGGATGCCATTTGGTCCTTCACGGTTGTTGGCCGTCCGCCACAGGAGGATACCAGTTTTGGGGCTTTGATCCATGAAATTACAGGCTCGGCCATACCACAGGAAATACATGGTTTAAAAGAAGTTCATGCGGTTGATGCGGCTGGCGTTCACCCTTTGCTCTTTGCCATCGGTAGTGAGCGTTATACCCCATATTTAAAAGCGCGCAGACCTCAGGAAATATTAACCATAGCGAACCATATACTGGGAAAAAACCAATTGAGTCTGGCTAAATACCTGTTTATTGCAGCCAAAGAAGATAATCAGCATTTAAGCACACACCATATTGAAGCATTTCTTACCCATATTTTGGAACGGATCGATTTAACGAGGGATGTTCATTTTTATACCAATACTACAATTGATACACTTGATTATAGCGGCGATGGATTAAACAGCGGATCGAAGGTAGTAATTGCTGCAGCAGGAGATAAGCAGCGTGAACTTTGGAATAAGACTCCTGAAGGACTGAAATTGAGCGATGGATTTTATCAGCCGAAAATAGCCATTCCAGGGGTTTTGGTTTTAGAAAGTGACAAATATTTAAATCCGGAGAAAACAGCCGCGGAAATTGCTTTATTGAATATGGCTTTGATTGATCAGGATTTATCTGGCTTACCTTTAATTATATTGGCTGATGATGCAGAATTTACGGCTGCCAATATTGATAACCTGGTTTGGGTAGCTTTTACAAGGAGCAACCCGGCGGCTGATATATATGGTATCAACGATTTTACCATTAATAAACACTGGGGCTGTAAAGGTTCGTTGATTATTGACGCAAGGAAAAAGCCCCACCACGCACCTGAATTGATCAAAGATGAGGCTGTGGAAAAAAAGCTGGATGTTTTGGCTCAAAAGGGTGGAAGCCTATATGGAATAATTAGTTGAATAATTAAAATAAAAAGCTGATTTTTAAGCATACATGCGCTATGCTTTCAACGTCCCGGTTAATTACTTTTTTATTGGTGCTGCTTTGTGTATCTACAAAGGCACAAGACCATAAACTCGATAGTGTAGCTACAAACCTGAACAATTATGGTTTAAGTACTGCCCATTCGAACCTCTTTGTACATTTTGATAAGAATGTATACACCAATAACGATCAGGTTTGGTTTACCGCTTACCTGCTTAAAACGGTAACCGATATAAAACAATACCATACCCTATACTTATCGCTGGTGCACAACAGAGATAGCAGCGTGGTATACCAGGGAAAGTTTTTAATGGATAAGGGGTTTTGTTATGGTGCATTGAATCTCCCCGATTCGTTGCCGGAAGGCGCTTACCGTTTTGTAGTCAATACCAACATCACCTTAAACGGTAAGTGCGATGCCGAATTTATTCAGACCATTACTATTAAATCGACTACATTAAGCCCTTTGGTAGATTAGGTATCTATAATTAAGCCTTATGATGAACGTACGGGCAATGGTACCGTTTTATTGAAAATTTTAACAAGTGAAAACCGGTTTGTAGAAGATGCTCAAATCAAATATCAGATTGGACGCGATAAACAGGTTTTAAAGTCGGCGGCAGGCAAAAGCAGTGTCATTGGAGAATTGATGATCGACTATCCTGCAGATAAAGTTACAGCGGCAAACAACCTGTTAACCATAAGCATTAAGAAGGGAAATCATAATCGCTACGTTAAATTTGAGCTTCCAATAAGGAATAGCCCAAAATACCAAGTAGGTTTCTATCCGGAAGGTGGCTACCTGATTACTGATTTAATGAGCAAAGTGGGGTTTGAGATAAAAGATGGAACTGGGGCTGGTATAAAGGCGCGAGGGGTATTATATGAAGATAATGCCGCAGTTGATACCATTGCTACCAGTTCGATGGGCATTGGCGCTTTTTATCTCATGCCAAAATCATTAAAACACTATATCGTAAAGTTACTGGTAAATGGCCAGCAGGCTATGTCTTACCATTTACCGCTTGCCCTAAATAAAGGTGTGGCTTTGAGTACGCCATCGGCCATTGGTAATGATGAATTTAAAACTCAGCTCGAAGCTAATGTTAATGCTAACGTGCATGTGCTGGTACATAATTTTTCGGATATTTTTTTACAGACCACTTTAGCTTTAAAAGCTGGTAAAATGCAAAACATCAGGTTTAATTTAGATTCGGTGCCCGTTGGATTGCACACTATAACTGTTTTAGATAGTAACTACAAGCCCCTTGCGGAAAGAATCTTTTTTGCGCATTATGACAGGATTAACCAGGTTATGGTTGAGCCTGATAAAAGCGAATATCAAACACGCGGACAAGTAAACCTAAAACTGAAAATAACTGACAAGGTGAATACACCTCTAAGCGGGTTGGTTTCGATTGCCTGCGTGCGGGCAAACCGGCTGTTGCCGTCTAATAATAACACCATTGTTGATGCCTATTACTTAAACAATAACCTGACCGATTTCCCAAACAATAGTTTTGGACTGAAATATGCAGATAAAAACTATTTAAACGATGTGCTTTTGGTAAAGGGATGGCGGAAGTATAAATGGCCCGAAGTAGAATTGGATAAGCGCGAAATTGTTAACGTACTTTCAAGTCTGGAGTATAACGGAAATATAACCCGGAAAAAGAAGTCTTTAACAGGCCCTATGAGTTTAAGTACCATTGCTGGCACTAACATAAATTTTTTAAGTACCGATAGCAGCGGTAAGTTTAGTATCCCTTTTGCTAGTCTGCTTACCAAAGAAGCCAAGCCCAATGTGTGGTTAAGTATAGTTACCGTCAAACATGAAAACTACGAGCTAAAGATTAACGAGCCACAAAATGATATTAAAACTTACCTAGGTCTGCAGGATTTTGTGCAGCAGGTAAATAAAACTGCCGTAGCTGACGAAAATACCCAAAGTATGACCGCTGTTGCAGGCATTAAACTGAAAGATGTGGTAATTAATAAAACCAAGGATAGCAGTAACAGTTTGGTTAGGAGAGGATATAACAGGTGTGGCGATTATGTTTGCAAGTACAATATTTTAAATTGCCCGAATCATTTTGGTGATTTTGACAGCCATGAGCCTGTTAAAGGTAAAACTTATAGAGATGGCAGGGCAGGTGGTTCAGTTGTTTACCATGGCTGCACAGATGATGAGCTCAAATCGAATCTGGTGATATTAAAAGGGATTAACCTGCCTAAAGAGTTTTACGTGTCGGATGTGTTGAACAAAAATGAACCCATTAACTTTGATACGGTTTATTGGAACTACCAGGTGCTTGTAAATGGCGAAACCCCTTTGAATTTCAATACTGGTGATATTACCGGAAAGTTTAAAATTATTGTACAGGGTGTAACTGATAATGGTGTGGTTTATGGCGAGCAGGAAATAACGGTAAAAAGGCAGTAGGCAAGGAAAATAGTGTAAGACAACACTCTTTATGCTATCGCTTAACCAGCCGAAACCGGTGCTGAAAATCTGGTTAGTGCGGACAAACAATCAGTTGAGGGGCGGAAAGCCTAAACACCCAACAAATTACTTCAATATCGGCTCCATAGTTCGAAATTTTGTTTGATTCGGTTAAACAAATCACAATTTATTAACGTATTTACGACGATTGTAACATTTGCGTTAATTTCTGGTTAATACGTGTTAAAATCATCGTTCTATCTGGCTTCTTATAAACCTAATTTTGGTCATATTACTAACTAAACTGAATACAATGACCAGATTAAAGATTACTTTGTTCATTTTGACTATGCTCTGTTGCATGCAGATTTATGGTCAAACGTCGCTAATTAGCGGCAAAATTACAGATGCGTCGGGGCTGCCAATCCCAGGCATATCGGTAAAAGTTAAAGGAACGGCTATTGGCACCTCTTCCGATGCGAAAGGGATCTTTTCAATTAAAAGTGCAAATCCAGCTACACTGGTTTTTAGTGGAATTGGTTATACAACCAAAGAATTTGCTTATAGCGGGCAAAGCAACATAACCATAACATTAAGTGAAGACCAGCAAAGCCTGAATGAGATTGTAGTAACTGCCTTAGGGGTGAAACGTGATAAGCGAAATTTAACCTACAGCTCGCAGGAGGTAAAAGGCGATCAGATTACCCAGTCGAAAGAGCCTAACCTGGTAAACGCATTGGCAGGTAAAGTTTCTGGTGTGCAAATTACAAGTTCGTCGGGTACACCGGGTAGTTCATCGCGTATTGTAATCAGGGGTGCAAACTCCCTTTATGGTAACAATGAGGCTTTGATGGTAATTGATGGTATTCCGGTTAATAATGATGAAACTGGTAACCTCAACTCGGGTCCAGGTACAAACCGTATTGCCGATCTTGATCCTAATATTATTGAAAGCATTAACGTGTTAAAAGGTGGTGCTGCAACAGCGTTATATGGATCTGATGGTGCAAAAGGAGTAATTATTATCACAACAAAAGCAGGTAGCCTGAATAAAAAGCCTGGTATTAGCTTTTCTTCTTCTTTTTCAATGGAGAAACCGCTGTTGCCAGAAATTCAGAATAAATATTCTCTTGGCTCAAATGGCGTATATTTTGATGGTGTGAACCAAAAAACAAGTACATCGTGGGGAGCAAGAATGGATACCTTAAAAATTAACGGCCAGCCTGCACAGGTATATGATCAGTCTGATTTATTCTTTAAAACCGGAAAAACATATACTAACACAGTAGCCATAAATGGAGGTGGAGCTTACAACTCTTATTTTATATCGTATACCAATTTTGCGCAGGATGGAACGGTACCTAGCACTTCGTTCGACCGGAATACCGTTTTTGGTAAATTCACCACACAAATTGTTAAGGATCTGAATGTTACTTTCTCCTTAAATTATGCCAATACCAAAAACCGTCGGCTACCTGAAGGTTATGCCTTGGAAAGTCCGGTGTGGACCATTTTTTCTGCCCCAGTTTCTTACGACCTGCAACCTTCGGTAAACCCTGATGGAAGTCAGCGTTTATATCGTTTCTCGCGCAATAATCCTTACTGGGTGTTAGATAATATTAGCAATACATCAGTTGTGAACCGTTTTCTGCCAACATTTACAGCCGATTATAAACCCTTAAACTGGTTAACCATTACTGAGCGTTTTGGAGCCGATGTTTACGTAGAACAAGGTAAATACACCGAGTCTTTACTGTCGGTCTCTAATCCTAACGGAAGAATTGTAAATAACAATACCAATTTCAGACAGTATAATAATGATCTGATACTGAACGCCAACAAAAGTTTTGGTGATTTTAATGTCGAAGCCTTACTGGGTAACAACCTCATTTCAACATATTCGCAAAATGGCTATGCCAATGGCTTAGGAATCACGATTCCAGGTTTTAATAATATCGGTTCTGCCTCGACTGTTAAATTTACAGAAACCAGTTACCTTACACGGAAAATAGGCTTTTATCTGCAATCTAATATCGATTATAAAAAGTTCATTATCTTGTCTTTAACAGGCAGATACGATGGTACTTCGGTTTTGGCTAAAGACAACAGATTTTATCCATACGGTTCGGCTGCAACAAGTTTTATTTTCTCTAATTTCTTTTCTAACGGCCTTTCTGAAGTGATGAACTTTGGTAAGTTAAGGCTTTCTTACAGTACGGTAGGTAATGCAAGCATAGGTCCATATAGTTTGCTTACTCCCTACGAATCGCAAACGATTAGAAATACTACCTTTCCTTATCAGGGACAATCGGGTTTCTTAATCAGCCAGGTACTTAGCGATCCAAACCTGAAAAATGAACGTATTAACGAGTTTGAAGTTGGATTAGAAACCGGTTTCTTTAAAAACCGATTAGGCATTGAGCTTACCTATTTCGATAAGCGGACTAAAAATGGCATTATTCCGTCGGTGGCTTTGGCGCCATCTACAGGTTTTAACGCAACCAGTGTAAATTCTGCAGCTATGCGCAACCGCGGCATAGAGGTTCTGTTAAATGCGAAACCAGTTTCGACCCCGGATTTTAGCTGGGATTTAACGATAAACTACAGCAGAATCAGAAACAAAGTGCTTTCTATTTACAAAGACCTGAAACAGGTTGGCAATGGTTTCACCTTTATTTTTGTTAACCAGCCTTACGGTGTAATTTATGGTACCCGGTATGCCAGAAATGCGGCTGGCCAGTTGCTTACTGATGATGGAGGCCTTCCTTTTGCCGCCGATGAGCAAGGTATAGTTGGAGATATTAATCCGGATTGGATGGGCGGTATTGTTAATAATTTCAAGTATAAGCAGTTTACGCTTAGTTTCTCTTTTGATATGAAAAAGGGTGGAGATATTCAGAATAACGTAGATGGTTATGGCTATTTTTATGGTACACCTAAAGTTACCGAAGATCGTGGACCACGTATAGTTGAGGGTGTAAATGCCACAACAGGCTTGCCAAATACGGTTTCAGCTACAGGACAAGCTTATTATCAACGTGCTAACAGTGTTCTCGAATCAGTAATTCAGGATGGAACCTATGTTAAATTGCGAAATGTAAGTTTGGGTTATAACGTTAAACCGGGCTGGTTACAAAAAACACCTTTCAAAACCATCGGATTTCAGGTAACCGGACGAAACCTTTGGATTTACGCGCCACACTTTACTGGTGGAGATCCGGAAGTAAGTTCATTTGGTTCATCAAATGGTTCGCAAGGGATTTATTCGTTCTCAACGCCAACATCAAGATCTGTTGATTTTAGTTTGAAACTTACCTTATAACCCTTAACAATTAGAAAGAAATAACATGAAAAAGATATATTTTATTTTAGGCTTTGCCCTTATGGTCGCAGTAGCCGGATGCAAAAAATACCTGGATGTAAATGAAGATCCAAACAGACCGATTGATGTTAAAGAATCGCTCATGTTACCACCTATACAAATGCTGATTTCGCAAAATATCAATGCATCGGGCGACGGGAATTTAAGTGTGGTGTTGCAACAATATTTGCAGGTAATGGCACTCAACCAGGTGGCACCAAATTTCGGTACTTATCTGATGTATAATGTCGATATGGATGGCGACTGGAACAATGTGTACGTAAGAACATTAAACAACCTCAATTTATTAAAGGTTAAAGCTGTTGCCAACGGCAATTTTAATTACGGTGCCATTTCTAAAATTCTTACAGCTTATACTTTGGGTTATGCTACAGATGCCTGGGGTGATCTTCCTTACAGTCAGGCTTTTTTAGGGGTAACACAGCCAACTCCAGCGTATGATAGTCAGCAGCAGATTTATGTTCAGATTCAAGCTTTACTGGATGATGGAATAGCTGATATTGCAAAAAATGCCGGCCTTAAACCCGGAAGCGACGATTACATTTATGCGGGCGATATGGCAAAGTGGAGAAAATTGGCTTATACTTTAAAAGCACGTTATTACATGCACCTGAGTAAAGCACCTGGAAATACAGCTTCTGGACAGGCACAGCTGGCTTTGACTGCACTAACTAATGGTATGCAGAGCAATGATGATGATGCTAAAATTGCTTTCAGTGGTGCAGCAGGGGCAGAAAATCCATGGCAGCAAAATTTTCTACCAGGTACCACATTTGTGCTTGCCAACACCTTTGTTGATGCTTTTACTACCAGAAACGATCCAAGATTAAGCAAAATGGTTAAACCTGCCAAACAAACCGGTTTATATACTGGCCGGCAGATCGGTTTAGACGAAATTGGAAGTCTGGAGGCTTACTCAATCCCTGCCGATTTTTACGCGGGTGCCAATGCCAATAATTATCTGGTAAATTATACCGAGGCATTATTTATAAAAGCCGAAGCCACGTTGGTGATATCTGGTTTTGCAGCTGCGCAACCTATTTATCAGGATGGTATCAAACAGCACATGACTAAGGTGGGGGTGAGCACAACTGATATGGATACCTACATTGCTTTGCGGGGAACACTCAGCAGTACAAATGCACTACGTTTAATTATGGAAGAAAAGTCGGTTGCAAACTTTCTTAATGCTGAAAATTATACAGATTGGCGCCGTACGGGATTCCCAGCTTTGACTAAAGTTAAAAATGCACTCTCTGAAATTCCGAGAAGGGTACTTTACCCAAATACCGAAATTACAGCAAACCCACAATCGCAACAAAAGGCTAAAATTACCGATAGGTTATGGTGGGATGTTAATTAAATAGGTGCTGGTTAGTTGATCATGTTGAGGATATCCGATTGGGTATCCTTTTTGTTGTAAAAAAAAGCGCCAGTTCTCTAGTTGAAAACTGGCGCTTCTTAATTATGTAAGACAAGTTATTAATATTAATGACCAAAAAAGAGGGTGTATCATAAAGACAATTTCTCGGCAGATTTTGTCATGTTGAGCCCGTCGAAACACATAAAAGTGTATTTAACTAAGTCCTTCGACAAGCTCAGGATGACAATTTATATTTATGATACACCCTCTTTTCTGAAATATGCTCATGTTTAGCGCTTAAAATCTTACGCCAAAGGTTAAGAATACGTTGTTTCTATTGCTTTTAACATCTGCAACAGGCTCGCTGTAATCATCTAATAAATACGGACTTGAACTGAAGTTTGTTTTGTAGTTCTGATACGCTAAATCGAAATAATAGTTATCTATGCGGTATCCAATTCCACCAGTATAGTATTGTCCCTGGTAAAACTTATGCGAATGGTATAGGCGGCACCACTGTTTATCAGGGATGTACTGATCAGGGATCCAAACCCAATATCATCCTTTTAAAAGGTGTTAATCTTCTCAAAGAATTTTATGTATTGGATATTACCAATAAAAATGAACTCATCAATTTCGCGACTGTTTATTGGAATTGTCAGGTGTTGGTTAACGGTGAAACACCCTTAGTTTTAATGCCGACGATTTAACAGAGCCGTTTAAAATTATTATACAGGCGTAACGGATAGGGGAGTGGTTTATCGGGAGAAGGAGATTATGGTTAGGAATAAATAAAAATTATTATTTGTGTGTTATGAAATATATACTAACTTTTTAATCTTGATTCTTATGGGTATATAAGAAGTTCAATTATCTAATTTGTTAAATAATTGAACTTCAGCTTTAATTTATAATATTAAAATTGCCTTGGTTCTATCGATAAAAATATTTGTCCACAGCTCACCTCATTAGTTACATATTCTTCTGTGGTGACGGTGTTTCCATTTCTTCCAATGTAAGTCTTCGTGTCCTTTCTTAATATAACAGGTGACCCAAATTCTAGTATCCCTTCACCTAATTCATCAGAGCCAGTTGTTGTTACATACTCAAATGTATTGGAAGAGGATGTTTCTTGAGTTGCACCAGCTTTAAGCCCCACTTTAACTACTTCACCAAAAGTAGCTTCATAATTAAAGTTTGTTATAAATTTAGCAGTTTCATTGTAAGTCTTTTTTGAGGTCGCAGAATCATCAAATTCACTTACAATAAATTTCCAGGCTGCGCCGTAATTCTCAAGATCCCAAGGAATCAATTTTTCATTTATGAAATAATCTTTAGGTTCAAGTCCAATAATTTCATAAACTGGATTACGGGGATTGCCCGTTTGTTTGGTAATTAAGTTATAAAGGTCTGATCCAACAGCTGAAATATTTTTATTCAATTGAGTTCCTGCTCCATTTTTAGCATTTATTAAAATGGCTATCCTAAATTCAAAAAAACCGTCGGTCCAATCTTTGATTACTGGATCTCCGTTTCTTGGAGGCCTTGGTGTTACAAATTTATTTAAGTCTTTAGGATCTTTAGGCTCATCTGATATTTTAGCTAGATTACCATCTGCCATACGAATTGATACAATATATTCTGATACCCGATTGTTAAATTTACCTTTCACAATACCTGCGTTTGGATTTAATCCATAATAAATATAATCTCTATGCCAATCTAAATTTACATTATATGCATCAACTACTTTTTGGTCGATATTAAACACGTTTGTAAGTGGTGAACCGATTGCTTGGGTAGATACAGATCTGCTAATTTTTGAATTAAGGTTTAAAGGCAACCCACTGCTGCTAATTGATGAGGGTGGAGTTAGATTATTATTTGTTCCATCAAAGGCTTGATCTACAAAGTTATATTTTAACTCACCTTTAGAAAAGAATTCCAGTGTTTTTGGGCCATCTTCCAGCATTCTTGCATTTCCACTGGCTGAAACAGCTACCCGTTCATTTTCTTTGACTACAACGACAGGAAATCCAGGGAGATATCCTGAAGGTATATTGATTATTTCTCCTTTCTCATCATAAATACTAATTTGTTTAAAATTTTTATTCTCAGGAGATACTGCAACTTTAGGTATTTCTGTAACAGGATTCCAGGAACCGATAGAAAAATTGATTACTTCAGGTACCATTATGGTTAGTGTCGGAAGGTTTTTAATAGCGTTATCTAATTCAGTCTTGGAGCTAGCGTACTGTGATAATACTTGATAAAATGTTTTTCCAGAAGCTATTTCGTTATCCTTCACCATTTGAAAAAGAACATCATTGTCCATGTCAAATTGTTTTAGTGCTTCTTTTTTGATAAACGTTCTTAAGGCTGGCTCTTTTTCTAAAGCAATTGCTAGAGTTTTGGAAAAGATGGTTTTTGAATCTTGTCTTTCTACTATGGTAGATGATGGAAGTAAAAAATCCTGTTTAATTTCTTTCTTGCATGAGAATAGGAGCGCGAGAATCGCTAAATAATAGATTTTGTGTTTCATATTAGGTTTTTGTTTTTAAACTACAATGATAGTTAAAAAAATCTAATATGTATGTTTAATTATTTATTTAATGATTTTTTAACATATTATTTTGTATAATTTATTATATTAATAGTTGTATGTCTTCTGTAATTCATAAAAAAAAGATTATGATATTTATGGCAAAAAAAAGGCCACAAAATTTTTAAATTTTGTGGCCTTTTTTTGTTGAAACTAAATTTAAAATCTTACCCCAAAAGTTAAGAATACATTGTTTCTATTGCTTTTAACATCTGCAACAGGTTCAGTATAATCATCTAACAGGTAGGGGCTAGAGCTAAAGTTTGTTTTGTAGTTCTGATACGCTAAATCGAAATAATAGTTATCTATGCGGTATCCAATTCCACCAGTATAATACTGACCCTGGTAAAATTTATTGTCGCCGCCTTTAACACCATTTCCATTTACCCCGTAACCAGCTCTTAAGCTAAACTCGTTCGTCACTTTTACTTCCGCACCAACCCTATAGTTAACTGCTTCTTTATAAGATTCTTTAATAAAAGCATTGTTGCTATTGATTGTTGAAAGATCAGAACCGTTAGAATCAGAAAAACGCATAGAGGCATAATCTACATAATCAACATCAGCTGAGATTAATGCCGTACCAGCAATTACATAGCTGATACCTGCAGATGCTTTTAACGGTGTACGTAAGTTGTAACTGAAAGAATAGTATTGGGTGGGGTTATTTGATTTGTTTGGCGCTGTTGAAGCATTACCCGCAGTAGTTGCCTGTAAAGTTTCGCTGGTATTATCTTCAATATTCATCCAGGTTGGTGTTTGAAAATTCAAACCGATTCTTAATTCGTTTACCGGCCTGAAAATAGCACCTAGTTTTAAATTAAAACCACCGCCTTTAGTCTCCTGATTTCTAAAGTGGGTAAGGTTGTAATTTTCGTTTCCGTTATATGTCGGTATGGCGTCACCATCATTATATGAGTTAACAATGCCAGATTCGGTAAATGTGGCATCGCTGGTATATTTAACATTTACAAAACTCGCTGTTGCACCAATATATACCTTGTTGCCAAAATTTAGCGCGCCAGCCACATTAAATTCGGAGGTAGAGCCTAAACGTGCTTCATCCCAATTTTGATTAAAGTTAGTGCCTGATGGTTCTGCAGAATATTGATTAGGAAACGCTGGTGTATTTTTATTAATTAAATAGCTATTATAAGCATCACCAGCTATACTATTAGAAGTCCCATAATTATTGGCTTGTTCAGCATAGGAGTTCCTGATTGAATTGTTTTTGTTAATACCACCATAGTTAATGTTATTTAAAAAATCGTTATTTCTCGTATAGCTTAAGCCGAATACCGTACTTACCAATCCTTTATTTACATCAGCTCCCTTTATTCTTGCCGCCGGACTGTAAAATACAACGCCAATGTTATTCAGATTAATCTGGTTTTTATCAGCTTTGGTATTATTGCCCAGGTATGCGCTATTGTTTGATACAGAATTAAATTCAGGGGTTAAACTAAACTCAGATTTGGTAAATAAACCCAATCCGGCAGGGTTTGCGTTAATTGAACCAATATCACCTCCAACTCCGATTTGTGCACCGCCCATTCCCTTAAAGCGGGCAGAACCACCATAATTGGTTTGAGAAAAGCGGAATGCATCAGGGGCGTAACTTTGGGCGTACGTTGTTCCCATAGCAGCTACTGTAGCTACTAGTGAAGCTAAAATATATTTTTTCATGTTGTGTGTTTAAATTTAAATTAACCTCTTCCTGCTCTTGATGGTCTTGAACCGCCACCACCGCCGCCGGTTGAACCACCGCCACTATTTCCGCCGCCATTTGATGGTGGTGGTGAATAACTAGGTCTGCTTTCGGTTCTGGTAGGTGGAGTATAGGTTTCGTTTCTGGTAGGCCTGCTACTTTGTGTACCTTGAGGACTATAATTATCATTCCTTGTAGGTCTGCCAGCTTGCGAGCCCTGAGGTTGTGCATAGCTGCCATTACCTTGGTTTCTGCTTGGTCTTCCAGCATTAATATTTGGAGCATAACCTACACCATTTGGATTTGTAACACCAGATCTGCTCGGTCTGCCCACATTTCCAGCGTTTCCGTTTCCATATCTTGGCGTTCCTCTATCATCACTTCCAGGTCTTGGTCTGTTATAACCTCTATTGGTATATACACCGCCACCATAATATCCGCCGCCAATACCCCAGCCTCCGCCGTAGTATCCACCGCCGCCCCAACCGTAACGATCGTAATAGGAGTTAGGTCCCCAAGAATTCCAACCATAAGGATTGTTGTAACCGTAACCAAAGTTGCCATAATAAAATGGGTTGCTCCAGATACTGCCGTAGCCATAGCCAAAATTACCGCCCCATGCACCTAAGCCATAGCCGTTACTCCAGCCACCTAAGCCATAACCTAAATAATTAGAGTTTCCGTAGCTGCTTCCGTAATAATAATTATCAAAATATGGGTCGTAGTAACCTTGAAAGCTGTAACCATTATAAAAACGGTTTATTCTAGATGAGTAATCCATATCGTAATAAGGATTACTTGTTCCGTAATATTCATCATATTCTTCCTGTCCCTGAGCCTGATATTGCTGGCCTTGTCGGTTCTGGGGTTGAGGTGCTGTTTCAACCTCCCTGGCTTTCGCCACAGAATTATAAACATCATCAGCTGGCTTAGTTTGAGCCAGTTTTGATGTAGCGCATGATGCCACCAACCCTGCGGCGGCAATCATAACAATGGGTAAAAATTTAATTGGTTTCATTGTGTTTATACTTAGTTGTGTGTGTTCACGAATTTAATAAACAAGTTTCAAAAGTAAAAAATATTAACTATTTATTTAGTCAAAAAATGGTATAAAATAATTGATATTATTTTGTTAATCGTTTGTAGGCATAAATTTATAAATTTGCCGTTGGATTTTACACTTTTTAACATACAAATTACGTTCCAAATACATAAGATGAGCAAAGAAATTACAAGTAGAGAAGCAGATTATTCCCAGTGGTATAATGATATAGTATTAAAAGCAGATTTAGCAGAGCATTCTGCCGTGCGTGGTTGTATGGTTATAAAGCCAAATGGCTATGCTATATGGGAAAAAATGCAGGCTGTTTTAGATAAAATGTTTAAGGATACAGGCCATCAAAATGCCTATTTTCCATTATTCATTCCAAAGTCATTTTTCTCTAAGGAAGCTTCTCACGTTGAGGGCTTTGCGACAGAATGTGCGGTTGTAACGCATTATCGGTTAAAGAATGACGGTAACGGAAATATTGTTGTAGATGAAACAGCTAAGTTAGAGGAGGAATTAATTGTTCGCCCTACATCCGAAACCATTATTTGGAATACTTATAAAGGATGGATCCAATCGTACCGTGATTTACCAATATTAATCAATCAATGGGCGAATGTGGTAAGATGGGAAATGCGTACCAGGTTATTTCTGCGTACAGCCGAATTTTTGTGGCAGGAAGGACATACCGCACATGCTACTGCAGAAGAGGCGATTGAGGAAACAGAACGTATGTTGCATATCTACGCCGATTTTGCCGAAAATTGGTTGGCAGTTCCGGTAATCAGAGGCCGTAAATCGCCGAATGAACGCTTTGCGGGTGCTTTAGATACTTATTGTATTGAGGCCTTAATGCAGGATGGTAAAGCTTTACAAGCAGGTACATCTCACTTTTTAGGCCAGAATTTTGCTAAAGCTTTTGATGTTAAGTTTACTGGTAAAGATGGAAAATTAGATTATGTATGGGCTACTTCATGGGGTGTTTCTACACGTTTAATGGGTGCTTTGATTATGGCACACAGTGATGATTCTGGATTGATTATTCCACCAAAATTAGCACCAATACAAGTGGTAATTGTTCCGATTTATAAAGGTGATGAGGATCTGGCGAGAATTTCTTCATACGTTAATGAACTAACCATGCGTTTAAAAGGTTTAGGCGTTTCGGTGAAATATGATGACAGGGATACACAACGCCCTGGATTTAAGTTCGCTGATTATGAGTTGAAAGGTGTGCCAATCCGTATTGCTATTGGTGGTCGCGATTTAGAAAATAAAACAGTAGAAATTGCCCGTAGAGATACCAAGGTGAAACAAACTGTACCTCAGGAAGGATTGGATATTTACATCATCAAACTATTGGAAGATATTCAGCAAAGCATGTTCAACAAAGCTTTGGCTTATCGCGATGAGCATATTACAGCAGCCAATAGTTACGAGGAGTTTCAGGAATTGTTAGATACCAAAGCTGGTTTTATTTCAGCGCATTGGGATGGAACACCAGAAACTGAGCAAAAGATAAAAGAAGAAACAAAAGCAACCATTCGTTGTATTCCTTTAGATAATAAATTAGAAGATGGCGTTTGTATTTATTCAGGAAAACCATCTATCCAAAGGGTACTGTTTGCAAGAGCGTATTAAACAGTCTTGAGTCGGGAGTTCGGAGTCGAGAGTCTCCTTGCTATCGCCTTAAAAATAAATTTAAAACCGTTTTAGAAGGATTGAATCTTCTGATGAACGATTTAAATATTAATGTAAAATAGTATCGGAGATATAGGTGTTTTGAAATCTTATCTCGATACTTGGTAATCATCAATCTTGATACTTTAAAAATGAAATTCGCAACTAAAGCTATACATGCAGGTCAAGAGCCTGATCCAACCACAGGTGCTGTAATGACACCGATATATCAAACCTCTACCTATTGGCAGAAATCTCCTGGAGACAATAAAGGCTACGAGTATTCGAGAGGAACAAACCCAACACGTAAAGCTTTGGAAGATTGTTTAGCTGCTTTAGAAAATGCCAAATATGGTCTGGCTTTTTCGAGTGGAATGGGGGCAACAGATGCCGTATTGAAATTATTGCAGCCTGGCGATGAAGTGATTACCGGAAATGATTTGTACGGTGGCTCATACCGCATCTTCACTAAAATATTCGCCAAGTATGGGATTAAATTCCATTTTCTGGATCTTTCTAAGCCAGAGAATATGTTGCCATACATCAATGATAAAACGAAACTGGTTTGGATTGAAACACCTACCAACCCAACCATGCAGATTATCGATATTGAAGGGGTGGCAAAAATTACAAAAGAGAAAAATTTAATCCTTACCGTTGATAATACATTCGCATCACCTTATTTACAAAACCCGATTGATCTGGGCGCTGATATTGTGATGCATTCGGTAACCAAATACATTGGTGGCCACTCTGATGTGGTAATGGGTGCTTTGGTAACAAATGATGAACAATTGTATAAAGACCTTTGGTTCATTTACAATGCCTGTGGTGCAACACCGGGTCCGCAAGATGCTTTTTTAGTATTGAGGGGTATAAAAACGCTTCACCTTCGGATGAAAGCACATTGCGAAAATGGAGCGCGTATTGCACATTACCTAAAAACACATCCAAAGGTTGATAAAATTTATTGGCCGGGTTTTGAAGATCACCCTAATCATGATGTAGCTAAAAAACAAATGCGTGGATTTGGCGGTATGATTTCGATTACCTTAAAAGGTGCTGATCTGGAAGAAACTTTTAGAATCTCTTCTAATTTTAAAGTATTCACATTGGCTGAATCATTGGGCGGGGTAGAATCACTAATTAACCATCCAGCAACGATGACACATGGCTCTATCCCGAAAGAAGAAAGAGAGAAAGTAGGTGTTACCGATAACTTACTCCGTTTAAGCGTTGGGGTAGAGGATATCGACGATCTTTTAGAGGATCTAGCAAATGCATTAGCATAATATTCGAGCGGGCAGATAAAATATTTGCCCGTTTTTTGTAAAGCAAATCCTATTCTAAAATTAATGGAAGCCCGGCTTTGCACTAAATCTTTTTTGCTTAGGTATCTGCTTTATTAAATTAGTGAAAACAAAAAAGGATACCGTTTCAATCCGGTTTAAAAGGCAACAATTGTGCTGCTATTTACGTCTTAAAAAAAGCTAACGATGCAATTTCTTGAGTTAAAGAATTTTCTGGATAGTAAAGTAGAACAATACAATCAGCCAAATTTTATAGCAAACGATCCAGTTTGTATTCCGCATCTTTTCGATAAAAAACAGGATATAGAAATTGCGGGTTTTTTTGCTGCGGTTTTAGCCTGGGGGCAGCGGAAAACTATTATTAATAAATGTAAGGAACTGCTGGCCCGTATGGATAATGCGCCCCATGATTTTGTTGTCAATCATACCGATAACGATTTAAAACGCCTGCTGAACTTTAAACACCGCACGTTTAACGATACCGACTTACTTTATTTTATTTCGTTTTTTAAGCAGCATTATCAAAACTTCGATAGTTTAGAGCAGGCGTTTGTACCTAGGCAAGATGTTTTTCGGACTGATTATTTAGAAGTTTCATCTATAAAACCTGAGATAACATATGCCTCGGAAGTGTGCTGTGCTGCTGAGCTTAACTTCTCGATAGAGCAGGCATTGAACCATTTCAGGCAGTATTTTTTCTCCTTAGAAGATTTTCCTCACCGCACGAAGAAACATATCTCCTCGCCAAAGCAAAAATCTACCTGTAAACGTTTAAATATGTTTTTGCGGTGGATGGTTAGGATAGATCAAAAAGGTGTTGATTTTGGCATCTGGAATATACTTCAGCCAAAAGATCTAATCTGTCCCTGTGATGTGCATGTTGATCGGGTAGGACGCTCGCTTGGACTGATTAATAGAAAGCAGACCGATTGGTTAACTGCAATTGAATTAACCGACAATTTGAAGCAGTTCGATCCCTCAGATCCGGTGAAGTATGATTTTGCATTATTTGGACTAGGTGTAGAAAAATTGCTTTAAAGTTTGAGAATTGAGAAAAGTCAAAAAAAAGTTCTTTTTTCAATTCAATCTTCCTATACTTATACTTACGTAGTGATCCTGCTGCGGTTAGCAGGATTATGTCTATCCCAATGTTTCGCTATGATCGCAGTTAATTTATCTGATGAAGATAGGTGGAAGAAATATAATAATTTTTCTCCTCTAGTCTCAATTTTTAAGAAATTCCATCCGCTTAATGATGAAATAGAAAAGCGGATTAACCAGCATACCTTTCCGATCAGCTACAAAAAAAATAAATACCTTGTTTCCCCTGTAGACCGTAACAAATTCCTTTTTTTAATTATTAAAGGCGTAGTTAGGGGTTTTATTAAGGATGGGGATAACGAGATTACCACATGGATTGCCAAAGAGAATGAAATTGTAGGTACCATACGTAATTTGTGGATAGATGGCGATTCGGAGGAGTATTTACAGGCATTGGAAGATGTAGATTTAGTCGCTATCCCACATGCATTGTCAGAATATCTTTACGAAAATTTTTCCGAAGCCAATATTGTTGGCAGAAAGATGATGGAATTATATTACCGTTCGGCAGAGGAACGTGCTTACCTGTGCCGGATTTCGTCAGCCGAAAAAAGATACAAACGGTTTTTGCTCTCATTCCCTGATTTAATTAACCGGGTTTCTTTAAAATACATTGCTTCTTTTTTAGCCATCAGGCTCGAAACATTGAGTAGAATTAGGGCTAAAATTTAATTCTATATTATTTTCTTGTTTTTAAAGTAATGGATTTGACATTTTAACAAGTCTTAAGTCCTTTAGTGAAAAGGAAATAGTACCGTTGAGCAAATAACTTTATACAGCTAAAACCGCATTATTACCTTATCGCCGGCCTTGTTTCCGCTTTTGGAAGATTTTCAGGTTAAACCTTCATTCCTGTTAAAAGATCACCGCGGAGGCCCCACAAGTTTGGATCTGAATGCATTTTGATGATCAAAAATTTTATCTGGGTAGGCGGTTCGTGCCGCACAGGAGTAAAGCTGTATGATAAAAGCTATTTGTAGCATCATCTTACACCTAGCAACTCGGACGTAGCAGCAATAGAGGTTTTTCCATCTGATAAACTCGGGGCCGGCTATGGTTGCGATTTCTCACTCGGTCCGCTACAGGCATATAGCAGCGCTACAAATGAGATTTTCGAGTCGTATTTGTTCATTAAGCAAAATGTGAGATTGGGAACCTTAAGATGTTTTAAACAAAACTTTAAAGTTGTGTATTATAATATTTACACATTTAAACGAAAAATTAACTACAATTGCGTACAAAAAAATAACTTTTTATTAACTTGCACAATATTCTTAAAATAATGAAAACAAAAAATGCCGTAAGTACTTTTACTGTGCTCATCGCTGATGATCATGAGATCATCCGCCGTGGATTAAAAGGTTTAATATCAGACTTTTGGCCTGGTGTCGAAATCATTCATGCATCTACCCTAGAGCAGGCGCTTGTTGAAACAGAAAAATCGCCGAGTTTAATCATCATTGATGTAAACTTGCCAGGAGGTAACAACCTCAAGGTAATCGATCAGATTAAATTGGTTCAGCCAAACGCAAAAATCTTGGTATTTTCATCTTTGAATGAGAATATTTATGCTGTTCCGTATTTAAAATCGGGTGCATCGGGTTACTTAACCAAAAATGCAGAAGAATCAGAAATTGTAACCGCTATTACTACGATTTTAGCAGGCAGTCGCTATTCGAGTAGAAATGTTAAGGAAAACATGTTCAACAGCATATTAGGTAACGACGCCGACAATCCTTTTACCAAACTTTCGGGTAGAGAATTAGAAGTAGCAGAATTACTAACAAAGGGGATTGGGGTATTAGAAATTTCTAATCAGCTAAATCTTCAGATGGGTACAGTAAGTACTTATAAGTTGAGACTTTTTCAAAAGCTGAAAATAAAAAGCATTATAGAACTTGCTGAAAAGATGAGTATCTATGAAAGATAAAAAGAGTATTTTACTCTTTTTATCTTTTCTAAGTCTTTTTGTTTTTATCGACAGTACCGAGCCCACTCTCTCCTGATTCGTTAGGTGTGGAGCCAGCCTGACCAAATTTATCTGAAGAACCCTTTCCGTTTTGATCGAAGGAGGCCTTTCCCTTTGAGCTTCCTTTATTTTTACGCTCTTTTTCCACTGCGTTTTTATTGTCTTTAGCTTTCATAAGATAAATGTTTATTACTATCTCAACATTTAAAAACAGTCAAAGTTTTAATATTCTGATGAAAATCGGGGGCATTTTTGTTTCATGGCCGGTGATCTGCGGATTATTTCCACTGACACTTGTACTAATATCCCATAGCTGCCAATCAGTTTGTCAGTCTGAGCGTAGTCGAAGACCTTCTTTGCCATATAAATATATGGCCATATGAGCTTATATTTTCTTCAATGCCTTATATGGTTAAAAATGTCTCTGTTACGGTACATGCAACTCGCCCTATGGTTGGTGTCCTCACCAACCATCAATCGGCTGCGTCATTCCTATCAAATAAGTTCCTATGGATCAACCTAAGGAATTGGGAGCCTAATTCCATGCTTTTCCGTAGCAAATCCTTCGAGCAAACTCAGCATAATAAAGTGCAGTATATGAAAGCTAAATTTATTAGTATTTTGTTTGAAATTAATCCTGCTAAATTTTCTTTAAAACTAAAAATATTAGTATTTTTGATCTCAATCATCCTTATAATACGAGAATGGATAAAGAAAGGCAGATTATTCATATGGATCAGGATGCATTTTTTGTATCGGTAGAAATCAGAAAAAACCCCAAGTTATTGGGTAAACCCGTAATTATCGGCGGCGGCGGCGATAGGGGGGTGGTAGCCTCTTGCAGCTACGAAGCACGCCAGTACGGCATACATTCTGCAATGCCCGGCAGAACGGCAAAATTGCTCTGCCCCCAGGCTATATTTTTAAAAGGCGATATGGAAGAATATTCCAAAGCTTCACACGATATTACCGAAATTATTGCTGATAAAGTTCCCCTTTTTGAGAAAGCCAGTATTGACGAGCATTATATCGATATGACGGGCATGGACCGCTTTTTTGGTTGCATGAAATTCGCGTCAGAGCTCAGACAAAACATTATCAAAGAAATGGGCTTACCGATTTCCTTTGGCCTGTCGATCAATAAAACCGTAGCCAAAATTGCCACGAGCGAATCTAAGCCTGATGGCGAACGGCAGGTTACTTTTCCTGAATTGCGGCCCTTTCTCGATCCTTTGGCTATCCACAAAATTCCGGGTATTGGCCATGCTACCTATAAAAAATTAAGCGAAATGGGTGTCCGCGAAATCCTTACGCTTACCCAGATCCCACAACAGCTCATGTTTAAAATACTGGGGCAGCATGGCTTAAGTTTATGGCAAAAAGCAAATGGGGTCGATCTTTCTCCCGTGGTGCCTTACCGCGAAAGGAAATCTATTGGTACACAGGCTACCTTCGAAAGCGATACCATGGATATGGCCAAACTAAAGGCCGTTATAACCGGAATGGTTACCGGCTTAACCTTTCAGCTGCGTAACCAGAAAAAATTAACCGCCTGCATTACCGTAACTGTGCGTTATACCAATTTCGAAACTGTTACCCAGCAAGAGCGTATTCCGTATACCTCGCTCGATTCTTTTTTAATCAGTAAAGCACATAGCCTGTTCGAAAAGGTGTATGCAAAACGGATGCTGTTACGGTTGGTAGGCGTAAAGCTTTCGCATCTGGTGAGCGGTTACGAGCAGATTGGCTTATATAATATTGCCGAAGAAGAATATAGTCTTTACCAGGCCATGGATAAAGTACGTAACCACTATGGTGCCGAAGCAGTGGTAAAAGCCTGTATTGTTACCCAGCCACCCCGCGATGAAACGGGGAAAATAATCAAGTACAATCCCCGCAAAAAGAAAATATTGATCGAAAACCAAACAGAGGATGAACAGCAGGAAGTAAGAAAACGATCGAAAATTAGAAGTTTTATGAGTGAAAAAGGAACAATAGGTACTAAATCTTATGATTAGCAATGTTTTTAAATGTCCATTCTTCTTATAGCCTAAAGTATGGTACGCAGCGCATTGACCAGTTAATTGCTACTGCCCGGAGTTTGGGCATTCACCAAATGGTACTTACTGATATCAATAATTCAACTGGTGCGGTAGAGTTTATTCGCGAGTGTTATAAACAAGGCATTGCCAAAGAAGCCGACGAAATACACAAAGGCAATATTCCATATCAGATTAAACCGGTAGCTGGAATCGAATTCCGGATCGATAACAGGTTGTTGTATGTGGGCATTGCGAAGAATAAAGAGGGCATGCGTGAACTGAATGAATTTTTAAGCCACCACAACATCAACCACATTCCGTTACCCAATGTTCCACCCGAAATGGAAAATGTGTATATCATTTATCCCTTTCAAAAATCTTTTAACCCATTACTAAAAGCAAATGAATTTGTAGGCATCCGTGCCAAACAGCTCAATCTTTTGTACAAACATCCGCTTTTAAAACAGAAAGAAAAGTTGTTGGTATGGCATCCTGTTACCGTTAGCGATAAGATTATCTACCGCCTGCACGAGTATTTTAGGGCGATCGAGCTCAATACACTTTTAAGTAAAGTAAACGATGAGCAAAAATGTGATCCGGATGAGTTCCTGATTCCAGAAGTAGAGCTAACCCGGCAATTTGAACAGTATCCCTTCATTGTTCAAAATACACAGAAACTGATAAACAGCTGCGATTTAAGTGTTTATTTTGAGGATGGTCCTACACCTACTTCTAAAAACAAGTTTTTTTATACTGGAGATTTCGAAGGAGATAAAAAAATGCTTCGGGAGTTGGCCGAAGAAGGGCTTAGATACCGTTATGGTGAAAATAATACAGAAGCCATTGAGCGTTTGGAGAAAGAACTGCGCATCATCGAACTTAAAAACTTCTGTGCTTATTTCCTTATTACCTATGATATTGTGCGCTATGCCATGACTGAATGCGGTTTTTACCATGTTGGCCGTGGTTCGGGCGCCAACAGCATTGTAGCTTATTGTTTGCGCATTACCGATGTAGATCCGATCGATCTTGATCTGTATTTCGAACGTTTCCTGCACGAAAAACGGACGAGTCCACCAGATTTTGACATCGATTTCTCCTGGGACGAAAGGGAGGTGATACAACATTATATCTTTGAACGCTATCCCAAATGGCATGTTGCTTTTCTGGGTACCATGAGCACTTTTAAAGACCGGGCAATTATCCGGGAGATTGGTAAAGTTTTAGGTTTGCCCAAAGGCGAAATAGATAGTTTTACAGATCCCACCAAAGAACCTGAAAATTTACTGAATGTTACTTACCAGAAGTTATTGGCCGTGTACCAATACATGAAAGGAATGCCCAACCAGCGTTCGATTCATGCCGGAGGAATTTTAATTTCCGAAGAACCGATTACCTATTATACAGCCCTGGATATGCCGCCAAAAGGTTTTCCAACCGTGCAATGGGATATGTACGAAGCCGAAGCTATAGGTTATGAGAAATTCGATATTTTAAGTCAGCGGGGTATCGGGCATATCCGCGAAGCCGTGCAGCTCATTAAAAAAAATAAGGGAAAGGATATCGACATCCACGATTTTAAAACTTTTAAAGAAGACCAGAAATTGAACGGTATTCTTAAAGAAGGACAGCCCATCGGGTGTTTTTATATCGAATCGCCGGCTATGCGGCAACTGCTCAAAAAACTGAAATGCGATAATTATCTTACGCTCGTGGCAGCCAGTTCCATTATCCGTCCGGGCGTGGCCAGTTCAGGCATGATGAAATCCTATATCGAACGGTATCACGCACCCGATAAAGTAGTATACCTCTGCGAAGTGATGAAAGAGCGGCTTAGCGAAACCTATGGGGTAATGGTTTATCAGGAAGATGTAATCAAAGTTTGCCATTATTTTGCAGGTCTAGATCTGGCCGATGCCGATATTTTGCGCAAAGCGATGAGTGGTAAATACCGGTCTAAACTGGCTTTCGATGAACTGGTGAATAAGTTTTTTGTTTCAGCCAGAAAAGAAGGGCACTCAGAAGAACTCATTACCGAAGTTTGGCGACAGATTTCTTCTTTTGCCGGTTACAGTTTTTCAAAAGCACATTCAGCCTCTTTTGCAGTAGAAAGTTACCAGAGTTTATTTTTGAAAACGTATTACCCCATGGAATTTATGGTAGCGGTATTGAATAATTATGGTGGTTTTTACAGTCGCTGGGTTTACGTGCACGAACTGCAAAAAACAGGAGCAAGGGTGCATTTGCCCTGTGTTAACCGTAGCGATGAAGTAGTGAATATAAACGGCGAAGACGCTTATTTAGGGTTTACCGGCATTCAGGGACTGGAAGAAAAAAATATCAAAATCATCCCACGCGAACGCAGGGCGAACGGCCCGTATCTCGATCTTGAAGATTTTATAAAACGGAGCTGTATTTCGCTGGAGCAAGGGATTATTTTAATCCGTTTGGGCGCCTTGCGTTTTACCGGGAAAGATCGGAAAACCCTGCTTTGGGATGTGCATAACTACCTTGGGTTTAAACAAAAAAAAGTAAATCATGCCGAGCTTTTTAAGCTGAGTTACAAAACCTATCAGCTCCCCGCCTTGGCCGATTCCGAACTCGAAAATGCTTACACAGAATTAGAGTTATTGGGATATCCGCTTAATTATAAAATGTTCGATTTTTTAAAAACACCTTATCGTGGTGATGTTATGGCGGTAGATCTGCACAAACATTTGGGTAAAACGGTAAGAATGGTAGGGAGCTATGTTTGCGAAAAAACGGTACATACCATTAAAAATACCAAAATGTGGTTCGGTACTTTTTTAGATGCCAACGGCGATTTTTTTGATACGACCCATTTCCCCAATAGCACACCCATGTATCCTTTTAAAGGAAAGGGCTGTTACCTTATTTTAGGTAAAGTGGTAGAAGATTTCGGCTTTCAGAGCATCGAGGTTTTAAAGTTTGCCAAATTGGATATTCAGATGAATCCGGTGGCGATTGATTAAAATAAAATGATATGGTTAATTCAAAAATAAGGGATACGTATTCAATAGTTGTTTACCCTCAAAATGAAACGATTGATGAAGTTAAAGTCTTGAAAGATATACTCTGGTCTAAAATTGGCTGGTATAATAGTAGAAATTCAAAGGCACATATCACTATCATTATGTTTTTGGCAGACCAATACGAGTTGGGTTTTTACAAAAAATGCATTGAGCGAATTTGTCGCTTGCAAAGAGCGCAAGAAGTAACTTTTGATTATTTAAGTTTATCGAAATTTAGTCACGCAGTTGTTCTGCTGCCTAATGATTCATCCAAACCATACTTGAATGATCTTTTGAAGAATTTTCGTAAGGGAATTAAAACCAAACATACTGTAAAGGGGGATAATGCCCACATTTCAATTGGACGTAAACTGAGTTCAGCTCAAATTGATCAGGCAGAACATTTGTATGGCAATATCAACATGGCATTTAATTGTGATACGATTGCCATTCGTAAGCTTGATGAAGTTAAAAAACAATTTGTAGTAATTGATGAATTTAAATTATTGGGGAGCCCTGTAAATTATCATCAATATTCTTTATTATAACTAGTTTATTTTAAGTCATGAGCCGATTAATCTTGTTAATCGGCTCATGATTTGGCTTGTTTTTGAGCCGATTAATGTTTTCTTTCGCGAGATCGTCATTTTAAGGGTTAATTATGTGTAAAAATCAATATAAATAACTTTTGTAGCGCTTTTAAGCTTTGGAAACGAATGTCAGTATTCCATAGGGTTTGGCAGCCCCGCTATCCATTCCAGCCGATGAAAAATCGGCATCCACTGCTATCGGGTTTATAATGAAAGGTTTGTGCGAGGGATATATTCCCAAGCTATACAAGTGTTAATTTGTTTTATAAAATCAATATAAATGACAATAGATAATCGGGGAAATGGTAGCTGCGAGGAACCGTCATTGCGAAACCAATTCTTCATTAGATGAAGCAATATTAATGCACTCGCTATAACCCATAGCTGTAAGATTGCTTCGTCGTTCCCCCTGCAATGGCGACCTTTCTTTTGAATCTGTTAACGGTAGCGCAGAGAATAACCTAGTAGAGATTTAAGGACGACGGATCGTCATTTCGAGCGCAGCCGAGAAATCTGCTCCACTGAATATAAGGTAGAGATCGCGGCGCTTCAAAGGAGATGACGAAATTTCTATTAAAGTTTACGCTTGTTTCTAACAAGTGCATGAATAGCTAACGATTTAATCGTTTACTTGTTTAAACATAATTTTTATATTTAAGCCATGATCCACTTTAAAGCAGAAATAGAGCGTTTCGAAACCATGGGCGAAAAAACCGGCTGGAGTTATGTGTTTATTCCGGCAGCACTGGCCAATGAAATCAAACCAGGTTGTAAAAAGAGTTTCAGGGTAAAAGGAAAGATAGATCAGTTAGAGATTAGCGGTATGGCAACTATCCCGATGGGAGAGGGCGATTTTATTATTGCCTTAAAAGGCGAAGTCCGTAAAAAATTAAGAAAAGAAGCCGGAGCAAGTGTCGAACTCTATTTAGAAGAAGATAAAGATTTTAAAATTGAAATGCCCGAAGACCTCGAAATCTGCTTATCAGAAGAAGAACATTTAATTCGGAATTTTTTAAAGCAGCCTAAATCGCACCAAAACTATTACATCAACTGGATTAATCAGGCTAAAACCGAGCCTACACGTACCAAAAGAATCGTAATGACCGTTAAAGCCATGGATAAAGGGCAAGATTTTGGCGCAATGATCAGGGAAAGTAAGTTGTGAGTTCGGAGTTTTTAGTTTGGAGTTTTACAAAGAGCAGGAAGATTTATCAAATGAACTTGCAGTTTGGCTCCAAACTTTTAAGCAATTAGAACGGCTCGGCAGTTAGCAACTCTCAACTCCAAGCCCCCAACTCCAAACTTCCGACTATAATTCCTAAACCAACTCCATACCTTCATCGTAAATTGAGCATAAACGATCGGTTGATGTCGCTGTACAACCCTTCGGTATTAAACCCGGTAGAGCGGAATAGCCCACAGCGCAGCGAGGACTATAAGTGATAACGGGACTGTTGTTTCAGAAGAACCAATGCACGCTCATTTCCAAATTATGAGGCAACAAGCTCTTTGAATATAACCAACCATGAACTAAGACTTCGGGCTCCCGATTCCCGACTCCCGACTATAATTTCTAAACCAACTCCAAACTTTCATCTGGATTACACCTAAAAAAGCCTCCCTAAAGATACGGGTGCTCATTTTTGATGTTCCTTCGGTACGGTCGGTGAAAATGATTGGAACTTCGACCACTTTAAAGCCAAATTTAATGGCGGTGAATTTCATTTCGATCTGAAACGCATAACCAACAAACTTAATTTTATTTAATGGAATGGTTTCTAAGACAATTTTGCGGTAACATTTAAATCCGGCAGTAGCATCCTGAATGTTTATACGGGTAATCATACGTACATACATTGAAGCAAAATACGACATTAAAACCCTGCCCATTGGCCAATTTACCACATTTACACCCTTAACATACCTAGAGCCGATGGCTACATCAGCACCGTTTATACAGGCTTCGCGTAAGCGTGAGAGATCATCGGGGTTGTGCGAGAAATCGGCATCCATTTCAAAAATGTAAGCATAATCGTGTTGTAATGCCCAATTGAAACCATAAATATAGGCTGTACCCAATCCTTGCTTTCCTGCGCGCTCCTCAATAAATAAATGTCCTTCGTATTCGTCTTGTAACGATTTTACAATTTCAGCAGTTCCATCAGGCGAACCATCATCAATAATTAAAACATGAAAAGGCTGTGTTAAAGAAAAAACCTTTCTAATGATTTTTTCGATATTTTCCTTCTCGTTGTAGGTGGGAATGATGACTAAACTATCTGACACGTTTGTTGTGGTTTTTAATAATATAAGCTTTTGGCCTTTGTATGTAGTATGCTGTGCTTATTTGTGCTGAGCAATTGCTTTTAATGTGCGAAAGTAAATATTTAATATGAAACCTTTATGAATTTTCATTAATTCTAGATGATTCATCATCCCCGAATTTGTTTCAGGATCTTTTTTATTCTTTTTGGGAACTCCTGTCGAGTTTTTTCCCGATGATTTCGCAGACCACCGCAGATTAAATACAAGGGATAAACGTTGTTCCTAAACCCGACAGCAGCGGCAGCGCCCGATTGAAAAGAGGGCCTATAGCGAATGGCGGGACTAAAGCAGCCAAGGACTGCAGACCATTCCTTTCCAAATATTATTGAATTTACCATTCTCCTTCAATGTCAGTCTGAAGGATAATTCATTGTGTAAAAATCAATATAATTGACAGATTGAATGGTTTCGAAGTATCGTCATTTCGACCGCAGTGGAGAAATCTTTTAAATTTGATTTCAATCACTTAGTATAAAGATCTCTCTCCCGAAAGTTCGGGACTACGCTATAGTCGAGATGACGACTATTCTATTGGAATCTCTCAATAGTAGCATAGTCGAAGACCCTATTTAATATTTCCCGCTGATTTCGCAGTTCACCGTAGATTAAATGCAAGGGACAAACGTTGTCCCTAAACCCGACAGCAGCGGCAGCGCCCGATTGAAAAGAGGGCCTATAGCGAATGGCGGGACTAAAGCAGCCAAGAACCACTATCCTTTCATTTCCAAATCTTACAGTATATCAATAAATAATCGCTTTATAGATTTCTTTCTGAACATCCGGGATCGAAATGACGATTCCTTTCTTACCTCACCTCTTGCATTAACTTTTTAACCAATTGCGAGAAAATAATCAGCACCAAACCTGCAATTAATGAATATAAAGCCAATGCTTTATAACCTTCGGTATAAGCCATTAATTTAGTTGGCAACGATGCATTATCGATACTCGACATTTCTGCGCCTAATTTTCCTGCAGCCAATTGTCCGAAAGCACTTGATAAAAACCAAAGGCCCATCATCATCCCGAACATTTTCTTTGGCGAAAGTTTGGTAATGATCGACATACCTATCGGACCCAAACAAAGTTCGCCAAGGGTTAATAATAAATAGGCTAACGTAAATATATTTAACGAGCTAATGCCCTGTACATTGGCGAAGAACCTGGTGGCGTAAAAAACATAAAAACTCAGAGCCAGTAAAAGGAAACCGATTCCGAATTTTACAACCGTGTTCGGTTCTATTTTACGTTTGTATAAACCTAACCACAAAATACCAACAATCGGACTAAAAACAATAACAAAGAACGAGTTAACGCTATTGTTTACCACATTCGGATCGATATTGAAAAAGAGTATTTTATGATCAAGATTGTCCTTTGCAAATAATGACAGTGAACCGCCACTCTGCTCAGAAATGGCCATGAAAATGAAATAACAGAAGATAAAAACGAAAGCAGCGAGTAGTTTATATTGTACTTTCTTATCTTTTATTTTAAACGTTTCGTACAAGAAATAAACCAGGGCAATAATACCTATAGTGTACATGAAATAATCGGTAAAGGCCGTGTTTTTTACCATGATATAAATCAGTGGAATACAAAGTATCGACCCTACGTAAACGGCTATTTCCCATAGCTGCTGTTTTGATTTTTTAAGATGCAGCAAAGGCGAATTCCCGATCGGACCTAAGTGCTTTTTTGTGAAAATGAATGTGCCCAAACCGAACATCATTACCAATGCAGCAGACAAGAAACATAAATGCCAGTTATAATATTTGCCGAGATAAATACACATGGCGCCGCCCAATAATCCGCCAACATTAATGCCGGCATAAAAAAGCCCATAACCCGCATCTCTGCGGTTGTCTTTCTCATGGTATAATTCGCCAACCATTGATGAAACATTGGGTTTAAAGAAACCTGTTCCAATGATTGATAAGGTAATTCCAACATAAAACAGATCGTGAGGAGAGAAGGCTAGAATTAAATTCCCGATAATCATCAATGATCCGCCCCAAAAAAGCGATTTTCTGAAGCCTAAAATCTTATCGGCAAAAATACCACCTATAAAAGTAAAGGCATAAACAAAGGCTTGTATCGCACCATACTGTAAGTTCGATTTTTGGTCGCTTAAACCCAGTTGCTCAACCATAAAGAAAGCCAATACCCCGCGCATTCCGTAAAAACAGAAACGCTCCCACATTTCTACCAACGATAAATGCCAGAGCTGTTTCGGATATTTTCCCTCAAAATTTTGAATATCTTCTATTGAAACTGTTTTTTCCATTAAATAGGTTTAAAATTAAAAGCCCGATGGAGATCGGGCTTTATGTTAAAATTATTTTTTGATTAGTGAACGCCGTGCATCCATTTACGCAATATCGGACTTATAGCAAACATAATTAAGCCTGCAACAATAGGGATAATAGTAAATATTAAGAAGAAAATCGAAATGGAGTATTCTGAACTTATTTTGTCGATTAAGCCACCGGTAATACCCGCTAACCAGTTACCAATCGCTGTACAGGTAAACCATACACCGAACATTAAACCTACCACTTTGGCCGGAGCTAATTTACTAACGTAAGATAATCCAACAGGCGAAACACATAATTCCCCAACGGTATGGAAGAAGTAAGCGAAAATTAACCAAAACATACTTACCTGTGCAGATGTAGCACCTTTTGCAATGTCCATACCTCCATAAGCCAATCCTGCGAAACCTACACCTACAAAAATTAAACCGAGTCCAAATTTTACAGGCCCACTTGGGTTAAATTTAGTTTCCCATATTTTAGATACAAATGGTGCAAGGGAAACAATAAAGAATGAATTTAGAATCCCAAACCATGAAGCAGGAACTTCTGTGTTTAAAGCGGTAAATTCTTTTTCTACCTTCCAAATCGCTAATCCCCAGATAATTATGAAGCTTATTGCAGTAAAAATTATTGTGGCGGGATATTTTTTTGCGATTTTTGCCGCCAGGCTTAATAAAACAACAGTTACCGCAATGAGTGGGAAAATAGTAAGTATCGCATCAACCCATTTAAAAATTGTACTGGCATTTCCTGTCAAATTTCTCAGTGTATAATCCTTAGCAAAAATAGTCATTGAGCCGCCCGCCTGTTCAAATACCATCCAAAAGAAAATGGTAAAAATTGAGAATACAGCAACTACAGCTAAACGTTGATTGCTTACTTTTTTTGGTAAAACTTCATCAGTTGGATCAATTACTTTTTCTGTTTTATTTACAGCTGCACCTAAAACACCAAATATTTTTTGTCCGAAGTAAAACTGAAGCATTCCAAAAAACATAAATACCCCCGCTAATCCAAAACCCCAATGCCAGCCCACTTTTTCGCCGATATAACCGCACATTAACATGCCTAAAAAGGCTCCAGAGTTAATGCCCATGTAAAAAATAGTGTAAGCAGCGTCTTTTTTATCACTTGTAGATGGATAAAGTTTTCCTACGATAGAAGAAATATTTGGTTTGAATAGTCCGTTTCCAGTAATTAATAAAAATAATCCGAGATAGAAGAAATTGGTACTTGCACCTTCTAACGCCATTGATATATGGCCAATGGTCATAATCAAAGCGCCTATGATAACCGCTTTTCTATATCCGGTCAATCGATCCGCAATTAAGCCACCAATTATAGGAGTTAAATATACTAAACCTGTGTACCAAGCGTAGAGTTGTAAAGCCTCTGGCCTTGTCCAGTGCCAGCCACCTTTACTTATTTCGCTTACTAAGAATAAAACAAGCAAAGATCTCATTCCATAGTAACTAAATCTTTCCCACATTTCTGTGAAAAATAGCACAAATAGGCCTACTGGGTGGCTAAATAATTTTTCTTTGGATACATGGTTACTGTCTAAGTGGAGGTCCAGTTCCTTGCTATGGTCAATACTAATGGTTTCATTAGATGTTTGCATAAAACATTTGTTGGTTTTAGTTTATGAATTCAGAATTTGTGTGTTGTTTAAGCTAGTTAAGCAGGGCGCAATATAGTCAGCGAATGCCAAACTCACAAATTTTTAAATGATGTGTTAGGTAAATGGTTTGTTAAGGTTTGTTAAAGATTAGAACTTTCTGATGGGTTTTACATTTTTCTTTGGGTCGGCATAAAGTTCGTCACTCTCATTCGGATCGTTTTTAAGCGTGATATCTTCCTGCAGTTTTAGCCTTCCGCCGATGATTTTAAAGCCATCAAAAGTACCGTCCGATCCATAATATTCAAATTTTCCTTTTATTTCAGTATCAAATGAAGCAAGATGGTCGAAAACAATCATCCCTGCTTTCAGATCCGTTTTTAAAGTCATCGCATTCGATTTGGCGTACTCAAATATTACCCTGTTCTTCCCTTTTAGTTCTTTTCCATCGAAAACCGGGGCACCAAAAGTGAGATTATCTTTATCGAAAGAAAGGATGTCGATTACCTTTTTAGTGGTAAACGGTGTATTTCCTTTCCAGCCTAAAAGTACATAATAGGGCAAGCGGTTTCCACTGCTTACCGGAACAATTTCATAATACCTGGCACCAAACCATTTTTGGTTATTGGTAATGCTATTTGGGTCGGCTAAATTTTCGGTCTGATCGATTAGGGGATAAAGTTTTAAAGGGCCACTTTTGGTATTCATTTGGATGGCGCCATAATAACGGTATGTACCGTTTTCGAGTAGTACATACCAACTCAAAATCCTAAAAGCCTGATCGGATGATTTAATTACCGATACGTTTTTAAGCGAATCGAATGGATAAGAAAAAGAATTGGGGGCTTTTAAAGCTTCTACCAAAGTTTTTACAAAATTGCCGTTTATTTCTAATTTTTGTGCATCGCTTTGAGCAGCAATAACCTTTGCCGATATTTTAACCAGTGTATCCTGAAAAAACGCTAAATTATTTGGCACTTGCTGCGCTTTTAAGTTAAAGCTTAGCGTTCCAAAGATTAAAAGGATATAAAATCTGATAAGTTTCATACGATCAAATACACGAAGATGCTGCAAAACCAAAAAATTATAATTTCTCGATAACAAGGGCACTTGCGCCACCACCACCATTACAGATTCCGGCAACGCCGATTTTTCCGTCGTTCTGTGCCAATACCGAAAGTAAGGTAACTACAATCCTTGCGCCCGATGCACCAAGTGGGTGGCCCAATGAAACAGCGCCACCATTAACGTTAACCTGGCTGTCGTTTAGTTCTAAAAGTTGATTGTTCGCAATGGAAACGACAGAAAAAGCTTCGTTAATTTCGAAAAAGTCAACATGCTTAATGTCGATATGTGCCTTTTGTAAAGCCAATGGAATTGCTTTTGAAGGTGCAGTTGTAAACCACTCCGGTGCTTGTTGTGCATCAGCATAGCCTAATATTTTGGCCAAAGGTGTTAAGCCCAGTTCTTTTGCCTTATCGGCACTCATTAAAACCAATGCCGCTGCGCCATCATTTAAGGTAGATGCATTTGCTGCAGTTACTGTTCCATCTTTTTTGAAAACAGGTTTTAATGAAGCTATCTTATCAAATTTAACGGCCGTTGGCTCATCATCGGTATCAACCAGGGTAATTTCGCCTTTGCGGTCTTTTACTTCTACAGCTACAATTTCGCCGGCAAATTTGCCCGAAGTTTGTGCTGCCTGTGCTCTTTTGTACGATTCTATTGCAAAATCATCCTGCGCTTCGCGGCTGATGTTACATGCTGTTGCGCAAAGTTCGGCGGCAGCGCCCATATGGTAATCGTTATAAACATCCCATAGTCCATCTTTTACCAAGCCATCTGTAATTTGTCCATGGCCTAAGCGATAGCCATTTCTTGCCTTATCGAGGTAATATGGGACATTGCTCATGCTTTCCATGCCACCTGCTACAATAATTTCATTATCGCCATTTGCAATACTTTGCGCTGCAAGCATAATTGCTTTTGTACCCGAAGCGCATACTTTATTTATGGTAGTGGCAGGTAAATCTGGTAAACCTGCAAATTTTGCAGCTTGCGTAGCTGGAGCTTGCCCTAGGTTTGCAGATAAAACATTACCCATATATATTTCTTGGATCTGTTCTGGTTTTAAGCCAGCTTTTTCAATTGCAGCCTTAATGGCAAAGCCGCCAAGTTGAGTAGCAGAAAATTGAGCTAATGAGCCTCCAAAACTGCCAATAGGCGTTCGCACAGCTGATACAATTACAACTTCTTTCATGTAAACTAAATTTTATGAATTTTTGGTTAGGCCGCTAAGTTATACATTTTAAATATTAAACAAACCTCGCAAGTTTAATTCGGGGTTTCTGATGTCTTCATCAGGCTCATGGAGCAGTAAGTATTTCCAAAACTATAATATTTAAAATAACGTATAAGAAATGCATTTAGCACATTGATAACAGGTTTTTATTAGGTTTTGTTAAATGGCGATGAAACTTAAATGTGCTAAGGTGGCTTAGGTGGTCAATATCTTTGAAAATGAGTGGTTCCGTGTTAATGGCTGAGGTAGTCCTGCTATCCCTCCAAGTCCTCGCTCATGCTTCGCTCCGGGCTTTCCGTTCTATCAGGTTTAAATATCGAGGCTGGTAGTGCTTGGGGTAGGTTGCTAAGAGCATAGAATTTTGTTTATCAAAGAAACCTCGCAGTTCTTAAAAACCTGCGAGGTTTTATCACTTCGGTTGGTTAGCGTTAGGGATTGTAAGGGTTCAGTGCCGATTAAGCATCTGTTTTTATTTAATTACGGTATGCTTGCTTGTTTCGCAGGTCTTTATCGGTACCGGAGCGAAGCGCAGCCCTGAAAAGCCCGACCCTTTCCCGTATTTCACGGGATTGGGGGACGCCCAAATATTAACAGACTTCCGAAGTTTGCTGATGCCCTGGCCTTGAAAACTTCGGAAGTCTTGCTTCTATTCTTCTTTTGCTTTTCCCTTTTTTCTTGATTTTATGGCCTGGGTAAGCAAAAATTCTATCTGCCCGTTCGTACTTCTAAACTCATCAGCAGCCCAGATTTCTACTTCTTTTAACAAAGCAGGACTAATTCTGATAATAATAAGTTTTTAAGTAGGTTTTGGAAAGCAAAACCTGTGAGGCTTAGGACTGTTCAGTCCTGTTGTTTGCTGTAGCTCTCATGCTTCGGGGCTGCCGCTACCATCAGGTTTAAATTACTTGGGCTGGTGCTGCTAGGTCTGGTTTTCCTTTCCAGCGTCGAATTACTCCCCTCCTTGTTTTAAGGAGGGGTGCCCGCAGGGCGGGGTGGTTAGCGTTAGGGATTGTAAGGGTTCAGTGTCGATCTTCATCGGCACCGGAGCGCAGCGCAGCCCTGAAAAGCCCGACCCTTTCCCGTATTTCACGGGATTGGGGAACGCCCAAATATTAACAGACTTCCGAAGTTTGCTGATGCCCTGGCCTTGAAAACTTCGGAAGTCTTGCTTCTATTCTTCTTTTGTTTTACCCTTTTTTCTTGATTTTATGGCTTGGGTAAGCAAAAATTCTATCTGCCCGTTCGTACTTCTAAACTCATCGGCAGCCCAGGTTTCTACTTCTTTTAATAAAGCAGGACTAATTCTTAATACAAAAGCTTTTTTATCTTTCTCCGCCATTCTTATTGTATTGCTTGTATATTATATCTCGTTTTTAAATTAATAAGGAACATTTGCAGTTCATCTATTTTATTACTGCTAAACAATAGCTTTTTGCCGTTTTTAAATTCAATCTGTAAACCTTTATCTTTATCGTTTAGGATATAGGCCTTGTCGTTAAATTTAAACCAAAGCCTGCTGCGAACACCAAATCCGCCATAATCTCCTAAAGCATTGTACTTATTAATATAAACTTTCTCGATGTTGCCCCAACTCAATAGCTTCAATTTGGTTTGAAATGGAAAATACTTGTAAGAAATGCCTTCAGTGCCGACCTGCAAAGTCATTTTATTTTTTTGAAGCAGGTAAATAATCGCAAAAGGAAGGAATACTGCCCAAAATGGGGCGAAATAAGTAGCTTTTAAAGTTTCAAAGCTCATTCCGCCTTTATCAAAAAGTACGATACTGACGACCATAACGGCATCAATAGCCAGTAAAATATAAAGCCACCAAAGTTTTAAGCTTTGTTTTTCCTCAAATTCCATTGTGCCTAATTATATAATGTTCCGGTGTTTACCACGGGCTGTACATGGCGATCGCCGCAAAGCACAACCAGTAAATTGCTTACCATAGCTGCTTTACGCTCTTCATCCAGCTCAACAATTCCTTTTTGAGATAATTTCTCTAAAGCCATTTCTACCATGCCCACAGCGCCTTCAACAATTAATTTACGGGCAGCAATAACTGCAGTGGCCTGTTGACGCTGCAACATGGCGCTGGCAATTTCTGGCGCATAAGCCAAATGCGAAATTCTAGCCTCTAAAACTTCAATACCTGCTCTCGATAAACGCTCGTTCAGTTCGTTTTCTAAAAGTTCACTTACTTTATCAGCGCCATCTTTTAACGTGATGCTGGTTTCTTCGCCCTCAGCATGATCATAAGGAAAAATGTTGGCCAAATGCCTTACAGCAGCTTCACTTTGGATGTTTACATATTGCATGTAGTTTTCTACAGAGAAAACGGCTTTGGCCGTTTCGTTTACTTTCCAAACCACCACAGCAGCAATTTCGATCGGGTTGCCCAGTTTATCGTTAACCTTTAACTGCTGTCCGTTTAAATTGTTTGCTTTTAACGATAAACGTCTTTTAGCAGTTAGGGGATTTACCCAGAAAAATCCATCGGCTTTTACTGTCCCGATATATTTTCCAAAAAGGGTGAGCACCATTGATTGATTGGGGTTAATGATTAAAAAGCCCGGGAATATTAAAAATATATCTATTGCCAGTAAAATCCCTCCCCAGAGAAAAATTTCTGAAACGAAACAGAAAATAGAAGCGCCCAGCATTGCGATGCATAGTGCGAATGTTAGGTAGCCCGATGGCGGGTTAATAATTTTTTCTTGATACATAATTGATATTAATTTGATATCATAAAGTAAAATATAAAATCTGGTAATTGCAAACAAAACCTGTAAAATGTATATTAGATAAAAATGCTATTTTTGACAATACAATAATTACATCGTTTTGGCTAAAATCAAGAGAAATTCACACAAAATCCTTTACCGGAAGTATTCATCAAACCTAAAATATGTGATGATGATATTTACCGTTTTCATTATTACGTTATTCCTGCCCAAACAGCCCCGGTTTAGGTATGAGTTTGAAAAAAATGCAGTATGGAAAAACAAGGACCTGATTTCTCCCTTCAGTTTTGCTATTTTAAAAACCAACCCACAGGTTAGTGCCGATAAAAAGAATGCACTAAAAGATATTTTGCCTGTTTATCAATTCGATAGGGGCATTACGGCAAATGCTTTGGAAGAGTTTGCCAATGAGTTTGATGTGAAATGGAAATCTAAGCAACTTAACGAAAAAGACAAGGACGTATATAAAAGCGCTTCCTATAAATTGCTGCAGAACATTTACGAGAAAGGAATTATTGGTTTAAATGTTAAACATCAGGCAGGAGGGAAGAACTATGACTTTTCTTTACTTGAAAACAATGTTGCCCAGGAAAAGAATACACAGGATGTTTTTACTGCAGAATCGGCCTTGAAGTTTTTTAAAGATAATTTTAAAGCCCCCAATCAGGTTATGGGCGATCTGGTTGCAAACCTCGCCATTGATCATATTACCCCGAACATTGTATTTGATGAGCGGCTAACCCAAACCATACAGGACAATACGGTTAACAATATCTCTACTACCAAGGGTATGGTGCAAAAGGGAGAGCTTATTGTAGCGAAGAATGATGTTATTGATGAAGAAATTTATCAGAAACTGGAATCTTATAAAGCAACTTACGATGCACAAAGCAAAACAATAGGGAGCAGGGCATTGGTTTATTTGGGGCAGGTAATATTGGTTGGCTTTATACTTGCCATTTTAATGTCGTTCCTTTTTCTTTTCCGGAAGGATATTTTTGCCGATAACCGCCAGCTTTCCTTAATCCTGATTGTTACCACGGGAATGTTGCTGGCATTAACCTGGGCCATTAAAATGGAAATCCCAAGTTTGTACTACATTCCGTTCTGCGTGGTGCCCATTATCATTAGGATCCTGTTCGATACCCGTTTGGCGCTTTACCTCCATATGCTGGTAATTTTAATTGCTGGTTTTTTTGTGGCCAATAGTTTCGAGTTCGTGTTTTATCAGGTTACTGCGGGCATGGTTGCCATATTTAGTATAAAAAACTTTGTTAAGCGCGAGAGATTCCTGGTTTCGGCCTTATTTATTCTTTTGGCTTATTTTGTTTCTTTTATAGGTATTGCCCTGCTTCGTGAAGGATCTTTCCGCGAAATAGAATGGATGAATTTTATTCCTTTTGTTTTTAGTGTACTTTTATCTCTTTTAGCTTACCCCTTAATTTATCTGTTCGAACGTATTTTTGGTATTACATCTGATGTAGCCTTAATTGAGCTCACCAATACCAATAATAAACTCTTAAGGGAACTTGCCTTTAAAGCGCCTGGAACGTTTCAACACTCTTTACAGGTGGCAAACCTTGCAGAGGCCGCGATATTTAAAATAGGGGGCAATTCGGTGCTGGTAAGGGCAGGTGCTTTATATCATGATATTGGTAAAGTAGACAATCCACAATATTTTATCGAGAACCAGAATACCGCTGTTAGTCCTCACGATAAACTGCCATATGAGCAAAGTGCGCAGATTATTATTCAGCATGTGCATAAAGGAATTGAGATTTTAAGGAAGAACCAGATTCCTGAAGCGATTATCGATTTTATCAGAACACACCACGGCAATACCCGGGTTGATTATTTTTATCAGTCTTTTTTGAAAAATACACCTGAAAAATTTGTCGACGAAAACATTTTCCGCTACCCCGGACCAATACCTTTTAGCAAAGAAACTGGTGTGTTAATGCTCGCAGATTCGGTAGAAGCTGCCTCTAGAAGTCTGAAAAATCCCGATGCTCAGAACATAAATGACATCGTTGAACGGATAATTAACTACAAATTAGAGCAAAATCAGTTAGATGACTGCGATTTAACGTTAAAAGATATTGAGACTATCAAATTGATATTCAAGACGATGCTGATGAGCATCTACCACGTGCGTATAGATTATCAACAAATTTTGTAATTTTTTTTTGTTGGATAACTTGTTTTACTATATTTGCAGACCTCAAAACAACGCCGGTAGGGCGGAAAATAGAGGTCGAAAAGGAGAGGTGCCTGAGTGGCCGAAAGGAACAGTTTGCTAAACTGTCGTACTGGTAACGGTACCGCGGGTTCGAATCCCGCCCTCTCCGCAGAAAATAAAAATTTGCAAAAATAAATGGAATTATCAATTTAAAACCGTTTCTTTGCAATCCCTTCGGAAAAGGGAAATAAAAAAGAAGATACCAAGTTCGGGATGTAGCGTAGCCCGGTATCGCGCCTGCTTTGGGAGCAGGAGGTCGTAGGTTCGAATCCTGCCATCCCGACTTTACTGGACAAGATGGTTTTGTTACCATTTTGTCCTTTTTTATTTCCGCCTAAGTTGCTGTTTATCATATAGATATACTTTACAGCCTCGTTTACTCTGCCAGTTCGAAGTGAATTATTTTCAAAACGCATTTTTTCAGGGAACATCGAACTAATGATACTCCGTTTTAGCTCAGTCTCGGCGGCTTCATAAACACAATCCAGCTTCATCAGATTATCTATACCTTGTTGCAATAAGGCTCTGATGTCCGTTTTGCTTTCGTTCATCCCACCAAGCTTTGCTTCCAGTCTTTCCAGTTTCTCACTGTAATCTGATTTCATTTCGCGGAAGTCTTCCGGCTCAATCTGCCTTGAGGTCAATAGTTCGCGGATGTATGCAAGTTTATCTTCCAATACTTTGATTTCCTTTAAAAGCTGTTTGCGGTCTTCCTGCAAATGACCTGTCTGGCTGTGCCATGCCTGTTCCAACGTAATCTTATAAACATCGGCCAACTCTGGACGCGGTATGTACCGCCTGAGTTCCATAAGCAACTGCCCGTTGGCATCATCTGCACGGAAACGGAAGTTACAGCCGTCAAAACAATGGTAATAGGAATAGTACTTCGTGTGTCCCTTTGAGGTACTTCCTGTAAGCAGTTTACCACACGTCGGGCAGGTCAGGAAACCCCGCAGGGGTAAAAGGGCATTGGAGGCTACTTTAAGCCTGTACGGCTGCCTTTTCCTGCCGTCCAGTATTTCCTGCACCTGATAATACAGTTCCTCGGTAACAAGGGGTTCATGCTGCGCCTTTACAAAACGGCTTTCATCATCCTTGTATTTGGGGATAAATATCTTCCCGCAATACACCGGGTTGCGAACGGCAAACCAGAACAATGACCTTGTTTTGGCAAATCCCTTCTTGCGCGCCTGCTTGTAGACCTGTTCGGTATTGTACACGCCTTTGGCTATTTCCTCAAATGACCAGCGGATGATGCCTGCCTGCGGCTCGGAAGGAGCGATGTACTTCTTTCCATCGGCATCCATTTTATTCACGTAACCTACGGGCGCAAGCCCCATATAACGCCCTTCTTTCCTCGCCCTGCGCATTCCGTGGATAACATTCAATGCGCGCCTGTCATTTTCCACTTCGGGAGCGGCAAGATAGAAGGCCAGCATCATCTTGTTCTCAGGTACAGAAAGGTCTAAAGGCTGTTCGATGGCCTGCGGCTCTACCCCCAGTTTCCTGAGCGTATTTATCATCTGGTAGGCATCACCCGCATTACGGCTGAACCTGTCCCACTTAAGGAACAAAACCAAATCTGCCTTACCCTTCGACTTCTTTAGCTCTGAAAGGTAATCCCTCCATTGCGGACGTACAAAGCTTTTGGCGGAGTGATCCTCGAACATCACTTTTCGGATTTCAATCTTGTTGATCTCGCAATACTTGAGAAGCAGTTCCTCCTGGCTGCGCAGGGAATAGCCTTTGGCCTGTTCATCACTGCTTACCCTGCAATATAAATCAGCTATTTTCATTGCTCTAGTTTTAGTTTCTATATTTTATCTCCTTTTGGCAAGATCATTATCAGCAAGAAATTCCTTCAAGGATTTCCTTGATTCCGATTCGTTTATCGCTTCAGGTACTATCCCTAAATCAATCAGGGTTTGTTTCATTTGCATGGCTGCCCCAAAGTTCCGGCTAAACCTGTCCCAGTTCACAAACAGGAGCTTACCCTGTAAAGGGGTCAATTGCAGTTCCTGTAAATACTCGCGCCATACCGGACGGTCAAACTTTCCGGATTGTCCGTTATCAACAATCACCCTCCTAACTGCAATTCCGTTTATCCGGCAATACTGGCGTAATTGAATTTCCTGTTTCCGGCAGGCAAGCAGTTCCTCTTCACTGTGGTCAGCTTTTGACCTAATGTATAAATCAGCTACATTCATGGTTCAAATAAATTAAATGGTTATTAATCATGTTTATCATAGTATCCTAAAGATACAAAATTCAGTTTTTCTTTAAATACTGCGCGACCATCACTTTGGCCAGCAGTTGAAGAAATTCAAGTACCATTACGGCTTGTTCCAAAGACAGCTCCATGCCTTTTTTACGCAGCATCTCCACGACCTGCTCAGGTTTTAATTTTTCCATTTGCACTTACACATTAATCGTTCACACATCATCCCCTCCGTGCAGAAGGATACTTTTCTCAATACAAATATAACAATTTGTTTTGATTATTTTGGTTTTACCAAAACTTTTTTATTACTTTGGTGAAAGTTTAAGAAACACACCATCTAACCGCTGTTGTGATTTACTTAAATTTGCGGTATGTGTGAATTGGGATAAATTAAGCGGAGTGGCTAAAATGCAGGCTTAAAATAACGAATAAGTGCAATATGAACAAAGCATATAAAATAAGTTACAAGACCTATTTGAATGACAGACTGAAGCAGGTTTTCTTTCACGGGAAGCAAACCTATCCCCTGTATGTGCAGCTCACTTATGAGCGCAAGACCATTTTTTTCAAGAGCTATTATTTTGAGCTGTTTTCAAAGCAGAGGTATTTTCTGTCTGCTGCCGGATTAAGCCGTGGCCCATCGATTGAGGAAATAACGGACAAGGAGAACGAGGTTATTGATTTTATCATCAACAAGTATCCCGACGATTTTTCGTTAGACCTGTTCAAAAAGGAATATGCCTTTTACAGTAAGGATTTGTGTGATACAACAGAAGACGGCTTTATTGACTATATGTATACCTTCTTTCAGGATAAAGGCATGCCCGCTTTTGCGGTAACGGTAAGGGAAGGCAGCAGGTACCGTATAGCCTATGATGTGGTGCGGGATATGAAGCGGGCGTTTACAAAGCCCCTATATGACGAATTGGTTGAAAATTCGCTCTACTATGCGCCACCATACCTGCCGCTATATGGTTTTATGCAGGAAACTAAAAAATGGCCTATGCTTAGCCTTACCATTAAGGAATGGGAAACAGGTAATACGCAAACCTCATTTACAGAGTACCTGAAAAAGTATTACCCCACAAATGATGCTGGCGAAATAAAAGAACGGGTGGAAAAGTGGCTGGCTTTTGCCAGAGAACAGTAACATAAACTTCATACTATTTTAAAATTCCCTTTAAAATCAGTATTTTGGCTTTGAGGTTCATACAAATGCCAGCATACGCCGATTACAGCGACGAAGAATTGGCCATCCTGTTACAACAGGGGGACGAACAGGCTTTTGCCGAAATTTATGACCGCTTTAAAGGCCTGCTGTTCGTACATGCTTATAAAAGGCTGAATAACCAGGAAGAGGCTGAAGATGTACTCCATGACCTGTTTGCTGTCTTATGGAACAGGAGAACGGAATTATCTATTGAAACCAGTTTATCAGCCTATCTCTATACCGCTGTCCGTAACCGGATATTCAAACTTATTTCCCATAAAAAGATAACCGCTGCTTACGTATCCCTGTCACAAACAGCGAAAGAAAAGGGATATACCGTTACTGACCACCTTGTACGCACCAATCAGCTTGCCGTACTTATTGAAGCGGAAATTAATGCACTTCCTCCAAAAATGCGTGAAGTATTTATCCTGAGCAGGCAGAAAAACCTTAATCACAAAGAAATTTCCGAAAAATTAGGGCTTTCAGAGCAAACGGTTTCAAAGCAAATCACAAACGCGCTGAAAATACTGCGTATGCGGCTCGGCTTTATTGCCTATTTGTATTTCCTGATAAAATTTTAGCGGCAATCCACTCCAGAGACCGACAAAAAGGCGGCATCATCATTTTTTTCTTTTTCATCTACCTGTTAGGCCGACGTCAGGGGTCTATAGTAGCAAAATGGATTTATGCCCTTGTTATGGACGAACAGCAGCTAAAAGAATTATTACAAAAATATGAGGCAGGAACCTGCACCGAACAGGAAAGAGCAATCCTCGAAGACTTGTACCTGCAATGGAATCCCGAAAACAAGGAAATACCGCACCAGCTCATTGAACACTCCGTCAATAAAGTATGGCAGCGTTTAGCAAACGAATCACTGTCCCGTCAGGGTAAAAGACTATGGCCTCATATTGCCGCCGCCTCGGTCTTGCTGTTCCTGTCCGTTGGCGGTTATTTTCTTTTTCATCAGCAAGCTACCCCAAAACAGAACATAGCAACCCTTCAGCATGATATTGCCCCCGGTGGCAATAAAGCCGTGCTGACGTTGGCCGACGGCTCTAAAATTTCTTTGGATGATGCCCGCAAAGGGGAATTGGTTAAACAATCCGATGCCACCATAACTAAAACTGGCAACGGACAGTTAATTTATAGTTTAGTTAATAGTGCTGCACCATCCGCGCGAGGCGGAAAGGTTGCAGACCTGCAAAACACGCTATCCACGCCACAAGGCGGCCAATACCAATTGATACTTCCCGACGGCAGCCATGTGTGGCTGAATGCCGCCTCCAGTATCACCTATCCTGTAGTTTTTTCGGGTAAGGAAAGGAAGGTAAGCATTACCGGAGAAGCCTATTTTCAAGTAACCAAAAATAAAACAAGGCCTTTTATAGTCCGCTTACCCGATCAGTCAGAGGTCAGGGTATTGGGTACGCACTTTAATATCAACACCTATGCTGACGAACCCGTGAGCGTGACCACGCTACTGGAAGGATCGGTCAGGGTCAGTAACGGAAGTGAAAGCAAACTTCTTGTTCCCGGTCAGCAGGCAATGCTTAAAAGTGGAAAACTTATTGTTAGCCCTGCTGATACTGAAGAAGCAGTCGCATGGAAGAACGGCTATTTCCGTTTTAATGACGAGAAGATCGAGAGCATTATGCGCAAGCTGTCCCGCTGGTACAGCATCAAGGTCAGTTACGAAGGTACGCCTCCTACAGGAGGGCTGAATGGCAAGGTATCCCGCTTTAAAAATATCAGCCAGGTCTTGAAAGCTCTCGAAGCAACAAAAACGGTACACTTCAAAATTGAGGGAGGGGGGGTTACGGTGATGCCATAAAAACAAGATATTGATATGGTTATCCGGCAATAAAGAAGCCAGTCCGGCGCCAACCGGAAAGGCTTCAGTACTGGATCGCCCAAATAATTAAGCTATTAATTGACCGCGGAACGGCCCCCCTCACCTGATAATGAACAGGGACGCAACGCACAACCCAGACGAAACGAATGTACAAATTTTACTCTGTTAATTCGGTACAGCCACCAGGCCGTACCGCTAAATTCCTGTTGGTAATGAAACTCACGACATTGATGATTATCACAGCTATCCTGCAAGTAAGTGCCAGCACGTATGCGCAAAAGATCACGCTCTCAGAAAAGGACGCGGCCATGATGGATGTATTTAACCGCATCAGTGAGCAGTGCGGATATGATTTCCTGATCTCTACGGAAATACTGAAAGAAGCCAAAAAAGTTACCATTGACGTTAAGAACGAGGATTTGAAAGAGGTGCTTTACAATATTTTCAGGACACAGCCATTGGATTTCGAGATTCAGGACAAAATGGTGGTTATATCCAAAAAAGAGAAAAGCCTCTTTCCGAAAGTAAGAGATTATCTAAAGCAGCCCACAAATATTAAAGGTAAGGTAACTGATACCACGGGCCGGGCATTGCCCGGAGCAGTCATCAAAGTAAAAGGAACAGGCATTGCCGGTGCCGCTGATAATGACGGGCGGTTCGAGATCAGGGGAATAGAAGACAAAGCTATCCTTGTTGTTTCCTACATTGGCTTTGTCACTGCCGAAATTTCTCTTACGAATGTCAACCTTGATAATATAGTGATCGTACTAAAACCCGATGTAACAGAACTTTTAGCAGTTAGTGTGGTATCAACAGGTTATCAGGACATCCCGAAAGAGCGCGCCACAGGTTCATTTACAGTTGTGGATAACAAATTGTTAAACCGGGCAGTATCTCCTGATCTGGTAAGCCGCCTGAGAAGCGTAACCAATGGTCTTTATGTGAACCCCAATGGTGATTTAACTGTCAGGGGAAGAAGTACAATTTTTTCCAATCGCATACCACTTATAGTCATCGACAATTTCCCCTTTGAAGGAGATATAAATACAATCAATCCAAATGACATTGAAAATGTGACAGTCCTCAAGGATGCTGCTGCTGCATCAATATGGGGCGTAAGAGCAAGTAATGGTGTAATTGTGATCACTACAAAAAAGGGAAAGCAAAATCAGAAAACAACAGTAGAACTCAATATAAACCTGACTATTGGTGCCAAACCAGACCTTTACTATAAACCAGCCCTGTCACCAAGTGATTATATCGATATTGAGAAGTTCAGGTTTGAACATGATGATTACGCGGTGCAACTGTCAAACGACTATGATGCCATTTCACCGGTAATCATTGAATTGCAAAAGGCAAAGCTTGATCCGGCCTATGCCGCCCGGGCGAATGCAAATATTGATAAGTTACGGAACCTTGATATAAGGGATCAGTTGGGTAAATACTTCTACAGGAGAAGCACAAGACAGCAGTATAACGTAAACATTAAAGGCGGCGGAGAAACACAGACTTATTTTTTTTCCGCAGGCTACGACAAAAATTTACCAAATGCTGTAAATCTTTCCGATTCAAGGGTAACGTTGAAGGCGAACAATAGTTACGAATTACTGAACAACAGATTGAAATTGACCACGGATGTTAATTTTTCAAAATCTACCTTCCAAAACTCCAATACATACAGCTATATCCCTAACCATCCCTATGAGCAGGCAGCCGATGTAAACGGCAATCCACTTGAAACATTACGGTCCGGAGGATTGCGGTCTGCCTATACAGATACAGCAGGAAACGGTCGGTTATTGGACTGGAAATACAGGCCCCTTGAAGAACTAAGGAATAAAAGTTCTATAGTTAATAATGGGCTTACCGACTATCGCGTTTTACTCGGCCTTTCGTACAAGATCATTAGGGCGTTAAGTATTTCAGCCAATTACCAATACTTTAATTCCAGTCAGAAATTTGATCAGTCTTACAATCAGGATTCTTTTTATACAAGGGATTTTATCAATTCCATTTCGCAGATCAGCAGCAGCGGAGCAGTAACCCGGCCTGTCTCTATTGGTGATATTTATACCCCGGCATTCGCCAGCAATCGCGGAGATTACGGTCGTATCCAGCTGAATTTCAATGAAACATTCGGTGGCAAACATCAAGTAAATGCCATTGGAGGCTATGAAGTAAGAGATGACCGTTATACATACAATTCGTATACCCTTTATGGTTATTTTCCGGAAACGGGAACATCAAGTTTGGTTGACGTGGTAACAACTTTCCCATTTTATTATGGTTACAATACAAGAAGGTTAGGAAATACGGCAATTCAAAGCGGTACTGTAAACAGGTATATATCCTATTATGGAAACGCATCATATTCTTATGATGGCAAGTACATCATATCAGGCAGCTACAGGAAAGATGAATCCAATCTGTTTGGTGTAAAAGCAAATCAGAAAGGTGTTCCGTTGTGGTCCGCAGGATTGTCCTGGAATGTTCATAAAGAAAGTTTTTTCAACCTTAATTGGCTTTCACTGCTGCAATTAAGAGCAACCTACGGTTATAATGGAAATGTTAATCAATCAATTTCAGCATATTTAACAGCCTCCCCGCTGGATTATCAAAACCCGTACCGTGCCAACCAAAACGCTATCATTAATCCGCCAAATGATAATCTCCGTTGGGAAAGGGTAAAGAATTTCAACATTGGCCTAGACTTTTCAAGCAACAGTAACCGGATATCTGGGAGTATAGAATACTTTATTAAAAATGGTATCGACCTGATTGGCTCCAGCCCGATTGCTCCTCAGACAGGCGTATTCATTTATACTGGAAATTCAGCCAACACGAATACCCGCGGCGTGGACATTCAACTAAACTCTGTTAACATAAACGGAGAATTTAAATGGCTAAGTACCGCAATCCTTAATTTCGTTAAAGATAAAGTAACGGCTTACAAAGTTCAAACCGGCTCAAATGAAATCGTTACAAGCCAGAGTAGTCTTAACCCGGTTGTGGGCTATCCTGTGAATTCCATTTTTGCTTACAGATGGAAAGGCCTGGATTCAAATGGCGAACCTCAAGGTGAATTAAATGGGGTTAACAGTAGGGATTATGCTGCGATTCAAAACCTGACCGATTACGCTCAGCTCGATTTTCACGGATCTGCCGTACCAACCACATTTGGAAGCCTTCGCAATACTCTTTCTTATAAAAATGTAGAACTGTCTTTTAACATAGCTTTCATGTTAAACTACTATTTCAGGACCAGTTCATTTAGCACTTACTATAGTAACCATTCGGATTACACCAAAAGATGGCAAAAACCCGGCGACGAACTGGTCACAGACGTTCCGGCCATGGTTTATCCGGTGGACGGCGCGAGGTCAAGTTTTTACGAATATTCTTCCGATTTGGTTGAAAAAGGTGACCACATCAGGTTACAGGATATTCAATTGAACTATACACTCACCAGATCAGCGATCCGATCGCTTCCGTTTTCAAGGCTGAATATCTACTGTTATGCTTCAAATATCGGGATACTATGGAAGGCTAATAAGAAAGGCTTGGATCCCGATTTGGGTGGCTTTGGTAGCTATCCGGTTCCAAGAACAATCGCATTTGGTTTAAAAACAAATTTTTAATCATTTAAAAATGAAAAAGACATATAGAATATATTCAACAATACCACTTCTGGTGCTTACCCTGTTTATCTCTTGTAAGAAAGATTTTCTTGATGCAAAGCCCAGTACGTCCATCTTACAGCCCCAAACACTGGATGATTTTCAAGGATTATTGGAAAACGTTAATCCTACCTTAAGCCCGGTATTAGCGACTATGGCAGCAGATGAATATTATTTTATCAGCTATGAATTATTCCAGAGCACACCAACGGTAACCGAGAGAAACTCCTACATATGGGCTAAAGACCTGTTTGGAGGGGAGGTGACAGGCGGAAACTGGCGGGTTCCTTATTCAAGTGTGTTTTATGCGAACAGTGTATTAGCGGGATTGGATAAGATTGACAAAGATAAGAATGATGAGAAAAGGTATAATTCTATAAAAGGATGGGCCTTATATGCAAGGGCATTTGCTTATTATGAACTGGTTAGTAATTTTTCTCCTGCTTATGATGCAGCTACAGCAACCACGGAACTTGGAGTGCCGATAAAATTAAGCCCATCTGTCGATGAATTGCAACCACGGGCAACGGTTCAGCAAACCTATGAGCAGATATTAACAGATTTAAAAAATGCCATCCCTTTACTTGATCCCGACCTTCCGATTGCAAATCGGAACCGGCCATCACAAGTTGCAGGACATGCACTCCTGGCACGTATATACTTAAGCATGCGAAATTATCAACAGGCAGAGGAGCACGCGGATAGCTCATTAGAATTGTACAAGAAACTGATTGATTACAACTCTGTAAGTCCTACGAATATTCAGCCTTTTAACATGAACAATGATGAGCTGATTTTTTATAAGGCAGGGCTCACTAATACCTACTTAACCGCATTAACAAGGGTAGCACTAAATAAATTCATCACTATTAACCCTGCCATAATTAGTTCTTACAAAGAAAACGACCTGCGCCCCGGGGTTTATTTTGCAAAATTAGGTACTGGTGGGACTATTATGAAAATGATGTACAATGGGGCCGCTGCATCCGTGGCCTCGTTTACCGGGCTTGCTACCGACGAAGTTTATTTGGTCAAAGCAGAATGCGCCGCAAGAAGAAATGATTTGGAGACCTCAATGCGGTACCTGAATGACTTATTAATTAATAGATATAAGACAAATACGTTTAGCCCACTGGTAGCGACCGGCCAAAGCGATGCTTTGGATAAGGTACTGTCAGAACGAAGAAAGGAACTGATCTGGCGGGGGCTACGATGGAGTGATCTCAAGAGATTAAATAAGGAAGGCGCGAATATTACCCTTACAAGAGAGCTTAACGGCGTTACCTATACACTGCCTCCAAACGACCTAAGATATGTATTCCCGATCCCTGATGATGAAATTAGTTTAAGCGGAATCCAGCAAAATCCAAGATAAAACAATTATAAAAATAAAACTATGAATTTTAAACACACAGCTATCTTACTGGTAGGGCTATTGCTTTGCCTGAATTTTACAATAACAGATGTAAATGCTCAAAGCAAAAACATAAAGAAAGAAGGTATTTTTTCCTTCATTGGCAAATGGGCGCTCGATACAAAAACGAGTAAACTGGGACTAATGCCCCTAAGAAATGCTTTTGACCGGATAGAAATAAAACAGGTTAAAGATTCCGTTACTATAATCAGAAGCAGCGAAGAAATCGTTGAAAGCGGATTAACCGCGACAGTCCAGACCCTTCCGTTAAATGGAAGCCAATCAAAGTATCGTAGCGATATTATGAAACGCACCAAAGTTTCTGCTATTGCCTTGTCAAATGACGGGCTAGCCATGATTGAAACGGCCACTTTCAACTATGATCAACTACCGGCAGAAGATTACCAGACGGGTTATGTAGAAACATGGACGCGTAACGGCGATGGCAAATTGACTATCGTGCGCGATATGAAGATGAATAAAGAAAAATTAAACTGGTCTACAATTTGTGTTTATGAAAAAGATAAATAGATTAACAGCCCCCAAACTACTACCGGATAGTAAATGCCACGTCTTAATGCTGGCTTTCATGCTGCTGATGATCCTGTCAACTTCAGCTCAAAAAAAGCGGCAGCAGGTCAATCCTACAGATGTGGTGATAGAAGGTGTGGTTTTGGATTCAAACATTGCGGCGATGCCGGGTGGACAGACAGAAGTGTCTATTATGGTATCTAAATATCCCTTTTGTACGATACTTATGGAAAGGACCGAAAACTGGACGGACACCTTAAAAGTAACAAGTGGGCAATCCTTCAAATTTGTGGTGCCTGCTTTAGCCGGCAGGCTTTACTTCTCACTGAAATATACCTCCGAAAAAATGGGGGATTATGAATTTCAACAAAGGTTTGATTATGTATACATCCTGGAAAAAGGAGACAGGATCAAGTGTACATTGTCCGATAAGACATTTAAATTTTCAGGAAAAGGAGCGGCAAAATTAAACTGCCAGACTGAAATGTATAAGGTTAAGATGCGTGAAGATGAAGCGGCCGTAAAAATCCTCCAGGGTAACGACTGGCACAAAAAATATGAAGTCCTAAATCGCCTCTTGGATTCAGTATTCCAGGTACGCAAAAAAATAATAAGTAACTATTCGCAGCAAATGGGTGAAGACATGACGAGGATTATGCTGGCAAATAATATTGGGCTGAAATACTTCGAAACCATGCGGCAGGCGAGAACGATGGCAAGTGAGCCACAGCGCTATCAAGGATATCTAGACAGTAAGTCCTACACGAATTTTGAACAGGACAGTTATATTGCCATCGCTGACGATCTTTTGGCAGCAGCCCCGATATATACCAATATTCTTTTCGAAAAGATAATGACGCAGACGCGTATAACTGTTGATGGCATTATAGAACAAAACTTCTCCGAAAGGCATATGAAAAGCGTATTTGAGGTGATAAAGAGCCGGCCCGCCGGAATAATCAGAAGCAGCCTGATTGGCTTGTTTTTTTCACAATGGATGGACCAGCCATCAATTTACGATTTTGTAGAGGAAGGGCTAAAAGTAACGCAGGGTGATGTTTATAAAAAGATCGTATTGAAAATTAAGGCGAAGCAATCAGAGCATAGAGCTTTTTACCCCTTTAGGTTAGAAGATGCTAACGGAAAAATAGTTACGCTGGACGACTTAATGAATAAGGTAGTTATAGTTGACTTTTGGTTTACAGGTTGTTCCGGATGTATTGCGCTTAAAAAAAATATGGAAGGGGTTTGGAATACTTACAAAGACAATCCAAAAGTTAGTTTTGTTTCTATTGCGATTGATAAGGACAAAACGCAATGGAAGAAAAGCATCCTTACAAGGGAATATACCGAACCTGAGGCAATTAATCTTCATACGGGCGGTCTTGGGAAAAGTCATCCCATGATAAAAGCGCTGAAGATAACTAGTTACCCCAAAATGTATCTGCTCAAAGGTGGAAAAATAACGGGAAATATTCCGTACCCCAGTGGGGCTGATACGACCAAAGGAACGACAAAGGAATTCAATGATTTAATAGACAAATTATTAAATTAAATTATAAAAACAGCATGGCCTTACAAACCATGCTGTCACTTTTGCATTATAAGAACACACTTTTATATATATCTTATATAATTGCTTAAAAGCCAGTGTAAGTTCCTATTTCTGTAGAGCGCGTTACAAAAGGTGTTCCCTGGCTTGCCCAAGTCTCCAACTGTGCCTCGGAATACGATGAACCGGTAACGGTAGAAGCTCCCGCTGCTGTAACGACATAAGCACACCTGTCACTTCCCGATATACAATTGCTGGACACATATGGGTTTGCCAATATATTATATTGGCCAGTTGTTCCGGCAGCGCCGTTATTTCCATAGCGGTCACCTACTGCAACCTCTGAAGTACTTGTAAACGCACTGAATCCAATAGCCGAAGCGCCTACTAAAAGGCCTAAGGCAAGTTTGTGTAAATTTTTCATTTTACTAAAATTTTATAGTTAGATATTCTGCCAAGCCAGAGCGCTATAATTGATAGGAATACAAATCCTATATTGAATATTAAATGTTGGCTCCAACTAAGTTTTTCGATAAATAAATTGCAACTACAAGGAAGTTTATCTGCCCAGATCATCATTCCTGCTATATAAATCGTGAAAGCCACCATAACCACTGCAAAACCAATCAGGCCGTACCAAGTAGTACGCGGCATGATTAGCAGGGCTGCAATGCTGGTTTCGATAACAGGAACGAGCCAGCTAAGCTCAGACGCAACTGGTCTAAGAAAGGAAACTGCTTTCAATCCCTGCACAAACTGTTCATGATTCAACAGCTTAGAATAAGCAGAAGAAAGGAATAAGAATATGCAGGCAAGGCAAATGATAAATACAATGACTTCCTTAGTTTTTTTGTTCAACTGAAAACGGTTCCGTTTGAAGGGTAGGGCTTCCATCGTTGCAAAGTTTTTAATTAATACAATGGATTGCGGTCTTGTCCATGCCAGTAGCCACCGAAGAAGATTCATCCGGCCACAGATGATCCTTCTCAAAAATTCTCTGCAAGATGGCCAGATCTCACAGGTCTACGTACTTTTCTGGACATCAATCGGTGAAGCGGTACAGTTGTAATCATCGTCTTTTTCTTCATCGTATTTGTACCACGGCTGCACAAGGTGTACACCGTCAACGCCTATTTATTAATTGCAATTATTAATTTTGTTCCTTTCGTTTAAATAGAGGCTGGTAATTTTTTGATCCGCAAACAGCATCACAAAGCTTTTCCCAAGCCAGGTCAACACGGAGGCCCCAACCTAAATAAGCAATGCCAAACATCAGGATGTTGAACAGCAGGTGGTACGGCCAGCTAATTCCGGTCCCCAAGATTTCCATAATGAGAAAGGGCTTTAGAGCAGCGTTCTTCAAACCTATCAGCAATACTACTATAATATGCAAGCCATAAGTAATAAATGCGTATTGAAATGGTCCCATTCCAAATCTATCTATCCCCCGTACTGCTTCTTCAATAAAATAATATATTGCCAGGATTTCAATACAGATAATACAACACATTAGCAAGCCCACAGCAATTACCCAAAATTCCGGCGCATTACAAGGCACATCGATTATAAGGGATGGGTCATTAAGTCCAGGAAGGCACTTACACAGGAGATCAAAACAACACCCTCCGCTGATCAATATTAATATTGCCAAATAAACTGCCTGTTGCCGTCGCATAGCTTAATTTTCTAAATCATTACTAAGTTGCAAATAGAGGGGGCGGCGGTCAGGTTCAGCTGTGTGAAACGCTGTAAAGGTTCATTGGTAAAGATAGGGGTAGTAAAACATACGCGTCAATAGGCATTTTTACCTATTTTAATAGCGATAGTATAAATAATCTTTGTCCGCTTATCTGTCATTACTTAGCTGTAACAGCAGATAGGTAAGTAAGGTGCGTTGATCAGGTTCTCTTTTATCAGAACGCTGTAATTGTCTCACAATAAAAGTATTAAAACAGATTGTACGCACATTAAAAAAGTTGAAAAAGTCGATAAAAGGATGGAAATAATCTTCAAATGGTTGAAAGCTACCTGTACCGGATGTTTAAACCTAAGATTTGATATTGGTCTCCGAAAAATACAGCAGCAGGTGGTCTTTAAAAAGAAATAACCCCGTAATTAATTTCAATAGCAAAAGAGGCTGTCCGACCTTTTCGGACAGCCTCTAATTTATAAGGGTACCTGGTGGAGAAAATTTTCGTACAGCCGATTCTCAGGCGGTCAATTTTCCTTTTCGGACACCCTCTTTTTTGTAGCAAATTCTAAATATCATTACTTTCCGATTACCAGCAAGCTTTAAAAAAAGAGTATTTGTGCCTTAATTGCTCAGCCCAAAAACCTTTCTCATCATAACGGGCCTGAAATTTACCCTTTTCCTTGAACAGATATGTTTTTAAATCAGTGTCCGCATATATTGTATCTGATACTCCTTTTGTTTTAATAATGAATGCATAATTAAAAAAGTTGAACGTTCTGCCGTCGTTTTTTGGTAACTTCTTAACTTCTTCCAGAAAGTTACCATTGTCGTCAATTGAAATATCAAGTTTGGCATGTTCCTCCGGAAATTTCCAAAATGATATTTCATTAGTTTCAACGGAATAAGTGCCTATCGAATTCATAAACTTTATAACATTGATTTCGTTTTTAACCTTATCTGCGCCGTTTGGCTTAGTATAGCTAACGCTTAAAAGAACAATGCTTGCTGTGCAAACTATAATTTTTTTCATAACTATTGTTTTTATCAAAAAAGGATTTAAGTGCAAGCACGTCAGGATTGAATTAAAAAGGCGAAATCAGTATTTGATAACGCTTTCTTGTTATACGCCCTTATTATGAAGTTATCTACCAGCAAGATTTGAAAAAGCGATACCTTCTTCTGAGGTCTTGTACATAGGTACTATCCTTGTCATAATAATATTCACTTTTACCATTCTTTACAATCTTCCAGGTTGCTAAATCAATATCGGAATAAATTGTATCAGACTTCCCGCCGCTTTTTACAATAAAAGCGTAGTTTAAAAAAGTAAATGTCGAACCGTCATTTTTGGTTAAGCTTTTTATTCTTTTTGTGAAATTATCTGGGTTCTTTGAGGGAATTCGCATTTTTGCGTGTTCTTCGGTATACTCCCAAAATGGTTGTTCATACATGGCTATTGGATATTCATTTATATACATAAACTTTATAACCTCTATGGTATTTTCAGGTTTGCTTGCATTTAATTTTTTTGTACTGTCACATACAAAGAAACCGATCAAAACTAAAACGCTTATATATTTTTTCATACTAATAAAATTTAACTGTTATAGGCGACAATTACAGGTCATGAAATCCTGACAGTAGAGTTATTCAATTGCGCCTTGACAAGGCACTTCAAATAACATAATTGCATACAGGAGATTTTACACCTCCTGTATACAAATTACTATACTAGTAGATTTTTCTAAAAAAACACTATCTCTCATTATCTGATTATGAATGCCTTTGGTTTCCTTGTCTAAATGGAATTCAACTATTATATTGTTCCAACGGTTTCTTTGCAAAAGCAAATATCAATCATAAAATCTAAATCCCTCGTTTAGCAATAAACTCTTATTCAATAAGAAAATGAAAGGGGAGACAATTCCACCTTTCATTTATCTTGGTGCTATTACTTTCCTAAATTATAAGGGTCCTTATAAAAAAACGTGTTGTCACGCAAGATCTGGACACTAATATCTTTTGGTTCCTTATCTAGATGATATTCAATTATTCCATCTTTAAAGCAATCTCGAAATAGAACAAGACCTTTTGATTTATCAATATAAAGATGTACTGCAAACTGGAAACCTTCATATAAATATTTTCCAATTTCCGTTGTTCTGCCCCCTGAATCAAACTTCTTTTTTTTAATAAGAAATAGCTTTATCCGGTTAAAGAGTACAGAGTCTTTATAAATGATCAATGTATCATTAGTGGATTTTAAATGTTGATAATCATATATATATGACACTTTCTTTCCATCAGAAATAGTTTCTATATCAATGGTTTCAGAATTCATGTCATGATAACCCAAATGGTAGAAATTTATTTCAGCTTTTTGGTATAAGGTATCTTGCTTTGCTAGTACTTCTTCCTTATCTGCTATCTCTCCGTTTTCCGGTAACTCTTTTTTATTTCTTAAACCGCAAGATACCAACAGCAGACAAGTGAAAAGAGCCATAGTTCTCTTTTTCATATTAATATAATTTTCTATATTTATTATACTCCAGTTCTATGTTCCCTTTGGTGACGGTATTCCAAGAGCTGAAATAATGAGACCAATTTTTTTCGTGAGAAAAGTGCCAGCCTCCATGATCAATTGCGAATTGAAATGCTTTAAGCTCATCACGAGCGACTGTTAGCTCCCAGTTTAACCCCGTTGCCTGATAATTTCTAAAGAAATTTCCAGACAACATACTGTCTACATGGCCAAATTCATGTAGAAGGGTTTGGGCTAAATTCCTGTAACTGGCTAAAGTTGCTCTATAAATCGTGACAACTGGTTTTGATAACGGTTTATAATTTTCACCTACACCTTGAGAGGTAGTAGCCTCTGTGACATCAGTACCGGGTGCGTAATAATCAGCACTTGTCTCAATTGTAACAGCATCTGGTCCAAATGATTTCATTATGTGTTTCAAAATTGAAACATTTCCTATCAGAGTTTTAATAACCGCATTTACTTGTTTATTTCCTTCTTCGTTATTAATGATTCTGATTGGGGTATCTGCTCCTTCAGGATTAGTAGCACTTTTAGGATAAGCTTTATCAACTTGTTTGTCTAACTCACCAATTGCTGCATTTTCAGCGGCTTCCCTGGCAATACCATTATAAGAACTTCCGGCACCGAAATCAATCGAATAATTTCCTGCTATCGATAATTTACTACCACTCACCATCCTGCCGTAGCCGATATCTACCTTAACCTCAGGGTCTTTTTTGGCATTGGTCGCCATCGCAGAGGAGATGTTTACATTGTTCATATCGATTTCAGATTCTTCAGCTTCCATTCCGTCCGGGTCCATAAAAAATACAGGGTTGTCAAGCGCAAAAGCATACGGCGAATACCTTCTGGACTTTTCAGCCAATGGATCAACATTGAACCAGCGCCCCAGCGCCGGGTCATAATTACGCGCATGGTAGTCATACCAGCCCAGGCCCAGTTCATCCTGCAATTCCATACTGCCATATTTGATCTTTTGGGCTGCCCCGCCGGGAAGCACTACACTGCCTTCATGCTTAAGGCCAAATGCGTAGTAGTCATTATTGTCTTTTATGACAAGCGCATTGTTGCTGTTTTTAGTGTAACTTAACCGTACATTGCTAAGATGGTCTTTATATTGATAAATGTACGTAAAATTTTGACTGCCTGTATGCTCAACATACCCTTCAGAATGCGGGAAATATTCCAGCGCATTATCCACATAAACAAAGCCATAGGCGTAATGCGTAATTGTGGTCGTGCTTCCGTCCTTAACCCTTTTTTCAAGTTTTGTGCCTGAGGCATCATAAAGATAATCGATCCTATGGTCCGCGTCCCTGACCAGTGATACAGGAAGGTACAGATGGTTATAGGTAATCCAGTCACCGGCCGCAGGACTTCCAAAGTCTTTGTTGAGATCATATTTCAGATTCCCGTTATCGTAATAATCATAATCACTGCCTGTATTGGTGCCATCTTTGAAGCCCTGCTGAAGTGCAGTATCTTTCACATCCATCAGCTGGTTACTAAACGGCTTGTAAGTGTAGGTAAGGTCATCAATCTTGTCATAATGGTTAAAGCCGGCATACCCCCAACGTTCCATATGCAAGATATTGCCGTTCTTATCATACTTTATATCGCTTTCATGGTATTTCTCATCGGGATTTGCAAAATTTTTGTAGTGAGCGCTCAAAAGCCTGTTCATGTCATCGTACTGATAGTCATAAGTCTTTGCTATAGCATTTCCTTGCATTCTCCATGATGTACCTGAGATGTTCCCGTTAAAAAGGCCATCATAGCTTATTCCGAATGAAAACAGATCGGTAGCGCTTGTGGCATCATTAGGATCATTGTTTATCCCCGTCAGCCAGCCGCGAATGTTCTTGGTGTAATCTACAGTTTGCCAGGCATCATAAGAGGCGTATGGTGGTATAATTGTGCCCGATGCATAGGAACCTCCTACTTTTTTTTGTTCAAGCTGCCCAAGCCTGTCATAATGATTCCAAACAATCAGGTTGATCAGGCCCGTTTCCCCGATTTTCTGTGTATGCTTTAACAGCCTTTCAGCATTGTCATAAGTATAATAATCGTAAAGGACTACTTTTGGGTTAGCGCCTGCCTTATGCTGGGATTTGGTTTCTATCGCTTTGCCTGCAAAATCTAATTTGGTTTCTGTCCCATTCCAGGTATTGAGGTAGCTGTTATAGCTCCACATCCAGATTGGCCTTGCCCTTTCATCGTATTTCGTGAAGCTTGTGGTCCAGGTGTTGCTGCCCAAAGTTCTTATTAGCACTCCGGTGGGCAATCCTTGTGCGTTGGTCGTAAATGTATCATAGCTATTGCCGGCAGGCATTTCCGTGATGCCTGCATTGCCCAGAGCGGTATCAAAATTGTAATCATCATAATAATTAACCGTAAGGACTCTGCCATTGTTATAATTGGTCGTATTGGCGTAATACACATTCATGCCATCATTGACCGTGGGTGTAGCGCTTCTTACCTCGAATAGCGGTTCACTAACAGCATCAAACTGTGCTTGCAGGGATTCCCTTGAACTTTCGCTCCTTAAACTTCCTTTAATGGCCACTCGTCCCAGTCCATCATATTTGGTAAACAGCCAGTTATGGTTATCATCGTCGCTAATTTGTTTCGCACGTAGTCCCTCATCCTGTGTAAGCACAGGCATATCACGCTTATCATAAACCATATAAGTCCAGCCATTGTCAGGAATGTGCTTCCTGATTAAACGGGTGCGTTTGTCATAGTGATAGATGTAACAAAGTCTTTCCGCCTCAGAATTGATCAGATATTTCACTACCGGCCTTTTATTTCCCCAAAAAACAAAATGGGTAAATGTTCCAAAACCTGTAACTGTCAATATGTTATTTTTTACCTCAAACTTGTAGTTGTACCCATCTGCTGCAACCTCACCAATAATGCCGTCGGGTATGGGCCTTTTTACATCGAGAGTAAATAATGATCCGTTTATGAACGAGACAGGTGTGGTGGTATTTATATTGACCGACAAGGTAAATGTGTCATCTTCAGCAAAGCTTATCGCTCCTCCTCCAATGGCTCCGTAGCTGTTTGCTATATCGGCTGCAAGTATTTGGCTGTTATCTAAATTTTTAAGTTCTCCAAGATACCTGCTCATCTCTGCCGGATCGCCATCGATCATCTCGGCCCATGAATAGTTTTGATTGTACTCTAGCTTATGCGCTCCGGTAAAACTCTGTATTACTGATGGCACATAGCCGTAACCATCGACTTCCAAGGCATTGTTTTTTATCATAAAATAATATTCATAGCCATCGCCCTGCAACCTGCCAAGTTCCCTGTCTTCAAAATCGCCCAGATGGTCCAGTTGTGCTATAACACCGGTGCGGTAGGGCATTGTTTTTGTTGTTGTAATATTCAGGTTTAAAGTAACATTGCCTTGTTCGTCCGCAATAAAGGTAAATCCACCCATACCGCCATATTCAGAGATTAGGTCAACATTAAGTATGTCCTGATTATCATAGGCTTCCATCTTCCTGGCATAGCTCTCTGCAAGTTTGCTGTCTATCTGAGCCAGTTTTGTCCACGGGAAATTTGACGATGAGGAACTGATAGCGGAAGTTACTGTCACTATTTTGTCCGCGGCCAAGGGCGGTATAACATAGCTAAGAGAGGAAAAATCATCATATACATAATATGTGTCATGCGGGGTATCATTATATACAGAAGGATTGCTTTCATTAGGTTCCCTGGTAAATTTTCGTTTTAGCAGCAGCCTGCCTTCTTTATCTAAAAACTCTTCAGTAGTTTTCCCTTTACCGTCTGCCGCTGTCCAGTTCTCGTCCTTTGTAATTTTTTTATACAGCTGGTTTGGTAAATGATTCCCGTTACAGACCAGTTCAGGATTCTCAGTATCATTGTTATTGAAGATGACGCCAAATTTCCGTACCTCATTCGCCACGTTAGTCTGGTAGTCGAATTTTATAGTATGGTCATTATTATCATAGGTATTTTCCTGTCCTTTCCATAATTCTCCCGGTGCACTTTGCTTAAGCACCCTGTTAAGGGGCGAGGCCTCATAAAATTGCTGTGAGTACGGGTTCTGGGTATTCCCATATTTTGGGGTTAGGTAAAAGGCATTGGTATTATCCTTTGCTGATGGATCATAGCTCAGATTATTTGTAGACGCCTCATAAGGTAAATACTGTTTTGGCTGTCGGTTATACCTGTCATATTCACTATGGGAGATAATATCTTTCCCATCAGGAGATGCTTTTCCGATGATTTCTTGCACGGGCCTGCCCAGGCCGTCAAAATAAGTAATATTTATTTGGGCTTTGGAAGGATTGGAAGTAGTAGTGGCCTCACGATATTTAAGTGTTTTTACATAGTTAAGAGAAGTCGTTTGGCTCAAAGCCACAACAGGGCATAAAAGGAGTATATATAATATATTTTTCATTGTGCTTCTTTTTAAAGTTATACGAATAGTCATAATCTCAGCTGTCGTTTACTGGTTCTTATAATAGTATTCATTTTCGGAAAGAAGATTGCCCTGAGAATCTCGTACTTCCTTCAGCCTTCCAAAACCATCATAGTAAAATGTTTCTCTCTTTCCTCTTGGATCTATAATAGTGGTTACGCCTACAAGTGGCTTATAGCTATAGCCGGTCATTGTTGCCGAAGCAGGAAGGGCAGACCTGAGCGCTTCGAGATTGTCAAGCAGCGTCACGGTGTCATTATTATTCGACGCTGTTACCGCATTGTTGATATACGTTTGCAGTGTCGGATTTGATGTCAAAGTTGAATAAGTTATATTTTCAATAAGTGCAATAGGCTGGCTTGAATTATATCCCCATATATAGCACATTGTTGCTCCGTTTTCCTGGGACGCTTCAACAGGATTGCTATAGACATCATATTTTTTAATATTTATACTTGATTGAAGGGTGTTTACTCCCTTAGCTTCGAAAATAGTTTTTGGAAGAAAGGAGTTATTAGCACTGCCCCAATCTGCTTTTGAATACGTGATATCTTTGGTATCTGTAATCTGATTATTTCTTTTGGATTCTATCCTTTTTATCATTCCTATACGATTTCTTGCATTCGAATTCGTATCATAAATATATTTTGTTTTTAGAACCTCATTTAAACTGTTCGTTTTGGAGCTTTCACTTAGTTTTTTATTATTATAATTGTACTGATACGTTTCTGTAGTGGTTACGGTTTTAGCCGTTGTTCCACCTTCAGGATAGAAGTATTCCTTGGAAATCTTTTCCTTAAGCTGTGGCCATCCGAAAAGTTCCTGAACCTCCAGTCCCAAACTCAAAAAATGCCATTCTTCATCTCCAAAGGTTTCAAGGCAATGGTTGTCGACACAATTTTTGAAAGCAGAGTAGGTGCCATATTGGGGAGCAGCCCACGAAGAGCTTGGATCCATAGCGTATCCTGTAGTTATTGCCTGATCGTTCATTTCTCCTTCCGGTGGATAGACATAGGTATCTTCAAGCAAAGGCTTATAGCTAACGACACTGTCATTGACTTTTGTTTCAGCATAATGCCTGACCTTAAGCAGAAGCCCCCTCTTATAATCATCATTAGGCAAGGGCCTGAAAGGGGGAGTTACTTCGTAAATGCCCGGGTAGTCGATTGGAGTGGTATAGGTATACTCTGACTTTCCGTTACCTGTTTCGGAAACAGTTATATTTTTATAGCCCACATCAGAACCTTTAGTCCTGATATAAGCCAAGTTATTGTGGCTGGTCGTAGTGGTATAAGAAATGTTGAAATGGTCGCCGGGACTGGGATTAGGACCAGCAGTAGTGTTTTCATAATAGCATGTCTTTCCGGTATAAAACTTAAATAAAGGCTTGGCGAAAGCCAGCGAGCCGCTACTTATGTTTGGGTTTGCAAAGGATTGATAGCTGTAAAGTTTAACTTTCGGGGACTGGGAAGTAGCATCATCCGTATTATAGCTTATACTGTTGATGCGGATGCCCCCACCCATCAGCCACTGGTGGTCTTCTGCATTTCCACCCGCCCCAAAAGTAGTTAAGGTCTGATTTTTATACACCTGTACTGTGCCGGTGTAGCTGCCCGGTATTCCACCCGGGACCTTATAACCGACATAATATTTAACATTGGCCTCCATAGTAAAGCTATCGCTCACACCTGTACCGTCGTTTAAACCATTATCACCCAGTGCATCAATTGAATGCATGGCCTGGGTATTGTCTGCACGGACATAAAATTTACCTCCCGGTACAGGCGATGTAGTTACAAAGAAAACTTCTGTAGGCATGGTGGGCGGGGCTGGAAAGATACCCACTTCCCCTTCTCCGGGTACCTGTACTACTAGCGGCTCCTCATACGGGTTATCAATAGAAAAGTCAGTAACTGGTTCGCTTCCTATAAATGAATAGGTATTTGGCCCATAATTAAAGACGATACTGCCGCCGGTAGGCAATATCATCTTTTCCAGAATATTCGCGGTACATTCGAGTTCGTCAGGTTCCCTGCCGCCCGCTTGCCTTCTGCTGTAATAACCCCAATAATCTTTAGTTCCTTTTGGAGCATTCTGATTTTTATAGGACAATGAATAAGTCAGTTCTTCCCCATTGTTTAAAGTATTCTTATTGATTACGCTGGATAATATCATTCGGGTAATCTCCGGCCCCAGAGTAGCGTAATCATAGGTAAAATTATACTGTTTTATCAGTTCACCATACCAATTCCTTACTGTCATGGAATTTAAATAGGGAGCATCTCCGTTTACGGCATTAACATTGGTATCGGCCCTGCCAAACCCCGTATCGAAAGTAATCCTCGCTTTATTGATGACCTCTATGGTTGCAATTTTTTTAGTCATAACATCTGTCGAGATAGTTGATGTCGTTTGGCTTGCAGGCAATCCATATATGATCACTGCCGGATCTTGGATTAAGGCGAGAGCGCTTGTTGGGGCTGTAATATAATTCACAGACTCTGTGTGGCGCTGAACCACTTCCTGAGTATCGATATAAGAAATACTGACAAGAAGCTTATCATTATTGTCCCAAATTTCTGTCAGGTTGAATGCACTGGCATAGCTTAACAGCGGCGTGGTTATCGGACCGACATTACCCAGTCCAGCGTAGGCATAGGTTGCATAAGCATTTCTTTCTTCCGTCATTTCCTTAGCTGTAAAAACATATTTGTAGCCCCTGTCATCGTGCAGGGTGAAACCGTTGAATTCTATCTCATATCTATGCCTATAGTAATCGTACGCAGATTGAGAATAGTCCAGGGTAATAGTCATTGCATTGTCGTTATCCAATTTTACAGGAACCAATTGACCGGTAGTAAAATCTCTTTTAATAAAGAACCTGCCGGTATGACCCATAAAATTATACTGCCATAAATCATGCTGTGTATCAAATTTACCGTTCTGTGCGACCCCCCAGCCGTATTCGCCTATCATTGTCGACTGTTCCGGCGTTACTGATGTTCCGAGCAATGCCAGGACTTCGTTATAGCGATTAATTCCATAATTTCCGCTGGGATCCGGATTGTCTTGCAAAATGCCGATACGTCCTGTATCCCCAGGTTCAGATTCTTCGTCCGGCGCTCCCTTAACAGTTCGCGCGACACTTCCGCCGCTAAAAATACTCCAGCCCAATCCGGTATAGCCGGCAACCTCTTCAACAGCTATGGATGAGGGATGGTATTTTAAAGATATGTCCATATTTATATCAGGCGATAAAGTTCCAACACTATAGAGTGGGATAGAAACATCGGGTATGCCTGTGTAATGATTGACGGATACTTCTTCAAATTTCATTAATGCCGCCACTGTAGGTGATGGTGGTGAAATGGTAGGCAATTGGCCTACAATCGAGGGCGGATTCGGTTGCCCTTGCGCTGAAACAAGTAAATTGCATAGCAGGCAAATTAATAGGATGGCACCTTGTTTTAACAAGGCACTCCCGTTGAGAATATGGCTTTTCATAAATAATAATTTATTGGTTGATAAGATTGGTTTTATAAGATTTATTGGCTTTTTAGTATGTTATAACTGCTTTTTATAGCGCACGAAATGCTATTATTTTTAGTTTTTTGATGCTAAACTAAGGTAGTTTTATGTTAATTTTTTTACGGAAAACCTCATTTTGAAAAAAAATTTTGTGATAAAATTGCAATCCGAGCGCCTGTGCGGATTTCGGAAGAACCATTTCTTTAAAAAAATTTTATTAATAATAAGACTACATCCTTTTCTGTATTTGTTTACTATCAATAGACCTGCATTACCTGGCTATTGATCTGCCTGCTGCCCTGATCTGGCATATGCTTTCTCCATCAGCAATTTTACCGCCTTACCGTTATGGTTGTACATATAGTTCCATGACTTCCTGATCCGGTCATTTTCAATCTGCTCAATTTTAATCTCCTTTTGGTTGTCATTGTAACTGATGCTGAATTTATAGATGTTGGTGATAAGGAGCATAACGGCCAGCCATAACAGCCAGCGGCTAAAAACGATCTTATAAAAAAGTTTGGCATCCTGTTCAGGGAACAGCAGTACCTGAAATTTTCTGACAATACCTTTGGGCTGTTCGCCGATCAGTTGTCTGATATTCACCAATTCCTTCAATACGATCTGCTGCAAGGGCTTATTATCATTTATGACAGGAGCCTGCGGTTTTTCCTGTTCTTTTTTTAAATCATCTACCTTGCTGCCGATAGCATTGACAGCGCTGATTAGGTCATTGATGCTTTGATTGGCCAGTTTCTGCTCCTGGGTGAATTCTTCCAGGACCAATCCGAGTGTTTCTTTTTCGATCTGTTCATTTTTTGCTGTAGTGTCCATAACTGTGCGATTTAATATTACCTGCGTATTTTTCGATTTGGTTTCTTCTTATGTTTCTTCTTCGCTTCCCTGATAAGTGCAGGGTCAACGTAATCGGGTGCGTATTCCGGCTTCAGTAATTCGGATAATATACCCGTGAGCTGCTTTTCAATTTCACCTACTGGCAATCCTGCATATGGGTTAGTATGGTTCTGTAAAAATGCTTTGGCATTTGCGTTGGACAGCCTGTGATGATTTCCCGACCTGTGCATTACTAATTGCTGCTGAACGCTGAAGACCCGTTCTATCTTCGCCAGTGAAAACCCGACTTCGCTGCCTTTTATTTTTACTTTTTTGTCATCTATAAAAGAAATGCCGCGTCCTTTAAGTACAGTATATCCCAATGCCTGCATCTTTTTTTCAAATGAGGGATAGTCAGTTACCCGCTCCAGCGTACTGCGGATATCATCCCTTAGCTTTTCCTTCCTGCTGTCATGGCGTGGCAGATGCCTTTCCTTTGGTGGCAGGAAAGCACGGGGGCTTAGTACCTCCTGCAACCCGTACTGCTTTTCCAGTCGCCTGCAAAGAGCAGCCATCCTCTTGTAGCTGTTGCTGTCACTGGCTACCTTACCATTAAAGCCAACGCGGTTGGCGGCGATATGGATATGCTGTTCTTTGGTATCCTTATGCAGCACGCAGATATACTGGTTATCTGCCACGCCAAATTCAAGGGCGCAAGCCCTGCCCATTTCCATCAACTGGGCTTTTGTCAGCACCTCGCCCGGAGCCAGCCGCAGGGATAAATGCAGCACTGGTTTTTCAACCCGCCTGCTGAGTTTGCGGACATCTTTAAACTGCTCGGTCAGCTCCTGTTTGTTGCCGAAGCACTGGTTGTATTCCAGTACTTCGGCACGCTGCTGATGCTGCAAATTATCCTGCATGGAAAGCTCCTGTTTTTTCTCTTCGGACAGCTCTTTTTTATCCTCCAGGCAATAGCGGATCAGGTGATAAAAAGAGCTGCCGATGGATACGTGGCCTATCATTGTAAATGGCTTTTAATCTGTATGGCGATATCTTTCAACTGACCGGATTGCGTCTTTAGCGCAGCCCTTTCCAATGGGCTTAGCTCATCGTTTGCGTTGCGCTTTTTGGCAAGCTGGTTCAGGTTCGCGGCCAGATGGTTGAGCATGGCGGTAAAGCCTAAAACTTCTTTGGGCAATGCCTTATTCCGCCTGTCAATCTTTCCGGTAAGTCCCATTTCCCGCAGGTATTCTGATACGGTAAGCCCTGCGCTTTTAGCTCTGGCCTCAATCACCTTACGTTCATAAAGCGTACATTTAATTGCCATTAGCTGGTCTTTTTTGACGGCCTTTTTTGGCCGGCCGCCTTTGTGCTTTGTAGTTACATTCAATCCTTCCATCATCTTTCTCTCTTTTATTTTTTGAATGCGATAGCATGAAAAAAATCCCTCAACGAATGCGATAGCATGAGGTGAGCCAGCGTATTGGTTTAACCAATACATAGCTGGCTACCACTCAAACCTCAAAAAGACCTCCTGATTCCCTGACCTTGCTTTATCTGTGGCTGTTTGCTTTTAAGCCAGTCGTTCAAATCCTTATAGTCTTTATAGAAACCGCTCCGGTCTATATACTTGTCTGTTTTTCCTGTGTTCCATTTCAGGGCTTTCAGCGTAGCCTTTATACCCGCTGCATCCCTGTCCAACAGCAGATGCACCTGCCTGTATTCATCCATTACTGCCCGGCTCTTTTCAAAGAAGGAGAGGGAGTTTAAGACCAGGCAATTTGTCAGGGGTGTCCCCTTATTCCGATTGATTGTCTGGAACGATAAGAAGCTGAAAAATCCCTCGAAGACAGCAAGGTCATCCGATGGTTTTCCTGCATGTAAGGTGACCGCTTTCGGGGAGCTGCTGCCTTTAAAATCTTCACTGCGGAGTTCATATCCTCCGGCATTGTTTGCAAAGCCGATGACCGTCTGTTTTTTTCCGTACAAAAGGAAATCTACCTCCCGGCAGAAACGGCTGGCAACCTCGGGCGGTATGCTCCGCTTATGCAGATATTCCAACAGGCTTTTATCTGCAAGCGGACGGCTGTCCACAACAATAATTTTACGCTCAGGATTCTCTTTCTTTTCACCAGCAGGGGACAATTGAGCGGTATGCGGATTGCCTGCCTGAAAGGGCGGGTGAAAAGAAAAAACAGGAATAGTCTGTCCTGATAATCGTTGCAGTAATTCACCTGGAGTACAATTAAAATATTGCACACCGAAATCTATAAGATTACCTCCTTTACCCAACCCATGATCGTACCATACATTTAAATTCTGGTTGACCTTAAAGGAAGGTGTCTTCTCCTCCCGCAATGGGGAGAGATACCAGTAATCTGAACGGTTTATTTTTGCGGGCAGATAACCTAAAGAGCTTAGGTAATCCACAAGGTCGAGTTGCTTTGCCTCGGTATAAGTCAGTTTTTCCATCGCACATTTTCTCTTTCACATAAAAACTCAAATATTTTATGCAACCCTTCGCAAGGGTATAATCGGGGGTTCTTTATTGGCGTACAGTTAGTTGCATTTGACACTCAATAAATAATAAGTGTACCTGAAAAATTCAATAGAAAATCATCAGGCACACCGTAGTTTTTTTAAATAATTATTATACATTTGCACCGTCGAACGAATTAAGCATTGCCAATCGTTTCAAGTCTTCGATGAAAAAGTTCGAAAATTGTACAGGCAGGGCGACAAAAAGTTGATCCACTTTTAAAACAGGATTAAAAGATCGATACCAAGTTCGGGATGTAGCGTAGCCCGGTATCGCGCCTGCTTTGGGAGCAGGAGGTCGTAGGTTCGAATCCTGCCATCCCGACTTCAGAGGACAAAGTGAGTTTATTTTCATTTTGTCCTTTTTTATTTGCTCATAACTCATTGTCTTTCTGCTAGATGTCTCTAATTACTTCGTTAATCCTAACAGTTCGAAGTGCCGCATTTTCGACGTGAAATTTATCAGGAGAAATTGCGGCGATAATTTCTCTTTTTTTATCCATCTTGGCAATCTCATAAGCATAGTCAAGTTTTTAATAGGTTCTTGATACTAATCTCCAACAATTCCTCAATATCGATTTTTTCAGAATCTAATCTGGTCAGCTTATTGTTTAGTTTATCTAATTTTATGGCATTCCTTGATTTCATATTCCTGAAATCTTCAGACTCAATTCTTTTCTCCATTAATAGTTCTGAGAAATAAGTTCAGGAGGTTTGTTATTTTTGAAGAATATTATTTTTTTGAATAAAAAAATACATAACTTTCACATTATCATCTAAAATCCTATATTGCTTTTTCAACGCAATTTGTTACAATGCTTGACAATTAAATTATATGCTCGAATGTCTGAATCTCTCAAAATCACAGGTAGTCCCCAAAAGTATTCTCAAAAACTCTTCAATCACGCAAGCTCATTTCTTTTGGGTTGTGTAGGAATTACAAAAAGGATATGACGCGAATATTTTGTGTTTAGCGTGACATTTCATTGGCCGATGCAAATCTTTGTGTTCATAAGCTTCGAAACTTGTAATAGTAATATTTAAAGGACTTAGTTCGGAAATATTGATTCTTCTTATTTAACACAGATATTTGTCACCAATTTTGCGTTGATGGCTTTCAGTAAAGCTAATTACATATTAATCTTAAAGGTGAATGGATTTAATCAAATTAAACATTAGAACTTTCGCATGAAAAATCAAAGAACTAGAAATGAATATAGAAGAATTAGAAAAGCTAACCTCTGAAGCTTATCAAAGTAAAAATTACGATAAGTTGAGAGACTTGTTGATTGATAAGGATTTGATCGAATTGAAAAGTGCTAAGCTATACTTTTATAGTGCTGGTTTGGCATATATGGCTGGCGATTTAGATGGAGCTTACAATTTGGCAAATTTCTCTATTTCTCTGAATCCCTTTTCAAGCCTGGGTTATTATATACGAGGTCTGATCCACGTAAAGAAAAATAACCTCGAGAGTGCGTTAAAAGAATTTGATCAAGCTATAGTGCTAGAGCCAAAATTTTCAAGGGTGTATTTTCAAAGAGCTTTAATAAAGGATAAACTGAAAAATTACAAGGAAGCTATTGAAGATTATTCAGTTGCTATATCACTTAATTCAAAATATTCAGGTGCTTATAAAAATCGGGCGACCGATTATGCAATATTGAAATTATATTCCAATGCGCTAAAAGATTTATCGAAAGCAATAGCGCTTCCTGATAGCGCATTGGATAAGGTGTATAATGTTAGAGGGGCAGTTTACAATGACCTCAAGGAATATAAAAAAGCTTTGAAGGATTATAATCGAGCCATCAGCATTAATCCTAAACTTTATATCGCATACCGAAATAAAGCTATCGCTCTACTTAATCTAGGAAAACCGAAAGATGCAATTGTTGAGTTAAATTCCGCTATAAAACTAAAAGCCAATTACAGTTTAGCCTATTATACCAGAGGAAATGCTTATGATCAGATTGGGCAATACAAAAAAGCAATATCTGATTTTGAAAAGTTTGTCGAATTACAGATTAATATCGATGACTACAATCTACAAGTAACTAAAGTAAGGATTAAGGAGCTAAAAGTAAAACTCGAAAACGTTTGGTATGAAGAGATAGACAATCTTGTTACTCAAATAAAAGATCTGCTTAAATTTACCAGTCCATGTATTACCCATTTTACCAGTTTATCAAGTGCAAAGGCAATGGTTCTCGATGAAAGTTTATTTAGGTTATCTGAAGGTAATTTTCTTAACGATACTTCTGAAGGTAGGGAATTATTTAATTATCTAGATTTTTCATTAATTCAAAAAATAGGAAATGATACCTTGGCGGAGTTGTTTGTCATCCGCCCCTTTATTGGAAGTTTTGTTTCGGATTCCAAACACGATGACCTGGCTCTCTGGAGGATGTACGGAAAAGAGGCTCAAGTCGAAGCAAAAGGTTGTGCGATTACCTTTTACAGAGAAGATTTTATTAAAAATTTAGTAAACAAACTTGATGACGAAGGGCTAACTAAGTCTTTATTAGCTAAAGAGAAAAATTTCACCTTTTATCAGGTAGCTTACAGATCGAAAGATACATTTATTGTGCCCGGAAATTCTGCTAGAAAAAATGGAAACTTGAATAAATTGATGAAACAGTTAACCGGAAAGCTTAAGATGTTTGACGAAAAACAGAAAATATCAGTTGTCAAGTTACTGAATGACATTGCTTATCTTTTTAAAAGCTCGGAATATCAATATGAAAATGAAATAAGATTGGTCGTTCAAGGTGTCGGTTTTAAAAAAAATATTCTTACAACTATCAGCCCTCCGAGGGTTTATATTGAACTTATATCGGTAATTCCTGTGATTCATAAGATCACTTTGGGACCAAAAGTGGAGCGAGCAGATGAATGGGCGGCAGCATTTAACTATAAAATTGAAGAGGTTCTGGAAAATCCAGATCAAAAGGTTAAAATTATCATGTCGCATTTGCCTTTCAAATAATGGATTTGATTGTGAAGAAATTTTACATAGTAATTTTAAACAATAGCTTATATTGTCGCAGTAAAATTTGTTACAGGCAATTAGCTCAGGCTGAGTTCGGCGAATTCTGCAACAAGTTCAGCTATGTCTGTTTTAGTTAGTAAGCTATTAACAAATTCTTTCGGTATCATAATAAAAACAGATTTGGTTAGTTCTTTAACCTCTTCTTATATGGCTGCTGTTGTGGTATAGAGTTAACTATTTCCAAAAGTATTCTTGATGAAAAATATTTTGAGTATTAATGGTGGTAATTACTTAATGTTCAGGAAGTATCAAAGCTGCTAATAAACGCAAATCATGAAGAAAAAGGTTCAAAATTTGTACAGGCGGGGCGACGAAAACAGGATGTGTAATCCATCAAAAACTCTCTAAATCGAGTATTTAGAGGGTTTTGTTTTTTATTGGGATTAGAAGGAGATAATGAATACCAACCGTTTTTAACCCAAATCCCCCCAACTTTTCCGCTTGATCCCCTTTTTGTGCAGTTCATTCTTTCGCTTTAAGTTGGCTGAGTGGATGTTTTCTTTATTATTAAGAGGTCAAAGTCTTTAAATTTTTTAAACTTTTTTTTGCTGGACCATGTTCTTATGATGAACGTTAAACTATAAAAACATGGCAAATAAAAAAAATGATGTACAGATGCCAAATGCGCATCTTCATGAACTTTTTGTGGATGAATTAAGGGATATACTCGGAGCAGAGAAGCAGTTGCTTAAAGGCCTTAAAAAACTTTCAGAAGCTGCAGGCAGTGAAAAACTGAAAAATGCTTTTGAAACCCATTATGCCCAAACCGAAGGACAGATTGACCGGCTGAAAGCGGTTTTTAACTCGATAGGTCTTACTGCACGGGGTAAAAAGTGCAAGGCAATGGAAGGTCTCCTTGAAGAGGCGGATGAAATTATCGAAAGCTTCAGTGCTGAGCCACAGGTGCTTGATGCTGCATTAATCACAGCGGCGCAAAAAGTTGAGCACTATGAGATAGCCAGTTATGGAACCCTTGTAACCTTTGCAAAGCTGATGGAGCATGCGGAGGCCGAAGAGTTATTGGCAGCTACACTTGCAGAAGAAAAAGATACCGACAGCCTGTTAACAGAAATCGCTTTAACTGAAGTAAATACAGGTGTTACAGCCTAGAACACATGCAAAACGCCATGCTATCCGGTGTGGCGTTTTTAACCTCTTCAGGTTTTAAATTGCCGCTAGAACCAAATAAAAACACTATATCCTGTTGATAATGTTTGTAAAAGGATTAAAAAACTTTGTATAAGTATCTCTGAACATTTAGGTTTAAATCTACCAAAATAACTGACCAGGTTTAGTTCAGATTGGTGTATGGTTGTGGCGATAGATATGTATTTATTGTCTATCTTGCACTGCCAATCCGGACTCACCCTGTAGGCCATACGCATGCAGAACAAAGCCGAGCAGATCAGCACGCTTATCGAACTTAACGAAGAGCTGGAAAACTATTTCAGAAATACGATCATTCCCCAGCTGTTTGTCGATGCACATCTAATACTGAGAAAGTTCACGCCACCGGCCATGCGCCAGTTCAGCCTAAAACTCGCCGATGTGGGCAGGCCTATCGCAGATATCAAAGAAAATTTTCGTTTTCCGACTATTATCGAGAATATTCAGCATGTTATCGACAGCGGGGATGTTCTGGAAAGGGAAATTCAGACCACAGACCTGCGTTGGTATCAGATGAACATTCTTCCGTATATCGTTCAGCGTGACAAGAAAACAAATGGCGTGATCATCACTTTTGTGGAGATCACCATGCGCATACGCGATTTAAAAGAGCAGGAAAAACTGATTGCTGAGCATGAGCTGCTTTTGGATACTATTTCGCATGATATAAAAACACCGCTCACCAGTCTGGCACTTACGATCGAGATGCTTAGAAAACTACCAGAGAAAGATATGGAACGGTTTCCAGTGCTTTTGGAAAAGGTGGAGAACAGCTTGACCAAAATGCAACAGATAATCCATGAGCTAACAGATTCCCGTGAACAGGAGCACCGTTATAAAGCGGTAGAGGAACTGTTGGATTTTGAGCATATCCTGGAAGATATCAGGCTCACGCTTGCACCGCAGATAAATGAATCGTCTGCAAAGATAAAGACTGATATCGGTTTTTCAGAAATCTTATATATCCGCCGTAAACTACGTAGCATAATCTATAACCTGGTTAATAATGCCATAAAATATAGGTCAAGCGAAAGGATTCCGGAAATTTTGATCAAAGCCCATCAGGAAGGGGATTTTATGGTAATTGCCGTAAAAGACAACGGAATTGGGATTGGTGAAAATAACTTAACAGGCATTTTCGGGAAATACCAACGGATTTCCCAGTCCGGTGACGGCTCAGGGATCGGGCTTTATCTGGTTAAGGAAATTGTAGGTGCTTCTGGTGGAAGGATTACCGTTGATAGTAAATTGGGAGAAGGTTCAATATTTACTGTTTATCTGAAAATTAAAGGCTAATTTTTTGTAAAGCACCGTTATTCTTTGGGTGTTAGCCATATTCTAATCATTTACTGGGCCGCCTACCTTTATCCCTCTTGAACAATATTAAGACAGCTATTGCGGTGGTGCTTCCAGCTCATCATCGCTGTCAAGTTCAATATTTTGAAGTTCTTCCAAATGAGCCTTGCCAGGGTGCACAAGTTCGATCTGCTCTGCTAACATATGTAGGATATCCAGCTCAATAGCTGCCGGGTTCTGGCATACATGCAAAAAATCCCGGCTGTCGGGTTCCAGGCTGGCCACAAATTTCCCGTCCTGGTAGATTTTGTATTTACAGCCACCGGTAACGTGATGCGGGTGCTGTTCAACCTGGAAATGGCATTTATGATTGGGACTAAGGGTTACGGTAAAGTTGTCCATAAGGGTTTCTTGTTTTATATATAACAATCCCAGGGTAACGCTTGTTTTTAAATTTATCGATCTCTTTGGCGGCCCAAGACTTGTGACCATGGCCGATTTTGACGTTTTTGGTAGCTTGTTAGCACAAATATTTCCATGTGCTTTTTCGTGAATATATTTCAAATATATTTGTGATATGTTCAACAGCGGCATTTTTTTGCCTATCATCATTATTTCCGGTGTGGCCTACAGTATCTTGGCAAAAAAACTGACGGTTCTGGCCGCTTTTACTGGCGGGGTACTGGCGTGCCTTATTTTTACCGCTGCAGGTTACTTCGGGCTTGCGATGATGACCATGTTTTTTATCCTCGGTTCTGCTGCAACCTCCTTGGAGCGGCACAGAAAGCAGGCTTTTGCCACTAAAGACGAAGAAAAAAAAGGCCGTAATGCAATGCAGGTACTGGCCAATGCCGGGGCTGCGGCCATTGCAGCTATAGTGATCCTGTTTCATCCCCGGCTGGCTTATTTGATGCTTCCAGCAATGGCGGCAGCCTTTGCCTCGGCTACAGCGGATACCCTTTCCTCCGAGCTGGGGATGCTTTATGGAAGACGGTTTTTTAATGTTATTTCCTTTAAGCCCGACCGCTGCGGAATGGACGGGGTGATCAGTCTGGAAGGAACGCTGATCGGTATAGCAGGTAGCTGTATTATTGCTGGTATTTATGCGCTGGGCTGGGGATGGAGCATCAGCTTTTTCTTTATTGTTCTTGCAGGTACGCTGGGTAACCTTACAGATTCCATACTAGGGGCTGTGCTGGAGCGGAAGGGCTTGATCGGGAATGATGTGGTCAATTTTTTGAATACATTGACAGCAGTGATTGTAATTGTGTTGTTAGAGGTTTTTCTTTAGGCCGGGATATTGTTCAGGGGTTTGAAAGATTAGGAGAGGCTTTTGGCTTTTTAAGATGTCACCAATCATACCTGGTTAATTTTGCCTAGGTTAAAAATACTTGGAAAGGTTATCCTTTGGAATGACGCCCATGGCCGGACACATGAATTTAGGCTGCTTAAAAACAAGTCGACATTAAGATTGTTTAATTTCAGATTATAATGGAAAGAAAAATAAGATGGGAAGGCTTGGAATACAAGTCCCTGGAAAATTGTACCTTAACGGAAACAGATAATGGTGTCGCGATCACATCGATTATTACAGGCCGGGTTAACAACCAGGCAATTAAAGTCTCCTATAAAATTCTCACGGATACATTGTGGGCAACCTATTTCGTTGAAATAGATGTCATATTAGGCAGAAATGAAAAAACACTTCTTCTAGAGAAGAAAGGTAGTTACTGGCTGGTCAACAATACGATCGATCATCGATTTGATGGTTGTGTCGATATTGATATTTCATTAACACCTTTTACCAATACATTGCCGATAAGAAGGTTGGTTTTTAATGGGCAATTGAGCAATAGGATCGAGGTGATATACATAGACATTATTGCTGATCTGATAATACCTGTAAGGCAGTATTATACTAAAATATCAAATTCGGTATACCTGTATGAAAACGAAAAATCGACATTTAAGGCCGAGCTAAAAACCGATCCCTATGGATTGGTAATTGAATACCCGAAACTATTCCATGAAAAATAGTACCCATCTATTTCTGATCGTTTAAATTCATTTCGGGCAGTCCTTGATTTTAATGTCTGTAAGGATAATCAATGGTAAAGTTGGGTATTTCAGGGAAAATGGCTGCACGTTTTCTTATCAAACCGAAGTACAACTAACCGTTACTTTTATCGATCTCTTTGGCGACCCTAATACTCAACTTACCCGCCAAAAGGTTAAAGATTACATTAGGGAAAGCACCTACAAAACGTAAGGTAAAAGACGGCACGTTAAAGCCCATAAAACTACCTGGTTGCGATCGTTTTTGCGTGAAAGATTTGCTGGCTCCCTACCTGGAGAGCCAGCAAAAGGGCCGTATTTAATTACCCCTGCTTTACCTGTTCTTTACCCTTTGTTGCTACCAGGTTAACCCCAGGATTACCCCAGGGTTACCCCGGCTTTACCTTTTCTCTACCTAAAAGGTAAAGCCACAGCTTGCTTTCGCAGAATGGCACCACCGCTAATGGTTATGTTGCCCTTAAGCAGGCCGCCAGCCAATGTCATTAAGTTAAGCGTTTTTAACCACAATGCGCACAGATAAACACAGATTTTTGTATCTGTGTACCTCCTTTCTATCTCCCGAAAATCGGGACAAGTCGTGGTTAAATTATTTTTCGTGCCGAATGGTTTAACTTAATGATATTGGGCCGCCACAAGCGCCCCGCCCCCTTGCACCTCCGCCCCACAACTGTACGGTCCATTTTAGCTCAATACCGGTGCTAATTAGCTCAATTTAGCTCATTTTAGCTCAATACCGGTGCTAATTAGCTCAATTTAGCTCATTTAAGCTCAAAATGACGTGCCAATGCAGCTAAACCGCTAGGTTTGAGCATGGATTTAAAACATACCAGTATAAACAGAAATCCTTTTTTGAACAAACATTTTTTCAATAAAAACAAAAATTATGGCAACGTATTCAAAAGGCACAAATGGAGCATTTTCGGGCAATTAGGCAGTATAATTGGCAGCAATTGGCCTAGCATAAATTACCTAAAGGGCCTGCCCAAAAAGAGCAGTAAATCCATATCAGGGTTGGTATCTCGGATAAGTTGCAGGAACTCGTTTTGTCCATATCGAAATCCAGAATCCACATCTGCTAAGCGTGTATTCTGGATTAGTATTGACAAATTATTAATTAACCAATGCTTTCTTTCTTGATTTTACAAAACTTAATAAGTAAGCCAGTAACAGAAGAGGCACCGCCATCCAGATTATTTCGTGGACACCAAACTTTGCGATTACAATGCCGCCTAAGAATGCGCCCAGTGAAATGCCGATATTATAGCAAGATGTTAAAAGACTGTTTACAAATTCCAATGCATTATGGGGAACAGATTGGGTGGTTCGAATGTTGGGTACTAAAAATCCGCCTGTGTGGATCATGCCCCATAAGGAAACAATAATTACCATAGGGATAAAAATTGTTCCAAAATAATAAGCCAATATTTGCACAGCTATTAAAAGAATAAAAAAGAACCGGCTGGTTAAGATTACATTTTTACCTAGTGCAATACCCATTAACCAGTTACCAAGAATCCCCATTCCACCAAATAGGAGCAGCATAATGCTAATTTGAGCGCCGTTCATATTCGAAATGTTTTCAAGGTACGCGGCAAGGTAGCTATAACTCGAAAACATGGCTGCAAGTGTAAGTACGGTGGAAACCAGGTTTAGCCAAAGCCTGGTATCCTTTAAAACATGCAACTGGCTTTCAGCAGATTTTTCGCTGTTGCCCGGCATAGATGGCACAACAAATAGCAGGCCTAAAAAGGCAATTAAACTAATAATACTGGTTAAGAAAAAAGATGCCTGCCAGTTATGAAAGTAATCAGCAGCATAGGTAGTTAAGGGTACACCCAAAACCGTAGCGATGCTGAGTCCAGTCATGACGACCGATACTGCTTTGGCTCCGCCTTGTTTGAACGCTACTGCTAGCGAAATATTCCAGAACAGCGGGTGGAAGAAGGCAGGCAAAATCCTCGCGATCATCAAAATGGTAAAGCTAGGGGAAAAAGCTGAAAGCAGGTTTGAGAGTATAAAAATACCCAAAACAAGGCATAATAAGAACTTGCGATTGATTTTAGAAGTAAGTGCAGTTATAAATGGAGACGATACGGCAACTGTTATAGCAAAGGCACTTAATAACCAACCGGCTGTATCTACAGAGACGCCAAACTCCCTGCTGATTGTTGGTAAGATGCCGATAACGCCAAATTCGGTAGTGATAATGCCAAAGGCACCTAATGCCAGTATATATATAGACTTATTCATATATTTAAATATTTCGATGTTTATTGGTAATTTGTTGCTAATTTCATGTGTAAGCGTCCTTAATCTTTTAACGAATTTAGGCAGGCGATGTACTCATTGAGCACTGTCTCGTTCAGCAGGTATTTGAAATTACGTCCTTCTTTTTGAGGCACCAACAGGTCTGCATCAACCAGTTGCTTTAAATGGTGGGATACGGAAGGTTGTGTCAGGTCTAAAAGATCATTTACTTCTGCACAATAGAGGCAATCTTTCTTTTTTTTAAATTCCTGTAAAATAGCTATCCTGTTGGTATCACTTAGTGCCCGGGATATCTTTTCTATCTTTTTGTTATCCATTTTTCTTGCTCTGCTCCAAATTAACAAGGGGTAAAGCCTTGGCAAAGGTAAATTTTAATATTGATATATAGAAATGTATCTATGTTTATTGATTGTTTTAGGATAAAGATTTTTAGTCATCTGAGAGATCCCAGTAAGAAGTGGCAAAATCCGCGATCTGGTTTGCATATATCCCTTTAGCAAGATCGAAAAACCCAAAAAGCATTCAGTTTTAAAAAGACTGGCAACCACATCATTGAAATAAATAATATAAATCCTATAGGAATACTAGATTATTATTTTTAGGTTTGCATCATTATATAATACTTATCCAGAAAGACTGAGGGAAGGGCCCTATGACGTCTGAGCAACCTATACACTTGTAAAAGGTGCTAATTCCTTTCTGCCCAAGGGTGGAGAAGATAAGTTGGTTATGCAACCGCATGCTAATTGATTTTGAGGCCGCTCAAAGTTTTTCTGGTAAAAGAACTCCTAAAAAAATCAGAAAATGAAGAAAACTTTTACACTTTTTACGGCTATTCAGTTGCTCTGGCTTCCTTTATTGGCGCAAAATAAGCTGAGTGGATTTAAAACCCAGAATATTCCGATACAGCGTGATATTGAGCAGCAATTTGATGCTGGGCTTAATGAACAAAATATAGGGGCTACCATAAAAGAACTTTCTGCCGATCCCCACCACTTGGGTGCTAATGGCAGTAAAATAGTAGCAGAGTCTGTATTGAAAAAGTTTAGAAGTTATGGCTGGGATGCAAAAATAGAGACTTATTATGTTTTATTTCCAACGCCTAAAACCCGTTCGGTAGAACTTTTAAGGAGCAACAAATACACTGCCTCGCTCGAAGAAAAGGTTATTAAGGAAGATTTAGCAACCGCACAGCAAGGGCAATTGCCTCCTTACAATGCCTGGAGTGCCGATGGTGATGTTAGTGCGGGTCTTGTTTTTGTAAATTACGGTCTACCAGCTGATTATGAAAAATTGGAGCGTTTAGGTATCAGCGTAAAAGGCAAGATTGTTATTGCGAAATACGGCAGATCGTGGCGGGGCACTAAACCTAAAATAGCTTACGAACATGGTGCGGTGGGCTGTATCATTTATTCGGATCCAAAAGATGACGGCTTTGTGAAAGGAGATGTATATCCACAAGGCGCTTATAAGCCAGAATTTGCAGTTCAACGGGGATCGGTAATGGATATGGTAATTTATCCCGGTGATCCGTTAACACCCGGAATCGGTTCTACCAAGAATGCCAAAAGGTTAGAGCGGGCAGATGCCAAAACGATTCTTAAAATTCCGGTTCAGCCCATTAGTTATCACGATGCTTTGCCATTGCTCGCTGCACTTAAAGGTCAGGTGGTACCTACCGATTGGAGCGGTGGCTTGCCAGTTACCTATCACATTGGCGATGGAAGTACTGTGGTCCGTTTAAACCTGGCTTTTAACTGGGATATTGTGCCAGCATACAATGTGGTGGCAAAACTTGAGGGAAGTAAATTTAAAAATCAGTGGATTATACGCGGTAATCACCACGATGCCTGGGTAAATGGCGCTGCAGATCCGGTAAGTGGATTGGCCTCTCTTTTGGAAGAAGCAAAATCTATCGGAAAATTGGCAAAGGCAGGTATAAAACCTAAACGAACACTTGTTTATATTGCCTGGGATGGAGAAGAACAATCGCTTTTAGGTTCAACAGAATGGGTAGAAGACCATGCAGACGAGTTAAACAGTAAAGCAGTTGCCTACATCAATTCGGATGGCAATGGCCGTGGCTTTTTGGAAGCAGGCGGCTCTCATGCCTTAGAAAATCTTGTTTCAGAAATTTCGAAAGATGTAAAAGACCCTCAGGTTGGTTCTAATATTTTTGAACGCTGGAAAGCCAATAAAGCCATTTCTACAGCCTCGCTTACCGAACGTAAGAAAATACAAGATAGCCAAACACTCGATCTGGGGGCGCTCGGCACAGGATCAGATTATTCAGCGTTTTTGCAGCACCTCGGCATCCCTACTTTAAGCCTTGGTTTTGGCGGGGAAGATGAAGGAGGGGAGTACCATACCAATTTCGATACTTACGACAACTTTGTGAAGTTTAAAGATCCAGGTTTTGAATACGGATTGGCCTTATCGCAAACGGCTGGCCGGGCGGTATTACGCTTGGCCAACGCAGATGTACTTCCATTTAATTTTTCTAATCTTCAGGCTAAAATAGCGACTTATGTTACTGAAATAAGCGCTTTGGCAAAACAGCTTAGGGAAGGTGCTCAAAGCCAGAATAAGCTCGTTTTAAGTGGTGCTTATCAGCTCGCCAACGATCCTAAAGAAAACTTGAAAAATCCTCCTGTGCAGGTTGAATTACCTGAATTTGATTTTAAAGCACTGAACTTAGCAGTAGATAGTTTAAAAACTGCATCATCAAAACTTAATCAGACCGTAACTGCTGCACTCGCTTCGGATACTAAAACTGATCAACTCAATACCTTACTTTTTCAGGCTGAAAAACAATTGCTTCTACAAGCAGGTTTACCTGGGCGCCCGTGGTATAGGCATGGCATTTATGCCCCTGGTCTGTATACTGGTTATGGTGTTAAAACCCTTCCTGGTGTGAGAGAAGCCATTGAGCAGTATCATGCAAAAGAAGTACAGGAACAAATTCTCGTGTTAACAACTTCAATCTTAAAACTCACTCAATTTCTCAACCAAACCAATCATCCTCAATTATAATCCATAAACATGAAACTATTTTTTACCCATTTAATAGTCTGCTTTGTTTTGCTTAGCAGTTTGCAGGCTTTTGCTCAAAATACCATTCGCGGTAAGATTACCGACAGTAAAGATAAGCAGGCACTTATAGGTGCTACCGTAAAATTAAAAGGTACCAAAATCGGTACCAGTACCAATGGTAAAGGAGAATTTAATTTAAACTTATCTCAAAAAGCTGATAGTATCATCATCCATTTTCAGGGCTATTTAGAGCAGGTTGTAGCCATCAATAACCGATCAGAAATTAATGTGGCATTGAAAGAAGATGTCCATTTTTTAGCTGATGTGGTGGTTACAGGCGTTGCCGAAGGTACCAGTCGGAAAAAACTCACCTTTGCGCTAACAAAAGTAAATAACGATCAGATTAATACCGTTCCGGCAACAGATGCCTCTCAAACGTTAAGAGGAAAGGTTGCAGGGATCCAGATCAGCCAATCTTCTGGTAATTCGGGGGCAACAGTTTATCTGCGTGGCGCTAAATCGGTATCGGGCAATATTGCGCCGCTTTTGGTGGTGGATGGATTTGTAACCGCATTAAACCTGTCTGACTTAAATCCGCAGGATATAGAATCTATTGAAGTGGTTAAAGGCGCAGCGGCTTCGGCCCTTTATGGAACCAGGGGTGAAGGCGGAATTATCCAGGTGCTCACCAAAAAAGGAAAGGGTGCCGGAAAGGTGAATATCATTGTCGATAATGAATTTGGCTTAAGCAATGTGCAAAATACGCCGCCAACTTCTCAGTTTCATCATTTTAAGGTTAATTCCGGTGGTTTATTCGTGCTTAACGGCAACGCCAGGACCATCGATGTACAAGCTAACGGTTATTCCCTTAACCTTCACCCATACCCAAATGTATACGATAATGTGGCTAACATGTTAAACAACAATCCATATTTTACAAATTTTGTTTCGGCATCAACTGCGGGTGATAAATATACTTTGTATGCATCTTTTCAAAATCAATATAAAGGCGGAGTTGCAGAACCTGTGGGTGCCGATAAAAGACAAACAGCCTTGTTTAATTTTGGCTATAAACCGGATAAAAACTTAGAGATTAACCTAAGCCTGCAATACTTTAACAACAAAACGCCTTCTTCTTCCATATCATCAAGTGGTAGCGGCTCCTTGTTATATGCTACTTCATTATACGAACCTTTTATCAATCTTCAGGAACGCGATGCCTCAGGGAAATATGCCTTTAAACCCTATGGTTTTGATATACAGAACTTCAATGTGAACAATCCTTTTTACCAGCTGAGCTACCGTGAATATGAAAATAACAGCGATAATTTACTTGCTGGTATAAAAGTGAAATACCAGTTTACCGATAAGTTGAATGCGGAGGTATATACTTCTATACAGAACGAAAATTACAATGAAACGGATTACTACCCGATTGGCTTTCAGACGATTTCTGCCGACATTACCCGTAACAATGGTTATTATGGCGAACAGACATCAAAAACCACTTCCAAAAACGGTCAGGCCCAGTTAAACTATAACAATAAATTTAACGATTTCGACTTCGGGGCAACGCTAAAAGCCGTATACGAGGAGAACAGGATTACATCATTATCTGGCTCTGGCTATAACCTGAGTGCACCTGTTAAGAGTTTAGCTGCGGCATCAGCTGATAGTAGAAGTATTGGCTCTACCTGGGAACAAACAGTTAACTATGGTTACTTTTTAAACCTAAAAGCCGCTTGGAAAGAAAAGATTTTTGTTGATGTACTGGGCCGCTTGGATAACAGCTCGAGATTTGGTGCTGATGTTGGAACAGCGTTTTTCCCAAGGGTATCTACTGCATATCGGTTAACAGAAGATGTGAAGTTGGGTATCATTAACGAATTAAAATTGAGGGTAGCTTATGGTAAGGCCGGAAGTTTGCCTCCATTTGGTGCTAAGGATAGTCAGGTTTCCTTATCCAGTTCTGGCGGCGTAAGCTATAATCAACGTGAAAATACAGATCTGAAAAGGGCTATTACCTCCGAACTCGAATTTGGTATTGACGCACAGTTGTTTAAACGTATTAATGTTCAGGCCAATTATGCGTTTTCGAAAAGTATAAACGATTTTATCCTGGTGCCGGCTTTTCCACCAACTACAGGTTCGGCAAGAATTTATGGGAATTTGGGTGCAGTAAAATCGAACTCGCTCGAGCTCGAAATTAACGGCAATGTGATTACCAAAAATGCCTTTACCTGGAATACCGGAATTACCTTTAGCAGAATTAGAAGTAAAATTACCTCATTGGGTGATGTACCAGAGTTTACCGATGGCGATTTTAGAAAAGCACCTGGAGTAAGCCCTTTTGCCTTTTATGGTTATAGTGTGCTCACTGGTCTCGATCAATTGGAAACCAATGCACAGGGACTGGTTACCAATGCAGCAGGCGGAATTTACAGGCTAAGCGATTTTGCTGTTAATCAATTGGGGTTTGTGGTTTTGAAAAGCCAGCAAGGTACAGCAGCTGAAACACCTTTGTTGTACCAAAATGCAGCTACTGGTAATTCGAAAATTATTGGAGATGCACAGCCCGATTTTATTGTCGGTTTTTCTAATACTTTCAATATCGGCCCTTTATCGCTATATGCGGTGTTGGATTGGAAAAAAGGTGGCCAGAAATATAATGAAACCCAGCAATATCTTACTTATCAATACCGTTCCCCCTTTTCTGATCAGGCAGCACAGGCAGGTTTGCCACTCGCCTTTACTACAGCGGTTTTTAATGCCCAGCAAACCACCGATTACTGGTTGCAGAACAGCAGCTACGTGTCGCTAAGAGAAGTTTCGTTAAGCTACAAACTGCCGCTAAAAGCTATTGGGATAAACCAGGTATTAAGTAATGCCAGACTTGCATTAGTTGGCCGTAACCTATACACCTGGACATCCTTTACCGGAGTAACGCCAGAGGGCAATCAGGATTTTTACGATTATCCAACCTACCGCATTTACAGCGCAAAACTTACGCTAAACTTTTAACGAACAGAAAATGAAAAAAATATTCTACATATCACTTATTGCCTTAAGCCTTAGCGCCTGCAAAAAAACAGATTTCGATAATCCAACAACACTGACCAATCAGGAAGCCATTGATCAGATTAAAGATCTCGGGCTTAAGCTCACAACAAGTAGCATTCAAACTGTTTTTAGCACTTCAACAAGTGCATCTGGCACGCATTTTAGTCTTTTAGCCGATCAGACTACCAATACCAACGGAAATTCTTCCTGGTGGGATTTTGCGAACGAACCGCGTCTAAGACTCAATAACAATACTTCTTACCGTGGTGCAGTTACCTGGAATACTTTTTACAATAACTTTTATCAGGCCAATTTAGATGCCACGCTGGCATTGGATATTATTGAAAAGCAGGGTAAAAAGATTTACGATACACAGGGTACAGATAGAACGCAGGATTGCCTTGTTGCAGCATATTATGCCAAAGGAGTAGCTCAGGGCTATCTTGGTGTTATTTTCGACCGTGGTATTATCGTAGATGACGTGAACTTGAGCACGAAAGATTTTCCTGATTCTTACAAGGCCTTAATTGCCAACGGAATTAAGCTGATTGATAAATCTATAACGCTGGCAGAAGCGAATGCACAATTTAAATTCGATTTCCTCAGTGGAAAGACATTCAGTAAAGCCGACTTTATTAAACTGGCCAATTCTATGGCTGCAAGGATTTTATCTTCTGAGGCCCGTGATAAGACCGAAGCAGAAAAAATTGGCGATGCACAATGGAATAAAGTATTGGCCTACGCCGAAAAAGGATTTACCTCCGATTTTGTAATCACCACGGTAACAGGAGGCTATTACAATCAGTTATTGACCAATTTATTACAGCGCAATTCAGATGGTTCTGGTTGGTTGCCACCAGATCTTAAAATTGCCTATTTGGCCGATAAAATCGGAAATACCCCTAAATTTTACCCTTTAACCGGAATATTACCCAACATTAGCAGCAACGATAAACGTTTCGATAATTATTTTGGATACACCACAAGTTTTGGAATATTTATAGAATCGCGTGGACGTGGGCTTTTTACCAATTGGTACCGAAAAAGATGGTATAATACAGCCAACACACTAAACTCACCAGGTGCAGTTAATCCATATTTCCTGGCCGAAGAGATCAGGTTATTAAAGGCTGAATCCAAATTTTGGCTGAAGGATTACGCAGGCGCAGCTGTCATACTAAATGATCCGGCAGCTGCAAGAAAAGCCATAGGAACGCTTCCTGATGTTGCAGCAACCCAGGCTGATTTGAGAAAACAATTGCATTATGAATATGCCATTGAAATAGATGGCGCTGGTGGTGCATTTCTGCCATTTACGTTTATGCGCAGGAACAATTTGCTCGTAGGCGGTACGCCAACTGAATATCCTTTGCCGCAACTCCAGCTCGATCTGGTAAAACAACCCGTTTATACTTTTGGTGGCAACGCCTACTTCGGCGAAAAAGGAAAATATGGCGAAGTAGCCACCGCACTTGATGAAGGCTGGAAAGCCGCTGAAAAATAATTTAGACAACATTTAACTCTTTAAACTTATCATTATGAAAATGAAACTATTAACCTTTGTCGCAGTTTTGCTTACACTTAGTGGATTTGCACAACAGCCAAAATTCGAAAACCCAAATGCCGATAGCAGAGGCTATCTGGTAAAAGTAGGGGATAAAGCCCCCGATGATTTTGAACTTGTTCTCCATGACGGAAAGAAAACTACGTTAAAAGAATTAAAAGGAAAAATCGTCATCCTACAGTTCACCGCTGCATGGTGTAAGGTATGCAGAGAAGAAATGCCCTATCTAGAAAGGGACATCTGGCAAGCCTATAAAAATAAAGACGTGGTATTGATCGGTGTTGATCGGGATGAACCATTAGATGTGGTACAGAAATTTCACAAAGACATGAATATTACTTATCCATTAGCCCTAGATCCCGGCGCTAAAATTTTCCAGAAATTTGCCGATAAAAAAGCCGGTGTAACACGTAACGTAGTGATCGACCGGGATGGTTACATCAGATTTTTAACCAGATTATATGATAAAGAAGAATTTAGTCATCTGGTTAAAAACGTTAAAGAATTAACTGAAAGGGCAAGTAAGTAAGAATTTTGCTTGTTTTGTGAGCGGCTGTTTCTTCAAAAAGAACACAGCCGCCTCTCTTTTCCATCCAAAAGATATGAAAATGAGGTAATTATCGGGTAGCGATAAATGATCAAAACCATTTGGTTTTGATCAAGTGCATCTATTTTATAAAAATATTTAAGTCCATTTTTCTAAAGCCCTAATTAGCATGTTTAGCGTTATTAAGTGGGGAATGGATCCGGTGTTTTTAACTTTATTGTTGGAAGCCCATCCAGAGATATCAAGAATTAACAGTGGTTTCCAGCGGAACCAGAACAACCTAAGCGATTATTGGGGAAGGATCTGGATTTGCAAGTGGGGCACGGAATGTAAAACAGGTTTGCTGGTCGTCTGAAGTCACTGTCAATATTCCATTATGTGCCTTTGCTATCTCAGCGGCAATATACAGGCCCAGGCCAAGACCATTCTTACTTGATTGTGCACCTTCTCTATGGAATGGATGGAAAACCCGAGCCATTGCCTCCTTAGAGATTGGACTGCCATTATTGATAACAGAAATCTCCCAAAAGGTTTCGTTTACCAACGCTTTGAGGAATACAGGCGTTTCGGTTGATCCATGAGTAATTGCATTAGCAAGCAGGTTGGATATTAACTGGGAGATTCTTGCGGGATCGCATGCTATAGTTTCACCGATTTCAAAATTGGACTCAATCTGTCTATCTGGCCACACCACCTTTAATTCATCACTTATCTGGTGAAGCAGTTTTTCAAGATCAACTACCACAGGGTTTATGGGAATGCCTCCACCTAAACGGCCGCGGGCAAAGTCCATGATGTTGTTGATCATCTCATACATCCTTTTAGAACCTGACTGTATGATATTGATAAGCCTTTCTTCGCGCTCGTTAACCCCTGTTCCTGCAAGCAGCTGAGCTGCGCTCATAATTCCTCCCAGCGGGTTACGCAGGTCATGTCCCAATACCGCAATGAACTGCTCCCTGATCTGGGCGTTTTTCTGTTCAATGTTTAACCTGGCTTCGGCGAGCTGTTTAGCAATCTGGAGATTTTCCTCATACAGCCTTCTGTCTGATGCCTTAAATAAGGTAAAGCGCATGAAAAGAGGTTGGTTATTGTCTCCTTTTCTTTCATAACCGTTGATGTAGATAGGTATTTTTCCATTACCTGAATTGGCAAGTTCAACAGCTACTTCATCAAAATACCCTTGCATACGCAGTAAAGGCCAAAGGTGTGTCTCAAAATAAATCCTGCCACCAACGGCCAGGAGATCAGAAAAACGTTTGCCAGGAAATTGATCTGGAGTGCTGCTTAGCCATTCTGCCGTACGCCTATTTACACTGACAATTTTTCCTTCTCCGTCGGTGATCACAAAACCGCATAGCGAGGTTTCAAAAAAATCTTCAAAATCTTTTGCCAATGGCGACAAATCGGGGGGCAGCTTATAATTCATGGAGATAGCTAGTGATGGCGGCAATGGTTTCTTCGGGAGCACTTAGGTTTGGACAATGACCTGTAGCATTCATGATCACAAGTTTGCTGTCTGGCATACACTCATGCATATAATGGCCCACTTCCACAGGTGCGATGATGTCATTACTGCATTGAAGAATCAGTGAAGGTACCTGGACATGCTGGAGTATATCACGCTTATCAGTTAGAAAAGTGGTACGGGCAAAATGTTTGGCAATTTCGGGGTCTGTTTTACAGAAGCTATTTGATAATTCATCTCCAAGCTCCTTTCTATCGGGATTGCCCATAATGACCGGAGCCATGGCCATGGACCAGCCAAGGTGGTTGTTTTCTAATGATTCGAGTAATTCGTCAATCTCAGATCTGTTGAAACCACCGATATATCCCTCATCATTGATATAAGATGGGGAAGGACTAACCAGAATAATGCTTTTGAACAGTTCAGGGGCGATATCTGCTGCAATAAGGCCCATGATTGCACTAACCGAATGCCCTACAAAAACAATATCTTTGACTTCCAGCCCGCTTGCAATCTCTATAATATCATGGGCATAACCATCAAGATTAGCGTATTTCTTATAAGAATAAGCAGAAAGATCTGAGCTGCCAGCGCCAACATGATCAAATAATACGATTTTGTAGTCAGCCTCGAAAGCAGGACAAACAAAACGCCACATGTTCTGGTCACAGCCAAAGCCATGTGCGAACATCATAACGTTCGCGCCAGATCCTTTAACAATTACATTATTCCTTTCAATTACATTCATATCGATCGCCTGTAAAGATAATACTTTTTCAAACCGAATATGCAATGGTATGTAGATGGATATTAGATAGAAAATACCAGTGTAAGGTGATAAACCATGCGTGAATGGTTTATTCTATCGACAGCACAGTTGAATAGCCGTGCAATGCTCCTCAATAATAGATAATCTCCAACAATTAGCGCAGTGCCTATTTTAATGTAACATCCAAGTAAACAGAATGACGCCCGTATGTTTCGTAAAATGGTTTGAAAACCACATCATCAATAGTGAACTGTAAAGATTGTGGATCACCTTTGATTGATTTGCCAATATCTTTGGCATCCAAGGTTACTTTACGCCAATCTTTTCTGGCTTCTGGTTCCTGCGCAGCCAACAATATTGGTCCGTAAAATAAACTGGCAATGTTCTGCTGATCCATAACCGGATCCAGGTGGAATTGGAATGGCATCTTTAAATCTACAATATCGCCATTTTTCCAATTGCGGCTTATCTTTAGGTAACTGCCTGGCTCAGCCTGAAACTTTTGTTCTTTCCCGTTGATCTTTACAAAGAATCCTTTGGTGGCCCAGCCTGGCACACGCACATTGAGATCAAATTTTCCGCTGCCCTTAATTGTGAGGCGGGTGTGGTCTTCTTTTGGAAAATTTGTTGTCTGTTCTACCCTAATCTGGCGTTCTGTCCATGTTAGTATTGAGGGAATGTACAGGTTCACATAAAGCGCCTGGTTATCTTTGCTTTTGAAGTAGATTGAATTTTGTAGTTTCGTGCTGCTCTCAATTGCAGTGCCGTTACAGCAGGTAAAACCTGTCATATCCGCGTTGCCAAATTGTTTAACAGATCCTGGTCTGAGTGGTACATGATAAGTATTGGCAGGACTGTTCTGGGCAACAGATGCCAGAATATGATTGTATAAGCCACGCTCATAATAATCCATCAGCTCTGCCCGCTGATCGAATAGAAATAGGTCTCCGGTTAGTTTTAGCATATTATAGGTGGCACAGGTTTCATTCTGCCCTCCTTCAGAGAAGCCATTTTCGTACAAGGTAGCTGGCTGCGCAATAAAACACTCCGCATTGGCAGGGTTACGGGCACCTGCAACACCTCCGATACTATACATGTAATCGTCTACCATTTTGTGCCAGAAGTTATCCGCTATACTGTAATATTCAGGTTTATTGGATACCCTGTACATTTCGATACTCCCTACAATTTGGGGTATGTGCTGATTGGCATGCAGTCCACGGAAAATATCCACGTTTTTGGCCAGCCCATGCGAATGTACTGTATCACCAAAGAAAACCTTTATATTATCAAATAATTGTGCTGTTTTTAGGTATTTCGGATCATTTGTAATCTGGTATAAACGGGCCATTACATCATTCATGCCCCCGTACTCGCCGGCAATGTATGTATTCCACATCCTGATGAGCGTTTCCTGAGGCAGCTGGCTTAAGCGGGTATATACCCAGTCACTCATGTCAGTAGCTATTTTAAGTGATTTTTTATTGCCACTTACCTCATATACGTCTATTAAGCCAGCCAAAATTTTATGCAAGGTATAATATGGGGCCCAAACCTGGTTTTTCTGTCCTCCATATTTCGCTCCGTTTTCCAACATGATAAACTGATCGGGAGGATAGGCGCTGATAAATCCTTTTCCCCAGTTCCAATAATCTGTGCGGATGCCCGATGCACTAAGGTCAGAATCATAATCTGATTTACCGGGGCCATGCGGCACAGCGCTCGGATCAGATACTGAGGTGGAATCTGAATTTTTAGGGTTTCCTGATAATTGCGATAGTTCATAGAGCGTATTGATCATATACTCCATTTTTTTTGAGAAATTCGTCTGCAGTGCCTTGTCATATCCGGTGCCGGCATAGGCCTGGGCAATTGCCGAAAGGTAGTGGCCGGTGGCATGCCCCCTTAATTTGGTATCTTCACTGTCCCATACCCCCAAAGGTTTTGCTCCTTCGGGTTGTTTCTGGCCAAAAGCTTGGCGGAACATGTAGAGGAAAGAGTTAGGGTCGGTTTTAGCTAATGTTTTGATAAATTTATCACGGTTTTCGATAAATTTGGTTACATGGCCATGAACATCCGTTTGTAGAGAAACCCTGTTTAAAGCAAATGGTTCTAGCTTTAAGGCTGGCGAGGCTGATTTTTTAAGCGCTTTTATTGTTACAAATGCTTTAGGTTGAAAAGACGTTCCCGCAACACGCCCGGTAATGGTGTAACTTCCAGGTTTCAAGACCGTGCTATTATCAGTTGGAGAAGGCCACAACACACGTACTTTTGGACCTTTCATCTTATTCTTGTAGGTGCCCGGTACATAACTGGGTAACCGTGGTAAATTTCCTACTTCTGTTTCCACCTGAATATCGGATACATGGGCTAAATAAGTATTGTAAAGCTGTGGAGTGCCTGAAGAAAACTTTGGGAGATCATCCTCATGCTTACCTACATTTACCGCACTTTCCTGATTACCTCTTTGGGCATTGCGATAAATTCCGGCAATTTGCCCCGCACTTAACGGAACCCGGTAAATACGGAAATCATGTATCATGGCATTCAGATAAGGATCTCCCGGTACTAGCGATTTTCCGATATACAACAGGTTTTTTGCCCCTGATTGCTGATCGAATACCGTTGTTAATTCCAGTGGGATGTGCTTAGCTTCGGCCACAGGCTTACTATTCACATAGGTCACCATAGATTTTGATGGAATATCTATCACAATGGTAATATAGATCCATTTATTCAGTTCTAAAGCAGGAGAAACCGCTGTGTTTTTATTGTTTTCCTTTGCCGTGATCAATGTCTGGAAACCTTCCTGAGCATTTGTTCCAACAGGGGCCACAAAAAAATGTTTGATTACGTCCTTCCCGAAATCAAAAAACCGCTGGCCGGGCTGCTTAGAACGGAGGTATATCCATCCTGATATGCTGAGCGATTCTATATCTGTTAATACTTCTCCTGGAATTGTGACAAAGGAATTGTTATCCCCAGAGAGCGACAAAACCTTTCCAAATCGGCTGTCGTTGATAAATTTGACTCCGTCGCCCTGAAATTTTGCATGAAAATTATTTCGGGACCAGTCTTTGACATCTCCATTAAAGATATAACGCGCACTCATTCCGGTTTCACCGATCCCGTCTAATATCTGATCTCCATTTTGTGCATTGGCAGAAGTGATACCCATGGCTAAAATAGTTGGGAACAGGATGGTACGCAAGAATACTTTGTATATTTTCATGTTTAAATCATTTTATCAATAAGCCTTTCTTAGATCTGTTTATATCAAAGATATTTTATGCCCGGATCTTTTACTAAGTGCAAATGAATTTAAAGAATATTGAATAAAAACAATCCTTAAAATTCATCGATAAAACTATGAAGAAGCCCTGTGTTTTTATGCTTCTTTTTTATCTGATAGCTACTAGATTTTAACAAGTACCCTGCGATACATCAAATAAATTAGGTGATGCCCTGATTGGGACTGATTTTAACGTCCTGCTGAATTTATTTTGGAGATTTTTGGCAAAATAATATTTTGAAAGGTCGTCATTCCCGTGAAAACGGGAATCTTAATACGATAGAAAGGCAAAAAATAAGTCCCTACCAAAGCATTAAGATGCCCAGTCAAGCTGAGCATGACGACACCGCCTAATTTAATTCTTTTACTACTTCTGAATTTGCTGTTTTGATACAGTCTCATCTTTTTAGCGTGAAAGACCCTGAAATAAATTATCTTCGGTGAGCTCGCTAAGGTTCGGTTCAGGGTGACGACCGCCTTAACGGAAAACTTGATTAGAACGTCGCAAAATGAGATTTAATAATCGAAATCAGGTTCTAGTTTTCTAATCCGCTATCAAAAGCACAGCTTGTACTGGTTGGTTAAAATACGAATGTTATGCATCAATATACAACGGAAATCTAGATGACGCTTCATTTATATTTACATCCTGATCCGTCAAGTCTGGTTTTTATAGGTCGGGATATCAACAATTAATTATGAAAAACATTTATCTAAACCTCTTCGTTTTTTTTCTCCTATATAGCGCTTTCCAACCTATAATGGCGCAATCTCAGCATTTGACGAAGGGGCAGGGCAATCCTATTATACCAGGTTATTTTGCAGATCCAACGGTTAAAAAATTTGGAGATACTTATTATATTTATGCAACAACCGATGGCAATGGGGGTGGGTTCGGCCCATCGCAGGTATGGACTTCAAAAGATTTTGTGAACTGGACCATGCAGGATATGAACTGGCCGACAACCCATCATTACTGGGCACCGGATGCAACACAGGGTGCTGATGGAAAGTATTATCTATATTACTGTCAGCCCGTTGAAATATTCGGTGCATCTTCAGCAACACCGGTTGGCCCATGGACATCCCTTTTGGCACCTGGAAAACCAATAGTTTCAAATTTTATGGTACCCAAGGTGATCACACTTGATGGGCAGACTTTTAAAGATGACGATGGTAAGTATTATATGTATTGGGGCACTTGGGGCATTTATCCGGGCCATGGTTGCGGTGTTGGCTTATTGAATGACGACATGAAGTCGTTTTCAAAACTTGCTCAGATTCCAAATACCGATGCGAAAGATTTTTTTGAAGCTCCATTTGTATTTAAAAGAAATGGAATCTACTATCTTACTTATTCATCCGGTTATTGCGAAGATGGAACTTACAGGGTACAGTATGCCACTGCAAGCAACCCGATGGGACCTTTTAAGTATGCGGCGGATAATCCTATCCTCGCCACAAATGGCGATGGAACGGTGCACGGACCAGGGCATCAGTCTGTTCTGCAGCAGGGAGATGATTTTTACCTGGTTTATCACCGGCATAATAACCCACACAACGACGGTGGCTATCACAGGCAGGTAGCGGCAGATAAAATGATCTTCGATGAGAAAGGAAACATACTGAAGCTGGTACCTACACATTCAGGAATCGGCTATTTGGCAAAAAATACGAATCCGCATCCAAATCTAGCGCTGGGCAAAACTGCTGTGGCCTCTTCAAGTTATGATCAGGATTTTAAACCAGAATTTGCATTCGATGATAATAACGGGACTTTATGGAAAGCCAAAAACAATATCGGTCCCTCGTGGATCCAAGTTGATTTAGGCCGAGTCTATGATGTTAAAAGTGTACATACTCAATTTGAATATGCTACCTGGTACTATCAATACAAAATCGAATATTCGCTCGATGGCAAAACGTGGGGACTATACATTGATAAGAGTAAAAACACCCAACATGGAAGTCCGATGATCGATTTTGGAAACATTAAGGCCAGATATCTGCGTACAACAATTTTACGGACAGAATATCCGGGCTTAAATAAGGCGATATGGAACATTAAGGTTTTCGACAATGCCGCGTATAATCCGGTGATGAATACCAGCATCAAAAAATGGGAATCTTTGCAACATTTTGAACCGAAAGGACTGTTGGTGGATCTGAACTTTGATCACCTTCGTATAGGATCAATAGCAGCTCATGTTCAAAATAATGGAAAATTGGGCGGTGTGTTTTCTGCTAACGGAACAAACAAGCCAGTTACTTCAATGATAGGTGGAAAAAAAGCGTTGGTTTTCTCTGGCACCGAGCGCCTGTCATCATCTGTTCGTGCGCCTTCATCTATGCTGGGGAATAGCAGTTATAGCGTGAGTATGTGGGTGCTGAACCCAGAGATTAATAAAGAAGAAACCATCATTTCATGGACAGGAAGGGGTGGTGTTGATTTAAGTAATGCTGCGTTTGGTTATGGGAATAGTAAAGGTGCAGGCGCTGCCACCCATCTTGGCTGGGCAGATTTAGGATATAGGAATTTACCCAAAGCAAATGAGTGGCATATGATTACCATGGTTTTTGATGGGACAATGGAGCGTATATATGTTGATGGAAAATTGGATAGGGCAGAAAGAAGGATGCTTTTCGTAAATAATCTTACCAGGTTTCTTGTAGGCGGAAATGATGATGGAACTTCAGGATTTTCTGGTGCGCTGGCCGCTTTGAAAATTTATGATGTTCCATTAACCGATACAGCGATTAAAGCAGCTTATACAAAAGGCATACCTAACCATACGGTTCTGTATGCAGCTGCAAAAAACCTTGATTATGGGAATTTAGCAAACTGGCCCAACAATGGGGCAGCTTTGGGGGAACTAACCTGCAAGGGAAATGTGGAAGTTGCCGATATTAATGGGAAAATAGCTGCTGTATTGGCAAATGGCGGTAAAGTTCTCATGGGAGATCGCATTAAAAAACAGGTCGATTTTTCAAAACCATTTAGTGCTGTTTTTTCTCTTTTACCTGCTGTTGGTTCAAAAACAGATCTGTTTTTTGGTAAAGGAAATAAAGCCGTAAGGATAGTGGATAATGGAAAATGGCAACAGTTAATCTGTTCTTTTTCTCAGGGCAAGTTCCAGGTATTTATCAACGGTAAACCGGCCAGCCATGCACTGGTACCTAATAATCAAAGGGACCAGCGTATTTTGATTGAATCTACTGGCGGAAGACCAGGTGCCACAACAGCAATATCATCAATTTCAATATACAATTATGGTCTTGATTATAGTGGTTGCTTAAAAGAATTTAATTTTTGGGAACAAACCTTAGGCACAGGCAACTTAAAAGCATCATTTGCCTCAAAACCATCGGCAGTTACACCAAGTATGGTTTATATGGCGGCGGATAAACCTGGGCTGCCAGGCAATGATCTCGAATATCTTTTTAAAAATGATAAAGACAACGGGAATGCAAAATGGTTGCGGTCATCAGCTTATATTGATTTTTCAGTCTTTCCGCAAAGCGGTTATCATTATACGGTGAAAATCAGGGATAATTTTGGAAATGTTACCCAAACATCTCTTCCCTTTGCTGTTAGAACAGATTCTTCACAGTTTGTGACGAGAAAACAGGGTGGATTGGCCCGGTCAGTTCCGGCAACAAAAGACGGCCTGTCAGGAACTTCCTGGGATGGTTTATTGGGAAATGCAGATACCGTTATACAACAATCGGGTATCCTAAAAATGGTTTCGCACAATACATTTTGGGATGGATCGGAGGCAATAGGGCCTTTTGCGTACAACAATGTTGAGGGTGATTTTATCGCCGAGGTAATGCTTTCAGATATGCTGGGGCTCAAGGAGAAGAAAGCCTATGGTGCAAATGAGGCAGGTATAATGGTTAAAGCTTCAACAAATGGAAGAATGCTTTTACAAAACGGCATTATGCCAGGCTGGGGCGTTGGGAATATTGTTACCGACCTTGGGAATGGTGGCAGAAAGCAGACGAACAACCTCTCTGGGTGGACTTTTTATAGGCATCTGCAGATACAACGGGTAGGAAACACATTTTTTATGCGTGGTAGCATTGATGGAAAGGCTTGGGTAGATCTTCCTGGCAGCCCTGTAAAAAGGGATGATTTGGGGAGTAGTGGCTTACAGGTTGGTGTTTACCATGCTACCTATGGTGATGCTTCTGGTGATGCATCATTTAGTGGTTTTAAGATTATCCAAAAGAAATAGCACGAACGCAGATACGTTGATGTAAGCCCTTTAATAATTATTGCAAACCATCTGCCCAGGGTATCGGTTATTAACGGATCAGAACACATAAAGGGAAATAAAATGTCGGAAAAAAACAAATCAATACTGCTCCGGGGCAATGAGGCTATAAGCTCGGGTAATCATGAGGGATTCCTTGAACTATGTACGGAGGATAAGAGATGGGAATTTGTGGGCGAACAGACGATTACCGGTAAGGCGGCTCTCCGCAGGTATCTGGCAGAAACCTATATTGAGCCGCCGAAATTCAATGTAACGGATTTGATCGCCGAGGGTGAGTTCGTTATTGCGGTGGGGGAAATTGAATTAAAGGAAAGGGATGGGAAATGGGTAAAATATGATTATTGCGATGTCTGGCGGTTCAGGGATGGCAAGATGGCAAACCTACGTGGCTTTGTTATTGCAAAAGGTTGAATTTCCGCTTTTTTATTAATTGCATCAATAAAAACAGCATTTCAGGTTCGAAATAACGGTATTATCGTTAAATCTAGTGCGAAAAGCAATAAGAAAAGCTTACACAATTTTAACCAGTTCAAGTGAATTCAAACGGGTAGAAGCTGTTTTTTGCTAAAAATCTTTATTAAGATAGATTTTAAGAAATCGCCTTTTTAATACGGTAGAACAGTACTGAAATAACAAGCCCAATGAGATTTATTTGTCCATCAGTTCAATCCAGGCATTAACCATTTTTTCAATAAGTTCCTTGTTTGCTATTACCTGATCCATGGAATAAAATTTCGCATAAACCTTTCCTTTACTCGCCTCTTCAAGAAAGTCTGATTTTACATTGATGAGTGCTCCTTTGTGAAAGATAAGGGCTACATAGTTTTTAATTCTTGGATTGAAAGTGGCCAGGTCTTCTTTGTAAAGAAAACTAGGCCCTCCCCACTTTATGTCTTCTTCTATTTTGGGGTTTGCATTGACAATAATAGATCTTACTGCTTCGAGTTCTGCTTTAAGTGGGTGTTCAAGTTTAGTGATAAACTCATCTACTTTCTTTGTGTGTTTCATAATGGTTTGATATTAATGATTATAACAAATATCAAAATCTTTTATAGAGGGAATTAGGTGTATAAATGACAAATTAACGGGTAAATTAAGACTGATTGGTCAGAAATTCCCCTTTTTTTGAATAAGATAAATCTCGTATTTATTTCCTGGTATATTTTTGCCGATTTGCCAAATGCATCAGCAGCCTTTAATATTTTCATGCCTTTCAGCAAGATTAAAAATAACGCAGACTATGTTTTTATATTTTTTTGTTTTCTACTGATCGGATCCTGCTTAGCGTTTCCAGTCTTAGGCCAAGGAACGAAGCAACATACCGGAGCGGCACACGGTTAATCATCCAGGGGAAGGCCTGGAGTAGGTGTTTATAGCGACCCGTAGCGGAGGGAATCTGGCAGATAAAGCCCCTGTCATTCGCTCCTCTATAATGAAGCTCCATGATCTTTCTGCCAATAATGTTTGCCTCTGCAAAATTTTTATAAAGCATAGTCGTGAGTTCATGAGGTATGGCAATCAGCTCTACATCCTCTATTGCCTGGAGGTATTCGTCTGATTCTTCTTCAGTCCATAGATTGCGAATGGTCCCTACAATTTCATTTTCCTGACAGATCCAGGAAGTGATCTCTGTTCCAGAGTCCTTATAGAACCCCCTTACTACTCCCTTTAAAATCAGGTAAAGATATCTATTACGGTCTATCGGAGAGATAATATATCTGTTCTTGCGGAAACTCACAGGAAAGGTGTGGCTATCGATAAGCGCCTCCATTTCAACGGTTAGGGGGTGAAAGCTATTGTATAGGGCAATAACTGGGGAAGCGCCGTTATAGGAGTCCCATTTGTTGTTTTCCTGCGCACCTGCCATGATTCTTTAGTTTAGCTTTTCAGATAAGATAAAAATAATTAGAAGACCAAACTTTTCAAATTTTCGTTGTTCCAGATTAATTGCATTGTCTTTTGATCTCAAGTAACAGTTGTCGGGAAAATTCAGCTGATCATAATAGTCCTCATCAAATACCGGGCCGTTAAGCTATATCACGGCTCATCAATATAAATTTTGGCGAAGATTAAAATGGCCTGTTTTTGTGGTAATTATTTGTTTTTGGCACTTAGCGATGTGCGTAAAGCGCCCGATAGGGCAAGCATTTCACATACTTTATCATTCCAGTCTATCAGTGCATCCTCAGGAGAGGTTCCAAGACCTGAAACATCGTGTTCCTCCTCAAAGGATAATACGGCATAATAACAATCACCGTCTTGATAAACGGAGGGTTTAAACTGCATTACAAATGTTGGTAACCTGTATCTGTTATAATCAAAATCTACCAGTTTTCCTGGGATCGTTCTGGCCTGCTGTTTCATAGCTTGCTATTTATCGAAACTTTTTTGTTTACCTGTTTTCTGCCTAGGGTAGGCAAATGCATTTGTAAGTTAGTCAATCAATGTTTCCTCAAGGTTACCAGGTTATTGTTTGTTTGTTAAGTGTTTGGTGGAGCTGTGTATTGACGAAAAAATACCTGGTATACTTTTCCTAAGATAAGGGTTTCCCATTTGCCGAGAATCAATTTTTTGGGATGGGTAGGGCGGTGTTTTAATATCGATGTTTTGAGCGATACGGTCAATGAATAAAGATATTTTTTCCCTCTTAATCTTTTTGCCTCAAAAACAGTCAAATCCAATCTATACCAATCTAACTATGAAGGTTGAAAACAAAACTTTAAAAACATCAGATAAAACCGGTAATGAGGCGCGTGAAAATGTCTTTCCCAAAAGAATGATACTTTTTATCCTTGTGTTAAGTGCAATACTAATGATCTTGGTTTTATTTAAAGATTAACTGGGGTTGAAATGTTTTTCTGTTAGCCAACGCCATTTTGAGTACGGTTATTAATCTAAATTTTATTTATATGTAGATTGGTTTTTCGGCATTTAAAGCATGGCTGGTTGATCTTGCAGATAAAAGATTAATTTTCCGCCTTGCACCAGCAATTGGTGTTTAATTTGGTTTTGAGTAAAAGGCTTTCCATTTAAAATGATTTTTGAAATGTAAACAGAATTTTTGTTCTTTTTAATGGCTGTTATAACTAATTTTTTGCCATTTTTAAAAGCTATTGTAGCCTGTTTAAACAAAGGGCTGGTGAGTTGATAGTTTCCTGAAACAGGATCTACCGGATAAAAGCCAAGTGCTGCAAATACATACCATGCCGACATTTGCCCCGCGTCGTCGTTGCCACTTAAACCACCAGCGCCTTCCCCATACTCTTCAGCCAAAATGCGTGATACTTGCATCTGGGTTTTCCATGGAGAAGAAGTGTAGTTGTATAAAAATGGAATCTGGTGCCCAGGTTCATTCCCATGCCAATATTCTTTTTTATTAAAGAGCGAATCCAGTTCGTTTTCGAGGTTTTTACGCCCACCCATCAACTTGATCAGTCCGGGCATATCATGCGGAACATAAAAAGTATATTGTCTTGGGGTTCCTTCTGTAATATAAGGTTCGCGGTGATCGGGATAAAAAGGCTTGTACCAATTGCCATTGGCAAAACGGCCCCTAACCATTCCAACATTGGGATCAAAAATATGTTGGTAATTAAGCGATCGTTTTGAAAGCTCCCGGTAATCGGCTTCTTTACCCAAATCTTTCGCGATACTTGCGAGGGCATAATCATCGTATGCATATTCTAAGGTTCTACTTACCTGTTCCTTTTTATGAAAAGCGTTTGGGATACTGTCTTCTAACGGAATATAGCCATATTTTAAATAACTGTTAATTCCACGCCGGCCTTTTCCATTCAGATAATCGACAGAATCGGGCATTTGAAAGGCATTTTGCCTCATCAATCGGTAAGCTTCATTAATATCATAATTGCGGATCCCCTTATTATATGCCGAAGCGATGAAAGCAGTAGCATGATCGCCGATCATGGCGGCAGTATAACTGTTCCAGCAAGGAAAAATAGGCATCCAACCACCTTGCTGACCTTTTAATATCATCGAATTAACAAGGCTATTAGCTAAGTTGGGATTCAATAGCTCAACTAAAGGTAATTGCGCACGGTAAATATCCCACATCGAAAAATCATCGTAATAATTGCCTTTATTTATTGTTTTGTTCTGATAATTTCCTTCAAATTGCGGATATTTCCCATCTACATCATTGTATAGCCTGGGATGTTGCATGGCATGATAGAGGGCTGTGTAAAAGATTTTTTTACCTTTTTCATTTGTGTCTGAAATATGTACCTGTGATAGGGATTTTTCCCAAGCCTGATTGGTACGTGCTAAAACAGTATCAAAATTATCATTTTTGATCTCACTTTCCAGGTTGGCCTTGGCAGCTGCGATACTTGTAAAAGAGGTGCCGGAATAAATCACTAACTGTTCTCCTTTTTGCAGTTTAAAGCCTGCATAAGCACCAATATCCTTTTTATTGCTGATGTTTTGCTGATTGAAAATATGGTCTTCGCTATACACCCCTGCTGAAGTAAAGTTTTTTTTGAACCGGATGTAAAAATAACCACTAAAGCCTGCAGGTTCTCCCCATCCCTGATAAATCCGGTGAACAGGATTATATCCGGAAATTTCACCTTTTTCTGCATCAACCTGAATAAAACCTTTGTTCTGATCGCTATTGGGCGTGACTAAAATATAAACGCTATCTGTTTTTAGTGCGGTGATCCGCATTACACCGTTTCTAAGGCTGGCTGTAATTTCTGTTAACAGCTCATGTTGAGGTAATTTTAATTTGTAATAGGATGGGGTAGAAACTTCGTTTTCGTGGGCATAATTTTCTGCGTATTGAGCTGCATTGGTTTTAAGTTCGCCTGAAATTGGCATAATGGTGAAACTTCCGTAATCTTGGGTGCAAGAGCCACTAATCCAATGGCTTGCCCTAAATCCGTAAAACTTTTTGTTGTTGTAATAATAAGGAGCTAAACATTTTTTTTCGGTGAGCTGGGTCTGCGGCGTCCATTGTGTCATACTAAAGGGCGGTGCTACAGCCGGAATGGTATTGGCCAGGCGTTCGGTTTTATCTTCAATATGCTGGCTGGCCAGTGTTGTACTGGCCGAAGTACCCGAAAATGGTTGAACGTAGGGAATTAAAGGCTGTTTTTGTGCATAAACAACGTTTGTATAAGTGATCGCTATAGCCGAAAGGAACAGAAACTGTATTCCTTTTTTGAATTTTGATGCTCTATTTTTTAAATCAGTTAACAACATATGTTATGTATAGTATAGTGGGGCCAGGACTTGATATTAAAGGAAGTTCTTTTATTGCTTCTTTGTTCTTCAAGGGTAATTTGGTGTTTTTATATCGCTCGTTTCGTCATCCTGAACTCGTTTCAGGATCTTTCTAGTATTACTTAGCGTATGAGCCTACTGGCTTTGCCTTAAATTTTTAAAAACCATTTTCTATCATAGAGAAATTTCAATATCCCAAGCTGTATTAGTAGAACACCTAGCCATAAACCTGCCTGTTGCCAGCCTAAAGGAATTTTAGCGATAACTCCGCCAAAGAGGAATTGTGAAGTAGATTCGAAATTGAAAAGCCCATGTGCACAAACATAAATTAAAATGGAATTTGTACCAATCCAGATGAAGGGCAAGCTCCATTTTTGATAAGTTTTAACATCAATAATGTAATAAAACAATGAAAACAGCACCAGACTGCATCCACCAGCAACCAGCACAAAAGAGCTTGTCCACATATTTTTATTAACCGGAAAAAACAGGTTCCATAATAATCCAAGCGAAACCAATATTATGCCTGCTATAAAGAGGTAGAAAGCTTTTAGAACCAGACTGAAACGGTTGTTTTTAGTGTTTAGAAATGTTCCTGTAAATACCCCTAAAAGTGCTGTTGCAATGGCAGGAATAGTACTCAATAAACCTTCTGGATCGTAAACTGCACGATGGAGTTTGCCAGGTAACAATAAGCGGTCTACATATGCTGCCAGATTACCTTCGGGTGTTAAAACCTCATTTCCAAAACCAGGAACAGGTATGGCCATCATGATGATGTAGTAGCCAAATAAAATGCCGAGCAGCCAGATAAGCTGTTTGCGTAACGAAAAATTGAGGTAAATTAAAGCCGCAAAAAAAGTGGATAAGGCAATACGGCCAAGCACACTCGCGAAACGTGTATTTTCGTAGCCTTCCCATTTGAGCAGGCCGTTTACCACTATTCCAAGAAAGATTAAAATCAGTGTTCTTCTGATCAGGGCATAATAAATACCTTTTGCTGATTTTTTTTTATCATTTCCGGCATTTAAATGTTTTTCGTAAGAAAATGGCATCGAAACACCTGAGATAAAGATGAAAAGTGGAAAAATCAGGTCGTAAAAAGTAAAACCGTTCCAAAGGGAGTGATGAAGCTGGTTGCTGATGCCAACCAAAAACCTTTCAAGAAACGATAAATGGCCATTACTGGCGATGGTCCAATCATTGGGATTTCTGATCAAATGGTGTTCTTTCATTACACCGTTGGCCAGTCCGTGGAAAATACCTTCTCCACTAATAATCCAGAACATGTCAAAACCGCGTAAGGCATCTAAAGAAAGTAATCTTTTCTTTTTCGGTAAAAGTAAATCCTGTGGTGCAGATTCGGTAATGGCCATAATATTTTTAAGCTAATGATGGGCGATTTTTGTTTTCTAAAAATAAGCGCTGTTCGGAGAAAAGCAGCATTTATTTTTTGATAATGGTATTATAAATAATTTCTCCTTCATCGTTAATGGTTTGTACGCGGATTAAATCTTTGCCGACCGAAAAAAGCATGAAACCATAAACAGAAGCCACCATCTGGGCATCATCAATGAGTTTTACAGGTGTTTTTTCTGATGCTGCTCCTGAAATGAAATGATGCGTTTTACCTTCAGGTTTAATGTACTGTAAGCTGTGCTCGTGCCCGGTGAGGTATACATCTACGCCATAACGATCAAAAACCGGTTTAAGAGACCTGCGGATTGCTTTGGTATCATATCCATCTGTGCGGCTTCCTCCAGTATACATGGGATGATGACCCACAACAATTTTCCATCTGATGCTTGGATCTTCATCACTTAATACTTTGGCCAGCCATCGTTTTTGTTGGGTAGTATCCTGGCCTTTTACGTTTGGACCATATTCTGAATTTTTGTAAAATTCTGGAATCAAAGGGTTGGTATCGATAAAAGCAATCAATACCTGATTGTTCAGGTCTCCGTTAATAGGAAATTTCTTTGCATAATAACGGGCAGGCATTTTCCATCTTCTGCTGATTTTAGAATAAGCAACCTGGGCATCTGGATTGGATTTATAATCGTGGTTACCCAGTACCGGATACCAATCCCATTGCAAAGAAAATGCAGTATAAATATCTTCAAAAGAATATTTAAAAAGTGGATCATGCTCACTGATTACACCGCTAGGGTAGAAGTTATCGCCTGTGGAAATGATAAACTGTGCTTTAACATCTGCTGCGGTTATCCCCATTTGTTGCGCTACCTGTTTCTGATGGTCGGCACCGTTACGGCCCCAATCGCCCATGGCAATAAAATTAAGCGATAAAGCATCTTTAGTTAAAGTTTTGGTTGGGGGAGTAGCTTCAGATTGTGTTTTTAGTAAAACCTGAGCTTGTAATGAGCAGTAAGTGAATAGAAAAATCAGTAAAAGTAAGTGTTTCCTCATGGAGATAAATTTAAGGTGCCTGAGAAATTTTGATGGGCCACCGGCCTTAAACAGGATGGGAAAAAAGAAATTTCTCTGGCTTTTACCCCAGAGAAATTTTTGTATTGTTTACCGCCGATTAATTGTAACCAGGGTTTTGAACCAACGTATTGTTTGTTGCTATTGCAGTACTTGGAATTGGGAATATACGGCGATACGTGTCGGTATTGGTTTTAGATAAACCATAAGTGTTCTCAAATTTACCGAACCTGATCATATCATTACGGTGCCAGCATTCCCAGGCAAATTCTTTCGAACGCTCATTGTAAAGCACATCCAATGTCAATGCGCCTAAAGCTGCAGAAGTGGTGCGGTTACTTCTTATATTGTTTACCAGACCCAAAGCAGTAGCACCTAATGTTGGGGTTCCACCTCTGAATATAGCCTCCGCTTTCATCAGGATAATGTCTGAATAGCGGAATAATGGCATATCGTTATTTTGGTTACGGCTAATTGGATTGGTGTAATCCGCGATAAATTTAATGTTGCGGTAGCCCGTATTCCAGGCAATTTCATCCTTCCCTAAATCGTAAGCATTTGCACCTAAACGTGAACTGCTCAAAGGAGTTAAATTTAGGGCATAAGTTAGTGCTCCAGCTGGCGTACCACCAGTATAAAACTGATCATAACCTAAATTTGTAGTGCTCACCATTATCGGGCTTCCATCTGGCCAGTACTGCGGGCCGGTAAGCCATTGTTTGTTTCTGATATCGTTTGCATCGGTAAAATTTGCATAAAACTCAGTGGTGGTCATTCTTGGTCCGCTAGGTTTATTATTTGCTAAGCCTCCGCCACTGCTTTGGTTCATAACCGGGTTGGTAAATGTGCCTGTTGTGGAGCCAGAGTATTGATAACGTATACCGAGATTACGGTTTAGATCGTAGCGGGCCATAAACATATTTCCATTTGATGTAGAGGCATCAAATGGTATGGCAAAGATAAATTCTTTTTGCAAAGGGCCATTTGTTGGGTAAAACATCTGAAGATAACTGGATGATGGCTCGATATTATATAAACCCGAACTAATGATCTGATCGCAGGCGGCAATGCAGTCATCATAACGTGCCGTTCCGGTATATACTGCAGCGTTCAGGTACATCTTTGCCAAAATAGAATAAGCCAGGTATTTGGTAGGTAAACCATAAGTTGTGATACCGGAAGTCGATTTTAAATAAGGAATAGCTGCTTTAAGTTCACTTTCAACATAGGTGAAAACCTGTGCTCTTGTTGAATTTGTTTTTAATGCTGTAGCACCATAAAGCGTATCCAACGGAACGTTGCCATATAAATCCATCATCATAAAATACGATAGGGCACGCATGGTTTTTAATTCTGCAAGGTTGGTATTTTTTGCAGCTCCTGCAGGTGCTGATTGGCCAATAATCGAAATGGTTTGATTGGCCGTGCCAATAATATTGGTCAGGTATGACCAGCCTGCTGCAACCCATGCATTGTCTTTTGTCCAGGTGTGGCGATGTAATTCAAGGTATTTATTTCCGTCAATCCAGTCGGAAGCAAAGATTGGCAGTACCGATTCGTCTGTTGAACTGCTTTGTAAAAAGAAATAAGTGGTGGCATAATCACTTCTTAAATTAATATATACCGCCCCAGATGCCGATGTTAATTGCGCTGCTGTTTGAGGATAGGTTTCTGGTGTAAGTTCTGATGTAACGGGTACCTCGAGTTTTTGACAGGAGGTGAATATTAATGCTCCGGTTAGTGCAAATAATATTCCAAATAATATCTTTTTCATGTCTTTAAAATTTGTGTTTTAAAATGATGCGTTAAGACCTAATAAAAAAGTACGGGTTTTAGGGTAGAAGTTATTATAATCTATACCCGGGGCTGCGCCTCCTTGATTAATCTCGGGATCAATTCCCTTGTATCCTGTAATGGTAAATAAATTATTGGTTGATAAATAAACCCTAACATTACTCACATACTTAATTAGGTTTTTAAAATTATAGCCCAAAGTTGCATTATCCAAACGTACGTAAGAACCACTTTCAATATACCGGTCTGAGTAGAATGAGTTTCTTGTATCCGTTACTTTATCATCGGCAGCGCTGTTTAGTATATTATTAACTGCTGCTCCTGCGGTGTAAGATAAATCTGCTTTGGTGGCGTTAAATATTTTATTGCCAAAGGTTCCCCTTAAAAAGATATTCAGCTCCAATTCTTTATATTTGAAGGTATTGCTCCAGCCCATTATTACTTTTGGTTGCGCATTACCCAGGTAGAAATAGTCGGTTCCAATGCTCGGTGTAGTCGTTGTAGAACCATCGCGTTTGTAAAATAGCGAGTTGCCACTAGCGTCTTTACCTGCGTATTTTAGCGTAAAAAACTGGCCAAGCGGGTAACCGACTTTCAGAATTTGTAAAGTTGCGTTGGTTTGCCCCGGTCCTTCAGGATCTGAGTAACGAACAGAATCTGCATTAGAGATAGGCCCTTGTAAGCTCGTAATTTTGTTTTTATTGTAAGCCATGTTAATGGTGCTCAACCATGAAAAACTTTTGGTAGCGATTGGTGATACATTTAAACTTACTTCGATACCTTTATTGTTGATGCTACCACCGTTTGCCCATAATCTACCACCTGGAACAAGTGCTGAGGGTACATTATATTGGAAAAGCATGCCATTGGTGGTCTTATCATAGACATCTACGCTACCTGTAATTTTGTTGTTTAAAATCCCGAAATCAACCCCGAGGTTTTTGGTTGACGTTCTTTCCCACTTCAAATCAGGATTTGCGCCTTGTATTGGCGCATATGCTGCTGCCTGAACGCCATTGTTATAATAGGTACCACTAATTCCATAAACTAACTGAGCATTATAGGCACCTATACCTGCGGAGTTTCCGGTAACACCGTAACTGGCACGGATTTTTAAATCGCTTATAAACGATTGTCCCTTCATAAAATCTTCTTCGATTACCCTCCAGGCTAAACCAACAGATGGGAAATAACCCCATTGGTTATTTTTTCCAAATGCGGAGCTTCCATCACGTCTGATTGAACCTTGCAAAAAGTATTTACTCTTGTAATTATAATTTAACCTGAAAAAGTCAGAGATCATCAAAATTCTTGCATAGGTAAGGTCGTTTCCCAAATTAATACGGTAAGACGGAATGGCATAGGGATTGCCCAAAGTAAGGTTTTGAAAACCAACGTAATCTGTTGGAAAATTTGTGCTTGAAGTTTGAAAACCATCACCAACAATATTATCCTGGTAACTGTAACCCAGTACAGCATTTAAGGTATGGTCGCCGATTTTTTTATCCCAGGTTAAGAATGTTTCTAATATTTTATTGGTGTTTTCAAAGTTGCTTCTTAAGGCTGAACCATTGGTGCCAAATACACCTCCAATTAGGGTATGCGCTATGCCAATACCTGGATCTGGATTGTTATAAAAATTCGATGTAGGGTATTTTCCAAAGTAACTGCTGTAGAACTCACCATGGTTGGCGGTAGTTTTCTGGTAAGATAAATTAATGTTATAGGTAAAGCCAAACGGCAATTTTACTTCTGTATTAAAACCACCAATTAAAACATTATATTTTGTTTCGTCCTGTGCATTATTGGCGATGGCTAATGGATTAAAATAACCTGTATTATTCAGGTTTTCGAAATAAGTTCCATCTGTATTATAAATTGGCGAAACAGGTAAGCGCTTTGCAGCCTGTAACAATACAATGTTCTGTAATGGCTCATTAATAGACTTGCTACTCGAATTGGATAGGTTCAAACTAAATTTAACCTTATCATCAAAAGCATATTGGTCTATATTTAACCTACCAATAATCCGGTTTAATGAACTTTTACTTAAAATACCCTCCTTGTTAAAGTAGTTTAGGCTGGCGCTATAGTTGCTGTGATCGGTACCTCCGCTAAATGAAAGGTTATGGTTTTGTGAATATGCGGTAGAACGCTCAATGGCTTTCATCCAATTTACATTTTCGCCTTTATCATCATTTGGTGAAAAGGCAACCTTGTTAGCAGTAAGGTAAGCTCTTAGTTGATCGGCATCCATTAAATCGAGTTGATTACTTACTTTTTCGGCAGCTAAATAGCCGCTGTAGCTTAACTGCGGCTTACCCGATTTACCACGTTTAGTAGTTACTATAATTACGCCACTAGCTGCACGGTTACCATAAATGGCAGTCGCTGCAGCATCTTTTAATACGTCGATCGATGCAATATCAGCCGGAGCTATGGCTGCAATGTCTGCTCCTGGGATACCATCAATCACATAAAAAGGTGCTCCCGGACTATTAATGGTAGATGCACCGCGTAAGATTACTGCCGCAGGTTTGTTTGGGTCGCCACTGGCGCTAATATTCAGCCCCGGAACTTTACCCTGTAGCAATTGCCCAACATCTGCAATAGCGCCTTTATTTAATTCTTCGGGTTTTACCGAGGTAATCGCACTTGATAAGCCCTTGCGAGAACCCTTACCGTAACCCACCACAACTACATCGGTTAATGATGCTGTAGCTTCTTTTATGGTTACTTTATAACTCGAAGCCGTGCCAATGGTAATTTCTTTGGGTTCATAACCCATAAAGGTAAACACCAGTTTGTCGCCGTTTTTAGCGGTGATACTAAAAGCACCATTATCCCCGGTAACCGTTACTTTGTTAGAGCCCTTTACCGAAACCGAAGCCCCAACAATAGGCAGTTTAGCATCGTCTATTAAATTTCCGGTAATTTTTCGTTCCGTTTGTGCAAAAGCAGTATTGAACGATTGGCTGATCAGTAAAAGTAGCAGAAAGATGCTGGCATACTTTAAGCTCGTACATTTAAATCTCATGATTTTTGTAGATTTAGGTTCATAAATTGGTTGTTTTGTTTAGTTATTGTTTGGAGATAGAATGTTAAAATTTAATAGTAGCCGGTAGATATTTGGCCACAAGTGCTTTGTAATAAGGCTCAAGCTCAGCCCAGCTTTTCTGATTGGGGTTTTTAGAGTACAGGTCGTAGGGATTAAACAGGTTAACCCATTTGAACATTTCATGATCTTTTTCATTCATCAGGTGATCGTATGCATTTTCCCTGTGCTGCGAGTAAAAGGAATGGTAACGGAGCATGTATAATCCCGGCTCCGGAATGTAGGGCTTCATCATGTGGTAGACATATTCATCGTGGCCCCACGACATGTCTACATTGTCTAGCCCGCAATTTTGGGTATAAACACCCAATTTGGTCTGATAGGTTTCGTTTTTAAAATCCGGATTCTGACTGAAAAATTCTGGATAAACAATTTTATCTGAATAAGCGCAACCTACCGGAAAAGTATCGCCCACTACGGCCCACTGTGGTTCTCCGAACAGGCACAGTACCTTACCCATATCGTGTATTAAACCAACCAACACCATCCAATCGGGGTGACCGTCGTTTCTAATGGCTTCTGATGTTTGTAACAGGTGCTGCATCTGGTCCAGATCGGTATCAGGATCAGAATCGTCTACTAACTTATTCAGAAAATCAAAAGCACTCCAAATCGGCATTTCCTGTTTGTCGAACTTTAAATAATCTGCTTTTTTCTGTTTTACGAAATCATAGGTTTGATAAGTATGGTTAAGCCTGTAAAATTCTTTTACGCTGTCTTTTTCCGTTTCATCATAATTTCTGAACTGCTCTTCTTTTTTTTCAGCGTTGATGTTTTTTGGATCAGGGTAGCGGATTAATATATCCTCTTCCCATTGATCAAGATTTTGCAAAGGATTTTGATTATCCTTTGAAGCTTCGCTTTGGTTTCTCATAAGGCTAGAAATGGATTGGTTAAAGATTTTCTTTGGTTTTATAAGTTAAAGTTGAGTTTTTAGAAGCTTAAACTTTTATATTTTGCCGATTTTATTTACGTAAACGATTAAGTAAATTTTAATTCTTTACAGTATAATCAACTTTAATTTGTTTATATTTAATAGGTTACAGCTTGAGTTGTACTAATGGTCGTCCTTTTCTGCCTGAATGCCCATTAGTGAAATGTATAAAAGAAAAGAAATAAACGTTGTTATTACGATTATTTCATATTTTCGTTTGTAGCAGATACTTTTTCTTAGTCAAAAGAAGTATCTTATTGCTGTAACCAACAAATGTTATGAACATAAATTCGGCAAACCCGCGCTAACAATTGGGGCATGCTGGATTGTTTTTGATGAAGATGCTGGTGAAAAAGAAGCTTTTGACCTATAATATCGCTAACTAAAGTGCTATATGGGGCATTTTCCTCTGAAAAAACTAACTAAACAAATTTTTAAGACATGGCGGAAGCAGTGAACATTAAGCGGTTGGCTCAGGAATTAAATATTTCCATCGCAACCGTTTCTAAGGCCCTCAATGACAGTTACGAGATCAGTTTAAAAACTAAAAACAGGGTGTGGACTTTAGCCAAAGAGTTAAATTATACACCCAATCCAGCCGCCAGCAACCTACGGAGCCATAAAACTAAAACTGTAGCGGTGATTATTCCCTGTGTAGCCAATAACTTTTTCTCACTATCCATAAAAGGAATTGAGGAGATTGCCAGGCAATACGGTTATCATGTACTTATTTATCAAACCCACGAGAATATAGAAGCAGAAGTTGCCTTCACCAATAGTTTATTAAATGGCCGGGTAGATGGTATTCTTACATCAGTATCGAGCAGTGAGTATAACAGTGAATATTATACCAACCTGGTTAAGAAAATTCCATTGGTGTTTTTTGACCGGGTTTATGAAAACCTGGACGCAGTTAAAGTAACTACAGATGATTACGAAATTGCTTTTCAGGCGACTGAGCATTTAATTGAATGCGGTTGTACCAAAATTGCGTACTTATATGGGTTGGAAAATCTTCCTGCTGGTAAAGCCAGGTTTGCGGGTTATCTTGATGCACTGAAAACGCATGGAATAGCTGCTGATGAGCAGCCTGTTGTTAAATATCAGGATGACGAAGAACTTAATCTGCAACACATAAAGGAGTTGCTCAAGGAGTATAAGCCCGATGCACTTTTTTCATCCATTGAAGAATTTATTATTCCTGCTTATTGCGCCTGTAGAGAAATGGACCTAAAGATTCCGGATGATGTGAAAATACTGAGTTTTTCGAACCTGAGTACCGCAAAACTGTTGAGCCCCTCGCTTACCACAATCTCACAGCCAGCCTTCGAAATCGGGCGCGAAGCGGCAAAATGCCTGTTCAAAATTCTCAATAATAAACAACTGGATGATGAACAGAATATTATATTGAAATCAGTGCTCACTAAGCGCGAATCAACAGGCTGTTAACGGGGATAAGTCTATGTTGTTGCTACAAGCTAGGCGAAAACGTTTACGTAATTAAATAATCGAATTTAGCCCCCAACATTGGGATTTTTTCTGATTTTTAAAAAACCCAAATATAAAAAATCTATATGAACCACCTGTCTGCATTCGATTATGCTGTTTTTTTGATGTATTTTATTATTGTTTCGGCATATGGCTATTGGGTTTATCGGAGCAAGAAAAAAAAACGTACCGATACCAAAGATTATTTTCTGGCAGAAGGCTCGCTTACCTGGTGGGCAATTGGTGCATCTATCATTGCTTCTAATATTTCTGCCGAGCATTTTATTGGCATGTCGGGTTCGGGTTTTGCTATGGGGCTTGCCATTGCAAGTTACGAATGGATGGCAGCCGCCACGCTAATTATTGTAGCCATATTCTTTCTACCCATTTATATTAAGAACAAAATTTACACCATGCCACAGTTCCTGTCTAACCGCTATAATAATACGGTGAGTACACTGATGGCTGTTTTTTGGTTACTCGTTTATGTGTTTGTAAACTTAACGTCTATTTTCTTTCTTGGTGCCATTGCTATTGAAACCATTACAGGCGTTCCTTTTAATATATGCATCATTTTCCTGGCCATTTTTTCTGCTATCATTACGCTGGGTGGGATGAAGGTAATTGGTTATACCGATGTAATACAGGTTTTTGTTTTAGTTGCAGGTGGGTTGATTACCTGTTATATGGCACTTAAACTCGTAGCCGAAAAATTAGATGCGCCAAGTGTTTTAGCCTCGCTTCCATTATTACGCAGTGAAGCGTCTGATCATTTTCATATGATATTTTCGAAAGGAGATAAATTCTACAACGAACTGCCAGGTATTGCGGTACTGGTAGGTGGTTTGTGGATCAATAATTTAAATTATTGGGGCTGTAACCAGTATATCGTTCAAAGGGCATTGGGAGCTGATTTAAAGACCGGGCGCAACGGACTAATATTTGCTGCATTTTTAAAATTACTAATTCCGGTAATTGTTGTTATTCCAGGTATTGCGGCCTATGTGCTTTATCAACGTGGTTATTTTCATTCCGAAATGCTAGATGCAGCAGGAACAGTTAAACCCGATCATGCTTATCCGGTGCTCATGAATTTATTGCCCGCAGGGATAAAAGGTTTGGCTTTCGCCGCGCTCACTGCTGCCATTGTGGCCTCTCTGGCCGGTAAATGTAACAGTATAGCCACCATTTTTACACTGGATATTTACAAAAAGTTTATCAAACCCGAAGCTTCAGAAACACGTTTGGTTTCAGTTGGTCGGTGGTCTGTGGTTATTGCATCCTTAATTGCTATCGTTATTGCGCCTGCATTGCGCAGTTTTGATCAGGTTTATCAGTTCATTCAAGAATATGTCGGTTTTATTTCACCGGGTGTTTTTGCCATCTTTTTACTGGGCTTTTTTTGGAAGAAAACCACTTCTCGCGCAGCCCTTACTGCTGCATTATTAACCATACCATTATCTATCTTATTTAAATTTTTGCCCACATTAACCGATGGGGCCATTGAACCAATCCCTTTCTTAAACAGGATGTCGTGGGTATTTGTGATCATCATCGTTTTGATGGTTTTGGTTACACTAACCGATCCGAAAAGTAAAGATAATCCACAGGGTCTTGAAATAGACCGTAGCATGTTTAAGGTTACTCCGGCATTTACCATTGCCTCGGTTATAATATGTGGTATTCTTGCAGCACTTTATACCGTTTTTTGGTAAACGGGTCTTTGCCTAAAATAGCCCTATATATTTATTCCTAATGAATTGAAAATGAAGATCAAAATATTACTCTTTTTTGCAATGCTGATTTCTTTCGGTACACTGGCCCAAAATAAATTATACAATATTAAAAACTACGGCGCAGTTGGCGATGGCAAAACCAATGATGCAGCTGCTATTCAGAAAACCATCGATGCCTGTGCAGCAGCAGGCGGCGGGCAGGTAATTGTACCAGCTGGTTATGTGTTTTTAACTGGTCCTTTTAACTTAAAATCGTTCATCGATTTAAGAGTGGAGGGTGGTGCTAAGCTCTTGGCTAGTCCGGATGAAAAATTATATACTCAAAGTGCCTTTCGTGAAAACAAAGGCGAGGGAACCATTTGGATAGGCGGAGAAAAACTAGAACAGGTAAGCATCAGTGGAACAGGCGTAATTGATGGAAATGGGATTTCGTTTATGGGGGAGGAGCTTAGCGACTCGTATGTGTTAAAACCCTTTAATGTTGTAGACCCCAGGCCGCATTTGCTTACTTTGATCGGTTGTAATAAACTGAACATAGATGGGGTAACTTTTCAGAATTCAGCCTACTGGACGGTCCATTTAGTGGGTTGTAATGATGTATCGATATCAAATATTACGCTGTTGAACAGTATTAAAATCCGTAACAGCGATGGGATTGATCTTGATCATAGTAAAAATGTGAGGATTACCAATTGTTTTATCGAATCAGGTGATGATTGTATCTGCTTAAAAAACAGACGTGAATTTGAAGAATATGGTGCCTGCGAAAATATTGTGATTAGTAACTGCACCATGACCTCTAGCTCATGCGCCATTAAAATAGGTTCTGAAAATATGGACCGGATCAGTAATGTGCTCATCAATAACTGTAATATCAGGAAAAGCAACCGCGGTATTGGTATTCAAAATCGTGATGAGGGCACAGTAAACAACGTAATTTTCTCCAATCTGTTTATCGAATCCAAACTTTTTTCGGATGTATGGTGGGGCAAGGCAGAGCCGATTTATATTACTGCTTACCCAAGAGCAACCAGCAACAATAAAGATGCTGGTTGGCGTTTACCAAAAGGACAAACCAAGGGAAAGGTAGGAGCGGTTAAAAATATTTATTTCAGTAATATCAGATGTACGGGAGAAAGTGGTGTGTATATCAGTGGCGAAAGTCCCGACAAAATTTCAGAGATCTACTTTGATCAGGTTAGTGTTTATCTTGATAAAACCACAAAGGAAGAAGGAGGCGTATACGACCGTAGGCCGAGCAATGTAGAAGGACTTGTTAAAAGTGCAATTGCAGGGTTTTATTTTGAAAATACGGGATACATCAGTGTACTTAACAGCAATGTGGCATGGGGAGTAAATAAACCTGGTTATGCCGGAAAAGCCATCGAACAAAAGAATGTAAGTAAGCTCAAAACGATGAACTTTAACGAAACTACTGTAGATAAATAATTAAGGCTTGCGCCAGTAAATGCTTCGGCTGTAGCCCCTTTTATAACCTACAGGAAGATCGTATTGATTTACATTGGCGCTTAATGAAGACTAGAGGTATAATTGATATTTATTGGAATTCAGGCTGTTGTTCTTTTTGAGTAATCTCGGCCATTGCAATTACAATTTCGTTAATGGTTTTGATGCTGAAGACATGTCTGCCAGCTAACCATCTTTTAATTTCATCAGGATTAATATCCAGTATGGAAGCAAGATGGTTTTCTGTTGCACCTCTTTCTGCAAGTACTTCTGTAGCTTTATTGGCAACTTCAAGATTTAGCTGCGCTAGTTTCTCAATCGCAGGATTTCCGGTTTCTTCCAGCCAGATAGAAACAAAATCGTTTTCTTCCATTTTATTCTTTTTACCTTTTAGAACAATCATATATTTTGTGTCAATTGTTCATTTGGGCGACAAATTTAGCGATTAAGCCCATTATTGCAAACCAGAATCAAAAGAAAAGCAATAATCAATGATTAGTGAATGGGCGTACTTAATATAATCGACGATTGTTCCTATCTTAGTGCTTGAAGCAGGTAGAATTTAATAGTGAAAACAGTTAAAGATTTTCTTTTCAATTATTCGTTTTAGCTTTACTCATATTACACCTTTCAAATTAGATCAATTTACAATGGCCTCAGAACAGAAATTCGTAGACTTTATAATAGATCAGATGGATTATTCCGGACATGTTACTTATAAAAAAATGTTTGGCGAATACGGCTTGTATTTTGATGATAAGTTGTTTGCACTAGTGTGCGATAACAAGCTGTTTGTTAAGCCAACTTTATCTGGAAGGGCATATATAAAAGATGTTGTGGAGGCACCTCCTTACCCAGGCACAAAAAATCAGTTTCTAATCGAAGAGCAGTTGGAAGATCGCGATTGGTTAAAAAAACTGGTTAGCATCACTGTAGCAGAACTGCCTGAACCCAAACCCAAGAAAAAGAAATGAGAACAGGGCCTTACATTCTTCGAGGTGGATGAATTGACCAAAAGCTAACTGTACGCACTAGGGTAGGCTGTTCTGGTGGTGCTTAAATTTGTAACAAGCTTGTTTTATTACCCATAATTAGGGGGGCTGTGCGGATGAAGGACTACTGTGGTACATATTTTAGCTATATTGGAACTATGAAAAATTTAGCCCTGTTTCTGTTACTATCACTCTCTCTTCGCCCTTTATTTGCACAGCAAACGCAAAAGCCAATGCTTTATGGGAACAGCTGGATGGCCATAACCGGAAAGCCGATGGCAGCAACAGCAGGGTCGATGATCTTTCAGCAAGGTGGAAATGCAGTTGATGCAGCATGTGCCATGTTGGCTGCTACCTGCACCATGTGGGATACTTTAAGCTGGGGAGGAGAAACACAGGCACTAATTTACAATCCGAATACAAAAAAGGTGATCGCGATTAATGCAATGGGCGTTGCCCCAACTGGAGCAACCGTAGCCTTTTTTAAAGCTAAAGGTTATAGTTTTCCACCAGAATACGGCCCCTTGGCTGCAACCACGCCAGGTACACCCGGCGGACTGATTTATATGCTGAGTAAATATGGTAGCATGAGCCTGGGGCAGGTTCTGGCACCTGCCATGCACATGGCTGCGGGTTATGCCATAGAAGCACAGGCTGCAAACAGTATGGAGCGCGATAAAGAATTGATCAAAACCTGGCCTTACAGTAAAAAAGTGCTATTGCCACATTTGGGCGAAAAGCGTGAGGCGCCAGAAGCAGGTGAGGTTTTTATTCAAAAAGATCTTTTGGCCACCCTAACCAAAATGGTTGAAGCAGAGCAAGCTGCGTTGAAGAAAGGTAGCTCTCGACAAGAGGCATTAATGGCTGCTTACGATCGTTTTTATAAAGGAGACATCGCCAAGGAATTCGTGCGTGGGAGTAAAGAACAAGGAGGTCTGATTACCATGGATGATCTTGCTAAATGGAAACCAGTTGAAGAAGAAGCATTAAGCACCGATTATAAAGGGATTAAAGTATACAAATTACAACAGTGGACACAAGGTCCTGTTTTACTGCAAGCTTTGAATATATTAGAGAATTTCGACCTAAAAGCAATGGGCTACAATAGCTCAAAATATATCCATACTGTTTATCAGGCCATGAACCTTTCTTTTGCAGATCGCGATTTTTATTATGGTGATCCAAACCAAAGTCCTGCTGAACCAATGAAAGGTCTGTTAAGTAAAGATTATGCAAAACAAAGGGCCTCGCTTATTCAGCTTGATAAAAATGATGTAAACACTGGTCCTGGCGATCCTTATCTATACGAAGGCAAGAAAAACCCTTATTTAAATCTATTAAAAAGTAGAGGCTTTAATCCTGATACAACCAAGCGTAACTTTGCGCCAAAGCACGACCTTGGGAACAATACGCCAAAAGAAATTTATGAAGGCCGTTTGTGGAGGGGAACAACATCGATAGAGGCTGCAGACAAGGCCGGTTGGGTAGTATCTGTTACCCCAAGTGGTGGCTGGCTTCCGGCCTGTATTGCCGGTAATACAGGCATTGGGATGAGTCAAAGGATGCAAAGTTTTGTGCTCGATTCTACCTTAAATCCCTTCAATGTTGTTGCACCGGGCAAAAGGCCAAGGGTAACCCTGTCGCCTTCATTGTTTATCAAAGATGGTAAACCATTTGTATCGGCTGCAGTTCAGGGCGGAGATACCCAGGATCAGAACTTGCTGCAGTTCTTTTTAAATATGGCTGAGTTTGGTATGAATGTGCAAAAGGCAACCGAAGCGGCTAACTTTAACACGAATCAGCTTTGGCTTTCATTGGGTGGTACTAAAACGAGCGACAGAGCACCAAAACCTGGTCAGATTTTGTTAAATACCAACACGAAAGAGGAGGTGCGCAATGAATTGAAAAAAATGGGTTATATCCTCAGTTTTTCTGAACGGACCAGTGGGCCAATCAATGCCATTTATTTTGATTGGAAGCACAATAGTTTGCAAGGTGGCTCGAGTAACCATGGCGAAGATTATGGTATTGCATGGTAATACATTGGTTCGATGAATGATATGCACTACATTTTGATTAGCGCCTAAAAATAACACTTTGGTCTTCGGCTCTTTTTGGTTTCTATATAATAGCCAACTGAGATTTCGTGCGAGCCATAATCATAATTGCTCAGTTTATTGAGGCTGTAATCGTAACCATAACCAATACGCAGGTTAGATTTTATAAACAATTCGCTGATGAAACCAACTGCCGCTCTACTGGTTAATCCAGGCTGCAGGTTTTCTTTAGGATAAATTTTTACCGAAGTGCGATAAACTGCACCAAGCCAGAAGCGCTCTTTTACCAGTAAAAAGGCATTTAAATCTAATGACGTTGGTCCATGTAAATCATCTTTAATTAAAAAGGTTGGTTTAAAAACAAAATCGTCATTTACAGGTAATGCTACCCCTGCACTCAAGTAAAAATGAGGCTGAATTTTAACGTTTAGCGAATTGTAATCGTCAAATACCGATAAGGTTTTTGACAAGAGGTTATTTGCCGAAAAACCGATAAAAAATTGCTCATTTGAATAATGAATGCCGGCGCGTATATCGGGCATGGTCTGACTTATTGATCCTGTCGGAATACGGTTATCGCCGATTTCGATAGGATCTAACAAATTGCCGTTTAAGGAGGTCTGTATTACACCTACACCTAAACCGAAAGCGAGGATATTAGTTTCAGTACGATCAAGTTTTATCCTGTAAGCGAAATTTGCCGATGCATTTAAAGTGTTTTGTGCACCTATTTTGTCCTTGGTTACAATCATCCCCAGACCAATACTTTCGTCATTTATAGCCTCATCTGCAGATATAGAAAGGGTTTGTGGTGCGCCCCGAACACCAGTCCATTGTGCTCTGGCGAAAGCCTGTAAGTAAAGCTCTTCTTTATAACCCGCATATGCAGGATTGATGTACATGTTATTAAAAACATATTGCCCAAATTGGGCATCTTGTTGCGCAAAAACCTTAACAGATAATATCGTAATGGTCAAAACAAGAAATATCCTTTTCAAAATGTTCATGTCTGTATTTTGTTTTATTTACCTGATTACCGTTACATAACCTTTGTAATCTTGCCAGGTTGCTGTTCCATTTCTAACTTTAATCACGTAGAAGTAAGTTCCATCCGTTAATCCTGGAGCAGTCCAGTCGTTCTTATAGTGATTGGATTGATAAACCGTACTTCCCCAACGGTTAATAATTGTTATTTCGTTCGATTCAAAAGATTCCAGGTGTTCAATATAAAAAGTGTCGTTCTTGCCGTCCCCATTGGGCGTGAAGACATTTGGTATTCTTAAACCTGAAATCTCTTTTTTATCAGTTGATGTATTATTGGCCAGGTTAGGGTCAAATTCTGTTGCAGTAACAGTCGCTGTATTAGTCACCATACCCGATTGCTTGGATCTTACCCTGATTACCAGCTCAGCAAACTTGCCATTGGCCAGTAAGGGAATGTTCCAGTTAATGGTTCGGTTTAGCTGATCGTAGCTCGCTATTCCATCTGTTGGCTGGGCCAGGTTTTCTAAAGAAAGGTTATCAGGAAGCGCATCTTTAATCATCAGTTGGGTGGCATCATCTTTACCATTATTTCTAACATTCAGGTAATATTCGAAAACCTGATCGCCCACTACAATTTTTGATTCTGATCGCTTTGTTATGGCTACATCCGCAATAAGCTGTGGCAATACAATAACCTCTATTTCATCTGAAATATCGGATGTGCAACCAAATTTATTTACAGTAGCTACTTTATAAATGCCTGCGGTGGCGGTGATAAGTGTTGCTTTGTTTTGGTTCTTCACTAACACATCATCCTTGTACCATATATATAAAGCCGCTCCAGCCGAATTTGCACGCAAAACCACCGACGACCCTTGTCTGATCGTAATGGTTTGCCGCCCATTGGGAGCAATATGGCCCTTTGCTGTTTGAATAAAAAACAACAATATAGCCAAAGCCAGAAAGGAGTATATCCTTAGCTTCATTTATACAACAATCATCAGAAAAACGAAAACCGGCCTAGAAAGTAACTGCTGTTGCCGTGCCGGTGATGGTTCCTGGAGTAATGGTTGGTTTTACAGGCTTAGCGGTTACCGTAACATCATGATCTGCCCATTGCGGACAATATTTATTACCGTTAATTACATAACCTACTTTTAGCCTATGCGTTTTTGTTCCAACAGTTGCAGGTGCCGATGGCGTATAGTCTTTTGTTGTAGCACCTGATATAGCAGTTTCTACTCCTCCTGTTACCGTATACCACTGATAGGCCAAAGTTGGAATGTTGGTAGCATCAGGATTGGTAACAGCACTAACTTGGGCCAATGGGCTTTCGAGACAGAAATCAGCAGGCGTAAAATTAACAGTCAAAGGTTGAAGCACATATACCGGAATTTCTTGTAATTCAGATTCGCAGGAGCCTGGAGTGGTTGATTTAGAACTTAAATAATAATAGCCTGTGTTTAAATCAGCCGCTGCGATTTTATTTCCCGAAACTAAAGCGACACCTGTACTTGGTGTAGCAGTTTGCGTTGCACTGTATTTAACAATCCAGTCTTCTCCTGCTGGTGCCGCAGGCAATGTAAGGTCCGAGCCTTTGCAGAATAAATTAACTCCGCTTGTGGTTGGTAATACCTGAGCCGATACTGTTGAAAATGTGCAGACTAACAGAAATGTAAAGGCTAAAATTGATTTTGTAATTAAATTGTTCATGGGGACTTTTTTTTTGTTTGATTAATATTGTGAACTAGTTTGTACCAACACATGTGGTGCTGATGGTTTTGGATTTATTTTAATAGTGAAATTAATTTGAGTACTGCAACCCGCTGCATTTTTAATGGTCAACACACCAGAATGGATGCCCAATGCAGCATTGACTGGAATGTTAAGCGGAATATTTCCTGCTGGCAAAGGTTGATTGCTAACTGGATCAAAACCTGACGTATTCCAGGTAATGCTATATGTTGTTGGACTGTTTAAAGCGTTGGTATAAGGGAGTGATGATGTGGTGAAACCCTGACAGATTTCAGGTTCGGTACCCAATGTTAAATTTGGAAGCCCGTTTACAATTACAATAAAATCGGTTGTTTTCTCCGCGCAGCCCTTTGCTGTGGCTGTTATAGTTGCTGTTCCTGCAAATGTATTATCCCAGGTTACTTTACCACTGTTTGCATCAATAATACCTGCCGATAGTGGTAAAATGGAGTAGGCTATGCTCGTGGCGTTGGTTGCCGTCGCAACATAGCTATCGGTTCCGGTACCAGCACAACGTTTATCGGTTAATCCGGTATTAAAAACAGGAGTACTTACATTTCCATTTACCGTTATTGAACCTGTTGTAGTGAATGGAGTTCCTGTAGTATTAGAAACGGTATAAGTTTTTGGTGGACCTGCTGTAGTTGGCGTACCTGAAATGGTGACTTTTTTAGGAGATGAGCTATTGGTATAAGTTATCCCAGCTGGTAAACCTGTAACTTGAATGCCATTTGAACCTGATGGGATACTGATAATAATATCGTTCATGGCTGTACCCACACATACTTCTCTATCTTTAGAGCCAGTTATGGTGCTAACCGAGCTCTGATCGTTAGTGGTTACCTGATCAGGCTGCGAGCCAGTAATCGTTGCGGTGTTAATATTAGTTCCTGTTGCTACAACTTTTGCTGTGATGCTTAAGGAGATACTGGCATTACTGGCCAAATCGCCAATAGTCCATATACCCGAAATAGGATCATAACTCGTGCTTGATGGCGCTATGCTCGATACATAAGTAAAACCGCTAGGAAGCAGATCTGTAACCGATACCCCAACTGCATTGCCATCGCCCAAATTTTCGGCCTTAAGCGTAAATACCACATTGCTGTTTAACTCCGGATAAGCGATATCAACTGTTTTGGTAATGGCGCGGTCGATATTACAAAGTGAAACCTTTATTGGGAGAGAAGGTGCACTCAGCCCGCAATCTAAACTATAACTCACCGAATAATTGCCAGATGTACTAGCCACATAAGTATTGGTATTTGCACCACTAATCGGAACTTCGTTAAGATACCATTGATAATTGGAAGCATTTGGAGTTGCTGTAAGTGTTGCTGATGCACAGTTTGTTTGTGATACCACTGGCTGAGCGCCCTTTTCGGGAAAACGTGAAATGAAATTAGACATCGAAAAAGCACTACTTTGCTGTACCATAGAAACAGTAAGCCTGCTGGAACTTGTTATTATAATTGTACTTGGCGATCCAATATCAGCACGTGTAAAACTAACTAGAGATAAGCCCGTACTACCTAAGGATTTACGGGTACCAATACCTGCTATAGTTTCTATATCTGTATTGTTGTAAAGCGGAGTGCCATTTGCATTAAGATAAATTCTATCTGCACTACTGGTAATGATATAGCCAAAGTAATCGAGGTTGGTGGTTTGAACGTAAGCAGTAAACTTTGAGGTTTCAACTCGCTTTGATCCCGAGCAACTGGATATTGGGACTAAGGTAGCCACATCTACTTCACAACCTGCACCGCCAGAGGCGCCCGCTGTGCCTGAAAAAACTTCAATATTTTTTGTTGCTGAAATCCAGGTCGAAGAATATCTTCCTGTATTACTTGCGGGGTCATATGGGCTACTCAGATAGCCATGATTAAAGGTTTGCTTATCTCCCGCTTGTGCCAAATTGTAGGTTGTGGTACCTTTTTGAACACCATTTTGATCAAAATGTATCACTGTAAAGCTGGTGTTTGCCTCAGTTGCAATTACAGTAGTTTGCTCTGCAGTCATATTACCCTCACCTCTAACCACCACATATTCTCTACCTAAGGAGGCAATAGGCGGAATTGGATTGTAGGCACCATCTCCACAGCCTCCGGGAGCATCCAGATCGGCTGCGGTATTCATTACCGCCGATCCTGACGATTCTACCAAGGTTCCCATTGGGGCAGTGAATAAATAACTTTGTCCGGCATTTAATGTTGCCTTTGCTACACCAGCTATTTTAACAATCGTATTATTTTCGATGGCCATAATGCTATAGATCGGTGGATGAGCATTACTGGCAAGATCACCGTCCCGATAATAACCTACACGAAAAGACGTTCCAATTGCCGCATCACCAAAGCTAAAAAGAGAGGCGTTACCCTTAATATCGGTATCCGCACCGTCAGTTCCCAAATTATCCGAAGCTACATTTCTTAAATTCACTGAAATAGATCCAGTGGCCTCTATAATTAACCCGGCTCCCGTCAGTACGGTATTTAGTTGGTGCGCAGGTACATCTTTTGGTAATCCGGTAAAGCGCTGTACGTAAGGTACACCTTGTGTGCAGGTGAAATTAAATAATACTGTACCATCACTTTTCTTAATTGTTCCCGTAACTGTTCCAATATCTGATGTAATAACAATTTCGTTGGCTTTACTCCAGTATTGCCATGGGGCCGGCGCAATATAATGTTTAGAATAGCTGGTTGCAGGTAAACGTTTTAGGCTGTTTGTGCCGGCTTTTAAAGAATGAAGGGATAAATTGTTAAAGCTAGTATTAGTTATGGTTCCAATTTCATCGCGTGCAAATGCAATATTTGCTGAGCAGAGCAATATTAATCCCAGTAATCCGTTAAATAAAAACAGCAGAAAAGCCTTAATCATAAATAACTTGTTGGAACCCATATATGGCTTAACATGGATCTAATAATTTATTAAAAGCTGAGGACTTTTTAATAAATTTTAGCATAACAAATCACTTACCTATCTAGATTAGGTTTGATCTATTATGTAGCTCGAATGTGTCAGTTTGTTTGGTTCTTTTGGTCGAAAGTAATTAAAAAAATGCACTAAAAAATGCCCCTAATATTAATTTTTAATGCACTCTAAAGCTATTTAAAGGCGTTTTTTGCATAAATTAAATCAGCTGTATTTCTACTGATACGTCTTTGATTAAAAATCGATTATTTTCTTTCTGTCTATTTGAGTTTTTTTAATAAACAACTTATTTGTAGTCAATTAATTATGGTGTTTTTTTGAGTCTAGAATATAATGAAAAGCATTTGGACGAGAAAAAATGATTTTTTTATATAAAATAATACGATTGGCATAGATATTTACCTTATTTGTGACTTAAAAGCTATAAGCCTATCGATCCCCATTTTAAAATTAACCCTGGTCAATGGAAGGGACCTTATGGTGTTTTGATTTTCATTTCAGTCATCCATGCCATACATTGTTCAAGCCATTTATCGGTTCTCGTGGCGTTTTTTAAACCAAAACCATGTCCACCTGTAGCGTAAATATGCATTTCGGCCTTTACCCCGCTGTTTTTAAGTGACTGATAATAGTTTATCGTATTAGCAACAGGTACTACTTTATCATCACTGCAATGAATCAAAAAAGCAGGAGGAGTATCTTTATTTACCTGTAGCTCATTCGAATATTCAGCTGTTTTTTCTGTCGATGCACTATCTCCGATTAAAGCTTTTTTAGATCCTTTGTGCAGAATGCTATCCTGAAAGGTAATAACAGGGTAAATAAGTATTGAAAAATCTGGTCGAAGATTTGTTTTTTCCTGATTTGGTATCACTACATTTTTATAATGGGTAGATACAGTGGAGGCAACATGACCTCCGGCCGAGAAACCCATTATCCCAACTTTTGCCGTATCAATGTTCCATTCTTTAGCCCGTTCGCGCACTGTTTTTATGGCTTGTTCGGCATCCTGTAATGGCCCGATTGAACGATTTTCCATAATCAGATCATTGGGTAACCTGTATTTTAACACAAAGGCCGCTATACCTTGTTTATTTAACTCTTTTGCAACCTCGGTGCCCTCGTTGTTCATCACCAGATAAGAATAACCCCCACCAGGACATATAATTACTGCGGCACTCTTACCATTGTTTTTTTCGGGGAGAAAAACGGTTAAAGTTGGCTGGGTAACGTATCTGGTTAGTATTCTGCCATTTTTGGCGGTATCTGTTTTTTCTGTTAAATCGGCCTTAATGGCGTTCGGTACATTTTTGTAAAGCAGTACAATATTTTGTGCAAATAACCCCGCCTGGTTCATGTTAAGCATTAATGTAAATGCTAAAATTATTTTTTTCATATACTTGGTTTAAACAAAACTATAAAATTATTTTGTAAATATGTACTACATATTTTGTGAACATTTGTTTTTAAATCTAAAAGCGCGAACTATTTTTCAAATGTTTTTGTACTACATAAAAACGAGTATATTTGAAGCTTCTAAATATGTATTTCTATGGCATTAAAAAGTGATTTAAGTTTGGATATCGATAAAATCTCATCTGATACAATGGCTGATGTGGTTGAAATGAGGTTAAGAGATTATTTCAAAAAGAAATCATTTAAACCTGGTGATGCACTACCGAAAGAACAGGAACTGGCTGAAGCGCTGGGGGTGAGCCGAAACGTTTTAAGGGAAGCTTTAAGTCGCTTGAGGATGCTTGGCATGATCGAGACTAAGAAAAAGAGGGGTATGATTTTATCAAGCCCTGATGTATTGGGCGGTTTTCAGCGTGTACTCGATCCGCTAATAATCAGTCCGGATGCACTACAGGATCTTTTTGAACTGAGGTTGATTTTAGAAATGGGCCTCGCGGATGTGCTTTTTTTGAATTTAAATGATAAAAGTATCCGTGAACTTGAAATAATTGCCAATAGCGAAAAGAAAAAGAACAAAGAAGCGTTCCGCATTGCCAACGAAATTGCCTTTCACGGTAAATTATACGAAATGGCCGGTAACGATACCTTAAAACGTTTCCAGCATATGCTTTTGCCGGTTTTTGGTTTTGTACTTCAGGTAGAAAATGAGTTTCTTTCTGGAAGTGTTAGCCATCAGGATCTGGTGGAAATTCTTAAATCTGGAAATAAAGATGATTTCAGAAATGGAATGTACGAACATCTAAAGCCTCATTTCGATCGATTGGAGGCACTCAAGAAAATAAATTAAGTTTTTATGTACTACATATTAATTTATTAATTACATTTGTTTTATGCAAGTCTGATTAGGCTTGCGCTAACCAAATTAATTTTTTTAAGTTATGTTTTACACCATCAAAAATCTGAAAAGGATTGGCGGGTTATGCTGCTTTTCTGCACTGATTTTGTACTGCATAAATACCACTTATGCGGCAGCCAATATTACAGCGAATAGGGTAGACAGTCTGAATTTCATTTTTAAAGCTGGCGAAAACGGTTATGCCTGTTTTCGTATTCCGGCCCTAATCCATACTCAAAACGGAAGCTTGCTTGCTTTTGCCGAAGCACGAAAAAACAATTGTGGTGATTCTGGAGATATTGACCTGGTGGTTAAACGTTCATTGGACAAGGGTAAAACCTGGACCGGCTTACAATTGGTGTGGAGCGATTCGACCAATACCTGTGGTAACCCTGTTCCCGTCCAGGATCAAGCTACTGGCAATATCATTTTAATTTCTACATGGAATTTGGGTACCGATCATGAAAAACAGATTATGGATGGCTCATCGAAAGACGGAAGGCATGTATATATGTTATCCTCCGGTGATGATGGAAAAACCTGGTCGGCTGCAACAGAGATTACTGCTCAAGTGAAAAAAGCAGGTTGGACCTGGTACGCAACCGGACCATGCCATGGCTTACAGGTGCTTAAAAGAAAATATGCTGGCCGATTGGTAGTGCCGATAAACCATGTAGAAACGGGTACTAATCAGAATTTTGCACACACCATTTATTCAGATGATCATGGCAAGAGCTGGAATTTAGGCAATAATACCCCTCAGGATAAAATGAACGAAACTACATTGGCCGAAATTTCGAAAGGCCGATTGATGTTGAACATGCGGAATAGTGACCGGACAATTAAAACAAGGCATACCACTGTAAGCGAAGATGGCGGTCAAAACTGGGCAAATGTACAGGTAGATACAACTTTAATAGAGCCCATCTGCCAGGGAAGTTTGCTGAGTCATTTTTATCGCAAAAATAAACCAACACTGCTTTTCAGCAATCCGGCAAATACAAAATTACGGGCAAATTTAACTTTACGTTTAAGCGAAAACGACGGCAAAACCTGGAAATATAAGATGGTTTTACACCCTGGTCCATCGGCCTACTCAGATATTGCAGTAATAGACAAACAAATAATCGGCTGCTTTTTCGAAGCAGGATATGCAAAGCCATATGAGGGCATTGTATTTAAAACTGTAAACTATTCAGATTTAACAAAATAATTAAGGCCGATTAGTCGGGCAGTGATTAATCAGCGAATTTCTATACTAACCAAATATGTAGTACATAAATACAAATAATAATTATGAGAAAAATTTTATTTATTTTCTTGTTGGCCGCAATTAACCTCTGTGGTTTAACAGGAGCTGCACAAACAACCGATGTGCAGGTATCGGGTACTGTTTCTGATGCGACAAAAAATGAAACGCTGCCAGGAGTAAGTGTAAAAGTAAAGGGCGCGCAGACCGCGACTGTTACAGATGCAAATGGAAAGTACACTTTACGGGTACCTCAAAATTCAATCCTTGTTTTTAGTTCAGTAGGTTATAACGAGCAAGAAGTAACGGTTGGAATAGGCGGTACAAAAAATGTACAATTAAATCCAAATGCACAGTCTTTAACCGATGTGGTAGTAGTGGGATATGTTAAGCAATCAAGAGAGAAAAATACAGCCGCCGTATCTAAACTGGATACCAAACAATTGGTTAATACCGCCAATGCAGGACCAATAGCAGCCATACAGGGTAAAATTGCCGGAGTTTCGGTACCGTTATCAAACGGGCAACCAGGTTCGGCTGGTACCAATATCATTATCCGTGGGGGGTCAAAACTTAATGTTTATGGAACAGGCACCGGTAATAGTGGTGGAGATCCTGTATTATCTTCTGATGCATCAAGTCCGCTGGTTATTGTAGACGGCGTTTTCAGGACGATGAAAGATCTAAATCCGGATGATATCGAATCATTGCAGGTAATGAAGGATGCGGCTTCAACAGCAATTTATGGTGCCCGTGGTGCAAATGGTGTAATTGTGATCAAAACCAAAAGCGGAAAATTTGGCTCAGGGAAACCCAATATTACCTTCAATTACCGTACAAACTGGGAAACTCCATCACGGATGTATGATTATTTAAGTGCCAAAGATTACCTCACACTTGCCAGAACAACAGCAAAAAGCACTTACGATTTAATTGATAAGAATACACTGTTAAATAATGGTGGTTTTTCTGCAGGAACAAAGGTGTACACTACCAAAGGCCAGTACGGTGTTGGAACAAATTTAACAGCGTTATACGATAACATTGTAGCGGTTGAAGGCCAGGGATATGTAGATAATTTATTGGCCAACGGCTGGCAGACTATGGATGATCCGATTAATCCGGGTACTAAACTGTTATTTGCCGACAATAATTACCAGGATCTGCTTTGGAATACCGGCATAAGCAATAATTACAATTTTGGGATTGATGGTGGCAGCCAGATTGCTACTTACAATATATCAATGAACTATGTTGATCAGGCAGGTACTTTTGTGGGCACAAGCTATAAAAGATATAGTGCGCTTGGAAATTTTGGGTTTAAAGCAAGCGAAAAACTACAGATCAATGCCATGCTTAACTACCAGAATGTACTGCCAAATTATGTAGATGCTTATACCAACGACCTGGTACGCGCTACACGCATTACACCTCTGATCAGAATTTTTAAAGATGATGGTACACCAACTACTGGTGAAAACCTAACAACAAGAAACCGCTTTCATACGCTGGCCTACGATAATACCAAAGCATCAACTGAAAGATTGGTTTCGAGGGTAGATGCAGATTGGGCTATTGTTAAAGGCTTGCATTACAGGCCAGCTTTGTCTTACTTAATTAGCGATGACAAAACTATTTTTTCAAGAAAAGCATTTCCCGATCCGATCCAGTTTGCAACCACCCGGTTAAAAACGGAGAATACCAACAACACCCGTCAGTTGATGATCGATCAGATCCTACAGTACGATTACACCTTAAAAGAAAATCATCATTTTACCGCATTGGCTGGGTTTAATTATACCAAAAATGACGGGAATAGTATCGATATAGGTTCACAACGTGGAACCAACGATTACATTACCACGATAAACGAACCGACTGTAACCACTATTAACGGTGTAACAGTAACCAATGTTACCAATTTCGGAACGCGCATTAACCAAACTAAATCTGCGAGTTTTTTCGGACAGCTGAGTTACGATTATAAAAGTAAATACCTTTTAAGCGGCGTATTGCGGAACGATGGTTTTTCAAATTTCGCCCCTGAAAATAAATGGGCATTATTTCCATCGGTTTCTGCGGGATGGAATATCCACAAAGAAGATTTCTGGAAATCGCATGTAGTGAGCACCTTAAAACTTAGGGGAAGCTGGGGACAGGCAGGTTCGAGCGATTTAGATTTAACCGATACTTATGGAAGTTATACCTCGGCGGTTTATGCACAGAATTCAGGTATACAACGTGCAAACTTATCCAACCCGAACCTGGTTTGGGAAACCACACAAACAACTGATGTTGCGGTAGAGGCAGGTTTTTTCAAGAACAGGGTGAATCTTACCGTCGATTTATATGATAAACTAACCAAAAATCGCATCGATTCTAAACCATTGCCCGCAGAGGCGCCATTTTCTACCATTACATTCAATAACGGAACAATCCAGAACAAAGGGATAGAAATCGAGCTTCAGGCAACCGTGCTGAAAATGAAAGATTTCGCCTGGAGCGCCAATTTCTCTTTTGCCTACAACGCGCAAAAAGTAATCAGTTTACCTAATAATGGCAGGTTAAAAAATAGACAGAACGGAGGCGTTGTCATCGATCCGAATACCGGTAAAGAAATTGAAGTGGGCGGATATGCAGAAGGCGAACGTCCGTTTGGTTACTACGCCTGGCAGGTAGAGAAGGTTTTTTCTACAGAGGCTGAAGCTGCCGCATGGGGTAAAGTAGATCAGATTGCTACGGCGGCTGGTATAACGGTAGGTAAACATGCGGGAGATTACAAGTTTGCAGATTTAAACAACGATAACATTATCGATAACCGCGATATGGTATTTATGGGCTATAAAACGCCAAATAAAATCGGAGGTTTTCAAAATACATTTACCTATAAAAGTTTTACGCTTAGGGTTAATATGGATTATGCTTTAGGCTTTGTGATCTCTGATGGCGCTTTAGCCAGATCTTTAGGACAGGGCAGGGCCTATAATGAAGGTGCTCCGGCACAAGCTTTAGGGAATGATATCTGGCAAAAATCTGGTGATGTGGATAAATTATATGCCCGTTTCTCTTTTGGGGACGCTGATTTCGGACAGAAAAACTTTATCAGACAGGGAGCCAGTACGGTAGGTACCGGAAGTGGTTATGCATCGGATGTTTCTACCATGATTTCGAAAGGAGACTTTTTAGCCTTACGCGAAATTTACCTGAGTTACGATCTGCCTAAAAACATCATGTCAAAAATAGGTTCAACCGGAATGAGTGTTTTTGCGAGCGTTACCAATGTTGGTTACCTCACTAAATACAAAGGGTTAAATCCTGAAACTTATACCGGATTCGACCCAGGAGGTTATCCTCGTCCAAGACAGTTCACCTTAGGCGCATCATTAAGATTTTAACATTTAAAAACATGAAAATGACCAAGAAATATATCCTGCTTTCTGTTATCGTTGTAATAGCAGCAGCTTTTTCATCTTGCAAAAAATTACTCGAAGTTAAACCACAATCCCAGATTACCGATCAGGTTTACTTTAAAAGTGAGGGCGATTTTCTTCCCTATGTTACCGGAACATATACTTCCATCAGGGCCTTTGCCAATTCTATTACCTATGGTACCGAACGGAGCGAGGAGCTCATTAATGGAACCAACAGCCGTTTAACAACGGTATGGTCACAGATATTAAGTCCAACAGTAGGTGCTTTAAATTACAATGGACAATACAAAGCCATTGGTAACTGTAATCTCCTGCTCAGCAAAATAGAGCCTTTTCCTTTTTCTAATGCGGCTACGAAGAACAGGTTAAAGGCCGAAACACTTTGTCAGCGTGCCTATACTTATTTTTATCTGGTTAGGATTATTGGCGATACGCCATTGATGCTCGAAACCATTACCGATGATAATGTTCCACTTTTGCCAAGAGCGAAAGCTACTGAGGTGATGAAACAGGTTTTTGCCGATTTAGATCAGGCTATAGCACTTTTTCCTGAAAAAACTTACGTATCCAAGTACAGATTTTCGTATGGCGCTGCATTGGCGTTAAAAGCTGAAGCTAAATTATGGAGCGCCAAAGTATTGGCTGGTGGTACGGCAGATTTTAACGATGCGATCACCGCTGCTGCTGCAGTAGAAGCCACAGGTGTTTCATTATTGACCAACTTTAAAGATGTAACCACAACGAGGGCAAACGCTGAAGTAATCATGTCGGCTTATTATAACCGCGATGAAAATGGCGCAAACTATGGTTTAAATGCTTTGCCATTTTTAACGGCTATTTCAAATGCATCCAACCTGGATAGCATTGCCTATGCGCTTACTTCTGTTAACGGGCAGGGCGGCTACCAGATCAGTAAAGAAAGCAGGACACTTTTTAGTGGCCTAACCAATGATAAACGTGTGCCAAATACCTTTATCATCGAAAGACAGGGAACTGTACAAAAGAGCGCATGGATTACCAAAATGCCAGGCACCAAATACGCTGACGACCGGGTTTCTGATAACGATGTCATCATGTTCAGACTGGCCGATATCTATATGATAGCGGCCGAGGCTTATGCCGCACTTGATAATACCGCGCAGGCAATTGTGTATTTAAATAAAGTTAGAAATAGAGCCGGAAACGGAGTTTATACCGGTGCAACTGATAAAGCTACCGTAGAGCGCGCCATCTTTGACGAACGCGGCCGTGAGTTTTTCTTCGAAAACAAACGCTGGTACGATATTGTACGCTTTCATTTCGGCGGTACCATAAACGCTTATACGTACGTACCTAACCTGAAAAATAAAACGGTGCCTTTATTCTGGCCTTTATCTACAACTGTTTTGGCAGCAAATCCAAATCTGGTGCAAACACAAGGATATTAATGCAACTGTTCATGAAAAACGAATCGTTATTTAATTATGAAACACTCAGTCGAGAAGAATTGACGTTTTTTAACGAAAACGGTTATCTCATCATCAAATCTATTTTAAAACCCGAAGGTTTGGCTCAGATGCAACAAGAGTGTATGGATGCCTGGGGTAAAGAAAAAGAGACCTTCGATCCGAATAAAAGCTGGCTGCAAAACGCCTTGTTGATTAATATCCACCATCAGGCCACAACAGTAAAGGAATACTATTTTAGCGGTCCGCTGGTTGAGATGGCCTCAGAAATTATCGGCCCGAATATAAAAGGGGCTACTTCACAGCTTACATTTAAAATGAAAGGCAATACAAAACCCTTTGGCTGGCATCAGGATAATGGTTATGGCGAGTTGGAGCCTTATAACGCTTTAACCACTTTAACTGCGCTTGATGATACCGATCGGGGCAATGGCTGTTTGTGGTTAATTCCAGGCAGTCATAAAAAAGGCCAGATCAGGGTAGAGCAGAACGAAGCACAAAAGAAAAGTGGCGCTGAAATTATTGTAGAAGCCGACGATAGTTTAGCAGTGCCGATGGAAATGAAAGCAGGAGATGTTTTGATTTTTAACTGTTGGATGCTCCATAAATCAGACGGTAATATATCTGGGCATAGGGACCGAAGAATCCTGTTTTTGAGATATGCCGATGCAGATGCGATAGAAGTGTACAACGGTGGCAAACCCCGCTTAGGTAGATTGGTAAAAGGTAAAACGAAGTTTAGGGAGGTTGAAGAGTTTGAAGCCAATCTTTAAAAAAAAACTGATGAATACATTAACAGCAAAAACTTTAAGAGGGAATTGGGCAACGTTGTTGTTGCCCATTCAAGCTGATCAGGCTATCGATTTCGGATTATTGGCTGATGAAATAGATTATTTGATTGATGCGAAAGTAGATGGGATTTATTCGAACGGAACAGCAGGTGAATTTCACAATCAGACCGAAGCAGAGTTTGATCAGATTAATTGGTTGTTTGCAGAAAAATGTCAGAAAGCATCAATGTCTTTTCAGGTAGGCTGCAGTCACCCTTCGCCGATTATTTCATTAGAAAGGATTAAGAGAACAGTAGATTTAAAACCAAGTGCTTTTCAGGTGATTTTGCCAGATTGGGTAGTTCCTTGTGATGCTGAACAGGTAGATTTTTTACAGGGAATCGCAAATGAAGCAAAAGGAATCCCTTTGGTGCTGTATAATCCACCGCATGCAAAGCTGGAGTTAAAACCAAAAGATTACCTCAGATTTAAAACAACCGTACCATCACTTATTGGTATTAAAGTTTTAAGTAAAGATGCAGCTTGGACAGAAGAAATGAAGATATATGCAAGTCATTTATCAATATTCGTTCCAGGCCATTTTTTAGCGAGTGGGGTAAAGACGGGCATTGCAACCGGAGCCTATTCAAATGTTGCCTGTATCAATCCATCGGTAGCTCAGTACTTATGGGAACTAATGCAAACAGATCTGGATGAGGCTTTGAGGATAGAAAAAAATATTCTCAAATTCTTTAAAATGTGCATTGCTCCTTATCAAAAGCAGCAGTACAGCAACCCGGCATTAGATAAATTTTTAGCAGCAGTTGGTGGCTGTATTCAGATTTCAACACGATTAAGATGGCCCTATAAATGGATTTCGGAATCAGATGTAACATCGGTGCGCAAACAGGCCAAATTATTAATACCAGAATTTTTTAATTAGACAAATACAAAATACATATGAAAATTAACGGCATAGTTGCTGCAACATTTGCAGCCTACCAGGCAGATGGCTCCTTAAACCTCGCCATAATACCACAACTAGTAGATAAATTGGTGGCTGATGGTGTGGCAGGGGTTTACATTTGCGGAACCAACGGAGAAGGACCGAACATGACTGTTGAAGAGCGGATGGCCATTGCCGAAGCGTACGTAAAAGCTGTAAATAAAAGGATTTTAGTATTGGTGCATGTAGGGCATACTTCTATACAGGAATGTAAAAAGCTTGCAACCCATGCTGCGCAGATTGGTGCCGATGCATTTTCTTCAGTTGCCGCATTTTATTTCAAACCCACCTCAGTAGAAAACCTGGTCGATTGTATGGCCGAAATCGCCTCTGCCGCGCCCGAACTTCCATTCTATTATTATCATATGCCAACTTTAACTGGCGTTGGAATGGATATGGTTGAGTTTTTAGCGCTCGGAGAACAAAAAATCCCAAATCTTGCCGGCATAAAATATACTGCATCAACACTTCACGAGTTTCAAGCCTGTTTAAACTACAAAGACGGAAAATTCGAAGTATTATCTGGCTATGATGAGATGTTGTTAAGTGCTTTGGCAGTAGGCGCTGTGGGTGCCATTGGTAGTACTTATACCTTTGCGGCACCGGTATATCTCGAAATAATTAAACTTTTCAGGAATAATGATTTAACTGCTGCCAGGGCATTACAATTAAAAGTGGTCGATTTTATTCGCTGCATTATCAAACATCCGTCAATTGCGGCGCAAAGAGCGATTATGAAAATGATGGGTTATGATTTAGGAGATGCCCGGTTACCATTGGTCCCACTTTCTTCTGATAAATTTATCGAACTTAAAGCCGATTTAACCAAAGCTGGCTTTTTTGAGCTCCTCGAAAAATATAAGTAATGCTTAAAAGCATGCAGATTTTCTATAGGCACATCATATGAAACACTTTAATACCTTACTTTTTCTAAGTTTTATGTTGATATCAACAGCAGTTTCTGCACAGATTACCAAAAAAACAAATCAATTTACATGGGGAGAATTGCCAGCCATACCAGATCATTTTGGTTTTGCCGGTTCTTTTAGCGGCGTATCGGGCGATGCATTGATTGTTGCCGGAGGAGCAAATTTTCCAGATGGTGGTGCGCCATGGTCAGGCTCAAAAAAAGTGTGGAGCGATAAAATATTTGTCCTGGATAAACCCAGTGGAAAATGGAAAGTAGCAGGCAAACTTCCTGAAGCTTTAGGTTATGGGCTCTCCATTTCCTGGGGCAAACAATTCATTTGCATTGGAGGAAGTAACGAGAAAGGCCATTCGGCAAAGGTTTATTCCATTCTTTACAAAGACAAAAATATCAGCATCACTACGTTGCCTGATCTGCCGCACCCCATAGCGAATACTACGGGAGCCATTTTAGACAATATTATTTACCTCGCAGGCGGACTTGTTGCACCAGAATCCGATCATACTGCCAATGTTTTTTGGTCGTTCGATCTATCTTCAAAAGGAAAAAACAGGATTTGGCATAAATTAGAAACCTGGCCTGGCCCTCCGCGAATGTTGGCTGTGGCTGGCGTTGCAGATCAAACCTTTTATCTATTCAGTGGAGCCGATCTGATCAAAAATAATAAAGGAGGCGTAGACAGACAATATCTAACGGACGCCTTTTGTTACAGCGCTGCTGATGGGTGGAAAAAAATAGCTTCTCTACCAAAAGCCGTTGTAGCTGCCCCATATCCAGCCTATAACGCTCATCATAAATCGTTGCTCATATTCGGCGGTGATGACGGTGTGCTTGCTCCAAAAGCAGCTGTGCTAAAAGAAAAACATCCTGGTTTCTCAGATGAAATATTAGCTTACGATGTAGAAAAAAACAAATGGTCGGTAGAAGGGAAGGTGCTAAAGAATATCAAAGCAGATGCGCAATCAAATCCCAATAACAGTACTTGGCCCGCGGTAACAAACACAATGGTGCTATGGCAGGGAAACCTTGTTTTTCCAGGTGGAGAAGTAAGGCCAGCAGTAAGAACACCAAAAGTGATCATAGCGAGACCAAAATAGTAAAATTATTTTAACAAGAGGAAAATCTAGAAATGACCGGTACAAAATCAAATCAATCATATTATGCCTGGGGCCTGGTTGCACTCCTTTGGATAGTGGCCTTTTTAAATTATTTCGATAGGATCATGATTACCTCTATGCGCGATCCTATTGTGAAGGAGTTTACCCTTTCTGACGCCCAGTTCGGGCTTTTAACTTCAGTTTTTCTTTGGTCTTATGGGATACTAAGTCCCTTTGGAGGTTTTTTGGCCGATAAATACAGCAGGAAAAAAGTAATTATATTCAGTGTTTCAGTATGGTCTGCAGTAACCTTGTGGACAGGCTTTACCTCCTCATTTGAAGAAATGCTTGTTTCGCGTTTGTTTATGGGCCTAAGCGAAGCTTGTTATATCCCCGCGGCATTGGCGCTGATTACGGATTATCATAAAGGAAAAACAAGATCGCTTGCTACGGGTTTGCACATGAGCGGACTTTATGCAGGTTTAGCATTGGGTGGCTTAGGTGGTTATATTGCCGAAATATGGGGCTGGAGATATGGTTTCCATGTATTCGGAATCTTTGGAATTCTTTATTCGATCGTACTGTTATATTATTTAAAAGATGTTAAACACGAAACAACCGAAAATGAGGTTAAAGAGGTAGAAAAAGAAACCATAAGTTTATTAGGTTCAGTTAAGATCCTATTTAAAGAGCGGTCTTTTCTGGTGTTATTGTTTTATTTTAGTGTTCTGGGTACGGCAAACTGGCTGGTTTATGGTTGGCTGCCTACCTTTTTAAAAGAACATTTTCACCTCAAGCTGGGCGAAGCCGGAATTTCGGCAACAGGCTATATCCAGATCGGATCTTTTGTTGGGGTAATTTTGGGGGGGTATTTTGCCGATAAATGGTTTCTTAAGAACAAGAGAAGCAGGGTTTTTATGATCATTATCGGCTTTACTGTTGGCGCACCATTTTTATTCCTCATGTCGTCAACCACGGTATTCGCAATAGCCATTATCGCTATGTTCTTTTTTGGTATAGCCAGAGGGATAAACGATGCCAATTTAATGCCCGTACTCAGGCAGATAGCCGATAGCAGGTACATTGCAACCGGATATGGTTTCCTTAATTTCCTGAGTACAATTATAGGTGGTTTAATGGTTTATGTTGGCGGCGCATTAAAAGATGCCAAAGTAGATTTATCTATTGTTTACCAGGTTTCGGCGGTGATAATGTTATTGGCAACATGGTCGCTATTTGCAATAAAAATTAAAAAAGACGCTTAATCATGGATAACATCATTGGACACATAATTTCCGTTATAGTTAAAGCCAAATTGAGTTAAGACAATTGCTGAAATATCCTTTAAAAGATTGCCACATACAAGAGGTTGTATCATAAAGGCAAATTTCACCTCAGATGATGTCATGTTGAGTTTGTCGAAACACCTTAAAGAATATTTAACAGGCCCTTCGACCAGCTATCATTGACGTTATCTTGCAAATCATTATTAATCAACATATTTTAACGACTTTCGAATTTCCATCCAGCTGGGCCATAGCACTATATCCTCTTTCTACTTAAATCCGGCCTAACAAATTTTTCGGGCTGCACTGTTCTTGCCGCACAGCTGGCTTCAAAAGAAAACGGCGAAGCCCTCATGAATGCAGCTGAAAACTATAATACGAATGAATAAATTTTCAGCCGGCATTTTTTGTTTCTTTTTGATGCCAAAAAGAAAGAGCCCTTCGGCGGCGGCGAGCCGAGGCAAGCCCCTGGTGTATGGAAAAGAAACAATTATACGTTACTCATATTGATTTTTATAAGATAAATTACCCCTCAGGATGACAAATCTATATTTGTGATACAACCTCTTAACGCTATACTCAGTATTAAATTTGCATCTCGAATAAACTAACTGGCTTATGATGATAATGTGCCGGAAGCTGATCGGTGTTGTTTAGCTCGTATAGTCCCAAAAAATCAAATCCAAATTTTTGATAATGTTGAATCAGTCCCCTGTTTTCACCAACGGTATCTAATCTAACAAAACGTTTACCATTTGCTTTTGCATATTCTTTTGCCCAGTTTATAATTGTACCCACCAGGTTTTGCCCCCTGAAATCAGGATTTGTAGCAATGCGGTGAATGTAAATAGCCGGGTCGAGGTTCTTTTCTTCCCATATCTGCGGATCGCTAAAAGTAGTTGCCCAAATACAGGCTATCTGCCTATTAATAATTATTTTCCATTGCCTGTTTTCCTTGACCTCTGTTTCAATCAACGAAAGTTCAAACTTGGGCCAATGAACGCTATATTTAGTTTTCTGGAAGTCGGTTGCGATATCATATAAGCGGAAGATTTCAGCTATATCATGTATCGTACTATTTTCTATCTGCATGGCTATGGCTTTAGGTTTTTAATGAATGGAGCGAGTTCTCTTTCTACAGCGCTGTTGCTGTTTTCGAGGTGTGATACAATGTTTTTTCGTTCCTGTTCCGATTTGTTCTGGCTTAATTTTTTCTTTCCCTGAAGATCGCTTACTTCTATTTCGAAAGCTACAATTCCCCGCATCATACCTTGTTTAAACTTTTCTGAAAGACTATCCCATTGTAAGAGATATTCTTTTTCATAATAGAGAATCATTTCTTTTAGTGCTTGTTCTTTAGCTTCTTCATTACTAATAATATTGGCTTTCCCATAAGCATACACGCTAATATAATCCCATGTGGGTACACTTTCGTGTTTTTCGTAATGGCTGGGAGAAATATAAGCGTGTGGCTCAGTGAATATAATAAGCGATGTATACTGCTCAATATATTTCACCTGTTCATTGGCTTGCGCAAAATGGCCGCTAATTAAGACCTTTCCATTTACCTCGTTTACAACAAATGGTAACTGAGTGGCTATGGGTAAATTATTATGGCTGGTAATAATCGTAGCAAAGCTATATCTCTTCATAAAGGCAATTTGCTCGCTTTGGTCATCAAACTTAAAGCTATTGGATATCAACATTTTTATTGGGTTTTGAAGGGTAGATTATGGTTATTTAGCAAATTTTTTTGAGCCTGCAACACAAAGGATTACGCCCATCGTAATGGCTAGCATACCCATACTTACTTTTTCATGTAGCAGGGTAGTAGCAAGGGCCAATCCAAAAAAGGGCTGTAGAAGCTGGAGCTGTCCAACCGTTGCGGTTCCACCTTGTGCAAGCCCTCTGTACCAGAAGATAAACCCGATGAACATGCTAAAGAGCGAGATATAGGCCAAACTCAGCCAGGCAGCGGTACTCACTTCAGCAAATGAAGCTGGTTGGTAAATGAACATTAAGGGTAACATGAGTGGGAGCGAGAGCACAAGTGCCCAGGAGATTACCTGCCAACCACCCAATGTTTTAGATAGTTTTGCCCCTTCTGCGTAGCCAAGCCCGCATAGAACAATTGCCAGTAACATTAAAATGTCGCCGGTTGGTGCGGCGTTAATTCCCTGATAAATGGCGTAGCCAATTACCAGAAAGCTACCTACAGTTGAGAAAAACCAGAATATGGGTTTAGGGCGTTCACCTCCCCGTAAAACTGCGAAAGCGGCCGTAACCATGGGTAAAAGACCTAAAAATACTAATGAATGTGCCGAGGTAATGTGTTGCAAAGCAAGCGCACTTAGCAAAGGAAAGCCGATCACTACACCCAGCGCTACAATTACCAGCGAGATTAAATGTTTGCTTGATGGTCGTTTCTCTCTAAATGTAATTAATACCCCAAGCGCAAGCAATGCAGCTATTGTGGCACGGGCAACGGTTACAAAAATAGGGCTCATATCCATTACCGCTAACCTTGTAGCCGGCATAGAGCCGCTAAAGATAAGCACGGCGATAAATCCGTTAAACCAACCATTCGAAATATGCGCTTTATTTAGCTCAGTTCCTGTTTCTTTCATGTCTTTTCATTTCTTAAATCAAAGGTGCAAAGCTAAAAGCGATAAATACAGTATCAGTTTTGTATATTTGTATGGATACAGTTTGTTAATTATGGAAAAGGTTTACAGGTACAATGAAATAGCAAGCGGAATTGCCGCACAGATTAGAGAAGGTATTCTGCGATCGGGAGATAAACTTCCTTCTGTTCGGATGCTCTGTAAGGAATATGCAGTAGGCATGAATACGGCAAAACGTGTGTTTTTGGAACTTGAAGCACAATCGTTGGTCGAAGCCAAACCACAATCAGGTTTCTTTGTAAGCAACCGTAGGGTAGAACGACTTCCGCTACCCGCAGTTAGTAAACCTTCACTAATTGCAAATCACCATGAACCGAGCGAACTGAGTACCCAGGTGTATTCTAGCATTGGTCGTGATGATTTAACCCTTTTTTCAATTGGTGTCCCATCAGGCAGCCTGTTACCATTGGCAAAACTCAAAAAGGAGATACTTTATGCTACACGGACGCTTAAAGAAGGGGGAACAGAATATGAGCCACTTCAGGGCAATGTTAAACTGCGCAGAATGGTTGCGGTACGATCATTAGGCTGGGGAGGAAACCTTCATGAAGATGACCTGATTACTACTGCCGGTGGAGTGAATGCATTATCTTTTTGCCTGATGGCCTTAGGTAGACCAGGCGATACGGTGGCCATAGAAAGTCCATGTTATCCCGGAATTCTCCAGCTGGTAATCAGTTTAGGTTTAAAAGTACTCGAATTGCCCACGCATCCGGTTACGGGCATTGAGATAGATGCACTTAGGAAAGTGGTGTCGAAAATTGATATTTGCCTGTTGATTCCCAATTTTAATACACCCTTGGGTAGTTGCATGCCCGATGCACATAAAAAAGAAGTTGTTCAGCTTTTGGCTGCAAATGATATTCCGCTTATTGAAGATGATATTTACGGTGATCTTTATTTCGGTACCCAACGACCAAGATGCTGCAAATCATTTGATACAGAAGGCAATGTGCTGTGGTGTAGCGCAGTTTCGAAAACCTTGGCGCCAGGATACCGTGTAGGTTGGGTAGCTCCCGGAAAGTATAAAGAAAAATTACTTAAACTAAAATTGGTACATGCCCTTGCTTCAACTTCTGTTATTCATGAGGCCGTTGGCAATTTTCTAAAAACGGGTCGGTATGATCGCCATTTGCATCAACTCCGTCGTACCTTACAGCAGAATTATCAGCATTTTATCGATGCGGTTACCGAATATTTTCCAGAGGGTACAAAAACAACCCGGCCACAAGGTGGACTGGCCATATGGATAGAATTTAACAAAGAAGTTGATGCCATAAAACTCTATGAACTGGCCATGAAACAAAAAATCAGCATTGCCCCAGGGCCGATGTTTACCTTGCAAGACCAATATCAGAACTGTATCCGCCTCTGTATCGGCCTTCCATGGTCTGATGAACTTAAATTTAAACTGAAACAGTTAGGTAATCTGGCAAAAATGATGTAACAGAATAATGGCACGCACTAAAGCTAGGGGCAATTATAGCTCAATGCCGATACGCTATGATTGATTAAGGATTTACATTGTCTGACTCAGGAGTGCTCGGCGTTTCGCCTAAGGGCGTTATTCCGCAAGCTGCCCATATAAATTTAAAAATATTTAGGAACTCGCATTGGATATCCCTGTCAGATTGTATTTCGTTCTCCATATTGTACCGCTTTAATCTATTTATTGAAACATAGAAAGGCTGGTTTTGTGTTAGCGAAGGTAATTCTTTAATGTAAGTTTACTGTTGCCTAAATGTTAAGGAAGATGTTTTAAACCTTAACCGATTCGGTGCAATATTTATTTGAGGTACATAATAAGTATACCCAATAATCAGTATTGGAATCTCTATCGCGTTGTGTTATATTTACATATTTAACAACAGTTATCTATTTAATTTTCAATAGAATGCAGTGTTTTCTGATTGATTTACTATTATATCAATATGCCCCTTGCTAAACATATATTTTAATAAAAAGAAAATGATATACAACGATCGAAAAGCCATGGATCCTGCTATAAAGAAATGTCTTATCGACAAACTGCTCAATAACAATATCTCGGTTAGCGAACTTATTGAACTGAGGCCTGAAATTAATGAATTCGATCTTTCTGAAATTATTCAGCATATCTACGACCTTAACCTGGAGCAGGTACGAAAAATAGCAGCATTAGCGCCTGTTATGGCTAAAGTAGATGCATTAAAAAACAGCCAGCGCAATACCCGTTTTATAAAAAAGGTAAAAAATAATTTTCGGAAACATACGGCTAAACACAACGGTCTTAAAAACAGGGTAGTGGTAGTAGAGGGCGATTCGTGGTTCAATTATCCTATACTTTTAAGCGATGTGATCGACTGGGTTGCAATGGAAGAGAATATGGCCGTTTACAGCCTGGCCTCTGGAGGCGATTGGCTGATGAACATGCTTAGTGCCAAAAAATATGTCGAACAGCTTTCTACACTTCAACCGGATGTTTTCATCATTAGCGGGGGAGGAAACGACCTGGTTGGAAACCGGAGAATAGCAGCCATGGTTACACATAAAGGAGACTCTAACGAATTTGAAAATAGTGCATTTGCGAAATACCTTTATCAAAGCGCTGCTAATCCACCCGATAAACCAGAAGATTTTAAACGGGGTACCCAGTTCATATCCAAAGATTTTTATGCTTTACTGGCCTTTTTTCAGCTCCAATATTATTTTATTATAAATGGGATTCTCACTGGTGGTGAGGGACAAAATGGTAAGTTTCCGGGGATACAGATTATTACGCAAGGTTACGATTATGCCATACCAAGCGATAAGAAGATAGCAGGATATAATCCACTCAAATGGTACCGGCTGTTTGCGCGAACTTTTCTCGGCCACGGAGGATGGTTAAAAACACCCTTGCAACTTAGGGGTATATATGATCCCGAAGATCAGCGCAAAATTGTTTATGCCATGATTTACCTCTTTAACGAAATGATGATTGATATCGGTCGCATTTTTAGTGAAATGTTAGGTGAGAATAGGGTATTCCATATCGATTCAAGAGGATCAGTTGGTAAAAATGGTTGGACGGATGAATTACATCCTTTGCCTCAACATTTCAAAAAAACAGCGGCAGCCTTTATTCACTGTATTAACAACCCAAATAAAAATGGAAGTGCAGTTATAGAAGTTGTAAAACAACAGGATGGGGGGCAGAAATGAAAAAGATATTGATTCTAGTATTTATCATCGTTTGTGGTGTAATGTCCTTTCAGGGAAAAGTACTTCAGCACTTTAGCGGAAAAGGAATCGTCAATTTAGAACTCGCCAATAAAGATTCAGGAGTAGAAATTATTGCACTTTGGAGCGATACCCTGTATGGCGATCAGACACTTTTAAACATTGCCCAAAAGAATACACACCTCGATTTTCTGTTTATTTTGGTATATGTAGTACTCATCATGACGCTATCTAATTCGCAAATGCAAAGAGAAAAAACAAGTTGGCTAAACGAATTGCTACGGCTTAATTTATTTCTGGCATTTTTAATCGGCTCACTTGATGTAATTGAAAACATCAGGCTATTACACAGTTTCCATCACCCAGGAAATATGGCTGAATTTTGGCGAACAGATTTTATTGCATGGCCAAAATTTGTGATGGTAGGCTGGGTAATTTTGATTTATATTTTCTCGGTAATTAAGGGCTATTTTAATAAGTGATTTTCGTTAGCATCTTGCAGATCATTAAGAAATTAAGGTCATTAAGATGTCAGGGCAAAGACTATTTTAAATAGCCTAAGTGTTTACAGGCTTAAAAAATCCTTCCTCTCTACTACAATTGACAGATCCTGAAAATCGGCGTCATCTCCTTTGATTAACCAAAGGAGATGACGATTCGTTATAAACTGTCTTCCAACACCTTTGTTTTGGCTAAATACGAATGACAACCCAATAGTTAACTTTATGTTAATTTGTCGTCAATAAATCCTATTTATACATCATTCTGAAAATAACTGGCAAATGCCTAAAATGGAGTTTTTGTGTCAGAAAGCGTCATTTCTTCATCTAATTCTAGCTGTTAACTGATAATTCATTCAAAAAGCGGAGCTAAATGATCTGTTTGTTGTGAAAAATGATCTTTTGCTTCACTAAAACACAATTTCTCAATCCAAACCTGAAGTTCAACTTCATTATAACTTCATAAATCTGTATTTATTTCGCTTTCGAATTAAATCATTGCGTAACCATAATTTATTGAAGTCAATTAAGTATCTGCACATCAGTTGTAGACTGCTTCTTATCATAAATTGGTTGCCAAGGGAGACTAATTAGAGAAAAAAATAAATCAGATTAAAACCATTTAACAAAAAAAAATGAAAAGAGTTGTCATGTGCTTAGGCTTGTGTACTTTGCTTTACGTAACGGGTTGTACCTCGAAAAAAGAAGAAAAAGAAGAAGTAACTACTTATGCGGTAACCACGCCGTTAAGAATGGATACTTCGTTTACCAAAGAATATGTTTCGCAGATTAAATCTGTTCGGAACATCGAAGTTAGGGCCCAGGAAAAAGGCTATCTCCAAAATATTTATGTAGATGAAGGCCAGCATGTAAAAGCAGGCCAGCTGTTGTTTAAGATTATGCCTAAAGCAGCCCAATCTGAACTGGCAAAAGCACAGGCTGAAACAAAATCAGCCGAAATTGAACTTGAAAACACCAAATTACTTTCTGATAAAAACATCGTTTCTAAAAATGAGCTGGCCATGGCTAAAGCCAAACTGCAATCAGCAAATGCCGAAACCTCTTTAGCCAAATTCCATTTATCAAATACCGAAATCAGGGCACCATTTGATGGTACCATCGATCGTATTCCATTAAAACTGGGTAGTTTGGTTGATGAAGGCGCTTTATTAACCAGTCTTTCGGATAACAGTCAGGTTTTTGCTTACTTTAACGTTTCGGAGCCAGAATACCTGAACTACCAAAGTGCTGCAAAAGCAAAAGGACAGCAAGAAGTGAGCTTGTTATTAGCCAACAACGAACTGCTGAAATCGAAAGGTAAAGTTGAACTGATCGAAAGTGAATTTAATAATGAAACAGGAAACATCGCTTTCAGGGCCAGGTTTAACAATTCTGATAACCTGCTAAGAAACGGCGAAACGGGTAAAATCCTGATGGTGGTGCCTTTAAAAAATGCCTTAGTAATTCCACAAAAAGCTACTTACGATATTCAGGACAAAACCTATGTTTTTGTAATTGATAAAAATAATAAAGTACATTCCAGAGCCATCACCATTGCAGGTGAGGTGCCAGATTTGTACATCATTGGCGATGGCATCACTACGGGTGATAAAATATTGCTTGAAGGAGTGCAGAAAGTAAAAGACGATGATAAAATTACCTTCAAATTCCAACAGCCTCAGGAAGTGATGAAGCAATTAAGATTGAAAACTGAATAATCTACCACCCTCCATACTTATTTTATGTTTAGTAAATTCATACAAAGGCCAGTCCTTTCTATAGTAATATCGCTTATCATTGTGTTTCTTGGGGTATTGGCCATCAGCTACCTGCCCGTTACACAATTCCCCTCTATTTCACCGCCTAAAGTTAATATTACGGCCGAGTATCCAGGGGCAAATAATGAGTTATTGATCAAATCGGTAGTTATTCCGCTCGAACGTGCCCTTAACGGTGTACCGGGCATGAAATATATTGCCTCTGATGCCGGTAATGATGGTGAAGCTTCCATTCAGGTCGTATTTAATTTAGGTACCGATCCCAACCAGGCTTCGCTTAACGTACAGAACCGTGTAGCCGCTGTTACCAATAAACTTCCTCCTTTGGTGGTTCGTGAGGGGGTTAAAATCACCCGTGAAGAGTCTAATATGCTGATGTACATTAACTTGTACAGTAAAGACCCTAAAATGAACCAGAATTTTCTGTACAATTATGCCGATATCAACTTGCTTTCAGAGTTGAAAAGGGTTGATGGTGTAGGTTTTGCCGATATTTTGGGCGATAGGGATTATGCCATGCGGATCTGGCTTAAACCCGACCGTATGCAGGCTTATAAAATCTCAGTAGATGAGGTGATGAAAGCACTTGATGAGCAAAGTTTAGAAGCCTCTCCAGGTAAAACCGGTGAGAGTTCTGGTAAACGCTCTCAGGCTTTTGAGTATGTGTTAAAATATTCCGGACGCTTTAGTACGAAAGAAGGATACGAAAATGTAGTGCTAAGAGCAAGTGCTAACGGCGAATTACTTCGTTTAAAAGATGTTGCCGATGTAGATTTTAGTGCTTCAGCTTACAATTTATACTCTACGTTAAACGGAAAGGCTTCTGCAGCTATCGTATTGAAACAATCTTACGGTAGTAATGCCAGTCAGGTAATTAAAGATGTAAAAGCGAAAATGGCCGAGATCAAATCGAGCTCATTTCCTAAAGGTTTAGATTATGAAGTAAGTTACGATGTTTCTAAATTCCTGGATGCCTCAATTGAAAAAGTAATCCACACCCTTGTCGAAGCCTTTATCCTGGTAGGTTTAGTGGTATTTCTGTTCCTTGGCGATTGGCGCTCAACCCTCATTCCAGCCATTGCTGTTCCTGTATCCTTAATCGGGACCTTTGTTTTTATGCAGTTCTTCGGTATTACGCTCAATCTGATCACTTTGTTCGCCTTAGTATTAGCGATTGGTGTGGTGGTAGATGATGCCATTGTGGTAATTGAAGCGGTACACGCCAAGATGGAACACGATCGGAAACTTTCGGTACTGAAGGCTACCCAGCAGGCCATGAAAGAAATTGGCGGCGCAATTATCGCCATTACCTTTTTAATGGCATCGGTATTTATTCCGGTAGCTTTTATGTCGGGGCCAGTAGGTATTTTCTACCGTCAGTTCTCCATCACCATGGCAACGGCAATTATCCTTTCAGGTATTGTAGCCTTAACACTTACGCCAGCTTTGTGTGCCATTATGTTGAAGAATAACCATGGATCGAAGAAAAAGAAGACCATTATTGATCGCTTTTTAGATGGTTTCAATAATGGTTTTGCCAAACTTTCGGGTAAATATGAACTCGTGCTAACCAAGGTAGTAAGCCGCAGGATATTAACTTTTGGTATTCTGGCAGCCTTTTGTTTAGGTGTTTGGGGATTAAGCGGAAGTGTACCATCAGGTTTTATTCCGAATGAAGATCAGGGAATGGTTTATGCCATTATCCAAACGCCTCCAGGATCCACTTTAGAACGTACCGACCAGATTTCAGAGAAACTGCAGAAAATGTGCGAAGATATTGATGGCGTAAAGTCGGTTTCATCTTTAGCAGGATATGAGATTCTTACCGAAGGTACGGGATCGAACTCCGGTACATGTTTAATCAACCTCAAAGACTGGAGCGAACGTAAACATTCGGCAGTAGAGATTATTGAAGAGCTTGAAGAGAAATCGAAATCTATTCCAGGTGCAACTATCGAATTTTTCCAGCCACCAGCCGTTCCGGGTTATGGTGCTGCGGGAGGTTTCGAGCTTCGTTTACTGGATAAAGCAGGTAGTGGCGATTACAAAAAAATGGAAACCGTGGCCAACGATTTTGTAAAAGAGTTGAACAAACGTAAAGAGCTATCCTCAGTATTTACTTTTTACAGCGCGAGTTTCCCTCAGTACATGTTAGATGTTGACAATGATATTGCGCAACAAAAAGGAGTGAGTATCGATAACGCCATGAACACGCTATCCACTTTTGTAGGTAGTAATTACGAAACCAGTTTTATTAAATACGATCACCAATATAAAGTAATTGTACAGGCATTGCCGCAATACAGGGCTTTGCCAGAAGATATTTTAAAACTGTCGGTTAAAAACGATCGCGATGAAATGGTGCCTTTCTCGGCTTTTATCAAAATGCGTAAAGTGTATGGCTTATCCGAAATTACCAGACACAATATGTATAATGCTTCGGAGATCAGCGGACAATCTGCTCCGGGTTATAGTTCTGGTGAAGCCATCAAGGCCATTACCGAAGTGGCCAAGAAATCACTTCCAAGGGGATTTGGTATCGATTGGGCTGGTATATCTAAAGATGAAGTATCGAGGGGTAATGAAGCCATTTATATCTTCCTGATCTGTTTGGGCTTCGTTTATCTGGTCCTGGCAGCACAATATGAAAGTTTTATTTTGCCACTTTCAGTTATCCTTTCTTTGCCAGCGGGTATTTTTGGTGCTTTCCTGTTCTTAAAATTATTAGGATTGGAAAACAACATTTATGCACAGGTTGCGATGGTGATGCTGATTGGTTTACTTGGTAAGAACGCAGTATTGATTGTTGAATTCGCTGCACAGCGGCATGCTCAGGGTGCAACGGTATTAAAAGCGGCAATGGAAGGAGCAAGTGTACGTTTTCGTCCGATTTTAATGACCTCTTTTGCCTTTATTGCAGGTTTAATTCCATTGATGATTGCATCAGGACCTGGAAAAATCGGCAATAGAACTATTGGATCGGCTGCTGCCGGAGGCATGCTTTTCGGTACCATTTTCGGAGTGGTTATTATCCCGGGATTGTATTATATATTCGGAACAATAGCTGCCAGACACAAGCTGATTAAAATTGAAGAAGAACATCCATTAACTGAAGAAGTAGAAGATAATGTTTAAGAATAATATTTATAAAGGCCTGGGTTTAGTGCTGATATGCGCTGCATATACCGCATGTAAATTGCCAGAAGTGGCCCAACGCGCCGAAAATAAAAGTGTTCCTGCAGCCTTTAGTGGTGCACAGGATACCATAAGTACAGCCAGTATACAATGGCGTAAGTTTTTTACCGATCCAAATCTGGTAAACCTGATCGATACTGCATTAAAAAATAACCAGGAGCTGAATATTACCCTGCAGGATATCGAGATTGCGAAAAACGAAATCAAAGCTAAAAAAGGAGAGCTTTTACCAAGTGTAACCTATGGCGTTGGTGCTGGCTTCGATAAAGTGGGCCGCTACACCAGTTCGGGTGCTGGCGATGCTTCTACAGAAATTACTCCAGGTAAAGAAGTGCCCGAGGTATTGCCCGATTATCGTTTCGGTTTACAGGCCAATTGGGAAGCCGATATCTGGCACAAATTGCGCAATGCGAAGAAAGGAGCCATAAGTCATTATTTAGCAACGGTTGAAGGCAAAAATTTCGTAGTAACCAATTTGATAGCTGAGGTTGCAAATTCATATTACGAATTGCTAGCTGCCGATAATCAGTTAGAGACAGTGAAAAAAAACATTGAGCTGCAGAAAAATGCCTTAGAACTGATGAAAATCCAGAAACAGGCCAGTAGGGTTAACGAACTTGCAGTGCGTAAATTTGAAGCTGAGGTGTTAAGCTCTAAGAGTCTGGAATTTGATATTCAGCAAAATATTACCGAAACGGAGAATAAAATCAATTTCTTGCTAGGCCGTTTTCCTCAGCCAATTATAAGGGATAAATCGAGTTTTACCGATCTGGTACCACCAACGGTACAGACAGGTTTACCTTCACAATTGCTGGCCAACCGCCCTGATATTAAACAGGCTGAGTTAGAACTCGCTGCTGCTAAGTTGGATGTTAAAGTGGCTAAGGCACAGTTTTATCCGTCTTTGGGTATTTCTGCGGCCATCGGTTACCAGGCTTTTAATCCTTCTTATTTGTTGAGAACGCCAGAATCATTGATCTACTCGTTAGCAGGAGATCTAGCCGGACCGCTCATTAATCGCAATGCCATTAAGGCCGAATATTTAACCGCAAATGCTAAACAGTTGCAGGCCGTGTTTGAGTACGAAAAAGCCATTCTGAATGGTTATATTGAAGTAGCCAACCAGATGTCGAAAATCAGCAACCTGCAAAAAAGCTACGATTTGAAATCGAAACAGGTAGCAGCACTTACCCAGTCAATCGATATTTCTAACGATTTGTTTAAATCGGCAAGGGCTGATTATTTTGAGGTATTGATGACCCAACGTGATGCTTTGCAATCAAAATTAGAATTGATCGAAACCAAAAAACAACAGTTGAATGCGGTGGTAGATATCTATCACGCTTTAGGTGGTGGATGGAATTAGGCATAGTATAATAGAATAGTCATTTATCCCTATATTTTCTACTCAGGCTGCTTCGGGTTATCGGAGCAGCCTTTTGTTTTAAATGCATTGCATGTTTTTACCGCGCTTGCCCAGTCTTTCAGCCACGGAAGCACAGAAACACGGAAAATTTTTGCCTGCTAACCCTCATTTGGAAAGGAGTGTAAACTAGAACGCTTTGGGCTTTTCTTCTCGCATCGTCTTCCTGAACTTGTTTCAGGATCTTTCTAACTTCGGTTTAATACAGAAACACATACATCCGTAAAAATCCTTTTTATCTGTGGTTCCCAATGCTAAAGAATGTTTAATTTTTATTAAAATTATTCCTTTATAAGTTTGATATTTAAACATGAAAAAAATCTTCCTGTTTACCACTATTTTATTTTCTATCATTTTTCAAAAAGCCATGGCGCAAAATAAACCCGAAAATGTACCTGCTGTTTTAAATCATATCGCTGTTTATGTAGCTGATCTAAGCATAGCAACAACTTTTTACGAAAGTGTGTTTAACCTTAAAATCATTCCCGAACCTTTTAAAGATAACCGCCATACCTGGTTTACGTTAGGGCCAGCCGGACAGTTGCATTTAATCCAGGGGGCAAAAGGAAATGAGGTTTTTGATAAAAACGGGCATTTGTGTTTCAGTGTTCCGTCAGTTGATGAATTTGTAAAGAAGCTGAATGCTAAAAATATCAGTTTCGAGGATTGGCCAGGAAAGAAAGGCGGAATTACCGTGCGTGTAGATGGTGTAAAACAAATTTATTTCAAAGATCCCGACGGGCATTGGTTAGAGGTAAACGATGCTAAGTAAATTTTTCACTACGCGTAGATTTTGTTTTGCACCATCCCTTATATTTAGGTTTTATCCGCTAAGCTTATGAAACTAAAATTCCTGAAATATCTTTGTATTACCTTTTTAATAATCGGTGTAATTGAGCGATTAAAAGCTCAAAATGCTAACGCTGAAGCAGAATTTAAAACTGTAATGGATAAATATAATGCGGTTGGTGCTGCTGTGGCCGTGGTAAAAGAAGGTAAGATTATTTATACCCACTCTTTTGGACTAAAAGATTTAGAAAATAAAAAGCCTTTAACTGATCAGGATATTTTCAGAATTGCATCTATTTCGAAGTCTTTTTCGGCAACGTCCATTATGCAACTGGTAGAGGCCGGTAAAATTTCCTTAGATGATGATTTTGGCGATCTAGTGGGTTTTAAAATCAGGAATCCGAAATTTCCTGATCAGAGAATTACCTTAAAAATGGCTTTATCACATACTTCAAGTTTAAACGATTCTCAGGGATATCTTAATCTGGATGTAATCAATCCGGATAAAAATCCAAACTGGGCCAAATGTTATAATGAATACGCCCCAGGAAGCAAATTCGATTATTGCAATCTTAATTTTAATCTGATCGGTACCATCATCGAGAAAAAATCGGGTGAGCGTTTCGATAATTATGTAAAAAATCATGTGCTGAAACCCTTAGGGCTTTATGCAGGTTATTGCGTCGACTCTTTAGATAGCACGCGTTTTGTTAATTTATACGAATATCATGCCGATACTAAAACCTATACACCGTCGCCAACAGCATACGCGCCACGAAGAACAGAAATTGCAAATTACATAATGGGTTATAATACGCCTGTTTTTTCGCCAACAGGTGGGATGAAAATTTCGGCTAGTGATTTAGCTAAATATATGATTATGCACATGAATTATGGCACATCAAACGGTGTTAAGATAATCACTAAAAAGAGTGCGAAAAGGATGCAGACTGCCTTGACCGATGATGAAGGGTATGGCTTGGCCATCAGGACTGCAGATCAGCTTATCCCGGGTGTAAAACTGAAAGGACATACTGGTTCAGCTTATGGTTTATTCAGTACCATGTTTTTTAATCCGAAAGACAAATTTGGCTTCGTTATCATTACGAATGGTATAAACGCTACCCATACCGATGGCTTCCCTGATTTCAGTAGGGCAGCTATCAACAGCTTGTACCAGGCATTTATTAAACCAAACCTAAATTAATCTTTAAACCTATGAAGGATTAAGAAAGCGTTTATAAGCATTACCTGATTTAATTTTTTCCATGGTCAAATATTCTTTCACAATAGAAAATTCCATGCTCTGGATGGTTTTAACCACCGATTTTAGTTTTTCACCTGTAACACCTAATCTGGCTGCCCAATAATTGCGATCTTGCTCATCTGCAATCTCAATAAACTCTTTCCGGGCATTCATCGAATTAATTTGATATTCCATCTTTTTACTGGTTTTTGGTTAGTTAATATGTGATATAAACACCGATAATTCTGATTTGGTTTTGGAGTTTTCCCAATAGATAATCAAATATAGCTGCGCAAAGCCTTTTTCGTTAATGATCACGAGGTGAAAGCCTTTAATTGCCTTAAACCGATTACAAAACTGGTCTTAAAAATCGATTTAGGTCTATTCTTTTATGAATGTTATCTTAGCTCAAAAAAGAGTAACATTTTCATTACAAAACATTAGGAATTCTCAGTTAGTATTTTTATTATTGTATTGTAATGTAATTTTTACAATGCCAAATCATTTTCTAACCAACGCTACAGGTTTCTCCCATTGCCCAAAATATTATCAGAACAATCGTTTTGTATTATTTCTTTGGGTATTGATTACACTCATTTTTGTAATCGATTCTTGGGCAACACACAGGTATAATAACTACCTCATTTTTGAGAATACTTTCAGGAATCTTCTTCAACAAAAATCTCTTTATGCGTGGTATCCGGCTTATCACGAAGATGCCAATCATTATGGTCCTATTTTTAGTGTTTTAATTGCTCCGTTTGCCTTAATGCATAATTGGATTGGCTTATTGTTTTGGAATCTGTTTAACTGTTTCCTGCTTTTTAAAGCTATTCAAACTTTACCTTTAAGTGAGGATAAAAAGGTGATTATCGGTTATATTGCCATTCCCTGTTTAATCGAGTCGATGCTTAACCAGCAGTTTAATGCCGGTGCCGGCGCCTTAATGATATTGAGTTATACGCAAATAAATAAAGGTAGAGGGATATGGTCTGCGCTGTGTATTGTGCTGGGTACATTTATTAAGCTTTATGGTATTGTGGGATTGGTATTTTTCTTTTTTGCTAAGAAAAAACCAGTTTTTGTGTTGTGGTTAATCATGTGGTCTATCGTGGTATTCTTATTGCCAATGCTGTTCGCCTCTCCTGATTTTGTTGTGCATAGTTATATCGATTGGAAAAACTCACTGATCGGGAAAAATATGATTAATGTTTCAGGTGGAGGAGATATTTCGATTATGGGTTTCTTTAGGCGACTATTTGATATTCCTAAAGTATCAAATCTTTTTTTTCTTACACTTGGCACCCTATTGTTTATGTTGCCTTTTCTGTACATTACTTATTTTTCGAAAAGTAAATTCCAGCTCATGATCCTATCTTCCGTATTGTTGTTTCCTGTGCTGTTTAGTACTGGAGCAGAAGATTGTACGTTTATCATTTCGATAACTGGTGTTGGCATTTGGTATGTAAACGAAAATAATAAAGTGCTAAAAAATGTATTGTTGCCAATTTTACTTTTCATCACCTGCAATTTTCCTTTGCTGCTTTTCCCAACTTTTGCAAAAGCGCATCATTTATCATTATCCATCATTAGTTTTCCTTATTTTTTGGTATGGTTGAGGGTTATCAATATCGCTATAAACGATAAACCTGTCTATGAAGAAGAAACAGAACCAGAGATGGTTACAGTACTAGTAGATTAACTTTTAAATTTTATTTTTTTTAAGGTTTTAATGTCCGTTTGTAAAAATGGCTATTAAAACCTTTTTTATTATTCGGCTGTTTTATAACTGTCTAATCAAAAAATAGTTATGGATGATAAACAAAAAAACGGTAGTGCTGATCGGGCTAGGATCAACATTAACGAAGGTTATGAACTAGATTATTGGTCTAACAAATTCGGAGTAAGCAAAGATAAGCTGAAAGCCGTAGTACAAACAGTTGGTACCTCTGCCCGCGCAGTTGAAGATTATTTAAAAAAGTAAAATATTTATTATGAGTCTGAAAAAGTATGTTGCCAAGCGCGATTTCTCAAAAACCACCGAACCAAAGTCGGGTAAAAGCAGCGATCGGAACAAATTACATTTTGTAATCCAAAAACATGATGCTTCGCGTTTGCACTACGATTTCAGGCTCGAAATGGAAGGCGTTCTAAAAAGCTGGGCGGTACCGAAAGGGCCTTCAACCGATCCTAAAACCAAACGCTTGGCCATGATGGTAGAAGATCATCCATACGATTACAAAGATTTTGAAGGCATTATTCCACAGGGCGAATATGGTGGCGGAACCGTTATTGTATGGGATGAAGGAACTTATGAGCCGATAGAAACGATTAAAGGCAAAAAAGCGCAGGAAAAACATCTGTTAGGCCAGTTAAAAGATGGTTCTTTAAAAATTAAACTAAACGGAGAAAAGCTTCATGGAGAGTTTGCACTTGTTAAAACGCATGGCATGGGCGAAAACGGTTGGCTGTTAATCAAACACAAAGACGATTATGCTTCTACAAAAGACATTACCAAGGAAGATAAATCTGTACTTTCCGGAAAAACAATCGAAAAGATGGAAAAAACATCCGATAAGGTCTGGAAAGAAGGAAAGGAGCAGGATTTAACCACTGAAAAAAAAAGCTCAAAGCAAAAAGCAAAGAAAGAAACCGCACCAGTGGGTAATGACCTGGCGGCAGATGTAAAAAGCATATTAAAGAAAGTACCCAAAACAGCTATCCCAAAAGGGGTGAAACCTATGTTGGCTACCCTGGTTGACGAACCTTTCGACGATCCTAACTGGCAATATGAGGTGAAATGGGATGGTTACCGTGCCCTGGCTTTTATTAATAAAGGAAAGGTTGATTTGTTTTCCCGAAATAATAAATCCTTTAACGAAAAATTTTACCCCATTTACGATCTGCTTTTAACCTGGAAATTGAATGCGGTATTTGATGGTGAGATTTTGGTGCTAAATAATAAAGGTGTATCCGATTTCGGCTCCCTGCAGAATTGGAGAAGTGAAGCAGATGGAGAACTTGTTTTTTATGTGTTCGATATCCTCTGGTATGAGGGTAAGAACCTGATGGAACTGCCGCTTTACCAGCGACAAGCCATATTGAACGATATACTACCAACAGATGACGACCGCGTGCGCCTTGGTAAGGTTTTTAAAGCCAGTGGTGTCGATTTTTTCGATGCAGCAAGGAGAATGGGCTTAGAAGGCATTATTGCAAAAAAAACAGATAGCACTTATGCAACAGAGCGAAGATCAAAAGAGTGGCTGAAGATTAAGGTGCAGAAACGGCAAGAAGTCGTTATTGCGGGTTTTACCAAAAATGCCGATACTTCTAAATCTTTTAGTTCTTTACTGTTGGGCGTTTATGAAAAAGGAAAATTGCAATATGTAGGTAAGGTTGGAACAGGGTTTTCGGATAAATTGCAGAGAACAATGATGGAGCAGTTTAAGCCAATTATTGTCGATAAAAGCCCTTTCGAAAGTATACCTGATGTAAATAAGCCCTCACGCTTCAGGCCAAACCCGCCAAAAGCAAAAGCAACCTGGTTAAAGCCAGAGCTGGTATGTGAGGTCGCTTTTACAGAAGTAACTGATGATGGTGTTTTTCGTCACCCGTCTTTTCAGGGCATGCGTGATGATAAAAAAGCTAAAGAGGTGGTAAGAGAAATAGAAGTGCCAACAGAGAAAATTGTTGACGACACCAATGAAGAAAACCCACATGCACAGGCAATAAAGGCGCCAAAAGGTAAAATGCCTAAAACTTTGTTGAACCCGAAAGATGAAACACAGGTAAGGAAAATTAAAGGCCACGAGCTTAAATTTACCAATCTGAGTAAAATTTATTGGCCCGAATATAAAGTAACCAAAAGAGATATGTTTAACTACTATTATCAGGTTGCTGATTACATTTTGCCTTACCTGAAAGACCGCCCACAGTCGCTCAACCGCTTTCCGGGCGGAATTCATGGCAGTAGTTTTTACCAGAAAGATGTTAAAGGGAAAGCTCCAGATTGGGCTGAAACTTTTCCCTATGAAAATGGTGAAGGCGAAAAAAAAGAATACCTTGTTGGAACAGATGAAGCTTCATTACTCTGGATGGCGAGTTTAGGCTGTATAGAAATGAATCCGTGGTTTAGCCGGGTACAAAGTCCCGATAATCCTGATTACTGTGTAATTGATTTAGATCCCGATAAACATACTTTTGATCAGGTGGTTGAGGCTGCACTGGAAACAAAAAAAGTATTGGATGCCATAAATGTACCCAGTTATTGTAAAACATCAGGTTCAACCGGCATGCATATTTACATTCCTTTAAATGCCAAATATAGTTATGAGCAAAGCCAGATGTTTGCCAAAATAGTGGTTAACCTGGTGCATAATCAAATACCAGAATATACTTCGCTTGAGCGTATGGTAGCAGCCCGAAAGGGAAAAATGTACCTCGATTTTTTACAGAATAGACCAGGGGCAACCATAGCCGGGCCTTATTCTTTACGACCAAAAATTGGAGCCACGGTATCAATGCCATTGCATTGGGATGAAGTTAAACCGGGTTTAAAAATGAAAGATTTTAATATTTTTAATACCATCGATCGTTTGAAAGTTGAAGGAGATCTGTTTAAAGGGGTATTGGGAAAAGGAATCGATTTAGTTAAGGCTATTGAGAAAGCTAAAAGTGTTTTTGGATAAAGCTCACGATCTTTTCCTGCTTTCATTATATTTGGAAAAAATTAAAAAATGATCGCACACCACGTTTTATTCTGGCTAAAAGCCGATACCACCGATGAGCAGAAAGTTGCTTTCCGCAATGGCTTACAAACATTAGAAAATATTGAAGTTGTTAAAACTTTTCACATTGGTTTACCAGCACCAATTGAGCGTGCTGTGGTAGATACCACTTATACATTTAGCCTCCTGCTGTTATTTGAAGATTTAGCTGCGCATGATGTTTATCAGGTTCACCCAATGCATAAAGCTTTTCTGGATGAATTCAGGGTTTACTTCGAAAAGGTTGTAATCTACGACGCAGAATAAAAGCAATACCTCCGACAAAAATCGGGGGTATTTTTTTAGGGCTTTTTTTTAATAAATCGGCTTTGTTATTTGGAATTATTCTAAATAATATGATATTTGTTAAATCTATCAACCAATTTTAAATGTAAGCCCATGTGTAAAACAACTATTCTTGCTCAAAACGAAAACATCACCATCGCCCAATGCAATAATTGCAAAGTTTTAAATATATGGCGCTCGGGGGTTTTAATGAACTTTTCTTTTGATCAGTTTGATACTTTTTATGCGGCTACCAAAAAACTAGATTTCGACGATTATTTAGAGAATAGACCCGATGGGAGGCAGGTTGTTATTTTATCAACCCCATTTCCTGATATCAGTTTAGTTTTTACAAGAGAAGAATGGTACGAATTTTTCACTAAAATAGATGAAGCGTTGTACATGAAACGGGTTTATGAGATTGTGTATTACTAATTAACACTACAATTTTGTATGTTTGTTTCTTGTTTATAAGTAATTCGCGATACTACAAAACCAAAGCGTTTTTGGTTACGTAAATACTTCAAACTGCAATCTTATGGAAAAAACAGCTACATTAATTAAAAGAGCATCCCTCAACGTAAATCAGTTAGATAGCATTAAAATTGGTGATTTATTATCTGATGAATATGGTAAATCGGGTAAAGTGTATGAAATCGAAAAAGTAAACCGCCATGGTGAATTTCATTATTACTTTAAATTATTTAAATCGGGTACCATCCTAATTATTCTTTAATTCCTTTCATGGTTAAATAAACCGGTAGGTAATATTATTGGTGTAAGGAGATGCCTTGAAACCTCGAGCTTTATTTTGCTCCGGGTTAAGCGGTTTTAGCGTATACTTCGTCATAAATTTCAGAAAGACAATTAAGACGAACACCAGCGTTGGTGATATACGGATCGCCGACTTTATAAACCAAAAAACTCCAGGTCGGTAGACCAGGAGTTTTTTGGTTAACCTATTCATGTGATTAGAATTTGTAAGACAAAGTAGTTACAAATTGGCGTGGAGCAATAGGGTTTACACTATAGTTTTCATGAACGAAATAATTAAGCTCATTGGTAAGGTTAGAAACTTTAGCAAGAAGCGAGAATTTTTTCCAGTTGTATCCTGCAGAAAAATCTACGGTAGTGAATGCGCTTAGCGGAATCAGCCTCAAAGCTGGTGCATTTTTAGCATCGTTCCAGCCTCCATTACGTTTGCCTGTATAAAATGCAGAGGCGCCCAATTTTAAACCTTTTACGGCTCCATCCTGGAAAGTGTAAAATAAAGTGGCGTTCGCCGTATTTTTGGTAGTACCTACTAAACGAACATCCTCAATCATTCCAGTAACATCAGCTGTATTGGTATAGCGCATAAAATTATAGCTATATCCCATTAAAAAGTTAAGCCCTTTAGCAAGATTTCCATTAATATCAAGTTCTAACCCATCACTAGTGGTTTGACCGTTTAATTGTTTAAACACAGTGCTAGTGGTTCCGTCTGGAAGTATAGCTGCCTGCGAAATATTGTCGTTGATGATTTTATAATAAGTTAAATTCGCTGATAACTTACCTCTGAAGAAATCGTTTTTAACCCCCGCTTCATATTGGTTTACGGTTGATGGCCGAAGCGCATTACTGTTAATATCGACACCAGTATTAGGAATAAAGTTATTTGCATAACTTACATACATAGACATGGTTTTAAGGGGTTGATATATTAAGCCCAATTTAGGAGAAAAAGCATCATCAAACTTTGTTGCACCCGGCGCTGTTATGCCACTTTCTATGGTTAAGGCTCTTGAACTGGCGTTTTTCTGATCTGTATAACGTAAGCCAGCCAATACTTTAAATTGGCCAGTTACTTCGATTAAATCCTGAACGAAAGCACCATACCTATAAATTGGGGCAAGTGTTCTTGTTATCGCAAATGCTTCAGGCATTAATCCAGAACCGTAATAAGTAGATTCATCGAAAACGTTAACATTTCCGTAATTTAAAGTAGTAATGTAGCCCTTAGCATCCTTTCCATAAGCGAATGCATTGCTGGTTACCCTAGATTGATCTGCATCTACCCCAAACAAAACGGTATGTTTAATGCTTCCTGTACTAAAACTTCCGTTGATGTTTATTTGTTGGTTGTAAGTATATTCTTTACTTAGTGCTCTCGAAAGATTTCTTGCAGCAATACCTGATGTATTAGCTTGGATACGGTCTGATCCATAATAGTTACGATTATAAGCCTGGAAAGATCCTATTGCATTTAATTTCCAGTTCTCGTTAAATTTATGCGTTAAATTGGCTTGAGCGGTAGTGGTATTCGTTTTATTGTAAGCCCAAGGTGTATTGATGAATTTATCGCGACCAAAATCTACAATTTGATTATTCACCGATCCTACACCAAAATCTGGAGTGAAATCACTTTTCAAATAATCTCCTTGAACCAAAACCTCAGTTTGTTGACTTATTTTATATAATAATGATGGGTTAATGTAAAAACGTTTTGATTTTACATAATCTCTAAAACTTCCGGCATTTTCGTAAGTACTAATTGCTCTAAATGCAAGTTTTTTTGAAATGGGACCATAAAGATCAACCATTGGTTTGTATTGATCATAACTACCAGTTCTCATGCTTACCTCACCACCATTTTCAAATTTAGGTTTTTTCGTAACCATATTCACAACAGCTCCTCCGGTTACACCACCATAAAGTAAAGCAGCACTTCCTTTTAAAACCTCTACCGATTCTAATGTACTCGCCTCAGGACTGCCACCAATAGTTGTTCTTGCGCCATTTTTGAAAATGTTATTACTGCCCAGGCTATAACCCCTTGCAAAGAAATTTTCACCAACAGCGCCACGATTAGCACCTAAGGCTACACCATTAATGTTTTTCATTACATCACCCAAGCTATTTACCTGTTGGTCAGCGATTATTTGTCTTCCAATAACCTGCACAGCCTGTGGAAGATCCATAGGGGCAATAGCAATTTTACCTAAGTTAGCTGACTTTCTGTTTGGCGTTTTGTAACCGTTAATGGCTACTTCATCCAATTGAGATGAAGATTCTGCAATGGTGAAATCAGCATTTACAGTTTGACCAGCCGCTACAGTAATTGATTTTTCCTGAGCAGAAACACCAATAGCTGATGTTTTGATCGTATAGATGCCGGGTGTTACATTTTTAATCGTGAAATTACCTTTCTCATCAGTTTGTGTAGTTTTACCAGTATTTTTTAAACCAACACTTACATAACTGGCAGGATTGCCATCGCTCGTTTTAATCGAACCCGAAACAGATCCGTTTTTGCTTTGTGCTATGGTATTACCTGCCAAAAACAGAAAAAAAGCTATAAAATTTAAAAGAAAAGTAAATTTTTTATTCATCTTTATTTAGATTAATTCTTAGTTGGCGCAAAGGAAGCATTTTTGAAGCGGAATTACAAAATTATTTTTATTTGTTCTAAATAAGATTAGTTTTTGGTTTGTTTTTTGAAATACATAGCTTTTTTGAATGCGTATATTAGGATATACTAAATCCAATCATGCAAAATAGCGAAGACCATTTCTATTCCAATTTGCCCATTCATAAAATACCATTATATCAATTGTTGATTCAAAATCAATTATTTGAAAAAGTGGTTGCTAGCTGGTGTGTAATCATCACTGATATTAAGCGTTCAACCGCTGCTGTAAATTCGGGCCTGCATGAAAATGTTAACCTTATTGCTACCGGAAGTATTGTTGCCGTACTCAATATTGCATTTAAAGCAAACATTTCGGTTCCATTTTTCTTCGGTGGCGATGGGGCTTCTTTTATTGTTCCGCCCAGCATTGTAGATGACGTGATGAAATCGCTGTTGAAATACAAAGATAACACCTTACGGAATTTTAACCTCGATTTAAGGACTGGGATTGTGCCTGTTGAAGAAATTTACAAACAAGGCCATACGCTTAACATTTGCAGATTTAGCAGTGCTGAAACATTTTCTATCCCCATTGTTTTGGGCGATGGTCTGGCTTATGCCGAACAAATTATCAAGGGAGAGAATTACCTGTTAACGGGCCATGATACTGCTAGTAATGAAATCGATTTAAGTGGTATGCAATGCCGCTGGGATAAGATAGAACCACCCGAAAGTAATGATGAGGTGGTTACATTAATCGTTATAGCTCCAGAAATAACGCAGCAGGCAGCCGTATTTAGCAAAGTGATCCATCATCTTGATCAAATTTACGGAACACCCGAAAAGCGTCAGCCGATTTCAGTTTCTAAGTTGATTTTCAAAACAAGCTTCAACAGTCTGGGGAAAGAAATGAAACACCGAATTGGAAAAATTAAACTTTTTGAACTGATCAAATCATGGCTCATCAATATTTATGGCTATATCTATTTCCGAACGGAGCGTGGTAGAAAATACCTGAAACAGCTTGTAGAAATGTCGGATACGCTGGTGATAGATGGTAGAATAAATACGGTAATTACCGGAACTGCACAGCAGCGATTAATATTGGAGAAAGCGCTTGATCAGCTCGAAAAAAATAATGAAATTTTATACGGCCTCTATGTTAGCGACGAATCGATCATGTCTTGTTATGTTAGGGATCTGGAGGATGATCACATTCATTTTGTTGATGGAGCAGATGGGGGATATACTCAGGCCGCGGGAATACTTAAACAAAAAATAAGCGATAAATTAAATGCCAGATGATAAAAGGTTAATAATAACCAAACATTTATAAAGGCCAACTTGTATCATACTTAGTATGATTTGATTTTACCATACATATCAGCATCGTCGGGTTTTAATTTTTAATTATAAATGGAAAATTATTCAAGGGTTTTAAATAATAATCAACTTTTAGAGGTTCTTTCCTTATCAAAAGATGCAACAGCCATATACACATCCGAGCATATAGTAATCGAAATGGCCAATGATGCCATGATTGCTTTTTGGGGAAAAGACCGCTCTATTATTGGTAAACCTTTAGAAGATGCTGTGCCAGAGTTAAAGGGCCAGCCTTTTATCAATATGCTGAAAAATGTATTGCTAACAGGCATTACAGATAAAGGAGATGCTATTCCGGCCGAAACCCTAAGGGATGGCAGGTTACAAACAGCTTATTATGCTTACGAATACCGCGCCATTAAGGATGAAGCTGGGATGCCTTATTGTATTCTTCATACCGCAAGCGATGTGACTGATATGGTTAATGCGAAAAAAGCCATTAAAGAGACTGAACTGCAGCGTGAAGCACTAGATCAGGAACAGATTCTAATCAGTATAAAGGAAGAGCGGCAAAAGAATGATTTCATCAGTATGGTAAGCCATGAGCTAAAAACACCTTTAACCTCTATTAGTGCTTATGTTCAATTGATGCAGAGTAGAAGTTCAACAGATCTTTTTGTCGTAAATACTTTAGATAAAGTTCAAAAACAGATCCGGAAAATGAGCTCTATGATCACTTCTTTTTTAAATGTATCACGTTTAGAATCAGGAGAAATTCACTTGAGCCTATCTCATTTTGATCTTGATAAACTGATTTGTGATCTTGTAGAAGATCTAAGGTTAATCCATCCCACTAATCAGATTAATTTTGCAGAGGGGGAACCTAAATTAATATACGCAGACAAAGATAAAATTGGCTCTGTAATTTCAAATTTGATTAGCAACGCTGTAAAATATTCAGATCAGGGCAGTACTGTTTATGTTCAATCCGAAGCCCTGGCAAATGAAGTACATGTTTCTGTAACAGATAACGGCATTGGTATCGAGGCTCATGATCTGGAGAAACTTTTTGATCGGTTTTATCGCGTAGAAAACCAGCAAACTAAAACCATTTCAGGTTTTGGGATTGGTTTATACCTAAGTGCAGAGATTATAAACTTACATCAGGGTAAAATTTGGGCAGAAAGTAATTATGGCGCCGGTTCTACATTTCACTTTTCGCTCCCTGTAAAGCGCTAATTCAAATCAAAACCCTAATCTTACATGACTAAACCGAAGTTAAAGTTTCGGATTAGTTAAGAAAAAGTAAAAGGCTGTATTACAGGTTAAAATAAGTCTTCATTTCGACTGGAGCAAAGTCCAGAAGTTAATTCGGGAGAGAAATCTTTGGATTATCTTTATTGGATTGTTCAAAGATTTCTTCTCCGAAGGAGTTTCTTTGGAACACTGCGGTCGAAATGACGATCGATTTTTTTTAACTTAAAATTTCATCAATCAGTTTTACTTCAGTATCACTAAATTTTATATTATCTAAAGCTTTAATTGAATCCGTAATCTGCTCTGGTTTACTGGCACCTATTAATACCGTGGTAATTCTCTCGTCTTTCAGTATCCACGATAAAGCCATATGTGCTAGTTTTTGTCCACGCGATTTGGCAACATCATTTAGTTTGGCAATCACGGCTAATTTCTCGGGCGTAATATTGCTTTCTTTCAGGAAAATACCACTGGTGGCTACTCTCGAATCGGAAGGAATACCGTGTAAATATTTATCGGTAAGTAAACCTTGTGCCAATGGCGAAAATGGAATACAACCCACACCATTTTGTCCCAAAACATCGAGTAAGCCATCTTCTACCCAACGTTCGAACATCGAATATTTAGGCTGATGGATTAAACATGGCGTACCGTTGTCTTTTAAAATTTTGATGGCTTTTGCGGCTTCTTCTGCCTTATAATTCGAAATACCAACATACAAAGCTTTTCCCTGTTGAACCAAGAGACTTAAGGCTCCCATGGTTTCTTCAAGCGGAGTTTCAGGATCTGGACGGTGATGGTAAAAAATATCAACATAATCCAGTTTCATGCGTTTTAAGCTCTGGTCTAAACTAGAAACCAGGTATTTTTTCGAACCCCAGTCGCCATAAGGACCATCCCACATGGTATATCCGGCTTTGCTTGAAATAATCATTTCATCACGATAGCCCCTAAAATCCTCATGAAGGATTTTTCCGAAAACTTCTTCAGCGGAGCCTGGAGGCGGACCATAATTATTTGCTAAATCGAAATGGGTAATTCCATTGTTAAAAGCAGTGTAGATTAGGTTTTTGCTGTTTTCAAAAACGTTTACATGCCCGAAATTATGCCATAAACCCAACGATATTGCAGGCAGTTTTATGCCACTGTTTCCACAACGGCGATATAGCATTTTGTCGTAACGGTCTGTTGAAATGATTTGATTCATATTTGGGATTTGATTGCCGCAATAATAATCAGTTTTACTGGATTTTAATTGATATTAGGTGAATATTATCTTCAAATCAGTAAAAACGCTAAAAGTTCAATTTAACTGTATAATAATCGTCATGCTGAATTCATTGAATCTTGTGATTAGCTCATCTTTCAAAAAAAAACCTGAAATAAATCTGATGGTTATCGGATCAGGAAGACGATAAAAATAAATCAAAAATTTTCAATCGTTCAATATTTTGTTATCACCATTTCTACAAATCGTATCATTGCTGATGTTTAATTCAATTATTATTTAATATATGCATTTTTGATTATTCTAAATCGTTTTATTTGTAAAGTTAAGTCATATACTTATATTTAAAAACTTAATTAAAAATCTAAACCAAGTATTCTACTTTATGAAATTACAATCATTAACGAGCCTCGGTATCCTAGCTGTAATCGGCTTTGCATCTTGCCAGTCCGGAACCAAAAAATCTTCATCAGCTGATCGTTTAAAAAACGATTCAATAGCCGTTGTAAAACTTGTCGCCGATTCTTTTAAAAAGGAAATCGATGGTAAACAAACAATGTTATACACCCTAAAGAATAAGAATGATGCGGAGGCTATTTTTACCAATTACGGTGGTCGCCTGGTTAGCTTACTGGTGCCAAATAAAGATGGTAAGTTAGTTGATGTGGTAGTGGGTTTTAAAAGTATTAATGATTACGAAAAATCAACCGAGCCCTATTTTGGTGCAACTATCGGCCGATATGGCAACCGCATAGCAAAGGGTAAATTTACGCTTGAAGGTAAAACCTATTCGCTGTTTACCAATAATGGACAGAATACCCTTCATGGCGGAAAAAAAGGCTACCAATATGTTGTTTGGGATGCTTCTCAGCCAAATGCCAATACCTTAGTGCTTCATTACTTATCAAAAGATGGCGATGAAAATTTTCCAGGCAATTTAGATGTTAAAGTAACTTATACCTTAACGGATGATAATGAACTGAAAATGGACTACGAGGCTAAAACCGATAAAACTACAATTGTAAATTTAACAAACCACGCATTTTTTAATTTAAATGGTGATGGAAGTGGTGAGATTTTGAACCACGAGGTACAGATTTATGCAGATGAGTACACGCCTGTTGATTCTAGCCTGATCCCGACAGGAAAGATTGAAAAGGTTAAGGGAACACCGTTCGATTTTACCAAAGCAACTACCATTGGTGCGCGTATAAACGATAAAAACGAACAGTTAACCTTTGGGAAGGGTTATGATCATAACTATGTACTAAATAAAACAAAAGCTATGGGCATGTTCCATGCGGCTACGGTTAAAGGAGATAAGTCGGGTATAGTGATGGATATTTATACGCAGGAGCCAGGCTTACAATTTTATAGCGGCAACTTTATGCAAAGTAAAAATACTTTTAAAACTGGTGCTAAAGATGATTTTAGAACAGCAATTGCATTAGAAACACAGCATTTTCCAGATTCACCAAATCAACCCGCTTTTCCATCAACGGTTTTAAAGCCTGGGCAGGTGTATAAAACAAGCTCGGTATATAAATTTACCAAATAATTGTTTTGGTGATTTTCCAACAATGATAAAATTAAAACGGCCTGTAGGAATGCAGGTCGTTTTAATTTAGAAAAGTTCTTGTAAAACTGGATCTGTATAATCTTCTATAAAAGCTATAATGTTGTTGTAAGCTGCAAATTCTTCTTTAGTATGCATGGTTGTAAGTACAACACATCTCATCCCGGCATTCTGTGCTGCTTCAACACCTTTTGGTGCATCTTCAAAAACTATGCATTGGCTGGCTGCAACGCCTAAAATTTCTGCCCCTTTGGTAAAAGTTTCCGGATCAGGTTTACTATTCACCACATCTTCGGCACTTACTATGGCTTCGAAATAGGAACGGATATTTAAATTATCGAGTACAAAATTAATATTGAAGGGAATAGCAGCAGAGCCAATCGCCATTTGAATGGCTGATTGTTTTGCTTTTTCTAAAAAATCGCCTAAACCTGCTATTAACGTTAAATGTTTTTTATAAGCAGCTTGATATCTATGCTCTTTTTCGATTGAAATCTGATCAATCTGTTCCTGAGAAAAATGACCAATACCAAAAACACGTTCTAACAGATCTTGGTTTTTACCATACATCTGTTTTTTAACCGCATCGAAGCTAATACTTGCGCCTAAATCTTTTGTAAGTATGTTATGCCAGGCATGATTGTGGAAAGCCATATCGTTAATCATGGTTCCATTAAGATCGAAAAGAAAAGCTTTTGGTTTATTATTCGTCATGGCGGCAAAATTATCAGATTTTTTTATGATTAAGTAAAATATAGTTACCAAAGCGAAAATTTAACAAATAATTTATTTCTAAAAGTGGTATTGAAAACGGATAGCCTGAAAAATAAATTTTCCACAACTGTAATTTTTTGGCTGTTGAACTCGTTTCCATATTTGGAAATCCGGTATTCAAGCAATAGCTTGCATCGTTTTAAAACCCCGAAGAAATATTATGACTGCTGCCCATCATGAAAGTGATTCTCTTATTAAATATTTAAATGAGCTGCAGCCATTAAGAAAAGAAATAATTGAGCGGATAAAAACCGAAACATTCAAAATCTTTGTGCGTAAGAATGAGGTTTTGCCTAATCTTGGTGAGATCAGTGGCGATTGTTTGTTTTTTATTGTTAAAGGATTAGTGCGGGCTTTTGTAATGGATGAAGGAAAAGATATTACCGCCTGGTTAACAGACGAAAATCACTTTATTGGTAGTATTCGAAATCCGGGAACGCTTATTCCAACATATCAGGAACAATATCAGGCACTGGAAGATTCAGAACTGCTTATACTCCCATATCGTTTAATTGACGACATATACGCACAGTTTCCTGAAACCAATATTTTGGCTAGAAAATTATTGGCCATACATTATCATATGTCGCAAGAGCGATCTATTTTATCGCGAATCCCCTCAGCAGAAATAAGGTACAAACAGTTTAAAATCGGGTATCCTACTATAAAGTCTAGGGTTCCTCTAAAATTTTTGGCCAGCTACCTGGGGATGCGAATCGAAACTTTAAGCAGGATCAGAAAGAAAGAAAAGAAAGAAGAAAAGGGTTAATTTGCTTTCTTTTTGAAGTAAAAATAGCAAAGCGGAAAAAGGCAGATTAAGCCTAACAGAAAACCACCAACTGTATCGGTAAACCAATGTGCACCCAGGTAAATTCTGGATGGGGCAATGGTGATCATCAAAAATGCTGATAAATAAGTCACTATATTCCTAGTTAACTTTGGCACATCTTTCAAAGTATTCATCAGAATAATCAAGAAGCCAAAAAAGAGGGTATATGAAAGTACATGTCCACTGGGATAGCTCTGAAAGCGGTTTATTTCCACCAGTCGTACATAAAATGCGGTAGGGCGTGGGCGGTTAATCACATTTTTTATACCCAGAATAATTAATCCAGACAAGAGTACCGTTGAAACGAATAAGCTTTCGCGTTTATACTTTTGCTGGTAAAATATGATTGCTACCACTACTACCGAAAGTAATGAATAAGGGAGTTCTCCGAAAAAACTGATGGCCAACATCAATTTATCTAACTAATCTGCATGATATTGCTGAATAAACAACGAAGTTTTAATGTCAAAATCAAGTATGGGATGCTGCGCAATGAAAAAACTTAAACAAGTAAATGCAGCAATCAGTAAAATGAGTATAAAAATTAGCGTATTTCGTTTTAAAAGCATAGGTATAGGTTGATCAAAAATCAAAACTATGGATTTTATACCAATAGATGCAAAATTTTCAGCTTTTTAGAAATGGATACGGTTTGAGGATCGAAATCGGTGAAACTCTAAATTTAAGTATAAGAAAAGCTACAAGATCAAAAATATTCATCAAGGAAATAAAACGATTCATCAAGGAAATATGCCTATCTGTATAATCCGCTATGATATGTTGAAATGATTTTCAATCTTCGAATCAGATAATAAGGATATCTATGCTTACGAGGTTGGCAGGATTAATTTCCTGCCGACTGAAGGAGCACACCGTTCGACAATTTACTCATAAATTATACGTTTTGTATTAACGCTCCAGCCGAAGCCCCCTCCTTTAAATCAGGAGGTGCTTAGGTTGATCAATGTCGCTCCTTTCTGTCGCCATTTTTAAACAATTTATACCTATTAATGGTTTTCTTTGGTATGGAGCCTAAGCCATATAAAGATGAGGATATTAAAGTCCCCCGCTTTGAAGAAAATGCCGGTTTTTACACCACCGCACAGCGGAGTAAAAACATGTCTAAAATTAGTGCGAAAAATAGCCTGGCTGAGTTGAAACTGCGCAAGGCGCTTTGGGGCAAACATGTTAGGTTCAGAATCCATCCTAAAAATTTTCCTGGCAAACCCGATCTGGTTATCAATAAGTACAGGCTCGCCATATTTGTAGATGGCGATTTTTGGCATGGTTACAAATGGGATGAAAAGAAATCAGCTTTAAAAACAAATTCTGGTTTTTGGATTCCGAAGATTGAACGAAATATGCAACGCGATAAACATATTAACCAACAGCTGCATGCTCAGGGTTATACCGTAATGCGGTTTTGGGAACACGAAGTACAAGAAAGTTTAACAGCTTGTGTTAATCAGGTTTTACTTTATATCGAAGCGGCTAAAGCGGCAATAATACCACAGTTTGATGATTAGACTGTTTATTTTACAGTAATCTGCTTCGGATCTGTAACTAAAATCTGTTTTTTGCCCTTATAATCAGATATAATTCCAGTAACACAGATTTTATTTCCCATAAACATGCTCGAAGGTTCTGAAGGGAATTTACGCTCATCTTCTTTATTGATGACTACGGTGATCAGCTCTCTTGGATAGGCACCACCTAAATTAATTAAAATTAATTTGTCTAAAGCTTTTGCACTATACACCGAATCGCAAATGGTTACATTTTTACCGATATGTTGAGCGGCATCTTTGGCTAATACTAGCGTTTGGCTCTTTGTATAAAATGCCGAAGCAATTAGCAACAACAGGAGAGATAATTTTTTCATAGATGGGATGATTTAAATGAAAAGTTAATAACGCCAAAAGCATTAGTTTAGCCTTTCAAAGGTAAGCTGAATTTCATAAAAATCAATAAGTAAGATCAAACAAGCACAAATATTACATGAATTAGATTTTATGTTGAGCTAAAAATTTTCTAAATTGTAAAGTAAATATTGCTGGCCAAATATTTCTTCGTGTTTATATGAAAGTAGATTACATTGCGTTATCTGTACCTGTATTTTTTATTCTGATCGGAATAGAATTGGCTTATAATTTTTATAAAAAACTAAATTATTATCGGCTTAATGATAGTATTGCCAATTTAAGTCAGGGTATAGGGCAGCAGCTCACCGGGATATTTATGAAAACCGCATTATTTTTTGGTTACAAGTATATTTTTGAGCACTGGCGTTTATTTGAATTACCTAAAACAATATGGGTTTGGATGCTGCTATTTATTGGTGTCGATTTTTTCTATTATTGGTTTCATCGGATGAGTCATGAAGTAAATGCTTTATGGGCCGCACATATTGTACATCATCAATCAGAAGAATATAATTTAACAGTAGCATTACGCCAAAGCTGGTTTCAGGGCTGGTTTAGCTGGGTATTTTATCTTCCATTGGCATTTGTTGGTTTTGATCCGATTATGTTTTTAACATTAAGTTCTTTCAATACTTTGTATCAGTTCTGGATTCATACCAGGGCGATTAAAAGCATGGGCTTTTTAGAGTATATTTTAAATACACCTTCACATCATCGGGTACACCATGGCTCTAATCCAAAATATATCGATAAAAACCACGCAGGTACATTGATTATCTGGGACCGCTTTTTTGGAACTTTTCAGCAAGAAGAAGAAGAGGTTTATTATGGTATCACCAAACCTTTAGCCAGCTGGAACCCTGTTTGGGCAAACCTTCATTACTGGGATGATCTGGTTAAAACGGCAAAGCAATCACCTAAATTCAGTGATAAAATTAAAGTTTTTTTTAAACCACCAGGTTGGTTTCCATCACACCTGGGTGGATTTCAATCTGCGTCAGAAATAAATGCAGCAACTTATAAAAAGTATAATCCGGCATATCAGCCCAAATTAACAGCTTATGTTTTGGTTCAGTTTTTAATTGCATTGGTGGCAGGTTCTGCAATATTGTTTTCCTACACTAAAATGGATGTAATATTGCTAATATCGGGTGCAACATTCACTATTCTTACTTTAATCACCTGTGGTGCCTTGTTAGAACAGAAACAATGGCAGTTAAGGTTCGAATATTTCCGTTTAACTTTAGGCGTTTTAATTGTTTTGTTTTTAAAGTTCCCTATCGGATATCAAGTAATTTTTGTGGCTATGCAGTTAATATCTGTAATTTGGTTCTTCAATTTACAAAAAGCAAATCCTAATCCTGATGAAGACTAAACTATTTTCACTTATATTTTTTCTTGTATTTGTAATTCAACTGTATGCAGAATATGCAAATAATATTCAATTGCGTAATTTTTCTAAACCACTAATTGTGGTGGTGCTTTTAGCCTGGCTTTACCTCAGTACCAATTTAAAAGGCCGTTTCCATAAAAGGGTTTTTACAGGATTGATTTTTGCATTGGCTGGAGATGTTTTTCTGATGTTACAAACTAACCGGCCAAGTTTTTTTATTTATGGACTAATTGCTTTTCTCCTTTGTCACATCTTTTATATCCGCGCTTTTACACTCGATCATAAATCAAATCCAAATTATAAAAATCCATATTTTTTATGGGCAGTTGGTGGTTTCGCCATTTTTTGCTCGGGCCTGTTTTTCTACCTGCAGCCAAAACTAGGGGCAATGCAGTTTCCCGTTTTAATGTATGCCATTATTCTCACAATTATGGCTATTATGGCCGTTAACCGATATGGGAGAGTAAATATTTTTAGCTTCAAACTTATTCTGTATGGTGCTTTATTTTTCTTATTGTCTGATAGTGCGCTCGCTGTAAATAAATTTGCTCAACCCATTCCGCAGGCTGGTGCTTTAATTATGGCTACTTATATGATAGCGCAATATCTAATGGTTTATGGTACGATCGAACGTAAACTGGTAGTCACCCGGACAGAGATTTAAATTTTACTAATATTAGAATGTAGCCATCTAAAACAAGCTCAATGCTTACAAAGTTGTCATTTATGAATAGCTATCGCTTCCGCTAACTGATCAACTGTATCAACTTTATCACGTTAAGGAACCATATAACAGCTATTTAAAAATTCTGGACGAAAAAGGATCCTGGCAAAAGCAAGGTTAAGCTAAAAAAGGTCTGTCAAACTGAACTTCTCAGCGTGGTTTCTTCTCGTTAAAAAGTGAAGACCTTTTTGATTATAATGGATCACTTTCTCCTGAATTATATTTAGTAAAAATCAAAATATTCATTTGAGTAGTATTTATAATACGTGTTTTTAATCTATTTCGACGCTTTTTTGTCGAATTTACACCAATTTTGCTTCTTTTTTTTCAAAAATAAAAATCTATTTGTAATAGAAATAGGATTTATTCCTATTAGCTATTTTAATGCATTGATTTTTAAGATGTTAATAACTTGTGTTTTTGAAAATTGATTTATGTCAAGAAACTTGTTCCATTTCAATCTAAATCAATTTTAGTCACAATTGATTTGTTAATAACTTTTTTTAAAATTGTTAATAACTATAGCACTTTTCATATTTAAGTTTATGTTAACCGTTTGATTATCAAACAACTCCTGCTCCAAATATTTATCTATGATTAACACGGCACTTGATTTTATTTCGAAAGAAATTAATGGATATCTAAACAATATTGCCAATACATCAAACGATGATTTTATTGTGGTAAGCAGTGTCGTTTCTGAAGGGAAACTGGCCATACCTGAAAAAACGATGGGCATTACTTTAATGAACATCGAAGAGGATAGAGCAATAAAAGATCAAAGGGTTACGGTAAGGAATATGCTTGGCGAAATAGAAACGCGCAATCCTGATATTTACCTGAATCTGTACGTGCTTATTTCTGCAAATTTTAACCATGTCGGTACCGAATCGCCAACTTTAGATTACCTGGAGGGCTTAAAAAAACTATCGCAGGTAATTTCATTCTTTCAGGGCAAAAACGTGTTTACGCAGGCCAATTCTCCTTTGTTAAGCGCTATTGACAGTAATATTGAACGCTTAAGTGCGGAACTTTTTAGCTTCAATTTTGAACAGATGAACCATTTCTGGAGTATTATCGGTCATAGCTATCTGCCCTCTGTTTTATATAAAATCAGGATGATTACCGTACAGGAAAATGTTCAATTGGTGCCAGATGGATTAGTAGAAAATATTTTATTAAACACAAGAACTAAATTATGACAGCCTACCGCAAATTATTTTCAGTTAATGTGCATCACAATTTCTATGAAGATAATTTGTGCAATGATTTGAGTTTTGTAGCTACAACGGCCTCGAGAAAAACAATCATTAACCAACGTTGGCTATTTAAAATATTTGATACCGGTTTTAATATTATCACTGAAATCGGAGCAGATTTGAAACCCAAAATAGAATTTCTAGATACCACATTGCTATTTGGTATCAACCTCAATAATGCAGCAAAATTTTTGGCCATTACACAGCTAAATGAAACAGCCCCGAACAAGGATTTTTTAAGCAATAAAAAGATTTATTTTTCGAACAACGGTTTAAGCAGCAATCTCGAATACCAGATTATTGATGGAATAGTAGGCGATTTAATGAATTTAGATTTTACACTTCCTCCGGCAAATACCGAAGTTACCTTGAGGCTAAATTCATCAACAGAAAATAATCTGGTTATTGCTTTTGATATAGATGGCTTGCCAATTAATGGTCCTTATAAAATTAAAATTAATAGCAGTAAAGTTTTCGAAAAAATGCTCGATATGAGCAAATTACCCGATGGGCTATATCACATATCGATCAAAAATGCAGCTGATACAGGAAACGATTTACTGAGTTATAAGATTTTTAAGAGCAACGGATTAAGTGCCCAATCAATTTTTGGTGTACTCGAGTTAAAGTTGCCAGCAAGCAATGCCGTAGTTACAGAAACAAAGTTTTTAATCAATTTTTTAAGGAAATCTACCATCTGGAAATATTATGTAATTAACCAGAGTGGGATTGATTTAGATGATTTTGATTTGTTGGTAAAGGATAAAAGTTTGGATGGTACGCCCAGCGGCATTCCGGCTTATGCCAAATATACTTTTGCAGGGAACCCTGTGCCTGCCAATGATCCCGATCCGATTAATAAAATAGCCGATGCGGATATATTACTATTTAAAAGCAATGTTAAGATCCCTTTTTATCAAAAGGTAAAAGTAGGCTTAGAGCTGAGTAAAAAGGATGGTGGAACGGAAGTTATTTTAGCCAAGAATTTGCCAAACCCGATGCCCGAAAAACAAGCGGGAGAGGAGAGTAAAATATATGTATATGTTTAAAAATAATTCATGATGATATGGCGCTAACATATAAACATCCAGGAGTATATATTGAAGAGATTTCGACAATACCCCCATCAATTGCACAAGTAGAAACCGCAATACCAGGTTTTGTTGGATATACCGCAAAGCGGGAGAAAAATGGCGTAGCTTTCGCTATCAATAACCCGGTGCGTATTACCTCACTGCTGGAGTTTGAAGTTTTCTTTGGTGGTGCCTTTCCCGAAGTACTGGAAGTAACCATTAATGAACCCGAGCCAGGTAAATTAATACCAAAGATTGATATTAGTCCTGCCACAACAGTTTCCGGCTATATCTTATACTATCATGTAAAAATGTTTTATGAAAATGGGGGCGGTCCCTGCTGGGTTGTTTCTGTTGGTACCTTTGATGATACCCCGGAAATAACGAAGTCTGAACTAAAACTTGGTTTACAGGCTTGCGAGCGAGAAGATGAAATCACACTCCTGCTTATCCCCGAAATTACAGCTTTAACTTCCGGTACGGATATCAAAGAATTAAATGATGCCATGCTGGCACAATGTGCCAAACTGCAAGACCGCTTTACCATAATGGATACACCGCAAGCGGGCTTAACAACAGCTTATTTAGCGGCCGATAAATTTAGAAATGATTTTGTTAGTGCAGATAACCTTAAATACGGTGCCACCTATTATCCACAAATACAAACTGGAGCCACTTATAACCGGGTAGCTGACGAAAATATAAAAATTGCGGCTGATAACCGTGGCGGGAGTAACCTCGGTATTTATAAGAAAGTTGTAAACACCAAAAAAGCAATCACTAAAATTATTGATACTGCGGCTGTCGTAGCCCCTGTAAAAGCCACAGCCACAATAACCATAAATGGAATAACTTTAACCGGACACTCAATTGCCATAGCTGGGTTTAGCTTTACTTTTGGCGGTACCGGTGGCATTGTAATCGGTGCCGACGAAACCGCTACAGCCGCCGCTTTAACAGCCGCAATTGCTGGTAATGCCGATTTAATGACTTTGGTAGGTGTTGCTGCAAATTTAGCTGTAGTAACCATTACTGCTAAAACAGCAGGCAATGCCGGAAATACTATTCCAATTGCTTACGATCCTAAGGGAAATATCCCCAAGATTGCTTTAAGTTCTTCATTTTTAAAAGGTGGTTTCGATAGTAATGATTTTGCCCTGTTCAATCAAATAAAAGCAGCGCTGGATGCATATACTGTTCCACTTTATCCATCGGGTATCATTGCAGGCATTATGGCCCGGGTAGATAACGACCGCGGCGTATGGAAGGCACCGGCCAATGTAAGTCTTTTAACCGTTGATAAACCATTGATCACAATAAGTGATGAAGAACAGGATTACCTCAATGTAGATGCAACATCAGGAAAAAGCATCAATGTAATCAGAAAATTTGCAGGTAGGGGAACTTTGGTTTGGGGAGCCAGAACATTGGCGGGAAATGATAATGAGTGGCGCTACGTGCCCGTAAGGCGACTTTTTATTATGGTTGAAGAATCGATAAAAAAAGCCACAGAATTCGTGGTGTTTGAACCTAATGATGCCAAAACATGGATGCGGGTAAAAACCATGTGCCAGAATTTTTTAAATCAACTGTGGCGACAAGGGGCTTTAGCTGGTGCAAAACCTGAGGATGCATTTTTTGTAAATGTAGGTCTGGGCATCACCATGACAGCCCTTGACATTTTGGAAGGGCGATTGATTATCGAGATTGGAATGGCAGCTGTTAGACCAGCAGAATTTATAGTTCTTAAATTTTCTCACTTATTAGCAAAATCTTAAAATTATGGCAACCAATTATAAAACCCCTGGCGTTTATATAGAGGAAATAAGTAAACTGCCTGCATCAATAGCGGCCGTAGAAACGGCCATTCCAGCTTTTATGGGTAGAACCGAATTTGCTAAAGATGAAAATGGAAACGATATTCTGCCAACAGTAACGAAATTACCAACGCCTATCCGCATTACCTCATTTCTCGATTATCAAAAATATTTTGGTGGCGCCAATTCAGAAACTTCGGTTTTTGAAACCAGCGGAATCCCAACGATAACCGACACAGAAGTTGCTGGTAAAGTTGTTAAACGCATCATTACCTGCGATGCCAAAAAAAGTGCAGCAAGCGGTAGATATATGTATTATGCTATACAGATGTTTTACGCAAATGGCGGAGGCCCCTGTTACATTGTTTCTAGCGGTAATTACGCCTCAACCATAACCAATGTGGCGGCTAAAGCCTGCTTAGATGCTGTTGCGAAAGTAGATGAACCCACCATGCTTGTGCTTACCGATAAACATACTTCATTTGGTGCAACTTCGGGCTATAAAGATGTTTATGATTATGCTCTGGCACAATGTGCTAAACTGCAGGATCGGATTGCAATTTTTGATGCCTGGGTATTATCTGATTCTCCCTTTACCGATGCCGGAGTGATTAGAGATGATATCAGTGCCGAATATTTAAAATATGGTGCAGTGTATTACCCTTGGCTACAAAGTACTTTAAGCTACGGTTACAATGATTCTATTGTGGTAAAACATTTGGTAAATGGCGTTAACGGACCGTACAACGACGCAACCTTATCAGATATAAAAGCAATGGATTTAAATACTTATCGTGCTTTAACAAACGAGATGGATAAAAATGTAATTGATTTACCACCATCGAGTGCTGTTGCAGGGATAATGGCCCGGGTTGATAACAATCGTGGCGTATGGAAGGCGCCAGCTAACGAGAGTATAAAAATGGTTACCGGCCCATCTTTAAAAGTGACCGCACAACAGCAGGAAACACTAAATATAGATCCAACTACAGGTAAATCCATCAATGTAATCCGCTTTTTTACTGGTAAAGGTACATTGGTTTGGGGTGCCCGAACATTGGCCGGAAACGATAACGAATGGAGGTACATTTCAGTAAGGCGTTTTTACAATTTTGTAGAAGAAAGCGTTAAAAAAGCCACCGAATTTGTTGTTTTCGAACCAAATGATGCCAATACCTGGCTGCGCGTAAAAGCCATGTGTGAGAATTTTTTAAACCAGCTATGGCGCCAGGGTGCATTGCAGGGTGCAAAACCCGATGATGCCTATTTCGTTCGGATTGGCTTAGGAATCACCATGACTTCCCTCGATATTTTAGAGGGTAGAATGAATGTGGAGATAGGTATGGCAGCTGTAAGGCCTGCAGAATTTATCATCCTGAAATTCTCACACAAACTACAAGAATAATTCATCATAAATTATAAAATTATGGCTAATACTTATCCATTACCGGTATTTCACTTTCAGGTGGAATGGGGCGGCTCGCGAATTGGTTTTACAGAAGTTAGTGGTTTAACGGTAGAAACACAATCGATAGATTATCGCGAGGGAAACTCACCAGAATATCATGTTACCAAAATGCCGGGAATGCAGCAGTATACTGCAATTTCGATGAAAAGGGGCATAACCAAGGGTGATAATGAACTTTTTCAATGGTTTAATACCGTGAGTTTAAATAAAATAGAGCGGAGAGATCTTACCATCAGTTTGCTGAACGAAAGTCACGAGCCTGTGGTGGTTTGGAAAGTTAGGCAGGCCTGGCCATCAAAAGTAGATGGACCAACGCTAAATTCTACCGGTAACGAGGTGGCCATAGAAACCGTTGAGTTAGCACATGAAGGTTTAAGCATCGAATTTACATAGGCCATATGTTCTCTATATCCAATTCACCATCGCCAAATCCTCCTGTTGGATTTCATTTTCTATTGCAGATAGAGGGCTTGTCTTATGATGGCGTAGACGATATAGGGTTTACCGATGCCACTGGTTTAGAATCGAGCATCGCTACCGAAGAATATAAGGAAGGAGGAGAAAATCGCTTTGCGCATAAACTCCCAACGGCAATAACCTACAGTAACCTTACACTAAAGCGTGGTTTGCTATTTAACTCTAAGGCCATGCAGTGGTTTAAGGAATGTGTAGAAAGTTTTACGTTTAGCCCGAAAGATATCACTTTGATTTTGCTTAACGATGAACATCAACCCTTACAGGCCTGGAATTTTGTAAATGCATATCCAATTCGGTGGTCGATAGAAGGCTTTAACGCACAACAAAATGGATTGGTGATCGAAAGTATCGAGTTTGCCCATCAATATTTCAGGCGGGTAGAAATTTAAAGGATTAAATATGCCAGTAGAAATTAGAGAATTAAATATTACCGCAACAGTAACCAATAACGTAGCCGGATCGACACTGCCAGGTAGAACCGGCCAAACGGCTACAGATAAGAAAATGAAAAAGGCATTGGAGGAATTGAGATTACAAATCAAAAATAAGAATGAGAGGTAACTATGGCTTTAAGTCAGCTTCATGATGAATTGGGTAATTTAGAAAAACTCGTAATAGATGTTTATTCTGACAATAATTTTTCGGGTTCGCCAATCGAAACCTTTAAGGTATTGTACAATCCCAATACTTATTTTATTGATTATAAAAATGAACTCGATCAGGATGCCCCTGTAAATGCAGCTGACGGTGTTGGCGAATTTAAATCAACAAGGGGCAAGGAGTTAAACCTCGACCTTTTGTGGGATGCAACATCAGCTTCTTACTCGGGCAATTCTACTTTTCAAACCGATGTTCAGCATGATAAAACAGTACATAAAGTAATCGAAAAATTTATCGATACCTGTTTTAAAATTAAAGAAGATACCCATCAGCCAAATTTTTTAAAAATACACTGGGGCGAGCTCACTTTTCAGGGAATGTTAACCGCTGTTAAAGTTACCTACACCTTGTTCGATAATACCGGAAAACCGTTAAGGGCTAAAACAGATTGCACTTTTACCAGTTATACCTCCCTTACCGAGCAATCTAACGAACAACGGCGGAGTTCGCCCGATTTAACACATTACAGAAAGGTTGAAGGCGATAATTCGCTTCCATTAATGACTTACAATATTTATAAAACCGATAGATATTATTTAGAAGTGGCCAAAGCCAATAAACTGAACAATTTTAGGAAATTAAAACAAGGACAAAACATTTCGTTTCCACCGATTGAAAAATAATATACCATGCCAGCCAACTCAGGAGTACAAAGCTTTAGCATTACCGTAAACGGACAAGTTTTGCCCGATGCTGTTGGTATTTTAGAAATTGTGGTAACCAATTTGGTTAATGCCATACCCAAAGCTAAAGTGGTGGTAATGGATGGTAGCGCTGCTGCGCAAAATTTCGATTTAAGCAATGGAACCAATTTTATTCCAGGGGCCGAAATAAGCATTGCCGCTGGTTACAATGGCGAAAATGAGGTGATATTCTCTGGTTTAATTATCAGCCAGACCATTAGGGCTAACGAAGATGGGAGCCAGATGGAAATAGAATGTAGGGATAAAGCCGTTAAACTTACCGCAGGGCGAAAAAACAAGATATGGGAAGACACAAGTGATAGCGATGCAATAACCGATCTGGTAGGCCAGAATGGGATTACCGCTGATATTGACGGATTGGATTTACAGCATAAACAACTGGTGCAATTTAATTGCAGCAACTGGGATTTTATTGTTACCCGGGCCGAACTAAACAGTGCTTTGGTTGTAACCGAAGCAGGAAAATTAATTATTGGTATGCCTAATGCCAGTCAGGAAAGTACGGCAACTTATACCTACGGATCGGAGATTTATGATTTTGAAGCCCAGATGGATGCTAGAACTCAATATCCACAGGTGCTTACCAAAAACTGGAATTATACCAATCAGGAAGTAAAAGAAGGTGCATCGGCCGCAAAAACTTTGCCCCAGCAAGGTAATATTTCTGGCGATGATTTGGCTGAAGTGTTGGGCTGGGAAGATAATAGCTTATATCATTCGGGTAATGTAGCCGAACAGGAATCGACCGAATGGGCAACGGCACAATTGTTTAGAAGCAGGTTAAACAGGGTTATCGGGAATTTCAGGGTGCAGGGCGATAACAAATTAAAACCCGGAATTATAGTTGAATTATTGGGTATAGGCGAAAGGTTTAGTGGGAAATGCTGGGTTACAGGTGTAATCCACAGCTATTCGGGCGAAGCTGCCTGGTACAGCCATGTGCAGTTTGGCCTTGATAAAAAATTGCACAGCTACAATTTCGATGATATTGTAGAAAAGCCAGCCACTGGAATCATCCCACCGGTAAATGGTCTGCAGATCGGTATTGTTACCCAATTGGAAAGCGATCCCGACGGTGAAAATAGAATAAGGGTACGTTTGCCTACTGTCGAAAATGAAGGCGATGGTATTTGGGCAAGATTGGCCAGTGTAGATGCAGGAAAAGAGCATGGATGGGTTTGGAATCCTGAAATAAACGATGAGGTGATTATTGGTTTTATAAATGATGATCCCCGTGATGCGGTAATTTTAGGTCGATTGTATAGCAGTTCATTTCCACCTCATCTAGAAGCAAAAGACGATAACTATTTAAAGGGATTATCTACCAAATCAAAACTTCAGGTATTGTTTGATGATGAAAAGAAGATCATAAAGATAGAAACACCCGGAGGTAATTTTATTACACTGGATGAAGATCAGAAACAGATTGCTATTCAGGATATTAATGGGAATAAAATAGAGATGAGCGAAGATGGGATTAAGATAGAAAGTATTAAAGATATCATACTAAAAGCATCAGGCGATTTTAAAATAGATGGAACAAATATTACGACCAATGCCAACGCACAGTTAAAGTTAAGCGGAAGCGCGGGTACCGAAGTAAGTTCATCGGCCATTACAAAAGTTAAAGGAAGCATGGTGCAGATAAATTAAAAATATGGCAAACGCAGCAAGAGTTACCGATACCACAAACCATGGTGGAACAATTATAGGCCCTGGTGTACCTACGGTATTAATTGGAGGTATGCCTGCCTGTGTAGTTGGCGACAATCATGTATGTGTATTGCCGCCTAATAGCCACCAGCCAACGGTAAGCCCTTTTTCGGCAGGAAGTGCAACCGTGTTGATAGGTGGTTTGCCGGCAGTTAGAACAGGCGATACCTGTATATGCGGGGCAAGTGCTGTAGTTGGATGTCCGACAGTTTCAATAGGTTAAATATGGATACAGAAAGCAATTTTTTAGGTAAGGGATGGGCCTTTCCACCAGAGATAGTCAAATACGAAGGTATAAAACGCTTTGCTACCAGCATGGTAAGCGATGTGGTTGATATTAACCAAAGCCTCGAGATCCTGTTTGGAACAGCGGTTGGCGAAAGGGTGATGCAGGCTGAATATGGTTGCAATGTAGAAGATATGATTTTTGAACCCATTAATGTTACACTGGTAACGCGGATAACGGAAAGGATCAGAAGGGCAATTATTTATTACGAGCCACGCATTAAACTCGATAAACTCGATGTTTTTAAAAATGTAGAGTTTGGGATAATCAACCTGGTGGTAGAGTACACCATTAGAAGCACCAATACCCGGAACAATATTGTTTACCCATATTATTTAACCGAAGGAACAAATATTTAATAAAATGAGTACCAATTGCAATAAAAATACTGCACCAAGAAACGGAACAAACCGTTTAAACCGCTTGCCAAAAGCTTTGGATGCATCTTTTGTTGCCATTGATGAAAGAAGTAAAGCAAGCCTTTATCAATTTTGCGATAGTTTGGCTGCTTACATTAACCATTACTATTTTGATGGAACAGAGAAAAAAACAGATTGGCAAAGTGTTTTTAATATCGATGAAATTAAAGAAGATGGTACATCAGAACCGCATTTAGCGCTTTTCGATTCTTTTTTGGATTTATATGCCATTGCCCAAAAAGACCTCAACCAGTTTACAGGTAAACATTTAGATTATTTTTTTGAAACGGTTTTAGGCTTCGAAAAAAAAGCTGCTAAGCCCGATAAAGTATATTTGATTGTAGAATTGGCGAAACACATTTCGCAATACATATTAAACGATAAAACTGAATTTAAAGCAGGCAAAAACAGTAAAAAACAAGAACAGTTTTATAAGCTGTTATCTTCATTCAGCTTTAGTCATACACAGGTAGCGAGCATTAAATCCATTTTGGTAGATAAAGCTGAAAAAACTAAAATTTATACTTCACCAATCGCTAATTCTGGTGATGGCAATGGGGGAGAGCTGGCCAACCAGGATGGAAGCTGGGATACTTTTGGCAATACTGACAGAATTAAAGCCAATATTGGTTTTGCCATAAGTTCTCCTTTGTTTAGAATGGCCGAAGGCAAACGTAAAATAACACTTACCTTTTCCTATCGTGCGCCTTACCTGGCAGCGCCGGTAATTAAGCCCGAAAATTTTAAGGCCAGTATTACCGCAGAAAAAGGGTGGACAACAGTAGACATTACTTCAGTATCTTTCATTAGTACCAGTGTGCTCGAAATGGTGATCCTGGTCGATGAAAGCAAACCTAAATTGGTCGATTATAGCCAAAAACTTCACTTAGAAGATTTCAGAACAGCTTTTCCGGTATTGAAGATAGAAATACTATCAAGCCCAAACATTTATAATAGCTTAACCTTTGCCGCAATAGATAGTGTGGCCATTAAAACGGATGTACAGGGGGTAAAAAATCTATTTGTACAGAACAGTTTAGGTAAACTCGATGCTGCTAAGCCTATGGAGATTTTTGGTCCGATTCCCAGTATTGGTGCTAATTTTTATATAGGCAGCAACGAGGTTTTTCAGCATGATCTTAGCAGTTTAAAGCTAAATTTTGAATATTTAGGCCTACCTACCGTTCCTTTTGTTACTTATTACGAACTTTACACCAATTTGGCTAATACTAGCAATGGCCGTGATGCAACCAAATATGTTAACAATAGTGATTTTAAAGCCGAAGTTTCCTTTCTCTTACACCGCAATTGGATAAATGCTACCTCAGCAGAGGTTGCACTCTTTACTGCAGCAGATACAGTCGCACCCAATGCAAAGTTCTCTGCAGATTTAAATATACCCGATACTTTCGATGCAGATTATGACACTGAAGTAAATGATGCTTATAACCTTGAGACCGAACGGGGCTACCTAAAACTTAAATTTACCAAAGGTACATTTGGCCAGGCCGATTATCAACTGGTATTTAGTACAGCGGTAATTGGTAAAACCACGGTGCCTAAATTGCCCAATCCACCATATTTACCGATCATCCAGAATTTAACGATCGATTATAGCTGCACAGCCACCTTAAATCTTTCGGTAGCTGGCGATGTTAAGTCAACTTATGATAACCGCATACACAGGTTCTATTTTATGGAGGCTTTCGGCCTTGCCGAAGCACATCCTTTTACACACGGTTCTGTGTCGTTACTTCCTGATAAATCCAACGAAGGCGAGTTATACATTGGCTTAAGCGATGCAATTGTCCCGCAAAATTTAAGTTTGTTGTTACAGGTGAGTGAGGGCAGTGCCGATCCCGATTTTGATAAAGCAATAGTAACATGGGCCTATCTTCAACATAACATCTGGAAAGAATTTAAAAACATAGAGATTTTAAGAGAACAGACAAACGGATTGTTAACCACAGGCATTGTTACCTTAAATATTCCTAAAACCGTAAATACCGATAATACTGTATTGCCAACCGGCTTGTTGTGGCTAAGGGCTTCAGTAATAAGCAATACAGCTGCAGTGTGCGATATTATTTCCATTACTGCACAAGCCAGTGAAGCTCAATTTGCTGTTTATGATGAGGTTGTGCCCGAAAAAATAGCTATCGAAGCAGGGGTGATTACCAAGCTAAAAGAACCCGATAGCGCGGTTAAAAAGGTAATTCAACCTTATGGCTCATTTGATGGGAAGGCAATAGAGAGCGGTAATGAATACTATTTAAGGGTTAGTGAAATTTTACGGCACAAAAGGAGATCCATTACCCTGTGGGATTACGAACGCCTTATTTTAGCCCAATTCCCGAATGTTTACACTGCAAAATGCATTAACCATACTTTTTATAATGGAAATGTGAGCAGTTATAATTCTTTATCGCCTGGCCAGGTAACTATTATTGCCGTACCCGATATTTCGATCAGCAATGCACCAAATCCATTAAAGCCGAAAGTTTCTAAGAATACATTAGAGCAGATTAAAACCTATCTGGCCAAAACCAATTCGGTATTTGCAAAATTGAATGTTCAAAATCCAATATTTGAAGAAATCAAACTTCATTTTCATCTCAAACTCCGTGATGGATACGAAGAAAATATTTATCTGCCTAAACTTAAAACGCAGCTTAAATCACTTTTGGCCCCTTGGACAAGCAACGCTGCTACACAGATGGAATTTGGGGGTAAAATAGAAAAATCGACCATTATCTATCAGCTCGAAAAGTTAGACTATGTAGATTACATTACCTGCGTTAAAATGTATCTGTTTAGGTCAGCGGGTTTAGAAGACATATCGACAAAAGATTTAGAAACAGCAGAAACTGCTACAGCGGCAAGTATTTTAACGGCCTATCCCGAGCATAGCATCATCAATATTAATGATATCCCGGGAATCAATAATCCGGATTGCGAGTGTGCCGATTGCAATGACAACGCAATAACAGACAGTAAATTTATTCCAATTAACGAATGCGGTTGTAATTAAATGAGCGATTTAAAAACCATATCGAAAAATAATCCGCAACAGGATAGCATGCAGTTTGATAAACTACGTGAAATTGGCATAAACCGCATTCAGGCTTTAAGTAAAAGCAATTGGAGCGATTATAACCTTCACGATCCGGGGGTAACAACGCTCGAAACACTTTGTTATGCCATAACAGATTTAGGTTACCGCTTGACCTTCAATATGCAGGATTTGCTTGCCAGTAATCCGAATTCTGCCGATGCTGATATCGACTTCCGTAATTTTTTCACCGCAAGGCAGATATTACACAACGCTCCCGTTACCATTAAAGATTTTAGAAAACTCTTAATGGATGTGGCGGTACAGGCAGGAGCAGAAACTTTAGGTATTAAAAATGCCTGGGTAATTCCTGCTGATGAGGCTGAAATGAAACTTTATGTAAATCAGTTACAACAAAAATTAGACTATTTCCCGACTGCTACGGATGGGACAGGATTTTTTGTAAAAGGGCTTTATAATTTTCTGATCGAATTTGATCAATCGGTAACCTACGGCGATTTAAATTCCAATTCTATTTCTGCCATATACATCATTAATAATTTTGCGCCCGATCCATTGTTGGAAGGGGTTGAAATAAAGGTAGAAATTCATTTCCCCCGCTGGGACGATTTAAGTATCGATTTTAATGACGATGCTTCAATAATTGCTAAAATTAAAACGCTGAAAATAGCTGTCGATGAATTGCCTGATGATTATAAATTAATTGATAGCAACGACACTGACCACACGGTTACCCTTGCTGGTACTAAGACGGTTGCCGAAGTTCCTGTTACCCTTGTAGGTCTTGATGCAATTGATGTCGATTTAAACCACTTCATTTTTAATGCTCCTAATGGATTATTACAAACCTACAAACGCAAAATAGGTGTAATAAAGAGCATTATAAAAAAGGCTGAAGATAGGTTGAATGACAACCGGCCACTTTGCGAAGATTATTTAAATACCAGGGCACTCAAAGTAGAAGAAATTGCCATTTGCGGCGATATAGAAATAGATCCTTTTGCTGATGCTGCAACCGTTGCCGCCGAAATTTATTTTCAGATTGCACAGTTTCTATCACCTGATGTATATTTCTATAGCTTGCCCGATATGAAAAACAAGGGAAAAGCGACCGAAGATATTTTTGATGGCCCAGCTTTGGAACATGGTTTTATAGACGACGATGAACTTAATGCATCCGAACAAAAATGTACCATCCATGTCAGCGATCTGATCAGGATTATCATGGATGTTAAAATTGATGGCAAACAGGTTGTTCAATCGGTTAGCGGGTTACAATTGGCTAATTTTCCAGAGGATAATGTACTGAATATATCAAAGAAAAGTGTTAAGTGGTGTCTTTCGCTAGCGATAGATCAATTTTATGTGCCCCGGTTATCCACTAATCTTTCTAATTTATCATTCTACAAACACAACCTTCCTTTTTCGTTTGATAAAGATGAAATGGAAGCAAAATATAAAGGACTTTTTGCCCAATCGAGGAAACGTTACCCTGTAAACCCAATTTTAGATCACGCGTTGCCAGTGGGCGACTGGAGAGAAATTACAGATTATACCTCAATACAACAAGATTTTCCAATGGTTTATGGCGTAGGTTCCGAAGGGATCCCGAATTTACCTACAACCGATGATGAAAGAAATCTTCGGATAACCCAGTCCAAACAATTTAAGGGTTTCTTGTCATTTTTTGATCAGTTGTTATATGGTTATCTGCAACAGGTAAATGGTTTAAAAGCACTTTTTAGCTTAAATCAGGATTTGGATGAATTTGGTCAGCCCTTATTAAATAAAACGTACTTCAGCGAACCCTTAAAGGCAACCGCAGGTAATGTAGATATTGTGCCCAATGCCACTGAACAAAAAATATTTATTGATGGTTATACGGAACATTTGCAGGGAATTACCGAAAGTAAAACCGATTTTGAAAAACGCAAAAACCGCTTTCTCGATCATCTGTTGGCCCGCTTTTGCGAGCAGTTTAGCGATTATGCTTTAATTGCCTACACCATTGACGGTCAAAAGGCCGGGGCAGAACTGATAAAAGATAAATTATCGTTTTTAAATGCCTACCCAGAAATTAGCAGCAATAGAGGAAAGGCATTTAATTACCGCAATGAACTTACCTGGTTTTATAAAAATGTTTCGGGTTACGAAAAAAGAGTAAGCCTACTGTTGGGCATAGATGCTAAAGGGGTAGAAGATTTACATTTTTCGAAAGCGTTTCGAATCCTGCCCGTATCCACAAGCTGGAATATCGAAACCAAGGTATTAACCAAAGTTCTTTTTGAGGGTGTTGACAGTTTTACAGATGTATTGGCTGCTCAATCTGCTATGGAGGAATTGATCAGTGCTGCAGTACATATCAATAACTATAAAATTGTATCGGGTAGTGTTGCTGGTAAATTCCAGGTTTTGCTTTTGGCCGATTTAATCAACGAAAAAATTATTGCCAAAAGTAAAAATACTACCCTAACCTTAACTACAGCCAATACATTAATTAAAAGTCATATTAATTTATGTACCAAAGAGTTATGTGATCAGGTTTTGTCGAGCCGTAAAAATTTAACACCACCGGTTTTAAATTACTTCGAAGTGCTTTCGCATACGGTTAACAATACAACAACACCACATCTCCATAAAATAACATACCAATTATTTGATAAACCTACAGAAGATGCAAGTAGAAAAGTAATACTAACCGGCGAAATTGAAGGGCCAGAAGTTAAAGGAATCGACGCGGCTGAAACGACGGCGGATACCGAGATTAGCTTACTTTGGAAACTAATCAGATTTGCTGCCGATGAGGATTATTACCGTTGCGAACCGCAAAATGTAACCGTTTCCACTCCTAATTACCATTTCGAAGTATTCGATATTTATGATAACATTATTGGTAAGGATAAAGGGAAAAATTACAATTATCACTTGGCCGAAATTATAGAAGACAGCACGGCTTCGCCAGTAGTTAAAATTGTTGATTCGCTAGCCAATAATGGCACCTATACCGTAAATAATACGGTAGCATTGGGACCAAATATCAAGGTGGAAATTAATGAAACACTCCCTGATAATTATCCTGATGGAAAATTAAGTTTTACAGAAACATTTAACGCTTACCTATACGAAAATGGCCGTAAGCTAACCATAACCGGGACCGATCTGACTGATAGATTGCGTATCGGCGATACCATGAGCTTAATTAAGCCTTTAGCCATTTTAATCGATTTTCAGATACTAAACATCAGTTTTTCTGATAATAAAACAACCATTATTTCTGATATTGAACTCGATTTTATGGTAGCACCCAAAGTTACCTATACCACGTTATTTGCAATTAAAAACGTTACACCAAAAACAATCGTAATCAGGGCTGGGATGGAAAAACTGGCCATTTCGGATATGGTTGCTTTTTTTAATAAGACATTTATTGATAGAGAAGGCATCCACTTGATTGAACATATCCTGTTAAGGCCAAAAAAACGTGATTTTGATAAACTATTAAACATTCATACGGATGTAGATTGTGTACAATGCAAAATTGCCGATACCTATAGTTTTGTAATGACAGCCGTTTTGCCTTATTGGCCCGATCGTTTCCGTGATCGAAATTTTAGAACTTTTATTGAGAAAACATTGAGGGAAGAATGTCCTGCGCATGTTGTACTCAATGTGTGTTGGATAAATCCTTTGCAAATGGGTCAGTTCGAAAAAGCATATAAAAATTGGCTCATTCAAATCAATACCACAAGTGCTGGCGATGCCGAAAGAGTTAAGGCACTTAAAAATTTTATAGAAATAATACAGGATTTAAGGAGTGTTTATCCATCAGGAAAGCTGCATAGCTGCAACGAAAACGAAGTGCAGAAAAACCCGCTCATTCTAAATCAAACTAACATTGGCATTTTTTAATTAATCTAGCTATGGAACTCATTAATAAAACAACGGTTTTTGAAGAAAACCAGGTACTTACGGCAGGTCAGCTTAATACCATGCAACAGTTCTTGTTTCAGGAAAGCAGATTAACCAGGACTAGATTGATTGGAATAGGGATTGTTTGTGGCTTGCATGCAACTTTTGGTGTAAATACCGTTCATATCTCAAAAGGGGTGGGGGTTACCTCATGGGGCTTTCTAATTTCGCTGGGCGAATGCGATTTAACACATTTTAAGCCATATACTTCGCCTGATGCATTAGATTATAAATATTTTAATAAAGCTCCGCTTTTAGAACTGGTTACTGTAGACAATGCCGCTGCGGTGGCGGCCACACCAATTAATGCCTCGTTGATTTTAAGCGATTATGTGGTTGTGCTGTTTCTGGAATCGGCAGCAAGGGATCTTAAAAGTTGTTTAGGCAAAAGTTGCGATGACTTAGGTAAAGAAAATACCTTCACCGTGCGTAAATTATTGATCAAGCTAACAGACCTTATCGATATTAATAGTTTTAATAAAAATAAAGGTGGAGCGATGTACCCCGCGCTATATAATTTAGAAACAATCGAATATCCACGGGCATTAATTACATCTATTGTAGCGACCAATTACCCTGCTTTAATTAATGCCTATTTGAGTCCGGTTGCGGCTATATTAGAAAAACTCAGCAAACAGTTAGGCATAATCTATAAAGAATTACCTGCATTGGTACGTCATTTTCCTGGAGTCGATTTTGATAACATCCGATCAATGTGGGAAGGAAAATTGACAGATCTCTCCGCTCAGTATTTAAGCGGAAAGGCTTACGGTTTTCAATATGTGTACGATGCTTTTGAGGATATCATAAAATCTTACGAAGAATTACGCTGTATAGCCATGCATCTGCACAGCGTTTGTTTACCCAATGAAGATGCCTTTCCAATGCATTTGATGTTGGGTACAAAGGCTTGTCCTCCTTCTATTTACCGTCAGGAATTTGAGTATTCACCTTTATTTAATGAGTATAAAGACTGGAGCAAAAAACTGGTTTCGGTTTTTGGAAGAACCTTGACCATGTTAAACGGTTATTACGATTCCTTAACCGAAAAAGGTGAAAGGGGCATTTTGGCTACACCAAGTAAAGAAAAGTGGCAAAACATTGGCAAGCGGGCATTCCCGATTTATTTCGATCCCAATATCGATGAATTTGAAAAGTACTGGAACGAATCTTTATGTCATGGCTGCGATAATGGCAAACCGCTCAGTTATCACTATCAAATGCCAGCAAACCTGCAACAGTACGGTATGAGCAAATTAGAAGCACCACTACTGTTTAATTTAACCGATACCAGTTTTTTTAGAACGGAAGGCCATTTAGCCATGCCTGAAGATGCAGCCGTTTTGCAGTATAAAAAACTACAGCGCCGCTTTAATCTGCCTTTTAAGGTCCGTTCTATTTTTATGGGTGAAGGTGGAACAGTGAAAACAGTTTGCCGTTATCCTGATCTCGATTCACAATATCTGGTATGGCGCAATGTAATGTTATATTATCTCAATAATTTAATCAAATACAGCACCCTGGCTGAAAAAATGGTAGCAAGGTTTGATGACGTAAAAGATGCAGCTAGAGATGCCGTTAGTGGTGCAAATGTTAAAAAGGAAGCTACAACGCATACAAATGCAGCAGGAATGGAAACTTTCAGTGATTCAGACGTTAATGCAGAGAAAAAATCTACATTCAGCAATATCAATACTGTTTTTATTAAGGCTGGCATGGTTAACGAACGCATCAACCAGGCCAATTATAGCAAAATAAACAATAGCAAAGGCAGACTGGAGCAAACACCCGACGACCTGCAGCGTGAAGCATTGCACTTGGTGGCCCGGTTTAACGATAACATAGAGGAATTAATTGCTACACTTACTTTAGAGTTTTCTGATTTTGATGAAAACCGCTTTAAATCGGCTTATACAGATTTAATTGTAACCTATGTAAGTGGGATGAAGCTCATGGTCAAAATTATCAATAATGAAGGCAATGCAGAACTAATGGCTTATCTCATGGCCGCCACTTTATTACATAGAGGCTTAAATGTATTAATGATCAGGCCTTATATCAATATTGGTACCTTAACCGATATTAGGTCGCAAAGGAATAAAAGCCTGGCTACCAATATTTCATTTTATGATTATATCCGCAAAGCAGGCGCTGTAGAACACCTGGCGGGTGTAAATAAAGGCAATACCCTATTGCTATTGTACCATACAGGCAAAGAAATCGAATACCAAACCATTGGAAAAGCGCCTGAAGCTGTGCCAGTAACCCATAAAGAAGCAGAGGTGGCCGAGCTCGTAACTGCCGAAAAGGCCATTAAAGCCAATTACGAAATAAAGTCTTCAGAAATAAAAGCACGTATACAAGAACGTGAAAATGAACTGGCCCAAACTGAACTTCAATTAAAAAAGACTTTAGAAAGTAGGACAGCCGAAATAAATAAACGTAAGGTATTAACAGGCGATGCAATCAAAAACGAAGAATCTCTCTTAAAAACTGAGCTGGAAACGAAAAGAAAAGAACTCAAATCGACAGAAGGTGATGCCACTAAAACCGAAGCGATTGAAAAGGAATACAAAGAAAGAGTAGTTTTACTGCGAAAAAATACAGAATCCAAAACAAAGGAGATCAGCGAACTGTCCAAAAAAATAAAATCTGAATGGGCAGAAAAGCAGAAAATAGGTGCTGAAGAAATAGAAAAAGCCAGGAGAGAAGAAACCGATGCACAAAAAGAGTACGAAACCCATTTAGCTGCACTTAATGAAAAGCGTAAGGCGGTAGAAAAAGGAGCAAAAGAGAAGGAGTTAGAAGAGATCGTAGTAATAGGCACAAAGAAAAACAGAGGTAAATACTTAAGTGGATTTGAAGCAAAGTTTAATGAACATTATGATAAACTGGTTGAAGAAATAGGCAAACAGGGTTTAGAGAATATCGCTTCGAATGTAATTGCCGATTTTACCCTTTACGAAGACGACAGTTGCTGCGAGTGTGATGTGAAAGATTACGTCAATAAAGAACTCACACCATTGGTGGTTCCAATTTCGCGTTTTGTGGTATATAATCAAAGTAGGATAAACACAGCCAAGATACAGGTGCTCAATAATCTATATCACCCAGGAGAATATAAGGTTATTGTTAAAAGTGACCCGGGTTTAGGTTCAGTAAGCTTTGAAGAAGAAATTTACGAGCCTAAATCAAATCTGAAAAAACAGATTTTGGTTTACAGCCTTGATCCGAAAAAGGTGGCAGAAAATAGCCGGGCAATGAAATCTATTATTGCCGTAGATGAACTTGAATACGCAATTGTTGAAAGTGAAACCGGCGAAGAGGTAGGAGCAGCAAAAATAACTTTCTTTATTGGCATGGGTAGAATAACCCCACAAACTTATAAGGTATATGGAACTTTAAATGGTGCCCAACGTTATTTAATTTCAGTAAATGATGCAAAAACAGGTGCCGAGGTAATTAAACAATATGAAGTTTCCATAAAAACCTATAGTATTGATTTGAGTCCCGGTAATTATAATATGACAGTAATTGACGCATTTCATTTAGGCATTAAACAAGATCGGTCAATTGAAATCAAAAATATAGACGTTGAGGAAAATTTCGAATTTGGAAAGAACTAATATCATGAACAAACACCTTATCCAATCGCAAAAAATGTTGCTCACTGTTGATAATCAACAGGATTGGGAAAAGGTGCAGGCAGAAATCGGTCATTTTTGTAAAACCAGGTTACCGGAAATCTTCAATACCATTTTCGATGAATTTGCCTTAAATAATACCATTCGCATCGATAAATTAGATATTGATTTGGGTAATTTATCTTTAAATAAGTTGATTCAAAGTGTTGAAGAACAAATTGTTATTCAGATATATGATTATTTTAAAAGTCACAATTTCAATAAAATAAATACTGCTACTGTTTTAGATAAGGAGCTTGATTTGTTCCTCGAAAATTTGAAGTTTCACCCTGAAGCACTTTTAAAACACAACTCAGGTTTATCCGGTAATAGTGGAACTGTTGCTAATGATTATGAATCGCTGGCATTTTATTGCCAAACAGGCTTAAAGCCCTGGTGGATACCTTCTGAAATTGCTTTTAAACCTGCTGAAATTTTATTGAGGCTTTTCAATATTGATCGAAATCTTTTTTATCAGTTTATTGTAGCGTTAAAGCACAACTCTACTAGTTATAACCGGTTAATCCAGCTCATTAACAAGCAGCTGTTTTTTTACCATTACCATCATTTTAAAACAGATATTATCCTCTTAAAATATTTAGAACCAAATATTAAACATGATTTATTTAATGTTATACTTGAGTATTGGCTTGAAGGTTTAAAACAGGATGAGCAGATACAAAATATGGATGATTTTGGACTTTGGCTTTTCTCGCTCGTGCAGTATAAACCATCGTTAAAAGCGGCTTTAGTTGATTGCATTGAGTTCAGTATTGTTGCCGTTAAGCTCAAAAAAGAAAAACTTGTGCTTCAACGTTTTAATAAATTACTAGCAGCAATTACAAAGAGCAAAGCATTGCCCAAACCTGAATTAATTATAGAAGAGGAAGTAAGTAAAAGGAGTATGATAAAGCAAAATAAAGTACTGGATAATGCATCTATTCTGATCGAAAATGCAGGTCTGATTATTTTGTATCCATATTTTAAAAATTTATTTAATGTTTTGCAATTGCTTAATGCCAATCAGTTTATTGATGAACTGTACAGGCATAAAGCAATAGTGTATTTGCATTATTTAGTTTATAACGAAATGCCTAAAGATGAAAGCAGTTTGATTTTTAACAAAATATTGTGCGGGGCAGATCCGGAAGTAGTAATAAAACTCAACGAGATCACATTTACGGAAGAAGAATTAAAGCAGAGTGCAGAATTAAAAGCAACGGCGATTAAACATTGGACAAAATTAGGTTCCACTTCGATAGAAGGTTTGACACAAACATTTTTAATACGGAATGGAAGTTTAATTTTTAAGGATGGCAATTATAATTTACATGTAGAAAGAAAAGGATTGGATGTTTTGTTAGACACTTTACCCTGGTCATTATCCATAATACGCTTACCATGGAACAATTATTTGATAAATCTGAACTGGTAAACACCACGCTTTTGCGGGGAAACGCAGATGCACTTTTGGCCGAGTTAAACTGGTTCGAAAAAGTGTTGCAATTGCGTAGTGCCATAAATGCAGGTAGCGTTGCTATAGGGGCTAGCATTTTTAATATACAACCACCAGATTTAAGTGGTTTTGATTCTACTTACGCCAGATTTTTAACCCAGCACCAACTTAAATTTGCTGATCGATTTTTGCTTTTTTTAGCAATGGTGAGTCAGATAAAACCCCAATGTTTAGATATATTTTTAGTTACTAATCCGCAAACAGGACAAATTTTTACAGAGTTTGGAGGAAAAAAGGGGAATGTATTCAGTGGTTTTTTACCTACGGCAGAAACATTTTTGTTTTTACTGGCATCTGATAACTTGATGTTACGCTTTGATTTATTAAAGCTTTTTGATGCCAGAAATCCACTTTTTGCCTTAAATGTTTTAGAGTACGAACCACTTCCGCCAGGCGAACCCATTTCGAGCATCCCATTACATATTAATAAAAATTGGTTCGAAGAGTTTACCACAGGAGAAAGGAGTAAGCCCCGGTTTTCGGCCGATTTTCCGGCTCATTTAATCGAAACCAATATGGAATATAGTGACTTGGTTTTACCTGAGCACACAATAGAACATTTAGAATTATTAAATTCCTGGTTAACACACAACGTTACCATGATGAATGATTTGGGTTTAAGGCATAAATTAAAGCCGGGTTTTAGAACGCTTTTTTATGGACAGGCCGGAACAGGAAAATCATTAGCTGCAGCAGTTTTGGGTAAAAAACATAATTTGCCCGTTTATCGGATTGATTTAAGTAGAGTGGTAAGTAAATACATTGGCGAGACAGGCAAAAACCTGGCAAAGGTTTTTGATGCTGCAGAAAACCAGGGATGGATACTCTTTTTTGATGAAGCGGATGCCCTTTTTGGAAAACGTACAAATGTAAGTGATGCCAGGGATAAGTATGCCAACCAAGAAACAAGTTATTTGTTGCAGCGGATTGAAGATCATAATGGTTTGGTAATACTGGCCAGTAATTTTAAACAGAATATCGATCAGGCATTTTTGCGCAGATTTCAATCGGTTATCGAATTTCCAATGCCTCAGGTAAATCAGCGTGTTATACTTTGGGAGCAAGGGTTTTCTCCGTTTACCAAGCTGGAGGAAAAGGTAAATTTAAATGAGATTGCCCAAAAATTCGAACTTACAGGAGGCGTAATCATCAATGTGGTGCAGTATGCAACCATGCAGATGCTTAAAGATGGGGGCAAAGAAATAAGACAAAAAGATATTATAGAAGGTATTAAGCGTGAATTAAAGAAATCAGGACGAACACTGTAGCAATGAGTACTGTATTGGCATATGGAAATTCTCAAGCTAAGTCTGTTACACATAGCAGGCCTGGGGCTGGTTGTGTTCAGGCTAAACTAAAAGTAGGTGCCATAAACGATCCGCAAGAGAAAGAGGCCGATCAGGTAGCCGAACGGGTAATGCGAATGCCGTCTAATACAGGTTTTGCGATGTCGGGTTCTGGTACACCCGCATCAGGAATGAGTGTGCAGCGTAAATGTTCTAGCTGTAAACCGGAGAAAAAAGTATCGCGTAAAGAAAGAGCAGTAATGAGAACCCCTGTCAGGCCTTCGATACAACGTAAGTGTACCAGTTGCGAAAACGAGGAGAAAGCATCAAGAAAAGAAAAATCTAAAATAAATGAACCACCTAAGTTGCAACGTAAATGTGCCAGTTGTGAACATGAGGAGCAAGCATCGCGCAAAGAACAAGAGATAGATGAACCTAAATTACAGCGTAAATGTGCAAGCTGCGAGAAAAAAGAAAAATTATCACGCAAAGCGGAAGAACTTAAAGAAATAGATCAACCAGAAGCATTGCAAGCCAAATCAGAATCAGCTTCTGCTGCTGGAGGCAATGCACCATCGAGTGTACAATCTGGTATTGCCGCAACAAGGGGCGGAGGAACCACTTTACCTGGACATGTTAGTCGCGATTTGGGCAGTAAGATGGGCGGCGATTTTTCGGGAGTAAGGATTCATGATACTTCCCACGCCGCTAAAATGAACGATAGCATTAATGCCAGGGCATTTACCGTAGGCAATAATATTTACTTTAATAAAGGCGAGTATAACCCAAATTCGCAAAACGGAAAGTTTTTGCTAGCACATGAGTTAACGCATACCATGCAGCAAGGGGCATCGCCAGAAATACAGAGATATAGCTGGGATGAATTTACAGGAGATGTAGCGGGTGGTGTTGATGCAGTAGGTGAAGGATTGAGCGATGCGGCTGGTGCCGTTGGAGACGCCGCAAGTGCTGTTGGTGGAGCCGTATCTGATGCCGCAGGTGCAGTTTACGATGCGGGTGTAGATGCGGTAGATTGGCTTGCAACCCAGGCGGGCCAGGCCGCACAGGCATTGGCCGATGCATTTGGTGTAGATGTAAGAATAACCACCAGTGGTTTGGAAATTGATATTCCTGGTGGTTGCCCGTTGGATGGACATAGTCAGCAGTTTACCCTGGATGCTATAGAGGAGGATTTAATGATCCCGATTTTTGCTATGCCAATCGCTCCTGACGTATTCATTTCGGGCGAAGTTGGTATTACAGGTAGTATTACACCAGAAGTTCAGGTACAGATAGGACCAATTTGTTTCGACCCGACACATATTTTAATCAATCCTTTAACCAGCAACTACAGCATCAGCGGAGGTATTAGTATTACCAGTGCTTTATCATTAGGTGCAGAATTGCGGGGAGGAATAAAAGGTGAACTTAGTTTAAGCGGAATTATACCAGTTGGGCCAGTGCCCGTACCGGTAAGTATTCCGCTCTTAAGTGCCGAAGGTGGCCCGGCTGTATTTGTTAGGGCTATTGGTATGCAAACCACACATATTGGTGGCTCATTATCATATGGCGGAGGTACAATTACGGCTAGCCCTGATGTAGATCTGGATTTTGGCGTCGCTGCTGATTTATTTGCTGGTGCTTATGCGCAGCTGAGCGTGCTTGGCTTTAACCTTTGCCGGATTTATTGGCAACCATACGAATGGCATGGTGATGCAGCAGCCTCACTTGGTTTATCGGGTAGCATTAGCGGTGTACCTGGTGTTGGGGTTACAGGTGTTAGCGTAGCTACGCCAACTTTAACCGGTATTCCTTTTGATAATGTTGGATTGGCCATCGATCGGAGCCAGGGTTTTACAGATGATTGTCCACTTTTGACCGGCTTATGTGGTATTTTAAGAGCCCTGAATTACCTGCCATCACAAAATGGTGGTAGTTGGGATCCAACAGGTACGGGGCATGGGCGTAAATTTGGTCCTGGACCTAGACTTGCAGGCCCTATGGAAGTATATCAGAAAAATCCTGGCATTACAAGCTTGGCCGAATGTAGGGGAGCCTGTGGGGTAAACTGCGATACCTGTGAGCATTTAGGAACGAAAAGAATTCTTGATCCAGTTACTGGAATTACTTGGATATACGACGATTTTCAAGATTGTAATACACATGATGGTTGTAGGCAGCACGATGCCGGATTTGATTGGGCAGCTGATGTTAAAGGAGAAACAGGTGCCTGGGCGATGATTTTACCTTGGCATATGGCCGCGAACATAGAATGTGGCTGTAATAATTTAGCCGGAAATTGTCCGGCTTGGGCATTTGGTTTACCGCCTTATGATGGAAAAATGTATTTTGCCGCTTCCGCGAAGCCAGTACCTCCTGTAGCTCCAGTTGGCCCTGTACCACCTGTAATAACCAGTGATGACCCTATAGGTGAGGTAGGACCCGACTTTTATCATTACAGCGCGAGAACGCCTTCGGGTAATTTTTCAGCGGGAGTAGAAAGATGGACAGATTACAGAACCAATTGCCGTGCAGAAGCACAGGCGGCAACAGGTGTACCTGATAATTTTAATTATATTTCTACCTTATCTTCTTCAGTTGCCGATTCGTACATCGATCGTGAACAGTATAATACAAGGTATGCAACTTCTAAAATTTACGGCATTCGGTACCCTTATAATCACTATACTAATCATACCGAAATACCATCAGGCAATTATTCAACAACATCATTAAGTATATTCACACCTAACTGCAGATCGGCTGGTACCTATGGAACGCCAACTGGAAATGAAGAACAGGATTTAGCCAGTTGTGATAGACATGAACTTCCACCAGATTATTGTGAACAATTACGCAATAGGGTAATAGATCGTTTTGGAGGTAGAGAAAGAGATTTAGATTTTAATCCTGATAATGATATAGACGAAGACCGCAGAAGAGTTGATGATACGCCTACATCGCCAGAATTTAGGCGACTTTTTAATCGTTTGGATAGTTGGGACTATTTTATACAGCGCAAGCATAACGAATGGTACAATGAATTTGATACAAATTTCCAGGTAAAAAGAGATAGAAAAGCCTGGATGGATGAGCTAAAATTAAGGACTGAAGAGTTTAAAGCACAATTTAGAGATCTACAAAGACAAGATACTCAGGAGCTGGTGGATAATTTTGAAAGAGATGTACTGCATGAAATGGAGGGTAGGATAAGTCAAAGAATTCATGATATTGCAGTTTGGTACAAACAAAAAACTGGCTCTGATGAAAGTCTGGAAGAATTGACTGAAAGAATTCATGCAGAGGGAACCGAATTATGGCGAGACGATTGGAGAGCGGCAATACTGGCTGTTAATCGCGTATTATCACGGTTATGGCCTCCTGCAAAAAACCAGATTATAAGCTGGGTTGCAGGCCAGAGGGCAGCAAATCCCAATGTAGACTTTAGCGGCCCGATAAACGATATAGATTATGTTGGTAGTTTGGCGACTGGTTACAAAGGTGTACCTAAACAATTTGTCAGGTTTAATCCCCGCAATTTTGATGTAGATGCCAACATTGTGGCACCACCGTTAGAGCGGTATGCTGTAGATGTGAAACACATTACACCAAAACATAACCGTATTTTTGCGATAGGACACCGCACGGATATAACACCTTTAATTACATTTTGTAATGATGCACATCGCGAAATGACGCCAATACCAGGTTACGATGCCAGCGAACAGTTTGATGTTGTAATTGCAGCATCGGCAACCCCTGGCCAAGATAGAACCAATGATGGCATCAATAGGGTGTATGCTTTGCGCAGACAACTCGAACCCGAACGTTACACAGCAATGGTAAACGAGTTGAGGGCAGCAGGATTACTGGTAGATGAAGAAGCGGGGTGGCGGCTAAAACCAGAGCTTTCAGAAGAAGAGATGAACACTTTTAACCAGATATTGGCCCGGTATGAATAAAAAATAAAATGACTGAAACAAAGATCTTGTACCATTACCTTTTGCATTATATAGCGGCCGATAAAATTGATCATCTCTCTGATGAAGATAGATTAACTTTAATCAAAGCTATTGTAACCTCCGGACCATCTGATGAAGCATGGAATGCATTGATCGAGCTTTTTTTTGCCTGGCCAATCGGTCAAGCCAGACTTGATGCAATCAAACTGGCCAATAATCTTATGGTAGATTGGCCTATATCACAAAGGCGGGTAAATAGCGCATGGGGTAGGGTAATCAATAACCAAAAACTTACCGATATAACATTGCTCGCCCGTAGCATGGCAATAAATAGAAATGAAGGTATGGGAGGTAATGAGTTAGCAATTATTGCTTCATCTGTTTATGCCATAAATTTGGCAGAAATCAATATTGATAGAAGCAACGTTAATGTAGAGGCTATGCTTGAGCTAACCCATTCAAAATTTTTGGATGCGTTAAATACACTTAATATGAACGGGCTTACACTTTCTGACGAAAAATTGAAAATTTTATTTAACCCGGAAACATTGATGGCGCTTAAATCGTTAACGTTAAGAAACTGCGGGATAAGTGGAAAAAGAAGTCAAATTATTACGGAATCTAAGCTTTTTAAACAAGTAGAAAATATTAACCTATCGATGAATACGATTAGTGATGAGGGCGCTCATTTTATAGTCGAAGCGGGTACAATCCCACAACTAAAGCACTTAGATTTAAGTGAGAATTACATCAGTGACGAAGCGGCCATTCTGTTATTGAATTCGGGTAATATGCCTAATTTAACAGAACTGATTCTAAGTAAAAACAGCATAAAAAAACCAGAAATATTATTTAAAGCAGCAAAACGGAATAATATTAGCGTTGTAATTTAAAATGCTGTATCAAATAAATCAATTCAAAAATTCCTTCTTTACCCATTTATTATCGCTACTTATTTTACACCAGCCATTACTTTCTTCAACAATAAAAACCTCCTGATTTTTTGTAAGTGCAGAAACTTTGGGGAAGTTGGTGCCTGGCCCACTTCTTACATTTAAGGTAGTGGCATTTACAGTTGCCCTGATTACATTTTTGGTGAAGTTTCCATTTACCCAATGCTGTTGTGATGCTGATATTTTATACCAGCCGTTTTTTTCTCCATACACACGAAGAATAGCCCCTAAGGTTGCTGGCTCAACTCCTGTAACTTTTTTACTTTGGGCATTCGCGTCTTCCCTAATGTTTAAGCTATCGGCGGTAACTGCAATATATTTTATAATATTTTGTGCAGGTTGTGGAACGGCACCATTTAAAGCTGCACTTACCAGTGGCAAAAATTTTGATTGCAATTTTCAACCTTGTTACCGCCAAAAAAATTAGTACCCGGGCAGGTTTTATTATTGCCTGTTCCATTGTTTCTTACCCCGGTGGTTAAATTAAACCAATGGTGATAAACTACATTGTCGCTGTTAACTGCGACACCGAATTTTTTACATAGTGCTGCCGTTATTCTTACAATCGTATTTTTGTGCTCAACGGTCATTAAATCCTTTCCTGTGTCGAAATCCCCGAGATTTTCAATACAAATGGCATTCATATTGAAGCCCAAAATACAAGCAGGGGTACTTTCAAGGCTTCTACCCGTCAAAATTGTACCATCGGGAAAAGTAGTAAAATGTTGACCAATATCCATCCAGCCATTATGGCTAACATGGTAACTTTTCATTCCTTGCTGTAAATCAAAGTGATTATTACCCTTAAAATTGATGTAGCTCGGACTCCAGGTGTGGTGCTCCTGAATGTGTATGATGGTTCGGGCAACTCTTAAATTTGAAATCCACGTTTCAAATTCATTAATATCCATTTTGGTAAAACCGAATTTACTAGTCATAACAAGATTGGTTTAAGGTAAAACTTAACTGTCACAAGGAGGAAAATTTTTGAAATTCTAAATGTTCTACTAAATATACTGAAAGTAGTTTAAATTTTTATAATCTTTTTATTATCAGTTTGTTGTGTTTTATTTTTTTCTTATAAATTGCCTTTATCTGTTGTTTTTTTCTTTATCCAAAACTGTAAAAACCTGTATCAACCTTTCGCCATTTTCGTCAACCAGGGTTAAAGTATGTTTGCCAGGAGGAGGACTGATTGCTAATTGATGAAAATTGGTTGTAGTGGCTACATATTCATGATCAATGTGCCAATATATTTTCGAACTGGAATTTCTGTGCGCTGCATTAATCACAATTTTACCTCTTGTTCCATCTAGTTCTAAGGGAATGTAAACTATTGCATTGTTTTTCGGGTAAATTACCTCCATTACACTATTTCCACCTGAAAGGTCACAGCCATCTTTAAAAGGAGGTAGGGATTTATAATCGCTATTTTTTATTTTGTAATAATATTCCATTGCTGGTGGTAAAATAAACCAGCTTTTGTGCTGCATATGGGTTATACTTTCACATTGGTCGGTAACCCTAAAAGTACCTGTTTTGTCCAAATGAACTAATTTATGGAAAGGACAAACGGCAGTTTTCTCTCCTGCAACAGGCACTAATTCTTCTGTCACATTTGTACAGTATTCTCCGGCTTTATAACCGCTCTGCCTGCATATTTTTATCTTTTTAAGTTTGGTGGCTGGTGTTTCGAACCATTTTCCATTGGGCAATAACCTGAAAATATCAAATAGAACCGGGGCGGCTGCTTCAATCCCTACCAGGCCAGGTCTTCCTTCTCCGTCGGCATTGCCCACCCAAACACAAACCACATAATTTGGCGTTAGGCCAACAGCCCAGGCATCGCGAAAGCCAAAACTTGTTCCAGTTTTCCAGGCAACTCTTTGCGATGAAGAAAACTGCTCCCATAAACCTTCATCGCCTGGGCGCATTACCTCTTCCATTGCATTAAAAGTAGCCCAAATTGAACCATGGTCTAAAAAAGAGGTGCGCTGATAATCTTTTTCATCTTTATTTTCGCTATTGAAATAGCTTGCAGGTTTATAATCTTCAGGGTTATACAAACCTTTATAGGTATTGAAATGGTTTAACGTGCGCACCATGCCCATGTAGGTATTGGCCAAATCCCACATCGTAACTTCGCTACCGCCTAAAATTAACGACAATCCATAATGATCTGCTGGTTGGTTAAGTGTTCCTATTCCAAGTTTTTTTAGTTTATCGTAAAAACGTTCGTATTTGTATTGCTGCAGCATTTTCACCGCAGGGATATTTAAGGAGCGGCTCAGCGCTTTATCAGCAGCAATGGCACCATCGTAGCCCAGGTCATAATTTTGTGGTGAATAGCCCGCTATTTGAGTTGGGATATCGGCGACTAATGTGTGCGGTAATATAAAGCCATCATTCATCATACTGGCATAAAGCAAGGGTTTTAAGGTACTGCCAGGACTTCGTGGCGCTTTAATCATATCCACGTGGCTTTGCAGGTCAGCATTTTCTGGCTGATAAATATTACCTATATAACTTACTACTTGACCGGTTTTGGCATCGAGTACCAGCGCCGAAATATTATTAATGTCGTTTGCCCGGTAACGGTTATTGTACCGTTTTAATATGGCATTAACTTTTAGTTGGATATTTTCATCCAGCGTAGAAGTAATTCTGGTAGAAGAGATTTTAAGACTCGCTCGTTCTATTTTAAAACGGTTCAACAGATGCGGCGCATTTTGGGGTAGAGGCATAGGCTTACCTGGAACGGGTTCTAGCTTAGCTAAATCGGCCGTTGCCTGATCGATGTATTTTAGTTTAGCCAGCTTATCTAATAAATCGTTTCTTTTTTTAATTAATCTCGTCGAGTTTTTACCCGGATGAACCAAAGAAGGACTGTTGGGCAATACAGCCAATGTTGCCATTTCACCCCATGAAAGGGTTTTGGCATTGCGACCATAATATCGCCAACTTGCCGCTTCTAAGCCCACAACATTGCTGCCGAATGGCGCATTTGCCGCATATAGGCCTATAATTTCCTCTTTTGAATATTTTGTTTCTAAGCGTAAAGCTAAAATTACCTCCAATAATTTCTGCCAAACTGTTCGGTCCTGTTTTCGCGATAAACGGATTACCTGCATACTTAATGTACTACCACCACTAACTACGCTTTTAGCTTTCCAATTCTGGCGCATGGCCCTGCTCATGGCCAGAAAATCAATGCCAAAGTGGCTATAGAACCGCTTATCCTCGAAAGCAATGATGCAATCTTTAAATTTTACAGGAACGCTGTCTGCCACAGGGAACCGCCATTGTCCATCGCTGGCAATTGCTGCACTTAATAAATTGCCATTGCTTGCCTCAATTACAAACGAAGTAGGTGTTTTAAACAGTTTTGAGGGTAACGAAAAAAGAAAAGCCAAAAGCAGGGCCAAGCAGATAACATCCGAAATGAGGAAAACTTTTGGGATTTTGTTCATTTAATTATTAACTCTAGTCTTAGCGTCTCGCTAAGACATTTATTATATATTTTTTCCAAAAGTCGTAGCGCGACGCTACCACTAGATACTGGACATTTATTATTTCAAAATATTAAAAAGTTATTAAATAATAATAAGATCGATTTGCCCCTTTCTAATTTGATAATAATCGCCGGCACTACTGTTAATCCAATCTTCTTCTTTTTCTACAAAGCCTGCCTTCACAGGATTTTGGTGGATATAATTTAAACGCTGGTCTAAAATTTCATTAGTATCGAGCTCTATGGGGTGACTGTGCTGTTGCCAAAATTGAAAATCTTTATTTCTTTCATTTTGATTTCCTAATTTTTTCATAATGTCTAACATCCATGATTTTCTGCTTTCAGTATAGCTATTCTCAATCGCTTTTCTTAAATGTCTCGAAGTAAAACTTTTAAAATCTCGTACAATGTCAGATAAAATTCCATCTTCGGTTCCAATAATTAAATGAATGTGATTTGTCATAATGCAATAGGCATATAATTCTAATCCTTTTTGTTTTTGACAAAACCTTAAACTATCATAAATAATGTCAACGTATTCTTGCCTTGTAAATACGTCAATCCAATCTACAACGGTGAAAGTCACAAAATGGAGTTTAGTATTATCATGAAATTTGTACTTTCTTCCCATTTTTATTTTGCAATAGATATCTAGTCTTAGCGTCTCGCTAAGATTCTCGGTCAGTGTTAATCAATTCAACGTTAATGTATTTATAGGTCGTAGCGTCTCGCTACGACCAGTATCTGCGATTTACATCAATCCCTTACTTTACCACCTGCACCCACTTGCCTGCTTCAGTAGCCGAAATATCATTATTGTACATTGCTTCGCATTGAACAGCTGATAAGTAATATTTACCTAAATAAGAGGCATTAAGTAATACCTTGTAAACTAAACTTTCGCCTTCTCTTACATTAAAATAGGTGAAAACGCGGTCATCTCTGATATCCTGATAAGTAAAAGGAGATGAGGCTAAAATGCTCTGATTATCATTAACGCGGGTATTGATAATTTCCCAACCTGAAGGGAAAATCTGTGTTAGCGCCATTTGTTCGTAATAACCCATTCGGCCAGGATTTTTTACGGTTACCTCCGCATAAAAATCTGTTCCCTGTTTTAAGGTAGTCGGATCCAGTACTTTACCGTTTAAACGTTTATAGGTCACGTTCATATCCAATACCTCTGGTCGGTTTGGCAAGAAATTGTTCTGACCAGCAATTGGCTGTCCTTCTAAAACCAAACGGACAAACAATACATTATTGCCATTATTGGTAATAGAAGCCGTATTTCCTTTAAAAGTTACAGGTGTACTGTTGATGTATTGATTTGAACTTACAGGTGCCGATTTTCCGTCTAGTACATACTGATATTGCAGTTTATTTGCCGATTGGTTTGAACCACAGAATTTTGCAATAGCCAATAAACTATAAGCGGTTGTTTGGGTGCTGTACCAGGTGTTTTCGCCAAGTTTAGCAGCTAAAGGTTGTAGTAAACTCGCAGCTTTTGCTTTCTGACCGAGTAGGGTTAGGGTTTCTAAAATCATGGCTTCATCGCGTACATCGGAGCCATAAGTTCCACCCAATTGTTTGTAAGCCTGAATGGATGTATCTAAACCTCTGATCATATTTTGAGCAACATCATTTTGTCCGGCCAGTTTATAAGCAGCTGCCAATCGCCATTTTGCAGCGATTGATAAATATTCAAACGCTTTTAAACGGTTCATTGCTGCCATTTCAGGTTTTTTAGCCAATGCAAGCATGTATAAACGATAGGCCTGAGATAAATCTCCTCCATAAAAATTATTGCTATTTGGTGCCCAGTTGGCGGCTTTTGATTTTTGAAAGCGCAACAGTTCATCCAAAAGACCAACGGGAAGGGTATAACCAGCATTTTGTGCTTCAACCAGGAAATGACCGGCATAATTGCTTCCCCATTCATCAGAAGTACCTTCTCCGGGCCAGTAAGACAAACCACCATCTGTAGCCTGGAAGCCTTTAATTCGGTTTATTCCAGCTTTAATGTTTTTCTCTGTTGTGGCTTTTTGCTGCTCATTCAACGGACTTAATCTATCTAAAAAGAGTTGAGGAAATATACCCGAAGTAGTCTGCTCAATACAGCCATGCGGATATTGGATAAGGTAACTCAATCTTTTACCAAGATTGATCGCCGGAATAGAAGAGACCTCAAGTGAACCTGAATTTGTACCCGTCATACCGATTGGCAAATAGTTTACCGCCCATTTGGTATGCGGCTGAACCGTTGCAGACACCACATTGGTTACATAGGGGTTTGGATTTCTGATATCCATTTCCACATCGTAAACTGTTTTTTCAGCTCCACTTTGTGCAATCACTTTTACTTTGGCAATGCCTACTGTGTTGGGTGCTTTCACCTCGAAATAGGTCATTTGCTCACCTGTTTGTTTGTAGTAAAGCTGCTGTTTGTTACTACCTTGAATAATTAAATTATTTGCCTGGAGTTGTACGGATACATTTTTAAGATTGTTCTCTGTAGCAAAAACGGTTACTGGTAAGGTGAAACTTTCTCCCGGACCGATAACCCTTGGCAAAGTAGCCAAAACCATTAACGGCTTCTTAACCTGAACTGATTTTTCGGTAAAACCATATGCAGCATCCTGTCCGGCAACTACCATAGCTCTTACCGCACCAATATATTGTGGCAATTTAAATTTGTGTGTTTTACTTTCGCCTTTGCCAATAGTAAATGGCCCCATAAATTTAACCACTGCTTTAAAACGGTTGGCTTTTGCTGGATTTAAGTTCTTGTTGATGCTACCATCACCACCAATGCTTAAAATGCGTTCCAAATTCCCTCCCCATGCGCCTAACACATAGTCGAATAAATCCCAGGTTTTTACGCCTAAACCTTCGCGGGCATAAAATGCACCATGTGGATCAGGTGTTTTAAAACGTGTTAAATCTAATAAACCTTCATCTACGAGGGCAATGGTATAGGTCATTGCTTTGCCGTTCTGCTCAGCTACAGTGATGGTGTTTTCGGTTTCAGGCTTGATTTTATCCAACATTTTTATGGTTGGTTTCAGGATGGTCTGCGGATCTTCAACCGAAAGCGGAATAGCACCATACATTCTAATTGGTAAATCGTTAAGCGTTTGTGCATGAGGTTGCAATAAAGTAATGTTGGCAAAAACATTAGGTGCCATCTCTTTCTCGGCTTTAAACTTAAATTGCGTTTGTCCGGCTTTGGTATCTACCCAGAAGGTTTTTAATACCCGGCTTCCATTTTCAATGGAGATTAACGCTCTTCCGTTTTTACCAGTTGGGATGGTTAAGGTAATATCCTCTCCAACAGTAAATTTTTCTTTATTAGCAGTGAAAGATAACATAGACGCCTCAGTTGGGTTGCTGCCCTGTTCGCGCTGTGCCCAGCCCGGCCAATCTACATAAACAGATTTTCCGGTAACATGTCCACCATTGGCATCACGCACCAAAATTAAATAACGGCCCCATTCTGGTTCATCAACACGTAAATCCCAGCTCCCTTTTCCGTTAGTCAGATTCACTTGATGGCTTTCTACCAATTTGTTATACTGGTTTTGGGTAAAGTTAGCGTAGGTATACTGATCGTCCTGTTCCCACCACCAACGCCATTGTGTTTTATATAATTCTACCTGAACGGTTTTGGTTCCGCTCAACAGTTTTCCATCGGTATTTACATTTACAATTTCGATTTTATGCGCTTTGCCAGTAACCAGCATACCACTCAAACGGTCGCCTTTTTCTGGTCGGATACCCAAATAACTGCTATATACATGATAGGGTATGCTAAAATTATCAATGCTGAAATTACCTCCTGGTTCGAAAACTTTGGTGGTAAAGTTTGCCCTTAACACGCCAGGAGCGGTATTGTTCTCATTGAGGTTGGTGTTAATCTGAGCTGTACCGTTCTGGTTTAAAGTGCCTTCAAAAATGGTTTTAACCTGCGATTCGAAGTTAACCGTTGGGTTATCGAAACTAAAACCCTCAAAACCTTTAAATTTGGTTTCCGTAGTGTTCAAGTTTACATCAACCTTAGCTTTTAAGTTTTGTGCAACGGCACCGAATAGCCATTTGGCCGATAGGGTAGCAGCTGATGTTCCTGAGCTTAAATATGTTCTATTGCCAACGTTGAAATCAATTTTCAAACGGTTTGGCATTACGGTTTCGATTTTTAGGGTTTTGGTAAATGTAGCTCCACCTGCTTTAACTTTCGCCATCCAGTTGCCGGTTGGCGCTGTACTTTCAGTAGCGGTTTTAAAGGTGTAGAATCCATTTAAAGGTTTGCCATTGATTAATCTTTTGTAAAGCTGACCTTTTGGGTTATAGAATTCCATGGTTACCGGATAATTGGCCGGCAGTTTTTTTAGTTTGTCTTCCAGCACGAAAGAAACAAATAAACTGTCGCCTGGCCTCCAAACGCCACGCTCGCCATAAATAAAGCCTTTTAAGCCACTTTGAACTACATCACCGCCAACATCGAAGCGACTTAATGGAAGTGAGCTTCCATCGTCTAATTTAAGGTAGCCTCGTTCTGATCCATTTTTAGCGATCAATAGGAAAGGCTGACGTTTCAGGTCAAAACTTGCAAAACCATCACCATCAGTTTTAGTAGTGAATATGATCTGTTTTTGGTAATCCATCAACTCCAGGTTTACACCACTTAATGGCTTTGCTGTCAATAAGTCTGTTGCAACAATAAGCATACTGTTATCGTTACCGCGTTTGGCTACCAAACCAATGTTTGAAGCAATTAAGTTTCTGCTGGCCCAGCGCTGATTGGTGTAAAATGATGGCGTACATGGGTTGTCTTTATCATTCCACCTGTAATTTGGCGGGTAATAATTGTTGTAACGTTGCCAAAAATCATCGTCTTCGTCAATCTTTTCGCCATAACCCTCGTAATCTCCGTATTCACTTTCTTCATCACTATTACTGCCCTCTGCTTTTTCTTCCCCTGCTTTGCAATTGTAGGCGTTATATCCCTGTCTGAAAGCAATGGTAACCCTGTACATGGCACCTGGTTCTGTACGGATCATCTTATCCAGATCGAGGGTGAAACGATTCTTTTTATGGAGGTTAAGTGCCTTATCTTCATCTAATCGCACCGTTTTTTGGAGAATGGGTTTCGCCACCCTACGCAGTTCGTTACCATCTTTATAGCTATTAGTTTGAAAAAACTGCGGTATATTATTTTCGTAAATTTTGATCACCGTAACATCAACGGCCTTTAAATTAATCGCTTCGAAAGGTAAAACCAGCTTTCCGGAGTTAGGTAAAATCGTACCTGCACCAGCAATGGTAACCGCCGGTAATTTATTCTCGAAAACAAGATTAGCCACTTTACCGTTTGGAAGTGTTTTCGCATTGATGTTTTCTACTCCTGCATTCACACTTAAAGTATAATTGCCTTTAAGTTCCTCGGCAGCATAAACTTTAACCTGACTGGCATCGATGGTGTACCTTAAATCGCTCAGATTGCCAAGCGTGATCATACCCGTTAAATCCTGTCCTACGCCAATGGGTTCAGAAAATTGTACCAATGCATAATCTTCTTCGCCCTGAATGGCTTTCATGTCCAGGATTTCGAATTTATTTATCGCCGGAACACGGATTTCTACTTCTCCTTTTTGTTCTGCATCAATGGCATCGCCATCCCAATCTATCTTTAAGTTTTGATCGTTGCCGGTTTTTTTTATGCTGTCGATGGTAAATTTTGAGGTATTTTTTGCCGGATCGTGCTGCCATTTGATTTTTAACTTTTGGTCAAAATCCAATGAAATCGTTTTCTCTATTTTATTGGTTTCTTCTACGTCAGCAGTAGCCACTTCGCCGGTTAATTTCATATAATCCATTGCAGTATTGTTTTGCGAAACCAATCCGTTTTGAGAGAGCATAATCCCTGGGGTAATTACTTTAAACTCAAAGTCGAAATCTTCAAGGCCTTTTTCTGTAGCAGAAACTTCCGAAAGTTTGAATGTAGCTTCGTAGTTTTTGCCAGGTTTGAGGTTTTCATCAGGTCTAAATTCAACCGTCTGTGGATCTATCCAATAGGTTTTGCCCGAGATAGAAGGGGAGAAGTCGAACAGTTCGCGTGAATCTGCTTTGCCCAGATCCTGCATGCCTGTTGCCGCATTGGCTAAATGAACTCTGATAAAACTCTTTTTGGAAATGGTTCCGGAAGTATAGGCTTCGATATATTTTGCATAAGCCTGATTTTCTTCATGATTTTTTTTCTTTCTATTGAAATAGATAAATACAATTGCCGCTATAGAAACAGCAAGCAATCCGATGAAGATAAATTTCTTTTTAGAGGAAGATTGGTAGGTAGATGGTTGTTCCATGTTTGAAATTCGTTAAGATAAATGGGGATATAATGTTACGGTAAAAGCAATAGATGTGTCGCAATTTATCCTTTGCATCCGAAACCCTATATTCCATCCGAAAATAAACTAAAATTCACGTTAAAATAAATTATGTTGAAAATTAACGCTTAGGGTTTGTTCCTTTGCATGGTTTTGGATAAGTTTACAACATTAACCCCAATACAACCAGATATGATAAAGAAATTCTTGATTTTTTCGAGCCTGTTAATTTCGACCAGTTTTTGTTTTGCCCAAAAAACTGAAGTAGAAGACGCCGTAAGCAAATTAACCAAACTGATGGTTACACCAGATAGTTTGGCGCTTGATAAAATAATTTTGAATAACCTAAGTTACGGGCATTCGAGCGGAAAGATTCAAACCAAGCAGGAATTTATGCATTCGTTACTTTCTGGAGAATCTGATTTTGTAGATATTAATTTAACTGATCAAACTGTCGTTGTTCAGAATAAAACAGCTTTGGTTCGTCATACACTAAATGCCAAAACAAATGATAAAAATATTCCAGGAAATGTGAAATTGTATATTCTTTTAATCTGGAGTAAAGAAAAATCGGGCTGGAAATTAATTGGAAGACAGGCCGTTAAGGTACCTTAGTTCAGTTTGGAGTTGAGCGTGCATGATGCAGAAGAAATAGTTCGGAGATCACAACGCAAAGTATTTGAGGCGATAGTAAAAACTCCAAACTCACCACTCCAAACTCCATACTTATTTAATCATCACCCCAGGTCTGTTTACCAGCGGAATCTTGATCATATTGAAATCGATGATGCTTTCAGGCAAGAAAATGAATTTCTTATCATAAATAGTGCTACCAATGTAATAGCTTAGCCAGTATTCGTTAGTTAAGCCGAAAACTTCAGGATCAATGGCTTCAACACCGGCAAAAGAATTGGCCTCCATGTCGCCTACAAAATGCCTTAAAACAGAAGTTTTTACCTGCTTTCCGTCTTTTTCTCCATAGCCTTTAGAGCTGATCAATACATTGGTTATCGGTTCGTTTTTTAAATTAACGAGATAAACCGTCCAGCTTTTTACTTCAGGTGTTTCGCCCATCAATACAACGGCCATTGCGATATCTTCAACTGTATTTTCTGGTAAATCTGCTTTCATAACCACTATTTGACGTCACTCTGAATTTATTTCAGAGTCTTGTATTAAAAGATGCTGAAACAAGTTCAGCATGACGACTTTATTTTTATTTTTTCTTAGCTACAGCCTTTTTAGCAGGAGCTTTTTTCTTTGCCGGTGCTTTTTTCTTCGTTTCGAAAGCATTAGGCACCTGCTCTACAATCATTTTCTTAACCACTTCTAAATCAATATCAACCAATTCTTCTGGTGTATATTTTTGCTTCGTAGCCTCGTTATTCCTCAATTTAAGCATCAACTTGCCAAAACGGATAAATGGTCCCCAACGGCCGTTTTCGATAGATATTTTTTCAGCATCCCAGGTTTTAATGTATCTGTTAGCCTCTTTTTCTACTTTTTTACCGATTAAGGTATTAATATCTTCTTGTGTCAAATTGTCGAAATCGTATCCCTTTGCAGGAATATTGATGAAAAGATCGTTCCATTTGATAAACGGACCAAAGCGGCCTTTGCCCTTTGTTACGCCTAAACCTTCGTAATAGGCAATAGGTGCGTCATCATCCATTTTCTGGCGGATAATTTCAACTGCTCTTTCGTAAGTAACCGATAAAGGCTCCTCGTTTTTAGGAAGGGAAATAAAACTTTCGCCCCATTTTACATAAGGACCAAAACGGCCAACACCAATCATCACTTCTTTACCTTCAAAATCCGGAAGCTGGAAAGGAAGTTTAAACAGCTCCAGCGCATCATCTAAAGTAATGGTTGCAACAGATTGTGTGCGCATTAAGCTGGCGTACCGAGGTTTTTCCTCTTCATCAAGCTCTCCAATTTGAACCAATGGTCCAAATTTACCTACTTTGGTGTATACATTTTTACCTGTTGCCGGATCTAAGCCCAATAAGCGCTCGCCAGTGGCACGTTCTGCAGTTTGAAGCGTAGTTTCTACTTCGCTATGAAATGGATTATAGAACGAGTGCAACATTTTAGTCCACTCTTGTAAACCCTGGGCAATTTCATCAAATTCTTTCTCCACCTTCGCCGTGAAGTTAAAATCGACAATGCCTTTGAAATGTTCTACCAAGAAATCGTTTACCACCTCACCAATATCTGTAGGGAAAAGTTTTTGTTTCTCTGCGCCGGTAATTTCAGATTTTACGTCTTTACTTACTTTGCCATCAACCAAAACAATGGCTGTAAATTTACGTGCTTTACCATCTCTATCTTCTTTAACCACATAACCACGATTTTGTACTGTAGAAATGGTTGGTGCATAAGTAGATGGTCGGCCAATGCCCAGTTCTTCTAATTTCTTAACTAAACTGGCCTCAGTATATCTTGCTGGCGGACGCGAATAACGCTCGGTTGCCTGCATTTCTTTTAAAAATAGTTCCTGCCCCTTGCTTAATGGAGGTAAAATTGCACCACCTTCTTTTTCTTCGTTTTCTTCATCATCGGTAGATTCCAGATAAACTTTTAAGAAACCATCGAATTTTAACACTTCACCTTCGGCAACCAAGTGTTCTTTTCTGGTTGAGGCAGTAATCTGAGCGGTTGTTTTTTCAAACAAAGCCTCACTCATTTGTGAAGCAATAGAGCGTTTCCAGATTAAATCGTACAAGCGTTTTTCGGAAATATCGCCGTCTACACTATGTCTGTCGAAATAAGTAGGGCGAATGGCTTCGTGAGCCTCCTGGGCACCAGCAGATTTTGTTTTATAAACACGGTGTTGGTGGTATTTATCGCCGTAAGCAGATTTAATCTCGGCGGCAGCTGCATTTAATGCAGTTTCTGATAAGTTTACAGAGTCTGTTCTCATGTAGGTAATCTTACCTGCTTCGTACAGTCTTTGTGCAACCTGCATGGTTCTGGCTACCGAAAATCCTAATTTTCTGGAGGCTTCTTGTTGTAAGGTTGAAGTGGTAAATGGGGCTGCAGGATTACGTTTTGCCGGCCTTGTTTCTAGACTGGTAATATCGAACCTGGCATTTGCACAGTCCTGAAGAAATTTTTCAGCATCAGCCTCATTTTCGAAGCGTTGTGGCAATTCTGCTTTTACAATTTCTTTTCCTTTGCCGGTAGCAAACTGGGCAGTAATTTTATAGGCAGCAGCAGCATTAAAGTTTAGAACTTCTCTTTCTCTATCAACAATTAAACGTACAGCAACTGATTGTACACGGCCCGCAGATAATGATGGTTTTACCTTTTTCCATAAAACAGGAGAAAGTTCGAAACCCACCAGACGATCTAATACACGACGTGCCTGTTGGGCATTTACCAGATTATAATCAATTCCGCGCGGACTATCGATTGCTTTTAAAATTGCTGGCTTGGTAATTTCATGAAAAACGATCCGTTTTGTTTTCTCCACTTTTAGGCCTAAAGTTTCGAATAAGTGCCAGGAAATAGCTTCCCCTTCACGGTCCTCATCGGATGCTAGCCATACCATTTCGGCTTCCTTAGCTAGTTTTTTTAACTCGGCGACAATGTTTTTCTTATCGGCGGGTACCTCGTATGTCTGCGCAAAATTATTTTTGATATCAATAGCCATATCACCTTTAACTAAATCGCGGATGTGGCCATAGCTAGATTTTACAAGAAAATCTTTGCCTAGGTAGCCTTCTATAGTTTTAGCTTTTGCGGGTGACTCGACGATTAATAAATTTTTGGCCATGAAATACGTTTTTGTGCAAATAAAGCTATAATTAAAGCATAAATCAAAACATGAATAGAATTAAATACAATTTTTTTATTAAATGCAGCGGAAATATGTTGGTTTATAGGTTGATTTTAATGTGGTTTTGATCTTTTTTTGGAAAGCAATATTAGTAATCTGTAGGTGAGGCTTTGTCCCGCCTTTTGCTACAAATCCTCAACCTCGTTCCTCGGTCTGCGGGTTTTTCGCTTCGGTCGGGTTTAGGTGGCTTGTGTTTACTGCTATTTAGATTTTAACGGCGTTGTGCCAAGCTGAAGATACAAAATGGCATCGGGCTGTGTTAATTAAACCAGATAGAGCGGAATAGCCCACAGCGTAGCGAGGACTATAAGCGATAGCGGGGCCGTAAACCGCAAAGAACCACTGCCCTCGATTTTCTAATCAAAAAAGACGCTTATTTGAGTAATGGATACATGCTTTCCTTTTCAAATCATACTCACAGTTTGTTCTATTAGCCAATTCTCTTACCTACTTTGCTACATTTAATTTACAACAACGTTACGTTGGCACAAGCTATTTGTGCCTATATTCGTATATAAAAATAAAACAACGATGATCAGCACAATTTTAATCCTATTAAACTTATTGGTATCTCCACCAAAAAATGTTTACGATTTCAGCTTTAAAACCATTGATGGTAAAGAAATTAAACTATCGAAATTTAAAGGCAAAAAAATCTTAATTGTTAACACCGCTTCTAAATGTGGTTTTACCCCACAGTATGAAGATTTGGAAAAACTTCAAAAGCAATATGGCAAAAAGGTAGTCTTAATTGGTTTCCCTGCGGGTAACTTTGGCGGACAGGAGTTTTCTACCAATGCAGAGATTAAAGAATTTTGTACTGGAAAATACAATGTGTCGTTTTTGCTTGCCGAGAAAAGCAGTGTTAAAGGTGATGATATTAGTCCATTGTTTAAGTATTTAACTTCTCAAACCAATACAGAAGAGCAAGGCGATATTAAATGGAACTTTGAGAAATTCTTAATTAATGAAAAAGGAGAATTGGTACACCGTTTCCGTTCTAAAACAAAACCTACTGACGAAGCAATTGTTAAAAACCTATAAAAGTTTAGCGTTTAGGGGTTAGCGTTTAAATACTAACCTCTAAACCCTAACCCTTAAACAATTTCATTTAAATCAGTTTTTCTCCAAAACTGTTTTCCAAACCAAGGCACTGAGCGCCGCACCAATAATCGGCGCTACAATAAACAGCCAAACCTGGCTTAAGGCTTCTCCGCCAACCAAAAGTGCGGGGCCAATACTTCTTGCAGGATTTACTGATACACCCGTTACCGGAATGCCCACAATATGAATGAGTGTTAAACTTAAGCCAATTGCAAGTCCTGCAAAGCCGCCATTGATATTTTTAGTAGAGGTTGAGCCGAAAATCACCAATAAGAAAATAAAGGTGAGTACAATTTCGGCAATAAAACCAGCTGCTAAACTGTAATGTTGTGGAGAAAGTGCAGCAAAACCATTTTGCCCTAATCCATTTGCTGTTAAAGAATATTCCGCTTTCCCCGATGCAATTTGCAGTAAGATAAATGCGCCTGCAACGCCACCTAATACCTGAGCCACAATGTAATAAACGGCTTCAGTAATTTTCATCCGGCCAGCGATTACCATTCCGATTGAAATTGCCGGATTAATGTGACAGCCAGAAATGTGCCCAATAGCATAAGCCATTGCGGTGACTGATAGGCCAAAGGCAAAAGATATGCCTAATAAGCCTACGCCGGTTGTGCCATTTGCGCCAGCTATAACCGCGCTACCACAACCCATTAGAACCAATACGAGCGTGCCTAGAAATTCGGCACTGAATTTAGAAAGTTTACTTGTCTCCATATAATTTATTATTTAAAGGTTTAATATTATATCCGGATGATTGTCAATCGAATATAACTAAAAAATTAGAATATAAAATGGAATAAAATGCTGGTGATTTAGCCTGATTGAATTACGGAATTTTAGACAAGAGAAAGGAGCTTAAATCCATAAGCCCCATTTAAACCAAACAAACTATTTATGAAGTTTATGTAAAACCCATATTAGAATAAAATGTTTTGATGAAAATTAAAATTATTTACAATTTTTGCGGGTAATTATACTTTTGTATATTCAATTGACATTTTTTGCTCAAAATAAACCATACTGTAACTAAATTGATAGAAAACGGTAAGCTGTTTTTGACTTTAGGGTGTTAAAATAGGTTGAGTTGTTCTGGCTGATATAGGTTAGGGTCGAAATTGTAAACTTCGGGTGTGTTTTGAGTATTGCTTACGTAATACAGCGCTGTTTCCTCATATCTTGAAGCTACTTTAACAAAAGTATTGCCGGCAGCATTTTTAAAAAGATTTTCAACCAGCTCTGGGTCGTTATTATCTTTTGATAAGTGGCTCAGTAATAAATGACTCATGTACGGGGCTTTATGGTTGATGAAAAGCTCCAATGCCTGCGCATTGCTTAAGTGACCGTGACCACTTGTAATCCTCCGCTTCAAAAAATAAGGATATCGGCCATTTTCCAGCATCTCTGTATCGTAATTGGCTTCTAAGAAAGCGGCATGACAATTTTTGAAATGGGCAATTAAACGATCGCACACCGAACCGATATCTGTAAAAACACCCACTCTTACCTCATTACATTCAACAGTAAAACTATAAGGATCGGCAGCATCGTGAAATTTAGAAAAGGCAGAAATCTTTAAACCGCCAATCTGAATGTGTTGTAAATGGCTTAATGAAAAGGTATTGTTTGTATCCAAAACTAAGCGGCTGCTTTTTAGGGTAGCTGTGCTAATGTAAACCGGGAGTTTATGTTTTTTAGCAAACACTGCCAGCCCTTTAATGTGGTCGCTATGTTCGTGTGAGATAAAAATGGCTTTTACTTTACTGATTGATAAACCTAAACGGTTCATCCGTGTTTCAACCTCTTTGCAGGTTAGGCCAACATCAACCAAAATTGCTTCATTATCGTTACCCACATAGTAACAATTGCCATTACTGCCCGAATTGATTGATGTAAAATATAGTGCCATTTTTCAGCTTGCAAGATAAGGCTTATTTGGCGAAGGAAAAAGGAAAACTATACTCTTGCGCCATTGTGTTCTACCAAACGCGAAAGGAGGGGTAGAAAAGCCTGAATCAAGTTGATTTCTTCTGAGGAGAAGATTTTTTCCATGGTTTGTGCCAGCCATTCTTCTTTTATTTTTCTGCTGGCAATAATGTGTTTTTCGCCAAGCTTGGTTAAGCCGATAAAAACCTTTCGTTTATCCTCTTTACTTGGAAAGCGTTCCACACATTTGGCATCGAACAAGCGGTTGATAATCTGTGAAATAGCTTGTTTTGATACCCTTTCCATGTCTGCCAGCTCTGTAGATAGCATTTTGCCATGTTGTTCGAGCAGCGACATTGTTAACAGTTCGGCGTTGCTAAAGTCTGAACTTACGTTCTGTTTGCGTAGCTGTCTGGTTAAGCGGGTAACTGTGCTTCTTAGTTTTGCGGCTATATCTTGTGTTTGAGTAGGCATCTTAATGGTAAATAAACTTTACAAATATAAGCTTTTAATTTTATAGATAAACTAACGTGGGTCTTTGTTTTGTTTGAATTTTGATCTTATAATGATAAAACTTTCTGTTTTTGGCTTTTTGATTTGGGTTTAGTTTTGTACTTTTGTAAAGTTACTTTACTATTTTAAACATGAGTATTTTTCGTTCGCTAAGGCATTACAATTACAGGTTATTTTTTACAGGTCAGGCTATTTCACTAATTGGCACATGGATGCAGCGTGTAGCCATCAGCTGGTTGGTATATCGTTTAACCGGATCAGCTTTTTTGTTGGGGTTGATTACTTTTTTGAGTTTAATCCCTTCGCTGGTACTCGCACCGTATGCTGGGAGCTATGTAGATAGGCATAATAAGTATAAGATATTGGTGATTACCCAGGTGATCCTGATGCTGCAGGCTGGTGCACTGGCTTTGATGATCTGGTTTAAAGTATACGATATGTTCTGGATTGCAGCACTTTCGCTGGTTCAGGGCCTGGTAAATGCTTTTGATGTTACTGCCCGCCAATCGTTAATGGTAAATTTAATTGATGATAAAGAAGATTTACCAAATGCCATTGCGCTCAATTCTTCCATGTTTAATGCAGCCAGGTTAATCGGCCCGGCGTTGGCAGGGGTAATTTTGAGTACTTTGGGTGAAGATATCTGTTTCCTGATCAATTTTGTGAGCTTTATTGCCGTACTGGGTTGTATGGTGATGATGAAGCTTAAACTCACTGCACATCAAAAATCGAAAGAAAATATCTGGATCGACCTGAAAAAAGGTTACGATTATCTTAAATCATCGCCAGATTTGGCCTCTATGGTATTGATGATGGCTGCATCGAGTTTATTGGTAATCCCTTTTACTACTTTATTGCCTGTTTTTGCCAAAGATATTTTTAACGGAAATGCCACAACATTTGGCTGGTTTGAAAGCGCCGCAGGGTTTGGAGCTTTCTTTGGAGCTATTTACATGGCTACCTTAAAGGTAAAGCAGAATCTGCAGAAAATTGTAATGATGTCGGGTATTTTGTTAGCAATTTCAGTTGTGGCGCTGGCTATATCACCATCACTTGTTCTGGCTTTAATTTGTACTGGTTTAGCTGCTTTAGGTTTAATGGCGCAAACCTCATCTATCAATACTTATCTGCAGACTCATGCCGATGATGCAATGAGGGGAAGGACTTTAAGTTACTATATCATGGCTTATCAGGGTGTATTGCCAATCGGCAGTTTGTTGATGGGGTATTTGGCGCATCTTTTTGGCACCCAAACTGTAGTTGCTTTTGAAGGTGTTGCGGGTTTGTTGATTGTGGCTGCGTTTGTGTACAATGAAAAACACAGGAATCAATTGAACAGTAGTGCAATGTCGTTAAATTAATATGTCATCTGGAATTTTTTTAATTTGGGTACGAGTGGTCGTCACCCTGAATTTATTTCAGGGTCTTAATAGATAGATAAAGATGCTGATCCCGAATATTCGGGACAGCATGACGATCGAGTAGATGCAACGTTGTGCACAAAACGCAAAACACTTACCCATGCACTATCAACTTACAATCCACCACTACTTTCTGGTAATTATGAATATCAATTTCTTTGTTAATCAATTGTATCAATAGTTTAATTGCATTTTCACCTACTGATTCGGGGTTTTCTTCAATAGAGGCAATAGGTGGTGAATCGAGATAACTGATAAAAGAGGTGTTCCCGAATCCTACGTATTCAATTTTGTCAAAGTCAGGGTGGTTTATCGATTTCAGGTATTTCATCGCATCGAACATAATAGGTTCTTTAAAAGCTACGAGCGCAGTAGGCATATTTTCTGGGTTGGCAAATAAATTCTTAATTGCTGAGATCGTATTTTCTTTGTCGAAATCGGTGTAAGCAACCAATTCAGATGAAAAAGGAACCTGATTATCATTTAAAGCATTGATGTAGCCATTAAAGCGATCGTGCGTAAAATTAATCATTTTTGGACCGCCCAAATACGCAATCTTTTTATGCCCCCTGTCTATTAAAAACTTTGTAGCCTGATAACAGCCCTGAAAAGTATTGCCCAAAACTTTATGGCAGCTTAAGTTAAAACTCGGGTTTCGGGCATAATACACTACCGGAATGCCCATGTTTTCGAACTGGTCTAGATGCGAAAAATCTTGTGTGTGTTTCGAAATAGCCACAATTAAACCATCAACCCGGCTCCGCAACAACATATTTGCAGATTGGATTTCTTTTTTCAGGTCATCGTGAGACTGGCTGATAATCACATTATATCCATTTTGTGTGGCAAATTGCTCCACACCATAAATACTTCTGGTAAAATAGTGATCCAAAAGATTGGGTAAGATAATACCAATAATGTGCGATTTCTTTTCCTTTAAATTAATAGCTGATTTATTGGGCGTAAAATGCAAATCGCGGGCCATTTCCTGAACACGTTGTTTCGTGTACTCGTTTATGGTTGGGTAGTTATTAAGGGCCTTTGATACTGTTGATACTGACATCTTTAACTTTTCAGCCAAGAATTTTAGTGTAACAGGGGTATTATTCATTATCTTTTCCAATCTCAGTGCATAGTTAAGAAAAAAACGCAATTATTTCAAACGTTTGAAATGTTGTTTCAGTGGATTTTATTACGTTTTGGCCTATTTTAAAACGTTTAATTTTTTAAGCTTTTCTAAATTCGTGATCACTAGCACAAACTATCCAAATAAACATGATGAAATCATTACTTGCTGCCAGCAAATGCTGTCAAAAACCTAACTTATGCTTTTGCAGCAAATCACTCTTTATTAACGAAAAACTAAATTTTGCTCAAATTTAGGAGGGCAGTGGAAACACCGTCTGTTAATTAATTGTTAGTTTTGAAACGATCAATTAATTAATATTAAAACTTAAGTTATGCTAAAAACAACCTATAGCGTATTTTTAATCTGCTTTTCGCTCCTTTCATCCATCAGTTACGGTCAGGTTACCGCTATACAAAATATTCAGGGCCGGAAAATCCAGAGCCTTAATGGTAAATGGAATTATATTGTTGATCCTTACGAAAACGGTTATTACGATTATCGTCATGATCCATTCGATCAGTCGAAAACCGGAACGGGAGGTTATTTCGATGATAAAATTCAGAAAGATAAGTCAGAACTGATCGAGTATGATTTCGATCATTCACCACAAATGAATGTTCCTGGCGATTGGAACTCGCAATCAGAAAAATTAGAACTTTACGAAGGCAATGTCTGGCTGCGCAAAAAGTTTGATGCAAAACCAGAAAAAGGAAAAAAATACTTCGTTTATTTCGGTGCAGTAAATTACGAAGCCCATGTTTACCTCAACGGCAAAAAACTGGGTGTACACAAAGGCGGTTTTACGCCTTTCCAGTTCGATGTAACCAGCAACTTAAAAGTTGGCGAAAACTCCATTGTGCTTAAAGTTGACAATATCCGTAAACAGGATGAAATTCCAACTGTAAATACCGATTGGTGGAACTATGGAGGCATTACACGCGATGTTTACCTAGCCGAATTTCCTGAACATTTTATCAGTGATTATAAACTTCAGCTTGTTAAAGGAAGCAATAACTTATTAAATTTTTCGGTAAAACTTGCTGATGCAACTGCTGGACAGGAAATTACGCTTTCTATCCCAGAGCTGAAGCTGGAAAAGAAATACAAAACAGATGGCGAAGGTAAAATTGTAGATGAGTTTCTCTGGAACAATTTAAGTTTATGGTCGCCAGAAACACCAAAATTATATACGGTAAATATTAAAACCGATAAAGAAAATATCGACGATAAAATTGGTTTCAGAACCATTCAGGTTGATGGCGATAGCATTCTGTTAAACGGTAAATCTATTTTTTTAAGAGGAATATCACTACATGACGAAAACCCGCTTTTAGCTGGTCGTTTACGTTCAGAAGGCGATATGCGTATGATGTTGCAATGGGCAAAAGAAATGAACTGTAACTACGTTCGCCTGGCGCATTACCCGCATAACGAAGAAATGATTCGCCTTGCCGATGAAATGGGACTATTGGTTTGGGCTGAAGTTCCTGTTTACTGGACCATCAGCTGGACAAATCCGGCAACCTATGCCAACGCAAAAAAGCAATTGACTGATTTAATCGTACGCGATAAAAACAGGGCAAGTGTGATTGTTTGGTCTATTGGTAACGAAACTCCGTTAAGCGATGCCCGTTTGAGTTTTATGAGCAATCTGGCAGAAACTGCCCGCTCTTTGGATGATACCCGTTTAGTGGCTGCTGCATTAGAAGTACACCGCGAAGGAAATAACATCATTTTAAACGATCCATTAGGCGAAAAAATCGATCTGGTAAGTTTTAATGAATATGCTGGCTGGTACTGGGGAGGTAATCCATCCGAAATTACCAAATACAATTTCGATATTAAATATAAAAAACCTGTGGTGATTACTGAGTTTGGTGGCGATGCTTTGGGTGGTTTCCACGCCGATGAAAATACACGTTGGAGCGAAGAATACCAAGAGGCGTTGTACAAAAATCAGATCGCTATGTTAAGCAAAGTTGGTGCTCTAAGAGGCATGACACCATGGATTTTGACTGATTTCAGGTCACCAAGAAGACAACATCCTATTTATCAGAATTTCTGGAACCGTAAAGGCTTGATCAGCGAAACAGGTAAGAAAAAGAAAGCCTTCTTCGTGCTGAAAGATTTTTACGACCAGATGCAGGTCAAATACAAATAAAATATGAACAGCTTACAGAAAACTAGTTTTGCTTCTAAAATAATGCTTTCGATGACGCTGTTAAATAAACTTAAAAAAGAACTAAACAAATGGTAAAAGAAGTAGAAAGCCTGTTTTCGCTGAAAAACAAGGTTGTAGTAGTTACAGGTGCTACAGGTGTTTTGGGCGAGGCTTTTGTAAATGGATTATGTGCAGCTGGTGCTGTAATCGTTGTTATAGGAAGAAATGAAGACGCTGCAAAGCAAAGGGTTGCTGATGTAACAAACGCAGGAGGAAAAGCTATTTATATTATTGCCGATGTATTGGATGAGCAGAATCTGCTTAATGCGAATGAAATCATTATCAAAGAATTTGGCCGCATAGATGCTCTGATTAATGCAGCAGGTGGAAATGTGGCGGAAGCTGTTATTCAGCCCGGAAGTGATATTTTTGATCTTAATATTCCAGCCCTAAAACAAGCATTTGACCTCAATTTATTTGGAACTATTTTGCCTACACAGATTTTCGGTAAAGAAATCGCGAAAAATGGGGGTAGTATTGTGAATATTTCATCAGTTTCTGCTAACCAAGCCATTACACGCGTATTGGGCTACTCATTGGCCAAAACATCTATAGATTGTTATACCAAATGGATGGCTGTTGAATTAGCCAATCGTTATCAGGATAAAATCAGGATAAATGCCATTGTACCCGGCTTTTTTATTACTAACCAAAACAGGGCATTATTAACCAATGAAGATGGTTCTTTAACCGCAAGAGGGCAGGCCATCATTTCTAAAACACCCTTTAAACGGTTTGGAGCGCCAGAAGAATTGATTGGCGCTTTAGTATATTTGCTAAGTGATGCCTCTAAATTTGTAAATGGACAGAATGTTACAGTGGATGGGGGATTTACAGCATTTTCTGGCGTTTAGTTAACAGTAATCCTTCAATCACATAAATCTGTGTAATCATAATATGAAAAAATTAGAACAAACCTGGCGTTGGTATGGTCCGAACGATCCAGTTAGCCTACAAGATGTTAAACAAGCAGGTGCTACGGGTATTGTAACCGCACTGCATCATATTCCACATGGTGAAGTTTGGCCATTACATGACATTCAGGAAAGAAAAGCCATTATCGAGGCAGCAGGTTTAACCTGGTCGGTAGTAGAAAGTGTTCCCGTACACGAAGCGATTAAAACGCGTAGGGCAGATGCAGGGCAGTATATCGAAAACTATAAAACCTCTTTGCGTAACCTATCGGCCTGCGGAATTAAGACTGTGTGCTACAACTTTATGCCAGTTTTAGATTGGACACGTACACAATTGGATCTGGAAATGACCGATGGATCGAAAGCACTTTATTTTAACTGGATCGATCTGGCGATTTTTGATCTCTATATTTTGAAGAGAGAGGGTGCAGAAGCAGATTATTCGCAATCTATTTTAGATAGGGCTGCAGCTAAACATACTACTTTAACACCACAGGATTTAGTTGACCTTCGCATCAATGTATTAATGGGCATCCCGACCGAAAAAGAAATCGAGCTGGAGACTTTGCGTAATAGCATTAATGAATATAAAGCCATTGGAAGACAGGGCTTAAAAGAAAATTTAAAGTTTTTCTTGTTATCTATTGCTGAGGTTTGTACAGAAGAAGGTATTAGAATGACCATCCATCCCGACGATCCTCCCTATGCTATTTTAGGTTTGCCAAGAATTGCGAGTACGCTCGAAGATTTTAATTATATTATTAAAGAAGTAGACCAGGCTTTTAACGGTGTATGTTTCTGTACAGGCTCTTTAGGTGCAGGAATGGGAAATAATGCTTTAGAGATCTTCAATGCAGTTAAAGACCGTGTTTATTTTGCGCATTTGCGTAACGTTAAAAAAGATGAGGACGGAAGTTTTTACGAAGCAGACCATTTAGGTGGTGATGTGAATATGTACGAAATTATGAAAGCCTTATCAGAAGAAAATGCTTTACGCGATAAATCAATTCCTTTTCGCCCAGATCATGGCCACCAAATGTTGGATGATTTGGCTAAAGTAACTAATCCGGGTTATTCTGCAATTGGCAGATTAAGAGGTCTTGCTGAATTAAGAGGGTTGGAAATAGGCGTTACGGGAAATTATTAGCCAAGGAAGCGAAGAAAATTCGCTGTATTTGTCATCCTGATGGATAATTTATTGTATAAAAATCAATATGAATGACAGCGGATTTTTTTTACGGTGATAGGCTGCGAGGAATCGTCATTGTGGGAAGGCTTTTTCAGCCGACGACCCTTCTTAAGAGACCTGTCAATGGTAGAGATCAGTTTTTAGCCAAAAACAAAGGAGTTGGACGACAGGTTTTAGCGGTTCGTCATTCCCAACTTGATTGGGAATCGTAATGCAAGCGCTTTAAGATTCCCGCCTGCGCGGGAAAGACGACCACTCTATTGGAGTCTGTCAATGATAGCTTGTCGAAGGATCTTTTTAACCACATATGCGCACAAATAAACACTGTTTTATTTGTGCGCATTTTTTGTAATAGCCGGGCTTGTATCCGCCTTTCGCCAACCGACAAACCCTTAGTGCTGATCCTTATTATCCATAAATACACAGCAATTCCCGAAATTTTAACTCACCTTTGCTTGTGGCTTGAAATTTGAGTCTCTTAAAATTATGGAAAACAGCAATAACCCCAAGAAGAAGATCTTAACGCCTTCTGTTGTACACGATGATTTACCAGAGGTTAAAAAGCCTGAGCATTTACGGAAGGTGCCGCTAAATCACGACAGTGGATTGCCGGAAAATCCTGAAAGAAATTATCACCATGAAGAATTAAAGAGTGCAACCGCCAGTCACGACAAAATTCGGAATGCCGATGATGATCTGGAACGGAGAAGACGCGTAATTTAGATTTGATCATGTTTTTTGAGTGCTCGCTCTGTACTTTTGGTATAGAATGGGGTGAAAAACAACGTTTTTTTTGAGGCAAAGTCAAATTTATTCCGCCCAAATTTAATTTTAATTGCTTCGTTCTTAAATACTTATTCTAAATAGAAAAAGTACCTTCTAAATAGTTTAAAATATATTTTTACATATTAAATAGAACTTCTATATTTGCAGCTCATTAAAAAATGAGCCTCGGTAGCTCAGCTGGATAGAGCGTCGGTTTTCTAAACCGAGGGTCAGGGGTTCGAGTCCCTTCCGGGGTACAAAGAAAAGGTCTTTAGTTATGCTAAAGACCTTTTTTGTTTTCCGTTTGACTTCTTTCTATAATGAATTTGAGTATTATCTAGCAGGATTGGCGCAGTTATATAATCTTGTTAATTGTCTAAATGTAGTTATTGTTTAAAACATTACCTCATCAGCCATACTAAAATAACTATTCTCATGTATAATCAAATGATCACAGACTTCAATATCCAATAATTTACCACCATCGATTAGCTTCTTTGTTAGCCTTTTATCAGCATCACTAGGATTTAAATTACCACTCGGATGGTTATGCGCCAATATTAATTTACTGCTATTGGTCTTCAAGGCGACTGAAAATATGATCTTCGGATCTGCTAGCGTTCCCTGCACTTCACCAACTGAAATATCAACAATTCCTAACACTCGGTTACTGGTATTGAGTAGAATTACTTTGAACTCTTCTAGTAACTCAATTCTCCCTAATTGCCAATGATAGATACGATATACTAATCGTCTTCATCAGGTCGCTCACTCCCTGGATGCCCTTTTCTTATTTCACCAGCTTGTCCTTCTCTGCGCTGTTTATCCTCAAGGGCTTTTCTTAATTCCGCTTCTCTATGCAGCTTTGCTTGTTCTTCCCGCTGTTTCGATTCTTCATGTCTTCTCTTTGCTTCTTCGTTTTCGTTCATGATTTTAAGTATTAGTTTTAAAGTAGATTCCCAGTGCAATTAATCCTATCGCAAATGTCATTAAACTGACCAAGTTAAGTATCAAAGTAGTTTTACTATATAATTTGCACATTCTCTTCAAGCGTTCTTGGTTACCTTTAAAGGCTTTACCTCGCTTTTGCCGAACCATGTTTTTAGTAACTGAAATATCTTTTAGGTTAGTGTAATAACCTGTCACCTGTGATGTGAGATTGCCAATAATGCAAATTCCTAGCATTAGCCAAGAGAATTTCAAATACCCCACATGCGAATACCCTGTTAAATCTTTAGCATAGTTGATTGAAAGGAGCAACGCTCCTGTAGATAATGAAATTACAAGCAGGTCAAATCTTACTATGGAATACTCAGCTCCTTTCTCTGCCTTTTCAATATGCTTCTCAAGCATTTCAATGCGCCTCTCCTTGTCACGCATTGCATCATCTTCGGTAATTGCAACTTCTGCTTGTCCCATCTTATATTTTTAACAATCCCAATATAAACTTATTTACAATGCATTGTTATTAATATCCATTTCTCCGATCGTCAAGGTATCATTTAGCTTGAATGTAATGCACGCTGACCCAAATACAGCCTCTTGCTGCGCAATAAGATAAGAATCATAAATTCTAATTAGTTTTAGCTCCTCTGAATGTAGTAGAATACTAGCCTTTATTTCTTTCCTATCTTTATCAAAAGATGCAATTCTCAAAGTACCCAAGCTAACGCGTATTCTATAGGTTCCAGTTAAATCATCAAACTTGAAGCCTTTTATTTCGTTCATTATTTGCCTGCGATAATTGTCAGCCAAGTACTTATTGAGCTTCTCCATATCTGCATTAGATATGCGATCAGATGTTCTATAAGGAGTTTCATAGAGAGACTCATTTAAAAAGTAAATTAATTGACCAATGCTGCTATCATCAATTATACTTTCTTTGACTGCTTCATCAAGGGTTAGTGATTTCTGTAACTTCATAACTGATTTTATAAAACCCTAATATAACGTATTATTAATGTTACAATGCAATAAACTTATCAACATATAGTCGCTGACCGATATCTCAAAGAATAGCAAACCAAGCTGCCTGTTACCTATTTTGTTTTTTCATTAGCGCACTATATCTATTGCTAGTCATTACAGAAATAGCAGCATGACATGATAACTCATGCTCACAGTTTCTTACTAAAGACGGCAAGTCATTTAAAACACTTTCAATAGAATAAATGTCATTCTTGTTGTAATGACCGCACTGGTTGCAACATGTGTCTCTTGTTAACACAACAGCATAAAATTGGTCAACCCCCTCTATATGCAGGTTATCTAACTTGGATAGAATCATATGCTTAAAGCTTTTCTCGTAGTAGTTTCGCTCCATTACCTTATCTGTGCAAGTGTTTGCAAGTGCGGCATATATTGATCTAATGGCCTGATGCTTAGTAGGGTTTTTACTTATGATTGGCATGAAGAAGTATTCGTAGCAATTATAAGCAGTCCAGTCTGAATGTTTCCCTATCATATGCTCAATATTTTGCATTGTAACCGTATGCTCAACTTCCTCGCTATGGAAAAATCCATCAAATCCAAAATCAGCCTTACTAATTCCCAATACGTTACTGATTGTGTCTTTCACAGATTTTGCTACCTTCTTATTCATTTTTATGATGGTATAGTAGTGTTCATTTACAGAACTAATGTCCATCTTAGAGATGGTTATACCACAGGTAAAATAATATCATTCATATCGTTTAGCTCTAAGATAACGGGCTGTTTGAGTTTCATGGATTTACCAATTGCTATACAGTGTCTTTCTTCTAGAGTAGGAAGTAAATTAGAATAGTCCGAACCAATGTAGTTCTCTAGGAACTGCTTTCCTGTATCGTCAAAGATTCTCATCGCAAATATTGTATTGCATTGATTAAGAATGCTTTTGCTAATATTTGCAGTTCTTTGAGTAATTACTAATGTGCCTAATCCGTACTTGCGACCTTGAAGAATAACTTTTGCGGTGCCGTTTGTCGCATTTTTATCTCCCTCATTGGATATTGAATTCCATTCTGGGACTAATGAATGTGCCTCTTCGAGCACTATCATATATCTGGCATCAGTAGTTTCTCCTAAAATACTTGCATTTACAATTAATCTTTCAGATATCAATCTCGTTTTTTCAGCAGGTGTCAGATCAACTTTGCCTGTAATGTTAAATGCACTTGCAGCTTTTGAGACGTTATGCATATCAGGATTTAAAATCAGAACTCTTTTATCAGATGCGATGAAGGAATCAATTTCAGTTATAAGGGTTTGTTTGTATAAAGCCTCATTTCCCCAAGTTTGAGGGTTTGAAGTATTGCCCGTGTTGTTTCCAGCTCTCAACGCTGCCAAAGCGGCAGTAGGTATCTCGTTTTGGATCAAAGCTGCATTAATATATTTTGGCAATGACTTTGCGTATTGATTAGTTAAATCAATGCAGAAGATTTTAACCTCTGTAGTTGCCATTAGTTTTTGAAGTATTTCGAATGTTAAACATGACTTACCAATCCCCAAAATACCGAGTATTGCTGTATTGTGTGTTACAAGTTCATGTGGAGACTTAATCGGAATTCCATAATCCGTGTTTGGCAGTTTTCCTATAAAAGAGTTGCTATCGTATGCAACATCTAGAGGATTTAGAAGGAATGTAGGTGTATATATTTCGGGTAGCCACTTAACAGTATTAAGTTCATTAATTTCTCTGTTGTATTGCCCTAGCTTCTGTGCAGTACCTATTATAAAGCCATGAGTATCCTTGAACTCTAGTGATTCTTCATTTGTTCTAGCATCAATTATTTGGTATAGAACCGATTCATTTGCGATTCGAGTTTCAATTATCGATCCCTCACCAATTCCTCTTGTTACTTGAAGTTCATCTGTAAATAGTTTGTTAAATCTTATCTTATTAATAGTTGAACCTTCCCAAACGGTACCTACTAACGAATTAAAGTTTGAAAAAGTTAAGTTATTCTCAATGATTTCTTTTAATGAGATATCTATTGAATCAAGGTTAAAAAGATAAACCGCATTTGACTTAGAATATATTGACCTCTCACCACTAAGAGGCATAAGAGAAGAGATGTTAAAGGAGACAAGATTGTTTTGAGAATCTCTGAGAGAGAGAACATCTAACCACTTCTTTCCCAAGAGTATTCGCTCATTCATGATTACTCCAACAGTTCCATTCTTAACATTTTCCAAATATACAAGCCTGCCTTTGAGGTTTAATTGTCGATGCTCATTGTCGACTTCTACTTCAACCTTATATAAATCCGTGCTTTCATGTCCAATGACTTTACCAACATAGTAAATCTTCTTTCCTTTAGCAGTTACCGTGGAGATCAGATTTGTAATATACTTGACTGCCCAAACAATTGGCTTATTGATAGTAAGCAAAAAGCCAAAACCGATTAATATAGGGTACTCAATGAGGTTGAACCTAAATAACGAAATCACAATATCAAAGTAAAGAATAGTGAATACTACATCTGGCCGAGACACAGCACAAATCAGACTTACGATCGCCCTTTGTTGCTTTTCAAACTTTCCATAACCATGAAGTAGAATCATCAACAGCGCTGTAAGTGTAAATAACAAACTAGCATATAGCCAATAGCTGTGCAATGACAAACATTGTTTACTATTAAGTCCAAGGACAAATAAAAAGATTGCAACCCACCTCGTGATAACGTCAACCGGCTTAGAGAAATATGGCTCTGTGACATACGTACTTAAAACTAAGGCGAGACCAGTTGCTATTAATAAAGTGTTTAAATTATCGCTAGTGTCAACAACGAATCGCCAACTCCCTGAAAAGTAGTATCCAATGAGTAAGATCAATGAACTATAAATTGCTACGACAACAAACCTTTGTTTAATATTTAAGAGCATGAGGAAATTTAGATTAAGATGAAAGCCTAATGAGGTATTCGATATCCAAATATAGTAAATCAAATATCTAATTAGCTTCCTAGATAATGATTCTGGTAATGTGCCCACCGTTTGCGAACTGAGAAAATGTGTGAGAACTGGTAGCTGCATAGCAGCGAGGTTCGATCTATGTTTTAACACAAGCGCAGCGCAGCATTTTCGAAAAACGCAGGTGAGCTGAAAAGTGGAGCCTGACTAGATTTATACAGGATGAAGCGAAGCAAATCGTAGATAAAGATAGAGAGAAGGCTCACGAAGCCATCCGTATTGCCAAAATTAAATTTACCTGGAAAGCCAACGAAAAGGCCGTATTTGATTACCCTTTCTTTACCTATTGTTTACCCTTTGTTGCTACCAAGTTAACCCCAAGGTTACCCCAGGGTTACCCCGGCGTTACCTTTTCTCTACCTAAAAGGTAAAGCCAGTGCTTGCTTTCGCAGAATGGCCACACTCGTTATGGTTATGCTGCCCTAAAGCAGACTGCCACAAACGCCCTGGTTCCTGCCCTGCAGGCCAGCTATAACGGTTCATTTTAGCTCATTTCGCGTACAAATTGGTTCAATTTGGTCCATTTTAGCTCAAAATGCGGTGCCTCGCTGCCAAGTCGCTATGTTTGAGCATGGATTTAAACATACCGGTATAAACAGTAATCCATTTTTTGAACAAAAATTATGGCAATGTATTCAAAAGGCGCAAATGGCGCATTCTCGGGCAATTAGGTGGTGTAATTGGCAGCAAAGTCGCAGCATAGATTACCTTGTTTATTGGCCTATTAAATATTTATTTTACTAACCTGCGCTGCAGATCAGGAAACTATTATTCCTTACTTTTGCAGCGAATAAAGGCTAAATAGCTTAATCAATCAATGGATAATAGATTTTCTAACAGCAAGCAGGTTGCGGTGGTTTCCACTTTTTCTCATCTTTTAAATACGGATTTTAAGGGAGATATAAATGCAGTTTGCTGGCAGAGAGACCTGGTTGGCGACTTTAAGGAAATTGTATCTAAACTTGAACTGAAAGCAGATCTCACGGAAGTTTCTATGAAAGACCTCCATGCGCTTAAGCTATCGGAAAAAGGTAGTATGGCAAGGAATATTATCTCAAGTGATTTTGAGTTGTTGGCAGATTCCGGCGCATTGCCTTCGCTCAATTTAATCAAAAGTTACGAGCGGGATGAGGAACTCGGTTTCATTTCAACAGATGTATATTCATTCCATGTAGACCGTTCGCCCATCGGTACTGATACTTTTTTATGTACCTATTATGGTGCTGCCAGTGAAATTTTAGCTAATCATCAGGCTGAACAAAAAGTCCTGGTTCCTGAAATCCGGCAAAAGCTCAAAGCGTTGCATAACGGTCCTGAATCGGAATTTGAAGACTTTTTGATGGAGCATTATTTTGACCTGCATTACCAGGCCAAAGCTGGCGCAAGGCCCATCAATTTGGGATTGGGTCATTTATGGAGGTTGGCAGTAGATTATCCTGATAAACAGGTTTTACCATGCGTGCACCGGGCACCCAAAGAAAAAGATGGTGAGTATAGATTGCTTTTGATCTGCTAAAATTAAATTTTTTGATCTAGACCCTTTAATCAGGTGTTAATCAAATAGGTTATATCAGTTTAATTATCTGCAAGGCAATCTGTCTGTTTAAAAAATACCCCTCGAAAAGTTTCGTAGTTAACATTTCTGCTTACTAATTTAACATTACTGCTCTGTGGTCATGATATGGCATTGTAGTTTTGCATCATAAAAACATACCACCATATTCTAACCAATTAATTCTTTGTTCCGTTATGAAACGATTCTCTTTCTTTATTATATTGTTATTTGTTGCTGGGAGATTGCTTGCCGCTGAAGCTGTTGAGACGCTGCAGAACGGAATGAAGGTCCACCCAAAAGGGGGAGCTGCCAAAACTATTGAAATAAATGTGATCAACAGCCATATTGTTAGGGTGCAGGCTTCACCCGAAAGCACTATTCCCCAGGTTGCAAGCCTTTGCGTAATAGCCGGATTGACTCCGACTGTGCCTTTCAAAATAACAGAAAATACAGAATTTGCCCAACTTTCTACCCAAGAGCTTACCGTAAAGGTTTCCCTTGTTACAGGTAAGGTTTCATTTACTGATAAATTAGGGAAAGTAGTGCTGCAGGAGGCAAAAAGAAGCTTTAGCCCTATTAATGTCGAAAACGATAAAGGATACACCATGCAACAGGTCTTCTCGGGTACTCCGGGCGAGGCCATCTATGGGCTCGGGCAGCATCAGTCTGACGATTTTAACTATAAACATAAAAGCGAAGACCTCTTCCAGTACAATACGAAAGTGGCTGTGCCATTCATCATGTCTACAAACAACTATGGTGTATTGTGGGATAATTATTCGCAGAGCAAATACGGCGATCCCCGAGATTATAAAGACCTGAACCAGTTTACCCTCTTTAATAAACAAGGCAAAAAAGGTTTTCTTACCGCTACATATAATCAAAAAAATAACGCGCCTATTATCCGTCAGGAGTCGGCAATCGACTATGAAAACCTCACAACTGTGAAGAAATTTCCTGCAGATTTTAATTTTAACAATGGTTCTGTAGTCTGGGAAGGAGAAATTCTTGCCAACCAAACTGATATTTACAAGTTTAGTCTTTATTATGCAGGTTATACCAAAGTATGGCTTGATGGAAAATTGGTAGTACCGGAGCGTTGGAGGACTTCATGGAATCCGAATACTTATAGGTTTCCTTTCTCGCTAACAAAGGGAAAACGCACCAAAATAAGACTGGAGTGGAAACCCGACGGAGGCGTTTCGTATGTTGGCCTTAAAGCACTTTCTTCATCTCCGATAGAAAAAAATGGCAATATATCCTTTTGGTCAGAAATGGGCGATAAGATGGATTATTATTTCGTGGCCGGCAAAAACATGGACGATGTAATCAGTGGTTACCGCACACTGACCGGCAAGGCGAGCATTATGCCCAAATGGGCAATGGGTTTTTGGCAAAGCCGCGAGCGTTACAAAACCCAGGATGAACTATTAAATGTGGTAAGCGAATACCGGAAGCGTAAGATTCCGCTTGATAATATTGTGCTTGATTGGAATTATTGGCCCGAAAATGCCTGGGGAAGCCATCAGTTTGACCTGAAACGGTTTCCAGATGCCAAAGGAATGGTAGACTCAGTGCATAAAGAAAATGCAAATATCATGATATCGGTATGGCCAAAATTCTATGCCACAACAGATCATTTTAAACAATTTAAGCAAAAAGGATGGATGTACATGCAGGCGGTGCAGGACAGTGTACGCGATTGGATAGGCCCGGGTTATGTAGGATCTTTCTACGATGCCTATAGCCCCGATGCGCAAAAACTTTTTTGGAAACAGATGAAAGAAAGCCTTTATGTAAAGGGATTTGATGCCTGGTGGATGGATGCTTCTGAGCCCAACATTCGTGATTGTACCGATATGGAGTATCGCAAGAAACTGTGTGGGCCAACTGCGCTGGGTTCTTCTACAAAATACTTTAATGCATATGCACTGATGAACGCCAACGCTATTTATAACGGACAGCGTGAAACGGATAATAACAAGCGGGTATTTCTATTAACACGATCTGGTTTTGCAGGTTTACAAAGGTATTCTACCGCTACCTGGAGTGGCGATATCGCATCAAGATGGGAAGACCTAAAAGCGCAGATTCCTGCCGGGCTTAATTTTGCAATGTCGGGTATTCCGTTCTGGACAATGGATATTGGTGGCTTCTGTGTGGAGAAACGTTATGGAGATGGCCAAAATGCTTTTGACAGTACAGGTGTTGAAAATGCCGATCTAAAAGAATGGCGTGAACTAAATCTACGTTGGTTTCAGTTTGGGGCATTTTGTCCGTTGTTCCGCAGTCATGGCCAGTTTCCTTACCGCGAAATCTATAACCTTGCTCCAGAAGGCCATCCGGTTTACAAAAGTCTGGTTTATTACGATCAACTGCGCTACCGCTTAATGCCTTACATCTATTCGTTGGCAGGAATGGCGTATCATAAAGATTATACCCTGATGAGATCGCTCGCAATGGATTATACTGCCGATAAACAAACTTACGGCGTGAGCGACCAGTTCCTTTTGGGCTCAGGCTTGATGGTTTGTCCTGTTTATAGTTACAAAGCACGTAGCCGTGAAGTTTATTTCCCATCGGGAAACAGATGGTATGATTTCTATACAGGCAAGCAGATTGAAGGCGGACAAAAGATAAATATAGAAGCGCCACTTGAGCGTATTCCTCTTTTTGTTCCTGCAGGTACTATTTTGCCTGTTGGTGATGTGATGCAATATACGTCAGAAAAGAAAGCTGATGATATTGAGATCAGGGTTTACAAAGGTAAAGATGGCAAGTTTAGCTTATACGAAGACGAGGGAAACAACTATAATTACGAAAAGGGTGCATTTTCAACGATCAATTTTGAATATAACCATGCTAACGGCACGCTTACTATTGGCAACCGTGAGGGTACTTACGAAGGGATGTTAACCAAAAGAATTTTCAGGGTGGTTGCCATTAGCAATACAACTGAACAGGCTAAAGTTGTTCAATACAATGGTGCTAAAACGGCAGTGAAACTCTGATAAGATTTGATCAATAAGCAATAAAAACTGAACCCCAAAGAATATATTAATGAAATCGATATTTTTAACTGTAGTAGCAACAGGAGCCTGGTTAATGGTTAATGCGCAACAAAAGCTGCCAGTTTACCTTGATATAAATAAACCCATAGAAGAGCGGGTTGAAAATGCACTTTCAGCAATGACCACCGAAGAAAAAGTGTCGCTTTGTTATGCCCAGTCTAAGTTTAGTTCAAAAGGCGTGCCCCGCTTAGGAATTCCTGAAGTTTGGACGGACGATGGCCCCCACGGTATCCGTGAGGAAGTTTTATGGGATGAATGGGGTGGTGCCAACTGGACAAACGATTCTTGTACAGCCTTTCCAGCACTTACCTGTCTGTCAGCTTCCTTTAATCCTAAATTATCGTTGCTTTATGGCAAGTCAATCGGAGAAGAAGCGCGTTACCGCAATAAAACCGTGTTATTAGGCCCTGGAATAAACATTTATCGCACACCATTAAACGGGCGTAATTTTGAATATCTGGGCGAAGACCCTTATCTCAGCTCACGTATGGTAGTGCCTTACATTCAGGGCGTTCAATCCATTGGCGTAGCGGCATGCGTAAAACATTTTGCACTGAATAACCAGGAAGAATGGCGCGGGCATATCAATGTTGATCTGAGCGACCGTGCATTATATGAAATTTATTTACCTGCTTTTAAGGCCGCTGTGCAAGAAGGGAAAGCCTGGTCGGTTATGGGGTCTTACAATCAATTTAGAGGTGAGCATTGTTGCCACAACGACCTGCTTTTGAATAAAATCTTAAAAAAAGACTGGAAATTCGATGGCGTAGTAATCAGCGATTGGGGAGGTGTACATAGTACCGATCAGGCGGTTAAAAACGGGCTCGATCTCGAAATGGGTACCTATACCGATGGTTTAACAACGAAGGGGAAGTTTCCTTACTCAGAATACTATCTGGCCAATCCGTTCCTTAAAGGCATTAAAGAGGGGAAATATGATATTGCTTTGCTTAATGATAAAGCCCGCCGGATATTACGTTTGATTTTCCGGACCACCATGAGCGCCAACAGGCCCTTTGGCCGTTTCGTTTCTCCTGAACACAGTGAAGCTGCGCGTAAAATTGCTCAGGAAGGAATTGTGCTTTTAAAGAATGATAAACAGTTTTTTCCTGTTACAAACGGTAAATTCAAAAAGATTGCTGTTATCGGCGAAAATGCCGATCGCAGTCTGGTAATCGGCGGGGGATCATCATCACTGAAGGTGGCTTATGAAAAATCACCATTGGATGGATTGATTGCTAAATATGGGAAAGACCATGTGGTATACAGTCTTGGATATGCTTCTGGGCCATCAATGTACGGACGTGAAGAACCATCTAAGCTAAATGCTGATTCTTTGATTGATGCGGCGATCGAAGTTGCTAAAAATGCCGACGTTGTATTCTTTATCGGAGGACTGAATAAAAACCACTTTCAGGATTGTGAAGGTGGCGACCGTAAATCGTTAAGCCTTCCTTTCGGACAGGATAAGCTGATTGATGCTTTATTGAAAGTAAATAAAAACACAGCTGTAGTACTGCTTAGCGGCAACGCAGTATCAATGCCTTGGGTAGATAAAGTGCCAGCTATTATTCAAGGATGGTATCTTGGTTCAGAGGCTGGATCTGCATTGGCTGATGTTATTTCGGGTGAGGTAAACCCTTCTGGTAAGCTTCCATTCTCTTTTCCAAAAAAACTGGAGGATAACGGTGCACACTTTTATGGTAAAATTTCCTATCCCGGCGACAGTATTAACCAATATTACAAGGAAGATATTTTGGTCGGTTACCGTTGGTTTGATACAAAAAAAATAGTACCTCAATACGCCTTCGGATACGGCCTTTCTTACACCAGCTTTAATTTAGGCACTCTTTCTGCAGATAAATCGGCTTATAGTAAAGACGAAATCATCAAGGTCAGATTCACTGTTAAGAACACAGGAGCACGCTATGGCGCTGAAGTTGCTCAGTTGTATGTGAACGATCCTGTTTGCAGTGTTCCGCGCCCGGTAAAAGAGCTGAAAGCCTTTGAAAAAGTTTTCCTGCAGCCAGGAGAAACGAAAGTTGTTGAAATGGATATAAAAGTGTCAGATCTTGCCTTCTATGATGAAAGTAAAAAGGATTGGAACGTTGAACCTGGAGACTTTATCCTGCAGCTTGGAAATTCATCAGGTAATATTTCCCAGAAACTGAAAATAACTGTTAAATAGCCGGTAAAGAAGAAGAATGTAAAATAAAACAGTATTATTTGGAGAGAAATGAGATTGTATCATAAACTTCTACTATTGACAGATTCGTATAGAAAGGTCGTCATTGCGAGGAGGAACGACGAAGCAATCTTTCCTGCTTTGATCCTGCTATAAAGATTGCTTCGTCGGCTGAAAAAGCCTTCTCGCAATGACGATAATCTGAGGAGATTTATCTCCTTAAAATCTCTTGTTATTTATATCGATTTTTATAAAATAAATTATCCATCAGGATGACAAATCTATATTTATGATACAACCTCATTTCTTTTAGTTTCAATCTTTATGCTGCTATCGTTACTTTATCTAAATATTTTTTGGACGGCCAGCTGAACCTTAGCTGCGTCATTTTCGATGGTTTTTTGGATAGACTCGTCAAATGAAGGAGGGAAATCTGCTGTAACGGAGATCAGCTGTGCATGATTGGTCACAGTAAGCTCAAAGGCATGACTTCCGAACTTAAATTTGCTTTTTATTTTGTCTGCCTGTTTTTCAATTGCCTTAGAAAATTCATAGCTGTTGCTAATTTCGTCAAAATGATCCTTTACTGCATGGAAGATCAGGTGTGTTTCTACATCCAATTCGTTGATGATCACCCTGGCATTCAACAGCTCTTGTGCTGTTTTACCTTCAGCTCCTTCTTGTAGGTTTTTTAAAGAGGGAAGCAGGTCTTCACTGAAGATGATATCTTTAGGATCGTTAATGAAAATTGTTGAAGGATTACCATTTTCATCCAATCGCTGTTGAAGGTATATCGTGTCATTGCCGTCCTTAAGTTCTACGCTAGCTGGGGCAATATATTCTGTTTTAATGTCGGTAATGGTGTTTTTGATGAGCTTAACAACATATGCCAACACAGGGTAATCTGTAATATCGTTCATTGTGTCTTTTTTACAAATGTACGGCTTAGTTGAAGTGATATAAAGCGCCTATGGAAAACGAATTGATAATTTTGTTGTAAAGTGATCAACAAGAGGTAATTAATTTTTTCTTTGGAGAGACACTGAGGTCCATCATTCATTTTATATCGTCCAACCACCAAAATATTAGCAAAATTTAATAATGTGGGTAATTTTATTCAAAGTTTTTTTGATGTGCAGACTGTAATTTTTTTGCTATGTTTATACATCTAATCCGCTAATCGTATGAGAGTCCCGTTATCTTGTATTGTTGTCGATGATTCTGACTTAGATAGGAAATCTGTTGAAAATGAAATAGATAGGTGTTCCGATTTAAAATTAGTTGGAAGCTTTGACAACTGTATTGAAGCATTGAGTTTTTTCAATGCGCACCATCCAGATATCCTGTTTGTGGATATAGATATGCCTGATATTAATGGACTCGAATTTATCAGAACCATTAATAATACCAATACCATTAATGTTATTATTTCAGCTCACCCTGAATATGCCCTGGAAGGTTTTTTGCTAAAGGTTTTTGATTTTATTTTAAAGCCTGTGGAAACCGAGCGATTTGAAGTATGTATGAACCGCTTAACCGATTTTGTTATTCTTAAAGAGAAGGCGGAGTTGTATGATATTTTATTCGAAAATGAAAATGTTATCTTTAAGGAGGGTTATGCTACGGTTAAACTAAATGTAAATGAGATTATTTATTTAGAGGCTTTTGGCGATTATACGAAAGTTGTTACCTCAAATAAAAACTATCTAACTTTAACTACCTTGAGTGCATTTCTAGAGTCGTTGCCTAGCGGCAAATTTATTCGTATTCATCGAAGCTATGTGGTTTCTATTAATAAAATTCAAGGTACAAGCTTAAAAAGCATTGACATGGGGACAAGCGTTATTCCGGTAGGTAAAACGTATATTAAGGAAGCTAAGAAAATTTTTAATTGATGGTTGACTTTATATATCAATGATGAAAAAATACCTATTTAGCAATTACAACATCGTTATTTTTTTTCTTTTCTTTTATTGTGCAGGGGTATTTGCCCAAAAACAACCAGATTTTCCTAAAATAAAGTCGGCAAATAATATTAATGATTATTTAGAAAAGTTACTTCTTTCGTGCGATTCTGTTTATTTGGCGGGAGATAATAAACTACTCGGAACAACCCTAACTACTGCATTTAAAATTACCCCCAAAAACGATGCGAAGCATTTGAGCCGTTTTTGGTTTTACAAAGGTCTTTTAACCGAATCAAGTACGGCTTCTTCTGATTCTTGTATCAAAAATTATGAACAGGCACTAAAATATGCCAAGCAGGTAACTGATACAAAAATCATTACACAATCTTTAGGCGCTATCTTGTCGCTTTGCAATCCGGAAAAGAAATCAGGCAAAGCCCGTAGGGATTCTATTGCAAAGGTTTTGCAAACGGTGGTTGATAGCAAAAAAGATAAATATGCTGTGGCAGTTGCCCTCTTGTTTATTTCGAGGTATTATAAACTGACCGGCAACGACGGGAAAGCACTTCAATATGCCCTAAACGCATTTTCAAATTACAAGGAATTATACCAGTCGAAAAAAATAAGCTCCGACGAAGTGGCGGATGCAGCGGTAATCGTTTCTAGAACTTATGGTAATATGGACCAGGAGGCTAAACAACAGGTTTATTTGGAGGAAATGCGCAAGTATTTAGTTAAAAATAAGGTTTTGTTGAGCTATTATTATTTGTATACTGCCAAAAACTTAGTGATCACAAAGAAAATGAGCGAGGCAGAACTATACTATGATAGCTTATTGAATATTTGCAAAAAATACAACAATGCCGAATTATGGAACAACTGTTTAGATGCTGATATGTACTTTGCGCAGGGTTTTATCAAATTCGGTAAAAACAAAGAGGCCTTAAAATACAGTACCCATGCCAATATAATAGGTGAAATCTGGGCCTTTGATTTTTATAAAGCGCAATTAAACTATGTGAATGGAAAAGTATACCTGGCCTTAAAGGATTATGCAAAAGCATTGCCTTATTTTAAAAAAGCCGAACCGTTGGCGCTTGCCTGGAGCTATCAGGATATGCGCATCTTCACTATAGAAAACATAGCAAATTGTTATGCAGGTTTAGGCAATTGGGAGCAAGCATATGCCTACAGCAAAAGACTAAGCATGGTTAAAGATTCTTTAACTGCAATTGATACCAAAAAAATATTCGCTGAAGCCGAAGAAAAATATCAAAATAAAGAAAAGAAGCAATTGATCGATATTCAGAACGAACAACTGCTATTTGCCAAAAAACAAAAATGGTGGCTCATATCAGGTCTTTTACTATCAGGTTTGGTTGCAGTGTTATTATATGCCATTTATAGGAATAAAAAGCAATCGGCCAATATTTTAGATCAAAAAAACCGAGAATTAGATATTCTAAATAAAAAACTTAATGAATCCAATTTAACCAAAACAAAATTATTTGGTATTATTTCTCACGATTTGCGCAGTCCTGTAAGCCAGTTATTCACTTTTTTAAAGCTCCAACAAAAAAATGATATCCAGGTCTCTGAAGAAGAGCGGGATCAACACCGACAAAAATTAATAACATCTTCGAAAAATCTCTTAGAAACAATGGAAGATTTGTTACTCTGGTCTAAAAGTCAGATGGAAAATTTTGAACTCGACATTGACGAGGTTGATTTGGCCCAATTGTTCAGCGATACCGTCTTATTGATGCAAAATCAGGCCGATGCCAAAGAGATAAGGCTAATCACAGAAATTAAAGGGATAGGTAGCTTAAACAGTGATCAAAATTTATTGCTGATTATTTTACGCAATTTGGTACAGAATGCAATCAATCATGCTTTTAACCAAACAACAATTTATTTAAGGGCAGGTGTAAATCAAAACAGCCAGATTTATATCGCTGTAATTAATCAAGGTGAGGTAATCCCTGCTGATCAGATCCAGGCCTTAATAGATAATAAGCAGGTAAAAAGCAAATCATCTGGTTATGGGTTATTGATTGTTAAGGAACTTGCCTTAAAGATTAATGCAGCATTTAACATCAGCAGCGGTATCGAAAATGGTACCGAAATTACCTTGGTTTTTAAAACTAGAAAGGGTTGATTGAAAGATTATTTTTTTGGCTTTCATAAGGGAATGACCTAAAATGGTCTTCATCATCCGTAATAGTGGGTATGGTACCCGAAAACTGTTTAAAGTCGCGGATGAGGTGCATGTGGTCAAAATAACCACAATGAAATGCGATCTTGTTCCACGATAGGTTTGGATGTTGTTCTTTAAGTTTATAGGTGTTAGAAAATCTAATTAAACGCCCAAACATACGCGGCGAAACACCAATTTTATGGTTACAGAGCCTTTCAAACTGCCGCAGGCTTAAACAGGCGAGAGAGGCCGTTTGTTCTATGGTCAGATTACCGCCCGACCGGATAAAAATATCAATGGCCCGATCAAAGGGAGATGCCGTAGGTAAGCTGTTCAGTTTTTCCTTAAGAAAGGATTGAATGATCTGGTTTTGCATAGGGGCCGAGCTTGCTTCTGCTAACTGTTCGCTTAATATAGCTGCATAGTTTCCTAAAAATAATTTTGCATCGTAACAGGTGTTCAGCACTTCATTCTGAGGTACGTTTTCCATCAAACTGTTCCAGCCAATAGGCTTAAATTGCACACATACCGCCCGGTGTTTTTTGCCCAGATTCATGATCGTAGAAAATAAATGGAAGCTGGCCAGAATCACGTTTTCTCTTTCCACCAATTGCCCGTTTTCATAAGCGCTGATTTTGTCTTCGAGTATAAAACATAAGCAAGACCTGTAATCGGGAACAATTGTGATCTCTTTAATGAAATCTTCGTTGAAATTGAGGTCTATAACAATAATGCTCTCTACATATTGTTGCAAACTTGGTTCAGGCATAAAATAGGTAAAACCCATAATATTTTGACCTTTTAAGGTGAGAGGTTAAGGATAATATTTACAATATCCAAGTTAAGTATTTATATCAGAATTTTACACTTCTCTTTAAATTATATGCATTTGCTTGAGGTTGTCGTGTTTGTACTATGTGCCAAACCTTATTCTGGTATAAATTTGATCGTGATCGTGTGGATTACAAACGCCAGGCAAACCCTTTACCGATTATTTCGTTCCGTTCATCGATTAGGTTCCAAATTGTTGTGTATAGGGCAATATCTTCAATCAATCAAAAATTACCCATATGAAAAATTTTTACGCTTTCTTAATCATCTGCCTTATTGCTATCTTATTTAATTCGTGTTCTGAAACTGGATTAGAAGGGCCAGAAGGGCCAGCCGGACCACAAGGAGTGGCAGGAAATGCTGGCGCAGTAGGCGCTGCAGGCAAAGATGGCAGCATCATTTATAGTGGAACAGGCACACCTCCGGCAGCGCTTGGCGCAAATGGCGATTATTATTTAGACCGGGCAACAGGAAACCTTTACGGCCCAAAAATAGCTGCTGGCTGGGGAACACCAATTACTTTAATGGGTATAGCGGGTGCGAATGGCACCAACGGAGCCAATGGTGCTAACGGTACAAATGGCGTTAACGGTACAAATGGAACCAATGGCAGCACCACCTTGAGTGGAAATGGCATTCCATCTTCATCGGCTGGTATAACAGGAGATTATTATCTTGATAAAACCAATTATCAACTATACGGACCAAAAACAGCCACAGGCTGGGGCATCCCGATTTTATTGCGTGGTGCTGATGGTGCACAAGGCCCATCAGGCGCTGCAGGTAAAGATGGCAGCATTATTTATAGTGGTGCGGGCGTTCCAGTTGCTACAGTAGGAGCCAATGGAGATTATTATTTAGATAAAACGACGGGTAATTTATACGGACCAAAAACCGCCGGGGCTTGGGGCACACCAATTGTACTTAAAGGCACTAATGGTATAAACGGGGCTAATGGCACTAACGGAACTGATGGTACAAATGGTACGAATGGTACGAATGGAGCTAATGGTACAAACGGAACCAACGGTACAAATGGTAGTACAACCTTAAGCGGAAATGGCACTCCCGGATCAACTGTTGGTATAGCTGGCGATTATTATTTAGACAAAACCAATTATTTATTATACGGGCCTAAGGACAATACAGGCTGGGGTGTTCCTATTCTTTTGCGTGGTGCAGCTGGCGCGCAGGGACCTACTGGACCAGCAGGTGCCGATGGAACTGTTATTTATAGTGGAGAAACGGTTCCAGACCCTAATTTGGGGAAAAATGGAGATTTCTATATTTCAAGGCTTCCAGTTATGATTTATGGCCCTAAAACAGCTCTTTTTGGTTGGGGTGACGGTACCAATTTAAAAGGTGCGGATGGAATTAATGGCACAAATGGTACAAATGGAACCAATGGTGCCAATGGAAATAGAATTTTAAGTGGAGGCAGTTTTCCGCAAAATACATTAGGCAACGATGGTGATTTTTACATAGACTTAACAAGTTATGTTATGTATGGCCCTAAAACAGGTGGTGCTTGGCCTTTTCCGGGTACACCTTTAAAAGGTGCAGATGGGAATGCTAATGTAGTCTCTTTAGAAACGCCCGATAATGTAACCTTTAACTGGAGTGGTGAAGGTGCTAATTTTAATACCTATGCTTTAAAGAAACATGGGGTTTCATTTAACGATACTACATCGGTATTTAACATCCCCGCCATACATTTAACTGCTGTAAATAAAGGTATTGTAATGGTGTATATGCGAAAAACAGAAACACCGGGTGTTTATAGCTGGAAACAGTTGAACTATACAGATTTAAGCCAAAATCCAAATCAAAATTTAATTTATAGCTATTCGTTGAGGGTTGATGCAACTACCGCAAAAGTTAGAATTTCATTTTATAATGGATTTGGTTCAACTTTCACTGCCTATCCAGTTGATAAGGTTAGGATAGTCATCATTCCACAAAGTACAACAGGGGTGTTAAGTATAAATCCTAATAATACACCATTGTTGCAGACCATGCAAAAGCTCAATCTAAATGACAAGGATTTTAAAGCATTAAAGTGATCACATTCATGTAGCTGATTAAAAAGTTGCTGATTATTCTTTATTCCAACAAACGTAGAATTTATGAAACGTATATCACTTTTAGTGTTGTTTTTATTCGCTGCCTGTTATTTGGCTAAGTCGCAAGATTTAGGTCAAATAGCAAAGCAAAAGCCATTTGCCATAAACGGAACCGTTGGCCTTGGGCTTGGCACTTATAATGTAAATGGTATTCCGGCCAGACAAAGGGATTTCTCTTATATTTTTAATGGAGCACCAACTTTAACCGTTTACGGTGTATCCTTCCCATTTTCTGTTGTAGTTAGCGATCAACAACGAAGCTATACGCAACCCTTTAACCAGTATGGCATTAGCCCTGCCTACAAATGGATCACTTTTCATGCGGGCTGGCAAAGTTTAGAATTTTCGCCATTTACCTTGGCCGGGCATAATTTTTTGGGTGGAGGCATAGAACTTAATCCTGGCAGATTGAGGTTTGGATTTGTTTACGGCCGGTTTAATAAAGCGATAGAAGAAGATCTGAATCAGCCGCTCGCTTTGGCACAACAGGCCGCTTATAAAAGAACTGGTTACAGTACCAAACTAGGTTGGGGTACTGAACGTAACCATGTAGATCTAATTTTTCTGAATGCCAAAGACCATGTAGGTTCTCTAAGTGCTACACCAATTTCTACTGAGTTAAGCCCATCAGAAAATATGGTGCTGGGCATTTCTTCAAAATTTAGTTTTCTAAAACATTTTGTTTTTGATATGGATGTTTCGGGCAGTATCTATACCCGAAATGTATTGTCGGATACCGTTAAAAACTTAAAGTTGGATAAAGTTGATTTTATTAAAGATCTGATTACGCTCAATTCCTCTACCCAATTATTAACGGCTGCACAAACCAGTATTGGTTACAATGCCACTAGCTACAATGTAAGATTCAGATACCGTAGGGTAGATCCTGATTATAAAAGTATGGGCGCTTATTATTTCGAAACGGATGTGCAGAATTATACGGTTGAGGGAATGTTGCGTTTAATGAAGGGCCAGTTGCAATTGGGTGGAAGTTTTGGTCTGCAAAATGACAACATCCTGCACGATAAATCAGTCCGGTCTAACCGAAAAATTGGCGCTGCGAATATCTCGTTCAATAAAGCTGATTATGGTGCAGACCTCCGCTATACCAATTTCGGGATCACACAAGATCGGGGATTAAATCCCATTATAGATATGTTCCGTGTGGCCAGAACCAATCATAATTTAAGTGCCATGTTACGTTATAATATTAATAACGAAAGCATTAACCATGGTTTTGTACTCGTTGGTAATTTGCAATCGCTGGTCGATTTAAATGAATTAACGAAGCCCAATAGCAAATCGAACAGTAAAATGGCCAATTTATCTTATCAGTTCGGTCTGCCCAAAAAATCTTTTAGCGCCAATGCCAATTTAAGTTATACGGTAGCAGAAGTAACTTTTGGCAAAACCATTTTTTACGGACCAACATTAGGCGTTAGCCAAGCGCTGGATAAAGGTAATTTGGGCTTAAGTGCTTCGGTTAGCTATCAATCGCAACGCAATAACAACATCGATGCTGGGAATATTTTCAATGTAAATTTTAACAGTTCTTATCGCCTTGGCAAAAGAAATGCAGCCAATTTAACGCTCAATTATTTAAAGAGCAATTCAAAAGATGTAACGCTTCCTTCATTTAACGAATTGAGGTCAAATCTTGGTTTAACACATTCCTTTTAAATTTTAACATCAATTGCTATGACTAAGTTCTCCCCAATTATAAAGCGTTTTAAAGGAAGCACAACTTTGCTTTTGATTGCCTTTTTAATGATGGTTTCATGTGGTTTGTTTGCACAAGTTAACATCAATGTTAGCATTTCGCCGCCCTATTCGCCTTTTTATGCAGATTATGCTGGCCAAAATGCATCAAAAGTATTATTGATTGTGCAAAATCTAACTTCGACCCAGAAAAAAATTAAGCTGACTGGTCAGTTAAGTGGAGACAATGGCATCACAATCTCCACCAAATCAACTTATACTCCTTTACAGCCAATCATTTTAAATCCAAATGAAACCAAACAACTCAACGGACTGGCTTTAAAAGATATTTTCGATTTAAATACACTAAATGTATATGGAATTGATAAAGTAAAGCTGGTGCGGACCTCCCGGTTACCTGAAGGCAATTACACTTTTTGTATCCAGGCAGTAGATATGACAACAAATCAGGTTATTTCTACAGGTGCTCCATTGGGTTGTTCGTTCATCAGCATTATTTATCCTGATGCGCCGGTATTGATTAATCCATCAGCTAATAGCTCAATTCCTGCATTCACCGGTCAATCTTTTGTTTGGGGGAATAATTTGCCACAATCAATAACAGTGATGTATCAATTTCAGGTTGCAGAGATGCCCGATGAAAGAAAAGATCCTAATCAGATTTTAAATGCAACCTCTAGGTTAAAAATTGATAGAACAATAGTTAATGGTACAAGTACAACATTATTGCCATCTGATCCACCACTAATAGAAGGCAAACGTTATGCCTGGCGTGTAATTGCTTCAGACCCAACTGGGAAAATCATTTTTAAGAACAATGGAATAAGTGCTGCCAATGAGTTCAGGTATGGAGAAAAACCTTATTTCACTTCAACACTTCAGTTAGATACGCCCAAAGCGAATATCTCCATTAAAAATTTAGACGACTTAAAGTTTAACTGGACTTTCACCGATAATTCTTCCAAAAATGACAATGTTGGTTTTTATGACGGGCCAGTTGCCATGAAACAAAACAATTTTGGCGTTACTGCTAAATACGAATTGCACATTACTAAAGTAAAAAATGCAGAAGATTTAGCGGCCGAAAAGAAAGCAAATTTGACTAAAGGATTGGGCGCTAACAAGCAAAATGCACCAAAAGATAACGGCATTTTTATTCCTGTTAATAAAGAAACTATAGATTTTAAATCATCGCCAGCAATGGCTGCATATATAAAAGACGGTAACAATTATACCTGGCAAGTAAAGCATATAGCAACTGGTGTATTATCAGAAGAAAGAACATTTACGGTAAAATCTGAAAAAATTATTACAGATTATACAATCGCCTTATCAGGCACTTTGCAGTATAATTTTTATGATAATTATGCAACGGGCTTTAACAAAATAAAGCAAGATAAAGAGCTGAAAATTAAACTCGAAACGCAATTGCAGAATGCAAAATCTAAACCTGAGTTAATGAAAATAAAAGCAGAGCTTGATAAAAATGTTGTTTTAACAGAGCTGGAAAAAGGTTTTCCTGTGGCCAATAAAAATGTACAGATATTAAAAGTTCAATTGTTGGCACCAGTTTTTAAAGTAACCAAAAGTGTTAAAGTGATGGAAAACGGTGTCGAAAAAATATATTCAGAGGAGCAGGATAGCATTGCATCGGTAAGCGATTTATTAACCTACCCTTATGGCGCACCAACAATTCCATCGGCAACAGTTGTAGCAACAGGTAAAACCGATGGGATGGGGAATTTTAAAATTGATGTTCCAATTGATCAAACCCGGTTTAAAGTTTCAGAACCCCTAACTATATCGGGTAAACGCTACGCTTTTGTAGAAGGTTTAGTGGTGAAAATAGACGATAATCGCCTGTCAGATCCAAATTGGTTTGTGGTACCTAATGCAAATAATAGAAGCATTACCTTAACCGAAAACACAGTTGAAGCATATAGTTATAAAGTAAATACCAAGCTAACTACAACAGCGCAACGTAATTATAAAGGCAAATTATATATCCTCCGCAAAGCCGAAAGTGTATTTAATGGCGAGGTCGAAAACATAATTGGGCAAACTAAAGAAATACCCATTTACAAATCTTCAACCGTGTTGGGTAAAGATATAATTAAAAAAAGCTCCAAAAGTTATGTAGTGGTTGGCAGCACTGATATTAACGAGTTAGATGCAAATAATTTTAACACTTCTTTTTCAAACTTAGTAAGCGCTGTAAATGCAAACGATACTTATACGGTATTTTTTGAGCCAACTGATGAATTAGATGCTTTATATTTTAGCCCACAAACCGTAAGTAAAATTGGTGGTAAAACAAATGCTTTTGAAGCTACAAATTTTGCCAATAAAAACTTAACAGAAACCGTTGAGTTTGGGCCAAAATTCCTTTCTATGAACGTTTCTGGTAGGTATGTTTACAATTGGAAAAAACCGTACGGCAAAACTAACATACCATTGCCATTACCAGAAGGAACAGAATTAAAACTGGTAAAAGGAAACTTAGCTCAAAAAGATTTTTTTAAAGATGGAACCATTTTGTCAGATGAACGCGTAATAGCCACGACCACTGTTAAAAAAAATGGAGAGTATTCTTTTAAAGTGGGCATGCAAGATTACAATACCTTTAACGATGGGCAAACCTATAATTTAGTTGTTGTAATTCAAAGTAATCAGTATTATTCACAACCTTATCCCATTCCTTATAACCAAAACGAAAATATTAAAGTACCAGAGTTAACCGCAACGGTACAACAATATAGTTTCAAATCTAAACTTGCGGTAAATAATGGGCCGGGTGCTACACCGCCAATTACGCCAATAGGAGGTATGGATGTTTATTTATGCCGAAAAATTGGCGATGAAGTATCTATTGGCCGACCTGTAAATGATGGCGACCCAAATAAAGGAACCTATTTCAAAAAGATTTGGGAACGCAAAAATGCATATAATGAAACAGAGAAATACGAAATTATAGATAAAACGGTTTCATTTGGCTCTGCCGGAAAAGAAGGTTATTTTGCTTTCGATAGATTGATTGTACCAGCCGATATTAACGATAAGTATTATGTTTTTGCCGAGCCAATAAGCACAAGTCAAGACAATTACATTACGCAAGATGCTTTTTCGGTTACCAGTGTGCTCAATTTCGAAACACAAAAACAAGGTAGTTTTACCGATCAACAAGTCTTTTCTACACAAGATTACAATATTGGATACACACACGTACCCGTAGTTCCTTTGGCGCCTTATATAGACGGAGCCGTTTACCCAAGCAGTAAGGCAAGTACATCCGTATTATCAGGTGTTCATGTAGAGCTTTTTAATATGTCTGGCTTATCAAATACAGCAACCAATAGCCAAATCGAAACTTATTTAAAAGGTAAAACACCACAAAAAGATCTTATAACCGGCACAAATGGTCGTTTCCTATTCGAAAACATTAACAGTTGGTTATACGATAGCTGGAAACTACTCCGCCTTACCAAAAATGGATTTTTAGTTACCTATAAAGTATTAAACAGTGGTAAACCATTGGTAAAGGGGCAACGTGAAAATCTGGGTAAAGTTTACATGGATTTACCAATTATGTTAACTACAACAGTGGTTGATGATAAAGAAAATACAGTAGCCGCCCGCATTATTGTTGGCGATGATTTTAGCTGGAACGACTATAAACCCGAAACCGGTAACCCTACAACGCTACAATCGCCAAAAGGCAAAGTAGCTTTTACCATAATTCCTGTAGATAGAGCCAATTACAAAACAACCGTTGTTACGTTAGATAATGTTATAGCAAACCAAACCGTAAAGTTTAAGGTTAAAAAGAATACCCGCAACATTACGGTGTATTGTTATAAAAAAGGAACAAAAATCACATTAGAAAGTACGGTAACAGTTTTAAACACTGGTAATTATTTGCAAACTAAAGGCACTTTTTTAGGGAAAAATTACAGCTACGTGGAAATTGCAGCAGGCGGTAGCCAGTTCGAGTTAAAAATAGTACCAACCGATAAAAATTACACCATCGCAAAAACACAAGTACATGTAGATGGACTTACAGATGTAATTGTTAGCGTAGAAGTAGAACCTGCAGTTAGCATAACAGTTAATGCCCAAGAAGTTTTCGGTAATTGGGAAATTAAACCTTTAAATGGTGAGTACAATACCTACGTTGAAGGCATGGATGAAGATGAGTATGTTAAAACCAGTAAAAAAGTAACTATAGTAACAAACTCAGCTAAAGAAGAAATTATAGTAGTACCGAAAACAGATAAACTACCCAAAAAGATAAAATTAGGAGCGCTTAAAAAAGCCAGCACAACTGAAATGGCGTCGGTAGCACCTAAAAATAATAACTATTACAGCGCTGTGCAGCAAAATGATGATGATTTAGCTAAAGATATGATTTCGCCCGATGGCGCTACCCAAACAAAAATCAATCGTTATGATGATAATGCGATAACAGAAAATGAAATAGCCATACCAAAAAATGAAGCAACTTTTTCTACCGAAACCTATTATACCATAACGCTGAGCAGGTTGCCAGCCAACAGATCATTCACAATTATTGGTACTAAAGCAGATTATATTGGAGGCACACAGCCCATAAACCCAGGCGGTGCAAACGCAAATGTTATGCTCAACTTTGTAAAAGCACCTAATATGAATGTAAACAGCATGTATGGTTTTCCAATCGAACTAACCAAAGCTCAGTATGTAACTAATGCACAATATAAAATATCGGGCAAGTTAACGCCAACAGGTAACGTAAGCGAGAGCACGCTAAAAAGAAAATATGCAGATACCAAACTTGAATTTACCGATGTTTTGGTAAACATCAATCAAGCACCATCAGGACAGGAAAAAGATCGCTATTTTACCATAGCAAACGGAATGGTTTTCAACCAAAATAATTTAGATGCCGTTTTGTTCTCTAAATACACTGTCAACATCCTCAATAAAGACGGTTTAATTTTGGCTCCTACAACAGCTACAACAGCAAGCATTTCAGGAAAAGTAGGATTAGATCCTGCATCCTTAGCCAAAGGCGTAGAAACCTCATCATCAGATAATGTTGGTGATAATAATTACCTATATCTCAACAATGCAGGCGCATCATATACTGTACTCACTTCTCTTCCGGCAGATAAAAAAGCCAATTCCTTATACACATTTTCTACTGCTCAATCAGATTTAGCAGCTTCCCAATACTTAGTGTCAAATAATACACGATCAAAACCAAAGTTTATTGGGGTAGATGATATAGTGGTTACACCCGATGGAAACGTAACCCTAACCAACACAGGTATTTCATTTTCAGGAACCCTAACAACCGATTTAGCCTACACAACCAGCAGAGATGTACAAGCAAAAGCAAACTTTACCTTAAACGAAAATGGTTTTAAATCTACTAATCAACAAAAAATTACCATTAAATTAAACCAATGGCAATTAGATGCACCAACCTGGACTTTTGGCTCCGAAGGGCTTACCCTTAAAGGCAGTCTTAACGCCTTAGGCTTAACTTTTCCTTTCTCAAACTTAAAAGTTAGCCGCACTAAAATTGGTTTTGGAGAGTTCGAAGTAAAAAGCCTAAAACTATTAAACGCATTTCCGATTACCATAAACGGAAATGATGTGTACACCAGTTTTGGTTACGATAAAGGATACTCAAAAGATAAAGGCGCATGGTCGGTATCGCTCATCACAAAATCGGACATTATCTCATTAGCTAGTCTAAAAGGGTTGCCAGATTTAGATCTAACCGATGAAATTAAAATCAATAATATTAATCTTTATGATACAGGAAACGAAAACGACACCAGAATTTTACTGTCCGAAAAACAGCCAGCAGTTACCTTAAACGGCATTGCAAAATACAAACCAAGCACAGTTTGGGGCGGCGCTGATTTTGTAACTTTCAGAGGCGATTTAAACATGGATATTCCAGGTTTCACTGGACTAGATTTAGTAACCTACGATTTAACCTACAAAGCAGAAAATGGCAAGTTAGCACATAAACATGACGTGAAGTTTCAAAACTTAGGGTTAGATACCAAAGGGATAAAAGTAACATTTGATGGCGACCAACGATTTAACGACGGTGAACTTTACTTAAAAGGTTATTTAACAGATAAAGACCTTAAAGGCAAGTATAAAATTCCTGTAGAACTCACTAAAACAAAAACCGAAACTAAACTAACTGTACCAAAAGATACCAAAATATACCTTAATGAAGGAGAAAAAGCTGGAAGCTATTTAGATAAAGCAACCGGACAAAGCATGGTTGTAGGTAAAGAGTGGCAATACTTTACCTTCGGTGGCGACATGACAGGGGCAAACGGAATAGCACCATCGCCTATGAGTTTTACCATAAAAGGTGATATAGTAGCAAATCCATCTGCCCTTGGCGTAAATAATATGAGTGCAGGCGGCGTACAAGGTTTAAGTATTGTGTACGATTTTACCGAAAACGCATTAATTGGATCTGGTCACCTTAACCAAAATACAGATTTTGCCAGCTTAGATTTAGATGCAGAATTAAAATTAGGCTCCAGCGAATGGTACATTTTTAGTAACGGTCTGGCCGATGTAAAATACACGCCATTTACAGGCATAGGCGTTGGTTTTATGGTGGGTAATAAAGCCTTAACAGAAACGCAAAAAAACTCATTTTATAAACATTTTGGCAATGCCGATGTAACCGATGCTACAAAAACAGCATTTACAAAGGTGCAAGGAGTGTTGTTAGTCGTATCGGCCGAAATGCCAATACCGCTCTTACCTAGCTTCGATTTAGATCTCGATCCTGTTGCACACTGTTCATTTACTCACGGTTTATTTGCCGCGGCATATTTAAAGGCAGATTTCACCTCAAACCCTAAGGATATTGCCATCTCGGTAGGCGGCAGAGTAGGTGCATTTGTAAAATTAAGCGCCGGTGCAAGTATAGGTTTAGCTTGTGCAGGTATAAATTTAGGTGCTAAAACCTATGCAGATATTAATGGGTATTTAGCACCACTTAAAGGGGAGTTTTCTGCAACAATGGGGCTTACATTTGTATTAGAAGGTAGCGCTTATGTAGGCGGAGGGGTTTGTAATAGCAGTTGCGAAACACCTTGCGTAAGTATAGGTTTTACAGATATCTGTAGTCCAATACCTTGTGTTAGGGTAGGCCTTAATAAAACACTGGTATTAGGTGTACAAGCAGGAGTAAATAACAAAGGTATTTTCATTTCAAATCAATCTAAAACATATCAATAGTTATGAAAACGTATAGAATTCCAGTAGTTAAAAGTTTATTGATTATGCTTTTCGTACAAATTGGTTTACAGGCCAACGCTCAAAAGGAAGGTAAAGTTGCCTTTAATGGGTATAAAGGCACTTATATATACAATTTATTTAAACCTGCTTCTGCCGAACACCCAGATGGAGATGTAGTAGCTTTTCGTTTAGATAGAAAAGCACAAAATGAATCCGATTGGCAAGCGCTATATAAATTTAGTACCCCTTCTAATTACGAGGAACTAAAGAATAATTATCAGGCTGCAAGAAATAAAGTTTTTGAATACAATCCAACTACTGCTTATACAGCAGATGAGGTGTGGCCAATATTTAAAAAGAAATTTAATTACGATTCGCTTTCTGTTTATCTTACTCAACAGCCATTAGCAATTGCATTTAATATTTTATTGGTTGATACTACTGCGAAACAGAATGTGGTTTATCAATACAGGGTAATACAGCTTAAAAGAGATGGAACCGAACAGCATAAATATACCTCAACTCCTGTTTCTGCTAATGATTTTTTCATAACCAATAAACCAAAAAGCGCCAATAGAAAAACCACTGGAGATGTATTTAGAATAGAATGGAGAGCTAAAACTACTGCACAGATACCGGAAGTTTTATTGGTGAAAAGAAGCGATGGCGTTAAAATGCCGTTCAATAGAATTTTAACAACCTATAATATTGAGCATCGTGGTGATAGCATAATATACACCGTAGAAGATAATCAAGTGAGTAAAGATGTGCTTTATCAATATACCATTAGTCCGGTAAACCGTTTTGGTGGTGGTGCAAAAATACTTTCAGATACACTTCGGGTAGCTTCTTTGGATCAACAAATGTTAATACCTAAAATTTTTACGGCAACTGCCGATTCTATTGGTAATCACATAAAATTAAATTGGGCTTTTATAAAACCAGATTATGTGAGTGTGGTAAATATTTATCGCTCAACTGAATATGAAGGTGGTTATAAACTTTTAGCCTCAACCGCTGGATACAATTATATTGATAAAACCATTATCCCTGGCCAGAAATATTATTATTATTTAGTGGTTGTAGATAAACTTGGAAGAGCTACAGAAAGAGGGATTAAAATTTACGGCTTAGTTCATCAAATCAAACAATCAGATCCGCCAGCAAATGTTGTTGTTAGAAATGTGAATAAACATAATGTAGTTAGTTGGACAGATTATAATAACGATACCCGTGGATACTATGTATATCGTACCAACGAAGTTGGGGGAGACATGAAATCGATTACAGAAATGATATATTTTGATGAGAAAGCCAAAAGAAATTACGTTTATATCGATACAACAAGTAATTTATCACCAACAGTTGGCTATGCCCTTGTGTCTGAGAATTTAAGTAATACCAGAAGCGGTTTTTCTAAAATTATTTACCTAAGTAATCCAAATTTTCGCGTTGCGGCACCAGTTATCGTAGATTTTAAAAAAGATGGAAAAGGTATTTATCTTTTTTGGCAAGATACAACTGTTGTAAAACAGATAGCTGGTTATAATGTTTATCGGAAATCTGGAAATTCATCTTATGTTAAAGTTAATAAAACACCTGTTCTAGGCTTCAAAAATACATTTAAGGATGAATTTCTTTTTAATGATATGGAAGTGAGCTATAAAATAACTGGTGTAACTGACGCAGATAAGGAAAGCGAATTTAGTAATGAAATAACGGTAAACACGAGTCAATCGGTTTATGCCCCAAATTCATTAAAATCCTTTACTGGCAAAGATAATAAAAGCATCATTTTACAATGGCAACCCTCACAAAGCGAAGTAGCCAAATATGAAATTTATAGATATGTAAGAGGTACAGACCCAACAAAAATAGCTGATGTTAATGCAAAAGTTTTCACATACATAGATACAAACTTCATTAAAGAAAAAAATAACTATTATTTTATTAAAACGATAGGTGTGAATGGTAAAACGTCATTACCATCTGTAGAAACTTATGCAGGTAACCGTTAAGTTAAGTAAGCAATTGTATGGCTTAATGAATTAATAATTCGGGAAAATAAATTTTCGCTCAATATTCGGTCTACATTTGTAGGCCGTTTTTTATTTTTTAGCTAAGGGCACATCATCCATCGCCATATCTGCCACTTCTCGTAGGCCCAAAAACCTCATGCAAATTGAGGGAGAATTGTAAATACCGACATTCTCGTGAAAACGAAACGAAAAAAGGATATTTAAGATTCCAGATCAGATTAAAGACAAGGCAAAGCCATGAATACTCCGTGTATCAGTGCTTCCGTGGTTAAATGCAAGGTATTTCATATTAATTGATCAGCATATAAAGCTTTAAAAAATGAAATAGTGCGATTAAACGCTGTCGGGAGAAAATATCAAAGGAAAAAACTGCCCTTCCATTTTATGTCCTGCACCAATAGGTTCCACTCCCTTAAGTAAGGCTTCGTCGGTATTCGATTCGGTACCGTCAGTAAATACATTTAAAACGAAAGCACTTCTTGAACGTGGTGATTTATTTTGGAACGAGCCATGAACCATTAATGGGTGGTGAAACGTAGCATATCCCTTTTTAAGTTCGATTGGGATTGGATTAAATTCTGCTTTCTGCTCTTCCGTTAAATACTGCATTAAGCCTTCCATATCCCCAGCTAAATCTGGTTTATCTAACAAGCCCCAATTATGGCTTTTAGGTACATAATATAAACAACCGTTTTCGGTAGTTGCATCATCTAATCCAACCCAACAGGTTAAATGTTGCATGGGTCCGGTGCGTGTCCAATAAGAATAATCCTGGTGCCAGGCTACAACTCCTCCGTGTTTTGCTGGTTTACAGAACAATTGATCGTGCCAGAAACGTACACCTCTATTACCTAAAATTTGACTGGCCGCCATCGCAAAAGCGGGATTCCATACCACATCATGAAAGCCTTCTGTAATTCGCCAGGCGCCTAAAGCATGAAATAAAACTGAATTAGGATCTGCAGATTCATTGCTGTGAAACTCATGAAACAGCCCATTTAACGGGTGTGCAGGATCTATAATTTCTGCTAATTCTTTGTTCAATCGCTCAACTTGCCATTCGTTCAATAACTTTACATCGCTAACGTATCCAAACGTCTTAAAAAAATCAAGTTGCTCGTTGCTGAGCTTGTACTGTTCCCACTCAGAAGCTTTGGTGGGCCATTTAAATAGATCGGAAATGAGTTGATGTTTTTTTGAAAGGTCTTGCAGATTGGGTATGGTCATCAATTTTATACGTTTTATGGTTAGAAATTGCTCATTTATTTAAAGGTAATAAAACATTTTCCTTCACAGAACAGGCAGGGCAAATTTGATTCTAATTTTTTCCCGATAAGCGGTGTTTTACGATTTAATGAGCTAATGCGGTGTAACCAATTTCAGGTAACAAGTGATAAATATTTAACATTGAATTAATAATCGGTCATTAGTTTTGCGGTATAAATATTTGGTTAGTATTTATAAGTTTAGGTTAGTTGATTATAAAAGCCCAGATGGATATCGGGGCTTTTTATATTTTAACCCATGCGATAGAAAAACTCGTCGGCTACGATTTTTCCATCTTTAACCTCATAAACACAGATTTCACTCATGGCCATTCTTCCATGGGCTTTATAAGTGGCATCAATGTTCATTACAATAGCAAAATGATTGTCTGCTACAATTGGTTCTGAGCACGAAGAGCTATGTATCTCTTCAACACTTTCTTCCCATTGTATGGTTTTCTTTTTAACGGCATCTTTGCCTTCTGTTAATTCCATTGGCGAGCCTTTTGGCTCTTTGCTTACAACGTTATCGGCGTAAAGTTCATCAATGGCTTGTTCGTGTTTGCCTTCACGGCAAAGCTGCACCAGTTTGTCAGCTACTTCCTGTGTATTCATATGCTTATATTTAGTTGTGATCTAAGTTATCTAAAAATAAACGCTTTACCTGGTTAAAAGGTTTTATGTTTAGGTTAAGTTGCTGTACCAGACTCAATAGAAGAGGGGGCTGATTTTATGTTTAATTGCAATCGTTTGCCCCCATTTGTATGTTAGCATATACGGTTGAAATTATTTAATCATTTCGATTATTTAGTTCTGCTTGGTTACCATAGCATAGATTTCCATTAAATTGTCTATTACCTCATCAGGTTTAGCTTTTTCTAATTGTTTCTGCGTATGCGCGCCTGTGGTAATGCCAATGCTTAAGCCGCAACCTGCATTTTTACCTTCTTCAATATCAATACTTGAATCTCCAACCTTAACAACCGATTTACCATCGGTAAGACCATGGTGTCTCATTGCCAATAAAATCATATCCGGTTCTGGCCTGTTTTGGCCAACCTCAGAAGCAGTAACGAGTGTATCGAATTCGGTACCTGCCTTCCAGCCCAGTCTGCTCAGTATAGCCTCTGCGGTAGCCCTGTCGTAACCTGTATTAAGTACCAAAATTATTCCTTCTTTCCGAAGTTTCTCAAAAAGCTCAATCGAACCAGGTTGAGGTAAAATTTCCTCAGTTTCATACGCCAGTTTCAGTTTGCCAATAAATTTTTCATATATATCGAAAACCATGGCTTCATCAAAAGAACCTTCGTAAGTTTTAAGTACCGATCTGATTGCTTCTTTCTTTTCCTTTCCTGCTGCAACAGCAAGAACCTGATCAAGGGTATATGAAAAACCAGCGGCATTTATTGCATCCATCAGGGTTTTGTAAACCAGGTTGTTTTCGTTCACTGTAGTGCCAGCCATATCGAATACTACCATTTTAATTTCAGGGTACATCTGCTTTATATTAAATTGGATAAATTAATTTTTTGAACTTTATCGTCAAATATACCATCGGTATTTTTACTAAACAAATGTTTAGTAATAGTTAACATTTAGATTAACATTTGTTTACTTTAGCTAAACATTGAAAATCATTTTGCATTATTGTTTTTCATCATTAAGAAAGGATGGAGCAGGTAGCCAGAATTAAATTAACAGAAAAAGATAAATATGGAAAATACAATCCTAATTAGTTGCGAATTTACATTGCTCAAAGAAAGTATTCAGAAAAACCAGTTAACTTAAGAGGTTAGCGGGACGTTAATTGTAAAATCGAAAATATCAAAATTACTTGGATCATCTTGTGCATTCGCCAGTAAGATAGACCGTTAGTAGTTCTAAAATAAATGTGCAAAAAAGGCGAAGGCACGCCTGCATACCCAAGATTTGATTAGCTTGAGAATAGAATATTTTACGTGGATCATTAAAATGATCTCTGGTTTTTTAGATATTGATCATGTGATAATCAGTATGGTTTGTTTTAAATTATAAAGCTTAATATAAAAATGTTGTTCGTTTCTAAAATGATGCACTTCTATTTTTTTTATCCGTCCTGAATATGATTCATATGTAATATAATCACCCTCCCGGAGCGTTTGAAGCTCAGCACGGCTGGTCCATCTTTGTATTCTCATATTTGTGATAAACTGGCTCCTATAACAGGACCAACATTAAGGATTGCTGAAAGAGAGCGCCCTTTTTAACAGGATTTTCACCCGTTATTTGTCAGTATAGCTTTTATTTACTCACATAGAACATATGTTATATTAGTTTTACGCATACATTAAAATGGTTTGTTTGGTACAGTAAAATAATCATCTAAAAAAACGTTTTTTTGTAATTCGGTAACTCGAATAACTTTATAAAAATAGAAATTCTGCCAGATGTCTTAAATGTAGGTAATCATTAAAACAATATAATTGCTGGCAAGAATATACTTTTCTATAGCACAGCTTAAATAAATGTAAAGTAAATTGTTCGTCAATTGTGATTGCAATAAACCGTTAATTCCATAATTTGCATTTGATTAATTGTTGGATATGAAAAATAAAATTTTGCCTTTTTTTGGGGTTATTTTATTCACTTGTTTTAGCTGTAACTCAACTAAAAATCTGACGGCTTCTCATGCTATCGGTACAACTGCTGAGCAAATAAAGGATAGTGAAAGAATAGACGGCAACCGGTTAATTGATTCACTTTTAGCTGATCGGTTTAGTTACAACAAAGCGCTGATTCAAGATGGTTTTAACTCGGAAAAACAGCCCCCAAAACCCACAGCAATCATTAATAATACTCCGCTCAAAACCATATCCTTTAATGGATTGAATTATTTAGTTAAGGATGGTAAAGTTGTTGATATTAAAGGACTTAAGTTATCCGCGTCAGCACTGTCTATAATAACCGAAAAGTTAGCATACTTAGATCAGATTCAGTACAATTGTTGTGAAAAAGCAAACCTGGAATACCAACAGAAAAATCGCGATATGAATGCCATTAAAACACTGGATCGCCAGTATTTTGCAGCACTGAATACCTTAAAAAATATCATTTCAAGCGTATCCACCGAAGCCAGAAAACGGAATGCATCTGTATCGATAGAAATGTCGCTAGCCAAGATCAAGTTACCCGATATCAAGAATCCCGATATGAAAACTAAGCGTAATTATGTAGCCAAAATTGAATGATATCAGATGAAGTGGTACAAGAATACAACATCGCCCACATATGCTGGTTTGGGTTGGTCTTTAATCACAAGCGTTGCTTGAATCGTAACTTTAGTTATTCCCCTCAAATTGCTAATGCAATTTAATTTTGCTTTTAATTGCACTTCGCTATCCACTAAAACTGCCTGACCAAATTTAAAACGTTCAATACCATAATTGATTTCCATTTTAATATTACGTACATCCGCAATCTGTTTCCATAAATAAGGAATTAAGGATAAGGTTAAATATCCATGTGCTATTGTTGCCTTAAATGGCCCTTCATTTTTAGCTTTTTCCGGGTCGGTGTGTATCCATTGGTGATCTAAGGTTGCATCGGCAAATTTATTAATCTGTTCTTGGTCTATGGTATGCCATTGCGAAACACCTAGTTCTTTACCTAGATGTGATTCATACTCTTCGAAATTATTAATCACCAACATATATTCTGTTTATAAGATTAGTACTGTTTAAAACTCCTTTAGGCATAACAATCCTTCAGGTATTATAGTTTTATTCACTCTTTTGTATTCAATTATAATCATAATAACGGTGTATTTGCAGGATATGGTGAAAATATTCAAAAGATTTTTCTGTCCATTTTGCATTGATTTATGAACAGCAAGTGCAGGTTGTTTATAATCAGCTAGATAAGTATTATCGCTGTTTACTCAAAATCGATTAAATTTTAAAAAAAAGAAGTAACTGGAAGCAAAGGATGCTAACCTGACCAATGGGCTGATAAATGAAGCTGGAGGAAATGTAGTATGAGATGGAGAATGTAAGAGGAGAGATGTAAAATGGATGATGGATGTCTTGCTAACTATTATTCGGTTTCGGAAAATAAAAGCGCTTTACTCATGAAGTGAACCCCAAAAAGTTTTTGTCCAACTTTTTGGGGTCACACCACTCAACGCTAAGCACTTTTATTTTTTGTTTAAATGTTTTGATTTTAAGGTTGTTAAATATTATCTAAATATTTAATTTGATATATTTAAATTAAAATTTAGATTTGTCTAAAATTATATTTAGACAAATCATTTCTGTTCATGAAACCATTCTTACTATACTGCTTCTGTTTTTTTATATCGCTAAATGCCATCGCGCAAAAAGTTATGGTTAAAGGTTTGGTCACCTCCCAAAATGAACCTGTAGAAAATATCACCATTAAAGTTTTAGGATCTAAGGGATCCACCAAATCAAATGTTTCCGGTACCTATCAATTAGGTGGTATTCCATCCGGAAATTATGATCTCATTTTTTCGGGTATAGGTTATCAGTCCAAAAGAATCAAAGTAACGCTAAAAGGAGATACTGCACTGGTTAACGCTGATCTGTTAAGCTTAGCATCTGATTTAGGCGATGTGGTAATTACCGGGGTTAACCGGGCCACACAGCTGCGTAAAAGCCCCGTACCTATTGCAGTCCTCTCGAAAAAATCAATGGACCAAAATGTGAATACTAATCTGATCGAAGCTATTGTTAAAGGCGTTCCTGGAATTACAGCTGTTACCACAGGGCCAAATGTTTCTAAACCCTTTATTAGGGGTTTGGGGTATAACCGTGTGTTAACTTTGTATGATGGTTTGCGGCAGGAGGGACAACAATGGGGCGATGAACATGGTATTGAGGTAGATGAATATGGTATTACCAGGGCTGAAGTTGTAAAAGGTCCAGCCAGTTTAACCTATGGTTCTGATGCCTTAGCAGGTGTAATTAATATGATTCCTTACAGCCCGAATTTTGAAGATGGTAAATTGAAAGGCGATTTTACAGCAAATTACCAAAGTAATAATGGGATGATCGGTTCGTCGCTCGGATTGGCCTACATTAAAAACGATTGGAAATATACGTTTAGGGCGACTGGGAAAACAGCACATAATTACCAAAACAAAATTGATGGATTGGTTTACGGAACAGCTTTTAGAGAATACAATCTATCTGCCAGTGCCAGGGTAGATAAAGCCTGGGGTTCTTCTAAAACTGCCCTCACCTATTACGATAATTTAATGGAAATTCCTGATGGTAGCAGAGATTCTTTATCACGACGATTTACCAGGCAGGTTTTGGATGACGGAGATGATATTAAAAACAGGCCTATTGTACCTGAAAGTGATCTGAATAGTTACTCAATTAATCCCTTGCATCAGCACATTCAACATTACCGGTTTTATAACACCAGTCAGTTTAAATTTGGAACAAGTGATTTAAATTTATTGATTGGCGGACAGCAAAGTGTAAGGAGAGAATATAATCACCCAACATGGCCAAGTCAAGCCGGACTTTATGTCGTGTTAAACACTTTTAATTACGATCTTAAATACAACCTGCCCGATTTTGCGGGTATCGAAAGTACTATCGGGGTAAATGGTATGTACCAGGGAAACAGGAGCAAAGCTGCTACCGATTTTCCAATTCCCGATTATGATCTCTTCGATGTTGGTGCCTTTTACTTCGCAAAGAAATCGATGGGTAAGGTAGATGTTTCCGGAGGGATTAGGATTGACAGAAGAAATATAAATTGGGACGATTTTTATGTGGGTACCAATGTGCAAACCGGTTTCGGTAAAGAAGTGAGCTCAACCGATGCCACTGGAAAATTGCAATTCCCTTCTTTTGATAAAAATTATTATGGCTTATCAGGAAGCTTGGGTCTAACTTACAATATTTCCGAAAAGCTATTAATTAAAGCCAATATTGCGAGAGGATATAGAGCTCCAAATATTACAGAAATCGGCTCTAATGGATTAGATCCTGGTGCGCATATTGTGTATTTGGGCAACAGAACCTTTAAGCCAGAGTTTAACCTCCAGGAAGATATTGGCATTATTGCCTATTTGAAAGATGCCGATATCAGCTTGGAGCTGTTTAACAACAATATTCAGAACTATATTTATCAATCGCGTTTAACCGATGCCAACGGAAATCCAGTGGTTATTGTCCCTGGTAATTTAACCTATCAGTATCAGCAATCAAAAGCCAGATTGTATGGTGCAGAAATTTCGATAAATCTACATCCTGCAGATTTAAAATGGCTAAGTTTCAATAATAGCCTGGCTTATGTGGTTGGGTTGAATCAGAACCAGGAACTCTTAGATAAACACGGTAGGGATGCAAAATATTTGCCTTTTATTCCGCCATTGCAAGTAAGAACGGAGATTAAGGCAACTGTGCAAAAACCCATAGGTATTTTTGATAAGCCTTATATTAAAGTTGATGCTGCTTTTTTCGCCGATCAGAATAGATTTTATGCTTTAGATAATACCGAAACCTTTACCGCTGGTTATACTTTAATTAACGGAGGCATAGGATCTGCATTAAAAACTAAAAAAGGAAAAACTTTGTGTGATATTTTTCTCCAGGCCGATAATATTTTCAATATCGCCTACCAGTCAAATTTAAACAGGTTAAAATATTTCGAATATTATAACCGTTCGCCCAATGGCACATCAGGAATTTACAATATGGGCAGGAATTTAAGTTTCAAAGTGATAATTCCAATTTAGGAATGAAAGAACTATAAGAAGATTGTGGTAATCATGTTTTAGATTTAATGTTTCGTTTAGAAAATGGGAGGTATTATATCTTCCATTTTCTTTTTAACTGCTAATTAAACCTTTCTTCTCTTAGCCTTTCCATTCTATGGTCTATGGTCTATGGTCTATGGTCTATGGACCATTTTTCCTATTTTTACTTCAACCATCATACATTAAATGTTTACATCCATGGAATCCTCTTTAAGCGAACAGCGTTTAACTTTTTTAAGGCAATCAATTGGCAAGGTAATTACCGATTCGCCCTCTAACTTTATGAATTGGCTGGCTCCTGTTTTAATTAAAGCTGAGCATGGCATATTGGTTTGCCAGTATACCATCCGCAAAGAAATGACTAATCCCTATCAAATTTTGCATGGCGGTGTAACAGCAGGTATTATTGATGATTTAATTGGCGCAACTGTTTTTACGATGGGATTAAACGAACGGTACACCACTGTAAATAACTATATCGATTATTTTGCCACTGCAAGTGAGGGCGACGAAGTTGTTGCAGAAACCTCGATTGTAAAAAGAGGGCGCACGATATTAAATCTGCAGTGCGAGATATTTTTACCCTCAAAAAAGCGTTTAATAGCTAAAGGCTATTCGAACATGTTAAACATAGGTTAAGCCTTTTCAGATAGTTTAAGAATTAATTATTAATTCCTTTAAATTAACGAAACATTCTCGTTTATAATTTGTTGTAATTTAACCAAAAATATAATGAGCCATGTTAGAAAATTATTCCACCCTGCAATTCATTGTTAGAGGCAAAATTTTTAAGGGATTTTGCATGCGTATTCAAGATGATTTTCACGAAACTTATGCCGTTGTTTTAGATGGTTACCATTCTTTTTGTATCTGGTTAGATAACAAAAGTGAAAAGTGGTGTGCCTCTAAAAATGTAGCCATTGATCCAGATGCTATTGATGAAATTATTTACAGAATTTCCTCTCCGCAGGTTTCGCAGTAAAATCACATTTAACCTAATGCTCATAAAAAAAATCCCTATTTGGCTTATACTGTCAGATAGGGATTTTTTATTGTTCATTATTTTAGTCCTGGCCAGAATAAATAAGCCATCGTTATTGCCGTAATTACACCTACCAAATCGGCCAATAACATCGAACCAACGGCATAACGCGTATTCTTTATACTTACCGATCCGAAATAAACCGCTACTACATAAAAAGTGGTATCAGAAGCGCCCTGAAAAACACCTGATAGTCTACTGGCAAAAGAATCCGGACCATTTGAAATCATGGTACTCACCATCATACCCCTTGCCGCGCCACCACTTAAAGGCCTGATCAAAGCTGTGGGCAGGGCATCAACAAAACGTGTATCGGCTCCAAAAAAAACAAAAGCCTGCTTAATTCCGTTCATGACCACATCAAAGGTTCCACTGGTTCTGAGCATGCAAACGGCCACTAATATACCCACCAGGTAGGGTATGATTTTAATCGCGGTCTCAAATCCGCCTTTGGCACCTTCAATAAACGAATCGAAAACATCAATTTTCTTGTATAGTGCGCCAAGAACGATCAATAAAAAGATCAATAAGATGATCCCACCACTTAACAAACCAGAAAATGATTTTATGCTTTCGGCATTTAGCTTACTCACATACCAAACCAATGCACCGATTACAGCTGAGATACCCAATACCCAGGTGATGATTGCTGGCTGAAATATATTTATTTTTTGTTTAAAGGAAACAATCAGCATGGCTGCCATAGTTCCTACAAAGGTTACAATCATGCAGGGGATAAAAATATCGGTAGGGTCAGAGGCATTTTGTGTAGATCGGATGGCGATTACGCTCACGGGTATTAAGCTTAGGCCTGCCGCATGCAAACATAAGAACATAATCTGTGCATTGCTTGCGGTATCTTTATTCGGGTTTAATTCCTGAAGACTTTCCATTGCTTTAATCCCAAATGGAGTAGCTGCGTTGTCTAGTCCCAATAAATTTGCCGAAAAATTCATAATCATGTGTCCCATCGAAGGATGTCCCTTTGGGATATCCGGAAACAGTTTAGAAAAGAAAGGGGCAATAATCTTTGATAACAAACGGATACCTCCAGCTTTTTCAGCAATACTCATAAAACCCATAAATAAAGCCAAGGTTCCAACCAATTCGATACAAAGTTTTACGGCAATTGAACAGGTTTCGATAATTCCATCTAATTTTAAAGGATTTGCCGGATCAGACGATTTACCGATCACCATCCAGTTAAAAATATCGCTTTGCCCGAAGAAAAAGCACTTAATACAGGCTACAACAATAGCTACAATAATAAATGCCGACCAAATTCTGCTTAATGCCATTAGGAATGTTTAGTTTTTTGCTTTGAAGCGGTTAAAATACCTTTTTTAAGCGAAAGATCATAGAAAAGAGTTCGGAGTTGGGAGGCTGGGGTTTGGAGTCATTAGCGATAACCATATTTATTCTAGAGGAATAATAATGTCTTTATAATATTATAATCGAAAAAAATCCATAATAAATAGCTACTGCTACGTATTATGGATTTAAATTTTTCAGCTATCTGTTATAAACTATTGTTTCTGCACCATGTACTCCGAACTCCCAGCTCATCACTCCAAACTCAACTACGGTTTATCGTCTGTTAATTCAAAACCCCAGGTTTTTCCTTTTTCAGTAGCAGGAATCCCACTTGTCATCCAAGCCGGAGCCTTTGCGCCTTTTAAATAATAGTCGAAAAATTGTTGTTCGCGGATTTGAATATCCTTACGGTTCTGGCGTTGAACCAGGTTATGCGCCTCACCATTATAGTTGAGCATCCAAACCGGTTTACCTAAGCGACGTAAACCAGTAAACATCTCAATCCCTTGATACCATGGCACAGCGCCATCAGCATCGTTGGCCATCACCACAACAGGTGTATTTACTTTCGGAAACATAAATAATGGTGAGTTCTCGATATATAATTCTGGTTTTTCCCAAAGTGTTGCACCGATACGGCTTTGTGTTTTCTCATATTGGAACTGACGGTTCATACCAGTTTCCCAGCGGATACCACCATAAGCAGAAGTCATATTAACTACGGGAGCACCAGCCCATGCTGCAGCATACATATTATTTTGTGTAATGAGATACGCCACCTGATAACCGCCCCAACTTTGACCTTGGATACCGATTTTGCTACCATCTACCCAGCTATTTTTCTTCAGGCTTTCTACACCAGAGTTGATGAATTCAACTGCAGATTTACCTGGGTGACCAGTTTCGTAGCTAATATCTGGTGCAAAAACCAGGTATCCGTTACTCACGAAATAAGAAATATTTAATCGAGATGGAGTAGGTGCCGGCGCTTGATAAGTGTATAAACCATCCGTTAGTTTTTCGTAGAAATATGCAATCATCGGATATTTCTTATTTGGATCGAAATTTTCTGGTTTGTACAGTATACCTTCGGCTTTATAGCCTTTTGGCGTAGTCCACTTAACCAGCTCAGCCGTGCCCCAATTGTAGTTTTTTTGTTGAGGGTTGGTATTGCTTAATTTGATTTCAGTTTTGAAATCGGTAGTGATATAAACATTTGGCGATTCTACATAATTGGCTTTATCGTAAATATAAACATCAGCATCTTTAGCTTTTAGCAGGTTTGAATATTTAAACTTAGCCATTACTACCAATTCTGGCGCTTTAGCCGAACCTACATTGGTACGGTAAAACCCGTTTTCTTTAGTTAAATTATTAAAACCATCTAACCAAACCGTTTCGTTCACTTTTACAAATTTGCTATCTGCATTGCGCTCAAACCTGTTATCCTGCTGTACTCTTTCGTAACGGAAGGTAATATTGTTTGCTCTTCCAAAACCGGCAGTAATATTTTTTGGTGCCGGTTTTCCATCTGGTGAGAACGACCAGATATCGTATTTATCGTAAATTAAAACAGCTTTATCACCTTCGGTCCATGTTGCTAAACCGTAAGGGGAAGGTAAATCCGGTACATCGTTTTCCTCATCAACAAATTTTTCGCTTAATCCAGCTGTTAATACGGTTACTTTTCCGGTGGTTACACTATAAGTATTCCAGCTACCTGCTTTTCTATCAAAATATAAAACATAGTTTCCGCCAGGAGAAGCCATTGCATAACCGCTTAAATTATCAATGATTTTCTTTTTCTGGCCATTTTTAGTATCAACCAAATAGTAATCTTTTGAGGTAGAACCGCTCCATTGTGATTCGATCCTGCGGCCATAGTCTGTAGATGCTAAAACCAGATTCGCATCACCTTCAGCAATCAGATTGGCGTCAGGCAATTTTAAATCAGCTAATGGAATTACTTTTGGATCACTGCTATAAACATCAATCACCGATAAATAACTTTTTTTACCGTCTCTATCTGCATTTTTAAGCTGCATAGGTTGCAAGTAATCGTCTTTGTAATTCCAAACATCAACTTTGGCCACTTCGAAATCTACAATAGTGGTGTCTTTTGGTTTTTTGATAGGAGAGATGCCGAAAAATAATTTCTTGCCATCTTTACTAAAGGTTATTTTACCATCGCCATTAACCGACCATTTTGCAGGTAGTCCTGGCATATCAAAATCAACCAGTATCTGCGCCGTATCTAGTGTTAAAGAGTTGTAATAAATGTTGTAATTTTTTATTTCCTGTTTCTCCGGACTTTGCTCACCCACAAAAGCCACATGCTCGCTTTCCTCATCAAAAGTGAAGTTTTTAAAACTTCCTTTACCTTTAATCAGGGTTTTTAATGTGCCTTTTTCTGTATTTAACAAGAATACACCCTGCGGGGCCGTTTTGTCTTTTTTAGATCCGCTGCAGGCAAAAACCAACTGTTTGCCATCTTTACTGAAATAATAATCGGTAACGAATTTATAAGTTTTATCTGTACCCATTAAAAGGTTTTTAACCACTAAATCGGTTCCTTCGTCGGCCTTACCTTTTCCAGCAGGTTCATCATCTGCAAAATCCATTTCACCATCCTTTTTCTCAGCCGGTTTTACAGTTTTCTTTGTTGTATCTGGCTTTTCAGTTAGATAGGCCATTACGCCTGCGCCTTCTTCAGGGAATTTGAAAGATTTTACCCTTGCCACTTTTGTAACGGCACTGGTGCTGAGGTTGGCAATGCCCAACGAATCTTTTGGTAATTCATCTGGCTTTTTCTTTTTAATTTTAGCCTGACGTAAATCCTTATTTAAGGGACGGATATTAAAAGCAGCAAACTTAGAATCATTACTAAACTGTGAGTTCATCCCCCTTGGTATATTAATCTTCGCATTCGTTTTAATATTGGTAAGGTACAATTGTGCATCACCTTCTTGCTGTAAGATGCTGTACATGGCCCATTGACCATTATTTGATAATTGCTTTGTTCCTACAGATTCCCAGGTATCATATACCGAGTGATCTAAAGGTTTCTTTTGTGCGTAGGCAAAGCTGACAACGAAAAACAGAATAATAGTTAGTCTCTTTTGCATTTTAAAAGTTAATTAATTTGTTGGTTGAGATTTAATCTTCTAAAATTGGAATTTTTTAGCTTATTAGGAAACTTGTATGCCAAATATTACAATTAAAAGGCGTTTTTATTATTTGCTAAATGGTTTTTGTGCTTGATCAAATATTCATTAAGATAGGGCTAATTAAGATCCTGAAACAAGTTCAGGATGACGACTCATTTATAGAAAATACATTTTAGTAAAATTGGCTCTTACATTCGTCATACAGAGCTTGTTTCAGCAACTTTATTATGAAGTCGGCTCCTTAATATTCCACCTCCGTGGTCTGTGTTCTCACAGATCACAAATAAACAGTTATTTCAATTATAAAAGATTTCTTTCAAAACTAAAAACCCTCGATTGCTTTAAGCAATCGAGGGTTTTCATATCATTAAAGGCTAAATTACTTTTTAGCTTGTTGTTGCTGACGCATATAATCATCTAAACGTTGTTGGAATTTAGATTTTTTCTTTTTCTCATCAGCTGGTCTGGCTTTGTTTTGCTGAATCAAAGCGTGGATTTTATCATCATCAACCATTTTACGGATTAAGAACTGCTGTCCGAAAGTCATTAAGTTGGCTAAGAAATAATAATAGTTTAATCCGGCAGGGTAACTGTTTAACACACCTAAGAAGATAACCGGCATAATGTAACCGATATATTTCATTTGGCCTGTAGCGCCTGAAACCTGGTTGTTAAAATAAGTCATAATCAATGTAGAGATGGTCATCAATACACACATTAAACTTAAGTGATCGCCAATGAAAGGGATTTTTACGCCAAATTTGATAAACTCGTCATAAGTTGATAAATCTTTCATCCAAAGGAAACTCTCACCGCGTAACTCAAACAAGTTAGGGAAGAAGAAGAAGAAGGCCATTACCAAAGGCAACTGTAATACCATTGGCAAGCATCCACCCAGAGGGTTTACTCCCGCTTTCTTATATAATTTTAAATATTCCTGTTGAACCAATGTTGGATTATCTTCACCTACTTTAGCTTTTATCTCATCCATCTCTGGTTTCAATACCCTCATTTTAGCCATTGACAGATACGACTTGTAAGTAAGTGGCGATAAAGCAACCTTTAATAAGATGGTTAAAACCAGGATAATTAGACCGAAGTTCCAATTGAAGTTATTTAAGAAATTAAATACAGGTAGTACAATGAAGCGGTTAATGTATTTCAATGGCCAGTAACCCATATCAACCTGTTGCTCTAAATCATAGCCCTGTGCTTTTAAAGTAGAGAATTTGTTGGTTCCGAAATAAAATTCCATTTCATAAACCTGGTTAGCGGTATGCGCATATGGCAATTGCATGTTGGCATCATAAAACTTCACCAGGCCAGGCGCTGTTGGGATTTTAACTTCTAAACTTCCTTTTTCAAAAGCCTGCTTCGAGATTAAAGAAGCTGAGAAAAAGTGCTGCTTGAAAGAGAACCATTGAATTTTACCTTTCGATAACTCTTCTTTTTCATCTTTAGAAACACTTAAATGGTTTACATCGCCATCTAAATACTTGTAATAAGGAGCAGAATAACGGTGCTCACTTTCGAGCGATTTTTCTTGCTGTTTTAAAGTAGTTTGCCAGTTTAAACCAATGTTATTGCCTGCAATTACTTGCTGTAAGCCAACCAAATTGATGTTAAAAGCAACTTTGTTACTTAATGCTTTTAAATCGTATACATATTCTACATATGCGTTTGCGCCATAATTGGCACGCATGGTGACTGTATTTCCGGTTTTTGTTGGTGTAAAGTATAAGTCGTTGGTATTAATTACTTTACCAACAGCATTAAGGTTTAAACCAAATTTATTCTGGTTACCATCAAATAAAATAAGTGGTTTTCCGGTAAAGGTTTTCTGACCCTTAACTTCAACCGAGGTAATTTTACCGCCTTTATTGCTTAAAGTGATTAGTAAATTCTCGTTTTCTAGAACAGTATTGGTTTCGGTACCAGTAATTGCGGTACCAAAAGGGCCTTTTAGGGCTAAAGAATCTATAGCTGGGTTAGCAATCGCAGCAGTTTTAGTGGTATCTTTTTGTACTGGTGTAACGCCAGCTTTTTTCAAAGAATCTAAATGTTCTATTTCTTTGGCTTTTTTCATTTCAGCCTCGTTCGGCTTCAAAAAGTAGAATGATCCTGCCAAAATGATCATAATCAGGAACAGTCCTGTAAAGGTATTTCTATCCATTATTTATGTATGTACTGCTTTTAATTCGTTTTCTTTTTCGCAAACTCCATCGCAGCGGCGACAAATTTAACAAAAAGTGGGTGAGGATTAGCAACTGTTGATTTTAATTCTGGGTGAAATTGCCCGCCAACGAAAAATGGATGGTTTTTAAGCTCCACAATTTCAACTAAATTGGTTTGCGGATTCATACCTGATGCAATCATTCCTGCATCTTCATATTGCTTTAAATAAGCATTGTTAAATTCGTAACGGTGACGGTGGCGCTCATTGATGTGCGATTTACCGTAAATAGAAAAAGCTTTTGTTCCTTTTTTAATATCACAAGGATAAGAGCCTAAACGCATCGTTCCACCTTTATTTGTTATTTTTTTCTGCTCTTCCATCATGTTAATTACCGGATTGGCAGCATTTTCCTCAATTTCTGTAGTATGTGCATCTTTCAAACCTAAAACGTTACGTCCAAATTCGATAACAGCACATTGCATACCCAGGCAGATTCCGAAGAAAGGAATATTGTTCTCGCGAACATATTTTATGGCATCAATTTTACCTTCAATACCCCGGCTACCAAAACCTGGTGCAACTAAAACACCTTGTAAGTGACCTAATTTATCTTTTACATTATCAGAGAAAATACCTTCAGAGTGTATATATTCTACTTTAACCTTACATTCGTTTTTCGAACCTGCGTGTACAAAAGATTCTATAATTGATTTATAAGCATCAGGTAATTCTACATACTTACCGATTAAACCAATTTTAACCTCTGCCGTAGGATTTTTTAAACGGCCCAGGAAATCTTTCCAGCTTTCCATATCAGGGTCGCTTTTGGTCGGTAATTTTAATTTCGATAAAACAGTTTTATCCAATTGTTCTTTTAACATCAACAATGGCACATCATAAATAGTAGATGCATCCATCGATTCGACTACGGCATTGATGTTAACGTTACAAAATAAAGCAATTTTTTTTCTGATCTCAGGGCTAATGTGGTGCTCGGTTCTGCAAACCAATATATCCGGCTGTATTCCATACTCCAACAAAGCTTTAACTGAGTGTTGTGTCGGCTTGGTTTTTAACTCACCGGCAGCAGCTAAATAAGGTACCAGGGTTAAGTGGATCACAATAGCATTGGTACTGCCTTCTTCCCATTTAAACTGGCGAACAGCCTCAATAAATGGTAACGATTCGATATCACCTACAGTTCCACCAAGTTCTGTAATTACAATATCATATTCACCGCTATCACCTAAAATACGCATATTGCGTTTAATCTCGTCGGTAATGTGGGGTACAACCTGAACTGTTTTGCCCAGATACTCACCTTTACGCTCTTTATTAATTACGTTCTGGTAAATACGGCCGGTAGTAATGTTGTTTGCCTGTGATGTTGGAACGTTAAGGAAACGCTCATAATGACCAAGATCCAGATCGGTTTCAGCACCATCTTCGGTTACAAAGCATTCGCCATGTTCGTATGGATTTAAAGTTCCTGGATCGATATTAATGTACGGATCGAATTTTTGAATGGTTACACGGTAGCCACGTGCCTGTAAAAGTTTAGCTAAAGATGCGGAAATGATGCCCTTACCTAAAGAGGAAGTAACACCGCCCGTAACAAAAATATACTTTGTCATGATTGATAATTTGTGGAATTAACCAGGTGTTTTGGACCTGTTTAATTGTTTTTGTACGGGATACAAAGGTACAAAAAATTATCGCTCGATTAGATACTTGCCAGAATATTTTTTCTCCATATTATATCTCTGATAGTGACTGTTTTAGGTAAGGCGGGCACCTAAAGTATCAGCGTGTAGAGTTCTTTTTTAATTTCTTCTATCTTTCTGGGGTTCTTTTTATCCTCATAACGGGTATAGAGGTCGATCATTTTTTTGAAATCTTTTTCGGTATCGGTTCTTTTACCTTTTGCAGGAGGAGCAATGTTAAAGATGGGAACGTTTTTAGCTTCAACCTTAGTGGCAAACCAGGTAGTATTATACCGAGGTATGGCTAGGCCTAATATCATTCCAGGTAAGCCTGTAAATCCTTCAGGGCCACCTTTTAACAAAATTTCTTCACTATAGAAAGCTACTACAGTAACCGAATCGTTTATTACTGCTATTGCTTTACGGCATTCGTAACCTGCAATTTGGCGTACATCGTGCATGATTTTCCAGTTGACATGGGGGATAGTATCTTTTAAAATAAAATCTTCGCCTCTTATTGGTTTTCTGATTACTCTTGATTTTTTGCTAAAGTCGGTATACAGCTCATTTGTATTCTCACCAGCAATAAAGAAGAAATTATTGTCGTTCAAGGTCTCTTTTGGTTTAATCTTATAAATGGAGCTACTGTCGTTAAAGCTATAATCCCAATTGGAAATCCTGTATTTGCTCATTTTATCCCTGGCATCGTCTGATATCCAGGTATTTGATGCCAATTGCTGTTTTTGATTGATCTTTTTCTCGAAAGTTATTTTGGCACTTTTGATGAAAACAGTTTGTGCACGCACTACTATAACTGCAGAAAACAAGATAATGCTTAGTCCTAAATTTTTCATCTTCAATTATTTTTTGTCTTGTTTAACAAAGTTTCCGGTTAAATTATAGGTGATGCCAATTAGGACGTACCTCGGAATAAAGCTATTGGTATATTCGCTGATGTTATTACCTCCAACGTAACGATTATAGCCAATTTTTTCAGCTAAAATGTCAGAAATGGATACTTTAAGCTCTAATCCTTGTGATTTGAGCATCTTTTTTGATAAATAGGCGTTCCACAAGGCAATATTTACTGGTGTGCTAAAAGAAGAATTTGCTGGTTGATATGACAAGGATATCGATGTGTTAAATTCTGTATTGTATGGAAGTTCTATGTTTCCAGAAATATCATGGTTGTGGCTAAAGTTTTTACCATTATTTATCGAACCGATTGACGAGCGGCTGTTCGAAAAAGTAACCGATGGATTATACTGGATTTGAACTTTATCTCCATAATAGCTAAAACGAGGACGTATATTAATGCTATTGTTCACATTTTCATTCAACTTATTGTTTAAGATTGAAACGGAGTTCGAATGATTGAAATTGGCATTTAAACCTGCGTTTAAAGTGGATTTTGCTAAAACTTTTATTAAAACTCGCACCTGCGTAAAAATTATTATTACCATTTAAATTGATATAACTGCTGATGGTTTTATTCACATCATCGACTGTTCTTGAGCTTACAACGGCATTTTTGGTAAAGCTGTAGCCACCATACACATACGCATACATCTGTGACTTTTGCTGATACGTATTAAAATTAAAGCCAAAATTATTGTTGAAAGATGGTTTTAAATTTGGATTACCTTTTATTTCGTAAAGTGGATTGTTAATTTGTCTGATAGGTTGCAACTGATCTAAACTCGGCTGTCGAGTATTACCATTGTAGTTTAACGATACACTGGTGTTTTTACCAAGTTTATAGTTAAAGTTACTCTGTGGGGCCCAGTTTAAATAGTTTCGGTTAAATTTATTGTTGCGGTCCAGATCATTCAGCTCGAATGTCGTTTCGGTAGCCTCTGCACCACCGGATAGCGTGAACTTCTTTGATCTGTATTGCAACACAATTTTACCAATGTTCGAAAAATTATTGAAATCGAAATTGTTGCTCAGTGAATCGATTCGTTTATTATTTAATGATTTATCGAATACCAGTTTATGGCTATTTGATGTTACCGTTTTAAAGCTGTATGCTGTTTGTAATGAAAATTGCTTGCCTAAAGGTTCGGTATATGATATTCTGGTGCCAAGAGAGCTTTCACTTCCCGAATTATCGTTCAGAAAGTTTTGGTTGACAGTTCTGTTGATTGTTCCATTCCCATCATAGTAATTGGTTACACTTAAACTGGTGCCCAAACTCGTGCTGCTTTTGGTTTCAGGTTGTATGTCGATAGAGAGTGTTCTTCCTTTTTTTACAAACTTTTTAGCGTAATTAATATTTCCGTTAAACAAGTCGTTGTCGCCATTGCTATCATTAGACTGATCACTATTATTTACAAATATCCCTGCGTCATTTTTAGTTTCGTTCTTGCTGATATACTGGCTGCTGTTTTTGCGTTTGCTACCTGCAAAGGATATTTTTAAGGTAGAAAGCGAATCTAATTTAATATCGACACTGCCTTTTAAACTCTGTCCGGTATTTCTGATTTCGCTGTTTGAGCTGCCTTCGCTAAAGAAATTCGTTCCGTTGGGCAGTAACGACTGGTTTTTCGAAGTTGTTCTGTCCAATATGTTTCTGTCACTGCCTTTATAATTGAGTTTTAGGCCTACTTTGTTTTCGTTCCATTTGTCAGAAAAATGCGCCCCATATCCCGTTACATCAGGTAGTCCGCTTGATGGTGAAAAATCATCTTCATCACGGTTGCCGCCATAGCTGATCATTACTGTACTGCCGTCATCGCCAACTTCAATAACATCATAATCATTGCCTTTTAGTTTGCTCATGGCAGCACTGGCTTTCGAATCTTGATTGGTATTGGAGTTAGAGCCAAAAACCGCGGCCTTTAGTTTGTTTTTATAAATGCCCGCCATGCCACCTATATTTTTATAATGCTTAAGGTCGCTATTGGCATCCAAGGTGCTGAGATACCCATTTTTGGCATTTTCCTTGAGTTTGATGTTCATTACCTTCTCTTTGGTATCACCTTCTTTTATACCAGATAATTCTTCCTCTTTGGTTTTTTTATCATAAACCTGAACTTCACTAACTGCATTGGCTTTCAGGTATTTCTGTGCCAGAAGTGGATCGTCGCCAAAAAATTCCTCCCCGTCAACCAAAAGTGTATTTACATCTTTTCCACCAGCTTTTATGGCGCCATCTTTATCAACCTCAATTCCAGGTAAGCGTCTTAATAAATCCTGTAAATTAGCATGTGGTTTTACCGCAAAACTATCTGCCTGGTAGGTTATGGTATCGCCCTTCATACTAATGGCCTGCTTTTGGGCTTTAATTACCACTTCATTTAAAAGTGTAGCTTTGCTATCCATCGCGATATTACCCAGGTTGAATTTAGATGAATCAGACAATTGGATGTCTCTTATATAATCGGCCATCCTCGGAAAAGTGACCACCAGGGTATAATTTCCTTTTTTTAAATTCGAAAACTCGAATTCACCGTTAACCTTGGTCCGTGCATCTTTAACTAAAATGGAATCTTTGCTTCTTATTAGCAGGATAGCGCTGTTCTGTAATTTTGTTTTTTCAACGGTATCAACAACAACACCTTTTATACTTGCATTTTGCGCCAGAACTGGAAGACATAACAATAAAAAAATAAGAACCGAGAAGAGTTGTTTGAGCATGTATGTTGTTGAAGAAGCGTTAATAAAATAGTGTACTTGGTTAAGTGTCTGAAAGTACAACTATTTATTTAGTTATTGTAAATAAAAATAAAATATTTTTTTAAAAAAAAAGAATATAAGCACTTGATTTGCGGAGAATAATATCTTTAAAAAAGAAGAGGCGGGGGGAAAGAAGTAAAAGTTATGCGTTTAATGAAGGCATTTTAGATTAATACGCTTCATCATCAGTAGCGACATTTATTTTGTTGCTGCTAAAATCAGTTTTTTGATCAGTACAATCTGCCCAAAATGGTAGTAACTGTGCTCAATTACACCTTCTATATTACGCAGATAAGTGCCATACTTTTCATTTACAAATACCTGATCTAATTTTTCATCTGGCATTTGCGCTACTTCATCGGCGAAAGCTGCCGAATTTGCCAAAAATTCTTCAGTCATTTTTTTTCCAGTCCATTTCTGATTGTATTGGCGGCAGGTCGAAACTATATTGATCTTTAATATCCAAAAGCCCGCCTTTAAATACATTTAAAATACCAGCCAGATAATAATTGATGTGATGGGTTAAAGCTGCAATTGTATTTAAATCTGCTACCTGATGCCTTGCCTGTTGCCAGGTAATGCTTAACAATTGTTCCTGGTAGTTGGTGTTGGCAATCCAATAACCATTTAATAAAACTTCTCTTAATCTGTTTGCAATAAATTCAGATCTTTTCATTTCTAAATTCCTGGCGTTGATTTATATCTATTAACAGCAGTTATAATAAATCTTCACTTTTTGTTCTTTTTCGCTCCAGGCAATGTAAATGTTGTTTTCTTTTCCTAAACGATACTTAAAGCCATTTAACCCCGATTTTTTTAATTCCTCATAAAGGGCTTTGTCAGGAGTATAATTATCGGCTTTATCCTCAGGCATTACTGCAGGTTCGAGAAAATTATCATCGCTAAAAAAATCATCAGCAATGGTTTTTAAGAAAATAATCTGGTCTTTTTCTTTTGAAAGATCAACATTTGGATCGGTACTGCCCAATAATTCAGTTCCTTTTATTTTGGTATTGTAAATTTCTTTTCCGTCGGCATTTTTGATTGTGAAATTCAATACCATTTCTTCGGGTTTCCGACCAGTAAGTTCGATCTTAAACGTGTCCAAACGTTTTAAATCAGAAAAAGATTTGGCGAGGCGCTGATTAACATTTTTAAACTCAATGGCATTGGTTTCCTTTTTGCTGTTCGAATTACAGGCAACGAGCGCTAACAGACAGATAGCAACAAAGAGCGGTATATTTCTCATATTCAAAACTACAAATTTTATGTTTTAGTTCATGTCCATATTTTATGATATCCCTAAATTTAAAAGGAATAGCCAATAGATAACCACAATTGAAAGTCGAAATAACCACCTGGGAGCCTATTCTTTAAATTATTTTGAACATGATAATAATCTCCATAACCTAAGCCTGTTAAGCCCTCTAAAAGAAAATGTTTCCCCGGAATAAAGGATACGCCAAATGTTCCGCCATAACGCAAAGAACCCGCACTAAAATCCCTGTTTCGGCCCCAGCTGAAAATACCGGTTTCATCAACTGAGCGATGCGAGACAACAGTTTTATCGAGGTTTCCGAAATAAACGCCATAAAAAGCATTGGCTTCTCTTTTTTTGATCGGGCGGATGTATTTCTTTGCGCGAAGCAAGAAGCCTTCGTAATGGAGATAATCGCGGTAGCCCAGATTTTTAATTTCGCCAGAGGTGTAAGCGAACTCCAAGCCATAGCGGTTTGAAAAAGTCTTTTCTATGGCTATTGTAGGCCTTTTGGCTACTAAATTCAAAATGTTTGTCTTTATTATTAAGCCGGGCTCATCTTGTGCAAAGCTGGTATAGGCACATAAAATGAATATAAATAGGAGCGTTTTCTTTTTCATATAAGGGCGAAAATACTAAAATATTAACCCCAGGCAATTAAAACTGTTGCAGACTTCAATTTAGTTCTTATATTTGCGTAACTGATTACGTAATTAATTATTGTTATGAATTTTTTCGAAGAAACTGGTAAAGTAGCTATAGGTAGCAGGTTAAGAATGCTAACCGATAAAGTAACTGAAGACGCAGCGCAGATTTATAAGTTGTATAATATTGATATGCAACCTAAGTGGTTTCCTGTGTTTTATGCTTTGGCACAAGAGAAAGAAAAAACAATTACCGAACTGGCTAAAGATATAGGCCATTCTCATCCATCTGTAAGTAAAATCATTAGCGAAATGCTAAAAAAGGGCTACGTTAAAGAGGGAAAAGATAAAACCGATGGACGGAGGAATGTGGTGAGCCTTTCTCCGGCAGGAATAGAGATCTCTAAAAAAATTGAAGATCAGCTGATTGATGTAAATGCTGCCATTGAAGAGATTTCGGGCCAGTCGCAAAATAAACTTTGGGAAGCAATAGGCGAGTGGGAGTTTTTATTGGGGCAAAAAACCTTGTTGAGAAGGGTAATGGAAAAGAAAAAAGAAAGAGATAGCTTAAAGATTGAGATTGTAGATTACCAGCCCAAATACCAGGAAATATTTAGGTCGCTAAATGTAGAGTGGATTTCACAGTATTTTACCATGGAAGAATCTGATTATAAAGCTTTGGATAATCCGCAGGGTTATATTTTAGATAAAGGAGGTTTTATATTGGTTGCTCTTTACGAAGGTGAGCCTTTGGGTGTTTGTGCACTAATTAAGATGAATGATGGCGAATATGATTTTGAACTGGCCAAAATGGCGGTATCGCCAAAAGCACAAGGAAAAAATGTGGGCTTTCTATTGGCAAATGCCATTATTGATAAGGCAAGATCGTTAGATGCATCTAAAATTTATTTGGAGAGCAATACCATTTTAAAACCAGCCATAAACCTTTACCATAAACTAGGTTTCCAAAAAGTGGCAGGTAAGCCCACACCGTACACGCGATGTAATATTCAGATGGAACTGGTGATTAGGTAGGTTAGGGAGAGTTTAGTGTTTAGGGAGTAGCGCTAACCTAAACACTAAACTTATAACCAATGTTTAATGAACTCAGTCTAGTTTCAAAGCCTTAAGCAATTTATTCAGTTTTAATAAGTCTTCTGGTGTATCTATTGCAACTGTTTCTAAGTCAGTTACTTTTGTTTGGATATAAAATCCATTTTCGATCCAGCGAAGTTGTTCTAAGCTTTCGGCAATTTCTAAAGAAGATGGTGGTAATTTGGTAATGGCTTTTAATGATTCTGTGCGGTAACCGTAAATTCCGATGTGCTTGTAAAACTGATGTTTTTCTGCCCATACACCTGGTTCGCCATTTCTGATAAAAGGAATTGGACTGCGGCTAAAATACATGGCGCGACCGTTTACATCGATCACCACTTTAGGACTATTGGGATTGTATACACTTTCCTGACTCTGGATAGATTTGATTAATGTTGCTAACTGTACTTTTTCTTCAGTAAAACAGCTCGCCAGTAATTCAATCTGTGCAGGTTCGATAAATGGTTCATCACCCTGGATGTTGATCACAATATCGTACCCAGGTAAAGTCTCAATCACTTCAGCGCATCTATCAGTTCCGCTTTGGTGATTAGTTGAGGTAAAGATAAATTCTCCACCAAACCGCTTTACTTCATCGGCAATCCGTACATCATCGGTGGCAATTACTACTTTCGATAAGCTTTCGGCTTTCGATGCTTGCTCGTAAACCCTTTGGATCATGGTTTTTCCGGCAATATCTACTAAAGGCTTTCCCGGAAAACGGGTAGAGGCATATCGTGCAGGAATAATTCCGATAATTTTAGACATACTATTTATTTAAAATCCGAGATAAAATACCAATGGCTATAATCAAAATCAAAACAATATAAGTTGTTCGGTGGGCAAAATTGAGTGTATAGCCCATTGCATTATTTCTTTTTGGAAGAATAAACCTGTAGTCATTTTTGGCGAAATAAAAAATTCCCCATTTCCAGTTCTCAGGTTTTTCATGTTCAAAATCCTTTCCCTCTTTTTTGCCACAAAAGAAAAATGTTATTCTGTTTTTAAAATAATCCATTTATTTCAGCCTCAATAGATTGGATTACCGTACCTAGATCTTCTGGGTTGTTGGTGAAATCTAATTTATCTTTGTCCAAAATCAATAATTTCCCCAGGTTATAACCCTTAATCCAGGCTTCGTATTTTTCATTCAGCTTAGACAGGTAATCGATACGGATGCCCGCTTCGTACTCACGGCCACGACGTTGGATATTATTAACCAATGTAGGTACCGATGCACGCAGGTAAACCAATAAATCGGGTGGTTTAATAAAAGAGGTAATGTTATCAAAAATAGCCCTGTAATTATCATGATCGCGGGTGGTCATTAATGCCATATCATGCAGGTTTTCTGCAAAAATATGTGCGTCTTCATAAATGGTCCTATCCTGAATTACGTTGCGTTTATTTACTTCAATGTCGGTAATTTGCTGAAAACGACTGTTTAGGAAATAAATCTGAAGATTAAAGCTCCAACGTTTCATGTCGCTGTAAAAATCTTCCAGATAAGGGTTATTGTCCACAGCCTCGTATAAAGCTTCCCATCCATAATTCTTGGCTAATAAACCTGTTAAGGTAGTTTTACCGGCACCTATATTTCCTACAATTGCTATGTGCATTTTCTTTAGATTGGAGATTCGAGATGTGAGATTTGAGATTCGGGATATGCGACTGAGAATTAATCTCAAATCTAATATCTCAAATCTAGTTTCCCATATCTCAAATCTATTAAAATTATTAAAAACTTTTAAACCCGATTAAACTGCGAACCTCTCTGATGGTTTTTTGCGCGCTTTCGCGGGCCTTCAATGCACCATGTTTAGCTACTTGCCTTAAATATGAATCATTTTTGGCAATATCCAAAATACGGTCACGCATAGGTGCAGTCGTAATAATCATATCTTCTGCCAGTTGTTTTTTGAAATCGCCATAACGGATCTGCATTTTGCCATACAAATCTTCAAAATGTGCAAGTGTATCCGCACTCGAAACCACTTTCATTAAATCAAAAAGATTCTGAATAGGTTCAGGTTTTGGTTGGTTTTCTTCCGTTGGGCCACCATCACTAACCGCTCTCATTACTTTTTTACGAATGGTTTCAGGGTCATCAGATAGGTAAACTGCATTGGCTTCGCCTTCTGATTTACCCATTTTACCTTTGCCATCCAAACCAGGTACTTTAACCAGTTTGTCAGAGTAGCTAAAAGCGTAAGGTTCAGGGAAATATTCTGTATTGTATAACCTGTTGAAACGGTTTCCGAAAGTACGCGCCATTTCCAAATGTTGCTCCTGATCTTTTCCAACAGGTACTTTAGTAGCTTTGTGGATTAAAATATCTGCGGCCATTAATACCGGATAGGTTAATAAACCTGCATTTACGTTATCTGGGTTGGCACGCACTTTATCTTTAAAAGATGTGCTGCGCTCTAATTCACCCATATAAGCGTTCATATTTAAGTATAGATAAAGCTCTGCAATTTCCGGAACATCACTTTGTATATAAATGGTACTATTTTCTGGATCAATTCCACTAGCCAGATATTCAACCAAAACATGTTTAATATTTCCATGTAAATCGGCTGGAGTAGGATGTGTAGTTAAGGAGTGTAAATCGGCGATAAAAAAGTAGCAGTTGTAGTCGTTCTGCATTTGAACGAAGTTTTTAACTGCACCATAATAATTACCCAAATGTAATTTTCCTGTTGAGCGGATACCGCTCACCACTGTTTCTTTCATAATGGCACGAAATTAAAAATAAAATACAAGCAAATCATAAATCGCTTCAATTTTAATGGTAAGATTTTTTTTGAATACTGGTAGAACCTATAATTTATATGTATAGTTGTCATCTCACTATTTTTTTCGTCATCTCGACCGGAGTGCAACGTAGCGGAGAGATCTTTTCCTAGCGCTGGTGCCGCAACAACCACAGTGAGCAATATAACCATAACTTGAAAATGAAAGCCGGTATTTCATCGGAGGCTGTAGTCCTTCTTTCCGTTGCAAGTCCTCGCTGCGCTCTGGGCTTTACACTTCAATAAGGTTTATTAACAGTGGTTTTTGCAAGGACGGAACTGCGGAGAAGTACCTTTTCGATCGTTATCTCTCAATATTTTTTCGTCATCTCGACCGGAGTGTAACGTAGCGGAGAGATCTTTTCCTGGCGCTGGTGCCGCAACAACCACAGTGAGCAATATAACATAACTTGAAAATGAAAGCCGGTATTTCATCGGGAGCTACAGTCCTTCTTTCTGTTGCAAGTCCTCGCTGCGCTCTCGGCTTTACACTTCAGTAAGCTTTATAAACAGCGGTTTTTGCAGGGACGGAACTGCGGAGAAGTACCTTTTCGATCGTTATCTCTCACTATTTTTTCCGTCATCTCGACCGGAGTGTAACGTAGCGGAGAGATCTTTTCCTGGCGCTGGTGCCACAACAACCACAGCGAGCAATATAACCATAATTTGAAAATGAAAGCACGTATTTCATCGGGAGCTACAGTCCTTCTTTCTGTTACAAGTCCTCGCTGCGCTCTGGGCTTTACACTTCAATAAGGTTTATTAACAGTGGTTTTTGCAAGGACGGAACTGCGGAGAAGTACCTTTTCGATCATTATCTCTCAATATTTTTTCGTCATCTCGACCGGAGTGTAACGTAGCGGAGAGATCTTTTCCTGGCGCTGGTGCCACAACAACCACAGCGAGCAATATAAACATAATTTGAAAATGAAAGCACGTATTTCATCGGGAGCTACAGTCCTTCTTCTGTTACAAGTCCTCGCTGCGCTCTCGGCTTTACACTTCAATAAGGTTTATAAACAGCGGTTTTTGCAGGGATGGAACTGCGGAGAAGTACCTTTTCGATCGTTATCTCTCAATATTTTTTCCGTCATCTCGACCGGAGTGTAACGTAGCGGAGAGATCTTTTCCTAGCGCTGGTGCCACAACAACCACAGCGAGCAATATAACCATAATTTGAAAATGAAAGCACGTATTTATCGGGAGCTACAGTCCTTCTTTCTGTTACAAGTCCTCGCTGCGCTCTCGGCTTTACACTTCAATAAGCTTTATAAACAGCGGTTTTTGCAGGGACGGAACCGTGGACAAGTGCTTTTTCAATCATCATCGACCGTAGCCTATCGTGTTGACATATCTTTGTTGGTTTTTAAGCATTATGCTGACCCGCTTTAATAATACACTGGTTCTACCGAAGAACGCCGTCAATCCCAAGGGTCGGGAGAATCAAAAAAACAGGAGTAGTTCATTATAATTGGCACCAACAAACCTGAAACGCAGTGGTTTTGTGTTCGTAATCACTGAATTAAGGCTCAAAATAGCATTGAACACAAACCCCGAAGGGCTCAATCAGCCCAAAGAAAACACAAACAAAAACTGATTAAACAAAGTGCCGCTGTTTTTTTGATGTGTGTGAGAGGCCCATTGCTGGATCCGATAGCTATCGGATGACAAAGCGCTTTGGCTACTTTGGCGCTCCAAAATGCGCCAGCATTCTTGAGCACAAATAAAAATAACATGATCTGCGAAAAACTACCATGCCCCGCGGCAAAGAGCGAAAAAATAAATAAACATTTGTGTCGACACTTGATAGTTTTAGAATCATGGTCTCTTAATAGCAGGAAGATGCTGATCTCGAACATTTAAGACGGCATGGCAATCACCTTAAAAATATGTGCTGAAAAATAAATACAGGCTAATGTAGATGTGTCCACAATAGGACCGTAGTGGGGAAGTCTTTGATCAATGACTGGTTAGCGTGCTATCGACTATAAACGAGCCTACAGTAAAACACTTATTTGAAATATCAAACTATTTTATATTTTTGGTTATCTATGATTTATCTTCTAAGACAAGTACACCGGATATGGTTTCTATTCTGGATACTGTTTTTTTTCGCTCTGTTCTATCCAATATATTACATTACCTCACGTAATGAGAAGTATTACAGTACGCTCAATTTTTTCAGAAAAGCCAACAGTTTTTTGTGCAGTCTGTTTTCAGGTGTTTTTTTTCGTTATCAATATGAAGAAGAGCTAAATCCCAAACAAACTTACATCTATTGTGCAAACCATACCTCTAACCTGGATATTATGATTTTCTGTATCATGGGGCATGGTAAATTCCACTTTATGGGAAAGGATGAATTGTTGAATAATCCCGTATTGGGCATTTTTTTTAAAACCATCGATATTTCTGTGAACCGCGACAGTAAGATTTCGGCTTTTAAAGCATTTAAAAAAGCTGGCGAAAACTTAGAAAAGGGGATGAGCCTGATTATTTTTCCGGAAGGTAAAATAGACGACCATTACCCACCAAAGTTGGGTGAGTTTAAAAATGGTCCCTTCCGCCTGGCTATCGATAAAAATATACCGCTGGTGCCCGTTAGTATTACCGATGTTTGGAAAATTAATTGGGATGACGGAGCAAAGTATGGAAGTAAGCCAGGAATTTGCGATATTTACGTCCACAAACCCATAAATACCTCAACTTTGGCTGATGTTGATTCTGATGTATTAAAAGAAAAGGTTTATAGATTGATTGATAGTAAGTTAGTATAAATATGAATTTAGACGCAAAAACCATCCATAAAATAGCCGATCTGGCTCGAATTCATATTGATGAAAAGCAGGTGGATACACTGATTCCTGAAATGAACAAAATTTTGTCATTCATGGAAAAGTTAAATGAATTGGATACTTCAAACGTGAAACCGTTGGTTTATATGAACGAATCGGTGAATGTTTGGAGAGAAGATGTGGTTAAGCAAGAAATAGCTACGGCTGATGGCTTGAAAAATGCAGCAAAGCATACCGACCAATTTTTCATGGTGCCAAAAATTATCGAAAAATAATTAAGCATAACTTTGTACACGGTCAGCAAATGATACGAAAAGATGGAAAAGATTCTGATAAGAAGATCAAAAAAACCGGTACTTTGGATTGCATTGTTGTTTTTCCTTATAGCTTTGTTCATGTTTATAGTATTATCATCTCACCAGCTTTCTGACGCCATTCAGTTGTTAATAGTGTTATCCGTTCTTCTTTTGCCTCTTATCATCATACTACTTTATAATTTATGGCCAGAAATTATAATAACACCCGATAGGATTAAAGTTAAAAAACAATTATCTTATGTCTTTTATCAATGGGATGATATAATAAGATATGGTACATATTCTATTGAGTCTAAGTCAACTGGTGGGGATGCAGGAGACATGACAAATCTTATATTCTTTATTTATTTTCGAAACTGGAGTAAAACATTTGATATTACAACCTATAATTTTGACAAACCTCACAACGCTATTATTGATCTGATGAACCGTTTTAAATTTGCTGAAATTGAAATGAACTCAAACACATGAACTAGTATTTTAGCAAAAAGGACAATCAAATAAATAATTTTGTAACATCTTACCTGCTACACTTGTCTAAAAAAGAAAAAACATGGAGAAACCACTCATCACTATAAAAGAAATTGGCCGTAAATATGTTATTGGATCTGAAGTGATTCACGCTTTAAAATCAGTTTCTTTAGATATTAATAAGGGCGAATTCGTAGCATTGATGGGCCCATCTGGTTCCGGTAAATCAACCCTGATGAATATTTTAGGTTGCTTAGATACACCTTCAAGCGGAACCTATGTTTTAAATGGAACCAATGTAAGTCACATGAGTGACGATGCTTTGGCAGAAGTGCGCAACCAGGAAATCGGTTTCGTTTTTCAAACCTTTAACTTGTTGCCACGTTCAACATCTTTGGATAATGTTGCTTTACCTTTAATTTATGCAGGAACAAGTAAAAAGGACAGAGATGCAAGAGCAGCTAAAGCATTAGAAAATGTAGGTTTGGGCAATCGTATGGATCATAAGCCAAATGAACTATCAGGCGGTCAACGCCAACGTGTGGCTGTAGCCAGGGCTTTGATCAATAATCCATCTATTATTTTAGCCGATGAGCCAACAGGTAACTTAGATACCAAAACATCAATTGAAATAATGGGCCTGTTGGAAGAAATCCACAGCAAAGGGAACACCATTATTCTGGTTACGCACGAGGAAGATATTGCGCAGCACGCCCACCGTATTGTACGGATGCGTGATGGTTTGATTGAAAACGATTATTTAAATACAGATATTAAAAATGTATCTCCACGTTTGCAGGCTTTGAATGATACTGGCAGCGATTGGGAGAAAATCAATTAAGGTTGATGGCGTAAGGTGTAGGCATAAGGCTTTGAAAGCCCTAAGCCTTAAACCTTTCACTTTAAACCATTCCAATATGAAAATCTACACTAAAACTGGCGATAAGGGCCAAACATCACTCATTGGAGGTACCCGTGTACCTAAATATCATTTACGTATCGAAACCTATGGAACTGTTGACGAGTTAAATTCGCACATAGGTTTAATTATGTGCCAGGATATTGAGGCGCACGACCAGAAATTATTAAAAGAAATTCAGGATAGGTTATTTACTGTTGGTTCATCGCTTGCAGCAGACCCCGAAACATCTAAAATGAAGATCCCCGATCTGCACGATACTGATATTACCCTGTTAGAAAACGAGATGGATCTGATGAATGAAAAGCTGCCTGTTTTAAAACATTTTGTTTTACCTGGTGGAAATACTGTCGTTTCTTACTGCCACATTGCACGGTGTGTTTGTAGAAGGGCAGAACGCCTGACAGTAGCACTTGCAGAAAATAGCTTTGTAGATGAGCGAGTAACAGTTTATTTGAACCGTTTAAGCGATTATTTGTTCGTTTTGGCACGAAAACTGACCGTGTATTTTAAGACGGAAGAAAACATTTGGATTCCGCGGGTTTAATAGTGGAAAAATAAGTTTGTTTTGCTCAAAAATTTTAATATACTTTGCGCAATAATAAGAACAAGAATTTAATTGAATTGACGATATGTATTGGACATTAGAATTAGCATCGCACTTGGAAGACGCACCATGGCCTGCAACTAAAGACGAATTAATTGATTATGGTATCCGCTCTGGTGCCCCAGTAGAAGTAATTGAAAACTTACAGGCATTAGAAGATGATGGCGAACCTTATGAAACCATTGAGGAAATTTGGCCAGATTACCCAACTAAAGAAGATTTCTTCTTTAACGAGGACGAATACTAATCATGAGAAACTATAAAAAACCTTCCAGCTAAACTGGGAGGTTTTTTTATGCTTTCATTTCACATACTATTCGTCATGCCGATAAAATAATTACATTTTTTAAACAAAAGTGAAAAGCCAAGTGTTAATACACCAATAATATAACATTGCTAAAAAATTAACACTATGGGAAATTTATTGTATTTAGTCGCAGTAGTATTGGTAATACTCTGGGTGATCGGATTTGTATTTCACGGCTTCGGAGACGTTGGCGGTATAATCCACGTTTTATTGGTAATCGCAGTTATTGCAATTCTGCTTAAAGTAATTGGACGGGCAGCGTAAAAAAAATATATCGCACCGATATTCATTGGTTTAGAAGTAGGGAACGCTTTGAAATGGATGGATTAAAAAAGGAGTTTCATTTTTGAAACTCCTTTTTAATTTTATAATCAGATGTTGATTAATTTTTTGCTCTTTTAACCAGTTCGATCGTCATACTGAATTTATTTTACAAATAAAAATAGTGTTTTCAGTTGTCTTGTAGCTACTAGGTGGTCAGCATCTTTCCTGCTATTAGGACCCTGAAATGAATTACCTTCGGTGAGCTCGCTAAGGCTCGGTTCAGGGTGACGACGCTATGTTTAAATTGCCGCAGAACTTATATAGTGGCTATTATTAGACGAACTTAAGCTATTAATTCTTTAATAATAGTTCTGCCAGTTCAAGATCAATAGGATAGGTAATTTTAATATTTCCTCTTTCTCCTTCGATGATATTAATTTCATAACCTACAGATTCTACCACGCCAGCATCATCGGTAAAATGTGCATTGAACTCCTGGTTATAAGCTTCTTTAAGAATGTTAAGGCTAAAAGTTTGTGGAGTTTGTACTAAATAAATTTCATCACGTTGTAATGCCGTTGTTTTATCGTTTCTAAGCATGCGTACACTGTCGCTTGATTGCACTGCTGCAATAACGTTTCCCTGTAGCTCAGCTTCTTTAAAACAATTGTCGATAAGAGATTTTGAAACCAACGGACGAACAGCATCATGAATGGCAATATAACTTTCTTCTTCGATGGCATGGATTGCATTTTTTACCGAGTGAAAACGCTCCGTGCCGCCATCGATAACCTGATGCGGTACATGGAAATTAAATTCTTCACATAACCTGGCCCAGTAAGCCTGTTGATCTTTGTTTAGAACTAATAAAATTTTAGGTTGAGTATCGCTTTGTGCAAAAGCTTTTATGGTATGCATCAAAACCGGAAGGTTTTTGAGCAGTAGAAATTGTTTTGGGGTTTCCGTTTGCATCCGATTGCCAGAACCGCCTGCTACAATTATAGCGTAGTATTTCATAATTTAAGATGTGAGACTATAGATTTGAGATAGGAGACTTGATCTAACTCAAATCTCATATCTCAATACTCAAATCTATATGATTAGCATGGCATCGCCATAACTGTAAAATTTATATTTTTCTTTTACTGCAACTTCGTAAGCATTCATAACGTTTTCATATCCGCCAAATGCACTTACCATCATCAATAAAGTAGATTCTGGTGTGTGGAAATTGGTAATCATGGAGTTTGCAATATTAAAATCGTAAGGAGGGAAGATAAACTTACTGGTCCAGTCGTTAGCTGCTTTTAATGTTCTGTTTGCAGAAACAGCCGATTCGATAGCACGCATTGAAGTAGTACCTACCGCGCAGATTTTTCTTTTTTCCTCTAAAGCTTTGTTTACAATGTTTGCATCCTTTTGCTCGATAATGAATTGCTCAGAATCCATTTTGTGTTTGGTTAAGTCTTCAACCTCAACAGTTCTAAAAGTTCCTAAACCAACGTGTAAAGTTACTTCTGCAAATTCTATACCTTTAAGTTCAAGACGTTTCATCAACTCACGGCTAAAGTGTAAACCGGCAGTTGGAGCAGCTACTGCACCTTCGTGTTTAGCGAAAATGGTTTGATAACGTTCTTTATCCTCAGCGGTAGCTTTACGTTTAATATACTTAGGAAGAGGAGTTTCACCTAAAATTTCAACATTTTTTCTGAATTCTTCGTCAGTACCTTCAAATAAGAAACGGATGGTACGGCCACGTGATGTGGTGTTGTCTACAACCTCAGCAACCAATAAATCGTCGTCGCCAAAATATAATTTATTACCTACACGGATTTTACGTGCCGGATCTACCAAAACATCCCATAAACGTAATTCCTTGTTTAATTCACGTAGCAAGAAAACCTCGATGGTTGCACCGGTTTTCTCTTTATTGCCATATAAACGGGCAGGGAAAACCTTAGTGTTATTTAATATCATTACGTCTTTGTCATCGAAATAACCTAAAACGTCTTTAAAAATTTTATGTTCAATTTTACCGCTGTCTTTGTGTAAAACCATTAGGCGAGCTTCGTCGCGTTGTTCTGCCGGATTGTTGGCTACTAATGATTCTGGTAAGTTGAATTTGAATTGTGATAATTTCATTCTTGATGAATTTTTTGAGGTGCAAAAATACGAATTTAATTTTTCTTTTCCGTATTTTATCAAACGCAATTTATGTATATTATGTTTTAATCAATTTAAATCAAATAATACAGGGCGATTAATTCATTGTAGACATAAAATTAATTAGTTTTGAAGATAAGCTGTAACCTTTTGAAAAGCTTTGCATCTAACCTTTAATTATGATAATCTTTAGGCTAATAGGCGAGAGTTTCCGTTTTGCATTTGATGCGTTGCGCCAGAATAAATTACGCACCATGTTATCGCTTTTGGCTATAACAATCGGTATTTTTACCATTATTGCTGTATTCTCTGCAGTAGATACCTTTCGCGGTAAATTGCAGTCCAGTGTAGATAAACTGGGTTCCAACACTATTTATATTCAAAAATGGCCTTGGAGTTTTGGTGATAATTACCCTTGGTGGAAATATATGAACCGCCCTCAGCCTTCATTGCGCGATTTTGAAGCCCTCCGCGAGAGAATTGAAAATGCACAAGGCGTTACATTTGAAATATCGACTAACGATAGGACGATCAAATACAGAAGTAACTCAGTAGAAGGGATTTCGGTATGGGCAGCATCGCACGATTTTAATAAAACCTGGAATTTCGAGCTTCAGGACGGTCGGTATTTTACCGAAAATGAGAGTAAAAACGGCTCACCTGTTTGTATTTTAGGTTCTGATATAGCCGACGGACTTTTTGATGGAGGTGCGCCAGTGGGTAAACAGGTACAGATTTTAGGAAGAAGATTAACTGTTGTTGGTGTTTTCAAAAAAGAAGGAGAAGATATGTTAGGTACCTCTCTCGATAAAAACGTAAATATTCCGATTGCTTTTGCAAAAGGTGTTTTAGACATCCAAAGCGAGCGTTATGGTCCACAGATTACAGTTCGTGGTAAGGATAATGTGAATTTAGAAGAGGTAGAAAGCGAATTGAAAGGTTTAATGCGCTCTATCCACAGGATCAGACCTGGCCAGGAAGAAGATTTTGCACTAAATAAAACCACCATTATTTCTAACCAGTTAGATTCGATGTTTAAAATGGTAAATATTGCCGGTTGGGTAATTGGTGGGTTTTCGATCCTGGTTGGTGGTTTCAGTATTGCCAATATCATGTTCGTATCGGTTAAGGAACGTACCAATATTATCGGTATTCAAAAATCGTTGGGTGCAAAAAACTATTTTATCCTGCTTCAATTCATATTCGAATCGATTTCGCTTTGTATTTTAGGTGGTTTGCTGGGTTTATTACTGGTCTTTCTGCTCGCCCTGGGGATTGGTGCGGCCACAGATTTTCATATTATACTGGGCTTGAACAATATTGCCTTAGGTATCGGCATATCAATAATCATCGGCACTATCTCTGGTTTTTGGCCGGCATATTCAGCATCAAGATTGGACCCGGTAGAGGCGATAAGGAGCTAGTTTCGGTTTGCAGTTTTTAGTTTTCAGTTGCAATGCCCTTAGTTGATAAACCTTATTGCAGTGGAAAACCCACAGCGTAGCGAGGATTTGTAACGGAAAGAAGGACTGGATTCTCCGATGAAGTGCTTGCTTTCATTTCCTAAAAGAATAGAAGACTATATAACTCATTCTATCGTCATTCCGAGCGGAGTGAAACAGAGTCGAGAACCCGAAGGCTCAGCGAAGCTAAATCTGCAGAAAAGATCTCTCCATTTCGCTTTCGATGAAAAATCGATAAGCTACAGTCGAGATGACGATTATTCAAAGATAAACCCCTCATTAAATTTAATTAATGAGGGGTTTCTTTATAGGACTGTTAATTGAAAAACAGTCAATTGCAAACTAACTAAGCTAATTTACCTAAAGCTTCTTTAATTCTTCTTAATGCTTCAACCAAACTCTCGTCAGATGCTGCATAAGATAAACGGATGTAGTTGTTGTTACCAAACGAATCGCCACCAACAGTTGCTACGTGACCAACGTTTAATAGATATAAAGCCAGGTCTGAAGAATCTTTAATTATATTTCCGTCGGCATCTTTTTTACCGAAGAACGAACTGATTTCTGGGAAAAAGTAGAAAGCACCATCAGGAAGATTTGTTTTTACACCTGGGATTTCGTTTAATAAATTGTAAACCAATTCTCTACGGCGCAAAAATGCTTCTTTCATTTCTAAAACACTGGCTAAACCTTGCTCGTAAGCAACAATTCCCGCTCTTTGCGCAATAGAACAAGTGCCAGAAGTGGTTTGTCCCTGTAATTTATCGTTAGCTGCTGCAATTTCTTTATTAGCAGCAATATAACCTAATCTCCAGCCTGTCATGGCGAAAGCCTTAGAGAAACCGTTAACAATGATCACACGGTCTTTAACGCTATCGAATTGAGCAATAGACTCATGTTTATCAACAAAGTTAATATGCTCATAAATCTCATCAGATAAGATGTAAATATTAGGATGTTTTTCGAAAACGGCAACCAGCGCCGCTAATTCTTCTTTACTGTAAACCGAACCTGTTGGGTTACATGGCGAAGAAAACATGAACAATTTCGATTTCGGCGTAATGGCTGCTTCTAATTGCGCAGGAGTGATTTTGAAATCACTTTCAATATCGGTATCGATAAAAACAGAGTTTCCTTCTGCAAGGGTTACCATTTCTGAGTAAGAAACCCAGTAAGGAGTTGGGATGATTACTTCATCATCAGGATCAATCAAAGTTAAAATAACATTCGATAAAGATTGTTTTGCACCTGTTGAAACCACGATCTGAGAAATGTCATAATCCAGGTTGTTTTCTGTTTTTAGCTTGTTTACGATTGCCTGGCGCAGGTCTGGATAACCCGGTACTGGCGAATAACGTGTGTAATTTTCGTCTAGTGCCTTTTTAGCGGCATTTTTTACGTGATCGGGTGTATTGAAATCGGGTTCACCAACGCTTAAACTAATGATGTTAATGCCCTTAGACGCTAATTCGCGGCCAAGTTTGGTCATTTTAAGGGTTGCAGATTCAGATAGACTGTTGATTCTTTTGGATAAGGTGCTCATGGTTAATTACTTTGAGCGCAAATATATAAACCAAATATTATTCTGCACTAAAAAAGACATAGTTTTTCTCATTTAATTTATTCGATAAGCGTATTTTTGAAAAAAATATACTGGTGTCGGTAAAAAAGAAAGCTATAATAATTTCTCTGGTGGTGAGTGTGGTGCTGATGTTGGCCAAGTTTGTTGCGTACTTTATTACGGGATCAAACGCCATCTTAACAGACGCAGCAGAGAGTATTGTAAATGTAATAGCAGGGAGTTTTGCCTTTTATAGCATTTACCTAAGCACACAACCCCGCGACGAAAATCATCCCTATGGACATGGAAAAGTTGAGTTTTTCTCGGCTTTTGTTGAAGGGATATTGATTCTGATCGCTGGGGTGGTTATCATTTTCAAATCTTCGTACAACCTTATCTATCCTCATTTGGTAGGGGAACTATTAACAGGAACGCTGATTATTGGTATCACGGGCTTGATTAATCTGATTGTGGGCCTATACCTCATCAATGTAGGTAAAGATGAGCATTCGGTTACATTGCAGGCTGATGGTAAACATTTATTAACTGATACCTACACCAGCGCGGCAATTGTTGTTGGCTTAATATTAATTCAGCTAACAAATATTATTTGGCTAGATAGCCTGCTTTCTTTTTTGGTAGGTTTTTACATTGTTTATTCTGGTTATAAACTTACCCGTGGTTCGGTGGGTGGATTAATGGATGAAAGTGATTTTACACTTGTTGAAGAAGTAGTAGATGTTTTACAAAAGAACAGACACAACCCGTGGATTGATGTGCACAACCTGCGTACCCAGCAATATGGCCCTGAATTTCATATCGATTGCCATGTAACATTGCCTTATTATTTTGACTTAAATAAAGTTCACCGCGAAATCTCGCAGATTGATGAACTGATCAATAAAAACGGCTTCCGCAAAGCAGAACTCTTCATTCATGCAGATCCATGCTTGCCTGAGTGTTGCCATTATTGCCATATGAGTGAATGCCCAGTGAGGGCAGAGGCCTTTAAAAAGGAAATTGTATGGACACCAGAAATAGTAATTAAAAATAAAAAGCATTTCGAAAATGAGCTACTTTAATGTTAGGGTCTATGGATTGTTAATTAACCAAAATAATGAGGTTTTGGTAAGTGATGAGGAAGAATACGGCTTTCGTTTCAGTAAGTTTCCAGGTGGCGGTTTAGAACTTGGCGAAGGATTAATCGATGGATTAAAACGGGAGTTTGTGGAAGAGTGCGATGCTGAAATTGAAGTATTATCTCATTTTTATACTACAGATTTTTTTGAAAAATCATCATTTAACGATAGCCAGGTAATTAGTGTGTATTATATCGTTAAAGAAAAAGCGCCTTTGCAGCTGGCCTTTAAAGATGTTATTTACGATTTCGATGGAGAAGGTGAAATTCTTCAGGCATTCAGGTGGGTGAAAATTGAAGATTTAAATATTGAGGAAATTACCTTTAAAACAGATAAAACCGTAGGCCAGCTTTTAAAAAATCAATATTCAGTTAAATTATAATTATGATGCCCGATTCGCCTAAACGCCATACTCCAAATTCCCAGCTCAATTTAACTGAACGCGATCAAAAGGTAATCTGGCATCCCTATACCCAAATGAAGAATGCACTGCCCCACATCCCAATTGTTAGGGGAGAAGGGGTGTACGTTTTTGATGAGGATGGTAAACGGTATATCGATGCGGTGTCATCCTGGTGGGTGAACATTCATGGTCATTCACACCCTTATATTGCACAAAAAGTAGCCGAACAGCTCAATGTGCTTGAACACGTGATTTTTGCAGGTTTTACGCACGAGCCCGCTGTGCTACTTGCAGAAAGGCTTTTACCCATATTACCTGGCAAACAAGATAAAGTTTTTTATACGGATAACGGATCAACAGCAGTAGAGGTAGCCTTAAAAATGTGCCTGCAGTACTGGGACAATAAGGGCACACCAAAAACGAAGATTTTAGCCTTTAAAAATGCCTATCATGGCGATACTTTTGGCGCCATGTCTGTTAGCGGCCGCAGTATTTTTACCGATGCTTTTAACAGTCTACTGTTCGATGTCGAGTTTATCGATCTGCCAAACGAAAATAACATCTCACATCTCACATCTCATATCTCGAATCTTAAAGATACCGCTTGTTTTATCTTCGAACCACTCATTCTAGGATCGGGCGGGATGTTGATGTACGAAGCTAAATATTTGGATCAGCTTTTATCTGCCTGTAAAGATGCAGCAATTTTAACCATCGCTGATGAAGTGATGACGGGTTTCGGCAGAACTGGAACTTACTTCGCTTGCGAGAAATTAACTAACAAGCCTGATATTATTTGTTTAAGCAAAGGTTTAACCGGTGGAACAATGCCATTAGGGGTAACCACCTGTACGAGGGAGATTTTTGAAGCATTCTTAAGCGACGATAAATTAAAAACACTTTACCACGGACACTCTTTTACAGCGAATCCGATTGCTTGTGTGGCTTCTTTAGCGAGTTTGGATATTTTGTTAAATGGTGAAACACTTCAGAATATTAAGCGCGTAGAGGCCAAACATGCTGTTTTTCTTGAAGAAATTAAAACGCATCCTAAAGTTAAGGCCATTAGGCAAACGGGAACAATTATCGCAGTAGAGTGGGAGACTGGTAATGAAACTTCTTATTTAAGTAATCTGCGTAATTTATTGTATGCGTACTTTTTAGATAAGGGAATTATATTGAGGCCATTGGGCAATATAATCTATATCCTCCCACCGTATGTAATCAGTGATGAAGATCTCGATTATATTTATGCAGCCATAAAATCGGCTTTAGAAGAAATATAAGTGCTTAGGTCGTAGCGAGATGCTACGACCAGTAATTAGGTGAATGGCCGTCATTCTCGCGCAGGCGGGAATCTTAAAGCAATTTACAAATCAAGCTAAAACATTAAGATTCCTATCAAGTTGGAAATATCTGTAGTGTAAGATGGTAACATCTTACACTACATCAAATCTTTAGATATATGCTAAGTCAGGTGGTAACACCTGACTTCACTATAAATTCAGAATGACGAAACGGGCGAATTACGCTCCTGGTTCCAGATAATTTTTAAGTGCATCATTAAGGAAATAAGTCCAGCCGCCATTGAAACTTGTTTTGGCAAAGTCAGGGCCGTTTTCAGCAAAGCTTTCTATACCACTATGTGTTAATTTCAGCCTTGTTTGCTCGCCTTGCTCAAATAACTCCCAGCTCACAACAGAGTTACCCGGATAACCGTCATACCGCCAGGTGTAGGCGAGTTTCCTACCCTTAACAATTTCTGTTATTTCGCAGAGATGTAAATATTGAGGACCATCATCCGGTCCACCAGAAAACTCAAACTTAAAGCCTACTTCGGGTTTAAAGTTTTCCAATTGAAAATACCACTGTTTAATTTCATTGTTGTCGGTTAAAGCTTTCCAAACTTTTTCGATAGGCGCATTATACACCCGTTCTACAATAACTGGTTCGTTTTTCATCTTTATTTTGATTTAGTGTCTTTTGATAAGTGTATTTCTAAAGCATCTAATTTGCTTGGCCAAAAAATACGGTATTGTTCTACCCATTTAGATACTTCTGCTAATTTTTGAAATTGTATGTTACAGTACCGGTCACGGCCTTGTTGGGTAATTTCTACTAAACCACATTCTGTTAAAACTTTAATATGCTGTGAAATGGCCGGCCGGCTCATGTCGAAATTTTCGGCTATGGCGTTTAGGTTTAAAGTATTATGGGCAATCAGATTGATGATTTCTCTTCGGGTAGGATCGGCAATGGCTTGAAATACATCTCTTCTCATAAAAATAATTGCGTAAGTAATTGCTTACAAATATACATGTAAGTAATTACTTACGCAAATTTTAGGTTATTTTTTAGATAAAAACTAACCTAAAGGCATTTTGCTCATATCCATATAGAGAATACTCCATCTTTGCCCATCCAGGTCAACAAAACCACAGCCATACATCCAGCCATCTTTATAGCCAGGCTCGCCATAAAGTGTACCACCTGCAGCTACCACTTTTTCCGCCAGATCATCTACTTCTTCAGGACTTTCTGCGTCAAAAGAGAATAATACTTCGCCACCATTGCGTTTATCGGCAATACTGGTTCCTGCAAAACCTTCGTACAAAGCTTCTTCAAAAAGCATAATGGCTAAATTGCTTTCTCCTACTAAAAAGCAGGCAGAATCTTCACGGGCGCCATATTGGAGGTTAAGGGTGAAACCGAGCTGCGTGAAGAATGCTTTAGACTTATTAATGTCTTTTACCGGAAGATTTATCCAAAGTGATTTTGTCATAACGTTTTATATTTTAGTTTAAGTAAAGATAGGTAAGGAGCAATGGGATTGTCCTTGCCAAAAAAGAAAATTTACAGGGCTATTTGAGACAATTTATTATTATGGTTGGTTTTTACCACGTGGGCATTAAAACATCATTAGGTTATCAGCTTATATTTTCTTATAACTCTTATATGGTCAACCTGCTAATTTTAGGCTATTGTGCTAATTTTTACCATGTAAGGCATTTATGGGCATTTTAGCCCATCAAGTTTAGGCATGTTACTTGGGGGTGATTCACTTAATATTTATATTTTTCGGAAAGCTTTTTCGGCGCCACGTTACAATAAGAAAGTGTAAGTGCATCGATAAGCATTTCGTCTGTTAATGCTGTTAGGTCAAAAATTGTCCAACCTTGTTTGCCCCAGGCTCCGGTAGCCGGCCATATGCTGTTCCGATCAAAATCACAGAAAACAGACTGATCAATTGCCGATAATTTAAATGTTGCCTCCCTTTTCTGAATATTTAGCGTAGCAAAGATCTTTTTATTTACCCGGAAGGAAGTTTTTTCGAAATGTGGCAATTCAATAACTTCATCAAAAGATAGGCAATGAGCTATAAATATTGATGAATCCATGGCATGTAGTTAAACGTTACAATTTATACAATTTCTGTGGGTGTTGTTCCGCGTAATTCAGAATTAAATTTAAGATATAACTGTTGGACTGATAGATAGAAAGATCATTTTTGATTGGCGCCAGACCATCAGCAAGATAGTTCTTATCGGTGAAGTAGCCCATTCCATAAAATTTTCCATTCTCTACAACTAAACAGCTAAACTCATTGTCTTTTCTGCCTTCATCCACCAATGCGAAACTTGGTTGTTGGTTCTGGATATCAGCCAATGCTGTGTTTAATTTTTTATTATAAACACTAACAGTCTCTATTCCACTGCAGGCGCCAAAACATTGCCCATTTTCGTGCGCATAACATTTAGTGGCCGTTTTTTGCAGGTAACAGAGCTTAGCACAAAGCTGGTATTTATCAACCAGTTGGTTTAAGAAATTATAACCTTCCAATAAGCTGTTAAAACTCTGGAAGGCGTTATTGTTTTTTTTATGTTTATCTATCGCTAAACGCATATATCCGTTTTGATCCTCAAAAACATATAAATCATATTTATGCTCATAACGCTTCATTACCCGGTTGTTTTCAGGCCAAAGGCGTTTAATTTCATTGGCTTCTAAAATGAGGGCCATTAATTCGGTACCACAAATTACATGGTCTACATGATGAATCGTGCGTAAAAAATCCTGGCGTTGCCGGTTAGGTGTATTGCCTGTAAAGTGACTGGTTACGCGTTTCTTAAGGTCTTTAGCTTTTCCAACATAAATAATCTTGCCCTTATTATCTTTAAAATAATATACACCAGGTTGATGAGGTAACCTCATGATAGAAGCTTTATCTAAGTGCGGCGGTAAAACCTGCTCTTTCGATGTTTTCTTCAGCATTTCAGCTATTATGCCTTCCTGATCGTATTCTAGCAATAAATTGAATAGGATACTGGTCGCATCTGCATCTCCAGCTGCCCGGTGGCGGTTTTGAATCGGGATCTGCAAGGCTGTACAAAGTTTTCCTAAACTATATGAAGATTTGCCAGGAATTAGTTTTCTGCTCAACCTTACCGTACACAGCTTTTTGCATTGTAAATCATATCCTGCAGCTGCCAAATGATGCTTCAAAAAGGAATAATCGAAGTTTACATTGTGCGCCACAAAAATCTTATCGTTTAATAACTGATAAATCTGTAAAGCAACATCATCAAAAGTTGGGGCATCCAACAGCATGTTATCATCAATACCTGTAAGTGCCGTAATGTAAACGGGTATAGGCTGTTTCGGATTAATTAGGGTAGTGTAAGATTCAACTATTTCATTGCCATCATGGATGTTAATGGCAACCTCGGTAATACCATTTGCTGAGGCATGACCACCAGTGGTTTCGATATCTACAACTGCGTATAACATTAAATTAATTTGAAATACAAATCTATGCTAAAATAATTAGTATGAAAATAATTTTGATTATTTCTTTAGCATAAAAAAAGCGGTTATGTATTTAACGTAACCGCTCTGGTATTTTATATGTAAATATTTAAAGTTTACTTAGTAGCTTGCTTAAATTAGGTTTAATGCCTATAGAAATCGGTACGGTGTTAAAAGCCCTGTTCTGGATTTTACTAAAGCCATACATGTAACTGGCCTCGACAAATAAATTGGCACCTCCAATATTATATTCAATACCGGCCCCACCTTCGGCAATACCCAAGCCATTTGATTTATTATCTTGGGTAACCTGCAGGGTTGTGGTATTAACGCTAGCCTGAGGCGTAAGAATAAAACCGCCACCTGCACCTGCAAAACCATAAAAAGCCCATTTGTTTACAATTTTACGGTACCCTAAAGCAACATTTAGCAAGTAGGTGGTTGCCCTGCCTTTTTGTAAAGTATAGGTGTAGCCCGCATCTGGCGTTATCTGGTTAAAAGTAAAAGCATGTAAACTTGCTTTAGGGTATAAGAACAAACCACCGTTGCCCAAACCCAAGTTTAAACCTAATGATGTTGAAAATTTTGGTTTAAAATAATCCGAAGTTTCGCCCATTGGGAATGCAAAGCCAATTCCACTCATCGAATAGAGTTTATCTGGTCTGCTTTGTGCTTTTACTTTGATTGATAATGCTGCACATAACAACAGAAGAGATAGTAGTAATTTTAATTTCATATCTGATTTTTTAATTTTCGGTTAAAGCACTTACTTTTTGGAGCAAATCTGCCATATTAAAGGGTTTTTCTAAATAATCGTTGGGATGGTATTGTTGCGATGTGATATAGTTTTCATCATACCTGGCCGATGCCATAATAATAGGGATGCGCTCTGTTTCAGGATTTAACCTTAACTCTTTAAACACAGCACGCCCATCCATCCCATTTAACATAATATCTAGAATGATCAGATCGGGACTAAAATCTCTTATTGTTTTAAAAATATGCCGTGGCGATAGTAACGGATAAACTTTATAATGTTCGGTTTCTAATACATCCTGGAAAACTTCTAATACATCTGGATCATCATCCACAACCAACACTCTTTTCAAAACAGATAAATCAATTAATTAATAATAAAATAGATTATCCTAATACAAAGTTTTAGATGTAATGTTTTGATTATGCGTTAAAAATTGATCCGATGCTGATGTTCGAACTATTAAAGACTATATTATGGTGCCGGGACGGGGCTTTTCCTGAAGTAAATTGTTCTTGATAAAATTTGCGAAAAGTTCTATGTATGTGCCCGTAACAGTAAAAGATGTTTCGCCGGAAAGCAGCACTTTATTACCGAGTACACTTTTGATATGCTCTTTTGCAATAACAACATTAGGATTAATCTGAATAAATGCAGAATGTTTTTTTAACATCTTCAAAGTCTTAATGAAATTAGATTTTGAACTTAAAAAAGCATTTTTTGTAGTTTTAAATTGAATATCTTCCCCCATTTCTTCTATGGCAATCAATTCATTCAGATCTATTCTTACCAAATCAGTATTTTCTCCTTGTAAAGGGATGTAAAAGAAATGATCGTCGAAAATGGAAAAAGGATGTTGTTCTTTTTTTCCGGTTGGATAGAGGTTGTTTATTGTTTTTGTAAAATGTAAAATAGAGTAGGGCTTAAGCAAATAAGCATCCGCATCAACTTTAAAAGCATCAATGGCATACCGTGGGTGCGCCGTAGTGAAAACCAGGTGTTTTGTTTTTTGTCTTAATAGGGTTGCCAGTTCGATTCCGGAAAGTGAAGGCATTTCGACATCCATAAAAATAATGTCGACAGGATTAGATACCGATATTTCTGCCAGGGCTTGGAGCGGTTCAGTAAAAGTTTGGATAAGCTTTAAATCAGGCAGTTTCTCCATATATGCTATTAAGCTCTCTAGGGAATGAGGGTCGTCATCAATAGCGATACAACTTATTGACATTTTTTATAGGTTTAGTTGATGCAAATTACAATTTCAACCATTAAAATGAAAAAAAAACACATTCGAAACGGATTTTTATGTATTCGGCAAGGAAAATCAGCTTTTCTTTTGAGATTATTGTGTAATTTGAAATTTTCGGCTAAAATTATTAAAGCAGGTTTCTTATTTAATTGTAATAACAAGAATTACTTTGAAACACTGGTCTGAATCAGTAAAGTAGCTGAATTCAGCATTTTTGCCATAGGTGTAAGCTAAACGCTTCTTTATGTTTTCCATTCCGGAACTTAAACCTGAGTTATCTTTAATTGCTTTTATTAGTTTGAGGTTTCTATTATAAGTTGATGATTCTTGATGCTCAAACTCACTTCGGCAGGATGTGATGGTGTAAGCAGCTCGCCATGTTTAAACATGTTTTCTACCAAAGTGATTAATACTAGAGGAATGATTTTAGTGTTACGTATTTCATCATCGTACCAGAAACGGAGCTGTAAATGGTGATCTTTACGGAGCTGGTGCAGGTTGATGAGGTTTTCTACCTGGTTAATCTCCTCATCAAGCAAAATAAATTCTTTATCCTGATTGCTGTCGACCGAATAGCGCATCATCTCTGCGAGGGAATGAATGGCTTCTGCGGCAACCGGAGAAGAATTTTTAGCGTTCTGATAAATGAAATCTAAAGTATTAAATAACAGATGAGGCTGTATCTGTGCCTTTAAAAAGGCATTTTCTGATTTGGCTATCTGGATAATGTTATTTAACCGTTGTTTTTCCAGGTCTTCAATCTTTTTCCGTTCTTCGAGAAAATTAAGGAGAAAATAATAACTGGTAGCGAAGCACATAAAGTATATGGCCCGGTAAATCGGCGCAGCAAAAAAAGCTGCATTAAATGTCAATTTAATAGGACCATTATAATCGGTATAATTAATTACGATATAATCTAAACAAACCGTTAATATTAAATAAGCACCTAGTTCAAGTAAAATAAACAGGGGTAATTTCCACCATCTTTCATTAATTTTTTTCAGGGCAAAAGCCAAAACTACATGTGCGTGGAAATAAAATGTGGCAATGTTTAAGCTATAAAAAATAACATAAGTGCTTAGTGTAGAGAATCTGCCAGCAAAGATGCCGATGATTATGGCCTCGTAAAATATGAATATGGTCCAACCTAAAATGTGAAGTCTTTTGCCCGAAAACCAGGCTGAAATTTTGTGTAATTTGTTTTTTTTAGCGATAAGCGTCATTGGCTAGTTGATTGAGGAACGGCTATATATACTAAACAATAAAACCATAAGCGTTTAATTGTTTAGATAACGAAAATACTAAAAAATTAGTTTAAGAGCGGTTAGTTTTAATCGTTTTCTCTTTTATGTAGTCCTGTATGCTCTCACGGTAACTATTTCCGATGTTGATGGTTAAATCATTGATCATTTTTAGGGTATTACCCTCAACTTTCTCAATGTAGTTTTTAGCAATAATAAATGAGCGGTGTGCCTGAGCAAAATTCTGATAATCTTTTAAAATAATCTTTATTTCTGATAGTGCAATGTATGATACAATGGTTTCGTTTAGGGTAAAAATCCTGACATAGTTTTGCAGGCTTTCTATCGCAACGATATCTGTATACCTTACTTTAATTAAGCTGTTTTTCTCATTTTTGTTCCTTACAAAGAAATAATCATCTTCTCGTTTAATACTAACATTCGGTAAGCTGGGGCTAAGGGGAAATAATCTGTTTATGGTCTCCGCAAAACGGGCAAAGGTATATGGTTTTAATAAATAAGCGCTTGCATTCATTTCAAAAGCTTCATAGGCATATTTAGAATGCGAAGTGGTGAAAATTAATTTGTCTGTTTTATGCCTGATTGCTTTTGATAATTCTAACCCCGATATCATAGGCATATCAACATCTATAAAAATAATGTCAACATGATCTCCTACAGTAATTTCGTTTAATGCCTGTAAAGGATCTGTATATGATTTTATTAAATGAACGTTTGCGAGGTTGTTGATGTATGTTTTTATACCGTTGACGGCGTGAATGTCGTCATCAATTACGATACATGTTAATTTCATTAGGTGTGTTTTAAGGTTAAACGAAATTATAGGTTGCTTTTTAAATAAAGAAATTATTTTAGGCCTGCAATGATGTTTAGTTGGTTTTTGTAGTAAATATGATACGTATATGTTTTTTTATGCAAGAAACATGATCAGCGAAAACCGACGATGAAAGGTTTTTATAAAAAGAATAAAACAAATTTATTTAATTACTTGTATAACAATATATTGCATTTTGAATCGTAGTTATTAATAGATATATTTAATAACCAGAATAATCATCCCTAATCACCTAAAACAATATCCCATGAAAAATAGAACCCGCACCGCTAATAGATTAAACGTGTCTATTACTAAAAAGGTTATTGAACTACAGGAGCAAGGTTACGACTGTGATTTTCTGCTACTGGCTAACGGTAGTTTACAGTGCATGCAAACTAACTTAAGCTATCCGCTAAGTACGGTTGCTATTAAACAAAGGGAACATGGCTACGATTTCTTTAGCCATTCTTATAAAAATGTACATACTATTGAAACAGGAAATGGCGAAAGAGGTGTACTGCTTACCGAAAAAGTATTTTAACCGCTTACTTTATCCGGTCATCAAGTTAAAATTTACAGTGTTTAGCAGGCGTTTCATGTGAATTCAATTATGACGATTACATCGTAATACCAGTTCGTTTTAGTAAAAACTTTTTCTTCTTTTTTTTTGTTTAGATTTTATTGAATATATTTAAACAAAATAATGACTTATTCTATTTCAGATCTTGAACAGCTTTCGGGCATCCATTCTCATACCATCAGGATCTGGGAGCAGCGGTACAATGCACTGAGTCCGATGCGATCTCAAGGCAATACGCGTTTATATGATGATAAGCAGCTTCGAAGACTATTAAACATCGTAAGCTTAAATAAAAGCGGTTTAAAAATTTCTAAAATCTGCAGCCTTTCTGATGAAGCGATTGATAAACTTCTCGATCAACAGTTTTCATATCCCACTGACGATGAGCAGGCAGATTATGTTTCGCAACTTATTAGGCATGGTTTGGCTTTTGATGAGCACTCATTTAATCATTTAATTGATCAAAGCATTGATCAGTTGGGACTTTCTGATTGCTACCGGAAAATAATGTATCCATTATTGGTCCGTTTGGGCTTAATGTGGCGAAAAGACGATATTTGCCCTGCACACGAGCATTTTTTATCAAACATTATCCGTCAAAAAATATTTACACATATCAATAATCTTCCTTTAGCAAAGCATACTGGCGAAAGTTGGCTTCTTTTTTTACCGGAAGACGAGGATCATGATATTGGGCTGCTTTTTGCCAGTTATATGCTGAGGATGCATCATCATCAAGTTATTTTCTTAGGTAGCAAAGTTCCGTTGGATTCAATTAAGCGGATATTTTCTACATTAAATGTAGGTCATGTTTTGCTTTTTATGATAAAGTCAAGATTGGAACCTGCCGCACAAAAATACATAGATCAATTGTCTGAAATATGTTCATCCGCTAAGATTCATCTTGCGGGAAATAGTGAGGTTATCGGTAAACTAAACAATATCGAGCATATCAACTGGTTTAAAACGCTCGATGAATTTGAAAAAACAATACAATACCCTTTTTTACATGAAAGAAATTTTTGATCAACTATCTGCCAATTGTAGCCGGCTTACCACTAAGTTGTATAGTACCAGCTTTTCTTATGGTATTTATTTTCTTGGTAAAGAACTGCGTCAACCCATACACTCCATTTATGGCTTTGTACGTTTAGCAGATGAAATTGTAGATAGTTTCCATCACTATGACAAGAATTTTTTATTAGAAAAATTTAAGGAGGATACTTTCGAAGCCATTAACCTGGGCATTAGTTTAAACCCCATTTTAAATTCATTCCAAAGGGTTGTCAATCAATACCAGATAGATCAGGAGCTGATTGTTCTTTTTCTGAGGAGTATGGAGATGGATCTCTCTACGCAAGAATATACACCAGAACTTTACAACGAATATATTTTAGGCTCCGCAGAAGTGGTAGGTTTAATGTGTTTAAAGGTTTTTACCAATGGCAGTATTGCAGATTATGAACAATTGAAGCCTTACGCTATGAAATTGGGCTCCGCATTTCAGAAGGTTAATTTTTTGAGGGATGTGAAGGCTGATCATCAAACACTTAGTCGGAATTATTTTCCCAATGTTAATTTAGCCCTATTCTGCGATCATCAAAAAAAAGAAATCGAAAAAGAAATTGAAGCAGAATTTGCAATGGCCTTAACTGGTATCAAGCAGTTGCCCACAGCATCCAGAAATGGTGTATATTTGTCTTATATCTATTATAAAAAATTATTTGCTAAAATAAAGCGCTTAAGTGCTGAAAAAATTATGACTGAAAGGATAAGAATTTCGAACACGCGTAAAGTTGGTTTGATGTTTGGTTCTATTATCCGTAATAAGTTAAATGTAATTTAAATGGAAGAACAAGTTATTCTGGTTGATGAGGAGGATGTGCCGAAAGGACAGATGGATAAAATGGAAGCGCACGAGAAAGGTGTATTGCACCGTGCCTTTTCTGTTTTTATTTTTAATTCTAAACGCGAACTATTACTGCAGCAGAGAGCAATGAGCAAATATCATTCTGCAGGTTTATGGACGAATACCTGTTGCAGTCATCCTCGTATTGGAGAAAGTAATATCCATGCAGCAAAAAGGAGATTGATGGAAGAAATGGGGATGGACTGTGAATTGAACTATCTGTTTAAATTTACCTACAAGGCAATATTTGAAGATGGGTTAACGGAACACGAAGTTGATCATGTTTTTTTTGGCATGAGTGATGAATTACCAGTTATAAATCACGATGAAGTAGAAAGCTTTAAGTATATGGATTTGGAGACCTTGGCACAGGATATTGCGATTAATCCAAGTGCTTATACGCCGTGGTTAAGAATCTGCTTGGATAAAGTTGTAGCGCATGCATCAACGGCTAAAACAAAAAACGGGCATACAGCCTAAGCCATATACCCGTATCTAAATTAACGCTCTCGATGACAAATATAGGACTAGTTTAGAAAATTCCTAAAAGTTTAACATTTCTTTTACTTTAAGATTATAGTTCGTTGTTTTGATAAAAGATGTGTTATAATTTAAACGCTTAACATTTAGCGGTTTATATTTATGAGCGGAAATTTTAAGCCGAAAAAATATTTTTAGCTAGACATATAGTCTTTGGCATTTTTTACAGAAATAAGTTTGCCGATGTGTTTTTCCGAGTTCTTTTTTCTCCATCTTATGCTTAAGCGGGCACTCTTTCTTACTATATACATCCCAATGCTTACTTAATGTATTTTCCTTTTTCCATTTTAAAAAATCAAAACTATAATTTCTGGCTTCCTTAACCAGTGCCTTTAATTTTGCAGGTGGTAAATTTTCAATTTTGGATAAGGGATGTATACGGGTACGGTATAAGACCTCGTTTTTAATAATATTACCCACTCCACTAAAAATCTGCTGATCCAGCAATATGTCGCAAACCAGCGCCTGGGGTTTTTCTTTTAACTTTTTAATAGCTGTACTGCTGTCCCACTCATCAGCCAATACATCATTTTCCCAGTGGTAATGTTTTTTAACATCTCCTTCCAGGAGGTCAACTTTGCAGGTATAAAAGTTTAATTCATCTTTTTTAAAGATCAGTCCCAATTTTAATGGCGCTTTTTTACGCTCATTAATTAAATAACTGCCAAATAGCATAAAATGAATACGGATTGTGAAATCGTTAAAACAGATCAGGAAATGTTTACCCCAGCTCTTAAAATCCTGGATCTTTTCATGGAGCAATCTATCCTTGTCGAAATTTGCATTGCCTGCTACTTCCAGTACTTCTGGTTTACCCAAATGGAGCGCTTTGATTAAATCTTTTAATATTACTATTGATGGACCTTCGGGCATATTATTCTTCCTCCAGTTTCTGGAATTTAAATTTATCCTTAATGTGACGGTTAAAATATCTTCCTTTCGAACCGGAAGCCTTTAACATCTTGTAAATTTTTTCGGGAACCTTTTTATACAAATAAATCATATCGGTTACAAAGATGATTTTCAATGTTTCTGTAGCTGCATCATAACTAAAATATTTGATTACTGATGATGGCATAATATTAATTTATACCTTAAAAACAGCTACAATTACAAATGGTTTCAATCGTTTTTGAGTGCTGATTCTTCTCGCTGAGCTTTAATCTTTTCCTTTTTCAGATCGATACGGATAATGTTATATAAACTCATATAAACATTTGCCACCCATACTATCGAAAAGAAAGAAATAACGTAACCACGCCAATCGGGATAAAGTAAGGTGAATTTGGTAATAAAAAGCAGAATAGCGGTTACATAATGACTGAAGCAATATTCGCAGGTAAAAACATAAAAAAACTTTCGTTTAAATAACTTATTGCAATTCTTCGAACGGTCTACACAAAATTCACGTGCTTCTTTAAATATTTCTTCTTTGGTAACTGTCCATGCGATGCAAGCTACGGGTAAGGCCATAATGAAAAGATAATAAATGTGTGCTTCCATAGTAATTAAATCAGGATATAAATACAACCTTAAACCCTTGAAAATGTTTATTAAGCGATAAACATTTTGATTATATTTATGTTAATTAAAATATAGCTAATTATTTGTTTTATGGAAAGATCAGAAATCATATCTCTACTTGAGGTAATCAATCAACAGGTTAGTTCTTCGGTTTTAGGTGGGATGGAAGAAGAATATGAAGAATTAGAAAGCATGGGCCTGATTAAAATTAACCGCGATTCGGTTCAGTGGTCGTCTGCGATGACGCCTGCAGGAAATGCTTATTTGGGGCATGATTAGTCGAGGTTAAATAATACTGCAAACTGATGAAGTTTATAGCATAGACGGCAAAAATTTACGGGCCTCATTTGTGCAAAGGAGAGCGTCAAAATAAATTGATCATTTCTTGTTATTTGGAAAGCAATTGCGATGGTTCTTCGCTTAAGGTAGTCCCGCCCCCGTTTCTGCCCCGATGAAGAACCGGGGCATTTCACTATGGTCGGGTTTAGGTTAATTGGTCCCTGCTCTTAGCTTCGTTTTCCCTGCAGTAGCCAATTTACTTAACACTTCCTGACTTTGAAATAAATTACTGTTCAAGCCACATAGCCCTGATGGAAATGGAAATCCCTTTTGGACGCCCGTTGCATTGTTTAATATCGGGTTTTAACCAAAAGGATTGGAATGGACAGCAGGACTGAACCCTCCCTAATGGCTACTGGCTTTGCGCTTCAAAAAAATAACTGTTTATTTTTAACGATTGATCAGTAGACCTCCCATCAGAATCTTTACGACTAAACTTTGACCAATTTATTGTTGGAATTCTGCTAAATTTGCAGCAAGTTTAGAATTGTGCCCTAAATAAATAAAAGGCCATTCTATCTGCAGATATGAACGATTTACAACTTAGAACGGTAAATGTAACCAGATACGTTACGCCTTTGCGCGAGGGTGGCTCTATGCCTGCCATTGCGGAAGCTGATGATAACTTTTTATATGTACTTAAATTTAGAGGGGCAGGACAGGGTACCCGGGCTTTAATTGCCGAACTAATTGGTGGCGAAATAGCCCGCTATTTAGGTTTGCGTGTACCTGAATTGGTTTTTGCTAATTTAGATGAAGCTTTTGGGAGAACAGAACCCGACGAAGAAATACAGGATCTGCTAAAAGCCAGCGTGGGCTTAAATTTGGCATTACACTATTTATCTGGCGCAATAACATTCGATCCGACTGTAACTACGGTTGATGCTAAACTTGCTTCGCAGATTGTATGGCTAGATTGTTTTTTAACCAACATGGACCGTACCTGCAGAAATACCAATATGTTGCTGTGGCATAAGGAGCTTTGGCTAATCGACCATGGTGCTGCATTATATTTTCATCATTCTTGGCAGAACTGGGAAGAGCAGGCTATTAAACCCTTCTTTTTGGTTAAAGACCACGTATTGTTACCGTGGGCTACTGAACTCGAAAGTGTAAATGATGAATTCAGCAAACTACTTAGCCCTGAAAAGATCGAGTCTGTTATTAATTTAATTCCTGACGACTGGTTAGAAGGCGAAACGAACTTTGAAAGCAAAGCAGCACACCGTAATGCCTATACGCATTTCCTTACTACCAGGTTAATTCATTCAACTATATTTTTAAAAGAAGCACAGCATGCAAGGGAAATTCTTATTTGAGTATGCTGTGATTCGCGTAATGCCCAGGGTAGAACGTGAAGAATTTATTAATGTTGGCATTATTTTGTTTTGTGCCAAGCAAAAATTTCTAAAAAGTATTTTTTCCCTGGATGAGAAAAAAGTCAAGGCTTTTTCTGCGGAGATAGATTTAGAAGAGCTAAAAGAGAACTTATGTGCTTTTGAAAGAATAAGTACAGCCGCAAAAGGATCAGGTCCGATTGGTCAATACGACCAGGCCTCTCGTTTTAGGTGGCTCACGGCAACCAGAAGTACGGTAGTGCAGTGCTCAAAAGTACACCCTGGTTTTTGCGATGATGCGGAAGAAACTTTATTAAGGTTGCGCCAGGAACTGGTTTTATAGTAATCAGTTTACTATTGGCAGTTTTTAGTTAGCAATCAAACAACTTAACAATTAACCAGTTAACCAATTTTCACAATTAACCAGTTTACCCTTGCCAAAAGAATATTTCAAAAAACTCCAGGATCTGCTCGATACCGAACGCAACGAAGATTTACAATCATATTTAAAACTTACTGAAAATACATCGGCTGCCGATAGGAGAGCCTTGGGTTTAACCTGGTACCCTATTGCAATCAGGAATACCGAAATAGGCCGTGGCGATTATTTAACTGTAGAGTTGGAACGGACTACCCATCAGGATTTTTCTCATCAGTTCCGTTTTGGTTCGGCGGTGGTATTATTTTCTAATCACGATGCCAAAGAAGATCGGATAGAGGGGATTATAAATCACCAAAGTGGTAGCAGGATGAAAATCAGCTTCCGTGTTGATGAATTACCAGACTGGACCAGAGATGGCAAACTCGGTGTAGACTTACTTTTTGATAATAACAGCTACGACGAAATGCAGAGTGCCCTTAAACAGGCTACACATTTGGCAGAAAATGAATCAGAAAATAAACTGATCCGTATTTTAACGAAAGGAGAAAAACCTTCATTTCGGGGCGAAGAGAAATTTATCATTCCAAATACGTTAAACGACTCACAGCAATTAGCAGTGAATAAAATTATTGCAGCCGATCATTTGGCTGTGGTTCATGGTCCACCAGGCACTGGAAAAACCACAACACTTGTGCACGCTATAAAATCGTTGGTTAAACACAGCGATCAAAAAATCCTGGTGGTAGCACCAAGTAATACTGCTGTTGATTTACTTACTGAAAAATTAGCGGCTGAGGGATTAAAAGTAATTCGTGTGGGTAATCCGGCAAGGGTTTCAGAAAGATTGCTTGCGGCTACTCTTGATCATCAAATGGCCGATCATCCGGAGATGAAAACGATTAAGGCTTTAAAAAAACAAGCCAGTGAGTATAAAAACATGGCTCATAAATACAAGCGGAGCTTCGGCAAAGCAGAACGGGAGCAACGTAAGGCCTTGTTTGATGAAGCGCATAAAATTGGAAAGGAAGTAGAAAAAACGGAGCAGTATATTATGGATAATCTGTTTACTAAAGCACAGATTATTACCGCCACCCTGGTGGGAGCCAACCATTATACTGTTCGGAATTTAAAGTATAATACCATTGTAATTGATGAGGCTGGCCAGGCTTTGGAACCTGCTTGTTGGATACCGATTTTAAAAGCGCAGAAAGTAATATTAGCTGGTGATCATTTTCAGCTTTCTCCAACTATAAAATCAAATGAAGCAGCCAGAAATGGTTTAAGTAATACTTTACTCGAAAAAGCAGTAAGTCTTCATCCAGAGTCGGTTGTGTTGTTAAAAGAACAATATAGAATGAACGCAGCTATTATGGGTTATTCATCTCGGGTGTTTTACAGAAATGAGTTAATAGCGCATCACTCTGTTGCCGATCATTTATTGTTTACCGGCGATCAACCGATTCAATTTATCGATACTGCAGGTTGTAGTTTTGACGAAAAATTAGATGGAACAAGTACAACCAATCCTGATGAAGCTGCATTTTTGGTCAAACATTTAACGAATTTGGTTGCTAGTTTGACAGATAAAACCTTAACTGATAGTTTTCCGTCTGTTGCCATTGTCTCCCCTTATAAACAGCAGGTTCAGATTTTAAATGCGTTGGTTCAGGAAAATGAAATTTTAAATCCATATCGCAATAACATTGCAGTTAACACCATTGATAGCTTTCAGGGGCAGGAACGTGATGTGGTTTATATTAGCCTCACCAGGAGTAATGGCGATGGAAGCATTGGGTTTTTATCAGATACCAGGAGAATGAATGTTGCCATGACAAGGGCAAAGAAAAAGCTGGTTGTTATTGGCGATAGTTCTACTTTATCGAAATCTAATTTTTATGCTGAATTTATCCAGTATGCTGAGCAATTGAACGCATACCACAGCGCCTGGGAATTTATGGAGCTATAACCGTAAAATTGTTGCTTTTTACAACTACTTCAGGTGACATGACGCAAGTTGATGCTAAGCCTTTTCCAGTTTCTTTTCTTCTGCAAGTTTGCCCGATATACTGGCCCCTGCAATTAACAGTTCGTGCGTAATGGTTTTGGTATATTCTGTAATTTCCGATTTAAAATCTTTTACGGATGAGCCTGAACGTATTTCTTCTAATCTTTTTTCCCACTGTCCGGTAAGTTCAGCTTGGGCTATCTGTTTATCTTTAACCACTTCATAAACAGCAAGTCCTTTATTGGTAGGTACAAGATTTCGCTTTTCCCTTGTTATATATTCTCTGGTGATTAATGTTTCGATAATGGATGCACGAGTTGCCGGAGTACCTAAGCCACTATCTTTCATGGCATAACGCAGTTCTTCGTCTTCAATCTCCTTGCCACAGGTTTCAAGCGCTTTTAATAACGAAGCCTCGTTGTACATTGGCTTTGGTTTAGTCTGCTTTTCTAAAAGAGATTTTTCTGTTATAGGCAATAGCTCTCCAACAGCAACCTTTGGTAAAGCTGCATTGTCTTCATCTTTTTTATCATCTTCAGGGTCGTTAAAAACAGCCCGCCAGCCTGCAGAGCGGATTACCGTTCCATTGGCCACAAACGTAACTCCTGATTGAATAGTTATTTTGGTTAATTCTTTAAGACATTCCTGGTGAAAAGCCTCAATCATCCGACCAACAACCATATCGTATACAGCTTGTTTATCTGAGCTTAGCCCATAAGCCTGTTCGCCAGTAGGTAAAACAGCATGGTGATCGGTTACTTTTTTAGCGTTAACACTTCGCTTATTTAAAGTAATGGTTTGCAAAAACTGTGCTTGCTTTCCAAAATCAGCATGATCGGTAAATTTTGCAATCAAATCTGGAACTCCGGCAAAAACATCATCGCCAATGTAGCGCGATCCGGTACGGGGGTAAGAAACCAATTTGCTCTCGTACAGGTTTTGCAAAATATTAAGTGTTTGATCAGCAGTATAGCCCTTTTTCTTATTGGCTTCTTGCTGTAAACTACTTAAGTCGTGCAATAAGGGAGGTGGTTCTTTTCTTGGCTTTGCTTCTACAGCTGTAATGTTTCCGCCCGTTGGAAAACCAGAAGCCACATCCTCTACAAGCGCAAATAACTTTTCTACTTCTTCCTTTTCTTTATAATTCGAAGTTGATATAGCCTTAAATGTCTGCTCATCTTTAGAAAGTAAAATGCTGATTTGATAATATGTTTGAGGAACGAAATTTTTAATCTCCAAAAAACGAGCACAGATCATGGCTAGGGTAGGCGTTTGTACCCGCCCTAATGAAAGAACTGTTCTGTTACCTGCCGAAATACTTAGCGCCTGTGTGGCGTTCATTCCCACCAGCCAGTCTGATTCTGAGCGGCAATGGGCCGAATTAAACAAGGTATCGTAATCGGTTCCGGGTTTTAAATTTCTGAATCCATCTTTTATAGCTTCATCTGTTTGCGAAGAGATCCAAAGGCGTTTGAAAGGTTTTTTGCATTTCAGATAATAATAAATGTACCTGAAAATCAATTCACCCTCACGCCCCGCATCCGTAGCCACAATAATTTCACTCGCCTCATCAAAAAGTTTTTTTATGGTGTCTAATTGTTTCCGTACTGCCGGATCTTCTACAAAGCCATCCTTTGTTTTAATCTTTCTAATGGCAAGTTTAAACTTTTGCGGAAGCATAGGTAAATGTTGCTTCCTCCAGCCAATAAAACCATAATCTTGAGGGGGAGCCAATTGTAATAAATGCCCGAATGCCCAGGTAAAAGAATATCCTTTACCTTCAATGTATCCATCTTTTCTGGTGGTTGCTCCGAAAACTTTAGCAAGTTCACGACCAACAGAGGGCTTTTCTGCAATTACAATCTTCATGAATGGGCTTATCTTTTCAACCCCAAAGATGATTAAAATATTGGCAACAGATTAAAAAAATTACTCACAATACTACTTAACATTCGTTTAGGCAAACAATTATCAGATAATTTTGTCCATCATTTGTGTCAGAAATTTTTATATCGGATTGATTAACAATTCGGTAATATCACTATCTAATAGCTACAATTGATTTTTAATGAATGGATAAAATTTATGAACTGGCAGGTAATAAAATTAAAGTAGGGCTCGAACCGCAATTAATCCGCGTATATAGTAATGCTCAACTTTGGACTTATCTTGATGGAAAAGCAGATGCAAGGTTTGAGCTTTTGATAAATACAATTAAAGCCGATTATGAACAGCATTTCGGTAAAGCACTAGCGATTTCCAACGCTTCGCTTATTGTAGAAATCCTGGTACATGTGTATTGCGATTATCTGGGACTATCTTTCAATCGCATGGTGCAAATAAAATGGATTCAAGCTTTGATTAACAAACTGCTCAAACGGGCAGAAGTTGTAGACTGCGGCGAAAAGGGGGTAGACAGTAACCGTTGGGTTTGGGATTTACTAGCCAGTAGCAAATCGTTTTTTATCTGGATTTTACCTAAAAACCTGAACGCCAAAAATATTAAACAACATTAATCCATTTGGGCTGCTAAAATCTGTTCCTGATTTAATACAACACTTGCTGCCAGTGTTTCATTTAAAAATGATGAATTGTATTGTTGTTCTGAATTATTGATGAACAGTACCGTTCGGTCAGAGATGGTATTGATCACCTGATCGGCCAACTTAGCCGGGACAGCAGGACAACCCTGACTTCTGCCCAGTCTGCCTAATTGATCGATGCTTTTTTGACTTACATAACTGGCGCCATGAACCACAATAGACCTTTCTCTTGCATTGCTGTTAAAACCTTGGTCCATGCCATCCAATTTAAGCGAACGGCCATGTTTTCCGTAGTAGACTTCACCGGTTAAATAAAAACCTAAGCTACTCTGGTTCGAATTGATATTGTTGGAAAAGTAGGCTGGTTTATCGCCACCACTGTTTTGCCCATGAGCTACCCAAGTATTTAATATCAATTTTTTACTCGCAAGATCGATAATATACAGGCGTTTTTTAGAACTTTCCTGATCAAAATCTGCAATGGTTAAAATGGATTTGCTATGTAAAAGACCAGAATATTTTAAGTTATAAAAACCGGTTAGGGCTTTTTCAAAAACCTGTTCACTTAATCCGGCAGAATCTAAATGAACCTGATGGTAAATATTTGATATATATTGATTGTATAAGCTATCTGTAGCTATGTGCTTAACTACTTCTTGTTGTGTATGGGGAAGCTCCGCTGCTTTCCAACTTGTTCCGACAATGCTCATACCCATCAAAAAAATCGTAGCAATGTCCAGGATGTATTTCTTCATTCAGTATGGTTTAGTTTGATATTGAGCTATTTATACGGTTGTTTTGCTCAAATGTTGCCCAAATCAATTCTGTAGCGTTTCAAATACAATTGGTTTTACATTGTTGTGACTTAAGTTGCTGTGATATAGCTTTTGGGAATGTGAAGCGGCAAGCTATATCATATCTGTTGTTTCCCGCAGAACCGCAGAAGGACGCAGATTTGAGTGGCTTGTCATTCCTAACGGAAATGATCCTCTAATTAAATTATAATCTGTGTTAATCACCCTAAATCTGCGGGGAAAAACTTAGTAATTTTTCTTTAAATCTATTTTCCTATTTTTGCTGCATAAAAATGTAAAATGCCAAACGAAGAAAATGATTACTCTTTCTGGACCAAATACAAAAGATTCGCTTCAACAGAAATTTTAATGTACCTGATCATGATTATTGGTATTGGCCTCGGGATTATTTTTTTAAGCTAAGTGCTAATTTTAAATAATCTGCAGAATTTACATCATTAATGAATTTCGAAAACTCATTATACTGCGCTGCAGGAAATGTACCATCGTTTAGTATAAATTTCCGGTAATAGGTTAGTTTGTTGCCTACTAAGCTGGCCTTACATACATATTCCCCGAAAGGGCTTTTAAACGCTTTATCTTGTCCAATAATCAATTCTGTAATTACATTATCTGGCAAGGTATAAACAATGCTATCTTCGTCTGTATATCCACGGTTAATGTAAACAGGCAGTGTTCTGTTCTTTATTTCAGGAATTGACCGCCTCAGGTTAAAGGCATTGAGCTGTAAAAACATTCTATTTCCATTAACAGGCGCATAATTTCTGATATTAATGCTTACTTCTTCCGTTAATTTGGGCGATATATCTTTTTTTTGCGCAAAGGACACTGCTTCGAAATCAATATTGTCAATGTTATAAGCTTCTTTTAGTAGTTTATGTTGTTCGGTTATTGATTTACCAATCAGCAATTCCTGATTTTCATATTGTGAGCCAGCATAAACGGTATTCATTTTTCCAGATACACTGCCATCTAACTGAACAGTTAAGTTGGCTTTACGTATCTGCAAGTTCTCAGCCGTGGTTAGTTTCGGTGTATGCAATAGTTTACCTCCTTCGGTAGTACAGGCAAGCACTAATCGATCATCTGTAAAATCGCTTAAAAAGCCAAAGGGGATTTTTTGGCTGGTGCATTCTAACCAGGTTGTGTCACCCTTTAATGGCATGCATAAAATAATATGATTGCCTTGTACCATGCTGGCATAGTTTGGGTCCATACTTTTCTTTTCAGAACCAGCCGATACTACGCAGTAATAAGAATCTATATTTGCTGCACTGAGCAGGCTTTGCATATAGTTTACCAAAGCTTTACAATCACCATAACCCAACCGGTCTACTTCGCTGGCTGCAATCGGCTGAAAACCGCCAATACCAATTTGTACGCTGATGTACCTCGTTTTGTCCTGTAGATACTGATAAATTTTACGTGCCTTATCTTTGTCGGTTCTTTCGTTTTTTACCAGATCTTTTACCATTTCAATGGTGGCAGGTGGCAGGGCTTTGCGTGCTGCTAACAGATCGTCATAAATCCACTTGCCTAGCTCTTTCCAGTTGCTATAACTGCCTTTATGGTTGTAATAATAAAACGCCTGCGGAGCAATTTGGATGTTGGTTGCATAAGTTTCGTGTGCCGGACTATAGGGTTCAGTTCTAACGGCGAGGATATTACTTGCTTTCCAGATTGTTTTTTTCTGCTTCTCATCAGTTAGTACTTCTGGTGTTCCACTATAATTTTGGGTTTTTATTCTTACCTGATCTGTTGGCTTACAAATAAACGTGTAAGTGCTTTTCTCTACTGAAACATCATCTGCTGGTTTCGGGCTCCAATCGGGTATAATCAGATTTTGCTTATTTCTAATTTCATAATTGTAAACCAGGGTGTAAGGATACTGGTTTACCGATGGCAGGTAGTGTTTTACGCGGCTATCAACAAATAAGGAGAACCCATCTGCCGCGCTCATATCAGCAAAATCGTTTTGAGAAAACTTGTTGGTGAGTTTGCCAACGCTGTTGTAAACTTCTCCTTTTATCCCTTTAATTGAAATATTTTTATCGTAATAGAGTACCAAACGTGCTTCGTCCTCTCCATTTTGGTTAAATACCGTAATGGCTTTTTTTACATTAAGCATTACGTTATCAGGCGAGCGCATATCGATGGTTGTTTCTTCATTCCTGATACAGGCATTGGCGCGGTTGCGCAGGTTAGCGGGGATTAAATCAACATCATAGTTGTCTTGTGCAAAGCCAACAACAGAAACTAAAAGCAAGGAAAATACGGTAAATAAGAATCTCATTTAATTTGCTTTTTTTAATAAAAACTCTGTTTTCTGGTTTTGGATGATCTTGCTATAGAATTCCTTTAAGAAAAGATATTCTTCAGGCTGATAAATAGCATTGTTAAACTGTAAAATCTGACTCATCGAAATGGTGTTTCCATCTAAACCTGTTTGCAATAAATACTTTCCACCAGCATTGGGTAAAGCTATTGCCATATCTTTTGGTTTTTCTATCAATTGGTATTTTTCTGATAAAAGCACATTGATGATAATGCGCTCGTCAGACGCTGCACCCAAATCAACTGGGTAGGTACGTTCGTTTAAATTAAATGGATTTTTCGAAATGGTATTGATAAAAAATGGGCTAAAATAAAACTGATCTTTATTTGTGCCATCGTTTATGGTAAACTCAACCTCGTATTTTTCTATTAAAGAATTTTCTACACTATCCAGGTTCAAAATTTGATGATCAAGTATCTTAATTCTGGTTAAACGTTCATCAAGCTTCTCGACATATTCATCGGGCGAATTGTATCGAAGAATATCTTTACGTTTGCCATATGCCGCGTAACCCATGGTATGGGTAGTTAAAGTGCCAATGATTTTTCCTTCAGTTGTCATTTTTCCCGTTAGGATATAACTGGTAGTTGTTTTCTGGCTGGCCTTTAAATCAATCCAGTAAGATGGTTTCTTTAAATTGATTACCCTGCCTTGGTCGTTAATACACCGAAGTGGTAACAATCCGAAGGGTAGAAGTGGTTCTGTAGCATCCAGTAAATAACTTTTATCGGCAAGATTTACCTTAGCAACAAGGTAATTAAAATCACTCATTACCGGATAAAGTTTGTTTACAGTTCCATTATCACGGGTAGAAAGGATAACAGCCTCTGCATCTAAACCAGCTGCAGAAAGTGCCGCAATTAGGCTCAGGTTAATATCTGCTACATTGCCCGATCTGTTTTCTAGTGCTCTTTTAATGTTATCTTCTGCGTATTTTCCGTAATAATTATTCCATTTGATCTGTTTTTTAATGTAATTATAAACGGCTTTTGCTTTATCTAAATCGGTAGTACTTCCTTTCGTAATTTCTGGAATGAGGTCTTTAAAAACATCTTTCCTTTTCATCTGATCGCCCAGGGTTTTATACGATGACAGTTCATAATCAACATCTTTCCAGGTTTTAGTATAGGAAGTTTTTGCTCCATTCAAATTCTGTACGTCTGAAAGCTCAAAATAAATAGCCGATTTAAAGTTACTGGGAGCGGTCATGTTATCTTCTTCGATAAATGCCGGAATGTTTTTCATCATGTAGTTGATTTTTGAGCAATCGATAGCTACGCCTGAAAGCCTTAAACATTCTTTGCTCAGTTCTGCTTTTTGATCCGTCAGTTTTTGAAATCCGCGTAAGGAAACATTGTAATTGTAAATGCCTGGGATGTAAACCAAATATTCGCTAATCACCTTTGGAATGTTGCTTTGAAATTCCCATGTTTTGAAATTAAATAAGTTGGGCGATTTTAACCTATAACTATATTCAATTATAGCGCCTTCTTTGAGGCTTGGAAGCGTAAACTTGGTTAGTCTGGTGTATTTTGACCGGTTTTCAGTGAAAACAGCCTTTCTGTCCATTACGGTTTCTACAAAATTATTGTTTACATAATTAAAAGTAGAAGCTTTTAAATCACTGATCGTTTCTTCCCGAGATTCGTCTTTATAGGTTGGAATAACAATATTAGCTTCCTTAAAGCCTTCTTTATTGTAGATTTTGATTTTCACATGGTGCTCAAAAATCAGTTCTAAACTTCCAGTATTATCATCCCTTTGGATAGATGCTGTACCAAACTCTTTTAAAACAATAGCGTTGGCATTACTGTCTAATTTTTTTCTGTCAAATTCGTAATCATCATAAGTGATTGTGCCAAAGTCAAAGTTTTGAGCATGAGTAGTTAATGATAAAAATAGGAGGAATAGTATGGCTAATGTCTTATTCATTTGAGCGTATATAAATTGTCGCAATTTAATCCTACAAACTAACATTCTGAAATAATTTGACAATTAAATTTATAAATTAATAAAGCTGTTTTACAGAACTAATGAAACCTTTTTAGCACTTTTGAAAAAAAAGAATTTGACATTCCGATTCAAATCTAATGTCGCCAATCTCACATCATAAGAAATGAAATTAAATTTAAAGCGCCCTTTAGCATTTTTTGATTTAGAAGCTACTGGAATTAATGTTGGAGCCGACAGAATCGTTGAAATAGCGATTTTAAAAGCCATGCCAGATGGTTCTGAACTGGTTAAAACCTGGCGTGTAAATCCAGAAATGCCGATTCCTTTGCAAACTTCGTTAATACACGGTATTTATGATGAAGACATTGCAAACGAGCCTACCTTTAAAACTTTGGCAGCAGAAATTGCCGAATTTATTGGCGAAAGTGACCTGGCGGGATACAATTCGAATAAATTTGATATCCCGATGCTTTTAGAAGAATTTTTAAGAGCTGAAGTGGATTTTGATATGAACAAGCGCAAGTTTGTTGATGTACAGAACATATTCCACCAAATGGAGCAGCGTACCTTAAAAGCGGCTTATAAATTCTATTGCCAGGAAGATTTAATTAATGCACATGCTGCAGAAGCAGATGTTATTGCCACTTATAAGGTTTTACTAGGACAGTTAGAAATGTACAAGGAAACCGAGTTTGAGAGCAAACAAGGTGTAAAAAGTATTCCCGTTGTAAATGATGTAGATGCACTGCATATTTTTACCAATATTAATAAACCTGTAGATTTTGCCGGTAGATTGGTGTATAATGATAATGATGAAGTGTGTTTCAATTTTGGTAAACATAAAGGTAAAACAACTGCACAGGTATTTTCTGTAGAACCTAGTTATTATGCCTGGATGAAACAGGGGGATTTCCCTTTGTACACAAAGAAGAAATTAGATGAGGAGTGGGCAAAATTCAATGCCAAGAAAAACGAAAACAAGGCAGCAAGACCTCAAAATAATACACCAACAAATAAGCCTCAATATCAACAAAAGCCTCAGCCTAAGCAAGAAAAACCAGCACAACCAATCAATACGGATATGTTGGAGCAGTTGAAAATGAAGTTTGGTAAGTAGGTTTTGGTTAATCGGTTAACTGTTAATATTGGTTGGTTATTAAAAGATAACATTAGGCTATGTGCAAAGCGCTTGCCCTAAACTCAAAAAAATGAAATCTATAAAGATATTTAGCTTTCTATTGTGTACTACCATTTATGTAAGTGCGCAAACCACTTTACGAATAGCGCCTGAATTTCAAAAAGCCTATCAAAAGGAAACGAGAAATACGGATGGAAAGCCTGGGAAAAATTATTGGCAGAATACTTCAAAATACGATCTTAATGTAGATTTTAATCCAATCAGCAGGTTGTTAAAAGGTAAGGTTCAGGTAACTTATACCAATAATAGTCCTGATACACTGAAGGAAATATGGTTTAAACTTTACCCCAATCTATACAAAAAAGGAACACCAAGAAAGTCAAAATTGGCAGAGTCTGATCTGGGTGATGGGGTTGCAATTGAAAAACTGGCAGCAAACGGAAAGTCAATCATTGATTTTAAAATTGATGGAACCAACATGACGGTGAATGTTCCAGCGGTTTTACCTGGAAAAACGATTAACTTTTCTATCGATTATAGTTATACGTTAAATAAGGGATCGCATATGCGTACAGGTCAGGTAGATGAAGGCTCGCATTTTGTAGCTTACTTTTTTCCACGCATTGCTGTTTATGATGATGTAGATGGATGGAATAAATTCCCTTATACAGGTGCCGAAGAGTTTTATAATGACTTTGATCAGTTTAATGCTTCAATTACGGTGCCAGGTGCTTATGGTGTTTGGGCAACCGGTGATCTTAAAAACCCTTCAGAAGTTTTTCAGAAAGATATTGTTTCCAGAATGTTATCTGCAGAAAAAAACGATGCTATAATTGATGTGATTACCGACAAAGATTTAGCCGATAAAAAAGTAACGCAACCGAATGCTTATAACACTTTTAAGTTCGAAGCCAAAAATGTGACCGATTTTGTATTTGCTTTGAGTGATCATTACTTATGGAAATCGAGCAGTTTGGTGGTTGATCCTAAAACCAAAAGAAGAACCCGTGTAGATGCTGTTTTTAATCCAAAACATAAAGATTATTACGAAGTGATTGATTTCGCCCGTAAAACGATTGAAGCCATGAGTTATACTTTTCCCAAATGGCCTTTTCCATACAACCATGAAACGATATTCGATGGTTTGGACCAAATGGAATACCCAATGATGGTGAACGATAACCCGGTTGATAATCGCACAGATGCGATTACTTTAACCGACCATGAAATTTTTCATACTATGTTTCCTTTTTACATGGGCATAAATGAGACAAAATACGGTTGGATGGACGAAGGTTGGGCCACAATAGGTGAGTGGTTGATTTCTCCGATGATTGATTCTACAATTGTTGATGAATACGGCGTACAACCTACGGCTTCGTCATCTGGCGGGAAAGATGATACCCCAATAATGACTTTAACACCAGATTTAAAAGGATCAGGATCTTTTACCAATTCGTACCCTAAACCAGGTTTGGCTTATTTGTTTGTTAAAGATTACCTAGGAGATGAACTGTTTACCAAAGCTTTGCATACTTATATTAAAAACTGGAATGGTAAACACCCGATGCCATACGATTTCTTTAATAGCATGAATGAGGGAAGCGGCAAAAATTTAAACTGGTTCTGGAAAGCCTGGTTTTTTGAAGATGGCGTTACCGATATGGCTATAAAGGCTGTAGACAAAACATCAAATGGATATACGATTACCATTGAGAATAAAAGCGTTAAGCCTTTACCAATCGATTTAGCCTTGACTTATGCTGATGGTTCTGTCGAAAAGAGCCATAGTACAATCGGCATTTGGGAAAAGGGAGATAAACAGGTTAAAATAAATATAGCAACCACTAAAAAGCTATCTAAAGTAGTGATGGGAAACCCACATACACCAGACAAGGTTAAAAGTGACAATACTTTTTCGGTGAATTAATGGTAGAATAAATCTTGATCGTCATCCTGAACTTGTTTCAGGATCCATCTAACGTAATTCTAGATAATAGATGCTGAAATGAATTCAGCAGGACGCCCATATTATTTAATGAGTTTTACTTTATAAGCTGGAAAATAATTGTCATTGCTTACTAAGTGAAGTTTTTCAATAATTGACTGAGATATCATTAATCTGTCGAAAGGATCATTGTGGAAATGTTCTAGCTTTGAAAGTTGAATAATATGATTCAGTGTAATGGGCAATATAACAAATCCACTTTTTTCTATAATATTAAATATTTCCTCAATAGTTGAATTCAAATTCAACCTTCCTTGCGCATATTTAATAGATAATTCCCAATAACTTGCAATGCTAACAAAACATTTGTTTTTTGAATCTTCAATAAGATCTTTGATTTTTCTTGAAAGTTTATCGTCATTAGTGATAAACCAAATTACAATATGGGTATCAAGTAAAATATTCACTATAGGTAATCTTCAAAACCTTCAATAGGATCGTTAAAATTATCCTTTATACTAATTAGACCTTTTCCTAAACCAGATATCCTCTTTTTAGATGTATTAATTGATTTCTCTTTTGCCATTAAAGAATCAATATAATCTGATACTCTTTTTTTTAGTTCAGTAGGTAAGTCTGCTAATTTTGTATATAATTGAATATCAGTCATAGTATCAAATATAGAAAAGATTTGTGACTATTCCGGCTTCAAAAAATCGATATTTCTTTTCAATCCAGTAAATTTAGTGCGCTTAACTGCCGAGCCCTTAAAAACCTTTTTAAAAACATCATCCGTAATTTCGGTCAGGTCTTTTGCATTCAAATCCAGCAATCCATTCTCGGGCTTAAAGGCCTCTTCATTATGTACTTTAGAGAAACGGTTCCAGGGGCAAACATCCTGGCAGATATCGCAGCCAAACATCCAATTGCTCATTTTATCTTTAAACTCATTTGGGATTTCATTTTTAAGCTCAATGGTGAGATAGGAGATACATTTCGTTCCATCTACAACCTGTGGCGCAATAATGGCATCTGTGGGGCAGGCATCCAAACAGCGGGTGCAACTTCCACAGTAATCGGCCTGATATGGATGATCGTAATCCAGCTCGAGATCAACAATCAGCTCTGCAAGGAAGAAAAAAGAACCATCGGTTTTACTGATCAGGTTAGAATTTTTACCAATCCAGCCAATTCCTGATTTTTTCGCCCACGCACGGTCCAAAACTGGAGCTGAGTCTACAAATGCCCTTCCAGAAACTTCTCCAATATTTTCTTCTATAAAATGAGTGAGTTCCTTTAACTTTTCCTTTATAACAGTATGGTAATCCTGTCCGTAAGCATATTTAGAAATTTTTGGTGCATTGGGATCTAATTGTTTTTCTTCAGTATAATAGTTTAACGACAAGGAGATTACCGATTTAGCACCGTCAACCAATAATCTGGGATCGAGGCGTTTATCAAAATAATTTTCCATGTATTTCATTTCGCCATGACGGTTCTGGTTGAGCCAGTTTTCCAGTCTGGGTGCTTCCTCTTCAAGAAATTCAGCTTTAGAAATACCACAGGCAATGAAACCCAAACGCATGGCTTCATCTTTGATCAGCTGGCTATATTTTGCATTATTGTTATACACCGATCTGCAAAGATAAGGCTTAAGATTTAAAACATTTTCATTAATCACTTGTTCTAAATACAGAAACTAAATTAATTAATTATAGTTCATCCTGATTGGAGTAACAACGAGAAAGGGAGAGCTTTTAGTGCATTAGCTATGGAAAATATAGATCCACAACATACGGAATCAGGAGCAGCTCCGAAACCGATAGAAAAAGATTACGAAAGTCATAAAGCAGATCCAGGACCAGCAAAACCAGCGGTTACAGAAAAAGATGAAAACGGAGGAGGACAAGCCTTAAAATGGGTGATACCTCTAGCTATAATTATTGGTCTGATTATATGGTTTGTGATGAGGAAATAATTAGCTTTAGATTAGAATGAAAAGCCGGTACATTAATTTGTACCGGCTTTTTTATAGGTGCTTATTTTAAAAGTTTAACCTGGTAAAGATCTTTCCGCCTGTCTTTTAACACCTTTACCGTTCCGTAATGATGCAATTCGTCTAATAAATGTAGATCAACATCTACCACCAGTACCATCTCGGTATTTGGCGTTGCCTCTGCTTTGATCGCATTGGTTGGAAAAGCAAAATCCGACGGGGTAAAAACTGCCGACTGAGCAAACTGGATATCCATGTTATTTACCTTAGGTAAATTGCCCACACAGCCTGCAATGGCTACGTAACATTCATTTTCTATCGCCCTTGCTTGCGCACAATGGCGAACGCGTGTATAACCGTTTTGCGTATCGGTTAGAAATGGTACAAATAAAATCTGCATACCCTGCTCGGCATAAATGCGGCTCAATTCAGGGAATTCTACATCATAACAAATCAAAATACCTACTTTACCACAATCAGTATCAAAAACCTGTACTTTATCACCGCCAATCATACCGTAATATTTTTGCTCATTTGGTGTAATATGGATTTTCCTATACTCATCTATTTTACCGGTACGGTGACAAAGGTAAGTGGCATTGTAAAGTTTACCATCCTCAATGAGCGGCATACTGCCGGTAATGATGTTTGTATTGTAGCTCAATGAATATTCATGCATTTTTTGTACAATTTCTTCCGTTTTTTCAGCAAGCTTGCGCATCGCCTCAATTTCTGGTAAGTGATTGTATGGTTGCAGTAGGGGTGTATTAAATAGCTCAGGGAACATCACGAAATCTGATTTGTAACCGCTCAAAGCATCTACAAAAAATTCTACCTGTTCGTAAAATGCGTCCATATTCGGGAATAAACGCATTTCCCATTGCACTAAACCTAAACGGATGGTCATTGCCGAACGGGCTGAGGCATCAATACCCTGGTAATAAATATTATTCCACTCAATTAAGGTGGCATATTCTTTCGATTCTTTATCGCCTGGTAAATAATTCTTTAATACTTTTCTTACGTGAAAATCATTTGAAATCTGAAAAGTAAGTGTGGGGTCGTAAATTTCTTTAGCTTTTACCTTATCTATATATTGCCTCGGACTCAGCTGCTCTGCATATTGATGGTAACCAGGAATTCTTCCGCCGGCAATAATGCTTTTGAGGTTAAGGCTTTCGCAAAGTTCTTTCCTGGCCTCGTATAATCTTCTTCCTAAACGCAGGCCCCGGTAATCCGGGTGAACGAAAATTTCGATGCCGTACAGGGTATCGCCATTGGGGTCGTGTGTTGTAAAAGAATAATCGCCAGTGATCAATTTATAGGTATGCCGATCTCCATACTCGTCGTATTCTACAATAATGGCTAATGAACAGGCCACAACTTTGTCATCAACTTCGATACAGAGCTGTCCTTCAGGGAAAATATTTAAAAGTTTTGCGATACTAGATTTCGGCCAGATGGAACCACCCATACTGTCGTAGGCCTGTAGCATTGATTCTTTAAGGTCTTCGTAATCCTCGAGCGTTAGTTTACGTAATTCAATATTCATAATAATGTTTGATTTGTAATTATTGAACACAAAAGTGACTTAAATGTTCCGATGTGATTTTGTTTTTTCCGCAGATCGCATAGCGAGCTGAATAAGTAGGCTAGTGGGTGTGTGAAGCAATCTTTAAGATAGATCGTCATTTCAACCGCAGTAGAGAAATCTTCAAACCAGGTTTAGTGTAAGTTCAAAGATTTCTCCATTCCGCTGCGCTTCAGTCGAAATGACGACTAAGCATAAACTTACCGCACTAAAACAATTTCCCAGTTTGCCCCGGATAATTCTTTTTTAAATGTTTATACGCGGCTTCGGTAACTTCGCGGCCACGTGAAGTGCGCATAATATATCCCTCTTGAATCAAAAACGGTTCATAAACTTCTTCAATAGTACCTTCATCTTCTCCAACAGCTGTCGCAATGGTTTTTAAACCTACCGGACCGCCTTTAAATTTATCGATAATGGTAACCAGGATTCTGTTGTCCATTTCATCCAAGCCATGTTCATCTACATTTAATGCATTGAGGGCATAGCGGGCTATTTCTGTATCGATATTTCCATTTCCTTTAATCTGTGCAAAATCTCTTGTTCTCCGTAAAAGTGCATTGGCTATACGGGGCGTACCGCGGCTACGGCGTGCAATTTCATAGGCACCTTCATCACTTATAGGTGTTTTTAATATATCAGAAGAGCGTAATACAATTGTAGTGAGCAATTTAGCATCGTAGTAAGCCAAACGGGCGTTAATTCCGAAACGGGCTCTTAATGGCGCTGTTAACAAACCGGAACGCGTAGTGGCTCCGACCAGTGTAAAAGGATTAAGCGAAATCTGGACCGAACGGGCATTCGGGCCAGTTTCGAGCATAATATCGATTTTAAAATCCTCCATGGCAGAGTATAGGTATTCTTCCACAAGAGGAGATAAACGATGGATCTCATCAATAAAAAGGATATCGCCTTCATCCAGGCCGGTTAATAAACCAGCCAAATCGCCAGGTTTGTCTAATACCGGACCAGAGGTTACTTTGATGCCAGTAGCCATTTCATTGGCAATGATATGAGATAGTGTGGTTTTACCTAATCCTGGAGGGCCATGTAAAAGAACATGATCTAAAGCCTCGCCACGGAGTTTCGCCGCCTGAACAAAAATCTTCAGGTTTTCCATCACTTTTTCCTGTCCCGTAAAATCTTCAAAAGCCTGTGGCCTTAAAACCCTTTCAATATCGCGATCGGTAGGGCTTAGGTTGCTTGCTTCAGGATCCAGATTCTCATTCATACAGCAAATATAAAATTAAATGCTAAAAAAATTAGGATTTTTTAAATTTATCAGAAACAACAAGATCTTTTGATGCAGCAGTATATTTATAAAAACCTTCGCCAGTTTTAATACCTTTTTTACCTGCAGCAACCATATTTACCAATAATGGACATGGTGCATATTTAGGATTCCCAAATCCATCGTTCAATACTTTTAATATTGCCAAACAAACATCCAGACCAATAAAATCTGCTAACTGTAAAGGCCCCATCGGATGTGCCATTCCAAGTTTCATTACCGTATCGATTTCGTAAACACCTGCAACGCCTTCATACAGGGTGTAAATGGCCTCGTTAATCATTGGCATTAAAATGCGGTTAGCCACAAAACCCGGATAATCATTTACCTCAACAGGAACTTTCTCCAAACTTTGCGATAGCGACATAATAGTACTGGTTGTTTCATCACTGGTGGCATAACCTCTTATTACTTCTACTAACTTCATTACCGGAACAGGGTTCATAAAGTGCATCCCGATTACCTTATCACCTCTACCGGTTACGGCAGCAATCTGCGTAATGGAAATAGAAGAGGTATTAGAAGCCAGAATAGCATGTGCAGGTGCGTACTCATCTAAATCCTTAAAAATCTTCAATTTTAAGTCCACATTTTCGGTAGCGGCTTCTACAATTAAAGCGGAACTTTGAACGCCATCCTTTATTGCGGTATATGTGGTGATGTTATTAAGAGCGGCCGCTTTCTGATCTTCTGTTAATGTACCTTTGGCAAGCTGTCTGTCTAAATTTTTGGTAATGGTTTGTATGGCCCTATCCAATGCAGCTTGATTAATATCAATCAGGTTGACTTGATAATTGAATTGTGCAAAGGTATGAGCGATGCCATTTCCCATCGTGCCAGATCCTATAACTGCGATTTGTTTCATCTTTAAGAGATTAAAAAAGAGAATTTAATAGTAAACGATTAGTTAAAATAGAGATCTTGCCGGATAGCCCGATCTCTATTTATTATATTAAGTTATGGTGCCAATCTTGTTTTAGTCCAGATTCCCTTAACCTTTTCGAAATTTATCCTATCGTGCAGCCTGCTGCTTCTTCCTTGCCAAAATTCTATCCTCGTGGGTTTTACAATATAACCGCCCCAGTGCGCAGGTTTTGCAATACCTTTATCGGTGCTTTTAGCCTTTAATTCTTCAAATTTTTCTTCTAAAAATGCTCTGTTTGGAATAACCTGGCTCTGTGGAGAGGCTACGGCTCCAATCTGACTGCCAATTGGCCTCGTATTGAAATATTCTTCGGAAGTTTCCTTATCTAGTTTTTCTACTGTTCCTTCGATCCTCACTTGTCTTTCCAATTCAGGCCAGAAAAATACTAAAGCTGCATATGGATTACGTTTAAGCTCTTTTCCTTTGGCACTTAGGTAATTTGTAAAGAACCTAAATCCATCTGTATCAACGCCTTTAAGTAAAATAATACGGGCATCGGGTCTGCCAGCTTTATCGGCTGTAGCTAAAGTCATTACATTGGGTTCGTATATCTGGGCATCAACAGCATGTTGAAACCACTTTTTAAACTGGATAATTGGGTCTTGATCAACGTCAGATTCATCCAGCAAAGCGCTTTTGTAATCTTGGCGCAGGTTTTGTAGAAATTCATTTGTAACTTGCATTTAACAAAAATAGACATCTTTTACGGTGTAACAAATGATTATCATCATGCTGAACAATATAAAACCAAAAACAGGCCGCTTGCTCATCTCGGAGCCTTTTATGGCCGATCCGAATTTTAAAAGATCTGTGGTGCTGCTAACCGAACATGGTGATGATGGAACTGTGGGTTATATCCTTAACCAGGTAGGAAATCTCATTCTGAACGACGTGATCCAGGATTTGTGGGATGCAAAAAATTACATTTATTTTGGTGGACCTGTTGCTGCAGATACCTTGCATTTTATCCATAGGTGTTATGATAAATTGCAGAGTGGCGAACCTCTCGGGAATGGATTGTACTGGGGTGGAAATTTCGAAACACTTAAAATACTCCTAAATACTAATGCCATAAGCGCGGATGAAGTGAAATTTTTTATGGGCTACTCAGGTTGGGATAATGGACAGCTTGATCGTGAAATAGAGCAGAATGCCTGGATGGTGAGCGACATCTTTAATCCTGATCTCATTTTTAGTAACGATGATGAAAAACTTTGGCGGGATGTGATCGTAAATTTAGGGCCAAAATATGCTCATATCAGTAATTTTCCGGTTGACCCGAGTTTGAATTAGTTTGGAGTTGGGGGATAGAGTTTAGAGTATTGAGTTAATATTGGTGATGATAAAAAAGAATTATCAAAGCTGTAAAGCCAATTACTATCAGAAATAGAATTGTTTCACTTTTAATATAACTCCAGACTTTTTGATTATTAATTTTTCTCAATAAAGAGATTATAATTAAAGCTAGGGTAGATATAAATGTTGTCCATATGGTATACATCAATGAATACCAAATAAATATTGAGGTGAAATTATTGAGGTTTAGCTCATTAATTTCACCATAGATTGTTAAAAATAGGGTCGAGAAGATTAAAGAAACAAGAGATATAATCAATGCTATCTTGATAATCGTCTTCAATATAATCATTGTTTATATCGCAAATTGAAAACTTACAACTGAGAACTCATTTCGGAAGCGCTTTCTTCAACCTTTCTTCTAAGTTCATCTTTATAAGCCTGCATTTTAACCGTTAAAGAATCATCAGCTGTAGCTAAAATCTGAGTGGCCAATAAACCTGCGTTTTTAGCAGCATTTAAAGCTACGGTGGCAACCGGGATACCATTTGGCATTTGTAAGATCGATAAAATACTATCCCAGCCATCGATAGAGTTTGATGATTTAACCGGAACACCAATAACAGGTAATGTGGTAATAGAAGCTACCATTCCTGGCAAGTGGGCAGCACCACCGGCACCGGCAATAATTACCTTTAGGCCACGGCCTTGTGCTTCTTTAGCATAATTAAACATCCGTTCTGGTGTTCTGTGGGCAGAAACAACCGTAATTTCATAGTTTATTCCAAATTCTTTTAATACATCAGCAGCATCTTGCATAACAGGTAAATCTGATTTGCTACCCATGATAATTCCAACTAATGCCCCTAAATCCCCTGAAGGGGACTTTGAATTTCCAGCGTTCATATATGTTGTTTAATATTTTGTAATTTATGTTTCTAATTATGTTTTTCAACCTTGCCTGTAGTTCCCCCTTCAAGGGGCTAGGGGGCTATGCTACTACTTTTAGTGTTTTTTGTACAAAGCGTGCTTTTTCTATGGCTTTTTCTCTATCGATATCTACAATGGTTACATGGCCCATCTTTCGGAAAGGTTTTGTATACTTCTTGCCATATAGGTGAACAAAAACACCATCAATCGCTAGTATTTTTTCCAGATTTTCATATTTAGCTACACCTTCGAAGCCTTTTTCGCCAAGTAGATTAATCATAATGGCATTGGTAATACTTGTGGTATCGCCAAGTGGCAAATTATAAATAGAACGTAAATGTTGTTCGAACTGAGAAACATAATTGCCTTCAATAGTTTGGTGACCGCTATTGTGCGGACGAGGGGCAACCTCGTTAACCAGCAACTCTCCGTCTTTGCAAATAAACATTTCTACCGCTAAAATCCCAGTGATGTTCATTGCTGAGGCAATATTTTTAGCAATGTTTTCTGCTTTTTGTTGTAAGCTTTCGGCAAAAGTAGATGGGGAAATTAAAAACTCAACCAAGTTGGCCTCTGGATTAAATTCCATTTCTACCATGGGGAAAGTTTTCATATCGCCATTGGCATTACGGGCAACAATTACGGCAACTTCTTTTTCAAAATCGACTAATTTTTCAATAATACAAGGTGCATCGAAAGCTTTGGCCAGATCGGCTGCACTATTGATTTTCATCACACCTTTGCCATCATAACCATCTTTACGCAGTTTTAAAATATATGGAAAAGGGATAGTACTGTTCTCCATATCTTCCTTCGTATTTACAATCTGGAAAGGAGAGGTTGGGATATCGTTTTCTTTAAAAAACTGTTTCTGTACACCTTTATCTTGGATTAAACGGATCACCCTAGATTGTGGAAATACCTTTTTGCCTTCTTTTTCAAGCTGCTCAAGTGCGTCGATATTTACCTTTTCAATTTCAATGGTAATGATATCGGCTTTCTTTCCAAAAGCGTAAACGGTGTCAAAATCGGTAATTGAGCCATTTTCGAAGTAATTAGAGATGTGTTTGCAAGGGGCATCAGGATCTGGGTCTAAAACTAATGTGGTTACATTGTAATTGATTGCTTGTTGAATGAGCATTCTGCCCAATTGTCCGCCACCTAAAATACCTAATTTTAATTCGCTAATCTGTTTTGCCATGCGCTTGAAAATAATGCTACTTTTGTGCAAAAGTAACCATAATAAATTTTATTGATGAATGCTGATGCAATAATTATTGGTGCAGGTGCCTGCGGATTGATGTGTGCGGTGCAGGCAGGCTATCTGGGCAAGAAAGTAATTGTGCTCGAAAAAAATGAAAAACCCGGCGCTAAAATTTTAATTTCAGGTGGTGGTCGCTGTAATTATACGAATCAATTTGCATCGGCTGAGCAGTTTATATCAGCAAACCCACATTTTATCAAATCTGCTTTCACGCAGTGGACAGTTGACGATACCATTAGTTTTTTTGAAACCTATGGAATAGCGGGCAAAGAAAAAACTTTAGGCCAATTATTTCCTGATGATAAAAATGCGAAAGATGTTGTTGAGGTTTTTACATCCATTTGCGAAGATTTCGGGCAAGAAATTAGGTGTAACGCAGATGTAAAGGATATTGAAATATTGCCAGAAGGCTTTAAAGTGAGTTATGAGAAAAATGGTAAAACTGTAGTTTTAACTGCGGAAAAGCTAGTGATTACCACCGGAGGTTTACCCATCCCAAAAATGGGTGCTACCGATTTTGCTTTACGTTTTGCGAGAAAACACGATCTAAAAATAATTGAAACGGCTCCCGCTTTGGTTCCATTAACCATTACCGGTAAGGATGAAGAATGGTTTGCGCAGCTTTCGGGAAATTCTGTTTTTTGCGAAGTAAGCAATGATGAAATTTCGTTCGAAGAAAATATCCTTTTTACCCACTGGGGATTAAGCGGGCCTGCCATTTTGCAGATTTCTTCTTTTTGGAGAAGAGGCGAAACAGTTAATCTGAATCTGTTGCCTCATCGGGATATCGTAGCATTATTGGATGAGGAAAGAAAAACGAATGGTAAAACTTTATTGTCGACGCTTTTAAACCGGATTTATACCAAGAAGTTTACCGATGCATTAGGTAAGTTTTTACCTTTAAGCAAACCTGTTGCAGCGTTAACAAAATCAGAAATCGATTTAATTGAACAAACCATTCATCACTTTAAGGTTAAACCTGCAGGTGATAAAGGTTACGATAAAGCCGAAGTAATGCGTGGCGGAATTGATACCAGCGAAATATCTTCTAAAACTTTAGCATGTAAAAAGATTCCGAACCTGTTTTTTGGTGGCGAATGTTTAGATGTTACAGGTTGGCTGGGTGGTTATAATTTTCAATGGGCCTGGGCAAGTGGTTTTGTAATTGCGCAGAATTTGTAATATCCGTCACCCTGAGCTGTAGTGCAGCGGAAAGCTACGCAGTAAACCGAGCCTTAAGCGAGCTCACCGAAGGTAATTTATTTCAGAGTCTATCTAAACCTCGTAAGCTTTTAAATGGCATATCAACTGAAAATATAAACACAGGTGTTCTTAGGTTGTCAATAATATTTTGAAAATGAGCGGCTGTAATACTTCGGAAAGTGCAGCCCTGCTATCTCTCCAAGTCCTCACTCATGCTTCGCTCCGGGCTTTCCGTTCTATCAGGTATTTAACAAAGTGATGGCTTCTTGGAAAGAAAAATAATGCAATCAAACCTATCAGGTTTCGAAAACCTGATAGGTTTGGGTCTACAAATAAACATTTGGCATAATTTCCCATGCCCAGGGCTTTTTAAAGGTTTTGAAGGTTCTGAGCTGCGAAAAATATAAAACCTCACTTGTTTTTCGGTTTGCAATATCCCTTCGGTGCAGATTACCAACAGTGGTAAATAATTCGCGGGTTTTAAAATCGTATACCCTTTCGGTCATATCGCCACTGTTCTGGTTAAAATAAAGATTGATCGCGCTTGTTAAAAACCAGTCTTTATTTTCAAATTTAAAGGTATAGCCCAGTTCCCAGCGCCATTCTGCCCCCCCTTGAAACCTTAAATACAGTTGCTGATCTTTAATGACAATCTGTTGTAGCGGATCGCCCAATTTACCACCTTCTTCAGAACGTAAAATGAAATCGTTGTTTTGAGTAGATAAACTGTAATTACCTGTTGATTTATCTTTAAAAAATATAGCCAATATTCTTGGTTTTTGAGTTTCTTTAATGATATCTGTATTGTTGTCTCCATAAACACGGGTTTCATCAATTGATCTGTTAAACTCAAAAACTAATGCTAAATCATCTGAAGCATCATTGTTTAGGTCGCCATAAACCTGATCGATAACGGTCCAGTTGGGTGGAGTAATTTGTTCAATGGAAGATCCTTGTGTTTTAATTTTAGGGAATACAAATGTTTTTTGTGCAAAGCTGATTTGCACACAGAGCATCAGGATGTAAAAACAAAAAACTTTCATTCAGGTAGAAAACGTGTTGATGTAGGGTTAAAACGTTTGAATTGGTGTTTTAGTTTAATTGAATCAAAATCGGGACAGGGTGACGACGCTATTAAAAATTCCCGTACTTTTGCAGAAAAAACAATTCCCTTTGAAAACCGAAATATTTGCCATTACGCCGCCATTTACCCAACTGAATACCCCATATCCAGCAACGGCGTATATAAAAGGTTTTCTGAACACTAAAAATATCAGCGCTACACAAGCCGATTTAGGTATTGAGGTTATTTTACAGCTGTTCTCTAAAAAAGGATTGCAAGATTTGTTCAGCCACACTGAGCGTAGTTTATGCGTTGGTAATGAAAATCCAAAAAGCGATAATGCTAAGCGTATTTTTGCATTGCAAGACGAATATTTTAAAACCATCGATGCGGTAATTGCCTTTCTACAGGGTAAGAATCCAACTTTGGCCTTGCAGATCTGTAGTGATGATTTTCTGCCCCAAGCTTCACGTTTTTCAGCTTTAGAAGAGCTGGATTGGGCTTTTGGCGCAATGGGCACGCAGGATAAAGCGAAACATTTAGCTACACTTTATCTTGAAGATATATCTGATTACATATTGGAGTGTGTTGATGAAAATTTTGGTTTTAGCCGTTATGCAGAACGTTTAGGCAGAAGCGCTAATTCCTTTGATGAACTGTACCATGCTTTGCATAAAGAACCAACCTACATGGATGAGATCCTGATTTCGGTTTTAAAAGAGAGAATTGAAACCGTTCAGCCTAAATTGTTCCTGATTTCTGTTCCTTTTCCGGGCAATTTGTATAGTGCTTTCCGTTGTGCACAATGGGTCAAGGCCAATCATCCGGAAATCAAAATTTCAATGGGCGGTGGTTTCCCGAATACCGAATTAAGATCATTATCGGATGCAAGGGTTTTTGAATTCTTCGATTACATCACCTTAGATGACGGAGAACTGCCTATTGAACTCTTACATCAAAATATTACACATCCTATTCCAGCTGAAGCCCATTTTTATAAAAGGACTTTTCTGCTGGAAAACGGCATGGTGGTTTACCGTAACGATGCCTTCAGAAATGATTATAAGCAGGCTGATGTTGGTACACCAGATTATGCTGGATTGTTATTAGATAAGTATATTTCAGTAATTGAAATCGTAAACCCCATGCACCGCATGTGGAGTGATGGGCGATGGAACAAACTCACGATGGCCCATGGTTGTTATTGGGGCAAATGCACGTTCTGCGATATTTCGCTTGATTATATCAAAGTCTACGAACCTGTTGCAGCCAAATTAATTGTAGATCGGATTGAAGATTTATATGAAAAAACCGGGCAAAATGGCTTTCACTTTGTTGATGAGGCTGCACCACCAGCTTTAATGCGTGAGGTAGCTTTGGAAATCATCAGAAGGAAATTAGCGGTTACCTGGTGGACGAATATCCGTTTTGAAAAAAGCTTCACTCAAGACCTGTGTTTATTATTAAAGGCATCTGGCTGTATTGCGGTTTCAGGCGGACTGGAAGTTGCCTCAGATCGTTTGTTAAAGCTGATCGATAAAGGCGTAACGGTAGAACAAGTGGCTAAGGTTACCCGTAATTTTACCGAAGCTGGAATTATGGTGCATGCTTATTTAATGTATGGTTACCCCACACAAACAGTGCAGGAAACGATCGACAGTTTGGAGATGGTACGTCAGTTGTTTGAGGTTGGGATATTACAGTCAGGCTTTTGGCATCAATTTGCCATGACAGCACATAGTCCGGTAGGCATGTATCCGGAAAAGTTTGGAGTGGTAAAAGACACAGAAGTGATTGGTACTTTTGCCAATAACGATATCAATTATACCGATAAAACGGGCATCGACCATAATAAATTCAGTTTCGGGTTGAAAAAGTCACTCTTCAATTTTATGCATGGTATCTGTTTTGATTATGAACTGCAGGATTGGTTTGATTTTAAAATTCCAAGGACAAAGATTCCGGGCGATTTTATTGAAAAGGCTTTAAATGACGAAGATCAGTTTAATACGAAACCTACCGCAAAAGTAGTTTGGATAGGAGGAAAGCCCTCCGCCGAATATTTTACCAAATCAAAAAAGGGTAATACCTGGGAAATGGCATCATTAACTTTTCACGATAAAAAAGAGACTTTTACTGTGCAGACCAATAAAAAGGAAGGTGAGTGGCTCACTGCTGTTTTAAATAAAGTTTCTATCTCAAACGAAAAAGTTTACACTTTTCAAGAGGTTAAAACCGATTTTGAACAAGAAATGGAAAACTTTGAGCTGTTCTGGTATTCTAAACCGATCAACACGCTTCGAGAATACGGCTTGTTGGTTTTGTAAATTCTTAACATAAATCGTCATTTCGAGCGAAGTGCAACGAAGTCGAGAACCCGAAGGCTCAGCGAAGCTAAATCTGTTTAGATAGATCTCTCTCCCGAAAGTTCGGGACTACGCCGCATCCGATAGCTATCGGATCGAGATGACGAATCCCCAGTAAAAACGAACGTCAACACTACATCTTCATTTTAAAATGCGTCAGGAAATAAATGATGCAAATTAGTATAATTGAATTTAAGATTAACAGTAACCAGGAAATGATCGATTTCCGGTCTTTCATCACCGCTATAAAAGACGTAATGTAAGCCATTGCAATTAGCGCTAGAAATAAGTTTACAGTTTGGATACCCAAAATGTAATATCCGCTGTATGAAAAAACGAGCGCACTAAGCACTAAGAATACAACAGAGGAGGTATTATAGAGTTTATTTGGTTTCATGGTAGGTGAATTTACCATAAAAGACATGAATTTATATTTACATGTCTTTTATGGTGTTAATGTAGTTTAATCACAATGCGGAACAGTAAAAGTCCAGGTTTCTGATTCTCCGCTTGGAATAATATAGCCATTTCCTCTGATATTTTCGAACCATAATTTACCTCTAAGTTTCTCTCTGGTTCCTACTTCATTTAAGGTAGCACTATCGTAAAGTCGACCATTGATCATAACATATTTAATTTTCTCCGAATTGCGGATATCATCTAAAGGATTGGCGTCCATGATCACCATATCAGCCAGTTTTCCAACTTCTAGCGAGCCGATTTCTTTGTTCATACCCAAATAACTTGCACCGTTTAACGTTGCGGCCCTGATGGCTTGCATTGGCGTAAAGCCACCCTGAACGAACATCCAAAGTTCCCAATGTGCCCCTAAACCCTGGATCTGCCCGTGTGCGCCAAGATTAATCTTTGTACCGCCATCTGCAATTTGTTTAGCAGCCTTAGCAATGTCGATATGGTTATAGTCGCTATATTCAGAAGTTGTTCTCCGTCTGGCTCTCGCATCAATAATCGAGCGTGGGGTATAAGTCATCAATTTTTCGTTTTCCCAAACATTGGTTCTGTCGTACCAATAATTTTCGCCCCATTGCCCCCCGTAAGCCACAATTAAAGTAGGTGTATAAGCCACATCGGTATTGTTCCAAAGCGTGGTAACATCTTTATAAACCGGTATAACAGGAATACTATGCTCAATTCCGGTATGCCCATCGGCAACCATATTCATGTTGGTGAAAAAAGTAGAGCCACCTTCAGGTACAACCTCCATATTTAACTGTCGGGCTGCTTCTAAAATCTGTTGACGCTGCTCTCTACGCGGTTGATTATACGATTTTACTGAAAATGCACCAACGGCTTTTAACCTGCGCAGATTAGCCAAAGCATCATCTAAACTATTAATTACCACTTTAAAATCGCCATCGGCACCATATAAAATACCACCGGTTGAATAAACCCTCGGGCCAACCATTCTGCCGGCCTTAAGCATTTCGCCTTGGCTAAAAACCATTTCGGTATTGCTCGATGGATCGTGTGAAGTGGTTACACCAAAAGCCAAATTGGCCATATAGCTCCAATCGCTCTGTGGTGTTATTCCATCAGGACTGGTACGCAAGTGGGCATGAACATCAACAATGCCTGGCATAATGGTTTTGCCATTAACATCAATTACTTTGGCATTAGCTGGAATACTTACTGCGTCTGCTTTTCCTATTGCAGTAATTTTATTTCCATTGGTAATAATGGTTCCATTTTCAATTACCTCGTCGCCTTTCATCGAGATAATCCTTGCGCCTTTCAACGCCACTATTCCAGTAGGGATATCAGATTTTAAAACCAAATTGATGTCGATAGAAGATGCTTCGGTTTTAGGTGTAGTTCCGTCAAAGTTGAAGGCATTATTTACATCAACGGTAAAATATTTCGGCCCTAATGTCCAATGCAGGCTTTTACTATCGGTGCCCCATTGAATATATGTCCCGCCATCGGTAGTCACTTTTGTAACCGGAATGGCTTTATTGCCTGCTGATGCATCCTGTGCCGTACCAATATTGATCATTGGTGTGATGTAAACGTTAAACAATTCGTTAAATGCCACCCACTTGTTATCCGGACTGATAACAAACTGATTTGCATATTGAGAAGTAAAGTGTGTTCTTTCATTCGCTCCGTTTAAATCGATACTTTTTAATGCTTTTTTGCCGTCTGTATAACTCTGGAAATAAATGCGTGTATCGGTATTATTAAACTGTGGACGGATTCCATTATCTAAAATCAAAGTTTTAGCACCACCAGTGGCTGGCATCATAAAAATACCTGTTCCGCGACCATAGTTATAGCCTAAAACATCGTTACCACTTCCTTTCCTGAAAACGATTCTATCTCCTTTTGTTGAGTATTGAGGAGAATAATAAAAACCTTTTTCATCAGTTAGCATAATGGTTTTTCCCGATTTTACATCCGTACGCTTTATTGCTCCACGTAATTCATCGTTCCAGGTGGTATAAACAACGTATTTTCCATCAGGGCTAAAGGCTGGTTCAAACTCGAAATCCAGTCCATTGGTTAACCTTTCTGGTGTTCCCGCTGGCAACTCTTGTTTGTATAGGTATCCTGCCGCATTAAAAACAATTATTTTTCCATCAGGCGAAGTTGTTAGTTGTCTTAACATTTTTGCAGAAAACTCATTACTGAAAACCTGTTGCTCAAAATGTAAAGCTTTTTGTACCGTTTGAATAGTATTGGCCTGAAAAGGAATGGTCGTGTTGATCAATGTGACGATTTCCGTTTTTCTGATTTTTCCTTTTGCATAGAAAACAATGCTTTTGCTATCTGGAGTCCAGGCAAAATTTGGATAAACGCCAAAAATAGCCCAGGTTTCCTGTTGATCGTGTGATAAATCTTCATTTACCGGCCATTCTTCACCAGTCTTCAGGTTCTGAACATATAAAGTAGATTTTAACCTTACGCGCTTTACAAAAGCTATTAAATTTCCGTCTGGAGAAACCTGCGGGCGACAGGCACCACCTTGTTCATTAATCAAAGTAGTTAATTTTCCTGTCGTTAAATCCAGTTGACGGATGGCATAAATAGTCCCGTTAGGATCTTTACTATATTCAAAATTAGGACCCGGACTTACATCTTCACTAAAGTAAACATATTTGCCATCTGGCGAAACGTTAGGTTCACCTGCGTCTTGCTGATCATTTTTACGTTTGGTTAATTGCACGCCGTCTCCACCGTTTATACTATACATCCACATTTCGCCTGCGCCTAACGATCGGCTTGCTGTAAAATGTTTTCTGGCCACTAGGTATTCGCTATTTGGCATCCAGGTGGCATTATTCAATAACCTGAAACTCTCTTTGGTAACCTGTTTTTTGTTAGAACCATCACGGTTCATAATCCATATATTATCTCCACCGCTTTTATCGCTGGTGTAAGAAATGTATTTTCCGTTAGGACTAAAACGGGGTTGAACGTCCCAGGCAATACCACCACTAATTAGTTTTGCAACTCCACCGCTAATTGGCATCACGTAAATGTCGCCAAGTAAATCAAAGGCAATTTCCTGTCCATCAGCACTTACATCAAGGTTCATCCAGGTACCTTCATCTGTATTTAAAGTGAAGTTTTTTGTGGTGCCCTGGTATTTTTCAATATCCCATTTTTTCTCTTGGGCGTTTGAACTAAAAAATAATAGGGAAAGAGCGGATAGAAAATAGAGGTGTTTCATCAAATTTTTGATTAATTGTGGCGCAATTTAGCAATATCAACAGCTTTTTTATAGTTTTGGTACCGCCGATTTATGACAGCAATAGAGATTTTACAAAAATATTGGGGACATCAAGCTTTTAGGCCTTTACAGGAAGATATTATTTCCTCGGTTCTGGAAGGAAAGGATAGTTTAGCATTATTGCCTACGGGTGGGGGAAAATCGATCTGCTTTCAGGTTCCTGCTTTGGTTAAAGAGGGGATTTGCATTGTCGTTTCGCCCTTAATTGCCTTGATGAAGGATCAGGTAGAAAACCTGAAATCGAAAGGGATTGAAGCCATTGCCATTTATGCTGGCATGGGTAAACGCGAAATCGATATCTTGCTGGATAACTGTATTTACGGAAAAATCAAGTTCCTTTATTTATCTCCTGAACGTTTAATGTCTGATTTAGTGCGGGTTCGCATTTCGTACATGAATGTAAATTTAATTGCTGTAGATGAAGCACATTGCATTTCGCAGTGGGGTTACGATTTTCGTCCGCCATACCAGCAGATCGCCAAACTCCGAGAAATCCTTCCAAGTGTTCCGGTTTTAGCACTTACTGCAACCGCTACTGAGTTTGTGCGGAAAGATATTGTAGAGAAGCTTGAAATGACAGACCCACAGGTTTTTGTTAAAAGTTTTGCCAGGGATAATTTAAGCTACGTGGTTTTCGGCCAAGAAGATAAGTATAAAAAGCTGATCGATATTTGCCAAAAAGTAAAAGGTACAGGTTTGGTTTATGTACGTAACCGCAGGGAAACTGCCGAGGTTGCTAATTTTATCAATAGAAATCAGATTAAGGCCGACTTTTACCATGCCGGACTGGAACGTGATGTACGTTTCTTAAAACAAGAAGAGTGGAAAAATAACAAAACCCGGATTATGGTGGCTACAAATGCTTTCGGGATGGGAATTGATAAAGCAGACGTTCGTTTCGTGGTGCACTTAGATTTACCTGAAAGTTTAGAAGCCTATTACCAGGAAGCCGGCAGGGCAGGGCGCGACGAAAAACGAAGTTACGCTGTTCTTCTAGCCAATCAATCTGATGTTCTAGGCTTAGAATCCAGGTATCTAGATAGTTTTCCTAATCCAGATGAGATCAGAAAAACCTATCACTACCTCGGTAATTATTTTCAATTGGCATTTGGTGCAGGCGAAGGTTTAACTTTTACTTTTGATATCGCTGATTTCTGTAAACGGTTTAATATTAGTGTTTTAAAAACAATTTCTGCTTTGAAGTTTTTAGAACATGATGGCTACCTCACCTTATCTGAAAGTGTTTTTCTACCATCAAGAATGATGTTTATTGCCAGTCATGAAGACATTTACCGTTTTCAGATTGAAAACAAAGCTTACGACGGCATTATAAAAACCATTCTGCGTTCGCATGGTGGTGCTTTCGACGGTTTTGTTAAGATTAATGAAGCCGATTTAGCCAAGAAAACAGGATTGTCGTATAAAGAAATTATCGCATTGCTTAATAAATTGCAGGCTATCGAGTTACTTACTTACACTCAACAAACCGATCAGCCGCAGTTACAATACGTTAGGTCGAGGGTAGATATGGACCATTTCGATGTGGATGTGAAATACCTCGAACTGAGAAAGGAAATCCTACACAAACAGATTAACGCAGTGGTAGCTTATGCTTCATCAAATTTATGCAGGAGTATTCAACTGCTTCATTATTTCGATGAACATCATGCTGCAAAATGTGGGGTATGCGATGTTTGTCTGGCAGAGAAAAGAGCCGAAAATCAGAGTCAGATGGAAGAGGAGATTGAATTTGAGATCGTTTCTTTACTGCAACAACAGCCTTTAAGTCTTGATGATCTGGTTGTAAATATTAAAAATGGAGCCGAAGCTGAAAGAATTGATGCCATTAGAGAATTATTAGATGCCGGTAAGATTAAAACAGATGGGAAGAAATATTATCTTTAGATGTGAGATGTGAGATGTGAGATGTGAGATGTGAGATGTGAGATGTGAGATGTGAGATGTGAGAAAAATGCCAATCAAGTTACCAATAAAATATTAGTTTTGTAATGAACTATTTAATCTGTGCAATCAAACAATCAATGTAATCTTCCGCGAAGCGAAAAAACAAATGATAACAAAAAACAATAAGAAAACCATCCGTTCGTGGGCATTTTTCGATTGGGCAAACTCTGCCTATAACTTAGTCATCACTTCTACTATTTTTCCGGCTTATTATACCATTATTACCACCACTAAAGAACATGGTGATAAAGTGGAGTTCTTTGGCCGGACCTTTGTAAATACCTCGCTTTCCAATTATGCCTTATCGCTTGCTTATTTGATTATGGCTTTTGCTTTGCCAATGCTTTCATCCATTGCCGATAGAAGAGGGAATAAAAAGTCTTTTATGAAATTCTTTACCTATGTAGGTGGGGCGGCCTGCATCGGTTTATATTTCTTTAAGTTAGATACGCTCGAAATGAGTATCATTTTGTTTGCATTAGCAGCAATGGGTTATATCGGCGGGGTATTATTCAGCAACTCTTATTTGCCAGAAATCGCAACCGAAGAACATCAGGATCGGGTGAGTGCACAAGGTTTTTCGTATGGGTACATCGGCTCGGTTTTACTCCAACTGATTTGTTTCCTATTTGTGTTAAAACCGGAATGGTTTGGTATTACTGATGCTTCATTTCCACCAAGGTTATCATTTTTATTGGTTGGCGTATGGTGGATCGGTTTCTCTCAGATTCCTTTTTCAGCACTTCCGAACGGAACACCTCAGCACGATAAAATAAAAACGAATATCCTTAAAGATGGCTTTAGCGAACTATCGAAAGTTTGGGCACAGGTTAAACAAATGAGGGTTTTAAAAGGATTTTTAGTTTCTTTCTTTTTCTACTCTATGGGTGTACAAACCATTATGCTTGCTGCTGCTGGTTTCGCTGAAAAAACATTAAAATTAGGAACGGCAAAATTGATTGCAGTAATATTGATCATTCAGCTTGTTGCTATCCCCGGCGCCATGCTCATGTCGTATTTAGCAAAAAAAATAGGGAATATAAATGTGTTAATTATGGTAGTTGTAGTATGGATAGGCTGTTGTGTTTTTGGTTATTACATCACTGGCGAATATCAATTTTACTCGTTGGCCGCAATTGTAGGCTTAATTATGGGCGGAATCCAATCTTTATCGCGCTCTACCTATTCTAAATATTTACCGGTTGATACAAAAGATAGCACTTCATTCTTCAGCTTTTACGATGTAACGGAGAAATTGGCGATTGTAATTGGCCTTTTCAGTTTTGCCTACATTGAAGATTTAACCGGAAATATTCGCTACTCAATTATCGCTTTGGCATCATTTTTTATTGTTGGATTAGTTCTTTTAGTACTTCTAAGAAAAAACGAACATAAAGAATCGCTAAAATTGTAAGTTTGCAGTCGTTAAGAATATTATGAAAGTAGAATTATTTGTGCCTTGTTTTGTAGATCAGCTCTATCCTGAAACCGCTTTTAATACTTTAAGGTTATTAGAAAAATCGGGATGTGATGTAACCTACAATTCAAAACAAACCTGTTGTGGGCAACCTGCATACAATGCTGGTTATTGGGATGAGGCTAAAGAAGTGGGTGCAAAATTTTTAAACGATTTTACCGAAAACACCTATGTAGTAGCGCCATCAGCATCGTGTGTAGGCATGGTGAAAGGTGGATTTAACGATCTGTTTACCAATACCATTGTGCACAACAAATGCCGGAGTTTGCAATCTAATATATGGGAGCTTTCTGATTTTCTGGTAAACGTAGCCAAAAGAGATTATTTTGGAGCCGAATTGGAAGGAAAAGCTGTTTACCATGATTCGTGCAGCGCATTGCGTGAGTGCAAAATCAAAGATGAACCCCGCCAATTGCTTTCTAAAGTACACGGCTTAGAAATGATCGAAATGGAAGATACGGATATGTGCTGTGGATTTGGCGGAACTTTCGCGGTTAAATTCGATGCTATATCATCTGCAATGGCCGAGCAGAAAGTTAATCATGCGCTGGCACAACAGGCAGATTATATTATTTCAACAGATTTGTCTTGCCTTTTGCATCTTCAGGGGTATATTGAGAAAAATAATCTTGCGATTAAAACCATGCACATTGCCGATGTACTGTGTAATGGCTGGCTGGAAAGTACGGAATATTAACCCCAATGCTTAAAAAGGAAACTTTCCGACTTAGTTTACCACAATTGTTTTTAGGAAAGCAGTTGTAGAAGCCTGTAGGTTAGGGCAGCCCCGCTCTCGCTTCTGCTCCGATGAAACCTGTGAAACAAGCAAGCACACCATAAAAAACAAAATATACAGTGCTTAAATCGGGAGCATCTCGCTTTGATCGGGTTTAGTTGGCATAAATAGTGCTGTTATCAAGAGTAAAATAAACCCGACCGACAGCGTTATCCCGATTAAGGATCAATTTTAAATTAAGGTGTTTTTATCGGGATTAAGCAAAGGGCGGGACTGTGGCAACCCAAGAACTACTGACACTGCTTTTCCAACAAAAAGATTCGATATTGTAATATTTAAATTACTTTCAGCCTAAATCTATGCTTAAACGATCTAAACGTAATCTTTAACACAATTTAACACGTTTTACATTACAAACTACAATATCTTTGTTAAACCTTTTTAAGGCTATCGTATCTAACCAACAAAACAAAATCGTAATGAAAAAAATAATCTTCGCTTTACTGGGCGTTTTATCAATTGCATCAATTGCAGATGCACAGCAGAAAAAAACTTCAGGAGCCATACAATTTGAAAATATTATCGATCCGGCGGCTATGGCTTCGGCAAGTGGTATCCAGCTAACCGATCAGATGAAAGCCAGAATGCCCTCTTCTAGCAAAAGCAACTTCGAGTTGTTATTTACGGCTACAAATGCCAGTTATATGCCTGTTGAAGAAACTGAAGATAGTAATGGAGCAGGTGGTGGCGGTGGCGGCATGGGCCGTATGATGATGCGTTTTGGTGGAGGCGGTGGTAACAGAGAATATTACTATACATTTGCAGATAAGGGTCTTACAGAGGTTTTTGATCTGAACGATACCACATATTATATGCCGAGTAAATTAACTTTATCTACTTCTGGTCCGATTGGCTCAATGAGAATGGGCGGCAGAAATCCTAATGATACCACTACAGCAAAACCAGCTCCGGCACCAACCATAGAAGTGATTAAAACAGATTCTACTAAACAGATTATTGGTTTTACCTGTCACCAGGCGATTATAAGATCTACAAGGGCTATTAAAATCTTGGATATGGATAAAAACGTAGTAGAAGAAACCAAAATCTGGTATACAAAAGATTTAGGCTTCGACTTTTCTCCGAACCCAAATATGTGGACTGAAGGTGCTGTTTTAGCGATCGAAGGCAGAGGTAATAGTTCAATTGCCAAAAGCATCGAATATAGGAATGTAAGTGCAAAAGATGTAACCGCACCTAAAAAAGCAAAATTGATCACTGCTGAAGAGTATAAAACTAAAATGGAGAACATGATGAAACGTTTTAGACAGAACAGACCAGGTGGTAGTGGCCAGGTAAGATCATTTGGTATGAATTAATCAAGACCACCATAATAATTCTATTGTTGCCCTGATAGTGTAAGCTTTCAGGGCTTTTTTTGTATCATTTTTGAAAAGGTTGGCCTTAGTTTTTGCATCTAAACTGAGAATAACTATTATTGGGGTTAAATATAACCTAGCCAAAAGTGATTACAGCCGAGAACAAAACAAATTTATTAGCAACCAAGCAACATTTCGAAATTTTAGATGGATTAAGGGGCGTAGCTGCCATTGTGGTGGTAATTTATCACTTTATGGAAATCGCAATTACCAATTATAACAAGAATTTTCTTTCACATGGTTTCCTCGCTGTCGATTTCTTTTTCTGTTTATCCGGCTTTGTAATTGCCTATGCTTACGATAGCCGTGCACCACATATCGGGATTACACAGTTCTTTAAATTAAGGCTTATCCGTTTGCACCCGCTGGTGGTTATTGGTTCCGTTTTAGGGCTGATCACTTTTCTGATCGATCCATACAGCGATCTTTATGAGGTTTATGGATTCGGGAAAACCTTTCTTTTATTTTTATCCTCAGCTTTTTTAATCCCTTATCCGGCCATGCCTGAGCGGTATACCAACTTATTCTGCTTAAATGCACCGGCCTGGTCGTTATTTTGGGAATATATTGCCAATATCTTTTACATTTTTATACTTTACCGCCTGGGTAAAAAATCACTGATCGCTTTGGTTGTTATAGGAGCGGTATGCCTTTGTTATATAGCTGTTCGCGCTACCAACGTAGGTGGCGGCTGGGGAGGGCAGAATTTCTGGGACGGTGGAGCACGTGTGCTGTATTCTTTTACAGCCGGTATGCTGGTTTACCGTTTAAATTGGGTGATCAAAAATAAACTTGGCTTTTTAGGCATGATCGTGCTTTTGCTCGCAGCCTTTTTAGTTCCTTTTAATGATAAATACAATTGGATTACCGAGCCGGTACTTGTGCTGTTTTACTTTCCACTTTTAGTGGCATTAGGAGCAGGTACAGTATTAAACCCATCGTTTAAAAAGATCTGTAATCTCTCAGGCGAAATATCATATCCGCTTTATATGGTACATTATCCATTTGTCTGGATATTTTTAACCTATGTAGCCGAAGTTCAGCCTCCAGCATCCTCGCTTTGGGTGGTGATACCGGTTTCTGTACTCCTTTTAACCGTTTTCGCTTATATGGTAATGAGATTTGTAGATACTCCTTTGCGTAAATACCTTAAACAAAAATTTTTAAACGATAACAGAATATGAAATCTTTAAAACCTGCCTTGTTTTTCCTTTTCTTAATTATGCTGTTTAGCTGCAACTCATCAAATAATGATTATGCCTACAATGAAAAAGTAACTTCAATTTTTTTGCAGGAAATGAAACAGATCGATGAAACAGATAGTGTTTTTAGAGATACTTCGAAGGTATATGCAAAAGGTTTTCCTGATTCTATTTTCCTGTCGCACAAGGCTGATAATCTGATCAATAATTCAAAAATAGACCTTCTTGATATCGCACGTTTGAAACCAAGTAAAGCGGCTGCAAAATTTAACGAAGGTGTAACACAATACCTCACTGCCATAAACGATTATGGCAAAACAGCAAAGGAAATGCTGCATGTAAAAGCCATTGACGAAAAACGAAAATACTATGACCTGCTGGCCGTTAAATATGAAAAACTGAATACCTATCCTGATCAGTTACTGGCCATACAGAAAGTTTATCTGCAAGAAGTAGGACTGCAGCCGAAGTAGAATTTTAAGCGGCAGTATTAAATAGCAGGATAAATTTCGTACCTTTGCACAAAATAAAATCACATTGTAAGTGATCTTTAAAACTTTTTTATTTAAAATTTAAATCATAGTTGTAGATGATTAACATTACTTTACCTGACGGTTCTGTCCGTCAGTATGAAAAGGGCACTTCTGCCCACCAAATTGCATTGTCAATTTCTGAGGGCTTGGCCCGTAACGTATTAGCCGCTGAGGTTAATGGCGAAGTTTGGGATTCAACAAGACCAATCGAATCTGATTCATCAGTAAAATTATTGACCTGGAATGATACTGCCGGAAAATCGACTTTTTGGCATTCATCAGCTCACTTAATGGCTGAGGCTTTAGAAGCACTTTATCCGGGTACCAAATTCGGTATCGGCCCAGCTATCGAAACTGGTTTTTATTATGATGTAGACTTTGGCGACCGTGAATTTTCTTCGGATGATTTCAAAGCCATCGAAACCAAAATGATCGAACTGGCTAAGCAAAAGGAAACTTTTGTACGCGAAAGTGTGAGCAAAGCTGATGCGGTAAAATATTTTACCGAAAAAGGCGATGAGTACAAATTGGATTTAATTGATGGCCTGGAAGATGGTAAAATTACTTTCTATACCCAAGGTTCATTTACCGATTTATGCCGTGGTCCACATATTCCGAATACTGGTTTTGTGAAGGCAGTAAAACTGATGAATGTAGCTGGTGCTTACTGGCGAGGCGATGAAACCAAAAAACAGTTAACCCGTATTTATGGTGTAACTTTTCCTAAGGCGAGCGAGCTTACTGAATATCTTTTAATGATTGAGGAGGCAAAAAAACGCGATCACCGTAAATTAGGGAAAGAGCTGGAGTTATTTGCTTTCTCAGAAAAAGTAGGAATGGGCTTGCCTTTATGGTTGCCTAAAGGAACTGCTTTGCGCGAGCGCTTGGTGAACTTTTTAACTAAAGCACAGGCTAAAGCAGGTTACGAGCAAGTGGTAACACCGCATATCGGCCATAAAAATTTATATGTAACCTCAGGTCACTGGGAGAAATACGGTAAAGATTCGTTCCAACCAATTAAAACGCCACAAGAAGGAGAGGAGTTTTTCTTAAAACCGATGAACTGCCCTCATCACTGTGAGATTTACAAAACAAAACCTCGTTCTTACAAAGATCTTCCGGTTCGTTTTGCCGAGTTTGGCACGGTTTACCGTTACGAACAAAGTGGCGAATTACATGGGCTAACCCGTGTACGTGGCTTTACTCAAGATGATGCACACTTATTCTGCATGCCAGAACAGGTGAAAGAAGAGTTTAAAAAAGTAATCGACTTAGTGCTTTATGTATTTAAATCATTAGGTTTTGATAACTACACTGCTCAGGTTTCATTAAGAGACCCGGAGAACAAATCGAAATATATTGGTTCTGACGAAAATTGGAGACTATCTGAAAATGCCATTATCGAAGCAGCTGCAGAAAAAGGCTTAAATACTGTTGTAGAATATGGCGAAGCCGCTTTCTATGGCCCTAAGCTCGATTTTATGGTGAAAGATGCTTTAGGTAGAAAATGGCAGTTAGGTACTATCCAGGTTGATTATAATCTACCAGAGCGTTTCGAATTGGAATACACCGGTAGCGATAACCAGAAGCACAGACCAGTAATGATTCACCGTGCACCATTCGGTTCATTAGAAAGATTTATTGCTGTTTTGATCGAACATTGTGCCGGAAACTTCCCGTTATGGTTAAGTCCCGAGCAATTTATTGTTCTTCCTATTTCAGAAAAATATGAAGAATATGCAAAAAAAGTTTTAGATGAACTAAATAATTCCGATATTCGCGGGCTGATTGACTTTCGTGATGAGAAAATCGGTCGCAAAATACGCGATTCGGAAGTTAAAAAGATCCCATACATGCTCATTATCGGTGATAAGGAAATGGCAGAAGGAAAAGTTTCTGTCCGCAAACATGGTGAGGGAGATTTAGGCGAAATGAGGTTGGAAGAGTTCAACAATTTATTAAGAAAAGAAATAACAGTTTAAATTAAATAGTACAAATTTGGCATTAGGAAGACCAGGATTTAACAGGGGACCACGTCCACCTTTTAAGAAAAAAGAAGCAGAGCATAACATTAATCAGTATATTAAATCGCCCGAAGTGCGTTTAGCTGGCGATAATGTTGAACCGGGGATTTATCCTTTGGCAAAAGCTTTGGCACTTGCTGATGAACTGGAATTGGATTTGGTAGAAATATCTCCAAATGCCGTACCACCAGTTTGTAGAATTATTGATTACAGTAAATTTGTTTACGAGCAAAAGAAAAAGCAAAAAGAAATTAAATCTAATGCTAAACAAACTGTAATTAAGGAGATCCGTTTCGGTCCTAATACCAACGACCACGATTTCCAGTTTAAATTGAAGCATGCAGTAAGCTTTTTAGAGAACGGTGAGAAGGTTAGAGCTTACGTGCATTTTAAAGGTAGAGCAATTGTTTACAAAGAGCAGGGAGAGATTTTGTTATTAAAATTTGCCCAGGCTTTGGAAGATGTAGGAAAAGTAGAGTTATTACCTAAGTTGGAAGGTAAACGTATGTTCCTGACAGTTGCGCCTAAAGTAGCAAAAAAATAAAAATAGGTTTATAAATTAAAAAACAGGTTATGCCAAAAATGAAAACCAATTCCAGTGCTAAAAAGCGTTTTTCGCTTACTGGAACAGGTAAAATCAAAAGAAACAACGCATACAAAAGTCACATCTTAACTAAGATGAGTACTAAACGTAAACGTGCCTTAGGTCAAACAAGTATCGTATCTGATGCTGATATGGGTAACGTTAAACGTATGCTTTGCATCGGAAAGTAATTTATTAATTTCACCAGGTATCAGGCTTTAAGTTTCCGATAAACGGAACGCCGCTTGCCAAAAAACAACAACAACATGCCACGTTCGGTAAACGCAGTAGCTTCGAGAAGAAGAAGAAAAAAAATCCTTAATCTAGCCAAAGGCTATTGGGGAGCAAGAAGTAAGGTTTATACTGTTGCTAAAAACACAGTAGAAAAAGGTTTGCAATATGCATACCGTGACCGTAAAGTTAAGAAAAGAGAATTCCGCGGATTATGGATCCAACGTATTAATGCAGGTGCTCGTCAGCACGGTATTTCTTACTCTCAATTAATTGGTAAACTAGCTTCTAAAGAAATCGGTTTAAACCGTAAAGTATTGGCTGATTTAGCAATGAATCACCCAGAAGCTTTCAAAGCTGTAATTGATGCAGTAAAATAGAAATTTTCGCTTAGGCGATAATCATATTTAAAAAGGTCCCGATGTAAATCGGGACCTTTTTTGTTGTTTGGTTTTGAAAATCTAATATAATCCCAATTCTGCAAGACTGGCAAACTGCAGACCATCCTGTGCTGAATTTAAAATAACTTTAAAATACTGGAAAGTTTTGGTAGTACCAAAATCAAAGTACTGTGCGCCATTTACATTTTGGGCCACATAGTTATTAACTGAGGTAAAGTTTACGCCATCTGTACTCGTTAGTAGTTCAAAGTTTTTCACAGCCCTGCTTAAACCACTTCTTTGTGTTAAACTTAAGCCATTTGCCGTTTTTGAAGCGTCCAAATTGATTACTATAGTATGTGGGTAGCTTGTGGCCGAGCTGCTCCATCTCGAATGCCAATATGTACTTGCACTGTTGTCAATCAATTTGCTTGCCCTACCATTTGTAGCGCCCTCGCCACTGGTTTCTTCAGAACTAAATGAAGCAATACTCCAGCCTGTTTTGCTTAACTCATTTTTAGTAGAGAAGTTAAGTACCGGTAAACCTCCTGAAAAAGTATAGGCATAAACCTGCTCCGTTACGGTTCCATTGTCGTGTACCAGTTTAACTTTTAGTTCGTATGGAATACCATCAGCTTTTTCCTGTAAATCGGCAATTGGCATTACAACCCTAAAACTATCTGTACCTATCTTTTTCGATTCCCACGTAATGGCATTGTAATCCTTATTTACACCTGTACCCTCATTGTTTACATTAGGGTCATTATAATACAGAATGCTGGTTACGTTGCCAGTAGAAGTGAATTTTCCAGATACCACTATAGAAGCCAAAGCGCTGGAGTAGCTGGCGTATATTTTATTAATGCTGCTGGTTACCGAACCGTAATAGGTGCCAGCGTTATTATTGAAAACCTGATTGGCATTTAAAATAGCAGCGTCTGCAGCCGTTAAAAATGTAGGACTCTTTCCTAAGGTTCCATTACCGGCCCACATTAATGCCATGCCCAAGGTTGAGTTTTCAGAAACTTTCTGCCTATTGTGCGGTAGATTTAATCCGTGGCCAAGTTCATGTACCATACCTCCAAACCAAACACTGAAGCGATTGCCAATGGTAGTGCTTAAGCCAAGATTTGCAATGTCCATTTCTTCATAATCCAGCGCGTAACACCATCTGCCGGTACCATAAAATGGACCTCCGCTTGGTGTACCATTAGAACCGATAGAATACCTTGGAATAATGATCAAAGTATGATCGCTGGTTTTATCAGCTGGATGCGCAGCAAAATAAGCGTTTACTTCGCTGGCAACTGCCCCGCTACCTCCGGAGTACGGATAACTCGCTTTCGGCAACGTTCCTCTAATGGTTAGGATTTTTACATTTCCTGTGCCATCATCAGCAAGGCCAAATGTTTTATTGCCATAACCATTGCGGTTCATTTCTTGTTTGTACCAATCTTGTGTCCATAATAAAAGATCGCTCAACCTTTTCCTATACCCTGCAAGGGTATCGAGGTCGTTAGGTACAAAATACACAACATTTACATTGCGGCTTTGGGTAATAATGTTGGTTGTAGCCAGTTTTTTGTTAATAGAGAAGGTTTTTTCCTCTTGTTGTAATACTTCGGCCTTTTTACAAGATAGGACGAACAGGCAGGCACAGAATAGCCCTGTTAAAAGTAGACTGTTTTTTTTCATACGATAATTTTAGGTTTAGGGTTGATAATATTTGGAATTGGTTGTTGTTGCTTTTTTATATGCTGCGCTCAGCCTCTTTACCTAATCTTACCGATTTTAATACGAAGATTATACCACCATAATTCGCCAGTCTTGGCCACTGTTCCAAACCTTAAAAAGAGCGTATTGTAGATAGATTTTTACCTTATCTGAATTTAAGTTACAAACAAACTTATACAGTAGATTGAATTAAAACCGCGCAAACGTTTGTGTGGGATGAAATATAATAAGCCTGAATGGTGTAAAAAGAAGTGCCGTTTGGCCAGATTTTACGGCTATTTGATTAGTTATTTAAAATAACTTTAAAATTTATGACGCGCAAACGTTTGATAGGCCTGTATTAGCAGTTTGATTTGCTAGTAAATGGATGTTTACATCTGACTGTAGTGTTCTAAAAGAGAGGATTAAATCTTTGCGTCCACAGGGTAGCCTTAAAGAGAGGGAGGGCAATGTCATTAAGTGTCGTCATTTCGAGGGTTAATTTATTGTATAAAAATCAATATGAATGACGTATACATTTAATTTTTTTGCCCCAGGGCAAAGCTTTGCCTCGGCTCGCCGCCGCCGAAGGGCTCTTTCTTTTTGATGTCAAAAAGAAACAAAAAACACCGGCTGAAAATTTTTCTTTCGAAGCCAGTGGGATGGCTCTGTCAGTGGAGCCCGAAAAATTTGTTAGGCCGGATTTAAGTAGAACGGGGATAGGGTGCTACGGCCTAGCTATGCGGAAATACATAGATGTCGCAAGTCGCTCATTAATAAATAATTGCAAAATAACGTCAATGGTAGCGGAGTGCAACATGGCCAAGAACCCGAAGGCTCAGTGAAGCTAAATCTAAAAAAATAGATCTCTCTCCCGAAAATCGGACTGCGCTACAGTCGAGATGACGACTTTTCTATTGTAATTATGATGATTAACTCTGATCGTCAGTATCGGCATCAGGCGCATTCTTTTGAACCGATTCGATGCCATTATCTCTGGCTGTAGTACTTTCGTACATTTCGCTGGAGCCAATAATCTGGCCATTTGTAGCCTTTAAACTGAAATAGTGCTTGCCATTAGACGAAGTCTTTTTCTCAAATTTGGAATCATCCTGCACATTTTTTTTGACAGATTCGATTCCATTTTCGCAGCTTGATTTGGCTGAATAGCCTTCGCTGGTTAAAATGGTCTGGCCATTGCTGGCTTTAAGATTAAACTGGAATTCTCCGTTTGATCTTTTGGTAATTACAAATTTTCCCATAAGTCTGATTTTTTAAATTAAGTACTTGGTTAGTATTTTAATCTTATAATAAGCAGGTATTATCCCTAAAGTTATTAAAGTTTGTAACCAATTACAATAAGCAGACAAGAGAATTAATGATAATTTAACCCAGGCTATTGGTAAACTTCATGCGGATGCCGCTTTGAAAGTTCTGGATAATTTTAAAAATTTCGATTAAGGTTACTTTCTCAATTTTGGTTAAACTATCAATTTCGATAAAGTTATTGGGTGCCGCCTGATCATTGATAATCAGATTAGCCTGATGTTTCAATCTTAAGCCCATTAAATAATAATAAGACTGCGAAAGTTCGTTAAACTGCTCTTCGCTAAAAACACCAAGTTCTCTTAAGGCCTTTAAACGTTCGCCTGTATTCTCTTTTTGGAAAATCCTGTTCTGTAAAGCATAAACCCTTGCCAGATCTACAATAGGGGTCATGGCTGTTTTAATATCGAATACCTCTTTTTTATGGATTTTTTGTGTTCTTATATTTCTAAAATAGGTGAGCGGTGGCTCATAGAGTAAGGCATTTTTGGCCAGATATACGTAGAATTTTTCGATGGGTTTCTGCAGTTCTTCATCAACAAAAGCACGTAAGCTTTCCATAATGGTTAAATCGCCATAGATGGCCCTGCAATCAAAAAATGCAGCAAATTTTACGGCAGCTTCTGGTAAAGCTTCTTCTATCCAGTTTTTATAATTGTATTTCCAGTGCGATAGTGAATGTGTCCAGTTTGGGTTAGTGGCCATATAATCGCCATCGCAGTATACAAAACCAACAAAATTTAATTTATCCGAAACCTGGGTAGCCATATCTAGAAAATAAGAACGTACAGCCGCTCTTTTATCTTCTCCGGTATCTTCGTAAATAATGGCATTGTCCTGATCGGTTTTTAAGCTAAGCTCTTTTCTGCCTTCGCTACCCAAAACCATAAATACAAATTTTGCAGGTGGCGGACCAAGTTTAGCAATTACCTCTTCAATAATTTTAAAGGAAATGGTATCGGCAATAGTAGTTACCACCTCATTTACAATTTTCGAATGTACACCTCTAGCCAATAATTGCGACACAATGCCTGGTACTTTTTGCCATTTTAATTTTAGATCGCTGGTATTTACAGCAGATTTTACTGATTGGATAAAAACTAATGGAGATTCTGCCTGCTCGCTTAAAAGGCGGTTCCTGCTTAAAAAGCCAACATAATTACCATTGTCGTTTACCAATAAATAGCGCGACTTCTTACTGAACATCATCAATATCGCCTCATAAACATAAGCATCCGGAGTTATGGTAACAATATTGGTATCCATAACTTCGTCAATAGGCAAATTTGAATTCAGTTGTTTGGCAATTACATTATCCCTTAAAGTAATATCGGTTACGAAGCCCAGATAAACATCCTGATCATTTTTAATAAAGAGGCAACTGGTTTTCTGTTCTGACATTTTAATTGCAGCTTCAAAAATAGGTGTGCCTGGGCTGCAACTTACTATCTTTTTAAAAGTAATGTCTCCGATACGAGCGGTATAAATTTGATCGGCTAGTTTATCTTCCATTAAAAAATCCCTGTAAAATTCTCTTAAACGAAAAATCTTTTGTCTTTTTCTTCTCCAGGTTAAAAGTATGCTCCTGATGATAGGCTGAAGTTAAGCTAATTTTGCCTGTTTTTAAAAGATGAAAGAAAATCTTTGCGGTGTTTAGTGTATCTGATAAAGCATTGTGCGTATTTTCGGGTGCTTCATTAAATAAAATGGTATAAAATTTATCCAGCTTTAAATGACTGATTACTGTATTGGTGATGTATGGTGCGCTTGCCTTCATCGTACAGAAAAAAGCCAGGTTTTTAAATATATTTTCCTTTCCGATGCGGTATAATTCAACATTCACCATATGATAATCGAGCTCAATAAAATGTCCGATCACTAAAGGCTGGTATTTTTCTATATCTTCAGAAAACTGCAACATCACTTTTTCTTTGTTTTCGCCATGTGTATGCAGATATTCAGGGGTAATTTTGTGGATTTTTAATGCAGCCTTATCAATAGTGAAATCTATATTTTTTATGTAGTGATTCTCCCGCTTAATTTCCTGATAGGATTGATCATAAATAATCCAGGCAATTTGGACAATATGAGGCCAGTTCTTTTCTTTAGAATAAGGCGCCGTCCAATTTTTAGGCAGACCTGAAGTTTCGGTATCAACAACGAGGAAGTATTCTTGCAATTTTAAAGTGGTTAGATGAACTATTTCAAAGGTAATTATTTAACAATATAAACTGTAATTATTCATATATCCTTTAATAAGAGGGATTGTTAAATAAAGTGTTTTTTATTTGTTAAAGTGAAAGATTAACACTTATTTGGTGTTAAAATTCAATTAAAATATGCGCTCTCTATTATTTAGCTCCTTAGCCTGTTTATTGTGCTTTAGTTCTGCTTTTGCCCAGGAAAAGCTCGGAGAAAACATGCATTTCAAAAAACTTGATAACGGTTTAGAAGTGCTGGTTGTTGTAGACCGGACCGTGCCACTGGTTACCATCGAAATGGCCTGCAGAAATGGTTCTTTTACTGAAACCGACGAATTTAACGGCTTAAGTCATCTTTACGAGCATTTATTCTTTAAGGCTAACAAAGATTATCCCGATTTCGAACGCTTAAATTCGAGAATGAACGATCTGGATATCAATTCTAATGCCACTACGCGAGAAGAAGTGGTAAATTATTTTTTTACGCTTCCTGCAGCGAATTTAAAACCCGGATTAAGCTTAATGAATTCCTCAATCCGTTATCCAAAATTCATAAAAGAAGATATGGCTTTGGAAAATGAAGTGGTAAATGCCGAATTTACAAGACACGAATCGAGTCCGGTATTTGCTTTGATAGAGGCCAATTCGCGACATATGTGGGGTGTAAATTATTCCCGTAAAAATGTAATTGGTAGCCACGAGGTGATTTTATCGGCTACTCCATCAAAAATGGATTCCATTAAAAATAAATATTATTGGCCAAATAATTCAGTTCTGGTAATTGCTGGCGATGTTAAAGTTGATGAAGCTTTTAGTTATGTAAATTCTGTTTTTGGAAGCTGGAAACGATCGCCGGTTGATCCTTTTGTGAAATGGCCAATCCCTGAGTTTAAACCGCTTCAAAAAAACGATTATTATTTTGTAGAATCGAATAAAAGCCCCGTGCCGTTTATGCTTTTTAGCTGGCATGGCCCAGATACTAGAAACGATATTCCGGCCACTTATGCTGCTGATGTTTTTTCTTTTATTGTGAATCAAAACGGTTCTAAAATGAAACAGGCACTTATTAATTCAGGATTAGCCCAACAGGCTGATGTGAATTATTATACGCAAAAATATACAGGCCCTATTAGTTTAATGGTGAGTCCTAATCCGGCAAAAATAAATGAATGTTACCAGGAGGTGCTGAAGCAAATTTCGCTTTGGGCCAATGAAGATTATTTATCTGATCTGCAGATTGAAAGAGCCAAAAGACTATTATCTATAGAACAGGTAGAAAGGAGAGAGGTTACTTCTGATTATGCACATTTACTTTCCTTCTGGTGGGCTTCGGCATCGATTGATTATTATACCCATTATGAAGAAAATGTAAATAAAGTAACAAGAAAAGATTTACTTGATTATGTACGCAAGTATATTAAAGATAAACCTTATTGCGCTGGCCTGATGATGGGTAAAGCAGGTATGAATGAAGTGAAGCCAGAAACATTTTTTAAATCACCCAAATAACCTAACGCTCGATGAAAAGATTCATATTTTTTATAAACTTTATCTTAGTTTTTCATATTGCCAACGCGCAAACCAAAGCCATTTCATTTGATGTAAACGGTTTAAAGGTGATTTTAAAACCTACCCAGAAGGAAACAGTTAGTATGAGCATGTTTTTTAAAGGTGGCGTAATGAATTATAATGCGGAAAGGGCAGGAATTGAAAATCTGGCTTTAGCGTCTGCCGCTACCTGTGGTACTAAAAATTATAGCGTTGTCGATTATCAGGAGTTGGCTGATGAATATGGTATTGATATTTCTGGTTCATCTACAACTGATTATGGTACCATTAACATGGATTGCATCTCTAAGTATCTTGACCAAGGCTGGAGGCTTTTTTCGGATGCTGTAATTAATCCAGCTTTTGATAAAACAGAGTTTCAAACAACTAAAGAACGTATGATTACGGGTATTTATCATAGTCAATCTGATCCTGAAACAAGGATTGAGCAATTGAGCATGGAAAGTATGTTTAAAGATTCGCCTTATAGCACTAATCCTTTGGGCACAAGCAAAACTGTTGGAGGTTTTACTGCCGAAGTGGTTAGTAATTATTACCATAACGAATTGTTGAATAAGAATAAAATGTTTTTGGTCGTAGCTGGGAACATCACAAAAGAAGAACTTGAAAAGAAAATTCAAGCTTCTTTCAGTGCGCTTAAAGGAAAAGCTTACACTCCACCAGTTTACGATCGTAAAACTTTAACAGGGGAGCATCTGGTAATCGAACAAAGAGATATTGCCACGAATTACATGAGTTGTATTATGAATGCTCCAACCATGACGAATGCCGATTATTATGCTTTTATACTAACCATTAATGCATTAAGTGGTACCATGAATTATGAACTGAGAACTAAACTTGGTTTATCATATGCACCAGGAGCAACCGTTAAGTTACAACAGATTCCGTATACCTCTATGTTTGTAAGTACCACTCAACCCAAAAAAGCTTTTAAAGCAATGATTACGGTATACAACAATATTAAAGAAGGAAAGTATGGTGAACGTTATCTTGAGGCATTAAAAAAAGAACATCGGGATAGATACTACAGGCACCAGGAAAGCGCAAGTTCGATTGTGAAAGATTTGGGTGAAGCTGAAGTACTTGGCGATTATAGTATTACCGAGAATATGGTAGCCAATTTTAACAAGGTAAGCCTGCAGGACATGAAAGATTCTTTCGGCAAATATTTAAAAGGTGCCATTTGGATATACCTAGGTGATGAACAGGTAGGCAGAGCAGCTTTTCAGTAATTCTTTGAGTCGTCATTTCGAGCGGAGTGTAACGGAGTCGAGAAATCTGTATAAATAGATCTCTTCATTTCGCTACGCTTCAGTCGAGATGACGACTTTTTCTATTTTTATTGTGTTCGTGATGTCAGATGTTACCATCTGACACTAAATAAGGTCCTTCAATTCTTGTTTTGCTCAATGAATTTAAATTTACTTGTAGTCAGATGGTAACATCTGACTACACAACTAAATGTTATTCTATTTACTAATCAACAAAAAGGCCACAGCAGCTAATACAGCGCCGATTATCGGTCCAACAATAGGTACCCAGGCATAACTCCAGTCGCTACTTCCCTTTCCTTTCATTGGGATTAAAAAGTGAATAATCCGGGGGCCCAAATCTCTTGCCGGATTAATAGCATATCCGGTTGTTCCACCTAAAGCCAAACCAATTACCCACACCAAAAACGCTACCGGGATTGCACCCATTGAGCCTAATCCAATAGGGGTAACCGTTTCTTTAGTGCCCATACTCGCATCAGTAAAATAAAAGATCACAAATATTAAAACGAAAGTGCCTATAATTTCTGACACCAAATTTGACGACATATTTCTGATGGCTGGAGCGGTTGCAAAAGGAGCAGCCTTTAAACCTTGGTCATCTGTAGCATCGAAATGATCTTTGTAAATAAGCCAAACTAGGAAAGATCCTGTCATGGCACCAGCCAGTTGTGCAAGAATATAAAATGGCACCAATGCCCAGCTGAATCCCTTTCCGATTGCAAGTCCGAGGGTTACAATTGGATTTAAGTGCGCCCCACTGTACGGGCCGGCAACAACAACCCCTACAAATACGGCAAGTGCCCAGGCAGTTGTAATTACAATCCAACCACTATCGTTGCCTTTAGTACCTTTAAGTACTACGTTAGCCACTACACCATTTCCTAAAAGAATCATTAGTGCAGTACCAATAAATTCTGCGAGATATACATTCATATAATTAAATTCTTATCCAATTAAAATTGTTCAATTAGTCTTCTGCATTTACCCTGGCTGCTTTTATAGCCCTATTCCAGCCCTTTATTCTTTCCGTATTATCAATTCCTTCCTCAGCAACAAAAGTTCTGTTGATTTTCCATTGTGAGCGGATCTGATCTATACTTTTCCAGAAACCAGTGGCTAATCCGGCCAGGTATGCAGCACCAATAGCGGTAACTTCGGTTACATCGGGTCTGATTACTTTACAGTTTAACAGATCGGCCTGAAACTGCATCAATAAATCGTTAGCTGTAGCACCACCATCTACCCTTAATTCGGCAATATTTACGCCTGCATCTGCTTCCATAGCTTTCAAAACATCCATGGTTTGGTAGGCAATACTTTCTAAGGCTGCCCTTGCAATATGCGATTTGTTTGTACCTCGGGTTAATCCTGTTATGGTACCACGGGCATGTTGGTCCCAGTGTGGAGCACCTAAGCCTGCAAAAGCAGGAACAACATAAACCCCATCGGTATCTTTTACTTTTTTAGCTAATGTTTCTACATCTGCTGATTTAGAAATGAGCCCCATTTCATCGCGAAGCCACTGTACCACCGCACCACCAATAAAAATACTTCCTTCTAAAGCGTAACTTACCTCACCATTAATCTGCCAGGCAATAGTGGTTAATAGATTATTGGCTGATATTTTTGGCTTCGACCCGATATTCATCAGCATAAAACAGCCAGTACCATAAGTGTTTTTTACCATCCCTATTTCGGTGCACATTTGCCCGAATAAAGCAGATTGCTGATCGCCGGCTATACCTGCAATAGGAATTTTTGCTGCCAGTATGCGTCCTGCGGTTTCACCATAAACTTCACTTGATGATTTTACTTCAGGAAGCATGGCTTTCGGTATCGAAAAAAGCTCAAGCAATTCATCGTCCCAGCTTAAAGTGTGGATGTTATAGAGCATCGTTCGGGATGCATTACTGACATCGGTTACATGTTTTTCGCCTGCTGTTAATTTCCAGATTAACCAGGTATCGATGGTTCCGAAAGCAAGTTTTCCGGCTTCCGCTTTTTCCCTTGCCCCGGCAACATTTCCTAAGATCCATCTGGCCTTAGTAGCCGAGAAATAAGAGTCTATAATCAGACCCGTTTTTTCTTGTATTTTATTGGCCAGCCCTTGTGCTTTAATTTCATCACAATAGGCAGAAGTACGCCTGTCTTGCCAAACAATGGCATTGTAAATTGGTTGTCCAGTTTCTTTATCCCAAACCACAGTGGTTTCTCGCTGATTGGTAATGCCAATAGAATCGATATCGCCTACGGTTAAGCCTGCTTTAACGATCACTTCTGTTACAACCGCCAACTGTGTCGACCAGATTTCCATTGGATCGTGCTCTACCCAGCCGGCTTTGGGATAGATCTGTGTGAATTCTCGTTGTGCAATGGCAACAATTTCGCCATTGTGATTAAAAATAATTGCTCTCGAACTTGTGGTTCCCTGATCGATAGACAAGATGTATTTACTCATAATTAGGAATTTGGTTAATTGGCTAAAGCCGATTCGGTTATTTTAGGTGTTGAATGATAAATATAACCATCGGCTAATTTATTAAAAGTTTCGATTTGGTTAGTTTCCCAGTTTTTATCAGCAGATAATTCTTTGGCCAGGAGCGCAGCTACTCTGGGTGCCATATCTTTGGCTGCTTGTGCATTAATAAACAAGATCCTTAATCTCCTGCTTAAAATATCTTCTACTGTTTCGGCCATTTCGTTTCGTGCAGACCAAATTACCTCAGCTTCTGTATAAGGGAATGCAGAATGTAATTTATTGCCAAGGCTTGGATCTTGTTCAGTTAAAGCTTCAATTTTACTGCGATCCGATCCATAGATAGCCAAATGACCATCTGTTGTAGTGGTTAAACTACCATGTATGCTTAAATTTTGGGTTACGCATGCTTTCGATTCTAAACCAGCATGAGTAATGGCTAAATCAACCGTTTCTTCTGCCATTCGGCGGTAGGTGGTCCATTTACCACCAGTAATGGTAATTAATCCCTTTGCAGAAACAATAAGTTTATGGTCTCTGCTAATTTCTTTTGTACTATTTCTATCTCCGTTGGTTGGAGCCGCCAATGGGCGCAAACCTGAGAATACACTTAAGATATCTTTTTCCATGGGCTTGCGGTTAAAATAACTCGCCGCTGTACTCATAATAAAATCTACCTCTTCTTTTAATGCCCTAGGTTCTAAACTATGTTCGTTTAAAGGGGTGTCTGTTGTACCCACCAGTAAATGTTCGTGCCATGGAACGGCAAATAGAACACGTCCATCAGAGGTTTTTGGTATCATTAAAGCCGATTCACTGTTTAAAAAGCTTTTGTCTAGCACCACATGTACACCTTGGCTAGGGCGTACCATTTTTTTTGAATTCGGGTTATTCATTTGCAGGATGTCATCCACAAACACGCCTGTTGCATTAATTACTATTTTGCCAGTATATTTAGCTGTTATGCCTGTTATGGTGTCTTCTGTTTCGATGCCCGTAACTACGTCGCCACCTTTTAACAGGCCGGTTACCTTTGTATAGTTCAATAATGAAGCGCCGTTTTCAACCGCGGTTTGTGCAATGTTTATCGCTAAACGGGCGTCATCAAACTTTCCATCGTAATACCTGATGCTTCCTTTTAATCCCTTTTCTTTTATGCCAGGCATCATGGTTAAGGTTTCTTTTTTAGAGAAAAATTTAGATTTGCCGAAGCTATATTTGCCTGCTAGCCAATCGTAAAGCGTAAGTCCGGTTAAATATTTTATAACAGAGAACCAATCGTAACAGGGAATCAAAAATTCTTCTTTATTTACCAGGTGCTTTGCGTTTTGTTGTAATAAACCACGTTCTTTTAAGGCATGTTTAACTAAACCGATATCTCCTTGCGCGAGATAACGAACACCACCATGTACCAGTTTAGTACTCCGGCTGGATGTTCCTTTGGCAAAATCAGATTGTTCTACCAATAAAGTTTTAAAGCCCCGGCTCGCAGCATCCAATGCAGTACCCAAACCTGTGGCACCTCCGCCAATAATAATGAAGTCCCAATTTATGTTTTCTGTTAGATGATGCGGGTGTAATCTTTCCATTTAGATTTATAAAAATAATAAAACGAAACAATACGCAATTATAAGAAATCATAATCGAAATAATATAATATGTGTGTTAAAAATTTATTAAATATTTGTGCAAAATATTTTAAAGAATGTTTTTATTGCTAATTTGCAGCACGCTAATTAAATATACTATGATGAATTTGGCTGAGAGGCACCAGTTTATATTAAGTCGCCTGCAACGTGATCAATACATAAATGTAGTCGATTTATGTAAGGAGTTGAAAGTCTCGTCTGTAACAATAAGAAAGGACTTAAAACTACTTGAAGATAAGAGCCTATTGTTTAGGACCCACGGTGGGGCTACTGTAAACAATCCATATACGGTAGACCGTCCGGTTAATGAGAAAGAGAAAATACAATCTACAGAAAAGAACAAAATAGGTATTGCCGCTGCTGCATTGTTAAATGACAATGATTCTATCGTTATTGCATCAGGTACTACAGTGCTTTATTTTGCCAAGAATATTGCGCCAGCAACAAATTTAACCGTTGTAACTTCTGCATTAAATGTAGCGCTCGAATTAATGCGCGAACCTAGTATTGAAGTGATACAATTAGGCGGATTGCTTAGGAAAAGTTCTTCATCGGTAATGGGTGCTTATGCAGAACAGGTTTTGCAGGATTTTTATTTTAATAAACTATTTCTAGGTGTTGATGGGATTGATCTTGATTTTGGAATAACCACTACTAACGCCATGGAAGCACATTTAAACCGCAAAATGATTGGTGCATCACAAAAAACGATTGTACTTGCCGATTCTACTAAATTTGGGAAAAGAGGCTTTGGAAAGATATGTGGATTAGAAGAAATTGATCATATTATTACCGATAAAGGAATTTCTGAACAAATTGTTAAACATTTAGAGAGTTTAGGTGTTACTGTTACTATCGTATAGCGCATTCCACGCGAACGGTATAATCCAAACATTATAATTTGAACATGGAAAGAAAACGAATACACATTTTAGAGGATGATCAGGAGATCAGAAACGTTATTGAAATTCTATTAAAAGATGAGGGTTTCGAATTGCAGCTTTCATCATCATTTGCTGAGTTAAAGAAAAATATCCAGGATGCAATGCCTGATCTTTTTTTACTTGATGTAATGTTACCAGATGGAAACGGAGCAGAAATTTGTGAAGATTTAAAAACTGATATTTTTACCAAACACATCCCAATTATCGTAATGTCTGCACAGAATAATAGCGAACAGAAAGCTATTGATGCATTTGCTGATGATTATATCAGTAAACCTTTTGATATTTATGATGTTTTGGAGCGTATTAATGCACAGCTGAAACGAAGCGCTGAAAATAAAACAAAAGTTTAATTAAAAATTAAGCCTGATAAAAAAAGGGAAACATTAACGTTTCCCTTTTTTTATGGATAGCGTTTATTAGGTCTGTTTTACATCTTGCGCTTTGTTAAACATCACAAAACGTTTAGAATCGCCAACGCGTTGAGGTACTGTTGCATTTGAAACAATGGCGTAATCTTCAGTATTCTTGTTTATAAAAACGCCTGCGCCAATAATGTTGTGGCTGCCAATAACAATATCTTCTTTTACAGCAGAATTGATTCCTAAAAAAGAATTATTACCAATGGTTACATTTCCCGCCAAGATATTGCCCGATAACAGAACATTGTTTTCTATCGTAGAGTGATGACCAATCCGCGCGCCGATAAGCATACAATTATTACCAATGCTTACAAAAGGCTGTATATCGCAGCACTGATCGATAAAAGTATTGTGTCCAAATACCAAATCGGGCCACACGTTGGCTTTCGATGAAATATAATTTGCAAAACTATAGCCAGATTCGCTCACCCTGTGGTACACGCTTTCCCTGGCACTGTTTCTACCAATGGCTATATGCATTTTATGGGTTTCTGGGGGAAAATCTTTAATCACCTGGGTGAGACTTAAAATGGGTAATCCTAATAGCATACTTCCTGCAGGAGGTACATACGCATCATCAACACAAAAGGCAACAACATTGTAATCGCTGTCATTCATAAAGGAGTAACAGATAAATTCAGCCATTTTTCCAGTTCCATAAATAATAACTTTCATATTTAATTCTTGTTTTTAGGTTTCTAACGAATTTATGCATAAAACAGGCTTTTAAACCTTTTTAAAGCATACTGTACATATTTTGCTAATTCGGGTTTACAGCTTTCACAGTTGCGCATTTTTTTACTTTTTGCGCTGCTTTAAAGGGATATTACTTTTATGTTAATCGTTTTATCTGGATCGATCGCCATGAACATACCGCTGTTAAGGAAACTCAATCGTGTTAAGCGGAATGTAATTTTTAGACAATTAAAAATGTATTGTAAAACAGCTTGCACAGAAATATGCGAAGCGCAGCTTGTTCAATCCCTGATTAGGGAAAAATAGTCAATTAACCACTAAATCTAGGCTTGGTAATCGCCAGTTTTTCTTTGAAATTTTATAAAATCATTTTATTTCCCCTGTAAATTGTAGTATTAAATAGCTTTTTTAAATGTTAAAACATTTTCTGATGTTTTTTGAGTTTTACAGATTAAGATTTTATCGGAAAACATACTTTTTAGGGTAAAAAAACGGCCAGAATATTACACATATTATGCGTTGTAAAATTTACAAATGATGTGCAATTTATGGGCATAGTATTTAAAATGCTGTGCATGCTGGTTATATTTTATACAATTTAATTACAACCCCCCATCTGCCTATAAAACATTGATGCTTAATTGCATAGCTTAGTTCTCAATAAAACGAAACAAAAAACTAAACATTACTTAAGCTATGAAGAAAGTAATATTATTTATCGCAATATATACAAGCATTATCACCGGATGCGCTACCAGAAGAGATCTTGTATATTTCAGTAACCTGGCTAAACAAACTAGCGAAGTAAAGCTTCAAGGTCAGGAAGTTAAAATTCAGCAAAATGACCTTTTAAGCATAAGTATAAACAGCTTAAATCAAGAGTCGAATGTTTTATTTGCTGTTAATACCCGAAATGCAAACGCTGAAAATAATTATAAAACAGAAGGTTACCGGGTAAGTAAAGGCGGAATGATTAACCTACCCGTTGTAGGCAACGTTCGTTTAGAAGGTTTAACTATTGAGCAGGCACAGGCTACCATCTCGAAAGAATTAGATAAGTACGTTAAAAAACCGGTAGTTGATGTTCAGTTGGTCAATTTTAAAGTAACGGTAATTGGTGAGGTAAACCGACCATCAACTTTTACCGTACAGGGAGATAATATTAACCTCTTGGAAGCCCTGGGAATGGCGGGCGATATGACCGTTTATGGCAAAAGGGAAAATGTTTTGGTAATCAGACAACAGGATGGTCAAAGAGTGATGAAAAGACTTAACCTGAACAATCAGGATGTGATGGATTCTCCATTCTTTTATCTGAAACAAAACGATGTGGTGTATGTAGAACCAGACAAATCGAAAGCGATTGAATATAGTCCTAATACACGCATTATGCCAGTAGTTATTGCTTCAATATCTGCAGTGGCAGTATTAATCACAGCTGTTCTTCGTCGTTAAACGTCTCTTAAAACATTATATCATGATTAAACAAAGTACAAATGGTGGCGCAAAAGATTTTGCAGAAACTATGACAAGATTTGCCAGAAACTGGCGCTATTTCTTAATCAGTATCATTATTTCTATGACTGCTGTATATGTTTTTCTTTACATTACCCCACCAAAATATAAAGTGAGCAGTACACTATTAATCTCTGATGATAAAAATGGTGCAGCAATGTCTAACAGTACCGCTTTCAGTGATCTTAATATGTTTCAAACGGTTAAAACGGTTGATAATGAAATTGAGATTTTACGGTCGAGGGATTTGATTTTTAAAGTATTGAAAAAACTAAACTTAGAAACCGCTTACTTTAAGAAAGAGGGGATTAGAGAAAAGGAGCTTTATGGAAAAACCTCTCCACTTGTAGTTACCGCTATTAGTTTAAAAAATGGCGCTTATGCCAGAAAAATTAATGTTTCCTATCTGGATGAAATCTCTTATATCATTAAGGACAGCCTAATGACCAATATTGTAAAGTATGGCGATACCATTAATACTAAAAACTACGCGATTAAAATAGATAAAGGCCCGGCTTTTAAGGCTGAATTTGGTAAAATTAAATTGCAGTTTAAAAACCTGTACAAAATGACAGAGGCTTATAACCTGGTTTCATTAAAGATAGTTCCGGTTGTTAAAGATGCGAATACCATTACCATTAGTTTGAACGATGCTGTTCCACAGCGGGGAATTGATATTCTTAACGATCTGATTGAAACTTATAATATTAACAATGTTAATAACAAAAATATCATTGCCCGAAATACCATTAAATTTATCGATAATCGCCTAAAATACCTGGTTGCAGATCTTACTGGTACCGAAGAGGATGTAGAAAACTATAAACAGCAAAACCGTGTTACCGATGTTAATATGGATGCACAGATGAATGCTGCACGCTCAGGAGAGTATAACCAGTTATTGGAAACATCTTCAGTTCAACTGAGGTTATTACGATCTATCGAAAATTATTTCAGAGGTAGACAAAGTCAGTTTAACCTGGCCCCAAGTGCAATGGGCTTAAAAGATCCGATTTTGAATTCATTGATTTCAAAATTTAACGATCTACAATTGGAAAGAAATAGGATGCTGCGTACCGCCAATGCAGAAAACCCTTTGGTACTAAACCTTAATGAGCAAATAGCAACCTTAAAAACTAGTATTTTAGAAAACCTATCTAGCATTAAACAAGGTTTTGTTATTGAAAGAAATAACTTGAGTGCCAACTACTCTCAATTCGACAATAAAATTAGATCAGTACCTACAATAGAGCGTGGGTTGCTAGAAAGAAGTCGTGAACAAAGTGTAAAATCAGGTTTATATAAATATTTGCTGCAAAAAAGAGAGGAAACTGCTTTATCGCTTTCGGCCACCGTACCAACCTCTCAGATAGTAGATAAGCCCGCTTATGACACTAAACCAAATAGCCCTAAGCCACCTCTTTTGTATCTGTGTGCATTTATTTTAGGGTTTTTTGTTCCGGCTGGGGTAATTTACGCAAAAGGATTTTTCAACAACAAGGTACAAGATGCCAGTACTATTGAGCTAACAGGCGTAAAAATGCTTGGCGAACTTTCTCATAACCTGGATAAAAGTACCATCGTGTTTCAAAAAGATAACCGTTCTACCATATCAGAGTTGTTTAGGTACATTAGAATGAATTTAGGAATGATGTCTAACAATATCGAAAATAAAGTAATGTTGGTTACCTCGAGTATGAAAGGAGAGGGTAAAACATTCTTTAGCGTAAACCTGGCTACCACCTTAGGTATGCTTGATAAAAAAGTTGTTGTGCTTGAATTCGATTTAAGAAAACCTGATCTCTTGAATAAGGTTGATTTAAAACAAACTACTGGGTTAACCGACTATTTAATTGGTGAATCTGTGTTTTTAGATGATATTATTAAACCTACAAGTATTTCAGGCAACATTTCGGTTATTGGATGTGGCCAGTTGCCTGAAAACCCTGCTGAAGTAATGATGAGCCCAAAGATGGATTTATTGTTTGATGAACTGAAAGATAGGTTCGATTACATCATTATCGATACTTCGCCGGTTGGCCAGGTGGCTGATGCCTTTAGTTTGGCCGAATATGCCGATGTAAGCATTTACCTGGTGCGGTATAATTATACCAATAAATACCAGCTGGCCATATTGAAAGATATTTGCGAAAACAATAAGCTTAAAAATCCGATGGTTGTTTTTAACGATGCCAAAAGGGAGAAAAGCCAAAAATACAGCTACGGTGGTTACGGTTATGCCATGGCAAACTAAATCTACCTTGTTTTAAAAGAGAATACCTTGCCCTTTACCAAATAAACGTCCCCAAACGATTTAATTCTGTTTACAAACAATAAGGCCGTGATGCTTAAACTGCGCATCGATTAAAGGCATTAGCTGTTTGCAAACAACTCTTAATTAGATTGCCCTTTTGCCCAAAAAGCAAAATAAGATTTGAAAATAAAATTGTCATGTAAGTGATATAGCGAAGCTGTATCAAATTATCTAAAAAATAAAACTATAACCTCATCAAAAAAATGGAATCTACAATTAACATCAAGCCCTCGTTCGCAAAAAAATGGTTTGTGATCTATACCCGCCCACGTTGGGAGAAAAAAGTTGACCGTTTGCTGCAAGAGCAAGGTTTCGAATCTTTTTGCCCTGTGCGTAACGTAGAAAATCAATGGGCCGATAGAAAGAAAATAGTTAGCCTTCCGCTTTTTACCGGATATGTTTTTGTGAAAATTGATGAGCGTGAAGGTTACAAAATCAGGTATACACTAGGTGTTTTAAACTTTATTAATTACATGGGTAAACCTGCAGTAGTTCGGGATAGTGAGATTGAAAAGTTGAAACACATTATGGATACCTACAATGATGTAGATGTAGTGAGTTTAACCGGTGTTTCCAAAGGAGACCGTGTTCGGATCAGTAATGGTCTCTTCCATAATCAGGAAGGAGAGGTGATCCAGATTCAAGGTAAGCATGTTTTAATGTCATTCGATCATTTAGACTGTGCTTTAGTTACCAGAGTGCCAATAAGCAACTTAACATTAACCGTAAATACGCAACAACATTATGTATAACGCTGAAGATAATCTGAAAATGACGGTAATTGGTCTTGGCTACGTTGGCTTACCGTTGGCAGTAGAGTTTGCAAAAAAATACAAGGTATTTGGCTTTGATATTAACCAGAGCAGGATAGCAGAATTAAAAGCTGGATACGACAATACATTGGAAGTTAATGAATCAGAATTGAATGAGGTTTTAACCTTCGAATGCACAACTTTAAAAGGCCTGTACTGTACCAATGAAATCGAAAAATTACGCAGCTCGTCGGTTTACATTGTTACAGTGCCAACGCCTGTTGATAAAAATAACAGGCCAGATTTAACACCTTTAATTAAAGCGAGTTCAGTTGTGGCTAAGGTTTTAAAGAAGGGAGATATAGTGGTTTACGAATCAACTGTATATCCTGGTGTAACTGAAGACGAATGTGTACCCATTTTAGAAAAAGGATCTGGTTTGGTTTTCAATAAAGATTTTTTTGCTGGTTATTCTCCAGAGCGTATTAATCCTGGAGATAAACAACATACTGTTGCCAATATCTTAAAAATCACATCAGGCTCTACTCCCGAAGCTGCAGAAAAAATAGATGCGCTGTATCGTTCGGTAATTACTGCCGGAACTTATAAAGCTTCGTCTATTAAAGTAGCGGAAGCAGCAAAAGTTATTGAAAACGCCCAGCGCGATATCAATATTGCTTTTGTAAATGAACTAGCCATGATTTTTAACCAGATCGGTATCGATACTTCTGAGGTTTTAGCGGCAGCCGGAACCAAATGGAATTTCCTCAATTTTAAACCAGGTTTGGTTGGTGGACATTGTATTGGTGTAGATCCATATTATTTGGCTCAAAAAGCACAGGAAGCTGGCTATCACCCTGAAATTATTTTAGCCGGACGACGTGTAAACGATGGAATGGGTAAATACGTGGCTGATCAGATCATCAAAAAAATGATCGCTAAAAACATCCATATTGTGGGAGCAGAAGTGCTGGTGCTGGGCTTTACCTTTAAAGAAAATTGTCCTGATGTACGCAATACTAAAGTAATTGATATTGTAAGGCGGTTGGAAGAATACAAAGTTAAAGTAACCATTCACGATCCCTGGGCAAATGCCGATCAGGCCAAGCATAACTATGGTATTATTTGCGAAAATGGTTCATCAAAAACCAGAAAGTACGATGGAATTATACTGGCAGTAGCGCACGAAGCTTTTAATAATTTAAATATCACAGCATTGCGTAAACCGGAATGTGTGGTGTACGATATAAAAGCAGTATTGCCACAATCATTAGAAACGGTTCGATTGTAAGGTCATGAGTTTAACATATAAAGCGCGATCGGGCATTATATGGTCGATCGGACAGCAGTTTAGTGTTAAATTCATAAACCTGTTCGTTACCATCATATTGGCCCGCTTATTAAGCCCTGCGGAATTTGGCTTAATTGCAATGCTCTCTATTTTTATTGCTGTTGGTAATTCCTTAATGGATAGCGGCTTAACATCCTCACTGATCCGCACAAGGATGGCGGGACAAAAGGATTTTTCTACCATATTTTTTTTTAACCTGTTTGGAAGCATCATTGTATATGGTGTTTTGTTCTTTGCAGCACCGCTAATAGCTGGTTTTTACAGGCAGCCAACACTTACCGATATTGTTAGGGTTTATGGATTAACCTTTTTAATCAATGCCTTTTTTAGTATTCAGAGTACTTTATTAACTAAGGAAATGAAATTTAAACTGCAAACGGTCATTCAGATACCTGCAGTAGTACTAGGCGGTTGTTTAGGTATTTACCTGGCAAAAAATGGTTATGGAACCTGGAGTTTAGTTTGGATGAGTTTATTGAGTGCGAGTGTTTCTACCGTTTTACATTGGTTTTATTCAGATTGGCGACCACGACTGATTTTTAATAAAAAAAGCTTCAGAAAGCACTTTCATTTTGGTTACAAAATGACACTTTCCGGCCTGTTGGATACCATTTATCAAAATTTATACACCGTTATTATAGGTCGCTTTTATGCGGCAGCCCAATTGGGCTTTTATGCCAGGGCAGATAGTTTAAGTCAGTTGCCCATTGGGATCATTTCTACGGCAATTGGTAAAGTAACCTATCCTATGTTTTCGAACATCAGCAATGACGATGTAAAGCTTAAAATGGTTTACCGCAGGTTAATGCAGCAGGTGTTATTCTGGAATGCACCCATCCTGATTTTTTTAGCACTTATTGCTCAACCTTTAATCTCTTTGCTTTTAACCGATAAATGGCTGCCATCTGTACCTTATTTTCAGATTTTATGTATTGCGGGTATTCTATATCCGGTACACGCATATAACCTGAATATTTTAAAAGTTAAAGGTCAAAGCGGGCAGTTCTTGAAATTAGAAATTATAAAAAAGGTGCTAAGTGTAATCGGAATTATCTGTGTAATTCCATTTGGCATCATGGGACTTCTATATTTTCAGCTCTTCTTTACTGTTTTCGCCTATTATATCAATTCAACATATAGTGGCAAATTAATCAATTACCCAATTAAAGAACAGCTTCATGATATTGTACCTATTTTAATGTTATCCAGTCTGTTAGGTGTAGCTTGTTACTACCTCGATACCTGGTGTTTAATACATTATCACATCAACAATATTTTGCGAATTGCTGGTATAAGCATCATCTATGGCAGTTTTTACCTCGGTATAAGTAGCAGCATCAAACTCGCTGCACTCCTTGATTTTAAACAATTAATCCTCAAACAATGATACCTGTAACCAAACCCTTTTTGCCTAAACAGGCAGATTTTAAAAGCTATGTAAGTAGCATTTGGGCCAGACAGTGGCTCACCAATAATGGTCCTTTGGTAAATGAACTGGAGTTGAAGTTGCAACAATACTTAGAACTACCTCATTTATTATATGTAACCAATGGTACTATAGCATTACAACTGGCCATACAGGCATTAGAAGTAAAAGGCGAAATTATTACCACACCGTTTTCTTTCGTGGCTACCACCAGCAGTATTGTTTGGCAAGGTTGCAAACCTGTTTTTGTTGATATAGATGAAGAGACCCTTAATTTAGATCCCAATAAAATTGAAGCGGCCCTTACACCTAATACCTCGGCAATTTTGGCTACACACGTTTTTGGAAATCCTTGTGATATTGAAGCGATAGATCGCATTGCAAAAAAACATGGACTAAAGGTAATTTATGATGCCGCCCATTGTTTTGGCACAAAATATAAAGGTAAATCGATCTTCGCTTATGGCGATGTAAGCACAACCAGCTTCCATGCAACTAAACTGTTTCATACGATTGAAGGTGGGGCTGTTTTTACTCAAAATCCTGATACTTTAAAGAGAATGGCGCTGATGCGTAATTTTGGTTATAGTGGGGTAGATACCTTTTCAGAGATCGGAACTAATGCTAAAAACTCAGAGTTTCACGCTGCAATGGGTCTTTGTAACCTAAAACATATCGATCAGATTTTAAGTAAACGCAAAGAGCTATCACAGCATTACGAAATGCGTCTGAACAAAATTGAAGCCCAGTTTCAGGTTATTCAGGCCGATACGGAATTTAATTACGCATACTATCCCGTAATATTCCGATCGGAAGAAATTATGCTCGATTGCATGAAACAGTTAGAACTGGTTCAGGTGTATTGTAGGCGATACTTTTACCCATCCTTATCGGCCTTGCCATACATCGCTAAGGTAAATATGCCAATCTGTGATTCTATTTCTAAACGCATTATGTGTTTGCCTCTTTACCATACGTTAACCAGTGCCGATCAGGATTTAGTAGTCAGGATTATTTTGAGAACCCAGAATTACCGCAAAAAACAAGTGCTTAAACTCACTGATTACAGTACCATGGTTAATGGCAGCATAGGCATGGCGGTTAACGGCAATTAATAGCAGCTTCTATTATGAAACAAGACGATACAGGTATAATGGTTAGCATTTTTTGCATCACTTATAACCACAGTAAATTTATTGCGAAAGCGCTGGATGGATTTTTGATGCAGAAATGCAATTTTAATACAGAAATTATTATTGGCGACGATTGTTCTATCGATGGAACCACAGAGATTATTGATGAATATGTTGCCAAACATCCTGACAAAATTAAACGTTTAAAAGCACCAAAGAATATTGGTGCTACCCAAAACGTAATTCGGGTTGCGCTAGAAACCAAAGGTAAATATGTAGCCACATGCGATGGTGATGACTATTGGTTAGACCCATATAAACTGCAGAAACAGGTAGATTTTTTAGAAAAAAATCCAGAATATGTAATGTGCTGCCATTATACACGCGAAATAAATTTCGATGATACTGAGCTGTTTTACATGGATTTTAATCCTGTTCCCTTGCAGTATAGCTTTAGCGACCTGATTGTGAACAAGCAGGTAGAAACCTGTACCGCAACTATTGTTTACCGCAACATTGAAGCCATTAGAAATCTTTATAAAAACGATTGGTTTTTAAAGTGCAATGCATGCGATAAACTGTTGAAACTCTATTGTACCTGGGTAACAGGTAAAAAAATATACGTTTTACCAGAAGTAATGAGTTGTTACAGGCGTCACCCTGGCGGTATTTGGAGTCCGGTGGCTTATATTCCATTAAAGAAGATGCAACTGAGTGATTTCTATATCATCATTAAAATCTTCACCTATACTGGCTTACAGAAAGTTAAACTTTTGAACTTTTACCTCAGAAAATACTTCCTCTTCGAAGTGAAATATAAAACCTTTGGAAACGCTTTCCAGACCATTAAAACCATTGTAAACTAATTCGAAATGACTACTAAATTATGCTTCGTAATCAATAGTTTGGAAGGTGGCGGAGCTGAAAGGGTAATTAGTAATCTGGCTAATCACTTTAGTGATAAAAACTGCAGTGTTACAATGATTTGCCTTAATACAGCTCAAGTTAAATATCAGATTAATAAACAGGTTAAAATTGTAAATCTGGTAGAAAGAAAAAACAGTCAAAATCTCTTAAACAGGGTTAGATATGCTTACTTAACTTTTTACAGATTGCTTTCTCTATTAAAGAAAGAAAAACCAGATTGTACCATTTGTTTTATGACATCGGCGAACATTTGGGCAGGTTTATGCTGCATGATTTTAGGTTTGCCTTATCTGGTTTCTGAAAGAAATACCCTAGATAGCACCATACAACAATACAACAAATTACTACAGTGGTTTATATTTCATATTTATAGAAAATCAAAAGCCATTGTGCTACCAGCTTTTGGAATGTTTAAAGGATTTAAAAGGATTAAGCAATTCGAAAAACTGAATAATTTCGAAACCATCCATAATCCAATCAATCAGTTTATAAAGCCAAATAAAGATACCGTAAATGATAAAGCATTTATACTTTCTGTTGGAAGATTAAGTCGCGAAAAAGGTTTCGATCTGCTTATTGATGCTTATAGCCGCTTGGAGCTATCCGATGTTGATCTTTTAATCTCGGGTGAAGGCCCTGAAAGAGAAAACCTCGAAAAGCAGATTACGGATTTAAATTTAACAGATAAAGTCAAATTGATCGGCTTTAAATCGAACCTGCAGGATTATTATGCGCAAGCAGAGGTTTTTGTGCTTTCTTCCAGAAATGAGGGCTATCCAAATGTATTGGTAGAAGCGATGGGAATGGGCTGCGCCTGTGTAGCAATGGACTGTGAGTTTGGTCCTTCAGAGATTATCGAACATGGAATTAACGGACTTTTGGTTGCTAAAGAAGATATAGTAGGGCTTTCATTGTCAATTGATAAGATACTTAATAACAGTAATTTAAAAAATAAATTTTCAGCAAAAGCAAAATCGATCAACAAAACAAATTCTATTGAACTGATCTCTGCCAACTGGGAGCAACTCATCATGTCATGATTAAAAAAATAATGTTTCTCTTTTTGTTGTTTGCCTATGTTTATGCAACAACATTCAATATCTTCATGACTGGGGTTTTCAGAATTCCGGCACCAATAGTTTTCCTGGCGCCGTTAATCTATTTTTACCGGACAGAAGAAACAGGGTTTCTATATGGCAAAGAATTATTTATTTTCTTTATTGCTGCCCTGTTTTTTTATCTCATAGGTCAGGCAGATGTAACCGGATTTTTTGCGCTGTTAATTGTTGCAGGCTGTTTTGCTTTACTTTTCAATTATGTTATCGGTACAAATTTAAAACGGATGAATATCGCTGTAGGGTTTTTCTTTGGCATACTGCTACTCTCAGGCATCATCATGTTTATCGATCACCAATACAACATGGCGCCAATCCGGTCGCTTTTGGTACAGGAAGATGTATTACAGGCACCGGCCGGCATATCGACAACCATTTTTACATTTGGCTATCAAATGGCTGCTTTAACACCATTTTTAGTCATTAATGCTATTTTATTTAAAAGAAGCTGGCTAATTAACCTTCTCCTATTTGGATTATCGCTCTCTCTTATATTCTTCGGTATGCAAAGGTCGGTTTTAGTTGCGTTTGCTGTTGTAACTGGCTTGTTTTTCTTAAGCTACTACAAAGCTAAATCGATATTAATATTTGGCGTTTTATGTGCGATGTTTTTTATTGCTCAAAGCTCGATAGAGGAATTTTCTGAAGGTAAAAAACAACAGAATATTTTAAATAAAAGCGCCGAAAACGCAAAAGGAAAAGAAGAGCGTGGCGATTTGATGGGAGAGAATATCGAAATCATAACCGATTATCCTTTTGGCTTATTATTTTATGGAAAAACCTGGAATGATGTGGTTCAGCATAATTTTGTTTATAAAAAAGGGCCGATTGTTATCACTTCGCATAATGCCTATTTAATGTTTATCACCTATTTGGGGCCTTTACTAGGATTTATTCTGCTCATTTTATTGTATCGAAAAGTCGGAAAGATCATTTTTTATGCTTTCCTGCACATCAAGGATAAGAAAAATGCGCTGTTAATCTGTTTAAGTTGCTCTTTTATGGCTATATCTATCAATTCATTCTTTCATAACGAGTGGCTCCTGGCTACAAGCGGTCCGACCTTGTTCCTTTACTTTGCCATTTTACAACTTTCCAAAATCAAAATAGAAGATCCCATTTTGGTTGAATACAATTAACACAATTAAATTGACGAATATGAATATCCCATTCTCTCCGCCCTTTATCGATCAATCTGTTGTTGATCAGGTATTGGAAACACTTAACGATAAATGGATTACCACAGGGCCAAAAGTAAAAGCCCTTGAATGTGAAATTAAAGCGATGACTGGAACTGATGAGGTAATCTGTGTAAATTCCTGGACATCGGGTGCCATTTTAATGTTAAAGTGGTTTGGTGTTAAAGCTGGCGACGAAGTAATTGTACCGGCATATACCTATAGTGCCACAGCATTAGCGGTTTTGCATTGCGGTGCCACCCCAATTATGGTTGATGTGCTTGATGATTTTAATATCGATCCTGAAAAGGTTCAGGCAGCAATTACTTCAAAGACCAAAGCCATAGTTGCAGTAGATATTGCTGGATGGCCTTGCGATTATTCTTCTTTAAAAGAGGTAGTTAATAATCATGACATTAAGAAAAAGTTTAAATGCCAATCAGACAAACAATCTCTGCTTAAAAGAATACTCCTGATTTCTGATGCGGCACATTCGATAGGTAGTTTATATTACGATAAACCCTCTGCCCAAATGTGCGATGTAACTATATTTTCTTTTCATGCGGTTAAAAATATAACAACGGCAGAAGGTGGTGCCATTTGCTTAAACCTTCCTTCTTCATTCGATCCGCAGGAAGAATACAGTTACTTAAAAATGTATACACTTAACGGACAAAATAAAGATGCACTTTCCAAATCAAGGGGTGGTGGTTGGCGATATGATATTTTATTTCAAGGATTAAAGATCAACATGCCCGATATCTGCGCTGCAATAGGTTTGGCGCAAATTAGAAAGTACAATTCTGAATTGTTGCCTCAACGAAAAAAAATTGCCCTTCAATATTGCGAGGGCTTTCAGCACAATGATTGGTTTGTTGCCCCGCCTTTGGTGAGTACACAAAGAGAATCTTGTTATCATCTTTTTCCGATGCGGGTTAAGGGACTAACGGAAGAACAAAGAGATCAGGTAATAGACGATCTGGCATCTTTAGGCATTGCAAGCAATGTACATTTCATACCCATGCCAATGCTTACACTCTTTAAAAACCTGGGTTATAAAATAGAAGATTATCCAATGGCCTATCAGAATTATGCCTGCGAGATTTCTCTTCCAATTTATCCGCAATTAACAGAAACAGAGGTCGAATTTATTATCACTTCGGTAATCAGCTGTGTGCATATACAATTAAATAGCCATTTAGAAATTGAAGAAGGTGGCTTTCCTGGACGAAAACAAATGGCTGTAGCATCATGAAAATAAAGAAAAAAAGAATATTCGATGTGATTTTTGCAATCATCTGTTTAGTGTTGTTCAGTCCGCTTTTAGTCTTGATCGCCATCCTGATCAAAATCGATTCGAAAGGTCCTGTTATTTTTAAACAGATCAGGGTTGGGCGGAACATGAAAGATTTTCATTTGGCAAAGTTTAGAACCATGTATGTTGTTCAAAGTAACAATAGCTTACTCACCATCGGAAACAGAGATAACCGCATTACAAGGATAGGGTATTGGTTACGGAAATACAAGTTAGATGAATTGCCCCAGTTATTGAATGTTTTAAAAGGGCAGATGAGTTTTGTTGGACCAAGACCAGAAGTTAGAAAATACGTAAATCTCTATAGTGAAGAACAACGTTATGTTTTATCGGTTAAACCCGGCATTACCGATTGGGCTTCAGTTGAGTTCTGCAATGAAAATGAGCTGCTAAAACATGCCGAAGATCCTGAAACTTATTATATCGAACGCATTATTCCCGCAAAAATAAAACAGAATATGAGGTATATCAAACACAATGATATCCTTACCGATTTCAAAATTATTTGGTTAACGATCAACAAAATTGTCATCAACTAAAATAACATGTACGCTCCGCAAAAAACTATTAAAGAAGAAGTTAAAAACAAAAAGAAAGTCTTTTTTGTGCTCAGCTCTTTAACCTCTGGAGGCTCAGAACGGGTGTTCTGGAATTTGGCCCAGGGTTTTAATAAAGATCTGTTTGATGTTACCATTGTGATTCTTGATTCTACTGTAAATTGTTTCTCAATGGATCTGGCTGCTGTCCGTTTTATCGATTTAAAAACCAAAAAAGCTTCTAAATCGTTCTTTGCACTTTACAATGTATTAAAAAAGGAAAAACCTTATGCCGTTTTTTCCACTACCGATCACATCAATATTTTAGTATCGTTAGTGGGGCGGTTTTTAAAAATTCCGATGCTTATTGCGAGGGCTTCCAATATTCCACACGAACAAAGATTATTTGAAGGATTTAAGTCGAGATTTTACGAGCTTTTTGCCAGCGCAAGTTATCGGGGTTACAAACAGATCGTTTGCCAATCAGAAGAAATGAAACAATCATTGATTGATACTTATAATGTCAATCAGGAGCTGATCAGGGTTATTGCCAATCCAGTATTGAAAACTAATAAGTTAAAGGAGGCTAAAACACCTGATAAAATTTATAAACTATTAGTTGTGGCCCGTTTTGCACAGGAAAAAGGCTTAGAACGGCTGGTTGATATTATGGCGCATTTGCCCGAAAATTATCATCTCGATTTCGTGGGGACAGGGGTACTAAAAGATCAGATTAACACTAAAATTAAGGACCTGCAGCTCGATCACAGACTTAAAATTTTAGGAGAGATTAAAAACATCCACGAGGTAATGGTTCTGCACGATTTAATGGTGTTGAGCTCTTATACAGAAGGTTTCCCGAATGTAGTTTTAGAAGCGCTTACCGTAGGCCTACCAGTAGTAACCTTTAGAGTGAGCGGCATTCCAGGATTAATTATCGATGGCTTTAACGGTTTTGTTTTAGAACAGGATGATCTGGCAGGCTTTAGGCGGCGAATTATCCAGGCCTGCACTCAAGGCCAATGGAACCCGGCTGAGATTAGGAGAAATGTATATCAGAAATGTGCGCTTGATAAAATCAGCGCTCAATATGAAGAATTAATTAGTTAACAATCTAAAATATTATCACTATGTGTGGAATATACGGCACAACCATACCTTACTCAAACGGAACTATCCGTGAGAAAATGACAAGAATCAGTTTTCGGGGACCGGATTATACAGGGGTTCAACGTTACGATCAGGTTATTTTTGCACACAATAGATTGGCCATTATCGATCTTGATGCCCGCTCCAATCAACCCTTTTCGTATAGGCATCTCCATATTGTTTTTAACGGAGAAATATACAACTACAAAGACATTAGAAAAGACCTGGAACGGAAAAACTATCAGTTTAACACCAGTTCAGATACCGAAGTAATATGCGCAGCTTATTTAGAATATGGAGCCGATTGCTTAACCCGCTTTAACGGGATGTTTGCTTTTGTGATTTATGATACCCATAAAAACGAACTGTTTGGTGCCAGAGATCGCTTTGGCAAAAAACCTTTTTATTATGCACACGATCACCTGTCGTTCGAATTTGCAAGTCAACCCTCACAAATCAATATAGACAGGAATCTAAGTGTTAACGAAGAAGCCATTAATCAATATTTAATCTGGGGTTATGTGCCGGAGCCTCAGTCTATTTATGCAGAGGTGAAACAGTTGCCTGCAGCCAACTATTTTAAATACGATCTTAAATCCCATAAGCTTAAAATTACAGAATACTGGACTTTAGATTATGGCTGGAAGAATAAATTTGATGGAAGTTATGAAGAAGCTAAAGAAGCTTTAGCGCTTATTTTGGCCGATGCGGTTAAAATAAGGATGAATGCTGATGTACCATTGGGTGTGTTTTTATCTGGCGGTATAGATTCATCGTTAATTGCAGCTATGGCCACAAAAGAAATCGACCACGTTAAAACATTTTCTATAAAATTTAATGAAAAAGGTTTCGATGAAAGTGCTTATGCCAATCAGGTTGCTAAACACTTAGGTACCGACCATTATACCATTGAGTGTAATTACAATGATGGCATTGACTTAATTGAAAACTTTAACCGTTTTTATGACGAGCCTTTTGCCGATTCGAGTGCTATACCTACCATGTTGCTCAGTAAAAATACCAGAAAGCATGTAACCGTTGCCTTAAGTGGTGATGCTGGCGACGAAGCTTTTTTAGGCTATCATCGCTATAAATGGATTAAACAGGTTAACAGCCTGTTTTATGCGCCACACAGCATTAGAAAAGCATTGGCAGGCTTAATTAGCCAATTGCCGAGCTATCGCCATAAATTAATTGCCATGGGTATTTCCATGGAAGATATAGAAAAACTGTATGTAAAAATGTTTGGCAATATGGAAAACTCGTGGGTAAAACAACCCGATCTGGCCAAGTATAATCCATTGATGCATATTTTAACCAATCCATCTAAACCTTTGTTAGAACGGATTTCTGATTTTGATATTAAAACCTATTTAAACGGAGATATCAACACCAAAGTAGATCGTGCTTCAATGGCCTTTTCGCTTGAATCGCGTTCTCCTTTAATGGATTACAGAGTGATAGAGTTTTCTAGAAGCCTACCCACAGCATTTAAATACACCAATGGAAACCAAAAACGGATATTAAAAGATTTATTGTTCGATCGTGTTCCTGCACATATGTTCGATAGGCCAAAGGCTGGCTTTACCATGCCATTCCAGCATTGGTTCAGAAATGAATTAAAAGATTATGTGATGGATAATTTATCAGTCGATAATTTGAAGAACATTCCTGGCATTCATTTGAAAAGAACCCAAGAAATTATCAATGAGCATATGACGGGGAAGTGGAACAGGTATCCACAGATCTGGAAATTGCTGGTACTCTCTCAATGGTTAATTAAAAATAAATCAACCGCAGATAAAGTTTCTTTAGTAGCATAATAAGATGAATGCAACTGTTAACCTCTTTAATAAAATATTCGCAGCTGATAAATGGAACATTGGTTTTATTTATCAAACACCTGAAGAGCTGATCAGCACGGAAAAGCTGAATGGGGGGATAAACTGGCTACAGGAAGATAACATCGATTATGCCGCTGATCCTTTTGTGGTAAGTGTAAATAATGCACCGAGGATTTATTACGAAGAACTGGATTTTTGGAAAGGGAAGGGTGAGATTATGATGATTGATGAATTCGACTTCAAAAACAAGAAGAAAGTGCAGGGCATCAAGCCAGATGCGATCCATTTATCTTATCCCTATCTTATAGAAGAAAATGGTTGTTTATACTGCATTCCCGAAACGTCAGAAGCGAAAGAAATAGCACTCTATCAGGTTGATCAGGAGAATCCTAACCAGTTAACCAAAATAAAAGTGCTGGTTAGTGGGAAAGCTTTTGTAGATAGCTCGATTATTTATCATGAAAATAGATATTGGCTTTTTACCAGTGTATCCGGAGATCATCATCACCTGTATATTTATCATTCAAAAACGCTAAACGGTCAATACACAGGGCATTATCAGAACCCAATTCCTGTAGAAAAAGAATTTTGCAGGGCTGCAGGGAGCTTATTTAAAGTTGGCAAATCACTGTACCGCCCTACACAAAACCCCATTAACCGCTACGGAGGCTCAATTATCATTAACGAAATTGAAACATTGAGCGAAAAAGCGTTTTCAACCATCAATAAATTCGAAATATTACCAGATAAACCTTACAACAAAGGGCTCCATAACATCAGTTTCACCAACAACATTATTGTAATAGATGGCAAGCGGAAAGTAATGAGCTTGATGATGCCGCTCAAAAAAATTGTTCGAAACCTTAAAAGGAAATAAATCGCCGTTCGAAATGACAACACCAGAAAAAAGAATGATTTTTATTTCGTTAACCGATGCCCCCAATGGTGCTGAAAATGTGCTGTTGATGATGGCTACTGCTGTTAACGGCGAAATGTACTTTTTAAAGAAACACCCTTTTACAGGGCTTAAAATTTCTGAAGGGATTTCCAAAAGATACTTATCTAAAAAAACAATTTTTTGGGGTTTTGTCAAACTGGTACCAATACTCCGAAAATATAAAAAGGATGATGTGTTAATGAGCACACATCCGTATTTAAATGCTTTTTTAGGCTTTTTAAAACTTATAGGTTATCTCAGGTCCAAATTAATTGTACGAGAATGCACTTCTGTTTTTACCCGTTTCACCGGAATTAAAAAACGCATTTATCAAATTATTTACCGCATTGGTTATCCGGCTGTAGATTTAGTAGTTTGCCAAACTACATTAATGAAAATGCAACTGCTTGATCATAATAGCTTTTTATCGAAGCACAAAATATTGGTTCAACCCAATCCCGTCGATTTTAATAAAATCATTGCTAAATCTGATCAGCCTTTAATTAATGGCGATGCTAAACTCGATTTTATCTGCTCTGCAGGAAGGTTGATCCCAGAAAAAGGATTTCCGATTTTGATCAAAGCTTTTAAACTGATTCAGCAGGAATATCCCAAATTGAAATTACTCGTACTTGGAGAGGGAAAAGAAAGAGCATCATTAATCAATATTATCGAGGAGAATAACTTAAGCGATTCGGTTTTTTTAAAAGGACAGATAGATAATCCGGCTCCTTATTTTAAACAGGCAAAACTTTGCGTGGTATCTTCCATAAAAGAAGGTTTTCCGAATGTACTGTTAGAAATGATGTCGGTAAACAGCGCAGTCGTATCGACACTTTGTGCAGGAGGCATCAGCGAAATTCCGGCTATTACCAAAGTTGAAGTAAACAATGTAGAAGCCCTCGCCAAAGCGATGGGCGAGAAATTGAAACATAACCAAAATCCGGATGCTGAAACGGCGATGCAATATTTGTACGGCCGTAGACCAGAAATATTTGCTCAATCTATTTTAAACGCATTGCAGCAACATAACTAAATCCAAAAAATATTAAACTAACCATTACCGCATTTTCTGATGGGATGCTTTGCTGTATCCTAAAAACTAATAATTAAGCCTTCTGTGAGGCCATTCTTAACTGTTTCTCAAACTTAAATTTTATGAAAATTCTAATTACCGGTACAGCCGGATTTATTGGTTTCCATTTGGCAAAACGCTTATTGGAAAGAGGAGACGTTGTTGTGGGCATTGATAACATCAACGATTATTATGATGTAAACCTTAAACATGCCCGCTTGGCTCAAACTGGTATTAACCATACTGATTTGGTTTACGGTATTCCTCAGGTAAGTGATAGATATGAAAATTATACTTTCATAAAGTTGGATATCTGCGATAAAGAAAGTTTAGAAAATTGTTTTAAAACCTATCAGTTCGATGCAGTTTGTAATTTGGCCGCTCAGGCAGGTGTACGGTATAGTTTAACCAATCCGGATGCCTACATAGAGGCCAATATTAAAGGCTTTTTAAATATCCTGGAGTGTAGCCGTCATTTTAAAATTGGCCATTTACTGTACGCCAGCTCTTCAAGTGTTTATGGATTAAATAAAAAAATGCCGTTTTCTGCTCATGATAATGTAGATCATCCGGTTTCATTATATGCAGCTTCTAAAAAAAGCAACGAATTAATGGCACATGCTTATAGCCATTTATTTAATCTACCAACCACTGGTTTACGTTTCTTTACAGTTTACGGTCCTTGGGGCCGCCCGGATATGGCTTTGTTCTTGTTTACAAAAGCAATTTTAGAAGGCAAGCCCATCGAAGTTTTTAATAACGGGGAAATGAAAAGAGATTTTACTTATGTGGATGATATTATTGAAGGCATTGTGAGGGTTTTTGATCAACCAGCAAAGGCAAACCCAAACTGGAATAACCAAAAACCTGATCCAGCTACATCAGCAGCGCCTTTTGCCGTATTTAATATTGGGCGGGGGGCACCGGTTAACTTGTTGGATTTTGTTGAAGAAATTGAAAAAGAGACGGGATTAACCGCACAAAAAATATTTATGCCCATGCAAGATGGTGATGTGGCAGAAACATCAGCAGATATTGATGATTTAAAAAACTTATTAAATTATGAACCATCTGTTTCCGTACACAAAGGTGTAAAGAATTTTGTGAACTGGTTTACAACTTTTTATCACCCAAATTTACAGTTGGAACCTAAAACAACTGTTATTGCAATTTAGTTTGTCATGACTGTGTAAACTAGATGTATAATAAATCTTATAAAACTGAATTATTAAACTGTCATTTTACTATCTGTAAGCAATTGGTTTACAGTATAAGTAATGCCGAATATTAAGCCTATTATTTAATTATCAGCGTTTTAACTGCATTTTATTAAATGTACTCATTTATCGCATATAGCGTTAAGTTGTAAATTTAAAAAAATAAAAAATGCAGAGAAAGACAAAATTGTTTAAAAAAGTGAGTTTAATTGGTTTAATGTTAACGACAATTATCTTCTTTAGTAATTGTAAAAAAAGTGTGAATGCCGATGATAAATTGGCCGACAGTACAGAATTGTTTTCAAGCGATTCAGCATCAGTATTAGCAGCTATCAGTGGCAGTACAGGTAAATTAAGCCTTATAGGAGTAAAGTCTGAAGGAGGTTATGCATATAAAATTTCACAATCCATTTCTGGCGGTGACAATGCTACTTCAAAAGAACAATCAATTTTAAGATTATTTGAAAACGGAGTAGAACTTGGTCCTGCTCATAGCATACACGATGATATTAGGAATTTAGGTAAAGGAAGGTTTAGCCATTGGGGTACTACGGTAATATTTTCAGCATCTGATAATACCGACCCAAGAACGAACGGCCGTTCTTATACCTATGTAATGGGCGGTACAAGTGCTGCTTTACCACCGGCAGAAACGGTAACTCCACCTCCTACAAATACAACTATTAATGCAGCCTTAGTAGGTTATGCTTTGGTAAATGGTAAAACAACAGGTGGCCAGGGTGGTGTCGAAACTACTGTAACAACCCTTGATCAATTAAAAGCAGCTGTTGGTGATAACATTACACGTACTATTTATGTAAGTGGTACCATTAAAGGCGCTGGTAAGGATATTGTTTATGTAAAATCAAACAAATCTATTATTGGTAGATCTGGAGCTGTTATTGAGGGTGTGAATCTATTTATTTATACAGTAAGTAACATTATAATTCAGAATATCACTTTTAAAAATTACGTAGAACAGGCAGCAGTGCAAATTAAAGAGGCTGCTCACCATGTTTGGGTAGATCATTGCGATTTCTCTACAGATCGTACTCATGGCTGGGAATATTGGGGTAAAGACATTACCATTACCAGAGAATCTGATTATGTAACTGTTTCCTGGAGTAAATTCCACGATACCAACCTATCAGTACTAATTAGTGGCGGTATCGAAGGTCACGAAGCAGATAAAGGTAAATTGCACGTAACCATGCACCACAACATGTGGTATAATGTTACCGAAAGAGAGCCATCAATGAATTATGGTAGTGTACACATGTTTAACAACTATCACCTTAACAACTCAGGTTACTCAATCGGTACAAGAGCAGGTGGTATAGTGAGAACAGATAATGAATATTTCTCAAATTGTGCTAAACCATTAACTACAAAAGTGGCAAGTGATCCGGAAGGATATTTTAGCGGTATTACCACCAATATTTACGATAAATGTGGGGCAAACAATATAACGACGGCAGTTTCTTCCTGGGTTCCAGAGTATGAGTATGCATCATTCCTTAACGATGCAGCGAGCGTGCCTGCAATTGTTACGGCAAATGCTGGTGCCAGGTAGGTAAAGCAAAACCTTCATATTTTTTCTGCAATAAGCCACCTGGATAGGTGGCTTTGCAGTTTAAATTAAAATTTTGACATGATGAATATAACTAGTAAGAAGATTTTTATCGTTTGCGACTCTTCCAGATCCCTGCTCGATTTTAGAGGGAAACTGATCGAAAAAATGCAGCAACATAACCAGGTTTTTGTATTTACACCAAAAATTGAACAAGAATCTGTTCGGCGTAAACTGAAAGAACTGAATGTAATTACCTACGAGAGTAAATTAGATGGTAGTAATGTTTCTATCATATCCGATTTAAGATTTATCTTTTCGCTATATAAACTCATCAGGCAAATAAAACCTGATATTTTTTTTCCTTACACCTTTAAACCTGTTATTTACGGCTCTTTTTTAGCTAAAATATGCAAGGTTAAACTAATTGCCCCCATGCTTACTGGCTTGGGTTATAACTTTACCGATAATTCATCCGGTAATAAACTAATTGTTAAAATAACAAGGTTATTACTAAAACTAAGTCTGAAACCCAATCCACGTTTAAATATTATTTTTCAGAACAAAGACGATTCTCAACGCTTAATCGATCTGAAGATCCTGAATAAAAAACACCAGGTTTATGTGGTTAACGGATCGGGAGTAGATTTAAGTCATTATCACTATTCTAAACCAAGTACCTCGCCCATAACTTTTTTAATGGTATCGCGGCTCATAAATGCAAAAGGCATTAAAGAATATTACGATGCCGCTAAATTAGTTAAGCAACGGTTTCCGCAAGCCGTTTTTAAACTCATTGGACCATACGATCCGAATATTGACGCCATTGCACCCGAGCTGTATCAAAAAATTGCGAGTGGAGATACGATTCAATACATCGGACAGGTTGATGATGTGCGGCCAGATATTGAGCGCTCTTCGGTAATGGTGCATCCTTCTTATTATGGAGAGGGCGTTCCACGCTGTGTGCTCGAAGGAATGGCCATAGGCAGGGCAGTAATTACCTGCGACTCTGTAGGGTGCCGTGAAACCGTTAATAACGACCTTAAGCAGGCCAACGGATTTCTTATCCCGATTAAAGATGCCGGTGCACTAGCCAACAAAATGGAATATTTTATTAATAACAGTAATGATATTATTGCTTTTGGGAACAAAGGACATGAATTTGCAAAAACAAAATTTGATGTGAATATCGTTAATGCAGAACTCTTTAAGATCATGCATTTACAGGCTTAACCAACCTTTACACATTAATAACTAACCAAATAAATAAACTAAACCTAAAATTGTGAACAATACATTTATTTACAAACGAGCCACTTTAGCCGACTTTAGGGAAGCTATTGATGAGTATGGATGGGTTGTATATGAAAAGGCAATCAATCAGAAATTAATTTCAGAAATAACCACAGGTTTCGAAGCTTCTTATCTGTTAAGAAGAGAAATACAGGTTTTAAATGGAATTGAAGAAAATATGGAGGGAACATTACATCATTTGCTTGAGAAAGATAATTTCGCTATAGAGCTTTTGAGTAAATTGTACTGCCACAGAGAAATCCGTGATTTTTTGGGCGGAAACTACATTCTTAATGGAATAAATGGAGTAATTAACACCAAAAAGAGCAAATCCTATATCCAAAATATCCATCGCGATGTTCGTACATTTTCGTCTGAATCTAAGTTTATGATCCAGATGATTATTGTGCTCGATGATTTTACCATATTTAATGGCGCCACACACTTTTTGTCGGGTTCTCATAAATTAGATATCAAACCCGAAGAAAAATACTTTAAAGCTTTCGCTAAACAAGCTATTGCTAAAAAAGGAAGCATTATATTATTCGATTCCAATATCTGGCATGCAGGGGGGATTAATTTCACCCGCAAACAGCGTAGAGCTTTAACCTTAGGTTTTACCAAACCTTACATCAAACAACAATTCGATTATCCCAGATTTTTGGGATACGAATTTGGCGAAAAAATAGATAACGATTTAAGGCAGATTATTGGTTACAATGCCAGGGTACCTGCCAGTTTACAGGAATATTACAGACCTGTAGAAAGCAGAATGTATAAAGCAGATCAAGGGTAGAGGATAAAACGATGGAAACAGAAACGCACTCACCCAAAACAATCGGTGGCTACATCCCGCTAGAATTATCAAAAGGGGAGCTTTATTACCCTGATTTAATTGCACTTAATACCGGTAGAAATGCACTTGAGTATGTGTTAAGGACAAGAAAATACTCCACCATATATCTTCCATACTATACCTGTGAGGTTTTGCTAGAGCCGCTTCAAAAACTAAACGTACAGTATCACTTTTACCATATAGACGAAGATTTAGATCCGGTAATAGATTTTGAATTAGGCGAACATTGCTGCTTACTTTACACCAATTACTTCGGACTTAAAACGGAAACCGTTAAAAAGCTAGCTAAAAAAATCAAGAACCTGATTATAGATAATGCCCAGGCATTTTTTTCTAAGCCGGTAAACAATTGCGATACCTTCTACTCATGCCGCAAGTTTTTCGGTGTACCCGATGGTGCCTATCTGAATATCTCTAAAACACTGGGTTTAAATTTAAAACAGGATCAATCAACAGATCGGTTTGCTCACCTGATTAAAAGTATCGATATCAATATTGAAGAGGGCTATGCCGATTACATAGAAAACAACAAGCAGCTGTGCAATAACGAAATCAAAAAGATGTCGGCATTAACAAAAACCATTCTTTCCAGCATCGATTACGATAAGTGCGCCGATATCAGAAGAAGGAACTTTGCTTATCTGGATGAGCACCTGGGGCAGGAAAATATTTTGAGGCTAAATTTTTCTGAAGAGGATGTGCCGATGGTTTACCCGCTTCTGGGAGAAGATCCGTCTATTAAACAGCAGCTCATCAATCAAAAAATATTTGTAGCCACCTATTGGCCCAATGTTTACGAATGGGCACATGTTGATAGTTATGAATACTTTCTGGCTAAACATCTTATTTCGTTACCAATTGATCACCGCTACAGCATAGCGGATATGAAAGTTATTGTTAAAGCTTTAAAACCGCTCATATGAACACTCAAATTTACCTAAGGCCATTAGCGTTAAAAGATGCTGATGTGTCGTACAAGTGGAGAAACGATCCTGAAGTGTGGTCGTACACCAAATTTGTGTTAAAAGAGCAAATTACCGCCGAAGTTGAAAAACAATGGCTATTAAATAAACTAAATCTGACCAACGAAAAACGTTTTGCCATCTGCGTAAAAAACACCAATGAATACATTGGCAATATTCAGTTGCTCGATATCGGAAACGATAGTGCAGAATTTCACCTCTTTATCGGCGAAAAGAAATACTGGGGGAAGGGCATAGGCTATAAGGCCTCTTTAATGTTGTTAAAATATGCCTTTTATAACCTTAACCTTAAACATATTTTCTTAGAAGTACATTCAGATAACCGGGCTGCTTATTCTATTTATAAAAAAGTAGGCTTTCAACCTGTTTCACAGCAGGAAGATTTCATAAAAATGGTAATTAATTCTTCTGTTTTACTTGCCACAAACTGAACTATTTACTTTAAATCTACCCTAATTTAATAGCTCGAAATGAGAAAGATTATTACAATTGATGATAAACAAGAATGGTCTGCATATGTAAAGCGTGCTTTGCATTACGATTTTTATCACACCTGGTATTACCACTCTTTAGATAAAAGTGGTTTACCTATACTGTTTGTGTATGAGGAAGGCGAAAATTACATTGCATTCCCACTTTTGAAGAGAAACATCCCTGGTTCCGATTTTTTTGATTTTACATCGGTTTATGGATATACAGGGCCTATTTCAAACATGGACTTCAATTCTTTGGACGATGATTTTATGGAACGCTTTAAAAATACATTCATAGCGTATCTCGAAACTGGTCAAAATGTAACCGTTTTTTCCAGATTGCATCCGTTTTTTAATCAGGAAAGGTTAATGGAGAAGTTTTCTGGAGTATATGCCAATGGAAAAACAGTGGCAATCGATTTAACCACAACCATTGAAAGTCAAAGGGCGGGCTACCGAAAAAGCGTAAAAGAAAAAATCAGGCGGTTACGAAAGCGTGATTATGAAGTCCGAATTTCGACCGATATTAATGATACGAGCATTTTTTCTGAAATATATACTGAAAATATGATTCGCATAGGCGCAAAAGACCATTACCTTTTTAATAATGCCTATTTCGTTGCGCTACTTTCTTCTGATGAATTTGATAGCAAGCTTTTTATGGTGTATAAAGATGGCATAGCCATATCTGGCGCCATAGTAGTTTGTACCAAAGAAATTATGCAGGTGCACCTTTTGGCTACCAGGACCGCTTACCTGTTCGAATCGCCAGCTAAATTATTGACTGATGAAATTACCATAATTGGTAGACAATTAGGATATAAATACTTTAACCTGGGTGGGGGTGTTAATTTTAAAGAAGACAACCTTTTTGGCTGGAAGATGGGTTTCTCTAATTTATGTTTCGAATTTAATAGCTGGCGGTATATTGCCAATAATGAATTATATAATGCACTTTTAAACGAAAGATCGCTTGATCCTTTTTCGACTGTTGATTTTTTTCCACTCTACCGTAGTCCTGTAATTGCCTCGTAATTAATTATTATTTCTTTTAATAAAATGGATATGCTGATTGAAAATAATGCTGCGGGCACTACTTTGCAATTAACTTTAGAGCAAAAAGACGATTGGGTAAAGTATATTAGCTTGGCTGCCGATTATGATTTTTATCATACCTGGCACTATCATGCTATGGCAACCAACGGAAGGCCCATTTTATTTGTGTATTGCGAAGCCAATAGTTTTATCGCTATGCCTTTACTAGAACGTGCAATACAGGATACGCCATATTACGATCTGCATTGCGTTTACGGATATTCAGGCCCTGTTTCTAACCTGAAATTTACCGATATGAGCGACAGTTTAAAAGGAAATTTTTTAAACGCTTTTTCAGCATTCTTATATAAAGGCAGCTACGTTTCTGTTTTCTCCAGGCTTCACCCTTTTTTTGATCAAAATATACTGTTACAAAAAACGGATAGCATATATGAAAATGGAAAAACAGTTGCCATTAACTTACAACAAAGTATAGAAGAGCAACGCAAACAGTATAGGCAAACAACGAGAGATAGCATTAAGAAATGTAGAAAGTTTGGTTATATTGCTGTTGAGGCTGCCACTCAGGAAAATATCGCTGCTTTCACGAAGCTTTATCAATCTAATATGAACCGTATTAGTGCTGCTGATTTTTATCTTTTTACTGAAGAATACTTTACCAAGCTTGTTCAGGCTACAGAATTCGACTGTAAGTTAATCCTGGCTTATTCGAACGATGATTTGGTTTGCGGAAGTATAATTATGTGTACCAATAGCATTATAGAAGGACACTTAATTGCCACTAATGCCCATTATCTTAAAAATTCTCCAGCTAAATTCTTGGTTGATGAAATTAGTGAGTTAGGCCGCAAGTGGAAGATGAAATACTACCATTTAGGTGGCGGACTTGGTTATAAAGAAGATTCGCTATTTGAATGGAAACTGGGTTTTTCAAATATGGTTTTAGATTATTGCAGTTGGCGTTTTATTGCCAATAAAGCTGTTTATAATCAGTTAGTAGAAAAATCGGGTAATCAGATACATACAGATATAGACTTTTTCCCCCTTTATAGAATGATACCTCAATAAACTTTAAACGAATATTTAATGATTCTCAATTATGAAAAATTTCTTTTTTCCAGACAGAGCACACTCAAGGTGGTTAATTTTATTGATTGATCAGATGATCGTTGTATGGACATTGTTTATATCCATTGTACTAACCAATACATTAAACTACGCCGACGTTTTTAACTCCGGCAATGCAGTTTACGTGGCACTTTATTGTTCCATCGCTGCAGGTGTTTTCATTTCACTAAGAATACACACCGGTATTATCCGTTATTCCAATACCGAAGATATTTTGAGGGTCTTCCTTGCGGTTTTTGTAACCAGTTTACTCTTTGTTAGCGTAAATAAAATACTTTCGCAACGTTTTCAATTGCTTTGGCATCAAATGGATAAGGCATTGATATTGAACTTTTTTATCTCCTCATCGCTGCTTATTCTCATGCGTATTTTGGTAAAAGGAGTGTTTTTGTTTTTTAAAGAACTTAAATCAGAAACCAAAGAGAATATTCTGATTTATGGATCAGAAAAAAAAGCGATCCTCATCAAAAAAGCAATAGAACAGAATGGAGATTCTAACCTGAACATCATTGGCTTTGTTGATGATAACAGAGATCGGGTTGATAAATACCTCGAGCAGAAAAAAGTATACCACTCTTGCTCAGTGGCGTTATTAAAAGAAAAACACAATATAAAAAAGATACTTTTTGCAGAAGATGCACTAAACACTTTAAACAAAAAGAAAATTATCGATATCTGTGTTAACGAAGGTATGAAAGTAATTATGGTGCCGCCATCAGATAAATGGTTATACGGGAAGTTGGATTCGCACCAATTACGCGACCTGAAAATTGAAGATCTGCTGGAACGTGAACCGATCAAGCTCAATAAAAAGAATATTCTGAAAGATTTAAGTGGTAAATGTATTTTAGTTACAGGCGCTGCGGGTTCTATCGGATCGGAGATTGTTCGGCAGGCCTTACAGTACAATCCTAAATCTGTAATTCTCTGCGACCAGGCAGAAACACCGCTTCACGATTTAAAACTCGAACTGGAAGATAACTTCCAGGACGCGAACGTGAAGATATTTATGGCCAATGTGCAGAATTTAAACCGGATCAGAACATTATTCGAACTCTATAAACCTGAAATTGTTTTCCATGCTGCGGCTTACAAACATGTTCCCATGATGGAGAATAATCCAGCTGAGGCCATTTTAACCAATGTACTGGGCACTAAAAACATGGCCGACATATCAATGGAATTTGGCGTAGAAAAGTTTGTAATGATTTCTACCGATAAAGCTGTTAAGCCAACCAATGTAATGGGGGCATCTAAACGTTTGGCCGAAATTTATATTCAGTCACTAAACAGTCCTGAGATTATTTCAACTGGTGAAATTACCACACAAGCTCCGCGCACCCGTTTTGTAACTACCCGTTTCGGAAATGTTTTGGGCTCAAATGGCTCTGTTATTCCAAGGTTTAAAAGCCAGATAGAAAAAAGAGGCCCTATAACAGTAACCGATCCGGAAATTACCCGCTATTTTATGACGATTCCGGAGGCCGTTCAATTGGTAATGGAAGCGGGAGCAATGGGTAAAGGGGGAGAGATATACCTTTTCGATATGGGTAAGCCAGTTAAGATTGTCGATTTAGCTGTAAATATGATCAAATTAGCGGGTTTAACACCTTATGAGGATGTCGATATCGTGTTTACAGGTTTAAGACCAGGAGAGAAGCTGTATGAAGAACTTTTGCTTATTGATGAAGAAATTATACCCACCCACCATCCAAAAATTAAAATATCGCAAAAAGTAGCTTACAATTATTTGTACGTTAATCAGATTATTAAAGATCTGATAGTGCTGAATAACGATGGCAACGATTTGAATATGGTGAAGAAAATGAAAGAAATTATACCCGACTACATCAGTAATAATTCGAGATTTGAAGAATTAGACCTGTTGGTTGCCAATTAATTACCGTAAAAATACCCTAATAAAATTATTTTACTTTTGTTCGTGAAATAATTATTAAATTGCATTAAATAGTAATAGTCGTCCCAGATTGTTGATCGAGTTTAAATGTTTTATTTTAAATTAAATTAACTGCTATGAGTTTAAATGTAGGCCAAGTTCTTGAGCGTGTTGTACGCAGAGATAGAATGGGGATAAGTGAATTATCCCGGAAATTAAATGTAAGTAGAAGAACTATTTACAATTGGTTTGATCAGAAAAGTCTAAACCCTGAAATTATTTGGAAAGTGGGTACCGTAATCGGTCACGATTTTTCTGTTGAGTTACCCGAAACTTTTGCTAAAAACAGTAACTATATCCACGAAGCTTTAGATGCCCATACAGGGGATCAAACTAAAGGTGATGCGAATTCTGTATACTTCTGGATGAATAAATACATCAAGTTACTTGAAAAATACAACGAAATATTAAGCAATAACAACATTGATAAGAGTGTTTCAGAAACAGTTGCACATCATACTATGCCAAGAAATAACAATCGGTCTATTTCTTAAGCCATCGCTGGTATTTTAATTTATTTTAAACCCATATCTTCTTAGCGTTTACCATCCCGGTGAACTCTCCCTTTTTTTATAGTATCTCTCTAAATAATTCACCATAAATACACTTTATGGTGATGGATTTCTATTCACTAAAATTTCGAAATCATGAAAACAATTAACGCACTAACTCTACTGTTGCCATTGTTTGCTTTTCAAGGCGCCAAAGCACAATCACAGGTTTATGGTGGTACCGGTATCCGGTATTCTGTTGGTATTGAAACAGGTTTGGCTACTGGCTATTTGGCTAAAAAGTACGAGGCGCCGCTTGGCGTTTCCGTTCAGGCAGAATTTCCCATTACCGAAAGCATTTTATATGCCTCGGTAAATACTGGATTCAATAACATTTTTGTATCGGGCAACTACTCCCGCCTGGTAGATGATTTACAGCTTGTACCAGTTAAAGCAGGCTTAAAATATTTCTACAGAAGTAATCTTTATCTGCAGTCGGAAATAGGTTTCTCCTTTCTTTTAAATAAAACAAATTGTGTTGAGGGCAAAAAAGCTGCGTTTGTATACGCGCCACAGGCAGGAATGATATTTTATCTGCACAACAATAATTATATCGATGCAGGATTACGCTATGAAAGCAATGGCAAATTCTATCACTGCGACCATACGAACAACTTTGTAGGCCTCAGGATCGCCTGGGGCTTCAGCTTATAAAACGGGCATTCCTTAGTAATCATCTTTAATAAGCTTCATAAATGAAAGCAAGTATACAATACAATACGATGAACGGATTATGGATCCTTTTTATTGATTGTAAATATGAGGATTCTCCGAAATACATTAGGATGATTACGAAAATTATAATCAAAATGTTATCAGGAACAGTCATTCCCGGCAATCGGCGAAGGGTTAGATCTGGCAGGCATTACCTGATCCATGAGCATGTGATAGAATTGCACACAGACGAATGGTTTCCATTGGTGCTGGCAAGCGAGAGCAAAGAGCTTTTGGAAGGCATCAAATCAATCTTTATGGATATGAGCGGGAAAAAATAACCCGCCCAATTTATTTTATCGATCAAAAATACGGGAAGGTTGCTCCGAAAGGAGTAGCCTTTTCTTGTTTCCGTGCTATCGTAAGCAATAAAGACTGTAACATAATTTATAATTCAGCTCCTTTGTTTTTGGCTAAATACTAACTTCTACTAAATGCACATTCTGAAAACTGGTCGTCTTTCCCGCGCAGGCGGGAATCTTAATGGAACCGACAGGCCCCTATCAAGCATTACGATTATTCATAAGCTTTCTTCTCTTCAAAGGCATTCATGTGCACTGCGTGGTTTCCAATCAACCCGATAGCTATCGGGTTGGGAATGACGATACCCGTATCCTATATCGTCAATCCATTGTTTTTAAAACTGATTTATCAGGATTACAATCCGATATTTATGGTACCACCTATATCTATAATTCCTAATATTCGATTACAACCTTACCAATCGTTTTTCCACTTTCTAATAAGCGGTGTGCTTCTTTTAGGTTTGCTGCTGTAAATCCTTTCAGCCTGGTGTTTAATGTCGTTTTAAGCGTGCCATTGTCAAAAAGTTCGGCGAGTTTATTTAAAATATGGTGTTGCTCTTCCATATCAGCGGTTTGATACATCGAACGGGTGTACATCAATTCCCACGAAAAAGTAACACTTTTGTTTTTTAACTTATTCAGCGCAATAGGAGTGGCTGAACCGGTAATGGAAACAATGTGTCCCTGCGGTTTGATCAATTCTACTACGGCATCCCAATAGCTATTTAAATCAACAAAATCTAGTATAAAGTCTACTTCCTGATAACCTCCTGCATGTATTTCTTCAATCAGGTTTTTATGGTCTACTACCAAATCGGCTCCCATCTCCAGGCACCATTCTTTGGTTTCTGTACGCGAAGCTGTGGTAATTACCTTTAGTCCGCTTATTTTTTTTGCGAGCTGTATGGCAATTGAACCTACACCACCGGCACCTCCAATAATAAGTATACTTTTTCCTTTATCTTTTTGTTCGCTGATGCGGATACGATCGTATAACGATTCCCATGCTGTAAGTGCGGTTAGGGGCATAGCAGCAGCTTCGGCATTGCTGAGTGTGCTTGGCTTTAAACCCACAATACGTTCATCTATCAATTGATATTCGGTATTACTGCCACTGCGCGTAAGGTCACCAGCATAATAAACCGCATCGCCAGGTTTAAAAAAAGTAACCGCCTCTCCAACAGCTTCTACCGTTCCGGTAGCATCCCAGTCAATCACTTTAGGCGTTTCCAATACTGTATCTTTAGCACTGTTCTGGCGTATCTTATAATCTACCGGATTTACACTGATTGCATTTATCTTAACCAGTATATCGCGTCCGCTAGGTTGTGGAACAGCTGTTTCAAATTCGATAAAACTTTCTTCTGCCGAAATGGGTAGTGAGGTTTTAAATCCTATGGCGTTCATGTCTTTATATTAATATACAATGTTATAATTTCTGTAAGGCAAATATAAACTGATATGGTGTCATTATTCAGTATAAATTTGCTTTTAATTGGTAAATTTGCGCTATGGTTTAGCACAAAATGAATAAAGAAACGCTATACGAACCTTTTGAAATTATTTATAAGAAGTTAGATGAATGTCCGAAAGAAGGCCATAAACATTTATTTTTTGAACTGGTATATGTTTTATCGGGCACAGGAAAACAGTGCATCAATAACAATAAATTTGATTATTATGCCGGTCATATGTTTCTGATTACGCCAGAAGATTGCCATTCGTTTGAGATAGAAACCACTACCGAATTTTTCTTTCTCCGTTTTGGAAATGTATATATCCGATCGAAGGATTTTCGTACCGATGATGTACAGCGGATGGAATATATTCTGCAGAATGCCAGTCATCAACCAGGCTGTATCCTAAAAAACTTCTCAGATAAACCTTTTATTCGGTCGCTTATTGATGCAATGATGGCCGAATATGTAAACCGCGATCTGTATAACAAAGAGTTAATTGCGAAAATAGTAGATACGATGATTGTTGTGGTAGCCCGGAATATTGCCAAATACCTGCCTGCTGCCATTAAAGAAGATGCTGAAGAGAAAACCTTGGCGTTACTAAACTATATCCAGGCGAATATTTATAATCCTGAGAAATTAAGGGCCGAAAAACTGAGTAGCCAATTTGGTATTTCTGAGAATTACTTTGGAAAATATTTTAAGAAACATACCAACGAAACGCTTCAGCAATATATTGCCAATTTAAGGATTAAACTGGTTGAGGCCCGTTTACGTTTCAGTAACATGCGGATCAGCGAAATTGCGTATGAGTTGGGTTTTACAGATGAAAGCCATTTGAACAAATTTTTCAAATCGCAAAGAGGATTAAGCCTTAAAGCTTTTAGAAATTCGCTTGTAGCTTAAATACAACCACTGGTTGCTAAAAAGCAACAATAAGTAGCGTAATTACAACTATAATGATCGGCTGATTTGCTGAATCTGGCTAACAGGCTGGCTACATTTGCAATGTCGAAAGATTAAAAAAAGACAGTACGTATGGATGCAAAAATGATTGGCAATAAAATCGCGGGAGCACGAAAAAAAATAAACATGTCTCAGGCCGGACTTGCCGGACATGTATTTGTAAGTCCACAGGCCGTTGGGAAATGGGAGCGGGGAGAGTCAATGCCAGACATTATTACCTTGAACCAACTCGCCAAAATTCTGGATGTAGACCTCAATTATTTTTCAGAAAACCGCTCTTCTATAAATGCCATCAGTGCGGTTGAAGAGACTGTACCAGAGGTAAACAGTTTAACAGATTCACATCAGCCACAGCTGTTGACCAATTTTAGCGGGAACGATCTCGCTAAGACTGATTTTGCTGGTATTATCGCGCATAAGCTGAAATTTAACGGGAGTAATTTACGCGGCTCAGATTTTACTGGTGCTGACCTGACTGGCAGTTCGTTTCTGGGTAGCGATGCACGTGAAGCCAGTTTTCAAGCTGCAAACCTCACCGATTGCAGCCTGTCGGCTACTGATCTTACAGCCACTAATTTTGGTCAGGCCATTTTGGTGCGTACAAAATTCTATGCTTTAGAACTGGCCGGCGCAACAATCAGTAATACCAAGTTAACTGAGGTAAAACTGAGCAAGACCGATTTAAGGAAAACGGTTTTTGAAAACTGCGTGTTTGAGGGGGTAGACTTTGACTATTCCGATCTGCGTGGACTGCGTTTGGATGGGCAGACTTTTACAGGGGTGCTGTTTCACAACGCAGCACTTAACGAAACTACATTTAAAGGTGCAACCCTTAAAAATGTATCTTTTCGCTCTACCTTCGCCCTCACCAATAAATATTACAAGGCTATTAAAACGATCTGCTTTGAAGGGGCAACGATGGATAAGCTAACCTATGCTTCACTCAAAGGTTTAGGCGCCGATTTATCGAAGGTTAACCTGGTGTAATATAGGCATATCTATGCCTCTTAAAAAAGGAGGTGAGCTGATCGGTATAGATGGATCGTCATTGCGAGGCCGATTTTTTATCGGATGAAGCAATCTTATCGCACCAGGAAAGGTTGCTTCCCCGAAAGTCGGGATAGGCTTTTGTTCCTCCCCGCATTGGCGCCCCATTTTCTAAGCTGCCAACCATAAACCAGTTAACCTTCAGGTATTTCTGGCTCTACCAATTTAATCAGTTTTTCTAACGATTCCTGCCAACCCAGGTAACACATTTCGGCAGGTATGGCTGCTGGTATATTTTCCTGTAAAATTTCCAGTTCTGTACCTACTGAAGTCTTTTTTAATCTGATCGTATTTACGATGGTTCCTGGCATGTTAGGATCATCAAATTTATCTGTGAACTTCAGCAGCTCATTCGGCTTAACCTCCAGGTACTCACCACCGAAGGAATTGCTATTGCCCGTAGTGAAATTCTGGAACGACATTTTAAAAGTACCACCCACTTTAACATCCATTTGGTGTACCGTACCCAGATAGCCGTAGGGTGGCATCCAGGAAGCAAGTGCTACAGGCTCGATGAATGCACGATATAACTTTTCAGGAGATGCCTTAATTACTCTGTGTAATGAAACTTGGTTGTTAGACATAAAATAGATTTTTTCTGATCCTACTCATATGGCTTTTCGGTTCGCCCGTTTTTAAATGGTTGCTGCTCCACTGTCTTAACAAAGATGGCAGTAAAAAGTTAAAGCCAGTGGGGGTTAATGCGACTTTATTAGGGGTTACTTGCGCTAGCTAATATTGGACGTAAGATGTGAATTGTATTTAAGGGTGGATAACATTCTATGGTTTAATGTCCCTTAAGCGCTAAGACTTAGGCTAAACTGCCAATATCGAGCGTATTAAGATATTAAGTCCGAGGCACTAAGACTTGCATTGGAAGGGGTTAATCGAGATTTTGAATAAACGTACTGATAACCTAAATATAAATATTGTAGTTTTGCTATGCGCAGAAACCTATCATTCATGTTTCCTTAACACCGATAATAAAAAATCTTCGTCAGAATAAGTGATTTACAAAGAATTTCCTCCAGACCAATTACTAGCCAAATTCATAAAGAGCTATTGGTGGTTCGACAATTGCACTGCAGAAAAACTGGACTTTACAATTTTGCCGGATGGCTATTTTGACCTTATCGTTTCACTTGACAATTATGAGCAACAAGAAATTTCGCTGACAGGACTTTGGACAAAATCGGTGGATGTTTCCATTGAGCCAAACAGGCAAGTATTTGGAGTGCGGTTCAAATTATTGGCGGCTGACTACATTTTAAGACAGAAAATATCAGCACTTTTGGATAGCGAACAATTAATGAATAACATGTTTTGGCAACTAGATCAACTTTCATTTCATAATGTTGAAACAATCATTGAAAAATTGAATAAAACTATCCTTTCAGCCACATCCAATCAAAAAGATATTGACATTAGAAGAGAGAATTTGTTCAATTTGCTATATCAGACCAATGGCGGACTGTCAGTCGAAGAATATTCTCAACATGTATTTTGGAGTAGAAGACAAATCAATCGTTATTTCCAAGATAGATTTGGTATCCCTTTAAAATCATATTGCAAGATTTTGAAATGTTTCGCGTCTTTTTCATCCGTTAAAAAGGGCCATTTCTTTCCTGAACAAAATTATTTCGACCAATCACATTTCATTAAAGATTTGAAAGAATTTACGGGAAACAATCCAACAAAGCTATTTGAAAACAAAAACGACCGATTTTTACAATTAGCCACGATGAAAGAACGGTAATTTTGTACTATTAAACAATTAAAGAAAGACAAAATGAAATTTAGTAACATCAGGTTATTAGTGAACGACTTTGATAAATGCTTTACATTTTACAATGACGTTCTGGGTTTGGAATGCTCTTGGGGCGGTTTGGGCGACAATTATGCAAGTTTCAATATTGGATGCCCTTCCGGACTTGCTTTGTTTAAAGCTGACATTATGAATAATGCTATAAATAAAGTAGTAAACAAAAATGAGTTTGAACAAGATAAAGCTGTAATTATTTTGCAGGTAGACAGTGTGGATCAAGTGTACGCTTCGCTTCGAAATAAGGAAGTAAATTTTTTAGGAGAGCCGAAATCGATGTCAGATTGGGGGACTAGAGTCGTGCACTTCAGAGACCCCGAAGGTAATTTAATTGAATTATATTCTGAATTGAGAAAAAGTCGATAATTAATAGTAAACGCACAGATTTTTCAAGGCTTGCGTTCAATATCGTTAAGTTAAGCGTTTTAAATTATTTTTGTTGTGCCGAATGGCTTACCATATTGACATTAGACCTTTACTAGAATGGGATGGATGTTTCGATAAATGAAAAAAGCCTGAAATCTTACGACTCAGGCTTTGATTTTTTGGCGGAGAGTGGGGGATTCGAACCCGCGGACCCTTTAACAAGTCAACAGTTTTCAAGACTGCCGCAATCGACCACTCTGCCAACTCTCCGGCGCAAAAGTACAAACTCCTATTAAAACTGCAAACTGTGAATGCTTTTTTTTTATATAAACTTGATAATTACTTAACACAGAGGGAGAAAAAAATTATTTCTTCTGTATATTTTCTTCAATCGGCTCTGATTTTTTGAACAAATTAAAGGTTGGGCGGATAATCTTCACACTTCTTTTACTTACATCCACGCTCGCATTCAGCTCAAAACCGATCAATAAAATCAAAGAGTTGAGGTAAAGCCAGATCATGATTACGATTAATGTTCCGATAGAGCCGTAAACTTTGTTATATGACGCAAAATGGTTAATGTAAAAAGAAAAGCCCCAAATAGTAAGGAAAGCTAAAATGGTAGCCAGCCAGGAGCCTGCACTAAAGAAACGCCACTTTTTTGAATGTGCTGGCCCGTATCGATATAATATAGATACCGTTAAAAAATATAAAATAGCCAGTAGTGCCCATTGGGTAAACTGTACTGCAAAAGCCAGGAAACTACCCTTAATGTGGAGTTCGTTTGTGATCTTATTCAGTAAAACTTCTCCCAGAGTCATAGCGCTGATGCAGATGATAATGGAAAAACAAATAATCGTAGTTAATACCAGTGCAATTAAGCGTTGTTTTAACCAGCCCCTGGTTTCGATAATCAATGATGATTTATTAAAAGCCTTCATTAAGTTTTTAACCCCATTGGTGGCAAAAAATATGGCCGATAAAAAACCGAAAGATAATAAGCCCCTGTTCTGATTTTTTATGATGTCTTTCAATGTGGTTTCGAAAGCATCAAAAGCATTGTGTGGAAGTACAAGCTGTATTAAGTTTAACAACTGATCCTGGAAGCCTTTAATTGGAATAAAAGGAATTAACGTAAATAAGAAGATAATGCCTGGGAAGATAGCCAGCATGAAACTATAAGCTAATGATGATGATTTGTTTACCAAAGCATCTTTGCCAATTTCACGAAAGAAAAATGTAGCTACAGTATACAATGGAAGTGGGCTAAAACCAGGCAAAACACATCCCTTCGTCCATTCGATAAATCTAGAATAGAGTTTAAGATGTAATAATTGCCTATGTAACCATTCCATTGTATTTGTTAATTAAAAAAACACCGATAGTTTTTTCATAAAATTTTCAGGCGGATTTGTAGGTTTATTTTTCTTCATATCAACAAAAACCAGTGTAGTGGCCCCAACATTTATGAGCTCATCTTCTTCGTTATACAACTCGTATTCGAAAAAGATCCTGATGCCTGGCGTCGTTTTGATGATTGTTTTTACGGTAATTTTCTGATCGTATAGAGCAGGTTTAATATATTTGCATTTTAATTCCAAAACAGGCATCATAATTCCATCAGCTTCCATCGAGCTATAGCTCATGCCCAAACTGCGCAACATTTCTACCCGGCCTACTTCGTAGTACTGTGCATAATTGCCGTAATACATATAACCCATTTGATCGGTTTCGCCATACCGGACCCTGATTTTTGTGCTGTGGCTATACATTATTTAAAAATGTTTCTTTTGTTTAAAGCTTCACGATATTTCTTTGCATTGATTTCGTGCTGTGCTTTATTTTCAGCAAAGTTATGGTAGCCGGAAAAATCTTCTTTGGCACACATGTAAATGTAATTGTTGTTATCGCGGTTTAGTATGGCATCAATTGCATTAATACTTGGCATCATAATCGGCCCTGGAGGCAAACCAGCGTATTTATAAGTGTTGTAAAGCGATTGTACCTGTAATAATTTTCCGGTTACCCTTTTTACCGTAAAATCGTTGTTTGCAAAAATCACCGTTGGATCGGCCTGTAACAATATGCCTTTATTTAAACGGTTTAAATACAAACCTGCTATAATGGGCATTTCTTTGTCGTAAAGCGCCTCTGCATCAACAATAGAAGCCAGTGTATATACCTGTACCGGAGTCAGGTTTAAACTTGCTGCTTTTTGCTTGCGGTCGGCTGTCCAGAATTTATCATATTCCTTGTGCATGCGCTCAAAGAAATCAACCGGCGAAATATTCCAGTACATCTCGTAAGTATTCGGAATAAACATGGCATACACATTATCCTGGTTAAAACCATATTTGCTAATCAGCACCATAGAATCTAAAACATTGATAAAGCTTAACGAATCGGCTTCCAGATTGCTGGCCAGATATGCAGCGAAGTTTTCTTTCTTGCGGATGTTGTGGAACTTCAATTTAACCGGATCTTGATTTCCAGCTTTAATTAAGTTAATCAAACTGCGGTTGGTCATTCCTTTGGTTAAACGGTAACGGCCGGGTTTTACACTTGTAACTAAATTCATTTTTCCGGCAGCTGCAGTAAAAGATGAGATACTTTTTACCAGATCTTTCTTTTTAATTTCGGCGATCAGATCATCGTAGCTGCTTCCGGTTTTGATATATAGATATTTTTGATTTTCGGTAACGTTAGGGGCAAAGTAAAGCCTGTAAATATTTAACGCAAAGTAACCGGCAATTAAAATAACAACAAGCGCAATCACTATTGCCACTTTTTTGCCTGTACTCATGTTCTTTTTTTCTACTTCAGTCATCTGTAAATATGATACGTGTTTATTGTTGTTTGTTAGATAGGGTAATGTTAATCTTTGTGCCTATAGCCACTTTGGTTAACGAATCAACCAGCATAGGATCTTGTTTAGTAATAATGGCAGCAGCACTATCGGTAATAGGTCCGTCGTAAATAATAGTACCTAAACTCAGGTTCGAACCTCTTAGGCTAAATTTCGCTTCATCCATTGTTAATCCCATCAATTGTGGAATATCTACTTCTTCGTTTCCACGTCCATCGCCCAATACCAGGTTAATCCTCGAGCCAACAGGCACAATCTGTCCGACTGCTATTGGCTGGCCGCCGAAAGAAGCTTCTAAAACCACATCGCGGCTTACATCTGGCTTATAGGTGGTATCGCCGAGTTTTAATCTCGAGCTCTCTATTATAGCCTGTGCTTCTCTTAAGGTCTTAAACGCTATATCAGGGAATTTTGTATTCGGTGTTTTACCTGCATTAATGGTTAAGTAAATGGTACGGTTATCTTTTACAAAAGTATTGGGATCAGGATCCTGATCAATTACAATTCCTGCAGGTTGATCCATAATAAAAACAGAATCTACTTCATATTTTAATCCGGCATCTTCGAGTTTCTTAACTGCCTGCTCAAAAGATAAGCCTTTTACCATAGGTACATTTAGGCCCTGTCCGTGTTTGGTATAATATCTTAAACTAAAAAAAGCGACCAGTAGAAGCACAACAACAGTTATTATTGCAGCTAAAATATTGTTTCTAAACGATTTGGTTTTTAAATAATCTATAAATTTAGACATGAATCTTAATTTGGGTTATGCGTACAAGCTCAAATGTAACTATTTTAATGATTGATTGAATTATAGAATCCATTTCCTCATTCAATCATTCAATAAATTCTCTCCTTCAATATTACTAAAGCACAAAGATATTTATATTTTTGAGGATATATTTATATTCAATTTCTATTTATAAAAGGATTTTTAACATGAAGAAAACGATAGCATTGTTAACAGGCGGTACCACAGGCGAATGGGTTGTTTCGGTGAAAAGCGCAGCCACTATTGCTCAAAATATCGACCCCAATTTATACGATGTGTATAAAATTATGCTGAACGAAAAGGGCTGGTTTTATGAACCTGCTGATTCTGTTAAAATTGAAATTGATAAAAATGATTTTTCCTTAACGCTTGAAGGAAGAAAAATTAAGTTCGATGGCGTTTTTATTGCTATCCATGGGTCGCCTGGCGAGGATGGGAAATTACAAGGCTATTTTGATATGTTAGGTATCCCATACACGGCCTGTGATGCGCTAACTTCGTCAATTACGATGAATAAAGGTTACACCAAAGCAGTTGTAGAAGGCATTGATAACCTGTACACCGCAAAATCTGTTCAGATATTTAAAGGCGGCAACTATAATTTAAATCAGATTAAGCAAGATCTAAGATTGCCTTATTTTGTTAAACCAAATAGTGGGGGCAGTAGCATTGGCATGAGTAAGGTAAAATATGCCGATGACTTGGAAAGTGCTTTAGAAAAGGCTTTTAAAGAAGATGATCAGATTTTAATTGAAGAGTTTGTTAGTGGTAGAGAGTTTTCGATAGGCATTTTTGGCGCTGAAGGAAAAATTATTGTTTTGCCAACCACAGAAGTTATCCCGGCAAATGAATTTTTTGATTTCGAAGCCAAATATACGCCAGGCGCAACTGAAGAAATTACACCAGGCAGAATGAATGAAGAAGAGGTGAGTCGCGTACAGCAGGTGGTAAAGGACGTATATAAGAAACTAAATTGCAGGGGAGTGGTACGTGTTGATTATTTCCTGGAAGAAGGAACTGGTAAGTTCTATTTTATCGAAATCAATACCATTCCCGGGCAAACAGCAACCAGTTTTATCCCACAACAGGTAGCGGCAATGGGTATTACACTGAAAGAGTTTTACACCCGTTTAATGAAAGAAACATTAGGGTAGTTTTCATAATTCTTGTCATTAGCGTCATTCCCAACCCGATAGCTATCGGGTTGATTGGGAACCACGGAGTGCTCATGAATGCCTTTGAAACAAGGGAAACTTATGAATAATCGTAATGCAATAGGCTTTAAGATTCCCGCCTGCGCGGGAATGACGACTGTTTGAGCAGATTAAACTACTATAAGCAATGATGAACTTCCAAAAACTGATTGATAAAGGTTTAAAACTCAAAAGCTATCCAAAAGATTCGGTTGTTTACGAGCCCGGTATGCAGCCGCGCTACGTGTATTTTATCAAATCAGGTGAGGTAAGAATGGTTACCGTTAGCGATGAAGGAAAGGAATTTATTCAAGGAGTTTTTAAAACGGGACAGTATTTTGGCGAACCTGCATTATTAATCGACCGGCCTTATTTAGCTTTTACCATCACCAATAAAGATTCGCACATTATTGCTGTAAATAAAGAAGATTTCTTTGGTTTGATCAAAAACGAACCCGATTTTAGCATGGACCTGATCCGGACGCTAAGTCGCCGCCTTTTTTATAAATCGATGATGCTGGAAGAACTGGCGAGCGAAAAAGCAGAGCATCGATTATTAACGATTATCAATTACCTTCTCGATGATATTGTTGTAGGTGAAAATTTAAAGGTAACGCGACAAGAATTAGCCGATATGACTGGTTTGAGGGTAGAAACAGTTATCCGTGGCACTAAAACACTAGCCGAAAAAGGCCTGATCAAAACCATTAAAGGGAAAATAGTAAAGGTTTAGCATTTTATTTGGAACAAATGACTAATGAACTAGTGAACCAATATACTAATCCCTCAAACATGACGTAGATCATAAATTAGTTTTTAATTTTAGCCTTACCTTTGTTCTATTAAATTAGAAGATTATGGCTGAGTTATCTAAATTTCAAGCATTTTTACAGTGTAAATGCCCGCGCTGCCGCAAAGGAGATATCTTTACCGGAAGTGCTTATTCTTTCAGATTACAAAAAACAAATATTACCTGTCCGCATTGCAATTTAAAATTTGAACGTGAACCCGGATTTTTCTACGTAGCGATGTTTGTAAGCTATGCCATGAACGTTGCAGAAATTATTACCATTGGAGTAGCATCGTATGTTTTAGGCTTGCCTTTAATTTATGAAAACCTGTGGTATTATGTAAGTTTAATCTTAACGGGTGTTTTATTGTTATCTCCAATTAATTACCGCTATTCGAGAGTTATTTTGCTTCATTACCTTACACCAGGATTGCACTATGTTCCCGGAAGTGGGGATTAGTGCTGAAAAACTAATCCAAAGAGGTCTTCCAGCGGGTAAAGGTCTAAAAAGCAAGCGGTAAGATTAAAGAAAAAGTGAATAAAAATACCATACCACAAGGTTTTAGTTCTAATTCTGAGCCAACCAAGAAACAAAGCAAAAGGCAGCAACCAGAATACCGAAATCAGGCTGAAATGAATGACGAAAAATAAAATAGAGGAAATATAAATAGCTTCCTTTTCGTCAACCACACTTAATAACTTCTGCATTAAATAGCCTCTGTAAGCCAATTCTTCGAATATAGCAGGGTAGAGGGCTATAGAGGCAAACATTAACCAGGTACCATATTTATGAAATGCGAATATGGAGTAATATTCCATTTCCTTTTTAAAAACAAGCTCGTTTAAATGGTCAACCACAAATGTGACCATAATGGAAGCCAGAATAGTTGCTGTTATTAAGCCCATCAGTTTCCAAACGGAAAACCCCGGCCATTTTAATATATTTTTAGTTTCCGACCAGCTATTAAAAAAGAACAAAAGGGCAGCGATACCCATTATGCCATCGATACAAAAAAGTGTAGTTAAAGAATGTTCTTCTATGAGCAATGAAGTTGTACAACACAATATCTCTATCATAAAGAACAGGCCAATTTGTTGTATGTTTGGCCACTTCTTACTGTGAATTACAACTTCCTTATAATTTTGGGCGCTACCGCAATGGCTACAGAATTTATGGCCTACCGAAACTTTGTTTTGGCAATGATCACATAAGTTATCAGAAATCTGCAGCTCCTCCAAGTTATTCGATGTTAAGCTCTTTTTTTATTTTATCAGCCTCAAGAACTGCTCTTATACCTTTAACTAGGTAAACGATGATCAGAACTTTGAAAATAATGCCCTTAAAAATAGTAGTCGGATCGGCGATTAGATTTAAGATTTGAATAATTACATAAAGTGATAGGCCTGAAACCATGGCCGTAATAGGTTTGGTTTTGCCTAGAACACCAAAAGCCAAAAATGCTCCAACCAGGATGACATTCATAATTAATAATGTAAACTGATCTTCTGGTGCTGCAGTAAAGAATATAAAAATAGCTGATACGGCGTTTATACCGGCAATCCAATACAGCGAATTACAGGCGCTCTCTACCGATCTATTCAAATCACTAAGATCTATCTCCTTAACGGTTCTGTTCGCAATGTGATGGTCTTTTTCTTCTTTGGTTCCTTGAAAAGGGAAGCCGCAATTGTTGCAGTAGGTATCTGAAGGAACAAATGGTCTGTAGCAGCTGTTACATAAACTGTCGCTTTGGTTTTCCATAATATGAGCGTTAATATTTTTTGTAAATATAGAATGAAAAAAAACAATCCAAAAAAAACGAGGGAATATTTCCCTGTTTTGTCGTAATTTCTAAAAAAAAAATCTACTTCTTCATCGGGTGCTGAACATATTCAGATAGTCTCACCACTTTTCCATTTTTCAATTTAATATCGTTAAATAAAGCCACTGTATCGGTTTTTCCATCTTTTGTCGAAGACACCTGGTTGTACCACAGGCTTACCCATTCTTCACTTTTATCTTTGTTCACAACCGATTCCATGTCTTGCATGTCGATTTTAAAGCCCTTCATTTTGTCGAATTCGCCTTGTAATTCTTTCAAGAGCTGAGATTTTGTCCCTTTAAATTTGTAACCATCCAGGTCTAAGGCCACACTGTCGGCAAGCACCTTGCTCATACTGGCTGTATCTAAACTTTCGAATGTTTTAATAAGGGTCATTGCGGTTACCGCATTTTTTGTATCGGGGTTCATTTCCCAGTTTTGCACCTGTTTAATGGTATACGGGTACTTGGTACTATCTGCTGCTACTGCCATATCAGTAGTTTTAGCTTCCTTATTTTCACATGCTGCGAAAAGTAAGGTAGCCATAATCAGGGATGATAATTTTTTCATGATAATTAGTTTGATTAAATATAACTAATTACTTGAATATTAATGGAATGTATACAGTTTTTGTTCCCTGAGTTTACGTACCTGAACAGGAACAACTAAATAAAATAGCTAACAAAATGTGAACCCAGCTCAAAGTATTGGATGTTAAAAATGATTTTAATAATTTATAGCATAATGCGAATAAAAATCTAACACATGTATCTTATGATTAGGTTTTTAATTAGAAAATGAGTGTTCAGTAATGCTTTGGAAACAGCAGTCCCGTTATTCGCTATAGCTCCGATAAAAGATCGGAGGCTGCCGCTTTTACCGGGTTTATGGAACAGAGGCATGTATAAAGCCACTTGCAGTCTTCGTTATAAATAAAGACTCTATTAAGTTTAAAAATTGGGCGTCATTGCGAGGAGGAACGACGAAGCAATCTTATCGCAGCAGGAAAGATTGCTTCATCCGATGAAAAATCGGCTTCGCAATGACGATACCTCGCAGCCTGTAATTTCAGGTATTTCGCTACTGATATTAAATCAGTACAGCTTGTGCTTTAAATAGACGACGGTTTGAAATTAATGATTTATAAAACTATTTATACCATCTACCAAAGCCTTTACTTTTATTTCGGAAGTGAGTTCGTATCGATATTCGTCCTCAATACTGCCCATTTTGGTTTCCGTATTTCTGAATTCCATTTTACTTGGTACAAATTCTTTGGCAGAGGCATGAAATTGTGTGGCACCAGTTTGATCAATGAGGGGTTTGATGTTGTTTTCATTGATACCTGCACCAGGCATGATGGTAATTCGGCCATTTGCTTTTTTTACCAGCTGTGCCAGTTTTTCTGCCCCTAGAATTGCAGAAGAAGCACCTCCGGAGGTGAGCACTCTTTTTATTTTAAGTGCGATTAAATCTTCCAGAGCCTGATCCATATCGTTGCTCATATCAAATGCCCTGTGGAAAGCCACCTCCATAGGTTTTGCCAACTCAATTAATTCAGCGCATCTTTCTTTATCGATAGTGCCATCAGCTTTAAGTATTCCGGTAACTACACCTTCACAATTTAATGATCTGCAGATTTTTATATCTTCTTTCATTAACTCAAATTCGATTTCGGAATACAGAAAATCGCCTCCACGTGGACGAATAATTGGCCAAACTTCGATGGATAGGTTTTTCTTAGCCAGGGCAATTTGAGCATAACTTGGTGTTGTACCACCTTCTGCCAGGTTATCACAGAACTCCACTCTTTTTGCTCCACCATTTTGCGCAGCCAATGCCGACTGATAGGAATTAGCACATACTTCTAAGCAACCAATTGCCACTTCACTCATGATATTAGATTTATTAATTTAAATTATTCCTGTGGCCCTGCTGGCCCTAAAACCACCCATCCCTTTGGCGATTTGTAGGTGTTAAGTAACTGCACTGATTTTCCGCCATCCGGATACCAGCATACCTCTGTAATTACCCAGTGGGTTTCGCCAACTTTTTTACGTTCCGGAAAAGCATTTTGGATAGTGGAAAAATTAGGAAAACCATGTTCTTCTATATTGTTGATAAAAGATAGTTTAAGCACTTCGGCAGTTTCGTTGATGATATCCTGATCAATCTCCATTTTCATCACAGAAAGTAAGGATTTAGCTTCTTCAAAAAAATCCTTACAGGTTATGGCAGCATCAATATCTTTATTATTGTAGGCTTTTTCAATCGCCAGAATCGCACCTTCCGGTGTTTCGAGATTGGCTTTAAAATGATCAACGCCCTCATCAATATATAAACCTATGCTGTTGTCAAATGCTGCTTTCTCTTTTTCTGCAACGCCATCCCTAATGGCCCGTATGGTATAACCGCCAATTAATCTGCCGTTTTCAATAGTCATCCAATCAGAGATTAAATCGCGCTTTATGCCGATTTTTTGATTAAATTTTACAGAACGAATATTTACCGGTTCGTTTCCAACGGTACCAAATAAGTTTCCTTCATCGTCAAAATGTGGGTCTGTTAACCAAATATGTTCGCCTTCATCACCATCGGTAATGAGTACTTTAATAGAAAAATAGTTTTGGTAAGGTTGTTTGTTTTTTAAACTTTCTTCGAAATACCAAAGGGTTAAATTGGCTTTTTCGATCGCCCAGTTCATGCGTTCATCTTCGCTCGGTACATAAACCATATCTGGCTCACCCTCGCGCTCGGCAACATTTTTCTTTCCGAAAATTTTAGATAATAATCCCATTTACCGTTTCATTTTTGTTAATCGTTTGGGAAAATTCAACATATTAATAATAGCTTTTGCCTTTGATTAAAAGATCTTGTTTTTCTGCATCGCAAACGGCATAGCTAAAACCTTTCTGGATGGCGTAGGCACCATACTCGCCTTTTTTGTTGATAGCTAAAAATCCGACCTGTATGTTTTTGGCAGTTTCGGGTTTCTTTTTAATGATACGCATTACCGCTTCTTTACAGGCGGCTTCGGGAGTATAACCCTGACGCATTAATTCTACCACTAAAAATGATCCAACGTTTCTTACTACCTCTTCACCTACACCTGTTGAAGTTGCACCACCAACTTCATTGTCTACGTAAAGGCCAGCGCCTATAATCGGGCTATCACCAATTCTTCCATGTAATTTATAGGCCATGCCACTGGTTGTACAGGCACCAGAAATGTTTCCTTTAGCATCGATTGCGAGCATGCCAATGGTATCGTGATTATATTGGTTTCCAGGAAGTTTTTGCGGCGCAGCTTTCTGGTAGAGCTTATTTTCGATGTTCATTACAGGCGCATATTTCGCCGTTTTTAACCATTCTTTCCAAGCTTTTTCGCTGGCAGGAGTAAGTAAGTTTTCTTTTTTAAAACCCTGTTCTAACGCAAACTGCAAAGCACCATCGCCAGCCAACATTACGTGCGGCGTTTTTTCCATCACTTTACGCGCAACCGAGATAGGGTGTTTAATATGTTCGAGTGCTAAAACGGCGCCACAGTTACCGAGTTCATCCATAATACAGGCATCGAGGGTAACATGTCCATCGCGATCTGGCAAACCACCATATCCAACAGATTGGTTTTTCTCATCAGCTTCAGGTACCCAAACCCCTTGTTCTACAGCATCTAAGGCACGTCCACCGGTTGATAAGACCTTCCATGCATCAGCATTAGCCGCAATTCCAAAGTCCCAGGTAGAAATTACAATCGGGAAATTTTCTGCTTTTGTTTCTTTGTGCGGAATTACATTAGCGATACTACTTTTATCAATAGCCAGCAATCCAGCCGATAGGGCAGATGCTTTTATAAATTTGCGGCGGTTAAACATGTGTGTGGTTATTGTTTGTGGTGGTTAATTGTTTAAATCGTTTAACTAGGTAATTGATGTATCAATCGCTACTTTTCAATTGTTACATTGTTGTGATTGCTAAATTGTTGAACCGATCGCTCCAGTTTGATTATTGTAATTAGAATATCGGTTATTAATTTAACTAATGGTAAACCGATCTGCATCCTTTAAAAATGGAAATTGTCTTCTGATTTTAACCAACTCTTCGTAATTAATACTGAATGTATATAAATCTTCGTCTTCTGGTTTATAATAAACGGTATTACCGTAAGGATCTAAGCACATGGATAATCCACTGTGGTAAATCTGATTTCCATCATGCCCAACGCGGTTTACAGCAATAACATAACTTTGGTTTTCTATTGCCCTTGCCGGAATTAATGCTTTCCAATGTGCCGATCGTTTATCAGGCCAGTTGGCAACTAAGAGTAAGATATCGTATTCCTGATCTACATTGCGTAACCAAACCGGAAAACGCAAATCGTAACAAATGGCTAATCTGATTTTCCATCCTTTAAGTTCGACAATAAGTTTTTCTTTACCCGGACTAAAGTGGTGATCTTCATCACCCATGCCAAACAAATGGCGTTTATCGTAATGCTGGTTTTTACCATCTGGCTCCATCCAGATTAAACGGTTAAAATATTGATTGTTTTCTTTTATGATGATGCTTCCCGTAACTACGCAGTTGTACTGATGTGCCATTTTTTGCATCCACTGCATCGTTTTTCCACCCATTTCTTCGGCTAAGGCTTCAGAATTCATGCTAAAACCTGTGTTAAACATTTCGGGTAAAATAATAATATCGGTTTTCTCCCTTACACCCATCGATAATCTAAGTGCCAGATTCAAAAGGTTTTTCTCAATGTTTTCCCAAAAAAGATAGGCCTGAAAGACAGTTACTTTCAGATTTTCTATTTGAGTGTACACAGGTGCTTCCATTGTATATAGGTTTAGTCTGGTTAAACGTTTTTTAATTTCTCTGCCGCTAAGGCAAGTGTAGCGTTTTCTTTAGCAAAGCAAAACCTGATAATTTTATGATCGGTTGCTTTTTGGTAAAATGCAGAAACCGGAATGGTGGCCACGCCAAATTCCTTGATCAGCCTCATGCTAAAATCAGTGTCTTTTTCATCGCTGATACTGCTGTAGCTTGCGCATTGAAAATACGAACCGTTGCAAGGTAAAAGCTTAAAACGGCTTTCAGCCAAAAGACTTCTGAAATAATCTCTTTTTTGTTGAAAGAATGTGCCTATTTCAGTATAATTTTTTGGTTCTTTAATATAATCGGCAATAGCTTGCTGCATGGGACTATTAACGCTGAAAACATTAAATTGGTGTACCTTCCTAAATTCTTTGGTTAGTTTCTCTGGTGCCAAACAGTAACCCAGTTTCCATCCAGTAGCATGTAAGAGCTTACCAAAGGAGGCTACAATAAAACTTCTTTGCTTTAATTCAGGATAAAGCATTACACTTTGGTGCTTTTGTTCATCGTAAATTAAATGTTCATAAACTTCATCGCTCAAGATTAAAATATCGGTGCCTGTAATCAGTTTAATAAGCGATTTCATATCATCTGACGATAAAATACTACCTGTTGGATTTTGTGGCGTATTTAAGATGATCATCCTGGTTTTGGCTGTAAATAATTTCTTAACCATGTCCCAGTCAATGGCATAACTCGGCGGGGCAAGTTCGTAGGTTTTAACCAGGCCGCCTAACAGTTTAATCGTAGGTGCGTAACTATCGTAAGCTGGTTCGAAAATGATAACTTCATCACCTGCATTGATAATAGCGGCCAATGCTGTAAAAATAGCTTGCGTTCCACCTGCTGTAACCGTAATTTCTGTTTCAGGATTATATTTTATGTTATATAATTTTTCAACTTTCTCAGCAATAGTTTCTTTTAAAAAAGTAGAACCAGGCATTGGTGCATATTGATTAAAACCATCTTGCATGGCTTTATTTACCAATTCAACTAGTTTTAGATCGCAGGCGTAGTCAGGAAATCCCTGAGAAAGATTAATGGCATTGTGTTCTGCTGCAAGTTTACTCATCACCGAAAAAATGGTGGTACTTACGCCAGGGAGTTTAGATTGTATATTAAGCATCTTACAAGCGAAAATAGGAAAAAAAAGCTTAAAGCGTAAAACCCCATGCCAAAAGCCCCGCTACTTGATCGTGCGATTGCAATTCTGCACAAAGAGAAAATTTTAAGAATCATTAAACCCTCGTGTTAAATTAACGTCAATAACCAGGGTATTAAACAGACGGTTGTCAATGAATTTTAGTCCCGAAATTTTGTATTATTTCAAATATATTTCTGCTTATTTAAAATTATTCCAAATAAACCCCTTTCTTTGCATTTTAAAATCTCAATTATTCATTAAATATGAAGTTTAAACACTTAACCGCTGCCTTTTTATTGGTAATAAGTGCATCTGCATTTGTTAGCCCGAAAAAAGCTTTAAGAACATTTGTTTCCAACTACGAAAATGTATTGGGCACATCGTTAGAATTAAAATTTAAAACAACCAATCAGGCCGATGCAGATTTAGCCGAAACACGTGCATTAAACGAAATAGATAGGTTAGATGATATTTTGAGTGCTTATAAAGCTGACAGCGAGTTTAGTAAATGGATGAGCAATGGTAAACAAACCACCAAAGTTTCGGCAGATTTGTTTGAAATTTTAAAGCAATTTGAGAATTATAAAGTATTAACCAATGGCGCGCTTGATGCATCAGCTAAAGTAATAGGTGATGTTTGGAAAAAAGCAGCTGCCGAAGATCGTTTACCATCTGCTGAAGCATTAGCGCATGCAGTTACTTTGGTTAAACAAAAACACTACATTTTAAACGAACAGGATAAAACGGTTACCCGTTTAGATGATGCACCATTGGCATTGAATTCTTTTGCAAAAAGTTATATCATTAATAAAGCCGCTGAGAAAGCGCTTCAAAGCCCAGGAATTGAAAACGTGGTTGTGAATATTGGTGGCGATATGGTAATTAAAGGAAATCAGCCAGAAGCTATCGAAATAGCAAACCCTAAAGCTGATGCCGAGAACGATGCCGCACTAACAACAATCAAAGTGTGGAATATGGCCGTGGCAACCAGTGGTAATTACCGCAGGGGTTTTAATGTAAATGGAAAATGGTATTCGCATATTGTTGATCCACGCACTGGAAAACCTGCTTCGGAAATAATCAGTGCAACGGTTATTGGCCCTGATGCTAGTGAAGCAGGTGCTTTGGCTACTTCTTTTAATGTACTTTCTATTGCCGAGATCGAGGCATTGACTGCGACTAGAAATGACATCGCCTACTTGTTAATCACTAAAGATGGCAAAGAAATTAGAAGCAAAGAATGGGCTAATTACGAGCTTGCTTTAAATAAGCCGGCTATTGTTTTAGGAAAAGCAAGCAAAGCTGATAAACTTTGGAATACTAAATATGAATTAGTGGTAAACTTAGAAATTGCCAATATCGAATCTACAGATGGTAAACGTGTCCGTCGTCCGTTTGTGGCAGTATGGATTGAGGATGCAGCTAAAAGCCCTGTACGTAATCTGGCTATTTGGTATAACAAACCCCGTTGGTTGCCAGATTTAAAATCGTGGAGCCGTGCCAATGGCGATGAGTTTAAAAAAGGAGCAGAAGGAAAACTAAGCTCAACAAGTTCTGCAACACGTGGTCCAGGTAAATATAGCTTATCATGGGATGGAAAAGACGATAGCGGGAAATTGGTAAAAGCAGGTAATTACACCGTTTTTATTGAAGTAGCCCGCGAGCATGGAACTTATCAGGTAATTGCTCAAGAAATGAAATTTACCGGCTCAGCAAAAAGAATAGAATTAACGCCAAATACAGAACTAACATCAGCATCTCTTGACTACAGAAAAATCGGAACCGCAAAAAAATAAGATAACGGCTGCACCTAACGGCCTGGGAAAAAAGCAGGTTAAAAAAGATAACGGAAAAGGTAAGGGTAAAAAGCGTTTAGCTGGTTTATCACGCTGGCTGCACATTTATTTATCAATGGTAAGTTTTACGATCCTGCTATTCTTTGCAGTATCGGGTTTAACTTTAAATCATGCAGATTGGTTTACTTCTGGCAAGGAAGTGGTTACTAAAGATTCCGGTTCAGTAAACTTAAAATGGGTTAATGAGCCAGATACGAATAAGATTAACAAGTTGCAGATTGTTGAATTTTTCAGAAGCAAATATCAGGTCAAAGGTGCATTGAGTGATTTTAGAATGGACGATAGGGAACTGAGCTTAACCTTTAACGGTCCTGGTTACCTTGCCGATTCTTTTATAGACCGCGAAACTGGTAAATATGAATTAACCACCACCAGATTTGGCGCTGTGGCTGTGATCAATGACCTGCATAAGGGAAGGGATTCTGGTAAGGCCTGGTCGTGGATTATCGATATTTCGGCAGTGCTGATGACGTTGGTATCCATCTCCGGAATTATCTTAATCTGTTTTATTAAAAAGAAACGATTAAGCGGCTTCATCATTGCTGCCGTAGGAACAATCGTTTGCTATATAATCTACAAGTTATTTGTACCGTAGTTTAATGCGCTGCAACAGCAGCATCAGACGATGCTTCTACTTCAGTGGCGATAAACCTTCTGCCGATTAACAAACAGCCTAAAGCAATAAACGCAGCTGCTGTCATTACCAAAGGCATAGGCACAACCGAGTGTTCGCTAAATAAACTTACCATTACCGAGGCCAGCGCGCCTAATCCCATTTGTAAGGCACCCATTAGGGCCGATGCACTACCCGCATTTTTGGTAAATGGAGCGAGTGACAAGGCAGCTGCATTTGGGTTAATTAAACCTAAGCAGGCCAAAAATAAGGCGATAAAGCCTATGGTAGAATATAAATTTAACCAGTTATTTAAGGCGAAAACCAAAAAGATTAAACTGAAAATACACTGTGCAATAAGTGCATAGGTTACAATATTTTTGCTGGTAAACCATTTTAGTATCAAGCTGTTCACTTGACTCGATCCAATAAATGATACAGAAAGTAGGGCGAAGATCCAGCCGTAGCCTGTTTTACTTACCTCATATATTTTCATAAATACCTGAGGCGACGAAGATACATAGGCGAATAATCCCGAAAAGGTAATCGAACTGATCAGCGCATAGGTGTAAAATTGAGGCTCTTTTAAAACGGTATAGAAATTGGTTAAAATAGGCTTTGGTTTTAAAGAGTAATTCGGATCGGGTTTATAGCTCTCCGGTAGCTTGAAAATTGAAGCCAAGAGCATTAAAACTGCCATCAATCCTAAAAATACAAACACATATTTCCAGCCAAGGGCCGAAATTAAGTAGCCCCCTGCAGTTGGGGCAAGCATAGGCGAAACCGCGATCACCAGCATTAAGGAAGCAAATACTTTCGGGCTTTCTTCTACCGAAAACAGATCCCGTACCATGGCAACAGAGGCCACCGCAGTGGCACAGCTTCCAGTGGCCTGCACAAAACGTAAAACAATTAGTTGATTAACATCCGTTACGGCTAAACACAGAAAAGAAGCTATAATGTAAAGTGCTAAACCAAAATATAACGGTTTCTTTCTCCCAAATTTATCTAAGAGTGGTCCATACAATAACTGACCGGCAGAAATTCCGATAAAAAAGCTTGATAATGATAGGGCTACAGTTGATTCATTACTTCTTAAATCCTTTGCAATATCAACAAAACCAGGTAGGTACATATCAATAGAGAAGGGGCCAAGAGCTGCCAATGAACCTAAAATGAGTATAAGATAGAAGTGTTGTTTTTTAGCCATGAAGATTACCAGATTTTGATTCCGCAAAGATTGGGAGATTTAATTTGCTAACCTATTTTTACCGTCGAACGATTGTAAAAATCATATTTTATTATTGAACGATTAAAGCGGGTGGCTGCGTAATCTTTGTGTTAGCTCTGTTAAAAATACGATGATTGTTATACTAAATCTGCTATTTATTTATAGATTTATAGTCTATGACTTTTAAGACAAAAGAAAGCCGTTTACTACTCATTCTGGGTAGCTTTTTTGTAGCAAATGCTATATTATCAGAGTTTATTGGGGTTAAATTGTTCAGTGTCGAAGAAACGCTGGGCTTTAAAAAGTTCGATATAAACTTACTGGGTGTTCCGCATCTATCCTTTGTAATGTCGGCAGGAGTATTAACCTGGCCGATTATTTTCATCATGACGGATATTATCAATGAATATTTTGGTGTTAAACAGGTTCGGTTCTTATCAATTCTTACCGCCATATTAATTGCATTTGCTTTTCTTGTGGTTTGGGGATCGATGTATTTAACTGCCGCCGATTTCTGGGTGCATCAAAATATAAATGGAGAAGACCTCAATATGAATAATGCATTTGCGGGGATATTCGGGCAAGGGATGTGGATCATTGTAGGATCGATTACGGCCTTTATTATTGGGCAAATGGTTGATGTAATGATATTCCATAAAATAAAAAGGATAACAGGGGAGCGGGCACTTTGGCTACGCGCTACAGGTTCTACTTTAGTCTCTCAATTTATTGATAGTTTTGTGGTCATTTTTATCGCATTTTATATAAATCCTCAATATCATTACAGCTGGCAACAGGTTTTTGCCATTGGTTTAGTAGGATATACCTATAAATTTGTTGTGGCTATTTTAATGACCCCGATTTTATATATTGTACATGCCATAATTGATGGTTACTTAGGGAAAGACCTCGCACACAAGCTGATCAAAATGGCTGGAAGGGGATAAATATTTAAAACAAATAATAACCAAATTAATACATCCCATTTATGAGAAACATTTTAATGCTATTGGCAGTGCTTTCATTATTTTCTTGTGTTAACAAAGATGCAAGCAAAAAAGGTTCAGACCTTGATATTCAGGGTACCTGGCAATTATTATCAGCTACAACCATCGAAAATGGAACTAGCCAAACAACAGATTATTCTGGCAAGCTGAAAATGATCAAGATGTTTAATAATACACATTTTGCATTCTTAAAACATAGCCTTAATCCTAAAGATACCAGCAGTTTTGATGCTGGTGGAGGAAGTTATGTATTGGATAAAGATAATTATACCGAGCATTTAGAATACTATAAAAACAAAGATTGGGAAGGCAAAACTTTTAAGTTTAAACTCGCTATCCATAAAGATACTTTGATTCAGAAAGGCATTGAGAAGGTAGAAAAAGCAGGGGTAGACCGGGTGATTATCGAAAAATACATTAAGGTAAAGTGATTAACGCAAAAGGTCGGACTCGCTCCGACCTTTGTACTTAACAACAAAACAAATAAAAAAATTAACCTTAAAAATAAATTACAGGCTTGCCAATTCCTGGGCAAAAACATTTTCACTCAATTGCTCTTGTTTGTAAATCTGTCTGCCAGTATAAGCTACAAAAACAGATTCATCCAAAAGCAAGTCGCGGTTTTTAATTAAACGCTCCAACTTAACTGTTCCAACCACATATTTATAGCTGCTTGCAGCATAACGTTCGCTGATGTTGTCAAATTCTAACAGTGTAATCAGATCTTCATCCGCATAACGTAGGTAAATCTCCAATAAAATTTCTTCGGTATGTTTTACGCCATTTTCTGAGTGATATTTTTTGTACTCGTAACGGTAATCGTAACGCAAGGCAGCAATGTCAGAAAGTACAGCAGCACCAGTAGGGTGGCCTCCAGCACCTTTACCGTAGAAAAATTGTTTATCAGCAAAAGCTGCCTGAACTGCAACTGCATTGTACTCGTTTTCTACGTTGTAAAGGAAATCATCTTTAGCTACCAGCTTCGGTAGTACATAAGTTACGATATCTTTTGTATTCACTTTACGTGCCGTAGGAACCAATTTAATTTTAAAGTTTTTCTCACGCGCATATTTAATGTCGTGGTTAGAAAGGTTCTGTATACCGATGTTTAAAATGGCATCTGGATTTACAAATAAACCATATGCGTGTGCTGTAGCAATAGCCAGTTTATATTTTGGATCGTAGCCTCCCACATCCAAAATCGGGTCGGTTTCTGCGAAACCTAAATCTTGTGCTTCTTTTAAAGCCGAGTCGTAACTTTGGTTCTCATTAAATATTTTCGACAAAATGTAATTAGATGAGCCATTAAAAATTCCACTCAAAGCATGGAATAATTCATTGTCGTAATATTCTTCCAGGTTACGGATAATTGGAATACTGCCACAAACGGCCCCTTCGTACAATAAAGAAGTACCATGCTCTTGTTGTAAATCAACCAGCTCTTTTAAGTGTGTGGCGATCATTTTTTTATTGGCAGAAACTACGTTTTTACCGTTTTTTAATGCAGTGGTTACAATTTCGTAAGCAGCATCGGCATCGTTAATTAATTCTACAATTGTATTGATCTCTGTATTGTTCAGTATTTCGTTGCGATCAGTAGTGAACAGATCTTTATTAAGGGTACGTTTCTTTCTTGGGTCTTTTATCGCAATTTTAATGATCTCCAGGTTCAGGTTCTGGCTTTGGATAATATCCAATAAACCTTGTCCTACAACGCCGAAACCAAATAAACCGATTTTTAAATTCTTACTCATTTTTTTAAAGTGATTACACAGATAAATGGATTACACCGATATAGCTGTTCTTATTTTGTGATTTATTTTAAATTTTATTATGGTACCCAGTTTTTCACCTTCAACCTTTACACCCTCTTCCTTATACCTTTCTAAGCGGTATGCTGTAGTTTGATTATTTTTTTATTCCGGCTTTCCTTGATAAAGTTTCCTATTACATTAGTCAAGGCATCTGTTTCGATTAAGAATCCATCGTGACCATAATCTGAGTGCAAGGCACTAAATTCTGCTCCTGGGATATGATCGGCCAGGTATTTTTGCTCCGATAAAGGAAACAAAACGTCATTTTCTATCCCGATTACCAAAGTATTTGCCGTAATTAATTTTAGTGCATCGGCAATGCTTTTGCGGTTACGGCCCACATTGTGGCTGTCCATTGCTTTGGTTAAATAATAATAACTGTAGGCGTTAAAACGGTTAATCAGTTTTTCTCCCTGATAATTCTGATAAGAAGAGGATCTGAAATTGTCGGTTTTATCGTTTACGCTTTCTACCTGTGTACTACCGTAAGCGCTGTAGGTTCTATAACTTAAAAGTGCAATGCTACGGGCTGTTTTTAAACCTTTGCTGCCACCGTTTGGCTGGTTGGCATAAAAAGTTCTATCAGTAGTAATGGCCAAACGCTGACTTTCGTTAAAAGCAATTCCCCATGGAGAATGCGCTGCATTAGTCGCAATCAAGATCAGGTTTTCAATTTTATTCGGCTCCGAAATACTCCACTCAACAGCTTGCTGCCCGCCTAAAGAACCTCCGATCAATAATTTAATATAATCAATGCCTAAATGCGAAGCCAATAACTGGTGTGCCGATACTAAATCGCGGATGGTAAACTGCGGAAACGAAAGGTAATAAGGTAAGCCTGTTACGGGATTAGTACTTAATGGATTTGTGCTGCCGTAATGCGAGCCTAAAACATTAGCGCAAACGATATAATGCTCTTCGGGATTGAACAAAGCATTTTCGCCGAACAAACCTTCCCACCATTCAAAAACATCAGCATTGGCGGTAAGTGCATGGCAAACCCAAATTACATTATCTTTATTTGCATTTAATTTGCCATAAGTTTGATAAGCAACTTGCAGGTTACGGATCTTTTTTCCGCTCTCTAATTTAAACTGTTTGTTATAACTATATGTTGATGCAAAATTCCCTGAAGTGGATTTTACATTATCGTTTTTACTGTTATGCATTTTGTAATGTTGTTGTTGTTAAAAGCCCATAAAGGGGTTTGAGGTTTAGGCTTGTAAATTCTCTGCCGGAACTGTAGCATTAATGGTTGCAAATGCCTGTTCGAAATCGGCTTTAATATCATCGATATGCTCAATGCCTACAGAAACCCTCAGCGCGTTCGGTTTTACACCAGCTGCTAATTGTTCTGTTTCGTTTAATTGCTGGTGTGTTGTGGCAGAAGGCTGAATGATCAGCGTTTTTGCATCACCCACATTGGCCAGGTGCGACACCAGTTTTAAGTTATCAATTACCTGTGTTGCATTTTCTTTGCTTCCAGCTAATTCGAAAGATAAAACTGCGCCAAAACCATTGCTTAAATATTTTTTAGCCAGGTTGTTATATTTACTGCTTGCTAGGCCAGGGTACTGAACTTCTTTAACTAATGGATGGTTTTCTAACCAGGTAGCTAATTCTAACGCATTATCTACATGGCGTTGAACGCGGAGTGATAAAGTTTCTAATCCTTGCAATAAAAGAAAAGAATTGAAAGGCGATAGGGCAGGTCCCAGATCTCTTAATCCTTCTACTCGGGCACGGATGATAAACTGGATGTTACCAAATGGTCCGCCGATACCAAAAACATCGCTGAAAACCAAACCATGATAACCTTCTGAGGGCTCAGAGAATTGAGGAAACTTACCATTGCCCCAGTTGTAATTTCCACCGTCAACGATAACCCCGCCAATACTTGTTCCATGCCCGCCGATCCATTTAGTTGCAGATTCTACAACAATGTTGGCGCCATGTTCCAATGGTTTAAACAAATAACCTCCTGCACCAAAAGTATTGTCGACCACTAATGGTAGATCGTATTTTTTTGCAATTGCGGCAATTTTTTCGAAATCAGGCACACTAAATGCAGGGTTGCCAATCGTTTCTAAAAAGATTGCTTTTGTTTTATCGGTTATTTTACTTTCAAATTCTTCAGGTACATCTGGATTGGCAAAATCGACATGAATACCCAAGCGCTTAAAAGCTACTTTGAATTGATTATAGGTTCCACCATAAATATGGCTAGAAGAAACGATGCTGTCGCCTGCCTCCAGTATATTATTTAATGCAATAAACTGTGCTGCTTGTCCCGATGCTACCGCTAAAGCTGCTACACCACCTTCTAAAGCTGCAATACGTTTTTCGAAAACATCGTTGGTTGGGTTCATAATCCTGGTGTAGATATTGCCAAACTCTTTTAATGCAAATAAATTAGCCCCATGTTCGGCATTTTTAAATCCATAAGAAGTGGTTTGGTAAATAGGAACAGCCCTTGATCCTGTTGTTGGATCTATTTCCTGGCCAGCGTGTAGTTGTAAAGTTTCAAATTTATATGATGTTGACATAATTTCTATTTTTTTAGTTGATGTGATTAGATAGCAGAAATTAGAATAATCCTAAAACCTAGCAGGGTGTATCCCGATTTCCCGGGACCTTCCAATTTGAAAGAAACAAAAAAGGAAGATTTTTAAATTACTGTATGCAACAGCACATACAAGTAAACGCACGCATATCACAACAAATAAAAGAAATAGAAGCTTGTTCTACCTTTTTAAGGTTTGTACTGGGCTCGCTTAGCGATTGAAGATTTAATGTTTTCATCAGTTCTAATTTATATCTCCAAATAACACCATGTTATCCGGTCAGGAATTGGCACCTTCTCTTTCTGAGGGTTGCCAGTGGGTCATCGAGCCAGTCTCTCGCCACTTCTTTATAAATCAACCCGTGAAGATTGACTTTTATTTAGCTATCTGCCAAATAATATTCCAAATGTCTGAATTTAATTTTAATCCACAAAATAAAATTTTGAAATTACATTAACTCATTGAAAATGAATTGCGTATTTTTATGATACAATGACAATCTGAAACTTTAATACTGAATTAACGCTTAAAATTCTAAGTTTGTGGTACCTATCTAAATTAATTATGATGAAAAATACAAAATCACTATGTTTAGGCCTGTTGTTTACTATTGCTTGTTTAAATAATGTAAATGCTCAATTCGGAGGCTTAAAAGATAAATTATTAAAAGTGGGCACTGCCCAGGGTGCTAAAGCTTTAGGTGTAGATAAGTTTTTAAAACAGCCTGCTGCCATTACCACTAATTTTGAAGACGTAAATAGAGAAGGCGAAAAGCTGCCTGATTTTATTAATTCATTAAATTTAAAAGCCCAGCCCTTGTATTTACTGCCTAAAAATCCAGATGGTGGTTTTGTGCTTTGCGAGGGGCTTTACGAAATGACCAATAAAAGTTATTGTCTAAAAGCAGGAACTTTTGCCCCATCAAAGGGTGATGGTTACATGTTTGCGCCTGTTTTAGGCCCGAAGGAAGAAATTGTGGTTTCAATACTGAAAAGTGCAGAAAAGCATTCTGATGTAGACCAACACGACATTCAGGCATTATTATGGACCATTATTGCAAGAACAAAATTTGCTGATTTTAATGGACAGGTTAAAGTAACCGCCATTAAATTGTTAACGCCAAAACAACTTACACAATTGGAAGGCGGTGCTTTAGGTGTTTTGCCTTTTGATGTAATGGAAAAGGCTAAAGACCAGTTACCATCAGGGGTGAGGGCTGTTTTTGAAGCAGAAAATAATATCCGTCAACTGGTTTCGTCTGGAAATTATACTTATGCCGACATGGAAAAATATGCGATTATAGCGGGTATGGCGCCACCAAGAAGCGATGTGCCAAGCGGTATCTGGACCAAACACCCTGACGGTTATTATGTACGTTATTTTCCTTCTGGTTATTCGATTACCAAGGTACAGGTTTATGTACCTAAAGAATTATTGGCTGGTGGTACAAAATTAATATATGATGCTGCTGGTGACATTGCCTGCCCAGCTAATACAGGTTCGCAACGTTTAGCACAGACTAATGAGCCTCTGGAGGCAAATTATTCGTTGAAGTTGACTACGATTTGCAATCCTAAATAGATTTCAAAACAAATATTCGTCATTGCGAGGAGGAACGACGAAGCAATCTTAAAGCGCACGCTAGTAGCGACCGTTGTAAGATTGCTTCGTCGGCTGAAAAAGCCTTCTCGCAATGACGATTCTTTTTAACCCAACGCCTGTGCTAAATCGGCGATAATATCGTCTACATGCTCTAAGCCTACAGAAATACGAAGTAAATTTTTTGGCGTTTTACTATCAGGGCCTTCCACCGAATAACGGTGCTCAATTAAACTTTCTACACCACCTAAACTGGTAGCCTGCGCAAATAGCTGAACCTTATTTACTACTTTGTGGGCCTTTTCAACACCTCCTTTAACCAAAAACGACATCATTCCACCAAAATCTTTCATTTGTTTCTTTGCAATTTCGTGCTGTGGGTGACTTTCCAAGCCTGGATAAAAAACAGCTTCAACATTTGGATGTCCGTTTAAATAGTCAGCTATAATTTTTCCATTTTCACAATGGCCTTTCATGCGATAAGCTAGTGTTTTAATGCTTCTGGTTAACAGAAAACAATCAAAGGGAGAAGGAACCGCACCACCCGTTTGCTGTATGTTTTTGATTTTCTCCCACAACTCGTCCTTTTTTGCTGTTACCAGAATCCCGCCAAGTACATCGCTATGGCCACCCAGGTATTTGGTACTGCTATGCATTACAATATCAGCACCCAGTAAAATCGGGTTTTGTAAAATAGGAGAAGCAAAGGTGCTGTCGCAGGCCATTGTAATGTTTTTAGCTTTAGCTATTTTGGCAATTTGTTCGATGTCGGTAATCTTTAATAATGGATTAGATGGGGTTTCGATCCAGATCAATTTGGTGTTAGGTTTGATGCTCGATTGGATCAGGTTTAAATCAGTTTGGTCAACAAAATCAAATTCCAAACTATCGTTAAAAATCGTAAGAAGCTGTTTTTTAATACCCCAATACATATCATCAGGAGCAATAATGTGGCTACCAGGTTTTAAGGCCTGGAACAAAACCATACCACAGGTATTGCCTGAAGAAAAAGCAGCAGCATCTTCGCCATATTCTAATGTGGCTACAGTGTTTTCTAAAGCAGACCGGTTTGGATTGCTTACCCTGCTATACATATGCCCTCCGGGATAACCTCCATCTTCATCACGAAAAAAAGTTGTTGATAGATTAATAGGTAGGGTAACATCGCCAGTAATGCTTTTTACAAGATTAGAAGCGTGAATAGCAAGGGTTTCGGGTTTCATGATAATTGATTTTGATCGAAGTGATATGGTGATGCAATTTAATAATTTGGCGCTAATTTAAGGTTCGTAATGGTTTTGGCAAGATTTATGTAACAAGTTTGACGAAATTAAATTAAACGAAAATGAAAAGATTATTTATAGCTATCGCAATAGCATGTTCTACTTTAGTAATGTTACAAAGTTGTTCATCAACTAAAAATGCTGCAACAGGTATTAATGGTGGTAGAGGTACAATTACTGGTACCTGGGTTTTAAACAATGTAACTTTAGAGGGTTTGCCTGACCAAACTGTTCAAGGTTTATTCGGCGAAAAATCATACAAATGTTTTCAGGGAAGTACATGGAAATTAACCAATAGCGGTAATGGTTCTTATACTTTACCAGCATCAAGTACTTGTGGTTCAGTAATGCAAACTATTTTCTGGTCGGCAACACCTGCTGATGAAACTTTCCAATTCAAGAAAATTTTTGAGGGTGATAAAGCTAAAAATGTAACAGAGGGTTACCGTTTGGTGTTAACTCAACTTTCTAAAGGAAATATGGTTATGAAATCGCCAATTGAATTCGGTGGAAAAACAGCTAATATCGTGTTGACGTTTTCTCCAGCAGCCAATTAAGCATTAGTTACGAAACCGTTATGAACGGCTTCATAACTAAGTAATAAATGTTCATGATAGCATTACTATCACTGAAACGCATAAATTGCCAGTGATAAACATATAGTGAGAGCACTTCTGAAAAGAGGTGCTTTTTTATGCACTAATCTAAATCGTCCGCCATTTCGAGCGGAGTGCAACGAAGTCGAGAACCCGAAGGCTCAGCGAAGCTAAATCTATCAAGATAGATCTCTCCATTCCACTGCGTTCCAGTCGAGATGACGACTCTAAGGCAATTTTACAAGAAAGCAATCAAATCTGTGTTTATTCTCGTTATATCTGTGGTTGATTCTCACAGCCAACATTCAAAAATCGCGGTTTGTTACAAGAAAATGATTTGCAAATCGCCTCATTATTGTATTTTTGTTCAAAATAAATCAGGAATGAATACAACTGAGCAAGTTGAAAAGATATTAGCTGATACCAATTTATCAACTGAATTACAAAACATAGCACACAAAGTCCTTTACGGAGAACGGATTACCTTTGATGAAGGCGTTCACTTGTACGAACATGCAGAACTGGGTTACCTTGGTATTCTGGCAAATTTTATCCGCGAACAGAAACACGGTGATAAAACTTATTTCAACCGGAACTTCCATTTAGAACCTACCAATCTTTGCGTTTACGACTGCAAATTTTGCTCATACTCCCGTTTAATCAAACAAAAAGAAGAAGGCTGGGCCTTAACGATGGAGCAAATGCTCGATATCGTTAAAAAATATGATGGCGAACCTGTAACGGAAGTGCATATTGTAGGTGGGGTACTTCCTCAATACGATGTTGCCTTTTATTCTGCTTTATTTACCGCTATTAAACAGCATCGCCCTGATTTACATGTGAAGGCATTAACGCCTGTTGAGTACCATTATATCTTTAAGAAAGCCAAAATCGATTATGCAACAGGTATGCGTTTGATGAAAGAGGCCGGATTAGAATCAATACCAGGTGGAGGAGCAGAGATTTTTCACCCTGAAATCAGAGAACAGATTGCTAAAGATAAATGTACTGGTCAGCAATGGCTTGATATTCATGAAGAATGGCACAAACTCGGTATGCGCAGTAATGCCACCATGCTTTATGGTCATATCGAAAAATATTGGCATCGGGTAGATCATATGGAGAGATTACGCGAATTGCAGGATCGCACAGGTGGTTTCCAGACTTTTATTCCGCTAAAATTCAGAAATCAACATAACCAAATGAGTAATGTGCCTGAATCTTCAGTAATTGAAGACTTAAGGAATTACGCCATCGCCCGTATTTACATGGACAATTTCGATCATATTAAAGCTTATTGGGCAATGATCAGTCGTGAAACAGCTCAGCTATCCTTAAATTATGGTGTTGATGATATAGACGGAACCTTGGACGATACCACCAAAATATATTCAATGGCTGGTGCCGAAGAGCAAACACCCGCAATGAGTACCAAAGAGCTGGTGAATTTGATAAAACAAGTGGGGAGAAAAGCAATAGAGCGCGATACTTTATATAATGTGGTTACCGATTTCGAGCACGTAGTTTTCGAAGAAGAAAAAAAACCTCAATATTATAAGCTACCGGTAGTGAATTAATGATTGAATGAAGGAATGACAGAATGAGTGAGTGTTTAGGATAGTGGATGTTAGATTGTCATTCTATCATTCAAAATTCACTCATTCAATAACTTAATAAATGAAGGAAATATACATTATACGCCACGGCGAAACGGAACTTAACAGACAAGGCATAGTACAGGGCAGAGGTATAAATTCTGACTTAAATGATTTAGGTAGGGCACAGGCAGAAGCGTTTTATCAAACCTATAAAAATGTCCCTTTTGATAAGATTTACACTTCGGATTTAAAACGTACCTGGCAAACCGTCCAGAAGTTTATTGATTCGGGATTACCCTGGGAAAAACTTTCGGGTTTAGACGAATTGGCCTGGGGCGTTTGGGAAGGGAAACCGAATACTGAAGATGCACGTGACGCTTTTCGTGAGATGTTGCAAAGCTGGCAGGATGGTGATTATACTGCTCATTTCGAAGGTGGCGAAAGCGTTCAGGATGTTTACGAACGTTTAAAACAACCGATGGAAGTTTTGATGAGCAGACCTGAAGAAAAAACAGTTTTACTTTGCATGCACGGTAGAGCGATGCGCGTTTTCTTGTGTTTATTGTTGGGTAAACCGCTGAGCGAGATGACCGAGTTTCCACATCAAAATACGGTGCTTTATAAAATGGGATTCGAAGATGGAAAATTTACTGTTCTTGAATTTAATAGTGCCGTTCATTTAGACGGTTTAGTAATTGGATAAGCCCAATATAATTCGTCATCGTAATCCGATAGCTATCGGATTTGTTTCAGGATCTGATGGCACGGATAATAAATAGGGATTTATATAATGGTCCGTGACGACACGAACCATGGCGAGTAATAATAAAAGATTTAACATAACACCTTGAATAAGATTAAAATATCGGCTGTTGCCTATACCAATACCAAAGCTTTTATATACGGATTAGAACATTCGGACATTATAAATAAGATTGATTTAAGTTTAGATATTCCTTCAGATTGCGCAGCTAAAGTAATTAACGGTCAGGTTGATATCGGTTTAATGCCTGTAGCAGCTATTCCCTTGGTTCCAAATGCCAATATTGTAGCCGATTATTGTATTGGAAGTGATGGAGGTGTAAATTCTGTATTCATTTTTAGTGAAGTTCCTGCCCAGGAAATTAAAACGGTTAGACTGGACACCCACTCGCGTACTTCGAACAATTTAGCCAAAGTATTGCTTAAGTTCCATTGGAAAAAAGAAGTGGAGTTTACTACCGACCCTGCTGCAAAAACCGATGCTTTTGTTTTAATCGGTGACAGAACCTTTGGTAAAAAAGAAGACTTCGCTTACGCTTACGATATGGGTGAGGAATGGAAAAACTTTACCGGATTACCCTTTATGTATGCAGCCTGGGTGGCCAACAAAGAAATCTCACAAGAATTTAAAGATGAATTTAATGCCGCTTTAAAATTTGGCTTAGCCCATAGAAAAAATGTTTTAAAGGAATTACCTAAAGTGCCGAATTTCGACCTGGAAGATTACCTGTACCACAAACTTCAATTTGAGGTTACCGATGATAGAAAGAAAGCACTGAATTTGTTTTTGAGCTATATCGAAGAGCTGGAGAAAGTAAGTATATAAATAAAATCGTCATCTCGACTGTAGCGTAGCGAAATGGAGAGATCTACAATTAGATTTCTCGACTGCGTTGCACTCCGCTCGAAATGACGATTTACTATATTGAGTTATTACAAATTAATTTATCAGAAAGGCTATTTTAAAGTTTTGATTAAACTAGTGGGTTTTCATTTTTCCAGCCACTTTTTCGAGTGTACTTTTTAATTTTGTTAAAGCACCTGTAATAGCCAAATCGTAGGTATTACCCATATTGGTAACGGCTATAGGGTCTTTTCCGGTTATTCTGGCCTCTAATAAACATCTTTTGTCATCTAAGCCATCTTTACTGCCGTTTTCATCAGATAGATGAACTTCTAAGCGCGTAATTAGATCGCTATATCTGCTCAAGCCTTCATTTAGCTGTGTCTGAATTTTTTCGTCGTATTCTTGGTGTATTGTTAAGTTTTTGTCGGTATTCAATTGGATCGTCATAATTAAAATATTAGGTATAAATTTATATTAATGTAACAGCAACAGGGCCAAAACGTTTTGAAATTAGTGTTAATTTTAGTTAATAGGTTCAATGTATAATTGTCTTCCCCATAGTTGTAGATCTGCCGCACGCATATAAGGGTTTTCAAAAAGGTCGTCAATTTCCTTATTTATTTTCTCAATTGCGTTAATATCCGTAGTTCTAATTCGAGTCTCATGGTTGTGTTGGGTTCCACTAGCAGTAAAGTTTAACGATCCCATATAGGCGATTTGACCATCAATTAGGTATATTTTACTGTGAATTAAAGATGTTTTTTCATTACACATATACACTTTAAAAGGAAATAGCTGAGTATAGTTGTAAGAATAGATCCGAAGGTTTTTAATTTTTATCTTGTAGAAACCTCGTATAAGGAATAGAATAATAATAGGTATAAAACCTAGGAATATTTTAAGGTCTCTGAAATAATAAGCCAATGCGATCAATAGCGCTATTAGGCCATAGCTAATATATGACAGTGTTTCTGCAAGCTTAATCCACTTATTCCTAATTATTTGTTTATCAAAGTCTGTATTGCATTTCTGAATAATGAGTTTATAGATATTTCTTTCACGATCACCATAAAAATCCTCGATATTATTTGTGGTAATTAACTTAACATCAATGTTTTTATCTTTTAGATTAATCAATTCTGAAATTAGGTATGGTGATAGGTAAGGGGATATGATTTTGACAGAATGTTTTGCACTCCTCATATCATCCATTAACTTTTTACCTGCCCCTTTTCCTATATAAATATCACAAAGTGCGTTATTATAGTACATAGCTGAGATCTTAAGTTTCTGTTTTTGTTAATTATCTCATTATAATATATTTATTTAATGCAGGTAGCATTATGATTAAGGTAATATTTTTGGACAAATAATAAGAATTTTATTAATCAAACCGTTGTACCTAAACCTGGTAGGAGCGAACATCCCGATTTAAGCACTATTTGTTGTTTTTTTATGGTGTGCTTGCTTGTTTCACAGGTTTCATCGGGATAAAGCGGATAACAGGACTGTATGCCCCGAAATGCACAGGACCCTTCATTTCCAAAAAATGGTTAACTGTTTAAATTGCAATAACTGGTGAACTATTGAAGAAAGAGAACTATGATGAAACTGGGTTAAAACAGCCCCTTGTTCATAAACCTGATTGCAGCGGTAGCTCCCGATTGAAAAGAGGGACTACAAGCAAAAAGCAGGGCCACAGCCCCCCAAATGTACAGAACCCTTAGTTTTCAAGATTGTTTAAGCTGTAGAAATCGGTTCACCGTGATATGCCTCAATTAACCGACTTGAGCAGTAAACCGGTTAAACAAACTAACAATCTTTTAACTTTTCAACAAAACAGCTGTAAAATGCTTATTCGTGTTATCTTTATGGCTTTTGTAAATTAATTTCAGTTTTGGCTAAAGACACGAATAAAGAAACCCCGTTAATGCAGCAATACAACGCGATTAAAGCGAAGTATCCGGGCGCACTTTTACTATTTAGGGTTGGCGATTTTTATGAAACCTTTGGCGAAGATGCCATTAAAACGGCACAGATATTAGGCATCGTATTAACCAGAAGAGGTACCGGGCCTAATGGCGGTGCTTTAGAACTGGCTGGTTTTCCGCATCACTCGTTAGATAATTATTTATCCAAACTGGTACGGGCAGGACAACGTGTAGCCATTTGCGATCAGCTGGAAGACCCTAAAACTACAAAAACCATTGTTAAACGTGGTGTAACAGAATTGGTTACGCCTGGAGTAGCTTACGGTGATAATATTGTAAACCAAAAATCGAACAATTTCCTGGCCTGTGTTTTCTTTGATAAAACACAACTGGGCGTTTCATTTTTAGATATATCGACAGGTGAATTCTTAATTGCACAGGGCAACAGCGATTATATTGATAAACTTTTGCAAGGCTTTAAACCTACAGAGGTTATTTTTCAGAAATCGAAGCGACAGGCATTTACCGAGCACTTCGGCGACCGTTTTTACACTTTTGGTTTAGACGAATGGCCTTTTACCACTGATTTTGGGAACGAAACCCTGATGAAACACTTTGAGGTTTCTTCGTTAAAAGGTTTTGGTGTAGAGCGTTTGCAGAGTGGAATTGTTGCTGCTGGTGTTATTCTACACTATTTGGGCGAAACTGAGCATCGTAATCTACAACACATCAGTTCGATTGGTCGCATTGAAGAAGACCGTTACATGTGGTTAGACCGTTTTACCATCCGTAACCTCGAATTAGTGAATTCGCCTAACGATAATGCAGTAACTTTGTTCGATATTCTGGACCATACCTGTACGCCAATGGGTGCACGTTTGTTGCAGAAGTGGATCATTATGCCCTTAAAAGAATTGAAACCAATCCAGGAGCGACTTGGAATGGTGGAGTATTTTGTTAAACATGAAGAATTACAAGGCGAATTTTTAAATAACATTAAACAGATTGGCGATTTAGAACGACTCATTTCTAAAGTCGGCCTTCAACGCGTTGGTCCGAGAGAATTGGTTGCTTTAAAACGTGCGCTTTACCATATTGAGGCAGTTAAAAAACTGGCTGCCGATTCTAAAAACCCTTTCCTGATTAAAATAGCGGATCAATTAAACCCGTGTTTGGCCATTAGGGAGAGAATTGAAAGGGAATTACAGCCCGAACCACCAGCTTTGCTGATTAAAGGAAATGTAATTGCAGACGGAATTGATGAAGATCTAGACCGCTTGCGTAAAATTGCTTTTGGTGGTAAAGATTATCTGGTTCAGATACAAAAACGCGAAGCAGAGGCAACGGGAATACCATCGTTAAAAATTGCCTTTAATAACGTTTTCGGTTATTATTTAGAAGTTACCCATACCCATAAAGATAAAGTACCAGCGGGCTGGATCCGTAAACAAACGCTGGTAAATGCGGAGCGTTACATTACACCAGAGCTTAAAGAATACGAAGATCAGATTTTAGGTGCCGAAGAAAAGATACAGGCCATTGAAATCCGATTATATAATGAACTGATGTACGAAACGGCCAGTTACATTAAACCGATCCAACTTGATTCATTCTTAATTGCACAGCTTGATTGTTTATTGTGTTTCGCACAGTTGGCAGTTAAAAACCACTACAACAAACCCAAAGTTACCGAAAATAAGGTGCTTGATATTAAAGGAGGCCGCCACCCGGTAATTGAAAAGCAATTGCCTGTGGGTCAGGAATACATTACGAACGATGTATATCTAGATACCGAAAGTCAGCAGATTATTATGATTACTGGCCCCAACATGGCGGGTAAGTCGGCCATTTTAAGGCAAACGGCGCTGATTGTACTGATGGCGCAAATGGGTTCCTTTGTTCCTGCTAAAGATGCTGAAGTTGGTATTGTAGATAAGATTTTTACCCGGGTAGGGGCATCTGATAATATTTCTTCAGGTGAGAGCACGTTCATGGTCGAAATGAATGAAACGGCCAGTATCCTGAACAACATTTCGGATGACAGTTTAATCTTACTCGATGAGATTGGTCGTGGAACGAGTACCTACGATGGTATTTCAATCGCCTGGGCCATTGCCGAATTTTTGCATCAGCATCCAACTGCCAGACCAAAAACCTTATTTGCCACGCACTACCATGAATTAAATGAACTGGCCAATACCATGCCGCGCATTAAAAACTTTAATGTATCGGTAAAAGAAATGACTAATAAGGTTATTTTTTTACGGAAACTCGTTCCTGGAGGCAGCGAACATAGCTTTGGTATACACGTTGCAAAAATGGCCGGTATGCCAGCAAAATTAATTGGCCGTGCCAATGAAATATTAAAAAAACTTGAAATAGACCGTACAGAAGGACAAAGCATAAAAGACAGCATTAAAAAAGTGCAGAACCAGGCTTATCAGTTACAGATGTTCGCTATAGATGATCCTGTTCTGGTGAAAATCCGCGATACATTGAATAATTTGGATGTAAACGTATTAACACCTGTTGAAGCCTTATTGAAACTGGACGAAATACAGCGATTGATTAAGAACTAAGAGAGGTTGTAGGTGTGGGGTTTAAGGCATAAGGTTTTAAACCTTATGCCTTTTACCTTCCACCTCAAAAGGAATATATTCTTTTTAATAGCAATTATATTTTTTCTTTCGTCATGCGGTACACGTAAGTATACTGTTAAAAGTGATACTAAAGCTTCCAAAGCGGCCGATGCGATGGCAAATTTACAGAGTAAACCGCTTTATCGCTTCATTACTGATTGGACAGGCGTAAAATATCGTTTTGGAGGATTGGATAAGGGAGGTATTGATTGTTCGGGTTTTGCTTTTCTATTGGAGAAAGAAATTTATGGCGTTACATTACCCCGTATTTCACGCGAACAGGCTAATGTTGTAAAACGCAAAGATATTGATCGTTTAAAAGAAGGAGATCTCGTATTTTTCTCTTTTGGCGGCAATGATGTTGACCATGTGGGGGTTTACCTTAATAATGGCTTTTTCGTACATGCAAGCACTACCAGAGGCGTAATTGTTGATGATTTAACTTTACCTGCTTATCAACGTGTTTTGGTTAAATCGGGATCGGTGAATTAATCCATTTTCGTCATTTCGACTGGAGTGCAACGAAATGAAGAAATCTAAGTTATAGATTTCTCCATTTCGCTCCCGATGAAAAATCGGTGAGCTTCAGTCGAAATGACGATCACTTTTCTAGGCTCCAATCAATAAAACAAACTTTATTATTTTTCGTTATCCATTGATGCGTATATTTTTTATAATCTGCTTATGTTTAATTACTTATTCAGCTGCTGCGCAGGTGAAATTGCTCAAATTGGATGATCTGGATAAACGCATTGCCAATGGAAAAGATACAACCTATGTAATCAATTTCTGGGCAACCTGGTGTTCGCCATGTGTGGCTGAGTTGCCGAATTTCGAGAAATTACGTTTAGCCAATTTAAAAAAGCCAGTTAAAGTGCTTTTGGTGAGTTTAGATTTCAAGTCAAAATTGCAAAAGGGAGTGATTCCATTTGTGTTGAACAATAAAATTAATGCCGAAGTATTTCTTTTAAACGAACCCGATCAGCAAGAGTATATTGAACGGATCGACAAAAAATGGTCGGGTGCTATTCCTGCTACACTGTTTGTAAATAAGAAAGCCAGGCGTTTTTATGAGAAAGAATTTACAGAAACTGAACTGAAAAATACTTTGTTAAACTTAAAATAGATCGTTATGAAAAGATTGATTTTAATGGCTTTTATGCTGATCCCCGGATTCGCATTTGCACAGACTGAAGGTTATAAAGTGGGCGATGTAGTAAAAGATTTCTCGCTTAAAAACGTAAATAACAAAATGGTTACGCTGGCCGATTACAAGGATGCAAAGGGTTATATTGTTGTTTTTACCTGTAATACTTGCCCCGTGGCAAAAGCTTATCAAGCGCGTATCTCGGCTTTAAACACCACTTACTTTGCAAAGGGTTATCCAGTAATAGCTATTAATCCGAACGATGCAGGTACCGTTCCGGACGAAAGTTTTCAAAAAATGCAAGCTTTGGCCTCAGAAAAGAAATTCAATTTCCCTTATCTGTTAGATCCCGATCATGTGGTAACCAAACAGTTTGGTGCAACCAGAACACCACATGTTTTTGTGCTGAACAAAACCGACAAAGGAAATGTGGTTGAGTACATTGGTGCCATAGATAACGATCCGGAAGAAGTAAACAGTACAAAAGTGGAGTACGTTAAAAATGCAGTTAACGAATTATCGATTGGTAAAAAGCCTGCAATTGTATCAACTAAAGCTGTTGGCTGTGGTATAAAATGGAAAAAAGGCTAAACATAGCTTAACCACCATTGCCGGTGTGTTTCCTTATATCGTTTAAACCACTTGCATGGAGGGTACAAAGAGGCGACTACACAAAACCAGATTAGATATACTATTGGCAAATTAAACCCAAACGCTGCAGGCCTAAACCAAAATGGTACCTGCACAATTTCTTTGGTAGTATGTCCTGTGGCAAAAAATACCACAATTAAGAGGGTGTGCAACAAATAAAAGTGCAGTACATAATAGAAGAAGGGGACAGCACCATATACAGAAGCTATTCTGGTAAACCGGTTGCTCAGGTTTTCAGTAAAAGCCAAAAATAGCATAGCCGGACCTAAAGTCATGGCGGTATATTGTAAGGATGGTGGATATTTGCTTACATTAAAAAAGGCAAGTAGATTCTTAAAGAAATCGTGGTATTCTTTTCTCGGCGCAGGATCGCCATATATATTGATCAGCCTTAGGGAGATAAACACAAATATGGTTAGCAAGCCTATAATTAATAAATTTCGCTGCCGGCGTTCGGCAGCGTAACCTTTTTTATACCATGCACCAACTCCATAGCCCACAAACATTACACCCGTCCATGGGAAGATGGCGTAAAATACACCGATAAGGTGATTGCTTGAAAGCGGTACAACAGTTCCTGATGCCGTGAAAAATATTTTTAAGATCAAACCACCGTTGGAGTCTGTTGGAGCAGGGAATAAATTAAAAAGATTATGTCCGAAAACCAATATCAGGCCGATTATGAGTACGGTCTTATACGAAATGCGACTGGCTAATGCCAGGAATACCATACTACTGCCGATAGCCCAGATCACCTGAAGAATAATAAAATTATAGGTTGGATTAAACGTTAATCCGAAAGTAATCACAATAATTTCAATCAGTATTAGCCATAACCCTCGTTTTAATAAAAATGAGCTCGCCTGTGCCGCTGTTTTGTGCTGTGCTGATAAATAGGCCGATAATCCTGATAAGAAAACAAAGGTTGGTGCACAGAAATGTGTAATCCAACGGGTAAAAAATAGCATTCCTGTAGTGGTGTCTGGATTTAGCGGATCGCCGGTCATGGCCCCTACATGGAAGAAATCTCTCGTATGATCCAGCGCCATAATGATCATCACTAATCCGCGTAATATATCGATGGATAAAATTCGCTTGGATAGGGTATTGTTATCAGCATTCATAAGAATAGGTTTGGTTATTTAAATATACTCATTCCGAATTATTTTTACTGACATAATTATTACCTTTAGTTTTCGTCAAAAATGTGATCTGAATCTATTTCAATACGATGTAGAAGAAAATCGATTTAGGAATAGCTTAATTGACTATAATGATTTTGATGTTCGAAAAATTATAATAATATTTGTTAAGCGCTAACCGAATAATATCTGACCACTACTATTTATCATAATTGATAATGGATAGATTTCGTTTAGTAGAAATTAAACCAAAATATCATAACACATCATAATGAAAAGAAGAACATTTATACAAAACACAGGCTTGTTAGGGGCAGGAGTTGTCGCATCGAAATTTTCTTTTGCTGCTAATCTTGCACCAGAATTCCCTGTGGTACGTGTAGCTGCCGCAAAACGACACTTTCAAAGTAAAGCTGTAGATGCCGCAATTAAGACTTTCCAGGCAAACGTTAAAAATCCCGAATTAGCCTGGCTGTTCGAAAACTGTTTTCCAAATACTTTAGATACTACGGTTTACCATTCAGAAAAAGAGGGTAGACCAGATACTTATGTAATTACCGGTGATATTGATGCGATGTGGTTGCGCGATAGCTCAGCACAGGTTTGGCCATATCTTCAATTTGTAAATGAAGATGAGCCACTTAAAAAATTAATAGCTGGCGTAATTATCCATCAAACTAAGTGTGTTTTAAAAGATCCTTATGCAAATGCTTTTTATGGCGATCCTACTAAGGTAGGCGAGTGGAAAACTGATAAAACTGCCATGCAAGCCGGTGTGCACGAGCGCAAATGGGAAATAGACTCCTTATGTTATCCCATCCGCCTGGCGTACCACTACTGGGAAAAAACCGGAGATAAAACACCTTTTGATACCAATTGGAAAAAAGGAATTGAAGCTACTTTAAAAACGTTTAAAGAACAACAGCGAAAAACGGATAAAGGACCATACCATTTTCAGCGGGAAACTACCCAGCCTACCGATTCATTACCAATGGCTGGTTACGGTTTTCCTGTAAATCCCGTTGGCCTAATCTGCTCGGCATTTCGTCCGAGTGACGATGCCACCATTTTTCCATTCCTGGTTCCTTCTAACTTTTTTGCGGTATCGAGCTTAAAACAGGCGGCTGAAATGATTAAAGCTTTACAGCGTGACCAGGCTTTGGAAAGCGGTTTGTTAAACCTTGCTGATGAAGTGAGTGCAGCGCTACAGAAACACGCTATCGTTAATCATCCAAAATATGGTAAAATTTACGCCTTTGAAGTAGATGGTTTTGGAAGCTCATATCTGATGGACGATTCTAATGTGCCAAGCTTATTGGGCTTACCTTATTTAGGTGCGATGAAAATTGAAGATCCGATTTATCAAAATACCAGGAAATTTGCGCTTTCTAAAGATAACCCATATTTCTTTAAAGGTACAGCTGCTGAGGGTATTGGTGGGCCACATGCTGGTCAGGATATGATCTGGCCAATGAGTATCACCATGCGTGCCTTAACATCGAAAGATGATGCAGAGATTAAATCCTGCATCGATATGTTACGTAAAACACATGCTGGCAAGGGTTTTATGCACGAGTCTTTCAATAAAGATAACCCGGCGAACTTTACAAGGGCTTGGTTTGCCTGGTCTAACACCTTATTTGGTGAGTTACTTTGGAGAACCTACCATGAAAAACCAGCTTTATTAAAAGTTTAATATAACCGACCGTATTGATTGGTGTTATTGGCTGATTTTGATATTCAGTTCAATTCCCAATCAATACGGCTTTGTTTTATCTTTCCATACATTATATCAGAAATTGCCAATGCCCATAAAGGTATCTTTTACGTCTAAAAAAACATATTCACACTGAACTTACCTTTTACAATATGACAATAATAAATGATAATTTGCCTACTTCGACACTTTTAGAAATTAAAATAGGAGAGGTTATAACAAATGGAAAGGGCCAATCTGGCACAGTTAAAAGTATTGAAATCAGTGAAACGGATGAGTTTTTAATGTTTCTTTTTCAGTTGGAAACCGGTTACATCATCGTAAAGAAACTCAAACAGGTTTGCTAATGTTTATTACAATCGGTCATTTTGATCGATAGTTATTAGATGAAACGTAATAGAACAGAGAAATGTATTGGTATCTAAAACCGGTAAAAATCCTGAAGCTTTGCTACCATTGACAGACTCCAATACAATGATCGTCATCTCGACTGTAGCGAAGCGAAATGGAGAGATCTTTGTACCAAGTTATTGATATCAAATTTAAAAGATTTTACTTCGTAGAGCCTTCGGGTTCTCCACTACGGTCGAAATGACGATACGGTCATATTGATTTAGAAAATAAATCCCTCGGGATTAAAGTTGCATAGATAAGTTAATCTTATAAAATTGGTCTCGGGTCGAAAATCACCTGGAACGATTTAATCTTTTCGTTGGCTAATTGGTACCAACCACAGGCATATATGGTGCTTTTACCCATGTTTATATCGTACCAAAGGCAAACTTCTTCCTGATCTACAAATACTTTTTTAACATCGTATTTGAATTTCATTTTCTTCATGTCTTCGATGTAAATATCTGCGCCATTTCTTTCGCCCATTACCCCTTTAAAAGTCATATTATCATGCAGTTGTGCTCTGGCCATTTCAAAGTTTTCGGTGTTTAATGCATTGATAAAATCAAGGACAACAACTTTAGCATTATGTTCGGTTAATAGTTTATCGGATGTGCTCATAACAAAATCTATTTATGATTAAACGAAAATTGGAAGAGAAATGTTTGGAAGGGAATAATTGAATGAGTGAAGGATAAAATTAGAGAATGAGTGAAGGATTGAATGAGGAAATAGTTAACATGTTATTCCAACATTCAATCATTCAAAACTCAATCATTCACTAATTTCATTTAGCCTTCAAAACTGTATACTTTTCCAACCTGTGTTTTAAAACTGTATTTAAAGTCATTTCCTGATTTTTCTTCATCGATGCCTTTAAGCTTAGGTTTTAACGTATTAGGAGACCTCACAATGCAATCTTCGCCTGATAACGATTTGATCGACAGTCTTATGACTTTACCATCTTTCCACTGCAGATCGGTAATTTCGAAGTTCCCTCTTGCTCTTAAACCCTGGATACTTCCTGTTGACCATTGATCGGGCAGGGCAGGTAAAAATTGCAATTCACCAGCCTGGCTTTGTAAGAGCATTTCTGAAACGCCCGCAGTATAACCAAAATTTCCATCAATCTGGAACGGTGGATGTGCACAGAAAAGATTGGTGTAAATGCCGCCACCTTTGTTGTAATCGGTACCTGAGCCACCTACTGGCGTAATGAAGTTCTGTAATATTTTGTAGGCATGATTTCCATCCTGTAGTCTGGCCCAAAAGTTAATCTTCCAGGCCATAGACCATCCTGTCGATTCGTCGCCACGTGCAGTTAAAGTTACCCTCGCGGCTTTGGCAAGTTCTGGTGTTTTAATGGTGCTGATTTCTCTCCCTGGATGCAGACCAAACAGATGAGAAATGTGTCTATGTTGATCTTTGGGATCATCACGGTCGGTTTCCCATTCCTGCAATTGCCCCCATTTGCCAATTTTAGGCTTTAATAAGTGAGCCTTAAGATCTGCAATGTGTTTTTTATAATCACCATCAATGCCTAAAATTTCGGCTGCTTCTATATAATTGGTGAAGAGATCGTATACAATTTGCTGATCGTGCGTTACGCCATCTTCAGTTGGCCCATGTTCTGGCGACCAGCCTAATGGCGATACCAAAGTCCCATCTGGTCTTCTTTTCAGGTGGTCATCCCAAAACTCCGATATCTCCTTTATAATTGGGTAAGCAAAATTCTTTAGATAATCCTTGTCTTTTGTAAAAGCGTAATGCTCCCACAGTGCTTGTGCATACCACGCGCTACCAGGCGTGTTCCATAAAAAACTCATTCCGCCGAAAATATTATTTTCAGTTTTTACGGTCCAGCCACGGGTATTCGGATATTGTTTACGTGTGGCTACAGCACTCACTTCCCGCATGCTATTAATGTAATCGAGGTATGGGAGCTGACATTCAGAAAGGTTGGTCGGCTCTGCCAGCCAATAATTCATCTGGATATTGATGTTAGAATGATAATCGCTGCCCCATGGCGGAGTATTGCTTTCGTTCCAAAGCCCCTGCAGGTTGGCCGGTAAACCTCCCTGTCTTGATGAACTGATCAGAAGGTATCTTCCGTATTGAAAAATCAACGCTTCTAAGGCCGGATCAGGCGTCTTCTTATAATTGATAAGCCTTTGATAAGTTGGCAAACTGTTGTTATTAATATCATGCTCACCTAAATTAATAGCCAAACGGTTAAATAATTGCTGGTAATCCTCAATATGTGCTTTTAAAAGACTTGAATATGATTTTGCAGTTGCTTGTTTCAGGATGCGGTCTATCTTTGAAGCCGGTTCTTCTCCTTTCCAGTTATCGCTATGTTTATTACTGTAATTCGTAGCCGCTGTAAAGAGGATGGTTATGGCATCGGCATTTTCTATTTTTAATTTTTCGCCATCATTGTCTTTAACTGCATGGCTGCTACCATTTTCGATTTTAACCAAAGCAGTGGCCTGATAAGGCATTCCGTTGGATAACTTTCCAGTAAACTGGATGGTATTCCCATTTACTGTGATATTGCCCTGATGTGCGTTTTTAAGGCTAACCGTGCCCGAGTATGATTTTTTCTGATCAGAAGTTAACCTTAAAACCATTACTTTATCCGGAAAGCTGCAAAAATATTCACGTTTATAACTGTTTCCATTTTGAGTGTAACTGATGGAATGGACCGCATCCGTTAGATTTAATTTCCGTGTATAATTGCTGAAATTTTGTTCTTTATTATCGAAATCAATAAATATATCTCCAAAAGCCTGGTACATACCGCGATCATTTTCATCTCCTGTCCAGAGCGTATTATCATTAAACTGAATATGTTCTTGATTTACATCGCCGAAAATCATACCACCAATGCGACCATTACCAATGGGGTAGGCTTCTGTCATCCATTTTGTTGCAGGCTTGTTGTCCCAAAGCAATAAAGATGGTTTTTCGTTCTTTTGAGCAAAAATAGGTGTAGAAAAACTAAAAGCTAAAAATGAGATTAGCGTGCAGAGAATAACTTGCTTGCAATTAAAGAACATGTGGATTATTTGATTAGTGTGTAGTCAAATATATAGATAATCAAACGATTGTGCTATGGACTTAATAGGCGAATGCTTATCGATTATTGGCATACTATTCAATTATTTAAGCATTCAGTAGTTGCATCAGCAAACTTTAATTGGTAACTATTATGATATTTTTGATTGGATTTTAATAGATTTTCTATATTTGATATAACACACTAAAACGTTTTATGTAAAATGAAATCGCTAACCAAATTCTTATCCTTAATCTTGTTTTTGAGCCTTACGAGTGTTTATACTGTTCAAAGTCAATCCAAAACATTTTTTACCAAGTATGTAAATACTTTTATCGGCACAGCGCCCTTAACCGATCCTAAAATTTTAGGCTATGAGTTGCCACAGGGCTGGCGATCGTGGGCAGGTTTAACTTTTCCAGGTAGCTCATTACCCAATGCTATGGTGCAGTTAAGTCCGATTACCGAATTTGGATCTGGTGCTGGTTACGAATATGAAGACGACACTATCTATGGCTTCGCGCACACCAATAAAGGGCACTGGAACCTGTGCAACATTCCAATTCTACCACTATCTAATGCCAACGGTAAATTCGGATCGAAATTTTCGCACAAAAATGAAAGTTCAGCACCAGGTTTTTACCAGGTTTATCTTGAAGACTATAAGGTTAACGTGAAGCTTACTTCAACCTTGAGGTGTGGATTCCATCAATATGAATATAAAAACTCCAATAACAGACAGATTCTTTTCGACATGGGAAAGGCCAATAGCAGGGTTTCTACCTGGAATATCGAGCAAGTTGGTACTTCTGCTGTACAGGGCTTCCAAGGTGGCGAAAATGTATATTTCTATGCAACGGTAAATGCCAAGATCGAAAAACTTGATCAGACTGATGTGGGCAAACGTTCTGGTTACGCTATTATCCATCTGGCCGATGCCGGTGCAGCGCCTGTGGAACTTAAAATCGGCTTATCGTTTGTAAGTACGGCTAATGCCAAAGAAAACCTGGAACGAGAGATTGGCAACAAGACTTTTCAGGAGACTCGCAATGAAGCGACTGCAAAATGGGAAACACTTTTATCTGCCATACAGGTAAAGGGTGGCACCGAAAAACAGAAGCAAATGTTATATTCTTGTTTGTACCGGTCTTTTTTATGGCCAGCTTTGCGGAGTGATGTAAACGGGGAATTTAAAGATGCTAAGCGCAATGTTGTTAAGGGGAATTTCGACTATTATACCGAACCTTCCCTTTGGGACACTTATCGCAATAAGGATGTACTGCTGGGTTTAATTACGCCTAAGGTTACGCTTGACGTGATTAAATCCATGAAAGAGGTTGGCGATAAAACAGGTTTCATCCCAACGTTTTTTCACGGCGACCATGGCGCATCTTCTATTGCAGGCGCTTATTTGAGGGGAATAGATGATTTCGATATCGGGGGGACATATCAAATTTTATTACGTAATGCCAATGTAGATGGTGGCGCCCGTCCATTTGTGAAAGAATATATCGAAAAGGGTTATATTTCTGATCCTGAGGTTAAAAATCCACATGTCGAAACCAAAGCCAAGGCAGGCGTTTCTAAAACGCTGGAATACGCTTACGATGATTATTCGCTGGCCCAAATCGCCAAAAAACTGGGTGATAGCAGCAATTACCGCACTTTGATGGCGAGATCGAAAAACTATAAAAATATGTTCGATCCAAGTACACGCTTTATGAGGGGCAGATTAGAGAATGGCGATTGGATCAAACCTTTTAATCCACAATACCCTTATTACGAATACATGTACAGGGAAGCCAACGCCTGGCAGGTTTCGTTTTATGCACCTCATGACATGAAAGGTTTAATCGAACTATATGGTGGTGCAAAAGGGTTCGAATCCAAGTTAGATTCCCTGTTTACTGTACCCTGGAACCCGAAATATATTGCAAGGAATGTAGAAACCATGATTGGTCAATACTGCCAGGGAAATCAGCCAGATCATGAAGCTCCTTTTGCTTATACGTTTATCGGGAAACCAGAAAAATCACAAAAAATTATCGACAAAATCTTAAATGAGCTATATGGTATAGGAAGCGATGGTTTGGCACTTTCGGGAATGGATGATGCTGGTGAAATGTCGGCCTGGTATGTATTCAGTTCTTTAGGTTTGTATCCATTCTCCGCAACTGATGCCGAATATTTGGTTACTGCTCCACTTTTTGATGAGGTAAAATGGAAAACCAGTACAGGAAAATTGTTAACGATAACCAAACCTGGGAAGGGAAGGGGGATCACCAACATTAAAGTTAACGGGAAAGCAAATAACGGATATTTCATCTCCCACGATCTGTTTAAAAATGGTGGCAAGGTAGAAATTGGTACACGATAAGTTTATTTAAGCAACTATTTGTTTATTTGAGAGCTTAGTGATCCGTACGTATCGATCTTTTCCAAAGCTTCCATGGTATTTGGCTTGAGGGGTTGATTAAATTTACTTATATTTACGAAGAGAATGGATGGTGTCTTATTGTTTTTCTGCTGTTCTACATTATATCTGATTTTCTAAATTTAAGCCATCTGGTCATTCCATTACCTATAACATGATAATAAACGCAGACGAACCTCGATATTCAATTGCTGATCCTTACCCATGGTATAAATGGGTTCAACAGGAAAAACCTGTTTTTAGAACGTCCGAAGGTATGTGGATGATCACAGGCTATGAGGATGCACTGATGTTATTAAGTGATCCCCGCTGTTCGCATTGGGGGCAGGACAGCAGAACTTTTCAGTATTTGAGTCCGGTTGAAAAAGCCATTGCGCAAACATTACATGCGCTGGCACCCGGTAATACGCCTGCATTTCGCAAGCAGATCATGCACCAACTTGCTGCCAGAACGCTCCAAGTCGATGAAGATGACATGAAGCGACAGGCAGATAAAATTTTCGATGCGCTTCGTTTTTCCTCCCGTATGGAATTCATGAGTGATTATGCCCATCCGTTTACATTCGGAACGATTTGCCGGGTAATGGGGATGCCACAAGAAGAGGTGGATGCGTTTTCCAAAATAGTGAGTCGCTTGCAAGGGGGATACCTGAGTTTTATTGATGAAAAATCATGGACAAATGGTGGGGACGAACAAAAAAAAACATTCATCGACACGCTGCGAAGGCTGATCGGGTTGAAACGCCAAACACCTGGTAAGGATTTGTGCAGTGCTATCCTCGCCGTTGTGCCAGCTGATGACCGGAATGATTCTTATATAATTTCACTGATGGTGTTACTTTTTTATGCCGGCCATCAGAATATGATGAATTTTATGGGAAATGCTTTGGTAGCATTACAAGGCAGAACTGAAGACCAGTCAATGCTTCGCGAAAGCTTGCCGTTTGCGATAAGTAGCGTGGATGAATTGATCCGTTATGACTCTCCGCTACAATCCGTTTTGCTAATTACTCAGGAACCGATACATCTTCACGGCACTACTATTCCTGCCGGTAGCCAATTGCTCATTAGCATAGGTGCGGCAAACAGGGATCCTGCAAAATTTGACAACCCGGATCAATTAATATTGACCAGAAGACCAAACCATCTTGGTTTTGGCGCGGGTGCTTTTAGGTGTATAGGCGCGAGACTTGCGCAAATTCAGGGCGGTATTGGCCTGCACCGTTTTTTTGCGCATGTGAGCACTTACGCTCCTGTTGCTGATCATATAAGCTGGAGTCATTTCAGCGTTCAAAGAGGGCCATCTTCTATTTTATTGGATATAAACTGGAATCATGAAAAATGAATTGACCACTGCGGGTAGTTTTATTGAGAGGTACGATCACATGATCCTGTCTGAAACCATGAAAGCCATGTATGGCAATTCAGGTTTTTATAATGTAGGCGATTGGACCAACAATCATGCAACCCTGGAAGCTGCATGCGAGGCGCTCGTCATAAAACATCTTGATCAGGTAGCAATGCAGCAGGATCCCATTAGGATATTGGATGCGGGATGCGGACTTGGAACGGGTTCCAGTGTCATTGCCCAACGGTTTGGCAACGCGCACGTTGTTGGTATCAATATTTCTGAAAAGCAGATTTCGTTTGCACAGGAGGCTCATGCCGGTATTGATTTCCGGGTGATGGATGCTACACGAATGGAATTCCCGGACGAATATTTTGATTTAATCGTCAGTGTTGAAGCTGCATTTCATTTTGATACCCGAAAAGATTTTCTTGATTGCGCCTACCGAAAACTTCGTCCAGGCGGTCAACTTATTTTTTCGGACATGTTGTTGAATAATACCGATTGGGTTGGAAACTGGTCTGTGCCAGCTGCAAACCTGATTACTGATATAAATAATTATACGAAACTATGCATCGGCGCTGGCTTTCAGCTACTCCAATGCATCGATATCAAGCATTTTTCCATAAAGGGATTTTGCAATTATCTCCGTACTTCAATGCAGCTGACAGATCTCGCCAATGGGCTTGAAAACTCGGTTATTGCCTACCTGCTAACGAGTTTGAAGAAACAATAATTAAAAAAAAATGATGGTCGTTATGGACACAATTAAACGACAAATAGTTTGATATTCCGGCGATGCATTCATCAACCTGGATACCAGACTATTTAAGAATGTCTGGCTGCTTGGGTTATCTAAGCATAGCCAGTACATAATCGTTTCAGGAAAGATTGTTGGGATCCTGTTTGGCCCTGAAGCTTTCGAATGCGTTTACCCGGCCATTTTGTTGGTTTCTGCGCTTCGCGAGCTCCTTCAGAAAGCCAGCGTTGAATGGGGGCTTAATAAGACATTTTTGCGAAATGGCTATACGATGATAATGTTGAAACTTAGCGCAATGCGCTCGCTTGATGAAAGATTCTGGCCTACTGAATGCGGTATTTTGCTGTTAAACAAAATAAGACGCCGATCCTTCGGTGCATACCTTACCGTATTGAAGGTTTCGGGTTTTGTACGGGCTGATGCCCATAAATTGTCCGATAGCTCTTCAAACAAAAGATCACCACAGTCCGGGGCCGTCCTGATGTAATAAACACCACTGATGTAAGATCCGTCATGTGTGTGCATACGTTCATAATTTCCAGGGGAGGAAATACTGACCCATGAATCGGAGATGGCGTACTTGTTGCCCGGCCGGGTTTCCAGGATATCAAGATATTGGCTGATCTCATTAATCAGTCCATTGTGCAAAACACTAAATTCGCTGCGCGCAAAAATGTCTGGGACAGAACCGTATGTAGTGTACAGGTTGGACCTTGTAGACAATGGAAACTCCTGCCTTAGCGAATGAGCGGCTTCGACCAGCCGCTCATTCGCATCTTCACTGATGAGTTCATCCTTATAATAAAATGCTTTGGGAAAGAAATATTCTATAGGCATATACAAGTCAGTTAATTATTTGTGCATTAATGAAAAATAGCGTTATGTCAGCTGTTAAATCTTCAAAGGCAATTTTCAATAAGGTACTCAATATCTGATCCGGTTTGAAACCTGCAATCCTCCAATTGATCCGCTGAGTGCCGAGCTAAATACAACCTGGCCAAGACCAGCATCCCAGTTATTGCCAAATGCCAGGTTACTGATGGTATTGTTGGAAATTCCAATTGCCTCGCTCTTGATCATCCCGGTTCCAATTCCCTTGGCTAAAGCTCCCCATCCGGCTGCTACAGGCCCATTAACAGCCAAGCCTGCAAGCGCTGCGCCTTTCTCGGTAACCCATGCTCCTGCCTTTACAGCTGTTGCCATTCCAGGCTGACCGAAAACTTCTAACACTCCTGCGGCAGCGCGCGCTGTAGCCGTAAATTCTGTAAGTGCTACCTGGGCTGATTTTGCTGCAATACCCAAACCAGCTCCAAAACCTCCGCTTAATGCGCCGGTAAGCGCACCAATGCCCATCTGGATACCATAATCTTTCCAGCTAAAATCATCGAAGTGAAAAGCCGAATAGGTAATCGAACTCACACCGGCTCCGTAGAAAAAGCCGGAAAGTGCCGCCATTCCAACGGAAGCTGGTGTGCCCAATCCAACCGTAAGTACATCGATAACTGCGGCCGCCACGTCGATAACAACACCTGCCAGGATTTCTACAGCTCCTATAACTATCCCTCCGATGGCACTGAAGAAACTACCTATGGAGAACATACCGGTTGGATCAATAAACAATACCGGATTGTTGGATGCGTAGATATAAGGACTGAAATACTGGCGACCAGGGTCGGTTGCTATAAATCTTCCGATGGCAGCACTGTAGAAACGGGCCCTGTAGTTGTACAACCCTATTTCCGAATCAAATTCCTGACCGGTGTACAGATAAGACAGGAACCCGGTACTCGGCTCATTGACATTCGACAAAGCGCCAAATGTGAGGTATTCGTATGAGGCAACCACATTTCCAGTGAGATCGATAACCGCCCTCGCAGACCCAAGATGATCTTTTAGGATATGATACAGATCAAGAGTAGTACCGTCAAACTTTCGCATAGCGATAAGTCCACCAGGACCATAGACATAATTCACAGAGGACCTTGTTTTTCCATCTGCACTGATAAAGATCTCCTGTAATGGCATTGCACTCGTACCCCGGACATATAATTTTGTACCTGCGGGCGTAGATCCTCCCGTAACGGTTTTTAGCAATCGTTCGTTACGGCAACCGTAAGTGAAATTCAACGTGGCACCACCCTGTGTGGTATCTGTAATACTTACAGCCAGCATAGAAGCAGGGTCGTAAGTAAAACCCAGGGCAAATGGTTTGCTGATTTTTGAATCAGCTGTGGTCATGAAAATGGCGTTCCCGTTATGGTTATAGCCAAACTGTGCGATCACCTGTGAACTATTGATGTCACTAATAGTGTTTACTTGTTGGCTACCCTGGTTATAGGCGTAGGCACACGAAATACTGCTGCCCGAAAAGTTCTGTATGTTACCGTTTGCATCATAATTCACATCGGGTGCCGCGCCTTGGCCGGCAGCTGTGTTTGTCGGGGCTTTCGCGTTCTGTAACTGGCCTATGGAGTCGTAGGCATACTGTAGCTGGTCATTACCCTGACCACTAACCTGGGCAGCAGTAGAGGCAATGGTGCCATCAAAATATCCTGCGCCACCATAGCCTCCCGATGTATAAGTAAGGGTTTCCTGGAAAAGGCTTGAGCCTGCCTGGTTCTGATTATTGATGTTCAGCAACCAGTTTGGTGCATTGAAACCATAGGTCTGTTTGATAGTTGCATTTGCGAGCGCCAAATGATTTTCCAAAGGTGTACCCGTTGCATCATAGCTGAAATTTCCGATCGTACTGGTTCCCGATTGGCCCGGTGTCTGGGATGATATCTCGTCTGTAATGCCGGTAATCTGGTTCAATGAATTTAGCTGGTAAAATATAGAATAGTCATAGGTTTCATTCGGATATTGAATTTGGGTAATGGTGCCAAAATCATTGTATTCGTAATTAACAACCCGATCGTTACCGCTATCAAAAGAATTCACGGTCAGGGTGTCGGAAATTGCATTGCCAAAAATATCGTAAGCGAGGTTTTCTGTTACATCTGCGGTTCCGGTAGTACCATTATTGGCTTGCATAGAAGAAATTCTGCCGATTGCATTTGAACCAATACCACCTCCATCATACACGTTCTTTTGTCTCCAGGTCGGCGTATTCTGTGGCCAGAGTGGGTCAGTATTGGCATATTGCTGCAACTGTTGTTGGTTCCAGGTTCCCGCAATGTAGCCGGTTTCAACTGGGCGGGAGAGGAGATCATATTTTATATAAATGAAATTTCCGTCTGCTGCTCCCTGCGGATCCTGTTTAAAGCGAATATTCCCAGCCTGGTCATAGATAAATGTAGCTGGCGCATTCGTTCCTTGCTTCAGTGTGAGTAGCTGGTTTAAATAATCAAAAGTCTGTAGTGTCACCCAATCGTTTTGCACAGAATTGGCAGGTGGGTTGAAATAGTTTGGAGAGCGGACAATTGTTGGGTTGCCAGCATCATCAAAGCCGGTCTCATTTCTGATTTCGGTGCCGTTAGCAGACACATTTTGGATCACCTGATCAAGCAATGTGCTTACCTCGTAGAAAACGTTGCCGTTGGGATTCGTTGTTGTCTTTTTCGAATAAATCATAACTCCCGGCTGGCCGGCTACAGCACTATAACTCGTATAGGTGCATTTGCCACCATTTACGCTGAAATCTTCGCCAGGTACACTTTCCTGGACTACTCGGGCAAGTGGAGATGTTTCAAATGTTTGCCTTGCAAATGGGTAACCATTATCAGCAGGGTAGGCCGTACTCACTAGGCCTGTCATGGTTCCTGCAGTCCAGTTCATGGCGGCAAAATCGCTGCAGTAGCTAAACATTGGGTTTTGTTGGGGAGAAATGTATGCCTGTTTCGTCCTTATGGCCATTCTGCCCAGATTGTCGGACACCAGCTGACCAACCACCATTTGTGAGCCAGCATATTGCTGCGCCTGGATATTTTTGCCATTTGCATCGTCGAATGAGATAGCAGCCATTGGTGTTACTGCTGTAGCGATTTGTGAAATGGCTGCCTTGTTGCCAAAGAAAATGGTGGGTACACCAGAAAAATTAGCAGATGCTGTATAGCTGAAAATCATTTTTCCATCTGCCCAGAAAACAGCGGTTGACTGGCCGGCAAGCAATGTCCACTGCTTGTTCATGGTATATACTGCTATATTAGCGCCATCCAGTTTCAGCGCATAACGGTAAGCGTTGTCGGGACTGGTAATCGTCCAGCCTTTGCCCGTGGCAGCGCCTGTGCTGATAGTAGATGTTGCAGGAAGCAGGAAGCCGGCATTATTAAATGCAATGCAAAGAGCAGCAGACAAGGTACCTGCATCAAGCTGGGCTGCAAACGGATTCTGGGGAAGGTTAAATGCGCGTGCATCCACAGCAGGCAGCACGTTTGCTCCAGTCGAATCCAGCAATTGCCAGGAAGTTAATTGCGGATTCCACTGAATGGTAAGTACCGATCCCAGGTGGATTCCCAATGGCGCATCAGGCGTTTCGAGCAGATTGAATTCAACATCCAACGCATAATCTGAGGTCAAATTACCGTCGGCATATGTGAGCGAGCCTGCTGTGCCAGCTGATTGCTGCGTAAGGACGGTTCCAGTTACACTCCAGTTGCCGGCTCCTTGCTGCCATACGGACGACCATTCTGGGCCATGTGTAAATTCGGTGAGCTCGCCGCCATTGGTCCCGGTAATAGTAAGTGAAGAATTAGGGTTTGTGGGCGCAAATACCCCCAGGTTTCCACTACGGGACAAGTAACCATTTTGAATTTTTGAAGTCCTGTCTGCCGCATTGGTGGATAAAATTTGCTGCTGGAAACTGTCCAATACTTTACGGCTTATTTCGCCATTTGCGCCAAGTATGGCTGTAGGCTGTTCTAAAGTGTTATTATAGCTGTAAGCCTCGAAGGTACATGCCAATGGTGTGAACCGCAGATTATCTACAAGCACGTTGCAGGATGTATTCGCATTTTCACAAATAATTGTAATCTGCGCAGTGCCCTTCGGGTTGGGAAGATCAATTAATTGGGATACATACACCCACTGACCAACGGTATCGGGGAAGTTGAGAACAGACGGGGTGCCGCCGGCAACCGATATTTGCCAGGAGGCATTACCGGCGCTATTGTTAAATGTTGAGGGTTTTTTAACCCAGGCAGAAAATATATATTGCTGATCCTGGCGGATAGGGGTAAATGAGCCTTGCACGCCTGCTGCGCCGGTGCTTCCGGCTGTAATGCTTAAGCTATTAGTGCCTGTATGGGCATCCACCACGGTATTTTGGCTATTAGGAACAACAGTCCCACCAGATCCAATTACCCAGCCAATTGGCGTTTCGTAAGTTTCAAAACCATAATAGCTCACTTCATTTCCCGATAGACTGCCATTTGGAAATTTGGCAACTAATGACTGCTGGTTTTTATCGTAAATGAATGACGAAACAAGTCCATTGCCATCTATCTGCTCTGTTATGAGGTTACCGGTACCTGATCTGGAAATGATTTTAGTCTTTAATTGCCATGCAGCCGTCTGCGTGTCGGATGGGAATTGTGGTGCCACAGTGCCTGGCGTCGTCCAGTCAAAAATTTGATAAGCAGCCAGTTTGCACGAACCGGCACCAGTACAATCGGTGTTCACGGTACTGTTCGCCCAGTTACGGAAAATGGTCGCCTGGCTCTTCACATAATTCCTTGAACTATTATCTGCCGGCGCTACACTTTGGGTTGTCATAGCCACTGTAGAGAACATGTGCAGCTTGTTGAACGAAGCAGCATATGCCGGAACCTGGTAAGCGTATAAGGTTTCTATGCGGAGATTTTTCTGCACACCGTCTTCATCATAATAAGATTTCTCCTGAGATAATAATACGCCGGTTGTCTTGTCATAAGTGCCTGTTGACCATTGTACAATGCCATCTTTCATATTGGCCGTCTTTTCGCAACGTGCATATCCGCCTAAAAGATATTTACCGGAAACATCTTTTGGATAGACGGTCCAGTAATTCAGCTGCGACGATACGAGACTGCCGTCGTTTGCAAAATCTTTTTGGCCCAGTTGAATTCCATTAAGAATATTCTGAAAATTCTGGAGCCCACCGGAAGGATAAAGCGTCGATTGCTGAGCCAGTCCGTTGGAATAATAAAACTGACTGCTTCCTTCTGGTGTGGATGTTGGTAAGGCAACTTTCTCTTTAACACCGGGAACTACAATTACCAGTGGATACTGCGCCACGCCCATTAAGGCATTGTAAACAATTTGAGATTCGGGGGAGTTGTTGTAGTAGTAGGATTGTGTAAAACTTTGTGTGGTGTCGTACTGATCCTCAATCACAAGGTATGCCACGGGTGTATCCGTCACCGATTGATTGAAATTAACTTCATCCAGGTTCCATAAATCCATTGTCGGGCTCGCATCGAAAGAAGCTGCAGACGAAGGATAGGTGACCAGAAAGCGGCCGGCAACCAACAGTGTCCCGGCGGTGCCATCGGGTACATATGATTTTACATTATTCAGCTTTTGCGGCACTTGTGCATTTCCATTTTTTAAAGCTGCTACGTAGGACGATGCTGTATTGTCGCTGGCATCCTGGTAGCTAATAAATCTCGGACCCCGGTTTTGGAGACTTTGCGGATAATTGAAACTGCCGAGTTGTGTTGGTAATGCCCGCCATCTGCCGTCTGTGCCGCGGAAATAAACGGTTTTTCCAACCGTCATATAATCCCCCGAAATACTCGGGTTAGTCCCGGATGGTACATTTGACAAAATAGACCATGAGCCGGCATTGGGATTGAACGCTGCCCATTGATTTGCTGCAGAACCGCTGGCAGGAGATAGAATGGATATATCCTCACCAGTGGCCATGTTCAAACCAATTGTAGCGCCAGGAGAGGAAAAGCTTTTCTGATTCCAAACCGAGCCATAACTTTGATCGCCGCCTGCATCCCGCAACAGTGCGAGATTATTATTTACGGTGGATCCAACAATAGATGTCTGGAATATTTGATAGAGTAAATTTCCGCTTACTATTGGAGAAGACAAATCAACAGTGCCTGGTGATGACGTGTTCAGGACAAAGAAATTCTCGTTCCAGTTAAATAATCTAAGGCTATAATTAATAGCCGTATCGGTAGTAGTTGTAGCAAATGTAAGTACCAATGAGCTTGGCGTGGGGCTTACGGCGAGGAAGGCCATATTGGTTGGCTGATCCACTACTATATCGATATTGCTTAAAGTCCATGTACTGCCGGCGTTCCATGTGCCATCTAAAGCGCGGTAAAACAGATAATTTTTCAGTTGTTGGGAACTCGGGAGATAACAGGACACTGCATAAAAATTCTGAGCTGCGGTAATGGCAGCCAGTACACAATCAGAAGAATTTGGCAACAGCGGAGATCCGTTCCCGTTCCACATTCCATCCTGCCAGTTATACGAAAATCCCTGTACCCGGGTGGTGGTATAATCGGTGTTATAAGCCATTACAAAACTGTCTCCTCCAACAAAAACGGACTGAGCTTTTGAATTGGCCTTTACGGTAAGCACGAAAGGCTGATTATTGTACATAACCCAGTTTCCGAATTTTAAGTCCTGTCCTGCGTCATCGTTACGGAACAGGTACAATTCATCGTTGCCTGTGGAACTATTGCGGAGGGAAAGCGCGAAGAAATTTTCCGCTGTTTGTACCATCAGGCTACCGGTCGCTACAGTCTTACTAATGCTGATGGTTTGGTTAACCCATTGTCCATTCCACGATTGGATTTTTACCTGTACCTGGTTGCTGCTCTGGTAAGTGAATACAACGTAATTGGAACCAAACCAAACTCGGGGAATACTGCCGGTGATCGGATTTTGCAGTTGTACTTTTTTTGATGAATTAGTAGATGTTATGGTTTGTGCCTTGTATTCAAATGACGCTTTGCCGCCTTCGGGATATACAACGGCACTTAGGGCGCCAGGGTTGATGCTGGACGGATTTGTCGGGAAATATTCAAAATTCATTGCCGGAAGTGTTTCGCCGTTATTTGTGTACTGAAACACCGACTGGAGACACCGTTTGTACATCAATGAATAATTGCTGTCTGATGATGCCGTATTATTGATGAATTCGTAGGTGAACTTCATACCCGAGAGTGGGTTGCCATCTGCATCTGCCACGTCGACAGAATCTAAAAAATAGGTTTCATACCTGTCTTGATAGGCGTTGGGAGAGGGGGGCGCTATCTGGGTATGTAATGGCTGGTATTCGACAATTGGAGTGCCGTCGCTTGCACTACCAGGATTAAGGATGCCGAATTTATTTCCATAATTCAAAGTAATGACCCGGCCATAGCTGTCAATTACCTTTCCCAAATAAGAGGCCTGTGTATACGCAAGTCCGGAGGAAATTAATTTCTGTGCTACGTTTATGTATTGATAGTTAACTGAATTGCCCATTGGCGTTACAATGGATGCGAGATTCCAGGACGTGGGATAGAGCACCTGGGTTGCGCCAACATTACTGGAACCGATCCAGTTTCCCCAGCTTATACCCCATTGGGTTGCATTTGAAGCGGTATCGTTTCCCGCGCCATAAGTGTAGGTGAACCCGTCTTCTTTTATAATGATCCAAATCTTTAGTGCAGGATTATACTGTACTGACCAAAACTGAAAATTCCGCAGTTGAAATATCCAGTTGCCGCTTACGGTTTCACCGGTTTTTACCATTGGGTTGGAGCTGCCTCCGGAGACCAGGTAGTAGGTGTCAGACGTTACCGATGCACTTCCTCCTTTGTCTACTGTAATCATTTCAATAGGCATCTGCCAGCCCAACCCAAGGATGCCTGTAGGAGCCTCTGTATTCCAGGTATTTAAATTGTTTTTTATATTGCTGGAATAAAGAACAGATAGCTTTACATCAAGGCCTTCGAGCCCCGGTAAAGTCATCAGATCCAATGGCATTGATACACAGCCGCGAAATTTATTGACGCTGCTTTTAATGTTGCCTATTGCCGTTTTATCAAACTCAAAAGAGTGTAATGCAGGCACTTCAGATTGAGCAGCACCGCTGCCATTATTTGATGGTTTAGTAGACATAACAGGTTGGATTTTATTTGAGAACTTTTAGTGATTGAAGTTGGAGATGCGTTATTTGGCTAAAAAATGTAGACTTAGTATTTTAATTCAAAACAGTAAACTGTTTCTCTATCTTTTCTAGGGAAAGTTGTTCTATTTGTTTTGGAAGGGTTCTAAAACAGGTTCCTTCTTTGGGCAGGGTTGTCATCATATGTCTCAGATAGAAGTCATCAGGAACATGGAATACACTTGTTTGTGCGGGGTCTGCCTCTTCGTCTACATGACAACAAAGCAGCGGTAAATGGGCTGGTATAGCCACACCTGCGGCTACGGGTCTGATGGCCATGCTTAAATTGGGCGGTGAGCCATGGATTGCTCTCGTATTCATGAATAACACTTGTCCAGCCTTCATAGGAATGTAATGCATGTGTCCGGCTTCAATAGTGTCTATCCATTCGGGATAAGGCAGCATGGTAGGTGAACGGTAAAGATTTTTTAAGCGATGGCTTCCAGGTAAAACGCCAAGGCAGCCATTGGTTTTATCTACGTCAACGAGCGGGCACCAGATACTAAGTCCTGTGTGATTTTCTTCTTCTACAAAAGTGGGATCCTGATGCAGCGGGAACTTACCATATTCTGAGTCTGCGCGCTTGGCCACGAAGCTCCCTAAAACAAATTTATATTCATTTAGTGCAGGAAGCAGGCTCCGTTCAAAAACCGGTAAGATGTTTTGATGGATGAAACGCCGCATTTCAATATCCTGAAGTACCACAGAAGCGACAATATCAAACGTATGTTGCACCTCAACGGCTGTAAAAACCGACTTTAAGTCTGCTATATCTTTTGTGCTAAGAAGATCCAAAACCAAATATCCCTGCTCCTGGAAAGTTGCATTATATTTTTGGTCAACGAATACATTTTGTGCCATAGTTTATTGGATTAAAAAAATGAAAATCACATCCAGTTATATATAACGCTGCTGTTGTGTGGTGCTTTTGTTGGAATAATTTTCGAAAGTACCCGCATGATAGTTGCAGTTGTAATAATGGACCTCTTGTCTTCGTAGTATGTTCCCGAAGGATTGTTCCAGGGCTCGTAACAGAAGTTATCTGTCACGCGGAGATTTGCCGAACCATACCACTGCCCATTGTGTGCCTGCCAGTTGAGCAAGGTGCGAAGATGAGTGCCTATTTTTTCATCAGCATAACCTCTGATGCATTCAATACCGATATAACAGGCAAGATCAAAAGCATTGTCTATCTGAATAGAAGATACATCATATTCATAAGTGTCCAGCGGTTCCTGTAGGCCCAAGCGATCCAGTACTTCCAACGTTATGAATGTACTGTAATAGGGGTTTCGCCACCAGTAGGAACGCCAAAAGCCGTTGTCCATCCGGTGGGTGTGTAAAGCTTTTTGAAACGGATCAAGAAACGTGGTCCTATCTTCCGTAGACATTCCGTGATAACCCCAGGGAGTAACATCCCAATGACCTGTGGCCCATGCATCAGGTTCGGTATAAGTGGCAATACAATCATCTTCCCGCCAGTGTTCCCGGAAAAATAAACGGTCAGCCGCTGCAACGGGAAGTGCAAGTTCATCGAATAATGCAACAGCCATTGCAGTTGAGTCTGCATCAGGTCCTGTCATGGCATTGAATCCCCATCCGGAATGATAACTTCTTTTTTCGGCTAGCCAGCTGGCAGCTTTGGTTGCAGCATTAATAGCTTCGTTATTGCCGCTTTTTTTGCCATACTGGGCCAGTGCCTGTGCTGCATATGCGGTAACCCATTGGTCTGATGTACCTACAGGCAAGTGATAATCGTCCCAGCTGCCATTTTCGTTTTGAACCGATAGGAGGTACCGCATCGAATCTTTGAGCGCTCCCCATATTTCATCTGATTCCGGCATACCGTTTTGTACATCATGCTTTAGGTATAGATTCAACCTTGGTTTTTGATCCGTGGTTAGTCCAAACCCAATGAAAGCTATCTGGTATTCCTGACAGTTCAGCATCATGCCGGTATCTACAGGCGTAAGTAAAAATCGCGTTGTTAATTGGCTAATAATCGATGACCATTCGTCAGAAGTATATCTGAGGCAATGGCCACACAAGTCTGCTTTTACGTCGGCATGAGCCCCGGTTAGGAGATTAAAGCCAATACTCATCACCAACCCATTCAAATCTGTTTTATATTTTTCTGTTGAAATGGCAAGGAAATCTTTCATTTCTTGAGATGAAAACAGGTCGATCCCTAAATGCTGAAAGTCTGTAGTCTCGCGCATCCGGAAGTAGATCTTCGCCCTTGAATTTTCAAGCGTGCTCCCTTCCAATCCCGCACTTGCAACAATACAGTGTTCCTTTAATTTATTTATTATGGTTATTGCATCATTGGCCGAAGGTAAAATTGCTTTGAGCCAGGCGGTTACAGTATTCCATCCTTTTTCCTCGCTAAGGGGTGCCATTTCCAGGTAGAAAGCAATTCCAGCCTGTTGCGGGCTCGTGCCAATCCATACGAATCCTTGTTTGTAAATGGTGCGGTCATCCTTATTTTTTGGCAATAACATTTCAATAGTCTTTTCAGCAACTGCTTTCAGGTCACTGCTTCCGCTGCTGTCAATAGCATGCCTAAGTGTTTTGATGGATGAATGATAACGTGATTCAGTGGCAGTATGAAATGCGCCTGGATCGCCAATAACGCGGAGCGATGTTCCTTTGCCGGAAGTTGTAAGGCAAAGCTGTAATGGTGAACCGTCGTTGTTCAGGCATGAAGCGCCGGTAATAAAATCTTCAGAACCAGAATCAGAATCAAGAAGCTGGTAACAGCTATCTGTTAAAGCGTTAGCCGCAGGTTGGAGTCGCTCAGCAAGCGAAATAAGCCGTTGAACTTTTTGGCCGAGGCGTACACTACGAATCATATAAGTTTTAAGGTTGAGAGAACAGGATAAATTAGATTTTGGTTTAGGAGCTTATAAACCCCACAGTTGATTTGAACATCAGCCGCGGGGTTTGAATAGTTTAAATTGCGATTGCAAACGAAGAATGTTACAATCGTAAATTACGAATTAACCACCTTGTTGAATATTGATCTGTGGAGTCTGACCCGTATTGCTGCCTGTTGAACCGGATGTGCCATTTGAACCAGTATTTCCTGGTGTTCCGTTTGCGCCACCTGATGAGCCGCCAGTACCGGCTGAGCCGCCTGTGCCGCCAACACCGCCGCTGCCTCCATTACCAGGAAGACCAGCTATAGGATGGCCAATAAGCTGAGAGCCAGGATCCACACTTCCGTAAGTGATATTGATTACATTACCATTACCACCATTGCCACCATTAGCTCCGTTTCCTCCGGCTCCACCGTTACCGCCGTTACCGCCGTTATAGCCACCACGGGAATAAGCTCCTGAACTGCTGCCATTACCACCATTGCCACCACTACCACCATTGCCGCCATTACCACCGCTTCCGCCATCGCCACCATTGCCGCCTCCGCCTACAACAGAGAAAGTACCGATAACTTTACCAATGTTCATGGTAGTAGCGGGAGAATCGCCGCCGTTGCCGCCAACACTGGCATTACCACCATTACCAGCAAGGGCACCACTAGTACCATTAGAACCGTCGTTACATCCGGAAGCCCAGTTGCAACTTGCGTTCTGACCAGCAACGCCATTCTGGCCGCTTCCGCCTGGCTGGCCATTTGTGCCCGCTGTACCTGGTGCACCAAGAATGTTGATGTCGCCGGTGGCTTGTTGCGCGGCTAATACTTTCGCAGCGCTAGTAGTTGATTTGATTAGGACAGCAATAGAAATTTTACCTGTTGTCTGGACAAAAATTTGTCCGCCAGGTAAAACGGTTACTGTTCCGAACTGATTGTTAGTGTCCGTGATGTACAGCGGATTTGACGGACTTACTGTCACGTCTAATGGGGTAGAATTTGATGAGCTTGACATAGAAGGTTTTTTAGAGGTTAAAAATTTAGTAGAAAAGAATTGTAAGATAATATTTAAACAAATTGTAATATTAATGTATAAACTAATGTAATACTATAGTTATTCTGTTGTATAAAATTAATGTATTTATATTTTAATTTCCTAATATTTAATTGTTTTTTTTTAGAATTAATGTTGATGATTTCGATGATAATTAGTAAAAACAGCCCATTTAACGAATCCAGGCAGTATTTCGATGAAAAATAATTATCGAAGTTTTCTTTCCATCGCATCTTTTGTGGATAGATTTTGTTAAACTATACGCTCTTTCCTTTGAACGTTAGCTCTTGCTAACCTGTTAATGCTAAGGATGATATAACTTGAACTCAATTAACAATCTGACTTTTAGCGCTATTCTTTAGGTAGTTTAGTATTAGTGTCAGGGTCTTAATAGCAGGAAAGATGCTGACTACGTAGTATCTACAAGACGGTCGCGTAAGATAAAGCAACTGTAAATACCATCCCATTTTATTTAACAAATCTAGTTTGTAGAATTTGGCAGTGTTTTCACCAATGCACACCGAATAGGCGATTGTGATGTAAAGAATGATCAACCCGAAAAGACAAATGCAGGATTATTTTTATGGAATCGTCCAGGATGAAGTAGAAGGAAAGTCTCGACAAATCTCCAAGGCCATTAGGCTGTTACCATTTCCTTTATTAAAATAACCTTAATTCCGCGTTTGTAAAAAACAAGATCCCGTTTACCCCGTTTATTTTGTTAATTCCATTCCGGATAGCCATAATTTTAGTATATTGGGTTAATCAAAAGAGATGGTATCCCAAATCAATCCATCTGATTAAAAATTCCCCAAAAAAAATATTCTAAAGTCCACCTTTACGCCACGTTTAGGCCACCTTCCGGCCAGGCTTGCTTATGGCCTGCTGGGTACTTGCTTTGGTTGAGTTATGGCCCTGGTGTAGATCAGCTAGGCCAAAGATTTGCATCGCTTTAGATCAGCGTGTTAACTATAGCTAAACGAAAGGTAAAGAGAAAGTTATCCTAAGGTATTGTTGGTCTAGAGCTGTGTCGGAGCAGCGCGGGTAAGGGGCAATAAAACGGCTTTGGGATTATTCAAATTATCGAGTTATTTGATGATCTTGATTTCAAGATTGGAATCTCCTTTTGAATTTAGAATAAAAATAGATGAAGCTTTTTTTATATTTTCTAAAATATTCAACTAGTTGTAGTTGATCTTTTTTGACGCGATTTAAAGAACATCGTTCTATAATGTATAGAATAATCATGCTATTTGAGAAAAGCAAATGAAAATGAAATTCACCTTTCGTGTACGCATTTGCGTACATTTTGCTTCATAATCACCACGGAATTTGCAACGCTAAATATCAACATGGAGGCACTCACCAATATGATGGTAACTGGTAACCTGATTTATTTAGGTTTGATAAGTTCATTGGTCTGTTACATTATTTGGAGTATAGCTGTTAACGATAATATTATTCAATAGTCCCGAAAAGTGACATTTTCAGCACCTTAATTTCTCTGAAATCGATTGATTACAAAGTAACTTTGTATATCAAATTTATAAATAATGGGAACAAAAGAAACAATTGCTGTTTGGCAGTACAAAAATGAAGTAGAAAAGCAATTTGCAGAACACATAATCAGTTTGGAAGAAACTGCACTTGAAAAGTGGTTCAAAGGCGATACGTCAGGCTATGCTCAACTCTGGTCTAAACGGAGTTTTACTTACTTTGATGCCGTAGAAAAGAAGCGTTTGGAAGATTTTGCATCGATGGCTGATCTTTTCAAGAGAGTTGAAGGCAAACTATCAGCCAATAGCTATGAAGTCCGTAGTCCACGTGTACAGATAGGCGTGGATATGGCTGTCTTGACTTATCAGCTCTTTGCAAAGACAAATCTTTTAGATATAGATTATAATTGCATCGAGGTCTTTCAAAAAGAGGAAGATGGAAATTGGTATGCCATTCATTCCACGTGGTCGATTATCCGTCCGATGGAAAAGGACTTTAGTAAATTAAAAGACATCGTCTAGTGCCATATTAAAGATAAAATGCTTTCATACCACTTATCTAGTACTGTTTGAAATAGTTTTATGGATAGGATTTAGTTATAATTTGTCACTAGCTTTACCTTTGTAAATGTTGGCTCTAGTTATATTATGAAAAACATTCATAGGTACAATTTCTTCAAGAAAAAATATGGAGCGCATTTACTGGCAGATGTTGTCAGGATTTCAGAATTCAGAAAATATATTCAGAAAACCCCAACACATAGGCTGACTTATTTCGATCTCACATTTATTACGGAGGGTAACGAATACGTAACGATCAATCAGTCAAAATTACGGGTTCAGTGTGGCGATGTGATCTGTTCAACTCCTGGAGATGTTTGGACTTGGGAAAGAAATACAGCATTAGAAGGATTTGCATTGGTATTTGAAGAAGATTTTTTCCAGTCGTTTTTCATCAACAAGTTTTTTCTGAACAATCTTAACTTTCTAAAAGCCGACCGCTTATCTCCTTTCATAGGGCTCAAAGCTGAAGTATTTTCTGAAATTCTCGAATTTTTAGAAAAGATTAGAAATGAAATAAAAGGAAAAGATAGAAGCGAACATGTCATCAGAGCATTTGTCTATTTAGTTTTGGCTAAACTGGACAATGAGGAGAAATTGCAGAATAAATCATCTTTAGATACGTTATCTGAACATCAAAACAACAGACACCTTCAAGGATTTATTAAGCTGGTGGAAGAGCATTGTCTTGAAGTACATGAAGTTCAGTTTTATGCCGACAAGCTTTTTATATCAGCCAATTACCTCAATAAAATTGTACGGGAATTATTGGGCACAACTTCCAAAAAGTACATTGCCAGTAAAATTGCGCAGGAAGCTAGAAATTTGCTCAATTTTACTGACCTGTCAATTTCTGAGATTAGTGATCAGCTGAAGTTCGAATCGCCCAGCTATTTTACACGTTTTTTTAAAAAATCCGTAGGCTTAAAACCAAAAGAATTCCGTGTCGGAAATAAGCCTTCCTAAAATACTTAATTATGGATATAGAAACCTTCAGGAAATATTGCCTTTCCTTCAACGGTGCTATGGAGAAGCTTCCTTTTGAAAAAGCAACTTCTCAATACGATAAGGACCTGCTTGTATTTTATGTAGCAGACAAATGGTTCTGCTTTGTCAACATCGATAAGTTTGATTTCTGCGATTTAAAATGTGACCCGGAAGAGTCGAAAGAGCTACAGGAAAAATATCAGGGCATCAAGCCAGGATACCATATGAACAAGAAGCATTGGATCAGTGCCTATTTTAACGGCGATGTTCCAGATCCGATTATTAAGGAACTTGTCCGAAAATCATACGAGCTGATTGTGAAAAGTTTTCCTCTTAAAATACAGGAGTCCTTAAAATACAAGGAGTAATAGATAATTAGGAAGATTCCGCTCAAAGAAATTGAAAAATTAGCAATGAAATACTTTAAAGGTTATGAATAGAGAAAAAAATATCACTCCCAAAGCAGTCCGCTCTTGGTTAGGTATTCAGTACGCCACTGCAGAACGCTTTCAGAGTCCCACTTTGCTGCCATTCAATCCTGACTTACCTTACGACCAGAAAGGAACAGCCCCATTACAGGCTGGAGACACTAGCTGGTTGGAAGCCGACAACGGCTTTAGCGAAGACTGCTTGAACCTTAACGTTTGGGCTCCTGAAGATATCGATGAAGAATATATTCCCGTCATCGTTTATATTTTTGGTGGTGGATGGATGAGTGGTGCAAATACACAAACTGTATCAAATGCGTCTGGGCTCGCTTCCACAGGTCGTGTTATCGGGGTGTCGATAAATTATCGACTTGGTGCATTCGGAGCCCTGTCCCTTTCTCAATACGGGGGTGCATTCGCAAAGGCTACAAACCTTTGCTTGCAAGACATCATCACTGCACTAAAATGGGTAAAGCAGAATATTGCACGTTTTGGTGGCGACCCAAACAATGTTACTATTACCGGACACAGTGCAGGTGCATTCTCAGCACTCGCTTTACTTGCAGCACCGTCAGCTGATGGGCTTTTTCATCGTATCGCCGCATTTTCTGGTATGCCATCACGCCAAGTTCCAGCTTGGAGCGCCGAAGAACGAGCCGTGGCGGTTCTTAAATTACTCGGTATTGAGGATAATCCGGAGCAACTGCTGAACATCGATGGAAAACTCCTTGCCGATACGATGAATAAGACAGTGTATACAGATCCTGGCGTTGGGCACGGCACCGACAACGAATGCGTGGCCACAGTAGATGACAGTCATCTTTCAAATGGCGTTCTCATCAACCATCCCATGCGTATACTTGAATCTGGACAACACAAGGACATCGATATACTTTTTAGCAGTACCACCTACGAGACTGGGTGGTGGGTTCTTTACAAAACCGATGATTTTGACCCTAAAAGCATTGACAATTTGGTCAAAGAATTCGCCAACCGAAATCGCATTCCACGCAGTCGTGCCCGACAAATTATCGATACATACAACGTTGAAGGCCGTACTCCCGTTGAGGTTCGTGGCTTGTTGCTTACCGACTACTCCTTTACCCTGCCCCAAACACGCGGTGCACTTGCACACGCTGCTGCAGGAGGTAAATCTTATTTGATATGTGTTGGGCCGGTAGAAGGAGTTCCTGCCGTTCACGGAACCGAAATGTACGGCATCGTTGGTCAGCAAAGCCCAGGTGCAAGCAAAGAGCAGATTGTTCGAGATAACTTTGTTCGTGATGCACTCATTGATTTTGCAACCGGAAAACATGAGCAACTTTGGAAACCAGTAACAGATGAACTTACGGTAAAAGGCATTGGCAATCCGCCTTATGATGCAACTGCTCACGCTCTTAATGTTTTAAAGGTTTTTGAAGGTATAGAACGTACATAAAATAATTTGGGTCAGTTTTCAGTAAAATCACTTATCTCATTTTAAAGAAAAATATGGATATAGAAACGTTCCGAGCTTTCTGTCTATCATTTCCAGATACTCACGAAGGGATGCCATTTCAGGGATTTTTTAAAAATTCCAGGTCTATCCTTGTATTTTATATTGGAAAGAAGATGTTCTGCTTTTTTGATATTGATAAATTTGATTACTGCACATTGAAATGCGATCCTGAATCTATTGAAGAACTCAGAGAGCACAAAGGCATCCAAAAACCGTTCAATTTGAGCTGGAAACATTGGATCAGTGTTGCTTTAGATGGTACTGTTTCCGAAGACATAATAAAAGATCTGGCCACAAAATCTTATGAGCTAGTCTCAGCAACTACAACAAAGAAAATTAAGAAATAGTCATGTCTATAATATGGAATTTATGGCACGGATGCATCAAGATCAGTGAAGGCTGCAAGAACTGTTATGTCTTTCGGCGGGATGCACTGTATGGTATCGACAGCAGGAATGTATACAAAACCCAAAACTTTGGCCTGCCTCTAAAAAGAAAACGCGATGGAAACTATAAAATAGCCACTGGTGAACATGTATGGACCTGCTTTACTTCTGATTTCTTTATTGAACAAGCAGACCAATGGCGTGATGAGGCTTGGGAAATGATAAGCCAGCGTAAAGACTTGACTTTTTCAATTGCCACAAAACGGATAGACCGGGTAGCGCAATGCCTGCCGGATGATTGGGGTCAGGGTTATGATAATGTCAGTATTTTATGCTCAGTCGAGAACCAGAAACAGGCAGCGCTCCGGCTTCCTGGTTTTAAAAAACTTCCTTTTAAGCAAAAGTCAATCATCTGTGAACCCCTTGTCGGGCCTATTGATCTCACAGAACTTTTAAAAGGTGAATGGATTGATAAAGTAATTGTTGGCGGAGAATCCGGCGATAACGCCCGTCCTTGCGATTACGATTGGGTGATGCAGGTTAGAAACGCTTGTATTCAGAACAATGTTACTTTCCTGTTTAAGCAGACAGGTACACTGTTTGTAAGAGATGGCCATGAATATAAAATCGAGCGAAAACTCCAGGCTTGGCAAGCTCGAAAAGCTGGGATCAACTTCGAGCCATAAACTACCTTTCTGTATTTTTTTTAAATGATAACAGTAAAGTCTTGTAAAGATTAATTCATTACAAGACTTTTCCGCAATCGATGTTAGTTTACAAATTAACCAATTTCTCGGTTATGTCAACATCGCCTCCCTTAAGGTTAAATTGATCAAAGTAATTATACCACCCTTCTTCTAATCCCAAAGTTTCGAAAGCTTTTGCCAATTCATCAGTTGGGAATTTCCAAATGACAAAGAACTGGTGCTTTAGCCCTTGAACAGTATCACTGTCATTTTCGCTCATTACTACCAATTCACCACCCTGATCAACAAGAGGTTGAGACGAAAGTGCAATTTTATTCATGTATTCTGCTCTTTCTTCTTTGCCTAACGCTAACCAGGTCGATTTTGCAGTGAACGTCTCAATGTAATATTTCATATTCTTTTAATTTATAATTTAGTTATTTATCAAATCTTTCTTACTGTTACCCACAAATGTATAATTAAAATCACCTTCAATTAAGCCACTAATGGGGCAGAAAATGCCACTTTAGTGACCTATGGATAAGCGGATATTTAAAATATCCTTAGCATATGTAACATATGTAATTACTTGTCTTTATTGATCCCGGAATTGTTTAGGTGTCATTCCCACATATTTCCGAAAAAGGCGGACAAAATAGCTTGGCACTTCAAATTTTAATTCATTGCTTATTTGTGAAACAGAAAAATTGGAATATTTGAGTAAGCTTTTTGCTTCTTGAATGACCTTGGAGAGAATGTAAACTTTTGCTGTAGACCCTATAAATTCTTTGGTTACCCTATTCAGATAGTTGGTTGTAATAAAAAGCTTGTCTGCATAGAACTGAACATCATGTGAGTTTAAATAATATTCATCCACCAGTTTTACAAAGGCCTGAATATGCCTGTTTACTATTTGTTGATTTACTTCATTTATGTCTTTATTTACTGTAGTTCCCTGCTCAATTACGGATAAAATAAGGTAGACTAATGCCCTTAAAATATGTTCATTACTGGTTTTTCCAAGTTGTATTTCGTTTTGTATGTCTTTGAGGTATTCAAGATTTTTATTGAATAGTTTCTCGTCAATCCTCAATAATGGAGAAATACGGTTACGCTGCAAATATTTAAACTTGTTTAGAAATTGTTTGTCGTTAAAAAATGAGAGGAGAAATTCCGCTTCAAATAATAATACATATCCCTCCAGGCTTGTTTTTTTAGGCCAGCTCCATATCTCGCCCGGGATCGAGCAAATGATATCACCTGACCCAACCTGCAATTCTATCTGGTTGATCGATAAGTTTTCATTGCCTTTTGTAATGAAAGTCATGTCATAGAAAGTAAGCCTGTGGATGGGCTGAATGTCTATGTATTTATTGATCTCTGAAATAGGAACAATATCTACGAGTAAAGATTTTCCATATTTTTCATTTGAAAAATGATATTGAGGTATGGATTTCATAAGTACACTATTTACATAGATATAAAACTACAATGTCTAAATGATTTTTTGGTTCAAAATTCCGTTTTCCTTCTGCATTAAGTATCCGGGAACAGGTATCGACGCATCAGGATAAATAATATTTCCCAGTTCAAAAAAAACAAATTTCATACATTGAATTTACTGTCAGCAGATTACCAAGGTAAACTTTCGCCTGCTTGAGAGAAAGTGCCTGTCGGACCATTTTGGTCAATCAAGGCTAATGCAACCCCTGTCTCGGCACCTTGTGCAGGTGTCAATGGCGCTTCATTCGAACCGATTGAAGTTTGTACCCATCCAGGATTTGCAGCGTTTACTTTAACATTGGTTTCCTTAAGTGCATTAGCAAGGAAAACGGTAAATTGGTTCAATGCCGTTTTAGAAGCACTGTAAGCATAAGGTTTCAATTGGTACAGCCAATGATTTTCATCAAGATGAACGCCAAACGAGCCAGAAACACTGCTAATATTTACAATACGACCCGAATCACTTTTTTTAATTAATGGCAACAATGCCTGGGTAAGTTCAACTGTTCCAAAGTAATTGATATCAAAGGTGTCACGAAGTGTTTTCATAGGCACCGATTCCACATTATTGCCGAACCACTCACCGTCAAGAAATACTGCGGCATTGTTGATTAGAATATCCAACTTTTCATATTCACTTTCAATGTAGGCTTTGGCATTTTCAATATCCTGCGAATCACTGATGTCCAGCTTTATAAATTCTACATCCAGAGATTCACCCCGAAGCACTTCTTCAGCATTTTTACCTTCCTGCTCATTTCTTGCACCTATTAGAACCTTAATATTTTGCGCTGCAAGTTGTCTTACTGTTTCAAAACCAATTCCTTTGTTACCACCTGTTACTAACGCTATCTTTGTCATTTTTTATTGTGTTAAAATTTATAAAACAAAGGTCGCACAAATGATAGTTTGATTTATAGCGTAATTAAAACCAATCCTTACCAAAATCAAACTTCTAGCTTATAAAGTTTATTTAATACTAATCTTTTTTTAGTTTTCTATAATCTGTGGGAGATATTTTCGTATGCTTTTTGAAAAATGTATTAAAGTGGGATGGTTCTTCAAAGCCTAATGAATTTGCAATCTGTGCAATATTCCAATTGGTCAGTTTCAGTAGAATTTTTGCTTCCTGCTCAATCCTTGAATTAATGATATCGCTAACGGTTCTTCCTTTAGACAGCTTCACCTGGCGGTTTAAATAATTGGGATGCAGCGATAAATGTTCTGCGAATTCGCCAGCAGTTTTTAATTTAACAACATCTTGCGGATTGTTGATGGGGAACTGTGATTCCAACAATCTTATAAATGAGCAAGCTATTTCTTCAGTAGTGTTATTTTTTTTGACATAGGACGCTACAGGATCAAACTTTTGGGCATTAAAAATAAGTTCAAGAAGGTAGTTGCGTTGTAAACTTTCTTTGTAGTTACCGTTATCGAGCTTTTCGTCTAAAATCTTTGCATAAATGGCTGTAAAATTTTCAGCTTGGTTATCGGTTAGTGAATAAATATTTTGTCTGCCTGGTTTGTATATTGGAAATTCTAACAAACGGTAACCGCTATTATTTTTAGTTATAAAATCTTCTTTAAAAATGCAACTTATACCTGTATAAACTCCGTTTAATGTATGAATACCAAACGGAATTTTGGAAGTTGTAAATAGTAGTGTATTGCCATTTAGCTCAATATTTTTATCCTCAAATTCAATGCTATATTTTCCTTGTAATAAGGTGGCTGTGTAGAATGTCTTTCGGGAATAATTGAAGGAAAAAAAATGATTTTTATCTACTTTACTTAAATCGAGAATTTCAAAATTATCGACAAAATTCATCGGGTTTTCTGATGTGTGATTCCCTGTATTTTTGAGTGCTAAAGTTTTGTCTGGTTGAAGTTCCATAATCTAATTTGTTAGTGCTAATTTAACTAAAACAATCTGTTTATATTTACCGCCGATGTGATGTTGGTGACCGACATTTTTCTCTTGTAGGCCCGGCGAAGGTTAATTAAATGATTGTCTAAATACCAGTGGTGTCTGGTTCGTTTTGTTTTTAAACACTTTGCTGAATGATTGCGGATATTCAAAACCTAATCGATATGCGATTTCACCTACGGATAATTTTGTTGTCGATAAGAGTTCTTTGGCTTTTTCTAAAAGCTGGTTTTGAATATGTTGTTGTGTGGTTTGTCCTGTTAGATTTTTCAGCATATCATTTAGATAATGAGGGGAGACAAATAACTTTTCGGCAAAGTATTGAACGGTCGGTAACCCTGCTACACTCAAGTCATCATTTTGATAATATGTATTCAGCAAATCTTCAAATTTTAAAAACAAATCGTTTGACGCTTTTTTTCGTGTGATGAATTGACGATTGTAAAAACGGTTGCAATAATTCAGCAACAAATCAATATGAGAAACAACAACATCTTGTGTGTAATTGTCTATCATTGCTTCAATTTCCTGCTTCAAATTTTGCATTAATCCTGCAATAATAGTTTCTTCTTTGTCTGAAAGGTGTAATGCTTCATTATTAGCATAAGAGAAAAATCCATATTCTTTAATACGTTTTGCTAAAGTGTAGCTCTGAATAAAATCGGGATGAAAAACAAGCATCCAGCCTTCCGCTTTTGCCGTGCTATTTTCTTCTATCGAGAACATTTGTTTTGGTGCAAAAAATGTCATAATCCCATCGTCAAAATCATAATATTGTCGCCCATATTTGATTTTTCCGTCAAAATTCTTTTTCAAATACATGGAGTAGTAATTAAAGACAATCGTGCTCACTTCTTCTGTACCGATACAGCCAAGATCATCAAGATTTACAACACTGACCAAAGGGTGCGTCGGTTTTTTGATATTCAGAAAATGATGCAGTTCTGAAACGGAGTTAAGAAAATAAGTCTTATTGTTTTTCATACTATAAATTTAATAAAAACAGCGGATAAGCAATTCAGTTATCCGCTGTTTTGCATCTTACAAATTAACTCCTTTCATTGATGCTGCGTCATATCTTGCACCATTATCTGTTCCTAATGGAATAATTTTCTCTAATCGGTCCAAATCTTCTTGCGTTAACGATATGCCTGCTGCTGCTATATTTTCTTCCACATATTTCACGCGTTTTGTGCCGGGAATAGGTGAGTGTCCCTTGGCAATAACCCAGGCAATTGCCAATTGTGCAGAAGTGATATTTTTTTCGGCTGCCACTTTTTTAATTTCATTTACCAACTCCACATTCTTGTAAAATTGCTCGCCTTGATATTTGGGTATAAATTTTCGAAAATCATTTTCGTTAAAATCTTCAGGCTTTTGTATTTCGCCATTTAAAAAGCCCCTTCCAACTGGTGAATAGGCGATTAGACTGATGCCTAATTCTTGCAGCGTATCCAAAATGCCCAATTCTTCAATTTCTCTTTCAAACAAGGAGTATTCCGACTGTACTGCCGTAAGCGGGTAAATTTTGTGTGCTTTTCTGATCGTTTCGGAACCTACTTCCGAAAGGCCGATGTATTTTACTTTGCCTTCTTTTACTAATTCGCCCATCGCCTCGACAGTCTCTTCAACTGGTGTATTGGTATCCAATCGATGGAGGTAATACAAGTCAATATAATCTGTGCCAAGGTTTTTTAGTGAACGCTCTACGGCTTTTTTTACATAATTTTTACTGCCATTGAATGCTCCAGTTGCTTGTCCGTTATCGTCAATTTCAAAACCGAATTTTGTGGCTATTATATATTTTTCCCTGTTTAGCTGAATGGCTTTTGCAATCAGACGTTCATTCAGAAAAGGGCCATATATATCCGCTGTGTCCAAAAAATTACCACCCAACTCTAATGAACGGTGAATAGCAGCAATCGCTTCTTTTTCATCTGCTTTTCCATAAATGTCTCCGCCGAATCCCGTTGTCATGCCCATACAGCCAAGACCGATAGCTGGAATCACTAATCCTTGACTGCCTAATTTTACTTCTTTGATAGTATTCATAAAATTTCGTTTTTAATATCAAAGCAAATGTCAAACTATTGTTTCTGAAAAAAGTATCTAAATAAGATATTGTTGTATCCAAATGAGAGGTCAATGTTTTTGCGTGACATTTGGATTACAGATGATATCAACCGGAGTAAGAACATCGTTTCTATAAATAAGAGATTGATGAAAAAAATAATGGTCAAATAGGAGTGAGCATAATAAGGCATGCATTAAACGTAATCTCCATTTTAGAAGAGCGGAAAGAATCTCCAGGTGTAACTAATACTGGAACAATATTAGTCTCGTTAAAGGTTATCCCCAGATTGGATAAGGTAAACAGAGCCTTTTACAAATCGAACCCAGGCCGGCGCTTCTGTTCGAATCCGACCAGGAATAAAACAAAGAAACCTCACATTTCTGTGAGGTTTCTTGTGATCCCGCTGGGATTTGCACCTGGTGCAAAAATCAACGTTTTAACAGTATGAGGATGGTTTTGAAATTCGACTCCCCGAATAACGCACCTTTTTTTTAATATATTTTAGCTGCAAATGCTATACATAAATATATAGATTTTAATTAAATTAAACAATGTATTCTAATTTAATCGACAAATGAATTCTTTGATGCGCTCAATCAAGTGTTTTGGTGCATTTTTCTATGTTCATTAGCAAATAATAAATTAGTTATGCTTACTCCTCTGTTGTCAAAAGTCAATAGTTCAGCTCACAGTCTCATTTAATCCTAAGATAGTATTTGTTTGCTGCTTTTTATAGTCTAAACTTTTAAAAGACACCATCAATAATACTTCAAGGCAAAGAATTCGATCAGCTAAATTTTTATTTTTTAAAAAAATCTTTATATTTAATCGAGAATTCGTCAACAACAGATTGAAATGCATTCTATGCATGATTGTGTGTATTCGTTGAGTTATAGTTTTGAAACGTAAGAAGTGCCGTTACATTATAATTTAATTTTTAATCATTCACTATCTAAATACTCAATCTATGAACACAGTAATCTTTATCTTCCAACCTGTATTTATTCGCTCTAAAGCCATTTCCATAAGCGTACCTAAGCAACGTATTGATATCACCGTGTATTAATCCAGTATTCTTTCTCATTTTTTCTTATTTAAATATTAATCTATGGAATGGTTTATTCAAACGTTTCGGCAATACCCGGAATTGGCAGTTTTTCTAACCCTCTCACTGGGTTATTTCATCGGCGGCTTTAAATTTAAAAATTTCTCTTTGGGTACTGTAACCAGTGTGCTATTGATAGGTGTTTTGATTGGGCAGCTGGACATACAAATTTCCCCAAATGTAAAGTCGGTATTTTTTCTAATGTTTCTTTTTGCTGTTGGCTATAGTGTTGGACCCCAGTTTTTTGGAGGGCTAAAGAAAGATGGTTTGCCACAAATGCTATACGCAGCCATTGTTTGTGTGCTCTGCCTGGTCTTCCCTTATCTGATCGGTAAGTTCATGGGCTATGATATGGGTTTAACTGCGGGTATGCTGGCTGGCTCTCAAACCATTTCAGCAGTAATTGGTGTAGCCTCAGATACCATTAATCATCTGAATATTCCCGCTGATCAAAAGGCGGCCATCATCAACAAGATCCCTGTAGCCTATGCTGTTACTTATATTTTTGGAACTGCCGGATCAGCCTGGTTGTTGTCATCTATCGGCCCAAAACTGCTTGGTGGTAATCTTGTTCAAAAAGCCAAAGAACTGGAAATTGAGCTTGGAGGGGATTCCATTGGCGATGACCCTGGTATTACTTCGGCATACGACAGGGTAATGTATAATGCTTACAGAATATCAGCCCAATCCTACGCCTGTAATAAAACTGTAGCAGACATAGAGGCAGAATTACAACACAAAGGCCGCCGATTATTTGTAGAACGCATCCGTAAAGGCAAAGAGATTACAGATGTTAGCCCGGATACCGTTGTTGAGGAAAATGATGTGATTGCTTTAGGCGGCCGCCGGGAATACATGATGAATTATGTAGCGGTAAATGAGACAGAAGTATTGGATGCGGAATTGTTGAACTTTCCCTTGGAGGTACTCAGTGTGATGATTGTGAAAAAGGAAATACTGAACAAAACCTTAGCCCAGTTGCGTGCGATGGATTACATGCATGGCGTAGTAATCAGAACATTAAAAAGGGCAGGTATTGATTTGCCTGTGTTCCCCGGTACAAAACTTTATAAAGGAGACATGATTGAGGTGGTGGGGCATAAAAAGGATGTTGAAACAGCCGTGGTAAATATCGGCTATCCCGACCGGCCTACCAATACAACAGATATGATTTTTGTTGGCCTGGGGATTGTACTTGGGGGGCTCGTTGGCGCCTTATCACTAAGGATCAGCGGAGTGCCTATTAGCTTAAGTACCAGTGGCGGGGCGCTGATCTCCGGATTGGTTTTTGGTTGGCTCAGAGGGCAGCATCCTACTTTTGGCCGTATTCCTGAACCGGCCCTTTGGGTGATGAATAATGTAGGATTAAATATGTTCATTGCTGTTGTAGGAATTACTGCCGGGCCAAGTTTTGTGCAGGGCTTTAAGGAAGCTGGCTGGGGGCTATTTATTGCAGGGGCATTGGCTACGGCTTTACCCTTAATTGGGGGCATATTACTTGGTCGGTATGTTTTTAAATTCAATCCTATTATCACCCTAGGCTGTGCTGCCGGTGCCCGTACCACTACGGCTGCTCTTGGTGCCATTCAGGATGCAGTACAAAGTAAAACCCCGGCTTTAGGTTATACCGTGACTTATGCGGTTGGTAATACCCTGCTCATCATCTGGGGTGTGGTGATCATCATTTTGATGAGCTAGATAATCAATCAAATATTGTTCTTAAAATACCTATTCTATGGCAACTAACATCTCTAAAATTAAAACTTCAAGGAGCGCTCAGAAAAAGTTCGAAAGCCTGAGCCCTTTCGAAATTAAAAATGAACTCATCCAGCTGGCGGATGAAAACGCACAGAAATCAACAGGAATAATGCTAAATGCGGGCCGTGGAAATCCAAACTGGATAGCAACTATACCCAGGGAAGCCTTCTTTTTATTCGGACAGTTTGCATTGGATGAATGTCGCAGAACAATGGACGTGGCTGGCGGAATGGCTGGTATTGTACAGGATAAAACAGGAATCGCCAAGCGGTTTGAAACTTTTTTATCGGAAGGTAAGAAAAGCCCCGGACTGGAGCTATTGAAAAAGACCTATCAATATGGGATTAAGCAACATCAGTTTGAAGCTGATGCCTGGGTAAGGGAAATGGTAGAGGCCAGCATGGGTTTTAATTACCCTGTTCCTGACCGGATGCTCGCCCATATCGAGCCGATTGTACAGGATTACCTGCTGCAGGAAATGTGTGCAGGTAAGCCACCCAAAGGAAAGTACGACATCTTTGCTGTAGAGGGCGGAACTGCTGCCATGTGTTATATTTTTGATTCACTCATGCAGAACTTTTTGATCAAAAAGGGAGATAAGATAGCCCTGCTGGTACCTACTTTTACGCCCTATATCGAAATCCCGCACCTGGACCGGTATAGCTTTGATGTGGTCAATATCACGGCTTCCAGTGTAGCTAAGAACGGATTTCATACCTGGCATTATCCGGATGCTGAAATAGATAAACTGAAGGACCCCGCAATCAAGATCGCTTTTGTGATCAATCCAAGTAATCCACCTTCGACTGCCTTTCCTGCCAAAACATTAAAACGTATAGCAGACATTGTGAAAAAAGACAACCCTGGTCTGATGGTGATTACAGATGATGTATATGGTACTTTTGTGCCAGGTTTTGTCTCTTTAATGGCTGCCCTGCCTTACAATACCCTGACGGTATATTCATTTTCTAAATACTTCGGCTGTACCGGCTGGCGGCTTGGGGCTATTGCCCTGCATCAGAAAAATGTTTTTGATGATAAAATTTCTGCACTTGGCGATAAACAAAAAAAAGAGCTCCACAATCGGTATGAGACTATTTCCCTACAACCGGAAAAGATCAAGTTTATTGACCGGCTGGTGGCCGATAGCAGGCAGGTGGCTTTAAATCATACCGCGGGCTTATCTCTTCCCCAGCAATTCCAGATGATGCTGTTTGCTTCATTCTGTTTACTCGACACCAACAATCAGTACAAAAAACTGACCCAGGAACTTGTGAATAAGCGATTGAAATTACTGTGGGACGGTATGGGCATCGAAATGGTACCGGATGTAATGCGGGCAGGTTATTATTCAGAAATTGATGTAATGGTTGGGGCAAATCATTTTTATGGTCCGGAACTCGCGCAATGGCTTAAAGATAATTTTGAACCGGTGGATGTCGTATTTCGCCTGGCCGAGAAAACATCCATAGTATTGCTTAACGGTGGCGGTTTTGGTGGGCCGGAATGGAGTATTCGGGTGTCACTGGCCAATCTTCCTACGGAAAGTTACAGCAAGATCGGAAAAGGCATCCGGGAAATCTTAATGGAATATGTAACCGCCTGGGAAAATTCCAAAAAATAAACCCTTTAATCATCTAAATCTATTTGTTATGAAAAAACTATTTATTTTTTTGTTCCCGCTTTTAATAAGCGTATCTGCGTATGCTCAAAAGTTACCCAAGATAAAAATCCTGGCAACAGGTGGAACAATTGCAGGCAAAGGCGCTTCTGCTGACCGTTCTGCTTATACTTCAGGGGCACTGCCCATTAAAGACCTCATTGCTGCTGTTCCTGGTATAGAAAAAGTAGCTGACATTAGCGGCGAACAGGTTTCCAATGTGGGTAGCCAGGACATGAGTGTAGCCATCTGGATGAAGCTGAATCAAAGGATCAATGAGATCTATAAGAACAACGAAGCAGATGGGATCGTCATTACCCATGGTACCGACACACAGGAAGAAACGGCTTATTTTCTTTCTTTGACTGTCCGTTATGATAAACCGGTTGTGGTTACCGGCTCGATGCGCCCTGCAACGGCTATAAGTGCTGACGGGCCAAAAAATCTGTACGATGCGGTTACGCTGGCAGCTTCAAAACAGGCGGCACGCAGCGGCGTTTTACTGGTATTTAATGAATATATCTTTTCCGGAAGAGAAGCCGTTAAAACCAGTACCACACATTTAAATGCTTTCACTGCACCAAACAGCGGTCCCATTGGGCAGGTATATGATGGTAAAGTGGTCATGTATGAAACCCCTACCAGAAAAACGAATAAGAATACCCCTTTCGACATTACCGGAATGACTTCATTGCCAGAAGTAGCGGTGGTAGAGCTGTATGCAGATGCCCCGGCAACAGCAATTAATGCCTATGTTGCTGCTGGCGTTAAAGGCATTGTGACTGGTGGTTTAGGGAATGGGAATTTGAATAAGACCAACATGGACGCTGTGGCGGCTGCGATTAAAAAAGGAATCCCTGTGGTAAGGGCTTCGAGGATCCCCACCGGAAGGGTAACATTATTGGATGAAACGGACGATGAAAAGCTGGGAACTATTGTGTCAGATGATCTGCTTCCGCAAAAGGCACGTATCTTATTAATGCTTGGGCTAACCAAAACAAGTGATAAGAAACAACTGCAGCAATACTTTTTTGAGTACTAACTCTTGAACGGGGGAATTAACAATGGTTAGTTTCCCCTTTTTATTTTAATTGTATGAATATGCGTATATTTAGTTCAGTACTTTTGCTGTGTTTTGTTTCTGCAAAGCTCTGTGCCCAGCAACATAAACAGGCCGATACCACAGTGAACCATACCGTTCCTTTAATCACAGCTAATAAAGCTGACCTGCTAAATAATGTGGATGTTATTGTGAACACCCAGATGGGTTTAAATAATAGTTTTAGCAATGGTAGTTATACCGATAGCAAATTTGAAGTAAACCAGTTCAGGCTTGAAATTAAAGGAAATGTATTTCAGGATAAAGTGTTTTTCAGGTTTCGTGATCGCTACACCAAGGATCCAGAAGTGCAATCCGTTGATAACATCACCAGATCTACTGATCTGGCCTTTATTGGTTATAACATATCAGAGCGGACAAGTATTACCATTGGCAAAATGTGTGCAGCCTGGGGAGGTTATGAGTTTGATATGAACCCCATTGATATTTATCAGTACAATGATATTGTAGATAATGCGGATAATTTTTTAACAGGGGTACAATTCAATTGGAAGGCTTCAGCTAATCATACTCTTTCTGCCCAGGTACTAAACTCGAGGACTAAAACTTTTACAGAGCTGTACAAGAATGTTCCTGAGCTTAAAGAGGCTAAATTTCCGGCTGCTTATGTGGGCACGTGGAACGGCAGTTTTCTCCGAGGTAAATTTCAGACCATCTGGAGTTTCAGCATTTTTCAGGAAGCCAGTAAAAATGGTAATCCGGTAAATATGTACTACACAGCCCTAGGCAACCAGTACAGATCGAAAAACTGGCTGGTTCAATATGATTTTAAATGGAGCAGTGAGCAGCTGGACCGTACAGGGGTAGTCAGCTCGCTAATCCCGGAAAGCCTTTTAGGTCATGCAGCTCAGCATGTAGACTATAAGGAACATTGGCTCCGGTTGGTTTATTCCATAAATCAGCAGTGGAAGGTCTCTACTATTGGTATGGTGAGTACCGCACATTGGAAAGACGTTCCTGATGTGGCAAACTCCAAAAGGTTAAGGACTGCTTGGGGGATTATTCCTTCCGTTGAATTTTATCCGATAAAAAATTATAACCTCAAATTCTTTGGGGCCTATGTTGGAAGGTACCTTGAATACAATGCTTATTCAAAATCTACTTATAATCAGGCTAATAGCAACAGTGGCAAAATGACAATTGGTATTTCTTCGCCGCTCTTGATCTTATAACACCACTCTATGAATAGCTTATGGCAATAGCAAATATAAAATTTGGAACAGCAATAGTTCTATTGCTGGTTTTACCAATTCTAAGTCTTGGACAAAATACAACTTTACAAAAATGCCTGACCATTGCAAATGAAAACAATTTATCAGTTAAACAAGCAAAATCTGCACTATTATCCAGTCAGTATAATTTGCAGGCTGAGAAGCAGAACTACTTACCCAAGGTAGATCTGCTGTCTAGTTACACTTACCTAAGCAGCCCATTAACGGTAAATTTACAAACAGTAAAAGATGGCATTGTAGAGGGATCATCCAGGCAAAGTGTTAATGCCGCAAATGAAGTATTTAAAGAGGTTACCGGTAGTGATTTGTCCCAAGCAGCACAGGATCGGATATATAATGCTTCCAAAAACATTATCGGGGGCATTTACCCTGATTATAATCCGAGCTTAAGTAAGCAATCTTATTTTGTTGCCGGCTTAGGTGTAAGGCAACCCATTTTTCTGGGAAACAAACTGGACGCTGCCGGCAACCTCGCTCAATCTCTTGTGAATTCTGCGGGTATTAATGTTGATCTTGTTAATAAGGAAGTAGATTTTTTAATTGCTGCACAATACCTGCGCATTTTATACTTAAACACCCTGTTCAATAAGCAGCAGTTAATGGTAAACGCCCTAACCAAAAATAACACTTATGCTCAGGAACTGGTGAAAAACCAAATACTTGCTCCTTATCAGAAAAGCTGGACAAATGTAGTGCTAATGCAGGCCGCAAGCCATTTTAACAACATCAAGCTGGCGCAGCAAAATGCGTATATAGAACTTAACAAGCTACTGGGCGTACCATTAGACTCTGCAATCGTAATTACAGATACACTGAAGTACGCAGCTATTGAGCCATTTAAACCTGAGGGCGATTTTTGGGGGTCTAATCCAGTATACAAAATGGCTGGAAGTAAAATCTCTTATGCTAAAACAGCCGAAAAGATCAGTAAGTCGTTTTCTTTACCCAATATTTTTGCTGTTGGAAATTATAATTTATATCAACGCGATCTGCCCCTTCTTATGCCCGACTGGTTTATTGGTGTAGAATTGCAGTGGACGCTTTTTAATGGACAAACAAGAAAAAGAACACTTGCTGCCCGGCAACTGATAGATGAGGCAAAACTTGCTGAAGAAAACGCAAGTCTGGGTATACAGGTTTTATCTACAGTTGCAAGAAACAAGATGAAATCACTTCAAAATGAAGTTACTTCATTGGATAATGCCAGAAAGGAGGCCCATACCACAAGCCGTCTCATCACTGAGCGGATGAAAAACCAGCTCTCCTCGCCAAAAGATGTAAATGACGCTTTATTGATAGAAACAGAAATTGAAAAAGGCTATCATACCGCAGTGTTTGGTTACTTTTTAGCGGCAGCAGAATATTTCAACAGCCTAGGTAAACCACAGCAAATAACTCAATATATCAAGTAATGAAAAATCTTCTAAAAAACTATTGGGCACTGCTCATTCCTATATTGGTAGTAATTATTGCTTTATTTTTCTTCTTATCCAGCAATACGGAAGATGAGAACAACTTTGTTGGCATGGTGGATGCCGCTAGTGTGGATGTTGCGGCAGAATTTCCCGGTAGGTTGGATTCGCTGCTTGTTGAACAGGGTGACACTGTGAAATCAGGACAATTAGTAGCAATACTACGTTCAAACGAAATAAATGCTATTAAAGCTCAGGCCCTTTCAGCTATAGATGCAGCCAAAGGTCAGCAAGAGTTGTTAACCCACGGTGCAAGACCAGAGCTAATTGAAGCAACCTCTAAACTCTATCAGATCAGTCAGGAACAGTACAATCTTTTTAATACCACCTATCAGCGCATGCAGCGTTTGTACAATGCTGATGTGATATCGGGGCAAGAGAAAGACGTTTTCTATTTCAAGTATCAGGCAGCTAAAAAAGAAATGGAGACTGCCGAACTGAACTTAAAAATGCTGAAGAACGGTACAAGACCGGAACTGCTTAAAACGGCTAATGCTATTGTAAAACAGGCAGAGCAGGCATACGAGCTTACAAAGGCTCTTGGTGACAACACCAAAGTTTATGCCCCTGCAGATGGAGTTATTTCGAGTCTGGTTACCCATCAGGGTGAGATCGTATCAATAGGTTACCCGATGATGACTATTGAAAAAAAGAACTCCACACTTTTACGTTTTAACATCAGGCAGGACAAGGCCAATTTACTAAAATTAGGAGCAGTAGCCTTTGTAAAAGTACCCGGATGCGAACCTGAAACTTTCCCTGTAAAAGTAACCTCAATATCGCCAACACTTGAATTTGCCAATTGGGTGCCATCAAAAGATAAGGGACAGTTTGAACTTAGAACCTTTACCATAGAACTTAAGCCCGAAAACCAATTGCAGGTAAAAGGGTTACGTTCTGGTATGACTGCATCATTAATTCTGCCCTAATGAATCGTTTTGGCCATATCATCATTAGGGAATGGAAGCGCATCCTCAGCTTAAAGGTATTTTACCTGGTTATGCTGGTGGTTCCTGTGCTTCTGTTTTCATTCTATGCAGTAATTTATCAAAAAGAAGAAGCCAAACATCTATCATTTGCCATATGGGATGATGACCAAAGTCCGGTAAGCCGGCAGCTTATCTTTTTACTTGAACAAAGAGAAGCATTGAACATTACCAGAAGGGTAAGCAGTGAGGTCGAAGTTGAAAGACTAATACAACAGGGCAAAATATTAGGAGCTGTACATTTCCCTGTAAACATGCAGAAAGACATTTATAGCAGGCACCCGGTTAATGTAACGCTTTATACCGATGCAGCAGCTCTGGTACCCGCAAAAATGGTATATAAGGCAGTGGCCGAAGTTGTAATTACGGGAAGCTCGGGAGTAATTTTAGAGAAGCTGATTAAAACAGGGATGAAAGCTGATCAGGCTATGGCGCTTGCCAATCCAATTAAACTAAATTCTTATCAGCTCTATAATGCGAGTTACAATTACCAGGAGTACCTGGTACCTGGATTAATAACCGTTGGCATGCAAATGATACTGATCATAAGCAGTATGCTGGCCTTGAATTATGAATGGAAAACTGGGACAATGCAGGAACTATATGAGTTATCCAATGGTTCTGCACTAGTCGTAATTGCAGCTAAAACCATTGCCCATCTTGTGATTAGCTGGCTTAATTTTATACTCATCGCTTTTGTAGTATTTCCCTTCTTTGATATTGGAGTTCCGGCTGCTACAGGTAAATTCTTTGTCATTTATACCTTACTCTCATTAGCATGTCTTGGAATCGGTATCTTTATTTCGGCTTTATTTAAAGATGTAATGCTCTCCGGGGATACTGCTTTATTTTACACATCTCCAGCATTCGTTTTTAGTGGATTTACCTTTCCAAGATGGGCCATGCCCTGGTATGATCAATACTATGCTACCATTATGCCTTACACACCATTTCTGGATGCCTTTTTTAAAGTTTACTACATGAATTTACCATTGCATTATGCACAGGCAGATTTAAATAAACTTTTATTGTTTTGCGCAGTGATGTTCCCGACTGCAATTCTTTTATTCCAACGTCAGTTTAATACCAGTACAGATGAAAAAGCAATCGGGACAGTCCATAATTAAGCTCTTTTTAAGAGAGGCCGCTCTTGTGCCAAAGGACCATAGTTTGCTCCTAACTTTATTGATTGCGCCATTACTTTATGCTTTTTTTTATGGAAGCATTTATATGAATAAAGAAGAGCAAAATGTAAAGCTTGCAGTTGTTGATGATGATCATTCAAGGTTGTCATGGTTGCTGCAACAAAATATCGATAATTCACCTATTGTTGAATTAATCCATTTCCCTAATCTGGAAGAAGCCAAAGAGCAGATGTATCGGGGAAATTGCCAGGGATATTTTTACATTCCAAAAGGTACAGAATCCAATTTACTAACCTTAAAGCAGAGCAATGTGGTGCTTGCCGTAAATGCAGCCCGGTTTCTGCCCTCAAGCGATCTCTTAATGAATGTACAGCAAATATGCTTGACCATTGGAGCAGGTGTACGTTTACAGTATTTCCAAAAGAGCAAAGGTATGAGCTCAAAAATAGCAATGCAAAACGTAATGCCTATAAATTTAGATTACAGGCCGATGTTTAATGAAAGATCAAGCTATGGCGCCTTCCTGCTTCCGGGATTATTGGCATTAATTCTACAGCAAACCCTATTGATAGGTTTATCTGAAAGTGTGGCCGGAGAACGGCAACATTCACGTGTGGGCGAGTGGCTAAAGGGAGGAATTTCTACCGGAATTTGGGGGAAAGGATCATTTTACCTGTTTTTATTTGCCGCTTATGCTTTTTTCTTTCTGAATGTAAACTACAGCCTGCTCAATTTGCCGATGCGCGGCAATGGTTTCGAATTGAGTGTTTTATTGATACTGTTTATTCTTACGCTCATTCCTATGGCCCAATTTATAGGATCGCTGTTTAAATCGCAATTAATCTGCCTGCAAATGATGGCCTTCTCTACCTATCCGATTTTTCTAATCACAGGATACTCTTGGCCGTTCGAATCGCTACCACAGGCGGTACAGTGGATTTCAATGCTCTTACCGACTACACCATTTATTAAAATGTATACGGGTATTGTGCAATCGGGTGCTGGTTTATTCAGTCAGCCTGGAACATTGTTGCATTTAGTATTGTTATGGTTATTTTATAGTGGCTTAGTGTACTACCGGCTCAAGGGTATTAAAAACAAGGTAGCGACAATATAGTCCTTAAATAATTTATTCTCATCATATGAAGATCAAACCGGAATTCACTATATCAACCCCGCGCAATCTTATAGAAACGAGTTTATTGATACTGGCGCTGTTGGCCTTACTGTTTGCCCTGTACGATGTGTTCAAGATTTTTTTTGGAGTATTTACCTTTGCAATTATCTTTTATTCCTCTTTTGCAGGTCCTTTTGAACGTCTTGTCTGGCTACTAGCTAATCAACGAAAACTTGCGGGAATCATATATGCGCTTATTCTAATTCTAGTGATTGCCTTGCCTTTTATTTTTATGATTACTGCACTGGGTAAACACATTGGGGATATAGCCCATTGGATGGAAGCAGTTAAAACACACGGGGTTCCGCCATTACCTGAAAAGATAACTAAGCTGCCTTATACTGGTGAAAGTATTGCTGAATTCTGGCATCATTTGCAGGAAAACCCACAAGAGGCTTTGATTGGCCATAAACATCAGATCAAAGATGTCTTGCATCATTTGCTTACTGGTGGGCTAGGACTGTTGGGTACCGGTTTACAACTTATTTTTGGAATTGTTGTTTCTGCTTTTTTTTTGGCTGGTGGTAATGAAAAATTAGCGCCTGTTAAATTAACTTTGCAGCAGTTGTTGGGTACACGGGAGGGGCTGCTTTTCCTGGATGCAATTGATCAGGCGATTAAAGGTGTGTCGGTTGGGGTGATTGGTACTGCATTTTTTGCTGCTGTTTTTTCCTGGATTGGATTTGCAATAGCGGGTATTCATTTTAAGTTGATCCTTACCGCATTGGTATTTTTTTTCGTACTGCTGCAAATGGGACCCTTGCTGATCTGGCTACCCCTGGTGATCTGGGCAAGTATGCAAGGTCATACAGCAACAACAGTTTTTTTAATAGTGTATGGTTTGTGTCTACTAATTGCCGAAGGCCTGCTTAAGCCCATTTTAATTGCTAAAAGCGGTGGAAAAATTCCTTTTCTGGTATTGTTCATTGGAGTAACCGGAGGCTTGGCTGCCTGGGGATTTACAGGGATGTTTAAAGGAGCCATAATTATGGCAGTTTCCTATACAATTTTCAACTCCTGGCTGAAAAAAAAGCAAAGATATTCGAAGGCCTAGCACTTGGCACAGTAGCGGCCAAACTTAGTTAACACAATATTGCAGCCAATTCCACGTACACAAGACGCTTATTTTAATAACATAATGTAAATCAATATGTTATGATAAACTAGAGGAGTTTGATTATAATTATGTCTTCTTTTGTATTAAGCATATAATTTTTTGAAAATCATAGTATACGATAAAATCAATTCAACTGCCAAGCCTCTAAGTTTTTGAGAAAAATAGCTAATTTAGTGAACGTTGATTTTACTAGCGTTCATAACGAAATTAATTGATATGCAAAACTTAGCCATTTTTTTAACCCGTTTACAAACTTTTGATTTACAAATTATTACCAAAGGCGAACTACAAAACCGGGTAAAGGAGGAAGCGGAGAAACAAGCCTACAGCCTTGTTCATGAAACACAGTATTATAAGTCGTTTAGCTATAAGAGTGAAACTAGGGTATTGAAAGATACTGCACTGATAGACTTGCTATCTCTTAATGACATTAGTATAAAAAGGGAACTTGCACAACTTAAAAAATTAAAAGAGAGGTTTAAACTGTTCTGGACGAACTTCCAGCAAAGTTACAGTGAATTACAGGCAGAATATCCCCGTAATTATATCTTTTCAATCGGCCTCGACCGTTTATTTATTGTCAGGAATCTGCAACCCGATCATAGCGATATTTATATCGGCGATGAATTTGTGGAGAGCTTGAGTGATTCTGTCAAACTCCGGGAGATTTTTTTAAATGAACTAATCAATGACATAGAAGAAACACTATACCCTAAAGAAACGTTTGAGGAATGGAAAGCAAGACAGAAAAGCCCGGAAACAAACGAAAACATAAGTACTGATCTATCTGCCAAAGTTTCTTTTAATGAAGATGCAGGCTTGCCAAATTTCAACGAATTGGTTACCGCTGATTTCCTGCAACTGATGAAAATCTATTTTTCCGAAGCACATCATATCGGGCTTACTACTTTAATCAATACTGGTGCAAAGCCTGAAAGTAAGCTTATCTTTAAGGGAAATGGTAATCAGCTTGCCGATGCTTTCAAACAGCTTTATGAAGCTAACCTGATTGTGGGTTGTAAAAAATCTGATCTCGAAAGGTGGATTGCCCAGCACTTTCTATATGCTACCGGAGAGGTACCAAAAGAATATACCGAAGGTTGGCTAAGCTCTATAATCTCTACTGATACCAAGTACTGTAAATCCCCGATAATGGAAGTTTTAATAAGGGAAAAGATTTCTACCATTATTCCCACTGTCAGAAACAAGAAAAACAGTAAATATTAGTAAGGAAACAGTAAGGATGCGGTTTAACCTGTTGTAACCGTACAAAACAAGCCTGTACCATTGCAGTATCAAAATAAAATATACTGTATATGAAGTACACATTTGAACAATTGCCGGAAGCCATCAGTACCTTACACGAAAAAGTCGATAGCATTAAAGACCTGCTAGTGGAAAACCAACAGGCAAATCAATCCCCCCATTCAGACTTATTAACGATTGTCCAAGCTGCTGAATTTCTTAAACTTTCCGTACCCACACTTTACACTAAGGTAAGCCGTGGCGAAATCCCTGTAAACAAACGGGGTAAAAGACTTTATTTCTCTCTGGCTGAATTATCCGCTTGGATAAGAGCGGGCAAAAAGAAAATCGTAGAGGGAACTCAAAGCGACATTAAACATAAGTGTACGGAGGAAATCCCCCCACCATAATAGGCTGTATATCTACATAGCCATATAGCTGATAGGCTATGTATCTACCCAACCATATAACCAGCTACCGATACCTACTCAAATACTAAAAGTATATGCAATCATCAAATAAAGGAGGTTAAGAATGATAGTAGAGATTATCACCAAAGACGATTTAAGGCAGTTTAAGGCCGAATTGCTGAATGGCATTAAAGATATTGTTAAACCACAGGAAAAAGCGAAGGAGTGGCTTAAAAGTGCGGAAGTACGCAAAATGCTTAATATCTCACCGGGCACTTTACAAAACCTTCGCATTAACGGAACATTGCGGTACACAAAGATTGGCGGGATGATGTATTACAAGTTAGAGGATATTACCAGACTATTGGAGGGAGATCAACAATGACAGAAACCAGCATTAAAAGTAAGACCGCCAATTACAGTAAATGGATCGGGCGCATAGGTGCTGATAACAGAATGCAGGCTACCCATGTCAGCCTGTTTACTGCGCTCTTTGTTCTTTGGCACCAAAGCGGATTTAACAATCCATTTACTGTGAGCCGGAAAAAGCTGATGGCTTTTTCCAGAATAGCATCTATTGCCACCTATCACAAATGCATCCGTGAATTGGATGCATTCGGGTACATCCGTTACCAGCCTTCCTATCATCCTATAAAAGGAAGCCTTATCTGGTGGCCGCACGAACCTGAGCGGCCACCAGATAAGAAAAAGGTGCCGGGAAACCCGGCGTAGTATTTACCCGGCCGCTCCCTTTGGGAGCCATCCGGGTAATGGAAACCGCAGGAAGTAAGGCGAGGCTTTCAGCACGCCAAACTTATGCGGTTTGTAGGAAGCAAGTTTGTGTTTTTGGTACCCAAAAACTCCGTTCAGCCGAAGGGCTGGAACGGAAACTTGCTTCAAGCTCCCGATGGTCGCAAGAAGATGCAGGGCGCAGAAACAAAGAGCCGATAAGTTATTTTAATACATGAAATTATGACCAGTATAATATCAAAGACGGGTCTAAAAGACCAGATAAATAAGTCAGCTCAACGCCCCAAACATAAGGGTGGGGCACCAAAAAAAAGGATCAGGCGGGAGGTACATGTTAAAGTACGGCTAACCACTACAGAACGTTTCCTGATTGAATCCAAAGCCCGTGGGGCAGGCATGCGGATCAGTGATTGGGTTAGGGAAGCCATCCTAAAAGCAAAAGTAATGACCCGCCTTACAACCGAAGACAGGCGTGTTTTACACCTGCTGGCAGGTATGGCCAACAACTTAAACCAATTAACAAAACTGGCGCACACCAGTGGGATCATGAGTATTGCGATCAAGTGCGGTCATTTGTTAACAGAGATCGATCAGACACTTAAATACCTCAATAGCGATGATGGGAAAAATACCTAAGTCCGGCAAAAGCTTTAAGGGCTGCGTAGAGTACTGTATGCTGAAAAAAGATGCGGTTATATTGGACGCTACGGGTTTGCGAACAGGCGAAGTAGCACATACGATTGCAGATTTTAACATGCAGCGGAAAATGCGCCCTGGCTTGGGACAAGCAGTCGGACACATTGCTTTAAACTGGAGCCCGGAGGACAGCCCAAAACTTACGGATGAACTGATGGTAAGCATTGCTAAGGAATACCTGAAAAAGATGAAAATTTTCGATACACAGGTGCTAATGGTCAGGCATCACGATACGGATCATGACCATTTACATATTGTTTACAACCGTGTAGACAACGATGGCAAAACAATAAGTGATGCCAACCAACGGTGGAACAATGTAAAAGCAAGCAAAGCGTTGACCCTAAAATACGGTTTCCACATGGCAGCAGGGAAAGACAGGGTAAACCGTCAACGGCTTAAAGGAGCCGACAAAGCGAAATACCAAATCCATGATCAGATCAAAGCGATACTACCGAAGGTTAAAAGCATGGAAGAATTGCAAAAGCTACTGGCTAAGCAGGGCATCAATATACTATATAAGTTTAAAAGCGGCACACAGAACGTACAGGGAATCAGTTTTGGTAAAGGTGAATATCAGTTCAAGGGATCGGAAATTGACCGTAGTTTAAGCTACGGAAAAATCAGTAAGATGATTGCTGACCGTATGCAGGAAAAACAGGAACAAGTGCAACTGGCGAAACCTAAAAGTCTGGCAGATGAACTAAGAGAAATTTTAAAACAGTCCGGTAATGAGCCCCATTATCTCAAACAAGGACCCAAAGAACAGTACTTAAGTCATGAACCAAAAACCAATTATCTAGGCTCATTAGGAATTGATATATCAGACGATGTGGATGATGAGGCGATCTATGGCCGAAACCGGAGGAGGCAAGAGAAAGCCCGTACAAATACCAGATAATATAAACTATTAATTATAACATTTATAAGGAAGGAATCTAATATGAGCAATCAACAGACACCTGAAAAAACAATGATTGATGAAGTGGTAGAAAATTTAATCAGAAAGACAGATTTTTTGGAAAAGGAGCTGACCACTAAAAATGCAGCAATTTTGCAAAAAGAAGAACAGACACAATCATTAATAGCAAATTTTGAACAAAAATTCAGCAATGTGGTGATTCAAGGCCCTAAGCCTGATTTGTCTGAAATCAATGCAACATTGAAAAATGGATTATCCGGTATAAACCAAAGTATGAAGAAATGGCCAACGCCGCTCAAAAAAGAATTCCGCTTTATATTTTTTCCCGAGCAGCTTAGGAGTGTGGAATATGTTAGGGCAGTATTGACCAGGGTTATTGTCTGCATATTAACTTTTGTATTCCTGATCTTCGCTTATTTGTTGATGGATAAACATCTAAAGTAAAAGGTCAAGTAGTGCCTGCTGCGTTTACGTTTAACATGTATTGAAAATCCGTTGGTTTTAAGAAAAATCAGCCTCCGTAGTACTACAGAGGCTGATTCCGTTTATATTATAAAAAGGTTAAACCGGAAAATTTACTTTTCGTTATTCGTACCTTTAAGTAATTCTACCTTTTCACGTTCACTTTGAAGCAATCGTTCATATAGATCTATGATTTTCTCAATAGTATTAAAAGTTGGTTGGTAGTTTAACGAGCTTGCTATCAATGTTGAATTATCACTACTGGTATTGTGAAAGGTGTTAGAGATAATATTAAAAACAGCCTCATCCGAGTATTCTTTTATAGCATTACTAGAGACTCCCAAAGCAATTGCAACTTTTTCTAATGTCGAATCCTCAATTTCTTCACTCTGTTCAAGTTTGCTAATAGCCTGCTGGCTAATGCCTAGTTCAGCCGCAAGCGCTTCCTGCTTCATACCACGCAGTTCACGAATTCGGCTTATTTTTCTACCAAGATGCATTTTGTTCGTTTTTTCTGAGGTTTCCATGTTCAAATATATTTAAAAAATTCCGACAGTTAAAAACAACCCTGTGCTTGTATTTAACAAACTGTTATGGTTCCGTACGCGCTTTTTCTGATCGAAATTGGTTTTCGTATTAACCATGAAGATATGAAAAAGAAATTATTAAAGCCAGTGGAAGGCCAGAGCGAAAGGTTTTCTACTTTTGTACGGGAACTCGCCCAAAAGTTTAATCCGCTAAATATCCTCAAGTTTGGGGAAATCAGTACCAATAAGGATTCCTGTAGCTCCTTTATGCCTGAGCAGAAAAACTCCACTTTTCATTATTACCTTTTAATGGTCATTGAGGGAACTACACGGATTGAACATGGGGTTCAGGACTACGTAAACACACATTTTAATTATGGGAAGATCACGATTTTAGTGCACAGCAAAGAGAGCGTTGAAGCGGCTATTGCGGGCAACAACAGGTTTTTTATTAACGTATTTAATACAGGCATTCAGCTGTATAGCCACGATGGTACTTTCAACCTGTTTCCCGAGTACCAGCTCGATAAAAAGATATCCCTTGAAAAAGCAAAAAAACACCTTTATCATAGGATACCAATGGCACAGGGGTTTTTGGATGGTGCCGGAGAATGTTACAGCAATGAAAAATTCAATGTCTGCGTATTTATGCTTCACCAGGTTGTAGAGCAGTCCTGCATTGCAATGATCAGGGTATTTATGGCTTATAGGTCTGATATACACCATCTGGGCAGGTTACTGGATATCTGTGCGTGTTTCTCGGAAAAGCCGAGAGAACTATTACTAGGTACTCCGGATAACAGGAGGTTATTTGAAAAACTGATGAACAGTTACAGCCATGCAAGGTATAAGGATAATTTTAATGTCGAAATGGGTGATGCGGATAAACTTTATACGCTGGTACATAATTTTCTGGTTCTTGCAAAAAGCCTCTGTGACAAAAAAATAGATCTTCTTGCACGGAGTGTGAAGATACAGGACTAGAGAAAGGAGAAATCGAAAATGGCTGATATAACTATGGTAGCTGGAAAACCGATTTCCCAGTTTTACAAACTTCCTTTTGAAAAAAATAGCCGCATATTGAGATTAAATGTCCTTGAGTCCCATACCGAGATGAGGGCTGGTAACAGACCATTTTATCGAGTGGAAAGGAAACCAGTTTCCTTTAAGAAGGGAGTATTAACAATTAGGGTAAAGCTTGAAAATGAGCACCCTGTGAAGGTTTACTTAAAGGTGGAATATGATCATCTACTGGTAAGCTGTAGCGTTGATACGGATGAGTGTTATCTCGGAAGATATGCTTATCGAACCCTAAGAGCAATGTTATGGAATGAATTCCATGACTTTGAGAAATATTACTGGCCGGAATGCTTTAATGAGATAACCGGAAGGTCTAAATATCTTGATGTGATCTGTGACCGCTATGGAATAGACATCAAATTAAAGAAAATATTCAATGGCTTTTTTAGGCCAAATGATTATTTCTTACCTATGACGGAACGAAAAGTCTTGAAGAGGGAGGTTGGAAAGAAGGAGCCGATTATCTTAAATAATGAAAATGCTGTTGGCTACTGTCTCGCCAATACAGATCCTGTCCGGTTCCATTCTAACCATTATCCTTTTTTGCTCCCCTATACCTTTTCTGCCAATGCAGATAATAAAACTGTAAAATCATATAAGGGCTTCATTTTCGAGGATAGTGATACTGAAGGATTTGATTTTACCCCAAATCAGGCCGATCTAAACAAGATCTGCTATGAAATGAAGAACATTGCAAGAATTCAGTTCACGGAATATGCAGACAATGAGGAACTGTCGGATGAAATCAACGATTTGAACCTTAACAACAGAGATAAGATTTTTGAACTTTTTAATAAAGCATTGCCAATGCTTTCGCGGGAACCGTTTAGCCACTACCTGTTTACCTATGGAATGAGAAACATACAGAAGAGGCCTATGAAAAAGGATATGCAGGTTGCGACTTTTTCAATGGAAGTCCCAACTTTAAGCTTTCTCCTTACCGACAAGGGAGATCATTATGAGCTTAAATTAAGGTTCAGGGTAAATGGCAAGGTTTTGCTTTTTTGTGAGGATAGGATTGCCATGTTTTTCATCTGCTCCGCTTCAAAGCCCAATGTGTGGTATTTTTTGGAATCCGAAACGGATTCCAGGGTAGTTCTCTTTTTTAGTCGGAAAAATTTTAGAATCCAGGTTCCTAAGGGTTATTATAAGGAGCATTTTGAACATTACGTTAATGAAATCAAAGAATACTATGAGCTTGAAGTCAAATAAATCCATTGACATGGAAGGGATAAAAAACTAATAAGCTTTTCTTTTTGGGTACCAAGATAAATACAAAATAGAATAAGAAAGAGAGCAAGAATATCAATACTCTTGCTTCTTTTCAGTGGTTTATCCAAGTTTTTTATTAGGGATGCCCATCCCGCAAGTGTGGCCTGCGGAACAGCCAAACCCTCCATGGGCCGTTGCTGTTCCCGCATTTTGCATTTACGCAAAACTAGCGTCCTATTCTTCTGCAACGGTCATTTTTGATGTGTCCCAAACAAAATATGATTTTAATGTAATTTGATTTTCTGAAAGAAGGCTAAACGAGTAACGGCCATTACATAATCGCAGTTTACTGATAAAGTTCACATAAACACAATAATGTTAACTAGATAAAAAGGGATAATTTAATTGGGTAATAATCTGTGTGTATATAGTAAACTATTAATGGATAAAAGTAGACTAATAGTCAAGTATTCGCGAAATTAAACGACTATGACCGATTCCTCCTTTTCTTTGGTTTAACCCAGAGTATTTGAAATAGGAATTGATTAAAAGAATGACCCGCTCTACTGAAGCTGATTTAAATATCTTCACTTTAACATCAGAACCATTTAATGATGATTACTTTAAGACACAATAGTCAAGAGCAAAACCCAAACGACTATGTTTAATCTAATTACCGCCAATCAAACTTTGTATTCTTTTAGATACTGATGTCGTATGATCTATAGCAGAACAAAATATTTAAACATCATACAGTAATATTAGGACACTCAAACATGAGATTGTAACGCTTAATTATTTAAGAGGCTTAGGAGAAGCTACAAATGAGAAATCAAGGAATATAATGCCAGAGCTTTGATCAATTGTGACATAGCGTGTTGAGTGGGACAATATGATTTATTCTATATACCGCACTTTAAATTACACCGTCTCAGCTCATTGCTTATCATTAAAGCAATATGTAATATCATGACAATTTAATACATTAATAATTTACAATTTCGTCTAATTATATTTTGTTTTATCAAGTTATGGAATTACATTCGTTCAATCATCCTCTCTAATATTAATTAACTTAAAACAATCTAAATCAATGATGATAAAAATCAACGCTCTATCAATGCCATTAAAGGTAATTGGATTATGTTGCCTAATGATCCTGCTTATTATAGCAGCTTGTAAAAAAGATAATCAGCAAAAACTCGAGAATGCAGAAACTATTTCTGATGTAAAAGCCTGGTTTTCCAGTCAAACATCCAATAGGACTTTGACTACATCACTTTTCCGGCAACCAAATTCCAATAAAATCTCCTCATTAGGGCTTGTATCTACCAAGGCAGTCCCAGGTATTGTTGATCATTCACTTAGTATTGACTGGACAAATGCTAAATCTTACCAATCTTCAGACAGTACCATTATAGAAGTGCCGGTAACAACCGAGGGTATATTTAAATTCAACACGGAAGCACCTGTTGAAGGAAAAAAGGTCAACATAAAAAAAAGCTTTACAAGACTCTTGTTCATAAAAACGTCAACGGCTACTGAAGGCTATTTCATGACCATTATTAGTAGTGATGAATATCTTGCCAGCTCTTCGAACCCAGAACAGAATACGTTCTTAAAAAAGGAACCCAATTTTATAGGCACGATAGTGTATCATAATCTTGATGGCAAAATGACCAATGCCATATCGATCGGTGGCGTAAAATTGCCTAATAAGCAAGCTTCCATAAATCATCAATCCGGTAGTGGCAAAATAATGCAAGCCTTACCTGATGCTTGTATAGAAACACCCATATACGAAGTAATTGGGGTGGATTGCTACGACATCGGCGCTTATTATACGTATTGTGAGAATGTCTATAGCCTTTATGTTGGACATACCATTTGCGGAGGGGGTAGCGGACCAGCTGCACCGGGCGGTGGCGGAACTGGAGGCAGTGGAGGGGAAAGTATACCAACCATAGAGGTGAAACAAGACTCCCTTTTGAAACATTATCCATGCATGGTAAAGGAAGTTCTAAACAAATTGGAAGGCAATCAGAGATACGGAAAGCTAGTTCAACCTTTTCAGAAAATCCAACTGCCAAACGGCACAACACTCGGCATGCAGGGTTTACCAAATTTGAAATATGATTTTTCGGCACAGGATTACGGAGTTGGCACAACTAGTTATAGTTTAGGAACAACGGGAGAATATGCAGGAACGAGCTCGACTATTAGGTTTAATACCGCGGCTATGACCAATGCTTCACAGCTCTTATTGCAGGCAACAGCAATCCATGAAACTGGTCATGCATATGCTAATTATTATATCAAGGCTGGTCAGTATGGCTTCCCTGTGGATACAACTAGATATTCGACATGGGCGATTAATATTGTTAATTTTGAAACGGTTGCCAAGAGTTCGGCCCAAGGAGGTGGGAATTTCAACGACCATTCCATATTTTTAGAAGAATATTTCGAGAATTTCTGGGGGATATTGAAGGCCGTCAACGGTACCGCATATACGAATAAAGAATACCAAATGGCCGCATTATTTGGTTTGAACAATCCTGGCCCAGCCCCACAGTCTCCGATTGTAAATGGAGTAAATGTATACGAAATTTACAAGGGTATGCTAATCACATCTTTTAACAATATTAAAACAAAGTATGGAATTACCGATGCTGAATTAAATACTTTTAATTTAGCAAATCTAAAAAATGTTCCTGCTAATAAAAAATTGCCTACCACTTGCCCTTAATACCATGAAAAAGAAATTGTTTTTTATCGCCATCTTATCAACTATAATCTTTGAGGCATTTTCCCAAAGCATGAATAAGAAAATTTATTTCTTAGCAGACACAATAAATATATCTCCGCCTAATCGATTGTTAAAAATTGAAACGATAAGTTTTTTCGAACACCACTTTACATTCTTTTGCAAGTGTACCCCCCCCTATAAAAGCTACACAGTATTTTCATACATCAATAAAAAGGGAGACAAGAAAGAAGAAATCGTATCGAAAAAGCCAGATCATCCTTATATAAGCTTCAAAGAATTAATGGATATTTCAGCAGAACACAATCGTTATCTTGATAATAAGTATGACCTGTATATTACAGAAGTATTACCAGGCAATAAATATAGAACGAATAAAGTACAATTCGTTCCTTATAGGACTCCAATTGACGATAGCGTGGTAGTGAAAGAGAACCAATAATCGGGTATAAACATACTGTTTCGGAGTAACTTTTTTATAAAATCAGGATAAGAATAACTAGGGGTTATACTTAAAATCACATTAGTGCTGTTTTTAAGCGCATTCGTTGTCCGATTCTAATAAAAAAATGTAGCTGTTGATTGTGTCTCGATAAATAAACCCCTGTTTTTATGAATAGGGGTTTATTTTAATGATTTTTACCTTCCCAAAGCAAATTATCCTTTTAAATTTGTGAACTCTGGAAAGCAACACCTTATGCAATAAAAAAGTAGCCCCCTAAGAATCCATTTGAAAATAATAGAAAGTCATTGTTCAACCTAGATAAACCACACCGAAATAACCTCTATAACCAATCGATCATACCAATTTAACCATATTACGGATAACTGCCTAATATTTAAATATTAGGCAGTTGAAGGTAAATATCTGGGTTAATTGGTGATCAGTTTTAACAGGCTTCGGTCATTTTTGAAACCGGAGTGCATTTCTTCCTTAACATCGCTGTGTCTGCGCTTATTTTAGATTCTGGGACTTCATTAACCAGCTGGTAACGGGAAACAAATTTTTCCATAAGCGGGGCCATATCTTCACTTACTTTGGTATCCAATACTTTAGCATATAGTTGTGTGGTGCGTATATTGGTGTGTCCAAGCATTTTAGATACGCTTTCGATCGGGACACCATTCAATAAAGTTACAGTAGTGCCGAAAGTCCGTTTCGCTACACGGTTGCCTAATATTTTATTAACCCCTGAAAGTGCCGCAATTTCAACCAGATATTCGTTCATCTTTTGATTGCTTGAAATGGGTAGGGCCCTGTCATTGTTGAGACAGTATGGATGGTCTATGTACTGATCAAGAATATTTGCAGCTATTGGCAATAACGGTATTGCTGCCCTGGTATCTGTCTTTTTTCTATAGGTAAATATCCAGCGTTCCCCATCAACCCCAATACCGATGTCGGCTAATTTTAGTTTTTGAACATCGGCATAGGAAAGCCCGGTATAACAGCTGAATAGGAAAAAATCACGCACGTGAGATAGCCTTGGAGTAGTAAACTGTTTTTCGGTGATCTTACGCAATTCATCTGCGGTCAGATACTCCCGATGTACAGGTTTGGATTTTAGTATATGTCCGAAGAAAGGATCAGTGTGGATCCATTTATATTTCCGGCAGATGGTAACTATTTTTTTGAGGTTTTTAAGGTGTTTATTAGCCGTATTGGTATCGTTCTCCTTGGTCGTATGCAAATAAAAGTCAAAACCATCGATAAACTCATGGTCTATACTTTTTACGTTAAAGTCCGCTCGATTGTATTTAGCGGCAATGAAATCTTCAACATGCCTTTCCAGTACCTCAAATCTTCTAAGTGTCCCAGGCGCATATTCTTCTTTATCCACTAATGCTTTCATTTTTTCATTGTGGGTTTTAATGGCCTCCAATATAGTATGTGCTTTTTCTTCTTTACCTAAGAATTTGCATTTAACAGCATCGGCGGTTATTTCGGCTCCGTCTACGCTTAGCTGGCTATGGGCTGCATAAACTTCTGCTTTCATATTTTCCAGATAGGCATTCAGGGTTTTAACATCTTCCTTTGTGCCGATGACTTTTCCGGCTTTTGCGTTCCACCGCTCCGGCTCGCAATTTCTGCTTGTTGACATTTCCGCACGAACCCCGTCCACTGTAATTCTTAAAAAGATAAAGTAGACAGCCCCTTTTGTGTAGTTTTTTGGCTTTTTCAAAAAGAAAAGCACGCTAAAATTAGTTTTCATAACGATAACATTAAGGTTAAATAAAAATAGCTTTGCAGTTTCATTCACACAAGATGTTCACCTATTAAACTAGCTGAATATCAATGTATTAATACGAATTAGGGGAGTTTGATATTATAAAGAACGACGCACCGAATGACGCACATTTTATATGCGATTTCGTGCATATTTTGGCAAAACCCGTAAAAGCAAAAACCCTGCAATCGTTTGATTTGCAGGGTTTTAGTTCTCTTTGATATTGTTTCTTGTGATCCCGCTGGAATCACTTTATGTCGATATAATCCGCTTAAATGGCGTTATTTCAAAGGATTTCAAAATCGGGTCACTGAATGGGTCACCATTTTATTTGACCTGTTTTGATGTGTTTTAAAGAACTTTTTGTATGAAACAAAGATAACCATTTTGTAGAATCCTGCAAAGACTATCATCAAAATTCTTTATGTTTACTTCATTTTAACATACTAAAGTAAAAAGCTCGAATCATTCATAGAAGCTCAGAAGTTTTAACAGGAATTCGTCATATAAATGTTGTCTCTACGAGAAGCCCATCCGTCAATATCTCCATCTAATATTGGTAAATCTTTAGTTTTTATTTTGTTATCATGGTACATATGTGTGGTTTGGTAGTTATTGTTCTCAAACTTTAACTCGAATAGACTTTAGGCAAGCTTCGCCAATTTCCTTCCACTCTATTAGCTGTCCGGTGGTGCAGTTAAAAGTGCAGATCATTACGCGTCCGTCAATAACTGTAGCAACCATTTTATTATATATTTTTGTATTGTAGGCATCACTCACAAATTCAACTACTGCAAAATCTCGGCCGCTAACGTTCGTTATTTCGCTTGTAACTTCTATGCCCGTTGATTTTAAATTGGCTGACATCATTTGCACAAGCTTAGCAGCATCATTTCCTATTGTGACTCTCGAATTAAATCTAAAGGCAATATTAACGCTACCATCCTTATTTGAAAAGGCTATCTCAGGCGGATTTGCATTAGGATATTTTCTTACTAGTTTACTCCTGTCCAGCCGCTCTAAGGAAGCCGGAATTATAATTTCCAATTTGTTGTCATAAAGAGAAATTATCTTCGCAGGATTTTGGTTTTTGTTCGGATGCACATTGTCATTTTGAATCCCATTATTTACAGGCAGGGAATCAGTACCAATAGTAATTGCACCCGGCTCGTTATATTTTACTTCAGGAACCTCCCCAGGCTTGTTGTCGCCATTGCAACTTGTAGTAAGTAGAACCAAAGGCAGGAAGGGAATTAAAACGATCTTCTTATACATGTTTTAGGGTGGTTAATTTGATGTACAATGCCAAAACTTTAATGAATATTGAGTAACGAAATTTGTACGGTGTGAAACCTGTAGTAGCATAACCTAATCAACAGGTAATCCAAAATGTTTTTTAACCACAAGTGGAATATCATTGAGATGTGGACGATTCTGTAAGTCAGCTAATATATCGTCTTCACTGTTTTTTGATTGTAATTTTTGGACTAGGTCAATTTCAAGAATGTTTGTTAGGCCGAATTGCCTTTCTACATCATTAATGTTATTCTCTAAATCTAACAATTCATTAATTCTTTGATTTTCTTTTAAATCACTAGAGCCGAAGCGATGATAAATATGCATGGTATTGTTACCTAGCGGAACACTTTTCAGAATAAATCCATAGTTAATATAATATAGGTTACTATAATTGGACTTCTGGAGGTTAATCATCTTTATGATTTCCCCATAATTGTTTACCCAATAGTTTCCCTTCTTTTTATAGTTTAATGGAAGGAATATGTTATCGAGTATTTTAGCTAAATCTTTCTTTTCCATACTAAGGTTTTAATATAAATCCAATACCGCATTCAACCACTAAATCTTTATTCTTGAAAGTGGAGTCCTTGTTAGAACTCCACCTCAATTCTCACCTGGCAGCCAAATTAAAATGTTCTAACACCAAAGGGGGTATTCCAATTAGGCGTTCTCGTCGATTGAGTACCTTGAGCAGATCTGCTTCGTTATTAACTTCATTAAATTCAGAAACAATTTTACTTTGAATCCGATCCCTCAAGTCTGACAACCTTTTTTCTGGATTTACGGAAGACTCTAAATCTAACAATTGCTTTATATAGGCATTTTCTACCTCATTTGAGGATGACAGCCCATTAAAAATATGGGCCCTGAAACCATCCAATGGTATAGCCTTGACTATATAATCATAATTTATATAAAATGAGTTTGAAAATTGTGACTTTTGGAGATTTAAGATTTTTGCTATTTCTTCCTTATTAAGCACCCAATTATTCCCTTTCTTTTTGAATCCTAGCGGCACAAATATTTCGTTTAAAAGGTTTATTAAATCTTGCTTTTCCATATTATTATTTTTTAATAAAGATCTAACTGCGTATTCCACAATCCTGGCTCGTTGAAACGTTTTTCAAAAGCGTTTTTGTACTTTTCCAGTTGTTTCAGCCCGCGCTTTATTGATCTCGGATTATTTGGCTTTAGCTCAAAAATAGTTTTTGCAGGCAAATCTACAAAGTCTGGCCGGATTCCCTTTATACCTGTAAATTCTTTAATCCGCCCTAATTCAGGTGCATGTTCTGCAGCCTTATAAACTCTATGCATCGCCCGACCAGTCTTCATTGATGACTTTGTAGCAATTTTTTCGGCACTCTTTGCAGCGGTTGCAAATTGCCCGCCGATTGGTATCATGGCTGCAAAACTTAGTCCAGCACTTAACTTATCTCCCCGTGCCAAATATATCAATCCGTTTATTCCATCAAGGAATTCGAGCCCAGGTACAAGACCTGCTATGTCAAGAACATTTTGAACTCCATTGAGCCATCCTAAATCATAACCATCAGGAGTGCCATCTGGACTACCGTCCTTGATCCCATTGGCCGCAGCGCCGTCAACGTCCTCGGTATTGGTTCCGTGACCGTTTCCACCACCTGTTACACCATCAACCGCGCCGTTGGGGCTTCCCGGAGTATTGGCTGGAGCATTTTCATTACCAGTGCCACTAGCTGAACCACCACCTCCACCGGGTGCATTAGGCACACTACCTAAACCCCCATTAGAGCCACTTCCCCAGCCAGAGCCAGGTCCATCGCGTCCAGGATCATAATCGGCACCTGGATTGTTTCCTCCGCCTGGATTCTCGTTCGATTTGCCTGGTCCATCCCCTACGATAATAACTTCGTCCCATTGGCCGCCATAAAATGCATCAAGCAAGCCATTGTAAAAATCGGACAAAGCAGTTAGTCCGGATGGATCAGTAAATATAACGGGGTTATTATTCATCGCAACATATGGACTTATCATGTCCGGTGATGCACCAAGAGGATCTACACCCATAAACCTTCCAATCTGCGCATCATATTGACGGAAGTTAAAATCCATTATATTTAATCCAAGCTCATTATTATTTTCATTTGTTTGGTATTTATACTTGTTTGGAACGAATCCGCTCGCGACACTTCCGATATTACCCATCGGTAGTCCATAAGGATAATAGTGGCTCTCTTCCTTCAACTTACCAGTTGTAAACCGGACTGATAACTGGTCGAAATAAACATTAGTAAATGATCGGTTGTCGATATAAACAGCAAGGTAACCATTACGCGGTATCTCTAATGGTTGGGTTGTTCCTATTGCGGTCCAAGCATTATTTCCTGTTGCCTGAAAAGCACCACTAAACTGACTGACTATTTTATAACTTTCATCGTAAAGAATATAATTTAAATAGGCTTTGGGCTGAGTGGGGTCAGTAGATTGATTGACCAGTTGATTGAAAACATTAAGATAATTTTCTGTATTGAAGAATTTGCCAACCATATCCGCGTTGTGCGATTCACTACCAATGAATCCGCCTGCTCCACTTGTAAGCGTCTGTGTAATGGCATTTAACATATCCTCAGCAGCCACCGGAGTATCATCATTTTGACTATAGCTCTCATAGAAGCTATTTACGTTCAGCTCTACTTTGTCGCCAGCCATTACTTTCAATAATAGGGATGTTCCAACGCGGTGATCTGGTTCCTGTCCATTAAGCCTTCCTGCCTTGAAATCATCCGGATTAAGGCTGGCAGGTTTATCATCTCTTATTTCGTTTAGGTTATCAAAATACAGACCTTCTATATTGGCACTTGCCAATTCATAAGAAGCCAGGTACTGAAGAATGGGCCAGTTGAAAACATCTATTACACTTCTAACATTCCCCAGGTGATCGGTGACAAAAAATTCCTCCTTTGTAGTGGCATTGGATTGATTAAAAATGGTCCTTCCTTTACTGGTTATTAAGTACTGAAGGCTATCGTTTTTATAAACAAAGTTTCCAATATAATCGGTTCTTTTTGCGGTGGCACCGTTTGGTTTAATTACTTCCTCAAGTTTGATCCCTTCCGCGTCATAACTATATTCAATTCGATCACCATTAATAAACACAATGGCTACGGGCTTATTCATATGGTTATACGTGATATCCTGTATCTTTTTATTCAGGTCACCAGTCACGTTTCCATTGAGATCATACTTATAGTCTGCTGAACCAACATTGTTATTTACAAAATCCCCAATACCATAATTTTGGGTAACGGTATCTTCAACATTTGATAGTCGATAGCTATTGGGATTGTAATTATAATATAACCTGTCAATATCTTTAGGAACAAGTGAACCATTTTCAAACGCCATTCCCCGTTGTTTCATTGACAGAATACTTCCGGCAACGTCGTATTTTAGATTCGATACAGAGTAATCAGTTGCTGTATTTGACCAGGCACTGTTTGTAAGTTCTCTAAAATCTGCGGTTTTTAATCGACCTGCCTGATCATAGGCGTAGCCATATGACATTGGTTTGGCTGAAGAGCCTGCACCTCTCCAAACGATACCTGCAATCTTGCCGTCTTTGCGAACGTTGGTAAAGCCATAATCGTATTTTATAGACTGGCCAAAGGTTCTGCTTTCATTCTGTTTATTTCCTGTTTCCGCATATACAGCGTTAATCCCATTCAATTGACCTCGTATATTATAGTTGAAATCCTGGACCTCGCCATAGTTTCCTAAAACCTGTCTCTTTACCCTTCCAAGTTCATCATAGCTATATAATGCTAAAGTTGACCAGCCACTATTGTTGACTTTATGACTTTTTTTGACCAGCCTACCGCTCGCAGGCTCGTATTCATTTTTTACCAACTCTACATGCCGATTGTTCCCATCAAGAGAAAGGTTATTTTTTACCGTATGTTTACTAATCAGAATCTGGTCGTTAAAACCGAATTGGTTACTTACGAAATGGGCATGTTGATAATCCATCTGGCCCTGATTAGCCATTTTATCAAAGGCGGCGGAAGCAATAATCCTGCCTTTATCGTCATAATAATAAAGCGAATACTTCCAATCCCCAATTCCCTGTTGGGCATTGACAGACTTAAGAATTCTCGTTTTAGTACCAATCAACAAGCTATGGGTCCTACTACTCTTTATCGGTTGCTCGGCACCCGGAATGCTCAACCAATCATTTTGGAATACCTGTTCTTGTTCCAGTAAACTGTATATGTTACCGTTATTATCTATGGTATTGCCATAATGATCATAATAAGAATAGGTCATCATGGTATTACCAGGTATAGCACTTTCGGTTGGCACGATACCTTCTCCACCATCTGTGGTAAGGTAATAGGCAAGTGTGGAAGCTGTAGGGTTGATTGGAGGAGAATCCATCAAATTTTGCCAGTAACTTCTGTCATTAGTATTGTTATATATAGACGTTGCGATTGCCCTGCCAAGTTTGTCGTAAAAGATAACTTCCCACTTACCATCCGCATTTTCAACCGGTGTTTGGCGCATCACCAGCCTTTCGAACCTGTCATAAACCATATAGGTTTTAGCACCCTGACCAGGATGTTGCAGATCACTTAGCCTGCCTTTGGCATCATAATTATATTGAAAACAAAGGTTGTTCAGAATAACAGTTGGCACTGTGGTTCCCGAACCAATGGCCTCAACTGCTTTTGGTGGTATAGTATATCGTAGTGCACCCAGTTGATCGTAGATGTAGTACGTTTCAGCGTATTGCAACGGCAGACTGCTTAATTTTATCTTTTTATAAATAAGATGCCCGTCTTTGTCGTTGAACGTAAGAGAGTATTCGCCTTCAGGGTTCACAGTTTCAATACCAAACAATTCATCCGGTGCATAAAAACTGTTGGCAACTGGTAAGCCCGATGCATCAAGATTCCATATTCTTATTGTATTTGCATCATTTCCAACTTTCTTTGTTGTTGTGCCATTATTTTGACCGATCTGACTTTTGCCCGCTAAATAGCTAATTGTTTTCCTCGAATTGGCATCAGATGCATTCTTTACAGCCGTATAGCCAGTATACCCTTCCTGAGGATATAAACCATCATAATAATTTGCTTGATACGCGAATGTATATGGGCTATATCCAGCCCCGGGATCAGGAGCAGCACTGGCATCTGCAACCCGTGCATATGGGAGTAACTGGTAGGATACTCCGGAAAAATTACGCGTATCAAATGGAACAACATAATGGTTATTCCCATTAGAACTGAAATTTCTTGTTACCTTTTCAATAGGTCTGTTGAAACCATCTTTAAAAACCGTACTTATCTGAACATCCGTTGGAGAACTTGATTCAGAAATGCTATTAGCATTATTAATTGGGACAAGTGGGGTAAGCGTTCTATAATAATTGTATTTACCATTGCTCGGTGCTGGCAAAATGTCGGGCGTTAAACCAACATTTACTGATCCATCAGCGCTGAGCTTTGTAAGGTCAGGAATATTTTGACCATATACATGGAAATTAAGAGAAGTGAATAAGAATACCCAAAGGGCACGCCCATGTTTATAATTGAGATTCATATATTTATTGTTAATTTAGTTATAGAGAATTTTTGAGGCAATTACAATCCGCCATTTATCACCTGTTTAATCTTCTCTGTAATATTTCCTTCCTGATCTTTTGTTAGGTAAAGTCGGCCCATTTCATCATACTCGTAATATGAGATTCTTCCTGCGTGGTCTGTTACAGAGCTCATACCATAAAGCGGGTTATAAGTCCACGAAGTCATAAGAGCATCAACCGGTTGTAATCTAATTTCATCTAAATGAATTGCAATTGTGGGTTGAGGTGCTATATGAATTGACTCCGGGGTGCTTCCAGCATTGAATTTATAGATATAGTTACTCCAACCATTATATTCGTATGTGGCCGCCGTGGGTATTGGTAATAAAGTGCTGCCATAATAAACCTTCGGAATTCCATTATGTGACCAAAAAGAAAGTATATACTCTTTCCCGGCAGTTAGCTGTTGACTTCCGATAATATCGCTATTACCAAGGATATTAGGAGGAGAAAGAACATAAATATATTTACCCGAAACGCCCGATAGTAATGCTGTCGCCGCTGTAATAATTTTTGTTGAATTTAAAACCAAATTACCACGAACAATATTTCCAGTTTGGATTCCAATGTCCTCGAAGCTGGTATAAGCAATTTCATTTTGCCTGCAATTTGAAGCCTCTGCAACCTTGGCATCTATCGCGGTATCCCAGATCATCGAAGCATACTTATTTAGATTAAGATATTTTATCTCCAATGGCTTACCTTCTGCGTCAAACAAGGTTATTTCACGAGTTTTCTGAAAATAGGGAACAGGTCCAGCTGTATTGTAAGCGGCGAGTATTTTTCCATATGGATTCATAATTGGGCTGCCCATAGAAATACCAGTGTATTGAGTATAAGTAACAGGTGCATTTGCGATGAAGTCAAATCGGCCCTTCTCCCAAAGCTTTCCCGGCGTCCAGCTATATCGTGTTATATTTGCATTAATTAGAGCGTTTGAATAAGGTAGGATTCCAGGTGCCATTTTCCAGCGCTCTATACCAACTACTCGTTCAAGTCCAATGCTAGTCATATTGTATAGCACCGTATTAGGATTTGCAGCCCAGGAGGAATTGGGCCCGTCAACAGTATAATTATAAATAAGGTTAGTTGAAAATCTATCTCCCTTACTGTCCTTAGTAATTATTGAGCTTAAGTTATTCTTTTCGTCATAAAAGTATTCGGCCGTATCTGAAACGAAACGTATATCAGAAATGTACTTTTTGGTGATTGTTTTTGACAAATTTGCGGTGCCTGTATAAGGATAGTATGTATCCGGAAACACGATTTTATTTGAATAGTAGTCATCACCAAAAGGCACATTCACTAAAGCACCAGTATTAACTTTCGACTTTTTTGTATTGGTAATATATGACGATGCGGACAAGTCAACGGATGAGAAATCATAAATATTTTCCGTTTTTGTTACAATACGGTTATTATTATCATACACTGTTACACTTAAAGGAAGGCCGATTTCCCAATCTTTAATATATTGTTTATTCGAGTATGGAAATTCGTAGAGCTCTTTACTTCCGTTTACTTTGTAGAATCTTGATGATGATAATGCATCGGCAATATTGGTAAAGGTGTACTCGGTTCTGGACAATAACTGTCCTGAAGAATTATACTTTTTTAATCCAACATTTGAGTAACCATGGTTTGAACCATTTACAAACTGATGTGCAGTCAAATATAGTCCTTGAAACATCACTTTTTCCCAAACATTTGTCTGACTGTTTATATACTCTGGATAATGCACGTAACCGCCCGGAGTAAACAACCTGCCGCTGTTATGATAGTCAATAACGGTTATTTTCGCTTCATTTAGATGAAACCTTTCCTTCTCTATAATAGAATCGATTGCGACACCATCCATTCCCAGAGTTCCAGTTCCAACAAACAAATTATTACTACTTCCTCCAGGTACCACAAAAGGCGAAGCGATGTCATTGGAGTTTGCTTTGTAAACAAATTTAACTTCACCACCATACGCGTTTTTGACTTTGATAAGTAAGCCAGCCTGGGCATAGTAAGGAAGATATGATTTGCCTAAGCCATAATTAGCCGACCCTGGCGTATTGTAATTATGCTTTGGAATATTAATTTTATTACCGCTTCCATTAACTTCTGTGGCAATTGAATCAGCGTTAAAATATCCAAAAAGATCTTGGCCGGTATTGAGCCTATTCGGAAGCTTTACCGCATTGTATTCAAAAGAAAAGTACTTTTCCTCAAAGCTATTATCACAGCTCACAATCTTTATAGAGTCAAGATACCATCTGTCAATAGGTTTAGATTGGAACAATTTATACCGGAAACAATTTTGAGGTTCCCGTCTTGATAAAACTTGTATTTCTTTTAATTGTTTCTTCAGCCCGGTAGTCACATTGGTTCCGTCATATACAAATTTTACTGAGTTTCCATTTGGATAATTAATGTCAACAAGTTGCGAGAACATAGGAGTAGAAGGCCCTTCCCATTTAACACCGCGATATTCCCTAGTCCCATTACTGTTCTCACGAACGAGATGATTTTTGTATCTCGTATACGATCCTAAACCGTAACCCCATAACCACGAGTAAGTATAATTATAAGTGATTTCACTACCATCCGCGAACGTGACCTTTTTTACGTTCCATTTTAGTGTATGGAAGAAATGTCCTAACTGTCCATCATCCCAATAGATGTTATCATAAAAGGTTTTATGCTCATGCTCTCCTGGTTCAAACAGATATACTGTTCCTATTTCGTCTGTTATTTGAAAGCTAAGATCATTGTCGCCGGGGCCGGGGCCGATTATCTGATTGGTAAAACTGTAAACTGGAGCACCATTCAAAAGCAACTGTATTTTTACATTTCTTTTCGGATGTGTAAAAGTTGTAAGTTCATTTCCCAAATTGAATGTGAATGTTTTTCCATTCAAATTAACGATGAAATCATCACTTTCACCGTCACGGTACACGTTTGTCATAGCCTTCTGCGCGGGGGTTTCCCAATAAGTAAATAGTTTCCCTTTTACATATTTGTTTATATTCCACAATGCTGTATCGCCTTCGTACAGAGAGTCAGCATTTGAATTGTAGTTTATTTCATCAGGGATATCTTTAACTATTCTTTGAATACTATTCTGTGCTGAGAGATTCCAATGCAAACCTTCAGGATTCTCCACCTCATCCACAAGGACTCCTTTAGTGTTATAGTTAAATGATACGCTGAAATCCATCTCATCTTTGCTGTAAGTATAGATCGGAATGCGAACATCTACTGTGCCGTCAAAGAGATTGCTATTATAGAAGTTGTTAATCCCAAATGAATTCCCAGCAGCCGACAACATGTTTGGATCGGGTTGCGTACCTCCCGGTTGCGCAAATGTTTGAATAAAGCTCAGTGATAATACTATCAGTAGTTGAGCCCTTAATAGTTGTTTGTTCATAATGGTGGTATTGTGTTTTTAATTTTGATTCCTGTTTAATATATTTTCAGCAAAGCTATTTTAGAAGTACGCCAATACGTGGCGTGATTAACTTTTGATTATTGACTTTATCTCCCCCAGCCAAACCTCAGCACGAACGGGCTTCTCAATTCCTCCTGCTGCCATAAAAAGTTATAGCCTGCCAGGAAAGTGCCGCTCCAGTTACTATTGATCCGGTAACGTTTCATGATCCCGATATAGGCTGCTTGCTGCTGACCACCAAAGCTTTCTTTAAGGATGTTATTATGGGCATCAGGGTTGGAAGGGTTGGTTGATTGGTTTTGAGTTTCCGGCAGGTAGGGCCTATTGGCAGGCCGGAAAATCCTTTCATACCCCGCCTGTGCACTGAAGCCGTATATCAGCTTCCAATCGGCGAATGCCCTTGCACTTACCCCTTCATAAGTCAGTTTAATATTCTGCCAGTTCTGGCCCAGTCCTGTGCTCAGGGCTATGCCTATACCGTAGCTGAGTTTCGGGCTATGTTTGAATGCAACACCAGCACCTAATTCCAGCATGGCTGGCCTTAATCCGTCCGGTGTATCTCTTGTTGTTTGAAAATTATAGACTGGTTCAAGACGTTTTAAGAACGGCTTTCCGCGCTCAGGGTTCTTTTTGAAGGTTGGTTTTTCTATATTTTTCAGTTTGTTCTTTGCCTGCTTTGCTTCGTTAAGTGTTTGCTTTGCATTGTTGATGCCGTCTTTGGCCTCTTTTACTTTATCGGTAATGCCTTTGAGTTTTTCACTGTAGTCTTTTACCTGGTCAGCCATTTGTTGCTGTACTGATCCCAGACTACTACCAAACTTTTGCTGCAACAAGCCATTAACTTGACTTTTCGTCTGGAATCCTAAACGTTGCAGATTTTCGGCTGTTGCGTTGTTTCCTAAACCTCCGAATGCCCCGCTGTTATTGCTGGTCAGGCTTTCACCAAAGCCTTCTGTACCTTGAAGATATTCGAGTGCTGCTGTTTCTGCTTCATCAGGCTCATCGGCCAGTTCTTTCCAGGCTTTTATTTTCTCTTTTGCGTAATAAACTTTCTTCTGTATATCCTGTAAGCCGCTTATACCCGCTTTGCCTGTAAGGCTTTCCAGTGCGCTGGTGCGCTGGCCTATCAGTGCATCTATATGCTGTTGGGTATTTAGTTTTTGTTGCAGTTCGGTGAGCTCTTTGCTTTCTATACCGGCTTTGCCGGCGACGCCGGTAAGTGTGTTTAGTTTGGCACTTTGTTTTTGTATAAAGCTTTGCACTCCTTTAAGGCTGTCAATAATGCCGGCCTTTGATATATGTTGTTGCTGGTAAGTGCTATCTTTTGAAAGTGTTGCTATAGAATCATAGCTGATACCCTGGTTCAGGTATTGTTTGTATAGCGCGGAATCTTTTGCAGCAAGCCGTTTAAGGATCTTTTCTTCCTTGCGCATTAATCGTTTTAATAAACGCTGCTGTATTTTATCTGATTTGTCAAGGTATTTGTCCAATGCAGAACTCCTGCTATCCATGTACTGCTTCGCATATCCTATACTTTCCACTGTTTCCGCTTGCTGGGCGTACAGGGAAGGGCAAAACAAGTATGTGATTGCAAAAATATGTCTGAAAATGGTTTTCAGTGACTGGGTTTAAACTGCGTAAAAAAATAATTCACAAATAATAATATTGGGTCATCAGGCCACAAAAGTTGTAAAACAAGCTTAGGAATGCAATAGGTAGATTTCCCCTTTTTTAGGGTGGGGAATTTTCCCCATGCATCAACGAAGACACTGTGTGTGTATAGTCCTGAAAAAAGTTTACAGTTTGAGATAAATAATCCTAATCCTGGTTTACAGTAATTGCTTAGTCCTGCTCCTTGTTTACAAACGTAATCTGTTTCTGGTAATAATTCCTCCATAATTTTCCAGTGTCTAATTGTCTACCTGAGAGATGCAAAAAATTAGGTGTGAAATTGCTTATACTCATGTGAGGACGTTCGTTATTGTACAATGTAACAGCTCTTTTTAATACAACAGCTGCCTCTTTAAAAGTCCTAACCTTATAATTATGCAAGTATTCATCCTTCATGATACCATTTAACCGTTCTGCTATCGCATTTTCAAGTGGATCGCCATTTTCGGTCATACTAATTCGTATTCCATAATCCTGCAATAGCTTTACATACTCATGACTGCAATATTGAATACCTCGGTCGCTGTGGTGTACGAGCTGCGAATGGTGCTCTGCCCCCAAGGCAGAGAGCGCCATTTGCAAAGCTTGTACACTTTCAATAGCAGCCAATGTTTTGGCCAGTTGATAACCTACTATTTTTCGAGAGTAAGCATCTGTGATAAAGCTGATATACAGATTGACCTTATCTACCTTCCAATAAGTGATATCGCTCACCCACAACTGGTTTATACTTGTTGGCACAAAGCCCCTGATAAGGTTGGGGTACTTTCTAAGCCAATGATGTGAGTTGGTCGTGTACACGCCTCTTTTTCTTTTCCTAACTAAAAGGTTATTGGCTGCAAGCAAGGCAAACAAGGCATCTCTTCCCATTTTTATACTATGCTCCAACATAAAACCTTCCAATAGATCATATAGCTTACGCGCACCCATCCTGGGGTGAGACCTTCTTATGCTTATCACTTCCTGTAATACCAACTCTTCTTCGATACTTGTCGAAACGCCTTCCCAGCGATTTTGATAGTAAGCCTGCCTGGTAATACCAAACCAACCACATAGTTTGGCAAGGCCTATGTGCGAAAAATCAATTTTCATACTTTCTATGGCTTGGTATTGAACTTTTTTCTGATCGGGATCTTAAACTCCCTTTCAGCAATATCTACCATTCTTGAAAATGCAATTGCTTTAAGTTCCTCATCCTTTAATTGACCTTCCAAAAATTCAATCCGTTTCTGCATTTGATGCTGCTCAACCGATTCCCCCCAAACAAGAGGCTCAGATTTTTTTTGTTCCATTAATGCACATTGATCGGCAAATCTATTTGTTCTAGCTAATCGAGAAACATCATAGCCCAACTTGCGCATCCACAGAACTATTTTTCCGTGTTCTTTAAGCTCTCCGGTATGTTTTTCCCAAATTGCCTGCTTTGACCAACCACTTGTCAGATAGTCCTGAACAATCAAATACTTTTGATCCTTCGTGTACGTTTTCGAAGGTTTGCGCTTCTGTTTTGCGTCCATTTTTACACTTTTTAGTGTAAACCTATTTTAGGACAAGACATCTTTAGGGATGACCCGTCAGGGCCTATCTAAAATTGAACAAAGCGATCATATAGATGATGAGAAATTAGCGGTTATCGCCGAAGCTTTAGGCGTTCCTGTCGAGGCGATAAGAAACTATAATGAAGAATCTGTTGTGATCAACATTCAGAATATGAACGATACGTCCGGTGTTTATAATTATAATTTTAATCCTCTTGACAAGTGTATGGAACTGGTTGAAGAAAATAAAAATCTCTATAATCAACTGATCCAAAGCGAACGCGAAAAAGTTGAAATGCTTCAGAAATTACTCGATAAAAAATAAAGGAAGCAATCCGCAGATGCTTCCTTTGCTTATACGATTACAATGATTATTTCTTAATGACCAAATATCCTGCGTGTCGTTTTTGACTGGCTCTTACTAACATAATAATTGAAAAGTATCATTTGACGGGACTATTTTTTTTTATGATCAAATGCATAAGGGCCGGATCATTCATCAATCTAAATAATTCTGAATTTACTATGTCCTGTACATCCTGCCTGATCTGTTCATAGTTTCGCTGCACCATTTGGCTATCAACTTTGCGAATAACAGGAATTGGTTTATAGTTCTTTTCTTCCCTGTTGATGGCATCAAAGTCATTGACGATCTGGCAATGGAAAGCTTTGTATTCTATTTTTTGTTGCGGGGTATCGGCAACCGTTCCGGCAAATTCACCGCTGGAAAGGTTGGCCATCTTTGAAGCAGGGACAGCGTAATCAAGCTGTAAACTTTTACTGATGGAGGTGTCGCCGCTATTTATAGAAAGGCTCGTTTTATTCTGGTTGATCTTACCGATACGTTCACTAACTTGTTTGGCGCTATCTCCTGTAACCTGCCCTGAGATCAGGTTTCCCACCATATTAATGAGTACCTCGGCAGAATCCTTGCCGTATTCTTTCCGTAGCTGCGCTACTTCCTGAAGGCCGATAAAAGTGCAGATTTTGTTTTGCCTTCCGGTACTGACCACAGTATTGAGATCAACGGTTAAAGTGGGTTCCTCATCGAGCACAAGCGCACATTTATGTTTGTCTTTTTGGTTTATGATCTTTAATATCCTGTTGGTATATAAGGATAATACCGCACCATAGGTCATAATCTTTTGCGGATTATTGCCCATACAAAGCACCACCGGATGCTTTGGATTGTTTATGTCAAGACTGAAATCATCACCTGACAGGACATAATACAATTGGGGTGACGTAAGCCTTGCCAGCGCAATTTTTGCACTGGCAATCTGGCCTTCCAACTGCTCCTTAGCATTTGACAGGTAGGCACTGATGAATGGGTTTAATAAAACAGAAATTTCCGGTTCCAACCTCAATACGCTGAATAAATCGTCGTAATTAATCTGGATCAATTCAAGTACATGCGGCAAGGTGCAATACATACCATGTTTATATTTTCTCAAAAACCAGATAACAGCGGTAACAAAATTGATTGGTGACTCGACGAAAAAATCACCTTGTTTTTTCGACCACTCTTTATTGAGGCCAAGTAAGATCGTCCTTGCCGATTCACTGGCATCAGTGATATCGGTCATCCCAAGCGGGTCAAATACATTGGCGCGATGGGAGCGGGACAGGTCATCAAAATTGATAAAGAAGCAATCAGATTTAGCTTTATACCGATGTTTATTCAGTAGCCAATGGTTGTAAGCGATGATAGATAAATCGGGGAATTTGAAATCATAGATCAGGGCAGAGAATGGTTCTTCTTTACCAAGACATTGTGTTATGACGTGCCGTAAAAAGAATGCTGTCTTACCTGAACCAGCCGATCCCTGGCAAATCACGCCCCTTTGTGGTGATATGACGTTCAAATAACCAGCATGTATTTTTCCTTTGTAGCGGAAACGGGTTGGCAGGTTGATAGAAAATTCATTAGTAATTAATCGTGTCTCCTGGGGGAAAGTTTCGTTCTCCAGGTTAAACGGATCATCACTCAGCTTTTGCTTGATGATCCTGGAAAGGAGCGTCCCGCCGGAGAGCATCAGCAGGTATCCCAGGGAAAGAATGCCGATGTAAATTACTGCCACAGTAATATTATTCCATTGAAGCAGCAGCGTTAAGGAGCTTAGGAAATATAAGAGTAAGCCCGTTACTAAATAGCAAAATGCTGTCCTGTAATTTATCTTTTCGTTCTTCCTTCCCTTTGCGCCCATCAGCGAAATACACAGGAAGCCCAGGGCAATGAGCTTTGATTTATGAAAGTTGCTGAACAGCCCGGTGTTGCGGATGTTACCTAACAACCGGTCTGTAAAGGATGATGTAAGCTGCCACTGGTCAAAGGCAGCGTATAAAAAATAGTAACAATGAAAGAGTAGTAATGTGATACTGATAAACCTGGTCATATCCAGGATTTTCCTCATCGCCTGTTCGTTTTCGCCGGTCTGCATAGCCATAATCGTTTGTTATTAGTTTATCTTTTGATTGAATTTTTACGCTTCTTCTTTTTTCCGCTCAGCTCATAAGGCAGGTATGCCGATGCGTTTTCGTACTGTAGAAGCTCTTCCAGTACAGTAGTCTGGGGCGGTTGCCAGGACTGTTGTTCGTGGTTGATTTCAGAAGGGTGCTTATCATTTTGCTGCCCGTTTTCCTGGCTGCCTTGTTTGTCTGCGGATAGGGAATGGGCCGGAGTATCTTGTATAGGAACCAGACTGCCGCAACGTTCCAGAATGCCTTTTGCGCTGTAGCTTTTACCAAGATCACTGCCATTGAATACACACTTTGTTGTGTGGTCCACATAGGTAATGCCATACACTATCCCGTCTTTGTTCTGCCTTACGATGGCATCCATCCCCTCTCTATGCAGCCCTAAGATCATTTGTTGCAGGTTGCTTCCCGGGTTCCTTGCAAAGAATAGGTCTATTGTATTTTTAACACGGATTTTATGTTTAGGCTTCTCTTTGGAGTGCTCGATAAACTTTTGTTCGAGGTGTTTCAAAGTAGGCTTGTTATAAAAATCGCTGGCCTTAATGGGTACACCTTTCATTGTTCCATCAGGGGTACGAATCCGGTATAACAGGCCGCCGCTCCGGTACACGCGGGACTGCTCAGTCCCCCTTTCGGCGCTGACATTATACCGGTTCAACACAGCATTGAGTTCAGGTAAGGAGCTGAATTTATAGGTAGAAAGGACATGGTTCAGCACATTTGTTATCGCCCTTTTCGTAGCTGACCTGCCATATTCTACGGCTGCATTTACTGGGTTAATGTCATAGCGTTTCCGCTGCTCACTATCTTCCGCTTTAACCAGCCCAAAGGCAATTTCAATTTCTTTCCTGGCTTTTTCTGATTGGTTTTTACCGATATTATGCAGGTTAATTGCCTTGCCGTCGGGCTTAATATTCGTCGTTAGAATATGGACATGAGGATGCCCTGCATCGAAGTGCTGGTATAGCAAATACGGCTGTCCGCCGAAGCCGATCTTCTCTAAATAAGAGGCTGAAATCTCCTTTAATTTTTCAGGGGAATGGTGCTCAGATGGATCGAAATTCAGGGAAATATGAAGCGTATTTACCTTTGTTGATTCTCTTAACTCAGCCAGATTCTGCAAGCGGCGAAGCTTATCCGTAAAGGTTAATTTATCTACATCTTTGAGGTAATAGGCTGCCTCCAGGCATGTGGCAACACCCTCTTTTACCTTATGCTCATTGTAGTTCAGAACCTTCCTGATGTTGCCGCTCGGACGGATCACCGCAACCATTGGTCATTGATTTTATCCATGTGCCTGGTTATGGATTCAACGCTTTTCTGGAAGCTCCTTTTATCCAGTTCCCATGTGACCAGCCACCGTTCCAGTTCACTGCGGTGGTTGAGGGTATGCAGCTTCTTTACTGCCTGGTTGAGGTTATTGCCTGCTGCTTTAAGCTCCATTTTCAACCCTGCAAGCACGGTCACAAAATCATTGAGGGATTCATTCCGGTACTTCCCGATATGGGGTTTGGCGAGCACTTGCCTGCGCAGGAAGTCGCTGAATTTCGGGCTTGTCGTCTTGCTGTAAGCCTTTAATATGGCTTCGAGTTCGGCCTCTGTCACCCGGACATGCAGCCATTTGTTGCGGTTGTTTTTTTGTTCTTTCATCACTTATTATGTTCACGTTTTAAAAAAGCTGCATAGTTACCAAGAGCACTGCCCACGACTTCGGAGTAAGGGCAGCCAGATCCGGTTGTGAAACAACTGTACATCTGGCCGATTACGGGCGCCCCAGGTAATCGTACAGCTTTCCGTATATATCGGAAGCTCTTTTGTTAGAATCTAAAGGGGATTGTTATCTCCGGAGCCCCTGGCCCAGGTCGTTGCTTTTATCCTGGAGGGATTTGCTTTTACACAGGTAATCGTTTAAGTCCCCGCAGCCGGTATAGAGGCTGCTTTCATCTACGTAAGGTTTACCGGCAGACAAGGCACGCTTACTGTAATTTTGCCCGGCGGCATCATTGTCCAGGTACAGATGAGCTGAATCATATTGCTCCATTACAGGTTTGGCCTTTTCAAAGAATGCAAGGCTGTTGAGGATAAGAAAATCAGGCTTATTGATTTTATTGTCCTTTGAAATTACGAGGTAGGACAGGAAGTCAAAGAAGCCTTCAAAGACAGCGATGCTATTGCCGCCATTCGTAATAGTTGTTATGTCCTTCGGTGAACTGGCAGACTTAAAGAAAGGGTTGCGGATTTCATACCCTCCGGAATTGTTCTTAAAGCCTATCCCGTAAAAAGTTTTCTCCGCTATCTTGTAGCGGACTTCCCTGCAATACTGTTTTGCAATTTCAGCGGGGATACACCTGCCTGTAAGGTATTGGATTAACGCAGGACTGTTCAGCTCATGTTCGGCGACTACCGCTATGGTTTGTTGAGCAGACTTGCCTGCATGCCTGACATCCTGCTGTGGGATGGCAGGGAAGGTATCCTCAAGCCTGTGTAAAAATTCACCGACAGAGCACTTAAAATACTGCACACCGAAATCAACCAGGTTACCGCCCTGGCCTGACCCGAAGTCAAACCAGCGGTTACGGGTCCTGTTGATTTTAAATGACGGGCTTTTCTCATCCCTTAGCGGTGACCGGTACCAATGATCGGCACCGGTTACCTTGATTGGCTCATGGCCTAATTTGGACAGGTACCCCACCATATCCATTTGTTTTGCTTCGTCGCACGACAGCAATGCTTTCTTCTTTTCCATAATTCACGTTTTCTACTGCACAAAGAATTTTAGTGATACAAAAATAGGGGGCACCGGCAGATGCATCACTACCTGCGCAAATTCTGCGCAGGTTAAATCCGTCAAGGGTCGTTACTTTTGCTAAGTGAAAAGAAAATGTGAAATGGTATGACAACAAACGATGTGGCCGTGATGTATGATGCTTTGTTAAGCGTCCCCGGCATGAATGAAAAAAATGTGAAGGTTGATCTGAAGATCAGCAGGGCGCAAATCCTGCTACTGAGCCAGGCCATCAGGCAGGGAGTAAAGCAGGAAACAGGAATGGTAAAGGATCTTGTCTCGGTGCTGCCGAAAGAAAGCAGTAATGAACTTTGTGAAATCGCGGATGAGTTTTTACAAAAGGCTGGACTGGCTGAACTGTTCCAAAAGCTGCAGGCTTTCGCAGGGAAGTAGCCTGACGGCATTTAAAGTAAAGCATCATCTTTAGATGGTGCTTTTTTTTTAATTTTACATTATGCAAAAAGACACGCCACAACATCCCGAAGTACTTCAGGAGGTAGCCAGGCTAAAAGAATATTTTGATACAACGCCGATCCTCATAAAAGAGTGGCGGCAGGGATGTATGGTCGTAAAAGATATTCCCGAATTTATTAAGCTGGAACTAAACGCCGCTGCGACATTTAACCCCAAACATCCGTTCAATCCACCACTTAGACGGCTACAGCAACTTGAACAAAGCATACGCAATCAATTAAACGCCGTCCCTGTTGTTTAGATTGATAAGATACCATAAGTTTCGCTCCTAAGCATAGCATTAGACATAAAAGAAAGCATCTGGTAATGTTCTTGAAAGAAGCGCAAAGATTCTTAGCAAAGCTGAAAGCATAACAAACAAAAAACGCCGCAACCCCTTATCTCAAAGACAATCGGAAACGATAAATCTTCTTTGAGATAAGGGGTTGCACCGCTTCCCGCAAACGCCCATCCGTGAGGATGGAAGCGTTTGCCGTTTTTGCGCCCGTTTTCGGCTACTTTCATATCAACGGGCATTTTTCTTTGTTTAAAGGCACAAAGGCCGCTATTGCAGCCTTTAAATGCCGCATCCGACTATTTCTGAACTGCGGGGGCAGATTCCTGCTTAGGCTTTTTGTCAATATCCTTGTGGTTGTACCATTCCACAATGAGGAGTAAAGCACCAAAAAGGATTAACGCCGCAGCAATAATTCTTACCAACCTTTCCAACGGCTGTACAACCGACTTGTGTTCAAAACTTTTAAACTCCTGTACCCCGAAAGCATTGTTACGGTTAAACCTTCTGCGCCGCATAAAATAACGGAGTACGAGGCCGATAATTAAAATGACCGTTCCGTACACCTGTACACTTGTAATATCCATGACTGTAATTTTATTTAGTTAAACGTTGTTGTAACTGCAATAGTTTTTGCAGGATGTCATTCCAGTATGCCGCCCTTCGCTGTTCAAATATCTGAAGGGATTTAAAACGGTGTTCAGGTTTGAACGCTAAATATTTTTCAACCTCCTTAATCGTTTCGGCAAGCTGTGTAATTTCGATTTTTCTTCCTTCCAAATCTATAATGTTCATAATATTATATTATTTTTATGAAATAAAAATTGCGCCCCTTGTACGGCTGCGCCCCCGTACCCTGATTATGCTATCATCTCCAATCTTCCAATGCGCTTTTCCAGTTCCTTAATCCTTAACTCCATTTTATCCTGACGCTCTTTTGCTTTCTCCTCCTGTGCCTGCTCAATAGCGGCCACATCAAGACCGGATGCTTTGGCCATCTCGTACAATGCGTATGCAGTAACATTGGTCGGGTATTTACTTTCGGATTTTCTTGCAACGGCCATACGGATCAGGAAAGCGTATTGCTGCTCCGGCATGTTTGCCAGTGCTTCATAAAACTGCCCGTTATTTGAAAAATCGGTGTCGGCAAACAATACCCTGTTGACCGCATTCCTTACCGAATAATCAAGCGATTGATAAATGACCAATCTTGCGCATACCAAATCTGCGGCTGTAGGCTTTTGTGCCTGCTCGTCGGTTTCCTGCTGATTGAGAAATTGCTCGTGTACCTGCGACTGGATTTTATCCCTGTCTATTTCTTTTGCTCTTTCCTCCCTTGCGTTAATACGGGCTATTTCTGCGGTTAACAGTTCTATGGTGACCGTCCCTGCTTTTATGGCTTCCTGTACTTCTTTTGCGGTCACAGGTGCATTTGCGTTGTAAGAAGATTTCTTTTGCTCTGTACTGTAAAAGATAACTTTCCATTCGTCAAAGGAAAAGGTCAGCCCTTTTTTTGTTGTTTCCTTTGTTGCCTCTGCCTCAAATTCTGCAAGATCATTTTTATATTCCTGCATGTCATGATTATAACTATCCTCGTCAAATTCAGGCTCTTCCCCTTCTTCGCAATTCCATGTGTCTAAATAATCCTCCTTATCGGGTAAGGTTGGTGTTTGAATAATAGTTACATCAGAAAAGTTAACACGCGGTAAGCTGTCGGTTTCAGGCAGGGATTGCAAAACAAGCTCCGCTTCTTCGGACAATGCATAGTTAACAAGCAAGGCATCGGGCTGTTTGTCTGCAATGGCCTTGCGGACATTTCTCACTGTATTCTCTATGCACTTATCTTTATAACATGCCTTGTTATTACATACTGCTTCTTTGGCAAATTCAGGGAATAAAGATTTAAGCGTTGCAGAGTTGAACGGGCAATTTGTACAGGCTCCCATTGCGGGCTTCAAGTGTTTGTCCTTAGTGTCAAATGGCGCTTTTCTAAGGTCGTATTTATAGCGGGACAAAATATTTCGCAGGTTATGGATACCGAAATCCTTTTGTTTCCATTTTTTGCAATAGTCATTAAAAAATTGCTGTTGTGATTCGGCGGCAAGGGCGGCTATATCTGTCGCTTCCAGAATGTTGATTTTATTTTCAATAAACATTTCCTGTATCGGCTCAATAAGCCCTGCCAGTTTGATGCGGTTGTATACAAAGGCTTTGGATTTTCCGATACGGAGGGCAACCTCTTCCAAAGATTTACCCTCTCCCTGCATTTCTGCAATAAGGAGGGCTTCCTCTAATGGATGCGGGTCAACCCTTTTAAGATTTTCGGCCAAACGGATTTCGTTGGCCTGTTCGTCTGTGAGTTCCCGCACAACAACGGGAAGTTTTATAACCCCTGCCAATCCTGCCGCCCTTAACCTGCGTTCCCCGCTCACGAGTTCATACCGCTCGCCTGTTTGCCGTACGGTCAGGGCATGTATTAAGCCGTAAGTTTTAATACTGTCCGCTAATTCTTCAATCTCCCCCTGCTTAAAGATTTTGCGGTAATTCTTAGGACTAAAGTCAATCAAGGAAACTTCTATTTCTAAATGTTCCCCCGTTGGCATTTCAGCTTCGGCAATTGCAGGTGCGATTTCTTTGGGAGTTTGTTTTATTGATTTACGGTTTTTCCGTTTTGCTATCGTTGTCATAATATTAGATTTAAGTAAAAAATAAGTGGATGGTAAAAGGCAGCCACAACCCTGCGGCTGCCTTATTGATTTTTATTGTTCCTTGTACCTGAAGTAAGAGCCACTTGTAGTGAAAGGATAATCACCTTCTGTAAGTCTCACTTCTGCCTTAAATAACCTTGCTGTTTTTTTAGCAAGCATAACTGCACTAACCCTGTCGGCCATCAGCTTTTTATGTGGTGGGATGGCATCCCAATTTTTGCGGTCATGGTCAGGGTTGATCTGGAAATTAAATTGAAAGTTCATAGCTACCTGTTTAAAAATCCCTGTTGTTGAATATTGGCAAGCCATTGATTGGCAAAATCAGTGTGCCCCTTTTGCATCGGCCTGTGAAACTTGGTCAGGCTATCTGATTCCATCAATACGCTTTCTTCGTAAATAGCAAGGTTGGCCTGTCGGAATATATAAGGAGCAATCAGCACTTTGGCAAAGTCTGCCGAAAAACCCTCCCTGTTGTCAAGCATAAAGAAGCACATTTCAGGGTCTTGCATCAGGTCACCGTTTTGCTCATAGTAGTGGCAAAAACTGTATAGGGAGGCCAATCCCCAGGGCGTATTGATGCGCTCTCCGACCTTTTCTATTGTCAACGGCATATAAGGCTCGTTTAAAATCTTTCGGTATTGCCCCTCTTTAAGTGTATCTACCAATTGTGTAAATACAATTGTCGCTTTAAGATTTAAAAATTTCATATTGTTCTGCGCCCCTTGTACGGCTGCGCCCCGCTTTAAGGTCTTTTAATCGTTGTCTTCATCTTTAAATAGTTGGTCGTATGGAGGGTTTATTATCGTTTCCCTGTCCTTTTCAGGAGTGATATATATCTTACTGAATAGGGAGCGGTCGGTATTGATGCAGTGTTTTTCAATATATCCCCTTAGTTCTTCGGGATTATCAGAAACGAAATTGATACAGGCGTTCCCCATATATCGGTTAGTTTCCGAATCAAGGCGTAACGGAAGGTTATGACCTTCAAAAACAAGCCACTTCAAGTCTTCTTTAGGGAGCAGCCATTCCTTTTTGCTGCGCTTGTGTTTGAAATAATATTGTTGCCTGCTTGGTAAAAAGCCGCTGATAATAATCTCGTCCTTTTCTGTTGTTGCAAGCCATTCAGATATTTTAATAATCGTATAACGGCTACCTGTTTTAAATTCCATGTTCATTATGTTTAAAAGTTTAAAAATTGCGCCCCTTGTGCGGCTGCGCCCCGCTTAATGTTTTATGAATGCTATTGATTAAGGGTTGGATATTGGTTTGCTAAATTTTTGGCAAGCCATACCGCGTGGTTGTTTAGCTGCCTTTGGAATGCGGATTCAGACCTGCACCAAACAAAACCGTGACCCCGTACTTTTTTATAGGCTTCTTTGGATAAGCGCGAAGGGAAAAATATTTGCACCCTATTGGCTTCGGTATTCTCTTTAATCCGCACCCCGTTAATGATATATTCTTTTTCTTCACTCGCTTCAAGCCTTTCCAGTCCCTTGATACGCTCTTTTATCCGTCTGATATTGGCATTGTTATTTTTCAGCCTGTAGGCAGGGCAACCGATTTGCCTGAAACAATCGGGCGTATTGATTTCTACCCAAAGCTGTTCTGTTGCAAAAGGCAGTTTTAAAAAAGCTTCCTTATCTTTCTTCTTTACACATTTGTTGGCAGACTTCATAAATTCCTGCATGGCTTCCAACTCTTTTAACTTATCCTGTAGCTGTTCCAATGCGTTTGGATCATCAGAAAAAATAGCGGTGTTGTTTTCGATGGCTTCGGCTTTATCCTCGTAATACCCTGCCTTATCCATTTTTTCAAAAGCTTTACCATACGTGTTATGTATTTTATTCCTGTAGCTTCGATCAGCTTTTTCGGAATGATGCCCAACCAATATGGGTTGACCGAAAGGAATAGCAGCCGCCATTTTGTTAGCGTTGTTATATAGTTCGTTGGATTGTTTTTTATTTTTGGCTGCCTGATTTCTCGCATTTTCGATGCGGTTTTGCTTGCGTTCTTCAAAATCGTGTCTCATAATTTTATTTGTTGATTGGCTATGATGCCTGTTTATGAATGGGTTAAAATGCTGTAGGCCGCAATGATCTTTTTGCTCATTTCCTCGGCTTCGCTTATCCTGTCGGGGTTTTTATCGGGATGCCAAAGCATCATCATTTTGCGGTATGCCTTTTTTATTGCTGCGGATGTTGCGCCTTGTTCGATGCCTAAAATCCCGTAAGGGGTTTGCTGCTGACCCTGCAAAATGGCCTCTGCTTCTTCCTTACCCATGCGCTGTTTAAACGCTTTTTGCCAAGCTTTGGGGCTGCCGAACCCTGCGGCCGTATTGTAGGTTTTGTAACCGTCTAAAAATCCTTTTGCCATGTTTTTAGTTTAGTTATGGATGATGTTGACTTCATAGGGCTGCTCATTACAAGGAATGCCAAGGATTTGCAGGTGCTTGCATTTGCGGTATCTTTTCCATGCGGGGCAACTGCAACCCCAATGCTTTTTCTGTTTGTGTTGGGAGATCACATAAAGCCTGTTTGAACTTTGGCTTTCGATGTTAAATCGGTGCTGCCACTGGTCGGTGTCAGGCAGCATAACGGCGGTATCAATTCTAAGTACGGGTAACATTTTGTTTAAAATTTAATGGTTAGAAAAAGCGGTGTTAAGGGTTTTGCGTTTTTCGGTACGGATAATTTCGCTGCCGTATTTATCCCTGATCTGATCGAGTGTTTTTTTTCCGCCCCTTGTGGCTTTGTATAATTCACTGCGGTAATACCAAGCCTGTTTCTTAGGCGCAAAGAATAAACCCGCTGCTTTCAGTTCGGAGCGTACAGGATACGTTTCTCCCGTTACCCAAATCCATAAGCCGATGGCCTCGACTTTTATAGATGGCAGGTGTATGATCTGCTCGATTACCTTGCGGTATTCTTCGGAAAACTTCATTTCCTGTTCTGTCTCTTCCTCGGAAAGGTTAGCACCCTTCACGAGTTTAGCGGAGGCAAAGGCATATTCAGAATTGATCGCCTGCATGGTGGCGGTATCACCGCCTTTATCGGGATGGTATTGTAAGGCCAGTTTTTTATAGCGGGCTTTTACTTCATCCAGTGTTTTACAATCTTTAAAGAATTTCATAACGGTTGGGGTTAAGGTTTAAAATGGCAGGTCGTCTTTTTTAGCTTCTTCTGCTTTGGCTTTCCTGCTTTTACCTGTAGCCTTGCCTTGTGTAGCGGTTACGGCCTCCTCTTCGTCTTTTGGTGCATATTTGGTAAACCTGATCTGGCTTGCATTAAAATTTAATGCGGCGTTCCAATTGTCGTTCCTGTCTTTGTATGGTTTTGCCCAAGCCCTGCCGATGAGGTCTACGGCTGCGCCTTTGCGCAATACTTTGGCTACGCCTGTTCCGAGCCAGTAGGTACAATTAAAAAAGGTGGTCAGATCAACCCGTTCATTGCTGTCTTTGGGTTTGTACGAATCATTGTCGGCAATGCTGAACGTGATAAATTTCCTGCCATCCTCTAGTTGTTTGATGGTGGCATCTGCGGTTACTGTTCCTGAAATGTGTTGCATAACATTTGTTTTTTAATGATTAAAAATTTTGTTCGTTTCTTTTTCTTTTCAGCCGCCTGCCTCAATGGGCCTTTTTCAAACGGAAAAAAAGAAAGCAATCGGCAGGGTGCCCAAAGGCGAAAGCCAAAAAAAAAATGGTTTAATGGGGGGCCCCTTTAGGGGGGAAACCGTTCATCCAATTCTTTTTTTGGCTGCTTTGCGCGGGGGCTTGGGCACCCTAGATTAGCTGCACTTTTTGTCTGTTGTATGAAAAAGGCCCAGGGAGGAGGTCTTCCCCCTCTCTTCGGTGAACTTCAGAATGAAGAGGAGCAGGGCATCCCGCGTAAGGGAAGGAACAGTAATGAACTTTAGCTGTGGTAAAAACGGAGCAAAAAAAAGGGCTATAAAAGCCCTTCTTCAGCTAAGGATATAAAGCCTTCGCTGGTAATGATCAGGTGGTCAATAACCCCAATATCGAGGATCTTTCCGGCCGCAACCATTCGGGTTGTCAGTTGGCGGTCAGCCTGGCTTGCAGCAAGGTTGCCGCTGGGGTGGTTATGACAAAGGATTACCCTTTTGGCATTGATCTTCAGCGCACAGCAGAACACGAGACGGACATCAACAACGGTACCCATTGTGCCGCCGCATGAACATTCATAAAGGCCAACCACTTTATTGGAGGCGTTTAGCAGCATAATCTTAAACTGTTCCTGAAGCTCTATTTTATCCATATCCCAATGGTTACGAAAAACGTCGTAAGCCTGTTTGGTTGAACAAACTGATAGCCTTAAAGAGGGCTTTACCTTTGTGCGGTAAACGAGTTCAATTTCTGCTACAGCCGTAAACGGTGGAGTGATGCGCATTTCCATAATTGCTGATTTAAAGTTTTAAAATGAATTATGGAACCCATTCAGGCTATGCGCAATCGAGGCCAAAAGGAAACGGAATCAATAGCGAAGCATGAGCGGTTTATCCGTAGTCTTTGGGCCGCTTCAGCAGCGCATGGCCTACCTTTGTGGTTTCATTCATGCGACACTTCTCCCTCACTATATTTTAGTCTCAATATAATAGGTGTGGATCAGGAAGATGGACAAAAAGCCTAACGTATAAAACAGAGCAGGGTCAATATGCATCAGGGATTGAAGTGGAAATCCTTTTCTGCAAGAAAAGATTGCAGCGGAAAGCCCGGCCGAAGGGATGCCCCTTTTGATCGTTAAACGAAAAGAAAGCTTTTTTAGAAATAATTATAACTACGCAGACAGGCTGCGCACCTAATGGATCAGATAAAGATGGCTGCTGGTGCCTACCTCGAAATATTACTAAATACAGGTAAGATCGAAAACTCCGGCATATCCGATGGTTATATCATTTCGGGTACAACAAAATTTAAAAATGTACTTTCAATAACGCAGATATTTATTGATACCGATATCAGGTAAGGTCATAAGTAATCCATCCAGCTCTTAAAATCTTTCGCACGCTTCTGGCTGACCACCGCATCAGTAGCCAAAGGTGGGTGTAATTTTATGCTCAGTTTCCCATAAGTAAGTAAGCCGTAAGCTTTACAAGCCTCTCTATGAACGATCAATTGCCTGTTGGCACGGAAAAAAATATCTTCCGGTAATTGTTGCTGTACTTCGTCAAGTGCTGTATTGACAAAATAATCTTCGCCATTAACTGTCCTTAAATAGTTATTATCCCCCTCCCTAAAGAAGTAGGCAATTTCATTTATCGCCAATAATAAGTTAGCGGCACCTTTGCTTACTGTAAACGTTTCTTTCGGCCTATTGGGGCCAACATGCTGCACCGCAAGTTGGGAGATTATTTTTTCTGCCTGTGACCATTTGAGATAAAAATGGTAGGCGATGTAGTAAACATTGATCAGCAGCAACTGCAATAGAATAAACTGGAAGTCATATTTCAGATAGGTTGTCTTAAAAATGTTCAGGCCCCGGATGGCGAAGTAGAGGGAAGCCATCAGGAAGGCGCAGACAGCCGGGATAATAAAAGCGAAGAATACCTGGGTGCCTGCACGCTGTATGGTCTGCGCTGTCCAGTCAAATTTTTTATCGAGCCGGATATTAATTGCCCTGATGATATTGAAGAGGATAAACGCAATAAGGAAACTTGGGATGAGCGCATAATAATAATGCGGCATCAGCAGCATTTCGAAGAGGGTTAACGTTTCCCCGTAGGCAACAAGGATATGTGCAGCAAGCAGGCAGGCAATAACCCTGAAATAGATGTCGTTATATTCAATAATAAAGCTGCTCCTGAAAGAAGCCCTATCTGTGCTTTGCGGATCAGGCATTGATTTTGTGGCTTGTTATCGCAATTATTTTATTGCTAATTAAACGACGGCAAATAGTAAATATTATAACTAAAAAAACAACCCATGTCAAAACAACCCTTCACCGACGAGGGCGTGCGCATCAAAAAGCAGGAGCTATACCAACTCCCGGACGATGCCCTTCGCGCAGAAACAGAAAGTTTAAGAGTAGACTTCAGAACATGGATGCACTGGCATTTTGACCTGGATGAAAAGCAAAGGATTTTCCTGGAATCAATGGAATATCCATTTATCCAGGTATTGGCTGAAGACCTTTCGGATTGCATAGGGTTCCGCCTCCCGCTGTCTTTCCTATGGCCGTTGCATACTATAGGAAGTAAGTTTGTACAGCCTATCAGTACGCTGGTCCGCCATATTGATCCGATAAAAGGGTATACGGTTACGGGTGAGCTGACAATTGAGATCGGGTACAGATAGTACAGTGTTGTAGAGTCTAACGTCAATATAATTGTTCCGGTATTTTTTATCACCCTGAATAATTTGTATATTAGTATTGTTGCGGCATTGAACGCAAGGGAGTAAAGTGAACAGTTATAAAGCTCTTTCTGACAGTGAGTTGGTACATCTGCTACGGCAGGATGATGAGCAGGCTTTGTCTGCTTTATACCTTCGCTTTTGGGACAAGCTGTTATCTGTGGCCTGCCACCGCCTCCATGAACCGGAAGAAGCAGAAGAAATTGTCCAGGACATTTTTATTAAATTATGGCAGCGAAGGGACGGGCTCGAACTTACCCATTCGTTAGCTACATACCTGGCGGTAGCCGTTAAGTACCGTGTCATCAATTTCCTTGACCAGAGAGGCCGCAAGCGTGTGAAAGAATCCAGGCTCCCGGACCTCAATTCCCAATTACAGCCTTCTGCTGAAGAGTATATTTTTGAAAATGAGCTGCGGTTAAGGATAGAAGCAACAGTTAAAAGCCTGCCGGACAAATGCCAGATCGTATTCAGGATGAGCCGGGAAGACGGGTTGTCCAACAGGGAGATTTCAAAAGAACTTGACATTGCCGAAAAGACTGTAGAAGCCCATATGTCGAAGGCGCTCCGGCACATCAGGGGAAACCTTACAACATTTGTACCGCCTGTCCTGCTTGCTATTTTAGAGCAAAATAAATTTCATCTGTAAGCGCAACAAAAGACACGAAACGCATTTACCCGACCAAGTGAAACTATGTCTTGTATAGCCCAATCGTTGATAAATACCCTTAATAATTTCTGAAATAATCATTTTGATATTTAAGGCATCTTCTTACCAACACTGATTATCCGGGCAGGTATAAATTTTTAAGCTACAGGCTAAGGGTTGGCGTGCATTATTCTGACTATAGAATAAACCACCCGATATGGACCAGGAATATACCGATGAATATATAGAATCACTTGCCGGCAAATGGAAAGATGGCACACTGACTGATGCGGAGCAGGAAATATTTGACGCATGGTACAATAGCCATCAGGATCAAAAGCTGGTACTGCCCCACGGCTATGCTTCAAGCCCTTCAGAGATCCGTGACCGGATGCATATGGGTATTAAGGCGCAGATCAGGGCAACGCACTTGCAGCGCAGAAAGTATTTCCCTATTCCCCAATGGCAACGCATTATTGCAGCGGCTTGTATTTTCATGATTGTAGGGACGGCCACATATTTCTATCTCTGGCCGGACGGGCAGCATATAAAGAACCAGGCCATTGCTAAGGATATAGCGCCCGGTGGAAATAAGGCGACACTGACGTTAGCCAACGGAAAGGTTATACGCCTGGATGAACAGAAAAACGGGACAGTCCTTTCGGAGGCCGGTGTTATTATTACAAAAACTACGGATGGCCAGGTAGTATATAACATCAGTAGCGATAACAATAAAGGGCCTTTGGGCAAGTACAACACCATAAGTACACCCAATGGCGGAACCTATCAAGTGAACCTGCCTGATGGCAGCAAGGTACGGCTTAACGCCGCTTCAACACTAACTTTTGCGGCCTCTCTGAGAGAGCGTGGAGAGAAAAACCGCAGGGTCATTTTGAGCGGCGAAGCCTACTTTGAAATAGCCAGGGATAAGGCACACCCCTTTGTCGTCGTCACAACCAGCAAACAGGAAATAGAGGTTTTAGGCACTCATTTTAATGTCAATGCCTATACAGATGAAAAAGCAATCCGGACTACGCTGCTGGAAGGCTCTGTGCGCATACATACTTTGTCCCCGGCGGCCAGAGATATAATACTGAAGCCGGGCGAGCAATCCGTATTAACCGCAAACTCCATAAGTATCTCAGATGCAGACCTTGAATCCGTAATGGGCTGGAAAGAAGGCTTGTTCGTTTTTCATGATGCGGATGTACCAACTGTAATGCGGCAACTTTCAAGGTGGTATAATATAGAAGTGGAATATAGCGGCGCTATTCCCAAAGACCTGTTTACCGGTGGTATCTCGCGGCAGTCCAATTTGAGTACCGTACTGAAAATGCTGGAGCTGATCAAGATCAGGGGCAGGATCGTACAAACTGAACATGGCAAAAAACTGATCATCACCAATCCATGAAACAATAAGTAACCGAGTGTTTAACTAAACCTATAAGCGTATGAAATAAAAAAAAGAATCAGGTAGTTAATAATCCCCCGGCATAAAAAAGCCGGATGTGTTTTACTAGAACACTTCCGGCCATGTTCGGGGTCGAAAAAATTTGTAACAACTCAATGAACTAACCCAAGCAATAAAAGTATGAAATTTTTTACATACGGGAATCCCTGCGCCCTTAAAAGAGCGTGGAGCATATCCTGGCTAAAGGGGCTTGACCCTGCCATCAAGCGGACCATCATTATGCGGATAAACCTTGTCGCATGCTTAATCTCCATTACCATTATGAATGTATGTGCTTCCGTACGTGCGCAGAGCATATCCCTGAGCTTTAAACAAGCGGCATTAACCGAGGTACTTGCCACAATAAAGAAGCAAAGCGGTTATCAATTCCTCTATAATAACTCGGAAATAAAACGGGCAAAAGATGTGTCCGTAACGATTAAAAATGCGACCCTGAAAGATGCGCTGGACCAGGTGTTTAAAGATCAGCCGCTCAGTTATCAGATACTGGACAAAACCATTGTCATTAAAGAAAAGACGGAAAAGCAGAAGGAAGAAAACAATAGCAAAAGTGCTGCCCGGGATATTACCGGAACGGTTACGGATGAAAAGGGAGAGCCTCTGGTTGGTGCTACCGTGGCTGTCAAAGGCACAAACCAATATGCAATGACCAATAGTGTCGGGGCCTTTGTCCTCAACGGTATAAATGAAAACGTGGTCCTGCGGATATCGTTTATAGGTTTTGAAACCAGGGAGGTCAGGGCCAAAGAAAACATAACCATCAGCCTTACAAGAAAGATTTCCGACCTGGATGAGGTTCAGGTCATAGCTTACGGGACCACTACGCAACGGTTGAATACCGGCAGTGTCAGCACTGTGAAGGCAGCAGATATAGAAAGCCAGCCTGTTTCCAATCCATTGGCAGCATTGCAGGGAAGGGTGCCGGGAATGGTGATCACGCAAACAAGCGGCGTGGCCGGTTCCTCTTTCAAGGTGCAGATCAGGGGGCAAAGTTCACTGGACCCTGCATTGTCGCAAAACAACCCCCTGTTTATTATTGATGGTGTCCCTTTTGAAGCGGGAATAACAGCAACAAACCGGGTTTCATCGGCAGCAAATAACCCGACCTCAATCAGCACAGGGGGATTAAGTCCGCTCAACCTGATCAACCCGCAGGACATTGAAAGCATAGATGTACTTAAAGATGCTGATGCTACTTCGATCTACGGTAGCCGGGGTGCCAACGGAGTTATATTGATCACTACTAAAAAGGGTAAAACGGGAGCAACAAGGGTTAATGTCAATAGTTATTTCGGCTATAACAAGGTTGGCAGAACAATGGACATCTTGAATACTGAGCAATATATTGCCATGCGCAAAGAAGGGATAGCCAATGATGGCTTTACTCTAAGTGCTAACCCGCTTAATCAAGGTTACGCACCTGATATTATGCTCTGGGATGCGTCCCGGTACACTGATTTTAAAGATTTACTCATTGGCAATAATGCGTATTCTCAAAATTTACAAGCCTCTGTTTCAGGTGGCAATAACCTGACCCAATTCCTTGTCGGGGCGGGCTATCATAGGGAAACCACAGTGTATTCCAAAAAATTTTCAGACAATATTACTTCGTTTAATTTCAGCATAAACCATAAAACTGCTGACCAGAAGTTCAACATCCAATTTTCGGGCATGTATTCAAATGACAAAAACAAGCTGCCTGCCTATGATATGACAAGATATCTTAACTCGCCTCCCAACCTTCGTTTATATGATGATGCCGGAAACTTAAGCTGGGACGAAGCCGGGGTCAGCTATTGGTCGCTGGGCCACACTAATCCATTGTCTTTCCTGGAAGAAAAATATGAATCCATAAACGAGAATTTAAATGGTAACCTCAATCTAAGCTATAGCCTGTTGCCCGGGCTTGTAGCCAGGGCTAACCTTGGTTACAATGTATTCAGGACCGATGAATCGTCTGCGAAACCTAAAGTATCCATAGACCCTAATGTATCGCAGCTTCCCTCAGCGTATTTTGCTAATTCAGTAAATCGCAGCTGGATTATAGAACCGCAGCTGGAGTATAATCTTACCGGTTCCAGGGGTAAACTGAATATATTATTAGGCAATACCTTACAGGATAAAAGCGGTTCATCAAATCTCATGAGCGGCCTCAATTATAGTTCTGACTTACTGCTGAATTCTATTGCAGCAGCAGGAACGATCAATGCTTCAAATGACCGGGCTGTGTATCGCTATACGGCGTTATTCGGAAGGATCAATTATAACTACCTGGACAGGTATATTATTAATCTGACAGGGCGCCGTGATGGTTCTAGCCGGTTCGGGCCAAAGCAGCGATGGGCAAATTTTGGTGCTATTGGTGCAGCATGGGTATTTTCCAATGAATCCTTTATAAAAGAGGCTGTCCCGTTTTTAAGTTATGGTAAAATAAGAACTAGCTACGGATCAACCGGAAATGACCAGATCGGTGACTACAAATATCTTAATCTATGGAGCAGCACTACGAATAACTATAATGGCTTGTCGGGACTTTTTCCAAGAAGCTTGTATAACCCCAATTTCAATTGGGAACGTAGCAGGAAATTCGAGGCTGCTCTGGAGCTTGGCTTGCTGAAAGACGCTGTTTTCCTGTCCGGCGCGTATTATAATAACCGGAGCGATAATCAGCTGATCAACTACGTCCTGGCCAGCCAGACAGGATTTGGAAACGTTGTCCGGAACTTTCCCGGCCTGGTTGAAAATTCGGGGATAGAGGTGCTGGTAAGGACAAAAAATATTTCTACTGCGAATTTGAAATGGACAACATCACTTAATATTACCGTACCAAGGAATAAGCTTATCTCCTTTCCAAATATTGCTGCAACCAGTTATAACAATACTTACGTGGAAGGAAAATCACTGAGCGTGATAAGGGGCTATAGATTCCTGGGAGTCGATCCTCAAACAGGTATCTATGCTTATGAGGATTTCAATGGCGACGGGCAGTTAACGAGGGCGGCAGATTTTCAGGTTTTTGGTAATCGGGACCCAAAGTTCTACGGCGGCCTTCAAAATAATATCAGCTACAAAGGCTTTGACGTGACTTTTTTCTTTCAGTTTACAAAACAAACAGGATCGAATTATATCCAGCAGTTATCGGATGCTGCGCCCGGGCAGATTTATAACCAGCCGGAAATTGTATTGCACAGGTGGCAAAAGCCAGGTGATAATTCCGAAATCCAGAAGTTCACATCCATAGCCAGCAGTGTATCGGGAGCTTTGGGGAATCTCAATCTCTCTAATGGAAGATATACTGATGCTTCTTTTATTAAATTAAAGAACGTATCCTTTTCCTATGGGTTGCCGAAAGACTGGCTTAACCGTTACCGGATAGGAGGCTGCCGGCTATATGTCGAGTTACAAAACCTTTTAACGATTACCGGTTATAAAGGTGCTGACCCTGAAGTTCAGGATTTTTATGTGCTTCCACCTTTAAGGACAATGGTTGCTGGTATTCAAATAAACCTTTAATGTCATGAAAATGAAAATTTATCTTACGCATATTTTTATGCCCCTTATTTTGGCCGCCCTGACCTGTGTTTCCTGTAATAAGTTCCTTGATATCGAACCACCGGAAAATCAGGCAGAACTGAGTAAAGTCTTTGCAGATGACCAATCCGCCACATCGGCCACCGTTGGGCTATATTACCAAATGGCTGCCAGCAGCCTTTCATTTTGTAACGGTGGCATTACCCTATATGCTGGTTTGTCTGCTGATGAAATTACCAATAGTAATCCAAGCCCCAGCCATGAGTTTTTCAGGGACAACTCCATACTGACAAATAACACGACTATTAACTCAACTTTTTGGTCAAATCCGTTCAAAAATATTTACCATGCCAATGCCGTCCTTGAGGGTTTAAATAATTCGGCAGCCCTTACACCTTCAGTGAAGAAACAGCTTCGTGGAGAAATGCTCTATGTCAGGGCGTTGCATTACTTTTTCCTCGTGAACTTATTTGGTGATATACCTCTTCAAACGGGTACGGATTACGAGGTTAACGGCCTTATGCCGCGTACTCCATCCGCAAAAGTTTATGACCAGGTGGTCGCTGACCTGCTGGAAGCCAGGCTGCTTTTATCTGACAGCTATGCTGCATCAACCAATACACGGCCTAACAAGGATGCTGCTGCTGCGCTTTTGGCGCGTGTATACCTTTTCCTGGGCCGATGGCAGGATGCTGAAATCATGGCGTCGGAAGTGATCTTATCCGGCAGGTATTCATTGGAACCCCTTAACAATGTTTTTTTGTCAGGCTCAAAGGAATCCATATTTTCAATTACCAAGGTTTCAGGAAATGTCAGTGAGGGTGCAACCTTCATTCCTTCTTCAGCAACGGTGAGGCCGACGTTCTCTGTTACCAGCCATCTCCTGCAGGCGTTTGAAACTGGAGATAACCGAAAAGCGATCTGGCTGAAAAGCAATACGGTTAGCGGAACACCATATTTTTATCCCTTTAAATATAAAGCCAGGACGGCAACCCCCATCACAGAATGGTATATCGTACAAAGGCTCGCTGAACTCTACCTTATCAGGGCTGAGGCAAGGGCAGAACTTAATAATCTTTCTGCCGCAATTGATGATATTGACCTGGTGCGGGCAAGGGCCGGGCTTATTAAAATTAAAACAAGCAACCCGGCTATTGGTAAAAACGATCTGCTGATTGCAATTCTAAAAGAACGGCGGGTCGAATTGTTTGCCGAATGGGGGCACAGATGGCTGGACTTAAAAAGAACAGGCACTATCAACGCAGTATTGGGGCCGGTCAAAGCTCCGAACTGGCAGCCTGCCGACGCCTTATATCCAATCCCTTTAGCTGAGATACTTAAGAACCCTTCCTTGAGTCAAAATGATGGTTATACTAATTAAAAGAAAAAAATGAAGAATTTAATTTACGCAATAATGTTTTTTGCTTTTACTCAGAGTTATGCGCAAAACACCAACGAATTTCCAACAGTCGGAAAACCGATGCCGGATTTTCACCTAAATGATGTTAAATACTATCCCAGGAAAAAAGTTTCCTTAAATGATTTCAAAGGGCAATGGTTGATTTTGGATTTCTGGAATCAATATTGTGGCGTTTGCCTGTCAAGCCAACCAAGAATTAATAATCTCCAGAAGAAATTCAAGGGAAAGGTTCAGTTTTTATTAGTTGGATATACAGGTTCGCAATACATAAAGGTTTCAAATGATACATCAATCCGACGGTTATATGAGCGACAAAGACTAAGAGAAAAACTATCGCTCGCAATTGCTTACGATTCCACGTTGATGCACCGGTATAATATACGCGCAACACCTTATTTGATCATTATTGATCCCAGGGGGATTGTTCAGGGAATTACAACGGTAGTAACCGAAGAAAATATAAATGATCTGATGGCCGGAAGGCGTGTAACGCTACCGCAGGCTTACCTGCGGGGAGAACGACAAAAAGCTTTAACGGCCAGGCCTGATAAGATGAACTAAGTATAAAAGGGTATAACCGGCCATCGCCGGTTATACCCTTTTATTATCTATGGTTGCACATCAGTCTTTACCTGATCCGTACCGGCATTTCCAGTCGGCAGTGACGGTGCAGAGGCAAATCCGCGAAGGCAATCATAATTAGCACCATTAGGGCATTCATCCAATTGTTCAGCGTCGTTTTTATCACCGGTTAAGATTGCAGCAGAGCCGCTTTTGATATATCCATTCGGATATACAGATGGATTGTCATAAGAAACAATATACCACTGGAGCGTTTGACCGGCTGTAGATTTTGCTTCAGTTGGCGTTTCAGTTTTGGACTCACCTTTTGGATTACCGGCAAATGACAATGTTGCAGCAGCCATTATCAGGCTTCCTGTTAATAATAAGCGTTTCATAATTAAGATTTGAATTTGGTTAACAAATAATTACACAAAAATCAAGATGATAGAATTGTACTAAAGGAATGGATAAGGACGCTATTGCGGCTTCAAAGAAGTGCTTTTACTAGCAGTTAAGGGTTTGGTTTGAAATTATGTGGATATAAATTTACCTTAGTAAGAATTTAGGTTTTACCTTTGATATAAGAGATTTTATATTTTTATAGCAGGAATCTTTAAGTATGCCGGTATCCACCGGCATACAAATCCAATTGCGTCTATCCGCAGGTTTTACTTACCGTAGGTAATGTATAAACGGTAGTTCCTGCCGACATCTGGTCTACTGCACCCTTTTTCTTTTGGAATGTAAAAACAGTTTTTCTATCTGCTCTTACTGGTTGATTTTGTTTTTTCATGTTGTTAAATATGTTTGGTGATTAATTCTATAGTAAAAATAGCAAGCGATGGGGCCTCATTTTTATTTATTTCCTGAAGCTGCCTTTTCTATGCATGAAAGTGCCGATTAATTTCATATTATAAAAAATTAGATACCTATGAAAGTAAAATCTCTTAAACCAATTGCGCTACATCTGTTGATTATCAGCCTCTTTGTTTGCTATGAAATCTCAGTAGTGTTATTTATGCGATTATCGGTGATCGGTGTGCAATATTTCCTTCCGTACTATGTCCCGGACCTGTTGTTGTTTTATGTCAACGCATTGTTGATTATGCACCTCTGGCGACGAGGAAATAAAAGCGTTGCTATACTTTTAATCTTATTGGAGCTGCTTTGTCATTTCGGGATATACCTGGCGGTTGATAACATGGTTAACCACCGCCTGCTTATTGAAACCAAAACGAATGATTATATAAGGATCAGCTACAGGAGCATTTATGTATTCGGCATAAGCCTGACTTACTGGCTTGTCATGCGCAATAAAAAGCAGGCACAGGAAATATACGATCTCAGGCTACAGGCATTGGAATTACAGAACCGGCAGGTGGTCCTTGAAAATGCTTACCTCCGTTCGAAAGCCAATCCTCATTTAACCTTCAATGTCCTGGACGTGCTGTATGGGAACCTTGAAAAAAAGATGCCTGATGAAGCTACTGTAGTCAAGCTGCTGACTGATACAATGGACTATGCAATAGCTGGTATAGGAGATGACGGGAAGGTTACACTTGGCGAAGAAATAGAGCACGTCAAAAAGATAATTGCTTTATACCAGTTTCTGAACCTGAATTTATATCCGGTACAGTTTACTATTGAAGTCTCTGATGATGACAAGCAGTTAAGGGTTCCTCCGCTCATCCTGGCAACACTCGTTGATAACATTTTCATGCATGGTTATCTTACGGATAAAGAATGCCCGGCAACGATCATACTGGCATGTAACAACAATAAGCTTTCCTTACACCAAAGCAACGCAATAGCAAAACGTGAAAGGGGATCACATGGCCTCGGATTGGCGTTTGTCCGCAACTGCCTTGCTTTTTATTATGCTGATCGTTCCGAACTGGCTATTACAGTTGAAAATAATATTTACGCTGTTAACCTTTCTATTGACTTATGAGCTTAACCTGTTTTATTGTAGATGACCATAGGGCCAACGGTGAAAAAATAGCGGAATACGCTAAGAGGGCTGGCCTTACCGTTTTGGATGTCGAAACGGATTCGACGGTTGCCTTTGAGAAGATAAAAGCTATGGCCGTCAAGCCTGATGTCGTTTTCATGGATATTTCTATGCCTGGAATGAACGGGTTGGAAATGGCCGAAAAGCTGGAAGATATTGCACCGATCATTTTCACGACTGCCCACCGGCACTATGCAGCGGAATCTTATAAGCTCGATGCTGTTTATTATTTGGTAAAGCCAATAACCTACAATGATTTCAAAAAAAGCGTTGATAAATTGAGGGAGAACATTGCTGCGAAGGAAAGCCAGGCCAAGCCCCGAAAGGAATATATTAAGATTCCGGGTCACGGAAAAAGCGGGTTTATCAGGTTAAAGACTGATGAAGTCATATACCTGGAGTCCGCCCAGCACTATGTTGAGGTACACACTACCAGTAAAAATTACATCACCCATAGGTCCATGAATGCGCTTCTGGATGAACTTGGCGGACTGCCTTTTGTCCGGGTACATAAATCCTTTGCCGTCAATGTTGAAAAGGTAGTAGAACTAAAAGACAATACCATTCACCTCAGCGACGGATCGAAGGTAGATCTGGGCAGTACTTTCAAGGATGATTTTCTCAGTTTATTGTAGTAAAAGATGTGCACTTACTGCATTGCCTTTTGCCGTTGCAGGTCCTTTACCAGGAAATAATAAAACACCATTTCGTGGCTTCTTTGATGGTCACAAAACAGCCGGTTGATATGCATATGCACCAGGTCGGTAAAGATCGAGGCTTTTTTAAATTCAGGGCAGTTCCTTAAAACATTCAGGAAAGAATTTTCAAATGCTTTTCTCGCTATTAATAGTACAGTATTCAGCGGTTCAAAATTATTGTCCCGGTACAGGTTGTATTCCTTGTTAAGTTTTTTAAAATCTTCCGCCTGTAAATGATGTTCCTTATTAAAGGACTCGGAATTATGCCTTACTATGCGATGCAGCGTTTCATCTTCAAATACGCCGCTACCAGCAATCATCTCCAATAATTGAATGCACAGCCTGTATTTAGTGAGTGCATCAGGATCATAAGAAAGCAGCGCCATAACAAAGCTGCTGTCACGCCCAAAATGCGCTTCGATATCTTCCATATTTGCCGGTCCGTACCGGCCAACTTCCCGGCGGTATATATTGATCCTTACATCAGCAACTATACCGCTTTCTATCTCTTCTTTGAGGGCTTCGGATAAGCCAGCGGTTAAGGAGTGCCCTGATTTGGGATCATTCAATCTCAGGCGCAGGCGGATATGGTAGCCTCCTTCATTATAGCGTATAAAAAACCAAGTTCTTATGTTTGCCTTATTGGTATCCAAAAATGGCTGTATTTTTTCCTGCAACAATTCATCTGCCCTGTGGGGATGGCAGAAAATCTCATAATAGAGCCACTCTCCCCCTGGCGGGAATAGCTGGGTAATTTCATTGTTTGCGGCATTTGGTGTTGGCACTACGGCATGGTATATGTTTTGTTTGTGCGTTAGGTTCAGTATGAATTGTCCCAGGTAAGGGTTGCCTTCAATATCGCCGATAATACTCTGTTTTGGAATTGGCGTTTCCTCTATTATCAAATACTTTTCCTTACCAAGAAGCTGGTATAAAATTTCCAGGTCGTTTTCACTTCTAAGATCAAAGCAAAGCGTCTGGTCACCGGTACCGGTCCGGGCATAACGGTAAACCTCTAACCCGGTTGTATACTGCTTGAAATTTGAATAGCTGCCAAATTGCTTAGCCTGTAGTTTCCATTTCCTGGGGGACAAAATGATATTGCGGAACCGAAGTTCGGGGTAATAGTCCAGATCGGGTAACAGGGAATCCAGGGACAGATTGAGGTTTACTTGCAATCCCTGGCGTTGCAGGTCACAAAGCAGGCGGAAAACAGGTAGATCTGAACGTTGATAATTATAAGCGGAAGATAACCTTGGCATCAGCCGCTTGCCCATCTGTTTTGACCGTAGTATAAGATCTTTGCCCCGTACCGAAATTAAAAGATCAGTTAGTGCCAGGGGGTTTTCAGAAGTATCATAGTTCAATAAATTTAGCTGGTAGGGATAAATGGATTCCCTGCGGTTGATGTTGTCTACTTTATTTTCTGCCGTATATCCAACGTCAAAGAATATCACTTCAGCATTGGCCTGTTGCTCTAAATCTGCCAGCTCCCGGCAAAGGCAATGCACCTGGTTACTTGCTAATGTGAACCTGCCATTTAAACTGTTCGCCGTGGCCCCGCCTAAATTTTCTATCCGGACTTTTCCGCCGCTAACCGTGCACATCAGGCTTATCGTGTTGGCAATGGACATTTGTGGTTGCGGATATGGAAGGTCAAGCTGTTCGAGGTCTATAGAAGGGCTGCGGGATTTGCCGCCACCTGCAACAGATCTGATCAGTAGCTTTTCTAAATTGTTCTCAGTCTTTGGCTGTGCAGACCTGCCCTGGGCTGTAATGAGTCCCCCACCTGTTCCGGCCTGTTCCAGCTCATCGTACCCTACCCCGGCTTCGGGGTCTAGGGCAAGCATGAGCGGGATTTCCTGCTGTTCAAACCGCTTAACAAAGCGGGAGATAAAAGTACTTAATACTGTATCTTCCGCAGGGGGCAGGAAATACTTTAGCTGTTCTACCAATGCCGGGACGTGGCGGAATATACTGGCGTCGATGCATCCTGCAATGGGCTTGCGTTCTGAAAGAATATAATCATTTGCTGCAAGGCTATGGTTGATGCCCTGCCTTTCGAAATAATCCTGGCCAATAATATTGGATTGGCCGGAGTGCAATAACAGTTGAACAGACAGGAGGTACTCGATTTGGGAAAGGAACTGCTGCCGGTCTTCAGTTGCTATGGCTGTTAGTAATGAGGATATTTTTACAGGCTTCAAACATTGCAGCAAAATAGCTGTCCGTTCCTGGCTGTATTGGATTTCCGATAATTGGAAAACGCCATCTTCAAAGTAGACATACCTGATGTTGCTGCCAAGCCTGTAAAATGTGCTGTTGACAAAAAGCAATTTATCCTGTTCAAGTGTTTCGTTAAAAGCCATTGTCAGTTTATCCTTAGTGCTCCAATCGGGAAAACGATGGATGATAAGGTTTTTATCTATCGTTAAAACTGATGGAACGGATTGCTTGCCAAGATGTGCGCAGCCAAAGGCCGCAAATGTACCATAGGGTGTAGCCCTGAATTTTGCGCGGTTAAAATATTTCCATATCGTTTGCTTTACCGGCTGCGGTAACTTTTCTAATTGATCCGCCGTTATGTCTTTAATAACCTCATAGAAATCCGTAGAAGATAAGCGAATTGCTTCTTTAAGTTCAGGCCAACTGCTTTTTAGATCAGCATTCAGGGGGAAACGGGGTATACGGTAGATTATGGTTGGATGGATGGCTATTTTCATATATATACTTAGTCAGTAAAAATGAAACGAACCCTTAGCCATAGCCCTTTTTCTTTAATTTATCTGTGATTTACATCTTTTAATGGCCCGCATTTACATCGTATGATGGGCCTATTTTTTTACATTAATTTATTTAAAGACAATGGAATGGTCTCCTAAAAAGAATTTTACCGGGTATAGAAGGTTCCTTTGCCTACTCCATGTTTTTGAAGCTGTTTTTGTAAGGCCAAATTTTCCAAATGCTTTTTGATCGTATTCCTATTAGCCCCGGTAATCGTAACAATATTACTAATAGTTACTTGTCCCCTGGATTTTACCAGTTCTAAAATGTCTACTGACAATTGTGGAAGTTGCCCCAAGAGTAAATATTCCTTCTCCAGTTTTGTCTCCAATCTTTGTTTTTGCTTCAATAAGGCTTTCAAAAAAAACAATACCCAAGGTTGCCAATCAGGGGCGTCGTTTTCCAATGTTCCCTGAGTTTGTCGAAGTGCCAGATAATATCCTTCTTTGCTATGCTCAATGATTGATTCAAGTGAACTATATGGCACATACGCATATCCTGCTGATAACAATAAATAAGTAGTCAATACCCTTGAAAGTCTGCCATTGCCATCTTGAAACGGATGTATGGCTAAAAATTCTACAACAAAAATAGCCGTAATCAATATTGGATGTAATGATTTATTAGCCAGAGTTTCATTTGTCCATTCCATTAAATGTTGCATTCTTAATGGTGTATCAAAAGGGCTCGCTGTAACAAAAATAACCCCCACACTTTTACCACTGGCATTAAACGCCTCTACCTGATTACTATGTTTTTTATATTCACCACGATGACGGGAGTCTTTATCACTATATTTCAATAAGTCTCTGTGAAACTGACGTATATAATTTTCAGTAAGAGGAATTTCCTCGTAATTCTCAAAAACGGTATTCATTACTGCGGCATAACCCGCAACTTCCTGTTCGTCGCGATTTTCAAATTTTTGAATCTGCAAATTAGAGAGCAGCACTTCTACTTGTCTGTCATTTAACTTACTACCTTCTATGCGGGTTGACGATCCTATACTTTCGATAGTAGCGACTCTTCTTAAAGAGGTTAATTGTTCAGGCGCGAGATTACCTAATACCTTCCATGTACCTTTAAATTCATCTATACCAGAAATTATGCTTAAAATTTCAGGTGTTATTCTAAGTGAGTTGATGTTCATTATCCAAAAATATACCCAAAAATACCCATAAAAACATAAATACCCAAAAAGATATCCATAAACACCCATAAGTGCTTGATGTAGGCCATTAAACAATGTATAAGTTGGCCATCAAAGATGAAAATCACATTATCCCAGATTGATGAACGGCCATAACCTTAAAGTACCCCTGTCCGGATACATGTTCGTCTATAGCAACGATAAATATTACTTATAATTCAATATCGATATTTATTTTACTTTTAAAGAGAATTTTTCTGGTTCTAAATGAGTAAGTATGAAGTTCAATTGTTTTATTCTACACTCCGATCCTGCCTTTTTAAAAATCGCATCATTGATCGACAGGCATCCCCGCCTGAAGCTGATGCCTGTTGAAAAAAACATAAACGCAATTTCGTGCAGGACGTTCCCCACTGAATTTAGCCCGGACATTACCTTTATTGAGTATCATACCTTCCGCAATCATTACGACCGCTTATTCACATTGATCAAAAAAAGTAGTATGGTTGTTTTGCTTAGGCATGAGCAGCAAACGCTAATAGAGCAGTTGGAGGACGTGGATTTTAGTATTCCTTTTGTAACCAATAATAAAGGTTTTTGTAAATGGATTAGCCTTTTCATAACAACATTTGAAAGTTCAATATACCACATACCTAAATTTACCAAAAGAGTTGAAAGGGTTGCGGGTTTAAAAAAGAACGCGCTCATAAACATATCCGTGGAGGACATCGTAACTGTTGCGAATCATGGGGGGATATGTTATATCGGTTTACTGGATAGAACTATACTTTCCAGCCATACTTTCGCAGAACTGTTCATGCTCTACAGGGACGATAATTACATTCAGATATCGGAGGAAGTGGTTGTCAATATGAGGCATTGTGACGGATTTTGTATGGATATTGTCAGAATGGCTAACGGAGAGGACTATCAAGTTGGAAAACGCTTTCGATTATCATTCTGGGAGGACTATATCCGGCCTGGGTTCATAGACTCCCAGGCAGAGATATTAAAATGGAACAAATTTTTCAGGTCTACAGATGAGCGCTATACTTCCGGAATAAGGAATGAATGCCTGGAAGACAACCGTATCTTTTTAAGTAATTAGTGAAAAACTTAAGTGTAGCATCGCATTTTGAACATTGGCAATATCCAATGCTTTTCAATGGCTTGATTTTGTTGGCGTATTGCTATTTTCATTAATAATATTCTCATGGAAGGCGAATTATTTGACAAGCCGTTTGAACCCGGGGGGAATACGGATATCAATGCCGCTTATGACGGGATATTTACCATGTTCTCTACTCTTGTGCCTGACCTGCCTGCCGCTTTGTACGACCGGTTCAGGAAGGTTACCTTTCCTATCAGCTTCGCTAAGGACCAGGTAATCCTTGACTACGGGGAAATCTGCAAACATGCCTACTTCGCAATTTCAGGGCTTGTGCGATTGACAAGGATTCTGACAGGTCGCGGGGAGACTACTGTCATGTTTTTAACGGAGGGGGACATACTGGTCTCTCCGAAGAGTTTCTACAAACAAACCATGAGCGTTGAAAAACTCACCGCCTTAATGGATACTTTCTGCATTGCATTACCCTGGGAAGAGCTTCAAATTTTATATCGGGATTTCATTGAAGCCAACGTTGTGGTCAGGCTTCTTACGGAACAATATTATCTGCAGGCCCTGGAACGCGCGACCTGGTTTTACGAAAGCCCGCAGGTGCGGTATGGGCACGTACTTACCGCCTATCCAAAACTGGTGCAGCATGTATCAGTTAAGGAACTCGCCAGTTATCTCGGAATTGCCCCCGAAACGCTCAGCCGCATCCGCAACCGCATTTCCCGCAAAAGAAGGAAACCCTGAATTGGCATACCCTTTTTTCGTTTTTCCTTAACAGTTTGTCCCTAAAAAGATGACTTAAATCATCATGCGTCTTGAGTGCCGCCTCTATTTTTGTGAAAGTATAAGTTCACAAATTGCCAATAAACTCATGAATATTTCTACTCCGTTTCTGCGCGAAGTACTTCATGGCCAAATTTTCCTGCCTGGCAGTATTTTGATATCCTGATGCTATAAAGGATGCAGTTCAATATCTAGTTTCGTCCATCATCCGGAGACAATAAGTATAAGTTACATTATCGAACCAAATACCAAATTAATTATGGATCAATTATCGAAAGACCTACTGAGCCGTATGTACGCCGAACTTCAAAGGATCGCAGCAGATACAGACAATGATCTGCAACAGGCAGAACAATCTTACTATGCTGTGGAATCAGCTATCAGGGATTTAAAAGGCCATGTTGCAACGCACGATTTTAAAGACGAAGCAGAGGAGATCAGGTTCTTTAAGGAGATCAAACCTATGTTTCTCAAAGAACTCGTTTATTATACTGAGCTGTATTATATTGAATCCAATAAACCTGTAGGCAGCACCGATTCGGTCAAGCGGTACTATAGCAAAATCCTGGAATCGTTGGCCGCATTTTTTGAAAAGAACAGGCTTTTGTACAATTATTACCGTTCCGATAAATCGGACATGGATGAAATATATTTCCTGCGGCGGGTTTCGCTGCCACCGCAACAGCCGGTATACACCCTTGACCTTGATCCAGGTTTTTGCACGCCCCACAGTAACCGTCTCGGTAAAATCCTGGCCTTTGCAGAATTAAATAATTTTCTCAATCAAGCCCTTAGCGATGAGCCGCAGCAGTCCTCGCCCGCAGAAAACCGGAAGAAGCCAAACAGGGTATGGAAGGCAGCGGTCGTTTCTTTATTTGAGGTTGGCCTCGGTATCTGGAAAAGTGGCGCAGTAACACAAGGCCCGGGCGGATTTCAGCAGTTTATGCTGGACCTTGGCGACTTTTTCAATGTCAAGGTCGGTAATGTATCCAGGGTTGTATTGGGTATGAGCTATCGCAAAAAAGGAAGGACACCGTTTTTACGGTCCCTGGTAGAAGTGACTGAACGAACCTTTGACGAAAGAGATTTGTGATCATAAAATTTTTGAAAAGCCCGGCTGACCGCCGGTTTTTTTTTGCCCCAGCGGGATGAGGCCCTGCTGCTAAGCCAAATATTTCTAAAAAACGTAAACAGCAACCTTGCTAAAGGTTGTTGCCACTACGGGCGATATACCTTATCGTTCCTGTCGGCACTTCCGAAATCTCCAACAAAATGCTGTCCCGGGCGACAAAGAGAACCTTGTACGCCTAAAAAATTATCAATGTTTTTACAAAAATAAATTTCAGCAACGTTGCTGCATGCTGTCAATACAGCCTTCATTTCCGTTGCAATTTTGCTTCAGAAACAAAGGGGAAAATGGTTTCCCTGATTTAAAAAACAATAAAAATTGAAAGCAATGTTGGAAGCAATTACATGGAAGGAATACCTCGCAGGATTGGCAATAGTTCTCATTGGCTATTATGCTATCATCGGCTTTTTAATCCACAGGAACGGGATCAATATTACGGTGAAAAAAAGCCCGGACTCCGATAGTCTGAAAAAGGATGGCTCCGCTCCATCTTATGAAGAACAATACTTCATTTCACCTGATGGAGACGAAGATAAGGACGCTGGCGAAGAAGACAAATCAGAAAATTTATTTGATGAACTCGAAGAGATCGTGACCGATATACGTCACAGCATCCTGGAGGGGGCAGGCAAAGGGGCCGACAAGGATATGCTGCTGGAGCAGCTTAAATCCAGGGTGGCAGACTATGGCGGGTTGCGCCAGCCTGCCTACCGGGTTGCCCTGAACAATTTCATCATACAGCATGCAGAAAGTATTTGCGGGGTCGTGTTCAGTGAGGACGATCTGGAGGAGGCTTGGGCGACACTTCCCCGCTAATGTAACCAACAGGAGATGATCCGAACCTGTAGAAAAAAGAGTAACCTATTTCAAATTTTTAGAAAACGTGATGAAAAGAAAATTTTATCTGATGATGTTGGCCGTACTGGCGACAACTATGGGCCTGATGTACGCCTGTAAACGAAGTGACGGAATGGAGCCGGACCAGAAACTGGTTGGAAACATAAGCAGTACCGTCCCGAATATTGAAAAGGGAGGCCCGGATGTGTATAACGGCTGGCTCCGCTTCCCTTCACTGGAAAGCTTTAATAATACTATGAACATTTTGCATGGTAAATACGAGGCACCAAAACAACTTGCGGAATGGGAGCAGTTGTATAACCGGCAGGGGTTTTTGTCTCTAAGAAAATTGTATGAGCAGATCGACGCGGATACCTCCGAAGACCGGAGGGCGCCTACCGTTGATTCCCTGGTCAAAAGCAATCAATTATTTTATTGCCCTGATTCATGGTTCGCAGCGGTATTGAATAAGGATGGCAATATTCAGATTGCGGATACTATATATAGTTTCCGGGCTACGCCAAAGAACCAGGAGGGTTATGCTATACCTGCAAAGTACGCCGTTGAGCTGGTAAGAGGTGTGGAGCCTATGCAGATTCCTGGTGCGAAACTTCACCGTATCTCTTTTGACTTTTTGGAATTTCCACAATGGCAGTGGCCGGACGAATGGCATGTACCACAGCCAGGAGATCCTATTGTGATACCAAACCTTCCGATATGCCAGTACCCTTCAGGCAATATGCCTAACTGGTGGGGGCAAAGCGGAGGTGATATTTACGAAGGCAATGATGGCACCAACTTTCCGGAGCACAATGGCAGGACGGTTAAGTTAAACTATCATCGCTGGAGAGTCGGTTACATTTTTTACGCCAGTGCCGGTATCAGGCTGAAAATGCTGAAGCACACGCGATTTGCAGGATGGCAAAGTGTCACCTATGCTGATGAAATGGTGATGGATGCATGTTGCAAGGGTAAGGTGTTCATACCAGGATTGCCTTTAATTCCTTTCAATGAGCAGGTAAGCCCCGGCTGGCCAAACTTTGCAAGGTACGCAGAGAACAATTTTGAAAAGACGATGAAGTGGACTGCAAGCGGGGTTTTCAACGAAATCATACTGGAGCATTTCAACTTCCATTTCAAAGTCAATTACAGGGGCAGGATTGCTGAAAGATATATCAGGCAGTAAGCAGTATAAAAATATTGCGGGGCAGCCAGGATTTGAGTAAGGGAGATGGTGTTTTAGGTAGGCGGTTGCCCCGCCAGGTTTTTGCCACCAAAGCGTGAGTTTGGTTTTGGTTGATGGTTCCTTTGGTGGCGGCTTTCCCCGCCCCTTGTCCTGAGCAGACAGGGGCCCGGGAAAGAAAAAAGAATATACCGGGGGCACAGGTAGCGGGTGAAAAGGAGAGGTTGGAACTGTTGCTTCCGGTATTTATAAAACATAGTGTGTAAGATTAAAAACGTGAAGATGGGAATTGTGAGAAAGGTATTGGGCAGAGGCTCAATTGAAATCAAATGCGCTGTTGCAACACTGCTGCTGTCGGCGCTCAGTTTATATGCATCCGCCCAGGATGGCAATGCGGGAATTAAAGCAGCCAACGATCAGGTACGCAGCTACTTTGTTCAGGGTACTAACCTGATGTATGCTGTCGGCGCATTGCTTGGGCTGATAGGAGCGGTGAAGGTCTACCAGAAATGGAATGCAGGCGACCCGGACACGAGCAAGGTGGCCGCTGCGTGGTTCGGAAGCTGCGTGTTCCTCGTGGTTGTGGTTACCGTAATTAAAAGCTTCTTCGCTGTATAGTTATGGGCATGGGAAAGTACATGGGCTATAAGGCCGAAGCCAAAGTAGTCAGTCAGGACGGGGTATTGCCAACTGTAGACATATCAGGGGTTCAATTTTACGCAGACATCATTAAGCATGAATTCCGCCAGGTTTCCAATCCTTCAAACCGCATCTCAATGGGTGGCATTAAAGAGCAATTTGGCTTCAGCCATTTTCTGTTTGACCGCCGGACAAAGAATATCTATACAGGCGATCCGAAGGGGAACATTCCTGAGCATGTAGATATCATTCTCGTGCCGCCGGTTAAAGACATAGACCCTGTTGGCCTGGCAAGGCGGTACGGATATCGGGAGGATCATTTTACCGCTTTACGCAATCGTGGTGATCTGGTACTGACGTCACTTAGAAAGGTTGTCAAAAACGGGGATGAGGATTCATTGGAAGAAGGAAAAGAGGTAAACATAAGAATACGATAACGATTTAAAAATCAGGACATGGCAATCAGCATTTACCAGGTAAATAAGGGAATTAATAAAAGCATTGAATTCAAAGGTTTGAAGGCGCAATATATATGGTACCTCGGTGCGGGGATTTTGATATTGCTCATTCTCTTCTCAGTGCTGTACATCATCGGCATCAGCCAGTACATCTGCATGGCCGTAGTACTCTCCGCAGGCTCAGGGCTTGTGTATCAAGTTTATGGCCTTAGCCGAAAATACGGGGAGCATGGAATGATGAAGGCACTGGCCCGGCGCAGTGTCCCCAAAATTGTGAAAGTTAACAGCCGTAAAGTATTCAGAAAAGGAGGAGCATAACATGGCAAGGAAACTACCGGAAATCGAGCTGGGGGCGACAATCTTTTTATTTGATGTTGCATTCGCAGAATTAAGGCAAAAGGATGATCCGTTAAATACAATATCATTCTACGATATGAAAAACATGGGTTCGCATTATGAGGCGAAGTATAGCCCGGCCCACAAATGCATTTCAGAGTATGGAGAAGACACGATCCTGATCCATGTTCCGCAAATGGTTCATGCAGACCCGGAAGGCATCGCCTTAAAGTATAACATGGCAGTAGCAGACCTGCCGGAGTTTGACAGGGACTTAAGGTGTTCTGAAGCCCTGTTCCAGGAAAGGATACAAGGGAGGCTGCCGCTGGTTAAGATCGGGGCGGATGATTACACCGTTGATTGGCGCCTGAAAGAAATCAGGCTGTTTAAAGAACCCTGGAAAAACATTAGCCTGCGCGATCTGGATATGAACAGGACCGGGGACAAATACCTCTTCTTCTATCATCCGCCTTCAAAATCAAAGGTGGACCTGACGGAGGACATTACTCAGATGCCCCTGGATGTAATCCTGGTAGCACTGCCCTTCGAACTTCACATTGATCCGGTAGCAGTTGCCAGGGAACACGATCTGGATGAGCGGACTTTCGTAAATTTTTATCCGGTACAGCAAAAGGTCGAAGTACCATTATACCCATTATCCGTGACCGGGATACCCAAACGGATCGAGGAAAATTTATTGAAGCAAAAGAGCGTAATGGGCAAAGGGATGGGTTTGAATTAATTTTCTAATAATAAATGTGCAGATGGAAAAGTGGTTGGATGATCTGATACCTGTAATGGGGGTAGAACACGATTGTATATTAAGTAAGCAAGGCGATATTACGGTTGCCTTTAAGGCAGAGCTTCCGGAGATTTTTACCCTATCGGATCATGAATATGAGGCGTTTCACCAGGCATGGGTCAAAGCAATTAAAGTCCTGCCAAAACATAGTATCCTTCATAAGCAGGATTGGTTCAGGGATACGCAGTACAAGCCGGATTTCTCCGGAAAGGATAACAGCTTTTTATCAAGGAGCAGTGAACGGTTCTTTAATGAACGGCCATTCCTTGACCACTCCTGTTACCTGTTCCTGACAAAGAAACCGGACGGCAGAAAAGCCGGAAGTTCATTGTTCTCCAATTTACTCAGAAGGAGCATCGTACCGCAGCAGACAATCAATGCAGGTATGTTGCAGGATTTTCTGGATTGCTGCGGACAGTTCCGCCAGATACTTGAAGACAGCGGGTTCCTAAAACTTACCCGTCTAAATGATAATGACCTGTACAGCCATAAAAGGAAGATGGGGATCATTGAACAGTATTGCTTCCTCGCAGAAGAGCAGGATACCTTTTTAGTAAAAGATATCCGGTTCGGGGACAACATACAGATTGGGGCACAGCATTGCCAGTTATATACCCTCGGGGATGCGGCGGACCTGCCTGCCCTATGCGGGAGCAGGATCAATTACGATAAATACAGTACGGACAGGACAAAATTCTCTATTGGTTTTGCCGGAAGCCTTGGCCAGTTGCTGCCCTGTAATCATATCTACAACCAATATGTGTTTATCGACGATGCGCAAAAGACACTGAAGAAACTGGAAAGCAAAAGGCTTCGCCTTCAGTCGCTTTCGGCCTACAGCCGTGAGAACAGTATATCAAGGGATGCAACAAATGATTTTTTAAATGAAGCCATTGGGGAGCAACGGCTACCGGTAAAGGCGCATTACAACCTTTTGGTCTGGACCCATGATAAGCAGGAATTAAAAGACCTGAAAAACCAGGTGAGTTCTGCGCTTGCCCAAATGGATGCGGTAGCCAAACAGGAAACGGCAGGTGCGGCACAGATATTTTGGGGCGGTATTCCGGGCAATGAAGCCGATTTCCCGATGAATGACACCTTCGATACTTTTTCAGAACAGGCCAGTTGCTTTTTCAATATGGAAACAGGTTACAGGAGTTCCCTAAGCCCTGTCGGTATCCGGCTCGGTGACCGGCTTACCGGTAAGCCCGTTCATGTTGATATCAGTGATGAACCCATACTAAAGGGCATCTGTACAAACCGCAACAAATTTATCCTGGGGCCATCCGGCAGCGGAAAATCATTCTTTACGAATCATATGGTCCGTAGCTATTATGAACAGGGAACCCATATTGTCCTTGTCGATGTCGGGCATAGCTACAAAGGCTTGTGTGATATGGTCGGCGGGTACTACTTCACTTATGAAGAAAATAACCCCATCCGTTTCAATCCTTTTTATATCGGCAAAGGGGACAGCCTGGATACTGAGAAAAAGGAAAGTATCAAAACCTTGCTGCTGGCATTATGGAAAAAAGACGATGAGCAGTTTAAGCGTAGCGAATATGTTGCCTTATCAAATGCAATATCAGGGTATTTCGCCTTTCTGGAAAAGAACACGAATGTGTTTGCGTGTTTTAATTCATTCTACGAATTTCTTAAGGAAGAATACCTGCAAATCCTGGCTGCTGATAACGTAAAGGAAAAGGATTTTGACATCAACAACTTCCTGTATGTCCTGCGCCCTTACTACAAAGGCGGTGAATTTGATTACCTCCTGAATGCAACGGAGAACCTGGACCTGCTCCGGGAACGGCTGATCGTATTCGAGCTGGATAATATAAAAGACCACCCGATTTTGTTCCCTGTGGTGACGATCATTATCATGGAAGTCTTCATCAACAAAATGAGGAAGCTGAAAGGCATCCGTAAGATGATCCTGATCGAGGAAGCGTGGAAGGCACTGATGAAAGAGGGCTTTGCGGAATACATCAAGTACCTGTTTAAAACAGTAAGGAAGTTCTTTGGTGAAGCGATCGTGGTAACACAGGAGATCGAAGATATTATCAGTTCAACTATAGTAAAACAAGCGATCATCAATAACGCCGATTGCAAAATCCTTTTAGACCAGAGCAAGTACCAGAATAAGTTCGATGCCATACAGGAGCTTTTAGGTTTAACGGAAAAGGAAAAAGCATTGGTGCTTTCGGTGAACAAGGCAAACGATCCTTTCAGAAAATATAAAGAAGTATTCATTAGCCTGGGCGGGATGTCAAGCAAGGTTTACCGGACAGAAGTATCACCAGAAGAATATTACGCCTATACCACTGAGCAAACAGAAAAAGTAAAAGTCGCGGAGTACGCAAGCCGCTACGGCAGCATACAAAAAGGTATCGCCGCATTGGTCAATGAATTAAAATAAGAGTGATAGTATGAAAACGAGCAGAATAATTATGGCATTGGTATTTGTTTCACTGTTGGTATCCTCAACAGGGTCACATGCGCAGATACCTATAATAGATGCCGCAAAGGCAGCGATTAAAAAAGTGATCAAAGCCATTGACCTGAAGATCCAGCGCCAGCAAAACAAAGTGATCTGGTTGCAGAATGCACAAAAAACTTTGGAAAACGCGATGTCAAAAGCAAGGCTGGAGGATATATCGGACTGGACACAAAAGCAGAGGGACATCTATAAAAATTACTTTGAAGAACTCAGCAAAGTAAAGACTGTGATCGGTTATTATCAAAAGATAAGAAGTATCACACAGCAGCAAATCAGGTTAGTGGAAGCTTATAACCGCGCATGGAACCTGCTCAGGAAGGACAAGCACTTTACCGTAAAAGAAATTGAGTACATGGGAAAAGTTTATGCCGGTATCCTTGGTGAAACGGTAAAGAACGTTGACCAGATGCTTATGGTCGCCAATTCTTTTAAGACACAGATGACCGATGCAAAGCGGATGGAGATCATCGCCTCAGCAGAGCAGAAGACACAGCAAAACTATACTGACCTTTTAATTTTCAATAATCAGAATGCCCTGCTCAGCCTGAAAAGGGCGAAAAGCGAACACGAAATAAATGTGGTCAAAGCAATGTACGGGATTAAGTAAGTGATGGCTTTAATTAATACAGCAGGGATGAAAAAGATAATATTATTAATACTGGCGTTGGCCATAGTACCGGCCACAAAGGCACAAACATTTGATGAATGGTTCCGGCAGAAAAGCACGCAGCGGAAATATCTTTTGGAGCAGATTGCCGCGCTCCGGGTATACGGCAGCTACGTTCAAAAGGGCTACAAGATAGCACAGAAGGGGCTTAACACGATCGGGCAAATAAAAGACGGGGATATAAACCTGCACCGCATTTATTTCAATTCTTTAAAGGATATAAACCCATCGGTCAGGAACTACAAAAGAACCGGGGACATTATTACTATTCAGAACGATATCCGAAGGGAAACTGAAAACAGCAGGAAAGTAGTATCAAAGACTGAAGTGCTAAGTAACGAGGAAAAAAATTACCTCAACGGGGTTTATGCAAAGTTGGAGAGAGATTGCCTGTTAACGCTTGATGAACTGGAAGCGGTGATCACCAGCGGCAAACGGGAAATGAAGGATGATGAGCGCATAGAACGTATAGACAAACTCTTTGCCCAATCCCAAAACCAGTACCGTTTTATAAAGGATTTCAGTTCAGGGATCTCAGTCCTTATCAACGAAAAAACCGCTGAAGCCAAGGAAATAGAATTACAGAAAAAGTTATACCAAATCAATTAATAGTTTACCAATAAGAGACTGTATGAAAAAGATACTTGCAATAATGACATTGCTAATCTGTATGGCCGGAGGGCAGCAAAGGGTTTTTGCGCAAGCCGACGAGATTGCCCAGTTAGCACTTAATATAGAAAAACTAGCACAGCTAAAGTCAATCCTTAGCGACCTTAAAAAAGGCTATACCATTGTGAGCAGTGGCTACGGAAAGATTAAAGATATATCAGAAGGGAATTTCCAGATGCACGAGCTGTTCCTTGACGGGCTGCTTGCCGTTAGCCCCGAAGTCCGCAAATACCAACGGATACCGGATATTATTAATTACCAGCTCAGGCTTGTAAAAGAATATAAAGCTGCCTTTGGCCGGTTCAAGTCCTCAAAGGCTTTCAGCGCATCAGAGATCAGGTATATGGCAAACATTTATGAAAAGCTGTTTAAGCAGAGCGTAGACAACCTCGAAGAACTCACTACAGTGGTAACGGCGGGCAAGTTACGCATGAGTGATGATGAGCGGATAAAAGCCATAGACCGGATATACGAGGATATGGAAGACAAGTTGTCTTTTCTACGGCATTTTAATAATAACACATCCATGCTGGCCCTGCAACGTGATCGTGAACTGCACGATATCGAAGCCGTAAAGACCTTATCAGGAATTAAACAGTAATCCTACTATTATGAAAAAATATTTAGCTGCCGCAATCATTGCGGTAACGGGAATACTATTCCCTGCAATAAGCCACGCTCAAAGCGGCCTTGCTGAAGATATAGGAAGCCTTCAATCAGTCCTTGACAATCTATATAACGAAATGTTACCCATGTGCGGCGACCTTGTTGATGTCGGACGGGGAATAGCTGGTTTTGCTGCGACGTGGTATATCGCATCAAGGGTCTGGAGGCACATTGCAAATGCAGAGCCAATTGATTTTTATCCTTTATTCCGTCCGTTCGTGCTTGGGTTCTGTGTTATGTGGTTCCCCGCAGTGCTTGGGATGATCAACGGAATTATGCAGCCTACGGTTACCGGTACCGCTATTATGGTTAAAAACTCTGATAAAGCAGTAGCGGAATTATTAAAGGAAAAGGAAAAAAAGGTTAAGGAATCTGAGGCATGGAAAATGTTTGTCGGCGGAAATGAGCAAGGCGATATTGACCGCTGGTACCGTTACACGCATAACAATGCTGATTTCGATGATGCAAGTATGTTTGGAAGCATTGGTGCTGAGATGCAGTTTGCAATGGAGAAAGCATACTATAAGTTCCGCAATTCTATTAAGCAATGGATGTCCGAGATTTTGCAGGTCATCTTCCAGGCTGCGGCCTTATGTATAAATACCCTGAGGACATTTCAGCTCATCGTGTTAGCGATCCTGGGGCCTCTTGTCTTTGGCATTGCAGTCTTTGACGGCTTTCAACACACCCTTACCGCATGGATCGCAAAGTACATAAATGTCTTTTTATGGCTACCGGTTGCAAATATTTTCGGGGCAATAATCGGCAAGGTACAGGAGCACATGCTTAAACTTGATTTGAAGCAGGTACAGCAGACCGGTGACACTTTCTTCAGCTCCAGCGATGCAGGATACTTAATATTTATGCTGATCGGGATCGTCGGGTATTTCACGGTGCCCTCTGTTGCAAACTCTATTGTAAATGCCGGTGGTGGTGGCGCAATGCTACAGAAAGTAACCAGCCTTACCTCATCATCGGCCAGCGGCGCAGGCAGCTTTGGCGCATCAACGGGGAAGGCAGCGGTAAATAAGGCTTTAGGTACCGCCGGTGCGATTGCAAATATTCCCAACGATATTCAAAGAGGGTACAATGGTGAAGCTGGCCAGGGTGCAACGGGCAGTATTGGTGCGGGAATCGGAAGGTCGGGTGCGTACCTGGCAGACAAACTAAAAGGTAAATCAAACGGATAAAAAAAGAGCACATGTTCACTAAAACAAAAAATATCGACACAGCATTCAGGCACATTAAAAGATTTTCCATTATAGTTATTTCCATTTCTGTACTGCTTAGTGCGCTTACCATATTTAAGGCATTTCAAACGATCAGTGTATTGCAGAGTAAGGTGTATGTGGTGGCAAACGGCAAGGTGCTGGAGGCTTATGCTGCTGAAAGAAAAGATAATATCCCGGTAGAGGCTAAGGATCATATCCGGACTTTCCATGAGTTCTTTTTCACCCTTTCGCCTGATGAAAAACTGATACAGGCCAATGTAACCAGGGCTTTATACCTCGCAGATGGATCAGCGAAAAAGCAATACGACAACCTTAAAGAAAGCAACTATTACGACAACATCATCAGCGGTAACTTAAGCCAGGTAGTCAGCATGGACAGCATTACCCTCAACCTCGACCAGCAGCCTTATTCCTTCCGGTTCTATGGGAAACAGGTCATAACCCGCACAACTTCCATTGCTACAAGGAGCCTTATCACGGAAGGTTTACTCAGAACGGTTTCAAGGTCTGATAACAACCCGCATGGGTTCTTAATTGAACGCTGGAATATTATAGAGAATAAGGACATCGACATTAAAACCAGATAGAAGATGATGAAGAATAAAGATCAGGTGCGGGAGAAGGAACAGAAAAAGAAAGGACCGGCTGAATGCATTGCATTTATAGTCCTGAAAGTACAGAGCAAATGGGCCGGAGGCATGCAAAGGCTCACTTCCGGTTTAAGCACCAGGGCATTGAAAGTATGGGTAATTAATATAGCAGTGCTGGCCACATGCTACTCTGCGTTCATTATTTATGCCGCATTATGGCAGTCGGATAATTTGTTTCCCAAAATAGAAAGCATACAGAAGCCGCTAATGCCGGTAGGGAAAAATGATTATAAAAAGCAGGATGATACGCTGATGTTACTGCGGATGAAAAATTTTCATAGATATCTTGATAGCATGGGTAAGTCGGAGTCAGGAAGGAAGGCAAGGGATAGTTTCCTGCAACAAAGACCCGGGCTATTGGATAGTCTGCACCATCTTGAAGAGTTGCTGAAGTAGATGTTAAATAAAAAAATTGAAATGGAATTTGTGAACAAGATAATTGAAGGGGACTGCATTACTGTATTGCCATCACTTCCAGAACATAGTGTCGATATGATTCTTTGTGATTTGCCCTATGGAATAACACAGAACAATTGGGATACGGAGATAAACCTCGAGAAACTATGGATGCAATATAAGCGGATTATCAAACCTCATGGAGTAATTGCCCTTACTGGTCAGCACAGGTTTACAGGGACATTAATTAATAGCAATCCTTCCTGGTTTAAGTATAAAATTGTTTGGATAAAGTCAAAGGCAGGCAATTTCTTAAATGCCAACAAACAGCCCTTACGCAGGCACGAGGATATATGCATTTTCTACAATAAACAAGCTACTTATTATCCTCAGAAAATACAGGGCAAGTCCTATAACAGAGGAATCCGAAAAGATAATAAATCAGGGTCGTATGGCAATTTTGGAACATTTCATTGTAAAAATATGGATGGTAAACGCTTTCCCTCAGACGTATTATTCTTTGAAGAAAATTTGCAGGATTGGATTTATTGTACGACTGCGGAAGTAGATGGCACCTTTCATCCAACACAGAAGCCTGTTGCTCTTGGGCGATGGCTCATACGTACCTATTCACGGCCTGGTGAAATTATTTTGGACAATGCCTGCGGAAGTGGAAGCTTCCTTGTCGCTGCTGCATTAGAACAACGTAGGTATATAGGAATTGAAAAGAATGATCGGTCACAGCATATGGGACGAGCAACTGATTATATAGCAATAGCGAGGGAAAGGATTGCTGCAGCCGAAAAGGCTACAAGCAATATTGGTAACTGGTAATATTTAAAACAAACAAAAAAGTAAAAAGATGAGACGAAAAACAAATTACACCAAAAAGCAGAAGTTCCTTTTGATACTGCCGGTTTTGGTTGTTCCATTCCTCACGATGGGTTTTTATGCCCTGGGTGGTGGACAAAGTAAACCGGCCACGGAAGTTATAGGTAAAGGGCTCAACCAGGAGCTGCCGGATGCCCATATTGAAAACAAAGAAATGGATAAGATGGCTTATTACGATAAGGCATCCTCCGATTCCATGCAAAACAGGAAAGAGAATGTAAATGATCCTTATGCTCAAAATCCGCAGTTAACAGGTGGACAATTAAGCAGCACTGGCCTGCAAGGTTTTTCGAACGCTTATCCTGACGGTTCAAATCCAAATTATGGCGCTGACAATGAAGCGAGGATTTATCAAAAGCTCGGAGCGTTAAACAAAGCACTTAACCAGCCCATCAATGATAACACGCAAGATGGGCAGCATTATAATTCCACAAATGGAAAGCGTGCCATTGATCCGGGCGATATTGATCGCCTCGAACAGATGATGCACAGTATGCAGGATAACGGCGGTGTTGATGATCCGGAGACAAAGCAGCTCAATAATATGCTCGAAAAGATACTGGATATACAACACCCGGAACGGGTGAGGGAGAAAATAAAACAGTCCGAAGACAGCAGGAAGGGACAGGTATATTCTGTGTTAACAGGGGTGAAAAAAGACCGCATATCATTTTTGGAAAATAGTGATGGGCTTGCCGGTTCCGGATTTCCTGGCATTGGCTTTTACGGGGTAGAAAGTAGCCTATCCGATGAGGATGCCCAAAACGCGATTGAAGCAGTAGTACACGAAAACCAAACACTGGTTAATGGTTCTACCGTAAAGTTAAGGCTGTTGGATACCATCCATGTTAAAGGCACCCTGGTGCCAAAAGACAATTTTGTCTACGGTACGGTATCACTCGATGGAGAAAGGCTGATCATTAAAATTACCAGCCTGAGATATAAAAAGTCTTTGTTCCCTGTCCAGCTTTCGGTATTTGATATAGATGGGATGGATGGCATATATATTCCCGGCGCTATAGCCAGGGATGTTGCCAAACAATCAACCGAACAGACGATACAGGGCATCGGGTTGAATACTTTCGACCAATCTCTTGGCGCACAGGCGGCCGGTGCAGGCATTGAGGCAGCGAAGACCTTATTCAGTAAAAAAATAAAGCTGATAAAAGTTATGGTAAAGGCGGGGTACAAAGTGCTTCTCCGCGATGACAAACAGAAAGACGAATAATAAATAACCGATTAACAATTTAAAATTCCTGAGTGTGAAAAAGATCAGAGCAGTATGGATAACTGGGATTATCCTTTTAACAAGTGTGCTAACCCATGCACAGAATAATGTACCTCAATCCGCTGTTATACAGCCGGAGGCGCTTTCAGTTACCTTTTTGAAAACCACCAACCTCATTTTTCCTTATGCGGTTAAAAGTGTGGATAAGGGCAGCAAAGACATCATGGTACAGATCGCCAAAGGCGTAGAAAACATCTTGCAGCTAAAGGCAGCCGTACAGGGGTTCAAGGAAACGAACCTTACTGTGATTACGGCTGATGGAAAGCTTTATTCTTATATCGTAAATTATACAGACAGGCCCATCGCCCTGAATGTTCAGGCCGGATTGAAAGCCGGATCAACCGCAGGCCAGGCGATGTTCTCAGTTACTACCGACAATGAAGCGAGCATACAGGATCTGGCCGAACAGGTGTCCACCAGGTCACCGGTGTTAAATGGCATTAAGGATGCTAAGTATGATATCAGTTTGCAGCTCGAAGGGATTTACATCAAAGGGCAGATGTTATACTTCCAATTGCAATTAGCGAACAATTCCAATATTGCCTATGATATTGACCAGCTTCGGTTCTATATCCGCGATCAGAAGAAAGCAAAGCGTACTGCAACGCAGGAGAGCGAACTGCTGCCACAGCAGGTTACCGGTAATGCCAGGATCATAAGGGGACAAAGCAGGCAGACAGTTGTTGCCAGCATTCCAAAATTTACGATTCCGGACAAAAAGATACTCATTGTCCAACTCATGGAGAAACAGGGAGGCAGGCACCTTGAACTGAAGATTAAGAACAGGTCAATTATAGGGGCAAAAGTGATCAGGTGATTTTTATCTGTTGAAGTTTAAGTACAGTAGTTAATAACAATTATTAAATGAATAATTAAAAACAAAGGTTATGAAAGAAGAGAATTTGAAGGCCCTGGAGCAGCAGTTTTTTTACAGTGACATGAAAGATATTTCGCGTGAAGAATTGATCAGGAATATGAATGAAGGCAAGGATGCTTTTTCCCTTCAGCTAACAAAAACCATTGGGACGGCCACCGCAACAGCGAATATAAACTGCGGCCTGTCGAAGCAGAAAAACTATTTCGCCAACCATTATGATCTGACCGTAAAACATGAGGGGAAGCCGGAATACAGCAGGAATTATAAATTTAAAAGAGCTGACCCTGTAATCACAAAAAATGAGGCTGGCGAAGAGAATAAACAGTGGATAAACAGCACACTGACTTTTAAGGAAGCTTTTAACCAGATGGAAGGAAGGGCGATTAATAAGGACTACGTGTATGTTGATGAAAAAGAGCCCAGGAATAATCGGAAGTATAATGCATGGGAGTACATAGATTTCACTAAACCTGATGCAAACGGGATATGCCCGGCTGTGAAGGAGTACAATTTTGACCTGGAGAAAAAGTTTGAAGGAATTCCATTGCCTGTTCTTGACAATGAAGATACAGCGAAACAGTTCTTTGATTCTATGAAAAGAGGCAATATTCAGATAGCTGATTATACCAAGCCTGATGGAACAACTGATAAAATGTATTTTGAAGCTAATCCAAAGCACAATATGGTCAATCAGTATGACAAGGATATGAAGCCTGTTCTTCTTTCCTTGAAAAGGCAGCAAGGAACTGCTGAAGGACTGAAGCAGGAAAATGACCAAAAACAAAGTGATCCGGTGACTGTGGGTAAAAAGAAAGGTAAGAAGGGCGGCGATGTAGCGGAAGAAGATACGAAGCAAAATCATAGCAGGGGCCTTCGGGCATAGCTTGTGAATTAAATGAAGCAATAAAAGGCATACTGATATGGAACATGAGCTAAGCAGGATTGAACAGGATTTATTGAGATGGGAAAACCGTGAGCAGAATTTTTCAAGACTATTCAAGCCTTCAGTAATTGAGAGTAGGCCATTTCTAAAAGACAAGCTCGATTACTACGACGGCCTTTTATTAAAATACAGGCATACTTCCAATCCGGACGAAAGGATAGGCTTGAACGTTTTGAGAAAAAACCGGAATGATTTGGAACTCCAGCTATACCCACGTTTTATTTCGAGGCTATTGAATAGGTTTATGAGAAGTATCATGTCGGAAAGAGTATATAAACAGGCCAGTGCCGGGATCAGCAATAATATGAACCAACTGCGATCAGATGTGTCCGCTGCCGGTTTTGCTAAAAGTTTCCATCTTGTCGAGCGGGCGATCCAGAAAGGTAGCAGGGAGTTTACAATCCCTGCTACCTATTACATCAATCCCACTGACCGGATGGACTTCGATCTTAGTTTCAAGATGGACCACTCAGGACAGTACACGATGGATAGTTATCATGCCTCCTGTAAGACAGAGGATAATAGTATAGAACACCGGTACTTAACAGTAAAGAAAGATGGACCTCTGGAACAGGTGACAGCTAAACAGGCGTATCATTTACTTTGCGGGCGGGCAGTTTGTAACGGGCAGGATTGGGTGCAACTTGATTTCAATGATAAATATCCGGATGGCAGTTTCCGTGCGAAAGTTTTTCCCCCGGACTATGGTTTTGATATTGAAAGAAAACTTTCTGAATTGAATATTGATGAACTTCAATCCCCACAGGTAAAACATAAAATTATAGAGGATTTGAAGAACGGTGAGAAAGTTGAGGTTCATACAAACAGAAAGAAGATTGAGTTACAAGCAAATCCTCAAACCCAGTCCCTTAGCGTGTTTGGCGGGGCTAACAATGTCATTCAGTTCCCAATGACTGCTACAGCATTCAAATATGAGGTGGTACAGGAACAGAAAAATGAAGTTAGGAACGGAATGAAAATCCATTAATAGTAATCGAACGTAAGATGGTTGAAAGTGATAAATATGAATTTTTTTTTGAAAGGATACAGACAGATGCGCGTATAGGCATGGCACATATTGCTGTGTTTACAGCAGTATATTCATTATGGATCAAATCGTCTTTTGATGATGAATTGAAGGTGTTCCCAAATGACATAACAAGTATTGCTAAAGTTTCAAACAGGACTTACTATAGAACGATCATTGAATTGAGTGAGTACGGTTATTTACTTTATGAGCCTTCGTTCAAAAGAAAAGGCAGCAGGGTAATCTTTAATTAATTGGTGACGAGGTGAAAGCGAAAGTGTATGAGACAAGAAGAAAACAGCGAGAACAGGAGGCTCCTTAAGGACGGGTTGGTAACAGCAGATGACCTTGAAAAATTCAGGCTACAATTAGTTTTTGAATTCAGACAAATAATAAAAGAGTTTTCAGGCGAACCTATAAAAAAATGGATGAAATCCAGGGAGGTCATGAAATTGCTGGATATATCACCTGGCACTTTACAAACATTGCGAAATAGTAAAGTTGTTACCTTTATGAAGGTAGGCGGTGCAATCTATTATGACCGCGATGATATACATACTATGTTTGAAAAGCGTAAAAGTAATTCTAAATGATAGAGGATGTTAAAGAAAATGGCTTCGGAAAGGACATTCCACCTGCCCGGAGCCATGTTATAATTTGGTTTTTACAGAAGGGACTAACTGAGCAAAAGGCTTTAGAATTCTATTGCTTTTACACACAACGGTTTTGGAAAAGCCAGAATGGCAATACGATTAAGGATTGGAAGATGACTGCCTGGGAATGGGTTTGGAGATAGATTAAGGCGGCCTTTTTATATATACATTGCATACCTTAATAGCTTCTTTAAACAATCGCTATATGATTTATTAATAATCATGTCCTGAAATTTCGATGTAAAGCTCTTCAACCGAGTCTGATTGCCAGAATTCTTTGCTGTCAACATCTAAAATGGTCAACCGGCCGGAATGACCTGCCCCTGTGTCCATGTTGATAATGTTATATGCTTTCATTGGCTTGTTTTGCCCCCAGCGGGTTGTAGGTGAGTGTCCAATATAAATTTCCCTAAAATTTGTGGCTATCTCAAAGTGCTCTTTTTTGTTGCTGGTTGCTTTATGTTCCAGTGCCTGATTCCATAAACTTCTGTCCCAGTAATAATCTGCCTCTCTTTGCTCCCCAAATGACAGGTATCGATTGAAACCAGCATGTACAAAGCACCGCCTCTTTTTATCAATATGGTAAAGCATTTGATTATTGAAAAAGTCCTTATGCGTTTGGGGAATATCCTTAGAAACCAGAGAAGTTTTGAACCCGCTACCTGTGGCAAAATAGATTCCTTCTTTGCAGCAATTTTTCAGGTATGATATAAGTGTTCCTTTGCCCCCATACCCCCAATAATATGGATGGAAGTCTGAATTTATAAATTCCATAAACCAGGCATCGTGATTGCCTATAATCGCAATAAGATTTTTAATCTTCAATAGTTCCTCTACGCACTCATACACATGGGGATATCCATCAGTAATATCGCCTAGTTGAATTAATATATCATTTTCATAATCAAATCCTGACCTTTCCAGGCATTGGGCAAGTGCATTGAAAGCACCGTGGATATCGCCCATAACCATTATTCGTTTCATACTTTTTCTCTTAATTATCAATCACTCGTTTTAACAATTGAGACTTTGAATACTAGATCCAAAGTCTCTTTGAAACAGGCTAATTATCATTTTCAAATTAGCTAACCTCTTTTAATTGACCGTCCACAGTGAACAAAATTGACTTAACTTTTGCCATGTTTTCGCTAATTCTATTCTTTCTTACCCTGCAATATCGTTGTGTTGTACGGATACTTTTATGGCCGAGCATTTTACTTACGTCCTCCAATGGAACACCATTATTTAACATCATATCTGCAAATGTGTGACGTGCTTTATGGCTGCCAAGTTCACGATCATCTTTGTTGATGGGAACAATACCGCATATATCTGCGATTTCTTTTAAATAACCGTTATATCTCGCGTTGCTATTAATAGGTAGCAGACAATTATTTTCTATACAATATGGATGATCAGCATATTTGTCGATAATTTCTTTTGCTATTGGCAGTATAGGCACCATTTCTGAAACGTCCGTTTTGCCTCGGTCCTTAATCAGCCATAGCTCTCCATTATTGCCTACTTTTATAATATTATCTTTGGATAAAGCATAAACATCCTGATATGCAAAGCCTGTAAAACACTGGAATATAAACGCGTCCTTTACCTCTTCCAGTCTCTTCACAGAAAACTCTTTAAAATAAATTCTTTGAATTTGTTCCATTTCCAATGGCATAACGTCCTTGTCACCACCACTGCATTTAAACCCTTGGATGGGATTTTTGCTTATATACTCTTTTGTAACACAACCAGTAAGTATTTGCTTCAACTTCTTAATTTGGCCTTTAGCTGAAAGTTCAGAAAGTGGTTTGTTTACCTCCAGTGTCATGTAATCATAGTACTTCTCTGCAAATGAATATTTTATTTCAGATAGTAGAATATCTTCAACAGCATATTGAAATGAAATAAAAGCGGCTATTTTCGTTTTAGTTGACCGCCAGTGTTTGAGTGTTTCGTATGAACGCTTCTTTTTTTCTACTTGCTTCTCAAACTTTTCAATGAAGTCAGATAAAACTTCTAATAGCTTTCGCTCAACCTTCTCACATACCGGATCAATGCTCTTATCAAAATTGACTGGCAGACCCAGAAATGCGTTTTTGAGCATTAATGGTGTAATTGCATCATGTTGGCTTTGAAGTACTATGAATTGCCTTTGGAGATTAAGTTCAATCTCGGCAATTCTGAGGTTCGTTATCCGGGCGTCCGCTGAAGATTCAGTTACCCGCTTGATATCGGTATCCCAGAATTGAGGTTTACATTTTCGGCTGACTGCAATTTCTTCGTCCTTGCCATCAATTGTAATTCTAGCATAAAGTGGAGCCTGTCCATCTTTGGTTGTTTTGGACTTTTTAAGCCAAAACATGATTAAAAGTTTTTGATTGCTTTTCATTTCCTGCACTTTTAAGTGATCAAAATTCTCTCTCTGGTAACTGCCGGAGAAAACACATTGATTCCCTAAAAACCATGTCTCACAAGTCTTTTTAGAAATTCGGTGCCCCAATTTAGGATTAAATATGGGGCACCAAAAGGGGCACCATTTTAATTGAAATACTTTGAATTTCTTTGAAATGCTTTTTTGGAAAAATGCAGTGTAGAAGGCATTTTAAACGAAAAAAGCGCACCAATGTGCGCTTTTTATCTCTACTAAGTGATCCCGCTGGGATTCGAACCCAGGACCACTACATTAAAAGTGTAATGCTCTACCAGCTGAGCTACGGAATCATTTCCCTTTGTTTAAGGAGGTGCAAATATAGGGATTTATCCTTTTCTTGCAAACATTTTTTGAAAATGTTTTTATTGTTTTTTAGTTCATGTAAAATTGGCGCTTCTAACTGGTTGATTTTAAATTTTGTAAGCCCAAAAACAATTTTAAAATTTATTTTTAAATGGGTAACATTTTTTCAAATCATTGCCTATTCACTCGTTTTTGGGATAAAATTGAGAAAAGACTGAAACTGTGCCTTGTGTTTGTTTTTGTCCAGTTTAAAATAAAAGGCCCCACGGCGCGAACTTGATTTGTCCTTGTCGGCTTGTTTAATTAACAATCCACTGGCAGTAATCTTCCGGATAAAGTTCCGGTTGTCTATTGGCGAATCGTAAACCTGCTCGTATAAAGCCTGCAACTGTGGTATAGTAAACCGTTTTGGTAAAAGCTCAAATAAAATAGGGTGGAGGGCTGCCTGATAGCGGATTTTATCCATAGCGGCCTTAACCATTATATCGTGGTCGAAAATTAATTCGGGAACTTCTTTTAGTTTAAACCACTCGGCATGGTACTGATCATTGATCTGTTTACTATATTTATTAATATCGATCAGTGCAAAGTAAACTACTGAAACCGTACGTTCGATAGGATCCCGATCTGGACTACCATAAGCATGAAGTTGCTCCAGGTAAACATCGTGTAATCCTGTTAATTCCAATAAAATCCTTTTGGCGGCACCATCAAGATCTTCATGTTCACCGATAAAACCACCCATTAAACTCCACTTATCTTTTACAGGCTCTATTGCCCTTTTTATTACCAAAAGCTTTAGCTGATCGCCGTCATAACCAAAAATAATGCAGTCTACTGCAACAAGAACAGGTTTTTGATTTAAATATTTTCCCATGTTAAAAAAGCGTATTTAATTTAGCATCGTTATAATCTGTAATATAACCCAAGATATTCGGATAACCTTCAAATTCTTCGATAGTATGTGTTGTAGTTAATACAATACAAGGCATACCTGCATTTAAAGCCGACTCTACACCCTTTGGTGCGTCTTCGAAAACCAGGCAATCTGCCGGTGTTATATTTAATGCTGCCGCTGCCTTTATAAAAGTTTCGGGATCTGGCTTGCTTGTTTTTACATCATCTGCACTCACTATTGCATCCAAATAACGACGGATATTCAATCCATCTACCACAAAATCTATATTAAAAGGTATCGCAGCAGATCCGATCGCCATTGGAATGTTAGCCTCTTTTGCGCGTTCCAAAAAATGATCCAGTCCTTCAATCAGCGCTAAATGGGGCATGTAGCCTTCCTGATAACGCTTTTCTTTATCAATAGAAAGGCGTTCTATTTCTTCGGCGTTAAATTTATCTTTTCCGAAAACGCGTTCTAAAACTTCGTGGTTTTTACCATACATTTCCTTTTTTACGTTTTCGTAATCAAGTTTGGCACCTAAATCTTCTGTCATGATGCTGTACCAGGCTAAGGTATGGTATTCCATATCGTTAATCATAGTGCCGTTCAAATCAAAAAGAAAAGCCTTTGGCTTGAAATTTAAATTATGCATATGGCTGCTAAATTATGTGATTTTTTTTACTGTTGAGAATCCTCACCGATATTATGAAAAAATAAGTATAATCGTTACTTTAACGTTAATAATTTTTTCCTACATTAGCCTTAACCAAAAATAAATCAATATGAAGCCGTATCTAATTTTGTGCGCAATTGCAGGTCTGCTTCCTCAAATTTTTAATCCATGAAAAAAATATTTCTTAAGGCTTTGCCCTTCGCTACATTGTGTTTAGCTGTAGCTTTTACTTCTTGTAACCAAAAATCGGATAAAGGGACACAAACAACCGAGCAAACTGATTCGTTAAAATACACCACTACTATTGATGGCAAAAGTGTGAAGCTTTATACTTTAAAAAATAAACAAGGTGCTTCAGTTTCCATTACCAATTATGGCGGGAGGGTAGTTTCACTTTTGGTACCCGATAAAAATAATAAGTTAACAGATGTGGTTTTGGGCTATGATAGTGTGGGGTCTTATCGCAAAAAAGGCGAACCATTTTTTGGTGCCTTAATTGGTAGATACGGAAACCGCATTGGTAAAGGTAAATTTACGCTCGAAGGAAAAGAATATACGCTACAGCTTAATGACGGTGTTAATACCCTCCACGGTGGTACAGATGGCTTTTTCTCGAAAGTTTGGGATGCTAAACAATTAGATGGACAAAAATTAGAGTTGAGTTATGTTTCAAATGATGGCGAAGCAGGTTATCCAGGGAAACTAGATGTGAAGGTAACTTATACCTTAACTGATGATAATGCTTTGCAGATTGATTATTTAGCTACTACTGATAAAACGACTGTTGTAAATTTAACCAATCATGCTTATTTTAACCTAAATGGAGAGGGAAACAATACGATTTTAGATCACGAATTAACGATTGATGCAAATGCCTATACACCAGTAGACTCTACCCTTATTCCAACAGGTAAATTGCAGGCTGTAGCTGGAACAGCATTTGATTTTAACAAGGCTAAAACCATCGGAAAATCGATCGAAGAAAATGATCAGCAGTTAAAGTTCGGCAAAGGTTACGATCATAATTTTGTATTAACTCACCATGATGGCAAAACGGCTATTGCAACCGTTAAAAGTCCCGTTACAGGAATAACAATGGAAGTTTATACCACCGAGCCAGGCTTACAGTTTTACAGTGGTAACTTTTTAACAGGTGCTGATAAAGATGGTAAAGGTGGTAAATCATATCCTCACCGTTCAGCTTTCTGTTTAGAAACACAACATTTTCCTGATGCGCCAAATCATGCAAATTTTGCGTCGACAGTGCTTAAACCGGGCGAAACTTATAAAACGAGTACAACGTATAAATTTTTGAAATAACAATACTTCAGAAAATTGACTAAGATCATTTATGAGATTTCAAACAAAAAAGCAAGACTTCTAGTCTTGCTTTTTTTGTTTATTTTATTTGCAAATTCGGCTTTAAGGGTTTAATAACCGATCAGGAAATTGTGTAATTTTCTCAATGGTTAATTGTTGCATGATCTGGTATAAGTGAGTTTTGAACATATTGATGGTATGATCGCCTCCTTCATTACCTAAAGCGCCAACTCCGTACATAAAAGGTCGGCCCATAAAGTTGAATTCGGATCCAACGGCATGTGCTCTTGCTAAATCAACACCTGAACGGATACCGCCATCCAACATGATCTTCAATTTTGATTTGTATAGTGGATTGTTCGCCAATTTGATCAGTGAATTGATTGAGGATTCGCCTGCGTCAATTTGTCTGCCGCCATGATTGGAAACAATCACACCATCGGCACCGATCTGGATAGCAGCCTGCATATCTTCATCAGTCGCGATTCCCTTCAGTACTAAAGGTCCTTTCCAAAGATCACGAATGGCAGAAACCTTTTCAATATCAACCTTACCGGTAAATGTTTTGTTCATGAACTGTCCCAGTTGCGACATGTCCATTCCTTTTTCCATGTAAGGCTTCAAGGTAGCAAACGATGGAATTCCATGTTGTAGGGTTTTAATTCCCCACAGCGGACGGGCAAAAGCCTGTAAGATATTATTGATTGACATTTTTGGCGGAATGGATAAACCACTCTTGATTTCTTTATATCGTAAACCAAATGCAGGCACATCTACCAGAACAACCAATACCGGGCATTCAACGGCTTTTAAGCGATTTAAGATATCATCCCTCAGGCTATTCTCCGTAGGATGATACAATTGAAACCATGCTTTTCCTTCAGATACTTCGGCAATTCGTTCGATACTACTGGTGGATACGGTGCTTAATGTATAAGGAATATCGGCTTTAGCTGCAGCCTTAGCTAAAATTTCGGGTGCATTAGGCCACATTAAACCTTGCAAACCAATCGGAGATACGCCAAATGGAGCACTGTAACGACGGCCAAATAATTCAACCGACATGTCGATATCTCCACCAACACGTAAGTAATTCGGTTTAAGGTAAATATTATCGAAGTCGCTCTCGTTTCGCGATAAATTAAGTCCCTCATTACAACCACCCTCCAGGTAGTCAAAAGCAAATTTAGGAATCCTTGATTTTGCCTTTTTTCTTAAGTCGGCTACAGAAGGGAATTGAGGATTGTAAGGGAATGTAATCTTTTTACTCATATTTAATATTGTATTGGTCAGATCTATTTCAAAAAGCGAAAACTAATATTTTATATTCTATTTTCCATCCTGCTCTATCTGCTGTTTTGTATTTATCGTTTTATGTGGGCTATCATTAGTCATTTGCTTACCCTCGCTAGGAATAATTGTGCTTACAAATCGTAAAATACGATATGCTAACGCTGTTATAGCTAGTTTTAATTTTAGTTACACACGGGTCACACGGAATTAGTTTCTCGCGTTCCTCATACTTATTTTATTGCTTACACTCTTTTTCTAAAGGGTCCAAGCAGGTGAGGTTCGTCATGCTGAACTTGTTTTATTAATGGCTTTTATTGTTTTTAAAAGCCTAATAGCTACTTCGTGGTCAGCATCTTTCATGCTACTCCTATTTACTAAAGTTAATAGATCCTGAAACAAGTTCAGGATGACGGCAGTTATAAGAATCAAGCATATTAAACTCCATAAAAAGCTTTCGCATTATCGGTGAAAATTAATTTCCTTTCAGCTGCAGAGAATTGCTCAGCGTATTTAGTAACTAAATTAAACCAGTCCTGATAAGGTCTGCTGAGCAGCATTACCGGCCAATCGCTACCATACATTACCCTTTCAGGACCAAAATGTTCGAATACCACATCAAAGCAATTAAAAAGCTCTTTTTCTGTCCAGTTTTTCCAGTCTGCTTCAGTAAGTAAACCGGATACCTTGCAAAGTACATTTGGATTTGAAGCCAATACTTTAACATTTTCAGACCAAGATTTTATCTCCTGACTTTTAACATCCGGTTTGCCACAATGATCCAATACAAATGGTTGATCGGGGATTTGATCAACCATTTGTATGATAGCTGCTAATTGATCGTGATAACACAATAAATCGTAAGTGTAATTGTATTTTTTTAAAAGATTAACGCCAGCAATAAACTTTTTATTCAGGATAAAATCTGCGTTTTCAGCTTGTAAAATATGTCGCCAGCCTTTAATCTTCTTGAAATTACTCCAGTAAGTTAAACGTTCGTCTAAATTCGGATCGAGTAAATCTACCCATCCAACAATCCCTTTTACAATTTCATTTTGCGCTGCCAGCGATAACAAAAACTGGTTTTCCTCTTCCGATTGGCTAGCCTGCACAGCTATACATCCCGTGATTTGAAGATCGTTATATACCCCTATAAGATCTTTCGGAGAAAAATCATTACGGATGGCAAACATATCTTCATTTATCCAGCTATCTCTAACCGGATCGAAATTCCAAAAATGTACGTGTGTATCAATCATTAAAAAAGCTATTTAAAGTTTAAAGATCTGATCCATCAGGATCCATTTTTCTCCTGGTTTCGAGCCTGGTAGTGCCTGTTGGAATTTCCACATCAAATTTTCCCATTCCTGCACTTTTGGATTGGCTAAATCGGCTTTCGATTTTTCCTCAAAAGAAAAGCTTTCACTCACTTCCATAATCATAAACAGCCTGTTCCCTAATAAATAGATCTCCAGATCATCAATGCCAGAAGAAGTAATGCTTTCTTTAATCTCAGGCCAAACCGATTGATGATACTGCTTATACTCTTCTATCAGCTTTTCATCATTTACAAGATCGAGTGTTAAACAGTATCTTTTCATATTAGTTTCCACTGTAGGCTTTAACAGTTTGCTTGCTCGAGCCTAAGCCATCAATACCCAATTCTACCACATCACCAGCTTTTAAATACCAAGGTTCGGGTTTTTGACCTAAACCTACGCCAGCCGGTGTTCCAGTTGTAATTACATCACCTGGTAAAAGCGTCATAAACTGACTGATGTAAGCAATCATAAACGGGACATTAAAAATCAGGTTTGAGGTATTACCATCCTGCAGGGTTTTTCCGTTTACCGTTAACCAAAGTCGAAGATTGTGCACATCGGCAATTTCATCCTGGGTAGCAATAAATGGTCCGATAGGTGCGAAGGTATCGCAGCTTTTTCCCTTTACCCATTGTCCGTTTCTTTCGATCTGGAACTCGCGCTCGCTATAATCGTTATGCAAAACATAACCAGCAATGTGGTCTAAAGCATTTTCTTCAGCAACATAGCTCGCTTTTTTACCAATCACAATGGCCAATTCCACCTCCCAGTCGGTTTTTTTACTGTTTTTTGGAATGATCAGATCATCGTTAGGTCCAACAATCGCTGAAGTAGCTTTGAAAAACAAAATTGGCTCTGAAGGGATAGGAGCATTGGTTTCTGCAGCGTGGTCTTTATAGTTTAAGCCCACACAGATAATTTTTGAAGGACGGGCCAAAGCAGGACCAAGGCGTACACCTTTATCAACCTGTGGTAAATCAGCCGATGCAATAGCAGCCTTTAATTGCGCTAAGCCATCACCACCAAAAAACTCTTCATTATAATCTTTAACCAATGCAGAAACATCGAAATAATTATCGTTTATAATTACCCCGGGTTTTTCAGCTCCGGCTTCGCCAAATCGTATTAATTTCATTATAAAATGCTTTATTGTATTTGAAAATATTTATTAATTGTTTAAGGTAGTAAATCCACCATCAATTGGGTAATCGCAGCCTGTAATAAATGAAGCTTCATCGCTACATAGGTATAAAGCCAGGGCACCAACCTCTTCTGGTTTGGCCATTCTGCCAATGGGTTGTGTTTTAGAAAGTTTTTCGAACATTTCAGGGATGTTATCCGGATAGTTTTTCTGTAAAAAGCCGTCAACAAATGGCGTATGAACCCGCGCAGGCGAAATAGAGTTACACCTGATGTTTTCACCAATATAATCTTTCGCTACGCTCATGGTAATTGCTTTTACCGCACCTTTTGCCGCACTATAAACAAAACGATCTGGAAGACCAATTAGCGCGGCAATTGACGCCATATTAATAATTACACCTCCGCCAGCTAAACGGATCTGTGGAATGGCCGCATGCAAACAGTTATAAACGCCTTTTACGTTTACGCGCATAACGCGGTCAAAATCAGCTTCTTCTGTAGTATCAGCTTTGCCAATATGTGCAATACCTGCGTTATTAATCAGGATATTGATATTTCCGATCTGTTTAAAAACTTCGTGAACCGCATTATGGTCTGAAACATCACATCCATAACTGAATGCCGATCCGCCATTTGTTTTAATTTCATCTAAAGTATCCTGGGCGTGTTCAGTCCCCAGTTCGATGATGTGAACCTCAGCGCCCTGTTTAGCTAAAATAGTTGCAATAGCTCTTCCTATGCCGCTTCCCCCGCCTGTAACTACGGCTTTTTTGTTTTTTAGTGAAAACATGTATATGATTATAAATTATAATTGATTAGAATACGAATACAAATAAAATAAATATTCTTGATTAAAAATTTTATCTTCTTGCCTAAATATTAACAGATATTGTCATATGTTATTCTGGCTATTCTAATAGCCTTACCTTGCATAAATTTTACAAAGCCATTCGGTATTATTACTTATATTTGAATAATATCTTTATATTTAAATATAGTATTAACCAAATATCACATAAAAACCTGTAAAAATAGGTTTTGTTATTAGAGCCAATTTGAATGAGAAATTTTCTGATTTTTATCTTCTGTTATTTTTTAGCTGTACCATTTTCTAACGCTGCTGAGCGCGCGCAAAAAACAATTGTAATTTCTACAGAAAATCATATTCGTGTGCGTTTTGGCGCAGAAAAATTGTCTAAAGCCTTAGTTAACTTAAATTATTCGACCAAAATCGAACAAAAAGATAAACTTACCGCTACTTACAGCGGCATCGCGATTGGCGTGTTTTCGGATAAACTTTTTATCAATAACCTTCCGCTAGAAATCAAGAATAAAATCTCAGTTGCTAAAAAAGAAGGCTTTCATATCTACACGGGGAAAAACGGGCTGCTTTATGTAATTGGTAACGATGCATCCGGTGCTTTATATGGCTGTATAGAATTGGCCGATCAGATCAGCAGCACGGGTAAATTACCTACACAGATAGCACTTTCCGATCAACCTGAAATGGTGCTGAGAGGTACCTGTATCGGTCTACAGAAACCAGATTACCTGCCAGGCCATGATGTTTATGAATATCCTTATACCCCTGAAACTTTCCCCTGGCTTTATGATAAAGCTTTGTGGATTAAGTACCTGGATATGATGGTCGAAAACCGCTATAACTCACTTTATCTATGGAATGGGCACCCTTTTTCGTCGCTGCTGCGCTTAAAAGATTATCCTTATGCAGTAGAGGTAAATGATGCTACTTTAAAAAAGAACGAAGAAATCTTCCAGTTTTTAACGAAAGAAGCTGATAAACGTGGCATTTGGGTGATCCAGATGTTTTACAATATTATTATTCCTAAACCATTTGCCGATAAACATGGCCTGAAAACACAAGATCGGAACCGCCCGATTATTCCTTTAATTGCCGATTATACCCGAAAATCGATTTCATCTTTTGTAGAGAAGTACCCAAACGTTGGTTTAATGGTGGCTTTGGGTGAGGCAATGGAGGGTGTTGGTCAGGACGACATCGATTGGTTTACCAAAACGATTATTCCCGGGGTGAAAGATGGATTAAAAGCAGCCGGCATTAAGGAAGAACCTCCGATTGTATTGCGTGCACATGATACCGACGCACCTAGCGTGATGAAAGCTGCTTTACCTTTATATAAGAGTCTATATACCGAAAATAAGTTTAATGGTGAGGCTTTAACTACTTATACCCCTCGTGGGGCTTGGGCAGATCTAAACAGGAAATTAGCTGCTATTGGTACGATCAATATTTCTAACGTGCATATTTTAGCTAATCTAGAGCCTTTTCGCTATGGTTCGGCAGACTTTATCCAGAAATCAGTTCAGGCGATGAACAAGATTTATGGTGCAAAAGGTTTGCATTTATATCCTCAAGCCAGTTATTGGGATTGGCCTTATTCGGCTGATGAGGTAAAAGGAAGGTTATTGGAAGTAGACCGCGATTGGATCTGGTACAAGGAATGGGCAAGATATTCGTGGAATTCGCAAAGAGACCGTAGTGAAGAAATTAACTATTGGGGAAATGAGCTGGCTAATAAATATGGTGCTAATTTAACTGGAGGTAAAGCTATTCTGAATGCCTATGAAGAATCGGGTGAGATATCACCCAAACTTTTGCGCAGGTACGGCATTACCGATGGTAACAGACAAACGTTAACCTTGGGCATGCTGATGACTCAGCTCATTAATCCGTTCCGTTATGGGTTGTTTACCTTAATGTACGAATCGGAAGCCCCAGAAGGCGAAATGATTATCGAGTACGCCGAAAAAGAGTGGAAGAAACAAGGCCATATTGGTGAAACCCCGGTTCAGGTGGCACGCGAGGTGGTTGAACATGGCAGAAAAGCCATTCAATCTATTAATGAGGCTGCACCCATTGTAACAAAAGATACTGCAGAGTTTAAGCGGCTTAGAAATGATATCTATTGTTATGATGAAATGGCTAATTTTTATGCTGAGAAAGTTAAGGCAGCCCTATGGATACTGCGGTATAAAAATTCGAACCAGGTATCTGATTTAGAGCAGGCATTGCCTTTTCTCCAAAAAAGCGTAGATCATTATGCTAAACTGGTTAAATTGACTGAACACAGTTACCTGTATGCCAATAGCATGCAAACCAAACAGCGGAAAATCCCGATGCGTGGTGTGGATAAGACCTTTATCCATTGGAAAGAGATGCTACCGGTTTTCGCCAAAGAGCTTACTCATTTTAAAGGAAGTATCGATTCTCTGAAATCAATAAAACAGAGAACGGTTGTTGCAATTGTGCCTTACAACGCTGCTGATGTTAAAGTCTTAAATGAAACAGAAAGTTATGTGATAGCCAAAGATGCACCGCTTTTCGCAGATACTGCAATTAAGATTAAAGAAGTTGCCGCGCAGTTGGTGGGTTTAAAGGGGATTAAGCTGACAAAGGAAAAGCAAATTAAAATTGGAACAGAAATTAGATTCAGCACCAAAGCACCTGTAAAATTGCTGATAGGCTTTTTTAATCAGAAAGATCCTCAATATCTTGCTCCTCCACAGTTGGAAACAGATGCGAGTGCCAACAATTATGGTCAATCTGAGATAAAAATATCAAATGCGTTGGTGCCTTATGGTTTTCCACCGGTAAATGTTCATGCTTATTCTTTTCCTGCAGGAACACATACTTTAAATTTAGGTAAAGGGGCCTGCCTGGTTTTAGGGTTTATTGATGACAAACAGGAACTGCGGATTTTTAATGCAGGTTTAGATGGTAGAGGAAAAGACATCGATTGGTTATTTGAATAATGATGAATACAAGAAATTTAATTGCAACAGCAGCATTGTCTGTATTGACAATCACAGGCTTTGCACAGCAGAAATCAATTCCGGGTACCGAAAAGCTGAAGAAATATGTTACTTATTTCAATTCTATCGACACCGAGGCGGTTAAAAACCATGTGCCCAATACCGAAGCCTTTACATGGTTAGCTGAGCAGGTACCTTTATTCGAATGCCCCGATTCGGTATTGGAGCAAAACTATTATTACCGTTGGTGGACTTACCGCAAACACCTGGTTAAAACGCCTGAGGGGTTTATATTCACTGAATTTATCGAACCGGTTAAACATGCAGGGAAATATAATTCCATCAGCTGCGCATTAGGTCACCATATTTACGAAGGCAGGTGGTTAAAGGATAATCGGTATTTAAAAGATTACATCAAATTCTGGCTTTACCATGCCGATGTTGGCCAAACCAAACAACGTTTCCATCAATTTAGTAGTTGGATAGATGATGCCGTTTATCAGAATTATCTGGTACAGCTTGATCAGGGGTTTTTGAAGGAAATTTTGCCTGCATTGGATAAAGATTACACCAAATGGGAATTGGAAAGGCAGCTTAAAAACGGCCTGTTCTGGCAACATGATGTTAAGGATGGCATGGAAGAATCGATCAGTGGATCTCGAAAAGACCAGAACCAACGACCAACCATTAACAGTTATATGTATGGTAATGCCATTGCTTTGGATAAAATGGCGGTTTTGTTAGGTGATAAAACCTTGGCCGACAAATACAAAAACAAAGCAATTGTGCTTAAAAAACTGGTTCAGGATAGTTTGTGGAATGCTGCTTCTTTATTTTTCGAGACAAGAAAAGCCAAAGGAGGTTCGTCGGATGTTAGAGAGGCCATCGGTTTTACGCCATGGGAATTTAACTTGCCGGATGATCAGTCAAATTATGCAAAAGCCTGGGATCAGTTATTGGATACTGCTGGATTTAAAGCACCCTGGGGCGTAACCACGGCTGAAAGAAGAAACCCAACATTTAGAACAAGGGGAACAGGGCACAGTTGCGAATGGGATGGAGCACTTTGGCCGTTTGCCAGCTCACAAACTTTAAAAGGATTGGCAAATCTGCTCACGAATTATAAAAAACATGGTAAAATGAATGCCGAAGTCTTTTACCGGGAACTGCACCAGTATGCTGCTTCCCATGTCAAAAATGGAAAACCTTACATCGGTGAGTATCAGGATGAAAAAACAGGTGAATGGTTAAAAGGAGATAATCCAAGGAGCAGTTTTTACAATCACTCTACCTTTAATGATCTAATTATTAATGATCTGGTTGGCATAAAGCCGCGTCAGGATAATATGCTCGAAATTTCGCCATTAATCCCTAAAAACCAGTGGGATTGGTTCATGTTGGACCAGGTTTCGTATCACCATAAAACGTTAACCATTTTGTGGGATAAAACCGGAAAAAAATACAATAAAGGCAAAGGATTATTGGTATTTGTAGATGGTAAAGAAATTTATAAAGGGAAGGATTTAAAGCCTTTAAAAGTGCAGATGAATTAAAAAGAAAATCCTTGGTCTGTGTCCTTACAGACCGAAACTTAAAATCTTGTTTCGTGAAGACACTAACCAAGGCTTGACAATAAAATATAACCAAATGAAACATTCCATCAATATTATTAAAGCTTTAATTTTTATCCTTGCTTTTGGCATAGTCTTAACTGCAAAAGCCCAGTCTTATTACAACGTAGTTAAATATGGCGCAAAAAACGACAGCAGTAAACTGGCTACAACAGCAATTAAAAATGCGATAGAAGCGGCGTCAAAAGCGGGTGGCGGAACCGTTTATTTTCCTGCGGGAAAATACCTAACTGGCTCGATTCATTTAAAAAGTAACATTACTTTATTGATTGATGCCGGTGCCGAATTGCATTTCAGCGATAACTTTGACGATTATTTACCCATGGTGAAAAGCCGCTACGAAGGAGTTGATGTAACCAGTTTTTCGCCTTTGTTTTATGCCTATAAAGCCGAGAATATCTCGATTATTGGTAGGGGAATTATCGATGGACATGGCAAAAAATGGTGGGATTTTGTAGAAGGTTATAAGGAAGGGCAACCGCGATCGAAATGGCAAACCACATTTGATGGTTTAAACAAGGATATTATTTTGCCAGATGATCCTAAGCAGATGAAACGCGGTTTTCTTCGTCCGCCGTTTATACAACCGATGTTCTGTAAAAATGTGCTGATAGATGGGATAACCATCCGCAATTCGCCTTTTTGGACAATCAATCCAGAATTTTGCGAAAACGTTAAGGTTCATGCCGTTACCATCAACAATCCTCATTCGCCAAATACAGATGGCATTAATCCTGAATCTTGTAAAAATGTGCACATTTCAGATTGCCACATCAGTGTGGGCGATGACTGTATTACCATCAAATCGGGCAAAGATGCGCCTGGACGAAAAATGGCTGTTCCTGCAGAAAATTATGTGATTACCAATTGTACCATGTTATCAGGTCATGGTGGAGTAGTTATCGGCAGTGAAATGTCGGGCGATGTACGTAAAATAGCCATCTCGAACTGTGTCTTCGAGGGAACAGATAGGGGGATCCGCATTAAAACAGCCCGTGGCAGGGGTGGTGTGGTTGAAGAAATTAGGGTGAGTAACATCATCATGAAAAACATTAAAGATCAGGCGATTGTACTCGATATGCAATACGCAAAAACAAATGGAGAACCCGTTTCCGAACGTACACCGATTTTTAGGAATATCCATTTCAGCAATATCACCGGTCAGGTTAACCAGGCAGGTTATTTAAATGGTTTAGAAGAAATGCCTATCGATAATATTACCTTCAATGATATTAATATGGACGCCAAAACTGGGTTTTCTATTCAAAATTCCAGTAATATTGAGTTTCATAACGTAACCGTGAACACCGAATTAGGTGCATCGATAAAGGCATTAAAGGTGAATAGTTTAATTGTTGATGGTTTAAAAAGTAATAAACCTCATGCCAATTCGGCTGTAATTGATATCACCAATGTATCTGATCTGTTCCTGTACAATGCTTTCCCAACGAAAGAAACGGTTACTTATTTGAAATTAAATGGGGCCGAGACTAAAAATATATTCTTAGGAAATAATAATTTTAGACGAGTGAAAGAGGCTGTTAAAAAAGAAAAAGAAGTAAGCAGTAACATCGAAATTATTTCAGGCGATAAAGGACAATAATATGAGGTTTAAACTTTTATTAAGCACATCATTTTTAATATTGACGGCTCATTTTGGCAGCTTTGCACAAGAAAATAACCATACTTTATGGTACAATAAGGTTGCAGAAAAGTGGACAGATGCCTTGCCAATCGGAAACGGTAGATTGGGCGCCATGATTTTCTCCGGAGCGGCTGTAGATCATATCCAATTTAACGAGGAAACCGTTTGGACAGGTAAACCAAGGGATTATAACCGGAAAGGAGCTTACCAATATCTGCCTGAGATCAGGAAATTACTTTTTGAAGGAAAACAGGCAGCAGCAGAAGCTTTAGCACAAGAACATTTTATGGGCTTGCAAAGTACATCAGGCGACAGAAAAATTTGGGTAAATGAAATGAAAGCCGGAAAAGGCATTCAGGGCAATCCTGCTTTGGCAAATTTTGGTGATCAGCTTTGGAAAACCATAAAAGTACCTGCCTATGAAGGTTGGGAAACGGTAGGATTGGCCAATCTGGATGGCGCCGTTTGGTTCAGAACCACTTTTGATGTGCCCGAAAACTGGGCTGGAAAAGATCTTGTACTCGATCTTAATCGCATTCGTGATCAGGATTTTACTTATATAAACGGTGAATTGGTTGGTAATACCGATAATACGGAGCCAAGAAAATATACTATTCCTGCAAAGCTGATTAAAAAGGGTAAAAATGTAATTGCCATTCAGGTACTCAACTACTTCGATAAAGGCGGATTGGCTGGCTATAAAGATACTTCAAAAAAAATTGGCATTTATCCTATTGGAAGCAGTATAGAGCAGGGCATCTCCTTACATAAAGAGTGGAAATATAAAATTCAGGATGAAGATCCACCTGCCGTTCCACAATACCAGGGCAGTTATCAGCCTTTTGGTGATTTGAATTTGTATTTCAAGCAGACCAAATCGATTGTTACGAATTATAAACGGTCTTTAGACATCAGCACAGCCGTTGCAAAAACAACTTATACGCTAAACGGTGTAAATTATCAGCGTGAGTATTTTGCAAGTCAGCCAAACCAAGTCATTGTAATCCATTTAACGGCGGATAAAAAAGCATCCATCAGTTTCGATGCTGAACTTTCAAGCGCTCACCGAAAATCATCCGTAAAAGCTTTAGGGAATAATGTGATTGCTTTATCTGTTCAGGTAAAAGATGGTGCGATTAAGGGAGAAAGTCGATTAACGGCTTTAATCAAAAATGGATCTGTGAAGGTGGTTAATGACAAAATTAGTATCAATCAGGCAGATGAAGTAACACTTTACTTGACGGGCGGAACCAATTTTATCAATGCGCAGGATGTTTCTGGGAATCCTGCAGCTGCCAATGTTAAAGCACTCAATAGTTTAAAAGGTAAACCTTACACCGAAATCAAACAGAAGCACATTAAAGAATATCAAAGCTATTACAACACTTTTAGTGTCGATTTTGGCCGATCGGATAATGAAAACCTTCCTACAGATGAAAGACTAGCAAAATTTGCAACTGCAAACGATCCTGCTTTTGCAGCCTTATATATGCAGTATGGAAGATATTTGTTGATTTCTAGCTCCAGGCCTGGTACTCAGCCAGCCAATCTTCAAGGGATTTGGAATGATCTGCTTACACCACCATGGGGAAGCAAGTATACCACCAATATTAACCTGGAAATGAACTACTGGCCAACTGAAATCCTTAATTTATCAGCCCTAAACGAGCCGCTTTTCAACAAAATCAAAGGACTGGCGAAAACCGGAGCCGAAACGGCAAAAGCATATTATAATGCCAATGGTTGGGTTTTACACCACAATACTGATTTGTGGAACGGTACAGCACCAATTAATGCTTCCAATCATGGTATTTGGGTAAGTGGAGGTGGTTGGTTAAGTGATCATTTATGGGAGCATTATCAATTTAGTAAAGACCGTAAGTTTCTGGAAAGTGAAGCCTATCCTTTAATGAAACAAGCTGCTTTATTTTATGAAGATTTTTTAGTGAAAGATCCGAAAACAGGTTGGTTAATTAGTACACCTTCTAATTCGCCGGAAAATGGAGGTTTAGTGGCTGGTCCAACAATGGACCACCAGATTATCAGATCACTTTTCACAAATTGTATAACAGCAGCCGAAACGCTTAATACAGATGCCGAATTTAGAAAATCGCTAACAGAGAAAGTGAAACAGCTAGCACCAAACCAGATTGGTAAATACGGACAGTTACAAGAGTGGTTAACCGATGTAGATGATACCGCAAGTAAACACCGCCATGTTTCTCATTTGTGGGGCGTTTATCCTGGAAATGACATCACTTGGGATAGTAACGAGAAAATGATGCAGGCGGCAAAACAGTCGTTATTATATCGTGGAGATGACGCTACAGGTTGGAGTTTGGCCTGGAAGATCAATTTCTGGGCAAGGTTTAAAGATGGCGACCATGCCATGAAACTCGTTAAAATGTTAATGAAGCCAGCCAATAATGGCGCAGGTTCTTATGTAAACCTTTTTGATGCACATCCGCCTTTCCAGATAGATGGAAACTTTGGTGGTGCAGCCGGAATCGCAGAAATGGTTGTGCAAAGTCACCAGGGCTATCTGGATATTTTACCCGCATTACCAACGGCAATTCCAAACGGAGAAATTAAAGGGCTTCTGGCCCGAGGAGGTTTCGAACTGGATTTAACTTGGGATAAAGGTATACTAACCTCACTTACCATAAAATCAAAAACAGGAGGAAACTGTAAAATCCGCTACAAAAACAACAACGCAACGTTCGAAACTAAAGCTGGTGAAAGTTATAAGTTGAATGGAGATTTGAAAGCGAGATGAATCAACTTACGAAATCTAAAAGGACTGAGAGGGAGAAGATTTCGTCAGTCTTAGCCTGGATTAACACACGCCAGATTTGCCTGAACACATCCCCGCGAAATTTCCCGAAGAGGTACGTGGGGACACGTACCTTGGCTAGGTGCCTTGGTTTGAGCCCGCACGAACCAAATAGAATTCAATTTAAACGGTTGTTTTTCTTGCTGTTATGCTTCATCAATTTATATGGAGCCAATTACCTTTATGCACAAAGCCAAACTAGGAAAGACATTTTATTAAATTCCAATTGGCTCAGTATTGCCGATGAAAAAAACAACAATACTTTTGATGGTTTTCAGTTAGCCAGCTACAAAACCTTAAACTGGAAAAAAGTAAATGTTCCGCACAACTGGGACCAGTACGAAGGCTATCAACGGAAACTTCATGGCAATAAACATGGTTTCGCCTGGTACCGTAAAACGTTTAGAACCAATGAAATTAAGCATGGGAAACGATTCTTCCTGTATTTTGAAGGTGTTGGTTCTTATGCAACCATTTGGCTAAACGAAAAAAAAGTAGGCTATCATGCCGGTGGCAGAACAACTTTTACTTTGGATGTCACTTCAGCCATCAAATTAAATAACCAGGAAAATGTGCTCGCTGTAAGGGCAGACCATCCGGCAAATATTCAGGATTTGCCCTGGGTTGATGGAGGCTGTTCTACAGAACGTGGTTTTTCAGAAGGTTCACAACCGATGGGGATTTTCCGTCCGGTTCATTTAATCGTAACAAACGATATTCGAGTGGAGCCTTTTGGTGTGCACATTTGGAACGATAATAAAATCTCAGAAAAGGCTGCAATTTTGAATCTGAATACCACAGTTAAAAATTATAGTTTAAAGCCTAAGAATATTTCCATAATTAATAGATTGCTTGATCAAAGAGGAAAGCAGGTTAAAGAATTAAAGAAAACAATAACTGTTCCTGGTGGTAAAGAAATCCAGATCGATCAGCAGACCGACAAAATTATTCACCCTAAACTTTGGTCATTAGAAACCCCATATCTCTATACTTTACAAACTATGATAATGGAGAACGGAAAAGTTGTAGATGAGCTGAAAACCCCTTATGGAATCAGATGGGTCAGTTGGCCATCCGATACCTATCGGATCGGCGATCAGGTGGATCATAAACAGTTTTTATTAAATGGAAAACCCATTTTTATTAACGGGATTGCAGAATATGAACATTTAATCGGGCAGAGTCATGCTTTTAGTAATGAGCAGATCAGTTCGAGAGTTAGGCAAATTAAAGCTGCTGGTTTTAATGCTTTCCGCGATGCACACCAGCCGCATCATTTATTGTATTCTGATTATTGGGATAAAGAAGGGATTTTATGCTGGACCCAAATGGCTGCTCATATCTGGTATGATACACCCGAATTCAGAAAGAACTTTAAATCACTTTTAACAGACTGGGTAAAAGAGCGCAGAAACAGTCCGGCAGTTGTTTTATGGGGTTTGGAAAACGAGAGCACTTTGCCAGAAGATTTCGCAAAAGAATGTACAGAGCTGATTAGAAAACTCGATCCGACAGCTTCATCACAAAGAAAAGTAACCACTTGTAATGGTGGAAAAGGAACGGATTGGGATGTTCCCCAAAACTGGACTGGCACCTATGGTGGTAATCCGCTAACTTATGGAGAAGATCTTCAAAGGCAGGTTTTGGTTGGCGAATACGGTGCCTGGAGAACAATTGATCTTCACATGCCTGACGCCAATGGAAAAGGGTACACAGAGAACAAAATGACGGATTTAATTGAAACCAAGGTGCGTTTAGCCGAATCGGTAAAAGATAAAACCGCGGGTCATTTTTTCTGGTTGTACAGCTCACACGATAACCCTGGCAGGGTGCAAGGCGGAGAAGGATTGAGAGATCTGGATCGGGTAGGCCCGGTAAATTACAAAGGTATGTTTACACCTTGGGAAGAACCTACTGATGTATTTTATATGTTCAGGGCAAATTATGCACCAAAACAAACTGAACCTATGGTGTATATTGTTTCGCATACCTGGCCTAACCGCTGGAACAAACCGGGTATAAAAGACAGTATAGTGGTTTATTCTAACTGCGATGAAGTAGAACTTTTTAATGATGTAAACGGCAAATCTTTAGGTAGAAGAAAACGTGGTACAATCGGCACACATTTCCAATGGAACAAGCCTGATATCCGGTATAATGTATTGTATGCCGTGGGTTATGTACATGGAAAAGCAGTTGCCAAAGATAAAATTGTGCTACAGAATTTACCCCAAAGTCCAAATTTTAATGCTTTAATAAATGATAAAAAATTAACCGTTCCGGTACAGGGATATAAATATGTATATCGTATAAATTGTGGCGGTGGAGATTATATTGATACCAATGGCAATCAATGGTCAGCCGATCGAAATTTAAGTGCTCCTGATAACTTTGGCTCAACCTCTTGGACCGCGGATTTTACCGGTGTTCCAACATTTTTTGCTAGTCAGCGCCGTACTTTTCAACCTATAGACGGGACTAAAGATTGGAAGCTTTTTCAAACTTTTAGATATGGCAGAGATCGGTTAAAATATCATTTTCCTTTGCCAGATGGAGAATACCTGGTTGAACTTTATTTTATAGAACCTTGGTTGGGTATGGGCGGAGGTTTTGATGCCAAAGCCATGCGTTTATTTGATGTTGCATTTAATGGTAAAACGGTTATTAAAGATTTAGATATCTGGAAGGAAGCAGGAAGTAACACTTTGCTAAAGAAAACGATTAAAACGACTGTTAAAGGTGGCTTTTTGGATATCAATTTCCCAGAAGTAAAAGTTGCACAGGCTGTAATTTCGGCCATTGCAATTTCAGGTCTAAATCAAAACATCCAAGCTGCACCATCAAGTAAAGCACTCCTGAGCAAAATTAAAAATGCAACACCATGCGATTGGTTGGATATTGGAGAAAAACAGTTTAAAGGTGAAAATTCAACTTTTACTGATCTGCCTTCGAATTTATACGGTGCCGAGTGGTTAAAGGCAACACGCGGACAGGAAAGTATCGAATTTACCGCAACTGATACTGTAGATACGTTTGTAGCACTGAATATCAATAGTAGTGTGCCTCAGGGATTCGAAGACACCAAAACCTCATTAACCAATAGTAAGGATGAAATATTTAATCTTTATCGGAAAAGACTCATTCCGAATGAGCGCATAATTTTTGACGGTAGAATAGCCACCGTTTTTGTATTACCTGTTACCCATTTACAGCCCGCTTACGATTTAAAAACCACCATTACATATAAAGCTACTGATGGTGTTTTAGAAGGCAGGGAGGTTGTGAAAGCAATTTTGATGGATAAACAGCGTGTAATTTTCAACGCAGCTAACCAGGGGAGTTTAACCTGGCAACTGACAGTTGGTGTTGCCGATACCTATTCATTAACCATCAAATACCATAACCCATCAGAACAGCTTTTGAAAGGGAAACTGGAGTTTTTATCGGCAGATGGTACATTGATGAAAACCGAAGTGCTTGAATTTGCACCAACTAAAGCTGGTAAATGGAACTACCTCAGCACCAACACGGGGAGCATGATTAATGCAGGGACTTATCAACTCAAATTGATTGCTACAGAAACCAAAGGACTGGCAGTTGATGCTTTAGATGTTCAATAAGATAAGATGGTACAATATGTGGCCAAAATCTTATATTAATGTTGATATTTAGACATGCATATTTGTTTTAACCAAATTAATAAACGAGCCAACAGATAATGAAAGGACTTCCTGTCGTCGATCTTGCAATAATCTTCATTTATCTTTTTGGAATGATATTAGTTGGGGTTTATTTTTCGAGGAAAAATAAAAATTCCGAACAATTTACAAAAGCTTCGGGCCTGATTCCCGGATGGGCGATAGGTTTATCTATTTATGCAACATTTTTAAGCAGTAATACCTTTTTAGGCGTACCCGGAAAAGCCTTTGGAAGCAATTGGAACGCATTTGTATTCAGCATTTCAATGCCCTTGGCCGCTTGGATCGCTTCAAAATATTTTGTACCCTTTTATCGGAATACCGGCGAAATATCGGCCTATACGCACTTAGAAAAACGTTTTGGTGCCTGGGCGAGGGTTTATGCAGTGGTGTGTTTCTTGTTGACACAATTGGCCAGAATGGGATCGATATTTTTTGGAATTGCCTTGAGCTTACAAGCACTCACGGGCTATTCTATGCAGATGATCATGATCGTAATGGGCATTTGTATCATTGTTTATACTGTTTTAGGAGGAATTGAAGCAGTAATATGGACAGAAGTGGTACAAGCTGTAGTGAAGACTTTTGGCGCCTTGCTTATTCTGTATTTAATCATTTCGAATATGCCAGGGGGAGTTTCAAAGATTGTAGAGATCGGGAAATCGGCCAATAAGTTTAGCTTAGGTAGTTTTAAGCTCGATTTTATAGGATCATCGTTTTGGGTGGTACTGCTCTACGGATTTTTCATCAACCTGAACAACTTTGGGATGGACCAAAACTACATTCAGCGTTACCATACGGCATCCTCTAGCAAAGCAGCTTCGAAATCGATCTGGTTGTGTGTGTGGTTATATATCCCGGCATCATTGCTCTTTTTTATTATAGGATCTTGCTTGTATGCCTATTATGAAATTAATCCAGAATTGGTGCAGTCGATAAAACACCAGGTAGCTATTGAGCGTTTGCCTTTACATGCTTCGGCAGCAGAGGTGTTGAAGGTACAGAATGCATTGGCGCCAGCAGATTATGGCGATAAAATTATGCCTCATTTTATGGTGACTAAAATTCCGATCGGTTTGGTGGGATTGATTGTTTCTGCCATCTTATCGGCAGCCATGAGTACCATAAGTTCAGGAATGAATGCCTCGGCAACGGTGTTTTCGGTCGATATTTATAAAAGATATTTTAAACCTGATGTAACCGAGAAACAGAATTTATCACTGTTACACTTGGCCACAGTTGGCTTTGGTTTATTGGGTATGATTGCTGGCATTGCCATGATCGGTGTAAAAAGTATTTTAGATGTATGGTGGGAGTTATCGGGTATTTTTGCAGCAGGAATGTTGGGGCTGTTCCTTTTGGGTATCATCAGTAGGCAAACTAAAAACCATGAAGCCATAACAGCAACAATAATCGGCATTGCCGTAATTATATGGATGACATTTTCTTCACTTCTTCCTCCAGAATATGAAGTTTTTAGAAATCCTTTACATAAAAATATGATTATCGTGATCGGCACTTTAACCATTTTTTTAGCAGGGCTTTTCCTGACGAAAATTAAAAATAGAAAAACTAAAACAGCCCATTAAAAACCATTCTGGTTTTATCAGGCAATTAAATAGAACAATTTACCATATCAGAATATAATGGAAAACTCACAAAAAGGGTTCATCCCGGTAATGCTCACGCCTTTTTTAAGCAATGGGAACATCGATTACCCAGCCCTTACACAGCTTACCGAGATTTATTTACAGGCCGGATCATCAGGTTTATTTGCCAATTGTCTATCGAGCGAAATGTTTGAATTGAATGGTAAAGAACGAATTCAGGCCATAAAACATGTGATTAAAGTTGTTAATGGCGCCGTGCCAGTGGTAGCCACCGGAACTTTTGGTGGCGTGATTTCCGAACAGGCCGATTTTGTAAAAGAGGTGAGCGATGCAGGAGTGGAGGCCGTAATTGCCATTACAAGCTTGTTGGCCGATGAAAGTGAATCGGACGAGGTTTTTAATGATCGTGTTTTCGATCTGATCGATCAAACAGATAAAATTCCATTGGGATTTTATGAATGTCCGGTGCCTTATAAAAGGGTATTAAAACCTACTCAACTGGCCGATTTTGTGTCAACCGGAAGAGTGATTTACCATAAAGATACCTGCCTGGATCTTGGTCAGATTAAAGAAAAACTGAAACTGACCGAAGGCAGGGCTTTTGGATTGTACGATGCCTATATCGTGCATGCGGTAGAATCATTAAAAGCTGGAGCTTCGGGCTTATCGTGTATTCAAGGTAATTATTTCCCTGAATTGATTGTTTGGCTTTGCGATCATTATAATGATGAAGCTTTTAAAGATGAAGTACAGGTGGTACAACAGTTTTTAATCGATAACATGGACGTAATGCATAATGTTTATCCAGTGGTGTCGAAATATTTCCTGCAAAAGCGCGGGCTTAATATCTCGACTTTTACCCGCAGAAATGTTGGCTCGTTTACGCCAAGCGTAGTTAAAGAAGTAGAAACTTTGTTCGATGATTATACTGCGCTACGCAACAATCTGAATATTAAGGTTTTTATATAGACTCGGTCGTCATCCTGAACTTGTTTCAGGATCTATTTTGCCAGACCTGATCGGTTTGCGTTAGGGATAGTAAGGGTTCAGTGCCGATTTTCATCGGTACCGGAGCGAAGCGCAGCCCTGAGCCCGACCCTTTCCAGTATTTCACGGGATTGGGTAACGCCCAAATCAGTTGGCAGTTTCAATTTTCGGTTTGCAGTTTTTATGTCTGGATTATTTGGAAAGCAGGGGTTGGTACGTTTCGGTTACGGAAGTCCTGCTACCGCTGCAAGTCCTCGCTCGTACCTCGCTGTGGGCTTTTTCGCTATATCAGGTTTAACCGGCAAAGATTTTCGCAGTATCAAACTGGGATAACAAAGGCAAAAAAAAAGACTAGCACATATGTCATAATTCCGCGTTAGGGATTGTAAGGGTGCAAGTACCGATCCTTCATCGGTACCGGAGCAAAGCGGAGCCCTGAAAAGCCCGACCCGTTCCCGTATTTCACGGGATTGGGTAACGCCCAAATCAATACGCAACTTATAGTTTTCCTTTATTGTTCTCGCTTAAAGCTGTTAGCTTTCTAGATCTCTCCATGCTGCTTCGTTATAACCGAAATAACAATTTCTATAAAAAGTTAATTCAAATACTTCCTTTTATAGTCCAAAGGCGTCATCCCCGTAACCTTTTTAAAGTGCCTGTAGAAATTAGATACATTATTAAAACCGCAATCAAAACAGATCATTTCGGTTGGTAGCTTGTTTTCAATTAAAAAACGGCAGGCATGACTCACCCTAATTTCGATCAGGAAATCATAAAAGGTCTTCTTCGTCATCAGTTTAAAATACCTGCAGAAAGAAGTTACACTTAAGTTACTTAAAGAAGCCACTTCTTCTAATGTAATATCCTTTTTATAATTACTCAGGGTATAATTACATATTTTATTGATACGGAGTGTTTCAGACTCATTGCTTTGATAGAATGTATTTTTACTCGTTACAATTGTCGAAAATTCATCCGTCTCGGCCAACGTCTTAAGGATAGATAAGAGGATAATGATCCGGTCTAAATTGGTTGCATCAACTGCAGCCCGCATTAAATCAACCAGTTTATCTTTAGCTTTCCCTTTAATTACCATTCCGCTTTTTGCTTTTTCGAATAATTTCGGAATCAGGTAAGCTTCAGGTAAAGTAAGCATGTATTTCCCCAAACAATCGGGCAAGAAATGAATCACCATGGCTTCGGTTGTAAGATCTGGATTGTTTTGAAAGTATTCATCTTTACAACGCCAGGTATGCGGCAGATTTTCGCCTAAAAGCACCATCTCATCTGGCACAAAATTACTGATGTTATCACCGATAAAACGAACGCCTTCTCCTTTGATTACATAATGCAATTCTAGCTCAGGATGATAATGCCAGATATTCCCAAAATCGGGTTTGATATCATGACGGATACTAAAGGAACTTTGTAAGGTAATTGGAACTTTATGAAAATGAGGTTTCATGTAACTAATAAATATTTGGTTAGGGCTGTATTACAATATTCTACAAATTGTACCACAGCGGTCTAAAGTTAACGAGTTTAATGATAACATCCTATATTAATTTGATAAAAACTATCAGAAAATAGTGTTTTTCATTGTTGAGTTTTGTATATAGCCATATAGGCGTAACCAAAATATAAGCTGACAAATTATTTTTATATAAATTATTTGTTCATTAATAAATTATGAGACAAGGTAAACAAGGAGAAATTCTACTGGTTTCAAGTGGCGATCTACGGCTTTCAGCAAATCAAAATTGCTGGGCTGCTCAAGTCGAAATGGAGCGAAAATTAACTTTAGCCATCGAACAATTTGGCTGGAAAGTTAAACGTGCCCATTCATACAATTCAACAAAAAAACATGGCTTTATCGATTCGCAAAGAATGGGCATGGATATCTTTAGAAATATTGATCCCAACCAACCTATAATTGTAGCAGAAAGTGTTTGGCAATACTCACATCATGTACTTGCAGGGCTTACCACACATCGTGGCCCGATACTAACCGTAGCCAACTGGAGCGGACAATGGCCTGGTTTGGTAGGCATGTTAAATCTGAACGGTTGCTTAACCAAAGCGGCAATTCCGTATAGTACTTTATGGAGTGAAAATTTTACGGATGATTTTTTTACCGGTGGCCTGCAAGAATGGCTCACAACCGGCAAGGTCAGTTACGATCAAAGTCATGTAAAAAGTTTTGCCTTAAGTAAGATCCCACTAAGCGACGACAAGAAAGGAAGGGCTTTTGCCAAGAGCTTAAAAGAGCGAAAAGTGATCATGGGCGTGTTTGACGAAGGCTGCATGGGTATGTACAATGCTATCATTCCCGACGAACTGCTGCACAAAACCGGTTTCTTTAAAGAGCGTCTAAGTCAATCGGCATTATATGCAGGTATGCTGCAGGTTACCAATGGTGAAGCAGAGGCTGTTTTAGATTGGCTTTTGCAAAAAGGAATGACCTTTAACTGGGGAACTGAAGAGGAGACACAATTAACTAAAAACCAAACCCTCGAACAATGTAAAATGTATATCGCCGCCCTGAGGATTGCTGATAATTTTAGCTGCGATACGATTGGAATCCAGTATCAGCAAGGATTGAAAGATTTAACTGTGGCCAGCGATTTAGTGGAGGGTTTATTAAATAACGAAGACCGTCCGCCGGTATTTTCTGTAGATGGTAAAGAACTTTACCCAAAACGTGCTTTACCACATTTTAACGAAGTAGACGAATGTGCCGGCTTAGATGCCTTGGTAACCTACAATCTTTGGAAAGAATTAGGAATGACCGGAGAAAACACCCTTCACGACATCCGTTGGGGTGAATATTATAAAAATGATGATGTAGACGGTTTTGTTTGGCTGTTTTTAATCTCAGGAGCAGCACCACCTGCACATTTTATTGATGGTTATGCCGGGGCAAGCAGCGATAGGCAGCCAGCTATGTATTTCCGTTTAGGTGGTGGATCATTAAAAGGCATTAGTAAACCAGGTTTCATTGTTTGGAGCCGTGTTTATGTAATGGATAACGAGTTACATTGCGATTTGGGCGTTGGAGAAGTAGTAGCTTTGCCTGAGGCCGAAACCAAAAGACGTTGGGACGGAACAACACCCGAATGGCCAATTATGCATGCCATTTTAAAAGGCGTGAGCCGCGATCAGTTGATGGCCAGACATAAAGCCAACCATATTCAGGTGGTTTATACCAATTATGAAGCCGGCGCGCACGAAGCTTGCCGCATTAAAGCAGCTGCAATGGATGAACTTGGCTTAAAAGTGCATTTTTGCGGAGATGTGAACCTGAAAAAAATAAATACAATTTAAATATAAAGACATGAAATCATCAATTTTAGCCTTATTGTTAACCTTCTCGAGCATTACAGCAATTTTTGCTCAGAACAATCCTGTGAACGATAAAGAAGCCTATGTGAAAATGATTACCGAGCGTTCGGCTAAAATTGTTGCCAATCTTGGAATTACAGATGCGAAGAAAACCGAAAAAGTGACGGTAATCATCAGAGATCAATATAGCAATTTAAACGACATCTATGCCGCACGCGACATTCGTGTTAAAACAATTAAAGAAAAAAACAAAGATAATGAAGTAGAACGCGATTCGGCCCTTGCTAAAGATAGCCGTGTAGTAGAAACATCATTAGCTAAACTGCATAAAAAATACATCAGCAAACTTTCTGCGCAATTAACCAATGAACAGGTTGACCTGGTTAAAAATGGCATGACCTATAGTGTATTGCCAATTACTTATAAAGCCTACCAGGAAGAGATTTTAACATTGACGGATGAGCAGAAAAAACAAATTTTAGTTTGGCTTACCGAAGCACGTGAACATGCTATGGATGCAGAATCGTCAGATAAAAAGCATGCCTGGTTTGGAAAATATAAAGGTAGAATAAATAATTACTTATCAGCTGCCGGATACGATTTAAAGAAAGAGGGAATAGAGTGGGAGAAGCGTAGAAAAGCAAAAGCGCAAACAAACTAGCATGGCTGATGGAGCGTATTTAAACGCTCCATTATTTTTTATATTTTTTATTCAAGAATATTTCATTTATATATGAATTTATACTTATATTGTATTGTGAATAAAATCACTAAATAGTTTATAACGAGAAGGTTATTTTATGCTGATAAAATTGTATAGTAACCGGAGCCATTTAGCTTAAACAATGGGTTTTACTTCATTAATTTAAAGATAAATATACTTTCTAACCAATAATTATTTAATCCAAAAACAGAAATATGGGCCATCACAAAGACATTTAGTGTTAGACAGATAATTTTAAATAACGCGATCTATTTCTTTTGCCTAACTAGCAAGCTGTAAAAAGCAAAAAAACAAACAAACCCATCCTTAACCGGAAACACTATTGAATAAACTGTATAAGGCAATTGCCATTACAGCTTGTATGCTAAATGAAATTGATCAAGCACAAGGCCTGATTGATGTCAGATTAGTTGTATTAGTAAAAAACTAACCAAATAACGAATATGAACTCAAAATTTTTACGAAAAACCTCATGGGTTTTAGTGCTCATGCTAATCACATATACCGCTGTTTTTGCCCAACAAAAGCAGATTACCGGTAAAGTGGTCGACAAAAAAGATGGGCAGCCCGTTCCTGGTGTTACTGTTGGGATACGCGGCAAAACCAATAATGTAAGTACCAACGATAAAGGAGAATTTGCATTGATAGCAGATCCTGCAACTGATGCATTGGTTTTTTCTTATGTTGGGTATGTTAGACAAATCATTCCACTGGCAGGGAAAACAAATTTAACCGTAAGCTTTGTCGAAGACAGTCAGAGTTTAGATGAAGATGCAGTTGTTGTTATCGGTTACGGAACCAAGAAAAAGTCAGAAATCCTTGGTGCTGTAGCAACGATTACTGGCGCTGAAATTCAAGATGTTCCTGCGCCTAATTTAGCAGGTGCATTGAGGAATAGAATTGCTGGTGTTGGCGTAAGTCAGGCTTCGGGTAGACCAGGTTCGGCAATTACTTTAAATATTAGAAACTCTACTACTACCACTGCGGCGGCCGGTACCACAGATGAGCCACTTTATGTTGTAGATAATATCACGGTTACCAGAGAAGCTTTCGATAATATCGATGCTTCTATGATTGAAAATTTAACATTCTTAAAAGATGCTTCTGCTGCAATTTATGGTGCTGCTGGTGCTAAAGGTGTTATTCTGGTAACTACAAAAAAAGGAAGAATAGGTAAACCCAGCATCACTTACAATGGTTATCTGGGTATTTCTGATGCGATTAAGGTGCCAAAGATGTTATCTGGATATGATCATGCATTATTATTAAATGATACATTCCGTTCTCAAGGTGCTGCTGCATCGGAATACTTTGCTCCTGAAGATTTGGAATATATCAAAACGTTGGATTATAAAAGCTGGTACGACGAAGTTTGGCAAGCGGCTACCACACAAAGACATAATATCGGTATTTCTGGTGGGAGTGATAAAATTACCTTTTTCGCAGGAGGAAGTTACCAGGGCGAAAATGGAAACTATGCAGGAATGAAATTTAATAAATATTCATTCAGAAGTGGTGTAGTAGCAACTGTAGCGAACGGATTAAAAGCTGATGTAAACTTTAATGTTGATTATGGTACAAAAGAACTTCATCATAATTCGCAAGATAATGATGCACCCTTTTTTGAAAGACTTATCACAATTCCAAGATGGGTACCAATTAGTATTGACGGTAAATATGTAAACTACAATTTCAATAATAGCAGTGTTAATCCACTAGCAGTTTCTGAATCAGGCTATTATAATAACGGTTCAAATAAATCATACCGTATCAATGCCTCATTAACTTATGAGCCAACCTTTTTGAAAGGACTTGTAATTAAAGGGCAAGTTTCGCAATCAAGTGGGTCATCAAAAAACACGCAATATGTAGCGCCATACACCTTGTACAACTTTGTGAAAAGAGGGAATAACCAAGAATTATTTACCAATCAATTACCAACTGCTACAGCAGCCACTTTTCAGCCAACAAGTGCAGCAAATTCTACTATAACACCTGGCTTAGCGGATAACAATAGTTATCAATTTTTTCTAACGCTTCAATACAATAAAACTATTGGAAAACACACTTTTAGTGTTTTAGCTGGTGCCGAGCAAAGCGAGGGTAACACACAAAATTCAACTGTTCGTTATACAAATCAACTCATTCCCGGTGTAGACCAGTTTTGGGCTTATGACATCAACACTTTAGTAGCATCAAATTTAGACAGAACGGCAGTTTCTAAACGTTCTGGTTTTGCTCGTTTTAGTTATGATTTTGATAAAAAGTACTTAATTGAAGGTATTGCCCGTATCGACGCATCGTCTAACTTCGCTTTAGGGAATCGTTGGGGTGTATCGCCAAATGTTGGAATTGGATGGGTAGTAAGTCAGGAGAATTTCTTTAAAAATAGCAATGCACTCAGCTTCATCAATTTCTTAAAAATAAAAGCAAATGTTGGTACTACTGGTGATGACAGGGTTGGGGTTCGTTTATGGCAAGATAGATTCCAGATTGATGTAACCAATGGATATATCTTTGGAAATGCCAATTCAAACAGTTTAAACCGTTCACGTCTGGCAAATCCTGATATTACCTGGGAAAAGAAACGAACGATCAACGTGGGTTTAGAAACTTCGATGTTTAACAACAAGCTAGATATTAGTATTGAGGCATTCCAAAACTATACTTACGATGGTTTCGAATTGGGTGCAAATAATCAATATCCACAATATTTTGGTACTCAGGCACCCGTATTAAACTACAGACAGCTTTATAACTGGGGTTCTGAGTTCAGTATTGGGTACAAAGCGAAGCTTGCAACAAATTGGAATCTTAGTGCGAGTATGAACTTCTCTTATGGTAACTCAGTTACAGACAGAATTCTTTATACACCAGGAAACTTAATTAATAATACATTTCCCAACTTACAATTGTTCGGTACCGATCCACGTAAGTACAATACCAGCAATTATGGTCTAACTAACCTGGGCATGTTCAGAACTCAGGGTGAAGTTGATGCCTGGATGGCGAAATATCCTAACTACAGGATTTACGATAAAATTCCACAAGCGGGGTGGTTGTATTATGAAGACACCAATGCTGATGGAGTAATCTCTGATAGCGATTTGGCGCCTTTGTATAACAACACCAATGCATTTTTTTCTTCTGGTATCTCGTTAAATTTAACGTATAAAAACTTCAGTTTAAACACGAATATCAATGCACGATTTGGTGGTAAAATTTTCTACGATAGCAGAGCGAGAACAGCTCCTTCAAAAACAAGAAATACGCTGGATATCTGGACAGATCGCTGGACACTAGAAAATCCAATGAATGGTAAATATCCAAGATTTGATGATCCATCATTAGGAATAAACTCTGATTTCTGGGCTGTTGATGGAACTATGATCCGTATCAATACCATGACTTTAAGTTATAAAGCACCTACTGCTTTTGCAAATAAATTAGGAATTGGTGGGGCCCGCATTTTACTAACAGGAAATAATCTTTGGACCATTGTAAACCCGCTACCTTATAAAGATCCGTACACTTCAAGTGCATGGGATTATCCAATGTTGAGAACCATATCCTTAGGTTTAAGTGTTAACTTATAATTTTTTGAGCAATGATTAATCAAATAAAAAACAATATAAAAAAAGCAGTAGCTATTTTAACTTTGGCTGCACTTTTGCCCGCTTGTGTAAATAAAGATGAGTTTTTCTTATTACCAGATACCGGCGGTATAGATCAGGCCATTTGGGATAATGAGGGTTCTGTACAGCTACACCTTAACAGAGTGTACGATGTAGCCATGTATCAATTCCCATTGCAGTTAACTCCTGACCGTTACGGTGTTCACTATGCAAGTGATGAAAATTATTTTCCAGATGGTGATGCAAACGCAAAAGCTGCACTTGGACTACAAGGGATATTAGGAAATAATGATGTTAGGTATTCCGGTAACAATTACAGCGGTAATCCGGGCCAAAATAAATACTGGGATATTGCCAGATGTAATGATGCTATTGCCAATCTTCCTAGCAGTACAATGCTTACCCAAAAAAAGAATGAACTGCTTGGACAATACTATGCGTTAAGAGCGATAACCTATTTCGAATTGGTTAAAGTTTATGGCGGTGTTCCACTTCCATTGACGCCACAAGGTGGTGATAGTATTTACGATGAAGGTAGAAGGCCTGCTAAAGAGTGTTTCGCAGCAATGTTAAGTGATCTAAATAATGCAATTATCCTATTAGAAGGTTTTGCACCAAATGATCTCGACGGAAGAGGTAAAATTACTAAATTGATAGCTACGTGTTTAAAAGCAAAAGTATTATTGTATTGGGCTAGCCCTCAGTTTAACCCTACCAACGATGCAAAACATCCTTACCAAGTTTCGAGATGGGCTGATGCTTTAACTGCTAATAAAGAAGCTTATGATATGTGTGTTTCGGCAGGTAAAAAATTAATGCCGAATTATTTGGATATTTTTCGTGTAGAAGGTACAAACAATACTGAAGCCATTCTGGTAAGAACCTATTCTAGTACGGTGCCAAATAGAGGGAATGGAACTGAACAGCGTGTAAGGCCAACATCTGAAGGTGGGAGTACTGGCTTTCCAAATACTTACTTTATGCCTACCACAAAAATGTTGGATGCTTATCCAATGAAAGATGGAAAACCATTAAATACATCTACGGCTTTTCCATATGATGCAACCATGTTCTGGCAAAATAGAGACCCGAGATTTGAAGCTACTTTTGCCACAAACGGATCCGCATATCCATTGAGTGGAAACACGAATAGAAAACAGTGGACTTACAACCTGGCCGTTGGAGAAAGCAGTGGAGTTGCTGTATATGTAAAGCGTTTTTCTACGCCTTCTTTAACAGCAAGTGCTTCTGCTTACAGTAGTTCCGTTGGCGGTGGAAGTGGTATGGATTGGATTGAACTTCGATTTGCAGAGGTAATGTTGAATTATGCCGATTGTATGAATGAAACAGGAAATATCGCAGGTGCAAAAGATTTAGTCAGACAAATCCGTCAAAGAGCCGGAGTAGTTGCCGGTGATTCAGATTACGGACTTGCGTTGGCAGGAAGCACGCCACAATTGCGGAACTTACTTCTTAACGAGAGACAAATTGAATTCGCTTTTGAAAATAAACGTAATTCAGATTTAAGAAGATCCCGCACCATGCACTTGTTAACCGGGAATATGTCAAAATTGGAAGTTCAGTTAGTGAATCCTCCATCAGGATCGGACCAAAAGGACAAAAAAGTATTAGAAGATCCAACGGTTCCTGGAGGTACAACATTATTCAGAGAAACTTTAAACATTAACGATAAAGCAACTTATACAAAGTATTTTAAAAATGTTGTGATAACAAACACTACGTATTTACCATATAACGTACCTGAATTTCATTACTTCTACACCTTCCATAATGATTTTGTGAGTTTTGGTAATAAAATCCTTCCAACAATTGGATGGGCTGGTGGCACATTTGACCCACTTGATTAGTATTTAAAGCATAAATGTTTCAGTTGATCTGATTAAAAATTAAAATAATGAAAACTAGATATATTAATAAGTTACTCATCGGGTTATGCCTAATTCTTTTTGCTTCTTGTAAAAAAGAATCGGCCAACATCTTTAACATGTTCGAAGACGTAACAGTAACTTTCAACAACAGCGATCCTCGTTGTGTTACTGATTATAAAGTAATTAACGACAAAGAAGAGGTATGGATTGATTTTACTATAAACTCTGCTAAAGAGGATATGTATTCTTACGTGTTTGAGGTTTCTGCAGGTACACAACAGGCTACACGTTATACGATTGCCATTACCGATCCTGCCCAACGCAGAAGCTTTTCAGCAATTATTAAACTTCCAAATACCACTGCTTTTCCAGCAGCCGCACTTCGTGATGGCAAACAAAGCTATCGTATCTGTGCGTTGAATGAAAAGGGGGTATTCATTGGTGATGGATATAAAAAAGTAACAGTTGATGTAAATCCAAGTTTTATGATTTATGCCAACAGAGATGTTTATTTGCCAGATACCGTTGCAAAATCTCTACCAAGCTTTTTATCACTTACAGATGCTATCGGTTTTAGTTATACAAATGCATCAGCTAATGCTGGGAAAATAGATTTTGGTATATATAGAAAACCAGGCTCCAATTCAACGGTTCAAACCCCAACCTGGGTAGTTAATTTATATTCTCCAAGTGTTGCTACTAATCCATTAACTGTTTATGATATTAGTGGCTTTAGTCCTAAAAGAACCACTAAATTTAGTCAGCCTGTTACCGGACAAGCCAATGCATTTCTGACTACGGCAATTTCTGGCTCTTCTATAGAGACTTTGGCTAAAGCAAGAGCAATTACTTTTAACGAAACTACTCAAACGCTTCCAGCTAATGGTTTGGCGGCAGGTAATGCGGTGTTTTTCCTTACGCCTGAAGGTAAATACGGTATGTTATATATAAATGCAGTTACTTCCGATTTACAGAAAAGACCTTTTATTAATGTGAGCATAAAAATTCAAAGGTAATTATGCTTTTTGGGCGGCTAATCCCCGTCAGAATTTGTAAGTCTTAAATAAAAAAAGAGAACAGCAATTTGTTCTCTTTTTTTATTTAAGAATGTTACATTTATATATGAATTTTATTCCTACCTTGTGTTGTCAATTTGAAATTGGATAAAGAATTATAGGATTTATTTTTTTCGTTATGATAATATCATACAATACAAAGCGAAAATTCTATAAAAAATAGCCATATAAAGCTTGCAATTTTGAAATATAATATACTTTCTAACCAGAATAAATATCAAGATCAAAGAAAAAAATGAGCCAATACATCCCATATTACCATCGATTTTTTTTTATTAGAAATCTGGGTTGATTCTTTTGTTATGAAATAATTTTTTACATCTATTTTCTCGGCTCTCTTAATACGCTCCATTTATAAAAGTTAAAACGATACTATAATTGCTCAGTTGATTAAAGGTTGAAAACTTTTGATCATTGAAGAGATAACAACATTAAAAGCAGACGGTAAATTGTCTAAATAGAATTAAAAACTAACCAAATAATAAGATGAACTTAAAATTTTTACGCAAAATTTCTTTGTCCTTGCTATTTATGCTATTGGCAAGCACAATCCTTTTTGCACAAGAGCGAAAGATTACGGGTAAAGTTGTCGATCAGGCTGATGGGCAGGGAATCCCGGGGGTAAACGTAAGTTTAAAAGGTGTTCCCAGCAATGTGAGCACCAATTCTGACGGTGTTTACACCATCCAGGTAAAATCGAACAGTGATGTATTGGTTTTTTCGTACATTGGCTATACCCGACAAACCATACCTGTGGGCACACAAACAACAATCAACATAAAACTCGTTTCTGATAACCAAAATTTAGATGATGTTGTAGTGGTGGGCTACGGTACACAAAAGAAAGTCACGTTAACGGGAGCAGTTTCTACCGTTAATATAAAAAGTATTGAAGATGTACCTGCGCTATCTTTAAGTGCTGCATTGCGTGGTTCTGCACCTGGTTTGTCTGTTTCTGGAGGCGCACAAAGACCAGGACAGGGTACTACCATAACTGTGCGTAATCCTGTTGTATACTCTAAAGACAGCCAGCAAGGTACCAATCCGATATTCGTAATCGATGATGTGATTAGAACCCAAGCCGACTTTGATTTATTGGATCAAAATGTGGTAGAGAGTGTTTCGATTTTAAAAGATGCAGAAGCCGCGATTTATGGCGTTTCTGGCGCTAACGGTGTTGTGATTGTTCGTACCAAAAGAGGAAGGACGGGTGCTCCGCGAATCAATTTCAGCAGTTCAGTAGGTTTCAACGATGCAACAAAACTACCCAACATGATGTCGGGTATACAGTTAGGTAATTTTGTTAACGATTATTTGAACGCTCAGGTTTACCAGCAAACATCTGCAGGAACGGTGGTAAATAACTTTATCAACGCTGATGGTTTTAAAGTAGTTAACAATGTAGCAGAAACCACCCGTCAGCCACTTTATTATACTCCAGATGAATTGGATTATTTCTCCGCAAACAACCATAACTGGTTGGCAGATGCCTTTCAAACCTCTAACATTTACCGCCAGGCCTTAAATATTAGTGGTGGCAGCGATAAGGTAACTTATTTTTTAGGTGGAGATTACATCACTCAAAACTCTAATTTTAAAGGGGTTAATTCTAGTAAATATGGTTTAAGGGCAAGTATTGATGCCAAACTTTCGAAAAGGTTAAACGTTTCCGCTTCAATCAGTACCGATGTTTCATCATCGCGCAGCTACTATTACAAGCTTAATAGCACTTCCGAAAGTTTGGATAATGACGTGGCAACTTTACAGAATGTTAATCCTTGGTCTGAATATTTTATCAACGGAAATCCTGTAATTTTAGGCGCAAGTAATACTGGTGGTTTAGAAAACATCAACTTTTTCTTAGTACAAAACTCAGATAATTTTACCAGTTCAAAGTCTTATGTGATGAATATGCTGGGTAAGGTTACTTACGAAATTCCTGGCGTTAAAGGATTAACCGCTACCGCTACAATAAATAAGAACATCAACAGTTCTAATGGTAAACAGTACGGAACTACTTTCAACTATTATAAATATTTAGGTACAGGTGCCAACAATCATATTCCCGGTGGAGTGCTCCAAGGCGTTTTCCCAATAAAGAATGGTGATAGGATTAGGCTTAATCCAGTATTTGCAGATAGTTACCAGTTAAATGCTGGCTTTAATTACAACAGATCTTTTGGTAAACACAATATATCAGCCATTGCACTCGTAGAGCAAAGAGAGCTTTCGTCAGAAGGCGTTGCAGCACAGGCAGAAGGAATTGTGGCAGGTGGACTACCTTATCAAAACTTTACTGTTGGAACACAAACTTCCAATCAATCCGGACAGGTAAGTGAAACAGGATTTCAGTCTTTAATTTCCCGTATCAATTACGATTACGATAACAAATACCTATTACAATTGGTATATCGTAGAGATGGTAGTTCAAGATTTGCTCCTGGCAAAAACTGGGGCGGTTTTCCAGCGGCATCTGTTGGATGGGTAGTTTCTCAGGAAAAATTCTTTAAAGATAAATTTCTGGGCATAAACCTGTTTAAATTGCGGGCATCAGTGGGTTTAACTGGAACAGATGCAACAAAAGCTTATCAATACCTGGCATCGTACAATCTAGGCACAGGAAGCAGTGGTGGTGCCGTGTTTAACGAAATTGACCGAAGTATTGCGATCAAAACCAATATTGCAATCCCAAATGGAGATGTAGTGTGGGACAGTTATTTAAAAACGAATTATGGTTTTGATATGGGGCTGCTTAAAAATAAATTATCCATCTCTGGAGAATATTTCTGGACACGTGGATACAATCTTTTATCTACACTAACATCTTCAGTACCTGCAACCATTGGTGCAGCGGTACCTACCGAAAATTTTGCTGAAGCCAATATGTTCGGCTACGAGATTAGCGTAGGCTATAAAGACCAGGTTGGAAAATTTAACTATAGTTTTACTCCATTTTATACCTGGTTCGACAACAAAAATATCAAATACGATGTTTCTAGTGCACAATTGGGTACCATTGACGATAATACGGGCTATTCTAGCGATAGAGGATATATTGGTTATAAATCTCTCGGTATTATCAGAACACAGGCAGAAGCTGATGCAATTATTGCACAAAGAATCAACGGATCGGCAGTGCAAAACGATCCAAAAAAGGTTAAAATCTTAAACGATATTCTGCAGCCTGGTATGATCAACTTTGAAGATGTAAACGGTGATGGTGTTATTGATACCAAAGACAGACAATTTGTTACCAAAAGGCAGAATAACCATAATAACTTAGGGCTAAACTTTAGTGCTGGCTATAGTGGTTTAAGCTTAAATGTAGTAATGGGGATTTCGTGGGGTGGTTACACCAGTATCGGTGGTTTAAAACCAAGTGGAACAAGTCCATCAGTATATGCCAACAGAGCATCATACTGGGCAGATCACTGGACACCCACAAATACGAACGCAGCTTATCCTAACCCATATTTTTCAAGCATTTATGAAAGTACTGATTTTTGGTTGGTGCCAGCAACCCAATTTGCCATTACAAATGCAAATTTAAGTTATGCCATCCCAACAAAATGGATAGAAAAAGTAGGTATATCAAGTTTAAGGGTATTTGCCCAGGCCACAAACCCAGTTCAGTTTATAAATCCATTCCCAGGGAATTATAGAGATTTCGCCAGTCCAGTAGGTACATACCCATCGCTTAAAACTTATTCATTCGGTTTAAACGTGGGCCTTTAATTTTAATTATCATGAAAAAGATTTATATCATAATTTTAGCAGCTTGTACTACATCATTGCTGTTTAGCAGTTGTAAAAAAGTGCTCGAAAAACAGGATTTAGGTAGTTTTACTGCCGATCAGGTTTATAACGATTCTACCACAACAAAATTAAGCATCGATTATATCTATAGCCAAAATCAACCGGCCTGGTTTGGCAACGTTGGTGGCTTTAGCGCTTCAGTTAGTTCGCTTTCAGAAGAGCAATATGGAGATAATGTTTTTGTTAAAGGTACAGCGACTATTGAGTCTGTAACCGATTTAGGTAATACGAATACTGCTGGAAACTACGTGAAGATTAGAACCATCAACATGTTCATCAGAGATGTTAATGCAGGTACACTAGATCCGGCAATGAAAAAGAGATTTAATGCACAGGCTTATTTTTGGAGAGCTTTCAGGTATTTTGAACTCGTAAAACTATACGGTGGCGTGCCCGTGGTGTTGGTACCATTGGATGCGGTAGGCGAAGATGCTAAAAAAGCGGCACTTTTGCCCCGTAACACAACTTCCGAAACTTTTGCTCAAATTGTTAGGGATTTAGATTCTTGTATTAAATATATTCCGGTAAAATGGCCAAAAAATGATGATTACGGCCGCATCACTAAAGGTGCTGCTCAAGCCTTTAAAGGGCGTGTGCTATTAACTTTTGCCTCTCCCGAATTTAATCCAAGTAATGTTTCTTCAAGATGGCAAGATGCTTATGCAGCAAATACGCAGGCAATAGCAACGCTATCTACAAATGGTTTTGGCCTGTACACTAAATTTGATGCAAGCATGTGGACAACAGAAGGAAGTGCAGGAGGAAGTACCCCACGCAATCCAGAAGCCGTGTTTGCAACACTTTATAATACAGGAACAACCGATATCGGGCAGAATAATAATACCTATCCCAATGCAACTGTTCCAAAATATATAGGAAGCACGGGTGGATCAAATCTGCCTACCTGGGATATGGCTTTGGCGTTTCCGATGAAGGATGGAAAGGATATAGGCGCATCAAAATATATTTATAGTCTGGGCACGTTTTATAAAGACAGAGATCCAAGATTTGATCAAACAATTGCTTACAACGGATGTAATTGGCCTTTAGCGGGCAATTCATCTTATAGATTGTGGACTTATTATTATACAAATGATAAAAATGTACTGGCCACTACTGAGCCATCAGGCGCCACTTCTTCGGGCTTGTATTTAAGAAAAGGAATAGACCCTGCTTTAACATTGGCTACTTTTCAAAATGCGGGTACGGATTGGATAGAGATCAGATATGCTGAAGTAATGCTAAATCTGGCAGAATGTGCGGCCGAAACGGGCCAAAGTCAGGAAGCTTATAACAATTTAATTAATATTAGAAAAAGAGCTGGCATAGAAGCAGGTGCTGATGGTTTGTATGGATTAACAGCTGGTTTGAGCGGAAACCAGTTAGTTGCAGCCATAATGAAAGAAAGACAAATTGAGCTTGCATTTGAAGGTAAACGCTTTTGGGATTTAAGGCGCAGAAAACTATTAGAAAGCACTTTAAACGGAAAGAGAAGATTAGGTGTTACCATAACACTTAAAAATACGGGTACAAAAACAGATTATATTTTAGGAACAAGAGATGCTTCTGCCAATACCAATCTGGATGCACTATATGCAAGTAGTTTTACCGTAACAACCAAACAACTTGATACTTACAATATTGCTTATCAGCCTGGAGTTTACTTTTTCGGTATTCCAACAGTATCATTAAATAACAATATTAACCTTGTCCAAAATAACACCTGGGGCGGGGCGTTCGATCCATTAAAATAAATGAACTAAGATCTTGGGGCGGTTTGCTCACCGCCCCGGTTTTTTTATATTTGGTTTGGAAAAGGGGACATTAATTTGTTTCCTTTTTTTTTATTTAAGAATGTTACATTTATATATGAATTTTATTCCTATCTTGTAACATGGCTGCGAGAATGAATTTAATTTGTTACAGGCATTTTTATCAATTGATAAGATGATACAATAGATAGCCAAAATTATACATTAAACGGGTGCTTTTTGCATGCAAATTTGAAAGATAATATACTTTCTAACCAAAATACTTACAAGGATAGACAAAGAAATGAGCCACGATTTTCAATATCAGCGATTAGATTTTTTCTGCCAGTTAAAAATATTTCGTAATTTCTTTCTCTTCCCAACGAACAACACAAATGAAAAAGAACATTTTAAATCTGTTGCTAACAACAGCATTAATACTCTCCGCAAATTATACGTTTGCCCAATATCCAAACATTCCTGCCAATATTAAAAAATCGTCTGATTCGATGATGAAAGAAGCCTATCACCAATCTGATATTGCCTGGGAGAAAGCAAAGCCTATTATTGCAAAAGAGGCCGCTCAGGGCAAACCATATATTCCTTGGGCGGGTAGACCAACCGATTTACCACAATCAGATTTATTGGCTTTTCCAGGTGCAGAAGGTGGTGGCGCTTATAGTTTTGGTGGCCATGGCGGTAGGGTAATTGTAGTTAAAAACCTAAACGATAAGGGACCTGGTTCTTTGCGTGATGCCTGTGAGCAAGGTGGTGCAAGGATTGTGGTTTTCAATGTTTCAGGGATCATCAGATTAAAAACTCCGCTTATTATCCGCGCGCCTTATATCACTATTGCTGGTCAAACCGCACCTGGTGATGGAGTTTGCGTGGCCGGCGAATCGGTTTGGCTAAATACACATGATGTGATTGTTCGTTTCATGCGTTTTAGAAGGGGAGAAACCTTTGTTGGTCGTAGAGATGATGCCATTGGTGGTAATCCCGTAGGTAACATTATGATCGATCACGTTTCGGCAAGCTGGGGATTGGATGAAAACATGTCGATGTACCGCCATATGTACAATGATAGTACAGGTAAAACCGAAGAAAAATTGGGAACGGTTAATATTACGATACAAAACTCTATTTTTTCAGAGGCATTAGATTATTGGAACCATGCTTTCGGTAGCACATTAGGTGGAGAAAACTGTGCTTTTGTTCGTAACCTTTGGGCAGATAATGGTGCACGTAACCCATCAATTGGCTGGAACGGGATTTTTAATTTTGCTAACAATGTGGTTTTTAACTGGAACAACCGCTCAACTGATGGCGGCGATTATACCGCACAATATAACATCATTAATAACTTTTATAAACCAGGTCCGGTTACCGAACTGAAAGATCCTATCAGTTACCGCATTTTAAAACCAGAATCTGGACGCAGTAAATTACCCTATGTTGTTTTTGGTAGGGCTTATGTAGCTGGAAATATAATTGACGGTAATGAAAAAGTAACCAAAAATAACTGGGATGGAGGGGTTCAATTGGAAGATAAAAAAGGAAATTTAATGTCATTCGACGAAGCAAGTAAATATTTCGCTGCGATGAAAGCTAAGAATCCATTTCCAATGCCTAAGATTAGCATTATCCCTACTTTAAAAGCTAAAGAATATGTACTGGCAAATGCCGGTGCCACTTTGCCAAAAAGAGATCCGGTTGATACCCGAGTAATTAAACAGGTTGCCACAGGTAAAATTGAAGTACATCCTGATGCTAAACCATCTGTTTTTCAGTTCGAACACCGCAGATTACCAGGCGATTCATACAAGCAAGGTATCATTACAGAAGTTTCTCAGGTTGGAGGTTACCCAGAATATAAAGGCACACCATATAAAGACAGTGATGATGATGGTATGCCTGATGCTTACGAGCTTAAAAATGGTTTAAACCCTAAGGATGCATCTGATGCTGCTAAAATTACAAAAAGTGGTTATGCGAACATCGAAGTATATTTAAATAGTGTTGTTCCGATTTCAATTGTTAAGCCCAACTAATATGCGTACCTGGAATTCAATTTTTAGCGTAATAGCGCTTTGTGGCATTGGAAATGTAGCTTTTGCACAATATCCGGTAATCCCAGAGGCAATGGAAAAGAAAGCCGATTCGCTTTTAAAAAGCATTGAAGAAAAATCTGAACTGCAATTTTTAAAAGTAAAACACATTGTAGATGAAGAAGCAAAACATGGTAAACCTTATATTCCATGGGCAGCAAAACCAGGTGATTTGCCACAAGCTAAAACAGTGGCCTTTCCGGGTGCTGAAGGTGGTGGTGCTTATTCTTTTGGTGGCCGCGGAGGAAAAGTTTACATAGTAACCAGTCTTGAAGATTCTGGCAGCGGAACTTTACGTGAGGCCTGCGAGCAGGGAGGTGCCCGAATTATTGTTTTTAACGTTTCTGGTATCATCAAATTAAAAACGCCATTGATTATCCGTGCTCCTTATATTACCATTGCCGGTCAAAGTGCGCCTGGCGATGGGGTCTGTGTGGCTGGCGAATCAGTTTGGATTAACACCCATGATGTAGTGATCCGTTATATGCGTTTCCGTCGTGGTGCAACCGATGTTACCCGTAGAGATGATGCCATTGGCGGAAATCCTGTAGGAAACATTATTATCGATCACGTTTCGGCAAGTTGGGGATTAGATGAAAATATGTCGATTTACCGCCATGTTTACGATCCAAAAGATGGTTCTAAACCTGTAAAATTACCTACAGTAAACGTTACCATTCAGAATTCGATCTTTTCTGAGGCTTTAGATACCTATAACCATGCTTTCGGAAGTACAATTGGTGGTTTGAACAGTACCTTTATGCGTAACCTTTGGGCATCAAATATCAGCAGGAATCCATCTGTTGGCATGTATGGCGATTTTGGTTTTGCCAATAACGTCATCTTCAATTGGTGGAACAGGAGTGCCGATGGTGGCGATAATGCCTCATTTTATAGTTTCATTAACAACTATTATAAACCAGGACCGATTACCCCTGCAGGGGAACCGATTTCTTATCGTATCTTAAAACCTGAATCGGGCAGAGATAAAAAGTTTGCCAACGAATTTGGTAAAGCTTATATAACCGGAAATATTATAGAAGGAAACGAAAAGGTAACCAAAAATAATTGGGATGGTGGTGTTCAACCTGAAAGCAAAAGAGATAAACAAAAATTATTAGATTCGATGAAAGTGGATAAACCTTTGCCAATGGCGAAAATATCCATCATTGATACCAAAAAAGCTTATGATTATGTTTTGGCCAATGCTGGTGCATCTCTTCCTGTTAGAGACGCTGTTGATCAACGCATCATCAGGCAGGTAACTACTGGTAAAATTGATCATGTTGAGGATGGGAAACTTCCAGCTCAACAAAGTTATGTAAAACGCCGTTTGCCTGCTGATTCATACAAAAAAGGCATTATTTCCGATATTGCACAAGTTGGGGGCTATCCTGAATATAAAGGAAAACCTTATGTAGACACAGATCATGATGGAATACCAGATGCCTGGGAAACAAAAAACGGACTAAATCCGAAAGATGCTAAGGATGCCTCAAAAATTTCGAAATCAGGTTATGCCAATATCGAAGTTTATTTAAATAGCTTGGTGGATATCAATAAAGTGAGACCTGCGAAAGGTTAAAGAAAAAAGACTAAAGCTGACAGGCTGATAACCTTAAGAAGAATCGTCATCTCGACTGAAGCGAAGCGGAATGGAGAGATCTATCCAAATAGATTTCTCGACTGCGTTGCACTCCGCTCGAAATGACGATCAAGAGAGAGAAATCCTCAATGCCTTTGTGGTCAAAAAAATAAAATATGCCAAAAACTAACCACATATTAAAAGTTATACAACTAAAAACCTTACCATTTTTGGTAATGGCACTTTTGGCGACTAACTTTTCATTTGCCCAAAAAACAAAACCGGTAGAGCCACCAAAACCTATCTTTAAAGGGAAGGATGGCAAAATGGCTTATACACCGGATACAGATGGAAACCGGATTCCCGATTTTTCTTATGCTGGTTACATGGCAGGCGAAAAAGCCATTCCTAATGCAACAATAAAGGTCGTTGTTCCTGTTTCAAAGGGCGATGCCACCTTCAGGATTCAGTCAGCAATTAATTATGTTTCGAAATTACCGCTCGGTAAAGATGGATTACGTGGCGCCGTTTTATTAGAAAAAGGAACTTATGAAGTTGCAGGAACATTAAGGTTGTCGGCATCTGGAGTGGTGCTCCGTGGAAGTGGAATGGGCGAAAACGGTACGAAGATCTTTGCAACTGGTTTAGACCGGATTGGTGTAATCAGGATTATAGGTCAAAAAAACAGGATAGAAGAACAGGCAATCGCGGTTACTGATCCTTATGTGCCCGTTAATGCAAATAAAATTACACTGTCTAATGCCAATGGATTTAAAGTAGGTGATCAGATTATTATTAACAGGCCATCAACTAAAGAATGGATCGAAACCCTTAAAACGGTCGAGTTCGGTGGTGGAGAAAGTGCTTTGGGATGGAAACCAGGAACAAGGGATATTCATTGGGATAGAAAAATTATCGCCATAAATGGCAATACAATAACTTTCGATGTGCCAATTACAACAGCTTTAGATGCTAAATATGGTGGCGCAACTGTTTCGAAGTATAAATGGGGTGGAAGAATTGTGCAAACAGGTATTGAAAATCTGAAAATTGAATCAGATTATCATAAAGAAAATATTAAAGACGAATACCACCGTTGGACAGCTATCTGTTTAGAAAACGTACAAGATGCCTGGGTTCGTCAGGTGGTTTTTGAGCATTTTGCAGGTTCTGCAGTAAATGTTTTGGAAACTTCAAAAAGGATTACTGTTGAAGATTGTAAATCGTTAGCTCCAATTTCCGAAATCGGTGGCGAGCGCCGTTTTACCTTTTTAACAACCGGTCAGCAAACGCTTTTCCAAAGGTTGTACTCAGAATATGGCTACCATGACTTTGCAGTAGGTTTCTGTACTCCAGGCCCCAATGTTTTTGTACAGTGTCAGTCTTATTTGCCTTTCAGTTTTAGCGGCGCAATTGATAGCTGGGCATCAGGCGTTTTATTCGATATCGTAAATATTGATGGACAAGCGTTGAGTTATTTAAACCGCGGACAGGATGGGCAAGGTGCTGGCTGGAGTGCTGCAAATAGTGTTTTTTGGCAATGTAGTGCCGCAAGGGTTGATAATTTTCAGCCCCCAACGGCTCAAAACTGGGCTTTTGGAACCTGGTCTCAATTTGCCGGAAATGGCTATTGGGATATGTCGAACGAACAGATTCAGCCGCGAAGCTTATATTATGCCCAACTAAAAGATAGATTGGGAAGTGAAGCAGATAGTAGGAATTTTGTGCTACCTGTTGAAACGGAAGCATCAAGCAGTCCGCCTGTAGATGTTGCATTAAAACTGACAAAATTGGCCTACAAACCTGCCTTAACCGTCTCAGAATATATTGATGCAGCATCTGACAGGAATAGAATCCCGACAGATGCCGGTTCGGTAAAGAGCATTGATAAGATCGGCTTAGATCAAGTTATTCAACCTGCTCTTGCGGGTGCGATGGGCATCAAAAATGGTTGGTTGGTTCGTGGCAGCGAAATCGTTCTCGGCGGTCGTCAGGATGTGCCTTGGTGGAACGGAAGCGCCCGTCCGTATGGATTAAAAAATACCAAGTTTCATATCACACGTTTCGTTCCTGGTCGTTCAGGTAATGGTTTAACAGATGATCTGGATTCGATGACCGATGCCATGAAAAACGGTCAGGTTAAAGTGCTAGATCACAATTATGGCCTTTGGTACGATAGAAGAAGAGATGATCACGAACGCATCCGCCGTATGGATGGCGAAGTTTGGGCACCTTTTTATGAATTGCCTTTCGCTCGTAGCGGACAGGATAAAGCCTGGGATGGTTTGAGCAAATATGATATTACCAAATACAACCTTTGGTATTGGGATAGGTTAAAGCAATTTGCTAATCTGGCCGATCAAAAAGGGCTAGTTTTAATTCACGAGAACTATTTTCAACACAACATTATCGAGGCTGGGGCGCATTATGCTGATTTCCCTTGGCGTACCGCAAACAATATCAACAATACAGGTTTCCCAGAACCAGTGCCGTATGCTGGCGACAAGCGCATTTTTATGGCCGAGCAATTTTACGATATCAGCAACGAACACCGCAAGGCAATCCATAAAGCTTATATCAGAAAATGTTTAGAGAATTTTGATGGAAACACAGGCGTTATCCAATTAATCGGTGCCGAATTCACCGGTCCGTTGCACTTTGTTCAGTTCTGGATCGATACCATAAAAGAATGGGAAAAAGAAACAGGTAAACACCCAATTATTGGCTTAAGTGTAACCAAAGATGTGCAGGATGCGATTTTGGCTGATCCAAAGCGTGCTGGTGTTGTTGATCTGATCGATATCAGGTACTGGCATTACCAGGCCGATGGAACGGCTTATGCGCCACAAGGTGGTTTAAGTTTGGCGCCACGTCAGCATGCACGTTTGTTAAAACCTAAAAAAACATCTTTCGAAGAAGTTTATCATGCCGTTTCAGTGTATAAAAATAAATTCCCCGAAAAAGCGGTGATTTATTCGGGCGATAGTTTTGACAGTTTCGGTTGGGCAATTTTAATGGGAGGAGGTTCGCTCTCCAATGTCGATGGAATTGATGCTTCAATTTTAACCGCGGCATCTTCGATGAAACCCTTTTTACCCACAGATAAATCTGCAAAACAATATGGTTTAGAAAACCCGGGCAAAGCTTATATTTTGTATAACGCTTCTGCAAATGCCATCAATCTCGATTTTAGCAGATTATCTGGAAAATTCAATGTAAAAGTGCTGAACACCAGAACAGGGAAAGTGCTTAAAGAAGAGAAAATTAATGCTGGCGCTATTACCAAGTTAGAGAAGGTTGGGTCAGGAGACGAAGTCATCATCATCAATAAAATTTAACATGAACATTAAATCTAAAATATTTCTGCTTGTTGTGGTTTCTTGCTTAGCTTTTGGCTGTAAGAAAAAAACGCATTTTGGTGATAAAAGTCTCTTGGTTTCAGAGAATGGAAGATATTTAACCACTGGTGATGGTAAACCATTCTTCTGGCTTGGCGACACTGGTTGGTTACTGTTTGGCAGGTTAACAAGAGAAGAAGCAAATACTTACCTCGAAGACCGCAAACAGAAAGGTTTTAATGTCATCCAGGTGATGTTATTACATGATGTTCCATCGAGAAATGTATACCTAGATTCCTCAGTTGTACATGCAGATGTATCAAAGCCGATGCTTACACCGGGCAATAATCCAAAAGATTCTTTGGCCTATGATTATTGGGATCATGTTGATTACATTATCGATAAAGCCGCCGAAAAAGGTCTCTATATGGTATTAGTGCCTGTTTGGGGTACAAATGTTAAAGCTGGAAAAGTTAACAAGGAGCAAGCAAAAGCTTATTCCGAGTTTTTGGCGAAACGTTACAAAGAGAAATGGAATATAATCTGGCTCAATGGTGGCGATATTAAAGGCAGCGATAAAAAAGAAGTTTGGAATACCATTGGAGAAACTTTAAGGGCAAATGACCCCAATCACCTTATTACTTTTCACCCTAGGGGAAGAACAGCTTCATCACAATGGTTTCAAAATGCAAAATGGTGCGATTTTGATATGGTACAATCTGGCCACCGCCGATATGATCAGGATACCTCTAAAAATGAGAAATTACATTATGGAGAAGATAACTGGAAATACATTGAAGCCGATTATAAACTGAAACCAACTAAGCCGACAATTGATGGAGAGCCTTCTTATGAGGATATTCCACAAGGTTTACACGACACCCTCCAACCACGTTGGACAGATAGTGATATAAGAAGATATGGTTACTGGTCGGTTTTTGCAGGTGCCTTTGGCTATACCTATGGCCATAATTCGGTGATGCAGATGTATAAAAAAACAGATTTAAAGCCTGCTTATGGCCCTAAAGACCAGTGGATAACGGCTATAAATGCACCAGGCGCTAGACAAATGCAGTATTTGAAAGATTTGATGTTATCTCATCCTTATTTCGACCGTGTGCCTGATCAGACTTTGGTAGCAGGTAAAAACGGCGAAAAGTACGATCGGATTCTTGCCACAAGAGGTGAAGAATTTGCACTGCTTTACACTTATACCGGGCGCAATTTCAGCGTGCAACTAGGCAAAATAGATGGTGATGAAGTAAAAGCATCATGGTTTGATCCAAGAACAGGGAAAATCACCCCAATTGGAGAATTTGAAAATAAAGGAATAAAAGAGTTTAACCCACCAGGTGAGCCTGCAAATGGCAACGATTGGGTATTGGTGTTGGAAGAAATATAGTAGATAAGTCGTCATCTCGAGTGAAGCGCAGCGGAATCGAGAGATCTTTTATAACAACTTTAACAGATTTCTCCACTTCGGTCGAAATGACGACCAAACGAAAAAGAAAATAACAATAAAAAAACGGTGTTTAAACCCAATTCCATATCATCATTTCGCTTAGCTATAATTGGCCTGCTGCTTTGTGGCTTAACATCCTGCACAAAACATGCTTATATATTTACCTCCTTCCACGAGCCAGCCAACGAAGGCTTGAGGCTTTTATACAGTTATGATGCTTACCATTGGACAGATTTAAATAAAACCTTCTTGAAACCCGAAGTTGGAACACAGAAAGTTTTACGCGATCCATCAATCGTTCAAGGCCAGGATGGAACCTTTCATTTGGTTTGGACCTGTAGTTGGAAAGGCGATAAAGGCTTCGGTTACGCAAGTTCTAGAGACCTGATCAACTGGAGTGTGCAAAAGTTTCTTCCGGTAATGGAAAGTGAGCCAAAAACGGTAAATGTTTGGGCACCGGAAATCTTTTACGATAACGAGAAAAATGAATATATAATCATCTGGGCTTCAACCATACCGTTCCGCTTTGCTAAAGGAATAGAGGAAGAAGAAAATAACCACCGGATGTATAGTATTACAACCAAAGATTTTGAGACTTTCTCAAAACCAAAACTGTTTCTCGATCCTGGTTTTAGTGTAATCGATGCGGTTATTGTGAAACGGGCAACTAAAGATTATGTGCTGGTTTTAAAAGATAATACCCGCCCAAATAGGAATTTAAAAGTTGCTTTTGCAAAGGATGCTTTAGGTCCTTATGAAGATGTTTCTGAAACTTTTAGTCCGAAATTAACGGAAGGACCAACGGTTGTTAAAGTCGGAAAGGATTGGCTGATTTATTTTGATGCCTACGGACAAAAGATTTATTCAGCTTATAAAACAGCCGATTTTAAGTCTTTTAAAGATGTAACTGCGGAGGTTTCAATCCCCGAAGGACATAAACACGGAACAATTATAAAAGTGAAAAGGAAAGTGATCGAGAGATTGAGGAAATAAATAGATAACTCGTCATTGCGAGGCACGAAGCAATCCTAATGCGGAAGAAGTAAACCCCATAGTTGTAAGATTGCTTCGTGCCTCGCAATGACGAAATGTATAGCATAACATGATAATATTAAAAATACTTTGTTTAAGCTTACCATTGGCACTTGCAATAAAAACCTCGCAGGCGCAGGATACAGTGCGTTATACAGGCAAAACCTTGGTAAACGCAGATTATCATCATGGCCAGCTTTCGCCGGTGATGGGCGTACACAGTATCCAAACTTTTAGGGCAAACAGAGAACATCCAGAACTGGCCGAAAACTTTGGCTGGACCTACAACCATGCGCCGATGTTGGCTTATTGGAACAACAAATTTTACATCGAATATTTGAGCGATAAAGTTGGAGAAAGTATCCCGCCAGGACAAACATTATTACAGTCCTCAAAAGACGGCTACACCTGGACTAAGCCGGACGTTGTTTTTCCGATTTACAGAATTCCTGATGGAACCACAAAAGAGGGTAGAACTGATGTAGCAAAGGATTTAGATGCCGTGATGCATCAACGCATGGGCTTTTATGTTTCTACTAAAAACCTGTTCCTTGTTTTGGGTTTTTACGCCATCAGTTTTGATGCAAAAGATGACCCGAACGATGGCCATGGAATTGGCAGGGCTGTAAGAGAAATTCAGGCAGATGGAAAATACGGACCAATTTATTTCATCCATTACAATCCAGGTTATTCGGAGAAAAACACCAAATACCCATTGTATACCAGAAGTAAAAGTAAAACTTTTATTGAAGCGTGTAATGAATTATTGGCTAATAAATTAATGACACAACAATGGAATGAAGAGGCAGATAGAAAAGATCCTTTGATTACTTTACAAAAACAGTATAAAGCATTTAGTTATTATCACTTGCCTGATGGAAGAGTAGTTGGTTTATGGAAAAATGCCTTAACGGCAATCAGCAATGATAACGGTAAAAGCTGGCCTGAAAACGCTTCGCGCGCACCGGGTTTTGTAAACAGTAATGCCAAAATATGGGGTCAAAAAACTGCTGATGGTAATTATGCAACGGTTTATAATCCTTCAGAGTATAGGTGGCCGTTAGCCATTTCGACCAGTAAAAACGGCTTAGATTATACCAACCTTTTATTGGTGCATGGTGAAATTACGCCAATGCGTTACGGAGGTAATTACAAATCTTACGGTCCGCAGTATGTTCGTGGTATTGAAGAAGGGAATGGAAAACCCGCGGATGGGAAGTTATGGGTAACCTACAGCATGAATAAAGAAGACATCTGGGTTTCTTCGGTTCCAGTACCCGTTAATGATAAAACCACACAACATGTAAATGATGATTTTGGCAAAATGCCGGCTGATAAAGGACTCGAAATGTGGAACATATACAGTCCGCTTTGGGCGCCTGTTAAAGTCGATAACGGTACTTTGGTTTTAAAAGATAAAGATCCGTTCGACTATGCAAAAGCCGAAAGACTGTTTCCTGCATCCAGAAAAATTATTGCTTCGTTTTCGGTTACGCCAAGGCAAAATGATTTTGGTTTGTTGGAAATCGAATTGCAGGATGCAAAAGGAATGGCAACTGTACGCCTGATTTTTGATACTGCAGGAACTTTAAGCGCAAAAGCCGGTGCACGGTATAAAAACTTCATGAAATATGAGGCAGGGAAAAGTTATGATATCAAACTAAAATTAGATGCGTTTACCCGATTTTACGCCATCACTGTTAATGGAAAAGATGCATTAACAAGTTTGGCTTTTCAGCCAGTTGCCGATGTTTCCAGAATTGTTTTCCGCACCGGTGATGTTCGTCGTTTTCCTGATATAGATACACCTGCCGATCAAACCTATGATTTGAAAAATGCAGGGGAATCAGAGAAAAGGGAAGCTGTTTATTCGATTAAATACTTAAAAACGGAGGGATTTTGATGAGATTTTTTTCTAAACATATCGTCATTCCGACCGTAGTGGAGGAATCTTTGAACCTAACGGAAAAGATTTCTCGGCTTCGTTGCACTTCGCTCGAAATGACGGAAGAGAAGGCGTCATTGCGAGGAGGTACGACGAAGCAATCTTTCCTATGCGTCGTTCCCAATTCGATTGGGAATCCTATAGGCTTTAAGATCCCCGCCTGCGCGGGAATGACGACACTAATAATTCTACTTTCTCTTTTCTCCCTATCCACCAATGCAAAAATCCTCTTGCCTCAGATCTTATCGAGCAATATGGTTTTACAACGGGATAAACCCATCAATATCTGGGGTTTTGCATCTCCGGATGAGAAAGTTAAAGTCACTTTTGCTGGACAAAAAAAACAGACAATAACTGATAAAAATGGGAATTGGCTTCTTGTTTTAGCTCCACTCAAAACATCAGTAAAGCCGCAAACAATGTCTATCACTGGCTCAAATAAAATTATATTAACCAATATTCTGGTTGGCGAAGTTTGGGTGTGTTCAGGTCAATCCAATATGGAATATGCGATGCGCAAACTGGCTAAAATCCCCAAACCCAAAAATGAGTACTTTGGTTTTCCATCCGATGAAGTAGCCAAAGCACACAATAATCAGATCAGGATTTTCCTGGTTAACCGTAAAACATTAAACAAACCCGATTCGATCCACAAAAGCTGGTCTGTAGCACAAGATTCCGCTTTACGTGCTTTTTCTGCTGTTGGTTATTTCTTTGCGAAAGAAATTCAGGAAAAATTAGGTATTCCCGTAGGCATGATCTCTTCGGCCATTCCAGGCAGCGCCATTGAACCGTGGATTTCAGAAAATGCATTTGCGCAGGAAGATTACTTCAAAAACCAAAAAGTAAATAATGATCCTGGCAAATTTTATCCGACCATGATCGAACCTTTAACACAATTTAAAATCCGCGGCTTTCTTTGGTATCAAGGCGAAACCAATTGCTTTCTGAACGAGAAAATCAGCTACGCCTATAAAATGAAAGTATTGATCAATAGTTGGAGAAAAGCCTGGAAAGAAAAGGATCTGCCGTTTTATTATGTTCAAATTGCGCCCTTCAACTATTCAAAAACCAAAGGCAAAGTGCCTGTTGATGAAAATACAGAACCCGAATTTTGGGAAGCACAAACACTGTTGTTGCGCTTGCAAAACACTGGAATGGTTTCTACGAGCGATTTAACCGATTCGAACGAAGATCTGCATCCAACCTATAAATGGGTAGTGGGTAAGAGATTGGCAGTGTGCGCATTAGCCCAAGCCTATTACCAGCACCTGGATTTCTCAGGTCCAATTTATAGATCAGCAACTTTCGGCTTTGGTAAAGCATTGTTGGATTTTGAATACTTACACTCAATCGGAACAACTGCCCTTAGAGGCTTTACAATTGCTGGAAAAGATGGAAAATTTGTAAACGCTGATGCGGTAGTGAGTAATGGAGGGTTGATCGTTTCTTCAAAAGAAATTACCGAACCAGTTGCCGTGCGTTATAACTGGACGGAAAATCCAACAGGGAATTTTTATAATTACGGTTTGCCAGCATTGCCTTTTAGAACCGATAATCCATTAACTAAAACTTTCAAAACCAATTAATGAAACGCAGATTTATACTTTTCTTGTGTTTAACAACCATGTTTTGCTCCCTAAAAGCACAGCAAACAGAAAAATTATACCTATCAGGAACAGGGAACGATAACACTGTTAACTGGGATTTCTTCTGCACAGCTGGTGCAAATTCGGGCAAATGGACCAGCATCCCCGTGCCATCAAATTGGGAGTTGCAAGGTTTTGGAAAATATAACTACGGTTTCAACAAAGAAGAAAATAAAGGGAAAGAACAAGGGCTTTATAAGTATACATTTAAGGTTCCTGCAGATTGGAAAAACCGAAAAATCAATATTGTTTTCGAGGGATCGATGACAGATACCGAGGTTAAAATCAATGGTAAATCTGCCGGAGAAACACATCAGGGTTCGTTTTATGTGTTTAGATACGATATTTCTAAATTGGTAAAACTGGGTAGCGATAATTTACTTGAGGTGAAGGTATCCAAACATTCAGCTAATCAATCGGTTAATGAAGCCGAACGTAAAGCAGATTTCTGGATTTTTGGCGGCATTTTCAGACCAGTTTACCTTGAATCTTTGCCTTTAACACATATCGATAGAATTCAGATAGATACCAAAGCCAACGGAAATTTCGATGCAAAACTTGCTTACACAGGCGATGCCGATAAAGTTGAAGTAGAAGTTTTTACGAAAGATGGTAAACGTTTTGGAGATCGATTTACCACTTCAATAAAGAAAGGAACACAAAGTATAACGCTTAGCCATCAGTTTTCTAATCCGGAATTGTGGTCGTCAGAGTTTCCAAATCTTTACACTGCAACATTCACTTTAGTTAAAAATGGCAAAGAAATCCATCAGCTTTCTAAAAAGCTAGGTTTCAGAACGGTAGAAGTAAAAGAACGTGATGGTGTATATGTAAATGGGGTGAAAATGAAATTTAAAGGTGTAAACCGTCACTCTTTTTACCCATCCTCAGGCAGAACAACGAGTAAAAAAATCAGTATTGCTGATGTGCTGTTAATGAAAGAAATGAACATGAATGCCGTTCGGATGTCGCATTATCCACCAGATGGACACTTCTTAGACGTTTGTGATTCGCTCGGCTTATTCGTAATGGATGAATTGGCAGGCTGGCATGGTACTTATGATACACCTACGGGAACAAAATTGATGAAAGAAATGATGCTGAATGATGAAAATCATCCGTCAATCATCTTTTGGGCAAATGGCAATGAAGGCGGACATAACCGCGAACTTGATCATCGTTTTGCTGAAGAAGATATACAAAAACGCCCTTTAATCCACCCCTGGGAAGTTTTTGGAGGTTTCGAAACCACCCATTACCGCGAATTTAACTACGGAATCGGCAATTACGATCATGGTCATAACATTTTAATGCCTACTGAATTTCTGCATGGCATGTGGGATGGCGGTCACGGTGCGGGCATTGAAGATTACTGGAATGCCATGTGGAACAATCCGCTTTCGGCTGGTGGTTTCCTTTGGGATTTTGCCGATCAGGCTGTGGTGCGTACCGATAAAAACGGCGAATTAGATACCGATGGAAATCATGGTCCTGACGGAATTGTTGGACCTTATCACGAAAAAGAAGGTAGTTTTTTTACCATTAAAGAAGTCTGGAGCCCTGTTTTTGTAGAGAAAAGAGAAATGACAGCTGGTTTTGATGGTTCGTTTACATTAGAAAACCGTTATGCATTTACCAATCTCAATCAATGTACTTTCAACTGGAAATTGAAGAGATTAAAAGCGGTAACTGATGCAGCATTCAAATCGGGTAAAGCAGACGCTCCAAATATCAAACCTTTCGAAAAAGGAAAATTAAAAGTTAATCTTCCAGCAGATTGGAGAAGCTTTGATGTGTTATACTTAACTGCGGATGCACCAGATGGCAAGGAATTGTTTACCTGGAGTTTCCCGATTGCCTTACCAAAGGATGATGCGGCGAAAATTGTGGGTAAAACGGGTACTTCAAAAGTGAAATGCTGGGATACAGCTGAAACATTTTGGATTTCTGTAAATGATTTGACATTTACAATAAATCAGCATAACGGAATGTTGGAGAAGGTTACCAATTCCAAAGGCCTGATTCCATTTTCAAACGGACCAATCTTGCAGGAAGGCGTGAATAATTTCAAAAACTTCACACAAAAAATGGATGGAGAAAATTTAGTGATTTCATCAAAATTTGATAAAAAAGAAAGTTGGAATACTTTACAATGGACGATTTATCCTTCAGGCTGGTTAAAAATGGAAGTGAAATATTTCCCATCAGATTACTTTACCACTTTCGTAGGACTGAACTTCTCTTATCCTGAATCAGAAATTAAAGCAGTTGAATATAAGGGAAACGGACCATACCGCGTTTCGAAAAACAGAATGAAAGGCACCCAATTTGGCATCTGGAAAAAGGATTATAACAATTCGGCAACAGGAGAGGCGCCTTGGCAATACCCTGAATTTAAAGGTTATTATTCAAACATGTATTGGTGTGAGTTTATTGGCAAACAACAATCGTTTAAGGTAGTTACGGATAGGGAAGATGTGTTTTTAAGGTTGTTTACACCGAAAAAATCAAAAGATACAGAATATGATAACATGAGTCCGACATTTCCGAATGGTGATATTTCATTTATGAACGCAATTTCGGCAATTGGCACAAAAACACAAAAACCAGAAACAACCGGACCAATGGGAATGAAGAATATTTATTACGATTTTGATAAAGCTCCAAGTAGAGCACTAAATATGACCTTGTATTTTGATTTTTCAGGTAGATAGGTTTAACCGTAAAGAACACTAAGTTTTTCGCAAAAAAAAAAGAAAGAGTAATTATAGAAGTAGAAAATCAGTGAAATCAATTAATCTGTGTAATCAACCACGAAGTATAAATGAACATTAAAATCTACATAGCGATCATCAGCATTTGGTTCCTATCCTTTTCAAGAGGGGTAGCGCAAGTCTCGTTGCAAAATACCACCTGCGAAATGCTCGAGAATCCTTTGGGTATTGATGTTTCGAAACCCCAGTTGGCATGGCATATCATCTCAAATGAAAGAAATGTAATGCAAACGGCTTACCAGATTTTGGTGTCTTCTTCGCCTGAGAAATTAAATGCTAATGAGGGCGATTTATGGGATTCAGGAAAAATTAACTCACCAGAATCTATTCATATAGCTTACAATGGAAAAGTGCTTAAAAGCCGGATGAAAGCCTATTGGAAAGTTAAAGTGTGGACTAATGTTGGACAAAGCGAATGGTCTGCTAACAACTATTTTTCGATGGGTTTGCTGTACTATAAAGATTGGCCAAAAGGCTGGATAGGTTTCGAAAGGGCATTCGCATGGGACAATATCAAAACCGATTCGCGTTTATCAGCCAGATATTTCAGAAAAGAATTTCAGAGCACGAAAACTGTAAGATCAGCCACCGCATCTATCATAGGTTTAGGTTTGTACGAACTCTATATCAACGGCAAAAAAGTTGGAAATGATGTTTTATCTCCATCACCTACAGATTACACCAAAAACGTAAAATATAACACTTATGATGTAACCAGTTACCTTCAGAATGGTAAAAATGCAGTTGGCACGATACTCGGAAATGGCCGTTTCTTCGCGATGCGCCAAAATGAAAAACCTTATAAAATTAAAACGTTTGGTTTTCCGAAAATGCTGATGAACATCAACATTGTTTACACCGATGGAACAACAGCAAATATTGATACCGACGATAGCTGGAAAGGCACAGCAGATGGGCCAATCAGAACCAATAACGAATATGATGGCGAAGAATACGATGCAACCAAAGAAGCAACAGGCTGGAATAAGGTAAGTTTTGACGATAGCAAGTGGGTAAAAGCAGAATTTGTACAAGAACCAACAGGAACCATTGAAGCCCAGATGAATGAAAACATGAAAGTGATGAATGTAGTTAAACCCGTTTCAATTACTAAACTTTCTGGTGACCGGTATATTTTGGATATGGGTCAAAACATGGCGGGTTGGTTGCAGATCAAGGTAAAAGGCGTAAAGGGCAAACAAATCAAAATGCGTTTTGCAGAGTCACTTCAAAATAATGGCGAACTTTTTACGGCTAATCTTCGCAATGCGAAATGTACCGATTTATACACTTTAAAAGGAGGAGAATTAGAAACCTGGGAGCCTACTTTTGCTTACCGCGGATTTAGATACGTAGAGCTTTCAGGATATACTTACCAACCATCAGTGAATGATTTTCTTGGCAAAATGATTTATGATAACATTAAAACGGTTGGAACTTTCGAAACTTCAGATGCTTTAACTAATCAGATCTTCAAAAATGCCTGGTGGGGCATCGCCGGAAGTTATAAGGGGATTCCGGTTGATTGCCCTCAACGCAACGAGCGGATGCCTTGGCTTGGCGATAGGGGCGCTGTGGCTTACGGAGAAAGTTTTCTTTTTGATAACGGACGCTTTTATACCAAATGGCTGCAGGACATCAGAAATTCGCAGAAAGAGGATGGCGCCATTCCTGATGTTGCACCTGCTTTCTGGAGGTATTACAGCGATAACATGACCTGGCCAGGAGCAATGCTTTTGGTGACCGAAATGCTTTACAAACAAATCGGCGATGTTTCTGTTGTTCGCGATAATTATCCGGCAATGAAAAAGTGGTTAGCTTACATGCAAGACCGCTACATGAAAGATTATATTTTAACTAAAGATAGTTACGGCGATTGGTGTATGCCACCCATTACCATCGAATTTGGCCGGGGTAAGAGTGCAGACAAGAAATATCCTTCTGAATTAATCTCAACGGCATATTATTATCATTTTACACAGTTGATGATACAATTCGCTAAAGTAAGCGGCAACGATGAAGATGTAAAAGCATATGAACTTTTGGGGAATAAAATCAAAGATGCTTTTAATCAGAAATATTATAACGATAAAGGTTATTATGCTACGAATGCGCTAACTGATAACATCATTCCACTTTATTTCGGAATGGTTCCACAAAATAAAATAGACCAGGTTTTTAAGAATGTCACTTATACTGTTGAAGTGACAAATAAAGGCCATTTAAGTAATGGTTTAGTCGGTATTCAGTGGCTAATGCGCTGTTTAAACGACTATGGGCGACCAGATTTAGCTTATACTGTGGCTACGCAAAAATCTTATCCTAGCTGGGGCTATATGGTCGATAATGGTGCAACCACCATTTGGGAATTATGGAATGGCAATACGGCTGATCCGAAAATGAATTCACAGAACCACGTGATGATGCTAGGCGATCTGCTGATCTGGTATTACGAAAACCTGGCTGGTATAAAATCAGAGGAGGCTGCTTTTAAAAAAATCACCATGAAACCTGAAATGATCAATGGTTTAAACTCGGTAAATGCAACTTACAATTCGGTTTATGGGTTAATCAAAAGCAGTTATAGCAAAACGGCTAACCAGTTTAACTGGAACATTACCATCCCAGCAAATACAACGGCGTTGGTTTATATTCCTGCAAATAATAAAAATGAAGTTTCAGAAAAAAATAAGTCAATAAAGGATTTAAAATTTGTAAAAATGGAGCATAATAGCGCTGTTTATGAACTTGGTTCTGGCGATTATGCTTTTGTGGTGGAGCGGAAATAAAATAATGGTTCGTGGTGACACGAACCATGGCGAGAAAGGATTACTGTATATAAGCCTCGGTTTGTGTCTTCACGAACCGAAGCAATAATTAAAACACAATTATGAGAAAGTTTTTTAAACCATTTATGCTACTCACCTTACTGATCACCTCAGTAAATGCATTCAGCCAAACCAAAGATATTGTTGTGCCAGAAGAAATCCTGGCAAAGGCAAAAGAATGGACTTCTGCACTAAATTTAACCGACGGAACAAAAAAATCTGCTGTCGAAAATGTAATTGCGGTTCATTTAACAACCATTAGAGATTGGCATAACGACCACCCATCATCAACTGTTCCTGACGGAATAAACCCTGTTACCGGCAATAAACTAAGTGATTTAGATAAACAGATCATTGCTGATTCTGCTATGCCATCAACGGTTCATCAATTGCTTATGGATGGATTGAAAAAGAATTTAACACCAGAGCAAATAGAAACCATTTTAGACAAATACACCATCGGAAAGGTTGATTTCACGATGAAAGGTTACAAAGCAATTGTTCTTGATTTAACCGCCGATGAGGAAGCCAAAATTTTGGCTTTTTTGAAACAAGCAAGAGAGCAGGCGGTAGATTATAAAAACATGAAGCAGATTTCAGCCATTTTCGAAATTTATAAAACGAAATCAGAGCAGATGCTGAATAACAATGGTCGCAGCTGGAGAGCACTTTACAGTGCTTATACCAAAAAGATTAAAGAAGAAAAAGCTAAGACAAAACAATAAATAGCTTCCTTAGCCGCATCGTCATTCCCGCGCAGGCGGGAACCACGTAGTGCTCAGCGAAGCTAATCTTAAAGCAAAAGAAACGCATAGCGAGTCTATTAAGATTCCCAGTCAAGCTGGGAATGACGTGGCGGAAATAGCAGGATGATTAACCTAAATATTATGTTAAAAAGAAAAATATACATCACCATCAATCTAATTTTTACTGTCGCCATTTGTGCCAATGCCCAGGTAGAAAAATGGCAAAATGGAATCGTAAAGCAAGAATTTATCTACGATAAAGCACCATTTCCATCATGCCACTCCGCAACAATAGCAGAAACGCCAACAGGTTTAGTGGCCTCGTTTTTTGGAGGAACAAAAGAACGGAATCCTGATGTAGAAATCTACATTAGTCGCTTTGTAGATGGCAAATGGTTAGCGCCGTTTTCGGTTGCAAATGGCATCCAACCTGATGGTAAAAGATTACCCACTTGGAATCCTGTTTTATATCAGGTTCCTGGTGGAGATTTACTGTTGTTTTATAAAATCGGGCCAAAACCATCAGAATGGTGGGGCATGATGAGAACCTCAAAAGATGGCGGTAAAACCTGGTCGGGTGCTACAAAATTGCCTGATGGTTATATCGGCCCTGTAAAAAACAAACCCGTTTTATTAAGCAACGGGAATCTCTTTGCACCATCGAGTAAAGAAGGCGACGGTTGGAAAATCCACTTCGAGGTAACCAAGGATAATGGTAAAACCTGGAGAACCGTAGGACCATTGTCTGAAAATGAAATCAAAGCCATTCAACCGAGCATTTTACAGCATGGAAATGGAAAATTGCAGCTATTGGCCAGAACAGCAAATCGAGCCATTGTAGAATCCTGGTCTGAAGATAACGGCGAAACCTGGTCGGCATTAACCAAAACATCATTACCCAATAACAATTCCGGTACAGATGCCGTAACCATGAAAGATGGCCGCCACGTATTGGTTTACAACCATGTTTTGCCTCCGGGCGATTTAGCCAAAGGGCCACGTACTCCATTAAATGTTTCCGTTTCAAAAGACGGAAAAAAATGGTCGGCCGCATTGATTCTGGAAGATTCGCCCATCAGCCAGTATTCTTATCCTGCGGTGATTCAAACTGCTGATGGCATGTTACATTTCATTTATACATGGAGAAGAGAGAAAATTAAACACGTTGTGGTTGATCCTTCGAAGCTAAAATTAAAGAAAATCAAAAATGGCATCTGGCCGAAACTGAAAGGTTATACGGCTCCGGTAATTACTGAAACTAAAAATGAGGAGGGTTAAGATGATAGATGTAATTAGAAACGTCATTTCGAGGTTGTTGCGATCGTCATTGCGAGGAGGCACGACGAAGCATTCTACCCTTTCTAGAAAGATTGCTTCGGCTGATAAACTATTTATTTGTCATGGATTTTGCGCTCGTCATGCTGAATTTATTTCAGCATCTTTCATGCTAGGCCGCCTTGCTATTAAGACCCTGAAACAAGTTCAGGGTGACGACCGATCGATTGGAAGAAAGATAAGTTTAGCATTAATGCTACTTTTCTCCGTTATTTCTTTAATTACATCCGGCCAAACCCAAAACACCGACAACCTCTATAAAAAGCCGCTTGTTGATGTTTTGAAAGAGATCCAAACACGCTTCAAGGTACAGATCAAATATTCAGAACTACAGGTAAAAGATAAATGGGTGAACTATGCAGAATGGCGTTTCCGTGCAAACATTGATGAAACTCTTGCAAACGTACTTGCACCTTTGGATATGAAAGTAAACAAAGAAAAGCCAGGTGTTTACAAATTGAAAGAATATGAATATTACCGTTGGGAGGTTCAGGATGGATGGGCCTATTTGGATAGCTTGGCGACCAAATACCACGACCAGGCCAGTTGGGAAAAACGTAAGGCGCAAATAAAGCCCGAATTATACCAAGCCTTATTATTATCGCCATTACCTGCCAAACCAAATTCAAAACCGATTATCACGGCGAAAAGAATTTTTGACGGGTATTCTGTAGAAAACATTGCATTAGAAATTTTACCTGGGGTTTGGATTAATGGCTCGCTATATAAACCGTTAAATTTTAAAGGAAAAATCCCATTGGTTTTAAGTCCTGACGGACACTGGGAAAAACAACGTTTTAGACCTGATTGCCAGATCCGCTGTGCAATGATTGCCAGAATGGGCGCTATGGCTTTTAGCTACGATTTATTTGCTTGGGGCGAATCGATGCTCCAGTTTAAATACGAAGATCATCGCAAAAGCTTGGCGCAAACCATTCAGGCTTTGGGGGGAATCAGGATTTTAGATTACTTCAGTGCGCTAAAAGAAACTGATACAGCCAGAATTGGCATCAGTGGAGGTTCGGGTGCAGGAAGTCATTCTATTCTAATGACCGCCATGGATGACAGGATTAAACTAAGTGCGCCCGTTGTAGCGATGTCATCTTACTTTTATGGTGGCTGCCCTTGCGAAAGCGGAATGCCAATCCATCAATGTGGTGGCGGAACCGATAACGTAGAACTGGCTGCAATGGCAGCACCTCGTCCCCAGTTATTGGTGTCAGATGGTAGCGACTGGACGGCACACACACCCGAACATGATTTTCCTTATCTACAAAAAATGTACAGTTATTATGGTGTGAAAGATAAGGTCGAGAATGTTCATCTTCCGGATGAAAAACATGATTTTGGCATTAACAAGCGCATTGCACTCTACGATTTCCTGATCAAAAACTTCAAACTAAATGGTACTGCAGTTAAAGATAAAGCCGGTAAATACAATGAAAGTAAAGTAACCATGGAAAAGGAAAATGCCCTTTATGTTTTTGGCGATAAAGGCGAAAAACTACCTAAAAATGCGGTGATGGGATTTGAAAATCTGGAAAAATTATTCCCGTTAAGCACAAGCAAATAGTGGATATGGAGCATCAAAACAGAAGGTCTTTTATTGGTAATGTAGCACTGCTAACAGGCGCTTTAATGATCCCCAATCAATTGCTTTTGGCAGCAGCGAAAAAGAACAATTATAAAGTTGCAGTGATTGATTTAATGATTTTAAAACGTCAGAAAATCAGCGCTTTGCCACTCGCAGAAGAAATCGGTGCTGACGGATTGGAAATTGACATGGGTGGTTTGGGCAATAGGGAAACATTTGATAACAAATTAGCCGATCCGACAATCAGGCAGGAGTATCTGGATAAAGCAAAAGAGCTGAACCTCGAAATCTGTTCGTTGGCGATGACCGGATTTTATGCGCAATCATTTGCCAAGCGACCAACCTATCAGAAAATGATCCAGGATTGTTTAGATACTGCTAAAGCCATGAATATTAAAGTGGTCTTTCTTCCATTGGGTATTCAAGGCGATTTGGTTAAAAACCCCGAACTGCGCATGCCAATCATAGAAAGATTAAAAGTTGCCGGAAAAATGGCCGCCAAAGCGGGAATTACAATTGGAATTGAAAGTGCTTTAGATGCAAAAGGCGAATTACAGTTATTAAAAGATATTGATTGCAAGCATGTTAAAAGTTATTTCAATTTCTCTAATGCCATTAAGAATGGAAGAGATTTACACCAAGAGCTGAGAATTTTAGGCAAAAAGAACATCGTTCAAATCCATGCCACAAATGAAGATGGTGTTTGGTTACAGAACGATCCGAAAATCAATTTAAACAAGGTAAAAGCAACCCTTGATGATATGGGTTGGAGTGGTTGGTTGGTTGTAGAAAGAAGCCGGGATGCCAAACAGCCGACAAATGTAAAATATAATTTCAGTGCCAATACCAGCTACCTCAAGTCAGTTTTTCAAATCGATAACCCGTCATTGCGAGGCACGAAGCAATCTCATTAGGAGAATTATGGAAATAGTGATAACTAAAAAGATGCAAAGCACACATAGAAAAAAACACTTGATGCTTTGTTCCGTGTCCTCACGAACCAAACAATTTAAACTATTTTTCATTCTGATAATTCTCTTGTCGTTGTTTCACTTTAAAGCCGACGCAGTGGATATCTATGTCTCCATAAATGGTGCTGATACTAATATAGGAACACAAGAAAAGCCCTTTGCAACACTTCATTCTGCGGTGAGGAAAGCAAGAGAATTAAGGCGATTAAATGATGCTTCTACTAAGGATGGAATCCGGATTATAATCGGCAAAGGTTTTTATCAATTGCACGAACCCGTAGTTCTTCGCCCTGAAGACTCTGGCACAAAAGATAGTCCGACAACAATTATTTCAGCACCTAACGAAAAAGTTATTTTGAGTGGAGGCATTCAAATAAAAAACTGGAAAAAGTTAAATCACACCATTGCTGGTCTGCCAAAAGAATCTGTTGGGAAGGTTTGGGTAGCTGATATTCCAAATTTAGATGGGGGCGACCTACAGTTCAGACAGCTATGGGTAAATGGCAATAAGTCCGTTCGTGCAAAAAACTACAATGGTGAAGAAATGGGGAGGATTTTATCATGGGATAGCGAAAAGCAAACCTGTAAAATTCCAATTCAAAAAAACATCAGTTTAGCCAATATCAAAGGAATGGAAATGCTGATCCACCAATGGTGGGCCATTGCAAATCTTCGTGTAAAGTCTGTTAAAATTATAGGTAATGCTGCAGAAATTTCTTTTATGCAGCCCGAAAGCAGAATCCAATCCGAGCATCCATGGCCAGCACCATGGATTTCAGACAAAACAGGGAATTCTGCTTTTTACCTTACAAATGCCATTCAATTCTTGAACGAACCTGGAGAATGGTTTGAAGATTTACAGCACCACAAGCTTTATTATTGGCCCAAAGCATCAGAAAATATGCTAAATGCTGAAGTGATTGCTCCGGCTTTAGAAAACCTGGTTAAAATCGAAGGAACGATTGATCAACCTGTTTCCTACGTGAGTTTCAAGGGTATTTCATTTGAGCATTCTACATGGTTAAGGCCGTCAAAACAAGGTCATGTTCCTCATCAGGCAGGCATGTACATGCTCGATGCCTATAAGCTCGAAAAAGCAGGGACACCAGACAAACCTACGCTAGAAAATCAGGCCTGGGTTGGCCGTCCGGTTGCTGCAGTCGAAGCGAGTTATGCTAATCACACTGCTTTCGAATCTTGTCGGTTCGAGCACTTGGCATCAACAGGTCTGGATTATAAAAAAGGAACTGTAGATAATGCAATCAATGGCAACTTATTTAAGGATATTGGTGGTTCAGCCATTCTAATCGGAACTTTCTCTGATGAAGCGACCGAAGTACATTTGCCTTACAATCCCACAGATCAAAGAGAAATTTCGACGAACAATAAAATTGAGAACAACCTGATTACCGATGTAACCAACGAAGATTGGGGCGCTGTTGGTATCGGCGCAGGTTATGTTAGGGGGATTAAAATTCTACATAACGAAATCAATAATGTGTCTTATTCCGGCATCAGCATGGGCTGGGGATGGACAAAAACGAAAAACGCGATGGAAAACAATACCATCAGCGGCAATAAAATCCATCACTACGGAAAACATATGTATGATGTGGCTGGGATTTATACACTATCTGCTCAGCCCGGATCATTCATCACCGACAATGTGGTCGATAGCATTTACAAAGCGCCATATTCGCACCTGCCTGATCATTGGTTTTACCTTTATACAGATGAAGGTTCTTCGTATTTTACCATCAAAAACAACTGGACGCCAACTGAAAAGTATCTTCAAAATGCCAACGGACCAGACAATTTATGGGAATGCAATGGACCAAAAGTTTCCGATCATATCAAACAAAGCGCAGGTTTAGAAAAACCTTTTCAATATTTATTAAAAGAAAAAGCCAATTATTCGAAAAGGGGTACCAATCAGGCCGTAGATCAATCTGTTGTATTCGAATTGGTTTATAAGACAGGTAACCTACCGAGTAACAGTGCCTTAAAAACTTTTGCAAAAGAAAATAACCTCTTGCCAGGTTCAATTTATAAATGGGAAAATCGATTGGTAATTTATACTTCAAGTTTAAAAGTGGAGAGTTTGCAGCAAACTTTAAAACGCTTAAATGCGACAGAAATTAAATTGTACGACAATCTGTTTTACGACTTCAACAGAGAAAAGAATTGTGGCGATAAACCAGTAGCAGAATGGGATAACATCATTTTATCAGCCAATCTGGTGAAGGATGAAAAACTCCAGAAAGAATATCTGGCTTACCATAAAACACAGTTTGAAAAATGGCCGGAGATATCGAAAGGATTTTGTAAGGCCGAGTTTCAGCGGTTAGCCATCTTTAAAAACGATAGACAGTTAATGCTGATCATTAGTATTCCTAAAGGAAAAAGTTTAGATGAATTGAATCCAAAAACCACTGAGAACAATCCAAAAGTAGACGAATGGAATGCAATAATGAAAAAATACCAGGAAGGAATTGAAGGAACAAAACCAGAAGAGGTTTGGGTGTTCTTTAAACCGATAGAGTGATAGTAAAAGCAGAATGCTTAGAAAGGAATTCGGACATAAACGGTCGTCACCCTGAACTTGTTTCAGGGCCTTATTAGCAAGTTTGCATAGCATGAAAGATGCTGAAATAAATTCAGCATGACGAGCGCTAAGACTATATGCAATGGAGGAAGTAATAAACAACAAAAACGCTTATAAAAATAATATCATGTTAAGATTAGGGATTTTAGGTTTAGGAGAGGGTAGAAGTACCATTTCTGCATCATTGGCAAGCAAAAAGTTTAAGCTTATCCAGATTTGCGATGCCAATAAAAAGCTTTGCGAAGAACGGGCTTTAGAATTTGATTTTCAAAACTGGACAACCAATTACGAGGACATGTTAACCAGCGACAAAATCGATATGATTGCGATTTACACACCAGATCATCTGCATTTTGAGCACATTAAACTGGCGCTTGAACACGGAAAGCATGTGGTGTGTACCAAGCCATTTATCGATGATTTAGGTCAAGCCAATGTGCTGTTGGAGTTAGCAAAGAAATCAAGAAAAAGGATTTTCGTAGGGCAAAGCTCACGTTTTTTTGAGCCTGCCATGCGGCAGAAGAAAGATTTTGATGCAGGTTTAATCGGAGAACTGATCACTATCGAAAGTCATTACCATGCCGATCATCGCTGGTTTCTAGAAAAAGGTTGGTCGTTAAAACAATCATTTAAATGGTTGTATGGCGGTTTAAGTCACCCTGTTGATTTTATCAGGTGGTACATGCCAGATATTGAAGAAGTTATGGGTTATGGCATGTTGAGTAGCAACGGTTTAAAAGCCGGACTGAAAAACCAGGATACCATGCACTTTATTTTTAAAGCAAAAGATGGCAGAATTGCGCGGGTTAGCGGTGCTTATACCGGCCCAACACAGCCTGCAAGTCGCGATAGTGGCATGAGCTGTATCCTGCGAGGAACGGAAGGCGCTAGTCAGGCCGACTACCATGAACTACGATATTCTGTTACAACCAAAACCGGCGAAGAAAAGATTATCACCTGGGGCGATTCAACTTTAAAGCACTATTTCCGTTTCGAAGGGCAAAGCCATCACGCCGGAGAATACCAGAATTATTTAGAATATTTTGCAGATAGCATCAATAATAATTTTACCGCATACCCTGATTTAAAAGAAGGCATCGGGACTGTGGCACTATTACAAGCAATGGATCAATCTTTAGAAACAGGTTTGCCAGTAAAAGTTGATGATATTTTGAAAGCTAATCACATTACAAGGGAATCGATAGGATTGTAAAAGAAAGATCGTCATTGCGAGGCACGANNGTGCCTCGCAATGACGAAAAATAAATGCTCCGTGAATTCCGTGGCAACACTAAATAACTAACCAAAATAAACCTAATGGGAAACATTGTAGAACGTTTAACCAATTTAGATTACATCATTGTCATCGCATACCTCATTATCCTGATCATCATTGGTTATCGGGCCAGTTTTTCTAAAAAGAAGAACAATGATGAGACCTTATTTCTAGCCAATAAATCATTAAACTGGAGCAGCATTGGCTTTAACATGTGGGGCACCAATGTAGGTCCGTCGATGTTATTGGCCTTTGCAAGTATTGGCTATAGCACTGGTATCGTAGCCGTTAATTTCGATTGGTACGCCTTTATCTTTTTATTCTTACTGGCCATCGTTTTCGCTCCAAAATACCTTGCCGCCAAAGTGAGTACCATGCCCGAGTTTATGGGCAACCGTTATGGCGATTCCACTCAAAACATCCTCGCCTGGTATGCGCTGGTTAAGATTTTAATCTCATGGTTATCGCTCGGATTATTTGCAGGCGGCTTTTTGGTTCGCCAGATTTTAGGCATACCGATGTGGCAATCGGTTACCGTGTTGGTGGCTTTTGCAGGACTGTTTACCTTTTTTGGCGGTTTAAAAGCCATTGCCAAAGTAAATGTTTTCCAAATGATTTTATTGATCGCCGTTTCATTATCGCTCACGCTTCTGGGACTGAATAAAGTTGGTGGACTTTCTGCTTTATATCAAAAAACACCACATCATTTCTGGAATTTAATCCAACCCGCCAGCGATCCAAAATATCCATGGTATGCCATTTTATTGGGTTATCCGGTTGCAGCTGTGGCCTTTTTCTGTACCGATCAATCGATGGTTCAATCTGTTCTGGGTGCTAAGAACTTAAAACAAGGACAATTGGGCGTAAGTTTTATTGGTTGGTTAAAGATCCTTTCCCTGCCATTATTTATTGGAACAGGAATCCTTTGTTATGTACTTTTTCCTGGTTTAAAAGATCCGAACGAAGCTTATATGACGATGGTAACCAATTTATTTCCACCTGGTATGAATGGCCTGGTAATCGTTGTGCTGATTGCCGTTTTAGTAGGTACAATTGGCTCGTCTTTAAATTCATTAAGTACCGTTTTTACCATGGATATTTATGTAAAGAAAATCAACCCACAGGCGAGTAATAAACAGATCATCCGCATTGGTCGATGGGCAGTTGTTGCAGGATGTATTTTTGCTGTTGTAGTGGTTTTGGCCATCGATAACATTAAAGGATTGAATTTATTCGATGTTTTTCAATCGGTTTTGGGCTTTATTGCGCCACCGCTATCGGTAGTATTTTTACTTACCATTTTCTGGAAAAGAACCACAAGGAAAGCCGTGAATTTTACGCTTTCAATCGGCTCAATTTTAAGCTTGGGTGTTGGGGTGACTTATTTATGGATTTTACCATCGGATAAATACACTTTCTGGCCACATTACCTGATGTTATCATTTTTCATTTTCGCAGGATTAATGATCATCGCGATTTTGATTTCCTTACTGGATAGGTCACCAAGTATTTACAAGGTTAATGAAGAACACCAGGCCAATATAGAAAAGCCAGCAAGAACAGTTTGGATTTCGTGGATTGCATTAGCCATCGTAATGGTTGCACTTTACATTTTCTTTAATGGGCATTAAAATTTAACTAAATATGTCGTCATTTCGATTGGAGCGCAGCGGAATAGAGAAATCTTTGAAACAAATTTAATCAATGTTCAAAGATTTCTCCACTACGGTCGAAATGACGACAAATAAACTAGATAACATGAAAAACTTAAAAAGAATATTCCTCATCGCAATTTTATGCGGCTTAATCGCTCCGGCTTTTGCCCAAAAAGCCTCTTGGATCTGGTACCCCGGCGATTTCGATATCTACATGAGCAATGTAATGCAGAACCGCAGAACCGAAAGAGGCTCCTTTTTCCCTGTCTTCTGGAAAATGGATAGTCATTATGTTTTGGTCGATTTTCACAAAGAATTTAATCTTGCTCAATCCGAAGAGGTTAAGTTGTTTGTAGAAGGTACTTACAACGTTAAAATCGATGGTCAGGCCATTGCGGGTTTTCCAAAAAGCATTCAGATTCCAGCAGGGAAACACAAATTGAGTTTGAAGGTTTACAACCAGGCGCATGTTCCGGCGATTTTTGTTCAGGGTAAAACGGTAGTTTCTGATGAAACCTGGTTGACTACTTTCGAGGATAAAGAATGGATCGATGCGAGTGGGAAAACCTCTGATAAATCGGGAACTACCTTTGTTTCAGCAGGCTCATGGAATTTAACTGATCCAACTCAATTGCCATCACAGTTTAAATTGCCTGTTGTTGCGCAATCGGCTGTTAAAACAGAAAAAGTAAACAATGGTGCAGTTTCTGATTTCGGCAAAGAAACTTTTGGTTTTATAAAAGTGCATGGCTTGAAGGGAAAGGGAAGATTGAGTATTTATTACGGAGAATCGAAAGAAGAGGCCTTATCAACCGATAACTGTGAAACCTTAGATTATCTCGACATTGACCGCTCTCAGAAAAAAGATTCGATTATGCCGCTTTCAAAAGCATTTAGATATGTGAACTACCAATCACAGGGTAATGTATCGGCCGACTCTGTATCCATGTTGTACGAATATGCTCCTGTAACAGAAAGAGGAAGTTTTAAATCTTCGGATGAGGAGCTCAACAAAATTTATGATGTAGCCAAATATACCTTTCATTTAAACACCCGTGAATTCTTTATCGATGGGATAAAACGCGATCGCTGGGTGTGGAGTGGCGATGCTTATCAAAGTTATTTGATGAACTATTACTCATTTTTTGATGCACCAACTGTAAAACGGACTTTATTGGCTCAGCGTGGAAAAGATCCCGTAACGGCGCACATCAATACCATTATGGATTACTCTTTTTATTGGTTTTTGGGGATTTATGATTACTATAAATTTACCGGCGACCAGAAGTTCGTACAGGATATTTACCCGCGGATGCAGTCGCTAATGACTTATATTGATGGAAGAAAGAATAAAAACGGACTGTTAGAATGGATGCCTGGTGACTGGATTTTTATCGATTGGGCAGATAAACTGAGTAAAGATGGTGAAGTAAGTTTCGAACAGTTGTTATATGCCAGGAGTTTAGAAACCATGACTTTATGTGCCAAATTAGCCAACGACACAGAAGGTCTTGCCAAATACGATAAACAGGCTAAAGAGCTGAAAAACAAGATTTTTGAACTTTATTGGAATCAGCAAAAAAGCGCTTTGGTTCACAGCCGGATTGACGATAAACAAACAGATAATGTAACCCGTTATGCCAACATGTTCGGGATTTTCTTTAATTATTTTACACCGGAACAAAAGTTGTCGGTTAAAAAGAATGTGCTTTTAAATGATCAGATTGCCAAAATTACCACACCTTATATGCGTTTTTATGAGCTTGAAGCATTATGTGCCATGGGCGAACAACCTTATGTATTAAAGGAAATGAAAAATTATTGGGGTGGCATGTTAAAATTGGGTGCAACTTCTTTTTGGGAGGAATACAATCCAGATAAAAAGGGAACCGAACACTTGGCTATGTACGGTCGCCCGTTTGGAAAAAGCCTTTGCCACGCCTGGGGAGCCAGCCCGATTTATTTATTGGGAAAATATTATCTAGGTGTACAACCTACAACACCAGGTTACGAAACCTATACTATTGAACCTAATCTGGGTGGCTTAGCCTGGATGGAGGGCAAAGTCCCAACAGCGAATGGTGATATTTCAGTGTTTTGCAGTAGAAAAGAAATCAAAGTTTCTTCTCTAACAGGTGTAGGTAAACTAAAGATAAAAAGTAAAACCAAACCAGTTGTAAAAGGTGCTGAAGTTAAAGAAGTATCGAAAGGTTCGTATGAAATTACGATAGAAAAGGGTAAGGATTATAGCGTGAAGTATTCGGGGTAACCTACTAAACCCCGCAGGTTTTTAAATGGCGCAGCCTTCAATGAGACCTTTGAGAACAACATAAACAACGAATTAAACCTGCGGGGTTTGAAACGAAAATCTCAATACGGTAGCTTCGCGTTAGGGATTGTAAGGGTTCAGTACCGATTAAGCATCTGTTTTTATTTAATTACGGTATGCTTGCTTGTTTCACAGGTTTTCATCGGTACCGGAGCGGAGCCCTGAAAAGCCCGGACCCTTGCGTAGCTTGGGGAACGCCCAAATGAATTGCGGTTTCTTACACGCTCAATTTCTACATCAGGATCAGTACTTTAATAAAAAGATAGATCCTGAAACAAGCTCAGGATGACGACTTGACAAGTAAAATCAACAATTAAACCCCAATCCGCTGTTCTATTTTTTTAACACATTTGTAGGCCTCGGCAAGGATCACATCATTTTCAATCGCTTGATCTACATTTATCGCATTTAACATCGAAATGGTTAAACAGGCAATAATTCCATTATTGCCATTAATACCAATTGGTACCGAAAGATCGGTAACACCAGAAACAGAATCACTATTTTTGAAATAAGAGCCAGTTCGCTGAATATCTTCCAATGAAGTCAAAAAATCTTCCTGCTGGGCTTTAGCATATTTTTTAAAAATGGAATTGTTTTTTAATGTTGTGCTACGCTCAGCCTCGGGCATATAAGCCAATAAAACCTTGCCCGATGCGGTTAGCGGCAATGGAAACAAATTTCCCTCTTCGATAGAAAGCGCAATCGGCCCAGGGCTTTTGGCATGAATAATCACCATTACCTGGTTCATATACAAAATACTCAAATGGCAAGATTGACGGATACTATTTGCCAGTTCCTCTAATGGAAACTGGGCAGCTTTACGCAGCTCATCAATAGGCGAGTGCCTATGCGAGAGGTAAAAAAGCTTTAACGATAGCCTATACTTGCCCGAAACTTCATCACGTAAAATATAGCCACGACTTTCCAGACTCATCAACATTCTGTAAATTTCGTTTGGCGTTTTCTCAATACCAATAGCAATTTCAGTTTGAGACAATGGGATAGATTGTGCTGATAAATACTCCAATATATCAAGTCCTTTATCCAAAGCAGGGGCTTGGTACTTCGATTCTTTTTCGTTCATGCGGGTTTAAATTTGGCTGTATCGTATTTTTTACAATTTCAAACATACAAAATGCTTTCTTATTTATCCAAGAGAAGATTTTGTATAATTTAAATACAAATATATGTTTTCATATTTAAAAAAAACATTTATATTTGAATTAGCGATCGCATTTTAAAGTTAATAAATTTATAAGGCTTAATTCTATAGAATTGAGAATTTATTTCTGAAAAAATTTATCGCTGATGACCATTTATAAACCTAACCAAAACATCCGAAACGGTGTGCAATAGTGAATGAGCAAACTTGTAATATTTTCTTGGCTTTATCTGTTAAGCATTCCGCTTTTTGCGCAAGATATTAAGGTTGCTCAATTGGATTGTGCGTATCGGAATAATCCTATTGGCATCGATGTTCTTTCGCCGGGTTTGAGCTGGAAACTGCAATCAGCTAAACACAATATCATGCAAACAAGCTATCAAATCGTAGTTTCTAGCAGTTTAGGCAATTTAAATAAAAATATTGGGGATGTTTGGGACACTAAAAAAGTAAACTCAGGCCAATCATTACAGATTAAATATAAAGGTAAAAAGTTATTATCAAGCAAAACCTATTATTGGAAAGTCCGTGTTTGGGATAATTTCGGGCATGAATCTGGCTGGAGCGCTTCGGCCTTTTGGCAAATGGGATTGCTCAACACAGCCGATTGGAACGGTGCAAAATGGATTGCCTACGAAAAACTGGCGGATTCTAACGTAAATAGTCTGCCAACGGATGGTAAAAAAGACAAATTCATTGGCAATAATATCTTGCCGATGTTCCGCAAAGGTTTTACGGTAACGAAGACAATTAAAAAAGCCACAGCTTTTATTTCTGGTTTAGGCCATTTTGAAATGAGTTTAAACGGAGCGAAAGTTGGCGATGACTTTTTAGCACCCGGCTGGACGAAGTATAATAAAGAGGCCTTGTACCTGACTTATGATTTAACTAAACAGCTTAAGAGAGGTGAAAATGCAATAGGAGTGATGCTGGGCAATGGTTTTTATTATATTCCTCCAGTTAAAGAAAGGTATAGAAAATTAAAAGTAGCTTATGGTTATCCGAAAATGATCTGCAGGCTGTTGATCGAATATACGGATGGAACTTCAGCGAATATCATCAGTAACCAAAGTTGGAAAACCGCGCCATCACCCATAACTTTTTCAAGCATTTATGGCGGTGAAGATTACAATGCCAACCTTGAGCAAAAAGGCTGGAATTTAGCAGGTTTTAACGATAGCAGATGGAAATCGTCGTTATTAGCTGATGGTCCGAAACTAAATGCCCAAAAAGAAGAACCTGTAAGGATTTTCGAAAATTTTTCACCTCAAAATATTAACCCGGTTACCAATGGCGAATGGGTTTATGATATGGGCCAGAACGCTTCTGCAATTATCGAATTGAAAGTCCGAGGTAAAAAAGGAGATACTGTCCGCATTACCCCAGCTGAACTATTAAAAGCCGATGGTACGGTAACACAAAAAAACATTGGCGGACCATCTCATTTTACCTACATTTTAAAAGGAAATGGTTTGGAAACCTGGCGTCCTAAATTCTTTTATACAGGCTTTCGCTACCTGCAGGTTAAAGGAGCTGTTCCAAGCGGTAAAGAAAATCCATCTAACAAATCGGTATTAGAAGATTTAAAAGCTTTGCATATCCGAAATGCTGCTGAGCAGGTAGGTAAGTTTTCATCCTCGAACAAGCTGTTCAATAAAACTTTCAGCCTGATCGATTGGGCGATTAAAAGCAACATGGTTAGTGTTTTTACCGATTGTCCGCATCGTGAAAAACTGGGCTGGTTAGAAGAACTGCATTTAATGGGCAGTTCTGTACGGTATAATTACAATGCTGCACCATTATTTAAAAAAGCTTTGCAGGACATGAAAAACTCGCAGCTTGCCAGCGGCTTGATTCCTGAAATTGCACCTGAGTATGTAAAATTTGAATGGGGTGGCGATATGTTCCGCGATTCGCCAGAATGGGGCAGCAGCGGCATTTTAATGCCATGGTATTTATATCAGTGGTATGGCGATAAACAGGCTATGGTTGATTATTACCCGATGATGCAGTGTTACATCGATTATTTGGGCACCAAAGCAAATCATTACATTTTAGCTCAGGGTTTAGGCGATTGGTATGATTTGGGGCCAAAACCTCCTGGCGTTTCTCAGTTAACGCCAATGGGCGTTACGGGTACAGCCATTTATTATTATGATTTAAAAATCTTAGAAAAAACGGCCACGCTGCTGGGCAAAAAAGCTGATGCAATGGCCTATGCAAAGCTTGCCCTTGAAGTAAAAAATGCATTCAACCATCAATTCTTTGATGCAAAAAGCAGACAGTATGCAACAGGCTCTCAAACTGCAAATGCAATGGCGGTTTATATGGAATTGGTTGAAGAAAAGCATAAAAATGCAGTAATCGAGAATTTGGTTAAAGATATCAGAGATCGCAAAAACAGTTTAACAGCAGGCGATATAGGTTATCGTTATGTGTTACGTGTCTTAGAAGATGCCGGGAAATCGGATGTGATTTTTGATATGAACAGCCGTTCGGATGTTCCAGGCTACGGCATGCAGCTGGCCAAAGGCGCAACGGCTTTAACCGAATCTTGGGCCGCTTTGCCAACCGTATCCAACAATCATTTTATGCTCGGGCACTTAATGGAATGGCTGTATAGTGGTGTTGGCGGCATCCGTCAGGCAGAAAATTCAATTGCTTTTAACCATATTAAAATCGAACCGGAAGTGGTGGGCGATTTAACCTCAGCTGATGTGCGTTACAATTCGCCTTACGGCAAAATTTCCTGCAAATGGGAAAAAACAGACCGATCTTTTACACTGGAGGTGAATATCCCCGTAAATACAAAAGCAACTATTTACTTTCCGGTTTTGCCGAAATATAAAATCTCCGAAGAATACAATTCGACGTTTACGGACGCAGGAATAGAAGCAGGGAAAGCTAAGGTTGCTCTAGGATCAGGTTATTATAAGTTTAATTTAAAGTACAAATGAAAAAGATAATCCTCGCATTTTTCCTTTTTGTAAGTGCATTAACATTGAATGCTCAAACCACGAATCCTGTTTCAGCCGAAACCATGGAAAAGATTTATCAGGAAGTAAAAACGCCTTATAAATATGGATTGGTAATGATTCCTGAAGACAATCAACACAAAATGGATTGCCCAACAGTTTTCCGTAAGGGAAAGTTTTGGTACATGACCTATCTTATTTTTAGCGGTCGTGGTTACGAAACCTGGCTGGCAAAAAGTAAAGATTTATTGCACTGGGAAAATCAGGGTAAACTGATGTCGTTTGGAGATGCTGGCCATTGGGACGACAACCAAAAAGCAGGTTACAACGCTTTATTGGATACCAAATGGGGTGGAAAGTATGGTGTTGATAAATTCGATGGTAAATATTGGATGTCGTATTTCGGAGGTAAAGAAAAAGGATATGAAGTGGAACCCTTATCTATCGGGATGGCTTATACCACAAAAGGCCCATCAATGGTTCAAGAATGGAATCGGTTAAACAAGCCTGTTTTGACTTCGGGTGATGCAGATGTACGTTGGTGGGAAAACCGGAACAAATTATTCAAAAGCACAGTAATTGAAGATAAACAGAAGTTGACAGGACATCGTTTTGTAATGTATTACAATGCTGTAGGTGATTCTTTGGCGAACAATAAAAAAACACGCTGGTACGAACGCATCGGTATGGCGGTTTCTGATGACATGGTTCATTGGCAACGGTTCAATAAAAACCCTGTTGTTCATCACCCTGTAGGCATTACAGGAGATGCTGTAATTCAAAACATTAATGGAACCTGGGTAATGTTTTACTTCGGTGCTTTCTGGCAAGATAGAAAGGGTTCATTTAATCGCTTTGCTGCCTCAAATGACTTGGTAAACTGGAGCGATTGGACCGGTGGTAACCTGATTGAGTCGTCAGAAAAATATGATGAATTATACGCACATAAATCTTTTGTACTGAAATATAAAGGCACAGTATACCATTTTTATTGTGCAGTTAATAAACTGGATCAGCGTGGCATTGCTGTGGCCACATCGAAAGATTTGGGTAAGAGTAAAGTGAATTTTGTAAGCGAAACGAAAAATTAAGATGAAGAGGCTAGCTAATTTTAATATTGCATTTTTTTTAGTATTGGGTCTGTATGCATCACGTCATTGCGAGGCACGAAGCAATCCTAATGCGAAAGAAAAGCTAACCCACAGTAGTAAGATTGCTTCGTGCCTCGCAATGACGCCCCCCCGGGCCTATGCCGTTCCCGAACCCCGCATCAGAACCAGCTTTAACAAAGATTGGAAATTCTTTTTAGGGGACGAACCAAATGCAAAATCCCCAGCATATAACGATCTTAAATGGAGAAAACTCAATTTACCGCACGATTGGAGCATTGAGGGGAAATTCGACGAGAAAAACCCTGCAAAACCTGAAGGTGGCGGTTTACCCACAGGCATTGGCTGGTACAGAAAAGAATTTACAGCTCCTGCCAATTTTAAGGATAGATTAATCACTATCGAATTCGATGGCGTGTATAAAAATAGTGAAGTTTGGGTCAACGGACAGTATTTTGGCAAAAGGCCTTACGGCTACAGCTCTTTTTCTTACGAGATCAGCAGATTCTTAAAAGCTGGAAAAAATATCATTACAGTTAAAGTTGATAATTCAGCACAGCCTGATTCGCGCTGGTATTCAGGTTCAGGGATTTACAGAAATGTATGGCTTACATCTGCAGCAAAAGTTTCAATCAAACGCAATGGCACTTTTGTGAAAACCTTCCTAATCAGCGGCGATAAAGGTCAAAGCAACGAAAGCAGAAAATTAAAACCTGGTGAAAGTATTGCGTCAGTAAATGCGGAGATCGAGATTGAAAATAAATTCAACACAAAAGGTACTTATAAAATCCTAACGACCATTTTGGATGATAAAAATATCCCATTGCAAAAAAAGGAATGGCCACTCCATACAAGTGAAACTGCTATAACAATGAAGATTAGCGGCCTTGGAATAACTAATCCTAAACTGTGGTCTGTTGACCACCCTACGATGTACAAGTTGGTGGTAGAAATTGCGCAAGCCGATGGAAAGATCATTGACCAATATACAACACCTTTTGGGGTGCGTGAATTCAATTTCGATGCAGCTAAAGGTTTTTCTTTAAACGGTAAACCAATGAAAATTTTAGGCGTTTGTTTGCACCACGATTTAGGTGCCCTGGGTGCTGCCGTGAATGTGAGGGCAATGGAACGTCAGCTGGAAATAATGAAAGCAATGGGGGTGAATGCCATCCGTACAGCGCATAATCCACCTGCACCTGAGTTTCTAGATTTATGCGATAAAATGGGCTTCCTGGTTATGGATGAGGCTTTCGATATGTGGGTGAAAAAGAAAACCAAAAACGATTACCACCTCGATTTTCCAGCCTGGCATAAAAGAGATCTGGAAGATATGATTAAACGCGATCGTAATCACCCGTCGATTATCCTTTGGAGCATCGGCAACGAAATCCGCGAGCAGTTTGATAGTACAGGCATTGCGATTACAAAAGAGTTAGTCTCAATCGTTAAAAATCTGGATAAAACCCGATCTGTAATTTCGGCATTAACGGAAACAAAAGCTGAAAAGAACTTCATCTATCAGGCCGATGCATTAGATGTTTATGGATTAAACTACAACCACAAACTGTATAAAGATTTCCCTAAAAATTATCCTGGAGTGAAGTTTTTGGCTACAGAAACCACTTCGGCTTTAGAAACCAGGGGTTTTTACGATACAGCCGATACCATCCGTCGTTGGCCAAAAGATGGAAAAACGAAATTTACAGCGGGAAATAACGAATGGTCGGCATCGGCTTACGATAATGTTTCAGCTTATTGGGGTTCTACACACGAAGAAACCTGGGCAGCAGCAAAAAAATACGATCATGTTTCAGGTTTATTTGTTTGGACGGGTTTTGATTACCTGGGTGAGCCTTTACCTTATCCGTGGCCAGCAAGAAGCTCATACTTTGGAATTGTTGATTTAGCAGGTTTCCCGAAAGATTCATATTACATGTACCAAAGCGAGTGGACAAACAAACCTGTGTTACACCTTCTGCCTCATTGGAACTGGAAACAAGGAAAATCGGTAGAAGTTTGGGCCTATTACAACAATGCCGATGAGGTAGAATTGTACCTGAACGGAAAATCGTTAGGAAAAAAATCAAAACAGGGCGATGATTTACATGTGCTTTGGAATGTGTCTTTTGAACCTGGAACTTTAAAAGCAGTATCCCGTAAAAGTGGCAAAGACGTTTTAGTACGTGAAGTGAAAACCGCAGGGGACCCGGCGAAAATTGAATTAATCGCAGATAGAAAAAATATTAAAGCTGATGGTAAAGATTTATCTTTTGTAACCGTTCGCGTTTTAGACGCTACTGGTAATGTAGTGCCAAATGCAGATAATCTGGTTGATTTTCAGGTTGAAGGTGTTGGTTTTATTGCAGGTGTTGATAATGGGTTTCAGGCAAGTTTAGAGCCTTTTAAAGCCAGTTACCGTAAAGCTTTCCATGGTTTATGTTTGGCCATTCTTCAATCAACAGAAAAAACCGGAACCATAAAATTAACAGCTTCATCAGCTGGTTTAACATCATCATCGATAATTATAAAAACAGGAAAATAGAATCACAGAAATAAGTAAAATAAGAACATGGTCGGTGAAGACACCAACCATTAGCTAAAAAGAAGAAATATAGTGGAGAAGACGATAAATTTAAAAGGAATAACCTGGAACCATAGCGCTTTCGCTGTGGTTCGTGTCACCACGAACCACAACTTTAAAACCTATCGGTTGGTGTCTCACCAACCGAAATAAGTAAAATAAAAATATGGCCGGTGGAGACACCAACCATTAGCTAAAAAGAAGAAATAAAGTGGATAAGATAATTAATTTAAAAGGAATAACCTGGAACCATAGCCGTGGGCTTTTGCCAATGGTGGCTACGGCACAGCGATTTTCTGAATTGTACCCAAATGTAAACATCACCTGGGAGAAAAGAAGCTTGCAGCAATTTGCCGATTTTTCAATCCAAGAGTTGGCAGAACGATTTGATCTGTTGGTTATCGATCATCCCTGGGCAGGTTTTGCCGCAAAAACAAAATCAATAGTGCCTTTGGATCTTTATCTTTCTAAAGAATATTTGAAAGATCAGGAAGAAAATTCGGTAGGTCAATCTTACGAGAGTTATTTTTATAATAAACACTTATGGGCTTTACCGATAGATGCGGCAACTCCTGTAGCAGCTTCAAGACCAGATTTATTAGCTCAAAAGGATTTGCAATTGCCTAAATCTTTTGAAGATCTATTGGCACTTGCCGATAAAGGTTTAGTTGCCTTTGCTGGTATTCCGATTGATGTATTAATGAATTTTTATACCCTTTGCTGCTCTTTAGGTGAAGATCCTTGTCAAGGAAACGAAGAGGTGGTCTCTAAGGAAATTGGTAGCAGGGCTTTGCAAATGTATCGGGAACTGGCCTCGAAAATAGATAAAGCAAACTTCAATAAAAACCCGATCCAGGTTTATGAAGCAATGACTTTAACCGACGAAATTGCGTATTGCCCGTTTGCTTATGGCTACTCGAACTATTCGCGTAACGGTTATGCGCGCAAAATCTTGCATTTCCACGATATGATTTCTTTAGATGGTAAAACCAATCTGAGAAGCACATTGGGTGGAACAGGCTTAGCCATTTCTGCTAAATGCGAAGCATTGGAGATTGCTGCCAAATATGTAGAATTCGTAGGTTCACCGGCTTGTCAGTCTACCTTGTTTTTTGAGAGTGGTGGTCAGCCAGGGCATTTGGCCGCATGGAAAAATGAAGAAGTCAACCGTCAGAGCCAGCATTATTTTCTGAACACTTTACCGGCCTTGCAAAGAGCTTTTCTCCGTCCACGTTACCATGGTTCGATGTATTTTCAAGACCATGCAGGTGATGTGATACGCGATTATTTAATAAATGGTGGAGATGAAATCAAGGTTTTATCAGCCATGAACAAATTATATCAGCAATCTAAAAGTTTAGTGTTATCATGAACAGACCGCTTGAAGGACTTTTGGTTTTAGAGTTTTGTCAATTTTTGGCAGGACCATCAGCTGGCTTGAAACTGGCCGATTTAGGTGCCCGTGTGATTAAAATCGAACGACCAAAAACAGGCGATGCTTGCAGGTCTTTATCCATCAAAAATCTTTTCGTTGATGAAGATAGCCTGCTTTTTCACACCATCAACCGGAATAAAGAAAGTTATACCGCCGATTTAAAGAATCCGGAAGATTTAGAAAGACTTAAAAAATTAATCAGCAAGGCCGATGTAATGACACATAATTTCCGTCCTGGTGTGATGGAGAAAATTGGTCTGGATTACGAAAATGTTCAATCCATTAATCCTAAAATTGTCTATGGTGTAGTTACAGGTTACGGAAGTGAAGGCCCGTGGAAAAACAAGCCAGGCCAGGACTTATTGGTACAATCCGTTTCTGGATTAACATTTTTATCGGGTGTTGATGTAGACGGACCAGTTCCTTTCGGACTTTCCGTTTCGGATATTATGTGCGGAAACCATTTGGCACAAGGTATTATGGCCGCTTTGATCAAAAGGGCAAAAACCAATAAAAGTGTTTTGGTAGAGGTGAGTTTGCTCGAATCCATTTTAGATGTACAGTTTGAAGTATTAACCACCTACTTAAACGATGGTGGTAAATTACCCGATAGAAGCGGAGCAAAAGGCAGTGCACACGCTTATTTAAGCGCTCCTTATGGCATGTACGAAACCAATGATGGTTATATTGCCATGGCCATGGGCAACCTGCCAAATATCTGTATGATCATCAATTGTGATATTACTGACTTATACGTTGAGGCAGGTTCAGCATTCGAAAACCGCGATAAATTAATTGTCCGCCTGGCCGAAACGTTTAAAAAAGAAGATACAAAACATTGGGTTGATCTTTTGGAAGGCCATGGTATTTGGTGCGCAGAAGTATTAAATTATCAAACCGCTACAACATTAAATACCTATAAAAGCCTACAGATTGAACAGGAATTGGATTTAGATGAAGGCAAAAAAATAAAGACAACAGTAAGCCCGATTAGATTGGATAATGAAAAGTTATTTGCCAGCAAAGCAGCACCAAAATTGGGTTTTGATACGGCTGAGATTAATAGAGAGTTTGAATTAACGTAATTGTCACGTTACAACAGGGCAGGAAAAAATAAATTAAAATTGGCCGTCATTCCCGCGCAGGCGGGAATCTTAAAGCGTATTGCATTAGGATATTCCCAATCGAGTTGGGAATGACGACCGATAAAATTAAACACAAGGTCGTCATTTCGACTGGAGCGCAGTCCCGAAGTTTCGGGAGAGAAATCTATATAGAGCAGTATGGCTAATAGATCTCTCCTCCGAAGGAGTTCCTTTGGAACACTGCGGTCGAGATGACGATTGCATTTAGTGAAGTGACGATTTTAAAAAATAAAAATATGCTACCGCTTGAAGATTATTTAGTTATCGATTTCAGCCAGTTCCTATCGGGGCCATCAGCAAGTTTGCGCCTGGCCGATATGGGTGCGCGTGTAATAAAAATTGAGCGTTTGGGTGTAGGCGACATTTGCCGCACGCTCTATACCTCAAATCTGATTATGAACGGCGAATCATCTGTTTTTCATGCCATTAACAGGAATAAAGAAAGTTTTGAAGTTGATTTAAAACGCGAACAAGATTGTGAAATGGTACGCGAACTGCTTAAAAAAGCAGATGTAATGATCCATAATTTCCGACCAGGGGTAATGGAGCGTTTGGGTTTCGATTATCAATCCGTTAGCGCTTTAAATCCAACCCTAGTTTATGGTGAAATTTCAGGCTATGGCAACAACACGGAATGGAAAAACAAACCCGGTCAGGATTTACTTTTGCAATCGGTTACCGGCTTAACCACTTTAACCGGAAATGCTGATAGTGGCCCTGTAGCAATGGGTTTATCGATTATTGATATGTTGGCAGGCGCGCACCTGGCGCAGGGAATCCTGGCCTGTTTATACAGAAAAGCGCTAAAAAACGAAGGTGGTATTGTACAGATCAGCATGATGGAATCCGCTTACGATTTCCAGTTTGAAACCATTACCACTTTTATGAATGATGGCGGATCTTTGCCCCAACGTTCTAAAAAGAACAATGCAAATGCATATTTAGGCGCTCCTTATGGGATTTATCAAACAGAAAACGGATATTTAGCCCTGGCGATGGGTTCAATTCCACAGTTGGGAAATTTACTTGGCTGCGAGAAATTGGAAGAATACTTGGAAGTAAGCGAAGCATTCGATAAACGTGATGAGATTAAGGCCATTTTGGCCGATCATCTTTTATCGGCGACTACCGAAAAATGGCTTTCCATTTTAGAACCTGCTGATATTTGGTGTGCCGATGTATTAAATTGGAATGCTTTAATGGCCCATGAGGGTTTTAAGGTGTTGAAGATGGTTCAGGAAGTGGAAATGATTGATGGTTACAAATATGAAACCACCAGATGCCCGATCCGTATTGATGGAGAATTATTGACTTCACCAATAGGTTCGCCAAAATTAGGACAGGATAATGAAAAAATTATCAAAGAATTTATAACACAGCATACCATTGCAAATGCATAACCAAATAGAAACTTTCAGGATAGCCGTTCGTAAATTTGCGCCATTTGAAGCTGCGATGCAGAAATTCTGGGAACAATATTGTATCCGTTCGGGCTGTACACTAAAGTTGGAAATGGTGGTAATGGACCTGCACGAACTTTACCACAGTACAATCACCCAAAAAGGTTTGGCAAAAGGCGATTTTGACATTGCGCACATCAGTACTGATTGGGTTTTGGAAGGCTATTCAGCCAATGATTTCGAAGTTTTAAATCCATACATCAACAAAAACAAACCCGACGATTTCCCGAGGGGATGGAGCAAATCACTTTTAGGACTGCAGCGCTTCGGCTGGGAAGTGGTGGGCTTACCATTTCATGATGGACCAGAATGTTTTATTTATAGAAGAGATTTATTCGAAAGTGAAACTGAAAAGGCCCGATATTTTGCTCAATTCGGCAAAACCTTAGCAATACCTAAAACCTGGGAAGATTTTCATCAGATTGCCCGCTTTTTCAACCGTCCTGAACAAAATTTATATGGCAGTATTTTCGCCTGCTATCCGGATGGCCACAATACTGTTTTCGATTTTGCTTTGCAATTATGGACGAGGGGCGGTACACTGGTTGATAAAAATGGTTTTATCCAGATCAATACCCAGGCAGCCATTGATGGTTTAAACTTTTACCGTAAAATCGTTAACGATAATAGCGCCGTTCATCCAAAATCTGCAGCATTCGAATCCGTAGCCGCTGGAATAGCCTTTTCACAGGGTGAAGCTGCCATGATGATCAACTGGTTCGGTTTTGCAGCCATGTGCGAAGTAGGTGCAAACTCTAAGGTAAAAGGAAAAATTGATGTGGAACGATTGCCATGCGACCCAGGTAAAAAATCAGCTTCGTTAAACGTATACTGGCTCTACACCATTGCAAAGGGCAGTAAAAATAAAGAAATTGCCTACGATTTTCTCCGCTTTGCACTGGCTGCAGAACAGGATAAACAGCTCACTTTAGCAGGAGGGATCGGGTGCAGGATCTCGACTTGGAAAGATGAAGAGATCAACCAGGTTATTCCTTATTACCATAAATTAGAACAATTACACGAGGTGGCCAATATGTTGCCACAGAAACAAAATTGGGCTGCTATTGCTGCCATTATCGATCAAATGGTTTTACAGGCCATCAATACCGATGCCGCAACTGAAGCGCTCATCCAGCTTGCACAGAACCAGATTAAAGAAATTGACAAATGAGTATTGATATCAAATATAAACCCGAACTACCACACACCAAACAGCCCATCATTATTATTGGTGCAGGCGGGATAGTGGCAGATGCGCATCTGCCAGCGTATAAAATTGCTGGTTTTGAAGTACATGGCATTGTAAACCGTACAAAAGAGCGGGCACAGAAATTGGCTGATGCTTTTGGAATTCCAAACGTTTATAATTCTGTTGATGAGGCGGTTAAACTTGCTCCAGCAAATGCAGTTTACGATTTAACGATCATGCCTGAGCAATACATCGAAACATTAAAGCAGTTGCCCTATGGAAGTGCGGTGTTAATTCAAAAACCCATGGGCGATGATTTTACACAGGCAAAAGAAATCCTCGAACTCTGCAGAACCAAAAATTTAAAAGCGGCTATAAACTTTCAATTACGTTTTGCGCCATTTGTAAGTGCAGCAAAATACATCATCGATAATGGTTTAATCGGCGAATTATATGATATGGAAGTCCGCGTAACGATTAAAACGCCTTGGGAGATTTTTCCGCATGTGATTATTCATCCACGTTTAGAAATTCAATACCACAGCATTCATTATGTCGATTTAATCCGTTCATTTTTGGGTAATCCTGAGAGTATTTTAGCAAAAACCTTAAAACATCCGGCGAAAAGCTTGTCATCATCTCGTTCTACGATCTTATTCGATTATGGAGATATGATGCATGCGGTAATCAACACCAACCACGACCACGATTTCGGTCCAAATCATCAGGAAAGTTATATTAAATGGGAGGGAACAAAAGGCGCCATTGTAGCTAAAATTGGCTTATTGATGGATTATCCGCATGGCGTACCTGATGTTTTTGAATACTGTATTGTAGAAGACGGAAAATTACCAGAATGGCAAACAGTTAAGTTAGAGGGATCTTGGTTTCCAGAGGCATTTATTGGCACAATGGCCAATTTAATGCGATATAATGAAGGTTCAAGCGATGTTTTACACACCAGTGTCGAGGATGTGATTCAAACCATGGCCGTGGTAGAAAGTGCCTACCAATCGAGTGATATTGGTGGGGTAAAGATTAAAGAATAATTAAATCGTTATTGTGAGGCAGGGAATAAGCGAACCGAAGCAATCTGATGCACTATGTCTTGGCCAGACGGGCTCTTTTCTTTTGATCGCAAAAGACCAGCAGAGCTAGCTTGAATGCAGTTGAAAACATAAAGGTCCTTGAAAAAACAAAACTCCCGGCTTAAAATTTTTCTTTTAAAGTTTCTGCTTAGGCTAGGAACTGCAATCCGAAAAATTTATTAGGCCGGATTTAAGTAGAACGTAGGTGTACTACTTAGGCTTTATTGGATGGAAATGCCAATGTAAAATTTAAGGTATAATAAAGGTTAGTTGAATGGCTAACAATTAAAATTATAATATCGTCCTCGTTTGTAACGAGGATGCAAGAGATAAGCGATTGTATCGCTATAAATTAAAAACTATGTATTTCAAATCAACATTTTTTGAAGATTATCATTTACAGGATAAACGTGTAACACTAGGTCGCACGATAACCGAAACCGATTTCGTAGTTCATGCTGGTCATACCGGCGATTTCTTTCCCCACCATATGGATGCCGAATGGTGTGCAACACAACCGTTCAAACAACGAATCGCTCACGGAACCATGATTTTTAGCATTGGCATCGGTTTAACAGCTTCAGAAATCAATCCTGAAGCCATGAGTAAGGGATATGATAAATTGCGGTTCGTAAAACCTGTTTTTATTGGCGACACCATTCACTCCGAAATAACCATTTCTGAAAAAGGGGAGAGCAAACGGCCAGAATATGGCACCGTAACCGAGCATGTAGAAATCGTTAACCAGCATGGAGATGTTGTTCTAGTCTGCGACCATCTTTTGGTGGTGAAGAAAAAGTAAGATAAAATCGTCATTGCGAGGAGGAACGACGCGGCAATCCTTTTTGCCAATTCAAACAAAAAAAAACAAATATAATGAACCACAACACACAGCCAGAAATTGTAACTGAGGGCGATCCGTCGTCAGGAAAGAAGTATTTATTGCCATTTATCTTTGTTATCAGTTTGTTTTTCCTTTGGGGAATGGCACACAACCTCGATTCGAGCCTTATTCCACATTTGCGAAAAGCTTTTAACCTGAGCAACCTCGAATCGATGTTAATTGATACATCGATCTTTTTAGCCTATTTTTTGATGGCAATACCTGCTGGAATCATCCTTAAAAAGTGGGGATATAAAACCACAATGATTGTAGGCTTATTGGTTTTTGCATTCGGGGCGTTTTTATTTGTACCTGCGGCTAACAACCTTTCTTATGTTACGTTTTTAATTGCATTATTTATTATTGGCTGTGGTTTAGCTACTTTAGAAACGTCGGCAAATCCTTATGCAGCAGTATTGGGTGATCCAGCCAAGGCTGCGAGCCGCTTAAATTTAGCTGCATCTTTTAATGGCCTGGCAGCAGCCGTAGCTGGTTATGTGGGTACACATTATATCCTTTCAGGAAAAACATATACCAAAGATCAGTTAACGAATATGACAGAGGCTATCCGTTTAGCCGAAGCATCATCTGTAAAAACACCTTACATTATTTTAGGTATAGTTTTAGTTTTTATTGCAATTGCTTTTTGCTTTATTAAGTTCCCCGAGATAAAAACCAAAAGCATTGATGGAGAAGCTAAAGGCAGCTTTCTGGGTGCCTTAAAACACAAACATTTAAGGTGGGCAGTTGTAGCTCAGTTTTTCTATGTAGGCGCTCAAGTTTGTGTTACCAGCTCGTTTATCCGCGCTGCGCAACAAGGAGCAGGCTTCGATGAAAGAACAGCAGGCATTTATCTATTTATTTATGGAATTCTTTTCACTGTAGGTCGGTTTGCAGGAACCGCTTTGTTAGCTTATGTAAAAGCTCCAAAATTATTGTCCGTTTATGCTTGTGTAGCTATTGTTTTATGTTTAATTGCAATAACAATAAAGGGCCCAATTGTGGTTTATGCATTAGGTGGTTTAGGTTTTTTCATGTCCATCATGTTTCCGACCATATTTGCATTGGGTATTGAGGGAATTGGCGATGATACAAAACCTGGTTCCTCTTGGCTAATCATGTCTATCATTGGTGGATCTTTGGTACCGTTAACCATGGGCGCAGTAATAGATGCCAACAACGATAATGTACAGATCGGCTACAGTATTCCGCTGGTATGTTTCCTGGTGATTCTTTATTTCGGCTTGCGAGGCTATAAAATAGCACACAAATAAAATTTAACGTCATCCGATAGCTATCGGATGCGGGGAGGAACGACGTGATAATCTATTCTTGAATAAAGATTGTTTGGCGGGTTGAAAGCCACCTTTGGTATTTATAAGAAAATAAAAAAATGAAATTTAGGTTTAGCAAGATTTTTATATTCATTCTGTTGTTTTGCTTTGGCTTTTCAGCAAGCCTTTTTGCGCAACAGAACGAAAGTGCAAAACCTTGGGTATTTTGGTATTGGGTTAAAGGTGCGGTTTCAAAAGCCGGCATCACGGCCGATCTGGAAGCCATGAAATCAAACGGCATCGCGGGTGCTTATTTAATGAGCATTCAAGGACCTGATAAAGTACCAGTTTATTCACCGCCTGCCGTTCAACTAACACCCGAATGGTGGCAAATGGTTGAGTTTGCCATGAGTGAGGCGAAACGGTTGGATCTGAAAATAGGCATGCATGTGAGCGATGGTTTCGCGCTAGCAGGTGGCCCATGGATAACACCTGAATTTTCGATGCAGAAAGTAGTTTGGTCAAAAATAAATATCAGTAATACAGTTACTAAGATCAATTTACCTCAACCAGAATCAAAAGAAAATTATTATAAAGATATTGCCGTTTACGCTTACCCCTCACCAATTGGTGAAAGCATTTCAACAAGAACGGTTGCCCCAAAAATTACAGCCAGCAATGGTGCTGATGCCACTGGTCTCGTTCAGCCAGGGAATAAGAAAAACTTTGGTTCAAATGAACCATGTTATATTCAGTACGAATTCGTGAAGCCCTTTACTTGCCGAACGATAAGCATTAAAATCAGCGGAAATAACTATCAGGCACAACGTTTGGCTATTGAGGTAAGTGATGATAGGAAAAATTTCCGATCAATAGGTAGGTTGGGAGTGCCCCGTCATGGCTGGCAAGACACAGATGAAGATGTTACCCATTCCATTGTACCTACCACCGCTAAGTTTTTCAGGTTTATTTATGATAAAAAGGGATCTGAACCAGGTTCAGAAGATTTAGATGCAGCCAAATGGAAGCCGTCATTAAAGCTCGTAAATCTCGAATTATCTTCCGAAGCACAGCTCAATCAGTTCGAAGGCAAAAATGGTTCAGTTTGGCGGATCAGTAAGAGAAGTACTGAAGCAAAAATTGCCAAAAATCTGTGTGTGCCCTTGAATAAGATCATTAACCTAACGGATAAATTAAATCCAGATGGAACCTTAAACTGGAAAGCGCCGAAAGGCAATTGGACAATCTTAAGGATTGGCCATACTTCTACAGGGCATACCAATGCAACAGGTGGCGGTGGAAAGGGCTTAGAATGCGACAAATTTAATCCGGAAGCCGTAAAATTACAGTTCAAGAATTGGTATGGTGAAGCCTTAAAACATGGCGGACCAGAAATAGCCAAAAAAGTTCTAAGCGTTTTCCATGTAGATAGTTGGGAATGTGGCAGCCAGAATTGGTCGCCAGTATTTAAAGCAGAATTTTTAAAGCGGAGAGGTTACGATTTAACGCCTTATTTACCCATCATGACCGGATTACCTGTAGAGAATGTATCTGTGTCCGAAAATTTCCTTTACGATGTTAGAAAAACGATTTCGGAATTGGTTGTAGATCAGTTTTATAAACCGCTTGCGAAACTGGCAAAGGATCAGGGCGTAACTTTTACGGCCGAAAGTATTGCACCAACGATGATGAGTGACGGATTGATGCATTACAAAACGGTTGATGTGCCCATGGGCGAATTTTGGTTAAACAGCCCGACGCATGACAAACCAAATGATATGTTGGATGCCATTTCTGGCGCACATATTTATGGTAAAAACATCATTCAGGCCGAGGCTTTTACAACAGTCAGAATGGACTGGAACGAAAGTCCAGCGAATATGAAAACCTTACAGGATCGTAATTATGCTTTAGGGATCAATAAACTGGTGTATCACGTTTTTACACACAACCCCTGGACAGATCGGAAACCTGGAATGACCTTAGATGGTGTTGGCCTATATTTCCAACGCGATCAAACCTGGTGGAAAGCTGGTAAAGCATGGATAGATTATGCAGAAAGAACCCAAAACTTGTTACAGCAAGGCAAACCTGTTGTAGATATCGCCGTTTTTACTGGTGAAGAATTACCACGCCGTTCTGTTTTACCAGATAGGCTGGTAGAAACCTTGCCCGGTATTTTTGGTGCTGATGTTGTGGAGGCTGAAAAGAAACGCCTCGCAAATGTTGGTGAACCTTTAAGGCAAATGCCAGCCGGTGTAACCCATTCAGCAAATATGGCCGATCCCGAAAATTGGGTAAATCCTTTACGTGGATATGCTTATGATAGCTTTAATCCCGATGTATTGAGTACAGCAACTGTTAAAGATGGCAATGTTGTTTTCGAAAGTGGGGCAACCTATAAAATTTTGGTTTTCACCGGAAAATTAAAGATGAATCCAAATTATCAATACATCAGCTACCAAACGATTAAAAAACTTTTAGAATTGATTAAGGCTGGTGCAAAGGTAACTGTTGCAGATAAACCGCTCTATCAAAACGGTTTAAAACAAGTGAGAAAAATTGAATTTGATAGGATGGTTAACGAGATTTGGGATAAAAATGTTACCCCTAACTTTATTAAGAAAATAGGGCTTGGAGTGGTAGTTAAAGCACCGTATTATGGTGAAAATTTTCACCAAATCAGAATTGAAACCGATTTTTTCGCTTTAGAAGACGGACCAATAAATAAGCCATTCATGTATGCTAAAAATGTTGCTTATACCCATAGGAAAACAGATGAAAAAGATATCTATTTTATCTCAAATCAGGAAGCTAAAGAGCGAAAATTTAGGTTTTCATTTCGTGTAAAAGATAAAGTCCCTTTAGTTTACAATGCAGTAAATAACGAAACAACCAATATTAAACGATGGTCTGCTTTTAATGGCAGAACAGTTTTCAATCTGAAATTAGAACCAAATCAATCAGTATTTATATTATTCAGAAAGAGTACAAAAGAAAAAAACTTCAATAAAGGTAACAACTGGTCAAATTTTAGAACCATCCAGGATATTTCTAAAACCTGGCAGGCAAAATTCGATACGGCTTATGCCGGCCCATCAAAACCTATCATTTTTAACGATTTAACCGATTGGACACGGCACACAGATAGTTTGGTTAAATATTATTCAGGAACTGCAACGTATAGTAAAAATTTCACCTTCAATGAAGATTTTAAAGGTAAAATCTGGCTCGATTTAGGCGAATTCTCCAGTATTGCCGAAGTAAAAATCAATGGAATAAATTGCGGCACTTTGTGGACTGCTCCGCACCGTTTAGAAATCAGTAAAGCCATTAAAAAAGGCGAGAACCAAATTACCATCGGAGTGACAAATACCTGGGCTAACCGTTTAATAGGTGATAGCAAATTGCCAGAAAATAAAAGAATTACCAAAACAACTGCACCTTTCCGATTGGAAGGTAAAGCTTTAAATCCTGCGGGATTATTAGGTCCGGTAGTGATACAAGTGGAAGAGTAAATGAGCGTTTAATATTTCAAAATATATGAAAAAAATAATTGTATTAATTCTGGCATTTACCCAAACTATTGTTTACGCTCAAAAAAAGAAGGTGAAGGATAATTTTAATGTCCAGATCAGGTTAGAAAAGGGCGATTTAAATAAAGATGGTTTGATCGACAAAACCGTAATTATGATGGATACGATCGATACAGCGGTTCCTTTAAGGTTACAAATATTTTTTTTACAGCCAAATAAGAAATTTAAATTGGTTTTCTCTTCAACTGATGTAATTGAACCCCAATATGTAAACGGTGTACATACTAAAAATCAAATCCCTTATTTTTTTATTGAAAACGGATTTCTATTAATGAATACTGAAAAAAATGATGTTCGCTTTGAGTATAAATTCGTCTACAAAAAAGGAATTTTTCAATTGATTAAAGTCTCTAGCGTAGTTTATGATGGGAAAAATTCGACAACCGAGACTGTATTTAATCTTTTAACAGGAGTGAGAACGGAAACTACAATGTTATTGGGTTCCGAAAAAATCTTAAAGAAAAATACAAAGAAAATAATGATCAGGCCATTACCTACGCTTCAGAATCTAAAGACTTTTGGCAATAAATTAGATTAATAACAAAAAAATAATGAAAAAGCTACCCCATATAACCAAAAATTTTGTCCTACAGACTTTACGACTTCAGGTAATTGTTTATGTAACGCTTTTTCTAACGTTAAGTGCTAAAGCACAAGACAAAGCTTTGGTTAATACATCAAATTCGCCTTATGCGAAATTGCACGGCATCAATATGACGGATGTAACCTGGACAAAAGGATTTTGGGCCGACCGCTTTAAGGTGGCTACCGAAACCATGGTACCCAACATGTGGGCCATTTATAACGATCCCAAGATCAGTCACGCTTTTGAAAATTTCAAAATTGCAGCAGGTTTAGATACGGGCTCACATGCTGGTCCATCTTTCCATGATGGCGATTATTACAAAACTTTGGAGGCTGTAGCTGTTTTATATGCTTCAACTAAAAACCCAAAACTGAACGAAATGATGGACAAGGCCATTGTGGTAATCGGTAAATCACAACGCGACGATGGCTACATCTATACCAAAGCAATGATTGAGCAACGCAAAACAGGCTCTAAAAATCAATTTCAGGATCGGTTGAGCTTTGAATCGTACAATATAGGCCATTTAATGACTGCTGGTTGCATTCATTACCGGGCAACCGGAAAAACTACTTTGCTTAACATTGCTAAAAAGGCCACAGATTATCTGTATAATTTCTATAAATCTGCTTCACCGACATTGGCACGAAACGCCATTTGTCCGTCGCATTATATGGGCGTGATAGAAATGTACCGCACCACAAAAGATCCCCGGTATTTAGAACTGGCACAGCATTTAATTGCCATAAAAGGTAAAATTGACGATGGCACAGATGATAACCAGGATCGGATCCCTTTTCTACAACAAACCAAAGCCATGGGCCATGCCGTACGTGCCAACTACCTTTATGCGGGTGTAGCAGATTTATATGCCGAAACAGGTAAGGATTCTCTTTTAAAAACATTGAATTTAATGTGGGATGATGTCAATCAGCACAAAATGTACATCACGGGTGGCTGTGGCTCGCTTTACGATGGGACTTCGCCCGATGGCACATCCTATAATCCGGCCGATGTGCAGAAAATTCACCAGGCATTTGGTCGCGATTTTCAATTGCCCAATTTTACCGCACATAACGAAACCTGCGCCAACATTGGCAACGTACTTTGGAACTGGCGCATGTTGCAGATTACAGGTGATGCCAAATATGCTGATGTAATGGAACTCGCTTTACATAACAGCGTTTTATCTGGAATTAGTTTGGACGGAAAAAACTTTTTGTACACCAATCCTTTGGCGCAATCAAACGATTTACCTTTTAAACAACGCTGGTCGAAAGATAGGGTGCCTTATATCGCGTTATCCAATTGCTGCCCACCAAACGTAGTCAGAATGATTGCAGAAGTAAGCGATTATGCCTACAGTACTTCAGATAAAGGATTGTGGTTCAATTTATATGGTGGCAATAACCTAAATACTACATTAACCACTGGTCAGAAAATTTCTTTGTCGCAAGAAACCAATTATCCCTGGGATGGGAAGATCAAAATCAGCATTAAAGAAATAGGGAATAAAGCTTATTCATTATTTTTGAGAATCCCGTCGTGGACACATGATGCGCAGATCACAATCAATGGAAAAACCGAAAATGTTAAAGCCGTTTCCGGAACTTATGCAGAAATTAACCGTGTTTGGAAAAAAGGTGATGTAATAGAATTAAATCTCCCTATGGATGCCACTTTAATTGAAGCCAATCCCTTGGTTGAAGAAAACAGGAATCAGGTAGCGGTAAAACGCGGACCAATTGTTTACTGCCTCGAATCTACAGATCTACCTGGTAAAAGTATTTTTAATGCTTTTATTCCGACTTCAACGAAATTTGAGGTCAAACCCATTAATATCGATGGTGCTGCTATGATGAGTTTGGTAGGAAATGCAAAAATGGTAGCGACAAACAACTGGAAAAATGTACTGTACAGGCCCATTGAAGATAAAAATACAACAACAGAAATTAAACTGGTGCCATACTTTGCCTGGGGAAACAGAGGGCATTCAGAAATGTCGGTATGGCTGCCGATGAGTAGATAAAATTAAACCGTCATTACGAGACACGAAGCAATTTAATGCGGTGATGGTACGTCAACTAGAGTTGTAGGAAGCGTCATGCTGAACTTGTTTCAGCATCTTTAACGCTAGGCCGCATCGCAATTAAGACCCTGAAATAAATTCAGGGTGACGACCGATTAAAAAATATTGACTAAATAAAAATGAAACTAAAACTCTTCATATTCCTAAACCTCACTTGTTGCCTCATCGCATCAGCCACAGTAAAGCCTGCGTCAATTTTTACCGATCATATGGTGTTACAACAACAAAGCAATGTTGCCATATGGGGCTGGGCAAAAGCTGCTACCAAGGTAAAAATCAATACTTCCTGGAACAAACAGCACTATACCGTCATTACTGATCAGGCCGGTAAATGGAAAATAAAAATTGCGACTCCATCGGCCGGAGGCCCATATAATATTGAATTAAATGATGGTGAAAAACTTATCCTGACTGATATTTTAATTGGTGAAGTTTGGTTTTGTGGTGGCCAATCAAACATGGAAATGCCTATGAAAGGATTTAAAAGCCAGCCGATAATTGGTTCGAATGAGGCCATTCTAAAATCTACCAATAAAAACATCAGGCTTTACACTGTTCCGCGTTCTTCCATCACCGAACGACAAGAAGACAGCAAAGCTTCGCAATGGAAATTAGCTGCCCCAGAAACCGTTGCCAATTTTAGCGCAACCGCTTATTACTTTGGCTCCTTATTAAGCGAGATGTTAAATGTTCCCATCGGGATTATCAACGATAGTTATGGCGGTTCTACAATCGAAGCCTGGATGTCGCCCGAGGATTTAAAAGCATTCCCCGAGGTTAAAATCCCCTCAAAAACCGACAGCATAAAAGAAGTAAGCAGAACGCCCACAACTTTATACAATGGCATGCTCTATCCTGTAATCGGTTATGGCATAAAAGGTGCCATCTGGTATCAGGGAGAATCAAATTATGAACGTCCAGACCGTTACGAAGGCTTATTCCCTGCGATGGTTTTTTCCTGGAGAAAAAATTGGGATAATGGCGATTTTCCTTTCTACTATGCACAAATCGCACCCTACAACTATGCCCAATTGCCGCCTTATCATGTTGGTGGAAAATTTAACTCGGCCTTTTTACGGGATGCACAACGTAAATCCCTAACTAAAATTCCAAATTCGGGAATGGCTGTTTTAATGGATATCGGCGAGGAAAAATCCATCCATCCCGCAAACAAAAAACAGGGCGGAACCCGTTTGGCTTATCTGGCACTGTCTCAAACTTATGGTATAAAAGGTTTTGGTGCATTAAGCCCGAACTATGAATCTTTGAACATCGATAAAAATAAAGCGGTGATCAAGTTCCAAAATGTAACAAACGGCTTAACTTCATTTGGCAAAGATTTGGCCTTATTTGAAGTAGCAGGAGCAGACCATATATTTTACCCTGCCAAAGCCACTATAACGGGAAGTAGCATCACTGTTTCAGCAGTGCAGGTTAAAATACCAGTGGCTGTTCGCTACGCCTTCAAAGATTTTGTAACCGGCGATTTATTCGGAAACGATGGCTTACCCGTTTCTTCATTCCGCACCGATGATTGGGAGAATTAATAATTATAAAATGAATTTTACCACGAAGACACAAAGTATTTTATTTAGGAACTTAAATGTTCTGATATGTCTTATATGGTCAAAATTTTTGAACCATGCCTTAAGTGTCCTCAGGTGCCTTAGCTGGTCAAAAAGAATCAACCTCTTCTTTGTATTATTCTCCCTGTCTTTGTGCTTCCTCACCTCAAGTGCTTTTTCACAGGAAAAAGCCTCAAGTAACGTAGTTTGGAATACTCAAAGCCTTAATTCTTCAGCATCCATGCCTGTAGGTGGCGGCGATATCGGCCTTAACCTCTGGGTAGAAAATGGTAATGTTTACCTCTATCTATCCAAAAGCAGTACCTTCGACGAGAATAATACCTTGCTTAAACTTGGTCGTGTAAAACTCAAATTATCACCAAACCCTTTTCAGGGGAAATCATTTAAACAAGAACTGATCTTAAAAGATGGTTACGCCCAGATCTCAGGCTCAGATGGTAAATTAAATGCAAAAATCAATGTTTGGGTAGATGTTTTTAACCCTGTTATCCATTTAGACATTAAATCCAGCCAAAACGTCATAACAGAAGCCAGTTACGAAAGCTGGCGCTTTGAAGACCGCATCACAAAAGGCAAAGAGAACAACCAAAATTCGTATAAATGGGCGCCTCGGGGCATTGTAAAAACCTTTAAAGATGAAATTGCTTTTAAAAACAATACCGTTCAATTTTACCATCAAAATAAAGCCGAAACCGTATTCGATATTACAGTAAAACAGCAAGGTCTTGATGATAGAAAAGCCGAATTGTTCAATCCGTTAAAAAACATGATTTTCGGCGGCACCATGCAGGGAGATAACCTGTTTCCGGCAGGGAATAATGAAGGTATCTATTTAAGCACACCTTTTAAAGCCTGGACGTTGAAAAGTAAAAAACCTTCGCGTTCAAACCACATTACCATTGCTTTACATACCGTTAAAACTTCGTCAATTTCTGATTGGGAAAAACAGTTAACTTCATTAAAAATCAATAACAATCATAAAGCCAGTATAAAATGGTGGAATGATTACTTTGAAAAGAGTTTCATTTACATCAATTCGAAAGATGAATCAGCCAATCAATCGGCTAAAAATTATCAGTTATTCAGGTATATGTTGGGTTGCAATGCCTTTGGCAAATACCCTACGAAATTTAATGGTGGTTTATTTACCTTCGATCCACAACTTACTGATACGGCGCTGAAATATACACCCGATTTCAGGAATTGGGGAGGAGGTACCCACACCGCACAAAACCAACGTTTAGTCTATTGGCCGATGTTAAAAAGCGGCGATTTTGAAATGATGAAACCTCAGTTCGATTTCTATCTGAATTTGTTAAAAAATGCTGAAATCAGAACGCAGTCTGCCTGGGGACATAATGGCGCCAGTTTTACAGAGCAATTGGAAAATTTTGGATTACCAAACCAAGCAGAATATGGCTGGAAACGTCCTGCCGATTTTAACAAGGGCATGGAATACAATGCCTGGTTAGAATACCAGTGGGATACCGTTTTAGAGTTCTGTATGATGATTTTGGAAACAGAAAGGTATAATGGCAATAACATCGAAAAATACCTTCCATTGATTGAAAGTTCACTTGCTTTTTTCAAAGAACACTATACTTATTTAGCCAAACAACGCGGAGCAAAAGTTTTAGATGCCGATGGGCATTTAGTTCTGTATCCTGGATCGGGCGCTGAAACCTACAAAATGGCCTACAACGCCACCTCAACCATTGCCGCACTAAAAACCGTTTTAGAACGACTTCTGGAGCATCCCAATTTAGCTGAAAAGCAAAAGTCGGAATGGGAAACCATGCTAAAAACCATTCCACCTATCAGTTTTAGAACATTTTACGGCCGCACAACAATTGCTCCGGCAAAACTTTGGGAGCGCATTAACAATACCGAAAGTCCGCAGTTGTATCCTGTTTATCCCTGGGGCATTTATGGAATTGGTAAACCTGGTTTAGACACCGCCATCAATACCTTTAAATACGATACAGATGTTTTAAAATTTCGCAGTTATATCGGCTGGAAACAGGATAATATTTTTGCAGCCAGATTAGGTTTAACTGAAGATGCTGCAAAATTAACCACCGCAAAGCTAAAAGACTCAGGAAGGAGATTCCCGGCATTCTGGGGCCCTGGTTTCGACTGGACGCCAGACCATAATTGGGGCGGCTCCGGTATGATCGGTTTGCAGGAAATGCTGATGCAGGTAGACGGAAAAAAGATTTATCTTTACCCTGCATGGCCTAAAGAGTGGGATGTACATTTCAAGCTCTATGCGCCTTACCAAACCACCGTTGAAGGGCAGTTGAAGAATGGAAAATTAATAGATTTAAAAGTATGGCCTGAATCAAGAAGGGCAGATGTAATTAATATGATTAAATAATAGGCTAAGGTTTAGCCACTTCGTCATGCTGAATTTATTTCAGCATCTATGTAAAAAAGACCCTGAAATGAATTCAGGGTGACGATCAATATAAAATTAGTAAAAAATGGATTTACAATTAAAAGAAAAAGTTATTATCATTACCGGTGCTGCAAAAGGCATTGGTAGAAGCATTGCAGAAGTATTTGCTAAGGAAAATGCAATTGCCGTAATCGTAGGTAGAAAAGCAGCAGATAACCAAAAAGTAGTTGATGAGATTGTTGCACAAGGCAAACAAGCAGAACAATTTGTTGCAGAACTTTCCAATCCAGATGATTGCGAAAAAGTAGTTAAAGAAATCGTCGCTAAATTTGGTAGGATTGATGGTTTGGTGAATAATGCGGGCGTTAACGATGGAGTAGGTTTAGAAAGTGGAAATTATAAAGACTTTATGGCTTCATTACATAAAAACGTAGTGCATTATTATTTGATGGCACACCATGCCTTGCCGGAATTAATTAAAAGTAAAGGTGCTATCGTAAACATCACTTCAAAAACAGCAGAAACCGGACAAGGAAATACCTCAGCTTATGCTGCCGCAAATGGTGGTAGAAATGCATTAACCCGCGAGTGGGCTGTTGAATTATTAAAATATGGCATCCGCGTAAATGCAGTAGTGGTTGCTGAATGCTGGACACCTGCTTACGAAACCTGGATAGAGACTTTGGATAATGCAGAAGAAAAACTAAAAGAAATCACTTCAAAAATTCCATTGGAAAATAGAATGACAACTGCAGAAGAAATTGCAAACATGACAGCCTTTTTAATGTCTAACAAATCAAGTCATACCACCGGACAGATTATCCATGTTGATGGCGGTTATGTTCATTTAGACAGAGCTTTGGCGAACGCATAATTACTAATAATTGAATGATAGATGGAGTGAATGACAGAATATTAGCAAATCACTAAAACATTCTATCATTCCTTAATTCAACATTCACTCATTCTATCACTCAAAATTCAATCATTAAATTTAAAATGAAAACCCTTACCTGTACTACACCTGGAACTTTCGAATATTCAGAAACAGAAAAACCTGAGCTTAAAAAAGACCATGCCATTATAAAAATTAAAAGAATCGGTATCTGTGGGACCGATTTACATGCCTTTGAAGGCACACAACCTTTCTTTAACTACCCCAGAGTTTTAGGTCACGAGTTATCTGGCGAATTGGTTGAAGCCGATGGAGCCAATAGTTTCAAAATAGGAGAGGCTGTTACTTTTATCCCATATTTTAATTGTGGCGAATGCATTGCCTGCCGAATGAACAAACCAAACTGCTGTGTTAAAATGCAGGTTTGTGGTGTACATGTTGATGGTGGTATGCGCGAATATTTACAGGTTCCATCGAGAACACTTTTACATGGCGAGGGCTTGAGTTATGATGAACTTGCCTTAGTTGAACCTTTAGCCATAGGTGCACATGGGGTCCGCAGGGCAGATGTTCAACCTGGCGAATTTGTTCTTGTTATTGGTGCCGGGCCAATTGGTTTGGGCACAATGGAATTCGCCAGAATTGCCGGGGCCAACGTAATCGCCTTAGATATTAACGAAGACCGTTTGGCTTTCTGTAAAGATAAATTAAAGGTAGCACATGTGGTTAATGCGCTTTCGCCTGATGTTGTGCAACAATTGAGCGATATAACCAATGGCGATATGCCAACGGTTGTAATTGATGCTACAGGTAATCAAAAGGCCATTAACAATGCTATAAACTATATGGCACATGGAGCAAGGTTCGTTTTAATCGGCTTGCAAAAAGGAGATTTAATTTTTAACCATCCTGAGTTTCACAAGCGCGAATCGACATTAATGAGCAGTAGAAATGCCACCATTGAAGATTTTGAACATGTAATCAAATCAATGAAAGCTGGCTTGGTTAATCCTACCAACTATATTACGCATCAAGTTAAATTTGAGGAAGTAAAAGATGAGTTTGAAAGCTGGTTAGATCCCAAGAATGGGGTGATTAAAGCGATGGTTAGTGTAGGAAATTAAACTTTAGCCATACTTTTACTGGGGGCGTCATGCTGAATTTATTTCAGCATCTATTACACGTAATATGCATTTTGAAAGATCCTGCTTTTAACGTTCCTAAAAAGATCCTGAACTAAATCTACTCAATTATCGTCATTGCGAGAAGGCTTTTTCAGCCGACGAAGCAATCTTTTTAGCAAGAATAGTTGGTATAAAAGATTGCTTCGTCGTTCTTTCTGTCATTGGAGTTATTTGTAATCATTTAAATATAAATGGTTTATGCTAAACGCATATTTCTGCCCAGCTAGGCCGTAGCACCGTATCCCCGTTCTACTTAAATCCGGCCTAACAAATTTTTCGGGCTGCACTGCCCAAGCCAACCTACTAGCTTCCAAAGAAAACGGCGAAGCCCTCATGAATGCAGCTGAAAACTATAATACAAATGAATAAATTTTCAGCCGGTGTTTTTTGTTTTTTCATGGGCCTTTATATTTTCAACTGCATTCAAGCTAGCTCTGCTGGTCTTTTTGACACCAAAAAGAAAGAGCCCATCGGCGGCGGTGAGCCGAGGGAAGCCTGAGCTGTAGGGTAAAAAAATAATCAACTATATACGTATTGATTTTTATACAATAAATTATCCCTCAGACTGACAACCCTTTTTGTCGCAACCTTTCATTTTGAGCAAAATGCAACGCAGCCGAGAACCCGAAGGCTCAGCGAAGCTAAATCTATTTTTCGATTTACTTTACCTAATAGATCTCTCCACTTCGCGTTGCTTCGGTCGAGATGACGATTTTTTTTATTGGAACCTTTCAATGGTACTTGTTTCAGAATGATAATCGCATAAAAAAGCCGATAACCATAAGATTACCGGCTTTTTACTGTACAGTACTTTATTGAAATTATTTATAAAAAACCTCATTCCAATGCAATTCATTCCTGAATTGATTGATTTTGGTATCCGCACCAATATTTACATATTCTAAGCCGGCAATATTCGCAAAATCCAATAAATGCTCGGTAGTTAAATTCTGACTATAAGCGGTATGGTGTGCACCACCAGCATAAATCCATGCTGCACAACCCGTTTTCATATCAGGTAGTGGTTTCCACAATACACGGGCTACCGGTAAGTTTGGTAAATCATGTTCAGCTTCAACAGCTTTTACTTCGTTCACCAGTAAACGGAAACGGTTGCCCATATCAATTAAAGATGCATTTAAAGCATCGCCACCAGCAACGTTAAAAACCAAACGCGCAGGATCTGCTTTGCCGCCAATACCTAGTGGGTGAACCTCTAAACTCGCTTTACCACTTGCCAATGAAGCATCAACCTCGAGCATGTGTGAGCCTAAAACCATCGAGTTTGCCGGATCGAAATGATACGTATAATCTTCCATAAATGCATTTCCACCAGCTAAACCAGCACCCATTACTTTACAGGCACGTACCAAAGCAGCCGTTTTCCAATCACCTTCACCAGCAAAGCCATAACCATCGGCCATCAAACGTTGTGCTGCAATTCCTGGTAACTGGATCATACCGTGTAAATCTTCAAAAGTATCAGAGAACCCTTTAAAACCTCCGTTTTCCAGGAATTTTCTTAAACCCAGTTCAATTTTGGCCGCTTCGTAAACAGATGAATGCCTTGCACCGCCCACTTTTAAATCAGCACTCATCTCGTAAGTTGCTTCGTATTCTTTCAATAACGCTTGAATAGACTCTTCACTTATCCCATTAATTACCGCTACTAAATCGCCTATACCATAGGTATTTACCGCAAAACCAAATTTCATTTCAGCTTCTACCTTATCGCCATCTGTAACGGCCACATAACGCATATTATCGCCGAAACGAGCGAATTTGGCACCTTGCCAATCGTGCCATCCGGCAGCAGCCCTGCACCAGGTATCAATCTGTTTAGCTACTTCTTCATCCTGCCAATGCCCAACAACTACTTTACGGTCTTTACGCATGCGCGACACCATGAAACCAAATTCGCGGTCGCCATGAGCACTTTGGTTCAGGTTCATGAAATCCATATCAATGGTATTCCATGGAATGTCGCGGTTAAACTGTGTGTGTAAGTGCAATAATGGTTTCTGCAAAACATTTAAGCCCCTGATCCACATTTTAGCAGGAGAGAAGGTATGCATCCAGGTAATTACACCGATACAGTTCTCATCAATATTGGCTTGTTGTAAGGTTTCGAAAATCTCCTCTGTAGTTTTTACAATCGGCTTGTACACTACCGAAACAGAAATACTTCCATTTTGGTTTAACGAATCGGCCACTTGTTGAGCGTGCTCCGCTACTTGTTTTAAGGTTTCTTCACCATACAAATGTTGCGTACCTGTAATAAACCAAACCTCTAATTTTTTTAAATCAATCATTACTATTTATGTTATTTTTAATTTATTCTATTCTCCTCTGTCTGTGTCCTCACAGACCATTATCCATATTCTTTTTTGAAAAGCAAGGTTCCGTATTTCATCGGTTGGGTAGTCCTGCTTTCCGTTTTATCCCGATTTTACATCGGGATGCTCACTCCAATCAGGTTTAGATCACTTAGGTAAACCTTATAATGTTAAACCCGACAGCAGCGGCAGCTCCCGATTCTTCATCGGAACTATAGCGAATGGCGGGACTTTCGTTCCCCAAGCACCACTGCAATTGCTTTCCAAACCCCTTAATTCAATTTATGCAACCAAACTCAAAACTCCGAACTCCCAACTCTAAACTCAACTCTGTCCATAATAAGCACCATCACCGTGTTTACGCTCGTAATGTTTCTCTATCAACGAATCTTTCAGCTTTGGGGCCTGCGGATTGATCTGTTCGGTTAACAAAGCCATTTGTGCCACAGTTTCTAAAACCGCACTGTTATAAACGGCTTTCTCGGCCGTTTTTCCCCAGGTAAAAGGAGCGTGGTTGCCTACCAAAATCATTTCAACCTCTTTATAACTTAAACCCAAACTTTCAAAATGGTTCATAATCTGGAAACCCGTTTCATACTCGTAATTCCCTTTGATCATTTCATCAGCCATTGGTGGTGCACAAGGAATATCTACTGTTAAATGGTCGGCGTGGGTAGTTCCGAAAATTGGAATTGCCCTTTGCGCCTGCGCCCAGGCTGTGCCGTAAGTAGAATGTGTATGTACAATCCCGCCAATCTCTGCCCAGTGTTTATATAAAACCGCATGGGTTTTAGTATCTGATGAGGGACGTAAACTTCCTTCAACAGTATTTCCGTCAAAATCTACAATCACCATTTTCTCCGGCGACAAATCTTCGTAAGGTACGCCGCTTGGTTTAATGGCAAAAACACCTTTCGACCGATCTGCAGCACTCACATTGCCGAAGGTAAAAAGTACCAGCCCCAATTTGGGCAACTGCATGTTGGCCTGGTAAGCCTGCTCTTTTATATCTTGATAGTTGCTCATGATAAGTAAGGTTTTACATCTTTTTTATTGTATTTCTCCAGGTACCTGCCTAGTCCCAAATATTGTTGGTAATGCTGGCGGTAAAGTTTTTGTTTTTTAATATTTGGCTTGTATTCTTTCTCAAAGCCTGTTCCCATGGCCGCCATTGCTGCTTCGATATTTGGATAAATATCAGCCGCTACAGCAGCGAACATTGCCGCACCTAATGCACAGGTATGCTCAAAACGATGGATTCTAATGGGCATTTCCAATACATCAGCCATCATTTGCATAATATAGGCCGATTTTTTTGCTACACCACCAATACCGATAATTCCTTTTACAGGAACACCCTGTTCTTTAAAACGATCTACAATGGCTTTCGCACCAAAACAGGTTGCTGCAGCTAAGGCACGGAAAAACCGTGGTGCATCTGTTCCTAAACCTAAACCGGTTATGGCACCTTTAAGTTCCTGATTTGCATCTGGCGTTCTACGGCCGTTCAACCAATCGATAGCCAGTTCTGCATAATCCCCCTCTGGTAAAGCTGCAGCCTCGTTGCTTAACTTAGCGATTATTTTTCCTTCGAGCTCTGCCTTTAATGCAGTAGCTGTAGCTTCATCAATTACATCAGATTCAGTAAGTAAATGATTTAATGGCCAGCTGATTAAATTCTTGAACCAGGCATAAACATCACCGAAAGCAGATTGGCCGGCTTCTAAACCTGCCATACCCGGAATTACCGAGCCATTAACCTGTCCACAGATACCGTTGATCAATTTTCCATGTAAATCCTGATTGGGTGCAACCAAAATATCGCAGGTACTCGTACCCATTACTTTACTCAGGTAGTAAGGTTCAATCTGTCCGCCAACCGCACCCATGTGTGCATCAAATGCACCAACACCCACAACTACATCTGTACTTAAGCCCAGTTTGGTTGCCCATTCTTCGCTCAATGTTCCTGCAGAAATATCAGAAGTATAGGTATCGGTGAATAATTTATCTCTAAAGCCTGCTAAAAGCGGATCAAGAGTGCTAAAGAAATCTTCAGGAGGTAAGCCGTTAAACTCTTCTGCCCAAAGTGCTTTATGCCCGGCGGCACAACGGCTACGTTTCATTGTTGTAATGTCGTTTCCACCACAAAGCAAAAACGGAACCCAGTCGCAATGTTCTACCCACGATGCAGCACCTTTTTTAATAGTCGAATCGACCCTTAATATGTGCAATAATTTAGACCAGAACCATTCTGATGAATAAATGCCACCTACATATTTAAGGTAATTGGTACTAAATGTAGTAGCGTGTTCATTAATTTCTGCGGCTTCTTTAACTGATGTATGGTCTTTCCAAAGCACAAACATGGCATTTGGATTTTCTTCAAAACCTTTGGTCAGGGCAAGGGGAGTACCCGTTGCATCAACAGCCACCGGACTTGATCCGGTTGTATCAACCGAAATTCCCTTTACCAGGTGTGCAATATCGGCACCACCTGCTTTTGTTAAACAATCTTTTATAGTGTGTGTTAAACCTTCAATATAATCTAACGGATGCTGGCGGAACTGATTAACAGCCGGTTTACAATATAAACCTTTCTGCCATCTTGGATAAAGAAAAACAGACGATGCTATTTCCTTTCCGTTTGCGGTATCGACTAGAACTGACCGGACAGAATCTGTCCCGTAATCCACTCCAATTACATAGTTTGCTGTGCTCATAACAATAAATAAATGTCTAATTAACGTTTATTTATTTGAATTAAAAAATTTTATTGCTTTTTTAATCAAAAACCTTCATTATAACGTTTTAGTAGCCTAATTTTGCATATCGGTTTTTGTATCCACCAGTGTTGGATATTTTTTAAACCCTATTCTTTTTTCACTACCGGGTATAGGAATTTAAAAGAATTGGAAACCGCCTGATGCATAATCGTTGCATGGTTCTCCTGTGGTAAAAAATCAAAATATACTTTTACATTTTTGTTTTTGAAACCTTTTATTTTTTCGGTCAATAAATTTGCATCCACTTCCATCACCCTGGGTATTTCAGTTGGCGTTAGGCCTTCTTTACCAACAGCAATGTAAACATCAGTTTGTCGCACAAAAGTATTTTTTCTTATTTCGGAATCCTGATTCAACAACGAAGCATTGTCCCACCATAAACTCGGACTAATAATAATGTATTTATTAAAAAGTGTAGGTTTTTTAATCAGGATTTCTGTAGCCAGCAAACCGCCTAAAGATTGACCAATAAGGGTTTTGTTCGCATCCGTTTTATATTTTGCCTGAATATAGGGTTGAAGCTCTTTTTCAATGAACGAAATAAATTTATCCGAATGACCTGTTGTAGGATACCTTTTCTTGTCACCCTCGATAGCGGTGGGGAAAGTAAAATCGCGTTTCCGATCTACAGTGGCAATGCCCACCACAATTGATTTAGGCACCTGATTTACCCATTCGAAACTATTAAACTGCACCACACCTACAATATGGATAAAATCTTCATCGGCAGAACCGTCAAGCAAATAGATTACCGGATATTTTGTGGTATCGTTTTGTTGATAGCCTTCAGGAAGGTAAATGTTCAGGATTCTTTTCTCAGCCAGTTCTTTTGATTGGATTTCGTCTATTCGCCCCAAAACAAAGGCTTTACTTTTATCGCTTTCATTTGGCCTGTTTTTTTGCCCAAAAACTACTGCTGTAAAAAAAGTTAAAAGAAGAATTAGAAATGCTTTGTTCATATGTTGCTTATAGGATGTTTGGTGCATTAAGCTGTGCTTAATTTATCTGCCGTTTTTTTGGAAAAATACAATTTTCATTTGGCCCGATAAAATTGATCTCAATAAGATAATTTTCTCTTGGTCAATTTGGCTAAGATAATGCTTAGTCTCGTTTAACCATCAGTACGAGTTTATTCATCTACCCTTACAAAGTGATAATCAGTTAAAGACTTTTAAATTAATTTGCAAAATCTATACCGATATAAGTTATATTTTTAAAAGAATGACTTAGCTATTGATAACGGGTTTCTAACTTTTGACCATCAGAGATTGTTTTCAATATGGTAAGTAAAGCTTTCTCTAGCCAGCTGCCCTGTATTATTGAAACCTTCAATAACAACCCGGTAATCTCCCTTACAAGCGGCATTATCAAACTTGATTCTGGCAACTCCTTCATCATCGGGTTGTACGTTTGGATTCCAATAAATGGTACTTCTTGAGTCGCTACCTATTTCATTTGCCCGTATTTGATATTTTGGAGAATAAAACACTCTCGAGGGGTATAAGCCTTTTGGCTTTATAGTGAAATGATCAAAACTTAAATCTTTTACTTTTTTTGCCGAATAACCCAAACCTCTTTTTGCGGTGATGATGATTATTCCCGGATCTCTTAACGAACCGTAAATGGCCATCTTTGAAATACTTAGTAATACTTCGATAGATTGTACATCCATAGGGTTGATAACATCTAAGTTTCCATCAGCCAGTCTGGTTCCATTATAGTATATCCCTAAAGATCCTGTACCATCATCTTTTCGTAAATCAGGCATACCTGGGTTACGATACGCCCGCCCGCGTATTATCCGCACACCCCGCAACATATTCCCCAATGCTTGGCTTAATGTTGAATAATACGGCGGTAAATCATCAGCCGTAAGAACCTGATCAGCGTTTCCAGGTCCATTATAATTGCTCGAAAATTGAACAGCCTTACTTATTCTTTCCGCGCTGATATTTACATCCTTAAGTTTAATTGATTTTTCCAGTAGACCGAGGCGATTCATTTCATTAAAATAATTATCGCTTGCTTTAATATATTTCATTAAGCTTGAATTTACATTGATATCGATATCCGCAGTATTTTTATTTTTCGTTACCATTTGGTTATCGGATGTATCAATTTTTAATTCTAAAAAACCACCTTTCTTTAATGGGCTCGCCTGAACCAAAAACTGTGTGCTATCCACAAAGTTTAAGTTATCGAACCGAAATTTTCCATCTTCACCAGTAATTGTATCCCTAACGATGTCGCCACCGTTTTTTGACATTAATATAACAGCAGCGCCTTGTACTGGTTTTTTGCCCCTAACCACTGTCCCCGAAACAGAGGATGATGTTTCTGCTAGGAAAGTTAATGGCAGTTTCTCGTCTTTTAGAATGTTTTCCCAATTAAAACGGCGCCAACCCTGAGTCATCATCAAGTTATCAAGCGCTTTTTTTGTTTGCTCATCATTGTTTAAAAAGTAATGATTTGGATTTTCGATATAGCCTGATAAATCTCCTGTAAGTAATAATGATGTTAAGATATTACTTTCGTTATCTAAATCTGGCTTAACAATATTCAGATTGGTAACTGATACCGAAAAACTTCCAGTTAAGTTACTGTTGGTTTTGTCTTCTACCAAGCTGATTTCTGATTTTCCGCCAATAGCCTTTGAAAGTTTTTCCTTATTTACCTTTAGTTTCAATAAGCTTGATTCGCTGTTTACAAAAATTAAACGTTCTGCTAATGGCTTGTTATCTGCTGAAAAAACAGTGACTTGTGCAATACCAGTTGTGAATTTTTCTTTTGGAATACTTTTGATAATGGTTTGACTATTCAGTTTTGCATTGAAGGCAAAACGTAAATTACCTGCCTGTTGACCAACAATTCTGACCTCATCTCCATTAATTAAATCGGAGCTCGCTGTCAGCCTTACAGCAACTTTGCGCTCCGCCGTATTATTAACCGTTAAGGTAAGTCCCGAAGTGGCTACAACTGGTAAAGCAACATCTTTTTCAGAGCCATCTGCAAACTTAATTTTTGCGGTATATCTCGTACCAGCCTTTAAATCTGTGTTAAAACTCCCCATACCTAAAATATCTGTTTTGAAATCACTTATCGTTAAGCCTTTTTCATCTAGAATTTTACCAGTAATATCAATACCACGACCATTCGATTCACATACTTTTATCGCTAATCTTTGCGGTTGACCTTGTACAAGTATGCCTCCCTCTGGAAAAAACTGAACATCAGAATTGTTTGAAAATGAAACTATTGGGATCGTTTTGTTTATTTTTTCTTGTCCGTTTAAGTTAATTGTAGTAACAATTTTTCCTGTTTTATCCTTTCCGGTTGGTGATGAAAAATTTAACGTAGCGTTACCAGCTGAGTCCGTTTTTGTCCGTGTTTTCAGGATAGATTTATTATCAACAAAAACATCATAACTGATATTTTTGTTGCGGTAGGGAAGATCGTTTTTATCTTTGAAATGGATGGTTGCATCGATGTTATTGCCTCCAATAAACTTGAATGCGGTATTTATAAAAACTTTGTTCGACCAACTATTGCCAATCTTTATCGTTTTGTCAAAGAAGAAATCTGGAGAAAAATTTCGCATATATGTAGTATATGCCCTTAAGCGATAATTTCCTTCTACCAGCGTATCAGGGAGCTTAAAATCCCCCCATGAAACACCATCATCCATTGATAGCTTAATCTGGTTTTTAATCACATCATTTTCGTCGATTAATTCAACGTATAGAATTTTACTAATTTTTGTGGGTGCTAATGTTTTTGTATTAAGTACATATGCTTTTAGCCAAATATTGTCGCCAGCGGTATAGTAGGGCTTATCTGATTGAATGTAGATTTTTTCCTGCGAATATGCTGAAGTAAACGTTTCTAACTTACTTAAAAGACTTAATAAAGGATCATTCCCATTTTTGAAAGCAAAAAGTAAAATGATAAAAGCAGATATAATAAGAGAATGCGTAATTTTAGATTTCATAGGTTTTTTCTAAAACTCTAAAATACGTTTTTTTCAATATATTAATATTTTCAAAACATAACTTTCAGATGCCATCGAAATTATTTAAACCTGTATTTGTGCTTATCGTATTAACAGTTGCAAACTTATGTTCTTATGCTCAACAAACTTTTAACCTAAGCGGACAGGTAAGCGAACTGAATGGTAGCCCCTTGCCAGGAGCCTCCATATATGTAAGTGGAAGTAAAAATGCAACTGTAACCGATAATAACGGGCAATTTTTGTTAAGACTAAATGCTGGTGAGTATGATCTCATAATTAAGTCGATAGGCTATAAAACATTAACCAAGAAGGTTTTTGTGAAAGATGTAGATTTAATTGTTAATGTTAAATTACAAGAGAAAAGCATCGCGCTGGCAGATGTGACTATTAAGGCCAATCCATATAGAAACAAAGATTTAGAGCGTTTCATAAGTTTGTTTATTGGAACTTCTCCCAATGCGAAGTTTTGTAAGATAAAAAATCCTGCTGTTCTGGATTTTGTTCGAAATCAAAATGATAACAATTTAAAGGTTTATGCTTCTGATTTTTTAATTATCGAAAATGATGCACTGGGCTATAAACTCAATTATCTATTAGAATCTTTTGAATATGAAGAGGGTGCCGGTAAAGTATCTTATAAAGGTTCGGTTTATTTTGAAGATTTAAAAGGATCGGATAAGGCTCAGCAACGTTGGGCTCAAAATAGGCGCAGTGCTTACCAAGGCTCACCCATGCATTTCTTCAGCGCATTGTATAAGAAGAATATAGATAGCGAAGGTTTTTTGATTTTGAAACTTGTAAATCAAACCAACTCCAAAAGGCCATCTGATAGTGTATTGAAAGCCAATATAACCAGATTACTGTTAAAGCAACAAAAAAAAACAGGTTTAATTAATGTTAATGAAAATGATTCATTGAGCTATTGGTTAAAATTAAAAAGTAAACCCATGTATCTACCAACGCTAATCACCAAAACGGTCTTGGTAGATACATTGCTGCATAAGTCTGAAAATGAGCTCAAATCTATAACGAGTAAAGACATTATGTATGTGGTTTATACAAAGCGCGATGAAGAACCAGGATATGTAAGTACGCTTAGTCCAGAAATAAAAAAAAATCTTCAATTTACGAATTCGCAGCTATCACAAATTAAGTTACTTGTTGATAAATGTGCGTTCTCTTCAAATGGTGTTTTGGTCGATCCACAATCGGTTTATTTTTCTGGCTATTGGGGATGGAGAAATGTAGCAGATAGTTTGCCTATCGATTATATCTTTTCTGAGAAATAGTTATTTTGGCAAACTCATTTAAAAAATGAAAACTAGTGATAAATCATAATCTGTTGCTGATTAAGGGAAATATTGTCATGATTAGGGATATATATTGAGTGCTTTGTAAACACTTATTTCCAAGATATTATCGCAAGTTTAAAAGGCAAATAATTACCGCCACCAACCCGGTGAATGTAAACATCAATTTACATTTTTGTTTCACAATTAATTACATGTTTTGTTATTTTAATTTGGTATTGTTGTAATTAGGTTGTAGATTCATGGGCTAATCTCTCACAATTATTAACTATCTAGATCTAAATTAACAATGAATCAATCTTATTCCTTATTAAAGCCATATTTACTGGCTCTAAGTGTATTATTTTCAATCTCAATTTTTATGTACTCCTGCAAAAAGGATCAAAGCACCTTAGAGGCTGAAGACAAAGTAATAGCCGAAACCCAAAATTGGTTTAATGTTCAAACAGACGGCTTGCCAATAACTGCTGCCATATTTACCAAAAATATTCAATCTGGCACCACAGTCCATACTTCGTCAAACCAAAATTTAGTGCTTGATTGGATAAACGCCAAAAGCTATAAAGATGTTAACCGCACAATAGTTGAGGTACCTATGGTAGCTGATGGCGTCTTTATATTTAATACCGAAGCCCTTAACAAAAAAAACGATAAGGTAGAAAAACATAAAAGTATTACAAGGCTATTGGTTTCTAAAACCACGGGGTACACTGAGGCTTGTTTTATGACAATTATTTTTGGAAATGATTATTTAATCCATTCAGATGCCAGACCTGAAAATAATACCTATCTCAAACAGGAAAACAATTTCGAAGGTATAATTCTATACCATAATCTGAAAGGTGAGTATATTGCAAGTAAGCGATTTGGTTAAATGCGGTATGAGATTGATAAACAACAATCATTATCGCCCTCTAAAAACCAAAATGTAAGTATCGCATATCCTGATGATTGTAAAGATATTCCCATATACCAAATAATGGGATATAACTGTGTCGATGTAGGTTCGAATTTCACATATTGCGAAAGTGTTTATAGTAATTATATCGGTAGCCAAACCATTTGCGGAACAGGTCACCAAACAGATCCTTGGCAAGGCAATCCTTGGGGAGGGAGTTCAGGAACGAATAATAATAATGTGAATAAAATCATAGTCACCGACACCAGTATTTTGAATAGTGTAAATGCAAAATGTGCTTTGTTGAAACTCTTAAATAATAATGTAAAATTTGATTCGTTGCTTAAAGCGTTTACAGGAGCTGGATTTAATTTGACATTTAAGGTAAAGGATTTAAGCACTAGCGATACGCTTAAAGGAAGAACTACCTATGACCCCGCAAACAAACAAAATTTTAGTATCTTATTAAATAGAAAATTTGTAAATACAGCACCTCCAATTCAAATTGCCAAAACTTTATTACATGAGGCTTTTCATGCCAATTTAATGCAAAGGGCATATGCTGTATTTGGCTCAGCTGAAATTAATAATCTCTGGGCAAAAAAGCCAGAGGATATGGCTTTGCAAGAGCTTATGAATATATTTGAAAGCAAGTTAGCCGGAACATCTATAATCACCATTCATCACCAATATATTGCCCAAAACATCGCGGTTTTGGTTTCAGGATTGAAAGAATTTGCAAGGAAGTATGACAGTAATTTTAGTAATTATAATGATAATCATTTCAATGGGTTAGCATGGGAAGGACTAGATGATACTGAGTATTACAAAAATAATGTTAAAAATTTAACTGTAGATTATTTTGGTCACACTGAAACAGCTGATAATGCTTATAAGAATTTACGACCAGTGATAATATCAGATTCGCAAGTCAATTGTATTAATTAATAATAGAATAATTTATGAAAAATTTATTGATTTTTTTCGGTCTGTTTTTTTTAACGAATTTATGTATTGCTCAATCGAAAGGAATTACACCAATGCATAATTTTTTTCAGGAATATGCAGATAGCACAATAGTCATTGAATATCCAACTCAATCTTTCGAACCACCATCTTATAAAATTATCAGTAAAAAATCTGGCATTTTAAACTGTTTTTCCTACAACGCGATAGATAGTGGATTGTTGAAACTTTATAATAGAAAACTTGTTCACATACCTGATACATTAAGGGCTTTTCTACAATTGAAAAAGAACAATTTTCGAAATGAACCTGCCAGCATCAATATATTCTTTAATATAGTGCCATTATCTTCTGATACATCAAAAAAGATGTGGGATAATATTACAAAGTTTAAGCCTTGGCAGCTAGTTGATGACAAATCTTATCCATCCTGTCCACCTGGTAAGAATTATGCAGTAGCCACAGATGGGTTATATTCAATTATGCACGTGATAACCAAAAAAGAAATTAAGACACTAATTTTTTATGACCCCAAATATTACGAAGAACAATGTCCGGGTAATACAAACAGGATAGCAATTATATCAATTGAACGATTGTTTTACGAGAAAATACCATTTAAGAATTAAGCTTATTTTACGCTATTAAAGTTCAATATAAATAGTTATTTAAAAATATAGCGGATTCACATTTTAGCCATTCGTAATGTATTATCAGATTCGAATGTTAATTGTGGAACACCTTAAATAATAGAGTTTATGAAATGTATAATCTATATCCTTCTAAATATGATCAGTATTAATAGTTATTGCCAGCTAAATCCTGAAGGGAGCGTAACTCCCATGCATAAATTTTTTCAGCAATACGCAGATAGTACCATCATCAGGGAATATAGAATAGAGGGCAGACCACCAATTTATAGGATATTAACTAAGACAGATAACATGGTCAATTCATTTTGTTATGAAGCTATTGATACAACGTGGAGAAACATCAGCTCAATCAGAAAACATTCTCCAGTTATATTATGGAACATGTTATCTGCCAAAAAAACGCTGTTTCAAGATATACCAGCAGATATTAACATCTTTTTTAATATCGCACCTATAAATTCTGATACAACAAAAAAAATGTGGGCCGATATTACAAAAACAAAACCCTGGCAATTAGTTGATGATAGAACTTTCGGATATGGCTGTAAAAATGTAGAAGATCCTGTCATCTCAGAAGCCAGGCCTGCTATTATTCATCTTATTACAAGACAAGAAATAAAAACACTGTTTTTTATGACCCCAGCATATTTCGAAAAACTTTGCCCTGGGAATAAATACAGGCAAGCGTTTATTAAGATAGATGAAACAATTGACAAATACTTTCCAAAGTTTAAAGGAAAGTATTATTAAATTTTATGATGAAAATATTAGCGACCTCTTTTGCATTATCAATATGTATTTATTCTTTTAGTGGGCAGGCAAAGGGTATTACCCCCATGCATAAAATCTTTCAGCAATTTGCAGATAGTACAATTATAATAGAATATCCAAGCCAATCGTCTGATCCTCCATCTTATAAAATTGTCAGTAAATCAAATGATACCATTAATACATTTACTTATTTTCCATTAGATACGACAAGTAAAAATTTCATAAAATTTCATAAAAGTATGCCAAAAGTTTTAGGTATGGTGCTTTCTATGCATAAAACTAGTTTTAATACCGTACCAGCAAATGTTAACATATTTTTCAATTTCTATAAAGTAAATCCAGATACTGCAAAAAAAATGTGGCTAAACATTTCAAAATTTAAGCCATGGCAATTGCTTGACGATAAAAGCTATCCAGAGTGTAGCGCTGTGATTATGGATGCAAGTTATAGTATTATGCATCTCATTACAAAAAAAGAGATTAAGACATTAATTTATTATGCACCTTATTATTATGAAAAGCAATGTCCGGGCAATAAGAACCGGCAGGGGATAACTGGCATAGAACGTTTGTTTGATAAATATATTCCTTTAAAAGTTAGCTATGACTAAAAATAAACTGAGCGGAACATGAAAAAACTCCTTGCTTTTGCTCTTTTATTCTCGCTTTCGTGGCATTATTGTTTCGGTCAGGATGAACTTATGCGTTATTCACTAGGTCAAACACCCATGCATAAATTTTTTCAGCAATTTGCAGACAGTACTATCATAATTGAATATGCAAATGTTCCAGACGGAAAACCGTCAAGCTACAAGCTTATTAGTAAAACTGGAAGTTTTGTGAATACTTTTAATTATGATCCTTTAGACACTGCTTATTATCCACTATACAAATTAAAAAAAATGTTTCCTGTAATTTTATGGAATATGATAGGTACAGAGCGCTCAAATTTTAAAAATCGCCCTGCCGATATTAATATATTTTTTAATCTCATTAACCTAAAACCAGATACGGCAAAGAAAATATGGAATGAAATTTCTAAACATAAGCCTTGGCAAATCGTTGATGATAGCGTTTTTGGACGTGGCTGTAAAGGTATTGTCGATAATTTTGTTAATGACGGAGGCAGTCCCGCGATTATCCATTTAATTACTAAAAAGGAAATTAAAACCTTAATTTTTTGGAGTCCTGGATATTACGAAAAACTTTGTCCCGGTAACAAAAGCAGAAAAGCGGCTATCAAAATTGAAGAAATCATTGATAAATATTACCCCACGATTAAAAGTAATTATTATTGAAAGTCATAATGAAAATATTAGCGACATTTTTTGCATTATCAATATGTATTTATTCTTGTAGTGGGCAAACAAAGGGTATTACGCCAATGCATAAATTTTTCGAAGAATTCGCAGATAGTACAATTATCATTGAATATCCAACTCAGCTTATCCATGCGCTCATCTTCTTTGAAGCTCCTGCGCAAGCCCGATTAGAAGACCTTCTGACCCCCTGATGTAGCAAAGTTTATAGGTGTCTTCATATTGAACAACTTCACCAACCAATGTGGCGCCATGCTTTTGCAGTCTAGGCAACAACTCGTCGATATCCGAAACCGTGAACATTACACGCAGGTAGCCAAGAGAATTAACCGGTGCTTCACGGTGATCTGAAATGGTAACCGGAGCAAGAAACTGTGAAATTTCAAGGCGGCTATGCCCATCGGGGGTAACCATCATGGCGACTTCCACGTGCTGGTTGCCCAACCCGGTAACCTTACCTGCCCATTCTCCCTCGATTGTCGCCCGCCCTTCAAGTTTCAGTCCGATTTCGGTAAAAAAAGAGATTGCATTGTCAAGCGATGCCACAACAATGCCCATATTATCCATTCTGATCAATTGGTTCTGTTCCATAAGGATTTGGTTATATTTAAAATTAAGGAATTTCACAAAGCTAATCGACGTTTTATGGAATAAATTGTACAGATCGGAACAGCGGGTATGATATGCATTATGCGCACGGGGTGTCCATCTATCTTTCAGTCAGTGATGACTCCGGTACTAAAGATGTAATCACCTATTAATAGGGTTTAAATCAGAAAATATGTAATTTTAAAAATGACCAGAACCATACCTCAGCTTACGGTGATTGATATTGAGCATGAAACCGCCGGCGTAAGCAGCTACAAAAATATTCCGCTTTCCCTCTTTAATGACCATGTTGTGAGGGTTGGGGTAATGACGGAACCCTTTTACTGGCACTACCATCCAAATAGTGATGAAACCTTTATGGGTATTGAAGGAACTTTATTAATTGATCTTGAGGACCGCACGGTTGAGCTGAAACCTGGACAGCTATTTACCATTCCTGCAATGGTTAAGCATTGTACCAGACCGCTTGATGGACGTTCGGTGAACCTTACCTTCGAACTTGCTGAAATGGAAACGGTGAGATGCGATGCAAGTTGATCATTGTATTTTGGTTTATGCCTTCTGATAAACATAACAGCAAATAATTTTGAGTAATCAAACGAACGGGATTAAGGCCGCCAATATTGGGATTATCCCTGACGGTTTTTATGGTGCAGGCACAAAAGCCTGGTTAATGGCTGATGAAATTATCGTAAATTAAATGACTATACTAATTGTTTTTATTTGCATTGCATTATTAATTGTACTGATTTCCGTATTTAAGATCAATGCTTTTTTAGCCTTTTTAGCGGTATCTTTTCTTGCAGGCCTGGCTTTAGGCTTACCACCTTCAAAAATCCCATCGAGTATCGAAAAAGGCATGGGCGATGTTTTAGGCTCCTTAGCCATTATCATTACGGCAGGGGCAATGCTTGGTAAACTGGTGGCCGAAAGCGGGGCAGCGCAAAAGATCGCTCAAGTGAGCATGAGCATTTTCGGCGAAAAATATATTCAATGGGCTATGGTTTTAACCGGCTTTTTAATTGGTATTCCCTTGTATTATGGGATAGGTTTCGTGCTGATGGTTCCCTTAATATTCTCCGTGGTTTACCGTTATAAATTGCCTGCGTTATATATCGGTTTACCCATGTTGGCCGCGTTATCCGTAACACATGGATTCTTGCCGCCACATCCTTCTCCGGCAGCATTAGTGATTCAATTCAAGGCAGATATGGGTTTGACATTATTTTATGGTTTAGCTGTTGCAATTCCTGCAATCATACTGGGTGGCCCCATTTTCGCCCGTACGCTCAAAGCTATTCCTGCAAATCCCCTGGCTTCTTTCAGCCCAAAAGAATTAACTGAAGAACAACTCCCGGGCAGATTTAAAAGCTTTTTTACGGCTTTACTTCCTGTATTGTTACTTGCAGTTGCTTCCTTCGTTCCCATGCTTTTGAGGCCAGACGCTGTTATCCTGCCCTATATTTTATTTGCCGGAAATCCATCCGTTGTGATGCTTATTGTATTAATTGTTGCCACATGGTTACTTGGTATAGCCCAGGGAAAAACAATCGCGGAGATCATGCGTATTTATGGTGATGCCATTAAAGATATCGCTTTAATTCTTTTGATAATTGCAGGCTCCGGCGCTTTAAAGCAGGTTTTAACAGAGAGCGGTGTAAGTAATCAAATCGCAGCTTATTTGCAGCATGTTAAAGCAGAGCCATTGTTTCTGGCCTGGATGATTGCCGCAATCATCCGGTTTTGTGTGGGTTCGGCAACAGTTGCAGGTTTAACCACTGCCGGTATTATTGTCCCTTTAATGGAGCATACGCATACCAATCCGAATCTGATGGTTTTAGCTGTTGGTGCCGGGAGTTTAATGTTTTCTCATGTTAACGACGCCGGATTCTGGATGTTTAAAGAATATTTCGGTTTAACTTTGAAAGATACCTTCAAATCCTGGGCATTAATGGAATCTATTGTTGGCATAGCAGGCCTTTTGGGTGTACTTTTGCTTAAAATAATCATCGCTTAAAAAATAATAAATACAGCATATGGAAAATTTAACTCCCGACGAACGCTTCGAACAACTGAAACTTAATTTACCGCCCGCACCCGCACCACTTGGCGTTTACAAACCTTGTTTAGTTGATGGAAATTACCTTTACCTAAGCGGCCATGGTCCGGTTCAGGATGATAAATCATTAATCATTGGACGGATCGGTTCTGATTTATCTCAGGAAGAAGGCAAAATTGCGGCGTTACAGGTGGGCTTAACCATGCTTTCAACCATAAAAACAAACATCGGTAGTTTAAACAATGTTAAACGGGTAATTAAGGTTTTAGGCATGGTAAATTGTACGCCAGAGTTTGAAAAACATCCTTATATTATTAACGGTTGCAGTGAGCTTTTTGCAAAAGTTTGGGGTGAGGAAAATGGCATTGGTGTAAGAAGCGCTGTTGGTTTTGGCTCTTTGCCAGATAATATTCCTGTAGAAATTGAAGCATTGTTCGAACTTTTTTAATTATGCAGCAAGAATGGTACATCATCCCAAATGAGGACGCGCTGGAAACACCCGCTCTTGTTTTTTACGAATCAAGAATCAGAGAAAACATTGGCATACTGAAAGGTATGATTAATGATGTCGGCAGACTTCGGCCGCATGTTAAAACGCATAAATGTTTGGAAATTACCAATATGCTAATCGATGCCGGTATTCATAAATTCAAATGCGCAACCATCGCCGAAGCTGAAATGCTTGGCTTAGCTAAAGCAAAGGATGTTTTATTGGCCTACCAGCCGGTTGGCGAAAACATTAATCGTTTCTTTAAACTTATAGCTAAATACTCAGGTACCAGTTTCAGCTGTTTGCTTGATAATATTGAAACAGCCAGGGCAATCTCCAAGAAAGCGGTTTCGGAAAATAAAGTTGCTGATATTTTTATAGACTTAAACGTTGGCATGAACAGGACAGGAATTTTGCCTGAACTTGCCCACGGTTTAATTAAGGGATTACTTAACCTTCCTCACATCAGTATAAAAGGCTTACATGCTTATGATGGCCACATTCATGATTCATCCATTGATGTTCGCTACCAAAAAGCAGAACCTATTATTGCTCAGCTTCATCATTTAAAAGAGACTTTAGCAGCTTTAGGAATTGAGGATTTAGCGGTTATCGCTGGTGGAACACCAACTTTTCCGGTATTTGCCAGGCATACAGATTTTGACTGTAGCCCCGGCACTTTTATTTTATGGGACAAAAGCTACCAGGATGCTTTTGCCGAACAACAATTTAATACCGCAGCACTCGTGATCAGCCGCATCGTATCTAAGCCTACCGAAGATTTAATCTGTACAGATTTAGGGCATAAAGCCGTTGCTGCCGAAAAGGACTTGAAAAACCGGGTATTCTTCCTGAATGCGCCTCAGCTCGAAGTTCAAAGTCAGAGCGAAGAACATTTGGTTTTAAAAGCAGAAAATCCTGGCAATTACAAAGTGGGCGACATGCTTTATGGTTTGCCCTATCACATTTGCCCCACAGTTGCCCTGCACGAAAAAGCACTCTGTTTGGGCGCTGATCAATCACTAAAATACTGGGATATCATCTCCAGGAAAAGAAAAATCACCATTTAATAATAGCCATGTTTATCATAGATGCCCATTTAGATTTAAGTATGAATGCCCTGGAGTGGAATCGCGATTTGACCAAAAATATTGCCGATATCAATGAAAGGGAAGTCGGATTAACAGATAAACCCGATCGCAGTCATGGAACAGTTTCACTCCCCGAATTGCGTAAGGGTAATGTCGGTTTGGTCGTTGCAACGCAGATTGCCCGTTATGTTGCTCCTGATAATCACTTACCGGGCTGGCATTCGCCTGAACAAGCCTGGGCGCAAACGCAGGGTCAGCTGGCCTGGTATAAAGCGATGGAAGATGCTGGTGAAATGTTCCAGGTGAACAATCTGGAAAGCCTCGAGCAACACCTCGAATTGTGGAATGATGGACGTGTTAACGATAAAAAGCCTGTGGGTTATATTTTGAGTTTGGAAGGGGCTGATTCTCTTGTAACGGTTGGCCATTTAGAAAAAGCCTGGCAAAATGGCCTGAGGGCCGTTGGTCCGGCGCATTACGGACCCGGACGTTATGCACAGGGTACCAATGCAACAGGCAAAATGACTGCAATTGGTCGCGAATTATTGAAAGAAATGGAGCGGCTAAATGTGATTCTCGATGCCACACACCTTTGCGATGACAGTTTTTGGGATGCATTGAGCCGCTTCGGTGGTCCTATCTGGGCATCGCATAACAACTGCCGGAGCCTGGTGAACCATAACCGCCAGTACAGTGATGAGCAGATAAAAGAACTGATCAAAAGAGGCGCCGTAATTGGTGGCGCGCTGGATGCTTGGATGATGGTTCCCCGTTGGCAGCGGGGTATCTCCAAACCAGAAGCAATGAACTGTAACCTGGATGTGATGATCGACCATGTTGACCATATTTGCCAGCTGGCCGGAAATACCGATCATGTCGGAATCGGTTCTGATTTGGATGGTGCTTTTGGAAAAGAACAAAGCCCTTATGATCTGGAAACCATTGCAGACTTACAAAAAATACCGGCTTTATTTAAGAAGAGGGGCTATACCGATCCCGATGTGGAGAACCTGATGCATGGCAACTGGTTACGTTTTTTAAGAAGGGCCTGGGCATAATTTCAAGCGCATAAAAAAATAAGTAAAACTATATTTTGCCTTACATGAGCGATTTCGGCACTTTACGCAAAGCGTTTTGCGCAAGCAAAAAATAGCATTCCTCTTTTATAAAAAAACAAGATCCTGTTTGTCTATTAATTTTGATCATTCCATTCAGACAATCATAATTTTAGTATATTAGGATAACCAAAATGGATGATAACCCAAATCAATCCACCTGATTAAAAATCCCCAAAAAAAAACACCCCAAAATCCACCTTCACACCACATTCACCCCACGTTTAGGCCACCTTCCGGCCAGGTCTGCTGTGTACCTGCCTGCACATGGCTTTGCACTTGCTTTGGTTGAGTTATAGCCCTGTTGTAGATCAGGTAGGGCAAAGATTTAGGTCGCTTTAGATTGGCGGGTTTACAATAGCTCAATAAAAGGTAAAGAGAAAGTTATCTTCGGGTATTGTTGGTCTATAGCTGTGTCGGAGCAGCCCTGGCAAAGGAGCTGATTAAAATACTAAGGACAGATTCAATTACGTAAATTCGGTAGAGCTGTCAGCAGAACAGATCAAAGTGCATAGGCATAATAATGAAATTGGAAAAGCACCAGTAATCAAGTATATCTTTTTATTAATTTCCCGTTTTTATGAAGTGATGAGGTGCTTATTTTTAAATTTTTATCTTTGTTATAAGAACTTCAATGATTAGATATTGGTTGGATAGTAACTACCAGGCTAATTAAGTTATAATAAGAATGGAGTACAAAAAAACTAAACCTCATAAAGAATTAGAACCTTTCATTGATTTTTATTGGGAATTGAAGGGAGATGAATTGGGCGGACAATGGGAGCGGGTCTTTCCTGATGGTTGTGCAGGTGTAGTGATGAATTTGGGAAATAATTGTTTAACTGACAACGGTTTACTTTCTATGGAATTTGGAAAAACCTATGTGGTTGGCGCAATGACTTCGTTCAAAGACAGTTTTATTGATAGTGATACCTATTTATTAGGCGTGTGTTTCAAACCTGCAAATTTCACTAATTTCTATGAAAATACCTCACAGGATATTTTAACCAACGACACTGTTGAGTTTGAAAAATCTAATTCATTTAAAATTGATAAAATCCTTCGTAATCCAAATGATTACCTTAACCAATTTTTTTCGGATAGAATAAAAAGAAAAAACCACCAATTACAGGCGATCATCAATGATATACAGTCTGCAAGCGGACAAATTAACGTCTATGACCTATCAAAACGTCATTTCATAACGGTGAGACAATTAGAACGGAGCTTTAAGAAGTACATTGGGTTATCACCGAAGCATTATTGTAATATTATTCGTTTTCAAAATGCATTAAGAATAATTAGAAATTCATGTGAAAATCGGAGTTTATTGGATATTGCAGTTGAATGTGGCTATTATGATCATTCGCATCTCACTAATGATATAAAAAAGAACACTGGCATGGCCCCCTCTCAAATTTAATTTTGTCGTATTTTTCCAAAGTACGAGTGTTTGTCTAAAACTAATTTTGTAGAAATATTAAAATTTAAGACAAATGCGTAAAATATCACTTTTCATTGCAATGAGTTTAGACGGATACATTGCAAAACCCAATGATGACCTCAGTTTCTTAAAACTTGTAGAAAAAGAAGGCGAAGACTATGGCTATAGCAAATTTACCGAGACAATCGATACTTTAATTGTTGGGAGGAAAACCTACGATTATGTGCTTAAAAATATCGGTTCATGTCATTACGACAATGGACAACGGGATGTTTATGTCATAACAAGAACGGAGAGACCAAATACAGGTAGAACCATTTTTTATACAGGAGATTTGATCGAACTGGCTAAAAGACTAAAATTCGAAAACGGAAAGAATATCTATTGTGACGGCGGTGCCGAAGTAATAAATGAATTATTAAAGCATAATTTAATAGACGAGTTTATAATTTCTGTTGTTCCGGTTTTATTGGGTAATGGTACCAGACTTTTTAAAGGCGGGAGACTTGAGCAAACACTTAAGCTGGTAGCAACAAATACATTTGAAACGGGATTAACACAGCTACACTACCTTAAAGATAATGGCGTGAGCCTGACAGCGGTTAGCTCACCGATAAAGCTGTAGGTATCCTCTACCACATCCGTTTCGTTCATATGGTGTTCGTCTTCAGGAATATTTACAGGAAAAAGAAAAAGATCATCAGCCCTGACAAACTGTTGTCATAAGCCCCTAATAACTTAGCTGCATCATTAAAACAATTGACAATGAATTTAATATCGACACGCATTATCATCGATCAGGTAGATACACTTATCAATTTTTATGAACGGGTAACAGGCTTAACCGCCACCAGGTACACGCCCGATTTCGCCGAACTGAAAACCAAAAACGCAACTTTAGCTATTGGCAGCACCCGTACTTTACAGTTTTTCGGCGGTAACGGTGTGGCACAGCCTGCGCAGAACCGCAGTATGATTATTGAAATTTCGGGTTGATGATGTACAGCAACGCTTCGATCACCTCGTCGCTTCCTTAAAAGGTGCCATCGTACAAGAACCTACCATCATGCCATGGGGCAATCAATCTTTATTATTAAGAGATCCCGATGGTAACCTGGCGAACCTTTTTACACCAGTTACACCCGAAGCTATAGAGAAGTTTAAGAGTAATTAACCTGACATGATAGGGATTAGGTACAGGTTGACTGAAATGTTCCGGGAATGAAATAAAAAAAAGGGGGCTGCCCGATCATTTTCGAACAGCCCCTTGGTTTTTCCCTATAAATAATTTCTGACCTGAACCATATTGTTAAAATGGATAAGAATAAAGCGTCGTGTTAATTTTAGTATCTTTTGCAACACTATAATTACCATATCCATAACCAAGATTGCGGTTTGTCAGGTTATATACAATAAAATCGAAAGGAATATTCGAAGGCAATTTTATGGATACCAATCCGCTTGCATCCGTCACCCCTTTAAGGGACGAGGAATTAATCACATCTGCAACATTACCCGAATTAATTTTAATATCGTTAACGGGGTAAGCCACCACGCCCACATTTTTTAACGGAGATCTGTAATCGCTGGTGGATATCAATGTGAGGTTTAAAGTACCGGAGAATGCAGAAACTTTGATGCTCTTTTTTTTCTCTGTATCCGCAACAACCTGAACAAATTCATCAGTACGGTATCTCGCTTTGTTAACAATGGCAGTATCACAAATAACCAGGTAGTTTTTAGGCAATAGCTCAGGAAAATAAGCTACGCCGTCCTGATCCGTCCTGATGGTAGCTATCAAAGCATTGGCACCTGGGTAACTCGTGTTTAAAACGACCTTCGCATCGTATAACAAAACTTTAGTCCCAGCCAGGCCTTTCCCTGCATCATCTACAAGTTTATAACTTAATTTGCCTGAATTTACGCCATCAACTAACTTAACATTGGTAATCTTTTTACAGGAGAGTGCTAAAATAAACAGCCCTAACAGGACCATGATTTTACATTTCATATTATTATAATAAAATAAGTTCGGTTACGATCAGACTATGGTTGATAGATATTCATTAAATAGTTAACCGTAGCATCTTTTTGTACCGAAACGCTATTATTATAATTGTAAGAGGCATTGGTAACCGTATTATAAAGGTATACTGCGTATTGCTTGTTTGAAGGAATTTTGAAAGTGATCAAACCGGCATCGTTGGTCACGCCCGCAAAATCGGCAACTTTTAAATTGGTAGCGGTAGTTGACGAGTAATTGAATTTATTCGACGGAATTATAATCACCCCTATATTTTTTAAAGGTTGATTATTATTGTAAGATCTCACTGTTAATGCAAATGTTCCGGAATAATCTGTCACTTTTGTTTCTTTCGCTTTAACTGCACCAGTAAGCACCTGAACATACTCCTGAACCATATAAGCTACATTATTAACCTTTGCAGAATCGGCCACAAGCAGGTAATTGCTTGGATTAAGGTCTCCGAAGTCGGCCAAACCGTTCGGATCTGTTAAACGGGTTTCTAACAGGATGTTAGTGTTCGAATAGTAAGTATCCGTGCGGTCGAATAAAGATACTTTCACATTTGCCAATCCCTTTCCCGCATCGTCAGTTAACCTGTAGGTCAGTTTTCCGCTGGTAGAAAGTTTAACATCAACATTGGTGGTTTTTTTGCAGGAGATAAAAACTGCAACAAGAAGAATTAAGAGTGTTAATTTTGATTTCATATACATATTTATTTTGGGCGCAAATATAGAATAATAATTGAGCACTTATTGAATATTTTTACTTAGTTAAAAGACAAAATAAATAGTAATTTGATAATCAGTTGAGTTAGAAAATCGCATCAAGATGAAATGCCCCAATTTAAACGAAATGCCGCAATATCCTGATGTAAGTTGAAAAAACCGGATCACAAACTTAAGCATTGTCCCCCACCAGCGTAAACAAGCAGACTAACCTGCTTCAATAGCTAAAGATATTTAAAGTATTTTTGATGCTGAACCGTCTTCACTATCACAATCCTGTTTGGTGTTACAATAGGCATTAAAAAAGGAAATATATCCCAAGGATCAACATAAAAATAATGGCAAGAAAACAGTTAAACAGCGGAAATGCGCCGGGCGTTGAATTAGCAAAAGCAAAAATAACAAGAGAAAGTTTGGGTAATGTTGCCCGTTTACTTACTTATTTAAAACCCTATCGTGGTAAATTTATTGCTGCGCTGTTTTTTCTATTCTTGTCCAGTTTGGTCGGGCTGGCCTTTCCATCTTTTATCGGCGCCTTAATTGATACGGCACAGGGCAAGCACACCAACAGTTACCTGCCAGGCACCATTCAGGGTATTTTAATGTTAGCTTTTGCAGTATTGGCCTTGCAGGCGATAGTGTCTTATTTTAGAATATTATGGTTTGTTAATGTAGCGGAGCACTCCCTGGCCGACATCAGGCGTGATACTTATTTCAAGTTGATCACCCTGCCGATGAATTTCTTCTCCAACCGTAGGGTAGGCGAACTGAACAGCAGGATCTCGGCCGACCTTTCACAGGTTCAGGACACTTTAACCACCACCATTGCGGAGATGTTGCGGCAGCTTGTGCTGTTTGTTGGCGGTGTCGTTTTTATGGCCATTATATCGAAAAAGCTGGTTTTTGCCCTGCTTTTGGTCTTACCTGTGATGATTGTATTTGCGGTGCTGTTTGGCCGTTTTATCAAAAAGATTTCGCGCCAGGCGCAGGATAAAATGGCAGAATCAAACAGTATAGTTGAAGAAACCTTATCGGGCATTGCCAATGTAAAAGCATTCGTAAACGAGGCATTCGAGGCCACGCGTTACCGGAACACCATCCGCGAGGTAGCGGATATTGCCATCAAAGGCGCAAAATTTAGAGGCATGTTTGTTTCCTTTATAGTGCTGTGCGTTTTTGGCGGTGTACTGGCGGTAATCGGCTATGGCTGTGTGCTGGTCAGTCAGCATGAAATAACCTTTGGCGAACTTTTAAAGTTTTCATTATATGCGATGTTCCTCGGCAGTTCGCTGGGCAGTTTTCCCGAACTTTTTGCCAACCTGCAAAAGGCTGTTGGGGCCAGCGAAAGGGTACTGGAAATATTGGGAGAGCAGGGCGAAGCTGTTTTCATCAACGAAAAGGATCAGGTGACGAACCAAAAAATAGTAGGGAATCTCGCTTTTAACCATGTCAATTTTGCCTATCCTTCACGGCCGGAAGTAGCAGTATTAAACCAGGTCTCTTTTGAGGCCAAAGCCGGACAAAAAATAGCCATAGTAGGTCCGAGTGGCTCGGGCAAATCAACCACAGCAGGATTGATATTGCAGTTTTACCATCCGCAAAGTGGCGAAATCCTGTTCGATGGCAAACCAGCCTCCGCCTATTCGCTTACGGATATCAGGAACCAGATCGCCATTGTGCCACAGGATGTAATGTTATTTGGCGGAACGATATTAGAAAACATTGCTTACGGCAAGTTAACGGCTACAAAAGCAGAAATTATACAGGCCGCTAAACGGGCAAATGCACATGATTTTATCAGCACATTTCCGGAAAGTTACGAAACAATAGTTGGAGAGCGCGGGGTAAAACTATCAGGCGGACAACGTCAGCGCATTGCCATTGCCCGGGCGCTGTTAAAAAACCCCTCTATATTAATTTTGGATGAAGCCACTTCTTCACTCGACTCTGAATCGGAACGTTTGGTACAAGAGGCCCTGGAAGAATTAATGAGCGGCCGTACCTCTATCATTATCGCGCACCGTTTATCCACCATTCGTGAAGCAGACAGGATTCTTGTAATGGAAAAGGGACAGATTATTGAATCGGGTACCCATCAGGAACTCATCAGCAGTGAACAGGGTTTGTACAAGTATTTGAGCGGCTTGCAGTTTGAGGTGCAGTCGTAAAGACTAGAAACAAAAATGGGAGAGAACTTGATTGTTTAGTCTTTCCCATCTTGATCCCCGAAGGAATGTATACATGCTAATCTGTTTAAACTATAACGTTAAACTTTGGGTAAGCTGTAGCCGTTGTGATACTGGGCCAGCAGGTATTTATCGTTGATCTGCTGATCTGTAAACTGGTGTTTAGCATTGTCCCATGATAATTTTTGTCCACTTCTGAAGGCAAGATTTCCCATTTGGGCAACGGTTGCTACATGCGCAGCATCCTGTATGGAGCAGTTCAGTTCTTCTTTTTTTCTGGATCTAACCACGCTAAAGAAATTGACCATATGATTGTCCAGTCCATTATCTGAAGATTTAACAAAGGGCTTGCTCACTTTATTGCCGCTTACCTTTTCTTCTATGACTTCCCAGCCTTGCCTGTTGAGGATCAGCGTGCCGTTGTTACCGATATAGGCAATGCCATGGTTGCGGTTATAAGAGCCGTTATCGATACCCATGGCAGAATCCCATACCATATTGAACTTGTCAAACTCATATAAGGTAGTCAGCGTATCAGGCGTTTCTTCATACAGATCGGGATAGGCGAAGCGGCCACCTAATGCAGATATGGTTTTTGGTACTGGTGAATTCATACCCAGCAGACCATAATCCAATAAATGCACGCCCCAGTCGGTCATTAACCCACCGGCATAATCCCAGAACCAGCGGAAATTGAAGTGATATCTGCTGGCATTGAATGCTCTTTTATTAGCCGGCCCAAGCCACATGGCATAATCAACGCCTGCAGGGGGTAGGGTATCAGGCACTATGGGTGCAGGTTTCATCCAGCCCTGATAACACCATACTTTTACCGTTCTGATATTTCCTAACTGGCCACTCTTTACGAAATCGACAACATCTTTAAAATGTTGCTGACTGCGCTGCCATTGACCTGCCTGCACAACCTTATTGTATTTTTCCTGCGCTTTAACCATGGTACTGCATTCGACAATAGAGTTGCCGACCGGCTTTTCGACATATACATCTTTACCTGCCTGTACTGCATGGATCATCATCAGGGCATGCCAGTGATCGGGTGTCCCGATAATTACGGCGTCGACGTCTTTATTATCGAGCAGTGCACGGTAATCTTTATATCTTTTAACTTTTGCGGCGTCAACATTCATCGACTTTAATTCGGCCATCCTTTCATCAAGCACATTGGCATCACTGTCGCACAGGGCGATCAGGTTTACGCCCGGTACTTTGAGGGCCGCTTTGAGGTCGGACCATCCCATGCCTTTGATTCCTATTACACCAATATTGATTTGGTCGTTTGCGCCAATAGTCTTACTGAAAAGGGCATAGGCAGGATTGTCTAAAGCAGAAAGCAGGGCAGTGGTTCCTACTGCAGTTGCAGCGTAGTTGAGGAAATTTCTACGGTTTAACATTTAATTTAGGTTAGATTTATACTGAAAGTAAATTACAAAATAATTAGTGGAGCATCTATGATATGGGTAAAATTAATAAGAATGTTACCCATATCTGTCGCCGGCATTTTTTCTATTTATCCCAAAAAACGCGTGTGTCCATATTATCTGGCCCACCATTGTCTGCAACCGCTGCCTGGTAATTCGTTGCATTTGCAGAAAGCTCAAGCGTTGGATAAACAAAGCGGCGAACAAAACCACCGGTTATATTTTGTCCTGCGATGGTATTGGGCGATAAGGCTGGAAAACCGCTCCTCCTGAAGTTAGCAAATGCCTCGGTACCATTGCCCCAGGAAGCCACCCAATATTGCGTATTAATCAGGTTGAGTGCATTTGCCGTTGTATAAGCATTAACGGGATTATTAATAAATGCATTTTGCGTAGCTAAAGGAATAATGGCTGCCGGGTTATAGGTTGTCCATTGGTCCATTGCCGCACGTATGCCATTAGCATAATAAACATCAGGTGTACTGCCACCGGTTATCCAGCCTCTAAAAGCGGCTTCTGCCAGCAACAATTGCGTTTGAGCGTGAGTGATAAAAAATTGCGGAGCGGTTAAACTACCGAAAATACTATAATTAACCTGCGAATAATTAAAACCCGAGCCGTTAGCGCCTCTAAATCCCGGAGCAGTTGATAAAGTAGCACTGCTATAGCCCACAGGAAGTCCGAACTGATTTGCAGATATGGTATCTGGTACGCTTGTAGGTGCCGCTAAAGGGTTTGCGTATTTGCCGGATATAAACTTCAATCGCGGATCGCCACTATTTTTTAATTGATTTACAAAGGGAGCCGCTAAATAATAAGTATTCGCTATCGCAGTAATCGTCTGGCTCACGGGATTAACGTAAGTTGTATTGTATTTCAGATAACAGTTGTCGGCATTTGATGTCATTACACCACCCGCTACTGCAGCTTGCACAATAGCTTGCGCTTTTGTAGGGTCTATTTTACTATACCTCATGCCCAATCGAAGTAATAAGGAATAACCCAATCTTTTCCACTGGGCGATATTGCCACCGTAAAACACATCAGCCTTTACGATATCCTTTGCCGGATCTAAAGCTGCCGTTGCTTCAGTAACTTCTTTAATCAGGTCGGTGTAAATCGCTGCCTGATTATCGTATTTAGGGGTAAGCACATTTGATAAATAGGCTTGCCCGGCTTCACTATAGGGTACGTTTCCGTAACTGTCTACGAGCATCATAAATTGGTAGGCTTTCCAGATTCTGGCTTCGTTATATAAATTTGTTCTTGCTGCATTGCCTTTGAGTTGGCTTAAGATCTGGACCAGTAATTGAACAGGGCCTGAAGAGCTTGTTGCGCCACTATTTGTTCCTGTATATTCAGCATTCCAATTTTGCGAAGTATAGGTTTGATTCAGTTGATTAAAATTAAATGCCGAGGTGATTCCCGAAAAAGGATTTACAAATTGCTGCACAATGGTTGGCTCGGTTTCCATCGTCGCTCCATGTGTTCCAAATTGTGCACTCGTAAACAAGAATGCCGCATCGAGTTCTGTTGGATTATTTGGATTAATATTCAATTTATCAAACCCTTTATTGCAACTGGAAATTACTGGAATCCAGATTGCGATGGCTATAATTCTGATTAAACTTTTCATATTGTATATAGAGTTAGAATTTTACATTTAAGTTAAATCCGTAAGTACGTGTTGTTGGCAGTGATGCCTGCTCATAACCGGTTAGGTTATCTCCGCTTGAGGCTATTGCTTCGGGATCAATGTTGGGCGTATATTTTTTGATGATCAATACATTACGACATACGGCAGATAGCACTAAGCCTTTCACATATTTTTTATTGATAAATTTAGACAAGTCGTATCCCAACGAAAGGCTTCTTAATTTAACAAAGCTCGAGCTGTAAATAAATGGATCCAAGATATTCGTTGAACGATAATTTGCGTAAAAATCTTCTGCATTTACAGCGGTGGTGTTTGGTAACCCGTCAGTAGCGTTTACGCCAGGGAAAATTACGCCACCCACACGGCCAGGTAAAGACTCTTTTGATAAACCTTCTCTTAATAAGTTTAAACTTGTACTAGAGAGCACTTTACCACCTGCTTTATAATCAATATGGGCAATAAAGGTGAAGCCTTTGTAATTGAACGTATTTAGCCAACCCCCAGTTGCTTTAGGAAGGCCACTACCAAAATTTACCGGTTTATCACTTGCTACGGGTTTGCCTCCCGATAATACAATATTTCCGGAAGCATCCCGCTTGTAAGTTGAACCTACAATTTGGTTAAGGGGTAAACCTACCACGTGAACAATAGACCCAAAAAACTCAGGACTGCCCACTACAAGTTGCGATTGATTATTAGCTAACGACAATACTTTTGAAGAGTTGAAAGCTGAATTAAAAGTCGTTTTCCAGGTAAAGTTCTTGTTTTGGATAGGTATTAATTCCAGGTTAAATTCTAATCCTTTATTGTTTAAACCGCCTAAGTTAACCAGCGTGGTGCTGTATCCGCTTGCTGCAGACAGACTTATTGGAACAGCTTGATTAGTCGTTTTCTTATCGTAAGCAGCTATGTCCAGGTTTACTCTGTTGTTGAACATGTGTAACTCGATACCTATTTCTTTTTCATTTACGCCAAAAGGCTTAATCTGGGTGTTTGGTGAAGCTGTCCCGTTTATACTTCCTAAGGGAAGCCCGTTGAATGAATTTTGAGCAAGCGCAAATGTTAATGCATTATAGGGGGCAACCCCCTGGGCGCTTCCCGTTTCTGCAACAGCAACTCTGATCTTTCCAAAATTTAACCATTTTGCTTGTGGAAGTAATTCCGAAAAAACGAAACTTCCGCTAATTGAAGGATAGAAATAATGATCTATATCTCTGGCCAGTACCGAGTACCAGTCTGTACGGCCGGTAAGACTGAGGTACAATAAATTTTTGTAGGACAATTCTGCAGTACCATACAATGAATTTACCGTTTGTTTAGTCTGGTTGTAACTCGAATTTGCAGTAACACCGTTTCCAATCGTATATAAACCTCTGATGTAAAAGTTTGTTACCGCTTCACTAAATGTAGAAGTAATTAAGGGAAAGTTATTACCACCTACCGTTGCATTAAATGAAAAATCTTTCCACTTATGCCCACCGCCCAGCAAGAAGTCAAAATTATTTTGGCGTGTATTTGCTGTACTTATCCCAAAGCTACCGTTATACATCCCTGCTGGTGCTGCAGATACTGCCAGTGTACCAGTCGGCGTGTTCGATTCATAGGTAGATTGCAAAAGGTCCATATTTGCCCTGCCCTGAAAATATAGCCAATCGAAAAACTGATAACGTACGACAGCAGTACCTAACAAATGATCTTTTGTTTGTCTTTGAAATTGGTGCGCTAATATCCAGTAGGGGTTGGTAACGGTAGCAAACCTCGAAGTAGGTGTTTCATTTCCGTTGGCATCCGTTGCGCCTGCCTCAAGTACATCAAAAGAAATGGAGTTAGCCAACCTGTAAATTGATGTAGGAATTGCATTTCCCTGTACGCCTATAAGTGGCGGATTGTTATTAAATTGGTGATCATAGTTAACGTAAAATTGTGCAGATAATTTATCGGTAAGTTTATAGTTAATACCAACGTTAAAAATCTTTTTATGATAATCGTTGTTTGGTATTATGCCCTGAGCATCTTGATTAGAAAGCGACACCCGAAAACTTCCTTTGTCATTACCGCCCGAAAGTGCAACGGTATTACTCCACGATGGAGCAAGTCTAAAGAACGTACTTATCCGGTCTTTAACAGGCGCATAAGGACGTTGAACGCCGTCGAATTGATACGTTGGTACATTATCAAATGGCACACCAAAACTCCAGGCCCCAGAACTTTGCGCAGTTCCTTGTGATGAGGGACGAATATTATTTTCACCTTGCCCGTACTCATATTGAAAATCTGTATAATCCAACGCTTGGTTTATCGTAAAATTAGAGTTGAACTCAATACCTAATCCACTATTTTTGGATCCCGACTTTGTTGTAATAATGATTGCACCGTTAACGGCACGCGAGCCATACAAGGCTGCAGCGGTAGATCCTTTTAGAACAGTCATCGATTCAATGTCGTCCTGGTTGATCCCTTGCAAATTATCTCCCTGGTCGACATTTTGTGTATAACCATTACTACTGCTTGCGCCCTGCGACATTGGCAGGCCATTTATGACGATCAGCGGCGAATTGTCTGCGGTGAAAGAAGATTGTCCGCGCAAACGGATCTTTGTACTCCCACCTGGCCCTGCGGCGGGTGGAGAAACGTCCAATCCGGAGATTTGGCCCTCAAGCGCATTGGCAAGATTAGTCGTGCGGTTAGTTTGTAATGCCTCTACGTCGGCTTTTTGAGCCGAGTAGCCTAGGCTTTTGGCCTCCCTTTTTATACCGAGGGCAGTTACGATAACCTCATTCAGAGCATTTGTAACCGTCAGCATAGAAACATTAACAACGGTTTTTGTATTTACTGTTATTTCTACGGGCTTATAGCCAATGGATGTGAACACCAACACCGCATTGGTATTTGCAACATTTATCGTATAACTGCCAGATGAATTGGTTATAGTAGCATTTCGCGTTCCCTTTTCAGCAACGCTAACGCCGGGTAAACCAACACCCTGTTCATCGGTAACTTTACCTGTAATTCCTATTGGCGCTAATTTTAACTTTTTGGTTGTCAAAGATTTGCTAGAAATTACAGTTGTTAGCCCACCAACTGATGCGCGTGCGGACTCGAAAAGCATGAATACCGTTAACACAGTACAAATAAATACCGGTGGAAGTAATTTTTTTTTCATAATTGTTGTTTGGTTAGAATTGTTTTTTTGTAATAAACCGCAGAAGGGGCGGTGCTGTCAGTTCGGAACATACGCAGCGTTTAGCGACTATGTATGGTGGTTGAATGTTAAGTAAATCTATCTCATATGATTATATTGGTTTGCTGGTTAATCAATCCCTGTTCTAATAACCTAAGGCTAAATAGTTTATTTGAAGAAAGTAGTTGCGAAGAATAGCAGCATCACCTTCCTTTTATATTTGGTTTCGAAACAGTTATGTTACACAAGCAAATAAAGACAACTTTAATGAAAAGCAATTTCAGTATTACAGCAAAAAATTGTAACATATTAACATAGATATTTCTTTGTGGTATGAGTTGCTGTCTGATAAAACATTCAAAATATGTCTGTTTATCAATTACTTACAGATTTTTTTCAACATAAAACCAATCTGATCCGCAAATAATAAAACCAGGCGTTGTTAATATAACTAGCATTAATAGGTAATAGGTATGCATTATATCGTACATAATTTATAATTTCATGCTATAGTTAACCAATTATAAACATGAAGGCTACTTTAAAAAAGGCTACTCCAAACCCGGAGCATTCCTTTAATATCCATAAGGATATAGGGCATGCGATATTAAGTGCATGGCACTATCATCCCGAGTGCGAATTATTAGTAGTTAAAAGAACCTACGGTACCTGCCTGATAGGCGACCACGTTGGTCCTTTTAAAAATGGTGACGTATTTTTATTTGGATCAAACCTGCCACATACTTTCCGGTGTGAACAAAAATATCTGGAAAGCGATACCGAAAAAGTTGGAGAAACAATCGTGATTCTTTTTCAGAACAACATCTGGGGTGATGCATTTTTGAATCTTCCTGAAATTAGTCCGATTGTTAAACTGCTGAACACAAGTAAGCTGGGTTTGCGTTTAAAAGGCGTAACCAGACGAAAGGTTGGCAAAATAGCGGAGGAAATGCTCAACGAATCGCCTGCCCGTAAGTTGATCAATTTATTATCCGCTTTAGAAATAATAGCTGCTTCGAAAGAATATGAAATTATATCATCCAACGGCTTTAACCCGGAAGTGAATAGCATCGATCAAAACCGCATTAACACGATATTCGAATACACTTTTAATAACTACCACCAAAAAGTAGCGCTAGAAGATGTGGCTGCATTAATTAACATGGGAAAGCACTCTTTTTGCAGGTACTTTAAATCCAAAACAAAAAAAACATATATCCAGTTTTTAATGGAAGTGCGAATTGGAAATGCTTGCAGATTGTTAGTAGAAGAGGAATTTAATATGACTGAAGTAGGTTATGCCTGTGGCTACAACAATATTTCTCACTTCTATCATCAATTTAAAACGCTTACCAAAAAAAATCCAATGGACTACAGATACAATTATCTTAAAACCGAAGAGAAAAAATTTGCCTAGTAACCTCTGTTCGATTATTAATATTCCTTTAAAGGTCTACTACAGACATTTTTCGTTCATAGCCGTTATCCTGAGGGATAATTAATTGTTAAAATGAACATGAATGGACAGGAGAATTTTTAACGAGCTGTAGACTGTGAGGAATCGTCATTGCGAGGAGGCTTTTTCAGCCGACGAAGCAATCTTACAACGATCGCTACTAGCGTGCGCATTAAGATTGCTTCGTTCCTCGCAATGACGATTTTTTTATTGGAGTCTGTCATTGTTAGGCTTAATTAATTGTTAAAATCAACATTCATGACAAATTTTTTAGCGAATTATAGGCTATGAGGAATCGTAATGCAAGTGGTTTAAGATTCCCGCCTGCGCGAGAATGACGGCCGTACTGATAGGATTCTGTCAATGGTAATTTATTTTACTGCGTAGCTTTCAGCTTCGCTACAGGTCAGGATCCAGTTAGCAATAAGATGCTGACCAGGTAGTAACTACAAGACAATCGAAAAAACAATTTCTGCTTGTAAAACAAATTCGATAGCTATCGGATGAGCATGACGATCGCGGTTTTTCAAGGGTTTAAAATTAGCCAGTGTAAATAAATATTAATCGAACTGAGGTAAGCACCAAGTTTTGAGTTGCTTTTAATGGGGCATTTAGTTAAGATATTGCCAAGTGATTTGCTTGAGGCAAGCCTGCTATCAAAAAAATGTCAGTTAACAATGATCAAATTAGGCAATGCAAACCGGTAATTTTAGTATTGCAGCATTTTATTGTATTATATTAACATTATGCTGTAAATGTGATCTAAAAGGACTTATTTGCCTTTCGATTTTACCGCCTGGATACTTAAATAAGGTTCAAACCTAATTTTCGATCCAAAAAACTAAACCAAATTATTATGAGAATTTATAACACCTCTAGCGGGATTATTATACACCACAATAACCAATATTTTTTAAGCGAAGAGAAAAACTGGGATATGTTTGTAAACAGGAGCAACCTCTTTAAATTGGTCAGTAGTGAGTTGCAACACCTTAAACCTAACGAAGATTTACAAGAGCTCACCAATTCAGCCATTTTAACGCCTATAGGTAGCCAGGAAGTATGGGCATCTGGCGTAACTTATTTTCGTAGTAGGGAAGCCAGAATAGAGGAATCAAAAGAAGCAAAAGGCGGGGATTTTTATGCCAGGGTATATGATGCAGATCGGCCAGAACTTTTTTTTAAGTCGCCATCTTACCGTACAGTGGGTTCTGGAGGAAACATACGCATCCGGGCAGATTCTAAATGGAACGTACCTGAACCGGAATTGACCTTATTTATCTGCTCAGCAGGCACTATAGAAGGTTATACAATAGGCAATGATGTATCTTCGAGGGACATTGAGGGCGAAAACCCGCTTTATCTCCCGCAGGCAAAATCATACAATGGAGCTACCGCTTTAGGTCCTTGCCTTTTAGTTACAGACGGACCAATAGATCCTGATACCAATATCAGCATCGAAATATCAAGAGATTCTGAGGTCCTTTTTAAGGAGAAAATATCTATTAACCAAATGAAACGTAAGCACACGGAATTAGTGGCTTACTTGTTTCGGGAGTTAGATTTCCCTTATGGAACCTATTTAATGACAGGTACAGGAATAATCCCTACCGATGATATCACTTTACACAGCGGAGACATTGTAAAAATAACCATTTCAGAGATTGGTTCACTTGTAAATATCGTAGCATGATAAACATTGGCAAACAAATTATAGGTTTCGAAACCTCTGCCGAAGCAAGTGACATGATTAGTTCAATAAACAGGTTAACCGGCGAAAAAATAGCGGCTTTTTCTGTAGCTACAATAACTGAAGTTGACAGGGCTGTTGAAAAGGCAACAGCTGCATTTCAGGTTTACCGCAAAATATCCGGTGTAAAAAAAGCCGCATTTTTAGAAGCGATTGCCAAAGAGATCATTGACCTTGGAGACGAATTGATAACGGTTTGCTGCGCAGAATCCGGACTACCGAAAGGCCGTATAGAAGGTGAAAGAGGACGGACTGTGGGCCAGTTGAAGTTATTTGCTGAATTATTAAAAGAAGGATCCTGGTTGGATGCCCGAATTGAGACAGCGAACCCAGACCGCGTACCGCTCCCTAAACCGGATATCCGCTCCATGCACATACCACTGGGACCAGTAGTCGTTTTTGGAGCGAGTAATTTTCCCCTTGCGTTTTCTGTAGCTGGGGGCGACACCGCATCTGCACTGGCAGCGGGTTGCTGTACAATAGTAAAGGCACATCCTACACATCTTGTAACCAGCTCGCTAATAGGTAATGCCATCAATAAAGCCGCTATTTCAACTGAAATGCCTGACGGTGTTTTTTCGCTTCTTTTTGGAGACGGTCCTGTTTTAGGTGCTCAGTTAGTTAAGCACCCAGGCATAAAGGCTGTTGCATTTACAGGTTCATTTGGTGCAGGTAAGGCCATATATGATATGGCTGTGCGCCGGGAAACACCTATTCCGGTTTATGCTGAAATGGGGAGCACCAACCCGGTGTTTATTCTTCCGCAGGCTTTATTAGAAAAATCCCAGTCGTTAGCTAATGGGTTTTCTGGCTCAGTAACGCTAGGCGTAGGCCAGTTCTGCACTAATCCAGGCATGCTTATTTATGAAAGTGCTGATGCCGCACCTGATTTTATCCAGAAGCTTGAAGAAGAATTTGGACAAACTTCGGGAGGCGTAATGCTTACTGGCGATATCTATAAATCATACCTTGCCGGCGTTGAAAAACGTAGCGGAATGTCTGGAGTCAAAACACTTGCAAAAGGCAATTACACGACAAATTTAAATGTTGCAGCCCCGATTTTATTCAAAATAACAAGTGATTTATTAAAAATTCATCCTGATTTGTCTGAAGAGCTTTTTGGGCCAACCAGCGTGGTAGTAGAAGCAAACTCTAAAAAGGATATTATTGAAATAGCAAAGAATCTTAGCGGGCATTTAACTGCTACAGTACACGGAACCGATAGCGACTTGGTTGAGTATAAAGATTTACTCGATATTTTAGAACAAAAAGTAGGCAGGTTACTCATTAATGGGTTTCCTACAGGTGTTGAAGTTTGTAGCGCTATGGTTCATGGAGGGCCATTTCCCGCAACAACAGACCAAAAAACAACATCGGTAGGCACAGCTGCAATTGACAGGTTTACGCGGCCGGTGTGTTACCAGAATATGCCGGATAAACTATTGCCAGATGAATTAAAAAACGCAAACCCGTTAAATATTTGGCGACTGGTAAACGGCAATCTAAATAAGGATTAATAATTAACATAGTATATTCTAGATATGAAATCATATAGAAGTTCGACCTGGTTTGGGAAAAAAGATAAAATGGGCCTCATCTACCGCAGTTGGATGAAAAACCAGGGCATGCCCGAAGACATGTTTGACGGCAGACCGGTAATAGGGATTTGTAATACGTGGTCTGAACTTACACCCTGCAATGCCCACCTGCGCGATATTGCCGAAAGTGTTCGTCGCGGGGTATTGGAGGCTGGCGGCTTTCCGCTTGAATTTCCCATCATGTCATTGGGAGAAACGCTCATGAAACCCACCGCTATGTTGTTCCGTAATCTCGCCAGTATGGATGCAGAGGAATCAATAAGAGGCAACCCTATTGATGGTGTAGTACTACTTACGGGCTGCGATAAAACTACGCCTTCTACGTTAATGGGAGCCGCGAGTGTAGATTTACCAACGATTGTGGTTCCTGGCGGGCCAATGTTAAACGGAAAATATCACGGACATGACATAGGCTCAGGAACAAGCGTATGGAAGCTGACAGAGGAATTAAAGAAAGGCGAAATTACTTATGATGAATATGCAGAAGTAGAAAGTTGCATGTCTCGTAGTCCGGGCCACTGTATGACAATGGGAACGGCTTCCACTATGGCTTGCATGGTAGAAGCCTTAGGCATGAGCCTTTCCGGCGGTGCGGCTATACCCGCCGTTGATTCTCGGCGCAAAAGACTTGCTCAGCTATCGGGAAGGAGAATAGTTGAAATGGTTAAAGAAGACTTGAAAATTTCTAAAATACTAACACGCGATGCTTTTGAAAATGCAATTAAGGTAAATGCGGCAGTGGGAGGTTCCTCAAACTTTATTATTCACCTCACCGCTATCGCAGGGCGTATGGGTGTAGCGCTAAACTTAGACGATTTTGATGATATTGGCAGTAAAATGCCGCTTCTTGTAAATCTTATGCCTTCAGGCAAATTTTTGATGGAGGATTTTTACTATGCTGGTGGTGTACCTGCTGTTTTAAAACAAATGCAATCTGTTTTAAAAATGGATACCATTACGGTAAGCGGGAAAACGCATGCCGAGAACATTGCTGTTACAGGAATAAATTACAATAAGGAAGTTATTTATGAATTTGAGCAGCCGATCATTCAAGAAGCCGGAATTACTGTACTAAAAGGTAATCTTGCAGTTAACGGAGCGGTTATAAAGCCATCTGCAGCTACGCCCAGTTTGATGCAGCACCGAGGTAGGGCAGTAGTGTTTGAAGACATTGAGGATTACCATGCGAGAGTAGATGACCCTGATTTGGATATCGATGAAACTTGTGTAATGGTTTTGAAAACGGTTGGTCCGGTCGGCTATCCGGGTATGCCTGAGGTGGGCAACATGACTTTACCGAAAAAGCTACTTGACAAGGGTGTAACAGATATGGTAAGGATATCGGATGGCAGGATGAGTGGTACGGCATATGGTACAGTTATACTGCACGTATCGCCAGAGTCTGCTATTGGTGGAAATTTAGCGCTTGTAGAAAACGGAGACATCATTGAGCTGGATGTAGCCAATAAACGTATCCACCTTGAAGTGAGTGATGAAGCGTTAGCCCTGAGGCGAAGCAACTGGATACAGCCACCTCTTTCTGCAACACGTGGCTATGTAAACTTATATGTCAAACATGTTCAACAGGCAGATAAAGGTGCTGATTTGGACTTTTTAGTAGGCGGTTCAGGTTCAACAGTAACCAGAGACTCTCATTAAAGTAGGAACATGGATGTACTGATTCTTTTTGGCTGCATAGCCCTACTTGTATTATTAATTGCCTGGGCGAAGGTTAATACCTTTCTTGCATTTTTGATCGTATCTGTAATGGCAGCTGTATTGTTAGGTATGCCCGCCACCAGTATTCCGCAAACTATTAATAAAGGATTAGGAGATACATTAGGATCACTAGCAATTATCATCGTTTTGGGCGCCATGCTCGGAAAACTCGTCGCTTCCAGTGGTGCCGCTCAAAAAATAGCCACAGTATTAAAAAAGACATTCGGCGCTAAATACGTAACCTGGGCCATGTCTTTAACAGGCTTTATCGTGGGCATTCCATTATTTTATAATGTTGGGTTTGTATTGCTTATTCCAATTATTTTTTCGGTAGCGTACAACTATAAGTTGCCTCTGGTATATGTAGGATTGCCTATGCTTGCATCACTATCCGTGATGCATGGTTTTTTGCCACCTCATCCATCGCCCATGGCTTTGGTTACTCAATTTAATGCAGATTTGGTTAAGACCTTTATTTATGGTTTAATCGTGGCCATACCTGCTATAATTATTGCAGGGCCTCTTTTCGCAAAAGTATTGATAAATATGCAATCTGGCCCAACAGTTACCTTGCAGGCCGATGAACTGCCCGATAATGAATTGCCGGGTATAGCAAATAGTGTGGTTTCTGCATTGTTACCTGTACTTATAATTTTGGGTACCACGTTGATAACCAGGATATGTAGCGATAATATGGCTATCGTAAATCTCGCCAGCTTTATCGGTGATCCAACTATTGCCATGATATTAACCATTTGTATTGCAACATTTACACTTGGAATCAGGTCAGGTAAAAAGCTGATTGACATTATGGTGATTTTTGTTGATGCAACAAAAGATATAGCGATGATCCTTTTAATAATCGGTAGCGCAGGTATTTTGAAACAAGTATTTGTAGAAACAGGGGTAAGCAACAGCCTTGCCGCAATTTTGCAAGGGTTAACCCTGCCACCTTTATTATTGGCCTGGTTAATAACGGCTGTGCTAAGGCTTTGCCTGGGTTCGGCTACCATAGCTGGCCTCACCGCTGCTGGTATCGTTTATCCGCTTGTTGGGCCTAATGGTGCCGATCCAAATTTAATGGTGCTCGCGGTTGGATCAGGGAGCCTATTTTGTTCTCAGGTAAATGACTCCTCTTTTTGGCTATTCAAAGAGTATTTAGGATTATCTATAAAACAAACATTTTTGTCCTGGTCGCTGATGGAAACGCTGGTATCAGTTATCGGACTTATTGGAATACTGATCATGAACCAGGTACTGTTTAGATAGATCATCATCACATTTAATAAATACAAAATGTACAGTTTATAACAGCTTGTACGATAATTGATTATATGCTATTCGGTGATTTAAAATATTTTGTAATTTTATAATACTTCGACACAAGAAATTTATTAAAAATATACAAATGAACTATGGTATCATACAACCGCCCCAACATCTTACCGACTATGTTCGGTTCTACTGGTTCGTAGAGGGCAATCTTCCATACGTTCATCATGCTTTTGCCTATCCTTGCCCGGAATTTATATTTTGTTATAAGGGACATTTCAATTATGGTATTGCGCAGAGGAAAGATGCCCCATTTACTTCCGGCATCTTTGGACAGACAGAAACCTTTAGCCGAGTGACTTTGAATAATAAATACTTTGGGATTTTTGGCGTTCACTTATATCCTCACACATTTCCTCAATTATTTCGCTTGCCGGCAAGCGAGCTTTCCAATCATTATGCAACCATAGATTCTGTATTGGGAAAAGATGGCGAGATGCTTGAAGAAGAAATGATGTTGGCCTCAAATAATACCCAGAGAGTGAAACTTATGTCAGACTTTCTGGAAGCACGACTGAAAAATGCGAGAATCGAACACTCCTCAATTTCTTCCGCTATCGCAACCATTGTAGGGTCTTATCATACGAGTTCAGTACAGGCTTTAGCCGATACCAATTTCTTATCACTGCGGCAATTTGAAAGGCGGTTCAAAGAATTGTCCGGCTTCAGCCCAAAATCATTTTTGCGGATTATGAGGTTTAATTCTGTTCTCAACAAACATTTTCAACACAAGTCTTTAACTGAGATAGGTATAGCGTGCGGCTATTATGACCAATCACACTTCATTCACGATTTTCAAAAATTTTCAGGTATCAGCCCAAAAGAATACTTTAAGAAGGAAATGCTGGCGGCGGCTGGTAGAGGTACGGTGGAGTTCTAATAGCAGTATGTCGTTTTTTTACAATTTTATCTTTGACGAGAAAAATAATTTTGTAATCGAAAATATAAATTCATTGTAATATGAGAAAAATCATTTCATTTATTTTATCTGTAAGTTTAATCATAGTTTGTTGTTTATTTGCGCCTGTAAAAACATTTTCGCAAACATCTGAGACCACAAATAAAACAGAAACCGCTAAAACAAAAAAGTCAAGCCTTTTTAACGAAGATGGTTATGTACAAGGCATCACTCCTGCACGGGCTATCGGGTTGGCAGAATTGCTTTTGGGTATATTGAGTATCGTCTTTGCCGCTCGTGCAAAAAAACGTTCTTCAATATCAGGAGCAAAAACTGCCTTGACGCTGGGCTTGGTTACAGTTACGCTTAGTATAGTGCATTTCGTTACAACGGCAGGTGCTGTGTTCGGGTCAGGAAGTGGAAAGGCCGGTGCAATTTTGGCAATAATATTAGGTTTGGTCGGCATAATACTTAGCTGGTCGGCTCTTCCCCGAAAAAAAATATAGAACATATTTCAGCATCAAAGCGGTGTGTTTACACTTCGTGTGTTAACGTAAACAAAAAAGCCACACATTTTCTGTGAGGTTTCTTGATCCCGCTGGGATTGGCTCAGCCCCGCAAAATCCCGAACTCGGTCCTGAGCCTTTTACAAATCGAGACCCATGCCGGCGCTTCTGTCGAATCCCAGCAGACATAAAACAAAAAAACCTCACATTTCTGTGAGGTTTTTCGTGATCCCGCTGGGATGTGAACTTCGTTCAGTTTTCAGCGTTTAAAGGCTATCTGAAAGGTTTTTGAAAAGTGACTCACCGAATCACTCACCTTTTTGTCTGTATTTTTTAGTTGCAATTGCTATGGTATAAATATAGTATTTTTTTTGAAAAAATTAAAAAAAAAGATTACTACTTAAACTTGATAAAACTTACTATTTTTAGTTGAGTTAGGAATCTTTAATTTTAAGTAGACCAAAAATATTGTAGTTTGTTGCCCCTAATTTCAACTTGTTTTTTTTTATATATTTGGCTATTACCCATAAAATAGCTAAGCCACAATATAATTTTATTTATGCGCGATCAAAATATCTATAAAGAACTATCACATAAGCTTTTCGATCTTTTTTTTGCAGACAAGAGTAAATATGGGGTACAATTAGAAGATTCTAGCTATCGACTAATTAGATCTAAGATATCCCCTGTAACAATCGATAAGATGTTACTCAACCAGGGGAGTTTGTTAGCTTATCAGGAACTTCATGCAATGCAATATGCCTACATCAAATGGATTTGTATTGACTTAGATATTAGCAAAAAGGATATTGATGCAAATAATGTAAATCCAAAGAATTTACAAGTGGTAAAAAAGGCTTGTGATGATGTTTGTGAGCTTTTGGAGAAGTTGAAAATACCTTACCTAGTTGAATTTTCTGGGAGACGCGGTTTTCATATTTGGGTAATCTTTGACCAACTACAAACAAAACTTATTGGATTCAAGCTCATTAGCTATATACTTTCAAAAATATTACTGCCTTATAATATTACTGCCGATCGTTTTCCTAAAACAGGCTTTGTCAATAAACAATCTAAGGGCATTGGTCTTGGTGTTAAACTACCGTTATCTCAGAACAAAGCTTCAGGTTACCAATCTTTTTTCTTAAAGGACAGAACAGTATTCGAGTTTGATCTTGAAAACCATAACGTAACCCCAGATGATAGTTTTTTTAAGGAACAACTTTCTATTCTGGAAGATTATCAGTGTGTCAGTATAGAGAAAATCCAGCCTTTTTTGGATGAATTTGATTTAGCTAACAAGTCGAATTTATCTCCTTCATACATTAGATACCGTTATCTTGAAATCGCCCAATTAAATGTAACTTACGATAATGCGATATCCGCATTGCGGAAATGTCAACATATCGATAAAATTTTGACAAATTATGAAGCTGGCATCAATACACAGGATAGAAGGATTCTAGTAGGTCTGCTCGGTCGATTAACAACAGCTGATGATCCAGAATTTGGAATAAATCTGTTAATGGAGATTTTTTCCAGAGTAAAAAATTTCAGAAGGGATCTAACCATACAAAATTTAAAATTAGCAAAGGATTACTACCCTGTAACTTGTAGCTATTTTGGTAATTGTAATAATTGTTCTCACGAAAAAATTACTTCTCCCGTAGAGTTGATTGCAAATATCAATGTCAGCTTAAATGAGTTTTTTAAAATCTCTAACATCTCTGAAAACCTATTTCAAAAGATAAAAAGTGCGCTAGCGAAGTATGCCCTTATAAATGATGAAATTCCACTATATTTTCAATTAAAGAAACTTGAAAGCATAGAATTTCAGGCTATTTATGACAGGATAGATCATGTGCTGTCAGGCAAATCAAACCGTTTTGGTGAAAGCTATCAGTTTACAAGAAATGAAGGAAACAAATTAAGATCCTTGTATAATCTGGATCACGTAGATGGTTTTGTCTCTACATATTTTATGTTCATTGTGAACACTCTTTTCTACACTGAAATCTCTCCAAATTCATATGGTTATCAATTGACCCCAAGTTTTACCGACGGTAACATATTTAAAAATTGGTTTTCTAATTGGGCTAAGTTCTCTAACCGTATCGAGCATAAAATATTCAATGAGGAATATCAAGAGTATTATCTTGTAAAAGTAGACATCAAAGGGTTTTATGATAGAATTGATTTGCAGAGACTTGCAATTAAGCTATATGAGGAGGCTCCAAAATCTATCGCTGATCGCTTGAGTGGTTTAGCCGAGGAAGATAAAAGCAAATTTAAGAATTTGGTTAAATATCTGGTCGAGCTATCTAGGGATACCACTGGAGATGAAAATAGAGGTTTGCCCCAAGGACCTGCTTATGCCAGATACCTTGCTGAATTATACTTGTTAGGTTTGGATAAATTGATCGAACAAGAGATAATAAAAGATGTCAGCAGAGAGTATTACTATCGTTTTGTAGATGACATATTCATTTTTGTGGAAGATTTTCAGAAAGCTCAAAACGTCCTAAAAGCTATCGAAAGGTGGGTTGGCATAAATGGTTTAGAGCTAAATTACCAAAAAACAGAAATTGAGAATGTCAAAAAATACGGTGAAAAGGGCAAGTTTAAAAAATTTAAGGATGATGCCAAATACCTGATAAATAAAGCAAATAAAAATAAAGCTATAATATCGGAAACTGAGGTTCAGGAGGCTTTGGCTAAACTGGATCAGATTACCTCGGACGTAAAGTTTGGACTTAAGGATAATCTTAGGTTTTTTTACTATCAATTCACAAATGATCCTAGGCTTAATCACGTAAAATCAAAGCTTAACCGTATCCTGCCGTTCGCAGATTCAGGTCGTGGAACATTATTTATGTTATTTTACACCGATCTGATTAAAAATTTCCCGTTAGAATTCTGGTCTTTAGCCGACCTACAAGAAAAGATATCGGGGCTTTCTCTAGGACATTTTCTGAATACAATTCTTATCCACGGCGATTTGGCCGCCGATAATATGGATAAGATTGCGACGTTGCTTGGCTCCATTGTAGAAAGGCAAGATTTAACAGACGCTCAGAAGAGCTTAGTGGTTGCACTATCTCTTCAATTTAATCTGCCAATTAAAAAAGAATTTCTAAATGGATGCTCAAAATCAACAATCAACTCTATAATGGAGACACCTGACATTACCTATCATACAAGTACCTACGACTTTATTATTTCCAAGTTGGAGGATATGGATAAGCAAGCGTTCATACTGGAACTCTTCAGAATAATCCATGATAATCCCTTAGATGCAGATGTAGCTCAAAAACTTGCAAAATATACATTCACGAGGTTTTCTGAATGGAAGGAAGACCAGGAATTGACGGACTTGCTTATGGAACCGAAGATGATGATATGCTATTACAATTGTCTTTGTTTCTTTACCTTATTTGATAATTCCGATGACGAAAATCAGCTGATCAAATGCTGGGAGTTATTACTTGTATGTGGAGAAAAGCAATCACACGAACTTGATGTTAAATTTGAGTGGCTCAACCGAGTCATTGAGCATAAGATCGAGGATTTTTCAAAAAGCAGCTACCTGATATTATTATCTAATAAACTGGGAGCACAACTAGCAACATTTAACAGTGAGTACGACTTTATCGGAAATTTTAGAAGTATATTATTGGTATTACTTTTTGCAGGTGATAGAACTGCAGAGGTATTTACTAAACCTGGCGAAGATTTTATTGACGATTCTCTTTTTGGGAAATGGCTTAAAGATCCTGATGTTAGGCTATATCCGATAGCAGATCATATATGTTTGAAAAACTTGGCTTTAAATGGTTTGATAGTCTTGGAGAGCAATGAAACAATTTTCATAAAGGACGTGGCAAAATCAGTTGACCTAGAAGTATTTAATTATCTACCTGTAGCAAATGACCCTCATAGCGTTGAAGTAGAGCTAACAAAGGGAACCGATACAGCAGCAGTTTACAAAAAGTTTGTAGACTTTACCAGCTTCATTAAAGCCGTTAGACTACATATTGATGATGCTGAACTATTTACATCAACCTTCAAAACAAGGCTTCCGGTTTATTACAGAGTTCCCTATAAAGTATCTCAGTGGCCATTGATCCCATTCTACTCGTCATTTACACAAAGAATATCAGCATATGGTGTATCTAAGGAAAACGATATTAATAGTTTTTGGGAAGATATAGATTACATAATCAAACAGGATAATGAAGCATTGATGATGATAGATGATGAAACCAATCCTTTCAATTTTAGCTTGGAAGAAATGGGCGAACGCTTCTATCCTTTATCTGAAATTATCATACAGAGCAATGAAGATCGAATTAAATTCATAAAGCATTTCTCGGATCTTCTGCAAGATCATCCAATTGAAACAATTTATGATTTTCAATACGTCTGGTCTGCAACAGTCAATCGAATATTAGAAGAAAGCAATTCTCTTTCTGCTGGAATAATTGAATATCTCACCGTCCATTTCGCTAGTTTCGAGGGTAACAGTAAACCAGCAATTGATCTGATTTTTGCTGTCAATGATAGAACGTTGCTTGAAAAATCTAATTTGGATCAATATTTTGGCACAATAAGACAGTCGTTTGTCAATTTTCAAAGTGAACCAGCGATCAATGATTTCAGCCTAGTTCAATTATTTGATGATTATGTATCGCCATTTTCTACATTGATTTCAGAGAAGTATAAGCTAAGCGTCGGAGACTTTGTATCAGGTACATTTTCTTATACTACAGGATTCAATGTTAAAACTTCTCAAAATGAGACAAAAGCAAAATTGAATGATGAAGACATAGATGGTCGAATTTTGCTTTTATACGACAATGAGACGAATCGATTCTATTCCAAAACAATTTTAGAATTAAAGAACCTGACCCAAAACAGAGATGTGTTCGTTTGCAGTTGCGAAATTGAAGAAGAAGGCAAGAAGAGTGAGGCTGTGTTGATTTATTTATCTGATCACCAATTATCAAAATCTTTTGAAAGAATTAAATATAGACAAGACATTTTTAAGACCGCTGTTAAGGAAAGTTCAGAATACAGAAATGTATTTCCAAAGGATGGTTTCTATCAGTCGATAGAAAAGATTTATGAAGAATTTACATATCAAGATTTAGAGAAAACTTTAAAAAACCATTATGGTACTTCTGTAAACATTAAGGATAGGATAGTTTCGTGGTTGACACTGATAAATGAGACGAGCATAAAAGGTAGTGAATTTGAGAAATATCTTGATGGTAAAATCAGCTTGGATCAGGTTCGTAGAGCTATTCTGACCTTATTGTCGGTTCACTGTCCAATTGAAGATAGTGATATAAAATATTTCAAAGAACAGCTTGATCTTGTTCGCAATGATGAGCACTTGATATTCGCCATCAAACATCCCGACAGAGATAAAAATGGACTATTTAGGCTCTTGGCAAAGTGTGGATATCCTGATAGAGATCCCGATTTTGAAAAAAATGTTCGACTTATGTATTCCGGTTCAAAAATACCAGATAAACTCGTAATCTTAGTTGATACTTCTATTAGTGGAAAGCAATTTTCAAAGGGCTTCAAATACTATACTACAGTTTTAAATGATGCCGAATCGCTGTTAAAAGCCAATCAGAATCTTGTCAATTTAAAAGATAAATATTTTGAGTTTAAAAGTATTCAGGAACAGAAGCACTTCATTAACAACCTTAAAAGTATAAAAGAGGTAATTATCATAACCCCAACTATTACTGAAGCATTTAAAACTAATGTAAATGGATTAGAAAGTTTAATGGATAAGAAAATAACATTTTTATCTAACAGGGTAGTCCCTTTAGAATCTTACATGTATTTACATAATAGATTTAATAAAGATCAAAAAGAAATAATTAAGCATCTGATTACAGATATAGATCTTTTAAAAACAATCTTTAAAATCGAAGATCCTGAGAAATATATTGAATTCGGAACTAAAACCGAGGAACTTAACACTCTTTTGAGAATTGGATCCTTGCCAACTAAGCACATAAAGCTTCTTAGTTTATCTACGTTGAGTGGTCAAAAACCATTGCTCGAATATATAGACAACTGGAAAAAATAAAATCATATGTCTACTGATTTTTAGCAAGTAAAGGCCTTGTCAATTTAGTAAGACTTTTTTTAATTTAACAAAATGGCAAATAAATCAAATTGGAAAGAGCATTTACTGAAAAGTGGTATTCCACTAGAGTTCGAGATCAAAAAATATCTGGATACTAAAAAATGTGTTAATAATTTTGAATACACATATTTCAGATCAAATGAAGAAAACAACTTGACCGAATTCTCGTATGATTTGGATAGCTCATACATAGTGCCACCTCATTTTGTCAACTTAATGATTGAATGTAAGTATCGTCATGAAACAACAAAATGGGTATTCTTGCCAGAAGAATATGGCAGAGTAGACGAAATCAATTTCACCTCTTTCATGCATAAGAATGCACACTTTAATACGGTACCATCTTATACACCTGAATTCCCACTTAAGTTTGCTCCTTTATGTTCCAAAGGCATCGAACTAACTTCTGATGGTCAGAACCCAAAGACGATAACACAGGCTATTCACCAGTTATCTTATGCGATGGCTGGTCGAATCATAAACGGTATGCATCATCAGATTGACGATGTACTCAGAGAAAGCTTTGGAAATACCATTTTCTACGATATTCCTATAATTGTTACTACTGCCAAACTGTTTAGGATAAAAGAAGATGTGGCTATCGAAACTATAAAATCTGCTAATGAGATAGAGGATATTTCTTCCGAAGAACCCTTTTTAGTAGTAAAAACTACTGCGGGCATTGAGTTAGAAACTTATAACAAAATGATTTTTCAGGAATTTGTTAAGGAGTATGATAAGGAGACCTTAAAGAAACTATTAAAGTCATTCAATAAAGATGTTGACTTTGTGATGTCTGTAATTGCCAAAAATTATAGTCCAACATGCATGATTGTATTGCACTATTCTAAAGAGAGCAATGGGTTTGATGATTTTTTCAAGTACATCGATAGGGTCTTTAATCCCGATCAGGAAATAAAAGATTTAATAGACAAGCGCAATAATGAGCTAAAAGAGCTTTTTGAAAAATTCAAGAAAGGCAAGAAACAGGAATAGTTGGCGAACTAGTTTATTTCATCTTCCGTGTTGGAATAACTGCAGGAGACAACATTTCCTGGTCATAAAATCATCATGCTCGCTGAGCGCTTCATCGAAGACTCTGTCGAGCATGGGATCCTGCCTCATGATCAGCTTCAAACTGCCACGGATGTAAACCTCGTGTGCCTCTATGAAAAGGTGCAGCAGCTCATGGGTAAGGCTATCGATGCAGAAATCACCTGCCGGGATAAAGATTGTTGCCGTATTCTTGACGGAATAGACCGAACACTCCCAATTAGCCGAACGCTTGAAGTCCAGAAGGAATTTGGATTTCTCAAGCTCGAAGATCTCCCGGTTGCGGGAATCCAGGTGCAGTACAGGGTCAAATATGTTGTTCATTTCCTAATCGTTTACTTTTTTGAAGGGAACAGTATCTCTAGGTAGATCACCTTGCGGTGGTCGGTGGTATCGCCAAAGTTGAGACTGGCCATCGAACGTCCCCATTGCCATATCCGCTGGGTATCCTCATCACTCTTGGACTCGAACTGCGAAATCTCCAGCCGCTGTTTCCTGTCCACGGGCACCCCGAACAGCCTGGTGCACTTGCCGACCAACAGGTCAAATTCCGCATACATCACCCCGGGCTGTTCCCTGACCGAACGGAAAAGGATTAGCGACCGCTCACCGACATCAGAAGTAGAGACCTGTAGGCGGTTGAAATAGTTCAGCGCTGGGTAGGGAAGCTTGATCACTTGCTGCTGTTTCAAAAGCGAATGGTGCAGCACAAAACCGTGCTCCAAGGAAAACTCGATCCCCTTGGAAAGCGAATTCAGGTCCTCCTCATTCCCCAGCAGTAAGGGCGAGCGTGCAATGAAGTCCCTCACCGATAGCACCTCGGTCTTGATCCCCAGCAGCCTATAGGTGATGAACGCCTTCTGCTGCACGCCCCTGTCGTCGGAAACGAAATAGTCCGTGCGACTGGCAAAATAGGCGTGTGCCGCGTCCCGGTGGATGTCCATGTAACTGTTCTTCTTTCTCTTCTTGCCCGATCTTTCCTCGGTTACACCAAGGAACTCTAGCTGGGTATAGGTATTGATGAACCGCTGGTAATGGTCCGCAGGCCCAGTCCCCGTGCTCACGATGTCCACCATCTCGGAAAAGGTCTTGCCAAAATAGGTGTCTTTCATCCGCTGGTCAAAATCGAATGACCAGGCCTCAAAACCATAGTCTGCACGGTCCACGTAGGAGCGTAGCAGCGACTGGTACCTGGAAAACTCATCCTTGCTGTTGATAAAACCGCCAACCTGTCCGGTTCCCGCCAGCGCATCCCGGATGCTTCCAATCTCCAAAAAGGGATTGGCCATACCGCCCGAACCGGTGCCAGCACCACTGGCAATGACCGGAACGTCCTTGAACGTATCAAAGAACGGCAAGTCCAGCAGCGAATCAAAGAGTGGTTTCAGGGGTTTGAGTTCCTCCATCTCCAGCGCCTCCGACAGGAACCTGTTGGGATCCTCCATGATCGCCCGTGAGGCCTCATAGTCCTTGGAACCATAAGCCTCAAGTGGGGTAGCCAAATAGAAGTGGTCCTGCTTTTTGACCACGTCAAAGCTGAAATAGTTGTTGCCCACGTATTCCCCCATGTGCATGAGGTCCACCTCCCGAAAGGATGCCTCGGAACTGGACAGGTCATCCAGGTGCGCATCGGAGAACACAAATAGCAGCACGGCACGGAGCGATTCCACCGCGTTCAAAAGCTCGATGTTCAGGTGCCGGGATCCGGGCCTGATCTGCCGGTAGATATTGCTGTCTAGGTATAGCCTCATAAAATGCAAAGTAGTTTGCAACGTAAATCTACTAAAAGCCTTTTAACCAAAGTACTGCTCACCATTGTTGTTGAAAACTTGACCGAAATGATCATAACCAACAAATTGCCGAAGTCGGGCAGGAACACTATCTTTAGTCCAACGGGCCAAAACAGGTCTTGAAAATTAACCCATCAAAGAAAATGAACTTTCTCGACATCATCAGAAGCCCACTGACGAACCTCCCGTTATCCTATACTGGCTCTTTCCGCGACAACCTCAGGCAAAGGTTAACCGATTTTGGCAATGTCATCGCAGAATCAACCGACCTCAGCGGACCTGTTAATGGAATCGAGCTCACCGCGAAGGTCTTCAAGAAGCGGATGGCAACACTGATCCAGGGCATCATCAGTACCTTGAACATTTATTACGCAGGGGATCCCAGCCGCGCCTTTGCCGAACTGGCCAGGGCACTTAGGGAAGTCAATGTTTCAAGCTTTCTGAACAAGGAACTGGAGCTCCCTGCAAATACCGACCTTTATCGCATCCGTACCTGCAATAGAAACTATGCACTCAGCAAGCACGAACTCTTCCATATCCCGTTCCAGCTTCGTAGCAGGGTCAATACCCAGCGCTTCAGCATACCCGGACTGCCATCGCTCTATGTGGCCAATTCCATCTACGTCGCCTGGGAAGAGCTCAAGCGACCCCCACAGTCAGAGATCCAGGCCTGCAGGCTTGTCAACAAGAACACCATGCGCATGCTGGACCTGACCACCGACATCTATGCCCGCAACCAGCACTTCATCGACAATACCTCCCACGGCTGGGAACCGCTCTATCGCGTCATGGTCTGGCCACTGGTGGCCGCCTGCTCATTCAAGGTTCAAAACCCAGACGACCCCTTCAAGCCCGAGTACGTCATCCCGCAACTGCTGCTGCAATGGGTCAACAAGGAGAACGTCAACGGCATCAAGTATTCCTCGACCCACATTGACCTGAACACCACAGGGCACGAAGGCTCATTCTATAATATCGTTTTCCCCGTGCGCACCTTCGACAAAGAAGAAGGACATTGCCCATGGCTATCGCAAAGCTTCCGCTCCACGCAGGTACTGCCACTTGAGCTCCGGGGTATGATCACCAACTCGGATCGCCTGGAGCACCAGGCCTCCATCTCCAGTTTGGTCAACCAGGACATCCAGCGCATCGCGCTGATCAAGGGCGTCGGCCAGTCCTATCACCACACCACCTTCGGCATCGCCGAGCACAACCTCAAGGGCATCGAGCTGGAGGATTTCTAAAAGCACTAAAAAAGGAACAGAAACGCAAACCAGCACTCAAATGGAAAACCAAGAAAAATACGACGAAGCCTATTACCTGAATCTCAAGGAAAAGTACCTGAATGAGGCCGAGGAACAATTTGGCGAACGCACTGACTATGAATTTATTGGTTTGGTCTTTGAAGGAACAGATCCAAAGACCGAACCCCCAGAAATGTCGGCATTATTCAAGGAGAAGGAATTTCTGGTCTACTTGACGCCAGTGGTAAAAATATGCATGGACGAGGGTATCTTCCAGCTCTCCCACGAAGTGGTCCACCTGCTCTCGCCCGTATTGCTGGAAGACCACGAAGAGATCAGTTACCTGGAAGAGGGCATGGCCGTGCACTTCTCCAAGCTCATCACCGGGCGGGATACCGGAAACATGGAAATCGTGGAAAGGGGCCTGAACAGAAAGCCGTTATATAGAACAGCCTATCAGCTCTACCTTGAGCTGATCAGGGACGAACCGGACGCGATAAGGAAACTGAGGGTATTTCAAAAAGAGATCTGCAGGATTACCCCAGGAGACTTCAAAAGGGCTGGATTGAAAACGAGCCCAGAACTCATCGAAAAACTGTTGGCACATTTTCCAAGGCACTGAAAAAAAATAACCCCTACAGCGAATTATTGAACTTGAAGATGAAATTGCACACCGGTCGGAAGATCTTCGAGATCTGCTCTAACTGCTCATCACTGGCGTATTTGGTGGTCATCACCACAAAGATCTCCTTGCGCGTGGTAGTGGAATTGGCCTTGAGTCCTGTCGCCTCGTCCACATCGATGCCAAGGGGGGGCAGGTAATAGAACGCGATGAACTTGACCTTCTCTTGGTCTGGGCCACCATGCTTTATGAACTCAGCGTAGATTTCCATCAACGCCTGGATCAAAAGGGTCCGTTCCAACATATCGTTCTTGTCCACGCCCTTAAAGTCCCTGAAGGCCTTCAGGAACTCAAAATTTTGGTCCCGGCAGGCAATTACCGCCCCTCCAAACTCGACTCCCCGATAGCCGATCGTACTGATCACCTGACTGGCCACCTTCTTGCAGTGTTCGGCTATATTGCTCAAGTTCGCATTGTGCGTGTTCAGGCATTTGCAGTCCGCACCAACATCGGCACCTAGCTTGTAATCGCAAGTACTGACATCGTTGCCCTTGTTCCGCTGTGAGGCCAGTAGCAACAGATCAACACCCGACCTCTTCAGCAGCACGGCAAAGTAAAGCTCAAAGATGTCCGAATAATAGTTGCTGGAGGCCGAGGTCAGGATCGTTGCGAGCTTATCGACCAACAATCCCTGCTCTTCTGCTGCAAAAAGGTTTCTGTTGGAAAGAAGAAAGCACATCCGGTGCAAGGAGGCAAGGTCATCCATCAGCTGGTTACGCTCGGCGACCACAGTTTCCAGTTCTGATCCATCCTCCACCGTGAAGACCACCGAGGATATGTCCACCAGGCCAGAAAAAAAGGACTGCTGGCGTGAGATGATCGACAGGAAGCCGCCGCTCTTTGCAGCGGCAACCGTTTGTCCATCGGCAAATAATTGCAAATTCTGCCGCTTGGCCTTATTCACCACAACAGTTACATCCTCAAGCACGTTTTTCACCAGGTCCCTGAGTATGTCAAAACCATTGAGCCCCACGGCCGGATCTCCAATCAATTTGGCATCCTGATTGTGGCTCACCAGCTCCAAAGATATGCCAGCCATCCCGGCCGTACACCTTCTAAGGTCAGCTAGGCAATCTAGGAATTCCACTGCAAAACCAAAGAACAGCTCTGGATCCCTACCCAACAGCTGGTCAATATCTCCAATGGATTGAAACTGCGAAGCATATATATTACCCTTGCCATAGCTATCAAGGAACCTCTTTCCAAAACCAGAGAAATCATTGGGCTGGGCACCTTTGATGAATTCGGCAAGCACCAATCTCATTTGCTGGAACCCACGTCCAAAAAAGCGTTCGATGGATACTTCTTCAATGCCCGCATAATTATGGAGATTGAATAGGTAACTTCGGTATCCATCATTGAAATGATTGTCCATAAAATCAGCATTCATTGCCTCAAATACAGAAAATGGTAGAAATTTCCCCAAGTGTTTTGAATTCCAGATGGACAGGATCTTCTCCCCATCAGGTTTCCCCTCCACCAAAAGCGGCACCGTTGGGTCACCCGTCTCAGTGAACCATTCGAAATAAAGACAGAGTCCAATCGTGGTCTCATGGATGAACGCACCCGACATATCAGCAAGAACCTGATGTGGGGCACCACCTTTGGCAATCCTGGTCAGCACACTAGCTGTATCCCTGTTGTATATCAATAGATCCGGATCATCAAAATAACCCAGGTCCTTGGCGTGCTCCAAAAAGCCAAGGACAGGTTCAGTTAGGTCTTTTCTTTCCAATTTGATCGCTGTCAAAAAATAATCCAGGGTATCATTTTCCATATATCGTATGTATAGACTACTAAAATACGGTTTTAGCGCCACCCAAGCTATCTTAAAGGATATTAAAGAAAATCGCCTGTAACAACATGAAGGCTTTACCAAATGATCAGGCAGACCGGGCAGATAAAGGTTTGTCGTTGGGCAGGTGCAGATTAGGCAGCAGCCGCTCATCATGTAAAAGGTGAAGGTTTGCCGAATATTTGTCGAACAACTTTTTTCTGAGGATCTGTCCCTGGTTCATTTATTTATGGAATTTGGTTGGCGTTGGGTAAAGATAGTGAATAGCTTTGCCTTATCGAAAACCAGCAAGTAAAAAATGGCTTGATATTTCCGTTGGCATCTTTTTGTATATTTAGCATTCAACCTAAGCTCGCATGAACAAACTTAATGTCACAACTCCAGATATACGACCAGATATCAGCTCGAAGGTACCGCTGGATAACAGTCTGCTGCTTCCCCTGGAGAAGATTAGCGACGAGCATTTTGAATGGCTTACCTACTGGCTGTACCACGAAGAAATCAAATTTGGTTCTTTCAAGGGTATCTATGACAAAATCCGGCTGATGAATGCGACTGGTGACAAGGCCAGGGACTGCGTACTTTATAAGGGAAACCTACTAACAGGGGTAATCCAGTGCAAACACAGCAAAGTGCTGACCAAACTTGCGCAAGGGGATTTTTTGAAGGAGGTCATCAAATTTGTTCTTTACAGCATAGTGTATCCGGATGAAATAAAGATTTTTCAGGGATTTAACTATTATATAGCCAGTTCCGCCGGATTTGCCGACAAGTGCCAGTCTTTAATTGACGACTTCCAATCTTCCATTAATGGCCATCCAAAACTCCAGCACTATTTCCAGGCTGTAGTCGATAAATATGCAAATTTGCGGCATCTTTCATTTGTAGATCAGGAACAGGAGCTGCAGAAACGGCTATTGATGCTCGAAGTGGACATGATTACCGACCACGATATCTCACGAATCGCGAACGAAGATTACCAGTCAGTTACAAAAAATATATTCTTCAGTTACCAGATGGTTGTCGATAAACAGCTGCTTGGTCCAATCGAAGCTCAGCTTGGAGAAATGAACAATATGCTCGTGTCTTTGGCTAGGGCTAACCAGGGCGAAATCATCCAGCCAGTGGCTAGGCCCAAGCCGATTGCAGATGTGGAAGGTTACTTCATTCCAAGGAACCTTTTTAAGTCCGGGGATGAACTGATGGCGCAGTTCTCCGAAAAAAAGACTGGTCTCTTAGACCTGATGGAAAAAGAGCGGTACATAGCCTTACTGGGCTGGGGGCTCTCGGGCAAATCTCATGAACTACGTCATGCTGCCGCGAAGCTATCTCTGGCAGTGAACGAATTCCATGTGTTTCTGGTGAAGCTGGATACTTTTGCGGGAGAACCGCTGGAGGCTTATATTGCCGACTTTGAGAGGCGACCACAAGAAAACATTGTGCTTTTTTTGGACGGCTTTGATGAGATCATCCCAGAACATTATGCAAAAAGCGTAATTGCGGTGAACAAGTTTGTCGAGGGATATCCCGATGTGAGAATCGTAGTTTCCTCGAGAAACAATTCCTATTCATCGCTGAGCGAAAATGGGGATTCGACACTTTCGGGCTTTACGACCGTGAAAATGCTTCCATTGACCAGTGACGATATCAATGCCTACCTAAAGGGGTTAGGCAGGTTCAATATTATTAAGTTCTGGAAAAAGGTCAATCTGGCCCAGCTTTCCGAACTGCTTTCCACTCCTTATTACCTTGTCGAATTTGCTAGGAAGTTCAAAGCAACAGGCGAAATCTTCAAGAGTAAAGGCGACCTGTTCCAGGAAACGATAAAAAAAGCAATTGCAAAGGATGTTGGAAAACTATTGTTGAAAAACCCTGAGGCTTCAGAAATCAGCATGTTAAAGGGACTGGAAAAGCTGGCATTTGTCCTTGAATGTCAGGGAAAGAATTACTTTTATAAAAACGAGCTGTTAGCGGTCTTTCCCGATAACCCACAAAGGGAGCTGATCTTGCAGGCAGGCAGTTTGCTAAACGGAAACGATGAAGATGAAGGGCACTGGACCTTTTTCCATCATAATATACAGGAATATCTGTGCGCATCGGTACTGGCGAGAAATGATTTCAATGTGATCAGGGAGCTGATCACATTTGGAGAAGGAGTGCCGATTATCAAGACCACATGGGTACATACGATTTCCTTTCTGATCGTTTTTTTTGATGACGCATCGCAGAAGAAACAACAGGTCATCGACCTGGTAATGAAATGCGATCCGGGCCTGTTCATGAAATTTGAGCCGGACAAGCTGAATGATAAGTTCAAGTTCGATATTTTCAGGCAGATTTATATCGAACACAAGAAGACCTTAAAGCGCTTCAACCGTTCCAGGTTCCAACTTGGTGAGATCGGCAGGTTTTGCCAGTCAAAGATGAGCTTAGAGTTTCTAATCAGCGAGATTGAACATGAACAGAACGAAGTTGTGCTGTTGAATGCCATCGAGGTACTCAGCTCTTTTGAGCTCCATAAGTTTCCGTTTCTCAAAGCTAAACTTAAGGAAGTACTAAAGTTGCATCTTGAAGTCGAAAATTACTATTTGAGGTTCCTGGTGGCAAAGATTTTGATCGACAATTACAAGCTAGATTACAGCGAGTTCGATAAGCTGATCGGGGAATTTCGCAACGATGCGGAGTCCTATCCGAGGGTGGCATTCTTTCATGGGATAATCACTCAGAAATTGCAGGAGAATTATCGTGTATACCTCACCGCGCAGATTTCATTTCTGGCCCAAGAAGACTGGCGTTCGATAGGCCAGTCAGGTGGGGCGCTTCGGTTGAGCGATGAATACTACCAGGCCATGTCGATCCTCCGACTTTTTGAGACCAAAGAATCTGCTCTATGGATGCTGGGAGAAATCCTGAGGCACTATAGTGCATTCAGGCATTCCATCTATTTTCGCGACGCAATAGCAGTCGTGCTGGAACTTGCCCAGCGTCTACTACCAGACAAGGAAATCACTAAAATGGTAGACAAGGTGTTTATGGAACGTGCACTAAAGGGCGAAGAAAATGGGAAGCAAAATAATTGGACAGACTATTATTTACGGACTGGACAGAACTTAAGGATAGCAAAGCTCATCCTCAAGAAATTTCCCCTGAACGATTTTAAGACATTGCTTCCCCTTATCCACCTTGCCTCGGAACAGGTCTTGAGCTATGTTGCCCAGCTTTTTCGAGAAGGAAAGATCGATATAGCAAGGGCAGACTATTTCCAATATCAGCTAGGACAAAGCGATCCACACTTGTTAAGCTACTTTAACTTGCAGGTCAACAAGACCTTGTTGCTGCAGATGCCGGTGACTAGGGATTTCACCGAAATCAACCAAAGGGAAGGCAGATTGAAACTAAAGGTATTGTTCGATCTGAAATTTTACCTGTCCGAGATCCGCAGGATGTTTCGCAAGGCGGGAAAAAAATCACTAAAGTTTGAGGATATCCACACTTTGGGAGATGAATATACAAGGTATGGCTATTGGCTATTTGGGCTTTTCGAGGACCGGCGGGGCACAAGGGACAATCAGCTCTCCCAGGTACTAATAAAGGAGACCGGAGCATGGGAAAGGCGCAAGATGTCGAGGATCTACCACGCGGTGAACAGAAAAGAGGTAGAATTGGGGCCCGACCATATTGCCATGGTCAGGGAATGGTGCAGGGCATTGCTGCCCTTCCTTGATTTTAAAGCGGTAGTGGCCGACTATGATGATGTTGCACTCAACAACCCTCAGATCGTGGTTTCTTTTTTTGCGCGGAAATTTGGTTTTGACGATCTTGGTGATGATTTTTACCTTAATCTACTGTCGATCAGGCACTGGGATGACCATGAGGTCGATATTTTTTCGTTTGTCCAGTCAAAATGCGAGTTTGCAGATGTCCAGGAAAGGGTACTGCTAAACCTAGAAACGGGCGGTATAAACGGAGACGTGCTGGAAAGCCATCTTTCATTTCTTTCGGAACACGATATGCGAGGCTCGGTCGATCTTCTGCTTTCGTATTTGGAAAGTAATGCAACCTATAAATGGCCTGAAGTATTGAGACTTTATCTTGCCTTTGGAGGCGAGCTATCGCCGTTGACTGAATTGTTGTCCAAACTTGATGTCTATTATCATGATGTGCTGGTCCATGTTTTCATCCGCGAGCAACCTGCTGCAATCGTAGACTATCTTCAGGGAATTTTTGGTAGCGAGACCAACGAGGGCCGAAAGCTTGAAATTGCCAAAATGATGATCGGCCTGCAACTCCGCGAGGGGATTGCTTATTATTTTGATTTTATAAAAAAATATGGAGTTTCGCCTGACTACTCTGCTGCACATAACCCGCTCTACCGGATTACCTCTTTGGCTAATCTTGATATTGCTTTGCAGATCTTTGAATATGCATTCGATTCCGGAATCGAATTTGATTCTATATCCGATCTCAAGTCAATCTCAGCGCTGATGCTGCAAGGGATTGCGCTGAGCGATGGTAATTATCCTGAATTCGAAATGCGCCTACTGTCCTTTGTTCAAAACAGAAAAGCGGCTAGGACAGCTGAACAATCGAAGAATGATGATCTGATCCATCAGCTGATGTATCTAAATGATGGATGGAAATATCAATATTGTATCAATCTTATTCCTAAGGTCAACGAAATTGAGGCATTGGATATTTGGAAAAAATTTGAGTGAACTTTACACAAACTCTGTCCCATTTTTCTAGCGTATGCCGTCTGGCCCTTAAAAAACACACAGATAAATTATAAAACTGCTTTTGTGATACCTTTATGGATAGCGACGTTAATTTTGAACAAAAAAACCTTATTCTACCTCATGTTTATATCTTTTGTACCAAATTTCCCTAAATACCCCTTATTGGTTCATTGATTAATTGATCATCTTTGACGCCAGTGATTACTAAATTTAGCTTTATTTTTATTAGATATGAACGCAAATTATTTTAAGCCCCGTAAACCCTTTTCATTTTCGTCTCACCCATATGATTTAGGAACTTTTATGGGTTTATGGTACAGTCATGATGACAACCACTTCCTGTTGAGAATCTATAAAATGGATGAAAAGGACTTTTCAAATTACTTCAGTTATCACCTGAATTATGCCCAGGAAAATAACTTAGCAAGTAAAGAAGATTTTTTCCGTCATGTATGGCAGATCGTTCAATCAAGGATTAAACATTTCGAAATGCAAGATCCTTTTTCAAATAACCACGGCATGCACAGACATAACCTCGAAAAGCTCCAACAGTTCCAGAAATACCTAACGAGCATAGATGAGTGGAATGCCAGACCATCACATATCGTTATCGCCGAAAAAGACGACCTCATCCAGAATCAGAAACAGGAGATTGAAAAACTAAATACAAAACTCGCAGAACTGAACGAGTATGAAGTGTCTTTGAAAATCCTGATCGATGACGGCCATCTGCCAACATTCATCGATATCATCCAACAACTACGAGAACTGCAACTTTCTTCGGGCAGGAAACTTATAAAAAGCGACCACAAAATCCCGTATGCTAAGATGATTGCCAAATATTTCTCGCACGGCGGTAAGGACATTCCCATCGAAACCGCTCGAAACTACTTTGTCGACAAAAAAGGAGATGTAACTATTAAAGGTACTTCGATACAACCAGAGCATCGCCTTTTCAAAGTTATACCAATAGAACCTACCAAAAAATAGCAGGCAATTCATCCACTGTATATGACCAGACCAATCGGATGGTCATTGTTTCAACCATTTCCCGCTACAAATTTGCTTCCGTAAACTTAAAAACGGAGGCATTATGCAGATCGAGATCTTAACAAGAGAAGAGCTCCACAGGTTCAAGTCCGAACTTATTGAGGAGATCAAACAGACCATCAAAACAAATGAAACGGTAACCAACAAGCAATTCCTCCGAAGTTCGGAGGTAAGGAAGCTATTGAAGATTTCATCTGGCACCTTGCAGAACCTTCGCATAAAGGGAATACTTCCCTATGAAAAGATCGGTGGCATATTCTACTATGCACATGCGGACATCGAACAGTTGTTGGGCGAAATCAGAAATTCGTAATGGGAACGGCAGAACAACTGGCGAGCTTTCTGAAGCTTGCCAGCGGGAACAGGCATTTCCGTCAATCACACCTCAGCCTTTATTCGGCCATACTCATGTACCACGACAAGGCATCGCGCCAAAATCCGTTTCGGGTTTCAAGGCGGGAACTGATGAAACATTCGGCCATCCGTTCCTATGCAACCTACCACAAATGCATGGGCGAGCTGATCGCAAACGGCCTTATCGAATACGAACCGTCGTACCATCCGAACCTTGCCAGCCGTGTTACTTTGTTGGAAAATAATAGCGAACCATGACGGGTAGGCACATTGCAGAAAAGTCCTTTTCCTTCTTCGGGAAAAGGAGCAAGCGGAAGTTGGGCAGAGCCCTACTTTGCTTGCACCACGCTGCGCAGTGGGGGTTTCGAGAACCCTCCAGGGGTTCTCGTCCAATGTTAAAGTGCCATAGAAGTCAAAATTGGAACCTCCTTAAGGGTGCGATATAAAGGTTATAAAGATATATGGATATGCAGGAAACATTGAGAACGGTAAAATATTCAGTGCAGGATGATGTGAAATTCGAGAAGATCGCCCTCAAGCTCGGCAGGTCAAAGCGTTTGGTGTTCTCCCAGATGGTGGAGTATTTCTATCGGAGCAAAAAAGATCCTACCGACATGAACGATGAACTGTTGAAGAACACCATCCTTAAAGGACAAAAGGAATACATCGGCTTCATCAAGACACAGGAGGCCGAGCTGCTCATTCCCATCAAACGTGATTCGGCTAGGATGATCGAAGCGATGAAGAAGATAATTGACCGCTTCAATGGTCAGATACTGAAGCATAATGAGGAGATGCTGTCAAACCAGTCTGCACAGACCAAAAGACTGGGCACTTTGCACGAAGTAGCCACCAACATCGAGATGAAAATAATCACAAAGGAAACGTTGAAGAAGAATTTCATGCTGATAATGAACAGCTACATCAGGGAACGTGAACGAATGGGCATGATGACATCAGGTAAGGAAAAAGAAGAACTAGCCGAACGGACGCGTAAACAAATAGAACTGCTCTGATATGTACATCAATATTACCGACAGCGCAACCGCAAACAACAAGAGCAGCAGCAGGGAGTTGGTGCATTATCTTGAAAAGGAGAACAGGATCAAAGATAAACTTGAGCCGGAATTTTGGTTTAATCATACTGGCAACAGGATCGAATCCTATGAGGTGCGGCATTTAATAGATAGCAATATCGCCAAGCTCTGCAAGGCCGATGCAAAGTTCTTTCTGGTCAACATCAGCCCCAGCCAAAAAGAACTAAAATACCTCGAAGAAGGCTATGGTAAAAAGGAGATGAAGAAACAGCTGAAGAAATATGCCGAAAAGGTAATGGACGAATATGCAAGAAACTTCAAGCGTGAAGGAATCAGTTCCGCCAAAGACCTGATGTGGTTCGGCAAGATCGAGAACCATCGCTACTACGGCCATAAGGACAAAGAAGTATTGAGTGGTGAAAGGAAACGTGGTGAGAAAAAAGAGGGCAACCAGATGCACATTCAGATTATCGTAAGCCGAAAGGATGCCAGCAACAAAATCAAGCTAAGCCCGATGAACAATTCAAAGGGCAAGAACCAGGCACATTCCAAAAAACTGGGGCAGTTCAACCGTGTGGCATTCAAGCAATCGGGAGAGACAACCTTTGATAGGCTCTTTGGTTTTGACAGAGGGCTAAAGGAGACTTTTGCGCATGCCAATGTCCATAAGAACGGTAGCACCGTACAGAGGGAACAGATGGATATTCTTGAAATGTCAACAAATCAGCACCATAATTTAAAGCACGTTAATGAACTGGCACGGGATGTAGCAGATGGCCTTTTTAACTCGGTTGCGGATATGGTCAAGGTAACAGGTCAGTCGATCAGTGGGTTTATCGAGGCAATGCTGGAACCAGTGCAGTCGATAGAACCTGAGGTAAATCCAGTAGAACTTGCAGCACGAAAAAAACGGAAGCGACAGATGCAACAAAACCAGGGCCTTGGGCGGTAGTCTCAGATCCCCCCCCCCGCGCATTTGCGGCCTGCAAAAACGGCCAGCCCACACAACCCCGCTGTTTTTGCTCTGGTGTCTACGGAAAAGGTTTGGCGGTTGACCCGTCTTTTCCGTTAGGCAGTTCGTTCAGTCGGGGCGGAAAATAAAGTTTTAGTTGCCATCTTTTATGCGCTCACTGATCAGCCAGGTAGCCTCGAACAGTTTGACCAATTGTTCGTAAACCGTGATTACTTCAGATTTGGAAAGGCTTTCTTCCATGAATGAGCTGCTAAGCGCTTCGTGAAGCCATGTGTTCAGGATTTTTTTATACCCGTCCAGTTTATAGATCCTGAACATTTTCTTTAGTACAGATAAAGGTTTTACGATTTCCCGAATGCTCAGATTTTCAGGATAGTCCCGTAGCTTCTTCCTTTCCGTTTTGATGTACCATTTTGCGATATCACTTTGCTGTTTGTCATCGAAGTCAAGTCTGGCAAGCTTGTGGCTCTTTAAGAGCCAGGCGGCCTCTATTAGCCTTATGGTCAGTTCGTAATTATAGACAAGGTAGTCTGGGCTACATTTTTTTGATTCTTCAGATTCAAGCGCTGCATCGTTTCGCCAGCGTTTCAGCATCTTCAAATGATTGGGCAACCAAGAGTGACTGAAAAAATCGTTTACCACTTTTATCGGATCTGTGATTTCATCATTGTCAAGATAAACGATCCTGTTATCAGATGTTTTTTTTGTTTGCTTTTTCATAATTTCAAATATTGGTTTGTAATATTTTTTCGATCTGTACATGATCAGCGTTTTTTAAGGCTGCATAATCTGATGCCGATTTGGCAAGCAGTTCTATTTTCTCGTTGCACATCTCTTTTGCCAACAAAAGAAAAGATGCGACCCGTTGATAAAGACGCTCCGCATCCTGCCGGAAAACCGTAAAATCATCTTTATAACGCGAACCAGAATAACTTTTTGCCATTACATCAAATAAGCGCTCATCTTCGGGAGTGGACAGGAAAAGCTGAAAAGGCTTTTCAGAAAAGCAAGTGCACAAACGGAGCAGACGGTAAAGGTTATGGAACTCCGAACGGTAGGCGATATTAACCCTCACCAGACAGATACAAGTCTGTTCTACGGCCTGATGGAGCATAAAGGCACCAATCCCAAACTGTTCCTTTTCCAGACATTCGGATGCACACATCAGAAATCCGTCAGCCAGCGGTATACGATGTTCATAATGTCTTATTGCCTTGATTGCGCCCTTTGTGGGGATAAACGCAGATATTGGATCACTGTCTAACAGTCCATTCTTACTATAGAGCAGTTTTCCATAGGTAAGCACGCTGATAAAAAAGCGGCTATTTTGCTGTACTGCGTCCATAACCGATTGCCTGCCATGGCAGATCACAGTAATCGTTCCATGCTGATAATAACTATTGGCGAAATCCTGCATTTCATAATCTATTCGGGTTGCAGTTTCGGTAACTACCAATAGGCAATGGTCACATTTGAAATAGCCTTGATGGTCATTAAAGCAGCCTTGGGAATAATGAGTGTAGCTGTTCTGCGAAAAGCTGAAGATCTGGAGTGGTTCGAACTTCTGGGCAAGCCGATGGATAAACTCCCTGAAATGGACAGCGTGTTCAGCTTCTGGTGATAATTTTGATGGTTCCATATTGATCTCATTTAATTTCTGTCTAAATGAGTCTTGGAAGTGGGCGGCACAAAATAAGGCGTGAAACCCACTTCCCGTCTTAGTGGCCCTGAGAAGCCTTGGATACGGAAAAGCAGGCTCACGCCTATGACGTGAGCACTACACTTACCTCTCGTATCCATTTGAAATTTCTCAGGTTTCTAAGACGAGACTCGAAGTGCGAATGCTTCAATATTTTGTGAAGTAATCGCTAAAAATAATTCTTTATTTTTTCATACCCAAACATAGTCAAAAGTCAAGACAAAAACAAACTATTAGTATTTTTAAATTTACTAATGGTTCTTTTTTATAAATGAATAGTAATCTATTGACGACTTTAGTTATAAACGTAGTAATATGGCTAATTGGAAGAGCAACAATAATAATCCCGAAAAAGATCTTTCGTCAATAGGCGCAATGTTTGAAACCAACAAGATCAAAAAAATGTATGATATTTCGGAATTATACCCAACTAAGATCATCAAACTTTTAGGTATCAATTCAGAAAGGTATTCTGTAAAACTGGCCGATCCAGAGAAGTTTACAGTTTCTGAAATCTTGCGCTTGGCTTATATTTTAAATATCGATCCTAATTTAATCGTCAATGTGATACAGGCTGAAACAGAAAAGAAGATTATAAGTAAGATCAGCATAAATAAAGCTAAGCAGACTAGGTAAAACAATCATGTGGATACCAATTTCATTAGCTGAATTAGAAGAATGGATCTCAAGGGGAGAATCAAAACTCGAAGGTGAACCATTGAACTTTTGGAATCTGATTAAAATTGCACCCCAAAAATGGCAGGAAAAAGAATATGGAGCCGAGGGCGGAGGATTTTGGGTTGTTGCTGTTTTCGGAAATACAGTAATTTTTTATAACGATATAGAAGATGGGTTTAATATTTCGCCATATGCAGTTTACGGACAGATTAGCGAATATGCATGTGAACAAGCAGAACTTGATTGGATTGTAGAACGACTTTATAATTCATTGAGACAGAATGCTCAACTATAAGTCAACTACGAATGCGTACAAGTGATTTGACTAGCAAGATGCTTGCATATCGATATCTTAAAGATTTCGATATCGATCAGTCTATCGATTGGGCTGTCGAAATGTTGTCGCTTGGTTACGAAACACCTTCTTTAATGATTTTAGCAGGTATTTCCAAACCAGCTAACTTTTTTGAAGCAGAAAAACATCTACTCTCTTCATTTAATGAGCTTGTTATTGTGTTGCCAGAAAAACACGAAGCAATTGTTGGATACTGTAGAACTTTCATTGAAAAAATGGCTAAAGCGATAGATGTTAAGAGCAATCTAAAAGCTTTATATTCAACAGGACTAGCTTTTGACTATGAAAAACCAATCTTTGATTTTTATCTTCTTTATTGGGCATGGTGCGATTTAGACTATGGTGAAGCCTATCAACATTATGTACCAGAAGCAACAAAAGATAATATAAAAGAATTTGTAACTAAAAAAGCAATTGGGTGGCTGCAGGATAATAGATATGTTTAACCAAAATGCTTAACCGATTATGCACAGCCCTGTTTATCTAAAAAGCACGGGTTGGAGTAAATTATGAAAACAGAAATCGACATTTTATCTGACAGAGAAGTAGAAATTTGGGATTATGCCGAGTCTCAAAATGGAACGATGGACTTTGTAACCGAAAAACTTTCCGCGGAAGGAATATTTGACCAATATCGGAATATCCATAAATCTTATCTTGAACTTTATCTTCGCATTGATGACGAAGCAGCAAAGCTTGAAATCTTAAAGCGGCTGATATTTTTAAATTGGTATGCTCAGGTGGAGCCCAGTTGTTATACAGGAATTGAAGATCTTGACAATACAACCGTTTTTGCATCGTATTCCATTTTAGATCAATATTTAATCGACAGAAAGATCGATGCAGAATTTAAGTGGATGTTGTCTTTTTATTCCAGTTGGGACTATACGATACTTCAATTTTCAGAAAATAAACTTGAAACTTTAACGGCATTTGTAAAAGGGGTAGATACATCAATTTTAAGCTGTCCTAAAAATCAGTTGCCAAAAGGCACAATGGATCACAGGGGACAAATGGGAATTTACTGGATAAGTATGTCAGTTGAAAAGAAGATTATGTGAGATTAGATTACCCAAATTTTAAGGTGCCAATTTGGTACCTTAAACTAAGATTGGTTATCACGAATTGTGATAACCAATCCCAATTATTTTTGAAAACCTAGCGACTCATCCCTCTATCACGGTCATTTTTTAGGCTGTTTTTTGTTTCCTGAAGCTTACTGTACAATTCCCTGCTTTCTAATAAACGGGTATATTCACTTGCCGCCTTTGAAATACTTTTCTGAACATCCTGCCATTTTAGCTTTGTGTCCATCAGTTTTACGGGAACATTAAAGTCGATATCGTTATAGTACATTAGGGATGACTTAGCGGTGTTGGGATCGACATTTGGGTATTTCTGGCAGTAGTAATCCAATATTTCATCCAAAGGCATTTCCATTAACAGGTAATGCATATCGATAAAATCCTTGATCCGTTGTCCGCTATTCACAATTGCATTGATCTTCATGGCCGATATATCCTGATTGGACATCATCCTTATGCCTTCGATTGTTTCTACTGGTTTGATAGACGGGTATTTATGCGAAATAAAATCAAAATCAACTTCGCCAATACTACCACTTACATAGTTGCCCTTGTGGCGTTTTACATCTGCGCCATAGCTGTTCCTTAAGTGTACGGCGAGTCCATCACCATCAAAGTCCGAAGAGCTGAACAGGTCGATATCTATGGATTCCCTGTGTCCGATCCTTAAAGATAGTGCGGTACCTCCAACAAGGTAAAAGGAGTTAAGCTGATGGTCTTGCATCAGTGTCTGGATTAGATCCAGTGTCCCTGGTGTAACTGTTTCTTTGTGTAACATCTGAGTTTTTCTTTGCTCAACTGAAAATATTTGCAAACGGCCTCCATGGTCATATCAGAAAGATAGGTGATGTCTTCTTTGAGGGCTCTTATTACGTTTTCTCTACCATAAAACCTGATCATCTCCTCCCAATCCATTGTATTGCCTTTATCAAGCACCCGTTCAATAACGGTTTTGTAACTCCTGTTCCAATCCAATTTTTCGAAATCGAAATCCCAGAACAGTACCTTTGGAAGGTCTGGTCTCCTGATCTTTTGTATCAGTGGCTGTCTTTCAATCTTGATTTCATCGTTTTCGAACGGAATCTTCTTTTTCGAAAGATAGTTGTTCAATGTATGATAGTTATAGGTTGGGTAGCTGTCGCAAAATCCTTTCAGACTTGAAAACACATCAATATCCGTACTGGCAAATCTTTTCCAGTGCACAACGATTACTCTTTTGTTCAATTCCTTTAACATCCTACAAATCTAACTAAAACAGGAATTAATGCCTAATATTTTTAAATATTTGTCAGTTGTTTATCTATCTTATTAATATTTATCATTTAGAATCGCCATATCTGCACTTACCTTTATATCCAAGACCTTTGCATATATCTGGGTAGTCCTGATATTGGTATGTCCAAGCATCTTCGATACGCTTTCCATTGGCACCCCATTAAGAAGGGTAACAGTAGTAGCGAATGTATGCCTTGCAATATGTGAGCTTAAGGGTTTATCAATTTGGCACACAGTAGCAATTTCTTTTAGATACTCATTCATCTTCTGGTTGCTCGAGACTGGCAATGCTCTGTCTTTGGTGATGCAATAGGGATGATCGATATATTTTTCCAATACTGCGATTGCAGGAGTCAGTAGGGGAACAGCAGAACGCGTTCCCGTCTTGGTTCTGTTTATATAAACCCATTTTTTGCCATCTAAACCTGCTTTAATATTAGATAAGCTCAGCTTTTCTATGTCAGAATAAGCAAGTCCTGTGAAACAGCAGAAGATAAAGACATCACGTACCTGACTTAACCGCTCGGTTAAGAACTGCTTTTCTGAAATTTTAGTTAATTCATCCTCTGTAAGAAATGAACGCTCCACGTTTTTACTCTTTAGTTTGTATCCAAACATTGGATCGCTGTCTATCCATTTTAAGCTCAAAGAAATGCGTAGGATTTTACCAAGACTTTTCAGATACCTAACTGTGGTATTGTTGGCACAACCGTTTACTGACCTCAAGAAAAAATCAAAATCTCTTATAAACGCATGGTTAATATTTTTGATGTTGATATCTGTTATCTTGTATTTTTCATTCATGAAAGCGACAAGATGCCTTTCCAGGACCTGAAAGCGCTTCAAAGTACCAATGGCGTATTCACGTCCAACTAGGGCTTCCATCTTCTCGTTGTGTATTTTGACCCCTTCCATCAAGGTATGCTTCCGGACTTCCCGCCCAAGAAATTTGCACTTAATTCTTTCGGAGGTGATAATTTCACCTGCATCAAAAAGATCCCTGTAAACCTGGTTGATCATTGCCTGGAGATTATCCAGGTAAGCATTAAAGCTTCTTACATCTTCTTTTTTCCCATCCTGTCTACCAGATTCAGTATTCCACTTTACAGGATCGCATTCAAGCCCGCTGGTCATTTCTGCCCTTTTTCCAGCAACAGTTATTCTTAAATAAACTGGCACATGGCCGCCACGATAGTTTTTCTGCTTTTTAAGATAAAAAAGCAAGCTAAAATTAGTTTTCATATAAACTGAATTAAGGTTAACAAAATTAGCCCTGCAGTCTGAAAACGTCAAGATGTTCGATGCTCTAACGACTTGTTAAACAAGTGGTTATATATAATTCGGTGAGTTCTTTTAGTACCTAAATTACTCACCGAATTACACACTTTTAATATGAGAATCGGTGAGTATTTTAGATTTTCCACTAAAACAAAAAAGCTTGCAATCATGTGATTTGCAAGCTTTTACGTAGTTTTGATACTATTTTCTGTGATCCCGCTGGGATTCGAACCCAGGACCACTACATTAAAAGTGTAATGCTCTACCAGCTGAGCTACGGAATCTACTTTGCTTAAAACGTTATCCGTTTCCTTTAAAGTGGTGCAAATATAGGGTTATGAAGCATTTCTTGCAAATAAAAAATTGCCAAATGCGTTAGTGTATTGATTTATAGGCGAATTAATTATTTAGCTTCTCTTTTTTAAACTTAATTGATATTTTTAGCGCTCCTAATTTAATATCAATCATGCATAGATTTCTTTCTGCTTTGTTTTTTTTGCCGCTTCTCTTTATATTTTCCTGTCAATCTAAACACGCTAAAGAAGAAGAAAAGGCTAAACACAAGCAAGATTCTTTAGCCTCATGCGAAAAAAATATGCCAAGCCGTTTTGGAGCGGTAAAAGATTCTTCAAGTTTCGCTTCCAATAATAAAGTAAGTCATGAAGGCATGGTTTTAATTCCAGCTGGCGAATTTGCCATGGGCGCTTCTGATAAAGAGGGTAGAGATGATGAATACCCGCAACATCAGGTTAAAGTCTCTTCCTTCTGGATTGATGCTACCGAAGTAACCAATGCCAGTTTTAAAAAGTTTGTTGATGCTACCGGGTATCTTACTACGGCCGAGCGTAAACCAGATTGGGAAGAAATGAAAAAACAGCTTCCGGCAGGTACGCCAAAACCGCCCGACAGTGTTTTTGTTGCAGCGTCTTTGGTCTTCTATCAGCCTAGAAGTGTTACCTCTTTAAATGATGCCTCGCAATGGTGGCGTTGGGTTAAAGACGCCAATTGGAAACATCCTCATGGTCCTAACAGCAATATTAAAGGAAAAGAAAATTTTCCGGTTGTACATGTATCCTGGGATGATGCCATGGCCTATTGTAAATGGTCGGGTAAACGTTTACCAACAGAGGCAGAGTGGGAGTATGCCGCAAGAGGTGCTTTGAAAAATGAAAAATACCCATGGGGGAATGAAGATATAGAAAAAGGTAAAGTAAAAGCCAATACCTGGCAGGGGAGCTTTCCTGTTAAAAACACCAATTGGGATGGTTTTAATGGTCTAGCTGCAGTGAAAAAATTTAAGCCGAATGGTTATGGACTTTATGATATGGCGGGCAACGTATGGGAGTGGTGCAGCGATTGGTACCGGCCTGATTATTATAGCAAGCTTTCAGGGTTGAGCACCAATCCTAAAGGCCCTTCAGATAGCTACGACCCGATGGAGCCGACTATACCTAAAAGAGTGGTAAGGGGTGGTTCTTTTATGTGCAACGCCTCTTATTGTAAAGGTTACCGGGTAACATCGAGAATGAAAACTTCTTTTGATACAGGCTTAGAGCATACTGGTTTTAGGTGCGTGAGCACTAACTAAAGCCCTTTTCTGTTAAAGTTAAAATTACGCAAACGTTTGATCCTTATTTTATTAAATATTATTGTTTAGTTTGGCCCAAACAAATTAAACCGAACCAAAACTTTATGCAACAAACAACTAAATCAGGTCAAACGCAAGGGCCAAAACCGCTTATTATCATTTGTGCCCTATTCTTTATTTTTGGCTTTGTAACCTGGGCAAACGGAACATTAATTCCTTTCTTTAAATTATCTTTCGGATTATCAAACTTACAGGCATTCTTCGTAACCTTTGCATCGTACATGGCTTACTTCTTTTTAGCGCTGCCATCATCGTGGATACTTAAAAAAGTTGGCTTTAAAAATGGCATTGTTTTAGGCTTGGTTATTTTAGGCCTGGGTTCTTTGATATTTATACCTGCGGCCCAAACCAGAACGTTTGGTTTGTTTTTAACCGGGATTTTTGTTCAGGGTGCGGCATTGGCTTTGTTGCAAACCGCATCAAACCCCTACTTAACCATTATCGGCCCAATAGAAAGTGCTGCAAAACGGATCAGTATTGCGGGTATCTGTAATAAGTTTGCCGGAATGATTGTGCCTTTGATTATGGGCAGTCTGTTTTTGAAAAATGCTTCAGAAGTGGAGAAACAGATCAAAGCTGCTACCGGCGCTGTGCACGAGCAGTTATTAAATGATGTTTTAGGACGTGTAAATATGCCCTACATTGTTTTAGCAATCGTTTTCTGCCTTTTTGCCGTTTTTATTAAATTCACCAACCTTCCAGAAGTTGAAGTAGAAGAAGATGTGATCGACGAAAGCAAAGGAGAAGTGGTAAAACATACAAGTATTTTTCAGTTCCCACACTTGTTCCTGGGTGCACTTTGTATTTTTGTATATGTTGGCGCAGAGGTTATGGCTGGCGATATTATCGGTATTTACGGCCGCGAGTTAGGCATTAGCGCAGAGATTAGCGGAAAGTTAACCTCTATTACGCTTTTCAGTATGTTAATCGGTTATATTATTGGTATCGTTACCATTCCAAAATATATCTCTCAGCAAAAGGCCCTTAGAATTTGTGCTATTTTAGGCATCATATTTACCATTTTATCTTTTGCTATTTCCAGCTGGTTTGCCGTAATTTTTGTAGCCCTATTGGGTTTAGCCAATTCATTAATGTGGCCGGCAATTTTCCCACTGGGCATTAGCCACTTGGGTAAATTTACCAAAATCGGTTCTGCAATTATGATTATGGGTATTGCAGGTGGTGCTTTAATGCCATTATTATATGCTTTCTTAAATGAAAAATTACATGTTAACTTTCAGTTGGCCTATCTTTTAACTGTACTACCTTGTTACTTATACATTCTGTATTTTGCTATAAAAGGCCATAAAGCAGGATTGAATCTGAAATAACCAAAACCAAATAAATTTTATGATTAAGCCCGGTCTTTAATTAGATTGGGCTTTCTTTTCTCCTTAATTTTCAGTTATTTTGGCGAATTATAAAGAGGGTGTACCATTTGTTATAATTAATTCCATTCGAATTTTGTCACGTTGAGCTTGTCGAAACGCTGAGAGGCATTTAAACAGGTCCTTCGACAGGCTCAGGATGACAATTCTATATTTATGATACCGTCTCAAATCACAATACTCATATCTCAATAATGAATAAAGCTATTTTTCTTGATCGTGATGGTGTACTCAATCACGAAATATATGATTACATCTGCCGTGTTGAAGATTTTAAAATCCTGGATTACCAAATTCCAGTATTAAAAAAACTATTCGATGAAGGTTATCTTTTAATTGTAATTACCAATCAGGGCGGTATTGCTTTAAAACGTTATACCGAACAAGAGCTGGCCATTATGCATCAAATGCTCCGCAATGCTTTTGTTGCTCAAGGAGCCGATATTGCAGGTTTTTATTATTGCCCGCATCATCCAACTGTTGGCGGCGAATGCAAGTGTAGAAAACCTGCTTCGGGAATGATTTTGGATGCAATTGATATGTACAATATCGACCCGGCACAATCTATTATGATCGGCGATAAGCCAAGAGATGTTGAAGCTGCAAATGGGGCAGGAGTAAAGGGCATTCTAATCGAACCTGATGAGCAGATCAGTTATGAGAAGATTAAAGAAGTCCTCAGTCGTGAGTCGTTAGTCTAAAGTCTCCTTATGGGGCCGCATAAAATCGGCGTAATATTAATTTTTGGATCAAGACTAGTGATCAGTGCATAATTATTTGGGCGTTTTAACACGCTGTACACTGTATCTTTTGGCTGGCCTTCGACTACGCTCAGGGTGCCAGCCAAAAAGGATGCCGTTTCCATCGTTAACGCAGAATAATGTGATGACTTACGAAGTTTAGAAAGGGAAGGAGCGGATGAATAACTTCGTAAGTCGGAAGTTTCTGAAATTCTAATACGCTTCTTTTCCCCACCTAGTACTTACGAAATCCTGCCAGGCTCAGCCCATTGAGATTTCGTAAGGTGCCCTGGCTACCTAGCCCTGATTGAAATGGCATTTCGGTATTCGATTAATTTATCTTTATCGAAAATTCACCGGAATATAATGGAAAGGTACTGTCTTTAAAAGC
>NZ_JAGGPU010000005.1 GCF_018613605.1 Pedobacter sp. ISL-64 | reverse complement strand
CAGTCCAGCGCTGTGGGCTTTCCACTACAATCAGGTTTGTAATTTACGGTTTCTTCATCAACCCCGATAGAAGTAGCAACTGGCCCCTTAGCCCCGGGTGCAGTGTTACCTGCAGCGAGGAGGAATCCCGAACTTTCGGGAAAGCGTAAAAGCGGAACACGGGAACAAGGTAAGCGTAGAACCACTACAATTGCGCTCCAAAAAAAACCTGACTATATAAAATGTAAAGAAACACGACCCCATAAAAAACACTTTTGTATGTTTGCAGTTAGAACCGCCCAATGGTTTCGGCACCATGGACTCACGACTTAAGACTCACGACTCAGGACTATCATGCTATCTTTTCCCAACGCAAAAATAAATCTAGGCTTAAATATCACCGAAAAACGTGCTGATGGTTATCACAACCTCGAAACCGTTTTTTATCCGATCAATATTAAAGATTCGGTCGAAATTACCGATGCGGAGGTAACTTCGTGCAAAATTCATGGGATTGATATTCCTGGCGACCCGAACGATAACCTGTGTTTTAAAGCTTATCAATTGGTAAAGAAAGATTTTAATATTCCGGCGCAGCAGATCAATTTATTGAAAAACATTCCAGTTGGTGCAGGTTTGGGTGGTGGATCGGCAGATTGTGCTTTCCTGATCAAATTATTAAATGAGAAATTCAGTTTGGGAATGTCTGTTGATAGGATGGAAGGTTATGCCCGCCAGCTAGGGGCAGACTGTGCTTTTTTTATCGAGAACAAACCTGTCTATGCATTTAATAAAGGTGATGAATTTGAAAAGTGTGAAATAGATTTGTCAGCCTGGTTTAAAGTTTTGGTAAAACCGCCTGTACATGTAAGTACGGCCGATGCTTATGCACATGTAAAACCGCAAAAACCTTTGCAATCGTTAAAAGAAATTATACATTTGCATCCAACAACATGGAAAAATAAGGTTATCAACGATTTCGAACTATCGGTATTCGCAAAGTATCCCCAAATTCGTCAAATAAAAACCAGTTTATACGATGCAGGCGCAACATTCGCTTTAATGAGTGGTAGCGGTTCGTCGGTTTTTGCACTTTTTAACCATCCGGTTAAGTTGCCAGAACTGGAAAAAAATAACTTAGTTTATTATAATATTTAAAAGAGGTAGAAGGTTGGAAGGTAGGAGGCGTATGGTCTAAATACTTGATACTTGCTACTGAATACTAACAAGATGAACATAAATCTAGTCCGCAAGAGCGGTAAATTTAATTTTGAGGCAGAAAACGAGAGCGGTTTTACTGTGGAGTTGGACGCAAAAGCTGCCATTGGTGGTGAAGGAAAAGGTTTTAGGCCGATGGAGATGTTACTGATTGGATTGGGTGGCTGCAGCGGCATTGATATGGTAAATGTATTAACCAAGCAGAAGGAACCACTTGATGATATTAAAATCGCTATAAACGCTACCAGAAAAGAGGAAGAAATGCCACCGATTTTTGATGTAATCGATATTCACTTCGATTTATTCGGCGATTTAAGCGTTCAAAAAGTTGAGCGTGCATTAGCCATGACTTTCGATAAATATTGCTCTGTATCGAATATTTTAGGCCGCTCTGCAACTATTAATTTTACTTACAAAATAAACAAAAGAGAAGTATAAAGTATAAAGTACCAAGTAGCAAGTATCGAGAAGCACATCTTAAAATTTATGATGACGACTTTATTCTCACACCACATCTTGATACTTGATACTCAAATCTTGATACCCATCTCTTGATACTCAAATCTTGATACTTAAAAATGAAATCCGAAAATTTTGAAACCATAGCTATACGCACTCAAACCGAACGCAGTTTACACAAAGAGCATTCATCGCCAATTTACCTTACTTCGAGTTATAAGTTTGAAGATGCGGAAGAAATGCGTGCTTTGTTTGCTAACGAAAAGGAAGGGAATGTATATAGCCGTTATTCAAATCCAAATACATCAGAGTTTATCGAAAAAATGTGCCTCTTAGAAGGTGCCGAAGATGGTTTTGCCACTGCAACTGGAATGGCTGCGATTTTTACCACATTTGGTGCATTTTTAAAAAATGGCGACCATTTGGTTTCTAGCAGATCGGTTTTTGGCTCTACTCACCAGTTATTGACCAATGTTTTTTCTAACTGGGGTGTAACTTTTGATTATGCTGATTTAGATAAACCGCAGGATTGGGAAGCTTTGATTAAACCCAATACCAAAATGATTTTTGTAGAAACCCCATCTAACCCCGGCATCGACATTATCGATCTGGAATTTTTGGGCGATCTGGCTAAAAAACACAAGGTATTACTGGTTATTGATAATTGTTTTGCTACCCCATATCTGCAACAGCCGATTAAGTATGGTGCGCACATTTCGATCCACTCGGCTACCAAATATATTGATGGACAAGGAAGAGTATTGGGTGGCGTTATTTTAGGGACCAAAGATTTAATTGCCGATGTAATTGGTTTTGCACGTCACAGCGGACCGGCACTATCGCCTTTTAACGCGTGGATTTTATCTAAAAGTTTGGAAACTTTGGCCATTCGTATGGACCGCCATTGTGAAAATGCCTTGAAAGTTGCAGAATATTTAGAAAAACACCCGAAAATTAAACTCGTAAAGTACCCGTTTTTACCATCGCACCCTCAGTACGATATTGCCAAAAAGCAAATGAAACAGGGTGGTGGCATTGTAACCATTGTGGTTGAAGGCGGTATTGATGCTGCACGTAAGTTTATGGACAGTCTGCAAATGTTCTCTATCTCAGCAAATCTGGCCGATACCCGTTCCATTGCAACACACCCTGCTACCAGTACACACAGCAAACTTACCGAAGAACAACGTAACGAAGTTGGTATTGAGCAAGGTTCAATCCGTTTATCAATTGGCTTGGAGCATATCAATGATATTTTAGCTGATATTGAACAGGCATTAGCTTAAGGCATGATATCGTCATTTCGACCGTAGTGGAGAAATCTTGCACTAAAGATTTCTCCACTTCGCTGCACTTCAGTCGAAATGACGAATTTTCTCACGAGATAGATTTAAAATTATGATATAGCCTCTTTTTATTTGATTAAGGTTTCTATTCGTATTTTGAAAAATCTACAGCAAATATACAACGGTTAACCTGGCTGCCGTTTTGAGCTCCGGCATTGGGTTCAAATTCAGTTAAGCTCCATAAATATCCATATTGTGCTTCAAGATATAACGATTCAGCGCCGTATGGCCACCTGTAACGGACCGTATTGGTATCACCATCCGTATATCTTGCTAAGCGGGCGGTTGATCCGTACGATTCGCTAGGCGATCCGGTGCATGAAAGCCAGGTCCTGTTTCCCTTTCTAAAAACACCTTGTATGCCATGCGCATGATCTGAAGTAAACAGACTGTTTTTTGGAATCACTGTTTGTATGCCCGAATTCTGCAATTCTCCTGATGAGTTTATCGGGAACCCGAATATTTTGGGAACAATCGATGCATCTGCGCTTCCGGCATAATATTGTCCTGTCCATAATTGATTGTTTTCGTAATTTACCTGTACGGTTGAAAAAGGACTTGCATCGTTAATTTTATAATAACCTATTTGTGGAAGGATGTATCTGTAATTAAAAGCGTAAAGATTTCCACTGGCATCTTTGCCACACTTATCATCAGTGCCTGTTCCTGTAGTTACTTCAATAATTTTGTCTAAATCAAATACCCTTAATCCTAAACTTGTACTACTTAAATAAACTTTACCATTAAAGTAAGCTACACCACCGGCATGTACGTTTAAGGGCGCATAAGTACCATATTGCGTATAATCAAGTGTGCCGGTTGGAAGTGTGGGCTGTACCAGTAAAATGTGCCTGTACGTTAAATAAGTACTCGAACTTGGGCTTATATCAATCAGTGTGATTCTAGATCCTTTGCTCTCTGCAGCATCTTTGGCATACCAGCTTACCAATAAATAGCGTACACCATTTCTGGAGAAACCGGCAATTCCCTGTGGCCGCCATATGGATGTGGTTTCATCATCTTCATTCCATCTTATACCTCTAACTCTATTCTCTTCAGGAACATTAAAGCCATATACCTCGGTGTAAGCACTGCCGCCAATAGCCTGGCGGTTTTTATCAATTTGTGTTGGATTTAAAAATGAAAACCCAGTGTTGATGTAGGCCGATGTGTTTGAATAGGCATTTACGCTTGTGGCAGCGCTGGCTACTGTAGTGTTAGCCATTAGCATATTTTTCTTTTGGTTTGTTGTGCTAGCCTCCTCTTCAGATAATTTGTTCTTTTTGCAGGAAAATGTGAATAGGCAAGACGCTAATAGCATCCAAATGATGTTTTTTTGCATGGCTTTTAAAAGGTTGATTGTTATGGTTAAATTTAAACAAGTTTAAAAGATCGATGTAAACTTAAAACCGAAACAGTGTTAAGGATTGGTTATGTTATAGTATCCAAATTGTTTTGTCTAGACTTCGGAAGTCTTTCAAAAAAACTAAATTCGTATAATGAATGATCTAGATTTTGTCCTTTCCGAATTAAAATCCATCAGCGAGCCTGAATATTTAAAAAAGATGGCTCATTTTGGAATCGATATTTCTAAAGCTTTTGGTATCCGTTTGCCTAATATCAGAAAACTGGCCAAACAAATTGGCAAGAACCAGGAACTGTCTTTATTGCTTTGGAAAACTGGGTTTCATGAGGCCTGCCTTTTAGCAACTATTACTGGCGATTATAAACAGGTGACAGAAACGCAAATAAACGCATGGACGAATGATTTTAGTTCCTGGGATATATGTGATCAGGCTTGCGGAAATCTTTTCATTAAAACGCCTTATTTTAAGTCGAAGGCCTTTGAGTTTGCCCAGGCTGAAGCAGAATTTGTGAAACGTACTGGTTTTGTACTGATGGCTGAGGCAGCCGTACATCTCAAGAAAGAACCTGACGAAACTTTTCTGAGTTTTCTTCCGATCATCGAAAGAGAAGCCTACGATAACCGGAATTTTGTTAAAAAGGCAACCAACTGGGCATTGAGGCAAATCGGCAAACGAAATGTTTTCCTGCATGAGCATGCCATTCAAACCGCAAACAATATCCTCGCCCAAAACAATAAAAAAGCAAATTGGGTAGCGTTAGATGCGTTAAGGGAGCTTAACAGCGATGCCGTAATGGCAAGGCACAATCGGTGATTGACTCAAGACTTAGGACTCTGGACTCCCGACTACTTTCTTACCCTACATCAATGATTGGTAAACATCGCTGCTGTAAATTTGTATCATAAACAAGAAAGGAAATTTATGTCACAGTTTATTTTGCACAAAGAAAACACCCGCGGTCATGCTAATCATGGTTGGTTAGATGCACACCATTCATTCAGCTTTGCTAATTACTACAATCCAGAAAGGATGCACTTCGGAGTTTTAAGGGTTTTAAATGACGACAGTATTGATGGTGGAATGGGCTTTGGCTCGCACCCACACGATAACATGGAAATTATTACCATTCCACTGGCTGGTGCAATTGCTCACAAAGATAGTATGGGTAATTCGGCCGTAATTAAAAATGGAGAAATCCAGGTAATGAGTGCCGGAACAGGTGTTAGCCATAGCGAGTTTAACGCAAATGCAGATGAGCAGTTAAACTTATTGCAGATCTGGTTGTTCCCTAACAAGAAAAATGTTACGCCACGTTACGATCAGCAAACGTTAGATGTTGCAGCAAGGCACAATAACTTCCAACAGATCTTATCACCAAACGCTGATGATGCCGGTGTTTGGATTCATCAGGATGCCTGGTTCTCGTTAGGTAAGTTTGATGAAGGTTTTGAAACGGAATACAAAATCAAAAAAGCTGGAAACGGTGTTTATGCTTTCGTAATCAATGGCGAAGTAACCATAAACGGACAAGTGTTGAGCAAAAGAGATGGATTAGGCGTTTGGGATACTGATAGCATTAGTTTTAAAGCCAATACTGCAGATGCAGAGGTTTTATTAATGGATGTTCCGATGGAACTGAATTAATATAAAAGAATCGTCATTTCGACAGAAATGTTCCAAAGGAATTCCTTTGGAGGAGAAATCTTGGAGTAGAGACCAAATTTTTCTTATCGATGAAAATCGGTGTATCAGTCGGAATGGCGATTTGTTTTTTGATATATTTTTAAACTTAACACTATGCAAACTACTATACTTTATATTGGTCGGGATACAGAAATTACTGCAGTAATGAACCGCTTGTTAAATGCCAGGCCTGAATGGAAAGGTTTGTGTGTTTGCAAAAATGAAGAAGCCATTTCCATTTGCAAAGAACAGCACATTGACTTGGTTTTACTTGGAAATGGAATTGATCAGGAATCAGAAGCTGAACTGAAAAATAAGCTTCTCGCCTTAAGGCCGGGCCTGAAAATTATCCAGCACTATGGTGGAGGCAGTGGTTTACTTTACGGAGAAATTATGTCAGCGACTAATTAGTGAAATAAAGATTTTTTATGCGCTTTGCTACGGATGCTTAAATAGTAGCAGTAGCCAACCCACTTAAACGGGATTGTAGCGATATCCTTTTAAAATTAGCACCTGCTTCTGTTTTTACTGTAATAGTATTTTAAAAGATTTAGCGAAAAGCCCGACTAACAATTAATAGCACTACAGGCTTTGCTTTTCAAAATATCGTTACTAAACCCCGCTAAAATTAGCTGTACTCAAGAAAAAATAATCTTGATGGGCTGTATCATAAATATAGAATTGTCATCCCGTCCAAAGGACTCCTACGGAGAGCTTGTCGAAGGACCTGTTTTAAATGCCTTTTAAGGCGTTTCGACAGGCTCAACGTGACAAATTCGAAGTGAATTACAAATATGATATAGCCTCATGGGATGCTAACTAATGTAGTCTCTATCCTCGTCGCTTAAGGTATTTTTCTTTTCTATCGAAGGTTGATTCCTTTCGATCTCATCATCATAACTGCTAATCGTTTTCCTTGGTCGGCCCACAACAAAGCCAATGATAAAACCGATGATGATGCAAATACCGATAACCAGAAGTTTAGATACTGGAAGTGTGGTAACCAGGAAATCGAAATCAACAGGTTCGGTATTCACCATTAAAAATATGGTAAGTAATGCAGTCAGGATAATGATGGAGATTGTTTTTGCGCTCATGGTTTTAAAAGCTATAATTAAATGAAAACTCTAATATCGGATTTTGATTGTAAATCTGATTAACAAAAACCAATCTCGCTCCTAAATCTACAACAGGTTGATAGCGCAAAAGGTTTACACTGGTATTTAATTCTACGCCATAAGTTTTCGGATCGTTAAACGTTGTGCCCTTGCCAATGTTTTCATAATGGCAAAACAAACCCGCCCTAAAATTTCTGACATAAGCGAAAGGACCCAACTCCCAATCGGGAAAAGCAAAGGGAAAACGATAGTTAAAAAGCAGACTGTTTTGCAGTTTACTTTTCGCTAAAATATTGTTGTAGCCGTAAACGGTTGCAATCTCAGTGGCGTATTGGTTTACACCGCTTGCTTTCTGATAATTGAAGCTCGCTAAAAAGGAATGGTTTTTAGCAACGCCAGGAAAGTAAAGGAAACTTTCGAGCGCTAAAATTTCTCCTTTTAAGTTTTTATCGAAAGGTTGGTGATTATAAGTTGCCCTGAACACTTGTGCCCACTTGGGTGCAATATCTCTTTCGGTAGTGCGCACACTGTGGTTGAAAGTAAAGTTGTATTCCATCGGAAATTTAAGCTCGCGTATAAAACCAGTAGGCATGTTTTCCGGCATGTACCTTTGCGTAAAACTAGTTGCCGCATTTAAGGTAAAAGCATAGTTCTCATTGCGCATGTTAAACGATAGTGGAACCGATGCATTAAGCTTGATGTAGTTCTCTCTCCAGTCGCCTTGTTGTACCGCGTTTTTAGCTTTGTAGAACGTTCTTTTCGGGCGGTTGCGGTACAATACACTAAATACAGGATAAAGTGCCTTATAGCTAATATCTGCCGTGTACTCAAAACGTTTTAAATCGCGGTGGTATTTTGCGCCGGTATAAAGGTCCATCGTGTTGAGCAGATTGTTTGATTGTAACTCCAGGCCGAAAACATATTCGTTGTCGATAACCGGAATAATGCTGTGGAAACTGAAAAGATTTAAGGCCTGATGATAGCGCTTGGCTTGGTAGGTGCTATCGGGAATCTTGTCGAAAACATTCCCTGCGTTTTCCTGTTTTTCTGCAGCGGACGAGAAATCTACAAAGTTATTTTCTCCAACTGGTTTTTCGGTTAATGCGGTCTCTGCAATTTCATAACCATTGATTTTATAATTGTTAAAAATGAGTTTTCCATCGGCGGTTTCGCTAGGGTTAAAGGCCCCATACTCGGACGCGCTGAGCGCATTTATTTTTTTCGAACCGGGATCTATACTGTAGATATTATCGATCCCATTAAAGTGCGCATTGAAAACAATTTTGTCGTTGATAAAGATCGGTCGGCTTAACTGTTGTCGGCTGTTAGAAATCAATTGCGTTTTTTTTTCTCCGTCAATCAACCATAAACTTTTTCCTTTTTCATTTACGCTGACATAAGTAACCTTATTTCCTGATTGATCAAATGAAGGCATCTGCAGGATTTCGTTTTCAAGGTTAGGGTAGTTCTTTAAAATTTTTCCCGAGACTGCATCCAACTCAACCAGATTGAACTGATTGTTCAGCTCCACTTTTGAAGCGATGATTTTCTTTCCATCGTTAGAAAGGCTGGGAGAGAAGAGCCTGCTTTTGCTGCTTAATTTGTTGAATTTTTTGGTCTTCAAATTATATGAACAGATTACGCTGTAGCTCCGTTGTTTGTAGCGCGGATCGTAGCGTATTTCATCCCAGACCAAAAGATCATTTTTTAAGCTAAACCAAGGCTGTTCCTGATAACCAATTCCGAATAATTTTTGTTCCGATTTATCCTTGTTAATAATCACAAAATATCGCGCATCTGTCTTGCTTTCTTTTAGCGTTAAAACCTGGTTTTTGTTTAACCGAACAGGAAGGAAATAATCGGTTGCCAAATCAGCTTTTTTGTTTAAGCTTTCGTAGCTTTCTGTAATAGATTTTTCTTGCTGTATTTTCCATTTTTCAGCGAGCTTGTTTTGGATAGAAAGAAAGTAGGTTCTGGAATTCTGTTTCGTGAATTTTTTTAAGCTCTGCGAAAAGGGATATAGCCTTACTGGTCTTTTTCTAATGTCGCTAAGTATGCTGTCAGAAATGAACTGCCCATATTTTTCCTTCATATCCGATACCATCAAATATCCGGTTTGATAGTAACCAGGAGTTACGTCTTTGTTCGAGCCGAAATAGGCTTTACTGTATGAGATTTTTTTGCCTTCTAAAATTGAAGCCCGGTAAGGCATGATCCAATTGGGCTGCCTTCCCCGGCCCGAATGCGTCAAGGCGGTTTCGTTAACTACGGCATCACCTTCGAAAAACCAGATGGGGATGCCCGCGCCAAAGTAAGCAAAGTAAACCAGTTCAGGAAAGGGGTGTGCTTGCGTTCCTGTCAATTTGTCAAACTGAGCAATGTGTCTAAGCTCGTGTACTGCCAAGTTGTTTAGCCAATCCTGACTATCGAAAAACTGAGGTGGAGTTGCATAGAATTCAGACTTCTTGGGTGCGAGTTGAACAAAGCCGTTTGCCACGGTTCCACGGTTCTGGAGTAGGAGTGGAATAGCGGTTTTTTGCTGCCTTAAACCCAGTCCTATTTTGGGGTAGATAAAGGGTAGGGTATTGGCCATTCTTTGTGCCTCTTTCTCCAGTTCTTGCGGATAGATGATTTTAAAGCCGCCTGAATAAATATAGTTCCATTTTACACTAAGTGGGTTTTGTGCAGTGCTGAAAATCTGCCCAAAAACCGATAGTGATGTAAAACTTAAGGTAGCTATACTTAAGTACTTGATAATTAGTTTTTTGTTTGATACGTTTAAATTCATCTAAATTCTTTGCTAAAATATTTAGTTTTTTAAAATTTGTAAGGGCTGATATTTGTAAATATTTAATTTATATAAAATTATTTAAGTTGTTGATTTTTAAATATAAATGAATTTTATGTAAATCCGTAATTTGTCGATTTTACCTTTGTTTTTTATTGAATTTTATAGCTGATTTAAGCTTCATTCAAGATTTTTAATCGCATTAACATTATTGATTTAATTTACACTTATTAATCGATTTTCTTCGAAAATTTTATTGCCTTTTTAAATTTTTGTATAGTTTTTCAGAATTCGGCCAGCTCCGGTAATGACTTAAAATACCACTGGATTTTATAATGCTCATTGATATTTTTTGACTTTAAATGCTGGAAGAACGGCTAACATTTTAGTCTGGATTACCTGCTTTAAAATTGACTTTCAGCATGCGAAAATCTGCTTGTAAATCGCGTTCTGTTTGTAATATTTTGAAACAAAATGTATGATGTAAATTGCTTATTCAAAATCGCTATTAATATTTGAGATTAGATTGTCGTGACAAAATGTCTTTGTTTTTTAGCGCTTGCTTGAGAAATATTTTGGAGATGTTTCTTCTTACTCTTATCTTTTGTTAATCAGTTTTTGATAAATATGATGAGTTGAAATGCCAGTCATGTTGCCATAAATTGTGGTTTTAATCTAGCTTCAAGTCTGGTTTTTAACCTCGATTTTTTACTGTAAATTTGATCTCAGAGATTAAAAATGTATGTTTTTTTGTCGTTTTGAACCCCGAAATCTGTAATGATTGGAGCTTATAATGCAATTTCCTGACGATATTCGTGAATAATGGTGTTTTCGGTACACTTTATGGTAATTTTTGTTTTTGCGCTAAAAAGCGTGTCTAATGGTATTTAAATAAGGTTTTTTATGCTTTTAAGCTTTGCCCTCTGGAAACTCGAAATTGATCACCTTTCCTCAGTTGCATAGGGAAAAACACATTGAAAATTAGGTTTTTGATTGTAATTTTTACCGATATTTTTATGCTGATTAACCATAAAATGCTTTATCTTTTTGTGCTGCTCTGCCAGATTTTTATTGTGGTTAAAAACTATCCTGAACTGAATGCTGATAGATTTTAGATAAGCCATCTTGTTTCTACTTGACTTGACAACTCAGAATTGTATAGAATTTATATAGAAAATATCTCATGTTTGGTGCGGGTTTAAAGCGAGAATTTTGGTTTTTTTATTTGTTTTTTTATCTCTGTTTTCTGCCGCTTTAGATCGGCTTTTTTGGTTGGGATTTTAGCCGCTTTAACTATCCGATTTTGTAGGGTTTTAATTGTGAATTTTTGCTAATTGGTGTCTTCGATTTCTGTACTTTTTATTGACATTTTTTTTGCGAAAATAAATTAATAATAAGCCTAGATAATGTTTGCAGTTTGGCTGCTATTTCTGATTTAAAATAAAGAATATTTTGATCAATTTTATATTCAGAATCTTTGTTTTGTTAGCTCCAAATCTGGTCTTTAATTAAGGGCTTTTAGTTGATCACCGATTAAATATTTTCTATATGAAGTTCTTTGTTTATCAAGTTTAAGGGTTGCGTCTTGAACTTGTATTGTAGCATCCGATTTAAAGCAGTTTATATAAGTCTAATTGGCGTCTATCTGGTCTTATTCCTGGGCTATGTCTCTTCTTCGTTTGCTGAAATACGCAATAGATGGTGATGTAAATAAGACTGGCAATTGGTGAATTTGGAGTCGAAAATATTAATTCAGCTCAATAACTTTGAACGGCGATTCATCTTGCTTTTGGTATACTTTTGTACATGCACTTTCTGCCTTCAGGGAGATGTGCATGCTTGTGATCAATATCTGTTTTTTGGTCTTTCACTTTCCGACATATTGCATTCTTTAACCTGATTTTCCTCATTTGAAGCTACCGTTTTTGTTCCGATGGTTTGATTGAACTTGGCTACGTAGCTTGTTTCTGAAGCATTAGATTCCTAATGTTTTCGGATGGTTGTTCGCAGCTTTTAATTATAAGATTTTGCATCTCTATATAAGGCTAGCTGGAGGCTTTTATGATATTAGTAAGGTAGTGTTGACCAGCTTTGATAAGCTTCTTCATGGCGCTTTTAACTAATCTTTATCAGGAAATTTAATAGAGAGAATTTTAGGCATTGCGCTGTTAGAAAGGATTAGCCACCAGCAATAGGTACAACTAAAGCCGTTCATTCAGTTGGTATGATTTCTAAAGAAAATTTAAATTTATATCGTTTGTGTTTACAGTTGATTCTTTCTCTTTTTATAGATCGGATAGAGAAAAATAGAGGCTAGGATAATGGTTGCACCAATATAAAATCCACCTGTCATTTGCTCTTTGCTTTGAAAGAAAACGAAGGCTAATACTATTCCGTATACAGGTTCCAAATTGGTGATTAATGCAACTCTAAAAGCTGATAAAGTTCTCATGACCGCAACACCTGCAACGTAAGCAACGGATGTACAAAGTGTACCGAGAAGAATAAGATAGAACCAGTTTTTGGCACTTAAGTTGAATGCTGTGTGTAACAGTGTTCCATCATATAAACGGTATAACGTGATCCAGAAAAGTGCACCAACAAGCTCATAAAAACTGATAATGGAAGGCTCACTTTTTTGTACCAAAGTAGAGTTTATTGTTGAAAAAAGGCTTGATGCGACTGCCGCTAGCAAACCAAAAATAATTCCTAAAGTATACTGGCCTTCAAATTTAAAGATCATATATATTCCTAGAATAATCAGTAAACCGATCAGAATATCGCCCATTTGTATCGGCTGTTTTTTAATCAGCGGTTCTAAAATTGCGGTAAATAAGGTGAAGGAAGAGAGGCAAACCAAAGTTACTGAAACGGTAGAAACCTTAATGGCATGAAAGAAAAATATCCAGTGAATGGCTACAATTCCTCCCGTTAAAAAGAATTGGATGAACTGTTTTTTAGTAATCTTAATGTTCTTTTTGGTGATTAAAAACCATGCAAAAAGTGTAGCTGCGGCAATCAATACCCGGTACCAGACCATGGGCACTGCATCGATAGAAATCAGTTTGCCGAGCACACCTGTAAAGCCCCAAACAAATACAGTAAGATGAAGGATAAGTAAATTCTTTTTGGTAACGTCCATCGCTATTTTGGTGCTTTTCTTAATAGGTAAAAACCTAATAAGCCAAAGAATAATGTAGGCATAATAACAGCCGCAAAAGGAGGTAATCCACCTTTGGTAGAAAACATCTGTGTGAACTGATTAAATACGATATAAGCGAAGCTAATGAAGATTCCGATACCTAACGATACGCCGACTCCGCCACGTACTTTACGTGATGATAGCGCCACGCCAATCAGCGTTAATACAAAAGCTGAGAGTGGGTGTAGGTAACGTTTGTATTTTTCAAACTGAAGATCGTTCATTACGCCCGTTCCGCGGATTTTTTCTTTCCTAATCTTATCTGAAAGTTCCTTCGTAGTTAAATTTTGCACCACATTGTCATATGCCGAAAAATCATCCGGACGCATATCCAAAATGGTATCTTTTAACTTCCCATTACCATAAATCATGGTTTCTTTCAATCCATCGATCTTACGGATAGAGTAGTTGTTCAACTGCCATTTGCGTTTAAGCGAATCCCATTTTATATTTTCGGCAACGATCTTTTTGGTGAGTACATCTCCACTAAAATTATCCAAAGAAAACCGGTATCCTGAATTCGTTTTGTTGTCGAAATTATCAATATAGATATAGGTTTTGTCATCCAGTTTCATATGGATGTTTGATTTTGTGGAAGGATCATTACGTTTTACATACGTATTTTCGAAGCTATTTTTTAAGGTATTGGTGTAAGGAAGGATGTATAGGTTTGAAAGTAGGTTGGCCGAGAAAATAATCGTAGCCGACACCAAATAAGGAAATAAAAAGCGGTTAAAACTCACACCACCGCTTAAAATTGGTACAATTTCAGTCTGATCGGCCATTTTTGCGGTAAAGAAAATTACCGCAATAAAATTGATCAGCGGTGAAAGCATATTCACATAAAAAGGAATAGAGCCTGCATAATATTTAGAGAGGATTCCCCAAAAACTCAGGCCACTTTTCATAAAATCATCCATCTTTTCCGACAGGTCGAACACAACAATAATGATCACAAAAATGGCCAGCGTATAAATAAATGTACCCAGGTATTTCCCGATAATATACTGATCGATGATTTTTATCCTTCCTTTTAACAGATTCATTTTATAGCTTATTGCCTAATATTTTAACCATTTTGTTTTTCCACTCGTAAAATTCACCAGCAATTATCTTTTCTCTGGCCTGTTTTACCAGCCAAAGATAAAAATGCAGATTATGCAAGGTAGCAATTTGAGCGCCAAGCATCTCCTTACTATGTACCAAATGTCTTAAATATGCTTTACTGGTTACTAAATCAGCATGAAGATCGCTCTCCGCATCCAATGGAGAGAAATCGTTCTCCCATTTTTTATTCCTGATGTTGATAATACCATTTCTGGTAAAAAGCATGCCGTTTCTGGCATTTCTGGTTGGCATTACACAATCGAACATGTCGATACCCAGTGCAATATTCTCCAAAATATTGATCGGTGTACCAACGCCCATTAAATAACGTGGTTTTTCTTCTGGTAATATATTACATACCACTTCTGTCATGGCATACATCTCTTCAGCTGGCTCACCAACGGATAAACCACCGATGGCATTGCCTTCACGGTTCATGCTGGCAATAAATTCTGCCGATTTTATACGCAAATCTTTATATACCGAACCCTGAACAATAGGGAAAAGGGTCTGGTCGAAACCATATTTAGGTTCTGTACTGTCAAAACGGGTACAACAGCGTTTTAACCAACGGTGCGTCATTTTAATTGATTGCGCTGCATAAGTATAATCGCAAGGGTATGGTGTACACTCATCAAAGGCCATAATAATATCGGCACCTATGGTACGCTGAATATCCATTGCATATTCTGGCGTGAAAAGGTGTTTTGACCCATCAATATGAGAATGGAAAGTAACGCCTTCTTCCTTAATTTTACGAACTTTACTTAAAGAATACACCTGGTAGCCGCCACTATCTGTTAAAATTGGGCGGTCCCAACCAATAAATTGATGTAATCCACCAGCCTTTTCAAGGATATCTAACCCTGGTCTTAAATATAAGTGGTAAGTATTGCCTAAAATGATTTTTGCGTCAATATCGTCTTTCAGTTCGCGCTGATGTACGGCTTTTACCGTTCCAGCAGTGCCCACTGGCATAAAAATAGGGGTTTGTATTTCGCCATGAGCAGTTGTTACCGTTCCGGCTCTGGCTTTAGATAGTGGATCGTTAGCCTGTAAACTAAATTTCATCTGTTTCTATTTATTTTTCTCCAATTGTTAGGCGGAGCTTACCACCATCAAATTACGTTTTATTAAAACTAATTGTTATTTTGACGGTAGGCGGTTCATATGTGTTTTTTCTCGTCGAAAATCTGCCAAAAATAGCAAAAATTGAGGGCATATTTTTGTTTAATTTTTTATCCACATAAAAGTGATTTACAGATTAAAAATGAGAAATTTGCGCCTATTTATTTTACCATCGTGATATTAACCCTGCTTGAAATTATTCTGCTCTCGATATTGGCTTTTTGCCTTTTGGTTCAGCTTTACTATGTCCTTTTTGTTCATTTGAAATTGGCTAATGTAGGCATAGAGGAGATCCCGTTATCGGCACAAAAACCGTTAAGTGTAATTGTTTGTGCCCGAAACGAAATTGTAAATTTAGAGCAGTATCTGCCTGCATTGTTAAGCCAGGATTATCCAGAGTTCGAAGTTGTGGTGGTTAACGATCGCTCTTGGGATGGTACAGAGGAGTTTTTAGAACAATTAGAGAAGAAACACCGTAACCTGAAAGTAGTAAAAATTTTAGATAACGATAAATTTATAGCAGGTAAGAAATTTGCGGTAACCATGGGTATAAAGGCCGCTAAGTACGATTGGTTGGTTTTTACTGATGCAGATTGTACACCAGCTTCTGAGCATTGGTTAAAAAATATGCAACAGCCTGCCGATGAAAATACCGAAATTGTTTTGGGCTACTCGCCCTATATGAAGAAAAGAAGCCTGCTAAATGCATTAATCCGGTTCGAAACCTTTTTTACTGCTGTAAATTACCTGGCTTTCGCCTTAAAAGGCATGCCGTATATGGGGGTTGGACGTAACATGGCCTATAAAAAATCGCTTTTTTTTAAAAATAAAGGCTTTGCAGCACACATGCATATCCCATCTGGAGATGATGATTTATTCGTAAACGCACATGCCAATAAATATAATACAGAGATCCGTTTACACCGCGATAGCCATGTTTGGAGCGAACCCAATAATACCTGGGGAGGTTACCTGAGACAGAAAAAGCGTCATTTTGGAGCCGGAAAGTTCTATAAATCGAAGCATAAGTTTATTTTAAGTCTTCAGATTGCTTTTCAGTTTTTGTTTTATGCGTTCTTTGCCGCATGTATGTTTTTTAGCCGTGAGGCGCAATGTGTTGCCCTAGGAATCCTCGGATTAAGCATCATCATCAGGTGTTTTATCTATCCAAAATTGCTGAAACGCTTAAACTATAGCGATTTGCGTTGGTGGTTCCCGATTTTAGACATACTTTTGTTTCTGTTTTTAACCCTGAACGGATTTTTAGCCTTGTTTGGCAAGAAAAAAGTAAACTGGAAATAATTCAATAATCCTTTAGCAATTACAATATGCTTGATGTAAAGCCCGATATCGTTTTAAAATATTTTCCTAACCTAAGTGAAAAACAGATTGCTCAATTCTCACAATTGTTCGATTTATATAGCTTTTGGAATGCACAGATTAATGTAATTTCGAGAAAGGATATTGAAGAGTTATATGAGCGCCATGTATTGCACTCGTTGGGGATCGCTAAAGTATGCAATTTTAAAGCTGGCGAATCGGTTTTAGATGTGGGTACAGGTGGTGGTTTTCCGGGCATCCCATTGGCCATCTTGTTTCCTGATACAGAATTTTATCTGGTCGATTCTATCGGAAAAAAGATTAAAGTGGTAAAAGAAGTGGCTTCGACATTAGGTTTGGAGAATTTAAGGGCCGACCATTTAAGAGCCGAGCAGATTAAAGAGAAATTTAACTTTGTAGTATCGAGAGCGGTTACGCGTTTAGGAGAATTTTATCCATGGATACAGGGCAAATTTAAAAAAGACTCGTTAAATGCCATTCCGAATGGGATCTTGTATTTAAAAGGAGGCGATTTGGCAGAGGAGATCAAAGAATCAAAACTGAAAGCAGAATTATACCCGCTTTCAGCTTATTTTGAGGAAGATTTTTTTGAGACTAAATACGTGGTTTATGTACCACAATAATTATTGCTTTTTAGAAGGATAGCCTGTAACTGTGACTTCTTTAACAGGCGATACAATAACTGTTTTTATTCCGGTGCTTTCTTTTTTAGATGGAGTAGGATAACCCTTTACAACTACCTCTTTAATATCTTTTTGATCTGAGGATAATGTGTGATCCCGTTTAATTGCCTTATTGCCTGTAGCTTGAACAAGATTAATCGTATTTGGCTCATTGTCATTCCCTTTTTTTTCTGGTTTTTGCTCAATCGGCGGCGGTGGTGGTGGCAATGTCTTTTTATCTTGTCTCACAACAGGTGGTGACAACTTTTTACCATCTTTTTTAACTCTCGGAGGAGCAAAACGAACTTGGTCCACTTTTGGTACGCTAAGCTTTTTCGCTTTTAAGGAGCCAGGTTCTACCGGTGGAGGAGGTGGTATTCTTTTGTCGTCTTTTTTAATAATGGGTTCATTTATCGTTATTTCCGTAACTTTTTTGGCTTTGGCTGTATATGGTTCCTTTGGAGGTGGAGGTGGTAATCTCTTTTTATCGGATTTTTTCTTAGTAGTGTCCTGAAGAACAATGGTTAAACTTTCCTTTTTTTGCCCTAATTGGATAGTATTATAGTCTTTTGTAAATGCTGTTGTAGATAAGCACAGCATAAATCCAACTAGTGGAATGATAAATAACAATTTGAGCCTGGCCCATTTTGCCGATTTTTTTTGGTTTAACATACTTATTCTATTTTTTAGTATTGATGAATTAAAAAATTGATTGGTAAGGATAACTTCTTGATTTCCATATGAATTTTGGATTAAAAATAGTGCATACTCATATTTAGCGATATCTTTTTGTGTCGTTTCCTCGTCGGCTAAATATTCATGGATGAGTTTGATATCATCTTTAATGAAGTAAGTAATCGGATTGAACCAGCTTGAAATTTTTATCAACTCAAATAAAAGAATATCAAGGCTGTGCATCTGGTTAATGTGGACCATTTCATGCTTTACGATGGTGTTTCTTTGACTCATAGCAGGGTCAATAAACAATAAATTAAAGAATGAAAAAGCCATTTTTGAGTCCTCAACCTCAATTAATGTAATACCGTTTTCTTTACTTTTAGTTGCATTTTTTATCAATCTTTTGATATAGCGCAATCCCCAAACTATTTTTAAGATAAAAAATAATGAGACTACGGAATACAGTAGTAAACAGATACTTTCTATATTGAACAATGGTGCCTGTTCTTGAGCTTGAATAAATCCGGTATAGTCCATTACTACCTCCTTCTTCAAATATTCCAGCTGAAAAAATGGAATTATGAAAGCCAGCATTGAGCTGAAAATCAGGTAATATCTGTTTAGTTTGTAGAAGGTTTCCCTGTGGAGGAATAATCTATAAAATCCATAAAATAGGGTAAGGTATAGATTTGCTTCGAGTAAATAATATAACCAGCTCATCACTTATCTTTTTTAAGTTTCTCTGCCAATTGGATAATTTCATTGAGTTCTTCAGTACTCATACTTTTTTCTTTCACCAGAAACGAAACCAGACTCTCGTAAGAGTTTTCGAAATAGTTGCTCATTACCTTATCTAATGCAAAGCGTTTATAATCAGTTTCTTTTATAATGGGGAAGTAGATATGCGTATTGCCGATAGCTTTATGATCAACAAAGCCTTTAGTTTCTAAAACCCTAATTACGGTCGAAACCGTGTTGTAAGCAGGTTTGGGTTCGTTCATTTTTTCGATAACGTCTTTTACTAAGGCTTCACCCATCTCCCAAAGGATGAGCATAATCTGTTCTTCTGCTTTTGTGAGTTCTTTTATCATATTTAAACTATTTTTGTAGTTTGATTAATTGAAGTTACTACTATAAAAATAGTTTTCAAACTATTTTTATAGTTTTATTTGTAATTATTTGATATACAGCTAAATAATTTTTGTTTTAAGATTTATAAAGCATAAAAAAACCTGCCGGATAGGGCAGGTTTAGATTTGTATCAATCAGTTTATTAAAACCTTTCCGATTTTCTTGGATTGTCCATCATGATCATTTTATCTTTTAACAGTTGTTGTAAACCTGTTTGTTTGTCGATGTTTTTTACAACATCCAGTACAGTACTTGCAGCATTACTGAAAAATGGTTTGGTGATGGTAGAATATTCGTCGGTAGGTTTATGATAATCTTTGTGGTCTTCTACACCGAAATATAAAAATGGAATATTTTTAGCATTAAATGCGCCTTGGTCGCTTTGGTTTGTCCAATCATCGTGGCCCTGTTTTGGATCGTCGTGGCCGAAAAGTAATTTAATATTGGTTTTAGTCGTATCTACATACTTCTTTAAATCAGGATATTTGAAAGTCCCGCAGACATAGAGTTCACCTTTATCACTATGGCTGATCATATCCATATTTAAATCAATGGCTATAGTATTAATAGGCACTGGTGGATTGCCTACAAATGCCTTTGCACCCTGTAAGCCAATTTCTTCCGCATCGAAAGAGGCGAAAATGATCGTGTTATTGGGTTTGTTTTTGGCAAAATAGGCTGCAATTTTTAATAATCCTGCAGTTCCCGATGCATTATCATCAGCACCGTTAAAAACTTCGTCTTTTACTACACCTAAATGGTCGTAATGGGCAGATACCACAATAACATTGGTTCCTTTGCCCGGAATGTAGCCGATGATGTTCGTGCCATTTATTTTTGTATTGCCTCTTCCGTTAAAAGTGAACTCCTGGGCATAGTTTACATGCTGAGGATAAGATTTTAGCCCTAATTTTTGAAATCTTTCTATAATGTATGCCCTGGCCATTTCAGCCCCCTTTGTTCCGGTTTTTCTACCTTGATAAGCATCTGATGATAATACCTCAACATCTTTTAACAATTGGGTATCTAACTTGCCGGAAGCAGTATTATTTTGGTTTTTTACTGATGAACAGCAGCTTAGCATCATGGCTAAGGGAAGGATATATAGGATTTTCATGATTATTTTGTAATAAGCTAGGGTCGTCATCTCGACTGGAGCATTGCGGAATGAGAGATCTATCGGAATAGATTTCTCGACTTCGTTGCACTCCGCTCGAAAGGACGACCATCGTGTTAATTTTTCTTAAAGATATTAATTATTGGAATATATAAGGCGTCACCCTGAATTCATTTCAGGGTCTTTATTGCAGGAAAGATGCTGATCCCTAAGCTTCGGGACAGCATGACGATCGAAATAAATTGAAATTAAAAAAGTAATCACATCGTTCATTTCTAATTGAAAAAATGTAAATAAAAGATTGCTTCGTCGGCTGAAAAGCCTTTTCGCAATAGCGGAAGCGGTAGATTTTGCTTTGGTCTTTCAGCTTTTACGCCGCTACCTCCCTTAAATCGACCGCTACAACCCTCGAAACACCTTGTTCTACCATGGTTACCCCGTAAATGATATCAGTGCTGGCAATGGTCCGTTTGTTGTGCGATACGATGATAAACTGCGATTGATCGGAGAATTTACGGATAATATTGTTGAATTTATCAATGTTGGTGTCATCCAAAGGTGCATCAACCTCATCGAAAATACAGAAAGGAGCAGGTTTTAGCAGGTAAAGCGAAAACAATAGCGCTGTAGCCGTTAAAGTCTTTTCCCCACCGGATAACTGATTGATGGATAAAGGTCTTTTTCCTTTCGGCCGGGCAATAATATCAATATCGGCCTCCAAAGGATTATTGATATCTGATAAAATCAGGTCGCAGCTATCTTCTTCGTTAAATAAAGAACGGAAAACTACGATAAAATGCTCACGGGCCTGGGTAAAGGCCTGCATAAATTTATCTTTAGCTGTGTCGTCTATCTCTTTAATCGTTTGTAAAAGATCGGTTTTTGCTGCATTAAGATCCTTTTTTTGGTTCTGGATAAAAGTATAACGTTCTTCCATTTCTTTAAAGGCTTCCATTGCCATAGAATTGATGGCACCAAATTCGTCGAGTTGACGTTTCATTCGCTCTACCTTTTGACGGAGATCAAACTCACTTTCTAAAACTTCAATTTCGGTATCTGTTTCTAAAAGGTCGTTGATGTCGATGTTGAATTCGACGGCTAAACGTTCTTTTAATGCATTCAGGTCGATTTTTAATGCGTTTTTTTTATCCTTAATCTCAGTTAATAAGAAATCTGTTTCTTCGCGGGTTTTACGGATATTGGTCAGGTCGTTTTCAACCTCGTTAATGCTTCCTTTGCTTGTGAAATAAGCTTGCTCAGCTTCTGCAAGCCCTTTTTCCATCTCTTCACGTTGTTGATACATCTCTAAAAGCGTATCGTCGTTCAGGTCAGTGTGCTGTAGCGTTGCCGTAATTTGGGTTAGTGCTTCCTGTAATTCTTTGTCGTTTTGTGCGATGCGCTTATTTAAAGCTTCTTCCTGTACAAAACGGTAATCTAAATCTTTTTCTAAGCCTGATAACTTATTTTGTTGTTGATGGAAACGAATATTATCCTGGTTATATTTGCCCGCGCTTTCGTTTACCTGATCGGCGATTTCCTGATAATTAAGTTGTTGTTCTTGTAAATCTATATGCGCTTCTTGCTGGTCTTTTTGCAATTGAACCAATGCCGGCAATTTTTCCGATAAGGCTTTTTCTATGGATACTATCTTTTGGGCAATATCTGTCTTACGGTTTTCGCTGGTCGTAATAAACTCCTGGTACTGATCACGACGGGTTTGCACAGAAATATGTTCGTTGTTTAAACGGTTCATTTCTTGTTGCAAAGCATTGATCTGATTGATTTTTGAAGCTTCTTTTAGGTTAAATATATTATCAGTTTCGGCTTTAATTGCGGCATCATACTGATTAATCAACGATTCTGAAGCTTTGATCTCTTTGGCCAGGTTTTCTAAATTCTTGGCGCGGCCAATCCTTTTTCCTTCGAATAAACCCACCGAGCCACCCGCCAGTGTGAATTTAGTTTGGGCATATTTGCCATTTTTAGCCAAAATGGTTAAACTATCTGTTGGTGTGGCTTTGAAAAGATTTTCTTGCTCAGCTACTGCGATGTAAACATTTTGCAAAAGCAGGTTGCAGAGGTGCTGGTACTTTTTGTCGACTTCAATGACTGATAACGCTGAAATTAGTCCTTCATGCGTACCAATAACTGGGTTTTTATCGGGTACATTTTCTAAAATGAAAAAGTTTGCACGTCCGCGGCTGGCATCGGTTAAGAGATTAATGGCCTGTACTGCATCTGCATATTGATCAACCACATAATGGTTCATTACCGGCTCGAGGTAATTCTCAATAGCTATGCGGTAATCTTCATTACAGAATAAAATATCAGAAAGGAGCAGGGCACTTTTAGCAAAAGCGTTGTTTTTCTTCAAAAAACGGATCGATTCAGGAAAACCCTCTAAACTATCAACCAGCGATTTGGTCAGGTTATATTCGTTCTGCTTGGCATCTTTTTTACGGTTTTCGGCCGTAAGTTTTTCCTTGTTCGAACTTAAATTGATTTCTGAAGCAGCCAGTTTTTCTTTTAAAAGTTCTTCAGCTTCCGTTAGGTTTTTAATATTGGCCTGCTTCTCCCTAACCTGAATATCAAGTTCGGCCAAAGCATGATCGAAAGCCTTTAATTCTAATGTTTTGGTTTCGGTATCGTCAACATTCCGGTTGGTTTCCTGTACCAGCGCATCTTTTTGAATATTTAGGATATCTATTTCCTTTTGTGATTGGTATACTTGGTTTTGCAATTCGTTAACCGATTTGATCAGGTTATCAATCCTGTTTTTCTCGGTCTGCTGTTGCTCGCGTAAAGTATCAAGCGTAGATTTTAAGCTTTTTAAATCAGATTCAAGTCGGTTAAAGACTTCAGTTTCAGTTAAAACTTCTTCATTTAAGCGTTTGATGTTGTATTTAATGTGGTTAACCTGGTTTTTATCTTTTTCGAGCTCGCCAGATAAACGTGTTTCTTTTTCCTGTAAAAAACGCATCTGCTCGTTCTTAACTTTTTTCTCACTCTCATAAGCACGGATTTTGGAAACAAACTCGTTTGTAGCCTTTTGTTGTACGGAAAGGTTCTTTTCCTGATTGATACTACCTAGTTTAAGCTTTTGCAATTCGGCTTCACCCGTATCTATTTTTGTACTGAGTGCTGTACGGTTTACCTGTTGATTTTGCTCCTGTGTTTCTAAAGCATTTAAGTCGGTACGGAAGAAGGCAATGCGGTGTGTAGCCAACTGAACACTCAATTCGCGATATTGCTCTTTTAACTTATAATAACGCTCAGCTTTACGTGCCTGATTTTCTAAGGTTTTAAGGTTTTTTTCGATCTCGAAAAGTAAATCTTCAACCCGCTCTAAATCGGCTTCAGTGTCTTTTAACTTGCTGAAAGTCTGTTTTTTGCGTAATTTGTATTTCGAGATCCCCGATGCTTCTTCAAACAAAGAACGGCGGCTATGTTCTTTATTGGTAATAATTTCATCAACCATTTTCAGCTCAATAATCGAATAACTATCAGAGCCGATTCCGGTATCCAGAAAAAGGTCGGTAATGTCTTTTAACCTACATTGAACATCGTTTAAACGATATTCACTATCGCCATTTCTATAGAGTTTACGGGTTACGGTAACCTGTGAATAGGCTGTTGGCAGGATGTTCTTGGTATTATCAAAACTCAATGAAACCTCGGCAAGCTGCGCCTGTTTACGGTTTTTTGTTCCGTTGAAAATGATGTTCTCCATCTTTTCTGAACGCAGTGCTTTGGTACTCTGTTCGCCCAAAACCCAGCGCATCGCGTCGATTACATTGGATTTTCCGCAACCATTAGGACCAACAATAGCCGTAACACCCTCATTAAAATTGATGGTCACTTTATCGCCAAAGCTCTTAAAACCTTTAATTTCTAACCTGGTAAGTTGCATGGTTTGTAATCGGAGGAACCGAGTTCAATAATAAGGATAATTTTGTGGTTTTTCAAGTTTTTAGTCACGGAGATTCAGTGTTTTTTAACCACAAAGAGCACGAAGAGAAAAGCACAGAGAGCACAGAGTTTGGTGTAATTTTCAAAAGTGATCGTCCTGCTGAACTTGATTCAGCATCTATTAAATGTTATCTATTAAAGATCCTGAAACAAGTTCAGGATGACGAATCGCTGTTGATTTTATATGTTTCTGGTTTTCTGTGACCAGATTAAAAATCTGGACTATTTTACAATCATCAGTTTTGCAAACTTAAGCAGTAACTGTTTGTTGCCTAAACCCTGGAAGAATACCGTTGCCTTAACATCTGGTAAGGTTCCTTCCAAGCTGATGATTTTTCCAAAGCCGAATTTTTCGTGTTCAACCTCCATACCACCTTGAAATTCTTGTGGTTGTGATGGGGTAAAACCTGGTGTTGGTATGTGCGCTTTAGCCAGTAATGATGTTGTTTTCGGACGGACAGGTGGGGCAGAAGTAGTTGCGCCGGCCGCTGGTTTCGGTTTGCTAAAGAAATCACGTGGCTGCGAGGTCCATGTTTTGCGGTCATCGTCGAAATTACCTTCAAAACTGTTCGACTTGGATGGTTTTACATCCAATTCTAAAAATTTCGGACTAATTTCGTTAATGAAACGGCTTGGTTCACAGTTGGTTAAAGTGCCCCAGCGGTAACGCGAAGTAGCATAGGTGATGGTTAGTTTTACCTCAGCACGCGTGATGGCCACATAAAATAAACGGCGTTCTTCCTCTAAATCGGTGCGGTTGGTTAACGACATTTGCGAAGGGAATAGATTTTCTTCCAATCCTACTATAAACACGTTTTTAAACTCCAAACCTTTGGCTGAGTGGATCGTCATTAAAGAAACTGTATCCTTATTCTTATCACCATCTTTATCATCGTTGGTTAAAAGGGCAACATCCTGCATAAAGATATCAAGACCTTTTTCTTCAATGTCTTCGCGCTCGGCAAATTCCTTTATACCATTTAATAACTCTTGTATGTTTTCGTAACGGCTACGTCCTTCAACACTCTCGTCGGTATATAATTCTTTTAAAATACCAGCATGTTGGGCAATAAACAAAGCGGTATCATAAGCATCGAGCTTTTTAGCTTCTGCCTGAAAGCTTTGTACCATCATGGCAAAATCGTTCAGTTGATTAGCTAAACGGCCATCAACATATTGGTGTGCATTCGAAATTACATCCCACATGGTTTTATCGTTCTGGTCTGCAGCAACAATAATTTTATCGATAGAAGTATCTCCAATACCACGTTTAGGGTAATTGATTACACGTTTTATTGCTTCTTCATCCTTCGGATTAAAAGTTAAACGAAAATAAGCAATTAAATCTTTAATCTCTTTACGTTGGTAGAAAGATTGGCCGCCATATATCCTGTAAGGAATATTAAGTTTGCGTAAGCCTTCCTCCATCGCCCTGCTTTGTGCATTGGTACGGTATAAAATGGCAAAATCGCTGTGTTGATAACCTTTCGTACTGCGCTCCTGAATAATGGCTTCAGCAACTAATTTACCTTCTTCGTTATCGGTAAATGCACGAGAAACCTTAATTCTATCTCCTTCTGCATTTTCAGAAAACACGTTTTTTTCGAGCTGGTTTTTGTTGTTGGCAATGATACTGCTCGCTGCATCAACAATATTTTGGGTAGAACGGTAATTCTGTTCTAATTTATAAACCTTTAAATCAGGATAATCGCGTTCGAAATTTAAAATATTCTGGATATTTGCGCCACGGAAGGCATAGATACTCTGTGCATCATCACCTACCACACAAATGTTCTGATAAGCAGCAGCCAGTTTTTTCACAATGGTATACTGCGAAAAGTTGGTATCCTGGTACTCATCCACCATCAGGTATCTAAATTTCTGTTGATATTTATTTAAAACATCAGGATGTTCTTTCAATAAAATATTGGTTTTGAATAACAAATCGTCGAAATCCATTGCCCCAGCTCTAAAACAGCGTTTAGCATAGGTTTCGTAAATCTGGCCGATTAATGGGCGTTTATTCTGGATATCTTCGGCCTGTATCTGGTCGTTAGCTTGATATTCGCCCCAGGAAATTAAATTATTTTTGGCTGATGAAATTCTATTAAAAACAAAATTCGCTGCATATAATTTATCATCCAGCTGCATTTCTTTCAAAATGGCCCGGATTACACTTTTACTATCATCGGTATCGTAAATGGTAAAATTGCTTGGATAACCTATTTTCTCGGCCTCTACCCGTAAAATCTTGGCAAAAACAGAGTGAAAAGTGCCCATCCAAATATTCTTTGCCTCTGCACCAACCACTTTACCAATACGCTCGCGCATATCCTTACTCGCTTTGTTGGTAAAGGTTAAAACCAAAATGTTAAAGGGGTCGGTACCTGTTTGAATCAGGTGGGCCACACGATAAGTAATTACCCTGGTTTTGCCCGAACCAGCACCCGCCACTATCATTACGGGTCCTTTTGTGTTCTCTACTGCTGCTCTTTGTTGTGGGTTTAATCCTGCTAAATAATCCAAATCGGCTCCTGTTTTTTGAGGTTCAAAAATAACAATTCCTATCGCTTTTTGCCAAAGTTGTTAGTAATTAGTTTAAAACCTAATCGGTCGCCCTAATCGTTCGTCATTCTGATCCGATAGCTATCGGATTTGTTTTATTAGCTATACTTATTAATTTTTGTGTCGGGCAGCCACTTCGTGGTGAATCTATCCGTTATTGGCTTATCTGTCTTATATGGCAATTGCACCTTGTTTTTATAAGGCTAACTATCGCTATCGCAGAGCTATCTTCGGTTTTTAGAAAAGCTACATTAGTATTTCATTGGGTTCTGCAGTCCTTTGCTTTGCTCATACGGCTGCAGGCATTGCCCACAAGGCCGGTATCCGCTTCGCTAAGGTTTATGTAAATTGGGTTTGTGCTACTATTAAAGGTTTAAAACCCACAGGCTATTTTATCGTTCGTTATTCTGAACTCGTTTTATTGTGCTACTATTGAGGGTTTAAACCTATAGCTTTAATTTTATAGCTCGTCATTCTGAATTCATTTCAGAATCTATCTCGCATTTGTAGCGCTAATAAATTATTGTTGAAGCGTAAAAGGCAACCTATAGGGCATTAACCATTCGTCCCTTCGATTCGCTAAAATGGCGGTATTTTAATTAAAATAAACGTTAATTCTGTCAGAATTGCACCCTGTTTATTTGGGTATAAAATTTGATATGCTTTCGTTATGGATGAGAATAAAAATAATAAGGATATTGAGTTTACTGATATCCCCGATGGGGATAATGGAGATATTTATGCTAATTTAAAAGAGAAACTAGAAAGTGTTGAGCAGTTTCCGGGGGTTTATAATTTTAAATTTATTATTACTGGCGGGCTAGATAAAATACAAGACTTACGTGCCATTTTACCTGATGATGAGTTTATTGAGCAAGCTTCAAAAACAGGGAAATATGTTTCGATTACCGTAAAAAAGATGATGCAAAATGCGGATGAGGTGATTGCTGTTTATAAGCAAGCAGGAAACATCAAGGGCATTATGATACTGTAGGCGTTCCCGCCCACTTAAAATGATTTTTTTTGGTTTTTGGAAAAGTTAGATCCGTATTTCATTTTTGAGGCTGCTTTTGTACCTACGCTGTTCATAAACCTGATGGCAGCGGCAGCCCCGAAGCATGAGGGCTACAGCGAACAGCAGGACTGCAATCTCCAATGAAAACCACCCTCTCATTTCCAATCAATGAAAAAATTATATCGACCAATTTTCTTTTCGGAGCGCAATGCCTGTGCGGGTAATCAAGTTGGCTCCCGCGTTTCGCTTTCCAAAGGTTCATACCATTTAGTTTGTGCTACTATTAATGATTTAAAACCTATCTATATATTCGTTCGTAATTCTAATTGTCCAGATGAGTACGTATAAAGGTTAAACAGAGCCATTTTTAACGGCCCAATCTACCATCGAATCTAATACCTGAAAAAGATCCTGCCCCGATTTTGTGAGGCTATAGGTAACTACGGGAGGAACAACAGCTTGTGCATCCCGATGAACGAGGTCATCATTTTGCAATTGCTTTAAGTGCTGTATAAGCATTTTTTCAGTTATCTGTGGTATCGCACGTTTTAACTCACTATAACGTTTTGGGCCACTCATTAAATGAAAAATAATAATCGGCTTCCAATAACCACCAATTTTTTCCATTACAAACGTAACCGGGCAGCTGGTTAACGCTACACCTTTATTAAAATTACGGGTCGAACTTTCTTTAACAGCTGTCATAGTTACATACTTTGGGGTAAGTACTTGTATAAAAGTAAGTACAAATATAACTTTGTTTTCAATATTTAAAAACAAAAAAATCATGAAAATAACATTAACAGGATCAGTAGGTAATATCACTAAACCCCTTGCCGAAATACTGGTAGCCAAAGGCCATGAAGTAAAAATTATTAGCAGTAACACCGATAGAACCGAAGAAATTAAATTGCTAGGTGCAATACCTTTAATTGGTAGTGTAAGCGATACCGGATTTTTAAAAGATGCTTTTACCGGGTCTGATGCCATTTACACCATGGTGCCACCAAATTTTGCAGCACCAAAATTTAGGGCATATATTAAAGGTATCGGCGAAAATTATGCAGCTGCCATAAAAGAGTCGGGCGTTAAAAAAGTAGTGAATTTAAGTAGCGTAGGTGCAGATCTGCCAGATGGGACAGGCCCAATTGCAGGATTACATGATGTAGAAAATATTTTTGCCACATTAAATGGAGTTGATGTAAGACATTTACGTGCCGGTTATTTTTACATTAACTTTTTAGCCAACATCGATATGGTTAAACATGCAAACATATTAGGGTCTAATTTTGGCGCCGATTCGAAACTTGTTTTGGTGCATCCCCGTAACATTGCTGAAGTGGCTGCCGAAGTATTGGAAAGTAATTTTACAGGCAAAACTATACAGTATGTAGCCAGTGATGATGAAAGTACGCCGTCTGATGTTGCAAAAGTATTAGGTACTGCAGTGGGTAAGCCAGAATTACCATGGATAGAGTTTAGCGGTGAAGATGCATTTAACGGAATGGTAGGAGCAGGTTTACCTGAAGAAATAGCCAAAAACTATGTAGAAATGGGGGATGCGATCAGAAGTAATAAACTTTTTGTAGACTATTATAAAAATAGGCCCATTTTAGGCAGCATTAAGCTTAAAGATTTTGCGGATGAGTTTGCTGCGGCATACCAGAATTAATTGAATTATAGCAGCTGCCTGGATTTAAACCTGGCAGCTGTTATTTTTATATAGCCACACAACTTCCGGCAATTACTTTCCATTCCTGATCAAACAACTTCCATACTCTTAAATATCTGAAAATACCTTCGATGGATTGTGAAGTATATACTGCCTTTAGCTCAATTTTCACACTAACAACTGCAGTATCGTTAATCAGATTAATTTGCTGTTCAGCCGGTAGGATAGAATTTACAACCAAATTTCCGGATATATAAGTTTCCATATCCATAGCCTTAGTTATGGTTACTCCATTGGGCAGGTTAAAAAGTAAATCTTCATGCAAAAGCTGATCGAGATCCTCAATATCACCATTCTTTATGGCCGTTAATAATCTATCTTCATTTAAAATGATCTGTTCCCTGGTATTCATATTAATTGTTTAGTTCTTTAAAAATTTACATCCAATTTTCATTTTTACGTTCTACCTGATACAGCCAGTAATTTACCAGCTGTTTAATTTCGGTATAATTGCCATATTTAAAATGAATCTGACCCGCAGCCGTGTGTAAAGTGAGATGACCAACATCGACCCCTTTATGCCATGGATATTGAAAAGTGGTAATGGCCTGAATTTTATTTGGTACTACAATTTCATTTGAAATATCCCAAATCCCGCTGGTTTTGATGATGAAATTTTGACTTACTGAAACCTTATGTCGGCGATAACTGATATAAATCATCAAAATACCAATTATTAAGTAAGCAATTGATACGCCGATATAGGGCTTAACCTCAGGAACGTTAAACGAAATAATTAAAAATGCCATCACAGGCAAAATCAGTTTAAAGAAAATAGGTAAATTCAAAAAACGCCAGTCGGGAATGAAAGTTTTTGCTTTTAAAGGTGTTTGGCCCAATATCATTTTTAACAATTCGTCCCTTTCGCCAGGGTTACATCCCGGAATTTCTAAGGTATTTCCCTGCATTTCATGCCCTTTTTTACTTTGACCAAAATGAGCCTGCTTTAAACGCATATTTAGCATATTCATCTTTTTCTGAAAGTAATTCTGGCTGTATTTTGTAATCTGGACTTTATTTGGGCTAATCAAGGTGTTTTTCTTGGCAATAAGCCCTGAAGAGAGTAAGAGTGTGTTTTTATGCTCGCTAATTTCCAGCTCGAAATACTTATAAAAGGTTCTAACCAGGTTAATAATTAACAGTACAATTAAAAGGCATGCAATTAAGATAAAAATTGTAACTATTGTCAGCATACCCGTTACTGCGCTCTGAATTTCATCTTTATTAATTTTAAAAGCATCAAGCAATTGCCTGCCCTCATAAATAACGGTGTAAAAAAAAGCAGCAAGTAAAGCTAAACTTTGGCCATAATTAGAGGTTAGTCCTACTTTAAACAAAGTCCAGGCACTTATTCTTAAAAATGGTGTTTCTGCTGTTTTGTGGTTTTCATGTTCAATTTCCGATTGTGTTTCAGTTACAGTTCTTCTATTTAATAAATGTTCTTTAAGGTTATAGGCAGAAGTTTCGTCAATTGCTTTTATGCTTACTTCTTCTCCATGAGCACCGGCTGTATCAATTTTTAACCCATAAACGCCGATAATTTTCTGCAGAATATTCTGGTTAATGTTAACCTGCTGTATTTTATCAAGCTGAATAATTACCTGATCGCGGTTGAATATGCCCTTATTCACCACAAATTCCTGCTTTTCTTTATCTAAAAAGAACGTAAATTTTAAATACCATAAATAAGCAAATATGAAACTGAATACAATGATAGCGGAAATGCCTAATATGAGATAGGTAAAAGAAGTGCTCGACATCTTTACAAAGGCAATAATGAATAAGAAAAAACTCGCCTTGCCAATTTTTAGCATGGTATGCGCACCCATTATAATGATGCCAAAGGCCGATTCACGCTGCGGTTTGCTAAAATCGTTATTCATTGGCATTCAATGCTGTTGCTGGATTTTCAAGCAGGTCTAGTTTTTTCAAAAGCAGATCCCTGATACGCTTGGCATCATCAATTGCAATCCCCGAAATATGGATATGCCCTGTTTGGCCACCTGCAGTAAATAGCTGTAATGATCCCAGTTTATATATTCTGGAAAAAATCCCTTCATTTAATTCGATATGCTGAATCCTGTTTAAAGGAACAATTGTTGTCGATTCGGCGATAATACCACTTTTGTATATTACATCATGTGTGCGGATGGCATACCCCCGTTTCTTAAAACTCGCGCGAAAGAGTAGAAAGAAGGTAGCTAATAAAGCTAAATAAAGGGGGATAATCCATTTGACATTTGGTTTTACTTCATCAACAAAGAATAGGAGTATACCAACAGTTATTCCCAGCAGGCCAAAAAAGATCAGTAGATTAATACAGATGATTTTCCAATAATCGGGATGTGGCCTGCTTAACTGAATGTCTTCGTATTTTGGAAGAAGATCGAGATCAATAACTTCATTGGTGAAAAGTGTCTCAGTAGTCATGGTTAAAGGTATAAAACATATTAATCTATAAATAGACTAATATTTAAATCTTTTGTTACCTCGCTACAATAAACTTTTTTGCAGTGTTATATTGACCTGAATCGGAAGAGATTTTAAAGAAATAAATGCCGGGAACAAAGGTAGAGGTGTTGATTTCTAAGGTGTGTTTTCCGGTATTGAGGTATTCATTTACTACTGTTTTAACCAAGCGGCCCATTAAATCAAAAATCTGAATATTAATTTTATCCGTTTCGGGCAAAACAACATCAATAAATGTTTGCATAGCTGCAGGATTAGGGTAATTCTGAGAAACGGTAAACTTTAAGAATTTATCAAAAATCGCTTTATTAATGGCGTCGAAAATTACATAGCTTACCAACCTGTAACCACGTGCATTAGGATGAAATGGATCCTGATAAAGCGAAAAATCGCGCCTCATGGCAGCGTTTACATCAGCTAAGTATATTTTATATTCTGCAGCTAATTTTCTGTAGGCTGTATTAAGGTTTCTGATATTGGTATTTACAGCCACATAACTTTTAATGGTCCTATCATCAACAAACTGGAGTGTACACAAAATAGGAACTAACTTTTGTTTAAGGCTTGCTGTAATCAATACCCGCATATTAGCAACGGTTTCGGCTACACTTCCTTTGCCAATAGTCATTGCAATAGCATCATTAATGCCCATATCAATTACAATAAAGCCCGTTCTATTGGCTATCGCGTTATCAATTCTGAGTAATCCCTGAAAAGTAGTCTGGCCACCAATACCATGATTGGTAATATCCACGATTTTATTCGTATAACAATTTATAAAATTGTTCTGCAGCATGGTTTGAAAACCAACCCCATTTACACCTTCTACGGTACTGGCTCCGAAGGTTACAATATTTATACTGTCTTTCGAATAATATTGGGCTGCTTCCGGGCAACTTACCCGAGTAGGGGGCTGGGCTTGAGCTAAGGAAGAAATGCGGACAACAAGAAGCAGCAGCAGAGATAGAAATACTTTTGCGCTAAACTTCATTGTTAAAATTCTTTCGTACAGGATTTAAGGATATCTGTTATTGGTGCAATTTACAAAAAAGTAAATATAAACAATGCTGTACTATATTTTTTTACAGACATTAAATCATTTTTTTGTATTTGTTAAAAGACGTGTTTTAAGTTTTAAGATAACACATTGATTTTGAGCTTTAAAAAATAATTAAACCCATTAACCGTCTGGCTATAAGCAAAATTTTACCCTGGTATGGGGATAATTTATTAACCGCTTAAGTGCCTTTTATTTGGTAAAGCCTATATTTGTCGAAATTCATTTTGTTATGCAAGAGATTAAAAATTATGTAGAAACGCACAAACAACGTTTTTTAGATGAGTTGTTTGAGTTATTGCGTTTTCCATCGGTAAGTGCTGATCCGAAATACAAAGGCGATGTTTTAAAAACAGCTGATTATGTTGCTCAGAAATTAAAAGATGCAGGTGCGGATCAGGTAGAAATTTGCCCAACCGCAGGATATCCTATTGTTTATGGCGAAAAAATTATAGATGCTTCTTTACCCACTGTTTTAATATATGGTCATTACGATGTTCAACCGGCCGATCCATTAGAACTTTGGCATACACCACCTTTTGAGCCAACAGTACGCGATGGTAAAATTTATGCCCGCGGCGCTTGCGATGATAAAGGACAGTTTTATATGCATGTAAAAGCATTCGAACTGATGATGCAAACCAATACTTTGGCCTGCAACGTTAAATTTATGATCGAAGGTGAAGAGGAGGTGGGTTCTGCAAATCTGGGTATTTTTGTAAACGCGAATGCCGAGCGTTTAAAGGCTGATGTAGTCTTAATTTCTGATACTTCGATGATTAGCATGGAACATCCATCAATCGAAACCGGTTTGCGTGGTTTAGCTTATATGGAAGTTGAAGTAGTTGGTCCGAACCGCGATTTACACTCTGGAGTTTACGGTGGGGCAGTGGCTAATCCTGCAACTATCCTTTGTAAAATGATCGCTTCATTACACGATGAAAATAACCACATCACTATCCCTGCCTTTTATGATAAAGTACTTGAGTTAACAGATGAGGAGAAAAAAGCATTAAATTCTGCACCTTACGACGAAGCAGAATACAAAATGGATTTAGATATCGAAGAGGTTTGGGGTGAGAAAGGTTATTCAACTTTAGAGCGTACAGGTACCCGTCCAACTTTAGAAGTAAACGGAATTTGGAGCGGTTATATTGGTGAAGGTGCAAAAACCGTATTGCCAAGTAAAGCCAATGCAAAAATTTCTATGCGTTTGGTTCCTCACCAGAGCTCAGAAGAAATTGCCGAGATTTTTACCAAACATTTCGAAAGCATTGCGCCTAAAAATGTAAAGGTAAAGGTTACGCCTCATCATGGCGGCGAACCAGTGGTAACCCCAACTGATAGTATTGCTTACCAGGCAGCCGAAAAAGCAATTGAAGATAGTTTTGGTAAAAAAGCTATTCCAACACGCGGCGGAGGCAGTATTCCTATTGTGGCTTTATTCGAAGATGTATTGGGCATTAAATCGGTACTTTTTGGTTTCGGTTTAGATAGCGATGCGCTACACTCGCCAAATGAGAAATATGATATTTACAATTATTATAAAGGAATAGAGACTTTACCGTTATTCCATAAATATTTCGCAGAACTGAGCAAATAAGCTTGATTTAATTTATCCGTTCTGACTCAACAGATCGTCATTTCGAGCGGAGTGCAACGCAGTCGAGAAATCTGTCTAGATAGATCTCTCCATTCCACTGCGCTCCAGTCGAGATGACGATTTCTTTTTTGGAAATGAGCGTTCACTGTTTCATAGGTGCTGTAGTCCCGCCATCGCTTATAGTCCTCATTTCGTTGCACTTCATTCCGGGCTATTTAGCTTTGTCGGGTTTATTTAACAGTGGCCCGTTTTCCAGAGTAAGGCCTGTTTTCTGCAACGCCATTAATTATGCTCCTTACAGCTCCAGATAGTACGGTTTGCTGCGCCACCTAAACCTGACCGTAGTGAAAAACCCACAGGCCGAAGCATGAGGCCGAGGATTTGAAACGAAGGGCGGGACTGCTTAAACCGAATTGCTACGAGTTTTGCTTTTCAAAACAACTAAATAAATTTAACTTTTATTGTCAGTCTGAGCGCAGTCGAAGACCGGCCTAATTTATTAAGCAGGGATTTTTTTTTGGAAATGAGTGTCCTGTATTTCATAGCTGCTGTATTCCCGCCATCGCTTATAGTCCTCATTTCGCTGCGTTCCATTCCGGGCTATTTAGCTTTGTCGGGTTTATTGGATAAAGTGCAGTTCTTTTTGGAAACGCTTGTTATTGCAAGGAGGATTTATGCATCCTGCAGCCCTGAATAGCAATGGTAGCCCTGCAACCTAAACCTGACCGTAGTGTAAAACCCATAGGCCGAAGCATGAGGCCGAGGATTTGAAACGAAGGGCGGGGCTGCTTTACCCCAACTGCTACAAGTTTTGCTTTCCAAAACGACTAAGTAAATTTAACTTCTATTGTCAGTCTGAGCGGAGTCGAAGACCTGCCTAATTTATTGAGAGGGGATTTATTATGAAAATGAGCATCCTGTATTTTATAGGTGCTGTAGCCCCGCCATCGCTTATAGTCCTCATTTCGCTGCGCTCCATTCCGGGCTATTTAGCTCTGTCGGGTTTATTTTACAGCGGGCTGTTCTTCAAAGCAATGACGATTTTTTCTATTGGAGTCTATTAATGGTAGCATATTCGAAGACCATACCATCCTTAAACATCTTTGAGATGTTACTTTCCATTCTTTGCAGCTACAAATAGAATGAGCTAAATTTTTTTAATAGCTATTTTTTTCTAAATTGCTGCCATGAAATATCTATTCACATCTCTTTTACTTTTATCTGGACTTACTTCTTTAGCTCAAGATACTAAATCGATTAACCAGTCTGGAAATCCAATATTTCAAGGCTGGTATGCAGACCCTGATGCTGCTATTTTTAACAATAAGTATTGGGTTTATCCCACTTATTCGGCCAGGTATAAAGAACAGGTTTTTTTAGATGCCTTTTCATCAGACGACTTAGTGAAATGGAAAAAACACCCACATATTTTAGATACGGCCGCTGTAAAATGGGCCAATAAAGCCATGTGGGCCCCAGCAATTGTTCAAAAAGACAAAAAGTATTACCTGTTTTTTGGTGCCAACGATATTCAGAGTGATAAAGAAATCGGTGGAATTGGTGTAGCCATTGCCGATAAACCAGAGGGACCGTATAAAGACCATTTAGGGAAACCTTTGGTAGATAAGTTTTATAATGGCGCTCAACCTATTGATCAGTTTGTGTTTAAAGATAAAGATGGCCAGTATTATTTAATTTATGGTGGCTGGAAACACTGTAATATTGCCAAGTTGAATAAAGATTTTACTGGCTTTTTGCCATTTGAAGATGGCAAAACCTTTAAAGAAATTACGCCTGATAATTACGTAGAAGGGCCATATATGTTCATCAGAAATGGTAAATATTATTTCATGTGGAGCGAAGGCGGCTGGACTGGTCCTGATTACTCGGTAGCTTATGCCGTTGGCGATTCGCCATTTGGGCCGTTTAAAAGGATTGGCAAAATATTAAAGCAAGATCCCTCTATCGCTACTGGGGCAGGCCATCACTCTGTAATTATCAACGAGAAAAAAGGACAATATTACATTGTTTACCACCGCCGCCCCTTAACCGAAACTGATGGCAATCATCGAGTTACCTGTATTGATGAAATGAAGTTTGACGCCGCTGGTAATATTCTTCCAGTAAAAATTACAAACGAAGGTGTAAAAGCCCAAAAAGTAAAATAAAATAAATGCTGTTCGGCTGGAAATTTTATTCAGTTTCCAGCTGCGCTTCGCTTTTTAGCAAAACAGTTTTTGCCTGCTTTTTATTCAGTGTATTAAATCCCCAGGTGCATAATAAAAGCATACCCGCCAATCCCAACCAAAGCCAGTTATAGCCAAGATTCTCCGCTACTAAAAAGCCCAGATACGGACCAGCAAGTTGTGCAAAGGACCAACTTAAGGTATAGCCTGCGGCATATAGTCCCCTGTTGTGCGCGTTACTCCTGCTGATTACAATGGTGTTTATAAAAGGTAAGGTAAGCATCTCCCCTGCAGTAAAAACAACAATGGTTAATATCGCCATAACAATGTGAAGACTTATTGGAACACTTAGTATCACATAAGCAGCCGAAAATAGAACAGCACCTATAACGATGAAAAATATGGGCGATCGTTTTGCTTCAATTTTATTGATCATCACCATTTCGAAAAGGGCAATAACAGCGCCATTGATCCCGATGATAAGGCCGATGGCGAATTCATCAATATGCCATTCTTGTTTAAAAAATACGGGCACAATCCTGAACATTAAAAAGGCACAGGTAATAAATATTGTGGTGAGAAGGATAAACTTTACATAGAAAGCATCTTGCCACGGTTTCATAATAATCATATTATTGGCTGTTTCCTTTGCTTTCTTGATAAAGCCCTTCACCTGTGGTAAAAATGATAAGATCAACAAACCCACAATAATACTTACAACGCCTTCAACAATAAAAAGTAATCTATAATTAATAGAAGCGATTATACCTGCAAAACTGATCCCTATAGACCAGCCCATGTTTGTAGCCAACCTGTTTAAAGAGTATGATCTCGTTAAAGTACCTTCCGCGGCATAGTGGGCAACCGCTGTAAAATTGGCCGGTCGGAAAGCCTCCGAGAAAAAACTGATTACAACCGCCAGGATACAAAGACTATAAAAGTGGGTGAGGGTAGAAAATAAAATAAATAACAGGCCACTAACGATGGAGGATAAAACCTGTACCGGGCGAAAGCCAATCATGTCTGTTAATTTTCCACCTGTTGCTGAGCCAAGAACAGAACCAACACCAAATAAAATGATGATTAAGCCTGCATCTGTTACCGATCTATGCAAACTTTGGGTAACGAACAGCCCCATAAATGGAACTGACATGCTTCCGAATCTGTTAAACAATATCACAAAGCTCAATAGCCAGGTTTCTCTGCTTAATCCGCTGAATGATGTTTTATAGGTGTTGAAAATAAGTTTGAACATGCTGTATTTAGATGCGGTAAAAATAGCAAAAGCCAGATGTTAATTAATCATCTGAATTCAATATCCGCATGTTAGATTAAAAAAAGAAGAGCAAAAAAATATCCCATAATTTTTCACAAATTTGCATCCGGAAACCGATCAAATGCCGCCAGAGAAAAGAACCCCAATAAACAAGACCCCTGTTGCCAGAAAACCTGCCGTTAGGAAACCTGCAACCAGAAAACCCACAACAAGCAGAAAAAAGAAGCAGGGTGTTTCGGTTCAACTTAAATTGGCTATTGCAGGCTTATTGTTGGTTTTACTCTCTCCATTTTACTACGGTTATGTTTTAAGAAGTTTTGTGGCGACCTGGCGCTGGGTTAAAGATTGGGGGCAAGACCCAAATTACAGAACTTACGAAAGTTTTAACATCAAAATCCCCAAAAAATATACCGTTCATGGCATCGACGTTTCCTACTATCAGGGCAAAATAAATTGGCAAAAAGTAAAGGAAATGAAAGAGGATGAGGTTAGTATCCGTTTTGCCTTTATAAAAGCCACAGAGGGATTAATGTTGGTTGATCCCTATTTTCAACGCAACTGGCGCGAAGCCCCAAAAGCAGGGATTATTTGTGGTGCATATCATTTTTTCAGACCGAAAAAGGACGGCAAAACACAGGCTAAATTTTTCTTACAGGTGGTAAATATTGAGAAAGGTGATTTGCCGCCCGTTGTGGATATTGAATCTCTGGATGGTGTTTCACCGTTAAAAATGAGGGCAGAACTTTCTGATTTTCTCAATTATGTAGAAATGAAAACCAAGGTAAGACCAATTGTTTATACCGGACTTAAATTTTACGAAGATTATTTAGCCGATCATTTTGATGATTATCCCTTGTGGATTGCCCATTATTATCAACCAAAACTAAGGATGGATAAAAGCCGTTGGAAATTTTGGCAGCACTCTGATAAAGCCAAAATTAACGGCATCGGTCACGTAGTCGATTTTAATGCTTTTAATGGGGATAGTTTGGCGTTGGATAGGTTATTAGTTCATTAGTCATTGGTTCACTGGTCATCAGTACATTAGTCATATACTTGCGCATCGTCATCCTGAACTTGTTTCAGGATCTATTATGTGTGATTACAATCCTTAATTGTTTAAATAGGTTATTATGTATCTGAAAACCAATTAATTGTATTGTTAAGGTCGCCGGAAAACCAATAAACTATCGACTAGTGAACAACTGAACTAAACCGTCCAACTTTCACATTTTTCTAAGAAAAATTCATCAGCCTCTGCACCGATACCAATTTCCTCGGAAACATCAAGAAAGTAACCATTATAGGTTAAGCCACCAACCACAGGATCGACTAAATGGCCCAGCAAGGCAGTATCTAAGTCAAAAAACTCCACATTAGGGCTGGCCAATGCAAAATGTAGGTTGGCGCTTAAAGCAATCCGGGTTTCGAGCATACTCCCAATCATGCATTTTACCCCGCGTTGTAAGGCTTCCTCATGGATTTTTTGCGCTTCTAAAATGCCTCCGGATTTCGAAAATTTAATGTTTAAATAAGTTGTAGACTGGCTATTGATCAGTTTACGTGCATCGTGATGGTTGTAACAGCTTTCATCGGCCATGAGCTTAATCGGAGAATTTACATTTAATTCAGGCAGTTTATCATCATACCATGTCCGCATTGGTTGTTCGCAAAACTCAATATTGTATTTTTCCAATTCGCCTAATGCAAATAAAGCGTCATCAAAACTCCAGCCTTGATTAGCATCCAGGCGTAAAATCAAATCTTCGCCTACTGCTTCGCGGATATGTTTTACCCTTTCTATATCATCGTGTACTTTTTTGCTCAGTTTGATCTTTAGGATGCGGCAGCCCTGGCTTTTATATTTCAATGCTGTTACAGCCATTCCCGTCGGTGTATCGATACCAATGGTCATATCGGTTTCTATGGTGCGTTTGGTTCCACCAAGAAATTTATACAGTGGTAATTTTGCATTTTTGGCTGCAATATCAAATAATGCCATATCGAAAGCACTTTTAATGGTATTGTTATGATCGGCATAACCCAGTAAATCATTCATCCGCTCCGGAATTTCTAAGGGATCTTTGCCTTTTAAAATGGCGGCGAAGTCTTTAGCCATTGCAATGCAGGTTTCCTGCGTTTCACCTACAATCATCGGAAATGCTGAGCATTCTCCAATACCGTGAATGCCCGTATCGGTAAAAATTCTGATTAATACATTCTGGGCAAAATGCATGGTTCCCGTTGCAATAACAAATGGCTCCATTGGTATGCTAAAGCGGTATATTTCGGTATGGGTGATTTTCATGGTTTTAAGGTTGAGGGTAGAAGGTAAAGGGTGTAAGGTTTGATTAAGTTTAATATTTACATTTAATCTAATTTATCGTCGATAACGCGTCCAACTCAATTCTTGACGCAGCGCGTCAAGAATTGGAAAAGCAAGATAAAATTTTCTAATGTTAGTAAGATTAGTACAATCGTACCCTTTCCCAAACTCAAATGTTAATTGGTTTGAAAGATTTTTTAAAGTCTCTTTTTCGTATGCTGCACGTAATTTTCCCTGCTGCTCATCCTCAACAATAAGTTTTCCAATTTGCCAGTAAGATTCAAGTAATTCAGAATTTGCCCCACGGAATACTTTTAAAAGAGATTGGTTAACAATCTCTTTTATAGCATTAAATAACTCGTTTTTGCTCAATTCCATTCCATCAGATAGATTTCCAACTAAAGTATAAAAACAAAAACTAAATCGAAATAGGTTTGTAGAATATTAATAGATTTACGCCTCCAATTAGAATTCAATTTTCCCGCTTACATTTTACATTAACTGCCATGTCTGATACTAATAATTTAATCCACGCCTCATCTCCATATTTGTTGCAGCATGCTCATAATCCCGTTAATTGGTACGAGTGGGGCGCAGAAGCATTGGAAAAGGCAAAAACGGAAAATAAACTCATATTGGTAAGTATTGGTTATTCGGCCTGCCATTGGTGCCATGTAATGGAACGCGAAAGTTTCGAGAATCATGAAGTTGCCGAGGTGATGAACCGTCATTTTATCTGTATTAAGGTAGACCGTGAGGAGCGCCCTGATATTGATCAGATTTATATGTATGCCATCCAACTCATGACAGGAAGCGGAGGCTGGCCTTTAAACTGTATCTGTTTGCCAGATCAGCGTCCAATTTATGGCGGAACCTATTTCAGGAAAAACGATTGGATCAATATTCTGGAAAATGTTGCCTCACTTTGGGCAAATGAACCCGATAAGGCTATCCAATATGCAGAGCGGTTAACCTCGGGCATTAAAGACAGCGAAAAAATAATCCCAGCGCCCGAAAAAGAAGAATATACAAACGAACACCTTACCGAAATCATTGAACCCTGGAAACGCCATTTCGATATCGGTTACGGGGGATATAACCGCGCTCCAAAATTTCCTTTACCCAATAATTGGGTGTTTTTATTGCGGTATGGCTTTTTAAAAGATGACGAATCTGTTTTTACAGCGGTTTGCCATACGCTCGAAGAAATGGGCAGAGGCGGCATTTATGATCAGATTGGCGGAGGTTTCGCCCGTTATTCGGTTGATGATAAATGGCATGTGCCACATTTCGAAAAAATGCTTTACGATAATGCTCAACTCATCAGTTTATACGCAGAGGCTTATCAGTGCACCAAGTTTTATTCGTTTAAACAAACAGTAGTTGAAACAATAAATTGGGTTTTTGAAGAGATGACTTCAGCAGATGGATTGTTTTATTCGGCATTAGATGCAGATAGCGAAGGGGTAGAAGGCAAGTTTTACATCTGGGATAAAGCAGAATTCGATCAGGTTTTGGGAGAAGATGCCAAATTAATCGGCGCTTACTACAACATTACCGAAGAAGGTAACTGGGAAGAAGAGCAAACCAATATTTTGCGCAAAACCATCAGCGATGACGATCTGCTTGCAAAATTTGATATTGATGCAGAACAGCTTTATGACAAAGTAAACTCAGCCAAAACAAAATTAATGGCTGTGCGTAGCAAAAGAATCAGACCAGGCCTGGATGATAAGTGTTTAACCGCCTGGAATGGTATGATGATTAAAGCCCTGGCCGATGCCGCAGAGGTATTAAATCATAAACCATATTATGAAAGCGCCTCAGCTGCGGCCAGTTTTATCTTAAATCACTTAAAATCAGAAAACGGTGGCCTATATCGCAATTATAAAAATGGAAAGGCTTCTATTACAGGTTTCTTAGACGATTATGCCTTTTTTATTGAAGCACTGATTGCCTTGTACGAGGCTGATTTTGATGAAAAATGGTTAGATGAGGCCAAATCATTGACCGATTATGTAATCGCTAATTTTACGGATACAGATTCGCCGATGTTTTTCTATACCTCAGCTGAAAGCGAAGATTTAATTGCCCGTAAACATGAAGTAATGGATAATGTAATTCCGGCTTCAAACTCTACCATGGCGCAGAATTTAAAGCAATTGGGTTTGCTTTTCGATATTGAACAATATACCGAAAAAGCGGCAGAAATGCTTGCTGCGGTTCAGCCGAAGATCAAAAGTTATGGCTCTGCTTATTCAAACTGGGCTATTCAACTGTTAAACGAAATATACGGTATAAACGAAATTGCCATTACCGGTTTAGAAACCGATAGTATTAAGTTAGCATTAAGCGGACATTATATTCCGAACAAAATTACATTGGGCGGAACAAAAAGTAACCTGCCGCTGTTAAAAGGTAAGCAAAGCAATGAAACAAAAGTTTATATTTGCCGAAATAAAGTATGCCAGTTGCCGGTTAACACTGTTGAGGACGCATTAGAGTATTTACAATAAATTAATTTAAATGAATATGCTGTAAATCAGTTGTTTATTTAAGCTGTTGTAAGCTTTGTTTCAAGATCTTATTCGTACTATTTGATTTTACGTTCGTACTAGTTTAGTACTACTTATCACGAACTTTAATCATTTATTTAATGAAATCCCAACGAATTGAACTAGCCATTATTCATGGCATACGATTTATTCTTGTAACGCCCGATAAATCTAACACAGACAAATACCCACTCTATTGCATCGAATATTTTTACAATGGTAGGCAGTACAAAGTTAAAGAGGGAGTCAAAGCAATTTATACTAAATATTTAGAGCAAATACAGGCTCTAAACTCTGTAAACAAAAAACGGCTCCTGCTTTGCAATTTATTTGAATCCAAACTTCGCGATTTGGTTAAACCGATTGGAATTTATATTCCATCATCAGAAGCAACGCTTAATGTTCAAACAAAAGTCACAGAAGCGTTTATCAAGTTTTTCGAGTATCACGTAAAACGCCATCAGTTAGGAGAGATAAAGGACATCTACAATTACACCGAAAGAAATAAGAAAGTCAAAGCCTTTATTGATCGACACTTTGCCAATTTATCGCTTGCAGATCTAAATGCTAATATTTGGATTGATTATCGTAGTTACTTAAAGAAGTGGGGGCTAGGTAACAGCACCATTAATTTGCAGATGGTTTATGTGAAAGGATTTTACATTTGGTTAAATCAAATACAAGAATTGCCTATTAACAATCATGCTAACAAATTAAAGAAACTTGATATTACCCAACAGCAACCAAAATTTAATGAGATTAAGCAATCGTTATTTATTGAGTTCTTCGAAGTGGTAAAGAGTAACGAAAGGTATTTGAGGTTGCATTTGATGGCTCGACTTGTAGCAGAAAACACATTGAGACCAATACAGGTTTTAAACATTCAGGTAAAACAAGTTGACCTAGCTGATAAAACGATAACAGTATTTGATGCTAAAGGTAAGAAATGGAGAAAGATTATTATAAGCGAAGTCGTTACGAGATTAATACAAAAGATTTACGAGAATACAATAAAAGCTGAAAGATTGATTGAGAGTGAAGATTATATTATTGGATTTCACAATCAAACTAAACAGAGAAAGATATTTACTCAGACAATGTTTAGAGAGCGTATATTATTGCCATTTAAAGAGGATTATCCACAATTTGCTCATATTTTAATATACGATTTCAAACATACAAGCATTACAAAGGCCCTAAAAGTTAATAGCGTATATGAAGTTCAAAAGAGGGCAGGACATAGTAAGGTTACTACTACCCAAATCTACGACAGAAGTGATAATATAAGTAGTCCAATTACTGTAGAAGAGTTAAATCAGATAAAATAGATTATTCAACTTACAGCGACTTTAATATCTTTAAAGCGAGGTAGCAATAACAACTACTTCGCTTTATAATGTTTGATTTAATACCAGTAAATATAGATACGGATAAAGTAGCTAAGTACAGAAAATACGTTGATACAACTCCGACTTTCTTAGATCACCAAGCTTACACCATAATCCCATCCAAATATCGAGATGCTTATTTTGGAGAACTTAAGGATTTATTTAGCCTTTACAAGGTTTCAGAAGCACATCTAGATAACTTTCTTTATATAATTGGTCAGCACTTCTTTATATATGAGATAATAAAAGAAAAGAAAGCAGATGCCATAGAGTGCTATGAACCATTAAAATTCTTACACTCATACCAGTTACAAACCCAACATTTAACCAATAAAGCTAAAAGTGAATCTGCATTAAAGGATAAATTAGCAAGTCGCTACCTTGAAGTAATATTACCAAATTACAGTGATGACAACCCGATAACTCTTAGCAATACTGACTTTGTTATAAAAGCAATCTATCAACTTTTTAAAAAACAATATCAGTTCTCACTTAAAGAGTTACTGGCAGATTATGATGATATCCCGTCATTAGAGGTTTTAACAAAACTTCTGAACGAAACAAAGTATATGTTAGATCATGCAACCCATTATCTAGTTGCGGAAATTGCTGAAGATCTGCTTGATTATATGAATAGCCATATGATTGGAGAACTATCAAGAAAGCAATACCTGTTTATCTTCGATATTATATTGTTATCCGGAGTATTTATAATAGTAGATGACGAAGAATCTGCAAACTTTGATGTTACCACTGATTTTAAGCCAACCTATATCCCCAATATAGAGAAGACAACTTACCTTAAACGAGTAGTTAAGAATTACCGCAAACATTTAGCAAATACCCGATAGTTATAGGGTTACCAACTTTCTTTTATTAGCCTCATCGGGTACACCGATGAGGCTTTCTTGTATATGCACCTTTGTAATGTCAACGAGAAATACTGTTGATGCTTGGCCAAGCCTTAATTAGTTTAACATTAACAAATTTAAAATGCAAAGTACATTAGAATTATTAAACATCTACACTGCAAAGGCCAGAAAGATTAAAGCAAAAGATATTAAGCGACCAATTGTCGACGGTTATTACCATATAACCAAATTAATTAAGCTAGAGATTCATGAGAACTGGATAAACTGGCAAGTGTGTGCCGACTGGATACCTCTAGAGCATTCTACCGAAAGTAATGATTGCATTAGTGTTCAGGTACATTTGGGAGGGCTATTCAATACATTTTCAGATGGACCGAAAGAAGTTAATCCTGAAATGCTGACAGGAGCAGTTATAAAAGTAGCTAAAGTAACGGTGTTCAAATATGAATGGCAAGAAAAAGAAAAATCATCTCTTGGAGCTGATTGGAGCATTGAAGATTTAGGAGAGAAAGAAAGTGTTAACACTAAAGGTTCTTCTACCTCTATTCCCGTTAAAGAATTTAACATTGAAGAAGTTGATTCCTATGAGGTGGTTAAGGATGATAATATAATACAAGACCTGCTAAACTCAAAACCTTTCTAATTTAATTGCCCGTTGTTGGTTTCCTCGACTGGCATTTATACAAACAACATGAAAACAAAGATTATAAACATTAACGAAAAGGATAAGAATTTAAGGATTGGCGATGTTCTCAAAATGAACAAATTGCCTGAATATCTACCATCTGATGTAATCATTGATAAGGTTAGGCCGAATTTTGGCGCAACACAACTAGAGCTAGATTGCGAAAGAAAGTCGATAATCATTATACCATTTATAGAAGTCATGAACGTTAAAACAGCAAATAGTAAACGGCCTGTTTGCTCAGTTGACGGCGACAAAAAAATACATGAGATAGAAAACTATCTTTTAGACACGAATGTCGAGCACAAGAAGTTTATGGTAACTCCCGATAGTTTTATTAAACTAATAACGGTTATACTTAAACATGAAGATGTTTATAAAAACTATTATCTATTATACGATGAATGTGATCAACTTGTAACAAACTGCAGGTTTAGAGAGAATATTCTTAAGCCAATGGATTACTTCTTTAAGTTCGAAAGCAAAGCTTTGATCTCTGCAACTCCCATAATACCTGATGACACAAGATTTAAGGATAATAAATTTTCAATACTACGGTTTGAGCCATTGTTTGACTATTCACAAGATCTGACCTTAATAACTACAAACAATTTGCGAACATCAATCAGAAACATCCTTTCACTTCATAATAACGATGATAGACCCGTACTAATCTTTAGCAATTGCGTTCAAACTATCTTATATATCAATAATTTAGATTTTGTAAGCAATAAACATAAGATATTCTGCGCAGATAGAATTAAAGAGGATTTCTTTGTCAAACAGGGTGCTACAAATATTGAGAACTCAGTAGCCAGCCAAGAATATGAGAAATTCAATTCATTTACCAGCAGGTTCTTCGCTGGCTTAGACATTTATTTGAACCTAAAACCCCATATAATATTCTTAACGAATATACCAAAATCGAAACATTCAATAATTGACCCCTTTACAGATGCCATACAGATAACGGGAAGAAGCCGTTCGGGGGTTTCATCAATTACACATATTACGAAACTATATTATGAAATTCCATATAAAGACAGTGAGGAACTACAAGAGGAATTTGATTTTTCACACAAGGTAATCTCAAGGCTTAAGCAAGTTGGAATTGATTTTAATAACGATTCGGTTAAGCAAGTTGTCAATGCCGTAGCCGACCACAATTTATATAAATTAATGGATGTTAATTCAGAGGATAGCAGATATAGTTATTTCAAACAATCGATGTTATATAAACTAAAAGTAGAAAATTACTATACGAATCCAACAGCATTAAGGCAAGCCTATTTGGATACTAATCATTTTAAAGTATCATATAGGAATGTAAGGCATGCTATCAGCGATCAAGACCAGCTTAAGCTGCAGAGAACAAGTGGCAAGGATCGACGTAAACAAATATCGAATACCTTAAATGGTATTTTAAATCTTTATATAGAAGAAAACACTCCACTAGATGATGAATTCTTTGATGCTCTGAGTATGTTAGAAAGTGAAGATTCACTCATTTACGAATTGTTTATGTTGGGGTTGTATATGGATATGGAGGAGGTTGAATACCGATTAAGCGACCTAAAAACGCTGTACTTTAACCGAATAGTTAACAAAAGAAAATACAACAACTCAGATATGATTGACCGCATACTCATTAGTTTTCCTCTTCATCAACGAATCTATGCATCTGATTTGAAAGCTTCACTCCAGAAGATATACAATGAATTCAATCATGTCGGAGGTTATAATATTGTAACAAAGGCTAAAGCTTGCCACATTTTGAATTACTATGAGGGAATCCTGCGTGAGCCGAAGAAACCAGATAAACATCGGGGATATGAAACCTATTATGTTTTAGGCAAACCGAAATATTCATTATCTGGTGATTTGAGGAGATTGGAGGGCAGATAATGGGGGATATTTTATATTAACTATATAAGTAATATAATTGATTAAAATTATCCCCCTTCTTTTAAGCTATCATCAGGGTTAATTCTGGTAGTTTCGCGGGCTTTTCAAATGTTAAATACGCTGTGTAATCCCAATCAATTCTACTGGTTAATAAAGTGACTTTCCGCTTTAAACTAGATTTATCAAGATAGCCTTTCTTTACTAAAGAGTAATATTGCTTATTTATCGTTGTTAATGGCAAATGCAGATCGTGAGCAATTTCTTTTAAAGATCCATATAACTGATAAGGAGTGACGGCAAATTGGCGAAGTGCCAAGAGCATTGCTCTCTCACAATTGGTTAAATCTGTTGTTTTAAATATCTCATGTGGAATTTGGCAGAAGTAATCCTTATCAATTGTAAAACTATATCGATTGGGGTAACATTTATTGGGCTTCTGGTAACCACGTCTATCTATTTTAATAAAATTACTGGTTTCAAGTCTACCTATAGACTCTGATATAAATGTTCTACCTAGTCCAGCCCTTTCAGCGATAGTTTCATAAGAGGGAAAGCAATCATTATTTGAGTTATCAAACGACTTGATTGCGACATAGGTTAATATATCTAAATAAGTAAGGTTACTGTTGGTTAAATTGAAGAAATAAGGCATCATAATAAATTGCCTTTTTAAATTTGACATTATACATTGTTCATTATCATTATAAAAGAATGATCTACCTAGAGTTAGGATTTGAAGAATCTGAGTATGGGACTTTTACCCTTTGAGCATATACAAAGATACGGAAAATTGAACTTTTTTCCTATGGCGTACTCTAACAAGATAACCTTTAATTTCAGTTTTGCAAGTAAGCATGAATCACGATATAGTTAGAGTACGTGAGAGGAAAAAAAATTATATATAATAAAATCAGGTTGATACAAATTGATACCCCCATCTAAAATAATTATATGTTCGCTCCTGGCTAAAGCTCTCTCAAATCAATACCCATACGTTTGACTTAGGGAAAGTGATTTACCAGACATTATACCATTAGAGCAAGTGCCCAACTTTTAAAAATAAAACGGTATTTAGCCGATTGCCAATCGAAATCTAGCTTTTAAATATAAAGGCTCACCAGTAAATCTTATCAAAATCTAACATAAAAAGCATCCAAAAAACGGATGCTTTTTTCATTTACACTAGTTTTTAACCATTTAAATCTTTAATCATGAAACAAACAAGAAAACAACAACAGCAGAAAACCAACTACGTTTTAGTTGATTCAGATTTACTTCTTACAAATAAAGAAGTGGAGAAAGCTTACACTTTGATAGTCGAAAAGGCTAAAGATCTTCTCAGTAAATTTGAGGTAGGTAAATTTCGCACATATTGCGAAATTGAACATACAAAGAATGAACACAACACCAATTTGGTAAAGGAACATTTGTCTTACCATTTCAATATCACTTTATCAATCAGCCCGAAGAATGGTAAAAGTTACATCTTCGTCGACTTGGGAATGGAATCATTACAAAAGTTCGGTAGTTCGTTAAGCAATCAACTACTCAGACAAGCTTACGAAGTAACTCATTCTAATGATAATACCATTGGGATTGAATATGCACTTAGAGTTAACTTTATTCCTGCGGAACAGAATCATAATTTTTATTACCGTCGGGTAGCAGAGGGAGAAACCACATACGTTTCACTTCATACCGTTGAAAAATCAACTGAAGTTAATTAAAATATGGGTGCAGAAATGCACTTATATTTTATTGATTGGATTGTCAGGCATGAAGTCTTTAGGAGAACAATCAAAGATTTCAGCTAATTTATCTATATGATCTAGATTGTACTTGGATGGTGATCTTAAACTTTCTACTTGTCCCACGAAACCATTTGATACCCCCAACCTAAATGCAAGCTCAGATTGCGAATAGTTTTTGCTTTCTCGCAAAGCTTTTGCCTTGGAGATTACATGCAATTCAATTTCTGATTTAATACTTACGCTTGACACTTTTCAAAGCAAGAAATAAATCTGAAATCGATCACTTAGTTATAACTAAGTTTTTACTACTTTTATAATTTAATCATGCATGAAACATAAACTAATAGTTACACTGATATTATTGGTATCATTTAACGTCTCAAATGCTCAGTCTTTTTCGACATATGAAGAATTCCGTATACTTTTTAGAGCTAATCTCAAAGCATTCATTTCACTTGCAAATAAGAAAGGATTTAAGCAAGGCAATAAAGTTATGTTTACAAATACCAAGGCAAATGAGGTCTTGACCAAGAAATTAGATGAATTAGGCTTCCTTACAACATCAGTATCTAAGCTAACCACTATTGAAAATTCATTTAAAAAAGCTGGTTTTAAAGCTTCTAATGCATATAATGGATTAGGTAACCCATTTACTGGCGCAGGAGATCTCATATGGTCACAGGTTTACAATGGATATGGAGATAGTATGATGTGGCTTGGCAAAGTGAAACCTTATGATGGTGTTGAACAGTATTTTATATTCTTTTATAGATTATAGTAGGTTTGAGTATATAAACTTATTATTATGGTTTAATGATTTTTATTGCATCCTAATTCCCTCCCTCTCATTTAGTGGCTTACAGCGAGAAAGGGAGGGAATAGCTTAGAATTTGTGCTGTAATCCCATACCGATATTTGGTGGCTCCACAAGCCTATGAAATGGTTGCTAACTCATTTGCAAAGTTAAAATGTTAGTGCTAGTTTAGAGTTACTTAACAGCTTGGCATTCTTACATGACTTGCTTAATAATTTACATTTATAGATAGATCATAAATAATATGTTAACATTTAAGGAGCATATAGAATTAAGGGAAAAGCTGGATAATGGCGAGATTTCAATAGAAATTGCAAAAGAATTATATTGGAAGGACTTTAAAGAAGGAAAACAGTCATGGCATACAAAAGATTGGAAAGAAAGAAGAGCCACAGTTATTAAAGACAAATGTGAAATATGTGACAGTAAAGAAACCTTAACCTTACAACATCTTTCTCACCCTAGAAGATTTCCTGAATATAAATTAGAAGTAACTAGAGCTTACGCTAGAGAAAACATAGACACAAATTCCAACATTAATAAGAGTGATTTTGTTAAACATATAAACAAAAATTACGATTATCTACCTGTTCCACTTTGCCCGAAATGTAAGTTTAGTAATCCCAACAAAAGAGTTACAAAACGCCCTCAATACCTTTGTACTGTATGTAAGCACGAATTTGATGAAGCAGTTTACAAATCAGTTGAAGAGCTTGTTTCTATTTTTTATGAGGATGAGCAAGCTATTGAAGTGAGAGATAAGTGCTTTATGTCAAGAGCATGGGAAAATAAACACAATCTATCGAGTGTAAGGTACTGGTTGCAAAGAGAAGGTGTAAAAAGTAATAATGCCGAAGCAATCGAGAAAGAAGCATTTTTGCTCTATTTAAACGATAACATCAAATATCTCTCGTTTGAAGATACAATAACAGCCTGCAAGAGATGTGCGTTTAGCTACGATATAAATAATATGGAATTATGTCCTAAATGTAAAGAGCATTATAAAGGCATTCAATACCAAACATGCATCCAATGCCTGCCAGAAGAGGAGAAAAAAGCTGCAATGGAAACGGTTGAGTTTGGAAAAGAATGGCAAGAGATGCATAAAAAATTAGGAATCGACTAAAGCGTTTCAAGAGCTATTTAATAAAATAAATTCATCCTAAATCCATTTCATACCTCATTCAGCAGTTTACAAAGACGTAGGAATGATTCAGTCTTTATGTGGTACTTGAATACTATACTATTATCATTTTATAAGGGATAACAATATGGGTCTTTTTTATTATCATTATGCCATGAGCGCTCACTTCATATTAGGCAGACATAAGCTTACCAATGAACCAACAAATATCACCACTGTTAATCTTACTGACAAACATAATTTTATCTGTCTTGATTGTGGTAAACAATTAACATGCGTTTTAAATGTTCCAATAAAAACTAAACATTTCAAACATCGTGGAATAGGATGTAATGCTACATCTGAAACGTTACTACATTTAACAGTCAAAGAAATACTTAAAAAGCATAATATAATTAAGCTACCTAACGGAGTAAACTACGAATATATCGAAGCATTACCGGAAAAGAAATGGGATAAATATAGGCCTGATGTTACTCTAAAAGGCAATAGTAAGACATTATATATAGAAGTAATTGTTTCGCATCCAATAAGCTGGGATAAAGAACTCCGATTTAGTGAGAGATTCGCAGATTGCTTAGTAATTAATTTTAGTGATTATAATAGATTGTTCGATATAGAACAATTACAACATGATATCTTAGAAAGCTTAGAGTTCAAGTCAATGCTTCCAACTTATAATGATATTTCTGTCACCAATTCTAGGAGTGATGATGATTTAGGCTTTATGATTTTATTGGGGGCAGTTGGAGCAGGAATTGCTTATGTTGGTTACAATGAATTTATAAAACCTCTAATTAAAAAAAGAAGACGCAAATAGCATTTCAGATGGATATAGAACAAATACAGCTAGTGGAGGTTGATTTTACAGATCTCGAAAACGTAGAGAAACCAGAGATGGTTTACAAGTACCGCTCGTGGAATAAAGGCGATGTTAATAGTGATAATGTTCTTTTAAAGAATCAACTATTCCTAGCTGAGCCATCAAGCTTTGTTGATCAGTTTGATTGCAAAATACCAACGAGATATGATTTGCTTACAGATGAGGAAATATTGCAGTGGGGCGAACCTATTGTTAGGAGAATGCACACAAGATGGAATGATAAAGCAATTAAAAATGAAGTTATACGTCTAGCTGCAAGGCTCCCTTTTAAAGACGAGAATAAAATGAAACTATTTATTGCGGATGAATGGAAGTCATATAATGATAAATCGGGTATTCTAAGTCTTTGTAAGAACCCATTAAATAATGAAATGTGGAAAATGTACGGCCATGATCATACTGGTATTTGTTACGGCTACGAAACTAATAAACTAATTCGTTCGTGTGGATTTGGAGGTGGTGGCCCAGTAACTTACCAAGATGAATTGCCAATCATTCATCCATTAATGGATTCTATATTGGTTGCATCAATAAGAGTCTATTATAAATTAACAAAGTGGGAATTTGAGGAGGAATATCGGATACGTGATTTTAGTGAGGCCAATGTAAATAAAGCTAATCGAGTAAGAGTTTATTCTGACGATATACTTAAAGAGGTAACCCTAGGGCATAGTTTTGATGATGAGCAAATACCTAGAATTATCGAAATCCTTAGGAAAAAGGGTAGCCATGCAGACTTATATAAATGTGAGATCGTTGATGGTGCATTGTCGCGTTTACTAATTGATTACTAAGCATTCCTAAAACTGTGCCTTTCCTCAAAAGAGGTGGCTTACGCGAGGAAAGGCTCGGTCTAGTCATTGATTCTGTAGAAGATGGCATTTGTAGTTCTTGTTTCATTTAAGGTACTGCGTTTACTTTTCACTCAGTGGTTCTTAGCTAAGGACAGTGGTTAAATGTAGGTTGAAAGGTACTCCGCCATGTCTAATGCCTCTTAAAACACACGCCATCATTGCATTCTGTCATGGTTTTAAGTTTGGCAAAGCGGATGGCTCCGTGAGCCTTCTCTCTATCTTTATCTAGGATTTGCTTCGCTTCATCCTGGATAAATCTAGTCAGGCTCCACTTTTCAGCTCACCTGCGCAATCGAAAATGCTGCACGACTGTCACGATATTTGTTCAAATATCTCGCCAGTCGCTTGTGTTAAAACATAGATCGAACCTCGCTGCTTTGCAGCTACCAGTTCTCACACATTTTCTCAGTTCGCAGGCGGTGAGCATTAAATTAAATATTAATTTGAAGCAATATACCTAAAACAAGAAATGATCTACTTGATTCTATCTTTTAAGTTTAATATAGGATATTAGTTACAACCATTTGATAAGATATGTTTAAAGCACTAATTGACCTCCTCGGAGAAAGAAAACCGAATAAATCTGAACGGAAACGCGCCTCAGCCGTGTTGTATCCTAATAAAATTAATTTTGATACATATCATAAGATTGGGCAAAAACTATGGGATTGGGAATCTTCTGCCAATGTGACCACCTTACAACGTGACGCTGATGATAAAGATATAGGCAAAACAGTTAGGTTGCATCTTGATTTGACGCGCTATAACTTCTTATTTAAGAAGCATAATCGTGTACTGGCAGGTAAACATTTGCAGAAATTCTTAGCTGCTCATGGCTTTCAAGCATATCATGAACTATGTGAAGACGCTTTGCTCGTGGAGATATGGGAGACTAATGAGAAAATAATTTTAGTACCAACCTTAAATGGAGGAGACAGTGGTCGACAAAGGGGCTTTCATTCATTAGACTGGAAGAGCATTAGTTGCAATAAAGAAATATCAAATGAGAAATTGGGTGCAATAGTTCGCAAAGCATGGCGCAGATGTGATGAATAATAGTCTAACAAAATCATACGCTGCGATATATAATAATTAGCTAAGTCTCGTGTTTTATTACATAAAACATATCGTTACATCATTCTGCGAACTTCTTTGTAAGTACCGTCGAAACATTCGCATTTCGGTTCGCATACTTAAACATGAGTATTTACGGTTTCCCGTTTGTTATTCTTAAACCATCTGAATACCTTAGTAAACATCGATAAATCATATTTACAATGAGTCGAATTTTATTATTTAAATTATACATATTAATCAGATGAAAGCAACAACACAATACACAGACTTCAAAGGAACAGCAGCAGCGGATATTAGTGATCACTATGATTTAGAAGCATTTCTGAAAAGTCGAGGGGTTGATACTAACCGTTATGAAGCCATTGGAGCAGAATTTTATCATGGAGAAGGAGATTTCTTTTCGGCAACGATCATTTGCCTTGATAATGAGAATTCTACAAAGGAAAACCCGTATATCAGCAATCTTAGCTTCGAAAGTGGAGTTAAATATGATGAGTTTTTTGGCTTATTCAAAAGATTTAATGTGATTTTGACCAAGAAATATGGCGGATATGAAGAAAATGAAATAAAAGAGAACGTTACTGTAGATGATACTAATCACAATCAATAAATTGTGTTTATAATTTCGCATTAAACATCAGGACAATAAGTTGACTGTATATATAAGCAGTTAATTATTGTCCTTTTCATTTTCCGAGGGTAATTATAAATAAGCTATAGTTGTGAATGAGTTTTATATATTTGATTATCTAATTAAGTCTCTCATATTTAAGTGCCATTTAAACTTTGATTGAGGATTTTAAAGTTTAAATGCAATTAAATAATTATGGAATACTTCGATAGTGATAATTTCAGCAAAGATCAAAAGCTCGAAACAGCTTTTAACGTTGTAGCTAGTGTTAGAGATGCTTTTACACTAGCTATGAAGCAACAACCACCTACCTATGAGCATGCACTAAAATATATTGAAGATATTGATCCTGCACTTTATACTGAACTGGTAAAACATTTACCTGGTAAGAATGAAAGCGAGATGGTGACAAGATTCAAGGCACTAGCAAAAGCTAAAGGTGAAAAACCAGAAGACCTTATAAATGAAGAGATTGATGAGTATAAGCTGGCAATTAGTAGTAGTTACGATGATACTACACCTTTAAAAAAGCATTTAAGTGCTCTTAGAACAGCTTTAGAGTTCTTCAAAACTAGAGAGCTTACTGAACATAAGTTACTAAATCATGACTTCTATATATCCAGTAGAAATAACATGAAAGAAGTTCCGTTTATAGGGAATGTTAATAAGAAAGACTATGAGTTACCGAATGGTAATCATTTTAGAATTTATCTAGCTCATCCAGACAAAATTGAGCATGTTCTAGGTGCAGATTTGATTTATGAACAATATGATTTGAAATTAGGATTGGCCAGGTTTGCTCATTTACAATATAAAACATGGAATGGTAAAAGCCTATATTTAACCGAAAGAGATGAAAAGCAACTTCAAAGACTTCATGACAATCTGTGTGGATCAAATTGCTGTGATGTTCCAAAAGTTTATGAAAGCTCTAATGATTATCGATTCCCCTATTGTTCAGCCTTTCTAAGGCCGACGAGCAAGTTGCTTAATTTGCAATCAAAAATGAGGTCAACTGGTGATCATATCCCTCTTTGTAAGGTTTTAAAAGTTAAAGCATCAAATAACATATTAAAGAAGGATCTATTGGCTGAATATGCCATTAGCCATAATATATTCGAAGAGGCTTTTAATAAATATCATATTGGTTCTGGATGGATGCCTATTGGTGAATTAGAAGAATTTTACAAGAAAAGGAAATTGTTTGAGCTTTCTGATAATGTTAGAATACTAGCACAAGAAATAATTCATGAATTTGATGATGAACCCCAATTTTAAACTATAAGAATAATGATTTATACAGTGCCAACTAAAAGAGGATTGGGAATTCAGCTTTGGGGAAATTATGATGACCTAAGGACATTATATGACGTATTTGGTAAGTTTTGGAATGATCCTAACTATACGGAAAATAAGCTGTTTGAAGATCGGGATAGATTAATTAGTGGATTTTCTTACGAGCTTAGAAAAGCTTACGAAGGAAGTAAACTAAAGAGAGAATCAAGTCATTTTTCACTAGACAATATCGAATACCTGGGTGTTGAGTTATCCTGGGTCCACATTATATTCTCATTGAATGCCCTTCGGCAAAATATGAAATTCATAGAAAGCAATAAATTAGATTTAGCGACTTTCCTGAGTTTAGAATATTGGTTAGAAAGATCCATGAATGAATTTGATGAGGTTGGGGCGAGGACCTTAATACCATATATTGATGGGGCGATTGAATCAACGAATAAGCATATCTATTTATATATGAGAAGCATAAATGCTGATTATTTTACTATGGGCGGCGGTAAGTTAGCATTTAGAAAACTATCGACATTGTTAAGGAAAGCAATATATTATACACCTGAGTACAACGAACATCTGGAATTCTTAAACAAGGAGGCCAAACGCCTAAAATGTGAAATAAACGATCTAGAATTAACAGATGACCATATTAATTATGATATAAAATGGTAAATAATATTCTCATTACACATGGAGGATTTAACTAGCAAGTTTTGTACACTTCTTAATAAAGACTTTAAATCTTATTAACTTTAACATACCATAAAATCGTGTTAGAATCATCAATACATCACATAGGCGTAATAAATATAAAATCCTTAAGAGATTATATCCTTGACAATTCTCTTAACGAGGATGATACAATAACCTTAAATCAGAGAGACTTTGATGCACTTGCGTTGGAATATCGACGTATTTATAACGAAGGGATTGATGTTCCTTTTTACCTACTAAGGGTTTTAATTAAAGAAGATGAAACTCTTAGAGTACATGTTGGCAAAATCAAAGTAATTAAGAATGATGAAGAGCGTGACTATGAAGATTACTTAAACATTAAAGAAGATCTTGATACACAATTTAAATACGATAATATTTACAGATGTGGTTATTGTGGTAACATTGTTGATTTTGATGGAAAAGAGTTTAGCGATGATACACGCAAATTTAAGATTGGTATTCTTGAAAAGTTCGAAAAGACAGTTAAACAAACAAGTGTACATGGAGCTTGTTGTAGGGATAGACAATGAAAGAGCAGCTATGTGAAATATGTCCATCTTGCAAACTAAATACATTTGAAGTTCAAACTGAGAAATATGCTATTGTAAAGTGGTGTTCATCATGTGGTTTATTTAGAGTAACTTATTTTACCTGTTGTGATAATGATAATATTGAAAAGGTAATCTACTATCAAAAAGATGACAGAAAGACTATTAGAGATCAATGCCTTAATTGCGGTAAGTTACTAAACACTCCTTTGACTTCATTTTCTAAGGTTAATGAAGCAGACTTAAATTTATTTAATGAATCTCTAGCAGAACAGAGAAAAGAAGAGCTTGAAGAAATAAGAGTATATTATAATGGACTAATAAAAGGTAATTATAGCCGGATACGTTATAATAAGTTTGAATCCTATTATTACACAAACGAATGGAAAAAGTTGAGGCAGAAAGTCTTTCAACGTGATAATAATAAGTGTCTAAGATGTGGAGGAACAGCTGAACAAGTGCACCATGTTACTTATGAAAGGTTTAGAAGTGAGCTCCTAGAGGATTTAGAATCCATTTGTACAAATTGCCATAACTCAATTCATAGTTAATAATTAATATCTAATAACAACCAGTAACTCAACTAATGGATCTAAATTGCCTCGAATGTGGTTGTGGAATTAGTCCACAGATAAATTGCTGAACAACCTTTAATTTCTAAAATAGGACAACAAAACGATACATAACTAAAAAGATATACTATGTCACTAACAGATTTCTTTCGAATAAATCTTCCATATGGAATGAGGAAAAACTCCTCTGGCAAATGGTTCGCATTTAATAGAGAATACACTCCATTAGGCTGGAACTCTCAGGATAAAGCAATTAGCATACATGAAGATAATCCTTATCCAGACTATCCTATTTACACAAAATACAAAGGGTTAACTGACAATGCAATCTTAAAGATTATCAAAGATCCAGATGTTATTAAACGAAACGACAATGGTGAAATAGTCAGTGTTTTCTTTTATAAGGATATAACCAACCCACAATCCCATCCTGAATATTGGGCAGACTATTTTGAGATAATTAAGCAGTTTTCAAAGTTAGAAATACAGCAATGATAAGAAGTGAGTTTTTATCTAAAATTCCGTTCTCTATAGTGCATAAAAGATGGGGTTTGGGAGAATTAGAAATTATTGTTGACAATGAATTAAAGAAGGCGGTTTGCTATAGGCATCAAAACCGGACATCAAGTTTTGGTACATATGGTAAAAGTTGGCTAGAGATTTATGATGACTTGTACAACCATTTGTCTGTAAATGGCTACCTAAAATAATTGATCTATTTTACCTGACGATGTTGCTCATTTTCAATTTGATTCAATTAATTAAGACATTAATCTAACAACACATTTTATGGAAATAGCACCGTACTACAATAGTGAAGGAGTGGCGACAGCATACATATACGAGAACGAATATATCTATTTGTACAATGGTAAGCCAGTAGGATATTGTCATGGCGAATATATATTATTCATTTAATGGCCGATACTTAGGATGGATGCAAAATGGATGGTTCTACGATCGGCAAGGCCGACCTAGCCTCTTCTCTAATGGAGCAAGCGGTGGGCCATCTAAACCATCACGAGCTTCCGCTCCCTCGCGCGCATGAAGAGAATCAAGACCATCAAAACCTAGTCGGTCATCATTTTGGTCTGATTTATCTGATGAAAACTTCTTTAATCAATAACTTAATACTAGTAAACAAATAAAAATGGATTTTCTATATAATTACAAAGGGAAACATATAGCTACTCTTATTAATGGACAACTTTACTCAGTTAAAGGTGCAAATATTGGACACTTCCTTAAGTCTTCAAATATCTTCATTGACATGCGAGGGAACTATTTAGGACAAGTTCCCTTTGCAAATAGATTACTCTATAGTGATATCTATGCATACGATGGAATTTCTTTCGGTTCCCTTGGTGATTTTGGCAATATAGGTTACATAGGTGATATTGGAGAAGTTGGAAATTTAGATGTGATTGATGGCTTTAGTGATATTCCTTTAGAACGTCTGAGGTAAATCTTTGAACTAATCAGTTAAACGATAATATTTAGGGGTTGTTGGATGAAGTTTTATTAATCATTCCTCAAATTTAATCTTGTCATCTCAACACGTTTCAAGAAATTCCGCCATAAACGCTCCTGTGCCATCCTCACCGCCTATTTATTGCGTTGCTTCTTGACTTAGTTGAGCTGAAAGCTTGATCAAGTACCATAATTAATTAAATATTTATGGTACAGAACATTTTTAAAGTAGCTGAAGTACAAGTAAGCTACAAACCAGATTACAACATTATTGAACGACCTAAGATTACGTCATCAAACCAAACGTTTCAGCTTTTAAAGAGTCAATGGGACATGGGGAAGATTGGCTTCCTCGAAGAATTTAAAATATTGCTGCTTAACAGAAGTAACCGAGTGCTTGGCATTGTTGATATTTCAATGGGTGGTGTCAGCGGCACTTATGTTGATCCAAAGGTAGTGTTTGCAACCGCTTTAAAAGCTAACTGTTCATCAATTATATTGGCGCACAACCATCCGAGTCAAGATCTTAAACCGAGCGAGGCGGACGTTAAATTAACCACGAGATTGGTGGAGTGTGGAAAGCTGTTAGACATTATTGTATGGGATCACATTATATTGAGTCAGAATGGTTATTACAGCTTTGCCGATGATTGCATGATGTAAATGAATTCCACTCAACCTAAATGACAGTTGAAATAGAACTAGAGTCTTTGGTGCTATTTGTAGAACTAGTGCCAAATTTAAAAGATGTTTAACAACAATTGGACTCTTTTTTTGTTAAACTAATAATTAGGTTATCTTTGCGCTACGAGCGTAGAATCAACTTATAAGGTCTTGCCGAAATAAAGTATGCCAGTTGCCGGTTAACACTGTTGAGGACGCATTAGAGTATTTACAATAAATTAATTTAAATGAATATTTCACCAAACTCTGTAGTAGCGTTAACTTACGAATTGCATACTACTAACGAAGAAGGACAACAAGTTTTTGTAGAAAAAGCTGACGAACAAAATCCTTTAGTATTTTTATATGGCGTTGGCATGATGTTGCCTAAATTTGAAGAACATTTAACTGGTTTAAAAACTGGTGATGAATATGGTTTCGAGCTATCTGCAGCAGATGGTTACGGTGATATCGATCCAGGTGCTTTTGCCGACCTTCCAAAAACCATGTTTACTGAAGCCGGTGGCGAATTGCCAAATGTAGGTGATGTGATTCCTTTACAAGATAACAATGGTAATCAGTTTAGAGCAGGCGTTACCGCTGTTCACGACGAAACCATTTCAGTAGATTTAAACCACCCAATGGCTGGTAAAAACTTAGTATTTAGCGGTGTGATTTTGAATGTACGTGAAGCTACTCAAGATGAATTGGCTCATGGTCATGCTCACGGAGCTGATGGTCATTCAGGTCACTAATTATAGATAAGCGATTTCGAAGAAGTCAAGTTTTAAATAGCAGCTTTGCCGTTTAAAACTTGACTTCTTTCGTTGATATCCATGTTTTAATCTTGAAAAACCTCATCTAAAATGAGTTTAAAGCCAGGTATAATCGTTGTGGTTACCTCTTCGCCCTCAGTAAGTAGTTTTGTAGGTTGAAACTTGCCATTATCGTCAAGGATATATCTGAAAAATGTTTTTTCAGAAGGACTTACAATCCAATATTCTTTAACACCTGCTTCTTCATAAACTTCGTATTTATTGATCAATTCTTTTTTATTGTTGCCAGGTGATAAAATCTCGACAACAATATCAGGTGCACCTATACACCCACGCTTATCAAGCTTAGTCGGGTCGCAAACTACCACGATATCGGGTTGCACCACCGTGAAAACCTCTTTATCATCTACACTTTTCTTTGCTAAACGGACATCAAAAGGTGCTGAATAAACTTCACATTTATGGCCGTTCAGTGCATTATAAATTGGTACGTAAATTCTTCCCGATATTTTTTGATGGATCCGGGAAGGAGCAGGGCTCATCTTGAAAATGTACCCTTTGATAAGTTCTAAGCGCTCTTCAAATTCGAAGCGCATATAATCTGCATAACTGTATGTCGCAGAAAAATCGACCTCGTTAAGGGTTTTAATTGGAGGTTGCTCCTCTTCAGTAGGATATGGTTTGATATTCTTCATATTAGGTATTTAACCAAATATACTAAATATCTTAGTTTTTTTAAAAATCAATCTTCAAACGCAGTCCGCCGTTGGTGAGGTTAAGGTTTTCTTTAGAGAAAGTTTTCATCGGCAGCCTTAAAAAAGGCTCGATGGCAATATTGTTCTTTTTGGATATTTTTTGTTTATAACCCAAAGAAAAATTATAAAATCCGATGTATTTATCAGGATCTATATTGGCTTCGGGCTGTGGTTCAGTAGTTTTTTCTTTCACAATCATGGTCTTCGAATCAGCAAAGCCATTCGCTGTTGTGGAAGAAAAATTCTGCACCTGGTTTACAATGTAGTTGTTCTGCTGTGAGTTGTTTAAAACAGCCAATGCAGAAACCCCTATATTGGTGTAAAGTTTATCACTTATGTTGTATTTTAATTCTAAAGGAACATTAATTCCACGCACTTTAGCATCAACCGATTCGAGGTTTTTGCCCGATAAGGTTTGTGGTGCAGAAGCATTTAACGATTCTGTAGTGCTAATAGAAGCATACGAAACGCCAGAACTTATTGATAATTTATTGGCAATGGCATACGATAAAGAAAAGCCATAGTTCATGGTTACTTTATTATCATTACCCATTGCTGGCGCAATATACACATCAGGCTGCCATTTAGAATTCTCGCTTGTTTTTGATGGCGATTTTTGTTGATTCGCATAACTATCCCGGGCAAGCAGTTTTTCAAAACTTGTTTGCGCAATGGGTTGAGCTTTCTTCTTTTCCGTTAAAATATCAAACTGTTTTGTTTTCAGGTTTGAAAGATTAGCACCCGCAAGCTTATTATCTAAAAGGTTATTGTTTACAGGTGCCAATTGCGCTGATGTATTAATAAACGGATAACCGGTCTGCTCTGTTAATAATGGCTTTGTACTTTCCGTAATTTTGGGTGGACGATTGGCCACCAGGTTATTTACAGGGGACGTATCGTTATTTAATGAAGCAGAATCGATTTTAGTTTTAATATTGTTATTTGAATTCCCATTGGCTGTAGCATTTTGCTGAGCTTCAGGTTTAGTTATTGCAATATCTTTTTTCTGATCTGTATTGTTTTGCGCAAAAAATACACCTCCAAAGACTAAAATTAAGGCAGCAGCAGCCCACAAAGGCCAAAAAGCGATGCCTCGTCTTTTATTTTTTTTCTCCGAAAAGCGCTCCCAAGCACCATCAGGGTATGTTTCCTCATGGTTTTGGAGTTGCGCGGTGATATGCTCAATTAATTCCTTATCCATTTTTTTCGTATGAATTAACCATGGTATTTAGGTAAAGGGTACGTAACTTATTTTTAGAACGTGTAAGGTAAACACGACTGGAACTTTCAGGAATGTTTAACATCTTCGAAATTTCATCGTGGGCAAAGCCCTCAATTTCATATAAGTTAAATACCAGTCTCTGCGTATCTGGTAAGTGATTTAGTAAATTCAAAATATCATTAACGTGTAGTTCCGAAGCGACCGAAACTTGGGTAACCGGATGTTCACTTTCTGCTAAATCATCAACATAAAACTGAACTTTCGAACTCCGTATCTTGTCTATTGCCGTCCGCGAAGCAATCTGGGCAATCCAGCCTTTAAACGATCGCTGTAATTCTTCCGGATTCTTAGGTGCTTTGAAGCCGCCAACATGTTTAAAAATCTTGATAAAACTGTCATTTACAAGCTCTTCACTGTCAGAAGGGTTTTTTGTATACCTTAAAATAATGCCCATTAAATAGCCATAAAATGATTTATACATCATTTCTTTACAGCTATTGTCGTTTTTTACACAGCCTTTTAAAATTTCCTCAAAACTGAGTATTTTTTTTATCACCCCTGTAAAGGACTATTTATTAAAGGTTTATCATGATTAATTATTGCAAATTTAAGAAAAATAACACCACCCAATTTTTTGAGTGGTGTCAATTTTCGTTTCCACAGGTAGCGTGAAATATTTTTATTTGTTCGTCATCACTGATAAGCCAACGCCAGTACTATCGGTTTTGCTCGATAAGCCTTTAGCCCAGATGGTATAAATTTTACCTTTTTCGATTTTAACGGCCGGTAAGCTAACTTTAACTGTTCCGCTTTGCTTTAATTGGAAAGTATAACTGTCATTCGGTGCAATATTACTGAAAGTGGTAAACTCTTTAAAAGCTTTTGCAGTAAATAAAGGTGCATCTGTACCTGCAATAGCTAAATCAAATGGGGCAGAACCCGGACTTAAGTTTACAAAACGAACTTTAGCCTTATCAGTTTCAGGTGCTTTTAAATCATCTTCAAGGATTAAAAGTTTTGTTGATTTTAAAGTATCTACTACGAAAACCGAATAAAATGATCCTTCTTTTAATATGGCTTGAGCTGTGGTTAAATATTTTAAAGAGTCTTTTTTAGCAACACCCACCAATCTTGTTCCTGGATAAGCGGCATAGTATCCTAAATCTTTAGTGTAGGTAAAGCTATTTATTTTTTGGTTATCCAATATAAAATCTAAGGCAGCAGTTCCTGGTGATGCATGAACAAAGCCAATACCGGCCGCTTCGATAGGGTCGTTATTAAAATCTTTTTTACAAGCCGTAATGGTTAAAGCTATCGCTAAGAGAGAGAGTATAATTTTTGTTGTGCTAAAATTTTTCAAATTCGTTTTCATTTTAATGTTTTAAATCAATTTTTTGAACAAAATTGGTTAATGGCCATTAACGCTTTTTTCTTGTAAAACGATTAATGGAATGAAAACGCTACAGCAGATGTGCTTTTTTTAATCGACAGTAATTTTTTTACTCTCATAAATAATTTTGCTTGCCACGGTTTTCCCATTTACAATTGCAGGCATAAAGTCGAAGTCTTCATCGCGTAAGTTCTTAAGTTTAATTTCACTGGTTTTATTGTAAACTGATGAAGTCACCTTGGTTTCGTATTTTGTGAGTATGCCTTTTTCATTTATGTGGAATATGAGATAGGCTTTATGGATTCCTTTATATGGTCTTAAATCATATGGTGGGGTGTATTGTTTCCACAAAAAAAAGAATGCAAAATACGAACCACCAATTTTAAGTGGATACATAACTTGGTCGCCATTCTTTAAGCTATCTATTTCATAAGAGAAATCTGGTCTAGAAAGACTGTATTCTACTTTTTTAGTAGTATAGTTGTAGATTTGATCAACAGTATCGGATGTTTTAAAGAAACGCCATCTTCCGTATCGTTTCCCCTCTTTATATAGACCTGTAGTTACAAGCGTTTTACCAGCTTTTATTTCTGATAAACCATTTTTGACATACCTCTTAGTCCTTAGTTCTGTGGCATGTTCAATCATGCCACCTCTAATAATTCTATAATAGGTTCTGGTTGAATCGCTCTTTTGTGCAGTAGCGGTAAAGCAAATAAAAATAATAGGAGTGTTGAGCGCATTTTCATATTTAGTATTGTTTTATAAAGAAAAAGAGTTTTGATTTCAAATCAAAACTCTTTTAATAAAATATATTTATAAAAATACTTAAGAATACATTTCTTCTCTTAGTTTCGCAACATCACTGCTATTAATGTATTCATCGTAAGTCATCAGCTTATCTATAGTACCTTTTGGTGTAATTTCTATAATGCGGTTGGCAACGGTTTCAGTTAACTGGTGATCTCGCGAGGTAAATAATATCGCCCCTTTAAAATCTTTCATGCCATTGTTCAGTGCCTCAATAGATTCCAGATCAAGGTGATTGGTTGGCTCATCAAACATTAACAGGTTGGCTTGTTGTAACATCATCCTCGAGAACATACAACGCATTTTTTCGCCCCCCGAAAGCACTTTTACGTTTTTAAGTACCTCTTCGCCCGAGAATAACATACGGCCTAAAAAGCTACGTACAAATTGCTCATCCGCATCGGTGCCAGAGTACTCACGTAACCAATCAACCAGGTTTTCATCTTTACCGGCAAAATATTCGGAGTTATCGTTCGGGATATCTGCAGTGCTAATGGTAACACCCCATTTAAATTCGCCTTTATGGTCAGTATCTCTACCCGTTAATACATCGTAAAATGCTGCGGTTGCTAAACTGTTCTGAGATATTACAGCAATTTTATCGCCTTTATTTACCATGAAGGTAACTTTATCGAATAAAATGCCATCATTACCAGTTTTACCTAAAGCATCAACCTGTAAAATCTGGTCACCAGCCTCACGGCCAGTATTGTTGAAGATAATGGCTGGATATTTTCTGCTAGATGCTTTAATTTCGGTAATATCAATCTTATCTAAAGCTTTCTTACGGGATGTAGCCTGCTTTGATTTAGATGCGTTTGCACTGAACCTACGAATAAACTCCTGAAGCTCCTTCACCTTATCTTCCGTTTTTTTGTTCTGGTCGCTACGTTGTTTTAATGCCAGCTGACTAGATTCGTACCAGAAAGTATAGTTACCAGTGTAAATGCTCATTTTAGCGAAATCGATATCCACAATATGCGTACAAACTGCATCTAAAAAGTGCCTATCGTGCGATACAACCAATACAATGTTCTGATAATCTGCCAGGAAGTTCTCTAACCATGCTATGGTTTCGATATCCAAATCGTTGGTAGGCTCATCCAGTAATAAGATATCTGGATTACCAAATAAGGCCTGTGCCAATAACACACGTACTTTCTGCGTATTGTCTAGCTCTTTTAATAATTTATAGTGATTGTCTTCGGTTATACCCAAATTGCTTAACATGGTTGCAGCATTGCTTTCCATGTTCCAGCCGTCCATTTCAGCAAAAAGATTCTCCAGTTCTCCGGCACGTTCGCCATCTTTCTCGGTAAAATCTTCTTTCATATAAATGGCGTCTTTCTCTTTCATGATGGCATAAAGTTCTTTATGGCCAATCATTACGGTTTCTAATACCGAAAACTCATCAAATTCGTGGTGGTTTTGTTTTAAAACCGCCATTCTTTCGCCTGGAGTAAAAGCCACGTTACCCGAAGTCTGGTTAACTTCTCCTGATAAAATTTTTAGAAAAGTAGATTTACCTGCGCCGTTAGCCCCAATTACACCATAGCAATTGCCTTGGTTAAATTTTAGGTTAACATCTTCAAATAATGTGCGCTTGCCGTACCGTAACGATAAATTAGAAACTGAAATCATGCTGTAATTGAAATAAGCCGCAAAGATAGGGAAAAAGGTTGAGGGTAGAAAGGCATTTGCTTGCTGTAAAGTTGAAAAGTTAAAGGTTGTAATGTTGATTGTTAGGAAATGAAGGGTTCTGTTCTTGTAGGAAGCAGCAGCCCCGTTATCCGCTTTACTTCGCTGCACTCCGTGTTCGCTACTACCGGGTTTATTTTATCAAAAGGGAGAAGCTTTTGGCCAATGGCTTAAAACCCAAGCCTCAAATTAACAGGATTAATACATGGTTATTCAGTCTTTTTCTCCATGTAATTTTAGTATTTTAGTGATACACACAAATGAAATCAATATGAAAAAATTAACACTAGGCGTTATCATGTCTGCTATTTCCGTCGTGGCTTATGGCCAAGAATCTCAGTATAAATATAAAGTAGATTTTTTTGGCGATACCATTCTGGTCGATTCGAAAGATAACACCATTGGCAAACAGAAGAAAGACTTTTTTGGCAATACCATCATTGTAGATAAAGATGGTAAAACCATAGCTAAGCAAAAGCAGGATTTTTTCGGCAAAACGATTTTAGAAAATGAAGCGGGAAAAACTGTAGGTACACAAAAGAAAGATTTTTTTGGCAATACGGTGTTAGAAAGTGAACGTGAACAAAACCTGGTGCCAAAACCATTAGGAGGTTTGGTTCCCGGTGATGGGAAAACAGAAGTGGCCATCAAACAAAAAACAGATATCTTCGGTAATATCGTTATTGAAAACGATCGTGGCCAGATCTTAAATGTTTATAAAACAGATATTTCTGGCAACATCATCATAGAAGATGGCAATGGTAAGGTAATAGGCAAACAGAAAAATAATATTTTTGGCGATACCGTTGTCGAGGATGACCATGGAAATGTATTAGCGAAATATAAAAAAGATGTATTTGGTAATACAGTTATAGAAGACGTTAATGGTAAGAAGATGGGGATTTTCAAAACAGATATTTTTGGAAATAAATCTTTTGTTCCGGAGCATTAAAGGGTATTGATTATTTAATAAACTGTTCAAGGTGGGTACGTCATTCTCGCGCATGCGGGAATCTTAATGCAAGCTGCATATAGCATTTAGATTCCCAATCAAGTTGGGAATGACGACTTATCTCAATGTACTTTGTCGTAAAATATTTATTTTAGTCCCATGCCAAATCATACCTTGCTCAAAACCATAAAAACAACCCTTCAGAAAAGTAAAGTAGAAAAGTTAGCCGCAATTGCCTCAGAAGACACCTTTTCGGTGAAAGATCTGATCGATTTAAGTTTCTATCATGACGAACAGATTGGTTTTAGGGCCGCATGGATTTTAGAAAATGTATTTGCTAACCACCAGCAAAGATTTCTGCCTTATGCGCTTTATTTTTTGGAGAAACTTCCGCAACAAAACAATTTATCGGCATTGAGGCATTATGTTAAAATCCTGGCCTTTATGACGAAGAAAACTGCCGCTATGGAAATTAAAAAGATTCTTGCCGGTTATGATACCGATCATTTGGTAGCAGTTGTTTTTGCCTGGTTAATTGATGAGAAGATCCCAGTAGCTGTAAAATCACATTGTTTAAACATCTTAGCCAATTTAAATGCCAAACACAATTGGATAAGAGAAGAGCTTTTGCAGACGATGGATTTTCTGGTTGATAAAGAAAGCATAGGTTTTTTTGCAAAGGTTAAACAGATCAGGAAGCAGTTATCAGTTCGCAGTTGACGGTTATCAGTTTGTAGTTCTCCATTTGAGGTTTTCAGTTACCATAGCGTCAAATCTTCTAAGAAATGTCGAATTTGTCTTTCTCTTTCAGCTTTAGTCTTTCAGCTTTTAGCTATTTTTACCAAATGAGTACAACATACGATATTGTTTCAAAAGTTATAAAAGAACGTCGCAGTATTTTTCCTGCAAGCTATATAAAAAAAGAAATTCCGGTTGAGGTAATCAACCAGATTTTAGAAACAGCCAATTATGCACCAACACACAAATTAACCCAGCCCTGGCGTTTTGTCGTGATCAGAAAAGCGGGATTAACAAAACTTGGTGAAGAACTGGGTAAATTATATAAGGAATTGGTTAGTCCGCAACAGTTTTTACAGAAAAAGTACGACAGCTTTGCCGAAAAAACGAGTCAGGCCGATTGCATCATTGCCATCAATATGCAGGTGAGTGGTAAAATACCCGAATGGGAAGAGCTGGCGGCCGTTTCCTGTGCTGTTCAAAATATAGCCTTAACTGCCGAAAGCCTGCAGGTAGGTGCCTATTGGAGCTCTCCACCTTTAATTGATAATTTAGGTGATTTCTTAAGTCTGGGTGAAAATGAAAAGTGCATCGGCTTATTTTACATGGGCTATCATAATGAAAAGCCCTGGGCGCCAAACCGAACTTCGATGGAAGAAAAGGTGAGGTGGATAGAAGGGTAGTTCATTTGTTCATTAGTCAATGGTTCATTGGTAGATGCGGTTAATCGACTTCAGGCTACGGACTGAAGACTATGGACTATACATCATTTAATATTATGTTAAATCCCCTTGATAATTATTTCGAAAAAAAAGATGAGCCAATTAAAAGTTGCCTTCAATATTTAAGGTCGCTTTTAATGGGCTATACTGATATTACAGAGCATTGGAAATACGGAATGCCTTTTTATTACCATAAAGGAAAAATGTTCTGCTATCTTTGGACACACAAAAAGCTCCATCAGCCTTACATTGGTTTAGTGGATGGAAATAAAATTGAACACGATGATTTGTTGCAGGAGAAAAGAGCCAGAATGAAAATTTTATTGATCAACCACCTCGAAGATATCCCCGAAAAGAAAATCGAATCTATTTTAAAACAGGCCTTTGCCTTAAGGAAATAGTCTATCTTCCTTTTAATATCATCCCTTTACATTCTCTATTACCCATTATTATATGTCTGCATTAAAATCTAAACTTTATCAGCTTTGCTTAACTTTTATTCAAAATAGGATAGAAAATATTGAATATTCTCTGCAACAGGCCAGGCAAGCTTCGAATGATGATACAAAAAGTAGTGCAGGCGATAAATACGAAACTACGCGCGAAATGATGCAGCAGGAGATGGACCGCAACAGTAAATTACTGTACGAAGCCGGACAACAAAAAATTGCATTACAACAGATCGAAAATGTCGAATCAGATCGCCTGGTTAAAAACGGAAGTTTGGTTTTAACCTCAGAAGGTAATTTTTATATTAGCATCAGTGCTGGTGAACTTAATACCGATGGACAAAAATTCTTTGCAGTATCGCAGGCTTCGCCAATAGGGAGGTTTTTGATCGGAAAAGCCAAAAACGAAAGTTTTAAGTTTAATGGTAAGGAATATTTGGTGAAAGGCATATTATAAAAAGTCGTCATCTCGACTGAAGCACAGTCCCGAACTTTCGGGAGAGAGATCTGTCTAGGAAGATTTAGCTTCGCTGAGCCTTCGGGTTCTCGACTTCGTTGCACTCGGCTCGAAATGACGGCAATCAATTATAGCGATCTTCTTAAACTTTGCAAGTTATCTAATTCCCATCCGTTGGGCAAAATCCGGCACCAAATAGGTCTTTAAATCCGAATAAGGAATAAAAATTACAATTTGCCCTTGTGCATAACTCGCTACTTCATATGGGTTGTACATAAAAGCAACCCCATTCGCATTAAAATAAAAATTTTTGTTCGGTTTTATAAAGTCATCAAAAAGAACAGTGTTTAGTGCATCTTTAGCTTTAATGTTGTATTCTTTGCGAAGATTACGTTCTAAAATACTTTGTAAGGTATTCGAATCTATTTTGATGATATCGCTAAGCACCATTTGTTTTTTGTTTTTCACATCTAAACAAAACATCATGCTGCTGTAATTGCCATGTGCACCGCCGGTGTAAGCATCAGCAAGGAAATCGATCACTACATAACCATTATCGTTATAATTGACAGACTGCTGGCTGTTATTGGTATAATTCATCCACGCCTGGAAATCGTCGCCACGGCTATTTTTTGATTGCTCTGTAACCTGCGTTTTATAGTCTTTGAAATAGGCAGCAGCAATATTTTTGAACCCGATTGAGCGGTCGACAGTAGATTTTATGCCAGCGATTTTTTTAAGTTCCACATTTAGCCAGTTGCCATATTCATCCTTGTTTTTACTTTCCAGGTATTCAAAGCTAATTTCAGCTGCAGGCGATTTTGGCTGATTGGCAAATGCCTTAACCGAATCTTTATAAATGCCTGCACTGAATGGATAACTGCCCTCAGGGTATTTTTCGGTTAAAGCTATCGGGTATTTTTTGATCTTATCACCACTTTCCCAATTGCCACTAAAACCATCTCCATTCCATTTTAAGGCTAAATGGGGCGATTTAAAATCCTGTGTAAAGTATGATTCATAAAAACTGTATTCAGTAAGTACAAGGCTATCTTTCCCGATTAAAGTATCGGTTGATAGGTTAAGCCACGAGCCGTCATAGTAATAGGTACCACTTACATCATCATCAACCTTTTGCAGATGCATCACTACTTTTTTCCCTGCAATGGTACCTTCCAACCTCTTGTAAAAACTTTCTGTAAGTTCGGTCTTTGCATTCGCTGTACTGTCATTTGTAGTTTCAGCGGTATTGGCTCCATTTTTAGGGTTGTTACAGGCAGCTATAATGAGTAATCCGAAAAGGAAACAAAGTAAATAATATTTCATAGGGAGGGTATAAAGTTTAATGGTGTAAAGTTTGAATGTTGAAAGGTTGTGTTTAACCTTTCAACATTCAAACTCACTATGTTTTAAACCTCTTTGCTATGATTTTGTTTTATTAAAACTCTTGTTGATGCTGTAATATAAATTTTTTGCAGTGTATCTTCCCGGATCAATTATTCGCCTGATGGTGTAAAGTGGGTAGTTTTCATCCTGTGCGGTTGAAAGTATAAATGCCGCTTTAAAGCCATGTTCTTTGAGCTTGTGTAAAGTTGAAGCTTTAAAAACACCGTAGGGATAGGCGAAATACGCTACTTTTTTACCTGTAATCTCTTCCAGTTTTTTAGTTGGTGCATCAATTTGGGTTGTCCAGTCCTCGTCGGTAAACTGTGCAAAGTTTTTATGATCGTAGGTATGGCTGGCAATTGTATTTCCCTCGTCTGATAACTGTTTAATCTGTTCTTTAGTCATGTAGTTGATCCGCCCTTTTCTGCCGATGGATACCGTCATAATAAAATAAACGCCTTTAAAGCCGTATTTTTTTAACGTGGTATTCCCAATGGTAAACTGATCTTCATCCGTATCGTCGAAAGTAATCATAATAGGCTTCTCAGGCAATTTAGCACCGTAAACCAGATACTTGTACAACTGATCGGGTAAAATAGAATGGTAACCACTATCGGCCAGCATTTTCATGTGGTCTTTAAATTTATCAGGCGCAATAATGTCGTCGTGCGCTCTTTTGCTATCGCTGGCAATGTTGTTTCTAATCTGGTGGTAACACAGAACGGGCACCTCTCTGCGTGTCAGAATGGTTTTGTTATCTGCCAGTTTGGTATTGGTCGAGTCTATTTTAACCGTTTCGATGGTGTTGGTTACAACAATTTTTTCTTTTTGCTTATTGCTCGAACAAGCCAGTGAAAATGATCCTAAAAAGAGAATTGATAAAAGGATATGAGTAGCGGGTTTTAAATGTTTATTCAAATTTTTTAATTTATTTAATCAAAGAAACGGCGTTTTCGGAAAGGATAAACTCTTTTTCATATGCATCCCATTCTTTTTGAGTAACGCCCGATTTTAAAGCATTTTTTCTGAAGAAGTTATAATCAGTTAATTCATTTTTAGCAGTTAAGCAGGTGTTTAAGAATTTAAATATGCGTTGCTCACCAATCATTTGCTCCAGGCCACGGAGCAGAAATGGACCGTAGGCGTAGCGGTAAGTGCCTGAGATTTCATTACTTTCTTTAATGGCATTTAAAGGTTTGGCTTTAAAATCTTTTAGTTGTTTTCCCCTGTCCTGAAAATATTTAGTGCCGAAAGCTTTTCCGAATTTTTCTTCGCTTGCTTTTACCGATAAATACTCTGCAGTAGATTCTAAAAAGAACCAGAACAAAGTAGAGTTGGGTTGTAATACGTTGCCGAAATAATAATGACCAATTTCATGCGCAATAAATGGATAATCTGAAGAATCTTTAAGTTTACTGTGCTCTTCATCAATCATATCGCCCAGTTTAATGCCTGCAAAAGCTATTGTTGGAAAAGCCACAAAACCCCAGCTTCTGCCTTTGTTAAATTTTTCTACTGGCGCGTGCTCAATAAATACATTTTTTGTATTGTATGGGATTTTTAAAACCTTATAATAATAGGCTTTCATTTCAGCAATATTCTGTTCAAAAACATTCAATTGTTTATCATTCATTTGCGTGTTTAAAAATAGCGCGCCATTGGTTTTTTGTACATTATAATCTCCGGCAAAAAGCATCGGCGCAATTGGGATATTCGATTTAAATCTGGCAATTGGGCCCGGTTTAGGCAGATCGCCGTTTACAAAAATCATCTTAGCATCCTTAACTGTTACTTGGATATCGAAGGTCATCTGTTCAATCAGCTTGTCGTTTTTGATGTCGTAAATAATAGGATACCATTTAGATTGATCAGCAGCCCGCACGGTTTTGCCATTAAAAGCAATCAATCCCTTAAAATCTATAAAGTTCAGTGTATCACTATAAATGGGGAATGCTCCTGTATAGGTAATGTGTAGTTTACCAAGATTTACCAGTGTACTGTCTTTGTATAACGGAACGTAAGTTAAACCCTCACCACGCATAGTACCACCATAAAAGCCAGAATATTTTAGGGTTTGGTTTGCAGAATCTTTTAGAGCCTTAATGTTAAAGCCCTTATTTAACACAATCTGATAATCTTTTGCCAGGTTGGGAATGTTGCTGAGTATAAAATCGCAGGTAATCTGGCCTGTAGCCATTACAACCTCTACTTTTCCGCTCAAGTGTGGTGTTTGTGCATGTAGCTTAATGATCTGAAAGAACAATAAAATAAATACTGCAATTTTTTTCATAAAAGAGGGTGGTTTGTTACAAAGAAGAGGCTACATCCTATTGTAAATTCACTTCGAATTTGTCACGTTGAGCCTGTCGAAACGCCTTGTAAGACATTTAAAGCAAGCCCTTCGACAAGCTCAGGGTGACAATTGTATATTTATGATAGAGACTCATTGCTTAAAAGCTATTTTTAATGCTGTTGCTTAATGTTTTAGGCGACCAGTAACCGCTGGCAATAATCCTGCGGATCGTAAACAATGGGTCTTTTTCATCACGTTTGGTTGATAATTGATAAGCCATTCTAAAGCCACGTTTTTTAAGCTCAGGAATGCCTTCTGCATTCCATAAACCGAAAGGATAGGCAAATTCTGTCATCTTTTTACCTGTAATTTCTTCCAGTTTTTTGGTTGGTTTATCTAATTGCTCTTCCCAATCTTTACCTGCATATTTTTTAAAGTTTTTATGATCGTAAGTGTGGCTGCCGATCACATTTCCTTCGTCAGCAAGTTGTTTAATCTGCTCTTTGCTCATGTAATCTACAAACTTGCCTTTTTTGCCGATCGAAACGGTCATGATGAAATAAACGGCTTTATAACCCAGTTTATCTAAAGTTGGGCGTACAATGGTAAATTGATCCAGGTCAGTATCATCGAAAGTTAGCATAATGGGTTTGCTCGGTAGGGCAGCACCAGTGTTCAGGTAGGCATAAAGCTGATCGGGTAAAATGGTATGGTAGCCACTATCGGCCAGCATTTTCATCTGGTCTTTAAAATTCTGGATTTCTACAATATAATCTTTACCTACTTTTCCATCGGTTGGTTTCCAGTTTCTTACCTGGTGATAACATAAAATAGGTACCTGTTTCCGGGCTAAAATGGTTTTGGCATCGGCAACCTTTATTTTCGAAACATCAACCCGTGTTCCCGCACTTGTAGCAATCTTAGAAGTTTGCGTGGTAGAATCTTTAGCCGTGGCGTTCTCTGTTTGAGATTTGGATTGACAGCTGGCAAATAAGATTACTCCGGCTGTTATTAGGGTTAAAAAGCTGTATTTCATTATGAGGATATATAGCTACAAAACTATAAAATCTGTCAATTATTTAACCATCAAAATAAATTGTGTTAATAATTAATTTCTGATGCATAAAATTGAGCTAACTATCGCTTTTATTACACATTAAAGCCTGCTTAATATGCTTTAATTAAATAATTTAGCGGCTCAAACAAATTTTGATGAATAAACTTTATAAACTCCTGCTGTGTGCGCAGTTTTTATCCTTAACTGTATCTGCACAAAACAAAACATTTACTCTAACCGAAAATATTCATTCACAACCTAAAGCAAATTATCAACTTGCATCGCGTTTTTCGCCAAATAAGTTGAAGAAAATGGTTTATTCTACCGTTGTAGATCCGCATTGGCTAAAGTTGAGCAACCGATTTTGGTACACTTTCGAAAGCCCGAAAGGAAAATTCTGGTACCTCGTAGATCCTGCATCAAAAAGCAAAAAAGTGATGTTTGACAATGCTAAACTGGCAGCAGATATTACCCTGATGGTTCGCGATCCATTCGATGCCGAACATTTACCGCTGGAAAACCTAAAATTTGCGGCCGATGAAAAAAGTATTTCTTTCGAAATCAAAAGCACGGTCGATGAATTGAAAAAAGACAGAAAAGATAAAAAAGCTGCAGATTCTATGCAGAAGAAAATATTTTCTTTCAAATACGAACTGGCCAGCGCGAAATTAACTGAGGTGCCAAATTTCAGTAAGCCAAAACCAAAACCATCATGGGGGTCGGTAGCACCCGATTCATCGGCAATTATCTTCTCCCGTAATTACAACCTGTATTGGATGGATAAAGACAACTACAAAAAAGCAGTCAAAAATGAAGATGACAGCACAATTGTAGAACATCAGTTCACTAAAGACGGTGTTAAATTCTATTCGTATGGAAGTGATGGCGATGGTGAAAACAATGTAGAGAACGAAAAAAATAATAAAAAACGCCGTGGTGCTTATGTGCTTTGGTCGCCGAATTCGAAATATTTCGTATTGGATAGAACCGATTCGCGTAAGGTTAAAGATCTTTGGGTAATTAATAGTGTTACACTTGGCCGTCCGACGTTAGAAACCTATAAATATCAAATGCCAGGGGAGGCAGAAGCCCCTCAGGATGAAGTTTTGCTGTTCGATTTTGCTGCAAAATCTTATAAAAAACTGAGTGTTACCGCATTTAAAGATCAAAGTGTTTCGGTTTGGAGCAAACCATCATTAAATAAAGACCGTGATAACGAATTCCGTCCGTCTATTTGGTTGGGTAATGATAGCAGGTTCTATTTTTCACGCACCAGTCGCGATTTAAAACGTATCGACATCGGTACGGTTGATATTGCTACCGGAAAAGTTACGCCTTTAATCGACGAACGTTTTAATACCTATGTTGAAGTTAACCGCCCAGGTTTGGTAAATGATGGCAACGAACTGATTCATTGGAGTGAGCGCGATGGTTGGGCACATTTTTATCTCTTTGATGGAAATGGGAAGCTGAAAAACCAGATTACCAAAGGTGCTTTCCACTGTGAGAGTATCGTAAATATCGACGAGAAAAAACGTATCCTTTATTTTACGGCAAATGGCAGGGAAGGTAAAGAAGATCCTTACTACTTACATTTATACAGCATCAATTTTGATGGTTCGAACATGAAACTGTTAAATCCAGGTGATTTTGACCATGTGGCGAATATGAATGATAACAATACTTTCTTTGTTGATAACTATTCGAGGGTAAACACTGCACCAAAAGCCACGCTTTACGATGGATCAGGCAAAAGAGTGATGGATCTTGAAACTACAAATCTTTCATTATTGATAACGGCTGGTTACAAATTTCCTGAACCTTTCAAAGTAAAAGCAGATGATGGAATTACCGATCTGTACGGGGTGATGTATAAACCTTTCGATTTCGATCCGAATAAAAAGTACCCGATTATCGAATATGTTTATCCAGGCCCACAAACAGAAGCTGTAAACAAAGCTTTTAGCAAAAGTATGGACCGTACCGAGCGTTTAGCTCAATTTGGTTATATCGTAATTACGGTAGGTAACCGCGGCGGCAACCCTTCGCGGTCTAAATGGTACCATACTTACGGTTATGGCAATCTGCGTGATTACGGTTTAGCGGATAAGAAAACAGCTATTGAGCAACTGGCGGCCAAATATTCTTACATCGACGAATCGAAAGTGGGCATTACAGGTCACTCTGGCGGTGGCTTTATGTCAACAGCTGCTATGTTGGTTTATCCTGATTTCTTTAAAGCTGCGGTTTCGAACGCAGGAAACCACGATAATAGCATTTACAACCGCTGGTGGAGCGAAAAACACCATGGGGTAAAAGAAACCATTTCTTTAAAAGGCGATACCTCATTTAAATACAGCATTGATAAAAACCCTGACCTGGCCAAAAACTTAAAGGGACATTTGTTATTGATGCACGGTGATGTAGATAATAATGTGCATCCGGCAAACTCTATCCGCGTGGCCAATGCACTAATGAAAGCTGGTAAACGTTTCGATTTCTTGATTATTCCAGGTCAGCGCCACGGTTTTGGAGATATGACGGAGTATGCATTCTGGAAACTGGCTGATCACTTTAACAAATATTTAATCGGCGATTTTTCTGAACCGAGCGATGTTGATTTAGTAGAAATGGACAGAGATATCGAACAGAATGGAAAATAAATTTCATTTAACCACAGATAAAAAAGATGCACACAGATTCAATCCGTGTTTATCGGTGTCTATCTGTGGTTAAATATTTTTACTGCAAGCCATCTATTTTTTTGGAAACAAAGTTTTTCTTGCCATGGTTTGTGTCCTCACAAACCATTTTTTACAACGATAAGTCGTCATTGCTAGGCCAATCCTTCATTAGCGGTGGCAATCTATCCGATTAGTGTTAGAAACGAAATAGGTGCTCATGCAACCTCAAAAATGAAATACTGCCTTGGCCATCTAGCCCCGGTTGAAGCGTTACCCTGCAGCAACGAGGTACGAGGCAGCGAAGCGTATAAGCGTAAAACGGGAGAGGCTAAATGTTTTGCACAGGTATGGCGCTACAAAAAAGGTCGTGACCGTTGAGACTAACCTTCATTGACTATGGCAATCTACCCGATTGGTGTTTGTTTTTGATGTATATAGCTTTTTGGAAAGCAGGCTTCGGTAGTTCTTCGGTTATTTCAGCGTCACCCTGACCTGTAGCGCAGCGGAAAGCTACGAAGTAAATTTATTTCAGGGTCTATTTCAATACGATTCGTCATTGCTAGGCTAATCCTTCATTAGCCCGTGGCAATCTATCCGATTAATATCAGGTGCGAAATAGGTGCTCATGCAACCTCAAAAATGAAATACTGCCTTGGCCATCTAGCCCCGGTTGAAGCGTTACCCTGCAGCAACGAGGTACGAGGCAGCGAAGCGTATAAGCGTAAAACGGGAGAAACTAAATGTTTTGCACAGGTATTGCGCTCCAAAAACTCGTGACCGTTGAGACTAACCTTCATTGGCTATGGCAATCTACCCGATTGGTGTTTGTTTTTGATGTATATAGCTTTTTGGAAAGCAGACTCCGGCAGTTCTTCATTATTTCAGTTCTGCTATTGCCTATAGTCCCGATTTGAATTTTCTTGAATACAAATTTTGCTTTATCGGTAGCTATTCGGCGCTATCAGGTTTGATTAATTTAGGGTTGTGTTCCAAATTTAATCCTTTCTATCGCAAAATTTTCCCCTTTCGCCATGCTTTGTGTCCTCACAAATCATTTCGTTATTTGTTTAACCACAGATAGAAAGGATGGACACAGATTCAATACGTGTTTATCAGTATGCATCGGTGGTTATAAACAAAAAAGCCCCGAAAATTTCGGGGCTTCTGATCTGTTAAGGTAATCCGTTAGTGTTTTTTTATTTGTAAAGGTAATTTACTGCAATCACATCATTTGCATTGAAAGTACGGTTACCACCATTAGAACAGGCCAACATAAATGAGCCTGCATCAGGAGTTGAAGGCGTTCCCGGGATTCTAATTGCCCCCACATTCGATGCGCCTTCGTTGCCTGCACCACTAGCGCCACAGCTAAAGGCACGGTTCATATAATCAGTATGACGGAAACCGATACAATGGCCTACTTCGTGCTGGATCACAGAAGCAAGGTACAATAAATCAGGATTGGTTCCGTAAGCAGCAGCATTGGTGTTCATTTTGATCTGATTATAGGGTTTTCCTGATGCTGTAGGGAAACCCGCAGAACCTAAGGTAATAAAACCACCACTTGGAGCTTCATTAAAACCAACAACGTTAATGTTTCCGGTTGTACCTGCGCTTGCCCTTTGGAAAGTAATGCGTAAACCCAACGAGTTGTATCTCGAAATCATGGTGTTTACTGCATCGCTATATACCTGAGGTAGGTTAGTTACCGACATGGTAATTACACGTGGTAAAGATTTAACCAGGTTTGTGGTTCGGTACTGTTCCGTTTCGGCAATGTTTAAATTTGCACCAGTAGAAGGTTCAGCTAAATTGTCATCAGTCAAAAGAATATCTCCCTCTACCAAATAACCTTCATCTGTTTTGCGGATATTGTCGGTGCTAAAGCCTAGAGATTTGATCTGTGATAATTTGTCTGCTGAAATTTCAGTTTTGTTTTCTACCGCGTTTTCTGTATTATTACTCTTACACGAGTATAGGTTGGTGAGTAAAAGGCATGATGCTGCAATCGATAAAAATTTTGTTGTTTTCATCTTAGTTAGAATTAAATTAGTTTAGGTTGAATAAGTTAGTTAATAAAATTTGTGGATTACCTTATTAATCCTAATTTAGAGAAGATAAACGATGTAAACAAAATTTTATAATAAAATAATTTTTGAAAGTCAATACTGTATTTTTAGTTATATGTTTTTGTCTGTCTGTGCTTGGTTTAAACGCACAAGTACAACCTGCTGGAATAGAAAAATATTTTGAAAAATATATTTCCAAAAATGGCAATTCACAAAAATTAAGCGCTGAAGGGCTCATTTTGGTCCGGTTCAATCGTACGTTGACGGCTACCGAAATTCAATTATTAAACCCTAAAAAGAAACTTGCCGGCGATTATTTTATTGTCGAAAAACCGGCTGTCTCCAGCCTCTCTAATCATGTAATTTATCAAGAGAAAGCTAACGGACTATGGAAGGCTAGCGATCGGTTAATCAAAGTGCTTGCCAAGTCAACAAAAAAGAACGATTCCATTCTGGTTAGGTTATCCTTTAAAAATATAAATGCTTTACCTGGTTCAGCTAAAAACTTAAGCATAAAATCAATAGATCATATCAACAACATGATTATGGTTAATATTTTGCAGGCTGATTTAATGTTGATATTGGAACTGGATGATATTTTATACGCTGATGTTTTGCCTGTTGCTAAAGAGGAAGTGGTCATTAATGGTATCGACCTCGGCTTAAACCAAATTTCTAATGCCCATCGTCTTTTTCCAGGTATTGATGGTGCGGGGGTAAATGTTTCCTTTAAAGAAGGGACGTATGATGCAGCCGACCTTGATTTATTAGGAAAAACACTTCCAGGAGCTACTATTGGTACAACACCAACTACCCATGCTACCATTATGGCCACCTTAGCATTAGGAAACGGCAATTCCTTTATCCGTGGTTTAGGTGCCGCACCTAAATCCAAATTGGCATATTCTGATTTTTCTAACCTCATGCCAGATTTGGTTACTGATTTAAACAGGCTTCAGATTAAGGTTCAAAACCATTCGTATGGTACCGATATAGACAATGACTACGGAATGGAAGCCGCTGCGTACGATAAGCAGATTTACGAAACCGATACTTTGATCCATGTTTTTTCTGCCGGAAATAAAGGAACAACAACACCGTCAGTTGGTTTTTATCAAGGGATAACCGCCAGAGCCAACTTAACAGGTAATTTTAAGCAGGCTAAAAATTTATTGGTGATAGGAGGGATTAACAGAGAAAATATTTCTGAAAATCTGAGCAGCAAAGGTCCTGCCTATGATGGGCGCGTAAAACCAGAACTTGTTGCCTTGGGCGAAGACGGAACATCGGGCTCTGCTGCAATTACCAGTGGATCAATCGCATTGTTAGAACAATTTTATCGGCAGAAATATAAAAAAGCGGCTTCTGCTTCATTAATTAGAGCAACAGTAATTAATTCGGCTGATGATTTGGGAACACCACAGCTAGATTTTTTATATGGCTATGGCAAATTGAATATGGCCCAATCGTTAAAAACTTTAGATGAAAATAAGGCGTCTTTGTATGAAGTGGCCAAAAATCAGGATTTGCTTATTCCCTTGGCAATTCCGGCTAATGTAGCTGAAGTGAAACTAACCATTACCTGGAACGATCCTCCCGCTGTTGTAAATGCAGCACAAAGTTTGGTTAATGGATTGGATTTAAGTCTAGAAAATCCTGCTGGAAATTTAACGCTGCCCTGGGTGTTAAGCAGCTTTCCTCATTTAGATTCCCTCTCAAAGCCAGCTGTGCGTAAGGCCGACATTATCAATACCGTTCAGCAGGTTAGCCTCGATAATCCCCCGGCAGGTGCTTATAATATTCATGTTAAGGGTAACAGGATCACACAGGGGAATAACCAGCGCTTTGCGATGGCTTATCGTTATACATTCAAAAACACTTTTTCTTTTATCAATCCTGAAAAAAACGAATACTTTTTTGCCAATGAACAAAACTACATCAGGTGGGAGAATACTTACACCAGTAAAACCGGAAACTTATCGGTGAGCTATGATGAAGGGGCTACATGGAAATCAATTGCTTCGGGGATCGATTTAAGCAAAGGTTTTTACAATTGGAATACCCCAGATTTGTTTGCAAAAGCAATGATAAAAATGGAAGTGGATGGAAATGTAATATTGAGCCAATCATTTACGATTTCTAGTCCGAGGACATTGAAAGTTGGCTATGTATGTAAAGACGGTGCTGTGCTCAGCTGGGACCCACAGCCTGGTGCAAAAGATTATACTTTGTACAATATTGTGGATAATATTCTTTCTCCGGTGCTAACCCTTACTGATACTATAGTTAAGCTTGATGCAGGCAAGATTAATAGTAAGTATTTTGCGATAGCAGCTAACGGGATAGGTTTTACAGGTTTAAAAAGTTATACAATCGATTATACACAGCAGGGAATTGCCTGTTATGTAAGGAATTTATCGGCATCTGTAAGTGAGGATAAAGTAAAACTAGATCTCAGTATTGGAAGTACCTTGGATTTAAAGAATATCATTTGGGAAAAACAGACCGGGCCAAATGCTTTTAGTGTTTTACAGCAGACCAAGCCAGTTTCAAATCAACTCGATTATACAATTTTTGATGAAAAGCCAAAAGCTGGAATCCAGTTTTACCGCGTTACTTTCGAAACTGCCAACGGCCAGGTGCAGAGCGATCTGGTTTCGGCAGTGTTTCTTAAGGACAATGAATTTTCTTTCTTTCCCAATCCAGTTGCCGATTATTTAACTATTCTGAGTGGATCATTCGAAGATTATAGTCTATCTATTTTTAACATATTAGGACAGAAGGTTTTTGAGGAAAAGGCCACAAGTTCGAGCCGTTTTTTGCTCAACGCTTTATCAACAGGTGTTTATGTTGGTGTGATCAATAAAAATGGGCAACAGTTAAAGAAATTTAAGCTGATTAAGCAATAATTTTCCTTGTTCAGACCTCTCCACTGCGGTCGAGATGACGATACGTTTCATAAATACCTGGAAGAATTTGCCATTTTCTTCGTATTTTTCAGCAAATGCGATTAATTATCTAAAAACAATCCGTTACAAATGAAAAAACTCCTTCTACTTTCCAGTTGCGCGCTCCTGTTCTTTGGCTCCTGTAAACAGGGTGCAAAAAGTACTGGCGCTGGTGCCGATTCTTTAGCCATTAAAGCCATTAACGATTCGAGTTTAACCCAATATTTATCGGTAATTGCGGCTGATAGTTTAGAAGGGCGAAAACCTTTTACCAATGGAGAGACCAAAACCATTAATTATCTAAAAAATCAGCTCGAAAAACTAGGCCTGCAGCCGGGCAATGGAGATAGTTTCTTTCAGGAGGTACCCATGGTAGAAATTAAATCTGTGCCAGAAGATAAAATGGTTCTCAAAGGAAAAACTGCATCCTTAACACTCAATTATTTAACCGATTTTGTGGCTGGCACGCGCCGTGTGCAAAATGAGGTAAGTATGAGTAACTCACCGCTGGTTTTTGCGGGGTATGGCATTGTTGCGCCCGAGTATGGCTGGAACGATTATGCGAACCTAAATGTAAAAGGGAAAACGGTAGTGGTGTTGATTAATGATCCGGGCTTTGCTGATTCTACCTTGTTTAAAGGTAAAAATATGACTTACTATGGCCGATGGACCTATAAGTTTGAAGAAGCGGCAAGACAGGGTGCTACAGGGATTATTATTGTTCATGATACCGAGCCTGCAGCTTATCCCTGGACAGTTGTGCGCAGTGGATGGTCGAAATCTAAACTTACCCTGCAAAGCGAAGACAATGGAATGAGCAGGACTGTAGTAGAAGGCTGGATTACTTTAGATAAGGCGAAACAACTATTTGCACTGGATGGTAAATCATTCGATCAATTGGCTTTAAGTGCTCGGAAAAAAGGTTTTAGAGCTGTTGATTTAAATATTGCCACCTCATTAAAGGTTAAAAATACCATCAAAAAATCGGTTACTTATAACGTTCTGGCTAAAATACCAGGCGATAAGCGTAAAGATGAAGCTATTATTTATTCGGCACATTGGGATCATCTGGGTGTGGGAGAAAAAATACAGGGTGATTCTATTTACAACGGAGCGGTTGATAATGCAACAGGCGTAGCTTCTTTATTCGAAATTGCTTCGGCCTTTAAAAAGTTACCTAAAGCTCCCGGACGTACGATTTTGTTTATTTCTTATACGGCTGAAGAACAGGGGCTTTTAGGTTCTGAGTATTATGCCAAACACCCAGCTTTTCCTTTGGCTAAAACAGTTGCCAATATCAATATGGATATGATGGGTATAGCCGGTAAAACCAAAGATATTGTGGTATATGGCTTTGGCCAGTCAGAACTCGAAGATTATGCTGCTGCGGCGGCTAAAAAGCAGGGGCGGGTAATCGTGCCAGATCCTGTTCCGTCATCGGGATTATACTACCGTTCTGATCATTTTAATTTGGCCAAGGTTGGTGTACCCTCATTGTTTACAGGTTCTGGCGTAGATAATATCAAAAACGGCAGGGCATGGGGATTGAAGCAGGTAGCCGATTTTACTAAATTTCGTTATCATTCGCCACAGGATAATTTCGATGCAAAAACATGGGATTTATCAGGTATTGTAGAAGATGTAAGAATGCTCTTTGATATGGGGTATCACATCAGTAATGAAGATTCGTATCCGAAATGGAAAGACGGCTCTGAATTTAAAGCCATCAGAGAAAAGAAGTAAACAAAAAGCGTCCCGATGGTAAACCGGGACGCTCTTCGAAAAAAAAGTCATTTATTAAATTTCCCTTAAGGGGGGAATTAATTAAAAGTAGAACTGAACACCTAATCTTGGTGCGAAAGTATCAGCGTTTAAACCGAAAGTGTTTGTTTTTAATTTAGCACCTGTACCTTCTGCTTTCAAAGTATAGTTTTCATAACTTAAACCTTTAACCGAAAGTTCGATACCGATTCTTTTTGTTGGGAAAAATGCAAATCCTGGAGCAAGTTCTACACCGATTTTAGTGGTGGTACCCAATTTAACTGCGTTGTCGCCGTTAGCATCAGTTGCTTTTAACTCACCAAATGCCAATGGCACTGATAATTGTCCGAAAAATTTGAATTGATCAGATAAACCAACATAGTAACGACCGAAAGGAGCAACTTTAAAAGCGCCATCCTGAGTTTTGTTGCTTACTTCTTTATTGTATTCGTAACCAACACCCGTACCGATTGCAAAATTGTTGCTGATAAAATAACCAACACTTGGTAATACGCTAAAGCTGAAATCTGCTTTTGGGGCGCCATCTACTTTTGAAGAGTTTACACCTACGTTACCACCTAACATAAAATTTCCTTTTTCAGTTTGTGCTTGTGCACCATAAACTAAACCTGCTACTGCTACTAAAGATAATAATAGTTTTTTCATCTTTTTTATTATTTATTTGTTATAAAAATATAGTCAATTTTATTTTTTTAATTTCTGACTATATTTGAATAAAAGTCAACACTTGTGCCAAAAAACTTTGCCTGCGTCATCAAAAAATCAGTTTTTGGTCAACTACTTAATTGTTAAACAGATATAAAATTAGTGTTAAGTCAATATTATTTTCACGTGACTAAAAATTAATCGACTGATTAATTTTTTAGACATGACAGATTGACAATCTGACTTTTTTTGTATAAATGTCAGATTGTAAAACGCCGAAAATGTCAGGTTTTTGGGAAGGACCCGTTGCTGTTTTGGATTAAACCTTACAGGCAGAAATTAAATTTTCTATTTTCTTTTTAATAATTCCGATGGTTTTCTCGTCGGTTAGATTTCCTTCAGCATCGAATTTATTTTGAGCCTGGGCAACTAAAACTTCTGGTTGTAAAACCGGATTCATATTAAGGAAGGTAAAAACAGGTAAAAATGCTGTTTGCATTCTAACCGTTCCCCACATACCCTGTGTTGCGCCCATCACAGCAACTGGTTTATGCATCAAAGGCGAATCTTTTCCACGGCTGGCCCAGTCGATGGCATTTTTTAATCCACCGGGAATAGAGTAATTATACTCAGGAGAAACAATAATAAAAGCATCGGCATTTGCTAGGGCATCTCTGAATTTTACTACACTTGCAGGCCTTTCTTCAACTTCGGGTAAATCACGATCTGCATTGTAAACAGGAATATCATCAAAAGTCACCGTTTCGAACTGGATGCCTTCGGGGATTAAATCGCCAGCTACCTTTAGTAGCATGGCATTGTATGATCCCTTTCTTAAACTTCCGCATAAGCCAACAATTTTTCTGTTCTTTTCCATAGTTATAAAACCAAAACTTTATAAAAATGTTTGGTTTTTGCAAGGACAAACGGTATAGTTTAAAAAATTATAATCACTATTTTTGGCGGTATAATTTACCGATATGACTGAGAATAGCACGACCACTTCCATTATTGAAAAAACCGTTTTCCCGATACTTTTCGCTTTAAGTTTTTCGCATTTACTTAATGATACCATACAGTCGTTAATCCCTGCAATTTATCCTATCATTAAAACTAGTTATCATTTAAGTTTTTCGCAAATTGGTTTAATTACTTTGACCTTTCAATTGGCGGCATCATTATTACAGCCATTTGTGGGTTTGTATACAGATAAAAAGCCTCAACCATACTCTTTGGCAGTTGGCATGGGTTTTACCCTGATCGGTTTAATTTCACTTTCACAATCAACCCATTTTTACACCATATTACTTTCAGTATGTTTTATCGGGATAGGTTCTTCTATATTTCACCCCGAGGCGTCACGTATGGCGCACGCTGCATCAGGCGGGAAGAGGGGATTGGCTCAATCTGTTTTTCAATTGGGGGGCAATGCAGGAAGCTCTTTAGGTCCGTTGTTGGCTGCCTGGATTATTGTTCCCTACGGACAGTTCAGCGTGATCTGGTTTTCGGTAATTGCGCTTTTAGCCATTATTATCCTCACCTATGTAGGCAATTGGTACAGAGGATTTATGCTTTCGAGAAGTAAAAAGATCAATATTCAAACTGTTGTGAACCAATTTTCGAGAACTAAGGTGATTTTCTCGGTGTGTATTTTACTCTTGTTGATTTTCTCCAAATATTTCTACATGGCGAGTTTGACCAATTATTTTACCTTTTACCTGATCGATAAATTTCATGTTTCGGTGCAAACCTCGCAGATCTATTTATTTGTGTTTTTATTTTCAGTAGCTGCCGGAACCTTATTGGGTGGGCCAATAGGCGATAAAATAGGTCGTAAATATGTAATATGGGCATCCATATTGGGCACCGCTCCATTTGCATTATTACTGCCACATGCCAACCTGTTTTGGCTAGGTGTACTTATCGTTCCCATCGGGATGATTTTGGCGTCAGCATTTTCGGCAATTTTAGTTTATGCACAGGAACTGATCCCTGGCAAAGTTGGTTTGGTTGCTGGATTATTTTTTGGCTTTGCCTTTGGCATGGGTGGCATCGGATCGGCGCTATTGGGAAAATTGGCTGATTCTACGAGTATTGAATACGTATTTAATATTTGTGCGTTTCTGCCTTTAATCGGTTTACTAACCGGATTCTTACCGAATATTGAAACAAAAAAGAAATAAAAATCAATATGGACGACAGCGATTGTAGCAAATTGAAAGGCTGCGAAGAATCGTCATTCCCAACTCGATTGGGAATCTTAATGCAATAAGCCTTAAGATTCGCGCCTGCGCGGGAATGACGACCCTTTTATTGAAATGTGTCAATGCTAGCCGGTCTAGGGAATAGCTATGATTTTATATAGCGTTTCGACAGCCTCTATCAGCTTAAAAGTGAAAGTTAAATCCAAGAAATGGGTTAAAAGTGTTAAACCCAAAATCAAATGCCTCCGTTTCGTACCAAATATTTGAAGGCTCTTTACCGTCGTAATCAATTTTATTGTATGATAATAGAGGGAAACCAAGTTCTATGCCCAGTTTTTTCGTCGGAAAAAATGCTAGGCCAGGTTGTATAGATGCATGATATTGTGTGAATTTTGAACTAAGTGGATAATTATAAGTATAGGTACTGGTTTCATTAGTTTTTACAATACCAATCGTTCCACTAAACTGTCCAAAGGCTTTAAGTTTGTCAACAATATCTACATAATATCTCACTACAGGGCCCACTGAAAAACTTTTTTGTTTACTTGTTCTTGTAGAGGTTGTGTTGAAATTAGAATCAAAATTACTATTGAAATTTTTACTATAGCTAAAACCTGCAGTTAGTCCAATTGCTAAGTTTTTAGAAAAAAAATGTGCATAACTCGGATTGATGCCATAAAAATTTCTTTTTTCGTAATTTGGCGATTCAGTTTTTGACGAAGAAATACTTAAACTTCCTCCAATTAAGTTGTCTCCTTTTTCTGTTTGGGCATGAGTTGCCATAGCGATAGCGCATAGTGCTACCAACGTTAATAATTGTTTTTTCATTTTCATTTGTGTTTTTGTGTCTTCAATGATAGCATAAAAACACAATATAAAACTATATGTTTAGTTAATTTTATGTTAATTTTTTGAATGTCAGTAAATAAAAAAAACACCGATCTGATTTACTGGATCGATGTTCGATGATAAGAATGAATGGATTGTACTTTACTTCGAATTTGCATTCAGGATAAAATAATACAGTTCAGTAGGAGAGAAATTGAAATCACTTCCTGTTTCACCTGTAATTGATTTGAGCTTTCCATTTTCTTCAGGGAAAATGCTTCTGTAGTATTCGATGGTAACATTACCAATTGATTTGATCTTTCCATTTTCTTCGGGGAAAATGCTTCTGTAATATTCGATGGTAACATTACCAATTGATTTGATTTTTCCATCCTCCTCAGGGAATATACTGCGATAATATTCGATAGGCATATCTCCGATTGATTTTACCTTTCCATTTTCTTCAGGAAAGATGCTTCTGAAATATTCTATTTTTTTATCGCCTACAGATTTAATTTTACCATTTTCCTCTGGAAAAATACTTTTATAATATTCAAATTTCTTATCTCCAATGGATTTAATCTTTCCATTTTCTTCAGGGAAAATACTTTTGTAGTATTCAAAATTGGTATTGCCGATTGATTTGATCTTTCCGTTTTCTTCGGGAAAAATACTTCTGTAATATTTTATTTCTGTGTTTGCCGTAGTTTGTGCTTTTACATTAAATGCATAAGTTAAAAACAGGGCTATACTTAAAACCTTTAGGTTTCGGCTTAATATATTTTTCATGAGATGTAAGGTTAGAAGTGAATATTGATCGTGAAAGTAGGGGTAAAGTTATCGAGTGCCAGCCTCAAGTTATTTTTCTTATCAAAGTTGTACAGCGATTCTTCAGCATAATAATTTTGATGAAAGAAACTTAAAATAGGAAACGAAAACTCGATACTCGAATCGTTAGAAAGCATATAAGCAAAACCTGGACTTAGACTTGCTCCAAAGCCTTTTGCACGTGCATCGGTACGGATAAGATAACCCTCATCGTCAATTCTATTGAATGTGTTAATTTGGAGCAGCAAATTAGCCTGGGCAAAAAACTTAAACCGATTTTTAACATCCACATATTTCCGTATGAAAGGAGATATGCCGAAGCTAAATTCTTTTGGACCATAGCGGTCTTCATATCTTCCATCTTCTTCGTCCCAAGAGATATAACTTTCGCCACGTAGTTTGGAAAGATTTAAGGGAATTTCGAGTCCTATAGCGAAATTATTAGCTAAAAAGTAGCCTCCGCGAGGTGTGGCCGTAAAGGTGTTTAAACTTGGTGATGAATTGTTTTGTTTGGAGGTTCCAAAACTTAAGCTCAAACCAGCGAAGCCGGTTCCTTTTTCAGTTTGGGCATAGCAATGCCAACTGACGGCGCATAGCAGCGCCATGATGATTAATTTAGGTTTCATTTTATTTGTGTTTTTGTGTGTAATCAATAATAATCATTATTGAAACAAAAAACAAGAAAACGAACTATCATGTTAGTTACCTAAAATGTATTTTTGAATTAGGACTCAATATGCGGCTGTCATTTCGCGCAGATTGCAACGTAGCCGGGAATTACATAAGTGCTCAACGCAGAGCTAAGTCTGCTTAGGCAGATCTCTCCATTCCACTGCGTTCCAGTCGATGACGGATTTTCCTTTAAAGTCTGTCAATAGTAGGGAAATTAGCTATTAAACAAAAAAATCCCATAGGATTTGACCTATGGGATTTTGATTGTTGTATTTTAAGCTGTTTTTTGGTTCAGGAACACAAAATTATGATCGAACATATCCAACTTAATTTTGCTGTCTTTATCTATCTTACCCGCCAATATCTCTTTCGATAACTCATTTAGGATTCTTTTTTGGATAACCCTTTTTAACGGTCTGGCACCAAACTGCGGATCGTAACCCAATTGTGCCAACCAATCTAAAGCTTCATCACTGGCATCCATTTCTATACCCATTTCGGCCAATGTTTGCTGTACATGTTTAAACTGTAAGCTTACAATGTTTCTGATTTCGCTGCGGTTTAATGGTGTAAACATAATCAGCTCGTCAATCCTGTTCAAAAACTCTGGGCGAATGGTTTGTTTTAATACCTCGAACAATTCGTTTTTGGTTTTCGCAATTACTTCTTCTCGATTTTCATCGCTTAAGTTTTTAAAGTTATCCTGAATTAAATGCGCACCGATATTTGAGGTCATGATAATGATGGTGTTTTTAAAATTCACCGTCCTGCCTTTATTATCGGTTAAACGTCCATCATCCAACACCTGTAACAGGATATTAAATACATCCGGATGTGCTTTTTCAATCTCATCAAGCAATACCACAGAGTAAGGTTTACGCCTAACGGCTTCGGTTAACTGTCCGCCTTCATCGTAACCAACATATCCAGGCGGCGCTCCAATTAGACGCGATACTGCATGACGTTCCTGATATTCACTCATATCGATACGTGTCAGTGCATTTTCATCGTTGAATAAAAATTCGGCCAGGGCTTTTGCAAGCTCAGTTTTACCTACTCCGGTTGTACCTAAAAAGATGAAAGACCCAATTGGTTTGCGTTTATCCTGTAAACCTGCACGGGAGCGGCGAATTGCATCAGAAATGGCCTCAATTGCTTCATCCTGTCCAGCTACACGTTGGTGTAATTCATCTTCTAAATGAAGCAATTTCTCGCGCTCACTGGCAATCAGTTTTGTAACCGGAATGCCCGTCCAACGGCCAACTACACCTGCAATATCATCAGCGGTAACTTCTTCCTTAAGCATGCGGCTATCGCTTTGCTGACTTTCTAAATCGGCTTTTAGTTTTTCAACTTTATCTTGCGCTTCTTTAATTTTTCCGTAACGGATTTCGGCCACTTTGCCATAATCTCCGGCACGTTCTGCTTGCTCTGCCTCTAATTTATAATGCTCAATCTGTTCCAGTTGATTATTAACCGCATCTACCAAATCTTTTTCACCTTGCCATTTTGCTTTCAATTGATCACGCTCTGCTGAAAGATTGGCGATCTCTTCTGATAATTCTTTAACTTTTCTATCGTCTTTTTCACGTTTAATGGCTTCGCGTTCAATTTCTAAACGCATAATCTCGCGGTCTAAGGCGTCCACATTTTCAGGTACGCTATCCATCTCCATACGTAATTTTGATGCCGCTTCATCCATTAAATCGATGGCTTTATCTGGCAAGAAACGGTCTGAAATATACCGCTGACTCATTTCTACAGCTGCGATAATTGCTTCATCTTTAATCCTTACCTTGTGGTGTGTTTCGTAACGTTCTTTCAATCCACGGAGGATAGAAATCGCATCCTGTGTATCAGGTTCTTCAACCCTTACTTTTTGGAAACGACGCTCTAGTGCTTTATCCTTTTCTAAATATTTTTGATATTCATCTAAAGTTGTTGCACCAATGGCACGCAATTCTCCACGGGCAAGGGCGGGTTTTAAAATGTTCGCCGCATCCATTGCGCCTTCGCCACCACCAGCACCTACCAAAGTATGGATCTCATCAATAAACAATACGATTTCGCCATCGCTCTGGGTAACTTCTTTAACCACAGCTTTTAAACGTTCTTCGAACTCGCCTTTATATTTTGCACCTGCAATAAGTGAACCCATATCGAGCGAATAAACCACTTTGCTTTTTAAATTTTCAGGTACATCACCTTTAATAATCCTGAAGGCAATACCCTCTGCAATGGCAGTTTTACCTACACCGGGCTCACCAATTAAAATAGGGTTGTTCTTGGTTCTGCGTGATAAAATCTGAATCACTCGGCGGATTTCTTCATCGCGGCCGATCACCGGGTCAAGCTTTCCGCTCTCGGCATATTCGTTTAAATTCCTTGCATATTTGCTTAGGGCCTGGTAAGTAGCTTCGGCATTTTGATCTGTTACACGGTTGTCGCCACGTAATTCTACAATGGCTTTCTTAAGGTCCTTTTCGTTAACGCCCTGTTCTTTTAATAATTTCGAAGTGCTATCGTTAACGGCTAATATGCCTAATAATAAATGCTCTACAGACACAAATTCATCTTTAAATTCTTTTAAAAATGTTTGCGCTTTCTGCAGGGCGCTATTGGCATTAGACGACAGATAGACATTGCTTCCGCTCACTTTCGGGAACTTGCCAATCTCTGCATCTAAGTTTTGATTTAGTGAATTTAGGTTAACATTCAGTTTCTTTAAAACATAAGAAACCACGTTTTCATCAACAGTAAGCAAACCTTTAAGCAGGTGTGCCGTTTCAATAGCCTGTTGCTGATTGCCTTGGGCTATTTCAGAAGCCTGTTGAACTGCTTCCTGGGCTTTTATAGTAAAATTGTTGAAGTTCATATTCCCGTTTAAGTCAAAACAAATGCCACAGCAGTTTTGATTTTACAATCGGAAATTTTGTCGGTAAGATTTTGTCTTTAATGACTAAATTGCTGATTTTTAATGTTTTATACTGAAAAATTGTCGTGTGTTGTTTTTAGTATTACCAGGTTTGTATTATAAATTGCCAACCGTTAACTGCCAACTGATTTGGGCGTTACCCATGCTGCGCAAGGGTCCGGGCTTTTCAGGGCTGTGCTGCGCTCTGGTACCGATGAAGGATCGGTACTGAACCCTTACAATCCCTAACGCGGTATTTACCGTTGGAAGATATCCCGATGATTTAGACCTCGCAGGTTTTTAAACGGCGCAGCCCTCAATGAGGCCATTAAAATAAATACACAACGCCGAATTAAACCTGCGAGGTCTGGATAATGGACGTTAAAAAACTGACTTTGTTAAATAAACCTGATAGAACGAAAAGCCCGGAGCGAAGAATGAGTGAGGACTTGGAGGGATAGCAGGACTGTCGTAACCTAAGCATGCCGAATCCTGCTTTTCTAAAAAATATTGATCATCTAAGTGGCCTCAGTGCATCTAAGAGATGAGTTAATAAAAATCTTAATAGGTTTAAACCTGCGAGGTTTGTATTGCTAATTGCCAACTGCTAACTGATTTGGGCGTTACCCAAGCTGCGCAAGGGGCGGGCTTTTCAGGGCTGCGCTTCGCTCCGGTACCGATGAAGAATCGGTACTGAACCCTTACAATCCCTAACGCAGTATTTATCGCTGGAAAATATCTCGAGGTCAGCATAATGTATGGCCAAAAGCAACTGATTTTATCATTAATAAACCCGATAGGAGCGTAAAACTCGCAGGTGAGGAACGAGCCAAGGCTTTGAAGCGGATAGCGGGGCTTTCATAACCCAAGTGCGCCGAACCTTGCTTTTCCAAAAAAATATTGACTGCCTAAGTCACCTCATCGGATCTAGGGATTGTGATTAATAATCTTGTAGGTTTAAACCTCGCAGGTTTCGAAAACCTGCGAGGTCTGGAGATAGTGTTTTAATTTTAGCATTTAAGCAAAAGATTCTTCACTGCGTTCAGAATAACAAAGCCGTTGTAAACCCAGCGAAGTCCGAAACTATTTTCGGGCTTTATGTTCAATTACATATTTACCAGCTGCTAAATCTATTTTGCCAATGTTGTTTATTTTACCATTTACATAATTATTCATGCCGCGCGTAAGCGGTAGGCTAATTGTAGCTGTAGAATTTGCCGGAATGGTAATGTCATACCTGATTCCATTATTAATTCTTTTCCAGGCACTGGTGATTTTTCCATAAGGACCGATGTGGCTGGCTTCGAAGCTCTCAAGCCCTGCCATAATATGCGGATCTAAAATTACATGCTTAAAGCCAGGTTGTTTTTCATCTGGTTTGATACCACCTGGCGATTTGTATAACCAGGCGCCAATTTCTCCGAACATAATGTGGTTCATCGATATATCCGATTTTGCATCAATAGGCCAGTTTTCGTATAAAGTGGTGGCTCCGTTTTCCATCCACCAGCCCCAGCTTGGATAGGTTTTTTGAGCGGCAACTTTGTAGGCAATATCACTGTAACCATTTTCGCTCAATGCATTTAAGATGGCTTTTGTACCCAATAATCCCACATCCAAGTGAAAACCATCGGCTTCTACGCGTTTGGCTAGATTCTCTGCAACTAAAGCAATCGATTCTTCCGGAACAATTTTCCAATAAAGCGGAACGCTCATTTCGGTTTGTACACCAGAAGCATAAATCCCTTTTTCTTTATTCAAATACTTGGCATTAAAAGCATCTTTAATTTTTTTAGCCAAAGCTATGTACTTTTCATAGTCATCGTTTTTGCCTAAAATTTTTGCTGCCTTGGCCAAAATAAGCACATCAGCATAATAATAACAGGTAGAGGTAAGCTCAACAGGAGATTTAGATTTCACTGGGATCCAATCGCCCAAACCCCATGTGGTTAAACCCGTTGGGTAGGTTTCGTCTATGTGGTTCACGTATTTTCTAATATTCCCATAACAATCGGCAAGTAGCTTTTTATCTCCATAAAACAGGTAAACATTCCATGGAATAATGGCAATTGTACTTGTCCAATCGGGACCGTTACCCCATTCGTAACCCCATCCATCGGTAGGGATAATGGAAGGTAAAACGCCATTTGGCTGTTGTTCATCACGGTGATCGGCAAGCCATTTTTCGTAAATGGTAATGCCGTCAAAGCCATAAAGACCAGTTTCTATCGCAATCTGTGCATCGCCTGTCCAACCGTTTTTCTCTCTCTGCGGACAGTCTGTAGGGTAGCCAAAAAGATTTGATAGGTAAGAATTGTTGGTGGCATAGTAGATTTTGTTAATAATTGGTTCGGACGATTTAACATCACCAATAACTGGCACATCGCTGTGCATAAAGTAGCCAACCAAGTCCTCCTTTTTCAATTGGATGGGAGCAGAGCTGCTCACTTCTATATATTGAAAACCCTTATAATTGAAATGCGGCATAAAACTTTGTTCACCTTTTCCATTCAAAATCAGGATATCCGTCTGAAATGGATCAGTATTATCAGTTGGCCGGTAATGGGCGTCAATGTTGGAGATGTCTACGTGTCCGTTGGTATATAAACGCTCGCCGTGCTTTAGTTTTATAACAGTTCCGGCAGGTCCGCTTACCGTGATTTTGCTTATGCCGGAAATATTTCTGCCCAGATCGAATAGATAAGCGGTGTCGTTAAACTTTCTTAAACTTTTGCTTGCTATTTCTTCAACATTACGGATAGGGTGCATGGCCTGTGCAACAATATTTTTAGATGGTGCTGAACGGTACATCACATTTTTCCAATCTGTATCGTCAAAATCTGGGGTGTTCCAGCCTGCTTTTTCAAGGCGGGCATCATAATGCTCGGCGGTATAAATACTATTAAAAATAATCGGACTTAAAGCTGTTTTCCATTCCTTACCTGATTTAATGGTTTCGGTTGTGCCATCTTCATAAGTGATGCGTACATCAAGACAAAAAGTTGGCCTGTTGCGCCAGGGGGCACGGTCGAAATACCAAACTGCGGTCGATTGGTGGTTGTACCAGCCATTGCCCAGCAGTACGCCAATAGCATTTTTGCCTTTGCTGATGGCCTTGGTTACATCGTAGGTAACGTATAACGTTCGTCTATCAAAACGGGTATACATCGGGTCAAGGCGATGGTTGCCAATTTTTTTGCCGTTGATAGAGAGTTCGTATAAGCCAGCTGCTGCGATGTAAGCCCTGGCCGACTTGATTTTTTTAACCGTAGTAAAGGTGTTTCGGAAATAGGGTGCAGGCTTAAGCTTGGTATTTTCATTATCCGAAATCCATGCACCTTGCCAGTTTTCCATTTTCATCATCCCGGTTTCAAAGCTGGCGATATACACTTTGTTTGATTTCTTTTGGCTTCCATCAGCAATATCAACCCTCCAATAATATTTAGTAAAAGGTTTTAGTTGCTGGCCCGAATAAATAACCAAATTATCATCTGATTTAACCCAGCCTGTATTCCAAAGTATTGCACTGGCTTTAACAAGCGAAGCCGAATCGGTATCTACCAAAACGCGGTAGGCTGTTTGTTTTGCACCCTGATTGGCGTCGTTCATTTGCCATGTAAAACGCGGATTTGGATTATCTAAGCCGATCGGGTTAACCAAATATTCGGTTTTTAAAGCGGTAAGCGATTGAGCAAGTGTTTTGGAAATAGGAGCAAGGGCAAAAAATAAAGCAGTTACCTGGAGAAATCTGAGGTTCATAGTTTAAAGGTTATTCGAAAACTAAGGTATTAAAATAATGTGCTGATAAGAGAACGCAATGGAATTTTTACGCATAAAAAAAGACGAGGTTTAACTCGTCTTTTGTATCTGTGTAATCATTTAAATTTGTGCAATCACTTTTTACCCTAATATTTCTTTCAGTTTTTCCGTTTGGTGATCGGCCAGTTTTTGTAGTGGACCAGATGCCAGCATTTTCATCATCATATTCAGATCAGCTGAGATAATGTGTTTCGCTGTAGTGGTTCCGTTTCCATTATCTGCTACAGTCCACTTTAATTCTACATCAAAAGGTGCCTTTTCGCTAGGAATTGCTGTTATTTCTTCGTTTTCTACCCGGTTAGAGATCTTAATGGCCAATTTTGCCATATTCTGGATGGTAAATCGTGCATCATCTTCAGTCGATTCCCAGTTGTAAATGTTTTCTGGCATCAATTGCTGATGATTGTTCATGTTGGATAGAAAAGCATAAACCTCAGCAACCGGTTTATTAACTTCTACTGTGCTTTCAATAACAGTCATTATATATTTTTATAGATTTTTGTTTTTACTCAAAACTTAAGACTCCGGATTCAAAACTTGTCCTTGTCCCCATTCTGAAGGATTTAAGCGCCATTTACCTAATAATTCCATATCACTTTTGGCAATAATGCTGTGCTCGGCAGCATAATCAATTAAAGCGCCATAGTTTGATAAGGTTAAGTAACGGCATTTTGCAGCAGCGAAATTTTCATCTGCTTTTTCGAAACCGTAAGTGAAAATTGCCGCTAAGCCAGCTACCGATAAACCTGCAGCTCTTAATGCATCAACAGCTTGTAGACTGCTTTTTCCGGTCGAAATTAAATCTTCGATAACGACCACACGTTGACCTTCTACCACTTCGCCTTCTATTAAACTTCCAGTGCCGTGTTCTTTAGCCTTTGCTCTTACATAGATGAAAGGTAAACCAAGTTCTTGAGCTACTAAAACGCCCTGAGGGATTCCAGCGGTTGCAACACCAGCAATAACATCTACTGAACCAAACTCTTCCTGAATGGCCTGTGCAAGTTTCTGACGGATGTAAGTTCTAACCTGAGGGTGGGAAAGGGTAATTCTGTTATCGCAATAAATTGGCGATTTCCAACCAGATGCCCAAGTAAAAGGATTATTTGGTTGTAATTTGATTGCTTTTATCTGTAATAAAAATTCCGCTACCTTTAATTCAATATCACTTTTATTATACATGGCTCAAAATTACAGATTTATTTGTGTTTGTCATAACGTTTATTAAGCCCCACATGTTTTAGCGAGGAGAGAAATGTCGGGATTTGAATTTAATCACGACTTCCAAATGATACAAATATCGGAAATTTTGATGGATGGTAAAAGCTATTTCTTGCCACTCCTTGTAAATCAGTACGATAAAGAATATCATGGCTTAAAAACATCTCAGAAATATCTTATTGCGGTAAAGGATTATTTTTAAGATGGTGGCACCTGGATTACAGCGCATAATGTCTCATTAAAGGTATAATTTGTTCCGATTTTTACAATCGCGAGGCTTAAAATTGCCCTAATTTTACGATCTTGTATTCAATTGACATATATGGAATTTAAGCAGTTTTTACCTTCAGATCCCTTAAAACCTTATATCAGGCATTATTATATTTTTAAGTCGGATGCCGATTCGGCTTTTGAGGATGTAGTATTTCCCAGTGGGGATATGGAGGTAATATTTAACCTCGGGAACGGCAGTTGGGAATCGCTTGTAAACAATGGTTTTAAGAAAACACCAAAAGTTGAGCTCTGGGGGCAGATTACAAAACCTTTAGCCATTAGGTCGGTGGGCAAACATGTTATGTTGGGCATTAAGTTTTACACCCATTCTGCATCATACTTTTTTAATGATCAGATGGGCGTTTTTAATGACTCTATTACCGATCTTCGGGATGTAATTGGAGGAAGTGCTGATGTACTCCATCAAAAACTGTTGGAAACTGATGGCGAACAAAATAGGATCGATCTTTTAGAGGCATTTCTCTTAAAAAGATTAATCAGTCACGAAAAAAAGTCCTTTCATATTAATAAGGTAGCCGATATCTTAAATAGTATTTTAAAGGATGCTTCGGGGAGTAATATTACCTATATCGCGTCAAGGCATAATATTACTACGCGTTATTTGCAACGGTTATTACATCAGCATACCGGGCTTTCGCCAAAATCTTACGATAAAATTAACCGTTTTCAGCAGAGTTTAAAGATGATTTCAAAAAATGAGGAGCCATTTACAAATATTGCTTATGCCTGTGGATATTTTGATCAATCGCATTTTATAAGAGACTTCAAATCCTTTACCGGACTTACTCCTTCGAGTTACCTGGATAACCTTACTCCGGTAAACCAGCTGCTTTTTCCATAAATTTTATTTTGTTCGGATTTGTACAATCCGTTGATTTTTAAGGGCTATATCTTTGATGTATAATCAATTAAAATAAGATATAGCTTATGAATTCTTTAGAAACATTTAAACATCTGCACAAAAATACCACCCCACTTTTAATTGGGAATGTATGGGATGTGAAAAGTGCAGAAATCTTTCAAACCAATGGTTTTAGAGCCATCGGTATTTCCAGTCAGGCCATTTCGAATGCCTTGGGTTACCCAGATGGAGAAAACCTGCCCTTTGACGAGTTGCTCCGTACAACAAAGCGCATTACCGACGTGGTAGATATTCCACTTACCGTTGATATGGAGGCTGGGTATAGCCGCGACCTACAAGGCATTTTAGAAAATGTAGAAAAACTACAAGATTGTGGCGCAGTGGGGATTAACCTCGAAGATACTTTACCGGGCGAAAAGAGAAGTTTGGTGCCGGCAGCTTCGTTTGCAGAAACAGTTGCTGTGGTGGCTGAGCACATCAATAGAAAAAAGCTGAATATCTTTCTGAATATCAGAACGGATGCTTTTCTCTTGGGATTGCCAAACGCTTTAGAGGAGACTAAAAAACGCATCAAATTTTATCAGGAAGCTGGGGCAGATGGGATTTTTGTGCCTTGTATTACCGATAGTAATGATATTGCAGCTATAGTTCAATCTACTGCACTTCCCATCAATGTAATGTGCATGCCCGATCTTCCAGGATTTAAAGCCCTGGAATCGCTTGGGGTTAAGCGTATTAGTATGGGCGGTTTTTTCTTTAACAGAATATATGATAATGCAGGTCAGCTCGCCAGAAAAATATTGGCTGAACAAGAATTTTCGGCCATTTTTTATTAAAACATAGTTAAACATTTAAAATTAGACATGAATTTACCAAAAAGAGCAGAAGATGCTCATTCAGCACTAGCTGCTGCATTTAACACAGGAGAGGTAGCAACCATACTTAATATGTACGATTCATCTGGCATTATTGTTCCCGAACCTGGGAAACCTGTATCGGGCAAAGCACAATTTGAAGAAGCCATTAAAGCCATTCTTGCCATTAAGGGCACTATGGAAATTAAAACGGTATACTGTATGCAAACGGGAAATCTCGCTATAGGAGGTCGGAATGGAATATCACCGATGGCGAAGAAGTGAAGGTTAGCGCAAAAGGTATCGAGCTAATGAAGCAAAGCGAAGATGGCACTTGGAAAATCGTTATTGACCATGCTTTTGGAGCGGAGGGAGATCTGATCGCTTAGGCTACAAATAATGCAAAGAATCGTCATTTCGAGTGGGCTGCGCCACAGCCGAGATGACGATCCTCAGCGTTTATTCCTCTCCATTCGTCATCCTGAACTTGTTTCAGGATCTTTCCAACTTGTGTATTTGTAACAATCGATAAAATTGGCTGTCTCAATTAATATTCCTAAGTTATGATTATTTTAAAATCCGATTATTTTAGTTCGCACGAGCGCCTTACCCGTTTTATCAACGAGAACCACATTAAACGAGAAGATATTTTAATTATCACCCAGGCACCAGGAATGTTTACAATCTTTTTTTATGCTGATGATGCCATTGTGGAAATCACACATGGATTGTTCTCCTGATAATTGAGAACCTCTGTAATATTAATACGTTACTGAATATACTAAGATCTCTTTTGACTGGAATTCAGTTATTTCGGGTCCATTATAGTCTGTAACCAAAATATCTACCACCGATAAATCATCAAACTTTAAATACGATGTTTTTCCTATTTTGCTAACGTCGCAAAGTAGGTAAGTCTGATCACTTTGCGATGCCATAGCTAAAGTATTTGAAGCTTCGTGTTCACTACCAGCATATAATCCATCGCAGGTAATCCCATCTGCACCCAGAAAGGCTTTCGAGGCGTGGTATCGGGCAATGTGTTCAGTAGCAATTGTTCCATGAATAGCTTGCCTGATTGGATCAACTTCACCACCAATCAGGTTAATGGTTACGGCACTATTTTGTAACTCATTAACTACAGGCAGGGAATTGGTAATTACCTTTATTTTTTTGTTTTTGATGAACTGGCATAATCTAAAGGCCGTACTTCCACAGTCAATGAATATAACATCGCCATCATTAATATCTTCTGCAGCCCTTTTGCAGATCGCATCTTTTGCTTTAAAATTAACAGCAGCTTTATTTGCAAATGATACCGGCTTTATCAATTGGCTTACTTTCATGGCCCCTCCGTGCGTCCGATAAAGCAGCCCGCTGGCTGCCATATTTGCAAGATCCCTTCTTACGGTAACTTCAGAAACACCTATTTCTGCTGCCAATTGTCTGATCTCAACTTCGCCAAGTTCCTCTAAAAGTTCAAGGATTTTATGTGCTCTTTTTTGAAATGTCATATATAATGAGTTAATTCGATCGAAAATAATCATAATCAATCAAAAATAATCATTTATGGAAAATATTAATATCCTTAACACGCAAATACTTTCAGATAATTGGTACACTTTGAAGAAAGTGAGTTTCGAAATGACAAGATTGGATGGTGCTAAATATATTCTGGAGCGAGAGGCGTACGACAGGGGAAATGGTGCCACAATTTTATTGTATAATAAGCGATATAGAACAGTTGTACTTACCCGTCAATTTAGAATTCCGACGTTTATTAACGGAAATGACACGGGTTATCTGATTGAATGTTGTGCCGGATTGTTGGATCAGGATAATGCAGAAGATTGCATCAGGAGGGAAACTGAAGAAGAAACTGGATTTAGGATCGATCAGGTAGAAAAAGTTTTTGAAGCGTATATGTCTCCAGGTTCGGTTACCGAATTATTGTACTTTTTTGTGGCTGCATATTCGAGCGAAATGAAATTGCATTGTGGTGGCGGCCTTAAAGAAGAAAATGAAGATATAGAAGTTTTGGAATTACCATTTGAAAAGGCGCTTGGGATGATCAAATCCGGTGAAATAAAGGATGGGAAAACAATTATGCTTCTACAATATGCCAAGTTAAATGGGCTGATGTTGTAGTTCAATGTTTGAATTTTGCAATGATTTATTTGATTTGTGTAATTGTTCTTAACAAAGCGCTGTTTACATTTGTTATAGTATAATTAATTTAAATTTTTATGATAGCAACAAAAGGATATGCGGCACAAAATGCCGAGACAGATCTTGCACCCTGGAATTTTGAGCGCCGGGAAGTAGGACCTCATGATGTTCAGTTCGAGATACTTTTCTGTGGGGTTTGCCACTCAGATCTGCACCAGATAAAAAACGATTGGTTTCCAGGTATATTCCCGATGGTTCCTGGCCATGAAATTGTGGGCAGGGTAGTAAAAGTTGGAGATCATGTTAAAAAATTTAAGGTTGGTGATCTTGCCGGTACTGGTTGTATGGTAGATTCTTGCCAGGTTTGCGAAAACTGTAAGCAAGATTTAGAACAATATTGTTTGGAAGGGAATACGCAAACATACAATAGTTTAGAAAGAGATGGTAAAACACCAACTTATGGTGGCTATTCGGATACGATCGTAGTGCGCGAAGAATTTGTACTTCATGTGTCGGATAAATTAAATCTTGCTGCTGTAGCACCGCTTTTATGTGCAGGTATTACCACTTATTCTCCTCTAAAACACTGGAAAGTAGGAAAAGGCCATAAACTGGCTGTACTTGGTTTAGGTGGTTTAGGTCATATGGCTGTGAAATTTGGTGTAGCTTTTGGTGCCGAAGTAACGGTATTGAGTACTTCGCCAAAGAAAGAAGAAGATGCCAAAAAACTTGGTGCTCACCACTTTGTGGTAACTACCGATCCTGAGCAGGTTAAAGCTGCCAGAGGTACATTCGATTTTATTTTAGATACCGTATCTGCTGAGCACGATTTTAACATGTACCTTTCTTTATTGAGAACAAATGGTATTCACATTTGCGTGGGCGTTCCGCCTAAACCAGCAGAAATAGCTGCTTTTAGCTTGCTTGGTGGTAGAAAAAGTCTTGCCGGATCGGGTATTGGAGGTATTGCCGAAACTCAGAAAATGTTAGACTTCTGCGCAGAGAACAATATCGTATCGGATATCGAAATGATTGATATTAAAGATATTCACCATGCCTACGAACGTATGGAAAAAGGTGATGTACGTTACCGCTTCGTAATTGATATGGCTACGCTCTAGATCTAAATATCAGATAACATTAATAAAACAGGGGTTTGGGAGCTGAAAAAGGTTTCTAAATCCCTGTTTTTTATCAAATAATCAATTTCCTATACTGTGTAAGTTTGCTTTACAAATTCAGATATAGAGATGTTGTGATCAGATTCTACTTTGGAAATCTTTCTTTTGTTATCCAACAGTAGATTTTGAAGCGTACCTAGTGAATCTTTAAGGTAAGAGATGGATAACATGCGCGAAATCCTGCTTCTGATCTTTTCGGCCTGAAACAATTCTACAAGGATCAGTGTGATTAAAAAGATATAATGCGTAAAGATCAGGTTATTGGTATTCTTGCTTAAAGCGGGCAATCCTAATGATACCAGGCCTATGTCTATTATTAAAGGAATGCCGATAATGGGAATAATCGAGATTGCACTTGCTTTTAACGTAATACGTTTTTCTGCTTGTTTTATCTGGTCACCAAAAGCAGAAAATTTACTGTTCAGCGGTGTATTTCTATTGTTTTGTTGTTGTTCTAGCTTCTGAAGGTCTTTTCCATGCGCTATATCTATTATTCTAACCTGCTCTACGATGGATGATTCGGCATTGTTAAGCTTTTCCTGATCTTCCACGATAGATTCTTGCTCGGCTATAATTTTATCCATTACCATCAAATCGTCGGGGATACCATGACGAAGCTTTTGCTCTGCGGCAATAATACGGTTATCTAATTGTTTAAACTGTCTTTTAAGCTCTGCAATTTCTTTATTGTAATGCTCTTTTTTTGAAGTGTAGCTGTTTTCCAGACTTTGCAGTTCAGATGCGTACTCGAAACTGGCCAACAACTGTTCATTGCCGGCAAAACGCTGGTAAAGCCCGGTTAATGTGATAAAGAGCGCTCCTGTTGATTTTTCTGGGTTAGAAAGATCGTTTCGGTATGCTTCCAGATCTGTTTCGGATAATGAAGGTATGGGCATGGCAGATTAAAAGGTTAAAATTATAAAAAATATTCATCGTTGCAGGAATTATTCGCCATTGTTTTCTAGCTGAATGCTCCAATACAGATAACTAACCATTTTTTTACATTCTAATGTGTATGGCTTTTGGTTATTCAGGTTCATCATTTATTAAATATTATTTTTTTTTCACTCTTTAATAAATTATTCTATATTTGTAGCAAGCAAGGGGTGAGAGCCTTGCATCAATCTTTGATTGAGAGCGTTAATTTAGATAAGGTTACAACATTAATTGTTGTAACCTTTTTTTATATCCTATAAATAACTCAACAATTTTTCTACTTTTAGAGCATTGCAAAATATATAGGTTTCGCAGAAAGAACTCTTTAATGTAATCGGGAAAGGAGCGGGTTGCTATAAAAAAGCATCATTCTCTATTTAATGTGTGTTAAAAATATATGCCAAGAAATTATAGAATTTATATCAACGATAACACTTTGTATATCTCAGATTTTTTGCCAGAGCAAAAAGAAAAAATTCAACAACTGGAATTTCAGGATTTTAATCTGCAAACATTCTACAAAAAACTAAAAAATGGTTCTAAAAAGAGCTATATTTTCTTGACAAAAAATCCTCAGGAGACCTTTAGAAAGTTAAAAAAAGATTGCACCATTATTAAAGCCGCCGGTGGTTTGGTAGAGAGCGCAAATGGAAATTATCTCTTTATTTTTCGAAATAAAAAGTGGGATCTGCCCAAAGGAAAGCTAGAGGAGGGCGAAAAAATGAAGGAAACCGCTGTTCGTGAGGTAGAAGAGGAGTGCGGAATCAAGGTTTTTAAGCGCGAAGAAAAACTTTGTAAAACCTATCACGTTTACCCAATTGGTACAAAAATGGTGATCAAGAAAACCAATTGGTACAAAATGAAGGTTAAAGGCGAACCAAAACTGGTCCCCCAAAAGGAAGAAGGCATTGATGAAGCGGTTTGGCTGGATAAAAACCACATTTCGCCAGTAGTTAAAAATACTTTTCCATCAATTATGGATGTTTTAAGGGCAGGTGGGATATTGTAGGTATCCTACTCAAGCGATCGTCATGCTGAACTTGTTTCAGCATCTTTTTTTAGCTGTGGTGTCAGATATTTCTATCTGACTGCACAAAATCCCATTGAGTTTGTCACGTTGAGCTTGTCGAAACGCCCTTCAAGACACTTAAATAAGTCCTTCGACAGGCTCAGGATGACAATTCTATTTTATAATACGGCCTCAAATTATAACACAATTCTGAGGTTTGCATTTAATATACTTTAAAGTCAGATGGTAACATCTGACCACACCATTAAAATATTTTTTACCACAGATAAAAAGGATGAACACAGATTTGATGTTTGTTTAAGTTGTGGTGTCTGATATTTCTATCTGGTACACATAAATTATGTAAGAATCAATGGATCGTGCTTTAACAGTCAGATGTTACCATCTGACTACACTGATTATTCATAATCCAATTCATCAACTACTTTTTTAACTTGCTTTAAATATTTGCCATAGTAATACCAAGCCCATAATTCGGTAATCACACCTATAATCAGAATGGTAATAAAACAGTTTAATAAGATGTAAAACGATGAAAGATTAGCTAAAATTTTGTTGAAAATTGAAACCTTTTCTATAAAAAAATAAATTGCAATGAATGCGACGCCGATAAAGGCAACGATGTAGGTGAGGGCTTTATATAGTTCGATATTAAGTTTCATTTCGTAGAAAAACCAAAGGATGTTTTTGCGGGTATCCAGACTCATATCGTAAGAGTTTTTGTAGAACAGATAAAACTTAAAAAAATAATAAGCGGTAAATCCGCAGGTGATGGCATAAAATATTAAAAACACCTGATTCATTGCCGATGAAAACCCAAAAAAGTAAGGTATAAAGGCCATGAGTACCAAAAAGAAGATCTGGTAAAAAAACTCGTGTTTCATTTTTCCCCTTATTTTGTCAATTGGGGTATGTGCCTTTTTTATTTTAAGCATATCGGTAGAAATGTTGCTTCCTTCCGGACTTTCAGCATTCCATTCATTTTTTATATCGTCAAAATTCATAACCGTTTTTCTTTATGATGAATTGTAATTTTTCTTTAGTTCTATTGAGTTTAACCCTTGCATTTACTTCGCTAATGCCCAGGTTTTCGGCAATCTCGCGATGGGATTGGTTTTCGAGAAAGAGAAATATCAATGCTTTTTCTATAACATTCAATTCTTGAACTGCGGTATACAAATAGGCCAGTTTCTCTTCTTTTCCTTCATTCTCGTTTACATCTATTACATCAATATTTTCATCCAATGGTGTTTTATCTACTTTTCTATTGTCCCTTTTAAAGTAAATTAGCGCCGTATTTAAGGAAACACGATACATCCATGTGGTAAATTTGGAGTTGCCCTTAAAAGTTGGGTAGGCTTTCCAAAGCTGTAGTACGATTTCCTGAAACAGATCGCGCTGTTCTTCGGCACCGTTCATATACATTTTAGAAATCTTATGTATAATCGCTTTGTGCTGGTTGATCAGGGCGAGGAATGTATTTTCTGTTTCTTTCATTTAATATTATAACCCATTGGTAACCGATTCTTTAAAACGTTACATTTTAAATTAAATAATATTAAGCTACTGTAAAGGAGGATGAAACAAGAGTAGGGTAAAAGTCTTCGACTCTGCTCAGATTGACGTTTTTTTAGTGGCTGAAGTTTATGATGGCGATCGTGGTGTCAGTATTTCCATTTGACACCGATAATGCAGGTTAGAACTATGTAGATAAATGCATCTATCTGTCAGGCGGCAACACCTGGTAGCACATCATTAAAATTATAAAAAACTAAGTGCTTCTTTGGGTACAAATGGGCTTACGTCACCATGGTTTCTTAAAATATCGCGCACAATGGTAGAGCTGATGGCCGAATATTCGGGTTTGCTTAACAGTAAAATGGTTTCTACTTCGGGCATCATGGTCTGATTGATCTGTGCGATGGCTCTTTCGTATTCGAAATCAGCAGCCGAACGGATACCACGTACCATATAGGTGGCATCTATTTTCCGGCAAAAATCTACTGTTAAACCTTCGTAAGTTTGGATTTCGATATTCTGATAGCCTTTAAAAACAGTCTGCAAAATCTGAAGACGCTGCTCTGCACTTAAGAAATTCTGTTTAGAACTGTTTAGTCCGATACCCACTACAATTTTATCGAAAAGTGGAGTGGCACGTTGTAAAATATTTACGTGAGCAATAGTGATCGGATCAAATGAGCCTGGAAATAGCGCTATCTTCATGATTCAAATATAGATTTTTAAGCTGAAACAACGAAGTTGGATTCATTTCAAATTAAGTCGGTCGTCACCCTGAATTTAGTTCAGGGTCTTTATACTAAAAGATGCCGACCACGGGTGGCTATGAGACAATTGAAAATACTATTTCAACTTGTAAAATAAATCCGATAGCCATCGGATCAGCATGAAGATTTAAGTCTTTGGTATTTTTTGCCACGGAAACACAGATTGCACGGAATAGTCTTTGGTTTCGGATTTGCTACCATTAAGAAATTTAGGACATTAAGGTAATCTATGACACTATAACAGGGGCGGGCTGCCCATTTTAAGCCTGATTGCAATGGAAAGCCCGGAACCAGATCCTTTATCGGGTGAGGACTTGCAATGAAAAACAGGACTAAAGGCCGCCACAATGCGCTGTGTGCTCAATTCTAAAAATAAATTAACTATGCGCCATTAACCAATGAACTAATGACCAATGAACGATTGAACTACTATAACTCAAAAAAGCTGAACGATGAATTGCCGTACTTCCTGGTTTCGGTGTAGCCGGGCTGGCTGTTCAGTTTCATGTTACTTTGGTGTTCTACAATTAACAAGCCATCAGGCTTAAGCAATTGTTGCTCCTTTACCATTACCGGGATCTGTGGAATGTTGGGCATATTGTAGGGCGGATCGGCAAAGATCAGATCGTAAGCACCAGTCATTTGTTTTAATAACTTGAAAACATCGCCTTTACGCACATCAACTTGATCAAACTGGTGTTGTTTTGCTGTGTTTTTAACCCAGTTTACGCAACCGTAATCCATATCAACGGCTAAAATACTTTCTGCACCGCGTGAGGCAAACTCAAAAGTTAAATTTCCGGTACCGCAGAATAAATCTAAAACAGAACAGGTTTCGAAATCATATTTGTTGTTGAGGATATTGAAGAGTGCTTCTTTGGCCATATCCGTAGTTGGGCGTACCGGTAAATTTGCAGGGGGCTGCAAACGGATGCCCTTTAATTTGCCACCAATTATTCGCATAAATCTAAAGCAAGGAGACCGCTGAAATAGTGCTTGGGCATATCGGCCAGTAATTCGCTATTTTGTTTTCCAGCAGGAAGGAAGAAATAAAGTTGGTTAAAGTATTTTAATAAGCAGTTATAATGCTCATCATCTTCGTTTATAATGCCTTGTAAATAAACGGGAATGGCATCAGTTAAGCCCAGTTGTTCGATCATCAGCAACAGGAAATAATTAAACTCCTCAGCGTTTTCTGATTGATAATGGTTTTGGAAAACTATCTTTTTATCTTTTATGTAGAGTACATTGAAAGATATTGCTGTAAAATCGATTAATAAAGATTCGTCTGCCAAATGATTAAATAAAACCATTAATGGCTCAGACTGTGGAAATAAATCTGTTTTTTCAGGTAGATTTGATTTTAAATGCTCATCTAAACAGAAAACGGTATTAAAACCTAGCTTATCGTTGTGTTTAGTATAAACTTTAGCATCGGAACCTAAATACTTGGCATAAACGGACAGATTTTCCCCATCAAACCATTCATCAGGGATGAAAATAAAATTTGATGTATGGATTGCCGCTTTTACCGTTGCATAGTTTAACGATAGGTAACTGTCGGTTTCAAAGGCAGATTTCAGTTCTTTCTGTACATCTTCACAACCTTGTTTATCAAAAATGATATTAATCTCTTCTGTATCCTTACCTACCACAGCATAAGAAAAGCTGTCATTCGTTATTTTTAATAATAAATGGCAGTTTGCAGATGCATCAGTTTTAAAATTCGGGTCGACTAATAAGAGACTATTGTTACTCATTGAAACAAAAATAGACTTTTTTAAGGATTAACGGTAAGATGGGGTTAATTTTTTGGTTTTACTACTGTAATGCACTAGTATTTGCCGCGGAAGCACAGATTAGCAAGGAATAATTTTCTGCACCATACAACTAATTAACAAATGGCTAATGAACCTAGTTTTACCACTTAAGACACCTTAGTTCATTTGAGTGAAGTTTATTCGCCCAAAAATATGAATTAACTTCGTGTTCTTTGTGCCTTGGTGGTTAATCTTGTCTCTGCGCTTTGCGGTTAAAAGAACATCAAAAATAGCTGTGTTTATCTGTGAAGATCTGTGGTAAAAATGTCTGTGTTTTTTTACCAAAATCAAACCTTTCGGATATTCAAAAATCGAAATATTCGACTTAAATTCGGAACATGAGTTACAAGCCTACCTACAAAGCGGCAAACACGATTGCAGCAACTATTGAGCAACATTTTGTTAAACTGCATAAAAATGCAATTGCACAGGGTGAGATAGATTTGGCTACTCAACCCGATCGAAAAATAATTGAAGCGATAATAGATGTTGCTTTTTGGAGCAGCTTGCGTAAGGAAGAGGGGCATTCACCGAGGATTTCGATTGCTTTTTTACCACCAGAGCAAACATCGAAACCGTTACGTTTTGCGAAAAAACTAGCGCTAAATGCCAATACCTTAACCAAAATAGCGCCTGGGATTGAACGTTCAGGAATTCACTTAGGGGTTTGGGAAGAAGATGGCGAACTTTATATCTGGGGTACAACCCTCAATATTCCGAACTTTTGTTTTGTTGTTGATGTTTCTGAACCTGGATTAATCGTAATTAAACACCGAAGGATTTACGGCATCGGTAAGTTTACCAATGTTGCTGTACTTAAAGGAGAGCAGATCCGCATTGTTGATGATACCAGTTGTGCAAATAAAGATTGTCCGCCTATTTTGCAGGCCTTGTTAGATCTGACTGTTTTGGCCAGCTGGAACGATCCCATTAATATTTTGATCCAGTTTTCGGTTTCTATGCGTGCCCATGGCCGTGGTGGAGCCTTGCTAATTGTGCCAAAAGGCGATACAAAATGGGAAGAATCTATTATCCACCCGATACAGTATTTGGTAAAACCTCCATTCTGTGGTTTATCCAATCTGGCGAAACAGAGCGGCAACCAGAGTGAAATTTTTTCGCAGGGGGCTGTTCGTCGCGAAGTAGAGCATTTAGCGGGTTTAACAGCTGTTGATGGTGCAACGATCATCAACGAAGAATTTGACCTGATTGCGTTTGGTGCAAAAATCGGTCGTGCTAAAGGCAAACCAACCGTAGAGCAGATTGCATTTTCGGAGCCCATTGTTGGTGGCGAAGATAAAATTCTTTATCCCGGACAGCTCGGAGGGACCAGGCACTTTTCTGTGGCCCAGTTTGTTAACGATCAGCCGCAATCTATTGGTTTGGTGGCGTCTCAGGATGGCCATTTTACCATTTTCAGTTACAGCAAAAAACAAAATATGGTAATGGCACACCGTATAGAAACCTTACTTTTGTAGTCGTTACTCGTTATATAAAAGGAACGAAGAAATATTAAATCGTATTGACAATTTTGTTTGTCCTGGCCGGACGGGCTTTTTTCTTTTTGACAACAAAAAGAAACAAAAATTGCCGGCTGAAAATTTTTGTTTTGAAGTTTCTACTTAGGCTTATTTAGTGCAGCCCCAAAAATTTGTTAGGCCGGATTAAAGTAAAACGAAGATTCAATGGTAAGGGCTTGTTGGGTGGAAAATTATGGCGTTTATTCATTTTTTCTAGAACTAACATAAAAAAGTGCATTAACTTTGCCTTCTAAACCGTATTGAAGCGGCATCCCCCGATTTAAATGTCATTTTAATTATTTACAGGTTTCATCGGGGATATAGCGGAAAGACGGACTGCCGGAACTGATTAGTACTGCAGTGGCTTTTCAAATAAAAACAGGAATGTTTTCTAAAAACAATTCGACAATAGAACCATTTAACAATACATGTTAACAAATAAAAGTCAGCTTATAGCTTCAGCATACGAACATACACCAACCAAGGAGCAATTGCTTTTTTGCGAGCGGATGTCGGTGTTTTTGCAACAGGACGACGAGTACCGCTGTTTTGTGCTTAAAGGTTATGCTGGTACAGGTAAGACCACCTCTGTAGCGGCTTTGGTGAAGGTTTTGAAACAATTTAACCTGCGTAGTGAACTGCTTGCGCCAACGGGAAGGGCAGCGAAAGTAATGAGCCAGTATTCATACCGAAAAGCATTAACCATACATAAACGCATTTACCGCAAGCGCTCGGCGGCATCGCCCGAAATGCAGTTTCAATTGGCACCTAACCTCTCGGAAAATACGTTGTTTATTATCGACGAGGCCTCGATGATTGCCGATGAATTTAATGAAACAGGCTCTTCAATATTAAGAGATCTGTTGGAGTTTGTGTACAATACCAAAAATTGCTTTTTGCTTTTTGTGGGCGATACGGCCCAGTTACCTCCTGTGGGGAGTTTAGATAGCCCGGCATTGAACGAACAGTACCTCAAAGATAAATTTGCATTAACCGTGTCGTCTGTTGAGTTAAAGGAAGTGGTTAGGCAAGGGAAGAAATCGGGTATTTTGGCCAATGCCACGATGTTGAGAAATCAGATTGCTAAAAATCCTGAAAATCCGATGCCTAAATTCCTGACTAAAAGTTATACCGATATTTACAATATGCCCGGGGCGCGTTTGGTTGAAGGACTGGAATATGCTTACCGTAAATTCGGCATGGAAAATACCCTGGTGGTTTGCCGTTCCAATAAATCGGCCAATGTGTATAACCAGCAGATTAGAGCCAGGTTGTTGTATCGCGAGGAAGAGTTAACGGGAGGCGATCAGATTATGGTGGTGCGGAACAATTATTTCTGGCTACCAGAGAACGAGGATACTGCTTTTATTGCCAATGGCGACATGGCAAAGGTGATTCGCGTGAGGGGAGAAGAAGAACGTTATGGATTCCGTTTTGCCGATGCCACTTTAGAGTTTATGGATTTCCCCGCTGCGGGGCAGATTAGCTGCAAAGTAATGTTGGATACGCTCAATTTAGAAAGTGCCAATCTACCTTATGAGCAGAATAAAAAGCTTTTTGACGGGCTCAATGAAGATTATGAACATATTGCCAATAAACGGCAACGGATGTTGGCCATTAAGGCAGATCCTTTTTACAACGCCCTGCAAATTAAGTTTGCTTATGCGGTAACCTGTCACAAAGCACAGGGCGGACAATGGGATGCTGTTTTTGCGGATCAGGGTTATCTTACAGAAGAAATGATTGATCTCGATTTTCTCCGCTGGTTATACACTGCTGTAACGCGGGCAAAAAAAGAGTTATATTTAGTCAATTTTGCGCCTCAGCTTTTCGCGAAGACAGCGCAGGAGGATTACTTTTAGTAGCTATCGTCATGCTGAATTTATTTCAGCATCTTTCCTGCTACAAGACCCTGAAATGAATTCAGGGTGACGGTCAAAGCAAGTGAAGTTTAGATACTAACCAATTTATAATATGAAATTTGCCTTTAGTCTTAAAAACAAGCTAAAAATAGCTTTTCTGCTTTTCTGCATCATGTGCTGCACCTTGTTGATCCGTTTTTTGGAAGATAAAAGTGTAGAGAAGATTAACGAATCTTTCATTTCAATGTACAACGACAGACTTGTTCCCGCTACAGATTTATATTTTATTGCCGAAAACCTGTACCATAAAAATAAGATTATCCAGGAAACATTATTCGGGGACGGTGCTGTTCAGCCTTCAATCGGTATAGTGAAAATGAATAAACATAACCGTAAAATAGATTCGATAATCAATAAATATGAACTTACTTTATTGGTAAAGCAGGAGAAAAATTTTTTAAACGATCTTAAAAAAGCATTAACTGTTCAACAGGGAGTGGAGGCGAAAATAATAAACATGGCAGGTACTGAAGGAAGAATAATTTATGAGTCGATGGGAAAAAATGCTGTTGATGAAACACTGGCTAAGCTTTCGGCCTTGATTAAAATACAATCTAAAGTGGGTAATGATCTGATTAAAGGCTCAAAGATCTTCGTTTCGGGAACGAAGGTATATTCTACCTTGCAGGTTATTCTGGCCATCGTAATTGGAATTATGATCGTGGCTATTGTTTCGGCCTCGAATGCAGTGAAAATTCAGAGCGAGAAGTTTAATTTGAATTAGACTTATAGTAAGTTTTACTGGTTAATTCATGATTGGTCGCCATTCCCAATCAAGTTGGGAATGGCGACCAATCTTAATGATTTTTATGAAATAAATTATTCTGCTTCGTCGTCTGTAATCAATCTGATCGAATCGTCAGAAAGTACGATCAAACGCTCCTTATATAGTGAACCAATGGTTTTTTTGAAGGCGCTTTTACTGATCTGGAAACGGTGATAAATATCTTCAGGAGAACTTTTATCGCCCAGTTCAATTACACCACCACTCTTTTTTAGCTCTTTTAACATCATCTCTTTCGAATCGAGAATATGGCCGTAACCACTTGGCTGTAGGGTTAAATCGATCTTACCCTCCACTCGGATTTTTTTGATCCAGCCTTTGCGCATTTCGCCCGGTTGGATATTATCAAAAACCTCGTTATTATAAAGCAAACCGATATAAGTATTGTTGATAATGGCGTTAAAACCAAGATCGGTTTCTTCGGTAATCAATAAGCTTACTTCGTCGCCCTCTTCAAAATCGAAGCCATCTTCTTCAACAAAATCATACAGTTTAGAAGAAGCCAATAAGCGGTCGTTACTTTCGTCTAAATACAGGTAAACCACATATTTATAGCCTTTTTGCATTGGCCTTTTTTGCTCGCGATCTGGTACATACACATCTTTATCGATACCAAGATCCATAAAAACGCCATCATCACCATCAGAAACCACTTTCAAAAAAGCAAAATCGCCCACTTCGGCATATGCTTTCTGGGTAGTTCCGGTTAAGCGGCCATCTTTTTGTACAAAAACAAAAACGGTAATGTTATCGCCAATTTCTACGCCATTCGGAACGTATTGGTAAGGCAGGATGACCAGTTTATCGCCATCGGTTAAGTTTAATCCAGCTTCTGTTTTGCTTAAAATCCTTAACTCGTTGTATTTTCCTATTTCAATCATGTGTTTTGGGTTTAACCATTTTCTTCAATGGCTTTTGCTGCAAAGGTAGCAATGTTTCGTTGCAAATCGGTTTTAAATGAAGTTGAAAGATGTCCTAATGTTTTGTTAAGAATTAAAGCTGGGATATAACTAAATAAGCTATTTCTAATCGTTACGTCATGCTGAATTATTTCAGCATTTTTTTTGTAATAAAGACCCTGAAATAAATTCAGGGTGACGACTCTTATAGTAATTAACGCTGTATTAGAAAATTAAGGATAGTCAATGAAAATATATATTTTAGCAACTTATCTAATATTAAAACTACAATATGAACAAACAGATTCCTCCATTTTTTTTAAGCGACGAATATTTTATTGATGAGAAAGTAAACTTTTTAAAGTTTGCGAACGAGTACAAAGTGTACAACGATCAGGGTGCTCAGATCGGGATTATTAAGCAGCGTATTTCTGGCTGGCAAAAAGCTTTAACCTTATTGGTTGATAAGCGAATGATGCCTTTTAAATTAGAAATTACAGATACCAACGACCAGTTGCAGGCCACCATTACAAGAGGATGGACCTTCTGGATGTCGAAAATTATTGTGACTGATCCGCTTGGTGTTGAAGTTGGGATTATAAAACAAAAATTTAAATTCTTCAAGCCAACTTTTACCATTTCGAGCCCAACATCGGGCGAGGAGATCGCAAAAATCTCTGGCGATTGGAAAGCCTGGAACTTTAGCATCACCAATAATGCAGGTGCTGAAATGGGCAAAATAAACAAAAAGTGGGCTGGTGCTTTAAAAGAAGTTTTCACCACGGCCGATAAATACAATGTGTCTATCGATCCAAGTTATGCAGAAAGCAATCAGAAAGTTGCAATTGTAGCCACTGCCATTACCATCGATATGGTTTTGAAAGAGAGTAAATAGGTGGTTAATTGACATAAACGGTTAAATATTAAATAGGAGCCTGTATCATAAAAGCAATTTCTCCTATAGATTATGTCATGTTGAGCTTGTCGAAACACCTTAAGAAGTATTTAAATAAGTCCTTCGACAAGCTCAGGATGACAAGTCTATAATTATGATTCAGCCTCTTTTTATTTTTTAGCTTTCTTCTTCTTCTATAACTTTCTTACAAACGATATCAATTAATTCGGCTAAATTTGAATCCTACAATTTAAGGTATCTTCATTGATATGGAAAAAACCAAAGAAGCCAAAAAGCCGAGTATTTTCAGTTTACTTGGAAACTACAGAGGCTTGATTTTTATGCTGATCCTGTTTGCGTTGCTCAGTAACGGTATCAACTTACTCTTACCAAAGATTATTGCCAATGGTATCGATTCTTATACCAACAAAACTTTCAACCTTCAGTCCATTCTTCTTCAGTTTTCACTGGCTATTGTACTGGTTTTTATCTTTACTTATCTGCAGAGTATTGTACAAACCTATGCTTCTGAACGTGTGGCAAGAGATTTAAGAACAAGGTTATCTGATCAGATTTCGCGACAGAGCCATGCCTACATTATTCAGGCTAATCCCTCAAAACTGCTGACCAATCTTACGGCTGATGCCGATTCGATTAAAATGTTTGTTTCACAGGCTATTGTTTCTATCTGCTCGTCTATATTTTTAATTGTTGGGGCAAGTATTCTGCTCCTGATGATTAACTGGAAACTGGCACTTTGTGTGATTGCTATTGTGCCGATAATCGGTGGGGCATTTTTCTACGTGTTAAGCAAGGTAAAAGTGCTTTTTAAAAAGAGCAGAGAAGTGATCGATTGGCTGAACAAAGTAATCAGCGAAAGTATTTTAGGCTCGGCTTTAATCCGGGTAATTAATTCACAAGCTTTAGAATACAATAAATTTATAGATGCGAATGCCAAAGCGAGAGATTTAGGGATATCGATCCTCCGAATGTTTGCAGCGCTGATTCCTGTTATTGTTTTTACGGCCAATTTATCCGGTTTGTGCATTTTGGTACTGGGTGGTCACTTTGTAATTACCAATTCGATGACCCTGGGAGAATTTACCGCTTTTAGCAGTTACCTCACACTCATTATATTTCCCATTTTAGTAATCGGTTTTATGAGCAATGTAATTGCACAGGCTACGGCATCTTACCAAAGGATAGAAAGTGTGCTGAATGCCGCTGAGATCAAACATCCAGGCACGCTAAGCACACAATTACGAGGGGAACTAGAAGCGAAAGACCTTAATTTGAGTTTCGGACAAAAACCAGTTTTAAAATCGGTTTCATTTTCAGCTAAAGCAGGTTCTAAAACCGCTATTATTGGCCCTACGGCTGCGGGTAAAACACAATTACTTTATATTTTAACAGGTCTTATTGAAGCCGATTCTGGTGCGGTGCTGTTCGATAACGAAGAAATTAAAAAGTATAACCAAGAGAATTTTCACCAACAGGTTGGCTTCGTATTTCAGGACAGCATTATGTTCAACATGAGCATCAGGGAAAATATTGCCTTTAGCGATACCGTTACAGACGAATCGCTAGCCAAAGCCATAGCTACTGCCGAACTAAAAGATTTTGTGGATGCCTTGCCTGATCAATTGAATACTATCGTTTCAGAACGTGGAAACAGCCTTTCGGGTGGACAAAAACAACGAATTATGCTGGCCAGGGCTTTAGCGGTGAATCCGAAGATCTTATTGCTTGATGATTTTACAGCCCGTGTTGATACCAATACGGAGAAAAGAATTTTGGAGAACATCCAACAAAATTATCCTGGTTTAACTTTACTTTCCATTACACAAAAAATAGCTTCTGTTGAACACTACGATAAAGTGATCTTGCTGATGCAGGGCGAAATCATTGCAGAAGGAACCCATCAGGAACTGCTGAAAAGCAGTCCCGAATATGTTCAGATTTACAATTCACAACAGAGCACCAGTAATTATGAACTACAATCTTAACCAGCTTAACACCGGGCAGGAAAAGCAATCTACTTTAAAGGCGCTGAAAAGCCTGCTAAAACTGATCTCGGCTGAACGTAAGAACCTTTGGCTGGCGCTGATTGCCATTTTGGTTAACTCAGGTCTGTTGCTTTTGGGGCCATTATTGGTAGGCCACACGGTTGATACCTATATCCGCACCAAACAGTTTCATGGTGTGCTTATTTTTGGTGGTATACTGTTAGTGATGTATATGATTGCCATGGTTACCGGTTACACCCAAACCAGGTTGATGGGCGGAGTAGGCCAGCGAATGTTATACACTTTACGTAATGCCATTTTTAATAAACTGCAGGAGTTACCCGTTTCATTTTTTAATCAGAACAAAGCTGGCGATCTGATTTCGAGGGTAAATAATGATACAGATAAGCTGAACCAGTTTTTCTCACAGTCGTTAATGCAGTTTATAGGCAGTATTGTAACCATGATCGGTGCCGGTATTTTCTTGCTTTCGATTAATTTAGAACTAGGCGCCGCAACACTTTCGCCTGCGGTGGTGATCGTTCTTTTTACGATGGCTTTATCACCCTGGGTAAAAGTAAAAAATGCCAAAAACTTAAAAAGTGTTGGCGGAATGAGTGCCGAAATACAGGAAAGCCTGAACAACTTTAAAGTGATTATTGCATTTAACCGTAGGGATTATTTTAGGAAACGTTTTAATGAAGCCAATACCGAAAACTATAAAACAGCTATAGGTGCGGGTTTGGCCAATAATATTTTTGTGCCCGTTTACGGCTTGTTATCGAGTATTGCACAGCTGATCACCTTATTATTCGGTATTTACCTGATTTCTACCGGCAAATTTACATTGGGTTTGTTGGTGAGTTATATTGCTTATACCACCAATTTTTATAACCCGTTAAGGCAATTGGCTGCCCTTTGGACAAGTTTTCAGGTGGCTATGGCCAGTTGGGACAGGATATCGCAGATCTTATCGTTGGAGAGTGACCTAAAACAGATTAAAGTTGACGAAAATATCACATCTGATGCTTTGTTGGAGTTTAAAAACGTACATTTCTCTTATGATGACAGTAAAGAAATCCTCCATAACATTAACCTGAGATTCGAAAAAGGAAAAACTTATGCTTTGATTGGTCCAACCGGAGGGGGGAAAACCACTACTGCTTCTTTAATTTCGCGTTTGTACGATGCTACAAAAGGAACGGTTTTATTAAATGGTAAAGATATCCGTTCATTTTCTGCTGAGGAAAGAACACAAAAAATCGGGTTCATTTTACAGGAACCATTTTTATTTACAGGAACTGTAAAAGAAAATATTCTGTACGGCAACGGTCAATATAAGGATGTAAGTGATGCGCAGCTGGAGAAAATAATTGAGGAAGCCAACTTAAACGCACTTTTAGCCATATTTGATGAAGGGTTGAATACACAGATTACTTCGGGATCGGACAGTATAAGTTTGGGTCAGAAACAGTTGATTGCCTTTATGCGTGCGGTGCTAAGAAATCCTGAACTGTTAATTCTTGATGAAGCTACAGCCAACATCGATACCATAACCGAACAGCTTTTGAGCAGCATTTTAAATAAACTGTCGAAAGAAACCACGCTTGTTATTATTGCACACCGTTTAAACACCATCGAAAACGCCGACGAAATTTATTTTGTAAATGAAGGCGAAGTGCAAAAAGCCGGAACGTTGAATGATGCATTAAACATGTTGCTGAAAGGGAAACGGGTAAGTTAATATCGCTATAAACCTATCAGGTTTTTAAACGGCGCAGCCCTCAATGAGGCTGTTAAAAACAATATGAACTACGAATTAAACCTGATAGGTTTTTTAAAAAAAAATACAAATGAAAAAATATTTCTTCTTTTTGGCGCTTTCAGCCTTAAGCACCATATCTTTTGCGCAAAGCGAAGGGCAAAATCTTTTTGTTCAGGATAGTTTAGAGTTGATTTCTTCACAGTTTAAGTTTACAGAAGGTGCATCAGTTGATAAACAGGGAAACGTGTTTTTTACTGATCAGCCTAATGATAAAATCTGGAAATACGGTATTGATGGCAAACTGAGCCTGTATATGGACAAATCGGGAAGGGCAAACGGTACTTATTTCGATAAAAAAGGTAACCTGATTGTTTGTGCCGACGAGAATAATCAGATCTGGTCTATCGATAAAAACAAAAAGATAAAAGTGCTCTTCAGCGATTATGAAGGCAAAAAGGTAAACGGACCAAACGATATCTGGTTGGATGCTAAAGGAGGCATTTATTTTACTGACCCTTATTATCAGCGCGATTACTGGACCAGGAAATCACCTGAGATTCAAGGTCAAAAGGTATATTATCTTCCGAAAGGAAAAAAGGAAGCCATTATCGTGACGGATGATATCGTCAAGCCTAACGGTATTGTAGGTACTCCGGATGGTAAATTTTTGTATGTGGCCGATATGAGCGCCAATAAAACTTATCGTTATAGTATTGGTGCCGATGCGAGGTTAGCGGATAGGCAACTTTTCCTTAATCAGCATTCTGATGGAATGACTTTAGACAGTAATGGAAATATTTATGTTACCGGAAAAGGAGTAAATATTTACAAGCCTACTGGCGAAAAAATCGGCCATATTGATATACCCGAAGAGTGGTGTGGTAACATTTGTTTTGGTGGAAAAGACAAAAACATGCTTTTTATTACGGCTTCAAAATCGTTGTACGTTATTCCAACGAATGCGAAGGGAGTGGAGTAATTGTTCGTTATAGCCATTTAAGGACATGTAAAGCCAAAAAAACTAAGAATGAATTAACATGAAAATTTTTTCTGTTCAGTTTATTCAACCCCTAAAAATATTAAAGGCATTAATTAGTTTTGAGCTTCCTACTTATAGGGATAGACGACTATGAAAAAGCCCTCTCAGGATTGAAGGGCTTTTTTACTTTAATTGTCTTGTTCTGAAAATGACAATACAAAAATATTGCTGATATTCTACTTCGGCATCTTTACTTAGTTCTGCAAAGCTGCAATCAATTTAAAACAACTAAAAGCTGGGAATAATTTGATATGGTGTTAACTTAAAAAGAAGTTATATTGCTGTCGAATTTATTCTAAATAATCTCTGATGAAAAAAATATTATTACCACTTTTTTTAGTGGGTATTTTTTATTTAAATGCTGCTGCCCAAAGAACCGAAATCCTGTTAGATGAAGGCTGGAAATTTTCAAAAGGAAATTTCCCGAATGCTGCCGAAGTTACTTTTAATGATACCCGTTGGGAAACTATTTCTGTTCCGCACGATTGGGCCATTAGTGGACCTTTTGATAAGGAAATAGACAAACAGGTAACCGCCATCACTCAGAACGGCGAAAGCAAGGCTGCTGAAAAAACGGGCAGAACAGGAGCCTTACCTTATATTGGAGAAGGCTGGTACCGAAAAAAACTGAATTTCCCAGCGCTTAAACCAAACCAGAAAGTGCTGCTTCAGATAGATGGTGCCATGAGCGAACCTCGTGTGTACCTGAACGGGAAACAGGTTGGACAATGGAATTATGGTTACAATTACTTTTATATCGACATCACTAACGACTTAAAAACGACCGGTAATTTATTGGCTATTCATCTTAAAAATATGCCGAAATCTTCTCGTTGGTACCCGGGAGCAGGTTTATACCGAAATGTGCATTTAATTATCAAAGATGAAAAAAGCATCGAACAATGGGGAATCACAGTAACGACCCCAATAGTAAAGAAAGAATTTGCCAAAGTGAATATCAAAACCAAATTAACAGGTAAAGGTGTTCGTTTGGTTACGCAGATTTTAGATAGCTTAGGTAAGCAGGTGGCAATTGATACAGCGAAATCAATCTTTGGAAATGAAACCGATCAAAATATAGAAATTAGCAATCCCAAACTTTGGAGCCCCGAAAGGCCTTATTTATATACTTCGGTATCGAGCGTATATGAAGGTGGGGTATTGAAAGATGTAGTGAAAACAAGATTTGGGATAAGAACGATCAATTTTAGTGCAGGAATAGGATTTAGCCTGAACGGCCAGGTAAGAAAATTTAAGGGCGTTTGCCTGCACCACGATCTTGGTCCGCTTGGCGCTGCTATTAATACCGCTGCATTAAGAAGACAATTAACGATTTTGAAAGAAATGGGCTGCGATGCCATCAGAAGCTCGCACAACATGCCATCACCCGAGCAATTGGAGTTATGCGATGAAATGGGATTCATGTTTCTTGCCGAAAGTTTCGATGAGTGGGCAAAGGCCAAGGTAGAAAATGGTTACCATTTATATTTTAATACCGATGCCGAAAAGGATATTGTAAATCTGGTACAGGCCAATAAAAATCACCCTTGTATTGTGATGTGGAGCTCAGGAAACGAAGTACCCGATCAGTTTGGTTCCGAAGGTGTTAAAAGGGCTAAATGGCTTCAGGAAATTTTCCACCGCGAAGATCCTACACGCCCTGTTACCGTAGGGATGGATCAGGTGAAAGCAACCATGCAATCGGGTTTTGGTGCATTAATGGATATTCCAGGCTTAAATTATCGGGTACATCTTTACGAAGAAGCCAATAAGGTTTTTCCGCAGGGCTTTATTTTGGGATCTGAAACAGCATCAACGGTAAGCTCCCGGGGGATATATAAATTTCCGGTTGTAAAAGGATTTGATAAACAATATCCTGATTTTCAGTCTTCTTCTTATGATCTTGAATATTGTAGCTGGTCTAATGTGCCTGACGATGACTTTGTGATGCAGGACGATAAGCCATGGGTAATCGGAGAATTTGTTTGGACAGGTTTCGATTACCTCGGCGAACCAACCCCTTATGATAGCAGTTGGCCATCAAGAAGTTCTTATTTTGGGATTTCTGATCTGGCAGGTTTACCCAAAGACCGTTTTTATCTGTATAGAAGCCGTTGGAATAAAGCTGCGCCAACCTTACATTTACTGCCACATTGGAACTGGGAAGGAAGAGAAGGTCAAACTACACCAGTTTTTGTATACACCAGTTATGATAGTGCCGAACTTTTCTTGAATGGTAAAAGTTTGGGTGTACGTAAAAAAGATAAATCAACGCCACAGAACCGATACAGGTTGATGTGGATGGATGTAAAATACGAACCAGGAACTTTAAAAGTTGTAGCTTTTGACAGCAATGGAAAACCTGTAGCCGAAGAAAAGGTAACTACAGCAGGTAAACCTTATAAAATTGTGTTAACACCAGATAGAAAAGAGATTACGGCCGACGGAAAAGATCTGTCTTTTGTAACCGTATCGGTAGTTGACCAAAACGGTATACCTTGTCCAACAGCCACCAATGCTTTAAACTTTGAAGTAAAAGGAGCGGGGACATTTAAAGCGGTTTGTAATGGCGATGCTACTTCTTTGGAATCGTTTGTAAAACCAACCATGAAATTATTCAGTGGAAAACTGGTGGTGGTTGTACAGTCTGATAAAAAAGGTGGGACAATAGGGTTGATGGTTAAAGGTAAAGGACTAGAAAATGGAAATATAGAAATTGTTTCGGCTAATTAATCAGGAGTTAATTGGTGGCGTCATTCCCAGCTCGACTGGGAATCTTAATGCTTTAACAAGGTGTTTGGTTGGTAAGCGGCATTAGGATTCCCGCCTGCGCGGGAATGACAATAAAGGGGGGAGAATTTAGCAATTAATTAAAGATTCTTCATTGCATTTAGCATCAACAGTAATTACATCTATAATAATTGTATAGGTCCTGTTACAATTAATCTTATTTGGAATAATTTTTTAAATTAGCATATATTAAAAAACCTGATAAGCTTATGGAAAATCTAAAAGAAGAAACCAAAATCAAAGCTTTCCTCACCAGGATAAAAGCAGAATGGCCAGGAGTGGTAGAACGCTTTGAGTTTAAAACAGGCAGTGTAATTTACGTTCATTTAAAGGAAGGCATATCGAGTATGGATTTTCTCGGTAAACTTTCCAAACAGGTAGAGCGTTTTGTCGATTTCAGTATGCCTATTATCTTGTATCATATTGAAAGTGATGGCATGAACTTAAGGTCGCACCCAATTAATTGGTATTCTTCCATTACGCAAGGAAAATCTTTTTAACGCTCGTAAACATTCGTGGTTAATACCTTAGACTGTAAAATGGTAGCATTAATCTTTACAGTTGTAAATCTTTTTGTGCATAATTAGCAATTTTGTTTGCCAGTAATTTTGGTTTTTGGGTTTTAATCCTATTTTTGGTTTTTAATTTAAAAACATCTAGTATAATGAAAAACGGAACAGTAAAATTTTTTAACTCAGAAAAAGGCTTTGGCTTTATTAAAGAAGAAAACGGATCTGAGATTTTTGTGCATGCATCAGGCCTGATTGACGAAATCAGAGAGAATGATACAGTTGAATACGAAGTTCAAGAAGGCAAAAAAGGCCTTAATGCAGTGAAAGTAAGAGTTGTTTAATTCTTCCCCAAAAAGATTTTGAGCAGGATTTAGTCCTGCTTTTTTTTTGCCTGATTTTTCTATTTTGACATCGAAATGGAAGATGTAATTTACTGAACAAAAAGGTTAAAAAAATTTCCTTCTCATTTCTAGTTGATTACCTTTCTAGCCAGCTTTAGGCACGTGTTATATAGTTGTTTTCTGGATTGGATTTTTATTTTTGCCGCTGTCGATATACTCGGCCGGAACCAAACAATTAAATATTTTTGCAACTTTCTATTTTTTCAATTCAGGAACCTGTTATAAACAACAAACCGCTAGATCGGAGTGCTTTTATGGCTGCGGCACAATTTGTAACAGCACTTAATTTTGCTAGCGAATTTGAGCTCTTAAGTTTATCTGTTATAAATACACAAGCTGGTGCAGCTAAAAAGGGCGGACTGGTATTTGTGCGTAATGGAAAGTTGAAAATGCATCCCGAAATCTACGATCATTTATCCCTAATATCAATATCTTCCATCTGTGCAGGAAGTGTTTACTTTCATGGTCGTGATAAAATTGCTGCAGAAATTGTAAATCTTCCTTATAGGGATGGCCTTTTAAACTTAGAAGGTGCTGAAGAGGATTATATGGCCTTTAAGCGTTTATGTAGTCCTGTTTCACGGTTCTTTTTGCTACAGGCTAAAAAAGTACAATGGTCAGCAATCCTGTCTACCTTTCGGTTTTTTATGATGGAAGGCATTTGGGATGTGGTTAATTTTGTTGCCCATGCACTGCATCAGGCTGATGCCGATGTACTCGCCTGTGCACAACTTTTAGAAAGTATGCAAAAACAAAAATGGTATCCTGGCTTTTGTCAGTCGCTTCAGGATTTTCATGCCTCTCGTTATCCTTTAAGTAAAGTTGGTTTAGAATCAGAGCTGCCAGAGATGGCTTAAATTATTTCAGATAATTTTCAACTAAAGCACTTATTTCATCCCCAATAGCTCTATTGCCCATATTATTGAGTTTTTGTTGTGAAGAATTGTGCTTTTCAATATATGTAGCCTCTGTTTTATTAAATTTAAGATAACCCTGCTCAAAATAACGTTCTTCAATTTCGGTAGAAGAATCCATCGATCTGAACCATAATTTAATCAATGAGCCTGTAATTTTATCAAAGTAAAGCCAGTGATAGGTCGCTTCTGCATCTGCATTGTCGGGCAGACCAAGACGCTGAATTTCTATAATAGCAGTATCAGAATTTTGGAAAAAGTATAAAATCTTATATTTAGACGACATGCCGCAAAAATAGGACTTAATTTTTTATCACAAAAGAGATTTTTGTTGTTTAGATTTAATATTTGTTGAAGTAGATAAACGTTTTTGTTTTGAAAGTCGTACGTGGCGTATGTGTTAAAAAAGAGATATCATCCCGAGCTTGTCGAAGGATAATCGTTTTTTGATTTGACAAAAATTAAAGGTCTTCGACAGGCTCAGACTGACACAGCGAAAGATTTGACTAATCCTAAAGTCGGTGGTGTACAAACTACCTTGACGATTTATCCTAACTAATGTTTCTCGCCTTTAATTACCTTAAATAAATGCAAAACCTGAGGGAATAGGGCGTCCATGCTTTCTTCTACACCACTTTTTGAACCAGGGAAGGTAAGCACCAATGTTTCTCCGATAAAACCCGCTACACCGCGTGAAAGCATGGCATAAGGCATGCGTTCCTGTCCGTAACGTCTCGCAGTTTCCATAATCCCATCGACATTGCGGTCAATTAAAGGAGCAACGGCCTCTGGAGTTACATCTCGGGGTGAAAGGCCAGTTCCCCCGGTAAAAATGATTAAATGGTAGCCACCTTTGCTTAATTCGCTGGCTTTATCCCGAATGATATTGATCTCGTCGGGTACGATTTCATACTTCCCGGCATTGATGTCCCATTGGGCTAATCTCGAAATAATCGCTTTGCCAGAGCTATCCTGTGCTTTGTTTTCGAAAACAGAGTCTGAACAAACTACAACTGCAGCTTTTAGTTCAGGGAATTTGGCATTTTTAAGATCAGATTTTCCTCCAGATTTTTTTAATAACCTGATGTTTTCTATTTCAACACCTTTATCAATCGGTTTTAACATATCGTACATGGTTAAAGCCGTAACCGAAGCACCATGCATGGCTTCAACTTCTACACCTGTTTTGTAAATGGTATGTACTTCAACTGTAATCATGATGGTTAAACCCACAATTTCGTAGGTAATGGCCGTGTATTCAATTGGAAGCGGGTGACAATCGGGAATTACATCACTGGTTTTTTTTACGCCGAATAAACCCGCTGCACGGGCAAATTCAAATACATCGCCTTTGGGAATTTTACGCTGTTCAACAGCATCAATGGTTTCTTGCTTCGATACCTTTACAGTGGCGGTTGCAATGGCAATCCTTAAGGTGTTGGATTTTTTTGTGATGTTTACCATATTAAATATTTTCTTTCCACTGGTGGGTTTCGTCTTCGAATATTTCTTTTCCCCATATCGGTAATTCTGCTTTTAACCGGTCTACCACTTCATTACAGGCCGCCATTGCAGGTTTACGATGTGCCGATGAAGTAAAAACGAACAGGCAGATCTCACCCGCTTTAATCCTGCCTAAGCTATGATAAATGTGCATACAGTTTAAAGGGTATTTTTCGAAAATATCTTCCCTGATCTGATGCATTTTTTCGAGGGCAAGGTCTTCGTATGCAGTATAATCTATCGCTGCAACAAATTTGCCTTCAATTTCATCTTTTCTCACCTGACCCATAAAAATACTATGACCACCTATAGCTGTTTGGCTGTTGTGTTTGGCAATACTGTCGGCTATAAAAGCGGGTTCGATTGGGCCATCTACAAATATGTTTTTTATCTTTTTTTCGCTCATGTTAAGGTTTGAGAAAATGATCTCTCCATTTTACAATACCACCTTTTAAACTGTATATTTTTTTGGCATCGCCATATTTTTCCTGCATCGCCTCTGCTGCGGCTACACTTCTTATGCCGTGCTGGCAAATCAGAACTACATGTTTTTGGTAAAATTCTTTGCTCATAAAGACGCCAAACTCTGACATTGGTACCTGCGTAAAGATCTGCTTATCCAATATGGGTACTTCGTGTCTTTCGCGTACATCGATTAAAATTGTAGATTCTAACTGCTGAAGTTTAACCAGTTCACTGGCATCAATTTCTATATATCCCTGCGGTCCTTCGCTCGTATCCTGATAATCCATATTTAAAAATTCATCAACAGTTTTGGGTAGGATATAACCGCCTCCATGACTGATGTTGATGGTATATTGTTCTTGTGTAAGTAAGTTGTAACTTAAAATTTTATTGGTGAGCGGCTGCCCGATTTTGGCAATCAGTTTAATGGTTTCTGCGGCTGCCATAGTACCCAATATGCCTGGCAATACACCTAAAACGCCATTTTCGGCACAATTGGCTACTTCTCCTTTGTTGGGTGGAATGGGGAAAAGATCGCGGTAATTGGTGCTGGGCGTTAAATGATCAGGGGTGTTAAATATGGCCAACTGACCCTCAAAACCTGAAACTGCAGCAAATATAAGCGGTTTGTTCAATAGCGCACAGGCATCGTTGATGAGGTACCTAGATTCGAAATTGTCTGTACCATCCAATATATAATCGTATCTGGATAGAATATCGAGGATGTTATTTTTCTGTAAACGGATGGGATGACGTATAATCCCGATCTGGGTATTCATCTCCTGCAAGCGCTTTGCTGCAACCTCTACTTTCAGCTTTCCAATATCAGCCGTAGTAAAAAGAATCTGTCTATGTAAATTGGATAATGAAATGGTATCGTCATCAACAATGCCAATATGGCCAATGCCGGCAGCAGCGAGGTATTGCAATGCAGGACAACCCAAGCCACCAGCACCAATTACAAGCACTTTTGCCCTTAAAAGCAGCTGTTGTGCCTCCTCTCCAAATCCTTTAAGGATAATCTGCCTGTTGTATCGCTCTGCACTCATATCGTTTATCCCCCAGAAAAAGGTGGCATAATGGCTATTGTAGAATTGTTGGTAATTTCGGTATTTTCCTGAACGATATTTTTGTTCAAGGCAAGTTTATATTTCATGCTTTTTAAAGGAGGAAACTGATTTTCTAAATACTGTTTAAAAGCATCGGTATCAGCAATGCCATCAACCTCAATATTTTGATTGTTGATAAACTCGGAAATCTTGCCAAAACTGATCAATTCGATTTTCATCTGTATATTTTTGTTTTTTATCGGTGATGAAGCTATCATGAGCATATTTTTCACAAGTTTCTATTTGATTTTTGTGTTCAAGCGCTCGCAGGCTCGGTTTATTACCGTTTGTAAGTGTTTGCTCATGATGGTTTCATGCTGCTAATTTACCTTTAAGATGCTGATTTTACTCAATCCTTTTATAAATCTTCTTCCTGTTGCGAAATCGCTTGGCGTAATAATGGCGATATTTCCCTTTTCAGCCTTTGCAGGATTGGAATCGTAACCTGTTAAAACCAGCATTTGATTTCCAGTAGGCGAATTAAAGATTTCATTCCACGAGTACACCACTTTATAATTATCGGTTGCAGTAAAAACCAGATAATATTCACTTAATGTTTTTGGTGAGGCAGCATCTATTTCTACCTTGACCAAAATATCTTTCAAAAGTACACCCTTAATGTTTTTCATACTGCTTTTACGCTGCATCAAGTGGTTAAAAATTGTCATACTATCCAAACTAACGGATTTATAAGCACTTAAATTGTCTAAAGTAACTGTTAATGGAGCTTTAACCTTTCCTTCGATTACAAATTGTTTGCTCTCCTGTGCATTTACAGCAAAACTTAAAAATAATAAGCCGATGATAAGGAATTTCATATTACGCATGTGTAAATAGTAATTTATAGGCGGCCAGCGCCAATACACAGGCCAGCACATTTTTTAAAACAGTTTGCGGGAATTTTAAAGCGCCAAAATAAGCGCCACAAATGCCACCGACGAAAGCTACGCCAACATAAGCGAGCATATGGCTGTTAAATTCAAAGCCTTTAATCAGTTGGCCACCTAAACCAGCAACCGAATTAACAAAGATGAATGCTGCACTGATTGCCGCGGTCTGTTTTTGATCCGTCCACTTTAAAAGCAATAAGATAGGAGAAAGGATAATCCCCCCACCGATACCGATCATGCCCGAAAGTAAGCCGATAATACCGCCAATGGCAAGCGATAGTGGAATATTTGATGGTTTGAAATCTTTTGGATCGGTATTTTTAAAAAAGAAAAAACGGATTACGGGAATGAGTAACAGCACGCCCAAAATCTTTTTATAAATGGAACTTTCGATGACCATCATACCGCCAACAAAAGAGAGCGGGATAGAGGCAAGCGCAAAAGGCCAAAAGGTTTTCCATTTAAAATGACCACCACGGTAAAATTGGATAAATGAAGTAGAAGAAACAAACAAATTGAGCAATAGTGCTGTAGGTTTCATAATAGCCGGTGAAATGGCGAAAATGGCCATTAATGCGAGGTAACCGCTTGCGCCACCATGCCCAACAGAGGCGTATAAAAAGGCAACTATAAAAAGTAAACAGTAAAAAAGGATAAAACTTTCTTGCATGGTTTAGTTTGGCAAAATCATTACGGTTAGGATGTCGTTTTCTTTAAAGTATTCTTGTGTTTCATCAAGGCAGATCAGGCAATTGGCTTGTGCAAAGGAGCTTAATCGGTAAGATTCCTGCGCACTAAGCGGAGTAACCAGCCCATTTTCATACTTGCCCTTCAGGAAATGTGTAAGCCCTGCAGCTTTGGAATAAGAATGGGTAAGTTTTGCCTGAACTTCAATTACGCTATTACTTTTATGAGATAGGGCTTTAATTGACGGCAATACATAATTATAGTAGCAGCTGAGTACAGACGATGGGTTACCCGGAAGTCCGAATATTAATTTTTGATCTTTTGTGCCAAAAAACAAAGGTTTGCCAGGTTTCTGCTTTACCTTATGAAAAATCTGTTTGATGCCACAATGTGCAGCGGCTTCGATTACAAAATCATAATCGCCTACACTTACACCTCCGGTTAGCAGCACAACATCGCTGCTTGCTGTTGCAGTTTGTAATACTTTTTTTAGGATCTCGAGATCATCATCAGCTTCGTAAACGGCAATTTGTTCAATGCCTTCATATTTTAAAGCTGCAGAAAGCGAATAGGAATTCGATTCGTACACCTGTCCAAATTCGAGTGTTTTTCCTGGTTGTTGTAATTCTTTCCCTGTTACAATGATCGAAATCTTTGGCATGGGATAAACGCTAACTTTGTTAATACCAATTCCGGCCAGAAAGCCAATAGCGGCAGGGCTTAGCAGGCTCCCTTTTTTCATCGCCAATGCTCCGGCCATAATTTCTGAACCTTTATCCCGTACGTTTAAGCCAAGCTTTAAATTAGAATCCTGCAAGGTGATTTTCCCATCTGTGCGTGTGATTTTTTCTTGCATCACCACAGTATCGGCACCTTCTGGCAAAGGCGCACCTGTAAATATCCTGCTGGTTTCACCGCTTCGTATGGTAATGGTGGTTGCCGTTCCTGCGGCCATTTCGCCAATTAAGGAGAGTTCTTGTTCGTGATCTTCGAATTTGATGGCATAACCATCCATGGATGATTGACTAAATGCAGGAATATCGTATTTAGCATAAACATCAGCTGCAAGAATGTGTCCTGATGCCTTTGCCAAATCGATTGAAATGGGGTTGAGTGTTATGATGTATTGAGAAATGAGGTCTTTTGCTTCTTTAACGCTAATCATGAAAATTTTATCCTCCAATGGTAATCATACTTCTGTTTTGAATGGTAGTGGCATCAATTTTTTCGAAATCGCTTACCAATTGCCCGCCTAATGCTTTCTTTTTGCTCCAAATGGCTGATTGGATTAGTGGAAGCACATCTTCATTTTTCCGCAATGCCGTAAGCAGATCGGTTTCACTATACGAAAAAAGGCAGTTTTTTAGTTTGCCATCTGCAGTTAAGCGCATGCGGTTACAGGTATCGCAAAAAGGATTGGTCATGGTGCTAATTATGGCAAACGAACCTTCATGACCAGGAATCATGAAACTTTTAGCCGTATCATGCGGTTCTCCTTTAACAGGTAATATGGTGAAATCTTTTTCAACCACGGATAGGATTTCATCTAAAGAAAACATCTTATTGCTCGTCCATTTGTTGCCGCTAAAGGGCATAAACTCAATAAATCGGATCTGGATGGGATTGTGTTTGGTCCAGCTGATGAAATCGCAGATCTCATTGTCGTTAAGCCCTTTCATCACCACCATATTTACTTTTACCTTGATTTTATGCTGCAAAAGCAGTTCGATATTACTACGTACCTGATGGAAAACATCCCTTCGGGTAATCATAAAGAACTTCTCAGGTTGTAATGTATCCAGACTAATATTAATGGTTTTAATACCTGCTTCTTTTAATACAGGTAACATTTCGGCAATGCGGGTTCCGTTTGTGGTAATGACGAGCTCGACCGGAAGTTTGCCCAATGTGGCAATAATTTGGGCTGCATCTTTTCTTACCAAGGGTTCACCACCTGTAAGCCTGATTTTTTTTACGCCATTGGCCACAAAAATTTCTGCCAGCTTAATAATTTCGTCGGTTTGCATTAGCCGGGAGGCAGGGGTGAAGTCGTATTCCTCTTCGGGCATGCAATAAAAGCAGCGAAAATTGCAGTTATCGGTAAGTGATATCCGCAGGTAATCGTGTATTCTTCCAAAAGAATCTGCTATCATTGCTGGCTAATTAAATTGTTATAATCTGTTTCTGTATCAATATCAATTTCTCCATGTTCGAAAACAACTGTTTCTACATCCTGAGGATATTGTTTGAGTATCTTTTTTGCTCCTTCTGCTCCTGTGAGCGATAAAAGTGCTTCAAAGTAATCTTTTTTGAAGAGGGCAGGAGTTCCTATCGTTTCAACATATGTACTGGCAATTATATTTTTACCTGTTTCTTTCTGCTTTTCGATTAAGTTATTAAAGTTAATCATTTTTATAAAAGCCTGGTCGGCTACAGCAATAATGATACTTTCAATTTCGCTATTATTTCTGATCATGGTTGAAAGCCCGGCTACAATGCTCGATGCCATTCCATTTTCCCAACTTTCATTAATAACGATGCTGACCTGATCATTCTGGTGCTGGGCGGCTATTTCTTTAGCATTTGAACCTAAAACAGCGACAACGGGTCTGCAACTTGTTTCTAAAGCTTCATTTATTACGGTTTGCAAGAGCGTTTTCCCTTTGTAATCCAAAAGCTGTTTTGGTCTTCCCAAACGAGAAGAACTGCCAGCTGCCAATATGATAATGCCCGTTTTCAATGCTTAATTGTTTTTTAATTCGTAAACATGGATCGGTTTTTTCTTCTCTTTTAAAAACATGGCCGAAGCACCTGTAAAAACAGATTTAATCTCGGCGAGGATAGAAATGGCAATTTCTTCTGCTGTTTCTGCACCAATATCTAAACCAATCGGGCCATGTACGCGCGTTTCATTCTCTGGTGTTGTCAAATCCAGTTCATCTAACATCCTGACCAGCTTTTTCTTTGGCCCTAGTGTACCAATATATGGAGCGTTTGTGCCCAATAGATATTTAAGTAGTTCGAGATCGTAATTGTAATTATGGGTCATCAGTACAAAAGCTGTCTGCTCATCTATCTGAATTTGAGCTAACACACTTTCAGGTTTGCTTACTAAAATCCTGGTTGCGTTTGCAAAACGTTGAGGCGTGGCATGTGTAGGTCGTCCATCTATTACGGTTACTTCCCAGCCTAAAAGGTAAGCCATTTCGGCCAGAGGCTGTGCATCATTGCCTGCGCCTGCTATAATTAATGAAATTGGGGGTTGGATAAACTCCAGAAAGGCATCAAGTTGTTTACTGTCGAACTCATAAACTTTAAATGTTGTAGTTTTATTTTCAGAAACTTTCTGGATATCTTTAATTGCTTCATCACTGATTGATTTTGGGATTTTAGAAAAACCAGGTTCATTTCTAAAAAGCATACTTGTACCCAACTGCATCTTATCTGTTAGGGAAAAAAGTGTTGCCAATACCGCGTGCTCTCTTTTGCTTTGCAAAGCGGTTAAAATAGCGATGGGATTTAAGCCATCCGATTCTATAATGGGTTCGAACAAAATATGTACAATACCATTGCAGCCCAGCTGAACACCAAATTTGGCATCTTCTTCGTCGGTGGTATCGTAAGTAATCAGCTTGTTTTCTTGCTGTACAATTGCCGAAAGTGCTTTTCGCAAGGCATCGCCTTCTAAACAACCACCACTAATGGCACCTGTTAACTGGCCATCTTCAGTAATCAGCATCCTTGCACCAGGTCTGCGGTAAGAAGACCCCTCTACCTTAACTACCGTAGCAAGGGCTGTTTTTTTCTTTTCCTTCGTTGCTTTTTGATATGCCTTTATGATATCGGTAATTTCTTTCATTAGGGATTGATGCAATAGAGGATGCAATTTAATGATAATCTATTACAAATGGTCAAAAGAAAGATGTAAGATATGCTTTAATGAAGCAATTCCTGTTAATATTTGTGCAGTCAGATGTTATAACCTGACTGATTAAGTAAATTTAATTATAAATAAAATACTTATTCGATCGAATTAGGAATGAGATTCACAGGCTGTATCATATTTTTAATTCCATTCGAATTTGTCACGTTGAGCTTGTCGAAACGCCTTTCGAGATATTTAAACAGGTCCTTCGACAGGCTCAGGATGACAATTCTATATTTATGAGACAGCCTCCACTAGAAAGGAATGGGAAAGATATGCCTTTACTGAAGTGATACCGATAAGTAAGCTAAAATTTGATTGGCCTTGGGCAGATTCTTTAATTAAACTAAAAAGGCTCGGAATGAAAAATTTCGAGGTTAATACAGCGCAAACCAATACTGTTAAAGAGTTCGGTGATTTCTTTTGTCCAATCTCTTGGCGAATCTACCCTAAGGATTTTATCAGAATCCCATAAATCGATATTCCATTTAATTTCTTTGAACTGGCTGTTCAGCAATGGGCTGATTACGTTTAACTCGTTATCCGTGGATACATTTGTTTTGAAAACGGCTATCATATAGAAAAGTTTTTAGGTTTGTTGAAACTGTAGACGTACAACTTTAGAAATTACTTTAAATAGGATTGATTTTTTTTATCTTTTTATTTGAGTCAATCTATTTAGTCGCTTTAACGGTAGCTCTACAAAAAAAATAAAATAATTTGTAAGGATCTTTCATTTGATGCGACAAAGCAATTATGAAGTATATTTATATTAGCTAATAGCAAAAGATGCAAAACGAAACGGAAAAGGAATATACAATCAAGAATCCTCATTCAGATCCACTGAGCTGGGTGGAGAAATATGGCGATTACCTGTACGGCTTTGCAATGTCGAGAATAAGAGATGAAGATGTGGCCAAAGATTTGGTTCAGGATACCTTTTTGGCAGGTTTGCAAAGATTAGACGGTTTTGACGGTAATAGCACAGAGAAAACGTGGCTAACGGCAATCCTTAAAAACAAAATTGCCGATTTTTACCGAAAACGTTCTTCCCATAATTCAAAAGTACTAAGTGTAGAAGATACAGTGCAAGGTTTTTTTGATGCGGACTCAGGGCATTGGACGGAAAAAGACTATCCACGAGCATTTGGATTGGAAGTAGATAATCCTTTAATGGTGAAAGAATTGGGGATTATATTGAACGATTGTTTGACCAAACTTCCCGGCTTATGGTTTTCTGTATTTTCGATGAAACACATAGACGATCTTGCGTCGGAACTGATCTGTACTGAATTAAAACTCAGCACAACTAATTTCTGGGTGATTATGCACCGCACAAAACTTAACCTGAGGGCCTGCCTTCAAAAAAAATGGAACTGATATGATGAGCGCGCTAAAAAATATAATCTATAACTGTAAACAGGCTACTTTTTTGATCGAAAAAAGAATCTCGGGAAAAATTACGGCTGCCGAAACACTACAATTGCATGTACATCTGGCAGGTTGTTCGGTATGCAAAATTTATCAGCAACAAAGTATGTTGATTAATAAGGTGTTTGTAGGTTTTGCAAACAATGATTTTAAATTGGATGAGGCCTTTAAAAAAATGTTAAACGGGAAGATTGAAAAAGAAATAAATAAAAATTAATTTTAACTGTAAGGTTAATGCTCCTGTTTCGACTAAGAGAAAAAACATAAAGACAAAATGAAAAGGATTATCTTATTTACAGCGTTAGCTGTTGTATTATCGCTGCAAACAAAAGCACAAAAGGGTTTGAAGGAAGGTGATAAAGCACCTATGTTTAGCGGAATGGACCAAAACGGTAAAGCCGTGAGTTTGAAAAGTGCACTTAAAGCGCACCGTTCTGTGGTATTATTTTTTTATCGCGGTCAATGGTGCCCCTATTGTAATAAACACATTAAAGAGCTGCAAGATTCTTTAAGTTTATTAAGTGGAAAAGATGCTTATGTTATTGGCGTTACACCCGAAACGAAAGAAAACATTGATAAAACCATCAAAAAAACGAAAGCAGGCTTTTCTATCCTTCAGGATAAAGACGATGAGATTATGAAAGCCTACAACGTTAACTTTATGATGGATGAAGCTACTTTTGCCAAATACAAGGGTTATGGTATAAATTTAGAAGACAACAATGGGAATACCCGACATACCTTACCCGTTCCTGCGACGTATATCATCGATCGTTCAGGGAAAATTAAGTATGTTCATTTCGATCCCAACTATCAAAAAAGAGCCTCTGTAAAACTTTTGCTTTCCAAACTTTAGTTCACTTTAACATAAATTTACTTAAGAGGGTGCCTTTTTGGACACCCTCTTTTTTTAGTTACTTTCAGCGATAATATGAATTGTGTAGGCTGATCAATGATACGGGATTAAATCTATAAAAGCTGTTACGCAATATCAAAAGATAATCCATTTAAACTAAATTTATAGACCTCACAAGTTTCCAAAATCTATAAAATCTGATTATTATTATAACACACAAATGAAAATATATTTTATTGCCTTATTTTTATGCATCGGTCATCAGCTGTATGCCCAAACCATAGATGTTACCCAATTTGGTGCCAGGCCCAACAGTTTTGCCGATGCTACTGCAAGTGTGAAAAAAGCTATTGAAGCAACCAAAGGACAACCTAAATCTGTACTTGATTTCCCGAAAGGGAGGTATGATTTTTGGCCCGATAGTGCTACCGAAACACATTATTACATCTCTAACACATCCTCAGAAGAAGAATTTCCAATAAAAAAACAAAGCGTTGGCTTATACCTAAAGGGCCTAAAAAATGTGACTTTAGAAGGCAACGGATCTGTTTTTATCTTTCATGGGAAAATGATCACCTGGGTGATCGATGGTAGCGAAAACATCAGATTTCAAAATCTATCAATTAACTATGAGCGCCCAGGTATGTCAGAAATGACTTTGCAGGAGATTACTCCAACATCAGTTATTGCCAATATTCATCCTGATAGCAAGTTTGCCATTGTGAACAGTCGATTGGAATGGTACGGCGAAAAATGGATTGCTAAAAACCACCATGCGGTACTCGTGAGGCCAAGTGCAGGCACTTTACTTTATAGCAACTGGGAAATTTTTTCTAAAAGTAAAGCTGAAAACATTGCTCTGCTCAAGGTAAAATTTACTGGCGATTTTTCAAAATTTACGGCACAACCGGGTGATGTATTAACCGTGAGAGACCGTTACCGCGATTATGTGGGCGCACTTAATAACCGCTCTAAAAATATCAGCCTGCACAATATTAAAATGTATTCAATGCACGGTTTAGGCATTGTATCTCAATTTTCCGAAAACTTAAATTACGACAGTGTTTTTGTAGCGCCAGAACCAGGAAGCGGCCGTGTAATTGCTTCGTCGGCAGATGGCATGCATTTCTCAGGTTGCAAAGGGCAAATTACCATCAGTAATTGCCGGTTTAACGGTTTGCATGATGATCCGGTTAATGTACATGGTACACATTTAAAGGTAAGCGAAATTGTATCGCCCAACAGTTTAAAATTAAAGTTTATGCATCACCAGAGTTATGGGTTTACTGCTTTTATACCTGGCGACACGGTAGCTTATTTGCACAGTGCCGCACTACAGATTTTTGCCCAGGGAGTGATCAAAACCGCCAAACTAGTTTCAGAAAGGGAGATGCTGATAGAAATGGAAAAACCATTTTCGAGCGAACTTAAAGTGGGTGATGCTTTAGAAAACATAACCTGGACTCCATCAGTAAAAATTACAAATTCAAGGTTTGAGGGAACTATATCACGGGGAACGCTGATTACAACCCGACGCAAGGTGCTGATAGAAAACAACGTATATTATCGTACCGGCATGCATGCCATCCTGATTGAAAATGATGCCATGGGCTGGTATGAATCAGGCCCCGTAACCGATGTAATCATTCGCAACAACCAGTTTATAGAATGTGGTTTTAATAGCGCGCCCGATAGCTACGCCATTAAGATTAATCCCGAAAACAGTGAGTTGGTAAAAAAATACTACGTACACCGAAACATCAGGATCGAAAACAATACTTTTAAACTGTACGATTATCCTTTATTATCGGCAAAAAGCACAAATGGACTAACTTTTATCCATAATAAGATAGAAAGATCAGATTTTATGCCATCAGATAAAAACCGTCGGGCATTTAACTTTTTAGCCTGTACAGGTGTGAAGATTAAAGGCAATCAGTTTGGTGCAGAAAAACCAGAAATACGATTGAAAGATATGGTTAAAGATGATATTAAATCAGACATTAAGTTCGAAATCCCTGTTAAGAATTAATGTACCAATGGTAATTAAGTGGATGTATTTGTTAAAAAAGCTTTAATATTTGGATTGTTTTTTTTCTAAAAGCCACTGCGTTTAAGATTTGTTAATGCCATTTTTACTATTCTGTATCTGTTTTTTTGAATTCCACGGCCCTTGGTCTCGATAGCTATCGGGAGACGGGTGTTCTTCGGTAAAACTGTGTACTATTAAAGCAAGCTAGCAAAACGTAGAAAAATGTTTCTAAAAAGATGTGTCCACGCTGTAGGATGAAGAATCGGGCGCTTTCCCCGACAATCTGGTTTATGCATAGCGTTTTGCACCTTGCAATCTCAAAGATGAAATGCTGTTTTGTCCATTTAGCCCTGGGTGAAGGGTTACCCTGCAGGTATCCCGATTTTTTCGTGAAAGTGTAAAGCGTAACACGGGAACTAATTTAATTACCTATACAGGCATTATGCTCCAAAAATAAATTTACGGTTAATTGGCTTGTGCAATTCACAGTGAAGCACAAGCCATATATAAAATTCAACTTACCTCCGTTCCCCAATCTGCTGCCGCCACATGGAATAATACAGCCCCTTCTTTTCGAGCAGTTCTGTGTGGCTGCCCGTTTCAGATACCTTTCCTTTCTCTAGCACGTAGATTTTATCCGCATGCATAATGGTCGATAGTCTATGGGCTATGAGAATGGTCATTTGTTCTCTTCTATCAGATATTTCGCGAATGGTTGCCGATATTTCTTCTTCGGTAAGCGAATCTAGCGCCGAGGTAGCTTCATCAAAGATCAACAACCTTGGTTTTCTCAACAACGCCCTTGCAATAGAGATCCGCTGTTTTTCGCCTCCAGAGAGCTTCATCCCATTTTCACCCAATACGGTATCAATTCCCAACGCAGCTTTGGCAATGAGTGCTGTAGCTGAGGCTTTTCGTAATGCTTCCATAATCTCTTCTTCGCTGGCTGTAGGATTAACAAAACGCATGTTTTCTCTAATGGAACCTGCATAAAGCTGGGTATCCTGTGTAACGAAACCAATCTGTCTCCTTAATGGATTGTAGCGTATACGTGTAGAACTGGTTTCGTTGAAGAGAATCTCTCCGTCAACAGGAAGATAAAGTCCCACTAATAATTTAACAAGAGTAGATTTACCAGAGCCCGAAGGACCAACAAATGCCACAGTCTCACCATTTTGGATTTCGAAGGAAATATCATCAATAGCATTGTAACCAGCAGTTTTATGCCTGAATACTACATTTTTGAATTCGAGTCTGTTTAGTGCATCAAGCGCTACGGCATCATCCGGACGGGTTTCTATTGGTTTTTGCATCAGGTTATCGAATGTTTTAAGCGAAGCGTCTGCTTCCCGATATAGAATGATCATGTTGCCCAAATCCTGAAGAGGCGTAAAGATTGCCGTGGAGATAAACTGCATTGCAATCAGTTCTCCGGTGCTGAGAATCTTGCGGAAGATTAGCCATAGCAATATGAACAGTACCGATTGTTTTAGCAAGTTGAGTAGATTGCCCTGTAAAAAAGAGAGCGTGCTCACTTTTCTGGCTTTTAACATTTCGAGATCGAAAATTTTCAGCGTCTGTACATTCAATCTTCTGATCTCGGCAAAGGTTAAACCCAAACTTTTTACCAGTTCGATGTTACGCAGACTTTCGGTAATTACACCGGCCTGCCTATCGGCCTGTCGGTTAATAGACCGTTGGATCGCTTTTATTTTTTTAGAGAGCAGTCCGGTTAAAGATCCCAATACCAATACTCCAATAAAAAATACAGGTACCAAAAGCCAGTTCTTGTTCAGGCTGTACCACAATAAAAAACCGATCCCCACGAGAGAAGAAAAAAGAATATTAATAAAAGCATTAATAAAACGTTCTGCATCGGTTTTTACTTTTTGAAGTACCGAAAGGGTAGTGCCGCTGCGGCTTTCTTCAAACTCTTGAAATGAGAGGCGGAGTGTTTGTTTTAGGCCATCATTAAAGATATTCATGCCAAAGCGAGCCACGGCCTTTCGTGTAGTAAATTCCTGTATGGAGCGGCAAAGCCTGGCCACCAGTGCAATAGCTAGCGCAATGAGCAGCCAGTAAAAAACTTCACTAATGAGTTGGTGTTCGCTTAAGTGATGTTTGTTGGTAGAATAATCGTCGATAATCTTTCCAAAGATAATGGGATCGAGCAGGCTTAAAAGCTGTGCTGCGGCAGCCAGTAAGAGCGATAGTATAATGAGTTTCTGATGAGGCCTCAGGTATTTTAAAAGTATTTTCATCTTTAGCAGGAATACAAATAGGGTTGGGCAACTAATAAACGTTAATGGCTTACAATAGTTTCAGTAAGATTAGCTTTAGGCTACTGTTTTCTCTGCGGAATAAATTAAATTTGTAGGAAGACCCTAACAGATGCTTTTCTATTTTAAAGATAAATTTCCGCAGTTAAACCCTTATTGGGATAAATATCTGGAATTTCAGGAGCGTATTGAGGTTCCGGCGAAAACCATTTTATTGGAAGAGGGTAAAATATCCCATCATTATTTTTATGTTGAAAAAGGTTGTGTACGTGCCGCGTTAAATAAACAAGGAGATGATAAAACTGTTCAGTTTTTCTTTGAAAAAGAGGGTTTAACTTCTTTAGAAAGTTTTTTGAAGAATACGCCCAGCCTATTTACCATCGAAACTGTAGCGCCTTCGGTTATTTATCTGTTGCATAAAACAAAAGTTAAAGCTTTAATGACTGAGATGCGTGAGGTGCCCGCATTTGCGGATATAATCTTAAATATTCTGGCCGAGCGGCAGATGCATTATATGAATGAATTTGTCTCCTTCATCAGAGATACACCCGAAGAACGTTATCAAAAACTCTTACAGGAAAGGCCTCATATTGTACAGCGTGTTCCTCAACATTATATCGCCTCGTATTTAGGCGTAACCCGTGTACACTTAAGCCGTATAAAAAGTGCACTGCTAAAAAAAGGTAATCGGTAACATATGTTATCGTTCTGCACTGTAGCCAAATCTAACTTTGTATCAACAAAATACAAAAAAGATGAAAGCAGCAGTAATGTATCAAAAAGGGGAATTACCCCAATATGTAGACTTTGAAGAGCCAGTAGCCCAAAACGACCAGGAAATATTGGTGCGTGTAAAGGCCGTTGCCATTAAACATTTCGATAAAGACAAAGCAGCAGGTACGCATTATTCGAGCGATGTACCAAAAGCAACAGGCCGTGTGATCGGCGGTGATGGTGTATGCTTGCTCGAAGATGGCACTCGGGTTTATGGAATGGGCGTAAGTGGAATGCTGGCAGAAAAAGCAATTATAGAAAAGCGCAGGATAGTGAAATTGCCCGAAGGGTTAAATGATGCAACAGCCGCCGCATTGGCCAATGCCGTTATTGGCTCGGCCATGGCCTTAAGGTTTAAAGCGGCTATTCAACCTGGAGATGTGGTATTGATTAATGGCGCAACTGGGTTTACGGGAATGGTAGCTGTACAGATTGCGAAACATTATGGTGCAGCAAAAGTAATTGCAACTGGCCGGAATGTACAATCACTTCAAAATCTGTTAACACTTGGGGCTGACGAAATCATCGAGATTACGCCCGATAATTCAGCATTTTTATCGCTGGTGAAACAGTGTCATCAAGAAAAACCAATAGACGTGATTATCGATTACCTCTGGGGCTCTACCGCTGAACTGTTGTTATCCAGTTTAATGGGGCAGGGGGCGTTTACGAATAAGGTAAGGTTTGTTTCTGTAGGCAGTATGGCTGGTGATCTGATCCAGCTATCGGCTGCTAATTTAAGAAGTGTAGATCTACAGCTCACCGGCTCGGGCCTGGGTAGCTGGAGCAAAGAACAGGTTGGATTGTTATTTACTGAAATATTGCCTCAAATGTTTCAGCTAGCAGCAGATGGTAAATTGAAAGTAGAAACCATTGAGGTTAAGCTAGCGGATATTTCCAGCCTTTGGGACCTTAAAGTTGCAGATGGCAAACGTTTAGTGGTCACAATCTAAATTCTTTCGGGTATTTAAATCATAATTTAAATACCCTTTAAGAGCGGGCCATGTAAGATATAAATGATTGAGGTGGATTAGCAAAGCGAATTACAAATGCATTGCATAACGACCACTTTATGTATCTGTTATTTACTTCCGCGTAAAATCATCCATTAATTTCATGGTAATCAATGCATCTTCGCCGCTACATGGATTTCGCCCTTGGCCTAAAAAGTAATCAACCACTTTTTCTATCATAGGTTGCTGTACATGTTGCAAAGGCTCGAACATAAATTCTTCCGTTTGATCAGTTGTAACCGTGACTTTATTGCCGAACATTGGGAAGCTGATGTTACCATTTGAACCATAAATTACGCAAATATCGGCCTGATCTTGTGCGGCAACAGAGAAACACCAGGTACCGCTAAAAACAACTCCGTTTTCGAAATGGATATTTCCCGCAACCAAATCATCAACCCCAGTGTTTTCCTGTTGTCTGGTGGCAACACCCATGGCATTTTTTACAGCACCGAAATAGTAAGTCATCAGATCTAATTGATGCGGAGCCAGGTCATGAAATAAACCACCACCAGAAATGGCTGGATTGATCCGCCAATTATCGGCTGTTTTGGCAATTAGTGCAGGGTTAGGCGGCTGGAGCATTTTTAACCGGACTAAACGAACATTGCCAATGGTATGTGCAGCCAATAGTTCTTTAACTTTTAAAAACATTGGTTGTGCACGGCGATAATGGGCCACGCAAAGCTTTATCTTTAGCTGATTAGCAGCATCAGTCATGCGTTGAGCAGCATTAGCACTCAAAGTCATGGGTTTTTCTACATATACCGGCTTGCCAGCTTGTAAAGCCTCGATGGTATAAGCTTCGTGCTGTAAAGGTGGGGTAGCAATGTAAATGGCATTAACCTCCGGATCGTTAATCAGCTGAGCGGCATTGTCATACCATTTCGGAACATTGTGTCTTTTTGCATAATCTGCTGCTTTGGTACTATCACGGCGCATTACGGCCACCAACTTAGAATTGGCTACCTTATTAAAAGCTGGCCCGCTTTTTACTTCGGTCACATCTCCACAGCCAATAATGCCCCATCTGATTTCTTCCATTGTATAATCGATTTGAAAGGCTGAATTTAGAAAATATTGCCTGGAAACTATGCTCAATCGATAGAAAGCTTTTTAAAAAAGAAAAGGGATTCACTTTGGGAGTGATCCCTAATCAACTAACCAAACAAACTATTCCGGAAACCACGCCGGAATCAATTTATAAACGAAAGAATTAGGAGATTGTTTTAAGGGTTTTGTCTATTTAGTGTATTTTTTTAAAAAGAAAAATAAAACCTTTATCCGGAATTATAGCCTTCCTTTTTTTAGCTTTGTATTATGCAAAATCTTTCCAAGAAACTTCAGATTGATCTTATAGAACTTAAGGCAAAATATGCCTTTATTATGGATGAACTGGAAGTAACATTTGCAGATGCTTACCTGTCGAAATTGCAAGCTAAACAACGCCTGGCCGAGCAGATGATGATAGAAATGGAGAGGATATTGGCTGGCGAAGCCGGAGCGCATGAAAACTAATCCATTAAACTAAATCAGCGGGTACAACAATAGCGACTCAACAAGGAAATGAATATTTTTGTCTGTTGAAGGATTTTGTGACGCATAAAAATAAACCAATCCGCTAATAAAGAGATAGTTTTTGATATTAACCCGCAGGTGATGAAGTGCTGCGGTTATCTGATTCTCAACGCTTCGTTTAGAAATATTAAGTTTCTCGGCAATTTCGCCATTTGTTAAATTTTCTTCCCTGCTCATTAAGAAAATTTCCCTGCAACGTTTAGGTAACATCCGTAAATATCCGCTAATCTGTGTTTTTAGTGCAGATACGTTGAGCCATTCCTCACCATTATTAATGGCATAGGCTGATTCGTTTTCCAGATTTTCATCCGTAAAAATTACACTTCCCGCTAGCTTCTTACTCCTGATCACCTTATATACATGATACCTTGCTGCGGCTTTAAGGTAACTTTTAAAATCCCTGATCTCGAGCACTCCTCTTTTGAGCCATATATTGAGAAAAATATCCTGTACAAGGTTTTCGCACTCATTTTCATCCTGCAAATAATACGAAGCAGTAGCTATCAATGAAGGGAAGTACCGATCAAATAATATTTTAAATGCTTTTTGATTCCCGAATTTAATGGCCTCCCATAATTCGCACTCGTCTGCCTCTAGATGGATAGGTTTCATTATATGCAAAGTTCATTGATCAAGATAAAGAATTTGTTAAGCTAATATAAATATTTTGAACGATATCTTAATTCTCAATCATTTTAGGCTTGTTAAATATTTTTTTGAAAAAATATGTGTGTGTGGGTGGAGTTGTGGCTCTATGATGAAAAGCGCTTTACATGACAAAACAGGAATATATTATTCTCTATCAAAAATTACTTCAAGGAAAGTGTACACCAGAAGAAATAGAAAGCTTAAATGCTTACGAAGATGATTTCGAACTGATTGAAAGCACAAAGCCGGGTGGCAAGCAGGCCGAACGCATATTCTTGCAGATCATGGAAACGGCTGGTGAACACAAGCGTGTAAAACCATTTACACTGTGGAAGAAGATAGCTGCAGCAGCGGCAATATTGGTTTTTATTGTCTCAGCGGTTTTTTACTTCAATAATAGCCATAAAAGAGAGAAGAATGTGGTGGTATTAAACCATGCAAAAACGATCAAGCCTGGTTCTGATAAAGCCATACTTACACTTGGCAACGGACAACAGATTGTACTAAATACTGCAGCTCAAGGACAAATAGCTTTAGAAAGCGGTACTACCATCAATAAAACCGCTGATGGAACATTGGCCTATGATGTTATTTCCGCAGCATCAGAAGAAGTGGTACTTAATACAGTATCAATTCCAAGAGGGGGACAATATTCTTTGGTGCTTCCTGACGGTTCTAAAGTTTGGTTAAACGCTGCCAGTTCCATCCGCTTTCCAACACGGTTTACGGGCAACAGTCGTGAGGTAGAGCTCGATGGTGAGGCCTATTTTGAGGTAGCAAAGAATAAACAAATGCCTTTTTATGTAAAAGCACAGGATATGAAGCTAAAGGTACTGGGTACACACTTTAATATAATGGCCTATAAAGACGAAGCTTTTATTAAAACAACGCTATTGGAAGGAAAAGTGATGCTCACATCAGCTTCAGCCGTTACCTATCTTAAACCTGGCGAAGAAGGGGTTTTATATGAAAACAAGTTTACTGTGAACAAAGCAGATATAGAGCAGACCATGGCTTGGAAGAATGGCTATTTCTTGTTTAATGAAGAAAATTTATCATCAGTAATGCGCAAAATTTCGAGATGGTACGATATAGATATTGTATACAATACCCATAATAACAAATTATCATACACAGGTTCGGTATCGAAGTTTAAAGATATTTCTGAGGTACTAAAAGTGCTCAGTCTTACAGGAACGGTAAAATTCAACATTGCAGAAAGGAGGGTAACCGTTATCAACTAAATTTTTGCCCTAAACAACAAAACGGATTAACCACCCACTAAACAAACCATACAAAATGAATTTTTTTTATTTAAAAAGAACCAGGCTGAGTTCCTTGTTTCAACCACTTAAAGTGATGCGACTAACGATTGCCGTATTATTAATCTTCTGCGTCCAGGTAAGAGCATCCCTTTATGCACAGAAGATAAACTTCTCGCTAAAAGGAGCTTCATTGAAAGAAATTTTTCAGGAAATTAAAAAGCAGAGCGGATATGATTTTTTATACAACAACGAAATGATCGGTGATGCCGGAACTTTCAATGTAACGGTAAAAGATATGACCATACAGCAGGTAATGGACAAAAGTCTTAAAAACCTGCCACTTAGCTATGCCATAGAGCAGCACACCATTGTAATTACGAAAAAGGTGCTACCGCAAAAGCTTGATATTAAGGGTACCATTACTGATGAAACCGGAACGGCAGTGCCTGGAGCAAGTATTGTGAACGAAAGTTCAAAAAAAGCAGTGTCATCCGATGATATGGGCCGATTTAGTATTGTAGCTTTTGCTGGCGATAAAATAAGGGTACGGATGGTGGGCTATGAAGATTACAGTTTCACCATTGGAAGCCAAACAACTTATACCATCAGTTTAAAACCATCAACCGTTGGTCTGAATGATGTTGTTATAGTTGGTTATGGAACGCAGCGCAAAGCAAATGTAACGGGGGCCATATCGCAGGTTGATGCCAAGGTTTTGGAAGACAGGCCTATTACAGCAATTTCTACAGGTTTACAAGGCACTATTACCGGGCTCACCACTATTGGCGGTAGCGGGCAACCAGGTGCTACACATTCAGCATTAAGGATAAGAGGAACAGGAACCACCAATAATCCAAATCCTTTTGTGCTGATTGATGGTGTACCAGGTGATATGAACTGGATTAATCCGGATGATATAGAAAGCGTAACCGTGCTCAAAGATGCCGCATCTTCATCAATATATGGCTCCAGGGCTGCAAACGGTGTAATTTTGGTTACCACAAAGAAGGGTAAGTTTAATCAGAAGGCTGTTATTTCGTATAACGGTTATTATGGTTTTCAAACACCAACACGTTTGCCTAAAATGTTAGGCTCAGTTGACTATATGACATTGCTTGGCGAGGCACAGATAAATGCAGGTCTTCCGAAATCGTATACCGATGCCCAGATTGAGGTGGCACGTAACGGTTCTGATCCTAACTATTTTGCCAACACCAACTGGACAGAGGCATTGATTAAAGATTATGCTCCACAACAGAACCATAGCATTAATGTGCAAGGGGGAAGCAGCGATTTTAATTATTATTTTTCTTACGGAAGAGAAAACCAGGATGGCCTAATTGCCGGCGATCAATATAAGTTTGCAAAAAACAATGCCAGGATAAAACTATCAGCTTTAAAGCTCCTTTCTCTATTGGATGTTGATGTGAATTTGGGCTATTTAGACCGTAATCAAAACCAGCCTGCTGCCGATACTGAAGGTGGAGGAGGTGCTATTTATACGGCATTTACCAGTTCGCCGTTAACACCTGTACGGTTTACCACGGGTACCTGGGGTTACGGTGGTGGATCTAGTAATCCACTAGCTATTGCTACGGATGGCGGTTTCAATAATTTTTTCTCTAAAGAATTTACTTCCAACATTACCGGAACTTTGCATTTACTAAAAGGTTTGGATCTCAAATCGCAGTATGGTTTAATTGCCAGTTCTCAAAAAAGAAGAACATTTAATCGGAGGATCGATTATTTCAATCCAGCCACCAATGCCATTATTTATACCACCAGTCCGAACAATTCGCTAAGAGAAGTTGCCACCACTACTACCTTGCAAAATTTCTCCATGCAGGCGGATTATACCCTTAATTTAGGCGAACACCATATTAAACTACTTGGCGGTTATCAGCAAGAAACTTACCGTTTTGATGCTTTTACTGCTGCTAAAACCAATTTGGTTAGTGATGATGTACCGGTGTTGAATATTGGATCACTAAATCCAACAGCAACAGGAGATGCTTATCAATACGCTTTGCAATCACTTTTTTCGAGGGTTAACTACGATTATGCCGGAAAATATCTGGTAGAATTTAATATGCGCTATGATGGATCTTCGCGATATGCACCTGGAAAAAAATGGGGTGTGTTCCCTTCAGTTTCTGCAGGTTGGAGATTTAGTGAAGAAAGTTTTATAAAAGACAATAGCCGGAACTGGCTTAGCGATGGTAAAATCCGCGCTTCTTATGGTTCATTAGGTAACCAATACGGAGCAGACGGACCAGCCTATTCTGAGTGGTATCCATATATTAAAGTATTAACCAGTGTGGGTACCATGCCCATAGGTAATATCCTGACTACTGGTTTTGCACAGACTATACTTTCTAATCCATTGTTGAGATGGGAAAAAGCCACGATGCTCAATGTAGGTATGGACCTGGCCTTTTTTAACAACCGACTTACTTTTACCGGAGATATCTTTAACAAAAAAACGGTAGATATTCAACTTAAAGTGCCACAGCCTGATGTAATAGGCCTTACCGTTCCCGATCAGAATGCGGGTGCCATATCAAACAAAGGATATGAATTGAGCCTGGGTTGGAACGATAAGATCGGAAATTTTAAATATGGCATTACCGGACAGTTTTTTGATATCAAAAATACCGTTACCGATTTGGGCGGTGTTCCTCCAACCATTGGCGACAGGATCCGTCAGGTAGGGCAACCGCTTGATGCTTTTTATGGTTACCGAACAGATGGATTAGCACAAGAGGCTGATTTTACTAAAGATGCCGCAGGAAAATACATGCCGAAGTTTCCAATCTTTGCTGCAGATGCAGGTAAAGTGGCACCTGGCGATCTTAAATACCGTGATTTGAATGGAGACGGTTTAATTAGTGCCGATTTAGACCGCGAGGTAATCGGCGATGCTTATCCACGGTATAATTATTCTTTCAGGTTAGATGCTGCTTATCATAATTTTGATCTGAGTGTGTTTTTACAAGGCGTAGGCATGGCAAATGGCTACATTACCGGAGTGGGTTTACATGCTTATAATGCCGATGCTGCATTTCCTCAAGAAGTGCATATGGATAGATGGACCCCACAAAATACAGGAGGTTCATACCCGCGTTTCGTATATAAAGATACCCGCAACACTGGGAGATTGGCCGATTATTGGTTACAGGATGCTGCTTATTTAAGGGTAAAAAACCTGCAATTGGGTTATACTATTCCTGGAAATTTCTTACAGAAAATTCATATAGATAGGCTAAGGGTTTACGCTTCGGCCGATAACTTGTTTACCGATACCAATTTCTTTTATGCTTACGATCCCGAATCGCAGGCAACCAGTGGCGGGCTATACCCTCAGGTTAAAACGTTCATTTTCGGTCTTTCGATTAAGTTAAAATAAACCACCCATGGAAAATCAAAATCAATATATAAACAGCCGCAGATCATTTTTAAAAGCAACGGGTCTGTTGGGCGGCGCTGCACTGATTCCTTCCTTTTTCTTAGCCAGTTGTAAAAAAGGATTTCTTGATCGTGAACCGCTGGATTCAGTAACCGATATCAGTTTCTGGAAAACGGAAGAACAACTGAAACTGGCTGCATATGCCTGTTACAGCAATTTAAGAAACAATAATACCATCGCCATGGAAAACATGGGCGACAATACCATTTATCCCCCTAATTCAGAATATCAGGCCATTTCTGCAGGTAATTACGATTTTACCTCTGGTACCTTAAACTCCGAATGGGTAAATTTATATGCTGCCATCAGGCGTTGTAACCATTTCCTCGAAAATTACACCAAAGCCACCAATATCAGTGCAACTGCCTTGGCGCAGTATGCAGGAGAAGTAAGGTTTTTAAGGGCTTTTATGTATACTTATCTGATCTTCCTTTTCGGCGATGTGCCGCTAATCTCTAAAACACTCGATATTGGCGATGAAGAAGTATTTGGTCCGCGTAATAAAAGGGCAGAAGTGCTCGAATTTGTTTTTGCGGATTTAGATGCAGCAGCGGCTGGGCTTCCAACTGCTTATACTTCTGCTGATCTTGGTCGTATTACCAAAGGTGCCGCATTTGCCTGGAAAGCCAGAGTAGCACTCTTTTTCGAAAAATGGAGCATAGCCGAGGCTGCTGCTAAATCAGTAATGGATCTGAATGTTTATCAGCTATATACAGCTGGTGGTACAACTAAATGTTATAACGACCTTTTTACCTACAAAGGAAAATTAGCTGCGGGAGCCAACAAAGAAACCATTTTAGCAAGACCGAATGTGGCCGGCGTAAGCGTACACAATACCAGTCGCGAAATTCAGGTGCCCGATCAAACGAGCCGCTACTCGCCAACCAAATCGTTGGTAGATAGTTATTTATGTACAGACGGGCTTCCGATAGATAAATCGCCATTGTATAGCGAAAGCACTTATGCCGATATCTTTAAAAACAGAGATCCACGTATGAACCAAACCATATTAACGCCCGGTTGGGCTTGGGGAGGACAAGATGATGGTGATGCCGATGCCACTACAAATCCGATATTTAACACCCCTAAATGGAACGCCGATAAAAAGGGTTGTATAACAGGAACTGGATTTTACTTTAGCAAATACGTAGAAGTTGCTGCGGTGGGTACGGTAAGCCAGGACTCGAACGATATCCATCATATCCGTTATGCAGAAGTACTGCTTACTTTCGCAGAGGCGAGGTTGGAGCAAGGTACACTTACCCAAACTGATATTGATAATACCATTAATAAGTTGCGCGACCGTGTTGGGATGAAGAGAATGGTAATTACTGAACTTGCAGCGGCTGGCTTGGATCTAAGAACCGAAATCAGACGCGAAAGGAGGGTTGAACTGGCACTTGAAGGACAGCGTTATTACGACATCCTCCGCTGGAAACAAGGCGATTTATTAGCTCAGGATGTAAAGGGCATGAAGAAAAGTTTGGTTGAAAGTTTTAACCAGCAATATGTAGCTACCATTGCAACAGATGCCAACGGGTATTTTGTGGTAAACACAGGTAGAAAATTTGTTGCTCCTAAAAATTATCTCTGGCCAATTCCAATTACACAATTACAACGCAATCCGGTATTGGGGCAAAACCCAGGCTGGTAACTAATTAAAGAGGCTGTGTCATTAAAATTTTATGATACGGCCTCTTTTTATTTATTAATTTAACCGACATGAAATTATACTCTTTTTTAATACTAAGCATTTGCCTTTTGGGCGCTTGTTCACCTAAGATCAACGGACAAGCTGAATCAAAGCGCAGTAATGTACTGCGTGTCATGTCTTATAACCTTCACCATTGCAACCCTCCATCAAAAGAGAAAGAAGGCCTTATTGATGTTGATGCCATTGCCAAAGCGATAGCACAACAAAAACCTGATCTTGTGGCTTTACAAGAAGTAGATGTGAATACCAAAAGATCGGGCACTATTAACCAGGCCGCTTTGCTGGCCACCAAATTGAAGATGAATTTTTATTTTGGTAAAGCGATAGACCATGATGGGGGTGACTATGGCGTAGCTATTTTATCTCGCTTTCCTTTATCTGCACAGCAGACTTTTATGTTGCCTAAAAATAACGATGCCAAAGCAGAACAAAGGGTTTTGGCCATTGCAACTGCCGAAATTGCCAAAGGAGTTTTTATCCGTTTTGCTTCTACCCATCTTGATGCGCAACGCCCGGAAGATAACCGTATCCTTCAAGCTAAGGAGATTAATCGGTTAACAGCAGAAGAAACCCTGCCGTTAATTGTTGCAGGTGATTTAAACGCCGATCCAAGTTCAGAAAGCATTAAAATATTCGATTCTAATTTTACCAGAACATGTAGCAATTGTGGTTTTACCATTCCTGTGATCAACCCGCGGAAAACAATTGATCATATTGGCTTTAAAACAGGAAATCCTTTTAAAATTGTTTCGCACGAGGTTATTTCTGAGCGTTATGCTTCTGATCATTTGCCTATCGTTGCAGTGCTCGAATTGAAAAAATAGCGAAACCATACAATTTACGCTACCTCTTTTTTAAAGCAGGAGGTATGCTAAAAGTGGGTTTTTTGTCGGCATCTTTAAAGTCTACTTCCATAAAGTAGCGCTTTTGTTTAATGATGTAATTTTCTATAAACCACAAAATATCAGGCAGGTTTTCAACCATTGGTGATCCTGCTATTTCGTGTCCCATACCTTGTACATACTGAAAATAATATGGATACCCATTTTTTTTGAAGGTGCGTGCCAGGTACTTGGAGCCAAAAAAGCCCCTGTTAAGTAATCTCACTTTGTTATAGGGTACAAGTTTATCGGTTGTGCCATGAAAAAGCATTGTAGGTGCTGGTGGCATAGCATATTTTGGCGCACCATGATAACCTAATATTGCTCCGGCAAAAGAAATTACACCTTTGTATTGAAAATGCTGTGGGAGTTTAGCCGATAACGCTGTCGCATTCCGCTTGTTATAGTCGGCATGTAGTGCAGTAATAGCGCCCGCACTTGATCCCGATAGGATGATCATAGCCGTATCGATACCGAGCTCTTTTGCATTTTTAAGCAGATAAGCTGTTGCGTCGAAAACATCAGTCGTAGCCGTATCAATAGCTGCTTTTAAATTTGAAGTATTAAAGGGACTGGGAAATTTCTTTCCTTTAAGGCCTAATCTATAATCAACAGACACCACTTTAAAACCATGCCCTATCAAAGTATTAAAGTATTGATCAAATAACTTACTGTCTCTGTGGCCCATTACAAAGCCACCACCAAATACAAAAAGTACTGTTGGCTTAGTTTCTGTTATTTTACCACTGTAATAAATATCTAACTTTAGTGCGCCTGAATCTGTTTGCGAAAATATTTTAGTATCTACATGATATTTTTTATCCTTGAGTACAATCTGTCCAATTGAGGATAGAGAACTGAATAAAAGCGTGAGGAACAGCAAGCTTAGCGGATATACTTTGTTATTGGGCATCATCTATTTTTTAGGAAGAGGTTCGCTACTAGCCAAATGTAATTGGCTTTGATTTCTAAGCTAATTTATTGCATTTTCAGCTCAAGTGCAATTAAATACACCATATTCTACACTATGGATTAATTTTAAACATTAATTTAATCGGTTATAATTGCGACTGCACTATTTTTTGTAGCCGTTTAGCCTAAATAACAGAATGTTTTTACAAATAACGCCATTTCTGAAAATAGGTGTAATAATCGGTGCTTTGTTGCCTTTAAATTGCGATTTAATAAAGTTTAAACTGTTTTCATCGTAGAGATTAGAAGGAACAATGTAATATGCATCGTCGCCAGCAGTTAATTTAGGTTTAGTTTGGTTGGACCAATAATACTGGTGAAGATCGAAGATTTCCCCTATGCCATAGGTATGTAAACCCATTTTGGCGCAGACATAAAAATCTAAATGAGCAGCAGGAAACCACTTTGTAATCACCATGGTATGGGTAGCCTTATTCTTTTTGGATGATTTATCCACACGGTAAATAGAATCAATTATTCTTGATGTTTCTTTCCAGCCGTATAAATCTATGGTGGGGTCGCCGGTACCTAAATGCATGGGGTCTTTTCGCGGCGAAAATGTGCCCTTGTAAAAATTAATTGCGATGAGACCTGCACATACCACGAACAAGAAAAACAGCATGCTTGTACTAATAATGGCTTTTACTTTTGATAAGGTAAAAGATTCCAGTTTCAATGCAGAAAGGTATATTAAACAGCTATAAGCCGGGCCAGACCAATGGGGTAATGTATCTCTAAAAATTGAAAGAAAAATCAGCGTCGCAATAAGTGGGAGCGCACAATATAATAACAGTTGTATTTCGCTTTTAAGAAGGTGATGTTTAGTTTTGATGAAACTGAAAATTGTAATCCACGCCAGAAAAAAAATAATGGGATTGTTGTAAAATATTTGCCCGCTAATTTCTCTGACGAAAGCCACTGGATTTATGCCGGTGTGGAACAGGCTAACCCGATTACTGTGATAGGTGTAGGTAATGAAATGATGCTGGATGTTCCAGATGATAAAAGGAGATATTATAATTAAACTAATTAACATAGAAACATACATGCCTTTTTGCACCATCAATTTTCTATTGCTAAACAGGGCGAACAATACAACGGCCACCCATAAGTAGATGCCATGAATTTTGCACATCATACAAAGACCTGTTGCCACGCCGAACCAGCACCATAGACTTAATGAGGGTAAACCCAGATGAATAGATTTGGTGATTTTAAGTAACAAAAAGATGCTCCACAACCAGAAAACCATTTGAGGGCTATCTGGCAAAATAAATGTCCCGGCGATAATGCTGCAATAAAAAGAAGAAGAATAAAGTAAAACAGCAAACCAACCTACTCGGGTGTTAAGGAGTAATTTGCCTGTTTTATATACGATTATTGTACCAATTGTTGATGATACTATGGCGCCGAGCCGAACAGCCAATTCGTTATGAATGTATAAATTTACTGTTGTTGCTCTGATTAACCACGCCACAAATGGGGGATGATCAAAATAATTCCATTCCAGATTTAAAGCATAGGTCCAGTAATATACCTCATCGTTTCCAAGGGCTATTGTTAAGGCAATGATCACTTTGACCACAGTCATTACCATTATAAAAAGCCAAAGTTTAGCTGGAATTTCTTTCACTTAAATGGGATTGGCCTGACGGGCGATTTTAAGCTGTTTATACCTTTTGCTTGCCTTGGCCGATCTGAAAAGTTTAAGATCGTATACTTGATGATAACTAACCAAAGCGCAGGTTATACCGGTTATTGCCCCAAAAATTACATCAATAAGGAAATGCTGAGCCAGGTATATGCGCGAATAACCGATTAGAAAAGCAAAAAATAAGCAGTAAAACGAGATTTTATTTTTCTTGAAAACCAAAACGAATACTGTGGCTAAGGCAAACGCAGAAGCGGTATGGCCAGAAGGAAAAGAATTTTGATCATGCATGCTTACCCCTTCAACAAAATGAGTATAATGAAATAAAGTCTGCCCGAAAAAATATTTAGGCCGTGGCATGTGAAATATCCTTTTTGCAATTTGAATAAGGAGCCCTGAATAAATATAAGCAAGAACCACAGTCATTGCTTTTTTCTTTTTCCGAAGTGCAAGCAGAATTACTGCAGCCAGAATGCTGATTAAACCGTCTCCTAAATTAGTGATGTACTTAAAAAAAATATCTAGCCACGCTGGATGAAAATGATTAAAAATGAGGAATCCATCTGTTTTAGAAAAGCTAAAATTAAAAAGGAATGCCAACAGGAGCATGGATATTGCAGTAAAGAAATAATAATTGAGATTGGTCAATCTTTTTATTGTACGCATGTCCTGTCCTTTGATACAAAGCTATTAGCTGAATATCATCTGAAAGTTAAGCGAGCGTCATGTTTGTGTCATGCTATTGGATTTAAACATTGATCATAAAATCTGCATGCTGCCTACAATAGTCTCGATAATGGGTGTAGGGGAGGCTATTATATAGATAAAGCGCCTTATTAACATTTCTTAATAAGTTAATATGAAAGCGCTGATAAGTTAAAATGCTTTGTTTTGCTTTGTGGCAAAAGAAATAATAATTGATTATGCAAAACAATCAGGTAACAGTTAGCCCAGATCTCCAGCAGTTTATTGATAAGTTTGAGCCCAGCAAATTTAAACTCATGTCTGGAGGAATCGAAATCAGGGGGATAAACGATATGCAAAGAAATATTGCCCAAGCCAGAGCAATCATCGAAAGATTAAAACTTCGCCTAATTGTTTTGCATAATGCCGAAATGCTTAGCTATCGCGGTTTTGAAGTAAATAACCTATAAGCCAAAAACCGATTTATCCAGTTTATAATCAGCCTGCCCATCAGGCTCATCATTAATTGCTGTTTCCGTTATACTTATAACATTTTTTTGACTGGAAATATTAATCAAAAAGACATGCGTTGTAAGGTGATAAATAAAAAGAGGACCACCTATCAGTCCTCTTTTTATGAAATTGTTAATTGTATAAACCTAGCTCTGCCAGTGATGCAAACTGCAAACCATCTTGTGCAGAGTTCATAATTACCTTAAGGTATCTTAAGGTTTTGGTGCTGCCAAACGCAAAATATTGTACTCCAGCCGCATTTTGAGCTACATAATTGTTTACCGATGTGAAATTTATATTATCGGTACTTGTTAAAACCTGAAAGTTTTTAATTGCGCGGCTCAATCCGCTTCTTTGCACTAAACTTAAGCCGTTTGCCGATTTCGAAGATCCTAAATCAATCACAATCTGGTGTGGATAACTTGTTGCAGAAGTAGTCCAGCGTGAGTGCCAGAACGTACTGTGGCTACCATCGATTAAAGTAGCTGCCCTGCCATTGATAGCGCCCTCGCCACTGGTTTCTTCAGAGCTGAAAGAGTTTATGGTCCAGCCAGTTTTACTTAATTCGGTTAATGGCGCAACATTGTCTTGCAGGGTAGAGGGATCTGTGCTTGGCGTAGGTAAACCCAATGCTGCGATGTCTGCATATATTTGAGTTGTAGCTGCTGAAGTAGATAAATTCAATCCCCATTTTTGGAAGAAAGTACTTAAATTTTTGCCCGATATACTACATGCCTTCAGCATGAAATAACGCATCCTGGCATCATCATTAGCTAAGGTTGGATTCTCAACACGCATCTCCTTGGCCAGGGTTCTATAAAAATTATCACCATAGGCTAAGGTTAATTGTTGAAACATACAGAGTCTGATAAACAGATCGGTTAAAGGATTGGTATAGCTTGCTGATCCGTTATAATCTTTTGTGCCGGCAGGTTTTCCTAAATAGGTAAAAGCTTTTGGCCACACGCCATCGTTTACCAACCTGTTGATAGACGGGGTAAGGGTACGTTGCACATATAAACTGTAAAGATTTACCGAAACCTCACCTAAAGCTCCCCAACGCCACATCATTTGGTGCTGGTGGCCCAGTTCGTGCCATAATCCCCAACCATTGGTGCCTACTGCGCTTAAAGTTAAAATGGCATTAACATCCGAAGTGATATAGGCTGTACGATAATCATAAGCGAAAAAATAATAGGCCGGATCCTCATGCTGCGTTAAAAGATAGGTATGCACATTTTTCGCATGTGCGGGCAAAGAGTTGTCTAAGCCGTTCAAATCATCCTCTAACGCAATAACCTGTGTAATCTTGTTCAATATAGCATTCTGATCTTCTGCTTGGTATTGTATTGCCTTAGTTCTTGATACCACAATAAAGCAATTTGTGCCCTCTAAAACAACATCGGGAGTAGTGTAAGTTTGTAATTGATTAATCCAGTCTGAATTGGTGGTTACGCCAAGTTTGTAATATGGAGCGTATTGGTAACCGTTATTAAAAGTTACTTTAGCGGTAGAGCCGGTTGTAGAATTGGTGTACCTGATCCACAATAGGCCGCCAACAGCGTTGGTAATGGTATTGGTACCCGCCGTTAACTGTACAGCTGTGGGCTGAGTGTTCCAAGTGCCATATCGAGAATAGGTGCCAATTAATAATTTTGGCAAGCGGGTGCCTGCGGTTTGTTCTACGGTGATATCTAAAGTAGCACCTGGAGCCATGTATAAACCGGTTGCGGTAAAATCGGTTAAATAGTATCCATTTTTTAAGCGATCCCTTTCAATTGATGCATTAATTTTTTCGGTGACATTAAAAACATTGGTTTGAGTAAGTGATTGTATGCTGGCACCACTCATGGTTTTTTTGCTGTTTACAACTTCTTCTTGTAATACAGCCGTTTTTTTACAGGCCGAAAGACCTACAATCGCCGAAACGGTTAAGAGTAATAATTTTTTTTTCATTTTTTAGGTTTTAGTAAATATTTGGTTATAGGTAACCATATTCCAGTAATGGATTACGGTAATAATTACATTTGTAATGTCTAATCAGCTTATTCTAAAACAGGTGTGTGAGTCTGTTTAAAACGTCAATACAATGTATTCATAATTACATTGATGTAAAAGGGTAAAGACTGCGCAAACGTTTGATTCGCCTGTGCTTTACGGTATTGACTGCTATATCTGTATCAGCGTAGTAAAACGGATAGTTAACGTGGTAATACTTAATTTTAACGCTTTTATTGCTTAGTAGAGTTTCGTTCTGAAACAACATTAAAATGGCATGGATCGATTTTTATTATATTTGAAATCTTTTCGCATGCTTTTAAAGATATTAACGTAGTTTGCATATTTGTAGTAGATGATCAAAAGAAACTTACGGCATAGCTTTTCACTTCTTAATGTTGACTATGTGCGACTTAACGCCAAATGGAATTATAGAAATGTGATCAGCCCATACTACCGCATTTACTATATAGATGAGGGAGAGGGTGAAATATCAGATGCTGAGAGCTTGCTAAAGCTAGAGCCTGGCTATTTGTACATTGTTCCCAGTTTCACGCTATGTAATTTAAATTGTAAGAATTCTCTTGGCCAGTATTTTGTCCAGTTTTTTGAGGATTCGACAGATGGAAGTTCACTTTTTGCCAATAACAGAAATGTATTAAAGACAGCGGCCACCGAAATAGACCTTAATCTTTTTGGCAGGCTGCTCCAGATTAACCCTGGAAGAGGAATAAACAGGTCTGATAATCCTAAAATCTATGAAAAAGATATTTATTATAAAGAATATCAGGAGCTTAATAATCAGCAGAACACTTCGGCCTATCTGGAAACCCAAGGGATACTGATGCTGTTAACTGCCAGGTTCCTAAATCCCCAGCTTTTCAAAAGTCCGGAACACAAACTTATACCGGTAAAAATTGTAGAAACCCTAAATTATATCCTTATCAATTTACACACAGATCTTTCAGTATATCAGCTTGCTTCTCGCGTAAATCAAAATCCCGATTATTTTTCAAGGCAGTTTAAACAGTATACGGGAACCAGACCTTTGAATTATATAAACGAAAAACGCGTTGAACGGGCACAGTATCTAATGGCGACAAGCAGAATGTCATATTCAGAGATTTGTGCCCAGACCGGATTTGATAACCTTTCCTACTTTTCTAAAACCTTCAAAAAGTTAACCGGCATGGCACCCAGTATATATAAGAAACAGATATATCAGGTTGGTTTTAACCATTAAACTAAAAATTTGTATGTTAATATTGCCGATTGCTTTAAAACCCCATTTAGCATTAGGTAACTGAATGATATAACGGATATGATTATCGCTTAATCCTTGGAGCAACACATCGCTGGATTGATAGTTTACGGCCATAAAAAATGATGGCTATGAAGGTAATCCTGCCTTCTCGCAATTAGAAAGATCTGATTATCATTTGTACCATTCTGGATGAAATAAGACCTGCTTTCGATTTGTTCATTCGCAGTGATATCAGCCACTTCTTTTCTTTACAACATACCGCCTTTTCTTTTTATATGTCTGTTTAGATGCCTCTAAGCTTAGTTTTTTCATGTTCACTTGATACAAAGTACGCTGTATTTATACCCAGTTTGCCAGTTTCTGGCAAGACTAAGGCAACAAATAAGTTAACATTTATATACCTATTTTTTATCAAATGTGCCCTTAAAGAAACCAGCTTATGGCTATTTTAGAAACGCTGACCATATAGACCGTCTTCCACTTTTAATGCAACTGCATGTCCGGACTTGTAGATTTCTGTCATGGTTCAGTCCGACACTTAAAATATTAGAAATAACCATTTATATACAAAAAAACAATTATGAGCATGAAAATTACCCATTTAACAAGGCTGCTAGGACCAGCCAGATTATGGCTCTTGCTGCTGTTGCTTGTGCCGATGAGCGCATTGCCCGTTATGGCACAAACAGTCACCATTAAAGGAGTTGTAACATCAGCCGATGATAACAGTCCGATTCCCGGAGTTACTGTATTGGAAAAAGGAAAGCAGAATGGTATGGTTACTGGTACCGATGGTTCTTATTCAGTTAATGTACCACAGGATGCTACACTCGTATTTTCTTCTATAGGATTCACAAAGCAGGAAGTTAAATTAAACGGAAAAACAGTATTGAACATAAAATTGCAGAGTGATGTAAGTGCCCTTAATGATGTGGTGGTAATAGGGTATGGAACAGCCAGAAAAAAGGACCTGATAGGTTCGGTAAATGTTGTGGCCGCGAAGGATGCAGGCGCTAACACCAATACCAGTGCCGCACAGCTCCTTATCGGTAAGGCCCCAGGTGTACAGGTATTAAATTCAAATGGTACCCCGGGTTCAAATGCCCAGATTATTGTACGCGGTACTGGTTCGTTTACCAATGTGGAACCATTGTATGTTGTTGACGGCATACAGAGTGATGCCAACCTTTTTAATACCATCAACCCACAGGACATTGATAATATACCATTTTAAAAGATGCAGCCTCTACCGCCATTTATGGTGTTGCTGCCGCTAATGGTGTGGTTATCGTTACCACTAAAAAGGCTAAAAGCGGTATCCCGCAGATATTATTTGACTCGCAGGTTGGTACTTCATCGGTGCGCAAACAACTTGACCTGCTTAATGCAAACGACTATGTCAATCTTATAAAAGATATAGCCGCTACCAATAACCTTACGCCTCCGGCCAAATTAAATACTCCTTTTGTTGGTGTTGACCGTACCGATTGGCAAAAAGAAATATTTAAAACGGCTTTATCTACCCAAAACAATGCAAGTATAAGCGGTGGCGGCGAAAAGGTTACCTATAATCTCTCACTAGGTTATTTAACCCAGCAGGCTATTGTTAAAGATTACCGTTTAAGAAGATTAAACAGCCGTTTTTCTTTAGATGAGAAACTAGGGCGTTTTCATTTTGGTCAAAGCCTTAATATCCGTTACACCAACACTAACGGACAGACAGCAAGCATATTAAATGCGATCAGCTATGCACCTTATCAGCCAATATACGACCCTGCTATTTTGGGTGGCTACTCTATCCTTACCAATGTTGACGACAACAGTAACGCCGTAAATCCATTACAGAGCTTAGGCGTTCAAACCTTATCAAGCAACGATCTGGTATTGTATCCGCAGGTTTTTGGCGAAGTAAATATTATTAAAGGTTTAACTTTTAGGTCGCAGCTGGCGGGTGTATATGGTACTTCGACAAACGATTCATATCAGATACCTTATATTACATCCAACAACCTGGGTTTCAGTCGGCAGGCAGGGCGTGCATTTAACAGTTATTCCAATTATACTTTTGAAAACTACCTGTCGTACAACCGTATTTTTGGCAAACACAGTATATCGGCAACTGCAGGTACCAGTTATATTGATGCAGGATCGAGCAAATACCTGAGCGTATTGGGTACAGGAATGTTGAATGACAATGTGAAAGATATAGGTGTAGCGCCAACCATCACCAGTCAAGCCAACACATCTGGTTATTATACACAGTTTGGCAGGGCTATCTCTTATTATGGCCGCTTGGTATATACCTTTAACGATCGATATATCTTGTCCGGAAGTATCCGCCGTGACGGATCTTCAAACTTTGGGCCTCAAAGCCGTTATGGTAACTTTCCGGGAGTTGGCTTTGCATGGCGCATCAGCGAAGAAGAATTTGTCAAATCGGCACTTCCGTTTATCAGCGATGCAAAATTTCGCATAGGCTGGGGCCGTACAGGCAATAATAAGTTTGGTTTAACCACAACACAGGTATTTACTTTTGGTGGTTCGCCGACCGGCAACCTGATTTATTCACTAGGGGATAACAAAAGTTTTGTAAACGGAACTACTGTAACTTCCATTGCAAACCCACTGTTGAGATGGGAGCAGACAGACCAGACCGATATCGGGCTTGATCTGGGTTTCCTGAAAAACAAACTTACGCTTACCCTTGATTACTATAACCGAAAAAGCAGTGGTTTGCTAGTGGGAATTCCGGTACCAACCAGCGTAGGCATTGGCGGATTAAGCGGATTCAGCAGTACCTTAATTACCAACGCTGCAGATGCTCAAAATAAAGGTTTCGAATTTCAGTTGGCCTATGCTGATAAAACCAGTGACTTTAACTACAATGTAAGTGTAAATGGAGGTTATAACCAAAATAAAACATTATCACTGGGTGCACAATCGTCAACCCCTATAATTGGAGGATACTTTAATAATTTAAATGGTATTACATTAACACAACCAGGTTCGCCTATTGGCGCTTTTTATGGTTATGCGGTTGATCATGTAGCAAGCACACAAGCAGAAATTGATGCATTAAATGCAGCTACCAGACAAAAAACTGGAAATCCAGCCAGTCTATATCAGGATGGATTATTGCCAGGAGATTTTATATTTAAAGATCTTAACAACGATGGTGTTGTGGATAGTAAGGATCAGAAGGTACTGGGCAGTCCAATTCCGAAGTTTACATACGGTTTTAATGCCGGGGCATCTTATAAAAACTTCGATCTCAATATTGTTATGTCAGGTGTTCAGGGTGTTCAATTGGCCAACTCACTTAAATTTTACACCGAAAATGCTTCAACCGGACATAATGCTTCTACCGCTATTTTAGACAGGTGGAGAAAACCGGGCGATATCGCCGCTTTGCCAAGGGCAGGCCAAAATGTTACGGCAACAGGGAATTTGAGGCCTTCTGATTTTTTTGTTGAGAATGGATCATACCTGCGGGTACGTAACGTAACCTTAGGTTATACTTTTACAAAAACGGCATTAAATTCTTTCTCAGGTAATGTATTAAGCAGGTTACGGGTTTATGTAGCGGCTCAAAACTTATTTACCATAACAAAATATACTGGATATGACCCCGAAATAAGCACCCAAACCAATGGAGGTGTTAATGGAGGGGCCAGCGATTATATATTTAACCGGGGCATTGATGATGGGCAGATACCACAACCACGTACATTTTTGGCGGGCATACAAGTTGGATTTTAATGATGAAAAATATTAAAGATATAATGATGAAAAAATATATAAAATATCTGATTGTTGTAGTTTTAATGATTGCAACCGGGGGATGTAAGAAGGATTTGGATTTACAGAGTAAAAGCGCATATACCTATGACACTTATTTCACAAGTGATGCAGCTATAAATCAAGCCGTGATAGCCAGTTACGCTACTTTATTGCATTCTGGTTTGTGGGCTCGCGAATGGTATTATATTTTTGATTTGCTGGGCTATGATGCCAAAAATGCCCAACCACTCCAAGGGGATCTATTGGCCCTGGCACAATATAATTTTGCTTCTAACCAGCCACAGTTAGAAGCCATGTGGTCTTCACTATACCGAATGGTAATGCGGTCAAACGTTGTGATTAACCGTGCTCAGGCATGGGCTCCTGCCAATGCAACCGAACAGGCCAATCAAAAGCAATATATTGCCGAGGCTAAATTTTTGAGGGCTTATGCCTACTTCAATCTAGTTAACCTGTACGGGCGTGTACCCTTGCGTAAAGCATATATCCCGCTGCCAACAGCAGAAGAAATTAATCTGCCCCGTGCCGCTGTAGCAGATGTATGGGCTTTTATTGAACAGGATTTAAAAGACGCACAAGCTGACCTTCCTATTTCATATGCTCCAGCCAGTTTTGGACGTACTACCCGGGGGGCTGCGGTTGCTTTGCTTGGTAAGTCATACCTGTACGAAAAAAAATGGGGAGATGCTATTACTGAATTGACCAAACTGACACAGGCTCCATATAGCTATGCGCTCACACCCGTATATAACAACCTGTTTGATGATCCGAATCAGAATAATACAGCCCTTAATAAGGAAACCATTTTTCAGGTCATGAACCAGGCCTGGACCGATTGGGGTATCGGTAACCAGTATGCTCCGTTTGGCGGTCAGGAAACGTGGGGTGGGAAAGCAAGCCACTCTGCCCGTGCACAGGAATATGGCTTTAACGATTGGAATAATGTGTTTATTACCACTACGGCTGTTAAAGCTTTTACTTACACCAACCCACAAACCAATGCCACTTACGTTGATCCGCGTGCGGCTTATACTTTTTATGGAGATGCTGCAAGCGGGGGGCAAACCCAATATTGCCAGCAATGCGCAACCGGTCCAGTAGCCTTTCCCTATGCCTCAGCCGGATACAAATATTTAAAATATGAGTATTATAATAAAGTAGCAAGCTTTGGTGGTCCGCAAAGTGGTATCAACGGGCAGGTGATCCGTTATGCAGATGTATTGCTGATGCTTGCCGAGGCTTACATACAACAGGGTAATACCGGATCACAGCCATTGGCACTGATTAACCAGGTACGTAGCAGGCCGAGCGTTAATGCGCCGCTTTATTTAAGTTTGGGCAGCCAATCTCAAGCCATGACCATTTTGATGCGCGAACGACAATTGGAACTGACCGGGGAACAGACCCGTTATTTTGATCTGATCCGATGGGGTATAGCTAAGCAGACCATTAATTCGCAAAGGCAGATAGAAGATGGTACCCAGCCTTTTCAGGATAAAAATGTTTTATTTCCTATCCCACTATCAGAAAAGAACGCAAATCCCAATGTTGGTAAGGATATCGGTAGTGATTGGAATTAAATCAACAAAAGAGATGAGGCTGTATCATAAATTATAATTACTTCAGATTTGTCACGTTGAGCCTGTCGAAACGCCTTTTAAGACATTAAAAAAAGTCCTTCGACAAGCTCTCCGTAGAAGTCCTTTGGACAGGATGACAATTCACATATTTATGATACAGCCTCTTTTATCTGCCTATTCTGGTATCCGTTTACGGGCAGCCCAGCAACCCATAAAGTAGGGACAGAGATTGTGGGTGGATTTATATTATTAAAGGCAAATAATCTGGATGAGGCGGCAGAGATCGCATCGTCATGCCCAATCTATGAATCTGACGGTTATTCGGAAGTCCGCGAGTTTAAAAAATAAGCCAGCTTATTAAAACTCTGACTTAGGCACTTTCTTTTCTCCTAGAAGTGCGGAACAGTTTTCATTTGGGATTGATCAGCATTGTTTTTTTATCTTTGTACCATGCACGGTCAACTTTTAAGTCTTATAACAAAAAGCCTACAACTTTCTAACCGGGATAGAGATTTGTGCATACGCTACTTTGAACCTGTGAGATATCCGAAAAACAGGATAATCGAAGAAGAAGGGAAGGTACCCGGACATCTATATTTTGTGGTTTCGGGTTTTGCGAGGCTATTCCATTACAATGATAAAGGCGATGAGGTTACAACGCACATAAACTGTCCGCCTGGTTTCATTACCTCTTATGCTGATTTTACCAACCAGAAAAGATCTGATGAAAATCTGGAATGTATTACCGAATGTGAACTTTTGCGCATTAGTAAAGCAGATCTTGATCAGCTGATACAACAGAGCCCTACTTTTATGGATTTTAGCTTTTTGGTATTTCAACAATCCTTATCCTATAATGAAACACGTGCCAGGGAGCTGGCCACCCTTGATGCGGAACAGCGTTATTTAAAAATGATGAACCAGTACCCCGAAGTTCTCCAGAATGTTCCTATGCAATACATTGCGTCTTTTCTTGGAATGAACCCTAAAAGTCTGAGCCGTATCAGAAAGAAGATCATTAGGTAACATTTGCGAAGTGGTTTTAAATCTGCAAAGTTCAACTTTGCCACAGCATTTAAAATCAATGGCTATGACAAATAAAAAACTAGTACTGGTATCCGGTGCAAATGGGCATTTAGGCAATAATCTTGTAAGACTGTTGATCGAAAAAGGGACCCCGGTAAGGGCTTCAGTCCGTAATATCAAAAGCAAAGAATGTTTCAAGGATCTGAACTGCGAGGTTGTTCAGGCGGATATAACGGATAAAGCTTCCTTTAAGCGCGCATTGCAACATGTGGATACTTTTTTTGCAGTGGGCGCCGCCTTCAAACTGTGGGCTAAAAACCCCAAGAAAGAAATCTACGATGTGAATATGCTGGGCACCCGGAATACGATTGAAGCTGCTGCAGAAGCGGGCGTAAAAAGAATCGTCTATGTAAGTTCAATTGCTGCACTGGATTATACCAATCTTCCAACAAAAGAAAGCAACGGATACAATTCCGACCGAAGGGATATGTACTACAATTCCAAGAATGACGGTGAAAAGCTGGCTTTTGATCTGGCAAGAGAATTCGGTATAGAATTGGTATCGGTTATGCCCGGAGCAATGATAGGAGGTGAAGCGTTTCTTCCGTTAAATGTTTCCTATAATGTGTTAAGACTGATTCTTAACAAGCAGATTCCTATGGATACCAGGATTACCCTGAACTGGGTCGATGTTAAAGATGTAGCAGAAGGCTGTTACCTTGCTGCAGAGAAAGGCCGGTCTGGTGAGCGTTATATCCTTGCCAACGAAAAATGTCTGACCATTACTGATACGACTAAATTGGCACAAAAACTTTATCCGGAATTGAAAATCAAAGTACCTGGAACTGTGCCAAAGTTTATTTTGTATGCTATTGCAGGTTTTATGGAGCTTTCAGCTAAAATAGTTGGAAAACCTCCACTGCTTACCACTAAAGATATTGCTATGTTTTCAGGATTGCAGCAGGATTTTGATATTTCGAAGTCAAGGAACGAATTAGGATTTAATCCGAAAGATGGTCAACAGGCAGTAAAGGAAGCCTTGACTTACCTGATGGACCATAGAGAATTGATTTAATATTAGAAAAAATATGGTAACAGAATTGCCATTTTATACCTGTTTTCTAGACCTGGTGGGCATTTTTAATGGACTTTGTAAGTAAAAGAGCAAGATAAGATAGCGTATTCGTGGCATGGGCGTAATCTCGTTAAGATAATGGATAAATCGCAAAAAGATGTCACCCTGAGGGGGTGATTTATTTTATAAAAATCAATATGAGTGACGTGTAATTGATTTCTTTTGCCATACAGCACGGTCTTGCCCCCGGCTCGCCGCCGCCGAAGGGCTCTTTCTTTTTGGCATCAAAAAGACCAGCATGGCTAGCTTGAATGCCCTTGAAAACATAAAAGCCCATGAAAAAACAAAAAATGCCGGCTGAAAATTTATTCATTTGTATTATAGTTTTCAGCTGCATTCATGAGGGCTTCGCCGTTTTCTTTCGAAGCTAGTGGGTTGGCTTGAGGAGTGCGGCCCGAAAAATTTGTTAGGCCGGGTTTAAGTAGAACGGGGGATAAACACAAAATCGGTTAAAATATTGATTAATAGTGGTTTGTAGAATAACGTCAATTGTAGTGTAGGTCGAAGGGCATTTATTTGCGGGTCATCAATCTCAAGAAGTCTTCGACTAGGCTCTCCACAGGAGTCCTTTGGACAGACTGACGACCGCGGTGCTTAACTTAATGACATTGGGCAAGGGTGGGAGCCGGCTATAATATGGTAGCATTGATTTTACGAAATAAAACCTGAAAGAGTATTGAACAGTGGTTTTTATGTCTCTATTCATATGGTAGATACTGTTAATACGGTATGGATAGCGTCAGGAAAAAATATTTCAACTAAATGAATAAAAAAAGAAAGCCACTTATGATAGGTGTTGATATCGGTGGCTCACATATTACAGCTGCAATCATTGATTTCAGGTCACATTCAGTGATAGATCACTCACGTGTGCGTAGCCATGTTAATACACATGACACAAAGGAAGATATATTAGCCTCATGGATCAGTGTGCTTAAAAATATTATCGGGAACCAATCCCCGGACGAGATATTGTTAGGGATTGCCATGCCTGGCCCCTTCGATTACGTAAATGGGATATCGTTGATCAAGAACATGAACAAATATGAATCCCTGTATCTTACGGATATTAAGGCTGTTTTGATAGAGCAGCTGGGGCTGTTGCCAGAGAACATTATTTTTAGGAATGATGCAGAGGCTTTTCTCCATGGAGAAGTTAGCGGGGGCAATGGTTTGGGCTTCAACAGGGCGATAGGGATCACATTGGGTACCGGCCTGGGGTCGGCCGTAAGTATTGGGGGGAAAACCACCGATGCAAACCTCGGGGTGAGTTCATTTAAGCAGGGGATAGCAGAGGATTATATTTCCACCAGATGGTTTGTGAAACGTTATGAAGAACTCTCCGGAAAGAAAGTAAAAAATACAAAAGCGCTTGTCGATCTATATGAAAGTGATCCTATGGTGCCTGTACTCTTTAATGATTTTTCCAGAAGCCTTGCAGACTTTCTTTTTCCTTTTATCAAGGCGCACGATGCAGAAGTGGTCATCATTGGAGGAAATATAGCCAAAGCACATCCTTTGTTTCTGAACAAGACCCAGAATGCACTACACCAGCAGGGAATTCGGGCTGAATTGAGGATAACCGCATTATGGGAAGACGCTGCAATGCTTGGTGCTGCTTACTCACATGCAACAGGAATTTTGGCTTCATAAAAAAGTATGCTCGTATATTACCCATGTGATTTAAGATGGATACTTTCTGCTGCTAACAGAAATATGTAGTTATTTCGAATGGTACAGGCAATAACCTATACTGCCAGTTCGAAGGTGAGTATATCTTTCTGTATTTGTTGTCTAGGTAATATGCACAACATGAGATATACAGCTTTTGCCATAATTACCTTGCTATTTTTTTTCGGCAGACCTGCTTTCGCGCAGATTAATGCGGCCAGGCAGTTGGCTTACTGTACCGAACAGGTAAAAAAAACATTGAAAATTATTCCTCATCATGGAGACAATATTCCAAGGAGTATTATTCCCGGTTCATCTGAATGGAAGTTTGTAGGATATAAAGACTGGTGCAGTGGTTTTTGGCCTGGAATACTGTGGTATAGCTATGAAGCAACAAAATCAAAAACGTTTCTTGCTAAGGCAGAGGTTTTTTCATCAGCGCTTATACCCCTTTCGCAGCAGCCGGCTTTCGATCATGACCTGGGCTTCCAGATATTTAACAGCTATGGGAACGGATATAGACTTACCAAAAACCCTAAATATAAAGAGATTATACTCAAAACAGCCGATACTTTGGCCACCCTGTTTAACCCAAAGGTGGGAACGATCCTCTCATGGCCAAGGGAAGTTCCCGGAATGCAATGGCCACAGCATAATACCATTATTGATAACATGATTAATCTCGAAATGCTTTTTTGGGCGTCCCGGAATGGGGGAGGGAAAAGATTATATGATATCGCTTTTTCACATGCCAACGTAACCATGAAGAATCATTTCAGACCTGATTATTCTGCATACCATGCGGTGATCTACGACCGGGTGACGGGAAAAAAAATTAAAGGACTAACCCACCAGGGATATGCTGATGACTCCATGTGGGCACGTGGCCAGTCGTGGGCCATTTATGGATATACCATGTGTTTCCGGGAGACGGGTAATCCTGCATTTCTTGAATTTGCCCAAAAGGTAAGCGACGTTTATCTGGCAAAATTGCCAGCAGATGGAATTCCTTATTGGGATTTTAATGATCCTTCTATCCCCACTGCCCCTAAAGATGCATCTGCCGCGGCAGTGGTCGCATCAGGACTTTTGGAGCTTTCTACTTTTGTTAAGGACAAAGCGAAATCACAAAAATACAGGAAAGCTGCAGTGCTTATGTTGACTTCCCTTTCTTCATCAGCATACCAAAGTAGAAATAAGAATTCAGCCTTTCTATTACATTCAACAGGGCATAAGCCCAATGGATCTGAAATTGATACATCGATCATATACGCAGATTATTATTATATAGAAGCGCTGTTGAGACTGGAAAAACTTCAAAAAGGAACGAAGCTAAATTAAGCCCTTTATAATAATAAACATGTAGCTCTCTTTGCGGAATATTGCTGGGCGGGACGTCTGATTTAATTTCTGGCAGCCATTTTTCATATTTAGTTTTAGTAGACCCATATGCCTGCTGCAGCCGGAAAACCGAGACTTAATTCAACAGTCTCGCTCACAATATTTTAATAAAAATGATGCCGCATAATGAGTTTAGGACCCCCGATCAGGTTTCAGCATTACAATAACCGGAAACGGTGAATCACTCCCTAAAGAAAATAATGATGTAAAATGAAAATACTACAATATTCTTTAATCATACTTTTAATCTTAGGTGCTCATCTGGCTTATGGTCAGGATAATCTATCAAAAGTATGGACTGCCGACCTGGGAAACGGGACATATAAAAATCCGGTTATACATGCGGATTATTCCGATCCCGACGCGATCAGGGCCGGAGAGGATTATTATATGACCGCATCAAGCTTCAATTGTATTCCAGGACTTCCTATTTTGCATTCCAGGGACCTGGTAAACTGGACATTGGTTAACCATGCACTCAAACTCCAGGAACCAGTAGACGTTTATGATATTCCTCAGCACGGAAAGGGCGTTTGGGCGCCTAGTATAAATTACCATAAGGGAGAGTTCAGGATCTATTATCCGGATCCCGATTATGGGATTTTTATGGTCAGGGCCAAAAATCCCCTTGGAAAGTGGGAAAAACCTGTACTCATCCTTAAAGGCAAGGGGATTATCGATCCAAGTGTATTCTTTGATGACGATGGACAGACTTATCTGGCTGTAGCATGGGCAGCAAGCCGAGCCGGTGTAAATAGCCTATTAACCGTTTTCAAGATGAACAGTGATGGCACTCGGGTAGAAGATGAGGGAATGCACGTTTTTGATGGACATGGCAAAAACCATACAGTAGAAGGGCCTAAGTTTTATAAACGCAATGGCTATTATTACCTTTTTGCACCTGCCGGAGGAGTGGCAGCTGGCTGGCAGCTTGTAATGCGCTCAAAAAACATATATGGTCCATATGAGGAACGTAAGGTTATGGAACAGGGAAAAACGGCTATCAACGGTCCCCATCAGGGGGCTTTGGTCCGTACGCCAAAGGATGAATACTGGTTCCTTCATTTTCAGGACAAGGGACTTTATGGCCGTGTAGTTCACCTTCAGCCTGTAAACTGGAAGAACGACTGGCCGGTTATCGGCTCAGATGGGGATGGCGACGGGATAGGAGAACCGGTTTCTGTCTACACTAAACCATCGGTTTCAGGAACTCATGCAATCTCCGCACCATCAGAAAGTGATGAATTTAACGGCATTGAACCAGGCCTGCAATGGCAGTGGCATGCCAATAAAAAAATACAATGGTCGGCAATGATCCCTAAAAGCGGGTACTTAAGGCTTTTTGCCTTTCCCAATCCGCAAATTAATAAAGGCTTGTGGAATGTGCCGAACCTGCTTCTTCAGAAGTTTCCTGCACCTACTTTTACTGCCACTACCAAGCTGAACTATATTATAGAATGGGATACCTGGCAAGAGAAAAAGACGGGATTGCTCATTATGGGAAATGACTATTCCTATCTCTCTGTATCTAAAAATGAAAAAGGATTTCAGATCGCACAGGTAATCTGTAAAAACGCTCCCAATAATGGAATTGAGCAGATATTGGCTCAAAGGCCCTTGAAGTCTGGAGCCGTTTATCTTCGGGCAGAGGTTGCTCAGGAAGGACAGGTAACTTTTTCATACAGTGAAGATGGCGAGCTGTACCACAAAATAGGGGAAACATTTAAAGCGCAGCCTGATAAGTGGATAGGCGCAAAAATCGGAATTTTCTGTACAAGCGGGAGCGACGTACGTACCGGCGGATATGCTGATTTCGATTATTTTAGGATAACCAGATAGAATCTGCACACAAGAAATATCCCTCTGACGTAATTAGGAGCAACTTAAATCGGTCAAGAACTGATCGTATCTGAAGGGAATTGTATTAAGTAATGAGAGAGGGTGTACATAAAGATAGATTTGTCATCCTGAGCCTGTCGAAGGACTCATTTAAATACCTTTAAGGTGTTTCGACAGGCTCTCCGTAGGAGTCCTTTGGACAACATGACAGCATCTGAGGTGAAACGCCTTTATAATACGACCTCTTTGTATTGGGCATTTTTTCAAATTATTCTTTTTATCGATTAATAGAGTATTAAAAACGCTACCCTGTGTCATACCAGTATGAAAAACGATCTGCCAGAAAAAATAGATAATGAGGATCTGCCTTTCAACTTTAAGCGGCAGATAGTTTCAGATGAAGATATCAGAAAGCATTGGGACCGCATAGCGACAAGAATTTTTAGAGGTGGAGAAGCTGAATATCCTCTGGAGCCAAAGGATAACAAGGGAGAGAATAAGGCTTGATATGACTTTGCCGGTAATGAAATTTTCCCTACAATTTACCCGTTCAGCAGGATAATTTGTTGATAGCCGCACATACTTTTTAAAAACAACCATCAATACGCCTATATATTTTTATGAAATTTTACCAGCACACTTTTCTGATACTACTTTCCCTTCTTACATTTTTTGGGGCATCGGCCCAAACAACCACCGTGATTTCTGAACAAATGCTTTATTCCCCAGATAAATCGCTTGTGGTCCGTTTTTTTCAAAAAGAGTCTGCAGATCACAAAAAGGCATTTTTTTATCAATTATCTTATAAAGGAAAAAACGTTATTCTGGAGTCAAAACTTGATTTGGAGCTTGATAACCACCTTTCAGAAAGTGCAATGGCATTAAAGGTAGATACGCATCAAAATTGGTTTGAGAACCTCGAGATAAAGAATTCAATACGCGCGCAAAAAGATACAACCTGGACTCCTGTTTATGGAGAAAGGAGGTTTATCCGTGATCATTACAACAGTCTGGTGATTAAAACCGTGAAGGATGATAATCCAATATATGAGATGAATATCGAATTCCGGGCCTATAACCAGGGTATTGCATTCCGCTTTTTCTTTCCGGAAAATGTTAAGGGAACCTACTACCGGATCATGTCGGAAAATACAGAATTTAAGTTTGAAGAAGGCGCATTGGCCTGGAAAGCAAACTGGGCACAGGCACCATATCATAAGGTTGCATTAGAGAACTGGGATGGTGAGGCTGAGCGGCCACTGACTCTTGAACTGAAAAATGGTCTGTTTGTATCTCTCTTAGAGGCACAGATGGTGGATTATTCAAGAACGAAATTTAAGCTAAAAGAAAAAAATACAGTAGTCACCTCTATGTTCACCCCTGTAGATCTGATTTCTCCCGTAACAAGCCCCTGGAGAGCGGTAATGGTTGCCGAAACTGCCACAGGGATTGCCGAGGGAACAGACCTAATTCTAAACCTGAATGAACCATCAAAGATAAAAGATCAAAGCTGGGTAAAACCCGGAAAGATTATGCGGGTGATGTCGCAAATTACAAAAGATGCACTGGAGAATATCGATTTTGCTGCAAAAAGAAACCTGCAATATATCCTCTTCGACTGGAAATGGTATGGTCCTGCATTTAGTTTCAGTTCTGATGCATCAAAAGTTGCAATTTCAGATTTCGATCTACCTCAGATCATCAGGTATGGAAAAGAAAAGGGAATAGGGGTATGGTTATATGTAAACCAACAGGCGCTGTTGATGCAGAGCGATAGCCTTTTTTCAATCTATAAAAAATGGGGTATTGCCGGCGTTAAGTTTGGTTTTGTACAATCAGGATCACACCGTTGGACAACATGGGTAGAAAAAGCTATACAACAGGCTGCACACAACCAGATAATGGTGAACATTCACGATGATTGGCGCCCAACTGGCGAGCAACGCACCTGGCCCAATCTGATGACCTCGGAGGGAATAAGGGGAAATGAAGAAATGCCCGATGCCACCAGTAATACGGTAATGCCCTTTACCAGGTATCTCGCTGGCGCAGCAGATTATACCATCTGTTATTTCGATCCAAGGATAAAAACTTCCCATGCCCACCAACTTGCGCTTGCGGCAATTTATTTTAGTCCCATTCAGACCCTATATTGGTATGATAAACCTGCTTTTTATAAAGGAGAACCCGAACTCGAATTCTGGGACAAGATTCCTGTTACCTGGGATGAAACAAAGGTTTTGTCGGGAAGTCCTGGTGAGTACGTCACAACAGCCAGGCGCAGTGGCGAGGAATGGTTTTTAGGTAGCATTACCAATAATGAGGCCCGTAAAGTAGAATTGAAGCTTGATTTTCTTCCCAAAGGGCAAAAATTTGTTGCCAGGATTTATAATGACGACAACAAGGTTAATACTGCCACCAAGGTAGGGATAAAAGACATAGCGGTTGATTCAAAATCGACCCTGAAACTGTATCTCCAGCCTTCAGGAGGTGCTGCAATATGGCTCCATAAAAAATAATTATGTAAAGGATTACAATAACATAAAAATGAACAATAAACCTGCTTTTACCGAAAAAAGATTCCTTTTCACCTTTATTCTGGTTACTTCCCTGTTTATGCTATGGGGGGTAGCGCACTCCATGAGTGATGTACTCAATAAACATTTTCAGAATGTACTCAATGTATCAAAAGCACAGTCTGGTCTGATTCAGTTTTCGGTCTTTGGGGCTTATTTTATCATGAGTATTCCAGCCGGGATATTTCTGAAACGTTTTGGCTACAAGGCAGGCGTAATATTAGGGCTTGGACTTTTTGCTACTGGGACTTTTCTTTTTGTCCCTGCCGCAAACGCAGAAAGTTTTGGTTTTTTCAGGATAGCACTTTTTATTCTCGGCTGCGGCATGGCAACGCTGGAAACTGTTGCGCATCCTTTTGCGGCCTCACTTGGCGATCAACGCACCAGTGATAGAAGGGTAAACTTTTCGCAATCTTTCAATGCGATAGGGGCGATAATCGGTCCGGCGATAGGAACATTCTTTTTGCTCAGGGCAACTTCTGGTGGGCATGAAAACTCGCTAGATTCAGTAAAATTGCTTTATGCAGGGCTGGGAGGATTTATCCTGATCGTGGCGGTGGCTTTTTTCTTTATCCGCATTCCAGACCTGATCGATCCGCACAGTATTTCCGATGCACCAATAGCTGCACAGAACATTGACATCGCGCCGGGAAAAAGGCTTTTTCAGCACAGGCATTTTGTTTGGGCAGTAGCTGCTCAATTTTTTAATGTAGCGGCACAGGCGGGCACCTGGAGTTATTTTATAAACTATGGGCATGAGAAAATGGGCTTTTCTGATGAGAAGGCAGGAAACTTTATGGTTTTGTTTATGGTAATGATGGCGCTTGGTAGATTCGTTGGAACTTACCTGATGAAATTTATAGCGCCAAATAAGATCCTCGCAGCATTCGCTATTTGCAGTATCATTGCCTGTATTATTGTAGCCCAAAGCTGGGGCTGGACATCCTACTGCGCCCTGTTGAGCATCAATTTTTTCTTTAGTATTATGTTTCCTACGATCTTCAGCCTCGGACTGAAAAATCTCGGTTCACATACACAGCAGGCTTCCTCATTTATTTCAATGGGTGTAGTTGGCGGAGCTGTAATGCCTTATTTTATGGGTAAGATAGCCAATGTAGATGTTGCTCATGCATATTATCTGCCCATCATCTGTTATGTAGTGATCTTTCTTTTTGCAGCTAAATTTTTTAAAGTAATCAGATAAATAATTTTCAGGGATCAAGCAAAAAAGTTGGGGGATGAAGGTATTTTTGGATTGGGAATAGGAAAACAGTGCCAGTAGTACTTGGCTACTGTAGTCCCGCCTTCCACTTTACTCCGCTGCGCTTCGTGTTCGTTCCAGTCAGGTTTAAATAACAAAGACAGTGGTTTTTGGCGGGATTTCCGCCTGAAAATTGGTTCAAGGTTTAGTTCATTTTCTTCTTAACATCCAGACTCCGGGTTTTCGGTCCTTCGGACTTCTCTGTACAACCCCAGATCAATAGCCCCTACAGTAGCGAAATCCTTTTGGCTTGCGGTTCATGAGCAGTATAGACCGAGTTTCCAAAAGACTGGAGTGTATGGAGGGACTACCATTGTTCGTAGCAAGCCACTGCGCTCCAAATTAATATTAGCTCCCAAACTTTTACGCTTGATTCATTTTCAGCATGGCTAACATGCTTTTGCTTTCTATGTAGTGGATTGGGCTTAATATGCAATGAACAGAATGGCAAAGCAGAACATTTAGTCAATCTATTTGAAGGTTTATACGGTTTTATTTTTATGCCTTTTTAATCGTACAGATTTTAATAAAAAATGTTCTAAAAAAAAACAAAAAACTGAGTATACAGATCATTTCCCTGTGTCTTTAAGATAATCCAGCCTTCCAACTCTATAATAAAGTTGCTCTGGTTGTTGGAGGGCAAATACCAAATATTAAATACAGAAATTATGGATATTTTTTACAAAAAATTATGGCAGGTAAGTGCAGTGCACTTATTTCTACTGCTGTTTTTTTGTTGCACCACTGCTTTTGCACAAACGCAGGTAGTGACAGGGAAAGTTGTGGATGCGGCAACAGGCGACCCTATTCCGGGTGCTACGGTTAAAGTGGTCAGCTCTAATATAGGCGTTTCGGCCGATGGTAATGGTAGCTTCACTTTTAATGTACCTGCAGGAGCTTCAATACAGTTTACTAGCATTGGTTATAAAAATGTAGTTTTGAAGGCGGAAACAGGCAGGCCGATGTTAGTCAAATTAATTTCCAATACAGCGCTTGATGACGTTGTGGTAGTAGCATATGGTACTCAGAAAAAAGCAACGGTTACCGGTGCAATTTCTACCATCAACTCAAAAACATTTCAGGATCGTGGACCTACCAATAATCCAATTGCCAATATCCAGGGACAGGTTCCAGGGGTTGTGGTAACCAGAACCTCTGCACAGCCAGGAAGGGAAAACTGGAATTTTCAGATCAGAGGAGCAACATCTATTAATAATCAGGATCCATTGATCATCCTCGATGGGGTAGCATTGAACAATAACAATGCATTAAATTCAATTAATCCAGATGATATTGATAATGTATCAATTTTAAAGGATGCGGCAGCATCAATATATGGTGCAAGGGCAGCTTACGGTGTTGTGCTGATTACGACGAAAAAAGGCAAGAGCGGACAGTTCGTTGTACAGTATAGCCCGACAGTTTCGCGTAAACTGATTGGTCTTCAGCCTGAAATGGCAAATATGGAGCAGTGGGCAAAAGGTTTAATTGAGGCCAAAATTAACGATAATTATGGTGTTATACCTGCAACAGATTTGTGGTATCAAATGGCCAATTTTGCGATTGCGAACAACGGCAATGTGATTTTGGCTTCGCAGATTCCCGGTTATAATGGATCGGCTATCACTCCCGGACTTTTTTATAACGGACTGCCCGTGCCTACTTTTGGTGATGTAAGAGAACTTAATTTTACCGATACCAGAATGTCGGAAATTCTTTGGGGCGCAGCCACTTCAACTCAGCATAATTTGAGCCTGGCAGGAGGAAATGAAAAAAATACCTTTCGGGCATCGCTGGGCTATCTTAACGACGGCAGTCAGCTCCAGTTTGGAAATAACGGAAACCAACGTTATAACCTTAGGTTGAACAATGGCTTCAGATTCAATGAAAAAGTTCAGTTGGAAACCAATGTCTCACTTGAACAGAATAATATTCAACAGCCAACATTATATACTACAGGTCCATACAGCGCACTTGGAAATGGTTTTCAGCCCGGAATCCCTGCATTTACGCAATCTGGCAGGCCTTACCAATGGGGTGGCGTCATCAGTCCACCGGGATCATTAAGGGATGGTGGTGATAATCTGGAAAATAATACCAGGATTTTATTGAATTCTACAATAAATTATAAACCTGTAAAACACCTTACCTTTTCAGGTACTGCAGGATATAACATGTGGTATCAGGATAATAAAGTACAGGCAAAAGCGGTGCAGTTCTATTCATATGATGACCGTTACCTGATCTCAACTACACCGAGTAGAGGTACGGCTGGTAATGCTACCGGAAATGCCAATTATTTTAGGCAGACGGTTAACGATAAATATTATAACCTCATCGGTAGGGTTGCCTATGAAAATACATTTGCGAAACACCATAATGTAACTGTCCTTGCGGGCGGATCATATGAAAGGGATGAATATAACATGTTCAATACCCGCACCTATAACCTGGGTAGCGACGACATCCCTTCGTTGAACCTTGGTCTGAGTAACGGAACTGCGGGTTTTGTTACCAACGATGAGGCCAGGAACCATTATGCCATTGGTTCGTACTTTGCCAAAGGTACTTATGATTATGATGGTAAATATCTTTTCGAAGGCAGTGTAAGGTATGATGGTTCGTCTAAATTTATCGATGATAAACGCTGGAAAACTTTTTACAGTGCCCAAGTGGGTTATAGGCTCTCAGAAGAGGCTTTTATTAAGAAATTGGATGTGTTTTCTGATCTTAAAATCAGGGCATCGTATGGTACAGCAGGTAACCAAGGAGGTATCGGGTTATATGACTACCTTCAATCATTAAATGTAGGAAGCAGTGGTGTACTATTGGGCCCGAACATTGCAACCGCAACAACCACTACAGGAAACCTGGTTTCCCTTAATAGGACATGGGAGACGGTTGTAAACAAAAACCTTGGTCTTGATTTTGGACTTTTAAGAGGAAAATTGACAGGGACTTTCGAACTTTTCGAAAAACGCAACAAGAATATGCTTATCAGCATAACCTACCCCGGAACGCTTGGAATCGGTGCACCACAGTCAAACAACGGGGAGCTAAAAACATGGGGATGGGAGGGGATCGTGACCTGGAGGGATAAGATCGGAAGCGTAAATTATTCTGTTTCTGCTAACATTACCGATAGCCAGAACAAGATTATTTACCTAAACGGAACTCCACTGATCAATGCTGGATACAATGGGGCAGTAGAAGGCTATTCACTTGGATCTTATTTTGGCCTCCAATATGCAGGCCGCCTTCAAACACAGGCAGAGGTTGATGCCTATAATAAATTTTATGCTCCAGGAGGGGTTGTAAACGGGATAGGTATTCCGATTGCAAGTCCATTGACCAACCTTCCGGGACAATTATCCGGCCTTCGGCCTGGAGACAATTCGTTTGCAGATGTAAACGGAGATGGAAAACTGACAAATGGTACATCTACATCTGATATGGGTGACTTTGTTTACCTGGGAAGTGATATCCCACGGTATACATTCGGTTTAAACCTGAGTATGCAATGGAAAGGTTTTGATCTGACAACCATTTTTCAGGGAGTTGGAAAACGCGCTATTTTCAGGTCAAATGGAAGTGCGAATAACTGGCGGATACCCTATCAGTCACTTAGCCAGGCTCAGGTTACTGCCTGGATAGGAAATACCTGGTCGCCTGAAAACACTGGTGCTTATTATCCGAATCTTCATGCCAATACGACCCTTAATACCTACAATTATCAGGCATCAACCTGGTCGGTTGAGAATGGAGCTTACCTACGCCTGAAAAATGTTGTAGTGGGGTATACCCTTCCAAAAGCGCTAATGGCCAAATCACATCTTTTTAGCGGCCTTAGACTTTATGCTTCTGGAAGTGATCTGTGGGAAGTTAGCGGAATCAAGGACGGTTGGGATCCGGAAGTTACCAGGACTACCTCAGGCAATGAGCGTTACCCTTTTTACCGTTATTTAACTTTTGGTGCCAACCTTACTTTTTAATAAAAAGGTCATGAAAAACATAACATATAAAACAGTATTCTCCCTGGCGATGATTTTCCTGATGGCTGCATCGGGATGTAAAAAATCATTGGATCTCCTTCCTCAGGACCAGCTTTCAGAGGTTGCATATTTTAAGAATGCAAATGATTTTAAAACTTTTGCCAACCAATATTATGGTTATCTGAGAAATTTTAATAATTCCTTTGCCGATAACCCCCATTATGATGGCAGGGCTGATGTATTTGGTGGCGGTGGTGCCTTTGGCTCGGGTACAAACACCGTTCCCGTTACAGATGGAAATTGGAATAGCAATTATACCCGGATTAGGGCCTGCAATTTTTTGCTTGAAAAAGCGGCAGCTTTTGCAGATAAAGCGAGTATCGCACAATATATTGCAGAGGCAAAATTTTTCAGGGCATACGCCTATTTCGACTTATTACAGCTGTATGGTGGCGTTCCTCTTATTACAAAAACTTTGGATCTGGAATCGCCAGAGCTTTATGGTGCAAGAGCGGCTAGAGAAGCAATAGCAGATCAAATTATTGCTGATCTGGAGGCAGCCATCCCTGATCTTCCGGCATCAATTACGTCAACATCGACCGATTTCGGACGGGTAAGCAAGACTGCTGCACAGGCTTTTTTAGGCCGGGTTGCGCTTTATGAAGGAACCTGGCTTAAATTTAGGAATGGTGATGCCACCAGATTTAACAACCTCCTTGATAAATCTGCAGCTGCCTCCAATGCGGTAATCTTAAGTAACCAGTTTGCATTGTTCGGCACAGCAGCATCTAATGCCTTAGGCGGAAATAGTACCGTTCTAGGAGATTCAGCACAGAAATACCTGTTTATCCTCGAAAATCCAAAATCCAATCCGGCTGGAGTAAACAAGTCGGCCAACCACGAATATATCCTTTCTTATCGATACGATGATGTGATAAAAACAATTAATACTAACATCAGCAGGCAGGGAACCCAGATTGGCCCTCAGCAGAAATTTGTAAATGCTTTTCTTTGCCAGGATGGCTTACCTATCGAAAAATCTCCTCTTTTCCAAGGTTTTCAAACTTATGGTTCGCAGTTTGCCAACAGAGACAATAGGTTAAAGTATACCATGAGAGTATTAAACGGTTATTATTGGTATGGTAACGCCAACTTTAGGGTAACCTGGTTGAACGATGCTGCCGATAATGCCAACTCTACAGGTAAGGTGGTCCAGATCGGAGGTTATACTAACCAGAAATGGGTTTCTGAACGCAACGTGCCAGATACAAAAGAATCTGAAGATTATCCAGTGCTCAGGTATGCTGAAGTTTTATTGAACTATGCCGAGGCAGTATACGAAAGAAACGGGGCCATTAGCGATGCCGATCTGGACAAATCTCTAAATCTTGTACGCCTGCGTGCCAACAAGACAATGCCTAAACTGTCGAACGCGTTTGCGGCTACAAATGGACTTGATTTGCGTACTGAAATCAGAAGGGAACGTTTTACCGAGCTTTACTACGAAAACTTCAGGTTCGATGATATTAAGAGATGGCATAGCGCAGGTACCGATTTGGTGACCAATGTTGGTGGATCGGCTTATGGAAATGCCGCTGGATTTGTTAGTCCATGGCCTGTTTCTATTAGATTTACCGGAACCCAGGCACAATTAGGGCCAAATCAGTTAGCAACTGTGCCAACAAATGCTAAAGACGCCAATGGAAATTTGATTTTAGATAATACAGCCCGTACCTTTTCCGAAAGACATTATTTATATCCCATTCCTACACAGCAGTTAACCTTAAATCCAGCCCTGATCCAAAATCCTGGGTGGTAGTTTTTTAGATTTTAGTTCTTTATCGACCCGGTTGCCGAATGGTGGCCGGGTTTTATGCTTTAAAATTTTTGAAAAGGCCAGGTTTTATCAATATACCAATAGCTTATTCGACCTGATTACCGCCCAATGTGTTAAATTAAGCACCGCGGTCGTCAGTCTGAGCATAGTCGAAGACTTCTTGAGATTGATCTAACGCAAATAAATGCCCTTCGACTACGCTACCATTGACAGACCCAATATAAGAATCGTCATTTCGACTGGAGCCAATCGGTTTTTCACCGGTGGCGGAACGGAGAAATCGACAGAGTATGAATTAAGCTTAAATATGTCCCTATTATAATAATGTTTCATTATTTTAGTAACCAACAATTGCAAAACTGTGCGAAGAATACTGCTGATTTTTCTTTTTCTGTATGCCGGTCTGAGTGTCGCTTCACAGCGAGATTCGCTCAGTGTACGTCATCTGGAAATAGAAGATGGGCTGTCCAATAATTATGTCCGTTGTGTTTATCAGGACAGAAAAGGGTTTTTCTGGTTTGGGAGTAGGGATGGCCTCAACCGTTATGATGGATATGGATTCAAGGTTTTCAGGAATGAGATCGGTAATAAAACTTCCCTTATCCACAATATTATACATGCAATTAACAGTGATACAGATAATAACATATGGATCGGTACCAGGCAGGGGTTAAGTATCTATAATGATAAAAAAGGCATTTTTACAGAAGGCTCATGGCATGACCCTATAAAAGGGACAGATTTAGCGATTACAAAAGTAATCAGAGACCTTGTACCCGGCATAAACAATACCATGCTCGTCGCAACCGAAGGAATCGGGCTGCTGAGGTTCAACAAAGGGAAAACCATAGGTGAGCAGATTCCCCTTTTGATAAATGGCAGGCGCACTTTTTCCTATGGTGTGCAATCCGTCAGGCTGGATGATAAGGGAAGAGAGTGGGTGTTTGTACAAAATCTCGGACTTTATTATTTTGATCCCAAAGCTCGGGCACTGGTATTGGCTAGCGCTGATGTTGTTCTTGCGCTCTCTCTGGGAATAAGTGCTGGGCAGGTGTATATCGGCACTTATAACGGTCTGTATCGCTATGATCCTGTCATAAAGAAAAATACGGCCGTTACCGCCAGCGGAATTGGAGGCAAGTCAATTCTTGCTATCACCCCCGACAGTCATAACATTCTTTATCTGGGAACAAATGGAGATGGCGTGTTCCGCTATGATCCGGCAAGTGGGGGCATGCAGTTATTGGGCAATGAAATCGATAAAGGTCTGAGCGGTGAACAGATCTACTCCATATTTATCGATAAAAAGGATAGAAAATGGATCGGAACTTATTCAGGAGGGGTAACCATTCTTGATCCGGTAAAAAAAATATTCCAGACATGGGTACACAATCCGCAGGGAAATTCTATCCCCGGAAACTCAATATCATCGTTTTTAGCTCCAAAAGATGGGAAACTTTATATCGGTACCGATGGTACCGGGCTTAGCATCTGGGATAGGAAGTTAAATCAATTCACCAATTATAAGCACGCTGCAGACCCTAACACTATATCCAGTAATTTTATTTCATCGATGGTATCTGACAGCCATGGGGATATCTGGATCGGAACCTTTACAGAAGGTGCCAACCGTTTCGATCCAAGGACAAGGAAATTTACCAGGTATAAGATCATAGATCCGCAGACCGGGGTAGAAAGCAAGGTCGCTTTCACGGTATTTGAGGATCGGGACTATGACATCTGGGCAGGAACACTCAGACGTGGAAGTCTTCTTGGAGGGCTTTATCGCTTTAACCACCGTTTGGATAAGTTTGAACTTTTCGATCAGAAGCTGGGTGATCTGTTTGCAATGATGCAGGCCAGGGATGGCCGGATTTGGGCGGGTAATCTTGATCAGTTGATCCGGGTTGATAAAAAGGGAAAGAAACATAGATTTTATAATCTTGGCTACACCGTTCGGGTGATATTTGAGGACAAAAAAGGGCTGCTCTGGATAGGGACAGAAGGTGGGGGACTCATCATTTTTGATCCTTTCAAAAGCAAAGTGGTGTCGAGGTTGACTACTGCCAATGGCCTTTGCAATAATTCGGTACTGAGCCTGATTCCTGATAACCAGGGAAATCTCTGGATGAGTACCTATTTTGGAGTATCGTGCTATAACCTTGATAAAGGTACCTTCAGAAGTTTTTATCAGAGTGACGGCCTGCAGAGTAACCAGTTTCAGATCAATGCAGGAATCAAACTTGGTACCGGCGAAATCGTTTTTGGAGGCATAAAAGGGTTTAGTCTTTTCGATCCACGGGAAATTATTCCGCACAGCCAGATGCCGAGTCTGTTCCTTACCGGAATAACCATTAACAATACGCCACTGGAAGAGAACCTGAAACTAATTGTGGATGAAGACAATATTGCCATCCGGGAAATAGAAGTGCCTTATGATCAGGCTGTATTTACCTTTTCGTTTACGGCACTTGAATTTTCATCCCCCGAAAAGATTTCCTATAAATATTTTATGGATGGCTGGGATAGGGGCTGGACAAATTCGGGAAAGGACAGAAAAGCAACTTATACGCATATTTCTGAAGGAAGTTATATATTTCGGGTCAAGAGTACCAATACGGAAGGGATGTGGGGAAGCAACGAAATTACCCTGAAGATCAGAATTCTTCCACCATGGTACAGAACTTGGTGGGCCTACCTGGGATATATCGCCATTATCTCCTCGGTTATCTATGTATATCTTCGATATCGGTCGGCACAGACCCGTTTAAAATATGAAGTTCAGATCGTAAGTCTTGAATCCCAACGGAAAAAAGCTGAATATGATACGCAGGTAGCCCTCCATAATATGGAACGTTTGGCGCATGACAAAGAGAGACTGATCAATGAGCAGGAAAAAGCACTTGCCGAAAAGCGTATGTCGTTCTTTACCAATATTTCGCATGAGTTCCGTTCTCCGCTTTCCCTGATCATTAATCCAATTAATGACTTGATCAAAAACAGTAGTGTGGAAGGTAAGGAAAATGCGGAGCTCAGCATGATCCAGCGAAATGCCAAAAGGATGCTGTCGCTGGTAGATCAGCTGCTGCTCTTCAGAAAAGCAGAAGAAGGTTTTGAGCACATTAAAGCTGCTAAACTTGATCTTGAAAAACTATCCAAAGAGGTTTTTTATTGCTTTGTTCAACAGGCCTCGGCCAAGGAGATCGATTATAGGTTTGAAAGTGTTGCTGTTGATAAAGAAGTTTATGCCGATAGGATAAAGATCGAAATCGTACTGTTTAACCTGATTTCCAATGCATTGAAATATACGCCAAAGGGAGGAGAAATAGTGGTAAGCCTAACCGAAGACGATAAAAGTCTTTTAATCGCCGTCCAGGATTCTGGTCCCGGTATTCCTGATGCCGCTGGGGAAAAGATTTTTGACCGTTTTTATCAGGCAGAACGAAAAGACGGGAATCATAAAGCCGGATTTGGGATCGGGCTCTATCTGGCAAGACAGTTTATGGAAGCGCATTCTGGCAATATTTCTTATCAAAACAGGGCCGAAGGTGGATGTGTGTTCAATATCTGTCTTCTAAAGGGGAAAGAACATCTTGTTAGCCAGGTCATTGAAGAAGAACAGGAAGGGTCAGAAGCGCTTTTTAATGAAATGTATGCTACCGCACTTCCTGAATCTGCAGAGCAAAATAATATCAGTCTGGATATAAACCTGGTTAGTGATAGGCAGTCTATTCTGGTTGTTGATGATGAAAGGGATATCCGCCAGTATATTTCCAGTCTTTTCTCCGGCATTTACACCGTTTACCAGGCAGAAAATGGTGAACAGGGACTTCAGCTCGCGGCGGAAAAACTTCCAGACCTGATCATTACAGATTTCAAAATGCAAGGGATAGATGGGATAGAATTCTGTCAGATGATCAAATCCAATCCTACGCTTTCCTATATCCCCGTCATTCTATTAACGGCAAGTTCATCTCAGGAAGTGAAGCTGAAAAGTGTACATGGTGGTGCTGATGACTATATTAACAAACCCTTCGAACGCGAATACCTGATTGCCAGGGTAGCCAATCTGCTGCGTAACAGGAATAATCTCCAAAACTATTTCTATAACGAAATTACCCTTCAAAGTAATGCCGTGGTGGTATCAGAAGAATACAAGAAATTTTTGGATACCTGCATCTTAGTTGTTGAAAATCACCTTACCGATTCTGACTTTGGCATAAAGGCGCTTGCCGATGAGATAGGAATGAGCCACTCTAATTTGTATAAGCGCGTGAAAAGCATTTCAGGACAATCGGTGAATTCCTTCATCCGCTTCATCCGTTTGAGGAAGGCTGCAGAACTGATGATCAATTCAGACCATAATGTAACCGAAGTAGCTTTCCGTTCGGGATTTAATGATGCCAAATATTTTGGTAAACAGTTCTCAAAACTTTTTGGCGCAACCCCCTCAGCGTTTATCAGAAAACACCGGAAGACTTTCAATAAAAGGTATAAAATGAAATAGATATGTTTCATCATGCTGCCGATTTTAAGGGTAAAATGGCTTTTTAGGTATTGCTAAAGCGGTTTGGCGAAAATACACTCCTATTTTACGAATTTATACCCGTCATTTTTTTTAGCTCGTGCCATCTTCGTATCAACCAAATATTGATATGTTATGATGACTGAGAAATTGATTGCACTATGGGAAGGTACACTGAGGGGAAATGAGCGCGATTATGCACAACTGCATGCAAAACTTTATCCAAAGCTTTTCGTTTTTACCACCAGAATGTTAGATGATGATGATCTGGTAAATGATCTTTTACAGGACCTTTTTATTAAGTTCTGGGAGAACAGAGAAAAAATCGGAACGATCAGGAATGTGGAAGCCTACTTTTATAGATCTGCCAGGTCGATCGTACTTAACCATATCCGTCTCACCAAACATCGCGAAAATAAGTTGACCTTAATGCCCGCACCAAGTTTAGTATTTTCTGCAGAGGAGATTATGGTATCTAATGAATCAGATTCCCTGATGAAGCAACAGATGGTAACGGCGCTCAATTCGCTTCCTGCCAAACAGCGGGAAATACTTACCATGCGTTTCTATGATGAGCTTAGCTATCCACAGATTGCTGATATTCTTAAGATCCGTTATCAGTCAGTAATAAACCATGTTTACCGTGCGGTACAAACGCTTCGGCAGGTCTCAGACCTTTCATCCGTTTATGCAGCTTAACCAACCAATAGCCCAATGTGATTAAGTTAAGGAGAAAACAAAAAAGTATTGTCATCCTGAGCCTGTCGAAGGACAAATATTTTTTTGTTTTCGACTAGTAAAGGTCTTCGACAGGCTCAGACTGACAACGTATATGCTTAACTTAATAATATTGACCAATAACATACTTCTGGGACATCTATATTTCAGGATAGTTAGAAACCTGTTCCGATGGTATGAGACTGCTCTATTAAAAAAATGAAACTATATAAAATGAGAATGAACCATAGAGGCAAATGTCTGTTCAGATTTGCCATTTTCCTGTTTGCATTGTTATACACAGCAACAGGTATGGCACAACAGCGAAAATCAATCCTTCCCGGCGAACTTTGGCCAGATGATAAAGGAAACCATATCCAGGCACATGGGGGAGGGATTACTAAAGTGAAGGATACCTATTATTGGTATGGAGAAGAACGCCGCCAGGGACTTGATTCCAATTACAGGTATGTGAGCTGCTATTCGTCAAAAGATCTGATGAACTGGAAATTCAGGGGAGATGTATTTAAAATGACCGATCCTGACAGCTTAGGGAAAAAATGGGTATTGGAGCGCCCAAAGGTTTACCATAACATCAAAACCGGAAAATACATCATGTATATGCATATCGATGGGCAGGTAAAGGGCCAGAAAGGTAATTATAGCTATGCGCGGGTAGGTGTGGCAATTGGTGATTCTCCAACAGGACCTTACAAGTTTATTCGTACTTTCCGCCCCTTGGGTCAGGAAAGCCGTGATATAGGCCAGTTTATAGATGACGACGGATCTGCTTATCTTATTTTTGAAGACAGACCAGTTAAAGGCTTCCACATTGCGAAGCTTTCTGAGGATTACCTGAATGTTGAAAAAGATATCTGTGTCATTAAAGCACCGCTGGAAGGCGGAGCGGTGGTAAAATATAATGGACTTTATTATGCGATTGGTTCGGCACTGACCAGTTGGAACCCAAACCCAAATAAGTACGCAACTGCTAAATCCCTGGAAGGGCCATGGTCCGAATTCGAAGATATTGCCCCACCTCTGACCAATACTTATGGCTCACAGTCTACCTTTATGCTTAAGGTTGTCGGTACAAAATCAACTGCTGTAATCTTTGTGGCCGACAAATGGAAACCCCGTACCCAATGGGATTCCCGATACCTTTGGATGCCCCTGGAGATCGGCGATGGCAAACTCTGGCTTCCGGAACCTAAACCATGGCGCATCAACGTGAAAACAGGAGAAACTGAGGTCATAAAATAATTTAATCCCAAACAATGAAAAAAATACAGTGTCTTTATTTGATAGTTTATTTTCTGTTTTTTTTAAGTTCCATTTCATCCGCACAGCAGAAGTTTGTACATCCTGGTATCCTCTTTTCCGGCTCAGATCTACAAAGGATATATCAGGCCGCCCAGGATAAAAGTTCAGTCGGTTATACATCGTTTGAACTATTAAGGAATAACCCACTGGCCAGCGCAGACTATAAGATGAAAGGGCCGTTCAGGGTAATATCCAGGGATGGGGAGTTCGGGAATACCAAGAGCCTGATGGAAGCAGACTTCAGCTCGGCCTATCTTAACAGCCTCATGTGGGTAGCTACCCGTGATCAAAAACATGCTGAAAAAGCTATTACAATATTGCTAGGTTATGCAGATTCCCTGCAGCGCATTCCAGCTACCAACGATGCACCATTATTGGTCGGATTGGAAGGAACCAAGATTATCAATGCCTTGGAAATCCTGAAACACGATTTTAAAAGGGCTGATCCCAGAACGCTTGAGCGGATAGCCCGTATGGTAACAGGGATTTTTTTGACAGTCTGTGAGCAGTTTTATGCAAGCCCTGCTTATACAAATGGCAATTGGGGACCCATAGTGACAAAATTCTACCTCTCGGCCGCAATCTATCTTGATGATCAGAAAATGTACGATAAAGCTGTACGTTTTTATCTCCATGCTAACGATAACGGAACCATAGTCAACTATGTGGATGCGGAAACCGGACAGATCCAGGAAAGTGGTAGAGACCAGGGGCATTCCCAGTTAGGGATCGGGGCAATGGCCACTATCTGCGAGATTGCATGGAAACAAGGCGATAACCTTTATGGTGCGCTTGATAACCGGCTGTTAAAAGGATTTGAATATACCGCCAGCTATAATCTCGGCAACGAGGTTCCGTTTAAAAAATGGAAAGATATTACCGGAAAGTATAGTGACTGGGAACAGATATCTGTTATGGGAAGGGGAAGATTTATCCCTATTTACCAAATGGTTTATAACCATTATGTGCGCAGAAAAGGGCTTTCAATGCCGTTTACCCAGCAGTTAATAGCAAAGATGGGGGCAGAAGGCTATGATCGGGACCAACCGGGTTTTGGTGGCTTACTTTACCTTGGCAGCAAATAAGCTTCGCTACCAATCGTCATTTTATCTGATTCCTTTTTCCGATTGCCAAGGGCAGTCAATGTCATTGAGTTAAGCACCACAGTCGTCAGTAGAAAGGTCGTTATCTCGACTGTAGCGTAGTGAAATAGAGAGATCTATACTAGTTAGATTTAGCTTCGCTGAGCATTTCCTGGTTCTCGACTATGTTGCACTCCGCTCGAAATGACGATACTTCGAGACCGTTTATCTCCTTAAAATCCTCTGTCATTCGTATTGATTTTTATGGAATAATTATCCTAGTATTGACAGGTTCCCGAAGAAAGGTCGTCATTGCGAGGCACGAAGCAATCTTACAACGATCACTAACAGCGTGCGCATTAAGATTGCTTCGTCGGCTGAAAAAGCCTTCTCGCAATGACGATTCCTCACAGCCTACCGCAATTGCCCCAGGCAGTCGGTCTATAATGCTGTGGATCTGGGTTAGTATGCGATAATAAACGTGAAAAAGACGTTCATTTTGCTAAACTGGTTTTGTTTAATTAAGTTTGGGTAGCCAGATATAAGCAATTCACATAACCAGGATATTCTCCGACAAACAATTTTTGGATATTTAGAGTATCCCAGCGGCAACCTGGTGTCATTATTCATGAAATCCGAAAATCTTTTATCCTGTCGGATCTTTCATTTACATAAAAGAAACCCTATAACCATTGATGAATAAAATTATCATATTTCTGATTTTTCCCTTACTAATGCAATTTGCGGGGAAAGCTTTTGAACATGTCTCAGTTCCAGTTCCTCCAAAAAGCATTTATGTTTCGGTATCTGGGAGCGATAGGGCAGAGGGCTCGGCAGCAAAACCTTTAAGAACAATCAGTTATGCTGTTTCCAGGGCAATGCCTGGAGATAGGATACTTGTTTCGGCAGGAGTTTACCGTGAATCGGTGGTGTTTGAACGTGGTGGAAGTTCGGAGCGCAAAAGGATTACGCTGCAGGCCTTAAATCAGGCAAAAGTTATAATCAAAGGTTCTGAGCGGAAGACAGGCTGGGTAAAGGGTAAAGATAAACTCTGGAAATGTATGCTGGATTCTTCCCAAACCGGGATGATGCTCTTCTTTAATGACAAAAAAATGGTCAATGTATCCACCCCTCAGGAGTGCAGTAATGCACTGCGGTGGACTAAAACCCTAGAGAAAGGAAAAACGATAATATGGGCGAATTTTGGGGTATTGAATCCCAATGCCGGGCTAGCGGAAATTTCGGTCAGAAATGTCGGGATCAGTGCCAGGTCTGGTGTAGATTATCTTACCATTGAAGGGATTGCTGTCAGTCAGATTTTCAATGATTATGCCTCTATTTATGCAGAACAGCCCGGCGCAATAGATACTAAAAATGGAAAGTACTGGAATATAATAGGCTGCTCCATAAGTGAATGCCGCGCTGTAGGTATTTCTATCGGTGTGCCAGGGCATGTTTATGCAGATGCTAATCCAGGAAGGCCAGAGTTTAACGATTATACGGATCTGGCTTCGGTTGGGCATCACAAGATCAAAGGAAACCATATTTTCAACTGTGGGCAGGCAGGGATTTTTGGGTTAATTGGTGGCACTTCAAGCACCATCGAAGATAACCTGATAGAGAACATTAACCAGCATGGCGGTTATACGGGCAATGAATCTGCAGGTATCCGGCTGGCCATGGCGGTTGATGCCACCATTACGCATAACCTGATCCGTAGGGTTTATGGAAAAAACAGTTATGGTGTATTTTTAGGCCCAATTTTTCAGGGTGCCCGCTTGTCGAGAAATATTATTTCAAATAGTGGCGCCGGACTGTTTTACCTGTTTAAAAACCATGGACCTGTTTTATTTGACAACAATATACTTGCAATGGCAGATACTGCAGATAAAGATATGGCAGGTGTAAAGATGGAGGCATCAGAAGCAAATGTTTTTGTTCAGAACCTGTTCTATAACTGTAGCTTCTACAATGGCCGGCAACCCGGTAAATCAGTATCAACCTCAAATTTTTTGCCACATAGCCTGGTGATCAAACAGACTATCCCAGCACTGGATATCGACCACCGTTGGTATGGCAATCTTTTTATCGGCAAAGGTGCAGGCATAGCAAAGTCAGCAGGAAGTGAGGCAGATTTTAACCTTTATGCAGATGGGGCCCTTCCGCTAAGCTGGGCCGATCTGAATAGCTCAAAAGCCAAAAATAGTTTTTCCTTTCGCCTGGAACACAGCCAGAAAGGGGTAGAATTATTTTGGAAAAAGGAAGCACTAAAGCAAATAAAAATTCCGGCGCTAACAGCTGAATTTTTTGGTTTTTTTGCGCTGAGCAAGCAATACATAGAGTATCCTGATGGAAAAAAGATAACCATTGACAGGGATTTCCTCAATGCGGTGGGCGGGACTTTAGAAAGAACTCCCGGACCTTTTTATCAAGGGCAGGGCCTTAAACCAAGAATAAAATTATTTTAAAATATTAAGCATGCATAGTTTAAATGTTTATACCAGGTTAATCCACTACAATAAATGGATGTTAGCCTTAATCATATTCTTTTTCTATATGGTGAATGCTTACGGGCAGGTGCTAAAACTGGAAAAACCGGTCGTCTATCATCCCAAACCTTTTACCCATCCCGGCCTGTTGCATTCAGCTAATGATCTCCAGCGGATGAAAGATATGGTTACCTTGGGCAGAGAACCATGGAAGAGTGCATTTGAGAAATTCAGATCGCATCCATGGTCAAGCGCTTCCTGGGAACCTCATGCCGTCCAACATGTAGAGCGTAGCTTGCTGATCGGTGCCGGCAAAAATATCGGAAACCTGGAGAAAGATGTTTGTGCCGCTTATCAAAATGCAGTGATGTGGTCTGTTACTGGCGATGAAGCTCATGCCAAAACTGCCATAAAAATTATCAATGCCTGGTCTGAAACTTTTAAGGTGTTTGATGGGACAGATGTGGAGTTAGGGGCTGGACTAAATGTTTTTAAGATGGCGAGTGCCGCAGAGATCATGCGCGCTACCTATCCAAAATGGAAACAGGAAGACATCGAAAGATGCAAAGTTATGTTCAGGGAAGTATTTTATCCTCCGATTCAATATTTTGCGCTTTGGGCCCATGGTAACTGGGATCTTGCCTGCATGAAAGGCATGATGGCTATTGCCGTTTTTAATGATGATCATGAAATGTTCGATCGCGCGGTTGATTTTTACTACAAGGGCCCAGGAAATGGTAGCCTTTTGCATTATATCGTAAATGAAGAGGGCCAGGGGCAGGAGAGCGGACGAGATCAGCCACACAGTATGCTTGGCATCGGCCATCTGGCAGAAATGTGCGAAATTGGATGGAACCAGGGAATGGACATGTACAGTTTTTCGCAGAACAGGTTGCTCAAAGGCTTTGAGTATACGGCCCGTTATAATCTCGGTGAAGATGTGCCCTTTCAGTCTTACACCGACATCAGTGGTAGATTTCCGGCCCATAAGGTATCAACCAGTGGAAGGGGTAACCTCCGTTCGATCTTTGAACAGGTATACAACCATTATGCCTTTCGTATAAAGGGTATACCGGCAGATCAGTACCGTTACACTAAACAGGCCGCAGATAAACTTAGACCAGAAGGTGCAGGATTTAATGCCGATAATGCAGGTTTCGGAACACTTTTCTTTTCCCTGCCACAGCCGTAATAATCTAAATTAATTTGTATGAACAGAATAATTTTTATCTGCTTTACTTTTTTATTGCTGTGCCAAAACATTTTTGCTGCCGAATGGCAATGGTCTGTTCCGGTAAAGAGCAGTATTTCTTCCGAGACAGGAGAACTGCCAACAGCATTTTTATGGATCCCGCCTGATTGTAAACAGGTAAGGGGGGTAGTTATAGGGCAGCACAATATGCTCGAAGAAGGGATATTGGAACACAGTGCTTTTAGAAAAAACCTTTCTGCGCTCGGCCTTGCTGAAATCTGGATTACGCCTTCAGTGGATATGGTCTTTAATTTTAGCTCCTCGGCGGTTTTTTTCGCAACAATGAAAAACCTGGCAGAAATATCGGGTTACAGTGAACTGGCATTTGCCCCTGTTATACCTATAGGACACTCTGCTGCTGCAAGCTATCCCTGGAATTTTGCAGCTTATAATCCCGATCGGACAATTGCCGTGCTATCCATACATGGAGATGCACCATTAACCAATATGACTGGTAGCGGTAAGCCCAATCCAGACTGGGGGGGAAGGAACCTAAACGGCATCCCCGGACTTTTTGTAATGGGCGAAGATGAATGGCTTGAGGGGCGGATTACCCCGGCAATGAAATACAGAAAAGATAATCCTGATGCTCCCATTGCGTTTCTCTGTGATGCTGGTCATGGTCACTTTGACTATTCAGATGAACTGATAGCCTATCTTAATCTGTTTATCTCTAAAGCTGTAAAAAACCGGCTCCCCAAAATAACACCTTTAAATACCTTCCCGATACTTTCTGCTGTAGACCCCAAAAAAGGATGGCTGGTGGATAGATGGAGAAGAGGTAGCTTGCCAAATGGCCTTTCTGCTCCCTACAATGATTATATGGGAAACAAAGCAGAGGCCGGATGGGCATTTGATGGACAGATGGTAAAGTTAACCGAGCATCAGTATAAAGTTGCGCAGGCTAAAATAAAACGGTCAATTGGATTCACCCAGCATGGCAAACTTTTGCCTCCTGCAGGCTTTGCTGGTTTCAGGCCTGTTTTTGAGCCCTTAACGGACGGGATCACCTTTCATGTTTCTGCAATAAATACAGATACCACAACTCATGCAATTGATGTGTTTTACCGTCCTGAAGAGAAAATCGTGATCTCCAGGGTCTGCGGCCCGGTCAGGAAAATCAATGACTCTACATTTCAGGTATCTTTTTACCGAATGGGATTCAACAACACCAAGCGGAGCAACGATATCTGGTTAATGGCCAGTCAGAAAGGAGATACTAAATATCGCTCTTCAGTACAGCAGGCAAATATGAAGATCCCACTTTCCAATGTGAAAGGGGCTCAACAGAAAATTATTTTTCCGGAGATCCCCGACCAGAGAAGGTTTGTAAAGTCCCTGAAACTAATTGGCTATTCTGATGCCGGACTGCCCTTACAGTATTTCGTAAAGGAAGGGCCTGCAGAAATCGTAGATGGCATACTTTATTTTGCAACGATCCCGCCCAAGAGCAGGTTGCCGATAAAGGTTACCCTGGTGGCATGGCAATATGGGTATAACACTCCGGCGCGCCAGATCCAATCGGCTGTTCCGATGCAAAGGACATTTTCAATAACCAACTGATCGGTCACTTCAATCCAATTCCGGTAATGATAAAAAAGATCTCCATTGGCGATATAGCTACTGCCCTGAATATTTCAAAGTCAACGATTTCCTTCATTATCAATGGCAAAGGCAAAGAGAAACGCATAAGTTCGGCTTTAACCGAAAAAGTACTGCAGTACATTGATGAAAACGGATATAAACCAAGCCGCCTGGCCCAGAGCCTGAGTACTGGTAAAACAATGATTATTGGCCTGATGATAGAAAAGATCTCCGATTATTTTTTTGCCCAGATGGCCTATCATATTGAGGAAATTGCCTACCAAAACGGATATAAAATTTTCTACTGTAGTACCGATAATGATCCGGATAAGACCAGGGAACTTATCCAGCTTTTCAGAGACCGCAATGTAGATGGTTACATCATAACTCCTCCGGCCGGGATGGAAAAAGAAATACAGTCCCTTCTTGATGAGGGATCTCCGGTTGTATTGTTCGATAGGTATTATCCGGATATTGAATCAAGCTATGTGATTCTTGATAATTTCAAAGCCAGTTATAATGCTTCGAAATACTTGGCAGACAATGCTTTTGCCCATATTGCATTCATTACACTGGATAGTAACCAGAGCCAGATGGAAGATAGGAAACAGGGTTACGCTAAAGCAATGGCTGAACACGGGCTGGAGGTTATTATAGAAAAAATACCTTATGGAAATGATCCTGCCCAAACGGTTAAGCAACTTGTTCGGTTTCTCAGGCAGAACAAAAGAGTCGACGCTGTTTATTTCGCTACCAATTACCTGGCTTTTAGTGGCGTGAAGGCTATTAACCAGCTTGGATATAAGATCCCAGGTACAATGGCTATTATCGCATTTGATGACCATCAGGTTTTTGATTTTTATGAACCTACCATAACTGCAGTCGCTCAGCCTATATCTGAACTCGCAGGGCAGTCGATCAGGGTACTGCTCAGCTTGCTCAACAAACCTTTGGAAGAGAGAGCTGTCCAAAAGGTGATCGTTCCTGCCCATTTCATTATCAGGGATTCAACGGCCAGACTGTTATAAAATGTGATGAAAATCTCTGGTAAATAATAGGTATAGAAAGCAGCGTGGTGTGTCTTATGATGGAAACAGGGCAGAATTTTACGGTTTGGGTCATCAAGGCCATAAATACGTGTTTTGCCATCATCAAGGCAGGGTATTATCCGGCCCGATTTCATCATACAGCCATTTTATGAATATTTTATTTAACATCACAAGATGTTTTGTTGCCCTAATAAAAGATCATGTAAAAAATTATAGGCCTACTAATGAATAATTTTCCCATTTCAAAAAAAAGTATATAGAACGATATTAGAACTTAAAATGATAAAAAATATACTGCTGATAGTTTGTTTGGTTACAACCGCTGTTTCGAATGCTCAAATAAAAAAGCAAAGCATATTAAAAAGTAAGCAACTTTATGGCGCTTATCTGTTCGTGTATTTCACTGGAAAAGGAAAAGATCAGGAAGCCATTCGTTTCGCTATCAGTAAAGATGGCTACAGCTACTATGCGATGAACAATGGCAAACCCATTTTACCTTCTAAAAAAATAAGCTCTACCGGGGGAGTCCGTGACCCGCATATTCTGCGCGGCCAAGATGGTAAGACCTTTTATATGGTTGCCACAGACATGGTTGTTGCTAGTGGCTGGAATTCAAACCGAGCAATGGTTCTGCTAAAGTCGAACGATCTAATCAACTGGAGTTCCACTGTTATAAATATAAAAAACAGGTTTCCGGGTCAGGATAGCTTGTTGCGGGTATGGGCGCCGCAAACCATTTACAATGAAAAGGCCGGCAAGTACATGGTTTATTGGTCCATGAAATATGGCAAGGGGCCGGATAAAATTTATTATGCTTATGCCAACAAGGATTTTACAGACCTTGAGACAGTGCCGAAACAACTACTCTTCATGCCTGGCAACGGTGCGGCAATAGATGGCGACATTCTTCAGAAAGAGGGTAAGAGTTACCTCTTTTTTAAAACTGAGAATAGTAAGATTGCTGGCATCAAGGTAGCCATGTCAAATTCTCTAATTGGACCCTATCAAATAGCTGATAATTATCTGCAGCAAACGACAGACCCAGTTGAAGGAGTCGGTACATTTAAGCTGAACGACGGTACCGGCTATATTTTGATGTATGACGTTTATACCAAAGGACGTTACCAGTTTACCAAGAGCAAGGACCTGCGCAATTTCACAATGATAGATGATGCAGTATTTATGAACTTTCACCCCCGCCATGGAACCGTAATGCCCATTACGGTTGCAGAAGCTGAAAGGCTTTTGGCAAAATGGTTTTCAACGGACGACCTTGCCCGAACGGCGTCAAACCGAGCCATAAAAAAATTGGACATAAGCCTTGATACGGCAAACAAAATATTGACATTGCCGTTAAGCCCAGGTACCGACCTTTCTAAATTCAACCCTGGCCTTACACAGTTTCCCGGGGTAGATATCTCACCGAAAGGCCTGCTGGATTTCACAAAGGGTGCGATGAACTATAAATTACAGATAGGTGGGGGCAAACCAATTACATACCGGATTCAGGTCGTGATTAACAACGAGCCGTCATTCGGCGGTGAGGATTCCGGTCCAGGGATGTTATTTTCTCACAAGACAGATAAGTACTACATAAACCCGACAATCGATGGGTTCAGCGACTGGTCGGGCAACTACCTTAAAACATTTTCTTTGTCCAATTTGATACATTGGAAAGATAAAGGCATCATCCTCGATCTGTTTAAGGATGCCTCATCGGCCAAAACTAATGCATGGGCGCCAACAATAACTAGGAAAAAATAAATGAGAAGATATAAAATACCTCTATTATCTCTTGGGTGCCCCAAAAAATCGACGGTGCAGTTACAGATGACCTGGCAGGTCCATTTGTTGGTTCAGGAGGCGCTCTTGCTAAAACATCCAAGTGGCATGCATAGCGGGCAGGAAATAGCCTCTGATGTATTCAAAGACCTATCTTCCGGCATGGTCTCACTCTTATATAACTTACATCCAGGCACAGCTTAGGTGTATAAACATTATTTATCGTAATAGTAAAAAATCATGAAAAAGTCCAGTTTCAAATACCTGCTCATGGCAACTGTCGCATCCTTAGCATTAGGCTGCGCCTCTTCCAAGAAACTTCAAACATCACATATTTCTCAAAGAGAGTTGGATGCCATAGGCATTGCTGACAACATGCCTTTGTTGCCACCTCCCGTGCCAATCCCATTTATCCCTCCTGCCTTACCGGTAGGATCGGTTGAGATGGGTGATACCGCAGGTGTAAAGGAAGTTAAAACAAACTTCCCGATTACTGAGGGCCCATTTGAGCCGACATGGTCATCTATCAACAAAGGTTATCCCAATGATGCCCCTGAGTGGTTGCGAGAAGCAAAGTTTGGCATCTGGGTGCATTTCGGCCCACAAGCTGCCGGAATGAGTGGCGATTGGTATGCCCGTAAAATGTACATGGAAGGTCGGTTGGCATACGACAACCATCAAAAACGTTATGGGTCTCCCGTGGATTCTGGTTACAAGGAAGTATTACGTGATTGGAAACCCTCCAAGCTTGACCCATCCTGGTATGTGAAATTGTACCATGACATTGGTGCCCGGTTCATGCTTATACAAGCCGTGCACCATGATAATTTTGACTTGTGGAACTCTAAATATCAGCCTTGGAATTCCGTGAACATGGGCCCCAAGAGAGATTTGCTTGGTGAGTGGGCAAAGGCTGTAAAAAGCGCTGGAATGCATTACGGTGTAGCCTTTCACCACGAGTATACCTGGTGGTGGTGGCAAACCGCATTTCGTAACGATAGCAAAGGTCCAAAGATCGGGCAAATGTATGATGGCAGGTTAACCCTGGCCGACGGTAAAGGCAAATGGTGGGAAGGTTATGACCCGAAACTGCTTTATGGTATTAACATGAGGGAATACAAGGGAATGGACAAGTTTGAATACAACTTGCCTAAAGGCATCTTTTCAAATCATCTTGATTATGCCAAATGGTACGTTGACAGATGGGCTTTGCGCATGCTGGACGTAATTAGTAAATATGATCCCGATTTTATTTATACCGATGGTAACAGCACCCAGCCATTTAGCGGATGGAATTCCGGCACAGGATATAAATCGGATGCCGATCAACGGGTCATCGCATCTTACTTTAACCATTCTATCAAAAAGCATGGTAAAGTGGATGTATTCAGTATTACCAAGTTCCATCCCGCCGGTCAGAAAGGCATCGTGACAACTTTTGAAGGTAATTATCCTGACAAAGTAAAGACTGATCAGCCGTGGATTGGGGAAAATCCAGTTGGGGATTGGTATTATGGTCCGAACTACGTTTACGATGCATCTTCAGTGATCCGTTTTTTATTGGAGTATGTTTCCAAAGACGGTTCGTATGCAGTTAGCATACCTATCATGCCGGATGGCTCACTTGATCCTGCATGTTTAAAAATGCTTTATGAGATCGGCGATTGGATGAAGATCAACAGTTCCGCGATCTATGGAAGCAAGGCATGGAAAGTTGCCGGTGAAGGGAAAGATGGTAAACTGCGTTCAATACCGAGGGGCAGCATTGGTAAAAATCAAGCCAATTTTACCTTCGGACCGGAAGACCTACGTTTCACCGTGGGCAAGGATGGTAATCTTTATGCTTTCACCCTTATGATTCCGCCTTCAGGCTCTCAGATTTCGATTAAATCATTAGGCTTCAACAATAATGATATCCAGCAAATATCCTCTGTTGAGTTATTAGGGTATAAGGGTAAAATCAAATGGACAAGAACTATCGATGCGTTGGTTATTACTCTACCCGATACGGAACCGTTTAAAACTTCCCTTTGCTTTAAGTTAGCGCTTGGAATGCAAAAGGGAAGCCAGTAGTTAAACGCCATTATTAAAGCTTACAAAGGAACGGTTTACCAGCTTAAGGCAAGAAATTGCCGAAGAAGCTTTGACACGGCACATAATTACCCCATAAAGAGTATGAAAACCGTCATTTTTTATCTTGTTGATAAACTTAAAAAACTCTTGCCTAAATTTTTACCGTTGTTGTATTCGGCAAGATCCCGTTTAAATGATGGATAGTTTAAGCAAGTCAAATTAACCATTGATCAAGCCGCTGTTTGGAGGGTTTGCGGCACCTCGGCAATAATTAATTAATCGAAACTAAAATCAAATATGACCCCAAAACTCAAAATGAAAACCTTATTGTTGATATTGTCGATGCTTTCCCTGAAAGCCATTGGCCAGGATATGGGCGAGGCGGAAAGAAAATCAATGGAAAAAGGCAATGCATTTGCGGGGCTGAAAGGGGCTGGGCGCGGTGTTAAAGGCCCTGGCTCCAATCTTCCCGCTGAAAAAATGCAATGGTGGGAAGATCAAAAGTTCGGCATGTTCATCCATTGGGGCCTGTATTCGATTCCCGCAACCGGTGAATGGACCATGTTTAACAAGAAAATACCCGTGGAACAATATGCCAAGCTGGCCGACCAATTTAATCCAAGACAATTTAGTGGTGATGCCTGGGCGAAAGCGGCCAAGGATGCAGGCATGAAATATATGGTATTAACGGCCAGGCATCATGACGGATTTGCATTATGGAACAGCCCTGCCAGTTATGGTCATTTTAACAGTTTTGAAACTGCGGCACATAGGGATTTTGTGAAAGAATATGCAGATGCCTGCCGTAGGGCCGGCTTGCATGTGGGCCTTTATTATTCCCCCTTGGACTGGCGGTTCCCAGGTTATTTTAATCCTAAAGGGTTGCCTGAAAATGCGGCGCTACTAAAAAAACAGACTTACGGGCAGGTCGAAGAACTGATGAAGAACTATGGCAAGATAGAGATACTTTGGTATGATGGCGGCTGGCTGGCCCACAAGGGAGGTGATGCGGATGCGGCCTGGTTCTGGGAACCGCTAAAACTTAATGGCATGGTACGTAGCTATAATCCGGACATCGTCATCAACCCGAGATCGGGCATGGTTGGCGATTTTCAGACCAACGAGGGCGATGCAGCGGTGAAAGGCCCGATCATACCCTTTCCCTGGGAAAAGTGCCTAAATCTGAACCGGTCAAGTTGGGGGTTCAATAAAGTCCAGAACCTAATCCCGCTTAAACTTATCGTTGATATGTTAGTGAATACCGTTGATCGCGGTGGTAATATGCTACTAAATGTTGGCCCTGACCCGGATGGCGTAATACCCCCCACGCATGTAGCGAGGTTGAAGGAGGTTGGTGATTGGCTGAAAAAAAATGGCCAGGGAATTTATGGAACACGTCCCGGTCCCTTCCAACCGGTAGATAATTATTACGGTTCAACCCACAAGGGAAATAAGATCTATGTTCATTTGGTGAAAATGCCAGACGGGTCATCCGAGATTAAGTTACCGGCACTGAACAAGGTGGTTTCTTCAAGCAAGGTGCTGGATGGCCCTAAAGTTAAGTTCAAGCAAGATAATAATGGGATTACGTTGACAATAGATCCAACTCAACTTGATCCTATTGTTACAACATTTGTGCTCGAAACCAAAAGGTAAACGTCGCAAATCAACCTGGAAACTTAAAGCTATACTGATTATATTTTTGTCGGTTTTGTGCAAAATATAGTCTAATTAGTATAATTGTTAGAAAGAAGCGTTATCTAAATTTGATATAAAACTGAAAGATAACCTTGAGACTGTAACGATGACTTAAATTAAAATTTTCCCCGATTGAGGAATATGGGTAATGGCATAAAAATATATAATCGATATCAAGCAGCATTAAGAGTGGAATGTTATAAACTCTAGATCTTTTGTTATGATTTAGGCTGTTGCGCCTTATTTAGCTTCAGAAACAATGATGCAATGAATCCCAGATCAGGGACGGAAAAAACTAATGTAAAATTTCTAGATTCTCTTTTCTTGGCAATTGTGGAGGGAAATGGGATTAACAGATAAATATTTCAACTTTAGCAACACAATTTATAAAAATAAAAACAAATGAAAAGTCTTTTTTTAGCACTGAACCTTATTTTTAGCACTGTTGGGTATTCCCAACAAATTCTATCGCCCAATAAAAAAATTAAAGTCGTTGTGGAAATGCAACAAGCTGGCGGGGGAGGGGCCGGCCAGGCATATTTTAAAGTACTTTATAAAAAAGGAAGTGCATATATTGAAGTGCTGCCCAGCTCACCGCTAGGCATTTCAAGGGAAGATCAGCAGTTCGTATCGAATCTCAGGCTTATTGGAGAAGGTAAGGCTGTTGCTGTTCATGACAAATATGAAATGGTGACTGGAAAGCGAAAGCGTTGCGAGAATTTTGGCACTGAAAAAACATTCAGTTATAAGAATCCGTCCGATCAGCCCTTGGATATCACTTTTAAAGTTTATAACGATGGTGTTGCGTTCATGTACGCCTTCCCCAATCAATTAGACCCCAGTTTATCAATTAAAGAGGAAGCCACAGGCTATGTGATTCCTGAAGGTACGGCAAGATGGATGCAGCCCTACGATTATGGCTATGAGAAATTTTATTCGCTTAATACTAGTGGAACTGATGAAAAAAAGAGCAGTGAATGGGGGTATCCTGCCCTGTATAAGGTTAATAACCAGCCGTTATGGGTACTAATTTCGGAGGCAGGTATAAGCAGGCAAAATTGTGGGACGAAGCTTAACAATAAACGAAATACAAACCTGTATAAGGTAACTTATCCTGCGGCAAAAAAGAGTTTTCATGGGGGAGCTGTTTCCAACTTGCCCTGGAATTCGCAATGGCACGTAATGATAGTAGGTGGACTGGCCGATCTGGTGGAAAGTACGTTGATTACCGATGTGAGCGAACCTACTGCCTTTAAGGACACGAAATGGATTGAACCAGGAAGCGTTGCCTGGGTATATTGGGCATACAATCATGGCTCAAAGGATTATAAGAGAGTAATTGAATACATTGATCTGGCTGTGAAGATGAACTGGCCGTATGTACTTATTGACTGGGAATGGGATGCAATGGCAAACGGAGGAACCATTAACGATGCCTTGAGTTATGCCAGGAGTAAAGGCATAAAAACGCTTTTATGGTATAACTCAGGTACCGATTGGCTTGGTGCAACTCCAGTGGACAGGCTGTTAACACACGAGAAAAGAGAAAAGGAGTTTTCATGGCTGAGAAGTATGGGAGTATCGGGTGTTAAGGTCGATTTTTTTGCAGGAGACCAGCAGGACATGATGAAATATTATATGGATATTCTGGAAGATGCCGCAAAATACAAGCTGCTGGTCAACTTTCACGGAGCTACCATACCCCGGGGCTGGGCCCGTACGTATCCCAATTTAATGACTACCGAAGCGGTGTACGGTGCCGAATGGTACAATAACAAACCGACTTTAACGGATAAGGCTGCTGCGCATAATACTACTCTTCCATTCACCCGGAATGTAGTAGGCTCTATGGACTACACCCCGGTAACGTTTTCTAATTCGCAGCACCCGCATATTACATCCTTTGCCCACGAGCTGGCATTGGCCGTGGTATTTGAGTCTGGTTTACAACATTTTGCAGACAGGCCATCTGCATATTATGATTTATCAGCAGGACCACAGAATTTTCTAAAAGATTTTCCCACAACCTGGGATGAAACCAAACTGATCCAGGGCTATCCCGGCGAAATGATCGTTATTGCACGAAGAAAGGGGAAGCTTTGGTATGTAGCTGGACTTAATGGAAAAGATACCCCGCAAACACTCGATTTAAATTTGAAATTTTTGGGCAATGCAGATTATTCTCTCCAGTTATTTAAAGATGGAGCAGATACGAAATCGATTACCAGCGAAACCAAAAGCATCAAAAAATCGGGTATACTGCAAATCCAATGCTTGCCTAGAGGCGGCTTTGCAGGAATAGTTGGCGGCTTGTAAGGCTCAAAATGGATCCTTGATATGGAACGCTAAATAAGTATTGATGTCACCTGGCAAGTATTTAGATTTGACGGTTTTCTGTTTGTTGCTTGATGAGTTTAACTGTTGGCCCCCAATACAGCTCCAGGTGCTTACGGATTACCTCGTCAGGAAAATTGCGAATGGTAAGCTCAAGCCTGGTCTGTTTATCTTCATGTTTCAAATTAAATTCCAATATACAATAGCTTTCTTCTGTATCGGGTAAATTGGAGAGGGAACTTAAAAAACTATAGCAGAGTTTGATGCCGGGATCCAGTTCCAGGATTGTTCCTGAATTGATGAACGGGATCCCGTGAAGATCCCCACTAGTGATTATTGTACTACCGACTTTCCAATCTGTCTGTATTTCAATAGGGCTATCATATGTCCATTCCTGAATAAACTCAGGGACAGTAAGGCTATCCCATACCGCATGCATTGGAGCAGTGATAAATACGGTTTTTTGCAGTATATTCATAGTTGCAAAAGTGCAATATTTTCAGGCTGATGACGGTCCTTACCCAGTAGGAACCTGCAAGTGTTCCCATTAGTGTTAGCTTAGCGATACTGATGCGCTTTTTCAATTATGCTTCTGTATTTTTTATGCATCTCAATGGCTATACTTACTGAACTGCCAACCGTTTTTAGGGGATAATCTTTCCTTTGGTTTACCCAGCTCCATTCCCAGGCACTTACCTCCCTGTTAAACTGTTTGATATCGATTTCTTTTTGATTGTCGATGGCTTTTGATGCATATCTGAAAAAAAGCGCCCATCTCGGTTTGTAAAAGTCACTGAACAAACCACTCCATTGTCTGCAGGCATATTCGTTTAACGGACTTTTTTCATCACCCCATAGGGTAATCAAATCTTTTGCGTTCATTTCGTAAAGTGCTTTTTCAGCTGGATTGTTTCCCCATGTTCTTGCCTGCTCAACCCACGGACCAAGCATAAAATCTTTTCGGGTAGCTAATAGCTTGTCCATATCGTCAATAAGCTGAAGAAATTTTTGGCTTTCTGCCTTAAAGGTAACCATATCCTTTTTCTTGTAGGCGGTTACAAAATTTCGCTGTAAAGGCAAGGCATAATTTGCCATGGCCTGTCGGGTTACATCCACTATGTCGTACTGAAAACCATCACTATTGCCGCAGGTAGGCGCGGCCTTTATGAGTTCATCCCAGGCTGGTAACAGATCTCGCTCCTGATAATTTAAGGTCGTTTTAGCCCAACGGGTCAGTGAATCAAGTGTAGGACGTGCCTGAATAATAGATTCTGCGCCATCTCTGATGTATTTATCTTGGGGTACATTATAAACTGTTTTTCTTAAAATTTCCCATGCCTTTTGCGCATTGGGATTGTTTTTTCCGTATCTGTTAAAAACAAAATTAGGCAGCCATGTTTTTAGATCTATCGGTTTCGATTGCCAAACATTGGCCATCATCAACTCGTACAATACCGGGTTTTGTTCAATACCTTCCATTGTGAGGCCAATACCTTTCATCTTGCCACTTTGTGGATCGTTCAAGGCTTGTGCAGGTGCGGTGGCAATTACGTCCATCCGCCCAAAAAGATTGGTATTTCCGCCAAAATTGTGCAGCATATTCCAGATCCAAGGTTTTCCGTAAAAACCCGAAGTGCGTTTCCATACCGGCTCTATTTCTGTGGCCAGGTCTAACAATATCATCTTGTCGTTGGGTACGGCTTTTAAAAGGGCTTCTGTTTGGGGCTCTTTCCAGAATTTTCTGTCACTATAAAATAGCCAGCCCTGCATTACCCATATAGCCTTGGGGTCTGCCTGCGACATCCCATCATAAATTCTTGCACTCAGTTTACCTAAAAAGTCAAGTTCTGATGATGGTGGTTCATTTTCGTTAAAGGTATCGGCAGAGTAGAGGTGATCGGTACCCAGCAACGCGGTCTGTTTCTGTAAAAACTTTTTTCCGATAGCGGCGAACATAGGATCTTCCGAATCGAGGATATAAGTGTCTGCGAAACCATTGGTCCAGTTGGTAGCCTTCAGTTTCGCATTTGGAAATTTCTTTTTAAACGCGGCTGGTACATGCCCTGTAAATGCAGGTAGAACCGGTTTCATGCCAAGAGAACGCTGTCTGGCCAAGATTTTCTTTTGCAGTTCGAAGTGACTTTTCATCCAGTCCAATGGCAGGGGACCGCCCCAACCGTCTATATTTCCCATCCAGAACCACGAAAAATAAGCTGGTCCGGTAAAGAAATCCTTCAGATCATCATCACTAAAGCCCATTTCTTTATACAAAAGATACCAGGTATATTCTTCTCCGGTAATAGCCAAGGGCATATTAATACTATGAAGTGCCATCCAATCTATTTCTTTTTCCCACCTGGCCCAGTCCCACCAGCTCATGCTGTAATTAAAAGTGCAGTAGTTAAGGTAATAGCGGTACTCGTAAGGTGTAGATTTCCTTACTTTATTTTTAACCACCGGTAGGTTTTGTGGCAATTTAAGGTTAACGCCGTTCCAGGTTATCTGGCAATGGGCGTATTCCGTTAAATAATAATAAAAAGCCGAAGCAATAGCTACACCGCTGCTCCCCCTTAAAATGATGGTGTTTTTTTTGCTTTCGATTTCAAAGACATCCATGCCGTTTTCAGAAACGATGCTTTGGATTAAAAAAAACTGATGCTGTTTGGGCAGAACCCTTTTGATCAGTTCAGCTGATGAAGAAAGATAAGCTTGCGCCCTTGTTTTAGCAGATGCCATTACCAAAAATGCAGCAAGAAAGTATATTTTATATTTCATCTGTTTGTTTTTATTTTGAGGGATAACCACGGCTTTTGCTATCCTGATATACACTAAAATTATTAGCGGTTCAATATACAGATAATAAATAATGGGGCAGGTATAGTCTGGCTCCATAACATATATTTTAGCCATTATCTGCTTTAGTTATTGTGGTGCCATTTTTTGTTTACAGGAATATGAGCAATCGTTATAATGATAAGCCTATAGTTGTTTTTTCTCTTGTGATGATTTATTTAAGCTTATTTGTAGATATATCTACAAATAAGCTAAAGGTTAAATCATATTTTTGTCTGCTGCATATATAATATAGGTTCGCTAAATGGAAAACAGCGTGACGCATAATAGCTAAAAGACGATACACATTGGATTTATACGCTATCCAGATACTTATATGGATAAGACAATTGTGTTTAAAATAAAATGGATGTTATCACTTTAATGCTTTTTTTGATGCATAAAGGCACTTTCTACACCACTTAAACAAACTGGGTATAAATTTAAACAATTGTGCTATCCTTAAAATTGTAGTTGTCTTAGCTTCGAATACCCAAACAGGTAAAGCCATTATCTTTCCGTTCGAACATTATACTGAAGTAAGTACGACCAACACTTACCCTAATAGCGCTTAACACTGATCTTAAATCTCAGTGCGATGCCAAAGGCAGATAGTTCAATGATCAGGAAAGCTAAAATTGGTTTTTATTTAAGGGGCTAACCAAATAAATATGAACCAAACTGAACAAACGCTCATGAAAGCACCTGATTAAATCCAAATCGATCTCACACCGATACAGATTGAATCCGTTCAATAGTATTGAATATTAATCCTAACCAAAATAAACCAAATTTTATGACTAAAAACTACTACTACTTCAAAGAGGGGTTACTCCGCTCTACGCTAACTAAAACAATTGAAAAATCTGTTTTGGTGATCCTAACTAACTAGGACTGGCATACAATTATCCAAATCTATTTCTCTTTAAATGATTTTAAATAATGGAAAAAATAACCAATATGGGTAATGATGCGCGCTCCAGATATCAGGGAGCAAAGCAGTTATTACTCGTGATGTATTTAACACTGATTATCTCCGCGCTGTTGATTGATACAGCTGCCGCGCAACAACGGCGAAAAATAACCGGGACGGTAGTTGATGAACAAAAACAGCTATTAATAGGAGTTACTATTACTGTAAAAGGTACTGGTTCTAAAGTGCAAACTGGCACAAATGGAGAATTTGCAATAGAGGTACCCGCTGATCGGCAGACGCTTACCGTTGCATATGTAGGAATGAAAACTCAGGATGTGAGTATTGCCGGCAAAAATACGGTAAACATAACCATGAAATCTAACTCTGATCAATTGGGAGATGTAGTGATTGTAGGATACGGCGTTCAGAAGAAACAAAGCGTGGTTGGTGCAATTTCTCAAACGACCAGCGAAGTGTTGGAAAGAACAGGTGGTGTATCTAGTTTAGGTGCCGCATTAACTGGAAATTTGCCAGGTGTGATTACTACCGCCAGTACTGGAATGCCAGGGGATGAAGATCCTCAGATTCTTATTCGCGGGCGCAGCACCTGGAACAATGCCAGTCCGCTTATTTTAGTAGATGGAGTTGAACGATCGATAAATAACATCGATATCAGCTCCGTGGCTTCAGTATCGGTACTTAAAGATGCTTCAGCTACTGCGGTATTTGGGGTAAAAGGAGCAAATGGCGTAATCTTGATTACCACCAAAAGGGGGCGTGAAGGGAAGGCAGAAATCAGAGCAGCTGCTAATACAGTTGTTAAATCTGCATCTAAATTGCCAGGTAAGCTCGACTCGTACGATATGTTCCAGGTGCGTAACCGAACAATCGAATACGAATTAGCACTCGCTCCGGGCGCATGGAGTTCATATCTTCCCGAAGCTGTGATGCAAAAATATCGTTCGCCCGCCAATCTTGAAGAAGCTGAGCGTTATCCAAACGTAGACTGGGTAAATACCTTGTTTAGAGATAATGCAATGTCTTACAATGCCAATCTTAATGTAAGCGGGGGAACATCGTTTGTGAAGTATTTTTCTTCTGTTGACTACCTTGATGAAGGAGATTTGTTCAGAAGATTTGGTAACGATCGCGGTTATAACGGTGGCTACAGTTTCAAAAGATTGAACGTAAGAAGCAACCTTGATTTTCAATTAACACCATCAACGGTATTCAGAACAAATATCTCTGGTTCAAGAGGTACATCAGAGCGCCCATGGATTGATGTCAACCCTTACAATACCTGGACAGCTGCTTATTCTGCAGCACCAAATCTCTATCTTCCGGTTTATTCGGATGGCACATGGGGATATTACAAGCCCAATGAACAACAGAGTTTAAACTCTGTTAGGATTTTGTCTACCAGTGGCCTTCAAACGACCACAACTTCCCGTATCACCACAGATTTTACCTTGGATCAAAGCTTAAATTCTCTTGTTAAGGGATTGAGTTTAAAAGGAACACTTTCTATCGATAATACATTTATCGAAGCTGGTCGTGGAATTGATGACCGGAATAATGGAACACTAAGTAAATACATCGACCCTGAAACGGGAATAGTAAGTTATTCACAAACCAAAGATGCGGCAACAGAGCTGGAATGGAGGGAAAGTGTAAGATGGGCAAGCCGCGCGGGTGATGTTAACGATGGCGCAACCTACCGCAGAATGTTTTCTCAAATGCAGATCAATTATGTTAAGACCATTGCCCAAAAGCATAATTTAACTGCTATGGGGCTTTGGAGTAGAGATAACACAGCTACCGGAAGTATTATTCCTTCTTATCGTGAAGACTGGGTTTTCCGTACTACTTATAATTATGCAGGAAAGTACAGTTTCGAATATAATGGGGCTTATAATGGCTCTGAGAAATTCGGCCCGGCTTATCGCTTTGATTTCTTTTCATCTGGTGGACTTGGATGGATGATTTCTGAAGAAAAGTTTATGAAACCAATCAAATTCATCAACTCTTTAAAATTACGCGGATCTTATGGCGAAATTGGTGATGATGGTGGTTCCCCAAGATTTGCATTTTTAACGAACTGGGTATTTGGAGGCACTACGCCACTCGGTACTACTGGTGAAGCTGCAGAGAATAGTCCTTATAACTGGTATAGGGAAACTACGGTAGGTAATCCAAACGTACGCTGGGAAAAGGTTGTAAAGAAGAATATCGCGCTTGATTTTGGGTTTTTTGGAAACACGATCTCTGGAAGTGTAGATTTCTTCCAGGACGACAGGAGCGATATCCTTACCAACAATCGTGCTGTTCCAAGTTACTATGGTGCCACACCACCTACGTTTAACGTTGGTAAGGTGAGGTCCAGAGGTTATGAAATTGATATCCGGTTCAATAAAAAAATCACCAGCAATTTTACTGCGTGGGCCAATATCAATTATACTCATGCCAAGAACAAAGTTGTATATGCTGATGTTGCCGGATTGTTACCGTTATATGCTAAGCCTCTTGATAAACAGATTGGACAGGCTTATTCTTATGTGAGCGCTGGTTATTACAATACTTGGGATCAGCTTTATGGAAGTACCATGCACAATGCCAATGACCAATTGAAAATTCCAGGAAACTATCATCTGGTAGATTACAATGCAGATGGGATAATTGATGCGAATGATAACATTCCTTATGGTTATTCTGGCGCTCCTGAAAACACCTACAATGCAACTATAGGTTTTGAATGGAAAGGATTTAGCGCATTTGCTCAGTTTTACGGTGTGAACAATGTTACCCGCCAGGTAGTGCTCGGGTCTTTTTCAGGAAAGAATACAGTTGCCTATGATGAAGGAAGTTATTGGTCAAAAGACAATACAAATCCTGATGGTCCGATGCCACGTTGGGAAACAACGCCAGCGGGTTTTTACACGGCAGACAGGTACTTCTATGATGCTTCTTATCTGCGTTTAAAAAATGCTGAGGTTGCTTATACGTTTAGACAGGACTGGGTTAAAAAAGCAGGAATCTCAAGTATACGTATATTCCTAAATGGAAACAATTTACACGTATGGACTAAGATGCCGGATGACCGTGAAGCAAATTATCAAAGTGCGGGCGGACAGGGCTGGGCATCGCAGGGTGCATATCCAACTGTAAAACGCTATAATCTAGGCGCTAATTTCATCTTCTAAACATGATCATTATGAAAAAATATATAACACGCCTATTATTGATAGGAATGATTTGGGCGGGAACCGGCATGGTATCTTGTAAAAAATATTTAGACAGAGATCCTGAAGCAACTGTGTCAGCAGAATCTGCCTTCAAAGACTTTCGTAGTTTTCAGGGCTTTACCGAGGAGCTATATAATTGTATTCCAGATTTTACCAACCGGTACTGGACCAACAGTTTCAACTGGGGTGAAGACGAAATCCAGTCTACAGTTCAAAATTTTCACTTCGTTAACAAAATAGATAACGGCGATTTTTGGGGCTGGCAAAGAGAGTTTGATGGATGGGGAGCTGGATTTTTAGATAATGCCAACGCGAATACAAATAACGATCGTTTTAGCAAAGGTCTGTATCCACTGGCCTGGTATGGCATTCGTAAAGCGAATTTAGGCCTTGAGAACCTAAACCTGATGGCAAACGCAACCGATGAAGAACGTAACCTGATCAGAGGTCAACTATTATTCTTTAGAGGTTGGTTCCATTTCCAGCTCATGCAATATTTTGGGGGGCTACCATACATTGATAAAGTATTGCCAGCCGATGAAGAATTGAGATTGCCAAGGCTAAAGTATCAGGAATGCGCAGCAAAGGCAGCACTGGATTTAAGAGCCGCTGCCGATCTTTTGCCAATTAATTGGGATAATACAACAGCCGGGATCCAAACCCTGGGTAAAAACCAGTTGCGCATCAATAAAATCATGGCATTAGGTTATTTAGGTAAAAACTATCTGTGGGCCGCTAGTCCATTAATGAACCTAGAATCTACCGGTAGCAAAACCTACAATGTAGAACTGAGTAAAAAAGCGGCTGCTGCATTTGCCGAGTTATTAAAACTAACAGAAAGTGGCGCTGCTCCTCATAAGTTATTGCCTTTTGCACAATACAGTACCAATTTTTATACAACTGGCCAAAATTTCTTAATCCCGGGAGGTACTGAAGTAATATTTACAGGGCCATATTGGGGAGCACATGGTTCAACCTATGGCACTGCAAAACAATATACACCAGCAATTGTAGGGGCGGATGCATTGGTATTTGCGCCTACCGCAAATTATGTTAATTATTATGGGATGAAAAATGGTTTGCCCATTTCGAATTCTGCCCAGGCTGATCCTAGTGGCTCAGGATATGATCCGCAATTTCCTTGGCGCGATCGCGATCCAAGGTTCTATAATGATATTATATATGATGGAGTTAAGGTAGTGCAGGGAACTTTGGCAGCGAATATGGAGCCACACCGATATGCAAACCTGTTCACAAACGGAAGTTATAGGGATGAACGTTCTGGTAGCCGTACTGGCTATATGATGTTCAAATTTGTGCCCAGAACTGCCAATAACTTTGATCAGGGCTGGAATTACGGACAAAACCTGAATATTAAGGTTTCATATATGCGTTTGGCCGATATCTACCTGATGTACGCAGAATCGGTTGCTACAGGGTACGATTCCCCAAGCGCAACCGCAGAGGGATTTAGCAAAACTGCCGTAGATGCAATCAATGTGATCCGAGATCGTGCTGGTGTTGGACGTGTTGCCGCACAGTTTTTAGTATCTACAACAGAGTTTATGAAAGAAGTAAGGCGCGAACGCGCCGTTGAACTTGCCTTTGAAGGACATCGGTTTAATGATCTTCGCCGCTGGCATTTGCTCGCCGAAGTGCCTTATACCTTAAAAACAGCAGCAGAATTTGATCGCGCTGCTCCTTTAAGCCCTACGGTCGACACCAAATTAAACAAGGTCGTAAACTATCGTGAGCGATTAATATTACAGCGTCCGTTTAGTGAAAAGCATTATTGGTTGCCACTTAAACGAGCAGATGTAAATATGTATAAGGAGTTTGCGCAAAACCCTGGATGGTAAGGTAGTTCATGATCACAAATAATTAAAGACAAGAATGATGAAATTTTTAAGAAATGCATTGGCGCTGTGTGTCTTTTTTACACTGTTTGTTGGTGTAATCAAAGGTCAGGACGCCGTTAAGATACCTATAAAAGCTGTTGTTCGGGATATCAATGGAAATCCTATAAAAGGGGCATCCATAACTGTTGAAGGAAACGACGTGCTCACCATAGCAAACCAGGCAGGTGAATTCTCTCTATCGATAGAGGAGAATAGCACATTTACGGTAAATGCTAAAGGTTATAAAACCTTGCCAGTAATCGCATTAGCCAACCTAAAGCAGATTACCTTAACTAAAGAGGATAGACTAATAAATGTGGGTTTTAAAAATGCCACCGAAAGTAATCTTCCTGCTGGCGTTTCAAGCGTTAACCTGGCACAGCTCTTTGAGAAAAACTTTATAACTTATGGATTGGACGGGATGGAGGCTTTTGCTCCGGGCTTTAGTGGCAACAATCTTAATAACAACAACCTTTGGGGTATGAATAGCTCGTTTATATTGATTGATGGGGTTCCGAGGGATGTGAACAGTGTTACACCAAATGAAATTGAGGAGATCACTTTTCTCAAGAGTGCTTCGGCCGTTGCCCTATATGGCAGCCGCGGTGCAAAAGGAGTAATCTTGATCACCACAAAAAGGGGTACGGCCACTAAGCAAAAAATAAACGTTCGTTCCAATATCGGATTAAATACACCAAAAAGATTCGCTCAATATCTGGGCTCTTCAGAGTACATGACCCTGTACAATGAGGCTTTATCAAATGATGGTTTGGCAGCGGCTTATACCCCAGAAACTATTTATAATCACTCTGGCGTTAACCCTTATCGTTATCCAAGTGTAGATTATTACGCTTCAGAATACCTCAAAAATAGTTTTTCACGCTATGATGGCGTTGCAGAAATTTCAGGAGGGAATGATCGTGCCCGTTATTACACCAATGTTGGGTTTGCATCTACAGGTTCGCTGCTTAATTTCGGCGAAGCAAAAGAAAATAATACAACAGAACGCTTTAACATCCGCGGAAATGTTGATATGCAGCTAACCAAAGCACTAAAAGCCCGGGTCGACGCAAGCGCTGTGTTTGCCAGCGGAGGCGGAGTAAATACGAATTACTGGGCTAACGCTGCAACATTGCGCCCCCATTTATTTACCCCCTTAATACCAATTAATTTATTGGAACAGAGCGATGAGGTGAGCAAAGCGATGATTAAAAACGCTACAATTATTGATGGACAATACATTCTTGGTGGTACCCAATTAGATCAAACCAATCCCTTTGCGGCCATTTATGCAGGTGGTAATAATAAGTTTGTACAACGCCAGTTTCAGTTTACCACTGGTATTGATGCTGATCTGAAAGGAATTTTGAATGGACTTACCTTTAGTACCACTATGGGGGTTGATTACCTGAACAGTTACAATCAGGGTTATCGAAACGGATATGCAACTTACCAGCCTAATTGGACAACCTACTCTGGTACAACGATGATTGGAAGCTTAACGCGCTGGGGAGAAGATACTAAAACCGGAGTTCAGAACATTGCAGATAGTTATTATAGACAGACCATTTCGTTGTCTGGTCAATTTAACTACAATACTACAATTCGTAATAATCATCATATCTCAGCAGTATTGCTGGCTGCGGCATATCGTCAATCCCAATCTGAAATCTACCAGCCAACAACAAATTCTAATTTAGGATTGCAGTTAAATTATGATTTCAGCAATAAGTATTTTGCCGAAATTACCGGAGCAGTGGTGCGCTCGCCAAAAATGCCACCAGGAAACAGGATTGCACTCTCTCCTGCAGCTTCTATTGGATGGCGCCTTAGCGAAGAGCCATTTTTGAAAAAAGTTTCGTTCATTAACGACTTAACACTAACCGCATCAGCAGGTATTTTAAATACCGATCTTGATTTTGATGAGTATTTTGCCTATGAGAGCATTTATACAGGCACAGGAGGTAACTGGTATGGTTGGAATGATGGTACAGGTACACAGTCTACAGATTCGCGCCGTGGATCCAACATGGATTTAACTTTTGCTAAAAGGAAAGAAATCAGTATCGGGATAAAAGGCGGAATGTTCAAAAATCAGTTTAATTTCGGAGCAAATGTTTTTAGAAATAACATCACTGGGATTATCGGTCAGATTAATGTTCTTTATCCAAACTATTTCACTACCGGATTTCCGAGTTCTTCTTTTGTTCCTTACAGCAATTATAATAGTGATCAGCGTACCGGTTTAGATTTTTACTTAAATTTTAATAAACGCATAGGAGCTATTGACTGGACTTTTGGAGCATCAGGAACATATTATACAACCAAAGCAACTAAACGTGCCGATCTGTTAACTTACGAAAATAGCTATCAATACCGCGCCGGCAAACCGCTCGATGCGATCTGGGGATTAAAAAGCAATGGTTTTTACATGGATGCCAGTGAAGTGGCAGCGGCCGATGGAATTAGTAGTGCAAAACCAGCATTTGGATCAGCATTGGCTCCTGGCGATATCAAATATATTGATCAGAACGGTGACAAAATCATTGACGATAAGGATCAGGTATATCTTGGTCGCGGTGGATGGTTCGGTGCTCCGTTTACAGCAGGATTGAATATAACTGCCAAATGGAAAAATCTTACCCTATTTGTTTTAGGTACAGGTCGCTTCGGTGGAAGTGCCATGAAAAGCGATAACTATTTTTGGGTTAACGGAAGCGATAAGTATTCGGCAGTGGTGCGCGACAGATGGACGCCTCAAACAAAAAATACGGCAACCTTTCCGCGGCTTACCACTTTAAATGGCGACAATAATTTCAGAGTGTCTGATTTCTGGTTGTACAGCACAGATCGGTTTGATTTATCTAAAGTTCAGATCTCCTACACAGTTTCCGATAAATTGTTCAAAAGTAAAGTGTTGAAAGAACTGGGGCTGTATGTGGCAGGATTTAATCTTTTAACAATAGCGAAGGAAAGAGAAATACTTGAGCTGAATTTAGGGGGTGCCCCACAAACAAGGTTATATAACCTAGGCGTAAAGGCAATGTTTTAATTGAATATTAGATTAGAAAAGATGAACAGAATATTAATACGATTTATAGTTGTCGTTGTGATGCTCTCGGGCTGTAAAAAGTTTACCGACCCCGCTCCACAAAATAATGGAGATTTTGAGAACATCTATACCGAACCCGCACTTGCCCATGGGTTATTGCTAAATGGTTACACAAGGCTTCCATCAAATGGCTGGTCTTTTAACGATGTAGCTACAGATGATGCAGTAAGTAATGATATCAATAATAATTTTAGGAAAATTGCCACCGGGCAATGGTCGGCTGCATTTAATCCATTAGATCAATGGACCAATGCAAGAGCAGGTATACAGTATATCAACTTATTTTTGGCAGAGACAGACAAGGTGCTTTGGGATTCTAAAGACCCGGTGTTGAGCAGGATGTTTAACGACAGGCAAAAAGGTGAAGCATATGCTTTGAGAGCCTACTTAATGTCGTATATGCTACAAGCGCATGCCGGAAAAGTAGGGGGTAATTTATATGGTTTCCCTATTGTACTCGAACCCGAAACACCGGCTTCTAACTTTAACCAGCCAAGGGCCACATTTGATGCCTGTATTAAACAGATTTATGGTGATTTGGATAAAGCAGAACAATTGCTTCCTTTAGACTATGCTGATATCAATAGCACCAGCCAGATCCCGACAAAATATGTCGGAATTAATGTAGAGACCTATAACCGCGTTTTCGGTAAGTTTTTTAATCAGCGCATGACAGGCCGTATTTCTAAAGCCATTCGTGCCCGCGTAGCACTAATGGGTGCAAGTCCGGCTTTCAGCACAGGCAATTCTACCACATGGGCCGATGCCGCCACCTACGCAGCACAGGTACTTTCACTTAATAACTGGTTGGCCAACCTAGATCCTAATGGTGTTACCTGGTATGATAACAAAGCAGAAATTGATGCATTGGCTTCTGGCGCTAGTCCCCGAGAAGTGCTTTGGCGTACAAATGTTGGATCAAATAGTGATTTAGAAGCTGCTAACTATCCGCCAACCCTGTCTGGACAAGGCCGCATAAACCCAACTCAAAATCTGGTTAATGCTTTCCCGATGCAAAACGGTTATCCAATTGCCAGTACACCACAGAGCGGATATAATCCTTCCACTCCATTTACAGGTAGAGATCCGCGTTTAGCAAAATTTATAGTGTACAATGGAAATACGATCGGGCCGACAAACAAAGTAATCAATACCACAACAGATGTGGCAACGAATGATGACGGATTGAATAGAAAAGAAGTCTCTACAAGAACTGGTTACTACATGAAAAAACTGTTAAGGCAGGATGTTAGTCGTACACCAACTGTAAATAATCAGAAACACTATAGGCCACATATCCGCTATACCGAAATATTCCTGATCTATGCAGAGGCAGCGAATGAGGCATGGGGGCCTACAGCAAACGGCGGCAATCCCTATTCTGCTTATGATATCATTAAAGCTATTCGTGCCAGGGCCGGCGTAGGAACTGCAAATGGTGATGCTTACCTCGAATCGATTAAAACAGATAAAGATGCCATGAGAACATTGATTAGGAATGAGCGTAGGTTAGAATTGGCTTTTGAAGGATTTCGTTTCTGGGATCTTCGCAGATGGAACGCAGCGTTAACCGAACCAGTGAAAGGAGTGAGTATCTCGCAAGGCACCTATCAGGAAATCAATGTAGAAGCAAGAAGCTATCAGGAGTATATGAGGTTTGGACCAATTCCTTACAGCGAAACGCTAAAGTATAATGCTTTGCAACAAAACACGGGATGGTAATATTCATCACTATAACAAATAACATCATGAAAAATAAAGTATATATTTTACTTGCGCTCGTCTTAACACTTGGCGCTTGCAAAAACGAAGAATGGGCATTTCCAGATAATGATGCGCAAACCGTTTATTTTGCCTATCAAGGGCCGATTCGGACCATCACCATGGGCGAAGATATTTTTGATACTTCACTTGATAACCAACATAGATTTCAGATTATGGGTACGGTTGGTGGAGTTTACTCAAATAAGGAAGATATTAGCATTGGCATCAGTGTGGATAACGCGCTAACTCAGGGATTATCCTTTCCATCGCCCTACAGCGGTATCGTAAGGCCTATGCCGGCTAATTATTATACACTTGCAGCTAACAAAATTGTCATCCCAAAAGGAAGTTTAGTAGGTGGAGTAGATGTACAGCTAACCGATGCTTTTTTCGCAGACCCATTGGCTATCAATACCACTTATGTGATCCCTTTAACGATGACCAGTGTTGATCAGAACAAAATGATCTTGCCCGAAAAAAAATATACTTTGTATGCCGTAAAGTATATCAATACCTGGCAGGGTTTTTATCTCCGCAGAGGAAAGGATGTGATTGTGGGTAAAGGCGGTAACACCGCGCTCAATCAAACTGTAGTTCGCCATATGAAATATGTGGAGAATGATGAAATCAACAAGTTAAACACACGTTCGCTAACCCAGGCCGAGTTTCCTGTCACATTTAAAGTAACAGGCGGAACCAGTATCAGCCGAACCTTATTGTTAACTTTTGATAATACGGGCAACTGTGCAATTGCAGCTGGTGATGCCAGCTTTACAGCGAGTGGCACCGGAAAATTTATTAAACGGGGAGAGAAAAACAGCTGGGGCAGCCAGGATCGCGATGCCCTTTATTTGAACTATCAGATCGATCTGAATGATAGAACAGTGAATAGCGTAGATACCCTGGTAATGCGCGATCGTGGCGTGAAGGCAGAAACATTTACGCCAGTCAAATAATTAAGTATTTAATCAAAAAATTGAGAAAATGAAACGATTATACAAAATAGCATTTGGTCTGGCGGGGGCAATATTGCTTGCTTCCTGCCACAAGTACGAGGCACTCGATTTTCAGGTGGCTAAACCCACAAGCTTCTCGGCCCAAGAGCAGATCGATGCCTATCAGCCATTAAAAACCTATATTGATAGAACAGCAAATCCTAAATTTAAATTTGGTGCGGGAACCAGCCTTCAGTCCTATCTCTCCAAAGGCGTAATTTATAGATTGACCAATAGTAATTTTGATGAAATTACGCTGGGTTATGAGATGAAACATGGAGCGGTTGTACAAGCTGACGGAAGCCTGGCTTTAAGCAATGTGAAAAACCTGTTGGAGACAGCGTCCAAAGCTGGTATTACAGTTTATGGGCATACACTCGCCTGGCATGCCAATCAAAATGCAACATATTTAAAAGGACTGATTGCTCCGGTGGTTACTCCTTCAAGCGGTGGTCCTACCTGGGATCTGGTCATCGGAGCCGATTTTGAAACCGACAACGCCTCAGTTTATCAATCCAATACCAATGCCGTTGCCTCTTTTACTGCAGCTGGCGAAGGTTTTAACGGCACAGGACGGGCTTTGAAAATTAGTAACTCGGCAGTGCGGGCCAACGATTATGATGCGCAATTATTTCTTAAATTTCCAGCGGTAGCAGTAGGAGAGAAATATGAGCTTAAAATGAATGTGCGTTCTGATGTAGCAGCATCTTACCCTACGCAGGCCCATATTACGCCTGGTGCGTATAAGTTTTATGATTTTTTTGGTGCAATTTCTTCAACACCAACCTGGACAACCTATACGAAAGAAATTACCGTTACTACAGACATTGCAACAAGCGGTGCTTTGGCTTTTAACCTAGGTAAAACAGCAACAAATTTTTATTTCGATAATATCACGCTTAAAAAATACAATCCGCTTGGCGGCACTACAATTGTAGAAAAAACTGCCGAGCAGAAAAAGACCATTTTAACCACGGCATTAGACACCTGGATTAAAGGTATAGTTACCGCTTCAAAAGATTATGTTAAAGCCTGGGATGTTGTAAACGAGCCAATGGATGATGCAAAGCCAGCTGAGCTTAAAACTGCTGTGGGTAGAACTTCCATTGCGGCTGATGAATTCTTTTGGCAAGATTACCTGGGTAAGGATTATGCGCTAAAGGCATTTCAATTGGCTAGGCAGTATGGTAATGCGACTGATATTCATTTTATTAATGATTATAACCTCGAATATAGCATCGATAAATGCAAAGGATTAATTGAATACGTAAAGTATTTGGAAGGCAAAGGCGCAAAAATAGATGGTATTGGTACACAAATGCACATTGTAACTACTTCTGATAAAGCCAAGATTGAAGAAATGTTCAAATTATTGGCCGCAACTGGTAAACTTATCAAAATATCAGAATTGGATATGGGTTTTGCAGGAAATATAAAAACTGCACAGGCAACACCCGAGCAATATGCAGCTCAAGCTGAGATGTACAAATATGTAATCAAGAAATACTTTGAGCTTATTCCGGCCGCTCAGCGATATGGAATTACTATATGGGCACCTCAGGATAGTCCAGCTACTTCGAGCTGGAGAGCAGGGGAGCCAATTGGCTTGTGGACAGAAGGTTTTGTTCGAAAACCTGCCTATGTTGGCACAGCCGAAGGCTTGAAGAATAAATAAATTTACTATGTGCTTAAAGCCAGGAACGACGTTAACCGTTTTCCTGGCTTTTTTATTGGAAATCACCAATGAAGTTGACTAAGATCTAATTGAGTTTATACTACCTCTTCCATCCGCATAATTTACCATTTCATTTTCCCAGGCTCTTTTTTCAGCCTGATTATAACAAATTTAATATAGTTATGCAACCGATTGTTTTTTTCGAAAGTAAATGATATATTCGGGTAGAAATTATTCAGGCATGGAGTTTTACATGAGCATAATTTTTTTAAAAAGAAATAACCAAATATTAACGCTTTAAACGATGTATTTCTGTGATGAAACTGGGGAAAGGATGGTAAGCGTCTACGTTTCCCCGAAAATTATCTATTGCCATATTTTCCAGACTTTATAAGCATGACCGTAAAATCTTATCTTCCGCTTTGCGCTTTGCTCGTTACAGTTTTATTCACTAACCTAAAAACAAAAGCAGAGGTAAAACTTCCACAGTTAATCAGTAATCGAATGGTGCTACAACGAAATACAGATTTAAAGATCTGGGGTTGGGCCAATGCAAATGAGAAAGTTAAACTTTCTTTTAACAATAGAAAGTTTAAGACAATTACCGGCAGCGATGGGAAGTGGTTGATTATGCTTCCCAAAATGAAAGCCGGAGGCCCATATACCATGACTATTGAAGGACAGAATTTGATTACACTAACCGATATTTTAATTGGAGACGTATATTTTTGTGCAGGCCAATCTAACATGGTGTTAGCAATGGAAAGACTGAAAGAAAATTATCCAGACGAAGTTAATAATGATAATTTTCCGCAGATCAGGAATTTCTTTGTACCCACAAAGGCTGATGTATCCAAAGAATCACTGGATTTGCCAAAAGGGGAGTGGAAGTTGGCATCAGGTAAAGAATTGCTTGAGTTTGGAGGAGTTACTTATTTCTTCGCAAAAAAACTCTATCAAAAATACAAAATTCCCATTGGGATCATTAATTCCAGCGTGGGTGGAACGCCAATAGAGGCCTGGATGAGTATGGACGCATTTAAGGATTTTCCTGCAGCTGAAGCCCAGATCAAAAACTTTCGGGATACCACTTATATGAACAACCTTAAAAAACAGGGGCTACCTATGCCAGTTAAAAGCTTGCAATCATCCTATGTGCCAAAAACATGGCATAAGTTCTGGATGCCAGGTTATTGGGCAGATCAGGGCGTGAGAAACCTGAATGGCATCCTATATTTTAAAAAAGAAATTGATGTTCCTGCAGGGATGACAGGCGTGCAGGCAAAACTTTTTATGGGGCGTATTATCGATGCAGATTCCACTTTCGTAAATGGCATTTTTGTAGGCAATATCACTTATCAGTATCCTCCAAGAAGATACAATGTGCCAGCCAACCTGTTAAAACCAGGTAAAAATATCATTTTAGTAAAAGTTACAAATACAATGGGCAAAGGTGGCTTTGTGCCTGACAAAAATTATTCGTTACAGGCCAACGGACAAGTAATTGACTTAAGGGGCGAATGGGATTACCAGGTGGACCAAGTATTTCCTAAAACAAGCTATTCCCAGTCAGGGCAACAAATTATCCAGCCAATTGTGGCGCAAAGTTCTCCTACGGGACTTTACAATACTATGGTTGCACCTGCAATCAATTATAGTATAAGTGGCTTTTTATGGTACCAGGGTGAAACAAATGCAGGCAAGCCAAGAGAATACGCCAAACTGCTACCTGCACTGATTAACGATTGGAGAAATAAATGGGGCTTGAGCAATATTCCATTTTTATTTGCACAACTACCCAATTATATGGAGGTTGATTATGTTCCTGTTGAGAGCGACTGGGCACAACTGCGGCAGAGCCAGCTCCAAACCTTAAAAGTGCCAAATACAGGAATGTCTGTTGGGCTCGGTGCCGGCGAATGGAATGATATTCATCCCCTGAACAAAAAAACAATTGGCGAGCGTTTGGCTTTGTGGGCCCAAAAGCTGATTTATGGTGAAAAAAACATTGTTTACTCAGGTCCAATCTACAGATCAGCAACAGTGCAGGGCAATAAGGTGATTTTGAATTTTGATCATATGGGAAGTGGAATAATTGCAAAAGGTGAACCCGAACTTTATCATTTTTCCATTGCAGGTGCCGATAAAAAATATATTTGGGCCAAGGCTAAAATTGAAGGTAACACCGTAATTGTTTGGAACGATAGCATTTCCAATCCTGTTGCTGTTCGATACGCCTGGGCGGATAATCCCGACGGTGCAAATTTGTATAACGCAGAGGGCTTGCCAGCATCTCCGTTCGAAGCTGAAATAAAATAGTTTAAATTAGGGGTGTTAACTATATTTACGCACAAAGCAAATATAAATCCAAAGTGTACCAAAGGCGAGCTAAGCAAGCCCTGCACTAGTACAATCACAATCCAGATCGCTAAAGCGTGAATCTATTGTTATGATGTTAAAACGAGTATCAGGTATAAGCGCAATGTCACTTCTAGGGATATTGTTATTGACGTACACTATTGTAAAGGGGCAAAGTAACCCCAATTTCATTACCCTCAATACTAAAAATGGCCTTTCTTCAAATACTGTAAATACAATCCTGCAGGATCATAATGGTCTTGTATGGTTTGGTACCAGCGATGGGCTGAATAAGTTTGATGGTACCAATTTTACCGTTTATACCACTAAAAGTGGTGATAGCACGAGCATTCCGTCTAACAATATCTCGGCACTTTTAGAAGACCGGAAGGGAAGACTTTGGGTAGGTACGAACGGAGGGGGCTTGGCTTACTATGATGCTAAGAAAAATACATTTAAATCATTTGTAGGTGAAGGCATCCCGAATCGTAACGTCCCGTTTAATGTATTAACACTTTACGAAGATAGAACCGGAAATATCTGGGTAGGCACTTTTGGCGGCTACCGGGTTATCAATACCAAAACTTTTAAGGTAAAAAATGTAGGTATCGGTGCATTGATGGGCAACGGTTCCAGTGTGCTTTCTTTTCTTCAAGGTAGCGGCAATAAGATATGGATCGGCACCAATTTAGGGCTTTTGGCACTTAATTTAACCAATGGCGCCACCGAAAAGTTTATCCATCATCCCAATGACCCTTCGCGCCTTACTAATAATTTCATTAAAACTATTGTGAAGGATGAAAAGGGGCGGATATTTTTTGGTACCTACAATGGCCTCAATATGTTGTTGGATGATGAAAAGCATTTCAAATCCTTTTTGCAATCGGGTGATAAGTTGTTTTCAAACGACATTATTTATTCTGCCAGATTGGAAAAAGGAGGCAAATTGTGGTTAGGAACCGAAGATGGGGTAACTATTTTCGATACCGCCACCGAGGTTTTCTCAAACATTCGTCCCAACAAACGTGAAACCTTTGGCCTTAGCAATAAGTCGGTTAGAAGCATTTGTATGGCTAATAATGGCATTATTTGGCTAGGTACCTACCAGGGCGGCGTTAATAAGTTCGATCCAAATTTAGCACTGTTTAACCTAAAGCGTAGCAGCCCATTTGATCCAAAAGGACTTTCATCGCCCATTGTCACTTCTTTTGCCGAATTCTCAAAACAAAAAATCTTTGTGGGCACGGATGGCGGAGGACTACATTTTTTCGATCGGGACAAAGGTGTGTTCGAGCATATCGACATGAAAAGCAAAATTGATTTTTCGCGAAATCCATTGTCCATCCTTACGCTAATGCTCGATTCCAGGGGCGTGCTTTGGGTGGGAACGTATCAGCATGGCTTGTTTGCCTATAATCCCAAAACCAAAACTTACAAACAATTCCTAGCCGGACCATCGGCAACTGATCTTAATCAAAACGAAATTTTCGCTATCAAAGAAGATAGCAAGGGCTTGATATGGATTGGTACAAACGGAACTGGAGTGAATGTATTTGATTATAAGACAAATTCATTTACCCGGTACGGCACTCAATCCTCGCCACCTATGGTTCTCCCTAGCAATGGTTTTATACGTTCAATTGTTGAAGATCCTTATGGAAATATGTGGATATCATCCAGCGGAACGGGAATAGCCGTATTTCAACGCAACAACGGCAAATTTAAAGTATACCGAAAAGCAAATAGTGGGCTTTCTAATGATGTGGTATTGAGTTTGTTATGTGATAGTAGAGGAAATATTTGGGCCGGAACTGATGGTGCCGGGCTCGATCTTTTCAATCGCCGTACCGGAAAATTTACCAATTTTAACGAAACAAACGGATTACCAAATGCTATTGTTTACAAAATATTGGAAGGCAGAGACGGTCTGATTTGGTTCAGTACCGATAATGGCATCAGTTGTCTTGATCCAGAAACAAAAAAAATAAAAAACTTTGGACGTCCCAATGGGGTGCAAGACAGTCCTTTTATATTGGGTTCGGGAATCAGCACTTCAGATGGCGAGCTTTATTTTGGCGGGCAAGACGGTTTCAACTATTTTAATCCGCTTGAATTGCCCTCCAATAATGTGGTTCCAAATGTGTTGCTTACCGAACTAAAGGTCGCCAATACTGTTGTACTTCCTGGTGAAAAATCACCTATTGAAGAGCAGATTGGCTTCGCGAAAAAAATTAAACTGAGCTATGGGCAAAATTTCTCAATTAGTTATGTAGCGTTAAATTACACAGCGCCGCAACAAAACCACTATTCCTATCGCCTTGTTGGTTTGGATGATGGCTGGAATGAAGTTGGTAAAGAGAAAACAGCATATTATACGAATTTGGACCCCGGAGATTACATTTTTCAGGTAAGGGCAAGTAACAACGACGGCGTTTGGAGTGATAAAATCACTTCAATTTCTGTTCATATACAACCGCCCTTCTGGAGAACTATTTATGCTTATATTTTTTATGCAGTCTTAATTGGTACAATCCTGTTTGCCATTAGGCGACGGGGAATTCAGCGCATCAAACAGCAACTTGCTATTGAACAGGCCCAGATCAATGCTGAACAAAGGATCCTACAGCAGCGAAGGGATGCCGAACGTGCCCATGCGTTGGATATACAAAAGATCAAATTCCTCACCAATTTAAGCCATGAGTTTAGAACGCCGATTTCATTGATTTTGGCACCCGTTGATAAGTTGCTTGCCGTTAAACAGGAATCTTCTGTAGCCGGTCAGGTAAAGATGATCCGTAGAAATGCACGGAGGCTGTTAAATCTGGTCAATCAACTGCTCGATTTTAGAAAAATGGAAGAACAGGAACTAAAGTTGAACCTGAACGAGGCCGATCTCATTACTTTTATCAGTGAAGCTGCAGAAGCATTCCAGGATCTTTCCGAGCGCAAGAAAATTTCTCTTCGTATTAACAGCGATATTAAAAACCTGAGAACGCATTTTGATCAGGATAAAATGGAAAGAATTGTATTTAACCTGCTTTCTAATGCATTTAAATTTACAAAAGAAGGTGGGGAAGTATCTCTTAATATGTTCATAAGAGCCGCTGCCGATCAGACTAAGCCTGTATTTTGTATTGAGGTTTCAGACACCGGAATAGGCATTGCACATCAAAGTAAAGACAAGGTGTTCGATCGTTTTTTTATGGATAACAATGTGAGTTCTATCTTAAATCAAGGCAGTGGAATCGGGTTGTCGATTGTAAAAGAGTTTGTAGAACTGCACGGCGGGCAGATTACCGTAAAAAGTGAACTTGGAAAGGGAACAGCATTTTTGGTTTCGATTCCAGTTGAGATAGTGGATGAAGAAAATGATCAAGAGGTTGATGATACCGCCTATGGTTTTACGAACGAAGAACTGGATGAATCCGTTACTGAACCAGCAACTAATGAGGTCAAGATGCCCACAATCCTTTTGGTTGAAGACAATGAGGAATTTAGGTTTTACCTAAAAGATAGTCTGCAGCCATTTTATCATATTATAGAGGCGTCAAATGGTAAAGAAGGTTGGCAGAAAACGCTTTCCGGGCACCCGCAATTAGTTGTTACCGACATCAGCATGCCAGAAATGAATGGCATTGAGCTAAGCCAAAAAATAAAGGCAGACAAAAGAACAAGTCATATCCCAGTTATCCTGTTAACCGCAATCAGTGGAGAAGAAGACCAGGTTAAAGGCCTGAAATCCGGTGCCAACGACTACCTCACCAAGCCTTTTAATTTTGACATTCTCCATGCGAAAATCGACAACCTATTGTTGTTTAATCGCTCGGTAAAAAATGCATATTCTAAACAGGTGCAGGTACAGGCTAAAGAAATCGAAATTGAGTCTAGCGAAGTTAAGTTGTTGAATAAAATCGTCCAGTATATTGACGAAAAGCTTAACAATCCAGAACTCTCAGTAGAGGAACTAAGCAGGCATGTGGGCATGAGCCGAGGTTCTCTCTACCACAAACTGCTCGAAATTACTGGCCTGACACCAATCGAATACATTAGATCCGTAAAACTGGAAAGGGCAGTAGAATTATTGGAGAAAAGTGATTACAACGTTGCACAGATTGCATACATGACTGGTTTTGGTACGCCAAGCTATTTTTCGAAGCTTTTTAAAGCGCAGTTTAACATGCTTCCCTCCGAATATATCAATGTAAAACGAAAAGATAAACGCGTGAAGCTTTAAAAGCTATCTAAGAGCTTATTTAAATTTTAATAAAAATAATTGCGATGTCAGTCTGAGGAGTAATTTATTGTATAAAAATCAATATAAATGACATAGAAGCTTGAGGAGATAGCTCCCTCAAGCTATCGTCATTTCGAGCGGAGTGCAACGCAGTCGAGAAATCTGCCTAGATAGATCTCTCTCCCGAACGTTCGGGACTGCGCTACAGTCGAGATGACGACCATTTTATTGGAGTCTGTCAATGGTAGATGTTAGAATTTTTCAAATACATGGGTGGGTTGATGACAGACTTACATAGAAAGGTTGTCATTGCAATGACGACATATTGTGAGCTATAAAATCCCCTGTCACCCATATTGATTTTTTTAAAACAAACATCTGGAGCTTTCTTTTGAACAAATGGCTCATGTCAGTAAGGAAGTAGATGTTAGTTTTGAGCATAACCAACGTGCATTTTATGAAAAAACTTCTTCTATTGATTGCCCTTCTTTATACTGGCTATTCGTACGGACAAATTAAATTTACAAACCCGATTATGGCTGGGTTTTATCCTGATCCCAGTGTAACCAAAGTGGGAAGCGATTATTACCTTGTTAATTCAACCTTCGCCTACTTTCCAGGGGTTCCGGTGTTCCATAGCAAGGATTTAAAAAATTGGAAACAGATCGGCAATGTGATCGATCGCCCGTCACAAATGACTTTCTTCGGTGATCGTACCTCGAGAGGGCTTTTTGCACCTTCAATCAATTATTATAAAGGGATATTTTATATGACCTGTACCAATATCGATAAGCGCGGAAATTTTGTAATGACGTCAAAAAAACCTGAAGGACCATGGAGTGATCCAGTTTGGTTACCGCAAGTGAGAGGGATTGACCCGTCACTTTTTTTTGATCAGGACAAAGCCTATATCGTTTATAACAGCGATGCGCCAGATAATAAGTCCCTATATCCAGGGCACCGAACCATCCGTACTTTTCAATTTGATCCAGTGGGTTTAAAAGTAGTGGGTGAAGAAGTTCAGCTGGTAAATGGTGGGGTAGACATCAGCAAAAAACCGGTCTGGATTGAAGGACCGCACATTTTTAAACGTGGCGATTGGTATTATCTCTGTGCTGCCGAAGGAGGTACTTCCGTTAATCACTCACAGGTAATTTTAAGAAGTAAGCAAGCCACCGGACCTTATGTTCCATATGAGAAAAACCCGATATTGACACAACGCGATTTAGATCCAAACCGTAAAGACCCGATTACCTCTACCGGTCATGCAGAATTGGTTGATGGTCCAGATGGGAAAACTTATGCCATTTTCCTGGCTGTAAGACCTTATGAAGGCAATCATTATAATACTGGGAGGGAAACATTTATCGCACCGGTTAAATGGGTAGATGGCTGGCCTATCATTAATCCAGACCAAAAAGAAGTTCAATATAGTTATACTGCTGATTTTAAGGAAGTAAAACAGACTGCCCCGCCACAAAGTGGAAACTTTGCTTACAGAACTACATTCGATAAAAAACTTGATCAATCGTTATTGTTTCTAAGAACCAATGATACCAGCTGGTATAAGTTAGATAAAGAAAATGGCTTAACAATGAAGTTATTGCCAGAAACGTGCATGGGGTTAGGAAATCCGGCATTTATTGGTAAAAGACAGCAGCATTTAACAGGTAGCGCTTCAACCGAGATGACCTTTACGGCATCGCAGCCAAATGAAAAAGCAGGAATGCTTATCTTTCAAGGTGAATATAATTTTTATTACATCTGCAAATCAATAAAAGATGGCAAGCAGGTCGTTCAGCTTTACAAAGGAAACCGAGCTACTAAGGGTATGGACTTGATTATTGAAGCTCCGGTAAAAGCTAAAACCCTGCAGTTTAAAATAGGAGCTAATCGAGGGCTTTACAATTTTCTGTACGCTGAAAGTCCGGGCAAATGGAAAATATTGAAGGATAATGTGGATGGGAAGTTTTTGAGTACTGAAACCGCGGGAGGTTTTGTCGGCTCACTTTATGCGCTTTATGGTACTTCATCCGGAGAAAACACTAAAAGTACAGCGTCTTTTAAATGGTTAGATTATAGTGGCAATGATGCCATTTACAAGCAAAAATAAACAATACATTTCTGTTGATCTTATTGCCTGACGCATATTGAAAAATAATTAATATTTCTAGGCCTCCTGCGAAAAGTTTTTCCAGGTTGATTAGCCATAAAAAAAACCTCGCAGGTGCAATACCTGCGAGGTTAATTTGCTTAAAAATAGGGTGAAATTCTATTTCGCCGAAAATGTCCAAAAATCAATATTTACTTCTGGTTTTTCTGCGCCTTTAATGGTTATAAAAAGATCTTGTTTTCCCGTTGCGCCATTAACTTTGCAGCTCACTTCTTTCCAGGCCTGCGCATCACCAGTGTTTGGTAGGGCTAGTGTTCCGATTACTTTTCCGTCAGGGCTGCCTAAGCGGAGTTCAATTTTATTGTCCTTTCCAATACTTGCTACAGAAGCTGAAAACTTTTTTGCTCCCTTGCCGAAGTCTACGCCCCTAACTTTTATCCAGTCTCCGTTTTTAATATGCGTAACATTTAAACCACCTTTGCTGCATGTTTCAGTTTTAACACCTTGTTGGTCACTCATCGTTTCGGCCTCCACACGCATGTAGGGATTTAATCCTTCCACCTGTGGTACTCCATCTGCCGTGTAGGTTACCTGTTCGATACTGCCATCGGCTTTGTAATTTAGCACCTCAACAGCCAGATTTCTTTTAAATTCTGTGGGGATTCCCAATTTGTATGCTACAGCCCTGTTGTGGTAGGCGTGGTACCATTGTCCTTTAAATTCGAAAATCCCCTGATGGTTGTTGTTATTGTTTTTTGGCGGTTGCGCGGCAACAATTCCTCCATAGGTAAATCCAGTTGTAGGGCTTTTACTCATCATATAGTCGATGCGCATCTGCGCTTTCGGGTTGGTTGAGTAGGAGAAATAATAAATCCCATTGCGCTTATGCATCCACGAAGCCTCGAAAAATGCAGGAGCAGTAATAGATGTAGCAGGGCCATCTACGCTGATCATATCCCGGTTAAGTTTAATTACCCGAACATTACTTTCGCCGTTACCACCAAAATACATATAGGCCTGGCCATCATCGTCAATAAAGGTCATTGGATCAAATAACCACATGTTGGGTGCAGGTAGTACACCTGGTGTTTCGGTTTCAACGAGTTTTTTCCCAATGGGATCTTTAAATGGCCCTATCGGACTGCTTGAAGTTGCTACGCCGATGCCATTGCCGCCATTTCCGAAGTATAGAAAAATTTTGCCGTCGCGGGCAATTGCTGCCGGAGCCCAGGTTCTGCCTGCCCAGGCTACATCTCTAGGTGCTTCAAATACCACACCATGGTCTGTCCAGTTTTTCATGTCGCTGCTCGAAATGCAAACGATCGATTTCATTTTGTATCCGCTATTTTTATCGTAGGAGTTCTCATCATCATTAGACGCGTAGAGATAAACTCTTCCATTGTAAACAAGGGTGCCAGGGTCTGCCAAATGACGATAACCGACTATAACATCATCGGCGGAGCTGATTTGGGTGGTTGTAAGAAGAAACAGAAAAGCGCAGAAGGCTAGGATGGATTTAAGGTTCATAAAAGATAAATTTGGTTAATTTCAATCAATGCCGCTAAATTATTGAGAACCCTAGTCAGCAACTACTTTATTTCGTCAATTTTACTAGCACATTTGGTTAGTTTGCTTATTTTCCTGTAACGGGATTGATTGAATTAAAAACATTTGTAACATAGATTTGAACAAAGCGGTTCGTTGATCTGCATATTTCTAAATAGCTTTGAATACCGAATATAAACGCAGTGCAAATTGAAAAAGCTGAGTAACCTCTATGAAGAATCTTAAATTATTTACATCATTGCTCTTTTTTATGCTAAATACATTTAGTGTTTACGCGCAAAAAGCGACAAATCCACTCATTTTTGCCGATGTTCCCGATCTTTCGATGATCAGAGTAGGGAAAGTGTATTACATGAGCAGCACTACGATGCACATGAATCCTGGGGTGCCCATCATGAAATCAACTGATCTGGTAAACTGGAAAATTGTAAGTTATGCTTACGATACCCTCGGAAATGCTGACGAATTAACTTTATCCAATGGAAAGTGGGATTATGGGCGAGGATCGTGGGCAAGCAGCCTTCGTTTTCATCAAGGCATTTATTATGTAAGCACTTTCTCTGGTACCACAGGCAAAACGTATATCTACAGTACAAAAGATATTGAAAAAGGCCCGTGGAAACTTACGTCTTTTAAACCTTCGCTCCATGACCACTCCTTGTTTTTTGAGGATGGAAAAGCTTACATGGTATACGGAGCCGGCAAAATTACTTTGGTAGAATTAAAGGAAGATTTATCTGGAATAAAACCTGACACGAAACCCATAGCGATTATCGAAAACGCAAGCCTTCCAACAGGTACGGGGGCCGGATTACCAGCTGAGGGCTCCCAACTGTTTAAAATTAATGGCAAATATTATCTTTTTAACATTACCTGGCCACGAAATGGGATGCGTACAGTTGTAGTACACCGTTCCGACAAACTTATGGGGCCATATGAAGGGCGTGTAGCACTTAAAGATAAGGGGGGTGCGCAGGGCGGTTTAATCAGTACGCCAGAAGGAAAATGGTTTTCTTATCTTTTTAGAGATTTTGGATCCGTTGGCCGCATTCCATATTTAGTTCCGGTTACCTGGGAAGATGGCTGGCCGATGTTGGGTGTTGATGGTAAAGTCCCGGAAACATTGGAACTTCCGGTTAGTAGTGGCTTAATTCCCGGTATTGTGGCATCAGATGAATTTACCCGCAAAAAAGGCGAGCCCGCGCTTCCTCTGGTATGGCAATGGAACCACAATCCAGACCATGCATTTTGGTCGCTAACCAAACGCCCAGGATTTTTACGGATTACCACCTCCAGATTGGATACGAATATTCTTCTGGCCCGTAATACATTAACCCAGCGTACCATCGGGCCCGTATCAACCGCAATCACTTCAATTGATATTTCCAATATGAAAACTGGAGACCAGGCGGGATTGATTTTGCTGCAACGCAAATTCGGCTGGGTAGGCGTAAAACATACAGGATCAAAGAAAACGGTAGTAACGGTAAGCGCCCAAAGTGGTACTGTAAATGGTGAAGATGTTCCAGCTGGACAGCAAACCATTTATCTCAAAGCAAGATGTGATTTTGAGAACCGAATAGATAAAGGTTATTTTTTTTACAGCTTTGATGGCAAAACCTGGAAACCAATAGGGGAGCCTTTGCAAATGTCGTATACGCTTCCCCATTTTATAGGCTACCGTTTTGGGCTGTTTAATTACGCAACTGAAAATGCTGGAGGATATGTTGACTTCGATTATTTTAGGATTGAAGCAAAATAGAATAGTTCCCGCTTAATCTTATCAGTTTATTTGTTGATTTAGCTAAATCATCAGAATTTTGGACAGACTGCTTCAAGTTTACTTATCAATAAATTATGAAGTTAGTCGATTAGAAGTGTCGTCATTTCGACTGAAGCTTACCGATTTTTCATCGGTAGCGTAATGGAGAAATCTTTAAACTTTTCGGTAACATAGTTCAAAGATCTCTCCACTCCGCTTTGCTTCGGTCGAGATGACGATTTTTCTACTAGGATCTGTCATTGATAGTGTAGTCGAAGGGCATTTATTCGCTGTATTGCGCGTTTTTTGTCCCCAGATTTCTCAATTGTCAATTCCAGAAACCTGGGGATAATAATAATTCTACCTAGATTAACTTCATCAATTGCTTCAATCCGTACAACGAGGTTGTATCATAAAGATAGATTTGTCATCCTGAGCCTGTCGAAGGACCCATTTAAATACCCTTTAAGGAGTTTCGACAGGCTCAACATGACAGCATCTGAGGTGAAATCGCTTTTATGATACACCCTTATTCAACCCATGGTTCAATCATTTGGATTGTTCCATCGGCATTGTGCTTCAATTCCGTCACTTTCACATTTCTGAGGTGTGTTTTCCCCGAAAGCTGGGTGTCGTGGTAAAAAATATACCATTTGCCTTTTATCTCTAAAATGGAATGGTGGGTGGTCCAACCTTGAACGGGCTTCATAAAAGTGCCTTCGTAAACAAACGGTCCATAAGGTTTGTCGCCAATCGCATATGCTAAATAATGGGTATCACCTGTTGAGTAAGTGAAATAATATTTTCCATTAAATTTGTGCATCCAGGCACCTTCAAAAAAACGTCTGTCGTGGTCATTAGTGAGTAGTGCTTTTCCTTGTTTATCTACTAGTTGAACATCTTTCACTTCGCCATCAAACGATAACATACTGCTGCTCAATTTCGCTACCTTAGCACTCAATGCGGGTTCATTTTCTTTTTGTGAGTCGGTTTTAGATCCATTGGCATCGTATTTTCCATTATTCCAACGTTGCAACTGCCCGCCCCAAATTCCACCAAAGTACATGTAACTGGCGCCATCAGTATCTGTAAACACCGCCGGATCGATACTAAAACTCCCTTTAATAGGTTCAGGTTCAGCCTTAAATGGCCCTGCCGGACTTTTTGATGTAGCAACACCTATTCTAAATACATCAGATTTATCTTTAACCGGGAAATACAGATAATAGGTTCCGTTTTTAAAGGCGGCATCCGGAGCCCAAAGTTGCCTGCCGGCCCATGGAATATCTTTTATGCTTAATGCCACACCGTGATCGGTAACTTTACCATTAATACTGTCCATGCTCAAAATGTGGTAATCTCTCATGTCAAAATGATCACCATTATCATTTTCCGGAGTGCCAGCCTCGATATCATGTGAAGGGTAAACATAAATTTTTCCATTAAAAACGTGGGCAGAAGGATCGGCAGTATAAATTTTGGAGATTATTGGCTGTGATAAATAGCTGGTTTTTTTAGGCGTATTTGCCGTTTCCTTTTCTGTTTTTTGGTTTGCTTGCTGGCAGGAGCTGGCAATAGCCATTCCCATAATGGATGAAAAAAGGGTGATTTTTTTTAATTCGTTAATCATGTTGTTCATGGTTTGGTTAATTTAATTTCGTGTGCTTTTAATGCTTTCTGGTGGTCCTAAGTAACTTGGTTTTAATTCTCCAAGATCTAGTACTAATTTTTGCAGTACCACACCTGGATTAATCATCCAATAGTTGATGGTGTGTTTTCCGGTTTTGTTAAAGACAAGGGGAGTTTTAAAAATTTTGATGTTGTTGGCTACCGATTGTCCCCAGGCATAATCAGCGGTGTAATCCTTACTGATATTAACTACTATGGGAGCTTGCCCGTCTAATGACACGGCGAACTTTAGTCCATCTTTCCCGGTAAAATCAATAGTAGGGGAGATAAAGGTATTTAAGGTAAAATTGCCCGTTTCAGTTACAAAAATGTCATAAGCTAAATGTGGTGAGCCTTCACCAGGCTGCTGAATTGGTGAAGTTACAGGTGTTGCGATTACGCCGCCCCTGGTTTTTCCGTAATTGGGAATGGTTTTCCAGAAAATAGGTCTGCTGTTTACCGCTCTGTTATAACTTGTCGCTTCCATCGAAATATAGCCCTTATCAGGGAGGAATAAATTAGCAGGTAAGTCGGTTGGTATAATGTTTTCGGTTTTAATGGGGATGGTGATGCTCGATTTATCACTGCCAGAAATGAGAATTTCACTTGTTTTGGTGTTTTTTGGCGCTTTATTCCAATCGATGCTGATCTGAATTTTCTGATCATCGTTAAGTGTTCCCTTTTTGCTGCTTAACATTACAAAATCTGGAGCTTTGATGTCGTATTTCATTTCACCCGCACCTGTTCTAAAAATTTCGAGCGTATGTGATGTATTTGCAAGCGCTGAAAAAGTGAAGCCCTGCGCTACCTTTGTTTTTCCCGTATAATGGAGCTCCGAGTTCTCCAGTGAAACACCTAGGGTGGTAGTAGCATTGTTAATCAGCGTAGTTTTAGGGATAATATTGCTATCGGGCTGTTGCCAGGAAGTGTAACCAATATGCGTTTGATCCATCATATGGTCCCATTTTCCTCCAGCCATTATTTTATTGTAGTAAGTGCTGATTTCGGCATCCCGCTTAAATAGAGAATCAACTTTGCCGGCGAAACCATTGGCTGAAAATCTGCCCTGTTTGGCATATAGTTTGTTTTTGGCTACCGCGAGATACATCTCATATAAATTAGCCACAGCTTCAATGGGATGAAGAACCAATTGGTAATAGGCGTCTTTTTGATTGACAGGTAATTGATGTTGTGTTGTAATTGCTTGTTCTTTAAGTTTTTTAAAATCAGCGGCAACTTGTTCGAACTCGTTATAGCTGCTTAAACTATAGGTATTTGCATTAAGCAGTTCTGGTTTAGTTCTACCTGCGTATTTTAGATAAGTATCTATATGGTTGGCAATTGCTGTAGCGTGTTCATTCCCAAACTGGTTGGTCGCCCAATTAATTGTGTAGTCTATTAATTTATCGGCCGGGATGGCGTCAGGATTCCAGGCATAATCTAAAAAGAATTGGATGGGGAACTCCATTGGTTTTAAATCGCCTACGTTTACGATCCAGATCTGATTGGCATCGTGTTCGTAAGCCAATCGCATCTGTTCCCAAATTTTTTGGATAGGGTTAGTGTTTACCCATTTGTAGTTTCTGGGGCCACCGACGTAGTCGAAGTGATAATAAATCCCATAACCGCCTTTTCTGGGCGCTTCACCTAAACCTGGCAATTTTCTAATGTTGCCCCAATTATCATCGCATAAAAGTAAAGTTACATCATCGGGAACGCGCATCCCTTTATCGTAATAATCCTGAACCTCCTTATACAAGGCCCATAGCTGTGGCGTTTGCGCTGCAGGTTTTTTGGTTACTTTTTCAATTATTTCACGTTGATCTTTTACAATTTTTTCCAATAATGCCGTAGCTGTGCCTGTAGACATGGGCTCGTCGCCATCGCCACGCATGCCAACAGTGATGATCTGTTCTTTATCGGCTACACGTTGCAGGCCGCTTTCCCAAAATGCACGTAACTGTTCTGGATTTTGATCATAGTTCCATTTGCCGCCTTTATATCTTTTCCACTCATCATGGGCCCGTGTTAAGGGTTCGTGATGAGAAGTGCCAATTACTACGCCATACTCGTCGGCTAAAACAGGGTTGAGTTTATCGTCGTCGTTAAATGCACTTCCCCACATGGCGGGCCATAAATAATTTCCTTTTAAGCGAAGAATCAATTCGAACACCTTCTCATAGAACTTATGGTTAAAACCTCCAAATTCTTTTCTGCTCCATCCGGAAAGTGCGGGAGCTTCGTCATTTAAAAATATCCCCCGATATTTTACCGCAGGTGAAGAAATTACATGACGCCCCGCAATAACATAGAGTGAACTGCTTTTTTTTATTGGAACATCGGCCCAATAGTACCAAGGCGAAACACCAATTTGAGCAGAAAGCTCGTATATTCCGTATATCGTTCCCCGCTTATCGCTTCCAGCAATTACTAAAGCAGAATCTATACCCTTAATTGGGTTTTTTATCACCTGAATTAATGTGGCTTCCCATTTTCCGGCAATTTCGGAAACATTTAGACTATGGTTCCTGATCATTTCGTCGATGATTTTGCTGTTGCCGATAGTGCCAATGATGATCGGCATGCTGGTTGTTTTATCCGTTAAAAGCTCAGGTTCAAGTCCACTTACCTTTTTAATATCGTTTTGAAGATTTTGGGCAGCACGTATAGCACCTGGCCATTCGTTGGCACTTACTAAAATAGACGGGACCTTACCTTTGCTCACCACAGCAAAACTTCCAGGCAAATAAGTATTTACCGTAATTGGACCGAACCCGGCGGCTTGTGCAATGAGGACGTTGAAAAGGAGTAGGATGAGCGGAAATATTTTCTTCATTATTTAAAATTTAATAACGCTCCAATAGGCTTTTTTTGGTTTTAATTGCGTGTCGAAAAGTAAAGGGTAATTTTTGCGGCCAGGTACAGGATAACCATCCAGCCAGGTACGGCGATCAGAAATGTTCCAGAATGTAACGTTGGTGATTACATTTTTATACTTTCTGAACACGTTGAACACCATTTTGTACTTTTCAACCTGCCTGGCTTCAAGTTCAGCGGTGTAAGCATCGCTTTCATTCGCACGTTTGGCCCGTTTATTTTTCTCCCATGGATAAATGGAAAGGTCTAACTCGGTAAACTGTATTTTAAGACCTAAAGATGAATAGCGTTCAATTGCTGTAACAAGTTCTTTTTCACTAGGTTCGTAGATAGACCAATGCGCCTGGAGGCCAACACCGTCTATAGGTACGCCTTTGTCCTTCAGGCTTTTTAGCAACTTGTATACGCGTTCTCTTTTTTCTGGTCGTTCGGTATTGTAATCATTGTAATAAAGCTTTGCATCGGGATCGGCGGCATGTGCATATTCAAAGGCTTTAATGATAAAGTCTTCACCACAGATTTGGTACCATTTCGAATTTCGTAAGTATTTTGTAGAATCATCGTCAATGGCCTCATTTACAACATCCCAGGCATATATTTTTCCCTTATATCGCCCAACTACGGCATCAATATGTGCCTTCAACCGTTGTAACAATACTATTTTACTTACTTTCTTTCCCTCTTTATCGGTGAAAAACCATGAGGGTGCCTGTTCGTGCCAGCATAAATTATGGCCACGTACTTTGATGTTATTTTGCGCTGCAAAGCTGATAATAGAATCGGCTTCCCGCCAATTAAATTTCCCCTCTATAGGCTGCATCGACTCCATTTTCATGTCGTTTTCTGCTGTAATGCTGTTAAAATGTTTTTTAATCAACGCACTTTCCTCTCCGCTCAGATTTCTTTTGCCAACGGCAACACCAATTGAAAAGTAATCTTTGTAAAAACCTTTTAAACCCCTGGTATCTGTTTGATTACTGGAAAGCGATTGACCCGTTTTACATCCTTCGAAGCCCAGTACAAAGAATAGAGATAGGATATAAGTAGAAAATATATTTTTGGCACTCATTGTATCTTGATCAGTTTGGAAAAGTATAGGCTATTTGATTATTTTTTGCCGAGTAAGCTCAGCATCTTTTCTCCATATCTTTTGCCTAACATGCGGTAGCCTTCGGCAGAAAAATGAAGGTTGTCCGGTCCATCGAGGCAACCCGCAGAAGAAATAACATGTGCATTGGGGATGGTTTGCGGTAAAGTTGCAATAATGGCGTTCATGCTGGCACAAACTCCACCCTGATCGGCGTTTACCACTTCTCCGGCCAGTAGCGGCGTTTTTTTAGCTTCTAATTTTAGGTCTTTTAATAAGTTTTCATACACGCCCTTTACTTTTTCTGGCCAGGCTTTGTCGCCGGTGTTTGACTCTCCCTGATGCAACAATATCCCTTTGATTATGCCACTTTGCTGTGCAATTTTAGCCATCTCTACCATCCTGGCATATGGGTTTCCCTCGTATTCAGCTAACATACCCTTCATCCAATCTGGCGCTGTTGCCGTGTAGGATTGGTAATTTTCTTTGTCGAACAGTTCAATTTTACATCCGCCTACGGCGACATTGATTACACCGATTTTAATATTTTTGGGCAGGTTGGCAACAAGTGTCCGGCCGAAATAATCTACCGGCCCCAGTCCTGTTTTACATCGTGTTAGTGGTGGGACAGCAGTATACCAGTTGCCTTTTGTACGGTTTAAGTTGTCGCAATTAACGGCTTCCAACAGGCGAAACCGTTGGTCAACTGCTGTAGTATCTTGTGTTTCAAATTTGGCGGCACCTTCCATGTTCGATTGTCCGAAACACAGAAATATATAAAAATTCGAATCTTGTGAAAATGAGGGAATGCTGATCAGCAATAAAGCTGCGCATGTAAAGATGGCACGAAGTTTAGTCATATTTGGTTATAGTTAATTGATGTTTTGTTACGCTTAATAGCTGATGATTTAGCAGTAGATATTGTCTTTGATCATCAAATGGTTGCTTGTTTAAAACTTTGTAACCTCGTAGTATGCTTTTTTGGGTTTTAAATCGGTATCAAATAGTAATGGAAAGTTTTTCCTACCCCTGGCATCGAGCCAGCTATAACGGTCGGAGAGGTTCCAAAAAGTAACACCTGTAATGTTCTTTTTATATTTTCTGAACACCTCAAAAACCATCTTGTATTTTTCCAATTGCTGCTGTTCCATTTCTGGTGTAAAAACAGCTGCATTAATGCCTTTTTCGCCTGTAATCATCTGGCCGCCCTGTCTTCCCGAATACACGGAAATATCCAGTTCGGTAAATTGGATCTGAAGACCTAGTGATGAAAATAATTCAATAGATTTTTCAAGTTCGAAGCGGGTAGGGTTACTGATAGACCAATGCGCCTGTAATCCAATGCCATGGATGGGAACTCCTTTGGCTAATAGCTTTTTAAGCATCCGATATATCTTATCCCGTTTGATGGGATTTTCCGTATTGTAATCGTTATAAAACAACAATGCTTTTGGATCTGCTGCATGTGCATCCCTAAATGCTTGTTCAATAAATTCCTCTCCGGCAATATTATACAGCTGAGATTTTCGGAAAGTGCTGGTGTCATCTGCAATCACCTCATTTACTACATCCCAGGCATAAATTTTCCCACGGTAGCGTGATACAACGGTGTTAATATGGTTTTTGATCCTGGAAAGCAACACTTCTTTCGTTACCTGGTTTCCTGTAGAGTCTTTAAATAACCATCTTGGTGTTTGGGCATACCAAACTAAGCAGTGGCCCCTTACTTTTATCTTATTCTGTAATCCAAATTGAACAATTGAATCTGCAATTTTCCAGAAAAATCTATTTTCAAAAGGGTGTATTGGACCCATTTTCATTGCATTTTCTGCCGTGATACTATTAAAATGTGTTAAGATCAACGACTTTTCTTGATTATGGAGGTCGCTCGGCTTAACGGCAACACCTATGGGGAAATAATTTTTATAGTAATCTTTAAGCCCGCTGGCTCTTTTGTATGCACTTAAGGTTAGGACCCCTAAGAAAAGGAATAGCAGAATCGCTAGTAATTTGTTCGGCTTTCGGCTCATAATCTGGTTTGATGATCAGCAGGCTAAATTATTCGGATTGTGGCTATGAGAATAGTTTATTTCGTCATTTTTACTAGTACATTTGAATAATCGGGTGTTTTTTTCATAATACCTGTTTGTTTTGTGCTTCCCTGGTAAATGCAATTGCAGCGATCTGGATTAGAACTATAAATCATTGCTGGAGTATATTAGGATGGTGTTTTTTGTTGGTCAGGCGGTCTAAGCTGGGAGTGCTAGCCTAACCCTTCGCTGGTCATTAGCACCCGCTTGATTGTCCCATCTGGATTATAATAAAGATAATCAACGCAGACCGAACGCCTGTGACTGCCTCCGCCTTTTAATGCGCCGCTATGATAAAAGAAGTAGTTCCTTCCATTGAATTCGACAATGGCTGGACGGTTTGTTTCGCAGTTTCCGGCCAGTTCGTTTAATATTCCTTTGAATACCCATGGCCCACGTATGCTGGGGCTCATGGCATAGGCTACCTTTTCCGGGTTGCCATAACCGTATGTTAGATAGTACCAGTCGTTGCGTTTAAAAACATGGGCACCTTCAGAGAAACCAGGTAGCTCAATCGTATTGATTTTGCCCTGCAAATTGAGCATATCGTCACTTAGCTTAGCGAAATAGCACTGTTGGTTACCCCAAAAGATATAAGCCTGGCCGTCTGTGTCAATGATTACAGAAGGGTCGAGGTTCGCCATCGGATTTTTGTCGAAAGGGATATCATTTCCAGTGATCAGTGCCGATCCGATTGGATCACGGAAAGGACCTGTTGGTGTTTCTGATATTCCAAGTGCAATTGCTTTGCCTGGTATATCACGATGGGAGACTGCAGCAAACCAATAAAAGTGCTGTTTGTTAAAAACCACACAGGATGCAAATGCATCCCCACTAGCCCAGCTAAAATCTTTTGCCCGTAGTGGTATCGGATGTTCTTCCCAGTGGATCAGGTCAGTGGAAGAAAAGCAGAGCCAGTTGCGCATGATATAGCTTTGTACCCCTGGTGGTGCTTCATCATGCCCGGTATATAAATATACTTTCTGATCGTATAACAAAACAGTTGGATCAGAAGTGAATTTGTGGCTGAATATGGGATTTCCTGCGTTGATCATATCATTTGCATAATAATAACACTAAATGGTCTCGAAGTATCGTCATTTCGATCGTAGTGTTCCAAAGGAACTCCTTCTGAGGAGAAATCTTCCAAGAATCGTTATTGCGAGAAGGCTTTTCCGCCGACGAAGCAATCTTACAACGATCGCTACCAGCGCTTTAAGATTCCCGCCTGCGCGGGAAAGACGACTGTTTTTTGCAAGCTATCAACGGTAGCCTGTCGAAAGGCCTGTTTAAACCTCCTTAAGAGTATTTAAACAGGCCCTTCATAGGAGTCCTTTGGACAACAGGACAACATCTGAGGTAAAATGCCTTTATGATACAAACTCTTTTTATTCTGCAACGGCCTCTTCATTAACCGCGTTGACAGCAATTTCAGTAAGTGCCACATCGGTTGCCTTTTCATTGTCAAGGGTCTGAGAAAGCAGTTCGGCCACGTCGCTATGTCCAATATTTTCGGCAAATACCCTTAGGGTACCATAGGTTGCAATTTCATAATGTTCCACTTTTTGAGCTGCCAGGATAAGTCCTGCATCTCTTATCATTGTACCTTTATCGGTATCAGCGATAATTCCATCGGCTTCTTCCAGTAAACCTGCCATTGCATCACACTTTTTAGCTACCGGTTTTTCACCTAAAAGCCCAAAAACTTCTTCCAGTGTGCTTACATGTTGTTGAGTTTCCGTGGTGTGCTTTTCAAAAGCTGCTGCAAGCTCAGGGCTAGTGGCTGCTTTCTGCATTTTTGGAAGCGCTTTAGCAAGGTGTTTTTCTGCCCAATAAATATCCTTTAATTCATCAATAAAAAAATCATGGAATTCAGAATTTTCTATTTTTCCTGTTTTTGATGTAGATTTTGAGGCTTTATTGCCCGCTGTTTTTGTAGTTGCCATAATTATAATTTTAATAGGTTTTTGATATTTATAGAACAAGCTGAAATTTCAAATGGTTTTATGTTTTTTATTTAAATTCTTGCTATTAATCTATTAATCATTGTCAATTTTAATATTCTGATCTTTTTATTTTCCCGTTTCCATATGCGGCGCATCTACGGGTTTAGATTCAGGAGAGCCTTTCTGCCTTAAGAAAATGGTTAATACGACAATAGCAGCTACTGAAAGAAATTCGCTCTGCCAGTTTTGAAAGGTTTCAAACCAGAAGTTGGCCTGGCCAAGATAGGCAGTCATCGTATCTGTTGCTTTACCTTTTAATATTTGCTCAGCGTTGTGATCTCGCCAGCTACCATAAAAATGGAGGTACCAGCTTAACAGAAAAAGTATGCTGAAAGTAATAGAAAGCGAGTTCGAATACAGTTTCAAAATCAGCCCGCCCTTGCGTACAGGCCATGGGGCATCCTTCGAGGCGACAGGCTCGCGGTCTACCGCTTCTTCTTCATCAAGTTTTTTAGATTCGGCCGAACCGATCTGACGTAATTTTACGGTTAGCAGCACATAAAGAACCATCTGCAGGAACTCGCTTTCAAAATTTTCGAAAGTGGCTGAAATAAAATGCCCGGTATGAAGGTAATTATTAAAAGAGATCGGCGAAGCTCCCTGGTCGCTCAGTTCGCCATTGTGTTCTTTCCAGCCGGTAATTGCCTGTGCGAGGAGTGTAAAAACAAATAGGCTGATAAAAGTTACCGAAAGTCCGTTCCGGTACAGCCAGGTCTTTTTTGGAAATACTTTCTTTGCTTTCATATCTATTTATTAGTTATCTAAAGAGATGATGTAATCTTCTAACATGGTTGCGCAAGCCAATACGGTTGCTGTAACAATTTCCTCACGACTTCCGGTAAAATTAAGCCTTTCTGAAAAAGCCAGTTCGTGGTGGTGGGTAGCGTAGATGAAAATGGTGCCTACCGGTTTTTCCTGGGTTTCACTTCCTCCGGGAGCTGTAAGTCCGGTAATGCCGATATGGATGTCAGCATCTATCAATTTTGACAGTCCCAGGGTTATGGCCTGTGTAACCTCCATTGATTCAGGTGTATACATCTTGATCAACGAAGCGTCAACCTGTAAAAGATCTTCCTTTAAGCAGGCATCATAACAGGTAATGCCTCCTTTAAGGAATTTACCTGCATCATCTATCATTGAAAAATCTGCTGAAAGCCGGCCTGCCGTTGCGCTTTCAGCAAAAGCAATTGTGAGGTTTCTGCCAATGAGCATTTTGCCTACACTTTTCATCTTTTCATTCATTGTAAAATCTAACTATTGGCCCCCACATAAACAGATCAGTTTTGCAGGTCTCTACAGTCCTGATGCCGGTAATATGGAGTCCTTGGCCTAAATAACAACCTTTATGGATAAATGGTTTTATGCAATAGGGAGTAAGAACGGAACTTCTCTGATAATAAAAATGAAGATCTGGCTAAGCTTCTGTTATTACTGATTTGCAAGGTGATTTTCAATTTCGCCTGCAATGAGGTTAATTTCATGAATGCCTAATGATACCTGTGTCGCTTCGGAATTCAGTTTATGATCGGAATATTCTGGCATTCCGGGATCAATCTCTTCCTGTTGAAGCAGTATCCAGTCCAGCCCCATTTTTCGGATGGCACCGAGTATACTGCCTAGATAAACGATTATATAATAATCTTCCTTTGGAATAATTGTCAGGGTAATTTTATCATCACCATGATCGATCTGGATATTAAATGAAGCCATGAAATTACAACCCTAATGTTGATGGATTTGTTTGGACATTGATCTTTTTTAGCACCTTTTAGTAAAGGTTGAAATCTTGTTCAGGTTAATATCTGATCTTGCTTTATCAGGCTTCTCCAGTCTTATGGATTTCTATTCTCTCCAACGCTTTCCTTGGCGGCCCTGTAAGAACACGACCATCAGTAGCGAATCTTCCCCCATGACAAGGACAGTCCCAGCTCTTTTCACTGGCGTTCCAGTTAACAATGCAACCGGCATGTGTGCACACAGGGTTTAATGCGATAACCTTGCCGTTTATATCTTTATATAAAGCGAGCTTTTTGCCTTCTAACTCTACTATTTTGCCTTCATCGTTTTTTAGTTCATTTGTTGACTGGATAATTTCTGTTCCAAACCGGTCAGCAATGAAATGATAGGCCACATCTGCATTTTCTTGCACAAAATCCATAAAACCAGAAATAGGTTTCAATCGCGACGGGCTGAGCAGTTTTGCAAGATCGTTTTCAATACCCAATATCAGATCGGTTAAGATAATGGCCGAAAGGCTGCCGAAGATCATTCCGTTCCCGTTAAAACCCGTTGCTACAAAGCTGTTTGCATCGCCACCCGGAAACTGTCCAATATAGGGTAGGCCATCTACGGGAACATAATATTGTGATGACCACCGATAATCAATGGAACTAATGTCAAAGTTTTCCATTGCATATTGCTCTAGCGCCGAAAAGGCCTTTTCCGGATCATCGTGCCCCGTCTTATGGTCAGCGCCACCAATTAACAGGTATTGATCTCCATCTATTTCGTGACTTCGGAAGTAGTGATAAGGCTCTTGCATATCGTAGGCCAGGCAGTTGGGGTAATCTCCGTTTTTAAGTTTAGCGGCCAGTACATAACTTCGGTAAGGTGCATTTCTGAGCGAGAGGATATTAATTCCAGGTGGAATGTGTGTAGCCCATACCAAACGCCTGCCCTGAACGGTTATATTTCCTGCACTTATATAGTGGATGTCGTCTTTATATTCACTGTTTTCAACAAAGGTATGCTCCAGGATATCTCCGCCCAATTTAAGGAATTCTCTGGCGAGGCCAAGTATATATTTTATGGGATGGAATTGCGCTTGCTCTTTAAATAATAATACGTGTTGGAAATCGATTTGAATGCCGTTTTCAAATACTTCACTTACTTTAACACCAGCCTGCTGTGAAGAGGAAAGGATAGATTTAAGCTGCTCGGTCTCTTCCTGGTTCTGAGAAAAAAGGAAAGCATCCTTGTATTCAAAGTCTGCATCGATTTCGAGTGCTTTGATATTACGATGGATCATTTCGATTATTTCTTTTGTAGCACGGGCAAGCTGGGCAGAGGCTTCTTTTCCAAAATCGCTATCAACCTCCGGATAAGTGGCATCCAAAAAGGTATTCAGGTGTGCGCTCGTGCCTCCTGTTGTGCCGAAGCCCAGGTTTTGCGCTTCTATCAAAAGACATTTTTTACCCTTTCGCTGTAGTTCAAGTGCGGTGGTTACGCCGGTAATTCCTCCTCCAACGATTACTACATCGTAAACTGTATTTTCTTTGAGCGGTTTGATTTCCAGGCTAGGATGCGAAACCTGCCAAAGACTTTCATTTTTTTCGTCCCTGGTGGACGTAAGGTCATTACTGTTTTTCATAAGCTGTTTTTATGTTAAAACAGGAAGCAAAGCGCAAAGGTTTTTGAATTATTGGCGATTTTCCTTGACTTATTTTTTACCTAAACCTATGAATGTTCTTTTTGGATAAAAAAGCCGTGTTAACTTCTACAATCTTTGATAAGTAGGATGATCAGTAACAGTAGTTTTAAATAGCGCAAAACAAATTTATTTGAGTTTGTCACTTTCCACCATTATTTCTAAAAGGCTGTGCATGAGGTTTACTTTTAAACGGCTCTTTTTTATGTCATTTATCAGTTGGTCATCAACGTGCGCATCTTTTCCGTTCCATTTTATCTTTAAGTGTTTTGTTCTTATCGGGGGTATAGGAAACACTACATCTTTTCCTTTTGCAATTTCTGCGACATAGTTTTTTAGAATTTCCCTTTGGTTTTCTTCTACAATTACCACATCAAAAAAACCATCGCTGGGATCGGCATGTTCACTTAACCTCAAATTGGGACCAAGGCGCGAAATATTCATGATTTCGATCATGATACATTTTTTCCTTATTTTTTCATCCTCTACCTCTATGCTACAGGTGTGAGCAGCATAGGTTTCGGTGATGGCTAATAGCGTATCCAGTGCAATTTTGAATTCATCCTCAGCCGTTTTGATTGCTGTTGTATCCATGCCTTCGAGCTTTTGCATCAGTTTAGGAAAAATGCCAAAGCCAAAAGATTCGATAAAAAAGAGTGGTTCTGTTGTTCCGGTAACCTGTCCAATATCAAATTTTCGCAGAATGTAATTAGACCAGGAAGCTATATTACGGTCCAGATCGTCTGAAATACCAAGAGAGGTTGCAATATTATTTGCAGTACCGAAAGGGAGAAGGGCTACCGGCCGTTTGTAACGCAATTTTTTATCAAGAAGTTTGATAATCGTTTTTTTTATGGTTCCATCGCCGCCGGCAATGGCAATAAATGAAGTTTCGGGGCGGATATCTTTTAACGAACGTTTTTCAGAAGACGCGTAATCTATCGAAAAGCCATGACGCTCAATGGCTGACGAGAGTTTTTTTTCTGAATGTTTCTGCTGTCCCGCTCCAGGATTATGGATTACATGAACTAAAGGCGCTGGCTTTTTCATCTTTATTTGAACAATACAGGCCAGACTTAGTTTTATTAAGAGGTATAAACAGTAAAAAAAATAGAAATGAATATCTTGATCACCAATGACGATGGCATTTATAGCCCCGGAATAGCAGCACTTGCCAACATTGCCAAAACTTTTGGCTCAGTAAGAATTGTTGCCCCTGATGTAGAACAGTCATCTATGGGCCATGCAATAACACATTCACGGCCTTTGAGCTACAAAAAATCGCCGATTGCTTTTGAGGGTATAGATGCCTTTCGTGTAAACGGTACACCGGCCGATTGTGTTGCACTTGGCCTGCACTTATACCCTGATACCAATGTGGTGCTTTCGGGGATTAATATGGGACCAAATTTAGGCAATTCCATGTGGCATTCGGGAACATTAGCCGCGGCAAAACAAGCTGTTCTTTTGGGCGTAAAAGGCATTGCTTTAAGTACGCCGGTTGGCCGTACCGAACCTGATTTCGAAAAACTAAAATCCTTTGTGGTCAGTTCACTCGAGGAATTATTTATAAACAACGAGCTTGCCCTGTATAATGTTAATTTTCCGCCAGAACCTAAGGGCATTAAGTGGACGCGGCAGTCTGTACGCCTGTATGATGGAAATGTTGTTCCAGGAGAAGATCCGATGGGACGGAAACATTTTTGGATTACTGTAACTCCGCTTGAGCCGGCCGAAGAAGACACCGACCGTTGGGCTATTGATCATGGTTATGTTTCTATTACGCCGTTGCGGTTAGATTTGACCAATGAGGTTGAGCTTGTAAGCCACTTGATGTCTAAATAACTTAAATTTTTAGAAAAATTGTTGATGCATTAAAAAAGGCCCGTGAGGGCCCTTGCTTAATGTACTGGATTGGTTTTGTACATGGTGTCACGTTTGAGCGTGTCACGTTTGGTGGTGTCTTTTTTAGACGGCCATTCTTTGCTTTTCTTTGCAGGCTTTGTTTTTTCTGTCTTTTTTTTGGTGGTGTCTTGCCGTGTTTGAGCAACTGATGCCAGGCAGATTGAGCAGGCCAGCATCATAATCATAAGTTTTTTCATAAGAATAGAATTAGTGTTAAAATACTGGTAATAAAACAATTGCGCTTTTGTGAAAGTTTTACGAATTTTTCTTTTCAGTTTCTTTTTAGTCCGTGCAATTATTTACTGCACAACCATTGGTATTTTTTATGCTTTTCTGCACGATCAACAATTATTTTATAAAACTATCTCTGTTCTTATTTTGTTTTATGGTGAAAAACCAGATAAGTATGGGGAACAATTGTGCTGGTTTATTAATAGGTAAATTAATATTTAGTAAAAGCATTAAAATCATGAAATATCCTCAGTTTTGTCTATTTCTAATCGTTGCGCTGTTTTTGCTTGGCTGTAAGCATGATCAGACCGAATTTACCATGCACGATCGCGAATTTACCGACTCGGTGTATCCTGAAATGCAATATCAGCAGCAGTTGAACCTTGAACTACAAAAGATGGCTGATGCGCCAGAAATTAAGAATTTAGGCATCAGGAGAGGGGATGAAAATCAAGCCTATATTCAGCAGTTAGTAGCAAATACAAATACAAAGGATCAATTTTTACAAACTTCGCTCAAAGCAGAACACTTACAAAAACTAACGCTATTGCGTCAACATAATCCGGTCCAATTTGAACAGTTACATTCACTTCTCATAGATTCAGACCAAAAAATGATTGGTTTTCACGTAAAAGCTACTGGTTCTGCAGGATTGCTCAACCCTGATTTGAGGGCCTGGGCTGAAGCAAAAATTGCCCATTGGACGGCAGACCTGAATGAAATCCAAGGCTTAAAAAAATAAGCAAAGCTGATGTTACCGCCCCCAGTTTTTATTGTTCTGGTGTTCGCGCTATAATTATACAAAGTTTTAATCTAACCTGGCTGAAGTTTAATTAACCACTTATGTATCCTTTGCAGCACTTTTTAAATTTAATAGATTGACAATCTTTTTTAGTAATACAAAGATATCAAAGGGTTTTACCACAAATTCTTCGGCATTACATCCGCTGGTCATTTGTTTTATATCGGCATGGGCACTCATCATAATTACTGGTGTCGCAGCGGTTTGAGGGTCAGCCTTAAGCAGTTTACATACCGCCATGCCGTTGCCGTCGGGCAGCATTACATCTAATAAATAAAGGTCTGGATTGATATTTTTTCTGCTCAAAAACTCATTAACGGTAGTATAACATGCTACCTGGTAGCCTTCTTCTAAAAGCAGGAACTGTAATATATCTCTTATCCCTGCATCATCCTCAAGTATACAGATCAGTTTACTCATAAATAAATAGTTTGTACACTAAAATTTGTTCATTAAAAATACCATTTGCGTTTTCGGGTTATTTTGTAGTGGCATTTTTTTGATCTTTATTGTTGCCTTCTTCATACCTGTCTTTATCCTTTTCATCTTCGTGTACAATAAGCGAATGGGGGGAGGCCGCGGCAGGGTTCGCACCTGTGCCAGAGGTTTTGGGCAAACTTAAAAGATCGTTGTTATTGGTTAACGGCGTGTTTTTTATTTCAGTATTGCCCAAAGCAATTTGATTTAGCTGTTCCTGGTTTTTCCTTTGATTACCTTTCTCAAGGTCTTTTCTGTCGTTTTTCGTATTTGCCATAATGCGGTTTACTTTGTTAAAATAAACAGAACCATCAGATTAAAAGTTTTAAGCAAAGCGAAAAATTAACCAACATAAGCTTGGGTATTTTAGCCTAATTTTTTTACTTGCCAAATTTTTGATACGCTGGACCGATCATCTTTTTTATTTCGAGCGCATTAAAAGCAGCATAACCAGCCTGGTCATTATCGAAATAGAGGTACACGTCTTTTCCTTCTTTGATCCACGAAATTAACATGTTGTTCCATTTTGTTAAGCTATGCTCGTTGTAACTTCCCTGATATTTTCCTTCAGGTCCGTGTAGTCTGATATACACAAAATCTGCTGTGCTCAAAATGGGAGATTGATGCCCGGCCAGCTCATAAATGCAAAAAGCACAGTTATGTTTGGCGAGCAGCATAAATACATCATCATGATACCAACTTGGATTTCTAAATTCGAAAGTGTATCGGTGCTTTTTAGGAAGCAATTCTAAAAACCTTTCCAGCCTTTCGGTATTTAATTTCCATTTAGGCGGGAGCTGAAAAAGCATAGGTCCCAGTTTGTTTTCCAGCCCTTCACTGGCTTTTAAAAAATCCAGGATTTCGGCCTTTTCCACATTCAATTTTTTGAGATGTGTAAAATATCTATTGGCTTTAACAGTATAAGTGAAATTTTTCGGGCTTTGCAATTGCCATTGCTTAAAGTTATCAATACTTGGTTGGCGATAAAATGAATTATTCAGCTCTACAGTATCGAAATGTTCGGTAAAATATTTAAACTGATCTTTCTTTTTAAGATCATCAGGATAAAAATTGCCTTCCCAATGGCGGTATTTCCATCCCGATGTGCCGATGTATGCTTTCCCTAATTTCATATTTCGTTATCAGTATGTTTGCACATTGCTGCTACCGGTTATTCAATTTCTCCATCAGCCATGCCATCTAAAAACCAGCCAGACCTGTATTCGAATCTTGCGGATGAAGTTCCTGATTTATTGGTAACCTTGCCGGTAAAATCATGGGCAATATCGCCTTCACTTTCCAGAATCTGTTTGGCCAGGTTAGCATATTCATTTAAATCCAATCCATCGTTGATAATATAGGTCAATTCTCCATTTTCGCTCCATGATGATTCAATTAACCCATCATCAAATTTTTTCTTTAACTTATGCAGATCTTCTTGGTTGTTATTTAAGGGTAGGTTGCTCATATTTGTTTTATCATAATTTAAAGTTGATTGCTTATTGCTGTATTTAAGTAATAAACAATAAAAAAGCAGTGTTGGTTCGGGTTGTTTTTATTTTTCATAGCAGAAATATAAGCTTAGCTTATTAATTAATGTGCTATTAAATTATAAATGAAACAACTAAGGTTTAACCATTTTTTTATTTTTAACTAATCTGGGTTCACCTGTTAATTTTTCTTCTGAACGTTTCTTTGCAGAATCAATTGAATGGGAATGGTGGATATCTTCTTCTTTTTCTGCCACATCAGAAAGTTTCGCATAGTATTTGTGCAGTACATCCAGTTCTGCTTCCGAAAGATCTTCTATATCAACCATGCGGTTACTGGCATGTCTGCTGGCTGCCAATAACTCATTAAGTTTTAATTGTATGGCTTTCGAGTCCTTATTCTGGGTTTTTTGGATCAGAAATACCATTAAAAAAGTAATAATTGTTGTTCCGGTATTAATAACCAGTTGCCAGGTATCCGAATAGTTAAAAATAGGTCCGCTAATGCCCCAGATTACGATAATGCCGACAGCTATGGTGAAGGCGCTTGCACTTCCGGTCCAATAAGTAATCCTGTCAGATATACGCTCAAAAAAGTTTTGCTTGTTTGTCATATTCTTTAGTATTAAGTCTAAGGGGTTGTTTTTGGTTATATAAACAGGTGAAAATTTCAGATGGTTTTCAGTTTTTGTTTTCTCTTGCTGGCTTTGGGGATATAAATACCTGGGCGTTCCTTTTTTAAGTTATTAAACACATGTTGGTACTGTGTCTGCTGGTTAACATTTAATTGAAATGTTAACCGGTGTTGTAACCAAATACTTTAACCGTTAAATAAATCAAACCTGTAACAGTTTACCTTGTTTATTTAATGAAGTACATGCTTTAAAACAAAGGTTTGCGCTTCTTGCAGGAAATAATTTTGAATGTTTAAACTTAAAACAATGGAAAACAAAAAAACAGATCAACAGGACAATGAAAATACGGTTGGTATTGTACCGCATTCACAGATTGAGGCTAGTGATGCAGATAGTGCTTACCAGGATGAGGCATCTGCCAGGGAATTATCAAAACAGGCAGCAAAATCGGATTCGGATGCAGACCGCGCAGAAGATTACGGAACTCCTCATCAGGATTAATTTTTTTGAAAGCGTATAATTCAATAAACACTTTTATTATCTATACCGGAACCCACGACAACAATACAACTTTTGGTTAGTTAAAAAATGAAGCAAACAAAGCGCTTCGAAAATGGTTGAAATCAGAAACCGAACTTTACGGACGCTAATAGTGTAAGTACTTAGTTATCCCTAAGCAGAGTTTTTAAAAGCGTTGCCCAAAGTTGGTACTTAACATGGTAGGGCAAATTGTTAAAACCATTTGTTGTTTTTGCAGGTTTTCTATATGCCACCGAAAATACATCCGGTGCCATAAAAAATATCAGAGATTGTTGATGAAAATACATTGGCAAAGATAAACTTTGTCCGTGCCAACGGCACATTGGCCGATAGTTTTTCCCTCAACCAGTAATGCATTAATCACAGAAGAAAATTAATTGTTAATAGCCCAAAAAGAGGCGCAAGCAAAAAACTATGGACAAGAAAGCACCAAAAAGAAAAACTAAACCTGCCCAGCCGGAAAATGATAAGACGGCTAATCTCGAATCTTTCGTAGCAGATTCGACAGGCGAATTTTTAACAACTAACCATGGGGTCGGTATTAACGATGATCAGAATTCGCTCAAAGCCGGAGAAAGAGGAGCAACACTTTTAGAGGATTTTATCCTTAGGGAGAAAATTACACATTTCGATCATGAACGCATACCCGAAAGGGTAGTGCATGCCAGGGGTTCGGCTGCACATGGAGTTTTTAAGGTATACGAAGACATGTCTAAGTTAACCAGGGCTGCATTTTTATGCGATCCGGGAGCAGAAACTCCGGTGTTTGTTAGGTTTTCAACAGTAGCAGGTTCCAGGGGATCGACAGACCTGGCACGTGATGTAAGGGGCTTTGCAGTAAAATTTTATACCCAACAGGGGAACTTTGATCTTGTGGGTAATAACATGCCAGTATTTTTTATTCAGGATGCGGTTAAATTTCCAGACCTTGTTCACGCAGTAAAACCAGAGCCTGATAACGAAATGCCACAGGCCGCTTCGGCTCACGATACTTTCTGGGATTTTATTTCTCAGATGCCAGAGTCGTCGCATATGATTATGTGGTTGATGAGTGATCGCGCCATACCAAGGAGCTACCGCATGATGGAGGGCTTTGGCGTACATACCTTCAGGTTTGTGAATGCCAATGGTGAAGCCAGTTTTGTTAAATTCCACTGGAAGCCACTTTTGGGTGTTCATTCGGTAGCTTGGGATGAGGCACAGAATATTTCGGGCAAAGACCCTGATTTTCATAGAAGGGATCTTTGGGATGCTATTGAGGCCGGCGCCTTTCCAGAATGGGAACTCGGTGTGCAGATCGTTCCTGAAGCTGATGAGTTTAAGTTTGAATTTGATCTGTTGGATCCTACCAAGCTGATCCCTGAAGAACTTGTTCCTGTGCAGCGTATTGGTAAGATGACACTTAACAGAAATCCCGATAACTTTTTCGCTGAAACGGAGCAGGTCGCTTTCCATGTTGGTCATGTTGTGCCAGGTATCGATTTTACTAACGATCCGCTATTACAAGGCAGATTGTTTTCTTATACCGATACCCAGCTAATCCGATTGGGTGGCCCAAATTTTCATGAAATCCCGATTAACAGACCTGTAATTCCCGTACATAATAACCAACGCGATGGCCATATGCGCCAAACAATTAACAGGGGTAAAACCAGTTATGGTCCGAACGGACTCGGCGCAAACGACCCAAGGCAGGCACCTGCTGCACAGGGTGGCTTTGTAAGTCATAATGAAGTAATTGATGCCAGAAAGATCCGGGCAAGGAGCAGAAGTTTTTTTGATCATTTTTCGCAGGCCCGTTTGTTCTTCAATTCACAGAGCAATGCCGAAAAAAACCACCTTATTGATGCCCTTAGTTTTGAACTCGGCAAAGTAAAAGCTATTCCGGTCCGCGAGCGTATGCTGGCTGTATTAACCCAGATAGATAAGGGCCTGGCTGAGGCAGTTGCGCAGGCACTTGGCCTGCAGATTCCAAAAATCCCGTTGGCAGACCTAAACAATAGCCTGCCAGCTGATGGCAAAAGGAAGGATTATGCTTCTGTAAACCCTAAAGGAAGCCTTGCAAGGTCTATAGCGCTAAGTATGGCTACAACGATCAAAGATACCATCAAGTCAAGAAAAATTGCAATACTTGCTGCAGATGGAGTAAATGAACAGACACTTAGCAAAGTTAAAGATTTCCTTGTTGCACAGGGAGCGGTTGTGCATATTATAGCGCCAAGGTTGGGTGAAATTATTTCAGCCGGTGGTAAAAATATTACAGTAGATGAAAGTCTTCTAACAGCAGCATCCGTTCTTTACGATGCAGTATACGTGCCTGGAGGAGTCGATTCAGTTAATGCACTTAGTGGAGAAGCCAATGCCATTCATTTCTTAAATGAGGCTTTTAAGCATTGTAAGGCAATTGCTGCCGACAAACAGGCGCTCCAAGTATTGGAATCTACTTATTTCGCTAAAAAGCTACCGGCAGAATACGCCGACGGTACCGCAATACGTGAAGGGATTTTGATTACTGAGGATATTGATGCCCTTACAAAGACTTTTACAGAAATGATTGCGCTGCACCGCTTTTGGGACCGTGAAATTCAAAGAAAAATACCAGCATAGTTTAAGGTACAAACCAGGTGAAGGCTGTTGGCCTTCACCAAATTTATTGGCTATGGAAAATAAAAACAACTTAGAAACCGTGCCTACCCAATATACCGGTAGCGAGATGGATGTAATAGAGCGCAGGAACTGTAGCACCCTGGCAGAAGCGGTAAAGGTTTTTGAACGAGCGTGTACCAGATTATTGTCAGTAAACGAATGGGGACGTTATGCAGGTATATCTGCTTTCCAATTAATCGATCCTCAAGGCATCCGTGCAGATAGGCTGGCGCAATTAAATGATTATATCAGGATCGATATCCCCGGTCCTGGAACGCAGGCCGGAATGGGCTATGATTGGGTTCAAATCGAGGAGATCACAACTGAAAGCGACGATAAAAAGCAAACATTATCCATGAGAGTAAGGCCCTGTGCACACCCTTTGTCGCGAAAAAAGGAAACTGCCCACTTTTTAAAAAGTGAGGCTACATCAAGCTTTATCATTACGCAGATTAGAAGATGTGTTAGTGCAGAAGAACATGCCAGAAATGAAGTTCCAAATACGGATAATGGCAGTCTTTATGATAAGGGAAGGAATTTTATGGTGGGTATGGCCGCCAAACTGGGTTTTTCATATCCGCAGTGGAAAGGGCTGGTTAAGGCGCTTTTGCAAGATTAACATTTTTGCTGTATAATTCAAGCAGTTCTGCTCCAGCTTCGTTCCCCTGTAAAATGGCTAAATCTAATGCGTGCTGCCCCCTGATATCCCGGAGTCCAGTTTTTGCGCCATGCGTTAAAAGTAGTTTTAATACCTCATTGCGGCCAAACATTGCAGCAAACATCAATGCAGTTCCACCGTTTCCGTGCTGAAGATTAATGTCTGCCCCACTTTCGATCAATAGTTTTGCAATATCGGTATAGCCTTTAAATGCTGCACCCATTAAAGCTGTGTTGCCTCCCTGATCTCCAAGATTTAGGTCTGCTCCCGAAGCAATCAGGTATGCTGCCGCTTCCAGCTGGTTGTTGTAGCAGGCAATAATCAAAGCGGTATAACCTTTATCGTCCTGAAAATTTATATCCGCTCCTCTGCGTATTAGTTCTTTTAAAACTTCTGTATCGCCTTTTCTTGCGGCAGGTATAATGAGTTGTTCGATGTTTTCCATTTTTATATAACATTCGCATTGTTAAAAAGTTTAAGGTAAAGAGCTGTTCATTTTCTGTTGAAAATTCAATAATCCTTCAACCTTTTTTAAAAATTTTTCTGTCAAAAGCGCAATGTGATATATCTTTGTACCAATTTTCGTGTTCCCTAAAGGGAATCCGGCGAACGGGATATAGCGTAGCCAGGTATCGCGCCAGCATGGGGTGCTGGAGGTCGGAAGTTCGAATCTTCCTATCCCGACCAGTTATTGAACAGGCAACCATTTAGTGCCACTTTGTTAATTTTTTGAAACTATAGTATAAAGTATCTGTTTTACAATAAAAACAGATACTATGAAAAATTACATCGATCCAAAAGAAGAAGACCACGAAGATGAAAATGGCAATGAACAGTCGAGGATAAGTCCCAACGAAGAAAAAGAAGCTGATGATAACGAGGTTCAACGGGGGCTTACCGGTGAAACTGATGATGAAGATGATGTTGGGGGAGATCTTGCCGGAAATGCGGGCGGAAATGCCTAGCACTTTAAAAGCGGGCAGCGGTATGGGATGCCCGCTTTTTATATGTTCTGCCGGATAGATGCGGAATGACCTTTGATGTTGGATGAACGGATGGGGGTAAGATGTTTCTCTGTTTTTTTGTTGGCCTGCAACGGATGTATGGCTGTTGTTCAAGTTAAATAAAGTGAATTCTGGCATTGATATATGCGCTTATTGCAAACATTTTTTAATATTCCCTGTTTGTTTAGAAAGAACGATCGATATTATTATAAAAGGTTTAAGCGTTAAAAAAAGATAAATGGCTAAATCAAAAAATCAGCTGGAAAGGCGCTCAACTGGTACAATTCCTAAAACACTTACTGGTATTTCCGGACTTGATGAGATTACATTAGGCGGGCTGCCCTCGGGAAGACCCACACTTGTTTGTGGTGAGGCCGGTTCTGGAAAAACACTTTTTTCCATAGAGTTCATTGTAAAAGGAGCCATGGATTACGGTGAACCAGGAGTATTTATGGCTTTTGAGGAAAAGGCCGAAGAACTTAAAGCGAACGTAGCATCACTTGGATTTGATCTGGAACAATTAGAAAAGGATAAGAAGATAAGGTTGGATTACGTGCATATTGACCGCTCAGAAATTGAGGAGACCGGAGAGTATGACCTAGAGGGGCTTTTTATCCGGCTTGGCTATGCAATTGACAGTATAGGCGCAAAAAGGGTAGCACTTGATACCATCGAAAACCTTTTCGCGGGCTTAAATAATACAGCAGTGCTGCGGGCAGAGATCAGGAGACTTTTTCAGTTTTTAAAATCGAAAGGCGTTACAGCCGTCATAACAGGTGAACGTGGAGGGAATGGCCTTACCCGCCAGGGCCTTGAAGAGTACGTGTCAGATTGTGTAATTTTACTTGATCACAGGATTATCAACCAGATCTCCACTAGGAGGCTCAGGGTTGTAAAATACCGGGGATCGGTCCATGGAACCAATGAATATCCCTTTCTGATCGACGATGAGGGCATCTCTGTGCTTCCCGTTACCTCCCTGGAGCTGAATCATGAGGTCTCCACAAAAAGCTTGCCCTCAGGTATTGCCGCGCTGGACAAAATGCTGGGAAATTCTGGCTTTTATAAAGGGAGCAGTATCCTGGTTTCAGGGACGGCCGGCACGGGTAAGACCAGTATAGCAGCAACATTTGCCAATGCGGCCTGCCTGAGGGGAGAGAAATGCCTTTTTTTTGCTTTCGAAGAATCCCCAAAACAGATCATCAGAAATATGCGTTCTATAGGCTTAGATCTTCAAAAACACCTTAAGGAAGGAACGCTTGAATTTTACGCCTCACGCCCTACTTTGTACGGACTGGAGATGCATCTGGTAGCGATCCATAAGGCAATTAGAAAGTCCAAGCCATCTGTTGTTATACTTGATCCGATCACCAATCTGATCACGATAGGATCGGTCAGTGATGTGAAAACCATGCTCGTGCGCCTGATCGATTTTCTGCAGGCTGAACAGATTACGGTAATGTTTACAGCTCTCACCCTTAATAATATAGTTAATGAACAGACCGATGAAGGGGTTTCTTCGCTTGTTGATGCCTGGCTTTTAATCCGTGATATAGAGAGCAACGGTGAGCGGAATCGTGGAATGTATATCATGAAGTCAAGAGGAATGAAACATTCAAACCAGATACGCGAATTTGTGATTACCGATAAGGGATTAGATCTGGTGGATGTATATCTGACCGAGGATGGCGTGCTAACCGGCTCGGCGCGGGAGGCAAGGATGCTTATGGCGCAGACTGGCGAGGTCATCCATGCCCAAGCTGTCAGCCGTAAGGACCGTGAACTTGAGCGAAAACGGAAAATTTTAGAATCAAAGATCGAAAGTTTAAGATCCGAATATGAATCAGCAGAAGAGGAACTCAATAAAGTTTATGTTGAAGAGGCCTTAAAAAAACAGATCATGGGCGAAACGATAAACAAAATTGCTGATCTGCGCAGGGGAGATGAAAGTGGGAAAGAAAAAAATGTAAACAAAAAAAATAAATAGTGGGGAAAGCATATGAACTCCGGCTATATGTGGCCGGTAAAACCAATAAATCGGTAGTCGCACTGGAAAACCTGAAAAAACTCTGCGAGGAGCATCTGAAAGGAGAATATAGTATTGAGGTGATCGATCTTTTGGAAAAACCACAGCTGGCTGAAGGTGATCAGATATTTGCCATTCCGACACTGGTAAAAAAGGTGCCTGAACCGGTCCGTAAAATTATAGGCGACCTTTCAAATGAGGAAAAAGTTCTTGTGGGGCTGGACATACGTACAAAGATTAATAATTAGTTATGCCTATAGGAAACCCCGATCATCCAGATAGTACTCAAAGCGCTGATTTTTTTTCGCTTAGGCTTTTTATTGCAGGTGCATCACCAGTTTCCGCAAGGGCAGTTGTCAACATCCGTGCAATATGTGAGGAATTTATTGCTGGCAGGTACGAGCTGGATATCATTGATGCACATCAGCAGCCCTTATTAGTGCAGCAGGAAGATGTGACGGCCATCCCGATGTTGATCAAAAAATCGCCAGTTCCTATCAAAAAACTGATAGGAGACTGCTCTGACCGTGCGAAAGTATTGAAAGGTTTGGGTATCAGTTATTAAGTTATGCAGAAGTCAAGTGAACATATCAGGCTCGAGCGGGCCTATGAAGAACTTCGTATCCAGCTCGAGGAAGCCAACGATATTATCCATGCAATCCGCTCTGGAGAAGTTGATGCCCTGATTGTAAATGGTCAGGATGGTCATCAGCTTTTTACGCTTAAGAGTGCTGATCATACCTACAGGATCTTTATCGAACAGATGACCGAAAGCGCACTTACGCTCGATGAATCCTATAGGGTACTGTATTGCAACTCACAACTCGCACGGCTTTTGGGGCTACCTTTAGAAAAAGTTATCGGTCTAAACTTTTTGGCATTTTTTTCAACAGAAGATCAGGCCTTTGTCAGAGAGACAATCGATGGCGCTTGGGAAGTGGACACCAGGGCAGAAGTCGATATCATGAACAGCTCGGGAACTTCCTTGGCGGCTCAGCTCTCTCTAAAGGCGCTTAACCTTGATGAAGGCACTTCACTAAGCGTCATTATTACCGATCTGAGCGAGCTGAAGAAAAACCAGTTGCTTTTGGAAACCAGGCACAGGGAACTTGAAGCGGCAAGAAAAAATGCAGATGAACTCAATGAAAACCTTGAAAATATAGTCAGGCTAAGAACACAGGAGCTCGAAACTATCAATGAAAAACTCGCAGCGGTCAATGATCTTCAGAAAGAAGTGAACGCTCAGCTTAAAGACGCACTCGATGCGCTGAGGGAGAGCGAAGATAACTTACAGTCGGCCTTCGACGCCGCAGAGCTGGGTAGTTGTAACCTGGATATCAAAACAGGACGGGTTGAAGTATCAGAGCGGTTCAGGAAACTCTGTGGTCTGCCCTTTGAGGGGGAGATAAGCTGGGCAATGGTGCTGAGCAGTGTTGGTGCCGAATACCTATCAGCGCTCCAAGGGGTCGTTCATGACTGTATCAATCTTGGAAAGCCTCTGGATTATACCTATCCGATCAAACATCTTATTTCTGGTGAGAACCGTTGGATGAGGATCGTAGGCAAGTTAAAAAAAGGCAGCTATGGCGATTTTGATAGCTTTTATGCTGTTTTAATGGACGTGACAGATCAGAAAAGGGATGAACAGCGGAAGAATGATTTTATTGCAATGGTCAGTCACGAACTCAAGACACCGCTTACTTCCATGAAAGGTTATATTCAGGTTATGCAGCTGAAAGCCAAGGGTACAATGAACGGCTTTGCAGACAAGGCCCTCCAGGGCGCTGAGCGTCAGATCAATAAAATGACTGGCATGATCAATGGTTTTCTCAACCTCTCGCGTTTGGAATCGGGAAAAATGCTGACGGATTTTCAGCCCATAGAAATGTCTGTCCTGCTTAAGGAAGTGGTAGAGGAATATATTGCAACGGTAAACAACCATAATATAAAGTTCACATTCCAGCCAGGTTTTTTTGTGAACGCAGACAGAGACAAACTTGGCCATGTGGTCAATAATCTGATCAGCAATGCGGTGAAATATTCGCCGGCCGATAGTGAAATAACTATTGACAGTTATCTTGAGAACGGTACAGCTGTATTCCGCATAATGGATCATGGCATGGGAATAGATGAAAACGATATCCCAAAACTATTCGAACGGTTTTACCGGGTAGAAAACAATCGGATGAGTACTGTTGCCGGTTTTGGAATAGGACTTTATCTATCTGCCGAGATTATACAGAGACATGGCGGAAAGATATGGGCAGAAAGCCAGTTAACAAAGGGCTCGGTTTTTTATTTCAGTTTACCATTAATTAATCCAGCAAAGCGCTTTTAGTACGAAAGCCGGCAGATGTATCTTTTATTCTCGCACATTTATTAACTGGTTAATTGGTCAGGATGTTAAAACTCTTTTCCAGCTTAGGGGGTAATGCATTGATCTTCCAGCTGCCATCAGCTCTTTTTTTAAGTCTATTGATCGAGATTATGTAAAAAAAAATGCCGCTGTATGCGGCATTTTTTATTGGATTTCGATCTTTCTGGCGACCGCTTTGGCTTCCTCTTGGAATAGCATATTAGTTAGCCAATATCCTGTTGCCTGCCCCGTTTCATCATATAGCGCATGGTAAACAGGCACCATTGCGGAGCAACGGTATTAGATTATTGATTTGTAATGTCTATATTTTCAAAAATGCCCACTGCTGGTTACGCCCACCGGTATAAGACCATTGAATAGCAGTGCCGCCATTGTTGAGTGAAGATCCATTAATATCCAAAGCCTTTCCGCTATTTACATTAATGATCCTATAATATCCGTTAGTGGTAATCTGAATTGACCATTTTTGATTTGCACCACCACTGTAATCCCATAAAGCTACCTGGCCGCCATCAGCGGTGCTCCAGCCATTAATTTCTAAACACTTTCCGGTAGCATGCATTGGTGTTAACCTGTAATATCCACCTCCCGCATCTTCCACTTTGAACTGCTGGTTTGCCCCCGCTACATAAGCCCATTGCTGAGCGGGTGTTTGATTGGCAGTACCCCATCCTCCAATTTCCAATGCCTTAAAACTGTATCTGTTTACAATCTGGTAAACTTGTCCCACCTGGATGGTTGAAGTGGTATTATTTTGTGCGCCCTGTACCAATGCAGCAAGGCCTTGCTGATCAGCAACTCCGTTTGTCTGCCTGTCAATGATTCTAAATGCATTGTTTCCACTTGACCCATCATCGAAATAAAATGGAAGTAAGCCATTTAAGAGTGCCTGATGGGTAACATGATTTATATAGTATGCCCTGCTGGCCAGATGGAGTGTCAACGCATCTCCAGAAAGCGTTGTCGACCGCCGGATTGCTCCATATTCTCCCAATATAACCGGAATGCCCTTATCAATATACTTGGTCTTCATCAGCGAAAAATCTGCTCCAGCATTTGATTCCTCACCATAAGTGGCATTCCGTGAAGCATCAGTAGTAGAATGATATCCATCGCCCCAATAATAAAACATATTGCCCCAACTTACATCCTGGGTTAGACCGGCAAAATTAAAGGGAGTATAATGGTGTACTTCAACCATCAGGCGATTGGCTGCAGGATCGGTGGGTAAGGTATTCATTAAATTATTGGTGTATTCAATGCTGGTTGTGGGTCCCTGAATAACCAACACCCTGTAACTATTTCGGCCACCAGTTGATCTGACGGCATTCACAAAGGTTTGATGATAGGAAAGCAGAACACCCATTCCGGTTGCATCTGATACCGCAGGTTCATTAGCACTGGCAAACATAACATGTTCGTCAAAATCACGCATCTGTGTAGCAATCTGCTCCCAAAAAGCTTTTTGCATGGCGTTAACCGCGGCCTGTTGAGCTGTGGTGCAGTTGTTCTCCAGCCAGCCTCCGTCCCAATGGATATTTAAGATTACATACAGGCCATCGTTAACACAGTATTGCACAACCTGCTTTACCCTGTTTAGCCATGATTGCTGAAGCTCTGCCGTAGCACTGTTGGCCATATATTGGTTCCATGAGCAAGGGATCCGAACTGCAGTAAAACCGCTTCTTTTAACCTGATCGATAAGCGCCTGGCTCACCATAGGATTGCCCCAGTTTGTTTCACCGCCAATTGCCTCAAGTGTGTTGCCTATATTCCAGCCCAGTGTGAATTTTGCCGAGAGCTGCATCGCCGTGCTGTTTACTCCCGATTGATCGGGTGGAAGAGGTGATAGGTTATAACTTGGATAACTGGTTGCGGTTAACGTTCTGGCAGTTGTTTTATTAGTTGTGTCCGATTCTGGAAGGGCAACTTCCGGTTTTTGGCATCTTGTTACCAAAAGGAACAGGAAGATGCCCATAAAATATTTTAAGGTTCTCATATTGTTGTAGATGATTTGGTTAGTAAACTGTATTAGATTGATATTTGATCTAATAACAGCTAATAATAGGTTAAATGACTAGCTTTTTACAGATAGTTTTTTTTATTGATCGGATAGGGAAACCATTGATGCAGGTAATGTGGTTTGTTTTCCTTTTTATTGAGTTAATACAGGAAAACGGTTTGTTACCATCAGTTGATGTTGTGTTTTTTCGGTTTTCGATTGCTTGTATGCTGACGGGCCATGCACTTCCCGACATTAGCCGGAGCCACAGTCTTGTTGGTTCTAACAGCCTTGTTAGATTGATGATTTTCATGCTCATAATTTTTTTTGGTTAGATATAGTTATTATTAGCAGGCTGAAACTGATAAACCTGCAATAGACGGTAATACTGATTCGAACCAGCAATCACGCTGATTATAAAAAGTAAGGCCGGTCCATGGGTTATAGGATCTGCATGCCAACAATTAAAAGTAACTATAGGTAATTTGTACACGGGGTATATATGTTACTAAATAGGTAACAAATGTTGCCTGTTAATTTTAGTATTTTACAGGCAAGGGTTGCTTACAATTATCCGTTAAAACATAAATGGTTTTTAGGGGATTTATGTGACTTTAGTTAACATAATCATTTCAAGATAAAGCCTAAAAATTGATAAAATGTTACATAAGGGAGAGATGTTTTTATAAGGCAAAATTATGTTGTTTTTTAGTTATTTGTCTGTTTTTCAGTGCTTAACAGGTGTTTTGTTTAGCTTTCTAATCAAAATGCAACCGATAGCCATGTAACAAAAATATCCTTCTTTGTATCATTTGAGGCATTCGTCAGTTTGACTTGAAACTATATTTGAATATTCAAAGCCAATAATTAATGGCAAACAACTAGGGTCAGTGTTAGGGAAGAATAAACTCTTATTTCTCGCTGCTCCTGGAGGTGTCGTTAATTAAGGGCTAAACAAACCAAAATAAACCAAATATGAACCAAACAATTTCTATTCGGAAATTACCGGCTTTTTTGCTGGTGGTAATTTTCTTAGTGCTCCTGCACTTAAAAGGTTATGCCCAGGAGAGGCAGATTACAGGAAAGGTTGTGGGGAGCGACAACCCCGCACCGCTGCGCGGAGTAATCGTGCTACTCAAGGCTAAGAACAATCCCAAGAACACGGTTGTATCAACAAATGAACAGGGACAGTATTCTATAAAGGGAAATACCGGGGATGTACTTGCTTTCAAAATGGTCGGTTTCCAACCACAGGAAATAACGATCGGTGATGGCAGTGTCATCAATGTTACCTTAAAGATCGAAACTACAAAATTAGATGAAGTTGTTGTTATTGGCTATGCTAAGGTAGCAAGAAAAGATGTTACAGGCTCAATAAGCTCAATCAAAGGAGACGATTTACGCCAAACCCAGCCAACTACTTTTGACCAGGCCCTGCAAGGCAAAGTTGCTGGGGTAGTGGTTCAACAGGTATCGGGCCAGCCAGGTGGTGGTGTATCTATCCAAATCCGTGGCGTATCTTCAATAAGTGGCTCTAATTCGCCACTGTTCGTTATAGACGGGATTATTATCCCACCGGTAAACGACCCCGGGAGTGGTTCTAATCCGTTAAATGCCATCAATCCTGCCGAAATTGAATCAATAGATGTATTGAAAGATGCTTCGGCAACAGCCATATACGGTTCGCAGGCAACCAATGGAGTTGTTGTAATCACTACAAAAAGGGGGAAAGCCGGGGCACCGCAGATAACTTATGATTTCTATGCCGGTTACCAGGAAATACTTAAGCGACTTCCCACAGTAGATTTGCAACAATTTGCTACTTTTATTAATGCCCGGTCTGCTGCTTCGGGCTGGTCCTTTGATAAAAGGCCCCTATTTGCCAATCCTCAATATTTAGGTAAGGGCACTAACTGGCAAGAAGAATTATTTAGGAAAGCCCCGCAGATGAATCACACACTTACTGTAAGCGGTGGGGATGACAGAACCCAATATTTATTGTCAACCTCGTATTTTAACCAGGAAGGGATAGCCATTGGATCTGATTTTAGCAGATACTCGTTAAGGCTGAATTTAGACAATAAAACCACTAATTGGCTAAAAATAGGGACGAGCCTTCAGTTGTCGCATATTGATGAAAAAGTAAACTCAACCTCCAGTAATGTAATTGCTACTGCACTAAGCCTTACTCCTGATGTTCCGGTAACCAACTCTGATGGCTCCTGGGGAGGGGTTATCGATCCCAACGGTTGGGTGCCACCTGTTGCCAACCCGGTGGCATTGGCAGAAATTATCAAACACTTAAGAAAGCGAAATCAAGTATTTGGCAATGTGTATGCCGAAATACAATTGGCTAAGGGGTTATCGCTGCGAAATGAGCTATCTGGTAATTTCGATTTTAATACAGAAGATAGGTATTCGCCAATTTATAGTTTTGGCAAAGGTAATGTAAACCCTAACTCCGGTTCCTCTAGCGCCGGTCAAAATTTTAATATAGTAATACGCAATTTTCTAACTTATAACCATAATTTCAAAAAATTTCGTTTTGATGCTTTAGCAGGGCATGAATCGCAAGAAAGCACTTTTCAGAATCTTGGCGGTGCGCGAAGGAATTTTGCTTCAGACAATGTGCAGGCGATTAGTGGCGGGGATGCTACCACGGCCACAAACTTCGGCAACAATTCATTATCAGACCCTACGGGAGGCTCTGCACAGGAATCTTATTTCGGCCGTGTCAATTTTTCATGGAATGATAAATATCTGCTCACCGGCAATATACGTAACGATGGTTCTTCAAATTTTCCGTCCTACAACCGTTGGGTGACTACCTACTCGGGTGGATTTGCCTGGAAAATTAAAAACGAGGCATTTTTAAAAGATATAAAAGCTATAAATGACTTGAAGCTGAGGCTCGGTTACGGGCTTACCAACAACCAGGGCATACCGGGCAATACATTTGTAACCCAGCTTCAAACAATAGCCAATGGTCTATCAGGTATAGCTCAGTTTCAAGTCAATTTGGCAAATGCAGATGTGACCTGGGAAAAAACTGATTATTACAGTGCAGGGCTTGACGGAACGCTTTTTAAGGGGCGCTTAAGTTTTACGTTAGAAGCTTACAGCCGCTTAACAAAAGGCCTTTTATTACAGGTGCCGCTTCCAGGATACTCTGGTTCTGTAGCGGGTTATGGGCCAGGATCTATGCAAGCGCCTTTTGCCAATGTTGGCTCGTTAACCAACAAAGGGTTTGATATTCAAATCAATTCTACCAATATTAATGCTAAAAATTTCGGTTGGAAAACTAGTTTTACTGTATCGCGGAATATTAATAAAGTGACCTACTTAGGTGCAGGTGGAGCTGATGCTAACTTAAGTAAGAAATCTTATGTGATTAACGATATCATTCAAAAAACGACGGTGGGCCGGCCCATTGGCGAATTTTATGGCTATGTATTTGATGGTATTTTCTCAACTCCAGCAGATTTTAAAAACCATGCACGGCCTGCTGATCCAAGCGGTAAACCTTATCCGATCTCTCCAGCAGGCGGTGGTATTTGGTACGGTGACCGTATGTTCAAGGATTTGAATGGCGACGGTATTATCGATTCAAAAGATCAAACCTTTTTGGGTTCCCCGATCCCCAAATTCCAATTTGGTATCAATAATACATTTAACTACAAAAATTTTGACCTGAATATTTTCTTCAGTGGCAGTTATGGCGGCAAGGTATTCAATCAAATGGCTATACAGCAAACCAATCCGCAAAATGGGGCTGCCTATTTTACATCGGTATTAGATTATGCAAACTTGGCTCTGGTAGATCCTAAAGGCTCTTCATCCGATGTTAACAACGTATACGTTACCAACCCTAATACAACTATTGCTGGGTTGAGAAACGATAATACCAACGGTAATAACCGTCCTAATAGTTTAATGATTGAGGATGGTTCATTCCTGAGGTGTAAAAATATCACTTTAGGTTACCGTTTGTCAGAAAAATTTTTATCAAAAATATCTGTGCGTTCTGTTAGGGTGTATGCCAATGTATCCAATGCATTTATAATTACAAAATATAAAGGTATGGATCCTGAAATTGGTTCATGGGATCCACTTCAGGCAGGTTGGGACAGCGGTTATTATCCGCAGCCAAGAGTATTTACTATTGGTGCAAACATAGCCTTGAGATAATAAAACGATCAGCGATTAAAAATATATGTTTATGAAATTAATTAACAAAATTTTCATCATCCTGCTATGTGCAGCAGCAATTGTCGGATGTAAAAAGAGTTTTTTGGACCGTCCGTCCAACTCACAGATAAGTTCTAACAATTTTTATAAAACCACCGCTGATGTACGATTGGCTACGGCAAGCCTTTACGGCGGTGCACACTGGTGGCAATGGAACAATGGCGCCTTGATACCGCTTGGCGATATATTGAGCGGTACCGGCAGCTTTCAGTATAGCGGCGATATAGTACAGCTTTTTACACGCACCGTTACCCCACAAAATGGTCTTGTGACAAATGGTTGGGTTGGGTTATACAATACTGTAGCACAATGCAATACGGTTATCAGTGCCATACAACAGCAGGCTGATCCGTCTATTTCGGAAGCAGATAAAAATGCTGCCACAGCCGAGGCAAAATTTGTTCGTGCCATGGCTTATTATAATTTGGCGATATATTGGGGTGCCGTGCCAATTATTGAAGATAACAGTAAACTGATAAAAGATCCGCTGCTTAACCGCAACATTGTTTCGGATGTGTATAAATTCGTTGCTAAAGACCTGACTTACGCAGCTCAACACCTTCCCAAAACAGATCAAAAAGGCCGGGTAACTACATGGTCGGCGCAAGGAATGTTGGGCAAGGTATATTTGACGATGGCGGGTGTAGGCAAAAGTGGCGGTGTACGCGACCAGGCCTTGCTTGACAGTGCCAAAAAGTATGCGGGCAATGTGTGTAAAAATAGCGCGCTGGCATTGTTTCCTAGCTATTATGACCTTTTCAAGGTGCAAAACAACGATAACCCTGAGTCATTGTTCGCGCTTCAATGGGCCGCAGGAGTAGGTTATGGAAATGGCAATGCTTTACAGGGTTATTTTTCACCAAGCAACACTCTTGTTCCTCAACAGCAAGGTGGATGGCAAAGCTTACAACCAACTTATGATTTATACCGGATGTATTCTGCTAAGGATACGGTAAGGCGCAAGGCCACTATTATGCTCAGAGGAGATCTTTATCCCGAATTACTTCAAGCCTCCGGTGGTTATAAGGCGACCGGTACCGGCCTGAAAAAGCACATTATCGGGAACGAAAAAGACAACAATTCGCCAACAATGGATATGTGGTCATCTCCTGAACATAATGCAATGCTTAGATTGGCCGATGTGTATTTGGTATATGCCGAAGCCATTTTGGGCAATAATAGTACTACGAGCGATGCTGATGCGCTAAAGTATTTCAATGCTGTGCGGACAAGGGCCGGCGTGGATATTGTAACTGCGATAACTCCGGCTTTACTGCGCACGGAAAGAAGGGTTGAACTTGCTTTTGAAGGACAATACTGGACAGATCTGGTGAGGTATTCTTATTATGATCCGGCTAATGCTGTGAAGTTTCTTAATGATCAGGATGTTACTCACGGTCGGATTTCGTTTACTTATGATCCTGTAACGAAGATAGCAACAAGGGATACTATTGCTCCACCACTTACGCTTCCGGCAACTATCTCTTCATTTACATTGCCAATTCCGTCATCTGAGCTAACCACCGCCCCTAAATTGGCAGAACCACCGGTACCATATTATTAATTAAAAAAATTAAAAGATATTGTAATGAAAATAAAATCATATCTAACCTTCTACTCTTTGCTGCTTTTCTTAATGATAGCGGCTGTATTACCTGCGTGTAAAAAAGATAGAGAAAACAGTTCTGCTCCAGTTATTCTGAGTATCAAGAATTATGCAGCCTCACCTAATGATACCGTTTTGCATAGTGCTGCGCCAAACGGGCAATATGTGGTGATAACCGGAGATAATTTGCAGAATGCTACACAAATAAGTTTTAATGGTGTGCCTGCTTCTTTTAACAGCGCTTTATTTGCGCCTAACAGCGCCGTGGTGCGAATACCCGACATGCAGTTTTCAAAAATTGATACTGCTAAACTCTATATGGTAGAGTATACTACAAAAGCAGGTTCCACAAGGTTTTCTTTTAAATTAGGTCCGGCAGCACCTACCTTTGCCGGAATTTCCAATTTATATGCCAACCCAGGCGATTCTGTTTATGTTTATGGCTCAGGCTTATTTTTCATTCAACGCTTTTCGTATAGGGGCACCCCAATCCAATCCTTTAAATTAGACACTGCGGGGAATTCTATTGGATTTTTGATGCCGGCTGTAACGACCAACGATCAGATATCAATCATCACCAAAAGCGGTACGTTGAATCATAAAATAATTGCGACCCCGGTTATAGCAGGTATTACCAATGAAAATGCAAACCCAGGTGATTCGGTGTATGTTTATGGTGTCTATCTTAAAGATATTCAAACGCTGACGTTTGCAGGTACCCCGGTTACTTCATTTGTATCATCCAAGAATGGGAGTTCTGTTGGATTCATTTTGCCAACACTAACGCAAAGCGGACCGGTTTCAGTTACTACACCGTTTGGCACGGCTACTACTGTGTACCAGGTTAATGATGTAGTAACAGGCTCTATATCAAACTGGGACAGTAATTTTAACTGGCAATACTGGGGCGCTGGTAAACAAACTAAAGGCGATTCTAATTTCACTGGCAATTCAAGCACCTATTTTGTGTTGGATATTAATGGCTTGTCCAGTAGCGACGGATGGCCTTGGTCTACAAACATACCCATGAATGCAGCACAATGGGTACCTCAAACCAATATTGCAGATGCGGCTAGCGATTGGGCATTTAAATTTGAAGTAAATATCCCAAAAGCTTGGAAGGGTACTACAGTTGATATTGTAAGTGGAGTAAATGGCCATGTAGCCCGATGGGAGCCATGGCGAATAAACGCCACGACCACGGTACCGTACAGTACAAAAGGATGGGTAACCGTAACTATTCCATTAACATCTTTCCGTGCATCACATCCTGAGCTTGGCGAGGGGATGGGGGATCCACTAACCAAAATTGCCGATTTAACAGGTGCATCCGGAAATACCTCATGCATCATGTATATACATAACTACACGCTTTCGGCAGCCAGCTTTTATGGCGCTGTTGATAATTTGAGAGTTGTAAAAATTAAATAAACTAAAGCCCTACGGCAGTATGCTGCCGTAGGGCTTTACTGATTAAAATTTGCCAGTGCGAATGTACCTGCTGCTGATAATGCCTAGCAGATGGCCATACTCAATAGTAACCACCAGACATTTATTAATACAGTGTGTGCTCTTGCAGGATTATAAGTAAATAATATAGTGTCAATTATAGCATAAGGTTATTCCCTCCCTGAGATGGATTAACGTTCGCCATTCCCGCGGAAGGGTTCACCTTTTGTTGCTTAGCTTAAAGAATAATTAACCAATTGAAAAAAACCCTTAAAGACTATCCATTTTTTAAGGAAAATAAAAAAGCATGTTTAAAAAAAAAGTGTTGTTAAGTACGGCCCTTGTTATCTCTTTTCTAGGATGTAAACAAGTTGTAGAAGCCCAGATTAAGGTGGGTAAACCGAAAGTAGTTAATGAAAAACTGGCAGAAAAATTCGCAAATGTTTCGCCAAAACTTACCTCCAATAATGCCAATCCTTTATTAGATTTTATGTTTACGGCCGATCCAACAGCTGTAGAATACAATGGAAGAATTTATGTGTATGCCACTAATGATCATCAACAGTATGAGAAGGTAGGAAAAGATGGGAAAAATACATACGAGCATATCCGTACACTGGTGATGATGTCTTCCGATGATATGGTAAACTGGACCTATCATGGTCTCATCAATACTGCCGAGCTGGCACCATGGAGCCAGAATTCCTGGGCACCTTCCATTACATCCAGGCTGGAAGAAGATGGTAAGACACACTTCTATCTGTATTACTCCAATGGCGGTGGTGGCTCAGCCATGCTTACTTCCACCTCTCCGGTTGGCCCATGGAAAGACCCACTGGGAAAGAACATAGTCGACCGTTCTGTCCCCGGTGTGGATGTCGGATCTCCATTCGATCCCGGTGTTCTTATTGACGACCAGGGTACAGGCTGGCTGAGTTTTGGAGCCGGAACGCCTAAAACGAAATATATGCCAGATAATGCCAGAATCGTCAAATTAGGAGCAGATATGATCAGTTTGGCCAGCAATATAGCTAAGATACCCGCTCCTTATTTTAATGAGGCCAGCGATCTTAACTTTATCAATGGAACCTGGGTTTATAGCTATTGTACGAGTTGGGATGAACGCACGGAATGGCCTTATAGCAATATCGACAAACCAACCAAATGCAACATATCTTATATGACGAGTAAAACACCGTTAGATCCGGATAGCTGGAAGTATCGCGATAATTATTTTAAGAATACTGGCGATGTTAACGTGGGGCCTTTGACAAACAATCACACTCACCTGTTCAAATTTAAAGAGAAATATTATCTTGCTTACCATGCCATGTATTTACAGGATTATTTTGGTACTAAGGGTGGTTTTCGTAATGTGGGTATAGAACCAATAGAGGTAGATGAAAAGAATGTAAATATCCCCATGGTCAACGCAACCTTTAAAGGTACTTCACAACTTAACCCATTAAATCCATTCGTTCTTCAGCAGGCAGAAACCACTGCAAGTACTTCAGGGCAAGTCCAGTTCGAAGCTGTTGGTAATCCGGGCAATATGGTCGCCAAAGGAAAAGCAGATCAACAATGTCTTATGGTGAGGGGAGCCGATTTTAGCAAACAGATCCCTTCCAAATTCGAAGCCAGGGCAAAAGGAAAAGGCAGAATTGATGTCTATGTCAATAATCTTAAAGGTACTCCTCTTGTTTCCCTTACATGTGATGAGAAGGAATGGACTACACTTTCAAAGAAAATAGACCTGAAAATAGATAAAGGAGTAGAGAATATCTATTTCGTGTTTAATGGAGCGGGTTTTTTGTTCGATGAATGGAAATTCATTCGTTAATTCTGGCTGCAGGTTTATTGATGCTAATTATAAATTAAAATCGGTTAAGAATGAAAAAGCCAAATGAAAATATGAAAAATGCGATTTACAGGTTATGCATGATAGCCTTAATGATCACCCTTATAGTGCCGTGTTTATACGCACAAAAAGCCACCAATCCCATTATTTATGCAGATGTACCGGATATTTCAATAATACGTGTAGGCAATAGCTATTACATGAGCAGTACAACAATGCACATGAACCCTGGTGTGCCCATTATGAAATCTACAGATCTCGTCAATTGGAAGCTGATCAACTATGCCTATGATACTTTGGCAGATATGCCGGAGCTAAATTTGACAGAAGGAAAAAATACCTATAGTAAAGGTTCATGGGCAAGTAGCTTGCGCTACCACAACGGGACGTATTATGTAACCACTTTTGCACAAACCACAGGTGAAACCTATATTTTTAAAACAAAAGATATAGAAAAAGGAAATTGGCAAAGAATTTCCTTTAAACCAGCGTATCATGACCATTCTTTGTTCTTTGATGATGATGGCAAGGTATATTTAATTTATGACGCAGAGCGGCTTAAAATTGTTGAATTAAATGATGATCTAACAGGAATTAAACAAGGCGTTCCGGAGCGAGTGCTCATCGAGCACGCCAGCGCACCAACAGGAAAAGAAGTAGGCCTTGGCGCTGAAGGATCTCAATTATTTAAAGTAAAAGGCAAATATTATTTATTTAATATTTGCGCACCACGCGGTGGAATGCGTACTGTAATTATACATAGGGCAGATCATATTAACGGCCCTTGGGAAGGAAAAGTTGGCTTACTGGATAGAGGAATTGCTCAAGGCGGACTGATCAATACTCCCGATGGACGTTGGTTCTCTTATCTTTTTCGTGATTATGGCGCGGTGGGCCGTACACCCTATCTGGTTCCTGTAAAGTGGGAAGATGGATGGCCTGTATTAGGAGAAAATGGTAAAGTCCCGGAACACCTAGACCTGCCAGCCAGTAAAGGTTTAATTCCGGGCATTGTGTCTTCTGATGAATTTACCCGTAAAAAAGGCGAACCTGCTTTGCCGCTGGCTTGGCAATGGAATCATAATCCGGATAATGCGCTGTGGTCTGTAACTGAAAGAAAAGGATTTCTACGCCTCAAAACAGGAAGAATCGACACTGATTTTTTTCAGGCCAGAAACACACTTACACAACGTACTATTGGACCAACCAGCTCAGCATCTGTTGCCCTGGATGTTTCCAAAATGAAAGACGGCGATTTTGCCGGGTTTTCAGCTTTCCAAAAAAAGTATGGATCAGTGGGCGTTAAAATTGATGCGGGGCAAAAGTCGATAGTAATGATCACTACTGATCATGATAAGCCTGTCGAAGTAAAGCGAATTCCATTGGATCAAAACCAAATTTACTTCAGAATCGATTGCGATTTTACCGGCAAGAACGATGAAGCTAATAACCTTTACGCGCTTAATGGGAAAGATGAAGCGAATTTCTTTTACAGTCTTGATGGAAAAGTTTGGAAAGCAATAGGGCAACCTTTAAAGATGAAATACGACATTCCACATTTCATGGGCTATCGTTTTGCGCTGTTTAATTATGCGACTAAAAACATTGGAGGTTATGCAGACTTTGATTACTTCCATATTAATGACAAGTGATAATATATAACGGGGGTTATAGCACAGCTGATATATAAAATTAATGGATCTGTTCAGAAATATAAAAATTAGAAGACAACATTACATCTTAGTACTGTTGATATTTACACTGCTTACTGCTTTTTGCAAAAAAAAGGAGGATGTTCAGTCTCAGCTCAGCGTTTCTTTACCTGAAGTAAGTGCTTTATATCCATCGTATAATACATCGCCAAAAGCACCAGACCAAACAGGTATGGGCAGCACGGCTGTGCAACTGGCTGCCAAAATGAATTTGGGCATAAACATCGGTAATACAATGGAATCGCCGGGTGGTGAAAGTGGCTGGGGTAATCCCCAGATTACCGAATCGTACGTGAAATTTGTAAAACAGACAGGTTTTAATGCAATACGCATTCCCTGCGCCTGGGACTGGAAACATTTGAGCGACGAGCAAAAGGCTACAATTGATCCTGCATGGCTTAACCGTGTTAAAGAAGTAGTTAAATATTGCGTTGACAACGATATGTACGTACTGCTGAATATCCACTGGGATGGCGGTTGGCTTGATAAAAACATTAATTCAACAAAGAAAGACGCTGTTAATGCTAAGCAAAAAGCATTATGGGAGCAGATTGCTACAACCATGAGAGATTTTGATGAGCACCTGATGTTTGCCAGCGCGAATGAACCTCCAGCCGAAAATGCAGAACAGATGGCAATATTAAACAGTTACCACCAAACATTTATAAATGCCGTTCGCGCTACAGGTGGCAGAAACAGCTACCGGGTGCTGGTTGTTCAGGGGCCGGGTACCGATTTCGAAAAAACAAATAATCTGATGAATACCCTTCCTACAGATCAGGTTGCCAATCGAATGATGGTTGAAGTGCATAATTATACCCCATCTCAATTTACAATATTGATGGATGGTGATGCCAACTGGGGTAAAATGTTCTACTACTGGGGAATGGGTCATCATTCGGTTACCGATCCGGGCCGAAATGCGACCTGGGGAGAAGAAAGCGAAATACTGAGGATATACGGATTGATGAAAGCTAAATTTGTAGACAAAGGCATCCCGGTAATCATGGGTGAATATGCAGCTTTCAGGAGAGCAAATCCCAATTATCTGCCTTCGGATGTGGCAAAACACAATGAGTCGATAGATTATTGGACAGCTTACTCAACCCAACAGGCCATTAAATTTGGCCTTAAGCCCTTCTTTTGGGAACAGGGTACTGTTTTAGACCGCAGAAATAATAAAGTCCTCGATCAAGGGGTTGTAAATGCCCTTATTGCTGGATCTAAGTAAAAGCAAATGCGGTTTATACCGTAAAAAGTAAGTAAATCTACGGTTCTTTTATGGATCGTAGATTTTGGTAAATATAGAAGATCTCTCGGTTAAATGGAAGCTTAGCTATTGATGGATGGAAAACCTCCATCTCCGAGAGAATAACAATACACACAAATGATGAGAATACAGATACAAGCCTGGTTTATATTTTTTATGCTGTTCTTTTTTATCCATGAGGGGCATGCTCAGATTACACTGCCAAAAGTGTTTGGAGATAGCATGGTTTTACAGCGAGGTATTAAAATTCCCGTTTGGGGAAGCGCTGCACCTGGGCAGCATATCATAGCAGCACTTGGGAAATTCAGAGCAACTGCAATAGCAGATCATGCAGGGCAATGGAAACTTCTCTTTCCGGTATTAAAAGCAGGGGGCCCATACGAGCTCAGCATTTCTGAAGTAGGAAAACCAAATGCCGAAATTAAACTGAAAGGAATCCTTATCGGCGATGTATGGCTGGCTTCCGGGCAATCCAATATGGAATGGTCGGTACAGCAGTCTCAGGATGCTACTAAGGAAATTGCAAATGCCGATTTTTCACAAATACGTTTCCTTCAGGTAGGGCACGATAAGAAATTAACACCACAGTACAATATCCCTGGGGGAACATGGGCAGTTTGTAATCCTGTAAATGTGCCGCAGTTTTCGGCTGTTGCCTATTATTTTTCCCGAAAAATACATCGTGGTCAGCATGTTCCCATTGGTATTATCCAAAGCACCTGGGGAGGCACGCCTATAGAATCGTGGACAAGCCGGGAGCAATTGCTAACTTCGCCGATTACCAAAACAAATATCGCTGCCAACGATACGTTAAGTGAACAAAGTTTTGTAAATGATAGCCTTAGTCTGATCCGTTTCTGGGATATCGTATATCATCCGCAAAATAATACAGATAAAACAATACCAGCAACCGGATATGATGATTCTGGCTGGCCCACTGTAGAAATGCCCCGACTGATCAAAGATTTTGGCATCGGGCCTTATGAAGGGATGGTATGGCTGCGTAAAAAGATAATCTTGCCCGAATCCTTTTTCGGAAAAGATTTAACCCTGCATCTCGGGCACCCGGAGATAAACTATTCGATGTATTTCAATGGCGAAGAAATCTGTAAAACCATATGGAACAGTGATCCGAAACAATCCTATACTATTCCAGCTAAATTAATTAGAAAAGGCGAAAATACGATTAGCCTCAGGATAGCAATGTTATGGGGTGGCGGTGGCTTAAATCCTCCTACAGAGGGAATTAATATCACTGATGGTACTGTTAAAGTTTCCTTAGCCGGAATATGGCGGTATCAAAAAGACCTTGAACCAGGCTTGCCCAAAATAAAGAATTATCAAAATTATCCCTCATTGCTGTTCAATGCAATGATCAATCCGGTTATTCCTTTTGGTATCAAAGGATTTCTCTGGTATCAGGGAGAAGCCAATGGGGCCGAGGCCTATAACTACCGAAAGTTATTTCCCATGCTGATTGACGACTGGCGAAAACGTTGGAAACAAGGCGATCTGCCATTTCTGTATGTTCAGCTTGCAAATTTCAAAAAAACAAAGCCGCTTCCTTTCGAAAGTGAATGGGCCGAATTAAGGGAAGCTCAAACGTTAACATTATCGCAACCCAATACTGGTATGGCCTGTATCATCGATATCGGTGAAGCAGATAATATCCATCCAGTGAACAAACAGGAGGTTGGCCGACGCCTGGCATTAAATGCCAATAAACTGGTGTATAAACAAAACCTCACAGCATCGGGGCCTTTGTATAAAAGTTACCGGAAAGAAGCAAACCGTATCTACATCAGTTTTGCCAATATTTCAGCTGGCCTTCAAACCAAAGATGCCAAAGAAATAACAGGGTTCTCGATAGCGGGTAATGATCAACAGTTTTACTGGGCTAAAGCCACCATAAAGGGAAAATATGTGGTGGTTTATGCTGATCAGGTGCGGGATCCGCAAGCTGTACGTTATGCCTGGGCTGATAATCCAGAATGTAACCTGATAAATGCTGAAGGTTTGCCTGCCATCCCTTTCAGAACAGATAATTGGAAAGGAATTACACAAAAATAATAAATCATCAGCCTATAATAACAGGTTAACAATACTTTTTACCACATAAAATATATGAATAAATTTATAATCACAATTTTTTTGCTGCAGTTTAGCATTTGCGCAACAGCGCAATACCAGGTAGCTCAGAACCCGAAGACGCCGGGCTTCTATACGAATCCAATTTTCGCGGGGGATTATCCCGACCCTAGTATATTACGCGATGGGGACAATTATTACATGGTCCATTCATCTTTCGAATATTATCCAGGTTTATTGATCTGGCATTCAAAAGATCTGATCAACTGGAAACCCCTAGCTCACGCTTTGCACAAAAAAGTGGGTTCGGTGTATGCACCCGATCTGGTGAAGTATAAAAATAAGTTTTATATCTATTTCCCAGCAAACGGTACCAATTATGTGGTAACCGCAGATTCGATCGGTGGTCAATGGAGTGAACCGGTTGACCTGAAAATCGGCAACATCGACCCCGGACACATTACAGATGAGCAGGGCAAAAGGTATTTATTCTTCAGCGACGGAGGATTTGTGCCTTTATCTGATGATGGCCTTTCCACCACAGGAAACCAAAAGAGTTCATACAAAGGCTGGCCCATCCCTAGAAACTGGTCTATTGAGTGTTTTTGCCTGGAGGGCCCTAAATTGATAAAAAGGGGAGAATATTACTATATTACTGTGGCCGAAGGCGGAACAGCAGGCCCGATAACCGGTCACATGGTCGTATCTGCAAGGTCAAAATCGCTGTTAGGCCCATGGGAAAATTCACCTTATAACCCGATTGTCAGAACAACAGAAAAATCTGAAAAATGGAGATCAAAAGGGCATGCTACCATAATCGATGATGTAAAAGGAAACTGGTGGATGGTGTTTCACGCTTATGAAAAAGATTTTTACAATAAAGGCCGCCAAACCATGCTGCTGCCCATAGAATGGACAAAAGACGGCTGGTACAAAGTACCCACAGGTGTAATCGACAGTAAACCGATTAAAAAGCCGGATTTAACCCCCTCAAAAACCAATTTTAACTTGAACGACAATTTTGCAGGTAATAAGTTAAAATCTCAATGGCAATTCTTTGAAGAACTGGATACCAACAGGTTTAAATTGGCCAATAACAGCTTGTCAGTAAAAGCAAAAGGAAATGCTATAGGCAATAGTTCTCCCTTATTATGCATCCCCGAAGACCATTCCTACACCGTTGATGTTGAGGTATTAATTGAAGGAAAAGCAACTGCCGGGCTGGCTCTTTTTTATAACAGCACTGCATCTTCCGGGATACTTGCCAACAATGAAGACATCGTTGCCGATTTGCGTGGCTGGCGAGCTCCGGCTGAAAAAAATGTAGTGAACAACCATGTGTTCCTACGTCTCAAAAATATAGAAAACACGGTAGATCTCTATTACAGTAAAGATGGTGTGAAATGGAACAAAATTGAAAATTCCTTTGAGGTTTCGGGCATGCACCATAATGTACTTAGCGGATTTTTGAGCTTACGGATCGGCCTTTGCTCAATAGGAGAAGGAAAGGTAACGTTTAAAAATTTTAAATATACCCCGGTAAAATAGGGTGTTTAGGCACCTGCCAGACAGCAATTCTGAATTCGATGATAAATGATAAAACATTAGCATTTTTTATGTGCCAAATATTTAGAACGCCAATAATTGGCAGGAGATCAAGGATCCTGTATAGAAACAATTTTAGTAAGAATAATACCCGGAATGATATCAGCTTATCTCCTGGGATTTTAACCATGCTGTTTTTGGTTTTTGTAAACTGCACGCTGGGAAATGCTCAGGGTAAGGATAATGGCGAGCGCATACAGTTATTTGATTATAACTGGAAATTTTTTTTAGGTGATACGCCAGAAGCTACAGCAAAGGATTTTAATGATTCAGGTTGGCGTAAACTTGATCTGCCGCACGATTGGAGTATCGAAGGAAAAACTCATCCTAAAAATGCTGCAGGCGGAGGTGGCGGATTTTTTCCGTCAGGGATGGGCTGGTATCGAAAAACCTTTCAGGTGCCTGATAGCTGGAAGGTAAGAAAAACAGCTATTTATTTTGAAGGTATTTATATGAATTCCGAAGTTTTTATCAACGGAAAATCGCTGGGTGTATATCCTTATGGTTACACCTCGTTCAGTTATGACCTTACACCTTACCTGAATTTCGGAAAAGAGAATGTTATTGCCGTACGTGTTGATAATTCACAACAGATGAACAGTCGCTGGTACAGTGGTTCGGGAATCTATCGCCATGTTTGGATGATGGTTACCGATCCTATACATGTTGCACATTGGGGTGTTGATATTTCAACTCCTGACGTATCTTCAAAAAAAGCAACTGTACTGGTGAAAACCAAGGTGAAAAACGAAACAGCATCTGCCCGGAAAATTACCGTAAAAACCCTTCTTTGGAATAAAAATTCTAAAAATACTGGTAATGGCCAGATGGAAGTTGTACTTCCTGCTAATAGCGAAAAGGAAATCAGCCAGACCATACAGGTGCCAGATCCTATGCTCTGGACACCTGAAACACCGTATTTATATCAGGCGCAAGTTCAGGTAGTAAAAGATAAAAAAGTACTGGACGGTACAAAAACCAATTTTGGTATCCGTTCCCTAAAATTTACTACCGAAAATGGGTTTCAATTGAATGGGAAAACAGTAAAAATAAACGGCGGTTGCGTGCATCATGATAATGGCTGCCTGGGCGCTGCTGCTTTTGACCGTGCCGAAGAGCGTAAAGTTGAACTGCTCAAAGCCGGTGGGTTCAATGCGGTGAGAACTTCTCACAATCCACCTTCCGAAGCATTTCTTGAAGCATGCGACAGACTAGGTCTTCTCGTAATGGATGAATCTTTCGACTGCTGGAAAATTGGAAAAAATAGTAACGATTATGCAAAATATTTCAACCAGTGGTGGAAAAAAGATTTGCAGGCAATGATTTTGAGAGATCGCAACCACCCTTCGGTTTTCATGTGGAGCATAGGTAATGAAATTGTAGAACGGGGGAAACCCGAGGCTGTTGAAACGGCTAAAATGCTTTTGCAGGAAGTAAAAAAAATAGACACTACAAGGCCTGTAACTTCTGCAGTTGTGAATTTAAACAAATGGGAAAACCTGGATTCTTTGATAGGTGTACACGATATTGCCGGTTATAATTACAACCTGCATACTGCGCCAGACGATCATAAAAGAGTGCCTTCCCGTATCATCGTTCAGACCGAATCCTATCCGAAAGATGCTTTTAATAATTGGAAACTGGTACAGGAAAACAATTACGTAATCGGTGATTTTGTTTGGACAGCGATGGATTATCTGGGCGAGTCAGGCATCGGTCGTTGGTATTATTCCGGGGATACACCTGGTGAACACTGGGAAAATAATTTTTTTCCATGGCATGGCGCTTATTGTGGTGATATCGATCTGACCGGATGGAGAAAACCTATTTCCCATTACCGAAGCATGTTGTACAATAATAACGAAAAACTCTATATGGCCGTTCGTGAACCTGCTCCTGAACCTTTAGAAATCAAAGAAACCTGGTGGTCGGTATGGCCAACATGGGAAAGCTGGACATGGCCAGGTTTTGAAGGAAAAACAGTTCAGGTTGAAGTGTATTCCAAATATCCGAAAGTGAGGCTTTACCTTAATGAGAAACTGATCGGTGAACAGGCAACTGCACGCGAACAACAGTTTAAAGCTACTTTTCAGGTGCCGTATGCTGCGGGTTTGATTAAAGCTGTAGGGGTAGAAGATGATAAAGAAACGGGATCAGCCATCCTGAAAACTGCTGGCGATGCTGCAAAAATAAATCTAAGGGCAGACAGGAAAGAGATCTTGGCCAACGGGCAGGATTTATCGTACATCACGATCGAGCTAACCGATAAAGAGGGAACAGTTCAGCCTAATGCTACCAACCGTTTGCATTTCAAGATCGAAGGCCCAGGCGTAATTGCAGGAGTGGATAATGCTGATCTGAAAGATTTTGAACAGTATGTGGGTAATGCGCGTAAGGCATGGAAAGGTAAGGCTTTAGTTGTGATAAAGAGCAAACATGAAGCTGGCAATATCAAACTAACGGTTACCTCGCCTGATTTACTCGCGCAAATTTTAACCATTAAAACCGTTGAGCAGGAGTAAAGGTTACATGCTTTAATTAAAATGACACAAAATAGCATTTGGAGAGAGGAGATTGCCCCGTGGCTCTTGTTTGATTATCGCTCGTTGGGCAGAATGCACCCCGTTTATCAGAAAGGATATAACAGAAAAGGTTTGTTATCAGAAAGGGTGAAAGGAAAATGGCCTGGTATATTATGGAACAATATTATAAAAGCAAATGAAACTTATACATATAAGAAAAAACCTATTGGTTTTGAGCTGTTTGATGGGCACCCTCAACGTTTTTGGCCAAAGTAAACAGATCAATCTTTGGGATGGGGAAGTTCCTGGCGCAATAGCCAATGCCAATTATAAACCGCAAGTAGATTCAGTAAATAGTTGGATGACTTTTATTACAAAACCCTTACTTGAGATGTATCCTGCCCCGTCGGAAACAGCAAATGGTACAGCAGTAATTATATGCCCCGGAGGTGGTTATTCTGGGCTGGCCATTGCCCACGAAGGAAATGAAGTGGCCAGGTGGTTAAATAGCCTCGGAATTACGGCTTTCGTATTAAAATACCGCTTGCCAAACGATGCCATCATGATTGATAAAGCTATTGGCCCGCTACAGGATGGGCAGCAAGCCGTTCGCTTAGTGAGAAGCAATGCTAAAACGTGGGGAATCAATCCCGGAAAAATCGGGATTATGGGATTTTCGGCAGGAGGACATCTTGCAGCTACAGTATCAACCCATTTTGCGAAAAAAGTATCCGTAACTACCGATACGACCAGCCTGCGGCCCGATTTTTCGATACTGATTTATCCGGTTATATCCATGCAGGAAAATATTACCCATAAAGGTTCAAAAATAAATTTATTGGGCGAAAATCCAGCTGCAGAAAGAGTAAACTATTTTTCAAACGAACTACAGGTTAACGATCAAACACCACCTGCATTCCTGGTGCATTCTATGGATGATAAAGCGGTTCCGGTGCAAAACAGTGTTGCTTATGCACTCGCTATGGAGAAAAACAACGTTGCCTGCGAACTTCATGTGTATCAGTCAGGCGGGCATGGTTACGGACTTGCACATTCTAAAAATACGGAATCATTATGGCCGGATGCCTGCCGAAAATGGATGGAGATGAGGGGATACATCAAGGAGCAGGGAGAAGAAAAAGGTATTTTTGATAAAGCTGCCAAACCAGGGACCGACGATAAACCTGCGTTTAACGATCCACCAGCGGGTTTTAGAAATAAACACGACAACATACCACATGGCAATGTCAGTTCAGTTCAATACACCTCTAAAGCACTGGGGGAATCGCGCGAAATGTTGGTGTATACACCTCCAGGGTATTCTCCTTCGAAGCGTTACCCGGTAATTTACCTGTTGCACGGACTTAATTCAGGTAACGGCCAATGGCCATATTGGGTTCATGCCGATAATATTATCGATAACCTGATAAGCGAGGGTAAAATTAAGCCAATGATCATGGTTTTTCCAAACGGCAATACCAACGTCACTGTAAATCATCCAAAACCAGATGAGCAAGATGAGCGAAAAGGGGGCTATAAAGGGTATGGGATATCTTTCCAGAACGATTTGCTCCAGGAAATCATTCCTTTTATTGAATCCCATTATGCAGTATATACCGACCGCAAGCACCGTGCGCTTGCGGGCTTATCTATGGGTGGTGGTCAATCACTGAACATAGGGCTCGCTAACATTAATACTTTTGCCTATGTAGGAGGGTTCTCATCGGCGCCTAATACTAATCAGTTCGGCGGTCTTTCTGATACTAAACTTTTACCCGATTTATCGGCAGCTAAAGACAAACTTAAAATATTATGGCTGGCCTGCGGTAGCAAAGATGGGCTGTTTAATGTCAGTCAGCGCGTACACGAACACTTCAAATTGCAAGGGGTACCACATGTATGGCATGTGGATACAAATGCTCATGATGATGCGGAGTGGGCCAATAACTTATACCTTTTTGTTCAACATATTTTCAAATAAAGGTTAACTGATGGATTAAACAAGTTACTAATCGTTTGATTCTTTAAAGTAAAAAAATAACAAACATAAAATTATGAAGAAGTATTTAATGGCATTTATGTTAATTGTGATCTACGGAACTACCGCGAAATCTCAAAATGCCAATCCATATTTTCCTGAAAAAGACCTGATCACCACAGGAATATACTATTATCCCGAACACTGGAAAGAAAGCCAATGGGAGCGGGATATCAAAAAGATTTCGGATATGGGTTACGAGTTTGTGCACCTTGCAGAATTTGCCTGGTTTAAAATGGAACCAGAAGAAGGGCGGTTTGATTTTGCCTGGCTCGATAAGGTGGTAGGTTTATGTTCAAAATATAAGCTTAAAGTTGTGATGTGTACCCCATCGGCAACAACACCAGCATGGATGCGCGTAAATTACCCCGAGACTTTTATTATGGATGGGCACTATATCCGTGCTGAGCATGGTACACGCGGATTGGCATCAATTGTTAATCAGAAATACCGCTTGTTTGTTGGAAAAATAGTTCGTGAAATGGGAAAACGTTATGGGAAGAATAGTCAGGTAACAGGATGGCAGCTTGATAATGAGCCGGATGCCAAACCCGATTATAGTCCGTCATCGCAGCAAGCATTCAGAAACTGGTTAAAAAACAAATATAAAACGATTAACGCCTTAAACGACGCCTGGGGAACAGCTTTCTGGAGTCAATGGTATAACAATTTTGACCAGGTTATGATCCACAATACCAACCTGGTGGGATGGTGGGGGAATAACCCACATGCATTGCTCGATTTTAAACGCTATTGCGCCGATGCACAGGCAGATTTTCTTGATTTCCAGGCCGGGCTGTTAAGAGAAAACATTTCGAAAGTACAATACATTACCACCAACTACACTGCTGTTTCTACCGGGGCTGATCCTGGCAGAACGAAAAAAGTTGATTTTGCAGCATACACAGCCTATCCTAACGGAGGTAGCGATAATATCGGCGAGCTTGGCTTCAGGCTGGGTGATAGCCGGGTATTATTATTTGCATCAGCATACTATCAACAGTTAGGAGGAATGTCAGGAGTGATGGAGATTCAACCCGGCCCTGTAAACTGGGGAAACTATAATCCGCTGCTTTTACCCGGAACAGTGCGCATGTGGTTATACCATACCTTTGCCGCAGGCGGGAAACTGGCCTGTTCTTACCGTTTCAGACAGATATTATATAGTGCAGAACAATACCATTCGGGCGTTATACAAACTGATGGTGTAACACCTTCACAAGGGGGAGAGGATTATATTCAGTTTAATAAAGAGATTAAGTTATTACGTAAATTATATAAACCTGGTACAGCAATGCCCGAAAAACTGGCAGGGCGATCTACAGCCATTCTCTGGAACCTGGAAAATTACTGGACCATCGACAGGCAAAAGCAAACCAACCAATGGGATACCTGGGGTTATCCCGTTAAATTTATGGAGATCGCAAAATCGCTGGGAGCTCCGGTCGATATCATCAATGAAAAAACTGATTTTTCTAAATATAAGGTTGTAATTGTACCTGCCTATGAAATGGCAGATGCTGCTTTGGTTAAAAAGTGGGAGAACTACGTTGCTAGCGGAGGGCACTTAATTATCACCTGCCGTACCGCAACCAAAAATAGGATGGGGCATTTCTGGGAGGGCAAAACTGCTGCGCCAATAGCTGGTCTTATCGGGGCTGAAATCCTGGCGACAGACATGCTTTCGGGGCATGCCAAAGGTGACGTTCAGATCGGTTCAAAGCATTACAACTGGAACAGTTGGGCAGACCTGCTTCAGACTGGAGAAAATTCAGCGGTTATCGGCACTTATCAGGACCAGTTTTACAAAGGTAAATCAGCTGTAGTGAAGCATAAAATTGGCAAAGGAGAAGTAACTTATATCGGGGTGGCTACAGCAGATTTTGAATTGGAAAAAGATATTTTAGCCCGCACTTACACCGATGGAGGAGCTACAACTGAAAATTATCCCAAAGGGATTTACGTATATTGGAGAGATGGATATTATATCGCTGTTAATTATTCTTCAACTGATTATACTTTTAATCTCCCTAAAACTGCACAGCTTATTATCGGAAAGAAAACCCTGGGGCCGGCAGGTATACTGGTTTGGACCGAATAAACATGCAGGAATGCTAAGTATATCCCCGATTTTATTGTAAATTAGCAATATTAACGTTAACCAAACGATTATGAACTTGTGTTTTTAGTTGTAAGTAATTCCTTCTAAATAGACATACCCGATTTAATAAAAAAATATGTTTAGGTTTTTAGCCCTGATCTGTGCGTTGATATGGTGTAATGCGCTTTATGCCCAAGATGATAGTTATCGGTTTTCCCGTATTGATATTACTAATGGTTTATCAGATAACCAAATAAATGCGATATATAAAGATCATAAAGGATTTATGTGGTTTGGAACGATGTCCGGACTGAGTAGATTCGACGGGCATGATTTTAAAATTTTCAGGCACAATTCAAAAGATAGTTCAAGTCTGCCAAATGGTAACGTTATCGGTATCTTTGAAGGACCACAGCAGGAGTTGTGGATTAAATCAAACGAAGGTTTTAGTATTTATGACCATACCTGCGAAAAGTTTGAGCGCTTTCAGCAAAAACATTTTAAGAAATACAAAATTCCCGGCGGGTACATTCGGGAAGTAAAAACAGATGGTCGGGGAAAGTTATATTTTAACATTCAAAACCAGGGTATTTATTGTTATGATTCGAAAACGAATACAACTCTAAAATATGAGTTAAAGGGCGAGCAGATTAGTGCGCTGAGGAATAATGATATAAGTGATTTTATTGATGATTTAAAGGGTAATGTATGGATTATTTACGCTAATGGTGTACTGGATAAGTTTGATTTAAAACAACATCGGGTAACCCATCGGTTTAATGCGGTGAATGAGCGCTTTTCTGGCCAAACAAGCGTGTACAGCCTCAGTCATGATGCTGTAGGTGATATCTATATTTTTAGTGCGCCAAATCCCTTTGGCCTGTTTTATCTCCACGTAGCAAGTGGGGAGTTTCATTATTTTGGAAAAAAACAAGACCATACAGGTTTAAGCTCCAAAAATGTAAGCCGCGTAATTGAAGGGGAAGATGGAAATATTTGGATTGGTACCGATCACGGGGGGATTAATATCCTGGATAAAAAAACCAAACGATTAACCTATATATTAAACAAAGAGAGCGATCCACGAAGCTTAAGCGATAACAGTATTTCTGCATTGTACAAGGATAACAATAATATTATCTGGATCGGCACCTTTAAAAAAGGAATCTGTTTCTATCATAAAAGTGTTTATAAGTTTCCCGCTAACCAGTATCTGGCCGGAAAAAAACCAATAAAGAAGGATGTTAATTGTTTTGCAGAAGATAACTATGGCAATCTATGGTTTGGTACCAATGGGGAAGGCTTGTTGTGTTTAAACAAAACAACTGGCGAGATTACAACTTACCGCAATAACCCCGACAACAATACTTCTTTAAGTAGTGACATTGTGGTCAGTCTTGAGATAGACCATGAAGGTATATTGTGGATTGGCACTTATTTGGGTGGTCTCGATGCTTTTGATGGAAAAAATTTCAGGCATTTTAAGCCGAGTCGCGATCCTGCAAGTTTGTCTGATAACCGTATTTATGCATTGTTAGAAGATTCTTATAACAGACTTTGGGTTGGCACCTTAAATGGCGGACTCGATTTATTGGACCGCCAGACCGGAACATTTAAACATTTTAATCCAAATGTTAAAAATACACTGAATTCTTTTGTTGTTTCCTGTTTGTATGAAGATAGAAATAAAAATATCTGGATTGGCACTACTGGGGGCGTAAATATATTTGATCATAAAAGCGCTACCTTTAAATATCTCACAAGCAAATCTACAGATAGCAACAGCCTCATACTGAATGATGTAAGTTCGATATTGCAAGATGTGCGCGGATGGATGTGGATTGGTACAAAAGAAGGAATCAGTATATACGATCCGGTTACCGGCATATTTAATAACCTGAACGAAACTGTTGGCCTCCCTGAAGATATGGTGTTTGAACTACTGGAAGATGAAGATCACCATATATGGTATAGTTCACGGAAAGGCCTTTATAAGATTTCTGTAATCCCTAACGGAAAAAAGTATCAATTCAGATATAGCAAATACAGTCAATCGGATGGTCTTGAAAGTACACAGTTTAATATCAATGCTGCAGGCAAAACTAAAGCGGGTGAACTGATTTTTGGCGGCCCAAGCGGGTTTAATGTATTCAAGGCCAGCGAAATTAAAAACAGCAAGTTCCCTGCTGCCTTAGTAATGACAGACCTGGAAGTGTTTTACCATAAAGTTCGTGTAGGAGAGCCTATCAATGGGCACATTGTTTTGCCAGAAGCCATCACCTCGCTCAAGAACTTAAATCTCACTTACAAGGAAAATATCTTTTCAATCCAGTTTGCATTGCTTAATTATTTTAATCCAAGCAAGATAATCTATAAATATAACCTCGAAGGGTTTGATAAACGCTGGCTTACTGTTTCGTCTGAACTGCGGAAAGCTACTTTTACCAATCTTGATCCAGGAAAATATATCCTTCATGTAAGAGCTTTTTACGAAAATGATTCGGCTCCCATCGCAGAGTCGCAGTTAAATATCACCATTTCTCCCCCTTTCTGGAGAACCATCTGGGCATACATCCTATACCTGGCAATAATAGGATTTGCATTACTGTATATACGTAGCCGAGGCATTAATAAACTTAAACAGGAGTTTGCATTGGCACAGGAAAGGGCTGAGGCAAAACAACTGCGGGAGCAAGACCGTAAAGAGGCAGAAAGATTACGGGAACTTGATTTACTAAAGATTAAATTTTTAACCAACCTCAGTCATGAATTCAGGACGCCCATTTCCTTAATTCTTGCCCCGGTTGATAAGCTGTTAATTGCTGCTAAAGAAAATGAGCGGTATGGGCAGTTGGCGATGATTAAAAGAAATGCAAGGCGTTTATTAAACATGGTAAATCAGTTACTCGATTTCCGTAAAATGGAGGAACAGGAATTGCGATTAAACAATACCGAGGGCGAAGTGGTATCTTTTATTAAGGATGCCACAGATTCTTTCTATGACCTGGCCGAACGTAAACAGATAAAACTGACTTTCGCCAGCCCGATCGAAAGTTTGTATGCTTATTTCGATCAGGATAAAGTGGAGCGTATCATATTTAATCTACTCTCGAACGCATTTAAATTTACTCCACCTGGCGGAAAAGTAGATGTTATGCTACATAAGCGGTTAAACAAAACTGAAGATGGTAAAATTTTATTGGAATTAAAGATTCAGGATTCCGGAATAGGCATTCCGGCAGATAAACAGGCACAAATTTTTGATCGCTTTTTTCAACATGAAACTTCCGCATCCATTCTTAATCAGGGATCTGGAATTGGTCTTTCAATTACCAAAGAATTTGTGAAAATGCAGGGTGGTGAAATAGCTGTAGAAAGTGAACCTGGTCAGGGAACCTGTTTTACACTACAACTCCTGTTATCGCCTGTTGTAGAAGAAGATCTGGTTCGGAGCAGTGCTGAAGATCTGTCTGTTCAATACGATATTGATGACAAAGAAAAAACAGGAAAAGAGCCAGCCGATAAACATGTGACGACAAAAAATGTACCTGTGATTTTGTTGGTAGAAGATAATGAGGATTTTAGATTTTATCTTAAAGATAACCTGAGCATTTATTATAAGATAGTAGAGGCCTCAAACGGCAAGGAAGGTTGGCAAAAAGCACTGGCGTTGCATCCGCATTTGATCGTTTCCGATATCAGTATGCCCGAAATGAGCGGTACAGAACTGTGCACGAAATTAAAATCAGACGAGCGGACAAAACATATTCCGATTATCCTGTTAACAGCTTTAACTGCCGAGGAGGAGCAACTGAAAGGATTGGAAACGGGAGCAAACGATTATATGACCAAGCCTTTCAATTTCGAAATTTTACATTCAAAGATCAAAAATCTCCTCACGCTGCACCAAACCTTTAAAAAAACCTATTCCAGGCAGGTGAGCATGGCGTCGCCAGAAATGGAAATAGAATCCGATGATGTGAAATTCCTGAATACCGCATTGCTTTACATTGAAGACAATCTCCATAAGCCTCAATTATCAGTGGAAGATCTAAGCAAACATATGATGATCAGTAGGGTATCGTTGTACAGAAGGTGTTTACGGGTTACCGGTAAAACCCCTGTTGATTTTATCAGGTCTGTTAAGCTCGAGAAAGCCGCGGTTTTATTGGAGAAAAGTAGTAAAACCATTTCTGAAATCTGTTATATGGTCGGTTTTAGCACCCCTAACTATTTTGCAAAGGCATTCAGGGAAAAATACCAGTTACTTCCTTCAGAATATAGAGCGAAAAAAAAGGATTCGGATTAAAAACAGCTCTTTGTGCCTTTCGGAAAGGATAATTGATTGATGGTGTTGAATTAAATAAAAACACAGCTGTGTTGCTGCTCAATGTTATTAAGTTAATTCATTAGGTACAAGCAAAATAATTTAACCACGACTTGTCCCGATTTTCGGGAGATAGAAAGGATGTACACAGATATGAAAATCCGTTATCTGTGTGCATCTGTGGTTAAAAGCCCTTAACTTAACGACATTTATCCTATTGGTTGGTGTCTTACCGACCGAAATAAAAGATATTCTTATTAGGAAATGAATGACCAGTGGTTCTTGGGGGCTCTCAGTCCCGCCATTCGCTATAGCCCCGATAGAACCTGTGAAACAAGCAAGCACACCATAAAAAAATAAAAAAAAAGTGCTTAAATCGGGACTGCCGCTGCTGTCGGGTTTAAGCACAAAGGCAGGTGCACCCTGCAAGCCAAAAAAAGAAACATTGTTTGAGCTGCTTAGCCCCGGTTGTAGCGTTACCAAAATGTCATTAAGTTAAGCCATTCGGCACAAGCAAAAATAATTTAATCACAGGTAGAAAGGATGCACACAGGTATGAAGATCCGTGTTTATCTCTGTGCATCTGTAGTTAAAAGCCTTAACTTAACGATATCGGTGTTGCGACTTGAGTAATATTATTCTTGATACGCTCTAAATGACCCGATGATAATCGTTGTTTTAACGTTTATTATTTATATTTGTGAAAGACCAAATATAAAACGCATGAAAAGAATAGCATTAGTGTTGCTTTTACTTTGTTCAATGTTCACAATTGATCAAACTTACGCACAACAGAATTTTAAGAATTGGGCGAAGACTCCTCCAATGGGTTGGAATAGCTGGGACTGTTACGGCTCTTCAGTTACAGAAGCCGAAGTAAAAGCCAATACAGATTACATGGCTTCCAAATTGAAATCTTTCGGATGGGAATATATCGTTGTAGATATCCGCTGGTTTGTGGAAAATGATAAAGCAGGAGGGTATAACCAAACGGATCCAAAATATGTAATTGATAAATTTGGCCGTTATCTGCCTGCTTTGAACCGGTTCCCGTCGGCAGCAGACGGACAGGGCTTTAAAAACCTGGCAAAATATATACATGCTAAGGGATTAAAATTTGGTATTCATATTATGCGCGGCATCCCTACGCTTGCCGTTAAAGAAAAGATGCCAATTAAGGGTACAAAATACACTGCCGATCAGATCTATAGCACTGCTTTGCAATGCAAATGGCTTACTGATAATTATACGATAGATGCTACAAAACCCGGTGCACAGGAATATTATGATTCAATAATGGAACTTTACGCCAGTTGGGGTGTCGACTTTATTAAAATAGATGATCTCTCCCGTCCTTATCATCAGGGAGAAATAGAGCTCATCAGAAAAGCAATCGATAAAACCGGTCGCCCGATTGTGCTGAGCACCTCACCAGGCGAAACGCCGATAGAAAAAGCAGAACACGTTCAACAACATGCAAATATGTGGAGAATGGTGGATGATGTATGGGATACCTGGCCACATATTACTCACCTGATTAATGTTGCCCAACCATGGGCGCCTTATATTAAGCCCGGAACCTGGCCTGATTGCGATATGATTCCTTTGGGTAGAATTTCCATTCGCGGAGAAAGAGGCGGCGACCGTGCGAGCAGATTGACCAAGGATGAGCAGCAAGTGCTGATGACCTTCTTCACCATATTCCGCTCGCCCTTGATGTTTGGTGGTGATATGCCGAGTTTGGATCCCTTTACCACTTCGCTGCTTACCAATAAAGCTGTGCTTAAGATGCATAGAGAAAGTACGGATGTAAAATTTCTTTTTAACGATCGCAAGAAAGTTGCGGTAACCTCAACGAATGCTAAAACCGGACAACACTATCTCGCCCTGTTCAATCTTTCTGATGAACCAGATCTAAAGGAAATTTCTGTAAAATGCTCAGATTTAGGAATAACTAAAATAGCTAAAGTTACAGATAGCTGGACAGGGAAAATTGTTCAGAATGATGGAAAACAAATAACCGTAAATCTTAAACCTCATAGCTGCGTTTTGTATGAAATTAAGTAAGCTATCTATAGTGCTGGTGTTTCTGTTGTTTAGCAGAAACTCATTTGCAACAGAACCAACGCAACATGCTGCAACAGATTCTGTTTACCTGTTTTCATACGCGACTGATGGATTACGGTTTGCATGGAGCGATGACCGAAATAATTGGACACCTGTTGGAACAGGACAGGTTTATCTTCGCTCGGACTTTGGCCGCTGGGGATCAGATAAAAAAATGTTTGCTCCATATGTGATTCAGGGGCGTGGAGGAGTTTGGCAATGTGTATGGAGCTTAAATGATCGGGTAAGGCAGTTTGCCCATGCTCAAACAAGAAATCTGATTGACTGGGGACCGCAAGGTTATCCCTTTTTTGAAAAAGGCAAGAATATCCTTCGTCCTGTGATTAGTTACCGTAAAGATCTCGACATTTATCAGATTGTATACACAGATAGTGAGGGCGCCTATTTTCAGACAGAAACAAAAGACTTCAAAACCTATAGTCCGGCAAAGGAGGTACCCCGCTCTGCCTACAAAAGCAATACCATCACCACTACCATTCAAAACAATCCGGTGAGTGGGCAGTTACATCGTGTTAAATGGGCGGTGGTTGAAGAGTTGAATAAAACTGCAGAGCTCAGGAATTTCAAGGCGCGGCAAGATGCGGAGACAACCAAAGAAGATCCGGTACGTTTTGCAAACTTAACAAAGCCGGAGCTGTATATTTCGGCCGAGCCTGAAAAAGCTAAAGCAATCAGTAAGCTGTTAACAGGGATATTTTTCGAAGATATCAACTATGCAGCAGATGGCGGACTTTATGGTGAACTGATCCAAAATCGTGACTTCGAATATCAGCCATCAGATAAAGAAAACCATGATACAAAATGGAACAGCAATCATTCCTGGACATTCAAAGGCAAAGAAGGGGATTTTGCAATTCGAACAGCGCAGCCACTACATCCGAACAACCCACATTATGCGGCACTAAATTTAACGGTCGATGGTAGTTCATTATCGAATTCTGGTTATGACGGCATTGCACTAAAAAAGGGGGAAAACTACCTGTTCTCCACTTTTGTCCGGGTTCCAGAAGGAAAGAAATCGTTTGAAGTAAGGCTTGTTAGTGAAAAATATGGCTTGCTTTCGAAAGGATTGATCAGTTGCAGTTCAAAATCCTGGAAGGAAATAAAAACAACGCTCAAATCATCGGTTTCAGCCTCGGATGTGAGCTTGCAATTGTGGCCATTACAAAATGGCCGTATCGATCTCGACATGATTTCACTATTTCCCCAAAATACCTTCAAAAATCGCCGAAATGGCCTTAGAGCAGATCTTGCAGATACAATTGCAGCGATAAAACCGCGTTTTGTGCGTTTTCCCGGGGGATGTGTGGCCCACGGAGATGGAATCCATAACATTTACAGATGGAAAAATACAATTGGGGCCTTACAGGCCCGGGTTCCTGACCGCAATTTGTGGGGCTATCACCAGAGTATGGGCTTGGGATACTTTGAGTACCTTCAGTTTTGTGAAGATATTGGCGCAGCACCAGTGCCTGTTATCGCCGCTGGGGTGCCCTGCCAAAACTCAGGAGCCAATGGGGGAGGGCAACAGGGTGGAATCCCGATGGCAGATATGCCTGCATATATTCAGGATATTATTGATTTAGTTGAATACTGTAATGGAGCCACAAATACAAAATGGGGTAAGGAACGTGCGGCAGCAGGGCATCCGAAACCATTTAATTTAAAATATATCGGTATCGGCAATGAAGACCAGATAACAGACGTCTTTCGTGAGCATTTCGCCATGATCTATAAAGCGCTTAAAAAAGCGCATCCTGAAATAACCATTATTGGAACTTCAGGGCCATTTTTTGAAGGCACAGATTATGAAGAAGGTTGGGCCTTTGCCAACGAAATGAAGATTGACATGATAGACGAACATTATTATCGTCCACCAGGCTGGTTTATAAACAATCAGGATTTTTATGACAAATATGACCGCAGTAAATCAAAGGTATATCTGGGAGAGTATGCGGCAAGCCTCCCTGTGGGAAATAGGACAAACCTGGAAACCGCTTTATCTGAAGCGCTGTATCTCACCTCCCTGGAGCGCAATGGAGATGTAGTATCTATGGCCTCTTATGCGCCATTGTTGGCAAAGGAAAAACATACACAATGGAATCCTGATCTGATCTATTTTAATAATACAGAAGTTAAGCCCACCATTGGATATTACGTGCAACAGCTTTACGGTCAAAACGTTGGAGATGAATTCATTCCTGCACAAGTTGATTTTTCAGTGAAGAGAGAAGATGTAATTAAGCGGGTGGCGTACTCAATTACCCGCGACCAAAAATCAGGAAAATTATTCATCAAAATTGTAAATATGCTTCCAGTCGCAGTTAAGACTAATATTGATCTGTCCAAGTTAAGTTCAGTAAACAAACAAGTAATTAAAAAAGAAATATCAGGTCTTCCAGGCGATTACAAAATCCAACCTATAAAAACAGCTATGGATTTTTCGAATCTTAAATCTCTCGAACTAAAACCTTATTCCTTTACCGTATTTGAACTGTAAAACCAAATAAAAGCACGTTAAATGATCTCGAAGTATCGTCATCTCGACCTTAGTGGAGAGATCTTTTAAATTTGGTTTCAATAATTTGCTTCAAAGATCTCTCTCCCGAAAGTTCGGGATTGCACTTCAGTCGAGATGACGACGCTTGTATTGGAACCTGTCAATGGTAAGGTTAATTTATTGTATAAAAAACAATATAAATGACAGGGTATTTTAAGTATAATAAATGGTCTCGAAGTATCGTCCTTTCGACCGTAGTGGAGAAATCTTTAGTCCAAAGATCTCTCCGTTTCGCTGTGCTCCAGTCGAGATGACGACCTTTCTTTAGGAATCTGTCAATGGTAGGAATCGTCATTGCGAGAAGGCTTTTTCAGCCGACGAAGCAATCTTTATGGCAAGGATCACTAGCATGAAAGATTGCTTCGTCGTTCCTCCTCGCAATGACGATCCCTTTAATATCTATCATTGATAGCCTCTCGAAAGACACATGTTTTTGTTACGACTTGCGCCAGCGTAGAGTCAATTATTTAGCTGACGACAATAAGATTATACCAATCATCAACTGAGCATCCTCAGAAGCCAGAAAAACCGCTATTTTACCTATGCCCGATGGTTGTCTAATGTCGCCTACCGGTATTGCATTCTGCCCAGTATTTTTTTACAACTTCACATTGTTTTGTAGGCCTGCATCTGTCTGGGTTTACCATAAAAAAACGCGCCAATTAGTGCTTACCAATTTTACGGATCAAGGAAAAAAATCGGATACAAATATTTCCAATTCAATGCTATTATTTAGCAAAAAAGGGTTTTGAGCTGCCGATATAAAGCTTTTGCAACATTTTTAGCGGAAATTGAAAGATCTGATCTATTCTAAAACGTATCTCTGACTTAACTTCGATGTTAATAACCAATTATCCAAAAGAAGCTCATTCAGGCCTCTTATTTATATGAGAAATACAAAGAAAAGGAGTAAGGTGATATCCACACAAAAGGCTAAAATTTTCCGGTAATGGTACAGGTGCATCGCGTTATGGTGTGGTTACGGTTAAATCCGGTAATGGCCAAGCCAGAAGAAACGAAGACGGTTGAGTTAGACGTAAAAGTTGCTGATTTTGCTTATATGATGACGGGGAAAAGACTGGAACATCTAGGCAGGAGACTTTATGTTTCGACAGTGAAACTCCGCAGGCCATATTTCTCAAAAGCCGAAGATCGCTGTTAAATAGTGCATGGCGATAAAAGGAAAGAAACGGGTATACTGTTGATAAGTTATGAACCAGTCAGTAGCCCAATTTTAAAGATAATGCGAAACCAACACAACACACTTAATTAACCAAATATTATACAGATAAGCATGAATTTATATTCTTATTTTTTTATTGCCTGTGCATCGGCCTTTTGTTTGACGGGCGGGTCGGCTATTGCACAGGAGACCAAAGTTGAGCCAATAATCATTAAGGCTGAACGCAATATCCTGCTCAGGAGCTTTATTGATCTTAATGGTGGTAAACGGGTTACGCATGCCATTAGCATAGGTAGTCCGTTGCAAGTGCACTATACCTACGATGCCGACAATGGCCAATTGGTGCTATTGTGGAAAGGAGGATTTCTGGATGCGACACCAATGTGGCATGATAGGGGCGACGGTTCTTCGCGGCCACTCGGAAAGGCAATCCAGGTCGGCGATGCCATGCCCCAGATTCAGCAGTTGGCAACACTACAAAGTGAGTTTAAAAAAGACACAACCGGGTCAGGCTTCAAACCGAAGGGTTATACGCTTGATGCGTCGGGTCTGCCAGTATTTAAATACCGCACCTATGGATTGACTGTTAAGGATGCGACGAGGGTCATTGATGGTGGCCAGGGCATTCGACGTGAAATTGAGCTAGGGGGAAATGCCAATGATTTATACCTATGTCTCGCCAAGGCAGATAGAATCGAGCCGAAGGAGAATGGTAAATATGTTATTGTAGATAAAGCTTATTCCATTACAGTTGAGGAGGAAACAGCATTGAAACCTGTCATCAGAACCGTACAGGGAACTCAGGAACTCCTGGTTCCATTTCAACGTAAAATCATCTACTCCATTCTTTTTAACCAATAGCCAGATGAGTATTTATTTCAATTATTATAAAAACGGTATTTCGTGCCTGTTGACAATGACAGCTATATTGATGTCAATATGCTGCTTTGCCCAGGCAGAATCGCCAAAGGAAGAAGATTATTTTAAGATCATGAAAGTCCCCGCACCCGAAGGAGCAATCCTCGAAGTGGGCGGACTCTGTACGTTGCCTAACGGCGATCTGGGTGTCACCACCAGGAGGGGAGATGTTTTCATTGTGAAAAATCCGTCTTCACTGAAACCAACATTTCAAAAGTTTGCTTCGGGCCTTCATGAAGTACTGGGACTTGCCTATAAAGACGGATCACTGTACTGTGTTCAGCGTGGGGAGCTGACCAAAATGACAGATACGGACAACGACGGCATGGCTGACGATTTTGAGACCGTTTATGCCTGGCCGTTGTCTGGAAATTACCATGAGTATAGTTTTGGCCCTAAGCTAGCTGCAGATGGATCTTTTTTTGTAACCCTGAATCTTGGATTTCCGCCAACCTGGTGGAACCCGACAAGTATGGTTCCATGGAGAGGCTGGGCACTCCATATTTTTGAAGATGGAAGAGTAGAGCCTTGGGCTGCAGGTATGCGCTCACCCTGCGGAATTAGTATGATTGATGATCAGCTTTTTTATACTGATAATCAAGGCGATTGGGTTGGCTCTGGAAGTATTATGCAAGTGAAAAAGGGCGCATTTATGGGGCATCCGGCCAGCTTGGTGTGGGCTAATCTGCCACAGTCTCCAATAAAATTGACCACAGAACAGTTCTTTGCTAAGAATGAGACAAAGATGATTTACGACAGCAAGGGAAACAGTGTAAAGCCAGAGAACGATGTGAATGCAAAGGTGGTAACTGAGATGGATATGAAGAAGAACTTTCCTGAACTGCAAATACCCGCGGTGTGGCTGCCTCACGGAATTCTGGGTATTTCAAATTCTGAGATAGTAAAAATTCCTCAAGGCTCCTTTGGCCCTTTTGCTGGCCAGCTTCTGGTGGGTGATCAGGGACAGAGTATGGTTAGCCGCTTGTTTATGGAAAAGATAAACGGAGAATATCAAGGGGCCGCATGGCCCTTCAGAAGCGGATTTCAGTCGGGTATTGTGCGTCTGGCTTGGGGGAAGGATGGATCATTGTTCGCCGGCGAGACCAACAGGGGATGGGGTTCGGCCGGTGAGGCCACAGAAGGGATTCAGCGGCTGGTGTGGAACAATAAAATTCCTTTTGAAATGCGCAGCATCAAAGCCATGCCTGATGGGTTTGAAATAGCGTTCACCAAACCTGTTGATAAGAAATACGCCTTAGATCTTGCTTCTTATTCAGTGGAAAGCTTTATTTATAAATACCATAGTGTGTATGGAAGTCCGCCGGTAAATAGTCAAAAATGCAATGTAAAGGGCGTTCGCGTTTCAGCTGATGGCCTCACTGCCCGAATTATCGTAGCCAACCTGCGCAAAGGATATATTCACAACATTACTTTGGATGGTATTCGATCACAAGAGAACTACTATAGTCTGGTACATCCAACAGCATATTATACTTTAAATAATATTCCGGAAGGCAAAGCGCTTAGCCTTGCAGAAGTAAGTACCAAAAATTCGGCCTCAACTAAAACGCTGCCTTTGGCACAAAGCAAAAAGTCTTCATCAGGTGGAAAAACATCGGTAGTGAAAATTCCAACTTATGAGCAGGTGAAAGGGCTGCTAACTAAAAATACTTGTCTGGCCTGCCACAATCCGGATAAACGACAAGTTGGCCCCTCTTTTAAAGAGATTTCCACCAAAAAGTATACGGTTGGGGAACTAATAAGCCTGATTTATACGCCTAAACCAGAGCATTGGCCGGGTTATTCCACACCGATGCCGCCAATGACCAATGTTCCAAAAGATGAGGTTGCAAAAATTGCGAACTGGATCAAATCATTAAATAAATAATACATCAATAGCTAAAGAAAATCAATCAATAATATGAAACGATCAATATTAATTGTTGGGATACTCATAACAAATGCACTGCTCGTTCAGGCACAGCAACCTGCTAAGCCAGAAGATACGGAAGTATGGACCCCGGTACCCGCAAAGGTAAGTCCGGCTAAAGTGTCTGGAGGAGCACCTTCAGATGCCATACTTCTTTTTGACGGAAAAGATTTGGATCAGTGGGTAAATTCCGGCGATACTGCTTCAGCAAAAAAATGGAAGTTATCTGATGGGATCATGACAGTAGATAAATCCGTGGGTGATATCCAGACAAAAGAGAAGTTCATGGATTTTCAGCTTCACATTGAATACAGGATACCAGAAAATATAAGCGGAAGTGGTCAGGGCCGAGGTAACAGCGGTATTTTTCTGGCTGCTCTTCCCTGGGGTGCTGGCGGATACGAATTGCAGGTGCTGGACAATTACGACAATAAAACCTATGTAAACGGGCAGGCTGGTAGTCTCTACAAACAATCGCCGCCGATGGTAAATGCCTGTTTAAAACCAGGAGAGTGGCAAACCTATGATGTAGCCTGGACAGCTCCCCGTTTTAATGAGGACGGTTCTGTAAAGTCACCAGCTGTAGCAACAGTTTTTCAAAATGGCATTCTCGTGCAGAATGCGACCATACTCAAAGGGGACACCCCTTATATTGGCCAGCCAACCTACAGAAAACATGGCGCCTCACCAATTAAATTACAGAGTCATGGAGATAAAAGTGAACCGATCAGCTATCGCAATATCTGGTTAAGAAAATTGTAGCAAGTACCCCTCTGTTGATCGATTTTTTAATAGAAACCAATTATATACCTATATGAGAATAGTAAATTATCCTTTCGGCATCGTAGTCATCCCTATGTTTACGAGGTGCCAAAAACAAGAACTCGGAAGTCCGGCCGGGAAACAATCTATTGCAAAAGCAGTGAATGCTGGTTACCCAGGCATATGTCAATCTGGCTAAAGAAAGTGGTTTCAACACCATTCGAATTCCTTGCTCCTGGGATCTATATGGCCAACAGCAATACGGCAGCGCTTCAGCATGAAGTGAAAAGAAATCAGGTTTTTGACAATACGTGAGTTGAAATAAATTTTCAAAAGACTGGTAATAAAAAAAGCCTTCGACAATTTGAGGGTCGTGAAAAAATAAATTATAATCTAACCAAAATGAACAATATTATAAATATGAAAAATAGAAGTTACGGGATATTTTTAGGTTTCCTGATCGTTATCGCCTTATTCTCCTCATCCTGTAAGAAGTCGGAGGTTGCAGCAGAACTGGAAGTTTCTGCATTGGATATTAAAGCGCAGGCAGATGGCGAGCGTACAGAAGTGACGATTACCAGCAACGACGCATGGACAGCAGCTATCAATGATGCGGTGCCTTGGATAGAGATAGGTCGCACAGCGGGCGGAGCAGGTGCTACACAGTTACAGCTAAAATTTTCCGGTAATGGTACAGGTGCATCGCGCTATGGTGTGGTTACGGTTACATCCGGTAATGGCCAGGCCAGGAGAATTAAGATTACACAAGTAGGTAATTTATATCCAACATATAATTTATCGCCAAAAGCACCCGATGCAACCGGGATGAGCAGTACGGCTGTACAACTGGCGGCAAAAATGCATTTGGGAATAAATTTTGGCAATACCATGGAATCCCCAAAAGAAGGTGAGTGGCAGAATAGTAAACTGACCGAATCGTATGTGAAATTTGTAAAGCAAAAGGGATTCAATACGGTGCGGATTCCCTGTAACTGGAATTGGACTCATTTAAGTAATCCCGATAAAGTAGAAATTGACCCCGCATGGCTTAACCGTGTGAAAGAAGTAGTTGGATGGTGTGTAGCTAACGATATGTATGTGATGCTAAATACGCACGGAGATAATGGCTGGCTCGAAAATAATGTCAATGCGGCCAAGCAAGAGGAAATTAATGCGAGACTAAAAGCACTTTGGGAGCAGATTGCTACAACCATGCGTGATTTTGACGAGCACCTTATTTTTGCCGGCACGAATGAACCTGCGGTTGAAAATGCTGAGCAGATGGCCATACTCAATAGTTATCACGAAACATTCATCAAGGCGGTTCGTTCTACAGGAGGCAGGAACAGTTACCGGGTGCTGGTTGTGCAGGGCCCCAGCACTGACCCTACCAAAACTTTTACTTTGATGAATACGATGCCAAAAGACGAAATTCCTAATAAGTTGATGGTCGAGGTGCATGACTACACGCCTTCTACATTTACGATACTAACAGATGGAGATGTAAGTTGGGGCAAAATGGTTTACTACTGGGGGAAAGGGAATCACTCTACTATTGAGCCAGAACGCAACGCTACCTATGGAGAAGAGGATGTGATCGATACTGAATTCAAAAATATTAAACAGAAGTTTGTTGATAAAGGAATCCCTGTGATGTTGGGTGAATATGCAGCCTGGAGAAGGAATGCGATTAACAACCCGAATTATCTTCCTAAAGATCTGGCTATGCACAACAAGTCTGTAAATGACTGGACATATTATCTAACCAAACAGGCTAAAGCGAATGGTATTCTGCCATTCTATTGGGAGATAGGTTTTATGTTAGACAGAGCTAATAATGTGGTAAAGGACCAACCTATGTTAGATGCCCTTATTGCAGGAGGTAAGTAAATAGTAAGAGATACTATAAACCTGAGTTCGATTATTAAATCTCATTTTGTGACGTTTTAATCAAGTTTTCTGTTAAGGGGGCGTCACCCTGAATTTATTTCAGGGTCTTTCACACTAAAAAGATGCTGAAATAAATTCAGCAGGACGATAAAGCAAGATTAGGCGTACATAAGATATGATTTTCAGCAAATAATTATCGAACTCAGGTTATAACTAAATAGAATACAGTTTTGTAGAGGTTTATGTATAGGATTGAATTTAAAAAATCTGTGACTTTTAGGAGTCACAGATTTACTACATATAGGTAATGTTACTGAAACCATGAATTTAAACTTAAAATTAATTGTAATAAATAATTTCTTACTTAACTATTTTATGAAAAAAATCATCTTGTGTTTTAGTATTTGTCTTTTTATCCAAACAAATTTATTTTCTCAAAACTTAAAATTTGCGCCTATTACTCCAAGGTGGGCATTGGAACATATTGTTTGGGAGGATAGTGCCAACAACCAAGTTTCCTCGGAAAGACTTGTAAACTTATATTTAGCGCATAAAATGCCCGTGGGGGCTATTATTATTGATAGTCCGTGGTCAACAGCATATAATAACTTTGATTGGAATACAAAACGTTATCCAAATTCAACAGAGATGATCCATGGCTTCAATAAACGCAATGTAAAAGTGATACTGTGGTTAACCGGATGTGTAAATAGTACAGCTACAGATATGCCGATTCAAAAACACCCTTCATTTGATGAGGTTGTTGAAAAAAAATATGCAGTAAACAATGGCAAAATATCACATTGGTGGAAAGGTGATGGCTTGCACATAGATTTTACAAACAAGGATGCCGTAAAATGGTGGAATTCGCAACTTGATAAAGTTTTAATTGATGGAGTGTATGGATTTAAAGTGGATCAAGGTGAAATATATTTTGGCGATACCATTCAAACATCAATTGGGAAGTTAACGAACACTGAATTTCGTCCATATTATTACAATAGTATGTTTCAATACATTACTAGTCGCAAAGCTGAAGGAGCAATAGTTGGACGACCATTCTCACATCAGGGAGGTGTAGAAGCATCGGTAGAAAAATTAAGCCTTGGATGGTGTGGCGATTTCGAAGGTTCTTGGGCAGGTTTAAAACTTCAGATAAACAATATATATAAAAGTGCAGAACTCGGATACGGTGCTCCCGGATGCGAAATAGGTGGCTTTTTTGGAGCCCGTGCCGATAAAAAAGAACTGATACGTTATGCCCAGTTTGGTGCTTTAACTGCCAGCATGATAAATGGAGGCGAAAATGGTGCGTTTACAAATCATTTACCCTGGTATCATGGCAATGAGGCAACTTTATGTTACCAACAGGCGGTGTGGTTGCATAGTCAGTTAATTCCTTATTTATTCAGCACCATAGTAGATGTACATAAAACAAGTGGTTCGTTAATTAAAAATGTATCGTACAAACAAGAAAGCCACACGGTTGGTAATTATTTATTTACAAAAGCTATTACATCGGCAAACGATTCTGTAAATTTTAGTCTTCCAAAGGAAGGTAAATGGATGGATTTTTGGGCAAGAACTATTATTGACGGAGGTACAAATATTAGTAAAACATATCCACTTAACCAATTTCCTTTATTTATTAAGCAAGGGTCAATTATTCCAATGAATATCACAAATAGCTATTCGGGTATCGGCGATTCAACTTTAACTGGCAAACAAGCTATATACATTGTTCCAAACAGAGAGAAAACTGTATATCAATATTATCGACCGTTAGGAGAGGGTATTGAGTTTGATTCTATACGGATTACTCATGATGGTCAATTAAATGAATTAATTGTAGAAGGTAAAAATAAACTTCCATATGCATTTTTAATTCAACAAGTTGCTAAAAAACCCATTAAAGTGATTAACGCAGATGAATGGAAGTACAATGAAACTAAGCAGGAATTACTAATTCTTAAAAAAGGAAACAAGTTTAGTATTAAACTTATGTTCTAAAAAAAAACGAAAATTGAAACTTACACACACAGATTTAGATTAACAATGAATATCAGAAAGATAGTTTTACAGGTAACAGCTCTTTTTGCAGCGGGGGCACAGGCTCAAAACCCGACTATACAAACCATTTATACAGCCGATCCAGCGCATCCTATCAATTATAAATTAAAAATGAATGCAGCAAGTAAAAGCATATTTACGCTTGTCTTCGCTATTGTCTTAAGTTTAGTAAGCATAGGCACTCTTTCCGCACAAACTGTTTGGTTAGATCAACTGGATCTCAGCCCAGCTACACAGGGCTGGGGCATACCTAAAAAAAACAGGACGGTTGATGGCAACATCATGACCATCGCAGGCAAAACCTTTCAGCGTGGCTTCGGCACACACGCAGAAAGCGCTCTTTTTATTCAGCTCGATGGTAAGACAAATTCGTTTACCGCGCAGGTTGGCATTGATGATGAGGTGAAAGGACGTCAGCCCGCCGTAGAGTTTATTGTATTCGGCGATGGAGCGAAGCTTTGGTCGAGCGGTGTAATGCATGATGGTGATACTGCCCGGCTATGTAATGTGAAACTTTCGGGTGTGAAAAAACTTGAGCTTCGGGTAACAGACGGAGGAAACAGTAACAGCAGCGATCATGCAGACTGGGTAGATGCAAAATTTGAGGCGGTTGGTGTGGCAAGTTTTGTTACTTATTATCCTGTCCCAAGTGAGCCCTACATTCTTACCCCTAAGCCATCGGCAAAACCGAAGATTAATAGCGCAAGCGTTTTCGGTGTCCGCCCGGGCTCGCCGTTTCAGTTCAGGATACCTGCCACCGGAAACCGCCCAATGACCTTTCAGGTTACCGGCTTGCCTCAGGGACTAAAGCTGAATCAAAAAACAGGACTTATCACTGGTAAGCTTGAAAAAGCCGGCACTTACGTTGTTCAATTGAAGGCAAAGAATGGGAAAGGGATAGCCGAAAAAAGTTTACGCATTATCTGTGGTGATAAAATTGCACTTACCCCGCCAATGGGTTGGAATAGTTGGAATTGTTTCGCGGGAGAGGTTTCTGCTAAGAAAGTCAAGCGTGCTGCGGAAGTAATGGTGAAAAGCGGACTTGTAAATTACGGATGGAATTACGTAAATATTGACGACTACTGGCAAAATAACCGCGATTCGAAAGATCCTTCCCAGCAAGGTAAGTACCGGGACGAAGCTGGTAATATAGTTCCTAATAAAAGGTTTGGAGATATGAAAGCCCTGACAGACTATGTGCATGGTCTCGGTTTGAAGATCGGCATCTATACCAGTCCTGGTCCCTGGACCTGTGATGGCGGTGCCGGCAGCTATGGTTATGAGCGGCAAGATATCGAAACTTATACCAAATGGGGTTTCGATTATCTGAAATACGATTGGTGCAGCTATGGGGGAGTTATAAATGGAATACCTGATAACGACCCAAACAAAGTAGTCTTAATATCTTACAATGGAGGTTATCAATTGTCTACCGCCGTCAAGCCATACAAACTAATGGGAGATTATATCCGTCAGCAACCCCGCGACATTGTTTTCAGCTTGTGTCAGTACGGGATGTCGGATGTTTGGAAATGGGGCGATTCGGTAGGTGGAAACTCTTGGCGTACAACGAATGATATAACAGACAACTGGTCCAACGTTAAAGGGATTGCATTAGCACAGGATCAGGCTGCAGCCTGGGCCAAACCCGGTAACTGGAACGATCCGGACATGCTGGTTGTAGGAACAGTAGGCTGGGGTAGCCCGCATCCGAGCTTGCTTAGACCAGATGAGCAGTATCTTCACGTAAGCCTTTGGAGCCTTTTCTCAGCTCCTCTGCTAATTGGTTGCGATATGGAAAAGCTCGATGCCTTTACCCTGAATTTATTGACAAACAATGAAGTGATTGCTGTTAATCAGGATGCGCTTGGCAAACAGGCTACCTGTGTTCAGACTATCGGAGATTTGCGCATTTATGTAAAAGAATTGGAGGATGGCAGTCGTGCAGTAGGCTTTTGCAACTTCGGTCTGGAGAAAGTGGATATCTCTTACAAGGATCTGGAAAAGCTTGGTATTTCAGGAAAGCAAAAGGTGCGTGATCTTTGGCGTCAGAAAGATATTATAACAATCTATGCAGACAAAGAGGCTCTTTCGGTGAAGGTTCCGATGCACGGAGTGGCGCTGTACAAATTTACGCCGGTTAAATAGTAGGACAAGACTCTTAACCTCAGTCGATTTATAAGCAAAGAGGCTTTATATGCCTCTCATTTATCTAATGGAAGCGCATTCGTTGATGAAAAGCAGGTATTACAAGTGACAGATAGTTTGTACATCCAGGGAATGGCAGGACTGATTGCTGGTGGCGGGAAAAACTCAGTATACCTTTTTACGATAATTTACTGATCAAGGGCAAAAATGCTCCTGTGCCGAAGCCTTCTCTTGCAGCACCAGGACAACTGCCGATCTATATCATTAAATAATTCTAAAATTAATTGCAATTATAATACACACACAGATTTAGATCAACAATGAATATCAAAAAGATAGTTTTACAGGTAACCGCTCTTTTTGCAGCAGCGGGGGCGCAGGCTCAAAACCCGGTTATACAAACCATTTATACAGCCGATCCGGCGCCGATGGTACATAAAGATACCGTTTACCTGTACACCGGGCACGATGAAGATAAATCGACTACGTTTGTGATGAAAAACTGGCACTGTTTCACATCTACCGATATGGTGAACTGGACAGACCGTGGATCGCCCCTGTCTGTTAAAACGTTCATCTGGGCGAAGCAAGATGCCTGGGCTGGGCAATGCATTGCCAGAAATGGAAAGTTTTACTGGTATGTACCCATGACCCATGAAACGATGGGAATGTCAATCGGGGTGGCTGTTTCTGATAGTCCTACAGGTCCGTTTAAAGATGCACTTGGAAAACCACTGGTTCACAGCGGTTACGGAGATATCGACCCCACAGTATTTATTGATGACGATGGTCAGGCATATCTCTATTGGGGGAACCCTTATCTTAAATACGTAAAATTGAATCCGGATATGATTTCTTACGCTGAAGAGGTAGTTACGGTGCCGTTGAATAAAGAAGGTTTTAATGTACGATATAAAGATGTTGATAAAAGACCTTCAGCATACGAAGAAGCTCCATGGTTTTACAAACGCAAAAACCTGTACTATATGCATTATGCTGCAGGAGGTGTGCCTGAACATTTGGCTTACTCAACCAGTACAAGTCCTACCGGACCATGGGTTTACCGGGGTACCACTATGCGGGTAATTGGCAAGGGAGGTGCTTTTACCAATCATCCAGGTGTGATCGATTATAAAGGCAAATCGTATTTGTTTTATCATAACGGTGCATTGCCAGGTGGTGGTGGTTTTACCCGTTCCGTTTGTGTGGATGAGTTTCAGTATAATAAAGATGGGAGCATTCCGAGGATAACTCCAACAACCGAAGGTGTAAAACCTGTTGAACATTTAAATCCATTCATCCGCCAGGAAGCGGAAACTATAGCCTGGGAGCAGGGAATTGAAACCGAACGCAGCAACAATGCGGGAGTTTATGTAACCGAAATCAACAATGGCGATTTTATCAAAGTCCGAAGTGTTGATTTTAAGAACGGAGCAGGAATATTTCAGGCAAATGTTTCATCGGCATCAGGTGGTTTTATCGAAATACATATGGACAGCCTCGACGGAGAACTATTGGGGGGCTGTGAGATTAAAAAGACTGGAGGCTTGCAAAGTTGGACCACCGTTTCAACTAAAGTAAAGAAGACAAAGGGTGTTCACGATATGTACTTTGTTTTTAAAGGCAGTCAAGGCGATCTGTTCAATTTCAACTGGTGGAGATTCGATAAATAAAATCTTCCTTAAAGAATAATTAATCAACTGAAAATTAACCCTTAACGGGTATTTATTAGATAAAATAAAAACATGTTTAGAAAAAAAGTATTGTTAAGTACAGTCATTGTTATGGCTTTTGTAGGAGGCAGAGAATTCGCAAAAGCGCAGACGAAACCGAAAATGGTTAGAGAAAAACTGGCAGAAAAATTCGCAAATGTTTCGCCAAAACTTACCTCCAATAATGCCAATCCTTTATTAGATTTTATGTTTACGGCCGATCCAACAGCCGTAGAATACAATGGAAGAATTTATGTGTATGCCACTAATGATCATCAACAGTATGAGCATGTAGGAAAGGATGGGAAAAATTCATACGAGCGTATCCGTACACTGGTGATGATGTCTTCCGATGATATGGTTAACTGGACCTATCATGGTCTTATCAATACTGCCGAACTGGCACCATGGAGCCAGAATTCCTGGGCGCCTTCCATTACATCCAGAAAGGAAGCAGATGGCAAGACACACTTCTATCTGTATTACTCCAATAGTGGTATTGGCACAGCCATGCTTACTTCCACCTCTCCGGTTGGCCCATGGAAAGACCCACTAGGGAAGAATATAGTTGACCGTTCTGTTCCCGGTGTGGATGTTGATGCTCCATTTGATCCCGGAGTTGTGATTGATGACCAGGGTACAGGCTGGCTTACTTTTGGAGGCGGATCGCCTAAAACGAAATATATGCCGGATAATGCCAGAATCGTTAAATTGGGAAAAGATATGATCAGTTTGGCCAGCGATGTTGCTAAAATACCCGCCCCTTATTTTTTTGAGGCAAGCGATCTTAATTTCATCAACGGAACCTGGGTTTATACCTATAATACAAATTGGGAAGAACGCACAGAATGGCCTTATAGCAATATCGACAAACCAACGAAATGCAACATGTCTTATATGACCAGTAAAACACCCTTAAGTCCGGACAGTTGGAAGTATCGCGATAATTATTTTAAGAATACTGGCGATGATAATATAGGCCCATGGACAAACAATCACACTCACCTGTTCAAGTTTAAAGGTAAATATTATATTGCTTACCATGCCATGTATTTACAGGATTATTTTGGCACCAAGGGCGGTTTTCGTAATGTGGGTATCGAAGAAATGCAGGTTGATGAAAAGAATGTGAATTTCCAAATGGGCAAAGCAACTTTTAAAGGTACGTCACAACTTAACCCATTAAATCCGTTCGTTCTTCAGCAGGCAGAAACTACTGCAGGCACTTCGGGGCAAGTTCAGTTCGAAGCTCTTGATAATCCAGGCAATATGGTTGCCAAAGGAAAAGCAGATCAACAATGTCTTATGGTGAGGGGAGCCGATTTTAGCAAACAGATCCCTTCCAAATTCGAAGCCAGGGTAAAAGGAAAAGGCAGAATTGATGTCTATGTCAATAATCTTAAAGGTACTCCTCTTGTTTCCCTTACATGTGATGAGAAGGAATGGACTACACTTTCAAAGAAAATAGACCTGAAAATAGATAAAGGAGTAGAGAATATCTATTTCGTGTTTAATGGAGCGGGTTTTTTATTTGATGAATGGAAATTCATTCGTTAATTCCGATTGCAGGTTTATTTAAGGCAGAATGCAATTTTACGAACAGAAAAGACATGGCAGATTTTTTTATAGGACTAAGCTGCTTAATGCTTAAAATTGTAATAATAGAACACGAATAATTTTTATGAATCAAATATTAAGGAAAATAATGGCTGGCAGAACTTTAGGTTGTCTGTTTAAGGATAGTTTGCGTAGGAATAATCCCCATGGCTACAGCTATTTAAATGGTAAAAGCTTAACCATCCTGTTTTTGTTTGTGGTAAACTGCACGCTGGCAAATGCCCAAAGTACGGCTAAGCTCATTGCTTTTCAGGCAAACGATGTAAAATTAAATGCGTCTTGGATCCTTGAAAGGGAAGCCTTAAATACCACTTATATCGGTTCTCTGGATGCCGATCGGTTGCTTCATAATTTTAGGATAAATGCCAGACTTCCATCTACGGCAAAGGCATTAGAGGGTTGGGAAAGTCCCAGTATCGGTTTACGTGGTCATTTTGTTGGTCACTACCTTTCGGCTGTCTCGATGGTGATTGAACGGTATCATGAGCCCGTTCTCTCCAAAAGGCTCGAATATATGGTCACTGAGCTTGCCAAATGCCAGCAAGCCCTTGGTAAGGGGTATCTCAGCGCATTTCCCGAGTCTGATTTTGAGAAACTGGAGACAAAATTTACTGGAGTCTGGGCTCCTTATTATACTTATCATAAAGTGATGCAGGGGCTTTTAGATGTTTACACGCACACTGGTAACCAAAAGGCACTGGAGATTGTTAATGGTATGGCAGGATACGTAAAATTAAGGATGTCAAGGCTTGATAATCAAACCATTGAAAGAATGCTTTATACCGTAGCGGCAAACCCCGAGAATGAACCTGGGGCAATGAACGAGGTATTGTACAAGTTATATAGAATTACAAAGAATCCAATGCATTTTGAGCTTGCAAAGCTATTTGACAGAGATTGGTTTCTGCAGCCTCTTTCTAAAAATCATGACATTCTTAGCGACCTGCATGCCAATACCCATTTGGTTTTGGTTAATGGCTTTGCTCAACGATATAGGCTCAGCGGTGAGCAAGCATACCATGATGCGGTACTGAATTTTTGGAATATTCTTGAGCATGACCATACTTATGTCAATGGATCAAGCAGTGGTCCACGCCCAAATGTAACTACGCCAACTTCGCTCTCTGCAGAGCATTGGGGACTTCCAGGACACTTGAGCAACACGATGACGAAAGAGATTGCTGAATCATGTGTTACCCATAATACCCAAAAGCTTACCGCGGAACTGTTCACGTGGACAGGGAAGCCAACGTATGCCGATGCTTATATGAATGCTTTTTATAATGCAGTACTGCCTACCCAGAATGACCAGAATGGAACCTGCGTCTATCATCTTCCCCTTGGTTCACCAAGAACAAAGTTTTTTTTAAAGGAAAACGATTTTCGCTGCTGTAATGGAACGGCAATAGAAGCATTTGCAGGTCTTAATGCCAATATTTATTTCAAGGATTCATCAAGCCTTTGGATCAATCAATATATCCCTTCCAGGCTCAATTGGCGTGAAAAAAAGCTTACCCTTAACCAAACGGGTAATTTTCCAAAAGACAAGGAAGTTTTATTTTCTTTTTCAGCTGAAAAGGATATCCGGCTAACCGTTAACTTATTTGTTCCCTCATGGGCAAATGAGTTGAAGATTTATGTGAATGGGCGTTTGCAATCCCAAACTGCTGTTGCAAATTCTTTTGTGCGACTGGATAGGGTATGGAGAAACAAGGATCAGATTAAATTGGTATTTGACTATCGTTTTAGAATCGAGCGCATGCAGGATGACATGAACAAAGTTGCTTTTTTTTATGGGCCTACATTGTTGGCTTTCGTTACTGATACCGAACTCGCATTGAGGAGCAAACCTGAGCAGTTATTAACAAACCTATCCATAATTGATTCTGCATCGTTTCAATTGAAGGATGGTAAACATGTTTATACATTACGTCCTTTTTATGGCATAAGTAAAACATCCTATGGTGTTTATGCATCGATCAGGGAATATTAGACCATTTAACTGTTGGTGATTTAGGTACATTTGTGTTTTTCGAAAACCGTTAATTGCAGCCATTAGGAACACTATGGTTTATTTTTTGGATCACTGGCTAAATCACCAAAGAGATCAAAAGATTAAATTTGAAGTATACTGTGGTGAGACAACCTCTTTTTTATCCCGGATTTCAAAATTACGGCTTTCGTAAGCCACTGCTTTTCATCTTGCTTAAGAATTCAGGTGTAACGCCTATATAACCAGCGATGTACTTTTGTGGCAATTTGAGCATCAGGTCTGGATATTTGTTATAGAAATTCCAATAGCGCTCTTCTGCACTGAGGCTGAGAATTTCCATCGTGCGTACCTGAAAATCAATTAATGAACGTTCGGTCAAAATCCGGAAGTATTTTTCGAAAACTGCACCTGATAATAACAACTTTTCTTTAGTCTCTTTTGTAAAGAATATGATTTCAGTATCAACTATGGCCTGGATGTTCAGCTGGCTTGGTTTGTCATTGTAAAAGTTCTGCAAATTTCCTGTCCACCAGCCAGGCGTTGAAAATCCAAGAATATGCTCTATACCTTTATTGTCTAAAATGTAAGTCCTCAGGCACCCGCTTAATATATAGCAACTCATGGCTGTTACTCCACCCTCATGGAGAAGGTATTGATTCTTTTTTACCTTCCTGTACTGAACCAAGGAATTTAGTGCCAAGATTTCATCCTCGCTCAAACTCACATAGGTTTTGATATGGTTTTCGAGTGAAGAAGTGTCAAATTTGGGGCCAGTCATCTGAGTAAGTTTAGGCATTTCTTAATCTAGGTTAAGTCAATTCAATAAGGTACATTATTTCACTGACGCATGCAAAGTTCTAATTTTGACTTATTAAACGACAATAACTTTAAAAAATAAATTTTATGAAAAAATTAATGAATTCGTCAGTTCTAAAGGTACTATCGATCATATTCGTTTTAGGCCTGAATTTTACAGTAGTGAGCGCTCAGCAGAAAAAAACGACGCTGATCAATCCAGATGATGCTGTTTTCTTATTTGTCGACCATCAGAGTGGCTTGGTTCAAACCATTCACAGTATGCCGGTTGGTGATTTAAGAAGAAATCTTACCGCTCTTGCAAAAGCATCCCAATTGTTGCATATCCCTGCCATTTATACTGCATCCGTTCCGACAGGACCAAATGGTCCTACACTGCCTGAGGTAAAAGACAATGCCCCAAATGCTAAGTATGTTATCCGACAGGGAGAAATTAATGCTTGGGATAGCAAAGAATTCGTTAATGCAGTTAAAGCTACAGGTAAAAAGACCCTCATTATCTCCGGTATGTGGACTAGCGTGTGTGTAGTCTATCCTGCCTTGTCTGCCCTTGGAGAAGGCTATACCGTTTATGCAGTTGCAGATGCCAGTGGAGATATTACGCCTGAAGCACATAACCTGGCTATGCTCCGCTTAACCCAGGCAGGCGCAATCCCGGTAACCTGTGGCGCCGTACTTCCTGAATTGATGAAAGACTGGAGAAGGAAAGAAGCCGGAGATTTTGCTAAGATACTGGCGGAAATGGTGCCTAATTTCCAGGCTGTTATTGAACAATACTATAAAGCCCAGGAAGTTGCAAAATCAGAAAAATAAATAGGCGGCCCCTGTATCCTGATTATACATAAAATATCAAGCCAATAAGAAATAGTTGCTCATAAAAAAGCAGCTATTTTTTTTAACCTCTGCTGTAGTTATAACTTTATTATCATGGAAATAGGAATAGAGAGTTTTGCTTCGGCAATGTATGGTGCAAATAATACATTAAGCTATAATTTTCGTGTTTATTAAAAAATATCAAAATATAAGCGTAGCTTGGTTATGTCAATATTAAACAGCCGTTTTGTAACCAAATTTTATTTTAAATTAATTATTTGAAGGTAATAATGCTTCTGTATTGAGTAGAATATATGTTTCGGATTTTAATTTTAATAAGCACATTCCTACTGTGTAATTCTCTTTTTGCTCAAGAAGGTTTGTACCAATTTTCTCATCTGGATATTGCTAACGGCTTATCTGATAATCAAGTAAAAGCCATATATAAAGATCATAAAGGATTTATGTGGTTTGGGACCCAGGCTGGCCTCAACCGCTATGATGGGCATGAATTTAAGGTATTTAAACATAATATAAAGGATAGTACCAGTATCCCTGATGATTATATTTTAAACATATTTGAAGGGCCGGAGAAAAATTTATGGATTAAATCTGGCAGCGGTTTCAGTATTTATAATCCTTTGACAGAAAAATTTGAGCCTTTTCAGGATAAACACCTTAAAAAATATAAAATTCCGGGCGGATACCTTAAAGAGATACAAACCAATAATAAGGGAAAGTACTATTTCTACCTTGAAAATCAAGGCATTTTTTGTTATGATGCGAAAAGTAATACAACCACCAGGTATGCGCATAAAAATGGAATAGTAAACTCCTTGTACGCTAACGAAATAAGTTATTTTTTGGATGACCAAAAAGGTAATTTGTGGGTTATTTATACCAACGGCGTTCTTGATAAGTTTAACCTTGAAGAGCAGCGGGTAACAAACAGGTATTTTGCAATAAACAAACGTTTTGGAGGTCAGGTAAGCGATTTCCATCTCAACTACGATTCGGGAGGCAATATTTTTATTTATAATATGAGTAACCCTTTCGGGTTATATTATCTTAATGGAAAAAGTAATACCTTCCGTTATTTTGGAAAGAAGCCAGATCATTCAGGCCTGAGTTCGAATAATGTAAGTTCCATTATAGAGGGAGATCATGGAAATATCTGGATCGGGACCGATCATGGTGGAATTAATATCTTAAATAAGCTAACCAACAAAATAAGTTATATTTTAAGTAAAGAAGATGACCCCAGGGGATTAAAGCAGAACAGCATTGTTACCTTATACAAAGACAATAACGGAATAATCTGGATTGGCACCTTTAAAAAAGGGATCTGCTACTATCATAAAAGCATTTTTAAGTTTCCGCGAAATGAGTATTTAACAGGGAAAAATACGATATATAAAGACGTTAATTCATTTGCGGAAGATAATAAGGGGAATTTGTGGATTGGAACAAACGGCACGGGTTTGCTGTATTTAAACAGAAGCACAGGCGAAATTACAGCATATCGTAATAATCCTGCCAACAATAACTCTTTAAGTAGTGATGTTGTTGTAAGCCTTTACATCGATCATTCGGGCCTCTTGTGGATTGGAACCTATTTAGGCGGGCTTAATTCTTTTGACGGAACTAAATTTACCCATTATAAGCATACTACAGATCCTTCCAGCCTTTCAGATAATCGCATTTATGCTCTGTTAGAAGATTCATCCAACAGGCTTTGGGTTGGTACTTTAAGTAGTGGATTGGACTTGTTTGACCGGAATACCAAAACCTTTAGGCACTTTAATTCAACAGTTAAGAACACACTAAATTCTAATATCATTAATTGTTTATATGAAGATAAACTTAAAAGGATCTGGATTGGCACTACCCGTGGAGTTAGTATGCTGGATCCCAAAACCTTTGAATTTACTCATTTAATTAATAACAGTAAGGATACGAACAGCCTGGTGCCCGGTAATGTACATTCCATTATTGAAGATAGCAGAGGATGGATGTGGATAGGTACCCGTGAGGGTATAAGTATATATAATCCTGCAACAAAAACCTTTAATAATTTAAGCGAGGAAGTCGGGCTGCCCGAAAGTGCTGTTTTGGAGTTGCTTGAAGATGAAAATCATCATATTTGGTATAGTTCGCAAAAAGGCCTTTACAAGATCTCCGTGGTTGCCGAAGGGGGAAATTATAGATTTATATACAGTAAATACAATGAGGCCGACGGATTGCAAGGTCCCACATTTAATATGAATGCTGTATACAAAACAAAAGCCGGTGAACTGATTTTTGGAGGGGCAAACGGCTTCAACATTTTTAGGGCGGGCCAAATTACTAAGGAGCAGTATCCTTCAATACTGGTAATAACAGGCTTAGAAATGTTTAATCATAACATACAGGTTGGAGAAAGTATTAACGGCCATATTATTTTGCCAAAAACAATAACAGAACTTGAAAATTTAACCTTTACCTATAAAGAAAACATCTTTTCACTCGAATTTGCATTGCTCAATTATATTAATCACAGCAAAATAACTTATAAATACAATTTAGAAGGATTCGATAAACATTGGCTTACAGTCCCTGCAGAAATGCGTAAGGCCACTTTTACAAATCTTGATCCCGGAAATTACACCTTTCATGTAAAAGCTTTTAACGGAAACGATCCTGTACCACTGGCAGAGTCGCACTTGAAAATTACCATTTTGCCTCCTTTCTGGCGAACCACATGGGCATATATACTGTATATTTTAGCAATTGGCTTTTCATTGCTATTTATTCGGAACAGAGGGATCAAAAAGTTAAGGAAGGAATTTGCCTTAGAGCAGGAAAGGATCCAAGCCAGGCAATTACAGGAGCAGGAGAGAATTCAAGCGTTGCAATTACGACAGCAGGACCGTAAAGAAGCTGAAAGATTGCGTGAGTTGGATTTATTGAAAATTAAATTTTTAACAAATCTGAGCCATGAATTCAGAACGCCTATTTCATTGATTCTTGCTCCTGTAGATAAACTTTTAACGGAGACCAAAGAAACTGGACGTTACGGTCAGCTGGCGATGATTAAAAGGAATGGAAAGCGTTTACTAAACCTGGTAAACCAGCTGCTCGATTTCCGTAAAATGGAAGAGCAGGAATTGCAATTACATAAGAGCGATGGTGAAATTGTATCCTTTATTAAAGATGCTACAGACTCATTTTATGATCTGGCAGAACGCAAGCAGATAAAGTTTGCTTTTAAAAGTGCTATTGAAAATCTACATGTATCGTTTGATCACGATAAGATTGAGCGGATATTGTTCAATTTACTTTCAAACGCATTTAAATTTACGCCATCAGCAGGAACCATAAGTGTTGAATTACAAAAGCTGCCGCATCAGGGAGAAGATGGCTGGGTTTCATTGGAGATAAAAGTGATAGATTCAGGAATCGGGATAGCAAAAGATAGGCAGGAAATGATCTTTGAACGGTTTTTTCAAAATGAAACGTCCTCATCCATCCTTAACCAAGGATCAGGAATTGGCTTGTCCATCACCAAAGAGTTTGTCAAAATGCACGGAGGTGAAATATTGGTAGAAAGTGAACCGGGTTTAGAAACTTGTTTTACCGTACACCTAAGACTCGCTTCCAGTTCAATTTCGGTGCAGGAGCAAAATGATGTTAAAAATGCTGAATTGTCATATACAGAAACAGATGAAACCATTATAAGCATACCGCTTACAAAAAGTAATGAACATGCTTATGATAGCTCCATAACCACTGAAAAACAATTATCTTCCGATGAAAAAAAGGATGAAAGTGAGTGTTCTGAGATAGATACCCGCTTAACAAATGTGCCTCTTGTTTTGTTAATTGAAGATAATGAGGATTTTAGGTTTTACCTAAAAGATAACTTAAGATCTTTTTATAAGATAGTAGAGGCCTCGAATGGTAAGGAAGGCTGGCAAAAGGCCCTTGCATTGCATCCTCATCTTATTGTTTCAGATATAAACATGCCTGAAATGAATGGCACTGAATTATGTAAAAAACTGAAAGGGGATGACAGGACCAAACATATCCCAATTATATTATTAACAGCTTTAACTGCTGAGGAAGAACAGCTTAAAGGCTTAGAAACAGGAGCGAATGATTACATGACCAAGCCCTTTAATTTTGAAATCTTAAATTCAAAAATAAAGAATCTGCTCACGCTTCATCAAACATTTAAGAAAACTTATTCCAGACAGATCAGTATTCAGGCGCCGGAAATAGAAATCGAATCTACCGATGTTAAATTCCTTAACGAAGTATTGCCTTATATTGATGCAAATCTTGATAAACCTGAGTTGTCTGTTGAGGATTTAAGTAAGCATATGAGGATGAGCAGAGTATCTTTGTATCGAAAGTGTTTGCAGGTAATGGGTAAAACACCTGTTGATTTTATCCGATCTGTTAAGCTGGAGAGAGCAGCCGTATTATTAGAGAAAAGCGATAAAACAGTTTCAGAGATATGTTATATGGTAGGTTTTAGCGCCCCTAATTATTTTGCTAAGTCGTTTAAAGCAAAATATAATGTAGCACCATCCGAATATATGGCAGAAAAAAGGAAGGCCAATAAAGATAAAGACCTTTAAATTTAAAAAAACAGAACAAAATCCGAATTGATGCGAACCAAGTCATATTAACCAAATCTTAGAGCCAGTTTAAATTTGATACAAATATTTTACTTATCTAACTTTTTTATCACACTGAGGGGTAATTTATTTTATAAAAATCAATATAAATGACAGAAGAATTTTAAAGAGATGAGTTTGATTAGAAGTGTCGTCATCTCGACCGTAGCGGAGAGATCTTTAAATTTGATTTTAATAACATAGTTCAAAGATCTCTCCACTCCGCAATGCTTCGGTCGAGATGACGATCATTCCCTTGGAGTCTGTCAATGGTAGCCTGTCGAAGGACCTGTTTAAATACGCTTTAAAGTATTTCGACAGGCTCTCCGTAGGAGTCCTTTGGACAACATGACAGCTCTGAGGTGAAATCGCCTTTATGATACACCCTCTTCCATTCGATAGTAGCTACAGCTCTGCTTCTCTACATCCCGTCTGATCGCATTGCAAAAACTAATTTTACATGTCTAAAGGCATTTGTTTCACTCCATTCATTGTCATAGTTTAAACCGTAAGGCCAAAAATGCCCGCCTCCGGTGTGTATTACACCACTAGTGCCATCAAAAATTTTAACAAGTGCAACTGTGTTTGCGCCCAGGAAATCGCCTGTACCAGTATTTGATGTCCATCCGCTGCTTAGACCCACGCCATAGGTGTGGGCAATTTCGTGCATTGCCGTACGCACATTCTGGTAACTGGTATTTGCACCAAAACGTATGTTTCCGTTTGTACTGCCATCGGCTGTGGGCACACCTGTGTTATATTGTACGGTAAGTGTGCGGGCGGGCCAATTGGCGCCTGCGTTATATCTTGCACAGGCGTCATTCATAGCGTTGGTAATTCGGGTGACCACGTCAGCCGGTACCCCTGTACTGTTAAGCACCCAATTCAGTTGACCGCCTGCATTGACCGTTAACAAAGACCATTGCTGGTTTTCTCCGCCATTGTAAGCCCATTGCGCAACATTGGCACCATCAGCGATTGACTGGTTGGCAACTTCAAGGTCCTTACCACTGTTTCGGTTAATAATGCGGTAATACCCGTTGCCCAATGAGGTAAATTGCCACTGCTGGTTTGTAGCACCCGAATAGGTAGATATATTCACATTATCCCCATCAGCTGTTCCCGCCTGGTCTACCTGAAGTCCTTTGGCGCTATGGACACCAATAACCGAATAGTAACCACCGGAAAGCAGGGTCAGGGTCCATTTTTGATTTGTTCCGCCTGTACCGCCATATTGCGAAACATTCGAGCCATCAGCAGTCTGAAAACCACCAACATCGAGTACTTTTCCACTTTTGCGGTTCACAATATAAAAGGTGCCATTGGTTACGGACAGCGGGGTTTCGTTTGGCGGTATTGCGCTCAGTTTTGCCTTCACCGAAAGCTGATCCTTGCTGTCTGGATCCGGAAGATCGTTTTTTCTGCAACTGCCAAAAAATAAAACAAATCCGAGCATCAATATGCCGGCTGAGGGTAAAGTAAATGATTTTGTTTTCATAAAATTAGGTAAGAATGAATGAACAGGCATATGAACATGTTCGTTTGGTTATTTAAAGAGGACATATGCTACTCGTTTTAGGTGAGCCCCTCCTTTTATGATCAATAAAAACTATTTAATCACCTTGTTTAAAAAGGTTCATCCTTTTAAAACGATCTGGTTTATAAGGCTTTTGGTTTATCCCGTAATCACGTGCCCATTCCTTACTGCTGCTGCCTAAACAGCGGTAAGGATTAAAAGAATTGTAAAAGATACTTCTGGTAGTTTACCAGATTTTTATACTTGGTTGAAACAAATTAACCATAAAAAATGTGCTTGTAGTGAGGGGTAATCTAATATAAATTAGGGGGTAAACTCCTCGTTTCCCTGTTTTATTATAAGATGTTAAACTAAATAGGAGAAAAGCAATCTTTTATAAGCGTCTTTTTTACGTTTATTTTGCTTGGATTTTGGAGAAATCTGCCTGTTCGCTATCTCTTCAATTATGCGCTATAAATCCATATAAACACATCATGCAAAAAAGAATTGTATGGGAAAGAAAAAGCTGTGGAAAATGGGCAAAGCTGGGCTATCCGCTCATACGCCTGCAGGCCTTAACCACGCGCCGGTACCCGCTGTTATTCCTGTTGTGGGGTAATAGGTATTTCAACGATCCGATGTAATTGGTCATTACTTAAAAGTCCTGCCTCCCGGAATGGCTGAGGCTGCTGGAACATCTTTTTCTGGTGCATCTCTGTTGCCGGAGTAGGGCGCGGTCCTTTCATCGGATCTGGAGAAAGCGACTGCCGGGAAACCATTGTTTCTTCCCTGTCCATTGATCGGAGGAGGCTGGTGAGATCAAAGCAGCGTTTGACGATCACCTGGATCGCTTCGCCCTCTATCTGCAGTTTTCCATGAACCATAGGTAGTCTGGACTAGATGATTTCTTTTCGGAATTTTCGAACAGGTTTTCAAATACGACCAGGTTGGTAAATCCTGTTTCATCCTCAATGGTGATAAAACATACGCCTTTGGCTGTACCAGGGCGAGACCTGCTACTTTGACGGTCTGTCCGTCTTTTGCCTGGGCGAGGTACTGGGTTGGAAATAACCAAATATATCATTCCGGTTAATTTACAGTTAGTTACCTTCAATCAGTGCGTGTAGTAATTTGACAATTTGAGACAAATCGACAAAAAGTTGAACAGATAATAATGGCGCTATTCCTTTACTTTGATTTCAATTAACCAAATAACAAACCCTACTGCAAATTTCTTCCACCAGCAACACTATGCTTTTGCAGTTTTAATGCTTTTTATGAGATACAAAATATTTGTTTCAGACGATTGATAATCATTATTTATCTAAACCAATAAACCAGGGAAATATGACTAAAATGATGCTATGCTCAAATAAATACTTATCAGTTTCAGGTACATTCCGCGTATCAGAATAAAACAAATCCGTATTGATTCTGTAAGAAAATGCTGAAAAATAGGCCAATTTTAGTAGCAATAGCGCTGCACACAGTTGAACATTTAGACTGCAGTATGGTGCCAATCAGATGTTATTAATGTGCCAAAATTATTGCTATTGACAATAAAACGATTTACTGATTAAGCTGACCTAAAACCATTAATTAAAATAAGAGGGTTACGCACATCCTACACAATGTTGTGGGCCTGCAGCTTGATAAATAATGTTTTCTGCAAAAGGTAACGGCTCCTTTCAGATCCGTGGTCGGAATTACAAGTTGTAATGCCGAAGGACATTGCTATGTCCATTCCTGGGAAATATTGTTACATGTTGTCAGTTTAACGGTACTATGATCTAGCTATTTCGAAAATTTACGGAATACCACAACCATTATTGGTTAGCGTTCAGCGTGGGAAAGAAATAATAAAATTCAGTGTAACCCGGCTAAATCCGGATAAAAGCAATATGTATATGAAAATTAAAAACAAGGTTAAAACCAGGCGTTGGCAAATCCGTTGGATGCTGTTCGGGTTGATTGCGCTTTCCTTAACACATTGTAAACATGATGAGTTGACGCAAGAAGTTGGTTACGATCCATCTAAGCCCGTAACCGTCAGCGATTTTTACCCTAAAGCCGGAAGTGTAGGAAATAATCTGGTGATATATGGCGAAAATTTCGGGAACGATCTTTCCAAAATAAAAGTGATGATCGGAGGGAAGCCAGCCAAAGTTGTTGGCGTAAAAAATAATGCCATTTATTGTATCATTCCCGAAAAGGCTTATGCTGGGGATATAAAAGTAAGTGTTCTTGGTGGTAACAATGAGGAATTGGCCTATGGAGCCTCAAAAGAACCACTTTCTTATACCAGAAAACTGCTCGTTTCTACCTTTTTGGGTAAATACTATCAGGTACCAAGTAATTTTGAGGAAAAGGAAGGCCCTTTTAACGATTGTGGTGGGTTTAAGGGTATACTGTGGCTTACTTTCGATCCTAAAAACTATAACCACCTCTATTTCTCGGCCGATGTAAACAGTTGCCGTCTGATTGATTTTGAGAAGCAATATGTGAGTTACTTCAGAACGGATCTCGATAGGGTATCGATATTAAACTGGAGAATGGACGGAAATCAGGATATGATTGTTTCCCACAACCATTCTAGCGATACCAAAAATGGCAATTACCTGTTCACCCGTGAATCTAATTTTGTTCAGAAAAAAGCAATCGAGGTTTATGCCAGGGGTGTAAACGGTACAATAGTTCATCCGCAAAACGGAGAGTTGTACTACTCACGGTACAGAGCTGGTGATATCCGCAGGTATGACTTTAATACCAAAGAAGATAAATTGGTGTTCTCCAATCCTTACAGTGCGGTGGCCGTTTACATGGTGATGCACCCCTCCGGAGACTATGCCTATCTGGTCGAATTTGAAAAACATTTTATCATGCGTACCGATTACGATCGTGACAAGAAAACCTTCAAAACGCCATATACCATCTGTGGTGCAGCGGGTACGGCAGGTTATGCTGACGGAATTGGCACTAATGCGCGTTTGAACGGCCCTGTACAGGGGGTATTTGTTAAAAATCCAGAATATGAAACGGCAGGAGGCGACCAGTACGATTTCTATTTCTGCGATAAGGCCAACCATGCAGTTCGCATTTTAACCCCACAAGGAAGGGTAAGTACATTCGCCGGACGTGGGAACAACGGTACAAGCGGTTATGCCGATGGCGACTTACGTACCGAAGCCCGTTTCAATAACCCGCAAGCCATTGCCTATGATGATGTGAAAAAATGTTTTTATATCGGTGATACCGGCAATTGGCTTATCCGCAAAATAGCTAAAGAAGAATAATTGATGAAGACCAAATATATAATGATGAGATTTATTTTACTAACGTGCATCGTGCTGATTGGTGTCTCCCTGAATGTTTTCGCACAGGAGGTAACAGTAAAGGGAACAGTAACCGACATTGGCAAACAACCTATCCCAGGGGTAAGCATATCTGTTGCCAACCTGCCCGGACTGGGGGCAATTACCGACAGTGATGGGAAATTCAGTATCAAAATGCCTCCTTACCAAACATTGGTATTTACTTATGTGGGTTACGAAAAACAGGAGGTACTGGTAAAAGAGCAGCGCGTTGTAAATGTTAGCCTGAAAGAATCAGATGCCAGTGTATTGAACGAGGTGGTAATTACCGGTACAGGCGCAGAAAAAAAGATATCCATCACTGGGGCCATTACAACTGTAAATGTAGACCGGCTCAAATCTAATCCCTCTACATCGATGGCAGATGCGCTGGCAGGTGTGGTACCAGGTATCCAGGCCATGCAAACCTCAGGGCGTCCAGGCAGCATTTCAGAATTTTGGGTGCGCAGTATTTCTACTTTCGGAGCCAGCAATGCAGCGCTGGTATTGATTGATGGTTTTGAACGTGACATGAACGAGATCAATGTGGAAGATGTGGAATCCTTTTCTGTATTAAAAGACGCTTCAGCAACGGCTATTTATGGGAGCAGAGGTGCAAACGGCGTAATTTTAATCAAAACCAAACGGGGCAAGGAAGGCAAAGTAAATATCAATGCAAAAGTAGAAGGCTTTTATAATACACTTACCAAACTCCCTGAATTTGTGGATGGCTATGCGTATGCGTCGATGGCCAATGAGGCAAAAATTGTTAGAAATCAGGAGCCTCTCTTTTCGAGGCCGGAACTCGAAATACTGCGCCTGGGCTTAGATCCCGACCTGTTCCCCAATGTAAACTGGATGGATGTGGTGTTGCGTGATGCAGCAAAGAGCCAGCGCAGTATGATCAATTTAAGCGGAGGTGGAAAAACTGCGCGTTATTATTTATCAGGAAGCTACCAGAATCAGCAGGGAATGTATAAGGTAGATGATGCGTTGAAAGACTACAATACCAACACCAGTTTTAACAAGTATACTTATCGTTTAAGCGTTGATATGGATATCACCAAATCTACCTTGCTCACAGTAGGTGTTTCGGGGTCGTTACGGAAACAAAATGATCCCGGAGTAGGCAGTGATGCAATATGGACGGCACTGATGGGATACAATGCAATTACCTCTCCACTGTTATATTCAGACGGGAAGATCCCTGCAAGTGATGATGGCGATACCAATCCAGACAATGATATGGACCGCTTTAATCCCTGGGTACAGGGTACCATGACTGGTTACAACGAAAGTTGGAGCAATAACATCCAAATCACATTAAATCTAAACCAGGGTCTGGATTTTATTACCAAAGGCCTCCGCTTCGTTGGCCGCTTTGGTTATGATACTTATAACAATAACTATATCAAACGCTATAAGTTCCCTGAACTGTGGAGCGCCAACCGTTACCGCGATACCGAAGGCAATTTGGTATTTAAACGCATAAAAGAAGAACAGAAAATGACACAGACTTCTGGTTCGGACGGTGATAAACGTGAGTTCTTTGAATGGGAAACACATTATAACAACAACATAGGCGACCATAATTTCGGGGCCATGGTTAAGTATAGTCAGGCATCGAAGGTATTTACCCAGAATATCGGTTCGGATTTAAAAAACGGAATTGCACGACGGAATCAGGGATTGGCCGGACGAGCCAACTACAACTGGAGATCGCGCTATTATGTTGATTTCAATTTCGGTTATACGGGTTCTGAAAATTTCCACAAAGACTACAGATTCGGATTTTTCCCTGCCATCTCCGGAGCATGGAATATCGGAGAGGAACCTATCGTGAAAAAATTGGGATGGGTAGATATGTTTAAAGTGCGTTATTCGTATGGAAAAACAGGAAATGACAACTTAGGCGATATCAGGTTTCCTTATCTCTATACTTTAGAGCAGATGGCCGCAGGAGGATACAATTTCGGTGATTTTGATTCTTCAAATCCGTGGACGGGTATCCGTTATTCTTCAGTAGCCTCTCCTAATGTTACCTGGGAAATCGCCACCAAGCAAGATCTGGGAATTGATTATTCGCTATTCCATGATAAATTTAGCGGATCAGTAGATTATTTCCGCGAACGCCGTGATGGAATTTACATGAGCCGGAATTTTCTGCCTGGGTACGTAGGTTTGGAGAATAATCCTTCTGCCAATGTGGGCGAGGTAAAAGCAGCCGGATTTGATGGCAGTTTTACTTATAAACAAAAGGTAAGCAATGTAGATCTCACCTTACGTGGCAATGTTACTTATAGCAAAAATGAAATACTGGAAAGAGATGAAGAAAATACGATTTACACTTACAAGCTTCAGGAAGGCCATCGGGTAGACCAAGCCAGGGGGCTGATGGATTTAGGCCTGTTTAAAGATTATGATGATATCCGCAATAGCCCAAAACAATCTTTTGGTGAGGTAATGCCGGGCGATATTAAATATAAGGATATCAACGGGGATGGTATTATCGATGATAATGATATTGTAGCTATTGGCGCAACAACCAGACCAAATCTTACCTACGGATTCGGGCTCTCGGCGAGCTGGAAAGGTCTTGATATCAATATGCATTTTCAGGGTGTAGGAAAGTCTACTTATTTTATTAACGGATCGTCGGTTTATATGTTCAGCTTAGGTCAGAATTGGGGAAATATCCTGAGTGATGTAGCCAATAGCAACCGCTGGAAATTAGGCGAAAATGAAGATCCCAATGCAGATTATCCCCGTTTAACATACGGTCCAAATGCCAATAACTATCGGGCATCTACCTTTTGGCTAAGAGATGGTTCTTACCTGCGTTTAAAAACATTGGATATTGGCTATTCGCTGCCTAAAACCTTGGTAAACAAGGCTCACCTCAATAATGTGCGTTTCTTTTTTATCGGCACCAACCTGCTCACATTTACCAAATTTAAACTGTGGGATCCGGAATTAGGGAGCTCAACAGGGAAAGTTTATCCGCTTAGCAGAACAATGTCATTAGGGGTATCAGTTAATTTATAAGCAAAGAAGAATATGAAAAAAATAGTTATCGTTTTAGCTTTTGCAGGTATTATTTTAATTGCAGGCGGATGTAAAAAATATCTCGACTCTGATTACCTCTTCGATGAGCGGTTAACCACAGAAGAGGTTTTTACCAATACCGACTATGCAAACAGATGGTTGGCACAGGCCTACTCTTTTATGGGCAGTAATTTTATACAGGATGTAAGCAGCAAGAAATATGTGCCCTTTAATTTTGCTGATGATATGTATTACGGTGATGAAAGCGACGGATACAAAAGATGGAAAAACGGACAATACACTGAAAACGGATTGAACGGCGAAAGCAAAGAAATTTGGAATGTGGCCTATAAAGGCATCCGTCAGGCTTCTATATTTATTAATAATATCGATATCAATAAGCAGTTTACAGCAAAAGAAATTGCAAACCTCAAAGGGCAGGCACGGTTTTTAAGAGCCTACTTTTATTGGGTACTGTTACGTACCTATGGTCCGGTGCCAATCGTACCCAATGAAGGGATCGATTACACCAAAGAGTATGATGAAATTGCCCAGCCGCGGAATACCTACGAAGAATGTGCTGTTTACCTCTCGAACGAACTGGCAGAAGCCGCCAAAGGACTTTCACTTCAGCAAGGGATACAACAGATAGCAAGGCCAACCCGTGGTGCAGCTTTAGCGCTCCGTGCCCGGATACTTTTGTATGCAGCAAGTCCGCTGGCCAACGGCAAAGCACCTGCTGATGTAGCTGCGGCACTGGTTACCAAAGATGGGAAACCCTTACTTTCACGAACCTATGATGAATCTAAATGGGCCAGGGCTGCTGCCGCTGCCAAGGATGTAATAGATATGGGCCAATACCGTTTGTATGTTGCTTATAAAAAAGCAACTGGCGATGCTGCTTATCCGGCAACTGTTACTCCTCCATTTGACAGTAATTTTTCTAATAGTGCCTGGCCTTCGGGCTGGAGCGATATCGATCCTTACGAGTCGTACCGCGCTTTGTTTAACGGAACAGTTCCTGCCTACCAAAATCCTGAACTGATTTTCACTCATGGCCAAAACCAGGGGGGCGAAGGCATAAATGTTTTGGTACTGCATCAGTTGCCGCGCCTGGAGGGCAAGGGCTACAATTCGCATGGCATGACCCAAAAGCAGGTTGATGCCTATGCCATGAACGATGGTAGCGATATACCAGGAATGAACAGCATGTACGCAGGGAGACAGGGCTATGAAGGCCGATATAATACCCAACTCCGCACAACGGGTTTTGTAATGCAGACGGAACTGACTAAATACCCCGAATTAGGACCTTTGGGCGTTGGCGTAAATAAACAGTTTGTTCAGCGCGAACCCCGCTTTTATGCTTCAGTATCGTATAACGGTTCTACCTGGAATCTCCTCAATGCAGAGAGCGTAAGGGATGAAAAAAGTAATGTTCAGATATTCTACTACCGTGGCGATCCTAATGGTTATAAAAACACGACCTACTGGCCACGTACAGGGGTGGGGATTAAAAAATATGTACACCCAGACGATATCAGCAATGTGGCTGTTACCGCTTATGATCAAAGCCGTATGAAGCAAAAAGTTGATCCGGCTATCCGTTATGCGGAAGTGTTGCTCATTTATGCAGAAGCCTTAAATGAGCTGAACGGATCTTATAGCATCCCATCGTGGGACGGAAGTAAAACACAGGTAATTTCAAGGAACATTTCTGAAATGAAAAGAGGAATCCAGCCGATCCGCATCCGTGCCGGATTAGCCGATTATCCGGGAGATGTTTATGCCGATCCAAATAAATTTCGTATAAAATTGAAAAGAGAACGCCAGGTAGAGTTATTTGCCGAAGGGCACCGCTATTTCGATCTGCGCCGTTGGACCGATGCGCAGTCGGAAGAGTCGGCCCCGGTTTATGGCTACAATGCCTATGCCACTAAAGGGCAGGCAGACCTTTTCCATAACGTAGTTGAAACGCCATCGTTACCTTCGATTTTTACGCTCAAAATGTGGTTTTGGCCAATTCATTTTGACGAATTGAAACGCAACAAATACCTGACACAAAATCCGGGCTGGACAAATCCTGAATAACAATCATAATCTGCAAAAAATGAAAAAGTATATATATATTCTATTTTTATTGATAACAACAGCGGTATGCTTTGTTTCATGTAATGATGAATGGAAAGAAGAACAATTCGTTCAAACGGCATCATTTAAATCAAATCCGACTGCCCAGGGGGTAAGCTGGAGTTATTTACGTTATAATGCCACCGGAAAGGTGAGGTTTAACCTTCCGATTATCATCAGTGGTTCTACACCAAATTTAAAAAACCGCACCATACACCTCGGTTTAGACCCTGATACGCTGGCAAAATTAAATCAGGAGCAGTATGGGCACCGACAGGAACTGTATTTTAAACAATTGGATAAAAAGTACTATACCATTCCCCAAACCATAGATGTACCGGCCGGGGTAAGCACGGTTACTGTACCCATCGATTTTACTCTGGGGGATCTGGATCAATCTGATAAATGGGTATTACCGTTACAGATCTTAAACGATCCTTCTTATGATTATCAGGCCAATCCACAAAAATATTATCGTAGAGCTATGCTGCGGATCACGCCCTTTAATGATTATTCTGGAGAATATGGTGGTACTTTGTATAAAATATTTCTCGATGGGGATACTGAGCCCTTAACCCTAAATACCCACCGAACTTTTGTGGTGGATGATAAAACTATTTTTTTATATGCCGGAATCAGGGATATCGATTACCTGGATCGTAAAAACTATAAGGTATTTATTAAGTTTACCGATCAGAATATCGATATCCAGAAGAAAAAGTTAGAAATCTGGAGCGATAATACCGTAAACAATAAATTTAAAATTGGTACAACCCAATCTTATTATACCAGAGATGAAGCCTGGGACCCAAAGCTTCCATACCTGAAACATATTTATACCACACTTTATTTATCCTACGAGTTTGAGGATTATACCACAGTGCCCGGACAAAGGTTGAAATATAAGGTAGATGGTACGTTATCCATGCAGCGCGACCTGAATACATTGATACCAGATCAGGATCAACAGATTCAATGGTAGTTGGTAATTTATAGAAGTCAAGTTTTAAAAACCTGACTTCTATATAACACACTAAACCCAGCCAGCACGGGTGCTCCAGCGAGAGAAATATTTAAGCAAGTCCTTCGACAGGCTACTAATGATAAGATTGTCAAAAACGGTCGTCATTTCGACTGAAGCTCGCCGATTTTTAATCGGTAGCGCAATGGAGAAATCTTTAAACTTTAGATCTCTCCACTTCGCGTTGCTTCGGTCGAGATGACGATCTTTATATTTAAGTCTGTTAGTGATAGAATAATTGAGTTTTAATGATATTCTTAAATATACACATTTCCAAGCGGAAAATAATTCAGCTTTCAATGGCATCATTAATTATTCATTAACCTAAAGCTGTTAAAAGTACCTGTTTGCGAACGATCTCCTTTTACCACAATACCAGCCCTGTATCCCATTCCCCAAGGCACATGTTTGGCTGCTAAAAAATCTGTGCGATAAAAACTAAGCCATTCTGCTCCTTGTTTTTTATGGAAAAATTCTATCTGTTTCCCATCATTGCTGATCTGCATTTTTAATTGCACTGGGCCAGCTAAATTTTCTTTTGATGATTTAAGAATCTTATATGCGCCTTCAAAATTATCAAAAACAGCAAAGCCATCTTTCGAGACTGTAATGCCTATTCCACCGAGTTCACCAGGCCACTTGCTTTTAAAAATGGCACCGCCCAGGCAAATGCCTGTTTTTGCTGCATCGGGCTTTATTTCGGCACTGATGCTAAAATTTACTGTCTTAATGTACTGGCCCAGAAAGGTGCCAAGTGCATGGTTTTCATCAGATGCGGCTAATTTTAACCCTTTGTCAAAAAACATCGCTGGCCTTGGCGATTTGGAAGGCCATTGCCAGGCAAGATCAAGTTTTTGATCATTTTCAAAATTGTCGACAAAATTAAGGTCGGCCTTTGGCCGGTTGGGGAGGGTTGCATTATGTAATACAGGCCAGCCATCAGCGCCAACAATTAATTCTTCTATAATGCCCTCTCTGCCTACAAAAACATCATAACTTTTGTTAAATGCGTGGTATAGCATAAATAGCCTGTCGTTTGCGGTTTTTACCACTGTGCCATGGCCGGGGCAATTCCACTTGTCGTTACTTACCATTATCGGGTTGTTGCTGTATTTCTCCCACACACCGCTGTTCAGGTCTTTCGTTCTGGCAATTCCTGTTTTGTAATTGCATTTTGCATCACAGCAGCCACCAACAGAATACAGGCTGTACACATATTCTCCTAAGGTAAAAAAACAGGCGCCTTCAACCAATCCGGTTTCCCATGGCTGGCTATTGGTGAATACTTTGCTCTTTTGCCCGAGCAATTTTGTTCGGCTATCGTTAATTTCCTGTTTCCAGATCCAGCTTTCTTTGCCACAGCCATTACCGTCATTTTTCCAGAAAGCATAAATTTTGCCATTGTGCTGTAATTCAAACGCATCTATTGCGCCACAATCATCTTCAATAATAACAGGGCCATTGTCGGTAAATTTACCGCTTTCAATTTTATCTGCATCGATCCAGGCTGTGCCGCATTGCAAACCCGGATTACCTTTTGTTTCCTTGTTGTGGGCTGTATAATAGGCATAAATCCGGTTCTGTTTTTGATCATAAACCAGTTCCGATGCCCAAAAGTTATTTTCGCCCCATTGGTTTTTCATATCCTTAAATCCATCCGGAAAAACATGATTGATCAATTTCCAGTTTTTAAGGTCGGTTGATTTATATATGGTAAAATAAGGAGCCCATTCGTTTGTAGTAGAGGTAGCGTAATACACTTTTCCAACCCTGATGATAGAAGGATCTGGATTATCACCTGGTAGGGCAGGATTTAGCAACAGGTGCGCAGCGCCATCAGTGTTTGAATTTTCGGCCTGTGTTTTTTTTAATCCACAGGAAACCAGGCAAAAGCTAATCAGCAAATAAACCAGGCAAGCACCCAAAGGTTGTATTGTTAAGTTATAGGGCTTTTTTACAGCTATTTTATTCGTTTTTTTTGCTGGTTGAACACCATTTACATATTTTTTAAAAAATGTAGATAATCGAAAAGTGATCATGTATTTCAAGGTATAAATTGTCTTTTTGGTATTTGGTTATTTTTCCGAAAATAAACAATTATACACAGGGAGAAAGGGAAGCCAAAGTTGGAGTACCACGCACAAATGAATGTTTTATTACCAGTCCCCGTGGCGCAGCCTGCTTTTTTTTAATCCATTTTTAGCTGTTTGTTTCGTTTAAATTATTGATTTTTAATATGTTAATTATATTTTGTCTGTTTGCTTATGTTTTTTATAAACATGTTTTTAATCTGGCGATTCTTCTTTTCTTTAGGTTTTTGATCAGGTAAAATGAGACAAATCAACAATAAATTGAACATATTTTACAAGGTCCATTGGCTTACTTTGGCATGATAACCAATTATAAACCCGTAAATCAAATCATATTGTAAATGCTATCACTACCTGCATGCAGATACCACTGGGCTATCATACTTATTGTGAGGTTTGTTCTTTAAGCGCCCGCAAAAGTAATTGTAAACGTAAATCTTTAAACACATAAAATAACTATAAATTAAATTCAATGAAAAACTACAGGTTAATTTACATGCTAATATTGGGCATTTTTGTTGTAAACCTAACTTATGCTCAAAATATGCTCAGCAAAAACGAAAAAAGGGAAGGGTTCAAATTGCTGTGGAACGGCAAGGATGCAAGCGGCTGGCGTGCGATATTTAAAGCACAGTTCCCTGCCAAAGGCTGGGAGATGAAAGATGGGATTTTAACAGTACTGGCATCCAATGGAAAAGAGCAAGGTTCAGGCGGCGATATTGTAACTAGAGATGAGTATTCGGCCTTTATATTAAAATTCGATTTCAAACTTACTGCAGGTGCTAACAGCGGTATAAAATATTTTGTAACTGAAGAAGAAAAAACCAATCTGTCTGGCATTGGCCTTGAGTTTCAGGTACTGGATGATGAAAAACATCCTGATGCGAAACTGGGCAAAAACGGTAACCGGAAGCTTGCCTCTTTGTATGATCTTATTCCATCAAACAAGCCTGCTTCGGTAATTAAAACAATTGGCGAATGGAATAGTGGTGAGATCCGTGTTTATCCGAACAACCACGTAGAACATTGGTTAAACGGCGTAAAAGTAGTGGAATATGAGCGTGGATCAGACGATTTTAGAAAACTGGTGGCTGGAAGTAAATACAAAACATGGAAAAACTTTGGAGAAGCTAAAAAGGGACATATCCTGATCCAGGATCACGGCAACAATGTTTCGTACAGAAACATTAAAATCAAAATACTTAAATAATGAGTATTATGGAAGAATCGAGAAGAGACTTTATAAAAAAGGCAGCAATTGCTGCAGTGGGAACTTATGTGGGTACTTTCGGGATGTCGGCCAAAAGTTACGCGAATATTATTGGTGCGAATGATCGGGTTAGGGTTGGCGTGGTTGGTTTTTCCGATCGCTTTAAAGATACGCTGTTTCCATGCTTTTTGAACCACAACAAAGAACTTAATTTTGATATTGTTGCCCTTTCCGATCTATGGAATTACCGCCGAGATTTAGGTGCTGAACACATTAAAAGCAAAATTGGCCATGGCATTACTGCCTGTAAAAACAACGACGAACTTTATGCATTGAAAGATCTTGATGCCGTAATCATCAGTACGCCGGATTTTGCACATGCCCTGCACGCCATAGAGGCTGTTAAAAACAAAAAAGATGTGTATTGCGAAAAACCTTTTGCCGAAACCATGGATGATGCCAATGCCGCATTGAAAGCTGTAAGGTCTTCGAAACAGATTCTGCAGATTGGTTCGCAACGCCGAAGTGGACAAAATTATCAGGCTGCTGCCGATTTTATCAAAGCAGGTAAATTTGGAGATCTTACCATGGTAGAATTGAGTTGGAATGTAAATCAGCCCGGCCGATGGCGCCGCCCCGATTTGGTAGCGAAACTGAAAGAGCAGGATACTGATTGGAAACGCTTTTTGTTAAACCGGCCATACGAAGCCTTTGATCCCAGGATATATCTCGAATACCGCCTTTTCTGGCCATATTCTTCAGGTATGCCCGGACAATGGATGAGTCACCAGATCGATACGGTGCATTGGTTTACCGGATTGTCTCACCCGCGCAGTGTTACCGCAAACGGTGGGATTTACCAATGGAAAGATGGTCGCCGTAATTGGGATACCACTACTGCTGTTTTTGATTATGGCCCGCTTGATGATATGACTAAAGGTTTCCAGGTGGTATTTACTTCCAGGATGCATAACGGTGATGAAAGACCGGCAGAAATCTATTATTCAAATGGGGGAGAATTAAATCTTATTACCAATACCATATCGCCTCATGGAGGTTTAACGGCAAGGGCGGCGGCTGCGATGAAAATGAAGCCGAACCTGTTGCCCGAAATTAAACTTGCTGCGCCATCAGCTGCAGCAGCATCGGCCAATACAGGTGCCGATGTATTAAGTTCTAACCATATGCGCAACTGGCTGGAGTGTATCCGAAGTAGAAAAGAGCCTAATGCGCCTGTTGAGGCGGGTTATCAGCATTCCATCGCCAATATCATGACGAATGCCGCGGTACGTACCGGTGGAAAAGCAAGCTTTGATGCCACTCGTCAGCAGGTTATGGTAGAGGGAAAAGTATTCAAATATTAACCGCACTTAACCGATAAAAGATGGCTGGATTAAATCTGGTCATCTTTGGTTTTGCTTAAATTTCTTCGTCCTTTGTGTCCTTACTGAGCGAATTCATATATTCCTGGGGCGTCACTTTAAAATATCTTAAAAAATTTTTATTGAATAGGCTTTGAGAACTGTAACCCACCATCTTCGCAATCTCAAAAAAGCTGAATTCGTTCTGAGCAATCAGCTTGGTGGCCTTTTTTAGGCGGGTAACATCAATCAGTTCTTTTGGCGATAGGGCAGAAATCGCTTTTATCTTCCGGTAAAGGGTAGGGCGGCTCATGTGCATGTGCTCGGCAAGCTGATCGATATCCAGATAGGGATCCTGAATATTTTTACGCACATATTCGTCTAGTCTTTTCAGAAATGCTTCTTCAATTTTTGAGTTTGCCACTACGCGCACATCTTCGAAAGGCGCACTTGCAAAATGGGCTTTAATTTTTAAGCGGTTCTGGAGCAGATTGGCCACCTGAACACGTAACAGCTGCGGCGAAAATGGCTTTTTAATATAAAGATCAGCACCCACTTCCAACCCTTCAATGTGCGCCTTATATGTGTTTTTAGAAGTCAATAATATAATAGGAATGTGGCAATATTCTACGTTTGATTTGATCAGCCTGCAAAGTTCAAAACCATCAATCCCGGGCATCATAATATCGGAAATGATAAGATCTACGATTTCTTTATCCAGAATTTCCTGCGCCACTTCTCCGCTAATTGCCAAATGCAATTTATAAGTGTTTCCGAATACCTGCGTTAAAAACTCAAGAATATCTTCATTATCGTCAATAATTAAAATACTGTCAGTCATGTTTATTTTATCTTTTTCCAACTACTCAATTTAAATTCAAATTTTTGATGTATAGGCAAAATCAGTTCAAAAACCACTTTATCAGCATCACCTTCTAACAACGTGAGCGAGCCGTTATGTAGTTCGGCCAACGATTTTGCCAGCGAAAGCCCAATGCCTGTACCAGGTTTATCTTTACCATATAACCTGAAAAACGGTTCGAAAATCTGCGCACGGTATTGCTGGGGAATGCCTTTCCCATCATTGGCGAAAGTAATGTTAAAACGGCCTGCTGTTTCAGCAGAAGTATGAAGCTGTACAATTACTTTGCTTGTTCCATATTTAATCGCATTCGAGATTAAATTGTTAAAAATCTTTATCAGCGCCTCTCTATCGGCAAATGCAATGATGTGCGTTTTGGGCAGTTCAAGAGCAAGTGAGATATTGCTCTTTTGAGCCTCCTGCTCAAAAGCATTCACTTGTTCTTTTAACAGGTTATTGATATCGGTATTTACAAAATTTAAGCCGAACTGGTGCATTTCTGTCTTGCGGAAATCAAGCAGTTGATTGGTCAGTTTGGCCAGTCGATTCGCATTTTTTTCGACCATGAGCAAACTGCTTTTTAGAGGCTGCTCCTTCGCCTCTTCCAGCATCATCTCAACAGGACCTAAAATCAAGGTTAGCGGTGTTTGTATCTCATGCGCAATATTGGTAAAAAATTCGATCTTGGCCTGGTAAATCTCTTTTTCCTTTTCGTGTTCGAATAACTGTAATTTATTGATGTTTTTGCGCTCAATATAACGGTGATAATAACGTATAGCCAGAAAAAGCCCAGTTGCGATCATCAACAGGTAACAAATGTATGCCGTAATACTTTTCCAAAATGGTGGAAGGATTTTAATAAAAAGGCGGCGCTCTTTTCCAGTCCAGCTCTCTACATTACTTTTTGCCCTTACCAGAAAAGTGTAACTGCCTGGAGACAAATCTGTAAAATAAGCTTTTCTATTGTTATTCAAGTAGGTGGTGGCCTGACCTACACCTTTCATTACATACTCATACCTGGTCACTTCGGGCGAGGAGTAGTTGAGTGCCGCAAATTCGATGCTGAAATTGTTCTGGTTGTGGGCAAGTACAATCGTATCGGTATAAGAAATTGATCTGCTAAGCGGACTATTTTCAATATTTGGAAGGACTTCCTTATTGTTGATCTGGAAACCCGTGATAAAAGTAGGCGGTGCGATATCTTTTTGCTCAAAATCTTTTGGGTTAAAAGAAATCATGCCCCTTACCGATCCGAAATACATCCTACCATTTGGATCTTTATAGGCAGAACTAAAGTTAAACTGATCGGCAATCAATCCGTTGGATTTGGTGTAAATCTTTATTTTTTCTGTACGTAGATCTAAACAGATCAGTCCTTTGAACGAACTTATCCATAGGCATTTAGAATTATCTTCAAGGGCACGGAACAGAATATTGGTGGGCAGACCATTTTCGGTATTGAATTTTTTTATTACTTTCCTATCCGGGCTTAATCTGATTAAACCGCTGCCCTGAGTGGTAAACCACATGGCATGGTTGCTGTCTTCCATTATACCACAAACTGCAAACTGGCTTATGGTCTTGTCCTTAGTTTGGTCACCGAAGCTGATGTTGCCATGTTTGCCTGTTTTAGGATGGTAATAAAACGCACCCCGTGTGAGGCTTCCTGTCCAGATGTAACCGAAACTGTCTTCATATATATCGTACACGGATGAATTGGGAATCTGTTCGATCCTTTCAAATGTTCTGGCATCTTGATTAAACACAAACAGTCCTGATCGGGTATTATAGCCTGTACCCACATAAATGGTACTATCTCTGGAGACGTATATAGACAGCACAAAATCGCTTGTCGCCTCATTTTTTTCAACAATGGTTTTGAACCGGTCCGTTATAATTCCTCTTTTAATATCCATGATTTCCAGCCCATGTAGGAATGGACCAATAAACAGTTGATTGTTGAATGCAAATAAACCATGGATATTCGGGTACGACACGTCCCCTTTCTTGCCTTTAGCGGTGTAATTGGTGAAAATCCCTGTTTTTAAGTTCAGTTTATTGATGCCCGCGTCTTCGGTGCCTATCCATAAACTGCCCTTTTCGTCAGGACAAATTTCTCTGATCGCGTTACCTGAAATAGAATTGCTTCCAAGCAGTGGGTAATATTTTTCGAACCTTGCATTGCGCTTTGAATAGTAACCCAGTCCGCCAAAATAAGTACCTGCCCACATGCCGCCATCATTGTCTTTACAGACTGTATAAACCGCATTATCAGGAAGGGAGTAAGGGTCGCCGGCTTTTTTACGGAGGTTTTTGCAGGTATTGTTCGCCAGATCATAAATATATATACCAAATTCTGTGGCTATCCAATATTCCTGATTTTCTCCGGCAGTAATATCGCGCACATAAATATCAGTATGATCACTGTTTCGCAAAATCAGCGGTTTAATTACACCGCTTTTGGTATCGTAACTTTTCAGTCCCTGTTTAAAACAGCCAATCAATAAAGTGTTGCCGGCAGCGGGGAATATTTTACTGATCGACCGCAGGTTTACCGGAACCTCGTGACTGATGATTCTGACACTATCTTTAGATCCGTTTTCCGGATGATAGGTAATCAACTGGCCATCATCATTCCCTAACAAGATATTGTTTCGTGAATCGATAGCGATGCAAGAGGCCTGAATTTTTAGGTTCACTACCTTGTTGCTGTTCTGGATATATTTATGTAGCTGATTGTTTGCCAAAAAATACAGATCGTTATGACGATCGGTTATAATGTGGCTAATATAGTTCTGTGGTGCCTGTTCCAGCGGGGTAAATATTTCGTTATAAGGGTTATATTTTACAATTCCGCGGCCTGTCCCAATCCAAAGCATCCCTTTTTTATCTTCAATAAGACTTATGATAATATTATTGCCGATGTTCCCAAATTTACTTTTTTCGTTCTTTAGGGTTTTAAACGTGTAGCCATCAAAGCGGTTTAGTCCGCCTCTGGTGCCAATCCAGATAAAACCATTTTTATCCTGGATGATAGCGTGTATGGAATTATGCGCCAACCCATCATCAGCCTGGTATTGCTTAAAATAATAAGATTGCCCTTTGCAGGTAAAAACTGCAAAAAGTGTACTCCATAGCAAGAAAAATAATACAAACCGCATATTTCAAGTTAATATCAAATATATGTAAATCGGATTGTTGTGTAATCTATGTTTTAGCACCTGATGATCCAATTTTGAACAGATGTTTTGTTGTGATCTGATTATCAGTTGTTTGAATGATTTTTGGAAAATGATTTGAGACATATCGACAAAAAGATGAACAAATTTTACGGGCATCATTTCTTTACTTTGATTTGAAGTTAACCAAATTAATAACCCTGCTGCAAATTTCTTCTATCGGCGGTACCATGCCTTTGCAGTTTTAGTATTTTTTATGAGAAACAAATTATTGATTCATTTGGCAGCCGCATTTGTGGTTTTAACAGGTTCTTGCCAGAAAGGACCATCAACCGATAGAAACTACGTCCTAAACAATGTTGAAAAACTAGCTGCATTAAATGTGATTGCTGCTGCACCTTCTTTAGGTACCTTAATTGACGGGGCAATATATCGGATCCGTGGCATGTCTTCCTTACCAGACGGACCGGTGGTTGAGGTTACCGGTAACTCAACGGCAGAAAATGCGGCCATCCAGCAGTGGTCATGGTTTCCTAACAACGGGCAGAAATGGAAACTGGTGAAAACAGATGCCACTTATTGCAAACTGATCAACATCACCAGCAATAAATGTTTAAAATCGCCATCAACAACATCTGGCGCTATTCTGCAACAAGGTACCGACGATGGTAGTGATGCGCAACAATGGGCTATCACTTATGCGGGTAGTAATAATGTATATACCCTTACCAACAAAGCCACAGGGATGAAAATGGCCGTTGATCCCGAAAGCAGTACACCCGGTGCTAAAATAAGGCAAAAAACTACGCTAACAGGTACACAAGGGATGTTTAATTTTCATGATATGAATTTCCAGAATCCGCTGATCAATGCAAGCAGGGCCGACCCCTATGTTGCTCAAAAAGATGGCTATTATTATTTTATGTATACACGCGGCAATAATATCGGACTTAGAAAAACCAGATCAATGTCGTTATTATCTACAGCAGTAGAAACTGTGGTTTGGACACCTCCGGCTGGTGCTGCTTATTCTTCTAACATCTGGGCGCCCGAATTACATTTCCTTTCTGGTAAATGGTATCTCTACTTTGCGGCAAATGATGGGGGCGACGTTACCCACCGCATGTTTGTGCTGGAAAACGCTAATGCCGACCCTACAACCGGTACATGGACTTTTAAAGGGAAAATAAGCGATCCGAGCGATCAATGGGCTATTGATGGTTCGGTATTAACCATAGGCACTACAAACTATTTTATTTGGTCGGGATGGGAAAATGTGGGCACCAAGTACAAACAGTATATCTACATCGCGCAGATGGCCAATCCATGGACAATTAGTAGTGATAGGGTAAAAATATCATCACCAACCAACAATTGGGAAAAATACGAACCAAGCGGCTCATTGGGTGCAGGTGTTAACGAGGGACCGATCATGCTTAGAAAAGATGCCAACAGTCCGGTTTTTATTATTTATTCTGCCAGTAGATACAGCAGCGATAATTATTGTTTGGCGCAGATACAGTTAAAAGATGGTGGCGACCCTATGGTGCCTGCCGATTGGATCAATAAAAAGCAGGTGTTTGTTAAAAGTGATGCCAATGGGGTTTATGGACCTGGCCATAACGGATTTTTTACCAGTAGTTATACCGATCCAAATGGGGTGTTGCACAGCGAAAATTGGTTTATTTACCATGCCCGGAGTGTTGCCAATACCACCAATGGATCCAGAACGCCACGGATGCAGAAGTTGACCTGGAATGCAGACGGCTCGCCAAATTTTGGAACTGCCGTTGCAACAGGAGTTAGTATTCCGGTTCCTGTTGGAGAATAATGGTATCGGGCTAAATGGGGTGTAAGTTTCCCAAAATATAACCATAAAGATCAATTTGAGATAAAACGACAAAGGAATGAACAGTTTTTACGGCTAGCATTTTTTTACTTTGATACAGGAGACCAAATATAAAACATTGTCGGCTTTGCAAATTTCACTTTGCCATTTAATGTCGATTAACCCTAAGGTTTCCGCATATAATAACCTAACCAAATATGAAATATAAAGTTCTACCCAAAAGAATTATAGCCATAACTTTTTTACATATCGTGCTATTGGCCATTTCTACAACAGCAAATGCCAATAATAAAGGGGATATAGCTGCGGTACTAAGTGAAAAACTTTGGTTTGCAGACATTGGCCAGGCCGATATTAGCATAACTGGTAAAGTAATAGACGAAAAAACAAAATCGCCGATACCAGGTGTTTCTGTTAAGGTGAAAAATGGTACAACGGCAGCTGTAACCGACGAAAATGGTGTTTATAAGATCAATGTAACCAATGAGCAAACCGTTCTTTTGTTTTCTTATATCGGTTATGATGTACAGGAAGTAGCCGTAGGCAGTCTTAAAAACATTAATGTTGTTTTAAAATCTTCACAAGCTAACCTTGATGAGGTGGTGGTTGTGGGGTATGGTACCCAGAAAAAGGCTGATGTGACGGGATCGGTAGTGAGGGCAAATCTCGATGATTTTAGGAATGCACCTACCACTAACGTGGCAAACCTTTTACAGGGAACGGTTCCGGGTTTAAATGTGGGGCAGGTTAACCGCGCTGGTGCAACACCAGGTATTAGCATCAGGGGGCAAAATACGTTGGGTGGTAACCAAAATGTACTGATTATTTTAGATGGAGTACAATACAATGGCTCGTTAACTTCGATTAATCCGGATGATATTGCCTCGATAGATGTACTGAAAGATGCAAGTGCTACGGCAGTATATGGAGCACAGGCGGCAAATGGTGTTATCCTCATTACCAGTAGAAAAGGTGCTATTGGTAGAACCAGAATTTCTTTTTCTTCTCAATATGCTACCCAAAAACCAAATATTGATTTAAAACCAATGGCCAGGGATGAATATTTGGATCATATTAAATATTTATTCTATGATCAGGCCTTTCTTGCTCCTGATTTTACACAACCAAATCCGGCATTCGATCTGGTAAGCAAAGTTGATGCATCGATGAAAGATGCGCAAGGAAACCTACTGCCTAATGATTTTAGCTGGTATGATGAAGCCACCAAAACCGGAGCAATTGTAGATAACCAGCTTAGTGTTTCGGGCGGAACCGATAAGATCAATTACCTTTTATCGGGCAGTTTAACCAGAAATTCGGGTTTTATCAATAACGATGTTTTCAAAAGAAAAACCATCAGGGCAAACATCGAAACCAAAGCAACAGATTGGCTTACCGTTGGCCTGCAATCGTTCGGGACTTTTGTAAATGAGGACGGCGTAGAGCCAAATTTCGTAGATATCAATTTAATGTCGCCATTAATCCTTCCCTGGGATAATAATGGAAACCTGAAAATCAATCCTTTTAATACGAATATAACCAATCCGCTGTTAAATTATCAAGCAGATGATTACGACCGCCACAATTATTTCTTTGCCAATGTTTACGGTAATGTACAACTGCCTGTTAAAGGTTTGAGCTATAAAATTAGTTTCGGTAACAATTACCGCCTCGATTTTAAAAACATTTCAAACATGTACGATGCTAACCTTACCGGGCAGGCCTCAAAAGAAAATACCACTTATTACGATTATACCTTTGATAACCTTTTAACTTATAATAAAATTATTGGTAAGCATAGCTTTACCGGAACTTTACTTTATGGTGCCATTGAACGCGATAACAGCTATACCAGGGCTTACGCAACAGGTTTTTCGAGGTTGACCCTCGGTTATGATAACCTACAGCAGGGCACTAACCGGTTTGCGATATCCAATGCCTGGAAAGAAACCCTTAATTATCAGATGTTCCGTTTAAACTACAATTACGAAAGTAGATACCTGTTTACCGGTACGCTTAGGAGAGATGGATTTTCTGGCTTTGCAGAAAATAACAAATACGGAATTTTTCCATCAATATCAGCAGGTTGGGATATTTCGAAAGAATCGTTTTTTAAAGTTAGTTGGGTAGATAACCTTAAATTAAGGGTAGGCTATGGTGTTGCCGGAAATCAAACCACAAGATATTCTTCATTGGCCAATGTAGGAGTGAGTGCTGCTTACGTTTTTGGTGATGGCGGTTCTACGCAGTTTGGTCAGCAGGTAAATTCGTTGTCTAATCCAGATTTAAGATGGGAGCGTACCACAGGTGCAAATCTGGGTTTGGAATTTACCCTTTTCAAAAATAGGCTATCGGGTGTAATTGAATATTACGATACCAAAACAACCGATCTTTTATATTCGGTTAATATCCCAGTGGTTACGGGTTTCAGTAATATCCTCACCAATATTGGGCAACTGAACAACAAAGGACTTGAACTTTCTTTAAACTCGAAAAATATCAATAGTGGCGAATTTAAATGGACTTCTGCCTTAAATTTTGCCAGAAACGTGAACAAGGTGGTTAAACTTTTGGGTGATCTTAATGGCGATGGAGTTGAAGATGATCTTCCGCAAAGTGGCCTTTTCATTGGGCAGTCTACCGCCGTAATTTACGACTATCAGGTAAATGGAATTTGGCAGGTTGGGGAGCAGATCCCAACGGGCTATTCACCAGGAACCTACCGCATTGTAGATCAAAATGGCGATGGGGCAATCAACGCCAGCGATAGAACTGTTTTAGGGTCATCAGCTCCGGCCTACAGGATCAGTTTGCTGAATAATTTTCAGTATAAGAATTTTACCTTGAGTATATTCTTGAATGCAGTGCAGGGCGGCGATAAATCTTATCTCGCCGGCAATACCCCAAGGCTCATCAGAGATGATAACTCCATCAGGAACAATTACCTCAGTGGAATAGACTTTTGGTCGCCCGATCATCCCGATGGTAAATATCCCCGTTCTATCGTTTCGGCAACCTTAAATCCGCCACTTTTTCAAAACCGAAGTTTTGTGCGCTTACAGGATGTATCGCTCTCTTATAAATTTAGCGGAAAACTGATTGAGCGTATGAAACTACAAAACCTAAATGTATTTGTAAGTGGAAGAAACCTGGCTACATGGACCAAGTGGGACGGTTGGGACCCGGAAACCAATCAAGGATTAACCAACGACGGAAGGCCTGTATTTAAAGGATATTCTGTAGGTCTTAATGTTACATTTTAAACTAAAAGCGATGAAAAAGATAACCTTTACCGTTATAGCTGCAACTACGATCCTGTTTTTCTCCTGCAAGAAATCTTTTTTGGATGAAGAACCGCTCGATTTCTTAAGTACAACCAATGCCTACATCACTGTTAAAGATTTTGATGCTGCAGTTAACAATTTGTATAGCCGGGTAAGAAGCGAGTTTTATAACAGTGGAGAGCAAAGGCCATTCGATTATGTATTTGGTTGCGATCTGGTTTTTGATGGTCAGCCGGCTACCACAAGACACACCAACATGGTTGCCGCCTATTCGCCATTGAGCACCGAAATCCCTTTGATCCACTGGACTTCACTATACAAGATTATTGCAGAATCCAATACCATTATCGGACGAATCTCAGCTTCTGAACTGGCACCAACCGATAGAACACTAATGGAAGCGAGAGCGAAGTTTTTCAGGGGTATGGCCTTTCGTACACTTGCCTATCTATATGGCGGTGTACCCTTAAATACAACAGAAGTGGTATCGCCCAAAACAGATTATGTAAGGGCATCCAAAACCGCGGTACTGGAGCAGGCTATCAGCGACCTCAAATTTGCATCGTTAAATTTGCCAGCCATTAATCTGGTGCAGGATGGAGAGGTAAACAACCTTGCAGCATATCATCTTTTATCAGAAGTATACCTGGCTGCAGGGCAGTTTCAAAATGCGGCAGATGCTGCGTCTGCTGTAATCAGTAATCCCAACGTTGGCCTCATGACCACCAGATTTGGAGTTAAAGCATCAGATGCCACAAAAAATGTGTATTGGGATCTTTTTCAGAGAGGTAACCAAAATAGAAAAAATGGTACCAATAAAGAAAGTCTTTGGGTAATCCAGTTTGAAACCGATGTTCCGGGCGGTGGTGCCGTTTCTACAGGTATCGGCGGTTCTTATCAAATGGAAAGACATTTTGCACCACAATTTCTAAACTTTAGACTCTCTGGTAGCAGTATTCAGCCATTTCTATATCCAATTAGCGATTATACTGGTGGCAGGGGAATCGGTTGGGCCATACCGACCAAATATTTTTCGGATGTAATCTGGCAAAGCGATTTTAATAACGACCTTAGGAATGCACCCTTTAATTTTGTGCGCGAATTTAAAGTAACCAATCCCGCACACCCACGTTTTGGTCAAACCATATCTACCATTAATCCACCTGCGGGTATAACTGTACCAAGAAGAGATTTCTATGCCTTTCAATCAAAAGTAACCACCCCAGGCGATCATCCTGATGGCATGTTCCAGGATAAATCACAGCTGTTGCTTAAGGCAAGTGCTGGTGGAACTTATGCAGATCAGTATATGTTCCGATTGGCAGAAACGTATCTTTTAAGGGCCGAAGCTTATTTGGGCTTAAATCAGCTGGATAAAGCGGCTGCAGATATCAATGTGGTACGCAGCAGATCAAATGCATCGGCTGTATTGCCTGCTAATGTAAATATAGATTACATTTTGGACGAGCGTATGCGCGAGCTGGGTTCCGAAGAAAAAAGACGGATAACCTTGATGAGGCTGGGGCTGGTTTACGATCGCGTAAAAAAATGTAATCCTTATTACAACGATGTTTTAACGACCTATAACCTGTGGCCAATCCCCGCTTCCGAAATTGAACGAAATAATGGTGCAAAATTGGAGCAAAACCCGGGTTATTAACCGCAGGATAATTACTACAGGTAAAAGCTGTCTTTAAAGGTGACAGTATGGAAAAAATGATAGGAAAAATAGTTAAAAAATAGAAGTCCTTACTGATCTTTTTAGGCTATAGTATTGTGTAATGGCCATTAGCATACAGCCTAAGGTGATAATTTTTCCTGTAATCAAAAAGACTTTAAACCAAATTATAAATTTATATGTGTAGAAAATTAATTGCCTTATTTGTCCTTTTAACTTCATCCCAGTTCCTGTTTGCGCAGAACAATCTGCTAAAAGATTTTCCTCATGGATTTGGTCCGAAAGAAGTAGGGAAACGATTAGCTTACCGCTTTCTTGACAAAAAACATATGCTCCATGCGGGGAAATGGATCAGCTATCCCGAAACTTTCAATTGGACCGGAGCACTTAAATATGCTAAATTAACAAAAGATAAAGCGCTCTTGTCGCACCTAGAAGAAAGGTTTGAGAAACTAACTTCACAGGAAAAGCAACTATTGCCAATAATGAACCACGTTGATCTGAATATGTTTGGCAGCCTTCCTTTGGAATTGTATCAGATTACCAAAGATAAAAAGTATTTTGAGTTAGGCATGCCATATGCAGATACCCAATGGACGGTTCCGCAAAAAGCAAGTTTACAGCAAAAGGAATGGGCTGATAAAGGTTTTTCATGGCAAACCCGTTTGTGGATTGACGACATGTATATGATCACGATCGTTCAGGCCCAGGCCTACAAAGCTACAGGTGATAAAAAATATATCGATCGTGCCGCTAAAGAAATGGTGCTTTATCTGGATGAATTACAGCGGCCTAACGGTCTTTTCTATCATGCACCTGATGTGCCGTTTTATTGGGGGCGCGGCGATGGCTGGATGGCTGCAGGCATGACGGAGCTTTTGCGGTTGTTACCTAAAGATAATAAAGACCGTTCACGTATACTTAAAGGCTATGAAACAATGATGAAAAGCCTGAAAGATTACCAAAGACCAAGCGGAATGTGGAACCAGCTGATTGATGAGCCAGACTGTTGGGCCGAAACATCAGGATCGGCGATGTTTACCTATGCGCTCATCAGTGGGGTGAAACATGGCTGGTTAGATAAACAGGAATATGCTCCTGTGGCGCGGAAAGCCTGGCTGGCATTGGTACCGTACATCAACGAAAAAGGTGACGTGGCAGAAGTTTGCGTTGGAACAAATAAGAAGAACGATAAACAGTATTATTACGACCGTCCACGGAATGTTGGCGACTCGCACGGGCAATCTCCATACCTATGGTGCGTTTTTGCACTGTTGGAAAAGTAAACTATGGTAGCAATGTAAATAATTTTGATAGTTTATAATCAGGCAATCATCTGTATAACAAAAAAAATGATCTTTCGTGTGCCGTATTTGGTATAACGCCGGCAGATCTCATAGTAACGGCGAGTGCACACGGTGATAATCCTGGGGCATTGTCCCCGGGCTATCTTTTAAAATTGAGCAGTAGTCTCAACTCATGATCAAAAATGAAGCTTAAAGCACTCATGGTGAAATATTGAATGACAATACAGTCATTAAAGCCTAGGAAGAAGTAAGATTGGTATTTTCGTGGAGAATCTCACATATGCGTTATTTGGTTAAAAAAGCCACTAAATACCAAAAAATAAAACATTACTTTGGTAATGTTTGAAATTAAGAAGACTTAGGATAACTTTCCAATAATTTCAATTTAACAACTTCCTGAATTCCATAGGCGAAATATCAGTTTTAGCTTTAAATAATTTACTAAAAGACTGAGAATGCTCAAACCCCAATTCATAAGCAATTTCACTCACTGAAAGTTCAGTGGTTGAGAGTTTTTCTTTGGCTTTTTCAATTAACTTTTCGTGTATGTGCTGTTGCGTGGTTTGTCCGGTTAAAGTTTTTAAAAGACTCCGCATATAGTATTGCGACATATTGAATTTGTCTGAAAGAAGCTGAACACTCGGCAAACCTTGTTCTTTGAGATTATTTCCTTCGAAATAATCTTTGAGCAGAATTTCCAGTCGTTCTAAAAATTGATGATGCACTTTGTGACGCGTAATAAATTGTCGCTGATAAAATCTTTGAGAATAATTCAACAGCGTTTCCAGCTGAGAAATAATAATGCGCTGACTGAATTTATCAATGTTGGTTTGATATTCCTGCTTGATATTATCAGTGATTTGCTGGATTTTTATTTCTTCATCTTCGGATAAAAATAATGCTTCATTGACAGAATAATCAAAGAATTCATATTTCTTGATTGCGCTTGCCAATGGCGTATTCCAAAGAAAATCCGGATGAATCATCATCATCCATCCGGACGGATTTTTGCCATTCTCTTCTCGTATGACGCTCAGAATCTGATGTGGGGCCATACAGAACATCACGCCTTCATCAAAATCGTAATCCTGCTGCCCGTATCTGTATTTATGATCCATATCTCTTTTGACAGAAATCATATAAAAATCAAACATCAGACGCTGCTTTCCACTTTCCAAAGCCGGTGCCATATCTTCAAAATTAATCACACTGATGAGCGGATGTTTTGGCTTTGGTAAGCCACGTAAAGTATGGAATTGGGAGATGGTTTTTATTCTTAATGGCGAATCAGACATCAGTTAATATTTAATCAAATTTAATGAATATAAAGGTACAGACTATTTTACCTTAGAGAAATAAACGTCATTTTGCAAATCTTCCATCAAAGTCGGATGTTGAGGATTCCAATCTAATGTCGCCTTAGTTGCTTCACTTGAAGTCAGATTACTAAGCTTTGCAAAGTGTGCAAACCAGCCGAAATGTTCTGCTGCTTCATCGTTTGTTAGGGAAACAAGTGGAATCTGCAATTTTTCTGCAATAAAAGTTGCAATGTCTTTAAACGGAATTCCCTGCTCTGCAACTGCGTGATATCTTGTTCCGCTTATAAAAGGTTTTTCCAAAGCTAATCGGTACAATTTTGCTGCATCTAGTCTGTGGACAGCAGGCCAAAAGTTACTGCCATCATTAATAATCGCAGCCTTTCTTTTTTCTTTTGCAATATTAATCGAGGTCGGAACAAAACCAATTACATCTCCTTTGCCATGAACAGATGGAGAGAGTCTTACTACGGCAACTTTCACACCTTTTGCAGCTACGGCATCGGCTGCATTTTCTGTTGCAATTCTGGGATGCGGATTGTTTGCGGAGAGATCTTTTTCAGTTGTGATTCCGTCTTTTGAAAAAAGTGCAGTTCCTGAAGTGATGAGAAAAGATTTATCTGTTCCCAATAAAGCTTCGCCTATTGTTTCAATTACTTTTCCATCGAGTTTACACATTTCCTCGAATCTGGTAAAATCGTGGACAAATCCTAAATGAATCACTGCATCTGAAGCGATAGCTCCTGATTTCAAACTTTCAAAATCGTTTAAATCTCCGCGGTGTGCTTCTGCGCCGGCTGCAATCAATTTGTTTACTGATTCTTGCGAACGCGCCAATCCTAAAACCTGGTGTCCATTGGCTAATAATTCCTGTACTACGGCAGTTCCTACGAAACCTGTAGCGCCTGTAACAAATACTTTCATTTTGATAATAATTTAATGAAACAAAGTTCAGATTTCGTTTCTGTACTCTTGTAGCCGAAAAGTACTTTCTTGTAGCCAAAAATTTAATTAGATGACTTCCTGAATTCCAAATAGATTAACCTGTGAATTTTTCATACAATGGTGGTCATCATTAACAATGTAGCAGGTTAGTTTCATACTTAAATGTTGGTATAAACATTTTGGTTTAGATCTATTGCCTTAACGGATCATCATATACTCTTCTTTTTTTATTGTTTCTAGGAAGTGTTGCCGTTACGTTTCCTTATCTACGAAGACATTGCCTTAAATTCGTTAGGTCTCATGTTTGTCAACTGGTGAAAATTATTGCTGAATGCTGATATATTGGAGTATCCGATCTCATAAGCAATTTCGGTCATGTTAAGGTTGGTGTCATTAATTATTTCCATCGCCCTAATAATCCTTAACACTTGAAATTTCGTTTGAACCACACAAATTACCACTAACCGAATTTTTGGACACAAAAAAAATGCTATACCTGACATACTGTTGTCATCATGCCATTGCACTTTCGCGAATATTAATTTAAAAACAAAAAGAAAGATGGGTAAATCAAATTTAGTATCAATGAGAATCATTACAGCTGACATAAGACGATTAGTTCAGTTTTTCGAGGATGCAACAGGAACAATGGCCGAATGGGCAACAGATGACTTTGCGGAGGTTAAATCGGAATCTTTTACTTTGGCAATTGGAAGTACACGAACATTGGCTTTCTTTGGAGAAGGCGTTGCGCAACCTGGAGATAACAAAAGTATTATTATTGAGTTCCTTGTTGAGAATGTAGATGATGATTACGAAAGGATTAAAGATTTAACTAGCGACATTGTTCAGAAACCGACAACAATGCCTTGGGGTAATCGTTCTTTATTATTTCGTGACCCAGACGGTAATTTGATTAATTTTTTTACTCCCATAAGTGACAAAGCGAAAAAGAAATTCGCATAAAAAATAAGCCATCCGCTACAAACAGTTCAATCTTCATTACCATTAACGCAGCGCCAGGGCTTCATGGTTTGTTCATGTTTGGCTTCTAATTTACAATATACATATTGGTTATCATTTGGTTAGTAAATAAGCCGCAACAGATGTTGCGGCTTATTCTGTTTTATTCCCATGAGGCCAGTTAAGCTGTTGTAATGTTCAATAACTCAATATTGCCTTATATACAACGCCGGTATAGGTTTTGTTTTTCGTTATATTGTTGAATTTTTATTGAACCAAAGGGGATTTCTCACAGAAAGGTAATTTACCTGTAGACCGTTCGGGAAAACAAATAAAAGGTATAATATTGCATTTCCGGACCGTTTGTAAGAGCAGATCTGCTCGAATAATGCCGGTTATTTTTTCGATATATATGAACATAATCAATTTGATCAAGCTGAATCTCGCTGTGCTCTGCTGCGTAGCATTACTATTTCCTGACATGGCCGTTGCGCAGAATAAGGAGCAAAAAAGAATAAAGGCTTCAGTCCAGGTGCTTTCGGGTTTTGGGAAAATGAAAGAATCTATTCCCTCAAGACTGCTTGAGCTTACCCAGGGCATTGTTATTGTCCCAAAGCTGATTAATGCAGGTTTTGTGATCGGAGGAAAACGTGGAAGGGGCATTGCTATGGTGAAAAGGGCAGACGGCTCCTGGAGCAATCCTGTATTTGTAACCATTACCGGCGGAAGTGTTGGTCTTCAGGCAGGTGTACAGTCGACTGATCTTGTGCTTGTTTTTACCCATGCCAATAGTCTGACTGCGATCAAGAAAAGCAGCTTTACCCTTGGTGGTGATCTTTCTATTGCGGCAGGTCCCCTGGGACGGAGTTCTGCAGTGAATACAGATTACAAACTCGATGCCGAGGTGTATTCCTATTCCCGTAGTAAGGGGCTTTTTGCAGGGCTCTCCGTAAATGGCGCATCGCTGGAGATTGATGCCGCTGCAAATGCTGTGGTATATGGTAAAGATATGGATGTTGCGGAAATCTTTGCTTCCGGTGGGGATCCTGATGATGAAATAGGAGAACTTAAAGCTGCGCTTACGAAAATGAAATAATTGAATTATTATGCTTATGATCATGAAGAAAATCATTTTTGTTTTATTGCTGGCAATCGCTGGTTTTTCAGGTTATGCACAGACCTATCAGGGTATCACAAGTAAGAATAAGACTTATCTGGAAACACTGAAAGGAGTGAGTTATACATATAAGCAAGGGGTTGTTACCTTGAAGAATAATGGAAAGTATGATTTGGGTACCATAAGTATAGTCGTTTCATCTAAGGTGGACAGTACTTTGTTCGGGATTGCCTTGTTTGAAGAGGGGCTTGAGAAAGGGACTACTGTTAAGGCTGATGTTTATTTTACTGCAGGCCTGGGCAGTGGTGTTCATGAGGTTTCGTTAAAAGATATTGATCAGAAGAATCTGGTGCTGTCTTTTGATAAGGCGACCAGAGCTGTGAGGTGATTGCTGTATGGGAAAAGTATGGGAGGGTGAAAGTCAGGTGGTATTTATATCTTGATTTTTAAACAGATCATATGATATAGTTATGGACAAATTCAAACAGGTAAAGGATTGATCGCTTCGGTTGAAGCTGATGTAGGAAATTTTATGATGGTGGAAACGGTGCAGCTTACTTGAAATTTCTACCTCCCGGAATGGCTGAGGCTACTGGAGCACCTTTATCTGGTACATCTCTGTTGCCGGAGTATGGTGCGGTCCTTTCATCAGATCTGGAGAAAGCGACTGCCGGGAAACCATTATTTTCTTCCCTGTCCATTGATCGGAGCAGGCTGGTGAGATCAAAGCAGCGTTTAACGATTACGTGGATCACTTCGCCTTCTATCTGCAGCTTTCCCTCAACCATAAGTAATCTGGACTGGATGATTTCTTTTCGGAATTTTTCGAATAGGTTTTCAAATACGACCAGGTTGGTAAATCCTGTTTCATCTTCAATGGTGATAAAACATACGCCTTTGGCTGTTCCCGGCCGCTGACGGACCAAGACGAGACCTGCTACTTTGACGGTCTGTCCGTCTTTTGCCTGAGCAAGGTCTTGAGTTGGCAAAACGCGGAGGAGGCTTAACTGCCCGCGCACAAAACTGACCGGATGTGCTTTTAGTGATAGGGATGTTGAGGCATAATCCTGGATCACATGCTCGCCTTTGCTCATCAGGGGTAGGGTGGCCTGCATTTCCAGGCTGCTTTCTGAAGGCTGATTTTCAAAGAGTGCAACCGGCCGGTCGGCCATGGCGGATACTTCCCAAAGGGCCTGTCTTCTGTCCAGACCAATGGAACGGAAGGCATCGGCATCGGCAAGCCGTTCCAGTGCCGATAAGCTGAGCCCGGCATCCATTAGCTCGTGGATATGACCGTATGTTTTTTTTCTGCCATTGGTCAGGAATTCGATATCTTCAGCATTCATGCCCTTGATCTGTCTAAAACCTAGGCGGAGTGCATGATGTTTTCCAGATCTTTCTTCCAACTGGTTGTCCCAGTCGGAATAATTGATGTCAATGGGCCTGATTTCCACACCATGTTTTTTGGCATCGATGACGATCTGGGCAGGCTGGTAAAAGCCCATGGGCATACTGTTGAGCAGGGCTGTGGCAAAGACATCGGGATAATAACATTTGAGCCAGCAGGAAACATAGACCAGCAGGGCAAAACTGGCTGCATGACTTTCTGGGAAGCCATAGCTTCCAAATCCTTCAAGTTGTTTGAATACGCGTTTGGCAAAGTCCTCGGTATAACCTTTGCTGGTCATGCCGGTGATGAGTTTTTCTTCAAACTTGGTCACCATGCCCTTGGCCTTAAAGGTGGCCATGCTCCTGCGCAGTTCATCGGCTTCTGCTGGGGTAAAACCTGCGGCAACAATGGCGATCTTCATGGCCTGTTCCTGAAAGAGGGGAACGCCTAATGTTCGGTGAAGGATATCTTTTAACTCTTCGGAAGGATATTCTACGTTTTCTTCTCCATTACGTCGTCTTAAGTAAGGATGGACCATATCACCCTGGATGGGGCCTGGACGGACAATGGCTACTTCGATCACCAGGTCATAAAAGCATTTGGGCCTTAACCGTGGGAGCATGGACATCTGGGCACGGCTTTCGATCTGGAAAACGCCCAGGGTATCCGCATGGCTGATCATTTCATAAACCTTGGGATCTTCATTTTCGTTGATCTTGGCCATGGTCAGATCAAGGTTATAATGCGCTTTGGCCAGATCGAATCCTTTTCTGATGCAGGTAAGCATGCCAAGGGCAAGTACATCGATTTTGAGAAAGCCCAATGTGTCGATATCATCTTTGTTCCATTCGATATTGGTTCGCTCTTCCATACGGGCATTGAGGATAGGGCAGAGGTCGGTCAGTTTGCCCCTGGTGATGACAAAGCCTCCTGTATGCTGACCCAACTGTCTTGGAAAGCCCATCATCTGGGCGGTAAGGCTAAGCACTTTTCGAAGCAGTGGATCATTCGGGTTGAGGCCCTGTTCGGTAAGTTTTCCGCCCTCGAACCATTCATCGGTAAATTCCCAGATGGAGGAAGAGAGCCGGTTAATGGTATCCACCGATAGCCCCATCACTTTACCCACATCGCGGATCGCGCCTTTCTGGCGCTGCTGGGTGACGGTGGCTACAATGGCTGCGCGGTCGCGTCCGTATTTACTATAGATGTACTGGATTACTTCTTCCCTGCGTTCATGTTCAAAGTCCACATCAATGTCGGGCGGTTCGTTGCGGGCGGAAGAGATAAAGCGTTCAAATAAAAGATCGAATTTGGTGGGGTCAACCGAGGTAATGCCCAAACAGTAACAGATGGTGGAATTGGCAGCAGAGCCGCGTCCCTGGCAAAGAATATGCTGGCTTCTTGCAAAACGCACAATATCATAAACGGTGAGAAAATAGGAAGCAAAGTTCATTTCCTCTACAAATTTCATTTCATGGCTGATGTTATCGGTTACTTTTTTAGGTAGGTGTTCACCAAAGATTTCATGGGCGCCTTTCATGGTCAGGTATTCCAGTTCTTCCTGCGGCGTCCTTCCTTCTGAGGTAATTTCTTCGGGGTAGATGTATTTCAGGCTATCCAAACTGAAGGTACAGGCTTGGGAGATTTTTACCGCATTTTCCAGCGCATCGGGATATTGGCGGAAAAGCCTTTTCATTTCTTCTTCGGGCTTTAAGTGCCGCTCGGCATTCTGGAAAAGTAGATAGCCTGCATTATGGACGGTACATTTTTCCCTTACGCAGGTCAGCACATCCTGCAGTTCACGTCTTTTGGGGTTGTGGTAATAAACATCATTGGTTGCCACCAGTGGAATATCGTTTTTTTTGGAGGTTTCTGAAAGGCGGAACATCCTCTTCTGGTCTCCTCCCTGATAGCTCCTGTTAATGCCTAGGTACAGGTTTTCCCCGAGTGCCTCTTTGTAGCGCTGAAGGTCTTCATAAAAATCCACCTGAAAATCAAAATTCTCTGAAAGGCTATCGGGCGCGATGGCGATGAAAATAATACCTTTTGAATATTCGAATATATCTTTTTTATAGAGTTCACAGCTACCTTTTTCGGTGCGAAGGTTGCCAAGGCTGAGTAGTGCAGACAGCCTTCCATAACTTTCGGTGTCCGTGGGATAGGCAAGCAGGGATGCACCGTCCATGAGGTTTAACCTGCAGGCAGGGATGAGCTTGATACCAGGTTTTCTGGCAGCGGCGTGTGCACGCACGATCCCTGCAAGGGTATTGTGATCGGTAATGGCAATTTTTTTATAACCCATCTTGGCTGCTTCTTCCACGATTTCTTCAGGGTGCGAAGCGCCGCGGAGGAAGCTAAAGTTGCTGGTGACCTGAAGTTCGGTATATTCCATCGCTTTTCTTTTTTAGGGTTTATGCAAAAAAGCCATGGATAAACCAAGCCGAGTTTTCTGCTGCGTAGTGGCCTGAGCGGAAGAGCCAGTAACGGTTCCCTTTTTCATCTTCAACGGTATAGTAATCGCGGTGTTCTCCTTCTTCCAGCCACCAGGCACGCTCAAGTCTTTCTGGCCCGTCTGCTTTTTTGATGCTGTGGCGCACGCCTTGGTAGATAAAGAGCATGGGCGGATAATCGGGGATAGGTGCGGTAACCTCGATGCGTTCCGGTCTTGGAAGCAGCTGTATGGGGCGGTTCAAGGGATTATGGAAACTTATTCCGCTGTCTTCACTGAGATCTTTAGCCTGTTTAACTGCCCTTTCCGGCCAGTAGTCTGCCCTGGGCAGATAACGGTGGATGGCGTTTTTACCCACTTTTCCAGCCACGCGGTCCAGTAATTCTGCTAGCGGCTGGCTGTCAAGGCCGGCCTGACCGGCCCAGATTTTTTCCTGTGGACGTTCCATTTTTTCGGTCTTTTCAGCACTTAGCGTGAAAAGCTCGATGCCCATGCCAGGTGCAATTCCAGAAATGTTGAGCGCAAAGAGTTTCATCAGGTGTATGGGATCATCACTTGGACGGTTGGTGCCGATAGCAGTTGATATTGTTTTTCCATCTATCCGGTAACCTTTCAGTGCTGCTTTTCTCAGGCCCAGGCCTTCTTTTTTAAGTCTTAAACAAAGTTTATCGAGCAGTCTTTCGATGGCGATTTCAATAGCCTTGGCGGTGCGGATAGGCTCCAGGCAGGCCAATCTTTCTTCGAATTCCAGAATGGTCGTAATTGGGATGAAAGCCTCAGATTCATCGCCCATGGCCTGTGCTATTTTGGTGAGCAGGTTCTCGCCAAACCTTCTGCGCAGGGTACTGCGTGGCATCTGGATAAAGCGTTCGATTTGGTTTAAGCCCAGTTTGTGTAGTTTTTCAGTGATTTCATCGGGGATCCTGAGCGCTGCCGGTGAAAGGGGAAGTAAAGCAAAGTGTTGCTGGTATGGTGCTACGATCTCAGCTCCTTTACCATACCGGGACAGTGCCCAGGAAGTACCAATGGTGTTGGCGATTGCCGCTTTTATGGTATAACCTGATGACTGGAGTCTGCTGGTGATGTGTTTAAGGTAGGCTTCTTCTCCGCCCCATAAATGACTGCATCCCGTGATGTCGAGCAGGATGCCATCAGGATCGGTAGAAGAGAGCGGGGTATAACGGATGGCCCATCTGGCAAGGCCTTCGAGCAGTTTTTCTTTTCTTCCCGGTTTTTCATCAAAAACTTCGAGCTCATGGACAATGGCACGCGCATCGGCAAGTGGCATTCCGTTATGGATGCCCTGGGCGTTTGCTTCCTTGTTTGCAGCGATGACCATCATACGGCCGTGACTGGCTCCAGTACATACCATGGCCCGTTCTTTCCATTCCGGGCGGCGGATGGTCTTCCAGTCCGTTAGCAGAAACGGAAACCATATGCTTAAGAATCGCTTTGTCATCTTTATCCTGCCTGTAGTTCATGGATAGGTAAGGCCCTGATGTTTTCTTTTTGTGGCTGCTCGAATGTGCTGCCAGACCAGTATACCTTAAAGGTGCCACCCTCGCCGTTACGCACTTTTAGCAGTTCTGCTTTCCAGCTGGGCTGACCAACGCCCGGCATGCCTTCGGGCAGTATGCTGGGCAATGGGCTGATCTTCCAGCGGGCTAAACAGGTGGTATTGGAAAGAATCCTGGGGTTTTCCCTTAAGAACAGGGCGGTGGTCTTGCTCTTTTCGATCACCAGCTGAAATCTTCTGGAAGTGGCAAAATTCAAGTCCGGGATTTCTGAGACCACAGCAGCGAGCCCTTCGCACTTAAGTGCTTCTTCGGTTACCCATAAGAGTTCTTTTTCATTTTGCAGGTCAATAAAGATGATCGATGCAGTATTCAGCGAAAATCTTTTGGCAGCCGGCGGGAAGAATTTTCTGGAGGCACTGATCCAGATACAGGGACTGCCGTCTTTCATCAGTGTGGACAGTATCCCGCTGATAAAGCCATTGCTGGCCGCGGTCTGTTCTCGGCTTTCCGATACGAATTCATGGATGCCTTGCAGGGGAAAGCTGTGGCCTGGAAAAGCAGGTGCAAAAAGCTCAAGACCTGAGGTATTCTGTTGACTTTTGGATACGGTCTTATAACCCTGCATGGAAAGGATCTGCTCCCTTAAGCCCTCAATGACCTGTTTTTTTGCTGCCTGTTCCATAATCAACCTCCTTTTTTAGAATTACATGGACAAATATAATGCTAAAAATATTAGTATTTTAAAATTATTTTGCACATTTGTGTTGGATATGGAACAGCTGAGTTTTTTTAGGGAATCAGGCCAGACACAAGGGCTGCCAAAAGAGGTGCTGGAGTATATGCCAGGATTTATTGATATTGAAGAGGCAGACCTTTTGCTTTTATCTTTTATTTCAACTACACCCTGGACGCAGAAGATAGTGAAGATGTATGATAGAGAGGTAATTACCCCCAGACTTTCTGCATGGTACGGAGATCCTGAGGGAACAGATTACAATGTTCTTGGGAAATCCACACCTTTGCCATGGACGGCTGAACTTTTAAAACTGAAAGCTTCGGTCGAAACAACGGCAGGGATCAGCTTTAATAGTGTGCTGCTTAATTATTACCGCGATGGACAGGATTCGGTTGCCTGGCATAGTGACAACGAAACGGTTATGGGTTCACACCCCGTTATCGCATCTGTGTCTTTCGGGCAGGTGAGGGGTTTTGATATCCGCCGGAAAACTGATCACGCTGAAAAATATACCGTCAGGCTTGAACATGGTTCGCTGCTATTGATGAAAGGAGATCTACAGACCATGTGGGACCATAGGATTGCAAAATCAACCCGACCGATGGGGCCAAGAATCAATCTGACTTTTAGAAAAATCATTGGGGCTTAAAATTCACATATAATCTCATGATTTCAGATCATTATATTTCTATTGCTGAGAAGGCAAAATGTCAATCCCCGGTTCCAAAATTGGTCATACTTCTCTAGCTTTCCTTTTGCACTGGTTTTTTCGCCAGGACTTGATGGACAGCATTGCTGTAGTCATTGACCTAATCAGGCAGTTCCTCTTAAGCGTTGCCTATGGCTTTTGCCCCATCTGATCATTTCCAGGATGATGCTGCCAAAAGACAGGCAGTACTCAGTTGTAGTATATTCAATGCTTACCGGAGTATCGTCTATCACCGTTCTTTTGATCAGCTGGTTTGCCGTCATTTCTTTTAATTCCTTACTTAGCATCCGTGTGGTAATTCCTGGAATGCTCCTTTCAATATCCCGGAATCTTTTATTGCCGTTACAGATCGAATTGATGATCGGCAGTTTCCATTTGCCTCCGAGCACATAAAGCGTATCCTGTAAAGCCTGTACCTCTTCCTTTTGGTTGCGTGGATCGGACAGTACTTCTGTCTCAATCTGATTTCTGTTTTCTTTTTCCATTACTGGTATACTCTGTTATACTGGTTACAAAAGTATATCAATATTGCTATATTTTTGTCGGTACAAAATTATTTTTTTATCATGAACAATTTAATAGGAAAAAAAGCGCTGATAACCGGCGGAAACAGTGGCATCGGATATGCTACAGCTAAAGAATTAAAAGCAATGGGTGCAGAGGTAATCATTACTGGAAGAAGAAAAGATGCCGTTGAAAAGGCTGCCGCAGACCTTGGTGTGATAGGTTTGGTAGCCGATCAGAGCCAGATCACGGCAATAGAAAGATTGGCCAGCGAGGTAGAAACAATCTTCGATAAAATTGACATCTTGTTTATTAACGCGGGCGTAGTAGAGCAGAGCAGCATTGAGGATGCTACTGAAAAAGTTTTTGACAAGATTTTTGATATCAATTTTAAAGGCGCTTATTTTACTCTGAGCAAATTTATCCCATTGCTGAATGATGGCGGTTCTGTGGTATTCCTTTCTTCAAACACTGCACACATGGACGGGGCGAGCAGTTCAATCTACTCTTCAAGCAAAGCAGCACTAAACTCGGTAATGCGCATTGCAGCGGTAGAACTTGCACCGCGCCAGATCCGCGTGAACAGTGTGAGCCCTGGCCCTATAGCTACAGAAATTATGAACAAAATGGGGCTTAGCGAAGAACAGTTAGCAGACATTAACCAATGGATGATCGGCCGCATTCCGCTCGGCAAAATCGGAAAATCTGAGGATGTGGCCAAAATGGTTACCTTCTTCTGCGGTGATGCTGCCGCTTATATTACCGGTGCGGAAATCGTAATGGACGGGGGTATGAGCCTGAAAGCTTAAAGGTGAAAAATGCTTCTACCTTTAGGCAATGGTGAATTTCAAAAAAGTGTTGAAGAACAAGGTTGGAGGGAAATATCGGAAAAATAAGATTTTAACCAGCAAGGTCTTGACACGGGTTGGCTATTTAAAAAATAGGAATTACCAATACCTACGATACCATTTGTACAGTTACACCGTAATAATTAGTGGGATCGATCTTTTCGGCCTTGACCTTCCATGAGTACTGTGCCTTCGAACAAAATGTAAAGCTGGTCGCCGGAAGAAAAAATACTAATACGCTCATCACGGTTAATCTTGTTTCGATCATGATGCAGGTTACAAAGCGGATAAGCCTGAAATCGATCAGGCTTATCCGCAAAAAAAAAATTAATAGCCCGGGTTTTGAATGAGGTTCGGGTTTCCAAGTTGGTTATCAGGAATGGGGAATACCAGGTATTTGGATTCACTGGCAGGTTTTTCCTGCCAGGCAGCCAGGAATTTCCCAAAGCGGATCAGGTCCTGTCTCCTAAAGCTTTCCCAATAAAGTTCTCTTCCCCTTTCATCAAGGAGATTATCAAGGTTCAGGGCGGTAAATGCCGAAGCGCCCCTGGTGGCCCTGATCAGATTAACGGTAAGGAGTGCCTGTGCCGCCTGCGAAGTGCGCAACTGCGCTTCAGCTTTCATTAACAGTACATCGGCATAACGGAAATAAACCCAGTCATTATCCGGTTTTTTTGATCCGGTATTGGCGTAGTCAATGGGATATTTGATTACTCTTATCCCGGCAACTTCCAGGTGGTTGGGATCACGTTCTATAATGCTTACCTCGGGGGTAAAGGCCAAGGGATTTCCTTTCCTGTCTTTTAGTGCAACACCGTTCTGATCTACCTGTTGGCCTACCAAAAAACCTATCCTGATCCCAGAGATATTGGTCTGGCCTGCATAGCTTCCGCCTCTTCTTTGATCGGCTGCTTCGAATTTATTATAGAAGTTGGATAATGTAGAAAAACCATTATAGCCGTTCGGATTCTGATTATAGTGTGTTGTGCATTTCCACATCCCATCCAGATCGCTTCCTGAAGACCCTGCAATATTCTGCGCTGTAAATATATTTTCTTTCGATAGCATATCATTGGTAGGTGCAAAATTATCAAAATAATTTGCCGAGAGTGTGTAGCCGCCTAAGGCGATTTCGTCTGCAAGCGATATCACCTTTGCCATGTCGGCTGCATCAAAAGTTGGTGCTGTACGGTTTAAAAATGCCCCTTTGTTCAGGTATACTTTCATCAACAGTGTCCTCGCGGCGTTTTTATTTGCAACATTCGCCGGACCAGCAGGCAGATCCGGGATGATGGCTGTTAATTCGCTGATCAGATAATTAATCTCGTCAGCTGCATTTCTAACACGTGAGGGCTTGGTTACATCTTCACCGGCATCCCGGTAAGGCACCTGTCCCCATCCATCCAGTATCGAAAATTGCGAGAAGGCACGCAAGAAACGGGCCTGTGCCGCCTGGCTGGGCGTTGGACTGCTGCCTAAAACACTTGTTGCAACGTAGCTGATACTGTTTAAATCCCTGAATACATCCGATATCCTGGAATGGTCCGGCGCCCACTTATGCAGATGCAGGGAACGCCATGCACCGTTATCATCCCAGTCGCCGGCACGTGTAGGTACAATTGCCTCATCTGAGGTTACTTCCTGTAGGGCAGACCAGTTCCAAGGGGCCTGATAAGGACCTATCATGGCTGCATAACTTGCGCCCAATACGCTTGCAACATTTCCTGATGTTACCCCTGAAGTGCCGACCTGGCCGTTCAGGTCCTCGTTTAGTTTGGTACAGCCCGATAAACTTAAGGCAACCGCTACAAAACCGATAATACTTTTATTTTTCATGTCCTTGTGATTAAAAATTAAAGAGAAAAATTAACACCAAAATTGAAAGTCCTGGCAGTAGGGTAGGCAGTATAATCTATACCGGCCGATGGTACCCCACTTACACTTTTGTTTACGTTTACCTCAGGATCGAAACCCGTATAGTTGGTAATAACAAAAAGGTTCTGGCCGTTAACATAGATGTTCAGGGATTTGATCGACCTGCCGATATTACCGATATTATAACTGATGGTTGCATTAGCCAGTTTGACGTAGTCTCCTTTTTCGATGTACCTCGAAGATGCTGCGATAGGGTTGGCGAGCGATTCTGCAACAGGTAGGCTGACCAGGGCTGATGAAATATTGCGCGTACCTAAATTTGAAATAGCCAACACTGAATTTGCTGTGTTATTGTAAATGCTCTGACCAAATGCGCCATTAAAGTTGGCTGAAAAAGAAAGTTTCTTATACCTTACATTTGTGCTTAATCCCATAATTACCTTAGGGTTGGGGTTGCCTACATAATAATTGGTAAAACCGTCATCGGTATACAGGGAGAATCCATTTGCGTCTAACCCGTTATACTGCCTGGTAACCATTGCAAACAATGGCAAGCCGTTTTGGATTACCTCAGTAGTTACCCCGCTCAAACCCTGACCGTTTAGTGCACCTGTTTTGATAATTCCCGATATGTTCTGGACTTTATTTTTAATGAAAGTTGCATTACCGGCTAAACTCCATGTAATGTTGTCGTTGTCGATAATCGTTCCATTAAGGCTCAACTCAAGCCCTTTATTGATGATCTGCCCTGGTAAATTTACCCATGTAGGTACATTGCCACCCACTGCAGGTACGAACGAAATCTGGGGAAACAACAGGTCGTTAGTGGTTTTGTTAAAATAATCGATAGATCCGGTAAGCTTATTTCCCAGAAAACCAAAATCAATCCCAACATTTGTCTGCTTATCAGATTGCCATTTTAGGTTCGGATTTGCATTGTTAATGGCAATTAAGGTCGGCTGGCCGTTGGTGTTGCCAAAATCATAACGTTGTTGTGCAGATCCTGATGGAAAATCCTGGTTACCGGTTTTGCCATAGCCAACCCTGAATTTGAGTTGGTCTAACCAGTCGGCATCACTAAGGAATGCTTCTTTTTTGATGTCCCAGGCAGCAGCAAACGACGGGAAATAACCATAACGGTTGGATTTTCCGAATTTGGTCGAACCATCTGCCCTGAAAGTAGCTGTTAATATATATTTACTATCGTAATTGAAGATTGCCCTTGCAAAATAAGACTGTAATTCGGTTGTGGGATTGTTAAAGGCTGCTAATGTACGGTTTGCAGGCGCAGTAGTCTGGAATGCATCCGTATAATCTGCCGCGATATCCCCAAAGCCTGTAGCGGTATTGATTGTGCCTTTGTTTATGAAACTGGAATATTCATAACCGATGATGGCATTTAGATTCAGTTTGTTTACAACTTCTTTGTTAAAATTCAATGTATTTGTAAACTGCTGTGTGATGAGTTCTGTAGTTGAATAACTCGCAAAACCGCCAAGAAAATTACCGTCTGGCTGTATGCCCTGTAAATTAAGAAAACTTCTTGTCGACGCTCTCCTTATCCCGCTACTGTAATTTACGCTCGCCAGCATCCGGTACTCCAGCCATGGGGCAATTTTGTAATACGGAGAAATACTGCCCAAAATGGTAGATACCTTGGTCTTATCGCTATTTGCAGCCAGGGCAGCAAGTGGGTTTATGGTTGTAGACCCATAATCGATAAACAGACTGCCATCTGGTTTGTAAAACGACTGTGTTGGGTTCCAGGACAAGGCCTGACTGATCAGACTTCCTGTAAAGCCCGCATCCGTAGTGATCGGTGCTATATTTTCTAAATACTGATTGCTGATCATGTTTACATCCAGCCCCAGTTTTTTACTTTCCAGAAATTTAAAATTACCGTTAAAGCCTGCACTGTACTTTTTAAAATCCGTTGATTTAATGATTCCCTGCTGATCCTGATAGCCCAAAGAAGCGCGGAAAGTGTTTCCATTATTGCCCCCGCTTATCCCTACAGAATAATTTTGGTTGTAAGCTGTACGGGTAATGGCATCCAATGCATCTACATTACTACCGAAATCGCCGGTGGTGAGGTTATATTTTTTTAAAGCCGCGCGGTATTCATCACCGGTTAAAACATCTACTTTTCTGGCTATACTGCCAACGCCTGCTGATGCGCTGATGTCGATTTTGGTTTCACCTGATTTTCCTCTTTTGGTGGTAATCAGCACCACGCCATATGCAGCGCGCGAACCATAAATTGCGGTTGCCGATGCATCTTTCAGGATTTCCATCGATTCGATATCAGCCGGATTGATAAAATTCAGCGGGTTGCCGTCAGGAGTGGTACCCGTACCGGCACTGGCAGTTAAGCCCGCTACACCCGCATTGGTAGATGGCCTGGCAGACCTGCCATCCAATGCGACACCATCTACGACATACAATGGCTGTCCGGTACCCGTTATTGCAGAATTTCCCCTGATACGTACTGTTGAAGCCCCACCCGGTTGACCGCTATTGTTTATCATCTGTACACCGGCAACTTTGCCCTGAATTAACTGATCAGGGGCATTTAGCGGCCCTTTATTAAAATCTTTAGCCGAAACGGTTGTAGCAGCCCCGGTTAAATCGCTTTTCCTCACCGATGCATACCCAACCACCACTACTGCTTCCAGGTTATTTAGGGACGCCATAGTGATATTGATTACGGTTTGGTTATTGATACTTACGGTTTGTGTTTCCATACCAACAAAGCTGAAAGCAAGCTGCGCAGAGCCAGAGGGGACGGTAATGGAATACTTACCCTCAGGATCTGTCTGTGCTTTGGCTGTACCTGGTTTCACCTGGACGGTTACACCGGCCATCGGCAATTTATCGCTGTCGAGCACTATGCCCCTAACTACACTTTGTGCAAAAGCCGATGCGCTGATGAACAGCATGCAGCAACTTATCATAATAAGTTTCCGTAAAGAATACAACCCGGGCCTGTTTGATAAAACAGGCCGATTGCCTTTTGGTAAAGTAATGTTCATAACTGATTTATTATTTTGGTTAGAAAAAAATTAACTGCTTTTAAAAGGTTGCCTGTAAGCTAGGGTGATTTGTTCTTTCTGATCTTGTTCATGATATTTAGTTTTAGTTAGTTATTTAATGGGATTAGGTATTGATGATCATTGGGCGATGGGCCGGGTTTTGTACAGCGCATCGCACTACAGATTGACAAGGTAAAACATCGGTGCTGTGCTCTTTTAATGTAATCCGGTTGGAAATAAGTCCGTTCAGCTCGTCAGCGCCACTTTAAAGCTTCGGGAATAAGTCCGGTACACTATATTCTCTTTACACCATGTACGGTTCTTCATTGCAATAGATGGTCGTCCTGTACCATGCTTTGCTTCATCAACTTTTTGTTCCCCGTCAAAAAGTATTAAGGTAACTGCTAGGAAGGGAAAGACTAAAATGGCTTTGGTGTATCTCATAACTCGTTATTTGGAATACAGTTTTGTTAAATTACTAAAAATGTAGTATACATAAGTATATCATGTATTTTTTAGTTTTGTGAGCTGTATTTTTTTGCTGTCTATTTAAGCTTAATAGAAGGATGTTTTTATTTGGTTAGCTGTAGGAGAATGAACTTGCTTGACAGTTGCATAAGCTTTTATGTCTGAGAACAAAACATGGGAAAATTTAAAGAATTCTTATACACATATCAACAGGAATACGCCGCTTGGGGAATTGGAATGTTTAGCCGGTGGACAGCCTGTCAAGGATGAAAATGGCGGGTCAGCTGTTGTACTGAAGATTGAGATAATAAGACGCCTGAAAGAAAAGAATGTCAACCTTAAGCTTTCCAAGATCCCGCAGACCATCCGTAATGGATGATCCTATAAAGAAAATTTTCAATTCCCTACAAGTAAACCGCCGAACTTGCCTCTTTTTTTTGAGCGGCTTTTTTGTGTACGTTTCAAGGCCTAAGTTAGGCCGGGTGTCAATGTTCTCTGGATTTTAGTAATAATTTTTCCTTAAACTTAATTCTGCGCCCCTAAAAATTTTAGATTTGTTGAATGAGCGGATTTAACAGGCAGGCTGATCTACAGGAGCTTTATGGGAATATCGATATTTATCTTTTTGATCAGCTATTAAAGGGCACTTATAATGGCTGTAAACGTATTTTAGATGCTGGCTGTGGTGGGGGAAGGAATGTTCATTTCTTCCTGAAACAGGGATTTGAAGTGTTTGGGGTTGATCAAGATCCAGGTGCGATTACAGAAATTCAGCAACTTGCGTCGAAGTTTGCACAAGGTTTGGCCACTGATCATTTTGTCGTGGCAGAAATTGATGAGCTGCCTTTCGAGGACAATAGTTTTGATCTGGTGATAAGCAGCGCAGTACTGCACTTTGCCAGAAATCTGCAACATTTCGAGAAGATGTTGGGTTCTATGTGGCGGGTGCTGAGAAAGGATGGTTATTTTTTCTGTAGACTGGCATCAGACATTGGCATTGAGTCATCGTTGCATTTTGTGGGCAATGGCAGGTATATCCTGCCCGATGGGTCTGAGCGGTTTCTGGTCAATCAGGAAACGCTGCTTACATTGACGCGGAAACTTGGCGCTACATTGCATGAGCCGATCAAGACCACTGTTGTGCAGAACATGCGGAGTATGACAACATGGTGCCTGCGAAAATAGACTCTGCCTATCTTGATATCACTATACGCATGTTTATACTATACCAGGTTTAAAAAAGTAAGGTTGCACCAGTTGCATAAAATTAGCGGTGCTTTGCGTCAATAACGGATCGGTTGACTGATCTTGACTGGTTAAGTTGGCGGGGCAAGATCGATAGCAGGTCTGTATTCATGTATTTTTCGTATAATCTATTATTTTTTACACAGGAATATACCCTTGCGGCGATTTTTAATGATGTTTCTTATGCCGTTGACAATATCTCGAAAATGCCTAAAATGTTGAGCCCTGAAGAATTTTATGCTTTTAAAAAGGTGCGTAACCAGTCAGCCTCTTCATCATTTTCCATAAGGCGGATTCTTCTTACAACTGTGCCCTTTTTGACCTGAAGGGAAGAGCCCCTGACTTTCAATGTTTTCATCACTACAACCGAATCTCCATCGGCAAGTAAATTGCTATTTAAATCCTTTACTTCTATATTTTTATATTTGAGCGCTCAGGATAATTTGAATATTGCCTTTTTTAAAAGCATCACAGCCTCGAACAGTTCTTCGTTGTTCAGTGATGCAAACCCCAACCTGATGCTTGGTTGCCAATTGGTTTTATCATGATAATAATCTTTGCCAGAGCTGATGGTGAGCCCCATTTCAGATGCATTTTCGGCAACCCGCATGGGGTCAATTCCTTTCATGAAGGTAATCCAGACAGCAAAACCTCCATCAGGGACCCTAAAGGTCATATAGCCCTTTAAATGTTCGTCGAGAAGGTTGCATAAGGTATCTCTTCTCTGCTTGTAAAGCCGGTTTGCTTTTTTGAGGTGCCGACTAATATCGCCACTAGCTAAGAGGTTGGCCATTGCCTCTTCCATCAATTGTTCTCCCTGCCTGTCGATGAGTTTCCTTAAAAGCGAAGCCTCCTGCAAAAGGTTTTTTGGAGCAACCATAAATCCCATTCTTATTCCTGGGGCGATGGTTTTACAGAAAGAACCGATATAAATCACGCTTCCATAATCGTCTGCGCTTGCTAAAGGCATTATCGGACTGCTTGCGTAATGGAAGTCGAAATCATAATCATCTTCGATAACAGCAAATTTATATTTTCTGGCAAGCTCCAGTAGCCTCATACGGCGCTCTGGACTCAAGGTTACTGTTGTGGGGGTATGGTGGTGCGGAATTACATAAACTATTCTCACCTTTTTTTCCTTTTTGCAGATATCCTCAATGCTGTTTATATCAATACCATGGTCATCTACTGGGGCCAGGGCTAGTTTTGCCCCGGCCTCCAGGAAAATTTCATTGGCACCCGAGTAGCCTGGGTCCCCTACAATAACTACATCGCCTGCCGAGAGCAGGATCTGCGCGGTCAAAAAGATCGCCATCTGTGCACCCCTGGTGATCAGGATGTCTTCTGGTGCGGCCCTTAGCCCTCTTGTTTCGTAAAGGAATGACGCCAGTTCTCTGCGTAGGTTTTCTGATCCCTGTTCGGGCCCATACATCAGGAATCTATCAGTAAAATGGTAAGATGCAATCCGGCGGTACTCTCGGGCCAATAGTTCCAGTGGAGCGATCCTGGTGTCGGGAAAGCCATCATTAAAGATCAGGTTTCCCTGTTTTGCGGGAAGGAAGGGGGCGATGTTAGTTATTTTTCTTTTAACAGGGAAAAGGGTTTCCTTGTTTACCCCTGATGGGCCTGTTCCTTTGTGTACAGGCCTTGGCGCGATATCGGGAAGTACCGCTGAAACGAACATCCCTCTATTCTTTAAAATATCAGTATAACTCTGTGCATAAAGTTCCTGATAGGCGGCGATAACGGTTTTACGGTGAATTTCAAGTGTTTTTGCCAATATCCTCGTAGGGGGAAGGGCCCCGCCAGGTTTTAGGATGCCACGGCGCATTAAGTCGATGAGTCCGTTAGCCACCTGTAGGTATATTGGAAACTGGACTGAGCGATCAATCTTCAGGTACTGTAAAACCAGTTTTATCATGGACTACTTAGTTTGCAATAAATGGACTACTAATATAGTCCATTCGCTCCGTATTTTTATGCTAAACAATGAAACAGATGAAAAAATTAAATCTTACCGACTTTGTATCCTTAGCCCTCCGATTGGCAATCTCAGCTGGTTATATCTGGGAAGTGGCCGATAGGCTCGGCTTTCTTGGGAAACATGGCAGTGCGCATGTGGGCTGGGGCGATTGGGATCATTTTATGAAGTACGCAGGGGAGGTGATGTCGATGCTTCCGCATCACTTTGTGCCGGTACTTGCGGTAATTGCCACCATTTTGGAAGGATTATTCGGACTGCTCTTACTGGCCGGTTTGTTTACTCGGGCTGCTGCAATGGGGAGCGGACTGTTGAGCTTATGCTTTGCGCTTTGTATGGCCCTCTCATTTGGCATTGAATCTCCGATAGGCTATTCTGTTTTTACGCTGAGCGCGGCGAGTTTCCTTCTTGCTCTTCAGCCCAACTGTTTTTGGAGCCTGGACGGATCCTCTTTATTCCGCCACGTTCTTAAACAGTCGGGCACAACCGGGGTAGATTAAAAAGTAAAAAAACGCCGGGCATTCCAAAAACGGTCAGTAGTGATCAAGAGACACAATGCACTTTACCTATGGTTTAACAATATAAAAATCAAAATGATGAACACTAAAAAATCTATCGGCCCAAAAGTTATATGGGTAGCTGTCGCCTTTGCAATAGTTTATGTTGTATGGGGCTCAACGTATTTTTTTATCCAAATGGCAATCAAGGGAATCCCGCCAATGATGATGGGGGCAATCCGCTTTTCTCTGGCAGGTATACTGCTACTGGCCTGGTGTGCTTTTAAAGGAGACCGCTTGTGGGTAAGGAAAGACATTATCACCTCTGGAATCACAGGGCTTTTATTATTGTTCGTGTCCACCGGTATTGTGATATGGGGCGAGCAGAGCCTTCCAAGTGCGCTGGTAGCAATTATGGTTTCGGCAAATCCGATCTGGTTTGCAATTCTGGACAGGGCAAACCGGAAAAATATTTTTGGAAACAAGATGACTATAATAGGCATCATCATCGGTTTTTCGGGAGTCATCCTGTTGTTTAGCGAGGCACTGACCAGATCAATTTCGGGTGCTATGGGCAACAGCAGTCTCATTGCGCTAATCATGCTGTTTGCTGCACCGGTAGTTTGGGCCCTGGGTTCGTTGTACTCAAAAAAGAGAGAGCGGACCCTTACCTCACGCGTGGGTACCGCCTGGCAGATGCTTATTGCGGGTCTTGCGTTTGTTCTTGCAAGTGCGTTGCGTTCGGAATATCATACATTTCATTTTGCCATGGTGCCGCTCTCATCTTGGCTCGCGCTCGGTTATCTGGTGATTTTCGGGTCAATCGCTGCGTTTAGCGCCTATGTATGGCTACTCTCTGTGAGGCCAGCCACCCAGGTGAGCACCCATTCTTATGTGAACCCGGTGATCGCCGTACTATTGGGTTTTCTTTTTGCCGGTGAGCATATTTCAATTGTTCAGGTATTAGGCCTGCTTGTGATACTGGCAAGTGTGCTTTTGATCAATCTTAAAAATTATTCCTTTGGGAAGCGGGCCTATTCAGCTCTTGGAAAAAAAACAGAAGGGATATCCGGACCGAAGCGCAGAAGTATGAATATTGAAAGGTTCAAACCAATTGTAATGGTGTACAAATAAGTTTAATAACTCACCGTATCAACGATCAACATCAATCTGGCCGAGGCTCATTTGCTCAGGGTAGGTGCTAACCACAAAAATAATATGACCAACAATACGAACTTATGCACTGCCTGTGGAACGCAGTACGCCCCGGACAGGCGGTTGCCAGAATTTTGTCCCATCTGTGAGGACGACAGGCAGTATATCCCACCCACGGGGCAAGGTTGGATTGGCATGGATAGACTTAAAGAAAAATATACTGTCAATATTACCAGCCTTAATGAGTCTCTTTACTGTCTAAAGGTCCAGCCTGATTTTGCCCTTGCCAACCGCGCGCTCTTGGTCAATACACCCGAGGGAAACCTTCTTTGGGATTGTATTTCTCTATTGGACGAGCAGACAGCTGGGTTTATCAATGCTATGGGCGGGCTAAAGGCTATTGTAATTTCTCACCCACATTATTATACTTCGATGAACGAATGGGCGCGAGAATTCGGCTGCCCAATTTACATCCATTCGGAAGACCGCCGGTGGCCGGTTTACCCGACCGGAAACATCAGGTTTTGGGAGGGACACGAGTTTTCTTTATGGGATGGGATCAGGATCGTCCATACCGGTGGGCACTTTCCGGGAAGCTGTATACTTCATGTCCCCGGCATGAGCGAAGGTGGTAGTGTTTTGTGCGGTGATAGCCTTTATGTATCCCGGAGTAGGAAGCATCTCGCCGTGATGTATAGTTATCCCAATCAGATCCTTCTTGGCAGGGATGAATTCCATGTCTTCTTTGAAAGGACGGCAGACCTTGAGTTCGATACTGTCTATGGGGCTTTTGATAATCAGGAGATAAAGGGGAATGCCATGCAGATCTTCCGTAATTCGATGCTGAATTACCAGAGATGCTACGGGCTGGAGGGCAATTAATGTAAAAGGAATTGTTTTGTACAAAAAAAGCGGCAAAGTAATTGTCGCTTTCCAGGGTTAATTGCTGTTCAGAGAATTTGATCAGTAGCAGCCGGCATTGCACCTGAAAAGCAAAGCTGAATATCTCCAAAAGACGCGCTGAAACGCTTAAATTCCATCTCAATGACTGAAGATCATATCGAATACAATTTTAACGCTTGGGCCTTTATTTTGGCCTGAACTTAAAAAATTAAAGGGAATTACTTGTTAGGAAAATCCTGATCCATAAATCAGCACGTACAGTTTGACCCGGAACGTCAGTTTGCAGCGAAACAGGGTGTCAGCTTAAACGCGGAATGCGCGTACACTTTTACCGAAATACCCAACTACAAGCTTATTTAGAAATGGCTACAGGTATGCCCATTCAATGATTTGTTTAATGGTCTTCTTTATTTCGGCCTGCGCTTCCTCTTTCCTGATATCAACTCCACAGATCAGGCCATTATTCGTATGGGCAATCAAGGTAATGTAATATATACCCCCAATTAGAAGGGCAGCAACCGGCCTGATGTTTTTGTCTTTATCTTTAAAGTATTCGTCAGTAAGTTCACTAAAAAACTGCTCTCCAAGAGATTCACGTCTCTCATTCAACTCCTCTAGCACTTTTGAACTTTCGCACACCCCCCAACTGATGATCTTTCGCATTTCTTCATTTGCAATTAAAGAATCGAGCTGATCTTCCAATAAATGATACAACATTTCTTTGCCCTGATCGCTTCTGTTTTGCTCGATTATTTCTTTGGACTGATCAATATTTGCAGTATAAAAATCGCTATTGTTCAGGTATTCCTTTACCAGGCCTTCCATACTGCCGAAATAATCATAAACCAATTTCCGGTCTACTTCGGCTTTTAATGCTACTTTGCTAACGTTTAAGCCGGTAAAACCGTCATTTTTTAAGATTTTACCAACAGCGGCCAGCAGTTTTTGTTTTGTCCATTCTTTATTTCTGATGGGGCCGCTTGTAGGTTTTCTTGTCATTCGGGGGGTTTGGGTTACAACAATTTCTTGATCTGGAGATTATCCAAATATATATAATGCAGCGCTGATTGTTCCATGTTTTCAACAGAACACATTGAAAGGGTACTATTTTGCTGCATTGCTTTTTAACAATTTGTTAATTTATCCCGTTTCAGCAACTAAATAAAGCCACTATATATTTTTGGCTTTTACCTCTTGCAACACATTTTTTATTACGGTTTTGATCTTTGGAAGAAGACCGCTGTTGCTGCGTTTTTCTGAAAGCAGGATGCTGATGAGACGAGTGATTTCCTGAATCGAAAATGGTTTTTCCAATATCGCATCGCAACCATAATCAGACAGTGAAAATAGTATTTTAGTGTAGGCAGAAATGATGATGACCGGGATGTACTCAAATCCATCGATAACGCGGATGGCACTACAAAGCTCTCCTCCGTTCCTTTCGGGCAACATATAGTCCAAAATGACCGGATCCGGACGGTAATGCTCAATTAGTTTAACCGCTTTCTCCGGATCATGGCAGCCCTGGCATTGACAACCGTACAACTTAAGAATTTCTTGCAGCGTTTCCAGTAACACCAGGTCATCCTCTACAATAAATATTTTTTTTGTTATCCATAATCTTCTCCTTGTTAACATCAGATATTTTTTGAAAATCCTTCAATCACCGGTCGGATAGGTGCTAATACCCTCTAAAAAGTTCATCATTTTTTTTGCCTATTGCAATGGCTTGATTTCCAAGTCATCGAGTTGCGCAATCCGGAAGATTTCTTTCGAAATAATCGCTACGTTTTCCTTTAGTTGCTCCAGGTTGCAGGATATTGTTCCTAATGGTACCGGAAGACCTGCAATTTCCTGGATAAGCTCCATCTGGATTATACAGGCACCTAAAGATTCCTTTTTTCCTTTAAGCATGTTAAAGGTTTCAAGTGCAGATTCCCGGTCTGTTCCAAGCGTAAATTTTCCATAAGTAATTTTGGTGCCCTTTAAATGAAGCACCACTATTATTGCTAATGTAGATTCCATTTCGTTTAGGTTTTATTTCTATATCAGTAACTCCGGAATTAAAAAAAAATGCCGCCTAGTGCGGCATTTTCAAATTTATTAGCGAATCTCGATCTGTCTTGAAATTGCCTTTGCTTCCTCTTTTTTTGGAAGTGTGAGCTTAAGTACGCCGTCGGTATAACTTGCCTGGATGCGATCTACATCGGCACTTTCAGGAAGTGTGAATGCCCTGGTGAAAGCCGAGTAGCTGAATTCACGTCTGTTGTAGGTTTTTTCCGATGTATTGTTTTCACTGTGCTGCCTGGTAGAAATAGTAAGCATATCCCGCTCTACCGAAACTTTAAAATCTTCTTTTTTCAGGCCGGGAGCGGCAAGTTCGATATGATATTCTTCATTGGACTCTAAAATGTTTACAGCAGGAAGGCTGTTGATTCGGCGGTCTGAAAAAAAAGTGTCGCCCAGTACCGATTCGAAAATGTCATTAAAGCCTGGCAATAATGTACTGTTTTTCTTTTCTGGATTGAATTTAACCAATGTCATAGTGTGTTCTCCTTTTTTATGGTTTAAAAAAATAGACTATTAATCAATTAATTTTCTCTAAAACCCTTTTTAAACGGTTTTGAAATATCAACTTCAAGTGCTGTGCCAATGGTACTTTTAAGAATATTCAAATACTTTTTAGAAACCCTGGCTGAAAAATTTTCATAAATTCTGAACTTTTTTCAGCTTTGAACTGAAAAGTTTTCAGTTCGTTGGTCTGATATTTATAGGTAGTTGTTAATTTTATATTCCTGAACGATAATCAATCTTAGGAAGTCTTCGACTACACTCTCCACAGGAGTCCTTTGGACAGACTGACAACCGCAGTGCTTAACTATCTGTGCAGTTACCAATGTAACTGAAGGCGCTGAGCACCGGCTGAAAAAAACTCTAAATGTCCTTCATCTGTTTTTTGAAGTTTCAGTTGATTTCCATCCGAGCCCTGCACCCTATAGTCTGGAAGTTTAGAATTGCCATTGCCAATCAACCGTAAACGGCATATGATGCGGCTATCGCCCGATAAAATAATTTCAAGCTTCCGCTGCCCTGTTTTTTTTACCGATTCGACCGGATAGTCACAATAAAGCATACATCCATTGTCGAGTTTTAGGTAATGCCGGGGCAAAATCCCAAAGGCATTTCCCGCTCCATAGACTTCTTGTCCAACTTCGCCGCTTTTCTCCCACCCATCGTGAAGATCCTCCAGGGCTACCCATAGCTTTCTATCCACCTCACCGACCTTAACTTCTTCAGAAAGCAGGTTTTCAGGCAACATAGGTGGATAATAATATGGTGCACGGTCAACCAAATGGCGGATGTATTCAGAACAGAGCGTACGGATAGAGGGAAGGATTTCAATGTCTTTTGCATGCCTTAAATAGTCGTGGAAAGCACAGAAAACCTCCTGCTCTTCATAAACCGCGGTATAGGGCGCATCAGAAAGTGGAAAAAGTGCAAAGAATGAAGGAAAGTCTTTTCCATATCCATACTGACAGTCCCACAGCTGAACATTCTGAAAGATATTTGCCATGCAAAGGTTTGAAAGTTCCAGATAGATCTCTTTGCCGGTAAGCTTATGGAGCCTTAGCAGTGCGCCAGCTGAGAATGCGGTATTATTTGCCTGGTAAAAAAGTTTGAACCCCTTTCCCTTCAAAGTTCTGGCAGCCTTTTCAGCTTCCTTTAAATATTTAACCTTCTTGGTCAATTCATAAGCCTGCAGCAATATATGGGTATAAAGCCCGGCTACATCATGTTGTCCGCCTTCACCTTCACTGGTTTCAGCCTTTACAACTTTCAGGGTATCCATTTCATAAAATACCGGCCAGTTGTACCTAAAATGCCTGGCAACCTTCATGGCATAGGGAAGGGAATCGAGGAAAAGCTTTTCTGCATGTTTATCCCCTAGCAGTGCAAGCCTGGAAAGGTTTAAAAGCGGATGATGTAGGTACCATGAATCCATAACGTTAGGCTTTTTCTGTTCTTCTTCTCCCTTGAGCCTGTCCTGCGCGGCAGGAAGCCATCGAACGATTGTTTTCAGTTTATCATCGTAAAATTCCCCCAGGCCTTCTTTTATCTTTTGTATTACGGGCAGTTCGCGGCCATCCCACCTGCAATAGTCTATCAGGGGCAATAGCACTGCCAATTGCACCATGATTTCCGGAGGCGTTTCATAATCAGATATGTAAGCGTTGAAATAGTGCTTGCCATCTACCTGGCACCAGCAGCCCGGAGATTCGGTAAGGTCATGGAGCCCTTTTTCCAAAATGTCTGGCCAGTGGATATAATTGGTTTTGCGTGGTGGAATTTCCAGGTAAACCGAAGCCAGCATATTTAGGTATTGTTCGCTTAGCGCTGCCTCTGTAGTGGGAGTCTTTTCATCAAAAGCGATTATAGCATCGCTGATGATATACGCTGTTTTTTTCTTTAGCGCAAGATCAGTTGTAGGCGGAAGGGAAAAACCGATCTCCGGCCAGATGCCGCCTACGGTCTCTGCGGCAGAAGTTTGGGTATCCTGATTGTAATTTTGAAGGCTGGTTAGGTTCTGGAAATAAAATACACTGCCCCCGGTTTCTTTTTCAAACGAAAAGTACAGAATACCTGAACGGGTACCGACCTGCTTGAGGTGGACGGTGCCAGCTTGTTTTTTCTGGTTTTTATTTTGGGGGAAAATAATATCCCTTGGCCAGAACGGTATATGTGTGTCTGTCAAGGGAATATATGTCGTGGTAAATTTCAATAGCGGATAGTCCCTCTCCAAAACATCAATATGGGATTTAAATGTTCCCATTGTTGATTTCATGGAAACTGTTATTCCGGTTTTTGTTATTGCTTTTCTGGTTACTTCCAGTTTCCCGTCCGGCGAATATACCGCACGGAATACTACATCTCCTTCATTCCATTTGACCTTGATATAGAGCGAGGAGGGTGACGCGCTCACCGAGAAGCTGTAATTATTAATGGTTATGTTAAACAGCACATGCATGTTATCTTGGTAAAGCTCAGCAGAGGCTGCCACTTGCCAAGGTGAAATTCCGTTCATAGGCTAATGATATCTGGTATATGAAAGCAAACAGTCTTAAAACAGAAATGGTTTAATTTTTTTGCTTTTCCGGTAGGCCAGGTCTTATAACCATGTTATATAAAAACTTTAGCCACGTGATGATTGTTTTTTGATTATGAAAGACCTTGCTAAAAGATTTTTATCAAATCCGATCTTATTGCCCAAAGATATCGCACCCAGTCATAGTTCCCTTCAGGTTATCTGCCTGTTAAATCCAGGCGTTTTCCGTTTTAAGGGAAAAACATGCCTACTGGTAAGGGTAGCAGAAAACAAGGCGCAGAAAGAGGGCTTTGTGTTTTTTCCCGTTATGAACGAACTGGGCAAGCTGGAAATTATCGAAGTTGCCATTAACGATCCTGATCTGATTTCTACAGATGCCAGGGTTATGAATTACCGGGGATTGGATTATCTTACCACTGTCTCCCATCTCAGATTGCTGAATAGTGATGATGGTGTTCATTTTTCACAAAGCAACGGATTTCCAGGACTTTTTGGAATGGGTGAACTGGAGCGTTTTGGGATAGAAGACTGCAGGGTTACTGAAATTGAAGGAGTGTATTATCTAACCTATACCGCTGTATCGGCCTCTGGTGTGGGAGTGGGGCTTCGCACCACCAGGGATTGGGAAAACTTTTCTCTGCCAACCATGATCCTGCCTCCACACAATAAGGACTGCGCGCTGTTCGAGAGAAAAATTGACGGAAAATTTTTTGCTCTTCACCGTCCAAGTTCGAAAGAAATTGGAGGTAATTTTATTTGGTTATGCGATTCGGTTGACGCTAACCGGTGGGGAAACCATAAATGCATTATCAAGACCAGGGAAGGCATGTGGGACAGTGCCCGGGTAGGTGCCGGGGCTTCACCTATATGGACCGAAAAAGGATGGTTGGCAATATACCACGGGGCAGATGAGACCCACCGTTACTGCCTGGGTGCCTTTCTGCTCGACCACCTGAACCCTTCAATTGTTTTGGGAAGATCGGTTGATCCGATTATGGTTCCAAGCGAGCCATATGAGTTAAGCGGGTTTTTCGGAGAGGTAGTTTTTACCAACGGACATGTAGTTGAAGGAGATAAGCTCACCATTTATTACGGAGCAGCAGACGAATTTGTCTGCGGCGCTGAATTTTCTATCGCGGAGATTTTGGCAGTAACGGTTTCCGTTCGATAACTGCGGAAATATAATTAACCTCCATCAACTATACCACGCAGGCCTGCGCAAGATTTATCAAGATGTCTTTAAAAATCAGCATATCATTTACAGCAAAATCTATAATGGTGTTAAGCCAATTTATGCATACTGGTTTACCCGGGCAACGAAATGGTCGATATTAAAGGGCTTTGCTATAAATTCTGCGCCACATCCCGAACCCATAATTTCGTTCTTGGTCGTGTTGGCAGACATCATGATGATATTAATGACTGAGGTACGCTCATCCATGCGCAATTGCCTGCAGATATCGAGTCCGTTACCGTCGGGCAACATGATATCAAGAATCGCTATATCAGGCAATCGCTGCGAGATCATATGGTTGAACGCTGCGACGGTAGGGCAGCCATTTACTTCATAGCCTTCTTCAGACAGGATATAACTGACCACCTCACTGATATCCGCGTCGTCCTCCAGGACATAAACTAATTTTTTGCTCATTTGTGTTTGTTAGATTAGATGTTAATGTGTGTGTTGCATACAGGGACCGCAAATTTAAATGCAGCACCTTTACCAGGTTCGCTTTCTACCCATATCCGTCCTCCGTGGCGTTCAATAATCTCCTTGGTAATGTAAAGGCCCAATCCAAGTCCGGATATATTCCGGTCCTTTTCTCTTACCCTGTAAAACTGGCTGAATATATGGGCCTGTTCGGCGGCAGGAATCCCTGCGCCATAATCTATTACGGAAATAATTATTTCATGGTTATGGTTTACAGCCGTTATATTAATATCCCGGGAGTGGGGCGCATACTTTACTGCATTGCCAATCAGGTTAGTGATTACCTGTTCCATCCTCATTTTATCCCCCTGTAATACAAGATCTCCCTCGCGGACATAAATATAATTGTGTCCGGGAACGGTCTGCTCAAATGTTTCACAGATATCACCGATCAGTGCACCAAGGTCCAGCCGTTCAAAATTGAACTGTAATTTGCCAGCCTGGACTTTGGAAATGTCAAACAGGTCGTTTATAAGGATATTGAGTTTGTCTACCTGCTTGATCGCCTTGTCTAAAAAAACTTTGTTCATTCCATCTGAAGCTGTTTTTTGGAGCACCTGAAGAAAGCCGCTCATAGAGGTAAGTGGTGTTTTGAGTTCATGAGAAGCCAAGGCTATAAATTCATCTTTTTTAAGGCTAAGGGTTTTGACCTCTTCAAAAAGTTTAGAGTTGTCGAGTGCTATGGCTGCCTGCGAAGCAACCCCAACCACCAGGTCTTCATGATCCTGCAGAAATATGCCAGGTTCTGGGTGACCAAAGAAAAGCCCACCGATTACCCTCCCTGTGGAGGAAATTACAGGTACGGCCAGATAACTGACTACAGGCAGGTGTCCATCGGGCATCCCAAAATGGGGAGCCATTTTGCCATAACGTTCATCTTTTCTGATGTCGTCTACACGCACGACCCCCTCACCGCTGAAGGTGGTGTGGAATACTGCTGTATTACGGGGCATGCCAAATTTTTCAAACGCCTCACGGGGAGCGCCCGAGAGCGTATAGAGCATATAAGATTCACCTTCCTCATTGGTTTTATTGTAAAAGAAAGCGCCAAACGCCGCCCCTGTAAGTTCTGTTGTCGCATCGGTCACTTTTTGCAAAATGACATTAACATCCAGTTGTTCACTGATGCTCTTACCTATCGAATTCAGGATCATGAGCTTTTGTGAGTTGCTTTTTAAGGCGTTTTCTGCTTCTCTCTGGGCAGTGATATCCCTGGCTACCTTTGAAGCGCCAATGATTATCCCATCACTGTTCTTGATCGGGGAAACTGTTAAGGAGACTTGGATTTCCTTGTTTTCCTTGCTGATCCTTATGGTTTGAAAGTGATCTATTTTTACACCTCTTTTAATACTGCCTATGATACGTTCTTCTTCATCAAGGCGGTCTGGCGGAATCAATAGAGAGATGTGGCGGCCAACGGCTTCATTTTCGCTATAGCCGAAAATATTTTCAGCCCCTTTATTCCATGTGGTGATTATGCCCGCGAGCGTTTTGCTTACGATGGCATCATCGGAACTCTCAACTATGGCGGCCAATGCGGCCTGCTTCTCATCGGCAAGTTTTTGGGCAGTAATGTTACGTGCAATCTTACTTACCCCAATAATGCGGCCCTGCTTGTTCCTTATGGGCGACACAGTAAGCGATATGGGTATTTCAGTCCCGTCTTTGGCCAGGCGTACTGTCTTGTAATGTTCGATTTTCTGGCCTGCCCTTACCTTATTGATAATGTAATCTTCTTCATGTATCCGGTCTGGAGGGATGAGGATGGTAATATGCTTCCCGATTACCTCTGGTGCAGCATAACCAAAAACTCCTTGCGCTCCCTTATTCCAGCTGGTAATGAAACCATCCAGCGTTTTAGAGACGATTGCATCTTCGGATCCTTCAATAATGGCCGCCAGTGTAGCTTGCTGTTCTTCAGCGGTATACTCATCCGAAATGTCACGGATCATTTGGGAAATGCCTATCAATTTTTGCTCAGCATCAGTAATTGGAGAGATGGTAATGGAAACATGCAGGTCTTTCCCTGTTATCGATCGGCATACAGTACGGAAACCCTGGACCTTTGCACCGCTCCGTACAGTATCCACTAAGCGCTCATACTCTTCAAAAACGGTTTTTTCCATTATTCCGGAAACTGTCTTTCCGACCTGCTCCCCGGTAAAACCGAACAGTCGCGCTGCCGCTGGGTTTATATCTGTAATTTTAAAATCAATGTCATGGCAGATTACTGCGTCTTCCAAGCTTTCAAAAATCGACTTAAAGGTAAACAGTTGATTTAGGGAAGTTAAGTCCATACTGGGCGGTAATTATTTAATTAAAGAAGGTACATTCACATTAATACCTGATCTATGTCAACAACCCTGAGCGATAATAGTTTTAAGAATATAAAAATGCATCCCTTCTTGGACTGCCAATTTTAGCCTTTTTTGATTAAATCCGTAGACGCTGAGCTGGTGTTTTGCAAAAATAAAAATTTGTTTGATTTGAACTAAATGTGATTTTCGCATCATTATACAAGTTCATTATAAAAATCGCCTTTGCTTTCAGACGGTAGCGTTTGATGATTAAAAGAAAGTGATCTGCAGCCTGATTGGCATATCACGGCGGGATATTCTTGGGAACATTCCCAAGAGTTGGGAACCTTCCCGAGGATAAAACTCATCCAAAATTTGTGCTTTTGTAATTTTTAATGGACAAATTTAGCTGACCAAATAATAAACTTTATGAAAAGAACTTTACTATTACCTCTTGGGGACCATTGGCCCTTTTATGAAATTTATAGTAAAATTGCGATAAAGGCCTATAAAAACATTGTTTTCTGTTTAATTCTGGCTTTTAGTCTGCTCTCCGCACTTTCCGTTAATGCCCAGGCGCCCACAGGATATTCACTTGCATGGTCTGATGAATTTAACACGGCTTCACTTGATACTACACTTTGGAAATACCGCACTGGTGTTGCCGGAACCAGTTATTTAAAACCAGAAAATGTTGTTTTAGAAAACGGAAAGATACGCATCGATTTAAAAAAGGAAACTTACGGCGGCAAAGCTTATACTGCCGGAGGAATAATTACCAAAACACCAAGGCGGTACGGCTACTATGAAGTGAGCGTTAAAATTGATGGTGGTTATGGCTGGCATGAGGCTTTTTGGTCTTCATGGAAAAGTGGTTTTGATGACCTGAACCCCACTTACGATAATATGGATAAGCTGGAGATCGACTGTTTTGAACACTATGCCGATTATGCCAATAACTATTATACCTATGGTGCCATACAGTGGTCGCCGTTTACCGGTAATGCCAACAGAGATTACAAAACTGTAGCAGAAAACTTAAGCACCGCCTATAATGTATTCGGTTTTGAATATACGCCAGATTACCTTAATTATTTTTACAACGGGCAACTGGTTAAAACGGTAGATACCCGGAAACTTCCCAGTCACGACCTGTATTTATGGCTTACCTGTATCGCCAATAAACCTAATGCAACAGATTCTGGAGCAGTTTTCTTTGATTATTTAAAATGTTATGAAATATCACCGGCAAACTATAACCTGCGTAAGGGGCCATTTATTGCACATCTCGACTCCCTAAAACTGCCCCTTCATTCTGCAGCCAAGGACCTTTGGATTGAAGCCGAAGATTTCAAAAATAAACAAAACTGGACTAAAGAGCTCGATGAGAATATGGTGGTGCTGAAGGGCTATACCCAGCGGGATGCCACCAGAGACAGTACTGAGCTCACTGCCGTTACCGGAATCAAGATCGATAGTGCAGGTAATTACAAACTCTGGGTAAGGTCGAGGGATTTTACGATAGGACCGGGCACAAGAAAATTTAAAGTAATCTTGAATGGACAGCAGGTGCCAGGTGAGTTTGGCAACCATGGTGCAAATGGTTATGCATGGCAAAGTGCAGGTACCTACAACTTGCCTCAGGGCACAGCTACGCTTAAACTTTTTGACAGTTCACAGAATTTTGCGCGATGTGATAAATTCCTGCTTACAAGCGACACTTCTTTTATCCCTGTTGGAATAGGTGCCGATAGTAATGTACAACATGTTGCACCATCAGGAAGCGGTGAACCCTTTACTTCGGGTAACCTTGTTGTGTTAAGAATTGGTGATGGACTGACTGCATTAACCTCCGGCAATGCAACGAGCGTTTTCCTTGACGAATATACCAGTAGCGGGGCTTTGGTGAGAAGTATCCCCATGCCTGTAGCAGCAACGGGAACGAACAAGCGTTTGACATTATCTGTATCTGCTGCCGACAAAACAGAGGGTTATCTTTCCCGCTCTCCTGATGGGAAATTTCTTGCCCTGGCGGGATATGATGCTGCACCCGGGCTGGCTGGGGTGAGTACTTCTGCGAGCGCAACAGTTAAACGGACTATTGGTATTGTTGATGCAGACGGCATTGTAAATACATCAACAGGCCTGAATACTTTCAGTGGCGTGGCCATCAGATCTGCTGTAACCAGTAACGGAACCGATATCTGGACTACTGGCGGAAATAATGGGATAAGATATACCGCCTTGGGATCGGCAACCTCAATAGCAATTACAACACCTACAGCACGTTGCCTTAATATATTTAATGACCAGCTGTATGCTTCTACAACAGCAACGAACCTGCGGATTGCGCAAATAGGAACAGGCATGCCGGTAACTGCAGGACAGACAATGACCAATTTACCTGGAATTGCAACAACAAGTGGAAGTCCTTATGGTATTTACATGGCAGACCTGAGCAGCTCGGTACCGGGAGTAGATGTAATGTATGTGGCAGACGATGGCACAAATGCTTTATCTAAATATTCGCTGGTTGGAGGAACCTGGGTGCTAAACGGAAAAATTGGAACGGCGACTGATTTATACAGGGGGCTAACTGGCAAGCAGAATGGAGCTGAAGTTGTTTTGTATGCCACCCGTAAAAACAGTGGTTTAACAGCAGGAGGCGAGGTTGTTTCCATTACAGATACCACAGGCTATAATGTGAATTTTGCCACACCTCAAGTGGTTTTGGTGGCTTCGGCACCGGTAAATACAATCTTTAGGGGAATAGCCCTGGTTCCAGATACCATTACGGCACAAACTTTTATTATGCTCAGGTCTCCTGTAAAAACACAACAGGAAAAGGCTGCTGTTTTAAGGGTTTTCTGTTCCAGTGGCAGTGATGATCTACAGATTGTTGTAACATCCAAAACAAAGCTTCAGGGACCGCTCAGGATTGTTAATTTAATAACAAGAAATATTGTGTACACCGGTAATCTGAAAACTGAGGCCGAAAAATCGTCCAGTATAATCAAGGTGAGAAATTTAGCTCCAGGATATTATTCGGCCGCTTATACTACAAGTTTGGGGCTGATTTACTGTAAATTTTCCTACCAATGATGTTTGTATTATTCATCAAACTGCAAACGCATAAGTTAATTACTAACCAATTATAAGCAAGATGGTGCCAGAAACTTAATCTGAAGGAGAAGGGCCATACATAAATACAAAAACATGAGAAAACTGTTATTCATTATTTTTATTTCATTTATCAGCATCAACACCTTTGCGCAGCTTAGAACCATTACCGGAAAAGTAGTTGATGAACAGAACAAGCCTTTACCGGGCGTTGTTGTAAAGGCAGGCAAGGCCAATGGGGGGGCGGTTACCAATCTTCAGGGAAATTACACATTGAGTATAGCGGATACGACAAAAACTTTAACTTTTTCTTTTCTTTCCTATGTGCAGCAAACGGTCAGCATCAACGGTAAAAGTGTAATCAATGTAACCCTGAAAGAAAGTATTACTGAACTCGAAGAGGTTGTGGCGATTGGTTATGGAACACAGACCAAAGCAAATCTCACAGGTGCAGTAAGCAGTGTGTCGGTAAAGGAGGTTGAAGGCAGGGCCTTAACTTCCGCAGATCAGATCTTGCAGGGAAAGCTTTCGGGTGTAACCATTGTTCAAAACTCCGGGCGTCCGGGTGATGATAATTCGGAAATCAGGATCAGGGGTGTTTCTTCAATCGACAACAATAATGATCCTCTGGTTATCATCAATGGCGTTCAAGGTAATATCAACGATGTGAACCCCAATGATATAGAATCCATGTCCGTGCTCAAAGATGCGGCTTCTGCGGCAATTTATGGTTCGCGTGCCTCGGCGGGCGTAATTATTATTGAAACCAAAAAAGGTTTCACAGGTAAAGGGTTGCAGGTTGAATATAATGTAACCGGATCAATGGTGGATGCCACCAGGCTACCCGAAACAGTTGATTCTTACACTTATGCTTCTTTATTGAATGAGGCCAGGGTAAATGTTGCACTGGCGCCAATATATAACCAAACGCAGCTTGATCTGTTTAAAAGCGGGGCAGACCCAAATTATCCCAATACCAACTGGTATGATGTGTACTATAACAAAGCATATATGCAGAACCACTATGTGAGTTTAAGGGGCGGCGAAAAGAATTATAAATTTTCCAATTCGGTAGGGTATAAAGATCAGCAGGGCATATTGGTTGGAACCTCATCTAAAAGGCTTTCTTTCAACAGCAGTTTAAGTGGCAGTTTTGTTAAGAATAAAGTAAGGGTTAACTTAGGTCTGGTGGGTTATAATGAAAAAGGGAAGGAGCTTATCTCCCCTTCAAGTACCGTGCTTGCCGAGATCTCAGGATCTTTACCAACTGCATTTGTTCAATCTATTGATACCCTTACGGGCAATGCCAATTTATACAGTTATCCGGGAAGGTTTTTGGGCGCAATGGATCTGGGTGGCGGCATAGAAAACAAACAGAACAGCCTCAATTCGAGAGCAAGTGTAGAGATAGAGCCGATTAAAGGTTTAATCGGAAAGGTTTTGCTGAGCAACAATAAACTAAAAACAGATTATGTTAATTTCACACCCCGGTTTTACACTTCCGGTACTTACGAAGAAACATCAATCAACCTCAGGGAGTCGAGCCTGGAGAAAAGAAATTCGGAAAGTAACCTGAATACGTTTTTGGCAAGCTTGGAGTATGCCTTAAAAAAGGGCAAACACGAGTTTAAATTCCTGGCTGCCCACGAAAGATTGGAAATGATCTATAATTACGATATGGGCAGTGTGAAAAACCTTTCTTCCAATCAGCCAATATTCAATTATGGTGACCCAACATCGCCGTTTTTGAGCAGTGCAGCAAACGAAACCGCTACGGCATCTCTGTTCGGCCGCTTCAATTATTCCTATGCCGGTAAATACCTGCTCGAGCTGAACATGAGAAGGGATGGTTCCTCGCGTTTTGCCGATGGAAGAAAATGGGGTAATTTTCCTTCGGTTTCTGCCGGATGGAGAATCAGTGAAGAGGGATTTTTTAAAGGAATTAAAAAAGATGTATATCTAAAACTGAGGGGATCGTGGGGTAAGCTGGGCAACCAGAACATCTTTACCCAATATGCCTTTGCCGATCAGATGAGCGGCTCGGAATATTATGCTTTTGGCAATGCAATTGTACCAGGCAGGGGTACCATCATTTTGGCCAATAAAGATACCCGCTGGGAAACTACAGAGCAGTTTGATGCGGGATTTGATATGATCCTGTGGAACAGGCTGAGCATTACCGCCGATTACTTTAATAAAAAGACTTACGATATCCTTGCCCGTGTTACCATTCCGCCTTCGCTAGGGGTTACAGTGCTTCCTTATCAGAATATAGGAGATATGGTAAACAAGGGTATCGAGATGAGTATCGGTTACAATTCGCCTGTAAACAACAAGAAAATAAACTATGGCTTTACTGTAAATGCCAGTTATATCACAAATAAACTAACATCATTGGGCGGTCTGCCTTATGTAGATCATAGCACAACCAACCGCAGTGTGGTAGGTGAGCCTTTTTCTTCATTTTACGGCTATAAAGTAGATGGGATCTATCAGGTGTCAGATTTTACCTGGCAGAACGGTAGTGATCCTTCTATTCCGCATGCCAGCAGGACCTATACCCTAAAACCGGGAATGCCCAATGTATCAGGGGTAATGAGCAATCCCGCGCCCGGTGATATTAAAATCAGCGATGTTAAAAGCGATGGGGTGATTAATGCGGATGATAAAACCCTGATCGGTAATCCTATCCCCAAACTGCAATATTCACTTTCGGCTAATGTATCCTATAAGAATTTTGGCTTAAATGTTATTGCACAAGGCACAGGACGTACTGATGCCTATATGAACGGTAATCTGATTGGGCCTTTTTTCAACACCACGGGCCCCTTGCTCACCAGTACGGTAACCGACCGGTGGACCATTGATAATCCTTCTGAAAAGTATCAAAGGATATATGTAGATAAAGGACGTGATGCGCTGATTACAAGTTACAACATATACAACGCTGCTTATTTCAGGCTTAAAAGCTTACAGTTATCCTACACTTTTAATTCTGCATTTACCAGGAAATTTGATGTAAGCAGGTGCAGGGTTTTTGTAAGTGGTGAAAACCTTTTCCTGATCTCTGACTTTCCTAAGGGCTTTGATCCTGAAAGACGTTCTACAAACGTTACTGCCGCTTTCCACCCGCAGGTAGCTACTTATTCTATTGGCCTTAACCTTAATTTTTAACCTCAAAGCATACAAAGATGAGAACGATAAAATATATACTTTTAAGCTGTATGGCCTGTCTGCTCTTCGGCTGTACCAAAGAATTTCTAGACCGTAAACCGATCGATTTTCTCGCTCCCGATAATTTTGAAACTGAAAACGATATCAGAGAGGCTGTAAATGGAATCTACAGGGCATACGTTTCCGATAAAAACGAGCCTATCTATACCGACTTCATTGTTGATAATGGCTATTTTCCTGATTACAGGGACATGTGGAACAGAACTTACAACAACGAAACCAGTTACATCGTTAACAAATGGTCGAGAGATTATAAGGTGATATTGAGGGCAAACACCGTACTTGCCTATATCGATAAAGTGAAACTTACCGAATCTGCATACAAACAATATAAAGGAGAAACCACATTTTTGCGTGCGCTCTCCTATGCCGACCTGTCTTTCTTTTTTGGAGGCGTTCCCATGCGTTTAAAACCAGAAGGACTGGAAGAGGCGAATAAGGCACTGAGCTCTAATGCAGAAATTGTTGAGCTTGTGCTTAAAGATCTGGAAGATGCAGCTGCATTATTGCCCGTATCCTATGCCGCTTCTGAAAAAGGGCGTGCAACAAAAGGTGCTGCGCTGGCCATAAAAGCAAGGGTACTGTTATACAATAAAAGATATGAAGAGGCGGCAGCCTATTGTGTTAAAGTTAAGGCTTTGAATTACTATAAGATCATGCCCGATTATAAAACAATGTTCTTGCCCGAAGGGGAGGCTGGTAACCTGGAAACAATTTTCGATATGCAATATCAAACCAATGCGCTACCGCAAGGACTATCAAATTCATGGTACGATAGGTTTTATCTGTTCTCTGGTTATCAGGTTTCTCACGATCTGTATGAACAGTATTATTCTACCAATGGCCTCTCAATTACCAATCCGGCAAATAAACTGTACAATCCCGCAGTAAGAACTTCTGATCTGGTTGCCCCTTCAACCTATGTATTAAATGGGGGTTACGACAATAGGTTTCAAAACCGCGATCCAAGGATGCATTTCTCGATTGTTGTTCCCTATACTATCGATTCGTATAATGCGACAACCAAAGCACCAGGTGTATTTTACCCGACTGATAAAAAAGCAGCCAATCTAACCAGTTTCAGGGTGAGGAAGTATGTAGATTATACCAATTACAATGTTTCGGGTATTTCTGGGGTAAACCCCATCATCATCAGGTATGCCGATGTGCTGCTGATGGAGGCTGAGGCACTTGTAGAAAAAGGAGGTTACGATGAGGCTTATGTTTACTCGCTGATCAACCAGGTGAGGCAGCGCACCAGCGTGATGATGCCAAAGGTTGAAACTGCCGAGGGTTTAGGTCTTTCTCAACAAGTTTTAAGAAATGTGATCAGGCACGAGCGAAGGGTAGAATTTGCATTTGAGGGATTGAGGATTTTTGATATCATGCGTTGGGAGAACGGTACGGACGCCTATAAGGATTTAAAAGGCTTTAACCCTGCTAAATTAACCAGGTTTGCATCTACCGGAATTGTATATGAGATGACCACGGCATTGCAGCGGACGCCCTTTGACGCCTCTAAAGGATATTTATGGCCCATCCCAAAAACGGAAACCGATGCCAATAAACTGATTAAATAAGAAGATCTGCTGCCTGTTGATATCCTCAATATGTTTTGGATATCAACGGGTTCTTTAGAGCGAATGTCTTTTGATAACTTTTGTCGGGTTTCTCGTAATCACGATTTTTTCATCCAGGATGGCTTGTGCGACTGTCTTACCCATTGCCTCAAAATCAGTTGAGATGACCGTAATACCATCTTCAAGCACTTCTTTCACAAGCGTATCATTATAAGAGATGAGACCTATATCCTTCCCTAACTTAAGTTTCTTTTTTCGGGCGAGCTTAATTAACATGACATCATCGGTGTCGTACCTGCTGAAGGTTACATAAGCATTCCCTTTTTGAAAAGTCTTTTCATCAATCTCAGATTGTATCAGGTAAGGGTACTCAGTTTCAGTGCAATAATGTAAAAAACCTTCAATTACCAGCCTGGCATGTACCGCTTCGGGATGGGCAACCAAGATCAGCCGATCGTATTTTTTTAACTCAGCCTGTAGCTTATGAAGGCTATTATAAATGTCATAGCCGTAATCCTGGTATATACTACTGTAATTGCCTGATAAACCCTGCTCGTTTAAATCAATAATTATTCTTTTCTTGTCGGGAATCAGGTTCAGGAGCGGGGCTACATTTTCTTTTAAAAAAGTTGCAACGACGTAATGTGTATATGATCCCAGATTTTCTTTGATCAATTTTTCGAATACCTGATAATTATGGTGGTGAAAGTAGATATCTATATCGGCTCGGTTTTCCAGTTGATTAAAAAGCGTCCTGTAAAACTGTTCACGCAGAATATTCATTTTGTCAAGTAACAAAAACACGCGGAAGGAATGATGAATGGCCTTTTTACGTACGTAATATCCTTTCCTGTATACAGATTCCACGATACCTTTTTCAACAAGCTCATTCAGGCCTTTGAGTAAAGTTTCCTTACTCATTTTTAATTGCAACTGCAGCTGCTTAAGAGAAGGCAGCTGATCTCCAATACGTAGCTGATCAATTTCAATCAGTGACATAATGTGATCGGCAAGCTGCTGATATTTCATTTTGCCTTGATTGCCTTTCTGGAGTGTGTTTTCAGAGGTCATAGGTATATTATTTAGGCAAATGTAATTAATACACCATACAAACCAAACCAGCCCACCTAACAATTATTTAATAATCTCTCCATTTTGAGTGCAAGGAGCTTTTTTTTATTTTTTTATCTTTTGTAAAGAAATAAAATATATTATATTTGTTTACTAACCAGTCCAGTCCAGACCAGACTAATGTTGTGCGCATTTGATGATGTGCGTAGTAATTATTGTTATACTGCTCTAATTGCTATTCTGGGAATCTGGATGAGGTTTTAAATGCTTTAACAAGTCATTTAAGTGTACTGCAGATATGTAGATGTCTGTCGTAACAATACAACCAAATATAAATAATGAATATGAAACCAAACTTACTCTTAACGGTGCTATTGGTTCTGGGTGTTCCGCTTTCCTGTCTGGCACAAGCGGTAAAAACCATTACCGGAACTGTTACAGAAGAAACCGGGAAACCCTTGCCGGGTGCAAAAGTAGTCATCCAGGGGAAAACAGTTTCCCGTGTAACAGATGATCAGGGCCGCTTTAGCCTTTCTAATACAAAGGAAAGTGAACTATTGGTGGTCTCCATGGTTGGCTATATCAGCAAAACTGTGGTTATCACCAGTCAAAATCAGTATAAAATTCAGCTGGTACCTAACAACACTGCTTTAGATGACGTGGTAATTGTTGGTTATGGCCAGGTAAAACGAAAGGACCTTACTGGTTCGGTTGGTTCTGTAGTGATGAAAGATATGGAAAAGGCACCAGTGGTTTCCTTTGAAGATGCTTTGGCAGGAAGGGTGGCAGGGGTGCAGGTCGGTTCTGGTGATGGGCAGCCAGGCAGTATTAGCAACATCACTATTCGCGGAGGAAATTCCATTACCCAGTCTAACTCACCCCTTTATGTGATTGATGGCTTTCCTTTGGAAAATCCCGACAACAATACCATTAATCCGGATGATATTGAATCAATTGATATATTGAAAGACGCATCTTCTACCGCAATTTATGGGGCGAGAGGAGCCAATGGGGTGATCATAATCAAGACCAAGGAAGGTAAGGTAGGCGCGCCGGTAGTTAACTATAACAATTGGCTGGGCTATCAGTATCCGTCAAAGCAGATAGAAGTGATGAGCCCTTATGAGTTTGTGAAATACCAGCTGGACTTGAATAAGACTTCGGCTACCGCTTTGTATCTTAAAGACGGCAAAACTTTAGATGCGTACCGCAATGAGCGCGGGATAAACTGGCAGGATAATGTATTGCAGAATGCATTTATGCAAAATCATAGCTTCTCTATGAGGGGTGGCACTGCGGCAACAAAATATTCGATAAGCAGTTCTTATTTAGATCAGAACGGAATTGTGATTAATGGTGGATATAAGAGATACCAGGGACGCTTTCAGATCGACCAGCGTTTAGGGAAAAATATGAGAATTGGCATTAATACCAATTATACATACGGAATCAAAAAAGGTCAGATAGCAAATCTAACGAGTGATAACCTAAACAGCAGCTCGGCCGGAAACGCCAGCTCATATTTGATGTACAGTACCTGGGGATACAGGCCTGTTACAGGCAATGCAGATGATGAAAATTTCCTTGATCAGCCTTTTGACGACGATGTGGCGGGCAATACAGATTTAAGGATAAATCCAGTAGTAAACTCCAACAACTTATACCAGTATGCTTTTAACAAATCACTTACTGCCAATGCTTTTGCGGAGTATGCTTTCCTGAAATATTTTAAGTTCAAGGTGAGTGGCGGGATGACGGATACCCGTTTGGTTTTTGAGCGCTTTAACAACGCTAATACGGCAGCCGGAAATCCGCGGACCGTTTATGGGCAAAGCTACGGCATTAATGGTTCCCTCGAAAATCAAAATATCCGCAGTTTGCTGAACGAGAACCTGCTCACATTTAACAGGACATTTAACAAGAAGCACCGTTTAGATGCAGTGGCTGGATTTACCATGCAGCGAAATAGTATGGAGGGGGATGGATTTGTATCTATTTTATTGCCAAATGAGTCACTGGGTGTCAGGGGGCTTGACCAGGGTACGGTCTTGGTAAAAACAACTTCAGGTAGTTATTCAACGCTGGTGTCCTTCCTGGGGCGTGTGAACTATACGTTTAACTCCCGCTACCTGTTCACGGCTTCTATCCGTAGTGATGGATCTTCAAAATTTGCCCGTGATAACAGAGTGGGTTATTTCCCTTCCGGGGCCTTTGCCTGGAATATTGGGGAAGAAAATTTCCTGAAATCTGTTAAAGCCATTTCTTCTGCAAAACTAAGGGCTTCTTACGGAATTACCGGAAACAACCGCGTATCAGACTTTGCGTACCTGAGTATTTTGGATCAGGAAGTAGGCGCCAACACTGGAAATACCAGAAGTGGCTATTATTTTAACGGACAATATATTAAAGGAACTGTACCTGTTGGGCTGGGAAATGAGAACCTTAAATGGGAGCGGACCGGAAACCTTGACCTTGGAATAGACTTAAGTTTCTTTAAGCAGCGCATCAGTTTAACTACCGATTATTATTATAAAAGAACTACAGACTTATTGCTGAATGCTTCATTACCTACTTCAACGGGGTATCTTACCGCATTTAAAAATATTGGCGTTGTGGTAAATAGGGGCTTGGAGTTTACCTTAAATACAATAAATGTGAGTACAAAGAAATTTAGCTGGACGTCCAATTTTAACATTGCCTTTAATACCAATAAGATTGAAGAATTGAATGGTGATCAGCCTAGTTTGATTACACGTGTTTCGAACTGGAACGCAAATTTCAATAACTCTTTACCTTATATAGCCCTACCAGGACGGCCTGTGGCCTTGTTCTACGGCTATGTTTTTGATGGCGTGTATCCTTTAAGTGATTTCAATGTATTGTCTAACGGTAGCTATGAGCTGAGACCTGACGTACCGAATAATGGAAGCGCCCGCTCGCTCATTAAGCCTGGCTTCATTAAATACAAAGACATTAACGGAGATGGGGTGGTAGATGCAAATGATCAGACGATTGTTGGTAATCCTAATCCGAAACACATTGGAGGCTTTTCCAATAATTTCACTTATGGACCGTTTGACCTTAATGTTTTCTTACAATGGTCTTACGGAAATGACATTCTAAATGCGAACCGGATTGTATTTGAAGGCGCAGAAGCCAGGCCAAGTCTGAATATGTTTAAAACCTACGAGAACAGGTGGTCTCTGGAAAATCAGAACAGCGATTTGCCTGTAGCCGGTGGTTATGGTCCTAATGTGTTCTCCGACAGGAATATAGAAGATGGCTCCTTCCTACGGTTAAAGACGGTCTCGTTGGGCTATAACCTTTCTTCTGCGGTAACGAAAAAGCTTAAAATACAATCAGCCCGCTTTAATGTTTCGGCACAAAACCTAATAACCTGGACCAACTATTCCGGTTTGGACCCCGAAGTTTCAGTGCGCCATTCTGCACTTACACCGGGTTTCGACTGGAGCCCATATCCAAGGGCGCGCACCATCACCTTTGGTATGAACCTAACTTTTTAACGATAAATGTTTTTACAAATGAAAACAACTTTATTATATATCGCGATGATGCTGGCACTGGTTGTTAGCTCATGTTCAAAGATCCTGGATACAACCCCACAGGATTTTGTATCGCCAGTAAATTATTACAATACAGAAAGTGAACTGCAATCTGCATTGGCCGGAGTATACGACCGTTTGGGTGATAACAGGGTTTATTCACAAGGTATGTCTTGCTATATGGTTTTTAGTGACGAATTTTTCATGAAAAACCAGACATCGGGAATGAATGCCAATATTGTAGATGCTTCGACCCTGGAATTAAACAGACATTGGGAAACGCTTTACACGGGTATTGAGCGAGCAAACATGTTACTCGAAAACATAGATAAGGCCGATAAGGTGACTGCTGAAAAACGCAACGAAATAAAAGGGCAGGCGCTATTTTTAAGGGCTTACTATTATTTTCTGCTAGCGGATGGGTTTGGAGGTGTGCCTTTAAAGCTTCAATCGAGTAAATCACCTGAAGAACCACCTCTTCCTGGTACTCCGTTAAAGGACCTTTACGAACGTATCGTTACTGATATGAAACAGGCAGAAGGCCTGGTGAAATCCGTTTCTGATTATGGCTATAATACACGTATTACAAAAACTACTGTACAGGGTATACTCGCGAGGGTATATCTGACCATGGCAGGCTCCCCGCTAAATGATGTTGCAAAATATGCTGATGCCAGAACTTATGCAGAAAAAGTAATGCTGTCAGGATTGCACAGCCTTAATCCCGATTTTAAACAAATCTATATTAACCATGTTCAGGAGATTTTCGATACAAAGGAAAGTATGTGGGAAGTAGAATTTAAAGGAGTAAACCAGGGCGAAATACAAGAGGGCGGCATGATTGGCAGTTATAACGGCATTACCTGTGGAAATATTGAAATGGGGTATGGTTATGATTATGTTCATGCTACGGCGAAGCTTTACAATGCTTATGCGAATGGCGATCAGAGAAGGGACTGGACAGTTGCTCCTTACCGGTATGTGACAAGCGGACAAACGGCTGTACGGACCAATTGGGCAGCAGATCAGGTATACGACCGTAGTAATGGGAAATGGAGGCGCGAGTATGAACTCCTTTTACCAAGAAATCAAAACTATACTGGTACAAACTGGCCGCTGTTAAGGTATGCTGATGTATTGCTGATGTTTGCAGAAGCTGATAATTATACCAATAACGGGCCCTCTGCAAATGCGTATAAAGCGATAAATATGGTGAGGCGAAGGGGCTATGGAAAAGATGTACTTATCCCTGATGTAGCGGCCGATGCTGCCGCTAATTTGTCTCAGCAAGACTTCCTTGATCTGATCAGAAATGAGCGGTTACGTGAGCTTGCTTTCGAGGGCATCCGGAAGCATGATCTTGTACGATGGGGTATTTATCCATCCGTAATGCAAACACAGGCAAGAGAATACCAAACCAACATGCCAACTGCTTTAAAAGACGCAGCTGTTGCACAGGCACAACGCGTAACAGATCGTGCAGTTTTATTCCCCATCCCGAACAGCGAACTGGCCGTTAACCCTAATATTAAACAAAATACAGGATGGTAACTACAAAATTGTATAAGATGAATAAGCTATTAATTGCATCTGTTATATTATTTTCCCTGGCTTCCTGCCAGAAAACCTATGAGCTGGCTCCGCAGGAGGATTTTTCTGTTGAGTTGGAAAAAAACAGTTATAAAGTTGGGGAACCCGTTAGGTTTATAATTAATGGTAAACCGGAGAACATTGTATTTTGGTCGGGAGAAGCCGGACGCAAATATGAATACCGGAAAAGAACGATCGTGGAAGGAAATGCGGTTTCCCTCAATTTTAAAACTTATGCCCAGTTCGGCTTAATGCCCATCGATCAATCGGTGATAAAATTGTACGTATCTACCAATTTCAACGGAATATATGATGCTACAAATGTAAAGGCCGCCACCTGGGAAGATATTACAGATAAAGCAGTATTATCTGCCGGCCTGGATCAGACCCCTTCAGGAAATATCAGCCTGAACACTTTTGCCGCGCGTAATAAAAATATGGCGCTGGCTTTGGTTTATAAGACCACTGTTATAAAACCAGAAGCACAGCAAAACCGTTGGGTAGTCCGTTCTTTCGACCTTAAAAGCACCAATCAGCAGGGAGAAGAAACGGTACTGGCCACTATGGCTACCGCGGGCTGGACTGCTTTTAATTTTAGTGGTCCTGCAACCAATTGGAGTATCAGTTCAGCACAGTTGCTTACTGTGAGGAACAGTACCGATCTTGATGATGACTGGGTAGTAACCAAACAGTTCAACCCTAATAGTATTTTGCCAGATGTAGGGGAACCTATTAAGAATATTTCCCAGAAAATAACAGATTATACCAGGGTTTATACTAAAGCTGGCGTATATAAAGTGTCGTTTGTGGCAACCAATGCCAATGTAGAACGATCACTTACAGTTGTAAAAGAAATAGATTTAACCATTACCCAATGAGATTAAACCCTGTAATCGTGCTGCTGCTTGCTTTTGCAAACAGCAGCTATGCCCAGTTAGCGCCCAAAGCCCGATTAACAAATGATGTACTTCGCCTGAACTGGGAAGATACCGGTAAGGGATATCAAATAAAACAGCTGTCGGTAAAAGGACAAAACGGATGGCATTCCCTGTCGGGCCCATTGGGGCAATATACCTTGCTTTACAGTGCAGATCAACCCAGGATGGATTCGGAGGCTAAGGACAAAAACGGAAAAGAAATTCAGTTTCCTGAACCTGAATACCGCTATATTATTCCTACCTGGAAGGCGAATACCTCTGCGGTTTCCTTAAATAAAGAAGGACGTGCCATTTTATTTTATCCACAGCAGTATAAGCAGGTTGGCAATACACTCGTTTTTCAGCAAAAAACAGATGTCTCTACTGTAAAGGCAATCTGGAAACTAGATCCTGTTTACAAAAACGATCTACGTGTTTCCATTCATTTAACAGCCGATAGGGATGGATACTATTCCATAGCAACTCCGGCATTGAGTACAAACGACAAAAAAAGTTTTGAATGGGGCTGCATCCCCGGTGTGTTTCAAGGCAGTACCATCAACAATAACTTTACAGATGCCTATGCTTATGGACACGGAATTCCGGATAGACCGGTGGTGGTAAGAGAAAGAACAGCAGCTGCATTGACTGCCATGCTCACCAATCGAGATGGAATTACACTCGCCGTAACGGCCGAACCGGGAACAGCCAGGCATCCATGGGAATATGATAAATCTACCCAGTCAAACTGGCTGCTTGGCCTGTCACTGATCAACAGGCAGGAACAATTGAGCCCAACCTTATATCATCCGGTACTTGGGCAGAACAAGTCGTATTTAAAAAAGGGCGAAAGCATCTCTTTTGATTTCAGGTACACCATCAATACTTCAAGCTGGTATCAGGCATATCAGCATGTTGTAAATGATGTTTACCGCTTTGATGAGCTGTTGCATTTAAAGCAAACCAGGCTTTCCTTATCTGATCGCATGGAGCAGCTTTTAGACTATGTGAAAAAGGACAGTACTTCACGGTGGCGGACTTTCGATTATCACGGCCGGACGATCGGTGCCCAGGAATATTTGGGTGGGGTGTACGGCTCGGAAAAAGACGCCGTAAAAAATGCTGATTATGGGGCCATGTGGATGTTGGCGAATATCACCCAAGACCCGATTCTGGTTCAGAAACGTCTTAAAGATGCATTGAACTTTAAATTGGCGCAGCAAAATACCGCTGGAGGCTTCTTTCACGGAGCTGCAGCTGGTCAATATTACCTCTACAATTCAAAACGGTTTACCGAAGAGTGGGGGCCTTATACCGAGCCAATCGCAACCACTTATTATATGCTGCTGGATATGGGGAATGTGTCCTTATTTGAGCCAGATAATCAGCAGCTTAAATCAGGTATACGTATGGCGGCCGACTGGCTTTTGACTAAGATGAAACCAGAAGGTTATTGGGAAGTAGCTTATCATAACGACACGCAAAAGCCAATGTTTGAAGATCTGAAAGATTATAGGCCTACTTTTTACGGATTATTGGTTGCATATCAGACGCTTCGGGATATAAAATACCTGGAAGCGGCTGTAAAAGCGGCAGACTGGTATATCAAAAATGCTGTAGATAAAGGATACTTTTTAGGTGTTTGCGGAGATGCCAGGTTTGCACCTGATTTTGCAACGGGACAAAGTGCCCAGGCTTTGCTCGATCTGTTTGAAATTACAAAGGACGTACGATTTAAACAGGCTGCTATTAAAACTGCTCAATTCTATACTACCTCCATCTATTCTCATCCGATTCCGAATAAAGAAAGTAAAAAAGTTGGGTCGAGACAATTGGAAGACTGGCAAATAAGCCAGGTGGGGCTAAGCTTTGAACATGGAGGGATTTTAGGTTCTGCAAATAACAGCGGCCCCATTATGCTCGCAAGCCATGCTGGCATGTTTGTAAGGTTATTTCAACTGACAAAAGATTCGCTATACCTTAAAATGGCAAGGACAGCAGCTTTAAGTAAAGATGCTTTTGTAGACCCAGCCACAGGAGTCGCTTCCTATTACTGGAGCGCCATGAACAAGGGAGCCGGGCCTTTTCCTCATCACGCCTGGTGGCAAGTGGGTTGGATCACCGATTACCTGATGGCAGAGATTTCTTTGCGTTCACAGGGGCGGATTGATTTTCCTTCAGGCTTTCTTACGCCTAAGGTTGGCCCTCACAAAACGTTTGGCTTCAGGCAGGGAAAAATATTTGATAAGCAGGGAGACCTGACATTGATGGAGAAACTGGTTTCATTGAACAATCCCAATATGGATTATGTATGCGCCCTGAATAAGCAGGATAAAGTGTTTTACCTGTTTGTATTGAATAACGATGACGAAATACAGGAAAGTACCTTTCAGTTTAACATGTCGAGTTTTATTCCAGGACATAGCCTGGATATGAAAACTGTCAAATGTTTTTCTGCATCGGGTTCAAAAATTCCTTTTTCTACAGGAGACTCTATAAAAATAGCACCTTATGGTCTCCAGGTTTATGCATTTACATATAAATAAATTAAGACATGTACCAGAAAACCAGGCTACGTTTATTATTAACAGCATTCTTGTTTTTAACAACAGGAACTGTGATTGCCCAGCAAGAAAAAAGCCTACTGCTGGGGACTGATTTTCAGTTTAAAGGCAAATGGTTTAATGAAGTCAATAAAGACGGCATTAGTGGTAGCATTTTAAGGTTTTTAGAAGGAGAACAGGACAGTACATCTGATGCATTAACAGTGATGAGTATTGGAAAAGCAGGTCGTTATGCCATTTGGATAAGGACACCCGATTTTGATACACGTCCTGGTACCCGGTTATTCCAGCTTTCGGTTGGAAATGCCAGGTTAAAAAAAGCAGGGGGACATGGAAAACCAGGATATGCCTGGGAGCGACTCGGAAGTGCTGACCTAAAGGAGGCTGATGTGCTGTTGCGCCTCCATAATTTTAATTTTGGCCGCTGCGATGCTATTCTTTTTACGCAGGACAGCACCATCAATCCAAACGATATAGACAAGAAAACGCTTTTATCCTGGGAAAAGCTTACTGTTATGCAGGAAACACTTACAGCGGAAAAGAAAAGCACGAGCCCCGCACTTCAACTGGGCAAGACGGATAAGGTAATTGCAGGAATTGAAAACGAGGCTGTACGTGTGCAGTTTGTACGAACGGGAGCTGACCACAAGGCTATAGCTTGTAAAACAGAAATAAAAAAAGATGGGACTTGGCAACAGGTAAGTACTGCAAACATTGAAGACCATACGGTTTTCTTAATCAGTACTAATGCTGCCTCCATCCAGTTTAATAAATATTATCCAACCTGGGACAGCCAAAAACCAAAAGCATATTTTGTTTTTAATGGGAATAAATATGCAGTTTACCAGCCTGGAGCTGATCTCAATCCTTTTGAGGCCGGTAACCTCAGCGAAGCCATTCCCATAACTGCAGAAGCTGTAGATAAACAAACCATAAAAGTTCAATATGTGACCAGGAATGGTTCTGCAATAACCGGTTTGTGGACATTACATCCAGGGCTGCAACATATTGATCTGCAGCTGATCTGCAAGGTTGCCCAGCCAGGGTATTACAGTATGGGGATAGAAGCCTTTCAGCCTGTTTCCGATCAGGAGCTGGAAAGCGTATCGATGGCACCCATGTCTCAGTATAAGCGGCTTTCTGACGGTCCGCAAATGATGATTACCGCTATGATGCAGCAACCCTTGGCTATTGTTTCTTCGAAAACAGGACAAAATATTGTTTCAAGTTATGTTGCAACAAGCCCTGAATTATTTAAAAAAGACTGGGGTTCTGTAGATTATGCGCCTGCGGGTTTTACACTAAAGAACCACAATAACCAGATACAGCCGGTTATGTTTTCTCCCATTCTGGGAATGAAAGATTCTAAATACCGTGCAGGGGAGTTGATTGACAGACGATTTATTATTGGTGTAAAATCGGGCAATTGGGATTCGGCCATGGATTATGTATCGAAGGAAGTGTTTGAGGTAAAGGATTATCGAAAACAAGAACAAGCTTCGCTTACTGATGCAGTATTCAACATGATTGAGCTGGTGAAAAATGATAATGCTGCGGGATGGTCAACTAAGCTAAAAGGTTTTTTTGATATTGAAGGCGACCCTAAAACAGCACCTACAGTTGTAAATGCCACACCATTGGCCAACATCGCACTTTCTGTATTGCAGAATGATGAAGAATTTTACATCAGCCGGTCATTGCCGACCATAGAATTTACGCTTTCCAGAAGCGGGTACCGATGGGCAACCGATATTGTTCCAACAGCGTATAATGCTACACGAAAAACACTGGAATTCAACCCGTTTACTTCTCAGTTCACCACATCTTATTACGTAGGGTTGGATCGCTTATTGGGAGGGTTGAATCCCTGGCTGAAAAATATAGCACTACCGGAAGATAGCCTAAGGGTAGCAAAAGGCTATTCAACAGATTTCCATTCATGGAACCAAGCACTTTGGGCATACCAGCTCACAGGACAGGCAAAATGGCTGCAGCAGGCAAAAAAAGATGCAGATCTTTTTATTCAGCAAAAAATATATAACAATACCAGTAAAGTGTTGAGTCATGTGCCTTTTTACAATGCCAGTTTTTATGCGCCCTGGTGGGACCTGCTGGATCTCTATGAAACGACAAAAGATAAAAAATATCTGAAAGCCGCAGAATATGGTGCACACTTCACCATTGCGGGGATACGCAGCTATCCGAAGGTGGAAGATAGCCTGCAAACAATTCACAAGAATAATCATTATGATGGCGTTACACATATCTGGTGGAAAGGCACCGAGCCTTATCGTTTAGGCTTTCCACGGAAAAATGGAGATGTACAGGAGAAGAAAGTGCCTGAATGGCTGGTATCGCCAGTAGGCCTGGGCCTGGAGCAGCCTAGTACTTATTTTACCCGTGTAAAAGATCAGACAGTCCGACCGGTATTTATGAGTAGCTGGGCGCCCCATTTGTTGCGTTTGTTCCAATACGAGAACAAACCTATCTATGAGACCTATGCCCGTAATGCAGTGATCGGTCGTTATACAAACTATCCGGGGTATTACGGTACGGGTTTTACAGATATACCTATGTCGGTTGATTTCCCTTATAAAGGGCCGGATGTGAGTTCCATTTATTATCACCATATCCCACCACACATCGCTTTTAGCCTCGATTACCTGATCTCAGAAAGCATACAGCGTTCGAATGGAAATGTAGTGTTCCCTTATAGCAAACAGGAAGGATTTGTCTGGTTTAACAATCGGGTATACGGCGGCGGAAAAGGAAAGATCTTTGGAGATCAGGAAGCCACCCTGTGGATGCATAAGGGCCTGGTAAATATTCAGAATCCAGGGATCAATTATGTTACTGCAATTTCGGATAAGAACTTCTGGATCCTGCTTTCCTCAGAAGCTGAGTCTGAGCAAAAAGTAGCTGTACAATGGACTGATGCTACAGCTGCGCTAATGGATGGGAAAGCCCTGGTTTATGGACAAAGCGATCAGTCAGTTTCACAGGATTTTAAAGCGGCCAAGATTGACGTTGTTGTTCCTGCAAAAGGATTCAAAGCAATTGCTATTCCGTTAAAGTCGGCTCCCGTTGCAAAGAAATATCAGCCGGTAAAAGATGGAATGAAGGTGATTGATTTGGGGGCTCCCTGGGGACCCGTATTCTTGTTCCGTATCCGTTCTCCCTTTGGTTGGGATACCTGTTATGGATTTGCAGAAACGGCTCCTTTAAATGGATATTCCGTAACCGTTAATTGTAACAATCAAACGCAGGAAATAAAGCAATATCCTTACGAATGGAGTTTTAACAAACTGGCGATGGGTGAGGACGCAAAACTTGAACTCATTTTTAGGAGTAATGATGGGAGAACAAAATCAAAAAAGATTGTACTCAATGGTAATGAATAAAAAAGGTGTGAAAACTGCATTGCTTGCTTGTTTATTAATGTCTGTTACGGCATTTTCTCAAACCAGGCCTGATAGTGATAAGATTGCGGCCTCCCAGGCAGGGGCTTCTCCTCTTTATTTTGATGTTTCTGCATCCAATATCCCTGTAATTGAAGCGGGTGATTTTAACAATGAGCTGGAATGCAATGTTAGGGCAGGTCTTCCGGGCTTCTTTGAAAAAGTAAATGCGGGTAAAAAGGTGGTGGTTGCTTTTATTGGAGGGAGCATCACTCAGGCAAATTTTGGTTATCGCCTTCAAACGGCCAAGTACCTAGAGCAAACCTATCCTCAGGCCAGCTTTCAATGGATCAACGCAGGTGTATCTGGCACGGGAACGGAGCTTGGCGCATTTAGGATCGATGAACAGGTACTCAGCCATCGGCCCGATCTTATTTTTATAGAATTTGCTGTTAACGGCGCTTATGCCGCTGGGATGGAAGGGATGATCCGTCAAACGATCAAAAAGAACCCCAATACAGCTATTTGTTTGCTGTATACCATTTTAACTGGGCAAACTGCCTTTTATCAAAAAAATGACTTGCCACCAAATATCAAGGGGCTGGAGCAGATTGCGGCACACTACGAACTGCCTTCTGTAAATTTAGGTGTGGAGCCAGCAAGTCTGGAAGCAGCGAGAAAGCTGATCTGGAAAGGGAACCAGGCTGATCCGAATAAGATTTTGTTTTCTGAGGATGGAATCCACCCGACAACAGCGGGCGGGAACCTGTATGCGGCCACCATTGCCCGTGCATTTAAAAAAATTGAGGCAGCAAAACCTTTAAAAAAGAAGGAGCTGCCAAAGCCATTAATTACTGCTGCATGGGACGAGGCAATGATGGTAGATCCATCAACTTTACCGGTTCCTGATAAGGGCTGGAGGGTGTTACCAGCAGATACTGATCCAAACCTTAAAAAATTCAGTCCCTGGTTTTCTAATGTACTTTCTGCAAATAAGCCCGGGGCCACATTTAGTTTTCGTTTTAAGGGAGATATGCTGGGTGTATTTGATATTGGCGGACCAGAGGTTGGGCAACTGGAGTGGAACATAGATGGGAAACTGGTAAAACTAAGCAGAGAAAAGGAGGGGAATTTTATTTATTACCAGGCAAAAGATACAACTACGGCGGATGTATTGAACAGGTTCAACAACTATTGCTATAATCGCTACCGTGGACAGTTTGATGTAATTAAAGTACCGCAGGGGGATCATTTGGTAACGGTAACCCTGTCTGGCCAGAAAGCCGATAAACTCATGATACTGCCCGAAGACAAGAGAGCGGATATTATTCAACATCCTGAAAAATATGATCAGACAGTGATCTATTTAGGCCGGATTTTATTAAGGGGGACATTATCGAAATGAGACAGATTTTTAAACTAAAAAAGTATATTAAGTTCGTTTGCTTTTCAATTGCATGTTGTTTATGTATGCAATCGAATGCGCAAACTGTAAAAGATAGTCAGGGATTTAAAATCTTATCAAAGGGCAAAACTTACCTGTTTAAACCCAATTTTGTTGTTATCTGTAACGATATAGATCCTGAACTGGCATTGAAACCTTCAGGATTAAAAAAAGTATCTTACAATATTCCCACCTGGAAAACCACATACAGTAGTCTGGCCGATTATCACCAGCAAATTGTTAGTGCCAGTGTTGCCGGAGATGGATTTGACGATAAAATATTAAGAAGTGCGAAGCAAGATAGAACAGCCAATATCTATCACGCCGGAAAAACACATTTTCTCACCGCAATCAAAACAATCAGTTCTGGAGATTCTATTCGTTTTATCTTTCCGGAGCATGCCTTATTTACGCTAAAAGCGTGGCTGATTAAAAGTAGTCTGCCTTATCCTAAAATAGCGTTTTTGTTTACACCTAAAAAGAACGGTTTTTATAGTGTTGGGTATATCGGGGCACCATCTTTTAAGAGTGATCATGTTGATGAACTATGGCAGCCGCTGATCTGGACCGAAAAACGGGTTCCCCTGCAACCCTATCTTACGCCGTCGTTTATGGCAACAATCCCTACTACACTGGTTAATGACGGGTATAATTCAATAGGCGTACTGGCTGCTTCTAAGTATTTGCCTTTTCAACCTTTACCGCTTTTAACCAACAGCCAGTTCGGAATTGCACTTTTAAATAACAAATCAGAATTACAGCCCCAGGTTTTCGCTCCTATGCCAGGTGGTTTCAATTCTCAGATGAAGGCGGGGCATTCTTTTGAGTTTTCGATGAACCTTGTTGTTGAGCCTTTGAGCATCACTAAAACATATGAGCAAATCGCAACAACTGTGTTTGGATTTAAGGATTACCGGACCAATGCCACCGTTTCTATGAATACAACCCTCGATAACCTGATTGATTATTCAAAGACCCGTTATGCCTGGTTTATCGATAGCCTGAAAGGCTTTGCCTATGCTACGGATGTACCTGGCGCAGTAAAAAATGTTTCAAGTCTGAACCCGCTTGAACTGGCTATCGTGAGGGATGATCAGGAAATGTTTGATAAAAGGACATACCCTTTAATGGAGTTTATGTTGTCGCGCGAAAAGTTCCTGTTTGCGATTGACAGCAATCAAAAAATTCAATCTCCATCCAGGAAGTTGAGGGGACCTATTGCGCCATTATCCGAATTACAGGTGTTGTCTGATGTTTTTGGCGGTAACAACTCCTTTTACGCTACGATGGCGAAAAAAGAGTTCGGAACGGCGCGTGTCAGGAATCTTGATGAAGAGCAGAAAGGCCGCAACTGGGTCAATGCGATGTTTATGTTTAAACTGACATCCGATTCGGCTTATTTAAGTTTAAGCAAGACCCTGGCCGATAAATATCTGAAAGAAAGAGTAAATACAAGATTAAAGGAATTTGGTGATCCCCTGTTTAGTTCCAACTTCTTCTGGCCAACGTTTACCAATAACTGGTCAGCACTTTTGGAGTTATATGAACTTACTGCCGATCGTCGGTATTTGGAAGCCGCGCAGGATGGAGCCAGGCATTACACCTTATTTACCTGGATGACACCTGCGATACCGAGTGATCTGGTTACTGTAAATAAGGGAGGGAAAGCACCGATGTATTGGTACCTCAAATCAAAAGGACATCATCAAATGTATTATCCTGAAGAAAAAGTGCCTGCATGGAGGCTTTCTGAGATGGGGCTTACACCAGAATCATCAGGAACTTCAACCGGGCACAGAGCGATTTTTATGTCTACCTATGCACCTTGGTTGTTAAGGATAGGCTATCATACAAATGATCCATTTTTAATGAATGTAGCTAAAGCTTCGATTGTTGGCCGTTCCGAAAGTTTTCCGGGATATCATATCAATACGGAGAGAACTACAGCCTATGAAAAGGCCGATTTTCCACTCCACGAGCATAAAGACCAGAGTGTAAATTCCTTTCATTACAATCATATCCTGCCAATGGCTTCTATGTTTGTTGATTACCTGGTTTCAGATGCTTATGTGAAAAGTAGTGGCAGGATTGACTTTCCAAGCGATTATATTGAAGGATATGCCTATTTGCAGAATAAGTTTTACGGTGCTAAGAAAGGTCGGTTCTTTCAGTTCAAAAATGTGCAACTCTGGATGCCTTCCCGCCTGTTGAACACGGCTAATATTGCTTTAAACTATGTTAGCGCAAAAAAAGGAGATACACTTCTACTTGCTTTTATGAACCAATCTAAAGAGGATATCAGCACTCGTGTTTCTGTAGATGCTTCAAGGGTAGATTTTTCAGGCAGTACTGGAGTTCAGACTTTGTATCCATCAATGCAGGTTTTAAATTTAAAAGACGCCACTTTCCAGATCAATGTCCCTGCCGGCGGCATTACTGCCCTGGCTATTCAGGGCGTAAAAATCAGCAGTGCTTTTCAGGACCAGATCCTGAATGTGAAAAAAGACCGGAGAAGTGATTATATCAATATCCCTGAAGGAGATGCAAAGGCATTATTGTTTAAACTTGGCACTTATGCGCAAAAGCTTTTTGTATTTCTTCAGGAAGATGATACCAAATGGAAGAAGGCCCGGTTGGTCTACGAGATCAATGGAAGCAGGGAAAAGAGCATTGATAAAAATGAATACCCATTTGAATTTACAGTGCCTGTTGATAATGATAAGGCGGTTCGTTTTCACCTGGAATTAACAGATGTCAATGGGAAATTGACGCGATCCAAAGAAACGGAATTGGGAAAATAATATTTATTTCCCACAACAGTCTTTTGGATATCAACAGGTTCTATTAATGATGAATTTTGTAAATTATTGATAATAAGTGCCTTGTGTGATTCTTTGGTCGGCAGTATAAGGCTTAACAAAGTTACGAATCTGTTATCAATACTCTGATGTATTTGAAAAATTCTAACCCCTACTATTAACGTTAGTCTGCAATTATTATTAATCAGCATTTTAACTGCTTTCGCATTTCCATCCAGCTAGGCCATAGCACGGTATCTCCGTTCTACTTAAATCCGGCCTAACAAATTTTTCGGGCTGTACTGTTCTGTCCGCATAACTGCCTTCAAAAGAAAAATTTTCAGCCGGCATTTTTTGTTTTTTCATGGGTCTTTATATTTTCAACGGCATTCAAGCTAGCTATGCTGGTCTTTTTGATGCCAAAAAGAAAGAGCCCTTCGGCGGTGGCGAGCCGAGGCAAGCCCCTGGTGTATGGAAAAAGAAAACAATTGTACGTCACTCATATTGATTTTTATAAAATAAATTATCCCTCAGGTTGACTCCCTGATAATCAGTTCTGTTTTCAATACTTTTGTCACTGCCTTCCAGTCACTCACATCCCTGTTGATCTGGTCAATCAACAACTGGGCTGCAGTCATCCCGATCTCTGCTATCGGTTGAGCAACAGTTGTTAAGGAAGGGGCCATCAGTGCCGACGCATAATCGTTGCTAAAGCCGATAATGGCAATATCTTCAGGAATTTTTAAATCTCTTTTTTTGATGACCTGAATGGCTTCTATTGCCGTTGGATCGTTTACAGCAAAGATTGCGTCGGGCGGGTTTTCCAGATTTAACAGGTGGTTTACATAAATCTTAACTTTTGAAAGGCCCAGGTCGTAGGAAATGATGAGTTCCTCATCTATTTCTATGTTGTTTTTCTTAAGTGCAGACTTATAGCCATCCAACCTGCGCTCACTTATTCTCAACGAAACCGGACCTGCCAGATGGGCAATTCTTTTTCTGCCATTTTTTATCAAATAATCAACGGCATTGTAAGCACCCTCAAAATCATCCACAATTACTTTCGGAACTTTCATTTCATCGCATACACGGTTGAAGAATACGATTGGAATTCCTTTTCTTTCAAAGATCTTTAAGTGGTCGTAGTTCTTGGTTTCGCGGGTAATAGATACGATTATACCATCTACCTGATTGGCCAGCATCACTTTGGTGTTGGCTACTTCAGTTTCGTAGGTTTCGTTTGATTGGCTGACAACGGTATTATAGCCAGCCTGGGTGGCTACTTCCTGTGCGGCTATGATTACCTGTGGAAAATAGGAACTCGAAAACTCGGGAACGATGATGCCTATGGTATTTGTTTTTTTACTGATTAGGCTTATGGCAAGCATGTTCTTCTGATAATCTAGCTTTTTTGCCAGTTCCAATACCGCTTCCCTGGTTTTGAGGCTTACATTGGCATGGCCTGTTAAAACCCTTGATACAGTTGATTTCGACAGGTTAAGTGCCCTGGCAATATCTATAATGGTAACCTGGTGCTTTTTCATCGTTAAAATATTTGGTAGGATGCAATCACAAAATTGATTATTTCCAATATACAACATATTAATTGATTGGGGAAAGGATTTTGGGAATGTTCCCAAATATTGGGACCGTTCCCAAAACAATAACTTTTTTGAAAGCTGCGAGGTTCTTTTACTGTACCTTATATTTGAATTAACCATTTATAAATCTCACCTGTAAAAAGGTCAAAAACATCAAATTTGAAAAAAGCGATATTATTTATCAATCTTCTTCTTCTTGTATCTGCAGCGAAGGGGGAGGTTTTGAATACTGAAATTAAAATGATCAGTCCCGCTGGTCATATTTCAGCTGAAATATCTCAAAGTGATGGACATTTATTTTATACTATAAAAGCCGGTCAGCAGTTACTGATCAATAATGGCACAATGGGGCTGGTGATTGACAGCATTGCCTATGGGAGCCGTGTTAACAGCCTTTCTGTTTTAGCAAAGCGTACAGCCCGTACGGGAAATAAAGTGTGTCATATATATACATTGTTGTTAGAAGAAGCAGGAAGAAAATATAACATCGAATTTCGGCTTTCAAATGAGGGGGCTGCCTTTCGGTATATTTTTGATAGTAAAACAGCACAATATGTTACCAAAGAGCTTACGGCCTTTGTGCTTCCAAAATCGCAGGTATGGTTTTTTGAACGGAACAGCGATTGGAAGCTGAAAAGTTACGCAGGTTTATGGCAAAATACCACGGCAGATAGCCTGAATACAATATCAGGCCAGGGACCGGTACAGGGAAAACCCTTATTATTCGAACTTCCGGGCAAAAAATATGTAATGCTTACCGAAGCGGCCTTGTATAATTATAGTGGAATGCGTTTCAAAGCTTTAAACAATAGGGTATTGCAGATTGATTTTACAGAAAAGAACGGGTTTAAAGTTATGGGTAACCTAATTACACCATGGAGGGTTTTATTGTACGCCACAGACCTGAATACGCTGGTGAATAGTACGATGATCAATGACCTGAACCCTGAACCAGATAAGCAATTGTACACTGACCAAAGCTATATAAAACCAGGAAGATCAGTCTGGAGTTGGATCACCAGGGATAAAAACTATATGCAGCCTGAGGAAGAAATGAAATTCATAACAGCGGCCAGCGAACTGAATTTTGAATATACTTTATTAGATGAGGGATGGGAAACGATATGGCCCGACAAATGGAAACAGTTAACTGAAATATGCAGTTTCGCTGAAAGTAAAAAGGTTGGAGTATGGGTATGGAAGAACTCAAAAGCACTTAGAGACCCTTCAAAAAGAGACAGCTTTCTGGATAGTGTGCGCAATGCAGGCGCTGTTGGTATAAAAACAGACTTTATGGACAGCGAGGCAAAAGAACTGATCGATTTTGAAATCGGATTTTTAAAAGCCTGCGCAAAAAGAAAACTGATGGTCAACTTTCATGGCTGCCATGCGCCCACAGGAGAAAGTAAAACCTATCCTAATGAAATGACCAGGGAGGGAATCCGTGGGATGGAACTGAATATCATGAAAGAACCCATACCAGCTTGGCACAATGCTGCGCTACCTTTTACCAGGCTGGTGCTCGGCCATGGCGATTATACCCCTGGATTGTTCTCCAATAAGGCCAATACCACCAATACACACCAGTTGGCATTGTTTTTTCTGTTTAATTCCCCCTTCCAGTGTATGGCAGAGAATCCAGTAAAATTATTGGTAGATAGCCAGTTTAAACCTGTTATTCCCTTGCTGAAGAAACTGCCTGTTACCTGGGATGAGACACTTGTACTTAAATGCAGCGTTATCGGCGAAATTGCGGCCTTCGCAAGAAGGAAAGGAGATAAATGGTATATCGCTGCAATTAACGGTTCAGCAAAAAATAAAGAAATCTCTTTCAATGCAGATTTTTTAAAGAAGAAGAAAAATTATAAGGCTATCGCGATAAACGATGCGCCCGATGGCGGGTTTTTGAGAACAACATCAATAATTGGGGCAACTGATGTTAAAAAAACAGTAATTGGCCCCAATGCCGGACTAGTGATTGAAATCAGTCCCTCAGGTAATTAATTCTGATGATGAAAAAACATATCCTCTCTATAATATTGATTGTATTTTCACTGGCTGCATTTGGCCAGTCGAATATACAGTCGCTCTCCGGTGCCTGGTCTTTTGCCCTTGATCCTTTAAAGATAGGGGCAGATGAAGGCTGGGCAGCTCCGGCTTTCCCCGATAATAAACTGGATAAGGTTACCGTACCGCACTCTTTTTCTGTCGACAAACGCTATTTCTTTTATACAGGAACGGCCTGGTATTTTAAAAAATTCGACACCAGGCCCATTGGTAGTGGTTTTAGGGCGTTTATAAAATTTGATGCAGTCTTTTACAAGTGTAAAATATGGCTGAACGGTAAGGTTGTTGGTGCGCACGAAGGAGGATATACCCCCTTTGAACTCGATGTAACTACTGTGCTGAAAGAAAAAAATGTATTGTCGGTAATGGTAGATAATTCGTGGGACAAAACGACCATTCCCGGTGCAAGGGCTGTTGATTCCAATTACAATGCTGCCGCTGCGCAGGTATATCCATGGATAAATTATGGAGGTATTACCAAACCTGTTGAGCTAAAGATAAGACCGGCCGTGTACATCAGCAATATCAAGATCCAGGCCGATCCTGACCTGAAAAAAGGCAGTGCTATAATTCAGGTCAAAGCGTTTATTAAGAATACATCTGCTGTTGATGCCACGGTTATACTCAATACTGATGTTTCTGACAATAAAGAAAAGTTTGCAGGCCTGTTTAAGCCTGTAAAAATAAATATTGCAGGCAACTCGTCCAGAGCGCTGAACCTGCAGGCCTATCTATCTGCAAAGCATGTAAAACTATGGAGTCATGATAGCCCTTCTTTATATGCTTTGGCACTAAGCGCAGGCAGCGATACACTGAAAAGTAATTTCGGCATCAGGAAGATCGAAGTTAAGGGAACACAGTTGCTGCTTAACGGACAGCCCATTAGAATGGGCGGTGGCAACCGGCCTGCCGACCATCCGGATTTTGGTTCCATTGATCCGGATAGTGTATTGAAGAAAGACCTCATCCTGATGAAGTCTGCAGGAATGGAACTATCCAGGATTGCACACCATGCAGTTTCTAACGATTTGCTGGATTGGGCCGATGAACATGGCATGCTCATTATCACCGAAACGGGCAACTGGCAGTTGGCTTCCTCTCAAATGGCAGACCCTTTAATGCGGGGCAAATTTCAGTCGCAGATGCGTGAAATGCTCGAAAGAGACTGGAACCACCCCTCGGTATTTGCCTATTCATTGGGCAATGAGTTTTATTCCCACAAACCTGAAGGACAGGCATGGGTTAGGGATATGAGCGCATTTGTGAAAAATATCGACAATACCAGGCTAATCACCTTTGCAAGCAATATTGTTTTTAGGGACTACATCAAAAAGCCAACTGATGAAGCTTCTCAATATGTTGATTTTATCAGTGCCAATGTATATGCAAACCATGCCAAATGGGTAGCTCATATCCATGAGTTGTACCCTTCTAAACCCATCTATATAAGTGAATTTGGTATGATGCTCACCCCCAATAAAACCGAGAAAGACAGGGAAGTTTATCTTAAAGATGCCATTGAGGCTTTTAGAAAAATGGATTATGTGATCGGTGCTTCCATCTGGTCGTTTAACGATTATCTGAGCCGTTTTCCTTTGTCCAATGCAGATGGATACCGGTCTTGGGGAGTGGTTAATGCAAGGCGGGAACCAAGGGACGTTTATGGTCTTTTACAAGAGGAATTTGCTCCTGCACTGATCTCTGTTATTAGTTTTAAGGATAACAGGTTAATCCTGAATATAAAATCAAGAAGCGATTTCCCGTCTTACAACCTGCAGGGTTATCAGCTAAAAGCGGGGAGCAGAACTGTTCAGGTTAAAACATTGCCGCCCGGAGCTTCGCAGCAGGTCAATATCGATATCGTCCCGGGCGAAAAGCCAGCGTACATAGAACTGATCAAACCGGGCGGCTTTATGATCATGAAAACAAATATTAATAACAGGTAAGAATGAAGTCTTTTTATTATACCAGAGCTTTTGCGCTGTTGTTCACCTTAAGCTTTGCAGCTACCTGCGCTAAAGCCGGTAACATCGTGCGTTTATCTGGGCTGTTTAGTGATGATATGGTCTTGCAGCGGCAGAAAGCAATCAAATTTTATGGAACAGCAGCTGCTAAAGCAGTATTCGATATTGAATTTGCAGGAAAAAAACAAAAAGTAAATGCTACCGGTAATGGTAAATGGGAGATTGATTTTCCGGCGATGGAGGCCGGGGGACCGTATAAACTAAGCGTAACATCCGACAGTTCCTTCACCTTAAAAAATATCCTGATTGGCGATGTATGGGTATGTTCCGGACAATCAAATATGGAATGGGTATTGAGACGGGCCTTTAATGGGCCTTATGAATTAAAAAAAGCGAATTATAATGACATACGTTTTCTTACTGTTCCCAAAAATGCGGCCTCCTTTGCAGCCGAAGAAATAAGAAATGCTTCGTGGAAAACCTGCACTACAGCTAACGCCTGGGAATTTTCTGCTGTGGCCTATTTCTTCGCAAGAACGCTTAACGAACGTTATAGAGTACCTGTCGGTATCATACATGCTTCATGGGGAGGTACACCTGCCGAATCTTGGATCAGTAATGAGGTCATTTCAACCCATCCTGATTTTAAGCTAAAAGCTGATAGTCTTTTGCAGGCATTTAAAAATGGATCTACAATAGAAGCACTGCAAAAACAGGTATACATGGAGCGCAGTTTTCCATACCTGAAAAAGCTACAGGAAAAGGACAAGGGTTATATCGAAGGCTGGAACAAAACCCAATACAATGATACCGAATGGAAAACGCTGGTTGTTCCCGGAACTTTGGAACAGCAGAGACTTGGAGATTATAAAGGAAGCATATGGCTGCGTAAACATGTGATTATACCTGCAGCTATGTCCGGTCAGGATCTGACCCTGGTAATGGAAAAACTCAATGAACGCGACATTACCTATTTTAATGGTACAGAAGTAGGCAGGGTATTTGGTTTCGGCGGGAAAAGGGTATATCGGATCCCAAAGGAAATCATCAATAAAGGAGAAAACATCATTAGCATCAGGCTGGAAGCATTTGATCGGCCGGCAGGTTTTGAAGCAAAAGATGCTTCAATCATCAGGCTTGAGCAGATGGTAGAAACGAACGATCCTACTACCGTACCGCTTGCCGGGGAATGGAAGTATAACCAGGGACTTGCGGCGGCAGAATATCCCGAGCAGCCTAAAACCAGCGTAAACGTATCCGCACTGCCTTCGGTATTGTACAATGGGATGATTGCACCACTTAAAAAGCTGGCAGTGAAGGGTTTTTTATGGTATCAGGGTGAAAATAATGCCGGAAGGGCTTTTCAGTACAGAACTTTATTCCCGCTTTTGATCAACGACTGGAGAAAACAGTTTGACCAGGGCGATCTCCCTTTTATTTTTACGCAGCTCTCGGGTTACGGACCGATTACCAGTGAGCCTGTAGATCATTTTTGGGCTGAGTTAAGAGAAGCACAATCGCAAACACTTTCGCTGCCAAATACAGGTATGGCAGTAACCGTTGATGTGGGTGACCCGTATGATATCCATCCGCTTAACAAACAGGTAGTTGGCAAACGTTTGGCTGCCCAGGCCATGCACATGGTTTATGACGATCAGGATCAGGCAATATCCCCACTTTACGAATCTATGCGGCTGAGCGGAGATAGCATCCGGCTCAAATTTAGCCATACAGGTAAAAATCTGATCAGTAAGGGCGGCATGCCCAAAGGTTTTGCCATCGCAGGCGCTGATAAAAAATTTGTATGGGCAAATGCAAAAATTGATGGCGATGAGATCGTGGTATGGCTCTGGAAAGTAAAACCGGTGGCCGTAAGGTATGCCTGGACCGGCAGTCCGGTAGAAAGTAATGGCGCCAATGTTTTTAATGCAGAAGGATTTCCCTTGTCGCCATTCAGAACAGACAATTGGAAAAGTATAACAGAAGGAAAGAAATAATACAGAATATTTTTATGATCACAAATCAAGGAGGCGAAAAGAGGCAGCTGCGATCTAACGAACTCGCGGCAGATCTTGCCATTATAGGCGGCGGGGTATCAGGAACCTGTGCCGCAATTACCGCTGCAAGGCAAGGTTTAAAGGTTGTACTGGTGCAGGACAGACCCGTGCTTGGAGGAAATGCAAGCAGTGAGGTAAGGTTATGGATGCTGGGCGCTACATCACATATGGGAAACAATAACCGCTGGGCAAGGGAAGGTGGGGTTGTGGATGAGTTAATGGTTGAAAATACGTACAGGAACCCCGAAGGAAATCCGTTGATTTTTGATACGGTTTTGCTTGATAAAGTTATTTTAGAGCCAAATATTACCTTATTGCTTAATACCGGGGTATATGATGTAGAGAAATCAGCCGCAGATGAACTGAGCGCCGTAAAAGCCTTTTGCAGTCAGAATTCTACTGAATATATCATACACGCACCACTTTTTTGCGATGCATCAGGAGATGGCATTGTGGCCTTTCTGGCTGGTGCGGCGTTTAGGATGGGAGCAGAGGCCAAAGAAGAATTTGGAGAACAGTTTGCGCCTACAAAAGAATATGGGGAACTGCTTGGCCATAGCCTGTATTTTTACAGTAAGGATACCGGCAAACCCGTAAAGTTTGTAGCCCCTTCCTATGCACTGGATGATATTACAAAAATCCCCAGGTTTAAAAATTTTAATGCCAGGGAGTATGGATGTAAACTTTGGTGGCTGGAGTATGGAGGAAGACTGGATACGGTACATGATACCGAAAAAATAAAATGGGAACTCTGGAAAGTAGCCTACGGTGCATGGAACTATGTAAAAAACTCTGGCAATTTTCCCGAAGCCGAAAACCTTGCGCTAGAATGGGTAGGCACCATACCGGGTAAAAGAGAGAGCCGCCGTTTCGAAGGCGAATACATCATCAAACAGCAGGATATCGTTAATCAGCAATTGCATGATGACGCTGTCGCATTTGGTGGCTGGAGCATAGATCTGCATCCGGCAGATGGGGTGTTCAGCGAGAAACCCGGTTGTAATCAATGGCATAGCAAGGGCATTTATCAGATTCCCTATCGCGCTTTGTACAGCCGCAACATCAGGAATCTTTTTCTGGCGGGAAGGATTATCAGTGCCACACATGTTGCCTTTGGCTCTACAAGGGTTATGGCTACTGCCGCCCATGCGGCACAGGCAGTTGCCATGGCAGCCAAAATCTGTAAAGACAAAAATCTGTTGCCAGCGGAGATCTATCACAGAGGATTTATACCTGAACTGCAGACTGAGCTGCTGCGCAGTGGGCATCACATTCCGGATCTTGTACTTCATGATGCGCTCGACCTTGTACGCAGTGCGCAGGTTACAACATCTTCAGAACTATTGCTGACAGGTCTTCCCGAAAGTGAACTGTTTAAGCCACTTGAGTTTTCTGTTGCACAGATGATCCCCTTAAAAGCAGGTGCAATCGGGGCTTTTGTTGTACATGCAGAAGGAGATATGGCAACGAAGCTGGAAGTGGAACTTAGGATCAGCAGTAAAAAGAGCAACCACACGCCAGATTTGACCATAGATAAAGTTTCACTGCCAATAAATGTCGGGCGCAATTGCCTGCAGATCAGCTTTGATGCGGAAATGCCCGAAGAAAGTTATGCATTTCTTACTTTTATGAAAAATCCTGATGTTAAACTGCAGTTCTCCGCGAAACGGGTTACGGGACTATTATCCGTATTTAACGCCATTAATAAGGACGTATCCAATTATGGAAAACAAAGTCCGCCAGAGGATATAGGGGTAGATGAGTTTGAATTCTGGTGCCCCAAGCGTAGGCCCGAAGGGCACAATATTGCATTTAACTACGAATCCGGTATCAATGCTTTTGGTGCTGCAAATGTTACTAACGGCATAGATAGGCCGGTCTCTGCTCCAAATGCATGGGTGGCCGACTGGAAAGATAAAAATCCGGCACTAACCATTAGCTGGAAAGAAATCAAGACTGTTAAACGGATCGAGTTGTTATTTGATACCGATTTTGATCATCCGATGGAATCTGTCCTGATGGGGCACCCGGAAAATGTGATGCCATTTTGCGTAAGGAATTATGTAATTAAAGACGATAAAGGGGCCGTTGTTTTTACTAAAACCGGTAATTATCAAACCAGGAACATCATTGAGCTAACTGAGCCTTTAAATACCAGGAGCCTAACGATATATTTGGAACATCCTTCAGGTGATGTACCTGCAGCTTTGTTCTCCGTGCGTTGTTATCAATAATATTAAATAGCAGATAAATTAAATGGGAAAATTAGATTTTGTGGTAATGGCGGTTTTTGCCTTACTTATATTCGGTATCGGACTTACATTTACCCGTGTGGGAAGTAAAAGCGGACAGGCCTTCTTCGAAGCCGGAGGAGAAACACCCTGGTGGATTAATGGCTTATCCTTGTTTATCAGCTATTTTTCGGCCGGAACCTTTGTGGTTTGGGGATCTATCGCTTATAAACATGGGCTGGTTGCCAATGCAATACAGTTAACAATGGCCATCAGTGGCTTAATTGTCACCTTTTTTATTGCCGGAAGATGGAAAAAAACAGGTGTTGCAACAGCAGCCGAATACATCGGCAAACGGTTTGGCGCGGCCGAAAAACAGTTTTATACCTATATGACCTTACTGCTGAGCCTTTTTACCACTGCAGCTGTACTGTATCCGGTTGGTAAAATGGTGCATGTAGCTACCCCTTATTCACTAGAAACCTGCATTATTGTGATCGGGTTGATCATTGTGGTATATACCGCTGCTGGTGGCTTATGGGCGGTTTTGGTAACCGATGTAGTTCAATTTGTGATACTTACAGCTGCGGTACTGATTGTGATCCCCATAGCTTTTTCCCAGATCGGTGGACCAGCCAACCTTGTGGCAAAAGCGCCGCCCCATTTTTTTGAGCCTTTTAACCAGGACTATACCTTTGGGTTTATGCTGGCTTTTATTGTATATCAGACGTTTTATATCGGCGGTAACTGGTCATACGTGCAACGTTATACCAGTGTGTCTAACCAGAAAAACTCAAAAAAGGTAGCAGGTATATTTACCATATTGTATTTTGTAAGCCCTTTTATCTGGATGATCCCACCGATGATCTACCGGGTGATCAATCCAAATCTTCAGGGACTGGAAAGTGAAGATGCATACATGATGTTGATCCAAAAAGTAATGCCGGCAGGTTTGATAGGGCTTGTGCTGGCCGGAATGGTTTCTGCCACATCCAGTAAAGCCAATACAACGATCAATATGGCCTCAACCGTTTTTGCACAGGATATTTATAAAAACCTGCTCAGGCCGAAAGCTTCAGAAAAAGAGGTGATCTGGATGGCCCGTTTCTTTACCCTGGTTTTTGGCATACTAACAATTGTTGTTGCCATTTGGATACCAAGTGCGGGAGGAATTGTTGAAGTGGTTTTAAGTACGGCCTCTATTGCAGGGGGAGCATTGTTTGCACCGATCATCTGGACGCTTTTTTCTAAACGTCAAACCGGATTTTCAGTCGTTACCGCCACTGTGGCATCATTGCTGATCAACCTGTTCTTTAAGGTGATTATGCCCGGTATATGGGGTTTAAAGCTCGACCGTACCATGGAAACCTGCATGGGGATGGGCATTCCAATAGCGGTCCTTTTGTTTTTCGAAATATATTATACTGCTAAGGGGCATATTTCCATTAAGGTAGAAGAAATGGAGCAGGAAAAAGAGCTTACCGCGGTTCGAGTTGTAGATCCGGCCCTCCATATTGAGGCTGCAAAACAAAATAAATTCGGAATAGGTGTTATTGCACTTTCAATGGGCATTGTGGGGATAGGCATCGGAATACTTGGATATATCGCAAAGGATTTTTCAATCACTGTTATGACTGTTGGCGGCCTAATCCTGATATCGGCAGGGTTAATATGGCGAGTAGCCAGTAAAAAGTTGGTTGTTTAATGCAAACAGTACAGAAGTTTATGGAATGGGTGCTTTTTTACTATTAGGAGTAGAACGCTAATACATGAAAGCCCGTCCAAAGGCGAGGTAAAAACAAAAATATATTAATATGATACGATTATTTTTAAAGTACAAAGGCAGCAGATTATTCATTTTTTTGCTTGTTTTTAGTCTTAATGCTTTCAGTCAAACCAATAACAATACATTACACTTATTCGTAATTGGAAATAGTTTTTCGCAAAATGCGACTGCTTTTCTGCCTCAAATGGCCAAAGAAACGGGTAGAAATTTAATTATTGGTAGGGCAGAACTCGGCGGTCATTCTTTGGAGCAACATTGGGGTTATGTAGAAAAATTTGAAAAGGATTCAACCGATATTAAAGGAAAGCCGTACGGAGGCAAATCGTTGAAAATGTTATTGTCGCAAGGTATTTGGGATGTAGTGACCATTCAACAATATTCATACCTTTCCAGTGATTCATCAAGCTACAACCCATACGCGAAAAAACTTGTAGACTATATCAAAAAGCTTCAACCAAATGCAGAAATCGTGATTCACCAAACTTGGGCTTACCGTGCTGATGCAAAGAAATTTGGGAAAGTTGGGCCAGCGCAATTGGCTAAAAATCAGTTGGAAATGTGGCAAAAATCTCGTGAAGCATACCGCAAACTAGCAAAACAGTTTAATGCCAGGCTTTTACCTGTTGGCGATGCGTTTGAAGAAGTGGCGACCAATAAAAAATATGGCTATAAAAAGGATACAGCTTTCGATTTTGAACATCCTGTTGCATCCAATTTACCTGATCAAACTCATTCTATCAATGTGGGCTATTTTTGGAACAAACAAGAATTAGCCTTCGATCCAAACCATGCGAATGATGCGGGGAAATATTTAGGCGGTTTGATTTGGTATGGGATACTTTTTAAAGATTCCCCGAAAAAAATAGGATTTAAACCCGCATCTGTTTCAGATGATTTTAAAAGTTATCTGCTTGAGGTTGCAAGTAAGGTTATAAAGGTTTCCAAAAACTGATTTTTGTGATATCAATCTCCTTCAATAATGTGATTAAAACGTAATTTCTTACCGCTCCTTCCAGAATATCCTGACCTGATTTAATAAATGAATGGAGTTTCCCTAGCCATTTGGCCAGGGAAACGCAAATTTAATAAGATACAAGTGTTGTAATGCTTGATGCAGAAAGGTTAATGCCAAAGCTTCCGCCCGAAACCGCGAAGCTGTTTGAACTAAGGTTTGTCGCGCTTGTTGTAAAATAGCGGTTGAATCCATTAACTGAAATCCCAGTATAGCTAAAGGGCTGATAAGTAACAGCTGTATTCTGGTTTATGATAACAAGTACTAATTTTGTTCCGCTTTTGTATGCGGTAACATAAACACCAGTGCTTGGATTTGAAGTACAATTGATTTTGGTATATCCCGGGCGGACATATCTGGCGTAATGTGCCATGATGTAACCTAATTTTTGAATATTGCCACTTTCGCTGATCGGTCCGTAACTTCTTCTGATGTACCACCATACATATGCACTCCATCCTGCATTCATGCAGTCATGGATCTCTTTTGCTGCTGTCATGGCATTTGGCCAATCTTCCCCACTTATGCTCGAATTGGTATAATGTTCGGTCATCCACACTGGTTTGCCAATATTCCCCAGGTTATAAGGTGTTTTACCGTAAATGTGGCCACATACAAAACTGGTTTTTGATTTTGCAGTTGCATTACTGAGATAGGTATTAATATAAGTCTGGTTCATTTGAAATGGTTCAGGTGCCATAATCGGTGCGCCGCAATTGCTGCCTTGTGCAGCAACAAAGTCGGCTACTTCCGGAGCGGTAAGTTCCATAGATTCGTAGTTGACCTGATAATCCGGCTCATTCGTAGGACTAATGGCAGCGAGGCCACCAACTGCACTATTGAACGCATTTAAATGTGCGGCATAGGCAGAATAAGAAGCTGTTTTGATTTTGCCACCTACTACGCTTCCATTGGTCTTCATCGATGCGGGTGCTGACCATGCTGAGGCGATAGCAGAGCCCCCATATGACTTGCATGCATCGACAGTTGCTTTTTCAGCAGCAAACTCTGTGGAGGAATTTGGAACACGTACGCGGACGATGCTTAAACCGATGCCGTTTGTTGGTGAAAATGCTGTACTTCTTTGGGTACTTGTCAAGTCTCCCGTCCATGCCACAATATTGGCTCCACCGAACCCTTTTATGGACTGTTGTACAGTCGAGGCGTTAATTTCGGCAGTACCTTGTACGGCGAGCGCTGCCATGCTTCCCTTAACGGAGTCCGATCTGAGCGCTGTGATCGTTTTTTGCGGAATTAACAGTTCTGCATCGTTGATTTGATTTTTTGAGCAGCCGGCAAATAATAGTGCTGCAGTGAGCACACATGAAATTTTGTTTCTCATAAGTAGATTTGGTTAGTGATTTAATTAATCAATTTTAAATAAATCAAGTGTTAGCGAATACTTCATATGGTTTTTTTTCTGACACATATGTTGAAAGACCGAGGTTTTGTTACCCTCCCACATCAAGAGGATTGGAGTTGCTACATTAACTATAGGGATTTATGTGTAAAATTTGAACAGAAACTTTTAAATTTGAATAGATGAGCAAACGAGTGTTTGATGATTCCTTTAAGAAAGCGTCTATAGATTTATCCAATAGCCAAGGGGCTATAAAAGAGATTGCTGATGAGCTGGGCATCAGTCAGAACCTTCTGAGCAAATGGAAACGGGTGCAACAGAATCCAAACAGGTCTCTTCAGTTTTTCCAGAAGATCAGAAACTGATCAGGAAACTGCAAAAGGAGTTGAAGGATGCCCAAATAGAACGCGATATATTAAAATAGCCAATAATGTAGATATTTAGTTTATGTCTTGTCCATATGTCGTCAAATAACCAATACCAATCTGGCAGTGCTACCCGTTTACGCAGGCTCATTGCCCTGCTTACCGTTTTGCAGACCAAGCGAATTGTAAACGCAACTGATCTTGCAACCCGGTTTAAAGTTAGCACAAGAACTGTTTATAGAGACATCAAACTGTTGGAGGAGGCCGGTGTTCCGGTTTTTACAGAAGAAGGAAAAGGATTTTCGTTGGTAGAGGGCTATAAAGTACCCCCATTGTTGTTTACAGAAAGCGAAGCAGCTGCTGTTATCACCGCTGAAAAACTCGTTGCCGGTAATAACGATGATTCACTGGTTAGAAATTACCGCAATGCGACAGACAAGGTAAAAGCTGTACTGCGTTATGCGGAAAAAGAGAAAATGAACCTCCTCTCTGAACGTGTAAAAGTGTATGTTAATAACGATGAGAGGCCATCGAGCAGTCATTTAGCAGAGTTGCAACAGGCACTAACCGATTATAAGCTCATTAAAATCCAATACTGTGCTTTAAAAGAAAATGAAATTACAGAGCGTGTGGTTGAACCTTTTGCTTTATTTTATGCAGCAAACAAGTGGTTGTTACTTGCCTTTTGCCGGTTGCGCAAGGATTACCGTTTTTTTAGGGTTGACAGGTTCCAGTCTTTTCATATCCTTAACGAAAGATTTGAGCCACATAAAATGACGATCTCCCAATACCTCAACAGACTGGCAGAAGAAAGCATACATCCCTAGCGCTATAGCTTTTTTTTGTTTCCTGAACCGTCAGGTTATTTTAGCTTCTTAATTTGTCTAAGCGCACACCGGTTAATAAAAAATCCGAAATTGAAAACACCTATGACAGATAGTTGTCACAGTAGCTTGTAGTTTTGATCTATTACGAAATTTAACCTATAGCATTATGAACATTATATCTGGAGGAACAGGGCAGATCGGATCTGCCTTAGCTAATGCCTTGCTCAAAAGCGGCGAGGAGGTAACCATTATTTCTCGAAGCTCGAAGTCTGCAGCTGATTGGCAAGCTAAAGGCGCAAAATTTGCAGTTGCAGATATTTATGACACCGAAGGTTTGCGCGGGATCTTTCAAACTGGAAAAAACATTTTTGTATTGAATCCGCCTGCTGATCCGTTGACGGACACGGACCTTCAGGAAAGGAAAACGGTCGCTTCCTTAGTGGAGGCCTTAAAAGGAACGCAGGCAGAAAAGATAGTTGTTGCTTCGACACTAGGGGCACGGTATGGCAGCAGGATTGGTGATCTCAATACGTTATATGAGCTGGAGCAAGGAATAGGGACTCTTGGATACCCTTATCAGATTATCAGATCCGCTTATTACATGAGCAATTGGGCGTCATCGTTACCTATCATAAAAGAAACCGGCGAACTCATGTCGTTCTTTCCCAAAGCGCTTAAGATACCGATGGTCGCGCCTCGGGATATCGGGGAATTGGCGGCAAAGTTTATGACAACCAAGAACGGACCGGAGTTGAATGCCATAGTAGGCCCGGAACTTTATTCGCCACAGGATGTGGCGGACGCGTTTTCTGATGCATTGGGCAAGAAGGTAAGCGTAAAAGTAATTCCGAAGCAGCAATGGACTGATGCTTTTAAATCAGTGGGGTTTTCTGATGAGGCAGCTGCGTCGTATGCGGCTATGACCGAAATAGCAGCTAATGATATCCAGGTGCCAAAAAACGCTGTAAAGGGAAAAATTAGGCTACAGCAGTATATCAATGACCTGGTAAAAGCATAAAGCAGAAACTGACCGATCCGCCTAGGTCACAATATATTTGATCACCTACTGATGAGGAAACGGTTAATTAATACCTTAACAGGCAAATAATTTAACTATGAATTGGATTTTATTGGCTATCGCCGGCCTATGTGAAGTCGCTTTTGCATCATGTCTCGGTAAGGCAAGGGAAGCGACCGGAAGCGCTGTTTATCTATGGTACCTTGGCTTTTTTATAACCATGTCTCTTAGTATGCTTTTATTAATGAAAGTTACACAGACTATGCCTATTGGAACTGCCTATGCTGTTTGGACAGGTATTGGCGCTGTAGGTACAGTAGTGGTTGGCATTCTTGTGTTTAAAGATCCAGCTACTTTCTGGCGCCTCTTTTTCCTGAGTACATTGGTGATATCCCTGATTGGACTTAAACTTGTAGCGGAATAGTTTTGCAGCTTATTTTAGGTCAGGGTTAGGTGTTTGAATTTGTTTCTGTTGAAGCATTGCTCGATCTAATTCGGCGTTAACTGCGTAACCGATGTATTTTGGTTTATGATAACAAGTACTAATTTTGTTCTGCTTTTGTATGCGGTAACATAAACACCAGTACTTGGATTTGAAGTACAACTATTTTGGTATACCCCGGGCGTACATATCTGGCGTAATGTGCCATGATGTAATCTAATTTTTGAATATTGCCGCTTTTGCTGATTGGTCCGTAACTTCTTATGATGTACCACCATACATATGCACTCCATCCTGCATTCTTGCCGACAAGATTTCGCATTGCATCCCCTTGGTAAATGCTTTCACGGATGGAAACAGCAGCATATTTGGATGGTCTTCAAAACGATCTGCATTGATCAAATCAGGGAAAATGCTGTCCGTGCCTCCTGGTGTACGCAAAGGCCGGACTGTCCAAGAGCCATTGTAGTGGGATACATTGAAGTGCGACATCCAATTGTATGTAATACTCCGTAGGTCAGCTTGTATATCAGTAATGGGGATATTCTGCTTTGCCCTTGAATAAATGACCATGGTGCAGGTGAGAATAGTTTTTTATGACTACTAATTTAAGTCTAAAAATTAGATAAACTATACTTAAAAATAAGTATTTGTTATTCTTGTTTGGAGTTAATGAAATAATTAAATAAATTTACGTAGTCTAAATTACATCCTACTCTAACCATCATCCTAGTGAAAATAATCGTATTTTCTACTCATCTCTCGTGTATACCTGTACTAGATTATTTAGGTGCACAGGATTTATTAAAAGCTGTTGTTTCTACGGATAAGCTTAAAGATCATCATTTAGGTGTTGAGTACTATTGTAACAATAATGATATATCTTTTTTCAAAGTAAACAGACAAGATCTACTTATAACTATTAAAAAGCTGTTTGTTGAAATACAGCCCGATGTAGTTTTGATGTTTGGTTTTTCTTACCGGATCCCGGCCAATCTTTATGAGTTTCCGCCACTTGGCTTTTTTAATGTACACTTTAGTATGTTGCCTGCTTATAGGGGGGCAGATCCGCTGTTTTGGCAAATGAAAAACGGCGAGACCAGTGGAGGGGTAAGTATCCATAAAGTTGATGCAGGTTTTGATACCGGCGCAGTAGTAATGCAGCAGCCAGTACCTTTTATACCCGGCGAAACTTGGGGCATAGCCGATGGCAGACATGGTGCGGTGGCCCTCAATCTGATTGCTCAATTGATGGAGAAACTGAAAAGCGGAGAGGAGATTACAGCGTTACCGGTAAATCAAAGTTTAGCAAGCTACTATCCACGGGCTGCTGCTGCTGATGTGGCTATTGATTGGGATGTGCAAACTGCCGCACAGGTAGAGGCACAGGTTAATGCCAGTAATCCAGGCGCAGGCGGGGCTGTAACAACTTTTAAACAGCAATTGGTAAGGGTATTGGAAGTTTCGCCTGTTGAAGCCACTGGGGAAGCGGCATTTGATGCTGGGACAATAGTACATGCAGATGCCAGCGGAATATATGTGCAATGTGCCGACCGCAAAATCTTGCGCATTAATATCATCAAACTCAATGAAGGCTTTGTAACCGGTGCTAAACTGGCGGCAATGGGTGTGCAGCGGGGAGAAAAATTTGAAAACAATATGTTCGAATACCACGAAATATATAATTAATCTTTAACCATAAACCACATACTATGTTAGATTCAAATTACATCGGCGAAATCAGGATGTATGCAGGCGTCTATGCACCATCATCCTGGAAATTCTGCGATGGTTCACTTCTTCCGATCAGTGAGAATGATGCACTTTTTACACTTATTGGCACCACATATGGTGGTGACGGACAAACGACCTTTGCCATTCCCGACCTAAGAGGGCGCGTCCCGGTACATGTAGGTACAGGCCCTGGCTTACCAACAGTAGTGTTAGGGCAAAAATCAGGTACCGAGTCTGTTACGATGGCGGTAGGCCAGATGCCAGCCCACACCCATCCATTGATGGCTCAACTGGCCGAAGGCAATTCCAATACACCTGCCAATAACATATTTGCAAATACCGGATCCGCAGATCCAGACTTTGCTCTGGGAACTGTTACACCAGATGTGGTGATGGGCACTAACTCGGTATCGCCGGTAGGGGGCAGTACGCCAATTAGTATCAACCAGCCGTCATTGGCCATAAACTATATCATAGCATTGTACGGTATATTTCCGGCACAGAGCTAACGGATTATCTTAAACCTTTAAAACTGAAAAAAAATGGATTTTTATTTAGGAGATATCAGAATAGTATCGATAAATTTTGCGCCTAAGGGATGGGCGCTCTGCAATGGGCAGATCTTGCCGATTCAAACCAATCAGGCTTTATTTTCTCTTTTGGGTACCATGTACGGCGGTAATGGAACCACTACATTTGGGCTACCAAACCTACAGGGGCGTGTATCCCTTGGTTTTGGGACAAGCCCGGCAGGTTCAAGTTATGCTATTGGACAAGTTGCCGGTAGCCCGAATGTTACTGTTTTACCAAGCCAGTTGCCTGCGCACAACCATGCGTTTTTTGCCAATAATGCGCCTGGTACAACCAACGCACCTGCTAATGCCTATTTTGCTGATTCGGTAGCACCGGATCTTGATTTTTCAAATGCTGGACCTAATACGGCGATGGCGCCCGGTGCATTGGGTTTAACAGGCGGAAATGGACCGATACCTGTGCAACAGCCCTACCTGGGACTTACTTTTATCATCGCCACAACCGGCATTTACCCATCCAGAAACTAATCAAAGTATAAATCAAAAATAAAAGAGATGAACTTTATAGGAGAAATTAAACTCGTAGGAGAAAATTATGCGTCTGTTGGTTGGGCTTTTTGCCGTGGCCAGCTTTTGGCGATCAGTCAATATAGCGCACTATTTTCACTTATCGGCACCACTTATGGTGGCGATGGCAGAACCACTTTTGCAGTACCTAATTTACAGGGGATTGTACCCGTGGGCACAGGTAATGGCCCAGGATTGACACCTCTTCCGCTTGGCACAGCTTATGGCTCAGAAACCGTAACCCTTACCAGGGATAACCTACCCTCACACTCACATGCTGTTAAGGCTGTAAGTGCAAGTGGAACAGTTCCATCGCCAACAGGAAACTATTTTGCAAATAAGGGGAGAAGTGACAATGATTATACGCCAAATGTACCAAATATGACGATGAACCCCGGAACAATAGGTGTTGCAGGCAATAGCTTGCCAGTGCCTGTAATGCAGCCCTATATAGCGCTTAACTATGTTATTGCATTAGAAGGGGTATTCCCGTCAAGAGATTAACATAATTCTTTACCACAGCTTTGCTCCGAACCAAAGCTGTGGTTCCTGCAAACCAAATACAATGCCACCCGGCCGCCCATAGCTGTTTATGATGCCTGCTGACATTAGGATTTATAAACTATTTGATATGAAAAAAGCTTTACGCGTTTTATTTTCTACCACCGTTCTTTTACTGCTCGTGCTTGCAGCAAATGCCCAGATCCAGTTTCAGGACAGTTATGAGCAGAGTTTCGGCAATTTTGTTGTTACGATGAATGTAACCGGCAACGATGGGGCAGGGCATAACACCTATACGGGTACCGGTAGCGTTACTGGGGGTACAACGGCCTATAAAATCCTCTTTACGGGAGGACGCTGGGAAATCCAGTTTTTTAACGGTGGTACCTTTCAGACGGCATACTACAATACAATCAATACGACACCTAATCCACCAGCAATAGGCAATGGAACGTGGGTAGATGTTGGACCAGATCACTTACTTCTGCTGGCAGGCACAGTTGTAGGTGGCTCATCCAATGATGCCACATTATCTGCCCTGACGATATCGGCGGGCACATTGACACCCGCGTTTGCCAGTGCTACAATAGCTTATACTGCAAGTGTAAGTAATGTAACGGCATCGATTAATGTAACAGCAACCAGAAACCAAGCCAATGCCACCATTAAAATTAACGGCAATACGGTAACAAGTGGCAGTGCCACGGCCGTAGCCTTAAGCGTGGGAGTGAATAGTATCGCCGTGCTGGTAACCGCACAAAATGGTACCACAAAAACATATACCATTACTGTAACCAGGGCACAGCCTGTTACTGCAACACCAGTATCCGTAACACCTGCCAACGGAAGTTTACTGAATACACGAACACCTACGTATACCGGTACATCACCTGGTAATGCAAACATAAATGTTTATGTAGATGGCTCATCCATTGGCACCACAACAGCGTCAGTTGGTGGGAACTGGAGCTTAATCCAACCCACAAATCTTGTTGATGGCCCACATACCACATATGCTACGGCTCAGGTTAGTGGTAGCACGGTAAGTACAAACAGCAATACCAATAATTTTAATATAGATGCTACGCCCCCAACAGTGAGCATTACCAGTGGTACTGTTGCTTCTGGCGGTACAACCAGTACATCCGTAATCCCATTTACCGTTACTTTTTCTCAGACTGTAACCGGTTTTACAATAGGTGAGATCACATCCACTAATGCATCGCTCAGTAGCTTTGCAGGTAGTGGAACAACATATACTTTTAATGCAACACCAACTTCAAGTGGTAATGTTACCATCAATATAGCAGCCAATGTAGCGCAGGATGCCGCCACAAACGGAAATATAGCAGCGCTACAGTATGCTTTTACCTATACAGCGCCGGTAACAGCGCCAACCGCAACAACTGGTGGCAATACACCTTCTTATACAACAGCCACATTGGCGGGTACAGTAAACGACAATAATGCCAATACTACTGTAACTTTCGATTGGGGCTTATCAAATGCCTATGGGTCAACTATAAATGCAACACCAAATCTAGTTTCTTCTGGTACAGGTAGTACTGCTGTTACAGGTAGTTTAGGTGGGCTTATAGTAGGTACAACCTATTATTACCGTGTAAAAGCGGTAAACAGTGCGGGTACAACTAATGGGCTTCAAGGATCTTTCACTACTTTGGCACTACCAACGGTATCAACTGATGCTGTAACAGGTATTACCACTACTTCTGCTGTAATGAGTGGAAACGTTACGGCGGCAGGTGGATCGGCGGTAACTGAGCGAGGGATCGTTTATGCGATCGGACAAATTCCCACTACTGCAAATACAAAGGTTTTAACGGGCAGTGGCACGGGCACTTTTTCAGGAACCATAAACGGTTTGGCATCTTCTACATTATATCATGTAAGAGCCTATGCTACCAACGGTGGTGGAACAAGCTACGGAGCTGATCAACCATTTACTACATCTACGGCAGCAGGTACAATTTTTGCCCCTGCCAGCTTCCCCGCAGGATTAAGCACTACTTATGGCACAGCATCTGCTTCAACAAGGGTCACTGTATCCGGCACTGGCTTATCAGTGGGAATTACGGTCACTCCATCATCAACTGCCAATTTTGAGGTGAGTGCGGACGGTACGACTTTCGGTCCTTCTGCTGTCATTGGTGTTTCGGGCACGATATTGGGTGATGCGTACGTAAGACTTAAAGCAAATGCACCGGCCGGTACAAATATTACCGGGCATGTGACATTAACAAGTACAAATGCAAATAGCCTGACAATAAATATTCCATCAAGTACAGTGTCGAAAGCAACATTAACTTATACTTCAAGTGGGATAGGAAAAATTTATGGGGCAGGTGTTCCGGTTTTAACAGGAACAGTAACAGGCTTTGTGAATTCGGAAGCCATAGCAACCGCAACAACTGGCACTATTAATTGGTCTACCTCGGCTACAATAAGTAGTGCTGTGGGTTCGTATAATGTTAATGGTGGAGGACTAAGTGCAGCAAACTATAATTTTGTACAGGCTGCAGCTAATGCCTCAGCTTTAACAGTTACACCAAAACCATTAACAGTATCTGCAACGGGGAATAATAAACTGTACGACGGGACTACAACGGCCACGGTAACCCTGAGCGATGACCGTGTAGCAGGTGATGTATTTACCGAAAGCTACGCTAGCGCCTCATTTGCTACAGCAACGGTTGGTACAGGTAAACCTGTTAGTGTGTCAGGCATTGCCATTTCCGGCGGTGCATCGGGTAATTATACTTTGGGCAATACAACCGCATCAACAACAGCAAATATTACTGTCAAAACGATTACGATAACTCCGGATGTAAATTCAAAAACTTACGGAAATGTAGACCCTACACTGACCTTTACCGCTACACCAGGTTTAGCTACCGGAGATAACTTTAGCGGCTCGCTTACCCGTGCAGCGGGAGAGAATATCGGTACTTATGCCATTACCCAGGGTACACTTTCGGCCGGAAGTAATTATGCGATAACTTTTACCACCGGTACAAATTTTACAATCAATAAAAGAGCAATTGCCATTACGGCCAACTCAGCACAATCAAAAATATATGGTAGTGTTGATCCGTTCCTGACATTTACGCTTACCGGATCCTTGGCTTTTGCGGATACATTTAGCGGAAGGTTGTCCCGTGCAGCAGGTGAGAATATTGGTGATTATACAATCACTCTGGGAACGCTTGCACTGAGCAGCAATTATGCAATCACTTTTACCCCGGGTATAACCTTTGCCATCAATCCAAGAGCGGTTACGGTTACGGCCAATGCCGGACAGTCAAAAACATATGGTAATGTTGATCCTTTCTTGACTTTTACGGTTGGTGGATCAGGTCTGGCCTTTGCCGATACCTTTAGTGGAAGCTTAAGCAGACTGCCAGGTGAAAATGTTGGCGATTATACAATCACCCAGGGAACACTTGCATTGAGCAGCAACTATGCCTTAAGTTATGTTGATGCAGATTTTACCATCGGCAAGAAAATGATAATGGTAAGCGCGGTAGCAAAAAGCAAAACCTACGGTGATGCCGATCCTGTGTTAACTTACACATTTAATCCGGCCTTGGTTGGCACTGATACCTTTAACGGGAGCCTTAGCAGATTGCCTGGTGAAAACCTTGGCACCTATGCCATTAGTCAGGGTACACTTGCACTGAATGGGAATTATACCCTGAGTTATACCGGAGCCAATCTCAGCATTGGCAAAAGAATAGTAACGGTAACCGCTGTAGTGAAGAGCAAAGCCTATGGTGATGCAGATCCAGCCTTAACTTATACTTTCAGTCCGGCGTTAGCAGGCACTGATACGTTTACAGGAGCACTGACCAGGTTGCCCGGTGAAAATGTTGGAACCTATGCAATTGCACAGGGTACACTTGCATTGAACAGCAATTATACCTTAAATTATGTGGGCGCAGATCTCACTATTGGCAAAAAGATAATAACGGTAACAGCAGCGGCAAAGAGTAAAACCCAGGGTGATGCCGATCCTGCACTGACCTATACTTTTGCTCCTGCATTGGTAACAGGTGATAGTTTCAGCGGAAGCCTGAGCAGGGCTGTTGGTGAAACAGCAGGTACCTATGCCATTACCCAGGGCACACTGGCGTTGAACCCTAACTATATTTTAACGTATATTGGGGCTGATCTGATCATTGCCTCAAAAACTGTAATAACGGTAACCGCAGTAGCAAAAAGCAAAACCTATGGTGATGCTGATCCGGTGTTGACCTATACTTTCAGTCCTGCACTGCAGTCGGGCGATAGCTTCAGCGGAAGCCTGAACAGGTTGCCGGGAGAGAATATCGGTACCTATGCAATCAGCCAGGGTACATTAGCCTTAAATGCTAACTATACTTTGACCTACGTTGGTGCTGATCTTACCATTGGCAAGAAAACAATAACGGTTACAGCAGCAGCGAAAAACAAAACCTATGGTGATGTGGATCCTGCATTAACCTATGCTTTTGCTCCGGCACTGGTAACAGGTGACAACTTTAGCGGGTCACTTAGCCG
>NZ_JAGGPU010000004.1 GCF_018613605.1 Pedobacter sp. ISL-64 | reverse complement strand
GAATACCGGAAACAAGTCTTAAATAATTAATAAGTTTGTCCAACTTTTTGGGGGCAGTCCATTCTTCGTTTACGGGCTTTCCATTTTAATCGGGTTTAGGAACAAAGGTGGGTACACTATACAACCCTAAAAATGAAATACTGTTTAGGCCATCTAGCCCCGGGTGCAGCGTTACCCCAATGTCATTAAGTTAAGCGTTTTTAACCACACATGAGCACAGATAAACACGGATTTTCATATCTGTGTGCATCCTTCCTATCCGTGGTTAAATTATTTATTCTATCGGTTGGTGTCTCACCGACCGAAATAGAAAACTATTTAGTAGGTTTTGGAATTAGGAAATGAGCGGTCTGTGGCTCTTGGAGGTTCTCAGTCCCGCCATTCGCTATAGCTCCGATGAAAAAAATCGGAGGCTGCCGCTACTGTCGGGTTTAGAAACCAGGGGTTGTGCACCCTGCAACCCTAAAAATGAAACACTGTCTTAACTGCTTAGCCCCGGGTGCAGCGTTACCCTGCAGCAAGGAGGTATCCCGAACTTTCGGGAAAGCGTAAAGCGAAACACGGGAACAAAGTAAACTATGATTACTGCAATTGCGCTCCAATAATAAAAAAATCTTTTCATTTAAAATAAAGCTGAGTGTTGCATGGTAACATCCAACACCACGATAAACTACAACAAAACGGCTCCAGTAGTCTTTATTTGCACATTTCTATCCGATTGCACGCCCTAAAATAAAGCTGAGTGTCAGATGGTAACATCTAACACCACGGATATCAGAAAAAAATATTTAAAAAAATTCAAATAAAATTCTTTGGAATATTAAAAATATGTTAGGTTTGTATTAAATACTACTAATACCATAGACTATGTCGAATAAAACAAACATGTTTTATTTTCCTCCAGTACCGAACCACTCGCCAATGCGAATGTGCTGTTGCTGCGCATAACGCTATCTCCAATTTATCCTTTTCCTAAATCTTTTAATTTTTTACACATGGCCACATCGTATCCAACCTTTGCCTTATCTGAACAATTAACACAAGAACAGCTTGATTTTTTTAACACACATGGGTTTATCCATTTCAAGAATTTCATCAAACCAGAAACGGTTTCTTCCATTATCGATGCTTCTAAACAGGTTGAACAAAAATGGATCGAACAAGATATTAAAAAAATAAACGGTGTACCCATTAAATATGGGAAAGATCTTGATGGCTCGGCAATTGTACAGCGTTTTGCCTTTATAAACCAACAGCATCAAACACTAAGCGGTCTCCTATTAGATCCACGCTTTAACGCATTGCTTCAATTGGCGGGCGATGGCGCGCGTTTAGGTACTGAAGAGAAAGATGGCATGGTGTTTAACCACTACATTAACGGACCAGAAAGCAAATTCAGTAAAATGGGCTGGCATACGGATGGTTTAAGGGATATTTTTTATGGCGCTAAACTAAACCCGATGCTGAATGTTGGCATCCACTTGAGTACCTTAAAACCTGAAAATGGCGGATTAAAAATTATCCCTGGCACCCATAAACAAAGTATTTACCAGATGCTCTTTCGCAAAAAATATTTCCTTGATAATAAACCTGATGCTGAAGAAGTATCGATATTACCCGAAGCAGGAGATTTAACCATCCACGATGGAAGACTGTGGCACAGGGTGGCAGAATCGGTCATACGTGGCGAGGAAAGCAGGAGGCGTGTAATTTACGTACCCATCATCGCAGGTAAATACGCGCCAAAAAATGAGAATAGTCCAACAGTATTTTATCAGCGCTTCGCCGGAATTGTAAAATAAATTTATGTTATTTGCCCTATTGTTTACTTACCTGGTCAGATCGGGGAAGCTAAAGCGAATGGCTGATTATTCTAAAGGTATTCCGAGGAAGATCAGTTTAAAATTTTACCGACCAGAAACAGCCATTCTCTTTGGCGTAATTTTGGCTGGCACTTAAATTGGAGGCTATTATTAAACTAAAAGAAGACCATTTAGATGGCAAAAGGGTATTTGCAGACCGTGAAAGGACAAATATTTTAAGAAAAGGCGAACAAGGGCTGATCCTTTTTTTGCTTCAAAGGGTTCCTAAGTGGATTACGCCCAATATGATGACAGGGATTGGCATGTTTGGATCGCTGATTGTGTTTTTAAGCTTTATTTTGGCTGGTTTTTATGCAAAAAGCTATTTGTTGATCGGAATTTTAGGTTTTATGATCAACTGGCTTGGCGATTCGCTCGATGGCCGATTGGCGTACTTTCGCAAAATCCCGCGCAAGTGGTATGGCTTTGCACTCGATATTGTGATGGATTGGCTCAGCATTATCCTGATCGGTTTGGGCTATTATTATTACGCTGATGGTGGCACACAGATTTTCGCATTTCTTTTTGTGGTATTGTACGGTTGGTCTATGATTATTTCTCAACTGCGTTATAAAATTACAGGCTTCTACCAAATTGATTCTGGCTATTTAGGCCCGACGGAATTACGCGTAATTATTTCGCTTATCTTAATTGTCGAAGCCTTATTTACAGGTGCCATTACTTATTTCGCAATTGCTATGGTATCGCTGTTATTGGTTATCAATATTATCGATACGTTTAAACTTTTGAAAGCGGGCGACGCTAAAGATGAGGAGGAGAAGGCATAATGACCTGGGCATCTGTTAAACTTTTTCTCAAAGCACAGGTATCTGCTTTTTCTGGAGGCGTTACTGATTATGGTTTAATGATTTTGCTAACAGAATGGTTGCATATTTATTTTACCATTTCGATCTTGATTTCTGGTACCATAGGTGGGATTGTTAATTTTTGCATTAACCGTTTCTGGGCATTTAAAAGCAACGATGGTTATTGCAGTTCTACAAGCGGACAGCTAATCAGGTTTTTTACTGTGGTTTTGGGGAGTATTTCATTAAAATCAGCTGGTACCTACTTATTGCACCGAAGTTTAAATCTGGATTATAAACTTGGCAGGCTTTTAATTGATAGTATTGTTTCTTACGGCTTTAACTATCCGCTGATGAAGTATTGGGTATTTAAAATCAATAAATTAGGCACTTCTGAAGCAGAAGAAGAAGATTATTTTGAAACACTTGGGGAAGAACAAAGAGCTTAATGGCATGCTTCTACCCTCTCGGTATATGCAGTATAATTTTCTATACCAAAATATATTAACAAACGTTTGCGCTTTATTTGTTAAAAAAGCAATTTCTAACAGTAAGTTTTTAATAAAATGGTGAAAAGATTTCTCTCCCGAAAGTTCGGGACTGCGCTCCAGTCGAAATGACGACCAATCATTACAACCTGCCATTGGTACTTAACTATAGGTAAAAAGGATGTCCAGCCCAAACGATGAAGCATAAAAACTGAACACCTTGCCTTTACCTTATTAGTTTAATATTATTTTAGCGTCATTTATTCTATTTTGATTAATTTTCTTAATAATCTCTTCAAATTTCGATTCTTTGGCGATGTACTTATTCAATAAATCGATCTGATTTAAGCCCCTCACCAAGTTGTGCTTAGCATAACTTGTTTTATAGTAAATATCGCCGTTTAAGAAATCTGCTATAAACCTTACCGCTTGCATGTAAATCATAAATTTACCCGAATAAATAAAGAACTGTTTTTCGGTAAAGGCCAAAACCTGGTCCATTTCTTCCATATAACCTTTATGTATTGCGGCGAAAACGTCTTCTCTAATGGCTATTTTACTAAAATCCTTTTCCTCTTCATTGGCTTCTGAGAGATAAGTACGCATCATATCGCCCACATCGCTGATAAAGTATCCCGGCATTACGGTATCTAAATCGATTACACATAAACCCACGCCAGTTTCGGCCTGTAGCAGTACATTGCTAATTTTGGTATCGTGGTGTACAACACGTAAATTAAGTGCACCGCTATCTACCATGTGTACATACTGCTCTTCTATATTGTAATGTCTGATAATCTCTTCTATAGCAAATTTTGCCTCGTTAATCCTTTCATCGCTAGCTTGTTCTAAAGCTTTTTTAAACTGCTCTACACGTAAAGGCAGGTTATGAAAATCTTCGATAGTGGGCTTTAATTTTTGTACGTTGAAGGCACAAAGCATCCTGGTAAATTTACCAAACTGCTTAGCAGCGTGATAAGCCTGCTCGGGATCATGTACAAAATCAACAGAGCAAGAATTTTCTACAAATGGAAAAATTCTGTAAAAATGATCGTCAATAACCACGAAATCATCTCCATTTGTAGCCGTAATTGGTGCAACAAATAAATATTTAGGGGCTGTTTGATCAAGATATTTTTTTATTGTCTCAATATTTTGAGCAATATTTTGAGGTTGGCGAAAAACCTCCGTATTCACCTCTTGCAAGATATAGGCTAATTTTTCACTGTAAACTTTCCAGGTATGGTTAATTAAGCCCGAGCCGAAAGGTTCAATTTTAAATTTTTCTGCGTTAAGTCCATAAGCACCTAATACTGCTTGAAACATAAGATGGTAATATATATTTGAATAAAAATTGTTCCAGGCAAACCATTTGATCAACCTGAATAAAGTTGCTTATTAAATTATGCGGGTAAGCCATATGGCATTACCCGCAAACGAGACTAAAAACCGCTATCGTCTAAAGCGAAAGTATTTTTCCGATCTTTCCACTTTCCTTTTGTAAAATCAGGGAATTTTTGCGGCATATTTCCTTCTTTTAAAGATTTAGTAGAAAGTGGCATAATTACACTCATTGTAACCGAATCATAAACGTCAATAGGGGTTTGTTTTTTCTGTTTTACCGCCTGGATAAAGCCATTAAATACAAACCAATCCATACCACCGTGACCAGCGCCTACAGCTTCTGTTTCATATTTTTTCCAAAGCGGGTGATCGTATTTAGCAAACCATTCTTGAGCCGGATCCCATACATCATCTTTCTTCGATTTATGATCGATGTATACTGATTTGTTTACATCCATCCAAAGACCTTTTGTTCCCTGTACCCTGAAACCGATAGAATATGGCCTGGGTAAGTGGGTATCGTGGCTTAACAATACAGTTTCGCCGTTTGCACAGTTGATCATTGTAGTGGTAACATCACCATTTTTATAGTTAATTTTAGCGTTAGGGTGGCCAGGAGAAACTTCTTCTACGTAAGCGGCCAAACCTCTTGCTTTAGAACTGAACGATACCAGGCTGGTAAAGCTGTTTCCTCTGTTAATGTTAGCATATTGCATTAAAGGGCCAACACCATGGGTTGGATATAAATCGCCATCCTGATCGATGTTGAACTGCGTACGCCATTGTGCCTCACTTAATGCTTTTGGCCCGTACTCTACCCCACCGCCGTAATAATCTTTACCGTTGTTAAAAAGTACGTTTCTTAAGTTATGCTGGTAACCACCTTCAAGATGCACCAATTCGCCAAAAAGGCCTTGTCTAACCATGTTTAATGCCGCCATTACATCTCTACGGTAACAAACGTTTTCTAAGGTCATGTAAGGCATGCCTGTTTTTTCAGAAGTATTTACAATATCCCAGTGATCTTGTACACTTAAACCTGCAATTACTTCGCAACCAACGTATTTTCCAGCTTTCATGGCATCAACTGCCTGGTCGCGGTGAAACTGCCATGGTGTTGCAATAATTACGGCATCAATATCTTTACGGTCTAAAAGTTTTTTATAAGCATCTAAGCCACCGGTGTACTCTGTTGCTGCAGGTCTACCTTTTTTGGCAATAAAATTACGACAGATTTTAAGTGAGCTTTCCTGGGTATCGCAAATTGCAACAATTTCTACATCGTCTCTTAAGGCACCTTCAGAAATATGGCTCATACCCCGTGCACCCACACCGATATAACCTACTCTTACTTTTCCACTGTCTGATGATGCAAATAAACTTCCGGTTGGCAGGATGGTTAAACCAGCAGCCGTAAATGCACCATTTTTGATAAAATCTCTACGTTCCATTTGTGTTATTTAATATTTATTGTTTAGTTTTTTAATTGATCCGGTTAATACTGAACAAACGTTTTACTTGCTATTCTTTCGCACTTTTACACCCCAAAACCCATTTACTTACAGTAATTTAATGAGCTAAAGGTTTTTAAAAAGTTTTTGGCTCTGGTAAACTGATCGGGTTGCTTTTCGTGCATATTCCAAAATAAGTAAGCGCAAACCGTATTAAACCCATTGCTTTAGCCATTTGCAAACGTTGTTTCCACTCGGCTTTTGGTATATGGGCAAAATGCATTTCACCACAGCCTATTACATACGGCTTGCCATTAAGCTCAAAAGACCCGTTACCTATTGCAAAGGTGTTTTCTTTTTGGGCCCAGCTATTAATAGATAAGCTTATTAATAGCCCTAAAACAAGTGTTTTTGTAAGCAAATGGATACGCATTTGTGCTGGCTTTTTTCGGTTTTGTTGATTTGTATTCTTTAAAAGTAGAACAAGCAAATGAGCATTACAACATAAATAACAGCGCAAACGATTGACTAATTTTTACGTTACCAATTATTTAAGCCCAAAGCAAATGATCTATTTAAATTGTTATGTAAGCTGTGCTGCAATGCCTCTACAATAATTGCCTATTGCCTGGCAAATGGTAATTAAAGCTTTTCGCCTTAGCCCTTTTACCACTATTTTGAAGGCTTTACATTTTAACAAAAGCCATACTGTAGAAATAATAAAAAATATGAGGAAGTATTTCCACAAAGGCCGCGCAAAATGGGGAAATACGGCAAAAACCTCTACAGTTTTATTCGCACACATACAATGCGCAGAAAGTTATTTTTTCACCTACGCATTAAAGCTTAAATCAGGGTTTTCGAATCATTTGAAAGGGTTTCAATCGAAAATTTGATGGTAGGCATACTTGCTTTCCTATTTAAGATTACCAAATGAGAAAATTTGGACAAGGTTTTGTCCACTACATTTTTGGAGGATGATTTTAAATTTAAATATTCTCTACAGTTAAGTAAAAACCTACCTAAATTAGAAAAGCTTATGGCGAATTCAGAAAGCGGCTACGCAAAAAAAGCAGCCAATTTAAAAGATTTAATTATTCGTTTAAAAACCCTTGGGGATGATTATAATCCCCCTAAACCCAAACTCTCAGTAGAAGCCTTAGAAATCTTATCTAAAAATGCAGACGATGCCACTCGTGTCCTAAGTTTGGTTTTGCCAGTTTATAGTAAAGCTGTTGATGAACAAGAGCTCATTTTCAAATCTTTAAATGCATTAATTACCAGAAGTTATAATTATTTAAAGGCAGCTATTGATAATCCTGCCGAGCTACAAACTGCTAAAACTCTTGCTGATCGTTTAAGAGGAATTGGGAAAAATAGCATATCCGCTGATGGCGCCACTGGCCCGTCTAAATCGCGGGTATCATACGACAATAGAGTGGAGAATCTTAAACAATACATTGATGTGCTAACCACGAGTAAAGTTTACGAACCTACTCAAGAGGATATCAGTATTGCCTCTTTCCAAACCCTACTAGCTAGTATAGAGAGCAATATAACAGCTGTTGCGATTGCTAAGACACCTGTTGATGATGCACGTAAGAACCGATTTAATATCTTTCATACAGAACAAATCGGCTTGGTCGATACAGTATTAGGCGTTAAAAGTTATATTAAAGCATCTTTAAATATTGATCACCCTCAGCGTAAACATATTTTAGCGCTAACTTTTACAAGAATGAAATTGTAAATATATTTTTAATACTTCCCTATAATTGTTTAATTAAGGCTATCTTTTTAAGATAGCCTTTTTTCATTTTAATCATTAAGGCATTTCTTCCTATAACTCAAATATGTTTTCGGGTTACAAATTATATAATCTATAATATCAATCTTCACTTTTTCACAGGTATTAAAACAAGTGCTTACAAAGAGTTCATCAACAGAATCTATAAAAAGAGACCTCTCGTCATTGTATTTCAAAATGACTATACCATAAGCATTACACGCTAGAGCTAAACCTATTACTTGTTGTATATAGTTACCCGTTTTCCCAAAATCTTGAAATTTGTACCAAGAAAAAACATGGTGTTCTTCGTTTACAAATAAAACATATCGTTCGTTTTCATGATTGGGCAAAGGCTTACCGCTGATACGTTTTAAAAATTTAAAAGAAAACTTAGCCTTACTTACATCTAAAGGCCGTTTGAGCGCTTGATAACTGAACTTAAGCTCAGCTAAAGCAATTTGATTTTTCGTTGGTTGCATTTTGAAAAAAGTTAAATAAGCGCCCAGGTCACTGCAACCAACGTCGGAAAACCGAAGTGATGCTAGACTTTCACCAGTATGCCTGGGCTTATAATAAATAATTAAAATTGCTGGATTTCTCCAACGTTGGTTGCACTATAAAGATAAGAAAATAGTTAATTAATATCTAATAAAAAACAATATAACAGAGATTAATTTTAAATATATGTCCTAAATAAAATTCATTCGCATGACAATAACCTTCTGGAATTGTTGCAGCTAATTTAGCCTATGCTTGACTATAGTTTATACATAGCATTTGAATTATTCAATTACCAGTTGCACTAGTTGTAATTATATTACATATATTCGTTATGCTAACCTAATTGTCTGTAAACGCTTTCACATTGTTCTACGTATCTTATGGTTGCTATTAAAATTACTTAAGAACTAAACCATTTATTACAGAACTATGGATATAATTTTCAATTACCTCTTCAAAATAGATATTGAAGGTAATCAAATCACTCAGCTACCGATGCCGGATGGACAAACTGATTTAAAAAACTACATTGTTACTTTACTTGACAAAATATTAGTTGATCCAGACAAAAAAGGATTTGAATTTCAAAGTGAAACAGCCGAGATTAGAACACTAATTGGAAATATCCTCGCTGTCCAAGATCAGAATCAGCATGAATATGCAATTCATTCAACTGCTGTGGCAGAGCGATTATTAAGGAAAGAGATAGAATCACAACAAAAAACAAATCTCAAAGTAGCACTGCTTAAAGGAATCGTAGTTGTTTCATTTGTCAAGTTTGATAATGGAAGCCAAAAGATAATTATCTCTAAGGCAGATTATGATGAATTTCTGGATGCCTTAACTTATGTAAACAGAACCGGATTTCCATTAAAAAAGAGAATTTACAAAGCCTTTCTTGCTGAAATTGATGACCAGAACACCGTTAATAAAGTAGCTGTCTTCGATACAAATTCAACATTCACAGTTTATTGGTGGCGGGACTTCTTGGAATTACAAGAAATTTATACTGATGAGTATAACACAGAGAATGTATTTGATACTATTGAAATGAAAGTGCTTGACCCGCTGAAGAAGAAATTCAAAGCTGATCATGTTAGTTTATGGAATGCTACAGTACACTATTTTAGAGTAAAACCTGAGTTTACTATGGAGGGTTATATTTCTGATATACTAACCGGGTATAAGCCATTTAATGATGACCTAGACATGCTAGAATTAGGTATTAAGGCGAAGAAGGCCCTCGAAACTGGGAAGTTCGACAGTAAATTCGCTATAGTTACTAAAATTATTAGTAAACGATTTAAAAAATCAATACCTTTGACTCCACAGATTGATCTTAATCTTAAGAGTGATATACAAAATTTGAAATCTACTATTAAGCGTTTTCAGGAACCAAATGGAGATAAATGGGTTATGATTAAATCTCCAGAAGGATATGAATATTTCAGTGATACAGATGTCATGCCATGATTAATTCTTCTCTACTTCCTTTAGTTTCGTTGTTTAATTATGGGAGCTGTAATATTGAAGAATCTATTGAGGAGGTAACTATTTGCCTTTTATCTGACAGTTACAAAGCCCTTGTAATTGGGCCCTTTATAAGTACAGTTAACTTAATTAATAAAAGGGATCAATTACTTATTTCGTTCTTTATAGGCGATGGAGATCCTAAAGAATTTTCAACTGGATCAGATGCTTCTGAATTTATTAAGGATGTCGATAGATTAAATGCAATTAGACAGGATGAAGAGATTAAAGTAGTTATTAAGATTTTTAAGAATCAGTCGGAGGGCATTATCTCTGTTTATGATTACGCTGCTCTATTAACTTTCTTGGAAAAACTATCTATACAAGCCATATTACTTGAATTTAATCGACTTATTAAAAAAGTTAATCTTCTGATATTCGAACACCAATCAGATGAAAAAGTTTCTAAAAGCAAATCTATTTGGTTTGTAAATAAAGATTTTTCTGGGCAACCTGATCAAATTGAACGTAACATCTTTATCAACAAAGCCAAAACATCATGCCATTATAATTTTTTAGCTGAGTTTGTGCTTGTCCCGCAAGACTTCTTTCTAAATATTGAAGCCTGCGCTAGACTTACACTGTTATTTAATCGGCTGGCTATCATAAATGCTATTGTATTTCTATTTGATATTACTGTCATAAATGATTCCAACCTAAACTATAAAATAAACGGATATAAATCGATTACCGGCGACACGGACTTGAATGACCTGCCAGCTGATCAAGAGAATCAATATTTCAAGATATATGATTGGGTTTATGACTCAGGCAATTTTAATGACAAAATTGGACTAGCGAGAAACATTATCAGCTTACATCTTGACGGTAAGGATAAAATTGAACTAAAGGGAGACCCATTTCAATCGATACAATCAAGCTATAAAGTATATGAAAAGCAAAATATTAAACAATATGTCGAGATAAGAAATAAAATATCCGACCAGTTGTTGAGCTTTCACGACAGAGCCAATAAGATAATTGAAACATTTGCATCCGGCTTTCAAAAAAGTGCACTTGCTTTAATTACCTTTTACACATCAGCGATTGTGCTTAAAATCTTAAACAAAGACAAACTGATTGAGGTTTTTACGATTGATGCAGCATTACTATCAACAGGATTTATTTTATGTTCAGCAGGTTACTTTTTTCTCTCAAAATGGGAAGTAAATGCCCAAAGAAAAAGATTTGAGCAAAATTATGCGGATATCAAAAAGCGATATGCTGACTTACTTGATGAACAAGACATTGAAAGAATTTTAAATAACGATAATGAGTTTAAAAATGATCTTAAGTTTATGATTGATAAGGGTAGAAATTATACTTTATTGTGGTTTTATTTTTTAATAATATTGCTGATTATAACTTGGCTATCATATTTCATTTATAACTCTCAGCTTTTTATAGAAATGGGATCATTCTTTCAGTATTATTAATAGAACAAAATTTATATTTATTAAGCCCTAATATAAAAAAAAGGACATCAGCGATAATGCCGTGCAACTAAATGCTCTATATCAAAGGATAACATTAATCGATTAATAACTATTATATATTAAAGTTATAATTTTTGTATCATTCATTTTTATAATAAAAAACCACTTTCTTCACAAACACCTCCATCCTATCTTTTAGCGACTGCAATTGTTCATAAGCCGCATCTACCCCCTCCATAGGATCTTTAATCTGTAAACGCTCCAATCGCTTAGGTTCTCCACCTGTAATTCTCTTTTCAAGCTCTAAAAATTCTTCGGGTGTTTGCCAGCGTTTAATTTCGGGGCCGTATATTCAATGCTTAGCAGCTTTTGCTTCCTGATAGATGGTAAAGCAAGTTACCAATGGCTTAGCTGGTTCTTCATATTTATAGTTCTCCCGTTTCTGTTCTAACTCGCTTTTTCTTATAAATTCTTTGGGCTTCATTTTGCTAGAATAAATGTAGATTCTTACTTCTTCTTACGGTCCTTTGGTTTGTCTGTAATTTGATTTAAAGTTGCAGCCTCCCTCAATAAATAGCGTTTTATAAGTTCGAATAACTCTTTCATATAATTTTAGTTTATGTTGTACAACCACGTGTTTCTAATTTCACAACATCTGGCCACAACAAAAATACTAAAAATATTAGCAATTTAAATGCTTATTTTCAACACTCCTATTAAGTGTAATTACTAAGAAAAGACTAGATCAATGCCTTAGTTTATTAAATCGACCCAATTATTATATTATCCTACCCGCGATTTATATTATCCTACCCGTGATTTATATTATTGCACCCGCGATTTATATTATTGAACCCGTGATTTATATTATTGAACCCGCGATTTATATTATGGCACCCTGCGATTTATATTATTGCACCTGCGATTTATATTATTGCACCCTAATTATTTCCTGATGAAAAATCTTGTCATGAATATTTAGGCTATCAACGTTGGGGAGATGAAATGCCATGCCCTTATAAAGGTAATAATAACAATTCAATGTATTCCATATGTTAATACGATTTGGAGGTTTTTAAATAGAAAAAGATTACGCAAAAAGAGAAGGGAACTAATTCTAGAACGAATGAAAAACTTGGGGGATTTGATTAAACAGGGAGCACAAAGTCAGCAACATCAGCCTTAGTTTTATTGTAAACATCCTCAATGTGTTCATTAAACTCTTTATTAACTTCTGATGGGTCTTTAGAGTTGATAGCGGCTACTATATCTACTTGGTTTTTTAATATACTGTCCAAGATAGCCTCAGTCCTTATCGTATACTCAATTAAAGCTATAAGCATGTTTGAAACTTTTTCTGGACTACTAATTCCTAGCTGTTCTCTAAATTCCTTTAATTTTTTTAAATCCATAATTCATGTTTTTTAGTGAACTATAAAAATAAACATCAACAATAATTTAATCAATAATGCAAGCTAACTTTTGGGTTACGTGCGTATAATTACCTAATTTAATATCAGCCAAAATTGCATATTTTTAACAAGTTTTGGCTGCAGATATTTATTTATTATCAGCCAAAAATGTATATTTTAAATAAATTTTGGCTGTGGATAATCTTACATTATCAGCCAAAAGTGTACATTTGAAGTACATTTTGGCTGCGGATATCTTATTTTAATCCTTAGCTATTAAAAGGGAACAATATGGAATTACTTATTGGAAGAATAGCGGAGAAAAAGATACTTTCAGAGATGCTTACCTCAACTTCATCGGAACTGTTAGCAGTTTAGGGCAAACGCAGGATTGGAAAAACTTTCCTGATCCGTTCGGTTTTCCATAAACAACTTATCTTTGAACTATCTGGCGTACATGATGCCAATACTGCCGAGCAGTTGCTCAATTTCAGTAGGGCCATGGCGGCGGCATTAGGTTCCCAATTACCTCCCGCAGCTCCTAAAAACTGGACGGAAGCCTTCTGGCAACTCAAGGAATTTGCAAGCCCTATACTTAAAAAAAGAAAAGCCGTAATTTTCTTTGACGAATTCCCTTGGCTAAGTTCGCATAAATCAGGCTTCCTTTCGGCATTTGAATATTTCTGGAACCAATGGGCATCGCAACAGCCGAATCTGATTGTTGCTATCTGTGGATCTGCAGCCACTTGGATGATCAAAAAAGTTGTCAACAGCAAGGGAGGCCTACACAATCGGATAACTCGGAAAATACGCCTTTTACCTTTCACATTGCATGAAACCGAACAGTATTTAAAAAGCAATAACATCTATATCGACCGTTACCAGATACTGACTATTTTTATGGCAATGGGCGGTGTGCCACATTATCTAAAAGAACTTAAAAAAGGAGAGAGCGCTACTCAAGCCATTGACAGACTTTGCTTCACTAAGGACGGTCTGCTTTCAACAGAGTACGCAAACCTTTATCGTTCTTTGTTCGAAAATGCAGACAGGCACGTTGCTGTGGTTAAAGCATTAGCGGGCAAAACATCGGGGTTGACAAGAAACGAGATTATTGCCTCCTGTAATTTACGAAGCGGGGGGACAACCAGTCTATTACTCGAGGAACTTGTAGAATCTGGCTTCATTACTCCTCATTTGCCTTTCAAGAAAAATGCTAATGAGAGCATCTATAAAATTAGCGATGAATATAGCCTTTTCTATCTCAAATTTATCGAACATTCGCGGGCTACCGGTGCAGGCACATGGCTAAAAAAATCATCTACCTCTTCATGGAAAAGCTGGAGTGGCTATGCCTTTGAAGGAATCTGCCTAAAGCATACAGATAATATTAAGCAGGCGCTGGGTATTTCTGGAGTGTTTACTGAAACTTCAGCCTGGCGATATGCGCCAAAAACCGGAATGGGTGCGCAGGTAGATCTGTTACTCGACAGGCAGGATAATGTCATCAGTATATGTGAAATGAAGTTCTCAAATACTGAATTCGTTATAGATAAGACTTATGCGGCCGAATTACAGAACAAACTTGACGTATTCCGCCGAGAGAGTAAGACCAAAAAAACATTGTTTCTAGCAATGGTAACAACTTATGGCATTAAAAACAATATTCATACTGTCGGTTTGGTGCAGAATCAGGTTACTATGGATGATTTGTTCTTACCCTTAAAACTAGTGTAACACATAAGGATAGTTAAAGTCTTTATTTTATCGTTTCAGTTAGCTAACCCACGATTTATATTATTGCACCCGCTATTTATACTACCAAAACCATATTTATCCACAGCCAAAACACGTACCCATATGCATTATTTTGGCTGTTGACATTTATTTATCAGCAGCCAAAATTGTATATTTTAAATATATTTTGGCTACAGATAATTTTATTAACAGAGCGGGTTATATGACCAAGAACCACAGCCCCATTCAGCAATAAACCCGGTAGCAACGGAAATCCTTTTTATTACTTAAGCGTAATCCCCCCTATTCTTGCTGCTGGTGACGTAAAATCTGCAATAAAAAGATTGGAGTGCATAACGGGGCTGCAGCACCCACGGGGGTATGAACGTTCGTTTTCAAATAAAAATGCATAAACTAATTGCAGACCACCCCCAATGTCATTAACTTAAGTTTTTTTACCACAGATGTTCACAGATAAACACAGATTTAAATACAGTATCTGTGTTTATCCTTTTTATCTATGGTTAATTTTCTTTTGCCTTAAACTCTTAAGTTGATGACATTGCCCCCCTAACCCTTCCAAAATTAGGAGCGGAGTTGGAGGTTACAAATAGGGTCTTCGACAGGCTCAGACTGACATTTTCTTTAAAAAAAAATCAACTAAAAGCCAAAACCCTCTGATACAACTTCCTGTACCTTACTTTTACGGAACTCTTTCATTGATGGTGGTTCTTTGGCCTCGAGCGTGGCAAAATCTACCACGCCTGTTCTTTTTGCCCAGTCGAAATAGGCTACCGATAACCTGCTCACCACATCGTGGTTTTGCCTGGCTACATTGGTGGTTTCGCCGCGGTCGGTTTCTAAATTGTACAGTTCCCAATTGTAGCCCGGCCAGGTAGATACCAGTTTCCATTTACCAGCACGCACTGCGCGATTGCCTGCACGTTCCCAAAATAGCGGTTCATCACGTTTCAGTTCGTTATCGTTACCAAACAACACTGGTAACAAGCTTTTACCGGCTAACGCATTCGGGGTAATGCCCTGATAGCTTTTAGGGTAAGTAGCCCCTGCCAGATCGTAAAATGTTGGTGCAATATCGATAATATGTCCGGTGCCTTTTTTAATGCTGCCCGGTTTAATTTTAGCCGGATACCAGGCAATAAACGGTGAGCTGATGCCACCTTCATACATATAATCTTTAAAGGCTTTTAATGGCGAATTTGAAGCATAAGACCAGTTTTTGCTTTGCGACTCATACGAACCAATGGTACCTACCGGGCCCGAATTGCGCACGGCACCTTTATACCATTTAACCAGATCTTCTGCAGGGGCGCCGTTATCAGAAATAAAAAGGATGATGGTATTTTTATCGGCACCAGTTGCCTTTAACTTATTTAAAACCTGGCCAATGCCCTGATCTAAACGATCTACCATGGCTGCAAAAATCTCCATCTTTTTGGCCCACTGACTACGTTGATCGAACGATAGTTTGTTCCAGTTATAGATATCGGCATCTTTTTCTGAGATGGTAGAATTACCATCAATAATACCCAGTTCCTTTTGTTTTTTAATTCTTTCGGTGCGGAGTACATCCCAACCTTTATCATAGCGGCCTTTGTATTTGGCAATATCTTCGGGCAGTGCGTGCAGGGGCCAGTGTGGCGCGGTATAGGCCAAATACAGGAAGAAGGGTTTATCTTTAGCGCTTTGATCTAAAAACTTTACGGCATTCTCGGTAATTACATCGGTTTGGTAAAATTTACCCGCTTCTAATGGGTAAGGTTTCCCATCAATGGTATATGCACGTTTTTTACCCCCTTCGTAATCGCCCTGATCGAAATAACTTCCATTTTCGGACATCATTACATGATCGAAACCACGCTGCCAGGGAAAACTAAGCTCTTTACCGGCTACATGCCATTTGCCTGACATTAAAGTGTTGTAACCCTGGGTTTTTAAAACCTCGGCCAGGGTAAGCGATTCTTTATTGAGGTAACCCTGATAGGCCGGAAGCCCAAGATCGTTGGCGAAATACCCCACCCCTGCTTTATGCTGGTACTGCCCTGTTAATAAGGAAGCACGCGTTGGCGCACAAATAGAATTGTTATAAAATTCTTTTAGCCGAAGGCCCTCATTGGCAAGACGATCTAAATTGGGTGTTTTAATTTCTGAGCCATAGGCACCAAGATCTGAATAACCCAGATCATCGGCCAGGATAAGAATAATATTAGGCTTGGCCGGCCTGGCATTTTGCGCAAAACCCTGGATGGCCAATAATGCGCCTACGCAGGTTAATATAACTTTGTTCATCTTTTTCTTTATTTAATACTAAAAATTCTGATTGCCCCTATTATTTCCTTGTGCAGGCCGGGCGGGCGCAGTTTTAAGCAATTCGTAATCTACTACCCCATTTTCTTCAGCCCACTTTACATAGGCGGCTTTTAACTGTGCTACTATTTCGGGATGCTGAGCAGCCACATCGGCATTTTCGGCCCTATCTTTTTCGATATCGAAAAGCTCATATTTTTCGGTTAAACCTGCCGGAGAAACGAGTTTCCATTTACCCCACCGTACGGCTTTATTACCACCACGTTCCCAAAACAAAGGTGCAGCGCGCTGAACGGTATCGGTTGATCCACTAAGCAATGGCAACAAACTTTTACCAGCGAGGGCATTACTGGTTATGCCGTTTAACTGTTTTGGATAATTGATACCCGTCAATTCGTAAAAAGTTGGGGCAAGATCTATTAAATGACCAGTGCCTTTGGCAATTGTTCCGGCTTTAATTTTATTCGGAAACCAGGCAATAAAGGGTGCACTAATGCCACCTTCGTACGGCGCGCCTTTATAATTACGGAGTGGCGAGTTACCCGTTTGCGACCAATTGCTGTTCTGCGTTTCGTAAGATCCGGCTGTACCAACTGGCCCAGTAGTACGTTGGGTATAAGGCCTGGTACCATTGCCGCCCTGAGCACCATTATCTGAAATAAAAATGATGAGGGTATTTTCGTCCTGCTTAAGCTCTTTTAGTTTAGCAAGCAAACGGCCAACACCCTGATCTACATGATCGATCATGGCGGCGTAAACTTCCTGGCGGGTTTGCCAATATTCCTGTTCATCATAGGTTAACTTGTTCCAGGATTTTACCTGGTCATCGTGCGCCGCAATTTTCTGATCACTACCAATAAGTCCTTTTTTAATGGCATTGCGGTAGCGTTGTACGCGTAGCGAATCCCAGCCCAGTTTATATTTGCCCTTATATTTGGCAATATCGGCAGGGAGTGCCTGAAGTGGCCAATGTGGTGCATTGTAGGCGAGGTATAAAAAGAATGGCTTTTTAGCTTTTTGCTGATCATCTAAGAAACCCAGGGCGTTATTGGTAATTTCTTCAGTTAAATATTTTCCTGGCTCCAGAAAATACGGTTCGTTATCTTTAACCAGGGGCACGGTTTCATTTCCTTTTTCTCCGATTTCGTAATAATTGCTGGCGCCACCAATAAAGCCAAAGAAATGATCGAAACCGCGTTGGTTTGGCCATTGGTTCCGATCGTCGCCCACATGCCATTTACCCGCCATGAGTGTGGTGTAACCACCAGATTTAAGTACCTCTGCCAGGGTTAGCGATTCGCGGTTCAGAAAACCCTGATAGGCTGCCAGTCCAAGGTTATTGTTAAAAAAGCCAACACCTGCCTTATGCTGGTATTGCCCGGTAAGCAACGATGCCCTGGTAGGTGCACAGATCGAGTTGTTGTAAAATTCTTTCAGTTTTAAGCCACCTGCAGCCAGTTTATCTAAATTGGGGGTTTCTATTTCAGTTGCCCCGTAAGGGCCAATGTCTGAAAAGCCAAGATCATCAACCAGTACCAGCACGATATTGGGTTTTTGCTTTTTCTGGGCAGATGCACCCTGTACAACCAATAAGCTTAAAGCCAACAGGCATGCTTTTGCTATGGACAAAGTGGAGAGTTTTTGTTTAAAATTCATGCGATTAAATTTTAGTATAAAACGATTAATAGTTTACCCAATCTGGGTTCTGTTTTAATTTAGGGTTGAGGTTAAGCTCGCGTTGCGGAATAGGGAAATGGATATGGCGCTTGGCCGCCAAAGTTTTTCCGGCTGCTTTAAGTGTGGCCACATAATAATCGGCTCCCCGTCTGGCCAGATCGAACCAGCGCTGGTATTCGAAAACCAACTCCTTTCTGCGCTCCTGAAAAACAGCATCCCTAAACTGGTCTACATTTAATGCCGGAGAAATATCGGCTAGTTTGGCAATACCTGCACGCTGGCGTACTTCATCTATTGCGGCATACGCCGCTGCATTTGGACCATTATTTACTTCATTTAGTGCTTCTGCATAAATTAAAAGCACTTCCGCATAGCGGATAATGGGCAAATTTTTAGAAGACTGCGATTGATTGCCCACCACAGCCGGATCGTAATATTTATTAAACTGTGGCGAAAAGGTGTATAACTGACCATTTGTAGGGCTCACCATCTGCGTAACAAAGGTTATGGCCTTTCGGGTATCGTTATCGGCAAAACTGCTATACAAACCTCCAGCGGTATGCAAGGCATCGGCATAATCGCCATTAATACCTGGTACATCTGCCGGGGCCGAACGACTGGCCAAACTATTGCCCTGAAAGCCAGCGTTACCTACAAACTGTGCCGAGAAGATGTGCTCTTTGCCATTTTTGGTGGCTACATTAAACACATCGGCAAAATTTGCAAACAGCGAATAGTATTTACTATCGATTACCTCTTTACTTTTTTGCACTGCATTTGCCCACTCTTTACGGGTAAGGTATACTTTTGCCAACAGGCTTTTGGCTGCGCCAGAAGTTGCCCTTCCTAAATCTTTGCTGCTATATTCTGCCGGTGCAGGCAGCAATTCTGCATCTTTTAAATCCTGAATGATCTGTGCATACACCGCAGCCTCGGGCGCATTGGGTACATATAAATCTTCGGGTGCTAAAGAAGTATTTTCGTGCAATACAATGGGTACATCGCCAAACCAGCGTACCAGGTTAAAGTAGTGTAAAGCCCTTAAAAACTTCGATTCGTTAATTAAACGTTTTCTAATAACCGAACTGATCTTGTCCTCATCAATCAAAGCAATTTTATCGATGGCAATATTTGAAGCGTTAATGGCATCGTAACTTTGTTTCCACAGCTGCTCCATCCTATCGTTAGATGAATCGTGGGTTAAGCCAGATATGGCCCTAACGTGCGCATTTCTGGCCCTTGGGCCTGCTTCATAATCGTCGGTAGCCATTTCTACCCCAATCTGCATTAAACTATTGTAGAGCGACTGACCACTTTCGTAAAGTTTACGGTAATTCGCTGTAACGGCAGAAACCGCCTGACCTTCATTTTGATAGAACTGTGTCGTAACCAGCACAGCATCCGGATCTTCTTCTAGCTTAGAGCAGGCCGAAAATGCTACTGCTAAAATGGATGCATATATTAAGTTTATCTTTTTCATTGAGATATAGATTAAAATGTTAACCTTAAGCCAGCCCTAACCGATCTGGCGATGGGATAAATCCCGGCATCGGTTCCTGGCGATACATTACTTCCAGAGGTAATTTCGGGATCGAAGCCTAAATAATTTGTCCAGGTAAGCAGGTTCTGCCCGGCTACATAGAAATATACATTTGATAACTTTGCCTTAGCAGAGATCTTTTTTGGCAAGGCATAGCCCAGTGATATATCTTTTAACCTTAAGAAAGAACCACTTTCGATAAAACGATCGGAAAATACAGGTGCAGGATCTAATTTTGCTCTTGGAATGGTTTGGCTTGGATTACTTGGTGTCCAACGGTTTAAAGCGATAGCCGAGGCATTTTGTTGCCCGGTAAACAGCTCCAGGGTTTGCATATTCGAGTTCAAAATACTGTTACCATACGAGCCTTGTACAAATATTAACAGATCGAAACCTTTGTATTCGAAATTATTGGTTAGGCCAAAAATGAAATCGGGTTGTGCATTGCCAATAATGGATTTATCTGCAGCAGTGGTAAACAAACCATCGCCATTAATATCTTTGTACAATCTATCACCAGGTTTGGGTACGGCACTACCGGTATATTTACCTTTAGTGGCTTCTTCCCCGTTTTGTAATATTCCATCGGTTACATTACCATAAAAGCTGCCCAATGGCTCGCCAACTTTTACAATATAGTTTCCGCTGATGTACGACTGTGCGCCATTACCAATGCTCAACACTTCATTCCGGTTAACAGAAAAATTTAAATTGGTATTCCATATAAATGCGCCGGTAAGGTTGCGGGTATTCAGGCCAATTTCAAATCCTTTATTCAATACTGAACCATAATTCTGGAGCGATGTACCGTAACCTGTTGTCCATGGAATCTCTACATTTAACAATAAATCTTTTGTTTTCTTGTAATAACCATCTAACGTTAATTGGATGCGGTTGTTAAAAAAGCCGATATCCAAGCCGGCATCGTATTGATGGGTAGTTTCCCAGCCCAGTTTATCGTTCGCAATGCGATTAGGTGCAAAACCCGTAGCGGTGGTACCACCAAAAACATAGTTGAGACTGTACAAGGTTGCTAAAGACTGGTACTGACCAATCTCCAGGTTTCCTGTCGTGCCAAAACTGGCACGTACCTTTAACTCACTGATTGTTTTTTGTAGGGACTCAAAAAATTTCTCGTTACTGATTTTCCATGAAGCCGCTGCTGAAGGAAAATAGCCCCATTTGTTTCCTTTTCCAAAACGAGAAGACCCATCGGCACGGATACTTGATGTTAAGAAATAACGGTTATTGAAACTATAATTTACCCTGGCCAGGTAAGAATGTAATACCCATCTCGTAGCATCAGAATAAGGCGCTACCAAAGTTGCACCGCTTTGCAGGCTGTTAAAGGTTAAATCATCAGTTACAAACTTCTGGGCATTTGCCCTGGTGGTTTCGCTGGAAAATTCCTGTTGCGTAAAACCGATTACAGCATCTAAAGCATGTTTACCAAAAGCTTTATTGTACGAAAGGGTATTCTCATTTAACCAGGAATAAGAATTATAAGTTCCCTTTCCGGCAGAACCACCAATGGTACTTCCCTCATAAATGGTTGATGGGATATAATTCTTTTCATTTACACTGTTTACATCAGCACCAAGCAACACTTTTAAATTCAGTCCTTCAATAATGGTGTATTCTCCAAATGCTGTCCCTAAAAATTTATTGGTGGTTGATTTATTGATCTGCTCTTTTAATGAAGCAATTGGATTGGCAAATATATTTTCGAATGGATTACGAAGTGTATAAGCGCCAGAAGCATCATAAATAGAAGCGGTAGCGGGCATAATCAACAGGCCATTGATGATCCCGGAAGGAGATACATTGGCATCGGCCTTGCTTCCGGTAATACTTGCACTTACTTTAAATTTTTCGAAAGGTTGAGCATCAACATTGGCCCTGATGCTGATCCTCGAATAATCAGTGTTCTTTAAAATACCATCCTGATCAAAGTAGTTCCCCGAAATAAGGTAACGTGTTTTGGGGTTACCGCCACTTATCGTGAGTTGATGGTTCTGTGTTGGTGCACGTTCGAATGCTTCAGCCTGCCAGTCTGTTCCTGTACCCAACTGGTCAATCTGCACCTGACTTAAATATTGGAAACGGCCTTTGGTTGGATCGGTATCGTATAAAGCATCGTTCCGGAGTAATGCAAAATCGTGCGCATTTAAGAGGTCTAACTTCTTTCTTAACGATTGCGTGCCATAACTTCCTTCATAGGTAACTGCGCTACGATCTGCTTTCCCTTTTTTAGTGGTAATGATTACGACGCCATTAGCGCCCCTCGAACCATAAATAGCCGTTGCAGAAGCATCTTTTAGAATATCAACCGTTTCAATATCGGAAGGATTAATACTGGCCAATGGATTAAGCGGCGTACCACTCAACGTGCCTGCCGAAGCCGAACTGTTGTACAAAGGGAATCCATCAACCACATATAAAGGTTCACTTCCGCCCTGTACAGAACTTCCGCCCCTTACACGGATACTTACACCACCACCCGGCTGACCAGATGTTTGAGTAACCTGCACACCTGCAGCAGCACCCTTTAACAATTGATCTACCGAACTTAATGGTTGTTTCAATGCCGATTTAGAAATGGAAGAAACGGAACCTGTAATGTCGCTTCGCTTCTGCGTGCCATAACCCACTACCACCACATTATCGAGTTGGTTGGCGGCTTCTTCTAGTTTAATTTCAATCGGACTCCCATTTGCAATAATTTCGATGGTTTTATAACCAATGTAACTTACTGTTAAAGTATAAGGAAACTTCTGTCCGGTTACGAACCTAAATTTACCTTCATTATCGGTTGCTGCAGAGTGGGTAGTTCCATTAATGCGGATCACTACACCTGGAATGGGTTCTTTTGTTTTCGAATCGATAACCAAACCAGTAAGGGTGGAGTTAATGAGGGGTACGGTTTGTGCTTTAACCGCAATTGAAAAAATAAATTGAGCGATAATCAACATTCCTAAATGGCGCAACATCCGTAGGGAATGAACTGATAATCTGGATCGAACAGGCTTTTCCTGTCCGAAAACTGGTAATGAGACTTGCGAAGCCGACCCATAGGGCCACCTGACTTCTTCAAATTTTTGCATACTTTTGTTTAGGGTTAAGTGGTAAATTGATCCAGGTGCCAACGCCAATTGAAGACCTGTTTCGATGATTTAATCCAGGGGAGATACAGCTGTGTTTCCCCGTTTTTATATAGTTTGTAAAATTCTTATATGCTATCCTCCTATTGTTTAATGGTTTGTTTATCCTTTATCAATACCATACCTGCTCATTTCCTACCAAATGAAACTTTGATCTGCGTATCTATTATCGGATCTGGATTGAAAAAACCAGACAAAGGAATGATTACAAGAGATGTCCTGTAAAATAAGGCAAAGTTCATATAAGGATATATTTTAGTTTATGACTGGTAAGTCAAAGCATCACTGTTGAGCGCTTGGCCATTTAGAAAGCCATATTTACAATAAGCTTATGCGTAACAACAACACATTCGCATTGATTCGTAGTAATTTGAACAATAGATAGCGTAGGTAGAAAATGAAAGAAAGTAAAATTTATTCATATCGTTATTTGCAGGTGGCAGGCAAATATAATATTTAATTCTATAAATCCTATAGAATTTATAGATTATTAGATTTTATTTATTCCATTTCGTTCTGTATAAGGATTTAATGTGTAATGATTAAAAATATTTCTCTAATTAAGATTAAACAAAAAAAATGTCGAGAAAACACAATATTCATCTCGACAATCCACTAGAAATTAAAATAGTGTTGTTTGCCTATTTACCTACTTCTAGAATTTTAAAGCTTCCGGGAATACGATGTGGACGTTGGTTGGCATCTGTACTTTTTTCGAAAGCTGCTGTTGGCAGAAAAAGATGATGACTAGCCAAATCAATGGCAATGGTTCTTGCTCCTACTTCTGTTTTTACAGTTTCCTGTACAATAAACTTATTGGCTGAAACCTCTTTTACCACTGTTATGTTGCCTTCTCCATTGGCGCTGTAAGCTAATTTAGTGGCCGGATCGAAGACTACACCATCACAATTATTACCAATCGGTAACGAGATAATCTGCTTGCCTGTTTTGGCATCCAGAATAAGCATCACCTTGTTGGCACAAACCGTAAACAGTCTTGATGTTACACGATCGATAGCCAAGCCAGAAGGTTCTTCTCCACCCTTTAGTTTATACCTGGATAAAACTTTATTGGTATTCAAATCAAAACAAACAATTTCTCCGGTATCTTCGATATTTACATATACTTTTCCCTTCCCATCTGAAACGCCAGCTTCGGGTTTGCCACCTAAGGGAATCGTTGCGATAACCCGATCAGTTTGTGGATCGATAATACTGGCATCGTTGCTTTTGCCATTGAATACGATTACTTTTTTGCTATAATCATCAAAGAAAGAGGCATCAGGATTCTGTCCTACTTTAACTTGTGCAGTCACGATAAAATTGTTCAGATCAAAAACCGTACAGGTACCTGCTTTGCCATTGGTGGTGTATCCTTTCCCGAACGGACCTGCAATTGCAATTCCGTGTACACCGAGTGTATTGTGAATCACGCCTACCGAGTCGCCATTGTTCTTATTTAATATATTTACCTGGTTGCCATGCGACACAAAAAGATTGTTGTGCTGCTGATCGATACTTACATAATCCCAACCTCCATCGCTTTGTATTTTATGAACAGCCAATACACGCAGGCCACTTTTTTGTTGGGCATTTGCAACAATTGACATTGCAAAAAAAACCACAATGCTTAATAATTTCCTTTTCATTTTTTTAGTTTTAAATATGCTTAGGGTATGGATTTAATCTGTTACACTTGTGCTTAATCTCCTTCAACTTTAGCCGATTGGTATAATTTCCTGATCAGGCTGGGCAAGGCCACCAGCAATAAAGGCATGGCTACTATAAAACCACCAATAACAGCAATGGCTAATGGTTGATGCAGCTGTGCACCAGCACCAATACCTAAAGCCAGAGGCATTAAGGCGATAATTGCCCCAAGTGCAGTCATTAATTTTGGCCTTAACCGGGTAGAGATGGCAAAGGTTATGGCATCATCAACACTTTGTTTGGCAAGAGATTCTTTAAACTGTAAAAAGGTAAATATGGCATTCTCGCCGATAATACCCACAATCATAATTAAGCCTGTATAACTGCCTACATTGAGTGGTGTATGGGTTAAAAATAAGGCTAAATAACTTCCAGAAATGCCCAGCACTGAGATCAATAATATTAAAAAGGCAATTTTAAAATCTTTAAATAGAAATAAGATTACGCTAGACACCAACAAACTGGATGCAATAAGAATGGTGAGCAGTTCGGAGAACGATTGTTGCTGTTCTTTATATGCACCGCCATATTCGATATGATAACCCGAAGGCAGATTTATGTTGGTATTTACGGCTTTCTGAAGATCTTTCATTACGCTTCCAAGATCACGGTTATCGAGCCTTGCGGTAACTACCCCAATGGTTTGCAGGTTTTCCCTAGCAACTTCGGCAATTCCGGCTTTAAGATCAACCTTGGCCATTTGTTGAATGGGCACCGCTGTTCCATCAGGCAAGAAAATTTTAAGCTTATTAATATCGGCCACGCTAAAAGTTCTGCTTCCGGGGTATACCATGCGGATGGGTGAAAGCTGTTGTTTATCGTATAAATCGCCAATTAAAGTTCCCTGCATTGCGGTTTGGAGCTGCGATTGAAAGGATACCGGACTAACACCATATTGTGCCAGCATAGTAAAATTGGGTTGGATATTTACCGTTGGCCCTGAGCGTACAATACCATCAAACACATCGACTGTACCATCTACATGCGAAACCAGATCGGCTACCTTTTTAGATAAAGCCTGTAGTTTTTCCTGGTCGTTTCCAAAAATTTTCACCTCGATGGGCTGGGTAGAACTCATTAAATCGCCAAGCATATCACCAATTACCTGCCCGAAATCGATTACCAATGCAGGTTGTGTATTTTCGATGTGCGTTCGTATCTCCGAGATCACTTCTTCTGTGCTTTTTGTTCTATTATGCTTCAGCTGGATCAGGTAATCGCCAGTATTTGGTTCGGTAATAAAAAAGCCCATCTGCGTTCCCGTTCTTCGCGAATACGCCTGAACATCTGGAATTTTAACAATCTCCTTTTCTACCTGTTTAAGCATTCTGTCGGTTTCTTCGAGTGAGGTACCTGGAGGCGAAGCATAATCCAACACAATACTGCCTTCGTCCATTTCGGGGAGAAATCCGGTTTCTAAACGTGGGAAAACGAGCACGATCGATACAATCAACCCGAGCATAAATATGATCGAGATATAAGGTCGCTGTATAAAATAACGCACCCAGTTTTGCGATTTAACCTCGTGTACCACTACTTTTTTGCCGGTTGCTGCATGACTGCCCCCTTTACGGGTAAGCAAAAGATAAATCACAGGCAAACCAATCCAGGTAACAAAGAAGGAACAGACCAGGGTAATGATCATGGTATTGGTCATCACCTGAAAGTAAGAACCTGCAACGCCAGTCATCAGTACAAAGGGAACGAATATCACGATAGTACTGATAGAAGAACCTAACATGGCTGGGAAAAGATAACTCACCGCCTTGCTCAACAACCTCATGGTCAATTCTTCGGGATGTTCTTCATGTGTGCGATGGATCTGCTCTACCACCACTATAGCATCGTCTATAATTAAACCTATGGCAGCTGCAATGGCACCAAGGGTCATGATATTGAGCGAATAGCCAATAAAATAAAGCACAATTACGGTTAAACAAAGCGTAACCGGGATGGTGATTAAAATGGTAACACTTGCTTTGAACGACCTTAGAAAAATAATGGCCACCAAAATGGCCAATGCTAAACCAATTAATAAACTATCGCGTACACTTTTTACCGATTCGTTTACAAAATCGGCCTGTACATAATAAGGTTTAATGCTTACTCCCGCTGGTAGGATGTGTTTGAGCTGTTCTACTTTGGTAAACATCTTGTTAGAAAGATCGACCAGATTGGCATTAGGTTGTTTGATTACTGCAATCAGGATTCCATCTTTCCCATTCGCGTTGATGCGGGTATATTCTACACTCTGCTGAATATTTACCTTGGCAATATCCATTACCTTAATAATCCGGTTGCCCTTTCTGCTCAACACCAGATTTTCCAGATCGCTTTTGTTTTTTACAGTGGCATCGGTTACAGATAGGTAAAGATAACTGTGATCGGCGAGGTAGCCGTTAGATTTAATAAAATTGGTTTGGCTGAGGGCATTGCTGATCTGATCGGGAGTAATACCCAGCGCCTGCATTTTCTGTGCATCAAGCTCCAGCCAGTATTCTTTGCTTTTACCACCGATTACACGGATCTCAGAAACACCATCAACCTGCGAAAGAAAGGGTTTTACGGTATAAGTGGCAATTTTTTTCAGTTCAACAGACGAATAATTATGACTTTCTAAGCTGTATCCACTTACCGGAAGGATAGACGGATTCATCTTCTCTACCGAAACATTAACCCCAGCTGGCAACGAAGCACTGATTTTCGCAATCTGCGATTCTATCCGCTGCTGACTCAGATCGATATCGGCACCAGGGTTCATAAATGCAGAAAGCTCGCAACTGCCCCTACTGGTGGTACTCCTAACCAATTGAAGATCGGGCACCTGTTTTACTGCATTTTCTAAAGGCCGGGTTACGGTAACCACCATTTTATCAACCGGCTGTAATTCTGCATCGGCAATAATTTTGATCTTTGGAAAAGTAATTTCTGGAAAAAGTCCTGTTTTTAGCTGACTGAAAGCATATACTCCGCCAACCAGTATAATGAGCAATACTGCCAGAATTGGGTTTTTATGGGAAATGAAAAACTTGTTCATGGCTGCTTCTGGATTTTAACTTTGGCAGTATCGGCTATGCCATAATTTCCAGCGGTAATGATCCGATCGGTTTTCGAAAATTTAGGATCGAGCACTTCAATTGTATTCTGGTTTTCGATGCCTTTTTTCACGTTTATTCTTACTGCTGTTGAATCGTTGATCAGTTTCATTACCCAAAACTCATCTTCAGTTTCGTTGGCCAATACCGCCGATTTTGGCAATACCTGGGCCTGTGCATGGTTTACTTTCGTTAACCTCACTTTCGCAATCAAACCTTCGGGAATATCTTTGCCCGCTCCCACTTTAAGGATATAACGTTGGGTCTGTGCTGATGAATCGACAGCAGGCATTGTTCCTGAAACTGTTCCGGTCATTTTGGTTCCATCCGGCAAAAGGATAACCAAACTTCTATTCTGATTGATTAGCTGATTGTATTCGTAAGGCAGATCGAGCAGAAAAACAAGACTATTGCGGTTGCTGATGGTGGCCAAAGCTTCTCCATCCTGCACATAATCTCCTTTTTGATGATTTACCTGAATAATTGTTCCGGCCTGATCGGCCCTGATATTGGAAATACCAGAAAATTTAAACCCGGCATCGAGCTTATTTACGCTATTGCCAATCGATTTCGCTTCTTTGGTAATTAAACTAAACAACAATTGATGGCTCCCCACCTGCTTGCCCAATACGGCCTGGGTACTTTCTACATAACCGTTGATATTTGCCTTTACAAAACTTTTCTCCAGATAGGCCGAAACTGCAGAAAGCTCCACATATTCTGAAAGAGCACTATCTCGAACAGTAGTTACCTGAACTGGGATAATTGGCGAAGGCTCATCTACGGTTTCCGCAGGTGCAGAACGATTACATCCCGAAAAAAGAAACAGAGCGGCAATACCACTACACATTAATTTTAGATAGCTATTCATGGTTATCGGTTCCAGTAATTAAATTGGTTGATCAGTTTTAAACGGTTAATATTGGTTTGGCGCAATAGATTTTGAGCCGCCATATAGTTGTTGATCGCAATTACAAAATCGGCCACTTTTAAATCGCCGGTATGCATCAATTTGCTGTCTACCTCGATCAAACCCCTACTAAAACGGATCTGCTCATTAATTTTTGGAAAGAGCGCATCAGTCTGGTTAATCTGCTGACGGATCAGGTTTAACTGTTGTTGCTGCTGGCGGATAAAAAAATCGCGGTAACTGGATATCGTTTTAGAAGAAAGGCTGAGTTTATTGTACTGCATTTTTTTCTGATGGCCATCGTAAATCGGAACAGAAAAAGTAAAACCAATACTTGCACCAAAATTTTTATAAGGCTGCAAAACAAATGAAGAATTATAACCCCCATTTGCATACACCCCAAGTTTGGGTTTATAGTTAAAGTCGATCGCGTTTTTTTGATTGCTATTTTTTAAACTATCAATATCAAAACGTTTGTTAAAAAAGCCTCGATCCATTGAGGTGCTGGCAGTCTGTAACTGGGGGTTGGCTAACTTAACCTGTGTGGTATCGGCAATGCCTGCTAAATAGTTTAATGTGGCATAATCGTTTTTAAACTGCAGTTCGGCCTGTTGTACCACCAATTGCTGTTGTTGTAACGTAACCAGAAAAGTTAAATACTCCGATTGTTTGTAAATATTGCTTCTGGTTAATTTTTTAAGCAATGTTTCTTCCTGTTCGAGCAGTGTAACCACTTCCCGATTAAAACCTACCTGTTCCTGGCTGGCATAGGCTAGAATATACTGATCAGCAATAGATCTTTGCAAATCATACAGCGAGAGTTGCCCGGCATATTTTATGGAATCGCTTTGAATTTTAATGCCCTCAAGCTGGTTATTGATACGTTTCTTGTTCAGCAGATCATAATTCACATTAAGTAGTGCTTCTAACGCCTGCCCATTGGTAAGCACTTCATCATAACCATAACCACGCACAATTGGCGCATACATCCCTGCAGAACTGGCCGTAACCTGTGGCCCTCCGGTAGCCCGAACAATCAAACTATCTATCCCAGCAGAACGTTGTTGGTTCTGAAAATCTTTAAGTACCGGACTTGCAAATTCAGCCTGTTTTAAATAATAACCGAGATTTTTTACAGGAACCTGTGCCATTACCCTAATAGATGAAAAGGCAAGCAGGTAAAAAATCAGGTATTTTAACTTTAGGTTCATTTTATATTTATTGCGTTACAAACTTTTGGTTTGCCCTCACTATTAAGGAGTTAAGAAAAGTTAAGGTCTATGTCTTTATCTTCTTAATGTCCTTAATTTCTTAATAGTCAATATTCCACATGAGCCAATTTTGTTTTTATTAACTAATTACGGATCAATTATGAAGAAAACCTGTCGTTGATTTTTTCAAATAATCGAGCAATCAAAACCTCCCCGAAAGCATTAAACCCGTGCTACCTTGCTGGTGGAAGGGCATAAATGTAAAATTCCCATCTTTTTTTGTGGTAAAAAGGCTCTTGATATATGGATAAACAAGATAAGATATCTTTGTAGAAGCAATCCCGAATCCGGCACCTGCCACCACATCACTAAACCAGTGTTTGTTGTTATACATCCGCAGTGTTCCGGTAGCCGTGGCAACAAAATAACCAGCATAACCAATCCATGGATTAACATCTTTATACTCTTGATGTAGAAATTCTGCTGCCATAAATGCAGATGCCGTATGCCCGGAGGGAAAAGAATTTTCTCCATTTCCATTTGGTCGCTCTCTACCAATGCCCTGTTTCACAAAATGGGTAGAAACACCCATAATTGCAGCCGAGGTTACATATAACATCGAGGCATCAAACAGGTTATGCTTACCTTTTATACCTGATAAATTAAGTGCATATACGGCAGCCGCTGGGGCAAATTGGAGATAGTCATCAACATGAGCGGCAAATAAAGGATGGTCTTCCTGTAATTCTGCTTTGGTACTTACATCAAGTTGTTTTAAAGCACCGCGATCGTAAACTGCCGCAAAGCCATAGCCCATTAATACCACAGGTGCAATAAATGCCGTTGCCTGAAACTTTCTTTTTGGAATCGGATGGCCAGTGTACCATCGTCCTAGAGAATCCGCAGGAACATTTTTAACCGAATCTATATTTTGAGTGTACCCAATAACGACAGCAGCATAAGTACGACTTCTATAACTTACCATAATCAACAGCACCCCTAAAAACCTTTTCATAGTTTAAATTTTAATCAAAACTATAATCGAATTATGGAGAAATTCTGAAGTTATGAGTGAATGAAACTATTTTCTAAACTGGATGTTCGCAATGGGTAATTCGATAGTGACAGGTGGTAACACGCAATCACACCTAATTTGCGGAAATCTACTCAAATCTGCGGGCAATAAAAAATATGACAAAATGCTTCATCTTAAGCCTCCCGCAGATGTCGCTGATCTACGCAGAATGTGTTTATTATTTATAATGACGGTGGCAACACCCACCACTCTTGCAATTCAACCACATAAATAACTAAAAAGATCCCGACCAAGAAGTAACTATTAGACCTTCAGAGCCATAAACACAACTAATAAAACAAGTTCGGCATGAAGAAGCGTAAAAAATGGGCAGATTAATCGCCAAAATAAACAGTAAAAACATGCTCACCGTTTTCTTCCTGGTAACTAATCCGGAAGCCATAAAGGTTACAGATCTGTTTAGTGATGGCCAAACCTAAACCCATTCCTTCTGAATCGGCAGATTTTGAAAAGCGGTCGAAAATTTTGCTTTGGATATTGCCAGGTTTTCCGGAGTTTGCCATAATCAACGCAACTGAACTGAGTTCAACACGAATATATCCGTCGATAATATTGTGCCTTACCGCATTACTAAACAGATTGTTCAGTAAAATATCGGCCAAATAGCGACTCATTTTTATTTCAACAACCTGTAAATTTGTAGTAAGGCTTAGCCCATCTTTTTCAAACAGTTCCTGAAACTGACGGCCTTTTACTTCCACCATTTCTTTAAGATCAATCTCCTGAAAATCGGGAATCAGGTTATTTTCAATTTTGGCCAGCAACAATAAAGATTGATGCAGTCTTGATAATCTGCCTGTAGCATGATAAATATCTTCCAATAATGCGCCCTGCTGCTCGGTAAACGACTCTGTTTGCAGCAAAGAATCTAATTTAGAATTAATTACGGCTAATGGAGTCATCATTTCGTGCGAGGCATTATCGGTAAAACTTTTAAGTTCCTTATAGTCTTGCCGTACCCTTTCGGCCATGGCATTTACAGACTTATTAAGCTCGTTAAACTCATCAATTTTAGTTGGCTCTTGTTCAATAGTATCCATTCGGGTTACTTCGAAAGTTTTCATCCGGTTCAAAGTAGAATAAAAGGGACGCCAAAGCCTGTTCAGTACAAATCGGTTAATCAGCAATAAGGATAAAAGCAAAACAACCGTAATTCCGAGTGTTATTAAAAGAATGATTCTAATAAGGTCTTCTGATTCTACCCTCGATTTGGTTATGGTTACCTCAATGGTTTTACCATCTAAGTGTACAACCGTAATCAGACTTCTCCCAGGTTCGTTTTCACGTTCTTTCGGGTTAAAATAAATCGTATTTAGAAATTCTCTTTCAGAAATAATTCCACTTAGTGTTTTATAAGATATCTGTTGATCGAGATAACTTGCAGGCAGCGGGAGTTTATGAAAAGTGTTTACATACTGGTTAATTTCATTTTCTTCAACGGCTAAATCGCGATCTAATTTTTCGGTTAAAATAAAATGGATTACAACATAGTAAATAATCCCTGTAATGATTAATACAACGATAGAGGTTAAAATATTTGCTTTGTTATAACGGTTGGAGAGTTTCATATATCGCCAAATTTATAACCTATCCCATAAACAGAACGAAGATAATCAGCTGATCCGGCTTCGAGCAGTTTTTTACGGAGATTTTTAACATGGGTATAAATAAAGTCGAAATCATCCGACAGGTCCATTTCATCGCCCCAAAGATGCTCGGCCATTGCATTTTTGGTGACCACTTTATTACGGTTAGAAAGAAAATACACCAGCAGATCGAACTCTTTTTTGGTGAGTATTACATGATTGCCTTTAACATTAATTTTCATTGCTGAAACATCAACAGCCATTTCATTAAAATGAATTACATTATCGCCATCAAAGTTTTTTCTGCGGACAATGGCGCTCACTCTTGCTTTAAGTTCTGACAAATGAAAAGGTTTAACCAGGTAATCATCGGCACCCAGATCAAGCCCTGCAAGTTTATCATCTAAAGAATGGCGCGCAGAAATAATCAGCACCCCATCTCTTTTTTTTAGTTGTTTAAGCTTGGTTAACAACTCCAGCCCCTCTCCACCGGGCAATCCCAAATCCAAAAGAATACAATCGTAATTGTAAACTGCTATCTTTTCGCTGGCCAATGCAAAATCTGAAGCATGCTCACATATATTTCCTTCACCTGTAAAATAGGCCAAAATACTTTCCAGTAAAGCGGGTTCATCTTCAATGACCAGAATTTTCATTTTGTATCTTTTTTTATGCTTTTAAAGTAATCATTAAAACCAGAAAATTAAAACTGTTATGTAAAACCTTTAGGTAAATCGCTGTATCAATTTTTCGATGTTCAGATTCTTTTTTTTCTGCAATATTTGTTTACCAAAGGTGGTAAAATATTCGTGCCCCGTAAGCATTTTGATGTTGATGGCATCCCATTCCCGATCTGTGTATACCAAACTAAGGTTTTCTTCCCATTCTCTTTTCAGCCTCGTGGCAAAATCAGTATAACTTTGAAGTGAGAAATGATAAAAATCGGCATCACATATTATTTTTTCTAAATCGGTATCTGGCAATTGAGGGTATTTTGTAGCAAGAATGCAGTTGCTCACCACTTCTATCTGATCGCGTTCAAGACCATTTTCCAGTAAAAATTCATATGCAATTTTGACACTGGCCAGCTCATGACCGATATATTGTTTAGTATAGCCCACATCATGTAAAAAAGCAGCCAAAGTAAGCATCAGCAATTCATTTTCACTCACACTATTTTGCTTGCAAATAATTTTAACGCCCTCTACCACTAACAAGGTATGCTCAAAACTATGAAAGTACATGTTTTTTGGCAGCTCCTTTTCAAAAAGTTCTTTAACGAATGTTTTAACCTTTTTCAGCAATATTTCCTGCTCTTTTTCCATTTATCTACTAATAAACAACACAATAGTATCTGCCAATTCTGAAGAAAAACTGTAGCATAAATCATGTTACAAAGACCTGGAAAGCCTGTTTCTTTCCATTATATTAATAAATTGTTAGTGCAATACTTTAATGATACCTTTAAGCACTAACCAAACCTTCAGGATTCCTTCAGAATTGAAAACTAACTTCGCCAATTATTAAACAATTGGCAAGTAAAATTCAAGCTTTGGATTCATCATTAACTATGAGCATTAAAGAAAAAACAAATAAATTACTCAATAATAGATTTGGACCAGTTTTTTTAGTTACAGCACTATTATGTTGCATATCTCTGATTACGAGGCTTTCTTTATTAATTTATAGTGCGTCTTCTGTTGATTGGTCGATACTTAACCTCCTTAAAATTTTTGTTATTGGCCTATTCTACGATCTTGCTGCTGCATCATTCGCAGTAATCCCGATTGTAATTTACCTATGGCTGCTCCCTTCTAAATGGTATGCCAGTAAATTCAACAAGGTATTATTGTTTATTTATTTTTTCTTTGTTGTTTTCACGCTTATTTTCAATGCTATTTCAGAATGGTTCTTTTGGGAAGAATTTTCAGTCCGCTATAACTTTATAGCTGTCGATTATCTGGTTTATACCACAGAGGTTATCGGAAATATCCGCCAATCGTACCCAATCAACAGCATTATAATTGGTTTGGTGATCATTACGGCGCTAATCGTTTATTTCTTAAGAAAGTTCATCACCACATCTACCACCAATAAAACCAGTTTCGGCAAACGAACCATTATTGCCTTGATTCTTTTGTGTCTGCCTGTGCTTACTTATTTTGGGGTAAGCCATAGATGGAAATACCACAGTAAAAATCAATATGTAAATGAGCTTTCGGGCAATGGCATGTATGATTTTGGATTTGCCTTTTGGAACAATCAATTGGATTATAATACTTTCTATAAAACGCTGCCAATTAAAAATGCCGAATCTATTCTGAGCAATTTGCTTCAACAAGATTCTACGGCCAAAAACGGAGCATTTAAAAATACATCCAGAGCCATCAATAACGCAGGCATCGAAAACAAAATGAATGTTGTACTGATTAGCGTAGAGAGCTTAAGCGCTGAGTTTTTATCTGCATTTGGCAATACACAGCATATTACGCCCCAGCTCGATTCGCTTGCAAAAGAAGGTTTGCTCTTTAACAATTTATACGCTTCAGGAACGCGTACAGTGCGCGGTTTAGAAGCACTTTCACTTTGTATCCCACCTACCCCCGGGCAATCGATCGTAAAACGCCCAGATAATAAAAACCTGTTTACCTTAGGTAGCATATTCCGTTCGAAAGGTTACAACAGCAGGTTTATTTATGGTGGTTATGGGTATTTCGATAATATGAATGAGTTCTTTTCCAACAACGGTTACCAGGTAACGGATAGGAGTTCCCTTCAGGATTCAGAAATCCATTATTCTAATATCTGGGGTGTTGCCGATGAAGATTTATTTACACTTTCGTTACGCGAACTGGATAAAGATTATAAAGACAAAAAACCCTTCTTCGCACAGATTATGACGGTTTCGAACCACCGTCCATATACTTATCCAGAGGGGAGGATTGATATTCCATCACACACCGGCAGAGAAGGCGCCGTTAAATACACCGACTATGCTATTGGTAAGTTTATACGAGAAGCAAAACTGAAACCCTGGTTTTCGAATACCTTATTCGTTATTGTTGCTGATCATTGTGCGTCGAGTGCGGGTAAAGTACAGTTACCGGTAGATAAATATCATATTCCCATGATTTTTTATAGTCCGGGGCATATTGCACCAGGCAAATTCGAGAAACTCACCGCACAGATTGATATCGGTCCCACCATTTTAGGTTACCTGAATTTCAGTTACGACAGTAAGTTTTTCGGTCAGGATGTATTTAAAATGAAAGATAGCGAAGAAAGGGCATTTATAAGCACCTACCAGAGTTTAGGCTACATTAAAAACAATAAACTGGTTATTCTCGATCCGAATAAAAAAGCAACTACTTACAAACCCGATTTTACTAACGGAAATGCTGTAGCCATACCAGCAGATCAGAAATTGATTAACGAGGCTATATCCAATTACCAGATGGCATCGTACCTTTACCAAAATGGTTTGTACGGTTTTGAGTCTAAAAAGAAACCCTAATAAATTTAACCATGAGCATAAATATTGGGTTACTGATCTGGAAAGAGATGAAGGCAAAATCGATGAGTAGGAATCAACTCGCCGAGAAAATAAGTGTTAGCAAACACCGGGTAGATACTTTACTTAAATCTGCCTCAGTAGATACCAATTTACTAACAAAGATCTCTATTGTGCTTGGTATTAATTTTTTCGAATACTACCGTAAAGATGAAGATTTGGCTCAATTTGAAATCGATATCCTTGCCCAAAGTGATGAGGAGCTTAATGAGCTTAAAAATTTAATCAAAGAAAAAAATAAATTGCTCGAACTTTACGAAGAAACCATTAAAAGCCAAAAGAAGATTATTGGCACACTAGAAAATCTTCGGAAACACTAACAATAAATTTAATTTATCTGCAGCGAGTTCAGTTTTAATGAACAAGCTGCAGTTATTATTAGACTTCCAATTTCCACTTTTTTGCCAATTCGGTATTAAATCCATCGTTTTCTTTAGGATTTGGCTCCCCTTTTCCTGTGGTAATCAACTTATACAAACTTTCTTTTATATAGTTAGTCCAGGCTTCCCTGCAAATTTCATAACATTCGTACTGCGGTATCAAGCCCTCGTGCGTAAAAGTTACAGCGGTTTGTTCGCCTTTTTTAGTAGTATCGAAAACCAGCTTTGTACCAATCCATTCGCTTTTATCGGTTGTAAACTTAAAGTAGTTATCCAATATCAGCCAAACTACTTTTTGATTTGGAATCATTTCTACCAGTTTCATTTTACAGTAATGAATATCGCTATAATGATAAACGGATTCGGCGTTAATAATATCGGTAGCTCCTTCAATAGCTTCCGACCACCATCCGCTAACATTGGTGATTGCATTAAATGCTTCATTCGGACTTTGATCTACCAAAATGGTGGCTGTAAAATCTTGCTTTTCCATGGTTCTGCTTGTTTTAAAAAATTTGAGAATAATATTATATATCAAAGTTAACATACTGACAACTAATTGATAGGTGTGTAGCGGACATTATAACGGGTAGAACTGGACAAATTGCTACGATTCTGCTACATTTGTTAATATGCAATTACCTCCTCAGCATTTACTTCAGGGATTGGTGAAACACTATTTAATTATAGATCAAAAAACCAGTGCACAGCAGTATTACCGGATGTTTTCTGATGGTAATCCAGGCATAGTTTTTCATTTAAAAGATCCATTTTTGCAGTGGGATGAAGAAAACCTGACCGCACAACGTCAGCCCCAAAGTTTTGTTTATGGGCAACTCACTCATCACAATACCATAGTTGCTAATGGCAATTTGAATATGATCGTTGTGGTTTTAGAACCTTATGCCTTATTTACCCATTTTCGTACTGCAGCTTATGAACTAAATGATCATACCATACCGCTTGAAGATTTGTTTGGACAGGAAGTCCGCAACTTAGAAGAACAACTTCTTACAGCTTTAAAAACAGATACCGCCATTGACATTATTGAAAATTTCTTATTAAAGCACATGCCTTCGCAAAGGCACTTGAGCGCCGATTTTACGATGGCCATGAAGCTGATCTATCAGCATCAAGGTATTATTAGTATAGGAGATTTACTCAAAACACTTCCTACAACCGAAAGACAGCTAGAACGTAAATTCCGTGAACATATTGGTACCTCCCCTAAAAGGTTTGCAGATACCATTAAGTTTCAGCACTTCCTTAAGTTGCTTCAAAAACAGCCCCATAAAAAAAAATAGCAGAGTTGATTTATGAATCTGGCTATTATGATCATGCCCACCTTAACCGCAATTTCAGAAAAATGACCGGATTTACGCCCGCCCATTATAAAGATACTACTCAGATGCTGGCGATAAACCTTATGCCCCTTCACTAATATCTTTGTCGGTTTTATACAAATTTTTCGGAATCGCACTTGTTAGCTTTGAACAGTTTAGCAAAAACACATTAAAAATGAAAAACTTTAAAATAGCCACAGCACAGTTCGAAAATAAAAGCGGAGATAAAGCGTATAACCTTTCTGTAATTAAGCAACTAACCAGGCAAGCTGCAAACCAAGGTGCACAAGCAATTGCTTTCCACGAATGCTCAATAACAGGCTACACCTTTGCCAGGCACCTTTCTAAACCACAGATGCTTGAGCTAGCAGAATTTGTTCCACAAGGCCCAAGCGTTACGCAGTTAATTGAATTCGCCAAAGAATTTAACATCGCTATTCTTGCGGGACTATTCGAAAAAGATGAAAACGACAACCTATTCAAAGTTTATGTTTGTGTTGATGGAACAGGCCTGATTGCCAAACACCGAAAGCTGCATCCGTTTATAAACCCTCATCTTTTACCTGGCAATGCTTTTACAGTATTTGATTTATATGGATGGAAATGCGGCATTTTAATTTGCTATGATAATAATATTATAGAAAATGTACGGGCAACCACACTTTTAGGTGCACAAATCATCTTTATGCCACATGTAACCATGTGTACACCCTCTACCCGACCTGGAGCAGGCTTTGTAGACGCTAAACTTTGGGAAAACAAGGAGGACAATAGCGATTTATTACGTACTGAATTTGATGGATTAAAAGGCCGGGAATGGCTAATGAAATGGTTACCTGCCCGAGCCTACGACAATGGAATATATGCCGTTTTTGCCAATCCAATTGGAATGGATGACGATCAGCTTAAAAATGGATGTTCTATGATTATCGACCCTTTTGGTGATGTAATGGCCGAATGCAGATTTTTAGGCAATGAATTTGTTATAGCAGAATTAAACCCCGACCGACTTACCAATGCTGGAGGATACCGATATATTCAGGCGAGGAAACCTGATCTGTACAAAGATATACTAGGTCAGCCGCATGAAAGCAATCAACAAGTTGCCTGGCTTAAAAAGAAAGATTAAGGTTATCTGTTCATCCCTTCCGGCAATTTCAATAAAATCAGACAACATGAAGATGTTATCTGATTTTATATACTTCACTTTATTAATGCAGAGGGTGCATATCCAAATTCTTTTTTGAAGGCAAAAGAAAAATGCGATAAATCTTCAAAACCTGTTTCCATATATACCTCAATAGGTTTTTTATGCTTTTCTACAAGTTGATAATGTGCCAGTTCTAACCTTTTTTTGGTGAGCCATCTTTGTGGTGAAAGATTAAATGCTTTTCTAAAATCACGGTTAAAAGTTGATAAACTACGGCCAATAAGGTATCCATATTTATCTAGTGGCATATTGAACATAAAATTCTTCTCCATAAAATCTACGAGATCAATTTTACCAGGCTCTTGAAAATTAGCCAGTACATGATCGATATCTGCATCAATAAACCGGAGAATATTAATGGCTTCATTTATTTTCATTGCCGCAATATGCTCCGGAAAAGATTCCTGAAGATCAAAATAAGGGATTAATGATGCCAGACAGCTTTTAAGCAGAGGGTGATGACTAAAACTCAAAATTTTCTGCGATACCTGTACTTTATGCCCAACATCAATATTGGTATAAAAATCTCTCAATCGCTTTGCCGACAAATGCATAACCACTGTTTTATGCGGTTGCCCATCTTTTGGATAATTGATGATGGTGGCAAGCTGGTTCCTTGGAATCAAAAAAATATCTCCAGCATTAAATACATGTTCCTTATCGGCCTCAATAATTTTGGTCTCTCCAGAAATAAACCATACCAGCATATGGTTGTCGAAAACCACCTCTGTTTTAAACAACTTATCTTCATAACAGGAGAGTTTGATCTCTGGGGTGATATATTTTGTTTGAAACTCCATTATTGCGTAGGTACCTGATTTAAATTACTGCCTTGCTAAAATACAAATAATTGATTTTAATTAATCTGTATTGAATGTTATGCCAACCATCTGCTCACTTAAAACCCACAGTTTTTTTGCATTTATTTCATCAACAGAATAAGGTCTTACTCCGCGTAAACTTGATGGTTCAGACATGAGGTGTTCGATATTACCTAAATCCAGTTCGGCAATGTCTGCATCTTCGCAATATACACCGCCCAAATCATTTAATAATGGACTAGTGGCACACCAAACCGTTGTAGCTGCACCTTGTGTAAGCTGTTTTAGGTTCTTTTCTACTTCTGGAAAAATATTGCCCTCAGCATCATGAGTACCCATTTGCTGAAAGAGTTCCATAGGCGCCTCTCTTCCCAAATCGGTGTGATTTACAGAGCCTGGGTGCAAAGAATAAGCCCTGATACCAAATTTTGATCCACGTGCATCCAACTCAACAGCAAACAGGTTATTGGCTGATTTTGATTGTCCGTATCCTACCAGGGTTTGATACTCTTGCTGTTCAAAATTAGGATCTTCAAAATTAAACGGTGCAATCTGATGTCCGTAAGAAGATACATTTATCACCCTTGCGCCATTGGCTTTTTTTAATGCTGGCCATAATTTCGCTGTCAGTTGGAAATGCCCTAAATGGTTGGTAGATAGCTGCGATTCGTAACCGCGTGCATCTCTACGTAAGGGTACCCACATAATGCCCGCGTTGTTAATCAGCAAATCGAGCGGTCGGCTATTGACTAAAAACGCTTCGGCAAAAGTATTAATGGAGTTAAAATCGGTTAAATCCATTGCTTCCACCGTTACATTGGCAATTCCTGCCAAATTTTTCCTAGCTTTTTCAATATCACGCGCAGGCACAATCACGGTTGCTCCTGCTTGTACAAATGTTTTGGTGGTCTCCAAACCAATCCCGGCATAACCGCCGGTAATGATCGCCGTTTTTCCCGTAAGGTTAACCCCTGCTATTACATCATTTGTGGTAGATGTTGCATTAAATCCTGAACCTATTGGTTTTTGTAATGCACCGTTGTAATTATTAGTTCTCATTTTTTTATTGTTTTATTTCACAACAAAAATAACGGACTTATAAACGGCTAGCTTTGTTCAACATGTCAATCTTACTTTGTTTAACATGTCATGATTGTTACTGTTTTTCAGAATCTTCCCTTCTATAAATACGCTGAATATCTTAAAGGTACATTTTGATTTTTCATCACCTTCCGGCGTCAACTTACTTTCAAATTAATATATTAGTGGAGACATCACAAAAGCAGATCTAATAGTTATACAATACATAAAAGAACATCAGAACCAGAGAAAATCGGATCAAGCGTAAAAGTTGGGGAAGTTAATATTAATTTGCAGCGCAATGGTAGTGCTACGAACAATGGCAGTCCCTCCATACGCTCCAATCTTTTGGAAACTCGGTCTATACCGCTCATGAACCTCAAGCCAAAAGGATTTCGCTGCTGTAGGGGCTATTGACCTGGGCTTGTAAAGAGAGGTCCGAAAGCCCGGAGGCTGGATGTCAAGAAGAAAATGGACTAAACCTTGAACCAATTTTCAGGCGGAAATCCCACCAAAAACCACTGTCCTTGTTGTTTAAACCTGACTAGAACGAACACGAAGCGAAGTAAAGTGGAAGGCGGGACTACAGTAGCCAAGCACTACTAACGCTGTTTTCCTATTCCCAATCCAAAAATACCTCCATCCCCCAACTTTTTTGCTTGATCCGGATTTACGCTTGATCCTATAGAATAAGCATTGAAAATGCAAAAAGCCCCACATTTCTGTGAGGCTTTTCGTGATCCCGCTGGGATTTACACCTAGTGTAAAAATCAACGTTTGCAATATTTTAGAGTGGTTTTGAAATTCAAACTCCCCGAATGACGCACCTATTTTTTAAAACTTTTTGTATGCAAATACTATGATTTAAATATAACTGTTTGTATCAAAAAATCCAAATTTAATTGCATAAGGTTATCGTTAGGACAAAGAATCCTTATTGCTTCGATAAGCGTTGGAGTGGTCGAAAAGATTATTTAGTCACCGATTTTCAAATAAAGTACAAGACTTAGAATCTGTTACTTCCAAAATTCCAGTTATTAGGGGCTATCGATCAGTCTATTAGTCCCTTCCTGCCATCTGATCCAGCCCTCATAATTTTTTGGAAGTGCCAGAACTGGAAGGAATGTCGGTCTTTATCCTGACCCATTCTCCTTTAACCGATGTTACCACAAGTGGAAGGAAAATACCCTTATCTTTTTAAATAAAACCTTGCCATTAGGGGCATCATAAAGGATGAGGTTCTCTTTGGTGATAAAGGTTGCGCATGCAGTCTGTTGTAAATGAAATCAATTTTGATTTTGTTCGGGCAGATGGCTCTACTTTTCCCGCGCTAATCAATTCCGGTGTCTTCCACAATCAGGCAGGTAAGCTTGCGACTATAAATGCAACCGTATATAAAATAAGTGATCGCAAATACGAAACCGAGCTTTGGGAGGCTAAAAAACAGGCCGATTCGGAGCGAAGCAAGTTCGATCTGCTTTCTGACTTTATACCAGAAATGATTTTCACGGCAGAACCTAATGGAGAGATTAGCTACGTCAACCGCCGTTTTACGCTGTTCTTTGGACTAGAGGATAGTAAGTTTAAAACAAAGGAGATCCTTTCTAAAGTCCATTTCCAGGACCGTTTTAAGCTGATCAAGAACAGGACTGCTGCAGTACTTTCGAAAGCAGACTTTCAGATGGAAATTCTTCTACGACGGTAAAGGCATAGGGTACGAGCCCTGCCCCTGATTTCTGCTGGTGGAAATGTAGAAAAATGGATGGGTTCCTGTACGGACATCGATCAGCATGTAAAAACGATCCAGCATCTGGATGAATTTATCTCCGTGGCCAGCCACGAGCTGAAAACGCCCATTACCAGTTTAAATGCATCACTCCAGTTAATGGAAAGGATGGTGGATCTGGAGGGAAACGAAAGACTTTTTAAACTTATGTCCCAGACAAACCGAAGTGTGGAGAAGGTCCGCACCTTGTCGAGGACCTACTGCATACCGGAAGTATCAAGGAGGGACAGATTTCTTTGCAGAAAAAAGTGTTCAGTGTGGGCGACTGGTTATCTGCAAGCTGCTGTCACGTTAAGGTCGAAGGAAAGTTCCGGTTACACATTTCTGAATCAGAACCGCTTTTTGTGGAGACCGATGAGCATAGGATCGATCAGGTCCTGGTAAATTTTGTGAACAATGCAATGAAATATGCACCGAATTCTACAGATATCTATATCTCAGCGGAAAAGTTAGGTGACAAAGTAAAGATTTCCGTCCGAGACCAGGGACAGGGGATTCCGCCTGAAAAGCTTCCCTATCTGCTCGACCGCTATTACCGCGTCGATTACACAGGAGGAGGCGCCTCAGCACTTGGGCAGGGATTGTATATTTGTTCGGAAATTATCAGGCGGCATGGCGGGGAGATCGGTGTTGACAGCCATCTCGGGGATGGTAGTACTTTTTGGTTTAGCTTGCCATTGGACAGACAATTTGATAATGAGCTAATTGAGTAGTACCAATTTACCTAATAAAGTAAAAACATATTATAAGGTTGTTACATATCCTGCTGGATGGAAACGACGCCAGCATATTCAATATCATTCTATTGATAATCCTTTCTAATTAAAGTAGAGGAATCAGAAGATTTTGTTCATGTGCATCTATATTTAGCCTCTAATGCCAATAGAGTTTAACTTGTGTTGACTTAAATACCTACCTTAGCGCGCTATATCTATTTTTTTTGTCCAAAATCTGTCCTATGACTAATAAAACTGATCAGATCCATACGCTAATTGAGCTTAACGATGAGCTGGAAAACTATTTCCGAAATACCATTATTCCGCAACTTTTTGTTGACGCCCAGTTGATCCTGCGGAAGTTTACCCCTCCGGCGATGAAGCAGTTTAGCCTCGCTTTGACTGATGTGGGAAGACCAATTGCCGATATCAAGGAGAATTTTCGTTTTCCGGCAATCATTGACAATATCCAGCATGTCATTGATACTGGGGAAATCCTGGAAAAGGAAATACAAACAACCGACATGCGCTGGTACCAGATGAATATTTTGCCTTATCGTGTGCAGAAGGAAAATAAAACCAATGGGGTCATTATTACTTTTGTGGAGGTGACCAGGAGAATTCAGGATTTAAAAGAGCAGGAAAAGCTGATTGCAGAGCATGAGATTTTGTTGGATACGATTTCTCATGATATCAAGACACCGTTGACCAGCCTGAGCCTGACCATCGAGATGCTCAAAAAGGTTCCTGAAAAAGGGATGGAGCGATTCCCTGTGTTATTGGAGAAGGTCGAAAACAGTTTGCTCAATATGCAGCAGATCATTAATGATCTGACAAGTGCACGGCGGATAAATCATAAATACCAGGCTGAGGAAGAGCTTATAAACTTTGAACATATTCTGGAGGATGTCCGTCTCACGCTTGCACCTCTGGTAGAAGAGTCCAGGGCGGTAATTAAAAGTGAAATTAACTTTTCGGAAATCGTTTTTGTCCGGCGCAAGCTTAGGAGTTTGGTTTATAACTTGGTCAACAATGCGATTAAGTACGCTTCGCCTGAACGGAGACCTGAAATTCTGATAGCTACGGAGAAGGAGGATGAATACATGGTTATCAGTATCACAGACAATGGGACAGGCATTGCTGAAAAGGATCTCAAAAGCATTTTTACAAAATATCACCGTCTGAATGATTCGGTAGAGGGTTCGGGCGTTGGATTATATTTAGTTAATGAAATTGTAAACAACTCTGGCGGGAAAATCACTGTGGAGAGTGAGCTTGGAAAAGGTACTGTGTTTAAGGTTTTTTTAAAAGCTGCAGCCCAAAGCTAGAATAGCTGATGGCCCGGGGAGTACGGATTTCAATTTTTTTAAACTAAATATGCCACATGGTGGTTGATTTATAGACACATGGATACCAATATGCACAAGGAGATTTATATTTTAGAAGACGATAAAGACATAGGATTTATATTAAACCACCTACTGTTAGATGAAGGATACCAGGTTTATGTTTTTGAGACGGTAACAGAATTTCGAAAGGCTTTAGTGACAGGCAGGCCAGACTTATTATTGATGGATGTTCGATTGCCGGACGGCAATGGATTGGAATTGTGTGCAGAAATAAAGTCTGCTCAGAAGCATGATATTCCGGTTCTGATGATGTCGGCTGACTGGCCGATGCATGACCATAAAGCCTGCCAGGCGGATGCGTATATCGCGAAGCCATTTGATATTGGGCAGGTGGTCAGCAAGATAGGTGAATACTTTTAGCAGGAATATAAACTGAATTCCGCTGTCCGGGGCTTTTTTTGAGCCGCGTATTTGGGGGTGACTTCAACTTTTTTCAAACATCGTAAAAAATGCTGGCCGTTTCGGCTTTTTGCAAGCTGATGCAGTACCAGAATAATTTTCCAGTCAAACCTAAATCTACCTGAGCAATTTTGATGACCTCTCCAAAACCCACCGCAGCGCATGGAGGACCTTACCGATGCGACCGAAGCATCCCGTGCATTCTTTTGGGACTCAACCGGGACTGGATCAAAAAACAGAGCGAGTTCTTTGTGGAAATTTCAAGCCGCTGGATAACGCATATTAAATTACTGAACTCGAACCCAATCTTTAAAACAACAAAATGGACATTATCAGATCACTAGCTATTTTTATACTTGCAGGAATTTGTGAAATCGGTGGAGGTTACCTAATCTGGTTGTGGCTTAAAGAAGGTAAACCATTATGGTATGGTATCATTGGTGCTATTATACTTGCTGCTTACGGAGTGATTGCAACGTGGCAGACTGCCAATTTTGGTCGTGTATATGCAACCTACGGAGGTATTTTTATTGTCCTTGCATTAGTTTGGGCATGGAAAGTTGATGGATTTAAACCGGATAAGTGGGATATAATTGGCGCAGGTATCGCACTTATTGGAGCATGTATTATTATCTACATGCCCCGAACAACTGCTTAAGTTATGCTAACCCGTTGCCAATACTAATTGGCATTTCTTAGGTGATCGGCAAATTCATTAGGCAATTGGCTATCCTCTATTGCTTTAGCTGATAATTCTACATCATATTCAACCCTTCTAAACTCAACCTTTATACTTTCCTTTACAAGTGTTGAACTATCGTTATTGATAGTTAGGATGACATAACAACCTCTTGTATCTCCATCCTTTGGCTTACCAACAGACCCAAGATTAATTACGTGCTTAAATTCGCCATTGGCGTCCTGCAAAATCCTATCGTAAGGCTTATGGGAGTGACCAACAAAGAGCAGATCGGCATCAGCTTCTTTTAGCAAATCTAAAACGTAGTTCTCTTCAGTATCGATAAGTATATATTCGTCAATACTTCTGGTGCTCCCATGAGCAAGCACTAAATTGAGCTTTTTATTATTGAGTTTATATTCCAGCCGAATGTGCGCAGGAAGTGCTTTTAGGTAGTCTCTATTTCCCTGGTTAATCAAGTGATAAGCATATTTCTTCCCTGCTTCCTGTAAACTTTCAGAGGAGGTAATTATACTTTCTACTTTTTCATCATGGTTACCTTTTAATGTCCCAATTGCCCGCCTTCGGATTTCATCAATGATTTCATTGGGGTATATATGATATCCTACCAAATCACCTAGGCAATAAACGGCATCGGGTTTTTGGTTATCCATATCCTTTAGCATTGCTTCAAAAGCAGGAAGATTGGCGTGTATGTCGGAGAATAGTGCAATTTTCATATTACCCATTTCTTAACATATCTGCATACGCATTAGGCAGCGGGCTTTGCTCTACAGCCTTTGCGGCTTTTTCTATATCATATTCAAAGCGCACAAACTCAACATGAATACTGTCTTTATCATTTATTGTACTGTCAGGATTAATGTTAACTATAACATAGCCACCCCGTGGGTCTTTGTCCTTTGGTTTGCCAACCGACCCTATATTGATGGCATGTCTGAAATGACTATTGCCATCGGTACCAGAGTTTAAAATGCGATGATATGGCTGGTGTGTATGTCCAAAGCACATGATTTCCGCATTCGCCTGTTCCATGATGCGTAACATACTCTTTTCGTCCCTGTCTTCAAAAAGATATTCGTTCACTTTACGTGGGCTGCCATGCACCAGCAGGATGTTAAATTTTTCGTCGTTCAATTGATATTCCAGTCTGATGTGTGCGGGTAAGGTTCGCAGGTAGTTACGTTGTTCGTCTTTAACAACCTCATTGGTGTAAGATATAGATACTTTACCCATAGCCTTTTCTTCATCAGTTTTATAAGCACAGCCACAGTCATCACTTGAACGGCCAATGCCCCAATCATAATTCCCCGCAATGGTGGGTATTCCCCGTTTTCGTATTTCGTCGATTACCTCATTAGGCCAGATGTTGTAGCCTACCAAGTCTCCAAGGCAGTAAATGGCATCTGTATTTTTTGTTTCAACGTCTTTAAAGAATGCTTCCAATGCTGGAAGATTGGCATGAATATCAGAGAATAAAGCAATTTTCATAAATAATATAAAAGGTTAAAAGAATCAGTTTGTGATTTGTGCATTTGTATAGTATTTTTTCCTGAACCAGAAAGCAAGGTTCACTAATGCGATCAGTGCAGGAACCTCAACCAGAGGACCGATTACACCTGCAAATGCCTGCCCTGAATTGATTCCGAATACGCCAATTGCTACAGCAATTGCCAGCTCGAAGTTATTTCCTGTAGCTGTAAAAGCAATTGATGTACTTCTGGAATAGTCAGCCCCACAATATTTCCCTGCAAAAAAGCTAATTACAAACATGATGGAAAAATAAATGACCAGCGGGATGGCAATACGTACAACGTCCATTGGTATTTTAACAATCAGGCTTCCTTTAAGACTGAACATGATGACAATGGTAAAAAGTAATGCAACTAAGGTAATCGGAGAGATCAGTGGAACAAACTTATTTTGAAACCACTCTTCACCCTTTAGTTTAATTAATGAATATCGGCTGATGATGCCCATTGCAAAAGGAAGACCTAAATAGATACCTACAGATTTGGCAATCTCGCCGATGGTCACATCAATTTCAAGGCTTTTTAATCCGAAGTAAGGCGGTAAAACCGTAATGAAAACATAGGCAAAAACACTGTATAATAACACCTGAAAAATACTGTTTAAGGCAATCAGACCAGCCGCATATTCCCTGTTTCCCTCTGCAAGTTCATTCCAAACTACGACCATTGCAATACATCTGGCAAGTCCAATCAGTATCAGTCCAACCATATATTCGGGATAATCCCTTAGAAAGGTTATCGCCAGAAAGAACATCAATAATGGGCCAATGACCCAATTGAGTACCAACGAAACACTAAGCACTTTTGTATCTTTAAATACTTCCCCCATTTTTTCATATTTCACTTTGGCCAGTGGCGGGTACATCATTAAGATCAAGCCAATCGCAAGAGGGATATTCGTTGTTCCACTTGAAAATGAATTTATAAAGCCAGCCGAAGAAGGTATAAAGTAGCCTATGCTAACACCGATTGCCATAGCAATGAATATCCACAGGGTCAGGTATCTGTCTAAAAATCCTAGTTTTTTACGCTCTGCCACAGGGGCACAATTGTTTGCACTCATTATTGTTTATTTACATATTGGTTTACAAAGTCTGCTGAATAAGCTTTAATTTGATCACGCACCTTCCGAAACTCTGCCATCACTTCTTCTGGGGTGCCGGTTGCTTTTGCCGGATCGGGAAAGTTCTGGTGAAAACGGTCAACCTTGCCGGGAAAGAAAGGACAAGCCTCGTTAGCATTATCACAGACAGTAATTACAGCGTCAAAGACAATCTTAGCGTATTCATCTACATGGTTTGAAGTATGCGCAGAAATGTCAATGTGATCTTCTGCCATTACCTGAATAGCTTTAGGATTAACCCCATGTGTTTCAATTCCAGCACTATATATTTCTGCCTTATTTGCTGCAAAATATCTTAAATAACCTTCTGCAAGTTGGCTTCTACAACTGTTCCCTGTGCACAGCACGAGTATTTTTTTCATTTTATTTAGTCTTGTCCTGTTATTTTATTTAGTCTTGTCCTGTTATTTTACTTCTTCTTTCCATTAGTACCGTATCCCGCCAAATTCCGTCCATCTTGCCAATCTTTTCCCTGTAACCAATAGTGCGGAAGCCCAGTGTTTCATGAAGGGTAATGCTGGCTATGTTTTCAGGGAAAATGCCTGATTGTAGTGTCCAGATGTTATTTGCCTCGCTTTCAGCGATGAGTTTCTGTAATAAAGCTGTACCAACACCTTTGCTTCGATACCCTTCGTGTATATAAACACTCACTTCTGTTACTCCCGCATAGACGCATCGGCCAGAAACAGCGGTTAAGGCTGCCCATCCAGCAACTTCACCACCAATAACAGCTACATATCTTAATTTGGATAAATGACTTTTATCCCATTCTTCCCAACTTGGCGCTTCGGTTTGAAAAGTCGCATGCTTAGTTGCAATGCCTTGCAGGTAAATGGCTCTGACATCTTCCCAGTGGATTGGGAGCATTTCTATTATTTTCATATCTAATCAACAGCAACCGGAACCTGGTTCACAAGCTTGTCCGGCACTTGCAAGGTTTACCATTTCAAGTTTTGTTTTTTCTGACTTTACGGCAGGTGCACAACACTCTTCTCCCGAATCAGTTGTACCACAACTTCCGCCTCTTGAAATCGCCTTACATTGTGTGAAATCTGGAATCAGGTTCACAATCAGGTTATCACCTTCTATGATAAATTGTCCTGGATACATCTGTCTTGTATCAAATTGAGAATTACCAAATTCTATTTTTACTGTTCCCAGCGGGTTTAAAGGCAATGACTTTTCTACGAGCTTTACTATAGATAAAGCCTTGCTAACTTGCATTGCTCTTTCGCTGTCTTGTACCGAAGGTTCCCAAAGCTGTACAATAATCTCTGTCCATGTGTTCATCTTCCCGCCACAGTCAACAGATACGATCGGTGCTTGTTTAATTTCGGTGATGTGGTAAGATGCGTCTACCCATTTACCTTCCGCATATTGGAATTGCAGTGTTAAGTCTGGATTTTGTTCTAAAGTTGATTTGAAGGTTTGCCAGTTGGTCAGTTCTAAATTGTCCATGATTTAAAGATTTATTTATTTTATATTTTAATTAACACTCATTACAATACTGATTTGCAGTATAGGCCGTTTGGGTACTATCTAATATGTTTTGCAGCAGCAAGGTCATATCTGGACTGATGCAGTAACAGATTTTAGTCCCCTCAATATTTCCCTTAATGATGCCTGAACTCAACATCTTTTTAAGTTGATCGGTTAGTTCGTGATTACTCATATCAAGTACGCCAATAAAATCCCCACAAATACAGGTATTGGCTAAAAGGATACGTTTTAAAATTGTAACAGCATTTCTGTCAGAAAGCAAGTGCAAAACCTCTTGGGCTTTAACCTGATGATTTGTTATGTCGTTGCTTTCTTTCATAGTATTATTGCAATATTGCGATGTTTTTGTTTAAATTTTTTTTAACAGCAGTTAGCTTCCAGTTTATAAGAACCTAAAAATGCTCCCAATTCTTTTTCAAGTAGATTCCATGTTTTAGGGTTTATACAGTAGCACACTTTAACGCCTTCAATAGTGCCCTGTATAATCTCTGCATTTTTTAATTCTTTCAAATGCTGGGAAATGGTAGCTTGAGCCAACCCTAATTCCTCAACAAGATCACCGCAAATACATGCTTTAGCGGCAATAATCTGTTGGAGGATCGCAATGCGAGCAGGATGTGCCATGGCTTTCAAAAGCAGCGAAAGCTGGTTTTGTTCTTCGGTAAATATTTCTGTCTTTGTAAGTCCCATAATTTTGTATCGCAATATTACGATTACATTTTAACAAATCAAAATTTAATGTGAAACTACTAATATTCAAAGCATCCGTGCATTCTTATTAACAGACTTTATTGAAGAGATGGTTTATCTTCTTTGTATGGCTCAATAATCATTAAATTTGGGTAAGTAATTTATTCCGTCCATGTAAGATAAGTAACCCGTAGCCATGCCCAACAAATATTTTAAAGCACACGAAGCTTATGACCTTAATCCGCACCGCTATGATATAGGTACGATCATCGGGCTAAAAAATGGCTACGAGGATAATCTTTTCATTAGAAAACTATTTACACTGCCAGAACAGGAATATCCTGCTTATTACAGGTATCACCTAACCTATTATTTAGGAAAGGAACCGGAGGGCGAAGAAGAGTTTTTCACTTTTGTGTGGCAGATCGTCCTTAGACGCATCAATTTTATTGAGCATAAAAACCCCTTTAATTCAAGCCATGCGCTGGATATGGAACTATTGGATAAGCTCACAAACTTTCAAAAGTATCTTCGCTCCATTGACCAGTGGCATACCCAAAAGACCTTACCTGAAATTATCGCTGATCAGCACGAAGTAATCAGAAAACAACAATCAGAAATTGTTAAACTGAAAGAAGATTTAAGTATCGCAAAAAAGCTGGAAACTAAACAATATATCGATATTCCTAAAGAGCACCTGCTGACTATTTATGACATTTTTAACCAATTGATTGATCTCACAATCAAGGAAGAAATGCTGATGGTTACAAAGTTTCCTATTGTATGGGTCAAGATGATATGTAAGTATTTTCGGGTGGATAAAAAGGAGCTGGACATGGAACGTGTACGCAGTTATTTTCCAAAAGACAGGGAAAATCCTGGCGGGCGAACCCGTCTTGTTCCAATGGATCAGAAGGTTTTTGAGATCAAACCTAAAAAAAGATAGGAAAACGCACTCATAATTGATCGGTAAATCTTTTACACTTTAAAATCGTATCAATTTGATATCAAGTGCTTTGCGTTTGAACACCAACTTAATTTAAACATCCCCAAGTTACCATAAAAATCTTTATGGTACAGGCAAGCCATTTCCATAGCATTCTTTTGTCCCAAAACAAAGGCTATGGAGATTATCAATGAACAAGCCCTTAGCCAGTGCATCCGGGATGCATTGCGGGCAGAACTACAAGAGCATTTCAAAACAGGCGGCAGTTCCAGACAGGAGCAGGAAGAACGCCTGTTGTCCAAACAGGAACTATCCGCCGAGCTTGGTGTATCACTGGTCACCCTGACAGACTGGATGAAAAAGGGGCTGCCCTTTTTACGCCTCCACAGGCGTGTGTATTTCAAAAAAAGCGAAGTGCTGGAAATCATGCGACAGAAGACAGCTGACGGTACATAAGCATGTACAAAAGCCAGGCAATTGCCAGCTATAAAGCTATACGACTAAATGGCTATATAACTAAACGGCTATCCAGCTATATAGCTAATCCGCTATGTAACTATTCAATTATCAAAAAAGGAGAACAAGATGAACGTAGAACTGATCACGAAGGACGATTTAAGGCAATTTAAAGCCGAACTACTTAATGACATTAAAGCCATTATAAAACCGCAGGAGAAGGCCAAAGAATGGCTCAAAAGCGCAGAGGTACGCAAGCTGCTGAATATTTCACCGGGAACGCTTCAAAACCTGCGGATCAACGGAACATTACGCTATACAAAGATTGGCGGAATGATGTACTATAAGCTGGAGGATATCACAAGCCTATTAGAAGGAGGCCAGCCATGACCGAAACAGGCATCCATAACAAGGCGGCGGACTACAGCAAACTGGTCAGGCGCATGGGTGCAGACAGCCGGATGCTGGCTACCCATGTCAGCTTGTTTGCCGCACTTTTTGTCTGTTGGCAGCATGGCGGTTTTGCCAGTCCCTTTGCCGTTACACGTAAAAAACTCATGGCATACAGCCGGATTGCATCGGTTGCCACATACCATAAATGTATCAAAGAATTAGATGAGTTTGGGTACATCCGCTACCAGCCATCCTACCATCCGATCAGGGGTAGCCTGGTCTACTGGCCGCCTAAATGAGCGGCCAGTAGACCAGTAAAAAGGAGCCGGGAAATCCCGGCGAAGTTTTGAGCCCTGATACTCCTTACAGGAGCCATCAAGGCATGGAAACCGCTAAGGTTTGCCGAAGCTTTTAGCACGTCAAACTTATGCGCTTTGTAGGGAGCGAGTTAATGTTTTTGCTATACAAAAACCCGGATTCACCCTAAAGGGATGCCCCGGACTCGCTCCCGTTGGTCGGTTAAAAAAAGGAATTAAGAAAGTATCTATAGAAGATTTGGAAAGGAAAGCAGCGCATGAAAACAGCGACAACTGGTAGTGAAATAAAGAAAAAAAGGGTGCCCGGCAGACCAAAAAAAACGATCAGCCGTAGTGATCTGCTGATGATCCGATTAACCCCGACGGAAAAACAATTGATAGCCCAGCGTGCAAAAAATGCGGGGCTGAAACCGAGCGAGTGGTTCCGCAGGGCGGCGAAGATTGCAAGGGTTTTTCCCCGCTTTACCCCGGAGGAAAGCGGCTGGTTCAGGATGCTATCGGGGATGGCCAATAACCTGAACCAGTTGACCCATCTCGCCCACGTGGAAGGCTTGCCTACACTGGCTTTAAAATGCCAGGCGTTGATCAGGCAGATCGAAGAATTATTAACCAAAATCAATAGCCATGATCGGTAAACCGATTACAGGAAAAAGCTTCGGGGGCTGTGTCCGCTACATCGTGGATAAGCCCGAAGCGAAGATCCTTTTTGCCGAGGGTGTAAGGATGCAGAACGCCACCACGTTAACAAATGATTTTAACCTGCAACGAAAAATGAGGCCGGAACTGGGCAAGGCGGTCGGGCATCTGGTCTTAAGTTGGAGCAAGGAAGACCTGTCCAAACTGACCGATTCGGTTATGCTAAAACATGCCAAAGAGTATATGCATAAGATGGGTATCCGGGATACGCAATACGTGGTGGTACGTCACCATGATAGATTGCACCCACATTTGCATGTGGTTTATAACAGGGTCGATAACAAGGGGGCTACGATCACCGATAAGAATAATTACGCACGCAACATCAAAGCCTGCAGAGAGCTTACCTTAAAATACGGTTACCATTGGGGCAAGGGCAAGGAACAGGTCAACAGGCAGGCTTTAAATGGCAGGGAAAAGATCAGGTATGAACTTTATGATGCCATCGAAGCGGCTATGAAAACTTCCAAGAACTGGAAAGAGTTGGAAGCGAAGCTGACCGTACGGGGCATCGGTATCGCCTATAAGTTCAAAAGCGGTACCAAAGAAGTGCAGGGCATCTCTTTTGAAAAGGGCGGGCTGAAAATGAAGGGCTCCGCTATTGATAGGAGTTTAAGCTTTTCCCGCATGGATGCACAGTTGAACCGCAACCAGCAGGTACAGGCTTACCATGCAGCAAGGGAGGCGCATCAACCCTCATTGGCGCAGCAGTTACGGGAGACCATCCGGCAGGGCATTCATGCCGAGCATGGACATAGTCCGAATGCGTCTGGTGTAGTTGAAAACCTGCTGAATATCCTGCTTCGCCCGGAGTTTGTCCCATCGGCACCAGACCCAGTCGGAGATGCAGAAATAGCCCGCAGGAAACGAAAGAAACATCAAGCAGAGCAATCCCAGGGAGTAACCAGATAAATAAACAAAGTACTCACCACCAAAATTCAATGTTATGGAACAGGACGAATTAGAAGAAAAAGTAACAATGGCCGAAGAACTCATTCTGGGCTTAGTTAAGCGGATGGAAGTCATCGAAAACGAACTACCAGAATTTCTAAAGGCGTTTTTAGAACAGTATAAAGAGACTTTAGCTAACATCTCTGGCCAGATAGAAAAGTCCAACAAGCGTTATGACGATCAGAAGATCAGCCAGCAGATCGATCAGGTTAAAGACCTCGTGGGCACTATGCCCAAGGTCATCACCGTGAAAAACGAACATCACCACCATTTCGGAGCATGGTCAAAAAACCTCATCATTGGTGTAGCAGCCTGTTTCCTAATCACAGCCTCATCTTTCGGAACAGCTCTGTACCTGAACCACGAAAACAACCGCATGAGTGCCAATGACATCAAGTTTCGTGCGATCAGGCAGACGGCTCCCACTTGGGGGCATTGGGCAGATACGACCTATATCCGTAATCCTAAGACAATGGAAGAGAATACCATCAAGCTGGAAGCCGAGGCGTTGGAAAAAGCCTATGCGGAAGAAGTTGCCAGAGAAACGGCTGAAGAGGCGAAGCAAGCCAGAAAGCGGCTGCATTCGCTGAAAAAGAAAGATTGAGTTTATCAATGTGAAATGATAAATGTAAGAGGTGCGACTAAAGGGGACGATATGAAATAATTTGCCATTCAATAAATAAATAATGAATGGCAAATCAGAGGGGGCGATCATTTCAAACCCTTCGCTTTTTTTTGTAGGACTTTTTAACTATCCAAATAATTTGAGCAGGTCATCTTTTCCCAGGGATTTTAATATCCCTTCATCGGTCGGGATCAGTTCACCAGCAAGTTTTCTTTTCCTGTCCTGTATCTCTAAAATCTTTTCTTCTAAAGTGTCTTTACAGATCATCCGGTAGGCCATGACATGTTTATCCTGTCCAATCCGGTAACAGCGGTCGATTGCCTGGTTTTCTACAGCAGGATTCCACCACGGGTCTACCAGATAGACATAATCGGCAGCAGTCAGGTTTAGTCCTGTTCCACCTGCTTTTAGGCTGATCAGAAATACCCTGCAAGCCTCATTTTCCTGAAAGTTGGTTACCGCATCTTTTCTTTTATTCAATTTGGTTTTTCCATCCAGATAGGCATAAGCTATATTCTGCTGTTCAAGCCCCGATCTGATTAACCCCAGCATTCCGGTAAAAGCTGAAAAAATCAGCAGTTTATGGCCTGTTGTTTTCTCCATAATGTGCTCCATCAGTTCGATAATTTTGCAGGAATGGCCATCAAAATCAGGTGCATCTTTGATTAACACAGGAGAGTTGCAAATTTGCCTAAGTGTCATTAAGCCTTTTAATACGTACAGTTTGGAGTTTTCCAGTCCGATGGTATCAATCTTATCGGTCAGGTAAGTTTTAAACTCCTTTCGGTACCTGTCATAAATTTTTCGCTGGGCAGGTTCCATTTCGCACCATATGGTCATTTCTGTTTTAGGAGGCAGATCGGTTGCGACCTGTTTTTTGGTACGCCTTAAAATAAAAGGCTTCGTCATTTTTAGTAAAGTTCCAGCCCGCTCTTTATCCTCATTATCTCCCTTGGCTGCAAGGTTATCCTTAAACATTCTTAGGCTTCCGAAAAAACCGGGGTTCACAAAATTCATCAGCGCATACAGATCGGAAGAACTATTTTCAACTGGTGTTCCGGTAAGCGCAAGCCTGTTCTGCGCCTCAAAGAGCATCACCATCTTAAACTTTTGTGAAAATGGGTTCTTAATCGCCTGCGCTTCATCCAGGATCAGGTAATCAAAGCTGGTCGTGAGCAAAAAGGCAATATCGACAGCAGCGGTACCATAGGAAGTGATGATGAGGTCATACTTCTTTAATTCAGATACATCCTTTTCCCGTACGGTTCCATGAAATACCAGCACATTTAATTCTGGACAAAATTTTGCCGCTTCTTCCTGCCAGTTATATAATAAAGATGTTGGGGCTAACAGCAGATGCGGAGCAGCAGCAAGCCCTTTATTCTTTAGATGTTGAAGCAGGGAAAGCACCTGTAATGTTTTTCCCAGCCCCATATCGTCGGCCAGCAGACCGCCCCATTTTAAGGAATGCAGATGGCACAACCAGCTATAACCTATTAACTGATATGGCCGCAGTACAGCACTTAGATTATCGGGAACGGGTACTAATGGTATTTTTTCCTGCTCACTGAACAGCTTTTCCCTTGCAGCAACCATTTTCGCAAGATCAGGCCTTTCGGCTTTGGTATAAAGCTGGTCTATCAACGTATAGTGTTGCCCGGCAAGTTTTACACCTTTATCGGTTAGTGTGCCACTTCGAAAAACAGTAGTCAACTTTGTAAAAAAATCATCTGGTAAATGCGCAGTCTTTCCATTGGAAAGCGTTAAGGTAGTGGATCGCTTTTTAAGGGCTTTCTGGATTTCTTCCGGGCTAAGTTCGACCTCACCAAAAGTTACTGATACGCCAATATCAAACCAGCCTTTTTCCTGCTGTATGTTGACATCGATCTCAGGGAGCTGGATATGGAAATCAATGCCCGTTAGGTTTTCCAGACCTGTAAAAATAATATTCGGGTCTTTCAGGTTATAGATCGTTCGGGCAAACCAGAGTTCCGTTCTAAGGGTTTCTTTGGACAGGTAAAAATAGGGCAATGCTTCCTGTCCCCTGAATGCAGGGTGCAACTCTATAAAAAAGGCTTTAAAAGCGGATTCCGCCGCATTGTTACGTTGCAAGACTTTCACCTGGCCATTTTTAACTTCTAGCAATTCAGTGCCATCTGACTGGACAGGAATGTCCAATCCTCCCTCGTATACTATCTCTGGGATAAAAGCAACATATTCACCTTGATCCAGCGTCCTGATGCGTTTTGATTTTGCAGCAAGCACCTGCGACGCTGCTGCTTTTGTCAGCTCGAACGTTACTGGATAATTCAATGCCAGTTTGAATAAAATGAGTTGGTTAAACTCTTCGAGGTCATTTTCAAGAACGGTAAAAGTTCCTCCGGCTTTAACCATTTCGCCGATGGCCTGACCTTCTTCTAGGCTAAAAAACTGGTAAAACAAACCGGGTACCTGTTCCAGTGAAAAGAAAAATGGGTCTCCGGCAGGCAATACCTCGCCAATGTCAAAATCGGTTCCGTTTAACTGCGCCTTAACCCTAAGCTTGTAATGGCCGTTATGCTGGGAAAAAACAAACCTGAATGATACCCGTTCATCCGATAGCGCAATCGGTCTCATCGTGTTTTTTGGGAGGCTCCCTTTGTAGGCCAGCTTATTATAAAAGGTGTGGTAAAACAGTTGACCTTGCGCTTTCAACACTGGCACTATTCTTTTCCAATAGTTAAAAGCGGTATGCCGCAAGGCTGTTCTTTCTTCACCGGGAGCGTATTTGTATTGCTTATGTACCGTTTCAAAATTTAAGAGCTGATCAAAATCCCGGCTGTAGGAATGCAGTAATTTACCTGCCGAATCCAAGCGTTCTGGTGAGTTGCAGGATCATAAAAGTTGACAAAGGATTTGATAGCCGTACCGTTAGCATTAACTATTGCCTGGCAAGGGACCAGAAAAGGGACACTAAAACCAGAGTGCGCCGCAATGACATAAGCCACCAGGCCAGAATCTTCTTCATTTGTTTTTATTGGCAATGGGCAAAATGAAGGGTACAATATAAAGCGTCCAGGCTCTATAGCACTTTCATAGTTATAAATATGGCCGTATTCCGGTTTAGGAACAGCCGTAACACCATAGTGGTAATGCGGTTTCAGCGTCAGGTACTTTTCAAAGAAAGCGGTATCGGTAAAAGGATATTTTTTAAAACGCTCAAAAAAACCAAAATCCCTTCTTTCAATCATCTTGGTGAATAGTTTGGTAACGTGCCAGCAAAGCCGTGTGACTTCAGTTCCACAGTTACAGGACACCAGGATATAATCTTTGATCATGATGATTTCCTGCTGATGATAATCCCGCCATCCTGAACGAATGGTCAATGTACGGCCTTTAAACCGGGTAATTTCATAGCTACAGTACGGGTAGTTCTCCGCTTCCGGTTCTTCTACGGTGATCAGATCAGCCGGGTGTGGTAAATGTGTTACCTCTTCCAGCAGTAATTTGTAAGGAGTTGATGCTTTCCTTTTTGGTGTGTTTTCTGGGTTTTTATTGTTCATCTTGAGCAGTATTTATCAGGCGTTCATAATTGTCCATCCAGTTTGCAAAAGTTTCTTCCGCAATGGCGTGCAGTTCTTTGACCCGGTCAAAAAGAATATCCAGGTCGGCACGTTCGATAGTGTATTTCTCATGATACCTATAGCCCAGGTAAGCACCTTCAAATATGGTCAGCAGGCGTTCGTCTTCAGCACTGCCGTTATCCATTAGTAAGGATAATTTGGTAGTGAGGCGTAAACTGAATTTGAGCAGTGCTTTTATGCTATGGGTGGTTTTGTCCTGCGTGGTTAGCGACCTGTTCAACGCCCTTAGAGATAGTTCGGCGGCTTGGTGCAGCATGAAGGCCGATAATATCACGTTGTCATTCCGGTAGGTCTGGGCAGCAGTATAAAAGGTTTTGGCTTTGGCAAGCCCGGTAGAAAAGTCCTGCCTAGTCTTTTCTATTTTTTCAGGCCTGCTATCTAGTCTCAACTTTGGAAGGGGCTTATTGCCATCATCATAAACCAGGCTTTCGGCATTACAGGTCATGGAAAAATAAATATGCCCTTCACTGACCATCTTATGAAAAAATGAGCTTTTAAATAACGTACAGCTCAAATGAAGGTGCTTGAGGAATGCAAATTTTACGATAGTCTCTATTTCCTCGAATGTCTGCGGATATTTTTCAGGGATGACCAAAATCAGATCAGCATGATCTTTACCATCCTGGTCACTTCGGTGGTTTAAGCAGTAAATCTTTTCCGGCTCGATAACATTTGCGATAAAGTTGATCACCTCCGGGAAGTTCTTTTCGTTAAACCTCATCAGCGGGATAGGGTTGACTAGGAGAGCGGCCTCTTCTTCCTCAACCTCGATCCTGAAATCCTCTGCATGATGGATTTTGATATAAGGCAGGGATTTAGTTTCACAGACTAAGCCCATAACCTCTACCATTTTTTCTATGTATTCCCGGATCAGTACGGTTTCATATACCTTGGAATTGTAGATTTGATCCAGGGTTATTTTCCCACCCGTGCAGTACAACAGCGAATCTAAAATACCCCTCCAGTCTTCTAAACTTTTATAGCTGAAGAATTCTTCAAAAAATATCCTTACATCGTTGACCTCCGTTCCATAGAGCGTCCGAAAATGGAGAGCTGGAAAAGGTTTGTGTTTACTTTCGGTATATATTTCAAAGGGATGGTCAGAAAACCTGTACAGCGGGTGATCGGTACTTAGTTTGAAATCTTCCCTGCTTTCATTTAGTACATAAGCCAGTTCCAATAGTTTTACAAACTGCTGCTGATGGTAGTAATAACTGTCCTTATTGCCATAATACCCGTTGGAACAGGCTGTCTTAATCAGGTCGATCATTCCAAAGCGGAATGATTCAATATTGTTTTCGTCGCAGAAAAAGCAGACGATTTGAAAATGCGGATTATTTATATCCTTTTCTTTTAAATAGCGCAACGAGGTTTTTTCGCTAACGGTTGGTTCTTTTTTCATGTTAGGCTTTAATTGGTTCAAGTCAAAGAACCCTAACAAAAAAGATCTAAATTAATTTTTTAGGTTATTAATTAGTCGATTTATGGGATAATTTACAGACTGATTTATACATGTGATTAAGCTAGTAAATCCGAGCGTACCAGTTTCATATAAGAATGCAATCACCTATTAATCAAAGCATATCATTGCAATTGATTGAAAATTTAAATAGACGTTTTTGGTCTAAGTAAGCTTCTTCGGCACCATTGTTGTTCCAATTAATCTATGTCGGAAAACTTATGTTTACTTTCAGAATATTTGCTAAAAAGGTCCGAAGATCAGATCCAAAAAATGGATGTACTTCTTGAGAGATTGCATCAGTGTATAAAAGATTGCGATAAAACAATAACTTTGCAAAGTACACAAAGCAGACAAAGACCAACACAGGATTTAATGCAGATAGGTCGCAATAAATACTAGTCCATTCAAAAAAAGATCAAACAGCATTGCAAGTCCCACCGTTTTTATGTTTAAATAGATATATTTACATTTGATTCAAATTAACAATATATGAGTACTACAACTGATTGTCCAAATAAAGTGCATGAAGGCAGAAATGTGAAACGTTTTCGTGAAATGATGGGGATTAAACAGGAGGGGCTTGCCGCTTCTTTGGGTGAGGATTGGAGCCAGAAAAAGATTTCAGTTCTGGAATCCAAAGAAAAAATTGAAGATGCGCTTTTAGCGGAAATTGCTCAGATATTGAAGGTTCCAGAGGAGGCAATCAGGAATTTTGACGAGGAAAGAGCTGTAAATATAATTGCAAACACTTTTCAGGATGATTCAGTTGCATACGCAGAAAATTACAAATGCACATTCAACCCATTAGATAAACTAATGGAGACGGTAGAAGAAATTAAAAAACTCCATGCAGAAAAAGAAGCTCTCTATGAGCGTTTACTGAAAGCACAGGAGAATAAATAAGAATTAAATAAGGATATTTTATTCCAGAAAACCCATTGCAAAAACCGCAATGGGTTTTGTTTTATATAGAATTGCTAAAAAAATCTATCATAATTTATAATCCCCACGCACGGTGCGGCCTGCGAAACCCCTTCGCACATAAGCCATCCCACTGTTCTCGCTCTGGGCATTTACGGAAAGTAGTACTTGGGTTCTCCTCCTTATAGCTATGAATGCAGAAACCTAAGATGTAGGCCAATTTGTCAACTACCGGATTTGCCAATGCGTTTGAGTACAACAGTGCCAATTAGCCCGGCAAGAACTGAAGCGATTAAAATTCCATACTTGGCCTGATCGATGAAAACCGGGTTTTTGAAAGCCAGTCCGCTAACAAATAATGACATCGTAAAGCCTATACCCGCAAGCAGTGCAACCCCGGCGACGTGCTTCCAATTGGCTTGCTCCGGCAAACTGGCTAATTTAAGTTTGACCATAATCCAGCAAAAAAGAAGAATCCCGGTAAATTTTCCTATTATCAATCCTGCTGCCACGCCAATTGATACCGGATTTATGATAGAAGAAAAGAAGTCTGATCCGATGACGATGCCAGCATTAGCTAAGGCAAATAATGGCATGATACCAAAAGCAACCCATGGATGCAGGGCATGTTCAATTGTTTGTAATGGGGTCTCGGCAGCCATGCTCAAACGCTTTACGTTTTGTATAGTTTTATTTTGCTTAGATGTGATAAGACTTCCTTTTTCCGGTATGTCCGTCTCAAAATCGTAGGACAGCTTCCTAAGATTATCCGAGTAAATTTGTTCATTTATTTTAGTCACCGCAGGAATAGTAAAAGCTACTAACACTCCAGCTATTGTTGCATGTACACCGGAAAGCAAAAATCCTATCCAAACACCGATGCCTATGATTAGATAAAATAGACTACTTCTTATACCCAATAAATTACCTGCGATTAAAACTATAAGGAAGCCGCCACCGATTGCAAGCGAGATAAAATTTATTTCAGCTGTATAAAAGAACGCTATTACAAGTACTGCCCCGAGGTCATCTGCTACGGCCAATGCAGACAAAAATACTTTTACAGAAACTGGAATGTTCTTACTTGCCATGGACAAAAGCGCAAGGGCAAAAGCTATATCGGTTGCCATTGGAATTCCCCAGCCATGATCAGCATCTGTACCTTTATTTATTGCAAAATATATCAACGCAGGTAATAACATGCCCCCAAGCGCCGCAGTCATAGGTAAGGATGCTTTTTTTAGTGAAGAGAGTTCTCCTTCCATAAATTCCCGCTTTAATTCCAAGCCAATTACGAAGAAAAAAATTGCCATTAGCCCATCATTAATCCAGATATGGAGTGGGTGGGTTAGCATAAAGTTATCAAACCCCACTGAAAAATTAATGTGCCACAAATGCTCATAAAATTCATGGTAGCCAGAATTTGCCCAAACAATCGCCACAATGACACTAGCAAGCAATACTATACCGCTAGTGTATTCTAAATGAATAAACCGGCTTACCGGAGCCATGATTTTATCTATTGCTGATTTCTCCATATAGCCAAAGATAGAATATATAATATAAATCATTTTCCCAGAAATACAGTTTTTTTATATCTTTGCAGCAATCGAAATGAGAAAAAAGGATAAAGTTTCATATAACCGAGTGACAAAGCACTGATCAACATCAGTTCGTCTTTTTATGCACTAGCTGTTCTTAGCAAGGCAAATTTTCTATATCCAAATTTTTAAAACAGTTTTTTATTTGAAATTCCTTTTGGCATTTCTAAAAGTTTAAATGTCGTTCAGCAACAATGCTGTTCGAAATTTTGATTGAATCTTTTATTATTCACCTATACACTTTAATTCATGACTAAAACTTATTTAGGTCTCTTTGACTTTTCGCAAAAGATTAATTACAAAAATGAAATTCTTGCAGGTTTAACCGTGGCGATGACAATGATGCCGGAATCCTTATCCTTTGCCATACTTGCCGGATTTCCCCCGCTGGTGGGCTTATATGCTGCATTTATTATGGGGCTAATTACCTCGATATTTGGTGGCAGACCAGGATTGGTTTCAGGTGGTGCGGGTGCAACAGTTGTGGTACTCATCGCACTAATGAAATCCAACGGCATCGAATATGTATTTGCCGCTGTTGCGCTAGCAGGTATTATCCAAATACTTGTAGGTGTCCTTAAATTGGGAAAATTTATCAGACTTGTACCGCAACCTGTAATGTACGGGTTTGTCAATGGTCTTGCGGTGATTATTTTCATGGCGCAGTTAGAACAGTTCAAAACTGTTGTAAATGGTCAGGTCAGCTGGCTAAGTGGTACACCTTTGATGATTATGGCAGGGCTTGTTCTTTTAACCATTGCAATCGTGGTCTTTTTGCCTAAAATCACAAAAGCCGTCCCGCCATCACTCGTGGCTATTGTCGTTGTTTTCCTGTTAGTATTCGGATTAAATATTGATACAAAAACGGTAAAAGATATCGCATCTGTTAGCGGAGGGTTCCCGCCTTTTCATATTCCCATGATACCGTTTAATTTAGAGACACTTCAACTTATATTTCCATATGCGTTGATTATGGCCGGAGTAGGTTTAACAGAAGGCTTGCTTACTGTTAATCTGGTTGATGAGATGACAGGTACAAAGGGCAATGGCAACAAAGAGTGCATTGCGCAGGGAGCAGCCAATATAGCTAATGGTTTTTTCTTTGGCATGGGAGGATGTCCGATGATCGCCCAAACCTTAGTCAACCTGTCCGCTGGTGCCAGAGCGAGATTGTCGGGTATAATTGCCTCTCTTACTATCTTAGCCATTATTTTATTTGGTGCGCCAATTATTGAGCGTGTGCCAATGGCTGCCTTAACCGGAGTTATGATTATGGTAGCAATAGGAACGTTTGAATGGGTTAGTTTCCGTATCATCAACAGAATGCCCAAACAAGATATTTTTGTTGGAATGCTGGTTGCGGTGATCACTATTTGGCTTCACAATCTTGCTTTAGCGGTCTTGATAGGAGTAATCATATCCGCATTGGTATTCGCCTGGGAAAGTGCTAAACGAATTCGTGCAAAAAAATATATTGATGAAAATGGTGTGAAGCACTATGAAATCTATGGACCGCTATTTTTCGGTTCCGTTGCAGCTTTTAATGAGAAATTCGACGTACAGGAGGATTCCAATGAAGTAATTATTGATTTCAAAGAAAGCAGGGTTGCAGATATGAGCGGTATAGAAGCATTGAATAAACTTACCGAGAGATACCATCAACTGGGTAAAAAACTTCATTTGAAGCACCTAAGTAAAGATTGCATACTCCTTTTGAAAAATGCGGGAGATATTATTGATGTGAACATCATAGAAGACCCTACTTATCAGGTTGCTACTGATAGACACGCTTAATCTGAATGTAAATGCCTGTTCATGACTAACGAGACATAGTTTGGTTAACACATGAACAGGCAATTTAATAAATTTAATAAAATCGTTTCATTTTAAAAGCTTCGGCTATCACAAACTTCATTATACTTTTCCCTGAGCAAAGCAATGTCTGCGCTTATTTTGGATTCTGTAACTTCACAAGCTTTGATATTTTGGGCGACAAATTTCCCCATTAACGGAGCCATATCTTCACTTACTTTGGTATCCAATACCTTTGCATATAATTGAGTGGTACGTATATTGGTGTGTCCAAGCATTTTAGATACGCTTTCGATAGGTACGCCATTCAATAAAGTTACAGTAGTGCCAAAAGTACGTTTGGCGATCCTGTTGCCCAATGTTTTATTAACTCCTGAAAGTGCTGCAATTTCAACCAAATATTCATTCATTTTCTGATTGCTGGAAATCGGTAAAGCTCTGTTGTTGTTGAGGCAATAAGGGTGATCCTTGTACTTATCCAGAATGCTTGCCGCTATCGGCAGTAGTGGAATTGCTGCCCTTGTATCTGTTTTTTTTCTGTAGGTAAATATCCAACGTTCTCCATCAACCCCAATACTAATGTCTGCAAGTTTAAGTTTTTGAACATCCGCATAGGAAAGCCCAGTATAACAACTAAACAGAAAAAAGTCACGTACCTGCGATAACCTGTCAGTTGTAAACTGTTTTAGGGTAATTTTCTGCAATTCATCAGCGGTTAAAAACTCCCTGTGGACAGGCTTGGATTTTAGTATATGGCCAAAGAAGGGGTCAGTACTGATCCATTTATATTTCCTGCAGATGCTTACGATCTTTTTGAGGTTTTTAATATGCTTATTTGCGGTATTGGTATCGTTTTCCTTAACCGTATGCAGGTAGAAGTCAAAACCGTCGATAAACTCGTGGTCTATGCGTTTTACGTTAAAATCCGCTCTGCCATATTTTGCGGCAATGAAATCTTCCACATGCCTTTCCAATACTTCAAATCTTCTAAGCGTTCCTGGTGCATATTCTTCTTTATCCACTAATGCTTTCATTTTTTCATTGTGGGTTTTAATGGCCTCTAGTATGGTATGTGCCTTTTCCTCTTTGCCTAAGAATTTGCATTTTACACTATCGGCGGTTACTTCCGCTCCGTCCACACTTAGCAGGGTATGTGCCGCATAAACTTCTGCTTTCATATTTTCCAGATAGGCATTCAAAGTTTTAACATCTTCCTTTGTGCCAATGACTTTTCCGGCTTTTGCATTCCATCGCTCTGGTTCGCAATTTCTGCTTGTTGAGATTTCCGCACGAACCCCGTTTACTGTAATTCTTAAAAAAATAAAGTAAACAGCCCCTTTTGTGTAGTTTTTTGGCCTTTTCAAAAAGAAAAGCACGCTAAAATTAGTTTTCATAACGATAACATTAAGGTTAAACAAAAATAGCTTTGCAGTTTCATTCATACAAGATGTTCATCTATTAAACTAGCTGACTATCAATGTATTAATACGAATTAGGGGAGTTTGATATTATAAAGAACGACGCACCGAATGACGCACATTTTATATGCGATTTCGTGCATATTTTGGTATAACCCGTAAAAGCAAAAACCCTGCAAACATTTGATTTGCAGGGTTTTAGTTCTCTTTGATATTGTTTCTTGTGATCCCGCTGGGATTCGAACCCAGGACCACTACATTAAAAGTGTAATGCTCTACCAGCTGAGCTACGGAATCATTTTGTCCCTTTCGAGGCTGCGAAGTTAGAAATTAAATTCATTACCGCAAAGAACAGAGTCAATCTATTTAATAAAAACTTAACATTAACTAAATAAAAAACAGTTAAATCTTTAGAGATCATGTTGTTAAATACAATCAGAAATTTTAATTATTTATTTACTTTTCCTACCTCATTGTAATTAAAACAGACATATAACATAAAAATGATGTTTTAACACCCCTAAACCTATTTACATCTACCTTGTTTTTCATGATCACAATATCCTAATTACATCTTGTTAATATTCCAAATACTATAAAACATAGATTCACAATAATCAAACAATTGCGCGAAATTAGCCATGCTTTTAGGCAAAACCTTAAAAGAACGCGGGGCGCAAATGCCTGTAGAAAAGGCGACCCGAAAAACAGTGCCATTTCCCGATGAGATTTTCGGCAATTAACTATGTTTATCGTGATAAAGCAAAAGAGATTGTATCATAAAGGCGATTTCACCTCAGATTCTGTCATGTTGTCCAAAGGACTCCTACGGAGAGCTTGTCGAAACAACTTAAAGGGTATTTAAGCAAATCCTTCGACAAGCTCAGGATGACAAATCTATATTTATGATACAATCTCTTTTCCTTAAATCTTATTATAAACCCCAGCCATATCTAATACGGGTTAATCCCGATTGATTGGTAGTTGTTAATGTAATATTTGTTCCGCTTCCGCCGCGGTTCTGAATACTGTAACTGTCGTTATCTCTAAGCCCTGGCCAGTACACACTGGCAACCTTATCGTTTCTGAATACATTGGTAGAACCAACTATATAGGCAATTTCATTATCGCTACCAACAGAACCGGTATAATTTTTACCCGTAGTCATGGCTGCACCGTATTCGGTAACCACGGTACGGCTTGCATAATTACCAAAACGGTTTCGCCAGTCAGCTTCCCAGGCCGATTGTGTTCTGGTAGCCCAAAATGCATAATTATGTAGGGATAAGAGGCAGCTCGAAAATCGGCTATCAGCGCCAACGGCTGTTACATTTTCCGAGTAGCCAGTACCACCTAGAAGAATCCGGCCTTTGCTTACATTGGGGTAACGGGAAAGCCATTCGGCATAAATAGTGGTTAATTGGGCCAATGTATAACCATAGGGCTCATTCATGGGTTCGAAATACACGTTTGCATTACTTCCATATTTATTAACTACGGTTTGCCACATGGCCCAAAACTGAGTAGTGTCATCGATAGTACCATTATGGGAAGATGCACTCTCCCAACAAGCAAGTATAACCTTCATGTTTTTACTTAAAGCGCGATCTATTGCCCCGGTATATGCGCCCCACCACGAATCGGATACACTTGGCGGATTAATTGGTAACCTTACCGTATTTACACCCGGCATGTTATTTTGAAAACCCGTTAATATTGCATTTGCTTTTGCCGATACGGTGGTGTAATCATCCCCAGCGGTTAACCCTGAGGGGATTACCCAGCCATCAACAAAATTGTCGCGGCCATCTGCCCAATTTACACCTGCAATTCCCGCAGCACCAACCGATTCTGCATCTGCTTTTTGAGCATCCGTGACCTCCGTTTTTTCAATTTCGAGCGGAGTTTCTGTTAATTCTTTTTTTTCACAGCCCATTAAGCACGCGCTTAACATAACGGCCATTGTTGCAATTGACGTTTTAATTTTCATAGGTAATGATTTAATATTTGGTTAGTGAGGCGTTAACCAGAAGAAAATCGAAATGTTATTTATTTTTTAACTCATTTAAAATAGCTTTATCTAAACTGGTTAATGTATTCTGTGTAGGTTTAAGCAGTTCGAAAACTACAATTTCATTCTTTCCTTTTTTTAACCATTCTGCTGGCAAATAAATGGTTTGTTGCGGTCCAATGCCCCAATATTTCCCCAAATTATGTCCATTAACCCAAACCACGCCTTTGCCCCATTTGCGCATATCTAAATAAGTATCTGCTACTTTTGTTAAATTAAAAGAAGCAGTTTTAAGTACAGCGGCCGATTGGCTAATTACCTTAGGCAATAATTTTTGAGTGTTTACAGTATCAAATGGCAGTGGGTACATTTTCCACGATTTAATCTCAGTACCGTTGAAGGTTACGCTTTTGGTTATCCCCTTATTATTTTTAAGCAGGTAAGGCCCAAAATTAATCCTACCCATGTTTTCTACTAAAATATCCAGTTGTACATTGCCAGCAGGAAGATTAACTGTTAAACTATCCTGGTAAAGCCTTCTATCTAAAACACCAACAAGTTTTTTATTGATATATACCAGGCCATAATCGCGCAGCTCGTTGATTTTAATTACGCCTTTGCGCCCCCCTTTTATTGTGCTGCTGTACAATACAAAACCATAAGGTTGGTTAAGGGCTTCGAAGGTTAATGGTTTTTCACTTAATTGTGGTTTCCCAACCAAGTTAAAGATGTCTGTTGATTTGGTAAAGGTAATTACAGGCAATGCAGCTGCCGGCTTGGCGGCAGGTACAACAGGAAGTATTTGGTTTGCGGGCAAATTCTTTTTAATCGCTTCGCGGAAAAGCATAAATTTTGGTGTCGCATTACCTGCCTCATCTAAAGGTGCATCATAATCATAACTACTAATCTGTGGTTCGTAAGCTGTAGAATCGTTATAATTTGCCCCATTCATAAAAGCTCTGGTTGTACCGCCATGAAACATATACATGTTAATAGAAATCCCTCCTTTAAGTACAGTATCTAATTTATTGGCATACGTTTTTGGATCTACCTGATGATGTTTTGTACCCCACCAATCGAACCAGGCCGGATACCATTCTGGCACAAAGTAAGGTCCGGCACCATTGTTATATTTATTGATCAGCGTTCTGATCTGCGCAGGATTATCGATGCCATTTACGCCTGGAAGCAAACCCGCTAAATGACCACCTTCTAATGCAGAAACAGGATCGCAGGTAGAAAGCACGCCGTCAAAACCAGCATCTTTAAAGAGCTGAGCATTGATCTTCAGATATTCCTTGTCATTTCCGTAAGAGCCATACTCGTTTTCTACCTGTACCATTAAGATGTTGCCACCATGGTTAATTTGCAATGGCGCTAACCGTTTACCAATCTCTGTAAGGTATTCTTTATATTCTTTTAAATATTGTGCTTCTTTACTCCTTACCTGTAAACCTTTAATGTTCTGCAACCAAAATGGATAACCACCAAATTCCCATTCGGCACATACATACGGACTAGGGCGAAGCAATACCCATAATCCTTCTTCTTTTGCAATACGCACAAATTCGGCAATATCATTATTGCCCGAGAAATCGAATTTATCTTTCTGTGGTTCATGTACATTCCAAAATACATAGGTACCAATGGTGTTTAAGCCCATCGCCTTAGCCATTTTCATTCTATCGCGCCAGGCTTCTCTTGGTATGCGGGGGTAATGCATTTCGCCAGATATTATTTGAAAAGGCTTATTATCAAGCAGAAAAACAGAGTCTGCAAGTTTAAAAGTGTGCTGAGCCTGTGCAAAAGCACCTAAGCTGGCAAAACAAGTAATTAAAATTACCTTAAAAATGAGGTATTTGAAGGTATGTTTCATGAAGATGTGTATTTATGTTTTATAAAATTATATGCATAGTTTTCCTTTCCCTACATAGATAAGGTGCTTTGTTCCAGAGAACAAAATTGGAAAAGGATTAAATTTTTGGATATTCAAGCATCCCCAAACTGGGTTTACTTACTTACTATTGTGGTAATAGATTTAGCCGGAACCCTAATACCCTGGTTACTTTTATATTGCTTATATGGTGATAAATTATATGCTGCAGATGTAACATAGGTTTGCACCACATTTGGTTTACTTCCTTTTATTTCCAGATCCAGGTCGATATCTTGCTCACTTGTATTAACGGCTACAGTAACCAGATTGCTATTATCCAGATATGCTGATATGTAAATCCGTTTTTCTTTTCCGTTTGTTATACTAACCCCAACACGTTTGCTACCTGCTTTGATAAAACGGCTATAATTGCCTAAAGCCCATAACATTTTACTATCATAAACCTGCCCGTCTGTTTTATTTTTATCAATATATACCAGCCCATCTTTATAATCGCCAGCCGATACGGCCAGCCACCACTGCCATGATGTGGCATTCGATAAAACCAGATCGTGGTGGATTAGTCTGGCAATAAACAGTGCTGTTACCATACCCAAATCACGCTTTTCACCCTTTAGCACATCATCACCCAGCACACAATATTCAGACATCCAATACCTTAAACCTTTTATCCGGGCTACTGCTTCAGCTGTTTTTTTACGGGTATTAATAAATTTTTGTTCAGGACTTGTTGTAAAATAGCTATGACCAGAAATAGATTGATCAATATTGGATAAGTTGCCAACATAATTCGGAGATGAAGCATTAAAGAACTGATAGACCTGATTTCCCTTTGCGGTGTTTCCATTATCGTATAAATAATCGAGCTGGCCGGCCTCTCCTATCTGTATTTTGGTTTTGATCTGATTTTTCGCAAATGCATCATTTACGCCTTTATAAAGTTGAGCAAGTTCAGTATTGTTATAAGGACAACCTTCCTGATTGTGCTCATTCCATTTCCACTGTGGCTCATTTGCTGGACTAAGGTAATCCAATTCGATCCCTGTAGTTTTTTTCAACCCTTTAATTGTGGCTACCATATCGGCTGAAAAATCGGGAAGTTTATCAAAATTCAGGTTGCAGTTACCATCGGTAGAATAAGCTTTTCCATTTTTGGTAAAAAGCACATGCGGACTGTTTACAAAGCCGATAAACTGTTTTACGCCACGGGTTTTAGCGGCTTTTAAAAACCAGGTTTGCCCTGGCATCGCGTTCCAATCATAACTGCCATCTGGTTGCAGAAAAGCGTATTGACGACGCCATTCGTCGCCAATATCGCTTGCCTTACCTTGGGCGGCACTGCCACCACCAATACTGAAACGCCACATGTTAAGGCCAATACCAAGGGGCTGACCCGTTTTTGTAGTTTGGGTACTAAAAAGCAAATCGGCCATCTTATCCTTTTTTTCTGCAGGCCATAATCCGGCAAATTGACAAGTCCAGGCATCAGATGCCCCGAAACCTTCTATTGTTTGAAATTGAACCAATGGGTCAATTTCAATCTTTACAATTTGCTGGGCCGCAGCATTACCACAGCAAAACAAAGAAATGCAAGTAAGAAAGTAGCCGATTTGTTTATAATACTTTATCATTGATGGTTAAATTGTTTTTTAATAACCAGTGTTTTGCTGCAATTTACCACCTGAAGCTAAAATTTCGGCCCTAGGTATTGGTAACCAATAATGTTTAGTTTCAAACTTACGCCCGTCTAAAGCAACTTTAGGTGTATAAGTAAATCCAGCACCCGATTTGGTAATAATTATCCCGCCGGCGGGTTTATTTTCTGTTACATCGGCAATTTTCCATCTCCTCACATCATAATAACGATGTTCTTCAAAGGCGAGCTCTACCCTACGCTCATAACGAACCGCATCGCGCATTTGTGTTTGGGTAAGCCCAACGGCCAATTCAGGCATATTTACACCTGGCCTTGCTCTTACCATATTAATAGCTTGCCTTGCCGACATTGTTGATCCGGAAGGAACAGCATCAGGGCCATAGGCTTCGTTTGCAGCTTCTGCATAATTAAGCAAAATTTCTGCATATCTAAAATAAATCCAAGGCTGAAACCCTGCATTACCCCAAGGGTTTTGCAATGGATAAGCATCATTCATAAATTTTTTAAGGTAATAACCTGTTTTGGTTGTGTTCCAGTTATCATTTCCATCTTTACTATCTTTCCCCCCCGGAATAAAGGTTTCTACATTACGCTCGCGATAAGCTGCACCATTGTATAAAATAGTGGCTGCAAAACGAGGATCACGACCTTTATATGGTTCGTTGTTATCGTAACCAGATGTAGGATCGGTAATGGCTTTACCGTTGGCCATTTCATAATCATCTACCAGGTTTTGCAAAGGTGTATTACCAGCCCAGCCGCCATAACCGTTTGGTCCATTGGCAATTTCTAAATGGGTATGGTTCGCATTTTTTGTAAACAACCTCGCGAAAATAATTTCATTGCTTTGGTCGGTTAAGAATAAATTTCCATAACCGCCCGTGTAAATTCCATATTTATTTAGAGAAATAACTGCCTGGGCTGCCGTAACAGCTGCCTGCCAGGTACCAGCATTATACAACGGACTAGCAGCATATAAAAGCAAGCGGGATTTTAGCGCAAGTGCAGCGCCCTTTGTTGCCCTCCCTACCATCCAGCTACTGCTATTATCCAAAGGTAAATCTGCTGCAGCCTGGTCAAGCTGTGCCGCTACATAATCTATAGATTCTTTAATCGAGGCGCGTTGAAACAATGCCGGATCCTGCAAATTATCGGTCAGGTTGGTTACCTTATCGCCCATCAAAACTACGCCACCATAATTCCTAATTAAATCCTGATAACGGAAGGCCTTAATAAACTTAAGCTCCGCAACTAATTGTTTTTTATGTGCTGCACTCATTCCAATTTTACCAAGCACTTCGAGTGCATAATTACATTCTCTGATGCTTTTGTAGCTCCTTCCCCAATATACACCAGCACTGCCTAAATTTTCAGGTGCCAGCTGTCCTCTTTGGATCAACCAGGTGGCATCATCATTATTATAAATAGATTCATCGGTAAATGAGCTCCACATGCTATATTCGAAACCTCTGCCAAAACCCGGTGAAGAACCGTCGCCCTCTTTATCCTGCAATCTACTGGCGATATAACGGTTGGTTACATAGGCTTCAAAAACAGCTGTATCTGTTTCTATAGCAGATGTAGAGATCCGATCTGTTGGTTCTACATTTAAAAAATCTTTTTTACAGCCTACAATACTCGTTGAGATAAGAGACAGGCCTAAAAGTGATATATATATTGATTTGTTCTTCATGATGTTTAAAATTTAATATTGGCGCCCAAATTAATAATGCGTTGCTGTGGATAAAACTGCCCACTGCCACTGGTTCCTTCAGGATCGTAATCTTTTACTTTAGAAATGGTGAACAAGTTAAATGCACTCGCATAAAGCCTTAATCCCGAAACATTGATCCGATTTAAGAAACTGGCCTTAATGTTATAGGCAATTTCTACATTTTTAAGCCTTAAAAATGAGGCATCATTAAGCCAAAAAGTATTGTTAAACTGCCCACCGCTAATCGCATTCGATGCACGGTCAGTTACCCTTGGGTAAGTTCCGGTCGGATTAGATGCACTAAATCTGTTATCGGCCCAACTGCTGTAAAAGTTACCGATACTACCAGATTCTGGCAAAACGTATTGGCTTACCTGGGTTTGTCCAGCCAATACCATCGATACATCAAAGTTTTTATAAGAAGCGCCAAGCGTAAAACCATAAGTAATCTGAGGGATATTACTATATGGCGTTCTGGTTTGGTCATCGGCGGTTATTTTGCCATCATTATTATAATCGAGGTATTTAAGATCGCCAATTTTAGCGCCGCTTACATGTGGGTAAGCATCTAACTCTTGTTGCGTTCTAAATATGCCAATGCTATTGTAAAGCAGGTTAGCATTTAATGGTCTGCCGGTTTGGCGTTGATAATCTAGTGTACCACTGGCTTCATCTATAAAAATTACTTTGCTTTTTGCGTAAGTGATATTGCCTGATGCATTCCATTTAAAGTTTTCGCCATTATGGTTATAACCTAAAGTAGCTTCAAAACCAGTATTATTAACTTTACCAATATTTTCTGAAGGTACCAGCGGATCAGACCCGAAAGGGTTTACAATTCCTGAAGAACCTGGCAATGATGCATTACGGGTGGCCAAGATATCAGATCTTTTTTGTTGAAAATAGATAGCTTCGATACTAAAGTTTTTAAATATAACGGCATTGAAACCGATATCGAGTTTTTTGGCTACTTCCCAGGTAATATTCGGGTTTGCAAGTTTAACTAAATTTACGCCCGGCTGTATGGTTGATGATGTTGCACCTGGGCTTTGGGCTACAAATCCATTTCCAACAAGAACATAATTATCAAAGTACTGGAAACCATTTACGTTATCGTTACCAAGTGCTCCGTATGAAGCACGGATTTTTAAATTATCAACAAATTTGACGTTTTCATTAAACCACTTTTCTCTTGAGATTATCCACCCTGCAGAAACTGAAGGAAAATAACCATACTGTTTACCCTGAGGAAAAATTGATGATCCATCTACGCGCAACTGCCCTTCAAAAAGGTATTTATCATCGTAACTGTAAGCCAAACGACTAATTATACTTCGGCGGTTATAATTTGTGCTATAGCCTGAGTTTAAGAAATCCGTAGCAGCAGTACCTCCCTGAGAAAGTTCTGGCAAAGAAGTAGAAAGGAAATTAAAACGTTGTGCATCGAAATATTCTAAATGATTTTCGCTTTGTTCGTAACCCACAAAAGCATTAATATCATGCAGGTTAAACTTACGTGCGTAATTTAGTTTGATATTTGCGGTAAGCAACGATTCATTTTTATGGCTTTCGGTCAAGGTAGCTTTTTGGTTATTGCCACCAACAATTACGCTATTATAGTTTTTAGATGTAGGATCGTATTGATAGAGTAGGTATGGTTTGCTGAAACTTTTGGTAAATACGTTGGATTTATCAGCAGAGAAGAAACCATCAACAGAAAGCCCCTGTACTCCAGGAATAATAAAACTAGCCCTTAAAATACCATTTAAAACCTGCGTTGGCGATTTATTTGTTCCGCCTATATCTGTAACCTGTACGGCTGGATTTGCATTTTCTATACCGGTTGTTGGTAAACCATTTGGGTAATAAGCCGATACAATAGGTTTCGCCCTATAAATGGATCTGAAAACATCGCCAGCCCCTACCTGAGGAAACAGACGGTTTTCTTGCCTTCCTGATACCGATAAGCCAACTTTAAGGTATTTAGAAACGTTGGCATCTATATTTGTGCGGAAATTATACTGATTGTATTTGGTTACCCCATTTTTATACAAACCATCTTGAGAAACAGTACCTAACGACATGTAGTATTTTACATCCTCGCTGCCCCCGTTAATAGAAAGACTGTGTTGGCTTTGCAGCGCAGTTTTTTCTAAGGTTTGGTCAATCCAATCAGTATTGGGATATAACAATGGGTCGGAACCATTACGAAATTTTTCGATCTGATCTGCCGTGTACGACTGATTAAGGCCGCCTGCCGGATTTGAATCGAAATTAATTTCATTCATAATCTGTGCATAGGTTGCCGCATCAGCCATTTTAGGTAATCTTGTTGGTGAGCTAAAACCCTGGTTAAAACTATAGTTGATGGTTGGCTTACCAGTTTTTCCCTTTTTTGTAGTCACTAAAATTACACCGTTGGCTGCCCTGTTGCCATAAATGGCAGCAGAGGCATCTTTTAATACCGAAACGCTTTCAATATCATTTGGATCTAGGCGTTCTAGACCACCAATTTGTCCGGGTATTCCATCTACAACAACTAATACGCTGTTGCTCCCGGTTGTAGCCAAACCCCTGATGGTGATGTTTGAGCCATCAAAACCCGGCTCACCGCTCCTATTGTTAATTACCACCCCAGAAAACCGGCCAGCTAATGAATTGGATAAATTCGGTTGCGGACTCTTAACCAGGTCGGCTCCTTTTACCTGCGAGATTGATCCGGTTAATGTTGCTTTTTTCTGTGTTCCATAGCCAACCACTACCAATTCGTTTAGTGTTTTGGTATCAGAACTAAGCTGAACATTAATGGTTGTTCTATCACCAACCGTTTGCTCCTGAATGGTATAGCCCACATAGGAAAAAACAAGTACATCTGTTGTGGCTGCAACACTGATACTAAATTTACCTTTTGCATCAGTTTGCACTGCTTTTTCGGTTCCCTTAATCTTAACCGCCACACCTGGAAATGTAGCGCCAGTTTCGTTTGTTACCGTACCTGTTATCACAATTTCTTTAAGCTGACTCTTTATCCCTGTTTTAACAGAAACTAAAGATGCCATTGCCGGTAAACTGATGGATACGATAAATAGAAATGCCAGTGTTTTAATTGTAAAGAATTTTGGCAAAAATCCTTTCAGAACTTTTCTTCTCATATTGGTTTGCAAGTTTAATATTTGGTTAGCAGATCAATTTTACAACCTACCCAACAGAACCCTCTATCGGAATCGCGATTATAACACTGCTTTATGGAAGGCTAAATTAGCGCCAACAAACAACTCCTAAGGGGTACAAACAGTCCAAATTAGAGGGGTAAACAAACCGAAAAAACCCCAAAACAATGCTTTGAGGCCGATTATTAAAAATAACAGATGAATGGCTACTTGCTATTTACCTTTTTTAACTGTGGTATTAATGTTATTGGAAAACGGCTTGCGGAATTTTTTAATGTACTGCGATGGGTTCATGTTAAAGAGTTTATAAAACTGCTCTCTAAAATATTTCGGGTCGTTAATGCCCACCATGTAAGAAGTTTCCTGAATGGTTTTATCGGTATTGATAAAAATTTCGGCAGCTTTCCTTAACCTGATAAAACGAATAAAGCCATTCGCTGACTGACCAGAAATGGATTTTATTTTGCGGTAAAGATTAGATCTCGACATACCGATAGCTGCAGTCAGTATATCGATATTAAAATCGGGATCGATCAGGTGTTCTTCTACAATACGGATACAGTTATCCAAAAACTCTTTGTATTCTGCAGAGATTTTCGTGTTGTTCGAATTGAGGGTAATCTCGTTATAAAAGTATTTTTGCAGCGCATTTTTACTCTTTAGTATACTGGCTACCCTCGCTTTTAAAAAATCTTTATCAAAAGGTTTGCTAATGTAATCATCGGCCCCGCCTTCTATTCCTTTAAGTTTAACTTCTGGCGCAGAAATAGCGGTTAACAGGATAATAGGAATATGAGAAACGGCTACATCTTCTTTTATTTTACTACAAAGTTCTATCCCGGTTATACCATCCATCATTACGTCACATATCACAATATCCGGCAATAGTTCTTTTACCATATCGTACCCGTCTTCTCCGTTGCTCGCTTCATAAAGGTGATAATCCATTCTGAAAACCTGTTTCAGGTATTCTCTGATCTCAACGTTATCATCAATAATCAAAAGTGTTTTTAAATCCACAGCGAGCTGACTATCAATCAACGGTTCTTCTGCTGCTTTTACAATATTATTTGCCGTTATTTCATCCTCTATTAACTCTTTAAATAACGATGAATCAGTATCTACCAGTTCCTCCTGCAAAATTACCGCATCTTTAAAATGGCTTATTCCTTTTAATAAGGCAATATTAAATGCCGTGCCTCTATTTTCAACACTGGTGTAACTTATCGCTCCACCATGCATTTCTATAAAATTCTTAGCCAGGTACAAACCAATACCAAAACCTCCTTTTGCTGATTTATTTCCTGGATCCTGATAAAATTTTTCATAGAGTTTTTCTCCTGCGAAGCTGGTAATACCACAGCCTGTATCTTCTATAAGCACATTTATATTTTCCTGATTACTTTTTACAATCATTTTAACCGTACCGCCTTCGGGCGTAAATTTTATGGCATTTGCTAGGAGATTAAAAAACACAATCTCTATTTTTTCCCTATCAGCATAAAATGGGATCAATTCATCGGGGCATATAAACTCAAATACAATATTTTTAGACCTGGCCTGGTGCACAAAGCAAAGAAATACTTCTTTACACAAACTCACCAGATTTACGGGAGCTACTTTTAATTTTCCGCCATAGGTATCTGCTTTTCTGAACAATAACAATTGATCTACCAAACTTAAAAGCCGTTTTGCATTTCTGTAAACAATATTTAAATCAGTGGTATCAACATTTTTATCGTTCTTGTATAAAAGCTCTTTAACCGGATTGATAATTAGTGTAAGTGGCGTACGAAACTCGTGCGATACATTGGTAAAAAAAGAAAGCTTCTTCTCGCTGAGTTCTTTCTCTTTTTCACTTTCTACATGGGCCAGCTTCACCTGAAATTCGAGGTTTGCTCGATGCTCACGGTACTTAAGGTAGGCATAAATTATCCCAAAGAAAGCCAGTCCATAAATACAAAAAGCCCACCAGGTACGGTACCATGGCGGTGTAATGGTAATTACGATAGAATTGCCCTCCATATTCCAGATGCCATCGTTATTTGATGCCCTTACCTTTAACACATACTTACCGGGATTTAAATTGGTATAGGTGACTTTATGCTCACTGCCACTGTAATTCCATTTCTTATCAAAACCTTCGAGAAAATAAGCATACTTGTTTTTTTCGGAAAGTGTATAATTGAGTGCTATAAAACCAAAAGAAAGCACACTTTGGCTGTAGGGCAAAGTAATCTCCTTGGTCATATACACCGGTAGTTTTAATGGAGAATCATCACCAGGCAGAATTAATTTATTGAAAATAGAAAAATCGGAAAAATAAACCGCCGGAGCCGTTTTATTATATTTTAGCTGTTGTGGATTAAAGTAAACGATACCTTTACTTCCCGCCAGGTAAATTTCTCCTTTGGCATTTTTACAGATAGCGGCATTGGCATAAACACCGTCTTTCTCATCGTAATTTTTTACCATTTTGTTTACCGGATCAAAGAGTGAGATCCCCTGTTCGGTTGTTACCCATAACCTGCCATTGTTATCTTCTACCAGATCGGTAAAAACATTGCTTGCAAAACCGTTTTGCTTTGAATATATTTCGAAAGTATCTGTTTTAACTACATATTTATTCAATCCATCGCGGGTGCAGATCCAAACATTTTGGTGCGAATCCAGATAAAGGCTATTTACAATGTTATTGCTAATGCCACCTTTTCTGGAATTATCGATCATGTAATTGCTAAACTTTCTGGTTTTAGGGTTAAAGCGGCTGAGCCCACTTCCGTATGTCCCGATCCAAACATTGCCCTGCGCATCTTTTAAAAGGCAGTACAAATGGTTATTACTCAATGAAGCCTGGTTTTTAGGGTCGTTAAAGTAATGTGTATAACTGCCGGTTTTTTCGTTATACACTTTCAAACCAGCATCGGTAGCCAAATAATATTCGTTATTGTTTACCTCAATTAAATCTCTAAAAACATCTTCGTTAAAAAAACTACCAAGTGCCGAACGGTGATGATGGTGAACAAATTTATTCTCTTTCTCCTCGTAACAGTCGAAACCATTTTCGCCCATTACCCATAGCCTGCCATTTAAATCGGTAGATAGGTTAATAATATCAGAGCTTGATAAACTATTTGCATTACTGGTATGCAGCAGTTTAATTACTGAACGATTATCGGGATTATATTTAAACAAACCTTTGTTTGTGCCTACCCAAAAATCCTTACCATAACTGATGATGGATTTGATGTCGGCCTGCCCAAAAGGAAGGGAAATAAAATTAAATTTATATTGGTTAAAGTCTATTTTACTGAGACCATTTTTACCACAAACCCATATCATTCCTGTTTTATCGCGGTATAGACCTCCGTTGGCAAAAAATTCGAGTTCTTCTATTTTCTCCCATTTATTTAATTCGGTGTTTACCCAAAATAATCCGGAGTTTCCGCCAACCAGCATTTTTTTCGCGCCTAAATTTAATACACTAAATACTGAAGCGTTACCAGTGCCTTTACTACTGTAGGTGTTGAATTTCCCTGTTTTCGGATCGAATCTGAACAGATCACCTTTCCAATAGCAACCAACCCATATCATGCCATCGCCATCTATGCTAAGTGTCCAGATATCGTTTGGATTTTTTTCGCCCGCTATTTCCTTTTGTGTGTAATTGGTAAAGCGATGTGTCTTTTGATCAAATTTATTTAGTCCTTTGCTCCAATTGCCTAACCATAAATTTCCTTCTTTATCTTCTGCAATGGCATTAACCGATTTCCCTTTAATGGCATTTGGATTTTTAATGTCGGGCTGATAAACTGTAAAGGATGCTGAGTTTTTGTTAAAAAGGTTAAAACCATCGTCGGTACCTACCCAGAGCTTATTTGTTTTATCAATGAGTAGCGACCATATTTTATTATTGCTCAACGATGTTCTTTTGTTTTCTTTATGATAAAAACGCTCAAACTTCTCTGTTACAGGGTCGAATTTATTTAAACCGTTCATGGTAGCCACCCAGAAAACACCATTCTGATCTTCTACAACAGCATTGATATAGTTATTGGTTAGTGATGTTGTATCGCCGGGGATATTTACATAAATTTTAAAAGAATAACCATCAAACTTACACAAACCGTTTTCGGTACCTACCCATATAAATCCCCTTTTATCTTTTAAAGCAGCTGTTGTATTTTTTGAAGGCAGTCCTTCATTTATACCGTATGTTTTAATTACATAATGGCCTGCTATTACAGGCTGGTTATCGACATGGGATACCTGCGCTTTAACAGGAGTAAAGAGGGAAAAAAATTGTAGAAGAAAACAAGTTAGACTAATTAATCTCATAGTTGAACAACAAAATTTGATGGGAGAATGCCTTAGCTAAACCCTGCCTCTTTTGAAATAGACGAGTTGTAAAGATACACTTTGCAAACTTATTACCGAATCTATTCTTGTGTTCAAGTTAGTGCCAATAAAAAAGAGGCCGATTAAAAACCGACCTCTTCGCACTAATCACTACTAACTAAAATTTAACTGAATTGAGATTCTTATCTACTAAAGTGCCTTCACTAATTTTAAGCATGAACTGTAGTTTGCGTTTTGCCTTTAATTTCAGGATAAACAGATCGGAAGTTTCGTTTAAAGCATCTTTGTTGCCAATGTTTACAAAGGTTGGATACAAAACCTTAGCGCCATTGGTGTGCAGGCGATCGTTGGTCAGGTTATCCATCTGTTTGATATTTAAAGGCTGAACACTTACAAAATCGTAATCCTGTGCATTGTATGGCAGTGCAAAACTTAAAGCATTTACTGACTTCAGGTTTATTCCTTTTACTTTGATTTCGATGATTTCGTCTTTATTATAAGCTTGTTTAGCAGTACTGATTTCCATTCTACCTGCAATTTTATCGATTTTAGCATTTTTCACACCTCCTTCAAGCTGTGTAGCCACAACTGAAATATCGTAAGCATCTATCAAATTGTTTTTATTGATATCGCCATTGCTGATATAACCTTCAAAATCAGCATCACCTTTTTTTAAACCAGTATAATTGATGTAAGAAGTTAAATCGTTCTTATCAATTAAACGGTCGCTATTGATATCGCCGGGGAGATAACTTTCGGTACCAGGAACTTTAAATACGTATAGCTCTCTACCTGAACCAAAACCACCTACACCATCAGCAACAGCAATTTTGAGGTAACGTGCAGCAGGATGAGCGGTAAAATTGAATATTTTAATTTCGTCGTTATTGGCCCATTCAAATGCACCAGCTTCTGTCCAGCTTTCTTTATTATTGCTATAAAAAACTTTACCTTTTAATAAAATCCCGTTCCCTCTTCCTGTGCGTGGCAGGTAGTGGAATTTATCCAGTTGATTGATCGATTTCAGATCAATGATCATATCAAAAGGAACTGCTTTAACACCCCATTTGGTATGCCAGGTATTACCTTCATCATAATCGAATAATTTATTGATACCAGAACCACCTTGATTTTCTACCGTAGTTTCGGCAACAATACCCTGAATAGCAAACTCTAGCGGATTGGTTTTGGTTGTTGCTTTAATTTCCGTCCAATCCGAGTAGCCATCTTTATTTACTGCACGCAGTTTAAAACTGTAAGCTGTTTCGGCTAATAAACCATCAAACAACAAAGCAGTATCTCGGATAGTAGTATAATGCATATCGTTAAAATCGATTTCATAAAAATCTGCATTGCTCACTTTACTCCAGCTAGGGCTAAGCGTATAGGCTTCTCTGTTTTTATCACTTACCCTTGCATTAGCAGGAGCAGTTAATTTACCTGTTGATGCACGTTGTTTATTTACGGGCTCGAATTTAAAACCGTCTATACTAAGTATTACCGGATTGATGGCAATATCGGTAGATTGAAGTTTAACCAACAATTGCGGGTTTTTAACCATTGCCACTTTTTCAAACTCGCTTCCTTTTGTAGCAAAACGGTTTAAGTTCGGGGCTGCATCGTAGAAATAAACGTTAGACTGTTTTAAAAACTCGTCTTTTGAGTTTACTTCTGATAATTTTATTTTACTGTTCCCAACTTTTGCCGTTAACCTTTTTGGTTTTTCGGTAACGTTAATTACGAATTCAGTTGTTTTCTCTTTCACAAAGCCATCAAAATCGCCCTTTGCAGGATGAATAGTTACCAAGGCATTGTTCTTCTGATCTAGTGCTGATTCAATTAAAGTAGAAGCACCTTTCCCTAATTTATAGGCTTCTGTTGCACCGTCATCATCATATTCGGTAAATGAAGTTTTTCCAAAAGGATATAATTCATAAATACGGTTTGCTTTATTGATTTCAGAAACGTTGTTATTCGGATTCGTCATCGGGATAATGGCACCATTTTTCACAAAAACAGGCAATTTCCATAACGGCGAGTCAAAACTGTTGAGAATGCTGTTTCCAGTATATTTTTCTCCGGTGAAATAATCAATCCACGTTCCCTCTGGTAAATAAATACCATTGCGGATATCGTTACCTTGTTCATCTGATTTGGTAGCCTGATAAATTGGCGCCACTAGGAAAGAAGGTCCGTACAAGTATTGATATTGTGTTGAAGTCCCTTTGGTATAGGCATTTGGATATTCCAGAAACATTGCCCTGATCATCGGCAATCCGGTAACCGCTTCTCTAGCTACGCTATAAGTATAGGGTATCAACTCCGATTTTAGTTTTAAATAGTTGCGGTTAATCGAAGCTACAGGTTCACCCAATGCATGTGGATATTTTTCATTAGCGCCCCAACCGTCCATATTTAATTCCATTGGCGTAAAGGTTTTCCATTGGAAATCGCGGGTATTGATGGTTAGATTTTTACCGCCGAAAATACCATCCATATCGGAAGTAATATTCGGTTGACCAGATAAACCAGAACCCAAATAGGTAGGGATGTGGAAACGGATATACTCCCAAACGCCACCAGTTTGATCACCCGACCAAATACCGGCATAACGTTGTGTACCTGCCCAGCCATCTAACGAAATGATAAACGGGCGGCTACTATTGCCATAATAAGGCATAATCTGGGCTACATCGGCAACGCCATTCAACCCGAATGAATAACCGGCTCCAACCCATGCTACATCGGTTTTTAATACACGAACGCCTGCATCTCTGGCTTCCTTAATAATATCGCGCTGCAATAACGGACTTACTTCTGGTTTAGGGTGGAGATCGGATTGTGTCCAAAGTCCAATTTCCACGCCGTTTTTACGGGCATAATCGCCAAAACTCTTTAAGTTCTGAATGTTGCCATCCAATGTTTCGGTTTGGCCATAACCTGCGCCATAACCATCATTTGGAAGTAACCAGCCCAAAGGCATATCGTATTTTTTATAACGGTCGATCACCGCACGGGCTGAAAACTGATAATTGTTTTTTTCGCCGTTAAGCGATTCTTTTATACCGCCATTATCTTTCTGACTTTCTTTGTAACGTTTACCATCTTCAAATAAAGTTCCCTTTTCGTCTTCTTTCCAAAAATCTCGGTTGTAAGCGTTTAAATGTCCCTGGTAGAAACCAAATTTTGGCAACAAAATCGGATTTCCGGTAAGTTGATAAAAATCGTTCAATAAGGGTACTGCACCATCGTTAATCATAAAAAAAGCATCCAGGTAATCGGTTTCATGTGCCAATTTCACCAATCCTTTTTCTTTAGCACCAAAATTGTAATTTCCCTTACTGAAGGTATACCACATTACAGCATAACCGTTGGTAGACCAATAATAAGGTGTTGGTGAAGCTACTCCCCCATCCGTCCAGCTGTTTTGGTTTTCGATAGAAATGGCTCTTCCCTTATGAGAGAAACGACCGTTCTGGACGCCACCACCATAAAAATACTCCTGTGGATTTTCTTTCAAACTAAGGGTTACTTTCCCTTTTTCGAACTGAATCGGTGCTAATTCTTCAACAGCCACAGTTTGTGTAGCAAGGTTGATAATTTTGATCAGTGAGGTATTTTTATCGAAAAGAACAGTAATCTTACCGGTAGAAATGAACAGTTGATTATTCTCATCTTTAATATCCAGTTTTGAAACCGGTCTGCGTGGGTTTTCGACTAAAATTTTGGCTTCTGGTTTTGCTTCCGGATCGCGTATAAAACCTCCTGTAGGGTCTTCGAAAAGACGGAAAATATGATCACCGTAAAAATCTAACGTTAAACGTTGATTATCAGAAAGCAACAATTCTACTGTGGTGGTATTGATCTTTTTTGCACTAAGCACTTTAGTAACTTTTTCGGTTACATGATTGGTTTGCTGAGCAGCTGGTTGAGCAGAAGCAAAAAATGGAGAGGCAATTAAAAAAAACGCACATGCCAAAACAACACGCTTAGGCTGGTTTTTGGGGTTGGTTATTTTAAAATGTTTAAGAAAATAATGCGGGGTCATTAAATTTTGATTTGGTTATGTGTTTAAGTTAAGCAAGCTGATAATTTAGTTGCTATGGGATAAAGTTAACAAACACATTAAAGGAAATGGTGCGTTTTTAGGTACAAAAACCGCGCAATCGTTTGCCTATCTAATTTTTTACCAGAGATGGGGTGATGTTTTCTATCATTAAGAAATTAAGGGCATTAGGTAATAGAATAAATAAAGATCAACGACTAATTCAATTACCAGCGGATCATGATGAGAAAATTAATTTGGTTAGCGAAATAATGATGGGTACTACAGTTATCTCTTTATAAAAACAGCTGGCTTATCAGATTAGCTGTTTTACAGTATAGGGTACAATATTTAAAGAACTTCGGCAAACTATTTACACAAAACAATCAATATTATCAAAAAAAACACAAAGCACACAAATAGTTTATTTCTAACCTTATTTGACTATAAAACATTGATTAGTTATATTTTAAACAAAGCGTTTTTGTATTACAAATTTAAAAAACAATCGAATGGCAGGCATTTTGTAAGTATTTGTAAAATTGCTTATTACAAATGAATTTCCCCCTATCACAATCCTATAGCTGTGTAATTATAGATGACAGCCAAATGAGTATAAAAACACTTGAAAACTTTGTTTCCAAAATAGACAAACTCCAGCTAAAGGGAAGTTTTACGAATGCAATAGATGCCATGGCCGCCTTTTGGAAATACGGAAAAATTGATTTCCTATTTCTGGATGTCCAAATGGAAATATCAGGAATTGATATGGCCAGAATGCTTCGAAACAGTGTGAAATTTGTTGTATTTATAAGTGCCGATGACAATAAGGCCATTGATGCCTTTGATAAGGGCAACTGTTTTTTATTTAAACCACTCGATTTTGTAAAATTTGAAGAAACGGTGAATCAGTTGATTCTGACTGAACGTGAGAACAAAGAAATACTTTTTTGAGTAGCTCGCTGACGATATCCGCTTTTATCTTTACCATTAAGTAATTAAGAAAATTAAGATTTCATAGCTCGGTCCCAGCGATCGTCCTCCTGAACTTGTTTCAGGATCTATCTGGATTGGATTATTTTTTTGCCACGGAAGCAGAGATTTACACGGAATTTAATTTTGCTTTGAGCTTAGTCTTTCAGCTTTTACCTTTCTTACCATTAAGTAATTAAGAAAATTAAGATTTCATAGCTCGATCCCAGCGATCGTCCTCCTGAACTTGTTTCAGGATCTATCTGGATTGGATTATTTTTTTGCCACGGAAGCACAGATTTACACGAAATTTAATTGCTTTGAGCTTTAGCCTTTCAGCTTTTACCTTTCTTACCATTAAGCAGTTAAGAACATTAAGATTTCATGGCTCAGATCCTGCAGTCGTCCTCCTGAACTTGTTTCAGGATCTAAAATTACGCCATTCTGAACTTCTGAATCTTTCTGGTTAGTTTGTTTGCCACGGAAAGTACAGATTTACACGAAATTTAATTGCTTTCAGCTTTTACCTTTCTTAAAAATCTGAATAGTCTGTCGGGTAAACAAATTTAGTATCGTTTTTAGAAACATTGTGCTGATACTCTGGCATTGCAGAAAGCTTTTTCCAATATTCATCTGCCGAGAAAGCCTTCCAGTGTGCATCTCTATCTGCCCTATTTTCGAAAGTGGTTAAATACATTAGATTAGGCATTCGACTACCAGCGATCACTTCTCCATAAAATACTGCATTAAAATTAAGTCTTTTAAACAACCCGATTTCATCGCCCTTATTAAACATTTCAACTTTATTCTTAAAATATTTCTCCGTAGGTGCCTCGTAACTCCTTAATTCGTACACCCTTTCTTTCATCGGCGATTTTAGATTAGGAAGCATAAAATGAGGAGCATCCTCAAAAGCCTTTAAAACAATAGATTCTAATCGCTCGTAAGGAGCCTCGCTATAAGCTGCATCAAGGTAGGTTTTACCGTCAATAGCATATTGTTTATCTTTGGCTAACTTTTCATCCAGCTCCAAAACGCCATTGAATGATTTCAAAGGAATAAATACATAAATAAGCTTTTCTATAACTGCAGCCTGATCGCCTGCAATGGGTTTAAACACGCCTACTTTTGTAATTCCAATACGGTGCAACGCGGGTAAATATGCATTCTGAAGATAATTATCCACTGTTTTTTCTTGCGCATCGGTTTTCAAGTGGTAAATTTTGATCTGATAGAAATCTATCTTCGATGCATTGCCCGCAAACGCACTGAACAGTAGAACAAGTAAAAACAGACTGGATATTTTAATTCTTTGCAACATGTTTAAAGGATGATTAGATATAATGTGCCAAAGTAACAATTATTTTTAATGATCGAATGAGAGAAAGATTGTGTTATAAATTTTGAATGAACAAATGGCCAACAAAAAAGTAGCTAATCACCTATCAACCAACGACTATTGAACTAACAAATTCGGGTTTGGTGGTTCGGCATGCAATAAATGTTTTACAAAGAAATCGCGTTTACGCCTCCGTCCGTAAATACCGCCATCGCTATGACCCATACCCGGAATGCTTAATATATCAAAGTCTTTATTTGCTTTGATTAATGCATCGGCAAGTCGATAGGTCGATTCTGGTGGTACATTTTCATCCGCTTCACCAACAATTAAAAATAAATTACCCTGTAATTTTTGTGCATTGTTAATGTTAGATTGCTCTCCATAGTGCGGCCCTACAGGATAGCCCATCCATTGTTCGTTCCACCATTGTTTATCGATGCGGTTATCGTGACAACCACAGGCAGAAACCGCGGCTTTATAAAACTCGGGATGAAATAACAGTGCACCAGTTGAGCTTTGCCCACCCGCCGAAGTGCCATAAATCCCCACTCTTGAAATATCGGCATTTGGATATTTAACGGCCATGGCTTTCATCCACAATATCCGGTCAGGGAAACCTGCATCTGCTATATTTTTCCAGCATACATCGTGAAAAGCCTTAGACCGGTTGGCGGTACCCATTCCATCAATCTGTACTACAATAAAACCTAATTCGGCAATGCTCTGCATTTCACTGGCAGGTAAGAAACTTTTGGGCACAAAACTATCATGAGGACCTGCGTAAATATTTTCGATAACAGGATAAGTTTTGTTCGGATCCATTTTTGAAGGGAAGCAAACAATGCCCCAAATATCGGTTATGCCATCTCTTCCTTTAGTCACAAACACTTCAGGCAGTTTAACTCCTGTAGCTAAATAAATAGCTGTTTGGCCATGTTCAATTTCGCTTATTTTTTTGGTGTTAGCAGTTAACCTTAACTCGCTAACAGGCGGTACATTTACCTGAGAGTAAGTATCGATATAATATTTGCGGTCAGGAGAAAAACTGAGGATATGATTACCTTTTTCAGGCGTAAGATTCACCAGTCCCTTTCCATCGAACCCGATCCTATAATAATGGATAAAATAAGGATCTTCACCAGCATTCATTCCATTTGCTCGGAACCAAATCTGGCGTTTAACCACATCTACACTATCGATATCCCTAACTACCCAATTGCCTTTGGTAACCAGCGTCTGTTTTCCTGTTATGCCATTAACCAGATAAAGGTGTTGCCATCCATCCTGCTCACTGGTCCACAATATTTCATTTGTTTTAGGTAAGTAATGGGTATAAATTCGCCGCTCATAAATGAAGGTTTTTGTTTTTTCGTCGATAATGTTTTTGGTTTTTCCAGTTAAAACATCTACTTCAATTACCCTAAAACGTTGATGACCGCGATCTACTTTCTCATAGGTATAATACCTGCTGTTATTATTGCGCCAATGCAATTCTGGTGCACCAAAGAAATCTATCGGATCTGCATCTACTTTAATGGCAGTTTTAGCCGCTACATTAAAAACATAGGGTTGATAAGCAGTAAAATCGTCACCAGGCTGTGCATATTCTCTTGATTTTAATTCACCACGGGTAGTGCCAGGAACCGAACTTAATACATAATGTACTTTTTTAGTCTCTTTCGGATTGATTTTATAGGCAACAATATTTTTGCCATCAGGCGACCATGCAAATTCGCCATATGGTTTATCGGCACTGCCATCGGTACTCAATTGGGTTTCTGCTTTGGTAGCCAGATCAACCACAAATATATTTCCGCCCTTTATGAGAATTTCATTTTTACCATCAGGCGATTTTCTGGCTTCACGGTTCCGTTGCCAGCGCGATCTGCTTTGCTGCAAAGGTCTTTTGGCATTGTAACGATAAATTGTAGTGTCTTTGGTATCCACTAAACTGTAATCGCTCAAGTTTAATTCGTACCATTTATCCTGTAATTTTAGTTTTGCTGTATTACCCTGATCGGCGAAATACAATTCAGCAAACTGAAGTTTTAATGGATTCTGCTTTTTACCCGTTATCTTTTCTATATTTTCAGCCAGTTTATTGTTATCAAATGCCGGTTTACGTTTACCTGTTGCAGCATCTACATAATAATATTCCCACGTTCTGTTAGGAAGGTTTTTTTTATACCAAAATGCACTCCCATCTTTTTTCCAAAAGGGAAAAAGATCGTTATTGGTTGGGATATTGCGTAATGCGGTATCCAGCTTAGTAGATAATTGATAAGCATTTACCATTTCAGCAGCACTTGGTGCATAAGGATGTAAACCCACTTGCTGAGCCAGCAGCTGAAAGGAAACAAAACTTAATAAGATGATCGCTATTGCTTTTCTAGCGCTTGGATAAGTGGTCATTACAGATTTTTTGTGGTAAATATAATGCTACGGCTTTTCTGATTTCCTTTAGATTTTGATGAATAACATCAATATTTTAACCGTTCACATCAACCGCTTTTTTTGCTTTCGAATCCTGGCGGGCAATACTTCCTTTAATCAGGTAATAAACCGGTATACCAATTAAAGTGATGATTAATCCAGGCCAGGTAAATTTAGGTTTAAAAATAATCAGCAATACACAAAAAGCCAGCCCCATTATCATATAGATGATCGGCAGCACAGGGTAGCCAAAAGCTTTGTAAGGCCGCTCGGCATCAGGTCGCTTTTTACGGAGGATAAAAATTCCGAAAATGGTGAGCATATAAAACATCACCACCACAAAGGAGATCATATCCAACAGATCGCCATATTTTCCGCTGATACACCATAAACAAGCAAAAATACACTGAATCCATAGCCCAAAACCAGGAACTGCATTTTTGTTGAGTGTACCTACTTTTTTAAAGAAAAGCCCGTCTTTGGCCATTGAGTAATACACCCTGGCACCAGCCATAATTAAACCGTTGTTGCAACCGAAAGTTGAAACCATAATCATTAATGCGATAATGATGGTACCAGCGGTACCGAAAATATGGTTGGCAGCAGAAACCGCCACCCGATCTTTATCAGCATAGGCGATATCATGTAATGAAAGTACCCCGGTATACATTACATTGGTAAGGATATAGAGCACTGTTACGATAATGGTTCCTAAAGCTAAACTCAAGCCAATATTGCGTGCAGGGTTTTTAATTTCGCCCGCAATAAAGGTAACGTTGTGCCAGGAATCGCTACTAAATATCGAACCCACCATTGCTGCTGCAATGGCACCAAAAGCCGCCAAAGTGGTATAAGATCCAATATTTCCATCTGCAGATAGCGGTCCTAAAACCCACATATTTTCCCAGTTGGTTTTCCAGATTCCTTTATCTAAAAAGAAAAGCCCAAATGCGATAAGACCAAACAGACTTAGCAATTTGGCCACCGTAAAGGTGGTTTGGATCACTTTACCGCCGTTTACCCCCCTATTGTTAATATAGGTGAGTAATATAATCACCCCAATGGCCAATAGTTGAGCGGGTGAGATAGTAAAGAAACCTAAATCGATGGCTACTAAATCTTCACTTAGTGCAGGCACGAGATATGCGGTAAACTTGGCAAATGCCACGCCTACTGCGGCAATAGTTGCCGTTTGGATTACCGTAAAAAAACTCCAGCCGTATAAAAAACTGATCAGCGGATTATATGCTTCCTTTAAATAAATATATTGTCCGCCCGCTTTTGGGAACATGGCACTTAATTCGCCATAACTCAAAGCAGCGGTAAGTGTCATAAAGCCTGTAATTAACCAAACCACTAACAGCCAGCCAGAACTGCCTACATTCCGGGTAATATCGGCACTTACAATAAAAATACCTGAGCCGATCATACTTCCGGCTACAAGCATTGTTGCATCCATCAATTTAAGTGAGGGTTTAAATTGTGTGGTTTCTTTTTCAATCATGTTTTTTGTTGCTTGGTGGTTCAAATGGTTGGTGAGTTTATTTATTTAAGTTGGCCGTAAAAATACCAAGAGGTAGTGAAATCGCGGGCTAAAGGTTGGTTGGTTAAAGTAGCCCTGATCATTTCTACAGGAATTAAGTTTTCTTTAATCACCGCATCGTGAAAAGCTTTAAAACTCATCTTACCACTATCAACCAGTTCTTTTTTCAGGGCAAAAAGCTGAAGACCGCCGGTAAGGTAAGCCACCTGGTACAAAGGACTATAATCGCCTTTGAAAGATCTTCGCACTTCGCCTTCTGCATTGGCGCGTTCGTGCCCTACACGATCGACCAGAAAATCGACACACTGTTGAGGAGTCCATTTACCCAGATGAAAGTTTAGCGAAAAAAGAATCCTGGCACAACGGTGCATGCGCCAGAAAAGCATGCCCATTTTTTCTTCGGGAGTTTTGGCAAAACCTTTATCGTAGAGTAAAAGCTCCCAGTATAATGGCCAGCCTTCTACACTAAAAGGGGTTTTAAAAGGATCGCGGTAGCTTTTATAACGGTTATTGATAAAATACTGATAATGATGACCGGGCAAAAGTTCGTGCTGTACCGTTCCCCTTGAAAAATAAGGATTGTTACCACGCATACTCATTAACTTATCATCTTCTTCCATCGAATTTGTTGGATAAGAGATACTGATTTCGCGCCCACCAGTAAAAAATGGATTTACCAATTGACGTTCTGCCGACATCATGACCATACCCCAGGTTTCTTCAGCAAGAGCCGGAATATTGATCAGATCGTTGGCTTTTATAAAGCTTAAGGCATCATCCTGTAGTTTTACAATCAACTCTGGCTGTTTACCTAAGGGTACGTAGCTATTCTTGATTTTTTCCTGAGCTTTTTTCCAGTCTTTACCGAAGCCCATTGCTGCTGATGCTTTTAAAAGTTCTTCGTCGCAAAACTTAAATTCTTTTTCGGCAAGCTGAATCAGTTCTTCTGGTGTATAAGGAATAAGCTCTGCATTTAATTGCCTGATCAGTTCTTCCCTTCCGATGGGATTTCCCTTAATTTCTGGTTTGTTTGATTTTGCCGCAGCTACAGGATCTCCTTTATCGTTAAAGGACTTGGCGTAATTGGTCAAAGCAAGATCTAACCTTTCGTAAGGTTTAGGTGCCCACCAGGTAAAACCAGGTTCATAATCCATATAAAACTGATAAAAACCTTTTAAACGGTGTTTTAAACTCAAGGTTATGGCCGTTGCCATTTTAAGCTGATCGGGTTTGAGGCTTGCTTGCTTAGTGAAATTTTGGCTCAGGGTATCAATCTGCTTCGCGATTTCGGTCATCTGGACAGCCAGTAAAGATCCTTCTTTATAAGTGCCCCTTCTTCTTAGTTTTTCGAGTGCATAAATTGCATCGGCGAAGGTGAAATATTTAGACAGGGCATTATATTCTGTTTCCTCTTTACCTAAGAGCCAAACAGAAGATTCTATCTGTTTTTTAAGGAGGATATAATCTACTTTGCCATAAATACTAAAGCCTTCAAATTTGGCTGATTTTAACTTACTTAAATAATCTTTATTGATGTCTTGCAGGCGTTTTCTTTGTTCCGGGCTTTTAAAAGTAGTCATCGGAAAAGAATAAGTACCTCCTGCAGAATAAGGATAGTAGAAATCGTTAATGGCATCCACATCCCTTTGGTAGCCTACTATCAGCGTACCCATTTCGCTGGTTTGTTCGTACAAACTTTCGTTTGAAGTTTGGGCTAATACAAAAGTACCTGATAACAGGCTTACCATTAACAAAAGGGCAAAAAACTTCAATTTGTTTTGCATTTAGAGTTGGTTAAATTTAACGAATAGCATTTGCCTCCATTTGAAAAAATGGCTAGCTTTTTTTTAAAAAATAAAAGTGTTTTTTGTTTAAGCGCCTACGTAGCTCACCCTGCTCACATTATTATAAGTATCGATGTATGCTCTTGGCGACTGGCCAATAATACTTTTAAATACCCGGTTAAAATTGGTAATACTATTGAAACCAGCTTTATAGGCTACACCTGAAATACAATCGGCTTTCTCACCCGAAATAAGGCTTTTACAGGCATCGTTAATTCTAACTTCGTTTAAAAAGGACACGAAAGTATGTCCGGTATGTTTCTTAAAATACCTACAGAAGGCCTGAGGAGTCATAAACGCGGCATTGGCTACATCTTCTAAAGAAATTTGATTGTTGTAGTTTTCGGTGATGAAGTTAATGATCTTGCTTAATCGCATCCCTTCATTTTCGGTTACGTTAGAAGAATACATATCCGAACATAACGATTCTACATTCTCATTTAAATCCTGAAGACTGTTAACCAATTTCAAGAAGTTAAACAGCACATCAACTCCTGACGCCTGGTGAACATTGAACATTTTGGTTACCATGTTTTTAGTAAAAGCAGCAGGAATTTTGAAACCATGTTTGTGTTTAGCTAAAAAGCCACTTGCCATCTTCATTTCGGGGAGATTGAACAAAGCAGCTAAAATACCGTTAGGATTAAAGTAAATAGAACATGCTTTGATTGTTTTATTGTTATCAGCAGAGAAATATTCGGGGTTGCTTTTAAAAAGATGTGGAAGTTTTGCCCCAATTACAAAAATATCACCTGATCGGAAAGCATGCATGTCATTCCCCGCAATTAACGTCCCCTCTCCCTTTTCTATGTAAGTAATCTGCCACTCATCATGTCGGTGCAGATATTGGTAAAAATATGGAAGTTCAATATGTTCCGATATCACACTCTTATCATCGGGAACAAGCATGGTAAATGGTAATACTTTCATAATTTTGGTTTAGTTGGTTGAGTTTGATTACGAATTGAATGTATAAATATTAACTCAAATAAACCAATAAAACTTAAATAAGGTTAAAATCCTGCTACATTTTGATAATATATGACGGATTTGATGATGAATTCTAAAGCTCGTAAATCACTATATATTTAGTTAACCTGCTGTAAAGCAAGATCTAAAACGATTAATCTGAACCAACGTTCAGCCATTTTGGAAACGAGATACACCACCAACAGAGATTTTTTAGTTTATACAGTTCGATATGCTGATCTGGATTTGTAATCCGGACCTATGTATTGTGGATTTTTAATCCACTGGCAAAGAGAACGGAAAGTCCTAATTTTGGAGACGGGATTACAAATTCCGACTAACAGCGTTGAAGAATTGTAAAGAAACTGAGTGAATTGAAGGAAGAGACTGTCTCAAAATAACAAATTCAGAAACATTAAAAAATTAAATTTGGCGGTGTCGTCATGCTCAGCTTGACTGGGCATCTTAATGCTTTGCTAGAGACTTATTTTTTGCCGTTCTATCGCATTAAGATTCCCGTTTTCACGGGAATGACGACCTTTCAAAATATTCTGCCAAAAACCTCCAAAATTAATTTTGAGATAGGCTCTTTCTATGGGTATACTATCGCGCTACTGCAAATGGCTCCATTTTTAGATCAGTAGCCATGCCTGAAGCAATCTGGCTAACCAACAAACCCGTTGCGGGGCCTAAACTTAACCCCATCATACCATGGCCGGTAGCGATAATTAGATTTTCTCTTTTTTCGCTTCTGCCAATGTAAGGCAAACCATCAGGTGATGACGGACGGAAACCATACCAGATATCTTTTTCTGCCGGAAGTGCGGGGTTTAAACCTGGAAAATATGCTGGAACCGATTCTACAATCCCTTTAACCCTTTGCATATTAATGCGGGCATTAATTTTATCTAACTCCATTGTGCCGCCGTACCTAATCTGTCCGTTCATTGGTGTTATGGCCACTCTGGCTTCACATAACAATGCCGGAATAGTTAGCCGTTGCTGAGGTTCCGGTTCCATAAAAGAATAACCTTTGCCTGGCATTAAAGATATTTTAACATCGGCCATTTTAGCCACAGCAGGCGACCATGAACCAGTTGCCAAAACGTACTGATCAGCTTCCCAGGCGGTATTGCCTGTAAAAACCTTCATAATGCGATTGCCAACCGTTTCAATTTTATCAACCTCTCTGCCACGTTCTATCTTAACACCATTATTTAGTAAATATTGAAGCAAAGCATTCATCAACTTTGTTGGATAAAGATGTGCATCGCAACGATAATGTACTGCGCCTAAAACATCTAATTTTAAATCGGGTTGTAATGCGCGGCATTCTTCGGCTGTTAACACAGCCATATCCAAACCTAGTTCAATTGCCCTTGCGGCTAAATGCGCTTCTTCTTCTCCTGCTTTTTCTGTTTTATAAAATGCCAGAATGCCGTTGTTGGTTAATTCGAAATCGAAATCAGGCTCTTTTGCCAAGCCTTCATATAGTTTTTTGCTCAGTAACGATAAATCGCGTAAAGGTGCTGCCGATTGGCTTACGTGTTTTGCCGTGGCATGCTTCATAAATTTCAAACCCCAGTTAATGAGGTTCCCATTTAAAGATGGGCGAACATAAAAAGGGCTTTTGCTGTCAAACATCCAACGAATACCCTGTTTTATCATGCCCGGTGCAGCCAAGGGTACAAAATGGCTTGGTACAATCATCCCGGCATTACCAAAAGAGCAGTTGTCGGTAATATCTCCTTTATCTAAAACTGTAACTTCGTAGCCTTTTTTCTGCAGATAATACGCTGAAGTTAAACCTACTATTCCACCACCTATAATTAATACTTTCGACATTCTTTTAATTTATACTGCTGATATTCTTTTAAAAACTCACTAAATCACCTGAAATCCATGTGCATATGGATCATCTTCGGCATCTATTTTAATGGTGTTGTAACCATAAACTTTTGCCCAGCCCTCTACACTTGGTATAATAGCTTTAATTCCGTTTAAGTCTACAACTTCTTCTACTCTTCCGATAAATTTGCTACCTATAAAACTTTCGTGGATAAAATCTTCTCCTTGTTTTAATTTTCCTTTAGCAAACCATTGTGCTAAACGGGCTGAGGTGCCTGTTCCACATGGCGACCGATCGATGGCTTTATCGCCATAAAAAACTGCATTCCTGGCGGTTGATGTAGGATCGATTGTTTTACCTGTCCACAACACATGGCTACAGCCATTTATCGTTGGATCTAAAGGATGTACAAAAGTATATTGTTCGTTGATGCGTTTTCTGATGGTCTGGCTCCAGGTAATCAGTTGTGAAGCGGTGTAGTTTTCCAGTCCCGGAAAATTTTCCTGTGGGTCGACAATGGCATAAAAGTTACCGCCATAAGCTACATCAAAAGTAAGTGTACCTAAATCCGGGCATTCTACTTCTAAATTTTCTGCAGCCAGGTAAGAAGCTACGTTTTTCAGCTTAACCGATTTAACCTTTTTACCTTCTTGCTTATATTCAATTAAGACTAATCCGGCCGGGGCCTCCATTCTGATCACACCTGGTATTTTGGGCTGAATCAATCCTTCCTCTATGGCAATAGTAATGGTACCAATAGTACCATGGCCGCACATTGGAAGGCAGCCACTGGTTTCGATAAAAAGCACAGCTACATCATTGGCTGGATCGTGAGGCGGATAAAGAATACTGCCCGACATCATATCATGGCCGCGTGGTTCGAACATTAAACCTGTTCTGATCCAATCGAATTCTTTCAAAAAATGCTGACGCTTTTCGCTCATATTTGAGCCAATAAGCTGAGGGCCGCCGCCTGCAACTAACCTAACCGGATTTCCGCAAGTATGTGCATCTACACAAAAAAAAGTTTTACTCATGAGATTTCGTTAATATCTGGTTAACCGTTCTGAAAATACCTAAAGGATTTCCGTCTTTCAATTCATCTGGCAACAATTCCTGTTCCCAATCCTGATAGGCCAATGGCCTTCCAAAACGGTTGATTGCTGTTGAACCAACTGAAGTAAAACGACTATCGTTGGTAGCAGGAAACGGTCCACCATGTTGCATAGCTGCACAAACTTCTACGCCTGTAGGCACACCATTTAAAATAATTCTTCCGGTTTTATCAGTCAGCTTATTTACCAAAGTTTGATAATGCTGAAGCTCCTGTTTTTCGGCCATTAGGGTTACGGTAAGTTGTCCTTCCAGAACATCAATGACTTTTTCAAGTTCAGCAATATCCTGAGCAACAACCAACAACGAATATGGGCCGAAAATTTCTTCACGAAGTTTTGGATTTTTGATAAAATCAGCAGCACTTACCTGAGCAACTTTCGCCTCCGATTGATTTTGAAGTTCACTATTTTTTACTGTTGATGCCGATAAAAGCGCAACGCCACCTTCATTTACTACCTCAGCTGAAAGTTTACCATAATTATTGGCAATACCCTCGGTAAGCATAGTTGCAGATGGAATAGTTGAAATTGCCTCTTTTAAAACGGCTTTAAAATTTTCGAGTGCCGGCGATTGAACCGCTAACAACAGACCCGGGTTGGTACAAAACTGACCAGCGCCCAAAGTAATTGATGCCGCATATTTTTTAGCCAATTCTTCTGCCTGGTTTTCTATTGCCTTGGGAAGAAAAATTACCGGATTAATGCTTCCCATTTCGGCAAAAACCGGAATAGGTTGTTCGCGCTGTTGAGCAAGATTAATCAAGGCCATTCCTCCTTTAAACGAACCTGTAAACGTTACTGCTTTTGTTAATGGATGCTGAACCAAGCTTGCTCCAATGTTATAACCATCATCATACAACAAAGAGAAAACACCTTTAGGCATTCCCGTTTTTTCGGCAGCTTTGATAATGGCACCGCCTACCATCGCACTGGTTCCGTAATGTGCGGGATGTACTTTTACAACTACCGGGCAACCAGAAGCTAGTGCTGATGCTGTATCGCCACCTGCAACTGAAAAAGCAAGTGGAAAATTACTTGCACCAAAAACTACTACCGGCCCGATTGGGATCAGCATTCGTCTAATATCAGGCCGTGGCAAAGGTTGCCTTTCAGGCAGGGCAGTATCAATAATTGCATCAACCCAAGAGCCTTCGGCAACCAGATTGGCAAATAACCTTAACTGGCCTGTTGTTCTGCCCAGTTCGCCCTGTAAACGACCTAAAGGCAAACCGCTTTCTGCCGAAGCCCTGTCTACCAACTCTCCGCCAAGATTAGCGATTTCATCGGCAATAGCATTTAAAAAAGCGGCTTTAAGATCTTTATTTAGGCTTCTATAGCTTTGGAAAGCCGATGTTGCCGATGTTAAGGCATCATTAACAAGGCTATCGTTCGCTTTAAAAAATTCACCGTCAAGCGTTAATCCCGTTGCGGGATTAACAGCTTTAAGGCTTCTTTCATTAACTTCTACATAAGTGCTGGCTACAATATTTTTTCCGTTCATATTTGGTTTTTAAACTATTTTCCCCAGCTACCTGCAGGTAGTTCTGGACGAACAGCTAATGCATCGTTAATAATTTTCAATACTTTTTCTCTCTCTGCGCCACTTATTGGTAAACGGGGTGCACGAACAGCTTCTGTACCTAATCCGGTTGCTACCTCAGCTAATTTAATGTACTGTACCAATTTTGCATGAATATCCAGCTCAAGTACAGGCAAGAACCAACGGTAAATGGTTAGCGCCTCAGCAATGCGGTTTTCTTTAATCAGTCTGAAAATGGCAACTGTTTCTCTCGGGAAAGCATCTACTAAACCTGCAACCCATCCGTGAGCCCCCATCACAATACTTTCCATCGCCAATGGATCTACTCCAGTAAAGATTTTGAAGCGGTCGCCAAAGCGATTGATTAACCGGGTTATGTTCGATACATCTCTTGTTGATTCTTTGATCGCCTGAATGTTATCATATTTTGTCAAAACCTCAAACATATCTAAGGTTACTTCGATTTTATAATCGACAGGATTGTTATAAATCATGATCGGCAGACTTGTGCTTTCAGCAATGGCACCAAAAAATGCCAAAGTTTCGTCTGGAGCAGCATTATAGCGCATTGGCGGTAACAACATTAAACCTTGTGCGCCAAGCGATTCTGCTTTTTTAGCTACTTCGATTGCTTTTTTTGTAGTCGACTCTGCAATGTTCAATAAAACCGGCACTCGGCCATTTACCACAGTTAAGGTATGTGATAACAGACCGAACTTTTCTTCATCGGTTAATACACTAGCTTCGCCAAGCGATCCACCTAAGATAATCCCTTCAGCACCTGCTTCTAACTGCGCTTCGATATTTAAATCGAAAGCCGGAAAATCTAACTCATCGTTTGCTGTAAATTTTGTAGTTACAGCAGGGAAAACCCCAGTCCATTTGATACTCATTGTAATGTTATGTTTTTAATAATTATGATTCAAAAAATTAATCTAGCCCGTTTAACCCAAAAGCCGGGTAATTGGCAAATCATCATTTAATTAAATATCGGTAATAAATCCGTTAAACGACATTCAAAGTTAGGTGATTGCTAAACAGTAGTATTATTGGATTTTAACCGATATTGGCTATAAATGCGCCATTTAAAGTAGACACAATTGATTTAGAAAAGCTGAGGCTCTTGTAGGAGAAATGAGATATAACAAAAAAAGGTATCCTTACGAAAAAGAAGAGTCTGCATCATAAAAGCAATTTCTCCTTAGATTATGTCATGTTGAGCCTCCCGATGAAAATCGGGACAAGTAGTCGAAACACCTTAAGAGGTATTTAAACAAGTCCTTCGACAAGCTCAGGATGAAAAATCTATAATTATTATGATACAGCCTCTTTAATACCCTACTACACAACCTATTTTATGATCAATTATTTTGTGTTTTTCACCTCTAGGTAGTACATAAATTCGATACCCGATTTTGTAAAAAGCGCATCCTGACCTTTAACCAATGTAACCTGTTGCCAGTTTTGCGAAGGAATAATTTTAAGCGTTTTAATACCTTCTTTTTTCAGGCTTAAAGGCAGATTGAAACCTTTAACGCAATTGCTGTAACGGTAAAAAGCTTTACCACCTTTAAGGTAATATTCGAATGTAGGAACTTGTATCGTACGCAGGTACTGATCAAAAACTTTTGAAAAATCGCACCCTGCTTTTTTAGAAACATAATTTTCGATCTGAGTGGTGGTTACCGTTTTATGATAAAAGGTTTGGTTGAGCCCACGCAATATGGATCTAAAAAGTTCGTCGTTATTTAAACTATGCCTGATGGCGTGTAACATGTTCCCTCCCTTTGGATACATATCGCCACTGCCCTGTGCATTTACGCCATAAGGGGGAATAATAGGGCTATCATTCCGGATGCCTTTTCTGATCCCAAAATTGTATTCATTCCCAGCTTTATTGCCAAAAATGTAATCTACAAAAAGGGTTTCACTATAGTTGGTAAAACCTTCGTGCACCCACATATCGGCCAGATCATTAGTGGTAATGTTATTGCCGAACCATTCGTGCCCGCTTTCGTGGATAATGATGAAATCCCACTTTAAGCCCCAACCATCGCCCGACATGTCTCTTCCTCTATAGCCAAACTTATAACCATTGCCATAAGATACTGCCGATTGATGCTCCATTCCAGTGTGCGAAGCATCGATAAGTTGATAACCATCTTCATAAAAAGGATATGGCCCAAACCAATGCTCCAGACTTTTCATCATTTTATGCACCTGGTCGGGCATATAAGTTTTCGCTTTTGGATAATTGTAATCGAGTACCCAATAATTCACATCTAATGCACCTTTTTCACCAGCATATTTCTCCTTAAAATTTACATATTTGCCTATGTAAGGAATGATGCAATAATTACTGATCGGATTTTTAACATTGTACTGATAAGTCACGGTACCATCGTGATTATCCTTCTTGAATACCAGGCGCCCATTCCCTACCGCTACCAATGTATCGGGAACAGTCATCGTTAAAGAAGCGCCCAGATTAGGCTCGTCGCTTTGATGATCTTTATTCGGATACCATACTGAAGCGCCTAAGCCCTGGCAGGCCACCGTCATCCACGGACGCGAAAGCGAATCGGTGGTGAAGATAAAACCACCATCCCAGGGCGCTCTTTTAGCCTGATGAACCTTTCCATGGTAAAAAATATGAACATTATTCAGTGCAGATAACTTTTGCGCTGGGACATGCACATACCAAACACTACCAACATGTTCGAATTTCACCTTCGAACTTCCGTTGTACAGCACACTATCAATAATTAATGGCTCCTGCAAATCGATCTGCATGCGGGTACTGCCATTATTATTACCAACCACTTTGTACACAATTTTATTCGAGCCCGTTATACTTTTATCATTATAATCGGGTTTAACAGAAAGTTCATAACGCTGTACATCCCACCAGTTACGTTCGGCATTTAAGCTTCCCCTTAAGGTATCGGCTAAAGTGTAAACCTTTTTTGGCGACTGTGCAAAAAGTATTGAGCTGGATAGTGCGAAGAGTACTATTAGGGATATACGTGTTAATTTTTTCATATCTTTTTGCTGGTTATCATATTGTAATAGTGTACTAATAATTTGAAAAGCAATTGCAGTTTTTCATAGGTTACGGCAGTCCTGCTATCTCTCCTGCTCCGATGAAGGATCGGGAGCATCCGTTCTATCAGGTTTATTTAACCCTGGTTCCTGCTAAACACCCATTTCCTATTCTGTGCACCAGCCTAAGTTTTTAGCCCTGACAGGAGCGGGCATCCCGATTTTTTCATCGGGATAAAGCGGATGGCAGGAACAAACTTTAAAAAAAGCGAAAAGCGCTGCGCTCCAAAATAAAAAATAGCAGTTACCCCTAAAAACTCACTAATTAATAAGCTCGTGCTCTAACCTCTTCTATTTCATTCGTGGTTAAGGCCAAATGTTTTCCCAACATCCGGCTTCCATTTTCGGTTACCAAAAAATCATCTTCTACCCTGATGCCGCTAAAGTTTCTGAACTGTTCCAACTTATCGTAGTTAATGAATTCGGTAAATTGGTTAGCGGCTTTCCAACGGTCTATTAATTCGGGAATAATATAAATACCTGGCTCTACCGTTAACACATATCCAGCTTCGAGTGCTTTGCCTAACCTCAACGATTTTAATCCAAACTGGGTGGTATTTTTAGTCAGTTCATCGGTATAACCCACATATTGCTCACCTAAATCTTCCATATCGTGCACATCTAAGCCCATCATATGCCCTGTTCCACATTGAAAGAACATGGCATGCGCACCGGCTTGCACCGCATCGTCTATATTACCCTTCATCAGGCCAATATCTTTTAAACCCTGTGCCAACATTTTACACGAGGCCAAATGCACATCTAAATATCTTACGCCCGGCGCCAACATGTTTTTGCCATGCGTGTAAGCATTCAATACAATATTATACACATCTTTTTGCTCGGCACTAAACTTTTTGCCTACCGGAAAAGTACGCGTAAGATCGCCCGCATAACCTAAAGCTGTTTCTACACCAGAGTCGTTCAAAACCAGTTGACCTTCCTGTAGCTGATTGCCATGATAGTGGTTGTGCAAAATTTCGCCACGAACAGTCAAAATAACCGGATAAGCCAGATTACCGCCCGAAGCCAATGCAGCACCCTGAATTTTTGCCGCAAGTTCGCGTTCGTACATGCCGGGTTTTGCCTGTTGCATTACCATTAAATGGATATCGGCCGATATTGTTGCTGCACGGTCTAATTCTTCAATTTCTTCAACAGATTTAATCGATCGTTGTGCCACAACGGCTTTAATAAAACTAAGTGATGCTTTTTCTTTAAGCTGATCGACAGGCAAATTAAGCCAGCTGGCCAATTTAATCTTATTCTCTGAGCGGTAGGGAGGTAAGAAATGAACCTGACGCTTTTTGTCTTGGTATTGCTTAAGATAAATGTCCAGTTGCGCTAAAGGCAGAACTTTGGTCAAGCCGGCATCCAAACTTTTTTCTTCAAGTGTTTTCTGTCTGCCCATCCACACGATATCGTCAATTCCCATTTCATCACCGAAAAGGATTACCTGATCTTCATCAAGATCGACGATAGCGCCCAATGCTGGCTCACTTATACCAAAATAGTATAAAAAGGTACTATCCTGCCTAAAATGGTAGGTATTGTCCTTATAATTCATCGGACTTTCTTCATTACCCAAAAAGAGTAATATTCCCGAATTTATCTTTGATTTTAATGCTGCTCTTCTTTGGAGGTAAACTTTCTTTTCAAACATATTATTTTGTGTTAGGCAAATATCCCAAAAGCTATTTTTATTCAATAACAATTAAATATAATGGCTAAAATATGGGAGGTATCTGCAAATTATAAGCTATGGTTATGGCACAAAAATCACAATAAATTTCAGGTTACCGAAAAATAAGGGTAAAATCTGCACACTGTAAGGGGTGATTAAAAAAGTTTATAGATAGCGTTAACAATTTTTAGCCACGGATACACAGAACATTTGTGAAGTTTCTTTGTCATCCTGAAGGATAATCTATTGTATAAAAATCAATATAGATGACAGCGTATTTTTATTGCAGCGATAGGCTGTGAGGAATCGTCATTGCGAGAAGGCTTTTTCAGCCGACGAAGCAATCTTAATGCGCACGCAGTTAGCGATCGTTGTAAGATTGCTTCGTGCCTCAGCAATGACGACCTTCTATAGGGATCTGTCAATGACAGGCTTAATTTATTTCATAAAAAATCGCCTTTCTCATGCCATCCTCGTTATTCAAGAGGAATCACTTTGTGACAAACGGGGACCATCTAAACAATTTAAATGGATTATATTATTATTAAATTATATACTTTTTTGAAATACAAAATTTTGAACTGATTAACATGAAGTAATTATGTAACTATAAATAGAATAAAATCAATGGTTTTCGATCTATAAAACATTCTATTAAGTTAAACATTTAAGTTTAATAATTTGAGATACAATTAATATGAATATCTTATATCAATTTATAATACTTATAAGACATACATCCAATTGATTATCAATGCCAATCAATAAAAAAAAGCCCCGTAAATTTTAGTTTACGGGGCGGAGACGATAGAAAAATTGATATTATCTTTGAAGAATGATTTCAGTTGTATGCGCTTTTGCAAGCGGAAACTCGTATCCTCCTCTTTTCTTAACGCCATTGCCCTTTACAGCATAAGAACCGACGCCATTAATTTTTGCAGGCTGTAACAACCTCAACATGGCATTAGGTGTATATTCATTTGCTTTGCTCAGTTTTAAGCGAATTTCGCCATTTACAGTATTATAATTTACCTCATCAATGGTTCCGGCATCAAGGCTAATCCAAAGCCCCACAGCAGCAATGTAAACTGATGATTTTGCTGCTGTAGTTAATTTAACATTGATGTTATTGCCTGTTTTGTTCAAATTGCCGCCGAAAGCCAACCAACCAAATTCAGGATGCTGTAAGATATACGATGATGTATTAACCGCATAGCCAAAAAAACCGGATCCGTAATCGCCGGTAATGCCGTCATTTTTTAAGGTTGATGGATAAGCATGAAATGCTGCAGGCGCAAAACCTTCTTGGGTGATATTGGAAATCGAACCCAAAAGTCCACCGTAACCAGCACGCAAAAGATAGAAATCGCCGGGATTTTTACGATAATCCATTAATACAGGAATGGCATTGAGTGCTGAACCATAATGATGGATCATCCGTTCGATACGCGAAAGTTTGCCTCCATAAAGAAAATCCCAGTACCGACGGGCATTACCATTATAGGCCCAATGCGGCACCACAGGCATATAGGCCAATATCGCATCAAGCGTTACATTTGCTTTGTCTTGATAGCCAAAATAGCTCGACCATACATAAACTTCTTCTTGACCTGTAGAGTCCCAAGGCATTTCACTACCAAAGGGATATTGTAGCGAACGCCAGTGGTTGGCTCGCTTCTTCATTTCATTTTCTAACCTGGCTGCTTCTTCCGTTAGTCCTTCGTTTTTAAGGTCATTTAGGATGAGATAGAAAACTGTGCCTTCCATTTGGCCAAACTGTGCGTAATAAGGAGCAATATTAACCATGGCCATGCCTGTTTCAGCGGCATCGATAAGGTGTTGTTTCCAGCTCTGCTCCTCCACAAGGCCGCTATAATTACGCGCCAACCGATACATCACCCAATGGGCTGCTGCAACATGCGGGTAGTTATAAGACCGGCCCAGGTTATCAGCTTCTTTTTTGGGCCATGCAGACCATGTTTTAAAATTTATATTTGCGGCATAAGTATCTTTAGGGAGCGAATCTGGTGCATAGTAGAACAAGCTCTTTTTTACCCCATATTTCTGAGGACCGTTTTTAAGCTGTATCCGCCCAAACATTACACTATCTACAAATTGTTTCAGTTTATCAACTTCTTCTTTCTTGGGCTGTACCAATTGCTTCATTATTGCCCCTAACCACGAACCTGCACCACCTTCATCGCTTAAACCCGCAATCCATGCCCTATTGTCTTGTGTTACCTGCTGTTGCTTTTCATTATCGTAGGTAATAGCAGAAGGACTTCTTTTAAAGATAGGGTCGGCCTGGTTAAACCATTGCTTGGTTGTTAAAAAATTGCCATAACTAGCAATCACATCACTTTCGGCTTCAATTACCTTATAATTTATACTTTGCTCCAAGCCATCTTCATAGGTGATGGACAACCTTGCTCTCCCCCAGGTATTTCCCTTTACAGTATAACTTTTCCAGCCATTTTTGGTCGACCCTAATGCACTTACCTTTAAGGCATTTTCGGGTTGAACCTGAACAGCTTTAATCTTTTTAGGGTAGTTAATAAATAATTTCCCCTCTACATCTTTGGGCAGTACATAACCCGGAACTGAGATCGCTACTGGTCGTTTATTTTCGAGCAGTTTTCTTTCGATATCTTTTGCTACTCCAGAAAGGATAAACTGAAGGGCATAACTTCTGGTTTCACCAGGTTTTAAAGTGGTTGAAGTTGGTGTATTCCATTGCTCGGCATTTTTCCATTCGTTTTCTGCATAGGCTTTACTGTATACCATCCATTCGTAAAAACCTTCAAACGCGATTCCTCTTGGTGTCCGGTCATCATTAAGCGGATTGTAAGCCTCAAACGGCGTATGTCCCAGCGGCGCAACGAGCAAAGACGGTGCATGACCACTTAGCCTGGTAACCTGAAGGTAACCGGCATCCTTACCGATATAAGGATCATAAAAAACATTTTTTGCATGGGTTTGCTCCAATGTCCTGCCTTCGAGAATATTATCGAAAATCATCGGGATACCCAGTGCCCCGATTTCTACGTTTTTATTGGTCTTGTTTTTCAGTTCGAAGCGGAGCACAAGCTTTCCGTTAAACATTTCCCACATCCGTTTAACCTGCAGCGGGATATCAGCCGAAAGTGTTGCAGCAAGATCGGCAGCAGCGAGTACGTTTTTACCCTTATAAATATTCTTCACCGGGCTTCTTTTTGCGGCTGTGCTGTAGCTTTTCCAGGCTTCTTCGCCAATGTAGCGTAACTTCAAGTTGATATCGCCCAAGTGATATAAACCATCTGAACTACGCACTTTTAAACTGTCGCTGGGTACAAAATCGAAATCTTTAACCATTTTAGGCTGTAGGCCTGCTACCGTTTGTGATGACTTAACAAGCTTTAGATTAAATGCTCCGGCGTTGTAAGTCGAAAATCCATTTTCCAGGCCCAAAGTAGATGGTTTTTTGCTTAACGCAATCCAAGGCGATTGAGCCAGAACTACCTCAATATTTAGAAAAGATAAAATACAGCAAAATATTGCTTTAAAAGTTATTATGGATAAAATTCTCTTCTTTTTTAGTTTGATCATCATGATAACAAAGGAAATTTAGGGATATGGTTAAATCAAAAATAAAATTTAAAAGATAAAGGAAGCATCGAACTTAAAAATAGCGCAAAATCGGTAAAGAATTGGTGTATTTACTGGAAGTTGGGCGTGAGGCAGTAAATGGATGGCGGATCGATGGTGAATAGCAGGAAGCATGATGAACAAAAATCGGTTCCCGCAGATTACGCAAAGCACGCAGATTAATATCGCATGAGGGGAAACCTAACGTATTAGTACTATATCGGGTACCTAAACGAGATTGCAGCGGCAGCTCCCGACGTAAAGTCGGGACTACAGCGGAAAGCGCGACTGACATGGATTGAAATGCAGGAATTGCTTTCCAATATCAATTATTAATCATATAAGAGATATAAGATCATTTAAATGATTATTTTATTAATACAACATAGGGTCTTCGACAAGCTCAGACTGACAACTATTATATTAAAGAGCCACCTATTTATTTTCCTTCAGATTACGCAAAGCGCTCAGATTGTTCGCATTAAGATTCCCGCCTGCGCTGGAATGACGACCGTTCTTTAGAATCATTGGTAGACAATGATTAAACAGGCTGACATTTCACTTTCAACCATTCAGCTTCTTCATCAGATAAAAGGGGCTGAAGCTTCCCAAACACCATTTGATTATATTGATTTAACCACTCAATCTGATCTGGAGCCAAAAGTGTTTTATTGATAATCGCGGTATCGATAAAACATAAGGTTAAGGTTTCGAAAGTGAGAAAATCGCCAAATTCACTCTTTCCCTTAGGGATACATAAAACAAGGTTTTCGATGCGTACACCATGTTTTCCCGGACGATAAATACCAGGTTCGATGGAGGTTACCATTCCTGGCTTAAAGGCAATATCTACGTTGGCTGGACTAATATTCTGAGGCCCTTCGTGTACATTTAGAAAAAAGCCAATACCGTGGCCCGTTCCATGACCAAAATTTATGGCATGTTCCCAGAGTGGTTTCCTACAGATGGAATCGATTTGATAACCTTTGGTACCTTCTGGAAAAATCAGTTTAGAACCTTCAATCAGGCCTTTTAGCACCAAGGTATAATCATCGGCCTGGGTTGATGAGCAATTACCGATAGGCATTACCCTGGTAATATCAGTTGTACCATACAAATACTGGCCTCCCGAATCGACAAGAAACAAACCATCGGCTAGAATCTCTTGATTGCTTTCTGCTGTTACACTATAATGCGGCAAAGCTCCGTTGGCATTGTAACCAGCTATGGTATTAAAACTTAAACCTACGAAAGATGTTTGTTCAGCCCTAAATGCACCCAGTTTCTCTGCTGCAGACCATTCTGTAATTTTTTCTTTCCCTAAATGATCTTCCATCCATTTAAAGAACCTTGTTAAAGCCACCCCATCATTTAGCATTGCCTTGCGGATGTGGTTAATCTCAGTATTATTCTTTAAACTTTTTAGATGTGTGCTTGGATTAATGCCTGAAACGATTTTGGCACTAGAAGGCAAGCACTGATACAAGCCAAAACAAGTACGTTTAGGGTCGATAAAAACCTGCGCGTCTTTTGATAGATTTTTTAATGCCTCAGCCACCTCAGCATAAGGATGCAAAGTTACGCCCTGCTCATTTAAAGTATCAATATCTGTTTGCGACAATTTTTGTTCGTCAATAAAAAGTTTTACCGCTGCAGGAGTAATTAAAGCAAAACTTAAGGTTACAGGATTATAATCTACATCTTTTCCCCTTAGGTTAAAAAGCCAGGCAATGTCATCAAGCGATGAAATAAAATGATAATCTGCTCCATTTATTTTTAAAGCAGCTCTTACCTCGTTTATTTTAGCCGAAATGGCAAGACCCACAGCTTCTTCGCCTATTAAAAAAGCATTTTCTTCTGGCAACCCTACCCTATCGAGCCAAATCGTGCTGATAAAATCAACGTCAGTTATTTCTATTCCACGCTGGGTCAAACTGTTCTGCATCTCGAGGGCTAAACCTACCGTAATAAGCTGATGGTTAAAACCTACTTTTGCACCCTTTGGCAAAACCTGGCGCAACCAATCGATGTATTCGGGCGTATGTGGCACTTTCAACTTTACCAATTCGTAACCAGTATTGTTTAATTGTGTTTCTGCCTGCGTAAAATATCGCGAATCAGTCCACAGACCAGCAAAATTCTGAGTGATGACCAGCGTGCCAGCCGACCCTGTAAATCCACAAGCAAAAGGAATAGCCTTATAATATGCTGGTAAATATTCACTGATGTGAGGATCTGCCGCGGTAATAATATAAGCATCTACTTTTTGAGCAGCCATTAATTGGCGTAAGGCCTGCAGTTTTTCTACAAAGGTCATGTCGAGGAAGAGTTTTGTAGGGCCAAATTTAAATATTACATTGACATCGGCGCTTAAAACAAACAAGAATTAATATAAATTTTGAAAACGCAGCAGATTCCGGTTGCGTTGGAACCTGTGTTTACCTTTAAAAATATTCAGGACAAATATTAAACGTACCGATCAATTGCAGGCGCTTTAAGCACCTCATAACAATCTGATTTCTGAAAGCATCGCACTTTAAAAACAAGCGCAGATTCTCTCTGTGCAAGCGCATGAATACCCAGTGTAAAACGTTGTTTAAAACGTTTGGGACAAGCCTCTTTATGGCAGATTATTTCGTAACGGTCTACATTTTCTACGACCACATCAAGCACATACTTTGGCCACTGTTTTTTAATCAGATTCGGCAACCAGCTAAACTGTTGCATGTTAATCAAATCCCCCATCCCTTCAATTGCTTTTGGTGGAATATCTCCACCTATAATCTGGCTCCAGTTCCCTTCAACTTCATCAATAATCCCCAGCACTTTACATCCAGAAAGCACCAACCATGGGTCTTCCATGCTTGACTGTATTAACTGATAGGATACATCTTCTAAAAATTCCTGTTCAGAAAGGTAATTAAGTTCGATCATAAGCTATTTTCATTTTTTACCGGCAGATTATTAAGTCGTATCAGTTTATCAATGGTGCCAGTAAAACGTTTCATTGAGATCGGTTTGCCAAGATAACATTCAAAGCTAGAATCTATTTTTCTTACCTCATTTTCGAGGTGGGCAGATGCGTAGATCACAAACCTGGCTTTCGAGCGGAGATGCTGGGATAGTTCAGTTCCTTTCATTCCATCCATATCTATATCTAAAAAAAGAAAATCGATTTTATCGCCAGCACTAATTGTTTTTAAGGCATCAAATGGATTATTAAAGGCGCTAAACAGTTTTAAAAAACGGATATCTTCAATATAATCGTGGAGTACATCAATCGCGTGCTGTTCATCATCAACAATTGCACAACTGTAATACATAGGCAAATTAAGATAGGCTGTACAAAGCTTAACAATGTAAACCTCAATTCCTATAGCCATGCAAAAAAAGGGTAAAAGCACGGTAGTAATGGGCATACTAATGAGACAGTATATCAACTTGCATCTTATTTCATGGTATAAATTAGCCATGAGTCAATTGACACATGGCTAAATGTTTTAAAGTTTAATTTTAACAAAGTATAAACGGTTTCTATCAACCGAATTTGTTAAAGGCAATATTTTTTGTGCAAAGCCACTTGCCCCGTTATCCACCACACCAAAATCATCATCATTAGAAATCACGAGGATGTTGCCAGGCAGTAAGGCCAAACCTTCTGCTTTATCGTGCGGATAAATGGAAGGTAGATCTTTCAACAGGTCTAAAACAATGGTTTTGCTTACCGGGGTAATTCCCGCTGTGTTTAAACCTGCTGCATTGTTCAGTTCTTCCACGGTTTTGCCGCCATAAAGTTTACCTGTTGCACCATTGCCGGAATCAGAAATATCGGTAGCACCACTCAGGTCTATTTTAAAAACTTTTTTAAATGTTGCCGGGTTGCTTGTTGCGCCGCCATACAATCCGTCACGCTCGATGGTTAGGAAAGTGTAGTGCTGTTAACGGCAACAATATCGCTCACCCCTGTTAAAGTAGTGTTATCCATCAGGTAAGCGTATTGCTTGGTTGCTCCGCTTGCGATATCAAAAGTCAAAATTCTTAATACCACCGAATTGGCAACTGCAGCTTTAGACGGATTGTACATTGGCGACTGCATCATGCCTACCAGCGTTTTTCCATCTGGAGTAATGGCCAAGCCTTCCATGCCACGGTTTGCTCTTCTATTGGCAAATACAGTCGGAATAGTGCGTCCACCGGTTCCAGTTCCGAATGGATTAATGCGTTCTATTGTTTTACCAGTTGCATCGAAGTGTGCAATGTGTGGACCATATTCATCGCTGATCCAAAATGATCCGTCAGCTGCCCTTACCAAGCCTTCTGAGTCGATTCCATCGGCATTTGGCGCAATCACCTGTCCGTTTAGGTCGTAAGCAGTTTCACCAGAAGCCCCCATTCCTGCAGGGTTTGGAAGTCCGTTTAATCTATTACCAGATGCATTTTTAAGTTCGATGGTTTGTTCGAGTACCAATTTCCCATCTTTCAGCCTGAATTTCCCAATCTGTGGATCAAAATCAGGTTTTCCGATGATGATTGAGTTTGCGAGCTGTCCGGCCACATTCGACCCCCTATCGGTTAGCATATAAAAAACATCTGGTGAATTGGGATCGGCGGCAACGGCTGATCCAAAACCTCCGTTATACACCTTTACGCCAGCAGCAGTTGTGAAAAGCACCGAAGGATCGGAAACTTCTGCAACGGCAGGATAGCTAAATTCTAAAGGGGTTTCTTCGTGACTTTTCTTGCATGACACCATACCGATAGATATGGATACTATTAGAGTGAGTAATTCTTTCTTCATTTAATTAGGAATATTTTTAGAACAAAGCAAGCATACAGATATGAAGCCTGTGTTAAGGCAATAACAAGAATAGTTCGCCCACAAGGTTATGCAATCTTAAAAAGCAATTTTTATTTTAATTGCTTTCGACCATTAAGAAACTAAGGACATTAAGCTTGTTAGTAAATTCAAATGCGGGCGTCATTCCCAACTTGATTGGGAACCACGGCGTGCTCATGAATGCCTCTGAATAAAAGGAAAACTGATGAATAATCGTAATGCCATGACCAAGTACTATTGCATTAAGATCCCCGTCTGCACGGGGATGACGAATCTTGAAAATTTATATCATCAATAATTCACATACTGCTCTTCAAAACTGCCATCAGCATGTAAATCGACCAGTCCATAGCCTGGGGCGGTTTCTCTCCTGTTGCCTTCCCACCAAGCGCCCGATACAGCACCGTTACAGAGGTAGGTAACACCGTTGTATACCACTTTATCGCGCATATGCAGGTGGCCACTTAAGCAAAGTTTTACATTAGGGTGTTGGTAAAAAAGGTTGATGATTTTAGCCGTATCGGTATGCATATCACCACCCAGCATGGTCCATTTATTCACAATATCATCTTCTATCATTAAAAGCGCGGTAAGGATTGGAATGTGCGACATTACCATTACGGGCATTTCAGCACTTGTTGTTTCGAGTTCGTTTTTTAACCATGTTAACTGCTCATCGCCCAGTTTTCCAATATACCAGGTATTGTCAATATCCAGGTGGGTACTATCCAGCACAATAATCTTCCATCCGTTCTGCATTAAACTATAATAAGGCTTAACCAGCTGCAATTTATCCATGGCATATTTCTTCCCGTAAAAGACATCGCCCTTGGTTTTTTCATTCCACCAGATATCGTGATTGCCCAAACAGTAATGCACAGGAAGGTTACATTCGTTCTTCATCGTCTCGTTTACCAGTTTCCATTGATCGTTAATGGTATTGATGTTTTCTTTGTTCATATCAAAAACGATATCTCCCCCGTTTAGAACCAGGTCTATCTTGGGCGATTGCGACTGTAAATGGTGCAGACATTTAACAAACCTGGCGGGCGCATTGAATTGATTTTTAAGATGCACATCAGTGATGTGTGCCACTCTTAGCACCGTTTTTTTATCGGTTGACGAAGAAAATGCAGGCAGGGTTGGCAGTAAAAACAGGCCACCTATATTCTTAAGTGCGGATCTTCTTTCCATAACATTCTTTTTATTGTTTCAAAATTAGCGCTGCCACGTTGCTTTAACGTTAAGAAAAAAGCGGTGCTGTGGTATACAGACACCGCCTTGCAGATTTTTGGTATTTTAAAGATTTATCGAGTTTTCTTTAAACGATAAGCTTCGATGATTTTATAAAAAATCTGATGATTAGGATATACCCCGATAAAGGCATCCGAACCAGGACCGTAAGCAAATACAGGCACCATGATATTCGTATGGTCATCTGTACTGAAATTGCCACGAACGGTTCCTTTTCTATAAGCGGCATCCAGAAGCGACAGTCCTCCGGTTTCGTGATCGGCAGTTACGATTACCAACGTTTCGCCATCCTGGTCGGCAAACCTTAAGGCTTCACCCACCAAACGGTCGAAATCTTGTTGTTCGGTTACCGCGAAAGGCAAATCATTTGCGTGTCCGCCATGATCAATCTGTGCCCCTTCTGCCATGATGAAAAATCCTTTTTTATTTTTCGAGAGCAATTCAACCGTTTTTAAGAACGAAATCTTCAGCATTTCTCCCCGGCCATCCAATACTTTCCGCGTAGCAGAATCGTCTAAAAGTACCACTTGCTTATCTGCATTTGAGGCAGCAAAACTTTTTAGGTCTTTCTGTAGTGTATAACCCTTGGCCGAGATTTTATCCATCAATTTTTGATCTGGATTCTCGGTAAAACTTTTGCGTTTCGAACCAACCAGAATATCAACATGACCGTTCTGAAAATCGGCGGCAATTTCCTTCGTCATAGATCGTTCAAGCTGGTGAGCATAAAATGCTGCAGGCGTAGCATCGGTAATATCACCACTGCTGATGATCCCGCTTGTAAGACCGTAAGGGGCCAAAATATCAGGAATAGAACGAAGCGCTTTACCTGTAGAATCGACGCTGATGTAGCGGTTATTGGTTTTATATCCTGTAGCCATAGCCGTTGCACCTGCTGCAGAATCAGTAAAATCCGAATTGGAAGCTTCGGTGCGCGAAAGGCCAAGATGTTTAATCGTGATGATGTTGGATTGACCAAAATTAGCACTCAAGCCTGCCTGAATCTGTGCCAGTCCCATTCCATCCCCTATTAAAAGAATTACATTTTTGGCTTTGTTTTTTAATCCGTCGCTTTTGTAAGTTGGCTGATAAGGTGTATAAGCCTTCGGATTGCTGTACTCGAGCTTAGCCCTGTTCTGGTAAAAATCTTTTAGCAATGCGGGATGATCGGTTCCGATCCAATCAACCCCCATATGTTCCAGTTCTTTCCAGCTGTTCGGGCTATCTTTAGTTGCCCAAAAACGGAAAGGTTTACCCAGTGCATGTACTTTGACAATTACCGCTTTCATTTTTTCTAAATCGGTTGGTGTTGGGGTACCTTTTCCATTCCATACCGAATAATGAGAAATATCATCACTAATCATCCCAATGTGCTTTAACTGATCACTTGTGTATTGATTTGCGGGACGGCCATCGAAACTGATGAGTGACGGATAATTCTTAAACTTTTCGGCAGGCGGAACAGCCCCGCTCATTACAATTTTAATGGCTGAAGGATTGATCTGTTGATCGAAAACAGATTCATTACCTTTTAAATTGGCCAATAATTTCGGGATCACGTGTTCATAATCCTCCTTTATATCGATAACCAGCTGAAGTTTTTGTTTCGGATCAGCATAAGGATGATTGGCATGATCTTTAAAAAACGCCACCAATGGATCGATATATAATTTTTTCAATGTTTTGCCTGAGGTGATTTCGCTGCTTTTGTGGGCAACAAACAATTCTCCGTTACGGTAAAACACATCTGCCTCTATAGATCCCATGCCAGCATAATAGGCCTCCAACAAAGGAATCTGCTGCTTATAATCATTATGGCTGTGTCCATTAGCGGCATTCAGTTTCTGCTGAGCAGAAACTGAATGTACACCTAAACCCAATAATAAAAAGAGGATCAGTTTATTCGGTTTTACCATCCTGGATTTTGTTTAATTACACCTGCACTGTTATCAATTTCTCTCTGTGGTACGGCCCAAACATCATGTACCTGTGGATTGAAAGTTCTTGCAGGCCAAATTACGCTCCCATCAAAATCGTGTAATGGTTTGGCATAAGTTACCTGAGCATCACCCCATCTTACTAAATCGCGGTGACGGTCGGCCCATTCTCCTGCAAGTTCGTTACGGCGTTCGCGTTTAAGGTCGTCGATAGTCATTCCTGTTTTGGCACCTAAACCTGCGCGTAACCTGATTTTGTTCAGTTCGGCATCGCCTGCCCCTGCACCGCTAAGGTTAATTGCGGCTTCAGCTTTGACCAGTAACACTTCAGCATAACGCATTAAAGGCACATTTAAATCTGTTGTGCCATTATCCCCGTTCGGATTAACATGCACTGGAATTGGATTTGCATATGAAAACGGCTCCATATATTTTTTAAACTGGTAGTTTGAAGTCGCTCCTCCATCTTTGGTAAAGCTGCGCTCAGCACCGAAGAACATAAATTTATCGCCAGGTTTTAAAATGGTGGCTTCACGGCGCTGATCGCCAGTTTCGTAAGAATCGTAAAGCTCTTTGGTTGGCAGGTAATAACCCCATCCGTTATAAATTCCCCAGGCTTTATTGGTTAACATTACGCCAGGGAGCTTGCTGCCCCAACCTGTTCCACCACCACTTGGTGTACACACCACCGACCAAATGTATTCTTTTGACCAGTTGTTGGCTGCTTTAAATACATCTGCAAAACCGGTGTTCACTAAATCGTGCTGACCTGAAGTGATGACCATATCAGCATATTTAGCAGCATTAGCATAATCTTTTTTGTACAGGTACACTTTAGAGAGGTATGCCCAGGCAGCCGTTTTATGTGCTTTACCGTAATCTGCTGGTTTCATTGCCGAAAACAGGGGAAGGTTATCGGCTGCTTTTAATAAAAGTGAAATAATATAATCGTAGTTTTCATTTACATTTTTTGCACGGGCAATAGGCTGAGAGGGATCGCTTTCTGGCGTTACGATCGGTACTCCTGCTTTATCGTTACCGTAATTGGCGGCCAACTGGAAGTAAACCAGTCCGGCGTTAAAATAAGCATCACCAATAATCTGTTTTTTCAAGGTCTCATCCATTGCGATGGCCGGCACATTGTTAATAATATCGTTAGCCCGTTTGATAATGGCATAACGCATACTCCACTGGGTTTCGGTATAACCTCCGCCAACATAGGTACGGTTAAAATTTTTGATATTATCGGCCTCTGGCTTGTTACGTCCGGTAACCATATCATCGCTGGCATTGATAAACCAGAACATCCCACGACCATAAAAGTCTTCTGCATTGTAATTTTCATACATGCCAGCTTCTGCTTTTATGGCATCTTCTTTGGTTTTCCAGAAATTTTGTGCCGATGGAGATCCTTCAGGTACAATATCAAGCTCTTTTGTACATGAAGAGAAAAAAGCAAGGGCGGCAAATGCCATATATTTTAAATTCGTTTTCATTGTTGTTTTGTGATTATAGATTTACGCTTAAACCAAGGATAAAGCTTCTGGCCTGAGGATAACGACCAACATCCACTCCATTGTTGTCCATTCCGATTTCGGGATCAAAGCCTGAGTATTTGGTAATGGTAAAAAGATTGTTTGCCGTAGCATAAACCCTTACCGCACCTGTTTTTAATTTATTGGCGATTGATTTTGGTAAACTGTAACCCAGGGTAACGTTACGGATGCGCAGGTAAGAACCATCTTCGATATAAAAATCGGAAGCATTAAAGTTCCCATTGGCATCACTTGTTGAAACAATCGGCACTTTACCACCGGGATTCTCTGGCGACCAGGCATCTAGGATACCCACCAGTTTATTGTAAGATGGCCCACTAGCACTATAAGTAGTACGCTTTACCGCATTAAACAATTTATTCCCCTGTACGCCTTGCGCAAAAATATTAAAGTCGAAATTTTTATAGCTTGCGTTAAAGCTTAATCCATATGAGAAATCAGGATAAGCACTTCCTGCAAAATAACGGTCTTTGCTATCAATTGATCCATCACCATTGATATCTACAAATTTAAAATCACCTGCTTTCGCATTCGGTTGAATCTTAGTCCCCTTGGTATTTTTATAATTATCAGCTTCTGCCTGGCTCTGAAAAATGCCGTCGGTTTTTAACACGTAGTAACTGTACAAAGGTTGGCCAACCCGAATGGTAAGCGGCGCAAGTTCATTCCGAAAGTTGGTACCCACAGCAATGTTTTCCAATCCCGGTGCCAGTTCCTGTACTTTGTTGTTAATTTTGGTTAAAGTAGCGTTTACGGTATAAGTAAATGCTGCATTTTTATCGCTATTATAAGTTAAACCCAGTTCTATACCTTTATCTTTTACAATACCAGCATTTATGGTCTGCGTATTTAAACCTGCTGTCCCTGGTAGCGACCTGGTTAAGATCATCTTATTGGTTTCTTTGATAAAATAATCAGCATTAAGGCTTAATCTGTTGAGAACTGTCATATCAAGACCAAAGTTCGTTTGCTTTGATTCTGCCCATGTTAAATCTTTATTGGCTAAAACATTCTGTACATAACCATTCTGTAAAGTTGGTGTTTGCCCGAAATAACTTTGAGTAGCACTTAACAATGGATTTACAGCAGAGGCATTAAGCGATCCTAAATTACCCAATATGCCGTAACTGCCCCTTAGTTTCAGTTCATTTAACCAGGTTGCATCTTTAAGAAAATCTTCTTTGCTTACCACCCAACCGAGGGAAGCTGACCCGTAGTTTTTCGTTCTGTTATTTTTACTTAACAGCGATGATCCATCACGACGGCCGATTAGCGACAATAAATATTTCTCTTTGTAATTATAATTGGCCCTTAAAAATAATGAAGAAAGTGCCTGTTCATACATCGCGCTAACCGACGGCTGAATAACTGTTGCGTTAACCAGGTATCTGTATTGAGGCGATTCGTCGTCAAAACCTGCTCCTGAAGCTGACAAGCTGTTGCTTTTAGTTTTCTGGAAAGAATAACCACCGGTAAGATCTAGTTGGTGATTACCAAAGGTTGCTTTATAACTTAAAACCTGCTCAGCAAGAAAATCATTGGCACGGCTGCTGCTTTCCTGTAAACTATTGCTCAATACTGGTTTTCCTACCTCTGGCCTTTTTGGCGTAAAGCTTTTAAATGCAGCATCGGTTTTAGTGATGCTTAAGTTAGATCTGAAAGTTAAGCCCTTTGCTAATTTAATATTGGCATAAGGATTAACCACAAGCATATTTACAGGATTGTTTATATCAATACGTTGCAAATCGGCAACTGGATTAACAATATCACCATAATCGCCAGCATACTGTCCGCCTGGTAAACCAGCAAAACTGCCGTCGGCATTATATGGCGTTCCGTTGGTTGGATAATAGATAGCCGAAAGTAAGGCACCAGTATAATCGCTGCTGGTATTTGCACCATTACCATTGGTACTGCTATACGAAAGGTTTTCGCCAACTTTTAACCAATTGGTTACTTCGTGCTCAGTATTGATCCTGAAGTTATAGCGCTTAGTTTTGGTATTTAACACAGTGCCTTCTGTATTACGGTAATTGAAACTTAGGTAATAATTAGATTTTTCGCTACCACCGTTTATTGCGGCATTGTAATCCTGTAACAATCCATCTCTAAAAACCTCGTCCATCCAGTTGGTGCGTGTAATCTGTCCATCAGGATATTTCGAAATATCAAAAGCTGGTAATATGGTTGTACCGCCGTTTTTGGCAGCAGTTGCGGCCACCTGCGCGCGTTGCTGAGCATTTAATGGCTCTAATTTCTTCCATGCGCTTTGTTGCCCAAGTTTGGCATCGAAACTAATCTGCATTTTACCGCTCTTTCCTTTTTTAGTTGTGACCAATACCACACCGCCTGATGCCCTGGCGCCGTAAATTGCCGCGGATGCATCTTTTAATACCGAAATAGATTCGATATCGTTAGGATTAAGCTGTGGTGTACCTGAAAATATAGACCCATCGATCACATACAATACATTTTCTCCGTTAATCCCTCCTGCACCGCGGATATTAATACGTGGAGCAGAAGTTGGATCACCACCCTCGTTAGTTACAATTACACCTGGTGATTTTCCAGCCAATACCTCTCCTACACTATTTAATGAGCGCGAAGAAAGTTTATCTAGCCCAACAATGCTGATTGCGCCTGTTAAGGTTTCTTTCTTCTGTGTTCCATAACCCACTACCACCACATCGGCAAGCATCGAACGTTCTTCGCTCAACACCATATTAATGATTTGGTTTTCACCCACTTTTACTTCTTTGGTACGGTAACCGATCATAGAGAATGATAACACCGCATCGGCACCTACTTCAACGCGGTAAGCACCGTTGCCATCGGTTATGGTTCCACTTTGTGTGCCCAGTACCTTTACCGAAACACCTGGTAATGACATCCCGGTCGAATCTTTTACCACTCCCGTAATAACCCGATCGGGTTTGTTAAAAACAGCATTGTTTAAAATTACATATTCGCCTTTTTCTAAAACCTGTAATCCAAGCCTATCCAATAGTGACCTTACGGGCTCTGTGGTAAAATTGCCGCTTACAAACGTATTTTTCTGCTGTAACTGATCGGGGTTATAAACAAAGCTAAGCCCGGTGTGCGACTCAATTTCTTTGATAATTTCGGTCATCTTACGGCCTTTATTAATCGTAATACTGACTGTAGTATTCTCTAACTTTTGTGCCATACCAGCCGAGGCCAGCATTGAGCTGCAAAATATGCAGAGAATTGAAAATGTTAAACATGAGTATTTCATGATCTTATAAAGAGCTGATGTCCTCTTAGCGGAGGTTGGTTTCATTTGTTTGATTTGTTTTTTTTAAAGCTTTTAATTACGCTGGCCCTTTGGCCGGAAAGAAAGATTACGGTGGCCAGTCTAACTGGCACCGCTAAGTATTTCTATATTACCTGCTCATCTCATCTGTATATATTAAATGTTTTATGATTTTTTGATCCGTTGAATTTTAGGTGGTGCAGGCTGCAGATGATATCCAAAATCTCTTCAGGCGATTGTTTGCTACTGAAAGAAGCAGTGGTTTTAAGTTTGGCCAAAGCACTGTCATTCAGCAAAATTTTAATGCTGTAGGCATATTGGAGTTTGCTGATTACCTGTTCTAAACTTGCTCCGTCAAAAGCAAGTTCGATATAGGTCGCAGATTTATTTTTGCCAATGTCAGCTCGACCGGCAGTTTTATCATAGATTAAAAACTCATCTTTAATCAATGTGCCCAGATTTACCTTTTTGTTGCTTACGGCAACCTTTCCGGTAATTACGGCAACTTCGATGTGTTTGCTGGCCTGATACGACTTAACCTTGAAAGAGGTGCCCAACACCCGAATGTCGACCCCAGATGCAGTATGTACCGTAAACGGTCTTTTTTCCTGATGGGTAATATCAAAAAAAGCTTCGCCCTCTTTTAATGCAATCTGGCGGTTGTTTGAAGCGAATGCTTTAGGATAACAGAGTTTTGCAGACGGACCTAACAAAACCACCGAACCATCTGATAAGGTAATGTGCTTCCGTTCTGTACTTCCGGTAACTACGGTAACCTGATTTTCGAGCTTCACTGGGATATTGAGTTTCCAAATGCTTATTCCCAGTGTAATGATGATGAGTACGGCGGCAGCAATCCTGATAAAAGGCTGTAATCTGAATACTTTGCCATGTTCTGGCTTTTGGTGCATAGCGGCCTGAAGGTGAACAAGCATTTGCTCCCCTATCGCTACTTTACGATCGGCTGCCAATTCAATATTTTCCTGATTGAGCGTGGCATACCACTCTTCAACTTTTTTTTGCTCTTGCGGACTTGCCTGCTTATTGAGATATTTCTGCAGCAGTTCCTTTGCCTGTTCTTCTGTCATTTAAATACATGTCAGTTGAAAAGCAGATCGGTACTAACCAAAAATGTTATCTATAAATTAACTTTATGTTAAGCCGATTAAAGCCGCAATGAGCAGGATATAGGAAAGGCTTTTTTTGAGCAATTTTAGCGCTGCAGAAATCTGGTTTTTTACTGTCTGAACCGAAACATCAAGTTCTAAAGCTATTTCTTTGATGGATTTTTCCTGTTTTCGGCTCATCGAGAATACCAATTGCATTTTTACGGGCAAAAGTGCAATGGCGGCATCAACTTCTAAATGAAGCTCTTTTAAAATCAGTTTATCATCAGCTGCTGCAATATGCTGCTCATCCATTAGTGCTTTAAGTGCAGTTTGGTGATATTCTTTAATGCTGCCTGACCTGAAATAATTAATCACCTTATATTTTACAGCACCATAAAGATAGGCACCGAGGCTTCCTGTTAGGCTAATTGCTGTTCGGTTCTCCCAGAGGGATATGAAAATTTCCTGTGTAATATCCTGTGCCAATGCCTCATCACCCGTTTTTTTAAAGGCCGCATCAAAAACATTCTCCCAGTAGGTCTGGTAGATTTCCTCCATAGCCCGGTGGTCGCCAAGTTGTAAAGATGAAAATAATGAATTGTCCAAAGGGATGCCGCTTTATAAAACGCAAAGCTAAGAAGCCAATATTCCCTTAGTATTAATAAATCTTAAAGAGTAGATGACGAATGATGGGAAATGTAAGATGGAAAATGGATAGCATTTCTGCTCGCATCTTCGATATCTTCAATAAAACAATCGTCATCTCGACTGGGACGCAGTGGAATGGAGAGATCTATCTCAATAGATTTAGCTTCGCTAAGCCTTCGGCTCCACGGCGTTGCACTCCGCTACCATTGACAGACTCCAATAGAATAGTCGTCATCTCGAATGTAGCGCAGCGAAATGGAGAGATCTTTGTACCAAGTTATTGAAATTAAATTTAAAAGATTTCTCCACTGCGGTCGAAATGACGATATTTCAAGACTATTCACCTGCTTTACCCATCTGTCATTCATTTTGATTTTTATGAAATAAATTATCCCTCGAAATGACGAACCATGAAGGAAGACATATCCGCAATGACTCCTAATCACTTACCCAAACAACCCGGCAAAAATTCTATTCGAATGCAATTTTGCCTGATGATCGTAAATATGCGAGGTGCTCATGATCTCGTTTACGCCATATTTTGCAACAAAAGCTTCTAAATTCCCGCTAATGGTTTCGGCACTACCAATAAAAGAATAATACAACATTTGTTCTACAGCTTCTTTTTCCAACTGATCCCAATATTGATTGATATCATCAACTGCAGGCTTTAACAATTCTCTTTTACCTGTAATTACACCCAGGAACATCCGCTTTACCGAGCTTGATAAACGTTCAGCTTCTGCATCGGTATCGGCAGCAACCACATTTACGCAGGCCATTACATAAGGTTCCTGTAAAAATGGGGAGGGCTTAAAGTTATTTCTATAAATTGCGATGGCTTGTTCGAAATAAGCTGGTGCAAAATGACTGGCAAAAGCATAAGGGAGGCCTTTTTCTGCTGCTAAGCGTGCGCTATCTGTGCTCGAACCTAAAATCCAGATCGGAATATCCAATCCTTCTCCCGGAATGGCCCTTACACTCGAACGATTATTATTCGCAGAGAAAAACTGCTGTAGTTTCTCAATATCCCTGGGGAAACTATGAACAGCACTAAAATTTTCGCCACGGATGGCCATTGCCGTAACCTGGTCGGTTCCGGGTGCCCTGCCCAAGCCCAGATCGATACGGTTGGGATAAAGAGAGGCCAAAGTGCCAAATTGTTCGGCAACAATTAAAGGTGCATGATTGGGTAGCATAATGCCTCCAGAGCCTACGCGGATGCTATCGGTGCCACCAGCAATATAACCAATAAGCACAGCTGTTGCCGAACTGGCAACACCAGCCATGTTATGGTGTTCAGCAAACCAGTAACGTGTATAACCTAAAGTTTCAGACTGTTTAGCTAAATCGAGGCTTGTTTTAAAGGTATCTGCAGCAGTAAAACCATCTAACACGGTTGCAAGATCGAGAACGGAATAACGTATATTTTTCAATAAGTGATCAGCCATAAATTAATAGGAATAAAATCTATGCTGCAAAAATATCCTTAATAAAACCAAGTCTGGTTTATCTGAATATATATGACGTTTAACCAACACTAATCAGCACAAGTGGGTATTATGCAAGGAATCTGTGCAAAGTGAAAACCCGGTCAGACAGCAGAGACTACACGGATGTAGAAGTATATATCTTATTGTAACAAAACGTACAAATCTGCGCTCTTAGCTTGATTAAAACTTGTAATTCGATTAGCAAAGCCATTAAAGGAGGAGTATATTTCTTTACCGGTATTCTAGAATATTTTTATGGATTATAGCTATTGCCTGCATCTTTTAAACTTAATTGACACATTTTTGCGTTAAATTAGTAAATAAGAAAAGACTTTAGATTAATCCGTACAGATAGTACCCTTTTCGGTATGAAAAGGCGTAATTTCGTTATAAGAGAAACAGATTTTTGAAGATGATTAAGTGTATAGCCATAGACGACCAGTTCAGTTCCTTAGCGGGGCTACAAAAATATATTGAGGATACCCCGAACATGCGACTCGTGCAGCAATATACTGATCCAGTTACTGCTTTAAGAGAGCTAGCCAACTCAGAAACAGTCGATGTAATTTTTATGGATGTGGAAATGCCCCAGATTTCCGGCCTGGAACTGGCTAAGGCCATCCGCTTTAGAACCAGAAAGCTCATCTTCACCACTTCACACCAGGAATACGCCTTTGATGCTTTTGAAGCTGCAGGAGATGCTTATTTGCTTAAACCATATAGTTACGCCAAATTTGCCACTACCATTACCCGTCTTTTTGGACAGGAAATGACAGGTGGGGCCAATGAAGATTACTTTCTGGTTAAAAACAAAGAAGAAGAACACCGTGCGGTAATGGTTAAATATGAAGATATTATTGCTTTTGAAAGTTTCCACAATTACATTAAAATACATACTGTAGAAAAAGTAATTATTGCTTATTTGAGCCTAAAAGATGTTCGGGAACAGCTTAGCCTTAAGAAAGGTTTTATACAGTTACACCGCGGTTATATTGTTGCTATTGATAAGATTTTATATGTAGATGGTAATCGGATTACTATGAATAACCACATAAATTTTACCGTTGGAGATATATATTATAATGAATTTAGAAACTTTATTTCTGAAAGGTTAATCATTAGCAGCCGTAAAAAATAACGGCTACTAATGAAATACTTGCTGAATTTAAATTACACATATGCCTGTAGTGATTACAACGGTAGTTGGTTCGGAAGTACTTATTGGTTCATTTATTTTTCCATTATATTTTTTTTTAAATACAAAAAGTGTTCTTTTAGCTAGTTTTTGAGTTTTCATATCTTTTTTTCGAAAACTAGCTGCGATAGCACGCTATAACTTTAATCGTTACACAAATAGTAAATAAGTCTTTATGAATAGTTTAAAATGGAGCAACAGTATGTTGCGAAATTGGCTGTATACTTACCGGATACACATAATTGCATGGACTGTATTTATCATTTGGGAAACGCTGATGGTGCTTTATTTTGCAGGTATCTTAGGAACGTTCGGCAACTACGCTATTCACTACTTGATTAATATGACCTTATTTTACACCTATCCTTTACTGATAGAAAAAGCCATAGAGTTCCCTAGCGGAGCGGTATGGAAGGTTCCTCTGGTAGTTATCCTCGCAATCTTGGCCTATTTGGGCATAGTTACCGTAGTTGATATTCTATTAAATACTTATACCAATATTTTACCGGGGAAATTGCCAAGTTTTAGGATCAGAATATCCAGGGTACTTTATAGGGGTTCGTTTTTCCTTCTTTTTTCTACAGGTTACTATTTCTTAAAGCGGTTCATCAAAGAAAAAGCAGAAAAATCCCGTATCGAAAAACAGCGTTTTCAAATGCTTATTGATAAGGAAAAAATGGATAAGGAATTAGCTATGTCTAAGAATGCTTTCATGAAAGCACAGATTAATCCACATCTGCTCTTTAATACTTTTGAGTTTATACACCAGAAACTAAGCACCTACTCTCCAGAAGACGCCAAGGTAATACTTTATCTTTCAGATATGATGCGTTTTGCTGCCAATACCCAACATAATGAAGGCTACGTATATTTAAGTGAAGAGATTGCACAATGCGAAAACCTGATTGGTTTGCACCGCATTACGCAAGGTGCAATTTATATTGAGCTTGCTAGCGGCCCTGATCTTGATGAAATCAAATTAATTCCGCTTGTTTTGCTTACTATTTTAGAAAACATGTTTAAACACGGGAATCTCAATAACATAGAAAATAAGGCCACTATAGATGTTTATACCTTTGATGACAAACTGCGTATCGAAAGCCGAAATTTACCCAGATTAGTACAAAGCAAGGTAGGCTTTGGTTCAGGAATGGACAATATCCGTAACCGATTAAAATACGCTTATCACCAAAATGCTGAAATAACCGCAGGAATTGACGAAGAAGGCTTCTATATTTTAAGCATAAGTATTTCCCTAAATGCATTAATAATAGAATCAGAAGATAAAAAAGCTGAACAAACTATCCCTCTTTAGCAATTAAATTGGCCCAATAAGAAACCCTTCTACATTTTCACCATCAAGAAATATTATCGATTTTCTCAACTTAATGTAACAAAATTATTACTATATTAAACCATCCTAATTGACGTTCTAATATTTAAATAAATCTTCATTGAAGAATTAAGGGTAAATCTTAACAAAACAGAAAAAATGAGAAAGGGTACAATATGCTATGTAGATCAAAATAGTGGACATGGCATTATTAAAGATGAAAATGAACAGAAAATTCAATTCTTTTTAATGGAACTCCAGGAAGAAATCAGGCTTAATGATGAAATTTCTTTTGAAATAGAGCTTACAGCAAGAGGACTTGCTGCAACAAAAATACATTTAGTTAACACTGCAGAATTAACATCTTAATAGCACCTCAATTAAACTTTGAGGCCAATACTAAATCGAATAAAGGAAATTAATACTGATTTAAACCTAATTGGCTATCGTTGTACTAATAACCTGAACTCGATTAATAACTAACATGCCTTTAAATATCTACTGTAGATATTCTCAACTCACTGTCATCACCCTGACCTATAGCGTAACGGAAAGCTACGCAGTAAACCGAGCCTTAGGCGAGCTCACCGAAGGTAATTTATTTCAGGGTCTATCGAGCAGGAAGGATGCTGGCCACGTAGTAGCTACAAGACAATTGAAAACACTATTTCTACTTTTAAAACAAGTTCAGCATGACGATCGCGTTAGGGAAATGAAGCTAAAAACTGATCACAACGTGTAAATATTAATCGAACTAAGGTTAATAATATGCTCAATAAATCGAAAAGATGCTGTAGCAAATAAGTTCACAGGGGAATTTATATATGATATTTTAAATTGAAGTTTAACATGGAGCAGAATCCCTGCTTCCAATATAAGACTACCATTTCTGAATAGGATGATAACTGGATTTTTCTTCCTTGCGACTAAGTTTCTTTATAAAATCTTCACCAAAATCGTGGCTGTAAACTTTAAAATTGATTGCCCACTCATCCTTTATCATGGCAGGTACAAATTTTTCAAACATTTTTTCAAATGATCTGAAATTTACAAAGGGCTTGCAGACTACCATATATTCAGCATCTGAATTCACTATAATTTCCTCAATAAGCTTTGGCCATCTCAATTTAATCTCGATAGGCAAATTTTGATATTGCTGACAATCAATAAACCGTCCGATGTTTTGTATAAGCTCTTCAGATAAGGAACCGCCTAGCAATGTTTTCCACTTTCCATCTTCTTTTGTTATCCTTTCCAATACCTGTTTATGGTCAAGAACAGTCCACAGCTCACCTCTCGAAAGCTGGATAAGCTGAAAATGCATGATATCGCCATTAGGCAGATTAAAGAAAAAGTCGAGTTCGATCATCAATAATGAGGTAATGCTATGTATCGCGAACCCAAAAGTATAGAACTATTTCTTAAGCACAGAATTAAAAACTTAATTGCGAACTCTTCTCCATAAAAATTCAATCTGCTAAGCGAAAGAATTGCATATGTTTTTTAATCATTAAATACCTGTTAAATAAAAAATTGATTTTTATCATCAAAAAAAATCAAAAATAGCTTAAAAACGTAATATTAAACATACAAAAAATTTAATTTTAGCAATTATACATATATCTTTGCGGCATGAAAAGTACCAAATTGTCCGCTCTAGTATTCCTTGTAATCACTTCATTATCTTGCTTATCAATTCATGTTCTTGCTCAAAACAAGCCAACAAAACCAGCTGATATTTTCGAGAATGTAGATAGATTGAACGGAAACGATATGATTGAACGTTTAGCTGCTCAGCGCAGTGCATATAATAAAAACCGTTCGAAAAATAGCCTTCCAAAGGCAGAGTACATCATCAACAGGAATAACTTAACCCTCGTTAGCTTTAATGGCTTAGATTATTATATAAAAAACAATAGGGTAATAGGCATACAAGGACTAAATCTTTCGGACGAAGTATTGAACCAGATTACAGACAAATTGGTTCTTTTAGACAGCATCCAGTTTAATCAAAGTGAGCGGTCGAATACCGAACATTTTAATCCAAATGTTGATTTTCAGAAGATCAGGAATATCGACCGTCAATTTATGCTTACACTTAAAATGTTATCGAGCACTGTAAGAGACATAGCTGCACTTACTAAAAGTGAAAATCCATCTTTAACCGTTGAGACCAACGTTGCAAAAATGCGTTTACCAAATATTGATAAGGCTGCAGAAAAATCAAATGTGCAATCGCTGGTATTATTGTCGAAATAACAGCATTTATATATCTTATTTCAGTAGAAAAGAACAATAATTAATCTGCTTTCTTTTCCGAATACACTTCTGCAATCTGAGCAGAAAGATATTTGAAAGCAAGCGGCATTTCTACAGCAGCATTTTTGATACTTCCTTCCATAAAGATGAAACCTTTATAGTTTATTTTGTGCAAGGCTCTTAAATAAGGCTTAAAATCGTCGCCCATAACACCTGGCAACGACCTGTTTTGTTTTTCGGCAACTTCAGAAAATGCAATTAATGTTCCGGCCTCAATAATTTCATTTGGGGACTCTCCTTCACGCATCATGTGAAATATATCAGCATTAAGCCTGAAATTTGGATGATCAATCTCCCTTACAATTTCTGCAGCTGACTTTAACGAGGTGATGAAGTTAGTTTCGGTGGTTTCTAGATTTTCCAGCAAAATTGTAACCTTATATTTCCCGGCAATTTGCGCTAGTTTTTTGCCCAGGCTAATAAAATCTGATTTTGCCTTAACGACATTATAATCAGCCGGAATGCTCCTTGCACCAGAGCTGCCCAAAACAATAAACTTGATCCCCGCTTGTTGAGCTCTTGAAAGAACAGTTTCGGTATAAGTTAAAACCTTCGCTTCATCTACCTCTGGGCCAGCTATTTTTATACTCGCCGGATAGAAAAGGTTACAGGTTAATACTTTACATTTTGCAGCTTTAATCTTTATCACGTTGGCACGAAACTGATCATCTGTTAATGCAGGTGAAAGCACCTTCGGAACAGATTCGCCAATCATTTTAAAACCAGAGGCATAAGCTAAACTGTCCTGTGCTAAGCCAGATACAATCCCTAAACGCGGATATACCTGTTTATCAGAAATAAAACCACAAAAACCGGTGTAAACCAGGCAGATAAAAAAAGCCAGATAGCTAAATTTTGTACTTCTCATATTGTTATTTAAACGATTTGGTCAAAAATGAAGTCTCAAGCTCCCCTTCTTCTCCTAATTAACTGAACAACTTGCTGGTGAGTGTCTAAGAATTCTCCCTTAAAGATAGTATAAAATCTAATCATTAAGTTTTGTATCAGCAAAATCACAGATTCCTAAGAAAAAAGAATAAATGGAAGCTCCTTTCGATCAAATACAAAAATAACTTCTGCCATTGGGCAGTTTTTAAATCCAGTTCGTCAACAATCTAGCTATGTTGGTATAATAGCGGCATTTCTACTGCAACGTTTTTGGGGTAAAGGCGTCTTGCGCATTAAGATTATTCATTTTTGCATCTGTTTTTAAAGCATTCATGAGCTCAATCGTTCGGTTATCTTCGTTCCTCGCAATGACGACTTTACCATAGGAATCTGTGAACGATAGCGTAAAACCCAATTCCTCACCTATTTAAAATCAGGTATAGGAAATAGATATCCGCCAAATAAAATATACGACCATAAGAGGGTCCAGAATATGTTAAATATTTGTGCTGTAACAAATGTAAATGCGGGTTTACCGCCCTGAAGTTTTACCAGTGATGAAAATTTAGCTTCCATACCGATTGAAATAAAAGCGATTGCAAACCACACTGTACGTAAGCCGTTTAAGGTCGGTCCAACACTTTTTGCAGTTGTGGGAGATAACAGGAAAGAAAACACTAAAGATGCCGCAACAAAACCCAGTACAAATTTCGGGAATCGCTCCCACACAATTTTCAACCCCGGGCGTTCTGCTTTGAAGGGTATACCATCTTCACTTTTAGGTTTTTTATAGGCCCACCATATAGCTATAAAAAAAGCAGCAACACCAATAAAAACATTTTGCGAAAACTTGGCAATAACACCTGCTTTAACGGCTATTGGCCCAACCAAATCGCCTGCAGCAGTTACGGTTGCCGTTGTATCTAAGGTACCACCCAGCCATGCTCCACCAATCACCTCAGGTATATGAAAATACTTTACCGCCCAAGGCAGAATAATCATCATCGGGATAGCCATAATCAATACCAAAGTAGTTACATAAGATAATTTACGTTTATCACCATTAATAGCGCCTGCAGCAACAATTGCTGCAGAAACACCACAAATAGATACGGCTGAGGCTAATATTACACCAAATTCATCATCTACTTTTAACTTGCGGCTTAACCACATCGAAAAAAACCAAACTACAGTAACAACAATAATGGCCTGTATTATACCGGGTAAACCAGCTTTGATCAGATCGGCCGATAAAATAGTGGTTCCTAATATCACCAAACCTGTTTTAATATAAAACTCAGACCGTACTGCTTCTTTTAGCCAAGATGGCAACTTGATCAGGTTGCCCAATGCGATACCGATAAGCAGTGCAAATACCACATATTCTAACCCAAAATAGGATACACTTTTATTGCCTCCGATAATAAAAGAAACGATAGCTAAAAAATAGATGAGCGCAAAACCGCCAGCAAACCGCGCAACACTGCCTCCAGATAAACCTATCGCTACCGAAGCTAAGGCCAGAAAAACTGCCCCCATTTCAACAATTAACAATAAATTGGGTGCTGATAATATTTTACCGAAAAGGTCTTCACTGGTTGCCCATTTAAATGCAGGTAAACTTATTACAGTACCATTGTTAGTTAAACAAAGTACGGTGGCAATAATAATCGTTCCCAATATAACAGCCCACCAATCTTCGGTGAGTGATTGTAAAAATGTTTTCTTATCTGGGCTTATCCCAGCATCTATTAAGGCTCCAGTAGTATCGGCTGCGTTGTTTCGATTCGACATAGTTGATTAATTATGGTGTTAATTTGATTTCAATTCTAAAAATATTAGTGGATAACGATCAATAAACCGTAAACGAATACCCAATATCGAAACTAAAGTAAATATTCAGGAGGATTTTATCCGTAACAAATATCTGACTTTGATCTACACATTTATTAGTAGGCCTTTTTAAGTTAAAATGCATCACAAACTAATCTTTTAAAACAAATTCATTCAATTGTCTAATTCAGGATTTAATTTGTCTGGTTCAGATCCATTCAACTGGTTTTTGGAATGTTTATGCAACATTTTTGGGCAACTTAAAAAAAAAATATTATGACACTTAAAACAACAAAAACCATTTATTGGATCGGCGCCTCACTAACTTCGTTATGGTTTGGCACCAGCGGAGTTTGTGAACTCACAAAAACCCCTATTGTTTGGGACATTACATTACAACTGGGATATCCGGCATACTTTATTTATGTACTTGGTGTTGCTAAATTAGCCGGAATCGCAGTTCTACTAATCCCCAACAAATTGTTAAGGTTAAAAGAATGGGTATTTGCAGGGATATTCTTTGATATCATTTTTGCATTCTGCTCAAAACTAATTGTGATCGGTCCGCTAGCCACTACCGATGCCATTATAGCCTTTGGTATCGTTACAATAACCTACCTGATGTTCCAAAAACTTTATCCTACCCAATATTCAAATTTAACTACCGTTTAATAATTGAATAAATTCTGACATAAAAGGGGCGCTTAGCGCCTTTTTTATGATATAAACCTGAATTCGATTAATAATATATCTTAAAAGTATATTACAGGTATTTTTTAAGAGTGCCGTCACCCTGAACCGAGCCTTAGCGAGCTCACCGAAGGTAATTTATTTCAGGGTCTTATAATAGTGGGAAAGATGCCGACCACGTAGTAGCTACAAGACAATTGAAAAAACTATTTCTACTTGTAAAACAAGTTCAGCATGACGATCGGATTAAGTAAAGGAGCTATCAAATCAATCATTATGATTGCAATATTAATCGAACTCAGGTTATTATCAAATATTTTTTCTTTTTTAGGAAATGAAAGGCAGCATTTCATAGGTGCGGTAGCCCCGCCGTTCGCTATTGGCGGATGAAAGATTTGAGTTTCCTGCACCAGCCCAGGTTAAATAAACCTGATTGCCGGGTAGAGCTTCCGATCCTTCATCGGAACTCGAACCAAAAGCGGGGCTGTAATGGCCAAGAGCCACAAACCGTTCATTTCCTATTACTAACTATTTTTTATTTTTTGGAAATGAAAGGGCAGCATTTCATGGGGGCTGTAGCCCCGCCATTCACTATAGCTCCGATAGAAAAAATCGGAGGCTATCGCTACTGTCGGGTTTAGTTAACAAAGGTCTGTCTACCATACCTCATTTTTATTATTTGTGGATGAAAAACGCTATTTCCTGCACCAGCCCAGGTTAAATAAACCCATATTGTCGGGAAGAGCCTCCGTTCCTTCATCGAAACTCGAACCAAAAGCGGGGCTGTAATGGCCAAGAGCCACAAACTGCTCATTTCCTAGTACTAACTATTTTTTCTTTTTTAGGAAACGAAAGAGCAGCATTCCATGGATGCTGTAGCCCCGCCATTGGCTATAGCTCCGATAGAAAAAATCGGAGGCTACCGCTACTGTCGGGTTTAGTTAACAATGGTTTGTTTACAATAGCCTATTTTTATTATTGCTGGATGAAAGATTATGGTTGCCTGCACCAGCCCAGGTTAAATAAACCCGATTGCCGGGAAGAGCTTCCGATCCTTTACCGATAAATCGGCACTAAATTAGCATCGGAACTCGAATCAAAAGCAGGACTGTAATGGCCAAGAACCACAACCATTCATTTCCAAATAACCTGAATTCGATTTTTACAATCATAAAAGCTAATCATCCAAGGCTGTGAACACGCTGTTACGTGCTATATTTGTGGCTAAAGCACAGTGCGCATTGTCTCTAAATAAAAAAGTCGCCAAATATATGGCGACCTCCTAACTAATAAACATTGCTTATGAATTTGCAACTAGATTTATGTTATACAATTGGCTCATTCTCCAGTCTTTTCTGTTTTTTCTTTCCGATGCTTTGCACCATTTCACATTGCTGTGGATTTTTTTCAAATGGAGGGCTAACCAGAAAAAGTGTCGACATTAAGCTTGCCAATCCAACTAATAAACTGTTGGTTGTAGTATTTTGATGATTTTCCATGGTGATGAGTATGATTAAAAAGTTGTTGATGCATTTACTACTGAAATTGCGCCTGTTGTTTTATGCTGAACCATTCCGATTACTTCCCATTTTTCGGCACTGCTGCCTTTAGGGATATTTAATACTGCGGTTCCAGATTTTGCATCCTTAAGAGATAGTGTTAAGGTTTTACGTACAATTTGGACATGAGATAATTTAAGTCCTGCATTCTCCCCACGCTGTACATCGGTGTTGCCGCTCTTTTGTACCAGAGCAAAAAGGAGATCGTCGCTAGCCTGAGTATCTTTGGTTTCGTAATTTATTTTCAGTACATCCCCATCCCTTTTCGTATCGAAGGCTAAACTGGCTGTATACTTTTTATTCAAAAGCTGTTTATTAATGGCATTTCTCACGTCGTTTTCATTAGATCCTATAAATTCCTGAGCGCCGTTAATAACCAATTGAGGGGTATAAACCTGTACGTTTAACCAAGCACTATATTTTTTTTGCCTTTTTGTATTTTCCGGACTTCCGAAAACATCCTTCCAACCTAAATTATCAAAATAATCGACATGATATCCAAGCACATACACCGGTTTTCCATTAGACTCTTTCTCTATTTTAGCCAACAGTTCTTCTGCTGGCGGACAGCTCGAACATCCTTCAGACGTAAATAATTCCAAAACGGCAAAGCCTTTTCCATTAACGGGCTGCTCCACTTTTTTTTCTTGTGCAGATCCTACCCAAATAAATGCGCTAAGTGCTATTACTGCCACAATGACCGCATTTACGATCGCTATTCTTTTTAGTGTTTTCATAATTTCTATTCTTTTTTTATCAAAAATAAGTGGATAGTATGTCTGAAATTAGGTGGAAATAGCCGAACCGGACAAATTGGTGGAAGAGCTAGACAGGAAGCCGATAAATAAGACAAATTAGCTACGAGCACGCCTTAAAGCAAAAAAGGCCAGAAACGGATATCCGTTTCTGGCCAAGCTTGTTACTAATAACAGATAAATATTGATTTTTCTTTACCTATCTTCCATCCAGGAAAGAAAAGCAGGTGTTTTTTCCTTATTAATCAGCAACTTATCTGGAGTTTCAATCACCAGTTTAACAAACAATTTTCTTAAGAAATAATGTTCTATTTCTTTAATGGCTTTAAAGTTCACTAAATATTGGCGGTTAACCCTGAAGAACTGTTTAGATGATACCAATGCTGTAATCTGATCAAGAGATTGACTTAATGCAAACTCTTGTTTATCGAAGCACATAATGGTTGAAGCATCATTTCTGATGTAAAAGAAAGCAATATTCTCAGTTTTAACAGTGGTATATTTCTGGTTTTTAAACACTAAAAAGCTCTCTTTCCCGGCGGGGCTGCTCAATTTTGTCAATAAATTGCTTAAATCGGGAATTACTTTTTGCTGAAAAAAATTCTGAAGGCCGTCTACCTTTTGGAAAGCCTCCTGAATATCTGTTTTGGAAAATGGTTTTAATACATAATCTACTCCATTACGCTTAAAAGCTTCTAAGGAGTACTCATCGAAGGCCGTGCAGAACACAATAGGACTGTTTACTTTAACCTGTTTAAATATTTCAAAACATAATCCATCTGCCAATTGAATATCCATAAATATCAAATCGGGCTGTGGCTGTTCTGATAACGCTTTTACCGATCCTTCGATGCTCTGGTACTGCCCTACTATTTTCACGTCGGGCCTCAGGCTCAAAATTATATTCTCGAGTGATTTAGCTGTTTTCAGCTCATCCTCAATGATGATGATGTTCATGAATTGATGGGAGTTTAATTTTAAAAATTTGGCCATCGTTAATAATTTCGATTGGCTTTTCGAGAAGATGCTGGTAGCGCAACGTGATATTTTTTAGTCCAACCCCCAACGAGTTGTTATCGGCAGTTTTTAAACGGATAGGGTTTTCCAAAACAATTTGCCCATCTTCGGCATACAAGCTGATGCGCAAAGGTTTATCCAGCGAAACTACATTATGCTTGATACAGTTTTCGATTAACAGTTGCAGTGTAAAGGGAGGAATTAGGGTCTGCAATATTTCTTCATTTAAAGTAGAAGTAAAACTAAAACCACCATCAAATCTTGCCTGTTGTAAAAATAGATAGGCATTGAGTATTTCCATTTCTTCCGAAACGTGAATCAGGTCTAATTTACGGCTCTCGAGGGTATATCGATAAAAATTAGAAAGCTTAAGGATAAAATCGACAGCCTCTCCATCGCCGATTTCTACCATAGCCTTTAGTGTATTGAGGCTATTAAAAAGAAAATGAGGATTAACCTGCTGCTTTAGCAATTCGTACTGAGCGCCCAAACTATCACTTTTGATTTTCTCCAATTCCATATTCACCTGTTGATTTTCGTAATTTTGTTGTAACAGATGAAGGAACATATAAAAAATTAAATTGATCAATATTCCCCTTACTTCAACCATCAACATCACCGGACCGAAATTAATGTGCGAAAGGATCAATTGCTGAATCCACGCTAGGCAAAGCATAACACCAATACCAATTAAAAGGCTTTTAAATAACCTGGAGTAGGAAATCCCCTGTTTGTTTGGCCTACTGCTCTTTCGCGATAGCATGTAAATATTCAAATACCACATCAACAAAGCAAATACCGAGGTAATACCAGCATTAACTGCCGCTTCGGCTGCATTAAAATGATGTTCTGCTATTTGCGGAACAGAAGATAAAACTCCAAGAAAAATGGAACTTACCCAGATAATGGCAGGCGAAATCTTTAAAGGGTTTTTGGTCATATCAGTTTTTAGCCTGGCTAATTAGGTGGGTTGGGATAATCAAAAATAATATTTTTTTAAATATGATGGCTGCACCACATATATCTCTTCTTTTTTCACCTAAAGTAACCACGCAAGTCTTATAGTTAAACAATTTTAAACCTGAACCAGACGGATTCGGCGCTTAAGTAGACAATGTCAGGTTTAAATCAGCACAAGAATTGTGTTTTTATTTCGGTAAGATCCGTGTTTCGTTAAAATAATTAACAAACGCATAAAAGGCTAACAATAGAAAATGTATCAACACGATAGCCGGCGCAAAATGATACCCATTCCTTTGAATTCAATTATAGTCTTACTCAGGGCTAACAATGTATAAGTCAAAACCTAATTTGTCTATTTCATCTCGAAAACACTAATCTCCCCTTTCCATCCGCATTAATTTTGACATACCTAACGGAGTAAAACATTAATTATCAACAAATTTTAGCAAATGGAAAATCAAAATAATTATAGCCGCCGGCGCTTTTTAAGCTTAGCAGCATTAACCGTGGCCGCTGCAGAACTCGGTGGGTTAAACCTTTTGAACGCCAAAGGAATTACAAAAAATAAATCCAGCAATAATAAAATCAATGGCAATATATCCTTCGATAGGATAAAACAGATTCATGCCGGTGTATTAAACATGGGTTATGCAGAGAGCGGACCTGCAGATGGGGAACCAGTTATACTGTTACATGGATGGCCTTATACAATTCACAGTTATACCGATGTGGCCGCCCTGCTTTCTGCAGAAGGATATCGGGTAATCGTTCCGCACCTCCGCGGCCATGGCAGTACGCAGTTTCTTTCGGCAAAAACACCGAGAAATGGACAACAATCGGCCATTGCCACTGATATTATTGCTTTGATGGATGCCTTAAAAATAGATAAAGCAGTAATTGGTGGCTTTGATTGGGGAGCAAGAACGGCAAATATTATGGCTGTATTATGGCCTGAGCGCTGTAAAGCAATGGTTTCGGTAAGCGGATACCTTATTGGAAGCCAAGAGGTAAACCAAAAACCATTGTTACCAAAAGCTGAGTTATCATGGTGGTATCAGTTCTACTTTGCAACTGAACGTGGCCGTTTAGGATATGAAGCTAACCGAAAAGATTTTGCTAAACTGATCTGGCAAACCGCTTCTCCAGAATGGAAATTCACTGATGCCGTTTTCGAAAAGTCGGGAGTTGAATTGGACAATCCAGATCATGTGGCCATTGTAATTCATAACTACAGGTGGAGATTGGGGCTGGCAGATGGGGAAGCACAATATGAAAAATATGAAAAAATACTAGCCACATTTCCGGCAATAACGATTCCAAGCATTACACTCGAAGGTGATGCAAATGGTGCACCGCATGGCAACCCAGATAATTATGCAGCTAAGTTTAAAGGTAAATACGTGCACTATAATCTTAGTGGAGGCATTGGGCACAATCTTCCTCAGGAAGCACCTAAGGCATTTGCAGATGCCATTATCCAGGCAGCAATGATGGCGTAAAAAAAACTAAAATATTCTGCTAATAATTTTAACAATCATAATAAATTTTAAAAAAATGGAAAATCAAAATGTAATCGAATCAGCAAATACGTTAAATGTAGTGATCAACAAAGTGCTTTATACAGGAAAAGTACATGTAAATGGCGGTCGTGAGGGCTTCGCAAAAAGTAGCGATGGAGCGTTTGACACCGCACTATCATCTCCTGGCAGTGCAGGAAAAGGAACTAACCCTGAGCAATTATTTGCTGCAGGCTGGGCTGCATGTTTTATTGGTGCAATGAAACACAATGCTCCCCAACTTAAAATTGTACTTCCTGCTGATACTGCAATTGATGCAGAAGTTGATCTGGCTTTGGCCGATAGTGGTTTTAATCTTCAGGCAAGATTAAATGTGGTTTTACCTGGGCTTACCTACGAAGAAGCAAAAACAGTGGTTGAAGCTGCTCACCAAACCTGTCCATACTCTAAAGCTACCCGTGGTAATATCAATGTCCGGATCAACGTAGCGATATAAACTACTATAAATCAAAAAAAGCACTCCAGATTAAAATTGGGGTGCTTTTTTGATTTATTAATTTAATAATCTTGCTATACAGGAAAAGCAGTTTCGCGTTTAGCCTGCGTAATTACAAGCGAGCTATTAAGGGTACCTATATTATCCAAACGGCCGAATTTATTGATTAGAAAATCGTTATAACCGATCATATTCCTTGCAACAACTTTTAACATAAAATCAAAGCCTCCTGTTGTATGGTAACATTCCAGTACTTCATCGAGTTTGCTTACCTCCTCCTGAAATAACCGGAAGGCATTAACAGAATGATTGGTAAGCTGAACCTGTAAATAGGATATCATACAGTTCTCAAATTTATTAGGATCGATTAATGCTACTACCGAAGCGATAAATCCTAAACGTTCTAAGCGTTTTACACGTTCCTGAATTGGCGATTTTGACAAATGCAGCATAGCAGCCAGTTCCTTATAGGTTAGCCTTGCATCTTTTTGTAATAGTGTTAAAATATCTCTGTCTGTTTGGTCAGGGCTGTATAATTCCATTATAGTGATTAGTCTATTTATTTCTTTTCTAGGCTTAGTTTATAATGAATATCCAAATATATAAATACTCTCCGTTAAACCCTTAAGCGGAGCACAAAAAAAAGAACAAAATTTTGGCGAAAAGTATAATTAAAACTACCAACAGAATTAAATTCCGAAAAAGCCTATTCAACAGGACATTTTCCGTATTTATCAGGCACCTTCGTTTTAATTGTCAATGCGACAGATATTTGTTTAACGAATGAAACAACCGCTAACAGCAGTGCGTTGATTTAGTTTAGTTAATGATAACAAGAGCGCCAGCGCGATGCTGGCTCTTTTGCTTTTAAACTCATACGATTAGCTGGTGCAAAGCCATGGTAAATAACCGCCTTTTTCCCAATTTTAAGCCTGGCTGATCTCCAATTTCCCAACCCCAAAACAAGAGCCGAAAATGTCCACTCGCAAAAATCTTCAATATTTTTTTTGGAATATTCAGTTTTTAGTTTTTACTTTGAAATACAAAGCACTTTACGAAACAGCAATAAAGCTGTTTTTTTTCTCGACAAAAACTTTGAAATACAAAGCACTTTAAAAACCAAAAAACATGAATCAATTAAATAAATTACGTTCACAGGATCCTCTATATTTTAGCGGATTAATTATGGTAGCCATTTCTGCAATCATTTTTGGACTAACCATCAATATCGAACAGGAAAATAGCACAGGTGTATTTTTTGTTAACTACGCCCTATCTGCAATTTATCAAATCTGCTTACTTGTACATCTTTTCTCGAATTATAAATGGCATTGGGGGCAAGGAAAATTACATCATACGGTTTTATTACTCATTCTATTATTCATTAGCGCATTTAGTTTAAACCGCGAAATGAATGTATTTGATAGCTCAGTAACATGGTGTTCAATATGGATTATCCTGTCGGTTATTACATTAATCCTTGCCTCGAACTTTAAATTGGTCCTTTTACAAAAAATCAGGTATATCCTCTTCTTTTTTGTCGGGCTGGCCTTAATACTTTTCATTTATTATTCCATGTATCTATTTCCGCTCTATGTTATTAGTTTGATTGGCTTAGTGGCTTTAGGCATCTCTATTCATACTTATATTCCATTATTTTTAACGATTGTTACCATTTCCCTTATTACAAAGGCTACACGCATTGATAGAAAATTGTGGTATCCAATCGTTGCAGGTTGCTTATTACCTCTTATCATATTAACCTTTTTCTCTTTAAAATGGCAACAAACCAGTGAAAAAATAAACTCAATAATCAACAGAAATAGTTTAAATGATTCGAAATTGCCTGCCTGGGTTGAAGTGAGCCAGCAACTTGAACCAACTTTTGTTACCGAACGTTTATTAAAAACAGGATTCGTGTATCACGAAGCGGATATAGACAATCTTTTTTGGGGAAGGATGCCTAACATTTCATTCGAGGAGAAACAACAACATGACCCATTGGTCGTGATTGCCACGTTATTGTTTAAAAAAACTAACCTCGACGAAAAAGAAAGAATCAATATTTTAAAATCATTACATCGGGCCAGGCATCAGGTGCAAGAGCGTTTATGGGAGGGCGACCACCTCGAAACTATGAGTATAATCAATAACATCAAATTATTTCCGGCATATCGATTGGCTTATACTGAAAAAACGGTAATGATTAAGAACAATGCTAAATTCTCCTGGAGCAGTCAGGAAGCTATTTATACTTTTAATCTCTCACCGGGTTCGGTAGTTTCTTCATTATCGTTATGGATAGCGGGAAAAGAAGAAAAATCGAGGTTGACTACAAAAGCTAAAGCAGATTCTGCTTATAATACCATTGTAGGTGTAGAACAACGTGATCCTTCTGTAATTCATTGGCAAGAGGGCAACACCATTACAGTACGGGTATTTCCTTGCACGCCTAAAGAAAATCGCAAGTTTAAGATTGGTGTAACCAGTCCGCTGCGTAAAGAAGGAAAGCAGCTGATCTATCAACCAATGTTTTTTGAGGGGCCGGTTGCCAACAACGTTTTAGAGACCACTCAACTCACTTATTCAGGCAATATAACAGGATTAAGACTGCCCAAAGCTTTTAAAGAAACGGATCGGAATGTTTATTTAGCTAACGAAAAACAACAATTGAACGCAAGCATTTCATGTTTGGCACCTCCATTATCAACGGAAGCATTTTCTTTTGCTGGCAGCAGTTATCAACTCGTTAATTACAATAAAAAATATAACTCATTTAGTCCTGATCGCATATATCTGGATATTAACCGTAGCTGGAGTAAAACAGAATTCGATTCGGTTTGCACAATGGCGCAAGAAAAACCTGTTTATGTTTTCGACCGTACAATGATCAAACTTACGCCGCAAAACCGCGAAGAGCTATTTAACAAGCTTTCTGGTTATACTTTTAGCTTGTTTCCTGTCCAGGAAATAAGCGCTCCCGAAAAAACATTATTTGTATCGAAGGGAGGTGCACAAACCCCTAACCTAAGCGACCTGGCAGATAGCGATTTTAGTAAAGAGCTTGTAAATTACCTAAAAACGCCAAAACAGATCTATTTTTTTAACCTGGGATTGTTAGAAAGTCCATATCTGAAAGCATTAAAAGAACTTCGGGTATTTAACTATGCATCTGGAAGTATGGAAGACCTGGATAAATTACTGACCAATCATTTATTTATTCAAAATCAAGAAAATGAACAAACTGTTGTAATTGAAAATGCGGCTTTAATGATCAAAAAAGTAGACGATGTACAGACTCAAAATGCACCTGATCATCTGTTACGCTTATTTGCCTATAATGATATCATGAAAAAAGTAGGCCCAGATTTTTTCTCAAAGAATTACATCAAACCTGATTTAGTTGCAGAGGCAGAACAAGCTTTCATTGTATCACCTGTATCAAGCTTAATCGTACTCGAAACGCAAAAAGATTATGATCGTTTTAATATTGAGGAGAACAAAAACAGTTTAAAAAATGCTTCAATGAAATCATCGGGCGCCGTGCCAGAGCCACACGAGTGGGCACTCTTTGCCCTGTGCATGATCTTTGTTAGCTATATGTTGTTTAAAAGGAAAGAAAAACAGACTATAATATGTTAGTTATCGATCTCAAAAAACCAGTCCTTCCCTTTGTGCTTGCGGGAATAAGTTTCGTGTATCTTATTATATTTTTATGGTTTCTACCTGGCTTTTTAAACTGGGGTATAAATTTATATGCAGGTCTGTTACTTGCGCCATTTATCTGTGATCTTAACCGTGGTCAATTCTCATTAAGGTACTTAATCCCTGCTGTTATAACAATTGTTTTAGCTATTTGTATACCAGTTAAGACCTTGTTTTTTATTGCATTGTTATTTGCTACATTATTATTAATAGAAAATAGCCTGGGTAAGTTAAGCGAAGCCTTTTTGTTTTTACTTTTTCTCCTTTCTCCGGTATTTAAATATCTGATCTCTATTGTAGATTTCCCCATCCGCTTATGGCTTACGACTAAGGTAACTGAGCTTCTTAATACAATAGGCGTGCATGCCACTGCCCTCGGGAATATTATTGAACTCGAAAAACATAGTTTTGCGGTAGATCCGGCTTGTGCAGGCTTAAATATGCTTGTTATTTCGCTCATCATCTGTTTATTCTTATTGGTATATCACCAAAAACAGACCGATAAACAGCTGCCATTTATACTGGTTGGCGGGCTGTTTTTCCTAACTATCGGATTAAACATCTGCAGCAATTTTTTCAGGATCTTGTTACTGGTACTTTTCAAAAGTATGCCTGGTACCGTTTTTCATAATGCGATTGGGCTAATCTGCTTATCTATTTATGTTATCCTACCATTAATATTTATTTCTAAAGTTATCATCAGACGCTTTTCCAGGGTCAAACAGATTTCTATTCAAAGCAGGTCAGGAAGTTATAATATCAGGTTTCCGTTATTACATATTACCTTAATGGCTTTGCTAATTTTTATCGCTCGGAATATTGTAAAAGCCGATCAATTGACGCCTATAAACAATCAAATTCAATTAGCCGGCTTCAAGAAGAAACAATTGGAAACAGGAATATCCAAGTTCGAAAATAACGAAGCCTTAATTTATATCAAGCCTGCTGCATTTTATGTTCCCGGGCACGACCCTAAACTATGTTGGACAGGCAGTGGTTATGATTTTAATAATATTAAAAAAGAAAAAGTAGCTAATACTGAAATTTACACCGCCATCCTCAGTAAAGGAACTGATCGGATTTATGCTGCCTGGTGGTTTGATAATGGCACGGTCAAGAGTATTGATCAGTTATTTTGGAGATGGACTGGAGCAATGGGATCGAAGCTTTTTTATCTGGTGAATGTAAATGCGAACAATCGTAAAGACCTTCACCACCAAGTGGTGCAATTACTTGAAAATCAATATTATTTAACCGGTAAGCCATGACTACGGAAGAAAAAAAATTAAGGCGAAGTTCCAAAATATACGTCTGCACAATCATTGTCGGATTGACAATAAGCGGATTAACCGCTTTTCCGTTAGAGACCGAAATGGCCTATCTGGTTAAATACAGTACAATTTTACCAAGTTGTCTTCAAAACTGGATTGAAGCAGTTTATCAGGGACTTAAAGTGACCAACTTACGTTATGCTTTTTTAAGTTATGGCACCGATTGGCTGGCTTTTGCACACATCATGCTGGCCGTGCTTTTTATCGGCCCATTAAAAGATCCTATCAAAAACAAATGGGTAATCGAATTTGGTATCATCTGTTGTGTCTCGATTATTCCATTGGCCTTAATTGCCGGAAACATCCGCCACATTCCAGTATTTTGGCAAATGATAGACTGTTCTTTTGGTATCATCGGCGTTATCCCGCTGATACTATGCCGCATCAACATCAAAAAAATTGAAATATTAGAAGAGCATTATGGATTATGGACTTTGTAAACAAACATTCTATCGTAAGGAAAATATGGGGCAACACAGATGTTGTGCTTTTTATTTTTGCCGGCGCCGCAGCAGAATTTAGTCTGAATAAAGCTGTTGATTGGTTGTATTTTACCGGCAAACTGCCTAAAGATCCACTGGGAAGATTATTTTCTACTGTTGCCTACGCGCAAAAAATCGTGTTTTCCACTTTAACTGAAGCCAATGCAGCGATAGATCAGATTACCATGATCCATCAGCATGTTGAAGCCGGGAGAAGTGCTAAAATTCCAGATTGGGCCTATAGAGACGTATTATTCATGCTGATTGACTATTCTATCCGTGCTTTCGAAGTGCTGGAAAGAAAACTTACTTTAACAGAAAAGGAAGAAATATTTACTACTTTCTATCAAGTTGGATGCCGCATGAAAATAAATGGACTTCCTGGTAATTTTGCGGCCTGGCAAATGATGCATGAACAACAGCTACAGGAAAATTTAATTTATAGTTGCTTTTCTCATGATCTTTTTGATCAGTACAAAAAACACCTGGGTGCGCTGAGGTATTTATTAATGCGAAAAATACAAGCACTCATCGTCCCACTTAAAGTGAAAGAATTGCTTAAACTGGGGGAAGGAAAACCCATTAAACCAATACTTATTTTATACAAAATAAGCAGGAAACTGAGGGTGAACAAACCGTTAAGAAACTTAATTCTTCCTGCAGCATACAAGGCACAGATTTTGGACCTAGAAGCTTTTTAATAATAATAACAGGTTGCATCCATAAATATAGTTTTGTCATCCTGAGGGGTAATTTATTTTATAAAAATCAATATAAATGACAGAAGGGTTTTTATCGTATTGTAAACGGCGAGGAATCGTCATTGCGAGAAGGCTTTTTCAGCCGACGAAGCAATCTTACAACGATCGCTACTAGCGTGCGCATTAAGATTGCTTCGTTCCTCGCAATGACGACCTTTCTTAAGAGATCTGTCAATGGTAGCCTGTCGAAGGGCCTCTTATGGAGTTGCTATCTTAAGTACTCTTTAAGGTGTTTCGACAAGCTCTCCGTAGGAGTCCTTTGGACAACATGACAGCATTTGAGGTGAAATCGCCATTATGATGCAACCTCTTATTTATTTTTCTATTTCCAATCAAACGGCAAGTACCAGTTAGCCGGATCCATTAATTTTTGCCTGGCAAGGCTTGCATTAGGGTTACCTGCTTTTAACAGCTTTTGGTAAATGCGATCTGCTAAAAAGGCTGGGTTATTCTGTCTTCGGGCAATACGGACCAAATCAGGCCAGCGGTTACCTTCAAAAGCAAGCTCCAATGCGGCCTCATCAATTAATTTGCCTTCCAAACCAAGCATATCTGTCTGGTAACTCACATCGATAGCATTTAACACTGCCCTACCCCTAATGCCACAGTTACGGTACCAGGTACCCGAAACATCGTTATTTTTTCTGGCATCGAAATAATATGGTGAAGTTTGTGGATAAGGCGTTATCATGGTATTTAACTCGGCTACCGAAACTGGTGCCTGGGCGCCAGCTGTAAACGTACCTACATAATAAGTATTTCTGATTCCCGTGTTTAACAATGCCCAGCCTAACTTGGTCTGTCCATCTCTATTGGCAGCTTCCGAAAAACGCAGGTGTAATAGTGATGCACGATAAATGCCCCATTTCCCACCGTTATCGGTTAATTTGGTAATTTCTTCGCCCATGGCCGAAGCATTGAACGATAATTTGCTCCTCGGATCGAAAGGAACACCGCTAGTAGTAACCTGGCTATTCCACAAGTCTTTTATAGCCTGCGAAGGTTTTATCTGATAGCTTTTAAGCGGCGAACACAAATCAATCATTGGGTTTACAGGTTTAAAGGCGGTATTATAAGGCATTGCCCATAACCACTCGGTGCTCCATGGACTCGAGGTGGTTGGCAAGGCAAAAATAGCACGCCAGCCGGCATCTAAACTATTGATTAAACTGGTAGGATCTTGCCCGCTTCTGCTAAACAGAACGGCTAAATTGGCATACGCCACATCACCAGAGTTATTGATTTTGTAAAAGTTAAATCTAAAGTTATCATTTGCATTGCCATTTTCGGCGTTCATCAGCTTGGCATAATTTTCGGCTGCTTTAATATAATTGCCTTTCCATAAGTAAAGATCGCCTAATAGAAAGGCTTTGGAAGCAAACAATTTTTGGGTACTATTAGCATCAATGGTAACCAGTAAGGATGTTCCTGTTGGATAAGCATAAGCTTCCTTATATGGCAAGCTCTCGTTAAAGGCAATTAATTTATCCAAGAGCTGATCAAACGGTGTTTTTGGGTAATTGGCCAGGTTTTTCAAATCATCTACCGTTTCTATCGCATCGGTAATATATGGTACACTACCATATTGAATACCTAAATGCAGATAAATCCAGCTCCTCAACGTGGCAATATCTGAATAGCGTTTGTTGTAATCATCAACACTCATCCGGCGATCATCGACCATCATTTTAAAGTTTTTAAGCACATCGTTACAATTCACAATCACCTGATAATATGGTCTTGGATCAACATATTGATTGTTTTTTGTTTCGGTATGTGATGATAACTCCTGCAGATCGGTACTTGATTTGGAGGTAACATCCATTAAATCTCCACGCAGTTCGTTCTGCAGGATATACAGTTTTTCCAGGCCCAAAAACTGGCCGTAAATACCGATAACCGCCGCATCTGCATCAGATACTGTTTTAAAAGCATTTACACTATCCAATTTATCTTCGGTTGGTATGTCAAGCATTTTTTTGCAAGACCACGAACCTGCCGATAAAATACCCAACAGCAAAAGGGATGCAATTTTTTTATTTATGTTCATTTTCATGAGTATATCTTTCTTAATTATAATCCAACTCTAACACCTAGCTGAAACGACCTGAATTGCGGCTCAAGGGTGGTATCTACGCCCTGGCTAAATAAACTTCCTGAGTTACTAAATTCCGGATCATAGCCTAAATAATTGGTTACAGTAAACAGGTTGTTAGCCGTAGCATAAATTTTTGCGTACTTAATGGCTTTCAGTTTTAAGGGTACATTATAGGTTACATTAATGGTTCGCAAACGTAAATAAGAGCCATCTTCTATCCAGCGGTCAGAAAAACGGGCATTCCCTACCGGATCACCATAAGTAGCTTTTGGTACCGACGTAACTTGTCCATCACCTTTCCACCTGTTGCCAATATTTGGTGTTTGGTTGTAATAAGTACTTCCAGATTCTAGCTGTGCCCTCGTATAATTGTAAACGTCGTTACCGCTGACAAAAGTGATTAAAGCATCTAAACTCCAGTTTTTGTAAGTGAAGGTATTGTTAAAGTTTCCAAATAAATTCGGATTAGGATTACCAATAACGGTGCGGTCGGCATCGTCAATAATCTTATCGCCATTGCTATCGGTAAACTTTACATCACCCCCTGTAAATGGTACAAGTGCTCCCAAACTGTTGCGGCTAGATAAACCTGAGGCAGTGGCCTCTGCATTGGTTGCAAAAACACCATTGGTTTTATAACCGTAAAACTGATTGGACGACTGACCAACCTGGCTGATGTAAGCACCACCTACATAACTGGTTATAACTGAATTTCCATCAGGTAAACTGGTAATTTTATTGGTTGATGTACCGATGGTTAAACCCGCATCCCATTTTAATTTTTCATTCAGAATCCGGCCGTTTAAGGCTAAATCTAAACCATTTGTCTGCATGCCACCATTGTTGTTGATAAAAGAAGCAGTACCCGTAACAACACTTAGCAATTGATAGCTTAGCATATTTTTAGTGCTGTTTCTCCAATAATCTAAGCTGATGCTTAGGCGCTCACTAAAAAAGGAACCATCTATACCGGTATTAAACTTGCGTACGGTTTCCCATTGTAGATTGGGATTAGCAAAATTTCCGGTTACGATACCCCTGATGCCCAATACATTTTGAGAGGTATAATATTTTCTGGCGGTATAATTCCCAACATCATCATTTCCAACTAAACCATAGCTCATTCTTAATTTCAAAAGGTCAACACGGTGTAAGTTGCGCATAAATTTCTCTGAAGAGATTACCCAGGCAGCACCAACAGCGGGTAAAACGGCATAACGGCTTCCATTAATCCTCAAACCATCATCGAAGTTTAAGAAACCCTGATCGGCCTTTGCACCAAAGCGCGAAGATCCATCAACAGCCATTGAGAAATTAACCAGGTATTTATCGGCATAGCTATAATTGGCAGACAGGTAATTGTTCAGCGTACGCCATTTCCCAATATCACCACCAAATGTTCTAAAAGCGGCATTACTGTTACCAATGCTAATCAATTCATCTGTTGCAGAGTTAAAACCCAAAGCATAGTCCTGCTCGCTTTCGCTCTGCGAATATCGGGTACCTACAATTGCATGTAATTTACTATATGAGCCAAAAGATTGATCGTAAGTTAAGCGCAGATCGTTAAACACATTAAAAAACCTCCCTACCTGAGTACCCAAACGGCTATCGCCTACATAATTGGAAAGCGTATCGTTGGTTACTCCTTTTCTTGGAATAAAAAGCGTTTCCTGTGTTTTATCGTAAGTTACACCACTTAGGTTAGATAGTTTAAAGTTTTTATTGAAAGTAAAATCGAAATTGATGTTTCCATAAAATCGATAAGCCTTTTTTAAATTTTGTCCTTTCTCGATTAAAGCTCGTGGATTACTCACCTGTAAAGTATCGTAATCCGCTAAATTTGGTGAAACGGCCCCAGTCGAATTTATTTCATTTCTGGCCATAAAAGGCGATTTAACCAAAGCTAGAAACAGTGGGTTGGTTATCGGAGCAATTCCCTGGTCTTTTAAACGCTGTTCGGTATAGGTAAATGATAAACTGGTGCTTCCCTGCAGTTTTTTAGTCAGGTTTAAATCACTATTAAAGCGCGTACTGTATTTTAAATTATCAGTGCTATCAATTACGCCCCTATCTCTGGCATAAGCAGCAGAAAGTGCATACTTCGCAATATTATCGCCACCGGTTACCTTTAAAAAATAGTTCTGATCGAAACTGCTTTTTAATACTTCATTCTGCCAATTCGTTTCGTTGTGGTATTTAAAATAATCGGGATTGGTTGGACTGTCGTTCATATAAGGTTTTGCGGCAATGGCACTATTGCTTAACCCCTGACTTTTTAAAATATCAGAAAGATATAACCTATAATCAGAAGCCCCCATTACAGGTAAGTTTTTAGGCTTGAAATTGAAACCTGCGTAACCAGAAAAATCGATATTGGTAGCCAGATCGTGTGCACGGTTGGTGGTAATTAACACCACCCCATTTGCCGCTTTCACTCCATAAGTAGCTGCCAAAGCCGCGTCTTTAATGATGCTGATATTTTCAATATCCCGAACATCGATAAATTGAAGCGGATTGTTAACATGACCTTTAATTAGCGAAGTACCGTAATTATTGGCATCGAAAATCATACCATCAACCACATATAAAGGCTGATTTGTAGCATACAGAGAGTTAAACCCTCTAATGAGCACATCGGCACCTACACCAGGCGTTCCTGAGCGCCTGGTAACTTTAACTCCTGCTGCCCTGCCCTGAACGTAACTCATTACACTTTCAGAATTACTGGCCCAGTTGCCTTGCAAACTCACATTACTGATAGCGGGTATTGCCCGTGCCTGTGAAACCGTACCTATCGGCGTAACTACCTCGTTGTAAACCGAGGCAAATGATAACGGGTAAAGTTTGGTTCTGATTTCTTTGTCTTTATAAACTGGTAGCACCTTGGTTTGGAAACCATTACCCGAAATAATAATGCTGGCCTTATAATCGGGTACCACTACAGTAAACCTTCCTTTTTCGTCGGTAATGGCGGCATTAAAACCAGTAACCGTGATATTAATGCCCACTAAAGGCTTATTGGTATTTCCATCGAGCACAACACCCCTTATTTTTTCACCCTTAACTGCGCGGGCCTTTACTTTTACGGTAGTGGTATCTGTTTCGGTTTTCATCGAATCTACTTCCTGTGCCTGTGCAGCTAAGCCAAACACCAGTAAGCAAAGCAATATGCCCCAAACTTTTTTTATCGTTGTAAAATTATACATAGTATTTTTTTTGAAAGCAAGATTCATAATTAAGGTAAAACTGGTTCGAAGCGTAGATAATCCAATATGAGCGTACTCACATTTACATTCGTACTGTTTGCGGCGGTTAACCTCACCTGAAAATTGCCAAACTGTGCCGGAGTGTATTCTCCTAAGTAGGTTTCGTTATAGGTTAAGGGATTTACCAGATGGGTATAAAACAAAGTATAACTTACTGTGGCAGGGTTAAAAAAGAAGTAACGCTGTGTAAACGCCGCCACCTGTGGGTCGCCAGGCAAACCAGAAATGGCCCTTGCGTAAACTTTATATTTTACTACCGGTAAATTGGCTTTAGTATAAAACACACCAAATTCGGCATACTTATGGTCATAAACCTCAATATCGTTAAAGGTTTTCCCTAAATTATCAAGCTTTGTGCGGTATAAAAGTGTACGTGCAGCACTAACGAATTGTGGTTTTTCACCTTCGATTTTAAATTCTGGTATTTTATCTTTTAAACGGAAAGGCAGCGCATTTACAACATGCACCATCCCGTTACTGGCCCGGTACGAACGGATAATATTAGCCTTATTGACTGGCACTTTTACGCCTTGTAAAGAAATCAGTGTATCTGGCAACTTTTCAATCGGGTAAACGCCTTTAACGGTTAAATCTTTTACCAAGAAGTAGGAAGCATTCAAATTCGGATTTACACTTGGATAATAGGTTGAAAGTTTTGCCGATTCGGCTGTAAAAGCAGCATCCTGTAATATAAAATAAGTGTATTGCTGGCTTTCGTCTCTCAAATCGGCTACATTTACCCAGTAAGTATTTCTGGATATCATTGGTGGATTGGGGGCAAAAATTGGATTCCCCAATGCATTATAGCCAATAACAGTAGCGTTTGCGGTATCGATAACGGTAATCGACAGATTATTAATGTAGTTCTTTTGCAAAGCACCATCAGTACTGTTGAGCATATAATCCCAAATATTCTGTTTGGTTGGAACAGCCTGATCTACGGTATACAATACCCCATTTTTTACGAACTGGCCAGCAGCAGAAACAGTGCCATCTTCAAATTTAGTGCTGGTAAAAACACCAAACTTATTATTAAGCAGTTTCAACCTTGTGGTATCGCCCTCTTTGTTTAATGGGAAAGTAGATAGTGCAATATGGTTGGCTACAAAATCTTTTAATTTTGCAGGATCAGAAACAATTGCTGCATCTAAACTGGCTAAAGCCTGATTGGTTGGTGCCCAAACCGTATAATTTTGCGCACCCGCAAGCACCTTATCATAACCCGTAGTTTTAACATAACCGTTAAAAACACTTAGGTTAGACTGGGCATCGAGCTTTTGTGCAAGATCTAAACTGTTATCTACATTGGTAAGCTCATTATGAAGTTCCAGGTTATCTTTACAGGAATATAAAACTGCACTGATACTGAGCAGGGCAACATATATGATATATTTTCTAGTCATTATTTATATTATTAGTTCTATAGCTCAATTAGTTATGGGCGTTTATAAATCAGGCCCGACGGACTAAATCTTGGATAGTTCTGATCATCATCAATCGGAATAAAGTGAATCATATCCATATTCATAATTCCGGATCCATTGCCACGTAGTGTAGTAAACCTAACCCAGTGTTTATCAGTTGTTTTAATATCTACTACCCCGGCCAATTTCCCGACCATAACCGACCATAAATTATTCTGTGCGATAGGTTGTAAACCATTTACACCGTTACTTACTTCGGCAGTTGTGGCCATATAGCGTTTAAAACCGTTGGTTAACATTAATCCATCTGCAGAAGGCAAAGCAGCATTGGCGGTAGGCACACCAGAACTGGTTAATGTTTGTGCAAAATCGACCAGGTTTGGCAATAACTGCTCTTGTGTTGTACCCACATCTACCCCAACCTGTGTAAGCGGGCCGGAGCCATTGTAGGTATAACATATCCACACTTTGTATTTACCTTTTACCAGCATAGGTGTTCTGATTTCCATCCAGATAGAACGTAAAGTATTACTGGTGGTGGGGTTAAACTGAATTACATCTCTGTTGGCATAACTCCGTCCATCAGACGCACCTATTGGTGTTGACGACACGGCATAAACAGGACCAATTGTGCCTGCTCTGTAAGCATCGAGCCTGATGCCTGCGGTAATCAATTTTCCATTTTGTAAAAGCTGAATGGTTTGTCCAGGGGCCCGCCAGGCCGCTAATAATTTTAATTCTGGCTGATCGCCTATATCGAAGAAAACGCCCGTAGGTACCCTTGGTTTAATTTTGTAAAAACCTTTCGATTCGTGTAAAACCCCATTCGAAGTCGTAACATTACTAAAAGTTCTGTTTACTTCTACTCCTGGCTCAATCACCCCATTAAATTCATCATCATTTAATAAAATTTTGGTTCCCGCTAATTTGGTGGTTACAATTTCGCTTGGCACCAACGTTGACAATGAGGGCGAAGAAACAATATCTGGGGTATAACTTGCTCCTGTTGAAATATGGTAAGCTACATACATCCACAAACTATCAGTATGACTTTTCGGATTACCTGTTTTTGAAAGTTTGGCTTTTAAGGCCGCGTAATTACTAAAACCTGCAGCTTGTATTGCCGAATCGGATTCGAGAATTACCGTTTGAAAACGACGGGTAGTATCAGGAATTACAGATTGTACATAATTTAATGAGTCGTAAAAACCAGTTTCTTTTAAGGCCTGGGTAAAGATGCTATACCTGATATTGCCTTCGATAGTGGAAGCCAGTGTTTTAGTTGAAGGGATTAACACATGATCGATAACATGGATGATCCCATTCCCAACCCGAACATTAGATTGGGTAATGAGTGCCTGTTTGTTGATGATAAAACTACTCACACCATCTTTAAAAGTAACACCAGTTTGCAAATACTGACCATAAAGGGTGATCTGCGTTAACTTACCATCGGTAAATTTGCCTGTAGCAACGGTATCTGGCAAAACGTGGAAACGAACAACGTCTTTCAGTTCTGCAGCTGATAATTGGTCGACTGCTGTTTTATTTAAACTTTTCAACCAATCGTTAACTGCATTATTATCAGGAGTAAATATGGTGTATTTACCATATGCTGCTAAGTAACCTTTTGTACCCGATCTTTCTAAGATTTGGGTAAACAGAGAAAATTTTTCTGGATTTTTCTCCAAAAATCCGGTAATGTTTACATCATCAGTAGTACTCAATGTTAAACTTTCTCTTTTGCAGGCATTAATCACGAAGATTATAAATGCACTGAGTATAACCAAATAGGTAATGTTGCGGATGTCTAATTTCACTTTCATATCACTTATTCTATTTAGTGTAAAATGGATTTTGTACGAGATTAGGATCTGTAAATAACTCACTTTGATAAATCGGCAAGTAATGGCTATTGGGATCTCTAAATTTGGTAATGGCCGATTGTTGAAGCGTAGGCGATACTGTTTTGGCTGCAAGATCTAACAAAATATCAATACGGCTATAGTTATTGCGTTTGGCGTGACGTAAAAGATCGAACCATCTTTTGCCTTCAAAAGCAAATTCTCTGGCACGTTCGGCCAAAATATAATCGCACAAAGCTTCAGTTTCTGAAGGGTCTACAGCAACTTTCGTAGCATTTACAGCATTACGTCTTAATCTCAGTTCATCAACCAATGCCAAAGCTTCTACACCACCTCCGGTTAAGGCCAAAGCTTCGGCTTTAATCATCATGATATCGGAATAACGGTATGCTTGCCATTTTACGTAAGAAGGATTTTCCGTGCCATATTTTTGAATGGTAAAAGCCGCATTATAATAAGAGCCAGGTCTGATATCATAGTTATTATCCGGATCAACATCATCTGGAATAAAGATTTCGGTACTCAAAAACGGGGAACCGATAAAACGTCGTCTGGTATTTACCAGTAAAGTATAAAACGGGTTTTCAATCGCCTGGTCAAATTCAAATATGGTTTCGATGGATGAACCTTTAAAAAACACATTATTGTACCAGCCAGAACCTGCACCAACCAGGGCAAATCTTTGCGAACTGATGATTTTATTACATTCGGTAATACAGTTCGGATAATCTTCCATCCACAGGTACACATCGGCTAACAAAGCATTTACGGTAAATTTGGTTACCCTACCCTTATCAAACCTTGTGCTACCATAAGTGGTAACCGCTCCTTGTTCTGCTTTTTTTAAGTCGGCAACAATCTGTTTTAAAATATCGGCCTGTTTGGTTTTCGGCAGATCCTGTAAATCGGTATCTTTTACAGTAGCAGTTAATTTTAAGGGTACATCTCTAAAGGTACGCAACAGGTAAAAATACATAAGACTTCTTAGCGTAAGCGCTTCTGCCACATAACCGTTCAATGCTGCATCGGTAAAAGTGGGATCGGTAGCTTTAACGCCAGGTGCAAAATCGAGTACCGTATTGCAATAGTTAATGGTACGATAAAAGGCTGCCCATCTTGCTGTTGTATTATCCTGGGTAATATTTACATTAATAATATCCGTTTCTTCTGTTGTAATACTAGGCCCGCCTGCAATCATATCGGCCCTAAGCTCACCATACATAAACATGTACTCCAATAAAGATTTATCACCAATACCCGGAGGAGGCGCCAGTAATGAGGTATAACAACCAGAAACTGCTGCTAAAACATCTTCTTTCGTTTTCCAGAATTCCTGTCTGGTAATTCCATCTCTAGGTTGCAGATCGAGCCATTTGTTGCAAGAGCTGTTCATCACCAGCATCATGATTAAACAAGTGCTATATAAAATATTTTTCATCAGTTTTGAATTAAAAGTTAGCAGTTAAACCGAAAGTAATTGTCTTAATTGGCGGCGTGGTAGAATTATCTATCACCGTGTTCGACCCATTTAACTTAATTGGCACCTCAGGGTCCTGACCAGTATATTTAGTAAATGTTAAGATATTCTGAACGGTAAGATTGGTGGTGAGCGATTTCATGCCCAATCTCTTCATAAAGGTTTTGCCAAAATCGTACTTTAAAACCACCGAGCTCAATCTTAAAAATGATCCGTCTTCAATGTATCGGTCAGAGCCTAAAAAGTTGTAGCCCGTACCGTACATGGCTCTCGGCATATCGGTCACATCACCCTCTTTTTTCCACCTGCGCAATACCGCTGTACTTTGATTATTAAAACCGTACATATTGGTGGTGTTAATCTTAGTACCGTTAATAATATCGTATCCGGTACGGAAAGTAAAGTTAAAACCTAAGCGAAGGTTTCCGTTGATGGTTAGGTTAGATCCAAATCCCCCTGTTAGTTTCGGGTTGCCATTACCCAGGTACACAATATCTTTATAATCGATGTTCCCGTCATGGTTAATATCTTCATACATGGCATCGCCCGGTTGGAAAACATAATCAATAGAAGGATAAGCAAAACGCATGTAAATTTTATCGCCGTTCGGCCCAACAATCTGGTTTCCATTCTCATCCAATGCAACTGTTGCGTTTTTATCAGGATATACACCTTTAAATTTGAAGCCATAAAACGACCCGAAAGGATTATTTTCCTGCACAAATACTTTGTACACATTGTTACTGGTTACCCTACCTTTGTTTTCTCGAGGGTATAAAGGCGAAACCTCCCGGATTACGTTTTCGTTGTGTGCAATATTGAAAGCAAGATCTAGTCTTATCTTTTTCTTTTTGATGACAGTAGCATTCAGGTTTACTTCCCAGCCCTGGTTATCCATCGTACCCACATTCATATCAACACCGCCATATCCGTTATAACTCGGTACCTGTAAACCTGGATAAAACAGATCGGTAGTACGTTTACGGTATAAATCGAAGTCAATATTTAAATTTTTAAAGAGGTTTAAGGTAATACCGAGATTGGATTGAGTAACCGTTTCCCACCTTAAATCGGTTAATTCCATATTGGTAGAATACACACCGGCATTATTCAGGTAACTAAAACCGTAATTCTGATAAATATTGAAGTAAGAATAATCGTTACGCGGAACGTTACCACTTTTACCATAACTGGCCCTTAAACTAAAATCATCTACATATTTGGCCTTTTTCATAAAAGGTTCGCCAGATATCCGCCAACGGCCAGAAACTGAAGGGAAAATGCCATATCGGTTAGCAGCACCAAACCTGGAGTTACCATCGCCCCTAATGCTACCATTAATGATATAACGGTCTAAAAATTTGTATTGAACGTTAGCCAATAAACCAACTGACCTGGTTTGTCCTAAAGATGATGATGCAGAACCTGTGTAATTGGTACGGCTATCAACAGAAGGATCGGATAAATACGATGATGCCGTATTGGTTGAAAACAGGTATTGACCAGTTCTGCGGCTATCTTCACTATCGAAGCGTAAAAAACCTATGATATCGTGTCTGTCGTTCAATTTCGGTGTATAGGCCAATGTCATACTGGTGTTCATGGTGAATGAATCGCCATCAGCATCTGAAGCCGTATTGACTACCGATTCGGTATAAGGGCGGCCTGTTGCAATCTGTGGAAGGAAGGTTTTTACTTTGGTGTTATTAATATTTACCATAAAACTTCCATTCAGGCGTAACACACTTGGCAAAATTTCGTACTGTAAACTAAATTTTGGTGTAATCCGTTCACCCAATTGGTGGTTAGTACCTGCTGATGCCATCGCCAAAGGGTTAAAAGTTCCGGTTACCTTTCTAGTATCGAAGTTATATAAGAATAAGCCTTGTGCGGTTGCCGCAGGACTGAAAAAGTTTGAAGTTAAATTCCCATACTCATCGTACTCGTAAATGCTCTGGTTAGGCATTTTGGTATAAGCTACATCTCTAACATTCTGCGTAAAAAGCCCATTCTGGTCGATATGTGTATAAGAAATATCAGAACTGAACCTGATTTTGTTCGACACCATATAATCTAAATTCACCCTTGCCGAAACACGGTTTAAATCTGTGCCAATGGTAGTACCTGTTTGGTTAAAATAATTTACCGAAGCACGGCATCTGGCTTTTTCACCACCACCCGAAATAGATAGGTTATGATCTTGAAGGTAACCTACCCTCGTAATGGCTGATAACCAATCGGTATTGTTGCTGTAATTATAGTAATTATAAGGATCGTTCGGATCATATTGAAATTGCTTTGCAAATTCTGAAGTAGAAAACTGACGGCCCGCATTATAATATTCTTCCAAAACGAGTGAAGAATACTGGTTACCATCCAACATCGGGATCGGACTTGGCTGTTTAGAATACGAACCTTTAAAATTATAGGAAATAGCTGGCGGACCAATTGAACCTCTTTTTGTGGTAATGATCAATACACCGTTTGCGGCTCTCGATCCCCAAACGGCTGTAGCCGCAGCATCTTTTAGCACACTAATTTCTTTAATATCAGATGGGGCAATATTTAATAGCTGACCATAATTGTTCTCATCAGAGGTGGCAAAGTTAAAATCAGAAGGAATGGTAATGTCGTAAGGCATACCATCCAATACAATTAGCGGATCGGTAGCGCCATTAATGGAAGATGTACCGCGGATACGGATCTGCATCGGCGCGCCCGGATCGCCTGTACTGGCGGTAATGTCAACCCCTGCCATGCGGCCTTGCAAAGCCTGATCGATTGATGCCGATTGGAGGTCTTCGAGTTCTTTGGCATCAATGGTAACCGTAGCCGAAGTCTGATCGCGTTTATCGATCGTCATTCCACTTCCATTGTTCGTTTTGGCTCTCGAAACAATCTGAACTTCATCCATCTGATTTTCAGAAGGTTCCAATTGGAAATTGATTACTGCCTTATCGATATTAACAGGTGCTGAAGACCTATAACCAATATATGAAACCGATATCCTATAGGTTTTATCTGCTACAGGTAAAGAATAGTTTCCATCAATATCTGTCGAAACACCTTTAATTACCCTTTTGTCTTTATCAACAATTACAACAGATGCACCAATAATGGGCTGCTTATCTTTTTTATCAATTACCTTACCCTTTACATAGTTAATTTGTTGTGCATAGGTTAGGGACGATACCAACAAACAGCATAGTAAAATAAAAAAACTATAATTATATCTTTTAGTCATCTCGGTTTAGAATTGATATTTTAAATAAGAATTGATTTGGTGAATCACCGTTCTGTTAGATAACACGTTGCTCCTATCGGTTGTACCCAACAAAACATTCACAGAAGTATTGGTTACGTCTCTTAGCGTGAGCGTATTGGTGGTATTGGTAAATACAGTAACCTTGGCTGCATCTCCCGAATCGTTTTTAAGCAAACTTTCAAAAGAACCTGTTTTCTGTCCGTCGCTTGCTACTGTGCTTTTAATAATATGGTATTGGATAAATTTGGCCACCTTGCTAATATCTCCGGCGTCTGTTGGCGCATAATTTGGCGTTCCGTTGGCTAGTTTCGGCAATAATCCTGCGGTTACCGCAGCTTGTATAGCCGCGTTTGTAGGAATGAAAACGGTGTATGAAGTGCCGTCGGTAACCCCTTGAATTGCGCCTGTAGCAGCTGTATAAAGCGTTACGTTATTTTTAAGGTATTGAAAGAAAGAATAATAAGGATCGGTTGTTAGCGTACCATATTTTTCAATATGCTTGCTTACCGGAAGTACAGTATACATCAGTACTTTGGCAGCATAGGCATCAGCTCCATTAACAGCTGTGGCAACCGAATCGATCTTAATACTTTTATCGGCAACTGCGGGTAAATCTTCTGTACCAGCTGAAGAGAAAAAACCGTTGTTGTACTTAATGTATTCACCACCCGAAGTTTCTAAAATACCAGCTGTTGTGGCAAAATTTGGTACAGCACGGTCGCCCAGTGGGATAATATGCGTTTGCAAGAGTCGTCTCAAAATATTGAGGTCGCCCCTAATTGGCGACGAAGGATAAAAGGGATCGTATGAAAATCCTAAACTTACCAATGTGGCATCGGGAATTGGAATAACAATGTATTTTAAAGAGGCTGTTTTAATCGGAATAGCATAACCCAATACATCTAGCGCCTGTTTCATAATGTAATAGGTAGGATCTAAATTTACCTTCCCATATACGGTTGAAAATACATTGGCATTTTGGGCAGCGTTTACGCCATAAAACAATCCATTACTTAAAAACTGCTTGTCTACAACGTTTGCAGGCGTAAGTTTAGTGGCTTCGCCCAAAAAGCTGTTAACCGTATTAAACTTGCTTGGCCATACGGTAGTTCTATACAAATGTGAGTTGATAAAATCCCTGATGATATCGGATCTTAAAGAAAACAGTTCGTTCAGCTGTGCTTTATAGTTTCCGGGCTGTAACCTGTTTTTTGCATAATATTTTAACAGCACTTTTGCGTAGGCCTCAACCGCGTCATCGGTTGGTGCAAAAATGGTATACATGCCAATCTGTGCATCGTTGGCATCATCTTTTAAGTAATTTTCGTTGTTAGGCGAAAAACCAAGCAATATGCTATAGTTTTTAACGTAAACATTATCACTTTTACCCGTTAACACCTGATAACGGTGGGTAATATCAGTATTCACATTATAGCTTACATATTTATCCAAAAGGGACTTGAAAGCACCATACTGTGTTTTAGTGCCAATATACTGATCAATACTTTGTGGCGGGGTAAGCACTTTATCTACGATGTGGATTACGCCATTTTCGGCTACAATATCTTGTTCGATAATTTTTCCAGGCCCAACATTTTTTCCTGTATACTCGGTATTGGGATAAAAATAATTATAATCTAAAGCACTAATGCCTGCAAAAGAGACGAAGGGGGCAAGAAAATAGGGCAGGTTTTTATTGTTAAAATCGGTTGGCAAATAAGTTCCGTTTCGGTTACCCGCAATTACCTTTATCGCTTTACCATCATTGTCTACGCCATCGTAAACAAAATCGTAATAAACGGTACGTCGCCTAAAACCAACATTTTTAACGAAACCTTTTGCCGTTAAATTATCGCTTAAACGTTCTACTTTCTCTCCATCATAGGTCATTGAATAACGTACAATTGCCGAAGCCAGCGTTGCATTTATCTCGGTTAAGTTGTTTTCGGACATATAAGTAGCAAAAGCCGCATCCGTTGGTGCAAAAACCGTCCACGAACCAGCTTTGCTTAAGGTTTCTTTATAGCCCGATTTATCTATACAATCTAAAAATCTGGTAAAATTCCCTTTGGCCTGAAGTTGTTGATAAATCGGATCGGCTAATGTTTCAGGACGGCCATAGAACTCATCAAATTCTTTTTTCCGGCAAGCGCTGAGAATGAATATAACCGCCAAATTAACGATTAAAAATTTCTGTAAAATTTTACTCATAGCAATTTCATTGGATAAACGGCCATTAAAATACTGGGCAATAAAAAGCTATGGATCTAAATCAATTAGAAATTAAAAAATGCAAAAACTGACTTAAAGGGTGAGTAGATTTTTACTGCATAGAATCGTATTAACGTTCGTTAATTAAATAGTTGGTTAAAAAGTTATTTGGTTAGTGAATTATTTCTTAAATATATAAAGGCAGAACAAAATTCCCATCCTGTACTATCCTGTCTTCTTACTATAAAATATTATCATAAAAAGATAATATCGATCTTCAGCATACCTAAATCGTTTTAAGCAAGTCTTAATGCCTTTAAAAAAAATTAAACAACAGCATTAATGATCAAAAAAAACATTAACAGTACAACAAATAATACAAAATACGAGGGCTAATCCTGCAATTCGCAGTGGCACGTAATGTTGTTTGGTTTGAAGTTATTTGATATTCATCCATCCTTCTGGGATAGCAATCACACAGATATTCATGGATCGGTTGTCTTCAGATAACATCGCTGACTGGATTTCGATTTTTTTACCATCGGGGCTCATGGTAGGATGCGGATGATCTGCAGCTGTTTGCTTATGCCCTGCCGAGAGCAGTTTCATTTCATGTGTTTTCCTATTAATCAGATAAATGCTCCTCGAAAAATCGTCGCCAACTGTCCACTTGCCATCTGGCGAACCGCTTACATGCCAAAGCCCACTACCCGTTGGCGTTTGTCCTTCAATTCTCATTTCCCTTGTTCTTAAATTTACAATGGCCAGCCCGGTAGGTTTTTCGCGGGTACCTGATGGTCCCCAGGCATTTTCTTGTCCGGGATTGGCACCGTTCACATCAGTTTGTGGGGCAGATACAGTTCCAGGTATAGGCCTATGCCCCATAATGGCCATGGCTACCTCATCTCGCGAAATTATCGCTTCGTGGGTAACCCATTCATAATCGGTCTCTGGATATAGTGGCCGTAAGCCTGTTCCATCAGCCAATACGGTCCAGGTTCGCTGTGGCGATTTCCCTCCGGTTTCCCAGCAAAAAACAATTTCGCCGGCAAGCCAGGGATTGGTCTGTATATGCCCTATCTGAAAAGGAACGGAAATTACATATTTGATTTCGCCGGTATGGATATTCATCCCTGCTATACCCGATGGGCCAGCGCCCATTTTCCGCGGTCCAAAGTTTGGTTCCAGTTTAATTCCTGCTGCAAGATGTTTAGCCGCTTCTTCTTTACCCACCCTGAAATAAGCCCAGTCTTCGTCACCATCGAGGGCCATATCGCCACCCGCACCAATTTCTTCGGGGGTGGTTCCACAAGCACGCTCATAAGCCGATACAGGTTTCGTTTTACCAGATTTACTATCTGCAAATACCTTAGCCAGATCTACCTCTATAATTTTTACTGCGCCTCCTACGCGTTTGCCCGAATCAATATTCCGCATAAAATATAGTTTCATCGATTTTCTGGCCACATTCAACATTCCGGTGTAGCCACCTTCGGTAACCTGAACAAGATCTCCCGTTTGCTCATTTACCGCCATTGCTTCCCCTTTAACCCTGCCCGATCGGAATATCAGCCATCGTCCATCAGCAGTCCATTGGTTATGTGTCTGATAAATCTTCGAATCTCCTGCAGGCCTGCTGGTTAAAAAAGTAAGTACAACACCCGTAACGGGATCTTTAACAATTTTTCTTTCTGAAGGAAAACGTTTTCCTATCTGTGCGTAGCCAGCGTGATGGTTAAATACTAAAATGCAGGTAAAAACGGCAATAATAAATGAACAGGATGTATATTTCATCTTTATTTTGGTTAAATGCGGTGTTGATTATTTATACATCTGTACCGAACTATCGTTTATTACGAAAGGGTGCTCTTGTAACAAACGATAAGCTTCTGCTCCTGCTAAAAGCACCGGGCCATAACTATGTGCAGCAAAAACATTTACAGGCCTATAATAGTAAAACGCAGGATCGAAACCCATGCCTGTACCCACACATGTACCTTCTACCTGACCGTTTGCATTTATTTTAGTACTCACGGCATTCCAGGCCAACAGCGCCATAGGGCCATAAGCTTTGGCATCAAGCCAGCCTTTGTTTACTGCACGGGCAATGCAATAACTATAAATAGCGGTTGCTGATGTTTCCAAATAAGAATCGTTACGATCTAAAAGCTGATGCCAAAAACCTGTTCCATCCTGCAAAGCTGCCAAACCTTTTACATGTGCTTTTAACATTTGCAAGATATAGGGTCTACCTGGATGGTTTACAGGCAAGGCATCCAGCAGTTCTATTTTGGTCATAAGTGCCCAGCCATTTGCCCTCGCCCAATGAAACTGCGGATGGGGATCCATATCCTGAACCCAACCATGCATATACAATCCTTTTTCTGGATTAAACATCCGTTCGGCAAACAATCTGTATTGTTTCACTGCTTCGTCAAAATATTTCGTATCACCAGTTAGTGCGCCCATCTGGGCAATTGCAGGTAGGCTCATGTAGAGATCATCAAGCCATAACGTATTGGGTTGCGGCCTGTTCCTGGCCAATGTACCATCTTTCAAACGGAACTCTTTGGTCATGATGTAATTTAAATAATGATCGATAACCGGGCGGAGATCGGCTTTCACTTCTCCTGTTCGCTGCGCCTTAATCATTGCAGCAGCAATAGAACCTGCATCATCCAGCGCATGTGGATCTATTACCGAACGAACCGGTGTTACTGCCCCTTTATTTGTTTTTAAGTATTTTTGATAAGCAGAAACAACATTTGCCAAAAAACTAATCCGCTTAACGGTATAATCTTTAAATTTTTGATCTCCTGTTGCAGTAGCAACCTCCAGCATACCAGTATAAGTAACACCCCATTCGTAACTCGTTAAACGATAGTCTCCAGGTTTAAATATCGAAGCGGAATCTGCTTTCTTTAAATCCGAAACCACTTTTCCTGAAACCTTATCTATCAGTTCGAAAGGGGTCGTTTTATCCAGGTAGTTAAAAACGCGATCCAGCGATACTTTAATATCTGCCATTTTTGTTTCACCATAAGGTGTAACATAGGCTGGTTTTAACAGATGTAGCGGCGAGGTAACATCATTCCCTTTATGTTCTATATATTGAGCAAAAGCTGGTACTCCGGCGCATACCGCAGAACAAAGGAATAATATTTTAGATCCCGAAGTTTTAATCAGATTGGTAAAAACAAACATAATAGATGGCTCAAGCTATATCATTGCTCCTAAATGGGAACAAAACATATAGGGGTTTATAAATGGTTAATCAAGCCAATCTATCACAATTAAAAAAAAGAAGCAACCTGCTCTGTCCTGCTTCTTTAGTAAAGAAATTATTACAGTATTTATAGCGCTGTAGTTAAGAAGATTTACAACTTTAAACTTAGCGTGTATTAAACAGGCTGTACAGCTACGAGCTGCATTTCTTTTTCCTTTCCGCGGAGCTTAATTGCACCTAACATTTGCGTGGTATAACGATCTGTTAACTGTAGTTCTTCAATTAGCGCTATCGATACCAGCATCTCCTGGTTAAACTCCTTGCACATATTCTGAATTCTTGAAGTGGTATTCAGTACATCTCCAGAATAGGTAATATCGCGTTTTATAATCCCTACTTCGCCTGCTATAATCTTTCCGCAATGAATACCTGCTTTAAAAGCAGGTATTAAACCATACTTTCCAATGTACTTATCCCTCAGAAGTAACAGATGCGCTTTGATATCAAAAAAACAATTGATGCATTTATTGTTTCTTAATCCTTCATTATAACGCCAGGCAATTACCACTTCATCACCTACATATTGGTATATTTCTCCCCTATTTTCTAAAATAGGATTGGTAATATCGATAAAGATGTCTTTTAATAATTCGTGGTATTTTTTATCTCCGAGGCTTTCGGCGATGGAGGTTGATGAATTTAAGTCGAGAAACATAAATATCCTTGATTCTTCTTTAGGTGTATTGTACTTTCCACTGATAATATCCCAGAAAATACCTTGCCCAAACTTACTGTTTATCTGCAGCAGCAACTGCGTTATGGAAACCACAAAGGCCCACACCAATCCGTTTTTTAAAAATCTTTTCGAATCCCCCAGTTCATAGAGGCTCAGTATCTCGTTTACAATCAAAATAACGCCTAAAAACGACCCAGCTACAATTAAGAGGGTATAACCATAAGGCTTATCGTTATATTTTACATTTACAAAGAATACGAGCAAACTTCCTCCTAGCAGTGCCCCAAACAAGCCAATAACTGCATTTAGTACAATTGAAGAAAATAAGGTATAGCCTGGTGCAGGCCCTAAAGAATTTCGGGTGTGCAGCACAAGGTCTTCAAAAATGGCAATTACCATCCCAGCCATCGTCCAAACCAGGATAATGACCAATAACTGCTGAAGTTTCTGCTGTGTTTGCCGATTAATTTTTACTGACATCGTGATTTCTATTCAAAACGACTGATTCAATATACTTTAACTTTTACTAAAATAATGAATATAATCTTACATGTGCCCTAATAAACAATTGAAATAGCAATTACCTGTTAATACGTAAAAACTGTTCGCTGCCGCACAACTACTGTTCGGAAATGAACATACCTAAACGGGTAATAAGCAAAAACAACCCTTACAAAGCGGTTAAGGTGACATTTGCTTTTTGGCACCCGCTTGGTTACCACGAAACTGAATAATGTTGGTACAAGCTGGTTTTAAATAGTGCACCACCATAAGCTTAATAAATTTTAACATTTAAATAAAAAACACAATGAAAACTTCAATTAAAACGCTAATCGTTACTGCATTAGCAGTAATTACTTTAACGGCTGCCCTTCCAAACAACTTAAGGGCTACAGAAAAAAACACGACGATGCTTTACAAGCTTCAAAACTTTAGAAGGATTGTGATAAAGGGAAATGTAGAAGTGATGTTGGTACAGCGGCCCGCGATTGGAATATCTTTTGCAGATGATAACACTGGAAATGTGAAAGTTATCCAGCAGGGCGAGGTGCTACGCATTACCAGCCTCGATAAAGAGAAGTGTAAACTTGTTATTTATGTAAATGATATTTACCGCATTGAGGCTGATCAAAATGCTGTTGTAAAAACAGAAGCAAAGCTCAGCACTAAATTTCTTCAGATCATTCTTAAGGGAAATGCCTTTGCCGACATCAACACCAGTAGTGAGGGCCTATATACTGAAATTCTCGACAATAGTACATTAAAACTCAAAGGCAATACCAATCGCCATACGCTGGTTATGGGCAAAGCACCAAATTTGACTATCGATCGTTTTGCTGCCACCCAAACAGATGTTAGTCAGATAGAAAACACAACAGAAAAAATTGTTGCCCTTGTTCCGTCCTCAGTTCAATAAAGTTTTACCATCTATAATATAAACAAGAACAGAAGTAGGTATTCACTTAAAACAAAAGAGATTGTATCATAAAGGCGATTTCACCTCTGATGCTGTCATGTTGTCCAAAGGACTCCTACGGAGAGCTTGTCGAAACACCTTAAAGAGTATTTAACAGGTCCTTTGACAAGCTATCAATGACAGATTATGATAAAAAGGGTCCTCATTGCGAGGCACGAAGCAATCTTAATGCGTTCGCTACTAGCGGTAGTTGTAAGATTGCTTCGTCGGCTGAAAAAGCCTTCTCGCAATGACGATTTCGCGCAACCTATCACTGCAAAAAAATCCTCTGTCATCTATATTGATTTTTATCCAATAAATTAACCCTCAGGATGGCAAATCTATATTTATGATACAACCTCTTCAAAATTCAGTGTTGGAAACGCGTTTAACTTTGCTCAATTTCCTTCAGGCTATTCATTTTCTTATAAGCTAAGAATCCTTTTATATCTTCAAAGTGTTCACGAACGCGTTTATTACCAAATTCAAATACTTTTTGTACCAATCCATCTAAGAAATCCCGGTCATGCGATACCAAAATCAAAGTACCATCAAAATCTTTCAACGCATCTTTAATAATATCTTTGGTCTTCATATCCAAATGGTTGGTTGGCTCATCCAAGATCAATACATTTACGGGTTCTAACAACAATTTAATCATGGCCAAACGGGTTTTCTCGCCACCAGAAAGTACCTTAACCTTTTTTGTGGTATCATCGCCACTGAACATAAAGGCGCCTAAAAGGTCTTTGATTTTTATTGAGCCGTCGCTTAACGGAATTTGATCAATGGTTTCGAATACCGTTAGGTTTTCATCCAGTAATGCAGCCTGATTTTGCGCAAAATAGCCAATCTTAGCATTGTGCCCTACTTTTAAACTGCCTTCGAAATCAATCTCACCCATAATGGCTTTAATCATTGTCGATTTACCTTCGCCGTTTTTACCGACAAAAGCTACTTTTTCTCCTCGTTCGATCACCATAGATGCTTTTTCAAAAACAACATGATCGCCATAAGTTTTAGTTAGCTCTTCTACCATTACTGGATACTGGCCTGAACGGGGCGACGGTGGAAATTTTAATCGCAACGCCGAAGTATCTACTTCATCGATTTCAATTACTTCGAGTTTCTCAAGCATTTTCACACGCGATTGCACCTGTAAGGTTTTAGAATAAGTTCCCCTAAAGCGATTGATAAATTCCTGGTTATCCGCAATAAAACGTTGTTGTTCTTCGTAAGCTTTCAACTGGTGTACACGACGCTCAGCACGCAGTTGAAGATAATGGGTGTATTTGGCCTTATAATCGTATATCCTGCCCATCGTTACCTCAATGGTGCGATTGGTAATATTATCTACAAAGGTACGATCGTGAGAGATTACCATCACCGCCTTTGCCGAATTGATCAGAAAATCTTCCAACCATTGAATACTTTCGATATCCATGTGGTTAGTAGGCTCATCCAGTAAAATAAGATCAGGTTTCTTTAATAAAATTTTGGCCAACTCGATACGCATACGCCATCCACCCGAAAACTCAGAAGTTTGGCGGGTAAAGTCTTTACGCTCGAAACCCAAGCCTTTTAACACTTTCTCTACCTCTGCATCATAATTAGTTTCTTCGATAGAATAAAATTGTTCACTTAATTCAGATACCCGCTCGATAAGCTTCATATAATCGTCACTTTCGTAATCGGTACGGATAGTAAGTTGTTCATTCAGCTCATCAAGCTCTTTTTGCATCTGGTTTACTTCGGCAAAAGCTTTCATGGTCTCCTCAAAAACAGTAACATTATCATGAGTGAGCAAATGTTGTGGCAAATACGCAATCACAGCTTCTTTCGGACCTGTTACGCTCCCAGATGTAGGTTTAGCTACATCAGCAATGATTTTTAGAATGGTCGACTTGCCTGCACCATTTTTACCCATTAAGGCGATTTTATCGTTCTCGTTTATCGAAAAGGTTACATCGCTAAAAAGAGTGGTTCCGCCAAATGAAACTGAGATGTTATTTACATTAATCACGATTGGGAATATTAAATTCGCGGCAAAGATAAAGGAAAGCGGTTAAATTATCGCGAGAATTTTAAGCCATAAAAAAAGCCTCAGCGTTATACTAAGACCTTTTAAAATCTGGAATGGTTTTATTTACCAGCTTTACATTTCTATATACTAATTATTGCACAGTTATAGTATATTCTCCTGTCAGTACTTTAGCTTTAACCAGGGTTGTTTTATTTTTATATACCCGAATATCCTGAATGTAAAGCGGATGTAACCATACCCCTGATTCAATTGCCAGCGTTCCAGTCGTATTGAGTATATACAGGCTGATTTTACCATCCACAGCAGTATATTCAGGAAAACTGTAGTTCTTTACCCTGTGAAGTAATGAATCCGCTGAAACCTTAAAAGCAGTTTTCTCGTCATAGATTTCAGACACCTTGAAGTCTGGGGCATCATTCACTTCAAATTCGAGCTTGCCAACAATACGTTCCATAACCATCTCAACTGTTTGATTGTTGTTAATATTGACAGCTTTTCTGGATAAAAAGGTGTCACTAGTCTCATAATGCCTCCAATAGGGATCAGGGCCATCTTGTAAATATTCAATAGTAGCCTGTGTGTAGGGAAGGTATACGGGAACGGTATCAAGTTTATAAAACTGATTGATGCCAAACGCCGACTGTGACCCAACTGCTACAAAATTGTACTGTGCCGGATCAAGTTTAAATATCACCTTTCCGAAATCAGATTGAGATGCAAATTGTGTTAGCCGTTTCACTTCCGAACCTGTTTTGGCATTATAGGCAATCACGCTGAGCTGCGTAATATAATTCTGCAATGGTTCAGCTTGCATCCCCACATTTGGCTGCCCTACAGTGTGGTTGAGGCCAGAAAATTGAAAGGTAACCTCGTGTGTAGTACCTCCTGGCTGACCACCATGACCGTCCAAAATCTTCCGGCAGGAACATATCATAACGACCTGAACCAGAGTAAGTAGAAGAAATAACTTTTTCATAAGCTTTTTAATTAAAGTTATTGACTACCAATCAATTTTAAACTTTAATCAACGCATTGTGCATCATAATGTATACCCTTACACATGTTTTCTTTATATTAAAAGCACATTCTATCATTATTGGAAATATGGTTTACAGGAAAATATGTAATTAATCATACTAGACAAATATGTAGACAATGCTGTAGACATTGTACCTGACCTCTCGAATTTAACCTTCGATGAGCATGAATTGAACCATTTATGATAGGAGAAACAAGTTTATCTGCATGAGTAAGGAATAACACCAATTATTTAATAAATTATTTTTCCAGATTACAATGGCTGAATAATAGGATACAGGGGTGAATAATGATCAATCGATAATGCCATTTTTTGAGATGATGTTCCCAGAAATTTCTTCACCGTTCAATTCCATCAAAGTGGTTTCGATCGTCAGGCACATTGCGTTTAGGGCGAGGTCGTTCGATGCTGTGCCGAAAGGCTGCTCGATCTCATCTGCAATGGCCTCAAAAGCTACAAAAGTATAGGCAATAAAACTACGATAAACGGGGTAAGCCATTGGAGGCTATCAACCAGCCCGAAGGGCAACAAAAAACAGTACAAATAGACAGTATGGTGCAACAACACCCGATAACTATAAGGAATGGGTGTGGAAATAATAAGTTCACACCCACCAACAATCTCGGCCAGTTTATCAAGGTTTTCATCGAATCTCATCTGCTGTATAGTGTCAATTCGGCCAGCCATGTGCGTATTAGCTACCCATTCGCCCATCAGTTTCGTAATCATAACAGGTTTGTACTTTGCGGAGATAATAAAATTATACTGTGTTTCGTTAAGCCGTTCTTTGAGGTCCTGTTGCGGGTCTGTATCCCTTAGCTGATGTTTGAGGGCATAGGTAAAAGAGACGAGAAGATCAATAAAGTGTTGCGAAAGTGATCTGTCTATTGAGGGCTTCGGAAGCGTAAGTACCTGCCGGGCCAATGAACGTGTGCAATTCAATAGGGCTCCCCAGAGTTTCCGCGCTTCCCAAAACCTATCATAACTAACATTATTACGGAAACCGAGGAACAATGCGAGTACAAAACCAAATAAGGTTAAAGGTGTTGGATTTAAAGGGATTTTGAAGAAAAAGATTCTACCATTGAAGAATACAACACCAACTGACAAAACAAAAAGTAACGCGAGTCTGGGAGGGAGCTTTGGAAGAACAGAACCATGCCAAACAAACAGCATTTTGAACCAGTTTTCCTTATTTCTAATTATCATATTGTATTTTGGCTTTAAGCATCTTTATTTATAATGTGGTCCCGCCTGTCTATTTTCAGATTATAGCTGAACAGTCTGTTCCAGTTTTTTCACTCTTTCATATATCCCGGGGTCATGTTTTTTAATCCTGATCTTTACATATTTCGACGCAGGCATATTGCTTTCTTTCACTAGTTATCGACTTTGTAAGTAACCCGCCAAAAAAATTACCACTTTACGGATTACAATTGTTCGGCATTCGTATACGGAGCGGGCCAAGCCAGTGGTATTCCAATCCCAGACCCGACCACACAAATCGGATTAGGTGGACCAGGTGGGGCTGGTTTTGCCAAAACGCCCGCCGGAATGGCAAGTGCTTTGCGGGAACAAAAAGTAAAAAATCCTAATTTAGATGTCAACGAAACTGGAGGTAGGATACCAGAAAGCCATGGACCATATAAAATTCAATAAGACGAAAAGAAAGCACAAAGTTATTGTAATCGTGATTGTTTCAATCATTTTGATCAGCAATTTACCCCCAGTGACATACTTTCTTCAGGAAGAATATCATTATCAGAATAAAGATGGAAGTTTTCAATTTTCGGAACAGGGAGGACCTACACAAGGTTTTGATGTTGCCAAATACAAATTTGAAAGATTTAAAATTAAAAAATCGAATAACCCAAACAAAACATTATTTAGAATTTTTACTCTAAAACCCTGGAGATTTTGGGAATGGTGGCAGATGATTAGACATTTTGAAAGATTTAAACTACCTTATCATTCAAAGGTGGCTAACACTTTTAATACATTTTTCCTAAATGCGCAGGATGGGCTTACGCAACAAGGTATGTACATCCATTATTGTAAAGTTGAAGAACCTATTTCAACAGATATCAAATAAGTGATTTTCCTTAAAACTCACAATTAGATGCTATTGTTAGTATTATAATCAATATGGCTGGTTTTCTCATTTTTTTGATTCAAGCGCATCTATAATTTACCCAATCACTTAGCCTGTTGATCAAACCCATCGCTAAAAAACTCAGCAAGAGTGACATCCAACGCTGAAATTACTTTCAATAGAGATGAGAAATACAAATCTTCCCCATTTTCATAGCGCCAGAGCTGCGTACGGTTAAGATCATGTTTAAAGGCAAATTTTTCATAGTTCCGTTCGCCTTTAGCTTCCCTAAGGGAACGGATCCTCGCACCAACCAATTTCAAAACTTCCTTTATATTCTCGCTATCCTCTTCGTTTTTGGCTCTACTCATACTGTAAAGTAAATTAAAACGATGCACGAGAGGTACTCTTATAAAGAAACATCATATTAGATACAGCTTATAAGAAACAAAATTTATATCTTTATAACACCGCAGCCCTTTAAAAGGAATATGGAAATTGATGAATTATTACAGACCCCTATCAACAAACTTGGTTTCAGTACTAATTTTTGTAAGGCTTGTGATTCAATGCATTTTAGCACATTAAACGACATCACATCTATTTTGCCTGAACGGCTGATAAATAAAGAAGGGTTTAGCTATAGCTGGCTGGGGGAACTCAGCGCATACTTAGATAAGAAAGGACTGTTGCATTTATTGCAACAACCGTAGGAAAAAAATTACGGTTGATCCGCAGAACCATACGCTGTAACAGATCCCGCACGCGTGCGGCAGTATGCTGGTCAATACTATAAAATTCTTTACTGAGGCTTCCCGGAGAAATAACAGCCTGTCTTTTGCTTTGAAAATAACCAGCAAAACATTTGAAAATGGGCTGAAGGTTCTGAGTAGCAAAAACACTCTCTTCGTAAAGTAAACGGATCAGGCAGGACAAGTGCGCAACTGACATTTCCAATGGTATTTTAGGAATGGCTATTTCCCTTTTATTGCATAATAACTTTTCTGTTAACAGAATTTCCTCCGTTAACCAATCTACTATCATTGTTTTTATTGAGGGCCAAGAGGAATCATAGGTCCTGTTTTTCACCTCAGGAGATGAATTAATTATTGCTTTCTGTTCAACTAAATAATCAAGCCTCTCGTCTTTGTCGCCGAGATATTCAGAAGAATGGCGAATTTTATCCTGGAAGTAAACCAAAAAAGACAGATTATTGAAATTGGAACAAATAAGTAAATTAAGCAGCGTCGCTTCAATCTCCGTTGAGAAACCATTAAGTTCGGATAGTTGATTTGTGATATACTCGAAATAATGCAATGAACGAAAGGTAAATCTCACCGTCCCAATTTTTTCGGACATCAGTTCACACCACTTAGATAGGCATGCTATTAGAGAAGCATTTATGCTGCCTGAGTGCAGTATTTTTTGGATAGCACCCATATTTCCGGTAAGTTGAGAAACTAATCGTTGATGATAAGTCACAGGAGCAATTGCATCCTCTTTGAAATAACTAGAATAGTATTTTCGCTGATGGTTGATGAGCGCTAAAAGTTCATTCTGTGAAAGTAAATATTTTTCAGCATTTGGAAAGTTAGATAATGTTGTGGAAATAGTCGATATAATATCGAGATGGTAATGAAAATAACGCACCAGGCTGCTCTCCGGCATATTGGAAAATAATACTTCTTCCCATGCTTTATAAATTTGCCCAAACTGAGTTTCAAGATTAGTTTGGGCAGTTTTATTGCTGTGGGAGTATGATTGCTCAATTAATATTTCTTCTATATTCTTGAGTTCATTCTTAAGCATAGCGAGGAGTTTTCCTGGTGCGTTACTCAGTTTTTATTCTATTGGTTGAAAATGTGGGTACTCGAAACAACTGTGGTATTTACAGTTGTTGTGTCAGTGTCAGCCCCTTTATCCTTACGTTTAAAAGACCTGTAATGGGTAAGAAGCTGTGTGCTTTTTTGCGGAAGTTTTTTTGATTTCATCATAATTTTAATTTTTTATGTTAATTTAAGATTGTCAGCATTAATAGGATAATTTATTACAGATTCTAACGATGTCGGAGTTAAAACTATAGGAATGACAATAAATTTGATAAAAGAAAAATTGAGACTAATACCTCGAAAGTTGTTAGCTGTTCATATGATCTGCTGGATCTTTTTCATTACCTATGAGCTGGTATTTGTATACTATCATGTTGGATCTTTAGAGAGGCCATATATTTATATTGTATTTTACTCAATAAATTTAGCCCTGTTTTATGTATATATCAGATTATTAAACTACACATTTAATGGTCCAAAAAACAGGTATTTGAGTGGGCTTTCGTTATTTGTTAGCACTATTGTGCTTTATCTTATCGTTAAAGGTATCGCGGATCATATTTTGGGTGATCCAAAGCCTGTGCAATATGATTCTAATGTTTTTGTTAAAGCATTTGTTCCAAGGAATATTGCTCGGGCTTTTTATTTTGTTTTACTGGGAACATTTTACTGGTCTGCTAAACACATTGCCTATTTTAAAAGGCAAGCATTGGAATCTGAAAAGCGGCAACTAACTATTGAAAAGGATCATGCAGAGTTAGAAGCTCAGCTTACCAAGTCTCGAAACGCCTACCTTCAACATCAAATCAATCCACACATGCTCTTCAACGCGCTTAATTTCGTGTACAACAGCGCACAAAAATATTCCGATGATGCCGCCAATTGCATTTGGCTACTTTCTGAAATTATGCGTTTTAGTCTTGAGGAAGCAGGTCCCGACGGAAAAATAAATCTGGCAAGAGAAGTTGAGCAGGTTGAAAATCTCGTGGCTATTAACCGGTACCGTTTTAGAGAGCCCTTGTACATCAGTATAGAACTTGGTAATGATTTGAGCCGTTGTAAAATCATTCCGCTAATCTTACTTACCCTAACTGAAAATATATTTAAACATGGGAATTTAACCGATCCCAACTCGCCGGCTTCGCTCAAACTGTTTACGGATGAAACCGGAAATTTAACTTTTTACAGCCGGAACTTAAAAAAATCAAAGAACGGACTTGCGCGTCAGCGAAAGGCACTGGGCCTACAAAACATCCGGCTCCGCATGGATTCATTTTATAAAGGCAATTATAAGCTGGAAATCAACGAACCCGGTGAATTTTACGAACTCACTTTAACCCTTAAATTATGAGCTTAACATGCTTTATCATTGATGATGAATATCATTCCATTGAAGTACTCGATAAGTACGTCAATCAAACGCCGGGCCTCAAACTTATTGGCAGCTCCACAAACCCGCTTCTAGCGCTGGAAGAACTATGCAATATCCCAACGCCAGATATTGTTCTTTTAGATGTTGATATGCCGCAGCTTAACGGCCTTGACGTGGCTGACCTAATTGGTTCAGCAAGCAACATTGTTTTCACAACCTCCTACCGGGAGTATGCACCGGAAGCATTTGAAAAAGATGCAGTAGACTACCTGCTAAAGCCCATCAATTACGCCAGGTTTCTAAAGGCAATTACCAAGGTGCGCTTAAATCTCAGCAGTCAGACCAATCACACCACTGCTAGCCCATTCTTTTTCGTCAAAAGCAACATCAAAGGAAAATTTAACCGGATCACCATCGCAGAGATCCGCTACATAGAAAATATGGGCAACTACATCATCATCCACATGAATGACGAAAAAGTCATCACTTACCTCACTTTAGCGGAAGTCCTTTCAAAGCTGCCTGTTGAGCGTTTTTCCAGGATCCACCAGTCTTATATCGTCAACCACGCCGTTATCCATTCATTGGAATATGCCCAGGTGAGACTAAACGGTGAGGTGACTATTCCAATTGGAGGAACCTACCGCAGCGCTTTCCGTGAAAAAATCCAGCCAGCATTACTCATCAGTAAAAGAGATAAAAGTGATCACTAGACTGAAGACTTTTCGCGGGCTGAAAGTGAAGCGTTATACTTTTGCAGGCAATAATAAACGAGCAATTCCTGCTGCCTCTGCCTAACCGAAAAAGTCCGGTTCAGTTGCATATGCACCAGGTCCGCCAATAGCTCCATTCTTTTATCTTTTGAAAAGCTTCCAGTAAGGCCGTTTAAAACTGACATTTGCTTTAACAGTCGCGAAAGATGCTTTGAGAATCCTTTACTTTCCAACAAGTCCGCTATCAATAATTTATTCTCCCGGTATTTCTCATCCATCGCAACCTTCAGCAATTTATCTGCCCTGAACTCCGCCATAAACTGATTTGTTACCTTCCCAAGGTAATCCAGAGCATCTACAGGAGAAGTAAAAAAGCTGTTGATCATGCGATAAGCAGTCAGCAAGGCCAGTTCAAACTCGTTAAGTTGGAAGGAATTGTTGCCTTTTAAAGTTAACGCAACAACAGCAACATGGCTTCCCGCATAGAAAAGTTCCTCAACATGAGAAATGAGATCTGCCCCATAGCGTTCGATTTCCCTCCGGTAGGTATCTCCCTGGAAATCCCGGATGAGCTTGTCGTGTCCGGATGATTCAATCTTTTTACGCAAAGCTACCAGTATCGCCCCCAGATCATGTTCCTCCGCCTGTATGCGCAGACGCAGGTGATAGCCTTTTTCACTGTAGCGAATGAAAAACCACTTCTTTATCCGCTTTTTCTGCCCTTTAATAAACGGGAAGATCACCTGGCTAAGAATTTCGTCCGAAGCGCGCGGAATGCAGAAAATTTTAAGGTAAAGCCAATTACTCCCCATTAAAAAGTCGCGCTGCTTTTCATCATAAACAGTGGTACTTTCATTTTTTAAAGGTTGATAAACATTATTTTCATGTGCAAGAAAAGCAATCATTTGCCCCGCAAGAGGCTTTTTACCAGACAGGACAGACCGGTCAGGCCATAGATATTCCTGAATGGTTATACGCTTTAAACCATGAATGCACTGCAGAAAAAACCTTGCCTCTGTCATATTTGCCAGGTCAAAAACCAGCTGCTGGTCTGTTGCCCCTATCGTGATGTGCCGGGGCAGGTGGTATTTCTTGCGAAACCCATTCAGGGTTTTAAATGGATCAGTGTTGTCCCCAACGGTTAAAGGCGCTAGGTCTGATTCCTTAAAATTCCATTTCGCCAGGCAGAGGATCACCCTTCCGTAACAGACCCGAGGATAAAAACCCAGGCCCGGGAAAAAGTTTTCCAGGCTAAATGAAAGTCCTGCCTGTACCCCCTGAAATTGCAGGTCACACAACAGCCGGAAAACCGGTGAATGGTTATTTCGAAAGTTATAAGCTGTCGCCAGACGGGGAATTACTCTTTTGTTAAACTTAGACGACTCCAATATCAGCTCATCCCCTTTCAGGGAAAGCATGAGTTCGCTTGGTAGTGCCAGTTTTTCAGCAGGCTGCGAAGGAAATACATTCAGGGGTATTTCGTGTGGATAAATGGGCTTACGACGATTGATATTGTCGACGTGGGAATCAGACTGCTGGGCAATGTCGGCAAAAACAACTTCAGGATTTGAGGCAGTTTCCATTTCGGCAAGCTCGCGGCAAAACTGGTGTACCGGATCACTAAAGCAAGAGAACCTTCCAATCAGCGAAGCTGCAGTTACCCCGCCCGAACTTTCAATAATCAGGTGCTCGCCAGTCGAGCGGTACATGAGCGCCTGCGTCTGGGGCAAAGGCACTACTACCTTTTTATGATTTTCCAGTTCAATCACATCCTCTTCGCTGATCTGCAGAGGGGCCCAGGGATCGCGAAGTGTGTCCCCTATCCAGAGTTTAAAGATAAACTGCTGTGAAACATGCCAACCAAGGGTCCTGTTCTCTTCTTCTGGCACGGGGAAAGGAATATTCTCTAAGATATCCTGATCAGGCATGGATGGTTCCATATCACCATAATGCAGTCCTGCATCGGGATCTAAAGCCAACAGCAAAGGCACCCTTTCCTGATCAAAACGGGAACGGAAATCGCGGATAAAACGTGACAGATCAGCAGGCTGCTCAGCATTTGACAATAACTGCAGTACATGGACAGCTTTGGATAGTTCCTCCTGTTCAGCACTATCAGGTCCACCATTGTTGTTGGGCCTTTCCAGCACTGCATAAAAGGGTTCTTCTATAGTAAGTTTTGAATCAGCTCCAATTCTGGCAATATCCCGGGCCATAGCCGACAGGGATACACCATCCGATAAGGTGGTTTTGGTGTTATCTCTCCAGAAATCCTTCCAGCCCGGTAAGCCGGGAAAGTCCTGAATCAACTCTTGATCAATGACTCCGCCCTGACTGGCAGCGAAAATAGCGCCTGCATCAAGTAAAAAGCCGATGTAATCTCCTGCTTCTGCCGCTGAACATTCACCATGCTGCATCACCCAGCTTATTACTATTTCTTTTGACACCTTTTTTGAAGCTAAAAATGAAAACAGCTTCACATTGAATTTTTCGGCAGCTATCCCCTGGAGAGAAAAGTTAAACTTCCCCCTATCATCCAAAGATGATTTCGTGTAGCGCAAAACGTCATTAAACCTGTACAGCATAGGGTTAACTATCAACATTTCAGGCAGATCACTATCCGCCCTGTTTTTCATTTCCCTTAACATTTCCTGGTCCGGCAACAGGTGAAGTACCGATTCATCCGCCCCGGCGAGCCTCACCTGACCACCGCTCCCCCAGTGGAGCAAAGTAAAGGACGAAAAGCTACCGAATGGTGTAGCCCTGAAGCACATCCTGTTGTAATATTTAGATAGGGTATACTTTTCCTTATCTGTTAACCTATCGAAATCAAATTCCTTTTTTTCAAGTAAGCTATAAAACCCGGCACTCGCCAGAAATACTGCATTCCGGAAAGCCTGTTCCTGAAGTACCTCCGGCAACCGCGACAGATCATAACCGCTGAAGCTATAATAAGGTGCCCTTAAAAATACCTCCGGTAAAAACCGGTAAACTATAGACCTGCTTTCTTTCATCTCTTCCTTGTTTAAAAGGGTATAATACCCATCTCATACTGTTTTAACTTTTCTAATCCCCGTTAATTTGTTTCATAATTCTTCTACCATGAAAGCAATTTTTAAATCAACCGTTCCACCGCTGCTCGTACTGCTATTTACTTATGCCGCATTCAGTAAACTCTTTACTTTTTCAGCATTTGACCAGCAGCTGCACAACCAGTCTTTTCCGGGCTGGCTGGCAGATTTCCTTTTGTATTTCCTGATCCCTGCAGAAATTATTACCGCACTCCTGTTATGTTTCAAAAGGACCGTAGTAGTTGGCCTGCTGTTTTCATCTGTTCTTCTGCTCGCCTTCACCGCCTACATCGCACTGGTGCTGGCAGACTATTTCAACAAGGTACCTTGTAGCTGCGGCGGGGTATTAAAATGGCTCGGATGGAAGTCACACCTCATTTTCAACCTGGTATTCACCGCATTCACGATAACTAGCTTAACTATTTACCTAAAGCAGGAGGTCAGTGGCAAAGAGTAACCAGCATAACCGGATACCGGTCCTATCCAATACAGAAAAAATCAACCGATCGCCAGACCACCCAGCCAGATCGACTTCATTTATCCTCCCTAAGCGGAGATCATTTAAAACTAAATACCATGTCAAAAAAATTTAACTTAGGCCTTGCAGCCCTTGTATTAGGGTTCGGCCTTATCGCCTCACAAAGTGCATTCACTAACAAAAAAACCACTTACTACCACTACAAAACCACCAATGGCCCTGTTTACGAAACGAGCTCATGGGAACCTGCAGGAAGCCCTACTGCGTTCGAATGTAGCGGGGACCCGGAAGTACCTTGCACGATTGGCATCGAAACTTCGCTGTCTACCTACCTTACAGGTAAAGACAACCAGGCCGTACTTGCCTCTCAAGAATTGATTTCTGCCAGAGAGCAGTAACAGTAGTCAATGGTGCAGGTTTAATGCTGCACCATTGCATTTAAGGATTCTGCGGGAGACCCGCTACCTCGATCACCCGTTCGGGGATCGGAAGGGCAAAGCCCGTACTGTTGGCCTTAAGCTGGTACATCACACCTTTGTAGCTCCTGCTAAAAGAAATACCGGCATTCTCCATATTCAATCTTTTCACATCTACCCACCGCAGCCCCCTGAGCAGCAGTTCCTTTCTGCGCTCCAAAAGAATATCAGCCAGCACCGCCTGCGGATCGCTTCCTGCCCTGTCCGTGAAAGTATTTTTTTTATACCGGTTTCGCAGCAAACGGTTTAAGTCAGCCAGCGCTTCTGAAAGCCTGCCGGCCCGGGCCAGGCATTCGCTCCTCATCAGCACTACCTCATTCACCGCCACCCCGCTAAAGAAATTCGAGTTCCCCTCATAGCTTCCCTTAAAGCCGTATGTCCCGTTTTTGTTATCGCCAAAAAAAACAACTTTTCGCAAATCGTTCGCCTCATACAGTGCATAAAGCGCAGGATTGATTTTGCCCCTTGCATTGTTCAGCATCGGAGAAGTAAAGTAACTGTCCTGCAATACCTCAACATTAAATTGGCCAATGGGATAACTTGCTGCTGCATTCAACGTATTATAATCCAGCAAATCAGCCTTTAGCGATAAACAGGAATCAGCATAAAGCTTTGCCAGCTCATATTTGCGCATCGATAAGTAAACCCGCGCGAGCAGGCCAAATGCCGCAGGCTTGGAGGGCCGCATCACATGTACCGCTTTAAGGGGAAGCGCCTGAGCTGCCCTTTGCAGATCGGAGATTACCTGCGCATAACCTTGCCCAACAGTTGCCCGCACCGAGGGCACATTAAAGTCAGACCCCAGCCTGAGTGGTACCCCCAAATCTGACGACGACTGTTCACCATAAGCATTACCCCATATATAAAGTCCCCGCAAATGGTTTTTCGCCCGGATGAAATAAGCCTGCCCGCAGACATTGTCCCATTCGGCAGCATTACCGGCAGTTTTGTTAATTTTAGCGATAGCCTCCAACACCACGTTGGTACGGTTAATTGCCCTGTAATTATAAAACCATTCATTACCATCCTGTAAAAAGATATTGCTGCGCTGCCAGGTGTACATGTTGCGCTCATTTTCAGGCCTTGCACCTAAATCAGCATCGCTCAGGTATACATCGTCCGTGCTGATCTCCGCCGCATTCCCGTCCACATAGTTCAGCACCTGGTACTGATCGAGCAAAGCCTGCAGGTCTGTCAGCGTTTCAGGTATAGCCTGATTCTGGTTGGACTTCTCGTCTAAAAACTTCTTACATGAGCTGCAAAACAAAAGCACCAGCATGCTTAAAAAAATTAACTTTTTCATATTCGCTTAAGCTTATAAAGTTGATCTAAAACCAAATGCAATACTTTTTGCATCCGGTATCCCGTTAAAATCCGGATCAATATGCTCTTTGTTTGCCCGCCAGATAATTCCCAGGTTACTCGCCACCACAAACACCTGAAATTTGGAAAAGCCTGCTTTCTTTCCACCGTACAGCTTAAAGTCATAGCCTAAGTTCACGTACTGCATACGGATATGGTCCCCTTTGAGCACATTGACCTCCGATCCCCAGTAAAACTCATCCCTAAGGTCCGAGTTGGGATAAATAAGGCTCGGCACATTGGTCTGCAGCTCATCGCCCGGTTTTTGCCACCTGCGGGCGTAATCACCCGTCCCCTGCCTGCCTATCATGAGTGAACCGTAATCCAGTGCATTTTTCCTGAAATAGTACCCCAGCTTAAAGCTCATCCTCAAACTGAGTGTAAAACCACCATAAGCGAAACTATTGCCCAATCCACCGGTAAATATGGGCAGCGCGGTACCGTGGTATACCATCTCCTCGAATTTAAGCGAGCTCCCCATCAGCGCATCATAGTTTTTGCTTATCGCCCCGTTCAATATCCCCTGAGGGTCGCCTGTCGCAGGGTCCAGCCCCGCCCATTTAAAGGAAATCATCCCATAAAGCGGATATCCCACAATACCTGTATAGGAAACATTCCCGCTCAGTTTTCCCCTGCCGTTAAAAGTGCTGTTGTAATTCTTAATCACCCTATCCTTATAATAGTTCAGAAAGAAGTCCGACGACCAGCTGAACCTGCCCTTTATATTCCGGCTGCTGAGTTCCAGATCCAGCCCATCCCCAGATATCACGCCTGAATTCTTCACAAGCGTAGCACCCACCCCTGCGGTCAAGTCTATCGGGGTCAGCGCCAAAAGGTCAACAGATTTTTTGCGGTAATATTCCAGGCTCCCTTTTATCCTGTTCCCACGTAAGGCAAAGTCCAGCCCCGCATTGAACATAAAAACCCGTTCCCACTTTAACTCCGGATTGGCATAATTACTAAACAGCGCGTAAGGACTTTGGGTAAATACAGAATTGAATCCCAAATAGGTAATCGTGGTTACCGCAGTAGTCCTTAGGTCAGTGTTTCCGCTTGCCCCAAAAGTTGTCCTGAGTTTCAGGAAAGAAATGAGGCCCCCTCCCCAGAATTTCTCTTTGGAAACTTCCCATGCAAACCCGGAAGAAAACAAGGGGTTCCATTTATCATTGGTATTCAGGCCATACAGATTGGATGCATCCCTGCGCCCGCTCAATGAAAGCGTATAGCGCTCATCAAAGGTATAGGCCAGGTTGGCAAACATCGAAACATAACGGTTCAGCGTTCTTCCCATAGCGTCCCTGTTTGGCACATTTTCGGTATTTCCGGTAACAAAGGTTTTAATGGGGTTCAGGTAATCTACAACTGAAGTGGTTAAAGTAGATTCATTCAGTCCATATATCCGCCTGGTACTGGTCTGTACCCCGGTACTCCTGATCTCCCCGCCGATAATCCCAGAGAGGGAATGCCTGCCCATCACTTTATTGATATCAGCCTGCACCCTTGCATTGTGCGCTGCCAGCAAAGCATAATCCTGATCCCGTATACTGCCCAGTGGGATGTTTCGCTTTAGCGATCCGGAGGCATCGATGGAAGAGAACACATTCACCAGGTTACGCACATAATAACTTTGCGGGTTATTTATCGTGATCACCTGCCCATCCTGCTGTTCAAACTGATAGGTTCCAGCCAGCTTTAACCATCCGGTCAACTGGTAGGCTGCCCGAAGCGATGCCAGAACATCACTCACCTTATTCACCGAGCGGGCGTATTTATAATCCTCCAGCGGATAATACGACCAGTCCAGCAGCTTTCCGTTTCCGGCGGTATTAATATAGCCCGTCCTGTAATCCCTGATTACTGCAAGCGCATTCCCCTGCCCATCAGCCAACTGCGTATATGGTGGAAGGATACCGGTAGCGGAGCTGATCTGCGATGGGTCTGTTTTACCATTTTTACTGTTGGAAAGGGTAAGCATAAGATTTCCTGTTAGCGTTAACCGTGGGCCAAGCTTAAAGTTCTGCTCCGCCTTTACATTATAACGGCTAAAAGGCGCAGCAAGCGAGCTTACATTATGGTCAAAACCTGCCGAAAGCAGCCAGTTCCTTTTCTCCGACCCTGCCCCCAATTGCAGGCTGTACTGCTGGGCAGTAGCGTTCTGAAAGACATAACGGTTAAGCTCCTGCCGCAAATCATAACTCCGCAAAGCATCGATCTGCGAATGGGCATCTGTAGCACTGACAAGCCCGTCACGGGCAGCAATCCGAAGTTCAACTACCTGCGATAACGGCGGGTGCGAATTGTCCATTTCAAAGCTGCTGTAATAGCCTTTATCAAAAAGATAATTCTCTAGGTCTATAAAATCACCGACACTAATCCTACTCTGATAATACTGATCAGGCTTTTCGGCCACTTTCAAGTTGCCCGAAAAGGACACCTTCAGTTTATCATTAAACCTGGCCTTTTTGGTATTGATCACAATCACGCCATTCCCTGCCCTTGCTCCCCATATTGATGCCGCAGCGGCATCACGCAGCACAGTAATGCTTTCCACGTCATTGGGATTGATGTTACCCAGATCCCCTTCATAAGGAAAGTTATCCAGCACAACCAGGGGACTGCGTGGCCCCTGCAGTGTACCAATCCCACGGATGATAATCCCATAGCCTTCACCGCCGTTACTCTTACGGTCTATGCTCAGGCTACTGGTCACCCCTTCCAGCCTCGAGATGATACCCGTACCCACCTGCTCATTCAGCAGCTTACCCGATAACTTAAGAAACGAACCCGTTGCCCGCTCTTTAGGCAGGGTCTGGTAACCTGTACTCACTTCCACTGTTCCCAACTCCTGGTCCTTTCCGTTAAGCACTACCGAAAGTAAACCGGCAAAAGGCAACGACACCACAGTATCCAGCCGGACAAAGTTCATCGCCGAAAACGACAATTTAATCCTGCCCGCCTTTAGTCCCAAGGCAAACGAGCCATCATCTTCCGTCAACACCTGTCCACCGGGAACAGCTTTTACCACTACCCCTGCAATCCCTTTCCCTTTCCCATCCACCACCACTCCTTTCAAAGCATCCTGGGCCTTCACCCCTGAAATAGACAGGAGCAAAACAAAAACTAAAATAATCCTGCCCATAACTAATACTTTGGCTCCCTAAACCCCTTTAGTTTACTCACCGTCTGCACATGCTTACGGTTACGTTCCACCATCATCACCACGTTTTCTGCTGTCAGGAAATCACTTGAAGTGATCCCCTCTACCGCTCCACCGATTATCCAGACATAATGCGGGATAGACCGGTGCGGAAAAGCCTTCAAAAACAGTTCATCCTCCACCACAAAAGGCAGCCTCATCTGAGCTAAAGCCCCGTCCGACCCAGCCTTCGCAATCAGCGAAGCGGCCGTATCGCCGGTCCCCAATGAATTCACCAGTAAAACTTTAAGGTCTGCAGGATACTTTTCCTGCATCTTCTCCAGCAAGGGAAACTTTTTCAGGCAGGAGCCACACCAACTTGCCCAGAAATCAATAATAATCAGCTTATTAAAATCCCCGGAAAGCGAGGTACCCGATAGTTCCCTGCCTTTAAGCACTTTACTCTCTAAAGTAAAAAGCATACGCGGCAGCTTTGCCCCTACATAAAGGGGGGCGATAGAATCCACTTGCTTATCCTGAGCCCATAGCCCAGGATACATACTGCAAAGCAGCAATAAAACACAATAAAATTTTTTTTTCATGATTAGTTGAGTTAACAGGTACAGATCAGTGATCACATCAGCTATCCAGGTTTCCCAAAGCCGAAAACCACCACAAAACAGCTTAGCAATCCCATCCCGATCAAAACCCTTAATTTTTTAATAGATCAGTTAGTTAAAAAATCCGGTATTGGTAAAGGCACGCCCCACCAGCACACCTGATGATTTAGCTTTCCGAAACCGTGTCCCGCTGGCCAGGCCAGAAACCCGCCCTTTGGTAAACAGGCCGTACCGAACCAAGCCTTCAGCAGGAAAATCTGCCGAACTGAACAAAGGCAGCGCCGGATCGATGTTCTTTTTGTTGACGAAAGTACCACCCTCCCCCGCCATGGCCTGCAACAATTTCGCCTCCTGCAGTTCCTCCTCGCCCGTTATTGCCAGCACTTTCCCATCCCTGCCTATCCATACATAATGAGGTATGGTACGGTGCGGAAAAGTTTTATTTAGCAGCGTATCGGCCAAAATAGCGGTAAAGGCTTCCCTATGTTCGTTTTTCCTTTTCTGCAAAAACGTTGCTGCCCTGGCTACAGGTTCATTATTCACCAGGATCACCTGCAGGTCGTTCCGGTATTTCTCTTGCAGCATTTTCATTTGCGGGAAATTGGCAATACAGGGTATGCAATACGTCGCCCAGAAATCCAGGATCAGCAACTTGCCCTTAAAAGCTGAAAGCGGTAGAGACACCAATTCAGAACCTTTCAAACCCGAGATATTCGGTATCAGTACATCCGGCACCCGCTGACCGATCACAATCCCCACACCACCTGCACGGCCAGACACACCTAACAAGTCTTTATCCTGCGCATACACCCCAAAAAAAGGGCATGACAATAACAGGAAGCATATTCTAAGCTTCATTTTGATTGATTTAAACGTAAAAAAAATTAGAACCTGAAGTAAAGGCTATTCTAAATCCCCAACCCTTCAATCCTGCCCTCCTCCATCAGCATCCGCACCGCCTTAACCAACTCGACCAGACCATCAAACACCTCAGCCACTTCCCCTTCACTGCTATCCAGTTCCAGAAAACCCTTTTTATCGCTCAGCGCATAAGCCTGAAACACCGAAAATAAAACCAGCTTTATTTTATTCGCGCCATAACGACCATAAAATGATTCCAGCACCTGTTGAGCTGTTTTCAAAGAACGGTTTCTAGAATTATAATCAGACAAGGTCATGAATTGATGGTTAGAGAAATTGGTAATTGATTAAAAGCAATAGCAAAGTTTGACTACTTTACAGTAACATTTGGCAACCGGATTACAGCAGTGATTGAAAAACCATGCCAACCTACCTATTCTGGACCTTTAATAATATTTTTGATAGGATTTTGGAGCGAAGTTGAAATAAAATCAATGTCAGAATTTATAACCAAGATCACATTGCCATCAATACAACAGAAACAGGTAAAATCATCCGGGCCCGGCTTCACTCCGCCTATATTCCGCAGCACCTGCCCGGACTCATACTTATTTTTATTAACTAGTCCCTGCCTGCTAAGGCCTATAGGCCAAATGCTCCATACCGCCAATGAGCTATACAAAAAAGCCCAACAGAGAAAAAAAAGCGGCAAATAACTCCTATCGGTCTTCATATGCAGGGTTAAAAATTCTAAACTAAAAATTGATCAAAGGCAGTCGTCCAAAGTACCCAATTGTGGAAGAGCCTAAGTGGCAGAAAAACTCCCACCCTGGCCTAAAAATCCAGACGTACAAATCCCATTACGGTGAAACCGTTTATTTTTTCAAACACAAAAAAATCGAGGAAGGATGGGCAAAAAACGCCCCAATAAACCAGGCCCCAAGCTCCAAGCAAACAAAAAATGAGGCAGGCCATCATTATTAAGAACCTATTTTATTTTCGACCATAAAGGCCAACCTGCCCCATCCAAAAAAACTACTCAGGATTCTTTGGCTTCAAGGCATAAAGCCGATCAAACGGACAAGTTAATAGAGACTGGTATAAAAATACTTGAAAATGATGAACAATTAAAATAACATATTGGAGCATACTCACCTCAGTAAGTACCAACCAGTTAATCCAACTTATTTTTTGTCTGCTCATAATCGTATGTTATGAGTCTTGGCGGAGAGAGGAAAAAGTGGGCTTCCCAAACCATAACCTCATAATGTTTCTCACGCCTTACGTTGAAATGGAATTACAGCAGAAGCCCACTCTTATTTTGGAAAGCTAAAGATAGCAATTCCGCTATAAGAAATGGGATAAAATCTGCTGTCCTGCTCCAACGGCGTGAGATTTGAGGTTGCAAGACTCTTAATTTTACCTTACTGGTTTTATTTTTTTATTACGTAAATGTAAACAAAAAAAAGCTTAATGTCAAGTAATTGCATGACGATTTTAAATAAAATATAAAAGACATTGCCAATTATATTTTTATTAGCAATAAAATGATTAGTGAGAAAGAAAAAATAATTCTGAAAAGATTCGGTCAGCATTTAAAATCTTTAAAAGAGAAACAGGAACTTTCTTATCGCGAATTTTACAAGAGAAGCGGGGTTAATACCGGAGATATTATTAAATATGAAAATGGAGAAACCAGTCCAAGTTTTATTACATTATTGAGATTGGCAATAGGTTTAAAAATCCATCCAACAGAACTTCTGGATTTTAATTTTGGAATCGACTTTAGCGCCGGGCTGGAATAACATAGGCTGTTATGATTAAGTGGCAAATCTGAAGATCATAAGTAACTAAAGAAAGAAGCGGCAAATAATGAAATACTGATCATTATATCACTTAAAGTACATTTAAAAAATCTTTACCACAAAATAGGATAGTTTGTGGCCCCATTCCCATTCTTTTTTCATCACTATCCATCATATAGACCAAAAATTTTTGTGGTTAATTATGTATTTCAGTAGTAATATTTAAGGTCATTTTTCTCAAAAAGATCAAGAAGTATTATTTGATTTCATTAATATCCGATAAAAGCTAAACCCAACAATTAAATATTTTTATTCACCTAACAATCATATACTTATGTTATTTTGTTTGTGTTTTACGAGAGCAAGGCGTCAAAAAAATGACATCTGTTCACGCTCTGCTTGATCGATAATCCAATCTTTTTCAGAATTTTCTAGAAATTTCATCAATTGAATGTAGTTGAAGAGCTGGATTTTACAAAAACTAACCAGGTTTGAAAATGCCCAGCTTCTTTTGAGTTTCTTTTTTATCACCGCTATCAGCAAATTAACAATCAACACACAATATATCGGTATTTTTGATGGCATTTTCGTTGTCGCCTAAAAATATCTTAAGGGATAGTTTTGCTTGAGCTAATTGAACAACAACTCAATCTGCCATCTAATCTTGTAGAGCGCGGCTATCAAGTCGGCTCTTAGATCAAATAGATTGGTAATAAACTCAAATTCTCTTTTGTGCCCCCTGTCATAAAATTCCTTTTCTTGTTCGCATCGGATAAAGTACTCCTTTTGAGAATATGCTTTAATTGAAAACCTACTGTTTTTCCAGATAATCCAAGCATTGCACGCGATACTTCCCGAAGGGAATTGCACTTGGCAAACGCACAAAACAGCATGCTAATCAAGTGGTCTTTAGTTTTAAACGCTTTATATATCGATCAGAACCGTTCTTTTTGACTGCCACTTTTATCATATGGCCATCAATTAATGAAATCAGCTGTCCGAAAACAGATTTACTCGAAAAACAGTTACTTTACCTATCGTATTTTGAATTTTGCAAAACTAAAATTACGATTTATTAAGCAGCCATTAATTTCGCTGCTTTTTACCGGACACTAATGATTTTGTTTATAAAAATTCCAGCGTTGAAGGCAAAAGATACCTGATAGGCTGCTTATTTCCTGAAAAAATGGAATACGATGGAGACTGATATCGAACATTTAGTCAATGAAATCGCCGAACACATCTACCTGAAAAACAAAGAATTAGAATCAAAAAAAATCTCTTTTAAAGACTTTGCCCCATAAAGGGTCAGTGGCAGTGCGGAATTCGAACCATTTTGTGGACGAATTGATTGAAATAGGCGGTTTTTCAAAAATTTTGGAGAAATGAGACTACTTATGGATTGAGCTTACTTCGAAAGATAGAATTCCAATGCCACAAGAAAAGTCAATACTATTTACTCTTCATAAGAAGTGATCCATAGTAAATATTCGCACGTTCTTTGGAAAAATAATCTATCAACGACAAAACAGCTCCCAATACGATCAAGGAGATAGCAATAGCGTGAAAATTAATATTCTTTGTGAAATATAGAAGCCCACTTGCAACCAAAAAACATCCCAAACAAATTGCTATTGATAAGGGATACATAAACTGAAAGCCTTCTACCCGCTCTATCTCGGATTTAAGGAAAAGCGATCTATCCTGATTGTAGATTTTTTCAGCCTTCTTAACTTTGACCAGGTTTGAAAAGTTCATTCCTGCCCCAATGGCGAAAAATAAGACACCAGTTACCAAAATCGGAAATAGCAATGCCCTAGCGCCTGGCGTATTACCGTAAAAGTGGAAAAGCATTGCCGAAATCACCAGAACAATTCCGAACCCGAAAATAATCCGCCCTTCAAATATCTCTCCGTTATACCAGATGATGGTTTCCTGCATCATACTTTTAAAAAAATAAGGTTCTAATTTTGCCTGGAAGCTAATTTAAGTGCTCGTTAAAAAAACGGCTCACGTTCCTTACCGCATTATCAATCTGCTTTTCGCTGTCATAATAATCATAGTGGTTTCCATCTGCCCATACCAATTCTTTAGTTCCTTTTAGTTTACTATAAAATTCTTTGGCATTGTCTGGGAACGCAGATTCATCTGAATGTAGCACCATGGCAGGAACTTTTATTTCTGACGCTTGGGCAATGGGGTCAAACGCCAGCATTGTTTTCCATGCCATTACGTTAAATGTGTTTGTATAATTGGGAACATTTCCACGTTCTGTGTTCAGGTAATAATCAAAAGCTCCTTTTACATCCATATAATTCACCGCATTTGTATCGGTTTCGCTATAGGCAGCAATAAGGGTTTCTTCCCCATTTTCTTCAAATTTACGCTTGGCTTCGTCTCCAGCTTCAATTCGTTTTGCAACCCCGTCAGCCAGGAACATCATGTTATATAATTCCGGAGTAGGCAGAAATGCAGCAACTGTTGCAATTGCCTTGATGCGATGATCTGCAACAGCAAGGTAGGCTGTATTTCCAGCTGATGTACATACGCCCACCATACTTACGTCCTTTACATACGGTAAGTCGCTCAAAAAAGAAACTGCAGCTTTTAGATCGCTGGTTTTCTCCAGGTAAGATTCGTACTGGCGGGGCGAACCCTCACTTTCACCATAGTGACTGTAATCAAATGCAAGCACAACAAATCCTTCCTCAGCAAATTTCTCCGCATAGGTGTTTGGCATCTGCTCTTTTACAGAGGTAAATGACCCTTGAACGATCATGGCATTATATTGGCCATCTTCATTAAGGTTCTCTGGAGTGAAAAGGTTACCTACCAGGGTAAGCCCGTCACGTTTAAAGCTAATTTTCTGTTTCATAATTTCGTGGTATTTACTACTACAAAATTAATCTGGTCAACTCAAAATGACGTAGACAGATTACTTTAAATAGGATACATTTTACTGGTATGCTTTTTATTTTTTAACCAAGGAATTATTTATTGATCCCGGTAGGACTTTGGAGAAAGCCCTGTGTGTTTACGAAAAAAACGGGCAAAATAATTGGGATAGTCAAACCCCAGGCCATAGGAAATTTCGCTAATTGAAAGTCTTGTTTTCAGCAGCCTTTCCTTGGCAAGCTCTACAACATAGCCATGAATGTGTTCTATAGGGGATTTCCCGGATAAATGTTTTACCAGGTCACCAAAATAGTTGGGTGATAAAAAAGAGAGCTGTGCAAAATAAGCTACCGACGGAAGCCCGGTCACACCTTTGTCCTGCGAAAAGTAGGCAATCATATTTTGGTTAAAATCTGCAATTACTTTGTTATAAAGGTTGCTACGGCTTTGGAACTGTCTATCGTAAAAGGTCTGGGTATAACTTAAGATCAAAGCAATGTATGACAGGAGAATCTGCTTATTGAACTTGGTCTTTCTGAACTCTTCATATGCCTTTTTATAAAGGTCCCAAAGCAGCACCTCTTCCTCGGGCATAAGAAAAATAGCTTCAAGAGCTGTGCTATAGTGAAAGAAACTATAGTCCTTCACAATTTTCTTCATGAACATTTCGCTAACACATATCACGTAACCTGATGATGGCGGCTCTATATCCCAGCTTTGGGAACTATGAGGGGAATTAACAAACATATAGGAACTGGCCTGGTCTTCCACAGGAATCTGGTACACCAGATCCTTATGAATAGGTGGCTTGAGTGCAAATATGTAAAAATCGATACTTACCAGTTCTGATTTCAATCTGCCGTGTTCCTCCAGCTCAAAACTGACGATGTGGATGTCATCATCTTTTACCCCCGAAAACCCGAGATATTTTAGAAATTGGGGTAAATTGAATAGTTGTTCCGCCATCTGGAAAGTAATAATAATTAAAGGGAATAATTTGAAAAGCTAGCATTCACCTGATTACCAATACAAAAATACCCTTGAATTTTATTTAAAACGTGGACAATTTACTTTAAATCAGATACATTTTACTGTTTACCAGGTGACCGATCAAAAAAATGCGAACGAGAAAACTTAAGATCTAGAAATCGTTGACTCTCTGTGCTTAATGCCCCATTCCAACATTTTATCCAGTACATCTGCAATGGATTTACCTGAATCCGACAATTCATATTCCACCGAAACAGGCGTTGTGTCAAAAACCTTCCGGATTACCATTCCATTCAATTCCAGATCCTTCAGCTCTTTGCTCAGCATTCTTGGCGTTATCTTGGGAATGTTCCGCTGTATCTCGGTAAACCTTCTTTTATCAAAGAGCAACGAGCCTATTATCGGTAATTTCCACTTGCCACTGATCACGTTAAGGGTATCATTTACAGCCAGTACAAAATGAATTGGGCAGGACTTTGCCTCTATTATACTAATTATTTTCTCCATTTCTCAAACGTATTTTCTATCCGCGATATACCAAAGTATACCGCTATACATTAGTATATCACTACCTTTTGTATAGCAAATATAGCTACTTTTGCTTCATCAAAATGATTATTCATCAAAAAAATATAAATCAACAACTTAACAGAAAACATAATGATAAAAACAATTGCAATATTTGGTGCCGGTAGCGGCCTTGGAACCTCGGTCGCTCGCCGCTTCGGCCGTGAGGGATACAGCGTAGCGCTAATCGGTCGCCGTCAGGAACCACTCGATGAACTCGTTGCCGAACTCGCTGGGCAGGGTGTCGATGCCGCGGCCTTCTCAGCAGACCTGACAAATGTTCCCGCAATCCCCGAGTTGGTGAAAGCGATTCAGGCACGTTTTGGACATATTGATGTAATCGAATATGCGCCTATCTCGACGGCTCCATTCATTCCAGCAATGGAGCTAACCACGGCTGAGCTAGACAGCTTGGTAAAGCTATATGTTTTGGCTCCAATTGAAATCATTAACGCCGTTTTGCCCAATATGTTGGCACGTGGTGCGGGAGGAATTCTCATCGGCGCTGGCATGTCAGCAGTGCAAGGCATACCCTATATGAGCGGGTTTGGCCCAGTGATGGCCGCCACCCGTAACTACATTTATTCTCTGCATGGTGAATTGGCCGACAAGGGAGTTTATGCGGGCACGTTGACTATCGGTGCGTCAATCATAGGTAGTATGGGGCATCAGCGTTTGGTATCAGGCGAGTTGAAGGTACAACTGCCACCAGGTTACGTGGTGCCAACGGTCGAGCCCGACGAGCTGGCTGAGCAGTACTGGCAGCTTTTCACGCAACGTGATCGTGCCGAAGCAATCTTTCCCATCCCAAACTGATGCGTGATGGAACCGACAAAGCGCTTTGAGCTGGAAGTCTGCACTGCCGCTTGTTGGTGACCCAGAAACGGTGGCAAAAAGAATGGAATTGCAATTCCAATTGCAATTCCAATTGCAATTCCACATTCAGACGAAGCAATAAAAGAATTATTTGAAGCAGACGTAATTCAATTTCTAACAGAAATAAACTCTAAATTGCAAATTTTTCATAGTGGGCAACCAACCTACCGACAGTAAACTAACAGAAAAACAAGAGCCTTGATTTGGATACATCATCCAGGGATTTGACTACGTAAACCATTATAAGTTGACTGACCTTTGTGCCATCAATTAAAATTAAAAAAAAATGGCAACAACAAATTGGACAGCGGACAACATCCCTTCACAACAAGGAAAAACAATTCTGATCACAGGAGCAAACAGCGGACTTGGATTGGAAGCATCAAAGGTATTGAGTGGTAAAGGTGCTCAAGTAATCATGACCGTTCGCAACCTGCAAAAGGGCAAAGAGGCAGTTGAAACCATCAAAAAAGAAAATCCTGATGCGAAGTTAGACTTAATGTTATTGGACTTATCTGATTTTCAGTCAATCCGAAGATTTTCCGAAGATTTTCATTCAAGGTATTCGCAACTACACGTTTTGATAAACAATGCAGGAGTTATGTCACCGCCTAACCGTGAACTCACAAAGCAAGGTTTTGAAGTTCAATTTGGAGCTAACCATTTGGGACATTTCTTGCTAACAGGGCTTTTGCTTGACATTACCAGGAAAACTCCCAATTCACGTATTGCAGTCCAAAGCAGTTTAGCTCACAAACACAAGCAATATGGCGGTGGCTATATGGTTTTTGAAGACTTGAACTTTGAAAAAAAAACATATAATAAAGACCACGCTTATGGGCAAAGTAAATTGGCCAACTTGCTGTTTGCGTACGAATTGGAAAGAAAACTCAAAGCTCACCATATTTCAACTATTGTAACAGCAGCGCATCCCGGTTACACCAACACAAACCTTCAAAAAAATTTCGGTTTCTTCATTAAGGTAATTATGAATAAACTTGTAGCACAAAAAGTAGAAATGGGAACATTACCAATTTTAAGGGCCGCAACTGAAGAAGGACTTAAAGGTTCGGAATTTTTTGGTCCAACAAAAATGAATGAAATAAAAGGTTTTCCCGAATTGGTAAAATCAAATGACAAATCGTATGACAAGGAAATTGCAAAAAGACTTTGGGAAGTTTCGGAAAAACTAACGGGATTCACATATAAATTTGATTAAATGAAAAGGAAAGAGAATAAACTCATCACAATAAATTCACTTTCGGAGTTACACAAATTATCGGGATTGCCAAAGCCGAAGAATCCCCTTATTGGGTTAATAAATCTGGGGGATATTTCGATTCAAAGCCAGGAACCTTTAAGTCTTGTCCTTAATTTCTATACCATTTCTATAAAGCGTTGCTTTGACAGTAAGTTGAAATACGGCCAAAACTATTACGATTTTGACGAAGGTGTATTGGTTTTTATGGAGCCGGGACAAATAATCTCGTACTATGATTGTAATCAACAGCCGGATGGTTTGTGGCTGATTTTTCATCCCGACCTAATTCGTCATTATCCGTTAGGAAAGAATATTAAAAATTTAGGATTTTTTTCCTATTCAGTGAACGAAGCACTTCATTTAAGTGAATCGGAAGAAGCAATGGTTGAAACGATTCTAAAGAATATTGAAACCGAATACAATCATTCCATAGATCAATACAGTCAGGACGTAATGGTTTCACAACTTGAACTCTTGCTCAATTATTCCAACCGCTTTTACAACAGACAGTTTATTACCCGTAAAACGGCAAGCAACGATTTACTGATTAAAATGGAGGCATTGCTTGACGAATATTTTACAAGCGGTAAAATGCTTGAGTTTGGGCTGCCAACTGTTCAACAGTTTGCTGACAAATTGAATCTGTCATCCAATTACTTGAGCGATCTGCTCAGAACGCTTACAGGACAAAGCACACAGCAGCATATTCAAAATAAACTGATTGAAAAGGCAAAGGAAGCCCTGACTACAACCAATCTTTCAGTAAGTGAAATTGCTTATCAATTAGGTTTTGGGCATCCGCAATCGTTCAGTAAAATGTTTAAAAACAAAATGAATGTTTCACCGCTTGAGTATCGGGCATCTTTTAATTAAACAACCATTGACATATACAATGGCAGGTGCTTTTGAAAGACAGGTGATGTTTTTCCAACAACTTTAGCTAAAAGAAAAAATGAAACCTATGTTTTATATGCTTATTTAAGCGGATTATTCAGCTGTCAAAACCCACTTGTAAACTCGTATAATATTCAAAAACTAATTTTTAAATATTGTCAAAAATTAGCCACCTAAAAATTAAAAAAATGAACAAGAAAAAAATTATTTATTGGTCAACAACAGGAATTATTTCGGCTATGATGTTATTCAGTGCATTTGGATATTTCACTAATGCTGATATGAAAGCCGCATTTGTGCATTTAGGTTTTCCGGATTATTTCAGAATTGAACTTGGGGTTCTAAAAGTATTGGGAGCTTTAACATTAATCCTTCCCATGATTTCAGATAAAGTAAAATCATTCGCTTATTTCGGATTTGCATTGGCATTTGTTTCTGCATTCATAGCTCATATTTCGAGTGGTGATCCAATTGCTGTAGCTATTGCACCTATTGTATTTTTAGCAATTTTAGGCGTATCTTATTATTATCAAGACAAATGGAACTAACTCCTACCTATGAAAAAGGAAACTAATTTTTCAGTTTTGAAAACCGATGAAAAAATAATCTGTCTACTGGCCCCAAAAATCTCTAATTTCAGAAATATTTGGTGAACGGCTTACGGAAAATTGATCTGGGTCATAAATCGATATTGGCTTTATTTAGATGTCCCAATGGAAGATTAAAAATACTTTTAAGCTTTTAGATCTGTCATAGTTTTTTTTCCAGTTAAGCACTAAGAACAAACACTTCTTAGTGCTTTAATTGCTACAAACAAGCTTTAATTTAACGCATTTACACCAATTTTCGCAAATTCCTTACACAAATCAAATGTCGCTTGTGCTTTTCCTAATTGTAACTTTCACAAACATAAATGCAATCTTTTGTAAATCAGACATTAGCGAAAAAAAGAGGGCTGATTGGTTCGATGTTCTCTGAAAAATTCGATTTTTTTATCCTCTAAAACATCGAACCGCTAAACTCACACAGAATTTCAACCGTATCTATTTGATTAACAAAGAATTAGAATAAAAAAAAAGAGGCAAAAGACTATTAAAAATCTCTTGCCCCGTACGGGGTCGGCAACGGTTCAAATTAGCAACAAATTTATTGCAGATTTGAAGAGAATCGCAGAACTAGACACTAAAATGATAGAGTATGAAGAACTAGGTAAGTTGATGAAATTACGAAAAGAAAGAGAAAAGTTAATCCCGAAGGTGGTAGACAAAAAGAAAAAAATCAGAGCGAAACGAAAATCAAGGAAAGTCATACTAAAAAAGTGGATTATAAATATCGCTGAGTAATTTAAATTCCTATTCCATTTATTCCCCCCGATACTAATTTTTTTATTAATGCTTAGCTTTTTTAGCCGAAGCTAACTTCTGTTACATCAAGAAACAATGAATACAAAATAGACATATCACCACTCCGATGTAGAAAAAAGCAATTAGTCCTCCTATTATTCAACTATCAATGTGGCTATGGAATGCGGCAAGCTGGTGGTTGTAGCTGCCTGACCTTTTATCCATAGGCTATACTTGATTTTTTCATCTGACTGATTCATCACAACCACAACAAGTTTTCCATCTGTATTCAAAAAAGAGGTCGTTTGCAGAAGATCACGACTGGATGCTGTGGCAATTCTTCTAGCTCCGGGACGGATGAATTTTGAAAAATGCCCCATGTAATAGTAGGCATTGGTATAGATTAATTTATCCTTCTTAGTATCGGCATGTACTGGGGCAAAACAAAAATTCCCTACATGGTTTGGGCCACCGTTTTCATCTAAAAGAATATTCCAGTCCGTCCACGCTGCAGTTCCGGCATTAAAGTCATTGATCATTGAATAGCCATAGCGCTCGCCTAAAGTCCAATCATCCAACTTATTTACATCATACTTTTCTTTACATCCCTCGGTAAAAATTAGCGTTTTATCCGGATAGGCTTCATATGTCTGCCTTACATTTCCAAACTGCATGTCACTTCCGGTCCACGTTTCATACCAGTGGAAGCCAATACCCCAAACGTATTTCGCAGCATCTTTATCATTTAAAATGGTAGTTGCCCTTTGAAAAATTTGATCGCGGTTATGATCCCAGGCAATCAATTTCTTAGAAGATAGACCTGATTTATGTAGTGTAGGACCTAAGAAGTTTTTTATAAAATCACGCTCCTCTTCTGCAGTATACACACAGGATTCCCATCTCTGTTTAGCCATAGGCTCGTTTTGAACCGAGAGACCCCAAACTGGAATACCCATCGCTTCGTAAGCTTTAATAAACTTTACATAATGATTTGCCCAACTTTGGCGATATTCGGGCAATAAATGTCCTCCTTGAATCAGACTGTTGTTGTCTTTCATCCAGGCAGGTGGTGACCAAGGACTCACGTATAATGATAATTTACCCCCGGCAGCCGCAATTGCCATTTTAATTAAGGGAATTTTAAACTCCTTATCGTGAGCAATGCTAAAAGTTTTTAAATCTTTATCATTATCCTGAACATAAGTATAGCTTCCGCTGGAGAAATCACAGCTCGCAATATTTGTACGGGCCAAGGTGTAACCTATACCTTTATCTTTATCGTAATAGGCAGTAATCAGTTCTTGTTGGTTTTGCCTGGAAAGTTTGGCAATGGTTTCTGCAGAGGCATCAGTCAATGCTCCGCCGATGCCTACCAAAGTTTGATATCTGATGCTGGGATCAACGAAAATTGTTGGTTCTGTTTCAAAGGGCTGTCTATTTTCTGCAAAATTTAATGTTTCAGTTTTGCTGATGCGATAATCAGATTTGCTCGCTGTGGTGTAAACCACAACTTTTTTATTTCCAAGCACATATCCCTGAAGGGATTTACCGGTTGCTCCAACACTTTTTTTGTTCTGTGCCACTGCACCAAATGTGGTCGCGAAAACTAATAGGAGACTTATGTTTTTTTTCATTGTCCTTTAAATTATTATATACTTAATGCATTTCTTGATAACTTAATAATGCATATATTAGGATATCATTTCCTGCCGTATTGCAACCAGAAATAATAAGTACAATACTGCGAAACCCAATAGTTTTCTCATATTACTTACTCCTCAAAAGCGCTTCCAGATAATAATAATCAGCATAATTTATGGGCACATCAATTTCTGATTTTGCCGGAAGATGCCCGGTACTATGCTCGAGAATGAAGCCATAATTATTACCAAATTTACTAGTATATTTTATGTTGAGGCTGGATAAAATTTTATCAGCTGAGGCTTTATATTTTTTGCCTTTTACACTATAATTTGCAAGCTCATAAAGTGCAGAAGCGGTAATTGCTGCAGCGGAAGCATCCCAGGAAACATTTGGAATATCAGGGTCGTTGTAATCCCAATACGGAATACCGTCTGCAGGTGTAATTTCGTTATTCAGTATAAAACCCGCAATTCCATCTGCCTGAGATAAGTATTTATCGTTTTTTGTTTCGCGAAAACATAGCGTGTATCCATATAAAGCCCATGCCTGACCACGGGCCCATGCCGATTCGTTTGCATAACCCTGTGCCGTTATTTTCTGAAGTATATTTCCAGCCTTGAGTGTATCATAATCAACTACGTGATAAGAACTAAAATCTGGTCGGAAGTGATTTTTAATCGTATTATCTGCATGAGACACAGCGATTTTATAAAAGGATGAATCACCCGTCATTTTGGTCGCTTCAAACAGCAATTCAAGATTCATCATATTATCAATAATTACCGGATATTTCCATTTATCACCATTATGATCCCATGATTTTAGCACACCTGCAGTTTTGTTAAATCTGGTAGAAAGCGATTTAGCCGCCTGAATAATAACTCCCTTGTAAGCGGTATCTTTTGTTAAGCGATAGCCATTTCCAAACGGGCAGTAAATCATAAAACCCAAATCGTGAGTACCACGATTGTATTGCTCTTTCTTGATATCTGCAGTATATTTCTTAGCAATATCAAGCCACTTTTTATCTTTTGTGTATTCATAAAAATACCAGAGTTCTGCCGGAAAAAATCCACTTGTCCAATCTCTCGATGCTACCATCTTAAACTGCCCCTTTTCTACGGTTCTTGGAGATACCAGACTGGGTTTAACCAGACGTGCCGAGTCAACATTTTTAACCAAAACATCAGTTTGTTTTGCTGCTGCAGCAAAAGCTTGATTTACGTTAACTTTTTGAGCATTTGCTGAGCCAACTAATAACATACAACATAACGTTATCTTAATTTTTAAATTCATATTTATAACCATATTAAAGGATTGCGAACGGGTAAATTCCTAATGACTTCTTCTACTTGAGGTGCATGGTCTAGTTTTTCCCAGGTGGAATACCATTCATGCTGATTGAACTGAACCGCTCCGAAAATTAAAAAGGGTTGTGCAACAGGCCAGTTTTCCCAATACATTACATCGGTTTTTAAAGGCCATTTATTTTTTTCGGCTATAAAAGGATAAAGATAATCCAGACCTTTGCGGATCGATTTTCCATCTGCTGTTTTAAAATTCCAAAGATCATCATTTGGAATGGACAAAATCTGGCAAACCATCACCATCGCATCGAGGTTAAAAATTGAATATCCATAGGGTTTTGTTCTTACCATTTCTAAAGGAAAACTACCATCTATGCCCATTTGATTGGGCAGTAAGATGGTTTTATAACTAATGCGCAACGAATCGAGCATTGGCTCATCTTTACACAATTTAGCGAAAGATGCCACTTGCATCGCCCAGCACGTGGCATGATTATTTTTAACTGTTTTTTCTTGTATACCTGGTTTGGAGGTATTCAGCCACAGCGTATAACTGGCAAACCATTTTTTAATTCCAATGGAGATAGACTTATCAAATGCCTTTGCGTTTTCCATCACCAAAGCACCTTGAGCAACTTCCATTAAATGAATGGTATCGATAATACCATAATTTCTTCCGGTAAATCTGCCCTTTACTGCTTGAGCAAATAAAAGATTTGGATTCATTAAGGTTTCAGGATTTATAAACCATGCCTGAAAATGTTTAACCGCATGCTTTACATAGCTTCCATTGCCTGTTATTTTATAGGCTGACGCCAATGCACCGATGATTTTACTAAAACGAATCATAGCCTTCCTATGCTCGACAAAATTATCCGGGTTCGTTAATCCATCTCGGTTGATATAAGGTCCATCCGGATTTTTCGGGTCGGGCCAGAAGTAATCTGCTTCCGAAAAAAAATCATGTTTGCCGCCAGCACTTCTCGGCGAAGATGATGCAGTAATAGTAATCGGCTCTTGTTCCATTGCCCATTTTGCCTGATTTAAAATTTGCTTTTTGAGCAAAGCAATAGTTTGTTTCTTAATATCAACAGGCAGCTTTTCCGTATTCAAAATATTAACTGAAAACGCAGTTCCAGCGATATAAAAAATAATAAACATTAAAATAACCAATGCTCTTCTCATAACTTATAATGTTTCAAAAATGGTTGGCATGCCTTCTGATTTCACCGAAGCAACACTTTTGCCTTTATTTAATTTTACTTTGATAATTGCTCTGCCATTGTAAGCCTGCACTTTTCTCGAACCGGACGATGTTCCCAAATCATCAATTAATCTTCCATCACCCGTTAATCCAAAATTTACCCAATTTGTTGCATCCAGACATTGTATTCCAGCTTCATCAAAAAGCTTAACCTCCAAGGTTGCAATATCTGCCTCCTTATTTATTTTGGTTAAGGTCATTTTAGCGGCTTTAGTCCATTTCTCTGTTTGATAGATAAATTTTATCTCATCGCTTACGGTAACCTTACCTTTTTTAGCTACGACTTTAACTGTATTTTCTCCTTTAAGAAACGGAAGGTTCCAACGTAAACCCGCAGCAGGGAAATCCTGGCTGTTTCTTTTCTTTATCCCAAAGCTTTTTCCGTTCAGAAATATTTCTGCTTCCGTACAATTAGCATAAACTTTTACCATTTTTCCCTCTCCCTCATCACCCCATCGTACTGGCCAGCTATGCCCATAAATATGAACCATTGGTTTATCGGTCCAATACGATTGAAAAACATAATAAGCCTCCTTTTTAGTAAAATCTCTTTCTACAACCCCCTTCTGGTTCATGTAAGGTACCGGATTATCAGGACGAACAGGGGTAGAAAAATCTTTGAATGGCCAGTATGCCGAACCACTTAGCCAAGGCATGTTTTCCTGTTCTTTAAGGTGCCAATCAATCAAATTGGTGATGTAGGATTCACTCCAATCGCCATCTTTGGATATTCTTGCGGCACCCCCAAATAATGAAGCATCACCTGCCCGCTCATCAGCGCTTTCACCGGTTTTAATTTTACTTAGGGCTTTATCAGGATTTTCTGAATGTCGCATGGCATGGCTATCGCCTCCCCATTCTACATGTAAAAAGCGCTTAACTTTAGCAAATTCATCTTGAGAAACCTTTTTATAATCAGTATAGGCACCACGGTACCAACCCGCCCAGATGGATGGAGAATATACATCAACTATATCGGCACAAAAATCGCATCGCCGGATTGCGGTATACCTGGATGAATCCAGTTTGTGGGAGAGTCCATTAAGTTCTTTCATAAAGGTTCTGATTTTTTCTTTATTAAATTCAGCAAAATCTCCCGGCCAATCGTTTTCATTTCCCAAGCCCCAGATAATGATGGAAGGATGGTTATAATGCTGCTCAATCATGTTTGTAAGCATCTTTCTGGCCTGTTGTTTATAAGTTTCGCCACCTAAACCACCCCGACACCAAGGGATTTCTTCCCAAACCAAAATGCCCAAACTATCGCAAAGGTTCAACACAATTCTCGATTGCTGATAATGCCCCAGTCGGATAAAATTCACGCCCATATCCTTCATCATTTGCATCTCGGCGCGAATCATTTCCTCGCTCATTGCTGCCGCAACGCCTGCATGGTCTTCGTGCCGATGGGTACCACGCAAGAGCAAACGATTTCCATTTAAACTGAAAGGACCTTTCTCTACAAAATTGATGTTTCTAAAACCTATTTTATCTTCACTCTTATAACTGCCTGTAGATGAAACGAGATCATAAAGCAGGCGATACTGCAAGGGTTTATCTGTCGACCATAATTGCGGCTTATTGATCTGCAAGCTCCATAATTCAGTATCGCCATTTAAATTATTAAGCTTTTTTTCCTGCTGTGCAACAACCTTTCCTCTTGGGTCGATTAATTTAAGATGGATAGTAGCATTTTTTAGGCCCGTAGGATCGTAAAATCTTCCGCTTACATTTAATTTACCCAATTTTCCGTGGGCATCCACTTCAGCTTTAGCAAACATTTTTTCAACAGAGAGTGGCGGAACATAAACCAGGTTTAAATAGCGGTAAATTCCTCCATAAACATTAAAGTCTGATAGATCTGAAGGAATCATTTCCAAATCTCTTGAATTATCCGTACGGATAGAAACAGGCACCTGCCCGTTAAACTGCTTTTGGTAAACTTCCTCTTTTTGAAATGCGGCAACCGCATCTGTAATGTCAACCGTCCATTCATCGTAACCACCCAGGTGAGCTGCAACTTTTATAGTGTAAACATAAACTTCTGTCTTTTGACCAGCACCTTCGAAATGCAAAATGGTTCTACCATTTTGATAAGGATTTTCGATTTTAAGCTTTGTGCGGTACCATGCGGGCCCCTGGTAATAGTTCGCATCAGGATCTACTGCATCTGTAGCATTAACGCAATGCGGTAAATTTACATTTTCCCATAATGGAACAGATTCAGGATTTCCCAACCCGACAGGGCGGACAGCTTCCCAGCCCCCTCCTAAATCCTGTTTAAGAAATTCCCAGCCAGCATATAACCGCATTGATTTTTGTGCAAATGTTATATCGGATGATAGCAAGAAGCTGAGGACAATAAGATATCTGGCTATTTTTTTCATATATAATTAATAAACAAATTATTTTTTTGCTTGCTGCCTTATTGTTTTAAATGATTTTGATGGTGATCCAGCTTCACCATCAAAATGCTATTGAATTTTGTTTACTACTAAATCATCAAAGTAAATGTAACTGGTCTGACTGGAACCCCAGACAGCAACATCCTTTCCACCCCTGAAATTATGGAAGGATAGTCGCTTGATTAGGCGCTGCGCATCGTTTGTCGTCCAGCGAATAGACTGATCTAATACTGTTTCACCATTTATAAGTACCTGTACCCAGCCATTTTTAGTAGATCCGGTATTACTTTTCACATAAAGATGTACCGTATAGGTATTTCCTTTGACAAGGCTTCCGCTTGTTGGATAAGATCTTCCAAAGGTATCTCCACATGGACCAGCCATATCTCTATGATAAACATAAGGTTGAAAATAAACCCTGCTACCATTATTATACCACATTAATCGCAAACTTCCTCCATTTCCATCGGTGGGAATATCACAGCCCGTATTGCCTTCTCCTATAAGAAAGCCAAAGCCTACCTTTCCTCCCCTACTCCAATCGAACTGACTATGAAAACGAACCTTAAACGTTGCCTCGTATGCAGAACCATCAGATAGGTCTGCACCAGCGATAAGTCCGTTGGACACGGAGTTTGGAGCCAAGGTTGCCCTGGCCCATCCACCTGATATGTAGGCACGGTCTTCATTCCAGCCCGTCAGGGCAGCCATGCCGAAATCGCTACTTGCCTCACTGTAAGAATATGAACCATCGGGGTGATTAAAACTGGTATTGATGTTGCTTGGATAAGCTTGAGCGGCAGCCACTGCCATACTTTTATTTACCAAAAGTTTTTCCGCGGGGACAATGTCCTGGCTTGTTTCTGAAGAATCTTTCGAACAGCCTAGAATAGCGCTGAAAAAAATTAACATGGCCACACCAGTTAATTTAGATATTATAATTTTAACACTCATTTTAATTTTGGTTTAGGTTTAAATCTGGTTAGATATTTCTTATTCGTACTCTGCTGTCCTGGACAGCAGAGCACATCGTTTTGCTTTAGTTACTTATTAATTTATATATATGTACTTAAAATGTTTTGATTTCATCCGGGTCAGGAAAAAAGCTGTCCTTGCTTAAGGGACTGCCCATTCTAATCAAAACCATGTATATTCTCACACGGTCTTTATCTTCTATTAAGGTAACTTATCCAATGCGGGTACATTCTGATCATATCCTGCATAGCCTTTATTCTGGTTAATCCTGCCTTCAGTGTTAAACCGTTGCGCACTTGCCGGAACAGGCCATAAAACGTGGTAAGGTGCAATTTTGTAGTTTACACCTTGTAATGTTGGCACCTGATTTTTATAAAAATCATTTTTTTCTATAATCCTGTCGTACATAAAATTATTATCAGAAAAAGTAGCAAGGCTATAACTCTTACCGTTATATGCCGGCTTACCTGTTTGTGCAAAAATATATGCAATACGAGTAAGTTCTGTTTTGCGAGGCTCTTCCCAAAACAATTCACGAGCACGCTCATCCAAAATGGTTCCTATTGTTATTTGTGCGGCATTTGTTAACAACGTTGCATTAGCTCGGCTTCTCACTACGTTTAAGTCAGCCATAGCCAATCCAAGTTCACCTTTCCAATAATATGCTTCTGCCCTAAGTAGATAGGTTTCTGCCAAACGGAATACGTACCAATCGGTATTTGTTCCGCGGGGTGGTGTCCAGTATGGGTCATTTGCTAACGCGTTGGTCGAATTGATGAAAACTTTATAATGTGGCCATCCAAACCAGTGACGAATGGTATCAAGTGCACCATTTGTAAAACGTTGTTTGATATTTGCATCCGAATACATTTGCAGAGGCTGACCATATAAGGCTCTATCCGCAGCATTTGTTGAGGTTTTCAATGCCGGGTTATTGTACACTAAATCTGTCATATCCATCCACATGCCTTTTGCATGTCGGTAATCGGTATTATCGGTCCAGATGTATTTTGTGCTGTAAGGCGTACCGCGGTATCGGCCAATTCCTCTACCGTACATTCTGGTCAGTGGAATTTCTGCGGTAACCAAATCCACAATTGCAGTCGCTCCTGATGGTGTTTTTACGTTTGCAAAATGCCAGGCGGGAACGGTATTTCTCATCAGTTGCGAACCCAAGGCTGTAAAACCAGCAAAAGCTTCTCTATCAATCACTAAAAACAATGCTTCTCTATTGGTAGTGAGCGATTTATTATCCATTCGGTGCAAATCCCAGATTACATTTTTTGTCAAATCAGAAGCGGTGCTTCCAAAGCGCGTGGTCATCATACCATATTTCCCACCAGAAATTACATTAGAAGCTGAAGCAATTGCATCATCAAATCTACCAAGTGCCAGATTTACTTTAGTTAGCAAGTGGCTAACAGCACCTTTGGTTACATCCCCCTTATTACCTCCATCGGTAACCCATGTTTGGGCAAATTCAAGATCTGTTTTCATTTTGCCCAGGATTACTTCTCTTTTTGTGGAATAAAAATCTGCTTTTGGAAATTCCAAATCATTTAAAAGCAATGGTACATCGCCGAACTGATGAACAAGTCTGTAGTAATAATAAGCCCGGTAAAAATATGCTGATCCTAAAATCAGATTTTTTTCAGCTTCAGACGTATATGTTGGTTTATCAATGTTTGAAATGATTGTGTTAGCTTGCCGTACCGCAACAAATTCATTATCCCAGTACCAGCCTATTTTGTTGAAGTCATCGCTGTTAAGATTGGCATCCGGAGTGATCCTGGAAATTAAATCCTGAGCGGGTGTGTTTTTATCGGTTGTTCCATCCACAGCAACATCTGAAAAAATCGATTCCGTTAGTAGTGGAGCAGAATCGCCAAAAAACTCTCTTCGCGTAGCCAATCCAAGACCATTAAGTGCGGCTTTCATAGCGGTAAGGTTGTTTAGATTTTCTGGTGCATAAGCGGAGAGTTGTTCTGAATCCAGATATGCTTTTTTACATCCAGCAAAGCCCAGTAATGCAGCGAAAGCAAATAGGATGGATATATTTTGATTTATTTTTTTCATTTTCATTTAAGTTATAAATTAACATTAAGACCTAAAGTATAGTATCTTGGCGTAGGACCATTATTTTGCGGATCCCAAAATGTCCATGTTGGTGCATAGTAGCCTGCATTATTTACATTGGCATAAATTTTAGCGCTTTTTAAACGAAACTTAGTAAGCAAATTTGATGGTACCGAATAAGATACTGCTACGGTGTTTAGGCGTATGAAAGAATTATCCCAATACACATTGTAGCTTGTACCGCTGGAACCAGAATTTAGTCTGGCATAATCATTTATTGGGTTTGCGGGAGTCCAATATGGTAAAATATACGATGATGAGCGGGCAAATCCTACGCTACCAGGTTGGTTTTTTGCTGAATTATATTGTTTAAGCTGCCCCCAGTTGGCAAGCAATTGAAATGAAAAATCAAAATTTTTGAAAATATTGAATTCATTTCTCATGGCGAAGAAATAGCGTGGTGTACGGTAACCTAAAAACTTTTTGTCATTATCAGAATAGGCATAATCTCCATCAACATCTTCCAACTTAAAATCGCCGGGCTTAATGGCTGCCTTTGTAAATTTTGCCGCTTCGGCCAATTCACTTTGCTGCCAAACGCCCTGAATATTATAATCCCATATTATGTCGATATCTTTACCAATAAACCATCCATTTCCAGGGTCGTCTGTTGGCAAGGCAAGGGCAACAATTTTATTTCTGTTGAAGGAAAAATTGAAATTGGTGTTCCATTTAACAGGACCATTCACAAGATTTTTACTATTCAGGTTTAGTTCTCCTCCACGATTATTGATACGGGCAAGGTTTGAATAAACATTAGAATAGCCGCTAACATTCGGCAATGTCTGTCTAACTAATAAATCACTCGTTTTCTTGTTATAGGCATCAATAGAACCGCTAATGCGATCGTTAAAAATTGAAAAATCAAAACCGGCATTCATCGCGGTAGTTTCTTCCCACTTTAAGTCTGAATTGGCCATTTTCGCCCCAATCTGAACGGTGTTCACATCTGAGGCAGCACCACTACCATTTACAGTTTGGTATTTACCACTCGTTAACTGAGCAAGTGCAGCATATGGATCAACAGTTCCGTTATCAGGGTTACGTAAATCACGGTTACCATTAATACCATACGACAGACGAAGCTTCCCGTAGCTTAACCACTTCTGATTTTTCATGAACGCTTCATCTGTAAATACCCATGCTAATGCTGCTGCCGGGAATGTAGCGCGTTTGAAGTTTACGCCAAAAACGGAATAACCATCTCTACGAACCGAAAGGGTTAATATATAACGGCTCAACAAACTATAATTTATTCTTGCCATCAATGCATCTCCTGTATATACTTTATCTTCACTATTTGTTACAGGTTTGATACCGCTCGAAAGATTATGATAACTTAGCACGTCACTGGGAACGAAGCCTTCATTTGAAGCTTGTGTCCACCAGGTCTGGTATTTTTCAGCATTTGCCAATAGTGTTACATCCAGGTTGTGAATGTTGGAGAAGGTTTTGTTCCATTTAAGTAAATTATCCACCTGCCAGTTGTATCGGGTTTCATTAGCTCGTGTTGCAGATCCTCCGGGAGTTACTACATCCGGGTTTCTGGAAGATCGATAATCAAAAGTTCTATAGAAATCCAGACCTGGGCTAAAATTCAGTTGATAGGTGATTCCGAAAGGCAATTTTACACGTCCATAAACGCTTGCAAAAATTGTATTCTGCTTATTCATGCGTTCATTGTATGTCATGCTTAAAAAAGGGTTTCTTGCATTTAAACCGCTATCATCTGTTGGAATGCGCCTCAATTGCCCGTTTGGAAGGTATTTATCTCCATAAGGTGACAAGTTTAATATCTGAGCCCAATCTGCCTCGGTTGATCCATCCCCTGTTCTGGCTTCATCTCTATCGGCGAATTGGACGTTCATACCCAGGGTTAACCATTTGGCTGCTTCGCCTTCAAGATTTATCCTTCCTCTGATTGCGGTATAGTCACCACCTTCTATAACATTCTGGTTTTTCTGATAGTTTAAAGACATGTAGTAGGAAATTTCTTGCTTCTTACCGCTTAAAGAAAGGGTATGATCCTGACGGAAACCAGTTCTAAAGATATCATCATACCAGTTAATTGTTTTTCCGGCCAGATAATTTGCCTTCTCATTTGCAACAAGGCCAAGTCTGTTGAGCCATAAATCAACCGGATCGCCGGTTTGCCCATTCAACCATTGGGTGAGATCAACGCCTTGAGGAAGATTTCTAGGATCGGTATACAAGTATTCTGGGGTTGTGGCGCCGCTCCGCAACACATCTCCTCTCCATGCCAAAAATGCTTCATCCTGGTAAGGCCGCATGTTTTTAGCAACCTGGGCAAGACCAACATTGGTATTAAAAGTAATGGTTGGAGAATCACCTCTGCCCTTTTTTGTCGTTATCGCAATAACACCTGTTGCAGCTTTAGCTCCGTAAACCGCAAGAGAACTTGCGTCTTTTAAAACGTCTATTCCGTCGATATCATTTGGATTAATATCAGCGAGCTGCCCATTGTAAATTACCCCGTCTAATACGATAAGTGGTGAGGTTCCTGCACTTAAGGTTGACTTCCCCCTTACAAGTAAGTCACCACCACCTTTAGCACTTGAACTCAGTCCAACCGAGAGGCCCGGAATATTACCTTTTAGTACATCTGCTATACTTTGTGGATTTTCATTTTCAAGCTGGGTTGCTTTTACGCTGGAAATGGCGCCGGTAGCATCACGTTTTGTTGTGGTACCATAGCCTATTACGACAACATCTGTTAGGCTTTTAGATTCTTCAGTCAAGGTAACAGAAATGCTTGTTCTCTGGCCAACTGAAATCTCTTGCGTGGTGAATCCCACAGCAGAAAAAACAAGCGTTGCATTAGGCAGAACTGATATTAAAAAGCTTCCGTCAGCTCCGGAGGATACAGCAGTTTGAGCATTCTTCACTTTCACCGAAATGCCTGGCAGGGCTACCCCGGCTTTGTCTTTAATGGTTCCCTTCACAGCTATGCTTTGTCCAAAACACAGCGTAAATACAAAGCAAACCAATGCAATTAGTAAGGTAATGGTTTTTCTCATTTTATATTTGGTTTAGAATAATTGGATGATACAAACCTATTCTAAATATTTCATTTTCCAAACAAAAAAAATACATAACTACCTATTAAATAGACAGTTATATTAATTCACAATACGATATAGCAACAATGATATTACTTCATAAAAGCACCCCATCGTTTCCATTTCAAGTATGCTTATTTTTGATTAATACGGCTGAGCAACATCCTTTATTCGTTATTTTTTTCAGGATAATGAATGCTATACGGTTTTTGGAAAGCTGATGCTGTATCAATCGCGCTGATCAATAAGCATAACTGGCACATTTAATTTATTTGACTATAAATTAGAATTTATATACCGCATAAGGAGTGAGGTTGAAATTGTGGCAAAAAATATATTATCGGGTATCGTATTTAGGTGATAGAGATAAATGAGCACATTTTTCAGACCGCTTAGGCTAAGTAAACTTATTTCATTTTAAGCAAAATGTTAAAGCTGTCATTTATATCAATGGGTTTTTAGATATGCAATACAGTCTTTAATACGGAATGGAAAAGAAGTAATTTTCAGATTCGAATGTGTCAACTAAAACACCATTAGAAGTTGGATGGTATACTGCTTGCTATAGCAATCAATATGATTACACAATTGCTGGATCCAAAAGCAGCTTTCCCCAATCCCCATCTGAATTTTTCTTAAGCAAAGCTTTTTTATCAAGCAAAAGCTTTTGCATTTTCGAATTATAGGTCCAGCAGGTGCTTTGGCGAATGTTTAAAATCTCGGATAACTTATAGGAAGAGATGGTACCCTTAGAAGTATAGATCAGAATAAACATATACAATGCCTTGTTTATGGGTATTTTTGAATTTTGCAGGATGGTATGGGCAATTGCTGATTCATCATAACCGCACTTGGTACATCTTCTGCTGAATGAGGTCTGACCTGGGGAGTGTTGCGTGTTTTGACACCTCCTGCAGGCATATCCATGACTCCATTTCAGTTCGGAAAGGTATCTAAAACAACTATCCTTATCTGGATATATTCTGCTGAATTCCTCAAAATCCAATCCCTTTTGCATAACTCTTGCGCGAGTAACTTTCTCTATATTAAGATGAAGTTCAGAAATATCTTTTTTCAGCAAATGGTTCATCACTAAGATCTCTGCATTTTGTCTTTCGATGGTTATAGTCTTTTGCTGAATCTCCTGTGTACGTTCATCGACAAGCACCTGCAGTTGTTCATTTAGGGTTTGGTGTAAGTCATCATTTATTCTAAGCTGTTCAATAATCCTTTTTTGTACACTGCTTTTTTTCTTTCGGAGTGTACGTATCGCATTTCCTATCGCGAAGGAAACCAATATCATTTCAATAATAAAGCAGATACTCAGACTGTAATAGCTAAGGGTGCCATAAGGAATCCACTTCAAAAGCAGTAAGATCTTGAGCAGAAAACCTGCAACCAGAAATCCATAACCAAAAACTAAAAAGCTCGCCGGCCTATAGCCAGATAAGAGTACAGAAATTCCGGCGCTGAAAGCAACCAGCAGAGGAATAAATTCAATGATCTTGAAATTAAATAATGGGGTATAAATCAGGCAAGCGATAAAGAAGATGCCTCTTAAAAGAATGGTAATTAACACCAACTTATAAAACAATGGTGATTTTGACTTGAGATATAAGAAATTACTAGTAAATAATAAACCGAAAATGCTGCTCAAAAAAAGCGAAACGCCAAATCCATAAACATTGATATGAGGATTTGTAGGCCAGAGATATTGGAAGGCTATACCATCATTACACATTTCATACATACCGATACTCAAGTTATACAGCACATAAAACAAATACTGTTTACCCTTTACAGCAAAGTACATCAAAAGGTTATACAGGCAAAATACCGCTATCATCCCATAAAAAAGTCCAAATAACAAATATTCTCCCAGAGCATAGCTGACAAACCATCTCAGATCTCGCAAGACAATAATCGTGCTTACTGAATGTGGTGATTTGATCCGGAGATAATAAGTGAAGATCTGATCAGCATGGTTATTTAAATCATATACGAAATTTTTATGGTCGTATCCTCTATTAGAAAAATCATAATTAGTCCCATAATAATTTGCCTTGTAGTTACCCAATCCATCAGGTGCATATAATGTCAACTCGCTTATTGACTGATCAAAAAACTCAAGTATCCATTGTTTTGAGCTCTCCTGATTATGCCTGATTTTAAACCGATACCAATAAGCTGATCCTGGATTATCATTTTTAGGAATCCTAAGTGTATTTGAACGGAATTTATGCTGAAATTTTCTACTTATTATCTGTCTAATATTCAATGTAGCTTTAGGATCTTCCAAAACATCAATCTGACCAAACGAAAGCATTGTATGTGGTGAATTATCCTGAATTTGTATAGTTTGCTGCGCCTGAGTCGTTTGAGCGAAGCAAATTAATAATGTGAACAACGCGGGTATCCGTATAATTCTACTGTAAATGGTACTACTAAAGAAATTAATTACACGATACAAGCGGGCGGACGACATCTGTTACATTAAATTTAGTTAGAATAGTCCTAAAGTATCAAAACATTATTTCAAGTCCAAACTTTCTGCTTGAATTAACAGCCTATAGTGGTTTGTAAATATTAGAATAGCTATGGGGATTTATAGGTAGATTTCAAACAAAGAGTTAGAAGCAAAAAAATGGGACGAAAATCTTCTGAAAAGACCTCGTCCCACCTGGGTGGCACTTGGTATTGTTGTCGACCGAATTTCGGTCTCAAATGACTGCAATTGCAGATTTATCCTTTAAAATTGAAGAATCAAAAATTATTTCTCTACAAAGCCAGATAAAATTATAGTTTTTGACGATATTCATTATTTATGTATGTTAGTGCACCCCAAACAGAATGCCCTATAAACACTATAATGATCAGGAACTAACAGCCTTACTTAAGTCAGGCGATCAGCAAGCCTATGCTGAAATTTATCACCGTTACCACGCTTCCCTTTACATCCATGCATTTAAACGACTTCAGTTAAGGGAAGAATGCAGGGATTTGGTTCATGAACTCTTTACCACCTTATGGATAAAACGTGAAGAAATTACTTTTAAATCTACCCTTTCCGGATATCTTTATACTTCAGTTAGAAACAAAATATTTGACTTACTGGCAAAGCAGAAGTTAAAGAAGACATACATTCAATCTATTCAAGATTTTGCAGAAAATGGTTTGGTTACTACCGATTATCTTGTGAGACAAAACCAGCTAAAGGCCATTATAGATCAGGAAATTGCCAACCTTCCTCCCCGCACGCGTCAAATATTCGAACTGAGCAGGAAAAACTTTTTAAGTCATCAAGAAATCGCCAAAGTGTTAGACCTGTCCGAACAAACAGTAAAAACTACGATAAACAATGCATTAAGGGTATTGCGTACCAGGCTGGGATCTATGTTGTTCCTCTCACTCTGATTTTTTTTTTAAAACACCTTTACCCCCTAGGCTATTCTGCTTCGTCTTTAACCTCTGAATGCGGAAGGTACGCTCCTTCGCCGTCTAAGAATGATGCAAAAAGAGGAAATTAACGAGCTTTTACAAAAGAAACAGGAAGGTAACTGCACACCTGAAGAAATCAACTTTTTAGAGAGTTGGTACGCCCAATGGAATAAAGAACTCCCCCTGGGTTTAACCGAAGAGGAACTACTCGAAGACCTGTTCATTATTAAAAAGATGACCAGTACCCTACCAGCCGAAAGAAAGTTCAGTATGTTAAGTCAAAAACTTTTAATTGCAGCATCACTGCTGGTCATGGTAAGTGTCGGGCTTTATTTTTACCTGCACAGCCAACGCACGGATTATAATCTGGCGCTTCACGACATTCAGCCTGGTAGTAACAAAGCCACTGTAACGCTGGCAAATGGCCAAAAATTTGATTTAAAAAATTTAACAGGCGGCGTAGTGGTTGATAAATCCGGACTGGAATATAACGATGGAACGGATATAAACGGAATTGGCTCAACGGAGGTAGCGGCGCAGCAACTGGTACTAGCGACTCCCAAGGGCGGTCAGTACCAAATCACCCTTGCTGATGGATCCAAAGTGTGGTTAAATGCCGCATCCTCCTTGAAATTCCTTTCCAGCTTTGCCGGCCAGAAAGAACGCAGGGTAGAATTAACCGGAGAAGCTTATTTCCAGGTTAAGCATGATGCCAAACAACCCTTCCGTGTAGTAAGTGCAGGCCAGGTTGCTGAAGATCTTGGAACATCTTTTAACATCAATTGCTATGCTGATGAACCACTAAGCAAAACAACCCTGGTAGAAGGTAGTATGCAAATTCAAAGTTTAAAAGATGCTCAGCATTTAAAAACTGTCGTGTTAAAACCTAGTCAACAGGTCTCTATTGATGCTGACGGTACGATAACCTCACGTTTGGTGAATACAGAAGAAACATTAGGCTGGAAAAACGACAACTTCATCTTCGACGGAGAGGATCTGAATTCGGCCATGCGCAAGATTGCAAGATGGTACAATGTGGATGTTATTTACGAACCAGGTTTAAAAATAGCTTCAACACCTGTTCTGGAGGGATTAGTATCGAGAAAAAGTAAATTGTCGGAAGTGCTGAAATGGATAGAAACTGTTGGTGGTGTCCGTTTCAAAATAGAAGGAAGGAGAGTAACAGTGATGAAATAATTACTTCACGACCATGCCAAATCACCAGGGGTGCTGGACACACCCCCGATAATTACTGGCATCCAGTTAATAAAAATTACTAACCAAAACCTGCAGTTGCCCACAATTTGACCTGGGCGGCCACTGCACAAACCAAATATAACAAAATGTATAGATTTTATGCCAGCAAATCGGGTATAACAGACCGTTATATCCGTAAAATATGGATGATTATGCGCCTAACCACCATCATACTCCTTTTCACGCTAATGCAGGTAAGTGCAACAAGCTTCAGCCAACGCATTACCCTTAATGAACGCCGGATATCATTAAAGAGTGCATTAGAAAAGATCCATAATCAAAGTGGATATAATTTTCTATTCGACAGAAAAGTCCTCAACGGAATTAATCCCATCACCATTTCTATTGAGAATGAGGAACTGGAAGCCGCAGTAAAAAAAATCCTCAATAACCTACCCCTGGTTTATGTTATCGATGGAAAAACCATCCTGATCAAAGCAAAAGAAAGTTCACTTCTGGACCAGGCCGTTGACAAATTGAGCAGCATTTTCAGCAGTCAGGAAATACGGGGTAAAGTAACCGATTTAAAAGGAAACCCTATTCCGGGGGCAACCGTATTGATTAAAGGAACTAAAAAAGCAACCTCTACAGATTCGTATGGGAATTTTAAAATCCAGGCGGATAAAAATGAAACGCTGGTTATTCAGATCGTAGGCTTCATCACCAAAGAAATACTCTTGGGCGAACAGACTGAGATCAATATCAACCTAACAGAAGAAGACAAAGCCCTGGAAGATGTAGTGGTAGTTGGTTATGGAAAACAAAAGAAGGTTACCATTACTGGTGCAGTTAGCACAATCAATATGTCGGATATGCAGACCCCTAACCGTTCACTTTCCAACTCTTTGGCTGGTAAAGTAGCGGGGGTTATTTCTATGCAGCGAAGCGGTGAGCCAGGATATGACAATGCCTCTTTTACTATCCGGGGGATAGGAACTTTTACAGGCAATACGGAACCACTAATTATTATTGACGGCGTACAACGGGACGATGTAAACAGCTCTTTCGGAGGATCTTACAACAATATTGATCCGGAGGATATACAAAGTATTTCCTTACTTAAAGATGCCTCTGCCACTGCAGTTTACGGTGCCAGGGGAGCCAATGGTGTCCTTATTATCAATACCAAACGAGGCACTGCCGGGAAGCCGTTGATTTCAATAAAAACCGAAGCCTCTATGTCTGGCCTTACTAAAACACCACAAATGCTGGATGGTGTTTCATGGATGAGGCTCTACAATGAAGCCAATATCAACGATGGCAATCAACCTGTATATTCAGAAGAAATTATCCAGAAAACCGCAAGTGGTCTGGATCCGTACCTCTACCCTAATGTAAACTGGATCAAATCAACCTATAAAAACTGGGCTCCAGGTTTTAATACCAATTTAAACGTAAGCGGAGGCTCTCAAAGCGTGAGGTACTATGTTTCAGCCTCTTTTTATAACCAGGATGGCAGTTATAAAGTGACCAAGCAAAATGGTTACAATCCGAATTTAAATTTTAAAAGGTATGATTTCAGGACCAACCTCGATATCGACCTGAGCCCCACAACTTTATTATCCATGAATTTGGACGCGATGTTGGTGAGCAGCAGATACCCGGGTTTATCGGCAAGTAAAATCTGGTATAATGCCTATTTAACTCCGCCTATTGCTTTCCCTATCCAATACCCAGATGGATCATGGGCTGGCCCGTTTAACAATGGAGGAAGCAATCCACTCAATGAAATTCAAAATTCGGGTTATGCAACAGAATTCCGTCCCACTATACAATCCATTTTTTCCATCAATCAGAAATTAGACCGTTTTACACCTGGGTTAAGTGCAATGGCCAGGTTCTCATTTGATTCGTATAGTGAAAACGACAATAGGCGAACGGGAAGGAACAACCTTTTCCTGGCCAGTTCAAGAGATGCTGATGGCAACCTGATCCTTAACCAATCAAGGGTTGGAGAACAGTTTCTGGGTTACTCACAATCTTCAAGTGCAGAGAAAAAGATGTACCTGGAAACCAATATTACTTACGACCGCAGGTTTGGCCAACATCATGTTGGTGGTTTATTTTTATACAATATGCGTACCAGGGTCGTTAGCTCGGCAGGAGATGTAATTTCTTCTATCCCTTACAAAAACCAGGGTATGGCTTTCAGGGTAACTTATGATTATGCAGACCGTTATCTGCTCGAATTTGATGCAGGGTACACCGGTTCAGAAAACTTTGAACCAGGTAAAAGGTTTGGATTTTTCCCTTCTCTTTCAGGGGGTTGGGTGATTTCGAACGAACCCTTTTTCAAAAACCTATCAGCTACTGTGAACCTGCTGAAAGTTCGAGGTTCTCATGGAATTGTAGGGAATGATCAGATCGGATTTAGAAACGGACTGAAAAGATTCCCTTATCTGAGCCAATATGGTTCGGGAAGTTCAATAGGTTTAGGCTTTAATGGAACCATATTTAATGGAGTGACTGAAAGTGTATTTGGCGTAGAAAACCTGACCTGGGAAAAGTCTACGAAAGACAATTTTGGTACTGAAATCGGCTTGTTCAATAAACTTAATATCACCGTAGACTTATACAAAGAAAGAAGAAAAAACATTCTGATTGCCAGAAGCTCACTCTCGGGCATTCTGGGCGTAACCGGAACAGTATTCGCCAATTTAGGGGAGATGAATAATCAGGGCGTAGATGGCAATGTGGAATACAATGAGAAGATTGGAAACGTATCACTTCGTCTTTATGGAAATTTCACCTATAACAACAATAAGATCGTTGAACGGGATGAACCTAAACAACTGTATGCCTATCAACAGGCAACCGGTCAAAAATTGGGCGACAACCTCATGTATATTGCAGAAGGTCTGTTCACTTCCCCCCAACAGATTGCGGCCAGTGCGAGCCAGTTTGGTGCAAATTTAAAGCCGGGAGACATCAAATACAAAGATGTGAACAATGACGGGGTAATTAACAGCTTCGACAGGGTGTATACAGGTAAATCTGACGTTCCAACCATTCTTTACGGATCAGGATTTACAGTAGGTTATAAAGGTATCGATCTTTCTCTTTTCTTCCAGGGTATTTCGGGCGTTTCTTTTATGGCCAATGGCTCGGCTGTTACAGGCGAAGGAGCAACTGGTGCAGGTGTTGTACCTTTTACCGGTATGGGGCAATATCCTTCGGGCATGTTGGCGAACCTGGAAAACAGGTGGACTGTTGAAAACCCAAGACAGGATGCATATTATCCCAGACTGGGAATTTCCAATCAGAACAGCAATAATTATCAGCCAAGCACCTGGTGGTCTAAAGATGGGAGCTTCGTCCGCTTAAAACAAGCCACCTTAGGTTATCGGTTTTCAGATGCTTTACTTGCAAGGGCCTCGATTAAGTCGGTCTACCTGTATCTCACGGGGCAGAACTTACTTACTTTCTCCAAATTTAAATTATGGGACCCGGAACTTGGCGCCAATGCTGCAGGATACCCACCCTTAAGAACATTTGCACTGGGACTGAAAGCATCACTTTAAAAAAGACGTATCGATCAATTATAGCATTAAAAAATATTCTGATGAAAAGAAAATATTTAATCATTATAGCAGCAGGGACATTATTCTTAACAAGTATTTTATCCGCATGCAAACACCTGGACGAAAAGCCAGATAACCTCCTCACCTCAGATATCCTTTGGAGCAACCGGGCAAATGCAGAGTCTTACCTCTACAACATTTACGGTGCAGTGCTCGAAATCGACTTTGCGCATATTGGCATTAGCGATGAAGCATCTGTTTCTATCCCGGGTACAAATGTAAGACAGATGGTTGCAGGAAACTGGAGCCCGGTAAATGCCTATTATGACCATTGGGATCATTATTATACGGGCATCCGATCAACTTTTATTTTTGAGGCCAATGTTGGAAGAGTACCTGAGTCACAGCTGAGTTCGGCTTTAAAAACTCAATATAAAGCAGAGTCAAAGTTCTTAAGGGGCTGGTTTTATTGGCAATTACTTAAACAGTATGGGCCGGTGGTAAGGTTAACAACCGCGCTCGCACTTGATGAAGATTTTAATAAATATCCCAGAAATACTTTTGATGAATGCAAAGACTATGTAAACCAGTTAATGGATGAAGCTGCCGTTGATCTGCCTGTTAGCTGGGCTTCCTCCAGCAATTATGGCCGCCCATCAAAAGGCTCATGCCTGGCGGTTAAATCGCAACTTGCACTCTGGGCCGCCAGTCCATTATGGAACGGAAACCCGGCGCTAAGTTCGCTAAAAAATCAGGATGGAAAAGCACTCGCGCCTACCGCTTATGATCCAAGTAAGTGGAAAATTGCCGCAGATGCTGCGAAAGCCGTGATGAACCTTAACGCATATAAATTATTCACGAACCTGGATAACGGTGGTACCAGGTTTGATCCATATTTTTCTGTACGCGATCTTTTCCTGGCCAATTGGAACAGCGAGATCCTGTTCTCCAGAAATTCATGGAACTATTGGGGATACACCAAAGCATCCTCACCCAATCCGGGGGGAATCAATGTTTATAATGCCACTCAAAATGTAGTTGACGCCTTCTATATGAACAACGGCCGCGCCATTGATGATCCATTATCTCAATATAACGAAACTGGTTTTGCAGAAAATAACAGTGATCAGAGCTGGGGACATAAAAAAGGCCAATGGAATATGTATGCCAACAGGGAGGCCCGTTTTTATGCGTACATCCAATACAATGGCCGCCCGGTATTGCCTGCGCCTACTGTTGATGATAAAAATTATTATTCTTCAGCTGGCAATGTTGACGGTACCGGTCGTATAGAATTTTATTATTCGGGTAAAGCTGGTGCCAAAGCCACAGGAATTACCAATAACATCACCGGTTACAATTTTCTAAAAAACATCAGCCCTGCTGATAACATCAGGCAGGATGCTACCAATTACAGGCCCTTCATCATTATGCGTTATGCGGAGATTCTACTCAATTATGCCGAAGCTTTAAACGAGTATGATCCTTCCAATCCCGAAATTGCCCAAACCCTAAACCTGGTCAGGACCAGAGCAGGCCTACCGGGAATTGAAACTGTATATCCCAATGCGGTTGGAAACAAGGAACTCATGAGAAAGTACATCCTTAAAGAAAGACAGGTAGAATTATGCTTCGAAGGCGACCGATATTATACCCTCATCAGAAGACTGCTACTCGGCGCTCCCGAAAATCAAAATATCTACACCATGAATGTGAATGAAGACGACGGGGGACTTGGATTTGGTTTTACCTCCTTTTACAAACGTACCTTATTTCAAAAAAGGGCCTGGGAGAATAAAATGTACCTCTTCCCTATTTCTCAATATCAGCTCGACCGTGACAGGGCCCTGGTTCAAAATCCAGGTTGGTAAGTAAAGCATTAATGTATTTAAGAAAGAATTAAATGAAAAAATTCATCCATAACATAGCAGAACGTTCGCACTTGTTAAGTTGCACAATCTGTATTTTGCTCCTTGTTACAAGCTGCAAAAAAAATAAAACCGATGGCTTTGATCCGTCTTCACCTATTGCTATCTCAGATTTTATTCCCAAAAAAGGCGGCGGCGGCACAGAAATACTCATTACCGGAACTAATTTTACTGCTGACGTCTCTAAAATCTCTGTTGTTTTAAACGACTTGCCCCTCAAAGTAATTGGAGCCAGCGCCACACAGATTATGGTGGTGGTGCCAAAAAAATCAAAATCTGGCCTGATAAAAGTGAAGATAGAAAATAAGGAAATTTTAAGTCAGGCCATTTTTAATTATGAATACACAAGAACTGTAACCACCCTTGCCGGTTCTGGTAACGCAGGATTTGCCAACGGTAAGGGAACAGATGCCTCATTTAACTTTTCCGGTCAAAATTGGTATAGAAGTTCAGGCATTGTGGTAGACGATCAACTCAATGTTTATGTAGCTGACCCAGGTAACCATTGTATTCGCAAAATCGATCCTGAAGGAAATGTGAGTACCCTGGCGGGCAATCCGGCGCTTGCAGGTTATGCAGATGGCAAAGGCACCGCTGCAAATTTCTCTTTGCCGTACGACCTCGCCATTGATGGCAGTGGAAACATCTATTGTGTAGATCCCGGCAACTGGGACATCAGGATGATCAGCCCGGATGGACAGGCTAAAACATGGGGTTTTGGTAGTCAGGCGCCGTGGAGCGTTGCTTTTGACAAAAGTAGCGGTAAGCTTTTCTATGCAAGCTGTTCCAGCCCCGGAAGCGTTTATCAGATCGACGCGCAAGGCAGCACCAAAGAAATCATCTCCGGCCTCAATTATCCTGCGGGGATTAAATTTGATCATTCTGGTAATTTATTCGTATCTGCGCATGGCGATCAGGTGATCAGAAAGTTCAATGCGGGTACCTGGCAAGGAAGCATTATTGCGGGCCAACAGGATAAAATAGGTTATTTAAATGGCGACCCTAAATCGGCGCAATTTGCTTACCCATGGGGCATTGCTGTAGATGGCAGCGATAATATTTATGTCGCCGGCAACGGAACCGGTGGGGGAAGCACCACTAATCCTGATCAAAGTATCCGCTTGGTACAAGCTAATACTTATCAGGTGAGCACCTTTGCGGGAAGTGGTGTAGCCGGATATACTGACGGTTTTGGACAGCAAGCATCTTTCAGTGCACCTGGTGGCGTTGCAGTAGACAAAAACGGGACTGTTTATGTACTGGACAAAAACAACAACAGGATCAGAAAAATCGTTTCAGAATAATTTAATTAACGAGGTAATTTCAAAATAAGCATATGAAATTTTATTGTTTCCTGGGCCTATTTTTATTAGCACAGACGCTGGTCTGTGCTAATAAAACCTTTGCGGCTGCATTGCAAACCAAAAAGAAGCCCCATAAATATTACGTATCCGTTAATGGCTCAGATAGCAATATCGGGACAATTAACGCGCCCTTCCAAACCATTAATGCGGCATTAAATCAAGCTGCGCCCGGCGATCAGGTAGTGGTGAGGGCTGGTACTTACCAACAACAAGTGAAATTTCCCAGATCAGGCAGGCCAGGCAAAATTATCAGCCTTCAAAGTTATCCTAAAGAAAAACCAGTTATCGATGGCAGCAAAATTTCGGTTACGGGATGGCAAGCTTTAGTTACGATCAATAACGTGAGTTGGGTCACTATCGATGGTTTTGACATTTGTAACCTGCATAGTTCCATGGTCAATACAGATCCTCAAGGCATCGCGATTTATGGCAGTGGCCAGCATATCACGATTAAAAATTGCAATATTTATAACATCAAAAACAACACTACACTTGCTCAGGGCAGAAGCGGACATGCCATACTCGCCATCGGGAATGGCAGCATACCCATCTCAAACCTATCTATTACCAGTTGTACCGTTCATGATACCCAAACCGGAACAAGTGAAAATGTAACCCTTGCCGGAAATATAGAGGGCTTCACGTTCAGCAACAATAAAATATATGATACCGAGAACATTGGCGTTATTGTAGCCGGTGGCGATGGCCTTAACCCTAGTGGCGCTATAGCCACAAACTATGCCCGCAACGGGATCATCAGCAATAATATTTTTCACCATAACACGATGACCAAAACCCCTGAAACTTGGGGAGCCGATCGATATGGCGCAATCTCCATTTATGTATGTGGTGGGGCCAATACCCTAATCGAAAGAAATATTGTTTATGAAAGCGACAGAGGAATCGGTCTGGTTAGCGAAAGTAATATCTATCCCACAAGGACAACTACCGTAAGGAACAACCTGGTTTACAACTGTTACCGCGCCGGCATTTACATGGGTGATTATTTAAATTACACCATCTCCGGGACCAAGAACTGCAGTATATTGAACAATACTTTATTTCAGAACAACCGCGTGTTGGGGGCATTCGGGGAAATAGAGGGCGAAATCAGACTGACTGAACACTGCGATAGCAACGTGATCAAATACAACCGTGTTTATGCCGGCCCTCGGGATCTCCTTGTCCATAAATACACCACAACCGGAAGTCATAATCTCATTGACCATAACAACTATTTTAGCACCAGACAGCCGCAATGGATGTGGAGCAGCACCAATGGCAATCCAATCACTGATTTCGAGGCCTGGAAAAAATCCAGCGGTCAGGATACGAATTCAACCTTAAAAATCGTCAACTCAAAGTTTTACGCTAACCGCCTAAAGAAATGGAAAAGATCCCTACCATCAAAGATATAGCCAGACGCCTGAAGATTAACCCTTCAACGGTATCGAGAGCCCTTAAAGGCCACCCAAGTATTGGCCTTGTAACTACAATGAGGGTAAATAAAATTGCGGAAGAGCTAAATTATCACCCCAATCAAAATGCTATATTCCTGAAACAGGGAAAAACCTTTACCGTGGGCGTTGTGCTTCCGGATATTGCAGATCCTTTTTACTGTTCCATTCTGAGTAAAATGGAACGTTATTCGCACAAAAAAAATTACAATGTTATTTTTGGCCAGTCATTCAAGAACCCTGATCAGGAAAGAAAAATCCTGGAAAACATGATGAACCTGCGGGTAGATGGTATTCTGATTGCCCTCAGCAAGCCTAAAGTTCCTTCGAAACAGATCGATCAGTTAAAAAGGTACAATATTCCTGTTGTGATTTTAGACAGCAGGAATATGGTTAGCGATCAGCCTCATCAGTTTATTGAGCGGCTGTTTTCGATCTTAGAATTTCAGCAACAACCTGATATAAAGGCTTAGTTACATCATCCTTTTTGATTTCTAAATTTTGCTCTACCCATGCACGCTCCCACCAAAAAAAGTCGGGAGCCTGCATGTTTTTACCCTGAAGCTGGTTTTGCAAATATTTGAGATACATCTCCCACCTCACCAGGTAATAACCCTTCATTAATCCTCCCCATTCCTTATACGCATAATCACGTAGGTTATCTTCGGCCGGATTATTCTCTCCCCAATAAGTAATCAGCATCATCGCATTATGGATATTCAGCTTTTTCTCTTCGCTTGTTTTCCCCAGGTTTAATGCCTGAACTTTGTAAGTATTTAACTGATAATACGGATGGGCAGATAAAAGGTCGTCTGTTAAACGGATCATATCCAGAAACTGAGCAGAAACTTTAGTAAACTGCTCGGTATTTTTTTCATTATAAGCCTTCGCCATGGCCTGAAAAACCTGTTCTCCATCATTGGCCAATACCTGCCTTAAGATATTGATCAGATCGATCTGGTAGGTGTCGGAATGTTTAAATTCTGGTGCTGCTTTTGCGAATTCCAGGGCTGCCTCCTTAAATTTCACCAGGTTGTAGGTTCTTAGCCTGGTACCCCAGCGGGAAACAGCTTTGGCATCAAGCGCTGGCCGCACACAAAATATAGATTCACTTGCACCTTCCTGGTAACCTGGAATGCTTTGATAAATAGTTTCGAGGAAACCCTGCCAGGCTTGATCAATATGAGGATTTGATTTTCCATAACGATATTTGGTATAACCACTTAGCCAGTTTTTAACCTCAACATGGTCGTTTCGCCAGCCTAACTCTAACATCAGGTCATATACAGGAGGGTTATTATTCAGCCCTTCAGGCATAATTCCTACACCTTTTAGCACCTCATTGTAAGGGCCTTTTCTAATCCTGTCTACCTCGTCTGCAAAGCGCTGCAGTTTTCCGTACAAACCTGGTCTTTCGCCAAAATTATTCACTACACTCCAGATAAAAGGCGTAGAATCGTAACCTTTTCTCTTCTCCCAATTATTGGTGAATTCGCCAAACAACTCCTGTACCAGCACATGTGGCTTATCTAGCCCATCGAGCATTTGCTGCTTAGGATTATCCTGCCAGCCTTGTAGCACCCAGATCGATCCAGGGAAGCTCTTCTGCATTTCCTGTTGAATGGATCTACCTGCTACTTTTAGATCTATGCCTGTTGTAATTCCACCTTCGTGGAAAGGATCTCCTGCAAAAAAACGGATGTCTTTTCCGTATGCTTTCTGAACTTCCTTGTAATATATTCCTGCTATTCTGGAAAAGTCAGGGCTGTTAGGAACCAAAATATCCGGCCGCTTAAATGCACCCCAGGTTTTTTGGTCGATGATCTGTGCTTTACTTTTATCTTTCAAAGAGCCCGGAACCATACCATAAAAACCTTGTAATACCGGTGCTATTCCCAGTTCTTTCATTCTAGCCATCATTTTCTGCTGCAGCGCTTTACGGCCATCTATCTCACTTTGAGGCATTGGGCCTCCCCACCCTTGAATGTTTCCCATAAGCCACCATGCGGTGTATGCTGGTCCCACTAAAAAATCGTTAATCTCTTGACCAGTGTATCCAATCTGCTTCAACGTTTTTTGCCATACTGCTTCCATGCCGTTTACAGTAAGCATCAGGTTAACACCATTTAAAGCCATCCAATCGAGCTCATGTTCCCAGTCTTTCCAATCATAAAAGCTCATGGTATAATTATAGGTACAATAGTTTAAGGCATAACGGTATTTTGCGGGGGCCTCAACGCGTACACTTTTCTTTACCTGGGGTATTGGGTATACCGCCGAAAGGTTATCGCCCATGTGTGACATGGAACGGTTACAATAGTATTTTAAATACCAGTTCAATCCAACAGCTGCTGCATTGGAACCAGATGCACTAATGACTAGTTTATTGCCAGTACTGTTTAACTCAAACACGTCCTTCTGATCGATTTTTAACTGCTTAAAAACCACCTGGTCTGCTAACCATGGTGTTCTTCGCTTAATTAACTCCTGAACAGACCTGAACGGCTGGGCCAAAAGATTTAACGGGATTAAAAACAAAAGTAAACAGGTAAATTTTCGCATAGAATTATTCGGTTTTTTATTTCAAAAAGACCGAAACTAATTAAAATAAATTGTAAAAAGCTGTGCGGAATATGGCCTGAACAGGCCTAAAAATTACACAATCGATTGTTTTATATACCGCAATCGAATGCGTAATTTTTACTTATTTTATTTATTCTTTTTTTGATTAGCATTGTGTTAAATGTTTGTTTAAACATCACCAAATCATGAAAAAGCAGCTAGTCGGTTTATTTTTTTTTATGCTATCGGCATTCTGTTTCCAATCGGTTTTAGCCCAACAGGAAACATCGGCACCTTTTAAGATCAGTACAGCATCTTTTATCCTTAACGGTAAGCCTTATGTGATCCGTTGTGGCGAACTGCATTTTGCCAGGATCCCGAAAGCTTACTGGAGGCAGCGTTTAAAAATGGTGAAGGCCGTTGGCTTGAATACTGTTTGTGCTTATTTGTTCTGGAACTTCCACGAAACTACACCAGGCAAATTCAATTGGGAAGGCCAGGCGGATGCAGCAGAATTCTGTAAAATAGCACAACAGGAAGGATTGTATGTAATTTTACGCCCAGGCCCCTACTCCTGTGCCGAATGGGAGTTTGGCGGTTTTCCGTGGTGGCTGTTGCAAAAGAAAGACATTAAACTACGCACACAGGATCCCTACTACCTGGAGCGTAGCCGTTTATATCTGCAAGAAGTTGGACGTGTATTAAGCCCCTTGCAAATTACCCACGGTGGCCCTATCCTGATGGTGCAGGTAGAAAACGAATATGGGAGTTATGGAAGCGATAAAGATTACCTGTTAAAACTTAGGGAATACTTGAAAGAAGCTAAATTCGACGTTCCGTTTTTTACCTGCGACGGGGTGGTTCAGCTAAAAAATGATGTACAGAAAGATCTTTTTGCCGTGGTAAACTTCGGAAGCAATCCTGAAGCGGGTTTTAAAGCTTTGCGCGAGGTTCAGCCTGAAGGACCTTTAATGTGTGGTGAATATTACCCCGGATGGTTCGATTCATGGGGCAATGCGCACCATACCGGTTCGTCAGACCGCATGGTGAAAGAACTGGAATATATGCTCCAACAGAGGGCTTCATTCAGTATCTATATGATCCATGGCGGAACTTCGTTCGGCTTATGGGCAGGAGCCAATTGCCAGCCATATGTACCAGAAACTTCCAGTTACGATTACGACGCACCCATTAGCGAAAACGGATCGGCTAATGCTAAATTCTATGCCTTACGGGATATGCTTAAAAAGTATCTGCAACCAGGAGAAGTTTTGCCAGAATTACCTCCGGCAATACCAGTACAGAAGATTGCGCCATTTAATCTAACGGAGGTTGCCCCTATTTTTGCACAACTGGGCAAACCCATATTAGCTGATACGACCTTAAATATGGAAGATCTGGGCCAGGGATATGGAATGGTGGCTTACGAGACCACCCTGCCTGCCGGAGCGAAAAGCACGCTCGACCTGGGCGAAGTTCATGATTATGCGGAAGTATACCTGGATCAGAAATTGATTGGCGTATTGAACAGAATGAAAAATGAGCGCAGTATCGATCTACCAGCATTTGCAAAGAGTAGCAAGCTTCGGATACTGGTAGAGGCCATGGGCCGCGTAAATTTTGGCGAATATATGCACGACCGCAAAGGTTTATTGGGCGAAGTTTATCAAATCACTCATACTTCAAAAGTTAAGTTAAAAGGATGGAAACATTATTCAATTCCCTTAGGTGAGGGAAATCCTCCATTTAAATTTCAGCCGATTGGAACAGCAGGAAAACTAAACGAACCGGCTTTTTATAAGGGCAGTTTTAAGACTAAAAACAAAAATGATTTTTACCTGGATATGCGCTGGTTCAAAAAAGGTATAGTTTGGATTAATGGCCACTGCCTTGGCCGCTACTGGAATATTGGTCCTACTCAAACCATGTATGTTCCGGGAGTATGGTTAAATGTAGGAAAAAACGAGGTGGTGGTGCTCGATCTCCATCGCCCGGTTGCAGCACGCCTGCAGGGATTAGAAAAACCGATTCTCGACAGCCTTACTGAGGTGAAAGCCATTAGCAGCAACCACCGCAAAGCCCGGCAGCAATTTGGAAATAACGCAGACCAATTGGTTTATAGTGGAACAATGCAAAATTCTGCTTCGTGGCAAACCTTTAATTTTCCTTTAAAAAATGGTAGATATATTGCCCTTGAGGCACTAAACAACTTTGCAGACGATGCTTTTACAGCCCTCGCGGAGTTGGAAGTTTTAGACGAAAATGGCAGGCAAATTCCAAGGAACCTATGGAAAGTGCTATATGTAGATAGTGAGGAGCTGAAAAGCCAGGATGGCAAATCGGAAAATGTATTTGATCTTCAATATACCAGTATCTGGCATAGCCAATGGAAAGATAACAGTCCAAAACATCCACATCAGGTTGTAATTGATTTGGGCGCACAAACGGCCATTAGCGGCATTAAGGTATTGCCGCGCCAGGACATGGAAACAGGCAGGATTAAGGATTTCAGACTATACCTGAGTAGCAAAATGTTTAATGGACTTTAGTTTATAATTTCTATTCTTTTTTTGCAATTAGTCATTATTAACAAGCCTAAAAAATTGTTACTGTAATACCCGGAGGGGTTAATTAATGCCATGATAATATCTCGTGTAAAAATAATATCGCATAACAGGAAAATATTACCCAATCACTCAACAATATTGGCACAAGCATTAAACGACATCTAATTTTGTAGTATATTTAAGAGACTAACCATAAATATAAATCAGATATGAAACCGCAATTACTAAAAGTTTCAACAGCGCCTACACAATCTTTTAGTGTAAGAAGAGACCTGATTCCGCACATGAACAACAAATGGCACTATCATCCGGAAATTGAGCTCATCCATCTCAAAAAAGGCGTTGGAACGCAATTTATCGGCGACAACATTAAAAGTTTTAGATCAGGAGATATTGTGCTGGTAGGCCCTCATCTGGCTCATTACTGGAGATTTGACGATAGTTATTTCGAAGATCAGTCGAAAGCACGTGCCGATGTGCGCGTAGCACATTTCAGCGAGAACTTTTGGGGAGACCAGTTCCTGAACCTACCGGAAAATAAGGCTATTAAATCATTGCTCGAAAGCAGCAGAAGGGGCCTGCAGGTGAACGGCAAAATTAAGGCAAAAGTTGCAGACCTGCTGGAAAAAATGCTGGTATCAGAGGGCTCAGCCCGTATCATATTACTAATGGAAGCGCTCAACCTAATCGCCAACTGCAACCATACGGTTAAACTTTCATCTATTGGTTTTAAGCAGGATTACGACGAAACCGCGAACATCAAGATCAATGCGATATACAATTTCACCCTTGAAAATTTCAGGAGAAAAATACACCTGGAAGAAATTGCAAATGTAGCTGTAATCAGTCCAAATTCATTCTGCAGGTACTTTAAATCTAAAACAGGCAAAACATACTCACGGTTTCTCACCGAAATAAAGGTTGGCCATGCCTGCAGACTATTAATTGAGAACAAACTCAACATTAAACAGTTGTGCTATGAAAGTGGATTTAACAACATGGCCAGTTTTCATAAATATTTCAAAATCACAACAGGAAAAAGTCCATTAAGTTATCAGCGTGAATTTATTTCTCAACACACCAATTAACTAACTTGCCATCATCACGATCTACAGATCTCGGGTATTTTCTTCGGGTAAATGGTGCCTACCCGCATCCCGAAGAAAATTTATGTATTTAGCAATAACTCATTCAGAAGGCACCTGCGTAAGCGACGGTATATTGAATTCAAAAAAATAAACATTTATGGTGCAGGATTAAACTACTAATCTATCAAAGCTGCAGCAGTCCACAGAATAGGTGCCTGCCCATGCATATCGCCAACTATTCTTTTACGGTCGAGGTAGTATTGTTTATCGTTTTTCTTATTGGTGCCTTCGCACACATCCTTTACATCGGCATTTTCGTCCAGGTGAGATACGAGCGCTAGCCAGGCTTTTCTTGCCGCGGGAGCATATTTTTCTTTCTCTAGCCAACCTTTTTTCACACCTACCACCAAGGCATAAGCAAACATTCCTGTTGATGAGCTCTCCTCCCATGATGAAGGCTCGTCTATCAATTGCCTCCACATGCCTGATGGCGCCTGGTAGGCCAACAAAGACCTCATCATGGTCTTATAACCCTTCATAATTCGTGGGCGATCGGGATTGTTTGCCGGCAGGGAGCTTAATATTTCGGCCATGCCCGCCGCCATCCATCCATTGCCCCGCCCCCAAAAGAAAGGAACATCCGGTGCATGATAAAATAAGCCATTTGGTTTCTGAAGTGAATCCAGGTACAATGCCATTTCCTTAGCTGCCCTATTGATATATTTTTCATCCTTCGTAGCCCGGTAAGCCTGGGTCTGCAGGGCAGTAATCATAAACATATCATCTATCCACATCCGTGTATGCCAGGTGTAACCATTTTTAAAGGCTGCTAACTGGACCGGGCTAACTTTTACGGCAGAATCTGGCATAGCCCATTGTTTATCAGCAATGGTTTGCCCCATTTCTTTATATTTTTTATCGCCTGTTTGTATAAAAAGCTGAAGTGGTACGGATCCAAAAACCGCATAATCCACATTGGTTACCGGTGGGATCATACCAGCTTCCTGGGCGAACATCGGTTCGAACCTTTTGATCAGCTCATTTTTCAGGTTACTGTTAGCCGATGCCTTGGCGAACTTTAGTGCACCGTACCAGGCACAGCTTTCTGCATATGTAATTACCCTGGGTGGAGTTGGTTTGTTAAAATTGGTATGCGGAGTGGCCACAAACCTGGCAGCCACTTTTGTGCCTATTTCTTCAGGTGATACTCCTTTAGGCCATTTTTTTAAATCAGCAGATTGAGAAAAACCTATAAAAGGAAAGCCAATTAGCAAGCCTAAGATTATGGTAATATTTTTTTTCATTGTGTATATATTTCAAATCAGTTAAAGCCAGAAAAGCATACAATGGTTTACTTTTTACCAAATTAACTATCCAGCAGCAACCTTTGCTTTAGCTATTTTTTCTTATGGCTCATTATAAATAACTTAAACCCGTTACTCGGCAATATTCTTTCCTGTTAATCGCAATTGAAGTTGCGCGTCGAACAAAGATCGGGGCAATACTTCATGTCCTTGCGATTCATTGATTCCCACATTTTCAAAAGTAACTTTCTGATTAGATTGAAAGCCCACCAAAAAAGGTAGTGCAATCGAATAATTCCGCCTTCTAACCAAATCCCAAAAATTATAGTGCTGCTCCTTCGCAGACTGATGCCTAAAATTCCATAACACCAAATATTTAGCATGATGGGGATGACCAGGCTCAGGCCCTCCCAGGTTGTAAAAAACCCCGCCCTGAATATCATCATACAAAGTTGCAAAAGGTTGTCCAGAATGGATATCGATATTTTGGTCTGTACCCAAAGTACATTGTGTAATTACTGTATTTACAGCACTATAACCTGTTCCTGCACCATGATGTTGCGCATCATTGAAATTGCAATTTTTAATTAAAACGCCGTAACCGGTACGGGCATGAACAGAAGCGTGACCTTTCTTACCTGTAAAATTTACGTTCAGTACACTAACCTGATAGCCTGAACGGATGAATAAGCCTTCATTCCAATCTTGGAACTCGCAGTTCCGTACCCAGCTATTTTTCACATACTCCATACCTACCGCTTCATAAGCATAATCGTGTATCGCATTTTTGTGGTGAACAAACTCTTCAGGGTAAGTTTTCCAGTTACTGGTAAATCTGATATCTTCTATACCGCATTCTTCAATCGAATTATAATTTAAAAGTTCAAAAGGAGCACTCTTTACTAAAATAAGGTCAAAATGTATAGGATTTTTAAATTTCACCCTGTTCCCTTCAATTTTTTCAATAGTATGAATCTCATTAATCAACATTCCACCATCTTTGCCAAACAACCTTGTCCACTGCTGTTTTAGTACCAGTGGTGAGAAGTACAATCTTGTGAATTCTTCGCTCCTGTGCTTTAAAACAACATCCATTCCTATTTTTAGCCGGGCACTATTTTTCACTTCTACCCAAAAGCTTTCACGTTCGGCATTTTTGGTAATTGCTGTTAATCTATTTTGAGCATTCCCAACAGGTTTAAATAAAATTTGCCTGCCATTAATTCTCATTTTATCCTGATAAATTTCTGTCCCGCCTAATCCGCTATCACTTCCTTTTAGAATAATATTACTTTTAGAAATTCTGATCTGCTTGGTACTATCATTATCTTTCGCCAATAAAAATTTACCTGCCGGGAAGAAAACCACGCCACCACCCGCATTTTTTTCAGCAGCATCTATCGTTTTTTGAATCGCATCGTCATCATACTGATTATCATTGGGTTTAGCACCAAAATCGAGTACATTAAATACTTTTTTACCAGAAAGAGGTGGGATTTCTTTTTCAGAAAAATGATAGCCGGCATACGAAAAATCGGGTAAACTTGGTGTTTTGCCTTGTGCTTTGGCAGTTATAAAATCTTGCCAAAGTGGTGTTACTTTTTGCGCTGTTGCAGGCATAAAACATATAACAGATAAAATTAAGCAGCTTAAAATCCTCATCATATCATTAATCTATTGATCCGGTTTTCATTTTCTCTTTACCTAATTCGCCAAACCAGGTTTGCATTTTGCCTTTCACCTCAACCTTAATTACACTTGCTACTTCATTTGGAGTCGATATTGGAAGTTTAAAGATCATTTCATCGGCTGCTTTTGTCCAGCTTACTTTATTGTTGTTGTTTAATAACTGCGCAGAAACCACCTCATTTTTTAGACCTTTCACTACCAATTCGCCATTTTCTGGCCAGTCAAAAACAGAAAAATATAAGGTAGTATTTCCATTTTTAAGGTCTTTTCGGGTTATCCTGCCCCAGGCTTGATCCGGAATAGGGCTTGCCTGAGTTGCGTATATGGCTTCGCTGTAAATTTTCATCCAGCCACCTAAATCTTTTAAACGTTCTACACTTGCTTCCGGAAAAGAGCCATCGGGTTTTGGACCAACGTTTAATAAATAATTACCACCTTTTGATGCAATATCAACCAAATTATGAATTAAAGTAGTTGACGATTTCCAGTTGGTATCGGAGTTTCTAAAGCCCCAGGTTCCGTTCATCGTCATACAGGTTTCCCAATCCTGCCCATCCAATTCGCTCAAATTAGGGATTTTTTGCTCTGGGGTTTTGGTATCACCAGGAAAATTAGGGCGTTTTAACCTATCGTTAGTAATAATATTGGGCTGTAATTTTAACTGCGTTTGTAATTTTAGGGCCGCATCGTCGGTCATGTTAGTGGGTGTATCCCACCATAATACTGCAACATCACCATAATTAGTCATCAGTTCTTTTACCTGTGGCACTGCAACCCGATCTATATATTGTGCAAAAGTTGAAGTTTCTTGTGCCGGGTCCCAATGTCCTTTATGGGCTAAAGTATAGTTGTTAATTTGTGTACTATCTGGATTTGCCCAACCTTCGGCCACTCCCCTTCTCGCAGCTGCACCGCCTGGGTTTCCCCAATCTTGTGCTTGCGAATAATAAAAACCCAATTTGATGCCATACTTTTTACAGGCCGCAGCCAATGGTTTTAATAAATCCTTTTTATAGGGCGTGGCATCCGCAATATCCCAATCGCTTGCTTTCGAATCAAATAAAGCAAAACCATCATGGTGTTTAGCTGTAATCACCAAATATTTCATTCCGGCATCTTTGGCCATCCTCACCCATTCATCAGCATTAAATTTTACAGGATTAAATTGTTCCGCTATTGCTTTGTATTCCGCAACTGGTATTTTCATCCTGTTCATAATCCATTCGGCACCACCACGGGTTTGCTGGTGTCCATTATATTCTCCTGCCAACTGGGCATATACCCCAAAATGGATGAACATTCCAAAACGGGCCTCCCGCCACCATTCCATTTTTTTATCTTTTGATAATGCCTGCTGAGATTTGGCAATAGGGGCAGAAAACGCAAATATCAAAAGCAAGAAGCTGATTTTCTTTATCATACTATTTTATTAAGAAATGAAATTATAAACCTTTGTTTTTAAAATACAGTAACCAAGCTATCGTTATTAATTTGGTTTATTTTACTACCATTGCTTGCACCGGTTTAAACCAGTTTGGGCCAATATTCTTTGTTTTTAGTATTGAAAGTTGATCGCTATTTAGATTGGCTCCGGTTTTCTGACCTTTTAAGCTCCAGATACCTTGCTGTTTTTCAAATTTCGCATCGATAAGACTAAAGCCTTTTCCAAGATCTTGTGGGGCTGACTTTGCATCCAGCATATTTCCACTAAAAGTTACATCAGCTGCTTTATCTGCCCAACTTACCGGGTTGGTATCTGCTTTTACCAGATTATCGGTAATGACTACTTTTTGTGGAGCTAATATTCGATCGGCATTTTTTCCAGCGCCTATTGAAAAAGCCTCTGTACAATCAACAATGGTATTGGCTGTAATCTCCGCATTTTTTACCTGCCAATGGCTTACCAAAATTGGATTAGGCAGCCCATCCATCACCGAAATGGCAGCTCTTAAACCTGTACCAGTTAATCCTTGCAAATAATTATGGTGTACTTTATGGTTTTCACCAATAACACGGATACCCCCAGTATTTGCAATTTTATTTCCGATAAAAATATTTCCAAATACTTCATTATTATTCCCATGACGCAAGGTTAACGTACCAACGCTTTCGAAAAATAAATTATTAGAGATGGTGTTTTTACAAGATTTTACAGACACAATCTCGGTTTCACCATCGCAATGGGCAAAAATATTGGCATCAACTTTTGTAAATGAATCATGAAACGACCAAGTGCTGGTACCAATTCGAATGGTTTCTCCACCATTTCCACCAATATCCGGCCGAGAGCCAAAATAATTATGGTCAATCTGGTGGTAATTTGGTTTATCGGATAGCCACACCACAAGAGTTGGACCCTGATTAGTTTTACCTTCAAAATAACAATGATCTACCCGGTTACGGTTACCATACAGGGAACCAAACGTATATTCTTTAGCCTTATCAGGTGGATTATAGCCTACAACTGAAGAATTTGTTAAACGGCAATTAGCAGATTCTTCTGAAAAAACAATCACATCTTCACCTTTTGTAAAACCATTTTTAAACGATATACCATCGGCGATTAGCCAGGTTCCATCAATTTTTAGTGATGATGCACCTGTAAAAAATACTTGACCACCCTGCTCTGCGATTAGCCTAATAGGATTTTGCTGTGTGCCATTACCTCTAAAAATCATTTGTTGATTTGTCCATTCCCCATTTTTAACGATTACCTTATCGCCTGGTAACAGTTTTAACGCAGCTAATTCAGCTGCCGTGCTTATTTTGTAATCTTTTGCAGATCCGTAGATCGAACATCCGATGAGGATAGCTGTTAGGCAAAAATTGAATTTCATATTGTAGGTTATTTGGTTATTTTAATCGGTAATTAGGCCTGCTATTTTTTATAGTTTTTATACCTTAGCAACGCTTCTAAATAATAATAATCTGCATAGCTCAGTGGTTCATCCACCTCGCTATTTGACGGTTTTGAGCCTGTGCTGTGCAATAAAATAAAGCCTTTGGCCGTACCAATCGGCGCAATGTAGTTTGTACTTAAACTTTTTAAAATCTGGTTTGCTTTTTTAAAATAATCACTTCCTTGGTTACTGTATCTGCTTAATTCATATAAGCCTGAAGCCATAACTGCAGCAGCTGATGCATCTCTTGGCTCGTTCGGGATTTGAGGTGCATTAAAATCCCAGTAGGGCACTAAATCTTTCGGCATATTGGGATGATCGAAAATAAATTTTGCTATATTTTCTGCCTGTTTTAAGTAAATTGGATTTTTAGTGTAACGATAGCACATGGTATACCCATATAAACCCCATGCTTGTCCGCGGGCCCAAGCAGATTCATGACTATAACCTTGATGGGTATTCTTTTTCAGCACAGCACCCGTATTCGGGTCATAATCGATTACATGATACGAGCTAAAATCGGGGCGGAAATGATTTTTCATGGTGGTATTGGCATGGCTTACTGCAATTTTATAGAAAGTTGAATCCCCGGTTAGGCTCGTCGCTTCAAATAACAATTCTAAATTCATCATGTTATCAATAATTACAGGGTTTACCCATTTATCCCTGCTATGGTCCCAGGATAATATCACGCTTGTTTTAGGGTTAAAGCGAGTTGACAAAGTTTTTGCCGCTTCAATAATTACCGCTTTATCATGGGCATTTCCAGTTAAGCGAAATGCATTACCTACGCTACTAAAAACTTTAAAACCCATATCATGCGTCGTGCCATTGGTTTTTTCTTTTTCTATAAAGGTGGTAAACTTTCTGGCCGCTGCTTTCCATTCATCGGTTTTATAATACTCGTCCAAATACCAAAGTACCCCCGGAAAAAATCCGCTTGTCCAATCTCTGCTCGCCACCAATTTTAGCTTTCCATTATCTAATGTTCTTGGCGAAATTAGTTCTGGTTTGGCAGGGTCGGCAGCTTTTTCTACTTCCTGCAACATTAATTTGGTTTGATCAGCTGCCTGTTGAAATGCTTTTTTAACATTTACTTTTTGTGCAAAAACACAGGTTTGAGTGGCTAATAAAATAATTGTGGCAATACTGTATTTAAGTTTCATCGTAATTAATTTATAGGAATTAACTGAACTTCTAAAAGTTTCTTCATTACATCCATATTAATGGGTTTCTAATGGGTAAGTTTCTAATTATCTCTTCATCTTTTGGTTGATGATCTAATTTTTTCCAGGTTTTAAACCAGATTTCATTTTGATAGGCATTTGCGCCAAATAGTAAGAAGGGTTGGGCAACCGGCCAGTTTTCCCAATGCATTACATCTTTTTGAAAAGGCCATAGCGATTTGTCGTTCACAAAAGGATAGAGATATTCAATTCCTTTTTTTATACTTCTCCCATCGGCCAGTTGAAAAGTCCATAAATTGGTTTCGTTATCGGATAAGATTTGACAAAGTGTAGCCATCGCATCTAAATTAAAGAGCGAATAGCCAAAAGGTTTGGTACGTTTAGTTTCTCTCGGGAAACTGCCATCTGCTACCATTTGGTTAGGTAAATGCACCGTTTGGTAGCGTTCTCTACAAAAATTAAGTAGCACTTTGTTTTCGGTAAGCCTGGCAAATGAAGCCACTTGCATGGTCCAGCAGGTTCCGTGATTGTTTTCGGCGTTCATTTCGTCTTTACCATATTGATGCGTAGTTAACCAGGTTAAATATTCAGCAAACCATTTTTTAATCGCTGCTAATGCTTTGCTATCTGCAGCTTTTGAATGTTGCATCACTAAAATGCCTTGCGCAACCTCCATCAATTGTATGGTGTCTATAATGCCAATTCCCCGCCCGGTAAATCTTCCTTGTATGGCTTGTGCAAACAACAGACTGGGGTTCATTAACGTTCCTGCGTTTACAAACCACGCTTTTAAATGTAGAAATGCATGTTTAACATACTTTTCCTCTCCCGTAATTTTATAAGCTGCTGCCAGGGCTCCAATAATTTTACTGAAACGGGTCATCGCATGGCGATGGGCAACAAAATTATCGGGATTGGTTAACCCATCTTTTTGAATATAAGGTGCTTTTGGGTTGTTTGGATCTGGCCACCAGTAATCGCCTTCCGAAAAGTAATCGTGTCTGCCACCTGCACTTCGTGGAGAACTTTGTGCAGTAACTGTTATTGGCACTTGCGTTAACGCCCATTTTGCTTCTTGTAAAATTTGTTTTTTCAGCACTTTAGCCGCATCAGCAGTATAGGCATCACCCGCTTTAGCCTGAAAAGCAAAAACAAAGCATAAAAACAGCGCATATTTAATTTTTAGCATCATGTTATTTAGTCATAAATGAGAAACTTACTTTACCAATGGTATTCGGTTTTCCTTTTTCCAGTTTAGAGATGCTTCCCTTTAACTGGCCGTTTTTCAGCCTTTCAACTTTAATTTTCCTCCAGGTAAACGCTCCTTTTTCGAATTCAAAAGTCTCTCCATCATCGTCATATAAATTATATTCACTGGCTTTTTCTCCATAGTGGCGGATTTCGAGATCTACTTTCGTACCTAATTTTGGTGCATGGAGTAAGGCTGGCATCAATGGGATTATACCGCCATCTTTAACGTAAACCGGAATCTTATTTAAGCCGGGGGTTACCGTGATAACCTGGCCATCGCCAACAAAAGCGCCCGTGTAAAAATCATACCACTTGCCCTTAGGCAAAATTACTTTGCGTTCGGTTTGCCCGGTAAACATTGGCGCAACAAGCAAGTATTCGCCCGCCATATACTGATCTTTAATTTCTTTCGAAACGGCTTCTGCGTAAGGATTTTCTTCAAGGTTAACATTTACCCGCTTCTCTGTTTTTACCCCCTGTGTAAATCCTTCCTCTAAATTCATTCCCCTAAATGGTGGTATACCTTCAAAATGGTATTTAGCAGATTCGCTATACCAATAAGGCATCATCCTCATCCTTAATAAAGCATATTCCTTCACCTGTTTTTCCACATCGGGATAAGTCCAGGGTTTGGTTCCGCTTGCCCAGGCATTGATCATGGCCATAGGCGAAAAAACATTGGACTGGAACCGTCGTAACCATTCTTCTCCGGTTTTGGAAGCCCTCACCTCGGGTGTCCACAATACTCCAGCGAAACCGCTGTTAATGAGTGCGGTAATAAAATCTTCGTGGTTATAATAATCGTTGTAGATTACGTAAGGAAATGAAGTACCTCCTCCGTTTGATGCCCTGACCAAACCAAAAGTACGTTTATTGCTATTTTTGAACAGTTCTGCCGAATAACGTTGCATTAATAGCCCGTAAGTTTGACGCATTTGTTCGGCGCTAATCCCTGATGGAAAAGTGGCCACATCTGGCCATAAATAATAATCATATCCGTCAACTTCATCAATTTTATATCCACTTATCCCAATCGCTACCTGGTCTTTTTGCAGTTGATCAAAAAAAAGCTGCTTTGCTTTTGATAAAGTAAAATCGGGTACTGCGCCTAACCATACGGTATGCGAAGCGGTTAGGGGCCTAATATCTTTATAAAATGGTGCATCCGGCGAAACGTAAGGGTTAATCCAAAGATTGAGCCTGATCCCTTTGGCCAACATGCTTTTTACAAAAGCAGCCGGTTCAGCAAATCTGTTGTTATCCCATGAAAACGTACCTGGGTAAGCTTTACTTTGCCAACCAGGCTCCAGGCCTACAAAATCTAAAGGATAGCCCTTTTCTTCAAAACTATTTACCTCTTTTTCTACATCGGCAGCAGTTGAACGGGTCATTACCCTTTGTGTAAAACCCAACCCCCAGCGCGGTGGTAGATATCCTCCACCATTAAATAAATTATACCTTTTAATTGCATCTAAAGGTTTAGGCCCAGCAAAAACGTAAATTTCTACACCAGCTGCCGGAACTAAAATTTCTACTTCGTCGCCATTGTTTCGGGATGACCAGCTTTTATCAGAATTTCTATCCTGTGGTATGGGAAAATTTTTACTGTCTTTCCTCATCGCAGTACCTGCCCATACTTTAAGGTATCGTGCCGAATTGACAAAGACGCCGTATCCGTTTGATGAAACATAAAAAGGTACCGGAGCATGCGTTCGGCCATTATCTTTTCCACCATAATGATCTACATGCAGTTCCAAGATCTTTCCCCGCTGGTGTATGGTTTGAAAATTCAGTCCGAAGCCATATAACTGCTCGGTTTTATCAAGTGGGATTCTTAAATACGTTTTGCCATCGTTAAGCTGCGCTGTTATGGGTTGATCAGAAAAAGGAAATATAGCCTCCCCTAATTTGCCTAAAGATTCTTGATTTGGTTTAGCACCCGAAGCTTTTAAAAGATCATAAGGTTCGGGAATACCAAATACACCTTTCCACACGCCGGGCGCTACTGGTGTCCAGGTAATGCCCTGAGCATTTAAAATAAAATGCAGGTTTAATAGCAATACGGTAAAAAGTAACAATCTGATCAATTTCATAACGATGTTGATGCTAAATACATGCAATCGGAACCTCTCCTGGGCATATTCTTTTTGCGATATAGGTTATAGTAGAAAATCCAATAAAAACCGGGCACACATTTTATGCCCGGTCGGTCTTCCACAGGTTACAATGAGGGTGCCATCGATGCCCCAAAAACGTGTACAATGCCATTGGTAGCCACATAACCAGCACTGCGGTCATTGGTTCTGTTGTTATGTACAATTGGTGCCTGATCGCTGTTATTCAATATTTTCAGATAAAAAATGCCATTTTCGTCAAAGCCCTTGCCATTGTTGGCATAACCCAACATTGATGATTTGGACAAAACCGCATTTGCGGGAAGAATTGATTTTACAGGGACATTATTGGCATTTAGATTATCAAAATTATACTTGCCCTGGCCAATCAGATATAAAAAATAATTCTTTACATCTTCTTTAGGGTAATCGCTCCATTTGGTTGCGGGCTTGGTTATGGGTAGGCCTGTGGTGGGATTGATACCAGTAACAATTGGATAATCGAACCACAAACCTGCTGTTGGTATGTTGCTGGTTGTTACCGTTACGCCATTGGTTACTTTTGTTGGTAGTACCCTAACCCCAAGGTTATGTAGAAAAAGAAAGGTACGGTCACTTTTTTCGTATTCTGCAAGGTCTATCCCCGCATACTCCAAGCCCAGTTTCATATACTTAAAAACGGTATCAGTCGGATCGTTTGCCATGCCCGTACCCGATGCCCTGTCTTCCAGAAACTTACGGGCCGATACACCAATATTGGGATCAAGCGTTTTCTTTACATAATCGTAATCTTTCTGGCGTTCTAAACCGAACATTTTTCCGCAGCCGCTTTGGCTAATCGCAATCAAAATCAATAAAATTGATGGCAATATTCTATTTTTAAAAACTTTCATTTCCATATCATTTACGGCCTGCTGTTATAGACAGGCCCACTGTTAAAAATTAACCATTACTCGCCATAACCAGGATTCTGTACCAATTTTTTATTGGAATTCATTACTGCCCTGCTCAATGGCCAATAAGAACGGCGCATATCCGTAAAACCTACAATATCAGTATTTCCATTTCTAAGCTGCCGGTCTTTTAACACGGGATCCATAATTTCTTTCACTTTGTTTGTTCTTACCAGGTCGAACCAGCGTTTACCTTCGCCGATGAGTTCATACTGGCGCTCTTCTAAAATTGCATTTTCCATTGCTGCTTTAGCACTTACCTTAACATCTGTGGCCAGATACTGATCTACATTGGCTCTTTTTCTCACAAAATTTAAATATTTAAGTGCGTTGGGCAAATCGTTGTTTCCGTTGAGCGCCTCGGCATAGAGCAGGTAAACATCAGATAACCTGTACATTGGCAAATAAACCGGAGTATTCTGATTGTAATACAGGTTTAATTCTGTAGACGGTATTGCCCCAACAGGGTTTGATGGGCTCGGATAAAATTTAAGGAAACGGTCACGGTTGTTGAGTGTGGGGTTGGCGACCGCATATACATCCAGTGTTTGTTTGGGCCTGATATCGTTGGTATGTACAGGTTGGGTCTGGGGCAGAAAGTAACTGGCATACAAAAGCGGATCGAGCTGCATCTGTCTGTTATTGGGCGAATAAGATATCTGCATGCAGGCGCAGCTATTTGTGGTAAAATCCCAGTGGATAGACCAGATGGTTTCTACGCTCGCAGCAGGGGCTGTAAATATACTTTTCCAACTGGCCGTTGGTTCCAGGTTGGCATCAGATGTACCTGTGTAAAGTGCGCCTTTTGGATTCCTCGCCTTAAACAGGTTATTAATCCAAAGGATGGCATTTGTATAGTCTTTTTTCCACATATAGGCATCTGCCAGGGCTGCACATATAGCACCTTCATTCATATAATATACCGATGCATTCTGATTTTTAACCGTTAGGTCATAAGCTGTTTTTAAATCCTTGATGATCACATCGTCGAGAATCTGCGATGCCTTGGTCCTTTCCCGCTCTGCGGCAACCTGGCTATCTTCGTAAGGTTCCAACCAAACAGGCGCGTCGCCCCAAACCCTCACCAGGTAAAAATAAGCTATGGCTCTTATGGCATACGACTGTGCAAGGTTTGCATTCACAATTGCCTGGGTAACATTATTATCTAAAGTGGGTACACCAGGGATGTATTTGATGTTACTGTTCGCGCGGGCAATCACAGTGTAAAGCCTTGACCAATCTGCATATGGATTATCTGTGGTCAGGGCGTTTAATGCGATCTCGGTGGTATAAGTATTGGTGTAAGAGAGAAAACGGTCGAAATTATCTGCCCTGAATTCGCCCCAATAATGGTAGCGGTCGTTAAACTGCGATTCGCCCACCATAGTGAGCTGAAAAGCAGAATACATCCCGGCCATAGCCGCATCAATATCATATTTAGATTTATAGAATTTATCGCTCGACACCTGCGAAACAGGCGCCTCTGTAAGATATTTTTTGCAACTGCCCATAGCGAGCAATAACATGAAAATACAGGTATATTTTATTGTTTTCATATCCTTATTATAAACTGATGTTTAAACCAAATCCAAGTTCTCTTCTTTTAGGGTACTTTCCTGTGTCATCACCAGGCGTTAAAGGGTTAGAACTGCTAAATTCAGGATCGTAGCCCTTGTAGTTTGTCCAGGTTAACAAATTTGTCCCATATATAAATGCAGTTATCCCTTTAAGGTAAACCCGTTTTGCAAGCGCAGGATCCATGCTATAGGCAAACCTCATACTCGCAAGCCTGATGAAAGAACGGCTTTCCAGATAGGCACTGTTACCGTTCGCCTTTAAATTCCCCCTGGAAGGCCTGTTTGGATAATATGGATATTTTGCAATATCGCCAGGTCTCTGCCACGAATTGTACAGCATGTCAGGATTACCAGGCCCCGTATTGGAAGGATTGTTTGCATTATACAACAGGGTATTGTAGATATCTCCACCTATAGATGCGTTAAACAGCACATTCAATGAAAATCTTTTATAGTTAAATGTATTACCAAAACCGATGTTAAACTTAGGCTGAGCATTGCCGATCACATGGCGGTCGCCGTCATCTATTAAACTGTCTCTTTTTATATTTGCCCATTCGGTATCTCCGCCAACAAGTTTACCTGAAGGATCGTATAGGTTATGAACCGTTCCACTGTACGGCTGGCCGTTGAAAGTGTACTGTGGTTTTCCGTTCACATACAAAGGTTTTTTATCTGCACCCAATACTACGGTCAATTTATCCCAGCTATCGTTATAGGCGTTAGATTCGTTCCATTGATAAACGCCCAGGTTTTTCCATCCATAAAAATCGCCGATCTTTCCACCTTCCTGAACATACCATTTATTACCTGCAATAAACGGAACACCGCCTGCCAGTTCTTTGATTGTGCCCCTTTCGAAATAAATATTAGCATCTATGTTCCATGAAAAATTCTTTTTGGAAATCGGTGTACCGGAAACGGTGAATTCTATCCCTTTATTAACAATAGAACCAAGGTTAACGATAACCGTTGAAAAGCCCGTTTCCTTAACCAACTGACGCTGATACAACAGGTCTTTCGATTCTTTCTCATAAAGTTCGCCGGTAAAGTTCAATCTGCCTTTCAGAAAAGTAAGATCCAGCCCCAGGTTTTTCTGAATCCCTGTTTCCCATTTGATCAGGCTGTTGCCTATCGAAGTATTATAGGCTGCTCCACCTATTCCATTATAATTCCCCTCAAACTGTACTTTTGTAATTGCACCATAATCCTCGATCTGATCGTTACCCACCCGGCCATAGCTTGCACGGATTTTGGCATCATCAAGAAATGATTTAGACCAGTCCATAAACTTTTCTGCTGAAAAGCGCCATGCCATCGATCCTGAATAAAAGGATCCGCGTTTGTTCTCCGGGCCAAAACGCGAAGAACCATCATTCCGGTACACCGCACTTGCATAATACCTGCTTTTATAATCGTAATTTACCCTGGCAAAAATAGCCTGGTTGGTATTGGCCGTGCCCGTAGTATAAGTTTTAGACCCTGTAAGATAAGCTGGTAGTGTAACGGTAATTTCTTCACTTGCTGCATTCAGGTACTCCAGATGAAATACACTTTGCGTTCTGCGGATGGCATTTGCACCCAATGTTGCACTTAAAGTATGGTCTTTAAACTTCTGGTTGTAGTTAAAATAGGTTTGTGCTTCATATCTGAAATTTTTGGTCAGTTCATTTATACCATTGTTTGTGTTCCGGTTCGGACTTACATAACGTGGCGCAAAAAAGGTATACTGAGGATTTTCGTAAGCCAGGTTAAATAGTGTGGTCCATTTAATATGCTTGGTAATATCAAAATCCAGTTGGTTGTTGATCTGTGCCGAATAGGTTTCGGTTTTATTGATCTCATACATCGCATTGGCCACAGGATTCCGCTTCGAGGCAATGTAACTTGTTAATGCGCCATCGGGATAATAGATCAGTGAGTTTGCAGGTCTGTCAAAAATAACATTTACCGTTCTTGCAATGGGTATTTCATTCTTCGTTTGATAATAGAGCGAAAAATTGGAGGTATACTTAAGTTTAGGCAGTGCCTGATAGGAGATATTTAACCTGGTTTGAAGTGATTTCGCAAAACTGTTGATCACAATTGATTGATCGTCGATATAATTAACACTTGAATAATAATTAAAGGTTTTAGAGGCTCCTGCCAAACTCGCATTTACCTGGTTGCGCTGGCCGGTATTACCCAACAACAGATCCTGAAGGTCATTATCTGAATTAAAAGAAACATTTAATGAATCTGTATTTGAACCAGCTGTGATCAATCCGCCATTTTGCAGCCTTCTAAAGGCCCTAACCTCTTCAGAGTTGCTCTGCGGGAGTTTATGTGCAAGCTTGCCAAACAAGTGTGTATACTGCACATCAACCCGGGGTTTACCTTCTACACCTTTTTTTGTGGTAATCAAAATTACCCCATTTGCGGCCTGTGCCCCATAAATAGAAGCAGAAGCTGCATCTTTGAGGATTTCGATGCCTGCAATATCCAATGGATTAATATTTCTGCCGTTGTCTGTAATTACACCATCAACCACGTAAAGGGGGCCAGCACCACCGTTTAAGGTAGTAACTCCTCTAATCTGAACCGTCCCTTCACCTCCAGGGCCACCATCAGTAGTTACAGTTACCCCTGATGCTTTTCCCTGCAAGGCGTTCAACAAGTCCACCGGTTGCCGCTCCTGGATATCTTTGGCCGAAACAGAAGAAACAGCAGAACTAAGGTCGCTTCTTTTAACTTTACCGCCAAAACCGATTACAACCACATCGTCTAACGCGCTTGATGCATCTTCCAGCACAATGTTCATTGCGCCATCAACAACCTTCCTTTCAATGGTTGTATAACCGATCATGTTAAACTGAAGAATAGCATTCGGGGCTACAGAAATGGTAAACTTCCCGTTATTATCAGTAGATACGCCACCGGTTTGATCTTTTACCCGAACCGTTACTCCTGGCAGGGCTGCCCCACTACGGTCTTTTACAGTTCCCGAAACCTTAGTTTGTCCCTGGGCAGAAAGATCAGTGTTGATTAAAGTTAACAAACACGCAAATACGGCTACTTTAAGCAGAATTAAATGCGCAGAGAAAAATCTTGTAAATTTTCTTTTCATACCGCTGAATTAAAAGTTATTGGAAAGTGGACTGAAGAGACAGGCCGAACGGCCCGATTGCTGACGTTTAACAAATGGCTTGTAAAAAAACGCCAATGGTTCTCAAAACCTGGGTAATTTCTGTTACTCATACGTTTTAGTTTTATATTTGGTTACTGCAATTAAAGGATAAAACAAGAAATAGTTGGTGCAAGAATTGGCGAATTAGTCAACTATTTTGGCAAATAACTTATTCAGGTTCAAAAATCCTTTCCTGATGAAAATGGCAATATTTATCCCTTCCAGGCATGCCTGGTGCTAAAGTTGAATGGTTAACCCAGCATACAACTTTTAAATTGCCTGTTATTGATGATGTCAAAATAGCTTTTAAACGGATCTGGTAGGGTTAGCAGATTAACAAAACAATTTAAAGGCCTGAAAAACAAATATTTACCACAGAACAATCTGACCAGAGAAAAATAAATGGGTATAACACTTACAAATGAAACCTAAATCTTCGCACAAAATCGGGTAACAAAAAATAAATTGCCCCCTTTTGGTGCTGTATGCAATGGCTGATTAATTAATCAGCAGAAGTGATCAAATAAGTCTCACCTTTTTTAACGTTGAGCTCATAAACATAACTTTGCTTTAAATTGAGCGGCCGCAGCGCTTTTTTGCTATGGTTAAGGTATTGTGTTTCCACAACGTTTTCAATACCATCTGTTCGCGGGTCTGCATTCGAATTATTAATCTTAATTTTCGTAAATGTCCTGATTTTACATTTTCCGGTTCTGTTTGCTTTAATGAATGCCCTTTTGAGCATCCCGTTTGCCCATTGTATTGCTACACTGTAATCTCCTCTTGCTTTGATCCCCTCTATTCTGCCCGATTGCCATGCATCAGGCAGTGCAGGGAGCAAAACCAGCTCACTATAATGGCTCTGCAGCAACATCTCTGTCATCCCGGCAGTTGCCCCAAAGTTACCATCAATCTGAAAGGGAGGATGTGCGTCAAAAAGATTTGGATATGCACCACCACCGCTCATCTGCCCTTTTGGCGAAAGTGGATCAATATAATTTAATGCCGATAGCAGCACCTGATAAGCATGATTACCATCCTGCAACCTGGCCCACCAGTTTGTTTTCCATGCCATAGACCAACCTGTGCTCACATCGCCACGATGCAATAAAGACTGTTTTGCTGCCGATGAAAGTGCCGGATTTTGATAAACATTGATCTGTCCGGCAGGATAAAGTCCGTAAAGCTGAGAAATGTGCCTGTGTTGATCTTTAGGATCATCCCAATCCTGAAACCATTCCTGTAGCTGTCCGTACTGCCCAATCTGATAAGGATATAACCTGGCTTTAGCCTGCTTAAGTTGTTCTGCAAAAGCAAAATCGTTTTTTAAAACCTGCGAGGCCTGTATGCACTGTTCAAAAAGTTCTCTGATAATCGACATATCCATTGTAGAGGCAATACTCAATTGATAGGCTTTGTCCTTTATTTTAACTACATTTTCGGGAGAAGTGGAAGGATTGGTAACCAGATAGCCCGTTTTAGGATCTTCTATTAACCATTCCAACATAAATTCTGCTGCACCTTTCATTAAAGGATAACCCGTTTTTTCCAAAAAAAGGGTATCATTGGTGTATAAGTAATGCTCAAACAGATGGGTACATAGCCAGGCTCCAGCCATTGGCCAGCAGGTTTTTCTTGGCATCTCCCGCTCCTCTTTATCAAAGGCTCCAACTGTTGAGGTTTTGGCCCAGATATCCGAATTGTGATGCGCTACCCACCCTTTACCGATGTTATAATTCACCTTGGCTGTTGCTGCCCCATTAACCGAAAGGTTTTTGATGAAGTTAAATAAGGGCTCATTACACTCGGTAAGATTAGTATTTTCTGCCAGCCAATAATTCATCTGCGTATTTATATTGGTGGTATAGTTACTGCCCCAGGGTGGCTGCACCAGATCATTCCAGAGGCCTTGCAGGTTCGTAGCCTGGCCTCCTTTTCTTGAGCTTGAAATTAGCAGGTACCTTCCATACTGATAATAGAGTGCCAGCAGATTATGATCGGGAACCGTGCTGTTCTTAAAATGCAGCAACCGCTCATTTGTTGGCAACTGGTCCGATTTAGGATCTGGATCTCCCAGTTCAAATTTTACCCGGTTAAAAAGGTTTTGATAATCACTTACATGGTTAGTGTAAAGCTGCGAATTGCCTTTTTTAATGGCTTTGTTCATATTTGAGCGCGTTTGTACCGAAGGATCTTTACCCGCTAAACCTGCCGACTTATCAAAACCGTTAAAACTTGTTGCACCTGTTAGGTAGATCACCACTTCTGTTGCCTTGCTTACCGTTAAAGCTGAAGAGGTACTTTTCACGGTTCCACCAACATTTGTCACCTTCAGCCGGATCTGAAAATTCATTCCCTCTTTTTCATCGTACACCACCTGTTGCGGATCGTAATCTCTTGCAGCCACATATTTTGGCGCTTTACCGTTCAAAATCAACTGGTGTTGATCTGCGCTTGCAACAATATATTTCAGTTTGCTCGTTAAACCAGCACTGAAACTAATTGAATTTGCCTTATTTGCCGTTATTTTCATCACCAATACCTGATCGGGATAACTCATATAAGTCTGCCGGGTATAATTAATTCCATTTACGGTATATTTTACCATCGATACCGCCTTAGCTAGATTAAGTTCGCGGTAGTAATTTGTAAAAGCCGTATTTTTATGGTCAAAATCCAAAAACAAATCACCCATAGGGAGATATCTTGCCGAATATGGTCCCTGCATTTTGCTCCATAGCGACGTAGCTTTTAGATAATCACCTTCGAACATTGCTTTCCTTACCTGCGGTAGCAGACCTGGCCCATCAGCGTTATTTCCAGTGTCAGGATAGCCAGACCATAGGGTACTTTCATTTAGCTGTAACCGTTCCCGCTGTACGTTTCCGAATACCATGGCACCCATTTTTCCGTTGCCCAGAGGCAGTGCCTCTTCCCAAACCCTGGCTGGCTGATTGTACCAAAGCTTTAAAGGTCTGGAAACAGTTTTTTGAGCATTAACGCTTGTAATGCCAAGGCATATAAAGCATACAACTAGCTTAAAAATCAAAACAATTCTTTTCTGAATAACGGTCTTCATGTGGGATATCATAAATATTTGGTTAGCGTCGGTTTATTGAGCTGATGCAAAAAATGAAAGTTTAATGCACCTGGTAAAATCATGGATTTAAACAAAATACCCTACCTGCCAATAAGCCGCTTTATATTTAATCTGCAACTAAGTGATAATTTATTGGGCTTTACTCTTCTAAATTATCCATTTAATCAACAAAATTGACATCAACTGGCTAGCTTACTTAAAAACCAAGCCAATTATGTTGAATCCTGCAGATATGATTGGCTAATGAACATCGATTTAATATTAATCTGTATCAACCGTTTATAAACCGATTGCTTTTTTAAACCTTCTGCCTATAAGGCTGCCGAAACCAAACCACTATTTATTAATAGATAAACCCATTTTTTCAACAATGGATAAAATGCTGAACTTAATCCAGATTACCATTTTACCACAATGCCCAATAGCCGAAAGCTCCAGGTTTGATCCGAATCGAAAATATTAATGATTTGATCATTAGTAACATCTGTATCAACAATGAAGGTGAAGCGTCACAAACAGAAGGAATATCCATCAGTCCAGGACTTTGTCAAACCATAAGTAAAATTTATTCCTTAACCAAAGAGGACGAACAGACGGGCATTATCCGGAATATTTCCATCTTATCTGGCCAGATACCTACAAGTGAAATCATTACCTAAACACTGAAGGGATTGAATGCCATAAATCAATGAGACATTTAAAGAAAGAGAAAAGGGAGGAAATTTCACCAGGGTGCTCAATGGTTCAAGCAATACTTGGCATAGCTGGTAAAACTGATCAGCGGGAATCAGAAAAGACAAACTGAACAGTTTGTCTTTTCTGATATTAATGTTATTGCGCTACATCCGCGTAAGATGTACCGATTCTTATTTTTTTAACAAAATGTGTTACCTGTGAAGAATCACCTCCGTAAACTCCCCACTTCGGATCACAGTAATCGACATCTAAAGTTCTGCAATATAACCGCTGACTACCGTTTGCAAGGGTTTGTTTAACGCCATTGTACCAGAATTCAATATAGCCCACAGCGGGATCTCTCGATACTTTCATCCGGATAACGAATTTAAGCCAGGTGTTTACGGCCAATGCGGTAGACCAAGGAACTGTGGCCACATGGTTATCGTCGAAATGTTGTAATTCAAGGTTTCCTGATTTGGTTCTGAGCATCAAAGGATGATTTTGCAGTGATCCGTCAGTTGGATAAGATTTCCATTGAAATATAGCCTCTGTCTTTAATGTTGTTGGCATATAGATTTTACTGGTCCAACCGATGTATATTTCATCTCCATCCTGTGCCTCGTAGTTTTTGGCGCCATGCCCTTCTGTCCTGTGGCTGTTTGCAGGTTTAAGAAATTTCCAGGTTAGGGTACCCGTTTCATCATTTACAGTGGTTACCGTTCCTGTACCTTCAATGTTAATGTCTTTCCATACATTGGCTGATCCGTTGGAGGCATCACCATTAAAGAGCACAGACATGATTTGCACCCCTCCTGATGTAGTGTTTTGCTGCTGTACAGATTTGTCAATTTTTTCTACGGGCGTTTCTACCGTTGATTGTTTCTTGCAGCTATACTGCATCACAGTGGCACAGGCAAGCGCCAGAATTACTGGTTTAAATGTTCTCATAAGGTTATTATTTTGGTTAGTAATACCTAAATTTAGTGCCTTATTTCAGGTCATTATTCTGCACTATAGGCTAATTACTCAGCAGGATTAGCATATAAGAGAATCACGACTAGAAAATCAAAACATGAAAAAGTCTATCACTATCAAAAAATTCATTGCATCTCTTGAAAAACATGGAACTATTATTCCTTTTGACAAAGCTGAAGCCGTATTAGAACTTGTTTATGAATTAAGTGAGCTTGTAGTTAAAAAAGGTCGGAATGATATTCTTCTTAAAGTCGTTTACGTGGAAATGCCTTTACTATTAAATTTCTGTTTTCATTGCTAAAATGTTCATAACCTTCTCCCATAACATCTAAACCAACTCCAGAATACATCAATGCGACTTCGTTTTCTCTGTGCACTGCAATTCCTATTGTAGTGTGTAAGGCAATTGTGAATTGTTGTTCGCAATCACAAACAAAGGACGATAGTGAACAAATAAACTAAAATACCCCCTTCCCAACAAGGTTGATCATTGCCGGTATTGATAAGGAAACGGCAGAAAAAAGCCTTACTGTTCGTTCATGAAAACTGGCCTGCTACAGTTCTCAAGTGCCCAGTCCATCCAGAACTTAAGCCACCTCAACCGCTCAAAATAAAAATCCTCCGCGCTAAAAGAAGCTTCGTCCTTTACCGAAAATACCGTTGGATATTTTTGGGCGTAATCGGCGCACGCCTGATCGATAGTGGTTTTGTGCACTATAGACAATACAGTCACCCCATCCAGAGCGTTCAATAGCCCATAACCCGGATCAAAGAAAAAATCGTAAAGCCCGGACGCAGTCGCAAGATCCTCCCAGGCCGAATAGGAAGGCTTCCTTACATTGGTGTGATCGGTCACCTCACCAAACGCCGGTGCATCCTCAATAAAAACCTTTTCGCAGTCGATACGTTCAATACCAGTTTCTGGATCTGTGCAGGTAATGGCCTGGCCGATCTTTAATGTATAGCCCATATCCAAATTTAAAAATTGATACCCATATCACCCAGAATAAAAATCGGCATTTTTTCCACAGCGCACGGCTACAAAAATCTGGTAATCGAGTAAGAAGGGTGGGATTATTTCCCTAACCTATCCTCTCACATCACCGCACCTAACGTTCGGCATATGGCAATTCCTCCAGTTTAGTCTCATGCATCAGAGTAACTCTTTGCCAATGAAGGATATCTGCAAGCTCCAGTCGTTTGCTGGTACTGAACTGTTAAACCTCAGCTTGAGTTTGGTACCGATATTTACACAGTATCAAAACCGCTCGGTCACCGCTCCTTAAAAAATACTGAAATCTATGCCAAAATAGTGGATAAGAACAAACGCCAGGCAGCAGCCAGGATAATGCTTAAAGATGTTGAAGATGAAAGTAACACCGATGATCAAGAGAAAAGGCTGAGTATTCTTATCCTGCACATAAAAGAGAAAAAAAAATGGCACAAGCTAAAAGAGTATATCCTTTTTATCCAAATGATTAGTTCTACCCTGTGATTCTTGAATGATTTCAGATGCGGTTTTGCGTCTGGAAGCTACGACCCATTTTTTGAGTTCCGACTGGCTAAAGTACAACCGCCTGCCCGGCTTGCTTACCGGGATTTCCATTCTACTGACTTTAGAGTATAAGGATTGCACAGAAACCTTCAGGTAATCAGCAGCTTCTTTTATAGTTAAAAGGTCATGAGATCCGTCATCAACCGGATTAAGATCTGATACCATATCCTCGATCCGTTCTACCTTTTGAAATAACTGACGGATGATTTCAGGAAGTTTTTCAAAACCAAATGGTTCCATAACATAGCGTAATAACCGTAATTTTAGGGGTTATTTTGCTTACGTTATCCAATATTGGAGAGATTGGACTATCGGTATATTACTAGCAAAGTTTGCACCGACCGTCCTATGGTTTCCTCTGATCCCACTGTGTTATTTTTGAATCACCATCATGACAGCCTATGTTTAGAGGTCGGTTATGGGTTGTTATTTTTAACCCTGCCGAAATTAAGGTTCAGTGCTGACAGGCCAGGGAATTTTTGAAAAATACAACTCTGATCTTTGCCCGATGATCCATGTATCCCGTCATTCCCTTTACCTTGAGCAGAAGCTGATTCTTGCTAAGCGCCATAATTAAAAAGCAAGGGGTTACCGATCAACTGTTTACTTTCAATATCTAAAAACCTTTCATTGCTTGTTGAGCCAATATCGGATTATTAAAAGTGGAGGGAGTTATAAAATAAGGTGAATCCGTTTAAGGCTTTCGGGTCAGAAATACCTTAAACGGGAAACTTTGAACGAAAACTTGATCCTTTCTATCAAAAGTATTAGGATCCTTCTAGTCTAAATCTAACATCATTAGGAAAAACCAACAAACTATTTACTATAAACTACCTGCTATTGAGCACTATTTAAATTTTAGATTCAGACTAACAATATTGGAAACCAGGCTTGTTGACCGTGAGTAATGACCATATCGCAGCTCAAGCATATTCAATCTCTGCCAACCGAAAACGCCTTTAGGTGGAGCAAACCTGATACCTGCACCATAAAAATCACTGCTCAGCGTGGATAGGTCATAATCACTGGTAAAGTATTGATCCGATGGCGAATGCTGGCCATAAGGTGCAAAGTATTTGGTTCCCACCTGGTTATTATAACGATAAAATGGGCTTATAGAAAAGAACGAATTGATCTTAACAGGAATTTCAAGTTCTGCCGTGTGTGCCCTTATGCCCCAATTATCCATATAATATCGGTAAAATGTGCGGATCACAAAACGGTCATTCAAAAAGTAGTTCATCCGCAATCCTATTGGTAACTTATAACGCTTATCGGGCAGGGTTTCAGCACGCATTGAGCCATCTGTAAAATAGTCCCGTTGATACTTGGTAGCCAGCAATCCTTTTTGATAAGATGGTTCCAAAATCAGGGAAGCCTGAAATTTTTGATTGATGACCTGCGAGAGGGAGAAGGATGCACTAAAGGAATTCCTTGGTGCAGTATCATATTGCTCATCGCCTCTTCCGGTATTTCCCGTTCGCAACTCTATCGGTAAGATTACCGTCCATTGATCTAGAAAGGCCTGAAGTTTAAAATCAAACTGGGTATTTTTGTCTTTTGATAAACGGGTTAAATTGAAAGCAGCCCCCATCGACTGGTAATCGAACTCTGTTGAATAAGATCCTGTAAAACCGAATGAATTCCCGGTTTCTTCATTAGATTGGGTCCAGTTTAACGAAGGATAAATACGGGTATCAGCAGATGAAGCTGAAGAAATGGTACTGGGATCGATCTTATCAGAAGAAGCCGAAGTATAATGATCTACACCGAGTTCGAAAAGAAAGGTATTTTTTTTACCTCTTTTATTAAACTTGGACATTTGAAGATCGATGGTGTTGGCAAAATCGCTCAGTTTCTCAGTTCCGATACCACCTGTAACGGCAGAATTATTGCCATTCTGGTGGTAATAGGCCGAAACCAGGTTGATCTCATCAACTTTTAACTTCCGTGACTGATATTTACTGCTATCTGCTTTTGCAGGCTCGGGCCTGGTTTGTGCATAAGTGCTCAAGATACCGAAGTACATGAAAAGCACATGAAGATATATTTTTCTCATTTTCTAATTCGCCACATTAATTACAGCCACAGCCACCACCGCTTTTGCCTCCGTTGGCACCCGAGGCACCCTCGCGGTAAAGCTGAAAACTTTGTTCAAATTTTTGGGCTTTGCGGGCCGAAAGAATCATGTCGGCATCGTTAAGTTTACTTTTTTGATAAGGCTTTACGCTGCTACAGGCGCTAAGCAGACTGCCCAGCGAAACTGCGGTAACCATTAAAAGGAAAAATGTTCTGGAATTTTTCATATTTATATCACATTAATATTGTTTGAGGTATATACCCGATCATGATCATCGATTACGATACAGGCCACGTGTTTAATCTGGTTAATCAGCTCGAGCCCTACTTTTACACCCATTACCACAACTGGCGTGGCCAGGGCATCTGCCAGCTCAGCACTGGGACAGATTATACTCACGCTCTTCACACCGCTTACCGGGAGCCCGGTCTTGGGGTCGATCGTATGCGAGTAGCGCTTCCCACCGATTGTAACATATTTTTCGTAACTGCCAGAAGTGGCAATTGCCATATTACTGATCTTAAGCGAAGAAAATGGCCTATCGGTCTGTTCCGGATCGGCGATACCTACTGTCCACGAATGGCCATTAAGCTGTGTACCCCAGGTAACCAGATCGCCTGCAGCATTGACAATTCCACTGTTTATCCCCATTTGCTGTAGGATGAGTTTAGCTTTATCGGCTGCATAGCCTTTGCCAATTCCGCCGAAACCGATACGCATCCCCACATTTTTCAAAAACACGGTCGATTTTTCCCTATTCAGGATCACATTTCTGTAATTGATGAGACCAACAGATGCCAATGCGGTTGCTTCATCAGGCAAACTGGTCATGTTTTGATCGAAATTCCAAAGCCGCTTATCTATCGATCCATAGGTAATATCAAAAGCACCATCGGTAATTTCTGATATCCTGATCGACCTTTCAATAAGCCCCATAACTTCGTTATCTACCTTTACAGGCTTTAACCCTGCGTTTTCATTGATCAGACTGGTCTGACTAAGATCGCTGAAAGTGGTTAGCAGATGTTCTATTCGCCTCACCTCTGCTATCGCCGCATCTATCGCCCCATTACCTGCCTGCCCGTTTTCAGCAATGACAGTAAACTCGAAGCGGTTTCCCATGAGCTTGAGTATCCGGTTTACAGAAACAGCTTTAGCCATCTTGAGATTATTTTTTTAGTTTATCAATTTCAGAAATGAAAGCTTGCGCGCGCTCCTCAGGGAAGCCATCCCAGCTTTTGAGTACTTTTCCATTCTCATCTACCAAAACCGTGTATGGAAACTTGCCATCCCTGTTATATACATCCGCTAATGATTCGTTGAGTTTGACCTGTTCTTTTGAAAGCTGATTTTTCTTCTGCCTTGGAAAATCGGCCCTAACCAATAAAAGATTCGCAGAGGCATATTGTTCAAAGCTTTCGGATTCTAAAATCTCTTTGCGTAGGCGGATACATGGACCGCACCAATCGGAGCCTGAAAAATTGATCAGAATCCGCTTGTGTGTAATTTTTGCTTCTTTTTGTGCTTCAGAAAAATTCCCCATCCACAATATTGGGACAGCGAACAACCCAAAAAGGGAAACCAAAAGTAATTTCATAACTAAGAATAAATATTTAAAATAGTTTCTGTTAGCTGGTTAGGACAAAGACTTAATGAGCACAAAGCTGACTTATCCCGTAATCTTACATTTTCAGAGAAAGGCATTCCATGCCTAAGGCAGTTAATCAGCGTATAGGGTGTAGCGCTGGTCCCAAAACTTTTCAATTTCTTTTTGCTATTCATGGCCTTTTTATAGTGAATATGAGCAATACATTAAAATACTTAACCAATGTCGCGGCGGATAACCGTTTGATAACGACGAGCAGTGGCAGAAAAATATTTGTAAAATTCTATTCTATAAAAAGTGCTTAGCTAATCCTTAAATTTTAACTCAACCAGGGCACATAGTGAAGCCCTTATCCATTAGCACGAAACTACTTACGAAATCTGAAGACATTCTGAAGTTTTGTATTATAATCTGTTACGATGTTAGGAGAACTAAACGATCAACAGATCGAAAACCTTTTGAACACTCAGATTACAGGCAGAATTGCATGCAGTAATGACGGCGTTCCGTATATTGTTCCGATAAACTATTATTACGATGGAGAGAAAATTATTGCACATAGTGTAGCGGGGAAAAAGATTTCCATCATGCGCAAAAACCCTGTGGTATGCTTTCAGGTTGACGAGATCAAAAGCATTTTTAATTGGCAGAGCGTGATTGCATGGGGACGTTTTGAGGAGATTTCAGACATGGAGGAAAAGGGTAATTGCATGGAAGCATTGAAAACGCGTATTCAGCCCTTTTCAGAACCCCGTCCGGACCACACTTCGCATGGGCTCGCCACAAGAGCTGAAGATCTGGGTTTGCTTCTGCAGCTCATTTTCTATAAAATTATTCTTGTCATGAAAAGCGGCCGCTTCGAGAATAGCTGATTGAACGATAAACAATACTAACGGTAGTTGGATCGAGCAATCAGTTTTTCAATATTCTTAATCCAGATTTTTCTACCTTCTGTATAAAGGATATCCTCCGACTTTAACTCTTTGAGGAGCCGGATCACATTCTCCTTCGCCAGTCCGGCAAGGTTAGCCAGGTCATTTCTTGAGATATTGATCAGAATCTCTCCATCGGTGTTAAGATCCTGTTTATACTTTTCTCTGAGAAAAATGAGCGCTATTGCAAGCCGTTCTATAGCCGAGCGCTGCGAAAAAACAGAAATACTGTTCGCCAATACTGTATATTCATGGCTTAGTGCCTTTAACATACGTGAGGTGAGCAGGGGCGAATTGTTCAGTACCTGAAGAAAGTCTTCTTTAGGTATAAAGCTAAGAACGCTCTCCTCTATGGTAGCAGCCGAATCCGGATACCGTTCTTCGGAGAGCACGGCATGGTAACCGATGAATTCTCCCTGGTTAGCAACATATATGATCTGCTCTCTCCCACTATGATCCACTTTATATTTTTTCACCTTCCCCCTATGGATAAAGTAAATCCCTGAAGGCACAGCTCCTTCCCTGAAAACTACCTCTCCTTTTCCATATTTTTGTTCAGCCTGTGCTGAAATCAGGAACCGATACTCCTCTTCGGTCAGTACATTTAATATCGAGTGCGTACTGAAGTTCCATTTATCAATGGGAAAAATTCCTGATAAGCTCATATATAAAGGTACGACTTATATTATTCATTAAATGGCGTTTCCCTACCAGGGACTATCTCTGGGCACAATCCCAGATCAACTTTTATTTTAAGAATTTCCTTTTTTAACCAGGCCACCGTAATGTTTTTCAGACATATCTCCGCAAAGTGAGCGCATTAAAGTCAAAATTATCCTTTGATATACATTTTGAGCTCAGGATGATAGCACTGGGCAATGGCCTTATACGTAGGGGGGATTTGCCTTGTTACAGTATAATAAGTAACCAATCTGCAGCCTTTTGGCTGTAACTCGAGTTTCTTATAAAGCAGCTGGGTATAAAAACGGTAAAGATCATGATTCTTGTTGACGGTAGAATCAATTCCACCTTCGGTATTGAGGTTCTCATGAAAGGAATTAAAAAAGTAAAGACTTTTATATTCCTTAAGGTCTACATCAGTTATGTTACCATGAATGAAATCAACGTTAGAAAGATTAAGATTTTCCTTCGTATCATTTGCATATCTGATAAGTTCCCTTCTCTGGTCTATACCATAAAAAAATGTCCCAGGATTAAAAAACGCTGCAGTCAGACAGAATTTACCAACACCGCAGCCGATGTCCATCACCTTATGGGCAGGATAAGAAAGAAATTCAGATGCTTTTCTTGCAATGTCAAGCGGTGTCCAGTGGACCTTAGAAAGTTGTTGGATATGATCGGGATATAGATAATCAAAATGAATATCATGATCAAAGTAGGTATTTATCATTTGTTTATGGATTCGATAATAAAAAGCACAATCAGGATGATCAATCAGTTGCTTTTGACATACATATTTAAAAGACCGTTAAAAGTACTCTTGACCAAAGTGAAATTTTCAGGTACTTCCTTGCCAGACCCCTGATAGTTAACCAACCGGGTCCCTTGCGGCATCCTATCTAGATTTGCGCTTAGGTACCGTGTATAATACTTATATAAAGCCAGCGAGGTTTCTACAGAATCATCGATCCTGCCCATAAAATCCACATTTTCGAAAAAAGAATTATAAAAATAAAAATGGTCGAAAGCCTTAAAGTTTATCTGGGTCATGTTTGCATGAACAAATTCCAGATTATCGAGTTTGAGAAATTCCATTGCACCATTTGCATAATGCACCAGTTCCTGCCGCTGTTCTACTCCGAAAAACATGGTTGCAGGGTGCTGCTTTGCCGCTATAAGGCAGAATTTTCCAATACCACTACCGATATCGAGCACTTTTGAACCGGGAAGGGCAAGAAATTCAGCAGACTGCTGCGCTATGCCTATCGGGGTCCATTGTTTTTTGGATATCAGTTGAAAATGCTCCGGATAGAGCCAATCGAATGTTTGATCGTTCTCGAAAATTTTATTTATCATGTTCATGCCTTGATCTTAATTGGTTCCGGCAGATAGCGATATAAGGCTATTATCAAATCTGCATTTCAGGCCCCTGGTTTATGTATAAGCTAAAAAGCCCTTACCATCTATTGATTATTTTAATTTTCCGAGCCATCGGGATTCTATGATCTGCGTTAGCCTGCCTAACAGGCCAGGTTCAATCTGTATACTTCCCTCAACAACCTTCTGCCTCCATACACGCCCCTGGTTAAGGATCAGTCTGTGGTTCTTACCTTCAAGAAGTATATCCACCGAAATCTCATTTTCCAGTAACAACGAAGTCACGTATGAAATAACATATAATGTATACACTTTGTGGCCATACGATACCGGTAATGGAATTCCAATCATTTGCTTAATTCTTTTTTATCGGCCAGCCCACCACATATCCTAATACGATAAACGGTCCATACATCTGCGCAGGATTTCCTTAGGTATTTCTTCCAAATAGCTGTTTAAAAACAGTACTCCCTCTATTGATGTTCTCCTCCTTTAAAATACCCTGTTGACTGACCGATAAGACAACAATGGGAAGAAGGTTGTTTATCGAAGACGCAAAGAGCACCAATCGGTCCTTTAGTTCTTCCTCATCAAGTCTTGCCCCGACCTTGGACACTTTTACAAAATCCCCGGCGATTCCGTGTAAGAGCCTTACATTTTCCTCATTCTTCTCTGGACTCAAAGGGAAATTGTAACCTGCTTTTTCCAGGTCATATCCTAAATAAAAAATTTCGTTCATATGTTTTATGTGTTGAAAAGCTCCAGAGATATCCCCACTCATGGCAATACAGGCTCTTTAACAAAACCTAAAGCAAAATTATAGGCTAATGAGCTGTTTTTTCCAACAAAATATCATGGAGAAAAATGATAATTATCAGCTTGGCTGCTCAAGATAAATTAAATACATTTTGCCCAGTCGCCTCCATAGGTGTTGGCTGTAAACTAGAGATGCAGTCCGATCCTCCTTTTCACCGCGCCTGCGGTCCTGTTATAATACCTTTTGGCCCTGATCCTGAATACATCGTAAAGCAATACGAAAACAAGAATCGCAACCGGGGCAAAAAAAGAAGGGAATCCAAAATGTTTGAAAAGATAAGCTCCTGCAATTGCCCCTGCCATGAAGAAGAAAATAATAGCAAGTCGGAGCCTGATCTTCGATTTTACAGTTTTACGCTCCTGGCCTTCATTACGCAGAACCTGTGCCAGTTCTATCCCCAGATCTGTAAAAGTACCTGTAAGATGGGTAGTTCTTACGACAGAGCCGGACACCATAGACACCAGTGAATTCTGCATCCCCATGGCAAAAAGAAGACTTCCAGCAAATAACTCCTTTGAGAGAAGTGTTTCACTGTATCTTCCCCCGTAAAATGCTGAAAACAGCAGTACACCGATCTCGATGAGAATGGGAATTGAATAAGAGTAACGTTGGTTATGACCTGTAAAGGACAAGATCAGACCTGAAATAAATGCACCACCAAGAAAAAGCATCATCCATAGCGCGATAACCTGCACTGTGCCCCAATCCTGAAAGGCTATTCTTTCAGCAAAAAATGCAGCATGCCCTGTTACGTTTGTAGTAAGAATGCTAAATCCAAGATAGCCTTCAGCATTGACAAAACCAGCAGTCATGCCTAACAGGCTTGCCAATCTGAGATTATGCCCATATGTCCTTTTTGCTCCTAAGTGTCTAAGCATTATAATGAGATTTGATCGCGCCCAAATAAATTACTTCCAATAATCCGGTCCTAAAGAGAAGTGATATGGTCGGTTTAAAATCATAAATAGCAAAACCTAATAGAACTGGAAAGCGATTTAAAGTAAGACCATAAAACTTTCCCTCAAAGTTCCAAATAAATCCGCCCCAATGAAACTGATAAATATCAGTATTCAAGATGATTTCTTACCATAAAGGGGAGCATGCATTGCCGATAGCTTTGCAAAGACTGAAAACCGTCTGCCAGTGATCAAATTTTCTGAACAGCAACTAATCCCTGGAAAATCTAATGCCATAAGCATCAAAAAATATATCAATCCCAATATACAATTTGCCCTTTCACCCTGTGAAAGGGCAAACGAAAATTTCAATGTATCTGACTTTGAGTTATCCGCTGATGGTCTGACAGCCATCAAATCTCTAGATTAAGGTATAGGACTTATTGCAGCATTTAAAAACGATTGACAATCTGACTACAACAATTACCAATTGGGCTACTTTTTACAGAACGACAATCAGGAGTTTTGTACTTGAGATTTATTCAATGTTAGAAACAATCAAAAAAGAATTATGCAAAAGAGAAAATTAGGAAATAGCGGATTGGAAGTTTCCGCATTGGGCTTTGGCTGTATGGGTTTAAATTTCCTGGATGGCAAAGGTCTTGATAAAAAAGATGCCATAACGCTACTGCACAACGCAGTTGAAAGCGGGATTACATTTTTTGACACTGCAGAAGCCTACGGACCTTACACCAATGAAGAAATTGTTGGTGAGGCATTACAACCCTATAGAAAAGACGTAGTAATCGCCACAAAATTCGGTTGCAAAGATGCCAGACCTGCAGTAGGATTAGACAGCAGACCCGAAACGATCAGAGCAGTTACCGAAGCATCTCTAAAAAGATTAAAGACAGATTACATTGATCTGCTTTATCAGCACAGAGTTGACCCTGATGTCCCGATTGAAGATGTTGCAGGGACAGTAAAAGACCTGATACAAGAGGGCAAAGTGAAATATTTCGGTTTATCGGAAGCAAGTGCTAAAACGATCCGGAAAGCCCATTCAGTACAACCTGTATCAGCATTGCAAAGCGAATACTCTTTGTTTTGGCGCGAGCCTGAAGATGAAATCATACCAACATTGGAAGAATTAGGGATTGGTTTCGTTCCCTTCAGTCCTTTGGGCAAAGGCTTTCTCACGGGCATCATCAACAAAAAATTAGAGGCTATCGACCGCAGAAATATTATTCCCCGTTTCAACGAAGAAAATATAAAGGCCAATCTGGTTTTAGTGGAAGCACTTTCTGAAATTGCCAAACAAAAAAATGTTACGACAGGACAACTGGCATTGGCCTGGCTATTAGCGCAAAAGCCGTGGATCGCACCCATCCCCGGAACTACAAAATTGCATCGTTTAGAAGAAAACATCGGCAGCACAAATATTTTACTAACAGCCGATGAACTTGCAAAAATCGACTCAACAGTCAATGGAATTACACTTGTGGGCGACCGCTATCCTGAATTTTTAGAAAAACAAATAGACCGATAAGAACCAATAACAATGAAAAATATTAAAGGAAAAATAGTTGCCATTACAGGTGCAAGCAGCGGAATGGGTAAAACCATCGCCATGGAATTAGCTAAAAAAGGTGCAAAGGTTGTTCTGGGTGCAAGGCGAACAGCACAGTTGCAACAAATTGTTGAAGAAATTAATAGCGAAGGTGGTAAAGCCACATTTGCTCAAATTGATGTGAGGAATAAAGCAGATCTAATTAGATTGGTCAATACAGCAGTTGAGCAACACGGAAAATTGGATGTCATTGTAAACAACGCAGGTGTCAGTCAATTAAGCCGCCTTGACGAACTGGATATTGAAGGTTGGGAAGAAATGATCGACATTAATCTTAAAGGCGTTTTGTACGGGATGGCAGCTGCAATTCCCGTTTTTGAACAACAGCGATCGGGACATATCGTCAATATCATTTCAACTTCGGGAATAAAGATTGTGACAATGCAGGGCGTTTATGCAGGAACCAAAAATGCCATTCGCACGATTGCAGAAGCGTTTCGTCAGGAGTCAGACGGAAACATACGCATCACAGGCATTTCTCCCGGATTAGTGAAAACAGATTTTGCGGACAACATCAAAAACAAAGAAATGAAAACAGCTGTTCAAAAAGGAATGGAACAGATTGCCATCAACCCCATAGCCATTGCCAATGCTGTAATTTATGCGATAAGCCAACCTAACGATGTTGAAATCGGGGATATAGTTATCCGTCCGTCAAAACAAAATTAACTACATTCGTAAACGAGAAATGCAACAACAATCCAACATCAATCACCTAAAAAGTATATCGCAACTGGTGCGTATTTTGGGATTTCCTGCACCATTGCACCCCTTGATTGCATTGGTTGATTACAATAATGTTCCGATTGAGATGTTTCCAAAAGGGCAAAAAGTAAGTCTTGATTTTTACAAAATTTCCTTTAAGCCCACATTCACCGGACAAATAAAATACGGACAGGGCTATTACGATTTTGAAGAAGGCGGATTAGCATTTTTGAAGCCAAAACAAATCGTTTGTTCACCGGAAGACACAGAGAGCTATCAGGGTATTGCTTTGTATTTCCATCCGGACTTTATCCGAAATTATCCGTTGGGAAAAACAATAAATCACTATGGCTTTTTCTCATACGATGTTTCAGAAGCCTTGTTTCTGTCGGCAAAAGAAAAAGAAATCATAGCCAATTTATTTGCTACAATAGCCGATGAATTGGATAACAACATTGACCACTTCAGCCAGGATGTTCTGGTGTCACAGATAGAATTGTTATTGAATTACAGTAACCGTTTTTACAACAGGCAATTTATTACGAGAAAAGCAATCAATCACGATATCATAACTTCTTTGGACAAACTTTTAGACCACTATTTTGAAGAAGAAAACAGTCTGAAAAACGGCTTACCGTCCGTAAAATATATCAGTACAGAATTAAAGCTATCGCAGCGCTATCTGAGTGATATGTTGAGTTCATTGACAGGACTAAACACACAACAGTACATCCAGAACGCAATCATAGAAAAAGCTAAAGAAAAATTATCAAATACAAATCTTTCCGTTTCGGAAATTGCTTATGAATTGGGCTTTGAACATTCACAATCGTTCAGCAAGCTCTTCAAGACGAAGACAAACGTTTCACCTTTGGAGTTCAGACACTCCTTTAATTAACAACGACAATCAACAGACCAGTAAAAGCAAGTTTTGAGTAACCCGGATTTATATCAGGTGGCTTTTCATCCAGCATATTGAAGTTTAAAGCCGGGCCATTCAACGCTGTAGTTGCCGAGGTGGATCAAGCTAGAGTAAAAAACTCCGCCAAAGAAAAACTGACCATCATAATCCTCCCCTGTCAGGGACAGACGCGGCATCCTTCCAGAACAAAAGATACAGCAGATGGCCCGGCCTGCAGGGGGCAGCTAAAAAAAACCAAACCTCTTTCTAAATCACAACCAAAACAATGTCCATTTGTTGAAACAAACAAACTTCATGCCTGTTGAGCTCCTCCTATCCCTCCACCACCTAACCCGACCAAAACACCATCAGCCTCCCAACCTTCCCCTAACCATCCTCCTACAACCCTGTCAAAACACACCAGATTCCCCTGATCCGTCGGCCTGAGCAGGTGATATTTAAAAAAATTGATTAAATCACCTTTGATGTTTAAATTTGTTTAGTACCAGCCCATCCCCCCAGGATTCTTCATAAGAAGGATCATTAATATTGGACATTGTAACAATTGGATCTGTGGAATGTGGATCGGGATTGTAGGGTTGGCTAGTCCTTAAAATTGTCATATCACTACCTGATGATCACCACCCAGCCCGAAGCAACCTTTGTCCCATTGCCTGTAAGTATGGTATAGAAGTAGGTACCCACCGGCAGATCGCTCCCGTTATAAGTGCCGTCCCATGGTTTCTGATAGCCAACAGAGGAAAACACCTTGGTTCCGCCCCGGTTAAAAACCTCAACCCGGCAATTTGGATACAGGCCGATATTTTGGATATTCCACTGATCATTCACCCCATCCCCATTTGGAGAAAAGGCCGTTGGAGCCTCAACTGCTATACTTCCTGGAATCACCGTCAATATTCCCTGCACGTAATCAATCTGGTAATTAAGGGAAGCGGCCCCCGCAACCGAAATAACATAATAACCAGGTACAGAGGCCGGCCCCGCGTTAGTGCTTGCCACCGGCATTCCGATCAGATCCACCAATCCCTCCTGATTGACAAAGCCGCTGTATAGCAGGGTGAGTTCCGGATTGGCCTTCCCATATCTCCTCACCTTATCCTCGGCCCTTATCCTAAGCTTTGCCTTCTCAACATCAACATCTCCAGGAATAAAGTCCATAGAATAATTTCCGGCAACAAGGCTTCCCTGAACTGAAACGGGAACTGCTGCCTTGCTGTATTTGCCAACAGGATCTTTTGGGCGTATACCAGCAGTGATGTCCAGCTCAACGGTTTCGATACGGTCACCGTTTTTCAGCCCTGTGGCGATAAAATTTTTGGTGGATAAGGAATTAGGAAGAGATTTTCCATAAACTTTCTGTATTGCGGCCGGTGTTAGGGTAAGCGGGGCCGGCAGGACATGGCCAATAAGTCCGGCGAGAGATGCCGCACCGGCTTCCGGTGAAACACCACTGATCTGCCCCTGGTAGTCACCTACATCAGCGAAAGCCCCCAGACGTATATACAATACTCTTTTTCCCTCCTGCCCAACCGCAACATCCAGTTTCCTTGAAAAGGCTGTATTATCCTCGCTGATCTCATAACCTTCAGGTGCAACCAGGCGGACAGCTGATGAGAGTCTTTTTCCGGAAAGGCTGAATACCGCTGCAGCCGAGGGTGTGCCATAAACCGTACCCAGTACCGGAATATTCCCTTCAAGTGTTAGCGATGGTGCAGCGGGGCTTACATTAATTTTAAAAATGACTGCATCCCCTTCACATCCGTCTCCCGTAGCAGTTAAGGGAACAGCCCTCAGGGTTGCTGTTACCGGGAGCGGTCCACTGTTCAGCGGTAAAAAGGATGCAATATCGCCAGTGCCGCTGGCAGCCAACCCTATATCGGGTCTGTCATTTGTCCAGACAACACGGCCATAACTGCCGCTGAAGGCAATGACGCTGGTTGGCCTGTCCTCGACTACCTCTATATCCGCTATCCTATCCAATCGCGGCATTGCCATCACCGTTGCACTAACTGCTACCCTCTGGGTTTCAGCCCCGGCAGATTCTATCAGCACCTCACCGATGATTTCACCTTCTGAAGCATCGGCTGCCGACCTTACATAAACCTCCGCATCCCTGATCAGGCCATTCTGGTGGGCAAATAAAATGGTTTTCCCAAAACCAGAAAAAGGGTTCCCGGAAAGCTCAAAGCCGGGAGGTGCCTTTAACGAAAGTGGTGCAAAAAGATTTTCGCCACCGAGGGTAAAATGCAATAAATTGGGTGACAGTGATGCACTTCCCTGACAGGAAAGGACGCTACCGCTTACGGCCGAAACCGTAATTACCGGAAGCTCATCGACAGTTCCATCCGGGATGGAAAGTGATGAAGAAGCACCCCCATCGCTGACCGCACTGACCTCCCCTTTAAATGTTCCCGCGGTATTATCTGCCCTGAGCCTGATATAAATGGTAACCGGCACGGTTAAATCAGCGGCAGGCAGTGTAAGCTTGTCACTAAAATCAGTATTGTCCCTGCTAACTTCAAACCCTATCGGCGCGTAAACCGTTACATCGGTGCTAATGCCACTCGCCAAAACACTCACCGTAGTTGCTTCCGAAGGAGTTCCCCTTTGCGTATGCAGTGCGATCGGGTTCCCGCTGATAACCAGGCTTCCAGCACCCAATGGATTGACCGTAATCTTAAAATTTACAATACCGGTATTGCAGGTGAGCCCGCCCAAAATAAAATTTCCGTGGGCACTGGACCAAACACCTGCACCCGCACTCGACACCAGTTCATTGGTAATGGTATTGATTACGGAAACGCCTCCGCTGGAGGTGTTGACCACATATAGCCAGTTACCATCGGCGCTTACGCGGGAGCCATTCGGATAGCTTCCCACCTGCAGGCGCTTGATTAGTGAATAATCGTTAGTATCATATATTTCCACACGGTCCAGCGCAGAAATCGATGCATAGATACGGCTGCCGTCCGGACTGATAGAAAGACCGGAAACTGTTGCTGTGAGTATGGAACTGATTACCGTACCCGTTGCGATATCGACAACGTTGATTCCTCTTGAAAAACCGACATAAAGCCTTTTTCCGTCAGGGCTGCAGACCAGATGATTGGGTTTCCTACCGCCCCCGTCTGTAAAAGTCCGGTAAACAACGTTATCCGCTGTATTGATAAGGGAAACGGAATTGCCATCTTCATTGGAAACGAAGAGCGTAGCACCATCGGTACTGAGTGCCATATACTCCGGCCCTGCCCCCACCTGTATGGTAGCAGTAAGTGTCCGGGTTAAGGTATTGACCACATAAACCGCGTTGGAGTTATTGCTCACCAGGTAGACCCGGCTCCCGTCCGCATTTGAAATCATCCTCGTGGGCTGTCCCGGAAGGGGTATTCTAGTTTCCCTTGCAAAACTTGCAGCCACCTTGAAGCTGAGTACAGGGGACTTCGAGTTGAGGTAATAAAGGATTTCCCCATCCGGGCTGAACAGTACATCCATAGGCTCATTTCCCAGTCCGACAAGAACTGTAGTTTTATTGGTTGCCAGGTTAATAAGTGCGAAATTATTACTGACCGCTCCGGTGACAAAGGCCTGACCAGATGAAAAGGGTATGGCTTTTATCGAGGCAGTTACCGGGCTGCTACCATTATTGACCGCCGCAAAGGAAGGTATCGGGCCAAACCCACTTGCCGGAAGTCCCACACCGGGGTTATCGTTCACCCAGTAATAGTTATTCCCGGCAAGATCGACCGCCTTTGTAGGAGCGCCGTTGGCAACAATCTGATCGGGAATAGACGGGATAGTTCCCCTGATCGCCGCGGTAAGTTTCACTGTCTTTGTCTGTGCCCTGGCTGAAGATGCAGTGACCGTTCCCTCGATCATCCCTGCAGGGGCATCGGCAGATGAGCGGACGTACAATATGATTTCATTTACCGTTCCTCCCATAGCCTCAACGGTTAGACTGCCTGAATAAGCTGTTTTAAGATTTCTTGAAATCTCAAAGCCTGGAGATACCGAGAGCATGATTCCTGAACGGAGATTATTCCCGGAAAGATTTAGCCTGAGAACAGCGGGTGACTGTGAAACACTTCCCTGACAGGCAAAAATATCATGATAGGAAGTGTACAGTTCAATAGTCTGCCCAAAGGCACCTGTAGTGAGAAAAACGGTCAGTAGAAATAGAAAGAATGCCTTTAAAGGTTTCATAACAGATGAGAGCTGAAAATTCACTGCAAAGATAAACTAATTTATCAAAGGCTACCCCAAACTTAGGTATGAAGAGATTTACCGGCTAGTTTCTAAAAAGGCAGACGGGGTTAAGTACAGCAGGATTCGGTGGAATTGAATTGAAATTTAAAGCAACAACGATGGCTGTGTTATCGCTCGTAGCAACGAAGCAAAAGCTTGCGGCATTGCCATGGGTGCACCATTCTTTAAGATCAGAGAAGAAATTAAAAAACATAACATCGTTGTATTTAGTAGCCACTATACCCTATATGGCGATATCAGCGCAAGAGTAATGACCAACCTTTAAAGCCCTAAACACAAGCTGAAACAACTGCTGGAAATTTAGCTCAATAAGATGATTTTAAAAAACAAAAAGGTCATGTAATGCGAAAACACCAACTTCAAGCGCGCATTCATTGCTCACATTTCAAAGAAGGAGGTTCTTATCCCCTTCTTTTCATGCCATGGGCTTCCGACAGCTTGGTAAAAACTAAAAAGTTGAAATGACGAGTTAATAAATGAACCATTATTTCGCTGATAAAATCCTAAATAATGGAGATTCATCCAAGATTTTTATGCGACCGACCGCTTTTTTATGCGAACAACCTGTACCGCTATGTGAAAGACTTCCAAAACAGCTAGACATTGCTAATTAAAAATATAATTATTATTTTAGCGATATACTTTGCCGAGGCTATTTTATTATGGAACTAAAATGTATAACTATTGATGATGAAGACCACTCCCTGACCCAGCTCGAGGAACTCATATTGATGAGACCCGGAGTAGCCCACTTAAAAAGTTTCAATAATGCTTCACGCATTAACATATTTACATGATCAAAAACATGTTGACGTAGTCTTTTTAGATATTGAAATGCCACAGATCAATGGCATCGAGGCCGCAAAATTGCTTAGGCCATACTGCGATTTCTTGATATTCGTTACAGGCCATGCGGAATACGAAGCGCAAAGTTTTGAGATCGGCGTAGATGGCTATTTACTTAAACCAGTAAGCGAAGTTAAATTTATTCAGCAGGTTCAGCGCCTATTGGAAACAAAGTCAAATGAATCGTTCATTAAAAATCCCGACGGCTTTCTACTGGTAAAGGGAGGCTCAAAGCATAAATACATTAGCATACAGCTTGAAAAGATTTTATACATCAAATCGATGTTAAATTATGTACGGATTTTTTTAACTGATGGGGAACACATAACCTATCATACGATGAAGCATATAGAAGAGGCTATTCAAGAGCGGACTGAATTTTTAAGAATCAACAGGTCTGAAATAATATCCTTTAATCACGTCAAGCAGGTTGATGGATACCAAATCCTGCTCAATAACGGAAATAAATTTACGGTGAGCAGAAGTTATAAGAATAAATTTGATGAATTTTTGCGCAACCGGTTACCGGGTCCGGGGATCAGATAAACTGCAAGTATTTTTTGAAAACACCTCGCATTGAGATTAATTTAGACTGTTCATTTCTCAATTTTGTTTGTGACATTACGGTATCATAGTGTTTTTATCAGGCTAGTTTAATATATATCGCCATTTTTTTATAAAAACCCTTAGATCTTATTTACCTGAGCCAGACATCCACCTGCCCGATACTATTAGTGACTACAATCCGATTATTAGAAACCACCAAAAATTCCTGTATAATTCCTGGCGTGTAAGGATTATTGGATGGCCATATAATCCGGTACTGATTAAGGCTGATTTGTGAAGCAAAAGTTGGATATGCAAGGGGCTGATTATTATAGGGATTAAATGGTTGAAAAACTAGATTGCCTTGCTGACTAGAAATAAAAAATTTTGCCGCAAATCCTTGGGTATTATTAAGATTCGAGCTCCATGCTCCCATGATATTAAAAACTCCGACATTACCCGCCAGTAAGTTTAATCCATAATTGGCCGCATCTGCTAGCTCAAGCATATTCAATGATGCTCCGACCAACATATATCTTACCCTAGCTTCAGGAGTGCCATGATGCTGGTTGTCGTTAAATCTAAAATCACCCCTCTTAAAAAGCTCAGCAGAAAATTCCCGAAGGTCGGTAAGCTGTATTTTCATTTTTCTGCCCAGGAAATATCCAGCTAAAAAATCCGCATGTAGTTCAATCTGCACGCCAGATATTTTTTTTGTAACCCCTAATCTACACTGTGTAACGTGGGCAACCTCATGCGCAATAAGTCCGTAGAGACCGTCTTTAGTTGAAAAGCCGTTTTTATAAGCGGCAAGTAACTTACTACCAATGAATATGGTTGCACCACAGTTCGTGTCTTCACATTCGCAATAGGTTTTCGCATTCGACGCAGTTTCACTCGTGGTCACCCTGAATTTGGGACTAACTAGGAAAAATTGCCCAATATAATTTGCGTTTTTGAGCAATTCAGCGGGTAATTCATCTTCATTAATTTGATCTGCCGGTTGTGAAGCATTTTCTTCTTGAAGATACTCTGAACCTAATACTTTACATTGAGCCCAAAGCGTATGGTTGTTTAAGAGTAATAAAAGAATGAAAATTATTAGCTTTTTCATTGATGTAAGATTATTTCATATTTACTTCTATCCGCAGATAAGAATTTACTGATCATCACTCTGTACTTTGAATTCCCAGAGCCTAAAAGCGTTCCAGACCCTTCCCCTAAACCGATTCGAGTTTGGCCGTAAGCGTCTTTAAAAGTCGTTTTGGAGCGAATGGTGTAATTGCTAGTCTGTCCGCCTGGGATTTGGATGATTTTACTAGTTGTGGTGCTATTGCCAGTTCCAATGCTAAATACTTCTGTTTGGCCATTAATGGTCACATATACCTCCTCATAGACCTGGTCTGCAGATAGATTATCAGTAATGGAGATTTGAAAATCTCCGGAGATTGTTTCTGGTTGTAAATTGTTATTGATTTCAGCGTCGATCCACAAAGAACATACTCCAATATTATTACTATTGTAGCCAATCCAAGCATATCCACTATTACCCCATTGTGTACCCCATGAATTTTTGACTAGCCAGGCAGCCTTCAAATCACTCCAACCTACGATAGTCACCACATGGTTAACATCATTTGGGGTGGTTTGGTTAAATACCTCATTTCCGATAAAACTCTGGAATTGCAGGGTAGAATACATTGCCGTGAGAATGGCACCATGCCTAGCAATAGCTTCCTTGATCTCTGAAACAGGTGGTCTTTTATCCCATCTACGCTGCTTATCCACATAGTCCCAAGCAACCGCCTTAAATCCTCCTGAACCAGTAGAACAGTAAACCTGTACGCCCGTGTACGGAATCTGAGAGGTGCTTTTTACCGTGTTTCTATCCTCAACCCACCACTTCATTAACAAAGCTGGGAAACCACCCTGACAACTTCCACCATTGGAACAGTTTAATGCATTTTGCTCAGAAAGACTAACCATTTTTCCATGGTTGCGCATTGCGTATGAGCTTTCATACGAAGCTACTGAGGCGAATACCCAACAGCTCCCACAGTTTCCTTGATCTTTTACAGGTGTAATTAAATTATGCTTCCTTAGGTCCATTTCTGACAGATTTGGATCCACTATGTTAAAATGAGGAACTTTATCCTCATCAAAATTCAGGTATTCACTACCAAAAAGCTTACCATGAGAGCTCAAGATCATATCTTCTTGAGATTTCGTTGGCGGGACAAATCCATAGCTTTGAGCGAGGCACAATTGGCCCTGTACAATAAACAAGATTAAAGTAAATATTCTTCTCATTTCTTTACAAAAATTATTTTCACAAATTTTTCGGCATTTGCCGTGTCAATATTCTTTTCAAAAGGTCTCAAATAATAGAATACGATTTGATGACTTCCTTTTTTTTTGCTGGTAGTTATCTCAAAGAGTTCTATATCTGTTGCTTGTGATTTATCTATATTTGGTTTTGAATCATGTGATAAAACTTTATAATTTACCGTATCTGCTAGCTTCCACTGGTAACCGCGTCCAAGATTGGAAGGTATTTCTACGTGGAAGGGCTTGTCTCGATCAACCACGAATGCTCCTTTGGGGATTAATTGACTGGCACAGGAGACTATTATAAAGCTCGCTAGGAATATAAAAGTATACGACAACCTTGATTTTGATTTATACATATATAACTTCAATAAATTATTAACCTAAAGGATACGGTGTAGGACTGGCATTAACTAACTCACTAGATAAATTGTACAGATTTATCTTATTTCACAGTAAAATAAAAGTATCAAGAGCTAAATTTGTAAATCCGCTTAGGGGATGTTACTGGTTTGGTTAAGTTAAATATAGGGAGATAGGTATGAAATCTAAATACTTAAAAATAAGTAATTTACTCGTTATAGGGAAGTAAAAAAGTTGGCTAAACAGCTTACCGAGAACAATAATAAACTTGCACGGGCAAGAGAACTGCTATTGTTGGGGGATATTGATGGAAATGATTATAAAACCTTAAAACTGGAGTGCGAAGAAAATATCACAAAAACCGAAGCAAAATTAGAAGAAATCACGAAAAAGAAATATACAATAGCACAGCTAGAGCCCATCCTGAATGATGCGATGTTTACGCTCACTCAATTATTCCCAATTTTCACCAAATCTACGATTAACGATAAAAGAAGGCTGATTGGTTCGATGCTCCCCGAAAAATTTGATTTTGAAAGCCTGCAACATCGAACCGCTTTACTGAGCGAAACGTTTAAGCGTATCCTCCTGACAAACAATAAATTAGAGAGAAAAAAAAAGAGCAAAAGACTATTAAAAATCTCTTGCCCAGTTACGGGGTCAGTGGCGGCGCGAAATTCGAACCATTTTATGGACGAATTGATTGAAATAGGTGGTTTTTCGAAAATTTTGGAGGAATAACATCCATCTATCACGTCCTCATATTTCTTAATAATGTTGTAATGGCAGGTAATTAGTAATTTAAATAACTTGTATGAACTGATTATAAACGAAATTAAACCCAATCCTCCTTTATTAGTCCAATACTTTTACTAATATCACGAACGAATTTTGACAGCGGACGTTTATGTATATCTTCTTCCAAAGTATAATTCCCTGTTATTAGCCTGTCGATATTTTCAGGTTTGATAAAATCAGAAAAACTATTTATGAGGACTAATTTATAGGCTGGGTGTAGATCTCTGCCTTTAGTATTAACTCCTCCGCTACATCTTTGTATTGCTCATAAATACCTTCGATCTCGAATAATTTGGCAAAATCAGAAAAACCAGGTGGTAGCGTTTTTTGTAAAGATTTCAAGCCAATAATGATATCATTTGGGTCACGGCTAATTAGAAATCTACCATGGCTTTCCTTAGCAAGATAGAACTGCAATGAAGATGTATTAGACTTACTTGTATAGAGAAGGAAATCTATTTTATTCGTCCCTTTAACGTTATTACAGCTTCCACATACGGGATAGAGATTGAAAAGTGAAATACTAAAGCAGGGATAACTATTTTTAGAAATGTAGTGGTCAACTTGAAACTTACCCTGAGATGGCCACGATGGATGAAAACCAGTGGCCACTTTTAGCGAAACGCCCAATTTTACATCAGAATAAAAAATGAAGATACATTATAACAATAAATTAGATTACTATTTGAAAATGTGATTTAAAGCTAATGAGCACAATTGATAAGAAGCAACGATATAACGTTGCGTGCAGAATGAAAACAACGAGATACCGTAGAAATAAAAAGGTTCAAGGCCAATTTCTTCGGAACATTAAATTAAATAGGTATTTTTAAGCATTAAAGCTAAATGCGGTAATGTTTGGCTTTCTGTTTGAATATACAGTCTATGGATAGTTAATCCTCTATCTATAGGCTGTTCACCCAACTATAATCATTAAACCCTAATTAATGCCTAAAGAAATCCTTATTGTAGAAGATGAGTTCATCATTGCAGATACCCTAAGTCGAATTATAAAAAAGGCAGGCTATGGATTATCCGGTATTGCAAACACGGTAGCAGAGGCTTTAGAAATTATCCATCGCAAACAACCTGATTTTGTGTTGATTGATATTCAACTAATAGGTGAATTATCGGGTATAGATTTAGCAAATAGCCTTACAGAACTCAATCTCCCATTCATTTTCATTTCTGCAAATTCCAATCAAAAGATACTCGAAGCAGCAAAAAAAACTAAACCTTATGGTTTTGTAATCAAGCCATTTCGTGATAAAGATGTAATTGTTGCTTTAGAAATTGCCCTGTACCGCTATGAGAATAACAAGGAAATAGGTTTTAGACAAGACACGGCACTTCAAAGAAAGGCCGCACAGATTATAAACTCAGATGCAGATTGGAAGCAAAAGTTATTGGGCATTAGTAAGGCGCTACAGCCCTATGTTCCGTTTGAATACGTTACAGTAGGTTTCAAATCTGAAAGAGAACAACCCTTTAATGAGTATGGTTTCTTAAGGATTGGTTACGATGAATATCAAAATATCGGACCAGCAGAACTTGCCACCATTACCGGCATCAGTCTTAAGGATTTATCTACCTTAAGCAATGAAGACCCATTGGATAGTTTTGCTAACTACTACGACCAGGAAGACCTTATTGGATTGCTTTATAAACAAAGTATTAAAAAGCTAATCACAAAAAACTTTAAGATGAATTCCCATTTTGTTCTTCCACTACAAATAAATGGAAAGGGAATATTTTTCATTAACTTCTACTCCAGGCTTACAAATGCATACGGCGAAGACCATTTGCTATTTGGGAATCGCTACGAAAAATTTCTTACAGGATTTATTGACACATTACTTTCTGACCCACAGCAAACCTTAATCTCTACTGGAAAAGTTGAATATAGGCCAGCCAACAGAGAACAGAAAATTGAAAAAAGCAATTTGTTTGAAGGCATTATCGGAAATTCCCATTTGCTATTAAAAGTTTTTGATAATATCATCCAGGTTGCCCCGGCAAATTCATCTGTCTTAATTCTCGGTGAAAGTGGTACAGGAAAGGAGAAAATAGCACATCGAATTCATGCACTTTCACCCCGAAATAATAAGCCCTACATAAAGGTAAATTGTGCTGCTTTACCTATAACCTTAATTGAATCTGAATTATTCGGTCATGAAAAGGGCTCCTTTACTGGCGCTTACGACAAGAAGATAGGAAAATTTGAACAGGCGCATACCGGTACTATATTTTTGGATGAAATTGGAGAAATCCCATTGGAAATTCAGGTAAAATTATTGCGTGTATTGCAAGAAAAAGAAATTGAACGGGTTGGTGGACGGGAAACCATTAAAACTGATGTACGCATAGTAGCTGCAACCAATCGCAACCTCGAACAGGAAGTTGCAGAAGGCAGATTTAGGCTTGACTTGTATTACAGGTTAAATGTAATCCCGATTGTGATGCCGGCTTTGAGAGACCGCATAGACGATATACCTGTTTTGGCTAAGCATTTTCTTACCTATTACAACCGGAAAACCGGGAAAAATGTTCGTGAACTTTCAAATGAAGTAGTTGACCAGCTGAAAACCTATCATTGGCCGGGTAATATCCGCGAACTGGAAAATTTAATTGAACGAAATATTCTACTTAGTAAAAATGACCAAATAGACCATATCGATTTACCAAGACAACTTCTAAACCCGGCCTCAACGGGTTTCAGCGAGCCAATTGTTAGCTCTATGAGCGAAAGCGAAAAAACACATATCCTGGCTGCACTTAAGAAGTGTAACGGTAAAATATGGGGAACGGGTGGTGCTGCTGAACTCTTAAAGCTGCCACCGACAACGCTCAATTCAAAAATGAAAAGACTTGGGATTAAGAAAGACTTTAACAACTATCACTAACCATCAGCGCTCACTAAAACTTTAAGGTAAACGTAATTCCCGACATTAAAATATCTTTTCCGTTGCCAGCTTGTTTAAGGTATGCTCCGGCGCTAAACCAGTTTACCTCTGCCCTCACATATAAAAATGGCATAGGCGTATATTCTAATGAAGTGCCCAGTTGTCCACCTATATGAACAGCATTGGTACCCTTACCCGAATAAAGTAAGCGACCATTGACTGCATAAATTCCGTCATTTTTACTCAACCTGTAAAATACATCATAATCAGTTGTCCAAACCAGGTTTCTAGCTGCTGAAAATTCTACCGAAGGATGTACATCAAACAAATTTGATGGGCCAATTAATGCCGCTAATCCAAAATAGCCTCCTCTTGGAAATAGTGGATTAAAGGTATTCAGCTTTCCATCTGCATAGTCCAGGTCTCCGCTAATCAACTCCGTTTTTAGTCCAAGTTTAGGATGCAGGTTAACATCAAAAGCATGAGATACATTTGCAGAGATGGTCCATGCCGAAATTTTACTGTTGCTAAATGTACCGAACTGATATAGTCCCTCAATATCATATTGCCAATTACTCCCTGCCTTATAACTGCGCAAACCGATAGAATGCCTTAGCTCCTCGCCTTTCCCATCATCAAATACTGCACTTCTCTTTTTGATGCCTAGATAATAAACATCTAAAGCATTAATGACTGGCGCTTGGTTAAGGGTAGCATAAGTACCCCATAAAGCAATGTTTGAAGTGGGAACATCATCAAAAATTCCGTTTTTTGCCTGTACATAGTGAGAGAAAAAAGCATCTGCTTTAAACCGTTTAGCACCGAATAAAATTTTAGCCCCATCAAAAGATTGACGGTTATTTGGTGCATCTCTTACAGAAACCAATCGCTGTGAACCGTAAAGCAATTCCTGTCTGCCAATCCTAAATATTAGGCTATGGTTTTTTCCTGAAAGAAAGTTAAAGTCTAGGAAAGCCTGATGGAGGTCGAGTGGGTTCTCATTTACTGCGCTAGGCGCTTCAGCTTCACCATTGCTTAAACTACTTTGAAGCTGCACAAAAGCACGCAAACTTTTCCCCAAATGTAAATCGCTATGCAATAGATAACGGGAAAGTACAAAGCCATCTGCATCTTTTGGTTCATCGCCCCACAAAGGATTGACATAGTTGAAATACTGACTGCGGAATTCGCCACCAAAACTTAAATAGGAGCTTTTTTTAGTATTCAGCGGTATAAACTTGAACCGCTGGTACCAGGTTGCTGTAGAATCCTGAGCAAAATGGGCGTTATCCTCATCGTAGCGCAAGGATTTAAAATTTGGCTTTTGTCCGTAGCAAAAAAACGGCAAGAACAAGAACAGATAGATTAACTTTTTCATTTGAGTTGATTTTGAATTGGCATTCCAACCCATGTGCCAAAGACCGAAACCGCCTTTAAACGCGCTCTACATCACTTATTTCTTTTAGAAAACTATGCTATCGAAAAACAACGAAAATACAGCGACATAGCGTTGATGCAGAGCCATTTGGCTTTTACGCTCCACTTAGAGTGATATCGCTCAGATTTCAAACAAAAATGATGAACAACCCTATTTCGTTGTTCTGAATTATCTGCCACGAAATAAAGTTAATCCAAAGGCCAAAAAAAAAACATAAACAACTATAAATCAGACATATAAATAAACGGAATACCATTTGAACAGGCATCGACAAAACAGCCATTAAATGAAAAAGAAAATCACCAAATCTGTATTATTCATCACAGGCGCTTTTGTAAGCAATAATTGTTGGGATGAATGGGTCGCCTATTTCAAGGAAAATGGTTATACGACCTATGCGCCGGCCTGGCCCTACAAAAATGAACCAGCTGATATCCTCAGGCAAAAACAACCTGATGCGGCAATTGCCTCCCAACGTTTGAACAACCTCACGGAACACTATGCAACAATTGCAGTAGCTATGGATGAAAAGCCAATATTAATTGGACATTCAATGGGTGGTCTGATTGTTCAGTTGCTACTTCAACGGACCTTAGGCTGTGCCGGAATAGCAATCCACTCCTTGCAGCCTAAAGGCATTTTCACATTCAAGTTCTCCTTTTATAAAGCAGGCTGGAATGCGCTGGGTTTTTTCACTGATGCCACTAAGAGCTACCTCATGTCCTTTCAGGAATGGCAATACGCATTTACCAATAACATGAGCTATGACAAACAAAAGGATGGCTATTATAAACTGTTGACACCAGAATCAAAATTAGTAATTAGAGATGCGACAACCAATGCTGCCGAAATCGATTTCGAAAAACCACACCCACCTTTATTATTCTTAGCTGGCACTGCTGATAACTTCATTCCCGCATCCTTAAATCACGCCAACTTCAAAAAATACAGCCACCCAGATTCTATTACAGAATACCAGTTACTCGAAGGCAGAAACCATTTCGTACTTGGACAACCTACCTGGCGGGAGGATGCAGCGAATGTACTCAACTGGCTTCAAAACATCGAAGCAATTATTCACAATTAAATATAAAATCATGTTCAAAATATATTTATCCACCCTCTTTTGTTTCTTCTCTTTCAGCCTGATGGCTCAGCGTGGTGCAGATATCATCATTATTAATGCAAAGATTGCAACAATGGTTAAAGCAAATGAGTTCCGGCAATCTGTAGCGATTAAAAGTGGAATAATTGAAGCAACTGGAACCAACAAGGAAATGCTTTCTGGTTTTAAAAATATCAATACAAAAGTTATTGATGCTAAAGGCCAGACAGTGGTTCCGGGCCTTAACGATAGCCACATGCATATTATTCGCGAAGGATTACACTTCAATAGCGAATTGAGATGGGATGGAGTAAAAACCTTGAAAAGAGCAATGGAGATGCTGAGCGAACAAGCAAAGCGAACACCTCCTGGCGTATGGATTAAGGTAATAGGTGGATGGAATGAATTTCAATTTGAAGAAAAGAGACAACCAACCATTGATGAAATTAATCAAGCTGTACCTGATAAACCTGCTTTAATTACTTATTTATATGGAAAAGCTTTTCTGAACAAGAAAGGAATCGAGGTACTGGGCTATAACAAAAATACCCATTACGAAGGCAGCTTACTGGAAACAGATAAAGCTGGCAACCTCACCGGATTAATGTTTGCAAAAGAAACACCAAAAGCAATTTATACTACGCTTGCTTTAACAACGGTACTAAACCACGAAGAAAGGTTAAACAGCACCCTCCAATTTTACAGGGAGCTGAATAGTTTCGGTTTAACAAGCGCTGTTGATGCAGCTGGTGGCGGACAAAATTATGATGCTGACTATAACATTGCGACTGAACTGGCCAAAGCAGGAAAACTAAATTTAAGAACATCGTACTACCTTTTCGCTCAGAAAAAGGGAACAGAACTGCAAGACTACGAAAAATGGGTAGCCGAGACCTATCCAAATAAAAACGATCACATGCTCATGGCTAATGGTTTTTCGATGGAAGGTGCTGGCGAAAATATTATCGCTTCAGCAGCAGATTTTGAAAATTTCCTAGAACCCAGAATCGTGCTCTCCGATAGTATGGAAATCGACTTAGAACCCATAATAAGACTATTGGTAAAAAACCGCTGGCCATTCAGGCTACACGCCACCTATGGAGAATCTATAGAAAGAATGTTATCCATATTCGAAAAAGTGGATAAAGAAATTCCATTTAATGGTTTAAAGTGGTTTTTTGATCATGCAGAAACCATTACAGAACCGCAGCTAATGCGGGTAAAAAAACTTGGTGGAGGTATCGCCGTACAATTTAGAATGTATTTCCAGGGGGAACTTTATACCAAGCTAAATGGAAAACCAAATAGACAACTTCCTCCAATTAAACAAATGCTTCAATCGGGAATTCCTGTTGGAATGGGAACAGATGCCCCAAGAATTTCAACCTATAATCCGTGGATGGCTATCCATTGGTTGCTTACCGGAAAAACTATAGGTGGAATGCAGTTTTGGCCTGAAGACCAAATATTGGATAAATACACCGCTCTAAAACTATATACCTCTGGGAGCGCATGGTTCTCTGGCGAAGAAAAACTAAAAGGAACAATTGCAAAGGGAATGTATGCCGATCTTGTTTTGCTATCCGATGATTATTTCAAACTCCAGCCAGATGAGGTAAGAAAAATCTCTGCCAAAATCACTATTGTGAATGGAAAAATAGTTTATGCAAAAGATGAGTATAAATCATTAGATCCTGGTATTGCTCCAGTAATTCCAGAATGGTCTCCGGTAAAATATTACGGAGGATATCAACACTAAATAATTGATTATGAAAACAAAAATCAAACTCCTATTTTTCTTTTTGGCCTACTTTTATTTTACTAATGAAGCAATTGGACAAGAGAAATACCGTCTTTTCGGAATGGCCATCAGTGTACAGAACCTCGAAGAATCTATTAAATGGTACCATGATGTACTCGGTTTTAAATTGGTAGAGCGATCAGAATATCCAATTATCCATGCCAAAACTGCTTTTGTAGAAGGTGCTGGAATTCGGTTGGAACTTTTGGAAGTGGAAGAATCTTTCCGTTTACCAGAATTATTTGCAGATCCTCCTAAACACATGCAGTTAATTGGAAATAAGGCCCTGATCCTATATGTCGACAATCTAACAGCCATTACTAAAGAGCTAGAGAAGAAAAAGGTAGCATTTGCATTTAAGGAAGCTCAACTTAATAATAAAGGCTTAAAAAGCACAATCATCCGAGATCCTGATGGCAACTTCATTAGCATATTCAGCAAGAAGGGAATGATAAAGATTAATCAAAGCAAATAATAAACACAAAATCATGAAAACAACTAAATTATTAGCGCTGTTCCTGCTGCTGCTACATTTCAGCACGACCAGCAATGTCAAAGCGCAAATGCCACTCCCACCAACCGTTCCTATTTGGGACGCAAACAAAGTTGAATTAAAGCTTCAAAAAATCACAGTAGATACTTATGCAATAATCCCCACCACTGCTGAAGCTGAAACCTCAAAAGGTATTCCACAGGCAACTACGGGAGGTTTTATAATTGGTGAAAAGGGAGTATTGCTCATTGAAGTAATGATGACCAAAAGACTTTATGATCAACAGATTAAACTAATTCGTTCGGTTACTGATAAGCCTATTCTCTTTGCGGTAAACACAAGTGATCATGGTGATCATTGTTTTAGCAATTATCTATTACCAGAGGGTACCTTAATTATTCAAAATGAGTTTGCTAAAGAAAATTTAGCAACTAACTACGAGGGCATTAAACAATTTATGGTGATGTTATTTGGAACAAATAGAGGAATTGAAAATACAGTCTATCGCCCTGCAGATATTGTAATTCCTAAAAACAGCAACCTTAAGCTCGATTTAGGAAAAGGCAAGATTATAGAATTTATGAATGTTGGCACAGCTCAATCTCCAGCAGATCTATTTGTTTGGATGCCATCAACGAAAGTTTTCTGGGCTGGTAATCCATTCATCGCCGAAAGCCCGGCCATACCATGGCTATTTGATGGTTTCTTTCTCGAACCAGTAGAGAATTTAAAAAAGGTCTATAATTTTCTTCCGACTGATGCAATCGTAATTCCTGGTCATGGCCGAATCACAAATAAGGCTGGGATTAAATATACCATCGACTATGTAGAAGCCTTAAAACTCAATATAGAAAAAGCAGTTGCTAATGGACTTACACTAGAGCAGGCCAAGGCTTCCATCAAGATGGATGAATTTAACAAAGGCTATACCCTATTCAACTGGCTTCATTTTAATTTTAACCTTCCAAACGCCTACAAAGACATTAGCAGTAATCCTAAAAAATAAATCATCAACTAAATCAAATAAATCATGAAAAAAACAGGAAAATTCTTATTCGTAATTGGAGCAATTTACTTCCTCTTAATTATGTTCACAACATCTGCAAACGCCAGATTTGCAAGCACAGCAGTAAAGGCGGCTAATCCTCCTGCTGGCTTTAAACATCAGTATGCCAATGTAAATGGCGTTAAAATTCATTATGTAATTGGTGGTAAAGGAGCGCCACTTCTATTGGTACATGGATTTGGTCAAAACTGGTTCATGTGGAACCGCTTACTACCAGAGCTTTCTAAACATTTTACCGTAATAGCACCAGATTTAAGAGGTGTTGGAGAGTCTGCTAAACCTGCAGGCGGTTATGATAAAAAAACCATGGCAAAAGATATGCATGAGCTGATGAAAAAACTAGGTTATAGCAATATTAACCTTGCCGGTCACGATATAGGATTAATGGTTGCCTATGCCTACGCTGCGCAATTCCCGGATGAAGTCAAAAAACTTGCTTTAATGGATGCCCTACTTCCGGGCGTAGAACCAGTTTGGAGTCAGGTTAAAGCAGGTGCCTGGTGGTTTGGATTTTTCGGAATGCCTAATTCCGGTGAAATTGTTTCGGGTAAGGTTGGTCTTTTTCTTACCAGCTTCTGGCCTTTGGTTGGCTATGTTAAGAATCCATTTTCAGTGGCAGAAAAGAATGAGTTCGTTAGAGCTTACAGCGTTCCGGGCGCAACAACAGGTGCATTCCATTGGTTTGGGGCATTTCCACAAGATGCGAAAGATAATGTTGAGTTGATGAAAACTAAATTAAAAATGCCGCTGCTTGCAATGGGTTCGCAACATTTCGCAGCCCCATTTCTTGCCGAACACTCAAAACTGGTTGCCATCAATGTTCAGGAATCCATCATCAAAGGTTCTGGGCACTGGGTGGTTCAGGAGAACACCCCTCAGGTTCAAAAAGATCTGTTAGACTTCTTTCTAGGGCATAAATAATACCCAATCACTCCATAAGCCAGGTTCCATATTATTAAAATAGAGGCCTGGCTTACATTTACATAAGCAAATACAAAATCAAAATTTCGTGCTGGATGACTTCATCAAATGGCAACGACATCAGCTACTATCTTGTCTGTTTCAAAATTTACTTCTATCGTAACTCCATTATGATTTTGAATTGCAAAAGTGCCTCTTAACTGTTTCGTTAAGCCACGCATTAAATTCATTCCCATAGAATCGGTTACATTTAAATCAAATCCCTCGGGCAAGCCAACACCATTATCTGTAATCGTCAATTTTATATGTGTTTTGTCTATTTGGTTGAGAAAAACCCCGATAGGATTATAAAGACCATCAGGGTAAGCATATTTAATCGAATTGGTAATCGCTTCATTCATAATTAAACTTAAAGGTATCGCCTGAGAAACGGACAGATAAACCTGGTCAAACTGCCTTTGGAACTGCAAGCGGTGTCCAACATCACAGCTATCTTTCAGGTAACTAATAAATTCATCAATATATTCAGCCATATTTATTAAGTCAAGCCCTTCCGACTGATATAATTTTTGATGGATTAAGGCAATGGAACGCATTCTGTTTTCACTATTCAAGATGGCCTCCTTTGCGTCTTTGTTATCTACATAATCAGACTGACGTTGCAACAGCCCAATAACAATCTGTAAATTATTCTTAACCCGGTGGTGAATTTCTTTTAATAACCATTGTTTTTCTTCGAGCAATTCATCTTTATCAGATAACAGCGAGTTCAGCTCATTATTTCTTTGTTGTATAATCTTATTGCTCTTTTGCTTTTCGCGAAAACTGTAGATTAATACCCCGAGTAGCAAAAGCAATAACACAGCAATCCCCACAATCAGATTTCTGATGTAGCCGGCTTGTAAAACCTTATCCATTAGTAAGGATCGGTCTTTTTTTAGAGATGTAATCGCGGCTTCTTTTTGCAGGGTTTTATACTGCACCTGTATTTCTGCAATCTGTTTGGCAGAGGCAATATTATAAGCAGAATCACTCTTTCGCTTAAACCTTCGGTAATGTTCCAGCGCAGACTCAAAATTATGATTTGCAGAATCAATTTTATAATAATACAGGGCATCTTCAGCACTGTTCAAAAATGACTGGCTATCTGAATGAATGTTCTTGAATTCCTTATTTAAGAACCTACGGGATAGCTCATATTTTCCCTGTGCCATATAAAAACCAGCCAGTACTTTGTTCCCCCAGGATTCATCTATTGTCCTGCAGTGATAATAAGCAGCCATTTTTAAATACCACTTTTCTGCCAGGCTAAATTGCTTAACAGCATTGTAGTAATTTCCATAGATTTCGGCCTGTCTACCAATTTGCAGGCTATCTACTGGCGGATATTTTTTGAATATCTTCAGTGCTTCTGCAATGGCAACTTTGGGCTTCTTTAAAATTACCCATTCCCTTACAGCCTCATTAAGATGGAGGTAAGTATATTCTGTAGTGCTATTTCCAATGTTGTTTCTGGTTCCGATACTAATTGCACGGCGAAAATTTTCGAGCGCATTTGCATGGTCTTTCATATCCGAATATACATAAGCTAACTGACCATAGCGCTGCGCCATATTCTGGTATTTTAAGGTATCGCCTCTTTGGTTGGCATTGTCGATTGTCAATAGTCCATAACGCAACGCTTTACTTAAATTGCCCTTATTTCTGTAGATTATTGAAAGATCGTAATAGGTAAAACCGAGGTCGTTCGAATGGGCAGTCTGGTATAACTTCAGGCCTTTCAAGGCATAAAATTCAGCACTATCTAATTGAACTCGGTCATAGTATTCACCACCTAAAGATGCACAGCATTCGGCTTGTTTGGCTATATCTCCAGTTTCGCGGTACAACTCAAGGGCTTTTTTCAAATTATAAATCACTTCCGGCCGGTGTTTATATGAGTTCTTCATCATATTGCCAAAACGTAACCAGGTGCGTGCCTCCCTCTTTTTATCCCCATCTTTTTGATAGGACTGGATAACACTCATGCAGTATTGTTTACCGGCAATAAGATTATTCAACTTGAAATAGGCTTCAGCTACCCGCAACATTCCCTCGTATTTGTTATTAACCCTGAGTTTTGCTGAATCGACAAACTTTATGGAGTATAAAAAATATTGTAGAGCACTATCCAGATTAACCCGCCTATTGCCAGGTTTTAACAACTGAATTTTCCCTAATTGTTGAATGAGGTCGCATTTAATGCTATCGTTCGTGGCAGTTTGAATCATGCGCTTTACACTAGCAGCATCTGCCTGGTCTCCCGGAAGTACCTGTGAGAAAGCGTGGAAATGCAATAAAATTAAAGCAACCAGAACGATGTAGGGGATTTTCATATAATTTATCGAACTAATTTACTCAAATTTAGGCACGAATCAATACTGCTGGATCAAAGGTTTACTCATAGGATTTGTTAATACCCCAAACCGTTTTTTAAATCTATAACAAGCAATTAGAGTATACCTTTCAATAAACCACCTTCAGCCCTAATTGCAGCACCATTAGTGGCTGATGCAAGGGGACTGGCCAGGTAAGTCACCATATTCGCCACTTCAGCAGTATCTAAGAAGCGCCTGATAATTGATGTTGGTCGAACAGTATTAAAAAAATCTGTTTCGATTTCAGCGGTGGTTTTGTTCTGATCAACAGCCAGTTTTTTAATAAACCCTTCAACGCCTTCTGATAATGTTGGTCCGGGTAATACTGCATTTACCGTAACAGCAGTTCCCTTGGTCAGTTCAGCTAATCCACGAGCCAGAGCCAATTGGGCCGTTTTGGATACGCCATAATGAATCATTTCTTCTGGGATCTGCACAGCCGATTCACTTGATATAAAGATAATCCGACCCCAGCCATTTTCCACCATCTTACCAAAGTATTCTCGTGATAAACGAATTCCACTCATTACATTAATTTCATAAAAGCGCAACCAATCTTCGTCAGTGATCTCTGCAAAAGCCTTGGGTTCAAATATGGCTACGCTATTTACCAGAATATCAACTTCTGGCAATTGTAAAACCATATTTTGAATAGATTCTGCAGAAGCAAAATCAGCAACGATGCCCGTCACCTTATCATTGCCACTTTCTGCTTTAATCTGCGATATAGCTGTTTCAACACGCGTGCTTGTACGCCCATTAACAATCACTTCTGCACCTTCTTTGGCGAGGCTGAGTGCAATTGCAAAGCCTATTCCGGCAGTCGAACCTGTGATAAGCGCTTTCTTGTTTCTTAATTGTAAGTCCATGCTTAGTTGTTTATATACAAATTGATTAGTTTAATCCAAACACATACCTAAAATATAAGCTTTTGATTTACAGCATTTTGCTACAAACCCACACCAATACAACAGCGTTATTTCGTTGTTTTTAAATTAAATCAACGATACTAAGAGGAATGTTCATCAGCCTTTTCATTTATGCGTTGTTTTATCTATTTCATACACAACTTTTCAGTTTTTGGTTAAAATCTTAATATGAAATCAATAGAATCCGACATGGTTTAATCAAATAAGTGTTTAAAAACTTCCCTGATTTATATTGAACCTCTCATTTCGTTATTAACCAGCTTGCCATTTGCATTCACAATCCCGTTCTTAACATGGATCAAGCGTAAATTTGGGAGCTAATATTAATTTGGAGCGCAATGGCTTGCTACGAACAATGGTTTCCCTACATACGCTCCAATCTCTTGGAAACTCGGTCTATACTGCTCATGAACCGCAAGCCAAAAGGATTTCGCTGCTGTAGGGGCTATTGATCTGGGCTTGTACAGAGAAGTCCGAAGGACCTAAAAGCCGGATTCTGGATGTTAAGAGGAAAATGAACTAAACCTTGAATCAATTTTCAGGCGGAAATCCCGCCAAAAACCACTGAATTGTTATTTAAATCTGATCGGATAGCTATCGGATGGAACGAACACGAAGCGAAGCGGAGTAAAGTGGAAGGCGGGACTACAGTAGCCAAGCACTACTAGGGATCAAGCAAAAAAGTTGGGGAGTTGAGAAGTTTATTTAATTTTGTACAACACTATTATTTTGGACACCTCAATACTATCTTTTATACTGTCTGAAGGCTTAACCGAATACTTTGAACTTGATAAGTTTGAACTTTCTGAAGGCTCTTATCATATTTATCTTTTAGAAAAAAACATTCACCCTGAGGAGCATTCAGGAGAGAAGCTAATTTCTAAGGGTTTTTTCGATGAAGTCACCGTTCGCGACTTTCCTTTACGTGGCAAGCCTTGTTTTTTGAAGGTTAAGCGCCGCAAGTGGCAAAACCTCAATACGAAAAAGATTGTTTTTAGGGATTGGAATCTGGTTGCCGATGGTACTAAGATGACTACTGAGTTCGCATTTTTTTTTGAAAAGCTATTTGGATTCAAGCCCAATAAGCTGTAAAACTCTGGGTCATTTCTTTGGAGTAGATGGTAAACGCCTTGAGGAACAATATGCTAGTCATCTGAGTGGATTTACAGATTGGGATCAGTTGGAACATGCGGAGAACTGGCTTGTTTTTCCGGAGAATCTGGGAGAATATCTTTCCATAGATGAAACCAGCCTCTCCCAGGGAGAGCTGTATACCGTTCTGACCAATAAGGCTGCAAAAGGCAAAAAAGGTGCTTTGGTTGCCATTATTAAGGGAACTGAAAGCGAATCGGTTATCAAAGTCCTTTCTCAGATCAAGGTAGGCTTGCGCAGAAAAGTGAAAGAAGTTACTCTTGATCTTGCTCCAACAATGTCCCGTATAGTTAAACGGTGCTTTCCTAATGCAGAACTGGTTTCCGATCGGTTCCACGTACAGCAACTGGCTACCGAAGGTGTCCAGGAAATAAGGATAAGATACAGATGGGGAGGCCATCGAACAGGAAAACAAGGAAATGGAGCTGGCCAAGACTGCAAAAAAACGCTGGGTGCCGGAATTGCTTGAAAATGGTGATACAGTAAAACAATTACTCGCAAGAAGTAGATACTTACTGTTCAAGAGAGAGGTTAACTGGACCCCTTCACAATCACACCGGGCAGAGTTATTATTTGGTTTGTATCCTGATCTTGAGCAGGCTTATAAATTAAGTCAGGGTTTGTCCATTATACTCAGTACCTCCAAGGACAGGATAGTTGCTTTTAAAAAGCTGGCCATTTGGTATAATCAAGTAGAAGCAGCGGGATTCAAATCGTTTAACACGATTTCAAGAACAATCCAGAACAACTATCAAACCATATTAAACTACTTTACAAATAGAAGCACCAATGCATCTGCTGAATCTTTCAACGCTAAAATAAAAGCATTCAGATCACAGTTTAGGGGAGTGAGAAATGTAAAATTCTTCTTGTTCAGATTAGCTAAAATTTATGCCTAGAATTAATCCCCAACTTTTTTGCTTGACCCACTACTAGCGCTGTTTTCCTATTCCCAATCCAAAAATACCTCCATCCCCCATTTTTTTTGCTTGATCCCCTTTCACTTGAAAAAATGGTATGCGATGGAGGCCGATATCGAACACTCTTAGTCAACGAAATTACTGAACATATCTTTTTTGCTTGACTCCCTAAAATATTGCTCCCCCAACTTTTACGCTTGATCCCATTTTAGTTTTGCAAAAATCTGACAAAAAGCTTATTACATAAAAAAAGCAGCTCTTTTCAGAACTGCTTTTAAAAACTTGGGGTGGCTGATGGGGCTCGAACCCACGACCCTCGGCACCACAAACCAATACTCTAACCAACTGAGCTACAACCACCGTTTTTAGTGTCACAAAAGTACGACTTTTAATATTTCTTACAAATATTTTTTTCAAAGTTTTTACAACTAATTTTTAATTCGTTAACATTCAATTATTTGAAATCAAAATATTTTTACATAAGCAGATAAAACAAGCTATTTTAAACCTAAAAACATAACTTTACAGCATTTATGATCGAAATTTATACAGACGGAGCAGCTAGTGGAAACCCAGGGCCAGGTGGTTGGGGTACAATTTTAAGGGCAGGGCAGCACTATAAGGAACTAAGTGGCGGTTTTAGAATGACCACCAATAACCGCATGGAACTATTGGCTGTAATAAAAGGATTAGAAGCGTTAAAAAGCCTAAATCAACAAGTAACCGTTTACTCCGATTCGAAATATGTAGTAGATGCCGTGGAGAAGAAATGGGTTTTCGGCTGGGTAACCAAAAATTTTAAGGATAAAAAAAACAAAGACCTGTGGTTGAGGTTCCTGGAACTATATAAACTTCACAAGGTGAAATTCATATGGATTAAAGGTCACAACGATCACCCGGAGAATGAGCGTTGCGACCGTTTAGCTGTTTTTGCTTCGCAAGACAAACAAAACCTGGCTATAGACAGTTTTTTTGAAGCAGAAAGAAATAAGGCAACTTTGCTCTAATCAATTCCACCAATTACATTTAAATCTTCCAGTTTAGCATCCACCTTGTTTTCGATAGAAATCGATTTTGCCGTATATAGCAACATCATTTCTTCGGCTTTTTCAACCATATTTTTTGATCCGATAAAAATCGGAACCCTTTGGTGCAATTCAGTTGGATTGATATCAAGTATGCGATCGAAGCCTGTACTCGCCTTACCCCCAGCCTGCTCAATAATAAAGGCCATTGGGTTACATTCGTATAACAACCTTAATTTTCCATTTGGCGAACGTGAGGTTGTGGGGTAAATATAAATTCCACCTTTAATTAAATTACGGTGAATATCGCCCACCATCGATCCGATGTAACGTGATGTATATGGCCGTTTGGTAGCCTCATCTTCTACCTGGCAATATTTAATATACTTTTTAACGCCATCAGGAAAGTGCACATAATTGCCTTCATTTACCGAATATAGATAACCCGTTTCCGGTATTTTCATTTGAGGGTGCGAAAGGCAAAATTCGCCGATTGATGGATCAAGCGTAAATCCGTTAACACCTTTTCCGGTTGTGTAAACCAGCATGGTAGATGAGCCATAAATAATATAGCCGGCAGCAACTTGCTGTGTGCCTTTTTGCAATACATCTTCTAAACTTGCCTTCCCCTCGACTGATTTCCTCCTATATATTGAAAAAATAGTACCAACCGCAACATTTACATCTGTGTTTGAAGAACCATCTAAAGGATCGATACATACAATATACTTTGCATTTTGCGAAACGGGAGATTCGATGTGGATAATTTCATCTTCTTCTTCAGTTGCTACAATACAGCATTCGCCACCACTGGTTAAAGCCGCAATAAACTGTTCATCAGCATAAACATCTAGCTTTTTTTGTTCCTCACCCTGAATATTGGTGGTTCCCATATCGCCTAAAATATCAACTAAACCAGCTTTATTAATTTCGCGGTTTACAATTTTTGCGGCAATAGCAATATCCCTAAGTAGCCTAGAAAGTTCTCCTTTAGCATATGGGAAATCTGCTTGTTTTTCTATAATAAATTGTCCTAGTGTTTTAACGCCACAAACCATACTTAGTGTAAATTTTACATTATCTACCCGATAACTCTATAACCTCTAAGGTATGAATATTTTCATCAGTTATGCAAAAACGGATGAGGGTTCTCACTTTGTGCCAACCGTGTTTTCCTGCCGCACCAGGGTTTATATGCAAACATTTTATTTTTTCATCGAACATTACTTTTAAAATATGTGAATGCCCTGTAATAAATAATTTCGGAGGGTTAGTGTATATTTCAGGCTTAACATAAGACGAGTATCTTCCTGGATATCCACCTATATGCGTCATCCAAACATCAACCCTTTCGCAGCTAAATCGATTTTGCTCTGGAAACTCCGCTCTAATCACACTATCATCTATATTTCCAAACACACCCCGCAAAGGTTTAAACGCTGCCAAAGGCTCGGCTACGTTAGCACCAAAATCTCCTGCATGCCAAATTTCATCTACACCATCGAAGTGTTTAAAAACCGCATCATCTAAAAAACCGTGTGTATCAGAAATTAAACCTATTTTTTTCATTATGTAAACTTAATTGTGCCCCGTAATTTACAGGACTGGCAAAATCTTTCGACCAATTTTTTGTTAAAACAAATCCTCCAACAGTTAACAAGTCTTTTAAAAATGGTGATTAAATATTATAAAAAAACACCACAGCGATTATACAATGTTACCATTGTTCCCTACCCGCTATCCATCCAAAAACCATAAGCTAGAAGGCCAGGAAAAAATCCTTCAGCAATTCTTTATAAGCTGTTGTATGCTCTTTTAAAGATTCATAAATATAAAAATCATTTTCCTTCAAAACCGCTTTACCTTTTTTTAAACAGATCACTTGTCTAAAGGTTGGTTTGCTTTGATCAGAATGAATATGGATCCGCACTACAAGCGATAAATTATAATGTGCAGCATTACCAATAACCACATCAGCTTGTTTTATCGGAAGGATTAACCAAATCATACCTTCATCTGCCAATAATCCACTCGATTTTTTAATGAGCATGCTAAAAAAGTCTTCATCTGCATGTCGGGCTATTCCTTTCCTAAACGCTTCACTTTTTAAATCGTTTACAAAAAAGGGTGGATTAGAAACAATCAGATCGAATTGCTGAGCATAGTGATATTGCTCAATTGATGTGTGGTTAATGGTTAACCGCTCACTGAAAACTGATAATTGAAAATTCTTTCCAGCAGTTTGTGCGGCCTGTTCATCAATTTCTACTGCGTGTATATTTGCTTCCGGAAAACGTTGAGCCAACATCAAGGCAATTACACCGGTTCCCGTTCCAATATCCAATATATTTTTAGGTTTTTCGTGATTTACCATCGCCGCAATTAAAACACCATCCGTGTTAATCCTCATGGCGCAACCCGTTTGGTCGACTTCAAACTGTTTGAACTTGAAAATACTCATCCTAAATTTCGTACAACTCTAAAGGCAAACCATCAGGATCAGCAAAAAAAGTAAAGCGCTTTTCGGTAAACTCATCAATACGGATAGGTTCGGTCGTTACACCCTGATCATTCAAACGCGAAATCTCTTTTTCTATATCATCAACCTCAAAAGCTAAATGACGTAAACCCTGAGCCTCTGGCCGCGATGGCCTTGCAGGAGGGTTTTCGAAAGAAAACAGCTCGATCTGATATACACCATTTACTGCAAGATCTAATTTATACGATTTCCTTTCAGCCCGGTAAACCTCTGCCAAAATGGTAAAACCTAATTTATTGACATAAAAATCTTTCGATTTTTCATAATCTGAACAGATAATGGCAATGTGGTGAATGCGAAGCATAAATAATGATTGAATTTTGAATGAGTAAATGAGTGAGTTAGCGTTTAACAAAAATGCGCATTCTCTAATTGAATTAACCAATAATTATTTCAACATTCTCTCATTCAAAATTCACTCATTCTATCATCAGCCATTCTCTCATTTAATAATTCTCTGTTTCGATCATTACATTTTGACATTCAATCATTCAAAATTCTCTCATTCAATCCTGTAATCACACCAGTTTTTTCATATAAAAAAGCTATTTTTGCAACTTCAAAAAAAAAGCATGATTCATTTCTTCCTTAGTCAATCGCAGGCGATTTTTGTTCTACAAACAGACAAAGCGCTTTCTACCACTGATATTACTAAACTTGAATGGTTATTTGGCGGTGCCAAAATCTCGCAAGAAAAAGCGCTAACAGGCTTTTTCGTTGGGCCAAGAGCAGCAATGATTACTCCATGGAGTACCAACGCAGTAGAGATTACCCAAAACATGGACATGCAGGGAATCATCAGGATTGAAGAATTTAAGCAGGTTGACGAAAGTTTTGCTGATTACGATCCGATGCTTTCTCAAAAATACGACAAGCTCGATCAAGAGGTATATACCATCAATATCAAACCTGAACCTATCTTAGAAATCACAGATATTGCTGCTTACAATAAACAAGAAGGGCTTTCTTTAAGCGATGAAGAAGTTGAGTATTTAAATACTTTAGCGCAAAAATTAGAAAGACCGTTAACCGATTCCGAAGTTTTTGGTTTCTCTCAAGTGAATTCGGAACACTGCCGCCATAAAATTTTCAATGGTAAATTTGTAATCGATGGCGTAGAGCAATCTACTTCTTTATTTAAGCTGATCCGCAAAACATCAGAAGAAAATCCTAATGATATTGTTTCGGCCTATAAAGATAACGTAGCTTTTATCAAAGGCCCGAAAGTGCAACAATTTGCACCTAAACGTGCCGATGAGCCTGATTATTATACTACAAGTGATTTTGAATCGGTAATCTCATTAAAAGCAGAAACCCATAATTTCCCTACTACAGTTGAGCCTTTTAATGGCGCAGCAACAGGTTCAGGTGGTGAAATTAGAGATCGTTTGGCAGGCGGGCAAGGTTCGTTACCTTTAGCAGGAACTGCCGTTTACATGACTGCGCTTTCGCGTTTAGAAGATAATCGCCCTTGGGAAAAAGGCGTTGAAGAAAGACAATGGTTATACCAAACCCCGATGGATATCCTGATCAAAGCATCAAATGGTGCTACAGATTTTGGAAATAAATTCGGTCAACCGCTTATTACGGGTTCGGTTTTAACCTTCGAGCACGAAGAAGATTCCAGAAAACTGGGTTTCGATAAAGTAATTATGCTTGCAGGCGGTATTGGTTATGGTAAAGCCAGCCAAGCGCAAAAACTTAAACCACAGGAAGGCGATAACATCGTTATCCTGGGTGGAGAAAATTATAGGATCGGGATGGGCGGTGCAGCCGTTTCATCTGCAGATACTGGTCAGCACGGAAGCGGCATTGAATTAAATGCTATCCAGAGATCGAACCCTGAAATGCAAAAACGTGCTGCAAATGCGGTGCGTGGTATGGTAGAAAGCGATCACAACTCGATTATCTCTATCCACGATCATGGTGCAGGTGGTCACTTAAACTGTTTATCAGAATTGGTTGAAGAAACCGGTGGTTTAATAGACCTTGATAAATTACCTGTGGGCGACCCTACCCTTTCGGCTAAAGAAATTATCGGAAACGAATCGCAGGAAAGAATGGGCTTGGTAATCGGCAATGATCATATCGAAACCTTACAAAAAATAGCAGACCGCGAACGCTCGCCAATGTATACCGTAGGTAAAGTAACCGGCGATCACCGTTTTACCTTTAAATCTGCAACAACAGGTTTAAAACCTATGGATTTTGAATTGGCCGCCATGTTTGGCAGTTCACCAAAAATCGTAATGGACGATCAAACCATCGATCGTAAATATGAAGCCGTAACATATAACAACAACGAATTAAACACCTATTTAGAACAGGTGCTTCAATTAGAAGCGGTTGCATCTAAAGATTGGTTAACCAATAAAGTAGACCGTTGTGTGGGGGGCCGTGTAGCTAAACAACAATGTGCAGGCCCATTACAATTGCCTTTAAACGACTGTGGTGTAATGGCTTTAGATTTTCAGGGGAAAGAAGGTATAGCCACTTCAGTTGGCCATGCACCACTTTCGGCCTTGATTGATCCTGCAGCGGGTAGCCGCAATGCGATTGCAGAATCACTTTCGAATATCGTTTGGGCACCCCTAAAAGATGGCTTAAAGAGTGTTTCACTTTCTGCCAACTGGATGTGGGCATGTAAAAATGAAGGCGAAGATGCCCGTTTATATGCAGCGGTAAAAGCTTGTTCTGATTTTGCCATCGATTTAGGAATCAATATCCCAACCGGAAAAGATTCGTTATCGATGAAACAGAAATACAAAGATGGTGATGTAATTGCACCGGGAACGGTAATTATTTCTGCCGGAGCAAATTGCGACGATATCACTAAAGTGGTTGAGCCGGTACTTCAAAAAAACGGTGGATCAATTTATTACATCAACCTTTCTAACGATACCTACAAATTAGGTGGTTCATCTTTTGCACAGATTTTAAACAAAATCGGCACAGAAACACCTGATGTTAAAGGTGCTGATCAATTTAAAACGGCTTTTAATACGCTTCAGCAATTAATCAAAGCTGACAAAATCCAGGCAGGTCACGATATTGGTAGCGGTGGTTTAATCACAACCCTATTGGAAATGTGTTTTGCCGACCGCGATTTGGGCGCTTCGATCGATTTGTCTTCACTAGCAGAAGCAGATAGCATTAAAGTATTATTTGCAGAGAACATTGGTATTGTATTCCAGGCCGATGCCTCTGTTGAAGAAACCTTTGCTCAGGCCGGCGTTGCTTTCCATAAAATTGGTGACGTAAATGCATCAGCTAAACTGGAAGTTAAAAATGCTGCTGATCGCTTCAGCTTTGGCATCGACCATTTGCGTGATGTTTGGTTTAAAACTTCATACTTATTAGATAGTAAACAAACCGGAAACGGATTGGCGAAAGAACGTTACGACAATTATAAAAACCATGTATTAAATTACACTTTTCCATTACAATTTGATGGAAAGAAACCTGTAATCGATCCGACTAAACCACGACCAAAAGCGGCCATTATCCGCGAAAAAGGAAGTAATTCTGAGCGCGAACTGGCCAATGCCATGTATTTGGCAGGTTTTGATGTGAAAGATGTACACATGACCGATTTAATTACCGGAAGAGAAACTTTAGAAGACATCCAGTTTATCGGTGCAGTTGGTGGTTTCTCTAACTCTGATGTTTTAGGATCGGCCAAAGGTTGGGCAGGTGCATTTTTATACAACGAAAAAGCAAGAGTAGCCTTGGAGAAATTCTTTGCCCGTCCTGATACCTTATCAGTTGGGGTTTGCAATGGTTGCCAGTTATTTGTAGAGTTGGGCTTAATTAATAAAGACCACGAAGAAAAACCTAAAATGCTCCACAACAAGAGTGGCAAACACGAAAGTATTTTCACTTCGTTAACCTTACAAGAAAACAATTCAGTAATGTTATCTACCCTGGCCGGAAGCACTTTAGGTGTTTGGGTATCACATGGAGAAGGAAGGTTCTCGTTGCCATACGCAGAAGATAAATATAAAATCGTAGCTAAATATGCTTACGAAACCTATCCAGCCAGTCCGAATGGATCAGATTACAACACCGCAATGTTATGTGACGAAACCGGCCGCCACCTGGTCATGATGCCGCACATTGAGCGTTCATTGTTCCAATGGCACTGGGCAAATTATCCGCAAGGCCGTAAAGACGAAGTTTCGCCATGGATGGAAGCCTTCGTAAACGCCAGAAAATGGATAGAGAATAAAAGATAATAGAAAATGTAAAATGGATGATGGAATTAAAAACCATCATCCATTTTTCTTTTACAGCATTCTATAGTTGGATCGTCATTTCGACCGCAGTGGAGAAATCTTTTAACATAGTCTAAAGATCTCTCCATTTCGCTACCGATGAAACCTGTGAAACAAGCAAGCATACCATAAGTAAATAAAAACAAATGCTTAAACCGGCAAGCTTCAGTCGAAATGACGGTTTTTTTTGTATTATTCTAAATGATTTATTTTATCATGAAATGAGCGTTCCGCCTTTCATAGCAGCTGTACGCCCGCCATCGCTTATAGTCCTCGTTTCGCTGCACTCCACTGCGGGCTAACCACTCTGTCGGGTTTATCGAACAAAAACCTGTTCTTATGAACACGGCCTGTTTCTACGCCCGCTATAAACCATTAATAGTGCTACCAGCCCTGCCACCTAAACCCGACCGAAGTGGAAAACCCACAGCCTGAGGTACGAGGGCGAGGATTTGAAACAAAGGGCGGGACTGCAATTACAAAAAGGTGCTGTTCCTGCTTTCCAAAAACAGCAACAATAAACCGCAAGAACAAAAAAAAGGCCCGGGCACCGCCCAAACCGTTTCAATTTACTCAACCTCACATTTTTCTATAAGAGCATTAATAGAAAAATTATTTAGTCGTCATGCTGAACTTGTTTCAGCATCTTTCCTTTGGGGTAGACCCAGAAACAAGTTCAGGGTGACGAATTTACCCCACTAAATCCCCTGAATATCTTTCCTAACCTCTTTACGCCAATCCTTTCCAAATTTCCGGTCCATAAAAGCGGCCACTACTTTATTATAATGTTTAATCGAAATATCCGAAGGCATTACGCATCCAAATTCGTAATAAGAGATATTATATTTCTTTTCAAATATTTCCTGCCCTTTGTAATAGACTGGGGCAAAACCACCCTGTATCAAGAATTTAACCCGCCCATTTTTTAAGTCGTCATTGGCCAGCTTAATACTGTACACCTTCGCACTATCAACTGCTATTTTAGCCTTGGCATTTAATTGCACAGCAGCAAAACAGAGAAACATAAATATTGGAATGAGCTTTTTCATCTTAACTACTTTAGTTAATTTAATTAGAAATCTGAAAATTAATCGCCATATTATACCTTACACGCACTGGAACCCCTTTATTTTTCCCTGGCTTCCATAGTGGCGATTTTTTAATTACTTTAATGGCTTCTTCATCACAACCAAACCCAAGCCCCCTTAGTACTTTAACATCGGTTACAGAGCCGTCACGCTCAACCACAAAGCTCACAAACACTTTACCCTGAACATTTTCCTCCTGTGCCTGATAAGGATACCTTAAATTACGTTCCATATATTTAGACCATGCTTTTGCACCACCGTTAAACTCTGGATACTCATCTACTCCTCCAATCGTTAAAACAGCATTCGGATCACCGTTTTCTGCGCCATCTTTAACTATCCCTGTGCCATTACCATTGCCTTTATTATCTGGGATTACCAAATTAGGAGCTTCAATTCCATCCTGAGTTTTATCACTGATCACTGCATTCTGAATTTCTTTAATTGTAGGTGGGTCAGGAAGATCTACTTTATTTACAACAACAATGTTCTGCGATAAAGCAACGGTTTTAACCTTTACCGGATCAGCTTTAGCAGGCTCAACCTTTTTCTCTGGTTCAGGAGTTTTCGGTTTCATCTGATGAATTACATCAGTTAAATCGACAACCTTTGGCGGAGCTTCTACTATAATCTCCTTTGGAAACAATTTAGCATAAATTAAAGGAGAAAAACACAAGAGGATAAAAAGGCTTCCAGATACGAAAAGTGCTCTTGTCATAATCGATGAAGATTTAGACCTTAATTCATAAGCACCATAGTTTTTGTTGCGGTCTGCAAATACAAGATCGAGCCACTCGGTTTTGTATACGTTAATTAAAGAGTTGAACATAGCTTTTAGTTTTATAGCATGATGCGGCAAAATCAGCAATTCCATAAAACATTTAAAAAATCTATTTTCTTTACAAAAAATGAAATTTTTCATCTGAAAAACATTTTTTTATTTCATTTTCAATAAAATTGATAAAAATAATACGATTCTTTTACGAGAATTAATAAAATATACTATTTTTGACAAAAAACATAACAAATTAATGAAAAGCTTAAGAACCATCGCATTAAAAGAGGCTCAAAACAGAATTTCACCAGAAGTTAAAGCACCAGCGGCAAAAATTTCTGACTTTTTTGGCGCTAATGTATTTGATAAGAGAAAAATGAGAGATTTCTTATCTAAGGACGTATATGAAAAATTAATATCATCTATCAACCAGGGTGAGTTAATTAATTCTGACGATGCCAACCAAATTGCAACCGCTATGAAAGCGTGGGCAATGAGTGCTGGCGCAACGCATTATACGCACTGGTTCCAGCCATTAACTGGTACAACTGCTGAAAAACATGATTCATTTTTTGAGCCAAGTGGCGATGGAGCTATCGAGAAATTTGCAGGTAGTGCTTTAGTTCAACAAGAGCCAGATGCTTCTAGTTTCCCTAACGGTGGTATCCGTAATACTTTCGAAGCTCGTGGTTATACTGCTTGGGATCCTTCTTCTCCAGCTTTTATCATGGAAAGCAAAGCAGGTAAAACACTATGTATCCCTACAGTATTCGTATCTTATACCGGAGAAGCCTTGGATTATAAAGCACCTTTATTAAAAGCATTAGCTGCGCTTGATAAAGCTGCTGTTGATGTTTGCCAATATTTCGATAAAAGCATTACTAAAGTAAATGCATCTTTAGGTATCGAACAAGAATATTTCTTGGTTGATGAGTCATTGTTCAATGCTCGTCCCGATTTATTATTAACAGGCCGTGCTTTATTCGGACACATGTCTGCTAAAGGCCAACAATTAGAAGATCATTATTTCGGTTCTATCCCTGAGCGCGTATTCAGCTACATGGTAGATTTCGAAAACGAAGCTTTAAAATTAGGTATTCCTTTAAAAACCCGTCACAATGAGGTTGCTCCATCTCAGTTTGAGTGTGCACCGATTTATGAAGAAATCAACCTGGCTATCGATCACAATCAATTATTGATGGATTTGATGGAAAAAGTTGCCCGCCGTCACCATTTCCGTGTATTGTTACACGAAAAACCATACGCAGGTATCAACGGATCGGGTAAACACAACAACTGGTCGTTAATTACCGATACCGGTAAAAACTTATTGGCACCAGGTAAAACACCTAAAAACAACTTAATGTTCCTTGCTTTCTTTGTAAACACAATTAAAGCCGTTAGCGAGCATGCCGATTTATTACGTGCAAGTATTGCATCAGTAAGCAACGATCACCGTTTAGGTGCTAACGAAGCGCCACCTGCAATTATCTCTATCTTCCTAGGTTCTCAGTTGAACGATGTGTTAGATGAGATTGAGCACTCACGTATCAGCAAAAAAATCAAAGAAGATAACGCACTTTGGTTAGGTATTCCTAAAATCCCTCAGATTTTATTAGATAATACCGACCGTAACCGTACTTCTCCTTTCGCATTTACAGGTAACAAATTTGAGCTTAGAGCTGTTGGATCTTCAGCAAACTCTTCTGCACCAATGACGATCTTAAACGCGATTATGGCTGAGCAATTGGTTAAATTTAAAGTTGAAGTTGATAAATTGATCAAAAAAGGTGATAAAAAAGACATCGCTTTATTAACAGTAATCAAAAAATACATCAAAGAATCTAAAGGTATCCGTTTCGAAGGTAATGGTTACAGCCAGGAGTGGGAAGATGAAGCTGCAACACGCGGTTTATCAAACATCAAAACTACACCAAAAGCTTTAGATGCTTATTTAACTGAAAAATCTGCTGAGTTATTTGCAACAACAGGTATTTATAGCACACGTGAGATTCATGCCCGTCATGAAATCATGTTAGAAAACTTCTATAAAAAACTACAGATCGAAGCACGTGTAATGGGCGAAGTGGCTAACACTGCCATTATCCCAGCTGCAATTGCTTACCAAAACTCTTTAATCGAAAACGTACAAGGATTAAAAGCAATTGGTGTAGATAGCAAAGTTTCTATCGATATCGTTAAAAAATTATCAGAGCATTTAGAAATTGTTAAAACCAATATCGATGCGATGTTAGAAGAACGTAAATTAACCAACAAAATCGAAGATACCCGCGAGAAAGCGATTGCTTACGATGAGAAAGTTAAATCTTACTTCGATATCATCCGTTACCACGCTGATAAATTAGAGCAAATTGTTGACGATAGCGTTTGGCCTTTACCAAAATTCAGAGAATTATTATTCATGAAATAAGAAAGGCGTAAGCTAAAAGGTTTAAGGCGTAGGGTTTACTCTACGCCTTTTTTTGTTGATTCATTGGCCATTGGTTCGTTGGTCATTGGTTTCCTTTGCAAGTAAACTGTCAAATAAAAACGGTAAACTGGTTAATCGATCAATTATTAAAATCGGTTAAGTTATCCCCCACCACAACGTCCTCCTGAACTTGGTTCAGGATCTAATCGAAAAGTGGATTACGTTGACAAAGACCTTTTTTTGAAAAGCAGTACCAATGCTTATCGGTTAATCCAGTCCTGCTTTCCTTCCTGCTGTAAAGTTTTCTTCAAATTTAATCCTTCGTTTACAGCATCCATGCAATCAGGTTTATTTCAGATAGGCCTGTGCACAATGTCATTAAATTAAGGGATAAATCTCAAAAAGATGTCACCCTGAGGGATAATTTATTTTATAAAAATCAATATGAATGACTGAAGAATTTTAAAGAGGTGAGTTGATTAGAAGTATCGTCATCTCGATCCCGAAGATTCGGGAAGAGATCTTTAAATTTGATTTCAATAACATAGTTCAAAGATCTCTCCACTACGCGTTGCTCCGGTCGAGATGACGATCATTCCATTGGAGTCTGTCAATGATAGCGTAGTCGAAGGGCAATTATTTGCGATTTATCAATCTCAAGATTCCTCGACTACGCTCTCCACAGGAGTCCTTTGGACAGACTGACAACCGCGGCGCTTAACTTAATGATATTGGGCCTGTGCAAGAAAAAAACCGCCATAACGAACCAGCCCGCTGTATCTAAGCCCGATTGTACGGATGCCGTTTTATTTGTTTAATATTTTTCCTGTTCCATAGCTTAAAAACGGCAGGAGGAAAAGCGGGGCTGCAAGCCGCCATGAAAAACGGACATTCACTTCCAAAACCTATTCAAATGATATTGTTTCCATCATAAACATCTGTGTATTAAGTGCATTAGCAATCCGTTTTTTTTATGAAAAGTAAGTTCAATGCTCATCGGTTAATCCAGTCCTGCTTTCCTTCCTGCTGTAAAATTTCTCCATTTTTTAATTCATCGTTTACAGCATCCATGCAATCAGGTTTATTTCAGATAGGCCAGTGCAGGAAAAAACCCGTCCACAAAGAGCCTACCCTTTATACCTAAGCCCGATTGTACAGATGCCGTTTTACAAGTTATTTTTCCCTGTTCCAAAGCTTTAAAACGGCAGGAGGAAAAGCGGGGCCGCAAGCCGCCATGAAAAACTAACGCTCACTTCCAAAACCCCTTTAAATGATATTATCAAAACAAGCCTGTTCAAACCAAACCTCAATCACAAACCAATATTCAATCTATCGACTTCGGACTCCCGACTTCAGACTTTTCTGTCTTCCACTCTTTTACCTTCCACCTTAAAAAACTATCTTTGCGCCAACATGAGTGATAACAGGTACAATCAACGTGGCGTTTCTGCCTCAAAAGAAGATGTGCACAATGCCATCAAAAACATCGATAAAGGAATTTTCCCTAAAGCATTCTGCAAAATCATCCCCGACATTTTAGGTGGTGATGAGGAATATTGCAATATCATGCATGCAGACGGCGCAGGTACCAAATCTTCTTTAGCTTACGTATACTGGAAAGAAACCGGAGATATTTCGGTTTGGAAAGGTATTGCACAAGATGCCATCATCATGAATATCGATGATTTAATCTGTGTGGGTGCTACCGATAACATTTTGTTATCCTCAACCATTGGAAGGAATAAAAACCTGATCCCGGGCGAAGTGATCGCTGCTGTAATTAACGGTACAGAAGAAATTTTAGCCGATCTGCGCGAACAAGGCATCTCGATTTATTCTACCGGCGGCGAAACTGCCGACGTTGGCGACTTAGTGAGGACGATTATCGTCGATTCTACGGTAACCTGCCGCTTAAAGCGAGAAGATATCATTAGCAACGATAATATTAAACCAGGCGACGTAATTGTGGCCCTAGCGTCATCCGGACAAGCCACTTACGAAACCGAATACAATGGTGGTATGGGATCGAACGGATTAACCTCTGCCCGTCATGATGTTTTCGATAAAACAGTAGCCAACAGTTACCCTGAAAGTTTCGATCCGGCTGTTCCATTCGATCTGGTTTTCTCCGGAAAGAAACAATTAACAGCAGAAATAGATATTGAAGGATTCGGCAAAACTACGGTAGGTAAATTGGTATTATCCCCTACGCGTACCTATGCACCTGTAATCAAAAAGATTTTAGAAAGCCATCGCAGTCAGATTAATGGTATTGTACATTGCAGTGGTGGTGCGCAAACCAAGGTATTACATTTCATCAATGATGATATCCACGTCATCAAGAATAACTTATTTCCTATTCCTACCCTATTTAAATTGATCCAAGAACAATCGGGTACCGATTGGAAAGAAATGTACAAGGTATTTAATATGGGGCACCGCATGGAATTATATGTTCCTCAGGAAATTGCCGAAAGCATTATCGAAATATCAAAAAGCTTTAATATAGATGCGCAGATTATTGGTCGTGTAGAAAAAAGCGATCAGAAACAGGTAACCATCGAAAGCGAAAAAGGAACTTTCGTTTATAACTAAGCATTAAGATACAATTTAAAAAGGCTGCTGAAAATTAAATTTCAGCAGCCTTTTATTTATTACTCACGGTCTACAAATTTATGGAAGGTACTCTCCTCTCCATCTGCTTTTTTATCCTGATACAAAAAATCGAGTTTATTGTCATCAAAGGTTTTAAAAAAGGTATCCCAATCGGTTTCCTTTAAGTCTGAAGAACTGTCGCTATGCTTTGGGAAATGTATCCTTAAAATACCACCGCCTTTGGTTTTTGCTGTATCTGCAACTATTGCCGGTACACCGCCATGTTCCTCTGCCCAGGCTTTTATTGTAGCATGATCATGGGTCTGTTTCGAAGTGCTCATTGTTTTAAAAATATTAGTTTTAAATAAATAGACTAATATTAAAATCAATTTTTGGCAGAAATGGTTTTAGTTATAATAAAAAACATCGCTAAGACAACAATTTAATCTAATGCACAGCTGGCTACCATTATATCTTTATCGATACATTATTAAGTTTTATCGGTACATCATTTAATTTTGCTGAGATAAATGTATATTGGATTTAAATAAATTACTCCAAATAGGAATAACGTTATGATCAATGTATATCTTCTTGGTGCAGGCAAACATGCTACAGAGCTTAGCGAGTATTTTAATGGTAATAACGAATATCAATTAGCAGGATATGTAATAAACCTGGATAATGCCGCTAATCATCCAAATATAGCCAAGCCCGTTATTTCTTTGCCATCTTTTTTAGAAAAACATCCTGCTGCTTTAAATATTGCATTAATTGGTGCAATAGGCACTTATGAAAGAAAATCGATCATTGAGCTATTAGAAAGCAAGGGCTATCAATTCATCAATATCATCCATCAACACAACTACATCAGCCCTTCAATTAAAATCGGTTATGGCAACTGTATTGCGCCAGGCTGTGTAATCAATGCAAATGTGCATATCGGTAATCACTGTATTGTTAATTCCAACTGCAACATCAGTCACGATTGCATACTAGAAGACTATGTGACCATTTCTCCCGGCGTAACCATTGCCGGAAACGTAAACATTAATGAAGGTGTTTTTATCGGATCTGGCGCAACTGTAATTCCTGGAATAACCATCGGTAAAGGCGCCTACATTGCAGCAGGAGCCTGTGTTACCAAAGATGTTCCGCCGCATGTTATGGTTGCAGGTGTGCCTGCGAGGGTTAAAAAAACAATAGATTAAGCGATCTGAAGTAATAAATATTTCAGAAGTTGATATAAATAAAAAATCCCCGATCAAATGATCGGGGATTTTTTATTTATATTTTTAGAACTACTATAATGCAGCTCTCAATCCAAATTCAGATAGTGCAAAAGTATACTCCGCAAGTGTAGCGTTCGATGCATCCTGAGCGACAATAATTAAACTTGTTCCTCTTGATTGAGATGCTACTCCATTATTTACTGTGAAAAGGCCTTTTCCTATTTGACTTAAGTTAAATGTGTAAGTAAGACCCCAAACAGTATTACTAGAATTTCCGTAAGTACCAGTTGCAGTAACCACAGGTGCACCTGTTGCTGGGTTAGCCGTAGCAGTCAAAGAAACGTTAGTTGCCGTATATAGTATTGTTCTTACAGAACTACTTACAGCCGTAGCACTTGTTTGTGTGTTGGCCAAATAATAAACAGTTAATTTAGGTATTACCTTTGAAGGAAAGAGTTTTTCACCAACAATGTAATTAAGTGTTACCACACTAGTTCCAACAGTACCTGTTGCAGAAATAGCGGCACCTTTGGCCAACTCAATAGTTGTACCACCTGTACCAGAAACTTCTTTTTCAGCATTAGGGTCTTTTTTGCAAGCGCTCATTGATAAAACAACAATGCTAGCCGTAACCATAACTTTTGATAATATATTTTTCATTTTAATCAATTTAAAAATTTACAGCCTTAGTTGAAATTATAACGTACACCAAACTGCATGTAATAGGTTGATGAAATGGTTTGTGAAGTACCAAATGACTCTCTCACGATATCGCCTTGTGCATTAGCAACCCTAAATGTAGGTTTTGTTGTTGCACTGATAGATGATACGTTTTGAGGAACCAAGATAGCAGCGTTATTTGCAAAGTTCACATTTCCCCATTTACGATTTAATAAATTACCTACGTTGAAGATATCAACTGTAAACTGAAATGAATTTTTAGATTTTCCGTAGTTTCTGAAAACTTCCTGCGTTAATCTAAAGTCGAACTGATTCCTCCAAGGTAATAATGCACCATTACGCTCAGCATATTCTCCTTTGTGTTTGCTTAGATAAGGATCATTATTAACATAATTCATAAAAATATCACTCTGTTCTTGGGCACTATATGGTTTTGCATATCCAGTTGTTCCGGCAGGAATATTTACAAAAGTTATCTCAGATGGATCACGCGGGATGTAGATTAAATCATTTGTCTGTCCATCACGGTTGAAATCTGCACTATAGCTATACGAATATCTTCCTTGTTGCGATCCAGAATAGAACAATGAGAATGAAGTAGCTAAATTCTTTAAGTATTCTTTTCTGTATGAAATATTAGCAACAATACGATCTGGGGTTAAGTTTTGAGAATAACTTAAAGTTGGGTTATTAGGGTTTGTTGAAGTAAATGGAATAGACCATAAATTTAACAATTGGTCACCACTACCATCACCGTAATTACGTTGATCAGATCTGGTATAAGCGATCATTGCAGATAAACCTCCTTGAAATTGTTTTGTTAATTGTGCAGTAGCTTGCCAGTTGTAACCACCTTTAGCATTCGTCATTTGAACAACGTTTAAAGCTGAAGTACCGGTGGCACTTGGAAGACCAGCAGATGTAATGTTTACAACTTGTCTAGAGTTTACAGAACTTCCGTAAAATGGTCTGTTATCCGGATAACCAGGGATATTTAATGCTGTTGGGGCTTGTAAGTTTACATTTTCAGCAACTGCTACATTAAGATCTTTTCCATAAATGCCTTCTAGTGTAGCAACTATACCACCAGGTAGTTTAAAATCTACTGCTAAGCTTGACTTCCAAGTTTGAGGGAACTTTAAATTAGGAGACATAGCACTAATTGTTCCGGGAATACTTGTTCCAGCTGCCGGAGCTGCTGTAGTTAAGTTTGGCGCAATGCTTGGGTTAAAGAATGGTGTTGATGCTCCAGAATAAACCTGAGTGTACTGAAGTAAACCAGCATCACCAGATTGAGAAACGATCCATACGAAAGGTACACGACCGGTAAAGATACCTGAACCACCACGAACCTGTAGTGACCGGTCACCCAATACATCCCAGTTAAAACCAAAACGTGGTGAATAAGTTAATTTGGCATCAGGTAAAACTCCAGTATCAACTTTTTGCCCATTCGCAAATGTTTGCGCTGCAACTAAAGGATGTGTTCTAATCTCCGAAACATCAGGATATGTTGCTCGTTCAAAACGGATACCAGCAGTAAGCTTCAAACGATCAGAAATCGTAAACTCATCCTGTAAATAAGCAGAATATTGGGCAAATTTAAAACTTGGATAAGCTTGAGAACCATCAGCAGTTAATGGATAAGTTACTGAATACTGCAATGGTCTTGCATTATTATAAAAATCAGCATAAGAAGCGAAAGTATAAAAACCGGTACCAAAACGTTGGAAACCATTTTTGGTTGTGCTAAACTCAGCTTGTAAACCCAAAGTAATGTTATGTTTGCCTAAAGCTAAACTTAAGTCATCAGAGTAAGTATAACCTTTAACATCCCTTAAGTTTCCGTAAGTAAAAGGCTCATAACCAAAAGTAGTTAACACACTACCAGCTGATGTTCCGCTTTGAGTATTATTTAAAATATCAACCAAAGGAAAAGGAGCACTATCAGAAGCCCTAGGATCATTCTGATGAGAATAAGTAGCACGCAAAACGTTTGTTACTTTACTACCAAAGTTTGAGTTTAACTCAGCTACTGCAGAGTATAAATTTGCTGCCTGATAGTAATTTGAGTTTGAAAAATTCAAACCTGCATTTGTTGCAGTTCCGGATCTATTATTACCATAACCCAAATTGCCTGTTACACCAGAACCTGTAACTGAGGTACTGGCAGGACTTGGAGACTGACTCTCAACCTGGTTGTAACGAACACTAAAACGGTGGTTTTTAGAAATATTCCAATCTAAACGGGCAAACATTTTCTCGTTGTCGCTAATATTCGAATATCCTTGATAAACCCCTGGATCATAACCATACTTAGAAATCAAGTAGGATTTTAGCGCATCTAAATCAGATGCAGTTGCAGGAGCAACAGTAGATACACCACTATTATAAGGCAAACTTGGGGTTGCAGCAATCCTATTATTTCCTGGCTCAGTAGTGTGTTTCTTCTCATAGTTAACAAAAAAGAACAACTTATCTTTAATTATCGGTCCACCTAAACTAAAGCCATAATTTTTCTCATCCAATTTTTGTAATACCGGAATCCTATAAGTTTCACCAATTCTTTTCCCTTGCTGTTCCTCACCACGCATGGTGTAAAATGCATTTCCAGAAAATGTATTCGATCCAGAACGTGTTACAGCTGATACAGACCCGCCAACAAAACCTGATTGACGAACATCATAAGGAGTAACATTAATTGAAATCTGTTCTAATGCATCTATCGAAATTGGAGAACCGTTAGCGGGAATATTTTGACCAATACCGAACTGGTTATTAAAGTTCGCACCATCAACTGTAAAGTTATTCGAACGGTAGTTACCACCACCAATTGATGTACCATTTGCCTGTGGCGTTAAACGGGTTAAATCATTAACACTACGTGAAATGCTAGGTAAACTTTGAATCTGTTGTCTAGTAACTACTGTACTAGCACCACTCTTATTAGAATTCATGATGGCGTTACTGCTTTGACCAACAACTTTAACCTCTGCTAAAGTTGAAGTATTATCGGTAAGCGTTAAATTTAAAACATAAGGTTCACCTAATTTTAAATAAAGTTCAGTTTGTTTCTCTGGTCTGTAACCAACAAAACTAATTTCAATGGTATAAGGACCGCCAACCCGCATACCACCGATGGTAAAACGGCCATCGTTGTTTGTAGATACCGAATAAACAGTCCCAGTTGGTGTATGTGTTGCTTTAACACTTGCACCAGGTAAGGCGCCTTTGGCATCCTTAATTGTTCCTGTCATTGATGATGTGGTTACCTGTGCATTTGCACAAAAAGTAAAACCTACAAATGCAACAATAACCAGTACTAATCTTAAAAGTAAAGATTTCTTCATACTTTGTTTTTTAAATGTTTTTTGTTGTTGAATAATAAATCTAATAGGGATATTAATGCCGCAAATGTACCCAATAAAATTTAACACATTTTAACATTCAATGTTAAATTATCGTTAAGTATGGCAAAACTTTTCAACATTTAACATCATTTAAGGTAGTTATAACTTTCAGTTTATCAATACTTTGATAAGAGAACTAAATTTTTAACAATAGAAGCTGTTTTTAGTTATAATTTAAGCAGAAAATAAGCTACAACAATGATATTTTTCAAATAACAACAACTCACAATAAATATTTACTAAAAAAATAGACAGTTATATAAACCAACTACACTATTTTATTTGACTATCTACAAATACTAAAGCTTTAAAATGCGATGTTAAATTTAAAGCAACAATATTCAGTCATTGTAAATTTTAACTGCCATTGCAACATTGCCCTTATCAATTGATATTTTTTTTTTAGTTTTGGCAATCGTTGAATTAAAAAATTCAATGTCGTAAGGTGATTGTAGAAAACTATCAACACGAGAATTATCCTTTATATAGGAGACTCCTTCAACAGAAGATTACATTTACACAAAACAATTAAAAAGCAAATCTCTTTAAAATAGATATGAATTACGACGTTATTGTTTTAGGCAGCGGCCCAGGTGGTTATGTAGCTGCAATCAGAGCTTCTCAATTGGGACTAAAAGTTGCAATTGTTGAGCGTGAATCATTAGGTGGTATTTGTTTAAACTGGGGCTGTATCCCTACTAAAGCACTTTTAAAAAGTGCCCAGGTTTTCGAATATATTAATCATGCTGCTGATTACGGAATTACGACTGCCGGTGCAACCGCAGATTTTGCTGCTATAGTAAAACGCAGCCGTGGCGTTGCCGATGGCATGAGTAAAGGCGTTCAGTTTTTAATGAAAAAAAATAAAATTGACGTCATCATGGGAACTGGTAAAGTAAAACCGGGGAACAAATTAGAAGTTAAAGGTGCTGATGGTTCTCAACAAGAACTAAGTGCAAAAAATATCATCATTGCCACAGGTGCACGTTCAAGAGAATTGCCTAACCTGAAACAAGACGGCAAAAAAATTATCGGCTACCGCCAGGCAATGGTACTTCCTGAATTACCAAAAAGCATGGTAGTAGTAGGTTCTGGTGCTATTGGTGTAGAATTCGCCTATTTCTATGCTACCATGGGCACAAAAGTAACCATCGTAGAATTTATGGATAACGTTGTTCCGGTTGAAGATGAAGACGTTTCTAAACAATTGTTACGCAGCCTCAAAAAAGTAGGTATCGATGTCATGACATCAGCAAGTGTTGAATCTGTTGATACCAGCGGTGCAGGCTGTAAAGTTTCTGTTAAAACAGCTTCAGGCATGCAGACTATTGAGGCCGACATCGTGCTTTCAGCTGCTGGTATTGTAGCCAACATCGAAAACATTGGTTTAGAAGAAACCGGTATCAAAACGGAGAAAGGTAAAATCGTTACCGACGAATTCTACAATACTTCAGTTAAAGGTTATTATGCAATTGGCGATGTTGTAGGCGGTCAGGCACTTGCCCACGTGGCTTCTGCAGAAGGTATTATCTGTGTAGAAAAAATTGCTGGTCAGCATGCCGAGCCATTAGATTACAACAACATCCCGGGATGTACCTATTGCACACCTGAAATTGCTTCAGTAGGTTACACCGAAAAAGCAGCAAAAGCAGCAGGTTACGAATTGAAAATTGGTAAATTCCCGTTCTCTGCATCAGGTAAAGCAAGTGCTGCCGGCGCTAAAGATGGTTTCGTAAAATTAATTTTCGATGCCAAATACGGCGAATTATTAGGCGCACACATGATCGGTGCCAACGTTACCGAAATGATCGCTGAAATCGTAGTTGCCCGTAAATTAGAAACGACTGGTCACGAAATGATTAAATCTGTTCACCCTCACCCTACCATGAGCGAAGCCATTATGGAAGCTGCAGCTGATGCATACGGAGAAGTAATACATTTATAAGGTAGAAGGTTTGAAGGTGGAAGGCATAAGGCGCCAAAACCATAAGTAAAACCAATATCATTTACAAAAACCCTTTAGTTAAAGCTGAAGGGTTTTTGTATTTTTAGCCAATTCCAGTCTTGATACTAGATATTAATTACTCGATACTAACTACTTGGTACTAATTACTTGATACTACAAAAATGAAACTCCACACCATAAACACAGGCTTATTTAAATTAGATGGTGGCGCCATGTTCGGCGTTGTACCCAAGGCCATCTGGCAAAAAACAAACCCTGCTGATGCGAATAACCTTTGCACCTGGGCCATGCGTTGCCTTTTAATCGAAGAGGGTAATCAATTGATTTTAGTGGATACCGGGATTGGAAACAAACAGGACGAAAAGTTTTTCAGTCATTATTACCTGCATGGGGATGACTCGATGGAAAAATCGCTGGCGCAATTGGATTTCAGTACGGCCGATATTACTGATGTTTTCCTCACACACCTTCATTTTGATCATGTTGGCGGGGCAATAGTAAGAGAAAACGAGAAACTGATACCAGCCTTTAAAAATGCGCATTATTGGAGTAATGAAAAACATTGGCAATGGGCAGTAGCGCCAAATGCAAGGGAAAAAGCTTCTTTCTTAAAGGAAAACATCCTGCCGATCCAGGAAAGCGGACAACTTAAATTTATTGATGAAATAGAAAATATCGAATGGCAAAAAAATATCAACATCAGTTTCGCCTATGGCCACACCGATGCCATGATGCTACCTAAAATCAGTTACAAAGGCAGAACCATTGTGTATATGGCCGATCTTTTACCTTCAGTTGGGCATCTTCCCCTACCTTATGTAATGGCTTATGATATGTTTCCGTTAAAAACATTGACTGAGAAACAAGCTTTTTTAGAAGAAGCCGTTAACAACAACTATATCTTATACCTGGAGCACGATCCAGTTAACGAATGCTGTACTTTACAAAGAACAGAAAAAGGAATCCGTGTGGCAGAAACTTTTAACCTGAGCGATATTTAAATGATCAGACCAGCCAAGCCAATAGATGCAGAAGAAGTTGTACCACTGGTTATTCAGGCAATGGGCAAGCTGGCGAAGAAATTAACCAATGTAGAAGATGATGGAATCATTAATCGGATCTTTAAACATTTTTTCCAACAAGAGAACAATCAATACAGTTACGAAAATACCTTGATTTATGAAGACGAGGGCAAAATTCTAGGATCTTTAAATGCCTATGATGGTGGAAAACTCCTAAAACTCCGTCAGCCATTTTTAGCATACCTGGCTGAGCATTACCAGGCCAATGACAATAATCCAGGCACCGAAACCCAAAGCGGCGAATTTTACCTCGATACCATTAGTGTTAATCCAAATGCTCAGGGAAAGGGAATAGGAAAACAGCTCATTAAAGCAGGAATTGATTGGGCTGAACAACTTGGCCACCACAACATCGGCTTATTGGTAGAACAAAACAACGATCGGGCATTAAAGCTTTACCAGAATATGGGCTTTGCTATTCAAAATGAAAAACAATTTATGGGCGGATTATACCATCATATGGTCTTTAAGGTCAAATAAATAACCATCCAATATCGTTTTTGTACCGCCAAACGCTCCGCACCCAACGCTTCTCTAAATTTATTTTCATTTTTATTTGTATTTAATCTAAATAATACCAATTTTTGTAACCGATGGAAAAAGCGTGTATCGATATTAATGAACTGGTTAACGTATTCTCAAATACCCATGGTTCTATTTATCAATCAGATAAATTAAACTGCTTTTATGTAGATTTTGGTGGCAAGTTTGCCCGTTACAATTGTCTGTCGCTTCAAAAATTAAAAAAGGTTGTAGAAGATATTGATATTGAAGCACTCCTTTTAAATACCCACAAAGCCGATTTCGAACTAGTTACCTTTAATGGTTGCGAACACATCTATTTATTAAGTGCCTTAGAAATTATTGCTTTAAAAGATTTGTTGCAAGGTACTTTTACTATGTTCAAATTAAATCACCTCATCAGCGACTGCCTTTACAGACTGGTTTATTAGTCGTTAGTTCAGTGGTTCATTAGTCATTAGTTTATTGGTAAGTTTAAATTGCTTATTGGTTAGCCGTATAAATTGGTTAATCGGTTAATTGTCTATAATGGCTAACTGCTTACATCAAACTACTAACTGAAAATTGCCAACTAAAAACTGTATTGCATTAATTACATCCATTTTTCGCTCAATTCTATTCGACGCGTCATACTGAACCCGATAGCTATCGGGTTGTTTCAGTATCTATTATACTAGAAAGATCCTGAGATAAACTACAATTGACAGATTCTAAAAATCGGCGTCATCTCGACCGGAGCACCGCGTAGTGGAGAGATCTTTGGACTAGATTAAAAGATCTCTCCACTACGGTCGAGATGACGATTCTTCGTGGCCTATCAATTCGCTAAAATCCCTTGTCATTAGTTGATATTGATTTTTATACAATAAGTCACTCCTTAGGATGACGATCACGATGTAAATTTCGATATACTGCCCTATTCTCCAATCCTCAGTTATTCACATGGACTTAATTCATTGAAAACTACAAACTGAAAATTGCCAACTAAAAACCAGCCTTTATCCTTCTGATCCTCAAGCACTATCCGTTTGGCGTTATTCAGCTATCCATTTCCACCTCCCCTCCCTTATTTAAACTGATTACAAATAACTAATTATCAGCAATTTAGACTAATTTCATATAGCAAATAAATCACACAATATGGTTAATTTGATGTTACATTTGTATCATTAGTTAAGCAAAGAAAATTATGAAAGACTTAATGCGCATTAAATGTTTAATATCACAGGATATTGAAACACTATTAAATCAGCAGATCAAAAAAGAAGCCCACTCTTCATCACTATATTTATCAATGTCATCTTGGTGTGACCAAAATGGATTCGATTTTTCAGCAGATTATTTCTTAAAGCAATCTGAAGAAGAAAGAGTACACCAGCTTAAATTGTTCAAATATGTTTTGGATATGGGTGGAAACGCAATATCTCCAGAAGTTTCGGGCATAAAAACCGAATTTGCTGGATTTAGAGAAGTTTTCGAAGATGCTTTAGAAGCAGAAATCGCCATTACCCAAAGCTTTAAAAACCTGGCTTCTAAATGCCATAAAGAACAGGATTTTGTAACCATGGAATTCTTAAACTGGTTCTTGAAAGAACAACGCGAAGAAGAATACAAAGCACGCAGGGCATTAGAATTATTCGAAGTGATTGGCGAAGAAGGCACAGGAAGATGGGAAATTGATAAACATGTGAACAAAATCACCTATTCAGAAGCATAAACAACAACAAAACATATATTAAAAAGCTATCCCGATTAAAGTCAGGATAGCTTTTTTTTGCAGTTAGAATCCCTACGAGGGATCGTCATTTCGACCGTAGCGGAGAAATCTTTTAAGCATAGCCCCAAGATATCGTCCCCGTTTGCAACGGGGATGCACGAGAAAAGCGATTTTATCGCACTAAAATAATCCTTCCCCAATAATTAGTAACTTAATTAGTCTGCGTTTTCCTCTTTTAAATCTACGGGAAAAACTTGGGCCCGCTTCCCCCTGATAATGTAGAAGAATAACGCTGGGGTCTGTTATTTCGAGATGGAAATTATTTCATAAAAATCAATATCAATAACAGGGGATTTTAAAGGAGATAGATAGTCTCGAAGTTTTAATTAAACATTTCTTTTTAAGTTACATACCCCCATCAACTCATTCCGGTTTTTTCTACCATATAAGATATTAAAGGTTCATATAAGCTCAATACCCTCATGTTTTCTTAAATTCCTTATATGGCTACAATTCAGTTCACCATCTCCTAGGAAACTCGAAACTCAATAAACACAACTTATAACACCTTCCTACAGGAACTGTTACCTTAAACTTGTTTAACATTTAATTGTGCAGAAAACATCAACAAAGATTCATTTAAATGAAATACAATTGAAAAAGCTAAAAAATCAGTCCGATAAAAAGAAAAGCTCCGTTTTACCGGAGCTTTTTTGGTTTAGGATGTTTGGTCTATGTTGATTATGAATAAGTCTTAATGCTTTTTGTAAAAAAAGCGCCGTTGCCAGCGCTTTTTTTAAACCAAATATATAATAATAATTAACGAGCATTACAAAAGTACAAACTTTATTCATATTATCAAGTATTTTTATAAAAAAAATTTAAATATTTAATTAAAAAATATATAAAAGCTTATAATTCAGTAATAAAAAACATAATAAACAGATAATAATCATATAAAAATTAATTTTTTATACAAAAACATTAGTTTTTTACTTACAAAATCATAATTTAAGGAAATATTTAAGCAAAATGATAGAAGATTTTATAAAAAATTACTTTAATCATCCCGAAACTTACGATGAAATGTTCCTAAATGGTGATAACTATAGAAAACACTATTCAAATTTCATAAGAAACTTTTCTAAAGAATCTCTCGAAAACCTGAACAAAAAGGAAGAACTCGCAAAAAAGCTGTTCATGAGCCAGGGTATTACCTTTACGGTATATGATAGTGGCGAAGGAATCGAAAAAATCTTCCCTTTCGATATCATTCCGAGAATTATTACCTCAACAGAGTGGAGTTTTATAGAAAAAGGAATAAAACAGCGCTTAAAAGCACTAAATCTTTTCTTAAAAGATGTTTATAGCAATCAATTTATCATAAAAGACAAAATTGTGCCCATAAATGTAATCTATTCTTGTCCGCATTTTGTAAGAGAGATGCACAATGTAAACGTATTACACGATATCTATATCCATATTGCCGGAATAGACCTGATAAGAGATCACGATGGAACATTTTATGTATTGGAAGATAATCTGCGCACACCTTCGGGGGTGAGCTATATGCTCGAGAACAGGGAAATTACCAAAAGATTATTCCCCGACCTTATTCCGCAGTGCGGCGTAAGAAGTGTAACCGAATACCCTGCCACATTATATAAAAATTTAATGAGCCTCTCTCCCAGAGCTGTTTCGAACCCAACAATTGTACTGTTAAGCCCCGGCATGTATAATTCTGCCTATTATGAACACACTACTTTGGCGCGTTTAATGGGCGTAGAGCTGGTAGAAGGACGCGATTTGGTGGTTAAAGATCAAAAGGTATTTATGAAAACCACTACAGGCCTGCAGCAGGTGGACGTGATTTATCGTCGTGTAGATGACGACTATCTTGATCCGCTGGTTTTTAATCCGAACAGCGTACTGGGCGTTGCAGGCCTAATGGGTGCCTATCGTAAAGGGAATGTAGCCATTATTAATGCAATAGGCAATGGCGTAGCCGACGATAAAGCGGTCTATACTTATGTACCAGATATGATCAGGTACTACCTGAACGAAGAACCCATTTTAAAAAATGTACCCACCTACCAGCTCAGCAATAAAGATGAGCTTGATTATGTTTTTGCAAACATTAATACGATGGTAATTAAAAAAACCAATGGAAGTGGTGGATATGGCATGTTAATGGGGCACGCCGCCAGCGAGCAGGAAACCGAAGAATATAAAATTGAGATACTCAAAGATCCGCGGAACTTTATTGCCCAACCCACCATCAGCTTATCCTCCGCCCCGTGTTTTATTAATGGAAAACTGGCTCCGCGCAGAATAGATCTTCGCCCTTTCGCTTTAAACGGGCCAGATGGCATTTCAATTGTTCCGGGCGGCTTAACCAGGGTAGCTTTAAAAGAAGGTTCGCTAGTCGTAAACAGCTCGCAAGGCGGCGGTAGTAAAGATACATGGGTTTTAACTTCTTAGAATACAGAATATGTTAAGTAGAGTTGCATCAAGCTTATATTGGTTAAGCAGATATGTTGAGCGCAGCGACGGTATGCTGCGCATGTTAAAAATAAATTACGCTTCCTCACAAGACACCATACAGGAATTTACCTGGAAGCCCGTAATCAGGATTTTTTCATCAGATGATGAGAATGAACTGTTAAATATCCAGCACGATAGCCGTGCCGTGATAGAATACCTCTTGTTAAACCGCGAGAATCCTAATTCGATTTTAAACATTGTTACCCTGGCACGGGAAAATGCACGGAGCGTTCAGGAACATATACCAAAAGATTTATGGCAATGCCTAAACGAGTACTACCACACCGTTAAAGATGAAAAGCTATTGTGGTATGTACAAAAAGACGATCCGGTTACCGCATTAGATATCCTGATTAAACAAGTAATGCTGTATAACGGAACAGCCGATAGCGCAATGGAACGTGGAGAAAGCAGAAGTTTTATGAATATTGGCAAACACCTGGAAAGAAGCATCCAATCGGTTGATATTTTGGACATTAAATTCAGCTCGATAAGCAGTAACCCTGATCTGTTGACCGATATATCGTATTGGAAACATTTATTGCTTTCGTTAGGTGGTTATGAACTGTACCTTAAAACCTATAGACAGGGTTTCGATGCGAAAAATATCATTGAGCTGGCTATGCTCAATAACGATTTCCCTCGGTCGGCACTGTACGCCATGAATAATATTGATAGATACTTTAACCGGCTAAAAAGCGAAAGCAATATCGAACATTACAACAACTTATCTTTTAAAATAGGGCGTTTAAAAAGTATGATTACCTATAGCTCGGTAAATACCATGAACGAAGAGCAGTTGCATCATTACCTTACAGAAATCAGAGCTGAACTTTTCGGCATCGGAAACCTGTTAAATGAATATTATTTCGCAAATTCATAAATAGTTTTTTAACCACAGATAAACATGATTAACACAGATACTATTTCCTTTTTTTGATTTTTCATCTGTGTTTATTCTTTTTATCTGTGTAACCTATAATAATAAAAACCAATATGCCAATTTTCAAAATCAAACATATCACCAATTATAAATACGAATTGCCCGTTCGGGACAGTGCAAATCAGATTATTTTATTTCCGATTAAAGATGATTACCAAAAAGTGGTTAAACACGACCTGAATATCTCTGGAAGCCCGGAGATTGAAATCTTTATCGATTATTACGGCAACGAAGTGGGAACTTTTACCCAAAATGAGCCACATACCCAACTTAAAATCTTTTCTAAAGTAAGTGTAGAAACTTTTGCCAAACCATTACCGCAAGATGATATGTTTAGCAGCGAACAATGGAACAGTTTAAGCGCTTTAAAATTTGAAGTGCCTTATATCGACTATTTACGACAGGAAAGTTTTGATGGCATTGTCCAATTAAAAGAAACGGCTTTAAGCATTAAAGGGCCTGAAGATACACCTTACCAAACCGCAATAAAATATTGCGCTGATGTTTTTAATAATTTCGAATACATTAAAGGGGTAACTGCGGTAGATACGACCATTAATGAAATCCTAAAGCTTAAAGCAGGTGTTTGCCAGGATTTTGCACATGTATTAACGGCCATGCTACGGTTAACAGGCATTCCGGCAAGATATGTGAGCGGTTACATCTGCCCCAACAGGGATGGTATGCGGGGCGAAGGTGCTACCCATGCCTGGGCCGAGGCCTATCTTCCCGAATATGGCTGGCTGGGCTTAGACCCTACCAACAATTGCATTGTTAACGAAAATCATGTACGCTTAGCTGTAGGCCGGAATTTTACCGATTGCTCGCCAGTAAAAGGTGTTTACAAAGGCGGTTTCGAACATATTATGGAGGTAAATGTTTCAGTAGGTTATAATGATGAGGATTTTAACGATAATGAAACCTATTTTCAACCGAAAGAAGTGAATTACACTAAACCATCTGGAACAATAACCACAGCCAGAACACAAAACAGCTATCAACAATACATGGAGGCCATCCAGCAGCAACAACAGCAACAATAGTTTGGAGTTGGGAGTTTTTAGTTCGGAGTTGACAGTTTCCAATTATCAGTTGATAGTTTTCAGTTCATCATTACCAGTTCGGAGTTTTTAGTTGGGAGGCTGCCAGTTTCCAATTCTCAATGATCAGTTGAGGTTTGTTAATTAACAGCTTTGAATTGGGAATTTGCTGTTACAGTTAACCGATTAAAACAATTAACCAATAATGATTCGATTGGCCTCATGCTAAAAAACTGAAAACTGTATACTGAAAACTGCTAACCGATACGTTTTTTTTTCTAAATTTGCGCCTTTTACAAATAACAATATGATTAAGAGACAGCAAATTAAAGATTTATTAAAGTCGACAGCATTTGACACAGAAGTAACGGTTATGGGATGGGTTAGAACTTTCCGTAATAATCAGTTTATTGCATTAAATGATGGGTCTTGCATGAGCAATATCCAGGTTGTGATCGATTTTAATAATTTACCTGATGAGCTGTTAAAAAGAATAACTACCGGTGCAGCCATTTCTGCAACAGGTAAATTGATCGAATCGCTTGGTAAAGGACAAACCGTTGAGATTAAGGCAACAACTGTAGAAATTTTGGGTGATAGCGATCCTGAAAAATTCCCATTACAACCAAAAAAACACAGTTTAGAGTTTTTACGCGAAATTGCACACTTGCGTTTCCGTACCAATACTTTTAATGCCGTTTTTAAAGTACGCCATGCTTTGGCTTTTGCCATTCACCAATTCTACAACGAACGTGGTTTCGTATACATGCACACGCCTGTAATTACAGCAAGTGATGCAGAAGGTGCCGGCGAAATGTTTAAGGTAACCACTTTAGATTTCGACAACACACCACGTACAGAAGATGGTAAAGTAGATTTCTCGCAGGATTTCTTCGCCCGTGCCACCAACTTAACCGTATCAGGACAATTGGAAGGTGAGTTAGCCGCAATGGCCTTCGGACAGATTTATACTTTCGGACCTACTTTTAGGGCAGAAAACTCAAATACAACACGTCACCTGGCCGAGTTCTGGATGATTGAGCCAGAAGTTGCCTTTGCCGATTTAGAAGATAACATGCAGCTTGCAGAAGATATGATGAAGTATGTAATTAAATATGCTTTAGACAACTGCAAAGATGAATTAGAATTCTTAAACACACGTTTAGCCGAAGAGGATAAACAAAAACCGCAGAACGAGCGCAGCGAATTTAGCCTGTTAGAGAAATTGGATTTCTGTTTAAGCAACGAGTTTGAACGTTTAACGTATACGGAGGCCATCAGGATTTTAAAATCTTCTAAACCAAACCAGAAGAAACAGTTTAAATACCTGATTGATGAATGGGGAGCTGATTTACAAAGTGAGCACGAACGTTACCTGGTAGAAAAACACTTTAAAAAACCGGTAATCTTAACTGATTACCCTGCTGATATTAAATCGTTCTACATGCGCCAGAATGAGCCAGATGCAGAAGGCAGACAAACTGTTGCAGCAATGGATATCTTATTCCCAGGCATTGGCGAAATGATTGGCGGATCGCAACGTGAGGAACGCCTAGACCGTTTAACTAAACGTATGGAAGATTTAAACATTCCACAGGAAGAACTTTGGTGGTATTTAGATACCCGCCGCTTTGGATCAGCTCCGCACTCGGGTTTTGGCCTAGGTTTCGAACGTTTGGTATTGTTCGTAACCGGAATGACCAACATCCGTGATGTAATTGCTTTCCCAAGGTTCCCGAAAAACGCTGAGTTTTAGGAAGGTTTAGGGTTTAGGGTTTAGGGTTTAGGGTTTAGGGTTTAGGGTTTAGGAAAAACAAATAGCCCATTATCAAAGAAGTCAAGTTTTAAAAACTTGACTTCTTTTTTTGCATTATTAAGACCCTGAGATAAACTACCTTACAGACTTTAATATAAGGGTCGTCATTGCTGAGGAGGAACGACGAAGCAATCTTTCATGCTAGTGGTCCCGCTATAAAGATTGCTTCGTCGGCTGAAAAAGCCTTCTCGCAAAGACGATGCCCTCACAATGTGAGCACAACCGAATTAATGTACGCTAAACAAATCATGGGTTTGAACAATCGTCCCAGCGGGACGTCTCATGGGTAGCCAATTGTACAATTGGCGTTTTCGTTGCGTAGGAACGTTTGGTGATTCACCCGTTAATACCTCTTCATTACTGGCCACCTAAACCTGGATTGACACGGATGCCGATTATTCATCGGCAGAAGCAAAAAGCAGGACTACAAAACCCAAGCACCACTGCCCTTGCTTTCCAAAAAAAAACAATTTCGCACAGGCCATGGCCAAACTTCCACAGTTCTGCCTACACTTAACCCCCTTTAAACTTCGTAAGTCAGCTCCCGCTTTTAACGTCCATCATCATGCATGGTATCGCCATACGGATTCGCATGCGCATAATCTACTGCCGAAACCTTATAATCGGTTGGCGCAAAACTAGCCGAAGTGCTCAGCGCCATACCTAGTTCGTAACGCGTTGGGTAAGGTGTTTTTAACAAGCTACCTGCCGGGATATACGGAAAACTCTCTAAATAACTCTGCATTACACTCGGACTCACCCGCCTGTTGATATACGCCCTACTTAACTGATGCGTTTCTCTTAAACCCGCAGCCCCCAATAGCTCTACAGCACTGGCTACGGTTAGGTTATGGAAGTTTTTAACACGAACGGTTTTATCTTCTACCACAAGGCCTTTCATTAAACTCTGATCTTGTGTAGCCACGCCTGTTGGGCAGGTATTGCTGTTACATTCTAAAGCCTGAATACAGCCCAAAGCGAACATCATTCCGCGGGCAGCATTACACATATCGGCACCAAGCGCTATATTTTTAACCAGATCGAAACCTGTTGCCACTTTGCCCGATGCGATAATTTTAATGTGTTTTTTCAGATCAAAACCATTCAAAACATCATATACAAAAGCTACACCTTCGCGCAGTGGCATACCTACCGAATTTGAAAACTCCTGTGGCGCAGCACCTGTTCCGCCCTCGCCACCATCAACGGTAATAAAATCAGGATAAATCCCGGTTTCTACCATGGCTTTACAGATGGCGTAAAATTCGCTTTTACGACCGATACAAAGCTTAAACCCTACAGGTTTACCGCCAGATAAATCCCTAAGTTTTTTAACAAATTCGATTAAACCCATAGGCGTATTAAAAGCCGAATGTGCAGGAGGCGACAATACATCTTTACCTGCGGGCACCAAACGGATCCGCGCCACCTCTGGTGTTACCTTTTTGGCTGGGAGCATACCACCGTGACCTGGTTTAGCTCCCTGAGAAAGTTTAATCTCGATCATTTTCACCTGATCGGTTTTTGCCCGCTCGGCATAAGCATCATAATTAAAGGTGCCATCGGCATTACGGCAACCAAAATAACCGGTACCAATCTGCCAGATTAAATCGCCTCCGGGCTGACGGTGATAATCGCTGATGCCACCTTCGCCGGTATTGTGTGCAAAGTTACCCATTTTAGCACCACCGTTTAAAGCCAGAATTGCATTCTGACTTAAGGAGCCAAAACTCATGGCTGATATATTATAAATACTCGCAGAGTAAGGTTTCTTACAATCCGGGCCACCGACAGTAACACGCGGATCTAAATTTAATTCGTGGTGAGAAATGGCGGCAATACTATGACTTAACCATTCGTAGCCGTTATCGTAAACATTTAACTGCGTTCCGAATGGAATGGTATCGTTATCTTTTTTAGCGCGCTGATAGATTAATGAGCGGTTTAACCTGCTATAAGGTGTACCGTTCGTATCGCTCTCTACAAAATACTGGTAAACTTTCGGCCTCAATTCTTCCATAAAATACCTTAATCGGCCAAAAACCGGGTAGTTCCTTACAATACTATGCTTGGGCTGATATAAATCGTAAATACCAAGAATTACAAAAGGACCTGTGAAGATGAATGTCCACCATAAAAAGGGATGGTACAAGCCCAGCATAATGGTTAGGGCAATTAAAAATGCAGCAATTGCGACGAAAGCTTTTCTCATAATAATAGATTAGCGTATGTTTTGTTGGTACAAAGATTAGGATTATTAAACAACTGACACCATTAATTTGTTATTTTTACGCTATGCTTATTAAGATTTATCCAGAAAACCCGAACGAAAGAGCCATTGAACAAGTTGTTGAAGTGTTGAAGAAAGGTGGTTTAATTATCTACCCAACCGATACTATTTATGGTTTGGGCTGCGATATCACCAATCCAAAAGCCATCGAAAAGATATGCAGAATACGTGGTATCAAACCCGAAAAGGCCAATTTCTCTTTTATCTGTCACGATTTAAAACACATTTCTGATTATATTAAACCGATTGACAATACCACTTTCAGGGTATTAAAAAAAGCACTACCGGGACCTTTTACCTTTATTTTTAATGCGAACAACAACGTACCCAAACTATTGAGTTCTAATAAAAAAACGGTGGGTATCCGTGTACCCGATAACAACATTGCCCGTTGTATTGTAAAAGAACTGGGTAACCCTATCCTATCTACTTCGATAAAGGATGACGATGATGTAATCGAATATTCTACCGACCCGGAATTGATTCACGAAAAATATGAAGACCTGGTTGATCTGGTAATCGACGGTGGTTACGGCGATAATGATGCCTCTACCGTAATTGATTGTACCACAGGCGAGTTCGAAGTGATCCGTGAGGGTAAGGGAAATATCGAGGAGTATTTATAAGATCTTTACTGCATAAAGCCAGATAACCTATTGTATTATAATATCTGATTACTTTTTTGGAAGTGAGTGGTCCGCTTCCATGTGGCGACCTTCAGCCCTGCTTTACACTTCAAGTCCTCATCCGATGCTAATTTAGTACCGATTTATCGGTAAAGGATCGGATTGCGGGCTTTCCGTTTCAATCAGGCTTAGTAACAATGGTTGGGATCCATTGAGCACAAATCTTTAAAATATAATAATTAGCGTTTAGCTGTTTAAATCGGCAGGAAATATGCGCCTTACAATATGCTCCATTCTATCGGCAACCTGCTATCGGCCTAGGAAAGATGGAAGGAGAAAACGTTAAAGCTTTGCACCTCCTTTCACCCCAACACTGCCCAGAGGCAGCATACCCTTTCCGATCCTTCATCGGAACTTGTGCTGGCGACCAATAAAGCTTTGACGAATTTATCCGACATCAGATCCAAGCCTTTCAGTTATGCCCTTGTGTTAGTTGTTTTTAACGGCAGGCATGCTTTCGCTGCGCTCAGGTTTGTTTCTTTTCTATCAAGAGAAAAGAAAAGCCGCTCGGCGGCGGTGAGCCGAGGCAAGCCCGAGCCTGGGGTAAAGAATAGCCAACACATTAAGATTCCCGCCTGCTCGGGAATGACGAACTATGTTTACGAAAAGTCCAAAGATCTCTCTGCTACGGAGATGACGACCCAGCGTACCCCTCATAGTTTCAGAGGAATAAATCTACGGATGCCTGTCTCTGCACCCTACAGTATGCTCCATGCGATCTGCACCCTGCTATCGGCCTAGCAGATTTTCGCAGGAAAAAGCACGGAAATATGTGCACTTCCCCTCGTTACCCCACAACCCAAGGCAGGATCAAGCGGGTGCGATGGGATAAGCCAGGGTAAGAGCCTCGATACTGCCGCTATCAAGATTTCCGTAGGTTTTTACAAAAAAAGATGCAAGCCTTGATCTTTTGTTTCTTTATCATCAAGGATAAAGAAAGAACCCTGAGCCAAAGGCAAGACCGAGCAAAGGACGACAGCCTAGCGATTGCTTTAAGGTTCCCGCCTGCGCGGGAATGACGACCGCATTAGAAATCATCTCTATCCATCATGCTATCTCCTCCCTGCTACCGGCCTAGGAAATGATGGAAGGAGAAAACGTTAAAGCTTTTGCACCTCCTTTCAACCTACCACTACCCCGAGGCAGCACAGCCTTTCCGATCCTTCATCGGAACTTGTGCTGGCGACCAATAAAGCTTTGACGAGTTTATCCGACATCAGATCCAAGCCTTGATTGTTTGTTTCTTTATCATCAAGGATAAAGAAAGAGCCCTCGGCGGCAGTGAGCCGAGGCAAGGCTGAGCAAAGGGCAAAACCTCCCCTTGAACCATAGTAATAAGATTGCTTCCTCGGCTGAAAAAGCCTCATCGCAATGACGAATTTATTGTAGTAGAAATAACGCATGATAAAGAAAGAGCCCCTCGGCGGCGGCGAGCCGAGGCAAGACTGCGCGAAGGACAAGAATAGCGATAGCTTTAAGGCTCCCGCCTACGCGGGAACCGATAGCTATCGGATGACGATCGTATCATAGCGAACGCCTTAAACCCTTATCCGCCTATCGGCACCTTTCCCCTGAAGGGGAAAGGGCTAATTCCCAACAGCAATAGGAGCCTAAAATTTATCAACATCCAACCTAAATACCAAAGAAATATATAAATTTATATTTTAATACCTTACTCCACAAGCTTTTAACAAAACAAACAACTAAAATTAACCTCATTCTAATACTGAATTAATATTCTACGCTTATTTTCGTAACCTAATCATTCTATATGGCGCTACAATTACTCCAATAAAGCTTTCCAGCTAAAAAAATCGTTGTCAGGCAAATAATTTTCGCACAATTGCTATAGGTATTTGCCTTATAGTAGTGATGATTTGCACTGAATGATCAAAAATCTTCTAATTACAATCCTTATTATTCTATATGGCAAAACGCTACTTCTGATCATTCGAATCCTCTCGGGACCGTTCCCGAAAAATAAAGCTTACGCTTAATCCGCTTCGCTAACTTATTCAAAAAGATTAATTCATCATTTCATATCCCTAAAAAACTTATATGAAAAAACTTTTACTATTATGTTTTACAATGCTTTTGGCAACTTCGTTGTTTGCCCAAAGTTTTAACGGAACCTACAATTTCAGTAGCGTTTCTACCACTACAGGTAAAACGGATCCCACCCCGGTTCCAACCGCAACCGGAGTTACTTTTGGTTCTTTTACGGCTAATGGAGCTGTTTCCGTAAACCCGAACGCAGGTGGAAGGTTTTCTTTCACCAGTCAGCCTACAGGCGCAACCAATGCCAGTGATGTTTTTACCGGCACAATAGATTTAACCAAGTATTACGAAGTAACCATCACGCCTGTTACAGGTTACACCCTAAACATTACGGGGATTAAATTCACCCTGCAACGTTCAGGAACCGGGATCAGGCAATATAGTGTACGATCGAGCAAAGACAGTTATGCGGCTAACTTACCAGCCGCTGTATCGCCCGCCAATACAGATCTTCAGGTTGTAACAGGAAATATATTTCAGGTACTGGATGCAGCAACAGCTGCTGAGGTTGGCAGTACCATTACCTTAACAGGTTTTACCAGCATTTCTACAGCAACTACCTTCCGCTTTTATGGTTACAATGCCGAAGCTGCCGGAGGTACATTTAGTATAGATGATGTAGTTATTTCCGGATCTGCAGTTTCTGGTACTGACAATACCCCTCCTGTAAATACGGCCTTATACCCAAAAACATCAAATATTACCTCAACCTCTTTTAGCCTTACCCATAATATCGATGAGCCGGGTAAAACTTATTATGTTGTTACCGCATCAGGCAGTCCAGCCCCAACACCTGCACAGGTAAAAGCTGGATTAAACGGTAGTGGTACCGCAGCAATTAAATCTGGCACTTTGATCAATGCAGCCAATACAGATGTTAGTACGTCCATTACCGGATTAACCGCAACTACAAATTATGCAGTGTACGTAGTGGCAGAAGATGCTGTAAGCACACCTAATTTACAAACTTCGGTTACGCTCCTAAATGTAACAACACTGGGTTTGGCAGATGTTACGCCACCAGTAACCGCAGCCACTTACCCAAAAACCACAACGGTTACCACTACCACAGTAGATTTTATCAATAACATTAACGAAGCGGGTACCACTTATTACGTACTGGCACTTTCAGGAGGTACAACTCCAACGCCTGCACAGGTTAAAGCTGCGCAGGATGGTACCGGATCTGCAGCCTTAAAATCGGGTTCTTTTATTAATACAGCCAATACAGATGCCAGTGCATCCATTAACGGATTAACAATTGGCACTGGCTATACCTTATATGTGGTGGCACAGGATAATACCGGCAATTTACAAACCACTGTGGCCACCGTTGATGCCACAACTGCCAATCCGCCTTTGGTAAGTTCGCCCATCATCATCAGCCAATATTACGAAGGTACATCCGTAAACAAGTGGATTGAGCTAACCAATTTAACCAACGCGCCCATCAACACCTCAACGCCTCAATTAAAATTAGCTTTATACAATATTTCGGGCGATGCGGGTAACATCAACATCACTGGTACACCATCACAAACGGTAAATTTAAACTTCACCATCCCGGCTCATGGCTCCGTACTTTTGGGCAATACGGGCAACAGCAACACCGAAGTACCTTACCTAAGTACTGCCAGTGCTATATTAAACAGCAATACCGTAATCAACTTTAACGGTAACGATGGTGTGGCCCTTTTAGATGCCAATAACAACATTATCGATGCTTTCGGTCAGGGTGTTAACACAAAAGATGTTTCTTATGTAAGAAGTTTGAATGTAACGGCCCCTAGCCCAACTTATGTAGACGACGATTGGACCAGAACACCACTGGCTACCGTTCAAAATGCCATTGATGATGACGATGCCAATAGATTGGGTGTACATTTCCCGCCTAACTTACCTGCCTGCGCCGCGCCAAGCAGCCCTGCAACCGCATTGGTTTTTAGCGCCGTAACCACAGGCAGCATCACCGCTACTTTCACTAAATCTGCCGATGCCAACGAATACCTGATCATCAGAAGTTTAAATGCCACCTTAAGCGCGCTTCCTGTTGATGGTACCACTTATGCCATTGGTTCTGCTTTTGGTGGGGGCACGGTAATCAATAAAATTGTAAACAATAGTTTTACCGATAACAATTTAAACAGTTCTACTACTTATAACTATTTTATTGTCCCATTAAACAACCTTTCTTGTACCGGCGGACCGAAATATTTAACCACCAACATTTTAACCGCAGCACAAAGCACTAAAACCCTATTGCCCTGTGCCACTCCAACCGCACAGCCTACCGGTTTCACCATTACCTCCGCTAACTATAACTTTATCCAGGCTTCTTTCACCGCCGCCAGCGCAGCTGATGAATACCTGGTGGTGATGAGTACCAGCAACACCTTAACCGCAGCACCGGTAAACCAAACGGTTTATAATGTTGGCGATGCTTTAGGTGGTGGTATCGTGGTGAAAAGAGGAACGGGCACTTCATTTATCAGAAATGGTTTAACCCAGAACACCAATTATTACTTTTTCACTTATGCGGTAAATAGTGCCTGCAGCGGTGGCCCTTTATATTTAACCACACAGCCCCTTTTAGGAAACTTTAAAACCGGCATCCTCGATGTAAACAAACTCAATTTCTATTATGGTAACTTACACAGTCACAGCAGTTATTCTGACGGAAATAAAGACGATTTAACCAAAAAACCAGAAGATGATTATGCTTTTGCCAAAACGGCGATGAACCTCGATTTCCTTGGGATATCAGAGCACAACCATACACAGGCCGGCATGTCTTTAGCCAACTGGCAACCGGGTATCATTGCAGCCAAAAATGCAACCACTTCTACTTTCGTTGCTTTGCATGGTATGGAATGGGGCGTAATCAGTGGCGGCGGACACGTAATTGTGTACGGTATCGATTCACTGATCGGCTGGGAGCCCGGCGAAAACCAGATTTATGTACCTAAGAGTACTTATACCGGACCAGCGGGTTTATTCAGGATCATTAACCGCCATGGTTTAAATGCCGTAGCTACTTTGGCCCACCCTAATACTACCGATTTTAACAACATCTCGGCCACTTACGATTTAAGTGCCGATAGCGCCATTGTAGGTGCGGCCTTAGAAAGTGGTCCTGCGTTTTCTACCAATGTTACCTATTCCGATCCCGCCAGCTCAATGAGTTATTTAAGTTATTATAACCGCATGCTGGCAAAGGGATATCACCTTGGTGCAAGTATTGATCATGATAACCACAATTTAACTTTTGGTAAACACACCCGTGCCAGGTTAGTGGTATTGGCTCCTGCCCTTACCGAGAACGATTTATTGGATGCAATTAAAAAGATGCGTTTCTATGCATCACAAGATTCGGCTGCGAAAGTCGTTTTCACCATCAATAAACAACCGGTAGGCAGTGTATTTAAAACCGCCGGTGCGCCACAGATCTCGGTGAGTTCGATTACCACAAGTGCCGTAACCAGCATTAAAATTTTATACGGAACACCTGGAAGCGGTACCAATCCGGTAGAATTAACCACCAGCCCAACCGCAAGTTTAACCTATACCGATAATGCCCTGGCCAACCTGGCCACAGGCTATTATTATGCTGATATTGTAGAGGCAGATGGAAGCCGGATCATTACCTCTCCCATCTGGTATACCAGGGATGATGCAACCGTTAAGAAAGATCAGAACATTACCTTTGCCACCACCAGAACGGCTACTTATGGCGACCCTGATTTAGTTGCAGGGGCTACGAGCGACAATACAGCCATTAACATCGAATATACCAGCAGCGATACCAATATTGCCACCATCAGCAATAACGATATCCACATTGTAAAAGCAGGTACAGTAACCATTACGGCCAATCAGCCTGGAAATACCTTCTTTAATCCGGCAGTGGCTAAGCAACAGGTTCTCACCATTTCGCCTAAAGCGATTACGGTAACAGCAGATGCTAAAACCAAGGTAGAAGGAACAGCTGATCCGGCATTTACTTATGTTTCGGCTCCGGCATTGATCGGAACTGATGCCTTTACGGGTGCTTTAACCCGCGATTTAGGTGAAACAGGAGGCGATTACCTGATCAAACAGGGAACACTGGCTTTAAGCACCAATTATGCCATCACCTACAAACCCGCAAATCTGCATATCAATGCTAAACCTGTAGCGGCATTAAGTGGCAATGTTTCTGTTCCACAAAATGCTACCGCTCCGGTAATCACCTTTAGTGCAACAGCAGGCACGGCACCCTTTACTTTTACCTACAATATTAACGGCCGTACCAGTCAAACCTTAAAATCAACAAGCAATACAGCAACCGTAACGGCGCCAACCAGCGTTGTTGGAACGTTTGTTTACACCATTACCAATATTGCCGATGCCTTCAGCACCCAAGCGCAAAATGTTTCTACTACCGTAATTGTACGCCCTTTACCATTGGCTACCATTTCGGGTACCACATCGGTATGTAACTTCGGTACCCCGCCCAACATTACCTTTACAGGATCAGTTGGAACGGCACCTTACACTTTCACCTATACCGTAAACGGAGGTACTAACCGTACCGTAACCACAAATTCAACTACAGCAACCGTTAGTGTAGCCACCAGTTCGGCGGGTACATTTACCTACAATTTAGTAAGCGTGGCCGATACTTATGCCAATCAGCTACAAACCGGAACAGCTACTGTAACCGTAAATGCCTTGCCTGTGGTTTCGGTCAGCAGCAACAAAGGTTTATCCATTTCTAAAGGTGACGCGATCATTTTAACGGCTACCGGCGGTACACAATACAGCTGGACAGGCGCTGAGGTTGTTAGCGGACAAAGCACTGCTGCATTAACCATCCGGCCGAAACAAAGCGGCACTTACAAAGTAACGGTAACCAATGCGAGCGGTTGTATAAGCGATCAGAGCATTGCAATTACCGTAACCGAAGATTATAAGTTAGAAGCCAGTACCGTAGTCACGCCTAATGGTGATGGGTACAATGATAAGTTTATCGTTAAAAACATCGATTACTATCCAAACAATACCCTGAAAATATTCGATAAGGCCGGGCGGATTTTATATACCAAACACACCTACGCCAACGATTGGGATGGAACGGTAAACGGTAGCCCATTGAGCGAAGGCACCTACTATTACATCATCGATTTAGGTAACGGCATCGGTACATTCAAAGGTTTTATCAACATCATTAGAGACTAATTACAGACATGAGAGCAATTACAAAAAACATAAAGCAAATGCGTCGCGTAACGTTTCTATTTGCTGCAGGCACATTATTTTTGAGTTCAGTAAAAGCGCAAATCCTTCCACTCAATGCACAATATTTCCAGAACCGTTACCTCGTTAATCCATCAATGGCAGGTATTACCGAAGGTTTTAACATCAACGGCAGTTTCCGCAAGCAGTGGTCGAACATTCCAGGTGCACCCATTACCCAGAGTGTAACATTAGATCAGCAGGTAAACAAAGTGGGTTGGGGAGTAAACGTATATAATGAGAAATCGGGCGGAATACAACGTACTAAAGCCGTAGGAACCTTTGCCTACCACCTGCCCTTAAACAACGACGATCAGAAATTAAACTTCGGGATCTCTTTTGGTGCAAGTCAGGATAAACTGGATTTGAGCAGTGTAAGAAACAGCGATATTAACGATCCATCCATCGCCCGTTTTAACGATCGGGGTTATTATTTAGATGGCGATTTCGGGATTTCTTATACCTCTAAAGGATTAACCGTTGAAGGTGCCGTTCCAAACATGCGTTCGGTTTTCAGAAAAGACGATTTAAACTATGCTGATAAACCCACGTTTTATTCGGCAGTAAGTTATAAGTTCATGCTGGGATCGGGTATTAACGGAATCAGCCTCGAACCTAAAGGTGTTTTCAGGGGCATCAAAAATTACGAAAATTTATGGGATGCCGGTTTAAATGCAAATTTTGCCAACGATAAATTATATGTAATGGCCATGTACCACAACACGCAAAACGCCACCGTTGGTTTTGGCATGAACTACAAATCGACCTTATATTTTATGGCTTATTACAATACCGCAACCTCGGCCATTAGTGGTTATACCGATGGCGATTTTGAAGTGAATATCAGGGTGAATATTGGTAAGAAGCCTTAACTATTTTAAAGAACTGTCGTCATCCTCGCGCATGCGGGGATCTTAATGCAACAAAACGAAAAGCCGCAGATCTAAGCATCTGCGGCTTTTTATTGATCGCATTCCCACCGATCCGCCTAACCCCTATCCGCCTATCGGCACCTTTCCCCTGAAAGGGAAAGGGCTAAAAAACAAATTACCGCACCCTGCAATATGCTCCCTGCGATCTGCACCCTGTTATCCGGCCTAGCAGATTTCATTGAAAGACAAAACACAACTCTCAACTTTTGACGTAAACACAGTTTAAAGATTTCTCTCCCGAAGGTTCGGGACTGCGTTCCAGTCGAAATGACGGATTTATCGCAGTAGAAATGATGCGAACAATCCCTCTACTCCCTGCTATCCGGCCTGGGATATGATGGAAGGAGAAAACGTTAAAGCTTTAGCACCTCCTTTCAACCTACCACTGCCCCGAGGCAGCACGCCCTTTCCGACCCTTCGTCGGAACTTGTGCTGGCGACCAAAAAAGCTTTGACGAATTTATCCGACATCAGATCCAAGCCTTGATTGTTTGTTTCTTTATCATCAAGGATAAAGAAAGAGCCCCCTCGGCGGCGGTGAGCCGAGGCAAGCCCGGGTAGGTGGCAAAACGAACCCCTATCCGCCTTCCGGCACCTTTCCCCTGAAAGGGAAAGGGCTTAAAAGACAAATTATCGCTCCCTGCAATATGCACCATGCTATCCGGCCTAGGATATGATGGAAGGAGAAAACGTTAAAGCTTTAGCACCTCCTTTCAACCTACCACTGCCCCGAGGCAGCACGCCCTTTCCGACCCTTCGTCGGAACTTGTGCTGACGACCGATAAAGCTTTGACGAATTTATCCGACATCAGATCCAAGCCTTGATCTTTTGTTACTTTTGGATCAAGCCAAAAGTAAGAGCCCCTCGGCGGCGGTGAGCCGAGGCAAGCCCGAGTCCAGGGTAAATAAGACAAAGGACAACAGTATAGCGAACGCTTTAAGATTCCCGCATGCGCGAGATCCGATAGCTATCGGATGACGACCGTATTAGAAACTATCCCTATCATCATACCCTCTGCTCCCTCCTGCGCAGAAATAAGAAAGTCAAATACTCCCTTTCAAACATTACATTTCTTTACAAAAAATATCCCCTTTTCCTTCTTCTTTCACTATTTTTACCCCTATGGCTAAATTGATTAATCTAGAAGTATTTCAGCGTTTCTTTCGCTCCGGACAAGTAGGCGGTTTCTTATTATTAATCTGCGTGGCCATCTCCTTACTGATTGCCAATACCGCTTCCAAAGAAAGTTTCGAAACCTTTTTAGCCACAAAATTAGGCTTTGGTCCTGTAAACTACAGCATCCTCGCCTGGATAAACGATGCCTTAATGGCCATATTTTTCCTCCTCGTCGGACTCGAAATCAAACGAGAACTCGTAGAAGGCGAACTATCTTCCGTTAAAAGTGCAGCCTTACCCGTAATTGCAGCGCTCGGCGGAATGCTTGTACCTGCATTAATTTATACCTTATTCAACAAAGGCGAAAGCTCCGCATCTGGCTGGGGCATCCCGATGGCTACTGATATTGCCTTTGCCCTCGCCATCATCGCGATGCTCGGTAAAAGCGTGCCCACCAGTTTAAAAATATTCCTGGCCGCATTGGCCATTGTCGACGATCTTGGTGCCATTCTGGTCATCGCGATCTTTTATACCCACCAGATTTATTTCGAGTACCTCGCTATGGCTGGGGGTATCCTCGTTCTTTTAGGACTGATGAACTATTTCGGCGTAAAGAACCTGGTATTTTACCTCATCCCCGGTATCTTCCTCTGGTATTTCATCCATCACTCGGGCATCCATGCCACCATTGCAGGTGTACTGCTGGCTTTTACCATCCCTACAAACGAAACCGACATCAAATCGCCCTTAGAAAAACTGGAGCATTTTTTAACCACTCCAGTTAACTACATCATTATGCCCATTTTTGCATTGGCCAATACCAACATCACTTTCCAAAAAGAAATGCTTACCGGACTGGTTTCTCCTTTAGGCCTCGGCATTATAGTAGGCTTATTCGTGGGTAAAACCATTGGCGTAACCTTTTTCAGCTGGCTCGCCGTGAAACTGAAATGGGCCGATTTACCCACCGGAGCAGGCTGGAAACACATTTTAGGTTTGGGCATGCTGGCCGGAATCGGTTTTACCATGTCGATCTTTATTGCCCTGCTCTCTTTTAGTGAAGCACTGCATGTTTCGGAAGCGAAGTTTGCAATATTAACGGCATCAATACTATCGGGTGTGGTAGGTTTTGTGTTTTTGAAATCGGTAAAGAAGGCTTAACGGCAAGTTTAACCGCAAAGGGCACAAAGTAGGTCGCAGAGAGCGCAATTATAAAGCTTGATTTGTTTCATCATTTCGACTGAAGTGTAACCACAGAGGACACAAAGTAGAACACAGAGGGCACAGCATGTGAGTGGCAATTAACCGATTAAAGGTAAAATCATTCTTTGCTTTTGCAGGCTCACTAGCGTCGTCATTTCGACTGAAGCGTGCCGATTCTTCATCGGGAGCGAAATGGAGAAATCTTTAAACTATGTTTTCGCTTACTTTCCAGCGCCTTAAACCCCTATCCGCCTATCGGCACCTTTCCCCTGAAAGGGAAAGGACTAAAAAACAATTATCGCACCCTGCAATATGCCCCTAGCTATTTGCACCATGCTATCCGGCCTAGGATATGTGGAAGGAGAAAACGTTAAAGCTTTAGCACCTCCTTTCAACCTACCACTGCCCCGAGGCAGCACGCCCTCCCCGATTCTTCATCGGGGGCTTGTGCTGGCGACCAAAAATAGCTTTGACGAATTTATCCGACATTAGATCCAAGCCTTGATTTTTGGTTACCTTTTTATCAAGAAAAAGGTAAGAGCCCCTCGGCGGCGGCGAGCCGAGGCAAGACTGGGCGAAAGGCAACAACATAGCGACAGCTTTACGATCCTCGCATGCGCGGGAATGACAACCTTATTATAGCGAGCGCCTTAAACCCCTATCCACCTATCATTTTCAAACCTTCCGCTTTACCCCTCGAGGTATTCTCTTCGAATAAAAGAGATAAGCATTGCGTTTTGGATGCTGAGCTTAAACAAACCAGATCAAAACTCCCCTAACAGACTTTTATGCTTTACCCCCCACCTTTCGAGTTCATTAATAATCGGCCTCAATTCGAGGCCAATTGCGGTTAGTTCATATTCCACCCGTAGCGGAACCTCGGCGTAGATGGTTCGCTTAACAATTTTATCCGCTTCTAATTTACGTAGCTGTAAGGTTAACATTCGCTCGGTAATATTTGGCAAACGTTGTTTTAACTCTCCGAATCTGAGTTTACCGTTCATTAACCACGAACAGATCACTAAAGCCCATTGCCCGCCGATAATGTTTGCAGAATAAACTTCTAAACACTCATCAGCTAAAGCTTGTTTGTTAGCATAGTTGGTTGAGGTTTCCTTGATTTTAGACATACTTACATTTTTTATAGTACCTTACAATTGGTCGCTAATTTACAAAATAAGCGGTTATGCATCTATTTTTGCGCTTTATAATCATCATAATTTGTAAAAATGAAAACATTAATCGTTGTAACCCATCCCGATATTAAAAATTCCGTAATCAACAAGCGGTGGATTGAAGAATTAAACAAATACCCTGATAAATACGTAGTCCATCAACTGCATGAAGCCTATCCAGATGAAAAAATTGATGTATTGGCAGAACAAAAGCTGATTGAACGACATAACAAAATCGTATTCCAATTTCCCTATTATTGGTTCAATTGTCCCGCACTTTTAAAAAAATGGATGGATGAAGTACTCACCCATGGATGGGCCTATGGCAGCAAAAGTGGTTATAAATTGGCTGACAAGAAAATCGCCCTGGCCATTTCTTTGGGCGTAGATGAACAGGAACTGCGTCCATCAGAAAAGTATAAATATCCCTTAGCAGAATTAACCCGTCCGTTCGAACTTTCTTTTGAATATGTAAAAGCCGATTACCGGCCCCTGTTTGCTTATTATGGAATGGAGTATAACACGTCGAAAAAATGGATAGAGGAAAGCGTTCCTTTGTATTTGGATTTTTTAGATTCGTTATAAAGTAAAAAAAGTTATTATTTGCTTTTTGGTTTAACCGCGAAGAGCGCTAAATTTTTACCACCGAGTGCACTGAGTTTTACACAGAGCAACACAGAGAGCAGTATAGCCTTTTAGGCACCCGGCTCCCGTACTTAGTGCCCTTTCTCTGCGAACTTTGTGGTAAAAAAGACGTTATTTGTTTTTTGGTTTAACCGCAGAGGGCACAAATGACGATCGTACTATAGCGAGCGCCTTAAACCCCTTTCCGCCTATCGACACCTTTCCCCTGAAAGGGAAAGGACTAAAAAACAAATTATCGCACCCTGCAATAGGCCCCTCGCTATCTCCTCCATGCTATCCGGCCTAGCAGATTTTCTCAGGAAAAAGCACGGAAATCTTTGCACCCCCTCTTCATACCCCACAGCCCAATGCAATATAAAGTCCCGATTTTTCATCGGGGCCTCCATATTGCCGCAATAAGAATTTCGATAGCTTAGTTCAAGAAAGGATGCAAGCCTTGATCTTTTGTTACTTTTGGATCAAGCCAAAAGTAAGAGCCCTCTCGGCGGCGGTGAGCCGAGGCAAGCCTGAGCCAGGGCAAAAAAAGCAACCGCTTTAAGATTCCCTCCTTCGCAGGAATGACGACCGTATATAACGAGCGCCTTAAACCCCTATCCGCCTATCGGCACCTTTCCCCTGAAAGGGAAAGGGCTAAAAAACAAATTATCGCACCCTGCAATATGCACCTTGCTATCTGCTCCCTGCTATCCGGCCTAGCAGATTTTCGCAGGAAAAAGCACGGAAATCTTTGCCCCCCCTCTTCATACCCCACAGCCAAGGCAGGATCAAAGCGAGAGCGGTGGACTATAGCAAGGGCTAAGAGCTTCGATGCTGCCGCAAATAAGATTTCCGTAGCTTTTTACAAGAATTGCGCAGCAATCTTTTATACCTATAAAAAACAATATGATCACATAAAAAACGATGCAAGCCTTTCAGTTATGCCTTTTTGTTAGTTTTTTTTAACGACAGGCATGCTTTCGCTACGCTCAGGTTGGTTACCTTTTTATCAAGAAAAAGGTAAGAGCCCCCTCGGCGGCGGTGAGCCGAGGCAAGACTGGGCGAAGGGCAAAACCTGCAATTGTCATTCTGAACGCAGTGAAGAATCTTCTAATAAAAAGATCCTTCGTACCTCAGGATGACAGCGAGAGAATGACGACCGTGTTTATGATACTGTAAACAAAATATCATCCCATTACGTCCGCTTAACCACATACCACTTCTCCATACCCTCCACAAACCCTTCAAAAAACTCCTTATAATACCCTTTCGGTACCTGCACCCTAAAATTTACCCTACTAAAAAACCAAACCAGTTTATAATCCATTTCTGCCTCAAGCAAATACCACAAATATGTTTTCACCCGATCGCAAACCAAAAACAGCGCAACACTATCGCTACTTAATTTCAACAACTTCCCCTTTACCTTAAGCTTCAATTCCAGTTCGTAATAATCGCCCTCATCCCTTAACACAAAACTTAAAACAGGTACCTCCATCGAAAATTCAATCAGTTTCATATCCCGCATTACAGGTTTGCCCGCAACATTGCGCATACCATAGGTGTAGAGGTAGTGTGTAAAACGTTGTTGCATCAATAGCGGTAAAGCCTTATTCCATAACTTTAAAAGTACCAGCTGGTTAGCATCGTTAAGTTTATTGGTTTCGGCTACCTTTTCGGGCAGGTGGCCATTAGCGTTAAAGCGTATGGCAGCTAGCTCTTTCATGGCTAAGCAAATGCTGTTTAGCTCCTCCTGTTGTGGCGAGAGGCTTATGCCATCCACATCTTGCGGATTCAACACGAAACGTTTAAAAGATTTAACCGTTTTAAGGTAGGCCGTGGCCAAAAAAACATAAGGAATTAAAAAAGGATAATGGTTGGTGTGGAAATTAAGCAGATCGGTATTGGCGAAACAATAACCAATGCTAACCGGTGCCAAACGTGCCACAGCATGTTTATCCAATAGCCTTTCTCGTGGTACTACCGTGCGTTCGGTAACATCCGGGAAATAATCGCCAGGCCTAAACAAACCACTAAACTTTTTCTTCAATGTAATGCTGAAACCGCCAGTTTTTTTCACCACATCTACATATTTCGATCGCTCCCTATCCAAAGCAAAACATGCTGGCCAGTAATATTCCTGAAAATCGCAGTAACCACTCCGCATCATAGCCCGCAAAGTAAGGTAAGCATAACGCCCAAGGTAGGTTTCGTCCGTATCAACATTACAGCTCACCAACAGGCAATCGTATGCTACCCCAATGTAAACCCTAATTGCTTCTTCCCCTTCCAATTTAACATGAACGGTTAACAAACCCTGATCGAAAGAAAGCGATGCTATGGCCAACTGCTCAGGCTTTTTACCTACACTAAATGTGCTATGCAATCCGATAGCGATCTGATCCAGCACCGCTAACCTTAACACCCTGCTCTCCTTTTCAAAAGGCAGTTGATAAAACCGCGAAAGTGGTTTCCCTGCAATAGTAACTGGTTTAGTCATCATACTCGTATGGTTTTACGAGTCTTGCAGTATGAAGAAACACTATAGCTGGGCTCTAAATACCATCTACCGGGCTTCTCACGGCCTTGCCAACGGAATTACAATAGAGCCCATGATGCTATAGTGCGCACTAAAAGTACGCAAAATATCACCATAGGCATTAATCTATTGTCTCGTTGGCTGTTTACTGTGAGAATTTGGTAGCCGAGACTCTTTATTAACACCTAATTTATACACGAATGTAATAATAAAAGTTTAGATATTCTAAAGTATTCTTTAAACAATCAAATGAAAAATATAAAAATTATCAAGTAAAATTTTCACTTGGTATGTTTATCAAAAAATGATTAGAGTGAAAAAGAAGTCGGAGCTTACAGAACTTGGCAAATACTTAATTTTGAAATCTGCTAACAAAGCAGAAATTTATAGGAAGACGAGTATTACTGAGTCTCGCTTAAGCCTACTAAGTAATGACGCGAGCACTAAGCTTTCTGGAGAAGAACTATACTTGATAGCTCTTGCACTAGATGTTGAGCCGGGCGATATGGCCAAAACGATTTATAAAGGAGTTAAGCTAAACAGTATTGAAGATCAAGAAGCATTAGCAGCTAAAAGTAGGAAACAGAAAGGATAGTTCTTTCGAATGATCCCGGCTTTTGGTAAATAAGCGAAAAGTGCCACTATTACCAGTAGCGACAATTCAACATTAATTGCCAGCTCGTTAAACTATCAGCCCACCTTTAATAGGATTGAAAAATGTAGACTTATACGAGAGATTATTAGCAAGCGAAAGAGAGTGGAGATATTGAAAAATAGCTAGTAGAAGTAATTATAAAAGTAAAAGCCCGATCTGCGATGATTGGGCTTTTTGATTTTAAAGCATTCTTACCTCATCTTCAAAATATACCTGGATGCCGAGTTTATCAATAGATCTCTTAATGTCTAACATTACTGGTTCATAATTCACCGGAAATGCCATCGCAAATTGAGCATTCTGATACTCTGGTTTGTCCATTGAGCTTAAGGTTGTAAATAATGCGTCCGCTCCGTGAGAATTTATAGCGTAAGCATTTGGCGATGCTTATTATTTCTCTGATATTCATCATCCCATGTCAGTTCTACCAATAGCTTATCTGGAGAACCGATATGCATAAATAAACTCATCTCTGTACCATCCTGTGGATTTAAAAACTCATACGGAAAAGGATTACTTCCACCAATAAACTCACCACCACCTAACAGCTTTATATCAATGTTATTGGCAACCGCCTTACCTGCATTATACACTTTGATAGTTCTCCGCCCCTTTTCTCCTTTCATCACATTGGCCCGGATAACTGCTCTTTTTTGTTCAATGGTTTCAGCCTCTTGTTTCTGTAACTGATAAGCATTAATTTGTACTTCTTGCTGCTTTAACCTCCTATCATGAGCAAAATAAGTAAAAACCGAAATTAATAGTGCAACACCTGCAATCAATAAATTTAAAGTATCCATCCCTATTTAATTTTAATGAACTTATTCCCCTTAAATACAGCTTTTAATGATTTCTCAAATGCTGCCTTAATTTCCTTACCAACATCTTGCTTCATATCCTCAACTGCACTACTGATCTGTTCCTGGTTAAACTCGACCAGTTCTTCATAACCGCCCAGATATTCACGATTGCAGGTTTTACATTGCACATAACTTTTGTCTTCATTAAACTCAAAAGCTGCACCTCCACAGGTTGCACAGTTTAATGGCACTGTAATTTGTTTGTTTTTCATCATCGTTATTTTAACACCACAAAGTACATACACACCGATGCAATGTATTTGCACAACAAACTTTATCTTTAGTCATCTAAAAACAATCAATGGCCTCTAACAAACATGCTTCCATCCGTTACCGTGTGCTCGACAAGTGTTTTGCCAATCCGGTTAAAAAATATTTCCTGCCTGATTTAATAGCTGCCTGCAACATTGCACTAAAGGAAATAGATCCTGATAGTAGGGGAATAAGTAAGAGAACCATTCAGAACGACATCATCCACATGGAAAATGCCGAAGGCTTTAGTGCGCCTATTGGTCATTATGTTGATGGCAAGAAAACCTATTATCGGTATAGCGATAAAAATTTCTCCATAGATAAACAACCTTTAAACCAGGCTGAGCTCGAACAAATTAAAGCAGCCATGCAGGTATTGTCTCATTTTAAAGGCATGCCCCAATTCGAATGGCTAAACGAACTTAACCCTAAAATGGAAAATGCACTCCTAATGGAGAGAGATACTGCGCCTATTATCGGTTTCGACAATAATAATTACCTAACTGGTATAGAGCGATTGGGTGAACTCTTCCACGCCATACTGTATAAAAAGCCACTTTGTATCAGCTACCAGTCTTACAAAAGAGCTGAACCCTCAAAACAATTGCTCCACCCCTATTATCTTAAACAATACAATAACCGTTGGTTTTTATTAGGCTTAAATGCCAAACTAAATAAGATCACCAACTTGGCCTTGGACCGCATTAAAGCCGTTGACGAGGAACCAATTCTTTTTATACCAAACACAATCGATTTTGAAGAATATTTCGACGATATCATTGGTGTAACTTTACCCGAAGATGCAGCAAAAGAAAAAATTGTTCTGAAATTTGCTTCATCAGCCTCTCCTTATGTTTTTTCTAAACCCTTACACCACTCGCAAAAGAAAATCGACTATACCAATGAAGAACTCACCATTTCTATTGAAGTGATCCCTAATTACGAATTGGAGAGTTTGATATTAGGTTTTGGGGAAAGAGTAAAAGTACTAGAGACACAAAATTTTAAATTAAAGATTTACGAGCGATTGAATAATGCATTATTGATTAACAAAGCTTAATTCGTTTCATTATATATTTGAGAATCAAAATTCAAAGTTGATTGCTCTTTCTATTTAAAATTTATATTACAATACTTAACAATAAAGCATATACAAATTATGAAAAAAACCAGCAACATGACCGCAAATGAGACTGTCATAATAGTTCTTTTACACCTCTTAACACCAGTTATATTGTTATTGCTTTATTTTCAAACAGACTTATCATCGTATTCTAATATACAATGGATCAAATATTTATTCAGTACAATAAGCTTAATAATAATATTTTATGGATTTAACCGATTAGAAAAGAATGTACTACTGAAAGTTCCAGCATACTATATTATAGCATTTGGATACATTATTTGTAATATAGTATTCTTTGCATCACTTTATTTAGAAAAAGGAATTTCAAGCTCAACAGTACTAATTTCACATGATAAAACCGTGTGTTTTTATTTTTCAATTAATAATTTTCTGAATAGACAAACTCCATTTATTCCTAATCAGTCAATGCAACTCCTGGCATTACTTCAGACCTTTTCCGGCTTCATTACTTTTGCATATTTAATACACAAATTCACTATGTTACATACAATTAAATCAGAAAATCAGTAACTATCCCTAATAATTTATTAAGAAAAAATTTAAGACGATAATTCTTTTGTAATAAACGAAAATAATTAATGCTGTAATTTATTGGTAAAAATGTCTTCTTGTCAAACAATTACGCTATTCCTTGATTTAATGTATCAATTATTTTAATAATCTTAAAAGCGTCCTCTTCTTGAAACAAACCCAAAACACCACCTTGATTAATATCTGTAAAGGGCCTATCAAATAACATGCTTTTATCGATTGAACCGTTTTGAGTTAAATAGTTGATCAGCGTGTTCATAAAGGTCATTTGTTCCGCCGAAATATTTGGACGGTTGATAAATTCAGCAAACATTTCTTTTGCAGCTGCAGCTTCAAGCCCAATAATCGAACGTATAAAGTGAATAAAATCCTTTCCGTTTAATGCTTCATCTAAATGTGTTGCAGCAATTGGATCTTCTTCAAACAATAATGTTTTAATCTGTTCCAATTCTTCACCGGAGATGGGTTGATTATTTTTGATCTTATTAATCACCAGGAATGTTCTATGCTTTCTGATAAATGATTCAACACGCGCCTGGTAGGTAGGTAAGCCTATGTAAGGTTCTAAAATATCATGCACAACAATATCTCCAGTTAGCTCATCTGTAAAATTAGTATAAATTTTAGGTTGCTTTGGCTTATCCAAAAACTTCATCAGCTCCCTTATCTCTGTTCTTAAATTCTCTAAGGTTTTCAGATCTATATTTTGCCAGAATGTATCATTCAAAGCTTGCTTTAGTAAATCTTTCTTGGCCGCCACATGTGGTATGGTAGTTTGTTTCAGCAATTCGCTAGCTGTTGTTTTAGCCTGGGATATTAAATTGGCAATAGCCTTATCTTCATTTAGATAAGCATCCATTATACGATAGCTGATTACGTCAAATTTCTTGGCATCAAAATCGGGATCTGAATTTATAATCAGATGAATAATGGTTTTATTTAAATAACGGACTTTATCTTCTGACAGATTATTCCAGTAATTACGATCAGAAAAAAGTTTTATTAAACGCAAATGCGGTCTATTAACAAAACTATTTTCATTAAGTTTGATAATCTCTGCATGTAATTCGTCGAGTAACTGATGTCTAAATTCATTAAGTTCATCATCTTCTAATAAGTTTTCCGGGTTAAGGGCCAATTTAACTTTTAACTGAAATACCCGTTGAGTGATAGAAATTGTAGCACTTGGCTCAATTCCTTTCGGGTTGTCACCAAAGAATTCAAGGTTTCCACAATAATCAAATATGTAAAATTCCTTCTTATCCTCGCCGATTTCAAAGATATTTTCACAAAGCCTGGTTCCCCTACCAACCATCTGCCAATATTTAGCACTCGATTTAACAGACTTAAAAAACACAAGATTCAATATTTCTGGCACATCAATACCCGTATCGAGCATATCAACAGAGACCACAATCTGAGGCAACTTAGTGGCCACTTTAAATAAGTCAATCGTATCTTCTGGTTTATCCGAAGAGTGCGTAACTACTTCTAAAAAATGTCCCTTTAAACTGGGATACATTTTATCAAAACAGGTTTCGATAAACCTTGCATGTGATTGATTTTTTGCAAAAATAATGGTCTTACCAATGGTATCCCCATTATTCACTTTTAAACCGTTATCCATCAAAAGCTGAATCACTTTATTTACCGTGTTTTCGTTAAACAGCCAATCGTTTAACGCTGCTGAGCCCACCTCATCAGGTACATTATCTTCACTATCAGCAAAGGTTTCTTCGAATTTTAATTTATCTTCTTCTGATAATTCTGCATATTTTATGCCTTCCCTTGGAAATTTCAGAGGAACCAACATGGCAACCGGAGGCACTAAAAACTTATCATCAACAGCACGGTTTAACTCATAAGAAAAAGTAGGCACACCAGTTTCCAGTTGAAAAAGTTCGTAAGTGTCTTTATGAGTTTCTGCTTTGGGTGTAGCCGTTAATCCTAAACGAATGGCATCAAAATAATTAAAAATGGCTTTATACTTTTGATAAATGGACCGGTGTACCTCATCAAAAATAACCATATCAAAGTACCCAGGGGTAAACAAGCGTTTTTCGCCCACAAACTCATTATCTATACAATTGATCATGGTTTGATAGGTAGAGAACACCATTCGAACCTGATCGGAAGTTTTATCTTTGGTTAAATTTACCGATGTGAGCTGGGGTAAATAATCGTTGAATGACTTTTTAGCCTGACTAACTAATGGATTTCGATCGGCTAAGAACAATACTCTTTTTACATGGTTCGTTTTAATCAGTACATCAACCAAAGCCGCAGCGGTACGGGTTTTACCGCTTCCTGTAGCCATAATAAAAAGTAAATCGCGTTTATGATTAAGCAACGATTCTTTAGCCCTTTGGATGGATTCGATCTGATAATATCTACCCGCAATATCAACATCAACGGCCTGCTCGGCCAAAGGCGTAGCAATAATCCGGCGATTTACCAATCTTTCTAAATCTTCCTGACTATAAAATCCCTGAACCTCCCGAGGTGGATAATTAAAATCATCCCAAATATAATGCTCAAAACCATTGCTGGCGAACAATATCGGGCGGGAGCCAAATTCTTTTTCTAAAGCATCGGCATAACGGCTCGCTTGCTTTAAGCCTTTATCTCTACCATCAACGGTAGTTTTCTTGGCTTCCACAACGGCCAAAGCTTTGCCGTCATTCCCAAATAAAACATAATCCGCTCTATCTGTTCCTTTTGCACTTTGTTTTAATAAATATTCTGATTTTGTTCCTGCCTCCCCAACATTCCAGCCAGCTTCCTTAAGTAAAATATCGATATAAAGCTCACGTGTTAACTGCTCCGATGGACTACGATAAGTTAAACCTGCTGCTGTTTCGGTAACCGCTTCTTTGAGTTTTATCTCAGTAAGATCAGCTATTGCTTCATTTGCTTTAGCCCCTATCTTTTTAATATCAAATGGTTCGCTTTGTAATTTATCGCCATAGTAACTGACTATCCATTGTGCAAAAGCATGTAAGTTGATGATGCAGGTGTAAGCATCTTTAAAACTGATTTTCTTTTTACTTACATGAACAGCCAGGTTACCCGTTTTGCGGATGGCATTAATATCGGTAAATAAGTTATTGCCAACCAAGCGCACAAAACCAGGTTTATGCATTAAGGAATTCAGCGTATTTTCATCATCTTCATTGATAACTTCTAAACCACGGTCGGTTTCGAACATCCAGATTACCATTTCTTCTAAGGCCTTGCGACAGAAAATGGAACAGGCCTCAGCATCTTCCTGCAAAAAATTCTCAGCTTTGTGTGCCTGTTCGTAGAAAGATTCAAAATTACCGGCTAAGAAATGAAAGTTACCTGAATACATAATTATTAAGGATGAATTTGGTTGGACAAATTACAAAATTTTACACTATAATATCCAACCATTAACATCCCGTCTGTCATTCTGAGCGCAGCGAAGAATCTTTCCAAAAAAAACACTTATAATATCTTCAAGCTCACTAGAGGAATAGAGATACTTCACTACTTTCAGTATGATAAAACCTTAATAACTACCTAATTAAACATCTTTTGTAATAATGCCTGAAATAAATTTTCTGATGCTTTTATCTGCGCCTTAACTTTCTCTTTTTGTAATTCGATGTTTTTAATTTGCTCGTCGAATTGGTTTTGGAGAGCGATTGGGGGATAAATTATTGGAATAGCCCTAACAGCGTCTTTTGTAATTGTCTTGGTTACAGCACCAAAAACCCTTTTTTTAATTTGGTAATCACCATATTCAGATTTTAGAAAATAATAGATAAAGATAGTATTCAAATCTTTAAATCTTAGCAGAAACGAGTTCATACCTAATGATACTGGTCTATTTAATTGTGGCATCAAGTATACATTTCCTGCACTTCCAATTTTATTAATTATAATTTCTCCACCAAACACCTTGGACTTCTCTAAGAAAAAATATGCTTCTTCAGTGATGTAATTCACATCTGTAAAATTATTATTCTCAAGGTCAGTAGTTCTTACCATTATTGCATAATCTTTATCCTTCGAAAGCTTAACTTTTTTACTCAAAATTTCATAACTACCGTTAGCATGATAATCCGTTAAAACATTAGTGAAATCTCCCAAATTTCTCGTCTCCCACCCTTTTTCATTTTTAACAGGATCGCCGAACATATCAATAAAAAGACTTTGTGCTAAAGCATCATAATGTTTTAGCATTTCTAAGTCTTTTTTCCGTAAAGCATCTGCTTTATCTAAAATTTCGGCAATTTGTTTTTGAATGGGTAATGGAGGAAGAGGAATTTGACAATCTTTTAAATAGCGTTCAAGTTGAAGATTTATTATTCCCGTAGTCTTATTCTGATATTTTAAAGTTTCGCCTGTCAAGTGATTATTGAATAAATACCAGAATACAAATTTGGGATCTATATTATATGGCCTTAATCCACTGGTAAAATTATTGCATAAAAAAACATCGTTAGCATTGTCAAAATAAACAACTCTTCCAACAGGTTGCTTAGGACTTCCCCCAGATTTTTCAATAATTGTGTCGCCGACTTTTAATGCTTTTTGATCAATTTTTTTTATTGGAATATCTCTTTTTACTACATCAGTATAGTTAATCGAACCATCATTATTAAAATTTGTAGTTCTTAAAACATTTATATTACCTTCCCCATCACCCCATTCACCTGAAACAGCTTTTGAAATCAATGTTGATAGCTTTACTCTTTCCCACTTCATATCAATTCTTGCGCTAGCATAGTTTTCAAATCAGTCATCAGAGCCGTTCTTTCTTCATCTAAAACCGAAATCTGGCTAATAATGGTTTCAGGTTTTTCATACGTTTTTTCTTCATGCACCACTTCTTTATAGCGGTTAATGCTTAAATCGTAATTGTTCTCTTGTATTTCTGCTACAGGCACAAAAAAGCTTTGCTCAGTACGGCTACGATTTTGCTCTATGGCGGCGGTGCGGTTATGCCAGCGGTTTACAATGTCTGGTATATTGTTTTCAGTTATAATCTGCCGTTTATCGTCCAGACTTAATCCGTCTGCTTTCATATCATAAAACCAAACTTTATCAGTCCCACCTGCACCTGTTTTGGTAAAGAACAAAATGGCTGTGCTTACTCCTGCGTAAGGTTTAAACACACCACTCGGCATACTGATCACTCCTGTTAACTGGTTATTTTCTATAATTTCTTTACGGATCTGTTTGTGAGCGTTGCTGCTACCAAATAAAACACCATCAGGTACAATTACGGCTGCACGGCCGCCTACTCTAAGTCCACGTAATATTAAAGCCAAAAAAAGCAATTCAGTTTTAGTGGTTTTAACCACGCTGCTTAAACTGCTGTCAACCGCTTCTGCATCTAACGAGCCTTTAAAAGGCGGATTAGCGAGGATTAAACTTGCCTGGCCCTTGAAACCGCTATTGGCCTCACTCAAAGCATCAACATCAATAAGTTTTGGATGCTCTATACCATGTAAAAGTAAATTCATAGCACCAATGCGGATCATCGTCGCATCGAATTCCATTCCCAAAAACATATCGCCTTCGTAGCGTTTGCGGGTGACTTCGTTATTCAATATATCCGGGTTTTGCTCCAACACATATTCAGCTGCTTTCACCAGGAAACCTGATGACCCTGCCGATGGATCACAGATGGTATCTTCAATAGTGGGCTGTGTCATCTCCACCATCATCCTAATGATGTGGCGGGGTGTACGGAACTGCCCGTTGGTCCCTGCAGTGGCTATTTTGCTTAATAAATATTCATAAACATCACCTTTGGTATCGCGGTCGTTCATATCTACTGCTGACAATAAATCGACAACCAATTGCAGTAAACGAGGTGTAGGAATCATAAAAGTGGCTCCTTTCATATATCGGTTAAACACCGAATCGCTTGCCGCACCTTTATTCTTCATAAAATCGAAAACACCATCTACTTTACGGAAATGTTCGAACATTTCTTCAGCACCCAAATCTTTAAAAACGCTCCAACGGAGGTTTTGCTCTTCGGCTTTATAAATGGGATTGGTAACGGTTGTACCTAAGATCCTTGCTTTATTGTCTTGCAGAATTTGCAGTTCATCTAACCGTCTAATAAAAAGAAGATAAGTAATTTGTTCAATAACAGTTAAAGGATTTGAAATTCCTCCTGACCAAAAGGTTTCCCAGATTTTATCTATTTGTGATTTTAACGATGAGTTTAGCATGAATATTTTTGATTAATAGTTTGCAAAGCTAATATAAAATCAGTTTTTAATAAGGCAAAATAAAGGCTAGTTATATCTTTTCATCATTACCCTTCCATCCCTTTGAGTAGTAGCGTTATTTAATTCTTTCACCTAACAATCTCCTGTGCAAATACACTGCATAGGTGCCATTCATCTTTGGATTATAAAGAAAAGAAAGTTATGAACAATCCAAAGTTTCAGATATTTCAGAGTTCAAGGAATTCAGAATATTATTACAGGTTAAAATCGGTTAATGGTGAAATTATTTTAAGTGGTGAGGGCTACAAGAGCAAACAAAGCTGTAAAGATGGAATCGCAAGTGTAAAAACAAATGCACCTTACGACAACCGTTACGAAAGAAAAGACGCACTTAGCAACTACACTTTTAACTTAAAAGCAGCTAATGGCGAAATCATCGGAAAAAGTGAAAGTTATACCACATCTGCTGGCAGAGAAAATGGTATTGCAGCTGTAAAACGCGATGCGCCAAATGCTCCGACCGAAGATTTGGCTTAACGTAAAAACTTTAAACGAAAGGAGGTATTTAAAATGGCGAAGAAATCATCTTATCGGGATGCTGGTTCAGGTCAGTATGTTAAAAAAACATACGCAGACAAACATCCAAAGACGACTGTTAAGGAGACCGACAGGAAGTCTAAATAGTGATTGAGACATAGAGTAATTCTCTATGTCTTAAATTTTTCTATATTCTTAAATAAACATATTATTTCTTTTCTATCAGTTTAAATTAAAAAAAATGTTTTTTTTCAATTTAAATTTGCACCTTGGGCTTATCTAAATAAATAAATGAGTCTGCTCTCTCAAAAATCCGAAATGAACTATTCTTCTGCAGAATATCTACAAAAAGGATATTTCTATTGTTCAGCCGTACACTGCGCTTATTATAGTTCCTTACAATTGATGCGGCATATAATCATACATAAAATTGGCAAAAGTGCTCTGCAGATCAAACAAGAAAGCGGAAACGACCCCGAAAACAGGGGGTTCCACCAATATATGATTAAACAAACAGCAGATTATCTTTATATTAAAAACAAAAAAGACATGGCTCTGTTTGTTACTAACATGAACAGCCTTAGAAAGCTAAGAGTAGCTTCTGATTATGAAGAAGTTAACATAGATATCAGCAAAGGAAACAATTCAATTTTGCTGTCGGAATCTGTAAACAAAATACTTAAAACCATTCTCTAAACATATGGGGCCTAAAGAATATATTACTACTAAAATGGAACAACTTATTAAAGAGTTCGATACTTTAAAAATAAGTTATAGCTTCCATGAGCTCACTGATACACATTCTGTAGAAGTTATCCCTAATGAGTCTTATCATAACAATAATGAGTTTAAGAATTGGGAGATAGATTTTGTCTATGATTTTATGAATCTTTTCCCGAATGATAGCATTTGTGTTCTTACAGATGATTCTATAATGCCGATTGAAAATATCGAATTTTATTACGAAGGAGAAAACTATAATTGTCATTCAAAGCACATGTCTACAATAGTGGAAAATGAACATGTCTTCGAAAGTAAATTTTACGAAACTTTTGAATCAATCTTTAATACCCATAAACCGCAAATTGAAGGTGAATTCAGTTTTAATCAGCCGCTTATAGATGTCAACAGTCTTCCATCGATATTTAATCAAAACTTTCAAATCCCAAAATTCTTTTCGTCAAATTCTTTTATCTCTGATAAAGAAAAGATTAATTCAGCTGACAATTTCGGCGAATTTAGTGAAGAAAATAACTACTCATTTGCCGCTTAACGCATGTCAGGAAAACCATCATTTCAAATTTCGGATATCCATCTCTTAGAAAGTCATTTCAAAAGAGATAAAGATATTGAATTCAATCATTCTTATAAGAATAATGTTTCTATTGAAACTGGTCACGATTTTGAACAAGTAACAAATAGGCTCAGTATTACAGTTATATTAAATTATTCGGCTGGCTTCAAGGGAAAAAAATACATCACAGCTAAAATAATTATGTTAGGAGTTTTTAGTTGTTCGCCTGATGCCCAACTATCCGTCGACCAATTCTCTAAAGCAAACGGACCAGCAATTATGTTCCCTTTCCTAAGAGAACATTTAGCTTCTATATCTTTAAAATCCGGAGTAAAACCAATAATCTTGCCTGCAATTAATTTCATTAAATTGGTAGCTGAGGATAAAATAAAGAACATTACCAAAAAGTAACTAATACTATTCTCAAATACAGTAAATAAATTCAAATACAGATTCACAGTGCCACCAATCTTATTAAATACCTAACTCAGCCTAAAATAACAACAAACTCAACCTTCCTCTACCACCCAGCTTAACTTATCCCCTTGCTCCATTACCTCGCTTTCCACTTTAGGCTGCCCCACAAAATCTACGATTACACCGTCCTTTACATGCAGGGCGTGAATAATTTTACCCGCATAATAACGCCGGTCGGCAAAGCGGGCAGTACCGTAAAAAATGAAATGCCCATGGCGAAGATCAAGGCTTTATCGCCCTGGTGGTATCTCCCAACCATTCTACACCAGAATTTTTATACGCTTCGTATCTCTTCAGCTTAATTTCCATCATTCTTATTTCTAAGCTGTTTAGTGCTTTGTTCCAAATGTTTTACGAAGTCTTGCTCTGCTTTAGAGAGTTCGTTTTTCAGGCTTTCTTTATAGCTGGTGTATTCTTCTTTGGCTTTGTTTAAAGCTTGTTGGTGGCTAACCGTACCGGCATGGGTTAAAATATCATTACCCGTCATTTTCAAAAAATCGTCAACCCGTTGTAACCAATCTTGCATGTACATGGGTTTGCGGTTTAAGGCCTGTAGTTCGGCTACCTCCAAATAAGCCGTTACCATTCTGTTAAGCACGTTGAGTTCTTGCTCGTTTAAATAATTTTTGGCTACTGCAATTTCTTGTTGGGTAGGCTGTACGCCTTTAAAGTTAGTTAAGCCTAAAAAAGGTTTTGCAGCATCAATTCTACTATAAACCACTTCTGCAGCAGTTTGTCCATGTGCCGCCCAATGCATTTTGTTTTGTATGGTTTTAAAAAAGGTTTGCGAGGTTTCGGTATTCGGGTCGTAATCTATACTCGTAGCATAAACATCCAATACTTTGCGCCAAAATACTTTTTCAGAAGAACGAATGTCTCTAATGCGCGCTAATAACTCATCAAAGTAATCGCCACCCCCTGCTTGTTTCAGCAGTTCATCGTTCATGGTAAAGCCCTTTACCAAATATTCTCGTAACCGGGCTGTTGCCCATTGCCTAAACTTGGTACCCTGCAAGCTTTTTACGCGGTAACCAACAGAAATAATTACATCAAGGTTGTAGTAGTTAAACGGTTTTTGCTGAAATTCGGAATTTCCGAATTTCTGCATAGTGGTGCTTTCTTCCAACTCTTTTTCTTCATAAACGTTTTTAATGTGTTCGTTTATGGTCGATTTTGCCTTTCCAAAAAGTAAGGCCATTTGATCTTGCGTTAGCCAAACGGTTTCATCTTCTAAACGAGTTTGTATCTTGGTTAGCCCGTCTTCAGATTGGTATAAAATTAATTCTGAATTCATATTAAGCAAGGTTTAAAATTTCACGGATTAGACCATCACTTTCATTTTCTAGTGCTAAAATATCGGCAGTTACTTCTTCAATTGCATCAGCATCCTCTTCTTCACCCCGGTAACTTTTAAGTTTTATACTGAAACAGGAATCGATTACATCTTTACCATCTTTGATGTATTTCTGCTCAATGCCCCAACTTTTACCATAAGGTGGATTCGACAAGATAAAACCGAAAATGATATCAAGATACTTTCCACGAACATAAACATCTCGTAAACAATCGTCTGCAATTGACCAGATAAAAGAAACTAATTTATTATGTGCTGCGGTATTCATTGTATGATTTTAAGGTCACAAAATAGCGTTTTTTTAACGATTAAACTTAATCCATTAACTGTTAATATGCGCTAAAATTTATGATTTAAAAAATGAATTTTTTACGGTTTCCCGTACCTCTCTTAAAAAAACAACCTATTATTTTAGTTGTAAAATAAATAATACTATATTACAACCAATTAATATACTTTATTTACTTTTAAAACTACAAACAATGTCTAAAATGAACGACACCGGCCACGCCAAAAACGTTGCCAATTTCGAAACTCTCCTGGCTTACTTAACCGGTTACGGCACCGTGTATAACCCCAGTAATGTAAACATCCAGTTAACCAGTTTAACCGAAAAAGCCACCGCAGCCAAAACCATTAGCGAGCAAGTGCACGATGCTGCCGCCAAAAACAGCAATGCTGTAGCCCTTCGCGATCTGGCTTTTCAGCCTTTAAAAAAGCTGAGTACCCGAATTGTAAATGCGATAAAAGCGAGCGATGTAGCGCAGCAGGTAATTGATAATGCCGTTACCCACAACCGCAAAATTCAGGGCCAAAGGGCATCGGTAAAGTTAACAGAAGAAGAAAAACAGAAACTGGCAGCAAGCGGCACTATTGTTAACCAGGTATCGGCCTCGCAACAAAGTTTCGATAGCCAGCTCGATACCTTCGATAAACAGATTAAACTGTTAGCTACCATCCCCAGCTATGCGCCCAACGAAGTAGAGCTGCAACAGGCCACCCTTACCACTTTGTACAACGATTTATTGCAGAAAAACCGCGATGTGGTAGCCAAAACATCCGAGTTGAGTACCCTTCGCCTTAACCGCAACAAGATTCTATACGATGCTAACACAGGTATAGTTGCACTCGCTTTAGATGCCAAAAACTACAGCAAATCGGTATTTGGTGTGAACACCCCGCAGTACAAGCAAATTTCGGGCATCCCGTTTAAAACGGTAAAAATTTAGCCTATCATGAAAAAAAATCATCCCATCCCAATGTACATCTTAAAACAGCAACTCGGTTGCTGTTTTTATTTAAAAGACATCCTGCAAACTGTTAAACTGCATTTATAATGTTCTTAACTGCAAACTAAAAACAACCTCCCTCTCCTATAAAGTTGTTAACTGCGTTGGTAAAACTATCAATTGCAAGTATAAACCTGCCAACTGCTAATATAAATTTGTTAACGGCGCTTTTAGAACTGTTAACTGCAAGCATAGAACTATCGACTGCAAGTATAATGTTGTTAACTGAAAGTTTAGAACTATTAACTGCAAGTTCAGAACTTTTAGCTGCGCTAACAATGCTGTCATCGGCAAGCATAAACCTACCAACTGCAAGTGTAATGTTGTTAACTGAAAGTTTAGAACTATTAACTGCAAGTTCAGAACTTTTAGCTGCAAACATAAACCTACCAACTGCAAGTATAATGTTGTTAACTGCGCTGATAGAACTGTTAACTGCACCATTAGAACTATCGACCGCACAGCCAAAACATACTCCTGTAGAACGGTCGTTATTGCGAGGAAGAACGAGAGCCTGCCCGACTTTTTCGGGGAAGCAATCTTTAATGTTTGCGATCCTTACCACAAAGATTGCTTCGTCGGCTTTCGCCGGAAAAAGCACGGAAATCTGCGCACCCCCTCTCATTACCCCACAACCCAAGGCAGGATCAAGTGCGAGCGCTGGGACAAGTAAGGGTAAGAGCCTCGATACTGCCGCAATTAAGATTTCCGTAGGTTTTTACAAGAAAGGATGCAAGCCTTGATTTTTGGTTACCTTTTTATCAAGAAAAAGGTAAGAGCCCCTCGGCGGCGGTGAGCCGAGGCAAGCCAGAGCGAAGGGGACTTTATAGCTAGTGAGTAAACACAAACAAGTGCGAAGCACTTACAGATCCTTCGTACCTCAGGATGACAAAAAACAATAAGGTAAGACCGAGCGAAAGCATTAAGATTCCCGCCTGCGCGAGATCCGATAGCTATCGGATGACGGGTTATGTTTATGAAAAGTTCAAAGATCTCTCCGCTACAGTCGAGATGACGATGCCCCCCGACTAAACTAAACCCGATGGAAGTGAGCATGCCGATTTTTCATCGGCAATAAAACGGACAGCGGGACTATCGGAACCGACTAGCACAAAACTGCTTTCCAAAAAAATAACCATATAAGAAATTTAAAGGTCATATAAGCTCAGCGCCTAAGATGTTTTTACATTTCTTATATGGTTAAAAATCAGTTCCTCCCCCCTGCCACAACACGACCGTCGCTCCCCCCTCCAAAGGGGGAAATAGCGAACGTTATAAACTTCGGATAGGTCTCTGACTTTGCAACTCCTTCTCTTTCGGGGAGGTTGGGGGGAGACTTTTTACTGCCAGCCGCCGCCTAACGAACGGTACAAACCAACAACTGCATTTAACTGCTCTGTTTTAATGGTAGTTAACTCCAGTTCGCTCTGCAATAAATTGCCTTGTGCGGTAATTACCTCTAAATAGTTAGCCATACCACTTTTAAACAACAAACTTGCATTTTTTGAGGCCTGTTGTAAAGTCTGCGCTCTTTTTTCAGCAATACTGTATTGTGTTTTTAACTTCTCAACTTTCGTTAACTCATCCGACACTTCGCCAACCGCATTTAATACCGACTGACGGAACTGGATCACCGATTTTTCACGATCGATTTTAGCCAGTGCTAAAGAAGTTTTTAACTGACCTCTTTGAAAAATCGGTTGCGTAATCCCTGCCCCAACCAAGCCAAACAACGATGCCGGTACATTAAACCAATTGCTTGCTTTAAAAGAGTTAATACCTCCGCTCGCGGTAATCACCAACGATGGATATAAACTGGCTTTCGCAACACCAACCTTTGCATTGGCAATAGTAAGCGCCAGTTCAGCACTTTTAATATCAGGCCTGCGGCTTAACATAGATGAAGGAAAACCTGCATTTAATTCTTGCGGAAGAACCATTTTATCCAAACGGCTTTCGCGGTTAATGGTTTTTGGCAAAGTACCGATCAATACACTTAAAGCATTTTCCTGTAAGGTTACATTCTGCTCCAAACGGGGAATCAACTGTGCCGCATTTAACTGTTGCGCCTGGGCCTGCTGAATCGCTAATGAAGTTACCTGACCAGCATCGAACTGTAAATTGATAATCCTAAGCGTACTGTCGTTCAGTTTTAAGTTCTTTTTGGCAATTTCCAACTGTGCATCAAGCATTAACAAATTGTAATACCCTTGCGCAACATTGGCCACCAAACGAGTTTGAACTGCTTTACGTGCCTCTTCTGTCTGCAAAAAACTGGCTAAAGCGCCAGCTTTTTGATTACGGATTTTGCCCCAGATGTCAGCTTCCCAAACCACACCTAGATTAGCATTGTAATCTTCGATGTGTGTTGAGCCTGTAAACTGGTTAAGGCTTAAACCATTTAAACTGTTATCGCTTGGGCGGCTAGAACTTGCCGCCACCTGCAATTTCAATTCAGGTAAATAACCCAATTTCGATTGTTTAAACAATACTTCGGCTGCATCGATATTTTTCAATGCAATCTGCATATCGTAATTTTTAACCAAAGCTGTATCAATTAAATTCTGAACAGTAAGGTCGTTGATAAAACTCTTCAATGGCATACCGCCAACACTCGAAGAATCTTTAGGCAATGAATTTCTGAATAAGCCTGGCGCAATATTGGGCAAGGCTGTATCTTTCGAAACCGAACATCCACTCCAGATTAAAGCAAGGAGCAGGATGGTAATGATATTAAACCGTTTCATAAACTACATGATTATTATTTACAGGTTCTCCATTGTGGTGAACAACCTCATTTCTTGATTTTTTTGATATTTTTTCCTGTAAAGCCTGGAAGATGACGAAGAGTACCGGAATGATAAATAAACCTAAAACTACACCCGATACCATACCACCTGCGGCACCGATACTGATGGAGTGGTTACCCTGTGCCGATGGACCTGTTGCAATACTCATCGGGAATAAACCAAACACAAAGGCAAGTGATGTCATAATGATCGGTCTGATCCTTAATCTCGCTGCTTCTATGGCCGAATCAACCAAACTAAGTCCTGCCTTTCGTCGCTGCACCGCAAACTCCACAATAAGGATGGCGTTTTTAGCCAGCAAACCGATAAGCATAATCAGCGCTACTTGTACATAAATGTTATTTTCGATACCGGTTAAACCCAATACCACAAACACACCGAATATACCTGTAGGGATAGAAAGTATTACCGCCAATGGCAGGATATAACTCTCATACTGTGCTGATAACAAGAAGTAAACAAACACCAAACAAAGCAGGAATATCACTGTAGACTGTCCGCCTGAAGAAATCTCTTCACGTGTTTGTCCCGAGAATTCGTAAGCATAACCGGTTGGCAATTGTTCTCTGGCCGTTTCTTCTATCGCTTTAATCGCATCACCAGAACTGAAGCCTGGTTTAGGGATTGCATTTACCTCGATAGAGTTAAACAGGTTATAACGCGAAGCCGTTTCCGAACCATATACACGGGTTAATTTAACCAGGGTACTGATGGGCACACTTTCACCCGCCTTGTTTTTAACAAACACACGGTCTATACTTGCAGGATCGGTTCTGTCGGCAACATCAGCCTGAACCACTACACGGTAATATTTACCAAAGCGGTTAAAATCTGATGCCTGTGCAGTACCAAAATAAGTCTGCATCGTTTGTAGGATATCTTTTTTGCTTACGCCCAACTGATCGGCTTTTTCATCGTTAACATCCAGTTGTAACTGCGGATAATCTGCTTTATAAGAAGTAAAAGCATAAGCAATAGCCGGTTTCGCCATTAACTTTCCGATAAAGTTATTCGCTACACCACTAAATTTATCCAGCCTGCCGTTTGTTTTATCCTGTAACATCACGTTCATGGCCTCCACATTACTAAAGCCCGGAACCGTAGGGAAACTGAATACAAAGAAAGTACCGGCAGATATGGCCGCCATTTTAGCCCTTACTATATTTTGTATCTCATCGATATTTTTTACCGCTCCTCTTTCGTCGTTTGGTTTTAACAATAAGAAAATCTGACCAGCTGACGGACTGTTTGATGCAGTTAAAAAGTTATAACCAGCCAACGACATCACAAATCTTGCTGATGGCATTGCCCTCAGCTCAGCTTCAGCCTGTTTTAATATTTTATTGGTATTGGCTAATGATGTTCCCGATGGACTGGCAACCGCGATAGCCACAAAACCCTGATCCTCTGTCGGGATAAAGCCTGTTTTTGTTCTACCTACCAGAAAAACAGTAACCAAAACGATTAAGGCAAGGCCGCCCATACTAATCCATTTGTTACGGATAAGCACTTTTAAGCCGCCAACATATCGGTTGGTCATATAATTGAAACCACCGTTAAAGCCTGCATAAAACTTTTCTACAAAACCTTTTTTAGGTGCGTTATGGCCACCTTCGGCATGTTTATTCTTTAAAAATAAGGCCGCAAGAGCAGGGCTTAAGGTTAAGGCGTTAACAGCTGATATAATGATGGCGATAGCCATGGTTAAGGCAAACTGTTTGTAGAAAATACCTGTAGAGCCGGTCATAAAACCAACCGGTAAAAATACCGCCGCCATTACCAGCGTAATGGATATAATTGCCCCGGTAATTTCACTCATCGCCTGGGTAGTTGCCTCCCTCGGACTAAGCGAAGGGTTTTCTTCCATTTTGGCATGCACCGCTTCCACCACCACAATCGCATCATCTACCACAATACCAATGGCCAGTACAAGTGCAAAAAGCGTTAAAAGGTTTACAGAGAAGCCGAACAACTGCATGAAAAAGAAAGTACCGATAATAGCCACCGGAACTGCTATAGCTGGAATTAAGGTAGACCTAAAATCCTGAAGGAAGATAAATACTACAATAAATACAAGTAAAAAAGCTTCTATCAAAGTGTGCTCCACCTGATTGATGGATTCATCAAGATCGGTTTTGGTACGGTAAAACTGATTGTATTTAATACCTGCCGGGAAATCTTTTGAAAGTTTCGCCAATAGTTTATCAATGGCAATCTGGATTTCATTGGCATTAGAGCCTGATAATTGGATTACACCAATGGTAATACCATCGTGTCCGTTTAAACGGTTTACACTACCATAACTGTAGGCACCCAGTTCTACACGGGCCACATCTTTTAAACGTAATATAGAACCATCAGAATTAGAACGGATCGCTATATTTTGATATTCCTCTGGTTTGGTAAGCTTACCTTTATATTTAATAATATATTCAAACGCCTCACTACTTCTTTCTCCAAACCTACCAGGCGCTGCTTCAAGGTTTTTGTCCTGAATGGCCGTGATCACTTCGTTGGGTGTAATTTTATAAGTAGCCAATTGACTTGGGTTTAACCAAATACGCATTGAATAATCTTTAATACCACCAAATACACTGGCAGAACCTACACCCGGGATACGTTTAAGTTCGGGAATGATATTGATCTGCGCATAGTTATTTACAAAAACGGCATCGTATTTTTTTGGATCTTCTGAGTAAATACCAATAGCGCCAATAAAACTATTTTGCTGTTTGGTAGTAGTTATTCCATATTGTACAACCTCTGCAGGTAACTGACTTGTGGCCTGCGAAACCCGGTTTTGCACATTAACAGCTGCCTGATCGGGGTTGGTACCTTGTTGAAAGTAAACTGTAATTGCCAAAGTACCATCGTTACTGGCGCTGGAGGTCATGTATGTCATGTTCTCTACACCATTAATGGCTTCCTCCAATGATGGAGTTACCGAACGTAAAATCGTTTCGGCATTGGCCCCAGGGTACACCGCGGTTACCAATACCGACGGAGGTGCGATATTTGGAAAGCGCTCTAAGGGCAACTTTGTTAAGCCTAGTATACCAACTATTACCAATAAGATGGAAATAACAGTCGAAAGTACAGGCCTGTCTATAAATTTCTGAAACATGACTTTTTAGATTTTAGGTCTTATTAATTTTTTGTTTTTGCAACAGCTACTTTATCTGCTGCTTTTTGAGGCTGGATAACCATGCCCTCCTGTAATTTATCAACACCGCTTAACACAATCTGGTCGCCAACTTTTACCCCGTCTTTAACCAGGTAATTTTCGCCGGCTTTACCAACAATGGTAATGGCTTGTTTTTTCACTTTACTGCTGTCGCCTACGGTAAATACAAATACTTTATCCTGCATTTCTACCGTTGAGGACTGAGGTACCAGAATGGCATCATCATGTTGCAAACCTAAACGGATTTTGCCCGTATTACCTGAACGTAGCACACCGCTGGCATTAGGGAAACTGGCTCTTAAGGTAATGGATCCTGTGTTTTTATCAAACTGGCCATCAATCATATCAATCTTGCCTTTAATTGGGTAAGCAGAGTTATCGGCCAATAAAAGCTCAACCGCTGGTAAATGTTTAATCCGGTCGGCAGGTGTTTTACCTGGGTAGTTTGCATTGAAATTATTGAAGTCGTTTTCAGCAAGGGCGAAATAAACATGTACTTCGTGGATATCTGATAACTGTGTTAAAGCAATCTGATCAGTTGGAGAAACTAAACTTCCTTGTTTTTTAGGAATACGGCCGATGTAACCGCTAACAGTAGCCTTAACATTGGTATAACCTAAGTTGATCTGTGCCGAAGCAACACCGGCTTTAGCTTGTTCGGCATTTGCCTGGGCAATTTTATAGGCCGTTTTAGCCGTTTTTAACTGAAAATCAGAAACTACTTTATTCTGAACAAGTGGTGTTAACTTATCAACTTCCAACTGTGCGTTTAAGATGGCTGCTTCTGCGGCATGTAAACTTGCTTTAGCATTGTTTAAAGCCTCGCGGTAAGGGTTTTCGTTAATTTTGAATAAGGTTTGTCCGGCGGTTACATAAGCGCCTTCGTTAACCAAAACGCTTTGTAAGTAACCACTCACCTGCGGACGGACATCGATATCAACAGCACCCTGAATAGAAGCCGGATATTCAATATACGTAGTTTCTGTGCTTGCACTAATCGCGCTTACAGGTAAAGCTGGCGGCGGTGGTGCAGCTGCAGCCTGATCAGGAGACGACTTACAACTCACCAGAATTATAGATAAAAGAGAAATTGTTAACAATAACTTAATACTATTAAACCGTTTAACAGTGTTAAGTAAAGGGTACAAGCGATGTAGAGATTTCATATGATTTAAATTTAATTGGAATTAGTGTGTATAATAATTTAACAGTGTTAAATTACGTTGTAAAAAAAATTAACTATTAATAGATAATGTAATGCCCTTGATGGCATCTTTTAAAATTTGTTGGTTTAACTCGTCTGTTGTTCTTCCGTTGGGGCGAACCAGATTGATGGAGATTAAACCGTGGATGATAGACCAATAAGTGTAATACTTCATGCAGATATCATCTTCAGAAACGGGTTGCTTCTCGAATAAAGATTCAATTACGTCGCCTAACATACTACCTACGTTTTCGGCTTCGGGCATTGAATTTTTAACGGTACAACAAACCATATCTACACCGTACATCAATTGATAAAATTCTTTATGGGTAAAGGCGAAGTTCCAATAGGAAATCCACATGGCTTCCATTTTATCTTCCGGAGATTCGTGTTTATCCCTGGCCTCACGGATATCTTTCGCTAACATTAAATATCCCCTTCTGGTGAGTTCCAGTAAGATGCCATCTTTGTTAGAAAAGTATTCGTAAATAATTGGTGCAGTATATTCGATCTGGTCGGCAATTTTACGCATACTCAATGCCTGCCAGCCCTCTGTTTGAACAATATTCAAGGCAGCATCCAGAATTTTTGTTCTGGTTTCATCTTTTAAACGTAGAATTCTTTCTTTACTTCCCATGACTTGGAATATACAGTGTAAATAATCTAACACCGTTAAGCAAATGTAGAACCAATTCCAGAATTGACAATCATTCATTTGTCATAAACATTTTATTGATTAGTTTTATAGCTGATAATCAACCGCTAAAGCATTTAAAAGGCTTTTTCAAATAAATTAATTTTCTCAAGAACTTATAAAAATGATTTTTCGCGAAGCAAAAACGACTGACATACCTGCGATACAAATTGTCAGACATACGGTAAAAGAGAACATTTTGTCAGATCCGGCGCTGGTTACTGACAAAGATTGTGAAGAATTTTTAACGCAACGTGGTAAAGGATGGGTTTGCGAAGTAGGTGGAGCAGTAGTTGGGTTCTCCATCGTAGATTTAAAGGAGCATAATATCTGGGCCCTATTCCTTCGTCCAGAATTTGAAGGCAAAGGCATAGGCAAAAAATTGCACCGGTTAATGATGGATTGGTATTTCGATCAAACGCATGAGCCAGTTTGGCTGGGTACATCGCCCAATACCCGAGCCGAAGAATTTTATACCCGCCAGGGCTGGAAAAAAGCAGGCATGGTAAATAAAGGCGAAGTGAAATTTGAAATGAGTTATGAGGATTGGGTGAAACATCGCCTAAATATTGACCACAAAGACACTAAGGGTTCTCCTGACAGATTTCAATAAAAAGGTCGTCATCTCGACTGAAGCGCAGTCCCGAACTTTCGGGAGAGAGATCTATCTAGACAGATTTAGCTTCGCTGAGCACTACGTGGTTCTCGGCTGCGTTGCACTCCGCTCGAAATGACGATCATAGAGGGCAATTTCACCAGCATTAAAAAACCATATAAGACATATAAGCTCAATACCTTATATGTTCTTACATTTCTTATATGGTGAAAACTATAATAAAGGTAAGACCCTGACTTGGAGCGAAGCGGAAAGCTACGCAGTAAAAACAAGTTCAGGTTGACGGCCTGAGAGAATGACCGTCATCTCGACTGGAACGCAGTGAAGCGGAGAGATCTATCTAGTTAGATTTCTCCGCTACGGTCGAAATGACGAACCGACTGAATGTGCCTTTGTGGTCAAAAACTAAGCTTTGAATTTCTTCATGAAATTGCTCACACTTTCTTCCAAATCCCCATCAGCAATGGCTTTAACGAAAGCAGTACCAATAATGGCACCGTTGGCATATGAACAGGCTTTATCAAATGTTTGTTTATCGCTGATCCCAAAACCGATCATTGTTGGGTTCTTCAGATTCAGGTTTTTAATCCTGCTGAAATAAGCTTCGGTAGTATTACCAACCTCGAGATTTTTACCTGTGGTAGCTGACGATGATAACAAATAGATAAATCCATTGGTTAAACCGTCAATTTTATGGATACGTTCTTCAGCAGTTTGAGGGGTGATTAAAAATACGTTGCTCAGGTTATGTTTTTCGAAGCAATCTTTATAAAACTCCTCATATTCTACCATTGGCAGATCGGGAACGATACAGCCATCTACTCCTACTTCTGCACAAGCCTCGCAGAATTTCTCTACACCAAACTGCAAAACAGGATTTACATAACCCATTAACAAAACAGGAATGGTAACAGTCTTACGCAAGTCTTTCAACTGTTCGAAAAGCAGCTTAAGTGTCATGCCCTGATCAAGCGATTGTTTGCTGCTTGCCTGAATTACCGGTCCATCGGCAACAGGATCTGAGTAAGGGAAGCCTATCTCCAGCATGTCAGCACCTGATTTTTCCAGTGCTTCGGCAATTTTAACGGTATCGCCAGTATTTGGATAACCAGCGGTATAATAAATTGATAATATATTTTTCTTCTCCTGGAAGAGTTGTTTAATTCGGTTCATGTTTTTTCTTTTTCCGTCATTGCGAGGCACGAAGCAATCTTAATGCTTTGGGTTAGCCTCCTAGCGAGTGTAGTAGGATTACTTCGTGCCTCGCAATGAAGATTCTTCTACAGATTAAAATATTTAATATAAGTATCCAGATCCTTGTCGCCACGGCCTGAAAGGCAAACCACTACGTTTTCGCCACCTTTAAATTCCATTTTTTCTAAGTAAGCCAATGCGTGTGCACTTTCAATCGCCGGGATAATCCCTTCTAATTGTGTACAAAGCAAGCCTGCATCTAAACTTTCTTCATCAGTGATGGAAACATACTGGCCACGACCGGTTTTAAACAAATGCGCATGTTGTGGGCCAATACCTGGATAATCTAATCCTGCCGACACCGAGTGCGGTTCAACAACTTGTCCATCTGGCGTTTGCATTAAAATGCTTCTACTGCCATGCAAAACACCTTCTTTACCTAAATAAGTGGTTGCAGCAGAAAATCCGCTCGATACACCTTTTCCGGCCGCTTCAACAGCAATCAGTTTAACATTTTCATCGTCCATAAAATGATAGAACATACCCATGGCATTACTTCCACCACCTACACAAGCCAAAACATAATCAGGTTGATCGCTACCTGTTTGCTCCAACAATTGTTTTTTAGTTTCCTCAGAGATAATCGATTGAAAAATCGCCACCATATCAGGGTAAGGGTGTGGACCAACCACCGAACCGATAATATAATGTGTATCTACCGGATTATTGATCCAGTCGCGCATCGCCTCATTAGTGGCATCCTTTAGGGTTTTGCTTCCAGAACTTGCCGGAACAACCTTTGCACCCAACATTTTCATGCGGGCCACGTTAGGTGCCTGGCGCTCGATATCTACCTCGCCCATGTAAATTACACACTCGAGATTACGCAAAGCACATACCGTTGCAGTAGCTACACCATGCTGACCAGCGCCTGTTTCGGCAATAATTCTTTTTTTGCCAAGCTTCTCTGCCAGTAAAATCTGACCGATGGTATTGTTGATCTTATGGGCACCGGTGTGGTTTAAATCTTCTCTTTTTAGAAAAATATTGGCACCATATCGTTCCGAAAATCTTTTAGCCAGATATAAAGGCGAAGGACGGCCAACATAATCTTTTAACAACTGATGAAATTCCTTTTGAAAATCGGCATCATCAATAATCTTTAAATAGTTTTGACGCAATTCTTCTACGTTTGGATAAAGCATTTCGGGGATGTACGCGCCACCAAAATCTCCATAATATCCTTTTTCGTTTACTTTGTATTTCATAATATTTTTATCAAATCCTGTATCCTTAATATATTAAGATTTATATTTTAGTTTTCTGGATATCATCCTTCTACTATTGACAAGCGAATCACAAAGAGACCAATCGTCATCTCGACTGGAGTGCAATCCCGAACGTTCGGGAGAGAGATCTATATTTAACAATGCAGATTTCTCGGCTGCGCTCGAAATGACGATCTATCGCTAGCTAGATCGCAGCATGATACTCTATTTATTCATTTCTTTAATAAATTCTTTAATCTTCTCCGCATCCTTTAAACCTGGCTCAATTTCAAATCTGCTATTGATATCCAGGGCATATAAGCGCTCATCATTTATTTCTTTTATGGCCGGTGCATGTTCTAAATCAATGCCGCCACTTAAAAAGTAGGGTTTGGTGTAAGTATATCGGTCTAAAACAGACCAATTGAATGTTTTACCTGATCCGCCATGTGTTTTAGTTTTGGTATCGAAAAGGAAGTAATCAACCACATTTAAATAAGCTTCCAGATCTGTAAAATCAAAACCCTCATCTATCCCAAAAGCTTTGATTACTTCTAAAGCAGTAAATTCAGATTTTAACGCTTCACAGTAGGCCGGCGATTCACTACCATGTAATTGAACAGCCTTAAGCTTTAATAAGTTTACTTTATCCTTTACTTTTTCAAGGTCTTCATTTACAAACACCCCTACGGTTTTAATCTCTGAGGGGATGTATTTGATCAATTCGGCAGAAACCTCACTAATTAGTCTGGGCGATTTTTCATAAAAAATAAAGCCCAGGTAATCTGGCTGCAGTTCAGCAACTACAGCAATATTTGCCGCCAAGCGCATTCCGCAAACTTTTAACTTTAACATGCCAATAGTTTTTTGAAACTGTTTAACGCTTTTTTGCTGGTTAAAGATTCTTCCGCTTCATAAAAGCAGTCGGCAAAAGATTGTTCAGGTTTTATGGTCTTGATGGCCAGTGCCGAATTGCACAATACTACATTGTTCTGTACATCAGTGGCTTCGCCATTTAATACATCCATAAATATTTTAGCTGATGATTCTACGGTATCGCCACCTTTAATGGCATAGGTATCAACCTTATCAAAACCCATATCCTGAAGGGTTAAAATCTGCTCGCCTTTATTCGAGAAGGTTTTCACATCGCAGGTTAACGAAACCTCGTCGTAACCTTCTAATGCATGTACAATGGTATAATTTTTATCGGTGTCCTGGTATAAATAAGCATATAAACGGGCCAGTTCCAAACTAAAAACGCCTACCATCTGGTATTTCGGCTGACCGGGGTTAACCATTGGACCCAGCATATTGAAAAATGTTTTTACGCCCAGTTCTTTACGGATCGGTGCTACAATTTTCATTGCAGGATTAAACAGTGGAGCATGTAAAAAACAGATCCCTGCGGTATCTAAATTACGCCTTAAAGTATCCTCATTATTGGTAAAAGTATAACCTAAATATTCCATTACGTTAGATGAACCACAGCCCGAAGAAACGCCATAGTTACCATGTTTGGCCACATGATGACCAGCACCTGCCACCACAAATGAGGATAAGGTAGAAATATTGAAAGTATCTTTACCATCACCTCCTGTACCACAAAGATCAATCAGTTCGTAACCGGAAAGATCTACTTTAACGCACATATCCAGCATCGCATCACGAAAACCCTGTAACTCCTGCACGGTGATATTACGCATGGCATAAGCAGTAATAAAAGCGGCAATTTGCGAAGAATTAAATGCTCCTTCCGAAATGGAGATTAAAATGTTCTTTGCCTCTTCCCTGCTAAAACTCTTGTTCTCGAATAAATGGTTTAATATTTTTTTCATGTTTTGTATACCTCTTACCGTCATTCTGAACTTGATTCAGAATCTTTCACTTAGATGCTGAACTAAATTCAGCATGACGATCCTTCAAAAAATTGCATAAAAAAAAGGATTGCTTTTTGGGCAATCCTCTTCGTTGTGTTTAAAATATTTTAAAATATATAACAATAGAATTTGCCTAACGAATTTCGTTATGCCACCACCAATTGTTATTTAAGTTTTTAATTATCATGTTTGTATAAAGCAAATATTGACATAGTTTTTTAATATTCCAAAATCTTTCTAAAAATATATGGCCTTTTTTAAAAGAAAAGTACAGTTTAATGATGATTTCGGTTTCGGATCCAATCCTGTAACCAAAAACCAGCGCATGCTCAACCCCGATGGTTCGGCAAATATCGAGCGTACTGGCTTACCATGGTTTAAATTCGACGATACTTACACCCGCTTGGTTACCATGAGCTGGCCACGTTTTTTCTTTGTCATTCTTGTAGCCTACCTTGTTGTAAATACCATATTCGCAGTTTTATATAATGTAGTGGGTATCGAAAATTTAAATGGTGCCAAAGGCGTAACCCTTCGCGATCAGTTTTTTGATGCATTTTTCTTTTCCGCTCAAACCATTTCTACCGTGGGTTATGGTCATATTTCACCACAGGGTTTCATTACCAGCATTTTGGCCGCTTTCGAAAGTATGCTGGGTTTGTTGGCTTTTGCATTGGCTACAGGTTTATTGTATGGCCGTTTTAGCCGACCTACTTCTAAGGTAAGTTTTAGTAAAAAAATGGTCATTGCACCTTACGAAAAAGGCCATGGTTTAATGTGCCGTTTAGTTAACCTCCGCCGTAACCAGCTCATCGAAGTTGAAGTACAGATGGTAATGTCGTACAATGAAACCGTTGATGGTAAACATGTACGCAGGTTTTATCCTTTGGCATTAGAACGTAGTAAAATTGGTATCCTATCTTTAAACTGGACTTTGGTACACCCTATTACAGAGGAAAGTCCGTTTTTTGAAAAATCGTTAACAGAGTTGCAACAGGCAGAAGTTGAGGTTTTTGTGATCCTTAAAGCTTTTGATGATACCTTTTCACAGACGATCCACACCAGAACCAGTTATCAGGATGAGGAAATCGAAATGGATGCTAAGTTTGATAAAATGTATTACCATAACGAAGAAGGTAAAATGGTGATGGATTATAGTAAATTGGATAAGGTTACACCGACGGCATAAGGCCTAATTTTCATTTTCGATTTTTTGAAAAGCAATGATAGTGATAATCGGTTGCGCGAACATCCCGATTGAAGGATCGGGATGTTCGCTACTACCGGGTTTAGGGCAGTCTGGTCTGTGCTAAATATGACCACCCCGCCTTTCAGGCACCCCTCCAGAGGAGGGGAATTACCCCTCATCGTCTCTATGCGATTTGCATTCCCCTCTTTCAGCGGGGGTGTCCGCAGGACGGGGTGTTTCAGCGACCTGTAAAATCCACGAGCTCCTTGTATAAATCTAAGTAAACTCAGAGTTAAGGGTCTTCGACTCCGCTACCATTGATAAGCTCCAATAGAATGGTCGTCATCTCGACTGTAGCGTAGCGAAATGGAGAGATCTTTGTACTAAGTTATTGAAATCAAATTTAAAAGATTTCTCCACTGCGGTCGAAATGACGATATTTCAAGCCCCTTCACCTGCTTTATCCATCTGTCACTCATATTGATTTTATAAAATAAATTACCCTCAGCCTGACAATTAATTAGCTTAAACAGCTAACTTAACCCCGCAACCTAAACGCTAAACCCTATCCGCTATCCCCATTTACCTTAAACCCTAAGCCTTACACCTTCTACCCTTTTATCAACGGATTCTTTTCTTTAGCAAACAGATCAAAAACCTTTTTGTCTACAAAAGCTGGGAAGAGTTTATTCATCCAAACGGCTAATTTCCCTTGCCCGGTCATGATTAAGGTACGTTTACGTTTTTCGATACCGTCGGCAATAATGCGCGCTACTTCCTCCGATGTCATCATTTTCCCTTCATCCATGCTGGTTTCGCCATGTGCAGCACCATCTTTCGACAAGGCCGTTACGCGGATGTTGGAAGCTGTAAAACCTGGGCAAGCCAAAAGCACATTTACACCTGTTTTTAAAAGTTCGGTGCGTAAAGATTCCATAAAACCATTCATTGCAAATTTAGAGGCCGAATAACCTGTTCTGCCCGGCAAACCACGGTAACCTGCAATTGATGATATACCCACTACGGTTCCTTTGGTTTTTAAAATCTCTGGCAAAGCATATTTGGTGCAATAAACCGTCCCCCAAAAGTTCACATCCATCAGGTTTTTAAGCACCGATAAATCCAGATCGTTAAACAGGGCACGCATGGATAATCCGGCATTATTTACCAGAATATCAATCTTTTGAAAAGATACCAAAGCTTGCTTGATAATCAGTTCGCAATCTGCTTCTTTACTTACATCGGCCTGAACAGCTACAGCTCTAATGTCATATCTTTTCTCCAGATCGGCGGTAATTTCGCATAGGGTTACGTATTGGCGTGCGGCTAAAACCAAATTGGCACCACGTTTAGCAAATTCTTCCGCACAAGCTTTTCCGATTCCGCTCGATGCACCAGTGATGATGATTACTTTATTTTTTAGGTTCATGTGTAGTATCAAGATTTGAGTATCAAGTATCAAGACTGGATACTGCTTTTAGTTTATTTTAAAGTAGTTTGTTGCTTCCGTAACTTTGTCTGTGTTAATAATATCTGCACCTAAGTCATATAGTAACTTCCAGCAAGCCTGATTATCAGGTGCGCCCCAAAAACGAAAGGATTTGCCTAATTTGTGTGCGTTGTTAATCAGTTCTGTCAATTTAGCTTTATCAGCTTCTGAAATTTCACCAATACCTTTCCATTTAGAATAAGTGGCAAAATTATCGCTGATCATGGTTATTTTCTTCAGGTCTTCCGGGCTATAGTTTACATTTGGTAAGCCATCAAAAAACAGGTGAGTATATTTATGAAATGTATTTGCAGCAGGTCGGTTGCCGCTAATCACAACAACGGTATTACTTCCCTGCCTGCCAAAGTATTTCTGGTATTTTTTCAGATTTTTCCGCAACAAGTGATATGTCGAATCCCAGTCACCTTTAACATCGATCATCAATTGGAAAGTATAATATTCCTTTTCAGCCGACAAGGCTTTAATCTGTTTTAAATACAATTGCGCTAATGTATTACCCGCTTTGATTTCTTTTTTACTATGCGCCACCATTAACGAATTGCCAACTACAAAAACATCGGCTTCAATAGAGAAAACGCGATTATTAACCGCATCAATAAAAGGTTTTTCGTGGGTATAATCATTATGGGAGTGGATCTTAACCTGCGCTTTGGCGAATAATCCTGATAAAACCAGGGCTAAGAAAACGAAAAGATGCTTTACCATTATTTCATCATTGCAGTTTCGTAAGGCACGCGGGTTACAATCGATCTACCCAATGTAATTTCATCAGTATATTCCAGCTCACCACCAAAAGCAATCCCTCGTGCAATGGTCGTTACCGGAACATTAAACTCCTTTAATCTTTTGTACAGGTAAAACAATGTGGTATCGCCCTCCATATTCGGACTCAATGCTAAAATTACCTCTTTAATCCCTCCTGCTGCCATTCTGGCTACTAGTCCATCAATAAACAGGTCGGAAGGACCAACGCCGTCCATCGGAGAAATTAAGCCTCCCAAAACATGGTAAACCCCAAAATATTGACCGGTATTTTCAATTGCCATTACATCGCGGGTATCTTCAACCACACAAATGGTTTCTTTATCGCGTTTTGGCGAAGTACAGATCTCACATACCACATAATCGGAAATGTTATGGCAAGTGCTGCAATGTTTAATATGCTGCTTAAGTTTTATAAAAGTATTGCCAAACTGGTTTACCTCCTCCTGCTCTTTGTTTAAAAGATGTAATACCAAACGTAAAGCTGTTTTTTGCCCTACACCAGGAAGTTTCGAGAATTCGTTTACCGCATCTTCGAGCAGCTTGGATGAAAAATTCATATTACAAAAATAGGTAAAATGGTTTGTTAGTTCAATAGTCATTGGTTCATTGGTAAAGTAAATTGGATATTGACAGGTCGAATTTTCATCCCCCTACCCCCTTTAGAAGGGGGACTTGATTTCTCTCTGGACTTCGGACCCCGGACTTCGGACTCTCTACCCGACTTCAGACTCAACAATATTGCTTGATTTGATACTTTTCTTTACATTTATCAGCTTAACACAAAACTATGTCTCCAACCATTCTCTTATGTTTTCTGATCGGTTATTTTTTACTGCTGATTATTATTTCATTCGTAACCTCAAAAAAATCATCTGATAATTCTACTTTCTTTATCGCCAACCGGAATTCTAAATGGTACCTGGTTGCCTTTGGGATGATAGGCACCGCACTTTCGGGCGTTACTTTTATATCCGTGCCAGGAGAGGTTGGCGCACCAAGCGGAAACCAGTTTCAATATTTCCAGTTCGTTCTGGGCAATGCGGTTGGTTTTATCATTATCGCCACAGTTCTGCTTCCACTTTATTACCGGATGAATTTAACATCCATTTATAGCTACATCGAAAAGAGGTTAGGTCATTACAGTTACAAAACGGCAGCATCGATATTTTTATTGAGCCGCACTTTGGGGTCAGCAACAAGACTATACCTCGTAGTGATTGTTTTACAGCGTTTTATATTCGACAATTATGGCGTTCCGTTCTGGTTAACGGTTTTAATTTCGTTGGCACTGATCTGGTCGTACACCTTTAAAGGTGGCTTAAAAACCATTATCATTACCGATACACTGCAAACTTTTTTCCTGGTGCTTTCGGTTTTTCTGACTATTTATTTTATTTGCAACAGTCTTGATTTCAATATTCCACAGGCATTCGAGACCATAAAAACCAGCAGTTACTCGAAAATATTCTTCTTGGATGATTTCCTGACCAACAAATTCTACTTCAGCAAACAGTTTATCGGCGGTATTTTCGTTACCATCGCCATGACGGGCTTAGATCAGGATCTGATGCAGAAAAACCTGAGCATGGGCACCATCAAAGAGGCACAAAAAAACATGTTTACTTTTACAGGAGTATTCGTAATCCTGAATGTTTTCTTTTTGAGTGTAGGCGCCTTGTTATACATTTTTGCAGCGAAAAACGGCATCGATATTCCACTGGATCATATTACCGGGAAACCAAGAACAGATTTATTGTTCCCTGAAATTGCTTTAAACAACCTTGGCGCTGTACCCGCAATTATATTCATGCTGGGCCTAACCGCAGCAACTTTTGCCACTACCGACTCGGCACTTACAGCTTTAACCACATCCTTTTGTGTCGACTTTTTAGGCATGGCCAAGGCCGAAAATGTAAATGCCAAAGACGCCGTAAAAAAGCGCCATACTGTACACGTAGCATTTTCTATTCTGATGTTTTTGGTGATCATCGTTATCAATGCATTGAACAGCTCATCAGTAGTAAGCTTAATTTTTACCATTGCCTCTTATACCTACGGGCCGCTTTTAGGATTATATAGTTTTGGATTATTTGTAAAAAAACGTGGTCTTCACGATAAATTAGTGCCAATAGTTTGCTTATTATCACCTTTTTTATGTTACTTGCTTTCCACGTATTCTACCACTTTATTGGGCGGTTACGTTTTTAGTGTTGAACTGATTTTAATTAACGGTTTAATCACATTTATAGGCTTGTTGTTCATCAGTAAAAAGACTGATGCGCAAACTAGATTTTAATATTAGAATAACAGTATATGACGAGTGAAGAAAAAATTAGAAGCGCTTTTGAAAACAAAGACTGGCAAGAAATTAAAGTAACAGACTCTTGGCAAATTTTTAAAATCATGGCCGAATTTGTAGACGGTTTTGAAAAACTGGCTAAAATTGGCCCATGTGTTACCATTTATGGTTCGGCCCGTACAGCTCAAACACATAGATATTATCAATTGGCAGAGCAGTGCGGTAAATTATTAACCGATCGTGGTTATGGTGTAATCACTGGCGGTGGTCCTGGTATTATGGAGGCCGGTAATAAAGGCGCCCACACCAATGGGGGTAAATCGGTAGGTTTAAACATCGAGTTGCCTTTTGAGCAGTTCCACAATAAATATATCGATCATAATAAATTGCTGGAGTTTGATTATTTCTTTGTGCGCAAAGTAATGTTCATGAAATATAGTCAGGGTTTTGTGGTTTTACCAGGTGGTTTTGGTACCATGGATGAACTTTTTGAAGCTTTAACCTTAATCCAGACCGGAAAAATTGCACGTTTCCCAATCGTATTGGTGGGTGTTGATTATTGGGGTGGATTAATTGATTGGATTAAAGGAACGATGTTGCAGAAGGAACACAATATCCACGAGGAAGATTTAAACCTTTTCAGGTTGGTAGATACCGCAGAAGAAGCTGCAGAGCATATTTTCCGTTTCTACGATAAATATGTACTCAAACCGAATTTTTAGGCTGGTTCAATGGTTCATTTGCCATTGGTCCATTAGTCAGTTCAAGATGGTTAACTGGTTAATTGTTTAAATCGGTTAATTGAAAACTGAAAATTGTAAACTAGCTAATCGGTTAACTGAAAATTGCAAACTGGAAACTGAAAAAGTGCTTACAAACAATAAGCACTTTTTTTATGTCTTCATTTATTGTAACAACTGGAGAAAACTGCTATCTAAAATAAAACGTAATTGAAATGGCGAAATTTATCAATTGGAGAAGTAATTGGTTGAGCGGGGACTTTCAACTCTTTGTAGATGGTATTCAGAAGGGAATGATCTCTTTTGGAAGCTGGAGAAGTGATGCAGAGGGCGTATTTGATGACAAAAATTATTTCTTCTCCAATGTGGGGTTTTGGCAATCGAGAACTAATGTAATCGACCGAAAAACAAATGACCTGGTTGCGGTGATTACTTACGACAGCTGGAAATCAAAAGCCGTAATCAGCTTAAAATCCGGCGAACGGTACGAATGGACATCAACCGGAATATGGAAATCGCAGTTCACAGTAAGCAATTATAACAACGAGCACATCACGTATAACGCAAGCAGCTATAGCGGTGCAATATCGTCGGATACAGACAATGAATTATTGATTGTAGCAGGTTTGTTTATTAAGCATATTTACAACAAACGGGTAGTTACACTTATTGCCTGCTTCATGCCAATCATAGTGATATCAACAATGCGCCATTAGTAGTGAAATTAAATCCTTTTGTGAGATGGAACAGGTATTAAATTGGAGAAAAGGTTTATTTGATAGCAATTATCAGGTATTTAACAACGGACTATTAAAATTTTCGCTGAATTTTAGTTCGTGGAAAAATTCGGCAATAGCCACTACCCAGGCAGGTATTTACCTGTTAAAAAGTGAAGGATTTTCTAAACCTGAAACTAAATTACTGAACAATCAGAATGAGGTTTTAGCCATAATTACTTATGACTGGCTTCGTTTTAAAGCAAAAATTTTATTTGCCTCTGGCGATACTTTTGACTGGAGCTTTCAAAACAGCTGGTTAAGCCGGTGGTCGTTAAACGACCATCAGGATAAACAGATTTTATTCAATGCTTCAAGCGGAAATGGCATGTTACATAGCAATGTAAACGACGATAAACTGATTTTATGCGGGCTTTTTATCAGGGAATACTATTCGAGGCTTCTTGTTGGCTTTATCATTGTAGTATTCTTTCTGTTTAGTTTCAAGAATATTTTTTAGGCTAATTCCGCCATTTTCAAACTTTTCATAGCAAAGCATTCTTTTGAAGCGCTAACACCCGTAATCAATGGGAAGGTTCCGGTCCTGCTGTACATTCCAATCCTTTTGGGAATTATTCCATATAAACAACTGCCAACACCCAAAAGGGATTTCCATTTCCATCAGGGCTATTGTGTGCAGGCAGTCATCAGATATAACCACAAAACGAACAATCTGGTCTTAGCGTCTCGCTAAGACATAGAAAATTAACTTAGCATTACAGAACTATTTTATGTCGTAGCGAGACGCTACGACTAGAGTTAGCATCTATTCTTCAAATAAGACCCTGAAATAAATTCAGGGTGACGTACCAAATAAGAAAGAAGTATTTTATGCCGTAGCGGGACACTACGCCTAGATTTAGCATTTTTTAATTATATAAAAGATCCGTCATCTCGACTGAAGCGCAGTCCCGAACTTTCGGGAGAGAGATCTACATCCCAGGTACTCTCGAGATAGATTTAGCTTCGCTGAGCCTTCGGGTTCTCGACTGCGTTACACTCCGCTCGAAATGACGATTGGATTATCCCAAAATCTCTTTTATTTTTTCGGTTGGCCTGGCAATTACAGCTTTATCTCCTGAGATGATAATCGGTCTTTCAATTAAAATTGGATGTGCAACCATGGCATCAATCCATTCTTCATCAGTCAAGATTTTTCCTTTATAATTTTCAGTAAAAACCTTTTCACCTTTACGGATCAATCCCAATGGTTTAATACCCAGTTTTTGAATAATAGATTGTAGTTCGGATTTGTTTGGTGGAGTTTCCAGATAATAAACCACCTCGAAATCTTTTCCGCTTTTTTCGAGTTCATCTAAAGCACAACGGCTTTTAGTACATCTGTTATTGTGATAAATCGTAATCATTTAGAAATGTTTAAAGTCCGCTTACACCACCGCTAACCACCAGTTTCATGGCATCAGCTGCTGTCATATGCAAATCAGTCACCTTATCTCTTCTTACAATGCAAAGCTGACCTGCAAAAGAATAAGAAAGTGGAAAATATACGGCTACTTCTTCGGGCAGATTGAGTTTATGCAGATCGTTCTGCGTTAAAAATCCGATCTTTTTTAGGCCTCCCTCCACTTCTACCAGCACCGGGTGGTTAAATTTCTTCTCATCACCTACAAAAGCTTCTGTTAAATCTTTTATAGAAGAATAGATAAAATTAAGTAGGGGTAACCGCTGCATAATCCGCTGAAACCAATTGTACATGGGCTCGGTTACCAAATTGGTTACAAAGATACCGGCTAGTAAAATGAGGGCTAAAACCGTCAGCAAACCTAAACCAGGGATATTCCGGCTTTCGCCTGTACTTGGATTTACGCCTAAAATATTGTTTACATTTAACCAACTATCTACAGTTGTAACTGCCCAAACCACAATAAAAATACTTACGGCAATGGGCACAACAATTAATAAACCTTTAATCAAATAGTTTAAAATAGCTTTCCCGACTTTATTCATGGTGCAAAAATAACATTTTTTTAGGTCATTCGTGTGGCACGTTCAATAGTTCATTTGTGCGGCACGTTCAATGGTTCATTAGCCATTGGTTCATTTGTGCAGGGCGCATATTCTAGCAATCGGTTATATTAGATTGGTTAAATAGTTTATCTATCATTGGTTCACTTGTTCAGGCTGTCTATAATAGACAATCCGTTATATAATGATGAATGAGCTACTAAACTAACACAGTTGCCACACTAATGACCAATGAACAACCGAATAAATGAACTTCTAGGCAGTTTGCTACACTAATGACAAATGAACCACTGAACGAATGAACTTATAGGCAATATGCTATACTAATAACCAATGAACAGCTGAACCAATGAACTTATAAGGCAATATGCTACACTAATGACTAATGAACAACTGAACCAATGAACTAAAAACTATTCATAAAAATAAACACGTTTAACCCTTTGCGAGATATTGGTCAGAATTTCATAAGGAATGGTGCCGATATCTTTGGCCAGCTGCATAATGGTGTGCTCCTTATTAAAAACAATAGCTTCATCACCAGGCTTCACATCAATGCCTGTAATATCCAACATGGTCATGTCCATACAAATTGAACCAATTGTTGGTACCAAGTGGCCATTTATAAGCATTTTACCCACTCCATTGCCAAAATACCTGGTATAGCCGTCAGCATAGCCTATTTTTACTGTCGCTATTTTTCCACCATTTGGCATTACTCCCCTCCTGCTATAGCCTACAGTTTCACCCGGAGCTAATGTCTTCACTTGGGTAACCGTAGTTTTAAGCACCATTACGGTTTGCAAACCCCGGTTATTCGGCAATGCAGCGTCGAAACCATACAGGCCTATGCCTAAACGGACCATGTCCATTTGCCCTTCTGGCCAACGCGAAATGCCCGAAGTATTGGATATATGAAGCAATGGCTTGTAACCTAAAATTTCGACCAACTGGTTGGCGATAATTTTAAACCGTGCGATCTGTTGTTGCGTAAATCCATCATGCTCTGCAGCATCGCTTGCCACCAGGTGAGAAAAAATACTTTGAACCTTTACCCTCGCCGAGTCTTTAAGCAGATTGGACAATGGATCGATTTCTGACTGATCAAAGCCCAAACGATGCATGCCACTATCTATTTTAATATGGATCGGATAATCAAAATCATAATCAGACAATACATTTAAAAAACTATTCAGGATTTCTACACTATAAATTTCGGGCTCGAGTTTGTGTTTAATGATGGCTTCGAAAGCCGATTCTTCAGGACTCATCACCATAATCGGCAGAGTGATTCCCGCTTTCCGCAAAGCGATACCTTCATCGGTATAAGCTACCGCCAGATAATCTACCTTATGGAACTGCAATAAATTGGCAATTTCAAAACTTCCGCTTCCGTACGAAAAGGCCTTAACCATAGCCATAATTTTAACACCTGGTTTGATTTTAGATCGATAAAATTGCAGGTTACCAACCATGGCATTCAAGTCGATTTCTAAAACTGTATCGTGTATTTTCTGGGTAAGGAGTTTACTGATCCGACCAAATTCGAACCGTCTGGCCCCTTTTACCAATATCGTTTCGTGGTTAAACTGTAAACCAGGAAAAGCATCGATAAAGGCATTGGTATCGTCGAAAAACTGCGTCTCAAACTTAAAAAGATCAGCATATTTAGAAATATGAATCCCAATTCCAATCAGGCGGTTTACCTTCTTCTGTAAAAGCAATTCGGAAATCTCCGTATATAAATCCAAATCCGCTCTCCCCGTTTCAAATAATTCGGAAAGAATAACGGTTTTCTTTGCGTGCTGATTCTGTTGATTTAAAAAATCCAGGGCAATGGCCAACGAAGAAATATCGGCACTGTAAGAATCGTCGATAATGGAGCATTGGTTAATCCCATTTTTCAGTTCTAAACGCATGCTCACATGACTCAGTTTTTCCAAACGTAAATCGGCCTGCTCTGGCGTATAGCCTAAAGCCAGTAAGGTTGCCCAGCAGATCATTCCATTTTCTATCGAAGCTTTATCTTTAAAAGGCAAAATGCATTCAATTTCCCTATTTTGATAAATGGCCCTGAGGTAGCAGTTGCCTTCGATGGGTTCAACCGCAATAACCTGAAGATCTGCCGCTTGTTTGCTACTCCAGCTAAACTGTTTTTTACCAGGCAGCTCTTTTACGGTTATTTCACTTACATATTCGGGCGAATAAATAAACAGTTCTGATGCTGCAAAGAGTTTCAGTTTCTCTGTTAGTTTTTCCTTTTTAGAACCGAATCCTTCGGCATGTGCTTCGCCGATATTGGTTAAAATTCCGATTTCGGGACGGATAATTTCTGCCAAGTATTGCATCTCGTTAACTGCAGAAATACCAGCTTCAAAAATACCCAGTGTATGATCGGCCTCAATCTGCCATACTGAAAGCGGCACCCCGATCTGCGAATTATAACTTTTTGGGCTTTTAACGATATTAAAATCGGCAGCCAGGAGCTGATACAACCATTCTTTAACAATTGTTTTTCCATTACTCCCCGTAATACCGATGGTTTTTAGATCAAACTGATTCCGGTGTTCGATAGCAAGCTTTTGTAGCGACGCCAAAGCATCATCCACCAGTAAAAAATTGCAGTCGGGGTACTCGTTAATGTATTTCGCTTCGGTAATTACAAAATTCCTGATTTCCTTTGCATAAGCATCTTTAATAAATTCATGCCCATCGCGGTGTGAAGACAGGGCAAAAAACAAAGAATTTTCCGGAACCAAAACCGAACGGCTATCGATCACCAGATATTGAATAATTACCTGTTCATCAACTAATTTGGCATCGGCATTTAAAATTTCGGCTATTTTGGCAATGGTGTATATTGGATTTTGCATGCTATTATATTCAGAAAAATACGGTAATCGCTATTATTTTTACGAATTTCAGTAAATAATTATGAAAAGCGGTAAACAAGAAGCAGTATTATTAGATAAAAAACAAGCGCTGGTAAAAGCCAAGCATTTTTGTGCTTACCAGGAGCGCTCGCAAAAGGAAGTACGGTATAAACTGGTAGAATGGGGTATGCGCGGCGATGAACTGGAAGAAATTATAAGCGAGTTGATTTTAAATAATTTTTTAAATGAAGAAAGGTTTGCAAAAAGTTATGCATCGGGCAAATTCAACATTAAACATTGGGGCCGTGTTAAAATTAAACAGGGTTTAAAATTAAAGGGTGTGCCCGACAAAATTCTGCAAAAGGCAATTTACAGCATCGATGATGATAATTATTTACAAACAATAGAAAAATTGGTCATTAAAAAAGTGGAGAGTTTGAACGAAAATGATCCGTTTAAAAGAAAAAATAAGCTAATGAGTTACCTTCAGGCAAAAGGTTTTGAAACCGATTTAATTTTACTTGTACTGAAAGCCAGCAATTTAAATTAAATATTAAATTTTTAACAAGAAATCTCTTGACAGAAATATAAATCTGCCTATATTTGCATCACCAAAACGAAACAACAATATCAGTTTTGTTCATGCGAAAGTAGCTCAGTTGGTAGAGCACGACCTTGCCAAGGTCGGGGTCGCGAGTTCGAATCTCGTCTTTCGCTCCAAAATGCCTTCCTACCAGAAGGCATTTATTTTAAAGTTAACCAAGCCGATGGAGATCGGTAGCGGCTAATGCTCGGGTGGTGGAACTGGTAGACACGCAGGACTTAAAATCCTGTGCTTTCAAAGGCGTGCGGGTTCGATTCCCGCCCCGAGTACACAAAAAAAAATCGAACAAAAACCTTTCAGAAATGAAAGGTTTTTTAGTTTAACAAGTAAATCTTCCCTTCTATTTATTCGTTTTATTTTTTTTGAAAAAGGTGCATGATTACACCCTCAGAAGTGCGAGGAACCCATAACGTCCGAAATTCATGGCTTTTTTATCCCTTTCGATTGGAAAAGAATTCCTATATCGCCCTAACACGTCACACATGAAAATACCCATTACTAGGTATTCCTGGATAGAATAAATCTTTATAACTTGGTAAAGATCCAAAGACATATACAAACTGAATTTTAATCAGTTTTTTTTGGAGGTACAAACCAAACGCTCAACTATGTACAACAGACTAACGCTAAAAAAACTAGGGACAAAGTCCCTAAAAGCTCCCATTTTCCTTTTTTTTACCCTTTCATTTTTTCTACCCAAGCTTTCTAAAGGCCAGGGGATCGATAGTACAGGGAAATTTGTTCCCTCAAAATCAAACGACCTATACGATCCTAAAATCATGCTGTCTCCACCCACGCCCAAGCGTGATACAGTCGCAGAAAAAGAGACAAAAAAAATATTGCTTGAAAAAGTTGAAAAAACCATATTAAGGCTTGAAGACGACTCAACTTATCTGAAATTTAGTTACGTTAAAATATGGGGGAAGGATTTTTTTGAGACTTATCTCTTTAACCTAAGGCTTCTAAGAGAATATTTAAAGTTAGGTACCCATATCAAACAAGAAGAGTCACTGTTTCTTCCACATATTGATGAAATCAAGGATATCATAAAACCTCACAACTTTACCCTGAAGGAGGGAAAGAAACAAAATGGGACAAAGGAATTTTTACTTTTCAGAAAAGATCTGTTGGCAAAATATCTTTTAGATGAGTACACCAAAGATTATAAAGACGATGAATGGGTTAGAATACAGGAAATCAATGCAGAGTACCTGAGTAATTGGAGGAAGCTTGAAAGCTGGTTTACCTTGACAGGAAAGCTCCATAAAAAGCTTGAAACCATGGAGCAAAATATATTCGATTTTGACTTAACTGATATCTCCGCAATTTCAGAGCAGATCAAGAAAGTAGACCCTAATGGCCTACCACTTACCAAATGGATCAAAACATCTCCTATCGTACAGAACTGGCTTTGGTTCAATGAAGGCGATATCAGGATAAATCCGTTACCATCCACAGTTAAAGACAAAAGATATCCAAATGAGGAGCCGAACCTATTTTTTGGACCAGTTCAAAAAAAACTGCAGGATTCACTTGAAAAGCTTAAGGCTTTTGAAAACTTTGCCGTAACCACAAAGACTTTCAACAAAATTATCCTGCCAATCAAATCAGAGGATAGACCCGATACCCTGATGATCCAATACAATATGGTTGGAGACAGCCTCAAAAGAGTGACAGCAGATACAAACAAATTTAAGGACGGTTACATCAAGGACAAGTTACAGTTGGTTATTCCGGTTTATAATATCCCAGAGAATAAAAGGGTTTTAATGGACACAGACAAAAAAGACCTCATTTATGAGAGTAGGGCTATTACGGAAATTAACGTAATGGCTGAAAAGTTAGGCTTAGTCACGTCGCTTGGACTTTCCAATTCTGCTACTATAACCAAAATTTCAAACCTACTCAATATCCAACCTTTACCTCTTGGCAGAATTAATTTTGATGAGAATAATAATAAGATGAGCCTAAATGCCGATATCGAAACCGTTCTCAAAAAAACTGACAAAGGTTTAAACACGTCCATCTGGACAGGTGTTGGTGGACAGCCCGTTACTGCTGTGCAGATAGGATCTATCCTTGTCCGGCTTACAAACAAGGACCTGAAAGAAGATAAAAAAAGGATCTTGTGGACCAGTCAGTTTGGGAAAGACAATATCGACAGCTTAAAAGATATTTCGCCGCTGTTCGAAAAACTACTTCAAGCATTCGTTGAGGATGACCGATATTTCTTTTTGGACTATAGTTCTATGAATAACATTAAACTGGACATCAACAAAATGATAAACAGGTTCAATGCCTTTAAAAACAAGATCGTGATCAGGCTACAGGAAATCAGCAATCTAAAAACGCTGAATTCAGGTAACAACGAGCTCCTGGTTGCCTACCTGCGCATTAACCAGAGATCACTGCCTCCGGAAATCCTGAAAGAGAAAACCGACACAGCAGCGATGTATTATACAAAGATTTTTGTTCCGGAAATACCAAGCACACCAAAAACACTAACCTATACAATAAACGAGGGAACGGTAGGAACCGCAAAACTAAAGGAGGTTGACAAACTCGAATTTAAACGTGTAAAAACCCAGCTATTTGATCTGAGTGTCGGCATCGGATATACTTTTTCTGATTATAATATCACCTCAAATACTGGTAGTGATCTACCGACAACTGAACTTGGAGATAAGTTTCAGTTCCAGGCCGGACTCCATTGGTACTTCGTAAACAGGCTAAATAAACTTAACGACAGGATATTTAAAAACACAGATGAGCGCTTTTCCTTATATGTTGGCCTCAGTTTAAAAAAAGCACTTGAAAATTACTATACCGGAATTTCTTATGATATAGTGCCTGGCGTTAAACTGATCGTTGGCGCACATTTTTATAAAAACAACAGATTTAAGATCATCAACAATGCAGTAGCGGAAAAGGCATCGGGCATTTCTTATGCAGGACTTTTCACCTCATTAAACCTTGAACCAATTACCATAGGCAAAGCTATAGGACTCTTTAAATAAATCCAAAATGAAAAATCTGATTATTCTTATCGCGCTGCTTTTTTGCCTCTCAGCATGCAAAAAATACAACAAGCTTAAAGACGAAGATCTCTCAAAAGATCCATCATACTTATATGGGAGGCTTTTTCTCACCGACACCGTAAAACAATCGGTTAGATCGCAGGGGCTTGCCGGAAAAACGGTTACAATATCGTACGACGACTCAGCGGATAGGTTAAATTACCTGTTAAGTACTATAACGGATAAGGAAGGCTATTTTAAGTTCAGTCCACTTGCTCCAGGAAAAAAATATAGGATCAGCTATTCTGAAACTATTGATGGGACACTATATACAGCTGATTCTTCCGCTATCGAATTGCCCAATGACAAGCTGGCTCTAAATGCCGGTATCTCAATGACCGGACAGAACGGTATCATTTTTACTGTTTCAGACTCTTTAGGAAATAGGTTAAAGGGTGCGGATGTTTGTATATTCTCAAGTCCCATCCCTTACAACAATACAACATGTGATGGAAGCAGTTATTCTTTAAAATCTGATGTTAACGGACATGCCAGCCAATTAGGGATACAGAGCGGCGCTTATTACTTTCTTTCCAAAATCACAGTAAAAGGGGCCGAATACATCCAGAAAGGCAGTTTTCAGGTATCGAATAAAGTTGAAAAACAATCGTTAAAACTAAAACTGCCTGATACTTCTCCAAGTAATCTGCTTGAAATTATTTTTGTGGACCAATTTGGAAGTGCCGTTCCAAATGGCAAAGTCTGTCTGTTTACCAGTAAAGTACTTTTTGCCAGGGATACCTGCGAAAACAGTAATTATAGTGTATTGACCAATGTTTCTAGCAAGGTCTCTATCCCGAATATGATCCCAGGAAAGTATTATGTACTTGGTGATGTTTCTCTTAAGAATGTTAAATTATTGGCGAAAGACAGTATTACAGTCAGCAACAATAAATCAACGCTTACCCTACGCCTAAAATAAAACCGCAGGTGTTACAAAAAACGAAAGAATATTGCAGCATCCCCTGTCCAAACCGAACAGGGGAACGCTAATCCTGTTCCCAGGACAAATCCCATCTATTCGGTATTTAATCCCTTTATGAAAATAACCAGTTATTAGCGCTCATTCCTATATTTTGCGCCAGCTTTACGAAACATGTCACAGTAGTTTTTATACAAAATAATGATTTGACTACCATTTAAATCATAGCTAATAACGAAGTGTGTGCTGAATTGCTTCTGGAGATGAGCTAACTACAACCACAGCCTCGGCCAGGCCCGGAGCGCTTGCCTTTAACTTTATCGTTCCAGTGCTTTTGGTACTTTTGATGACCACCAGCGCCCGCCCTTTCCATGTCCTACGTGAGTTGGAAATATAGAGATCTTCATCTTTCAGGTTCGCATTGTCTACCCCAATAATCTTCCCTGGCCCCTCAATGTCAAAATTTACCCTGTTTTCAGAATTTGGCTGCAACACACCGTTTTTATCGGTCAGTTCAACAGTTACAAATACCAAGTCTTGTCCATTTGCGCTGATTTCACTGCGATCTGCCCTGAGCTTTATCCTGGCTGTATTTGCCGAGGTTCTGAGTATGGCTTTTTCCACTTCTTTACTATCCTGAACACCAACAGCAAGCAATTCTCCAGCAGCGTAGGGAACGGTAAAAACAGCCTTAAACTCCTGGGCTATGCTGGTTTCCTGCTCTCCTATCATTTTTTTATTAAGGTATAAACGAACCCTAGGATATTTGGAATAAACCTCAACCTGAAGCTGTTTACCCTCATATCCCGGCCATGTCCAGCTTTCCCAGGTTGGCCATACCGACCATAATGTTTCTTTGATTTCTAACGGGGCCGGGGCCGGTTCACGGACGGCCATATAGAGTTTTTCGTTATCGTTATACAACATGCTCCGGTAATGGGAAATGGGTTTCCGCCATCCGGTCAGGTCAATATCGCCGCAGTAAGCGCCATGCCATGGAAAAAAACTATTCTCCCAATGCTCACCGGGTACCTCACCCGAATAATAATAACGGCCTATGCCCGATTCGCCAAGGTAGTCGAGTGCGGTCCAAACAAAGTCTCCGATGATATAGCTATTGTTATTTACAAGTTTCCAATTGGCAAAGGCATCTCTGGGATAGGATTCTGTTTGAACAATGATCCTGGAAGGTACTCTTTGATGATCTGCTATAGCCCTGTGCAACTGATAATTATAGCCAGCAACATCATGCTGCACCATTAATGGATCAAATATTTCCCAATCCTTATCCCAGGTAGTCATTGCTGAAGTTACAGGACGGGTAGAATCAATTTCATGAACAGCGTCTACCAACATTTTTGCGGTATGTACCGCCTGTGGTTCCTTCCGTTCTATGATCTCATTCCCTATACTCCACATAATAATCGAGGGATGATTTCTATCCCTTAGTACCATTGCATTTATGTCTTTTTTCCACCAATCGTCAAAATACATGGCATAGTCATATTTATTCTTGGCGGTTTTCCAACCATCAAATGCTTCATCGATAACCAGCATCCCTAAGCGGTCGCATGCATCCAAAAAGGCTTCAGAAGGGGGATTATGAGCAGTTCTTATGGCATTAAACCCTCCTGCTTTCAACAGTTCGACCCGCCGTTGCTCGGCCCGGTCAAAGGCAGCGGCGCCTAAACAGCCGTTATCATGGTGCACACAGCCGCCATTGAGTTTTAGTGTCTGTCCATTCAGCTGAAAACCATTTTCTGTTGTAAATCTTAATGAACGGATTCCAAAATCTGTCCGGTTGCCATCAATCACCTTTTTATTGGAGATAATATTAATTTGAGCCCGGTATAGGCTAGGTTTTTTTGGCGACCATAAAAGTGGTTTTTCTACCTGTATATCCTGTATTACCTCCTTTTCACTATGCGCGTCTAACCTGACTTGAGTTTGTATTGTACCTGACTTTTTCAGCCCTGGGTCAAGGAGATTGGTCTGAACCGTAACTGTTTTGGGTAGTGCGGTTTCGTTCTTAACCCTTGTTTTAATCTTTACAGTGGCTTTTTTTTCAGCAACTTCAGGCGTAGAAATCCCTACCCCCCAATTGGGAATATGAACCTGCCCCGTTACCACCAGCCACACATGACGGTAGATGCCGGAGCCGCTATACCAACGGCTGTTTTTCTGTTTTGAATTATCTACCCTAACCGCAATTACATTTTGTTTCCCAAAATTAAGGTATCGACTAAGATCGTAGGTAAATGCAGAATACCCGTAAGGATAAGTGCCTAATGATTTTCCATTGATAAAAACTTCTGAATTCATGTAAACTCCCTCAAAGTTTATGGAAATAAGCCTACCCTTCCAATCAGAGGGCACCATAAATTTCTTTCTATACCAGCCTGTTCCCGATGGGAAAAAACCTCCGTCTCCACCAGTTGGATTTTTCGAACTAATCTTCCCTTCAATGCTCCAATCATGTGGCAGATCGAGAGTTCTCCAATTCTGATCATGAAATTCAAAACTGCTTCCGCCCTTAACATCTCCCAGGTTAAATTTCCAATCATGATCAAAGAGTTGTTTACGCTGTACTGCCCGTTGCGCAACTAAAGCCAAAGGCCCAACTGCTATGAATAATATTAAAAGGATCAAAGATTTGAAAAAAGACATGGCCTATATATTTGGTGTTATCAAATATAAAAAACAAACGTTAAAATAACGATTATTATTCAATCACAGTTCGGCTATATCAGTGATGTAGGAAAAGAGTAATATTTTTCTTGGCAAAGAAAAATTTGCAAACAGATGAATTTCTTCAACAACCTGTCTATTGCTAGATTACTCGGCACCCTTAAGCGATGTGCATTTTTTGATTTGTTCATCATTTAGAAAAAAGGAAGCAAATGAACTGGTTTGGCAAACAACACCCTTTCAATCTTTCCAATGAACGAACGATAAAGAAGAAAACAACAAAAAAATGCCGCTTGAGAGCGGCATTTTTTCAATATAGATCCAAACAGGTAAAAATTTCCCGAAGGTTTGTTCTGGGAAAAAACTTACTGATAACCTGGGTTCTGTTTAAATTCGTCCTTATTGGTTACCGCATCTACCTGTGTTCTTGGGATGGGGCGTACCAGGTGAAAATTCTGTATTCCCCCGGCGGCATTTGGATTGTCAGCCTTAACCCTATCAATGAGTTTACCTGTTCGTTTGAGGTCGAACCAGCGTAGCTGTTCACCGGCAAATTCTCTTGCCCTTTCATCAAGGATCAGGTCTAAGGTTATTTGGCTACCGGTAAGCTGCATTTCGGCAACTTTACCTGCCTTAGCTGCCCTGGTACGCACAACATTTAAATAGGTTGCAGCCTGATCGGGATTTCCCAGATTGAATTCTGCTTCGGCGGCAATAAGATAAAGCTCAGCAAAGCGGATTACATAACTGTCCCGTGCACTTTGTGCCTCATTTGCGCTCGTTCTGGTGGGATCATCAAACTTATTTAACGATACATAATGTAACTGATCTTTCACCGTTCCGTTTGCATTATACACCGCATTCCGGTCATATATCTTATAAAGTTTACCCGTTGGTGCATATACCTTTTTTGTGGCAAATATGGCAGTATCTCCTATAGCCATACCAGCAGGCCTCGAAGTACCGTTTGCAAACCATGTTGTTTTAAATGAACCTTCATATCGCGCATCGTTATCTGAATAAAGATCCAGCAGGAACCTTGTAGGCATATACCTGTTAAACGGCCGTCCGTTGGCAATATCCCTGATCATACCTGGCTGGTCGTCGTATTTCATGGCGAAAAGCATATGACCATTATTGCTCCCCCTACTGTGCCCAAGCGGATTTAATATCGGATCGGAAAGGTCGTTCAGGGAAAGATTTACCGCATAGTTTACCGCATATACCACTTCCTTGTTTTTAAGGTTCGACATTTTCCACAGATCGGCATAATTAGGCAGCAAGGTAAAACCATACCCACCATTAATTACAGCAAGTGCCATGGCCTTTGCTTCGGTGTATTTTTTCTGGGTGAGGTACATCCTTGCCAAAAATGCCTGGGCCGCAGGTTTTGTAACCCTTCCATAATCGGTGGTTGTAACCGGAAGCCGTTCGACAGCAAAAAGCAGGTCATCAATAATCTGTTTGTTAAACGTTTCAACAGGCGTCTTATTTGCTGTGGTAATTACGCCCTGGGTTTCTGCAAGCGAAAAATGTACTCCACCCCAGGTCTCCACAATATGCCAATAATAAAACGCCCTTAAAAACCTGAGTTCCGCCTCCCTTATTGGACGTGCAGTAGCGGACAGACCAGCGCCGGAAATTCTGTTTACCCCTGTATTACAAAGGTTCACAGCAGCATAAAGCTGTTGCCATTCTGTGGTAATAGCGCCGTTTGTTCCCTGAAGGTTAATGTACTGGGTAAGGTCGGTTGCCACATCACCGGCACCGCTCATCCAAAGATCTGTTCCCATTTCTGAGAGGCCAAACCCTTCTTCCTTTCCATACCACCAGCGCTGGTAGGAATAGGCCGCGTTTACCAATGTTTCGAATCCTTCCGGGGTGGTAAAAACGCTTTCGGCAGTAATTCCCGAAGGGTTATATTCTTTTAACGATTTCTGGCAGGATGCAGTAAATGTGAGTACACTTAACAACAGCAGTCCTTTAAATATATATTGTTTCATCATGTTTTCCTTTAATTTTCTAAAAAGTTGCATTCAGTCCGAAGGTATATAGTTTGGTCATCGGTGCATTTTCCGATCCTCCCCTTTCAGGGTCATACTCCTTTAAAAATGCCGAGCGGGTGTAGGTGAATGGGTTTCTTGCCGTAGCATATAAACGCAGGCTTTTAACAAAACTCTTCTGGATAACTTCTTTTGGAACGGTATAACCCAGGGTGATGTTGCGCAGCCTTACATAAGACCCATCTACATAACCAAGGGATGAGGAATAAAGCGTTGAGGCCAGGGAAATATTTTTATTGGGACGCGGGTAATCATTGCTCGGGTTTTCTGGGGTCCAGTAGTTGATAACAGTTGTACTATTGGCAACGCCCTGCGGATCATACCTTCTTAAAAAATCTGGATAAATGGTCTGTCCAATTCTGGCAAAAATATAAACATTAAGGTCCCATGATTTATAACTAAAGGTATTTTCAAGCCCTCCGCTCCATTTTGGCCTGTTGGTACCAATAATCTTTCTATCATTGGTTGCATCTATTTTCCCATCGTTATTGAGATCGGCCACGCGTATATCGCCCGGCTTCTGTCCATATTTTGCAGCTTCTGTTTCCTCTCCGGTTTGCCAGATCCCGATTTTCTGATAATCGTAAAAGGCCTGTACAGGTGAGCCTACAAACCAGGAGTTTAGCACATCCGATTGTGCCCCGCCGGCAAGCTCAGTTATCTTTTCTACATTTCTGCTAAAGGTGAGGTTGGTAAACCATTTGAAATCCCTGCCCTCCAGGTTTTTCGAAGAAATGAAAATCTCAATTCCCTTGTTCCTTGTTTTGGCGATATTCTGGGTTACTGTGGTTACACCATCGGTTGGAGGCAAACTTCTGTTAAGAAGCAAGTCGTAAGTTTTAGAATCATAATAGTCGAAAGTTGCCGTAATCCTGTTTTTGAACAATCCAATCTCCAGCCCGAAATCACTTGTTTTGGTCTTTTCCCAGGTTAGATCAACATTTCCGATCCTTGGAGAATAGGTATAGGATGGAACTGATGTTTCATCGTAACCGAAAGCTATCCTTGAAAGGCTGCTCTGGGTAGAATATGCGCCAATATTATCACTTCCTGCAATACCATAGCTGTATTTAACTTTCAGATCGCTGATTACCTTACTATCCTTCAGGAATTGCTCATCACTGATTCTCCACGCAACAGCAGCCGAAGGGAAGAATGCCCATTGATTGGCCTCTGCAAGTTTAGAAGAGCCATCAGTTCGTCCGGTGGCAGTTAATAGATATTTCCCTTTATAGGCATAATTAATCCTGCCGGCATAAGAAATCAGGTTGCTCATGTTATAGGCGGTAGTAACAGCCTGGTTCTGGGTATTGCCCAATGCATAAAAAAGCTGCGATTTGAGCAATTGATTCTCTCCCGATGCAGCGATATTGTCAGACCGGTTAAAAAGCATGCTATTGATCCCTGTAAGGGTAAACGAATGGTCTTTTATCTCTTTGTTATAGGTTACAAAATTTTCAATATTGATTAAATGGCTGTTCGAAGCCGAATATGTGGCCTTTGGAACCGAACCATTCCTGTCAATCGAATACCGGTCGGCAAACGTACCTGTTCTGTCGGTATTCAGGTTTGCGCCCACATTCGACCTGATTACAAGCCCTTTTATTGGTTTTAGTTCCATATAAGCAGATAAGAGCGTACGGTTGATGATCGATTTTCCGGAATATACATCTGGCTGCTCATCTGCAAGGGGATTCACAGAAGTTCCCGCAAGCGGATAGACAATAAAATTGCCCTGAGCGTCGAAAGCATCGCCCAAAGGCGATATTTTGTTGGCCTGGTTTAAGGGATCCCTTCGGTTATCTATCTCGTAATGGGTAAACTGTGCCTGCATTCCCGTTGTGAAATATTTTCCGATGTTCTGATCGAGGTTTAACCGCGCCGAGTAACGTGCCGATCTGTCGTTTTTGAGGATTCCTTTTTCATTTAAATAATCGAGCGAAAAGTAGGCTTTGGTTTTTTCGGTTCCGGCCCTAACACCGAGCTGATAATCCTGTTGGCTACCATCGTGGAGCAATAGATCCTGATAGTTGGTAAACTGGTTATTCTGAACGGCTGCATATTCGGCCGAATTAAAGATTTTGATATCATCGGCAGGGCTGGCCCAGTTTCCTGTGGTACGATAGGCCTGGCGGCGCTGCTCAACAAATTGCTGGCCATCCATTACACCCGGATACCGTGCAACCTGCGAGATCCCGTAATAGGAATTAAGTGATACAACGGCTTGTCCGGAAATCCCTTTTTTAGTGGTTACCAGGATTACACCATTGGCACCTCTCGATCCGTATATTGCAGTAGAGGAAGCATCCTTGAGTATTTCCATCGAAGCAATATCGTTCGCATTTAGATCCTGCAAACTTCCGTACTGCACACCGTCAACAATAATAAGCGGACCGTTTCCTGCTGAAATGGAACGGGTACCCCTGATATTAATATTAACGCCCGATGAGGCTGAGCCGCTGCTTCTGGTAATATCAACACCCGGTACTTTTCCCTGAATAGACTCAAGGGGATTTGCCGAAGGCACTTTAGCAATATCATCCCCCTTAACAGATACAACAGCGCCTGTAAGATCGCGTTTTTTTACTGTTCCATATCCAATAACAACAACATCGTTCAGGGTGGTTTCGTCTGGCGACATCTTGATGCTAATTTGACGCTGTGCGCCTACAGTTACTTCGCGGTTCGCATAACCCACGTAATTAAAAACGAGCACGGCAGCGTTGTCTGGTACACTTATGGTAAATTTCCCATTCCCGTCTGAACTTGTGCCCTGGGTAGTGCCCTTAAGAAGTATACTCACCCCAATAAGGGTTTCACCGGTTTTGGCATCTGATACCTGGCCGGTAACGGTACGGTTCTGCGCTGTAGCAGTAAAAAAAAGAAGACAGCACATAGCCAACGATAGATACAATTTGATCATAATATTTGGTTAGGTTTTCAATAGCACATCAAATCCTAAAATTCGATATACATGTTAATTATTAATTAGATGCAAACAGCACAAAGACCTGAAATCCAGCGCTAAACACCACACTCAACAATCTTACGGAGTTTTAACCAGAGCCTGCAGTAAATTGGGTTATTTATTTGTGCAATCGTTTGCGGAGCTTAATAAAGCTCAAATCAGAAAGGCATGTAGGTTGAAAACGGCACCTGATAAATTTTAAAACTGCAATAATATTATACAAGCTATGCTATATAAAAAATGGCCAAGAATATAATTTTTTATGCTGCCGTTCAATGGAAATCAATCTTTTTTTGATGTATTAATGCTAAAAATCAATAGATACGGCATTACGCAATCGATAACGGGAACGATTGCATAAATATTTATACACAAAAACACTACTTAAACAGATACATCATGTAACTTAACTAATACAACAACCGAATATTAACCAAATGTGCTTAAAAAAAATTCTGTCCTGTTGTAAAAAATTCTAACCAAAAAAAACCAAAAATGAGAAACAAAAATTTATGCCATTATTTAATGGCTATTAGCATCCCTATGCTAATGTTCAGCTGCGAAAAGTCGGCTCAACTGACTGACGAAACTAATAACACATCACTTTCAACCGACCAAACCATTCCGAACCCTGCAACAACCGAAGCTATATGTTATGCCAAAGCCTGGGCATCGCAAAACGGCGGCACTACCGGCGGCGGAGAAGTCAGCGCCACGGTGGTTACAAATTATGTATCGTTAAAGTCGGCAATAGAAAATACAGCAATCAAGGTAATCCAGGTCAACGGCACAATAACAGTACCTTCTGGCGGAAGGATTTCCTTTCAGGACCAGACGGGAAAAACGCTCTTTGGGTCTACTGGTGCAAAGATCGTTTCAGCTGATCAGACCAAGGCCGGCTCCGGGATAATGTATGTAAAAAGATGCAAAAACATCATTATCCGGAACCTGATTTTTGAAGGTCCTGGCGCTTACGATGTTGACGGCTGGGATAATGTTACCTTAGATGCCTCTACCAATGTTTGGGTAGACCACTGTGAATTCAGGGACGGCGTTGACGGAAACTTTGACATTAAGGCTGCTTCCGATTTCATTACAGTTTCCTACTGTAAATTCACCTATCTGAAAGCACCAAGAGCCGGTGGCCCAGGGGGATCAGATGATCATCGCTTTTCTAACCTGATTGGCTCAGGTGATGATGTTACCTCAGACAGGGGACATTTCCGTATTACCTTTGTACGCTGCTGGTGGGCCCAGGGCTGCGTTGCCAGAATGCCAAGGGTAAGGTTTGGCAAGGTGCATCTAGTGAACAACTACTTTAATAGCACGGCAAGTAAAAATTGCATACAGGCCGGTTTCGAATCAAATCTGTTGATCGAGTCAAATGTATTTGAAAATGTTAAGATCCCGATCGATCTGATGAACAACAGCGCAACAGCGGTTCAGGTGAAAAACAATATATTTACAGCTGTCACCGGAAATACTACAGGTAATGGTGTAACGGCTTTCACTCCGCCTTACAGCCTTACTGCGCTCAATGCTTCAACAGTAAAAGCAAATGTTACAGCTTCCAATGGCGCAGGGGCTACACTTTCGGACAATACCTGTACATCTCTATAGTCCATACATCATTTAAGTAAAAACAGGGACTTGACAGTAGCATATACAAACGGTTAATTTAAGTTGATTAATATCCTAAAACAAAACCAAGGATGGATCTTTCACGCTTCCAACCTTGGTTTTATTCATCCCCTCTAATGATAACCAAGGCAGAACCGCTGGTAAAACCATTTGACGATTATTACATTTAATTAAGAATTTTAGAATAAATGCATGGTAAAAGTTGATTTGGAAATAATTTCCAGAATATAGATTAGCGGTTTAATTTATTTAATGTTCTACGTTTTGATCATTTAACCAGATATCTATTAATAACGTATCCTTTAATGCCTTCAAAAACCACATTACTCCATTCGCCTTCTCTCGAAATTTCGCTAAGATAATCGCCTTTTAAAATAACTTTTTTCTTTCTCGAAGTAATAGATGGTCCTGTTCTAAGGTTTAAAGCTGCTTTTGCCCTGTAGAGGTTGACTACGTTTAGCGCAGCTCTTTTTAAATTGACATAACCATTTTTTCGATCGCCAATATTCCATTTGGCCTGCAATTGTTGCCAGGTATAACCAAAATCGAACTGAAAATGTGGTGGATCTTTAAACCTCTTCCAATCACCTCCCCACTCCCAACCGTTGGCCTTAAAAACGGCAACTACTTCTGTCCAATCGGCAATATCATCTTCGTCGAAATCTTTAACCATATTCCACGAAGTTTCCTGACCATCTATAGTCAGGGCAAAATCGACCGCTAAACCATAATTATGTATCGATTGACCTGCCTTTGCATTAGTCACAATATTTCCCATCGGCTTACTTTTCGATTTGCCATCAGGGCTAACCACAGTCCGTCCCAATTTATATAAAGCATCCTGCTCCTCAAACGTGCGCAAAGTAGCAGTTATTCTTACTTGTGCCCTACCCGTTAACTTTAATTCGGCTTTAGAAAAAGTCTCTGTTGCTAAAGCCCTTAAATCAGGGTGTAATAATTGAATTCTGGTTTGGCTTAATTTATCCATATATTAAAGTTTATAAACCTTTTTATTTTGGCACAAGCAACGATTACAAACGCAATCAGAATAGATAATCATTAGGTAACAAACATAAACTTGAAAAGTTCTACATCGGAGAAGGCCTACATCAAGCTCCAGAACAACAAAAAACCTTATAAATCCTAATTTTAAGAAATTTACCGCGCTGATTTTTAGGCATTAAGAATTTCATCCGAAAAATTTATTTTATTTTTTTGCTTTAAAAACTTTAATTCCTATATTTGCAACCCCAAAGGAATACAACACTATGTATTAATTTGCGAAAGTAGCTCAGTTGGTAGAGCACGACCTTGCCAAGGTCGGGGTCGCGAGTTCGAATCTCGTCTTTCGCTCTAAATGCCTTCCTACCAGAAGGCATTTATTTTAAAGTTAACCTACCGAAGGATTTCGGAACAGGCTAATGCTCGGGTGGTGGAACTGGTAGACACGCAGGACTTAAAATCCTGTGCTTTCAAAGGCGTGCGGGTTCGATTCCCGCCCCGAGTACTCAAAAAATCGAACGAAAACCTTTCAGAAATGAAAGGTTTTTTTGTTTTTAGTCATTTTTCTTTTAAGTTGAATTCTTTTGTTTACAGTTTATATGCTACGTTCTGAGAAAATCGGAAATTTCATATTGGGCATACCGAAATATTGGCAAAAGGCTTATTTGGTATAATAAAGGCAAGGTAACTGCAACCAGCGATAAAAACCCATAGGCTGTTGTATGCCAAGAATATTTTCTTAGTCGGGCAAGCTGTACAGAGAGAACTTGAAATCAAGTCGAAAAAGAGCAGTAAATATATCGAAAGGCTAATTGTCGATGGTGGAACTGATGGACACGTCCCAACCTAAAGTCGGGATGCTTTCAAAGGCGTGCGGGTTCGATTCCCGCCCCGAGTACACAAAGGGAAGTCTGATCTGATGATTAGACTTCCCTTTTTATTTCCCCTCAATTCTTTAGGAATCGAGTAAATAAGTTCTGCTGCCTCGTTCAATTTAGCGGCTCGATAAGTTAATCCGTCAAAACGAAGCATTTCACGAAATATCGAATCAAACAACTCTCTTTTCAATACATCGCAAGCTTCGTAAAACGAACTAAGTTGTGAAAGCGCCCCATTGCCTGCGAAAGCATTTTATCTATACTCGAAATGTTGGAGTTTTACAGCCTCACCTCGGTTAGCTTTATTTCGAGACACTTAACCTTACCTTCACATTCTTTCTTGATTTTCTTGTAATCGTCTGATTCCAATTTATCATCAAAAGCGAGTCTCGTGCTTTTGCAAGTTTTCTATTTAAGGCGGCTATTTCCTCATTGATCTCTTTACGTCCAATATAGGTTGTGCCCTTATATTTGTAGTTAATATTCTTATACAATTGTATTTTTTATCATTAAAAAATATTAGATTCGCCATGCAGTTAATGTCTTATTTTACTGCCACTATCGATCTATTTTAAAATCATCACTTTACTAAACTAAATTAAAAGCTATGAAAAATTTATTAAAGTACTTACTACTTTTAAACATTGCATTATTCTCTGTGGCTTGTCGCTCAGATAAGGATGGTCTTTTAGATGAACCACCCATTACGGCACCCACTGAATTCTACAAAAACGCAAACCAACTGGCTGCGACCTATGATCCTTCAAACACTGTAAGCCAGACAATGAGGGATCAGGTTTACGATTTATACAAGAAACAAAAGTGGGGCGACCTGGAAACGCTATTTTTAAACAACAATTTAAACGGAAAATGGCCACCTGCAAACGGGGGGTTCAATACTGTAGATGATACACCAATCACGATGGGACAAAAATACGATAGATACAGTGGTGCGATTGGAACCTACAGCGGAACAGGGGCTCCGACCTTGGGAGGAAGTTTTACAAGTCCAGTCATCAATGGATCCGTGTATACCTTCGGGCAAAGAGCCTTGAATCAACCTGAAAATACTTATGATTTTTATTATGAAATCGAAGTTTTAAATAATTCATTAAATTTCAAAGGCCAAACAGCAGATATTATTCCTTGGTTTAATCAGGTGGGCTATGGTAAGCAGACCATGTGGAAAATCCCGATCGATCCAGCGACTGGCTACCAAAAAACCTGGAATAAATTGGCCCAAGAAGGGTATATTAAAGTAACAATTAAGAAAAACCCGAGTGGAAAATACCCAGGAGCTGTGGGCGTAGTTATTGCACAATAAAATCATTTAGATGTATTCCATTTCAAAAAAAATATTCATTGAAAAACAGGTTTCTGTTGTCAAAAACATGTTCAGTAATGCAGAGATCGGTAACGCAACAGAAGTAAAATTCAGATGTTGTAACTGTGGACATGAAAATATCGTTAAAATAACACCTTATGAATCAGGCTTTCCGATTTTTCAATTGTACAATAACGAAAAAGTTTTAGCTAAAAATGAATTGTTAAAAAACAAAATTGCCTCCGAAACCTCCATAAATTTACTTCACTTTGGAGAATTGACAGTAAATGACTTACCAACATTGTACTTTGGAACAGATTGTCCGTCTTGTCATTCAAAATATATTTGTGTTTTCAGCTATGGTGAAAAACAACCTGGACTGACTTTGCTTACCATTTCCGGCGTATGGAAATATAACGAAATTTAAGCTTGGATATCCCAAAGATTGCCATTTGTTTTTCGGCAAAGTGATTAGCAGGTTCATTTTAAAAGTTTTGGAAAATATTTGTTGAAGCTGCAGTTGCCGACTAAAGCCAATAAATAATCTGCGCAGAACTACCTTTTGATTATAAGGTATCATAATATCGTTTATTAAACTAAACTGCTCCATCTTTCCCCGCAGAAAAAAATCAAAGAGGGTGTCCAAAAAGCTAGGACACCCTTTTTTGTTTAAAAGTTATTTATCCTCATCGCTAAAATGAGGAATCCGGAAAAAGGAGATCAAAAATCTATTTCAATTATTACTGCGATAATATATAATTGGCAAATATCGCCTTATAATTGTCTTGTATCACCCCACTCTGTGCCTACCCTATAGCATATATTTGTACATCAGCTTACCTGTAAAACCTGCATCCCATATAAAATGAACCCGCTAACCGAGCTAATAGCACCAAAGAACCGTAAATATTTAGAAAGCCTGTTGCTAAAACTTCAACCAAACACTTTTGCTATTTGGGGAAAAATGACCGCACAACAAATGGTTGAACACTTGATAAACCAGGTTGAATATACCAATGGTAAAAAGAAACCTTTCTGTGAAGTTTCAGAAGAAGAAGCAAATAGCGCCAGACAAATCAATATCTACACCGCTGTAGAAATACCAAGGAATGTAGTATTCGGAACACCTCAGCAAAAGTTACTGTATCCAGATCTGGTTAGTGCCACTCAACAGTTAATGACAGAACTTCATGATTTTGACCGGTATTTCGCTGAACCTGGAAAAACCGAAATACATGGCGCATTTGGACCAATGACCTATAAAGAATGGCTGATATGGCATAGCAAACATTTTTATCACCATTTGCAGCAATTCGGATTAATAACAGCATCCACCATTTACGGCCCATGTTGAGAAAAGCACAATGAATCAACACCATTTTTATTTTACTGCATTTGGATCAAGTGTATCCGCCTTAAGTAGATCATTAATAAAATTGCTTATTAGCATTAGTACCTCATCAAAATGAGTATCAAGCACATCGTGCCCGCCATCTAAAATATGGATTTGTGCATCCGGTAAGTCTCGTTTGTAACATGAAACTTCCTTTACTGAAAAAAATATTTCATACTTCCCCCATATAACGAGCGCTGGCGGCTGGTGATTGCGAAAATACGCCTGATAAATTGGAAACATTTCTAAGTGGGTTTTGAAATCACAGTTTAACTCAAACTGCCTTTCGATGTTCCCTGGCCTTTTCAGAAACTCCCAGTCGAGCATCCACAATTCCGGGCTGACTTTAGATAATATTTCTTCTGGAAGCCCACCGAAGTATTGATTTTTTATACCTTCCTTACTTAAGAATTTAATAAGCTTGTTCTTTTTTACAGGTGTTGGATTGTACCAATAGTCGATATACTCGTCCCATTCAGGCCCCATGCCCTCACGATATGCATTGCCGCTCTGAACAATTATACCAGAAATTTTTTCCGGATGGTTTATACATAATTGAAGTCCGATTGGCGCACCATAATCATGGAGATAAATAAAGAACTTATCTAGATTTATGGCTACTGTGAGTTTGTTTATCAAGGCTGATATGTTGCCAAATGTATATTCGAAATTATCCGGCACAGGAAACTCACTGAAGCCAAAACCGGGATAATCTGGTGCAACAAGGTGATACCGGTCAGACATGGCAATCATCATATTCTTGAAAGCTATTGATGAGGTTGGGAACCCATGTAAAAGCAGTAGAGATGGATTCTTCTCGTCTCCTGCCTCGCGGTAGAAAAGATCAATTCCATCAACTTTGATGGTTCTATTGTAAATTTGCCTCGACATCGTTTTTAAGTTGGCATAAAACCTTACAGATAAATCCGCTAATTGCTTAAAAAACAATTTTTATACGGCAATTGTTCTGAGCTATTTTTAAGGACTTTGAGTAAAAGAATCCTAAAACAAAACAGGCTTTCTTTGCCATAAAGAAAGCCTTTGCCAGAAGAATATCCGCTTAACTTAGGATAATCTGGTAATTTACGTTTACTCTTTTCGGATAATTGCTTTCCTCGTTGTTTAAGGAAACAAATGCCGCATTGCCATGAACTTCATTTTTCAACGCATGCTCATAATGCGATTGAATAGCTTCTTGATAATCGTGCTGAAGGTTTTTCGTTGTTTCGGCTAAAAGATTTCTATCATTCAGGTTTTCTGGCAATAATGTAATATCGCAGTTTCCATCACTGATTTCTTTGACTAAGTATTTCATTTTTGGTTTTAAATCTTCGTTTCCTGTTTTATAAATAAGATTTCGAGAACGGTCAAAAATATGGTAAGTCTTTAGCTTGTATGTAATCTAAAAGTTAATTTTTTACTTAAAATGATGTATTAATTTTAATGCAAACTACATTACTATCGCTACATCATTTTAATTTCATTGCGATTAGCATCTTTACGAGCCTGCTCATTATTTTTTCCCATTGAATTACAGGCACGTTTAAAACTAACCGTTGTGCTTTCGTCAAAATAGATCGAAACCTTTTAGCCCCGCCTTTGTTAATCAGTCATAAGGCATTTATTTACAGCACGTTAAACACAATCGCAATAACCTGATGGAGAACGAGAAGATGAAAAAGATATTAGTGGTAGATGATAATCAGGAAATACTGGAGGTTATAGAATTAATTTTAAGACTGGAAGGCTATCAGGTAAGTGGATTAATGGATGCAAGTCATTTTAACCACCGGATTAGCGAATTTAAACCCGATTTAATTTTGCTGGATGTGATGCTAGGTGCCCTCGATGGGCGAGATCTTTGCAATCTACTCAAAGCAAACGAGTTAACCCTGCACATTCCGGTAATTATGATTTCGGCCAGTCATAATTTAAACGATACGGGCGGCATTATTTGTCATCCTAACGATTTCATTGCCAAGCCATTCGATATCAGCAACCTGGTTAATAAAATAAGTGCACAGCTTGCTGCCTAAATTACATTAAGGTTTTGCGTTAAAATAATTGCTTAAGAAAACGCTCTGAAACTTAATCGCATTGGCCCAATAATCCCAGTTGTGTACACCAGGTCTGGCAGTAAAATCGTGAGGAATGTTGTTATACAGGAGCTCATCATGCAAACGTACATTCATTTTATAGAAAAAGTCTTCAGTACCACAGTCAATGGCAATAGCAAGTGATCCTGGCTTAATGCGATAAATCATATCAATCACACTGTTCTGTTTCCAACGTTCTGGAAATTCATCCTGTGTTCCCAATCTTTTCGAGATATTCCACCCATTCGGAAAAGGTTTAATGTCTACACCACCACTCATACTGCCTACGGCACCATAAACATCCTGGTGTTTAATGGCCAGGTATAGTGCACCATGGCCGCCCATGCTCAAACCGGTAATGGCCCTACCCTTTTTTTCGGCTATGGTTTTATAATGTTCATCAATATAGCTTACCAACTCTTTAGCTACGTAGGTTTCGTATTTCCATTCAGGATCTACCGGACTATCGAAATACCAACTGGTTACATTACCATCAGGGCACACAATAATAAACTGGTATTGGTCGGCCAGATTTTTAATCCCCGGCACTTTTTTGGCCCATTCGGCATAGTTACCGCCAGCACCATGGAGCAGGTAAACCACGGGGAACGTTTTTCCTGTTTTATAGCTATCGGGTTTAATTACCACTGCTTTAATATTTTTGTTCATCGATTTGCTAAAGGTTAAAGCGGTATCTACTTCCGCAGCGCTTAAAACGTGGCTAAACAAAAACAAACAGATGGCTATTAAAAAGCTATTTTTCATGGGGAGTTTTTAATTATTATTATAATATGGTGCTAAATTTATAAAATAACTGGATATTGTTTGCTATTTCTGCGAATCGACACCAAAAAAATAATGATGTCCTGCTCATCTATTCCTTAAACAGCTAAAAAACTTTAAAACAATTTTATTACCTTTTGGTTGTTGAACGGTGAACCCATCTAAAAATGCTTAAAACCTACCCATTTTACATCAAAGCTCCTGTAATTCTTTTAGGATTAGTAATTACAGTATTTATAATGAGTGTGCTGAGAGATATTCTTGTGCCACTTGCTTTCGCTGCGCTAATTGCGATATTGCTTAACCCACTTACCAATCGTTTTGAAAGAAAAATGCCTAAAATAGTAAGCATTATGCTCGCTATGATTATCGGTATTGTTGTCGTAATTGCCATACTCTATTTTCTATCCTCGCAGGTTGCCCACTTTTTCGACGATCTGGAAAGCATTAAGCACAAATTATCGCAACTGTTAGAGGAAATCAGAACCTGGCTGCAAACTACCTTTGGTATCTCCTCGCAAAAACAGATGCAAATGGTTAACGATGCTGCAAATGGAAGTAAAGCTTTAATTGGCCAAACCTTAAGTGGCTTAATGGGTGTGCTCAGTGTCGTTTTTTTAATCCCCGTTTATACTTTTCTGATCTTGCTGTACAAAACATTGATCCTTAATTTTATTTATGAAGTGTTTTCGGAGGAGAACAAACAAAAAGTTGCCGAAATTTTAGGTGAAACGAAAGCAGCAATACAAAGTTATATTATCGGTTTATTGATCGAAACTTCAATTGTTGCAGTGATGAACTCCGCGGCTCTGCTGATCCTCGGTGTACAAAATGCCATTTTAATTGGTGTTATAGGGGCAATACTGAACCTGCTACCCTACATCGGCGGTATTATAGCGATAGCTTTACCTGTGTTAATGGCAACTTTAACCATGGATGGTTTTACCACTCAATTATTAATTATAGGTGCCTATGCACTCATCCAGTTTATTGATAACAATATCCTTGTACCGCGCATTGTTTCGAGCAAGGTACAGATCAACGCACTTATTTCTATCGTAATTGTATTAATGGGTGCTGCACTTTGGGGCATCCCCGGAATGTTCCTTTCCATTCCTTTTATTGCGGTACTGAAAATCATCTTTGATCGGATTGATGGACTTAAACCCTGGGGAAAATTGCTGGGCGATAATATCCCGACTGAACACATGGGGCAGGTGAAAAGGTTTAGAAGGAAGAAAAAACTTGCGACAAACTAAACATCGATATTCTTTTTTTGAAAACGATCGTTCAGCAGCTCTTCGGGAACAGCAGCCCCGTTATTCGCTGTAGCCCCAATGAAGAATCGGGGGCTGCCGCTACTACCGGGTTTATTAACAAAGGTTCGTGCAGGTAAGCGCCCTGGCAAAAATAATACCACCTAACGGGCTATCTAGCCCCGATCCGATAGCTATCGGATGGAGTGAACATCCCGATAATTCATCGGGATAAAACGGAAAGCGGGAGGAAACCCAGATATGTTGTACTGGCATTGCTCTCCTATTAACTTTTATATGGTTTTATTTCTGAAAATGAGCGTTTAGTAATAATCGGGAACAGCAGCCCCGTTATTCGCTGTAGCCCCAATGAAGAATCGGGGGCTGCCGCTGCTACCGGGTTTATAAACAAAGGTTCGTGCAGGTAAGCGCCCTGGCAAAAATACTACCACCTAACGGGCCACCTAACCCCGATTAGAGTGAGCACCAAGCCGCAGGCAAAGCAAAACGGAAAGGTACTGTCTTTAAATTACCCTTCGACTCCATTATCATTGACAGATTCCAATAGAAATATCGTCATCTCGACCGAAGCACCGCGGAGTGGAGAGATCTTTAAACTATGTTATTAAATCGAACTTAAAGATTTCTTCCCGAATCTTCGGGATCGAAATGACGATACTTCTAATCGACTCGCCTCTTTTAAATTCTCTTGTGATTCATATGGATTTTCGCACCATAAATTACCCCTTAGGCTGACAATCGCTTCGTTACCCCATCATGCAAGTAAATTATTGCTGGAAACACACATCAATTGTAAATTTTATTACTTTTGATTTCTTCTAATCAACATGAAACTAACCTCTTTTCTTTGCCTGACATTACTGTTTACGTCACTATTTTCCAAAAGCTTTGCTCAAAACAAGTTACAATCATCATCGTTCATTACTTTTAATGGTTACAGCCATACCGTAGCAGAAAAATTTGGAAAAAACGAAGCGGTAACCGTTGCTTTTTTAGGCGGGTCGATTACCAATATGGAAGGCTGGCGTGGATTGGTAAGTAATTATTTAGCCAAAACTTATCCACAAACAAAATTCAGGTTCATTAACGCAGGTATTCCATCATTGGGCAGTTTGCCACACGCGTTCCGTCTTCAGCGCGATGTACTCGACAGTGGAAAAATTGATCTCTTGTTTCTAGAATCGGCTGTTAACGACCATGCCAACAAAACCGCTGAACAAACACAGCGTCGTGCTTTAGAAGGCATCATCAGACATACTTTAAACAAGAACCCGAAAACGGATATCGTAATGATGGCTTTTGCAGATGAAGATAAAAATGATGATTTTAATAAAGGTAAAATCCCAACTGAAGTAAAAGTACACAGCGATTTAGCTGAATATTATCACTTGCCATTTATTAACCTCGCTTTAGAAGTTGATAAACGTATTGCCAACGGCGAATTTACCTGGGCAGCTGATGTTAAAAACCTGCATCCCTCACCGTTTGGCCAACAACTTTATTTCAATACCATTAAAACTTATCTGGAAGAAAATCAGAAAAATGCCAACAAGAAAGCTTCGGCAGGTCTTCCTAAAATCATTGATAAATTTGCTTATACCAAAGGACAATATCTTAGCATTAATAGCGCCGAAAACTTAAATACTTTTAACATCAATAAAAACTGGAAGCCAATCGACGGGCTGGAAGGAAGACCAGGTTTTGTTAATATCCCGGTGCTCGAAAGCAATACCCGGAACAGTACCTTCGATCTGATTTTTAAAGGAAACACTGTGGGGCTTGCTATTTTATCAGGCCCGGATGCGGGTGCACTCCATTACCGCATAGATGACGAAGAAGAAAAAATGATCGATCTTTACACCCAATGGAGTTCAAGCTTGCATTTGCCATGGTACCTGCTACTCGGCGATCAACTCACTAACGGAACGCATAAATTAAGTGTACGGATCAGCGACCAGCACAACTCAAAATCAACAGGTTATGCCTGTCGAATTGCTTACTTTTTAGTTAATTCAAATTAATCGTCTTTTATTGGTCTGGATTTGCCATACAGATCTAATTAACAGCAGGCTTTTGCAAGCTGCATAAATTAATATATATTTGATACTTAATCGTTTTAGTTTGATCCTAATCAAACAATATCAATATTCATTTGCTTATATAAAAACCCCTTCCATGAAAAACATTAAAATAATTATCCCTGCACTTTTAGTATTGTTTTCTGCCTGCAGTGAGGCCACCAGAAACACCACAAATAGTAAAAGCGAAAGCATGCCTCAAACTACTGCTAATAAAACCGATTCGCTTGAGGTTAAAATGAAAATAAATGGCAATGTAGCTACCGGCGACCCACTATTGCTAAGGTTTGTAGTGTACAACAATACCGATAGTATAAAAACTTTCTGTATCTGGCATACACCTTTCGAGCCTTTAATGAGCAGTTATTTAAGCATTACCAACGAAAAAGGAGAAGAAGCACAGTACAAAGGCGCAATGGCCAAAAGAGTAATGCCACCGCCTGCGTCGAGTTATTCGAAGGTAAACCCAGGTGATAGCCTGGTTGCAAATGCCGATTTACTTAAAGCCTACGACCTGAAAAAAGGATCGAGCTATAAGGCAGTTTACACAGGCGGAAATATGAGCGGCTTAGTATCCAAAGACACGGTAACCTTTATTTATACGGAACTGCACTAGCATTCAACTCGGATTAAATAATAAAATATTCGATAATTTTTAGTCATTTAGCCTTAGTTGGCCGTATAGAGATGCACAGAGGTATTTTAATTTAATTACCTGTGTGCATTCTTTTTATCAATGGCTAACCATTTCTCTAATTGTAAAGCTTAGCTAAGCAATACAATAGTGGCATATTACCCCTTAATTTGTCGCATTTACGCTTTCCGAGTTGTTAAAGTTACTATAACTTTATAAAAAATTAAACACCTTAAAACATGGAAAATAAAACATCAATCACCGTAAAAACGACAGTAAATGCACCCGTAGAAAAAGTTTGGGAATTTTGGAATAACCCGGATCACATTACTAAGTGGGCCTTTGCCTCACCAGATTGGCATACCCCTTTTTCAGAAAACGATTTAAAAGTTGGCGGTAAATTTAAAAGCACTATGGCGGCAAAAGATGGCAGCATGAGTTTTGATTTCGGCGGAACATATACCACGGTTGATCAGCATAAAAAAATCGAATATACCATGGAAGATGGCAGAACGGTAAGCATTGTTTTTGATGCACTGAGTGAACAAACCAGGGTAACCGAAACTTTCGATGCCGAATCTACCAATCCGATCGAAATGCAACGAGGTGGCTGGCAGGCCATTCTGGATAATTTTAAAAGTTATACAGAGGAATCATAATATCTTATTATAAACAGGCTGTATCATATTTGAAATTCCATCCGAACTTGTTAAGTTGAACTTCCTTAAGGATCCTACCGTGTGGACACATCTTTTGCTATATCCTTAGCATTGGCCGTCATTGCCAGCTTGACTGGCAATCCTAATGCGACAAGAAAGGTTAATGAGCAATATCTGAAGCTTTAAGATTCCCGTTTTCACGGGAATGACGCATGATGAATGGAATTGTGTTCACACGACGGGAAGAATCGGGACAAACAGTCGAAACATCCTGCGAGATATTTAAACAAGTCCATCGACAGGCTCTCCGTAGGAGTCCTTTGGACAGGATGACAATTTAACTGTTATGATACAGCCTCTTCTTATTTTTAGCAGCAGAAACTGTCCCTTTTTACTTCTTAAGTAACAATTCGATTATTATTTGATTCGCATAATTTTTGATTTGAACCGAATACTTTGATATAACGATCATCATTTACATTTGCCGTGTAAATTATACACTATGTCTCGTATATCTTTATTTTATTTTTCGTTATTATTCTTTACCAGTTTATCCATCGGCGTAAATGCACAAACACTTAGCCTTAAGCAAGCTGTTAACACTGCATTAAGCAATTATGGCACCATTAAGGCTAAAGATAATTATGCCAATGCATCAAAATCATCTATCCAACAGGCCAAAAGAGAGTATTTACCGAACTTCAGTTTAAGTGCCCAACAGGATTATGGTACCATTAACGGCCAAAATGGACCGCAATATGGTCTTGGTGGTTTGGGAACGGCCTCATCTGGTCCTGCTCTAAACAAACAAAACTGGAATGCCGCATTCGGTGGGCTCTATTTGGCCAATATAAACTGGGATTTCTTCACTTTTGGAAAAATCAGGGAGCGCATTAAAATTGCCGATGCCGCTTACCAAAGAGACAAAAATGACCTGGAACAGGAAAAATTCCAGCAGGAAATCCGTGTTTCTGCCGCCTATTTAAATCTGCTGGCTGCGCAAAGGTTAAGCAAATCGCAACAGAAAAATCTCGATCGCGCTGTTACCTTTAAAAATACGGCCATCATCAGGGCTAAAAACGGATTAATTGCTGGAGTAGATTCTTCTTTCGCAAAAGCCGAAGTTTCTAATGCCAAAATCGCTTTAACAAAAGCTAAAGATTTAGAGCAGGAACAGGCCAACCGTTTGGGCGTGTTAATGGGATTAAGCGCAACATCATACGAATTAGATACTGCTTCAATTACGCGCATTCCTGGCAACCTGCTGGAAGATACAGTGATCAAAAGCTCACATCCACTATTAAAGTTTTACCAGAACCGTGTTGATGTTAGCCAGCAACAGGTTAATTATTTCAAAAAATTATACTACCCTACGTTTAGCTTATTCGGTGTAATGCAGGGCCGTGGTTCGGGTTTTAACCCAGGTTATGCCTTAGATCAGGCTGCTTATTCTTCCAGTTATGCTGATGGTATAAACCCTACCCGTGGAAACTATTTGATTGGCATAGGAATGACCTGGAACCTGTCGACCTTACTTAAAAACCGCCCACAGGTACGTGCGCAAGAATACATTAGCCAGGGCTTAAAGGAAGAATATAATCTGGTTGATCAGCAACTTAAAGCACAGTTGGCACTTGCAGAAACTAAACTAACCAACGCTTTGGCCAATTACAGAGAAGCACCTATTCAAGTAAAAGCAGCATCTGATGCTTATCTGCAGAAAAATACACTCTACAAGAACGGACTTACCACGTTAGTAGATCTTACACAGGCGCTGTTTACCTTAAACCGGGCCGAAACCGATCGGGATATTGCCTTTACCAATGTTTGGCAGGCCTTATTGCTAAAATCGGCAGCACTCGGGAATTACGACATATTTATCAACGAATTTTAACCTGGCTACATAAATGAATTTAATCCGTTTCGCACTCCGCAAGCCCATATCCATCTTAGTTTTAGTAGCTGGATTGTTCTTTTTCGGTATTGGGGCCATCAATCAGATCAAGGTTGATATTCTTCCGCAGATGAACCTTCCGGTGATTTATATTGCGCACCCTTTTGGTGGTTACACACCCGACCAAATGGAGGCTTATTTTGGTAAACAGTACGTTAATATCCTGCTTTTTGCAAACGGCATTAAAAGCATCGAAACCAAAAACACACAGGGTTTAATGTTAATGAAGCTAACCTATTACGAGGGTACCAACATGGCCCAGGCGGCGGCAGAACTAAGTGCATTATCTACAAGGGCACAAGCTATTTTTCCGCCAGGTTCGCAACCACCGTTCGTGATCCGTTTTGATGCTTCATCGCTTCCTGTTGGACAATTGGTATTAAGCAGCCCTATCCGCACCAACAATGAATTACAGGATCTGGCCAATACTTATGTGCGCCCTAGTTTTTCAGCTATACCAGGTTTGCTTTCTCCTGCCCCTTTTGGAGGTAGTCCAAGAACGATAGAAATCAATGTAAATCCGTCACTTTTGCGCTCCCATAACCTAACGGTAGATCAAGTAGTAGAAGCCATCAGGCTAAATAACCAGACCGCACCTTCAGGAAATGTGAGGATAGGCGATAAAAACTATATCACACCAACCAATTATACCATTAAAAAGGTTAAAGATTTTGAGAACATTCCCTTATTTAAGGGCAGCGTGCAAAATTTGCAGCTCCGCGATGTAGCAACGGTTAAAGATGGCGCCGATTTAATTGCAGGTTATGCCTTAATCAACGGCAAGCGGTCGGTATATTTAAGTATCGCTAAATCTGGGGATGCCTCTACCTGGGATGTGGTTAAAAACTTAAAGAAAAACCTACCGAACATCCAAAATACCTTACCGGAAGATGTTAAACTTTCTTATGAGTTCGACCAGTCTGTTTATGTAATCAACGCTGTAAAAAGTCTGATCAGTGAGGGCGCTATCGGTGCGATATTAACAGGTTTGATGGTTTTACTTTTCCTGGGCGATAAACGTGCGGCATTGATTGTAATCCTCACCATTCCAACATCTATTATTGCTGGTGTTTTGTTCCTAAAGTTGTTCGGACAAACAATCAACATCATGACCCTGAGCGGATTGGCTTTGGCCATTGGTATTCTGGTAGATGAATCGACGGTAACGATAGAAAACATCCACCAGCATTTTGATATGGGCAAACCCAAGGCCCTGGCCATTTGGGATGCCTGTAAGGAAATCGCCTTCCCTAAATTGTTAATCCTGTTTTGTATCCTTGCCGTATTTGCACCTGCCTTTACCATGACAGGGATTCCAGGAGCATTATTCTTACCCTTGGCATTGGCAATCGGCTTTTCGATGGTGGTTTCATTCCTGTTATCGCAAACTTTCGTACCAATTATGGCCAACTGGCTAATGGTTGCACACCCAAAAAAAGGCAGTGAACATCACCCGGGCATTACTCAGGATGAGGCTGATTTTGCCGCAACTGGCATTACACTCGAATCGGAAAAAGATACCTTGAACCAAAAAAGAGTACTGGTTGAACGTGAAGATTTTAGTGGCAATGGCAAAATTGGTTTCTTTGATAGGTTCCGGAACCGTTTTATGCGTTTCCTTGATCGGATACTGCCTTACCGAAAATCTGTCGTTTTGGTTTATTTGGTGGTAATTATCGGTTTAGCTGCGCTATTATTGGCTAACATTGGTCGCGATGTTTTGCCAAGAGTTAACTCAAGTCAGTTTCAGTTGCGTTTACGTGCACCTGATGGAACACGTTTAGAACGTACCGAAGAAAAAGCAAATGTGGTTTTGGCTGAGCTAAAAAAAATGGTCGGAGAAGAGCATATGGGCATTTCTTCTGTTTATGTTGGTCAACACCCTGCCCAGTTTTCGGTGAACCCCATCTACCAGTTTATGGCAGGTCCGCATGAAGCTGTTTTCCAGGTAAGTTTAAAAGACTTTGAGGAAGATATGGATGATTTTAAAGATCAGTTCCGGGAGAAAATCAAAAAAGTTCTGCCTGATGTTAAACTTTCTTTCGAGCCGATTGAGCTAACGGATAAGGTATTGAGCCAGGGCTCTCCTACCCCTGTTGAAGTACGTATTGCAGGCAAAAACAAAAAGCTGAATGAAAAGTATGCCAATAAAATCCTCGCAGAACTGAAGGAAATCCCTTACATGCGCGATGTTCAGCTAGCACAACCCATTAAATATCCATCATTAAATATCGATATCGACAGGACCCGTGCAGCACAGATCGGGGTGGATATGGCCGATATTTCTAGATCATTAATTGCCTCAACTTCATCATCACGTTATACGGACAAAAATATCTGGTTAGATGAAAAAGCGGCTTTGCCTTATAGTGTTCAGGTTCAGGTACCACTTAACCAAATGACCAGTAAAGATGATATTGGAGAAATTCCGTTATTGAAAAATTCGGCACGACCAGTTTTAAGCGATGTGGCAAAAATTACTGCTGATACCACGGCTGGCGAAAACGATAACATTGGTGCTATGCCTTTCCTATCGGTAACGGCGAACCTTTACCATATGGATCTGGGTGCAGCATCAAAAGATGTAGAAAAAGCCATCAAAGACGTAGGCGAACTGCCAAGGGGATTAAATGTTACCGCCATCGGTTTAAGTAAAGTGTTAACTGATACTTTAGACAGCTTACAATCTGGCTTATTTGTGGCCATTGTGGTAATTTTCTTGATGCTGGCAGCCAATTTCCAGTCTTTTAAAGTTCCATTGGTTATCTTAGCCACTGTACCAGCAGTTATTTTAGGTTCACTATTGTTATTAACCATTACCGGATCAACCTTAAACCTGCAATCTTATATGGGGATTATCATGTCGGTCGGGGTATCTATCGCCAATGCGGTATTGCTCATCACCAATGCAGAGCAACTAAGAAAGCACAATGGGAATGCACTGGAATCGGCACGCGAAGCTGCAGCATTGCGTTTGCGCCCAATTATCATGACGAGTATTGCGATGATTGCGGGTATGTTGCCAATGGCCATCGGTCATGGTGAAGGTGGTGGAGCGGTTTCTCCACTAGGCAGAGCCGTTATTGGTGGCTTACTGGCTTCAACATTCGCCGTACTCGTTATATTGCCATTGGTATTTGCATGGGTTCAGGGAAAACAGACTACCAATTCGATGTCGCTTGATCCGGAAGACGAAGAAAGCATCCATTACATTAAAGGTTTACAAGAAAAAGAATAAATCATCATCATAAATGAATACGAAGATATTTTCAACAGGATTATTAAGTACAGGATTTTTAGTGTTAACGGCCATGTATGGCTGTGGGCGCTCCGAATCGAAAGTAACACCCAAGAAAGAAAAAGAAGCAGCTATAGCCACCTTCGATCTTAAAAAAGAGAAACTATCCACCAAACTGAGTTTGCCAGGCGAATTAATTGCTTTGCAACAAGTTGATTTATATGCTAAAGTAAGCAGCTTCGTAAAAACCCTAAAAGTTGATATCGGCTCAGAAGTAAGTAAAGGTCAATTGTTGATGACTTTGGAAGCACCTGAAATGACTTCCCAACTGGCTGCAACACAGTCGCGGATAAAAGCACAGGAAGCCATTTATACTGCGAGCAAAGCGAATTATAACCGTTTGTACGAAACCAGTAAAACCCCCGGAACGATCTCTACAAACGACCTGGACCAGGCTATGGCAAAAAAAAATGCTGATTTTGCACAGCTTGAAGCAGCAAAAGCCACTTACAAAGAAGTGGGTTCAGTTCAGGATTATTTAACCATCAGGGCACCTTTCAGCGGAATTATTTCAGCTAGAAATGTGAATTTAGGCGCTTACGTTGGTCCAACAGGCAAAGGTTCTGATTTACCTTTATTTACGCTACAGGATCAAAAAAACCTGCGTTTGGCTGTTTCCATTCCAGAAGTTTATACCGGATATTTAAAAGCTGGTGATGAGATTAGTTTTACCGTTAAATCTTTGCCTAGCCAGACCTTTAAGGCTAAAGTGAAACGTTTATCAGGCGCTTTAGATTTGCGCTTACGTTCTGAACGCATTGAAATGGATGTACCAAATGCCTCGAAGGTTTTATTACCGGGCATGGTTGCTGAAGTGAACATTCCGCTTCCGGCCAATGCCAGTACCTTTATCATTTCCAAGAAAGCTTTATTGGATACCAGCGAAGGATTATTCGTTTTAAAAGTAGCCGATAATAAAGCCGTGAAAGTGGGTGTAAAAAAAGGCCGTGAAACCGACGACAAGGTAGAAGTTTTCGGCGATTTAGCAGAAGGTGACAAATTAGTGGCAGAACCGACCGAGGAAATGCATGAAGGAATGACGATTAAACCATAACTTTACCTGTATTAAGCACTTAAAATATGTTATCAAAAAATCAAGAGCTTTCTACCCTTCAAAAAAAGGAAACATTAGAGGATTTTTACAATAAATTAAAAATCACAAGGCCTGAAATTCCTACGCCAAGCTTAGGAATGATCAATGATATCGGGCACTTTAATGTTTTTAACAGAACTACTGTTTGCAGCAACGTACCATCTGTTTTCAGCCGCAGAGATTTTTATAAGATTTCGCTGATCATAGGCAATGGGATTTTGCATTATCCTGATGCACAGATTGAAATTAAAGGACGGGCATTACTGTTTACCAATCCGAATATTCCATATTCATGGGAAAGTACTTCGCCAAAACCTGCTGGTTTCTTCTGTTTATTTACCGAGAATTTTATCCATAACCGTAACGAAACTCTTCGCGATTCTTTATTGTGGCGCATTAATGATAGCCCGGTAATTCATATTAACGAAGAGCAGGAAGTTATCTTAACAGATATCTTTACTAAAATGATGAAAGAAATGGATGGCGATTACATCCATAAATACGATCTGTTAAGAAACTATGTACAACTTATTGTTCACGAAGCATTAAAGGTAAAACCTCAGGATGTTATCTTTAAACAGAATAATGCATCGGCGCGCCTAACTTCATTGTTTATCGAATTATTGGAAAGGCAGTTCCCCATTGGTTCTACAGAACATATTTTGGAGTTGAAAACAGCCCACGATTTCGCCTTCCGCTTGTTGGTGCATGTAAATCACTTAAACCATGCGGTAAAAGAAGTAACGGGCAAAACCACTTCTGAGCACATTTCGAGAAGGATAGCAACCGAAGCGGTGGCTTTGCTGAAACATACCGAATGGAATATCGCACAGATTGCCTATTGTTTGGGTTTCGAATACCCGGCAAATTTTAATATATTTTTTAAACGTCAGATGCAATGCACCCCAAAGGGTTTTAGAGCAAATTGATCATAATCGTATTAAACCTAGTCGTTTAAGTATCCGAAGCGCCAATCCTGAAATGAGGAAATGGCGCTTTTTTATTGACCAATACTAAATGATCAGTCATTCCCGATAGTTTCGTCATTTCGAGGGATAATTTATTTTATAAAAATCAATATGAATGACGTTGAAATTTCAGGCGGTATATAATTCCCCTCTTTTAGAGGGGTGTCCGCAGGACGGGGTGTTTTATTTGTCCTAGCCGGACGGGCGTCTTTCTTTTTGGTGTCAAAAAGACCAGCGCAGCTAGCTTGAACACAAATAAAAAAAACGGAACAAGTGAAAAAACAAAAAACACCGGCTGAAAATTTTTCTTTTGAAGCTAGTGGGTTGGCTTGAGCAGTGCGGCCCGAAAAATTTGTTAGGCCGGATTTAAGTAGAACGGGGATAGCAGTGCTATGGCCTAGCTGGACGGGAATGCGAAAGCGATTAAAGTGCTGATTAATAATAGTTTGTAAAATAACGTCAATGGTGGCGGTGTGGAACAAAATGGGAATCTCTGGAGAGGGCCGTCACCCTGAACTCGTTTCAGGGTCTTATCAACAACGATTTTCAAAAATAGATGCTGAACAGGTTCAGCAGGACGTATCTTTGAATGAGAATCTCCTGTATTAGCAATTCCTTTTATCCTTAATAAAAAACACGTCGACTCGACTACCTGGAAGGTAATACCATTGTGCTTAAAAACGGACAACAGGTACCTATCGGTAAAAACTATAAAGGGATGATCAAACAGTTGCTCGATATTAAGGATTAAGTTTAACCGACCTTTAACCAGCCTGTAATACTCATCCTTTGTTTATGGGTAAGCAATACCTCGTGTGCCAGGTCTGAACTTTTAAAGAAAACACTTTTGCCGTTATTGGGAGAGATATGCTGTTCCTCATCAACATGATAAATACGTAGCTCTCCCCCATCTTCTATTTTCCAATCGCTGTTCAGATACATAATCATCGAATATTGCCGACTTCCGTTGTGCTGAAACTGATCGATATGTTTTTTGTAGAACGTGCCCGATTCGTAAAGTGTATAATGAAATTCGTATCCGGTGATCCCCGTATAACAGGTACGGTTTAAATAAACCACAAATTCATCCATCAGATCGAAGAAATCATTTTCGTATTGATTATTATGCTTTCTGTCTAACCAGTAAATCACATCGCTTCTAATCAACTTGTTTTGATTCACAACCGTATCGTTACCCACGCCAGCATTTAAAAGTTTTTTATTTTCAAATAACCCGATCAGGTTATCTTTAAGATTGGCCGCTAAAGAAACACTTAAAAAGTTTTCGGCAATGCCCACTTTATCTTCAATAAAACTATCGATAAGGCAATCAAATATTTTTTCCAACAGATTGTATTAATCTTAAAACGATTTGCCTAAGGAGTGTAAGGTAGTCTTATTTAATGGCTAAGATGTCATTTCTAAAATTTATATTTGAACCCCCAAAGCGCTACTTATGCAAAACATTTTCCCCGCACAATACTCTACCTTGTCAGCCGCTGCCTTAAAAGATCATTTAATTGAAGCTTATCGGTTAGATCCATCTACAACCTGCCGATTACTCATCAGAAATGTAAGCGACACTTATATCCTGGAAAATCTAAGCCAGAAATACATCTTCAAAATCTACCGCGATGCACACCGCAAACGCAATGAAATTGAAGCTGAAATAGAATTGCTCAATATTTTAAGGACAAACGGAAACGCAGTATCCTACCCTATAACCGATGTAAATGGAAAACAAATTCAACAGTTTAATGCCATAGAAGGTTTAAGAAATGGTGTACTGTTTTCTTTTGCTGAAGGAAAGGTGATTTTAGATTTGGAAAATGCGCACCTTATTCAATTGGGCCAAGACATGGCCACCTTGCACCAAAGTACTTCTTCAATAAAGCTGAATAATGCAAGACCGGTATTCAACTTTGAAACGACTTTATTTGAACCTTTGCGCGATTTAAAACCTCATTTTACAGAAATGCCTGAGGAATTTGACTACCTGACCAACATTGCTGATAAAGTGGTTAAAAAGTTCGAAGGATTTAATACTTCAAAATTCAGCTATGGCTATTGCCACTATGATTTTTTCCCTAAAAACTTCCATTTTGATGAAGCGGGAAAAATTACCTTTTTTGATTTCGATTTTGCAGGTGAAGGCTACCTGATTAACGATTTAATGTCGTTCCTTAACCATTATTTTTTCCATCAATTAAATAACCTAATTTCCAAAGAGCAGGCAGAAAAGGATTTCGACACCTTTTTAAATGCTTATCAGCGAGTTAGGCCGTTAACTGACGATGAATTAAAAGCCATTCCATATCTGGGGATCACCTTTCATATTTTCTTCCTCAAATTCTTTTATGATAATTACGATGATTGGTCGAATGCCTTCTTAACCCCTCGTTATACGAAACACCGTGTAACACTGATTAAAAAATGGGAAGAAATGTATTGTAACTTTTAGGCAATGCTACCTCAAATCTCGACATCCTTGTTTATCTTGTAGGGTAATTCAAAATCAATAAGATGGATCAGAAAATAATCAACCTGTACGATGAATATACCCATAGCCAGGTAAGCAGAAAAGATTTTATGAGAAAGCTGGCTATCCTGGCTGGTAGCACAGCATTGGCTATGACTATTCTTCCAATGCTAGAAAATAATTACGCCGCTGCAGCAGATTTTAACAGTGATGATATCGAAGTTGAAAATATTACCTACGCTGGTGTTGACGGTGAAATGAAAGCTGTACTGGCCAAACCCAAAGGTAAAAAGAACTTAGGTTGCGTACTGGTTATTCATGAAAACAGAGGTTTAAATCCACATATTATTGATGTTACCAAACGTGTTGCCGCCGAAGGTTTCCTGGCCCTTGGTGTTGATGCCCTTTCGCCGCTTGGTGGAACCCCGACAGATGAAGATAAGGGACGCGAGTTGATCGGTAAATTAGACCCTGAAAAGAACTTACAGAACTACTTAAAAGGATTGGACTATTTACGCAATAGAAAAGACGGAAACGGTAAAGTAGGCTGTGTTGGCTTTTGCTGGGGAGGTGGAATGGCCAATAAATTAGCGGTTAATGATCCTAAACTACAGGCAGCTGTCGCTTATTACGGTGCACAGGCCAATGCGGCAGACGTCCCTAAAATTAAAGCGAGTTTAATGCTGCATTATGGCGGTTTGGATGAACGCATTAATGCCGGGATTCCAGCTTACGAACAGGCATTAAAAGACAATAAAATTGATTACAAAATTTACATCTACGATGGCGTAAACCATGCCTTTAACAACAATACCTCACCTACGAGATATAATGAAGCTGCAGCAAAACTAGCCTGGAGCAGAACAATTGATCTTTTTAAACAGAAACTGGCGGTGTTAACGAGGTAAATTCGTCATAGCGAGCGGGTCCCTCAGTCGGTTCGTCATTTCGAGCAGAGCGCAGCGCAGTCGAGAAATCTTTTAAAGATGCTATCCTTCAAACTAGGTTTAAAAGATTTCTCCACTACAGTCGAAATGACGATACCCCTAGAGAGATTTCTCCATCCAATCATCCGTCATTTCGAGCGGAGCAATCACAGTCGGTTCGTCATTTCGAGCGCAGCGCAGCGAAGCCGAGAAATCTTTAAAGATGCTATCCTTCAAACTAGGTTTAAAAGATTTCTCCACTGCGGTCGAAATGACGATACCCCTAGAGAAATTTCTTCATCCAATCATCCGTCATTTCGAGCGGAGCAATCAGTCGGTTCGTCATTTCGAGCAGAGCGCAGCGCAGTCGAGAAATCTTTTAAAGATGCTATCCTTCAAACTAGGTTTAAAAGATTTCTCCACTACGGTCGAAATGACGATACCCCTAGAGAGATTTCTCCATCCAATCATCCGTCATTTCGAGCGGAGCAATCAGTCGGTTCGTCATTTCGAGCAGAGCGCAGCGCAGTCGAGAAATCTTTAAAGATGCTATAAAAACCAAACTTAAAAGATTTCTCCACTGCGGTCGAAATGACGATTTTTCTCCTTAAATTCATGATCATGGAACGCGGAGGATGCATCTACATCATGACCAATTATCAAAGAACAACTTTATATATTGGTGTAACTTCTGATCTAAGAAGCCGTATTTACGAACATCAGAATAAAACTTATCCCAACTCATTTACTGCCAAGTACAATTTGATTTATTGTGTTTTTTATGAAGCTTTTCTATCAATTGAAGAAGCTATTGATCGAGAAAAGCAATTAAAAAAATGGAACAGAGCGAAAAAAGATGCACTAATTAATAGTTTTAATGAAAATTGGGGTGATTTGACAGAAATTATAAATGAGTGGGATGAATAAGAATTATAAACCTGGCATTTCGAGTGGAGCCCCCACTCATACCGTCATTTCGAGCGGAGCAATCAGTCGGCTCGTCATTTCGAGCGGAGCGCAGCGAAGTCGAGAAATCTTTAAAGATGCTATAAAAACCAAACTTAAAAGATTTCTCCACTGCGGTCGAAATGACGAAATCACAATAAAGATTTCTCCATTACGCTACCGATGAAAAATCGGTAGCTTCAGTCGAAATGACGTTCTCTCTACTAATTCTTTCTACACTACTTTCGTCATTTCGAGCGGAGCAATCAGTCGGTTCGTCATTTCGAGCAGAGCGCAGCGAAGTCGAGAAATCTTTTAAAGATGCTATAAAAACCAAACTTAAAAGATTTCTCCACTGCGGTCGAAATGACGAAATCACAATAAAGATTTCTCCATTCCGTAACCGATGAAAAATCGGTAGCTTCAGTCGAAATGACGTTCTCTCTACTAATTCTTTCTACACTACTTTCGTCATTTCGAGCGGAGCAATCAGTCGGCTCGTCATTTCGAGCGGAGCGCAGTGAAGCCGAGAAATCTTTAAAGATGCTATAAAAACCAAACTTAAAAGATTTCTCCACTGCGGTCGAAATGACGAAATCACAATAAAGATTTCTCCATTACGCTACCGATGAAAAATCGGTGAGCTTCAGTCGAAATGACGATCGCTCTATAGAAATTCCTTTTATAGATCTTCGTCATTTCGAGCGGAGCGCAGCGTAGTCGAGAAATCTGTCTAGACAGATTTCAAGTAGTCAAACCAACCTAAAACAAATCCGTCTTCAACATGGTCTTCAAAATATTCGATTGTACATCGAAATTATTGAGGTGGTTCAAGAAATTGATGTCAGATATTTTACTGTAACTATCTTCTAACAAATTAACAACCTCGTTTGGAATTGCTGTTTTTAAAACCGCAGCGTTACTTTTTAACTTATCGTTTTTATATTGCAGTTCCTGTACAATCCGTTCCCGTTCTGAAAGATTATTAGACATATCCAAATCTTTCAAAATGGTTAAATCGCAGAACAAGAACAGGTTTCTGCTAGGAAAAAACAGGTAATAACTGTCTATATCCAAAAATTTATACGCTTCAATTACCAGTTCGCCCGATTTTAAACCAATATAAAATTCGGTCCGGAAATCGTACTTACACAATTTGCCCATCAATTTTTTCTCGATGGTTGCATAAACGTTGGTATACACCTGTTTATTTTGAAAATCAATCAGTCTAGTAAATTGATCGGTGGTGAGATCGAAGTAAAAATCGTTGGCGTATCTGGAACTAAAAACATTGATATTTTTAGAAAAGGGAAAATCGGAACTGAGCTCAGAAAGAACACTGAATAGTTTCCGCAGCGATAGGTTCACTTTTAACGATTGTTTTTGTTTATCCTGCTGAAAACTTTTCTGATCAACGAGCGCACCTGCCATGCGGTCGATCAGTTCTTCATTCAGGTCAATTTCATCGTAAATAAGCGATACGTTTTTCTCATTGCTCTTTTTAATCTTTTTGAGCAGTTCGATCACGCTATCGGTAAACTGCAGGTGGAAAAGATCTAATTTTTCGATCTCCAGTTCTTCGTTGTTGGCAAAAAGTTGATGAATAACCTGGCTTCTCAGGTAAATTTTATAAATTACCTCATCATCAAAAAACACAGAGAGCAACTGTAAACGGTTGATCTCTGCGCTTGACTTTTTGATAATATTTAAACGGTATTCATCCATATTTTAATTAACTCACCCTCGTCACGTTCTTTTTCAACTCTGTTTCCAAAGTTTTAAGTTCGCCATCCAACACTCTTCTACTCTGTGCACCCGCTTCATGGATCTGTTTAACCTCATTAAGCGTTTCAATCAACGATGAAGTGGTTTGTTTCAAGGTTTCCAAAGATACTACTGTTTTTTCATTCTCTTTGGCTACATCGATACTGTTTTGTTTCAGCATCTCTGCATTTTTCTGCAAAATGGTATTCGTGGTATCCGAAATTTTCTTCTGCATCTCTACGTTGGCCTTTTGCCTTTGTAAAGCAACAGCAATGGTCAATTGGTTTTTCCACACCGGAATGGTTGTAGATACAATCGACTGCGCTTTTTCTGCAATTGAAGTATTATTGTTCTGCACCACACGGATCTGCGCTAAAGATTGCAGCATAATGAAACGAACAATTTTCATATCTGCCAGTCTTTTATCCAAGCGACTTATGAAGTCCCTTAAATCGGCAATTTCATAATCCTGGTAATCGGCAGGTCTGCCTTCCATCTCAGCAAGTTTGATGTTCAGCTCGTTGTATTTCATCTGTCCGGCAATAATCAGTTCTTCCATTTGGTGGATGTAACCAACATTGCTATCGAACATGGTTTGCAACGAACTGTTATCTTTAATCGAATTTAACCTTCCAGCTTTAATTTTGTTGGTGATTTTATCAATATTATTCACCACTACATCATACTTCTGGAAAAGTTTTTTCACATCAACAACAAGGCTCTTTAAAAACGGGATTTTAGAAATAAAGTTCTTAAATGCACTTTGCTCCAATTCTGAAACATCGATATAATTCAGTTCGGTAAGCAGTTCGTTAATCAAACCGCCAACTTCACCACTGTTATAAGTCCGTACAGACGATAAAAACTCGTTACTGTATTTTTCCATCGAGTTTTGGGCATCGCTTCCGTAATTCAGGATAGAATTTACATCTGATGGCTCCAGCGATTTTCCAATCTCATTGTATTTAAGCGTTTCCTCTGAGGTTATTTTCTCGAGTTCCACATTGCCATCTTTATCCAGTTTAACCGGGGTAAGGGCTTGGGTAACGTTTGGGTTGGTTTCCATAGTTTGATTAATTACCAGCTTTACTGCTTATAAATAGTTTTGAGTTACGGTTTTAACGGTATCTTCGAGTTTTTTATCTTTGGTTGGTTCGCCAATGGCATTAAATTTCCATTCGCCGTTTTTCTTGTAAAAAACGCCCATTACCATCGATACGTGACCAGCAAAGTTGGCTCCGTTAGCAATATCGAATTTAGCAAAAACCTCGTTAACACGTTTAGTTGTGCCCTCATAAATGCGGATTGAAGCAAAAGGGATCGTACCAAAATCGTGACCTCTAAAACTATTCAATACAAAGGCAACATAGTTTACATTGGCATCCAGCTGAGAAAAATCAAGTGTGATGATCTCATTATCTAAGCCATCATCGCCGCCCATATCGCCGGTTAAATCATCTCCGCTATGTTTTACAGAACCATTTTTTGATTTTAGGTTACCGAAATAAACTACCTCTAAAAGTTGTTTGTTTTCGTTGTATAATGCACAGCTACCATCTAAATCTACCGCTTCTTTTGATGATCCGAAACCGAATAGGCCTTTCTTTTCAATGGCACCCCAGTTAATGCCTACACAAACATTCTGAAGTTTGCTACCATTACTTTTTTCTAGACTGATGCGCTGTCCTTTTTGAAGATTGATTGCCATAATATTATTGATATTTGTTTAAATAATCCTGTAAACCACCTTTCATACCTACGCCAACAGCTTCAAATTTCCATTTGCCTTCGCGTTTGTAAATTCTTCCAAATTCTACCGCCGTTTCAATAGAGAAATCTTCTTCTAATTCGTATTTTAAGATCACCTCATTGGTTACGGCATCAAAAATACGGATGAAAGAGTTTCTAACCTGGCCAAAATTTTGTCTTCTGTTGTCAGCATCGTGAATGGTTACCACAATACAGATCTCGTTTACTTTAGCATCAGCTTTGGTTAAATCAATTTTAATCTGCTCATCATCACCATCACCATCACCGGTTAAGTTATCGCCTGTATGTTCAACCGAACCGTCTGGAGAGACCAGATTGTTGTAGAACACAAAGTTTTCGTCAGAAATCAATTTTTTCTGATCGTTTAGTAAAAAAATTGAAGCATCTAAATCGAATGCAGAACCTGTTGAAGAGCTGTTGGTATCCCAACCTAAACCTATTGTAAATTTAGGAGCATCGATATTTTCTCTTTGCCCCTTTTGCAAATTAATAGCCATATTTAAATTAATTTATAATTGTTGTTTTTGATATAGTCTTTTATAAGAAGTAAATTTTTAGAATACGCTTCTATGGTATGGTAGTTATTCCCCAGGGATAGATCGTAAAGCTGATTGATAAAATCGGTACTTCTACGTTCTAAAAACAGATTAAAACTGCTCGAAGTAGTATTTAAAATGTATTTTACAATACGGGTATTAAACCTAAAATTGCCGCTATCGATAATTTCTTCCAGATCAAAAATAGATTTGATCTGATGGTAATTCAGAAAATTCTCTACATTGGGATGGATATTTTTATTGACCAGTTCGGCGAAATAAAGCATATGCATTTCGTTCTTTAAACCGTATTCTTTAGCCATTTTTAAGATCATCCGCTCGTGGCTTCCGGTAATTCTGATATCATCCAGAAATAAAAGTGTTTTACCAGTGAGAAAATCTTTATCGATGTGAAATGAATCGTTTCCAATCAGTAAAAGCCTTTCTTCGGCACTTAACTCGCCATAATCTTCTTTATAGGTAATGGTTCTGTGCACTTTGGTTTCCTGTACCGCCAAACCACCATTTTCCACCAGCCAACGGTTAAGCTGACAAACGAAATAGTTTTTCATGGCAAAGGTTGCCGTTGGAATAAAACTATAAGGACTAGAAATAACCACAATCTGATCGGTAATCACATTATCAGCTAAATAATAGCGGATAAAGCCATCGGCAAGGTCTTTTCCAAAAGATCGGGCCACCAGGTCATCGCCAAACTTAAAGCGACTGTAATCGTCGGCGCTAAAGCCAAAATCGACTGTATTGTCTATTTTATGGAGTGAGAAATTATACGGTATCATAGAGTAGGTTTGAGATAGATAGATGATTGGAATTGATGAGCATGCTGTTAATTCCCATTGCTTCTGCCCCACGAACATCAGCATGCGGGTTATCGCCAACATGGATTACATCTTTTAGCATTAATTCCGGATGCTTTTCCCTATCGATGGTATCTAACATCAACTGAAAAAATCCGGTATTGGGTTTAGACATCCTTACTTCATCAGAATACAGTTGAAAATCGATAAACTGATCGATACCCAAATGACTGATTACTTTTTTTAAGGTTTTCCCTTTTATAAAACCAGTATTGCTTAAAATATTGGTCGAACTTAAACCTGTTGATTTAAGCTGCTCCAATACGGTTAAAGAACTTTCGCTATACAGCAAAGGCATGTGGGTAAAAACCAGTTGTTCCATGTCGTGATCAATCTCCTGCAGATCCACATCATGAAAATTGAAATCGTAATCATTGATCATACCGATGATCATTAAATACATTTCATCAGCATCTACATTTTTCCCTGTCCGCTCATTAATAGCGTTTACCATTAAATCTACCTGGCGAAAAATAACAGCAATTTCTGCTAAATTTTTACGCTTAGTATTAAATTTCTGGTAAAAATATTGTGTCCGCTCCTGTTTATACGCTGGATTTGATTTAATCAACGTTAACCAAAGATCGAATGAGTAATGTTTGTAAAAAGCCATTGCAACCTGTTTCCTAATCTATTTATAAATTCTAATATTACAAATTTGATTGTAATATTACCAACGTTTAATTGTAAGATTTATCACAGATAAGCCTTATAATTTAAGATTTATCCAATACCTTTTCCGCATCGTCCGAAATTATGATATCGCTTTTGTGTTTTTTGGGATAGTTAAATAATAAGGATGTTAATACTGGTATAATGAAAATGGCTACCGTAAAAATAGAGACAAAAAGATCTGTTTTTTCACCTTCGATAGCGTGAGAAATAGGTGATTCGGGATAGAAATGCGTTACTAACGATGAAGTAAGTTTAAATCCTAAAACAGCAATTACGATGAATGCTATCGTTTCTAAAAAGGTAAATTTCTCCATCAGTTTAACAAATGCCTGTGCTACAAAACGCATAGCCAAAATCCCGATAAAAACACCAATATAGATTAACCAGATATGATCGGTAAAAGCCACAGCAGCAAAAACATTATCGATAGAGAAAGCCAGATCCATTACCTCCACTAAAGCAACAGTTGCCCAAAAATTCCCCATTAAGCCAACAGTAGATTTATAAATCCAGCTTTTGCTTTTGTCTACTTCCTCTTCTTCTTCTTCCTTGCCTTTATTGTTCTTTTTTCTAAAATAATCGAAAGCCAGGTACAACAGGTATAGACCGCCAAGTGGTTTCAACCACCAGATTTTAACCAGCCATGCAGCCAGGAACAAACAGATCCCTCTAAAAACATAAGCGCCAATAATGCCATATTTTAAAGCTTTTTCTCTTTGCGATTTTGGCAAATCCATGACCATAGTAGCCAAAACAGCAGCATTGTCTACCGAAAGCAAACTTTCGATCACAATTAAATTTAAAATAATTAATAGTCCGGCCTGTATATCGTCACCTAAAATTGTGTGCAAAAAATCCATTGAGCGAGTGTGTGTATGTTTTTAATTAAAGTTTTAGTTGACAGCAAAGAAACAAAATTTTATCAATCCCGATGCTTCAATCTTTTTTATTTATTGAATCGTTTTACTGATTAGATACTTAATCAATAAAACTGTTACGCAATAGGACTGAAATTTTATTAATGGGTTTACTACAAATTCCACGACCTATCGTCACCCTGAATTTATTTCAGGGTCTTTCTTGCTAAAAAGATGCTGAAACAAGTTCAGCATGACGATGAGGTGAGATCAAATAAATTTTATCATGCATCCTTTATCAATTAGTAGTTAACTGATAAATCGCGCCTTTTTCTCCAGCCAGGATAATCTGTTTACCTTTTTTGGCTTTTTGAACCGCATTAAAACTTTTATCAGAAATATGTTTCCAGTTTTGGCCACCATCAGTAGAAATATCTGTTCCTGAAGTACCTGTAGCAATTAAGGTTTTAGCATTAATATAGGTTACGCCCGATCGGAAGCCTAAAACCGGGGTAGCTGGCTTTTGCCAGGTTTTGCCTCCATCGCTCGTTAAAAGAATATTATTAATGTTTTCTTTATCTTTTACATAGTTTCCACCAACAGTTATACCAATTTTTTCATTCAAAAAATCGATCGAGAAAGGGCCCGTACTATTTTCGCCCTGCAAAATGGGGCATTTAAATACTTGCCAGTTTTGTCCATAATCTGGAGAAAAGTAAATGTTAGATACCGTTCCACCTGTTGCAATCCAGGTTTTGCCACCAGGCAATGTTTTAATGGTTGTGCCACTGGCTGCAAAACTCGCTTCACCTTTAGCCAAATTGGTTTTTAGATTTGCTGAAATATCTTGCCAGCTTTTACCTGCGTCTACAGTTTTAAGCAATTGCATTTTATCATTTATGGGATCGCCAAAAATGAGCCCTTTATTTTTATCCCAAAAACTTAGCCCGTCCAAAAATATGGCAGAATCTACATTTTTATAATTTTCTGTCCAGGTTTCGCCGCCATCAACGGTTTTCAGAATGTATGCCGGAGAAGCAATGCCCACAATAATGGCCTGTTTATCGTCGAAAGCTTCAATATCCCTGAAATCGATTTTTTCGTAACCTTTTGGTTTTAACCATTTCCAGGTTATACCACCATCAGTAGTTTTACCTACCGATCCATTACTACCACTTACCCAGGTAATCCGATCTGATACGACACTTAGACCCCGTAAACTGGTTTTGGTATTCTCGTTTAAGGGTTTAAAGGAATACGACTGCGCGGTGCAAAAAAAAGGTGCCATTAAAAGGCACCATAAAATTTTCTTCATCTATAAATTATTTTACTCGTCTAAAAGTTTCTGATCGGCCTAAAAGAGAAATACCTACATAACCGCGAACGTTTAACACATCGTTACTTTTTAAAGACATATTACAGCTGTATGTTTTGCCACTTTTTGGATCGTAAATTGTTCCATCAGTCCACTTGCCATCTTCGTAAACAAAATCCTTTAATATTTCCAGATTTAACAAAGCGCGTTTCTGTAGTTTTTCGTTAGGATTTTTAGCATCTAATTTAGGTTTACCATTTAAATTGGGTTCCTTCATCCAGGCTAACTTCCCATAATATTTATCGCCTTTTTTATAAATTTCTATTTGCCCTTCGCCTGATGGATTAAGCCATTTACCTACAATAGCATCTTTGTTCTGTGCAAATGCAGAAAACGATGCTGCAACCAAAAGCAGCATTAAAAATGGTAACTTTCTCATATTTTTTATTTCTAGTTAGTTTCTAAAGATAATAATTACACCTTATATCGGAACACTAAATAAAGAGAAAAAGTATGAGAAAGTTTGAAAATCCTAAAATTTACTTTGAAACGATCGGTAGATACTTGGCACGATACGCATAAAGCAGGAACAAATTAAATAATAACATTACTGCAGACATCGGAAGATCTTTAGGCTGAGCCAAAAATGCAGTATACAAAAAGATATTCAAGGTAACAGGAAAAATGATGATTGATGCTAGTGGTGCAGTTCTGCCAATTAATAACATTATACCACATAACAGTTCTGTTATTTTAATTAGTGGAAAAAGATAAACGGAGGCCATTATCCCTGTCATAAAGCTGGTTTGGGCCGCTGTCATTTCTGGTGCCTTCGGCATTAGATTGAGAAAATAGCTTACAGAAGCAAAAAGATACAGGGCGGCTAGTAGCACGCGTACAATAATAACTGCAATTTTCATAGTGGTTTAATTTTTGGTTTCTAAATTTAAAAATAATAAAAGTTATTTATAGTTCATTAGGCATTTGTTCATTAGTTATTGGTACATGGATGTAATAACAAGTTAATCTGTTTTGGTTGATGGTTGTGGTTAATAGCCATAGTCCATTAACCATGAGCTACTGACCATTTAAATTATCTAATTCGCTCTTTATATTACCGCACCCGCGATTTATATTATTGCACCCACGATTTATATTACCGCACCCGTGACTTATATTATTGCACCCACGATTTATATTATTGCACCCACGATTTATATTATTATACACTCAATTAATAAAACAGACCATGAACTAAGGACTCTTCTCTATTATAATCACGTGTTAAGTGTTGCCATTGTTTTGTTGTTTTTCCCCTTCGGGATTGTTTAATTATGATTTGTTTTCTACTATTTCTTGTTATGACAGATTGTAACGAACGGTCGTCATCCTGAACTTGTTTCAGGATCTCTATTTAGCATAAGATGCTGAAACGAGTTCAGCATGACGTTACAAAGGAATTCTCGTTAATTTGACATCCATCCACGGTGCCCAGTTTTTACCATCAAATTGTTCCCATGTCCCTTCAATAGTATTGGCTTTGAAATTTCCTTTAAATCTTTCAGTATCAGCAAATATTAAAATGATATCATCGTAAATTTTAAGGGTTGAGATAGAAATATTGCCCTCATTATCGAACGATTGCGACCTAAAAACATCCTCCATATCATCATAATGAGTAATTTCTAACGATCGGATCTTTTTATCACCAAACATGATATCTACCTGATGCATTAAGAAAAAATCACCATCAACCCATTCGTAGGTATCAGTTCCAGTGATTATATCACCTGATTTTGTTAAACCTTCTGTTTTCCATTTGCCGATATAGGGATTTAGTAGATTAAGCCTGTTGTTTCTCATAAATTTAATTAAAATTAATTGCTATCCAGCTCGCTATAAATTTTATTTAACTGATGTACGTGTCGTTGTGTATGATAAATTACAAAATAAACAGCCTCTAAGCGGGTTAAAAAACCATAACCGGGCAATTCATAGGAGCTACAGGTCTTCGTTAAATCCAGATCAGCTATAGAAGCTGAAATTCCATCTCTGATCTGTTTTAAACTGTTTAATAATTCAGGTTGATTATATGTCCTGTCTTCAGGATAAATCTCTTTAGGCGAATCATACTTCACATTGAAATTTAAAAAGTCGTTCCTGATCTGCGCTACCATAAAATCGGCTGGCTTATCTGTTTCGGTTACTGGGCCATTTATAACTTGTAGAAAGCCCGAATTTGATAAAATCATATGTTCAGCCAGTTGGCCGGCTGTCCAGCTTCCCTTAAATGGTACTGCATTAATTTGTGCAGTATCAAATTTTGATAAAGTGTTTTCTAACGCCCACAGCGTTTCGTTGGCTTCTTTTATTATCTTTTCCATAGCTTACATGTAATTCATTCCAGGATAGTTTAATAACCTGCGCCATAAGGCAATCTGCCCGATGCAATTGGCTTCCCGATAAGTATTGAAGCTGATCATTTCAAACAGTGTGATCTCCATTCCGGGGATACTGAGTTTCTCTTCCAGTTTATCGTCGGTAGCCTGGGATAAAGCCTGCTGTAACTTTGGAGAAATTTCTTTCCAATCTTTAATGAAATCTTCAAGCGATGGATAAGTGGCATCATCCACAATTCCTTTGTTATCGGCAAAAAGTTCGTCGGTTATGGACGGAAGATCGATACTGAATGATTTGGCCAGAAAGTAACGGCTATGCACTACACTCCCGGTAATCCAAGCAATGTGGTTTGCTTTCGTATCCAATCTTTTCTGTGCATCCTTTTGGTCTATCCCATCTAAAGCCCTTAGTAAAAAATCTGTTTGCATTTCATACAGCACTATAAAGCCATACATTCTGCTACTCGTTGGGGTGGTTTTCATATGTTTACTAATTAATTGATTAACTGAAATAAAGTTAGTTGTTAATTTAGCCGAACACCGTTGCCGTAAAAGTCAATCTTAAGGGGCATTTCAGACAATTTTTATATATTTACGATACTTAAATTTTTAACCAAATGATACAAGTAGGTGTTTTACTGCCCCAAAATTTCAGATTATTAAGCATAGCGGCTATTTTAGATGTATTTGATACTGTTAATGGATTTTATCGGAAAGATGACCTCGAAATCCCATTTAACATTAGTTTGATTACACTGGAGGATAAAAATTATAACTTTAGTGATCATCCTTGTGTACCCTTACAAAAAGCTGCACATCTTGATCTTATTTTAGTGCCTTCTTTTGCAACCAACGATATTAAAGATTCCATCGCAGCAAACCGAAACTATATTCCCTGGTTAAACAAACAACATGCGGCAGGCGCAGAAATTGCTACTTTTTGTACTGGTGCATTTTTACTTGCAGCATCAGGACTGTTGGATGGTAAAGCAGCTACCACACATGTTGATGCCTGCTCTGCCTTTTCTATGGCATTTCCCCTGGTTCATTTAAAGGCTGATAAAACGGTAACACAGGATGGAAAATTATTTACAAGTGGTGGAGCAACCTCTACTTTTCATTTATTATTGCATCTTTTACAGCTTCATTGTGGAAAAGATATGGCTGTTAAGGTGGCCAAGATTTTTGCAATCGATATGGACCGTGTAAACCAATCATACTTTAGCACCTTCCAGCCTATCCGTCATCACAATGATGATATTGTTGCTTCTGCCCAAGAAAAAATTGAAAATAATTATCAGGACGTGGCTACCATTGAAGAGATGATTAAAGATATTCCTTCCAGTAGAAGAAATATTGTGCGTCGCTTTAAACAGGTGATTGGTATTACCCCTATAGCATATCTTCAACAAACCCGTATCGAAGCGGCTAAAAAGTTATTAGAGCAAACTGCCCAGCAAATGACAGAGGTAATTTATAACTCTGGCTACAATGATCCAAAAGCATTTAGGAAAGTGTTCAGAAAATCAGTCGGGATGACGCCGACTCAATACCGCGATAAATTTCAAGCCAGGTAAGCAGATCACTGGTGAACAGCTGAATAGCAGATCGATACCACACAAAAAACTAAATAAATAGTTTTCAACATTAAAATTAATTATGTTAATAATTAATATAAAATAAATGCATCGCCCTATATAATTTAAGATAACTTAACGTTATAATTACACTAACCAAATAACTATTTATATGAGCACATTCCTTTTAATCACAGCGGTATTTTATATTATTTCTTTTGGATTTATGTTGTACTGTTATTTCTCCGCTGAGCAGATTCCCAGCGATGATGAAAAATTTTAATCAGTTCTTTTCCCGTCATCAAAATTAACGTCTCCCCTTTAAGCAATACATTGAACTTTCTCACAGAAAGACAATGAAATGTTGTGGCCAAACTTAACGCTCTAAAAACATCTATTTTATTTATTGGCAATCCACTTAATTAAGTAAGGAGCGGCTCCTGTATACCATAAAACTGCGGAGATTAAAAATATAGCTATCAATATCCATAAAATCGGCCATCCTTCAAATTTATGTTTTGAAACAGGGGTGTAAGATTCATTAAGGTTATTATGGTCATTGTCCATCCTATCGCCCTTTTTCACCGGTTTCGGATTAGAGATATTGCTCATAAAATATTCAGTTAGAAATACAAACTTAAGCTATAAACCTATAAATCAAAAATTAGTTTTAACATTCTTGTATTTTAAAATCGATAAAGGATAAAAGTCGTTAAAACTTCAGCTATTCACCTTTGGTTTAAACAAACCTAAGCAGAAAAACTTAAATAAAACGGCAAATATTGTAGAATTATGAAGTCATATTTTTAAAACAGACTTTACTGGATATCACTATTGTTTAGAAAAGGCTTGTTGATATTTTAGCGGGGTTTTCCCTGTTATTTCTCTAAAATATTTGTGGAAACTGGTGAAATTATAAAAGCCGCAGTCGTAGCAGATTTCTTTAACGGTCAGGTTATTTTCGATCAATAGTTTACAAGCCTGTCCTACCCTAATCTCGTTCAGAAACTGTGTATAAGTTTTTCTACTTTTAGTTTTAAAGAATTTACAGAAAGAATTGGGGCTGATTTTAGCAACCGCAGCAATTTCCTTTAGTTCTATTTTATTTTTGTAATTGCTGATGGTATAGTTATAAATAGATTGAATCCTATCTTTTTCGTTCTCCAAAAAATTTGGCTTAAAGCCTAGCGAAACCAAAATGTTTTTCTCTTCGCAATTGGCTATTTCTGTTAATACTTCCAGTATTTTTATAATCCGCATGGTGCCTGTTGCCTCAATAATCTGTGGCATTAAACAAGCAATTTTCTCTTTTGAGATTCCTTGCAGCTGAATTCCCTGCCGCGATTGCAGCAACACTTTTTTCATCTCCTGGTTTTCGGGAAGATCGAGAAAATCCTTGCCTAAAAAGTCTTCCTTAAAATGGATCGCATAAACTTCAACTGTTTCTCCACCCAGTTCATCAAAAAACTCGGGGTCAAAGCGCCAGTAGTGTGGCAAATTGCTTCCAAGTAAAACTACATCGCCATCCTTAAAATTTTTAATGCTATCGCCAATAAACTGCGTTCCTCTGCCTTTTTTAACGTAGATTAATTCTAATGCAGAGTGGTAATGCCAACGATTGTTTATATCGGGCATAATGTCTCTCCGAGCGCTAAAAGAATCTACCGAATTAGTAGATACATTAAGTAAATGCGGTTTCATAAAATCTTAAAAAATCAATCTAATATGCAAAATTATTTTGCATATTAGAAAATTGAGACAATATCATTTAATAATTAGATCATAAAGTTAAATTTTTATTAATGCTTAAGGGTTTAATTTGTAATACCACAACTAACCAAAAAGAACCTGCTTAAACCACTATAACTAAACAAAACATGAGCCACACTTCATCATCGAACTTTCAGGTATCCGACACACCAAAAAATGGTAAGGGATATTTATTTCCATTAATTTTGGTCACCAGCCTATTTTTCTTCTGGGGCTTTGTTCATAATCTCGATCCTGTATTAATTCCACATTTACGCAAAGCTTTTCAACTAAACGTTTTCGAATCTACCCTGGTCGATTCATCTGTTTTTATCGCTTATTTTTTATTGGCCCTACCTGCAGGCTACATTATGCGCAAGTATGGCTATAAAAGTGGCATCATTTTAGGCCTAGTTTTATTCGCCATCGGCTGTTTATTATTTATACCCGCAGCCAATACGGCACAATATATATTTTTTTTAGGGGCGCTTTTTATTATCGCCTGTGGTTTAACCTTCCTTGAAACAGCGGCAAATCCGTATGTTACCGTACTAGGGCCACCAGAAACAGCTACACAGCGTTTAAATTTCTCTCAGTCTTTTAATGGTTTAGCTGCATTTTTGGCACCAATACTTGGCGGTAAATTTATTTTTACCGAAGTAAAATATACCGATGTTCAATTGGCAAAAATGTTGCCTTTAGAAAAACAGGCTTATATGCTCGAAGAGGCATCAACAGTAAAAGCGCCTTATCTAATTTTGGGGATTCTGATTATTGTAGTCGCTGTTCTATTTATTTTCACCAAACTGCCTGATATTAAGGAAGAAGAAAATGCTAAGGAAAAAAGCAGTTTTGGACACATATTAGGCCATAGCCATTTGCGCTGGGCAATTATTGGACAGTTTTTTTATGTAGGTGCACAGGTTTGTGTATTGAGTTTATTTATTAGTTTCGTCACCTCATCAGCAAATATCAGCCAGGATCAGGCAGCATGGTATTCGGGCGCCGCAGGTTTAGCTTTTATGGTTGGCCGGTTCGCTGGAACTTTCTTCATGAGATACGTAGCGGCCCATAAACTCTTGATGCTTTATGCTTTAATTAGTGCTGTACTTACTCTTGTATCTATTTTTGCAAGCGGCATGATTACCGTTTATGCTTTAATCGGTGTCTCTTTCTTTATGTCGATCATGTTTCCAACCATATTCTCCTTGGGTATAGCAGGTTTGGGTAAAGATACAAAACTGGGCTCATCGTTAATTGTGATGTCTATTGTTGGGGGTGCCTTTTTACCGCCAATATTAGGTTTGATTTCAGATGCCACGCATAATATACAATATGGTTATTTAGTACCATTTATATGCTTTTTAGTGGTTTTCTACTTCGGATGGAAAGGATGGAAACCCAATCACATTGAAAAAGAAATTAGTTTAGATTATAAAATTGACAATGAAAAAATTAGTCATCAAGATTAACAATGCTGATAATGTTTTGGTTGCGTTACAAGATTTACCTAAAGGCACCAAAATAGTGCATGAAGGGAATACCTACGTTACTGTTGATGAAATCCCTGCCAAGCATAAATTTTTTATGCAGGATATGAAAGCAGGCGATGAGGTAATGATGTACGGCGTTTTGGTTGGAAAGGTACAGTTTGATGTAAAGGCCGGTATGCGGATGAATGTAGAGAACACCAAACATGCTGCAGAGCCATTTGCTTATCGCAATGTTAATTACAAATGGGAAGCGCCCGATGTAAGTAAATATGCCAACCGCAGTTTTAATGGTTATTACCGTAAAAACGGCGCAGTGGGTACCGCAAACTATTGGTTGTTTATCCCGACTGTATTTTGCGAAAACAGAAATCTGGATATTATTAAAGAATCGCTTTATAGTGAGTTGGGTTATGCGGTGGATGATAAATATAAATCTTACACCCACAAACTGGTTCAGGCATTTGAAAAGGGAGAAGACATTAATCATATTAGTTTTGAGCCTAAAGTAGATAAAGCCAGCCGCACCTTTAAAAATGTGGATGGAATTAAATTCCTTACCCATAACGGGGGTTGTGGCGGAACACGTCAGGATTCGGATACTTTAAGCAAATTATTGGCGGCTTATGCCCATCACCCTAATGTGGCTGGTATAACTGTTTTAAGTTTGGGTTGCCAACATTTGCAGGTAGAAGATTTTAAACGCGACCTGTTTGCACTTGATCCTGATTTTGACAAACCACTTTTAATTTTCGAGCAGCAAAAAGCACAAAGCGAAGAGCAATTGATCCAAAATTCAATCCGCAGTACTTTTGAAGGATTGATGTTCATTAATAAACAAGAACGAGCAGCAGCCCCGCTAAGCAAAATGTGTGTGGGTGTAAAATGTGGTGGTAGCGATGGTTTTAGCGGCATCTCAGCTAATCCGGCTGTTGGTTATTGTGCCGATTTATTGGTGGCCTTAGGCGCTAAGGTTTTATTGGCCGAGTTCCCCGAACTTTGTGGCGTAGAACAGGAAATGATCGATAGATCTGTTGATCGACCTACTGCCGAAAAATTTATCCGCCTAATGACTGAATATGATGATCTGGCGCATAAAGTTGGTTCTGGCTTTTACATGAATCCTTCTCCAGGCAATATTAAAGATGGTTTAATTACCGATGCGATTAAGTCGGCAGGTGCTGCACGTAAAGCCGGCTCCTCCCCTGTTGTAGATGTTTTAGATTATACCGAACCCGCTACTAAACCTGGCTTAAGCTTGGTATGTACCCCGGGGAATGATGTAGAAGCAACCACAGGTAAAGCTGCTGCAGGAGCAACCTTAATTTTATTCACCACAGGTTTAGGCACGCCAACAGGAAATCCGGTTTGCCCCACCATTAAAGTGGCTACCAACTCGATCCTGGCGAAACGCATGAGTGATATTATCGATATCGATACAGGAGCAGTGATTAATGGCGACAAAACCATTAACGAAATGGGCGAAGATATATTGGAATACTGTATTAAAGTAGCCAGTGGCGAAGAAATTCCTAAAGCTGTACAACTCAATCAGGATGATTTTATCCCCTGGAAAAGAGGTGTAAGCCTTTAACCCATGGAGGATGGACAATCGATCCGTCATTTCGACTGAAGCGCAGCGGAATGGAGAAATCTATAGAAGCAAGGCTAAATACCCCTCTATGTTCTCTGTGAAAACGCTGCGTTCTCTGTGGTTTTAACAACAAAATAAAAATATTAACCAAATATGAATTTAAATTTAGACGGCAAAATAATCCTGGTAAGTGGTGGTGCAAAAGGTATTGGCTCGGCAATTGTTAAAACTTTGGCTATTGAAAATGCTTTTCCCATCATTATTGGCCGTAATGAAAACGATAACCTGAAAATGCTTCAGGAAATAACAGATTTAGGCTTAAAAGCAGATTATTTTACTGCAGAACTCACCGCACCTGAAAGCTGTAAAACCATTGTTGATGCGATATTGGCAAAATATAGCAGAATAGATGGCTTAGTGAACAATGCAGGGGTTAATGATGGCGTTGGTCTCGAAAATGGAACTTATGAAGGTTTCATGGAATCGCTACATAAAAACGTGGTGCATTATTACCTTTTGGCCAAACATGCCCTACCTGCACTTAAACAGAGCAAGGGTTCGATTTTAAATATCGGTAGCAAAACTGCAGAAACGGGACAAGGTGGAACATCTGGTTATGCCGCATCGAACGGTGCCCGAAATGCCTTAACCCGCGAATGGGCAGTAGAATTATTGCCTTTCAGCATCCGCGTTAATGCGATTATTGTTGCCGAAGCCTGGACGCCACTATACGAGAAATGGATCAACACCTTTGAAGACCGTGATGAAAAATTGAAGAACATTACCGATAAAATTCCTTTCGAGAACAGAATGACCAGCGTGGATGAGATTGCCAACATGGCTGTATTCTTATTATCAGATAAATCGAGTCACACTACAGGCCAACTGATCCATGTGGATGGTGGTTATGTGCACCTGGATAGGGCTTTGTTGTAACAAACAGGACTTTGCTATTCTGAACCCACTGAAGAATCTGTTTTCAACAATTGTCATCACGTTGTACTTTCTCATTTTAGCTACAAAAGTACCCGATTAGGCTACAAATAACACGCTGACCTTGCCCACATTTGATCCATCATTTATTTAAATAAAAATTATGGAACATCAACAAGAAAATAAAGGTACAAATACCCCAATAGCCAATAAGGTTTGGTTTATTACAGGCGCATCGCGTGGATTTGGGCGTGTGTGGGCAACTGCCGCGCTGGAACGTGGCGATAAGGTAGCTGCAACAGCACGGACGCTCTCCAGTATTGCCGACCTTCAGGAAAAATACAAAGAAAATGTATTGATACTGGAACTGGATGTGACCAATTATGAGCAGGTAGAAAAAACCGTTCAACAGGCTCACAAGCATTTTGGAAGATTGGATATTGTGTTAAATAATGCTGGTTATTCGCTTGTTGGCACTATTGAAGAAGCCACTATTGATCAGGTTAAGGCCATGTACGATACCAACATTTTCGGAACTGTGGCTGTTATACAAGCTGCCTTGCCTATATTACGCAAACAAAATTATGGACACATTTTAGGTACTTCGAGCAACCTTGGCCATGTGGTTTTACCCGTTATCGGTTATTATAGTTCATCTAAATGGGCATTTGAGGCTATCCATGAAAGCCTGGCAGAAGAGGTAAAATCTTTTGGGATCAAAGTAACCATTATCGAACCCGGCGCCTATGCCACAGAATTTGGAAGTCAGGCTTCTCTAAAGTTCGCTGATGGTATGGAGGTATACGCCGACTTTAAAGCTCAGTTTTTTGAAGGTTTACAGCATATGGAAAGAGGCAATCCGGAGGCTACACCTGATGCGATTTTTAAAATTGTTGATACTGAAAATCCACCTTTACGTTTCTTTCTCGGCAGCCATAACCTGCCTTGGGTACGTACCGCTTATGCAGAACGGATGGCCACTTGGGAAGAATGGGAACCAATATCGAACGCTGCACAAGGATAATTAAATAGAAAACCTTACCTATAACCGATAAATAAAGCTTATCGGTTATATTTGTATCATATCAATATGAAAAAGGAAGATAACAGCCCTTATAAATTCAATTCCTTATCGGAAGCACACCGGATAATGGGGCTGCCACAACCAAAACATCCGCTTATCAGCCTGATCAATAATGAAAATCACCCGGTTGAAATGAGCGGCCAGCCAAATTCGCACATCCTTAACTTTTATAAAATCTCTTACAAGCCAAAATTAAGCGGCAGGCTAAAATACGGGCAGAGTTATTATGATTTTGATGAAGGTGGTTTGTTGTTTGCTGCTCCGAACCAGATTATCGGTCACGAGCAGGATTTAGAATCAAGTGTTTGCTCATTATATACCTTATTGATCCATCCTGATTTTTTATTGTCGTACCCTATCGCCAAAAAAATCAAAAGTTATGGTTTCTTTTCTTATTCGGCTAACGAAGCATTGCACCTATCAGAGAAAGAAAAGGCAACCATTATTGCTATTTTTAAGAGTATCGAAGAAGAATTGAACAGCAGAATTGACGATTTTAGTCAGGATGTGATTATTACACAGATCGAATTGCTGTTGAATTACAGCAACCGTTTTTACAAACGCCAGTTTATTACACGCAAGGTGCTGAACAGCGATCTTTTGCAAAAATTGGAAGAACTGTTGGAAGCTTATTTTAATGATCGAACGCCAATACTAAAGGGTTTACCAACTGTACAGTATCTTTCCGATTATTTAAACATTTCGCCAAGTTATTTAAGCGATCTGCTCCGTTCGCTAACAGGACAGAACGCACAACAGCATATCCATCAAAAACTGATCGAGAAAGCAAAGGAAAAGCTATCGGGCACCAGTTTATCGGTGAGCGAAGTAGCTTACGAACTGGGCTTTGAACATTCGCAATCTTTTAACAAACTCTTCAAGGCAAAAACCAAGATCTCACCATTGGCATTTAGAAAAATGTTTAATTAACAAAAGACAATTCTTAAGTAGCGTTTAGGTTCTCTGCACCGTATAAGCTGTAAATTAAAGCGTTATGAAAAAGGTATTATTACTCCTCCTGGCTATAGCAGGCGTTTTGTATGTATCATGCAAAAAAACCGATAAAGATAATGATGGACCTGGTGAAGTTTATGGTAAGTGGAAACTCACCGAAACGATGCAGGATCCAGGTGATGGAAGTGGCAGATATAAAAAGGTAAGCGGCCAGGCCAAATACCTTATTCTAAGCAAATCGGCAGATAAAGCCGGTAAATTTGAAGGCGATGCACTTCCGGATTTATTTTCATTCAGGATTTTGGACAGTGTAAAAATGGAGGTTTACAGCAACACCTATAAAATGCCAATGATTTATCAGTACAAGGTTTCGGCAAAATCGCTGCAGCTTAACCCTCCTTGTTTCGAAGGTTGCGGGTACAGGTTTGTAAGGGAATAATAATAATCTTGTAGCTAAAGTTCTTAAAAAGATTAATTTATTTGAACTTGAATTCAACAAGATGTTTCTTAAATGCGATCGTCATGCTGATTCGATAGCTATCAGATCAGCAGAACATCATCTTTTTTTAAACGGTTAAACTATCCCAGATGACCTGATAAACATCCGGTGCATATAGGGTTTTATCCATCGCCTTTGAAGTAACCAGAACAGGTTTAAATTTATCGGCTACATTAATGCTGCCATGCGACCCTTTCACCAGCGTAGCATCAAGCGGAATTACATCCATCACATAACGGAAGCCGGCTTTCTTTCTTAAAAGTTTATACCCTGCCCTCAATTTTGAGGTCATGAACATTTCTACAGGATCGTAACCTGGTTTTTTATGGATATCAACCACCCTTGCATAATCGGGAGCTTTAGCGTCATCCAGCCAGAAATAATAGGTAAACCAGCTATTTTCTTTTGCGGTAAGAACCAGATCGCCAGAACGTTCGTGATTAATATGGTGTTTCTCCTGTTCTGCCTTATCGAGCACCAATTCAATATCAGGTACATTTTTCAATAGGGTTTTTACCTGCTCGGTTACACTCTTATCGTTGATATAAACATGTGCTACCTGATGGTCGGCCACAACAAATGCTTTCGAAGCACCCGGATCAAGCAATTCCAGCCCTCTTTCTTCACGGATCTGGATCAAACCGTTTTCCCTGAACAAACGGTTAAGGTGGATTGGTTTATTTACAGGCGCAATACCATATTCGGAAAGTAAAATGATGCGGGCACCCCTGCTTTCATAAAAACGCACCAATTCTTCTACCACCTGATCGATTTCTTTCAGTTCTGTCCCAATTTCATCCAACTCAGGGCCAAACTTTTGCAGGCAATAGTCTAAATGGGGTAAATAAATTAAGGTAAGCGTAGGATTGTGCAGCTTTTCAGTTTCCATCGAAGCATCTGCAATCCATTTTGTTGATTTAATATTTGCACCAGGCCCCCAGAACTGAAACAAGGGGAATTGCCCCAGTTTAGCCTGTAAATGGTCACGTAATTCGGCAGGTTGCGAATAACAGTCAGGCAATTTACGGCCATCGGCAAGGTAATTCGGACGTGGTGTTACCGAAAAATCGGCTGTTGAATACATGTTGTACCACCAGAACATATTGGCACAGGTAAAATTCGGATCTTCTTTTTTAGCCTGATCCCATATTTTCTCCGCATTTACCAGTTTGTTAGACTGTTTCCAGAATTTAACTTCTGCATCCGCATGATCGTACCATCCATTGCCCACAATACCATTTTCTGATGGATATTTACCAGTAAGATAACTCGACTGCACAGCCGTTGTAACTGCAGGCAATAAAGGTTCTATAGTAGTTAAATGGTTCTCAGCAATATATTTCTGAAGAAATGGCGTATGCGCCCCAATTACGGAAGCAGATAAGGCTACGATATCGATAACAACGGTTTTATGCATGTTCTTATTTATAATAAATTTTTAACCCAAGCCAGTTCCCTGATAATTGAATCGTTTAAAGGTGCTTTTAAAGCTGTTGGCAAAACTTCCCAGGTATAGGTTTCTACTTCTAAATGAGCGGTAAAAGGGTTATTTTTTTGCAGGTTTAATACCTCAGTAATATCCGATTGTGTAGATTGGATCAAACCCATATCTTCAACAAAAATAGGTACATGAAAATGTGCCCGCCACTCTTCTACTTCAGGATTTTCTCCCGCTGCCAGTGCATCAGCAAGGTCAGGATAACGCAACAGCGAACCATCATTTTTTCGGGCAATTACCTGATGGAGGTAAGTAGGTTCATCAAAACGGCCTAATTGAGCCAATACGGCTGTTCTTTCCGAAACAGATGCAGGCAATTTAGCTTTCAATGCGGCACTGATCTGTATTTTTCCAATCTGAATGCCTTTCTCCTGCAGTTCATTGATAATGGCTGTATGGGGTTCGTAACCGATTGCGAAATGACAAACATCATAACACAAACGGATATGCATTTTGATCAGATTTTCTGCTTCATTGGCGTTTAAATCCGATCGATCCGAAAAATAATTTTTTCCAGTTGGTAAAAGTTCGCTTTCAAACCAGTTGATAAATTCGGGACCAGATTCGAGAAAACCATCGGGTTCTGGTTCGATATCGAGATGGATGATTTTATCTGTTTTTTTAAAGATTTTTGCTAAGCCTCCGGCAACTTCCAAAATATGTGCGCTTGCAGTAACTGTAGCTTTTTCTCTTTCCAAAGCATCCTTAAACCAAGGTTTGTAGCTTAATGGCGAGGTTGAAATGCCTCCATCCATATCGTCTGGTAATAACTGTGAAAGAATATCTGCTAAACGGAGTGTATATTCAACGCGATCTCTCGTCGTCCAATCGGGCGCATGTACCTGATCTTTAACCCTGGTATGATGGAAACCGCCATATGGAAATCCGTTCATGGTAAAAACATATCCACCTTCCTGCTCTAGCCACTGCTTAAATGTTTCCAGGTGATTTTCTTCCAGCAATTCGATACTGGCGAGATTGGAAAGGCGCAAACCTATACCCATTGGCGCCTCTGGCGACAATTGCGCTTTTAATACCGGAAAACTATCTTTCAACACGGCAAAATGTGCCATCCAGTTTTCGCCTGCATAAATGTTGGTACAGAAGGTTAAATGTCCGGAAGTTAATTTCATAGCTTAATGTTGAATAATAGCTGTTTGGTTGTTTAAAATTTCGGCAGCTCGTTTTAAAATGTCGGCATCAATTTCGTGAACTTCCTCTCCACTACCAAGGCCTGTAAGTAAGGTGATGGTCAGCTCTCCACCAAGATGCTCTCTAAATTCTTCCAATCCCTGCAAAATTGGGCTATTACCTTCGGTAACCTGTAACAAAGGATGCGTTAATCCGAAACCAAGTTGCTGAATCAAAGTGATTACCCTTTGTGCATCTTCAGTGCTGATCCTGCCCGATAAATTTGAATACACAGCATCTAGGGCAATCCCCATGGCAACGGCTTCACCATGCCTCACTTCAAAATTAGTCAGATATTCTAGTTTATGGGCACTCCAATGGCCAAAATCCAACGGTCGGGCCGAACCGTTTTCAAAAGGATCGGCACTGCGGATATGCTCCAGGTGGAGTTTTGCACATTTCCAGATCTGGTAATTCATAGCTGTTATATCCCGCTGCGCAAGCGCAACAGCATTTGCTTCCAGCCACTCAAAAAACTCACGGTCTTTAATCAGTGCCACTTTAATTGCTTCGGCAATACCTGAGCGCCAATCGCGATCGGACAGCGTGCTTAAAAATACTTCGTCGTTAAAAACAGCGACCGGCGGCGAAAAAGTACCCAAAAAGTTCTTTTTATTGAAATAATTAATTCCATTTTTCACACCAACCCCCGAGTCGTTCTGCGAAAGCACAGTACTTGGAATCCTGATGTGTTTGATACCACGGTGTGCAACAGTAGCTGCATAGCCCACCATATCGAGTACAGCGCCGCCACCAATAGCAGCAACAAACGAATGTCTGTCGATACCATGAATATTGATGGCTTCTAATACCTGATCAAAATATCTGGTATCGTTTTTTACCTGTTCTCCTCCTGGGATGATCAGGATATCCTGAACCAGCTGTGTTTGAGGGTATTTTGAAAAATATGTTTTAATCAGGGTGTTAAGGTCTTTGTGTGCATTTGTTACACCTTCATCTATTACAAACAAGATCTTCTTTACTGCAACAGCCGGATTTAGGTTAACTAAAAAACTGTTCAACAGTTCGTTTTCAGGCAAAAAAAGCGATGAAGTAAAGAAAACATTATAATTATATTGTACGGTAAAGGATTGATGTAAATGTTCCATATCAATTTGAGAATGTGTGTTTGATGGTTAAGTAACGGCGAATAATTTAGAAAGCCACATGGATAATGGCAATAAAGCTGCAATTATAAAAGCCAAAATCAGGGCATCGAAAGTTACGGCCCAAGCTGCATCCATCAAAATAAGTGAAATTACGCCAGCTTTTACCGCCCCGCCGATATTTTTACCGATAGGCTCCTTTATTGCTTTTAAAAGTGGCCTGAAAATCATAAAGCTAAATGGAATCAGAAACAGCAGCGACCACAGCAACCTATCGTTTACAAAAGCAAAATAAGCAATAGCGCAGATCACGATTGCATACAGAAAGGCGGCCAAATATAAGTTTTTAGCATGGCCTCCATGAACTTCGCCACGGCTGGTCCTGGTGATGGAAAAAATATAAATTACAGGAATAATAGCCAGGTAATAATGACTGCAAAGCATTGCTGGCACAATACTCAAACCCAGTAGCAAGTTAAACCCACGGCATAAGCCCATATTCAAGGGGCCGAAAAAAGAATGGTGTTTACCAAATTTATTATAAAGCAAAGCGAAAACGGCCACCAAAAGGGCCAATAATCCCGATGTTAAACTATTTAATGCAGCTAATGCAATACCGCCCAAAAGTAACAGGTTACCTAAAATAGTTGCATTTTTTAAGCTGATCAGCCCGCTGGGAATGGCCCGCTCCGGACGTTCTATTTTATCCAGATCGGCATCAAAAACATCATTAAAAACGATTCCTCCTCCATACAAACAGGCTGTTGATGCAGCCAAAAACACAATAGATAACCATGGAATGGACAATCCAGTACTTAAAATACCAGAAATGGCAATTCCTGCTAAAATATCGGCTACTGACGTAACAATATTGGCAGGGCGCATCATGCGCAGATAGACAATTATTTTTTTCAATACTTTAGCTAATGATGATAGATGATTTATCTGTTCTTGGCTGTTGCCCGCCACGCAAAATGGTATTGCCTTCGAATTTCTCGGTAAGGTCTACATTTTTTTGCGCATTAAAATCGGCTTCATCCAGCTGCCCGCTCTGTGCAAATGCGGTAATCGCATTGCGGTAAGTAACCAGCTCAATAGCCTCATCGCTTAAACCACGCATTTTCATTAAAGCAGCAGTTTTTGGTACGGCTAAAGGATCGCTGATGCCCCAATCGGCAGCAGAATTTACCATAATACGTTCCGGACCATATTGTTTTACAATTTCTACCATGCGCTCGTTACCCATTTTAGTAAACGGATAAATGGTAAAAGCAGCCCAAAAGCCTCTATCTAAAACCTCTTTTACCGTCTCTTCATTATTATGGTCAATAATTACGCTATAAGGATCAAGACCATGCTCCAAAGCAATATCCATACTGCGTTGTGTGCCTTTTTTCTTATCGCGGTGTGGTGTATGTACCTGTACTGGCAAACCTGCTTCTTTAGCAAGCTGAAGTTGTAATCTATAATATTTTTCTTCGGCTGCAGTTTGATCGTCGAAGCCGATTTCGCCTATGCCAACTACTCCTTCTTTATAGATAAACAATGGCAATATTTCCATTACCTGCTCTGCCAGGCTTTCGTTATTGGCTTCTCTTGAGTTAAGACCAATGGTGCAATAATGTTTAATGCCAAATTGAGAAGAGCGGAAGCGCTCCCACCCGATCAGGCTACTGTAATAATCTCTAAAACTATCTAATCCGGTACGTGGCTGCCCCAGCCAAAATGCGGGTTCTATCAAAGCAACAACTCCTGCATCGGCCATCGCCTGGTAATCGTCGGTTGTTCTCGAAGTCATATGAACATGTGGGTCGAAGAATTTCATTCCTTTTACCGCACTGATATCGAACGCTTCAGGCTCCCCCATCAATGCTTTATCTCTTTCAATTGAACTACTACAACACATATATTTCTATTTTGAATTTCTAATGGTTAAAATGAATCCCAGTTTAAGCCTCCTTCTGTAAGGGCCAACTTAAGTTCAGGAAAAGTGTTAATATAATCTTTTGCCGGCTGATAATCGGACTGTGCGATAGCAAGCGCAATGGCGCGTTGTTCAATTTGGTCGTAATGCTGTAAACCGATTTTAAGGGTCTCAAAAATCTCGGCATTGATAAATTTACCAACCAGGCGCCAAAGCTGTGGGTTTACCTTTCGTTTGGCAGCCCAACGTTCCTTTGCATAATCAATCAAAGTTAATGCAAGTTCTAAATTGGCACGTTTATCTAAACCGATAATGAGCTTAATATTTTTTTCAGTAAAAAAAGCTTTCAGCACCAATTGGTTCCAGGCGGCTTCATCCAGATTTTCTGAAGGATAGGGATTGTTTTCCATTATCGCTTCCAAAACGGACCCGATATTGCTCCTAATCCCTTCAGCACACCGTTTTACCCAAATTTCAGAATGAGCTAAAAACGGCAAAGCCGAATACAAAGCCACCGCCTCATTCATTTCTGCCGACAGGAATAACCGATCGATAGTTGCGTAGCGTTTATCCTGGTCTATTGAATTTAAAGTGCTCAGCAACCAAACGCGACAAAGCCTATCTATTGTCCAGTGACTAATATAACTGATTCCAGCCTCTTCTATTAAAACCTTTTGCTCTTCGTTAAGTTGAATTAGCGATTTTCCGGTTTTGCGCGGCACCATCACAAATGCCTGACTGATTTTATTGCTTTGATCAGCTGATTGTGTTATACTTTCCAACCAATTTTGGCCATCCGCACCTACATTGCTTTTTACAATAGCTGATAAAGCTTTTTGGATAGCCATCCTATCATCACCTTTCATAAAGTATCTAAATCTATTAGCTGGCAATACCCGCCGAAACAAAATAATTGATCAACAAAGCCCCCGCAATAATCAACAGACCAAAAAATTCTCTCGTTTGTTCGATATATGGTTTGGTTGCCTGCATACTTTCAACAAGGCTTGGCCGCTTATATTTCATAATCCAATCTCTTACACCATCTTTTGCAAAAAATAGGATAGCAGCATAAATTAAATAGAAAGCAGTTAAAAACAGATAAGCGAAAGGATAAAATTTACCCGCCGCTGCCAATCCGCAGCATATTGCGGCACTTAAATAGATAGACACCCAAAGAAAGGCATCGTTATCATTTAAATTTACATAGGCGAAGCCTAAAAACGAGATGCAAAAAATAATGTTAAGAATAATTAAAAGCATTTTAAATTATTTGGTTTAAAACAAACTAAATCGATTTCCCGATTTTTTTTTCATTGAAAAACAAAGTTATTTAAACTGAATGCTTTTTTTGCTTAAAAATTGTAAATTATATACTGCTATAAAAGTTTTTTTTGATTAAAAGTGGCGTTGGCATAACATCCAGAAACAGCTGATTTTGAATGATGGAAGCTAAATTTTCACACCAGGTTCTTTATCGGTCAGTAGATCCAAAGCCGTTTTTTATCATCCATTCGTGACAACCTACAAACCAGCTATCTTTATTTTCAACATCATAAATACCAAAACCATGCCCCCCTGTCTGCAGAATATGCATCTCAGCTTTAACCCTGGCTTTGAGTAGTGCATCGAAAAACTGCAGACTATTTTTCACAGGGATTACATCATCATCAGCCGCATGAACCAAAAAAGTCGGTGGCGTAATATCACTAACAGACTTATTGGTGCTATATAAACTTAACGCTTCTGCTGTAGGTTTTTTTCCGATTAAATTTTCTCTGGTGCGGGGTATATCCGGATCATAAATGATAACGGGATAAAGTAAAATCATAAAATCGGGTCTGAGTGATATATTCTCTTTATTCGCTATCACCACCCTGTTTAACTGTGTACCTGCTGTTGAAACTAAATGCCCACCTGCCGATAGCCCCATCATTCCTATCTTATTTGGATTTATATTCCATTCGCCTGCTCTTCTGCGTACCGTTTTAATAGCGGTTTGTGCATCCTGCAACGGACCAATCGTTTTGTCGTTCATAATGCTATCGCTGGGTAAACGATACTTCACAACAAAAGCAGCAACCCCCCAGCGCGCTGAATGCCTTAGCAATTTCAATGCATTTTTTAGGGGCAAGAACAAAATAACCACCACCGGGAAAAATGATTACAGCAGTTCCATTGGCTTTATTTTTATCAGGAAAATAGGCCTGCATGGTAGGGATACTTACATTTTTAATCAGGCTATTGCTGTCGGTTTCTTCAATGTAATCGGCAGGGGTTCTCTTTGCATTTGGTACCTGCCCTTGATAAAGTGGGATAGTAAAATCCTGGGCGCAACAAAATGAGGAAGATAAAATTAAAAAGAAAAAAATAAAGGCTCGTTTCAAGGGAGTTGGGTTTAATTGCTTAAAATTAAGCCCGCTTTAACAATAAACATGTGCAGAAATGCGCTATTTATGCCTGTGTTTTTCTGAACATCAAAGGCTGAAACCCATAAGCTGATTTAAAGGCCCTGCAAAAAGCACTCGCGTTTTCGAATCCACAAGCCCAGGTTATTTCATGAATGGGTTTATCTGTATTTTTAAGCAAATCAACAGCCTGTTTAAGTTTTATCTGAATCAGGTATTGATGTGGCGTAACCTTAAATACAGATTTAAACTGCCTGATGAGCTGAGGGACTGATAAACAAGCAATACTACCCAGTAATTTTAAGTCGGGCTTCTCCATAAAAGTTGAATGAAGAAAATCCTTCGCGATACACAGACGCCTGTAAATTTCGATTTTTGAGCTTGGCTTTATGGCCGAAACGCCTGCAATTTTTTCCGTATCGGATTTAAGTGTCTTGATCAGATAGCTAAGTAAAAAAAGCAGCTGTTCTTCAGCACCATCGTCATAACCATTATTTTCGAGGCCTGAAATAAGCCTTGCCAGTTGCAACTGTAATTCAGGATCAATATCATTCAACGTCTGAAAAAACTCTGGTTGTTCATTATTCTTATAAAATGGATTATCCAATAATTCCACTTCACTTTTTAAAGTATCCTGAAACACCTGCGCGGCAAAATCTTTTTGAAAAAAAACCGATAATCCCCTTACCTTATCCATGGTATCAATTTTACAGGAATAATTTTGTTCATCGTTGAGGATCAGGAACTGCCCGGGCCGAATTGCCAGCTTACGTTTATTGATACCATACCACTCCTCTCCTTTTAATATCGTTTTGAAAGAAAGACATCCCACATGATCATCACAAAAGCTATAACTGCTAACGGTATTAAAAACAACATTTTGCATTTTAAACCTTCTAAAATGAAGATCCTCATCAAAATCAGGCCTGGAATGATCTGGCAATGAAGTTAAATACATCTGCTGATAATATTTTTGCGATTAAGATTAACACAAGATAATAACTGTTGCATTAAAACGATCATTTTTTGAGCAAATTATTGTTGTAAAACATTTTCAGTTTCTTTTCAGGCGAATGCTATAATTGAGCATTTCTGCACATACTTAGAAAAACATACATGATAATTTTGAGCAGTTTAAAACAGAAATATTAAAAAATCAATCTATGAAATCAATTAGTAAAAATTTATCATTGTTGTTCTTTACATTAACATTAACCCTCGTATTTTCCTGCAAGGGCAAAGATAAAGATGTTCCGTCAAATAATTCGGATGAAGCTGCCGCAAATAGAATCGTAGGCACCTATAAAGGGACAGTGGATATCACTTCAACCGAATATTTTAATGCAATTATCCAGGTTACAAAAGAGAATGGCAACAAAGTAAAGGTTACAGCAAAATCTGGTGAGCCTTATTCCAATGTAACACCAAAAATTTTCACCATAAAAGCAATACAGGGTTCAAATGATGCCGAGGCGATCGGGGCTCCAGAAGGAACATTGGTATACGACCACGCGGCAAAAAATATCGCTATTGTTACCTTGCCAACCGCATCGGGCGACATTTCATTTAATTTCAGCGGTACAAAACAGTAAAATGATATTTAAAGCCCCTCAGCCGCTCAATTTATTGATAAAAGCATATCGATTATTGACATATTCATTAAAACAGCCAGTTTATAACAGTAATCTGGCTGTTTTATCTATACCTTTTATATATTTACATACACCTTAAGCTTAACCAATGCACCTAAATATCATTACAATAAAATCGCTTAACCAGGCTGTAATAAAAAAAATTATCCGTTTATTTCTCCTCTGTGCAATTCCACTATTTAGTTATGGCCAGGAAATTATCATTCCCAAAAAGAAACTGGTAGATAAAAAGTGGATTAAAGGTCAAACTTATCGAATGAACTGGTCAATGCTTAAAGATACAACCAGGATTATAATAGGCATTGTAAATACTAAAGTTATGGTGTTGGATAATGAGGTACAAGTAATTACAGAAGTAAAACTAAATGGACAAGCCTCCTCATGGATAGATTCTACAATTGTAAATAAATCAGATCTTTCGCCAATCTATCACTCCAGCTACAATGCACAGCGTGATATGGTGATCCACTTTGATCAAGAGATTAAGGGCTTTTATCGGGATAAAATAACCCAAAAAACTACAGCAATAAACGAAAAGTTACAATCAAACTATTTCGACAGCAATTTTTACCCCACACTCATTAATTGGCTTCCTTTAAAAACAGATTATAAAGCCGACATTAATATTTATGATTACAGTCCTAAAACGATGGGCGGGATTGTGAAGGTACACCTACTCGGTGTAAAAGAAGGGAGATATCTTACCACCAAATCAGGGGAAAGAAAGGTATGGATCGTGGAGTTAACTGATGATATTGGTGGTGGTACAGGTGCAAAAAGCATTTACCAGATCGATCAAATAACCAGACAGCTTTATAAACAGGAAATAAGCATAGGTAGTCGTAAAATGGAGATGATCTTGTTGGAAGAATAATGTGTTAACGATAAAAGCCCAGCACCATTGGCATTATCTCTAATGATCAAAAACAAGCTTTAAAATATTCGCAAGCACAGGATTATGGTCATCGGCACGCCAATTAATCAATATATCGGTTTTAAAAGGCAAGGGAATAAACCGTAAGCCAGGACTTTGATGGTGCATATAAGAATCAGGCAAAATCGCGATTCCCAATCCCTTGCGTACGAGTGCAATAATTGTAGATCCAAATTCGGAATGTAGAAATACATCAGGAACAAAATCGTAAGATTTGAAAAGTGCCTGAATAATCTCACTATAGCTACTTCCCTCATCCTTGGTAGGCAGGATAAACTTCTGCACTTTAAGGCTTTCTGTAGATAAATCCTCGAATCTTTTAAAAGAATGTGCCAACGGAACCACCAGAGCGAGGTGATCGGAATATATTTTTTTTGATTTAATACTCTGCTCGCTGGTAATATCCCTCGTAATGGCCAGATCAATTTTATAGTTCTTTAGAAAATCCAGCTGATTTTCATATAAAACCTGTACCAACTTAATTTGAAGCTGTGGAAACGCCTGCGTTATCTTAGCCAAAATATCGGGCATGATAGAAGCTGATATAGAATCAGGATGTGCAATGGTAATGGTTCCGCGCTCACCTAAATGGATCTGTTTTGCAAACTGATGGATATATTCGAGTTCACTTAACTCGACTTCCCATTTTTCTTTTAAGAATTTACCCGCTGGAGTGAGCTTCACGTTACGTTTATTACGTTCGAAAAGCTGCAGACCCAATTCATTTTCGAGCGACTGAATTTGGCGGGTGAGGGCTGACTGCGTGATATTTACCTTTTCTGCCGTTTTCCAATAATGAAGCTGTTCTGCCAGGGCCAGAAAATATTTGATTCGCTGAAGATCCATTAATGCAAAATACGCATTAATAAATGAAAAAATAGCATTTTATTACATTTAAAGAGTTGTTACATTCGTGCCATGGAGCAGATCATAATCGAAAGGGCAACACTAGCTGATATCAACAAATTACAGGAGATTGGGAGAACAACATTTTCCGAAGCTTTTGCAGCGGTAAACAGTGAGGAAAATATGAAAGAGTACCTCGAAAAAGGCTTTTCTGAAGAAAAACTGAAAGGGGAACTGAGCAATCAAGATTCTCAGTTTTATTTTGCACAGCTTGATGGAAAAGTTATTGGCTATTTAAAGATCAACACCGGGCAAGCACAAACCGAAAAACTAAATCCTGATGCACTTGAAATTGAGCGGATTTACCTTTTGAAAGCATTTTACGGTCAAAAAGTTGGCCAGCTACTGTATCAAAAAGTCATTGATATTGCGCTTGAAATGCAAGCCAGTTATGTATGGCTGGGCGTATGGGAAGAAAATTACAGGGCATTAAGATTTTACGAAAAAAATGGTTTTACACCTTTCGGCAAACATAAGTTTTGGCTTGGAGATGATGAGCAAACCGATTTGATGATGAAAAAAGTATTGCTTAACGATAATGAATTAAAAGTATCCTAATGGAAAAAAGAAACCTCTTTTTGATTTTATTGATACTGGGTACCGCGTTCTGGGGAATTTCATTTTCTGTTACCAAGCTTGCTATCGGACAGCATCAGCCTGTTCTGTTTTTGTTCTACCGTTTTTTACTCGCCACAATGGTTCTATCGGTTATTTTTTGGAAACACGTAAAGAAACTCGATTCGACAGCTATTAAAACAGGCGCGAGTTTAGCTATTCCGCTAGTACTTGGCATTTATTTGCAAACACTGGGTATTACACATACATCAGCATCGCAATGTTCATTTGTAGCCGGAATAACCGTTGTAATGATTCCGGTGATTAAACTTTTTATTTATCGAAAATCTGCAGCACTAAAAATATGGATTGCGGCATTTACAGCGCTAATTGGACTTTTTGTAATATCGGTTACCGACAAATTCAGTATCGGAACCGGCGATTTATACACCATTATCGGTGCTTTTTGCTTTGCCATATATTTAATCCAGATTGAAAAAGAATCGATGGCAGGTGATATTATCCCTACCATTGTGCCTATGTTTGCCACTTGTGCTTTATTAACATTTCTATTAACGTTTATTCAGGGAAACGCCACCTGGATTCCGCAGCAGGAAATATTTTGGATTGGAATTATTTTTTGCGCACTATTCTCAACAGCATATATGTACACCATATCGAATATTTCGCAAAAGTACATTAGCGCCGAAAGGGTATCCATCATCTATCTTTTCGAACCCATTTTCGGAGCTTTCGCGGCACACTTTATTTTGGGAGAAGAAATTACATCAAGGTTATTGATTGGAGGTGGAATGATATTTTTGGCAACGCTGATCTCCGAACTTAAGTGGAAAATGCCAAATCCATTTGCAATGCTAAAGGTATCGAAGGAGAAAAAATGTTAGGCTTAGTTTTAAACCATTGGCTTATCATTCCCGCGCATGCGAATTGTGTAGCCACAATTCCATTCATCCAGCACCATTCTGGTTAAAACGGGCACTACGATTGCTCAGCAAAGCTAATCTTAAAGCTTAATATACGCGCATTGCGTTTCTATTGCATTACGATTGCCAGTCAAGCTGGCAATGACGTACAGTAATAATGATACTGCAAAAGGTGTGTCTACACAATAGGCATGCGCACAATGTCTAAGTTCGGCATTTGGCAAAAGCTAAAATAATTTAGCCACAGATAGGAAGGATGCACACAGATATGAAAATCCGTGTTTATCTGTGTGCATCTGTGGTTAAAAACGCTTAACTTAACGTTTGAGCATGCACGGGAGCGGTACCTGATTTTAGAAATCTGTTATTGCTAGCTGATAGATATACCTCAATGAAAATATTTTTTAGTTAGCTGCAACTTTAACCGCATCATTCTGCAGCCATTAAGTAATATTTATTGCCTTTACAACCCTTCTGCAACCGGTTCCGGATTTAGAACAAACTGTTTGTTCTTTATATTAAAATTCACGTTAAGGTACCCGCCAACCCTGCCGATCTGATTGGAAATCAGAAAATTATTGTCTTTCCCTGTGGTAATGTTATCGTAAATGATGGTCATGACATTTCCTGTGGGCGTTTCAATATGTTCAAAATTAAATGTCTGAAAGATTTTATTAGTTTCCTTATTGATGATTTTTAATTCGCGCATGTGTGCTTCGGTAGATTTGCTCTTTTTAGCATAAGCACCGATAAAATAGTAATTCTTCAGAGATGGAAACTGAAGGATCTGGATATTATCGAAGGCTTCATCTGAGCGATCACTGAGCCTGTTTACAAGCCGGAGGTTTACTTTCAGTTTATTTTTACCACGGCTCCAGGTACCTGTGAGTTGCTGAGGTGAAAAATTAAGATGAAAAGTGGCAGAAACCCTGTCATTAACCCCAATTTCATAAATTTTAACCTCTTGGGTACTTTGGTTAAAAACGCCCTCAAGCCTGATAGGATGATTAAGTTTATCGTATTTATAGACCCCAATAACGTTATAGTGTTTTTTTGCAGTTTCACCAAAATAGCCTTCTTTTATCTGAAAAGATAAAGTAACCGGATACCTATCGATTAAACCTGTGTAATTGTAAGTATTGTACCAACCTGCAAAGGTTTTCACCGATGTCAAAATAAGGGTAGCCACCAATACAATAAGCTTAGTTTTCATGTTTAATTCTTTGATTTTTTTCTTTTAGCGCTGATGTGATGCCTAACAAAAGTGCTCTATTTTTACTCGATGACATAAAAAATCATTGAAGATTAAGTTTATTTTAGTTCATGTATACTTAGGTATTTAGACCTAAAACCAGATGGAGGTTCACCTGTCTTGATAAAAAACAATCTGCTGAAATAGGCGGGATCGTCATAACCCAGTGAATAGGCAATCTCCTTTGCCGTTCTGTCTGTATGTACAAGCAATCTTTTTGCCTCCAGGATAATCCTGTTTTTAATGATCTCGTTCGGCTGAGGAAGCTTAAGCCGCTTGAACCTATGCGTGAGGGTTTTGGGGGCTATCACCAGCAGATCGGCGTAATCGGCAACATTATGCTTTTCTTTAAAGTTCGCTTCGACTAATTGGGTAAACTTCCTAAAAAACTCAAGATCATTGTTCGGTCGGGCGGCCATCACCCCATCCAGGTGTTGTACCTTCCATAATCGGGTAGACTTGATCAAAAGCTGTTTAAGATAAGTCCTGATCATTTCTTCCAGCGATCCATCCTTCAGTTCAAATTCATCCTCGATCCTGGAAAACAGGTACTCAATAAATGTAGCATCCTGTTGGGGTATCACCGTCATTGGCATATTATTGATGTTATTGAACAGGAGTCCATCGCAGGCAACTTCTTCATCATGCAACTGTATACAATAGAAATCGCGGTTATAGAAGACCAGACGACCTGATTGCTCACCAAGTTTTTCAATGCTGAGTACCTGATTTGGACTGATAAAGAACAGTGTTGGACCAGTAGTGTGGTAAACGTTGAAGTCCACCTTTATTTCAAATCCTTCATTAAGATAAAGCACCTTGATATAGGATTTGTATACTTCAGAATTGATGGCCTCAATACTTTCTAAATCAACATTTATCATGCCGATGGTTTTAAGGTTTACATCAAAAATGCTTTGTTTCATGAAAGGATTAATAAAATGGATTAAAAAATAAAATTACCATTATTGGTGACGATTTCAATATTTGGTTAAAGCAAAAATTACTTGCGGGCATTTAAACCTGCAAGTAATCTTATCTTATAATTATCTTTTGGCAAACTGCTCAAGCTCTGAGTTGAATTTATCCATCTCTTCTACGAAAAGTGCGTGTCCGCTATTCTCGAATTTCACGATGTATGAGTTTTTTAAGCCTTTATGCAATTGCTCAGCCAAGGCAAAATCAATCAATTGATCTTTTGTACCCTGAAATATGGCTACGGGGATGGTTATGTTCTTAAGCACCGGACGCAAATCAAGATCACCAAGGGCGCTGATAGATTCGGTAACTACATACGGACTTGCTGATAAGTTAATATTTTCAAGCCATTTCTCTGTATTTTTTTGAAGTGTGGTACCTTTGGCCGCAAATGCTGCACCTAATCCACCTATCAGATCTTCCCTGTTGGTCATGGTTTGTTTGATCAGTGCTGCAGCACCTTCCTCAGATATTCCGTAACTGTAATCTGAACGTTGTTTCCATGATGGGGCAGCTGCCGCAAATAGTGCCAATTTGCTCACATGTGCAGATTTATACTTATTTACATAATGGATGGTAACGGCACCGCCCATAGAAAAACCACCCAATACAGCATTTTCTATTTTCAAGGTATGGAGAACAGCATAAATATCATCAGAAAAAACATCGAAATTGTACTTTCCATAAGGTTTATCAGATTTACCGAAACCACGTAATGAAATGCCGATTACCCTGAAACCTTTCCTTACCAGATACTGATATTGATATTGGTACATTTCATCGCTAAGTGGCCATCCGTGAATCAATACAATGGGTTGGCCTTCGCCAAGATCGGTTACGTGAAGTTTTACACCTGGCTCAACTTCGATATATTCCGACCTTCCGGCTGAAGCTGGGACTCTTTTGCTTTGTGAAAAAGCGAATTGGCTTGTTAATAAAGTGATGATTAGACTTGCGGTTAAGATTAGATTTTTCATTGTTATTTTTTTAAATTAATGTTTGAAATATTTGTTGTTTGTTGACAATACAAAGATGGGGAGAACGCCAGGCCCGGGGAATGGATAAACAGACAACAATCTTGTACATTTTTCCCTCAAATGAGATTTATGGCACTTATTCTAATCCATTACCAACGAATGATTGGATTTTTATCCTATTCCACATGGCATACTTAATAATACCAAAGCAAATATCCCGGGAACATTTAATTAAAGCAATTACGGAAATACCAATTGCATAGGGATAAATTTTACGCTATCTGAATCGTAATACCGTACTTGTAGGAAACTCTAGTATACCTGAATTTTGTATAAAAATATATACAATGGAAAGGGAATTTAATTTCAACAACGAACTATCTGGTAAGATTGCCCTGGTAACAGGCGGAACCAAAGGCACCGGAAAAGCAATTGCCGAAAGGCTGCTGGCAGCCGGCGCACAAGTAATCATTACTGCAAGAAACCCGCCTGAAGAGCCCAATGAAAAGCTGTATTTTATTTCGGCAGACCTGAGCAAGCCTACTGGAACAGCAAAAGTAGTAACAGCGGTATTATCAAAATTTGGCAGGCTTGATATCCTGATCAATAGCCTTGGTGGTTCAGAAACTCCGGCGGGTGGTTTTGCTAAATTAACCGATGAACACTGGGAAGAAACATTGCAAACCAATCTTTTAGCACCAGTAAGATTAGACAGGGCATTTTTGTCGCAAATGATTAGACAAAAAACAGGTGTGGTTATCCATATTGCATCTATTCAAGGCAAACTTCCATTATATGAAAGCACACTACCTTATGCGGCAGCAAAGGCCGGACTGATCAATTACAGCAAAGGACTTTCTAATGAAGTTGCTCCAAAAGGAATTCGGGTTTTAACGGTTTCTCCTGGCTGGATCATGACTGATGGCTCAAAGCGAATGATGGAACGCATATCGCAGAGCAAAGCAATTTCGATAGAACAGGCCACACAAAGTGTAATGGATGCGCTTGGAGGCATTCCATACGGCCGACCTGCCATGCCAGAAGATGTAGCAGAAATGGTTGGGTTTCTTGTTTCGCCAAGGGCAAGTTACCTTACCGGAACCGAATTTGTAATTGATGGAGGTACCATACCCACCGTTTAAAATTACAACAATACCAGCCTGGGTTGCATTTGGAATGAGTTTAAAATGCTGACCGAAATCAACCTGGGCATAATTTAGCTAATACTCACTCATAAAATCAGGCCAACTGCGGATATCCTTTCAGAATCACACGCTTCAAACTGTCCTGATACTCATCTCCCCAATTTCCAATAGCAGCGATCACCGGGATCAAGGTTTTGCCAAACTCAGTAAGCGAATACTCTACCTTTGGTGGCATCACCGGATAGATTGTTCTGATAACCAATTCATGGTCCTCAAGCTCCTTTAACTGAATATTGATTACCCTACGACTTGCATCTGGTATTTTGCGTTGCAGCTCGCTGGGGCGCAAATAACCCTCGTTAATAAACCACAACAACCGCATTTTCCATTTGCCATAAAGCACCTCTCCAACTAAATCGAGGCCACAGTTCAGATTGGGAAAAGTTTTTTTCTCATACATCTAACAAAGATACATGTAGGCCATTAATGAAACAATACGGATAAATTTTTCCCTATTCGAATCGTAATGCCCTACTTGTGCATCACGCTAGTACCACCGAAATTTGTACAACAATAAGTTAATCTAAAAATAAATATTATGAACTTACCAAAATTTATAACAGACCTAATTGAAGCGCAAAACAGCCATGATGCTGGGGCTTATTCCTCACTTTTCTCAGAAAACGCCGAAGTATTCGACGAAGGAAAGAACCATATTGGAAGAGCAGCAATTCAAAAATGGATTGAAAATTCAAACCAACAGTATCAAACTACCCTAAAGCCGATTAGTTATAAGGAAGATGAAAAGGGTTCGGTATTTACAGCTGAGATTTCGGGAATATTTCCAGGTAGCCCGGCCATTCTTAACTTTAACCTCGTTCTTCAGCAGGGTTTAATTCAATCGCTTAAGATTACCGGCTAACGCTAAACATCCAGGGCCTATAAAATCCTAGCAATGCTGCAATATTAGCTTTACATATTTTGCAGCATTGCTATTTTTTTGTTTTTAATGACAAGCTATTTTAGGACAAGACACTATTTAGTGTTTACAAAAATTAATTTATTATGGGGTCAAAGGCGGTCTTTAATTCATGCCGAATATATCAGTAATTTCAACTAAAAAAGTAATTTTAGCTTTTGTTTTAAAATGAATAAATATACTTTTCTAGAAATCACTGCTTTTATTGGGATTTTCGTAATACTATTTCTTGCCTTGTTTTTGCTTACCGTGAAAACGAAACACAAATTAGGAAACCAACTTTTTGCTTTTTTCCTTATCGCAAACGCCATAGATGCTTGTAAATATTTGATTCATCATATTCCTGAAAATCTCATCAACCTTGAAGCTTTTCGTTGGAGTATTGTCTATTTGGCTCCCGCATCGTTTTATCTCTATGTAATGTCAATTTGCTTTTCCAACTTCCGATTAAAAGCGAAACATTTACTGCACACTATTCCATTTATTGCTTACAACTTGAATTTAATTTCGGGTATATATTTTGAGACTACCGCCATGAAATTGCATTTTATAAAGGATATGAATCAAATGCCCATTACACATTTTTTTCAAATTCTTTTCGAATTGCTATTTCAATTTTATTTTGTTGCTTCATTTCTGATTATTAGAAATTCCAGAACTGTTTATCTTCAGAATTATACGAATCCAAATATTTCTCTAATTAATGCGCTTTACAAGATAACAATTGTATATTATCTCTTACATTTTTTAGTGCTTCTAAGATGGCTGGTTACTTTTACCATTGGTTTGGGAGAGGTCAGACAATGGATTGTAACCCTTGATGGGTTTACTTTTTTATTTTGTACTTGTTGGTATCTATTTATTGCATTAAACAATCCTGAATTTTTCAGAGGAGTGAATTCCCATCTGAAACCTATTACAGAAGTTGTTCCAAAACAAAAACCTAGTCTTCTGGTAGCAGAAGAAAAAAATAAGCAAATCGAATTCTTGAAAGATTTTATGGTGGAAAAAGAACCCTACTTGGATTCATCATTAACCATTCAGGATTTATCTAAGCAAGTAAAAATGCCAGTTAAAGATTTATCTACTTTGATTAACTTGTATATGGATAAACACTTTTTCGATTTCGTAAATGAATATAGAATTGAAAAAGCGATGCAAATCCTTAGAGATTCTACTCAAAAAGAACTGACTATTTTGGAAATCTTGTACCAGGTTGGTTTTAATTCCAAATCATCATTCAGCACTTCTTTTAAAAAGCACACAGGGAAAACACCTACAGATTTTAGAAAAAGTTCCTTTTAAGTATTGATTTTATTAAAAAATGAGTTCGACTTTTTTTAGTCGGTCGTACACTCAGGTATTCTGACGCATATTTGCATCAAAATATAAAATCAATTATGAAAAATTTTCTGTTTGCATTTTTTGTGCTTTTATCAATTAATACTTTTGCGCAAAAAACCATATCTAATTCAAATAAAGAAAAAGCTGAGAAAATAGACTTTATTATCGGTAAATACCACGATTACAATCTTTTTAACGGAAGTGCGCTGGTTATTCAAAATGGTAAAATTATACTGCAAAAAAATTATGGTAAAGCTGATATGGGTTGGAATATCAACGCAAGTTCTGATACTAAATTCAGAATTGGTTCTATAACGAAACAGTTTACGGCAATGCTGATTATGCAGTTAAAACAAGAAGGAAAAATCAAACTAGATGATAAAATAAGTGATTACTTGCCTTGGTTTAGTAAAACGGTAGAAAGTAAAATTACCATCCATCAATTGTTAACGCACACTTCTGGCTTGCCAAACTATACCGATTTTCCTGATTTTAAAACTAAAATGGTTTTCGAAAATTTGTCTGCGAAAGATTTTGCTATCAAATATTTTAAAGATAATCTGGGATTTGAGTCTGGAACTAAACAGAATTATTGTAATACTGGCTATTATTTGTTGGGATTAATTATTGAGGAAATCACCAAAAAACCTTATGAAGAAGTTCTCAAGGAAAAAATATTTGATGTCATTGGAATGAAAAATACAGGAATTGAAGATCCAAAAGAAATCATTTCAAATTATGCCCAAGGTTATGATTTTGATTACGACGGTTATCAAAAAACAGATTATATCAATATCAAAACGGCGGTATTTTCTGCTGGCGGAATGTACAGTACGGCAAATGATATGCGAAAATGGGATGATGCTTTGTACACGAATATTTTGTTAAATGAGGAGAACAAAAAAATATATTTTACGCCAAATTTAGGCAATTACGCTTACGGTTTGGTTGTTCAGAAACATCAGAATTTTTTAGGTTCAGGAAAAGATGTTACAACAATGGCACACAGCGGCGGAATCAATGGTTTTTCTTGCAATGTTGCCAGAATTCCGGAGGACAAAATTTATGTGATTTTGCTTGATAATACCAGAGCTGGTAAAAGAGGCGGACAATTGGAAGCTATTATTGATGATGTTTTCGGCATTTTATACAATACCAAAGTTGACTTGCCTAAGCCATTAATCATCTTCGAGGTTTATAAAAAAATGAAAGCAGAATCAGTAGAAAAAGGAATTATTTATTTAAAAGAACTGAAGAAAAATAAATTCGATGCTTATAATTTTAATGGTTTTGAAAATGAACTTAATAGATTGACGTACAAATTTATAGGCGAAGGAAAAACTGATGAAGCTTTAAAAATTATTAATTACGCAGTTTCAGAATTTCCAAATTCATCCAATATTTATGATACGCGGGGCGAGCTTTATTTCATTAAAAAAGATTATGACACTTCTAAAAGGGATTATCAGAAAACGCTTGAACTGAATCCTAATAACGATAATGCCAAAGAAATGCTTTCAAAAATCAATCAAATCCTGTCTCCAAAAAAATAATTAAAATGAAAAACCGATTTTTCTTATTATTACTAACTGTTTTATTTACAAATACGCTTTCTGCCCAGGAGTTAAATAATTTCTTTACCACACTTTTTAATACAAATCTTTTTAATGGGAGTGCTATAGTTTCAAAGTCAGGAAAAACTATTTTATCTAGCAATTATGGATTTTCCAATATCGAAAAGAGAAAAAAAATCACCAACCAATTTCAATTTCCGATTGCTTCCATCACAAAAACATTTACGTCAACAGCAATTTTGCAACTTCAACAAAAAGGAAAACTGAATATTAACGAGCCTGTTCAAAAATATCTGACCGATTTTCCTTATCCAAATATTACCATCAGACAGCTATTGAACAACACTTCTGGGTTAGCACAAGAGTATAATTTGTTTGATACGATCATCAAAGAACAACCCGAAAAAATCATATCTAATCAGGATATTATTCCGACCTTTATCCGTTTCAAAACACCACTTTCATTTCCGTCTGGAAGCAAATGGGAATACAACAATGTCAATTTTTGCCTTGCTGGATTGATTATCGAAAAAGTTTCTGGAATCAGTTATGCAAAATATTTGGAGAAAAACATCTTTAAACCTGCAAAAATGAAAAATTCATTTGTTCCGTTAGACAGAAAAATTAAAAGTCCAAATCAAGTAGAATTGTACACTTATCCGAACTTTTATTCAACAGAATTGACTAACACGAAAACTTTAAAGGACCCTTTTTTAATTTCCGACAAAAGTAATTTTTATGGACCCGGTGGGATTGTAAGTACGGCTTTAGATTTACAAAAATATCAAAAAGCATTATTCAATCATCAGATTTTGGGTAAAAAAGAATTGGAAGAAGCTTTGACGGCAACAAAACTAAATGATGGAAAAACTGTTTCTTATACTATTGATGGAAAAGAAATAAGTTATGGTTTAGGTTGGGAGATGTACACGGATGAAAGAGAAGGGAAAATTGTTTTTCACGATGGTTTTGTTACCGGATTGACGAGCATTTTGTTGCATAATATCACTAAAAATCAAAGTGTAATTTTGCTTTCTAATTCCGCCAGCTCCATTTTTCCAATTTCCAATGCTATTTTAAATTTAATTAATAGTAAACCTTACAATATTCCGGTTCAAAATCTTTCAAGAATCTATGGAAATTTAATTGAAGATGGAAATAAGGAAAAAGCCAATCAGTTGATTCAGGAATATTTGAAAAATCCGAATATTTATGAGGCTTCGGAAAGAGATTTTAACAGATTAGGTTATCAATTTCTTCGGCTTCAAAAATGTGAAAATGCTTTGCGGGTTTTCAATTCAGCGACTTTAATTTTCCCAAAGAGTTGGAATGTTTTTGATAGTTATGGTGAAGCTTTGCATCAATGTGGTAAAAAAGAAGAGGCGGTAAAAATGTATCAAAAATCGATTGACTTAAATCCTGAGAATGAAAATGGAAAACAAATGCTTTTGAAAATTGAAAAGGAAATCGGGAAGTAAAATCGAACTATTTTTTGTGCTGCTTTAGGTGTAAAAACGATTTAATTTTTCAGAAAAAAGGATATAAACTGAGGCCATAAGCAAAAAAGGTTCGGTAGAACAGAAGCTTTTAGCGTACCGATCAGCAAGAATAATTGAACATTTAAATTGCTTATTGAGCCTATAATTGAAGATTTGGAGCGAAAAGGGTTCATATAAATTGCAAGAAAAATTTTTTAGGTTTTTCATGAAGGAGACTTTGAGAAGACTATTTTAGAATAAAAAAATTGGTAAATGTAAAAATTAATGGTTTTGTTTTTTTAAAACGATACTTGAAATGATTGTCCGCCTGGTTTTTTAATAGATACCTATTTTAAAATAAAACAAGGTTGATGTAGAGCTGTTACCTGCATTATCTTTGGTAACTACCCGCCAGTAATAAGCTCCATTAACCGGGGTTGGTATGTCTGCAACGGTTGTTTCTTTTATTCCTGAGCGAAGCATGGCCGGTGAAGTTGTGGTTCCAAAATAAAGGTCGTATTTTAAGTCTGTGTCATCCACGTCAGCACCCTTCCAGGAAAGGTTTACTAATTTGGTATTCTGGACAAATACCTGCCCATAAATTGGGGCAATTGCATCTGCCGGAAACGGCGCATAGGATTGCAAACCTGGGCCTGAATTATAAAATTTCCAGATTTCACTTTGAGCGGTTTCCGCACCGGCGTTTGTTTTGGCAACAACCCACCAGGAGTAAGGAATTCCACGCCCCAGCGATATAGTGGTTTGGTTTACTGATACGTTTTTTTCATTTGTGGTGCCTTGGAGCAGGTCTTTCCAGTAAAGGGTGTAACTTTCCGCTTTTGGTACCATGTTCCACCCGAAACTTACTGTGGATTGTGTTAATGAAATAACTTGTCCGGTTGTACAAACCTCGTCTTGCCTCGGGAATACTAAAACAGGCTTATCAAAAGCTTCCTTAGGCTGATCTTCAGTCTTCTTTTTGCAACCACAACATAACATGCAGACCATAAGGGTTGTTAAGATTGAACTAGCTATTTTTTTCATTATCTTTTTACGATCTTAAATGTTTTTTCGTCCTTTTCGGTTTTAATCCTAAGTAGGTATATCCCTGGCACCATATCCCTCATATTGATTTGGCTGGTTACTGTTTGAGTAACTTTATCCTGATAGATGCATTGACCCGTGGTGTTGTAAATAAAGATTTTTTTCTCCGTGCCCGTATTTCCCAGGTTTAAGTAAAGTATATCCTGAACTGGGTTTGGATAGGCCATTAGGGTATTCGAGTTGATAATTTCACGCTCCCAGATACCCTGGCAATTTTTGTCAGAACTGATCGTGATCTTATTGGCCCCACTTTCCATTTGGAGTTCAAACTCATTTGCGCTTGTGGTAAAAAGTTTTCCATTGAGTTGGATATAATATCTGTCTGCACCGGCAAGCTGCAGGGTTAGTTTACTGGTATTTTCGGTTAACATACTAAATACAGATAGCTTTTCAGGCTCGGTCACCACCAGCGTAAAGCATTGCTTAAAGTCTTTCTCTCCTGACACCTGCAGGCAGAGTTCGTATGTGCCTGCAGCCAGCTGGTCAAAAGATACCTTATCGGTAAAGCTTTTTTCGGTTTTTATGCCCGCCAGGGTAAGCATGGCAGTATAATTCATGCTGTTTTTTGCAGTCAATGAGATGGAACCATCATTGGTTCCCCTGCAGCTGGCAGATGTTGCGCTTATGGTGAAATTATCTGCGGGTAGCGCAAAATCCACAGTTACAAATGCGGGAAGCGAGGTGTCTGTGAAACCATCTTTGGTGATTTTCACCGTGTAAGCACCAGCCTGGGAGGTCCTGTAAGTGGGTGAACTGCCTGATTGGACAATATCTATGTACCTATACCAAGTGTAGGTAAAACCTGGATATGCCGGGGTCTGTAGTAGCACGCTGTTCCCTTTGATCAGGCCGAGCGAAACATCCGGGGTTATTATGGGCCTTGGAACATAGGTAAAGCCGGGGATACTGATTTTTTGTGAACCTATTTCTGCCGTGACGTCACCCGTTGCGCCATCCCCTAATACAAGCACCACCTGACTGCTTGATTTGACAACAAATGATTTTACAGGTGTACCGCCAACGGATATCTTGGTCATTCCTATTAATCCGACTCCTTCGACAGTTATGCTGGCACCGCTTCCTGCCATGGGCGGATCAAAACTCAGCAGTTCTGGTTTAAACGGCTCCATCTTGTTTTGCAGGCCGTAAACGACCATATCCTGGTGTATACCAAACTCTGGCTCGAGTTCAGTTGAACCAACCAGAAATATCCGCCCGTCTGCCGCAATGCCCATATCGCCATTTTTATCCTGCATAACTGTGGCCCGTGAAACCCGAATGTCACCGTTGTTACCAAAGGTTCGGTCAATCGATCCATCGGGATTTAGTCTGCCAACATGCATATATCCGTAATCCAGTGCAATATCGCTGGTGTATTTCCCGGTACAATACAGAATTTTACCATCACTTTGTAAGGCTAACCTGCTTACCTGGCCGGCAACAGTTAACTTATTAACCAGTCCATCCTCGCCGAAATCCGGGTCTAATGCCCCGGTGGGCAGATATCTGACCATTTTGATCGTTGAGCTGGGGGCGTCGCAACCTGCGGCCAGGATCTTACCATCCTCCTGGAGGACTATCGCATGTCCAACAACATAATTGCCCGGCCATTGGGGTGTTACCATCCCGCCATTAAAACTTTTGTCCAGCTCGCCACTAGCGGTATACCTTACAATGGCGAAGTTATTAAATCCATAAAGGCCATAACTTCCTGCCAGTACGATCCTGTCTTGTTTATCAATCACCAGCCTGCAGGCCTTACTACGCTCCCCCCTCTGTCCATAGAATTGTGGGTCGATCAAAACACCGTCAGTGCCAAAGCTCTTGTCAAATGTACCATTGGTGTTAACCCTTCTTAACTGAAGCCTGCGGCTATCTAAAGTACCATAGCGTTCTGAAAGTCCGATGATAAGCTGACCATTTTTTTGAAAAGCCAAACCAAGGGGAAATCCTTCCCTGGAATCCTCGCTCAAGGGGATGTGCAGTTTGCCCCGACCGCCGAAAGCTATGTCGGGTTTACCATCGGGGGTAAACCTAAAAAGTGTTGGGCCAACCTTACCCCGGAAATAATCCTGTTCCGTGGTCATCACGTAGATATTTCCTGATCCGTCTTCGGCCATTTGAAGCTGGTTACCGTCGATAGATAAGTAAAAATCGTATAGCGTTTCATGGTTTTGCTCAAGGGAACCATGTACGCGACCTCCTTCACCAAAACTCTCGTCAAGCTTGCCATCTGCTTTTAATTTGGCGACAACCAGACTGATCCCTTCCCCATTTCTCACCAGGCCGGCAACATGCATCGATCCGTCGGGAGCGACGATAATTCCCTTTCCCAAACCATTTTTGGATTTACCCGTACCGGCGGCAATGGAGGAATTGATGCCTGTAGCAAAATTTGCTACCTGTTTTCCATCAATGGAAAACAGCCCGACTGCGGCCTGATACCTTCCTTCGGCATAATCAAATCCGGCCACTATTATACTCCCGTCTGGCCGCACAAAAGGTATTTCGGCCTCATGCCGTGTACCACTGAACAAAGTAGTGCTTTGCCCGGCAGCCCCGAATGTTGGAACAGGTTTGCCGTCGCTATCAAATTTGAGGACGGCGAATTGATTGACCTGCTGATCATTTCTTGCCGTTCCGGCGATATAAATTGCACCATCTTGATCAAAAACACATCTAAAGCCGTAAAACCTTGTCTTGTCCATGGGTATTTTTAACAAACCACTGGTACCCGTGTTATAAATTTTTCCACTGGCACTGAACTTAAAATAACTGCGCTGCTGATTGCTTCCATCGTCGAAGAGTATCCCGATGTTACCATCGTTGCTTTGAGCCAAGTTTACTTTCATAAAGTTTGAGGTACCAAGCCCTGAGAATAGTGTTACGCCCTTTTCCCCAAAGCTCTTATCCAGCGTCCCGTCGGGGTTTAAACAGGCCAAAAATTGCTGGTCTAAAGACCATCCATAATAACCTGTGGCCAAAATGTTCCCTTTGCTGCTTAGCGATAGTGCGCTCGTACGGAAGGAAGCATCCGATGGGTTAATTGCAGTAGTATATTTATTATCCCTGACTCCATCAGCCGAAAAACACATCAGGTTTTGACTACCTCCATGAGCGACGATTAGTTTTCCGTCGGGCAAAAGGACCATGTCTTTGAACTCGGCATCGATGTAAACAGTGCCACTTTGGCCATAAGTCTTGTCCCGCTGTCCGTCTTTTGTGTATCTGATTACATAGGAACGGCTGGTGCCGGTTTGGTAGGATTGGCCTGCTATTAAAAAACGGTTGTCAGCAAGTACAATAATTTTTACTGCCTTATCTGATCCGGACATATCTGCATAGGCTACTCCGCTTCCACCAAAATTTTTATCCACCGTACCATCTGCCAAGAACCTGGTTACATAGAAATCGTCAGTAGCATTAAAAGCCCCGCCGGCAACTAGTACTTTGCCATCAGACTGAACTGCGACTGCTCCTACGGAAAAATTGGGGTAACCAAGTTTTAGTTTAACTGTACCAGCATCACCAAAAGCAGTATCAAAAGACCCTGTTTGGGAATAGCCGTGGCAAAACAATAACATGCCCAGCAGTAGAAGGAGCGAAAATTTCATTTGAGTGGCGTTTGAAATGTGCATAAAAATAGAGATTATCCTGAAATACGCAAAGAAATTAATGAAATGACTTGCTTGCATAAATAAAGGATAGCTGGCAGGCGTTGGTCCTGGGCATTCTGGCAATGGTGGTTCTTTCCTTTATTTGGTGGGTTTTCCCAATAAACCTGGTTGTGATTCATTAAAATAGATGAATACTAACTTCCGCCGCGTCCGGACCAAAATAAAATCCTCGTTTTCAGAAGCATTAGTTTACGGTTAAGGTATATATTTCAATTTCCAGCTTCCCCTTGTTTTAGCGAAGGCCTTTTCTACATTTAAACGACGAACTCAAACAAAACATGTTTAACACTAGCGAATAACTCCTAGATGGCCCCGGTTGGAGCAGCTGGTTATCGATCTTAAAAACCTATGTGACGCTGAAATCAGCAACGGCAATAACTAAACAATGCTGAGACACTTTAAAACACCGATTTGGCAAAAAAACCGCACTTTAAAATATTCAAAGTGCGGTTGTACCGATCAGCAGGAATACTTTGAACATTTAAATCGCTTTTCTGTGATGAATAATATTCCTGATCGGGTTGTAGCTCCGCATTTCTTATATATCTGAAAGAGTTACTTGTTCGTTTGCCGCGACCGGGAATTAATTTAATAATTAAATTTTCTTTGTGGTTTGAGGTATTATTTCTAAATTGCTAATGCGAATTACTAATTAATATCATCATTCACTTAAACACAGAGCTAAAATCAATTAAATTTCTTTAACAATATTCCTGGTCGAGTGGTAGCCCCACATTTTCAATTTCTCTGTGAAGAGTTATTTGGTAGTTCGCAGCGACCAGGATACTTTATTTTACGGTTATGCGAACTACCAAAAGTAAAAACCAAAACACACAGCTCCCTGCTCAGGTTGCAGCTGAATCAGCCAACATTAATGTATTACCTGCAATTTGTGCGGTAAAGGCTACCTTACATCATATTGATGGCCATGTTTCAGAAATCATGATGACTTTGCCACGCTACACCGGATGGGCAGAATTTTTAGAGGATGGGCAAAATTCCATTCGGGAATATGTGTATCAGCTCACCAGGCATTGGATTCAAATTACCCTTCCTAGCTCAAGTCTCCTATGTTTACAAA
>NZ_JAGGPU010000042.1 GCF_018613605.1 Pedobacter sp. ISL-64 | reverse complement strand
TAAAGATATGAGCAAGACTGACACTCCTATGAAATGCAGGCTGGGCTTTTCAAAAGAAGATTAGACTATTTTTTTGGAAAGCAGGTTAAGTAGCATTTAGGTTGGTGTAGTTCCCGCTGTCCGCTTTACTGCGTGCCGCTTCCATCAGGTTTAGGTGGCCCGGTCTGTTCCAAGATTTAGGATTGCAGGGTGCAGGAAAAAATGAATGACGATTAGAATTTGATAAACTTATCTATCTGCTCGTTGGTAAACTTGATGGTATCCGGATGATTGAAATTACCTTCGGCATCTAACTCGGTTTTAATATTCGGAATGTGCAGGCGTAAAGGCAAAATGTGGAGGTGGATGTAATGACAAACGCCTGTAAAATGATCTACACCGCGGATATTGCCATATTTACCAGAAGAAATTCCGACTAAAGCAGCCTTTTTATCATAAAAGCTATCGGGAAAATTACAGGCATCTATTAATACTTTTAGTACGCCTGGGTAGCTTCCATTGTACTCTGGCATGATAAATAAAAACTTTTCGGTGTTATTAATCATGTTCTGGATTTCTTGAAAAGCTGCTGATCGTTTGCCATACATATCCGTATTCAAAACATCTATAGGCAGGTGCTCCAGGCTGAACAAGCTGGCATCAGTTCCTTTTTCTTTTAGTTGCCTTTGGTAATATTTAGCAACTTTTAGCGTATTGCTATTGGGCCTGTTGGTAGCGGCTATAATTGTGATCATGGATAATTGTTAATAAGATGTGTAAAACCCAAACACGCTTCTTGCTAAAATTGCCATATAGTTTGTATCTTAGCTGATTGTGAAAAAGGCCGTAAACAACGCAAAAATAGAACTTTTTGCCAATTAAAACGCATAAATAACACAGCCCAAATAAACGTTAAGTAAATTTCGGATACATAGATGAGCAAAATTATTGCATTAGCAAATCAAAAAGGTGGTGTTGGTAAAACAACTTCATCTATAAACCTGGCTGCGAGTTTGGCCGTATTAGAATACAAAACTTTACTGGTTGATGCTGATCCTCAGGCAAATTCGACTTCAGGTATCGGTTTCGATCCCCGGAATATTAAAGATAGTATTTATGAGTGTATCATTAATGATATCGATCCTTTACAGGCCATCCAAAAAACGGATACACCAAATTTAGATTTACTGCCCGCCCACATCGATCTGGTTGGTGCAGAAATCGAGATGATTAACCTGAACAACCGCGAGTACAAAATGAAAGCGGTTTTGGAGAAAATCAAAGATCAGTATGATTTTATTATCATCGATTGTTCACCATCTTTAGGTTTAATCACCATCAATGCTTTAACAGCGGCCGATTCGGTTATTATTCCTGTTCAGTGTGAGTATTTTGCGCTAGAAGGTTTGGGTAAATTATTAAATACCATAAAGATTGTTCAGAACCGTTTAAACCCTGATCTGGAAATTGAAGGTATTTTATTAACCATGTACGATGTGCGTTTACGTTTATCAAACCAGGTGGTAGAAGAGGTAAAAACACATTTCCACGAGCTGGTTTTCGATACCATTATTCAGCGTAATACACGTTTAAGTGAAGCACCTAGTTATGGCGTTTCGGTAATTATGCACGATGCCAATTGCAAAGGTGCCATTAACTACCTTAATCTTGCCCGCGAAATTGTAAAGAAAAACGGCCTTTTAAAGGAAGAAGAAAACATAGGAACAGCAACTTTATAAATTATAGATGACATCTTTTCAGCGAAAAACAGGTTTAGGAAGAGGGTTAAGTGCGCTTTTAGATGATAGCGAATCTTCTCATCCGCCGAAACAGCAGGTAAATGCTGTGAGCGAAACCGAGCAGATTGGCAATATCAGTCACGTAAGTTTAACTGAAGTTGAAACCAATCCATACCAGCCACGTACCGAATTTGACCAGGTAGCTTTAAACGAGCTTGCCGATTCAATCAAGATACAAGGTTTAATACAACCCATTACGGTTAGAAAACTTGGCGCAAACAAATACCAGCTCATTTCTGGCGAGCGTAGGTTCAGGGCTTCGAAACTAGCTGGCTTAACACAGATTCCTGCTTACATCCGCAGTGCCAACGACCAACAGATGTTGGAAATGGCCTTGATCGAAAATATTCAGCGCGAAAATTTAAATGCCATTGAAGTGGCATTGAGTTTCCAGCGGATGATTGACGAGGTGGGCTTAAAACAAGAGCAATTAGGCGAACGTGTAGGTAAAAACCGTACAACAGTTACCAATTACCTGCGTTTGTTAAAACTTCCGCCAGCTATTCAAGCTTCCATCCGCGATCAGAAAATTAGCATGGGGCATGCAAGAGCCTTAATTAATGTTGATGGTGTAGATAAACAATTGTTTATCCACCAGGAAATTTTAGAAAAAGGGTTGTCGGTACGCAAGGTAGAAGAGCTTGTACGTAATCTGCAGCATGTACCTTTAAAAGGCAGTGAAAAATCGAAAGAAAAAGCTGTTTCTTTTCAATATCAAAAATTGCAGGACGATCTGGCTTCAAAATTTGCTACCCGCGTAAAGTTAAAAGTAAGTCAGAACGGTAAGGGGGCGATAGAAATTCCTTTTATGAGTGATGACGACTTAAACCGAATTTTAGAGTTATTAGACTGGTAATGCAAAAGACTAAGCTTTTAATACTGGTTGCTGCATTTACATTTTTTCTTGTAAACTTAGCCTCAGCGCAGGTTAAGGATACAGTATTAAAAACTGCTGATACTTCGAAAATTAAATTATCTAAATCGTTAGATACTGCGGCTAAAAAACCAATGACCCGAAAGGATTCGATGAAAGCCAAGTATGTTAATCCGGGTAAAGTTGCCGGTAGAAAAGCGGTTTTCAGATCGATGATTATACCAGGCTGGGGTCAATTGTACAATATGCAATTGCTAAACGACGGTTATGGTACAAGAGCAGGAAAAAATCAGTTTTTCCAGAAATTATATACCGGAGGTAAAATTGCAGCGATTTATGGTGGTATAACCGTGCTTACCATGTCGTACATCGAAAGTAGTAAACAATATAATCTTTACTTGACAGAGCTGCAGTATCGCAACGATCACAATGATAAACCAAATCCGGATGGCCCATTTGTAAACGCAGACAAGGTAACTACAAGGTATTCTACACAAGGAATAACAACCGGTAAAGATACCTATAGAAGAAATAAACAAATTGTATTGTTCTCTTACGGTTTGGTTTATTTCGCTAATATCGTAGATGCCTATGTTGCCGCTCGTCTGCATTTCTTCAATATTGATGATAACCTTTCTTTTAAGGTAATGCCATCCATGATTAATACCAATTCGATGTATGGTTTCAATGCAACGCCTGCGTTAAAATTATCACTAACGTTTTAATATCGAAAACCACCATGGATATTAAATATAGATAAACATTTGAAGTCGTGATGATTTGACAATTAACTGCTAAGGTTAAGGACAAAAAATAAGAATAGAAACTGAAAAAAATATAAACAGATGAAAATTGCGCTTTTAGGGTACGGTAAAATGGGGCAGATTATCGAAAAATTTGCAGTAGAACGTGGCCACGAAATTGTTTTAAAAATAACGATCGATAACCAGGAAGATTTAACCAGACAAAATTTAAAATCGGCTGATGTAGCCATCGATTTTAGTACGCCTGATTCGGTTTTAAAAAATATTGATGCCTGCTTTGATGCCAATGTGCCTATAGTTGTAGGTACAACAGGCTGGTATGGCAAACTCCAGGAAGTAAAAGACGATTGCAACAACAGTAACAATACCCTGCTTTATGGGTCTAACTTTAGTATTGGCGTAAATTTATTCTTTAAGCTGAATCAAACTTTGGCAAAGCTGATGAATAACTACCCTGCCTACGAGGTTCAGGTTGAAGAAATTCACCATACACAAAAATTGGATGCACCAAGTGGGACAGCCATTACCCTTGCAGAAGGGATTGTAGATAACCTGGATAGAAAGCAAGAGTGGTTAAATGAAGTAGTAGGGACAGATATCGAGTTGTTTCCGAAGGCAGAACAATTACTGATAGAATCGCATAGAATAGAGAATATTCCGGGTACGCACACTGTAATTTACAGTAGCGAGGTAGATGAAATTGAAATTAAACATACTGCCCATAACAGAGCTGGTTTTGCTTTAGGTGCGGTTGTGGCAGCGGAATGGGTGAAAGATAAAAAAGGATTTTTCAACATTACTGATATTTTTGAATAAAGTCTAAAGACCAAAGCACAATATAATCTGTGAAATCACTAAATCTGTGAAATCACACCGAAGGATTACAGATAACAGGTAACCGATTAATAAATCGCAAACCAAAAATAAGATATATGAATTATAAATTCTGGCAACGAAAAAAAGATGCCCCAAAGAAGAAAAAAACTAAAACCCGTGAGTGGGTTGATGCAATTGTTTTTGCAGTAGTAGCAGCAACCATCATCCGCGTATTTTTTATCGAGGCTTATACCATTCCATCTGGTTCGATGGAAAGATCTTTGCTGATTGGCGATTTTCTTTTTGTGAGCAAAGTTAACTATGGGGCGCGTATCCCGATGACCCCTGTTGCTTTTCCTTTTGCTCACCATACTATGCCTTTAACCACTTCTACCAAAGCTTATTGGGATGGTGTGCAGTGGAAATATCATCGTTTACCAGGTTTATCTAAAATTAAGAGAAACGATGTTGTGGTGTTCAACTTCCCCGAAGGAGATACTGTTGCCGTAGAAAACCAGGCAGAAAGTTATTATGCATTAGAACGTAGCATGGGCCGGCAGCAGGTTAGAAGCACATTTACAATAATAGACCGTCCGGTAGATAAACGGGAGAACTTTATAAAAAGATGCATAGGTATTCCGGGCGATGTAATTTCAATGAGTAATGGTGTTGCCAATGTAAATGGCAAAAATGAGCCTTTAAAAAACACGGGTATGATGCCATATCGCATCGAGTTTAAAACCATGGATTTTAATTATTCTGTACTTGATGAATTTAAACTTAATTTAGGTGGAACACCTGCTATTGCAGATAAGACATACGTTGTAGATGCATCGCCAGAAATTGCCGATAAATTAAAAGCATTTGATTTTGTGAAATCGGTTACCTTAAGTCCAGATCCGGCAGGAGCTGTTCCGGGAGGTGTTTTTCCGTACGATCCAGACAGGGTATGGAACAGGGATAATTTCGGGCCGATTAAAATCCCTTCAAAAGGATGGACCGTTAAAATCGATAGCAATACCATGCCGCTGTACTACAGGGCTATTAGAACTTACGAAGGAAATAAAGTAGAGCAAAAAGCAGGTATTTGGTATATTAATGATAAAGTAGCCACTACTTATACTTTTAAAATGGACTACTATTGGATGATGGGTGATAACCGCCACAATTCGGCCGATTCGCGTTATTGGGGTTTTGTGCCAGAAGACCATATTGTAGGTAAAGCTTTATTTGTTTGGATGAGCTGGGATAGTACTGCATCTTTCTTGCATAAAATAAGATGGAGCAGGTTGTTTAAGGGCATCCATTAATTTATACGATATTTTTAGAAAAAGCTTGCTTTACGCAGGCTTTTTTTTTGTGCCAAAATCACCTTTTTAAAAAAATTAAAAAG
>NZ_JAGGPU010000041.1 GCF_018613605.1 Pedobacter sp. ISL-64 | reverse complement strand
CTTTTTAGAAAAAAATAATAGCTCCAGAAGAATCCAGAGCTACACATGATAAAATTCCTGAAGGAAGTTATCACTAAAACAAAGGTAAAGTTATTGTGCTGTTTTACAAATGGAAAGCATTTAAATTAATGCTTCTCAGAAGATAAAATTTTATCAACTTTTATTTGCTTTTAAAGACAGTACCTCTCCGCTTTATCCCGATAAATCGGGATGCCCGCTCCGATCAGGGCTAGAAACTTAGGCCTGTAGCACGGAAAACCGGCATAGTAGCAGAAAAATGACCAAACTAAACCTAAGGGATCGAACGAATGCCATTTTTCATGGCAGCAGGAAGAAATTAACCGATCGAGTACTACAACTGCTTTCCAAAAAAAGTAACTATAACAGTACATCTTCTTATTATTCTGGCTTTGCAGCATTCCATATATTTTTATTGAACCATTTCTTTGGCTAAACTTTTGTAGCGTCAAAACCATATACCTATCTATTTTAAACTTTTTAATTAAAAATGACCGAACCTACCTTAGATCAACAGTTAAATGCCCACAAATTCGAAGAGGCTAAAAGCATGATGCATAACGGCGAAAAACTTTCTAAAAGCATTCAGGAACATCATAAATCATCTATTTTTGATCATCTGGTGAGAGAGAAACAGTACGAAATCCTGAATATGATGCTAAAGGATAAAACCATCGAAACCGACATTTATGAATTCGACAGTTTTGACAAAAGCATTTTTCAGGCTATTGTCCGCAACCTTGGTAATGACGATGAAGATATTGCATTTTTCAATGAATTTATTACTCATTTCGACAACTTAAATGATGAGGTTAACACCAAAACACTATTAAGTTATTTCTTTGAAAACGGGGTGAGTTTAGCGCTGATCAAAGCATGTATCGATACAGGCTGCACAGCTAACTTCAAAAACAATGCAGAAGAAAACTACATCCATCAGGTGGTGAAAAGCAGTTTCCGAAGGTATAACATAAACGATGAACAGACTACCGATCTGCTTAAAGGATATATCGAACTTCTTCTTAGCGAAGGTGTTGATATTAATGAAGGCAATGTGGTGCAGGAAACCCCATTAATTACTGCAATAAAGTTTAACAAGAAAAATTTAATTGCCCATCTGCTCGAAAATGGCGCCGATCCCAATCATACCGACCGCGATGGAAATTCAGCTTTCTTTTATGCCGTGGTACATTCACAGAGCGAAAACATATACGATACGCTGCGCAATTTTGCCTCACCAGCTTTCGATCAGGTTAATAAAAACGGCGAAACATTATTATTTGAATATGTGCGGATGATGTCGAACAGTGAAAGTGGCATCAACTTCCTTAAGAAGCTGATTGAAGATGGCGCTGATTTATATCAGGCCAGCATGTGGTATGGCACTGATACTACTCCATTGGATATTATAGCCGAAAAACAGGCTGACATTTTACAGGCTGTGTTAGAAACCGGACAGGTAGATGTAAACAGGGCCGATAATAAAGGGAATACCCTGCTGCATAAAGTTTGTGCCTACAATGTAAATTACGAAGCAGAAAAAGCGAAAGAAACTTATCGTAAAGTAAAACTTTTGATTGAAAATGGAGCAGATATTGCTTTAACCAATGATCAGGATCAGACCGCACTGATGCTTGCATCTGATGATAACCTGAAAATAAAAACTGTAGAACTGCTCATGAAACAATCTTAACATATGTCGATGTCATTTATTATTGCCTGCGAAAGCGGCAAGCGCAAAATAGCCGAACTTTTATTGGCCAACCAAGAGGTAGAGGTAGATTATACAGATGAAAAAGGCAGAACAGCCCTCCATTATGCCGCCCACCGTGGATATTTAGACCTTGTACAGATTTTAATAGATCGTGGGGCAGCCTTAGATTACGAAGATCATGCTGGAGAAACACCGTTTTACTTTGCCTGTTTACAAAAACAGAAACAAACTGCACTATTTCTTTTAGATAAAGGTGCAAGAGTTGACATTAAGGATTTTAAAGGGAACAGCTTATTACACCTAACTGCACAAAGCGGACAGATTGAAGTGTTAGAAAAACTCCTCGATCAAGGTCTTGAAGTTGATGGAGAAAATAACGAGGCAGAAACGCCTTTGCTTATTGCTGCAAGTTGGCGGAACAAAGAAATTGTTCAAAAATTATTGGAATTTGGCGCGAATATCAATACCACCAATAAATATGGTGATTCACCTTTAATTTTTGCAGTTAAATCTAAAAACACACCAATGGTTGAGCTTATTCTCGAAAAAGGTGGAAATATCAACCATATTAATCATGCCGGAGAATCGGCCTTACTAATTGCCTGTTATGATGCCAACAGGATGTTGACCAAAATATTGGTAGAAAAGGGTTCAGATGTATTTGTTTCATCAAAAAATGGCCTATCGCCCATCTGGTATGCCTGCGCCAATAATCAGAAAGAAATTGTTGATTTATTTTTAACCAATGGTATAGATGTAAACTATGCTAAACCGCTTTCGGGTAACGACGATTCGATGTATTCGTACTTAGAATGGGTAGAAACCGCCAATAACATTTCCATTTCGGCCAGCTTCTCTTTCAACAATAACTACAACTACGGAGGCGAGAGCATGCTGCATGTAGCAGCCAAAAGCGGCCATTTAAGTATGTTAAAGCTATTAATAGAAAAAGGTGCAAACATTAATATTCAGGATGAAAGCGGAAACACTGCTTTACATTACGCGGCTGCGAATGGTAAAAAAGATGCGGTAAAATTTTTACTCGAAAAATCAGCCGACCCTACCATTGTAAATGTAAAAGAACAGAAAGCAATAGATTATTCGAATATTAAGGGTTTTAATGAAATTACAGCACTATTGTTGAAATATGGCCTTCCAGCTAATCCAAATGTGCAAGCAACAAGTACGGTATCAACAGAAAATATTGTTGAAGTTCCAAAAAATGATATGGCTGCGAAAAAACAGGCATTATTAGATTTAAAAGAGTTATTTGATGCCGGAATTTTATCGCAGGAAGAATTTGATGCAGAAAAAGCTAAGATTTTAAAAGGTTGAGTTAGCTGCCATGGTCGTCATTGCTTCGTCGGCTGAAAAACCTCCTCGCAATGACGAAATTTCTATTCAAAAATATTGTCTAATAAAATTTTAGTTATAAATTTATTTTTAAGAACTTTCCTGGTCAGAAAATCGAAATTTGATCGGAATATTCGACATTAACGCTCACACAAATGAAAAGTAACCCTAAAATCAAACTTCAATTATCTACCTTTCTCTTTCTTTCCATCTTTATATATGCCTGTTCGCCAAAACTATATATGGATGAAACCAAACGTTATCAGGCGGGGACATTAACTGATGCCCAGATGGATTCGTTGTATACTTTCTTGAAACAAAATGAAAGACTTACGCTAAAAGATACCATTATCATCAAATACGATTTCAATAAAGACGACTGCTGGAAAGACCTTAACTATCAGAACGCAGAATTCCTGAACAATGTAAGATGGGCCTTTCAAAAAAACATTCTGGAAAAAGCCGAAGCCAGACCAAAAGTTGCCATTTACCAATATCGTGAGGATGGAAAAAGTTTCAGTCCAATTAAATCAAAAGGTTTAGAAATAGAAACCGATTCGGGTTTTCTTAGAAAATTATTATTTAAAGAAGTTACTTCTTGCGGAACCTCGGCAATTATTATTCCTAACGGCAAATTTTTACTGGTAAAATCAGACCCACAATTTTCTGCACTGATATTAAACGCTAAAGACATTGAAAAGAAATTACAGGAAAATCTGATCAGATAATCTACGATAAGTAAAATCTCAACCGTCACCATTCTGCAAGCCCCAAAATGTTAGCAAACATTAAACACAATGAGTGAAATCCTAGTAGAAAAAAACAAAGAAGAAGAACTTCCAATACCACACATTTGGAGACCCATTTTTAAAAACATAGTGAAAGCATTTGTAAATAGGGACTACAACCTAAGTTTAGGCGTCAATAACGTAAATCTTGTTTCAGATAAAACTGCGGAACAAATACAAGAGTACATCGAGGACTACGGAGAGGAACTCATTGATTTACCAGACGAAACTTGGGACACTTCTGTTTACATTTGTTATGGTGAATATTGGAACGTGATAATTGACCTCTTCACTAAAAATGAGGGGTTAAGTGATTTAGTACTTAACGCTGAAGTAAGCGAAAAAGACAACAGCTATGCTGTTGATATTAACCTGGTTTACGTCCCGTAACAAATAAAGAAACGTTTGCCAACAGGTATTGCCAAACCATTAAAAAGCACCCATCTAAGTGAAAACAAGAATCATGTATATCGAATATAAAGGGGAGAGTCTGACAGGTGAGGCTAGGATCGGAAGAGTACAATTTTCCAAGACCGGAAAATCGATTCACTACAATGGAAAAACCTTTCAAACTTTAGGTGGACAAGGATTTAAGGCTAACTATTTTGACGTAGAGACTGGGGAACATTATTGGATTTCGGGCTGCAAAAAAGATGGAGGCGACAGGCTCTATGGAGAAAGAATCCCAATTCATATTGACGAAGATGCAAGGGAAGAATATTGGAAACAAATTCGAAGCCGCACAAACAACACAATACCAAAGCAATAAATACAAAATGACTTAGAGACAGTGCCGTACCTGTATTGTCGAAAATTCAACTACAACCTAATTGTACAGAAATTTAATGTAACCGTCAACTTGCGCCGAACCTTGGGACGTTACAAGCAACTCTAAAGACTACAATGGAACAAACAATCGACATTCAGATATCGACTAAAAAACTTTACAAAGACAGGGCAATTTGGGTCGGTACATTTCTCGGTGGACCATTAGCCGCTGGCTATTTAATCGCTGAAAACTTTAAAACATTTAACGAATTTGACAAGGCTAAAAAGACTTGGATTTATGCAATAATTGCAACTATTGTGGTTTTCGGTGGGGTATTTTTAATACCAGAAAATGTTAAAATACCAAATCAAATTATCCCCTTGATTTATACAGCAATTGCGTACTATCTTGTCAAACACTTTCAAGGACAAAAAATTACTTCGCACATTAATTCAGGCAGACAATTACATAGTTGGTGGCGCACAATTGGAGTTGGGGTTATAGGACTTACAATTACAGTAATTCCAATTTTTGGGTTTGCATTATTAATTGACTCAGGGACAAACGTAGGGACTGACACTAAAACTTATGGAGTAATGAAGCACGAAATAGCCTTTGACAAAAACAATATTTCAGAAACTGAAGTAAATAAAATTGCCGACGGCCTTACAAAGACAGTCTTCTTTGACGAAGCCGTTACAAAATATGTTTATGCAAAAAAATTAAATGACAGCTATGAAATATCAATTTCGTGCGACAAATCAATAACAAGTAATGAAGAAGCTTTACAGCCTTTTGTTCAATTGAGAACTGAATTACAAACATTGTTTCCTGACAATAAAATAGCATTCAATCTTGTGGTTGACAGCCTTGACAACATTGTAAAACGACTTGAATGAAAAGAAGGGTAGCTTGTTTAGAAACGATTTAACAAAATTTAACTAAAAAATTAGGTGTAATACTGTAATTTAGTTTTAATTAATCGTTTTCAAATTAACAACTGGAAATTTATGCTCAAATTCCTTTGCTCCACTCCCATAACTCTAAAAACGGATCATCTTTTCGGTGATCAGATTTTTGTTGCTCAATCAATATCTCAATTTTAAAAGATTATATAATAAAAGTACTTCCCTGTTAACATAGCATTGAACCAAGGGAAAATAATATGCGCTCTCCAGGAAGGTACTCCAGGGTACTTTCCTTTTATTGTTTATAATGATCTTTGTGCGCTTGGCAAACCATCTGTCCGTTTTTGATGTTATATTTTTCTGAACTAATTTCCTTTATCAAAACGGGTTAACATGAAAAATAAAATTTTCTGCACAGCAATACTTTCATCCATGATTCTTTTCGGATGTCAGTCTGATTCAGGTTCGCAAAAGCAAGGAGAAGATACAACACTTACTACCAAAAGCGGAACCGTAGATTTACCTGCACCCGATACCAATGCAGCCAAAAGTAAATTTAGCAAGGTTATCGATTGGCCCGAAGGTAAAACGCCCATTGCCCCAGAGGGTTTTGTGGTAACCAGATTTGCTTCAAACATTAAAAGCCCGCGCAATACTTATATTGCCCCAAACGGGGATGTACTGGTAGCGCTTTCTAATTCGGAAAGAAGCACTGCAGAAGCGGTTGCCAATGCAGTAACCGGCAAAGCTAAATCTGAAGTGCCCGGTAAAAGTGCCAACACGATTTTATTATACCGCGATGAAAATAAAGACGGCAAACCAGAAACTGTTACCACTTTTTTGAACGGACTCAATCAGCCTTACGGAATGCTGATTATTGGCAATTCATTTTATGTAGCCAATACCGATGGCTTGTGGCAATTTCCTTATAAAACCGGCGACACAAAAATAAATGCTACTGGCAAAAAAATCCTGAGCCTCCCAGCCGGTGGATATAACAATCATTGGACGAGAAATTTAATTACCAATGCGGATAAAAGCAAAATTTATATTACCGTGGGATCGGGCAGTAATGTTGGTGAAAATGGAATGGAAAACGAGGTAAGAAGAGCTAATATACTGGAAATCAATCCAGATGGAACAGGTGAGAGAATTTATGCTAGTGGTTTGCGTAACCCCGTTGGAGTAGATTGGGCGCCAGCTACAAACATACTTTGGACGGCCGTAAATGAACGAGATGGATTGGGGGATGATCTTGTTCCCGATTATATTACCAGTGTTAAACCCGGTGCCTTTTATGGATGGCCGTATTCTTATTTTGGTCAGAATGAAGATCCCCGTTTAAAAGGTAAAAATCCGGAGCTGGTTAAAAAAGCAATTGTGCCCGATATTGCCGTAGGTGCGCATACCGCCTCTTTAGGCTTAGCTTTTTACAAAGGCACAAAATTCCCTCAAAAATATCAGGGAGGTGCATTTATAGGCCAGCATGGGTCGTGGAACCGCTCTGCTATTTCCGGATATAAAGTTGCATTTGTGCCCTTTAAAGATGGAAAGCCAGCAGGCAAACCAGAGGATTTTTTAACTGGTTTTGTGGCTGATGCAGATAAGGCCGAAGTTTATGGCAGGCCTGTTGGTGTTACTTTAACACCCGATGGATCATTACTGGTTGCCGATGATGTTAGTGGCATAATTTGGAGGGTTGCTGCTAAATAATTTACAAAATAGCCACAGGTTAGCAGAATATGCACTAAATTTATCTGCCAATCTGTGGCTAAACCATCAATTATCGATCTATTGAAACCGAACCTTACTTTACTCTTGACTTTATTTTCCTTTACCGGTTTAGCGCAAACAATAAAGCCCGATTCGACCAAAAAACTCGAAGAAGTTACCGTTAAAGGCTATTACAATTCACATTCGTTATTAAGATCGGTATCAGCCGTAACTTTGATTGATAGCAATTTAATCGGAAATCAGCAGAGCAGTTCCTTAGTTAGCACTTTAAATACTGTTCCTGGTGTAAGGATGGAAGAGCGTTCGCCAGGTAGCTATCGTTTATCGCTTCGTGGCAGTTTGCTCCGATCTCCTTTTGGCATTCGAAATATTAAAATTTATATTGATGATTTCCCGTTAACTGATGCAGGTGGAAATACCTACTTGAATGCCTTAGATGTTTCTGCGGTAGGTATGATGGAGATTTATAGGGGACCAGAAGCCAGTATTTTTGGTGCAAATACAGGTGGTGCTATTTTGATTAATCCCCCCGCCATAAACCGCAATGAAATTAATATTTCAGCAATTGGAGGTTCTTATGGTCTTTTGCATCAAACGGCATCAATCAAGCAACAATATAAAAAGTATAGTTTCAGCGTCAGCGAAGGATATCAGAGAAGCGATGGGTATCGACAAAACAGTGCAATGGGTAGAAAATATTTTCAAACGCTGCAGCAATGGAATTATAGCAATGCTGGTAGTTTAAAGGCTTTTGCTTTTTACAGCGATTTAAATTACGAAACACCAGGCGGACTAACGCTTGCGCAATTAGATCAAAATCCTAAACTAGCCCGTCCGGCAACACCAACACTACCTGGCGCCATTTCACAGCAAGCTGCCATTTACAATAAAACCATTTTCGGGGGAATATCCAATTCGTACCAGATCAATAAATACCTAAAGCATGTTATTGCTTTGTTTACCTCGTATACCGACTTCAAGAACCCGTTTATAACTAATTACGAACAGCGCTACGAAAGTACGTTTGGACTAAGAACATTTTTAGAATATGCTCAGGCGAAAGAAGACATTAAATTTAATGCTCAAATAGGATTAGAAAGTTCTGCTACCAAAAGTCAGATTAAAAACTTTAATAACAATAGCGGGGAAGCTAGCTCAATGCAAGCTTCAGACCGCTTAAAAGCCAGCCAGGATTTTGCTTACTTCAGATTAAACTTCGACATCAACAATAAATTTCTGATCGAACTTGCGTCCAGTTTAAACTTTTTTAGCTACAACTATGAAAGTTACTTCCCTGTAACAATTGCAACAAAAGAGCGTAAGTTTAATACCCAATTTATGCCAAAGGCCGCCTTATCTTACTTAATCGCAAATGACATCTCTGTCAGGGCTTCTGTAAGTAAAGGTTATTCAACGCCTACTATCGCAGAAGTGAGGTCGTCTGATACCAACATAAATAATGACCTGCAAGCAGAGTCAGGCTGGAACTATGAACTGGGCTTAAGGTATAAAACAGGGAATAACCGCTTTTACGCCAACGGAAATATATTCCATTACGAGTTAAAAAATGCTATTGTAAGAAGGTTAAATCAAAACGACGCTGAATATTTCATAAATGCAGGCGGAACAAAACAAGAAGGTATTGAATTGGAAACAGCCTTGTGGATTATCAAAAACAATACTTCATGGTTAACAGGATTACAACTAAGAAGCAATTATACCTGGAGCCGATTTAAATTTGAAGATTTTGTAAGCGGCACTAGCAATTATGCGGGTAACCAACTTACCGGAGTTCCAAAAAACATATGGGTTAATAGTCTCGAATTTAACTTTAAGAAAGAACTTTATTTCTTTGCTCAACACAACTACACCTCAGCCATTCCGCTAAATGATGCCAATACCACCTTCTCTAAAAGATACCATCTGCTTGAAGTAAAGGCAGGAATAAAAAACCTAAGGTTAAGCAGAACCCGTCTTGATTTATTTGCAGGCTTAAACAATCTACTAAATGTTGATTACAGCTTAGGTAATGATTTAAACGCCGCAAATGGGAGGTATTTTAACCCAGCCCCAGGAATTAATTTTTATACTGGCCTTTCTATTAAATTGTAATCTTTAAATCGCATCATATAAATCAAACATTTACATGATGCGATTATTCTACAGGCTAAAAAGCCTCCTGTTTTTCATTTTCTCTAATTATCACATCGCTAACGACTACATCTACCCCATAACGCTTTTTCCCATCTTTACTGTCGTAACTATTTGCCTGTAACCTGCCCTCTACCCTTAATCCTGTACCCTTTTTAACCTGAGCTTCGGCAATTTCGGCTTTTGCATTCCAGAAAGTTAAATTGAACCATTGTACTTTTTTTATGTCCTCACCTGCAGCATTTCTATAGCTTTCGTTTATGGCCAGGTTAACTCTTGCTAATTTCTGATTTCCAAAAGTTTTAATCTCTGCATCTGCTCCTGCAAATCCGCTCAATACTACTTTGTTAATTGCACTTTCCATGATCTTTAAATTTTAAGTTTCTAAATGTTTAACGAACAGTCATCACCTCGATAACCGACAGGACAAAAGTGCCAAGATGATCAAAAATTAGTCGGTTCGTAAACATTTATAGTCGTTTATAAACGTTTATACACGGAAAACATGCATTTAAAGCTTTAGGAAAGATGTTTTATTTTTTTTATTCCACCATTTTATTTTTATAAATTAGGTCATCATCCCATAATAAAAAAAAGAAATTATTATGGAACGTTTATGTTTAGACTGCGGAGCCCTGATTAGAGGAAGGGCCGATAAAAAATACTGCGATGATTCTTGTCGTAACAATTACAACAATCGTTTAAAGATTGAGGATAATCTCGTGATTAAAAGGGTAAATAACATACTAAGAAAGAATCGTGCTATCCTTGCTGCTCTTAATCCAAATGGTAAAACCAAGGTTACCGGTAAAAAGCTAATTTCGGCAGGCTTTAATTTTGAATACCATACTTATAGTTATGAAACCCAGAACAGCAACACATACATTTTCTGCTATGAATACGGTTATTTGATTTTAGGTGATGACAGGTATCTGTTGGTAAAAAGGGAAGAAAAGCTTTGTTTGGCCTAGTTTAAAATGCTTTGATTTGCTAGTGTTATTTCCAGCACAAAAAGACACATATAATCTCCCGCAAATTTCGCAGAAAGCGCTGATTTGTAATTTACTCAGCGTTAATCTGTGTGATCAGCGGGAAATTAATAACCATTATACAATTACTTATCACTGGATTTAAACACCTGAAATTTGTAGAAAGCCAATCGTATGGATTTTTTTATTCAGGAGGAGATGGTTAGTTTTATCAACTTATGATAAATTATAATAACAAGCTTTTTAAACCGATCAATAATACAGATAATGGTGAAACATCAAACGAAACCATTTTTAGGTATAAACAAACAGGAAATATCCTTACTGCTGATTATACAGGCGGAAAAATTATTTTTGGTCATTTAATTGGTTTAGTTGATGAAAACGGCAACATTGAAATGCGCTATCACCAGGTAAATAATCAAGGGGAACTCATGACCGGAATCTGTCATTCAAAGCCAGAACAATTAGCCAATGGCAAAATCAGACTTCATGAAACCTGGCAGTGGACATCGGGAGATAAATCAAAAGGACAATCAATTATCGAAGAACAATAAATGCCTGGTTGATCAACAAGCTAAAGCCGTTGCGGTAAATTAAACACAAGCACCATTTTTGTCCAATTTCTTTCATCTCCAGTTTTATTAGCCAATATGCTTCCAAAAGAAAGTCCAATTAATCGAATACCGTTTATATTACGAACCGCATTCAATTTAGTTTACAGCCCGCTTAATTATCAAATAAATAACCTGCAAATAGAGGGTGAAAGTCGGGAATATGCAGCCTGTACTTTTGAATTAAACGGTCTAAAAATCAAGCACCGCCTTTCTAAAATTACCCCAACCAAGACTGGTCAATTTGTAACCATATGGAAGCGGAATGAAGCAGGAATTACTACTCCGTTTAATGATCAGGATGAATTTGACCTACTAATAATATCTGCTAATAATGCTGACCTATGTGGCCAGTTCATTTTTCCAAAAGCCATATTGGTGCAACATAAAATTATTACCAAAAATGGAATAGAAGGTAAAAGAGGGATTAGGATTTATCCTCCCTGGGATACAGTAACAAATAAACAGGCTGAGAAAACCCAACAGTGGCAAGCACCTTATTTTCTTCAGATTGATGTTAACGAAAATATCGATCTTGCAAGGGCGAAGAAATTAATCGGCAATTGAATTAAACAAACAGGATTTTAAAATCCCGGTCAAACTTAGCAAGTTTCGGGTAGTTTAACGTTTCTTTCCAAACTACTTTTGGATATAAATTATTCAAGACCATGAAAGCACAAGAAGAAATCAATTTCAATCGTATAGCCGAAGCCATTAGCTATATCAAGGCGAATTTTAAAACGCAGCCCGGTTTAGAAGAAATTGCAGAGAAAGTAAATTTAAGCCCTTTTCATTTCCAAAGATTATTTAGCGAATGGGCAGGCACTACCCCTAAGCGTTTTTTGCAGTACATTAGCATTGGCTATGCCAAAGAAATGCTGAAAGAAAACCAAAGTTTATTCGATACCGCATTAGAAACCGGCTTATCGGGAACCAGCAGGCTGCACGATCTTTTTGTAAACATTGAAGGGATGACACCGGGAGAATATAAAAACGGCGGCGAAAACCTCCACATCAATTATAGTTTTGCAGAAAGTCCGTTCGGTAATATCATTGTAGCCAGTACCTCAAAAGGAATCTGCCATATCGCTTTTTATGACGACGAAAATATTGCTTTGGCGAATTTGCAACGCCAATTCCCAGCAGCTCAATATCAGCAGATACTGGATAAAGAACAACAGAATGCATTATTTATTTTCAGTCACGATTGGAGCAAATTGCACCAGATTAAACTGCATTTAAAAGGCACTGATTTCCAGTTAAAAGTTTGGGAAGCTTTGTTAAAAATCCCTATGGGTAAATTGGCCACTTATGGTAACATTGCCAAACAATTACAAAATCCTAATGCATCCAGAGCTGTGGGTACAGCGATTGGCGATAATCCAGTAGCCTTTCTCATTCCTTGTCACCGGGTAATACAATCAAGCGGTGCTTTGGGCGGTTACCATTGGGGGGTGAACAGAAAAACAGCCATGATTGGCTGGGAGGCCGCAAAAACTAATGCTTAACCTTGTATGATCAAACATGCAGATATTTCAACGGAAGAACTCAAAAAACATTTAAAAAACAAAGATATTTGCCTCGGCGGAAATGCCAGGTTGAAGATTTATGGATTACTTAAATGCAGATCGGGAAAGCGGATGAAGAAAGAAAACCGTGTATTTTTCCGTTCTATAGATGAAGCGCTTCAACATGGCTACCGCCCTTGCGGGCATTGCTTAAACACAGCATATAAACAATGGATTTATTCAACACCACAATAGATATTAACCAAAATCTGCTCCCATACGATGGAACAGTAAATTATTATGGAAAATTATTTCCGATACCAGAAGCTGATCATTATTTCGATGTGCTGATGAATACTATTGAATGGAAGAATGACGAAGCTTTTATTATGGGCAAACACATCATCACCAAAAGAAAAGTAGCCTGGTACGGAGATGAAGCCTATTCTTATACCTACTCCAATAAATCGAAAATGGCCTTACCATGGACAAAGGAGTTACTGGAGCTAAAAAAAATATCAGAGGAACAAACAGGTACCGCATTTAACTCTTGTTTACTTAATTTATACCACAATGGTGATGAAGGAATGGCTTATCATAGCGACGACGAGAAGGCCTTAGCTAAAGATTCTGCCATTGCATCATTAAGTTTCGGCGCTGAGCGAAGATTTCTTTTCAAACACAAAAAAACTAAAGAAACGGTAACCTTATTTTTAGAAAATGGAAGTTTATTGGTGATGAAAGATGAAACGCAAACCAATTGGCTGCACCGCCTTCCACCAACCAAAAAAGTAAGTAAGCCCAGGATAAACCTAACCTTCAGAACAATGGTGGTTTAACCTTGGCTGGTTAAAATGTCTTATATTTTCTGCAATTGAGGCTTTACTTTATCAAAGAATTTCTGAAATTCCTTATTATCAGCATAAGGCATACCTGGAAATCCACAACTCTCGAAACAGATTCTCAAATAGTTGATAAATGTTGTGTCATTAGGTTCATTTAAAAACTTACTATCAATACTTTTTTCCTTATTTAACTGCAATGCATACGGAGGGCCACCGCTAACATTATCCTTATGAAGATCGTCTGCAGATAGATCCAGAAATGCAAAGCCAAAATCATCATCCTGAATGTATTCTTCCATTTCTTCCAGCCAGTATTGATCGGTTACCTGCGAAACACAGTCGGTTAAAGGTGCTACCTGAATAGGATCTGCCATCTCCCATAGAATATCTGGATTATCTTGGTAATTCCACGCAAAATTGCACGAGCCAACAATTTGATAAAACATTTTCATCGACACTGGTAGTTTACCTACCAGTTCTATGTTCTGCTCTAATATATTAAGTAGTTCGTCCGTATTAGAGAAGGGCATCAATAATGCTTCGTCATTTCCCGTCTCATCTGCCCAGAAAACGTAATCAATATTCTTAAGTTCCTTGTAGATAATCTCAAGATTGAACCTAACGCGTTGGAAAGTCTCAATCAATACTTTTTCAACATCAGGATAGTAACTAGGAGAAAATGCCTCCTCTCCTAATTTTTCAATATCGGCATAAACGCTATGCGATTCTCCGTTTTTATACCTGTCATAAAAATTCATTATCTACACCTAAATGGAATAAGCAATATAGACTAGTGCTTAAACTCCTTAATATCTACAATGCGGTCATCATCAGCATTTTTCTTTAAGAACGATGTTCCATTTGCATTCGCTACCCAGGTATAATCTCTTTGAATATTTCCAACAAGGGTTTCAGGTTCATTTATTAATACTGTTGGCAATGGCAGGTTAAAAGTTTCGCCCGTTGCCGTATTTACCTGGTACAAAGAATTGGCGGTTAAAAAAACCAGTGTAGTTTTATCGCTAGAGTACATAAAAAATTTCCCCTGGATACGTTCGTCAGGATTTTGTCTCTTAATAGGATAAACCCTTGAATTTATAGTTGTGATAAAAAAATCGTTATTCACCAAAATATTACTACGCGTTAATTCTTCCAAACCATTTGTATATTTTTTATCTTCAGCACCTTTTGATGGTTTATTCAAGCTCACCACTTCGGTTTTTCCATCATTAACAGAAATGATATAAAACGGGGCCATTTTACCTGTTTCATTAGCAACCTGTACTAATACAGTTGTTTTTTGTGTGTTGATGAATGATGCAACAATAAATTTCTGCGCAGCGGCGCTTGGCGCATCATCAACAATAATAGTGGTATCTTTATATTGAATGGCAAAGCGATCGGCTGCCGCCACAGCACCAGAATCTGTTTTTACGATAGTAAGTATGTTTTTCTTCGATTTCGGGAAAACATTAAAATCGTCACTGGCAGCAAACGGTCTTGCCTTGTAGGCTTTTTCAGATTTACCGCAGCCAAATAAAACAACGGAAAGTAAGAGTGCATAAAGCGTAATTTTCATAGGTATTGTTATTTATTTTTTTGCTAATTTATAACCTTTATTGCGCTTATTTTATCAAAGTCACCAGAAAATTACCACATCTGCTTAAAAAGCGCAACAGATTGTGTTTTATGCCGATATTCCACTGTCTATTAATTATAAAGACCACAGTCTCTGGCTTTTGCTTCTCCTTCAGATTCAAACGTCTTACCCTCTGTATTTAGATGGCAGAATTTGACTACTTCAGACTAAATTCCTTATTTTTGATCAACAGATAACCAATGGCAAACACATCGAATTTTCTCGCTAAAAATAAAAGCGTAATCTTATATGGGGTTTTCCTGGCTGCACTACTGTTTTTACTGAAGTGGCTTGAACTTCGTTTCATTATCATCAACCATGCGTTCGAAATTTATGCTGGTTCGATAGCTGTTATTTTTACAGCTTTAGGTATTTGGCTTGCGCTTAAATTAACCAGGCCCAAAACCATACTGATCGAAAAAGACGTTTTTACCGGGAAGCCTGAAGCATTTATCCTCAACGAAAAAGAACTGACTAAACTCAACATAAGCAAAAGAGAGCTGGAGGTTTTGCAGCTCATGTCTGTAGGTTTAAGCAACCAGGAAATTGCGTTAAAGTTATTTGTTTCCTTAAACACCATAAAAACACACAACGCCAGGCTTTTCGGGAAACTGGAAGTTAAACGCAGAACACAGGCCATAGAAACAGCCAAAAGACTCTGTATTATCCCTTAGTGCATTGACGGATTGGTATTAAAAAGCAATCAATCTGAAAAATCACCCTAAAGTATGAGGGTTAAAAAAAATAATCGAAGCAATTTTGTGGTGTAAACCTCTTAAATTATAAACAGATGAAACCATCATGAGCAAACGCTCACAGACAGAGATGAATATTGCTCATGATAGCTTCATCACAATTAAAAACAAACTATATACTGATGAAAAAGAACGTAATTGTATTTGGATTAATCGCCGGCTTAATTGTATCAACCTTAATGGTGCTCTCTATGGCGAGATGTTATAGCGACCCTAACCTTGAGCACAGCATGCTTATCGGTTATGCCTCAATGGTATTGGCTTTTTCCTTTATTTTTGTCGGCATCAAAAACTACCGCGATAAATACAACGATGGATTAATTACTTTCGGCAAAGCATTTAAAATCGGGGCATTGATCAGTTTGGTAGCTTCTACCATATATGTTATGGTCTGGTTAATTGATTATTACGTATTTATGCCCGATTTTATGGATAAATATGTTGCCCAGGCACTTAGAGAAGCTAAAGCAGATGCTGCGTCGGCAGCTGAGCTGGCAACTAAGACAAAAGAACTGGCTTCCAGTCAGGAAATGTACAAAAACCCAGTCATGGTAGTTCTATTTACCTATATGGAAATACTGCCTGTAGGAATATTGATCTCATTGGTAGCAGCACTCATTCTGAAAAGAAAACCAGGCACTCCATTAAGTGTAAAAACCGCTTAACATACCTGTTAAACTGATCTCCTTTTATTAATTTTAAGCCATAAAAAAACAGCTATGTATACGATACCCTTTACCAATATAGATTGGAGCCAGATAGAAAAAGTAGAATACCCTGGCGAAACAGGCACAGCAACATGGCAAACCTTAAACCTGGATGGCTTAAGGATCAGGATTGTAACCTACTCTGCGGGCTACCTTGCCGATCATTGGTGCGAGAAAGGCCATATTGTACATTGTTTGGCAGGTAGCTTTGTAAGTGAAATGGAGGATGGAGCAACATTCGCGCTTAGCGCGGGGATGACGTATGTGGTTTCTGACGATTTAAGTTCACACCGGTCAGTATCACAGGAAAGCGTGAAACTTTTAATCATTGATGGCAGTTTTTTAAAACCAAAAGACGCTTAAGGTGATTTATTAAGTACCACCCCATTTCGCAGTTATTATAAAAAATAAAATGATGCTGGTTAAATCACTTTTGGGTGAATTTCTTCATGAAGCAGAAAACACCCGCAAACTTTTAAATGCAATACCAAACAGTGCTTTGGATTTTATACCCTCAGCACACTCCTGGACTACGGCCCAGTTGGCATCGCACATTGCTGAAATCTACGATTGGTATCCCGGAACTTTTCATGGTAACGAATTTAACATGGATACCTATAAGCGTGACGAGGTAGATATCAGCGATATCGAAAATATTATAGGCAAATTTGAACGGGCCTTTAACAGGGCTAAAGAAAGTATCGAATCGGCCACAGACAAAAGCATGTTCGAAGACTGGAAAATGACCGCTGGAGGTAAAACGGTTCTCCAACCCATGCCAAGGATCCAGGTAATACGGGGCTTTTTAATGAACCATATTTATCACCACCGTGGCGAAATGATTGTATACCTGCGTTCAACAGGGAATAAGGTACCAAGTATGTATGGTCCCATTTACGAGGACAGTCTTAGATAAGGTTCAGAAATTATCTTAATTTTGAACAAAAGATTATAAATGAAGATTTTTGCCGAAACCGAACGTTTAATTTTACGCGAATTGCTACCTACAGATGCTAAGGGTATGTTTGAAATGGATGGTGATCCTGAAGTGCATCTTTATCTTGGCAATAATCCTGTAAAATCAATCGAGCAAAGTATTGCAGAAATAGAATTTATCAGAAAACAATATATCGAAAACGGTATTGGCAGATGGGCTGTTATCGAAAAAGCAACAGGTAATTTTGTAGGTTGGTCGGGCTTAAAACTAATTAAAGAATCTACCAATAACCATATTAATTATTACGATCTGGGGTATCGGTTCAGTAAACGGTTTTGGGGAAAGGGTTACGCTACAGAAACTGCAATGGCGGCACGAGACTATGGTTTTAATGAACTAAATCTGCATGAAATTATTGGCATAGCAGATATCGATAACCTGGGATCTATCCATGTTCTGGAAAAAGTGGGTTTAAAACGGATCTCTATTTTCGATTACCATGACATAAAACATCACTGGATGAAGATTGAAAAACCATTTTAGCGCTTTCAAAAAGCAATTTTGTCTTTTTATGGTTTAGTTTTTGATGTTAAAAAGGAAAATCATTTAAACCTTACATTATGAAACACCTAATCTTCTGTGGAATGCTGCTCTTATTATTGAGTTCTTGTAAAGAAAAATTAGATCCAGCGAGCTTTACCAATACTAAATGGGAGTTAACATCGCTGCCAGGTTTAAACTTACCCACAACAGCAAAAGCAACGCTAAATTTTGCCGACAGCCTTAAAATCAGTGGAAAATCATTTTGTAACAATTACGGTGGCCAGGGAGAAATTGCAGATAATAAAATAACCGTTAAAAATGTTTTTGGCACAAAAATGTTCTGTCAGGAAACTGATGCAGCTGAACGCGCTTACTTACATGCCCTTAATCAGGTTAATGGTGCTAAAATAACTGGTAATAAGCTACATCTGCTGGATGGCGATAAAACCTTACTGGTTTTCACCAAAACAAACTAGAATCTTTACATGCATAAAAAAGGCTGAATAAAGTATTTTTACTATTTTCGGCCTTTTGAGTTTAACGCAGGAGTGATGCCATCGATAACAGAAGATCTGAAGTTTTTTTTCTCAACCATAAGAAAAGCATTTAATTTATTTCAGCAGAATGATCCCTTACGCCTGGCCGGTGCTACTGCTTTTTTCACCAATTTCGCCTTACCCCCAATATTAATTATCCTCATCAGGCTATTTGGTATGTTTACCGATAGGCGCTTATTGGCTACACATCTTTTCGAACGGCTGGCCAGTATTCTCGACAATGAGAGTATTTTACAGATCAGAACAACCCTAAGGAATATCCGTGGTATCGATCAGGCCTGGTATGTTACTTTGTTCAGTTTTATATTTTTCCTTTTTGTAGCTACCACCCTATTCAATGTGATTAAAAACTCTTTAGAGCAGATTTGGAATATAGGCCAAAAAGATAAAAAAGGGATTGTTAATACCCTTAAATCGAGGGCTATATCTTTTACCATTATCCTTTTAGTAGGAATATTGTTTTTTATAGGTTTATTGGCCGACAGCGTGCAGGCTTATATTGGTGCCTATTTGAAATCAGGTTCTCCATCTTTTAGCTTAATTTTAACTTCGGTGATTAATCAGGTAGTATTTGTAATCATTGTAACCACTTGGTTTACCATACTTTTCAGGTATTTAACCAATGGTCGTCCTACATGGCGGGCAGCAATTTCTGGAGGCCTGTTAACCGGATGCCTATTTACAGCAGGAAAATATATTTTAAGGATTTTGTTGCCATTGAGTAACATCAGCAACATCTATGGATCAGCAGGTTCGATTATTGTAATTATGCTTTTCGTATTCTACTCTTCGTTGATATTTTATTTTGGCGCATCTTTTATTAAAGCGTTAAGTGTCGGTCGGGCCACACCCATTGTACCAAAAAACGGATCGTTTGCTTATGAGTTAACAGAAATTGAACCAGAAAAAGAGGATTAATAAGAAAGGGAGATAAAATTAATTATATCTCCCTTTCTTATATTAACTAGGTTCACTTAACTAGTATCGTCATGCTGAACTTGTTTCAGCATCTATCACACTAAAAAAGACCCTGAAATAAATTCAGGGTGACGATTCGCAAGGAGCTGTTACAAAATCCTATAACCTAAGCCAACTGTAAATAAGTTTAACTTAGTACCAGGATAACCTGCTTTATTGATTTTTGATAAGCCAAGTTCGTAACGTGCATCGAAGCTTAATTTTTTAAGGTCTAAGCCCGCTCCAAACTGCCATGCCAAAGCCTGATTTTTAAAGTCGGCTCTGAAAACGCTTCCTGCAGCCTGACCAAAACTCTGATTTTCATCTAATATTAACGAAAACATCGGCCCGGTGTTTAAGCGGAGGCCAATACCAGCAGCACCAAACTTAGTACCTACCAATAATGGCACATCTAAACTTGTAAAACGCACTTTATTTACTTCTCCCGTTGACTCACTTACCAAATCTGCTTTTTTGCCCGACACATAAAGCTCTGGCTGGAAGTAAACGCCTGCAGCACCTACCCTGGCCCAAAGGCCACCGTAAAAACCTGCACGGTTGTTACTGTTAAAAGTGTTTTCACTATCAAATTTCGAAAAATTTGCACCAGCTTTAATACCCAGCTGGAAAGATGGCAATACCTGTGCGCTAGCAAATAAGCCAACAAGCAAAAAGGCAACGGTTAAAGATAAAAATTTCATATGCGATTAATTTTAGCTGGTGGCATTGTTAATGGCTTCCTGTTCTTTTAAAGCATCAACATTGTTTTTATCACCAAAGTTTTGTGTTTTACCTGCAAAGTAATCTAAAATTCCTGAGATAGTATCTAAGTTATCAGCTAAATTTTGATGAATATCCGGTAAATCTTTTTCCAGGCGATTATCGCCCAATTCGATATTATCGACTTCAATTTTACCAATTTTCTGAATAAGTGCCTGCTGAGAGTTTTGTAAGTCTTCTAATTCACGCACAATCTTTTCCATTAATTCAAACTTCTTTAAAGTATTCATAGGTTCTTATTTTTAGTTAACTATTCCTTATAAACCCCTTAGCGCTGGTTTTGTTTTATTTCGCCAATCTTTTAACAAAACAGATTTGGAAATACCGAAAACAACTAATAAATTAGTTTAAAATTATCTGTCATGAAAAAGCTCCTTACATTATTGGCCTTAGTTGGTTTAAGTTTAGCTGGTTATGCCCAAAATACAAGCGCTGTCGATAAGGAGAAACTTTTCGATTTCTATCAGACCCAGCGTTATGCAGATGCTGCTCAATACCTCAAAGGCATTTATGGAGAAGAAGTAAACGATTTTAAAACCCTCAGCCAGATCGGCTATTGCTTCTTAATGGCAAGCAACAATGTTGAAGCAGAAAAATTTTACGTTAAGGCCTATACACTGCAGCCACAAAACCTGCCTATTCTTTTCAGTCTCGGCAGTATCAATAACAAAAGGGGAAATACTGAAAAAGCCAAGCTGTACTACGGCGAAATTGTAAAAATAGATAGCAATAATTTTAATGTGTACAAACTGCTGGCTAATTTGTATAGTTCTCCAAAGGACGATTCACTTAAACTCATCTACCTCTTGAAGGCTAATCTGATCAATCCGTTAGAGGGTGATGTTGCTACCGATCTGGCTGAGG
>NZ_JAGGPU010000040.1 GCF_018613605.1 Pedobacter sp. ISL-64 | reverse complement strand
CAACTTTTTGGGGGCAGTCCAAGTATGAGTGAGGACTTTGAGTGAAAGCGGGACCAGAACAAAGCCAAGCACCACAGCCATTGCGCTCCAAATGGATAAAGTAATTTATTTTTTCACCACCCGAGGCAACTCAGTACATCTAAGTTTTAGGCATTCCCCCAATTTTACATAGCGCTCCAAAAAACAACCACATTTTAACCACAACTTCTTTAAAATTACCTACTCATCTCGGAATTATTCCAGTCAAACGTTTGCTCTATTTTCTTTACAGAATAATAGAATTGCCTACCCCAAAAAGCATTATCTTTGTCCAAATCATAAAAAATAAAATATGCTTAAAGGATTTTTTAACGTACCTACCCCGGTTAACGAGCCTATTAATAGCTATGCGCCAGGCACAAAAGAACGTTTGCTTTTAAAAGAGGCTATCGCAGAGGCACGTTCTAAACAATTGGATATTCCAATGTTTATTGGCGGAGAAGAAATACATACAAAAAACAAAAAGAAAGTAGTAGCTCCACATGATCATCAGCATGTACTGGCCACATTTAGTTATGGCGACAAAAGTCATGTAAAACAAGCTATAGATGCTGCCTTAGCTGCCAAAGCTGATTGGGAAGCTTTAGCTTGGGAACACAGAGCGGCCATCTTTATGAAAGCTGCAGATTTGATTGCTACAAAATACCGTTACCAAATTAATGCTGCAACCATGCTTGGGCAAAGTAAAAATGCCTATCAGGCAGAGATAGATGCCGCTTGCGAATTGGTAGATTTCTTACGTTTTAACGTAAGTTATATGCAGGATATTTATGGACAACAGCCTCCAGTATCTCCAAATGGCATGTGGAACAGAACCGAACAACGCCCCTTAGAAGGTTTTATATTTGCTTTAACTCCTTTCAACTTTACAGCAATTGCGGGTAATCTACCTGCTTGTGTAGCCATGATGGGTAATGTGGTGGTTTGGAAACCTGCTGATACGCAAGTTTATGCGGCTAATGTAATTATGCAAATTTTTCGCGAAGCTGGCTTACCTGATGGTGTAATTAACCTTATTTTTGCCGATGGTCCTGAAGTAGGCGATGTAGTTTTTAATCACGCTGATTTTGCAGGTATTCACTTTACCGGTTCTACCAAAGTTTTTCAGGAGATATGGAAAACAATCGGCACAAATATCCATAAGTACAAATCATACCCACGCATAGTTGGTGAAACTGGTGGTAAAGACTTTATTTTGGTTCACCCAAGTGCAGATGTTGCAGCTTCGGCTACTGCAATTGTACGTGGTGCTTTCGAATACCAGGGACAAAAATGTTCTGCTGCCAGCCGTACTTATATCCCACAAAGCCTTTGGCCTGAGATTAAGAAATTAATGGTCAGAGATTTAGCTTCATTTAAAATGGGTGGAACTGAAGATTTCAGCAATTTCATTAATGCTGTAATTGATGAACGTTCTTTCGATAAACTGGCTAAATATATTGATCAGGCTAAAAAAGATAAAGGAGTTGAAGTTATTGCCGGTGGTAATTATGATAAGAGTAAAGGTTATTTCATAGAACCAACTGTTTTAGTGGTTGATGATCCGAAATATACCACTATGTGTGAAGAACTTTTTGGCCCGGTATTATCTGTATACGTATACCAAGATGAAGAATTCGACCAGATTTTAGAAGTAATTGATACCACTTCACCTTATGCTTTAACAGGGGCTATTTTATCACAAGATAGATATGCTATAGAAAAAGCCAGCTACGCATTACGCAACTCAGCTGGTAATTTTTACATTAACGATAAATGTACAGGTGCAGTAGTTGGGCAACAGCCATTTGGCGGCGCCAGAGGATCAGGCACAAACGATAAAGCTGGTGCAATGATTAACTTGTTGCGCTGGGTTTCTCCACGGACTATTAAGGAAACTTTTAATCCGCCAACTGATTACCGTTATCCATTTTTAGCTGAAGATTAATATTAATATATAAGGCCAAGCATCATTGTTTGGCCTTTTTTATGCCTAACCGAATATCCCTTTCTAACCATGAACCACAAATTTTTATTATCCCTCATTATTGGCCTCGCCAGCTTTAACTTTTACGCCACAGCACAAAAGAAACCGAACGTAATTATCATCTATGCTGATGATTTGGGTTATGGCGACCTCAGCTGTTATGGCGCAACAAAAATAAAAACCCCAAATATTGACGCCCTGGCAAAACAAGGGCTACGATTTACCAATGGTCACGCAACCGCATCTACCTGTACGCCTTCGCGCTATTCTTTAATGACCGGAAGATATGCATGGCGTAAAAAAGGAACTGGTGTTTTGCCAGGCGATGCTGCATTGATTATCCCAACAGATAATAGTTCCTTACCATCAATTTTTCAGCAAGCTGGTTATAAAACAGGCCTTGTTGGCAAATGGCACTTAGGCTTGGGCAATGCAGTAGAAAAAGACTGGAACAAAGAGGTAAAGCCCGGGCCAAAAGAAGTCGGTTTTGATTATTCCTTTATTTTCCCGGCTACGGCCGATAGGGTACCTACTGTTTTTATGGAAAATCAATTGGTGGTAGGTTTAGATCCTAAAGATCCGATTACAGTTGATTATAAAAGTCCGGTTGGTACTGATCCAACAGGAAAAGATCATCCAGAACTGTTAAAAATGTCTGCTGAAGTTAATCATGGGCACAACCAGACTATTGTAAACGGCATTGGGCGCATTGGTTATATGCAGGGAGGCAAACTTGCACGCTGGACTGATGAGGAAATTCCGTTTACCTTTTTAACCAAAGCAAAAAATTTTATCGAAGATCATAAACAAGAGCCATTTTTCCTCTATTATGCGTTAACAGAACCGCATGTACCGCGTTTATCTGCCACCATGTTTAAAGGAAAAAGTGAATTGGGTAATCGTGGTGATGTAATTTTACAACTCGATTGGGCGGTTGGCGAAATAACAAAACAACTAAAATACCTGGGTCTTGATAAAAATACGATGATCATTTTCAGTAGCGACAATGGTCCTGTAATTATGGACGGCTACGAAGATCAAGGTTTCGAAAAATTAAACGGCCATACACCTGCAGGTAGTTTACGCGGAGGAAAATACAGCATTTTAGAAGGTGGTACACGCGAACCTTTTATTATTTCGTGGCCAGCAAAAATCAAACCGGGTGTTTCTGGAGCCTTAGTTTCACAGATTGATTTTTTGGCCTCGTTTGCCAGCTTTTTCAATGTAGAAAGCAAAAATGCAATTGACAGTAAAAATGTGTGGGATGCTTTTACCGGAAAAGACAAAAAAGGCCGTGATTTCTTCGTTGAACAGAGTAACCAACTGGCAATTGTTAAAGATAACTGGAAATATATCAGGCCATCAAAGGGAGAAGCTTTTTATAAACTTACCCATACCGATAGTGGAAACCTGCCTACAGTGCAACTGTATAACTTAAATGATGATTTGGGCGAAAAGAACAACCTTGCAATAAAATATCCGGAAAAGGTAAAAGAATTGGAAACTTTATTAAGTACCGAAGAGGCGAAAACAAAGTAAGCCCAGATCGTCATTCCTGCGCAGGCGGGGATCTTAAAGCATTTTGCATTACGATTCCCAATCAAGTTGGGAATGACGATCGCTCTATTAATCTTTCTACCACAATTCCATAGCTTATTCTCTGGGTTCGCCATACTTTATGGAAGAAGTGTTTCATGGAAATCAACGAAGCTACTGTTTAAGAGAAAGACCAATATCGCCAAACCATCTAAAACCAATCTTCTTTTGTGCTGTTTTATATAAACAGCTTAAAAGAAGATCATGGAAAACACAAAAGATAACAACAAAAATCTGGGCAATAAAAATGCTGATAACGGTGCAGATAAAACCAATATGCCTGATCAGCAGGTGCCGCGCCACCGGAGCAACGATAACGAAAAAAAAAATAGTGTTGAAACTGAAGCGGTTAACCTAGGCAGAGATTTCGGAATGGGCGATTTTGGTTCGGAAGAAGCAAGAACAGATGCCGAAAAAGGCAATAAGGGAGAAGCAGGAAATATGCCCAATACCACAGAAAAATAAAAGCCCCCGATGTAAAATCGGGAGCTTTTCCTAACAACTAAAAAACAGCACTTATTGGTGCTTTTATCCTACTTTAAACGCAGGGGCAACATCATCAAGACAAGTACAGGTTACTTTTAAGTCTTTAATGATTCCCGTTTTTAAACTATAAACCCAGGCATGTACCGCTAACTCCTGGCCATTGGCCCAGGCACTTTGTACAATTGATGTATTGGTTACATTTGCAGCGCCCTCAATGGCATTTAATTCAACTAAGCGGTCAAAACGCTGATCAGGATCTTTGATTGTAGCCATTTCACGTTCGTGCGTACGGTATACATCGCGGATATTTCTCAACCAGTTATCAATAATTCCAACCTGTTTATTGCCTAATGCAGCTTTCACACCACCGCAGCCATAATGGCCACAAACAATAACATGTTTAACCTTTAATACATTAATAGAATAATCCAGCACTGAAAGTAAATTCATATCGGTGTGAACCACCACATTGGCGATGTTTCTATGTACAAAAATATCCCCTGGTCTGGTGTTGGTAATCTGGTTTGCAGGTACACGGCTATCAGAGCAACCAATCCACAATACAGGTGGGCTCTGACCTTCAGAAAGTTTATCAAAAAAGGTAGGATCACTGTCGATTGTATCTTTAACCCAGTCCTTATTGCCTTGTAACAGGCTATCGTATGTTATATCTTTCGTATCTATTGTTTTTGCGCACATATTATAACTTATTAATATCTTCTTCTACTTTAATATTTAATTTTGGTACTGTATAATGTTTTTGGATGTTCTCCAACGTTACGATAATACCCTTGGTATAGGCATTATGTTTGTAATTATAAATCGTTTCCAATACATCTGGATCGATATACCTGGCATTCGAACCATCAATAATTACATCCGTTTCTTTTGGAATATTCGTTAAAACTACTTGTATTGCTGCTTTGTTCAGAAAGGAAACCTCTTCTGCCAGTTTAATCCTGATGTGCTTTTTATCACCTTCATTTGTAATTCTGTAAAAGAACGGGTTACGCATATTGGTACGGAGTAAATAAAAAATAGAAACCAACATACCAACGGCCACACCTTTTAGCAGATCGGTAAATAAAACTGCAAGCACCGTAACTACAAATGGCACAAACTGGTCCCATCCTTTATGATACATGTGTTTAAATAAACTAATACGGGTTAATTTATATCCTGTTACCAAAAGGATTGCGGCCAAACACGACAACGGAATCATGTTAATTACGCCTGGAATAAACAAAAGAGAAAGCAATAACCAACAACCATGAAAAATAGCCGACATTTTGGTCCGGGCACCAGCATTAACATTTGCCGAACTACGAACAATTACCGATGTCATAGGCAAGCCACCAACCATACCACTGGTGATATTGCCTAAACCTTGTGCGATTAATTCTCTATTTGTTGGCGATACACGTTTAATTGGATCTATTTTATCTACTGCCTCTATGCTTAATAAAGTTTCTAAACTTGCCACAACAGCAATAGTTGCAGCTGTTATATAAACATTTTTATTAGCCAACTGAGAGAAATCGGGCATGGTAAACAGGCCTAAAAATTCGCCAAAACCACTTACCACTGGAATTTTCACCATCTGATCGGCACGTAGCGGATGATCGGTACCAGCAAAAAGTATAGTTCCAAGAACCCCAAGCGTTACCACCAACAATGGTGCAGGTACAACCGCTAATTTTGGAAACTTAGGCCAAACAATCAGAATAGCTATCGATAATAAACTGATAACCACCGCGGCCAAACTAAAATGGCTTATCGCTGCTGTAATCGCAGAAAAAGTATTTTCGTGATCTTGCTGAAAGAATCCTTCGTCGCCACTAAAATCGGTATCAACACCCAACGCATGTGGTAACTGTTTTAAAATCAAAATCAATCCGATTGCTGCAAGCATCCCCTCAATTACACTCGAAGGGAAGTAATTACCAATAGTTCCGGCTTTTACCAGGCCTAAAATCATTTGGAATACCCCAGCCAATACAACTGCAAGTAAAAAGGTTTGATAACTCCCCAAAGATGTTATGGCACCCAAAACAATAACGGTTAAACCCGCTGCAGGGCCACTAACGCTCAATTGCGATCCACTGAAAGAGGCAACCACTACCCCTCCAATAATACCAGTGATTAAACCAGCAAATAACGGTGCACCTGAGGCTAGTGCAATACCTAAACACAATGGCAAAGCCACTAAAAACACTACAATACTTGCAGGTAAATCTTTCTTTAAATTCTTTTTAAGAATATATTTCTTCACGTCCGAACCTGAAAAGGCCGGGTTAAACTTTTGCATAACGATATAATTATCTAGTAAATTTTAACGAATAAATCGCGGAGGAATCTTAAAAGCGATCAAGAAACAAGCATATCGTATAAATATTTATACACAACATACCCGCTCAAATTACTGATTGCAATAAGTTACCCCAATAAAAATGACTAAATAAAGTTAGGCGGCGGTGTTGGTACCGTAGGGTGATATGGATCTACATATCTTTTGAAATGTTCAATAAAACTGCTCTTCAGAAAGAAATGGCTTGAAGAGAACTCGTAAGAAAAGATAGGATGATTAAGTTCAACGAGTTTGAAATCGGTAAATTTTGCAGTGTCTTTGGCGGTATCTTTTCCGCCTTCATGCTCTAACTCGATTTGCATGATTACAGCGTTCATGATTTCCTTGTCAATACTCGTACAAAATACCGGTGCACCAGATATACCCATCTTCGCCATGAAGATGAACATGAATGAGGCAACGATTAAATACTTGTATTTCCTTAAAAACATCTAAAATCCTAATGTTGTTTTAATACTAACGGTTACAAAAATAAACGGATAATTGGTTTTTCAATGCTTTAAGCTGTAAAAAAAATGTAATATAACAGATAGGCGATTGCTTTCGACACAAAAAAAAATTACTGTTTAAAGATTTTTGGAAACAATGGTCCCGTTATAAAATTAAATTAACCAAGGTCAAAACGGATATTGCTCCAGTTAGGTTTAGTTAACAAGCCTGATCCAAATAGCATAATTTTGGCCATAGGCGGATGAAAGGCTTGGTTTCTTGCACCAACCTAGGTTAAATAAACCCGATTGTCGGGAAGAGCTTCCGATCCTTCATCGGAACTCGTACCAAAAAGCGGGGTCTAACCTGCCAAAAGCTCAGAACCAACCGTTTCCTATTAAATATTATTGTTCTTTATTTGGAAATGAAAGGTTAGTATTTCATAGGTGCTGTAATCCCGCCATTCGCTAATTCCGATGAAGAATCGGAACCGCTGCTGTCTGGTTTAGTTAACAGCGGTTTGTTTTCCAAGCACAGGCCTAAGTTAAATAAACCCGATTGTCGGGAAGCGCTTCCGATCCTTAATCGGAACTCGTACCAAAAAGTGGGGCTTAACCTGTATAATCTTTAGACATTTTTGCATTTTATCGTCACCCTGAATTTATTTCAGGGTCCTAATAGGCAGAAAGATGCTGATCCCGAACATTCGGGACAGCATGACGATCGCGACTCTAGCCAGCCATCTGCTTTACTCAACATCGCGTGCTGGATTGGGATAAAATAACCTCGTTTACCTTGCATTACCGCTAGTAATTTTTAATTTTAAAATCTCATAGCGTTGCAATGGACAAAAAAATAGCATTACTTAAAGATAAGATTAACCAGGCAAGCCTCGGCGGTGGACAGGCCCGAATCGATAGTCAGCATAAAAAAGGTAAACTTACCGCCCGCGAACGCATTCATTTTTTAATGGATGAAGGGAGCTTTGAAGAAATTGGCATGATGGTTACGCACCGAAGTACTGACTTTGGAATGGAACGCGAAAAATATCTTGGTGATGGTGTAGTAACGGGCTATGGAACAATTAATGGCAGGTTAACTTATGTATTCTCTCAGGATTTCACGGTGTTTGGAGGTTCACTCTCCGAAACCCATGCAGAGAAAATTTGCAAGCTTATGGATATGGCCATGAAAAATGGTGCACCACTGATCGGTCTAAATGATAGTGGCGGTGCCCGTATTCAGGAAGGAGTTGTTTCTTTGGGCGGCTATGCCGATATCTTTTATAAAAACGTACAGGCTTCGGGTGTAATTCCGCAGCTATCGGCCATTATGGGACCATGTGCAGGTGGAGCAGTTTATTCACCAGCCATTACCGATTTTATTTTAATGGTAGAAAATACTTCTTATATGTTTGTTACGGGCCCAAATGTGGTTAAAACGGTAACGCACGAAGAAGTAACCTCAGAAGAATTAGGAGGTGCCAGCACACATGCTACAAAATCGGGCGTTACCCATTTTGCCTGTGCCAACGAAATTGAGGCGATTAACCATGTAAAGAAACTACTGAGCTATATGCCGCAAAACTGTGAGGAAATAGCCGATCATTTACCTTATGAAACAGCTGATGAAAGTCGACCAGAATTAAACACTTTTATGCCAGAAAATGCTTCACAACCTTACGATATACGTGAAGTGATTTCTGCCGTGGCCGATACAGACAGCTTTTTAGAAGTGCATGCAGCTTATGCTGAAAATATTGTGGTAGGCTTTGCCCGCCTTGCAGGGAGAAGTATTGGTATTGTGGCCAATCAGCCCGCTTATTTGGCAGGCGTTTTAGACAGCAATTCTTCTACCAAGGCAGCACGTTTTGTCCGCTTTTGCGATTGCTTTAATATTCCATTATTGGTATTTGAAGATGTTCCAGGATTTTTGCCGGGTACAGATCAGGAGTGGAATGGCATTATCACCAATGGTGCAAAATTATTATACGCTTTTAGCGAGGCTACTGTACCACGCATTACTGTAATTACCAGGAAGGCTTATGGTGGCGCTTATGATGTGATGAACAGCAAACATATTGGTGCCGATATGAACTACGCCTGGCCAAGTGCAGAAATTGCTGTAATGGGTGCTAAAGGTGCTGCAGAAATTATTTTTAAAAGAGAAATTACTTCGGCAGAAAACCCTGAAGAGAAATGGTTGGAGAAAGAAAAATTATATTCAGATATCTTTGCAAATCCTTATCGCGCAGCCGAACGTGGCTTTGTTGATGAAGTGATTGAACCAGCCCAAACCCGTACAAAGTTGATAAAAGCCTTTAAGATGTTGGAAAATAAGGTGGTGAATAATCCAAGAAAGAAACATGGAAATATACCTTTGTAGAAAATAATCCCAGTCATTGGTCCATAGTAAGGTTTGTATCAATCCAGACTATTAAGACTCATGACTGAGGGCTTCCGACTTAATACTAAATGCAGATTACTCAGAAATTATCACGCGCCGATATCCTCCTCATGGCTTTTTGCACAGGCCTGATTGTTGCAAACATTTACTACTGCCAACCTTTGGTAATCTTAATTGCAAAAGATTTTAACCTCACCGAAACCGATGCCGGACGGATTACCTACCTCACACAGATCGGTTATGCTTTAGGACTTTTCCTTTTAGTGCCGCTGGGTGATATGTTTGAGCGCAAAAAACAGATCCTTGTAATTACCGGACTTGCAATCTTCGCCTTACTGGTTGCCGCGGTTTCGCATACCTTTTTTGTACTGGAAGTTGCCTCAATTTTAATTGGCACCTGCTCTATTGTACCCCAATTGATATTGCCCTTAGCGGCTAATTTAAGCACCGATGAAAATCGCGGAGCCAATATTGGAATGATTATGAGCGGTTTGCTGGTTGGAATTTTAGCTTCGCGGGCGGTAAGCGGCAGTATTGGCTTTTGGCTAGGTTGGAGAGCCGTTTATTATATTGCGGCCGGAATTTGCGGCCTGCTTATTCTTTTAATGGCCAAGCGTTTTCCACAGAGTTATCCTGCCTTTAAAGGCACCTACAAAGAACTCATGCGTTCGATGTTCAGTTACATTAAAACCCAACCTGCCTTAAGGGAGACTTCGATTATTAACTTCCTGGCTTTCGCCATTATTAGCGCATTTTGGACTACAATGGTATTGTTTCTGGCTAACCCACCCTTTAATTTCCAAACCCTGCAGATTGGGTTATTTGGAATTGCTGGCGCAGCAGGCGCATTGGCAGCGCCATTGGTTGGAAAGTTAAGTGATGGTAACAATCCGCGCAAAAACTTAATGATTGGTTTTATATTACAAATCGTTAGTATCGCCTTGTTTTATTTTACTGGCAGCCATTTGTACCTATTTGTAATTGGCATTGTGCTTATAGACATCGGTCAGCAAGCTATACATGTAACCAACCAGACCCGAATTTACACCTTAATACCAGAGGCCAGAAACAGACTGAACACCATTTTTATGTCGGTTAGTTTTATTGGTGCCAGTTGCGGCTCAGCTTTGGGTTTGTGGCTGTGGGACCAAGGCGGATGGGCATTATTCTGTTATGGAATGACGGGAATAATTGTCCTTAATATCTTAATTTATCAGTTCTACGGAAGAAAAAACAAATAACTAATCAATAAAAATTTCATAAAATCTAAAAACGCAATCAAAAAACTTTCAATTTTACTTGTTTGCCTGGCCATTTTCGGTAAAACAAAAGCTCAGGACAGTACAAAAGTAGCGCAACCAACAGAAGTAAAATCATTAAACAAAATCAGGTTGACCATATTGGGACTTGGCTACGAAAGGGAGCAAAAAGTGGGTAAAACAACTTCAGTTTATTTTGGTGCAGGGGCCCAAGGCGTTTTTATTTACCGAACTGAGATCTCCATTGATAACAATTATAATTTTAGCTTTAGCACAGACACAGATTTCAAAGTTTACCCGGCTCTTATGCAGGATTTGGGCACTATTACAATTTTAACAGAAGGATTAAAAAAGGTAAAAGAACCTTAAATAACAGTGCTGGTTATGTCGGGCTTGATGTATTAGCCATTATCCCAACACAAAGTGATACCGTATACGGTTATCAGATTAATATTATGCCGCAATGGGGATTTCAAACTGCTGTTCGTAGAAAAGTTAACTTCGAGCTGGCTTTAGACCCTTTAGCTGCAATTAACAAAACCGATATCTATTACGGAATTGGCGGAAAAATCGGCTTTAGCTTTTTATTATAACTATGATTCAAATTGAGCAAATATTCCCATCTCTAACCTGGCGGATCAGGCATGAGGCTATGTATCCAGAATTACCTTTTGATAGCG
>NZ_JAGGPU010000039.1 GCF_018613605.1 Pedobacter sp. ISL-64 | reverse complement strand
TATAGATGATCCAAATACAGCGAAATGGTCAATAGGTACTGTTCAAACTTTAAGAAATAAAAAAAGGGAGGGTTATCCTCTCACGACGGCATCGATTAATTTTCGTGTCTTGCGGGACTACAAGTTTATCTCCCTCTTTTGATTATTTTTATTATAAAGGTAAAGATATGAGCAGGACTGTACTTGCCTAAATACCACTGTACCTGATTTCCAAAATAAAAAATCGCGTTTGAGATAGTTACCGCTTATGTCGAAGCAAAAAAACTCTTGCAAAACACAAAAATAAAACTTATATTTAATTAAGATAAAGGCAATCCACGCCATTTTAATGTTGTTCCAGAACGAAACCTTATCAAATTCCCCGTGGTATAAGGTTAAGCAAGTTTTAAATAGCTTTTTTATTCGCGCATTGTGCTGTTAAAAAGGCATTCTGATTAAAATTGTTAACCCTGAAAACTAACCATGTTTTCAACAATCTATATCGTCATGGAAAAGAGCCAAAACAATCAAAATCTAGAGAACGCGAAGCAGGAAGAAAAATTAAATGAAGAAAGGAAACACATTTACAAGTTTATCCTTAATCCATTTTCGTTTGAATCTTCAAACCATTTCAACAAAATCCATAAAAGAAGATTTCATTCTTTCGGCTGCATTCACGAATTGGGAAAACTTCCGGGAGCAATGTTTTAAAATCTGCCGTCGAGATGCCGTCATTTCGAGCGGAGTGCAACGCAGTCGAGAAATCTGTCTAGATAGATCTCTCTGTTTCGCTACCGATGAAAATCGGTACATGTAGCGCTTCATCCGATTACTATTGGATCGAGATGACGACTTCTCTTTATAATTCTGTCATTCTGAATGCAATGAAGAATCTTTTAATTGCCTGGTTGGTAGCTCACCGAACATAAGGTTTATTGCTATTACCTAGTCTTAGCGTCTCGCTAAGACTTTAGTTTTTTGCTACTGAAACATAATGAACAAGATTAGATTAATTGAGAGGTCTTAGCGAGACGCTAAGACGAGAAGAGTTTTTCTAAAAAAACACATAAACCCATTCCCAAAACAACTAAGAAAAACAATCTTATTTTTCACTTGTTTCTATAATACATCAATTTACAATACTATGGAAACAAATAAGGAAAAAGGTAAAGTTGTTGAGAACGATTTGCTAGATAAAAAAGTAGAAGATGTGAGAGATCATGATTCTTTAGATGAAAATAAATCATCGAAAATAACCACTAACCTGTTTAACAAAGAGGATAAACGCAAGAATAATCCACTAGGGCCAGGACACGAACCCGGACCAACCCCAGGTTCAGGAATATAACTGGTCGGAATATATTTTACGAACAAAATGACTAAATTTAAACCACAGCAATTGCTGTGGTTTTTAGCTAAATCCCAAAATGGAAAGAAGAAATTTTATCAAAAACTCGGCATTGGCCATGGCCTTGCTTTCAATTTATAAATCAGATGTTTTTGCACAGCAAGCGCTAATGCGTGCTTACAACTTTAAACCATTGCGCAATAATGTAGGGATATTTACCGAACAGGGCGGTACAATAGGGTGGTTAAATTCGAGCAATGGTTTTGTGGTGGTAGATGCCCAGTTTCCAACTTCGGCGCCGCATGTGATCGAAGAGTTAAAAAAACTAGGCGAAAAACCTTTCAAATACCTGATTAATACCCATCATCATGGCGACCATACCGCTGGCAATATCTCCTTTAAAGGATTGGCCGAAAAGGTTGTGGCGCATCAAAACTCCTTAGTTAACCAGAAAAGAGGTGCAGAGAAAGCAAATAATTTAGACAAACAGTTATTGCCTGACACTACTTTTGGAACAAAATGGGCAGCAAAAGTAGGGGATGAGAACATAAAAGCTTCTTATTATGGCTCTGGTCATACCAATGGGGATGCCGTTTATCATTTTGAGCATGCAAATATTGCGCATGTAGGCGACTTGGTTTTCAACCGTAAGTTTCCTTACATCGATCGGGAAAACGGTGCACACATCGGCAATTGGATCACGGCATTGGATAAAATTTTGACTCAATTTGATAACGATACCCTGTTTATCTGGGGACATAGCTTAGATCCTGAAAAAGTAACAGGAAGCAAAGCAGATGTTAAAGCGTTTCAAAATTACCTGCAGAACCTTTTAACTTTTGTGAGCGGAGAAATCAAAGCAGGAAAAAGCAAAGAAGACATTCTAAAAGCAAGCTCAATTCCAAATGCAACAGAATGGAAGGGAGATGGCATCCAAAGGAGTTTAACTGCAGCTTATGATGAGTTGAAAGGGGTTTAGCAGCTAAGCTAAAAAAAAAATATTAACCACAGATAAAAAGGATGTACACAGATAAAGATATAATGCCTGTAAAATCTGGGCTTATCTTTGTGCATCTGTGGTTAAACAAAAACAATTATCACTGTAGTAACGAACAGCCAAATTTTTTTTCAATTTATAAACGTTCTATATTTAAAATAATCCTTTCAAGGTCATTGAATTACCGTAGGCTTTAGTGTTTAACAACTATATTTGTTACAATTCAAAATCTACAGCTCATGGATGATTTTATCGCAGCCCGTTCCCAAATGGCCTTATCGTTAGGCTTCCACATCATTTTTTCCTGTATTGGCATGGTTATGCCTTTCTTTATGGCCGTATCGCATTATAAATGGCTTAAAACAAACGATGAGGTATACAAAAATCTCACTAAAGCCTGGAGTAAAGGTGTAGCGATATTTTTTGCTACCGGCGCAGTATCAGGCACCATGTTATCTTTCGAATTAGGCTTGCTCTGGCCAAAGTTTATGGATCATGCTGGGCCAATATTCGGAATGCCTTTCTCACTCGAAGGAACAGCCTTTTTTATCGAAGCCATTGCCCTTGGTTTTTTTCTTTATGGTTGGAATAAGTTAAATAAATGGTTCCATTGGTTTACAGGGATGGTTGTAGGGGTAAGCGGCTTGGCCTCCGGAATTTTGGTAGTTGCCGCAAATGCCTGGATGAACAGTCCGGCGGGTTTCGACTTTGTAAACGGAGAATACCTTAATATCGATCCTATACAAGCCATGTTCAATAAAGCTTGGTTCAGCCAGGCCTTACACATGTGTTTGGCAGCTTTTACAGCGACGGGATTTGCCGTGGCAGGTGTACATGCTTTGATGATCTTGAGAGACCGCAATAAAGAATTTCACTTAAAAGCTTTTAAAATTGCGGCCATATTTGCCTGTATTGGTGCTTTATTGCAGCCTTTAAGCGGCGATATCTCCGCAAAAGATGTGGCGAAAAGGCAACCCGCTAAACTTGCAGCGATGGAAGCACTGTATAAAACCGAAAAACCAGCACCGCTATTGATCGGAGGCATTGTGAACGAGAAAGATAAAACGGTAAAAGGTGCAATTAAGATCCCGGGTGCCTTAAGTTTTCTCGCACATGGCGATTTTAAAGCTGAAGTTAAAGGATTAGATCAGATTCCAGAAAATGAACACCCCCCGGTGGCCATAACACATTATGCCTTTCAGATTATGGTAGGGATTGGCACTTTATTATTGCTGATTTCGCTGGTGTATTTCTTCAATCTAATCAGAAAGAAACCATTATTGGAGAAACCCTGGTTGCTAAAGCTTTTTGTATTGGCCATACCACTGGGTTATATCGCGCTGGAGGCAGGTTGGGTGGTAACTGAGGTTGGACGCCAACCCTGGATTATTTACGGTATTATGCGGACCAAAGATGCAGTTACGCCAATGCCTGGTATTGCCTATTCGTTTTATATCTTTTCAGCCATTTATATTTCGCTGAGTATTATCGTAGCCTTTTTACTTTACCGGCAGATTAAAATGGTGCCCGTATTGTATAATCAACCCGAAAAAAATCACTAAACACAAAAATTAAGATGATAATAGAAATAAGCTTATCAATCTGTGTAATCTAGATATCAGTGTAATCATTTTCATATATGAAAGACGTTGTAATTACATTTTTATGCATGGCCATTTTGCTCTACTTTTTATTGGGCGGAGCTGATTTTGGTGCAGGTATTATTGAGCTGTTTACTTCGACAAAAAACAGGAGTAAAACCCGTAAAACCATGTACCATGCCATTGGACCGGTTTGGGAGGCCAACCACATGTGGCTAATTATTGCCATTGTAATCCTTTTTGTTGGTTTTCCGCATATTTATACTACCATGTCGGTTTATTTGCATATTCCATTGGCCATTATGCTCATTGGAATTATTGCCAGGGGCACTGCTTTTGTATTCCGTCATTACGACGCGGTTAAAGATGATATGCAGTGGTTTTATAACCGGATATTCAGGTATTCGAGCTTTATTACCGCGCTATTTCTTGGTATTATTGCCGGAAGTTTGATTTCAGGCCATATTAATACGCAGGCGACCGATTTTTATTCAGCCTATATTGCAGGGTGGTTAAACTGGTTTTCTGTCGCTGTGGGCTTTTTTACAGTGGCACTTTGTGGTTTCCTGGCGGCCATATATCTTATTGGCGAAACAAAAGAAGCACACGATAAACGCCGTTTTATTAAAAAGGCCGAATTTATGAATGTGGCCGCCGTTGTTTTTGGTGGAATGGTGTTTATTGCTGCACAGCGTGATGGAATTCCATTAATCGACTGGGTTTTTAAAAGTAATGTCGGTTTATCTGCAATTGTATTGGCCAGTTTATCCCTTGTTTTGTTATGGTACTTATTGATTAAAGGTAAAACCAAGGTTTTACGCATTTTAGCGGGCTTCCAGGTAACGATGATCCTCCTGGCGATTAGTTATGCCCACTTTCCAAATTTTATTCGTTTAAAAAGCGGAGATGCAATTTCGTTATTGGAAACCGCTGGACCAGAAAAAACCATTTATAGCCTGGGTTTAGCACTTTTATTGGGCAGTGTGTTGATTTTACCTTTTTTGGGATACTTGTTTTATAAGTTTCAGAAGAAAGAAGAGTAAATATATTTATTTTTTGAGATCGTCATGCTGAATTTATTTCAGCATCTTTTTTGTAATTAGACCCTGAAATAAATTCAGGGTAACGAGGCCCCAAAATTATTACCGGATTATATATTTTGTATTGGTAATTGCACCATACAAAAAGAGCACTTGTTGCCAAATGCTCCTTAAAAATGTATTCAAAATCTTTATCTACAAACCACCTTTTCTATTCGATTTGGTTTGTACTGGCCAGGTTGTTGGTTTTCCGGTGCGTTCGTTTACAGGTAAATCTGTTGCTTTTTCAGTCGAGGTTTTCTCCGGATCTTCACAGGCCATATAAACCATAATGGCCGCTAAAATTACATTGCTTCTAATCTCGTCGAAAACTAACTTATCGTAACTGTCGCGGTTGGTGTGCCAGGTATAAGTGCCATAATCCCAGCTGGTAGAGCTTAATGAGTAACCCAATGCTCCGGCAGCAACAAAAGAAGCAAAATCAGATCCTCCTGCACCAGGTGTTCCAGGGAAACTGGTTTTGATCTGGTTTTTAATGGTATCTGGTATAGCAGCCAACCAACGGGTGATGTAATCTTTTGATTTAGCAAAGCCTTGTCCGCCAATATTAACCACGCGGCCTGTTCCATTATCCTGGTTAAATAAAGCCTGAAGATTATTTACAATCTCCGGATGATCTTCTACAAATGCCCTTGAACCATTTAAACCTTGTTCTTCGCTACCCCAGTGCCCAACCAAGATGGTGCGTTTAGGGTTTGGATAAAATTTCTTTAAAATGCGCATAGCTTCCATCATCAAAATCGTTCCAGAACCGTTATCGGTAGCGCCGCTTGCGCCATCCCACGAATCGAAGTGGGCCGAAAGCATTACATATTCGTTTGGTTTTTGAGTGCCTTTAATTTCTGCTAAGGTATTAAAAGTAGGTACTACGCCCAGCTTCTTAGCATCTGCCTCGATTCTTAATTTAGGTTTATCACCATTTAAAGCCAATCGGTAAACCAAGCCGTAATCTTCAACAGATAAATCTAAAGTTGGGACCTTTTTAGTATTTGCACCAAAAATTTTATCTACGCCAAAACCTTGCGACCAGTTATTGATCACTACTGCTACTGCACCTGCATTTTCTATGGCTACAGGAAGTGTTTTTGCCGTTAAACCCGTTTTGGCTATACTGGCTGTCCATGCTTTAGCGGCATCGGCTTTTTCTTTTTTAAATTTCTCGAACAGATCTTTGGTGGCAAATTCTTCCCAGTTTTTTTCTGGTCGGCCGGATAGTTGATTCATTGAAATCAATACGATTTTGCCTTTTACATTTGGTAACCATTTTTGAAAAGATACCGAATCAGTAATTTCTGGGAGAATAATCGCTTCTGCATTAATGGCCTTGCCATTGGTAGATGGGCTCCAAGCCAATTGTGTACCTTCTAGGGTTCTAAGCCTTGGACTTATTAAATCAATGTGCGTAATACCCCTTTCCCAACCGGCCCACTCGCCCCATTTTTCATTTTTTGCAGAGATGCCCCAATCACTATATTTTTTTACGGCCCAATCATTGGCCTGTTTCATTTGTGGTGAACCAACTAAACGTGGCCCTACAACATCTAAAAGTTCGTGAGCGAGTTTCTCCAATTGAGAGTTTTCGTTCACTTCCTTAACAATATTGTCGATTACTTTCTTATCCTGAGCGAAAGCACAGGTTGAAGTGCACAGCAATAACGCGGAAAATAGTAGTTTTTTATTCATAATTAGTTAGGATTGATTATTTGATAATCTAATTTATGAAATAAGGAGTAGGGTTGAAGGATGTTAATGGAAATGTTGCAGTAAGTAGGATCGTCATTGCGAGAAGGCTTTTTTAGCCGACGAAGCAATCTTTTACCCTTGGTTTGTAAGGGCTGAGGATGTAGTTGAGATAGGGATTGAGGTTGGTGAGCCATCAACCTTGGAAGAGAAGATCACGGTTGAATAGTGAATGATTCAATAAGATAAAAGGTCAGATGGTAACATCTGACATCACTATATTAACTTCTCCGTGCCTTCAGTGCTTTCGTGGCAAACAAACCTAAAAACTACTCTTTTGGATCTTATCGTGAAACGGCAAATACTCAGCTAGTGCTGCAGAGCCATACCAATTGTACAATTCTGGTTCCAGTAATTTGGCTTTTATGGCCGGATCACTTTCCAGTAGTTGTTTTGCCTCTTCGATCGATTTTGTATTTAAAACGAAAATGCCGCGGTAATTTTTATCGTTTTTACCCATCGGACCAGCAACTACGAGTTTTTGTGCTTCGACCATTTTGCCCATGTTTGCCATATGTCCGGCAAATAAACTATCTGTTTTGGCTTTGGTTTCTGTTGTATTCGTGCCTGATTTCAGAATAACCAGCACATACATTTTCATGCCGTAGTTGTCGGCACCAAGCTTTTTAGCCAAGGCTTCATCGTAAATTACCTTAGCTTTTTTCTCCTGCGCTTGTATAGCGAGCGTAGCGGTGATCAGGGAGATGAATAGGAATAACTTTTTCATTTTAGTTTATGGTTTGGTTAGTTTAAAAATAAGAAAAATTGCGGTTATTTATTCGCCTCTTTTGGAGGGGTACCCGCAGGCGGGGTGGTTGTAGCAATCGCTAGGAAACCCCTCAAAAGAACTACTGACCTATGTTAACTAAACCTGATTGCCGCGGAAAGCCCGGAGTGTAGCGAGGACTAGAAGCAAAAAGCAGGACTGAATTCACCGAAGTTATTCAAGCCCTGCTTTTCTTATTATAGTTCATTTGTTCATTAGTCATTTGTTTATTGGTCGATTGCATTAATGAACCAATGACTAATGCACCACTAAACCAACTAGTTGTTCATCATTTTAATAAAAGCGCCCAATTTAGCTTTCATGGCTCTTCTATCTACAATGAAATCGAGGAAACCGTGTTCAAGAACGAATTCTGAAGTTTGGAAACCTTTCGGTAAATCTTTTTTAATGGTTTCTTTAATTACCCGTGGACCAGCAAAGCCGATCAGTGCGCCTGGTTCTGCAATATTAATATCGCCTAACATGGCGTATGATGCAGTTACACCACCGGTAGTTGGATCGGTTAATAAAGAGATATATGGAACTTTAGCCTGACCTAATAAGGCGAGTTTTGCTGATGTTTTGGCCATTTGCATTAATGAAAATGCGGCTTCCATCATACGGGCACCACCTGATTTTGAGATCATCAGGAAGGGAACTTTATGTTTAATGCTATAATCGATCGATCTTGCAATTTTTTCGCCCACAACTGAACCCATAGAACCGCCGATAAAAGCAAAATCCATACAGGCAATTACAAGGTCTTGTCCTTCGATTTTACCAACACCGGCACGGATAGCGTCTTTTAAGCCTGTTTTAGCCTGGCTTTCTTTAATTCTATCGGTGTAAGGTTTGTTATCGTTAAAATTTAAAGGGTCGCCTGATGTTAAGTTAGGGAACAGCTCTTTAAACTCGTTATTATCAAATAAAACCTCGAAATATTCTTTTGAGCCTACTCTCAGGTGGTAATCGCAGTAATGACAAACGTATTTGTTTTCCTGAAGTTCTGCCTGATGTAGCGGTTTTTTACAATTTGGACATTTATTCCACAAACCATCTGGTGCTTCTTTTTTCTCTTCTGTTGTGGTGATGATACCTTTTTTTTCTCTCTTAAACCAAGCCATATAATTTTTTGAAGAATTGGATTGCAAAGAAACGAAAAATAAAATAAAGTCGACCCTTATTAGATGTAAAAATAGTCAATGGTGAGTTGGTTGATAGTCGATTGGCAATAATGCAAGCGTTGGATAGGTAATTGAAAACTCGGCTCGGGCTACTGTTAACTGCTAATTGTAAACTTAAGTGTGTCTTTTTTACACTAAGGATAATGTGTTTTTTACACTAAATAGGCCTTATTTTGCTGTTAGGCAAATAATTCTGTTGTTAGAAAAGCTTGGAATGTTATTTTTTTTTATAACTTCGGACTTAATAAAATTAACAAGAAATGAGTTTAAAAGGCTACAAAGGCGTAATTTACGGAGATGCCGTTCAAGAATTGTTTGAGCAGGCTAAAAAACATCAGTTTGCTTTACCAGCAGTTAACGTAACCGGTACAAATACGGTTAATGCGGTATTGGAAACTGCTAAGGCAGTAAATTCGCCTGTTATGATTCAACTATCTAATGGAGGTGCACAGTTTTATGCAGGCAAATCTTTAGATAATGAGAAATTGCAAGCATGTATTTTAGGTGCTGTATCGGCAGCTAAACATGTACATTTATTGGCAGAGCATTATGGTGTTGCTGTGGTTTTACATACCGACCACGCCGCTAAAAAATTATTGCCTTGGATTGATGGACTTTTAGACCACGGTGAAAAATTCTTCGCTGAAACTGGAAAACCTTTGTTTTCATCACACATGTTGGATTTATCGGAAGAGTCGATTGAAGAAAACATGGAAATTTCTGCTAAATACTTAGCACGCATGGCTAAAATGAACATGACTATCGAAATCGAACTTGGTGTTACAGGTGGTGAAGAAGATGGTGTTGATAATAGCGATGTAGATAGTTCTAAATTATATACTCAACCAAGCGAAGTGGCTTATGCTTACGAAGAATTAAGTAAAGTTTCTCCTCGTTTTACAGTTGCTGCTGCTTTTGGTAACGTACACGGTGTTTATAAACCAGGTAACGTAAAATTGCAACCGGTAATTTTGAAAAATTCTCAGGATTTTATCAAAGAAAAATTCAGCTTAACAGCAGAGAAACCAATCAACTTCGTATTCCACGGTGGTTCTGGTTCTACTCAGGAAGAAATCAGAGAAGCAATTTCTTATGGTGCAATTAAAATGAATATCGATACTGATATGCAATGGGCATTTTGGGAAGGTATTTTAGAATATTACAAAAAGAATGAAGCTTATCTTCAAGGCCAGATTGGTAATCCTGATGGCGATGATAAACCAAATAAAAAATATTACGATCCACGCGTTTGGTTACGTAAAGGTGAAGAAACTTTTGTGAAACGTTTAACTACTGCTTTCGAAGATCTAAACTGCATCAACGTTAACGATAAACTGTAATTCTTGATTGTTTTTTAAGATTGAAAGTCTATTCAGTCATTCAAAAAATCAATCATTCAATAATTACAAAAGCGCCATGGGTTTAAAAACTTATGGCGCTTTTGTTTGTTTTATGGTTATATTTAAGCAAACAAATTGTAATGGCAAAATCTAAGAACGATACTAAAAGAAATAATTTTTTTGAGAAATTTGCCAATGCGGCAACCAAATTTACGGGTAGCTCTGCTGCATTTATATCGGCAACGGCAATCGTAGTGATTTGGGCGGTTACAGGCCCACTTTTCGATTATTCTGAAACCTGGCAGTTGGTGATTAACACAGGTACAACGATTATCACCTTTTTGATGGTTTTTTTGATTCAGAAAGCACAGAATAAAGATGGCAAGGCCATTCAGTTAAAATTGAATGAATTGATTGCTGCGCAGCAGGGTGCAAGCAACCGGATGGTTGATATAGAAGATTTGAGTGAAAAAGAGCTGGATCAATTACATAAATTTTACGTTACGATTGCCACACTTGCCAAAAAAGAGGCCGATATTCATTGTTCGCATTCAATTGATGTTGCTGAGGCATTAAATGAATCGAAATTAAAATCGAATAAACACTTTAAACACCACGATAATGAGTCTGCACGTTCAAAAAGTTAATCATCCCGAAGATTTAGATAAAGTATTTGCGATCCGTAAGATTGTATTTGTAGACGAACAGAGTTGCCCGCCAGAATTGGAGTGGGAGCATGAAGATGAATCTGTACATTTTCTGGCAACAAATAAGGGCCAGCCCTGCGGTGCCTGTAGGTGGCGTAAAACGGATAATGGTTATAAGCTGGAACGTTTCGCAGTTTTAAAAGATTTTAGAGGGCAGGGGGTAGGTCGTGCGCTAATTGCCGAGGCTTTATCTGATCTGCCAGAAGATGCGCATTATATTTACCTGAACTCGCAGTTAGATGCCATGAGTTTGTATGCTAAATTTGGTTTTGTAGCAGAGGGAGAGCAATTTGAGGAGGCTGGGATACAGCACTTTAAAATGGTGAAGAAGGTTTGATTTGCATCATAGCCTCGAAGCCACGGACTATTAGTATCGTCATTTCGACTGAAGCGCAGCGAAATGGAGAAATCTTTTTATATAGATTTCTCGACTGCGTTTCACTCCGCTCGAAATGACGAAGCGCGTTGGATATGGCAAAAAACTACCCAAATATCTTCCCTGATAAAACCATTGCCTCATTCCACTTATCCATATTTAGGTTCAATTTTTCTCCTTTTGCAGTTAAATAGCCAATTACGTCTTCGGTAGCAATGTTGCCTGTGAGGTCATCAGCAGCCATTGGGCAGCCCCCAAAACCTTTTAAAGCAGAATCTATACGTTTTACACCCGAACGATAAGCAGCTTCTATTTTTTCAAACCGTTCGGCAGGGGTTGAATGCAGATGGATGCCGATTTCGGTATTTTTAAACTTCGAAATCAGTTTTGGTAATATGCTTTCTATCTTCTCTGGCGTGGAAACACCTACAGTATCAGCTAACAATAAAATCGCTACACCTTTACCCACCAGTACATCAGCCCATTTTTCTACAATTTCATAATTCCATTCGTCGCCATAAAGATTCCCAAAACCCATCGACAAGTAAACAACCGCTTTCTTATTGTTTTTGGCACAAAGTGAAAGCATTTCTTCCACGGTGTTTAATGATTGTGCTATGCTTGAATTGGTATTACGCTGTTGGAACGTTTCTGAGATCGAAAAAGGGAAACCAAGGTAATCGACTGCCTCATACTTTATAGCGTTCTCTACGCCTTTTAAATTGGCTACAATAGCCAAGAGTTTAGTTGCCGTGTTGCTCAAATCCAATTGTGCTAAAACTTCGGCGGTATCGGCCATTTGTGGAATGGCTTTAGGGGAAACAAAACTTCCAAAATCGAGCGTATCAAAACCTACCTGAAGCAAAAGATTCAAATATTCTGCCTTAAGTTCGGTTGGAACAAAATCGTGTAGTCCTTGCATGGCATCGCGTGGACATTCTACTAATTTGAAGTTGTTTTGGCTCATATTTTTGGTTTAACCGCAAAATGCGTAAAGTTTTTCGCAAAGAAAAGAAAACAATTTTTTATCATCAAAGTTGCCTTAAAGACTAAAGACTAAAGACTAAAGACTAAAGACTAAGACACCTTAACTTCTTCTTTTACGGCTGGTACCTCATCTCTATAATCCACACTCCGGTCTTTTGCAAAGGTTCTGATAATTAAACGGGTTCCTCTGTCGTAACTGAAATAACTCCAAACCCAATTTACGAAAACAATAATCTTGTTTCTGAAGCCTACCAAAGTCATTAAGTGCACAAACATCCAGGTAAACCATGCAAAAACGCCTTGAAAACGGATTTTTCCAATATCTACAACGGCTTTGTTTCTACCTACGGTAGCCATTGAGCCTTTATCGAAGTATTTAAATTTCTCTAAAGGTTTATTTTCTTTGATGTTGATCAGGTTTTTGGCCAGATGGTGCCCTTGCTGTATAGCTGCAGGAGCAACTCCTGGATGGCCATTTGGTGTTTCTTCATCAACAATTGCGGCCACATCGCCAATGGCATATACATTTTGATAACCTACTACTAAATTCTGCGTATCGGTTTTCAATCGGCCACCACGAACAATTTCTGCTTTGTCTAAACCAGCTAGTATTTGTCCTTTAACACCCGCACTCCAAATTACGGTAGCGCTCAAAATTGGCGCCTTATCCTGTAAGGTAAGGGTATGTCCGTCGTAACCCATTACCCTGGTTTCGTTCATGATCTGAACGCCCATATCGGTAAGGAAATCTTTGGCTTTTTTCTGTGCCTGTGGCGACATTACACCCAATAATTCTGGTGAATTTTCTATAAGGTAAATATTCACCTTGCTAAAATCCATTTCAGGGTAATCGTTTGGAATAACGTGTTTTTTAAGCTCTGCAATGGCTCCAGCGGTTTCAACCCCTGTTGGGCCACCACCAACCACAACAAAGTTTAAAAGGGCCATTTTTTTATCTACATCTTTTTCGATCAGCGATTTTTCGAAATTCTGTAAAATCAAACTTCTTAAATCCAGTGCCTCTGGGATGGATTTCATTGGCATCGAGTTGGCCTCAATTTCTTTATTGCCAAAAAAGTTACTGGTAGAACCTGTAGCAATAACCAAATAATCGTAGTTAATTCTGCCGATATCGGTTTGTAAACAGTTTTCTGCTGCGTTAACTTCGGTAACCTTGGTTACCCGGAAAATGAGATTTTTCTGTCCTTTAAAAATCTTTCTTAATGGGAAAGCGATCGAATCGGCTTCTAAACCTCCTGTAGCTACCTGATAAAGTAAGGGTTGAAAAGTATGGTAGTTATGTTTATCGAGCATAACCACCTGAAAGGGTTTGTTTTTTAAACGTTTAGCTAACTCAATTCCTCCAAATCCACCGCCAACTATAACTACTCTTGGGTATTCGCTTTTAGGAAGTTGTAAATCCATTTTCTTATCGGTTTATCTATTGCTAATGTAACAAAAAGATGGCCAAAAGGTTTAGGAAATGAGGTTTTGGCAGCTATTCTGCCTTAAAAATGAATATATAACGTTGATATGACGAAGCAGGATTTTATGGGTTTCTTATCACTGTTTTAAGTTAATTAAACCTAATGGCAGTGAACATCCTTTTTAATTTGCAGTACTCCTGAAGATTTTGTCATGCTGAGGAACGAAGCATCTGCAAACGATGGAACAGATGCTTCGTTCCTCAGCATGACAGTGCGAATTAAAAAGATTGGAATGTACAGCAGGACTATCGGAACCAAAGAACCACAGCCCTTGCTTTTCAAAAAACAAAAAAACTTTGTGGCTTCGTGGTAAAAAAAACGCATAAAAAAAGCGCCCCGATACATCGGAGCGCTTATATATTTTAAGAAATTAATCTATTACTTTTTCTTCTCGGCTGAGCTACCCAAATCGATTACGATAGGAGTAGAGATACATAATGATGAATATGTACCGATGATACGGCCGATTAACAAGGCGAAGATGAATCCGCGGATGCTATCGCCACCGAAAATAAAGATTACCAATAACACGAAGAATACGGTTAATGAAGTTAAGATGGTACGACTTAATGTACTGTTCAGCGCGAAGTTGATTAAGTTGTTACGCTCTTCACCATGTAAATCTTCTTTGCCAGATTCTTTTAATTTCTCGCGGATACGATCGAATACAACAACTGTCTCCGTCATGGTGTAACCCATTACCGTTAAAATTGCTGCGATGAAATCCTGACCGATTTCTAATGAGAATGGCATAATACCGTCTAAAATAGTGTAGAAAGATAATACCATTAACACATCATGGAACAATGCGATTACCGCACCTAAACCATACTGCCATTTTTTGAATCGTACTACGATATAGATAAACATGAATAAACATGAGATCAATACTGCATAGAAAGCACCGTTTACGATATCACTTGCAATGATAGGCGTTACTTTTTGTGAACTTACAATTTCATATTTAGAACCGGCTAAACCTTTGTTTAAAGCATCTTCTACAACTTTATCAGTTTTAATGTCCTGATCTTCGATGTGGAAAGTAGTAGTAATTTTTACCTGGCTATCTTCACCTGCAGTTTTAACCTCAGGCGTTTCGTTACCGAAAACCGGGTTTAACTTAGCTTTTAAATCTTCAGTGTTAACTGCTTTATCGAAGTGAACCAAATAAGTTCTACCCCCTTTAAAGTCTACACCTAAATTTAAACCACCATTTTTGAAATACATACCAATACCAGCAATAATAATGATGGTAGAGATTACGTAGTAAATTTTACGACGGCCAACGAAATTGAAACCAATGTTTTTAAATGCGTTACGGGTAATGCTGTTATCGAAACTTACATCGATTTTGCGGTTTAATAACGATTCGAAAACTACTCTCGAAATGGCTACAGCTGCAAATAATGAAGAAAGGATACCGATACATAATGTAGTTGCGAAACCTTGAACCGGACCGCTACCAAAAACGTAAAGGATAGCACCTAAAATAAATAAGGTAACGTTTGAGTCAATAATTGAAGGCATTGCATGTTTAAAACCTTCTTTAATCGCAGTGGCCGTGTTTTTGCCATGTGCAAGCTCTTCACGTACACGCTCAAAAATAAGGATGTTTGCATCTACCGATAAACCAATGGTTAATACGATACCAGCAATACCAGGTAAGGTTAATACTGCACCAAGTGATACCAGGATACCAATGATGAAGAATAAGTTGATTAACAATGCAAAGTTAGCAACCCAACCTGCACGGTGATAATACAACGCCATGAAGATTAAGATTACGATAAAGGCAATTACGAATGAGATTAAACCATCGTGAATAGCTTGTGCACCTAAAGTTGGACCAACTACATAGCTACCTGCAATACGCGCAGGAGCAGGTAATTTACCAGCCTTTAAGATGTTAGATAAATCTTTAGTATCGGCTTGTGTAAAGTTACCGGTGATTGATGAAACACCACCAGCAATTTCGTTCTGTACGGTAGGCGCAGAATAAACCTGGTTATCTAATACAATTGCAATAGATTTTTTGTTGTTTGGATCAGCAGCGGCTTCGGCAGTAATTTTTTTCCACTTAGCAGAACCTTCGCTGGTCATGTACATGGTTACTTCTGGTTTACCTTTTTGATCAAAATCTGCACGTGAATCGCTGATTGCCTCACCACCTAAATCTGGCTTGCCATCAGCACTAACCACTTTAATAGCATATAGTTCGAAAATTTTCGAACCTTCTCTAGGTTTAACACTCCACATAAATTTCATCGTAGATGGAATAGATGCAGCAACTTCTGGAAGTTTTAAGTATGAATTAACCTTAGCAGTATCTTTTTGTAACGACATACCAACAACTGCACCTGGCATTAATTGTTGTTGCCCGTTTTCGCCCTGGTAAATAGGAAGGTTAAGAACAGCATACAATGGGTTAGATTTAAGCAATTCAGCTTTAACCGCAGTTGAATCCTTTTTACCTAAACCAGCAAGTTTGCCACCTTTAGCGGTAGTATCTTTAGCAGCAGCTTTTTCTAAACCGGCTAATTTACCACCAGCAGCCGGAGCAACTGTTGTATCTTTAGTTGCAGGCGCATCAGCTTTTAATGTTGCAGCTAAAATTTTATTAATGTTTTCTAACAATGGTGCAACTTCCTGCACCTGATATACTTGCCAGAACTGTAATTCGGCAGAACCCTGTAAAAGTTTAGCAATACGCTCTTTATCTTGTACACCTGGCATTTCGATTAAGATACGGTTGCTACCTTCTTGTTTTTGCATGTTCGGACTAACAACACCGAAACCATCAATACGTGAACGTAAAACTGTAAATGAACGATCGATCGCACTGGTTGCTTCTTTTTCCAAGAAAGATTCAACATCGCCATTGCTTGCGCTAGGCTTTAATTGAGATGCGTTATCCTGGTTAGAAAAATAATCTGCAAGTTTTACTCCAGGGCTTAATTTTTCGAATTCATCAACAAAAATTTTGATGTAATCTTTACCACCGGCATTTAACTGGATCTGTGCGTTCTGAACCGCTTTGTTAAAGTTAGCATCAGTAGGGTTGCCCGCTAATGATTTTACCAACTCTGCTAACGATATCTCCATCGTTACGTTCATTCCGCCTTTTAAGTCTAAACCCAAATTAATCTCTTTCGCTTTTACCTCTTGATAAGTAAATCCAACTACTGGATAAACTTTCACGGTACTCATCGAATCTAAGTAAGCCTTTTCTTTGGCCAAATCACCCTTCGCAGCGTTTTTTGCGTCTTTTTCCACTTTGGATGCTACCAAAGTAAAAGAAAGTGCGTACGCACAAACGATAGCCAATACTATCGCTATAAACTTAATAAAACCTTTTCCTTGCATTGTTTGTTTAAAATAATTTGTCTTTCGCTGTTTTTTAACAAGTCGGCAAATCTAATTAAATTTTTAAATTATAGAACCCCTTAATTGATAAATTATTAACATTAATTTTTATCGGGCAATAATCCCCCAAGATTCATCACGCAGAATTCATTTCAAAGTGCTAAGTTTAGATTGAAATTGATTCGGAAAGCAATTGCAGTTAGCTTTTGGGATTGGTTCGGTCCCGCTAATGTTTCTGCCCCGATGGAAAAAATCGGGGGCATCCATGTATATCGGGTTTAGACGGCAAAGGTAGTGGTTCTTTTGAAAATCCAGTCATTGCTGAGGCACGAAGCAATCTTAAAACACTGGGTTGATTAGCGGTCGTTGTAGGATTGCTTCGTGCCTTATAATGACGACTTAATGATTTATATCCTTTCTAAAACCTCAAAAGTATAATCGTATTTGTTTTTTTCGTCGGCTTTATGGGTTTCACTGCTGATTACTTTCCATTCGTTCCGGTCAATTTCAGGGAAAAAGGTATCCGCATCAAAATTGTGGTGAATGGTGGTTAAATAAAGTGTGGCGGTTTTGGGCAAGGCTTGTCTGTAAATCTCAGCACCACCAACAATAAATACCGGTTTTTCTTCTGTTTTGGTAATTGCTAAAGCTTCATCTAAACTATTTACCACTTCAACACCATTGATTTTTAAACTGGGATCTCTGGTAATCACAATATTCCTGCGGTTAGGTAGCGGTCTACCTACAGAATCGAAAGTTTTGCGGCCCATTACTACTGTGTGCCCCGAAGTGGTTTGTTTAAAGAACTTTAAATCGGCTGGCATGTGCCATAAAAGCTGGTTGTTTTTGCCTATTGCAAAATTTTCCCCTACAGCTACGGCTATGGAAAGGTTTTTTGGTTCATTAGTCATTGGTCATTTGTTTATTGGTATCGGCATGGTGCATTAGGCGCAGTTCAATTGAGATGAATTTAATATGCACTGACAACTGAGTTAAGTTTTATCTAAATTTTGCCCAATATATTTTATATAAGCATTCAGTTTTAAATGGATTGTTTGTAATTCGGTATAAAGTCCTGAATAACAATCTTCAGATATCAAATTTCTATTTTTTGATTTCCAAAGAAATGATTTTACTTCTAAAATTGAGCCTCGGCTATAATAGCAAAGTTTTTGTTTTCTTTGAAATGATACCTCCCATATCCCTCAGCAATATTTGCACTAATGGAATCGGCTGCTCTGCATAATTGCTTCCCAATAGTATCCTTAGCAAAATATTCCCATTCCATAACAATATCCCAGATTTTATCTGAAATTACCTCTGATAAATTATACACTTCTAAATCCTCTAATTTATAATTCATGATTTCTCTTGATTAAGTAAATTAAAGGGATGATTTTTTTAAAATAGGGCATTCAATTCTGCACCCAAACAAATGAACTAATGGCTAATGACCAGTGAACAAATGTTACACCGCCACTATCCCCTTAATATGCGGGTGCGCTTCGTAATTCTCCAGGGTAAAGTCTTCAAATTTGAAATCAAAGATGCTTTTTACATCAGGATTAATTTTCATGATTGGCAATGCTTTAGGTTCGCGGCTTAATTGTAGGTTGGCCTGTTCGATATGGTTATTGTATAAATGTGCATCGCCAAGGGTATGGATAAAATCTCCGGCTTCTAAACCGCACACCTGTGCTACCATCATGGTTAATAAAGCGTAAGATGCAATATTAAAAGGAACGCCCAAGAAAATATCGGCACTGCGCTGATATAACTGGCAGCTTAATTTTCCATCGGCCACGTAAAATTGGAAAAAGGCATGACAAGGAGGCAAAGCCATATTTTCGATTTCAGCAACGTTCCATGCAGAAACAATAATCCTGCGCGAATCCGGATTGTTTTTGATGGTATTGATGATATTGGTGATCTGATCGATATGTTGCCCATCTGGTGTTGGCCAGCTTCTCCACTGTGAACCATAAACCGGTCCGAGGTTGCCGTTTTCGTCAGCCCATTCGTCCCAGATACGAACACCATTATCTTTTAAGTATTTAATATTGGTATCGCCAGTTAAAAACCAGATCAGTTCGTGAATAATAGATTTTAAGTGCAATTTCTTTGTTGTCACCATCGGGAAACCTTCCTGAAGGTTAAAGCGCATCTGGTAACCAAAAACGCTTATTGTTCCAGTGCCGGTACGGTCGTGCTTTTGAGCGCCATGATTAAGCACATGTTGCATTAAATCTAAATATTGTTTCATACTGTTCTGATAATTTACAAATATCTAAAATTTATCAGCTGTTCGGAATCATTTTTATACACACTGTTCACTTACTAACATTGTAATGATAATTGTTTTTTGGAAATGAATGTGCTGTGCCAATGGCAGCCACCTGTCCTGCTTTTCGTTTCAAGTCCTCGCTGCGTGGACTGCCTCCAAAAAGTTGGACACTTTAATCGGAGCATTTTATGAGCAGAAAAATTAAGTATAGCCTGGAATTTAAACTGGCTATCATCGATCAGGTCTTAAGTAGAGAGAAACCTATGGTTTCAATCTCAAGGGAAAATGGTATCGAACGGCGTATGGTCTATCAGTGGGTAGAGTTCTATAAACGTTTTGGCGAGGCTGGACTAATCCCCCAGTCGACAGTGTATTCACTGGAA
>NZ_JAGGPU010000003.1 GCF_018613605.1 Pedobacter sp. ISL-64 | reverse complement strand
AATCAACACAGAATCTTAGTGGTTTGGACGATGTGGGCTAGCTGACTTGTGCCTTAAAGGTTAAATGCATTAACTTAACGAAAGCACAAGTCAGGCCTTTGCTTGTGCCTGTGCGCTAAGACTTGCGCTAGATACGGGATTAATGTATTAATTTAACGAAAAGCACAAGTCAGGCCTTTGCTTTTGCCGGGGCGCTAAGACTTGCGCTAGATACGAATTTTTTGGTTTTGTTTTGATGAAAACAGACTATTCATAGTCCTTACTTTTGGTCAGCTTTTTCAAAGTATCCAATTCATATATTGGGCGTTCCAAATCATAAGGAATTTCTCGTTTGCTAAACTGCTGAAAATATAACAAACAGGCATCCTTCCAAACCTGTGCATCGCGGCTTTGGATCTTGAGCTTGGACTGCACGGATTTGAACCGCTCATCATCAACCAAGCCCTTGGTACTGTCCCAAATGCGCTGGAAAGCACGAACACGTTGCAACCCCGAATCGTAACGATAACAAAGCGCTGTCCAAAGGTCGTTTCCATTTTTAAGTTTATAAGTCCATGGCACATGGTGAAACCACAACAAATATTCTTCCGGACAACTTTCCAGGCTGTTAAATGTAGATCGGAGTGGCTCATGGTACTGCTCAACGGCATTGCTGCCTGTGCTGCTTCTGTTAAAGCCTACTCCTAAAAGGTCTGCATTGTGGTAGTATACGGAGGTCCAGTCGGCCCTGATGGCTTTATTCGAGAACCATGGGGCAGGCCCGTAATGGTGTCCTTCAGCAAAAATGTGGTGTAATCCTAAAGGCATCATATAATCCACAGCCGCTGCTCTGCTCTGCATCATCATCTCTTTTATCGGTTTTACCAGGGTTCGCTCCATTTTCTTTTCCGTAGGACTTAAAAAAGTTTGCCTAACCCATTCATCTGCAATATCTTCACTCTTAAGTTTATTGTCCCAGGCAAGCCTGCCGAAAGCGTACCAATTGGCCTGTGCAAAAATATGCCCGGTCCAATTTCCCTCCAGGCCAATATTGGATACCCCTGCAATTGCACTGAAGGTGCGTTTATCCAATGTCCCGTCTGTACAGGCCGCTACAGTGCTGCCCTTACCGTTTCGGTAGGTATCGCTTTGTAAACATTCTTTCCAAAGGGTAGACAAGAAAACCAGGTGATTAGACCAGCCCAGATATTCCTGTGTGATCTGAAACTCTGGCATTACAGGGGTTTTAATCATGGCTCCGAATAAGGGACTGAATGGCTCTCGGGGCTGAAAATCAAGTGGTCCGTTTTTGATCTGGATAATTACATTTTTCTTGAATTTACCATCAAATTTTAAAAACTCATTATACGCTTGTTTCGTACGGTCCTCGTTACTTGGTTGATATACAAAGGCACGCCACATTACAATCCCTCCAAAAGGGGAGAGCGCATCAGCCATCATATTGGCGCCATCAACGTGTGTTCTCCCGAAATTTTGAGGGCCAGGTTGCCCTTCGCTATTGGCTTTTACAAGGAATCCTCCAAAATCAGGAATCAATGAATAAATTTCTTTGGCCTTAGCTGCCCACCATTGCCTAACAGCAGGATCAAGAGGGTCAGCGGTTTTAAGTTTCCCAACTGTAACGGGTGACGAAAAGTTGACCGATAAATAGACCTTTAAGCCATATGGACGCAATACTGTGGCGATAGACTGAACCTTTTGAAGATAGGCTGTGGTGAGGATTTTTGCCGAAGCGTTTACGTTGTTGAGCACTGTGCCGTTTATGCCTATTGAAGCATTGGCTCTTGCATATTCTTTGTACAACGCAATATCTGCCTGACTGAGTTGAAGCGAAGAATCTCCCTGTCTCCAAAATATCGAACCACCAGCATACCCGCGTTCTACAGAACCATCCAGATTATCCCAATGGTTAAGGATTCTTCTTGAATAGGAGGGATTGGATGTATAATTTTGATCAGACTTTCCTAAATACTGCCTTCTAAGGAGCTCGTAGCTTCCATAAAGGATACCCAGATCCGTTTTAGCGACAATTTTATCACCTTCCAAACGAAATCCATCATTTGTAATGGAGCCATCTTTAATAAAATCAAATTTTAGCGCTGCGCCGTCTTTTCCCAGCCACCCGTTTTTAATTTCTTGTACAGCGATGGTTAATACCGGCGACTTTCTTGGCGATACCACCTTTACCTGCTTGGCAGCGGTATTGCGGAGCCAAAGTTGGTGCCCATCTTCAGCCTTCAGAAAATGGGCAGTAGCTGTAACGATAACCAATAGCAGGGTAATCTTTTTCATCTAGTTGATTATTAGTTTTCGGGTTACAATATTACCGCTTGTTTTCAGCTTCTCATCGGGCTGGCTTCCACCAATCGATAATGTGATCTCGCCTTTTAGTGGTCTTTTTGTTCCTTTATCATCAATATAACTGAGTTCATCAGGTGATAATTTAAAATGAACAAGTTTACTTTCACCAGGTGCCAGGCTAACCCTTTGATATCCCTTAAGGGCTTTTTTAGCTGATTTGATTTTTAAATTGTTGTGCATCACATACAGCTGGGCAACCTCGTCGCTCTGCATTTTACCGGTATTGGTGATCCTTACAGACAAACTTGTTCCTTTACCTGATTTAAGGTTTGAAGGTAAGATAAAGTTGTGATAATTGAATGTAGAATAGCTTAATCCATATCCAAACCCAAAAAGAGGTATGCCTTTGAAATACCTATAGGTCCGATTCTCCATATTATAATCATTAAAATCTTTTAGATCCTTGTCACTCTTATAAAAGGTTACCGGAAGTCTTCCTGAAGGGCTGTAATCACCGAACAACAAATCAGCTACTGCAGTTCCTGCCGATTGGCCACCGTACCAGGCATTAACAATGGCGGGTATATTTTCGGCTTCCCATGGAATGGCGATGGCGCTTCCTGTCATCATCACAAAAACAACTGGCTTGCCACTCGATTTTAAGGCTTTCATCAGTGAGGTTTGCGCCTGAGGAAGCATGATGGAGGTTCTGTCGCCTCCATTAAATCCAGGTACATTTACTTTCATTTCTTCGCCTTCAAGTTGTGGAGAAATGCCGCCCACGAATATAAATGCATCTGCATCGCGATGGCGTGCAACCAACTCAGTAAAATCTGTGCGCCCAAAGGCACCTCCCGCAAAGCGGACCTTTGCTCCACCCTCACCTTGCCAGTATTCCATTTCAATTTTGTATGTAGAATCCTTAGAAACAGGAATTTTATACGTTTTAGCGCCCCACCTGTTTTTAGACCAGGCATCTAAAACTTTTTGCCCGTTTACCTTTAAACGGTAGCCATCATCCCCATCTACTTCAAAGGTGATTTCTTCTGACTTTAAAGCTTTAAATACCGTGCTAAACCTGGCAGAAAAATGGTTTGCAGTCAAACCTTCACCAATTTGCTCGCCCTCTTGCCAGTTGTGGTTTATTGATTCTTCGAACCGCGTTAAAAGAGGCGCCCCCTGCAGTTCTATGCCTTTGTAATATTCGGCCTTGAACCCCTTGTGGCCATCTGCGGTTAATTGGTTCTCTAAATTTCTATAATGTAGGATCGTATCGCTCGCAAACGAAACTGCCTGCTCATATATCACCTCCGTTTGATTTCCCAATTTATCTTTTATGCCCTGAAGAACCGTTGTAATGGTTGAGGGGGTACCATTGTAATTTCCAAGCACCGAAATATCATTATTGGCATTCGGACCAAGCACCACAAGTTTCTTTAGATTCTTTTTTAACGGAAGTGTGTTGGATTCGTTTTTTAACAAAACCATCGATGCCCTTGCCATTTTAAGTGCATGTGCTTTGTGGGCACTGTTTTCTAAAACTGTTATCGGTGTATTGGCGTATTTCACCATCGAAGGCGGATCGAACATACCAAGCCTGAACCGGATCATGAACAGTCTTTTTACCGATACGTCAATATCTTTTTCTGTAATTATACCGTTTTTAACCGCAGTAAGTAAGGCTTTATAGGCATCAGTTCCACAGTCTAGATCAGTTCCGTGAAAAACGGCATCAGCCGATGCACTTGCTGCGTCTTTGTGGGTTTTGTGATTTTTAAAGAAATCATCAATGGCCCAACAATCTGAAGTAACATAGCCCTTAAACCCCCATTTCTTTCTTAAAATGTCGGTCATTAAAAGATCGCTGCCACAACATGGTTGCCCTTGAAATGCGTTATATGCACACATCACTCCGGCAACTTCCGATTTCGTAACCAGTTTTTCAAAAGCCGGCAAATAAGTGTCCCAAAGATCAAAAGCGCTAACATCTGCATTGAATACGTGGCGTAGCGGTTCCGGTCCACTGTGTACAGCATAATGCTTCGCACAAGCAGCCGCTTTCAGGTACTTTGGGTCATCGCCTTGCAAACCCCTTACAAATGCATCGCCCAGTGTAGCGGTTAAATAAGGATCCTCTCCATAGGTTTCCTGACCGCGTCCCCATCTTGGGTCTCTAAAGATATTGATATTGGGTGTCCAATAGGTCAGTCCCAGATAGCGTTCATTCGTACGGCCAAGCGCAACCGCCTTGTTGTAAATTGCCCGCCCTTCCAAAGCAGAGTAGTCTGCCATTTTACCCAGCGCTGCAGGATCGAACATGGCCGCCATTGCAATGGCCTGCGGATATACGGTAACCTTAAAGGGCGTTCTGGCAACCCCGTGCAGTGTTTCATTCCACCAATCATAAGCCGGAATTTTTAGTCTTGGAATTGCAGGTGCTGAATTAAGCATCTGAAAAACTTTTTCCTCAAGTGTTAATCTGGATACCAGATCATCAACCCTTTTATCAAAAGGTAATTTGTAATCTTCAAATGGATATTCCTGTGCCTGAATTGGACAGGTAACGTGTAGCAGGGCTAACGTGGTAAATATGGTTAAAAAGAATAATCGTCTCATATATTTGGTTTTCTTAACTTTTGCAAGTTCCAAATAGTTTCACTTCGGGAGGTGTACGTTTCGATAAAAACCTGTGACAAATGTTTCGATCTAGCTGTTTGGGCCCTTTAAATTTTATTTCACCTGATGAATTAGGACGAACATTGGGGGATATTGAACATTTATTGCTATAATTTTCACAATTGACTTAACGCTCATCAGATAATCAGGTTATTTTAGCTTGAATTCGGAAACCTTGGGCGAAAACCAGGTTCGCTGATTAAATAACCAGATATGTTCAGCTCTGGGTGCTACCTACCTAGCTGATAAACAAATAGATAATATGGGCCATAGCTTTACTTGCAGGGTGATCAAAATTTCCCTGTTGTCATATCTTCACCCGGTTAAAATATTCCTGTGCGTTGCGGTCTCACTTCTGATTTCCCCGGTAAAAGATTACGCGCAACAGCAAAAAATAAATTTCACATCACTACAGATAAAAGATGGCTTATCATCCAATACAGTTAATGCGATAGTAAAAGACCACTTTGGTTTTATGTGGTTTGGCACGGAGGACGGACTGAATAAATACGACGGCAGCAACTTCACTGTTTATAAATTTAATGAAAATGATCCGACAAGCCTGCGGTCCAATGATATCAGGGCTTTACATGAGGACAGTTCGGGTAACCTATGGGTTGGGAGCTCTCTAGGATCTTTGAGTTTATTTGACCGTAAAAACAATTCCTTCATAACCTATCCTGCCAATGTAGAGGGCGGGCTTAGCAGCGATCTTATTCATGCTGTGACTACAGACCATTTAGGCCATGTTTGGGTAGCAACTTATAATGGGCTTGATGAGCTGGATCCAAAAACAAATAAGATCATCAATCACATTAAGCAAACCCCCAGCAGAAAATCTTCAGCTCAATTATCTTTTAACTGTTTGTTAGAAGATAGTAAGAACAGATTGTGGATCGGATCAAATAATGGCGTGTATCTTTATGACAGGAAAGAAAAGGCTTTCAAGATTTACCGCCACAGCCCCTCTGATGCGTCCACTGCAATCAATAACGAGATCAACACGATCTGTGAGGATAAATCAGGGAATATCTGGTTTGGTACCGCGCGGGGAATATGCAGGAAATTGCCTGACCAGGGCGGATTCAGTGCTTTTGTTTACAGCGCCGGCGACCTCAATGCACTTGCCCGTAACAGGGTGATCAGTCTGGCAATAGATAAAAACAATCAATTATGGGCAGGTACTGATGATGGACTGAAAATTATTGATCTCAATAGTGCAGCTATTACATCCTACAGGCCGAACTACAGAGATTCCTACTCGCTGACAGGCAAATCGATCAGCAGTATTTATATTGATGACGGCATCTACTGGCTGGGCCCGTTTCATGGCGGGATAAGTAAATATGATTCCAATCTGAATCTTTTTAACCTAAAGCAAAGCAATATTTTCGATTCCAATGGTTTGAGTGCATCTGTAATCACTTCTTTCGCACAGTACAGGGATGAAATATTTGTGGGCACAGATGGTGGTGGGCTAAATCTTTTCAATCCGCGTACCGAGCTGATAAAACGGTTCAATGCCAGATTGCCTGATGGAAGTGCAATGAACAATATTTCTATAATAGCCATGGCCATCACTAGGGGAAAAAAACTGCTCATGGGAACCTATTCAAACGGCTTGGTATCTATGGATCTGTTAACGGATAAGCTATTGCAGATCAAACGCTCCACCAATGCCAGCGGGCTGAATTCGAATGACGTTTTTTGCTTAAAAGAAGACAAGACTGGTAAAATCTGGGTAGGAACCAATGGAGGCGGAGTAAACCTGATGACCCCGGATGCTAAAGTGATTTTGAAATACTGCAAGAACCCCCAGGCGCCCAACGAGGTGGATTTCCCGGGCAATAATTTCATCAGGTTTATAGAAGAAGATGATCAAAATAATATGTGGATAGGCACTTATGGGTCAGGAATATCTATACTTGATCAGTTTACCCATAAATTTTCGGTTCTGAACAAAAAAAACAATAACCTGCCGAGTGATCTCACGCTGTCGATATTAAAAGACCGGTCAGGCAGTCTATGGGTCGGGACTTTTAGTGGGGGGCTGAGCCGCTATGATCGTAAAAAGAACAGGTTCATCAACTTCTCCGAAAAAAATGGATTGAATAACGCTACAGTGTATGCTATAGTAGAAGACTTAAAGGGGCTGATCTGGGTAAGTACCAATAAAGGCATCAGCAGTTTTGATCCCATGACAAAAGTATTTACAAACTACACGGTTTATAATGGTGTTCAGAACAACAATTTTATCCGTGGTGCAGGGATGCGAACTGCGGGAGGTGAGATCTATTTTGGAGGTGCTGCTGGCTTCAATTATTTTAACCCGAGGTTCTTTAAAAAAAACAGGAGTATTCCCTCGGTGATCTTTACTGATCTCAAGGTTTCAAACTCGTCGGTGCTGCCCGGCAAGGCCAGCCCGATCCAGGAGCATATATCCATTGCCAAAAATATTCACCTGGAGTATAAACAGAGTTTCACGCTCAGCTATGTCAGCATCAATTACACCGTCCCTGAGGATAATCAGTATTTCTATAAATTAGAGGGGTTTGACAAGGATTGGATAAAGGCAGGCTCTACAAAATCTGTGTCCTATACCAATCTTGATCCAGGAGAATATGTCTTTCATGTTAAAGCAAACAACAGTAACGGCATCTGGAATGCCTCAGAAACTTCCATCGCAATTGATGTTAGTCCTCCGTTCTGGAAAACCACATATGCTTATATTTTTTATATCCTCACCACTGTTGGTACGCTTTTCTATATACGGCATCTGGGGATCCAGAAACTCAAAAGAAAGTTTGCCCTTGTTCAGGAAAAAATGAAAGCAGAGCAGCGTTTAGCGCAGCATCGTAAAGAAGCCGAACAGTTAAGGGCCCTGGATAAACTCAAAATCAAGTTTCTTACAAATCTCAGCCATGAGTTCAGGACCCCGCTTTCACTCATTATGGGGCCTGTAGATAAGCTGATTGCCGAACAGCCTGATCAGCACGTTGCCAATCCCTTATTGATGATCAAGCGCAATACAAGGCGGTTACTAAATCTGGTTAACCAGATCCTGGATTTCAGAAAAATCGAGGACCGGGAACTTACTTTAAATGCTGTTGAAACAGATATCGTTTCTTTCATCAAAGAAGTTCTTGAATCATTTAACGATCTGAGCGAACGCAAGCAGATACAGTTGGTGTTCAAAAGTCAATTAAGCTATTTTAATGCACCTTTTGATCATGATAAGATCGAAAGGGTGCTGTTTAATCTTTTATCAAATGCATTCAAGTTTACCCCGGTTGGTGGAAGGATTTCAGTTGAACTGGAGAAGGTAACACTGCCGGTCGCAGTGCATGCAGCAACGCTGATTATTACGGTTGCCGATTCGGGCATAGGCATTTCAGAGACCGATCAGGAAAGAATCTTTCAACGCTTTTTCCAGGCAGATGGAATAGCGCCGATCTTGAATCAAGGAAGTGGCATAGGCCTTTCAATTGCACAGGAATTTGTGAAATTACATGGTGGAAAAATCGCTGTACGGAGTAAAGCTGGTGAGGGAAGTGTTTTTACCATCGAAATCCCATTCTCAAATGTTCGGTCTGCAGCCGAATTGATGATCGATTTTTCGGATGCTGCAGATAAGGGCAGAACGGAGTTGAACGGCGCCATATCCGGACCCGATCTGGATGCAGATATCCCTTCTATTTTATTAGTAGAGGACAACGAGGATTTTCGTGCCTATCTTAAAGATGGACTGCAGCCTTTCTACAAGATACACGAGGCCAGCAACGGACAGGAAGGGTGGCAAAAAACGCTGTCGAACCATCCCCAGATCATTGTAAGTGATATCAACATGCCTTATATGAGCGGGATAGAACTATGTAAAAAAGTTAAATCAGACAAACGGACCAATCACATTCCAATCATGTTGCTAACCGCCCTAACGGGGGAAGAGGAACAGATAAAAGGTCTGGAAACCGGTGCAAACGATTATCTGACCAAGCCGTTCAACTTTGAGATCTTAAATGCAAAGATTAAAAATCTGCTTTCCCTCAACAAAAGACTCAAAGATACTTATAGCAAACAGATCAAGGTAGAGGCAACAGCGATAACCGTCGAATCACACAGCGACCGTTTGCTAAAGAAAGTGGCAGTTTATATTGATGATAATTTAAATAACCCTAAACTATCAGTAGAAGACCTTAGCAAACATGTGGGTATGAGCAGAGGTTCATTGTATCATAAAATACTCGAATTAACAGGGCTTTCGCCAATTGAATACATCCGGTCGGTTAAGCTCGATAAGGCGGCTGTTTTATTGGAAAAAAGTGATTTGAATGTTTCGCAAATTGCTTATATGGCTGGATTTGCTACGCCTAATTATTTTGCCAAGTCATTTAAAGCAAAATTTAATATGCAGCCTTCCGAATACATTAGTGTAAAAAGAAAAGTGGAAGACCGTTTGGTAAGAGAAAATTGAACATACTTTTAACCCCAAATATGTGCGTTATGCCTGGGGTAACCTGGTCAATGCTAATTTATATAATCTGGAGAACCCTTTGGCATCACCGTTGCATACAGACCGTTAAAATTCAGTTCTTTTATCTTCAAAATAGGTGAAAAATACAGCCGATGAACATATTTTCTATTATAATAATCAAATCTTCCTACAAAAAAACAACAGATACGGTAGTTTCGCTAAACCAAATATTAACCTGACCTAAATGAAAGTATGATACTGCTAATGCTCAAAATGAATTATTCACGCCAGTATATGAAGAAGGTAAATAGCTATCAACGTGAAAATATCATTGTCAAACAAACTGATTACTGACCAAATACTAAATAATCATGAAATTCAAAGCCCTCTTCCTATTGTTCTCAGCACTGGTTTTTGTACTGCATTTTAAATCGCAGGCGCAAAACCCAATTATCAAACATATTTTTACTGCTGATCCGGCACCACTGGTATATAAAAATAAAGTTTATCTGTATGTTGGGCATGATACCGCAACGGTGAAAGATACCAATTATAAAATGCCCGACTGGCATGTGTTCTCGTCAAAAAATATGGTCGACTGGGAAGATCATGGCATGCTGCTTTCGCCAAAGGCATTTTCATGGGCCGGGGGAGATGCGTACGCCGCTCAGTGTATTTACAGGGATGGAAAGTTTTATTGGTATGTATCAACAGGCCACCAAAAAAATAAGGAGAGTAAAGGAGGGATGGCGATCGGTGTGGCGGTTTCTGATAGCCCTGTTGGGCCATTTAAAGATGCAATTGGCAAGGCTTTGGTAACCAATGAGATGACTACCGATAAAAAGCATGGCTGGGATGACATAGATCCCACTGTTTTTATCGATGATGATGGGCAGGCTTATCTGTATTGGGGCAATGGAAGTTGTAAAAGTGTCAAACTGAAAAAAAATATGATCGAGATGGATGGAGAAATCCAGGTATTGGACATCAAAAACTATATTGAAGGTCCATGGGTTTATAAAAGAAAAGGCAACTATTATCTGATCTATGCCGGTACGGGAACCAAACCCGAAATGATCGAATACTGTATGGCTAAGGGGCCACAGGGACCTTGGGTGTACAAAGGTATTATCCAGGGAAATGTTCCCAACAGTTTTACTACCCACCCCGGGGTTATCGATTTTAAGGGCAAATCTTATTTTTTTTACCACAATGGCTCTTTGCCCACAGGCGGAAGTTATAGAAGGTCTATCTGTGTAGATGATATGCACTATAATGAGGATGGCACCATACAGAAAATAGTAGAAACCACTACCGGTGTTAGCCCGGTAAAAGGCAGATAAACAGTTAATAACATACCCTAACCTAACCAGATATGAAAAAAATAAATAAATCTCTCTTTGTTAAAATAACAGTGCTTTTTGTCAGTTTAAGTGCTTATACCCTTGATGGTTTTGCTCAGCAGATCGTGTCCAGTGGCCCAGAGGGCTTTGACGTCATTCAGTCTGCAATTCCGCACGGAAAAATCGATACTTTGACCTATTCGTCGAAAACCGTGGGCAATAACCGTAAAGCATTGGTATACACGCCGCCAGGTTACACTAAACAATTAAAATATCCGGTTTTATATCTTTTGCATGGTATCGGAGGTGATGAAAAAGAATGGCTTAATGGGGGTAATCCCCAGGTGATTCTGGATAATCTTTATGCCGCCGGTAAGTTAGCACCTATGGTGGTAATTATGCCGAACGGCAGAGCCATGAAAGATGACCGCGCCATCGGGAACATTATGGACAAGGATAAAGTGCAGGCCTTTGCTACTTTTGAGAAGGATTTAATTAATGATCTTATTCCATTTGTGGAACGGAGGTTTAGCGTGTATAAAGACCGCGAACACCGTGCGATTGCAGGTTTATCAATGGGGGGAGGACAGGCTTTGAATTTTGGACTGGGAAATCTGGATAAGTTTGCCTGGATAGCCGGCTTTTCTTCAGCGCCAAATACCAAAATGCCAGAAGTGCTTGTACCTGATCCAAAAAAGGTCTCAACCATGCTCAAATTGTTATTCATCTCTTGCGGAGCTAGTGATAACCTCATTATCAACAGTAAGCGTACGCACAATTATCTGACTAAAAACAAGGTGCCACATATCTATTTTATCGAGCCTGGTTTTCATGATTTTAAAGTTTGGAAGAATGGATTGTATATGTTTTCGCAATTGTTATTTAAACCGGTTGATACCACTACTTTTTCAAAATATCCGGTAGCAGGTGCGCCAGCCTCAACCAATATCGGTTCTGGCGCCTATCCACAGATTACCGATGACCATAAAGTTGTTTTCAATCTTTCAGCGCCCAATGCGCACAGTGTTCAGGTAGATCTGGGCCGAAAGTATGATATGGTCAAAAATGAAAATGGCAGATGGACCGTTACAACCGATTCTTTGGGTGAAGGGTTTCATTATTATTCGCTCATCATTGATGGCCTTCCTGTAGCAGATCCGGCAAGTAAGTCTTATTTTGGCATGGGGCGCATGGCCAGCGGAATTGAAATCCCTTTTTCAAAAGGCGACTATTATGCGTTGAAGGATGTTCCGCATGGCGAGCTCCGGATTAAAAAATATTACTCAAAAGTAACCAGGTCATGGAGGCAGCTGTATGTTTACACACCGCCTTTTTATGATGCACAGGTAAACGAAAAATACCCGGTACTTTATATCCTCCATGGAGGGGGAGAAGATGAAACTGGCTGGGCAAATCAAGGTAAAACTGATCTGATTCTCGACAATCTTATTGCTGCTCAGAAAGCCAAACCGATGATTATTGTAATGCCCAGTGCAAATGTAGGTGGAGCCGCCTTTGGCGAGGCCAGCTTAAAAACCTTCGAATCAGAATTGAAAGAAGTGATTATTCCATTGGTTGAAAGCACTTACCGCACCAAAACCGATGCGCAAAACAGGGCATTGGCCGGTTTATCAATGGGCGGGATGCACACGCTTTATACCGGGATTAACAACACCGATAAATTCGCGTACCTTGGTGTATTTAGTTCAGGATGGGTTGTGCCGCGTCAAAACACAATAGCCGACCTTCAATATGTAGAGATGAAAAATAACCGTGAAAAAATCAATGCCAACCTAAAACAATTGTGGATTGCCATGGGTGGGAAAGAAGATATCGCCTATAATAACTGCCAGATAATGATGGATAAATTTAAAGAGCTAAATATCAATTTTAGTTATCACGAATATCCGGGAGGGCATACCTGGCCTGTTTGGCGGAATAACCTTTATCAATTCTCCTCGACCTTGTTTAAATAAACCTTCTGAGTAAAATTATATGTTGACATTCCCAAAATACGATCTTTTGCAAAAGCATTTCCTTTGCCTAGGCGTTTCTGTCCTATTTAATATTGGCTTCTGTGGAAATGTTGGGGCGCAAAAGGGATTTTATGCCAATTCGTTTCCTTTAAAACAGGTAAAACTGCTTAATGGACCATTTGATCACGCCAGAGACCTTAACATAAAAACACTATTGGCTTATGATGTGGACCGGTTGCTTTACCCTTACCTTAAGCAGGCAGCGCTTCCTACAGATAAAAAAGGCAATGATAACTGGGAAGGGCTGGATGGGCATATCGGCGGACATTACCTCAGTGCGCTTGCTCTTAATTATGCCTCAACAGGTAATCCAGAATGCAAAAGCAGAATGGAAAAAATCGTAGCAACATTGAAAGCCTGCCAGAATAAAAATACCACTTCACACCCAGAATGGGGAATAGGATATGCAGGAGGCGTTCCCAATAGTAAAGAGATCTGGATGAAGCTTAAAGAAGGAAACTTCAAAGCCTATCAATCTGCCTGGGTACCCTGGTATAATGTTCACAAAACTTTTGCGGGTTTGCGCGATGCCTGGATTTATGGAGAAAGTAAAGATGCGAAGGAGGTATTTTTAAAATTCTGTGATTGGGCGATAGCCATTACCTCAAAGCTTAATGAACAACAGATGCAGCAAATGTTAGATACAGAACAAGGTGGGATGAACGAAGTATTGGCTGATGCCTATCAGATTACCGGCAATGAAAAATACCTGAACGCAGCGATGCGGTTTTCTCATCAACAATTGCTTAACCCTATGGCCAACGGGCAAGACAACCTTGATAATAAACATGCCAACACCCAGGTTCCCAAGGCGGTTGGCTTCCAGCGGATCGGGGAGTTGAGCCATCAACGGGAATATGACCGTGCTGGTCAGTTTTTTTGGGAAACAGTAACGGGTAAGAGGTCTTTGGTATTTGGCGGAAACAGTCGCAGGGAATTTTTTCCAAGTGCTGTTGCCAGCGCTGATTTTGTAGATGATGTGGAAGGGCCAGAAACCTGCAACACCTACAATATGCTGAAACTGACCGAAGGACTTTTCAGGGAAAAACCCGATGCAAAATACGTAGACTTTTACGAAAAAGCCCTGTATAACCACATTCTTTCGTCCCAACATCCCGAACATGGGGGCTATGTTTATTTTACGCCCGCCCGGCCAAGGCACTACCGCGTATATTCGGCACCGAATGAAGGTATGTGGTGTTGCGTGGGCAGCGGGATGGAGAACCACAGCAAGTACAACGAATTTATTTACACCCATCAAAAAGATACTTTATATCTTAACCTGTTTATTGCCTCTGAACTCAACTGGAAAGAGAAAAACATTACAATAAGGCAGGAAACTACTTTTCCGGATGAGGAAAAAACCAGACTGATTGTTGCAGATGGAAACGCCCGGTTAATGTTGATGATCAGAAAACCATCATGGATCGGCAAGGAAATGATGGAAGTAAAAATCAATGGTAAAAAAGCCGACTATAAATTGCTTCCGAATGCTTATCTGGGAATTGGCCGTAACTGGAAAAAAGGAGACGTGGTAGAGCTAAGCCTGCCCATGAAAACCACCGTCGAACGGATGCCCAATTTGTCTGAATATGTGGCAATTATGCACGGCCCGATTTTATTGGGTGCTAAAACCGAAACGGAAGCACTCAAAGGACTGGTAGCAGATAATAGTCGTTGGGGGCATATCGCCAGCGGCAAAAAACTGCCCATTAATAAGGCACCTATTCTTATTGATGAGCACATTGACGATATCGGCAAGAAAATCGAGCCAATAAAAGGTCAGTCGATGAAGTTCTCTTTTGTAAATGAGCGGATAGAAAACCTTGAAAAAATTACCCTGGAGCCTTTTTACCGCATTCACGATTCACGTTACATGATGTACTGGATGGCGCTCACACCCAACCAGTATGCTGCTTACCTCGATTCTGCTAGCCGTGTAGAAAATGAAAAACTTGCACTGGAAAGCCGTACATTAGATTTTGTTGCACCAGGAGAACAGCAGCCAGAGGTAGATCACCAGATGAAAAACAATAATTCCCACACCGGATCTTACCTGGATCAATTTTGGCGCAATGCAACGGGAAATGGTTTCTTTAGCTACGAAATGAATACCGAGGGTGCAGATCAGCTGGCCCTAAATGTTCGTTACCATACGAGTGGCGGCCGTGATAAATTTGATATTTATCTTGATGATCAAAAATTGGTTGGTGTAGATGCAAGCCAGGGGCCACAAAAAACAGGCTTCTATAACCAGGAATACCCAATCCCTGCAGAAATGCTAAAAGGCAAAAAAAGGATTTCGGTTAAATTTTCATCTTCAGATGGAAAATCAACGGCAAGGGTATTTTATGTGAGGTTGGTAAAGAAATAACTAAGGGATGAAAACTATGGTTTTGAACGCTGAGTGGTGCTGTGGATCAAGAAAAAACACTCCAAATGAACGGATATCAGGCATGGTAATGCCTAATGTCATTAAGTTAAGCCATTGGCACAAGTGAAAATAATTTAACCACAACTTGTCCCGATTTTCGGGAGATAGAAGGGATGACACAGATATGAAAACCCGTGTTTATCCGTGCGCATCTGTGGTTAAAAGCGCTTAATTTAATAACATTGTTGTAATGCCAGTAGTTTTAATATAACGATTAAGAAATTTAACAATTAGATCCCTTTGTCAATGAATATCCATAACATGGTACTGAGATTCAGTAAGATAATTCTATTCCTTTTAACAGGTACTCTGGCATTTGCACAGGTACCTAAAAAATCAAAATTAAAGCTTTGGTACGACCAACCTGCAGGTACTGTTTGGGAAAATGCGCTTCCTGTTGGTAATGGCTTTTTAGGGGCAATGATTTATGGTAACGTGGCAAAAGAAGTGATAAAACTAAATGAACACAGCCTTTGGAGTGGTAGTCCCTATCAAAATGATGTTCCGGAAACTTTGAGCCATTTACCTGAAATCCGCGCACTCATTTTTCAAGGGAAGCATAAGGAAGCTGAAAGTCTGGCCAATAAAATCATGTTTGGAAAAAAATCATCCGGGCAGATCTTTCAGCCGGCCGGTAATCTTCAACTCGTTTTCCCAGATCATGAAAAGTACCAAAACTACTATAGAGAACTCGATATCGAAAACGCCCTAAGTAAAACAAGCTATAACATTGGCGATGTAACTTATACCCGAACAGCTTTTGCCGCACACGGTAATCGCGTGGTGGTAATAAAACTTACCGCCACAAAAGCCGCCAGCATTTCTTTTACCGCAAATTACACCACACCCCATAAAAAGGTTTCAATCAGTACCTCTGCTGTTAAAGATCTGGTAATGGAAGGGTTGACCAGCGATCATGAAGGTGTCAAAGGGCTTGTAAAATACAACGTAATCAGCAGATTCAGCAATGAAGGGGGTACATTAACAGCTACCGATTCGAGTATTGTTGTTGAGCATGCCAATGCGGTAACCATTTTCATTTCCATAGCTACCAATTTTAACCATTATAATGACATCAGCGGCAATGCCGCTAAACGGGCATTGGAGTACCTGAACCGGGCCTCGGCGAAATCTTATGATAAAATTCTGGCTACCCATCTCATCAACTATCACAAATACTTCAATCGTGTTCAGCTTGATTTAGGGGGGAGCGGTGGTATGGACTTACCAACAGACAAAAGGCTAATGAATTTCAGGAATACAACAGATCTTCAGTTTGTTAATCTATATTACCAGTTTGGCCGCTATCTGTTAATCAGTTCTTCTCAGCCCGAGGGGCAGCCTGCCAATTTACAAGGCATCTGGAATGATAAGCTTTACCCACCCTGGGACAGTAAATACACCATTAATATTAACGCTCAAATGAATTATTGGCCCGCAGAGCCGACCAATTTGCCCGAGCTGCACCAGCCCTTTCTTAAAATGGTAGGTGAAATGGCTGAAACGGGCAAGGCCACTGCCAAAAACATGTACGGCGCAAGGGGCTGGATGGCGCATCACAATAGCGATATCTGGAGAAGCACCGGCCCAGTGGATGGTGCATTCTGGGGAATCTGGAACGGTGGCGGTGGCTGGGCCAGTCAGCATCTTTGGGAACATTACCTTTATGGAGGAGATCGCAAATACCTTAAAAGCGTCTATCCTGTTTTAAAAGATGCCGCAATTTTTTACAAAGATTTTCTGGTGCTGCACCCAACACTGAAGTATTTGGTGGTTAATCCAGGTACTTCTCCTGAAAATGCCCCTGCGGCACATGGAGGCTCCTCTATTGATGCGGGTACCACCATGGATAACCAAATTGTTTTCGATGTGTTTTCTACCACTATCCGTGCGGCCAAAATACTTGGAGTTGACGGTGTTTTTGCCGATAGTTTATTGCAGATGCGCAATAAGTTATCGCCTATGCACATTGGCAAACACGGCCAATTACAAGAATGGCTGGATGATATAGACAGTCCGAACGATAAACACCGACATATTTCTCACCTTTATGGTTTATTCCCTTCCAACCAGATTTCTGCCTACCGTACGCCCTTACTTTATGCTGCTGCAAAAAATACCTTGCTTCAAAGAGGCGATGTATCTACCGGATGGAGTATGGGCTGGAAAATAAACTGGTGGGCAAGGATGCAGGATGGAAATCATGCCTACCAACTGATTCAAAACCAACTCACACCACTAGGCGTTAATCCGGGCGGTGGTGGCACTTACAATAATCTTTTTGATGCCCATCCACCGTTTCAGATAGATGGTAATTTTGGTTGTACCTCCGGTATTACCGAGATGCTGATGCAAAGTGCCGATGAGGCATTGCATTTATTGCCTGCTTTGCCAGATGTATGGAAGGAAAAAGGTTCCATTAGGGGATTAAGGGCCAGGGGAGGCTTTGAGGTACTCAGCCTCGAATGGTCTAATGGGCAGGTAATTAAAGCCGTAATTAAATCAACGCTTGGGGGGAATTTACGGTTGAGGGTACCAAATGAAATGAAAAGCGACCTTATTGAATTGAAAAATGCAGTTGGTACTAATCCAAATATGTTCTATTCCATTACCGAAACCCAGGAACCTATTGTATCGCCCGAAGTCCGTTTAACCGCTACTCCTTTGAAAAAGACTTTTGTTTACGATATATCAACTAAACCAGGCAGGTTATATACGCTGCTGCTCAAATAATTAGAACCTCATGAAATTTATCCGTTTATTTATCATTTTTACCATTGTAAATACCTGCATTTATGCACAGGAAGCGGTCAGCTACCGTGTTTTAAGTCCTGATCAGAAAATCGTTCTGACCTGTAATCCCGCTCAGGGAACCTACAGCATTACCAGGAGTAAAAAAACAATCTTACAAAATTCTAAACTAGGCATTATCAGAGAAGATGAAGACTTTACAAGGGCATTAAAAGTTGTTCATGCTGCTGAGCGAAAATTGAAAGAGACTTATGTAATGTTCAATGCAAAAAAGAAATCGATTACCTATTCGGCAAATGAATTGGTGATATCGACCAGAACGCCAACAGGCAAAAGTATGAATATTATTTTTCGTGTTTCTAATGATGGGGCGGCCTTTCGTTACGAATTTCCGGAAAAAGATCCATCGTTAAGAAAAATACAATCAGAACAGACAAGTTTTCACTTTACCGAAGGTACGTTGGCCTGGTTGCAGGCCAAAGCCGAGGCACAAACAGGATTTGAACATACCAATCCTTCTTACGAAGTATATTATAATATGGCCATCCCGGTAGGTACGCCATCTTCCAGTGCTAACGGGTGGGTATATCCTGCTCTATTTAAAACAGGCGATACCTGGGTGATGCTTACAGAAGCTGGCTTGGAAAGAAATTATTGTGGCACCTCTTTACAACGTTTATCACCCGGTGGAGAATATCAGATCAATTTTCCGCAAGAAGCTGAAAAAATAAAAGGAGGAGCTCTTTATCCCGAATCTACGCTTCCATGGATTACGCCCTGGCGGATCATTGCCATAGGCGATCTGGCTACAATTATGGAGTCGACGCTTGGTACAGATCTCGCCCCTGCGTCAAGATTAAAAGATTTATCGTTCGTAAAGCCCGGAAAAGCCGCATGGAGCTGGGTGTTGGAAAAGGATAAGGCAACGATATATCCCGTTCAGAAAAAATATATTGATTACGCTGCCGATATGAACTGGCAGTATTGTTTGATCGATGCAAATTGGGATCAGACTATTGGATATGATTCGGTTGCGGTTTTGGTTGACTACGCAAGAAAAAAAAATGTGGGCATGTTGCTCTGGTATAATTCAGCAGGGGATTGGAATACCGTAAAATTTACACCGAGAGATAAACTGTTAACGCATGAGAAACGGGTGAAGGAGTTTAGCAGGCTTGAAGAAATGGGCGTTAAAGGCATCAAAATCGATTTTTTTGGTGGCGACGGACAGTCTATGATTGCTTACTATCATGATATTTTAACCGATGCCGCCGCCCACCATTTGTTGGTCAATTTTCATGGGGCTACACTGCCCAGGGGATTGCAACGAACATATCCAAATTTAATGACCGCAGAAGCCGTACTGGGATACGAAATGATCACATTTGGGCAAGATGCAGCCAATAAAGCACCTCAACACATGGTTGCCAGTGCCATGATTAGAAATGTGTTTGATCCGATGGATTTTACGCCGATGTGTTTATATAAGATCCCAAATATCGAAAGAAAAACAACCGCTGCATTCGAACTGGCTACATCAGTGGCTTTTTTATCGGGCATACAGCACTATGCCGAAACGCCGGATGGAATGAGCCATGTACCTATTGAGGTTAAAGATTTCTTAAAAGCGTTGCCAGCTCAATGGGATGATGTAAAATTTATTGATGGATACCCGGGCAAGTTATATGTTGTAGCCAGAAAATCGGGTTCGAAATGGTATGTTACAGGATTGAATGGAGAGCCACTCGACAAATCCCTTGCGTTAAATCTTACTTTTCTTAAAAACAAAACAGGTAAACTTATTTCCTCCGGAAACGATAACGACAGTTACAATGGGTTTGTTGCCAAAGAAGTAAAAATACCAGCTTCTGGAGAATTGAAAATCGACCTCAAAAAGAATGATGGTTTCGTAGCCGTTTTTGAGTAACTAACCACCTGAAAATAATCTATAAATAGCATTTTTTGTGCTGTCAAAATAACGCATGGGGAAAAAGAAATTAAATTTGGTTTAGCGTACTTCTCGGATTCAGGGCAAGCGCTTGTTAGCTGTCAAATGATAGATCGAGCTGAAAATTTGTTCTGGATCCCGGGTAAGTATTACCTGGCTATCCTATTATGGTTGAACCAACAATAAATTCTTATAAATATAACATTACGTGCAATTCACCCTTGAACTAAAAGCTGCTATCTTACTTATAACCTGAGTTCGATTAATATTTAAATCTTAGTGAGTGTTTACAGCTGCTTTACCTCACGCGATCGTCATGCTGTCCCGAATGTTCGGGATCAGCATCTTTCCTGCTATTAAAACCCTGAAATGAATTCAGGGTGACGACACTAATAATAAAATATCTAAAGAATAGCCCTAAAAGCGCATTATTAATAGAATTCAAGTTTATAGCACTAACAACATTCGAAATTTCCGAGTTTTTGAAAAGATCTTTACTGCAATTTTTTATCGTTTCGAAAAAAATAAATAATCGAAGTGACCTACCCTCAATATTTGTTGGTGTTAAAGATTATTTAAGTGACTTTTTGTTGCATCTATTTAGTTTACAATCGATTGCATAAAATGGCTTCATGTTTTGTGGTCGAAGGACTTTACTTTGCTTAATAATCGTTTTTAGGCGATCCTTTCCTTTGAACATTTATTCCATATTTATGAACAATTGACACTTACACTTTTGTGCTCACCGAATAACTTTACCTCTATCATGCTTGTCTGCTTCTTTTAGAGATGCTCATTATCCAGTTTTTTGGATAACCAGTCGGCTCATTACTGCGTGAAGCATGAATTTTAACCATTATAAACCAAATTTTTATGAGGAATGAATTTTTACAGTTTTTTGTAAAGCCTGGTGCAGGACTTTCCAAATGTCTAGCCAAACTATCACTGATTGCTTTTTTTGCACTTTTTGTGGTTGCTGCACATGCACAAACCCAAGTAAAAGGGCGTGTTGTGGATGATCAGGGAAAACCCCTTCCAGGCGTAAGTATACTGGTCAAAGGAACCTCAACCAGTACAACAACACTGGGCACAGGAAACTTTAGTATTGCGGTTCCAACAAGCAATTCGGTACTGGTGTTTTCTTACATCGGATTTACAAGTCGCGAGGTTCCGGTCAGAAATCAAACCGAAATCAATGTGACATTACTTCCGAGCGCTGCTGAACTTGAACAAGTTGTAGTGGTGGGCTATGGAACCCAGCGCAAAGAATCGGTAACGGGTTCTGTGGCAAATATATCGGGCGATAGAGTTCGTGAAATACCCGCACCCAATGTAGCACAGGCTATCCAAGGTCGAATAGCAGGAGTAAACATTTCACAAACTTCTACCAAGCCGGGTGCAACCATGCAGATTCTGATCCGCGGTCAGCGTTCACTTTCAGCCAGCAATGATCCGTTGGTGGTGCTTGATGGGATCCCATTTCCAGGTTCCATTGGTGATATCAATCCCAACGACATTAAAAGTTTAGATATTTTGAAAGATGCTTCTGCTACTGCGATTTATGGCTCAAGAGGAGCGAATGGAGTGATATTGATCACCACTAACCGTGGTCAACAAGGAGCTCCCGCTAAAGTATCCTATAATTCATATACTGGTTTACAAACCCTTTTTGCCAAATATCCAATGATGGATGGACCAGAATTTGTTGCCCTGCGCAAGGCAGCTGGATTATTTACAACCAATGGCGCAGATGAATCTAACGACGTAAATACCGATTGGCAAGATTTATTCTATAATAAATCAGCAGTTGTAACCAGTCATGATGTTGGTGTATCTGGTGGATCTACTACTGGCAGTTACAGTTTTGGGGGCGGCTATTATCAGAATCAAAGTCTGATCCCAACTCAACAGTACACCCGGTATTCAATGAAAGCATCCATGGATCAGCAAATTGCCAGTTTCTTAAGGATTGGATTTACCACCAATAACAATTACAACTTAAGTGAAGGCAACCAGCTCGGCGTTTATGGCATCCTTAGCAATTCGCCTATCGCAAATCCTTACAATGCAGATGGCAGCCTGAAAAGAACAATCAGGATGCCTCAGGATGAATCGTGGATTTACACCCGCGAACTCACTAAGAATCTCAGTGATAAATGGCTTAATGAAACGCGTGGCTTTGCTACCTATAATTCATTTTATGGTGAGGTTAACATTCCATGGGTAAAAGGACTAAAATACCGTACCAATCTCGGCCTTGATTTTATCCAGAGCAACAATGGTAACTATACAGGCGTTGGAATTGGAAGTGCCACTGCCACTACGGTTTCTACCGCTGGGGTTAGCAATTCGCAAACCTACCATTGGACACTTGAGAATTTATTGACTTATGACAGAACCTTCTCAGAAAAGCACAACATCAATGTAGTGGCCTTATATTCTGCTGAACAGAATAAGTTCAATTCGTCATCCATGTCAGCACGTGATATTCCGTCTGATGCTTTTCAGTTTTACAATCTTGGTCAGGCCAATGGAGAATTAACAATCGGTAACGGCGACTACCGCTTAAGTGGACTTATGTCTTACATGGGAAGAGTGATGTATGCCTATGATAATCGCTATTTAATCAGTGCAACCATCAGATCTGACGCGTCATCACGCTTGGCGCCAGGGCATAAATGGAATACTTATCCGGCTGTTTCTGTGGGTTGGAACCTGATGAATGAAAATTTCATGAAAGGGATAACTGCTATCGACAGGTTGAAGATCAGAGTGGGTTACGGTCAAACATCAAACCAGGCGGTAAATCCATATCAAACCCTTGGTTTGCTAAGTTCGCGTCCTTACAATTTTGGCGATAACAACTATGCCACAGGCTATTATGTTTCTCAGTTACCAAGTCCGGGTTTAGGCTGGGAATATTCACAAACCTGGAACTATGGCCTCGATTTCTCCTTACTAAAAAGCAGACTGACAGGAACATTTGAATACTATGTAACCAACACCAAAGATATATTATTAGGCGTTGCACTACCTTCTACCGCAGGTGTGGGCAGTTATACCGCAAACATCGGACAAACACAGAATAAAGGGTGGGAACTGAGTGTTAACGGTAATATTTTTAACGATAAAGGAGGCTGGTCGTGGGATGTGGGATTTAATCTTTATGCAAACCGAAACAAACTCGTTGCCCTTGCATCAGGCCAAACCAGAGACGAAGGGAATGCTTGGTTCGTAGGCCATAACATCAATGCCATTTTTGATTTTGAAAAAGTAGGTTTGTGGCAGGCCGGAGATCCATATCTGAATGTTTTAGAGCCAGGCGGTAATGTGGGGATGGTTAAAGTAAAATACACGGGCGATTTTGATGCGACCGGCAAACCAACAAGACCTATCGGAGCAGCAGATAGACAGATCATGGATGTGGATCCTAAATTATCAGGAGGATTCAATACAAGAGTAGCTTATAAAGGATTTGACCTCAATGTAGTAGGATTATTTAAAGACGGTGGAATTTTGCTTAGTACATTATATGGTTCTTCCGGATACCTGAATCTCTTATCTGGTAGAAGAAACAACGTTAAAGTTGATTATTGGACACCTGAAAATACAGGAGCAAAATATCCGAAACCTGGCGGTATTGCAAGCGGTGATAACCCTAAGTATGGAAGTACATTAGGTTATTTTGATGCTTCTTTCTTAAAAATCCGGACGATCTCTTTAGGCTATGATTTCAATCGAAGTTTGTTAAAAGATTCTAGATTGAAGCTTCGGATGTACTTAACCGTTCAAAATCCTTTTGTGATGTTCTCTCCATATCACCGCGAGTCGGGCATGGATCCTGAAACAAATTCATACGGCGATGAAAACGCTGCGGTAGCATCGGTTTATCCGCGGAGAATTTTAACCATTGGTACCAATACCCCATCTACCCGTAACTACGTAGCTGGTCTTAATTTAACATTTTAATATACCGATATGAAACGTATACATTTAAATATAACATTGAGTATTTGGCTTGGGATGGTCGTTTTCTCAGGCTGTAAAAAAATTCTTGAAGAAGAACCCCGCAGTCTCTTTACACCAGATTATTTTAAAACAGTAACAGGGGTAAATGGCGGCCTTACAGCAATGTACGGTCACCTCCGCAACATGTATGGGCAGGCCTATTATTATAATTCGCTAATTACCGGTACCGATGAGGCTACTTGGGGCAAAGATGCTGATGGAAATTTTAAGGATATGGATTGTTCAGGTGTGGGGTCGATACTTTCTACAAGTTATCCCAGTAGCGTATTATGGGGAGAAGCCTTTCCGAATATTAATACAGCAAGTGGCGTAATTGAGAATGCCAGTGCCGCAGGTATTGCCTCTTCATTGGTTGCCGAAGCAAGATTCTTCCGCGCCTTTGATTATTTTTTATTGGTACAGACCTTTGGTGGGGTGCCACTCGATTTGGGTGCCGGACCACTTAAATTCAATACCAGTCCCGTAAGAACATCGGTTCGCAATACAGTTCCCGAGGTATATACAAAGGCAGTATTTCCTGATTTATTGACTGCTGTTGCCGATTTACCTGTTGCAGCCCGCGTTACAGGAGGAGTAACAAAAACTTTGGCACGGCTGTATTTGGCAAAAGCCTACCTAACTTATGGGTGGTGGTTGCAAAATCCTAACAATATCCCAACTTATCCTGCAGCAAACCGTACTGATCCTGACGGACATGATGCAAACTGGTATTTTCAGCAGGCTTATGATGTTTCAACTGCAGCTATCGAAAGTCCTGGATCTTACGGTTTGGTAGATACTTATTAGGATGTGAATTTAGGATCGAATGACCGTAATAAAGAAATGTTGCTATATGCTGATCATACCCAAACGAGCGAACGTTTTAATGGCGGTAGTTTAACCTTCGGTAGTGGTGGGGCGCCTGATAATTTTGCAGGTTGGATGATGACCTGGAATTACACCAATATCAGAAGCGGAGGAATCAGTTCGGTTCAGCGTGAAGCAGAGCAACACCTTGGCAGGCCGTGGAACCGGATGGCTCCACCTATTGAAGTGTTTAAAAATACTTTTGCCGATAAAACATTGGATTCGCGTTATGATGGTACCTTTACAACGGTATATCGTGGAAATTGGCCTAAAGGATATAACCCTCCAGAATCGGCCCCTGCCTCTTTGGTTAATGCCAATGGCTTGTCTATCGTTCCCGGAAATGCTGTTTTAACCTTTCTGGATGCTGATAATAGCGCCGTAAGTTATCCAAGCGGAGCCGGAACAAGTAATGTTGGCGCCGGCACACTACCAGGAAGGGCAGATTATGTAATTTCCCCAGCGGGAATAAGCAGAATCGTTTATCCGGGTCTTTGGAAACTGGGGCCTTACCGTACAGATAATGGCACGGGCTTAGGTCAGCCAAATGCAGGTAGTACCCGGCCTTATCCTATTGCAAAGTTTTCTGAACTTTACTTCGTTGCTGCCGAAGCTGCTGTAAAAGGTGCTACACCCAAAGCAGGTAAAAGTGCGCGCGAACTGATCAATGTGGTGAGGGCCCGTGCCGGAAAATGGCGTTGGGATAATAATGGTAATGTGGCAAAAGTAGCCGACAATAGTGCAGCCATGATTGCCGCAACCCCAGCAACAATTGATATCAATTATATTTTAGCAGAGCGATCGCGTGAATATTATGCGGAAGGATACAGGAGATTCGACCTTATTAGAACGCAAAAATGGGCAGAGTTATCCACTACTTTCAGCATTTGTGGTACAGGATATGGCGACCATACACCAGTAACGGTTACCAGAACGATTACACCAAATCTTTATCTCCGTCCAATTCCACAAGGGCAGATAGATGGCATGCAAATGCCTGACGAGGCAAAGAAAGCATATCAAAATCCTGGCTACTAAATTCAAAACAGGCAGATTTTTCAAAGAAATCTGCCTGTTTTTCTTTCAGTATTATCATAATCGAACCGATTGATTCTAACCGTTTTAAAAACCGACATCAACAGCACTTTATGATGGAGAATATAGAACGCTTAAATAGAGGCTGTTTAAATTGCTACTTCGAACGGACATATGGCTGTTTTCTCATAGTCTTTGCTTAGTCTACGGTAGAAGTTCAGCCATGCAAACTAGCGTTCGACCGCCATCTGCCTATTGTGGCACAACCCCTTATTTAGTTAATTGTTAAAACAAGTGATGAAATCAAGATTATTTGTTAATTTCATTAAACAACAGTAAAACCTTAACCTTAGGTTCACTGGTCAACCTATTTATGAGTGAAATCACAATTTATTCCGGTACTGGCTTTCCGTTTGGTATGACTGAAACGATTAGCTTTAGGTGAGGGATAAATGGCATTCGGACGGGATTTGTTTTCTTCTGATCTGGCCCCACTCAACAATTTTCTATCCTGGTTGTTTGGAGAATATGGACATAGCCTTTGAAAACTATTACTCGGGTACCAGCGGGCTACTGTTACCGGTTCCCAATAAATTGCACTACCCGAAAGAATTCCAGGAGAAGAGCAGACTGTGCTATTACGCCTCGCTGATGGATTCTATCGAGATCAATTCTTCCTTTTATAAAGTGCCGCAGGTTTCCACGATGAAAAAGTGGGCGGCAGATGTGCCCGAGGAATTTCGTTTTACCTTTAAGCTTTTCAAGGAGATTACCCATAACAGGGACTTGGCCTTTGCTCCAGAGGTCGTGTCCAGGTTCTTTTCGGTCATTTCGCATGTTGAGGAGAAAAAGGGCTGTCTTTTGGTACAGTTCCCCCCGAGCGTAAGGATTTCCCATTTTGCACAGCTGCGCTTTCTGATGTCGGTGCTTAGGGATAATGATCCTTTTTTTGAATGGAAGATCGCTTTGGAATTTCGGCATGCTTCTTTATATATAGATGAGGTGTATGAGCTTTTGGAAGAGTTTAGGCTTGGTATGGTGGTCCACGATAAGTCGCCTGCCAGTTCTCCTGTGCGAGAAAGCCATCCTGATTTTATCTACCTCAGGTTCCATGGTCCGGGAGGAAACTATAGGGGAAGCTATTCTGACGACGTATTATATGAGTATGCAAGCTATGTAACCGAGTGGCTTTCGGAGGGCAAAAAGGTGTTCGTGTACTTCAATAATACCATGGGAGAGGCGCATGCCAACCTGAATATGCTGCGCCAGATCGTTAGGGATACCTATTAGTATTTGCTAGGCATTTGGCCTGGCGAGCCTAAGGCGGGAAGGAGCAAGGATATGCGCTAAATTTAGAGCGCTAATTTATAAGTGGGAAGGGCCTTTGGTTTTTCCCGATTTCTACTTTTAATGGTTTTGTTATTGAAAGAATCCTGACTTCATTTCTTAAGAAAAGCTAATTGTTTGTGCGCTTTTGCTGACCTAGCTTTAGGGTACGAAAGAAACCATTTTGACAAGGGCGGGGCCAGCGAGCTACTGGAAGGGCAGGCAGAAATTTATGCCGGAAAAGCAGGCTTGAGCTGCCTTTACAAGATTGGAAGGCAGATATGGATATTGCGCAGTTATGTTATAATCTGTAACGAGCGTTAATATCTGCCCGAACTGGGCGTGTTTTCAATGCTTGGAGAATTTGAGTTGTTAAAAATCAGGTTTAGAGAGTCGCTGGTGAACGGTAATGAGGACCTGTTCAGATTGGATTGATCTTATTGCTTTTTTGCTAGCTTGGATTTAGTAGCAGTGTTTTGGTTAGGCCTTGTAGGTGCAGGCGTTGCACTTTTTGGCGATTTGCTTATAGGCTTTTTAGACGAGGTTTTCTTCTTCCCTGCGTTTTTGATACGGTATTCAAGCAGGTACAGCCTGGTCTGCCATTTCTCGATGATGGTGTCGTCGCTTTTCGGAAGGCCTGTTGGTTCCAAAAGACCGAGTACATGCGCCAGTTCACGGGTACTGTCTGCCTTGGCCTGGTTTTCTTTCAGCCAATCTTGTTGTTTGGTTTCGTGGGATTTCTGGTATTCGGCTATGGCCAGTTTAATGAGCTTGACCTCATTTTCTTTTGATTTAGTTTTGCGCAAAAGTACCATCTGCCTGTTCCAAGCGTGGGAATTAGCAGGATCTGTCATTGCGGATTTCCGGTAGAGTTTTAATGCGGCAGAATTATCGCCCGCTCTTTCCAGTTCGAGCGCAGCGGCAAACTGCTCCTTTGACCGTATCTGTTTTCTTCTTGACATGACTGACTTTGGAACAATTAGTCGGGTCTATTGTTTGCTGAAGGGTAGTAGAGGATATGACTACACGATGACCTTTGCGCTATAGGAGTAATGGTAGCTTTGGATTTAGCAATTAATGAAATGAAGAAAATCGGATTTTTATCGTTCGGGCATTGGTCGGAACATCCCTCATATCAGGCGCGCACCGCTAGTGATACTTTGCTACAATCCATCGACCTTGCCGTTGCGGCTGAAGAAATCGGCCTTGATGGAGCGTACTTCAGGGTACACCATTTTGCAAAGCAATTGGCATCGCCCTTTCCGCTGCTTTCGGCGATTGGCGCAAAAACTTCTAAGATCGAAATCGGAACAGGCGTTATCGATATGCGCTATGAAAACCCTGTATATATGGTTGAGGATGCTGGTGCAGCCGACCTGATCTCTGGTGGCAGGTTACAACTGGGCATTAGCAGGGGTTCGCCCGAGCAGGTGATCGAAGGCTGGCGGCATTTCGGTTTTGCACCAAAGGATGGAGAGAACGATACTGATATGGGAAGGCAAAAAGCGCTGGAGTTTTTGGAAAGATTGAAAGGCGAAGGATTTGCACAGCCCAATCCAAATCCAATGTTTCCCAATCCGCCGGGACTGTTAAGGCTAGAACCATATTCCGAGGGACTGCGCGAGCGCATCTGGTGGGGAGCCGCTTCCAATGCGACTGCTGTCTGGGCGGCAGAGAACGGAATGTACCTGCAGAGTTCTACCTTGAAGTTTGATGAAAATGGCAAGCCCTTCAATATCCAGCAGGCCGAACAAATCAGGCTGTACAAGGAGGCCTGGAAAAAAGCGGGACATGATCGCGAGCCAAGGGTTTCTGTCAGCCGTTCAATATTTGCGCTGATGAACGATCAGGACAGGTATTATTTCGGTCAGCAGGGGAAAGGGGCGGATAGTTTTGGCTATATCGAGCCAACCCAAAGGGCGGTTTTCGGTCGGGGATATGCTGCTGAACCCGATCAGCTGATAAAGGAACTGGCTGCCGACGAGGCGATACAGGAAGCGGATACGGTACTATTGACCATTCCAAATACCTTGGGCGTAGATTACAATATGCATGTGCTATCTGCCATTCTGGAACACGTTGCACCGGGACTTGGATGGAGATAGATTAGTTTGATTTTTTTTTAATCGCACAAAACATATTGCCGGCGATAGCGTTTATATTCCGAGAGCGTTAATTTAGATGAGCGGGAAGAGCCTTTGGTTTTTCCCGCTTTTTTTTGAAAAATAACCGTCTTTCTAAAAAGATCTACATCACATCGAAAATTGAATAAATTTACTATTTCGCGGATATCCATCTTATTCTACGGCCTGGTGGAGAATGCCATTTAACGCATCTCAAGTTATGGGCTTATCATGCGCCATTTTACAATCCATAACGCACCGGTAGGTTAAAAGAAACCGGCGGACCTTTTTTTACCGATGTGTTAGCTGAAGGTATCGATACGGCCGCTGCAATCGCCAGAGCCAAGGCAACTTTGGTTAACATAAAATCCGTGGAACAACCGGATAGTTTAGGATAAGGCTATTATGTTTTTTGCTGTAAGTAGATCAACAATTGAACTGAACCCATTAGTGAAGTTGATCTGAATTCATAAATATGGAGGTTTTGATCCTGTAAGGTAAAAATCTCGTTTTAAGTAGACTCTCTGAAAGCAACCGCGACAATTTAGGTTTAAGGTGTGCAAGCAGGGCTGTCAAGTGATCATCTAAATCATGACAATTGTAAATTATCCGCTTATCTTTTGCATCAAAGATACATATGGTTTTTGTGCCAGCTTCAATCAAAGCCAATTTGCTTAATGCGTCTTTATAAAAATTAAAACGGAATTCCCGATAATTTCCCTTATTAAAACATATTAAAAAAATCATGATCGAATTTATGAAAAAAAATCCTGCTAAAAGTAGGGATTATGCTCTTGTCAGTACTGTATATACCTTCGCATAAATTGCGGGAAACATGTATCCTTCGACAGAATAGCTAGCCAACATTTTGTTCAGCCATGCCAAATTACCAGTCCTTTCTTTAGAATGTTTTACTCCCCATAGCTGGTAAGCATATTTTTGTTAATTGTGGCGGATGCTATGGCCAACCTGTTCTATCAGCTTATATATATCAAACGGTTTAGCGATAAAACCCTGTGCACCGCACGAATTTTGTACCTCGTTCTGATTCGAGTGGGCGCTCATCATGAGCACAGGTATTTTTTCGGTGTTATAATCTTTCTTTAGCTTTTCACATACATTGATTCCGTTACCGTCGGGCAACTTGATATCGAGAAGGAACAGGTCTGCCTGATCATGTTTGTCCTTTGACATGAATTCACTAATATTCGAAAAGCTTATCACTTCATATTTTTCCTCGGTAAGGATCATCTCTATGATATCCCTGATGTCCTGATCGTCTTCGAGGACATATATTCTTTTTGCCATAACCTAATCAAACTTATTAGTATAATAATCGGTAAATGCCTGAAATTGTTTTATATTTTTAGAGGGCTACACAAACAGAACTTCTTTTAAGAGAGCCAAAGCGGTTGAATACAGTATTACCTGTACATTTTCAAGTATTTTTTCAGCTCACATCGCGCCTGGTGGATATAGGTTTTAACAGTGCCCAATGGAACATTGAGGTCTTTGGCTATCTCGTCATACTTATAGCCTTCAAAATACCTTTGAAATGCAATCCGGTATTCAGGTTTTATCGAGGCCAGGGCTTTCATGATATCACTAATCGCAAAGGATGTTTCGCCTAGGTTTTTCGTTGAACTTTCCATTAAATTCGGATTCGTCAAATCCTCATCTGAAATGATTTCGCTTTTCCGCTTGGCTCTTACACAATTATTATAAAATGTGTTTTTCATTATCACATATAACCACCCCTTTAAATTGGTTCCGTTATCAAATCTGTCGCAGAAACGTACTCCTTTAATAAGGGTTTCCTGTACAAGATCCTTAGCGTCATCCTCGTCATTAGTGAATTTTAATGCCTGCGTAAATAATTGTGCTGAATGGCGTTCTGCAGCTTGGGTAAAATCCTTCAAATCCATATTTAAATATTATCTCCCTTTACCAATAACTATTTTTTATATTACAACAACGGATATCCATGGAAATAGTTTATTAAACTTTGAGATTGGTCACGTTGCCAGCTACCTAGTATCTAAAACAGCATCGCTTCAGGCATAATCCAGATGACTGTTAGGTTATCCCTTGCACCGAGACACTGATTGTTCCCTTTTCTTCCCTGTCATACTTTACTACTTCATGCTGTGAAGCACCTACGCGGCTGAATAGGATTTGTTAAAATGGATTTTAATAGTGAATAAAACTTTCTGTGTTTTGCAAGGTTATAGAATCATGCAGACCCAGCCCCAATCATCAGTGACAGTGCAGAAATGTTTGGAAAAGTAGCGTAAACGGTTGTAAAGCATAAGGGCATATTTATGAGGAGAGAATCAGTTGATTGTTAATTACACAGATAATGGCTGGGAAATTATCACCCAGCGTGCTCACGGTCTTTTGGCGGGACAGGTCTGTGCGCGGTGGAAAATTTCTGACCAGCCATTAAGATGGGTGGAAACCCTTATCGCGACAACTGAACACGATGATGTTTTCAACGAATTTCAGCTTGGGCCGCTGCTCACCGAGAGTGGTGGACCCATGAACTTTAAGATGACCTGTTTTAATGAGCAGGCCTGCAGGCAGATGATTGAGATGGCGTTGAGCAAAAGCCGTTTTATCGCCTTATTGTTTGCAAGGCACATCGGTTTCACCCATGGAGGTGAGCCGGCAGCAAAGCCATATCTTGCAGACCTTAAAAAACTAGAAAGCAAATGGATAAAAGAGGCTGATAGCAACACTGCAGAAGTTAACCGCGCATATGAACTTCTCGAATTCTGCGATGCTTTTTCGCTGCTTATCTGCCAGGGACAGATCCCACCGGAAGAGCGGAAATTAGAAATCAGCAGGGGACCGAATGGTGTATCTTATCAGTTTTTTCAAAAAGAAAACCACCTGATTGTTATGCCCTGGCCTTTTGAAATTGAAAGTTTTGATGTACACTACGAGTGCCGGATACTAAAGAACCTTTGCTTTAAAAGTGAAACCGAATTTAAAGATGTACTCCAGAACGCAACAATCGAACTTAGGAAATTAGTCATCAGCGCAACCTGATAATAATTGAAAAAAGTAGGAGAGTTGAGATGTTATCAGTATTAGCTTCTGAGAACAAAATCCTGTTTTTGCCTAAATACACTATGACACCCTGCTTGCCCGTTTGAGTATAGCAGGAAATAGAGAATACTATTAGTTTCTGAAGAAAATCGCTGAATGTCTGAACCAGCCAGATTAAAGGGCTTTTAGGGGTGCCATTAACTAGAAGAAGAAAAAAATAGTCAGTACGGAATATGAAGAAGCGCTTAAGCGTTCACTAGCTGACCATGCAACGCAGAAACAAGAAAATAAGGAGCATAAATTATGGCTTCGGGGATGACTGGCTAATGAATTTGCTTTTATAATCGGTTATACCAGTAGCGGCATTCCTTATGGCTTTCGTTTTGATGATATGCCTGCGGCGGATGAAGGTGGCTTTTAATTGCTATCTTTAGCTTAAATTGGATTAAAAAAAGCTTTAGTCTGCTGCCCCATGGAAGATATATCAAAGATTGAAGAAAGCCTTGCTCAGTACAAAAAGGAAAACAGAGAACTGAAACATAAGGTTTATGAGCTCACTGATTTCGTTGAAAATGCTTCCATACCGCTTCACTGGGTTGATGGGGCTGGGAAAATTATATGGGCGAACCAGGCAGAACTCGATACTTTTGGATACACAAAAGAAGAATATATCGGATTTCCGATTAGTAATTTTCATGCAGATCAAGAGGTGATACAGGACATCCTGACGCGCCTTATCAACAATGAAACACTTCATAATTACCAGGCAAAGCTCAAATGCAGGGACGGATCCATTAAGCACGTACTTATCAACTCAAATGTCCTGAGGAAAGACGGCAGATTTATACATACCCGGTGTTTTACCCGAGATATTACTGCAATTATGCAAGAGCAGCAAAGAAATCGCGAGTTGATGCTTGTACTGGAACAACAGGGGGCTATCATCGCTTCGTCTAATGATGCCGTCCTTAGTAAAACCCTGGAAGGAACTATAACCAGCTGGAATAAATCAGCAGAACGGATATTTGGTTATACGGAGCCTGAAATAATCGGGCAACCGGTTCAAAAGCTGTTACCACCGGATCGTCGGGATGAAGAATCCCGCATCCTGTCACGGTTATGGAACGGCGATCAGGTAGAGCACTTTGAAACTAGGAGGCTTACCAAGACCGGCCGTATACTTGATGTATCCTTGACTATATCCCCGATCAGGGATGACAAGGGCAATATAGTCGGCTTATCGACCATAGCAAGGGACATATCTGAAAAGAAACAGGAAGAACAACGAAAAAATGATTTCGTAACGATGGTCAGTCACGAACTTAAAACACCCTTAACGGCCATCATGTCTTATATTCAGATACTTATAAAAAAAACCAAAAATGAAGACGACTTCGGTTTTAAGGCGTTAACGAAGATTCACGCCCAGGCAAAAAAAATGGCATCGATGATTCATGACTTCCTGAATCTGGCAAGATTGGAGGATGGGAAAATACAGCTTAACAAAGAAATTTTTGCACTGCATCCACTGGTTGAGGAAATTATCGGTGACGTTCAGATCTTAAGTACAAAACATACCGTAAAACTGATTGATTGTGAAGCGATCACCGTTCACGCCGACCGGAACAAAATAGGACAAGTCCTGATGAACCTGGTAAGTAACGCGATAAAATATTCCCCTGCGGGCGGAACCATTACTATAGGCTGCGAGAAGCATCCGGGAAAGGTAAAGGTACTTGTTAGTGATGAGGGCATAGGTATCAGCGTTGCTGATCAGAAAAGACTGTTTGAACGGTTTTACAGGGTAAGTAACAATAAATCAGGGGGCGTCACAGGATTTGGAATCGGACTATTTCTTGTTTCAGAAATCCTGCGCCTGCACAACAGCAAAATTGAGGTTGAAAGCAAAGAAAATGCCGGATCGACGTTTTATTTTGATTTAGAAATCCAGAAAGATTGAATTGCGGAAATTTAAAAGAGACTTCTATCAGCCTGAAAGCTAAAGTATTTGATTTGTTGGTGATCATTACATTTGTTGCCATGGGCGGAAGGGTGCTGAAGGAATATGAGTTTAAGTTTATTGAGCCAGATGGCTGCTTAAAAAGGAATGCGGAAATGAAATAGAAAACAAGGATTTTGACGCATTAAAAAAGAGATTATATAGTTGTGGCCTAGAACAATTGTGAGAGGAGTATCCGTGATCAGTTTATGCGATCAAAAACTTTTACCAAATGGTAAATGTTCCTAGCATAACGATTACTAACTTTCGTTAATGAAAGAATTTATAGATTATATTCTGCAGTTTAGCAATTTGAACCAACAACAAATAGATTTCATTTCTAAAAAGGCCAATGAGTTAGCGCTTGTTAAAGACGAATATTATTGGAAAGCAGGAAAAGCGGTAAAACAAATTGGTTTTATTTTAGAGGGTGTTCTTCGGATATATTATTATACCAACAAAGGCGAAGAAAATACACGTTACTTTGTTGATGAAAACCATTTGATTTTAGATGGACATACTTCTGTCACAAACTATATTCCTTCCGAATACCTGCAAGCTGTTACTGATTGCAAACTAATTGTATTCTCAAAAGAAGACTGGAAAGAAATTTCAGATACCATTGTTGGTTGGGACAGCATCATTCAAAAAATAATTACAAAGTATCATACCGAAAAATTAGAAAGGAGAAGTCCGTTGGTTTCACAAGACGCCACTACGAGATATATCGAATTCATGGAAAACTTTCCCATGTTGGTAAATCGTATCCCTTTATCATTCATCGCCTCATACCTGGGTGTTACCCAGCAGTCGTTAAGCAGAATAAGAAAAAAAATTCATTGAATTGCTTTTTACCAAATGGTAAACCCTGTAGGTTTTTTATTGCTGTCTTTTGCAATAGAAATCTAAAATTCAAAAAATGAAAACAGCATTAATTACAGGAGCGAACAAAGGTATTGGCTTAGAAGTTGCAAGGCAACTTGCACAAAAAGGGTATCATGTTTACATGGGTAGTCGTAATTTAAAGAATGGCTTAGCATCCGTTGCAAAATTGAAAGCCGAAGGATTTGAAAATGTAGAAGCTATAGCGTTAGATGTAACCAGTCAGCAATCAGTAAATACTGCTCGCATTGAAATTGGTAAGAAAACAGAAGTGTTGGATGTGCTTATCAATAATGCGGGCATTAATGGAATAAAATTTAAGGGAGATACACCGATAATGCACTCCGCAACCGGCACTGGTGTCGATATGTTTAAACAGGTTTATGAAGTTAACGTATATGGCGTTATAAGCGTAACCCAGGCATTTTTGGATCTATTGCAAAAATCGCCAGAGCCCCGTATCGTTAATGTAAGCTCAAGTCAGGGTTCGCTCACTTTGCACAGCGACCCAACATTTATTCATTACAAATTTAAAGGGGCTGTGTATCAATCTTCAAAATCAGCGTTGAATATGTACACTATTGTTTTAGCATACGAACTACGGGATACACCTTTTAAAGTTAACGCTGTTAGTCCCGGTTCTACCAAAACCGATTTCAATCGTCAACTTGGACAAGGTTCTGTTGAAGACGCAGCGAAACGAATAGTAAAATATGCATTAATCGAGAACAACGGACCAACAGGTAAATTTTTCTCTGAGGATATGAATACTGTTACAGGCGAGATTCCCTGGTAAAAAAGAAGAGCATATAATAAAAATACCGAAACCCTTATCTCCTACTAACTCCAGGTAAGCGTAAAAGCGCTTAATCTTTGTTTCACCATGATAACCAAGGGTTTCACCACGTTAATGCCAGGTTTTAACGGCCTGCCTAATTTCTTTAACTGAATTGAAAAAGGCAATGTTTTTGTTACTAGGATATAATTTACCTTTGCAGATCAACTACCTCAAATGACAAAAGCAACCCATCGTAAAATACAGTTATTTCTTTTTGCCTTTATTAAAGATTAAATGCTATTTATCCACAGCCAAATCATTACACTTAATGTGTTTTGGCTGTGGATTTAATAATCAAATCCCCCTGAAGATTATGGAGCCATCAAAAAGCAGTTGGAAGAAAAGATCTACCATTTAAAGAAAAACCTAAATTCTTTTGATAAAAAACAGGATGATTTAAATAACCTTATCAAAAATTTATCGAACACCCTTTTAAACGTCGAGAAGGCATATTCTGAGGCAGAAATAGACTTAAAACGTGAAATAATCGCTGCAATTTTCCCCGAAAAGTTAGTGTATCATGAGGATGGTTATCGAACACCTAGATTGAATGAAGGTGTTGGTTTAATATGCCTGATTAATAGCGAGTCGCGTAAAATAAAAACGAGACAAACCGCTTAAAAATTGATTTGTCTCGTGAGGTGCTCCCGACGAGATTCGAACTCATATCGATGGTACCGGAAACCATAATTCTATCCATTGAACTACGGGAGCATAAGGCTGCAAATATAGAAAAATCAAAATCATTTCATTACAAAAACAAGTCTATTTTTAATCTGTAAGTTCATATCAAAATTAACTTCCTGCTGTTGAGATATTTTTTATGTTAAAAAATGATTAAATCATAAAGCAACGGGCTGCTTTATTGAGTTTATTCCCCTTTATTTTTAATTTAAGAAACCTTTCTGGCTAATTTTAAACCTACACCGTTGGCTTTTTAAGAAATAAAAATGCACCTTTGCGAACCGTTAATAGAGGTTTAGGCATGTAATAAATTAGATTGTATTTTATGGAAGAATTGGTTGTGGAAGAGATTCAGGAACTGCTTGAAAAAGAAAATGATAAGGCTTTAAAGCAATATCTCGATCAACTGAATATTTCGGATGTTGAAGAACTGATTGATGAACTTCCACAATATGCAGCTAAATTTATCGAAACCCTGTCCCTTAACAGGGCGGTAAACGTTTTTCGGATTCTGGATTTTCCTACGCAAGAGCGTATCATTAAAAAACTTTCGGGCAATAAACTCAATCAGATTATCAAAGATCTGCCACCCGATGACCGTACAGCACTTTTTAGTGAGTTAAAAGGCGATGTGGTAAAAAAAATGATTACACTTTTACCACCCGAAGAACGTAAAGAATCACTTGCACTTTTAGGCTACAAAGAAGATAGTATTGGCCGTTTAATGACACCCGATTACATCGCCGTAAAACCCGAATGGTCTATCACCAGGGTTTTGGCGCACATCAGGCGCTATGGAAAAAACTCCGAAACCATTGATGTAGTATATGTGATCGATAAAGAAGGAGTATTGTTGGATGATATCAGGATCCGTGAGGTTTTACTGGCTGATCCCGAAGCAATTATTGGCGAACTTACCGATAAACGTTTTATTGCCCTAAAAGCAAACGATCCTCAGGAAGATGCAATCAATATCTTCAGAATGAACAACCGTGTGGCTTTACCCGTAGTGGATGAAAATAACATTCTTTTAGGTATTGTTACCGTTGATGATATTTTGTGGATTGCAAATGAGGAATATACAGAAGATATGCACAAAATTGGAGGTACTGAGGCTTTGGATGAACCTTATCTCGATATCCCAATCCTAAAACTGGTTAAAAAACGTGCAGGATGGTTAATCGTACTCTTTTTAGGCGAAATGTTAACTGCAACAGCCATGCAGCACTTCGAAATCGAACTCGAAAAAGCAGTAGTATTATCGCTTTTTATTCCATTAATTATGAGTAGCGGGGGTAACAGTGGTTCTCAGGCTTCAACATTAATTATCCAGGCCATGGCCTTGGGCGAAGTAACCATCGCTGAATGGTGGCGCGTAATGCGCCGCGAATTGGTTTCTGGAGCTTTGCTCGGCATCATTTTAGGCACAATTGGCTTTATCCGCATTGTAACCTGGCAAGAGTTACACCTTTACAACTATGGCCCGCATTGGTTTTTAATTGCAGCTACTATATTTTTTACCCTTGTTGGCATTGTATTATGGGGCAGTTTAATCGGTTCGATGATGCCAATTATTTTGAAAAAACTGAAACTCGATCCAGCAACCTCATCAGCACCATTTGTAGCCACTATGGTTGATGTTACCGGGATCGTGATCTATTTCAGCGTTGCCGTATTAATTTTAAAAGGCGTTTTACTCTAAATCTAAATCATGCAAAAGAAAATTACCACACTTTTTACCGATATCGGTGGCGTTTTATTAACCAATGGCTGGGACAGGCACGCAAGGGGGGAGGCTTCTGTGCTTTTTAACCTCGACTCTGTTGATCTCGAAGAACGTCATCACCTTACCTTCGATACCTATGAAGTGGGTAAATTAACGCTTGATGAATATTTAGAGCGTATTGTTTTCTTCGAAGAACGTAGCTTTAGCTACGATGATTTTAAGGAATTTATGTTCAAAAAATCACTTCCTTACCCAGAAATGATTCAGTTGATCTGCGATTTAAAAAAGAAATACAACCTTAAAGTAGCGGTAATCAGCAATGAAGGCAGAGAATTGAACCAATACCGCATCAATACTTTTAAACTGAACGAATTTGTCGATTTCTTCGTGTCGTCTAGTTTTGTACATTTCCGCAAACCCGATGCCGATATTTTTAAAGTAGCCATCGATATTTCACAGAGCGATGTAGAAACGAGTTTATATATTGACGACCGGATGCTTTTTGTGCAGGTAGCCGAAGGTTTAGGCTTAAGAGGTATTCATCATACCGATTACGAAGATACCAAAATGCAGCTGGCTGCTTACGGGCTGGAAGTCTAATTTATGATGTGCAGTTAGATGTTACCATCTAACTGTTCGGTTTTTATAAAAGATCAATAATTTATTCTAAAATGTTTTTCTTTTGGTATCAGATGGTAACATCTGATACCACGAACAAAGAATGGTCGTCATTCTCGCGGAGGCGGGAATCTTAATGCAAAATACAAGCTCAACTAAAGTATTTTATTACTTATTAGTAATAGATTGCAGTTTTTGAAAAGCAATGGCAGTAGATCTTTTTAAAGTTTGCCCCCGCTTTTCATTACAAGTCCTCGCTTCGTGGACTGCCCCCAAAAAGTTGGACACTTTAATCGGAGCATTTTATGAGCAGAAAAATTAAGTATAGCCTGGAATTTAACTTGCCTATATTGTACAGGTTTT
>NZ_JAGGPU010000038.1 GCF_018613605.1 Pedobacter sp. ISL-64 | reverse complement strand
TATAGATGATCCAAATACAGCGAAATGGTCAATAGGTACTGTTCAAACTTTAAGAAATAAAAAAAGGGAGGGTTATCCTCTCACGACGGCATCGATTAATTTTCGTGTCTTGCGGGACTACAAGTTTATCTCCCTCTTTTGATTATTTTTATTATAAAGGTAAAGATATGAGCAGGAATGAATTTAAAAAATAGCAAATGGCCCCGCGCTCCAAAAACAAATTCCGTCATTAACATTTTACTTGCTATCTGCAATTAATGGTACAAACCACACCATAAATAACATTGCGATGTTCCTTAAGTCATTCGATTATTTTATCTTTAGGCGATTTTAAGAAGATCGGTTTACAAACCTAAAAACCGGTTGAATAATTAACATTAATAAGCAAAATCAATATAAACATGTCAAATACATCAAAAATTATCTACACCAAAACCGATGAAGCGCCTATGTTGGCAACCTACTCACTTTTACCTATCGTACAAGCTTTTACCGCATCAGCAGGTATTGATGTAGAAACCAGAGATATTTCTTTAGCGGGAAGAATTTTGGCAAACTTTCCTGAGTATTTAAAAGACGATCAAAAAATTGGTGATGCTTTAGCAGAGCTTGGAGCTTTGGCTACCACTCCAGAAGCTAACATTATCAAATTACCAAATATTTCTGCTTCTATCCCTCAACTGGTAGATGTAATTACTGAGCTACAGGCGCAGGGTTTTGCCATTCCAAATTATCCTGATAATGCACAGAGCGACGAAGAAAAGGCAATTAAAGCTAAATATGCAAAAGTTTTAGGCTCGGCTGTAAATCCGGTTTTACGTGAAGGTAACTCTGATCGTAGAGCACCTAAAGCGGTTAAAAACTACGCCAAACAAAACCCACACTCGATGGGTAAATGGTCGGCAGATTCGAAAACCAAAGTAGCCAGCATGACTGAAGGCGATTTTTACGGCTCAGAAAAATCTACAACCGTTGCTGAAGCAGGTCAGTTTAAAATAGAGTTTGTTGCTGCAGATGGGGCAGTAACCGAATTAAAAGGATTATCGCCGTTAAAAGCAGGAGAGGTGATTGATAGTTCTGCATTGAGCTTATCGGCATTGAAAACTTTTGTGGCTAAAGAAATTGCTGAAGCTAAGGCGGCGGGCGTATTGTTATCTGCGCATTTAAAAGCAACGATGATGAAAGTTTCAGATCCGATTATTTTCGGCGCCATTGTTGAAGTTTACTTTGCAGATGTGTTTACTAAATATGCCGATCTTTTCAAAGAACTGAACATTGATACCCGTAATGGTTTAGGCGATGTGTACGCAAAAATTGCCGGCAACGCAAAACAAACTGAAGTTGAAGCTGCTTTGGCTCAGGCTATAGAAAACGGTCCGGCCCTGGCCATGGTAAATTCTGATAAAGGAATTACCAACCTTCATGTTCCATCGGATGTGATTGTTGATGCTTCGATGCCAGCCATGATCCGTACTTCGGGGCAGATGTGGAATAAAGAAGGTAAAGCACAAGATACCATCGCTTTAATTCCAGACCGTTGTTATGCCGGTGTTTACACTGCAACCATTGATGACTGTAAAGCAAATGGTGCTTTTGATGTGACTACTATCGGTTCGGTACCCAATGTTGGTTTAATGGCTCAAAAAGCTGAAGAATATGGTTCGCATGATAAAACTTTCCAGGCTACTGCTGCCGGAACAATCCGCGTAACTGATGCTAATGGTAAAGTATTTTTCGATCAGAAAGTAGAAAAAGGCGATATCTTCCGCATGTGCCAAACCAAAGATGCCCCGATTCAGGATTGGGTAAAATTAGCGGTTAACAGGGCACGTTTATCAGAAACCCCTGCCATTTTCTGGTTAGACGAAAATAGAGCACACGATAGAGAAATCATTGCTAAGGTGAACAAATATTTAAAAGACCACGACACTACTGGTTTAGATATCCGCATTTTGGCTCCAATCGAGGCCACTAAATTTACCTTGGAGCGTATCCGCAAAGGTTTAGATACCATTTCGGTTACCGGTAACGTATTGCGTGACTATTTAACAGATTTATTCCCAATTTTAGAATTAGGAACCTCTGCTAAAATGTTATCAATCGTACCTTTAATGAACGGTGGTGGTTTGTTCGAAACTGGTGCTGGTGGTTCTGCTCCAAAACATATTGAGCAATTTATTGAAGAAGGTTATTTACGTTGGGATTCGCTTGGTGAGTTCCTAGCACTTCAGGCCTCTTTAGAGCATTTATCTCAAACGCAAAATAACGCAAAAGCGCAGGTATTAGCTGATGCTTTGGATGAGGCAAATGCGAAATTTTTGGCAACGGATAAATCTCCAGGCAGAAAACTGGGTACTATTGATAACCGTGGTTCTCACTTCTATTTGGCTTTATATTGGGCTGAAGCTTTAGCGGCTCAAACTAAGGATGCTGATTTGCAGGCCAGATTTGCACCGTTGGCTAAAACCTTGTTAGCAAACGAAGCGAAAATTAACGAAGAGTTGATCGGTTCGCAAGGCAAACCTCAAAACATTGGCGGTTACTATAATCCTAATGATGAACTGGCAAGTAAAGCCATGCGCCCAAGTGAAACATTAAATACTTCTTTGGCTTCTTTGTAAGCTAAATAAAAATCATATAATGAGCGCCCGATTTAGATCAGGGCGCTTTTTTTATGAGTTGTCAACTTTAATATGCTTCTAGTACGGAAGTTGACAACTCTTAAAATATTCTGGCGTCCCGATATAAAAATCAGGGCGCTTTTTTATGGTTTAATGCTGTTAGATTTATAGTCATTTTGCTAGGAGGTTGACGAGTCTTTTATTTTGGAAAACAGGTTCTTGCGTGAGGGATAGCAACGGAAAGCCCACAGCCCGATTCTTCATCGGGCTAGGACTTGAAGTGTATAGCCCGACCCTTGCGCAGCTTGGGGCACGCCCCAATAATTGAAAGATTCTCTTGCTAGAAACAAACCTTATCGGGATCATTTTGTTATATTCATATAAATTAGAACACCCATATCATGGCAAATAACGAGAATAAAGGATCGCAGGATAAAATACACAGTACCACAGAAAATAGCGAAATCAATAAAGAGAATCTCGCTTATGATGAAAATAAGCAGAGTTACGAGCTCGATGTAAGAGGTACAGATAAAGATTACGACCATCCGATGGGATACGAAACGGTTGCTGCTGGTGCCAAAGATGATGATTCTACCTATGATGAGGCTAACCCCTATATTGGCGATGAATACGCACGCAATGAAGAAATTGCCGAAGATAACCTCGAAGAATTAGGCATGCACGTAGATAACGGGGAGAGTGTAAAGCTGAACCCTGAAGATGAAATCCTTGCCCGTACACCCGAAGATAACCGCAATGATTTAGATGAAGAAGGTTATCCGATTAACGATACGCCCCAAAAGTAGTCAATAGATTACTGTCGTGAGGATAGTTAGTTGACGAAACAATCATAATAGGAAAAGCAGGGTTATACATTTACGATGATGTGTAGTCCTGCTTTTTATTTAGTAATTTTTAACCGAATAAGTATTGTTCAGTTGTCGGATCTGAAATTTAAGGATTAACATCTAAGTTAAATCTCCTGCGCAATTCGTCGAGCTTTGGGTTTTTATTTACCAGGTAATCATACTTTTCACGGTTGCCATAAAGCCTGTTTTCTATTTTACGTTCAACCTGTTTGTAGGTAACCTCTACACCAAAATTGCTAAGCTCATTTCTCAAAAAGTTCAACAGCTCAACAGATTCTTGTTGTACAAGGTGTTCCTGCGTTTTACTTTCCACCGAGATTTCGATCAGCTCGGGATTTAAAAGCGTAGGCGCGAAATTATTTAAGATAGTAAAAAGATTGATTTTATCCGTCGCCTTCATTTTTTGAGTAAAGGCATTCCATACTTCCAATAAGCGGTCGTAACTAAAAGGTTCTCTGGCTTCGCCTGTAACTTTTTTTGGACCCTTATCGTCATCTTCCTGTGCAGTCCGGTTCAGATCGTTTAGCGATGGAATGAGTGTACTTATCGCATTGGGCTTTGGAATATTGATACTAATGGAAGTTGCAGATGGTGGCGGACCAACCCTGGGTGTTTCCTTAGGTTTTTCTTCTTCAGGAATGTTCGGTAAAACAGCCGTTTTAACAATAGGCGATACAGCTTGGTCCGTATTTTCGCTTTCTGTTTGTGGCTTTGGTGTTTCTGCCTGTTCAGCTACGACATTAGTTTTTTTTTTATCCTGATCTACGTCAGTTGCTGTGTTATTAGGGCTTAAAGGCTGTTGTGCTAAATTGACGACCGACCGGATATGGCACATTTTAATCAGTGCCAGCTCTACCTGTAAACGCTGGTTTTTAGAATTCTTGTAATTTAGATCGCAGGTATTGGCCAGGTTTAATGCCGTTAACAAAAACGATAATTCTGTTTGCCTGCACTGATCGAGATATTTTTGCTTGATGTTTTCGCTAACTTCTAAAAGTTTAATGGTCGATGCATCTTTACCCACCAATAAATTACGGAAATGCGAAGCCAGGCCATTTATAAAGTTATTCCCATCGAAACCGTTATTTAAAATTTCGTCGAACAGGAGTAGGGTTTGGCTAACTTCTGCTGCGGTTAAATAAGAGGTAAGCTTGAAAAAATAATCGTAATCTAAAATATTAAGGTTATCGATTACAGCTTTATAAGTAATGTTCTTGTTTGCATAACTGGCAATCTGATCGAACATCGAAAGTGCATCCCGCAGTCCACCGTCTGCCTTTTGGGCAATAATATGCAAACCATCGCTTTCAAACGCAATATTTTCGCGTTGGGCAATGGTTGATAAGTGACTGGCAATATCTTCTACCTGGATCCGGTTGAAATCAAAAATCTGGCAACGTGATAAAATAGTCGGCAGGATTTTATGTTTCTCAGTGGTGGCCAGGATAAAAATAGCATAAGAAGGTGGTTCTTCCAATGTTTTCAAAAAGGCATTAAATGCACTTTGTGATAACATATGAACCTCATCAATGATATAGATCTTATATTTTCCGGCTTGTGGTGGTATTCTAACCTGCTCGATTAAGCTACGGATGTCATCAACAGAGTTGTTTGAAGCCGCGTCTAATTCGTGAACATTAAAAGAATGCCCGTTCTGAAAAGAAAGACAATTGTCGCATTGGCCACAGGCTTCCATTTCTGCTGTAGGGTTGGTACAGTTAATGGTTTTTGCAAGGATGCGTGCACAGGTTGTTTTACCCACACCACGAGGCCCGCAGAATAAAAATGCCTGGGCAAGTTGATTGTTTTTAATGGCGTTTTTTAACGTACCGGTAATATGCTGCTGGCCAACAACGGTTTCGAAGGTGGCTGGGCGGTATTTACGGGCAGAAACGATAAAATTTTCCATCGGCACGAAAATAGGAATTTTTTATCAGTTGGAATGTGGTAAGATTGGAATGTTGAAAAGTTGTAATATGATCAGGCGGGAGGCTTAAGCTTAAAAGAACAATTTATTTATGATAGTTGTAAAATAGCTTATATCTTTCTTCAAACCGGTCAAAACTGCCAAAAGTAAGTTCAATCGCTTTTTCGGTATCGTAACCCTGCGTATTTAGTTTAATTATTTTTTTAAACAGGTCTGTTCTTTTGGATTTTATAAAAAAGTAGATCACACTATAAGCTGTGTTGTAATTGTCGTCTATATCATGTCCGTAAAATGAACCACTGTATATTTTAAAGAAATTTTTTAGCCTTTCGCTGTCTTTCGAATCTATTCCTGCTTTTATACGCTTAATTCTACCGCTTTGTGGATAGGAGTATAAATTTCCCTCACTGTCAAAATCTAGTGTTTCGAAAAACTCTGCAAGGCCTTCGTTTAACCATTTGGGCGATTTTTTAAAATTAAACTGGAAAATACTATGGCTGGCCTCATGGAGTGCTACCGAAATGAAATCGCTGCTCTTATATACAAAGGCTTCGTTAATTGCGGCAATATAAAATCCAGCACTATTTATTGGTGCACTATATGTTTTTTGCGCTAAGCGATAATCTTTACTTTTTCCATAGAGGTTTATTTTAACAGGGGCAGTAATGTTCTCTCTGGTTTCAAAAATTTCGTTGCAGAACATGCGTTCGTAAGCAATCAGTTTCTCTATCTTCTTTTGCTCGGTTTCGCTTATTTTGCAGTTTACTAAATTAATGTCAACATATTGAGCATATAGGGATAAGCTGATGAAGTTTAAGAGTATCAATAGTAGGGATTTGTTCATGCTTATTTATTTAATCAGCGACTTAAGCTCATGCCTGTATTCTGATGCGCTTTTGCCGGTAAACTCCTTGAACAATTTATTAAAGTGGCTAAAGTTGTTAAAACCGCTTTCGTAAGAAATATTGGCAATACTGATGGGTTTTTCGGCCAGAAGTTTTGAAGCATGTACTACTCTATATTCATTCACAAAATGGGTAAAGGTTTTTTTGGTGATCTTTTTAAAATATCGGCAAAAGGAGGGAACAGTCATACTCGACATTTCAGCGATATGCTGCAAACTGATCTGATCCTGAAAATGATCTTTTACATAGTTAAAGATCATATTAATGCGGTCGTTGTCCTGCACCTGCATTTCCATCGAAAACCCATCGGCATTTAAAATTTTATAATCTTTGGCATGTTCGAGTTCTTTTAAAACGCTGAGCAGGGTTAAAAGCCTATCGAATGGAGGCTGATCGTCCATCATTTCGATCCTGTCGCCTACCATACTCTTGGTTTCGCTGCCAAATGCAATTCCTGCCTTTGCTTTATCAAAAAGCTCATGGATCCCTTTTATCTCCTGCAGGCCTAAAAAAGTGGTGCCTAAAAAATCGGGCTTCATTTGGATTACCGTTTCGTTTTTATTCCCCGTATTGGTATCCGTAAATCCGCAATGGGGCAGGTTGCTGCCAATCAGGATCAGATCACCATCGGTATAATAAGAAACGTGGCTGCCGATCTGCCTTTTCCCGGCACCACCATTTACAAATACCATTTCAACTTCGGGGTGGTAATGCCAGAGGTGCGCCATGTTATTGGCGTTTTCTACATACTTTGAATAATAGAATGAACTCCCGAAAGAAGGTTCAACAACCTCGAAACTTGGCTTCATTATTTTCTAATTTATTGTACTAAAATACATAAAAAATATGCTTTATTATAACTTATGATAAAATACCCTTGTAATTGGGGTAATATAGCATAGATATTGGAAAATATGCAATCGTCTATATCTCAGTTACCTCCATACCTTAGTGGTGTCATATAATTATTAACTCTTTAAAAATATTGGTTATGAAAAAGTTCTTAAAAATCGGTTTAATAGCAGCGTTGTTTTTTACTGCTACGGGTGTTCACGCTAACGATGATAATTTTACGCTAAAAGTAAAAGGCGAAAAAGAAAAGTTTATCCGTTTTTCTGTAGATAAGGCAGAAGACGTTAATCTGTCACTGATCGGTGCAGATGAGGAAGTTTTATTTGAAGAAAATATTCATGCTTCAGCTTTATCAAGCAAGGTTTATGATTTAAATGCACTTCCTGATGGAAACTATGTGCTTAAAGTAGAGTCTGAATTAAAACTGGCTAAATATACAGTAACCATCAAAGATGGTGAGGCACTTGTGTCTGAGCCAAAAGTATCTAACATATTTAAACCGGTTTATACTAAAAAAGATCAGGTAATTACCCTTGATCTGGATAACCTGGATAAAAACCCGATCGAAGTTAAAGTATACAACGAATACAATGACGAGGTTTACAACGAAGTATTTAAAGATAAAGCGCAGTTAACAAAAAAATTCAATATCAGCAAAACAGATTCTAAAGAATTAACCTTTGTGGTGACGTATAAAGAAGAGAGTTTTGTTAAAACGATACAAACTTATTAAACATTACAGCTAATTGATATGGGGAGATTGTCGGATAGATAGTCTCCCTTTTTTTGTTTGAACATTTTTTTAGCAATTGGCGATTACTCCGTGTGCCTTCTTTTATTATATTCGCGCTTTAAATTAACACAAGATGAAATATTTTTTGACTGGCTGTATGCTGCTCGCCGTTCTAACATCAAAAGCACAGTCCAATTTCCTTAAAGGATATGTAATTACCATTTCGAAAGATACTTTGAATGGTTTTGTCGATTATAAAGAAAGTTATAGGAGCCCCACTTCATTTAGGTTTAAAAGTACTATAGAAGGCAAGGTGCAGGTATTTTCAAAAAATGATGCCGAAGAGATAAATATTAGTAACCAGGCTCATTACAACAAATTTATTGTAAATGTTAGTCAAAGTAAAAGGGACATTCCTTCTTTATCTGTTGGTATAAATTTAACAACGCTGCGCGATACCGTTTTTCTGCAGGTTTTGCAAGACGGAAAAAATGTTACTTTATACAGTTATGAGGATATCATTAAAGAGCGGTTTTACATCAAAGACAAGGAGGTATCTGAGCCAGTAGAGCTGGTTAAGGAAGTGTATTTAGATGAAGTTAATAATGCCATTGCAAAAAGCCGCGATCAGTACTTAAATCAGTTATTGTTGCTTTTGAACAAATATCAACCCGGTAGCAAGAATTTAGAAAAACGAATAACCGGACTGGAATATAAAGGTACAGCACTTAAAAAAATAACTGCTGATATAAATGGGGATGTTGTTGCAAAATCCAGTGTTTACAACAGTAAGTTTTTTGCTGGTTTGGGTTTAAACGCCAGCAATGCTAGTTACCGAGGTGAATCATCCTTTGGTAATCAGAGCGGAAAGACAAACTTTTCTCCCGTTTTAACAGCTGGAGTGGATATTTATTTTAATCCTAACATCGGCAAACTGCTTTTTAGAACAGAGCTGTCTTTTTTGATGAACAAAGGCGACTTTTCTTCTATATTGAATGAGACCTACCGGCCTGATGTAACCCATAGTTTTAAACAATACTCTGCAGTCTTAACTCCGCAAATTTTATATAACCTTTACAATACCAGTCGTGTAAAGGTTTTTCTTGCCGCTGGTGCAGGTTTCAATTTTTCCACTTATGCTGACAATGTTTCTACTTCTGGCTATTCGCTTACCAATACCATTACTGTAGAAAAGGATAAGGTTAAACTCGAGACCTTTAATCTCAGTCCGCAGGTTTCGGCTGGCCTAACCTTTAACAAAAAGATACAGTTATCCGCAACCTATTCATTTAGATCTGCAATAAGCCGTTATATTTACTATAATGTATATATAGAGCGTATCAGTGTAGGTGTAAACTATTTCTTTAACCGGAAATAATTTTTCTATAGTATATCTCGGGGAGCAAAAATTAATTTCATTATTTAGTTGCTTCATTTTCGATTAAAGATTTGATTTTAAGAAATATATTGTTACTTTTGCATCCCCGTAATATACCTCGGGATTAAAAATTAAAAACATAATTTATAACAATGAATCAGTACGAAACTGTTATCGTTCTAACCCCTTTGTTATCAGAAGAAGTTGCTAAAGAGGCATTAGCCAAATATAAAGCAATCCTTGTTGATAACGGAGCCGAAATTGTCCAAGAGGATAATTGGGGTTTGAGAAAATTAGCGTATCCAATTGAGAAAAAATCAAACGGATTCTTCAACTTAACTGAATACAAATCTTCAGGTGATTTGATCGCAAAATTAGAGCTTGAATTAAAACGCGATGAGCGTGTGTTACGTTTCTTAACAATCCGTTTAGACAAACACGCTGTTGCTTACAATGAGAAAAAGCGTAGTGGTGCTTTTAACAAAAAAACTAAGGAGGTTGCAGCGTAATGGCAAGAGAACAAATACAATACGTAACTGCCCCTAAAGTAGAGGATAACCGTAAAAAATATTGCCGTTTCAAGAAAAACGGAATTAAATACATCGATTACAAGGATGCAAATTTCTTGTTGAAATTTATTAACGATCAAGGTAAATTATTACCACGCCGTTTAACTGGTACTTCGTTAAAATTCCAACGTAAAGTGGCTCAGGCAGTTAAACGTGCCCGTCACATCGGTTTGTTACCTTTCGTTGCTGATCAATTAAAATAGGAGGCTAGAGATATGGAAATTATTTTAAAACAAGATATTAAAGGCCTTGGCGAGAAAGATGATGTAGTTACAGTAAAGCCAGGTTATGGCCGTAACTATTTAATCCCTCAAGGATTTGGAGCATTAGCTACTTCTTCTGCTAAAAAAGTTTTAGCTGAAAACTTGAAGCAAGCTGCTTTTAAACAAGATAAAATTAAGAAAGATGCTGAAGGTGTTGCTGAGCGTTTAACTGATGTTAAACTTTCAATCGGTGCTAAAGCAGGCGAAAGCGGAAAAATCTTCGGAGCGGTTAACACCATCCAGATTGCTGAAGCATTAAAAGCACAAGGCTTTGATGTAGACCGTCGTCGTATTACTTTCGAAACTGAACCTAAATTTGTTGGCGAATATGTTGCTAACTTAAACTTACACAAAGAAGTTAAAGTTCAGGTTCCTTTTGAAGTAGTTGCTGAATAAGCATTCTTTAAAGAATCAAAAAAAGGTCGCGATGAAAATCGGGACCTTTTTTGTTATTTATTACCCCTTCGGCGTGGTTGGTCTGATTTCTACCTTACTCGGCAAAGTTCTTGCTGGCATGGCCAATAAATCAACAATCAGTTTACCCATATCCTCTGGCTGGATTTTCCAGGCATCATTTTCAGCATTGGGCTGGTGATCGTTAAAATGGCTCGCTACCGATCCTGGCATAATGGTACTCACTTTTACGCCATACTTTCTTAAATCGAGCATAACCGATTGCGTAAAACCTGTTAAACCAAATTTACTGGCATTGTAAGCTGAGCCACCCGCAAAAAAGTTTGTACCCGCTAAGCTTGATATCGTAAAAATATGTCCCTTATTCTTTTTGATTTCTTCAACACTGGCCTTAATGCTATAAAAAACGCCTGTTAAATTGGTGTCTATGGTTTCTTTCCATAAATCCACATCCAGCTCGTCAATAGGTGCAAAATGCCCTACGCCAGCGTTGGCAATGAGTATATCCAATTGTCCCCATTTTTCGAGTATCAGGTTTACCGCACCTTGCTGAGATTTAAAATCTGCAACATCTGCTTCAATGGCCAATACATCACCATGAGCCACCAGATGCGATGCGGCCTGGTTTGCGCTGGCAATTGTCCTGCTGGTAATGGCTACTTTATAACCTTCTTTTAAAAGAGCTTCGGCAATACCGAAACCAATTCCTTTACTTCCTCCTGTAATTAATGCAACTTTCATGTTCTTGTAACGTATAGTATCGAAAAATGTTTAATTAGATTTTTTGTTGTTATGGTGTGGAAGCTCCATGATCTGGATATCCTTAAAATCGACAGGCTGTCCCTCACTTTGTAGTGCAATAAAACCTTCAGTAAGCGCTTTTCCATCAATTTTAATTTTCGGGTCGAAACGGTTAGCTACGCCTCCTCCAATTTGTGGTTTGTTATACTGCAATACGGTATCACCATTAATAATATGTTTAACTATCGAATCGCCCATAACAATGAGTTCGGCAGATACCCACTGGTCGCCGTCGTATGTTTTTGATTTCGAATCCAGACAATGACCAGGAAACTTACTGCCATTGTAAAAAATCTCCGTACCTGGCGAGCACATATTTCCGGTAGGGCGTGGACGGCCATCGCTCAAACCGCCTAAAAACTGCATCTCGATCGAAATTGGCCAATCCTGTTCTTTAGGCATGGTTTTCGGATCTTGAGAATGGAACATCACCCCGCTATTACGCAAAGTATAACTTGGCGCACCTTTTTGCAGCTCGCCAACAAAACGGTATTTTAATTTTAGATGATAGTAAGAGAAGGGGGTTTTGTAATAAAGATGACCAAACTGATCATTAAAATCGCCGTATTGATCATATCGGACTTGTATTGTCCCATCTTCAACCCTAAAGGTATTTCCGTAGTTTACATTGTAATCATGATGGTGGATTTTAACGTTCCAATCTTTAATGTCTTTTCCATTAAAAAGTGTTATCCACTTTTCAGACCTATTATTGATGTTTTTGGTTGTACTGCAGCTCCATAGTGTAACAGCAAGAAAGAGATAGCCTAGTTTTTTCATTTGGTTAATTTTGTTTGCGCTCCGTTTAAAAATATGAATCACAAAATACATAAACAAACTGATTTTAATGTACAATAAGGGTTTACCACGAGAATTTTGCATTTTGGCGTTGTTTTTCGATGATAAAAAAATCGCATTATACCGGCCCTCTGCATTTCCCATCTTCCATCCCTTTAATTACCTTTGCGCCATGGCGAAAACGCGGACAACCAGAACTAAAAGCAAGGCAAAACGTCCCCTTTTAAAGAAGATTACCAATATTGCTACGAAAGTATTTTTATATTTTCTGCTGGTTTCTGTGTTTTGGGTAATCGCCCTGCGTTTTATCAATCCGCCTATTACACTTTTAATGGTGCTACGGAACATTGAACGCAAAGCCGATGGTAAGTCTTTTAAAACAGAGAAAAAGTGGGTGAAATTCGAGGATATGTCTGATAATATGAAAAGGGCTGCGGTATCTGCCGAAGATCAACTCTTTTTAAAACATATCGGTTTTGATATGAAAGCCATTGAAAAAGCTTTTGCCAGTAATGCCAAAGGGAAAAAGGTAAAGGGTGGAAGTACCATTTCGCAACAAACAGCTAAAAACGTTTTCTTGTGGCCTGGCCGGTCGTGGATAAGAAAAGGTTTTGAAGCTTATTTTACGCTACTCATCGAACTGTTCTGGAGTAAAGAAAGAATATTGGAAGTTTACCTGAACGTAATCGAAATGGGCGATGGGATTTATGGTGCCGAGGCCGCTGCCCAAGAGTATTATGGTAAGTCTTGTACAAAACTGACTAAGAAACAAGCTGCTTTAATTGCTTCTTGTTTTCCAAACCCGAGAAGATGGACGCCCAAAAATGCAACCCCATACATTAGGCACCGCCAATACCTGATTTTAAGAAATATGAACAGGTTAGGACCGCTTGATTTCTAATGATTGAGTGATAGAATTATTGAATTTTGAATGAAGGGGTTGAATAATTAAGTGCAAAAATTTATAATAAGGAAATACAAACACATTCAATCATTCAAAACTCAACATTCAATTATTAGTTTATTCATGATCCTTATTCCACCTGATCTTTATCCCGCCTTTTTCGTCATCTACGGCTTTTAAGTGTAATACGATACCGCGCATACGGGCTTCTCTTTTTTCCGATCTGGTTAGGTTTTCATCCCCTTTAGGGTTTCTCAGTGGAATGTCCATCTCTACATTTGTGCCACTCCCTAAAGCATAAATGCCTTTTACGTTAAAGTTTAAAGCGCTGGAGTTTATCAGCATCGGATTAATTTCTACCTTATCGCCACGGATGTTAAGGGTCCCATCCAGGTTTTTGATTTCTACGTTTGATAAATTCCTATTGGCAAAGGCAAACTTCCCAACTTTAATCATCGGGTCGAAATTAACCAGGGCTGCATTGTTTAGATTAAACACTACTTTACCGTTTATCGATCGCGGAAGAATTTTTCCGGTATGCGATATTCTTCCTGAAATGTTAACCAACGATGATAAATAACCTTTTAAATTTTTGTTGGTAATGGTATTCTGTCCGAAGTTATCAAACGAATAAAAGAAATCTTTAACACTTACATGGCTGATCTTTGAGTTGATTTTAAAGCTATTTGAGGCAGCTTCCTGCATAATACTTCCATTTAGCGATAGCTGTCCCCCGGCATGGGCCACACTTATTTTGTTGAAGAATATGCCTCCGCCACGTAAAGAAATGTCAGCATCAAGGTTTTTGGCCATGAAATTATTATAGATTGCTTTATTTACCGTTAAACGGATATTCATTTTCGAGAGTTCCAGTACATTGCTCAGCTCTTTGGATACTACCTGTTTATTCCCGCTCGGTTTCGTTTTCTTTGCCGTTCTGGGGCCTAAGAAGGGCAGAAATTCCTTTAGATAGAGTTGAGGACTCGACATTTTTAAGTTCACCAATATTTTCTCCGGGGCAGTGTAATATAGGTTGGCAAAATTGGCGATGCTACAGCTTACATTAAGTTCGCTTTTGCCCAATTGGAAATGCCCATTCTGGATCGATAAATCATTTTGGTTAAAGTTGATGTTTAGCGCACTTTTTACCAGATGGAGCTTCCGGGGGATGTAAAGAATGTCGGCATCGGCAATCTGTACTTCACCCGAAACAACTGGTTTGGTAAACCTGAAGTTATCAATGTCAGCCTTGCAATATAACCTTAAGTTGGCAGTTCCGTTTTTAAATTCAAAATCGTTCGTGCCTAACGAATTGTTTAAATTGGATAGGGGAAATTGTGAAGTTACCAGTCCGGTGGCAATTGGACGAGATAAATTATTTACCGTGAAAGTGTCGATCTTAAGCGGTGCATTAAAATATTTTGCAGTAAGCCTGTGAAACTTGATAGATGAATTTTCATCACCAATAATACCACCAACGGTATCCCGATTGGTAAAGGAACCATCAAAATTACAAGCCGTTAATTTACCTGATGGAATAGAAACTACATTATCCCTCACGGTTATGCCCACTTTGATCAATGGATCTCCGTATTTTCCTGATCCGTCGTCAACAATATTTCCCCGGATATCGATCGGCTTTTCTATCCCGAATTTTAAGAGTTTGGAAGAAATATTGGGAGATAAGAGTAATGCTACATCCCTGAACAAGATATCATCAACAGCAATGCTAATGGCAAAAGCAGATTTAGCAAGATCTATTTTAGCGCCTATCTTAAAAGGATGGCCGCCGATATTTAATATTTCGGGGCTTAATATCACTGCGTCCAGATCACGACTGTAGTGCGCATTTAAGGTTCCTTCTAAGGTTTTGTCTTTCAAGAAGCTACCTTTTCGGGTATTAAAGGCGAAACTGCTCACTTTCGTCATTAACTTGATTTTACCTGTCCAGCCGCTATCAGGATATTGCATTCTGCCCTGGATCTGATCGATATCGAAATTGAATAACTTGAATCTCTTTTTGTTATCTAATATCAGGCTAACCTTATTAAAATCTATTTTTTTGACTTCTAATGCGGAAGATTTTGGTGACGATTTTTTATCGTTTTTAGGTTTGCTTTTAAAAATACTGGTGTTGCTATAGCCAGTAGAATCGGTGTAGATATAAATAGCCGCATTGTTAATGGCAATCTGTTTAATGTTAATGTTCCCCACAATAAGCGAAAGTACGTTTAGCGATACATCTATATCCTGCGCTTTTAAAAGATCGTGTTTATGTTGGTTCCATAAACTATCTCTCAGTAAAACGCCGTTTAAGGATACCGAAACCCCGGGAAAACTTTTCAGGAGTGTTGGCTCCATGCTTGTAGCGGTAATTTTTCCGTTTAAATTTTTATTGAGCTGTGATAGGATAGAAGCGAGTACTTCTTTTTTATTTCTACTGATGTAAAATGCTCCTGCCAACCAGGTGAGGATAATCAGAACAACAATAACCGATATAATTTTTAAAGAGATTTTGAGCCAACGCTTCATAGACATTATTTGATTTAACCAATATAATGTTTTTTGCTAGCTAATTGTTTGAGCAGTAGTGAAAATAATGTAGGATATCACTACGGGTTTAAGAATTATTTTCCTAAAAGTGATTCGAGATCAGGATGATATTGTGAGGTTAAGAAATGTGTAATGGAGAAATCGGCCAATCGATTGATGTAAAACGGATCTTCCATTAGGATCTTTTTTAATTCATCTTCATCTTTTGCCAGGGCCAAAATAATTCCACCAGTTCGGGGTACTTTTCTGCCCGAAGCAACAAAAATGTTTTTTTTATAGTATTTCTTTAAATATTGAACATGGGCCTCCATATGCTCATCTAACTCGGTTAGTGGAACAATATATTTAAGATCTACAATGAACATGTGGTTTACAATAAATGGGCAAAAACAGTAGAATGCCAGCTATTTTGGAATGGCACTTCCCATTTGCTTTCCAACTCTGCCAGGTTCTGAACCATATTGTTAAACACAATCGTTTCTGGCGTTACCTGTTTAATATTTACCAAAGTTTCAAAATCCTCTTTGCTGTTTACCACAACCGCGCCGTTTACTTTGTAAGCAATGTTGAAGCGGTTAAAAAGATCTACCTGGTATTCCTGTTCAATTTCTTTGATCAATCTTACTGAGCTATCTATAGAGCACCCTGTAACACCCGCCTGACTTTCGTCGACCGTTAGGATAATAAAAAAGCCATAGCGGATTTCTGCTTTCGCAAGCAATTCATTTCCATGGGCTTTCCATTGGTTAGTAAAAGCTGCTAATTTGTTTAAGATCTCACTTTCTTCAACAGAAGTAAATTTGCGATCGCTTTGGTATACCCAAACTCTTGATTGTGGAGAAAAACTCATATACAAATTTATGATTTTAATTAAATTGGTGTGTTTAAAACGCTAACCTGATGAAAAAGTTTACACTCTGCTTGAAAATATCCCTTCTTTCGGCTTTTTGTATGTTTTTATGTGCTTTTTCCGACCCCGAAACCGTAGCGCAATCGATCAATTTTCTTCAAAAAACATTTACCGATCATTACGATAGCAGTCAGGAAAGCGAGCAGGTAAAGCGTTATGAGCTAAATGTTACCAACAATGGCTTTTGTCGTTACAAACGTTATTTTAATAACGGTAAAACAGAGTATTTCGCATTTAAGCTGTCGAAATTTAAAGATATGGACTATTATGGTACAACTACTTCGGGCAAATTGTATATCCATACCAAAGGTGACGACGTAATTGTGCAGACCTATAAAGACAAGGGAGGTGATGTAGACTCGATGGCTACGCAAGTAGTTATTCCGTTAAAAAATATGGAAGCTGAAGATTTAAACCTGATCCGTGATAATTTGAATAAAATAAATGCAGAGGTTTCAATTTCTCAGAAGCCATAGGTTTTATATGATGATGAGCATTTCAAGCGATTTGATTATCTTTTTCCAGTCTTATTAATTCCGTTGTTAACACCACTAGGGAAATTATATGTTAAGCTTATTGTTTATTTTGGAGCGCAGCGTCATTCGCTTTTTTTTATGTTAGTCCTGCTCATATCTTTACCTTTATAATAAAAATAATCAAAAGAGGGAGATAAACTTGTAGTCCCGCAAGACACGAAAATTAATCGATGCCGTCGTGAGAGGATAACCCTCCCTTTTTTTATTTCTTAAAGTTTGAACAGTACCTATTGACCATTTCGCTGTATTTGGATCATCTATA
>NZ_JAGGPU010000037.1 GCF_018613605.1 Pedobacter sp. ISL-64 | reverse complement strand
AAGCACATCGTACTCCTTGCCCGAAAAATTTAATCTAGCTTTGAAAGCCATAGTTTTAAAATTTAAAGGTTAAAAATTTGATTAGTATAGCCTCCGCTATGTTAAATATAAACCAAATATTAAGCCAATTATTGTATATGTTACTCATATATAACAGCTAACGCGTACACTTAATTCTAAAATATTATCCTACGGTTAGCAGAACGCAGATTTTTGACAAGAAAAAAAATGTATTTTTTTTGAAATCACCTGCCGTCTCATTTCCACTACATGCAATAGCTTAAAATATTGTAGCATTTTTAGACAAGGCGTTACTTTTTGAAGCGTAATTTTGGACAATTACTAATTTTTATACCAATCGAAAGACCGAAAGCAATCCAGTCTTTAGCTGCTCCATCTCTCCTGTTTAAGGCCGTTAACTCAGCAAACTTATCTTTACCTGCACATGCATTTTTCCAATATATGCCCCGGTTTAAGATTTTCCATATTACTAGACCAATTTCCAATAATTTTTTTCTTGATCTTTAGTTTGAGCGCTATAGCCTAAAAAAATACACTTGCGACAATAAATAGTATTCCTCTCATATTCCTGGCAATTGTGCATCTAGCGGATAATTTCGAACCCATTATTACCTTTTGGCAGGTGTATGTAAAAAGGGAAACCAAACTCTTCATTTGCTCCCTTTTTGAGGTAAGAAATAATAGGGCTGTGATTCTTTCTTTTTAGGTTTAACAATTTATTCTGCGCATAAAATTCTAATTTGGTTTGGTTAGGAAATTCTTGTAAAACATAATCTTCCTCTGCCAACATAGCGAACATATTTTTTAACGCGCTCAAATTATCTTCTTCTAAATACATGGAAATGTCCGTTTCCTGATATCTCGTTTTTAACAGAGCGGATAATTCGTCGATTTTCTTATCCCTGAAAAGAAGGTATATGCTGCGATAAAAATCATTAACAAGTTTTAAGCTATTTTCATTTTTAACATCAATAATCTGGGATGCTAGCCAACCTAATGTTTGATAAGGTACTTCAGCTTTAAAAACACCTCCTATTTTCAATTCTGGAAGTTTTTTTTCATTTAAAGCTGGAGCATCTAGTTTTGTTATTGTCTGTTGATTATCAAAATTACCATTTGCCGAATCCAAAACGTTTATTTTTATCTGAGCTTCGGCGTTAGGATTAATCAGTTCACCTTCAACAGGCTTTAAAACAACACTAAAACTTTGATTCCCGCTTGATAAAATAAAGTGGTTTATCGGGTATTGAGAATGGATGCTACCTCCTTCGGTATGGGTATGAACAACTACATCGTTTACAATGAGATCAAAATTTGCCAGTGAAATATTGTATTCCAGTAAATAATATGGTTCAGTCATAAAGGTTATTTTTTAAAAAGATGTGCATACGGACTATCATATTCTTTTAATAGTGGCTTAGCATATTCCTCAACAATGTGATCCATATATGCCTTTTTAGTTATGATCTTAATTGACATATTTAGGTTAGCATTAGTCGGATCTATAACCAGTTGGGTTAATACATCATTTTTGCTCCAAAACAATTGTTGGGGATATTGCGTAGCCTTATTATCAAATTCATCAGCAACTTCTTTAACAAGATGTGGCATAAGGCTTTTTAATAATGCAGGCGTTTCCTTTTCGTTGTCATCAAATTTTCTTTGATTATAAATAATGGAATCCGGTGTCGAATAGCTTTTCAGCATATCCTTAAGTAAGTTTGCTGCATCTTTATTGTCTGGATGTACACTGATAAAACTCACAACGCCATTGTAGGTTACTACTTTCGTTTCTAAAACTTCGGCGATTTTAGCTTTGTCGAAAGTTACATTATCGTTCCCTGCGAAAAAATAATAAACTATCTTTTCTCCCTTATCAACCAACTGAACACCATCTTTTGTTGGTAGTTCAAAGCGTCCCTTTTGTTCCGTTATATTTTTGGTAAATTCAGACAAATCTACATTGGGCTTTTCGGCAAGGACCAAATCTTTTAGGTCAATTTTTTTTGGACTGCAGCCTAAAAAGATTAAACAAACTAAAAAAGCTATATTTTTCTTCATGAGTATATAAAATTAAACCAAATAATGTTTCTTAAATTTAACATCGTCTTTTTCAACAAGAACAGCATCACCATCAAAGCTAAAAGTTCTCTTAATAAAACCAAACTTAATTGTTGTAGCTGCAACAAAGGTGGCTTTTATGCCTCCGAATTCAGCTATTGGAGCAACGAATACTCCTTCTTTATCGGCGCCTAATTTTACGCCTCCGGTAACGCTTGTTTTAGCATCCGCTTTTACAATCCCCGAAACCCCCATACTACCCGTTTCGGCTTTGGCCGTAGCTTTAAATTCGATATTGACCTTGAGCTCACCGGTAATTTTGACTTCACCGGTTGTTTCTTTAGGGAATTTAACATTGATGATGGATTTCCCTGCAATATTAAGTGCCCCGCCTACGGTAATCAAAAAAGTTATCTTAACGTATTTGTTCATTTTATCCTTAATCCAGGTGAGTACCTCACCAGCCCCTGGACATATAGCATTTCCACCGTATTTTAGAACAATATCGATTAGATCTATACTGAGAGCGGCTTCTATAAGCGGTTTTGTTTCTGCGCCGATTTCGACAATCTCTCCAACAACTTTGTTTGTTTTTTTTAAATACCATTGAGCAGACACCGCTAAAACAGGTGCCTTCACTTCGAACATGAACCTACCTTTGGCCAAACAGGAATTAGATACCCGATCTGCCATTTGCTTAACCTGATTTATAACCCTCAGGGTTTTAGCAATACGTTCTGACCATTCTTTACTAAACTCAACCTTTTGCTTTTTACCTGCTGAGGTAGTCCATTCTCCTACAAATGATAGCTCAAACTTTTGAGCCATCTCACCAAAGTTTTCAGACCAGCCGGCATCTACTGCAGCGCCTATTGCTTTCTTTTTTGCTTCATCTAACTCATAACCATACAACTTATTACCGTAGGTGTAGGCAAAGGGTTGGGTATGCGACCATTTAAATTCTATGGTCCATTTAATATCAGAGTATACATGTATAGCCAATGTAGGATTGTTCTGAACAGAATAATACCTGCAAGAATGGATATGAACCATGTAATTATTCATTAATCCATCCCGCTTGGGCCAAATGTAATTTAATGGAATAACATTGAACTTACTCATTGTTGATACTGCCGGAACTGTAATTTTGCCCTCATTCTCAGCTTTTACATCAATGTTGATTAATTTGATGGTTTTATTGTGCTTTTTGCGGTCAAAACAAGCTTTGGTATCGAATTTTACGGGTTCAACGGTAATATCTTTTGGTTTATTGCCAACAATAGTTTCATAAATAATAGTTTGTGCATTATGCCCGTAATATTCAAATGCAATATCTACCCTCCGGTTATTCTGATAGTCTGCCTCATTTTTATATTTAATATTGTCGCGCCCTTTTTTATCGTCTGTGGGGTTTACTTCTCCATGTCCGGCCGTTTTGATCCGATTTGGATCTAATTTCCCTTTGATAAAAAACTCTCTTACTGTTTTTGCCCTGTTTTCTGATAATACATTGTTATGGTTCTGTTTACCGATTACACAAGCAAAACCATCAAGTTGAATAGTGCTGTATCGATGTTCGAGCAAGAACCGTAATATATTATTAAGCTGCTTAAGACTTTCGGGTAAAAGTTCCGTACTATCAAATTTAAAAATAATAGACTCTAACGTTTTTTCCCTTTTATCGATAACATTTTTAACTCCACTTCCATTATCGAAAACTAGTTCGGGTTTACTTCCTTCTTCTGTTACATTAATTTGTTCAAACTTGCACAACTCAAATCTTGCCTCATTTTTATCGGGCAGGTAAATGGTAACCGGTGTTCTGTTTTCGGGTATTTCTACTACCTGCGATTTAAGTTTATCTTTTATCCTTAAAAACCGGGCATGGGCAGTATCGCCCTTACCTCCCGTATCTTCAATATATTTACCAGTTACGGGGTGCACCACACGCACATAAAATTCTTCAACATCCGATCTATCATTCATAGACTGGTACCATGAATACGTATTGGGAATTTTTTAGGTTAATTTCGCCATTGGTTACACTTACCCGATAAATTTTTCGGGTTTCTTCATCATCTTTTGGCCATAGGCCTAATGCTGATCTCAATTTTCTGAATACCCTAACCTCTACATTATCATAGCCATTTAAGCCTTCGGTAAAGAGCCTGAGCCAGATGAGTTCTCCGTACGAAAACTGGTAAGTTTTGCGCACATCTGCTCCTCCTTCATTTTGAGTCCACCTGCTTTCAACTATTTTTGCAGGCGATTCGCCCCTGATCTTTAAGCCTGATTTACTATCAAAACTCCCGCTCCATGTTGCTTCAATGTACCACAGGTATGGTCCGCATAATTTTTTGGGTATCCGGTAACCATAGCTAAAATTGCTGGGTATTGTTTTTTGAAGATCTATGACGCTTTTCTCGTTAAAAACGGCCCATTTTACATCTTTCTTTCTATCTTGCTCGGTAGTGCCGGGCTGCCATTCTCCTATTTTGAACCAAACATACTGATCTGGAGCTACTACCACTAACTGACCGGGTATAGATCCTTTATTAGCATTATATACTTTTCCTTCGCCGGTCCAAATAATTTTCTTTATTCCCTTTGCCATACGTTATGCTTTAACACTCGCTTCTACACCGTTAAAATTATTTGCAGATTCATCGAGAGATTCTGACATGGGATTGAGCTGTGATTGTACCTCTTTATTTGCGTTATTAAAGTTTTGTTTTGAGGCTTCTGCTTTTTGCCCGTGCTGAACAATCTCAATGCAATCGGGGCCTCCTATTGGGCAGGTAGCTTTGCTATCTTCAAGCAAAATTTTACCTCCGTTTGTAAGGATGGTATCTTCATAAAAACCCGACCATTTGGTTACCACAGCATTACAGGGTTTATTGTACATTTTTGAGCAGGATCCAAACATATTTTTTTCAAAAGTTGGGCCGATATCCATTGTGGTTGCTATGGATTTTTGGCTTCCATCTTTATCGTTTGCATATTCTTTGGTATGCGTTAGCACTTTGAGTTTATCGGGCGCCGATCCAAATTTGCACATACACTGTGCCCCCTGAACTACAATATGTTTCTCTGCCATTGCCTTAATTATTTAGTAAACGATCCCAAAATCCTTTTTTTGACGGGCCATCAAGTACCACCATTTCTGTTACGGGCAAACCTTTAACATTGGTATCTAATTCGAAATCGTGATCAAACTCCTTGTCATTTTCGGGAATCAATGCAATTTTTACCTTTACTTTCGCTTTTTCCTGCGCTCCGTAACTGAAATCAGAAACGACAGATATGATCCGCTTAAATTTCGGGTGTAAAAGATAATATCCTTCATAGTTACCAGTGGCCCTGTTTGTGATATATAACTCATCCTCCAAAGGCATAATAGTACCATCATGAATCAATTCTATTGCTCCAAAGCTATTGGATTGGGCAGCTAATTTCTCTTGTGTTAGATAACCTTCTACGTTAAAGCCTCTGGCTATCGGAAATTTATATATGGATTCGGTTATATGATTCTGACCATATTCTTTATAAACCGGTTTAAAAAAAGTGTGAATAAACCAATCGTTATTTAAAAATGCAAGATTTATACTATCAGCATTAGCTAGCTGTTTTTCCATCCGCTCTACATAGTCTTCTACAAGACCACCTTCAAAATTATCCAGCACCTTCTTTTTAACAGATTCCCATCTTTTTAATATATCCTGGTGATTGTAAATACTTTGAAAACCGCCATTTTGATCAACAGTAATTACCAAAGGATAAAACACTTTTCCTGCAGCATAAGCTAAACGATCGGCAACCAGATCGGGCAAGATTTCATTGACAAAAACATCACTAATCCGCTCAATTTGAAATAAAGGTTGTCCCTCTTTACCCGGCTTTAACCTGGTAACACGCACTTCGTATTTAACTTCGTTGCTGTTTTCTTCGCCCTCGTTAAAAATAATTAAAACGCCATATTTTAAACATACTTCAGCAGGCCAATCTAAACGAAGGGCGTTTAGGCCTGAATAATATATTGTTTTATTTGAAATGTCCATTTTTATCGGTTAGTTCTATCTATTTCACAAAGGGATTATTTAATAAGAACCAGGTATAAAGAAAGTGCTATACTTATAATTAATATTTCCGCAAAGACATCACACGGCGAGTTAAATATAAATTACTATAATCGCACTCTTTATTTCCAAAAATTATTTTGATAGATGAGCATTTTAAAAATCAAGCAACTGACTTATAAATGATTTCTTATCTTCAATGTTGTAAAATATCATGTGCAGGATAAACCAGTAGGATATCATTACAAATGCAATAAATATTAAACTCATTACCAGTGTTATTATAAAAGAGTTCTTTATTTTGTTTAAACAAAATACTACCAATAGAAATATAAATGTAGTAATTATTCCAGCCGGCATTCCTACCCTAGGCAATACCATTAGAATCGATTTGGCATCAAATTTTAATAATATATGGTCGTTTATGTACCAAAGGGTTATACCTAGAGCAGTAACTACAAACATGATCAAACTAATAATGATTAGTTTTTGAGTATTCTTCATAATTATTTCTTTTTATATCCTGTATTTACTCCCGAACTAAAAGCTCCCCGTAATCCTTCTTCAATTTTTGGCCAAAACCGGGTGTGGCTTAAACTATGCGATGTCATTGCCAAATATGGTATTGATCCAGGTTTTTTGTCTAACTCCGCAATGTTTTCATCTTTTTCTGCAACCAAATCTGCATTGTATTTTGTGACGAATTCTGTATATTTTTTCAGATTTCCCCCTAAAATTTTAAGCTGTGCATCAAGATTTCCCGTTACGACATATTCAGCATAATTAATATAATTGTAAATATTGGCCAGCTGAGCAGGTTTAATAAACTGACTGAACAGACGCATTAACATATCTTCCAAATTATTGCTATGCACTGCATTTTGCGCCCCTTTTAAGAAAGTACCGAATTGAGCTCTTTTATTTCTTGAGTTATAAGGATCTTTATCAAAAATGGGAACATCTAGAATCGACAATCCTTTGGTCTGTTTTTTTGGGGTCCAGGATGTTTCATCAATGCTATCAGTTATCCCTCTTTTTTCTCCGAAAATATTTGCTAATAAACTTAATAAATAGCTATCCTTCGGCCCGCTTTTAATATGAAATAGTGTATTTAAAACTGTTAAACCCTGACTCAAATTCAGATTTGTTGCCCAGGTAACTTTATCGTACCCTTTTTTTCCCCCGTTATAATTCTTATTTACATCGTAGCTCCATAAAAGAAATTTATTTAATATACTTACGAATGAATCCTTTTCTTTTTGTAAGCTGGAATTTTCAATTTTCAGTGAATTAATGTACTTAATAAATTCTGATATGATCATATTGATTCCTAAAAAAGCTGTTGCCATTTCTTTCCATGCAGCAATTGCTTTTTTTTCAGAACGCCAGCCCTTAAGATAATCTGTAATAACTTCGTGTTTTACACTTTTAACAGTTTTTATACCCCGCTCAAACTTATCCATCTGGAAAGATTTTAATAGCCCTTCCATATTGACCAAACTAAAATCTGCTACGAGCTGCTGCGTTAAATCATATTCATTATGTACATTGATTATTTTACAAGCGCTATGTAGTTTGGTATGATTTAATTGGTGCTTCTTTTGAAAAAATGGCGTTGATAAATAAGTAATGCTTTTAATCTTCCATAGCTTAGGAAATTCAGTAAATTTATTCCTTTTTAAAACTTCAGACTTCGCTATCATTTCTTTACTCGTAATAAGCTCTGTAAATTGGTTTATTACATTACCCCCATGCGAATGTCCGATTAAATGCAAATGAACTTCTTGATGTCTCCAATTTCTGTATGTCCGTAACATTACATCCATTAAACGCTCTGCTGCAATATTTCTTTCTTTGGTATCATTGTCTCCAGACCAACTAAAAAAATCGCCCTCAATATGTAAATTCAGATATTGAAATTTTATTTCTTTTATTTTATTCCAAAAATTACTTACACTTTCTGCTGTTGCTTTATGTGTTTTCGCATCAATCCCCCTCCAGTACTCGGTATTTGCCTGATGTTTTAAGCCTGCCGTATTTACAGGATCTGTAGTACCGGCAACAAACATTACAATATCAGCAATAGGTTTATTTTTTGCAGCCTCAGGAATTACAAACCTCGGCTTCTTAAACATTACATTCGTCATCGCCTGCTTATTTACCTGTTATATTAATCTTTTTGTTCGAAGCTAAGACCAAATTTTCTCCCAAGGCAACAATCTCTACTTTTTCAGCAGTTTCAAATGCTGTTTGCGAAGTGGAAACATATTGATCAGTAATTGTAATGATCAGGTTTTTAGCAATTTTCTTAATGGCCATATTAAAAAAGATTTGATTTTTCTGCACTGTTAATCTCTACAGTTTTTTCAGAACTCTCCAACAGCATGTTTTCTTTGGTGCTAAAAATAGTTACCTTTTCAGCATACTGTGTAGATTCCTGAGCACTTCTCATGTATGCTTTTTCTACCATTTCAGTTTTATTATTTGCTGATTCTTTCATATCTCCAGTGGCGCTGATATTGATATCTTTTCCGGCGGTTTGCGTAATGTCTTCGTTGGCACTTGTGGTAATGTTCTCACCAGCACTTTCTGAAATGTTTTTACCCACCTTCACATCCATATTTTCCGCTACATTAATCTGCATATTCTTACAGTTTAAAGTCATGTTCTCCAAAGCGGTAATGGTTATATTATTGCCTTTGGTATCGATATGGATAATATTATTGTGGATATCGGTGATTTTTATGCCTTGTGTACCCTGATTATCATCAAATTCTATTAAATGTCCGCTTCTGGTAATGATACTTTTAAGGTGGTTTTGAATAAGCGGGCTACTATCTACGCTGGAGCTGTGGTAAACACTTCCCATTACTACGGGCCGTGCAATATTCCCCTCTTCGAACGCAATCATCACCTGATCATCTATTTCGGGGATCGCAAAATATCCCCGGTTATTACCCCTATCACCAACACCGGCACTTGGCGTAACTACACGCAACCACTCTGTAACATCGTTGGTTAAACATTCCCATTTAAATTTCACTTTTATACGGCCCTGGCCCTGTGGATCGTTATTATCAATCACATCTGCCAGTTGCATATCCGGTTGTGGTTTTTCGAAGTTCTTTACCAGTAACCGTTCGGTTGTGGATACTTTTCCTTCGAAAGTATTATGGTATTTGCCGTTTTCGTCTATATGATGTGTAATACTGGTAATAAGAAATTTACCCAAGCTTTCGGATGTAAAAGCAAGTTCTTTACGGAGGCTCATTGTAATTTCAGCAATGCTGCCTATGCTTAACCCGGCATTATCGCCCCTGGCGGTTACTTTTAAAAGCTCACTTGTATTCGCTTTCTCTTCATTTTCTACCAGGTTTTTAATGTCGTTGTTATTATCTACCCTGATTAATGAAGGTTGGTTGAAGGTTTTACTAAAAGTAAGGTTAGAAGCTTTTACGGCATGGGATAAGTCGGGTGTGCCATTTACTTTACCTGTACTTTCGCTCAGCAGCATTTCGTTTTGCTTCGGATTATAGGAGAACCGTTTATTTTTTATCGGTGCAATTTCCATTGCATACTGCATTTCCTGAACATCTCTGCCATAAAACAGGGATATTTCCTTTTGTGTATCGGGTTTTCCAAAATTAAGCTGTTTGCCATCGTAAAAAAGCCATTCGTGGTATTCGGCGGAAAGACGGTTCAAAAAAGCAAAATCGCTTTCACGATATTGGATAATATAATCGATTGATGTATTTCTTGCGGCATTGGCCACCACTTTTAAATCATTGGCAGGCGTATCTTTAGTTGCCAATTTCACGATCTCATTCAGGTCTTTATCTAAATATGAACCCAAATCAGGTCCACGATCGATTAAAATAGTTGGGCTATAACCACTTACAATTAGAACACCATGGTAACCATGAATTTGTGATAGTTCAACTTTAGAAACCAGGCCTACAAAATTCTGCATGCCTTCTGCCGAATGGCCAAAAGAAGCAGTTAAGGTTTTACCCACAAAATCGCGGCTATCATCTAAACTGATCAGCCCTGGCGCACCCATCTGGTCGTGGTTAAAGCGCAGTTCAAAATAGTGATGTTCGTTAAAAGCCTGTTGAAGGACGAAGGAAGCAAAATGTGTAATTTCCTTATCCTCTATATTGATTTCAGCAATGAGTTTCTTTTCCATATTAATTTATCTTGATCACAACAATTACCCTAAGCCAAATGCTGGGTATGCACATGCTCTTATATTAAAAATGGATACATTTTCTGCAAACCGTACGTTCAGATGAATATTGTGTGTTGATGCCGAACCAAACATTTTACCTGAATAGTAATCGTTTTTTACTGCAACATGTTTGGAATGGTTAGACATAATTGAGCATTAATTTTTGAGATGGCTTTGTAAATTAATATACGCATCAAAAAAGCAATATTAATTTTTTGGGATGATAGGTAGATGTAGGGTGATGAAAATAGCAACGGATTAAAAGCGCCCCAGAAAAAGTCGGGGCGCTTTTAATTACGATATGTTTAGTGATGACTAAGCTTTTGGCCAATCGTTTTCGTGTTCTGCATTGCCCAGCTTTAGCTTACGGGCCGATACCACAAAACTTAATGTCATAGGTGTATTGTCGTTTACCGCAATACCCTCG
>NZ_JAGGPU010000036.1 GCF_018613605.1 Pedobacter sp. ISL-64 | reverse complement strand
AACAAGTCTTAAATAATTAATAAGTTTGTCCAACTTTTTGGGGGCAGTCCATCGCTGTGGGCTTTTCATTTCAATCGGGTTTAAATGGCGGTTTGCTTGCTACTATTTAAGGCTGGATGCAACGTACAGTATAATTCCGTACTTTCGTAGCTCCTCCTGCGTTCGTCATCCTGAATTTATTTCAGGATCTTCATCATTGACATTTAGCGTTGTCACCATTTAAGAAATATAAGTTCATTTAAGCTTATATGTGCTTACATGCCTTATATGGTTTAAAGTAAATAGAATTGGTTCATCACAGGATCTCCGTTGTAGAGCTAGTCATAATTATCTCAATTTATGTCGACGGTAAAAATTATGCAAAAATAATTATCTGTGTTAATCTGTATTATCTGTGGTTAATTAAGGACTTCGAGACGCTTCGACTCCGCTCAGCATGACAATCGAGTGGGTATCCGTGCTTTCTGTGTCTCCGTGGCAAAAAAGTCTTCAAACAAAAAAGCCACTCTTTCAAGTGGCTTTATATCGTTATACTTTTTTAAAATCCCCTTTAGGGATTATACATTAAATCTAAAGTGCATAATGTCGCCATCTTCCACTACATAGGTTTTTCCTTCAACACCCAATTTACCAGCATCTTTACAAGCGTTTTCCGAACCTAAGGTTACGAAATCGTTGTATTTGATTACCTCAGCACGGATAAATCCTTTTTCGAAATCAGTGTGGATAACACCGGCAGCTTGTGGCGCTGTAAAACCTTTGGTAATCGTCCAGGCCCTAACTTCTTGTACACCAGCGGTAAAGTAAGTGTAAAGGTTTAATAATTTATAAGCCGCACGGATCAGTTTGTTTACACCTGATTCAGTTAAGCCTAAATCAGCTAAAAACTCCTGACGCTCCTCGTAGCTATCCAGTTCAGCAATTTCCGATTCAATTTTAGCAGAGATCACTAAAACTTCAGCATTTTCATCAGCAACATTAGCTTTAACTAAATCAACATACTTATTGCCGTTAATTACCGATGCCTCATCAACATTACAAACATACATTACCGGTTTTTGCGTAAGCAGGCCTAAATCTTCAATAAAATCGAAATCATCTTGAGCCAATGCCGCAGTACGGATAGATTTGCCAGCTTCTAAATGTGCTTTAACCACCGTTAAAATTTCATAGGTACGTTTAGCATCTTTATCGCCACCTGTTTTAGCCATTTTTTCAACTTTTTGAATACGTTTATCAACGGTATCCAAATCTTTAAGCTGTAGCTCAGTATCAATAATTTCACGGTCACGGATCGGATCAACAGAACCATCCACGTGAATTACATTTCCGTCATCAAAACAACGTAAAACATGAATAATTGCATTGGTAGCACGGATATTTCCTAAAAACTGGTTTCCCAGGCCTTCACCTTTCGATGCTCCTTTTACCAAACCCGCAATATCTACAATCTCGATGGTATTCGGTTGTACTTTGTTTGGCTTAACCAACTCGGCCAGTTTGGTTAATCTATCATCAGGTACTGTAATTACGCCAATATTGGGCTCAATAGTACAAAAGGGAAAGTTTGCTGCCTGCGCCTTTGCATTTGATAAACAGTTAAAAAGAGTCGATTTCCCAACATTTGGTAAACCAACTATACCACATTGTAATGCCATTATTTATTAGTCTTTAAGTCTTTAGTCCACAGTCTTTAGTCGGTAATCGCCCTATATCTCACCTCATCCACTCTAGATTTTCCATCTCCTGCCTCCGCTAAAACCGCGCAAAGATAAGCTTTTAAAACCTTTATTTAAACCCTTGCTATTGTATCAAATCTATATTTTATCTAAGTTTAGCCCAAAATAGATAGTGATAAATGGAAGATTTTGAAAATGAAGTGCCCCAGGAAGTAAAATTGGTTGTTAGCGAAGAAATGCGGAGCTATTTTTACGATATGAGTAAATGGGCAAGATTTTTATCAGTTGTGGGTTTTGTTATCTCGGCATTTTTAACCCTGGGTTCATTTGGAATAGGGGCTGCGGTAACGGCTAATCCAGGGATGCTCAATCAATTGGGGCCATTGGGCGGTATTGGTGCAACAGGCATCACCATATTTTACCTGCTGTTGGCTTTGTTCTTTTTTTACCCAAGTTTATTGCTGCTGCGCTTTTCGGCCAAAGTTAAACAAGGGGTTTTGTTCGGCGATCAGGAAAATTTAAATGATGCCATTGCTCATGTAAAATCGCTCTTTAAATTTTGGGGTGTAATTACCATCGTATTAATAGCCAGTTATTTTCTTTTGCTATTGGCAGTACTCTCAGGCGGAGGCATAAAATAAAATATTACGCACACGAAAAAGCCTCCCGATTTTTAAAATCAGGAGGCTTTTTTATTGAAATTATATTACTTAAAAAGTAAAATCGTCGCTTGCTTTAGTGCTATGTTCTCCATTTTCAGAATATTCATAACGTTTTTCAACCACATCTTGGTGAGTTTTGATGTAATCAACAGTTTCATTTAGTCCTTCTGCAAATTTTTCGAAATCTTCTTTGTATAAAAAGATTTTATGTTTTACAAACACACCGTCTTCTAATCTTTTCTTACTCTCGGTAACTGTTAAATAATAATCACCTGATCTAGTAGCCTTCACGTCGAAGAAATAAGTTCTCTTACCTGCTCTTACTTTCTTTGAAAAAACTTCTTCTCTTTCCTTGTTGTCGAATTCTCCCATGGTTGGTATTGATGTTGGTTTTTGGTTTCGGTAAATATAAAGCAAATATTTAAAGTTCAAAATACAATTTTAATACATTTTAAATAGTTCGGGTTTCCTCCTCCAAAAGTTGGTGGTTATAAAGCTCGGTATAGCTGCCATTTAAACTAAGTAATTCATTGTGTGTGCCTTGTTCAATGATTTTGCCATTATCCAGCACCAAAATCTTATCCGCATTTTTAATGGTAGAAATCCTGTGGGCAATTAAAATACTTGTTTTTCCAGCCATAATTTTACCAAGATTTTGTAGTATTTCCTCCTCGGTTTTAGTGTCAACCGCCGAAAGACAATCATCGAATATTAAAATCTTAGGTGATTTAATCAATGCTCTGGCGATAGAGACGCGTTGTTTTTGACCTCCAGAGAGGGTTATTCCACGTTCGCCCAGCATGGTTTCGAATTTTTCTTCAAAATCGATAATATTGGCGTAAACCGAAGCGTTTTTAGCAGCAGTATGCACCTCTTCATCCGTAACCTGGTCTAAACCAAAGGCAATATTATTCTTTATCGTATCAGAAAATAAGAAAACCTCTTGTGGTACAAAGCCAATCTGGCTACGGTAATCTTTTAGATTTAAGGTTTTAATTTTTTTTCCATCAATATCAATAGCACCATTTTCTACATCGTACATGCGCATAATCAGATTGGCCAATGTCGATTTTCCGGAGCCCGTTTTTCCGATTATGGCTACAAATTCGCCACTATTAATCTCAAAACTCACATCTTTTAAGGCTTCAATCCCTGTATCTGGGTAGGTAAAACTTACCTGGTCGAACTTGATATTGCCATTTAGCTCAATTTCAGCAGTTTCTTTCGATTGGATATCAGATGGGATATCTAAAAATTCATTTATCCTTTTTTGCGATGCAGCAGCCCGCTGAATTAAAGAAGTAACCCAGCCCAGCATGGTTACCGGAAAGGTTAACTGGTTGATGTAAATGATAAATTCGGCAATATTCCCTGCGGTGATACTGCCATTCATCACCTGGATACCGCCGATGTATATGGTTAAAATGGTACTCAGGCCAATTAATAAAAGCATAGTAGGGTAAAACAAGGCCGATACTTTAACCAGGCTCATCGAGTCTTTTTTATAATCGTTGCTCTGGATGGAGAACATGTTTCGGGTATAATCTTCACGAACATATGATTTAATGATCCTGATCCCCGAAAAACGCTCCTGCACAAAACTAGAAAGATCTGACAAACGTTCCTGTATCTTCCCACTTTTTTTGAAGATCAGGGTATTTACATAATAGATAATGATTACAAGGAAGGGAAGGGGCAATAAGCAATAGATAGCCAGTTTTGCATTTACATCAAACATCGACCAGATAATTAGTACCGATAGCACAAAAGTATTAATCGTGTACATAATCGCCGGACCAACGTACATCCTTACCCGGTTAACATCTTCTGTGGCACGGTTCATTAAGTCGCCAGTGTTATTCCGGCGGTAAAAACCCAGGCTAAGCTCCTGATAATGTTGGTAGATATCGTTTTTCATATCGAACTCTATATGCCGCGACATTAAAATAATGGTTTGGCGCATAAAGAATAGGAACAATCCACGCAATAAATAAAGAGCAATAACCAACAAGCCGAAAAATAGAAGATTGCTACTAAATATATCGTAAATTATAGCCTGGCGATCGAAACCGTAAAAGAGATTAAATACCTGAATGTTTTCGGTAATCAGGTCAACTGCATAACCAATTACCTGGGCTGGCACTACACCAAAAATATTAGAAATTACCACGAAAATACTTCCGGGTATAATCCACCATTTGTATTTAAGAAAGTATTTGTTTAATCGGCTTAAATGTTTCATTCCATACAAACTTAGCTAATTTTGTTATTTCATGATGCATATTTATCTATTCTGGTCTAAGTTAAAAATTAATGACATTGTTGGCGCAAAATGTTATTTGTAGGGCTTGCTTTTAAATATGTTTGCTTTTTGAAAACGAGCGGTTCTGCCTTTCATCGCTATAGTAGCCCTGCTATCCATTTCAAGCCGATTGAAGGATCGGGCTTTACATTGCTATCAGGTTTATTTAACTATGGCAGTAGGGCTTGGTTAAACGAAATCTCTTGTCAGTTTAATTATAGAAATTGAAAAGCATTGGATGTTTAGCTCATTCGCTTCTTACGCCTTGGTTCGTATCCTCACAAACCAAACATTAGTGAATTTAACCGCGTTTTTTTAATCATTTATTATAATCCTATAACGTTTTAAAAATCTCAAATGTTTATTAATTTAGCTACAACCGAATTAATTTTGTTATAGTTTCGTTAAATACGTGTAATAATGGTTTTTTATTTTAATTTTGCAGCAGGTTAGCCGAACGTTCAATATGCCAGCAAATTCTCCGTCAGATTTTTCAATTTTAGATCAATTAAGTGTCTATGGCCATAAAAAGTTGGTTTTTTGCAACGATCCAGATACAGGTTTAAAAGCAATTATTGCTATACACGATACCACATTGGGCCCTGCTTTAGGCGGAACACGTATGTGGAGTTATAGTACAGAAGGCGAAGCTTTAGAAGATGCACTGCGTTTATCGCGTGGAATGACTTACAAGGCAGCGATAACTGGATTGAATCTGGGTGGTGGAAAAGGCGTAATTATCGGCGATTCCAGGAAAGATAAAACAGAAACTTTAATGCGTAGCTACGGTAGGTTTATTAAAAACCTAAATGGCGAATTTATTACGGCAGAAGAAATGGGTACCAATACACGCGATATGGAATATATCCGTATGGAAACCAATTATGTTACTGGCGTTCCCGAATCAATTGGTGGTGCTGGTAATCCGGCTCCTTTTACCGCGCAAGGTGTTTATTTAGGTATTAAAGCAAGTGTTAAAGAGGTTTTCGGTACAGATATGCTAGCCGGAAGAACCATTGTAGTACAAGGTATCGGAAATGTTGGCGAGCATTTGGTTGCACTGTTAAGAAAAGAAAATGCCGAAGTTTTGATCAGCGATATTAACCAGGAGCAATTAACTTACGTTGCCCGGAAATATAAAGCAAAACCGATTGAAGCCGATAAAATTTTTACAACAGATGCCGATGTTTATGCTCCATGTGCAATGGGTGCTACCGTTAACAACAAAACCATCGAAAAAATGAAGTTTGCAATTATTGCAGGTTCAGCAAACAATCAGTTAAAAGATGAGGTTTTAGACAGCGAATTACTTTTGAAGAAAGGGATTTTATTCGCACCTGATTATTTAATTAATGCAGGTGGATTAATTTCTTGTTATTCTGAGTTAACGGGTTTTGGTAAAAAACGTACTGTACAGCTTACAGAGAATATTTACGATGCTACAAGAAGTGTAATTAAGTTAAGCAAAACCGAAAATATATCAACAAATATTGCAGCCAATCGCATTGCCGAGAAACGGATTGCAGATGTTAAAAAAATTAAATCGTCATATTAAATCATAATTATTAAAACAGGTTTTAAAAAACCGCACTCGTTCTTACATTCATGTTAAACAGAAGGCACTTAAGAATCAAAGCTTTGCAAAATATTTTTGCTTGGCACATGGCAGACAAAAAAGACATTAAAGGTGATTTGAAAACTTTAATGCAGAGCATCGACAGCGTGTACGAAATGTACATCTGGATGTTATCTTTAATGGTAGAAGTTACCGAATTTACTGCTAACGACGCCGCAGAGCGCGCAAATAAGTTTATTAAAACCGCAGAGGATATTAATCCCAACATGAAATTGCTGCACAATAAGTTTAGCGTTTTAATGCAGCAGAATCCCGAGTACGTATCTGCAGTTAAAAAATACAAGGTAGATTGGGGTTTCGATCCGGAAATCCGTAAAACAGTTTACAATTCCTTAAAAGCATCAAAAGAATATGCAGATTATCTTGCCGATCCAAACGAAAGTTTAGAATCATCAAAGGATATTATTAAATACATTTTCAGGAAAATCATCTTAAAAAACCAGGCCATTTTGCAGGTTTTCGAAGAGAAATTTATCAACTGGCAGGTAGATCACGAAGTGATGAAAGGTATGGTGGCCAAAACCTTGAAAAACTTTACTTTCGAAGATCCTTTTAAAAATAAACTGACCGAAATTAGTGCAGATTGGGTTGAAGACAGCAAATTTGTTCAGGATCTTTTTGTACATACTTTGCAGAACGATGCAAAATATCAGGAAATGATTGCCGATAGAACCAAAAATTGGGAATCGGAACGTATTGCATTAATGGATACCATTTTAATGAAAATGGCCATTTGCGAATTGTTAAACTTTCCATCTATTCCGGTTAAAGTAACCATCAACGAATATTTAGAGTTATCAAAAGATTACAGTACACCGAAGAGTAATTCATTTATTAACGGTATTTTAGACAAAATTTTAGGCGATCTTAAGAAAAACAACACCATTAAAAAGATCGGCCGCGGATTAATCGAAGATTAAAAATGAAAAGAATATTTATCTTGGCTATTGCTGCGCTTTCATTTGCAGCATGTCGTAATGCAAACAATCAAACCAGCGAAACCGCAACAGCTGTTTCAGTTGGCAACGATACTTCAAAAACAGCTAAAGTTGCTTCTGCAGATGCGCCTGTTATTGTTTTCGAACGCGATATTTTCGATTTTGGTAAAATAACGCAAGGCGAAAAAGTTAAGCACGATTTCAAACTTAAAAATACAGGTAAAAGTCCGCTGATTGTTTCAAATGCAACTGCAACATGTGGTTGTACTATTCCTCAGGTACCAGGCGAACCTATTTTGCCAGGTAAAGAAGGAGTAATTAGCGTAGTTTTTAACAGCGAAGGTAAAATGGGCATGCAAGATAAGGTAGTAACCGTTACGTCAAATGCAAATCCAACAGTAACTACTGTTCATTTGGTAGGAGAGGTGCTTGCTAAAAAATAAATTGGTTCGATTGTTTATGGCAATAATCCATAATGATCAAAATTCACAAAAAACACAAATAAATAAGAAATGACATCAACAGTAATATTACAGGCAGCAGCAGGTGGTAGTAACATGCTAACTACAATCGTACCAATGGTACTCATCATGGTAGTTTTCTACTTTTTCATGATCCGCCCGCAAGTTAAAAAAGCTAAAGACCATAAAAAATTGGTTGCAGAATTGAAAAAAGGAGATAAAATCGTAACTACCGCGGGTATTCACGGTCGTATTGCCGACATGAATGAAACAACTTTTTTAATTGAGGTTGAAGGTGGTGTAAAGATCCGTTTCGATAAATCAGCAGTTTCTTTAGATGCAACCAAAGCAGTTGTAGCGCCTAAAGCCTAATAAATTAATAAAATTTAAGCGCAGTCCCGAAAATTTTCGGGACTGTTTTTGTTTTACTACATTTGATTAAATGCATTTTGGATAATGTTTTTCCAGCTTACAGCTAATATTTAATTTATTATTATGCCCTTTATTAGACTAACTAAGATTGAAAAAAGACGTGTGTTTAGCTTATTGGCCTGCTTGCTGCTGGCTATAGCTGCATGGCTTTTTATGGCATTAAACAACAAATATATTTATGTAGCAAAAACCGTTTTGGTTTTTAAAAATACACCTACCAAAAGAGCATTTTATCCCTTACAGTCTGATACGATAGATTTACAGGTTGAAGGAACTGGTTGGCAGCTACTGTTTGCCCGTTTAAGGATCAGTCCACCCTCTGTTTCTGTTAATTTAAGTCAGCTCAATACCAAAGATTTTATTGTTTTTTCCGATCAGCTTTTCAATATCAACAGACAGTTAGAAAGTACACAAAAGGTAATTTCTGTTAAACCCGACACCCTTTATTTCGATTTCACCAAACGGGTAGTGAAAAAAGTTCCTGTAAAACTGATCGATAAACTGAGCTTTGAAAAGCAATATGGCATCTCTAGTGAGGTTATCCTCAACCCGAAATATGTTAAAGTGGCGGGCCCTGTAGAGGAGCTAGCCAAAATAAAGTTCTGGCCTACAGATACACTTAAGCAGGATAAAATACAAAGTAGTAGCACGACCAGGATTGCCTTACAGCACAGTATCCATAAAAATGTAAGTATTTATCCTTCATCTGTAGAGGTTAGATTACCTGTTGATGAGTTTACGGAGAAGACTATCGAAGTACCGTTAAAAATTACAAACAATAGGAATTATAACAATCTTAAACTATATCCTAAAAAAGTTAAAGTTACCTTCTTAGTCGCGTTAAGCAATTACGATCAGGTTGACGAAAGTTTTATTACCGCTACCATTGATGTAGACGAATGGCAAATTTTAAAGCACCGTCAGTTTACGGTGAAGATAACCGAGTTTCCTGATTATTGTAAACTGGTAAGCGTAATGCCATCCAAAATAGATTTCATTGTAGAAAAATAATGTATAAAGTAGGAATAACAGGCGGAATAGGCAGTGGTAAAACAACGGTTTGTAAGGTTTTCGAAGTATTGGGGATCCCTGTGTTTTACGCCGATACTGTTGCCAAAGAAATCATGTGCAAAGATGCTTTGTTGGTGGAGGGAATTAAATCTACTTTCGGGAAAGAAAGTTATTTCGAAGATGGAAGCCTAAATAACAAGCATATCGCTGGCATTGTTTTTAATAACGAAGAAGAGCTTGCAAAATTAAATGCATTGGTTCATCCGGCAGTTTTTAGGGCATTCGATGCCTGGGAAGCAACCATTCCTGCCAATACATCATATACCTTAAAAGAGGCTGCTTTGTTGTTCGAAAGTGGCTCTTATACAATGTGCGATACTACAATACTGGTTACTGCTCCTTACGAAACCAAAATGAAACGGGTAATGCTGCGTGATGGGGTAACAGCAGAGCAGGTTAAAGCACGTATGGATAAACAGTTGAGCGACGAAGAAAAAGCGAAAATGGCCAACCATTTTATCATAAATGATGAGCAAGAATCTATAATCGAACAGGTTTTAGCTTTACACCAAGAATTTCTTAAGGCGGCCGAAAAATTTAAGAATAGCAAGGCTTAATCAACTTAAATCATTACATCCTTAAATCCTTTCATCCTGATCATGATTTTAGAAGATTTTATTACCATTAGTCCAACGGGTTTATACTGTGTTTACGGCGATTTTTACCTCGATCCACAACAGCCCGTTAAAGAAGCGGTAGTTTCGCATGCCCATGGCGACCATGCTATTGGAGGAAGCCAAAATGTGTACTGTACTGCTGCAACCGCAACTTTTATGAAACACCGTTACCGCAAATTTGCCGCGGTCGATTTTTTTACCAAAAATTATCACGAACCCTTCAAAATAAAAGATATTACCATTACTTTCCATTCTGCGGGTCATATTTTGGGCTCTGCACAGGTTTTAATGGAGTATAAGGGTGTAAAATACCTCTATACTGGCGATTATAAGATTGAGCCTGATAATACCTGTGAGCCTTTCGAATTTGTTGAAGCAGATGTGTTGATTACGGAAAGTACCTTTGCTAATCCAGAAACCAAACACCCTTCACCAATAGATGAAATTAAAAAGCTAAACGAAACCAATGCGAATATCATGCTTGGTGCTTATGCATTGGGTAAGAGCCAGCGGATTATCCAACTGCTCAATGCGCATTGCCCTACGAAGAACATTATGGTTCACCACAGTATTATGCCCTTTGTTAAAATCTACGAAGATTACGGAATGAAAGTAGGAAATTATAAAATGTACGATAGAAAGGTGATGAAAAATAATCAAGAGCACCAGGTTTATATTGTGCCGCCAATGGTTTTTCACAGTTACCATAAGGCGATTAATGTAGTACGCGCCTTTGCCTCTGGATGGAAGAACCTGCAACAACAAAACGGGATTTCACTTTATATTTCTGACCACGCTGATTGGGATGCAATTTTAGAAACCATAGAAAAAGTTAAACCAAAACAAGTATGGACTTTACATGGTGATGGTAAACAGCTTAAAGATTATTTTAAAAACAAACTCGAGGTTAAAATACTTAATGGATAAAAATGATTGACTGATCGCATTAGAGAATGATTGAATGAGTAATGAAGGTAAGACGAATTAAAAAACATTCCCTCATTTAATATTCAATCATTCCATAATTCCCTCATTCAAAATCCTGTCATTCAATAATTATGTTAAAAGAAGGCGAAGATTTTTACTTTAACGAAGATGGACTAATGGTTTTTACCGAAGCCTACCATTTAAAACGTGGTTATTGCTGCAAGAATAAATGTAAGCACTGCCCATGGGGTTATGGGAAGAAGAAAGAAAAGAAGTAATGTAGTTGGCAATTTCAGTTTACATTTCTCAATTTTTATCTACAAAATCATTTCTCCTTACTAAAGCGAACATGATCATAAATATCGCTTAGCGCTATATCAAAGCCCATCGAAACAAGAGTTAGTCTATCAGCTATTTCCTTGTGTTAATTGAGTACCCAGTTTTTTTCTTCATTCATGTAATAAGCTTCAATCGAAATAGATTCCGAATCGATCATAATGTATTCTTTTAATGATGGAATATCTTTATAGAGGTTAAATTTTTTCCCTTTGTCGTAATTTTTGGTTGAAGGTGACAGGATTTCAATAGTCACAGTTGGTAAAATTGAGGTGTCTTCATCAACATCACTGTGCGTTAGACCATTGCAGTAAATGGAAATATCAGGATAGGTAAATAAAGTATTCTCAGGAATATTCATTCGTTTATCACTTCCATAAGGCCTGCAGGGCTTGCCTTTAAGTTTTTGAACTATTTCTCCAAAAACATTGCTGAAAATCTCGTTGTGATTATCACCGGCACCAGACATTGCAAATACCTCCCCTTGGAAATACTCGTGCTTTACTGTTGATGCTTTTTCCATCTCAAGATATTCTTTAACAGTATAACTTCTTTTTTGATAAGCTACAGCTGGTTCATTTACAATTTCGTCCATATATAAATTTGTTGAATTTTGTCCGAAAGGTTAATTGTTTAAAATTGCCCAATTGAAATTGCAAACGGAATCACATTACGGCGTTAAAGGAAACATGGTTATAAATATCGGTTAAGGCTACGCCGAATCCCATCGAAATGAGATTTAGTGTATCAGAAATCTCTTCATGTTTGTTGAGTACCCAATGCTGTTTATCATTAATATAATAGGCCTCTACCAATACAGAATCTGAATCAATCATAACGTATTCTTTTAGTGATGGAATATCTTTGTACAGGTTAAATTTTTTCCCTCTGTCATAATTTTTGGTTGAGGGAGACAGGATTTCAATGATTACAGTTGGTAAAATTGAGGTGTCTTCATCAACATCACTGTGCGTTAGACCATTGCAGTAAATGGAAATATCAGGATAGGTAAATAAAGTATTCTCAGGAATATTCATTCGTTTATCACTTCCATAAGGCCTGCAGGGCGTGCCTTTAAGTTTGTCCCCAATTGCAATAAAAACATTACTGAAAATCTCATTGTGGTTATCACCGGCGCCTGACATTGCAAATATCTCGCCCTGAAAATACTCATGCTTCACTGTTGATGCTTTTTCCATCTCCAGGTATTCTTCAATAGTATAATGCCTTTTTTGGTAAGCTACAGCAGGTTCGTTTACAATCTCATCCATATACTAATTTACAGATGTTTATTCACAAAAGTTAAATGTATAAACGATTAAACGTTTAAAACGGCTACTAAGCTAATGGCGTGAATGGTTAATCGGTTAACCTTTTAAATTGGCTAATCGACTGCCGACTAAGGACTCTAGACTAAGGACTTAATGCCCTGCGAAGAAACCAATTAATGCTACACCAATCCCCAATAAAACGGCAATCATTTTGCGGGTATTGATTTTATGATCGGCACTCGATTCGAATAAGATGGTGGTAGAAATATGTAAGAAAATACCGATCACAATACCCATAATTTTATTGAAATACGCATCAATGCCGCCAATAGTACCATTGCTTAAGCCAACACTTACATAAAAGCCCAGAGGTGCCATGATAGCAAATACAATCAGATAAAATATAATACTGCTTTTCTTATAATGGTTTTGCATTAATATGCTTGCCAGCGCAAAAGCAGCTGGGATGTGGTGTAGTGAAATTCCAAAAATCAGCTCATTGTGCTGTTCTTTTGCTAAAGGCATCCCCTCTAAAAAAGCATGCAAACACAAACTGATCATAATCCCAAAGGGAAATACATGCCCGTCGTGATGTTTATGGATATGGCCGTGTTCTACACCTTCTGAAAACTGCTCCAAGAAAATCTGCAATAAGAAACCAATCAGAATAAAAACGCCAATCTGCCATTTGTCGGGGCCGCTGTAAGCGTCAGGAATTAAATGTAAAACTGTAATGGCAAATAAATAGGCCCCACTGAAAGACAAAATCAGTTTCAGTAGTTTAGATTTATCGCTCTTTACTAAAAATATAGCTGTCCCACCTAAAAAGGCACAGAAAAAGAGTACGCAGAGTTTCCAGATTTCCATAAGTTAAAAATCAGGTTGTAATTTTTTAAATATTCTAGAACAGATAATCCCTATGGTAATGCCCAGTAAGGCACCGGTAGTTACATCAACAGGATAATGAACACCAACATATACCTGAGCAAAACTGATGATAAGCGCCCAGAAAATACCGATAGGCAAAATAGGTTTCCATCGGCTATAAAAAATGCAGATTAAAAAAACGGCAATCGCAAAGTGATTGGTGGCATGTGCAGACGGAAAGCTCAGGCCACTCCCACAGGGAACACGGTGGATAATATCGTTCGCCAAACTTAAATCATTACAGGGCCTAACCCGGGCTATCCAAGGCTTCACTACTCTCGACGCAATTAAATCGCCCATAGCGAAGGTAAAAAGAACCATGCCTATAATGTAATAACCTTGTTTTTTATACTGTTTAATACAAAAAACAATAATAAAAAGGTAAAGGGGCGACCAAAAGAAACGGTTACGCATTAAAGGCATCAACCAATCAAAAAAGCTGTTTGAAAGCCCACGATGGATTTTCAAGAACAATTCTACATCAAATTGCTGTATGCTTTCTATCATGCTTTTTTACAGATTAAAATTAACCGGTCTGAACTGTTTTCGTCAAAATCGTCTAAACCATAACTGCCAAAAGTTTTTTCGATAACCATCCCTGCCTTGGTTAGCATGCGTTGGAAATCCTCAAAACTAAATGCCTGCACCCGTTCTTCGAAATTGTATACCTTTTGTTTGTCTTCGAAATTTATCTTTTTGATAATTTTTCCGTCGATGACATTTTTGGTGATATTAAAAGTTATGCCATCAAGCGATTTTGTTTCGCAATGATTTAAGTTGCGGATAATTTTTTCGGTATTAAAATAATCGAGCACCAAAATCCCCTCAGCTGTTAAGCATTTTCGAAAGGTTTTAAGTGCATTTACATGATCTTTTTCGGTATCGAAATAACCAAAACTGGTAAACAGATTTAAGGCCACATCAAAGTAATTGATGTAAAATAACCTACGCATATCGTGTACAAGAAAATGTAATTTATTGTTTTCGAATTGCTTGGCGTATTTTATACTTTGTTCCGAAAGGTCTATTCCGGTAACATCGAAGCCTTTTTTGTTTAAATAGATTGAATGTCGGCCTTTGCCACAGGCAATATCCAACATTTTAGCATCGGGCCTTGGGTGTAAAAATTCCGTAAGTTTATCGATGAAAAATTCGGCTTCAGCATCATTTCGTTGTTGATAAAGAATATGATAATATGGCGAATTAAACCAATATTGAAACCACTTGCGTTGCATATAAAAGCCGTTTGTATCTTAAAAAGATGCAAATATAAGGTTTTACAGTCGCTAGTAAAGTTAGAATATGTTTTTATGCAATAAAGTTGCAAGAATATTATGAATACGGTATCCGATTAAACACACGTTTGTTTTTGACCATAGTCTCAATTCTAGAAAACTGATCGTGCAAATAGATATAAAAGCAATGTAAATTAAAGTGCACAAACACTCCTAAATAGCTGCTATCTTGTTTTTTTTCTTATTTTTGAGCCTCAATTAAATTATATACAGTGACTTTAATAAAATCAATTTCAGGAATACGAGGAACCATTGGCGGAAGGGCTGGAGACGGCTTAACCCCATTTGATATTGTGAAATTTACAGCTGCTTATGGGAGCTGGGTAGTGCAAAAAACAGGCAATAAAAGAATAGTTTTAGGTCGCGATGCCCGCATTTCGGGTGAGATGGTGAATAACCTGGTTATCGGAACTTTACAAGGCTTGGGTATTGAGGTAATCGATTTAGGTTTATCAACCACGCCAACTGTAGAAGTAGCTGTACCTGATGAAAAAGCAGGTGGTGGTATCATTTTAACCGCAAGCCATAACCCAAAACAATGGAATGCCTTAAAATTACTAAATGCAAGCGGCGAATTTATTAGCGACGCTGATGGAAAAGAAGTTTTAGATTTGGCAGAGCGTGCTGATTTTGATTTTGCTGAGGTAGATAAATTGGGTAAAGTAATTAAAAACGATACTTACCTTCAAAAGCACATCGATAAAGTTTTAGCATTACCATTGGTTGATGTTGAGGCAATTAAAAAGGCCGATTTTAAAGTCGTAATCGACTGCGTAAATTCAACCGGCGGTATTTTTATCCCTGCTTTGTTAAAAGCTTTGGGTGTGAGCAAGGTGGTAGAATTATATTGTACACCAGATGGACATTTTCCACACAATCCTGAACCACTACCAGAAAATTTAACCGAAATATCGAAAGAAGTTCAGAAACAAAATGCCGATTTAGGGATTGTTGTTGATCCGGATGTTGACCGTTTATGTTTTGTGAACGAAGATGGTAGCATGTTCGGTGAAGAATATACTTTGGTTGCTGTTGCCGATTATGTATTGAAAAATACACCAGGAAATACGGTTTCAAACCTTTCATCAACACGTGCATTACGCGATGTGACCGAAAAAGCAGGAGCAGAATACAATGCATCAGCAGTAGGAGAGGTGAATGTAGTGAACAAAATGAAGGCAACAAATGCCATTATTGGTGGCGAAGGAAACGGTGGGATTATTTATCCCGAATCGCACTATGGAAGAGACGCCTTGGTTGGCATTGCCTTATTCTTAACACATTTAGCTAAATTTGGCAAATCGATCTCGGTATTAAGAGCTAGCTATCCACAATACCACATTTCTAAAAACAAAATTACCCTTACGCCAGAAATGGATATCGATAATCTGTTGAAACAGGTAGAAGAAAAGTATAAAAATCAGCCATACAGTACAATTGATGGATTGAAGATAGAATTTGATAAAACTTGGGTACATTTGCGCCGTTCGAACACTGAACCGATTATCAGGATTTACAGTGAAGCAGAAAATGAAACCATTGCCGAGAATTTGGCTAACAAAATTATTTCTGACATTAAAGAAATATTACACCTTTAATCTCTAAAGGATTTCAGGATTAAGCATACCTGTTCAGGGTTTAATAAAACGATTAAACCCTGAACGTTTAAAACAAAGACTGCCACTAGCAAGGTATCTTTGCAACACAAAACTTTTAAATATTCGTAGAAATGAAAAGGGTCTATTTAGATAATGCGGCCACAACGCCTTTAGATGCAGCAGTAATTGCAGAAATGACAAATGTAATGGAAAACTATTTTGGTAATCCATCTGCTATTCATGCGCTTGGCCGCGAGGTAAGAACGCTGGTAGAAAAAGCCCGTAAAACCGTTTCTGGTCTGTTAAATGCATCTCCATCCGAAGTGTTTTTTACTTCTGGAGGCACCGAGGCCGATAATACAGCCATCCGTTGTGGAATTTCAGCTTATGGAATTAAACATGCCATTACTTCGAAAATAGAGCACCATGCCGTCGAGCATACTTTAAATACGATGCTTAAAAATGGTGAAATCGATAAATTAAGTTTCGTTAATATTGACGAAAAAGGGAATGTCGATTACAATCATCTCGAAGAACTGCTTCAAAATAACGAGCGTAGTTTTGTTTCGTTAATGCATGCCAATAACGAGTTGGGTACACTGACCGATATGGTTAAAGTTGGCGATATCTGTGAGAAATACAATGCCATTTATCATGCCGATACCGTTCAAACCATGGGGCACTACCCGCATAACGTACGCGAGCTTAAAGCACATTTTATAGTTTGCGCAGCACACAAGCTCCACGGACCTAAAGGTGTTGGCTTTTTATATGTAAACAGTAACATTAAAATTCCACCGATGATTTATGGTGGGGCACAAGAGCGCAACATGCGTGGTGGTACCGAAAATGTATATGGTATTGTGGGCTTAGCTAAGGCCTTAGAAATTGCTTATGCCGAAATGGATCAGCATCAGACCTATATTCAGGGTTTAAAAGATTACCTGAAAGCACAGTTAATCGCCGAAATTCCGGGTATTGCTTTTAATGGCGAAACCGATGCCGATAAAAGTTTGTACACTGTATTGAATGTATCGTTTCCAGAGATGGATATGGCCGATATGTTGTTGTTTAATTTAGATATCAATGGTATCTGTGCTTCTGGTGGAAGCGCCTGCTCTTCGGGTTCGAATATTGGTTCGCATGTGTTAAATGGTATTAATGCCGATCCAAACCGTCCTTCGGTGCGCTTTTCATTTAGCAAATACACTACAAAAGAAGAGTTAGATTATGTAATAGAAAAAGTTAAAATGGTAGTAAAGCAAAATGCTTTGGCTTAAAATATCATTAACCAAATAGGAGAGTCCCGGTGAGAATCGGGACTTTTTTTGTGCGATAAACATAGTTTGAAGTCCATTTTTTGGAAAGCAAAGACAGCATTTCATTTTAAGGTTAGCCCCGCTTTCCGTTTCAAGTCCCCGCTGCGTGGACTGCCCCCAAAAAGT
>NZ_JAGGPU010000035.1 GCF_018613605.1 Pedobacter sp. ISL-64 | reverse complement strand
TAACGAAGAAAACCCCTCGACTCATCGTCAAGGGGTTTCTTTTTAAGATCTGGCACCGACCTACTCTCCCACGTGTTACCGCAGTACCATCGGCTCTGGTGGGCTTAACTTCTCTGTTCGGAATGGGAAGAGGTGGACACCACCGATATAGGCACCTGAATATTTTATTGAGGTAGAAGCCTGGAGGGTATGAAGGTAGAAGGTATTCACCTTTTGCCTCAAACCTTTCGCCTTAAACCTTAAACATTATTGAAAGAAGTTATTATGAAGAACAAACAACAGTCTGTTTGCTTTGAAAGCTTCGGATGATTAGTACTACTCGACTGTGGTGTCACCACCTTTACATCTGTAGCCTATCAACGTAGTAGTCTTCTACGGTCCTATATGGAATTCTCATCTCGTGGCTAGTTTCGCACTTAGATGCTTTCAGCGCTTATCTATTCCCAGCGTAGCTACTCTGCAATGCCCCTGGCGGAACAACAGATTCACTAGAGGCTAGTCCAACCCGGTCCTCTCGTACTAAGGTCAGCCCCACTCAAAATTCCTACGCCCACAACAGATAGGGACCGAACTGTCTCGCGACGTTCTGAACCCAGCTCGCGTGCCACTTTAATCGGCGAACAGCCGAACCCTTGGGACCTTCTCCAGCCCCAGGATGTGACGAGCCGACATCGAGGTGCCAAACCTCCCCGTCGATATGAGCTCTTGGGGGAGATCAGCCTGTTATCCCCAGCGTACCTTTTATCCTTTGAGCGATGGCCCTTCCATGCAGAACCACCGGATCACTATATCCGTCTTTCGACCCTGATCGACTTGTCTGTCTCACAGTCAAGCAAGCTTATGCTATTGCACTCCGCGTACGGTTACCAAGCGTACTGAGCTTACCTTTGAAAGCCTCCGTTACCTTTTTGGAGGCGACCACCCCAGTCAAACTACCCATCAAACAATGTCTCCGATAAGATCGGATTAGACACCGAATACAGAAAGGGTGGTATTTCAACGTTGGCTCCACGACGCCTAGCGACGCCGCTTCAAAGCCTCCCACCTATCCTACACATCCTGTATCCAATGTCAATGTTAAATTGTAGTGAAGGTGCATGGGGTCTTTCCGTCCCGTTGCGGGTACCCGGCGTCTTCACCGGGACCACAATTTCACCGAGCTCATGGCTGAGACAGCGCCCAGATCGTTACACCATTCGTGCAGGTCGGAACTTACCCGACAAGGAATTTCGCTACCTTAGGACCGTTATAGTTACGGCCGCCGTTTACTGGGGCTTCGATTCAATGCTTCTCCTTGCGGATGACATCCCCTCTTAACCTTCCAGCACCGGGCAGGTGTCAGGCCTTATACCTCATCTTTCGATTTTGCAAAGCCATGTGTTTTTGTTAAACAGTCGCCTGGGCCTTTTCACTGCGGCTTACATTGCTGCAAGCGCCCCTTCTCCCGAAGTTACAGGGCCATTTTGCCGAGTTCCTTAGCCATGATTCACTCGAGCACCTTAGAATCCTCTTCCCGGATACCTGTGTCGGTTTGCGGTACGGGTTTTTATAACCTGAAGCTTAGCGGTTTTTCTTGGAAGTCTGATTACCTGCGCTATCCGCTTACCCGAAGGCTCGCGGTACTATCGACTTTCAGCTAGATCGGCGGATTTGCCTACCGTTCTAATACCTACTGTCTTTAACGATCTATTCCGTCAGATCGCGGCAGTGTCACTACTCCGTCCCCACATCGCAGTTATAAAAAGTACTGGAATATTAACCAGTTGTCCATCGAATTTCCCCTTCGGGTTCTCCTTAGGTCCCGACTGACCCTGATCCGATTAGCGTTGATCAGGAAACCTTATCCTTTCGGTGGGCGGGTTTCTCTCCCGCCTTATCGTTACTTATGCCTACATTTGCTTTTCTAGAAGCTCCAGCACCCATTACCAGATACCTTCGCTGCCGCTAGAATGCTCCCCTACCGATATATTTCAATCCCATAGCTTCGGTGAACAGTTTAATGCCCGTTTATTATCCATGCCCGATCGCTCGACTAGTGAGCTGTTACGCACTCTTTAAATGAATGGCTGCTTCCAAGCCAACATCCTAGCTGTCTGTGCAATCGGACCTCGTTAGTTCAACTTAACTGTCACTTGGGGACCTTAGCTGATGGTCTGGGTTCTTTCCCTCTCGGCGCGTGACCTTAGCACCCCGCGCCTCACTGCAGATCATATTTCATAGCATTCGGAGTTTGTCTGGATTTGGTAGGATTTGACTCCCCCGCACCCAATCAGTAGCTCTACCTCTATGAAACTTAATATCCACGCTGTTCCTAAAAACATTTCGGGGAGTACGAGCTATTTCCCAGTTTGATTAGCCTTTCACCCCTACCCACAGATCATCCGGAAACTTTTCAACGTTTATCGGTTCGGTCCTCCAGTACGTGTTACCGCACCTTCAACCTGTCCATGGGTAGATCACAAGGTTTCGCGTCTACCCCCTCTGACTATACGCCCTATTCAGACTCGCTTTCGCTTCGGATCCGTGCCTTAGACACTTAACCTTGCCAGAGAGGAGTAACTCGTAGGCTCATTATGCAAAAGGCACGCCGTCACGCAACTTGTACGCTCCGACCGCTTGTAAGTACACGGTTTCAGGTTCTATTTCACTCCCCTGTTCGGGGTTCTTTTCACCTTTCCCTCACGGTACTGGTTCACTATCGGTCTCTCAGGAGTATTTAGCCTTACCGGATGGTGCCGGCAGATTCCCACAAGGCGTCTCCGACCTCGCGGTACTCAGGATACTACTAGCCTAGCATTCTATACGTGTACCGGGCTATCACCGTGTATCGCTGGGCTTCCCATCCCATTCCACTTCTGTTTGCTAATGACACATTGTAGTCCTACAACCCCCACTTTGCCGTAACAAGGTAGGTTTGGGCTCTTTCCCTTTCGCTCGCCACTACTTAGGAAATCATTGTTATTTTCTCTTCCTCTGCTTACTTAGATGTTTCAGTTCGGCAGGTTTGCTCATTATATGTGACATGTCTTCAACATGCCGGGTTGCCCCATTCGGAAATCTTCGGATCAATTCCTATTTGCAAATACCCGAAGCTTATCGCAGCTTATCACGTCCTTCATCGCCTCTGAGAGCCAAGGCATCCCCCGTGTACTCTTTATTACTTTCTTCTACTCATACGCCTTTTGCGCCGTATGGTATGCTTTTTTTGCTCTTGTCATGATGTCTCATACCTCGCTTTGTATTGCTACTCCGTCCGGTGAGCACAAACACAACAGTCGCCTATTGTTGTTTGCTCTTCTTTTTTAACTTCTTCCAATATGTCAAAGAACTTTATTAAGGTATAAGGCTGAGGGTATAAAGGTTTAGGGTTTAATGTGCCCCAACCTAAGCCTGTAGCTTATTCCTTATTAGTAAAAAATGCGGTCTCGAACCGTTTCATATATATTACTATATATGTGCCCCGTGGCGTTTCTTCTTTCTTAATCTTTATGTCAATGTATATTACCGATCCCGGTAATCTTTGTATTATATTATGTTGCGGTGTGTTTCAGCCATAGGTATTACCCTAAACCCTCTACCTTTTAACCCTCAACCTTAATGGTGGAGAATAACGGAGTCGAACCGTTGACCTCCTGCGTGCAAGGCAGGCGCTCTAGCCAGCTGAGCTAATCCCCCAGAGTATAGTTTTGAGTTCGGAGTGTTCAGTTTGGAGTATTCATAACTCCCAACCCGTTTCTCTAAACTCCCAACTCTAATGTGTAGTCCCGTCCAGATTTGAACTGGAGACCCCTACATTATCAGTGTAGTGCTCTAACCAGGCTGAGCTACGGGACTGTTGATTTTAAGGTCGGCGTCCGTATGCAGTATATAGTATCTTACCGCTACTGCTTTCCTTTGGCTTTCCCCATCTTCCGTTCCGTTATGCTTATACCTTTATAGGCTGCACTCCGTTGTCTTCTGGGTGTTTCTTTTTTCTCTTGTGTGTTTTAAAGTAAAGGTATCATGCTCTTAGTATCAGGGATCAAGACCTTAAGCCTTATAACCCTCTACCTTAAACCTTATTACCTTAATTCGAAATATCATGTTGCGTGGCGAGTAGGTGGTACTACTCCAGAAAGGAGGTATTCCAGCCGCACCTTCCGGTACGGCTACCTTGTTACGACTTAGCCCCAGTTATCGGTTTTACCCTAGGACGCTCCTTGCGGTTACATACTTTAGGTACCCCCAACTTCCATGGCTTGACGGGCGGTGTGTACAAGGCCCGGGAACGTATTCACCGCGTCATTGCTGATACGCGATTACTAGCGAATCCAACTTCATGGGGTCGAGTTGCAGACCCCAATCCGAACTGTGAATGGCTTTGTGAGATTCGCATCATATTGCTATGTAGCTGCCCTCTGTACCATCCATTGTAGCACGTGTGTAGCCCCGGACGTAAGGGCCATGATGACTTGACGTCGTCCCCTCCTTCCTCTCTGTTTGCACAGGCAGTCTGTTTAGAGTCCCCACCATAACGTGCTGGCAACTAAACATAGGGGTTGCGCTCGTTGCGGGACTTAACCCAACACCTCACGGCACGAGCTGACGACAGCCATGCAGCACCTAGTTTCGTGTGATTGCTCACTCATTTATCTCTAAATGATTCACTAACTTTCAAGCCCGGGTAAGGTTCCTCGCGTATCATCGAATTAAACCACATGCTCCTCCGCTTGTGCGGGCCCCCGTCAATTCCTTTGAGTTTCAATCTTGCGACCGTACTCCCCAGGTGGAACACTTAACGCTTTCGCTTAGCCGCTGACTGTGTATCGCCAACAGCGAGTGTTCATCGTTTAGGGCGTGGACTACCAGGGTATCTAATCCTGTTTGATCCCCACGCTTTCGTGCCTCAGCGTCAATAAGACCATAGTAAGCTGCCTTCGCAATCGGTGTTCTGAGACATATCTATGCATTTCACCGCTACTTGTCTCATTCCGCCTACCTCTAGTCCATTCAAGCCCATCAGTATCAAGGGCACTGCGATAGTTGAGCTACCGTCTTTCACCCCTGACTTAACAGGCCGCCTACGCACCCTTTAAACCCAATAAATCCGGATAACGCTTGGATCCTCCGTATTACCGCGGCTGCTGGCACGGAGTTAGCCGATCCTTATTCTTCCGGTACATTCAGCTCATTACACGTAATGAGGTTTATTCCCGGATAAAAGCAGTTTACAACCCATAGGGCAGTCTTCCTGCACGCGGCATGGCTGGTTCAGAGTTGCCTCCATTGACCAATATTCCTTACTGCTGCCTCCCGTAGGAGTCTGGTCCGTGTCTCAGTACCAGTGTGGGGGGCCATCCTCTCAGATCCCCTAGTCATCGTCGCCTTGGTGGGCCGTTACCCCGCCAACTAGCTAATGACACGCATGCCCATCTCAATCCCATAAATGTTTGATCATTGGATAATGCCATCCTGTGATTTTATGCGGTATTAATCCGGATTTCTCCGGGCTATCCCCCAGATTAAGGTAGGTTGCATACGCGTTACGCACCCGTGCGCCACTTTCGATAAAAGCAAGCTTCTATCTATCGTTCGACTTGCATGTATTAGGCCTGCCGCTAGCGTTCATCCTGAGCCAGGATCAAACTCTCCATTGTAAAATGTGTTGTAAGATGCTGACCAGTTTTAACTATTGTTAAAAATAGTCTTCTTTTTTGTTATGTTGTCTGTTAGACACCACCTTTAAAATAAAGCTACGTAATCATGTACTTTGATCGGTACTCCATTACCTCGCTACGCTACATTGACATCTCTTTTAAGAACTTATTGACCAGGTAAGCCTCACGGCCGGTCATTTTATATCGTTAAACTTCAGTTGCGGAAAGTCTTGTTCGTCTCTCCTGTGTTTCTGTTTATCTCAATCTTTTTTTTCTATCTTTCCGACATCCGCCGTTCCGATTTTTTTGCCCTTCCTTTCGGTTGGGAGTGCAAAGGTAAGGATCTTTTCCGGAATCACAAATAAAATAAATTTTATTTTTTTCATCCCTCTTTTTCCTCTTTCCCTCTATTTCAATACGCTAATTTTATTTAGCTTCCCGTTCTTCCGATCAGGGCTGCAAAGGTAGCAATCTTTTACTCTTCCGCAACATTTATTTTAAAATAAATCCTGCCCTCCTTATCCCTGCGCCATCCTTTCATTCAAAACCC
>NZ_JAGGPU010000034.1 GCF_018613605.1 Pedobacter sp. ISL-64 | reverse complement strand
ATTAACCGAATAAATACCCCAATGGATGAAAATATCCAGCTTGGCATCAGCAAGACATTGCATTTTTTGGTTTGAACTGGTTTGTTGAGCAGAAAGTTTATTAACTACAAAAAGTGGTAATAAGAGAAAGAAAAACTTTAAATATCGCATATTGTTCTGTTGTACAGATAAACGATAAATTTAACAAAGGCCGGTTTTCCAAAATAAGTCGCCGATCTTTCTGTGACGTCAAATTCTTGTGATGTAAGATGTTACCATCTAACATGTAGCCTAACTTGTTAGTTAGATAAAAACATCAGACTGCACACGTGGAAACACTAATCTATTAGTCGGTATCTCACCGACAAAAGCATCATTTCCACCTAAATGATGTACAACCAAAGATGAATTTATTCAGTCGGTGAAACACCAAGCAATAAGTTCAATTTACAAATCTTCTCCATTCCAAATCACCCTTCCAGTCGGATGGAAACATATAACCGCACGTCAAATAAACATCGTTTCCTACTTAAATCAGCTTACAAAATATTATATTTATCGTTTATCTGTACAACAGAACAATATGCGATATTTAAAGTTTTTCTTTCTCTTATTACCACTATTTGTAGTTAATAAACTTTCTGCTCAACAAACCAGTTCAAACCAAAAAATGCAATGGTTTGCTGATGCCAAGCTGGGTATTTTCATCCATTGGGGTATTTATTCGGTTAATGGTATTTCCGAATCTTGGTCGTTTTTTAACAACTACATCAATCATGATGCTTACATGAAACAGCTTGATGGTTTTACCGCTGCAAAGTACAAACCAGAAGAATGGGTAAACCTGATTAAAGAAAGTGGCGCCAAATATGCCGTAATTACCACAAAACACCATGATGGTATTGCCCTTTGGGATAGTAAAGCTCCTTTAGCCACTACCACATTAAAAAACAGTGCTGCCAAAAAAGATTTAATCACTCCATTTGTGGCTGAACTTAAAAAATCGGGTCTTAAAACAGGTTTATATTTTTCTTTACCTGATTGGAGCTACCCGGATTATGATGGTTTTACCCGCGACAGGAAACGTTATGATTATAAACAGGATACACCACGCTTTAAAAAATTCCAAAATTATTTTCAAGGGCAGTTAAACGAACTTTCGGCCAAATATAATCCTGATCTGGTATGGTTTGATGGCGATTGGGAGCATAGTGGAGAAGAATGGCAGGCCAAAAATATACTATCGAACTTACGTAAGGTAAATCAAAACATCATTATCAACTCACGCTTAAACGGGCATGGCGATTACGATACGCCGGAGCAAGGTGTTCCCATTGTAAAACCAAACTCACCAGAATGGGAACTTTGTTACACTATGAATGACTCGTGGGGCTATCAGCCTTATGACAATCATTATAAATCATCAAACATGATCATCCGCACGCTGGTTGATTGTATTAGCATGGGCGGTAACTTATTGCTTGATATTGGACCAAAAGCAGATGGAACCATTGCGTCAGAGCAGGTTAAAATTTTAAAGGATTTAGGCCGCTGGACCAAAAAATATAGTGAGGCAATTTACGGAACGCAAGCAGGACTACCTGATGGACATTTTGTAGGGAAAACAACACTATCGAAAAATAAAGCTGTTTTATACCTCTATCTTGATTATAAAACCAAGAACGGCATTTTGCTTAACGGCATAAAATCTAAAATAAAAAAGGTAGAATTGATTGGGAATAAAACACCAATAAACACAGTAAAACTAAATGAAACTGATTATTTTATTGACGTTAATGAAAGCGATTTCGATAACGATGTTACTGTGTTAAAAGTTTTTCTAAACGAGCCAATCCAATTATCAAAAGAAAAACAACAAAGCATTTCTTTAGAAACTTTATTTGCGGCATCCCAACATTTAGATCTAACCAATTATAATCTCAGGAAACTTTCTTATGATTTAAATTCTGGTGTAAATATTTTTCAAAACACCAATCTAACTGCTGATGGTTTTGAGTTTAAATCAGGCATTAAAAATGTTAATCCAAAGGTTAACAACTGGATAATCAAAAATGCGGAAGCATTATACAAAACAACGGGGGGAATTCCAGCAGGACATTACCAGGGCAATACAGCACTTTCTGCAGATAAAAAAACCCTTTACTTATTTGTAGAAGGCACGCCAACCGGGCCAATTGACATTAAAGGTTTAAAAAACAACATCAGCAGGATCAGGATTGTGGGTGAAGGTACCATGCTACCACACGAAATTTATAACAAACTGTATTGGAGCAAAATACCGGGCATTGTTTACATTCCGGTGCCTAAAGATAAATTAGATCCAGAATTAACGGTAATTGCGGTGCTTTTAGATAGCCCTATTGATTTGTACCGTGAAAAAGTTGGTGCCATTGAAAGCAATCTCTAATTATTTAACAATTGTAAAATAGTGGCGTGACTTTACGATTATCCTTAAATTGCATTACTTTCGCACATCATGCAGGCAAAATATATCTCATATCAGGAAACCGGATCATTTTCAAAACTGGTTTTAGATTATATTAACGACGAAAATCAGCTTAAAGCTTTTTACAGCTATCGTCCTGATATGGAGGGCTTAGCCAAAGCAATTGAGCATAGAATTTTTTTAGGGAACAGAGAAACTTTAGTAAAGGTTTTACAAGATCAATACCAACATTTACAGCCCAATAAATCGGTTACCAAAAACATAGAACTTTTAGGTTCAGCGAATACCTTTACGGTTACCACGGGCCACCAGTTGAATCTTTTTACCGGGCCGCTTTATTTTATTTACAAAATTGTAACCACCATTAATTTAGCCATTGAGTTAAAAATAGCTCATCCCGATAAAAATTTTGTTCCAGTTTATTGGATGGCAACAGAAGATCACGATTTTGATGAAATTAACCATGTAAGCGTTGATGAGAAAAACATTAGCTGGATACAGCAAACCAACGGCGCCACCGGAAGACTAAGCACCAAAACCGTTGCCGCAGCAGTAACGGCTTATAAAGGATACCTCGGGATCTCTAAAAACGGAAAACGAATTGCCAAATTGGTAGAACAGGCCTATTTGCAACACGATAATTTGGCCGACGCCACCAGGTTTTTGGTGAATAACTTATTCGAGAAATATGGCCTGGTGATTGTAAATGCTGATGATGCACAACTAAAAAAGCAGTTCGCGAATATCATTACCGAAGATATTATTCAGCATAATAGTGCAAAAAATATCGACGAAAGTTCGAAAAACCTGGAGGATTTAGGCTATAAAACACAGGTGAATGGCCGTGATATTAACTTCTTTTATCTTATCGACAATCTGCGTGAGCGTTTGATCTTCGAAAAAGGAAAATACATTGTAAATCATACAGACATTAGTTTTACGGAAGCGGAACTAAAAGCCGAAATCGAATCACATCCCGAGCGTTTTAGTCCGAATGTGGTGATGCGGCCCATGTACCAGGAAGTGATTTTGCCAAACATTGCTTATATAGGCGGTGGTGCAGAAGTAGCTTACTGGATGCAGTTAAAGGCAAATTTCGACTTTTATAAAGTTGATTTCCCGGTTTTATTGCTTCGTAATTCAGCTTTATTGATTGATAAACGCAGTGCGCAGAATTTATACCACTTAGGTTTTTCTTTAGAAGATATATTTTTACCAGTTGAAGAGTTAAAAAACATTTGGGTAAAGCGAAATACAACTGCCCAATTGAGCTTGGCTGATGAAACCAGGGCCATTAACAGCATTTTCGATCAAATTAAGCTAAATGCCTATAAAATAGATAAAACGCTTTCTGTATCAACAGATACAGCAAAACAGCGGACCAATCATTTATTGGCTAACCTGGAGAAGAAACTATTCCGCGCAGAGAAAAGGAAACATGAAACGGCATTGTTGCAGATTGATAATGTAAAGAAAAGACTTTTCCCGAATGGAGCACTTCAGGAAAGAACCTTAAATATTGCACCCATGTATGTAAATTATGGAGAAGATTTTCTTTCCTCATGCATAGAAAACTTCGAACCACTGGGAGGTGATTTTACTGTTTTATTGCCGTAAATTATTTTTAGATTCGTCATGCTGTCCCGAATATTCGGGATCAGCATCTATCAAAAAAGACCCTGAAATAAATTCAGGGTGACGACAAATAGTATAAAATGAATTTCATCACTTTTACCGAAACCAATCTTAGGAATTTTACTTATAACGTTTTTAAAAAAATGGGCTGTTCTGATGAGCATGCCCATTTAGCAACCGATGTATTAATCCGTTCAGATTTACGTGGAATTGACTCGCATGGCGTTGCCCGTTTAAGCGGTTATGTACGCCTTTGGGAAAAGAAAAGGATAAATGCTACGCCCGATATTAAAATCGTACATGAAACACCAACTACTGCCACTGTAGATGGCGATGCAGGTTTAGGCTTAGTGGTTGCACCATTTGCCATGAAAGTTGCTATAGAGAAAGCAGAAAAATACGGTAGCGGATGGGTATCGGTTAAAAATTCCAATCACTTCGGTATTGCAGGTTACCATGCTTTAATGGCGGTAGAAAGGGATATGATCGGAATCAGTATGACCAATGCAAGCCCTTTGGTAGCCCCTACTTATGCTAACGAACGTTTATTGGGTACAAACCCCATGTGTTATGCCTTCCCAGCAGGGAAATACCCACCAGTAATTGTAGATATGGCCACAGCAGCGGCAGCAAACGGAAAACTGGAAATTGCCCAAAGAGCAAATAAAAGTATTCCAGATGGCTGGGTTCAGGATAAAAGTGGGGAAAACTCTACCGATCCGAACGAATTAAAAAACGGCGGTTCGCTCCTTCCTTTGGGCAGCGATGCAGCTCATGGCAGTCATAAAGGTTATGGGTTAAGCGCTACAGTCGATATTTTATCAGCGGTATTATCTGGTGCCAATTACGGACCATGGGTACCTCCATTTGTGGCTTTTTTAGAACCATCGGCCAATCCGGTCGGCGAAGGACTTGGCCACTTTTTGGGCGCTATGCGCGTAGATGGTTTCAGACCAGCTGTAGACTTCAAAAACCATTTAGATAACTGGGTAGAACGCTTTAAAAGTGCAAAAACGATAGATCCTGATAAAAAGGTTATCATTCCTGGGGAACCTGAGCACGAATTTGAGCAGGAAAGAAAAATCAGTGGCATTCCGATCATTGATGTTGTGGTAAAGGATCTGAATGAGTTGGCTATGAAATTAGGAATAGAAGGTTTGACTTAGTTTTGATAAGCTTATTTTCGATTTCTGTATTGGGTCTGTTTCCGCTAAGCTTCTATCTGTTTGCTGTGCATTGGTGACCTGATCCAGCTGCTCATTAAAGTTTTTCCGATAAGCCGATGGAGTTGTAAGCTTTACCTTTAAGAACTGTTTATGAAAATTTGTTAAAGTGTTAAATCCACTTTCGTAACAAATACCCATAATATCTTTTTGCGTATCAATTAAAAGCTTACAGGCGTAGCCGACCCTTAGTTCGTTAACGAAGTTGATATAAGTTTTTTTGGTGCTTTTCCTAAAGTACATACAGAAGGCTGATATACTCATACAGGCAATTTTAGCAACTTCACTTAATTTAATTTCCTGTTGAAAATTCTGCTGTGTATACTTAAATATAGCGTCAATCTTATTTTGCTGAAAGTTGACGGCATCTAAATACGGAGTAGATAAAGACTTATGGTGACTCTCGTTGGCCATCAGTTCAAAACATTCGAACAATTTAATTATCCTCGAAAAATCTTTTGCATTTTCTAAAGCGCTGATTAATAAACTCAACTCAGTGTTACATCCATCAGCAATTTTCAAACCTTGATTAGCTATTTCAAAGAGCTTTTTGACAGGCTTCGCTTCCGGAATATGGAGAAAGTGTTCTCCTAAAAAATCTTCGCTAAACTGAACCACAACGGCACTGGTAACCAAATCTTTTTCGGCTTTTTGGAAAGTATGTGGAAGATTTGAACCAATGAAAAAAACATCTCCGATGGTAAAATCACCGATATAATTTCCGATATAACATTTGCCATATCCTTCGGTAAAAAGAATGAGCTCATATTCTGCATGACTGTGCCAGGGCACTTCAAAATTAGGCGTGCGGTAAGTTCTGGCCACAAAAGAAGTATTTTCACTGAGCGTTAACTTCTCAATCATTAGCTTCATAATGTTCTCATTTTATTAGATATATCCGAATATACGTTTTTATTAAAATAGTGTTCATTTTCGATATAATATTGAAGTTTCTTCTAAACAATAGCAAGTAGATTTACTAACAACCAAATATCATATCGGATGAACAACATTACCTACGATGCCATAGTTGTTGGCTCTGGAATTAGTGGCGGATGGGCTGCAAAAGAACTTACCGAAAAAGGCTTAAAAGTGCTGCTGTTGGAGCGCGGAAGAAATTTTGAGCACATTAAAGATTATAAATCAGCACAAGGTGATCCATTTGAGATACCACATCGCGGGAAAACCACTCAGGAGCAACGCAAAAACTACCCTGTGATACATAGAGGTTGGGCAGCATCCGAACCTGTGATGGATTATTGGGCAAACGAAAAAGATAATCCTTATGTTGAAACTAAACCATTTACATGGTGGCGAAGTTACCAAATGGGCGGCAGGTCTATCCTTTGGGGGAGACAAAGCTACCGTTTAAGCGATTTGGATTTTGAGGCAAATGAAAAAGACGGTATTGCGGTTGATTGGCCAATTCGATATAAAGATCTTGCACCATGGTACGATTACGTTGAGAAGTTTGCAGGTATTAGCGGATCAAAAGAAGGGCTTGCGCATTTACCAGATGGGGTATTCCTCCCACCTATGGATTTAAATTGTGTAGAAAAAGATATATCGGCAAGAATAAAAGCCCATTATAAAAACCAGCGGCATTTAATTATTGGCCGTACCGCTAACTTAACTGCCCCCATACCCGGTAGAACAAAATGCCAGTTTAGAAACCGCTGTTGGGAAGGCTGCATATTTGGTGGTTATTTCAGCACGCAATCTTCCACCTTACCTGCTGCTGTAAAAACAGGTAATTTAACTATAAGACCATTTTCTATTGTTACCCAGATACTATACGATAAAAATACTAAGAAGGCAAAAGGTGTAGAAGTGCTCGATGCAGAAACCAACCAAACTTATGAGTTTAATTCGAAGATTGTATTTCTTTGCGCATCGGCTTTAAACAGTGCCTGGATATTGCTTAACTCAGCCAAGGATGTTTGGCCGGGAGGTTTGGGAAGCAGCAGCGGTGAACTTGGACACAATGTAATGGACCATCATTATAACCTGGGCTGCTCTGGAAACGTTGAAGGCTTCGAAGACAAGTATTATTATGGTAATAGGGCAAATGGATTTTACATACCCCGCTTTGTGAACCTGGGTGGCGATAAACGGGATTATTTGAGGGGTTTTGGTTTTCAGGGAAGTGCAAGTAGATCGGGTTGGAGTGCCAATATACCGGAATTGGGAATTGGTGGCGCGTTTAAAGAAGCCATTACCGAACCGGGTGGCTGGAATATCGGTGCAAATGGTTTCGGCGAAATCCTTCCCGATCATCGGAATAAAATCTCACTGGATCTTAATGTGAAAGATAAATGGGGCTTACCAGCATTAAACATGGATTCCGGACTACAAGAAAATGAGCTTAAAATGCGAAAGGATATTGTTTTAGAGATTAAAGCAATGTTTGAAGCGGCGGGTGTTAAAAACATCAAAACCTGGGATAGCGGGCACGCCATGGGCCACGGCATACACGAAATGGGCACTGCACGTATGGGACGTTCAGAAAAAACATCAGTATTGAATGGCCATAACCAAATATGGGATTGTAAAAATGTTTTTGTAACCGATGGAGCCTGCATGACGTCTTCTGCCTGCCAAAACCCTTCGCTCACTTACATGGCGCTTACTGCCCGGGCAGCAGATTTTGCGGTTAACGAATTGAAAAAAGGGAATCTGTAATCAGAAAATCATATGAATAGAAGAGATTTATTAAAATCGATTGCTTTATTAACTGGTGGAACACTTGTTGGTGCTGATTTTTTGCTGAGCAGCTTTACCGATCCGGAGTATAAAATAACCGGATTATTATCTCCCAATAAAATAAAATTGCTAAATGAGCTTGGAGAAACGATTTTGCCAACAACTACTAGATCAAAAGGAGCCAGAGACGCAAATGTTGGTGCATTAATTGATGTTATCGTAACCGATTGTTATGACCAAAAAGAACAAGCAACATTTATAGAAGCTTTAAAACAGTTGGATGTTGATGCTTTAAAAAGTATCAAAAAAACATTCTTAAACTCGACTAAAGTAGAGCGAAATAATTTTCTTACTGCTTTAGATAAAGAAGCTTTCAATTATCAACAACAAAAAGGAAAAAAGGAAAACGAACAGAGGAAAACAGACAAGACCTTTAAAGAATTGCCAAACCATTATTTCATAGGAATAAAACAAGTAGTGTTATGGGCTTATTTTAATTCAGAAATTGGGGCAACAGAGGCCCTGAGATTTGTTTCGGTACCTACACGATATAACGGCTGTATACCGTACCATAAAGGCGACCGATCATGGTACTAATTAAAAAGCCGCAGATTTAACCAGAATCTGCGGCAAAATTACTTGATATGGTTTATACCCAACCATAGGGGTGTCCTATTAACGCTTAACAGTTAAGTTATCTTTTAAATAAAGTGCTTTACTTGATGAGCCAATCATGATCCTATATTCTCCTGGTACTACTCCCCATATATTATTAATATTGAGTGTTTGCAGCACCTCTTTATCCAGTTTGAATGAAATGATCTTTGTTTCGCCAACTTTTAAATGTACCCTCTGAAAAGCCCTCAGCGCAAGAACAGGTTGTGCCAATTTGCTCAACAAAGGCCTCATGTACAACTGCACCACTTCTTCACCATCGTAATTGCCTGTATTTTTAAGCTCGAAGCTTAAGTTAGCGGTTTCATTTTTAGCGATACTTTTACGGTTAAAATTCAAATTGTTGTAAGAAAAGTTGGTATAACTTAATCCATATCCAAATGGAAAAAGGGGTTCTCCGCTTAAGTTGTTATAATCATCGCCTCTTCCCGTAGGTTTATGGTTGTAAACCAATGGCAACTGCGATTCATCTACCGGGTAAGTAATTGGAAGTTTACCTGATGGATTTGCCTTGCCAAGCAATACGTCGGCAATGGCGCTACCGCCTGCTTCGCCCGGATACCATACATTTAAAACTGCGTTTACTTTATTTAACCAAGGTTGCATATTGATGGCACTTCCACCGGTTAATACCACGATAATAGGTTTTCCGGTTTTTGCGAGTTCTTCCAATAACAATTCTTGGTTACCCGGCAGATTTAACATTGCCCGATCTAGAAACTCTCCTTCTTTTATACCTGCAACAAATACGATTGCATCGTTATTTTTTGCCGCAGCAACTGCATCGGCTATTTCGTTTGATTTCTTGATGTCATAATTCCAGATCAGCTTAATTTTGCCATTGCCCTTGGGCTCAAAAAACTCGACCTTAATGGCGTAATCTCTATTTTTCTCAAAATGAAACGGAACTGTCTTGGTATTGAAAGATTTTTTGTCCCAATTATCGATTAGTAATTGGTTATCCAGGTATAATCGGTAACCATCGTTACCTTCCAATCCGATATTAACATCAGCATGCTGTGGTACTTTAATTTTACCTTCCCACCTTACCGAATAATCATCTAACTGAAGTTGTTCATCAGGAGGGTATAATGTCCAGCTAAAATTAACAGTTTTATCATTTACTTCTTTAACGGGTTTTCCGGAGAGGTGAAGCCCTTTGTAGTAGCTCCCGATTAATCCTGATTTTTGATTGGTAGAAAGAAACTGACTATCTATTGGAATATAGGTATGAAGCTCCCTACTGCTGCCTTTTAAATAACTAATCTCCATTTCACTGGATATTGTATTCTTTAAACCTTCTAATATATTGATCTTATTATTTCCAGTGCCACTATAACCGCCCAATCGGCCTTCAATTGCATCTTCACCTAGTAGTAGAATCCGTTTTGTGTTCTTTAATGGAAGTGTATTATTATCATTTTTTAAGAGCACAAAAGATTTTAATGCAGCTTCTTTAGCCAGTTGATGGTTGCTTTGATCGCTTAACATTTTTTCGGCAATGCTTTCGTCAACATAAGGATGCTCAAATAAACCAAGCTCAAACTTTGCCCTTAGTACCCTTGCCAGGGCATCGTCTATTCTCGATTTGGGAATGCTACCATCTAAAAACGCAGGTAGAAAAAGTTTGTAGTGGTTATAATCTACCTGGAAGATTACATCAAGGCCAGCATTAATCGATTGCGCCGTAGCATCTTTATAATCTTTAGCTGTAAAATGTAATACATTGGCACCTCCTACTGCACCTGCATCAGAAATTACGAAACCTTTAAAGCCCCATTCTGTTTTTAGTTTAGTGGTGAGCAACCATTTATTTGAGGTTGCAGGGGTACCAAAAACGCTGTTATAGGAAGTCATTAGTGAACGGATACCTATGTTTTTAACCCCATCTTTAAATGCCGGAAAGTGGATTTCTTCTAAAAAATGTTTATCCATCTCTATCGGGTAGCTATCCCGCCCGCCATCGCCAACATTGGCAATAAAATGTTTTGGGGTAACAATGATATTCTGCCTTTCTATGGCATTCATAAAAGCATGACCTATTACAGTTGTTAGATAAGGGTCTTCCCCATAGGTTTCTTCTACCCTGCCCCATCTTACATCTGTAGCCATATTGATTACAGGTGCCAAAAGATCCCTCAAACCACGTGCCTTTGCCTCATTGGCAATAGCCGTACCAATTTTGGCCACTAAAGTAGTATCGAAACTTGCAGCTAAACCAATTGATTGTGGAAAAGCAGTAGCACCTTGCCTGACCAAACCGTGTAAAGCCTCATCAAATGGAATGATGGGAATGCCCAAACGGGTTTCCTTAACAAAATATTTTTGAATTTTATTTACTTTTTTAGCCAGAGAAAGTCCATCTTCAGAGGTATTATAGGTTAACATTTGTTGCGCATTACCACTTCCCTGGGCAGCAGCACTAACCTGCAAACCAAAAATACCGTTTTTAAATTGTGTCTTATTTTCAGTTGTAACATCTCCAGGAATCATAAATAACTGCCAGAATTTCTCTTCTGGTGTCATTCTCGAAATGAGGTCTTTTACTCTCAAATCGATACTTAATTTCGGATTTTTATAGGGTAAAGATTGCCCTTTTTTAACTTGAGCAAAAAGGCCACTGCAGAAAAATAATGCAGGCAATAAATATAGGTATCTTCTCGGTTTCGGCATTGCTAATTAGTTTCGGGTGTAAAAGAAAAAGTCAGGGCTATTTTCTCCTCTGTTTTAGGAAAATCGAAGTGTACCCTGCCATCTTTCAATGTCCATTTTACCTTTTGGTTGGTACTTAAAATGGTAACGAGACTTCCTTTTTTAGGAATACTCCCCTGCCATGAAATTTCTTTGTTTGGCGTATTGCCGATTAAACTGATGCCGTAAATAGTTTTACCATCTTTGCTTTGCGTAAACCAGTTCTGTCCGTCATGATAGTTTTTGGTAATCCTTGTTCCGTATATGGCAACACCATTTTTACTGGTCCACTTACCAATTTCATCCAATCTTGTAATCACATTATCAGGCAGCGTTCCATCAGCTTTAGGCCCAATACCTAAAAGCAAACTTCCGCCTTTCGCTACTATTTCTACTAATTTATGAACCACTTCTCCTGCCGATTTATACTGATCGTTGGGTACAAAACCCCAGGCTCCGCCTAACGTCATGCAGCTTTCCCATGGATAATCCAACTGATTTTCAGGGATTTTCTGTTCAGGGGTCTGGTAGTTTTCAAACTGGCCATGTACTGTTCTATCCACCACAATTAAACCTGGTTGCGCTTTTCTGGCATCAGCTGCAATTTTCGGCATATCAATATCCTGACTCCAATCAGGAATAGGTGCCCCCCAAGAAAGTACTTCTTTATTTACGCTAGCCCGTGGACGGACCCATCCGCCATCTAACCACAAAATATCAATGCTTCCGTAATTGTTCATTAACTCTCCAATCTGGTTCTGAGTATAGCTTTTGAACATATTCCACCGCCATTGATTCTTTCTGATATCATAATTGTTATTTCTATCTGCAGTGGCATATTTGTCCCACCAATAGTATTGAGAATGCCAATCGGGTTTAGAAAAATAAGCACCGATCATAAAATTTTCCTTACGGAAAGCATCGAACACATATTTAGCTACGTCTTTTTTGGCATTGGTTGAAAAAGGACCTTTTGCAATGCTAAAATCAGATTGTTTGGTATCGAACATAGCAAAACCATCATGATGTTTGGTGGTAAACACCAAATATTTCATTCCTGCACTTTTACCTGCTTTGGCCCATTGCTCAGGATTGAATTTTGTTGGGTTAAATTTTTCGTTTAGGCCCCAATACCATTTTTTATAGTCTTCGTATTTAATGGTACTGTCTCTATCAATCCAATCTTCAGAACAGATAGACCAAGATTCGATAATCCCTGGAACAGCGTAAAGCCCCCAGTGGATAATCATTCCAAACTTTTTATCCTGCCAGGTATCGAGTTTTTGCTTAACAGTTGGATCCGTTGGCCACTCGTAATGTGATGATTCTTTTAGTATGTCGTTTCTTTGGGCACTTGAAAACTTAGCCAAAGCAATTAAAACAAGTACTAGGAGGTATTTTATTTTCATTGTTATTCTGTTTTTAACTTAATCTTTTTTCATTATAATTTTTTCGGTCTGATATGCTCCGATATTCCTACCTTGAATCTGACCATTTTCAATGGCCGGTCTGTAATGTATACCACCGTAAAGTCTACTAATAGCGGCTTCGTTAGCAGCTTGATTAAAAGAAGTAAAACTTCTTATTGGCAATCCATAATCAGTTTCTGTATTGTCTTGAAACTTAAAATTATCGCCAAATATTTTGGTTAACACATAGGCTGCTGATGTTGAAGCAACACTATGCCCGCTCGGGTATTCGGGAAATGGAGGTGTTTGCAAAACTGGCCGCCAATTTTCATCGATATTTGCATCAATAAATGTTTCTGGGCGAATATAATTGCTCCTGTATTTCTCATCCCAACAGCTGATAAAGGCATCAAATAATGCAATACAGGTAGATGTATAAGCACGACTACTTTGAACGTAGTTAAAGCTTTTTAGTTTGCAGGCAATGCCAGCTATCGAAATCCAATGTGCTCCTGGTGATATCTTTTTTGTAGCATAGTTCATATGCCCATTTACATTTAAAAAGAAAGGATTACAATCCCAAAATTTCGCTATATCTAATTGCTTTTGATCTAGATTTTTACCAACCGTGTAAACTTCATTTGCATTGATATAAAAAGCACTATTTTTATCTTTACTGTAAGGAGGAGGAGCTGCAGGTTTAAATTGATCAGCTGTTTTCATCACAAGAGGCCTTATTCTATTCCAGTAAGGCTCTACAGTTGCCATATAACCAGGGGGAGTAGGTGCCCAGTTGCCTTCTTTTTTTACAATGCTGTAACGTCTTAATTTGCGCGTTTCTTTATAATAATCCTGATCAACCCATTTTAAAACGGAATCAGACACCTTTTTACCGTACAAAATAGAATTTTGAACAACAGTATCTGGATATCCTTTTACTTTATACCATAATAGTATGCTGTTTAGGCTATCTAAAGCCGCCTGATCAGAGAAAACAAGTCGTTTTGCAATCTGCCAATAGGCATAGGTGGCAGCGACGGAATAACTAATTTGCTTTTTATCTGCATTTGGGATTCCATTAAAGCTATTCAACTGTCCATTTAAAGATTGAAACTGACTATTGTTTTTCGCCTGAATTTCGTATGCAGCAATGTTTGCATAAACAAAAATTCTACTCGCAACCGGCGGAGAAAATATATCACTTACAATGATATCAGAAAGTGCCTTTTGCGATCTATGCAGTGGTAAAGGATCATTTTCGCTTTTACGCCACTGAGCACTAGCACTGATTGAAATACAGAAAATAAACAAAAACAGATATATCTTCATGATGCTGGTTTTAATTAGTAGTTTTTAAAAGCTGGACCTTATCATTATTTTTAACAACAATAATTTTTTTGATTGCTCCCTTAATCTCAATCATATTCCTAACGTCGCCATCTATATACAATCCTGAATCATAAGGGGGCACCGCTTTAAAATCGCCCTTTCCATTTCCGACTAAAAGTAAGCCCAAACCTGCATCTGTCTGGCCAAGCTGAACCCGATATGGATAAAAATTTCCAGACAAAAGGATATCCTCTTTCCCATCCTTATTAAAATCATCTACAACCACACCCCATGTTCTCGAAAACTGCGCCTCGATTGGAAGCGTATTGATTGTAAATTTTCCAGTTCCATCATTTAACAAAATGGAGGTTTCCAGTTGCTTACAATAAAATTTTTGACTTTTATTCAACTGCTCTGGTGTAAATAATTCTTCTATTGTGATATCAGCATAAGAGGCATAATTTAAAAACCGTTTTTTTAATTGAACCATCTGATCAAGTAGCTCATCTCTAGAAGCCATCGGATAATTTTGCCCTTGAATATAATAACACATCACTGGATCTAATACGCCATCATTATTAAAATCACCTGCATAAACTGTTACCGGCTGCTTACTATTGGCTTTAAATTGATTATTTAAACCACAGTTGCCAACAATAAAATCCATTGCCCCGTCCTTGTTTACATCCATTGGCACAATTTTACTCCACATACCATCTGAGTTTTCTAGTCCAGAATCTTTATCATATTTTAAAGCCCCCTTATCATTTTTGAATTTCTTTAATGGCATCCAATCACCGCCAATTAACAACTCTGGGTATCCATCAGTGTTCAAATCCTGCCACAAAGCGGTAACAACCATACCCGCGTACTCCAATTCTGGGGCGAGTTCTTTGGTTACATCCATAAACTTTACCTCTCCACCTTTTGATTCGTTACGTAATAAATAACTTTTACTGCAGAGCGGGAAAGATCCTGGTTTACTCATCCCGCCTACAAAAACATCCAAATCTCCATCCTTATCAAAATCAGCAATGCTTATGGCCTGTTTACTACTCCACATTTTTGGCAATGCATCTTGTACCTTATTAAAAGTACCTTTTCCGGTGTTTAAATATAATCGATCCTGATACTCCGGAGCATTTTCATCATATTCATTTCCGCCGCTTACCACCCATAAATCTAAAGCCCCGTCGCTATTTGCATCAAAAAAAACGGCATTTACATCTTCACTCGCTTTATCTTCTTCCCAAGGCTGACTTAGCGAAGGACTAAAGTTCCCCGCTTTATCACCTAAGAATAATTTACCTGCCTGACCAATTGCCCCACCGATAAAAACATCTTCTATTCCATCTTTGTTAACATCAGCCTTAGCTAGGGCAGGTCCAAATTTAGATAGTTGATAAGGTAAAAGGGTTTCCCCTTTAAAATCGATAAAATCGTTTTCATGATGTTTAAAATCTAAGCCTGAATCTGCCGTATAATCTGTAAATAGTGCTTTTGGTGTAATAATATTCTCTTTTTTGATTACAGCTTCATTCTGCTTAACTGTTAGTGTCTGATTTGATTGTACATTTTCAATCAAACTTTCTTTTCCGTCAGGCCAAACTATTTTTACATAATTTATTTTATTGTTTTTACCTAAACCAAAACAATTGATTTGATCTACACTTGATTGATAACCACGTACCACATACTTCTCCTGGTACTGTAAATTATCCTCTGTTTTAATATAGATTTTAGCCCCAATTGCTGCTGTATTTAATCCTTCTCCAATAAGATTAATTTTTAAATAGTTCGATTTCAGTAAATCGGAATTGTTCTTATACACCATTACCGGTGAGTTTATATTACAAACAATTAAATCCAGATCACCATCATTATCCAAATCGGCATAAGCAGAACCATTTGAAACGGAAGGTGTTGAAATACCCCACTCTACTGTTTTATTGGTAAAAGTTAAATCATGGTTGTTTGAAAGAATATAATTTGAGATTTGATTCGATGGCATTTTTTTCACCAAATCGAAGGTTTGAAATTTTAAACTCCCTTGTTTAAGTGATTCTTTCTGGGCATTTGCAACGGTATATTTCAGAAAATCCATATCAGTAAAGTCTCTTAAATATCCGTTAGAAATAAATAAATCCTTCCAACCATCGTTGTCAAAATCAGCAAATAACGGTGCCCAACTCCAATCTGTATTAGAAATACCTGCAAATTGTCCTATTTCGCTGAAACGCAAATTACCATCTTCTCCTAATCCCTGATTTAAGTGCAACATATTTCTCATCTGCTGATTGTAATATCCACTATCCAGTAATAAGTGATATTGGTCATACTCATCTGGTCCTTTAAGCAGCTTTTGCCTATGATTATCTTCGGGCAACATATCAAGCGTGATGATATCGGGTTTACCATCATTGTTATAATCGGCGATATCAGAACCCATTGAATACTTTGAAATGTGTTTGATAGATTTCCGGATGCTCTCAGAAAAAGTACCATTCTTATTGTTGATATAAAGGCAATCTTGTTCAGTATAATCACTTGAAGTATAAATATCCGGCCAGCCATCATTATTTAAATCGCTTACCGCTACGTTTAGACCAAAATTTAAGGCATTATTTATAATCCCCGAGGTTAACGTAACATCTACAAAATGAGGTTGATTATTTTTAGAATCATTTCTAAATAAACGATTCCCATATTTCATATTTGGGGTAGATCGTACTTTTTTAGTGTTTAAAAAAGGTTTATATGTTTGGTTTGAATGATTTAACAAAAACATGTCTAAATCACCATCCTTGTCGTAATCAAAAAAAACTGCTTGTGTAGATTGGGTTCCTATTGCATCAAGGCCGTAAACATCTGCCATGTTTTTAAAAACAGGTATACCACCTTTTATTCCCTGGTTAATAAATAATTCATTTTTGAGCTTACTGTCAGGAAATTTTCCGGAATGACTTACATATATATCGGGTAAGCCATCTGCATTTACATCAGCAATACATACCCCTGTTCCCCAGGTACCATTTCCTCTTACACCTGCTTTATTCGTAATATCTTCAAATTTTAAATTTCCTTTGTTAAGGTATAATTTATGATCTGATGCATTTGATGAAAAAAAAATGTCTGACAAACCATCGCCATTAAAGTCGGCTACCCCAACTCCTGATCCGTTATACAAATATTCATAGTTCATAACGTGTAATGAATCCGTTTCAATTACTCTATTTACAAAACTGATATTTGTTTCCTTTGCCGGTAATAACGTAAATAAAGGCTGTTGTGCATTAGCGTTGTTAACAACAGCAGCTTGCATTGAGAAAAAAAGTGCGGATAGCCATATTCTTATTTTCATGGTACTTTTTATTAAATCAAGCTAAGATTAATTACACAATTGGTAGTAAGCCTTTATTTTAATTGTATTTGTTCATCATTTTCTTTGTAGGGCAAAAACACAAGTAACATGGTCAACATTTCATCGGTAGATTTCATATCATTGGCCGAATAAACATTTCGGGGCGGGCTGCTTGGATTGTTAGGATTACTCGTTGTATTATCATAAGTACCCTCTATTGTTAATATAGAGCCCTTAGGAATTTTTACTAAATTTTTAAATTGATAAATTTCCTGCCATCTAAAATCCCAGGATGGAATTGAAACGAGTTGTATGGTGTCTTTCTTAGGCGTTACTGCGTATGATTTGAATATCTTACCCAAGTAATGCATATGCGGCCATATATATAATAAAGATTGATCTTGCGGTGTTGTGATTTTTAGTTCAAACTTTCTTACAGACTCAGCAGGGATAAAAAAGTAAGGCTCAATAGATTTTTCGCCTACACCGGCAGAACCTAAACTAATTACCTCAACTTTTCGCCCAATTGGTGTTTTTTTGAAAAAGAAGTTTACACCTGAAATATTCTCTTCCTCCTTTGAAACCGGAGCAAAGTGTACAGTTAATAATATAACGCCCCGCTTAGGCATTACCCAGCCAAAATTATTTGGATAAGATTCATAAGAGGTTCCTGGGATCCATCCTCCGTAATAGGTCATGGTTTTTTTAAAAGGAAAGTACTGCGAGTATTTAGTCCGATCATCTTCTGTTAAATTTAAAAAATCGGCTCCCTGGTTAATATCAATATCATCTGCAACAGGGTGAATAGCAAAGTTAGCATGATGTACTACTTTTTTATTGGATGAAAAAAACTCCATTGCTTCTACGTTTTTTTCAGCACCAATATCAAAAGGAATTTTAAAAACAATAAACCGCTCCTTATTATCGCCTAAAACTTTAAATGGTTTAATTGTTTTTAAAACAAGATCGGGTTTCCTCAAATACTGAGTACCATCTATATATGTTTTAACTGCTTTTTTGGGCATTTCGCTAATATCGCCCATCGGCATTTTCTCGTCAACCCATTTGGCTATAGTTAGTTTTTCTTCATTCGTTAATGATCTATCATTCTTAAATAGTCTGTAGTGGTTATCTGGCTTCCATGGCGGCATATAGCCAGATTGGGTTACCTTTTTAATAAAAGAGCCCCTTTTTGCAACATCCTCGTAGGTTAATAAAGCAAATGGAGCAGCTTCTCCTGGCCTGTGACAGGGCTGGCACTTATTTTGAATAATGTATGCAACATCTTTATAATAAGTTACCTTTTGGGCATTTACATGAGGTATGCAAATGAATATCCCAAGTATAGTGGTAATAATTTTTGATAATACTAAAGATTTTGAATTCATTATATGTCGTTAATTAAGCACCCTACAGGAATCGTTTTTTTTAATGTTTGTTTGCCGTTTAAAAGGTCTTTTATAGCTTGCTCAAGATACTTTTCTGTAATTACCAAACGTTTCTGTCCGAGCGAGGAAGACCAGTTATCGATTAATCCACTATAGGTTATTGCGCCCATTTTACTGATTAAAAAAACCTCAGGCGTAGTGGTTGCACCTAAATATTTTGATAATCGTTTGTCTTTGTCTGTTAAAAGATCGAAGTTGATACCATATTCATTTTTAAGTTCGTTTATTTCTTTTATTGAATAACTGGTACCTGGGATTACTCCGTAAAAATTGATGCATTTATTCGCATTTTGAAGTTTTACCAAGCCTGGTAAATAATTTTTGCATAATGGGCATTCGGGGCTTAAAAATACAATGACTGTTGTTTTGTTTAAATTAATTCGACTTTCTTTACCTGTTAAATTGATTAATTTAATCGCATTTATTTTTGCAGGGGATATTAAATTTTCCTGAGCTTTTATAAAAACAGGAAAAATAACGATAGAGAGTAAAAAACTGAATCGAATAAAAATATTAGAAAAATTCATTGCTTTTAATTAAAAAGAACCCTTAGTAAAATGACTAAGGGTTCTTTTAATTTAGTGATTATTTTTTATCCCACCAAACACGGCCAAAAGGATCATTTGGTCCAGCACCAAAATCAGGATTTTTAGCCATTTCAGCAATCGCAGCTTGCTGATTTGCGTAGTTTAAGTTGGTAGTACTTAACAAGTCTATACCAGCTCTACGAGCTAACGGTAATATACTTCCATTACCTTTTAATTCCGACCATGCTAAAACCGAGGTAGTGTTCGGGAAGCCAGTTCTTTTCCACCAGGCCCATGCTTCTAATGGTTGTCTATAAAGATCAAGATAAGCCTGACAAGCAATTTGATCAGTTGCCTTAGTTGCATCGTATTTAATACCAACTGTGTTATAGTAGGTATCAATAGCCGGAGTAGTCACTGCATTAAAGTTAGATACTTTGGCATCAACAGCCCTATCGCTATAGAATTGAACTGATGCATAAACGCCATTTTTATACCATGTTTCAGCCACATCCGTGGTAACACCACGGGCCGCAAGATCTGCGCGTAAGAAGCAGTACTCAGCATAAGTTAAAACAGGATAAAATCCTTTGCCTGTACCAGCACCTAAGCCATCGGCTTCGTTATAATTAGGTGTAAATAACCTGTGTTGCAACTGTGATAAATTATTTATAGATGCATATAATGGTACATTTGCAGGTAATTTTGCGTCGTCTGGACTAGTAAAACTTCCTACATAATTTCCTGCTGCGTTTGGACGATAGAAGGCCGATAATCTAGGGTCGCCTTTTGTAACCATAAAATCCAATACAGGTTTACCAGCTGCAAAATTCGCTGGACTAAAGTTCCCCCCTCCATCTGCATACGATGGTCCAACTTTAAGCATCCAGGAATCGTTAACATTTGCCATCTGCACTGGATCTGCTAAAACTTCGGTAGCAATTGCTTTCATTTTAGTTGGATCAACTTTTATTAAGCGAATAGCTATTTTCAGACGTAAAGCGTTTGCTGCTTTAGCCCAAAGTGTAGCATCACCATTGAAATAGGGATCATTTCCGGCAAGACTGATCTGACCTGCTGGTGTGGTTTTCAAAGTAGCTACAGCTGCTTTCAATTCCGCATCAACTTTTGCAAATACTGCTTGTTGAGTATCATATGCTGGAGTTGTGGTACCCCCATACCTTGCTTGAAAAGCTTGAGTATAAGGTATACTTCCATTGATATCGCTCACATAAAATGCATAATACGATAAAAGTATCTGCGAAATTGCTTTCATGTGTATTCTTGCATTTTTATCTGCATCAGGCATTTGTTCGATATTTTTTATAGCATCGGCTAAGGCCGGGCCTAATCTGCCGTAAAATATTTTACCGTAACGGGTATTGAATTGTGAACCAACATTGTTAAAATTCAATCCATTTCCTGTACTTAAGGTAGCATATTGCATCCATAGATTGGCTGCGCGATAAACATCGGCAAAATACTCGAAATCATCTTGCGAACCCACTGCCGCACGAAGAAACTGATCTTCAGGTTTAACCTCGTATAAGGTCGTAGGGTTCAAATTTGCTTCTACAAAGCTTTCCTTTTTACAACCGCCCACTACAAGCAAAGCTGAAACCATCAGGAAATATATTTTTGTTTTATTTATAGTCTTCATATCTGTATTTTTTAAATAATTAGAACGATGCCCTAACATTAAAACCTAAACTTCTAACCAAAGGCCAGCCCCCATATTCAGCAAAAGCACCTGCTCTATTGCTAAAAATACTTTCAGGATTAATACCATCCTTAGCCGTTTTATACAAATAGGCTAGATTTCTACCTGTTAAGTTTAAACTTAAAGTATTTATTTTCAATTTACTTAAATATTTGCTAGGCACGGTGTATCCTACAGTTACTTCGCGAAGCGCCACCCAAGAATTTTCAAATACCGAATACTCTCTGATACCACTAGACCATTGACTTAAATTTTCATAATATGCATAAGCCGGTATTGGTTTTAATAAACCTTGTTTAACAGCATCTGCATAAGTCATTCCACCTAAATCTACTCCATTGGCTTTTAATCCATCATTCAATACACCATCAGGAATAATACCATCATGCTGTACTACGCCGTTTGCATCGGTATAAGTTACACCACCTGAGCCTTCATCCCTACCAAAAAGTGAATTGGCAAACGAACCGTTAGCTGATCCATATTGATGGGTTCCAGAGGCCATTAAACCACCAATTTTAGCATCAATTTGAAAACTTAATGTAAAGTTTTTATAAGATAATTCTTGTCTGGTACTTGCAAGATATTTCTCCATCATAGTACCTAAATTTTTCTTGGTACCATCATAATCCTGCGATCTTACATAGGTGTAATAACCACCGGTAGTTCCATAACCAGTATTACCTAATACTTTTTTACCATTATTTGGACTGGCAATTGGATTACCGCTTGCATCTTTCTTTTGATAATATGAATAACCATATCCAGTAATCAATGAACCATATTGTTCGCCTACTCTGGCTACTGAAGTGATGTCGTTACCAAAAGCTAAATCCAGGTCGTAATTTTCAACACCAGGTGCCAATTCCAATATTTTGTTGCGGTTACGCGTAAAAGTAACTGAAGCATTCCAATTAAAATCTTTTGATACGATTGGTTTTCCAGTAACCAAGATCTCGATACCTTGATTTTGGATATTACCCGCATTTAAAGCTTGTGAACTCACTCCAGACTCTTGTGGTAATGCAAAGCTTAAAATTTGATTATAAGAATTTTTCTTATAATAAGCAAAATCAATGTTGATACGGTTTTTTAAGAAACCTAAATTGGTTCCAATTTCAAGTTCCTTGGTTAACTCATTCTTTAAATTGTTGTTTTTAAGAATATTGTCGCTAAACCCATAAACCGACTGGTTACCACCATTCGCATTACTGAAAGTACCGTCTTGTAATCTATAGTAGCCAGCTGTATTAGTATATTGTGGCTGAGCCGATAAACCTGTGTAAGAATATGATGCTCTTAACTTACCAAAAGATAATATCGAATTATCTTTGAATGCAGGTAATTCTGTGAATATCCATGCCAAACCTACACTTGGATAGAAGTACGAATAATTACCATGGCCGTCTTTATAGGTTAATGCCGATGACCAGTCATTTCTTCCACTAAAATTTAAAGTTAACATGTTTTTCCAGGTAATATCGCCATACAAATAAACCGCATCAGTACGTTCACCTAAATTTGGATAGGCAGTTGTTGATGCTGGATTAATTGAGTTCCCAATAGAGTATACATCAGGAATTTTAAGCCCGCCATTGGTATAAGATCTGTTATAAAATGCAGAATTACCAAGATTTTTTTGATAAGTTTCCCCACCTAATGAAGCATTTAATTCAAAATCGTTTGATAATTGTTTTGTTGCATTTAATAAACCCTGAATACGATAAGATTTATTGGTATTTTGTGTTATCTCATAATCGCCACCTGAAAAGGCTACACCAGCTCCTCTATTTTTTCTTTCATAAGCAATATTATAAAAGTTAGTATTGGTTCTTACCAAAGCAGAAAGCCATGGAAGGATTTTGATATTTACGTCAATATTGGCCAATAAATTATTTTCTTTTTGCGTTCTGTTATCATTTTGAAGTCCATAGGCAAATGATCCTATACCATAAGGGTCATAAAGATTACGATTGCTGGAACCTAAAGCACCACCAGTTACCGGATTGATATTGTTATCAATATAAGCACTTAAATCAACGTTTCTAGGCTTATAATACGTAAATGCAAATAATGGGTTATTGGCACTTCCTTGTCTTGCCGGATTCAATGAATTCGACATCGTATAATTTACACTCGCATCAACAGAAATTGATTTTGAAATTACCCTGGTCACTCTAAGCGCAAATGCATCTCTTTTTAAGTTATTACCAGGTAAAACACTTGAATTATATAAATTGGTATAAGCTAAACGATAAGTTGTGTTTTCATTTGCACCTTCAACTGATACATTGGTATTGATGAATTTTCCGGTATTAAAATAATCTAATGGATTATTGGCTACCCATGGCCTAACTACTCCATCTAAATCTTTAACCATTCTTCCATCCAATTTAGGGCCAAAAGAATATCCACCTACATAATAACCGGCCTGCTGATCAACAACATCCATCCCATTTGCATCTTTTGCAAAAACAGGTGAAATTCCACCTCCATACTCATTTTGAAGATCTACAAATTTATAAGCATCATCAAAAGAACTGGTTTGTGAAACAGTTACGCCTAAACCTTTGGTAGTTTTACCTTTTTTTGACGTAATAAGGAGTACACCACCAGCTGCCTTAGAACCATATAGTGCCGAAGCTGCAGCTCCTTTTAACACACTAATGCTTTCTATATCATCAGAATTAATGTTTTTCATGATATTACCAAAATCTGCGGCATCACCCCATGAATCTGCTCCAGAGGTGCCAGGTTCTAACAATATACCATCATAAACCACCAAAGGTTGAGTATTTGAACTTAACGATGAATTACCTCTGATTCTTATTCTGGAAGAAGAAGAAGGACCACTGGCACCTTGATTGATCATAACCCCTGCTACTTTACCCTGTAAAGCATTTACCACATTGGCGTTATTTGCTTGTGCTAATTCTGCACCACCAACGGCTGTTGCTGAATAACTTAGCCTTTTGACTTCTTTTTTAACACCAAAACCAGTAACAATGACCTCATTAAGTGATTTGGAATCATCGTGCATTACAATAGCCAGATTTGATGAGGCAGCAACTTCTTGAGTGGCTAAACCAATAGATTTAAAAATCAATCTAGCGCCATCTTTTACCGTAAGGGTAAATCTACCTTCGCCGTTGGTAGAAGTTCCATTTTGAGTTCCCTTTTCGAGAACACTCACCCCAGGAATGGGATCACCGGACACGTCTTTAACGGTACCAGTAATATTCTTCTGTGCAAAAGTGGTTATTGTTAAAAAACATAACAATAGCACACTTAGACACTTTAAGTACATTTTTTTCATAATTTTATTTGTTTAGTTGATATTAGTTTGAAATAATTCGGGACTTAGTTGAGGGTCATTTTTTTCATTTACGCATACAGTTCGGTTATTAGTTAAAAACTTGTTTAATTCTTTATTCAATTGAAATTAGCTTAATCAAATAAGCTATTTTCGACCATCAAACTGGCAGCAGCCAATAATTCAGCCTCATCACTTAAACTAGAGCATTTAATTTCTGTTTGTTCGGCTACCCGAGGTATACAAAACTCGTTAATTGCCTGTTGTATTGGCGGCAGAAGCATTTTTCCAGCTTTTGCACCACGGCCACTTAATACAATCCGTTCAGGGTTCATAATATGGATTAAAGTGGCTAATCCTTTACCAATCTGAAATGCGGCATCAGCTAAAATAGAAATAGCAACAGGATCTTGTTTTACAACTGCATTCAAGAAATGATCTACATGGCTTTTACTTTTATCATTAAAAAGCGTTCTTAAACTTGTTTCTTCTCCATTTTTTACCGCTGCTTCTGCTTTTTGAACCATCACCAAAAGAGACGTTTCCACTTCAAGGCATCCCCGCTTACCACAAGAGCACAAGGTATTGGAATTAGATAAAGGGATATGGCTAAATTCGCCAGCATAACCGCTACTCCCCCGATATAATTTGCCATTAATAATCATCCCTAAACCTGTACCCCAGCCAATATTAACTACGAGTACATCTTTTAAATTTCTTGCTTCACCAAAATTTAATTCAGCTAAGGCAATCAAACTCGAGTCGTTATCTATGTAAACGGGTAAACTTAATTTTTTAGCGAGATAGTCTTGCAGGCTTATATCGTTTTCAACCTGCATAAATGAATAGTTCATTCCCTTCTCTGCATTTACAAAACCCGGCATACCAATACCAATTCCCAATAAATTTTCTTTATCGATTGTTGATTTCTTTATGCAGTGGTCAATAAATTCAATTAAAGTATCAGCACTTTTACTCTCGGTCATGTCTAAATCAATCACCTGCGTGGGTAAAACCTGATGATTTGACAAATCATATATGGTTAATTGACTGGTTAACTGATCCATTGCTACTGCTATTATATACCTTTTGTAATCAGGGTTTAATAAAAAATTTAAAGGGCGGCGGCCTCCGGTAGATGGTGCCAATCCTTGCTCTATAATTAAGCCGTCTTCTATCAAAGCATTTACAGTCGACGTAATTAGAGGCAGGCTCTTTTTAGTACGTTTACTTAAATCGGTAAGCGATGATTTTTTTTTATAATAAAGTAGCTTAATAATGTCGGCCCTTAGTCGTTGTGCTTTCTTAATAGTTGCTGACATTTTTTTAATTTGGTTACATAAAAATATAAAAAAAACAAAAGAAATGCAATCTTTTTAAAAAAATTAAAAAG
>NZ_JAGGPU010000033.1 GCF_018613605.1 Pedobacter sp. ISL-64 | reverse complement strand
TGTAAACATAGGAGACTTGCGTTAGCCAGGGTTTTTATGTTTGATAACCAATATCGTTAAAATATGCCCCCTAAGACTAGAAAAATAAAAGGTAAAAAATATAAAAAGGAAAGGCAAAAGCTTTATATTAACAACCTGAGTTCGATAATTAAATGTCAATTTTAGCTGCTTAAACTAGGTTTTCGGTTAGAACGTTCGTCACCCTGAATTTATTTCAGGGTCTTTATTGCTAAAAAGATGCTGAAACAAATTCAGCAGGACGATGAACCTAAACATATTGCCAATAAAGGATGATTTTTATAAAATAATTATCGAACTCAGGTTAACAAGCTTAGACTCTTTCCCCAAACTCTTTACATTAACAGTATTGCTACTTTCATATTGATAGTAACAACAGCAAACATTTGACCGATAAATCAAAATGTGTTTTTTACCTTTACAACATGAACAAGTTTGTCCTTTCTGAAATCAATATTTACCCCATCAAATCATTGGAGGGCATTAGCCTTGAAAAAGCACAACTTGAAGAAAAAGGGCTCCAATATGACAGGAGATGGATGCTTGTTGACGAGGAAAGCGTGTTTATTACTCAACGGAAACATTTTGAACTGGCACTGCTGCAGGTAAATATCGCAAATGGCAAATTAACAGTTTCTCATAAAACATCACCTGAGCAAAGTATATCCTTTTCTTTGGATGAAGATACCGGAGAACAATTTTCAGTTGTAATATGGAACGATACCGCCACTGCACTTGAAGTAAATAAAGCGGTAAGCGATTGGTTTTCTGATTTCCTGAAGTTTAAAGTTAGATTGGTAAAAATGCCTTTAACTGAAAAGAGATTAGTAGATCGTGATTATGCTTCGAATAACGAAATAGTGAGTTTTGCTGATGGTTACCCTTGTTTGCTCATCGGTCAGTCTTCTCTTGATGGGCTCAATGACAAACTCGACGAACCCATTCTTATGGACCGTTTCCGCCCAAACTTTGTTTTTACAGGTGGAGCGCCTCATGTGGAGGACAGTTTTAAAGATTTTTACATCGGTGAGGTACTGTTTTCTGCGGTAAAACCATGTGCCAGATGCGTATTGATTACCATCAATCAGCAAACCGGTGAGAAAGGGCAGGAACCTTTAAGAACACTGGCCGGTTACCGCACAGCAGGCAAAAAAATCATGTTCGGGCAGAACCTACTGCATCAGCATACGGGGCTAATCCATGTTGGCGATGAATTAAAGGTAATCGATTGGAAAGACGAAAATGAATTGGCTTAATCACCTCGATTTGCCAATGGACAAACTTTTACGGATTTAAAGTTTACTTTTCCATGCTTGGCATAGAACCATAAGAAGCCTCCCTTCTGCTCTGGTGTGCGGTTAACAATACACCGCCTGCCATCAATTGAAATGTCTATAATATCACCAGTCATAATCAAATCGATCTTAATGGGCTTATTCAGTCCCGTTACGGCCCTTATTTCGGTATTTCCTAACGAAACAGTCTGCTTATTTGCTGAAAAACTTGATTTATATCCACCAGAGGCCTGTTTATCCGATCGCAGGTAAAAACCAAATTCATCATTGCTCCCTATGGGTTCTACCTCTAGCGTAAGCCTTACATTTTGCGGAATGTTTTCTAAATGGGCTGCTCCGGTTCCGTTTGGGGCATCGATCGTAATGGCATTTTCGCTGATTTTTTTGGAATACAGTCCATCAACAAAACTGATCTTCAAAGGTCGACCTGATGCAGGGATCATTTCTTCGGGAAACCGGGTTGCTAATGTACCGTTAGTAAGTTGGAGCACCTCCCTAAAGAGTGCATTACCACCAAATATCTCCCCGTTATTATCCTTGTTTTCGTGTCTGGAAGGAATCCACGAGGCAGCTATCCTTCTATCATTTTTAAAAGAGGCGGTCTTCAGTACATTAGACCAAGATTCGTTGAGCGCCTGAAATTCTGGTTCTTCCCAGGGGCCATATGGTTGTTTGGATTTTACATAATAGGTATCGCCGTTATCCCCATAAACCAGATAATACCATCCTTTCCATAAAAAATAATCGGGACACTCCGGTACCGATGACTGCCCTGTAAGCACAGGCGCTTTGAGGCTCCAGTTCTTGAGATCTTTAGATATCAGGTGAACCAAACATCCTCCTGCATGTGCCAAAACCGGGTTCTCTTGCCAGCTGGATACAAAAAGATGAAATTCTCCTGTCTTTTCATCAATAAATACCTTTGGGTCTCTAAAGTCTCTTTTACTATAACCAGCTGCATAAGAATAAAAAGGATTTGGCTGCTGTTTATTAAAATGGATGCCATCTTTACTGGTGGCATAACTGAGTTGCTCGTTTACCTTTCCATTTTCATCGATCAACCTGGTGGCATAAAAAGCATAATAGGTGTTGTGGTAAAAAGCTATCGAACCTGTACAAATAGACTTTTCCCACTCTTGATCAATGCCCAGCACAACTGGCTCTTGTTTCCACGTTTTCAGATCACTGGTAGTGCTCAGTGCCCACTGATGTCCGCCAAGACCTTTTAAACCGGCATGATGTGCAGAATCTAGCAGCCAATAGAAAGAAAATTTACCGTTCTGATAATATGGCATGCAATCGCCCACAAAAAGATTTCCTTTTGGTCTCCAATACTGCAGATTTTCTTTTTCCTGTACCTTAGGATCGTACTTCACGCCAAGTTGTGCATGGCTAACCGAAGCTGAAAGCATGAATAGGATAAAAAGTAAAAAATTTCTCATAAAATTCCGATTGTTATATTTGGTTAAATCACTATTTCTTAGCGCCTGCATTTTTTTTGAGGATCAATCTTTGTCCAATAATCCGTACCGGCCCTAAAAGCCCTGATGGTAACAAAGGTGAATCTGAGCGGTATTGTGTGGTTGTGGTAAAGGTAAGCCTGCCACTGGTACGCGGCTGGCCGTTTAACAGCCATTGCGGCCATTTATCGCCAACTACACCATCATTGGGTTTGGCTTCATCTCCTATCAAACGGTTTGGCCAAAGGTTAGCAATTTCGATGGTAAGCTCATTTTTGCCCTGTTTAACATAGCGAGAAATATCAATGCTCCAGGGGGCAGTCCACAATACACCAACTTCCCTACCATTAATGGTGATGCGGGCAAGGTTTTTTACTTTCCCCAAATCGAGATGAACCTCACCTTTAAGATTGGCGTCTTTCAAATCAAAAGTTTTATGATAGGCCGCAATCCCCGAGTAATATTTAATGCCTTCAAGTTTGTTTTTAGACCAATCTAACAGTGAATCGAATACCACTTTTTTAGGTCCTCCCCATTTCTCATCGAAATTCACCTCCCATGCTCCGTTTAGCTTAAGCAGTTCCTCAGGCTTAGTTTCAGATAAACCAGTTCCGGCTCCCTTCTGCTTTGCTTTAGAAAACACAACGAAACAACTCTGATACGGCGCAAGCGTTAACGGGATAAACGTTTTGGTTTTGGTTATCCTAAAATTTGGCGCTTGTTGCATCTTAGCCGTTGTGGCATCCCAAATCTCTGGAGCACCTTTTACCGACCTGAAAGCAGCTTTAAAGCTGATGGAACTGTCGCTGGTATTCGAAAGGAAATAAATGTCCCAATCGCTACTGGTACGATGGGTATATCTTACAGCTGCTGTGGTACTGAAATCTTCTTCCAATAATAATTTATGTAATACTTCGGCAGTCAGTTCGTACTGGGGATAAAGATGATCAGCGTGTTTTAACAGTGCATCGCCCCAGATGACTTTTCCTTTACCATAACTCCTGATTTCCTGGACTTTAGGCAACTTCCCCAGCCCTCAAATTTCGCCGGCCATCTTGTTAATCTGTTCATCGCAGGCTGGATAACCTATCAAACTCGGCGATCGCTTCGGTGGGTTGCCGATAACGGTTGCACCGTTACTGATCAATGATGAAATTTTGGTAAGCAGTTCGGGTGTCATGGTTTCACTTTCGGGAAGTACCAGTATGCGGTATCTGGCACCGCTTGGAAATACAATATACTGACTTTCTACATGGGCTTTCATAAGCTGTGCAGGCGCACAGCCATCAAAATTATAACCTCTGCGGTCGGCCAGGGTATCGCCTCTCAGCGCAGAAGAAGGGGGTACAAAAACATGCGGTGAACCTTCGGGAGTAAGATAAAGAATGTCGGCAACTGTTCTACCCTGCTGTAACAGGTACTGGCATCTGGATACATATTGATGATATGCATTTACCATAGGCCACCAGGTCTGGTTCCTATCCCAGTGTACACCATATGGCCCCATCGTTGCACCAGGTTTAAGCGAATCTGGCAAAAACTGGTTCTGAAAAGTATGGTATACAAAGCGGTTCACACCGGCGGCAAATGCCCAGTCGCCTTGATTTTTCATGCTGCCAGGATGTTGTTTCCAGCCCTCGTTATCCTGGGCTGTAAAAGCCTCGGCCGGAATAAGTGAACGGCCCATTACATGCCCGATAGAGGTGGCCTCGATAACACTATAAGTAGAATTGAAACCAAATCCCTTACTCCAGAATTCGGCCATAGGTACATCCGCCACCGCGCCTAGTCGAAGATCGGCTGTTGGGTTCATATCATAAGGTTCGATGGAAAGGGATAATCCGTGACGGTGCGCATAGGCTTTTACCTGTTCTGCGTGGTTTTTCAGGATAAGTTCCTGAGCAGTCTCTCTCAGGTCCCATAAAAAACGTTCGCTTTCTTGCAAACTGCCTACAATGTTTCCGGAATAGACAGGAAAATACTTTAGCGGATCGTAGCCCCTGCTTTTGATAAAAGCCAGCCGAAAACTGCCTGTCCAGTTCTGTGCACCCATTTCCCAGCTGTCCATATGCAGCCGCTTAAGCCCTCCGGGAATATCTTTGCTGATTTTATCTATACTACCCAACAGTTTACCCACATAGGTATCAAGATGATGGTTTAAAGCGAGCGTATCGAATTTATCGGATTCAAAACCCAGTCCCGGAACAGGTGCGGGCCTGGTAATAGCTCCATTGTTGCGGGCACCAAAGCGCATAACCGTCCATTTACCAGAAGGCGGAGTCCAGTTCAGCGAACCATCTGACGACATTTTGGAAGTGAGGTCTAAAATAGCTGATTTTTCTATGCTTTTTCCTGTCTGCGTGGCAACCGGAGCGGGAAGATACGGTTTTACCGTTCCAGAACTATAAGGTGCTCGGTAGTAAAGGGCCTTTTCATCGATATCCGCTATTTTGGTTGTTTCTCCTTCAAAAGGAAAAGCCAGTACAGCCACATCTTTATAATAAGCCATCCACTCCTTTTTAAAATCAAAGGGGAGATTGTCCTCACCGAAAAATGGTTTTTTTGGCATAGGAACCGGCAATATTATTTTCGCCTTATCGGCCGAAGAAACCACTACCTCACCGGAAACCAGATGCTGCATAGATTCCTCGGCTTTCACCCAAGGCCCACCGCTACCTGTCCATCCCGGTCCAATACCTAAAGTGATCTCGATGCCAAGCCGCCTGGCTTCTCTTTCTGCATGCGCAAAAAGACTGATCCACTGCTTGCTTAGAAAATCTACTTTGCCGCGAGGTATGCCCACATTGACTTCCAGAAAAACCAGGTTGCCAATACCGGCCTTTTTCATCGATTCGAGATCTTTGCTTATCGACCCTTTAGAAAGATTCCCATCCATAAAATACCAGTATACCCCAGGTTTATAGCTATCTTTTGGAAGCAGGAAGTTAGCCTTCATTTTACTTACACTCTGTTTTGGCACACTAATCTGTGATTTTACAACGCTGGTTGCAAAAAGGAATAAAAGCAGATAGGTATATTTATTTCTCAAAATTGCCATGGCGTTTAAAATTGACCGCTTTCATTTTCTGGTCTATCTTATATCTGGTTAAAAATCGATCTACTTTAAAATGCAGGACTACTTCAATTATAGCAACCTGCTAGTAAATCGTTTTATTAACAAATATATCATAATTCCGATCAGTTGTTTTAACCGAATTCATTTTATTTTGTGGTTTTTGATAAATATTTTTGGCTAAGGGCCAGGAGCAGATTAATCTACACCCTTGAAGTAAGCATATAGCAAAGCATACCTGGAACGCCGATATGTGTATTTTGATAATCGCTTTGCGCAATTTCAAACCCCATTTTTTCAAGTAGTTTTACAGAAGGCGGGTTATCGCTGGATGGGCAAGCAATAATGGTTTTAATGCCCATTACCTCAAATGCATACCTGAGTATACACGTAATAATCTCTACCATGATACCTTTACCCTGAAACTCAGGAAGCAACTCATATCCTAGTTCCACGGTCTCATTCCGAATATCAAAATTCCAGAGGCAGGCTGCTCCTATCATAGCGGCATCGCCCTTATAAGAAGCAACCCAGTATATAGATTCATCATTATTGATCAGGTTATCAATTTTATTGATGTACGCAACGGCTTCGTTAATATGAAGAAAGGGCGCCTTACCCGTTAAGGCAGCCACTTCAACATCCGAGCGCAATTGATAAATTACCGGAGCATCTTCCAGCGAAAGTCTGCGAAGGACCAATCTGTCGGTTTCGAGTACAGGGAAAGTGGAAAAATCGAGTTGTTTCATCTGGTTAACTTAAGGAAGAATTGGTGCGGTCAAGATTATTATCTAGCGGAAGATAACGATTTTTTCATATGAATTAAAGTTTCTCGATCAGTGCAAGGCGAATATAACTAATTACCACTTAAAGGTACTTGCTGGCAGGGAGCGTCGACCCCGACTCACAGAAGAAAGCCCCAAAGCAGCGCCTGGCTTTACCTTTTAGGTAACCAAAAGGTAAAGAAAAGGTAACCAAAGGGTTAACTTGGGGTTAACTTGGTATAGAGAAAGGGTAAACAACAGGTACAGAAGGGGTAAAGGAAATTTGCGTTTTTTTTGATTGTCTTATACAAAGTACCCTTTCGGTTGCGGACTGCATTACCCTCAATTCATGATCACAAACAGCGTAAAGGCAATACAAAACAATAAAAGAAATTACTTAAAAAACCATTAGCCCGAATGGATAAACGGGCTAATGATTTAGTGATTTACAGCACCTCATTATGCTGATAAAACAAAAAGCGTTAAATGATAAGCTATTGCTTTACCGGCATATTTATCTGATAAAGCTTATCGTGCAAAGCTTTCATCTGTGCTTCAGAAAACTTGATATCTTTTCTATCATAGGTCATCAAGCCGTTGGTTTCTACTTCAACATCGGTAGTTTGAGTATACACTCCGGCAGAAAGCCCTAATGGGATTAATTCTGCTAAACGTTTCGTAAACTGGGCGTATTTATTAAACAAATCGGTTTTGTTTTTAAAACTCTGATAGCCCCAGTTATTTTTCTGTTGCCACACGTGGCCATCAATAGGTAGGCCAAGCCCACCAAACTCGCCCAGTACAAGGGCATAGTCTTTTCCAAAATAATCAGGACTAGGCATAGCCGGATGTGGGTAATTGTGCAGGTCGATAATATCGCCAACCGGATAAAAATTACCTCCACTGGCCGTATTCACTAATCTTGAAGGATCTTTCTCTTTTGTCCATTTGGCAATTTCTACGGTTTTAAACTGGCCCCAGGCCTCATTGAAAGGTGTCCATACTACAATAGAAGGCACATTATAAAGTGCATCGATAATGGCATTCCACTCTTTTTTGTAATATCCTTCAGATTCGGTACTTCTGTTTTTATCCGATCCATGGTCTAAAATACCTGGGCGGTTTTCCCAGCCGTTACCTAGGTCGCCGCTTGGCATATCCTGCCAAACCAGCATACCTGCTTTATCGCAGTAGTAATACCAACGTGCGGGCTCTACTTTAATGTGTTCTCTGATCATATTAAAACCCATTTCTTTGGTTTTATCTATATCGAACTTTAAAGCGGCATCTGTTGGTGCAGTATAAAGCCCATCTGGCCACCAACCCTGATCTAAGGGACCATACTGGAAAACAAATTCGTTGTTTAAGAGCATACGCTGAATACCGTTCTGATCTTTGCCGATTGAGGTTTTGCGCATGGCAAAATAACTTTTCACCTCATCTATCTTTTTATTTTTAGAGATCAACTCAACTTTCAGGTCGTATAAAAATGGGTTTTTAGTATTCCAAAGTTTAGGGTTCGCAATTTTTAAACTGATTGCGCCAGTGCCATCAGCGGTCTGTTCAGCCACTTTGGTCGTACCATCCCATGCCGAAACCTTAACCTGATCGCCTGTAGCACCACCAGCTAAAAATGGGGTAACCGCCACGGTTTGCTGATCAATATCAGGCGTTATTTTAATATGATCGATATGTGTTTTGTTTACCGCCTCGATCCACACCGTTTGCCAGATACCGGTTACCGGGGTATACCAGATGCCCTCCGGCTTTTTTACCTGTTTTCCCCTTGGTTGAGGGCCTTCATCCGTCGGATCCCAAACTTCTACGGTTAAAGTCTGGTTTCCACTCTTGTTTAAAAACGGCGTAATATTAAAACTGAAAGGATCGAAACCGCCTTCATGTTTACCTACCTCTTTACCGTTGATGCTCACCGTACTTCTCCAATCAACAGCACCGAAATGAAGCAAAATTTCTTTGCCTTTCATGTTTGCAGGCATAGTAAAGCTGGTTTTGTACCACAGCAAGCTATCTTTACCTACTGTTTTGCCAACACCCGAAAGTGAAGATTCTACCGCAAAAGGCACAAGGATTTTACCCTGATTAATTGCCGGCTGTTGTGATTTTCCTGAAATGGCATAATCCCAAAGTCCGTTGAGGTTTTTCCAGTTACCAGTACGCTCAAACTGTGGCCGCGGATATTCCGGCAATACATTTTTAGGATTAACTTCCTGGGACCATGGTGAAGAGATTTTCCCTTTTACCATCGACCACGATTTGTCCTGTTGCTGTGCAGAAAGGGAAAGCGAGAGCCCCAGCAGCGAGAAAAGGATGGATACTTTTTTGTTCATTGGTTTAAATTTGTGTGTTAAAGTTGGGGTTTGGCAATGTTTTTAATTTAAGCAAGGAATAGTTTCATCCTGAGGGTTTATTTGTTTCATAAAAGTCAATATGAATTACAACAATTAATTTACGCTTAAAAAACCCCAGAGTTACCGTCATTTCAAGCGGAGTGCAACGTAGTCGAGAACCACGAAGTGCTCAGCGGAGCTAAATCTATCTAGATAGATCTCTCTCCCGAAAGTTCGGGACTGCGCTACAGTCGAGATGACGACTATTCTATTGGAGTCTGTCAATGATGGCCTATAGAAAGGTCGTCATTGCGAGGAACGAAGCAATCTTAATGCGCACGCTAATAGCGATCGTTGTAAGATTGCTTCGTCGGCTGAAAAGCCTTCTCGCAATGACGATGCCTCCTACCCTACAATTTGCTAATCTTCTGTCATTTATATTGATTTTTTATACAATAAATTATCTCCCTATTGACAATAATTTATTTGCTGTTAAGTTTTTTAATCAGGTTAACTTCATCCAGGCGGTACGGGGTGCCATCGGGCTGAAAGATTTCGTGAAACCACTCAATCGGATCAGATCCATCGGCAAGCGGGGTATCCCAGGCATATTTGGTGTTGGTTTTACCCGCAGCAAACCCCCAGTTAATGGCGCCTACATTTTCGTTTTTTAGCATCGGCAAAATGTTAGCGAAACGGCTATTGCGCGATCTGGCCATATATTCGGTACAGATTAATGGTCGGCCGCTGGCTTTTAACAGATCGATGGTTCTTTGGTGCCAGTCTGGTGCCTCATAGTTATGGTAGGTTACAATATCTGAGTTGGCCAACTGTATTTCGTTAAGTTTTTCGAAACCCCAGCTCCACAATCCGATAGAAATCGGCTGATCGGGATTAACCGACCTTGCCCAGCTAATGGTTTTGGTTAACAAAGGTATGGTGGCTTCTAACTTTCCGCTATTTCCGGGTTCATTGTACAAATCCCATAACAGAATCCTTTTATCATGTGCAAAATGGGTAAGTACATCCTTTACATATTTTTCGAGTTCAGGAAAACTGGCTTCTTCTTTAAAAGCAGGATCGCCGGGATCTTGCAACCAGCCCGAATTGTGAATACCCGTTTTAGGCTCGGGCTGTTTACCAATGGCCGAAGTTTTATTCCAGCAATCGTCGAAAAAAACAAACATAGGTTTAATACCATGTTTTTGGGTAATGGTTAAAAATTTGTCCATTCTCTTTTTAAAACCTTCAGGATCCTGACTCCAAGCTTTACTGAACAGGAATACACGCAGCGTGTTAAAACCGATTCCTTCTGCCCAGCCCAGTTCTTTATCGATCAGATCGGGTGAAAAAGTATCGGCCTGCCACATTTCTAGCTGGTTAATGGCATTGGAAGGAATGTAGTTGGCGCCTGTTAACCATTTATGTTCTTTGTACCAGGCATTGGCTTTTTCTATCGACCAAACCTTTGCAGGTTCAGCATTTTTTTTTGTTTTTTGTGCAAAACCCAAGCTAATGTTAAAGCTCAAGACAGCAAGTAGCGCGTAGTTTTTTAAGTTCATATCGGTATATCTGATTTAGTTTTTATTACGGTTAGCTGGTGATGTTATACTCAATCCGGCTTTTACCGGAGTTCCAAAATTTGGTGTACCATCGGCATTCCAGCTGAACTTTTGGGCCCGGGGCGAGCGGAAACCTCCGCAGCCCTGGCCCGGTTTATCATTGGCGTGATATAGGATCCAATCTTCTTTTCCATCCGGCGAAGAAAAAAATGAATTATGGCCCGGCGCATAAACGCCCTCTTTTGGCGATTGCTGAAAAACAGGTTGATCGGATTTTGTCCAGGAAGCAGGGTCGAGCAGATTGCTTTTAGCCGAAGCTGAAAGCATCCCCAAAGCATAAAAATCTGTCCAACAGCCACTGGCCGAATAAATGACAAATATGTTATCACCATGCGGCAAAAACTGAGGCCCTTCGTTTACATCCACGTGCGCTCCTCCGCCAAGGTCTCCGATTTTTTCCCAGCTAAATTTGGGTGTAGAAATCTTCACCCGTTTATCCGCTACTGTCCAGGGGTTTTTAAGTTTGACGATGAAAATTTCCTGCCTGCCGTTTTCATCTCCCTCCCATCCAGACCAGATCATATACAACTGGCCTTTAAAATCGATCACATCTCCATCTATGGCCCATTTATCAGTCGGATCGGTAATTTTGCCTTTAAATACCCACTCGCCTTTCATCGGATCGGCCGAAGCATTTTCCAAAACGTACATGCGGTGGTTTTCATTCCTCCCATCATCGGCTGCAAAATAAGCGTACCATTTGTCCCTTAAAAACATCACTTCTGGGGCCCAGATTTCTTTACTATACATGGTTCCTGCAGGTGCACGCCAAATGGTTTTCCGCTCCGCATCTTTTAAGCCATCCAGGGTTTTGGTTTTCCAAAGATCTACACGGTTTCCTGTAGTATGGGTATAGTAATAATAACCATCTTTATAAAAGCTATATGGATCGGCACCCGATGGCAATAAAGGATTGGTAAATGTTTGTGCATGTAAACCTGTTACGTGTAACAGGCACAAAACGACAAACAGATATCTTATTTTCAAAGCATTCATTTTAAATCTTTACGTCTTTTATGTTTTTGATCAACGGCATTCGTCAATCTTTAAAAAAAGCGATTTATCTTCTTAAATCGGCCTGTTTTTATCTCAATATTTCTACAAATACAATCAATTAATCCTTGCTGCGTTTTGCATTAAAAACCGAAAACTTTCGGGATCGATCTGCATGCGAAAACTTCCATTTTTCTCTTTTATAAAGGCGGCTTTGATTATAGCTGTAGCTCTTGGGGATACTTTATGATTTGAATGATGCGTGTGGAAAACATATTGTAATGCTCCGCTTTTATCCATAAAGAAATCGCCATGCCCGGTGCCATTTATTTTCAATACCTTTTTACTGATAATCGGGTTGCCCTGAACCTTTATCCATGGTCCGGTAGCTGAGGTTGAGGTAGCATAACCCACTGCATAATCAGGATTTCTGAAATCATTAGCCGAATAAAAAAGATAGTAAAGATTATCCTTTTTGATTACCGTTGGCCCTTCGGTTACCGGCCAATCGGTTTTCGCTGTATTTTCCCAGGCTGCTGTTCCTGACAAACAAAATTTTGTTGTTTCAGGGATTACATCAGAAAAATCGTCTTTCAGTTCTGTTACAAAAATCCTGTTGCCATGATCGAGCTTTACATGGTAGAGGTAGTTTTTCCCATCAGTATCAGTAAACACAAAAGGGTCGATCTGCTTGCCTGTACCTGAAATTGCTTTTAATTCTTCTTGGACAAAGGGCCCCGCTGGGCTATTACTATGCGCAATGGCAATCTGCTCATCGGCAGTATAAGCCATAAAATAAGTTTTGCCTCTTTTAAATACCTGCGGTGCCCAAAAACCCTCGCTCCCAAAGGAATCGCCCTTTTTTAATGCAAATCCTTTATTTTTTCCGGTCGGTTTGGTCCAGTTTTTAAGGTCGCTGGATGAATAAACCAGAAAGCCTTCACCGCTACTTGTGCCATATAAATAATATACACCGCCATCCAAAAAAATCGTTGGATCGGCCAGATAAAGGGTGTCATTCAATGCCTTTTTGTACGGATTGGCAAATGCTTGCTGGTCCATAAAAAATACTGACGCGCTTAAAAAAAAGGCAAAAAGATATTTCATTTAATATGATTTGCTAAGGGTAAGATAATGATTATTAATAATGATTCGATTGATTGTCATTCCCACCCTGATTGGGAATCTTAATGCATAATGTAGATTGGTTACATGCGCATTAAGATTCCCGCCTGCGCGGGAATGACGAAATTTTAAAAATCCATTTTAATTATAATCTAACTTCTTAAACGCCTTCAGGCCTTTAAAAACTTACTTTGGTTACAGGCGTAAAAATCAGGTCGTCTACTCCTGCAATTTTGACCCCTATCCTGGCAAAAACATAATTTTGTGTCGGTACAATCGTAGGGATACTTACACTCATATTTAAGTTATTCAGGTCGGCTAGGGCTGCCCCCCTAAGTTCTTGTACCCCGATATTATTACCTCCATCTACAAACTGTGTTTTGTTGATATACAGCGATACACTTTCTATATCTTTTGCATTGGCATCGGTGATGATTTTTTCCAGTTTGCAGAATCCGTTCACTTTTCCAGATGCAGCTGTTAAACTAGCGCCGCGGATCATGTAGTAAGACATTACTTCTATATCCATCACTTTGTTACCGCTGATATTTACCGCTATGGTATCTTGTTTACCGGCTGCATTCTTTTTCCACAAAAACGGCCCCTGGTTTGGTGAGAAAACCAGTTTATAGTTGCCATCGAATAACTTAGCCGAAAAATTACCATCCTGATTAACATATACGTTTAATGCGGAGTAGTTGCCAAAGCCTGATTGCCAAAGTTCGAAGTTTACCTGGCGGTACTGCACATTGATTGCTTCGCCCTTATACACGATCCTTCCTGTGAAATCGGCCGCGGGTGCTTCGTAATTATCCTTTTTACAAGCGGAGAATAACACGGTTATAATTGCCCCTATGATGAAATAAAGTCTATTTTTCATGTCTGTATCTGATTATTGATTAGGGTTTCTGATAATTTTCGGGTTGCCATTAAGCACATCCTGCCCGATTGAAGAGTAATAATTGCCGATGCGGAAGCGGTGCGCTGCCGTTACACGGCTGGGTTTAATCACCTTAAAAATATACTTTAAATGATTTGCATTACCCGGATTATAGTATTTATAGGGCCACAAGCCAAACACTTGTGTGCTGGTACGTGTTGCGCTACCGATATTGCTGGCATTGGTAAAATCAGCAACCGACATATTGTTGCCGTTCCATACCTTATCGGCCAGTCTCCAACGTTTCATATCCCAAAGCTGATGTCCTTCAAAGGCGAATTCTACTTTGCGTTCGTGTACAATCCGGTCGAAAGTAATATCGGCCGGACTTAATGCTGTGGTTAATCCTGCACGGTCTCTTACCGGTTTAATATAGTTGGCTGCAGTAGCTGCATCGCCCAATTCAAAAGCAGCTTCGGCAGCATTTAACAATACCTCGGCATAACGGTAACGAACCCACCATACCTCACTTCGGGTACCAATCTGACCTGAGCCTGTAGCAGGATCTAAATATTTACGCACGTAAAATCCTGACTGTGCGCTGAATTCAAGCCCATCAACAGGACCATCACCGCCCACTACCTGCACCGAACCTGGGTTACCGGGAAGTACATTGCTTTTACTTTGCGCAAAATTGTCGCCCGTTACAATTGTACCATTTGCCAATTGATAGCCCGCCCATATATCTACCGTTTTACCTTTAAACTGTGTTCCAGGGAGAATTACAGTGCCGGCTAAACGTGCATCGCGGCCAGCAAAAATATCGGTGATATTGGTGTAATAAACCGGGTTTCCGCTGCCATCAACAGCAGCCAAAGAGGCATAAGTATTATCTAGCTTTTCGAAAGACTGCACCAGATTTAACGAAGGGTTTAACCTTCCTCCCTGTGCTTCTTCGGCAGAAGAGCGCGGTTGGTTATCGATTGTAAAACCATGAACTTTATTGGTTTTCAATTTAAAATCTTTAGCAAATATTACCTCCGGATTGCTGCCTTTATCGGTAAAAAGGGCTGCAAAATTATCCGACAGATTTGGGTTCTTTTTGTAAAGCGAATATTTACCGCCATCGATAATTTCTTTTGCGGCATTTAAGGCTTTGGTAAAATAACCATTGGCCATTGCAGCAGGAATGCCAACCTCTCCACCTGGAAGGGTTAATTGGGCATTGCTATATTTTGCAATTGAACCTGCATAAAGTGCAGCTCTCGATTCCATGGCCAGTGCCGCAGCTTTTGTAGCCCTGCTTTGAATGGTTGCATTATCTGGAAGTACGGTTTTAACGGCTTCCAGTTCAGCAATCACAAAATCGTAAATTTCAGATTCCTTTGCCCTTGGATATTGCAGGTAACTTGGATCTCCGCTATAATCATAAGCCAGGGGAACAGTAATCAAAGGCACACCGCCCATTCTTTTTACCATCTCGAAATAAACACCGGCCCTGATAAAACGCGCTTCAGCTAAAAAACGGTCTCGGTCTTCAGTCTTTAAAGCGGTCGCTTCCTGCCCACGTTTAATAAACAGATTCAGGTCGTTTACCAGCCTGTAAACGCCCATATCCCAGTATCTCCATGCGTCGTATCCATATTCCAGGTTCTGATGACGACCATAATCGCCGCCCGCTGAAGCAAAACCCTCATCAAAATCGGCAAATAACCACCATGATTCGATACGTTGAAAATCAGGGAAACGATCGTACAGATCGCCAACCACAGTAAGTACCAGGTTAGGGTCTTTCCACACGGCATCAATCGGCAGCGTACTGGTTGGCTGTTTATCCAAAAATTCGGAATCTTTTTTACACGACTGCGCAAAACTCAAACATGCAATGGCAGCAAATGCGTATATATATATTTTCATTTGATTAGTCTTTTTCATGTTACAGCGTTAGTTTAAGGCCTATATTAAAGAACTTGTTCTGTGGATATTGCAATCCATTATCGTCTGCAATTTCCGGATCTACACCATAATCTTTCAGGTTATCGATAGAGAACAGGTTATACCCGTTTACATATACCCTTGCATTCTGGATCTTGATTTTTTCTGCCCATCTTTTTGGAATGGTATAACCAATTTCAAGTGTACGGGCACGCAGATAACGTACGTTGTGCAACCAGAAAGTCGAGTTTCTGGTATTGTTACTATGATCGCGGTCATTAAAACGGATTGCAGGATATTTACCAGCCACCCATGGGCTGTTCAGGTCGTAAAGATTAGTGCGGTGCCAACTGTCATCAGCAAAATTCTGCAATAAAGCACCTCCGTTCTGGAATGCCCAGCGCTGCTCCCAGTTCTGGTTCCAGGAATACATGGCGCCACCAGAAAAATCTGCAGTGAAATCGAAGTTCTTATAAGAGCCACCGATGGTGAAACCAAAGCCGACGTTTGGCTGCCCCGCCGTGGTATAACCAATCGGCCTTTCGTCTAACCCATCAATAATCCCATCGCCATTCTGATCTTTGTAAATTAAATCGCCGGGCAATAAAGAGCGGTTGCCTTTTTCATCGATATTTACTTTGTAATTATTAATTTCATCGATACTCTGAAACTGACCGATTACTTCGTATCCCCAAAAAATATCGGCATATCTGTTGGTACCATTACTTCTGTAATTCTCCCATGAGTTGCCAAAACGTGGTTTATATCTTTCTAAAAGTTTCTTTCTGCTAATGGAAATGTTTCCACCAACATTGTAGTTAAACTCGCCGATTTTATCTCTGTAGTTTAAAGAGAATTCACCTCCAAACTGTGCATCGCTCTCCAGATTTTCAGCATTTAGCGGGTATCCGAGTTCAATTGGAACAATTACGTCGTTTTTAATGGCTTTTAAACCAGTGCGTTTTCTATAAAAATAATCAGCCGTTCCCGAAAGTTTACTACCGAACATCGTAAAATCAATACCGATATCGGTAATTTTGCTTTTAAACCAACTCAGGTTATTAATAATAGGGCCTTTATCTCTTGATGTTGTGATGTTTTTCCCATCCAATATCACACTGCCTTGGTTGTAGTTATAACCTGGGATATAGGCAAAGGGATCGATATCCACATCATCATCCCCTAATACCCCATAGGAAGCACGAAGTTTCAAATCGTTTAAGATGTTGCTTTCGCCCAAAAGCGATTTCATAAATTTCTCTTGCGTAATTCTCCATCCAATTGATGCCGAAGGGAAATAACCAACACGCCTATCTGGTGCAAACTTCCAAGAGGCATCTCTACGACCTGAAAGCTCCAGGTAATATTTATTGTCGTAGTTGTAATTTAACCTACCCACGTAACCGATACGGGCCTGCTCTTCCTGTATATCAGCAAAATCCTGCCCATCCATATCGGCAAACTGCAGCACAGGTAAAATATTAGTTTGTGGTACAGCGTGCTGAAAGGTATAAGTTCTAAAACGATCCAAGCGCTCGGCTACCAATACCCCACCAACGGTATGTTTACCAAAAGTGCGGTTATAATTGGCCTGAAGCTGATAGGTATTGGTGTATACTTTTTCATTTCTACGCTCTCTGTAGGGGTTTGAACTGCCTACTTTTTGTTCATAAATGCCTGTTTCGGGATGGTAGGTATATACATTATAGGTATACTCATGTCCATTAATTACGTTATCGGCGATGTAATAGGAATATAAACCTTTAATTTCTAAACCTTTGATTGGTGTTTCATAAGAGGCTGATAAATTGGTCTGCAAAACTCTCCAGTCTGATTTCCAGTAACCACTTAGCGCTTTACTCTGTACAGCGAACTGCTCTGTATTGTGCCCGATATCGTTCGGATAATTCGGATTGCCATTGGCATAGGCCTGTTCGGTAGGCCTGTTTCTCAACAAGGCAAAACGGGCAGCCCAGTAATCATCTCCCCCTGGTACACCTGGCTGATCGCGGCTTTCGATACGGCCATTGATGAGCATACCCACCTTAAAACGATCGGTTATTTTAGCCTCAATATTACTCTGGATATTGGTCCGGTTGAAATCGAATTCCCTCGCTGTGCCATATACCCCTTTCTGATCTAAACGGGTAGCAGAAAAGTAATAGTTTACCCGGTCACTTCCACCCGAAGCACTTAGGTTTACTGAAGTTTGGGGTGCGTTAGGTGCAATGATAATGTCTTTCCAGTTCTGGCTTTGATAGCCATATTCTGTACCTGCTTTCCATTTATCCAGTTCGGCCTGGGTAATACTGGTTGCGCCGTTCTGGTTCATTTCTGCAGTAGCCTGCCCCACTTTCCATTGGTAAGCATTGGTCGTTTCCGGGAAACGCACCCAGTTCTGCCAACCCGTGTAAGCATCAACGCTAAAAGTATTGCGGGTACTGTTTTTTCCTCTTTTTGTGGTTACCAAAATTACACCATTTGATGCCCTACTACCATAAATAGCAGCCGACGCATCTTTAAGCACACTGATACTTTCGATATCATTAGGCGAAATATTATTAAATTGGCCGGCATCCTGTTGAATACCATCGATAACATAAAGCGGGTTACCCATGTTACGGATCTGGATATTGGCGCTCGCACCAGGTCTTCCGTCAGGCATCCTGAAAGATACACCTGGCAGCTTTCCGGCCAAGCCTGTACTCACGGTAGAACCGCCATGCACTTTTTCGAGATCTTTGCTGCTGATTGATGAAATGGCGCCCGTAATGGCTTCCTTTTTCTGTGTGTTGTAGCCCACCACAATAACCTCTGATAGATCGTTGTTAGATGGCTTAAGGCTAACATTTATTTGTGTACGGCCAGCTAATGCAACTTCCTGATTGGCATATCCCACATAAATAAAAATTAGGATAGCATTTTTATCGCTTACCTGAATTTTGAATTTTCCATTGCCATCGGTAGTCACTCCTGTGTTGGTACCCTTAACTTTAATACTGGCGCCAACAACCGTTTCGCCCTTTTCGTCGGTTACTGTTCCGGTAACAGCTGTTTGCTCCTGGGCACTGAGCTGAAAGGAAAGTAAGATTAAGGTGATGGAAGTAAAAATAGCGGAGAGGACTTTACGTTTCAAAAACATTTTTTGAAGCGGATACCAATCCAGGCAGACAAAGCCACCATAAGAGAATAAACTTCTTTTCATATTAGGTTAGGGATTTGGTTAGTTAAAGAGCTAAATGGATTTAGTTCTATTTAATTCTTATCCAAAGATTCGGTTTTTAGCTTTTCAGAGGGATACGCATTTGTATCAATCTTTCTTCATTTTGTCTCGATTTGCGTTGAAGGGGTTAATTAAGGTGGTCGTCATCCTGAGTTCTCCTCAGGATCTTAATAGCAATATATTAAGCATGATAGATACTGAAACAAGTTGATATATAGCGTGGAATCGCCATTCCCAACTTGACTGGGCATCGTAATGCAATTGTAGGCGGAAGAGACTTGTTTTGCGCTTTAAGATTCCCGTTTTCACGGGAATGACGCACGTTTGTATATTTGTGTCCACACGATAGGCACAGGCGGGAATGACGACCGATTTTTGGAATCCATCATCCTGATTTCAGCTCAGGATCTTAATAGCAACACATTTAGCATGATAGATACTGAAACAAGTTCAGGATGACGATCATGGGAAGAAAAGATCCGTCATCCTGAGTTCAGCTCAGGATCTTAAGCAACAATTTTTTTGGAAACGATGGGGCTGGCACATTTCGGTTAGGGCAGCCCTGCTATCACTCCAAGTCCTCGCTCATGCTTCGCTCCGGGCTTTTCGTTCTATCCGGTTTATTTAACAAAGGCCTGTAGCGCTATTGATATCTGCCTCGCCGGGTTTTGCGTTAGGGATTGTAAGGGTTCAGTACCGATCCTTCATCGGTACCGGAGCGAAGCGCAGCCCTGAAAAGCCCGACCCTTGCGCAGCTTAGGTAACGCCCAATCAGTTGGCAGTTGGCAATGGACAGTTTTGTCGCGTTACCGATATGTTGCTGAAGTGATCATTGTTTTTTTGGAAAATGAGGGGGCCGGCACGTTTCGGTTAGGGAAGCCCTGCTATCGCTCCAAGTCCTCTCCCGATAGAAAAAATCGGGTTCCGGGCTTTACGTTTTATCAGGTTTATTTAACAAAGGCTTATAGCGCTATTAAGATCTGCCTCGCCGGGTTTTGCGTTAGGGATTGTAAGGGTTCAGTACCGATCCTTCATCGGTACCGGAGCGAAGCGCAGCCCTGAAAAGCCCGACCCTTGCGCAGCTTGGGTAACGCCCAATCAGTTGGCAGTTGGCAATGGACAGTTTTGTCGCGTTACCGATATGTTGCTGAAGTGATCATTGTTTTTTTGGAAAATGAGGGGGCCGGCACATTTCGGTTAGGAAAGCCCTACTATCACTCCAAGTCCTCGCTCATGCTTCGCTCCGGGCTTTTCGTTCTATCCGGTTTATTTAACGCAGGCCTGTAGTGCTATTGAAATCAGACTTTGCAGATTTTTTACGCCGGGTTTTGCGTTAGGGATTGTAAGGGTTCAGTACCGATCCTTCATCGGTACCGGAGCGAAGCGCAGCCCTGAAAAGCCCGACCCTTGCGCAGCTTGGGTAACGCCCAAATTAGTCTGCAATTAGCAATTGACAGTTTTCAGGGTCTATAAAAAGCGTACACTCAGATTAGTCTGCAATTGGCAGTTTACAGTTTTCAGGTCTATAAAAACTGTATTTCTTAAATCTTTAAGGTTCTCCCAAATAAAAATGGGATCTGTCTCAATCTTTCTACTTATCCGCTCAAATTCAATTTAGCCTGAAAACAAAGCATTTCTTTAATATATTTGATGCTGCTGACCAAGATATCTTGAAAAAACTCTTCATCCTTTTATGTCTTTTGTTTCCGGTGCACCTGCTGTGGGCGCAACCTTATTATTTCAGGCATTATCAGGTAGAAAACGGACTTTCTAACAATACCGCCTTTTGTAGTGTGCAGGATGGAAATGGTTTTATGTGGTTTGGCACAAAAGATGGCTTAAACCGGTTTGATGGTTATTCTTTTAAAACCTATCGCCACGACCCGGACCAGGCTGGCAGTTTAGGCAACGATTTAATCTATGCACTTCACCACGATCGGGAGCAAACACTTTGGGTAGGTACCAACAGCGGCGTGTACCAATACAATCCGGCAAAAGAAAGCTTCAGCATCATCAAAGAAACCAAAGGGATGCGGATTATAGATCTGGCCAGCGATCAGCGTGGAAATTTGTGGATCTTGTCTTCATTCAAAATATACCTATATCAAAAGCACAGTAAGAAAATACAGGCTTTCACCCATAATGCGCCTTTCGATGCCTCACTGGTAACGGTTTTAAAAGATGGCAGCGTATGGATCAGTACCGGAAAGGGGACGCTGGAAAAATACAATGCCAAAGCGAATAATTTTCAGCGTTTTAACATCAACGGTAAAAATGCAAAAATAGAATACGGCTGGGTATCCAGAATTGCGGAAACCGAAAATGGCAATTTATTGGTTGGCACCACCAATCAGGGGGTCAAGCTCTTTAATCCGGTAACCCTGGCATCAAAAAATATACTGCGGTTAAACGACGACCACACACCAATTTTTGTACGGGATATCAAAAAAACAGGGCCTCATGAGTTTTGGATTGCCACCGAATCGGGCATTTACATTTACAATGACGAAAACGGAGCGATTATCCATATTAAAAAACAGTACAATAACGATTATTCTTTAAGCGATAATGCCGTTTACACCATTTGCCTTGACCGCGAAGGAGGCGTTTGGACAGGCACCTATTTTGGCGGTGTAAACTACTATTCGAGCCATACTTCCCTGTTTACCAAATACTTTCCTCAAAAAGGCACAAACTCGATCAGTGGAAGTGACGTTAGGGAAATTACCAGGGATGGCAACGGAAATTTATGGATCGGTACGGAAGATGCCGGCCTGAACAAACTCGATGTAAAAACAGGAATATTTAAACACTTCTTACCCGATGGAAAACCCGGAAGCATTGCCTATTCCAATATCCACGGTTTATTGGTTGACGGCGGCAAACTATGGGTTGGTACTTTCGAACATGGACTGGATGTTTTAGACCTGAAAACAGAAAAGGTAATCAAACATTACCAGGCAGGCGTTGGAAATGCCTTACGCACCAACTTTATTGTTACTTTCTGTAAAACACGGTCTGGTGAAATTTTAGTGGGGACCATTAATGGGATTTATCGCTATAACCGAAAACGCGATGATTTTGAACCTGTTGCCGGCCTCCCCTTTATTTTTTACTATTCGATTATTGAAGATAGCAAGGGCAATATCTGGGCGGGTAGCTTTAACGATGGTTTATTTCAGTTTAACTTATCCAACCCTGGATATGTGAACTACCAAAATAGCCCGACAGATGCGAAAAGTTTAAGTCATAACACCGTAAATAGTGTTTTTGAAGATAGTAAACAACAGATTTGGGTGACCACAGACGGTGGTGGGCTTTGCAGGTTTGATCAGAAAACACATCAGTTTAGGCGTTATGGTATAAAAAATGGCTTTCCGAGCAATTACCTTTTCCGCATTGAAGAAGATGCCGCAAATAAGTTCTGGATTAGTAGTACCAGGGGCCTTATCCATTTTGACCCATCCACGGGTTTAAACAAAACCTATACTAAAGCTAACGGATTACTTACCGATCAGTTCAACTACAGTTCTGCCTATCAGGATGAGGATGGCCGAACCTATTTTGGGAGTGTAAAAGGGCTGGTCAGCTTCAATCCGGCCAACTTAAAAGCAGCATCATACGAAACCCCTGTATTTTTAACCGGATTTCAGATCAACAGCTTAGAAATAGGTTTAAATGGGGCAGATTCTGTTTCTGATCAATCGATCGTTTATGCCGATATCATCGAACTTAACTACAACCAATCTTCTTTTAGTATCGATTTTGCGGCATTAAGCTATCTATCTCCCGAAATGACGGAATATGCCTATAAAATGACGGGGCTTTATAAAAACTGGGAATATTTAAAAACCAACAGGAAGGTTTATTTTACCAAACTTGCTCCTGGGAATTATATTTTTGAAGTGAAAGCATTGGTTGAAGGAAGTAGTACCTGGAGCACTAAAAACGCGAAGTTACTCATCAAAATCCGTCCTCCTTTTTACCTTAGCCCTATCACCTATCTGCTCTATCTGATCGCGGCAGGTGGAATTATCTTCTTTCTGGTACGAAGCTATCACCGAAAAATCGCATTAAAAAACAGCAGGCGGATGGAAGTTTTTGAGCATGAAAAACAAAAAGAAGTGTATCAGGCGAAAATCGAATTCTTTACCAATGTTGCCCACGAAATCAGAACGCCCCTTACACTGATTATCGGCCCGATGGAGAAACTGATTAAACAGGCTGATGCCGTACCCGCGATAGAAAAGAATTTACGGATTATGGAGCGAAACACCGATAGGCTGCTCAAATTGACCAATCAGTTACTGGATTTCAGAAAAACCGAAACCAGCGAATTTTCATTAAATTTCGTAAAAGCCGATATTTCAGAAATCCTGAAAGACGTATTTCTTCAGTTTCAACCTGCTGCAGAACAGCATGAGATGAAGTATAACCTTCATTTACCTGAGAAAAAGCTCCTTGCCTATATCGACGTAGAGGCCTTTTACAAAATGATCAGCAATTTGGTAGACAATGCCATTAAGTACGGAAAAACCATGGTACAGATCAATTTATCATTGCAGGAAGGCGATAAGTTTGCTGTGATGGTAAAAAACGATGGACATCGCATCCCAATTGAAATTAAGGACAAGATATTTGAACCTTTTTTTAGGGGCAAAGAAACAGAAATTAAGGCAGGAACCGGAATAGGTTTATCGATTTCAAAATCGCTTGCTCAACTGCATAGCGGGGAGCTTTATTTTGATTTTAATGACCATGATTTTAATATATTTGTATTGGAATTGCCTATCCATCAACTTATAGAATTTAACCTGAACGGAAAATGGAAGAAATTATAGGCAAGCTGACCATAAAAGATACTGAAGATATGGAAAGATCTGTAGTGTTGCTGGTTGATGATAATGAAGATATCCTTGATTTCATTTCAGATGATCTGGAAGAAAAATACCATGTACTACAGGCCCGAAACGGTATAGAAGCATTAGAAATATTACAGCGTGAAATTGTTCAGCTCATTGTTAGCGATGTAATGATGCCCGAAATGGACGGTTTTGAATTTTGTGCGAAAGTAAAATCTACCTTAGAATTCAGCCATATCCCCGTTATCCTGCTTACCGCAAAAAATTCATTGCAATCTAAAATTGAAGGTTTAGAACTGGGTGCCGATGCCTATGTAGAAAAGCCATTTTCTCCTGAGTTTTTACAGGTACAGATTTCGAGCCTGATTAAAAACAGGAACAAAATCAAAGCATATTTCGCGAGCTCCCCCCTGCTCCACCTTAAAAGTATTGCATATTCAAAGGCAGACGAGCTGTTTTTAGAAAAATTACAGGAGACCATTAACAAGAATATCAGCAATCAGGATCTGGATGTAGAACATCTGGCAGAAAAGATGAATATGAGCCGGCCAACCTTATACCGGAAAATTAAATCCATTTCTAACCTTAGCCCCAATGAACTGATTAATTTGGCAAGGCTAAAAAAAGCGGCCGAGCTTTTAAATGAAGGGGTACTGAAAATTTACGAAATCTCAGAAATGGTTGGTTATAGCTCTCAATCTCACTTTGGAAGGAACTTTGCCAAACAATTCGGCATGTCGCCAACCGATTATGTAAACAGTAAAACTGTTGATAAAAAAAAAGCCTTAAAATCAAATAGTTAGCCATTGTTATTTTCTTAATTTTTCCGTAAATTGTCATAACCAAAATATAGAAGTTATGAACATGCTTAAGAAAATCCAGATCTGGGGCGATCACCATCACCCAAAATGGTTAGACTATTTTAGAATCTTATTAGGCCTTATTTTAATTTGGAAGGGTATTGATTTTTACATCAATATGCCAGCCTTTAGTAATTTAATGAGGGGCGCTTTCTTAGGCACGGCTGTGAGCATTAGCTTACTGGCCCACCTGATCATTATGTTACATCTAATTGGGGGCTTAGCCATCACCTTGGGCACACATACCCGTGTATTCTGCCTGGTTAATTTACCAATACTGATCGGGGCGGTATTCTTTGTAAATATTTCTGGTGGAATTTTTAAACCCTATTCAGAATTTTGGTTTTCGGTCTCCGTATTAATCGGGCTCGTTTGTTTTGCAATTGAGGGAAATGGCGTTTTATCGGTAGACCGGGAAAAAATTTACCCTAAAGAGGCGCTTTAGTTTAAACCTAAAGTCCAAAATTGTAGCTAAAATGGCCTTTATTGAGCCTATATATGTTTTTTTGAAAGTTTTTATGCGAGCTAACTAAATGATTAGCAACGCTTAAAATATTTATGCAAATATTTGATTCGAAATCATTTGCAGATTTGCTTCAAGTTCGTACTTTTGCAGCGGAGAGTTGGCAGAGTGGTCGATTGCGGCAGTCTTGAAAACTGTTGACTTGTTAAAGGGTCCGCGGGTTCGAATCCCCCACTCTCCGCAAAAGTGCAAAAGCGCGTGTTTTTAGAACACGCGCTTTTATTTCTATACGGCATTGACAATCAACTATTTACAAAACAACAAAATGAACACCATTTGATGGGTATTAACGATTTATACTAAAAATCGTACTGTTTTTCCAAAAATAGACCATAAAACCCCGAGAGCATTAGGGGATTCGAACACCTTCAATTTACATCCTCAGCGGCCAAAAGTGCAAATTTCACTATAAAATTAAGTACTTTTCTGGCCTTCTACTCTTGACAAATTATTACCAATGCATAATTCATGCTTCAGGATCTTATCGACCATATCATTAGCCATTTGTTCTGGAAGGTTATTTGTGGATATATCGTTTGGTTCATCTGCTTTGTTAACTACCTTTAAACCAAAGACAAGCCTAGCTGCGTTATTCAAAACATCATCAATCGTAAACTCTTTCTGCAGAACTGGCCCGGTCTGTAATAGCATAGTAAGGAGTTCTCGTTTTTTGATAGAATTATACCGATTCCATATTATACCTAGTAAAGATAGCTGTAGGGTTTTTCTTCCCATTCCGTTAATCCGTCCTGATTAGAATAAAGTCGTCATTTTCTATTTCATCAAACTTAAGAACTACCCCATCATCAAATCGATATATATTAGATACTTTCTAAAATATCCTCTTATATATGAGTCCCTATTTGAACACCTGGTTCAAAATACTTCTGTCCCAAACCAGGATCCTAAATTTCAGACTTGTTGAGACAGATAAATATCTTTATTTTTCTTTTCATAAAAAAAACGGATTGACATGGCAATCCTGTTTTAATTTCTAAGTGTTGATCAGGGGAAATCCGCCTGGCACTTGGTGTAAACAAAATATGTTAGGTTTCCAGTTTAAAAACCCCTAATTTTACTATATTAAAGTAAGTGTTTTTAGGATGTTCGGCACTTATTTCGGTATTGCAACCAGATGGAAAAATTATATACCAAGGAAACATTACAAGCTATGATCCAACCAGTAACAGATGCCGTTTATGTGCTGAACGGCAAATGGAAATTAGCTATTCTCATCTGTTTAACCTTTGAAAATATGCGTTTCAGGCAATTGACAAATGAAATCCCTCAGATTACCGACCGTATGTTATCCAAAGAGTTAAAAGAATTGGAAACGAATCTATTGATCAGACGGACGGTATCGCCAACTGCCCCGAAAAGATTTGAATATTCAATTACCGATCATGGAAAATCTTTGCATAATGTGGTTATCGAGCTGCATAAATGGGGATTAAAACACAGGCAAGAGATTTCTCAAAGGTAAAAACCGAGCCGTTATGAGCAACAATAAATCAGACTTATTCTATACTGAGCTTGAGCAGTCCAGCCTCCCACTTGCAGAACTGTTTTCGTTAGATTCGGCCTTTAGTATGGTGCCAAACGACTGGGATATTATTCTAACGGATATCAAAAATTCAACCGCAGCGGTTTCAGAGGGCAAGCATCAAACGGTAAATCTGGTAGCTACCTGTACCATTGTCATAGTGCTTAACATTGCTTTTAGCAAAGAAATGGATATACCGTTTTTCTTTGGGGGTGATGGGGCGACTTTCATTGTCCCATCCTCGATAAGTGGAGATATCATGAGTGCGTTAGGAAGCTTTAGGGCCAGCACGAAAGCAAATTTTAATCTTGATCTTAGGATTGGGGCCATTCCTGTAAGGGATATTTATGCCGCCGGGTTTAAGCTGCAGATTGCCAAACACAGCAGATCCTCTGTTTTTTCAATGCCGGTTATCCTGGGGAACGGATTAAGCTATGCTGAAGAGCAGTTAAAGGGTACCGCCTATGATCCATTTAAAGCTTCATCCACTACAGTGCAAGCTGACTTAACTGGGATGGAATGCCGTTGGGACCAGATCCCTGTACCGGTAGACCAAGAGGAAGTGCTCACCCTCCTGGTTATCGGAAAAACCGAAAGCCAGGGCATGATCTTAAGCAAGGTACTTGCGAGAATTGATGCCATTTATGGCAGTGATAAGCAGCGCCGTCCCATTTCAACAAAAAAACTTAAACTTAAATCAACCTACAATAGGCTTCGGAGTGAACTGCTTGCCAAATACAATAAAGGCCGGCTTTCCCTTTATCTTGTAAACGGGATTTCCGGTCTGCTTGCCTATTTTTATTTCATGACCAGTTCAGGTAGGCGGTACTTAAGTGATCTGGTGGAAATGTCAGATAACCTGGTGCTTGATGGGCGGATCAATACGGTTATTTCAGGCACAAGAGCTCAAAGAATCCAGCTTGTTGAAGCCCTGGACAAACTGGAATCTGAGGGTGAGATTATCTTTGGCGCCCATATCAGTACTTCATCCATTATGTCCTGTTATGTCAGGGATATGAAAAACGCACACATTCATTTTGTCGATGGCTTCCAGGGTGGTTATACAATGGCCGCCAGAGAGATAAAGACCAAAAAATCAAAGAGCCCACCAGATATGATCTGATGGGCTTCAGGCAGGATGCTTCTACGTGCCATGGGTTATCAGCCATAAGTAACGGCTAATGTAATGGGAACATTCAATGCTTTGGAGACAATGCAATTTGCCTTTGCGCCTTCCGCTATTTCTGTAAATGTTGCCTCACTAACCCCATCAATAATGCTTGCTTTTAATTCCAGATGAATGCCGGTGATGCTTAATGCCTGCATGTCAAGGCCAACGATTGCATCAGTATAAATATCGCCTGCGGTAATGTTGTGATGTTCCAATGTTGCGCTAAGGGCCATCGAAAAACAACCTGCATGTGCTGCTGCGATCAGTTCTTCGGGATTGGTACCGATGCCATCGGCAAAACGGGTTTTAAATGAATATTGGATCTGATTAAGTACGGCACTTTGTGTGCTGATTTCTCCTTTACCTTCTTGTAAAGTTCCGTTCCAATGTGCTTTTGCTGTGCGTTTCATAATTTTTAGTATGATGTTAAAAAGAATATGTTGTTTAATTTTTATTGATTTATATTTATTACTTGCTTTCCGCGGTCAGGATTGCAGCTAATTTATCGGGCATGGAAATGAATGGGGTATGGCTGCTTTGAAGGGTGTATACCTTTGCCACTTTGCCCATCTTTACCATGTATTGCTGCGCAGGATAGCTGATCGCGTTATCATTAGCAGTATGAATATATACCTTTCTGATGCTTCCGAAATTTTTATCGGTCAAGTGTACCGGTGTGGCAAGTGGGGCTAACGGTTCGGCTTTAATATGGGTAGCGAGGTACTGCTGAACATGTGCAGGCGCATCTGTGGCAAAAATGTCTGCTACGGCATCTTTTGCGATTATTGCTGCTCCGTGCTCCTTGTCAATGGTCAGGGATTTACCGATATGGGAAGCAGGATCCTGTTTTGCCAGGGATAAAAGGCTGTCGCCATTATGTGGCAAGGCTGCTGCAAGGAAGATCAGTTCCTTAACCTGGGCTGGAATCTCTTCCGCTACCTGGCTGATCACAAGGCCAGCGAAACTGTGTCCTACCAAAATCACATTGGTGCGGGTTCCGATGGCTGCCTTTACCTGGTCAACATAGGTTTTGAAAGTAATGCCTGCAAATGAGGTGCTGTCTTTCCCGTGACCTGCAAGGTTAACATTGATCACTTCTTCACCCCCGGCTTTTAACAAAGGGGTTACAGCATCCCAGGAAGATGCATCCGACCACGCGCCGTGCACAAGCACTATGGTTTTAGAATTTTTGTTGGTTGCTTTTTGGGCCTGAGCAGTAAAACCTAGTACACTCATTGCCATCATTATAATTGCTTTTTTCATCTTGTTTAATGCCTAATTGTTTAGGACAATACAAACATCGGGAGATGCCGCAGCAATAAGTTTAACCCAGGTTAATATCGAAAAATGAACTAAAATTTTGAAAAGGCATTTGGCTGCTTTAATGTTTGCGTCTGTTAATCAACAATATTGTTACCCCATCACTATACCGTATGTTAGTATTCTATGCATTTAAAATCTATAATTTTAGGGCATGTCAGAGCATACAACAGAAATAGATTTATTACGCACGGTTTTGGGATCTGCCGGTATGAAGCCGGAAGCATTTGAATTGTCCCTGCCCCACTGGAAAGTGAAACAATATAAAAAGGGGGAGTTTTATAACGAATATAAAAATGTCTGCAAGCACCTGGGTTTTGTGATCAATGGCGTGTTCAGGATCTACCGGGTAAACAGTGAGACGGGCGAGGAAAAGAACATGCTGTTTTTTACCGATCGCCAGTTTGTGGCATCCTATAAGAGTTTTATGAGCCAGACCGCCTGCGAATATTATACCGAGGCCATGGTAGATTCGCTTATCCTGTATATCCATATCGATCACCTCAATGAGCTTTACGTGCAATCCCACCAGTGGGAACGCTTTGGAAGGATCGTCGCCGAAACGGCTTTTCATGAAGTGATGACCAATACAGAAGGGTTTTTATTTAAGACTCCTGAGGACCGTTACCGGGAAATGATGGAAAAACACTCAAATATTTTCAATTCGGTACCCGGTTACCATATTGCCTCTTATCTGGGGATCCAGGGGCCTTCACTGAGCCGCATCCGTAAAAGGATGGCTGGAAAGTAAGGCTCATTAACTTACCTCGCTCCCAGGCTTCTGGCTTGCAACAATCCCCTAAAAATTGTTTAGGGGATTTTCGATTTTAACCTGGGTTAAACTTATCCGCATGTTATATCCGGATGTTTGTGATGTCCTAAACAATTAGGCATCTCAGATCATGAAAAAAATTATATTAACCTTACTTTCTGTAGCTACTGCTACCATTATGTTCTCATCTTGTTCAAAAAAAAATCTTGATGATATGAAACCCGCTGCCAAAAATTATGTTCTAGTACACGGCGCATGGCAGGCCCCTTATGTGTGGGACGCTGTAAAAACAAGCCTGATCAATGAAGGCAACAATGTGACCGTTGTAGAACTTCCGGGCCACGGCAGCGACAATACTGTTCCTTCAACAATTACTTTAAATCTTTACAGGGACAAAGTGGCTGATGCTTTATCAAAAATAAACGGCAAAGTTATCCTGGTAGGCCATAGCCTGGGTGGTATGATCATTTCGGCCGTTGCCGAGCAAAATCCTTCGAAGATCGAAAAGCTTGTTTATCTTGCTGCTTACTTACCGACTTCCGGACAATCACTGTTTGACCTGGCCGGTACCGACGCAGGATCAAGCCTTGGTGGTTCAGTCAACGGACAAAAAACACTTACGCAAAACGATGCTAACGGAACCCTCGAGGTAGCACAAAATCAGATTGTAAGCATCTTTATCCAGGATGGTTCCCCTCAGGTTCAAAACCTTGTTTTAAAAAATTATCGTCCCGAACCAGCCATTCCATTTATTACACCGGTGACACTGACTGCTGCCAATTTTGGTTCTGTCGAAAAAGTTTATATCAAAACCTTACAGGATCACCAGCCACTCTGCATTCTTAGCAAAACCAGATTCTGTGGTGATATTGTTAACCAAAATAGGAAAATAATAACGCCGGAATTTGATAATATATCATCAATGAAACCGTCTCATAAGTTAATTATGGGGCGTTTTTTTTAATTAACGCTCACTAAAGATACCTAGTAGAGGCTTTCAGGAATTCTCTACTAGGTAATATTACGTTCCAAATAATGTAAATCCGCATTAAATAACACTAGAGGCTTTAAATCTGCTACCTGTTCAGTTTATAAATTTTCGTCACCCTCCATTCTCTTCTTATTCTTATATATTTCCCTGATTATTCTAAAAAGTTCCTGTAGATGTTGCAGTGGGTAATCCGATTCCCCGCCAGAGAAAAATAAAAAGCCTTAAATCGTAAGATTTGAGGCTTTTCTCGTTTCAAGGGATGGCATTTTGCCCAAATCCCGGATCAATCCCAAAATCCCTAGTTAAATTACTATGATAACACATAAACCATTTATTTTTTCGTAAATTTAAGTATTGGTATTTCAGCTGCAGCTATTCTGAATTTTCTCCCGGTTTCTAGTGCTTCCCCTGCAGCCACAAACCATAAATCTCCCTATTTAACTGAATTTTTAAACAATTTAAAAACTATTATCATGCCTAAGTATGTAATTGAAAGAGAAATTCCTGGAGTAGGAAAATCAACCGCGGAACAATTAAAAGAAATTGCAAAAGCATCTAACGAGGTGTTAAGCAAAATGGGACCACAAATACAATGGGTAAACAGCTATGTGACAGACAATAAGATCTATTGCATTTACAATGCTCCAAATGAACAAATGGTCCTGGAACATGCTAAACAAGGTGGATTCCCAGCAAATTCAATAAGTAAGGTCTCAGCCCTTATGGATCCGATAACGGCGGAATAGAATATATTATTTTCTGTAAACACACCTATCTAGCCCTATCTTGCGCAAGTCTCCTATGTTTACAAAAGTTTAAATTCGTAAATATAATTGAAAAAAGATGAGAGCACATGCAAGTCTAAATAACTATCAAGAT
>NZ_JAGGPU010000032.1 GCF_018613605.1 Pedobacter sp. ISL-64 | reverse complement strand
AACTGCATCCGCCAAAAGCAAAGCTTATGGTGATGCCGATCCGGCACTGACCTATACTTTCATCCCGGCTCTGGTAGGTACTGATACTTTTACGGGAGCATTGAGCAGATTGCCGGGTGAAAATATTGGAACCTATGCCGTTAACCAGGGTACACTTACACTGAACAGCAATTATACCTTAAATTATGTGGGCGCAAATCTCACTGTTGGCAAAAAAACAATAACGGTCACAGCAGCGGCGAAGAGTAAAATCCAGGGCGCTGCCGATCCGGTGCTGACCTATACTTTTGCCCCGGCTTTGGTAACAGGCGATAGCTTTACAGGGTCCTTGAGCAGGGCAGCTGGTGAAACCGCGGGTACATATGCCATTATCCAGGGTACACTGGCATTGAATGGAAACTATATTCTGACCTACATCGGGGCCAATCTGACGATAGAAGCGAAAACCGTAATAACGGTAACGGCGGTAGCGAAAAGCAAAACCTATGGTGATGCAGATCCGGCATTAACCTATGCTTTTGCTCCGGCACTACAGGCTGGCGATAGCTTTAGCGGAAGCCTGGACAGGTTGCCGGGAGAACATATTGGTACCTATGCAATTGGCCAGGGTACACTTGCCCTGGACGGGAAGTATATCATAACTTATGTTGGTGCTGATCTGACCATTGGCAAAAAAACAATAACGGTGACAGCGGTAGCGAAAAACAAAACCTATGGTGATGCTGATCCGACATTGACCTATACTTTCGCTCCTGTATTGCAAACAGGTGATAGTTTTACAGGATCCTTAAGCAGGGCGGTTGGTGAGAATATTGGTACTTATGCCATCAATCAAGGTACACTTGCATTAAGCAATAACTATAGCATAGCATTTAGTAGTGCCGATTTAACTATAGATAAGAAAGCCATTACGGTAACTGCTGCTGCTAAAAGCAAAAATTATGGTGATGCTGATCCGGCGTTGACCTATACTTTTGCCCCGGCATTAGTAACAGGCGAGAGCTTTAGTGGATCACTTAGCCGTATGGCGGGCGAAAATGTGGGCACCTATCCGATCAATCAGGGCAGCCTGGCTTTAAATGCAAATTATACCCTGAACTATACAGGAGCAAATTTGATAATTGCTAAGAAAACCATTATGGTAACCGCTGCCGCTAAGAATAAAAGCTATGGTGATGCTGATCCGGCGTTGACCTATACTTTCGCCCCGGCATTGGGAACAGGCGACAGCTTTAGCGGATCACTTAGCCGTATGGCAGGCGAAAATGTAGGCATCTATCCAATCAACCAGGGCAGCCTGGCTTTAAATGCAAATTATATCTTGACTTATACGGGAGCCGATCTAACCATCGCTAAGAAAACCATTACGGTAACAGCCGCTGTCAAGAGCAAAACTTACGGAGATACCGATCCAGCGCTGACCTATACTTTCGCCCCCGCATTGGGAACAGGCGACAGCTTTAGCGGATCACTTAGCCGTATGGCAGGCGAAAATGTAGGCATCTATCCAATCAACCAGGGCAGCCTGGCTTTAAATGCAAATTATATCTTGACTTATACGGGAGCCGATCTAACCATCGCTAAGAAAACCATTACGGTAACAGCCGCTGTCAAGAGCAAAACTTACGGAGATACCGATCCAGCGCTGACCTATACTTTTGCCCCGACATTAGGAACTGGCGACAGCTTTAGCGGATCACTTAGCCGTGCGGCTGGCGAAAATGTAGGCGTATATGCTATTGCCGGTAGTACCTTGAGCGCGGGTGCTAATTACACTATAGATTTTAAAACAGCTGACCTGACGATTAATAAAGCGGTGCTAAGCGTAACTGCAGATGCAAAGCAGATGTGCCAGGGAGCTGATCTGCCAGCATTTACTTTGAGCTACAACGGTTTTAAATTTTCTGACAATGCAAACAGTTTAACCACAAAGCCATCGGTAAACAGCACCGGAAGCAGGTCTTCTGCGGCTGGAGATTATGTGCTTTCGCCGGTTGGCGGCGTATCTGCCAATTATACTTTTAATTATATCAACGGTGTGTTCAAGATCAATCCCCTTCCCCTTATCACTATCAATAGCGACAAGGGAACCAGTATCAGCAGGGGAGAAACTGCTATCCTTACCGCAACAGGGGCTACAAGTTATGTATGGGCGACTGCAAGCGGCATCTTAAGCGGTCAAAATTCTGCCAGTCTAGCTGTTAGACCAAAAGAAACCACTACTTATACAGTTACGGCTACAAACAGCAGCGGATGCAGCCAGAGCCAGGCCATTACCCTGTCTGTGGCTGAGGATCTTTCAAAAATCAAGGCGAACAACATTCTTACCCCAAACAATGATGGCTTTAACGATAAGTGGGTAATCGAGAATATCGACTACTATCCGAACAATGAAGTTAAGGTATTTGATAAGGCCGGTAGGATCATTTATAGTAAAAAGGCATACGATAACAGCTGGGACGGAACAGTCAACGGAACGGCACTTTCAGAGGGTACCTATTATTATATTGTTGATTTCGGTACAGATAAGATGAGGGTAAAGGGTTTTATCACACTGGTAAGGGAAAATTAGTTAAATTAAAGAGAAGATCAAATGAAGACTTTATATAAATTATTGATGTTACTGGCCGTATGGATACCTGCAGCCAGTGTTCATGCACAGCTGAATCCGCTTTCCTCACAATATTATACCAACCGTTATGTAATCAATCCCGCATTTGCAGGTGCAAACAATGGCCTGCGCATAAACGGGGCCTACCGTAAACTTTGGGATAACGTTCCGGGCGCTCCCGTAACGCAGAATCTCACCGCAGACTATGGTTTTGGTAAAGTTGGTGTAGGATTGAACATGAGCAATGAAAGTGCGGGGCTACAGCGGCAGACCCGCATAGTAGGTAGTTATGCCTACCACCTGCCTTTAAACGCAAACAACCAGCAGCTTCATTTTGGCCTGTCTGTAGGTTTCATGAACCAGCGTCTTGAAAACGCAGATATTTATGGCAATCCGAACGACCCGATGGTTGGGCTTTACAATGACCGAAAAACCTATCTAGATGGGGATTTCGGCATTGCCTATACTTCAGATAAACTGAGCATCGAGGGATCGCTGCCCAACCTGAAAAGCTTTTTCAAAAAAGATGTGATCAAGCTGGCCGATGTGGCCACTTTTTATACGGCCATAAGTTATAAGATTACGCTGAGCGAAGGAATGGAGGGGATAGAGCTTGAACCAAAAGTAGCCTACCGCGGGGTGAAAGGCTTCGATAATATCTTTGATCTGAGTGCACAGGCCTGGATTGCAAACAAACAGGTGTTTCTGATGGGGGTATACCATAGCAGTGAAAATGCCACATTTGGCATTGGTGTCGACTTTAAAAGAAAATACCTGATCAGTGGGATGTACACCACACAGACCTCGGCTTTAAGTGCCTATACCAACGGCAGTTTTGAGCTGAATCTCAGGTTGAGCGTACTGTAGTGTTTTGGCGGAAGGAAAATCTTGGGTATTTGAAGGCATGAAGGAAATGGTCGTATCAATGTCCTTATAATACCTGGTGAACAGATTGACAACCACGATGTTAATAAAATCTATATATGGAACAAGGTAAGGTTAAAATGTATAATGGCGAAAAGGGTTTTGGCTTCATCACGCCGGATGCGAACCAAGAGGACATTTTTGTGCACGTGACTGGACTATTGGTTCGTGACCTCAAGGCGGGTGACATTGTGGAGTATGAAACCGAGCAGGGCAAAAAAGGGTTAGTAGCGATCAATGTCAAGAAAATATAACCTGCTAACACTTCTTGAAGTGTTAGCATAAACCTCTATATTTTTACATGGAAGCGTCTTTGTAAAGATCAGTTACCTCGTTTTGCAAGTAAATATGCTATCACTTAACTTTTAGAATGTAACCCAGGCCATATACGTTTTCTATACTGACTTGTTCTGAGGCCTTAAAGAGCCGCCTTAGCCTTGAAATAAAAACTTCAAGGCTTTTTCCATTAAAGTAATCGTCGTTTCCCCATAACGCCAATAAAATATCTTTCTTTTTAACTACCTGATTAATATTGCCAGCCAAATGGTCTAATACTTCCGATTCTCTAACGGTTAAGGAAACTTCTTTGCTGTCGGGCATCCGCAGAAACAGCTGATCCTTTTGGTACCTGATATCACCTATGTTGATAAATCCTGAACTGGATGGGGACTTTACGTTTGGAGTGCTTGAAAACTTATTGATGATATTTCCTATCCTAAGTACCAGCTCTTCAATTTCGAATGGCTTTGAAATATAATCTATTGCACCAATTTTGAGGCCGCGAAGACGGTCCTGTTTTTCGTTATGTGCCGTTAGAAAGAAAAAAGGTTGATTGGAGTTGATCATCACCATCTCTGTGGCCAGGTCAAAGCCGTTCATATCTGGTAGCTGTACATCCACAATAACCAATTTGTTATCAAGCTGGTTTGCGCTATAATACGCCAACGCTTCTGAAGCAGTTTTAAACCATAGGACACTGAACCCCCTCAATTTCAGGTATTCTGAAATTACATTGCCCAGGTCTATTTCATCTTCAATTATTATGATATCATAACTCATAAAATTCTTTGATTAATGATTTGTACTAATTAGAGTCTGCTCCGCAGGGATATGAATCAAAAATTCGGTCCCTTTTCCCAATGTTGTTCTTACGCTGATTTCCCAGCCATGAATATCAATGCACTGTTTAACGTAATATAAGCCCAGCCCCAGGCCCGAAACGGTATTATCTTTACCTGCACGGAAGAACTTATCGAATATTTTTTCTTTCATTGCGTCTTCAATTCCTTTTCCGTTATCTTTAATGTGGATGGTATATCCGCCATTATGCTCAGTAATAAAGAGCACAGTCATTTTTACATCGCTATGATTGTGCTTAAAGGAGTTGTCGAGGATGTTTTGTAACATGGTGGTAAACACAAAAGGATCAACCATGATCATTATTTCCGAATCATGAGGATCAAAAGTAAGGGCATTTGGTTCTTGAACTTTTATTTTATAATCATTAACTAAAGTAAGAATTGCATAATTAAGATCTGTTTCCTCCAGGTTAATGTTGCTGTTGATTTCGGAAATTTCCAGCATCTGGTTAATGTGGGAGTGAAGCCGCCGTGCCTGTCTCTCTACAATATTTACAAGTGCATTTACGCGTGTCCTGTCATTGAGCACCTCATCTTCGTGCAGGCTTTTGCTTGCCACTAAAATAGTAGTAATAGGGGTGTTAAATTCATGTTTAATACTGTTTAGGAAATCAGATTTAACATCCGTTTCTTTTTTCTGCCTCATCCAGCTGATATAGGTGTAATAATTAATGCCTACAATAATAATAATGCAAAGCGCAACCAATAAAAATGTTGGTAGCATTTGATAGGCTACTTTTAAGGTGCGGCCGGGAGGATCGACAAAAAGATTAAAGGTAACTCTGTAATCGTACACCAGTTTGCCACTAACAGAAAGGTTGGTTACCCTGTTCTGAACGTTCGGACTAGTCAATGTGCCATCAATGATGACTCCAAACGGTGTTTTTTGGCCTGCTTTGAACAACGTATCAGTACTGGTGTCAAATATGGGGATGTTGCCGATATTGGTATCGAAGTTAATCTCAATTGACTGGAAAGTGAGCAGATACTGCAGACTGGAATCTAACCCATTCCTTTTAACGATCGAGCGGAAAACACTGTCCATAGTACTTTCTTTTCGCAGGTCTTTTAATAGTGTATTACTAATGCTTTGTGAGCGTTTAACAAATTCTTTCTTGTTGCTTAAGTATGCTTGTTTGAGCGCGGGCATATTTCTCGAGAGGATCGAATCGATAATCTTTCCGCCGCCCTTATATACTTTGTCTTCGGATATACTGCGTCCATATTCGTCGTTAATCAGCGTTTTTTCTTTTAAACTATAATCCCTGTCTCTCAGAACGTAAGAATTGTAGGTTAGCCTGAGCTGTACCAGAAGCAATATCAGAAAGCTGGCCAATACTACTGCCTTATATATACGATCTTTCATTTTATCCTTTAAAAATAGCCGTATTATTTCATAAATACCATAACGTTAAGCTTTTGTTAGGTTTCTGTTACGTTTTCGTTCGACAAATTCTTTCAATGTCGGGTGTAGCTTTGAATAATGGAAAGCAGATCGCAATAAAAACCAGATTAATGTTGAATGATTGGGTTTGATAAGGCCTGTAATCCAGTAAGTCTTTTAAATAAATAATACAAATCACATAACCAAAAAAAAGAGAAATGACCTTTAAAAGGATTTTATCATTATTGCTTATCGTTTCGGGAACGACATCTATTTATCCGGCAATTGCCCAGCAAAAATCGGCCAATAAACCACTGCCCGAACTTCAACAGGATTTTGTTGACCTTGGGTTGGGCATGTTTATCCACTATGGGATGCCAACTTTTATGGATCAGGACTGGTCTGATCCTGATGCTGACCTTTCATTGTTTCAATCGCCAAAACTAGATGCAGACCAATGGGCAAAAGCTGCAAAATCTGCTAACATGACCTATGGTTGCCTTACCACTAAACACCATAGTGGTTTCCCGATCTGGAATACCAAAACGACAGCGTATAATGTAATGAATACGCCTTTAAAACGCGATGTAGTTAAGGAATATGCAGATGCTTTCCGCAAAAACGGATTAAAGGTAATGTTGTATTATTCCATATTGGATACCCACCATGGCATCCGCCCAAACCAGATTACTCCAGCCCACGTTAAAATGATCAAAGATCAGATTACCGAACTGCTCACCAATTATGGCGAGATCACAGCGTTGATTATCGATGGATGGGACGCCCCATGGTCGAGGATTTCTTATGATCAGGTCCCTTTTGAAGATATCTATTACCTGATTAAATCATTACAGCCAAACTGTTTAGTGATGGATTTAAATGCAGCAAAATATCCTACACAGGCGCTATTTTATACCGATATCAAATCTTACGAACAAGGCGCAGGGCAGTTTATTTCTAAAGAAAACAACAAACTTCCGGCGCTTGCCTGTCTTCCGTTGCAGGCCAACTGGTTCTGGAAAACCTCTTTCCCTACCACTCCGGTAAAAAATGTACCTGAATTGGTGAACAAATTCATCATTCCCTACAACGGTGCCTATTGCAATTTTATTCTCAATGTAGCGCCAGGTAAAAACGGTTTAATAGATGATAACGCTTTGGCAGCACTTAAAGAAATGGGCCAGATATATAAAAAATCTACAGATCTTCCACGTATTCCTACGCACGCTGCACCGATTATTTCGAGCAACATCGCCAAGCACATCAAAAGCAACAGCAGCTGGGGTGATGATATGAACATTATGGATTTTGCCAATGATGATGATTTCGGTTCGAGCTGGTCGTCCAATCACACCGTAAAATCGCCATGGTATGAACTGAATTTTGAAAAAGCTGTTCCCTGTAATATGGTGGTACTAACCGCGGGCAATAACAGAAAAGCTACCTACAGTTTACAATACTATGCAAATGGTAAATGGAACGCTTTAGCTGCAAAAAATGAGGGAGAGAAAAAGGTGAGTATTTTTAGGTTCGAGCGCATCTGGTGCGAAAAAATAAAGGTAACCATCACAGACTTTGATAGCCCTCCCGCTATTGCTGAACTAGGGGTGTTTAACGAAAGAAAATAAGATGTGTTAGCCGGATCGTTTTTGGCCCGGCTAATTTATTAACCGCTCTTGGTTGATGTATACTATTAAAATACGGCATTTGCCTTATCTGGGTAACCCCTGAGGCTGTTCGCAGTATTTGGTGCCTGGTTTATTGCTTTTGGGCAGTCCCATTTATGCGCAACAGGGCGCAACAATCAAAATTACCGGTAATCTATTTTCTGATTTAAGTTGCCATAGATCTCTTCATTCCGCGATACGCCAGTCGGGGAGGACCGACTATTCAGAAAGTATATAAATGATAGCTTGTCGAATGCCCTATTTATAAAATTACAGGCATTTCGACAAGCTTAATGTGACAGGTTTATAAATACTTTACGATTTAATAAAGGCTAAAATATCCTTGTTAATTGTTTCTGCCTCTGTTGTAGGCATACCATGAGGGAAACCTGGGTAAGAGATCAGTTTTCCATTTGGCAACAATTTTGCCGCTCTTGGTGCCTGGTTGAAAGGAACAATCTGGTCGTCTTCTCCATGCAATACCAATACTGGAATTTCCACACTTTTTAGATCTTCAGTGAAATCTGATTCCGAAAATGCTTTAATCCCCTCATAATGTGCCAATACAGATCCCATCATGCCCTGGCGCCACCAGTTGTGTTTTATTCCTTCCTGAACGGTTTTACCATCACGGTTCCAGCCGTAAAATGCTACCGGGAAATCGTAAAAATATTGGGCTCTGGTAAAACCTGTACCCTGACGGATTTCATCAAATATCGCCAATGGCACGCCTTCCGGATTGCTTTCGTTTTGGATCATAATCGGCGTTACTGCACTGATTAAAACTGCTTTTGCAACGCGGCCTTTTCCATGTTTCGCAACGTAACGGATTACTTCACCACCACCTGTGGAGTGGCCAATGTGAATGGCATCTTTCAGGTCGAGTGCTGCTGTTAGTTCTGCAATATCGGCTACATAGGTATCCATATCATTGCCATTGGCACTTTGACCTGAGCGGCCATGCCCACGGCGGTCATGCGCAATCACCCGATATCCCTGTTTCAGGAAAAACATCATTTGTGTATCCCAGTCATCTCCAGATAATGGCCATCCATGATGAAAAACGATTGGTTGTCCCGTTCCCCAATCTTTGTAATAAATTTCAGTTCCGTCTTTTACTTTAATTGTACTCATAGCTTTTAGATTAATTTTAATTGTTTAAAGCAGTTTTTGCGAATTACCCAAAATTAATAATTGATGTTAAGGTAATCACTAAACTGTATGTTAAGTTTCGTGCTGACTTATTACAATTTGCGATCCATTTTGTTAAGTGTTTGATTTTTAGTTATTTATTATTTATTTGTTGGTTATTTATTTGCTTTATTTCGTTAATTTACGGTAGTTGTTTGGTAGGATTGATTTCTACTTAATGATTTTTGATTATGCTTTGGCGGTGAGATAATCGTATTGATTAAACCAACATCTGGAGCATTGGTTTCTGGCATTATCGTATTACCCATTTATTGTTTGCTTAGCGGATTGCAGCAATTATTCCAGGTAAAATTACGTTATATCGTCAATTGCTTTGCTGAAACAACAACCCTTTAAAGCTCAAATAACTGGTTATTTGTTGATTATATTTGTGGTTTGTTTTTTGTTTTGAAAAAGCTATGCACTATACCCTTCTTCAGTTCATTATTTTACTTTCAGCAGCTTTTCTGTTGATTATGCTGGCGCAAAAGGTAAAAATTTCCTATCCTATATTTTTAGTAATTGCCGGTCTAGGTATCAGCTATATTCCGGGTATCCCGCCAATGTCTATAGATCCTGAAATTATATTTCTGATTTTTCTTCCTCCGCTGCTTTATGAAGCTGCCTGGTATACCTCATGGAATGATTTCTGGCGCTGGCGCAGGCCGATCAGTTTGCTTGCTTTTGGCCTGGTTATTATCACATCGGTAGCCGTTGCATTTTTAACCTCTTCCATGATTCCCGGTTTTACACTTGCCATGGGCTTTTTGATTGGGGGCATTGTTTCGCCACCTGATGCCATTGCGGCAACATCGGTATTGAAGAATATTAAAGTGCCAAAACGGATTACCACCATTTTGGAGGGCGAAAGTTTGGTTAACGATGCCTCAAGTTTAATTGTACTCCGTTTTGCGTTAGCTGCGGTAATTACAGGGCAGTTTTCGCTTTCAAATGCAGCAGGTGACTTTTTCTTAAGTACTGTTATGGGCATTGTAATCGGATTGGCCGTGGCTCACGTATTATATCTTATCCATCGGTTTTTACCTACTACACCCAGCATCGATGCTGCCATCACTTTAATTTCGCCCTATTTTATGTATCTGGCTGCTGAGCAGTTCCATTTTTCGGGCGTGATGGCTGTGGTAAGCGGCGGTTTGTTTTTATCGTACCGGTCGCACGAAATTTTTGTAGATGGGCAAAGCCGCTTGCAAGCCATCAATGTATGGGCAACATTAACCATGATCCTAAATGCTCTGGTATTTATTTTGATCGGACTGGAATTACCTATCATAATGGCCGGCTTAGAAGGTTATTCAATTTGGGAAGCTTTTAGTTATGGACTGATCATTAGTGCACTTGTAATTGTACTCCGCATCGCCTGGATTTATCCCGTAGCTTTTATACCAAGGTGGCTATCTGCCAAGGTAAGAAGGAGTGAAGCCCACCCAGGCTGGAAAGGCCCGTTAATTATCGGATGGGCTGGAATGAGAGGAGTCGTTTCTTTGGCTGCGGCACTCTCATTGCCTATTACTACTGCTGCCCACATTAATTTTCCACACCGCAACCTGATCATCTTCATCACGTTTGTGGTTATTTTGGTTACCCTGGTTTTTCAGGGCCTTACTTTGCCTTATATAATCAAGGCGATCAACATTTACGAAATTGATCCACTGGTACCTGATGAACAACAAGAGGCCAGCATTAAACAGCGGCTGTTAAATGTTTCATTAAACCGCTTAAGGGAAAACTACGCAGAGGAGATTGAAGGAATCGGATTGGTAAATGGTTTGAAAAATGAACTCGAGAACAGCTTAAACCACACCTCCAGAAGACTCGAATCAATGGAGTGCGAAGCAATTGAAAATGCGGAGATGGAAGTTTATAACCATATCTTAAAAGATATTTATCATATCCAGCGGCAAGAACTTCACAAAATCCGAAAGGAAAAGCAATTTAGTGATGAGATGATCAGGAAGCAGGAAATGCAGATCGATTTATCAGATACTAAAATTCCGCATAAGAAATTGCAGTAAATGGTAATGGCTAAATGGTTTATACAGCAGTGGCGAGGCGCTGCGAAACAAAATCTTTAACATTGTTCAAAAATCTCTCCTCCAAAGGACTTCCTATGGAACACTGAGGAGATGACGATACCTCGCGATTACGGTACAGATTCCAATATAAGAGTCGTCATCTCGACTGGAGTGCAACGGAATGGAGAGATCTTTGAAGCAAATTATTGAAATGAACTTTGAAAGATTTCTCCACTACGGTCGAAATGACGATACCTCAAAACCATTTTTCTTATAAATTATCCCTTGGGATAACAAATCACAGCGCTTAATCTATTCTGGACTCCAGACTACCGACTCAGGACTAAAGCCTCAACTGCCTACTTAACAAATTCAAATTTTATCCCTAGTTTTTTAATTTTAGAGTTTAATGTCGTAGAGGGGATATTAAGGATTTCTGCCGCGCCGCCCGGGCCAAATATTTTGCCTTTACACATCTGTAAAATGCTCATAATATGCTCCCTCTCCATTTCTTCCATGGTTTTGATTTTGAAATGATCTCCATGAGCAAAGTTTGCTGCCAGGCTAGGGTTTGGAAGGTCAACTTTAGTAATCATTTCCCCTTCAGTTAACAGCATACTTCTTTCTATCAGGTGCTCCAATTCCCTGACATTTCCAGGCCATTGATAATCCTGCATTTCATTCAATGCATCCGTAGATATTGAAGTAACTGATGATGATCTTTTTTTGCCATATTTTTCAATAAAATAAGCAGCCAGAGCAGGTATATCTTCTTTTCGGTCTCTCAGCGAAGGTAATTCTATCGGAAAAACATTCAAGCGGTAATATAAGTCAAGGCGGAAACGGCCTTCTGCGACTTCTTTCTCCAGATTTCTGTTGGTGGCCGTAATGATCCTAACGTTTATCTTTTTGGTGTAATTTCCACCCAAACGTTCAATTTCTTTTTCTTGGAGCACCCTTAATAGTTTTACCTGAGCTTCTAAGGGAAGTTCGCCTATCTCGTCCAGAAAAATCGAACCTCCGTCGGCCTGTTCAAACTTGCCGATGCGTTTTTCGTTCGCGCCTGTAAAACTTCCTTTTTCATGCCCGAAAAGTTCCGACTCTATCAAGGTTAAGGGTAAGGCTGCACAGTTTACGGTAACCAGCGCTTTGTTTTTTCTGGGAGATAATTTATGGATGGTCTGTGCAATTTTTTCCTTTCCGGTACCACTTTCGCCCAAAATAAGCACCGAAGTATCATCGGGTGCCACCAATTCCAATTTCTTAAATGCGGCGTGCAGTAAAGCACTGTTACCAATAATGCCATTAAAATCCTTTTGGATTATTATAGCTTGTTCTTTTTTGATGATTGGCTTTTCAACTACAGGTAAGCTCATAGCTGGAGTTTGAGCGATACTATCCTTACTTAAAATAATTTTATCTAAAATGAGTTCAAGGCTTTTCTTAAATTGGCCAATAATACCCGAATGAACTTTTGTGTAGATATCTGAAAGCTGGTTGAAAAAAACGAACTGAAATACATCTCCGTCTCTTTCAATTTCGGTAATCAAGGCTGATTCGAGTTTGTAATGGTCTGAAAGCGCTTGTACAGATAGACTTTCCATTCTCAGTTTCCGAAAATCATATCCGTTAAAGATGGGTTTCTCATTATGAGCAAGCGCAGTGCTGTTCCATGTTTTAAAATCACGATCTGAAATATTGGTTTCTTTCAATAAAGCGTCGGTGTTGAGGATATCGAACGTTCCGTCGGAAGCGCGGCTGATGTAAACATCTTTTGTAGTTGTGCGTGGCTTTGATCTGGTAATCCAGAGAAAATCAAAAGGTACAATGGGGTGCATCGCGGCACTGATCTGTTTCAAACGCTGCGAAACCGTTTCCTGCTTTTGCGCAATATGTTCAATCTGTTTATGTAGCGGTGGTTCTTTATGATGGTTATATTTCAGGTTTTGTTCATGTCTGTAACGGGCAATATCCAACATTACCATCAGGTCTTTTTCGCGGAAAGGTTTAACCAAAAAGCCATAGGGTAGGGTTGCTTTTGCGGCTTCTAAAATCCCCTGATTGGTGTTTGCGGAAATATAAATAAAAGGGATTCCCATTTCTGTAAGCTGACCAGCCAGATCAATTCCTGTTTTGTCGCCCTGCAAAAAAATATCCAACAGTATCCAGTCGGGTTCTTTGGCTGCGATCAACTCAAGCGCCTTTACCACCGATGGCGCTACCCCACACACTTTATAGCCAGCTTTTTCGAGCATGATCCTAAGATCGTTGGCTACAATAAATTCATCTTCTACAATTAAGATTTTCTGTTTCATTTTCTATTTCGGGCGAGCGTTAGATATAAATCAACGGCCAACAAAGGTCCCTTTTTGATTAATACAGTCTATTCAAATCAAGAAAAATACCAATCTTTAAGTTTTTGTTTATCAGTGTTTTATTGTGTTAGTTGGTTTTCGGAATTCATGATATATCGTCGATTTACTAAATATCATTAACGTTTTATATCCAGCTTTTTAATTTTAGAACTCAAAGTAGTTGCCGGAATGCCCAATAATTCTGCCGCACCACCGCTGCCTGCAACCTTGCCTTTGCAGAGCTCCAAAACCCTGATGATATGGTCTCTTTCATTGTCAATAATCGTTTTTATTCCATTTTGCGAAAGCGGTTCTTCATTTTTAATTCCAAGTTCCAAATGAGCGGGATTAAGTTTTCCATTTGATGAAAGCAGTACACTCCTCAGCATCACATGTTCCAGTTCTCTGATATTGCCTGGCCAATCATATAACATTAGCCGATCCATAAAATCAGCGGGAATTTCAGTAATATTTTTACCTACTTCCTTTGCATGTTTCTGAACGAAATACGCTGCCAATAGTGGGATGTCGGTTTTTCGTCGACAAAGCGGAGGAACATGTATTGGAAAAACATTAAGACGATAGAAAAGATCCAGCCTGAACCTGCCTTTTGCAATCTCTTTCTCCAGATTGAGGTTAGTAGCAGCAATTATTCTTAAATCGACTTTAATAGGTTGTTTGCCACCAATTCGCTCAATTTCTTTCTCCTGCAGGGCCCGAAGTAGTTTTGCCTGCAGATCGAAGGGCATTTCTCCAATCTCATCGAGAAAGATGGTGCCACCGTTCGCCTCTTCAAATTTTCCGATTCTGGTGTTCACAGCGCCTGTAAACGAGCCTTTTTCATAGCCAAATAGAATGGATTCAATTAAATCAGCAGGTAGTGCAGCACAATTTACGGCCACAATTGGTTTTGTGTTTCGATGTGATAAGCGGTGGAGGCTTTTGGCAACTTCTTCTTTTCCTGTTCCACTCTCCCCGGTTATCAATACAGATGTATCAGTTGGTGCAACAATTTTTATCTTGTCTAAAACACTGAGCAAAGCAGTACTTTTGCCAATAATATTTTCAAAATTTTTTTTCACTACAGGATAGTTGCCGCTTTCCTGATGTAAAACTGTTTCCGTTCCCGCTTTTTCAAGCTCGATAATATGGACCAATTTTTTCTCTAAAGTGCCTGACAAAAAGTTAAGCAGCTCCATGTGTGCGGGTTGGTAAATGTTTTCGGTTCTACTGTAAAACGAAAAGCTGATCTGATCACCATTTTCCAGGTAGAATGTTTTTACCAGATTAGAATAAAGATGATAAGTGGTGGCGATTAAATTTTTCATTGGAGCAGCCTTTTTTACCCCCTCAAAATCATCACCAATGTAAATGGCGTCGGCTGTTGTTTCGGGTACCAGTTGATTGATGGTATCATATTCTGCCCTGCTTAAACCCGCGTATTTTAAGAACTCATTTGCTGTAAATAAGTCGTACTGGTCGAAGTTTTTTCTGGTGATTCCAGTTTCGCTATATCGTTTTCCATCTTTTGCAATACCTGAAAGCGCAATAAAATCAAAAGGAATATATGGCTGGAAGGCAGCTGCAATGGCTAAAATTTTCTTTTGCCAGGTTAACGATTTCATCGAAATATCTACAATGAAATCCTGCATAAAGCGCTCGCTGCTCATTTTCATGTTGTTGCTGTTTTCCTTGCGGTACCTGGCAATATCAATGCTTAATAAAATGTCCCGGTCGCGGTAAGGTTTAACAATAAACCCGTACGGGCAGGTAGACTTTGCAGCCTCCAGCACTTTTTCATTCGAATTTGCAGAGATATAAATGAATGGGATCTGGCTTTTCATCAAATCGTAAGCCAGATCAATGCCGGTTAACCTGCCCTTTAAATAGATATCTAAAAGAACCAGGTCTACCTGATGTTTTTCCAGTAGGGCCTGAGCATTTTTAACAGAATCGGCAATGCCGACAACCAGATAGCCGGCACGTTGCAAAATCATCTGCAGATCGTGCGCGACGATAAATTCATCTTCAACAATTAGAATTTTTTCTGTCCTCATCTTCAATTAATCTTTCAACAGGAATAAATCTTCACTTCTATTTATAAAAATTAAGCTTAACGAAACACCATCTTTGCTTTCCATCGTAAAAACACCATCAATTTGGGCACTCAATCCCTTCATTAAAATAATGCCCAGTGTGTTGCTCTGTTCATAATCAAAATCGGCGGGTAATCCGATGCCGTTATCCTCAATAGATAGTTGATAATGATCTTCCTGGTATTCTTTTAGGCTAATGATCACTTTTCCGCCATGCCTATCAGGAAAAGCATATTTAAAAATATTGGTAATTGCCTCATTAATAATTAGGCCGAGCGGTACAGCTTTCGAAATGTCCAGCTCGAGATTTAAAATATTCAGATCAAAGCTGATCTTTTTATCATCGTTCAGGCTTTCCTTTAAATATTCAACCAATTCTACAATATAAGGTTGAATGTTAATGGTAGCCAGATTTTCTGTTTGGTAGAGCTTTTGATGAATCAATGCAATACTTTTCAAACGGTGCTGACTTTCTTTTATGGCCTCAATTGCCGATAAATCTTCAAGGTAATAACTTTGGCTGTTCAGTAAACTCATTGTTAACTGCAGGTTGTTTTTAACCCGATGGTGCACTTCCTTAATTAAGCTTTCTTTCTCTTCAATTAAATTATTTTTTTGTTGAATATTTACTTCAAGTTCGGCGTAGGCAAGATCTATATCTGCTTTTTTCTTTACCAAAGTATCATGAAGTTTCTTTTTCAACCGGAACCTGCCATAGATTAAAACAAGCACGATAGTTAAAAATGCCAGCCCGGCGATAGTGGCATTTTTGATCCATTGAATGCGGTTAAGCTCCTGACTTTGTAATTGTGATTTCTTCCTGAGGATTTCATTTTCATTCTCCTTTTGCGAGGCCTGGAATTCAATCTTCAAACGCTCAATGGTATTTAAATTCTCCTGGCTAAGCATAGAATCTCTAAGCTTATGAAAGGTTTGCAGGTGAATAATGGCCTCGGCAGGACGATCTGTAGATACATCTATTTTGTAAAGAATTTCATTTAAGCGGATCTGCCTTGGCAAGGTCATGCTGATCTGGTTTTCTCTCGCCTTTTCGGCGAATTGTAAAGCTAGCTCGTATTTGTTCTGGGCAAAGTAAAATTCGCTTACAGAGAAGAAAACTGAAGTTTGGAAAGTGTTGGAATATGTTTTTAATGTAGCATCTTCCAGCAGTTTATCGAAATACTTTTTTGCCAGATCGTACTTTTTTAACGCTGCATAACATTCGCCAAATGCCAGAAACATAAAATATTCATGTCCACTTGATGGATTGTTAACCTCGCTCCACGTTTTTTCGAGTATGGCCAGTGCTTTTTTTGCTTCACCTAATTTGATCATTTGGCTCGTAATGGAATAAGCCGTAACAAAGCGGAAAGGATCTTTTTTATTGTTACCATCAAGGGTTTTATGGTACCATGCAATACTTTCCTTAGCTTTACCCATAGCCTCGTATGCAGAGCCCACCCGGTTTAAATAAGTGCCGAGTACTTCCTCGTGGTTGTTTTGTGCCGTTTTTACACTCAGTAATGCGTAATTCAGTGCCTTACTGAGTTCTCCTTTTCTTTCATAAACGGCCGAAAGCAGGTCGTAGGCCATTGGCAGATCGGGAAGTTTGAATTTTTTATCCAGCGCTATAACCTCAAAAAGCTCTTTTATGGATAAATCAAATTTTTCTTCCTCCAAATGAAAGTCGGCCATTGTTTTTAGAAGCGTTGCCTCTCTGTATTTTTCCTGAAAAGAGGTGCCGATTTCTTTATACAAAGCATGTGCAGTGGCTGCCCGGTTGTAAAATGTTTTGTTTTTATAATCAGAAACCGTATCGGGAACACTAATGTAATAAGAATACCATGCGCTGGCTTCGAAGCGCTTGTTGCCAGCTTTTTGTGCAATAGCGATTGCCTTTTCATAGGTGAGTGCCTGCTGCACTCTTAAATGTTTTTTGTTCAAAAACCGGGCGTAAGCCATAAGGGTACGGAATTCCCAGTTTTGGGATTTAAGTTGATCATTTAAAATATGTGCTTTTTGCAGATAAGGCATTGCCCTCACTAAATTTATGCTTTGGTTTTCTTGTTGATTGATGAAATGATCGGCAATTTTTAGCAGGTATTGTATGCGGTTTGTATCGGGTTTTGAATCAGCCAAAAGTCTCTGCAGCTTTTGAAGGGAATCTGTAGGGTTTAGACTGCCTACCCGATCTCTGGCTGAAGTATTACTGCTCTTAATGAGTATTAAACTGAAAATCGCAAATAGTATGATGAGCACGATCATTTTATTGATCTGCTTTACTGCTGCAGTTTTTTTAGACAGTTTGTTTAATTCTATCATTAAATGTTACTTATTCAGGATATGTTCCCGTTTAATCTTAAATTTTTTAATTTTTGAGTTAAGGGTGGTAGCAGGGATATTTAATATTTCTGCAGCTCCACCAATACCCGATATTTTTCCCTTGCAACGTTTTAAAACCGATAGAATATGGTCGCGCTCGTTTTCGTGGATGCTTTTGATTTTTTGCTCATCCGTATTGTTAATTGCCTCATTTCTATCTGTTTTAGGTAGGTGAATTTCTTTTAATATGTTGCCGGATGTTAATAATATGCTCCGTTCAATCAAATGCTCTAGTTCCCTCACGTTTCCCGGCCAGGGGTAGAGCATGAGTTTGTTCAGCGCACTTTTGGAAATGGCGTTTACCTGCCTTCCTGTTTTTTTTGAAATGCGTTCAATGAAGAATGCCGTAAGATGGGGGATATCATCCAATCTATCCCTCAACGGGGGGATTGGAATTGGAAATACGTTTAGCCTGTAATATAGGTCGCTCCTGAAACTTCCTTTTTCTACCTCTTTTAGCAGATTCCTGTTCGTGGCAGCTATAATTCTCACATTTGTTTTAATTACGTCCCTGCCGCCAATCCGTTCAATTTCCTTTTCCTGTAATGCACGGAGCAGCTTTACCTGAAGTTCTAATGAAAGTTCACCAATCTCATCTAAAAAAAGCGTCCCATTGTGTGCCAGTTCAAACTTGCCGATGCGCCGCTCAGTTGCACCTGTAAAGCTGCCTTTTTCATGACCGAAAAGTTCACTTTCGGCCAAGCTAGCGGGGATTGCGGCACAATTGATTTTAACCATCAATTCATTGCTGCGAAGTGAGGAATTGTGTAATGCCCTTGCAATGAGTTCTTTTCCTGTCCCTGTTTCCCCGGTAATAAGTACAGTACTATCGGTAGCAGCCACAGCCTCAACCAGGTGGAAAATGTCTTTTAACGACTTGCTTTGCCCGATGATTTCTGTATGGTTGTATTTGTATTGGATCTCCTCCTGCAGGTAGCTTTTTTCATCCTCTAATTTTTGTTTGTATGCATTGATTTCTAAGAGCTGTTGCTCTATTTTTTCGTTTGCAAGGATGTTTGATATCGCAATTGAAATCTGCAGCGAAATGCCCTGCAGCAGATCAAAATAGATATTCGATAACGAATTCGTGTTCTTAGTGTAGAGGTAAAAGAAACCGATACATGCTGATCGGTCCACCATTTTCAGGCCAATCATTTCTTTGATGCCTTTATTGTGCCAAAATGATAACCAGGCAGGTGCGTCATCCCACTTTAAAACTTCTTCAACGTTAAAAACGATTGGTTTTTCTGAAGAAATCATCGCCCTGCACATGCCGTCATCAAGCGTGTACTTCTTCGATGATTCTGGTGCTATACCGGCTGTTTTAAGAAAATCCTCTTTTTGATTATAGATGAAAGCACTATGGGTCTCCTGATCGTCATTAATCAAACAGATTACAAAGTCATCAAAATCAAATAATTTTTTAAGTTTTAGATCTATTACATCGAAGAGATCAAGTTTATTCCTGATGGAAGCAATGGAGTTGCTTAACGATAACAGAACTGCATTTTCCCTTTCTTTTTGTTCGAGTTTCTTAACCAAGCGTGCATTTTCGATTTCAAGTACTGTCGCTCCATTAATATTTAGGATGGCATGTTCTTGATTTTGAATTTCAGATATGCCCTTGCTTTCCATATCGCTAAAGTAGGGTTTATAAATTTAATTAATGACTTTTTGTTCGTCAAATCGGTAACGAAATTTCGCTATTAGTTTATTTTTGCTGTTGATTTTTAGTGAGTTATGTCGTATTTTAATGTTAATATTTTTTCTATTTTTTTCATTATTATTTAGCTGCTCAATTATTTTATCCCGCTGATTTAGGAGATTTCCCTAGAGGTAAATGTTTGTTTTAAATAGATCCCGAAATAAATTACTTATAACAATTCCAAAAATAAGTCGTCATTGCGAGGAGGAACGACGACGCAATCTTTCATGTTCGCGAGTCCTGCCATAAAGATTGCTTCGCCGGCTGAAAAAGCCTTCTTGCAATGACGATACCCAAGTTGTTCAGAAAATGAACTAAACACCAATACGTGTATTCACTTCGATTTCTCTGTAGGTAAAATACACACACCTTTCCGCTTGTGCTTAAAAACAATATTGAAATTCGTAAATCAACGATATATAGTTAATTATATTTTGTGTGTTTTTGTGTAAGATACTGATTTATAGTTATTTGTTTGGTGGTATGTTTCTTGGAACAGTGAGGGAAACAAAAATATTTAATTATGAAACCATCACCAGACTTATTATCTCCGGAAAATCATGCATTAGTATTAATCGATTTCGAGGGACAGATGGCTTTTGCAACAAAAAGCATCTCTATTACCGAACTTCGTACAAATGTTGCCATTGTTTGTGGTGCATCTAAAATCTTTAACGTACCCACTATTGTAACCACAGTTGCCGAAGAGTCGTTTGCAGGCCCTGTTTTTCCAGAAATTGAAGAATTTTATCCCCAGGCTACCTCAAATTATATCGATAGAACTTCTATGAATACCTGGGAAGATGAACCGGCTTACAAAGCAATCACGGCAACCGGGAAAAAGAAACTTGTATTGGCTGGTCTTTGGACAGGTGTTTGTATCGTTGGTCCGGCTTTATCGGCCTTATCAGAAGGTTTTGATGTTTTCGTGATCACTGATGCCTGTGGTGATGTAAGCAATGAGGCACACGAACGGGCCATTCAGCGGATGGTGCACGCAGGCGTAAAACCGGTAACTTCTGTACAGTACATCCTCGAACTTCAAAGAGATTGGGCCAGAACCGGAACCTATGAGCCCGTAACCACACTAATGAAAAAATATGGTGCAGGTTATGGCCTTGGTATCCAGTATGCACACAAAATGGTAAAACACTAATCCTCATTTACATAAAAATGAGAACTGATTATCCCCATTTGGCATTCGTTGTTGCAATCTGTTTTTGCTTATCAACAACAATGGCTTTCGCCCAAGGCATTAAGCTTATGCGCTACGATGAGGATTATAGCAAGCTGAAAGATTCGGCCAGGAACTTTTATAACACATTAAAGTTCCTGCCGCTTTCTGCCGATAAAAAAGTTTACCTCAGTTTTGGTGGCGAAATCAGGGAGGAGTATGGAGGGAAAATCAATGAAGACTGGATCAAAGATCAGGGTTTCAATTATTCTTTTTTACAGCGCTACTCGCTTTATGCTGATTTAAATGTTGGAGAAAGACTGCGGTTTTTCGCTCAGCTAAACAGTGCGCTCGAAAATGGCAGTAAGTATGGTCCCTCTCCGGTTGATGAAGATCAGCTTGTGGTACAAAATCTGTTTGCTGAATATAGGATACTTAAAGATTCACCGAATAAATTAGCCCTTAGGTTGGGTAGGCAGGAAATTAATTACGGCTCCGGGCGGTTAATTTCAGTAAGAGAGGGGACAACCGTACGGCAGTATTTTACCGGAGCAAAACTGATGTATGCAACACCGCGGTTTTCACTGGATGCATTTGTTTTAGCGGCTGACGAAGTGAATTTCGGGGTATTCGATAATCGCCCCAGCCATCAGGCCAACCTTTGGGGCGCTTATTCCAACCTCAATATCGAACAGGGTGGAAACTTCGATTTTTATTACTTAGGCATCAGGCGTGATGATGCTGAATTTGAAGAAGGCATAGCAAAAGAAGTTCGGCATACGATAGCTACCCGGTATTGGAAAAGTGGCGGTGGTTTTATCTATAATGTAGAAGCAGCCTACCAGTTTGGCAAGTTTGGAAGTGGCAATATCGATGCCTGGACAATGGCTATTGAATTGGGTTATACTTTTGAAGAAACCAAGCTTAAGCCCACTGTAAACCTACGGAATGATTATATCTCAGGTGACAGGAAAGCTGGCGATGGGAAACTCCAAACCTTTAATCCCTTATATCCCAAAGGAGGTTATTTTGGATTTAACCCACTCATCGGACCTTCGAACCTAATTGATCTGCATCCTTACTTAACCCTTAGCCCAACCGATAAATTAAGCATCCAGGCTGATATTGTTTTTAACTGGAGGTATTCTACAAACGATGGGATCTATCGCCCCAGCGGAAACTTTAATACCTCAGGTTCACTTTCTAACCATCGCTTTATCGGTACCACTTATCTGCTCAGTGCAGATTATAAGGTCAATAACAACCTTTCATTCAGTTGTGGGGGGCAATATTTCAGGGTGGGTGATTTTATAAAAGATATCGTACCACTCTGGGACAATTCAAAGTTTTTTAATGCTCAGGTATCATACAAATTTTAAACCATAAGAAAATGAAAAATAACTTCACTAAAAAATCAATAGCTGCTATCCAAAACTTCAGGCTGGCCATCATCATATTTTCTGTATTTGTTACAGGAACAGCATTTGCACAAAACACCACCGCAATCGGAACGGCCAAAGTTTGGGGTACGGTTGATGGGATTGCCATCGAAGGGGTGGTTCAGGGGCCATCGGCGCAGGTTAGCGATTTACAGATTGCCTGTGTTTTCGAATACACCGAAGGAGATATTTTTAATTCTCCGCCCGCACTTCCGCCAGCTTTAAATGGTTTGGTACACTTAGATCAGGATATGAAAGGTTTGATCACCGAAATCCGCAAAAGCGGGAAATTTCTTGGTCACGCCAACGAAACCATTTTAATTTCTCCACCAAAGGGTACTATAGGTGGCAAACGCCTGCTTTTAATCGGTCTTGGCGATCGGAATAAATTTACATCAGAACTGATGACGGGAGTAGGCAGCATCGCCATGAGAGAAGCGCTTAAACTTGGTGTAAACAACTTTTCTTTTGCAAGTGATTTAAAAGATGCAGGGATCGACTCGCCAACGGCATTGGTTGCGGGCAACGTTGTAAAAGGCATTTTCGAGGCTTACAGAACCCAAACCTGGTTAAAGGAAAAGAACATGGCAGCCTTTAAACCGGTAGCAAAAGTGATCCTTTTGGCGGGACCGGCATTTTTTACAACCGCTGGAGAAGGCATTCAGGAAGCAATTGCTGCCATTAAAAATTAAGATCTCAAATCTAAAAAGAAGACATCATGACTGCAGATATCATTTTATTCAATGGTAAGATTCATACCATTGCCAAACACAAGGAAGAAATAACAGCTGTTGCCATTAAAGATGGCAAGTTTATCGCCGTTGGTCGTGATAGCGACATCATGAATTTTTCGGGTTCCGCAACAAGGCTGATTGATCTTGGCAAAAAACGGGTTGTTCCGGGGATTAACGACTCCCATATCCATTTAATCCGTGGTGGGTTAAATTTCAATCTGGAATTGCGCTGGGATGGTGTTCCATCGCTTGCCGATGCCTTACGGATGCTTAAAGAGCAGGTAGATATTACCCCATCACCACAATGGGTGCGCGTAGTTGGGGGCTGGTCTGAGTTTCAGTTTGCTGAAAGACGAATGCCAACGCTGGAAGAAATAAATGCCATTGCGCCAGAAACCCCTGTGTTTATTTTGCATTTATACGACCGTGCTTTTATGAACCGTGCTGCGCTTAAAGCCGTTGGATATACCAAAGATACCCCTGCGCCTCCGGGCGGTGAAATCCAGAGAGATGCTAATGGTGAGCCTACGGGACTGATTATCGCCAGCCCAAATGCCATGATTTTATATGCTACGCTGGCCAAAGGCCCGAAACTTTCTTACGAACATCAGGTAAATTCTACCCGTCATTTTATGACCGAACTGAACCGTTTCGGGATTACCAGTGTGATTGATGCCGGTGGAGGTTTTCAGAATTTCCCTGACGATTATAAAGTCGTAAACGAATTGAATGAGCAAAAACAACTTACCGTTCGCATTGCCTATAACTTGTTTACCCAACGCCCCAAACAGGAGTTTGAGGATTTTGACAACTGGACCAATACCGTAAAACTTTATCAGGGAGATGATATGTACCGTCACAACGGAGCAGGTGAGATGCTGGTTTTCTCTGCAGCAGATTTCGAAGATTTTCTTCAGCCGCGGCCAGACCTTTCGGATAATATGGAGCCCGAACTGGAACGTGTGGTGCGTTTACTGGTCGAAAAAAGATGGCCTTTCAGGCTTCATGCCACTTATAATGAAAGTATCGGTCGTTTTCTAAATGTTTTCGAAAAGGTAAATAGAGATATTCCTTTTGCTGGCCTGCCCTGGATTTTCGACCATGCCGAAACCATCGACGAGCGGAACATTGAACGTGTAAAAGCATTGGGCGGTGGCATAGCGATCCAGAGCAGAATGGCTTATCAGGGTGAATATTTCACCGAGCGTTATGGCACAAAAGCCGCCTTACAAACACCGCCGGTTAAAAAGATGCTCGAAATGGAAGTTCCTGTTGGCGGAGGCTCTGATGCCACACGTGTAAGCAGTTACAATCCATGGGTTTCCATGTTTTGGTTAACTGCCGGTAAAACAGTTGGTGGCTTAAAAATCTACAGTGAAGAAACCGTTTTATCAAGAGAAACCGCTTTAGAACTATATACCAGAGGTAGTGCCTGGTTTTCGAACGAGCAGCAAAAAAAGGGTGATATCGAAGTAGGCATGCTTGCAGATTTAGCTGTACTTAACCATGATTATTTCGAGGTTGCCGATGAGCAGATCAAAAGTATCGAATCTGATTTAACTATTGTTGATGGCAAAATTGTATATGCTAAAGGCGATTTCTCTTCTTTTTCGCCACCAAAAATCCCGATTCTACCAGACTGGTCACCAACCAAAAACTATAATGGGTATTATTCTCCATTGACGCATAAAACAGATCAGCAAGGAAAAACAAAGGGTGCAAAGGGAGCCGGTTCAGTTTTAGCAATGGTGCACTCCTGCGTGGGTAGCTGTAATGTCCATAACCATAATCACGATGCAGTAAGGACCAGCAACCTCCCTGTAAACAATTACACCGCATTTTGGGGCGCTCTGGGCTGCTCGTGCTTTGCTTTTTAAACCATGGAAAATATCATTAAATACCTGCTTTATTCTGGTCTGGGATCAGACTTTAATAACTGGGCCGTACTTATTTTTAGGCTGCTGCTCATGTTCGAGCTTTTCAGGGTACATGGCATGAAAAAATTCCGTGTACAAAACGGAGAAAAAGAACATGTGCCCAATCCCCTGGGATTGCCAGATAAACTGAATGCCTTGGTTGCCACTTTTTCTGATACCGTTGTGCCATTTCTGGTTGCGCTAGGGTTCGGAACCAGGCTTTTCCTATTGCCATCAATAGGGGTAACAGCAATCGGTTACTTTGTGGTACACCGTAAAGATCCGATAGAGGTACGTGATGTACCATATATGTATACACTTGCCATGCTTTTTTTATGGCTAATTGGACCTGGAACCATTTCAATAGATCATTACTTAATCAACACATTTTTTAATTAACAGATAAACATCAAAATCATGGAAGCTAAAATTGGAATCAGCACAGCAAACCTTGCCGAGGTTGCACATTCATTAAGCAAAATTCTTGCAGATGAATACGTTTTATATACAAAAACAAGAAAAGCGCACTGGAACGTAGAAGGGCCAGATTTTTACAACAAACACAAATTTTTCGAAGAGCAGTACACTCAATTGGAAAGTATTGTTGACGAAGTTGCAGAACGTATCCGCAAACTTGGTCATTATGCCCCGGCATCACTTAAACAGTTTCTGGAATTGACCCACTTAAGCGAAGATGACCGTGGCAAGAACGATGCACCAACCTACATTAAAATATTGCTTGCCGATCACGAAAGTATCTTGATCCACTTAAGGGAAAACATCGATAATTATGCAGGTGCGCTTAAAGATGCCGGAACAAGCGATTACATTACAGGTTTAATGGAAACACACGAAACCATGGCCTGGATGTTAAGGGCACACTTATCATAAATCAAAAACAAAATGGAAGAAAAACAGAACAATATCTGGTTTGTAACCCTTGTGTTAACCATTATAGCGGGCTATTGCGATAGTATAACCTTTGTTGCTGCCGATAAGATTTTCTCGGCACACGTTACCGGAAACTTTATAGTATTCGCTTATCAGATGATAAAAGGCTCTGATGGTGATGCATGGATCAAGCTGTTAACTTTTCCAATATTTATGCTCTCTGTTATGGCTGGCGGCTGGATATCGGCGAGATTTTCGAACAGGCATTTTCTGCTTTTATGCGAAGGGATTATCCTTTTGTTGGGTGGGGCAATAGCCTATTCATTGGGCTATATAGACAATGGTGAAGTTACATGGCCAATGTACCTGGTTACCATGATCGTGGTTTTTGCCATGGGGATACAGAATGCCTTTGGGAAACTTTATGCCAAAGAAACCTATGGACCAACAACCATGATGACGGGTAATGTAACCCAGTTTGCGCTCGATATCAGGTCGTTTTGTAATTCAGGTTTCAAAAACGCTGACTTCCTTTCAGGAATAAATAAAGGTTTAATCACTTTGGGAGGCTTTTTAATCGGCTGTATCCTCGGTGCTTGGATCGGACAGCTGTTTGGCTTAGTGGGGATCGTGCTGCCTGGTGTTGCCATGTTAATCTGCTATTACAGCAAAAAGCAGGGTAAAAATGATGCTAAACTTTAAAGATGCCAACCAAAAATAGAACAGTTAATTTTTGCAGGCCGGAATTCAGGTTCCTGTTAATCACTTTTATGCTGATCAGTCCTGTCCTTGCGAAAGGGCAGGGCATCAGGACCCCCAAGGAAGTTGAAAAAGCGGAAATTAAACTCCGCAGGCTTGGCCAAACAGAAAGTAAAGTCGATGTATGGATCAATCTGGGTACCTATTACCTCAATTTACCAGGCGAATTAAAAGCCGACCTTGCCAGGGCGATGCAGCTCCGCGAACAGGCTTTTGCTTTAGCCGGCAAGATCGAATATCCAAAAGGAATTGCCCGAAGTATGGTGCTCAACGGAAATATCATCCGCGAATCCGGAGATAGGATTTTAGGTGCAAAAATTTATGAACAGGCAATTGCCTACGCCTCGAAGATGAATCTGAAAGATCAATTGGCAGCCGCTTATTCCGCTATGGGTACTCTTTTTGGCAATGAAGGAGCGGATCTCGAAACGAAAATTGCTTACAACGAAAAATCCCTGGCCCTTTACCGCCAGGCGGGAGATAAATTGGAGGAAGCCAATTCGCTCAAAAACCTGGGCGATTATTACAACATAAAAGGGCAGCCAGCCTATGCCATAAAACTAATGGATACCTCGCTTGCTGTTTACAGGGCTGTTGGTTTTAAAGAGTTGCAAGGCGTTTACAATAACATGTGTATTACCAATATCAGCCTCGGCAATTTTTCAGAAGCGCTAAAATACGGTTTACTCGCAGAGAAAACTGCCGACCAGTTGGCTGATACAAGTTTGCAAAGAAGTTCTATAAACAACCATTTAGGTTTAACCTATTATTACCTAAGGAACGACCAGAAAGCACTTGACTATGGGTTAAGGGCCAAAAACATTGCTGAGCGTTACAAGGATCCGGGTTACATGCAGACCATTATTGCCAATGTAGCCACCATTTATGTCCGGATGAAAAGATTCGAAAATGGAATAGCTGCATTGAAAGAGCTGATTAAAAAATACCCGCCAACTGATACCCAGATGAAACTACGCATACCTTATATTTTGTTCAACACCTACTACGATATTGGACAATATGATAAGGCTGAACCATTTTTCAAAACTTTAATTAAATTCCACCACGACCTGCCCAAAGATGATCCGAACCAGATTTATCTGTACCGCAGTATCATCCGGAAACTGATCCGTGAGAAGCAATTTCAAGCTGCCGACGGTTATTTAAAAGAACATGAAAAGCAAAGTTTAGCGCAGAAAAACTTATTGGCGCTTTCGCAGTTGCACAGGCTTTGGTTTGATGTGGATTCTGCACTGAACAAACCTTGGTCGGCAGTGGCGCACTATAAAACCTATAAAAGATTAACAGATTCCATCTGGAACAACGAAAAGAACAAACAGATTTCGGGATTGGAAATCGAATATCAAACCGAGAAAAAAGATAAGGATATTGCCCTGCTTCATCAAAAAAATCAGTTACAACAGGTCAGGATCGGGAATGAGGAGCGGGTGAGGTATTTTTTTATTGCAGGACTTATTATCGCGGCGCTGTTTGCAGGCCTCATTTATAACCGTTATCGTTTAAAAAAACGTAGCAATCTTATCCTGGAACAAAAGCAGGAAGAAATCAATACGCAGAACGAACTGCTTAGGAAAATACTGGGTGAAAAAGAATGGCTCCTTCGCGAAATCCACCACCGGGTAAAAAACAACCTGCAGATTGTAATCAGCCTGCTTAATACCCAATCGGCTTACCTCGACAATGAAGATGCTTTAGTGGCCATTAGAAATAGCCAGAACAGGATGCATGCCATGTCGCTCATTCACCAGAAGCTTTATCAATCTGATAATCTGGCCGAAATCGATATGAAATGGTACATCAAAGAATTGGTAGAATATATGATCGAATGTTTTGGTACTGATAAGAAAATCCAGTTCACTTTAGAAACAGAGGCGATTAAATTAGATGTTGCACAGGCGGTTCCGCTTGGTTTGATCCTGAACGAGGCCATTAGTAACGTGATTAAATACGCCTTTCCAGCTGATAAAAAAGGTAAAGTGCACATTTCTTTCTTGCTCAGGGGAGAGGAGCGCTGCGAACTGAAAATTGCAGATACGGGGATTGGTTTGCCAGCAGGCTTCGATCCTGATCATACCGAATCACTTGGAATGAGCTTAATGACCGGCCTCACTGAGCAGCTTAACGGAGAAATAAAAATGTGGAATGATGATGGCCTTGTGCTTGATGTCATCTTTAAACGCCACAACGGATTAATTACAGAAAGCTCAACACTATTAATAAATAAAAATTAAACGATATGAATAATAACATTTTAGGCTTGCACCACATCACAGCGATTGCAGGCAATGCACAGCAGAACTTCGATTTTTATACCAAAACGCTAGGTTTAAGGTTGGTGAAAAAGACGGTTAACTTTGATGATCCTGGAACTTACCATCTTTATTACGGTGATGAAAGTGGATCAGCAGGAACCATTCTTACCTTTTTTCCCTGGGAAGGAATTGGGCTGGGCACAGAAGGCGTAGGAATGGCAACAGAAATCGGCTATTCTGTACCTGCGGACAGTCACCAGTTCTGGTTGGAAAGATTCGGTGCCGCAAATGTTAAAACAAAAGAGATTGCCGAGCGTTTCGGCGAACAGGTACTGGCTTTTAAAGACCCAGATGGTTTATCGCTGAGTTTGATTGTACCCAAAACCACAGATGCCAGAACGCCCTGGGAAACTGCTGATATCAAAAAGGATACCGCAACCAAAGGTTTCCATAGTACCACTTTAACCCTGCAAAGTATCGATGGAACCGCAAAGGTATTAACCGATTTATTTGGTTACCGTTTACTCGGACAGGAAGAAAACCGATATCGTTTTATTACCGATACGGTAGAAAATGCAGCCATTGTAGACCTGTTGGAAGTACCAGCTGGCCACAGGGGCAGAAATGCTGCCGGTACCAACCACCATGTGGCATTTCGTGTTAAAAACGAGGATATTCAAATGGAATTGAGGGAGCAGATTTTAAGTAAAAACTTACAGATTACGCCTAAAATTGATCGTGATTATTTCTACTCTTTATATTTCCGCGAACCAGGAGGGGTTCTTTTCGAAATTGCGACCGAAAATCCAGGCTTTACCGTTGATGAGCCTTTAAATGAACTGGGAACACATTTAAAATTACCGCATCAGCACGAGCATTTACGCGAAGATTTAGATAAATTACTTCCAAAATTAATTTAAAAAGATGGCACAGGTAAAATTAAACATTCAGGAAGGGGAACCAAGTTCGTTCGATATTTATGATGAAGACGGAAAAGTTGGCGAAATGATTTTCGATATCAAAGATTCAGACTTAACTGTTTACCATACCGAAGTAGATCCTGCAAAAGAAGGAAAAGGTTATGCTAAAATGTTGCTCGATGCAATGGTGGCCTATGTTCGCGAAAACAGATTAATGGTTATCCCAATGTGCCCCTATGTTCACATCCAGTTCAAACGGCACGAAGATCTGTATCGCGATATCTGGAATAAAATAAAAGAAGAATAAAAATGAAAGAAATTATAAAAGCTGGAAAAAGCCTTGATCAGGCAGAAAAAGTGCTGATCATGATCCACGGCCGTGGAGGAACGGCCCAGGATATATTATCAATGGCAGAATACCTGGAGGTTTCAAAATTTGCATTGATCGCCCCGCAGGCTGAAAATAATACCTGGTACCCACAATCATTTTTGGCGCCACGGGCAGCTAACGAGCCTTCGCTTTCCAATGCGCTAAAAACAATAAATGATATTGTAATTGATCTGGGAAAAGAAGGGTTTACAAAAGAGCAGATCTACTTTTTGGGTTTTTCTCAGGGCGCCTGTTTAACCCTCGATTTTGTTGCTAGCAATGCTGCCCGTTATGGTGGTGTGGTGGCTTTCACAGGTGGCCTTATCGGCGAAGAGGTAGATCACCGCAATTATCATGGCGACTTCGACGGTACTCCTGTTTTTATCGGGAGCAGTGATCCCGATATGCATGTTCCAGTATCGAGGGTAAAAGAATCAACTGTTTTACTCGAAGGTATGGGCGCAAAGGTTACCGAGATTATTTACCAAAACATGGGGCATACCATCAGCCATTCGGAAATAACACAGGTAAATAAGCTGATTTTTAACGGTTAACTGAGCAAATGGAAAAGGAAACAGAAAGAATAGAGGCTTTTAGCGATGGAGTTTTCGCCATATCAGTAACACTACTCGTGCTCGAACTTCATGTGCCCGAGATAAAAGACGGAGACACTTCCGTTCATTTGCTGGAGCAATTAAAGCTACAGTGGCCAGGCTATATCGCTTTTGTCATTTCCTTTTTTAGCATTTTTATTATCTGGGTTAACCACCATAAAGTTTTTAAACAGATTTACAAACGAAACACGGGACTGATGTTTGCCAACGGACTCATTCTGTTCCTGGTTTCGCTTGTTTCTTTTCCCAGCGCACTACTGGCCAGGTTTTTTCTAACAGATTCAAAGCAGCTTTCGGTTACCATTTACACCGGACTGTTCGTTTTGATTAATCTGGCTTTCAACCTGCTTTGGCAACAAGCTACCTCGGATAAAAAACTGTTGCGTCCCGGAATAAGTGACGCTGCCATTATGCAGCTCAGAAACAACTATCTGTATGGATTCCCGACCTACTTAATCGCTTTTGTCCTTTCGTTCTTTTATCCCGATCCCGCTTTGCTTATCTGTGTTTTACTTTGGATATTCTGGGCAGTATCATCAAAGAAAATTAACTTTATCCAATTATAGTGGTTGTAATTGCAAAGGATTTAAATTTATAAAATATGTCGAAATATAAAATTGCGGTACTTGACGATTACCAGGATGTAGCGAAATCATTTGCCGATTGGACAGTACTTGCCGAACATGCCGATATTAAGGTATTTACCGATCATCTTCATGGAGAGGATGAAATTGTAGCACGCTTAATGCCTTTTGATATCATTTGTGTCATGCGCGAGCGTACCCCTTTAACTGCTGCTTTACTTATGAAGTTACCCAACCTGAAGCTGATCGCTTCTACGGGTGCCAGAAATCGATCCATTGATGTTGCTGCAGCTGAAAAATTGCAAATTGAAGTGCGTAATACTGGCTATTTAGGTCACGGTGCTTTAGAGCTTACCTGGGCGCTCTTATTGGCCATCGCGAAACACATTCCGCAGGAAAATGCCAATCTGCGTGCTGGTGGGTGGCAGCATATGGTGGGTAACGATTTAAAAGGGAAAACCCTTGGCATCTTAGGACTTGGGAATTTGGGTGCACAGGTTGCCGCCGTGGCAAAAGTTTTTGATATGGATATCATTGCCTGGAGTGAAAACTTAACACCCGAAAAAGCGATAGTTGGCGGTGCCAGGTATGTAGACAAAAAAACTTTATTTCAGGAGTCTGATTATTTAACCGTTCACATGGTATTGAGCGATCGGAGCAAAGGCATTGTAGCGGCAGAAGATTTAGCATTGATGAAACCTACGGCTTACCTGATCAATACCTCAAGGGGGCCATTGGTTGATGAAGATGCATTGATCAAAAGCCTGGAAGAAAATAAGATCGCCGGCGCGGCTTTAGATGTTTTTGATAAAGAACCACTCGATGGAGGCCATCCTTTCAGAAAGCTGAAGAACGTACTGGCTACGCCGCACATCGACTTTGTTACCCATGATACTTATAACCTTTTTTTTGATGATATGATTAAGGTTTTGCTGGACTGGATCCCTCAACATCCAAAAAATTAGATTTCCATGGTGTTAGATATTAGCATTTGATACGGATAAGTTAAGTGCCTTGGTCCGTCAGTCTGTCCAAAGAACTCCTGTGGAGAGGGTAGTCAAAGATTTCTTGAGATTATAAATCGCAAATAAGCCCTACAACTACGCTATCAATGACGATTCTTCGAAGGTAGACATCAAGGATCTGCATACTAGGTTTATCTTTTTCCTAACCACAAAAAACAATAGAATCATAAATTAACGAAATAAGGTAAGTTTGAAATGTGTGTTATTTAATTAATTATTTGATAATAAGGTTGTTGTGTGATGGCTTTTGTTTTGAATGATAAGAGATGACCACTAAAAATAGTGGCATGATCAATTATTTAAAATACAAACAAATTATGATGAAGTACAATCAACTCATTGCGGTCACTTTGCTCGTTTCAGCAATTGGTTTAGGCTCGTGTAAGGAGCAGCCGAAAGAAAGCAAAGAAGAAAAACAAACAACAGCAGCTGCCGAAGGAAGAAAAGAATACTATGAGGTTGCGCCAAATGTAAAACTGCACGTAACTGATTTAGGCAATGGTCCGGCAGTGGTGCTGATCCATGGTTACCCATTAAGCGATGCGTCCTGGGAGTATCAGTACCATGCCTTGGTTAAGGCCGGTTATCGGGCAATTGGGATTACTTTAAGAGGCTTTGGCCAGTCTGATAAGCCATTTGGTAAATATGACTATGATCAGTTTGCCGATGATATCAAAAGTGTTTTAGACCAGATGGATATAAAAGAAGCTGTAATCGGCGGACACTCAATGGGTGGGGCGATTGCCTTACATTATGTGGCAAAATACAATGGTGCACATGTTAAAAAACTTGGTCTGTTCTCGGCAGCAGCCCCCCGCCACACTAAAACCGCCGATTATCCTTACCCATTGTTTACCAAAGATGATATCAGCCAATGGGTAGCACTTAATAATTCAGATCGCCCGGCATTATTAGCTGCTGTAGGAGCTAAATTCGCGCTAACGCCAAGCTCATTGTCGCCAGGCATTGGCCAGTGGTTATATTCCATTGAACTTCAATCATCAGCCTATGCAATGGAGCAGGCACTTATTTCGCTGAGAGATGAAGATTTGAGAGCTGATTTAGCAAAAATCAAAGTCCCAACTTTAATCATGCATGCAAAAGACGATCACATTGTTGCTTATGCCTTAGCACAACAAATGAATAAAGGAATCGCGGGTTCTAAACTCGTTACCTTTGATAAAAGCGGCCATGCTTCCTTCCTCGAAGAAAAAGATAAGTTCAATGAAGAACTGATCAAATTCATTAAAGAATAGTCAATCATTTGGTGGATATCGTGCACATTGCAATACAGGGTATCCACCTTTTAATATTTACAAACGATGTCAGAAAAACAAAAACTAAATACCGCCCAGATTCTCATTATGTCGGTAACGGCAGGAATATGTGTGGCCAATGTTTATTACAGTCAGCCTATACTTGGTGCAATTGCCTCGTCTTTAAAAATAGATGAGAAATCGGCAGGACTAATTTCGGTTTTATCTCAGGCGGGATACGGTTTGGGCTTATTTTTTTTAACGCCGCTGGGCGATAAAATGGACCGCAAGAAATTAATTCTTTATCTACAGCTTGCATTGGTAGCAGCTTTGGTTGCAATGGCTTTATCACCAAATTTGGCTATAATTTATGCCTCGAGCTTAGCTGTTGGTCTATTTGCCGTTTCCGCTCAGGTGATTTTGCCTATGGCAGCAAGTTTGGTTTCCGAAAACAGAGGGAAGATAGTGGGAATCATTTTTACGGGTATTTTGGTTGGCGTTTTAGCGGCCAGGGTATTCAGCGGATTCATTACTGAATGGCTCAGCTGGCGTTACGTTTTCGGTATTTCTGCAATAATGGTGGCACTATCAGCCATATTGATGCAAACAGATTTTCCTTCAGGTAAAGACCGTTTCGCTGGCAGTTATGTCGAGTTGCTTCAATCAACTTTCGGGCAGTTTAAACGGTTTGAAACTTTGAGAAGAACAGCCTTAACAGGTGCGCTAACTTTTGGCACACTAAGTTCATTCTGGATTGCTTTAACTTTTCAGCTTAGCGGTGCTCCATTTAATTATCAAACCGATACCATTGGTTTATTTGGCTTGTTAGCTGTCGCCGGGGCTTTATTGGTTCCGCTCTTTGGGAAAATTTCTGATGCTGGCGGAAAACCAAAGCGTTCGCTCATTATTACACTGTCTTTGGTTATCGCGAGTATTCTGGTGTTAAAAGTTTTTCCTTTTTCGGTTATTGCGCTTTCAGTTGCTGTGGTATTGTTAGATATAGGGGTGCAGGCCACCCAGGTAACTAATATAGCACTAATTTATAGCCTCGATTCAAAAGCCAATAGCAGGATCAATACGGTTTACATGACCTGCTATTTTATCGGCGGTGCAACAGGAGCCTTTGTTGGCTTAATCTGTTGGAAAATGGGCGGCTGGGAAATGGTAACCTGGCAGATGATTACTTTCGCAGCGCTTGCATTTTTGATGGTCATCATTGGAAAAGACAAGGAAAGATGATGTTTTGGGGCTTGTAATGTCCCATTCAATCACTTCATTATTCAATCGCTGGATCATTCGGGTCTTCTACTATATTTCGTTTCCAAAATCGCCTTTTAGCGAAATATCGTGAGTCGTTTATGGCCATGATATTGATTGCAGCGCATTAACGCCATACTCTTGCCTTTGGCATGTTCTTTGAATTCGCGGGGTTGAACATTAGCAAAAAAGTCCCTATAGGATCATCCTCAAACGCTCAGTGATGATAAATAATCATCCCGATGTTGTTCGTTTTGCGATTGCGTTAAAGTTCATTCATCCAATTCCCGGATAAATATTTTGGGAAAGGTCAATTATAAAAAATGAGAAAGCAGGAATCAGATTATCGCTCCGGGGCCAATGTTTATGGCAATGATGTTCAACCTCATGCCAATTCTTATTTTGCAGAGCGGGCAGAAATTGTAGGTGAGCAAGAAAAGGACTTTAGTTTAAAGGAACTATTTCAAGGTATATTTTCTAAACTGAATCCATTATTTTCTGTTGATTGTGCTGCATTGATTCTTTATAACGATGAAATGGACCACATTACAAGGGCATATCTCACAGAGGCTATTTCAGGCAAAATATCCTGTACAGAAATTATTTCCGATCCGACCAGCCTTTCGCTGGTTACAAAAGAAATTTCGGGATTTGATTTTCCTGTGCTTAAGTCGAGGCAAGATTGGATAGCTGATTTTGGCGAGAACCACTGCTTAGCTAACCATCCTACAGAATATCATTTTCATTGTTATATACCTTTAGCGCAAAACGGCCGCATACTGGGTACTTTCGAACTTCATAATAAAAACTGCGAATTAAGTGCAGAAGGATTGACTTTTTGCTGTAACATTGCCGATTTTATAGCGGGACTGTTAGCTACAATTGAAGAAAAAAATGTAGATGGCCCTGGTCTTGCAAGGCCAGGTATGTCTCAAATTATAAACGGGTCTGAAATATCAGCCTTTGCTGAGGAGAAAATTAAGCAGTTAGAAAAGAAAATTGAACAACTAAGTACGCAGCTTGCTGAATACCTGATTTTTGAGCCCGAGGAATCACCTGAAATCCTCACACATCCTGAAATTATTGGCTGTAGCCCTGAAATGAAAGCGGTTTACAGACTGCTCAACCGGATTTCCTCCACGGAAACTACGGTTTTAATTTTGGGCGAAACCGGAACGGGTAAAGAGCTGATCGCCAAAGCCGTTCATGACGGGTCTTCAAGAAGCAAAAAAACAATGGTTAAGGTCAACTGTGCCGCTATTCCACCTAATTTAATCGAATCCGAACTTTTTGGCCATGAGAAAGGAAGCTTTACGGGTGCTATAGAAAGACGGATCGGGAAGTTTGAACAAGCGCATAAGGGTACGATCTTCCTGGATGAAATTGGAGAGTTACCGCTCGATTTACAAGTTAAATTGCTTCGTGTTTTACAGGAAAAAGAAATAGAACGTATCGGTGGCAGAACTACAATTCCAACTGATGTGCGTATTATTTCGGCCACGAATAGAAACCTTTTAGAAGAAGTGGAGGCGGGGCGGTTTAGACGTGATTTATATTACAGGTTAAATGTTTTTCCAGTTTCATTGCCACCACTTCGAAATCGAAAACCGGATATACCTGTGTTGGCTACTTTTTTCCTAGCGAAATTCGCCAAAAAGTCGAATCGAAATCTTCATGGATTTTCAAAAAGGGCAATTTCCACGATGATGGCTTACAACTGGCCTGGGAATGTAAGAGAATTGGAGCACCTCATCGAAAGGCAGGTGGTAATGGCAGAGGGTAATGTGATTAAGGATATCGAAATTCCAGAGAATAACAAACAATCCATATCTTCAGCCGGGTCTGTTAAAACCATATTTGAAAATGAACGCGAGCATATATTCACTGTATTAGCGTTATGTAACGGACGGATTTCCGGTCAGCATGGCGCTGCAAAATTATTGGGTGTTCCGGCAACTACATTAAATTCGAAAATCAAAAAGCTTGGCCTGGCCAAAAAACACATTTATTGATCATCTTGAAGCAATAGTGTTCGTGCTTATTCTTTTGAGCATTGCTTACTGAAATGGCGATATCTCCTGAAATTTCCAAAGATATCGCCATTTTTCCTGGCATAACGATTGGCCTAAATATCCAATTCGAAAGATGAGCGGGAGGCCTTGTCTGCCTGATCCAACAGGTCCGAGTCGTGTTCGGCAGCCCTTTCATCACTGATGATTGTGCTTTGATTTAACGCATCTTCCTCGCTGGTTAATGCATCTTCCTTATCGTCAGAAAGTTCTTCTTTGTTTGGGTCTATAATCATGATCTTTTTATTTTAAAGATAGCCATTTAAATTAGTTTAAACCGCTCTTTTTTGCTTTTTTAATGATTGAACAATTCATCTTTTGGCCATCTATATTTTAAAAAATAAATAGGCCCGAATTTTATCATAAATTCACTTTATATCGTCAATTTTTATTGTTGGTTTGTTTTTAAAGTTTTGTTTTACAGTATGTTGTGTGTTGGTTTGTTTTTTGGTAAATTAACACGTCATTTAAAAAGAACAAATAATTATGGATAACGATTATTTAAAACATATCGGAGAAATGACTTCACTTTCAGAAGTTGTAAATGCCTTGGTTAAACAGGGTTATACTTTCGATTTCAATTTGAAAAGTAGCCAGTTGAGTAGCGGAGAAAATCCAATTCAGGCGTCTCCCGAGCAATTTTTGATCGATAAACATTATCGTTTTGAAGGAGAGTCCGACCCCGATGATGAGGCGATTGTTTATGCCATTTCCTCTATTGACGGTAAAATAAAAGGAATCTTTGTAAACGGTTACGGCACTTCATCCGAAAGCGCTGGTGATGAGGTGATTAAACAATTAAAAACCCGAACTGATTAAGAACTGTCCATGAACAAACTAAAATTATATGGTAAACCAGATTCTCCTGAAATTTACCCCATCAGAGACTTTTTAAAACGAAGTGTTATCGATTTCGAATGGTTCGACATTACGCATGATGATTTGGGCTGGGGCCAGGGAATTACCTCATTTAATAATCCAGATAAGCAACCTGTAATAGAATTCCCTGATGGCAAAGTGATCGTAAATCCAAGCTTAGAACAAATTGCCTGTAACCTGGGCTGGATTACCGAACCCAAATATGCGGAATATGATCTTTCGATTTACGGTGCTGGTCCTGCGGGATTAAGTGCAGCGGTTTATGCTGCATCAGAAGGCCTGAAAACTATCCTGATTGAACGTGAAGCCATTGGTGGACAGGCTGGTACCAGCTCGCTGATCGAAAATTACCTGGGTTTTCCTGAAGGAATATCCGGGGCAAACCTTGCTGAAAGGGCCAGGCAGCAAGCGTTAAAATTCGGCGTCGAGATTTTGCTTTTAAAGGAGGGGATCAAAGGCTCGTTTTATGATAATAGAATCCATGTAGATTTTGCAACCGGCGAAAAGCTGGTCGCTAAAACAAATATCTGTGCAACAGGGGTGGAGTATGCCAGATTGAATCTCCCTGATGAGGACCGGTTTTTTCATAAAGGAGTTTATTATGGTGCTGGTGCAAGTGAGGCTTTTTTCTGTCAGGATAAAGACCTTTATATTGTTGGCGGCGGAAACTCTGCCGGACAGGCTGCTGCCTATTTTTCTGGCTTTGCCAAACGCGTTTTCATGGTGATCCGAAAAGGTAACCTTGCAGATACCTTATCTGAATACCTGATTCAGCGGATAGCATCCATTAAGAATATTCATGTCCTGTATTATGCTGAAGTAGCGGCACTGGAAGGTGATGATTATCTACAGCGCGTCAAAATTGTAAACAGTCAGGATGGAACAGAAGCATGGTACGACACCTCAAAATTATTCATCTGTATAGGTGGAAAACCCAATACAGAATGGGCTGTTGAAACTGCAATCTGCAGGGATAGAAATGGATATCTTTATACAGGTAATGATTTGCTTAGCCTGGATCAATATAAGATGTGTTGGGAGCTGGAACGGCCGCCTTATCATTTAGAAACCAGTGTTCCAGGCTCTTTTGCTGCTGGTGATGTCAGGTTTAATTCGGTAAAAAGGGTTGCATCGGCTGTAGGCGAAGGTGCCATGGCAGTAACTCAGGTTCATCAATATTTATCAAAATTGTAATTATGGAAAACAACAGCATCTGCAGCCACATTGAGGCTGTAAAAGAATTAAAAACTGCAAAAGAACGTGTTTGTGAAACCTGTATAAAACAAGGTACAGATTGGGTACATCTTCGTACCTGCCAAACCTGTGGCATTACCTTATGCTGTGATTCATCGCCAATGCAACACATGTCGCATCATTGCCGGGCAGAAAAACATCCTGTTATCATCTCATCAGAACCTGGAGAACGGTGGATGTACTGCTTTCTGGATAATGAAATGGTTGAATACTGATTAAATATTATAAAAAAGGTGGCTTTTGGTTAAAGCGTATGGAATTAATAGTAACCTGGCCAGATATAAATAATTAAGGAAAGAAATGCTTTCCGTGGTGACATGGTATATTCGTCCCACTGTTTTCCGGTAAAACTATTTGACCTCATTAAGGTTTTTGACAATTACGCCGGGCATCTTTTCGAAAATGTCCTGCATATATTTGCGATGGTTTGCTCCGGCAATTACAACAACCCGCTTAACCCCTTTCTCTTTTGAACGGTTCAGTACATTGTTGCACATCCCCTCATTTCTCATCAGCCACCAATGTATCTTGGAAAGCATTTCTTCTTTAGGGAAGTTCTTCATATCATACAGCTCCGGCAGATAGAAATCTCCGGATGCGGAAATTGCCGACGCTTCAGCTGTGTTCAGCCATTCGGTTACCTGAGTAGAAGACTTCTCAATTTTATCATATCGCTCGAAACCTGTATTTATTTTAGCCAGTTTTTCCTTCAGCTCTCGCTGAAAGGTGGCGGAAGTATCCTTTCTGAATATATTGAATTTTTCGTCGCTCGCAGACCAGGATGCATTCCAATTAAGGTCATAGTCCTGGCAATCCATGGGCAGTAACTCCTTGATGCCGATTTTTCGCATCATCGGGAATGCGATCAATGCGTATTCGGAGGTTTTCAATCTTCTCATGCTTCGCCCGGTGGTATCCAATTCCGGACTCAGCAATTGATTGACATAAGCTTGCAGCTGATCGTCCGGGGATTGTTTAAGCCGGTCGAAAACCTGCCAATATTGATAGTGACCATTGGAAACATCCTGGTTAAGGTAGTAAGCATGGGCCAGGTCCGTTTTTAACTTATAGTTTTCAGGGTCTTGTAGGCAGCGTTTTTTTAAACTGTCAATTTTTTTAGGTAGCTGATCTGTTGCGATATCTCTGTTTTTTCTAAGTGTCTGTAATCTTTTCAAATTGTCTTTCTTACACCAATAGTCCATAATATGCTGTTCATCTTCCTTACTCAGAAATTCTCCGAAAAATGCTGTTGGCTTAAATTGTTGAATTTTGCGGTAAATGTCTGAAAAATCCTGCTTTTGGTAATTGCTGTAGTTATGAGAAACACCGATTAAAAGGATTTCCAGTTCTTGAGCAGATGCCTTAAAGGAAACGATAATAAGTAAGATAAAAATGAATTTCATAGCTATGGTTTCGTTGTGTGCTTAAAATTAATATGTTTTACGCGTTGATTTCCAATTGGAAAAATAATATTATAATTTGATTTTTCAACATTTCAGTAAAGATTGCTGTTCCTGTAAATGGGATCTTACGCCAGGACGAACGAAAGGAACTTTGATTACTAATCTAAAGTCCATCCCTAAAAATCACCTTTTCATGTATAAAATAGCTCTTTTCGTCCTTAAAATATCCTTTTTTGGATATCATTGGTTAAATTAGTTCTGTTAGAGGCGATTTGGAATGATGAAAACAGAATTGGTCAGGGTGGAAAACCTGTTTGCTGCGTTATTCCGCAACGTTTGCATGGCACGTTATTTACGTGATAAATTTGACTTTTTCTGGAAGAACTCTCCTTCTGAGCGTGGTAACACGGGTATGGCCTATTATATCCGCCATAGTGCACTGCTCCAATGTTTTGATTCTCTGGCAGGTCTGGAATACGGGGGGATGGGTACCTATGCGGCAAGCCAGGGCGTTGAAGGGCCCTTGTTGCCGCTTACCACAGGCGATCAGATCGAAAAGCTCAATGATTTGCTCATTGGGCACCAAAACAACATTAAAGATATATTCAGTCTGCATCAGGATCCGGTGGCCATGGGCTTTCTGGAGCATGAGCTTGCGCACATTACGAATGTATTGCAGGATTTTGTGGGCTTTTTAAATGATTTTGAAATTATTCCGTCTTATCAAGGTATTGACGGCGCGCTCAGCTAAAACACTGCAGGATGTAGCAATATGTCCTGTAGGTTTTTTTTGGAGGTGGGTAATGCAGTGGCTTAGGGATGATGGGATAGACTGACAGTGTTTTGTGTTCCTTTTTGGCTGTCCCTTGCATTGAAAGATAATGTTTTGTCTTTTGGATTGGCTAATCTTTGGACCTTTCAACCTAATAAAAGGTATTAGACTACAAATGTCCTCGTTTTAAAATAAAAAGTCTACCTTTTATATTTCATCAGGTTGCATTGTAGCTACATGTTAACTATGTTAATAGCAATTGTTTAACCGTGTTATTTAAAATTTGATGAATTGAGGTCAATCAATGAAGGTGAGATATTAAAAAATCAGTAAGAAATTTGGTCATAAAACATTTTTAAATTTGCCCGCTTTAGGTAAGAAGTTTTATTATATTTGCGCCATTAAAATAATGTTAGGCACATTTAATGCTGATTATTTTGATAATTAGTTGCCAGATTGCCTTATGGCAATCTAAATAATATTGGTCCCGTAGTTCAACGGATAGAATAGAAGTTTCCTAAACTTTAGATATGAGTTCGATTCTCGTCGGGACCACAAACCCCTTTTACAGACCGTAAAGAGGGGTTTTATTTTTGTGAACATTTTTACATGCTCTCAGAGTAGTTTAAAGGGTGATTTTGGTTCGAGCCCAGTATGGGTTCTTTATGTAAATGCCTAAAAATTGGAACTCAACTATTATAATTAGTGAACACAAAAGTACCATCATAAAACGATCTGTTTTGATATTTCACTTTCTCCGCTATAGCTTTTTTGCCGTCATTTCACTGTTCTGTATTTTCGTAAGGGAAGTAGTTTGACCAGATTTATTTCGGTTAAAGATAATGGTTGCATCCATATCATTGGCATAAAACTTATTTTCCTCGAAAGGTATGAGTTCTTTTTGATCATTCCCTACGCGCCCAAACAGCTTGCCTTTTTCTAAAATAACTTCAAAAAGCATATTGGGTTCAAAAAGATATTTACCAGTATAACGAATCAGAATTTGGCTTGAAAGACTGATTCGATTGATTAAAGGTATTCCCGTGCTTTTTTTCCATGTTGAAGTAATGCCAGTACCTTTAATCTGATATCCGTTTATTGTTCCTTTGCCATCTCTTTTAAACATAAGAGAATTAAGACTATTCTCTAACAAGAAAATATCTGTGCCGTATGGCATTAAGCGTGTCTTGCCTCCACCTTTATAATAATACATTAATATGCCATCTTGGTTAGTGATATAACGCTCCCCTTCATAGGGATTACTGTATACCGCTTGGTATTGTTGCAAAGCAGCGGGTTCTATAACTTTCGCATTAAATATATATGGCCTACCTAAAGCAATTGCTGCAAGTTTAGCTACTGAAATATCCAAATCACCGATATTCTCATAGTTAGCTAATATTGAAACAAAAATTTGCTCAGCAGGTAGATAAATCACATCGGTAAAAAAACCATTCACAATACCATTGTGCTTTATCGCTTTGCTACCTTGTATATTTCCAATTTCCCAGCCAAAGCCATAACCGATTTCTTTACCATTTGCCAAATGCCATGAAGTTTGAGCCAACTCAAGACTAGCTTTATTGATTACTTTACCATCTTCTAGACCAGCGTACCATTTTAAAAGATCACCAGTTGTTGATAATAAAGATCCGGCAGCATAAGGTAATGTCATGCTTAAAAATTCTGAATTTTCGTACCTTCCATTTCTTTTTCGGTAGCCTGAAATTCTTTCAGGAATTACCTTTACACGCTCGTCATGGTAAGAATTGCTCATTTCCAGTGGCTCAAATATATTTTTTTGCACATATTCTCCGTATGTTCTCCCACTCAGCTTTTCAATGATGTAACCTAAAAGAACGTAACCTGAGTTGCTATATTTGTAGTTGCTACCAGGTTCAAAATCTAAGGGTTGATCTTTGAACAAGGCAATCAGCTCTTTCGGAGAGAGGTCCTGTCGCTTCAGGTTTTCATTGAACGCAGAAAGACCAGTATAGTTTTTTATGCCAGAAGTGTGTGTGAGCAGATTTGCAATGGTAATTTTTTTGCCATTAAGGGGATAATCAGGAATAAACTTAATTAACTGATCTTCTAGTGAAAGCTTTCCTTCTTCAACAAGCTTTAGGATGCATACTGCAGTAAATTGTTTGGTGACAGAGCCTAGTCGGAATACGTGGTCTGTACGCATTGGTACATTCAGCTCAAGATTTGCCTTTCCATAGGCCTTATTAAAAAGAATTTTTCCTGCCTTTGATATCAGTACCGTTCCGCCTGGACCATCTTTTGGGAAAATGGTGCCGAGGAGCGAATCATAGGTTGTTATTTCGGGTTGTCCATAGGAAGAAATTTGAAATGCTGCGCTAAAAAAAAAGCATAGTAATAGCCTGAATAATGTTTTCATTGTTCAATTGTTGGAGTTTAAAAAAACTGGTTTAATTAAAAATGGTATTTAGTCTTTACGCTTTTCAAGTATTGATTTTAAGATAAAGTAGCAAAGAATTAGACTGACACCTAAAAAGATAAGTATGCTACTGGACATGACCCAAAAGCCATGTAGATTGACGAGCGGCTGTATAAGCGACCCTGCAAGTATTCCTATAGCAATACCTATGCTCACCACACCCAAGGTCAAAAGAAAATATAGCCACTGTCCCTGCTTTTTAAACAAATCTGGCGATTGCCCGGTTTCAATGATAGCCATCCTTTCTTTGTGGCGCGTCGTAAAAAAATAATATGCGATTCCGAATACTACCAGGGAAATAGAAATGAGTAGTGCTGCTGATGTGATTTCCATGTCTTACTTTTTATTTGTTCATAAGACTATCGATCTAAGCCATCGGTCACATTTATTTTGAATGCCCAACTAAATACTTTGTGACCAGATCATCTGTATCTTAGTCTAAGATACAGATGATATTTAAAAAGCACCGAAATCTAGGCGATCATTACCTTGACAGTGCCCTTCGTGGAGAGCGAAAAGGACTTGAATATCTGGTTAATGCCTACCGGGATATGGCATACACCATAGCGGTTAGGATAGTAGGCAACCATGAAGATGCTGAAGAGGTGGTGCAGGATAGTTTCCTGAAAGCTTTTAAATACCTCGACCGGTTCAAAAGGGCGTCTAAATTTTCAACTTGGTTATATCGGATCATCTATAACACTGCACTGACTAAAATAGGAGTCAAAAATAATGTGACTCTTGAATTGGAGGACGACAATGAATACACTGAATATGTAAGTGATGAAGGTAGTGCCTTGCAACGTCTAGCTAACGCAGACCGAAAGAAGTATCTTGGTATAGCCATAGAAAAGCTCAAAAAAGAGGATCAACTAATCATTACCCTGCATTATATTGCAGACAAAAGCATCGCCGAGATAACTGAGATTATGGGCATGAAGTCATCAGCGATTAAAATGCGTTTACTCAGAAGCCGTAAGCAGTTGGAAGGAGAATTGAAGAGATTATTGAAAAATGAAATTAAAGAATTATGAAACCAAAACCCAAAGAACTAGACCCTCTCAAAGAACTGCTTAAGGAGCACGGAGCAATTGCCCCCTCTGAAGGATTCTCTTTGAGGTTGATGAATGCGGTGGTAACTAGTTACAAATTCAGTTACAGTAAGCAATATCGTAAACAAGAGCGGCTCGGCAAATGGATCATCTTAGTACTGATTGCCTGCAGTCTGCTAATCTTTGTTGAACTCAAACCATCAATCCTTGTTTTGGAAATGATTTTTCCTGTATTCTCTTTTGCAGTTGGTCTGGTTATTTTAATTTTTATGTTGAAAAAAATAGGGAAGTTGAATCATAATTCCGAGAGATCATTATAAATGAAAATCGGAGTCTATCAGTATTCCGTCAATTATTGATAGCGCTAAGCATCATTTAAAATGTGGTTCAAATTCTATCCAATATCGTTGCTTTGATTCTTGCCTAAATCAACTAAAACCCTTAAATCATTTATAAAACGGTTCAAATTTTCTCTCTTATCGCCCACTAAGTAAAAATATAAACCCTTGTTAGTTAGTTGCTTGCAAGGGTTTTGTGTTTGAATGCTTACAGTTTTACTCACACTTTTTTGCCGAAATGCCCACACTGTCTTTTATCCTGTTTCTTCTAGCGTCCTAGTTTTCATGTAGGCAACTTGTCAAGAATTCTTTTTCGACTTTAGGCTAGTGGATATAATGAAGGGTAATTGGATGTGACCCCCATCAGAATATTTCTTACGGGTATAATAGATTAGCTTTAAGCTGATTTGCATGGTATAAACAGTAAATAACGCTGGTGTAAAAATGGTGTAAACAAAACGCCATTGAAAATAGAATTTTTACACAGAAAACTGTCCCAAAAAGTATTTTAAATAATTTAAACGATTGATAATGTATTTGTTGCGATTAAGGATTGAAAGAAGGTTCAAATCCTTTATTTAAAATTAAAGCGCTGATTGACAGCGCTTTAATCGTTAAGTGGACTGAGAGGGATCACAGTCGAACACTTGATACCTATTTTGACCTTCTTTGATAGTCTTAAATTTAAATAATCAGTAAAAGGTTTAATCTGCAATAAGGGAATAATGTATCCCTGCTGCACAATAATCTATATTTCTCAATTGAATATCTATTGCATTTTTATTGGCAGGTAATCTCGTTGTACCGGTTATCTCTCAGTTTTATGGATGGGTACTCATGTTGCTCAGATAAGTTTCCAAATTATTTAGCGAAGCGCCAAAACCTTGTTGCATACTATCGTTCAATCCGATAAAGCCTTCGATTTCTTCGGCTGTTCCATTCACAGGTATTGCGGTCATCGTCAATGTGGTTTTTTTGTTGGTTTCACTAAAGTTAAAATCATAAAGAATTTCCATTGGGAATTTAATCGGGAAAGGGGGTGGAATAATGTTTAGTTCTTCATCAACAAATGCAAGCTTAAAAACTAATTTAGAAAAGGGATTAATTTCAGTAAACAAAAACCTGGCATAATTTATTTGGCCATGTCCTTCCATCTTATAATGGAAGATTCCACCTACTTTAAAATCTAAGCTGATGACCGTGTTTTTCATTTGCACAGGGCCCCACCAAGCATTTAAAGCTTCGACATTGCTAAAAGCGTTAAATACCAATTCCCGAGGAGCATCGAAAGTTCTCGTAATAATTAAAGTTTCGTTTTTCATAAGATTATTTTTTGAGTTAATATAATTTGCAAGCGATCAAACATGCTAAACCAACTTTGATAAGCCCCAGTGTTTTTTGCCTGGACTTCATCTACCGTTTGGTGAAGTGTGAGTTTAGTTTGATTTCCGACTGGCTCGAATGTAACTGTTGTGATAATAGTTTGTGGCCAATCTTCTGGTTTTGAAGATGCTCCAGCATTTACAGTATCACCCCGTTCGTTAGAAAGAGTCATAGTGAGCACTAGTTTTTCAGGAAATTTAGCCTCGAGATAATCTCCGATGATCCAACAGTCGCCATGTACAGGATCGTGAATACAGGAATGAAACCCACCGCCTTGTACTGCATTAATCCATTTAAAATCAATGGTACAACCACTTGGGGCATACCAATGTTGAAGTTTTTCAGGGTCTGTCCATGCGTTAAAAACCAACTCTTGTGGTGCATCAAACAGATGGGTGATTAATAATTCATTACTTTTTTCCATTATTTTTAGCTTTAATTTCTCTTAAATAGTTGTCTAACCTGTCAAATCGGGAATTCCATTGCTTTCGTGATTCTTCAATCCAATGGCTCACTTCATTTAACTGGTCTAATTTTGCCTCGCAAAATCTTTCTCTTCCACGCTGGTCAATGGAAACTAATCCACAGTCTTCCAGGATCTTTACATGGAGAGAAATGGCTTGCCTGGTCATGTCGAACTTTTCGGCAATCGCATTAACATTTAAAGGCTCTTTGGATAGCATGCCTATGATATTCCTTCGGGTAGGGTCGGCAATCGCCTGAAATACATCTCTTCTTGTTTCCATAATAATGCGCAAGTATATGCTTGCAAATATAAGCGCAAGTATTTACTTGCGCAAATAAATACTTATTTATTTACGATCGAAGCTCAAAAGATTATCGCTTGCTCTGGGATGAAGATATGGCTGAAGCCTAATGATGCTTTTATTAAAATGTAAGGTTTGACAATGCGACATGACTTAAATAAGTAAAGAGTTGATTTACAACGTTTTTCGTGAAGCGGTAGACTGGGAGGGATCACAGTCGAGCACTTAATACCAATTTTAACCTTTTTTCAAAATCTAAATTTATGAGTGGTAAAACGGAATCTTACAGATGCTTGAGCTGATTAACCTTTGTTTATCTGGCTATTATCCAATCATAATTAATCAGATGAGCCAAATTGTCGGTTACTTTTTTATCAGGATTCGATCTTAAATATTTCCGTTGGAACCATTAGTGGAGGTAAATCATAATCTACGCAGGTACAAGCAACCTGCTTAAGAGCGGCTCAATACCCAGTAAGGCATCAGAATTAAGCATATAAATGGGTTGGGCAGTAAATCTCTCTTTCCAGTTTATAGGAGTCAACGGGCCGAGGCTTTGTGTTCGTGCGGGTTTACAACAATAACGGTGAAGCGAAGAACCAAGCTTAAATATTCGCAAAAAGCGTCAAACGAAGCACTTCGCCCGCCTGACGCAAAACTGCAGTTAGCGGTAGTTTTTTTAAAGCATTTCTATAATTTGAATGTTGTTTCCACAAGTATCATTGAAAACAGCAATTTTTACTGTCCCCATTGCTGTTGGTTTTACGCTAAATTCCACTCCAATACTTACAAGTCGCTCATATTCTTGTTGAGCGTTGTCAACATTGAATTGGGTGTAAGGAATGCCTTTGTCAAAAAGCGCTTTTTGATACGTTTTGGCCTCTACTAAATGGTTGGGTGATGGTTCTAACAATACCTCTGGTCCATCAGGTTCATCCTTGCTTACCACAGTTAGCCATCTGTCGCCTTCGCCCACTGGCACGTCAACTTTTTTAACGAAGCCCAATTTTTCAGTGTAGAACTGCAATGCTTTTTCTTGGTTTTGGACTGGAACACTAATTACTTTTATTTTCATTTTGTTTATTCATTTATGATTAGGCTACAAAATTTCAAAATAGGAATTAAACCGACTTTGTGAAAGTTGCTCTTTTTTGAAATTCAATCGGTGTCAGACCAACACGAGATTTGAACAACGTACTAAATGAACTGGGGCTGTCGAACCCGACGTCAAAGCACGTTTCAGTTACATTAATTCCATTTTTCAGGAGCTGTTTTGCCTGTTGAATGCGTTTATCAATTAAATATTGTTTTGGTGTTTGACCATAATACTTTTTGAAAAGTCGGAGCAAATGAAATTTTGAAGCAAATCCTATATTGGCTAATAAAATCAAATTCACTTCGTTGTTAAAGTTGTGATTAATATAGTTTCTCGTTTTGATAACAGCGTCTAATTGTCTTTCGTTTGAATAACAAATTTTCTTAATTCGGTCTATTTCCTGTTGATAAAATGTCATGTTGTTGTCGTTTTAACATTACCGCTAACGTGCCGCGGTTTTGCGAGGGCGTGGCTTTTCAGCACTACAGCTCAATCAAAGCACGGACGCACAAATTTAATGAAAACTTTGTTACGGAGACGTTTTCCTCGCTCTTACAAATCGATTAAAATTTTCATAAAAAGTGTTGGACACCCCTACAGCCATTTGCTAAAATTTAATTTTAACTATCTAATAATCAATAAGTTTAATTTTAATATTTTTTTTGATTTTCATCAGTATAATAATTAAATAATTGTAAATCAATGAATTACATTATAAAAAAACCTCAAAATCATCATTTTCAGGTTTTTGTGGCTGAAGAGGGATCACAGTCGAACACCTAATTCCAATTTTGACGTTTTTTGACAGCTTGAAAATTAGATAGAAATTTTTAAAAATAACTTGTTTTACGATTAACCTTCAAGTTATAATATCCTTCTCCTGTGCAAAGTATCGCTAGTATTTCTTTTTTCACAAGTATTAGAGTTCTATATTGTCCTTTTTACTAATTTTGAAATATTCGTTTTCTAAGAACGTAATAAATTCTTGAAAAGTCAAAAAGCTTTTCCATGTAGATCTACTGACATTTACACTGTAATTGTTATTGTCAAGTCTAGTTTGAACTTCACCAATATTATATGTTCCGATTGTGGCTAAGCTATTTTCCATGCCGTCTACTTTTGATTCGATTATTTCACCTATTTTAAGAATAAACTTTGCGTTTGCTATAAAGTATTCTTTATCGACAACAGTATCATGTTGCTCCCGCAATAAAACACATAGAGCGTATCTTTCTTTATAATTTTTAGCTGCTCGTCCCTGCGTTCCAGACATCTTAACAGTTTCGTTATGTTCCACTGTACTTTTTATCTCCAGCAAGTAAGGATCATTTCCGCTATGTAAAATCTCGAAATCATATCCATTATCTGGATTAGTTATATTTAACGCTTTGATATTTTCAATTGCCGCAACAAAAGCGTTTTCAGCTGCATCACCTACAGCTTTTCTCCATTCAGCTTGCCTAGCAGCCTCTTGGATCTCGTTTGCCACAATTAATAGCTTTTGTGCACCTCCAACCATTCTTGATGCTTCAATTAAAACATTCAATTCAGATGCAGACATATCGAGTTCAGCCAGCGCTTGGATTTCTTCTGGTGTTTTATCGATTTTTGATAAAGCCATTACCATTTTGCTGATTTCAGGGCCGAAAGCTTTTACATATAACACAGGTCTTTCCTTCCTGAAATGTGGGAATAGCATCCCGCGTTCAACTTCATCGTCTCCAAACCAGTCATTTAAGCTATGAAAAAGGGGATTTAATGAATTTCCGGATTCAACATTCTTTTGGATATCGGGTGTAATGAATAGTTCATCTATAGGCTTGGCAAGCAATTCTGCTGTTGCCCAAGGAAGCGTTTCAACTGTGATTTCCCTCGCGATTAATATATTTTTAGCATCTCCTTTTCCTGTGTAAGTTGTGTAAAGTTCCTTTAATAATGGATCGAAAAATGCTTTTTTATCCTCTCTAAAAATGTTGGCTTCTAGCTTTCTGAAAGTTCCACTTTGCATGGGGATGACAGCGTTTGTAGTAAGAAGCGTTTGATAATCTGTAGTCCGAAAGAGAATTTCGATCATCGTATTCAACCACTTATATGCCGAATGCTCATCACTCTCAAAATAAGTATTCGCAAATTCTTTAAAGGTTAGGCTATTTTCAATCAGCCAGCAAACATATTTTATTGACGCAAATTCGGCCGAGCCAAAACTGAAGTCTTCCATATCTCTCACATGTTGCTTTTCAGGAATAAATTTAGGGAGTAATTGGCCAATATGATTAAACCATCTAATTCTTTCTCTAGAAAGATCATTAGGGAACATACTGACCAGTTCAAAAACTGCTTGGAATTTTTCAAGGTATTCTGTAGCTGGAATGAGCCCTCCAATGAAAGTATTAACACCATAGTAAAATGCTTTGATATCAAATACATCGATTCCATCTAATTGCTCAATATCTGAGTGAATTAAAACATCATAAATTTTTTGTCCAAGCTTATCGCCAACTTCTTTTAATTTATCACTTAATACATTATCTTTACGTAAAGCCTCTTTTTTAAGAAGATCTCCCTTCGTATTAGGATATATTGCGTAACCTTCTGTTAGGTCGTGCCTTCCTATTCTATGCAAAAAATTGATAAGTTTGTTTAACCAATTTATCTTAGTCTCATCCTTACCGAGTTCCAAGCTATCCAGGCCACTTGACACTATGATAGATTTCAGAAGATCTTCTTCAGTAAAGGTTATAGTTGTCTCCCAATTTTCGGAATCTTGAGACACAATCCGTTGCCAATCCAAAAAAGTATTTTTATCAGGAAATTGGTCTTGGAAAAGTTTGACCCCTATTTGGTAGAATTCTAGGTTATCGGCCTCAATAGGGAAAATTCTTGGAATTTTCGCCAATGAGAGGGCGATTGGTTTGCCTGAGGCGGTTATTATAAGAGGATGTTTACCGAAAAATTCCCTTAATGGTTTTTGAATGCTAATGGTATACCAATGCGTAGATGTATATTCTATCTTTTCTTCAGGCAATCCGCTTTCAGTAAGAAGATGTAGACACTTTACTCCCGAAGATTGCAGAATTGTAAAAAAGTTAGTTGAAGCCATCTTGTAACTAAGAAAGATATTTCTATTAGTATCAGCTGTCGGATCTACACGATCTTCATTGTCTTTAAAAGTCCTAACACCATCTCTTGGCTCTGATGGTTGGAATTTTGCTGATTGTAGAAGAAAAGGAATATGCCAAGTTTCAGTACCTACAAGAGGGAAATCTTTAAATAGCTTAATTTCCTTTTCTATCTTCTGTACTTCCCAGATTTCATTTCTATAAATTGCAGGTACCGCAATCGTTAAATCGTCATTACTATAGTGAATAAGACCTTCTTGATAGGATTCATTATTAGCTTTGTTTTTTCCATTTAGTTCGGAAAATAATACCCCTGGAAATATTTCTTTTGGTGACGATAGAGAGTATATTGTTTTTTCCTGATCGAGAGTAATAGCGATAGTTCCTATCCCAGATTTTTCATCCGTTGAATTGATCAAGAGTGCAAAAGGTAGGTTTTTAATGAAATCTTTAATGCTTTTTAATGCGAGATCATAACTATCATCATCAAGTATGTAGCTATAAGTAGTTAGTGTTTTGTTCCCAATATTATCACTGACTCCCTCATAGAATGTATTGATAATATCGAATACCTCATTGAGCGCAATTTCTAATTCATTGAAACTATCAGCTCGTCTGTCAACTGGAATTATAAAATTTTTTAGACCATTTCGAGCTTGTAACATGCCTGAAACAGTAGCCAATCTGTTGAGAGCGTGTGTGGTTACAAAACCTGTTCCGAATTTACCGGTATTATCATCTGAGTTATCGAAAGCTTTTGTACTGGTTCTTCTTACTAAAGCTAATAAATCGTTCAAAGTAAATGGAATTCCATCGTGCGCAAAGCTGAGCGTGCTTTTGTCAAGTGACACTTCTATGTTCACTGTCCTTTCTTCTTTAGTTCCGTGTTTGCTAGCACAATCCTTGGCATTTTGCAAAAGTTCCCAGATCCATCTCCGTTTGCGTTCTATTGGAACGGTTTTAAGTCTTTCGAGATCCTGTAGAATGGCCTTTATTTCGCTTTTTTTTCTATCTTCGTCAAGCGCTATATCAACTGCACTTTTTTGTGGAGCATCACTCATATTTAAGTAGTTTGTTTGTATATGCAATGCGATTTATAAAGCAAAAAATCCATCACTAAGCTCGATTAAAATTTGTTAATATTAAGGAGAAATTATCTTTAGCCTCTTCAAGTAAGCGCTTTTCAATGATATTCATTGCTTCAACATTTGATTTAGTACTGTCTAAAATTTGTTGAATTTGGATACCACTAAAAATGTCACTAACTCCATCAGAGCAAATTAAGAATACATCTTTATCTTCAACCAAGCCTACCTTGAAAAAATCTATTTGTGAACGGTCAACTTCTCCCTGAACTGATCGAGTCACAACATGCTTGTATTTATTTATCTGTTCGGAATTGACGATAGATCCTTTATCAATGACCTCATTCATAAGAGTATGTGAATGAGACTCTTTTTGGAGTATATTATTTTTGAAATGAAAAATCTTTACATCTCCAACCCAAAAACACAAGGCCTCTTTTGATGTGACTATTGCACCACCAACAGTTGTTCCCAGCTTTATCCCTGTTTTTTCCTTGAATTGCCGTATTGCCAGATTTGCTTTATTTATTGCTTTCTGAATATGATTTGGATTGATGTCATGAGCTGATGATAGGTAAGTAAGTATGTTTTCTGATACTAACCGTGCAGCTCTTTCACCTTGCTCATATCCGCCCATCCCGTCGGCCACAATGAATAGAAAAGTTTCAGGATCAAGATTTCGAACCAAGATGTAATCTTGATTTATTTCTCTTTTACCTTTATGTGTGAATATAATAGATTTCATTTTCCTCCTGTTGCCTGTATTGTTCCGCCTCCATGCTTAGTCACTCTAGGCCTAGTTGATATTTTGACAGGTTTAACAGAGATTCCTTTGTCTGTTGCTTTTGTAGCCCATAAAAAGCCTTCACCTGGCATTAACGAACTCATATCTGCTGGAGAAAGCGTTGAAAGTTGCGTAATAGATTTCTGAATGTGCTTTAACCATTGAGGACTATTGAACTTATGTAACAACACAATAGAACTAAGCTCAATTATCTCATTTGGTAAACTGGGAGGATCTTGACTAGCAATCATTATACTCACCCCTTTGTGTCTCATTTCACGTATAGCGGTTACAATATTGCCTGTAAGATCTTTATTATCCATGTATTTATGAGCTTCGTCAAACACAATAAATTTATTGAAATGAATTCCATTCGAATTTTTGACCGCCGAAAACACGTTTAACATGATTACAAATAATCCTAGTGCCTCGTCTTTTACAATAAATTCATCTCTTAGATCCACGATAATTAATCTTCCAGGTTTGAGTGAATCTCTGAGAGTATAATTATCGTCGATATATTCTCTTGCGAAACTTAACTTCTGCCTAGCCAATGCCTTTTGAGAATTTGACAGCAGTTCCGATGATTCAACACTTTCGACGATTCCATCAAGCGTAATATTTCGTCGGTGGTCTTTCATAATGGCTTTAAGTTGCTTGATGTAAGCAGAGTCATTTCCGACTGCACCAAGTAAAAACATCCAATCCTGAACGCTTAATTCCTTTGAATTAAATGCGATGGGTAAAACTTCGATAGAAGGATATTCCGATTTTCGTTCTTCGATTTTATCTCTAGGGGTTAATATGATAACATCTTCTACATTATTTGGGTCAGCTCCATACCTTTCTTTTAACCTTTTAAGCTCGCTCTCTTGATCATTTGGATAGATCATAGAAGTAAATTCTGGTTCATAGTCCATACTTTCGCTATAGTGAAAAATCACACCTGCAAGAGGAGCGGGAAGTTCATTTATATTACTGAATTCTTTTAATACCATTTCTGAAATGGTACCAATCGTATAACTTTTACCACCACCTTGAACCCCAAATAGACTTATTGTATTGGTCTCACTCAAGTCGATAGCTATTTTTTTACCATGTAAGCTTTCGCCTAATATTCCAAATTGAATACTAGGCGAAGTTTTTCCGATCAAAAGATCATAGTCTGGTGTTTTATGAGTACTATTCTTGATCGGCTCTTCAGTAGATTCAATGTTGTCAATCGAATTTTCAATGCTTGACTCATCATTTGATTTATACACTTCTTTCGGTTCAGCAGCAATTGATTTTTCGAGAGCAGAATGCTTTATATAAATCGGTTCTTCAGGAAGTGGTTCAGTTTTCACTACATCTCCCTCTGTAGACTCTTTAGTTTTGAATTTATGTATGAATGGCTTTAAAGTTGTGTCTGTGCCAATCGCCGAATTTAATTCGGAATCAAAATCATTGTCTTCTAATCTTCTAGTATTAAGATCGGAATCTGGATCAAGAATCTGTTCAATTAACTTCCCTCCAAAAGTGAAGAATGTCAAATCATGATCTAAAACTTCTTTATGATGCTTTTTGGAAGCTGAAAAATTGAATGTAAATCCAAGCTTATTAAATTTTAGACTAAATCCCGCGTCTAAATGTTGTAAGAATGCCATGTAACTTTCATAAGCATTTTCATTCAAGTATTCATAGCGGTGCGCTCTTTCTATATAAAAGCTTAGTAGTGACTTTAACTCCTTGTTTTTAATTTCTCTATCCAGTCTATCAAAAGATAAATGGTATTCTGGATCATAATGTATTCTAAGAGCTGTAATTGTATTTTCAATCTGCTCTTTTATTTTTTCTTTTAGTTCATTTCTTTCTGATTCACCTAGAGACTTTCTACATTTGATTTCTATAATTGATATATTGATTTCTCTTTTTTCAAGGTTGATGGATACCAATAAATTATCAGCCCGGCTTTTACTATCAATCGGAAGGTTTTCAAAAAGATTTTGGTGCAAATCAATCGGAATCAAAAAAGCTTCCTCTAAAAATCCCTTCTTTTCAAGTATCCGTTTGGTAAAAGCAGATCCAATTACTTCAAAGGCTTTATTTTTTGAAGAATTAAGTTGTAAAACCAATGAGCTACTGACAGCCCTTAAATCTTCGAGTAATATCTTTATTTTCTTTTCATCCTCTGGTTTGTGAATATCTAAATTAAATTCTTCAAAATGTGGCCCAAGTAGTCCTAAGACTTCTGATGTGGGTCTTGTAGTTAAATATGACGTTATGCCAGAAACCTCTTCTCCAGGAACATAATCTAGCAGAAACGGAATATTCCCGTCTTTTGAGGGTTGATCGAATATTTGGGGGCCAAGATTTTTGTCAAAGGTTACAACCCAGTCGGAGTAGTCATGTAAATGAGTTAATAGCACTTTGTCTCTATCATTTAACCTCAACTGTGTTGAAGGTATAGAATCAGTCTGTTTTGAAGCTAGCGCACCAGCAATAAATGATTGAATATTGTCAAAAAGTTGAATGCCTAATATTCCTGCGCCGGAATATGAGATAGATAGGCTATTAGCGACGATAAAACGATTCCATTTTATTTCGGTACTGTTTTCGTCTACTGTTACAGTTGATTCTGTCAAAAGCCCATTAAGATAAAAATTCCTGTCATTTCTATATGGTTTTATCAATTCTACTGTAATGGGAAATGGGCTTACTAAAAAGCTCAAGTGCGCCGTAAATCTAAAAGGAGTTGTCAAGTAATCTAATATGCTGTTTATTGAAAATCTTAGTTTTGGAAATAATCGATTTTTTGATGGTTGTGAAAAAGCCTCCGCTTCTTCCGAAACATTAAATTCTGGATTTATTAGGTTTCTAAGAGCTTCACCATGTTCGATAATTTTATCATCACCTTTAAAGATTCTAATTTCATACTTAACTCCTTTAAAAGAATCCTCTTTTTCCAATTCTACAAATGCATCAGCGAATACGGAGGTGTCTCCTGAATTTATAAGGTTGATAATGAGTTTATCAGTATAAGGGTGTTGGGAAAGATAATTTTTAATGTGACGAACTACTAATTTCTGACTAATATCCGTTTCAACATAATTATCCCGTGTGATATTAAACAACTGTCTAAAATAATGTTTCATTTGTCTTGAGACAGACGTCATTCCCTCTTTTGATTCATCGGCTACTACATTAAGATATAATCCCCAACCGTATGCTAGTTCGCCCGAATAGTGAAAGTTCTTAAATGAGCTTGGTTCCACTAAAACTAAAGGATTGTTTTCAGGAGAAAGCTGCCCTTCAAATAAGTAGTCGAGATTTTTTAACCATGAGTCTTTATAACCAGGGAAACTTTCTGTCTTTTGTTCCCATATGTTAAATATCTCCATTAGCTGTAAAGACCAAGCTAATCGTAATGGGTGCAATGGAGAAAGTAAAAGAGCTTCAGTACGTTGGCCATCTGGAAGTTTAGTTTTAATCCTGGCGATATCAAGTATTTGCAGTTCCGTTAGAAAATGCTGAATTTTACTTTTCTCTTCGGAGCTTAAATTGTTATTGGAAATTTGTGCCCTTAGAGAAGTAGTCCAGTCTGTTAACTGTTGAATATATTCTTTAATCTTTTCACGATGTTTAAATATATCGGCTGTTTCAAAAATGCCGTCACCAGCATCGTTTGATGTCTGAATACTTGAGAAAATCTCTTCTCTAAGCTTTAATACTGCTACAGGAATTATACTTGTTAATTCACTTTCTACAAATTGTAAACTTTCATAGCCTACAGCAGAAGAATTATTTTTTAGAACGCCTTTTACATAGCCAAAGCTATCACTGTGCTCCAAAAAAGCTATTTCGATTTCGCGTAATTTTGAGGATAGACTAATCTGATAATTATGCTTATCAGAATAGTTGATATGAAAAGTTGATGTATGCTTCGTTAAATCGCCAAGCCAATTATTTGAATTTTCAGTCGGAATAGGTTCGTCTGCCTCTTTTTCATATTTAAGTTTTTCAATTCTATATTTGAAATAAGCCTGTAATACGTTGTTTAATTTGTCCTTACGACGTTCGTTGTCACGTTCAACAGTTTCATCTACCACATAATCAAAATCTTCGGAGTCGCAGGTTAGCTTGTATGAAAAATTGCGTTTTTCGCTATTTTCGTCCTTAGCTTTAGCTTCCTCCCAAGCTTTTTGAATTTTAGGTTCTTTAAAATTGTCGTCTCCGTTTAAGACGTTTCCGTGATCGTCTTCAGCTAATATTTTAAAAAAATATGATCCCTCTTCCATAATATTAGCGTTTAATTCGACTGTTGCTTCACGAAAAGGTCGGTTTGAAACTGTGTTTTTAAGTTGCCTTAAAACTGAAATTTCCTCTCCTGCGCCGCCATCGACCGCCATTAGCAATACTTTGAAATATTTTAAGTCTGATATCTCTTTTGGAGTAGGGTTAGTTCTGAATCGAATACGGACCTTCGAAATTTTATTTTCTTCAGCGTGAAGAATTATTTTGCCCTCTTCGATCTTAAAATCGTTGGATTTGATTTCTTCAGTAAAAAGTTTAATATGCGTAAAATCCAAGTCTGGAATTTCCCAGTTTGAAAAATTTAGTTGCAAATATTTCTCTGAAATAAGTCGGCAAATTTCTTCTGCATTTCTTGCCTCCTTTTCTGCTTTGATGAAATTTACTACTTCTTTTTGCAGTGTATTAGGCTCTAAAGGAAGCTCAGAAATTCTTTCATAGAGCGGCTTACTAAATGAACTTAATAAAGTAGTGCTTAAAATATTGAAGTTTAATCTTGACCTTACCTTTTCTGTTTCCTGAACCAAATTTGAATCTGGTATTAAGTTCAATAAATATAAGCTGTCTCCAACAGCTTTATTAGAGTAACCATCCTCTTCTAAGGCTAGTAAATACTTGATAATGTTTACAATACTAATGTCATAAGCTTTCAGATAACTCAGTACTTCATTTTTAATTATGTGTGCGTATTTATCAGGGATGTTATCTAATAGTTCGTTTTTAAGATTGGTTTCTATACCATCTAAAGAAATTTCCTTGAACGTAGCATTACCATAAGAGTCTTCAGCGGCTGTTCTACTATTAGAGGGAATCAGCACCAATAATGGTGCATCCTGTTTATTTCTTAATTCAATTAATTTAGTTGCCGAGATAAATTTTTTATCCGTATTCTTTTCCTCTGAAACTATAAAAGTATCAATGTTTGGATACTGAACATGAATGATATTCCATAAAAAATCTAGTTCGTTAAGCCCCAAACCGGTTATTTTCATACAGTGCCCAGAAGTAGCCTTAGCGAGATCTTCCTTATGAAGATGGAGGATCAGATCGATTATTTTTCTATAATATGTATTGGGCGTTTTCAAAATTTCCATTTTACTGAGCATTTAGTTCATAACGAGGTCTTATTCTTTGAAGAATGTAAGCGTCACTTAGATCATTATAAAATCCTATTTGACGAAGCTTTCTTTTAAAAGCATCAACATTTTCTTTGAATGCTAAGTGAGTTTGTAAATCTGCATCTGCAAATCGATCTTCATTCAATCCATTTATCACCAGGCCGTATCTCTCTCTAATACTCTGAATGAGTTCTTCAATTGATAATGTTCGCGTATTGAACTGATTATCTTTTGATTCTAATACAAGTATCTGGACTAAGGTTTCTAAAAGCCGTGTACCTAAAACAAACCGTCTAGGGTGTTTGCGGCTACGGCCTTGAGCCAAAAACCCACGTTCATTATTTTTTTGAGAAAGGTTATCAATTAGTTGGATATGATAGCGATATTGGTATGTTCCCCTTGCTTTAAGAATCGTTTCAATATACCGATCAAAGTAAGTGTCTTCATACCGAACCATATCTTCTATCATTATTTTGTCCTCTTCTTCCAAGGAGTTATAGAGATTATCCCATTGTGTTTCGAAGTAAATTTCAAAATCTGATGGCTTATATTTTAATGTTTGGAATGCTTTATTTATGTTTTCTGAATTGTTTTTATCCAACTTTAACCTTCGTAATGTTGCATTGACTTGGAAAGTAGCTTTTACATAGTCGTAGACTTTGTTTATTAAACTTTCAGCGTCATCTGCTGCTATTTTAGCCGCTTTGCTTTCGTGATTATCAGTTGCATCTAGTACAATATTCCAGTCATCATTTATATCCGAAGTACCACTTTCTATCATTTTTGGTAGTAGATGAATTAATTTCTGGATATAAATAGATAGATGGAAAGATGTTACTGTTTTTAAATAGTCTATCAATACGTTTCTTGGTATAAGCCTTTTGTACACCAACAGCCTCCTAACATCATCACAGAATAAATCAGCTTGTTTTTGCAGTATTGGGGAGATTTGATTTAGGTTCGAGCTGCTTTCCAAAAATCCAGGTTTTACGTTTTTGATAATATGCAGTAATCCTAAACTATCAACATCCAATCCGTTGGTGATATTGATTTTATTAGTTGTTTGATCCCAACCCTCCATTAGAAAGTTTTTCAAATCTTCCTTTACTGTAGGATTGACAGAAAGCATCAGGTACACCTGATCTGCGGTATTATAATCTCTTGTATTTGCAGCATTTCTAACTCTGTAACACTCTAAATGTATGGGTCTAAGGGAGGAGATTTTTTCTTTATCGATATTTCCCCGGTAAACCATATTTACCAGGTTACTTCTCATCCAAAGTTCTACTGCCTCTGGATTATCTTTAAATCCTAGAACTGCACCTTCTTCTTCAAGTTTGGCAAATACTTTTTTAAGAGTCTGAATTTCAATAAATGCATTGCCTGCTGAACGAGCTCTCTGCTTTGGCCTAATTCCATTATGCTTAAGGAGCATAAATAGATTAACCAATGTATTGTCGATATTTATTGCTTTTGCATCAACTGTGAAAATCAGTTCATTTCTGAATAAACTTTCCTCCTTATTTAATTTAATCGCCATAATTATATAGTCATTGGTTGTAAATGCAGACGACTCAGTTCGTCTTTACTGATTCTGAAAAAGGCAAGATTATCTTTGGTCACAACAACTTCATTATAATTAAGATTCTCCAACAGGTTCTTGAATATAATTAGTTCTACAAACTTTCCTCTTAGATCATTAAGGGAGGGACTAAAACCCTGCTGAATGAAATGAAGCATTTCATATAAATCTAGGGATACAGTTAACTTGATATGCTTCTGCATCTTGTGACGAAATGTCAAACTATCTGGTTCATATTCGAGATATTTAACTAAATGACCGGTTCTATTTACAAACAATTCAAAATCACCCAAACTGAATAACCGAAATGATTTACTGAATGGATCATTAATCTCAGTTGAGGATAAAATCAAGTATTCTTTATCAATTGCAGCATTGTCACATCCTTCATTTAATGAAATGGCTCTTGAGATGCTGGTTTTTGTATCATTATTTATGTCGCCTTCGATAAGCACTCTTACAAATTTGAAAACAGAGTGATACGGTAATCGTAAAAGATAAGAAGGCAATTGTTTATAGTTTTCATTACCATCCTCAATTTGACTGTTTGAAACCCTTAATAATTCTGCTTTGCCCTCAAAATATTGGTGTCTTACAAAATTTTTCTGGATGGTTTTAATTCTTAATATTTCAACTTCGTCCTGTTCATAGGTTGGTTTAATCCGTTCAACCGCATTGAAAGTCTCAAGTAGATTAATATCTCTCTCAGCAAATTCTAAATAGGACTTGCTTTGATGCTTTCCAAAAAATAGATCCCTGTCTAAATCTGGAATTGATACCTCCCCGATATCGGTTTCACGTAATAGTTTAATTAAGCGGTCTTGATTTCCAGAATCATCAGACATCGGATTAGTAATATTGAAGTAATAGTTTTGCCAAAAAAATTCAGGAGAATTCAGGTTCTTCTTGTATAATCTTTCGACATCTCCGCAATCATAATCACGAGTCAAAGTGTAGGCAATAAAGGAACGTAGATCGCGCATTGTTACATGCAATTCACGTTTAAGAGTTGCCGTTCTCAACAACCACTCCATGCGAGTTATAATTTCATCACCGGTAGCGGAATCATTAAATGATTCTACGTTGTACTTTATAAAGCACTGGTTTGCTAAAGAACAACCATCACACTGCTTCCAAAGTTCTTTTTTTGTAAGTGCTTTTATTTGGTGTCTAAATAAGCTAGGCTCTTTTACATCCTTCGCGGTAATTGACCTCAAATTCAGGTTGATAATCATTAAACCCTCAGGAAGTTCATGATGACCTTCATTGTAAAAGTAGTTTTCAATGTTGTCGTGTAATTGATTGTGTTTCGATGTTGTTTTTAAAAACTCAACTAATCGTCCTTCGTTGATGGCAATAATTCTGCCTTCCGTAGCATCATTATAGTTACTTAAATTTTCGAATGGCAGAAAGAAGTTTTCAAGGACATCATGATTAATTTTTTCATTTTCATCTTGTGAACCATCATAATTACTTTCAAATAGTATTCCATTAATCCTAAACTTAGCTCCATTTTTATGACCGAATCGAGTAAGGTGGGTAATATTTTTATCTTCCTCTATCTTTCTAATAAACGCTGTTTTACCATCACCTGCATTACCTGTTATAATTAGCAACTTAAACTGCCCATCCAAAACCGCTGGTATAAGGTGATTATCTAATTTGGTTGGTGTATAGGTAAGTTGATCAAAATTACTTGTATTAAAATTTGCCCTTGTTCCGGAATTTCCGTGTTTTGATTGACTGAACAAAGAATTTATATACTTAACAAAGTCTTGTTGTTCGGCAACTTCAACTTGCGTGTCTGATTGCTGAGTCTTACTTTCTAATATTCCGTCTTCACCGAACAGTAGAAGGGCATCTAGCATTTCTTTCGCTGTTGCAAATCGACCGTCAGATCTAGGATTTATGGCTTTTAAAATATAATTAGCAAAATCCTCAGATAAACGTTCTTCGATCTGTTTTGGATGGATTGGCTCTTTACTTAAGATTGGTAGTTTCCCTGGAGACCATGGATATTGCTTACACAACAATTCGTAAAGCGTAATACCCAATGCAAAAGTATCTGCAGAAGTATTCCATTTTATTTTCGTTCCATCAATTATTAAATCTGGTGCCAGATAAGGGTTGGTTCCGACAAAATCGTTGTTGTCGTCCGCGAATGATGCGACATTAAAATCAATTAGAACAAATCTTTGCTCATTGTCCCACACAATATTCTGTGGTTTCACGTCTCTATGTAGAATTGGTTGCTCAAGAGATTGCATGGCCACCAATGCGTTCAAGATATCTTTAGCAACATGGAATACTCTTTTAATAGACAACCTTGCGTCGGTACGAGTGTATATACTTAGATTTTCACCTTCGAGGTATTCCATGATGGTATAAAACTGTCCATCAATAGATTTCCCGTTACCCACAAATTTTACAATGTTAGGGTGGTCTAGTTTTTTTAAGGCCTTATATTCATCAATTACTGATTGTGCATTTACACTTTCATGAAAAAGCTTTAGCGTAAAAGATTCTCCTTGCAATTGTTGTAGTACCTTAAATACTCTAGAGTAACCACCTTTTCCTAGTACCTTTTGTATAAGATAAACACGCTCGAACGAATCTCCCTCTTTTATGTCATATGCGTCAATTGTTGGAACGGCTACGGGTGTTATTTTAGTTTCAGGAGCAGAAGAGGGATTGCCTTTCAAAGCTTTATTAAAGAATTCTTCCAGCTCTTCAATGTTATCATATCGGAGACTTTCGTCTACCAATATTGTTTTATTACACAGCTCATCCAACCATTTTGGCAGGGCAATATTGATCTTTGAGGGCAGCCTATCTTCAGGTAGTTTTCCTGATAGGTTATTTAGTTCAAATGGAGTCTTAATTGGTTCAATCCCCGTAAACAGCCAGTAGATGAGCACTCCTAAGGAATAAATGTCAGAAGCCCTCGAAGCATCGCCAACGGTAAGTTCTAGCGGATGGTATGCAGTAGCATTGCTTTCACTTATAGTCGGCATAACAGTGTAGCCTTGTCTGGACTCATCAGAGAAATAAGATTTTCCGAAATTTCCTAGATAGGCATAACCACCAGTCATGAATATGTTTTCTGGGTTGATGTCTCTATGAAAAACGTTTTCCTTGTGCGCTTCTTTCAGCGCAGCCATTACGTTGCGGATGATGTTTATCTTTTCCTGAAACGTAAAAGTTTTTGAACGGATTTCTGCTTTTAACGAATTTTCATCGAGGTAGTCAGAGATTTCGTAAAAAAGGTGGTTGTCTTCATCTATCCTGAATTCAACATTGAGAATGAATGGTTTGGCTTTTATTCTATTTAGCGCTCTATATTGATTGTTGATTTGATTTTCTCTAGCTAGTAATTCTTCCTCACTAAATCCAATGACCTGCAATGCATATTCTTTAATTCTCTTCTGAATAGATGATGCTACACCTTTGGGTTTTACCAGATATTCAGCGTAGTTGTTTTCTTGATGCAGGACTTCAAGGATTTCATAACCTTCAACTTCACGCTTTTCATTTGGTGCTTTCTGGCTTTGTTCGCCAGTTAAAAACTTAATTAAATCAGTTTGGATCTTGGCGATGTCTCCTTCTAATTGCCCAATTTGATGAGGATCTTTCAAGTAATTGATTAATTTTTCATTTAGTTGAAAGGTAAGTTTCCCAGCTTCCTTCCATAGTGAGGGTTCATAAGTATTGGCAAACGATAGCGTCACCATGTTTTGAACCCAAACGTTACCCCAAGAAAAATCATGCTCTTTTAGTTTGGAAGCTAGAATTGCAGTTTTTTGCCTCCCTGTTTTTAAAGGGTTATTTCGCTGCTTGTCATTTACATACCAATAATTATCGTCCCCTTCAATTCGACCTTTCCAATCCTTGTTCTCAATGTTATATATTGCATGAGGTGCTACAACAATGATGTCATACTCCCAATATTGAGTTCGGTTATTACGTGGATTTGTGGACGCAATTTCGACGTTAGGAATTAAATAAAAGGAATCTGGAAGGTTTGCTTCCAGAAAGTCAAGTAAACGCTTTTCTCCAGCATTTACAACCGAATCAAAATAAGGAGGTTTAATTATTTTTGCCATGATTGGATTTCATTTTCTACAAGTTCAATCGCAAGATTTTCTTTTTTATCAGCTAAACCTCTTTTGTCAAAGGCCTCAATCACTTTTTGTCCAATGATTTCTTTGACTTGCTGAGATTTAACTGGGATGTTTATTTCTTTTATAAGCTCCCAGTTGGGGTACAATAGATTAGTCCCGTAAACCATAGCTCTTAGAATTCTAAATCCAGCTTTAGATGATAAGGCTATAAATAGATATGCAGCATCCATTTCTGTTTTGCATTTGAATTTCCCAATAACTTCCGATAAAAGTTTCCCTTCGAAATTCGACCGGACCAATAATGGACGCGTGAAAATTTCGTTTTCTCCGAGTGTTCCCGCAGAAGGCATTATCAAACTACTTCGTTGCGCTGTATCACTTGGATTGATTCGTTTAGCCCGGACTTGTTTAAACACTTTGGGATTTTGTCTGTGAATATCACCTTGAGAAATCAAATCATGTCCTTTAAAATTAGAGGAGGTAATTCTTTTGAAAGAAGCTCTTGATCCGATTTTGAAAGGAGCGTCTAGGTAATCATTTAATGTCAAACCTTTTGCTGAATTCCAATATTCAATAATTTTCTTAGCCCTAAGTGAATGGTTTCGTGCCTTTATAGTTGTTTTGAATAACCCTGACATTTTAACTGAATATCCTAATTGGATTGCATTTTCGCTAACAGCTAACCATTCTTCAGGGTAGTCTAGCTCGTTTAATTCATTAAATTGATTTTTCGCATCAATTATTAATTGAGTAGCTTCTTCTCGAAGGCTGTAAGCCTCCTCTATGAGATCATGTATTTCTTGCTGCTTTATCTCTGGAATAACTGGAATAGGGAGATCACCAATGTGATGCGGTTCAATGTGTGGTATTGCAGACCCAAAAATACCAGTGCGAATTATATTATATCCTATTCTTGAGGTGAGATATGCATACATATAGCCAGAAAGAACATTCCTTTTAGGAACTACGCGAATAACATCTTCAGAGATCGCAATCTTTGCTAAGGTTTTATTGACATATTGAGCAGTACCAATAGCCCCGGAACCTGAACGGGCAATCAAAATCCAACCCTTCCGAATAAATGAGGCGTCTAAATTTTCAGAATGTTTTCTCGATATATACTTTGTATTTAAGTCACCAGATTGCAACATGCATGTTATTCCGCCAAATGGAATGCCATTGGCACTATCATTAACATATATTCTTTTTGATCGTCCACCATAAAATATTCCCTCGCTCCAGTTTCTTATATTATCCAGAGGGTACGGTGAAAGAGATATTAGCTTTTCAGCTAATTGACCCTCACTCAGATGAAAGTTGGCATCAAATCTCTTTATATAATTATTTGATATTTTTAAAGTTCTAACCTTATCTATTTTCATGATAGTGTTTCATTTAAAAATTCAAAATATGCTTTTGTGATTTTAGGTAGGTCGTCATCAAGTTGCTTAAGTTTTTCTCTTCTAATTTTGACTTCTAGCTCTCTATCTTTTTTGCTTACTAAATATTGGGTTTCTACATCAAATAGAATCTCAGCCCCATCCTCATCGCGTAGGTAAATTGGAATACCTCTTCTGTCTTTACCTAATTTTTCAGCAATGGCCATAAATATCTCATAGTCTTCTTCTTCGCTATCTTGAGCTAACTGCCTTTCTAATTCAGTCTTCTTCTGTAAGAAAAGTAAAGATGCTTGAACTCCAACTTGAGGAAGAAAAGCTTCAACAGGCAAGTCTATAGAAGCCAATATTTTGAATTTATCTAATATCCATTCTCTTACGGGTAGTGTATTGGGATTACCTAATATTCCATCTGGAAGTACTATTGCCATTTTGCCATTAGGTTTAAGATAGTTATAACATGCTTCAATAAACAACACTTCTGGTGCATCGCTGTACTTCGAAAGAAAATATTGATTTGCAATTTCCCGTTCGACTCTGACTTTTGCGCCAAATGGTGGATTGGTGAAAATGATATCAAATTTTTCACGAGCATCGTCGTTCATTTGACTCTCAACTTTCTCTGTTTTTGAAAGACTCTTTTTCATTGCCGTTTCAATCTTCTCGATTTCATCTGGGTGCTCCCAATTAGGGTAAGCAAGGGAATTGACGTGAAAGACATTCGCATGTCCATCACCGGCCATAACCATGTTCATTCTAGCCGCTTTTTTCAAGTCCGGATCAAAGTCAAACCCGAAAATGCTTCTTTCAGCATATGTTTTCACACGTTCGTTAACCTCTAAAGAATTAAATTTAGCAGTTAATAATGGCCCCTCTAAATCGGGATATAACTCAGAAGCAATTTGCTTACGTACATGGTCTAAAACCATCACTAGAAATCCACCAGAACCACAGGCAGGGTCTAACACACGATCATTCTCTTTGGGATTCATCATTTCTACCATAGTTTTTATGATGTTTCTCGGTGTAAAGAATTGGCCTGCTTCCTGTTTTAGTGTGTTACTTACTATTGTTTCGTATGCCATTCCCTTAACGTCTATTGATGCATCAAGGAACGAATATCGAGCAAGCTCTCCAGCAATAAACGCAAGTCCTTTGTCAGTCAGACCTATAGCTTCGTTACCATCAAATACTTCCGAGAATATTTCATCGGCTTTCAGTTCTTCAAAAAGACCTTTAATTCTTTTTGCAACAGATTTTCGGCCGTCTTCTGTATTTTGTTCTTTTACACCAACCCAAAATTTTCTGCGATAACTTTCCTCAGAAGGCATGAATTTGCGCTTTTCATCATATAGTTTGCAAAAGATGAGATTTAAAAGTTGCCAAAATGCATCTTTTTTTCGGCCTTCGTTACCATATATATAATCATGGGAGCGCTTAAATACTTTAACTAGGGAATCGTTAGCTGGTTTTTTACTACTAGATCTGTCAGCTCGATCAAGATCGTCTAGCGTTTCCCCTTCACCGGGAAAATCAGAAAGATCAACGAATTCATAATCAAAGCCGAGTGGGTCGTCTTCTTTCTGCAAATAATGATAGTTGGAACCGTTCGCCCATAGGCCAAATTCACAACTTTCCACTGCGCCCATTGCATTTTCTAGAGTTGGCTTAACACCTTTCTTTTTATCCGTAACCTTTACGCTGTCATCAAGAACAATGCAAATTCGTATGATATAATCCTGGGCGTGTGGTTTGCTTTTTTCAAAAACGACAAGTTCTAATTTCTGTTTTTTGATTTTGTTTGTATCTGGGTCATTGTACGAAATTGTAAAGTCACGTTCCATGTCAGCTAAATCAAAACCATACTCTTCATTTAGCATTAATGCTATGGATTGAAGGTTAAATTCTTGCGGCTTAGCTTTCTTTATTTCGCCAGTGATAACGCATACCAATTGATTATCTTCTAGGGATATATCTTCTTGTTCTATTATATCTGTTGCCATATTATTTTTCTAGCTTTTTTATTAAAATGAGTAGACTTTCAATTAGCTCTTCGAACCTAATTATTCTATTGGTTTCCAGTATTTGATTGATAAGCTCACTGTCTTCAGCCTTGTCATGCTGATCTTTTATTATTTTGGTTATAGCCTCTTTGGTTTTGATGTTTATTTTCAGAATGTCATATAAATCGTCACCTAAGAGTTTAGCCCCGGCGGTAATCGTTGAAAAATTATCTGTTTCATATATTTCCTCGTATTTCTCTATCGCCTTTTCTCCGTAGATACCTAGGTAATTAATTAATATAAAGCCTATATCATCAGCATCCTTATTCCCTTTTAAGTGTCTATCCTTCCAAGCAACTATTTTTAGGACAAATATGCCAGCTAGTGATATGATGTTGATTTCAAATTCCTCGTCTATTCTTACTACAATTAAACCGTCTTTAACCTCGGGAAATCCTAAGACACTCATCGCAATTTGTTCATCTGGAGGCCAAAATATCTTGTCATTTTCTTTCATGATATTGCCAAAAGGCACTACATCAAGTTGAAAAGTATCTTTGTAAATGAATCTTTGTTTTTGTTTTGTGTCTTTTTTAAAATGTTCGAGTTGCACTATGCCTTTTTCGATTTCCGCATACTGATCCCAATCATTTATAGCTATTGCAATATCCAGATCATGTGTTAATCGGCCTGATTTCTCATTATGAATTTCCATTACTATGTCCCTGGCTGTAGCTCCTATAACAAAGAATTGGATACTCAAGTCTTTAAAGTAGCCATCAAGTTCTTGTAAAATTGGCTTTAATAGTGGATGGGCTAGTTTGTCGCTGTTAATTTTATAACTCATCCTCTAGTATTATTTTTGCCATTTCTATATTCCTCTCAAATCCACTACTAATTAAATCCGCGTACACAACTAATGGGGGAGCTGTTACAGTTTCGTTATTAAACTTCCAGAACAACTCACAGAGCTCCAAATTTCCGTTTGGATTGGGTGTGAGTTTGAATTGTTTAGACAGCGTGCTCAATTCAGCATTGCTGTATAAAATATATTGCTCGGGACGAAGATTCTTTGTCAGTATTGCCGCGGCGGGTTCACCACCCCACACACTGATTTTTTTCTCTGCTAGCATTTTAATGTCATTAAAATCAGTATTTTGCAAAAATTTCATTCGTTTTCGTAAAATTCTCGGCTTTAATACTTCATTATAGGCAATCACCCATCTTTCGATTAACTCCTTCTTATTCTTTATTATCCTTTTTTGTTTAGTTCGAAGAACAAATTTGAGGTCTTCTAGCTCGCTAAAAATATTGCTTACCGATCCTATGGATATATCAGTTTTCTCTGATAACTCACGGTAAGAATAAACTAAACTTTCAGGCTTTGACAACAATAATAGAATCAGCTTAAGGCCTGCTTCCTGAAAAGCTCTGGATTGATCTTTGTCATATTTATCAGCTTTTTGTCCTTCAATGCAAATAAAAAGATCGTCCTTTTTGATATAGGCATTACCAGATGCATCCAGATAATTTAAATTATTATCCTTCAATTGATTAGCTGAGCTTTTTGAAATATACTTTGCTATAAAGAGAAGGGTTGCTTTTTCTTTATCTGTTTGATTTACAAAGGGTGTCAATACAATTCCAATATTAGAATCTCTAATTGCTGCCTTCGCTATAACGTTAAGTCTCTTATCATTTATAGTGAGTGCTGCATCATACTCTTTACGTTTACTATCCAATTCAATAGTGGCGTGAGTAAGGCTTTCTAACTTTGATACTGCATCATAAACGAAATCATTGCTTCTACTCATGTTCATTAAAATTTATTGTTCAGTGACAATGAACAATCAAATATAATGAACACTTTGTTGTTAGCCAAATATTTTGAGGATTATTTGTCAATATATTTTTACCTATTAAATAAGTAAGTAGTGTGTTATGATGTAGATCGTGAGGAATGTTTTTTTACCTTTGGATATGACCTTTCGCAACCCTCATACGAAAACCGAACAACAAGGCATTCGTTATGTCGAATCCGTCGTACAAGACAGTAATTCCATTATTCAAAAGATAGATCGAGATAACGATCAAGGGAATGATGGGTACATAGAGTTTGTTAATGAAGGATTGGCGACAAATTACGGAGTGTTCGTTCAGATCAAAAGCGGAAAAAGTTATAAGGATAACAAAGGGTATAAAATACCTGCGAAAAGTGCGCATCTCAATTACTGGTATGGTGGTTTAAATCTCAACGTAGGTATAGTTTACGATCCCGAAATAGGAAAGGCATTTTGGGTTGACTTTAAAGAATATATAAATTCAAATCCCCAAATCTTAAGCCAGAAAACTCATGATATAAGAATTGATGAGAAGAATGAATTTTGCATAGAACGTTTTTCTGATTTTATGGAATATTGTAATGCTTTCAAGGAACAACTTACAGGAGACGAGAACTACGGTAGAAGTTTGGATTGGTTTGCATATGTTGAGCAGCCGGAAAAATGTTATGAGGGACTAAAATCTCTTTATGCCAATCACAGAAACAAACCTTCTACATGGTTTTACATCATCTCAAGCTTCTCGAAAATTTCAGAAGAAGGAATCCGGAGAACTATTTTAGGCTTGTTAAGTAATTATGTTTCTAATCCTAATGTCTTTTGGCATTCAGCTAATATTCAATACTATCCACCCCTTGAATTGCAAGAAAACATAAAAGCTTTGATGTCCAAATATTTTCGACAATTAGAAATTGAATTCGCTTTACCTTATATGGAAAATGGCATCAATAAAGGTAGTTTTAGTTATCTCGTTTTCTTGGTCATAAATTTGGTTGAGGACTTAGATGTTATACTAAATAATATAGCCTTTCATTCAATAATGGATAATGATAAACGGAATTTTTGTTTTTGGTTGTACATGCATGTAGCAAAATATAAATCTCAAGCAGAAGTGCTTCAATCTGCTAACAAATATTTCTCTAAATTCACCTTTGGAAACGACGACGAAGCTTTGGTCGGATTAAGAGAAAGCATTAAAAATAACGAAATCACACCAGTGGGTTAAGTAATACATTTCTGTATTTAACCTTTTTTTACAACTAAATGGCTTAGGCCAGGATCATTTAGCATCCGTTCCATTTCCGACTGGATAATGTCCTTTATATCCTGCTTTATTTGAAGATAATTCCGCTGCACCATGCTATTATCCAGCTTACGGATTACCTCGATATCCTTATAATTTTCCTGTTCTGTTTTGAGTGCTTCATGGTCATTCAGTATCTCACAATGGAAAGCTTTTAGTTCAATTTTATTATCAGGGTCATCGGCGACCATGCCTACAAACTCGCCCGAACTTAACGCTGAAATTTTAGATGATGGAATAGCTAATTCAAGCTGCTTGGAGCGGCTGATTGATGTGTCTCCGCTATTGATTGAATAGCTTTCCCTGTCTTGCATTATCTTGCCGAAGCGTTCTGATAACTGCTTTGCTGTGTCACCCGTTACCTGTCCGGCAACAATGTTTCCAGTGATGTTCATAATCACATCTGCCTGGTCGCGGCCATAGTCCTTGCGGAGCTGGCTGAAATCTTGAATACCCAGGCATGTAGAAACCTTGTTACTTCTTGCTGTAGCAATCAAGCTGTCCATATTATTTAGGTAAATGGTCGGAAATTCGTCAAAGATGAGGCTACTCTTTTGCTTACCTTTTTTATTCACCAGCTTCACCAGACGGGTTACATAAAGAGATAATACGGCCCCGTAAATCTGTATCTTTTGCGGATTATTGCCCATGCAGACAATCTTCGGGTCATCCGGGTTATTGATGTCAAGCGTAAAGTCGTTGCCCGACAAAACGTAATACAATTGTGGAGAAGAAAGCCTAGCCATTGCCACCTTTGCAGAGGCAATCTGTCCTTCCAACTGTTCCATCACATCGTTGAGGTATGCATTTACGAATGGGTTAATTAACACCTCAATTTCCTTTTCCGTCCTTAGCAATGTAAACAGGCTATCATAATCTATCTGCATCAATTCTATCACATGCGGCAAGGTGCAAAATTCACCATCTTTATACCGCCTCAGATACCAGATTATTGCCGATAGAAAGTTAATCGGTGATTCCACAAAGAAGTCGCCTTGGCGTTTGATCCATTCCCGGTTCAGCCCCATCAGGATGGTACGGGCAGATTCCGCTGCATCGGTAATGTCGCTCATAGCGGAAGGTTCCAAAGGGTTACACCTGTGGCTACGGGTAAGGTCGTCAAAATTGATCACATAAAAAGCCGGTGGCTTTGGATATCTATGCTTATTTTTCAGCCAGGTGTTGTAGGCAATTTTAGAAAGATCATCAAACTTAAAGTCATACACGAACATGGTAAACCCCTTTCGGATATGTTGTGTGATAACGTGGCGAATTACGAAGTAGGATTTACCGGAACCGGGCGTTCCAAAAACCATTAAGCTACGGAATGGATTGATGATGTTGATCCAACTATTGCGAGCCTTGTCCTTTAACTGATATCGTGCTGGCAGGTTAATGGAATATTCGTTTTCCAACAACCGCTCTTCCTGCGGGAACGTTTCATTTTCCTTATTGAAAATATCCTTGTTATTCAGCCTGTTTTTAATAATTCGGGATATCAGTGTGCCGCCCGTTAGCACTAGCAGAAACCCGATGGAAGTAATGGCAATATATACGATTGCCAACTCCGCTGCTTTTATTTTCGCCAGTAAGCCCAAGTAACTTAAAAAGTAAATAAGCAGGCCTGTTATCACATACGCGAAGGCAGTTTTATAATTCAGTTTTTCATCCTTGCGCCCTTTGGCACCTATCAATGAAATAGCCAGAAAGCCCAAGGCAATCAGCTTGGATTTATGAAAATTGCTGAATATCCCCGTCCTGTAAATATTGTTTAAAATACGGTCGCTGAATGCACTGACGAGTTCCCACTGCTGAAAGGCAGCGTAACAATAATAATAAAAATGGATCACTAAGATCACAATGCTGATCAGCCTGGTCATATCCAGAATTTTCCTCAGCGCCTGTTCATTCTCTCCGGTCTGCATAGCCATAGCTTTAAAATTTATTGGTTATTATTCTGGTTCTTTCTTTTCCTTTTTTTCTTGTTCTTTTTGAGTTGCCCGGGTACATAATCCGCCGCTTGCTCCGGTTGCATTAGCACATCCAACACAGTTTCAGTTCCTTTGGAAGTGTGAGCAGTCTGCAGATCATTTTGATGGGCTTTGGTTTCTGCCGCAGAAGCGGTAGCCTGCGGCTGTAACCCAATCGGTTTTTGAGCGGGATGCGTCAGCAAATCCGGCTCAAAAGCACAGCGTTCCTGAATAGCCTTCGCACTGTATTGTTTGCCCAGTGCGCTACCATTGAAAACACATTTGGTTTGATGGTCAACATAGGTAACGCCATATACAATACCTGTTTCATTAGTACGCAGGGCGGTATGGATGCCCTGCTTTTCCAATTCCTTCATTAACGCTTGAACCGTTATCTTTTTTACTAATAAAGCCATGTCAATCGCATTCCTGATGCGGGTTTTGTACGGCATTCGTTTCGGCTCGTTTTCTTTGAATTTTCGTTCCAGAAATTTAAGGGTAGGCTTATTATAAAAAAGGCTTGCCTTAATGGGTACACCAATCGGATTACCGGCCGCATCCAGTATTCGGTACAACAGGCCGCCAGTCTGATAAACCTTTGAATCTTCAGTACCACGTTCTGCAATAACGTTATACTGTTTAAGCACCGCATTTAGTTCGGGCAAGCTGGCGTATTTGTACTGGCCTAGTACCGCTTCCAATACATTTTGTATCGCCATTTTGGTCTGCGATTTACCGTAGATAGCTTTACTTACAGATATTGGTTTTAGCAGGTAGTTTTCCTGTTTTTTCTGCGCCTCGGCGGCCACTAAACCGAACTCCTTTTCAATAGCCTTTCGTGCCGGTTCGGACTTTCGGATGCCTAAGTGGTGCAGGTCAATCCGTTTTCCATCCGCTTCAATGTTTGTAGTTACTAAATGAATGTGCGGATGCCCTGCATCATAATGCTGGTAAACTAAAAAAGGCTGCTTGCCGAAGCCTATCTTTTCCATATAATCCTCTGCAATAGACAGTAGTTTTTCCTGAGACAAATGGCTTTCCGACACGTCGAAATTCAAGGAGATATGCACGCTGTTCCGTTTCACATTTTCATTCAATTCCATCTGTTTTAGGAAGCGGTTTAGCTTCATCGTTAGGCTCATTTTATCAGGGTCAATGGGATAATTTTCCGCCCCGATACACTCGGCTACGCCAGCCTTCACCTTGTTCTCGTTGTAGTTTAAGATGCGGTGAATCGAATGCCCCGTTTTGATTACTGCAACCATGATTCTGCTATTTTCTGGATGTGCTTTTTTACCTCATCTACCTTGTTGAAAAGTGTCTTTTTCTCCACTTCATAGGCGATCAGCCAGCTTCTAAATTCGGCAATCTGGTTAAGGGTATGTAGTCTTTTTACAGCCTGGTTGAAGTTGTTCCCGATGTGGTTTAGCTCTGTTCTTAGCTGTGCCATCTCTGCCATAAAGTCATCGGTAGATTGGCTCCTGTAACTGCTCACCACCGGTTTCTCAAAAAGGTTGTGGCGCACGTAATCACTTAGTTTACGGCAGATGCTGTCCTTCCATCTCCTTTCAATTTTCGCATATTCTTCGGGCGTTAGACGTAGCCCAATGATGCGTGTCCTGTTTAAATTTTTTCTTTCCATCACTTATCATTTTAACGTTTTCAAACTCATTCATACCTATCAGTTTCCCCGCCCACGACTTCGGAGTATGGGGCGGCAAGATCCGGTTGTTTAACAACCGTTCATCTTGCCGTTTGCAGGAACGTAGCAAACTCCACAGCTTTCAAATGTCCTTCAGACCTCAAAACAATCCTTTACCGACAATAGCGAGGGCATAGCAAATTGCCTTACCGAAGCTTTTGGCCTAAATGCTTCTTTTGGGATTTACCGAAATTTACCGCCCAGTCGTTTAGATCTTTATGGTTTCTATAAAGGTTGCTTTCATCAGAATATTTTGTACTCATTGAAAGTGCACGCTGACTGCAATTTTGTCCGGTGGCGTCCCGATCCAAGTAAAGCCGTATAGCTTGATGTTCTTCCATAAATCCGCGTGCTCTTTCAAAGAAGGAAACGGAATTTAAAACCACAAAATCCTGACTGTTTTCCGGAAGGTTTTTGTGGATTGCCTTAAAGGATAAAAAATCTATGAAGCCTTCAAATACTACAACCTCACTGGAGCCATTTTTAAAGGTAGTAATGTCTTTCGGTGAACTGCTTGCCTTGAAATGGGGATTACGAATTTCAAAGCCACTGGAATCATTTTTAAAGCCGATACCGTAATAGGTTTTATCGTTTAGTTTATACCGTACTTCCCGACAGTATTTATCAGCAATTTCGATTGGGATACGCCTTTGCTCAAGATACTTTAACAAAGGATAGGAAGTAAGGGGAAAATCTCTAAGAACTTTGATCTTATGTTCAGGTTCGTCTTCGATTTTAGCGGGGTGAATAACTGAATGCTTAAGGAATAAATTACCGCTTAGATTATCCAACAATTCACCAACGGTGCAGCGATGGTATTCAATACCAAAATCAACCAAGTTGCCGCCCTTTCCCAAGCCATGATCATACCAGCGATTCAACTTCTGGTTAATCTTGAAAGATGGTGTTTTTTCTTCCCGTAGCGGTGAAAGATACCAAAAATCGTTATTGCTTCTTTTTGAGAACTCATGCCCCAATGATGAGAGGTAATTAACCATGTCTATTTCTTTAGCTTCTTCTATAGAAAGCTTTTTGTTTCTGAAATCCATAACCACACATTTTCACTTCACAAATCAGTTTAATGACGTAAAGTTAAACAGGCGGTTTCGGATCTACCTATCCTCATCATATTTTGATGAGGATAGGTAAAGATGTACTCACTACTTTTGTAATGGAGAGTATGTCTAATTTAAAACGTGTGATTATGTTGACAACAAATGATGTGGCCAAGGTTTATGATACCATTCTGAGTATCCCTGGCATGAACGAAACGGTGAAGATTGATTTGAGAATCTCACGCAAAAATGTCCTTTTGCTTAACCATGTAATAGAACGAGGTTTAGCGGCGAAAGAAGACGAAAAAAATCCAGGACTATTATCTAGTGTTCCTGAAGAGGGACTTCAAGAGTTAAGAGCTTTGGCAGAGGATTGTCTTCAAAAGGCAGGACTTATTGAATTAAGTGAGAAGCTTACCACATTAGGAAGTAACAAGTAATTTATGAAGGCTGGTTCTGTATGATCCAGCCTTCATCTTTACGTATATTCTGAATATTATTTTCATTAAGCCATTTCAGAAAGGCTTGTTCATCGTCGGGAGCAAATTTTATTATGTCTCCATTTTTCAGAACAAGGGAAAAATCATTTAGAACATTAAGATACTTGATAAGATCTGATGATGGATATTTTAATCCAGGAAAAATAAATGCGGCAGTCATAAAATGCTGTATTAAGTGAAACCTTCAACAATACCTGCCAAAAAATAAGCGCAGGCAACAACTTACAGCACTGAGGTCTTAGGAAACCCAACAACAATAAGTGCGCCCACGCCGTAGCATGAGCGTTCTTTACTTGCTGTCCTGCTGTTGTTGAAATTCCTAAGTTTCAGTGCCGGACTCAAAGCAAAAACGCTTCAAGAATATTTTTCACAAAAGTAACAAATTAGTGTTGATGTATGACAGAATCATTAATAAAATGAAAGATGTAAATCAGTAAACGTTTATTAATTCCTTTAACGTTGAAACAACTTCCTAAGTCGTTGGCAGCATTCGCTTACATTGATGCAATTTTGCAAGCGAAGGAAACCGAATTGAATACCGATGTAATGCGTCAAAGTCGGCTAATGTTAATATGAAAAGACATCCCCTTGAATTGAAAAAATCTAAAGGGAATTTTGCTTTAATAATTTCTAAAAATATTCTGATTATGTTTCCGATAAATTTAATAACCTTAATGTGTATAGAGCGTTCTATGCAACATGCTGCTTCGATAAAAAATATGACTAAGCCAGTCATGTGGTGAGTAAAGTAAAATTTAGACTGAATGTTTTTGTCCCTAATTTATTCAGTAAATAATCGCTGATAATTTTGGCACAGAGGCTATTCGACACATATTCATAACATTGGCAAAATTCATAAGGTAAATCTTGGAGATTTATTCGCCTCTAAAAAGGAGGAATATTTGTTGACATTAGCAAATGCTTTGGATAAGATTGACCAAAAAGTAAACGAAAAATCACCAGGGCAATTATGATGAGATTAGAAACAAACCGTTTGGTTTTAAGAGAATGGACTTTCAAGGATATTAATGATTTAGTTGAAGGATTAAATAATATTGAAGTAGCCCAATGGTTAGCCTTAATACCGCATCCATATACAATTATCGATGCAGAAAAATGGATTCAATATTGTACTAAAAATTCAAATGAAGAAAAGCTAGTAGAAGCTTATCATTTTGCAATTGAACTTAAATCGACACAAAAAGTCATTGGAGGTATAAGTGTAGATAAGATAAACAGATATCATGGTAGTGCAGGCGGCGGAATTTGGATAAATACAAAATATCACGGTCTTGGATATGGGTCAGAGGCATTTGGAAAACGAATTGAGTTTGCTTTTGAAGAATTAAAGTTAAGACGATTGGATAATGGTTATTTTAAAGGCAATGAATCGTCCTACAAGTTGCAGGAGAAATTTGGATATAAAGTTGAAGGCATAAGAAGAAAAGCTTTTGTTTGCATGGCAAATGGCGAAATTATGGATGAGTATCTAACAGGTTTGTTGAAAGAAGAATGGGTAGCGGTTAATTAAGTAGGCAATTTACATATGTTTAAAATAGCTTGATTACTAAATTTCAATGAACCACCAGTGGCATTCATGTTTTAATAATTCCTGTAGTTTTTAAGTTTATTTCCCGATAAATTGAGATCGGTAATAAGATGAAAACATTTTATACATCCACTATGTAGTTCAAAATACTTAGACAATCACTTGGTTTCGCAAATTCTCATAGATTTTAGTATAAAAATTTTTCCATTTTAAAATTTGTTAGTATCTGGCCTCTTATTTCCACTTCCTGCTGTATCATAAGGTGAAAACCACGTCTTTCAAAGAAAGGTTTTGCCGTCAGACTTGCTTCAGTGAAAATTCGTGGTAACTTAAGTTCAGCGGCATGATCCTCAGCTGTCTTAAGTAGCAATGTTGCGACCCCCATTTTGTTAAATGAAGAATGTACAAACATCATATCAAGGTGACCATTATCTTCAAGATCAGTAAATCCGGCTGCGACTCCATCAACTTCAGCAATCCAAATTGGACGGGTTGTACAACGCTTGATCCATTTGTATTTATCTATTTGTCCCCATGCAGTTATTTGCGCTGCATTATAGTCTTTTGAGGCTGTTTTATGAACAGCATTCATAAAGATATCCATTATAAGTTCGATTTCAAGGGGAGTATAGCTCCTAATGTTTAATGATGGTCTCATTGATTTAGATTTAGCAGTTTTATTTAGCTCTGTATAGTCTTAACGCATTATTTAGAGTAAAGAAAGAACGTGCTATAATGATTGTCGTAACAAAGTTAATTACTGAATTTTATTTCTTGCAAAAATCAAATTCAATAAATTCCTTAAACGTATAAACAATTTCCTCTTGCGTTGATAGAATCAATAGCATATTGGACACCTTTGCGCAACAATTAAGAATGTTTCTAAATAACAGTAGCTATGAGAAAAATAATTTGCGCATCTATCCTAATTTTATTTCAGATTGGCTTAGCTAATGCTCAATCGTCATCCATTATTGGTACTGTATTAGATGCTGAGAATAATCCTGTAGAGGGTGCTACAGTAACAATTGAAGAATTAATGTTAACTGTTTCAGCTAACAACTACGGATTGTTTTCTCTTAATAATATTCCGGCTGGAGAATACATTTTGAAAGTTTCGAGTGTTGGGTTTGAAATACAAAAAAAAAATATTACTGTTTTGAGTGGGCAGGATCTCAAGCTTACCATTCGTTGTAATATTAACTCTTCACAATTACAGGAAATAATAATTACATCTGAGAAAACAGAAACACAACTTCAAAGCACTCCGGCAGCGATTACCGCACTTAGCGCAAAAAAAATAAAAGATTATAGGCTATGGTCTTTGAAAGATTTAACTGCTGTTATCCCGAATCTTTTCATAACTAACGGAGGCAGTGATTTACCATTTTATTCAATCAGGGGAATTTATGCAAATTCACTTGACCAGTCTGTAGCCGTGTATGTGGATGGTGTAATTCAATATGACGCAGAAGCAACCTTTAGAAATTTTTACGATGTAGAACGAATAGAAGTATTGAGAGGTCCGCAGGGAACACTTTATGGTAGAAATGCAATGGCTGGCGTGATTAATATTATCACCAAAAAACCTAAAAATATTGCTACTGGTTTCGCTGAGGTTTCAATAGGTAATTATGGGACGCAAAGATATGCGGCTGGGTTGAAAGTGCCACTGGTTAAAGATAAGCTTTATACCGGACTTACAGGATCGATAAACAAGGCAAACGGTTATTATATCAACACCTTTGACAATTCTAATTTTGATGGTAATCAAAGTTATGAAGGTAATTTCTATATAAAGTATCTTCCCTCAGCTGCTTGGACGCTTACGATGAACGCAAAAGCCCAGCAAACAAATAACCATGGAACATTCCCATATATTATTAATGATAGCCTGGCATTAGCTAATGGTTATTTTACCAGTCAAAATGTATCTGGAAAGCATCAACGTCATTTAATTAACACTTCACTTGCACTAAACCACCGAGGAAAGTGGTTTGATCTAACCAGCGTAACAGCGTGGCAATATGCTGATAAATTCATATACGATGGATATTGGGACGGAGACTGGACAACCTCAGATCTATTTGAAATTGGTTATGGAGGAAGCGCACGAGATAATTCTTCGCAAACTTTAACACAGGAATTTAGTGTAAGTAATTCTGTTGATAAGGATGATAGAATTAAGTGGACAGCTGGATTTTTTTATATGTATCATCCAGAGAAAGATAAATCACTTTTACTGGCTGGTAAAGATGCAGAAATACTACTTGGCGATCCATTTGCTCCCTATGTGTTAAAATCTCCAGCCGAAATCTCCACCTCATCCTACGCTTTTTTCGGTCAGGCAACGTATAAACTCTCATCAAAGTGGGATGTCACTGCTGGATTACGCTACGATAAAGAAACTAAGCGATTGTATACGCAGACGGATATGGTTAAGGAAGGAATGTCGGATATGCCTTTAACGGCAAGAACAAGGAGCGATGGTCAATACAACGCATTTTCACCAAAATTGTCTTTTTCATATAGGCCAGTAAAAAAAGTAATGGCTTATGCTAATTATGCAAAAGGATTCAAGGCTGGTGGACTTAATAAGCGTACAACTGACCCTAAGTTCATTTCTTACCGCCCTGAGTATAGTGAAAATATTGAAGCTGGAATAAAAACCAATTTGCTGGACGACAGGATTACCGCCAATTTCACTGCTTTCTACATTAATTGGAAAGATATGCAGGTAACAACATTCACGCAGTCTCCGGCGGAGACTGCTATTAGTAATTTGGGAAACGCCAAAACCAGCGGAATTGAAATCGAACTTTCTGCTATTCCGTTAGAGGGCTTAACTATCGACTATAATTTTAGCTATAATAATGGCAGATATACCAAACTAACGAAGCCAGATGTATCTACTGGTAATGAAATAGATCTCAAAGGGAACAGATTAATTATGCAACCAGAAATAACATCAATGCTGGCGGCTCAGTTCAGTCATAAAATATACAAGCAAATAAGCGGATTTTTAAGAGGTGAATGGAGTTTTTTAGGGAAACACTTTTTTGATATAGAGAATAGTATCAGACAAAATCCCTATTCATTATTCAATTTTAAAGCTGGGGTTTCGCATAAAAACTTTGATATATCTTTTTGGGTTCGGAACGGATTTAATAAACGGTATTTATCCTATAGCTATCCTTCCGGTAATAGAGTGGTCTTACTCGGCATTCCTAAAACAATTGGTTTAACATTAACATCCAAATTTTAATAAAGTGGAAACACAGAAGAAATATCGAATACTTGGCCTATTGTACTTTACCCAGACAATCCCAATAGCTTTTATGGGACATGCTATGCCAGCTATCTTAAGAGACGGGGGCATATCGTTAGAAAAAATTGCTTATTTCCACGTCATTTTAATGCCTTATTCCTTCAGTTTTCTATGGGCACCATTTGTTGACAAATATGGTAAAAGTTATTTTCGATGGGTAAGCATTGCGACGACGTTATATGCACTTTTTCTATTGCCGGCTATGCTTTTGAATTTTAATGATGCAATTCCAATGATCATTCTGTTAACGCTTTCGGTGTTCAGCATGAGTACGCAAGATTTGGCAATGGATGCTTATGCAATCAAATTTTTAAATACGGAAGAACGTAGTATTGGAAATGGCATTCAGTCAGCAGGTAACTATTTTGGCTTTTTGCTTGGTGGAGGAATATTACTCATTGCCTATAATCAAATTGGATGGAATTATTCAATACTTATCCTCGCGCTGTTTACTGTTATACCGTTACTATTGACAGTTAGGTATGAAAAATTTAGCAGAAAGGAGAAATCGACGCAAAAAAGAAATACTCTTAGGGATTTTGTTACTTATTTTAAGGCTCACAGGGTAAAAAAATGGATACCAGTGTTATTAATTATAAAAGTACCCACAGACATGATATTTTACTTTATCAAACCATTATTGATTGACAAAGGCTTTAAACTCGAAGAAGTTGGGCTCTTGTTTGGCCTGGTATCTATAGGTGCAGCCATGCTTGCTGGTTTATTATCTGGTATTTGGTTGAAAAAAAGTACTGATTATAAAAAATTGATGTGTGGTGTAATTGGTAGCTTTTTAAGCGTTGTTTGTGGTTTGATATTATTGTACGCATCTCGGGACATCTATCTGCTTACCCTTTTTCTCTGTGGCATTATTGGTGCTGGTACGGGGTTAAATACAATGGTAGTTTATCATATATCAATGAAGAATGTCAGAAAAGGAAAAGAAGCTGCTGACTATGCATTTCAGTCTTTCTTGCGTACGATCTTGTTCATGACATTTATTCCTTTAGGTGCACATTTTGCCGTAAATTTTGGCTACCAGGTGTTATTTTATTTTATGTTGTTTTTGTGTGCCCTAATTATTGTGCTGATTCATATTAACTTTAAAAGGTCGTTAATTCAGACATCCAATAGAAATAATCAAAAATTAATATGATGAAACAGTTTTAATCCTACTACGTGAACAATGAAAAAATTGAAAGATATAAATGAGATGAAGTTTACAAAAAATGGTTTTGCATTGTTAAGATCTTTTTTGGACGAAACGAGCTGCGATCTCATAAGGAGTGAAATTGAAGCAACGATTAATAGTGGAGTATCTGGCGCTTGTATTCGTCCAAATAATACACTTCATCTATTACAATTTGACCATGAGATAATTCGGATAGTTTTCGGAAAGCCTGAAAGGTTGAAAAAATTAAAAAAACAAGTAGCGGCAAAAGATCTTCGTTGGATTTCAGGCTATATCTCATCCAAAGAACCTTTCAGCCCCCCGTTATGGTGGCACCAAGACTGGTGGTGTTGGAATCATGAAATTAGTTTTAGAAAAGATGCCGCTCAAGTTGCATTGTTAATTTATATGCAATCAACGACTCTAAAAAATGGAGCTTTACGTATTATACCAAGTTCTCATCACAGTCACCATCATCTTAATAAGTTTAGAGACGAACGAAACAGTCAAGAAAACGAATATGAACTTGACCATCCTTTAATGTCTGCTTCTCCAGACCAATTTTCTCCAAGCATTCAAAAGGGAGATGCAATTGTCATCGATTATAGGCTTCTCCATGGAACTGAAGGCAACCAAAGCGCATTTAGAAGGGATTGCATCATACTTAATTTTACCCCAAACTGGGTTTGTCTTCCTCAAGAGATAAAAAGTCATCTTGCAGGACATATGTGTCAACCAAAGAACATCACTCAGTTTTCTTCAAAAGACTGTTCTTATTTTAATCTCTTACCGGAATTTAGTGGTGAAAAAAAAATTATGACAGTCAGTCTTTTTCCTTCAGATTGACAATTAATCTAAGTCAGTCTCAGGTTGAGAAATGATTAGCAGAGGTTGTTAATACAGAAACAGTTCACTAATGGCAATCACTATTTCTTCAACTCACTGGGAAGGATTCCAAACTTACGCTTGAATGCAAGTGAAAAATGGTGGGGATGTTTATATCCAATTAAGTCTGCGACTTCCCCTACAAACAAATTTTCTTCTAACAGTAACTGTTTGGCTTTGTTCATTTGTAAATCTCTTAAATACCCAAACACAGTTGTACCGAATAATTCCTTAAAACCATTTTTAAGCTTCATTTGATTAATGCCAACTATTTTAGCTAGATCAATGATTGAACAAGGAGTGGCGTAGTGTTCTTCAATATAATTTTTTGCATCTTGTAAACTATCAATATCCGCAGGTTTTAATTTACTGCTAGAGAGAATCCTATTTTGATCAGTTTGCTTTATTTGAAGTAAAAACAATTCAATAACCTTAGCTTCAAGGTATAATGCTTTTAGGGAGCCGCTATAATTAGTATTAGACATGTCGACGATGTGAGATAACATTTCAGTCGTTACTATTCCATCAAAACTTACCCCACTTGATGTTTCTTTGCCTGTATTTTCATATAAGTCCATCAAAAATTTACTGTCTTCCGTTACAAACTTCTCAAAGAAAGAATCTGATAATAGGAGCTCAAAAAATGAATATTCATGATCTGCAGCCGCCACTTCATGTATATATGAATTAGCTTTCTGATGGTAGGTTTTAGAATATTTGGCGACCCCTGAATTAGATCTTGCCCTATCCGTACTAAAAGTACTAGATAAACCAAAATGCGAAACAACTGATGGGGTTTCAAAATTAAGGGACATTTCTTGTTTTCGACCAGAACTGTAATTTCCCCATATCAAATGAAAATTAGAAGAATAAACATCTTTCAAATTCATTGAGAATTGATCGTTTTGAATGGTTGAAATCTTCTCATTAAATGTGTTTGTAAAGAAACTCCCGTGTATGTCAAACGAATTTGAATCTATCTCTATTTTATAACTCATAATAATTCTTCTTACGTAGATAAGACTTCTCTACTCGTTACCACTAACGGTCTTTTCCTTAAGACCTTTGCAATACAAAAATACGTTATTTAGAATGAATATAAAGATAAATTATAAGAAAATTGAACATGAAAGACTGAAAAAAACAGCTTCTGTCAATTACTCTTCGGACAGCACTGCCCATACTGAGGCATTGCCTCCACCACGTCTAATTGGTGGTGGTGCACTCATGCGTTTACTCTATCCTGTGAGATTCTACCTTTTATCCTGTGCATTGCTTTCAGCAGTAGGTGCAGCAGCAGGATTGGCTCCATACATTGCTATAGCAGAAATTTCGAGACTTGTCATAGCAAGACCAATAATCGATACTTCGATCAATGAAATATGGTTTCTAGTTTTCATCGGTTGTTCAGGAGCATCATTACGATTATTTTCTGTATTCATTTCATCTAGAATTGGTCACTATGCAGATGCAAGAACACTTCACGAAATTCGAACTAAACTAGTAGCGCACTTAGGTATTTTACCCCTTGGTTGGTTTCTCTTTACTGGTTCTGGAGCAATCAAAAAAGCGATGATAAATGATTTGGAAGAAATGCATCAATTAATTGCCCATGCTTTGGGTGAGGTAATTGGGGCTACTATTGCCATAGTTGTTGGTTTTGGATATTTACTTTATGTAGATCCACGAATGGCGTGTATTTCTATCTCAGTAATTGTTTTAATGGCTATATGCTTTCAAATAGCTATGAGATCTATTAGCATTCATATGTCCAGGCTAACCATTGCCGAAGGTAAAATTAGTGCTGCCAGTGTTGAATATGCCGATGGAATAACAGTTGTGAAAACATATAACACAGGAGGAATATTGTTAGACCGCTTTGCAGCTGCGGTTGATGAACACACTAAGGCTATGTTAGCTTGGGTTTTGGAAACACGATATAGTTCCACCTTATCAAGATTGCTGGGATCTGAAATGACAATCTTAGGAGTGGTAATGGTTACTGGTCTATTTTTTGTTTATAACGATTCGCTTTCAATGGCTAATCTGTTACCATTTTTTATTGTTGGAATTGGCCTGCCAACTTCAATAGTCCCTGCAATACACGGAACTCAAGGTATTAGAAAAGGACGGGTTTCAGCCAGCAATATCGAGAATATACTGAACAAGAAGCCCATTCATCAAGCGGAAGATAAAACAACACCAGAAGAGTATCAGATAGAATTTGACAAAGTTTCATTTTCTTATGATGGGGTAAATAATGCGATAACTGAACTTAGTTTTATCTGTGAGCCCGGAACTATAACCGCATTAGTAGGACCATCGGGAGCAGGTAAAAGTACAATTGCTAATTTATTACCAAGATTCTATGATGTTGACAAAGGTGCTATTCGGATTGGTGGTATTGATGTGCGTTCAATGTCTTCGAAAACACTCTTATCATCGATGTCTCTGGTTTTTCAAAGTATTGCCTTATTACGTGACTCTATTCTGGAAAATATCCGTATTGGAAGACCGGATGCATCGTTGGAAGAAGTCGTAAATGCCGCTAAAGCAGCACAGATCCATGATGTAATTGAAGGATTACCTGAAGGTTATAATACGCTCATTGATGGATCGGGAGGAAGACTGTCTGGTGGTGAAAAGCAAAGATTAACTATTGCCAGAGCAATATTATCTAAGGCTCCAATAGTCATTCTTGATGAAGCCACTGCATCGCTTGATCCAGATAGCGAAACCGCAGTGCAAAATGCATTAGCCGAGCTTATTATTGGCAAAGCAGTTTTGGTAATAGCACACCGTTTACATACTATCGCTTCTGCAAACCAAATTTTGGTGCTAAAAGATGGTCAATTAGTAGAAAAAGGAACTCATATGAATCTTTTAAATGCATCCGGCCTTTACAGTCGAATGTGGAATGCCCAAACGGAGGGGGTAAAATCATGATTAAACGACTTTATAAATTATGGCCTAGCTCAGGAATACTGGCTAGACTTACGCTATTACATACATTTCTTGCTATTCTGCAAGGCTTGCTTCTCGGATTATTATTTCCAATCCTCAAGGCCTTATTAAAAGCAAAGCCCGATTTCGGAGAAGCTGAACCATGGTTAAAGATTGGGGCGGTGGGCTTGATTATTTATCTAATAATCACAGCGATTGCACTTCCAATTGGCTTCGATGCCAGCATGAAATTATCCGCACAATTAAGACACCATTTAATGACCCATGTAACCCGGCTGCCGCTAGGTTGGTTTACAGGAAATAATAAAACAAAGTTGGCGAGAATTTTAACAGCGGATGTCGGAAAGATTGGAACTTTAGCTGTGACCATTGGAGCACCTGCAATTACCTCGGTCTTAGTACCAATTACTATTATATTCATCACATTTATATTTAACTGGCAGATTGCATTGATTTTCCTTGCAATTTTGCCCTTTGCATATTTTACTCTACAACGGGCAGCCCGAGTATCGTCTGAAGCAGAGATTGAACTCGACGATGCGGCAACAGAAATCGCAGGTCGGGCAATTGAATTAGGCCAGGCACAACCAGTTTTGCGTGCTGCCGGACAAGGTGTAACAGGAACGTATCGCATGCGTCATGCTTTAGAAGAACATCATCGCGTCTATAAAAAAGGATTAGGTCGTTCTGCTGTGCCAGATCTAATGTATACGGGTGTTGTAATGTCAGGATTTATTATAGTACTTATTTTTGGCTCTTTTCAATTGATTAACGGGAGGATTTTAATTGCAGAAGCTGTTGCGCTATTAATACTCGCTGTTCGATTTCTTGAGCCTCTTGGAGCATTGATCGAGTTAATCGGAGCATTGAGAGCAATGGACAATTCTATTGCTAGAGTTCAATCTATATTGGATATTAATTCCCTGCCTAAACCAGCGAACCCTGTATTAGAAATCAAAAATTCGTCAATCTTATTTTCCGACGTAACGTTCTCTTATGAAGGTAAAACAACTACGTTAACTGATATCTCATTTTCGTGTCCTCCTGGATCAACTACTGCGCTGGTGGGTCCTTCCGGTTCAGGAAAGACAACCATTATCAGGCTAATCGCAAGGTTTTATGATATTAACTCAGGTAGCATTCGAATAGGAGGCGTTGATGTCAGAGACTACGATAACGAGGTTTTGTTAAATGATATCGCTATAATTTTTCAAGATGTTTATCTTTTTGATGCGAGTATTGAAGAAAACCTGTTAATAGCAAAACCGAATGCCACAAGAGCAGAACTTGAAATAGCAGCGACAGATGCATGTTTGCATGAGGTTATAAGTCGTTTACCAAATGGTTGGAATAGTAAAGTTGGTGAAGCCGGTGCCCAACTTTCAGGTGGTGAGCGCCAACGAGTTTCTATTGCAAGAGCATTTCTAAAGAAATCTAAGATAATTCTAATTGACGAAGCAAGTTCTGCATTAGATCCTGAAAATGAAAGATCAATTGCCCAAGCCATAAATAACCTGGCAAAGGACTCAACCAGAACGGTGATTGTTATAGCTCATAGGCCAACGACGTTGGCGGCGGCCGACCAAGTTGTCAGTCTAGATAATGGCAAGGTTGTGGAACTTGGTTCTCCCGAAGCGCTTCGTACTTCTGATGGAAGTTTTGCGAAACTTTTCCAGCAATATGAAAAGGCTCGTGATTGGCATATGTAATTGCAAAGATGAATTCCTACTAAATAATAGACATCATTAATTAATAACGCAAAGAATTTATTTTCAACGTTTTCATATTTAGTAAGATCTAGCGTAGATAAAAAATAGACACACATAAAAATGATATGAAAGAATTAGATGAACAAGTAATTGTTACAGTTTTCGCGTCAACAGGTAAGGTTGGCCGTGAAGTACTAAAATATTTATCAGATGCAGGAGTGCATTGCAGGGCAATAACCAGAGATATATCAAAAGCGAAAGAACTTCCATTTGTGGAATGGGTTAAAGGCGACATCAATAACAAAAATGAGATAGCGTCATTGCTTTCTGGAACTCAAAAGATCTTCCTCAATTCCGGTGTTTCAGAAAATATGGTAGAAATCCAAAACAACATAATAGATGCAGCGCAAGAAATTGGCATTAATCACATTATAAAACTTTCTACTCCATCGGCTAGGGCTGATGCAAAAGATTCTGTGGGCGCATGGCATTGGCAAATACAGAAAAGCCTTGAAGAATCAGGGATTGATTGGAACGTATTGCAACCACAGTCATTTATGCAGAACTGGTTAGGTGACTTTGCAAAAACCATTAGATCGGAAAGGAAGATTTATTCTTCCGCAGGTGAAGGTAAAAGGGCATTCATCGACACTCGGGATATTGGAAAAGTAGCTGCTAGATTATTCACTTCGTCAAGTGATAACATTAATCAGATTATCCAACTCTCTGGGGCGCAACTGGTAAGTTATTACCAGTTTGCAGATGCTATTAGTGATGCTATAGGTGAACAGGTCACTTACATCTCTCAGACACCTGGAGAATCAAGTGTACGATTAAGAAATAACGGTGTACCTGATTTTCTAGTTAACATTACTCTAGCCATAGATAATAATCAAAGAATAGGCATGGGAGAAAAAATGCTGACAAATAATGTAAAGTTGATTACTGAAGATATTCCATTTTCAATTCACGACTTTGCCGCTTTTTATTCCAAGGCATTCAAATAATATTTTGATACAAACCAAATCTAACAAAATCATCAGTTTGTTTTTTTAAACTCGCTGAATTTTCCTGATTAAGGGTGGGATGTAACCAGTAATCTTAAAATAAACTGTTGAATTGTGACATTAGAATCTAAACAACAAATCGATGTCATAAAAACGACGGAATTAGAAACTGAGTTTACGACAGATTTTCAAATAGAAGATGCTCTGAAAAAGGCTGAGGTGTCAATTGAGGCTTTTGATGAAACGAGCATTTTAACCATGTGTTTTACATTTTTTGGCCACTTCTAAAATTATAAATATGCAGAGCGCTTATCCTTTTGAGTGGATAGATTTAATTGTTACTGTCACTTTAAATCCAGAAAACACGAAATTATCTGCACTAACTAATGAACAGATCCAATTAGTCATTTCACAAGTTCCCAAGGAGAAAACTAAACTGCAATCTCTGCTAAAAAGTGAAATATTTAATACATCTAAAGAAAAGCAAATTGAGTTGCTTGTAAAGCAATACCATTCGGCATTGATAGTACTTCTGGATCAGGCCTTTGACAATCAGAAAAAATATACCTCAAAAAAGGAACTTCTCAGGGATGTTTATTCGATGATTATATATGCTCTTGATGAACTCCTTTCTTTCGTCGAAATAAGATTTTCTGCATATTTAAGCCTAGATGAGCGAGTTCCTATCACTTATTTAACGGTTTCTAAGAAGGAACTAAAAGTTAAATCGACGAAACTAAAAGTAACATTATTAAAAGATCTCGATGATAAAAGATTAGGTGAAATAATAATCTGTACACTATTATCTTTTAGTAATAGTATTGCCAACGATTATACGATCACTTTTAAAGAACTGCTATATTATAAAGAGTTAGTTAAAGAATTAGAGATGTTGAATGAGCCGGAGCCTGCGGACGTTAATACTGCAATAAATGAACTATTAATATATATGAATTTTAATAGTAGAGCCTATTTGACATACTATAGCGAGCGCATTGCAAACAGAATTAATAAAGCGACTGATGTCCGTGAAAAAATGGATCTTTTATTACTTCATTTTAAAGAGTTTAAACAAATGCATAGAAAAACCGGGATAGTTCTTTATCCTAATCATGCTAATTTAGAAATTGCTTTAAGCAATTGGTTTACTCAAGAATTGCTGTATCTGGAAAAAACCTTGCATTTAAACATTCTACCATTAAACAAAAAGCAAGAGAACCTCAAATCAAAAAACAATATTGAAGGAGCTCCATTGAAAGTACTCTGTATTCTTTCTTCCGATCAGACAGGACTAATATTAAGAGCTGCCGACGAATTGAGGATATTGGTCGCTAAATCAATGAATGAGGTTTTTAAAACAATAGTACCCCATCTTTCCACACCATACAAAGACGATCTGTCTTATGATGGAATGCGAAGCAAATCCTATGTAGCTGAAGACAGAGATAAGAAGATAGCAATTGAAACACTCGAAAAAATTATCAAAAAAATCAAGGATTATTAAAAACAACTTACTATGAAACGACTAATAATTATTTTATTTTCAACAGGTCTATTGCTTTCAGGATGTAACAATAAAGTGGAGTTAAAAAAGGAAGAAGCTTTGCAACTTATTCTCACGCAGCTTAAGTATCCTAAAGTGATAGACTATGATATCTATTGCAGCGATCCAGTTCATGCAAAAAAACTACTTCATGCAGGATTTGTGACAAATGGTATAGTTACCGTACAAAAAACACAAAAATTCAAAGATATTGGCAGCCCATTAATCGGATTTACCGACAAGGCGAGACCTTATCTTCTCCCTACTCCAGAGAAGGATAAAACGCTCGATATTAAAAAGGTAAAAATCGCGGACGAAGTTATCACTGATGTAAAAATTATTGAAACTGTAGATCAAACTACAAAGGTCGAATACACTACTGGTTATGAAAACATCACTCCATTTGCGGCCTTATTGAAAACTGATTTGCAGAAATCAAGAAAACATACAGTTCATTTTGTCTCTTCTGATAAAGGGTGGGTATTACAGCAACCTGCCCGATAACACCACACAACTTGACATTTTGAGAGGAAGTATCATAAATGAAATTCGACCTCTGAGAATTGAATATTTGAAAATACCCCTGGAGGGGGGTACGAATAAAAACAGCAAAAAAGAGGGTGGTCATGATTTATGATACACCCTCTTTTTTATTTTTTTAAAAAATAAAACCTATGCAGCCTGCAAATTAATAGAGGTTCCAATGGTTCCAAAAAGGTTCCAACAAAAAGTTGGACTTGTAGCGTCTTCTCTATCACTGTTCCTTTGCTATCGAAAACTGAAGTAAGCAACCCGACTATAATGCCGGATTGAATTGTGAAAATGATAAAAATGAGAAGCGTATGTTTACAAACATTTCATGGTCAGACTACATCATTGCGGTCGCCATATTACTGACAATCTATTATTTTTTTGTAGGAGCGCGGTACTATTCCGCCGACCTTAAAGACCAGCTCTCCGGAAAACGGAAGCTGAAATTTCGGGCAGCTCTGCCCATCGATTCCGGCGAGGAAGATACCTATCCTCCCGAAAGTTACCAAAACAAAACAACTTCTTTCGAGACGAACACTGATGATGATTTTGCCGAAGTTGAACATCTGATTGAACGACTGAAAAATATGATTGCTGACGCTTCACAGAAAAAACTTATTCCGCAGGAATTCAAACAATACCTGCATCTGTTACTCAAAGAATACCCATCCGTAAAAAACTCACCGCTCCGCTCATCGGTAAATGAACTGGTTGTATCGGAGTGCGAAAAATATGGCGCTGTTACCCTTAGCGAAGATGAGGTGGATATGTTGTGGAAGGATGCTATGTAACAGCCCAGGCGGAGCGTGCTTTCCCATCCGTCCCGGTGCGGTATGGCATTGTGAGCAGGATTACGGGCAATGAGATGGCGAAGCCGCTCCGCTTCTTTTTATTCCTTTAATTGATTTCAAACTTTAATAAACGTGTGTTATGGAAATGTGCAGCAGGAAAACGAAAAAGTTTAACCGAAAAAGGTTTATTACACTATGTGCCGTCGTGGCACTCACCGCAATCCATTATGAGGTGTTCGCTCAGGATGGTATTGCCGGCATCAATGAAGCCAATCAAAAAGTGCGCAGCTATTTTGCTGCGGGAACCCAGCTAATGTATGCAGTTGGAGCTTTGCTCGGCCTGATCGGGGCGGTGAAAGTATACCAAAAATGGAATGCTGGTGACCAAGATACAGGCAAAGTAGCCGCCGCATGGTTTGGCAGCTGTGTTTTTTTAGTGGTTGTAGCTACAGTCATTCAATCTTTCTTTGGAGTTTAAATTCATGAGTATGCAAAGTATGCTGAAAGAAAAGTTGTGGGCGTATATCGTCCACAACAATCCCGAGCTAATGGTCAGCCTTCAGGAAGATTTTTCTGTCACTAAATATCTCGGAGAAAAAATTAGCAGTATCATGCCAATGGCAGAACAACTGCTATCGGAAAACAGGCCCTTATACTCCATAGAGGAAATTTGCCTAGATAGCATGACCGAAGAACTGAAGCCTTCCAGGTATCTCTATATCCACACTGTCATCGAGGAAGAATTCAACCTGGACTATGAGCGGCTGAAAGAAAATGGCGTGCTTACCTATGAGGTAATCAACCTGATCGAAGCGTGTAAGGACATATTCAATGATTTTGGCTTTAGCCGGGAAAACGAAGAGGACAGGCATTTGAAATATGCCATTATCGGACAGGTACACCAGTATCTGCTATAAAAGCTGTAAAGAAAAGTGAAGAAACAAATGTTTGGTTATGGCTTATAATGTTTTACAAAAACTCAATGATAATATTAGTGCGATACGCATCGCACTGGCTTATCATAAAGGCAATCTGCCATCAGCGGAAGGTACTGCCAGCCTGAAAAAATATTCAGGCTTTGGCGGCATCAAAGCCATACTGTACCCCAACGGCAGCCCGGAAGAATGGAAGGCCAATGGTGCCACTAAAGAAGACCTGAAATTACACGGAGATATGATACAGCTCTACGAGCTGCTCAAAGAAAACTATCCCGACAGCCAGTATAAAGAGATCATTGGATCATTGAGAAATAGCGTACTTACCGCTTTTTATACGCCTGAAATCGTACCACAGACTTTGTATGAAACACTCAATCAGCAAGGAATACAGCCTAAACGTATCTATGAGCCATCCGCCGGTTCCGGTGTATTTATTAACGAGGCAGTCAAAGCGTTTCCTGAACTGGAACAGGTAACGGCGGTAGAAAAAGACAGGTTAAGCGGACTTATCCTATCTACATTGACCAATACACTTTCTGTAAAGACGGATACCCACATTACAGGTTTTGAGGAAGCTCCTTTGACAGATAATGGTGATTATGACCTTATTGTAAGCAACATTCCATTTGGGAATTTTTCCGTGTACGATGAGGCTTATCCTAATAAAGAGCTTTCGGGCAAAATACACAATTACTTTTTTGCCAAAGGGCTGGATAAGCTTGCAGAAGGCGGATTAATGGCCTATATCACTACAGATGCTTTTTTAAATAGTCCATCCAATAAAACGGCAAGGGAATACCTTTTTGGTAAAGCAGATTTTATCAGCCTGGCGGTAATGCCGGATAACCTGATGAAGGAAACAGGCAATACCGAGGCTTCCAGCCACTTACTTATCGTACAGAAACATACGGATAAGTCAGCAGTGACTGCAGGCGAAGAACTTCTACTGCAATCAGTCAAAAGATTAAATGCAAACGGCGAATTTCACATTAACACTTACATAGATGGTGCAGCCACTAACTATTTGTATATGGGCATTCCAATGCCGGGAAAAAACCAGTATGGTCAAGCAAACATTTCAGTGCAGACCTTCGGGGATGCTGCATTATTCAGCGAGAGGCTTGCGGATCAGTTACAGGTTGACTTTCATGCCCGCTTTAACAGTGAATTATTTCGAAAAGCACAGGAGGTTAAAAAAGATCTTCCTATTAAGGTGTTACCTAAGCTGACCTACCTACCAACTCCAGAAAATAAATCGGAGAATGTATCGGTACAGCTTGGTTTATTTGATACCGCTCCTGCGGAAAACATCAACAGGGCAATGGCTTATGTAAATCCACTTGATGAAACAGTGGTACAAAAAGAGACAGCACGTATTATAAGTACGATAAAAACTACCGATAACCCAACGCATGAAAATATTGTTCTGCTTACGGCAAAGCAACATAAGAGCAATCGATACCTATATAAACTCTATTCCAATTTAAAGGAAGTAAACCATTTATCGGCAAATTGGATGGGCGCAGGTTTGCTTGTCCATGAACTTACTGGCATTTCTAACTATATCAAACAGTTTGATCATGCTTTTAAATATGAAGGCGATCAGACACTTGAAGGCTTGTTTAATTTCCAGCAGAACAGTATAGCCTCCTTTGACGCGCTCAAACCTTTCTATAAAGAGGGAACGCTGGTAATGAACATGGGAAAAGCGGGAACTATAGCAAATCCCGATGCCGAATTCAAACAAGCTGAATTTCAGCCGCTAGGTATACAAGATAACAGAGTTTTTTATGAAAGCTACATCAGTCTGCGCGATGCTTACCTGGAACTTTCCGCAAAGGAAGTTTTCGGTGAAATCATTGTTGACGCTGACAGGGAACAACTCAACAAAAGTTATGACCGATTTACGTCGCAATTCGGCCTGCTTAATAATGCCGATAACCGCAAGCGTATTATGGAAGATACAGCTTTTGGGATCATAACTCTTTCTTCGTTGGAACACAGGGATGGCGAACGTTTCGTAAAGTCAGACATTCTTACCCGTTCCGTGCAGCAAACCAAAGAGCGTTTTGCAACAGACGATCCCATACAGGCATTGACGCATAGCCTGAACGATACGGGAAAAGTGGATCTTGATTTCCTGCAAGCTGCAATGGGACTGGATCAGCTTGAAGTAATCAGTACGCTGGGCAACCACATCTACCTAAATCCTGCAAATAGCACATGGGAGACAGCAGACGAATACCTGAGCGGCAATGTTGTAGAAAAACTTAGCCAGGCAGAACGTTTAATCAACCAGAATCCTGAGAATGCCCAATTTCAGCGCAGTTCGGAAGCGCTGCAAAAAGTACAGCCCGAACGTATCCCGTTTGAATTACTGGACTTCAACCTTGGCGAACGCTGGATACCTAACCAATACTATGAACGCTTTGCATCAGAACTTTTCGAGCACCATACGGAGATCAATTATTTCCCTTCGCTGGATGCCTTCAAGGTAAGTACTGGCATGAACATGAAAGTCGCAAGGGAGTTTGCAGTCACGCCCAAAAGCGGACGCACCACTTATGGCTATACCATACTGGAACATGCATTAGAGAATACAACACCCTTTTTTACCTATGAAGTTTCTACTGGTGATGGAAAGACCATACGAATGCCTGATAATGAGGCGATACAATTGGCACATCAGAAGATCGAGCAGATCCGGGGTAACTTTATAGGATGGCTGAACGATTTGCCGGACGCTGACAAAAAACATGTAGAAAACCTTTACAACGATACATTCAACTGCTATGTCCTTCGGGAATTTGATGGTAGTCACTTAAATTTTCCCTGCCTTGATAAAAAGGCATTGGGTATTGAAGATCTGTACAGCTCGCAAAAGAATGCCGCCTGGCGTATTATTCAAAACAAGGGGGCATTGGTAGATCACGAAGTAGGATTAGGCAAAACGCTTACTATGATCGTTGCGGCGCAGGAAATGAAACGCCTTGGTATTGTGCACAAGCCGATGATACTAGCCTTAAAAGCCAACGTTAATCAGATTGCAGAAACGTATAAAAAAGCTTATCCAAATGCGAAGGTGCTGGCACCGGGCGAAAATGATTTTACACCGGCTAAAAGGCTGCGGCTATTTCACGAGATAAAGAACAACAATTGGGATTGTATCATCCTAACCCATGACCAGTTTGGTAAGATCCCGCAGTCGCCAGATATTCAAAAACAGATATTCCAATCGGAGCTGGATAATGTAGAGCGTGACCTCGAAACCATCAAAGACCTGGGTGGCGACATTTCAAAAAAGATGCTCAAAGGACTTGAAATCCGCAAGAACAATCTGGAAGGCAAATTAAAAGGGGTGCTTAAGGATATTGAGGAAAAGAAAGATGCAGGCATCGACTTCAAGGAGATGGGCGTTGACCATTTATTTGTAGACGAAGCCCACAAATTCAAGAACCTGACTTTTACCACAAGGCATAATCGAGTGGCAGGATTGGGTAATATGGAAGGAAGCCAAAAGGCACTCAATATGCTTTTTGCAGTACGCACGCTACAAGAAAGATTCAACGCTGACCTGTGCGTGACCTTTTTATCCGGTACGCCAATCTCTAACAGCCTGACTGAAATGTATTTGCTGTTTAAATACTTGCGGCCGAAGGAAATGGAACGCCAGCACATTGAAAATTTTGACGGCTGGGCAGCGGTGTTCGCCCGCAAGACTACTGACTTTGAATTTAGTGTAACCAACGAGATTATCGCTAAAGAGCGCTTCCGACATTTCATTAAGGTGCCTGAACTGGCTTTGTTCTATAACGAGATTACTGATTACAAGACCGCTAAACATATCAGCCTGGATAAGCCTGAGCTGAATGAAACTCTGGTGAACATCAGACCCACGCCTGAGCAATCAGAATTCATCAAAAACCTCATGCAGTTCGCAAAAACAGGCAATGGAGAATTTATCGGGCGTGGCAGGCTTACCCGTGAAGAGGACAAAGGCCGCATGCTCATAGCAACTAACTATGCTAAGAAAATGACATCTGACATGCGGCTTATCGATGAATGGAAATACAGTGACCATCCTGATAACAAGGTCAACACCTGCGCGAGAAAAATTGCGGAGATCTATCACCAAAGCAATGACCATAAAGGAACGCAGATTGTATTCTCGGATATCGGTACGCCAAAGCCTGACATCTTCAACCTATATGATGCCCTGAAGGAAAAGTTGCAAAAGGATTTTAATATCCCGGCCGCTGAGATCACTTACATCCACGACTGGACGGATAAGAAAAAGCCTGAACTGTTCCGCAAAATGAATAAAGGTGAAGTACGGATCCTTTTAGGCAGCACTGAAAAAGCAGGTACAGGGCTGAACGTGCAGCAACGTGTGGTAGCCATGCACCATCTCGATATTCCTTGGAAACCCTCAGAACTGGAACAGCGCAATGGCCGTGGTGCCCGTCAGGGCAATACTGTTGCTAAGGAACATTACGATAACAAGGTGCAGAATTATGTCTATGCCGTTGAGCAATCATTGGATAATTACAAGTTTAACCTGCTGAAGAACAAGCAGGCATTCATTTCCCAAATGAAAAATTGTGAGTTGAACGTGCGCACGATTGATGAGGGTTCGGTTGACGAAAAAAGCGGAATGAATTTCTCTGAGTACATCGCTATCCTTTCGGGAGATACTTCACTGCTGGAAAAAAGCAGGATGGAAAAGAAAGTAGCCGTAATGGAAAGCCTGAAAGTTTCCCACTTCCGGGAGGCTACCCGAAATAAGTACCAGTTGGAGAGCTTACAAAATGACAGGATATCCGCTACAAAGACCTTGGAAAAATTAATTGCCGACGAAAGTTTGTATAAGAACAGGCTTCAATTTGAAAAAGACGGTGGCAAAGCGAATCCCATCCAGTTGACCGGCTTTAAGACCGCCAAGAGCGAGGACATAGGCAAACATCTTATCAGTCTCTATAAATACTGGAAGCCCACTACTGAAACGCAACAAGAGCAAAAAATAGGTAGCCTTTACGGGTTTGACCTCTGCATCCGCAGGCAAAAAGAAACCTATGAAGAAAAAGGAATGTTCGAATACCGATATTCTAACAGCTTCTATGCTCAGCATAAGGATGACGGGATCAAGTACACTTACAACAATGGCCTGCCCAATACAGATAATCCAAAGCTAGCTGCACGGTATTTTCTGAATGCCATTGACCGTGTGGAAAGCCTCAAAGAAAAATATGGCCGCACCTTAAGTGAGCTAATTGCAGAGATACCCAAACTCGAACAGCTCACCGCTAAGCCCTTTTTACAGGAAGCAGAACTGCAAAGCATGAAGAGTGAGCTAGCAGGAATGGAACGGCAGATAGCGATTAAGATTCAGGAAAATCAATTAAAACAGTATCAGGGTCAGGGTGATGAAGTTGTAAACGCTCCCGAAAAACTTACACCAGTCATTCAGATGGTACCTGAAAAGGCTGCCATAGCTAATGGTCATACTGCACTGAAAGAAATGGTGGCAGCGGATCAGCTCGACCAGCAAAGAATAAGAAGCAGGATACGGTTATAAACTCAAATAAGAATTATGGCAAACAGTGTCTATAAAATCAATAAAGGAATTAACCAGAGCATAGAATTCAAGGGATTGAAAGCGCAGTATATCTGGTATCTCGGCGGCGGGGTCGTAGCCCTGCTGATCATCTTCGCAGTAATGTACATTGTCGGACTGCCTTCATTTGTCTGCATTGGTATTATTCTGATCGCAGGGACAATACTGGTCATCCGCATTTATGGGATGAGCAATAAATATGGAGAGTACGGATTGATGAAAGCACTTGCCCGGAAGCAGATGCCTAAAGTAATCAAATCAAGCAGCAGGAAAGTGTTCCTGAAAAAAGAAAAATAAGATTAATAAACAAGGTAAAAAATGTGAGTAATGGAAAAAGTGTTAAATGAAATTTTACCGATCATGGATGTGGAACATGACTGCATCCTGAGCAAACAGGGAGACATAACAATTGTCTTTAAAGCAAAACTGCCTGAGATCTTTACACTCTCAGATCAGGAATATGAAGCTTTCCACCAAGCGTGGGTAAAAGCCCTGAAGCTGTTGCCTAAATTCAGTGTTTTTCATAAGCAGGACTGGTTTTTAGATAGTGCCTATAAGCCCGATTTCACAAAAGACGATACCAGTTTTCTTAGCCGGAGCAGTGAGCGGTTCTTCAACGAGCGCCCTTACCTGGCGCATAGCTGTTATATCATGCTGACCAAAAAACCAGTGGGAAGGAAAACAGCCAGCTCCATATTCTCCAATTTGATTAGCAGGTCTATAGTGCCGGAAGAAACCCTAAAGCCAGGCATCTTGCAGGACTTTCTTGATAGCGCAGGCCAGTTCAAACGGATACTGGAAGACAGTGGTTTTGTGAAATTGGAGAGGCTAAAAGAAAATGAGCTGCGAAGCCATAGCCGCAAGCTCGGGCTAATCGAGCGCTATTGTTACCTCTCTGAGCGCAACGACAGTTTCCTGGTGAATGACATCAGATTTGATGAAGGGTTGCAGGTGGGTGACCGCCATTGCCAGCTTTATACCCTAGGCGATGCGGTTAACCTTCCGGCGTTATGTGGCAGCCGTATCAACTACGACCGTTATTCTACTGATAAGACGAAGTTCAGTGTCGGTTTTGCCTCAACTCTCGGACAGCTTTTATCCTGCAATCATATCTACAACCAGTACATTTTTATTGAAGATGCGCAGAAGACCATCCAGAAGCTGGAGAGCAAAAGGTTAAGATTGCAATCATTATCGGCATACAGCCGCGAGAACATGATTGCCAGGGATGCCACCAATGACTTTCTGAATGAAGCCATTAGCCAGCAGCGCCTTCCGGTCAAGGCACATTTTAATGTTCTGGTATGGACGGATAACAAAGAAGAACTGAAAGATCTGAAAAACATGGTATCTTCCGCATTGGCGCAGATGGATGCAGTTGCCAAACAGGAAACCGTTGGTGCGCCGCAGATTTTCTGGGCGGGTATTCCGGGCAACGCCGCCGACTTTCCGATGAACGATACGTTTGATACGTTCGCGGAACAGGCGACCTGCTTTCTCAACCTGGAAACAGGATACCGTTCTTCGTTAAGCCCCGTCGGCATTCGCATGGGCGACCGCCTGACCGGAAAGCCAGTGCACGTAGACATTAGCGACGAGCCTATGAAAATGGGCATTTGCACCAACAGGAACAAGTTTATACTTGGCCCGTCCGGTAGCGGAAAATCCTTTTTTACTAATCACATGGTACGCAGCTATTATGAGCAGGGAACGAACATTGTGCTGGTGGATGTCGGGCATAGCTACAAAGGGCTCTGCGATATGGTGAAAGGCTATTACTTCACCTACAGCGAAGAAAACCCCATCCGCTTCAACCCCTTTTTTATTGGCGAAGGTGATAGTCTGGACACCGAAAAAAAAGAGAGCATCAAAACGTTGCTTTTAGCCCTCTGGAAAAAAGATGATGAGGCATTCAGGCGAAGTGAATATGTAGCCCTATCCAATTCTATCAGTGGATATTATAAACATCTGGAAAAGCGTCCTGACATCTTTCCGTGCTTCAATAGCTTTTATTCCTTTCTGCGGGATGAATATGTACAAGTACTCGAAGGCGACCGGGTTAAGGAAAAAGATTTCGACGTGGATAATTTTCTATACGTCCTGCGCCCGTACTATCAAGGTGGCGAATTTGACTACCTACTCAATGCAACCGAAAACCTAAACCTGTTGCAGGAAAGGTTCATTGTTTTTGAACTGGACAACATTAAGGATCACCCAATTTTATTTCCGGTGGTGACCATTATCATCATGGAGGTTTTCATTAATAAAATGCGAAAAATGAAAGGGCTTCGCAAGATGATACTGATTGAAGAAGCGTGGAAAGCACTAATGAAAGAAGGTTTTGCGGAATACATTAAATACCTGTTCAAGACAGTTAGGAAATTCTTTGGTGAAGCTATCGTGGTAACGCAGGAAGTCGAAGATATTATTTCCTCTCCGGTAGTAAAGCAGGCCATCATTAATAACAGCGACTGCAAAATACTGCTAGACCAAAGCAAGTACCAAAACAAATTTGACCAGATACAGGAACTGTTAGGGCTTACCGAAAAGGAAAAGGCATTGGTACTCTCTGTAAATAAATCCAACGACCCCAATAGAAAATATAAAGAGGTATTCATCAGCCTGGGCGGTATGCTAAGCAAAGTGTACCGTACCGAAGTAAGCCCTGAAGAATATCTGGCCTACACCACAGAGCAAACCGAAAAAGTCAAGCTGATGGAGTACGCCGCAAAGTTTGGTGGCGATATACAGAAAGGAATTACCGCAATGGTGGAAGATATGAGAAGTAAAACTTAAAACACGGAATTATGAAAAAGTATGTAAGAATCATGCTGCTTGCCCTTTGCATTTCCTTCACGGTCTTTCCGGCACAGCAGGCACAAGCCCAGATCCCCATACTGGAGATTATCAAGGCGGGTGTAAAAAAAGTCATTAAAGCCATTGACCTGAAAATCCAACGGCTACAGAACAAAACCATCTGGCTGCAAAATGCACAAAAGACTCTGGAAAATACGCTATCCAAATTTAAGCTTGACGAGATCGCCGACTGGACGAAAAAGCAGAAGGAGCAGTACCGAAAGTATTACGAAGAACTGGCGAAAGTAAAAGCGATCATTTCTTACTACCAGCGAATCAGGGATATTACCCAAAAGCAGGTAAGGCTGGTCAACGAATACAACAGGTCATGGCAGCTCCTGCGCCAGGACAGCCATTTTTCATTAGATGAGATGGACTACATGGCTAAAGTATATTCCGGTATTCTCGAAGAAAGCCTGAAGAATATTGACCAGATCTCGATTATTGTGCAGTCGTTCTCTACGCAGATGAGCGATGCCAAAAGACTTGAACTGATTAACAATGCAGCCGACCAGGTGGACACAAATTACGATGACCTGACACGCTTTAACCGCCAGAATACGCTCCTGAGCCTGCAAAGAGCTAAAACCAAACATGAGGTGGATGTGGTGAAAAAGCTTTACGGGCTTCCTTAAATAAACGATTATGAAAAAGATACTCTTAATAATGCTGCTGTTTATATCAGCTGCGGGCAGTCTGCAGGCGCAGACCTTTTCGGAATGGTTCCGCCAGAAAAAGACACAGAAGAAATACCTCTTGCAGCAGATCGCCGCCTTGCAGGTATATATCGGATACGCTCAAAAAGGATATAAGATCGCCAAAGAAGGACTTACTACAATTGGTGGTTTTACCAAAGGAGAATTTGACTTGCATGGTGACTATTTCAATTCCCTGAAAACGGTAAATCCTGAAATAAAACAGTACGCCAAGGTAGCCGATATTATAGCTATGCAGCTAAGGATCGTGAAGGAATATAACCGCAGTTACGGCCAGATTACCCGTAGTAGTGCATTCAATAATGAGGAAGTGGATTATATCCGTAGGGTTTTCAGCAGGCTGCTGGATGATTGCGGTCAAACGCTCGATGAGCTTATAGCGGTTACCACTAACGGCAAGCTGGAAATGAAGGACGATGAACGCATGGCTAGGATTGATAAGCTTTATCTGGACATGCAGGACAAGTACACTTTCTCGCGGAGTTTCAGTAACGACGCCAAAACGCTGGCAGCAGCAAGGGCAAAAGAAAGTTCAGATGTACAAACCAGCCGTGCATTGCAGGGCATTAAAAACGAATAGCCATGAAAAAGATACTGATAATTATATGTCTTGCCTTCGTAGGCTTGCTTCCCACGAGTAAGGCATCAGCGCAGACTGATGAGATTGCGCAACTGCTTCTCAATGTGGAAAAGCTGGCGCAGTTCAAGCAGATCCTCAGCGATATGAAAAAGGGCTACCAAATATTGGAAGGCGGTTATAATACCATCAAAAATATATCAGAAGGAAATTTTAGCATGCACAAAGCCTTTCTTGATGGGCTGATGCAGGTCAGCCCGACTGTACGCAATTATAAGCGTGTGGCAGACATCATCAACTACCAAGTCATACTGGTCAAGGAGTACCGGAACGCATATGATAAGTTCAGACGGGACAACAATTTCAATGAACAGGAACTGGCGTATCTCGTACGGGTATATGATAACCTTTTTAAGGAAAGCCTTCGTAACCTGGACGAGCTTATGACGGTAGTTACTGCCGGTAAGATGCGCATGAGCGACGATGAGCGTTTACAAGCGATTGACCGTATTTATTCGGATATGCAGGACAAGATACAGTTCCTGCGCCACTTTAATAATAATACAACGGTGCTTGCAGTACAACGGGCTAAAGAGAAAAATGATGCGGAGACAATTCGCAAAGTGTATGGATTAAACAATTAAATAAAACGTTATGGCAAAGTGTAAAAAGGCCGCCTTGATGGCGGCGGTGGGATTGATATTGCCTTTTATGAGCCATGCCCAGGGAATGGCAGATGAAATGAAGGGACTTCACGGTGTTCTTGACCAATTGTATGATGAGATGATGCCGCTGTGTAGCCAGCTTATTGGTGTAGGTCAGGGAATTGCAGGTTTTGCGGCCGTCTGGTACATTGCTTCCCGCGTTTGGAGGCATATTGCCAATGCGGAGCATATCGACTTCTATCCCCTCTTCCGTCCGTTTGTAATCGGTTTTTGTGTGATGATATTTCCATCGGTATTAGGGTTGATTAATGGGATTATGAAACCTACCGTTACTGCAACGGCGGCAATGGTCAAAGGTTCTGACAAAGCGATTGCCCTGCTTTTGGAAAAGAAAGAGGAAGCGATCAAGAAAACGGATGCATGGCAGATGTATGTCGGGGAAAGTGGCAGCGGCGACCGTGACCGTTGGTATGTGCGCCCATAAGGGTATATA
>NZ_JAGGPU010000031.1 GCF_018613605.1 Pedobacter sp. ISL-64 | reverse complement strand
ACCTGCAGCTCCTGTATCGCCTTTATCTCCTTTTAGACCACTGATATTGGTCCATTCTCCTGTTTCGGGGTTATAAATCCAGGTACCACTGTCATTTTTAACAATGGTAACTCCTGTTACAATACCCCGAGGTGCCCCTGTTTCTCCAGGGTGGTTTTCAATTTTAATCGTTCCTGTATTCCCTTTAACAAAAACCCATTTTGAACCATCATTGTAATAAATACCAGGAACAACATCAGCATTTTTGGCTATATTGTATACCATCATACCAGCTATGTGCATAGAAAGCGGTAAAGGATTTGTACTTTCAATTAAGGCAACCCTTGCATGCAAAAGGCCCTTATTGTTACTTTCCAGTTCTAATAAAGCATCCTTGCTGGCCAAATTTCCGTTCGAAATTGTTCCATCTTTTATCTTCTGCTGGGCATTAACCGACAATGTAGCAAGCATAAAAGAGAAACCTAATAGTAATCTTTTTTTCATTGATAGAATAATTTAGATGTATGATAAATTAGCGTTCACTGTATAATGCAACGCATACAACAGGAAAATTTAGTAGTGATGTTTTTCATTTGATAGCGTAGGGTCCTTTTAGCTTTTGTAATTATGTTTCTAACAAAAATGCGCTCAGTGTAACTTAAAGTGTATGAAAAAAAAATACGCAAATCTACTGCAAATCAAACAACTAGCTGATAATCAATTTTTTACGAACAGTTTGAAATGATATAGGCACATATCTTCTGAAGAAGAGATATTGAATTTTTCCTTAACCGGTACTTTTAAATTCTATAGAGCGAACACTCATATTGGCATACCTAGCTATTTCCTTTGTATTAAAATTCATAAAGTAAGCACAAAATTCTAGATCAGAATAATTGAGATTTGGGAATCTCGCTAGCATTTTCTCTTTGAAACTTGGATTTACCTCATTAAGTTTACTATAAAACGCAGGGTCCCTAGCCTTTGCCAGCTCATGTAAAAGTCCCCAAAGTACTATTTCTGATCGTTCTTTAATTTCTGGCTTTGAATTGGGTAATGTCTTTTCCTTTATGACTAGTTGACCCGGCCTCAGTTTATCTTTAAAGCTAAAAATACCAATATAGAAATAGAGATGGCACCCATTGCGATGTAACCAGTTAGCTTTCTAGATTTCCCTTGGTCATTAGTTAAAAGCTATTTCATCACTTCCTAACCTACTGCCAATAACATTCATCTCCAACTTGGCAATTTTATCATGATGTTTTAAAACATTCGATCCAAAGCATTCGTTCAGTCTCCGCATTTGGTAGCCGATCTAAAAGCATAGTGTCTCTCATTTTTGTTTTTTTGTTGTCCTTTACTAGGTAAAAGAAACAACAAAAGAGAGAGCTTAAGCGTAGTCGTTTTTCATATTTAGATAGAGAATTTTACAAGTTTTGATTTTATTTCCATCACTATTTAACTGATCGACTTTAAAACTGATGGAGAAATTTCGGATTCCTTCCATTTCCTGCTCATTTGCAAGAAATCTTTCATCCAACTTAAAGGTATCTACAACTAACCTCCAATGCTTATACTCTCCAAAACCAGCAATAGCTATTTTTGGATTAACAATCTGTAACCTGTTTCTCTGTTGTTAAAATTGCTAGAAAATTTTACATATTTAGATAAATGGCACTAGTTAAAAAAAACAGTGAACATCATAGAAAAAATCAATAATAATGTTTTCATTCGGTAGCATAATTCTTTTAGGTGTTTGTACCTGAGCATAATTAATTAGGCTTTTTTTTACAAAAATGCACTGAGCCTAACTTACTCGTACAGAAAAAATACCGCTAATCTACTGCAGCGGTACAGATGATTTGATAAACAAATATTTAGAATATTTAAATATCGTAAATAAAGAAAGGGGATGATCTATTTTAACGTGAATTATGGATCTTATTTTTACAATTATGCATTTACATTTGGCTAAGCCAAAGCAGAAATCCCCGTTCTACTATCCCCGGCCTAACAAATTTTTCGGCATTTACAGTCAAAGCCTTACCACTAACTTTAATAGAAAAATTTTCAGCCGGCAATTTTTGTTACTTTTTGTTGTCAAAAAGTAAAAAGCCCGTCTGGCCAAGACAAAAAAACATAGCGGAAAAGCATTAAAACCTATTTTTTTATGAAAAAAAAATAATTTTAAGACCCATAACTCACGTTATTTTAGATCATTTGATGGAATTCAGCTATTAAAAATGACGAGGTTGATATCTTTTGATGAAGAGATATTAAACTTTTTTCTGAGCCGGTATTTTCTGGACTCTACTGAGCGAACACTTATATTGGCAAATCTGGCTATTTCTTTAGTATCTAGGTTCATCCTGAGATAGGCACAAAATTCCAGGTCATTCAGACTTAAATCTGGAAATTTGGTAAGCATTTTTTCCTTGAAGGTTGGATAAAATTCATTAAATTTTATTAAAAATGCAGGATCTTTTGCTTTTGCAAGTTCCAACAGGAAACCTAAAGAATCTATCTCTGCTTGGCATTTAGTTTCTGAAATTGAATTGAGCAACGCATTCTTTTCCTTAATGATATTCTTTTGAGTTTTTCTATACATTCTAAATTTATAGAAACCTAATGTGGATACCAGAAGAATACTGACGACTATTACACCTATCAGATATCTCATCTTCTTCTTTTCATTATCGAAAGTTTGCTGTTCTTTTTCGCTTATGGATTTGACAACCACCGCTAAATTATTCTTTTTATTTATACTATCAGATAGTGTTTTATGTAAGTTAAGGTATTGATTAGCCTCTTTTTCATTATGGCTTGCTGTATATGCTTTTTGCAGCCTATTATAAACGTCTCTAAGTTCATAGGTTAAATTTAATTTTTTAAATGTGGCCACATTACTTTTTAAGAGTATAATTGCAGAATCACTTTTCTTATTCTTCCTGTAATAATAGGCCCAGCCAGAGTTTGTTGTAGCTATAGCATAGGGTTCTTTACTTTCATTTGCAAATTTCGTAGCGATTTCTAGGTAAAATTTTGCAGAATCATTTTTTTTTTCCTGGATAAATGAAACTGCTATGTTGTTGGCTATTACAGCTAAATTCATCCTTACTATTGGATCTTTTACTTTAAGCAATGCTTGATAGGCTCTTTTACGGTAGATATATGCCGAATCACGGAGTTTTAATTTACTAAGACATGTGCTAATTTCACTATTGGCTGCAGCATATAAATCATAATCTGATATAACTTCAGGCGTAAGCATCTTCCTAAAGCTTTCTATTGCTTTCTCATATAGTTTTTCCATCATGTACCGCTGACCGTAGACGAAATTGATATCGGCCATAAACTTTTCTGAGGTTTTTACAAAGTCTTCATTTTGTGCCTGCTTTAAGTAATCCTCTGCTTTACCAAAGTCGCCAGCTCTATTGTACGCATTAGCAATAGCGATACAAGTACTCGCTATTCCTTCAGAGTAAGAGATTTGTTTAGAATCTCTTATTATTTGTTGGGTTGTTTTAATAAATTCATTTAAACTACCGCTATTAATAAGGGTTTTATCAGCTTCGAATATCCTGGCATCAATTTCGTTATGGGCCACAGGTTTCTGAGCAAATGCACTATTAGTGAATAAGATGACAAATATTATCAAAGAGAGTTTAAACATAAGTTGAGCAACTAAATAAACCTTAAATTTTCACTTGACTTGACAAGTACTTACCAAGTTGAGTTTTGCAAAGGATAAACTAACTTGCATTTCCATTATTAATGGCAACATAACTTCTTGTTCATATCGGTTAGCGTTTGGGTAACCGTATGTCTCTTTTTTCTTTGCGATGCCTATTAGATGAAATGAGTACGCCTGCCATTTCATCTCAATGAAAGTTTTTTAGTAAGAAAAAAGGAGCCACAATAGAAAAGTAAATTTGAATCACTTTTTATCGTTTTGTAATCAATCATAAAACAGTTTTCAATCCGCATAACACCACCTTCCAATACCATAATAAGGTATTTCCTGATCATCTTTTTCCCCTTGGTCATATTTTTTATTAGAAGCTGTGATCACCAAATAATGATTTTCATACTATATAGCTATACGTACCAAAAATCAATAGATACCCTACAAAAACTCCATGACTAATTACAATTAACTGATATACAGAAAATTAAAATCAAGCTAGATAGTGAGAAATTAAAATGAGCAGGTACAAATCCATACTTAGCCCTGATCGGATGATTTTTAAAGATTTAGACATCTTTTTCTCAACAGTTTTTTCAGAAATATTTAATTTAATAGCAATTTGTCTATAAACTAACCCATCTTGTCTGCTCATTAAAAAAATTTCTCTGCAATCAGATGGGAGTTGGTTAATTATTCCTTCTATTAATTGTTGCCGCTCCTTAAATAAGGTTGGATTTTCTGTAATTATTTCTGTTGTAATATTAGCCAATCGTATGTAAAAATGACGATCAGTTTTTTGGGCGCGAATGGCCTTTAACACGGTAAATCTTCAAACAGAAAGTAATCCATACTGACAAAACAAATTCAAACAAACCCTTGCCATCAACACACTTGGACTTCTCAAAACTTGATATAAGGAACCAGAAAAGTATCGAAAAAACTGGAGCGCTTTGGTAATTTCCCAAACGGCGGCTCTGCTCAGCAATAAACCCACCGTTACCCCGTAAATCTTCAGGCCTCATTTTACTAATATTTTTAGCAAAAAATAAATCCTTTATCCCACTATTCAAAATCTTTTTCTACACCTTGTGCGCATAAGCGCCGCCCGTCTGCTGCGCAGCAGCAGCGGGCGACCCGCGGTTTTCGTGAGCTAAAAAAAACGGTCAGCCCCAAGGCCGACCGCTATCAAAAATTAAATCCTCCTAATTCAATGCATCCGCTCCCATCTTTGCAAATGCCGTGCAGAGATCAAAAGCCGTTTGGTTATGCTTCAAACCCGTGCCGTACATAATGGATTTAAATTTGCTTTCATCATCCTTGTAGTTCCTCAGATTCTGGTGGTATCCCGTAACGGCATTATAAGCCCCGAACAAAGTACCTTTCGTAGTTTCCATCTGCTGTGTGGTACTTGCCGAGGCATACTCCATAACCTGCTCCACCATGTTTTGATAAAGGGTAGAAAGTCCGTCCTCCTTACCTTTCCGTACTGCCTCCAGGGTCTCACGGTTTGGTGCAACAGCGACCTGTATCAACTGCTTTAGGTATTTATCGGTAATTTTTACCCTGCTCCAACGGTTAAATACTTCTTCCATCTCATTTGCCAATAGATTGGAAATCCCCAAAAGTTTATGGGCCTCCCTTAACCTGTCCACCGCTCCCGCGGTATGCTTGATGCGCACAAAGTTTGTTAGATTCTTCATCGCAGCATTTAAGGTATTTTGGCAGCATATACGGATAGGCGTAAAGGCAGCGGTAATACTTCCGCTCCCATCATGGGTGGTTGAAAGAAAAAGGTATTTTTCTATACAGTCGTTCCGCCCCACACGGATATAATCGGGCAGTTTAGCCGTGATAAACGTACGTTCACCTTTGCCAAGACAGCCGGCAGTTTCATATTTTATACCATCCCCACCGCCAACAATCGCATCAAAAAAAGCAAAGGCATCAACATTCTGTACAATCCTGTAATCCCTCCCTACAACGCCCAAAACTTCCTGCGTGTCCGCTCGGACAGTTGCAAAACTATCCGGCACAAAAATACCTTCATTCCCACCGCCCAGGTAAACCGTATCGGAAAAATCAAGCAGGTCCATAGCCAAAGCATTGGGCGTAAACAAAGGCCGTTTTTCGACCGTAAAATCAAGCCCTGCAAATTTTATCGCCTCGGAACTAGTCGGATAGTCCTCCACAATTGTACCCAGCCCATGCCAGGCCTTTTCCCGAACACTAAAAAAGCTGTGCTTTCCCGTGTTTTTATTATAATTAATCTGATGTGCCATTTTCTTTTGGTTTTGGTTCAACATTGGTGATCATCGAAAGACTGACTTTGAAAAATCCCACGTTCTTCGTATTGGTCAGCAAACAGCTTCCGTGCGCTAAAATCTCCTTCAAGGTATCTTCAATATTTTCGTGCGTCGTGCTGACCGCAGCCCGCAGTACGATAAAAACATATTCCATTTTCATAGTATCTTCTATTAAAATCTGAAAAATTGTTGCCCCCCGAAAAACGGGGGCAACAACAATTAAGCAGGGACAACCATTTCGCCCTCGATCTCCGAAAGCCTGCCCACACAAAGCGTTCTAACACGCTCGGCAACCTCTTTGATGATAAAAGGATTTTTGGTCTTGAATTCGTTCCCCTTGTCATCCTCAATCACCAGTTCACAGCGTTGGTACTGCCCGATACCCGTTTCCTCCGCATCCTCCAACTGTTTCACCTCGAACTCCTCCAAAGTGGTGATCGTCTCAACCAGTTTATCCCTTTGGATCTTTTTGCGGTGCAGGCTCTCCACCATTTTTAAAACCTGCTCCAAATTCATCGCAGGCTTTTGCTCCGCCAACTGTTCTCTAATTTCCGTTTTTGTTGGCTCATGTTTCCCCGCCCCGTCTTTTACTTCTTCCCTTTTAACTTCCCCATTAACAGCACCGTTAATTTCCTTATCATCCTTTTTCGCTTCCGCTCCTTTTCCATTGCTCCCGTCCTGGGCAATGTTTACATCAGTACCAAGCGCTTTTGGTGTATTTGCTAACTGACCGTTTGATTTTCCGTTTTCAATTAAATTCGTTTTCATGATTTTTTGATTTAAATAATTGTTTAAAATAATCCCTATAACATCCCCGATCGGGGCAATTGCTTTAAGCCGTGGCGCATCCTGCGCCATGCGGGGCCTTGGGGCTGTGGGTGGGCTTCTACCGTTTGAATTTTCCATGGGCTAATAATTTATGTCAGTCGGCTGGAGCCTCCTGTCCTTTTGATAAGCCCCTCACCTGATTACGATCCTGTTTTCAAGACAAGGCTCTGCCGAAAAAAAAACCTCGTGAGCGCAAGCTCACAGGGAAGATTTTTTTCGCGCAGACCCCGCAGGGGCCTGGCCTTGACGGAAACAGGATTGTTCAGAAATTTGCTTCTCCAAAAGGGCAGAGTGGTACCCACGATCACCTCAGAAAAGATTACCCATAAAAAAAGAAAGCAGAAAAGATCAGCTACCGCTCACGGTGCAGGGAATTATCTATTGTGCCGATGCCCGCGGAAATATTGGGCGGAACATCCGACCGGAAAAAACCATAGGCCCTGCGGCCCAGTTCGAAAGCAGCAATAATGGAAGAGGATTTTGCCATGCCCATGCCCGGAAAACGGCAGAGTGCCGCATGTTCCAGACTGCCCAGCTTAGAAAGGTCATAGCCCACATCTTTCAGGATATTCCGGCCAAGCGATACCGCTGATTCATCTGGCGTACCCGAACCGATCAGCATGGCCAACAGTTCCTCGTCCCGCATCGCTTCAGTATCAAGTTCCACCATTCTTTCCCTTGGCCGTAGCTCATCAGGCCAGCTTTTGATTGAAGTATCCCCATCTTTCCTTTTCTTAAGATCCTTCACATGGATATGTTCACCTGAATAGGCCGCAGAACGGAAAAGGGAAGCAAAGGCGGAAATCATGAATTCAAATTCTTCCTGAAAAATGTTAACCCTGTTACGGACGTAAGAGCCGTCCTGCTGTTCATCGCTTCTGGTGATGCTGATATAATTGGTATCGTTTTTGGCTAGCATGAAATCCAAAAAGAAATGCCTGCCCTTAGACGAGAAAGATTCGGTTGCAATAATTCTATTTTTCATCTGTATATAATCTGTTTTTCAATTGTGATGAAGCTATCAGATTTTTTCATACCACAGTGTGTTATGAAAAATCATGATGGTTTCATGGTGTTATATCATTGGTTACACCACAAATCTCAGCAAGCCAATAACAAACAGTCGGTACAAAAATGAAATTACCCGGTCGCAGACCGCATTATCCGATCTATAAAACAATTAAGGAGTAAAACCGTTTATCTATCAATTAACCAAACACTTAATGAACTACGATCAAGACCGCTCAGAAGAGCAAACCTGCATGGAATGCGGAAGGGAATTATTCGGCCGGACCGACAAACGCTTCTGCAACGACACCTGCAGGAACAGTTTCAACCGGAAGCTAAGGGCAGAAGAAAGATCAAGGGACAACGAAAACATTCCGGCCATCTTTAAACAGATCAGGGCCAATTATGAAATCTTAAAACAGTACCACCTGGAAAAACTGGAAGAAGGTACCACCATCCATATTACCAGACAGGAACTTTTAGGAAAAGGATTTGAGCCTAAATTCTGCACAAGCGTACAAAACAAAGGATACAACGAACTTTGGCTGTTCTGTTTTGAATTTGGCTATAAAAAAGAAGGTGAAAGGCATTTTGAGCTTTGTTATGACCCCATACAGGCGAAATAACTGCCAACTGGAATACAGTTGTTGCTAGCCCGTGTAAATGTCAAATTCCGTAATAGGCCAAACTTCAACCTCTCCCTTAAGTTTACCCATCTGGTAAAACATATAGATGATGCTGGTCAACTTCAACCCTGTTTCGATTACATGATAATCAGATTCAGCAATAATATCGGCCAGCTGCAACTGCGAGAAATGAAACTCCTGGTCTGCCGGAATGTAAAACAGGACGCTGTTGTTCTTGCCTTCAACAACCAACCAGTCCCTTTCCGCAAAGTACTCAGCAAGTAGCACAGCCCTTGCTTTAACATATTCACTTGACTCCTTTATTTCCATAAATACAAAATAGGAAAAAGTTTTTAACTAAAGAACAATCTGTCAAGTGACTTCACAAAGCCATCCGGGTGTCTAGTAAACTGCATGATGTTAGTAAATTGGCACATTTTGTAATTTGTCCAGGCTATATTCATACTTACTTTTGGAAATGAATGTTTTCGAAATTCTAAATACAAGGGAACTGTCTTTCTTGATATGGATAAGTTTATTGATCTGCTCGGTCTTATTTATACCCGTGATAAGACGGGAAATCGCTCCAATGATGAAAATTATGTTCCAACGCAATTTTCTGATCATATATCTCTTGGCTGGTATTTACACCTCGACAATAAGTATGACACTTTATGGAATTGGAACTTGGGACAGTAGCCTAATAAAAGATACTGTAGTATGGTTTTTGTTTGCCGCCTTTCCCATGATGTATGGATCCGCAAGGTCAAAGGATTTGGGCAAATATTTTACACACACTTTGAAATCACTGCTTACTGTTACTGTTGTATTGGAATTTTTGATGGCATTGCATACTTTTTCTTTTTGGATAGAGCTACTGATTGTTCCTTTCTCATTATTTCTGGTTGCATTGACCACCTTTGCAAAACAAAAACCTGAATATCATAGGGTACAGCTACTGTTAGAATGGTTTGGTATTATATTGGGAATGGCGATGGTGATAGCAGAGTTTAGCTACGTGATAGACCACTTCAATGAATTCGCAAGGGTGGCTTATCTTAAACAGTTCTTTTTGCCGATTGAACTGTCAATAATGTTCATCCCCTTTTTATATGGACTGGTAACCTATATGCGTTTCCAGGAAACTTTCGTAGTACTTTCTCTGCGTTTTCGGGATAATCCCCATCTTGCCTACACAAAGGGTTTGATATTATGGGAATTTTACAATAACCTTAAAGGTCTACAGCGGTGGAGGCAGTATATCTTCAGGATCCACCCAAAAACAAAAGCAGAGATCAGAAACTCCATCAAAGAAATCCAACAATTACAGCGCACAGAAAAAAATCCTCCAATTATTTCGCTGAGCGATGGTTGGTCTCCATATCTGGCAAAAGATTTCCTTAAAAACATCGGCCTTCATACCGATCATTACATGCATTATTACGATGACGAATGGGGCGTGACCTCAAACAACCTTCACCTCAGTGAAGATTTATTGGCAAACGATGTGAACTATACCATCAATGGAAACCGGCAAGCAGCCACACTTTTAAAACTTAGGCTTATTGTTTTTAACCTGAACAAGAAGGCAAATGCCCATGAACAGTTTCTTTATTATGTAAATTGTCTATGGACGAAAATATTTAGCGAAATGGTTACTGAAGATATCGAAATGGCCATATTAGATTCCAAAAACTTCAAATATGTTAAAATGGGCTATACTATCCAAGTAGAGTTTGAATCTTTTAACACCTCATTAAAAGGATATGAACTTGAATTTAAAATCATTCATCCGAAGCATAAGGTATCTGAATAAAATACCTTTAATGGGAACTAATTTGAATAGGAATACACAGCAGCATTTTTCTCTGTTCTGCTCTTTCTTATCTGTTTCTATTGGCTTATCACTTTACTTTCTTCAACTTGGTATATTATAAAGAAAATAGGGCATACTCCTGCGAACATGCCCCATCAACATTAAACACCCAATTCTATCCCCTTTGCCTTACCCCTCTCTTTTCCATTGACCTTTGAAAGCGGAGGTTCCAATTTTTTCTCAAACTGTTCCCTTTTCTCCGTGTGGCCTTTCTCATCGAAGAAATTGATCCTATTAAAACGTACCGCAGGCTCAATCAGCATTTTCACCTCTTTCCCATCCTTTTCAACTGTAATGAGTGCCCGGTTTCCATTACGCATACTTTCTTCAATCTTCACCATCTTTTGGCTATCTGACAGTTCCTTGATCTTGTATTCATTCAAAGAAGCCTTAAGATCAAAGCCATAACCAGGATCATTATATTTGCGGATAACCAAGTTTCCCATCCTATCCCTCGGCTTATCCTTATCCAGTGTTACCCAGGCTTTATAGGTTACCCCATTAGCGGAAAGTAGGTTATCGCGGTGCACCGCCCGCCCCTGCACCAGATTCTTCGCCTGTTCAGCCGTAAAACCCTCACCACGGTCTACCCAGAAAGTCTGCTTCACCTCGGGCGCATAAAAAGTCTGACGGAAATCCTTATCCACGAACTTCATCTCTTTACTCTCCCGCAGGGCAATGGTTGTATTATATTCAAGGGATTTCCCAACGACCAGATTAGCATTTACCTCTAATTTTTTAAAGGCATCAATACCGTCCCTAAGATCAATGAATTCCTTTGCCAGGTTCTTTCCACCTTTTTGCTCCGGCCCAGTAATGATCCAGCATTTCTGCCCTTCTTCCAGACCTTTGCCACTGGACAATGATACCTCGTACTTGTTCAGGTAATAATAATCCGATTGGGTCGACTGCTTGAAATGGAGTTTCATATCCACCTGCTCCCTGTCGCCGGGCACCCTGTCCTTTAACACAAAATACGGCAGGTCACTGGCCATCTTTTCTTCCATCAGTTTGCTCAGCTTTTCAGAAAAGCCAAGTTTTGCCATCTCCTGCTGGAGGTTCTGAAGATTGTTTAAATTCATAACGATTGGTTTTTATTAAAATAAATAATTATTAAAAATCAGTTCCATTTAATACCGGTTGATCCTGAGCAGTACCGGATCGCGGTCCTTCAACTTCACACGGATACGCTTGGCCCGCTTCCCGATCAGGCTTTTAGCCGCATCAATTCCCGCCCCAGCTGCCTGTATGCCCAGTGACTGATCCATCGAAAGAAACTGCATCGACTGCACCGCATTACTCACCCCGTTCCCCGCTGTTTCCCCCAGCACCGCTTCTGGTGCATCGATACCGATTATGCCATCCAGCGAAAATACCGAAAGCTGAACCGGAACAATAGAACTGCCCAGCCTGACATTGGTAATATCCAAGAGTAACCTTTGGTTCACGATCGTACAGGAACCAAAAAGCAACTGGTCTTTTGGTAACAACATCCCGTTAAGGCTCACGGTATCAAGCAGGCGCAGTTTGACCAGTCCGCCCTGTATCACCTTTTGCCTTCCTTCAACCACCGCTGGTACCGCCCGAAAAGCACTGTCCTTTTTAGCCAGTTCCGTTTTCCGCGCCAGCATCTTTTCCTGCATGAGCCCAGGATTCTGTACCGCAATTATTTTATCCATCATTTCACTCAACTGGTCCATTTCCTTATCCTCTCTTTTTCCCTGCTGTATGGTCTGCATCAGTTTTTCCAGCCTGTCCACATCTCCTTTAGTATCATTATCCCCTGAAGAAGAAAATCCAACAGGTGCAGGAACATATCCAGCCCGGACTGCAACAGGGGCATTGATTTGCTGATCGATACTTTTCAGGCGTTCACGGATCGCACCAATCTGTGCATCCTCCACCGGAGCTTTCAAACTCATCTGTAGACCGGATAGCCTATCATGTTTCCCAGCAGTATCCATCGGGGTAATACTGTAAATGCTCATTTTATCCCCGGGCACATCTTTTTTCAGCACCGCATCGGGCAGGCTGGCATTAATGCCCTTCTTAGTTTTCTGTGCCAGCTCATTTTTAGCCAGGCTATCCTTGACGACCAGCCATAACCCGATCGAGCACACCGCCACTACAGCGACCAACATCAGCAAAGCCCTCTGCTTAAACTTTTTCTTTTCCGCTTCGCTTTTACCCGAAGTATCAAACAGCCTTTTCAGGCCTATCTTTCCTTTTTCCATAATAAAATTTTATTGATTGTGTATTTGATTAATTGAGGCTGGTGATGACCAGCGAAATGAAGTAAGCAGCCAGTATCCCGCAAAAGACATACAGCAAAACTTTAAGCCTAGCGGCTCCCAGAAAAGCAAGCCTTCGGTTTAACCGATCCGCAATCCTCCTGTGAAACCTGATCACCCTGTCCGAAAAAACATTGACCGACCGAAGCTGTTCGGCTGAAAGCCTGCGCTCTTTTCCCTTTCCCCCTTTCATGGCCGAACTATCTGCGTACTGTCCGCGTTATCCACCGTTTCCCATCGCTGGATCAAAAACCCGTGCGCATTATTGTCGCTGCGCGATACATTGCGTACAGCCCCCTGCGTAACCAGCTTCCTAAGCACCGTTGAACTCGAGCGGATCAGTTTCTGCGTAGCATAACACCGGAACAGAAAGGGATATACATCCAGGTTCAGCTGCGTACTGTCGACCGTAATTTCCTGCGAGATATTCGCCGAGATCAGATTGTTGTAAAACCCCCGCTCTTTCAGGTTCTCATAAGCCTTACGTCCGCTTTCATCGGCCAGGTTTAGTGCCTTTGCAATATTCGTCTGAATCACCTTTTCATCGGGATCGAGCGTAAAAAACCAGTAATGAAACATTTTGATGTGGTCGCGGAGCTCTACAGCAACATTGTCCTTGCGGTCCGAAGCAAATACCTCGATTGCTTTTCCACCCGCCAAAACATAGATTTTGCCCTGCGATTCCCTTACCCAGGAAAAGCTTTTCCAGATCACCAACCCTGAAAGCAACGCGCAGCAGATCAGGAAGCCGATACTGAAGCGTTTGATATGGCTAAAAGCCGTATCGATATTTTTGAACTGTGTAAACATAAAATCCTATTTAAATTAATCCCTTATTTGCCACTGATCCGGTCTTTCTGGTGGCTGCTTCCTGCATCCCCGTCCGGGAAATAATCGTTGCCACCTGAGGCAGCCATACCTTGGCTCATCTTGCTATAAGCATCGCCCATGGCATCAGCCGCCATACCCATACCTGCCCCGCCATAGCTCATTGCCCTACCCCCAGTGCCCGCAACGATCATGTTCATTTTCTGCACCATTGCATTTCCTCCACCTGCATTGACTATGAAATTCGCGACCGTCGGCACCGAGAAATAACCCACAATGCCGATAACGAGAAAGATGAGGTAAGCGGTATCGGTCGAAGAAAAAAAGGTATCGCCCTGCTGGTCGATCTGCGAGATATCGAGCTTGATCATCTGTTCCTGGATCTTGTTCAGGATGCTCCCAAAGATGTTCGCCACGGGCAGCCACAAAAAGATATTGATGTAGCGGGCCAGCCAGACGGTGAGGGTATGCTGAAAACCGTCAAAGACCGCAAAGCCCAGCACCAATGGCCCCAATACCGCCAAAATGATGAGAAAGAAGGTCCGCAGGGTATTGATACAGAGCGAAGCTGCTGCATAAACCAGCTCCAAAACCTCCTTCATCCACTGTTTGATGTTGTTGCGGAAAACATAACCCTGCTTTTCCATATAAAAGGTCATGTCGTTGGCCAGCCCATCCAGAAAAGTTTCCCCGCTCCCGTCGGGATCCTTAGGATGCGAATAACGGTAGGATAAGAACCCAGCGCC
>NZ_JAGGPU010000030.1 GCF_018613605.1 Pedobacter sp. ISL-64 | reverse complement strand
TAAAGACAGTACCTCTCCGTTCCTCCCGACGTAAAGTCGGGACCACTGCGATCGGGTTTAGTAACAAAGTGCTGGTGCTTGTGGCAACATCCAGGCAAAACGCTTAAATTTACCTTTTGAGCGGAAAGTCTAAAAACCCAGACAAAACTTAAGCCAATTATAAAACGTATATGATCAAGAAGCTAATCCCAATCGTAACCATTTTTGTTTCAACCTTTATTTCAGTTAAGGCCAGCGCACAAAGTACCGATACCAGCAAATACATCCTCCAAAACGATATTGAAGTAGCCAAAGAGGAACCCGGTACGCATAACGGCGGGGGCAAAACCATTGGTTTTAACTTTTTTAGTGATGCCAAAAATCTTAAAACAGCATTCCGAAAAAGAACTTTAAAATCGGGCTCCTCTATCGGATACCATTTGCAAAAAGAAGATGAGATTTATTACGTACTCAGCGGAAACGGAACCATGCAGATGAATGGAAAAACTTTTGCGGTTAAACCTGGTGATGCCATTTTAACCCGCCCAGGTAGCTCGCATGGTATTGCCCCAAATGCCGGTAATGATTTGACTATTATGATTGTTTACGAGAAGAAATGATGATATTCGAACCTAAGCCATTTCCTGCCCCTTTGGAAGGGATAAGGGAAGGATAGCGCTATTTTTCATCCCCCTGCCCCCTTCAAAGGGGGACGGTGAACATTACAACTAGAGAACAGATAACCAAAAATGGAATTAGAAAAACATTATACCAATAGAACGGGCTGGCTAAGGGCTGCTGTACTTGGGGCCAATGACGGCATTATTTCTACAGCCAGTTTAGTTATCGGTATTGCCGCAGCGAGTGATACCAGAAGTCCGATCGTATTGGCGGCACTAGCGGGGTTGGTTGCCGGAGCATTATCCATGGCAGCTGGAGAATATGTTTCGGTAAGTTCTCAGTCCGATATTGAAAAAGCAGATCTTGCACGCGAGAAAATAGAACTCGAAACGATGCCCGAATTGGAACTGAAAGAACTCGCTAAGATATATGTTGCGCAGGGGCTTGATGAAGATCTGGCCATGCAGGTAGCCATAAAATTAACCGAAAAAGATGCCTTAGGCACACATGCCAGAGATGAACTGGGTATTAACGAAATTACACAACCCAAACCGCTTCAAGCTGCTTTTGCATCTGGAGCCTCCTTTATTACCGGCGGTATTTTACCTTTTTTAGTTGCTTTTCTTGCGCCAATAAAATCAATGGTGTTTTATCAATACGGTTTCGCTATTGTGTTCCTTGCCTTGTCGGGGGCAATTGCAGCAAAAGCAGGAGGCTCTAGTATGATTAAAGGGATATTACGGATTTGTTTCTGGGGAACGGTTGCCATGGCAGTAACTGCTTTGGCTGGGTATATTTTCGAGGCAAAGACCAGTTAATCAATCGGCAGTTTACAGTTCTCGATTGACGGTTCTATAGTTGCAAAATCTGCGAGCATCCTTGTAATCTGTGGGAACCATTTAAACATATTTATTCCCGCTGATTTCAGATGATAAATGCACAATGTAGCTTGGCTTTTCCCGTATCATAACCCTAAAAACGAAAAGCCGGGCTAACTTTAATCGTTAATCCGGCTTTGCTTTGCTATTTATCAGATTATCAGACTAAAGACTTTTAGCTTCAGCTTTAGGACTATCTGATTTAGGTTTTGGTTCAGTTTTCCAGGCTTTTACCCACTCAGCCTGTGCAGCTTCGTCATGGAAAGTCCATGCTACGAAACGGCTTATTTTTTGCCCCTGGCTCATTTGCACGGTGGTTACCTCAAAAGCATTTGCTTTAACCAATGCACTATAGATACTTTTTAAGTTGGCACTTTTTGATACCAATGAGGTAAACCATAAAACCTGATTTTTGATCTGCTCGCTCTGGATAATCATCTGTTCTACAAAGGCACGCTCACCGCCTGGGCACCAAAGCTCGGCCTTGTTACCACCAAAGTTTAATACGTGTTTTACTTCCTTTTCATTTCCGCCCAGGTTACGCCATTTCTGACGGGTACCTTGCTCGGCTTCTTTTAAAGAAGCGTGAAACGGCGGGTTACAAACCACGGCATCGAACCTTTCTTTACCACCTACAATACCTCTAAAAATACCCATTTTTGAAGATTGCTGACGGATTTCTACTGCCCCTTGTAATGGCTTATTGGCTTCGATAATGCGCTTAGCCGAATCGACCGAAAGTGGATCGATCTCAGAACCTACGAAACTCCAGCCATATTCCTGGTGACCAATGATGGGGTAAATACAGTTTGCACCTACACCAACATCCAATACATTAATATTAGCTCCTTTAGGGTTTTTACCTTTATTGCTTGACCCTAATAGATCGGCAACATAGTGAATATAATCGGCCCGGCCCGGAATAGGCGGACAAAGAAAATCCTGAGGGATATCCCACTGTGAAATGTTATAAAAATATTTCAACAATGCCCTATTAAGTGCTTTAACGGCACTTTGATCAGCAAAATCGATAGAATCATCATTGTGTTCGTTTTTAAAAACGAAACGTTTTAATTCTTTTGAGGTTGCAATAAGTTGTTTGAAATTGTAACGCGAACGGTGTTTGTTGCGTGGGTGTAACTCGCTTTTTTCCTTGCGGTTATTTTGTTCTTCTTGAGCCAATGTGCTGTGGATTAATTAAACAAGCTGTGTGCATGTTTCTAGCACAAAGGTACATAAAAAAGATTGAAGGTGTGAAGGCTGAGGGCAGAAGGGGTTTCGGAGCGTTCGTCATGCTGAATTTATTTTACAAGTAGAGACAGTATTTTCAACTGCCTTGTAGCTACTCCGTGGTCAGCATCTTTCCTGCTATTAAGCCCCTGATCCCGATGAATCGGGACAGGGTGACGCTTCGACAGGATAGCTCCAAACTACACCTCCTCTGCTTTTTCTATCATTGCAGGCTGAATAGCTTTCTGATACTTTGCCTCATCAAACTGCTTTTCACTTTTAGCAATTACTATGGTGGCCACGCCGTTTCCGATTACATTGGTTATAGCCCTTGCTTCGCTCATAAAACGGTCTACACCAATTAATATGGAGATATGTTCTATCGGCATAATTTTCAAAGCGGTTAAGGTTGATACCAAAACAATAAAGCCGCTCCCCGTTACCCCAGCTGCACCTTTAGAAGTAACCATGAGCACACCTAAAACTGTAATCTGCTGACCTAAGGATAAGTCGACATGAAAAACCTGACAAAGAAATATAACGGCCATGGCCAGGTAAATTGCCGTTCCATCAAGATTAAAAGAATAGCCGGTAGGGATAACCAAACCAACAACCGATTTATCGCACCCAATAGCTTCCATTTTCTGCATCATGCTTGGCAGTGCCGATTCGGAAGAAGAAGTACCCAGTACAATTAAAATTTCCTGTCGGATATACTTCAGGTAAGCCCACAAGCTAAAGTTATAGTAGCGGCAAATTCCGTTTAAAACAATAAAAATGAACAAGATGCAGGTTAAATAAACTGAGCCCATCAGTTTAGCCATGCCCACTATACTTTCCAAACCATGCGTACCAATGCTGAAGGCCATTCCTCCGAAAGCCCCAATTGGCGCTAAACGCATAATCACCTTCATAATTTTGAAGAGCACTTTCGATATTTTATCGAAGGCATTTAATACGCTTGTTCCCTCTCCACCCAATTTATTTAAACCATAACCAAAAAGAATGGCAAACAGCAAAATCTGTAAAATGTTTCCTTCAGCAAAAGCTGCAATCACATTATGCGGGATAATATGCAGAAAGAATTCTGCCCAGTTCATATCTTTAGCCTGCTCGGCATAACCTACAATTTTTGTAGCATCGCTAGCCTTAGTTATCATTCCGGCACCTGGCTTTAAAACATTGGCTACCACTAAACCAATTGCAATAGCTACTGTACTTACAATTTCGAAATACAATAATGCTTTGCCTCCTACTCTGCCTACTTTTTTCATATCGCCCATGTGAGCAATACCTAAAACAATAGTAAAGAATATAATTGGTGCAATTAACATGCTAATCAGGTTGATAAAACCCTCACTGATCAATTTAGCTGTAGGTGCAAAACCGGGGAAGAAAATCCCAACATTAATTCCTATTATGATGGCAAGGATAACCTGAAAGGTTAAATTGGAGAATACTTTTTTTACAAATTCTATAAATGTCATCTTTATTTTTTTAGGTGTTTTGGCTTGCTATTGAATAATGAACAGACAGTAAGCTTAAAATAATTTTATTTATAAATACTGACTTCAATTTTTCCGTCGGCAGTAATTGCACCTCTATACATTCCCTCGGTATTAAAGGGCATAGTCATATTTCCTTTTTTATCTAAAGCAATTAAACCACCGTCGCCTCCCATTTTACCTACTTTATCTAAGGCAATTTTCGATGCCTCTGCAACAGATAAGCCCTTATATTCCATTAAATCGGAAATGGTTTTTGCCACCACATTACGGATATAAAACTCGCCCCAGCCGGTACAGGAAATACCTGCTGTTTCATTATTGCAGTAGGTACCCGCCCCTATAATTGGTGCATCGCCCACACGTCCGTATTTTTTGTTCGTCATACCACCGGTTGAAGTTCCCGCTGCCAGGTTTCCAGCCTTATCTAAAGCTACACAACCCACCGTGCCGAATTTGTAATCGTGGTTTTTAATTCCAAATAATTCCGATTTTTTACTTCCATGATCTAAAACCGCTTTGGTAGAATCTTCTTTAATAGCCTGTTGTAAGCCATCCCAACGTTCCTTAGTCCAGAAATATTTAGGATCTACGATTTCCAATCCGACCTCTTTTGCAAACTGATCGGCACCGGCGCCAACCATCATTACATGCTCCGATTTTTCCATCACAGCTCTGGCAGCAGAAATTGGATTTTTTATGGTAGTTACCCCCGCAACGGATCCCGCCATTAAGGTTTTTCCATCCATTATTGCGGCGTCGAGCTCATTTCTGCCATCATGTGTAAAAACAGCACCTTTGCCAGCATTAAAATGTGGATCGTTTTCTAAAACGTGAATGGCTGCTTCAACAGCATCGAGGCTCGATTTACCTGCTTCAATTTCTGCATAACCTGCATTTAATGCTTTAGTTAAGGCAGCGATATAAGCAGCCTCTTTTTCGGGACTCATGTTCTTTTTGAGAATGGTACCGGCACCACCGTGAATCACCATTACATAATTTTTCTGCTGTGCAGAAACCTGCAAGGCTAAAGCCGAAAACAAGAACAAGGCAAGTAATTTTAACCGTTTCATCTTCCTATTGGGTTTAAGAAGCCGTTAAATTAAGAAAATCCTTGAGAATAAATATATTTAAACTTTAGCTATCCCTTTGGATGAGAACTGCAGATCGTAAAGCTTTTTATAGTAGCCATTTAATTTTAACAGCTGTTGATGTGTGCCTTTTTCCTTAATCTCACCCTTATCTAGCACAATAATCTGATCGGCCTTTTGAATGGTCGATAAACGGTGGGCAATTACAATTGAGGTACGGCCTTCCATTAAGTTATCAATAGCCTTCTGGATCAATAATTCTGTTTCGGTATCAACTGATGAAGTGGCCTCATCTAAAACCAAAATAGCCGGATTATGCACGAGGGCACGGATAAACGAAATCAACTGGGCCTGACCAGCTGAGAGTGTAGCACCTCTTTCCATCACATTATATTGATAGCCACCCGGTAAACGTTCGATAAAATCGTGCGCACCAACTTTTTTGGCAGCATTCACCACTTCTTCGATGGTAATTTGGGGGTTATTTAATGTAATGTTGTTTAAAATGGTATCCGAAAACAAGAAAACATCCTGAAGTACGGTGGCAATGTGGCTTCTTAAGTAATCCAGATCAAAATCTTCAATATGAATGCCATCTACGGTGATATCTCCCTTTTTCACTTCGTAAAAACGGTTCAGGATATTAATGGTAGAAGATTTACCAGCACCTGTTGCACCTACCAAAGCAACAGTTTCGCCAGCCTTCACTTCGAATGTAAGGTCTTTCAGCACGTAGTTTTCGTCATTATAGGCAAACCAAACCTTTTCGAATTTAATATTTCCGTCTAATTTGGCTGGCTTTTGCGTCCCCGTATTTGGCGTAGCTTCATCAGTATCTAAAACTTTAAAAACACGTTCGGCACCCACCATTCCCATCTGCAGCGTATTAAACTTATCGGCCAACTGGCGGATCGGTGTAAACACCATACCCAGGTACATAATAAACTGTGTAATGGTTCCAGGCGTTACATCCAACGGTTTGGAAAGAATACTTTTTGCGCCATACCACACCAACAAACCTAACGACATGGCCGAGATTAACTCCACTACGGGAAAAAAGATAGAATAATACCAGTTAGAACGGATATTAGCATCACGATAGCGCTTGTTAATGGCGTAGAATTTTCTATATTCCTGTTTCTCCCTGGCAAAATACTGCACAATAGATACACCCGTAATGTGTTCCTGCAAAAAAGTATTCAGGTTAGAAACCTCATTCCTAATTTCCTGGAAAGCCACTTTAATCGCTTTCTGGAATTTCCGGGTAGCAATGATCAACAATGGAATGGGCAAAAGCACTACTAAACTCAATTGCCAATCGGTATATAACATTACGCAAACAATCACCACCACCTGCAAACTATCGCCTATCATCGAGATTAAACCTTCCGAAAAAATATCGGCAATAGTTTCCAAATCGGAAACAGTTCTGGTAATTAATTGTCCGATGGGCGTTTTATCGAAGAATTTTAGGCGGAGTTTTGTAATGTGGTTAAAAACATTGATCCGAAGATCGCGGATAACCGATTGACCTAATGTATTGGTTAAAAGCGTGTGGTTATATTGAATCAAAGTTTGTAAGATCAACATAAAGATCATCAACATGGTCATACTCACCAGGCCAGAATAATTTCCGGTTAAAATATAATGATCGAGTGTATACTTAATTAAAAACGGACGGACCGGAGAAATGGCCGCAAGCAGAATGGTTAAAATAACCGACCACACAAAAATGGCACGGTAAGGCTTTACGTATTGAAAAATACGTTTCAGTAATCCGGTGTTGTATACGTCGCCTGTAACTGCCATGCTTATGGTTTAAGGTGTAAGGTTTAGGGTTTAAGGCCCTACGTATCTTACACAAATTTCAAAAAAGGAAAAGTTTATCTTGTAAAGCGGTCGTCAAACCTTTTACCTTACACCTTTAACCTCCTACCTTATATAAGGGTATTCTATCTTCACTAAGTACAAACCACAAGCAGGTACCGATTGCCCGGCCTTACTGCGGTTTTTACTTTCTATTATTGCTTTAAAATCTGTTAAATTTATTTCTTTTTTACCGATCTGTACCAAAGTACCCATAATAGCTCTTACCATGTTGCGTAGAAAACGGTCGGCCCGAATGGTAAAAACCAATCCATCTTCCTGTCGCTCGAAAACGGCTTTGCTTATTTTGCAGTTATTGGTAAAAGTTTGCGTGTTTGATTTACTAAAACACGAAAAATCGGTATAATTTAATAATAGTGCCGCTGCCTCGTTCATTGCTTCTACATCCAGTTTATCTTTAACCAACCACGATCGGTTAAGTTTGAAAGGATTCTTTTCGAAGTGAAGGTAATATTTATAAGCACGGGCAGTGGCATCAAAGCGGGCATGGGCATCATCATGTACCGGTATAATCCGTTTTGCTGCAATTTGATAAGGAAGCATGGCATTAATACCGGTTACCGCACTTAAAACCTTTGCCTCTTCTACACCTTCAACATCAAAGTGTGCATAAAAATCAGTAGCATGCACGCCTGCATCCGTTCTTCCACAGCCCAACGTTTCGACGGGCTGTCTAAAAAAAACAGACATAGCCTTATCTAACAATTCCTGAACGGTAATTGCATTAGGTTGTGTTTGCCAGCCATGGTATAAGCTGCCATCGTAAGCCAATTGGATGAAATACCTTTTTTTACTCAAAGCGATGCAAAAATACTTTTTTCCTTTTATTTAGAAGGAAAGCGTTCTACATTTATTATAAGTAGCCATAACTAAGGCTTAGCGGTATTTTTCTCGTCAAACTGCCACTTATTATCGTAAAAACCGGCCAGCTTAATGCCTTTGCTTCCTTCTTTTGGTAACTCAGATGAAAAAATCATAAAATCAGGGAAACCACTACCTCCGGCAAAATACTGGTTGGCATAAGCCGCTTTCATCCCTTTTACTCCAGTACTGGCCACTACGCCTATCAATAGTTTATTGTCGTATTGAGGCCAAATGTAATATGCGGCTAAATCATCGCCTTTCAACACATGTTGTTTCGTGGTTATTTGCGAATTGCTTACTTGTATAGGACAATGGTTAAGTAATTTTTTCCAGGCTGTATTATTTTCGGAGTTTCCATATAAAATAATATTACGCCCCTGGTATTTTGATGCTGAAAATTCTTTATCCATAATGATATCAATAGCTCCATTGCCCCGGTAATACCAACTTTCAGCATCATATTTGGCTTTATTTAAATTAGCCAGATTGACTTCTGCAGAACCGTTTGTTCCTACCACAAAAACCATTTTATGATTAAAAGCTTCTTTAAATGTGCCATATCGTAAAGGGTTTTTATCTCTTTTATCAATTTTGGTGATGATTTGCCATGCATCGTTATTTTTCTCTAAAAACAGGGTATCGTTAACGCTTCGTGTGGTATAATTAATAACTGTTAAACTATCTAAAGTAATTTTTATGGGTGTTTTTACAGCAAAATCTGTTAAAGCCAATTTTAAAAGCGCAACGTTCTCGGTTTTACCAACAATGGTTGACAGCTTCCTGTCTCTTGTTAAAATGATGCGACTATATTGTAAAGGCTGCGTTTGCTGATAAATAGTAGCCCAGCGATAAGTAGACGAAATTCCGGGACTGGATGTGGTAAAATCGATGCGGTTTACAGCAGAATCGGCAGCAATAGTATGCCACTTAAAAAAACTAAAAATAGGCGGCCAGTCTACACTTTGATCACCGAACCAGTGCTCGCCACCTGGATATTCATAATAACTAAAATCGGCATGAAAACCAGCAAGCAATTTCTTCATTTGCCTTGCATAACTAACAGGCACTACCCTATCTGCATCGCCATGCAAAACATAAACGCCTAATGGTGTATAATTAGTCACTAATTTCGGAACATCGCTCTGGTTGCCAGCCCTTAGCAACATCCTTTCGACCATATTTTTACTACTATCAGGGATTTTCCCATCGGCAGAACCGTAATCTTTAAGCGAAGCATAACCTGCGGCAGGTGCAATAGCAGCCCATTTATCGGGATAAGTGGCGCCTAAAAACCAGGTACCATGTCCACCCATAGAATGGCCGGTGAGGTAAATCTGTTTATCGCTTGGTTTAAACTGATCCTTTGCCAACGCCAGCACTTCTAAAGCATCCTGTCTACCCCAATCTTCCCAATTAAAACCACGTGGCCTGCGGTTAGTGGCAGCAACTACCGTTCCCCAATCTTTAGATTTATAGGCTTTCGCCTGACCAATGGCTTCGACACCGGCACCGTGGACCGACAGAAATAATGCTGAATTTGGTTTCCAGCCGTTAAGTTGCGGGGTAACTGCGAAATACTGCAAGCTGCCATCAATTTTACTGATAAAAGTCTGTTTATAGCTTGATGAATTGGCTAAAGCTTCAATTACAATCGTTTTCTGATCTACATTTGTTTTGTTCTGTAAGAGTTGTATTTCGAGATTATAATTACCTGGTGTGGTTATGGTACTTGCATCTAACTCAAAAATCACCTTCCTCATGCTCAGTTTGGCGATGCGCGAAATGGCCACTTCCTGCTGTTTACCATTTAAAACAGTTTTGATATGCAAATCATTAACATCTTTCAAAGAAGAATTACTTACCGTTAATGCCCCTTTTAGTACACCATTTGCCTGATTGAGCACAATGCTCGGTAAAGTAACGTCGTCTGTATGGATGATTAACTTTTTAGCATTAATAACGATCATTGGCAATATGCTGGCACCTTTTACAAAAAGTTCGTTTACACCTTTTTTTAATTGAACCGGAATATTCATATAAGCCGACGCATAGGGATCGCCCATGTGTGGGGTACCATTGAAAAACAAACTATTGCCTCCAATTACATTTAAAATTGCGGTTTGTTCTTTTGGGGAAGTATAGGTAATGTAGATATAATCAGAGCCTCTATCTATGCTACCTGGATTTAGAAAGGGATTATTTGTAGTCTGAAAAGATCTTCTGGAGAATGCGCTAAAACGACCATTAGCATCTGCTTTAATTGTTTTCCACAATACTTTTTGACCATCTTTTCCTTCAGAAAATAAGCCATTTTCGGTGGGCCTCTGTAATTTTCCATTCGCCATTTGCCAGGCCAGTAAATCGGTATAAACAGCTTCGCGGCCATAGCGGCTACCACTTGCTACCGTTAATGCCTGCTCAAATTTAAGGGTATCTTGTGCAAAGGTATTTGTTGCAGCAAGCAGGAGAATTAGAAAAAGTAAGTTTTTCAGCATAAATCGTTTTATTGGTATGGTTTATCAAAGTTAATCGATTTAAAAGACCACCATCGTAGAACAGTTGGATGTAATACCTTTTTTACCCAAAGTGATATAAAAATACTTGTTCCCTTTTATTTAGGTTGTGCAGTAAATTGGAATTAAGTATATAAAAAACGATGTAAACTCAATTATGAGTTTAGTTAAATTGCAAGCAAAAGCAATTTTATCTAAGTTTGCTTTAAATTATTAAAATCAACATGATACAAAGAATACAATCGATCTGGCTTTTTTTAGCAGCATTAACCTTAATTTTAATGTTGTTTTTACCTATCGCCACAAAAGATGTTGCAGGAACAGAATCAGCGGTATATACCACCGGGCTATACCAAACTTTAACCATTAAAGCAGGCATAAGTCTTAAAGTTCAATCTTTTCTACCTTTAATTATCACCAATATCGCCGTTGCATTTATTTGTTTAATGAATATCTTCAACTATAAAAAAAGAAGTTTTCAAAAACGCATTGCCATTGTTTCGATCATACTAATTGGAGGTTTTGCTTTTTGGTGCAGTATTTATGCCAAAAAACTACCTGGCGGTATTGAAGGTGCTAGTTTTGGTGTTGGAGCTTACTTACCTGCATTAGCCATTTTATTCGTTGTATTGGCTATCTTTGGCATCAATAAAGATGAAAGATTAATCCGCTCGGCCGAAAGGTTAAGATAATTCGCTTATGACTTACAGAAACACATTTATCGTTCTTTTTATCTGTTTACTCTTTTCGTGCAAAAAAGGTGGAAGCAAATCTGAAATAAATTTCCCATTAATGCTACAAACAGAAAATCTGGTTAAAAAATCAGAAACACGTTTATTTACGGCGAACGGTGAAATAAAAGATCAAAATATTATTAAGCAGTTTATTAAAAACGAAAGCAGCTTTATTGTACCAGATCACTACGTTACAGATGGTAACAGTCTGGTTTTTTCAGCTAACCACGAGGCAACTATTGGCGGAAATGTAAACTATACAGTAGTAAAAGACGGAGATTTAATTTTGTTCTATTCTCCAAAAACCGTGTTAACCAACGATCAACTCATTGATCAGATTTTTAAATACCGGGCTCCAATAACTCCTATCCCAACTCAGAATGGATACAACTTTATCACACAGGAAGTAAGGGTTGCCCGTGGGGATTATGATAAATTTTCATTTTCGAGAACAGTTTTTTTGCTAAAACGCGGATCCACTTCAAAACAATCGGGGATTGCATTTAACGATATTGCAGATGATATAGTTTCCAAATTGACAGCTCAGGACACCCTGGCCTATTTAGAAACCGCACTGATTATGGCCCGTTAACGACTCAAAAAACAAAATAGTTTGATTAAAGCTATTTATCTAATATTAATTTTAAATATTTTTTGGCACTAATCTGCTTTGCAAACATTTTCAACTTTAAAAGTAGATGCGCTCAAAAGAGGATTACAATGCTGACCATTATTACTAATTGCCGGTTTTGCATTTTGGTGTAACTTTTATGCCCGCACTCGCTATTTTATTTTTGATTCTTGCCATCTTCGGTATTAACAAGGATGAAAGATTGATACGCTGGGCTGAAAGGTTGCGCTAATTCTTTAATTTTAACAGAAAATTACCTCTATCTATGCAGATTAAAATAAATCATGCGGTTAACTATATCTGTTTAGTAGTTTTGCTTTGCGGAATCTTATCATGCAACAAAAGCATCCATACTTTTGGAAAAACCAAAATCGAAAAAAGTGTTGATTCTATTTACCTTAAACAGAGAATAGCCGAAATAAAAGGTTTAAACACCGATGTTTTTACGAAAGGGTTATTCAAAGGCGCTGGTGGTACACCAATTGTATACCGTTTATTAAAACCAAAAAGTACAAACAGAAAACTTCCACTGGTAATTGTATTTCATGGATCAAACGCGGTTGGAAACGACAATAGCAGCCAGCTGGGTATTTTGGCAAAACTATTTGCTACGGATGAAATACAGGCAAAATACCCAGCTTTTATTTTGGCACCCCAGTTCCCTTCGCGATCGTCAAATTACGTGATGGACCAAAGCAGAAATGTACTTACCTCTGTACCACAGCCGTGTTTAACAACCGCATTACAGCTGATTGATAGCTTAAAAAGCACTTTAAATATTGATGAGAAAAGGATTTACCTCATCGGCTTTTCGATGGGTGCTTCTTCGGTGATCAATGCCTTATCATTAAAACCCGATTTATTTGCTGCAGGTATAAGCATTTCCGGCATACCGCAATTCGACAAAGTAAAAACACTCACGAACATTCCAATTTGGTTGATACACGGAAATATAGATACTGAAAATCCCTTCAACAGCGATGAGCAGTTTTTTAAAGAACTAAGCCATAACAACAAAATCAGGTTCTGGGAGTTCGACGATCTGGCCCATAACGATATTTTCGCTCCCGCAATTATAACGGATGAACTGCCCAAATGGCTATTCAAAAACAAACGCAAATAGCTGCTTTTGCCCCGCCACCTAAACCCGGTTGGCGTGAAAATCCTTTTTAAAACCTGAAAGGTTTGAAAAAGATTGAAACAGAAAACGGGACTGAGGTAACCTAAGCACAACTGCAGCCGCTTTCCAAACAAAAAACACATGTTCTTGTTGCAATCACGACCTCAATTTAAACCTTCTACACCCTACCTTTTCCATCATCCATCTTACATCTACTGTTACTTCCTTATTTTCAAATATTTAGCTTAAAAAACTATTTACTTGATTATCTGTGAAATACGAAATATTAACCTTACCTTTGCGGCTCAATTAAAAATAAAAAGACGAATGACAAACCCATTTCAATTATTGGGGATAAGTGATGACGTCGTTAATGCCGTAAAGGATCTTGGATTTGAAACTCCAACACCTATTCAGGAGCAAAGTATTCCTGTACTGTTAGAAGGCACTAATGATTTTGTTGGTTTGGCCCAAACAGGAACAGGAAAAACAGCCGCATTTGGTTTGCCGCTGTTAGAACTAATCGATTTTAAAATTAACAAACCACAGGCATTGATTTTATGCCCTACCCGTGAGTTATGTTTACAAATCACTAACGACCTTAAAAACTTTTCTAAAAACATTGCTAATGCCCACGTAGTTGCCGTTTACGGTGGTGCGAACATTATGCAACAACTACGCGAAATACGCCAAGGCGTACAGATTGTAGTGGCCACGCCCGGCCGTATGTTGGATATCATTGGCCGTAAAGCCATTGATTTTTCTTCAGTTAAATATGTTGTGCTTGATGAAGCTGACGAGATGTTGAACATGGGTTTCCAGGACGACATTAACGACATTTTATCAACTACTCCTGATGACAAAAAAACCTGGTTATTCTCGGCTACCATGCCTGCAGAAGTTCGCCGTATAGCTAAAAACTATATGGATAACCCTGTAGAATTAACTATGGGCACAAAAAATACTGGTAACGTAAACATCGAACACGAATATTATATTGTTCGTGCCCGTGATAAATACGCTGCCTTAAAACGTATTGTAGATTTTAACCCTGAAATTTTTGCTGTAGTATTTTGTAAAACCAAATTGGATACACAAGATGTTGCCGAGCATTTAATTAAAGATGGTTACAATGCGGATGCCTTACACGGCGATTTATCGCAGCAACAACGTGATAAAGTAATGCAACGTTTCCGTGAGCGTAACATGCAATTGTTAATTGCTACTGATGTTGCTGCCCGTGGTATCGATGTAAGCGGTGTAACGCACGTAATTAACTACTCTTTACCTGATGAGATTGAAAGTTATACCCACCGTTCTGGCCGTACTGGCCGTGCTGGTAAAACCGGTATTTCGATCTGTATCATCAACTCTAAAGAAGTTGGAAAAATCCGTCAATTGGAGCGTATTATTGGTAAACAATTTACCAAAGCTGAGTTACCAACCGGGTTTGATGTTTGTGAAAAACAATTATTCTCTTTAGTACATAAAGTACATAACGTAGAAGTTAATGTGGAGCAAATTGATCAGTACATTCCTCGTATTATGGATGAATTTAAAGATTTATCTAAAGAGGATGTGATCAAACGTTTTGCTTCGTTAGAATTTAACCGTTTCTTAGATTACTATTCTAAAGCACCTGATTTAAACGCAGCAGTTGGTGATGATCGTGGTGAAAGAGGTGAGCGTGGCGAACGTGCTGGACGCGGACGTGGTAGCGAAGGTTACACTCGTTTATTTATCAACTTAGGTTCGGTAGATGAGTTTACCCGTGGCGATATGCTATCATTTATTTGTAACAACGGTAAAATTGGCGGCAAAAGTGTTGGTAAAATCGATTTAAAAGGTGTTTTCTCTTTCTTTGAAGTGGAAGATGCTGTTGCTGATACAGTTTTCGAAGGCTTTAAAGCAGTTGAATTTAACGGCCGTCAGGTACGGATCGAAAAAAGCGGAGATAGTGGTCGCGGCGAAGGTGCTGGCGGTGGCGAAAGACGCGGTGGCGGTGAAAGACGTAGCGGCGGCGGAGGTTTCGGCGGCGAACGCAGAAGCGGCGGTGGCGGTGGTTACCGTGGCGGCGGCGATAGAAAAAGCTCAGGTGGTGGTAGCGGAAGACGTGAAGGCGGAAATAGCGGTGGCGGTTTCAGAGATTTCTCTGGACGTAGCCGTGACGACAAAGGTGGCAACACTGGTGGTCCACGCAGAGAAGGCGGAAACCGTGAAGGTGGCAGTGGCGAACGCAGAAAAAAATGGTAAATCACTAAACCAAATATTTTACAGCCGTCCCGATTTTTTGGGGCGGCTTTTTTGTTTAAAAAGTTTGTTGTTTTGAGGGATCGTCATTTCGAGCGAAGTGTAACGTAGTCGAGAAATCTATTCCTGTGATGTCAGATATTACTATCTGACATGGTCGAACTTTAAATTGAATAAGTTTTTTTTTTAGAAAAGCAGTTTCAGCAGCATTTTGGATCCGGTAGTCCTGCTATCATCCCACCCGATGAAAAATCGGGTTCCCTTCTATCCCTTAGGTTTGAATATTC
>NZ_JAGGPU010000029.1 GCF_018613605.1 Pedobacter sp. ISL-64 | reverse complement strand
AAAACGTTTATAGAACTCTACCCACTGATAGACCATACGCCGTTCGATACCATTTTCCCTTGAGATTGAAACCATAGGTTTCTCTCTACTTAAGACCTGATCGATGATAGCCAGTTTAAATTCCAGGCTATACTTAATTTTTCTGCTCATAAAATGCTCCGATTAAAGTGTCCAACTTTTTGGGGGCAGTCCATACCTCATTGCGGGCTTTCCGCTATATCAGGTTTATAAACAGAGGACAGTATTTCATATTTGGATCTAAACCTCTCATATTTGGATCTAAACCTCGCAGGTTTCAAAAACCTACTAGGTTTGTAATTGAGTTTGTAGAGAACTAAAATTTACAATCTTAACTAATTCTGATACTTTTGCGTTTCAAATTACATATAATGGCAAACGGAAAGAAATCTGCAATGAGTTTTATTATGGTTACCCTCCTGATCGATTTTACGGGTTTTGGGTTGATCATTCCGGTTTTACCAAAACTTATTCAGGATTTCACTGGCGGTGGCTTCGGTTTAGCGGCAGAATATGGTGGCTGGCTCACCCTTGCATATGCATCAGTACAATTTATATTCTCTCCAATTATTGGTGCAATGAGCGATCGGTACGGACGAAGACCGGTATTATTAAGCTCTTTGTTCGGTTTAGGTATCGATTACATCTTTTTAGCTTTCGCCCCTTCTATTGTTTGGTTATTTGTAGGAAGGATTATTGCAGGAATAACAGGTGCAAGTTTTACAACCGCACAGGCATACATTGCTGATGTTTCCCCTCCAGAAAAAAGAGCGCAAAACTTCGGCTTGGTTGGTGCAGCATTTGGTGTTGGATTTATCTTAGGTCCGGTTTTAGGTGGGGTTTTCAGCCATTTTGGTACCCGGGTTCCTTTTATGATTGCTGCAGGTTTATCTTTAATTAACTGGCTTTACGGTTATTTTATACTGCCAGAATCTTTACCTGTTGAAAAACGCAGGGCTTTTGACTGGAAAAGAGCAAATCCAATCGGTTCATTGTTAAGCATTGGCAAGTACCCTGCATTATTGGGCTTAATGGCTACCTTATTCTTATTATATTTTGCCAGTCACGCTGTTCAATCCAACTGGACATTTTATACCATGGAGAAATTCAAATGGGATGCTGCATGGGTAGGCTATTCATTAGGTTTTGTGGGCTTGGTTGTGGGCCTTGTTCAAGGTGGTTTAATAAGGGTGATCCTTCCCAAAATCGGAGAAAAGAAAGCGGTTTACTTTGGTCTCATTTTATACATCATAGGCTTCATCGCTTTTGCTTTTGCAAGCAAGGGCTGGATGATGTTTGCTTTTATGCTTCCTTATGGTTTAGCCGGAATCTGTGGACCGGCCATGCAGGGCTTGATTTCGAATCAGGTACCTTCGAATGCACAAGGTGAAATGCAGGGCGTTTTAACGGGTTTACAAAGTTTAGCGGCCATATTTGCCCCTTGGGTAATGACACATATATTTGCTTATTTTATCGAAGGCAAGGCTCCGGTTTATTTTCCGGGCGCACCATTTATATTGAGCGCGGTGTTAACTTTAATCGGATTGTTTATCTGTTTAAGGAGCTTAAAGAAATACCATTAGTAGGTCTTAAGCGTGGTCATCGTTGACTAAAGTAGACGCAACCTAAAAACCTACCCTGTTTGAATGAAGACGCTGAAACAAGTTCAGGGTAACGTAACTATTGTAGTCCTTTTCTGCTAGATGAACGGAAAAAAAAAGCTTAAAGCAACTCATTAGCCAAATTAGCCAACTCACTCCTCTCGCCTTTATGTAAGGTAATATGGGCATACAGCGGGTGGTTTTTAGCGTTTTCGATTAAATAAGACAGGCCATTACTTTCAGAATCTAGGTATGGTGTATCAATCTGGTAAATATCGCCGGTAAAAACTATTTTGGTATGTTCGCCCGCCCTCGAAATTATCGTTTTCACTTCATGGGGTGTTAAATTCTGTGCTTCATCAATAATAAAGAAAATTTTGGTGAGGGTTCTTCCCCGGATAAAAGCCAATGGCGCAATCGCTATTTTTTCGGTTATAATCAGTTCATCAATCTTTTCCGACATTTTATCATCACCGATAAACTGCTCTTTAATAAACCGCAGATTATCCCAAATTGGCGCCATAAAAGGATCAGTTTTCGATTTTGCATCGCCTGGTAAGAAGCCGATGTCTTTATTGCTCAGGGAAACAATTGGTCGCGTAATATAAATCTGTCTAAAGTTTTTACGCTGTTCTAAAGCGCTTGCTAAAGCCAATAGTGTTTTGCCTGTTCCGGCATTCCCTTGTATGCTCACCAGCTTAATTTCTGGATCTAAAAGCGCATGAATGGCAAATGCCTGTTCAATATTTTTAGGTTTGATTTTAAATATAGGATCAGTAGAAACTGCTGAAATTGTTTTTAAACTGTTGTTATAAAATACATTTGCTATTTTTCTCTTATTCCTTAAAATATAAAAGTGATTGCCATTTTTAGGTGGCAGTTCTACCTCATTAGCATCAATAAAAAGTTGTTTTTTTACTTCTTCAATAATCTCAATCGGAAAATCAATAAGTTCTGTTTTTCCGGCATAAAGCTCATCTACATTTTTAATTTTACCAGTTTCGTAATCTTCTGCATTTAAATCCAAAGCTTTTGCTTTTAACCTTAAGCAGATGTCTTTCGATACCAGTACTACTTTCTTATCGGGATATTCTTCTTTTAAACTTAATGCTGCATTTAAAATCTTATGGTCTGTTTTGCCTTTTCCATACACTTCTTCTGCATTTATAGTTAAAGGCTTTTCATTTAAAACTACCTTAAATTTTCCTGAATCAGGGCTTTTTAACGAAATCCAATCGCTGATGAGTTTTTGTTTTGAAGTTTCATCAATAAGGCGGATAAAACTTCTGGCCTCAAAATTCCGGGTATCGTTACCGCTTTTAAAATTATCGAGCTCTTCTAAAACCTGAATGGGAATAGCTACATCGTGCTCGTGGAAGTTATTTATCGCATCATGGTCGTACAAAATAACCGAGGTATCTAAAACGAATATCTTTTTTGACGGATTGGAAATTGATTTACCTTTTTTGGCCATTTGGTAAATTTAATATTTTAGGGATAATATGCGGAAGGATTCGCTATTCTTTTTTTGTTCGAAAGATCAAAATTTAAGGCAAAATAAAAACGGGGTTCTTCTTCTTTCGATTCAGTTCCCCGTTTTAACTTTAAAAACAACCGTAGTCGTATTTTAAAGCATCTAATTCTTGTTACTTTGATTTTTCCGTTATCGTTAGGTTTTGCAACTTTTGCGATTCGTGAAAATTTATTTCCAACTCCTCCGTCCGTAAACTTCCTAGTTTTCAATAATCTCTGTTTGGGCCTGTGCGATTTTCTTATGATCCAATCTTGCGATGGTATATATCCTTACTCGGTTTAACCCTTTCTGAAATTAATCGTTTTCCCTGTAAACACTCCGAAACAATTCCCCTTTCGGTTCTTTATCTCTTTTGGCTTGTTTTATCAGAATTCAAAGTACTTCGTATTTGATATGATCTAATTTAGTAGGAAAACACGCATTTGTCAAGAGAAAAATGAGAGTTTTTATAAACAAAGTTATCCACTTAAAATCGCTGGTTATCAACAGTTTGTTGTTTTTAAAATGTCGTTTTTGAGCGCTTTTTGTGGGTTTTCGATTAGGTTATCAACATTTCTAAAATCACACTTATAAACAATTCATAATATTTTGTTAATCAAACCATTACCCATTTTCTGCTTAAAAGTTAAAAAAAAGCAAAAAACTTAATTTTAATCGCAACAAAAAACTTCGCTATTATGTTATTTTTGTATCATGCAGATTAGGCAACCCATTAGAAATATACAAGACTTTTTATTGAGTACGTATTTTGCCGACGGTCTCCGCATCACCATTGGTGTACTGCTCCCCTCTTTAATTCTTGCCCAGTTTGGCATGTTAAAGTACGGTATGACTTTATCACTAGGTGCTTTATGTGTAAGTGTGGTAGATAGTCCGGGGCCAATGGTGCACCGAAGAAATGCAATGCTGATTACTACTGCGCTCATCTTTACCTTCTCTATCATAACGGGGTTAACCAACAAGAACCATTATTTTATCGGCTTTTTATTGGCTGTATCCAGTTTTGTATTTTCGATGTTTTACATCTACGGTATTAGAGCTGCATCGGTTGGTACCGCAGTTTTACTGATTATGGTATTAAGCATTGATGACGTACGCCCATGGCAGGAAGTATTGCTACATGCGGTTATGATCCTGATAGGTAGCCTTTGGTATACTGGCTTAAGTTATTTTGTGTACCGCTTACGCCCCTTCCGTTTGGTGCAGCAATCGCTTAGCGATTCTATCCTGGAAGTTGCAGAGTTTCTACGCGAAAAAGCCAAGTTCTATCATCAAAATAACAATTACGATAAAACCTATTCAGATCTGTTGCAGCTTCAGGTTTCTGTTCATGAAAAACAGGATGCGGTAAGAGAATTGCTTTTTAGAACCCGCGAAATTGTAAGGGATTCTACTCCTGAAGGCAGATTTTTGTTATTGGTATTTGTAGATATGGTCGATCTTTTCGAGCAGGTAATGTCTACCTATTATAATTACCAGCATTTGCACGATCAGTTTGATAAAGCAGGTATATTATCAGATTATGAAATGGCCATTAAGCGGATCTCTTACGCGCTTGATGATATTGCTTTTGCCTTAAAAAGTGGTGGAATACCCGTTGTTTCAAAACGTTTATTGATTGAGATTGAAAGGTTAAAGATCAAAATCAATGACCTAGAAAAGAACAATCAAAATCAGGAATACAATACCTTAGGCATAATTGCCCTGAAAAATATTGAGGTGAACATCGAAAATATACTGTCAAGGGTTAAAACTATTTTCAGTTATTTTAAAATCAGAAACAGCAAAGATATTAGACAAGCTGAGGTAGATACAGAGAAATTTATTACCAGGCAAAAATTCGATTTTAAACTGTTTACAGAGAATTTGACCTATACCTCTTCTACTTTCAGGCATTCGTTACGGGTTACTGTGGTGATGCTTTTGGGTTTTATCGTGGCTCAGATTCTCAATTTCTCACATAGCTACTGGATTCTCCTTACCATTCTGGTAATTTCGAAACCGGGATTTAGTTTAACAAAAGAACGTAATTATCAACGTTTAATCGGCACCACGATTGGGGCGTTCATTGGTATGGGTGTGATTACTTATATCCACGATCGGAATACTTTATTTGTGATCCTATTAATCTGCATGATTGGCTGCTATAGTTTCCAAAGGAAAAATTACGTAGTGAGTGTGCTCTTTATGACGCCATATATCTTAATCCTATTTGATTTTCTGGGTATGGGATCGATAGCGCTGGCACGCGAAAGGATTTATGATACTTTTATAGGCTCTGGCATTGCGCTATTGGCCAGTTATTCTTTATTCCCGACTTGGGAGCATGAAAAACTCAAAGAGGCCATGCTCGACATTTTAAAGGCTAATAAGGCTTATTATGGACAGGTGATTAAATTGTATTTTGAGAAAAACTACAATAGAACGGAATATAAACTGGCCCGGAAAGAAGTTTATGTAAGTACGGCAAACTTGGCTTCCCTGTTTCAAAGAATGTTTTCTGAACCAAAAAGCAAACAGTTGTTTATTAAAGAAGTACATCAGTTTACAGCGCTCAGCCATTTATTGTCTTCTTATGTTGCAACGCTTTCGCTCTACAATAAGGAACATCAATTTATCTTCGAAAGTTTCGATTCCTTGAAGCCTATTGCCAACAATACCAATTATTTATTGGATACGTCTATTGAAAATCTGGAAAAAGGCGCCAGCACAATTGAGAATGTGCCGTTAATCAGGCTAAATGATAACGGTTTAGCCATTAAAAAAGGAGAAGATTTGGTTCCCGAGCAATTCGACCTTATCCAGAAGGTAGCTTACGATATTTATAAGCTATCAGTGAAAATCAAGATTTAGATCGAATTTTGTTACGTAAGTAATCATGTTGTATTAGTTCAAGATTTAAACTATCAAATACCTTGTATTAAAAACAAAGGCCACTAAAAATTGTTAAGTATCCATATTAAGAAAACATTATGGAAAAGCTATATACGGCTGAAGTTACAGCTACTGGAGGAAGAGACGGACACATCAAATCAAGTGATGGGATTTTAGATTTCGATTTAAGAAAGCCAAAAGAACTTGGCGGGCAAGGAGGTGCCACAAACCCAGAAGAATTGTTCGCTGCTGCCTGGGGACCATGTTATTTGGGTGCATTGGGCGGTGTAGCGGAGCGAGAAGGTGTTGATATTAGCGAAGCAAATGTGAAAGTATTGGTTTCGTTTAATAAAGACGGAAATGCTTTTGTACTTTCTGCAGATCTGGATGTTCACATTCCAGGTATTTCGCATGAGGAAGCACAGGCCTTGGCTGATAAAGCACATCGGGCATGTCCGTATTCTAAAGCAACCAAAGGAAATATTGAGGTTAGGGTAACGGCTGTGTAAAGTGAAGTCAGATGTTACCATCTGACTATTAAAATAGAATTCAACTTAGTGTCAGATAGAAATATCTGATGCCGCTAAAAAAAGTCCCGATTTTAGTCGGGACTTTTTTATTTACGATGCTTATGAGTTAAAATCTATCTTTGTGTCAGTTGCAACTGACACCACGGATACCGACACCATGGATATCGGTTTATATTTTTTGATTAAACAGCTTCCTGTTCAATCCTTGTGTTTACTGGTCTGCCATTTTTAAAGGCGTCGCGGGTTTTTAGTCCCAACAATTCAAACATGGCCATATCATCAACAAATGCAGGATTTGGCGTAGTTAATAATTTATCGCCTGCAAAAATAGAACTTGCACCTGCCATAAAGCAAAAAGCCTGTTCTAGCGTGCTCATTTCGTTTCTACCAGCTGATAAACGCACCACCGAGTTTGGCATTACGATTCGTGCTGTAGCAATCATTCTTACCATATCCCAGATTGGAACACGTGGCTGATTTTCTAAAGGAGTACCTTTTACGGGTACTAACGCATTAACGGGAACTGATTCAGGATGTTTTTCCATGTTTGATAAAGTCTGCAACATTGAAACACGGTCTTCTACCGTTTCGCCTAAACCGATAATACCACCACTACATACCGTTAATTTAGCTTTACGTACATTTTTAATGGTATTTAAGCGATCATCGTAAGTTCTGGTCGAAATAATACGTTTGTAATCATCTTCAGAGGTATCGATGTTATGGTTATATGCATATAAACCAGCATCAGCTAAGCGTTGTGCCTGGTTTTCGGTAAGCATGCCTAAAGTACAGCAAACTTCCATATCCATATCATTCACGGCTTTCACCATTTCAATTACACGGTCAAAATCGCGGTTATCCCGTACTTCGCGCCATGCAGCTCCCATACATAAACGTGATGCACCACCCTCTTTGGCCTTAACTGCGGCGCTAACCACCTGACTAACCTGCATCAATGGCTGAACTTCTAATTCGGTATGGTAGCGGGCTGCCTGTGGGCAATATGAACAGTCTTCAGCACAACCTCCAGTTTTGATCGAGATTAATGAACTTACCTGAACTTCATTGTAATCTTTATTTTCTCTGTGGATGCTTGCAGCTTCGTAAACCAGATCTAAAAATGGTCTGTTATAAATTTCGTATATTTCTTCTTTTGTCCAATCGTGTCTTGTTTTTTGCATCGGGATCAGATTTTATAGATTTAAAGTTTGTAGTCTAAGTTAAATTAACAGGCGCTCAATTTAGTTTTGCAAGCTTTAAATCTTGAAATCCTAAAATCAAGTAAATCCTGATTATAGTAAAAGTTTGCTGGCCAATCCTAAAATTAATAGGAAACCAAAAACGTCGGTAAAAGTAGTAATAATTATAGATGATGCAATGGCAGGATCGATACCTACCCGTTTTAAAATTAACGGAATACCAGCACCCGTGATGCCTGCAATTACCAGGTTGCCCGTCATAGCCAGGAAGATAACCAATCCAAGCATTGGGTTTCCATCAAAAAAGTAAGCAAAAATAAATACGATTAATCCATTGGATGCACCATTTATTAAGCCTACGGTAAATTCTTTTAAAACGGTACGATAGGCCTGTTTATCAGTCAGGTCATAAAGTGAAATACGCCTTACGGTTACGGCAAGTGCCTGGGTAGCTGCATTTCCACCCATCCCCGCAATAATGGTCATGTAGGCCGCTAAGGAAGGAATTAACTTAATGGTTGGATCAAAATAACGTACTACAGATGAAGCTAAAAAAGCAGTTCCGAGGTTGATAATTAACCATGGCAAACGCGATTTTACCGCTTCTACCCAGTTACCGCTCAATTCCTCATCTTCTGATACCCCTGAAATTTTCAAGATATCTTCGGTACTTTCGGCCTCCATTACATCGATTACATCATCGAATGTTACCCTACCGAGTAATTTCTGGTGATCATCAATAACTGGAATACTTGTTAAGTTATATTGTGAAATTAGGTTCGCCACTTCTTCCTGATCGGTATCTGGATGCACATAAACTGCATCTATTTTAACCAATTCAGTTATTTTGGCATTGTGTTTTGCTTTAATAATGTCTTTTAACGAAACAATACCTTTAAAAATCTCCTCATCATCCACTACATAAATGGTGTAAAACTCCTCCATTTCTTCACTCTGCCGGATGATCTCGTCGATTGCGTCTTTTTTGGTGAGGTTGATGTTTACACAGATCAGCTCCGTATTCATCAAACCACCAGCAGTTTTTTCGTCGTAAGTTAAAAGGTTCCTGATTTCTGAAGCATGATCTTCGGTAAGGTCTTCTAAAATCTCTTTCTGTTCATGATCCTCCAGCTGGGAAATGATATCGGTCGCATCATCATAATCCAGTTCTTCAACAATCTCCGTACGTTTATCGGGATGGAGCTCAAAAAGCAAATCTTCCGGATGGGATTCTTCATCCATCTCAGAAATAATCTCAGAGGCTATTTCTGCAGGAAGCAGGTTGATGATATGCCGCTGCTCGGATTTATCCAAACGCTCAAACAAAATCGCGATTTCTGAGGCATGATACTCCTCTAAAACTACTTTTAAAGTTTCATCACCAGCTAAAATTGCATTTTTAACCTTAAGTACGTCGCTTTTATCTATTTCGAATGACTGCATCTATAACCTAACCAAAAACGCCCTAAAGCTACAAATATTAAAAATTGATTTTAGAACCTATCCAAATTTATTCTAATCTTTTTATTTATCCTACTGAATAGTAATTATTCATTTAGAGTCAAATAATTTGCCTACTAACATAGTTATTTTGTGGATTAATTTATTTTTAAAAAACAACAAATAGTAGAGAAATTTAGGCCTAAAACTTACTTCTAGTTACCGTCATTTCGAGCGCAGGGCAACGCAGCCGAGAAATCTGTCTAGGTAGATCTCTCCATTTCGCTTCAGTCGAGATGACGATTTGTATATCGAAATTTTTTATGTCAAACACTATTTAAACCAACCTTTGCGCCAAAAATAAATCACCTGCAAAATTGCTATTATAGCCATTACAATCCAGGTGTACAAATAACCATGTTCGGCGTATAATTCGGGCATATTTTCTTTTAGTATCTTTCCGGTTGTAGGGTCTTCCCTACTAAAATTCATCCCGTAAATACCTGCAATAAAGGTTAATGGAATAAATATGGAAGAAATGATGGTCAAAACCTTCATGATCTCGTTCATCCGGTTACTGATAATGGATAAATTCATATCAATATTGGCTGAAGCAATCTCTTTTAATGATTCGATAAAATCAATGATCTGGATACAATGATCGTAGGCATCCTTCATGTAGGTTTTGGTGAGATCTGATATTAACGGACTATCGGTACGGATAATATCATTCAGTTTATCCCGCTCCGGCCAGGCTACTTTTCGGATCATGATCAATGACCTTTTAATCGCCTGTGTATCGTACATGATCCTCCTGTCAGGATGATCATATAAACGGTCTTCAATAGCATCCAGTTCTTCACCCCAAAAATTTAACAAGGAAAAATAATTATCCACTATCACATCCATAATGGCATACATCAGGTAGCTAATACCACCAATACGAATGTTTCCCTTTCCTATCTCCAAACGTTTTCTTACGGGCTCAAAACAATCGGCATAAGTTTCCTGAAAGGTAATCAATGTGCGTTCTGACAGGATAAAAGAAACCTGATCATTATTTAAAATATTCTCCTCATTTAAAAACAGATGCCTGCTCACTGCAAAAATGTACTTGTCATTATCATATTCATCCAGCTTGGGGCGCTGGTAAGAACTGGTAATATCTTCCAATACAAGCCTGCTGATACCTAATTTTGAATAAAGTGTTTCGAATATATTAGGATCTGCTAATCCTTTAATGTCAAACCAATAGCAGAAATCTTTATTTTCAATCAGTTTATCAATATTATTGATATTCTCCAATTCCACTTTTTTATAACTTTTATCGTTATAAATATGAAGTACAATAATTGGTTTTAATGCATTTTCATCAATAGTGTATAAACCCGGACTGGTACCCGGGGTTGGAACTTTATAGTGCTTATGGCGGTTACGCGGCTTGTTTTTTCCCATACTTTATAAATATAGCCGGGCTTGCGGACCCTGGTTAAACAACAAATCAACAATACTTAAGTTGGGCAAAAATTGATGTCTATCTTCAAAAACCTGATAATATGGCTTATTTTTTACAATATCGTCCTCTTTTTTAGGATTCATAATGGTACGGAAATCCAGCTCAGGAGCAATATCATCAAAATATTCGGTGGTAACTTCGAAGTTTTTATTGAGCTTTAACTTTTTGGAGAGCCATTCTACCAATTCGAGGTTATAATCGAAAAGAAATTCAAATTTTTGATTATAAAACCGTGAAAGTTCATCTTCATAAAACTCAAAATAGGCCGAACTTCTATAGCAACTTTCTAAGCTCAGCCAATGTAAACGTTGCCATTTAAAGTCATAACTAATCCGCACATCCTTCATTTGCGTGTGTGTTTTTGAACCTTTAACCACAGGAACGGTAATATCGAGTTTTCCGTTTGGAGAATAAATACTGGCCCTGTTGCGGTAAGTTTGCTTCGCTAAATGTTCATGTTTTTCGATTAAAAAATCTACCTCCAGCTTTTGTAATAAACTAAAATAGCCTACTGGTGGAAGATAAAATAATGGAAGTATAGCTGTATTCTGCATTTGAAAATTTATGTTTGTAGTTGAAACGTTTTAAAAATAATGATTAAAAGAGGGATTGCGCACGTTGGCGTATTTTTTTTATACCTGTTATCGCTGCTGCCTTTATCTTTGCTCTTTTTTTTTGCAAGATTACTATATTATCTGCTTTATTACGTAATAGGCTATAGAAAAAAAGTTGTCAGGCAGAATTTAACCCACTCTTTTCCCGAAAAATCTTTAGCTGAAATTAAGGTTATTGAGAAAAAATTCTTCCTGTATCTGGCTGAACTTATTTTCGAAATTATTAAAATGAGCAGCATTTCAAAAGCAGAAACGCTAAAAAGGGTAAAATTTACTGGTTTGGAACAAGTAGAAGCTCATTTTAAGGCTGGAGAAAGTGTACTTGCCTGTACAGGCCATTATGGTAACTGGGAATTGGGCACTTTAGCTTTGGGACTTAGTATTTCTGCCAAAACCATGGTGATTTTTAAACCCATCAAAAATAAAATTTTTGAAACCTGGTTTGATTGTATGCGTACAAAATATGGTAATGTTTTCATTGCCATGCGACAAACTTTACGAGGTATGGCCACCTATAAAAATGAGCCTACGCTTTTGTGTTTTGCAAGCGATCAATCTCCTACAAGAGAAGAAACCAAATACTTTGTAGATTTTTTACACCAACAAACTGCCGCGCTTTTGGGTGTAGAAAAAATAGCAAAATCTACTAAAAGACCGATATATTACTTTAAAGTCAGTGTAGTAAAAAAAGGTTATTATCATGTAGAAGTTTTGCCCATGTGCCTCGATCCGGCTAACATGGATGAGTTTGCGATTACGAATCTGCACTTTAAGTTTTTAGAAAATATTATCAAAGAACAGCCTCAATATTGGCTTTGGAGCCATAAACGCTGGAAATTTAAACCCGAATAAAAAGAATGAACCCATCAGTAGCCGTTGTAATTTTAAACTGGAATGGAAAAGCATATTTACAGCAGTTTTTACCTGAAATTTTGCTTTCTGAGTATGATAATCTGCAAATTGTTGTGGGCGATAATGCCTCCACCGATGATTCAGTTTTGTTTTTACAAGAAAACTTTCCTAGCGTTAAAATTATCCAGAACGACCAGAATTACGGTTTTGCAGGAGGCTACAACAAGGTTTTAGAACGTGTTGAGGCCGATTATTTTATCCTGCTCAATTCGGATGTAGAGGTAACTCCCAATTGGATAAAGCCGGTGATCGATTTAATGGAAAGCGATGCACAGATTGCGGCAGCACAACCTAAAATTAAGTGGCAGTTAAACAAGAAACAATTCGAGTATGCGGGTGCTGCCGGAGGTTATCTAGACATCTATTCTTTTCCTTTCTGCCGTGGGAGACTGTTTAATGTGTATGAGTTTGACAATGACCAGTACAATGATAAAACAGAAGTTTTTTGGGCCAGTGGAGCTGCATTTTTTATTAAAAGTAAATGTTGGCAAGAAGCGGGTGGTTTAGATGCCGATCTTTTTGCTCATATGGAGGAGATAGATCTGTGCTGGCGTTTAAAAAACCTGAATTATAAAATTATGTACTGTCCGGATGCCGAAGTTTACCATGTAGGCGGTGGAACTTTGCAGACAGAGAATCCTTTTAAAACTTATCTTAATTTCAGAAACAACCTCATCATCATGCAGAAAAACCTACCTGCCAATGATGCCATTTTCCGAATTACGATCAGGATGTTTATAGATTTTATTGCATGGTGGCACTTTTTGCTAACGGGAAAGCCTAAATTCACCATGGCAGTGAGCAAAGGTCACTGGCATTTTCTTAGATCGCTTTCAAAAACGAACAAAAAGCGGAAAGCCGTTCAAAAAGCATATAGCCAACATGCTGGAGTATATAACAATAGCGTTGTTTGGGCGTTTTTTATTAAGAAAATCAAATGTTTTTCGAACTTGAAGTAAGAACCTTGCGTCATTTCGACTGAAGCTCACCGATTTTTCATCGGTAGCGGGAATGGAGAAATCTTTTTAATTAGCCGTTATAGATTTCTCGACTGCGTTGCACTCCGCTCGAAATGACGATCGCGGAATTTCTTTTGATCTGGAGTCCTGTCAGATGTTGCCATCTGACAGAGGTAATATGAGTAGATTAAATCAACAAACTTTCAATAGCTAAACGATAACCTTTTATGCCAAAGCCAGTTAAAACACCTTGACAGTTTTTACCGGTTAAAGAGACATGACGATATTCTTCGCGGGCATAAATATTAGATATGTGCACCTCGACCACAGGGGTTTTAATGGCTGCAATCGCATCAGCAATAGCAACGGAAGTATGGGTGTAACCTCCTACATTAAGCACTACCCCATCATAACTAAAACCAACTTCATGCAATTTATTAATAATTTCGCCCTCAACGTTACTCTGATAGTATTCAATTTCTATATCCCGATAAACCGTTTTTAATTCTTTAATATAATCTTCAATACTGGTGTTTCCGTAAATAGATGGCTCGCGTACACCTAATAAGTTTAAGTTTGGGCCGTTAATAATTTGTATTTTCATAATATAATGTTGTAACGTTGCAATGTTATAAAAAATCTCAAATAAAAGCATGCTTTGGCCATCATATATTAAAGGATTTAAATCGTATTTAAAGTTAGAGCGGTCGTTATCTGGTAATTCTGTTGATGCCTACCTGAGTGATATTGATAAATTGATCCAGTATTTTCAATTTTTAAACGTCGAGCCTAAACTAACTGAAATTACCATCATTGATCTAAAATCATTTATCTCTTGGTTGAATGAACTGGGTATGCAAGCCAGTACACAAGCCCGGGTAATATCAGGATTAAAAGCTTTCTTTGCCTATTTAATGCTCGAAGATGTAATTTCAACTGATCCAACAGCATTGCTCGAAGCACCAAAACTCAGCAGAAAATTACCAGATACTTTGAATATATACGAGATTAATGAACTTATTTCTGCCATAGATGCTTCAAAGCCTGAAGGCATGCGTAATAAAGCTATTATGGAAGTGTTATACGGCTGCGGCTTGCGTGTAACTGAATTAACCGAACTAAGGATCTCAAATGTTTTCCCACAGATCGAATTTATAAAAGTAATTGGAAAAGGAAATAAAGAACGTTTAGTGCCCATTGGAAGCGTAGCCTTAAAACTTCTCGATATTTACATCAATGAAGTACGTGTACATGCTAATATTAAAAAAGGGCATGAAGATTTTATCTTTTTAAACCGTTTTGGCGCTAAACTTTCGCGTATTTCGATTTTTAACCTGATTAAAAACCTGGCTATATCTACCGGATTAAAGAAAACAATCAGTCCACATACGTTAAGGCATTCCTTCGCCACACATTTAATTGAAGGTGGTGCCGATTTGCGTGCCGTACAGGAAATGCTTGGCCATTCGAGCATTACCACTACAGAAATTTATACGCACATTGATAGAGATTATTTAAGAGAGGTAATTACGCAGTTTCATCCGAGGGCTTAACAGAAGAGCAGAAAGGCTAAAGTTAAAAGACCAAAGCATCTTCAACGTAACCCGCCATGCTATATCCCTTTAATTATAGATCCTGAAACAAGTTCAGGAGGACGAATGGAGAAACCATGTTATTAGTTACTTCTGATCCCCGACCGCTGACATCGGACTTACTGCCCTCACCATCCTGTCTTTGCCTTGCATATCTTGTCTTAACTCAATATTAATAAAGCCTTTAGCAGCTAACATTTCAATTGTTTCGTTACCTAAATATTCGTTGATTTCAAAATAAAGTCGCCCGTTGGTTTTTAGGTTTGTTCTTGCAAAATCAGCAATAGTTTTATAAAATATTAATGGGTTTTCATCACGAACAAATAATGCTAAATGTGGTTCGTACACCAACACATTATTATGCATATCCGCTTTCTCTAAATCTCTGATATAAGGTGGGTTACTTACGATGATATCAAACTTCTCTTCAGATTTGAAAGTCAAAATGTCTGCTTCAATAAATTTAATCCTCACATTGATCTGTTCTGCATTTTCTTTGGCTACTGTAATGGCATTAGCAGAGACGTCCAATGTAGCTACTTCAGCTTTTGGTAAATGTTTTTTAAGTGTGATGGGAATGCATCCAGAGCCGGTTCCAATGTCAAGAATACTGATTTTATGGTTGGTATTAACTGAAAATTGCGGACTGTTATCTGAAATGATCCAATCTACCAGTTCTTCTGTTTCTGGCCTCGGGATAAGCACTTGTTCGTTAACTTTAAACACAGCACCGTAAAAATGGGCTTCTTCCAAAATATGTTGAATGGGTTTTCCGATCTGCAAATCGTTGAGAATGCTCAAAAGTTTCCGCATATTGATAAAGCTGATATCAATATCTTTTTGCATGATCAATTTAGCTGAAGATAAAGCCAAAACTTGCTCGGCAGCAATACTAAATAATGCTTTTGCTTCATTACTGTCGTATAAAGGCTCAAGTTCGAGTTCGTAATGCGCCGCTAATTCTCCTATCTTCATATTTACAAAATTACTTAATTGGGATGATAACAGCTCTCTTTTGATAAGGCCATGACTCTTTTTTTACTACTTTTGCCCTAATGAGCGATGAATTTTATATAAAACGTTGTCTTGACCTGGCAGCGTTAGCTTTAGGGAATGTTAGTCCGAACCCGATGGTTGGCTGTGTTATCGTTGTAGACGGCAAAATTATTGGAGAAGGATATCATCAGGAATATGGAAAATCGCATGCCGAACCCAATGCCGTTAAAGCTGTTTTTGATAAACACGGTGATGAGGCCGAAAATCTCTTGAAACAGGCTACTGCATACGTTAACCTAGAGCCATGCGCGCATTTTGGCAAAACGCCTCCCTGTGCTGATTTATTGGTAAAACATCAGCTAAAGAAAGTAGTGATTGGCAATAGAGACCCTTTTTCAGGGGTTGATGGCAAAGGTATTGAGAAACTCAAAAATGCAGGAATTGAAGTGGTGAGTGGAATTTTAGATGATGAATGCCGCTATTTCAATAGAAGATTTTTTACCAGGATAGAAAAACAAAGACCATATATCATTTTAAAATGGGCCGAAACCGCAAATGGTTATTTCGCAACAAAGGATGGTCACCAGAAATGGATCAGTGGCGCTTTGGCCAAACGTTTGGCGCATCAATGGCGTAGCGAAGAAGATGCAATCCTGATCGGCAAGCAAACTGCCATTATGGATAATCCGCAATTAACCGCTCGGGAATGGACAGGTAAAAATCCAATCCGTTTGGTAATAGATAAGAACCTTCAGGTGCCAATAACGAACCATATCTTCAATGCAGCAGCCAAAACCATTATCTTTAATGAGGTTAAAACTGATGTTATTGAGAATATCCATTATATCCAGATGGAAGATATGCACTTTTATTTAGCCCAAAAAATCGCCTTTCAGCTTTACCTGATGGATATACAATCGGTAATTATTGAGGGCGGCGCCAATATTTTAAATCAATTTTTAAATACCAACCTATGGGATGAAGCACGTATTTTTACTTCATCTACCAGCTGGAGCGATGGGGTTTCTTCTCCAAACATTAATGGAAATCTGCAGGAAACAGTGCAAATCGGAAATGACAAACTCTCTATCTATCTAAACGACATCAAATAAATGATCTACATTATTTTAAGCATTTGCTGTAGTGTTACCGTAGCCGTTTTATTAAAGCTGGCAAAGCGGTACCAAATCAGTATTATTCAAGCCGTTACCATTAACTATCTTACTGCATTAAGCTTATGTTTTCTTTTTTTTAAGCCCGATGTTAAACTGATCACCTCTACCGCACCATGGCCTATTTATATTGCCCTGGCGATTCTATTGCCGTCGATATTTTTATTCCTTGCGGCATCGGTAAAAAACCTCGGCATAGTCAAAACAGATATCGCACAACGTTTATCGCTATTTATCCCGATACTGGCGGCTTACTTTATTTTTAAAGAAGATTTTAATAACCTGAAAATTATTGGCCTGGCGATTGGTTTTGTGGCTATTTTTTTAACTTTTCTTCGAAAATCGGATCAGGAAGAAAGTAATAAAGGAAGTCTGCTCTACCCCATTATGGTTTTCGTCGGTTTTGGGGTAATCGACGTCCTTTTTAAACAAATTGCATTATATAAAGAATTGCCTTATACCACCTCGCTTTTTACTGTTTTTTGTCTGGCATTTATGGTTTCATTGCTTATTGTAATTTCGATGGTAATGGCTGGCAAAATAAAAATACAACTGGTAAATGTGCTTTGCGGATTTATTTTAGGCTTCTTCAATTTTGGGAATATCCTTTTTTACATGAAAGCCCATAAAGCGCTGGCAGAAAATCCATCTACCGTTTTTGCAGCGATGAATTTAGGCGTAATCATAGTAGGCACCTTAATTGGTGTTATTGCTTTTAAAGAAAAGCTGAGCAAGTTAAATTACGCAGGCATCATCTTCGCTATTGCTGCTATTATTTTCATTACACTATCGCAAAATGCTGTTCGATGATTCTTATAAAACCATCGAAAGTGCCTCAGAGGGTATCTTTCGAGATAAAGGAAGCAAGTTTATTGCATACGCCTATCCTATCCGTAGTGAAGTAGAATTAAAGCCGGTTATCACCAAACTTCGCGCAGAACATGTTAAGGCCAATCATTTTTGTTATGCATATCGTTTAACACCAGATCGATCTGTTTATCGAATGAATGATGATGGCGAACCTTCGGGTACCGCAGGCAGACCTATTCTGAACTGTTTATTATCGGAAGACCTGACTAATATTCTAATCGTTGTTGTACGTTATTTCGGTGGAACCTTGCTGGGTGTTCCAGGTTTAATTAATGCATACAAAACGGCTAGTGTTGACGCAATTAAAGCAGCTTCGGTTATCAGCAAAACCGTGAATGATGTTTACGAAGCGCATTTCGATTACCTTCAGATGAACGATGTAATGAAGTTGAGCAAAGAGGAGAACTTACAGATTTTGGCGCAACAGTTTGATACCAATTGTATATTGAAATTTGAGGTCAGAAAAGCACAACTCAATCAGGTTTTAAGTAAATTTGATAAAATTGAAGGTGTTAAGTTAAAATACCTGCAAACTGTTTAATAACCACGGATTAAAAGGGGGAACACAGATAAAATCTGAGTGAATCATTGAAATCAGCGGGCAAGATAAACCAAATATGAAAATATCCGAAAGCGACTTAATCATCAATCCTGATGGAAGCATATACCACTTAAACCTTTTACCGGGTGATATTGCTGATACTGTAATTACCGTTGGCGATCCTGACCGCGTTGGCGAGGTAAGCAAATATTTCGACAAAATAGAATTTAAAAAAGGTAAACGCGAATTTATCACCCATACTGGTTATTTGGGCAAAAAACGCGTTACCGTACTCTCAACAGGTATTGGTACGGATAACATTGATATTGTTTTTAATGAGTTAGATGCCCTGGTTAATGTTGATTTTGAAACCCGTGAAATTAAAAAAGAGCTTACTTCATTAAATATTATCAGAGTGGGTACCTCTGGCGCTGTTCAACCGGATATTCCGATGGGAACAATTTTAGCTTCTTCTTACGGCTTAGGGATGGATGCCTTAATGAATTATTACCTTCAACAATTATCTGGTGATGAACAGATTTTAATGGATGATATCAAAGCACACTTTGGGCATCTTAAAAATATCAATCCTTATTTAACGGCAGCGAGTGAAACATTATTGAATACGATTGGAAAAGACATGGCGAAAGGCATAACCATTACAGCGCCTGGCTTTTATGCCCCACAGGGTAGAATTGTACGTGCTAAAAACTCGGTTCCCGATTTTATTGGCTTAATTAACAGTTTTAAAAGCAATCAGCACCGCATTACCAATCTGGAAATGGAAACCGCAGGGATTTATGCACTAGCCAAAGTTTTGGGTCATAATGCAATTTCTGTAAATGCCATTTTAGCCAGTCGTGTAAATTTCGAATTTAGCAAAGAACCAAACAAAATTGTAGCGCAAGCGATAAAAATGGTGCTTGAAAGAATTTAACTAAAAATCTATTGAATGTCAGATGGTAACATCTGACATCACAGAAGTAGCTTAAATATACGATCAAACCTTACGGATATTTTCTTTTACCAATTCATTGCCTTCAGCATCTAAATAAGTACAGGTCATTTCTTCGAGGTCGGTCACCCATTTCTCTACGCCCGCATCTGCAGCTTGCTTGCAAAAGGTAAAATAATCGGTTTCTCCCTGCTGATGTATTTTCAAAGCATGTGTTAACTTACCAGCAGATGGTTCATCATTTATAATCAAAGTCGGATATTCATCAGGACTGATCTGTTCGACATTATCTTCATCATCGAAATAAATCGACAGGCCATTGGATACATATACATCGTTTCGCTTAACACCCATTTCCTTAATTTCTTTAATAAACTGAGGAAAATCTGCACCAGTTTTAATTTTTGATTCTGCTGCACGGATGTCTTCGATGGTGAACATAATTATTTGATTAGTGAAACTTTGTAAATCGTTGTTTGCGTATACAAATCCTCTGGCCTCAAAATAGTGCTCGGGAAGGTTGGAATATTAACTGCATTTGGATGATGTTGAGTTTCTATGCAAAATGCCCCGTAACTTCCATAATCCTTTCCGCCTTTACCATTTTTAACATCTAAATATTTTGCAGTATATAGATGTGCTACCGGTTCTGTGGTATATACGCTTAAAACTAAACCACTTTCTTCTTCAATTGTTTTACTTGCTAACGATAAGTCGCCGTAAATTTTATCCAGAACGTAGGTTTGGTCGTAACCTTCTTCCTCATCCCAATCCTGACCTATCGCTTTAGATTTTGTAAAATCCATGTGTGTACCTTCAACAGGGATCAATTTGCCTGTTACAGAATAGTTGCTGTCCTGTTCAAGGTAATTTGAAGCGAAAATCTGCTGTTTGTGGTTTTTAATATTACCTCCGTTTGGTGCTAAGTTAAAATAACCATGGTGTGTTAAATTAATTGCAGTAGCCTGGTCAGTTTCTGCTTCATAACTTAAAATCAATTCATCATTTTCGGTAAGTTCGAAAGTTAAATCAACGATCAGGTTTCCAGGAAAATTCTCTTCGCCATCTACACTTTCATATTGTAACGTAACCGACGCTTGTGGTCCATCACCTAGCTCAATAACATCCCAAACTTTTTTATCAAATCCCACAATACCGCCATGTAAGGTATCGGTACCTGCATTTTGTGCCAATTGGTACGTTTCCTCGTCAATGGTGAACCTGCCATTTTTAATGCGGTTTGCATAGCGACCAACTACAGCGCCTAAATAGGCCCCATTTGCCAGATAAGCCGGATCAAGATATTCATCAAAAGTGTCGAAACCAAGAACGATATCCTGCTTTTCGCCCTTAGCGTTTTTAACTACAAATTTGTTAATAATCGCACCATAATTGAATATTTTCACATAAGTGCCTTTACTGTTGGTTAGTTCGATTGCGATAACTTCTTCGCCATCAATAATTTTTCCGGTAGGTATTTGCTGAACGCTCATAAATTGTAACTTAGGGCTTTTGTTTCCTAAACAAACATACTATTATTAATGCTTTTTATAAATATATTTTAGCCAAATGAACATTAACCTTGAGGAAAAATTTGCCGAGCAATACCATAAAAAAGCTGATGCCGTTTATTTTACCCCCGGGCGTGTTAACCTGATAGGCGAACACATCGATTATAATGGCGGTTTAGTTATGCCCTGTGCCATTACCCTGGGAACCTGGGTGGCCATTGCCCCAAATAATGATCATAAATTCAGGTTTAAAAGCTTAAACTTTGAAGTTCAAACTGAGGTAACAAGCAATACCACAAACGATAAAGATGGCAGCTTATGGGCCAATTACCCTATAGGTGTGATCAACGAATTTATTAAAGATGGAAAAGAAATTAATGGAATGGATTTTCTGTTTTATGGAAACATCCCAATCGGATCAGGGCTCTCCTCTTCAGCTTCTATAGAAATCGCCACAGCTTATGCTTTAAATACTTATTTTAATCTTGGTTATGATCAACTGGAACTGGTTAAAATCGCCAAACGTGTTGAGAATGATTTTATAGGCTTAAATTCTGGTATTATGGATCAGTTTGCAGTTGCTTTTGGCGAAAAAAACAAAGCGATTGTTTTAGACTGTGAGACCTTAAAATACAAAATGGTTGATGTTGACCTGGGCAATTATGTTTTGGCCATCATCAATACCAATAAACCAAGAGAATTAGCAGATTCTAAATACAACGAGCGCGTAGCTGAATGCCAAACCGCACTGAAATTGCTGAACCAGGAAATAACACTTCATTATCTTTGCGAATTAACTGCTGAGAAATTTGCATTACACAGCCATTTAATAACAGATGAAACTATTTTAAACCGTGCAGCACATGTGGTTAAAGAAAATGATCGGGTTCATTTAGCGGCTAAAGCCTTAAACGGCGGAAACCTGGAAGAATTTGGCCGCTTGATGTATGCCTCGCACGAATCATTAAAAACATTATATGAAGTAAGCGGAAAAGAATTGGATACAGTAGTAGATTTTTGCACAGATTATGAGCATGTTATAGGTGCCCGTATGACCGGTGCCGGATTTGGCGGATGTGCAATAGCTTTGTTAGAGAAAGGCTTTGAAGAAGACTTTGCAAAACATTTAACCGATTATTACGTAGATAAGATTGGCTATCCCGCTGCGATTTACATTAGCGAAATTGGCAATGGCCCACATTTAACAACAGATACTTATGGATAAGCACAGTTCCGAAATTATATCCAATCGATGTAATCCCTCAATCTGTGTAATCAATTAAAATAATGAGAAAATTAAAATTAGACGAGCTTAATCGTCCGGATATTGAAGCGTTTAAAGCACAGGAAAAATTACCTGTTGTGGTGGTGTTGGATAATGTGCGCAGTATGCACAACGTAGGTTCGATATTCCGCACAGCCGACGGATTTGCATTGGAAAAAGTTATCCTTTGTGGTATAACGGCTCAACCGCCGCACCGCGAAATTGAGAAAACAGCGCTAGGCGCTACGCAATCTGTAGATTGGATTCATTATACCGATACCTTACAGGCAGTTGATGCCTTAAGGGCCTTGGGTTATGAGATCATTGCAATAGAACAAGCCGAAAACAGTACCATGCTGAACACTTTCCAGCCCGATCAGGATAAAAAATATGCACTGATTTTTGGAAACGAGGTTGATGGTGTGAGCGACGAAGTGATGGCAAAAATTGATGAATGTATCGAAATTCCTCAATTTGGAACCAAACATTCCTTTAACATCGTAATCTCTGCCGGTATTGTTTTTTGGGATTTCTTCGCTAAATTGAGGCTGTAATTCATCTATTTTTTAACCACAAAGAACACAGAGAAAGGGCGCAAAGGACACAATGTTGATCAGACTTATAAAATGGAAAATTTATTATTAAAAAAACTTCAGGTTAAACCTAACTACACTGTTAGGGTAATAAATGCACCCGAGGATGCGGTTACCATTTTTGGTGAGGTCGATCCATATATCGCTATAAAATATACTGAAGAAGTTTATTTTAAAGTATTAATCATTTTTACCACGAGCACAGATCAACTTAACCAGCAAATTGAAAGTAATATTTGCCATATTGATGCAAAAACTATTTTTTGGGTATTCTATCCTAAAAAATCTTCAAAAATCAAATCTGATCTTGATCTGATGAAAAGCTGGCAAGAGCTTAAAAAGTTTGGTTTAACACCCTGTGCTTCAGTTGCAGTAAATGAAACCTGGACTGCCCTGCGTTTAAAATTCATCACCGAGGTAAAGCCATCAGGCTTGAGAAATGATCATATTAAGACCAACGAATTTGGCGGATATATAGATCCAATAAATAAAACCGTTACACTCCCTGAAGATTTAAAAACCCTTTTAGAAAGCCATCCTAAAGCATTAGATTACTTTAACCAACTCGCTTACTCCCACAGGAAAGAATACGTACTTTGGCTTTTATCTGCGAAACAGGAAAAGACGCGTACAAACAGGCTCGAAACAACACTCGAGATGTTACTGAACAATAAGAAAAATCCGTCAGACAAGTAGAATTTAAACTACTACACAAAGGTTCTTTTTAATTTTTTGTATAGAATACTATACAAAAATCAACGTGATTTCAGTTACGTAGTAACATTTTTGCGAAATTTATTTACTCTCCTAATCTTCTGATAACATGCTATTTGTAAGAAAAACAATGCTTTTGGCAGGGTTTTTTCTTAGCCCTTGCAAAACAGTATGATGTAAAAACTGTTAAGAGACTAATATTTACAAAATAGAAAAACATGAATACAAGGATTACTAAATCAACAATGTTGATTGCTTTATTAGGTTTATCATCACAATTATTTGCACAGGAAACGCCAACCAGCACAAGCGCTGCAGGCCGTTTCTCTCCTACTCAATTCCGTACCTGGTCTATTGGTGTTCATGGAGGTTTATTAACCCCAAGAACTATTTTTGGCAATTCGAACCATCAATTTGAAACTCCAGTTGAGCACATCGGTTACGGTGGTTACATTAAAAAACAAATTTTACCTTCTTTAGGTATTCAAGCCGATTTCTTGGGCGGTAAAGTTGAAGAATTGAGATTGGCCAATGGAGTTGACGCAAATGGAAATACTACTTATGCTGCAAACACAGGTTATAAAACCAATATCCAATGGTCGGGTGCTTTATCTGCAGTTTGGAATGTAGCAAACATTAGCATCAACCAAGAAAATGCAGTACTTATCCCTTATTTAAAAGCTGGTGCTGGTTATATGTCGTCAGGCGCTACCACAACTCCTAATACCAATGATGCCGGTTCTTACAGAGAAGGTTGGTTTGTACCAGTTGGTGCTGGTTTAAAACTAGGTGTAGCTAAAGGTATCAATGTCGATTTAGGTTACGATGTTAACTTTGTTAAATCGGCTAAATTTGATGGATTTAATGGTTCTACAAACGATAGGTTTGCCTATGCACACGCTGGTTTAGAGTTTGCCATTGGAGATAAATCAAAACCTCAGTTACAAAACTATAGCTCATTGGCCAATTTAAACAAGCAAACTGCTGAGGAAAGTGCTGAATTAAGGAGAGCATTATCAACCGCTGAGCAAAATGCACAACGCGATAGAGAGCAGTATGCTAAAGATCTAGGCGATGATGATAATGATGGTGTAGCAAACAAATTCGATAAATGTCCTGGTACTGCATCGGGTACTGTTGTTGATGGCTCTGGTTGTCCGATCAAAGTTCAACGTGAAGTAATTAAAGAAACTAGAGTAATTACTGAAGCTGACCGTAAAGTTGTTAAAGATGCGATTTCTAACTTAGAGTTCGATTTAGGTAAATCAACTATCCGTTCTAAATCATTTGCTACTTTAAATCATGTTGCTGGTTTATTGGTTGAGAAAAACTTCAGCTTAAAATTAGCTGGTCATACTGATAATACCGGCGGTAGAGAATTAAACTTACGTTTATCTAAAGACAGAGCAGAATCGGTAAAAGCTTATTTAGTATCTCAAGGTGCAAATGCATCAAGAATCGAAGCTACAGGTTACGGACCAGACCAACCAATTGCAACAAACAAAACTGCAGCTGGCCGTCAACAAAACCGTCGTGTAGAGTTTACTTTATACTAATGGTAAATAAAAGTTAACAAAAAAGCTCCTCAGATTAATTTCTGAGGAGCTTTTTTTATATACGTTGCGTCATGCTGAATTTACTTCACTGTTGTCCGGTTAAAATTGATATAGAAAATAAATGGAGGTTTATTAGTTAGCTAATTTGTTTATGTTTTAAAATCTATTTCCAAGGTTCCCAATTTTAAACGGTCAGGGTGTGTAGCTTGATCCCGCCCTTGTTTCGTCGTTTATCTTGCCGGTACTGGGCCCAGCGGGTATCCGTTGAAAAAGTGTGATGGTGAAAGAACCCACAATGAAGCGTTTATCATATTGTTTTAACTGGCTGTCTGGTAAAAGATGCTGATGCCGTTTATACAAACTGGTAATGAAACAAGGTCAGTATGACGACCGCATAAAAAACAAAAAAGGTCGTGGTGCAAACCACGACCCTAAAAATATAGAATTTAAACCTACTATGCGTATGCAACCGCATCTTTCGATGCGAGTTTAGTTGTTCCCATCAAGTATTCGTCTACCTTACGGGCAGCTTCTCTACCTTCTGAAATGGCCCAAACTACTAATGATTGTCCGCGGCGAACATCACCTGCAGCAAAAATCTTAGCAATATTGGTTTGGTAAGTGTGTTCAGATGCTTTTACGTTTCCGCGGTTATCCAATTCCACACCTAATTTCTCAATTAAACCTTCTTTTTGAGGATGTAAGAAGCCCATTGCTAAAAGTACCAGTTCGCATGGAAGATCTCTTTCGGTACCAGCTACTTCTTTAAAAGTAACCGGACGTCCGTTTGCATCAATTTCCCACTCTACATCAACTACTTTTAATGCTTTAAGGTTTCCTTTTTCATCAGCAATAAAGTTTTTAGTATTTACCGACCAAGCCCTTTGTGCACCTTCTTCATGAGAAGAAGTATTTTTTAGCAACATTGGGTAATTTGGCCAAGGCATATGCTCGTTACGTGCCTGTGGCGGCATCGGCATAATCTCGAATTGTGTAACTGATTTCGCACCATGGCGGTTTGAAGTACCAATACAGTCAGATCCGGTATCGCCGCCACCAATTACGATTACATTTTTACCGGTAGCCATAATATCTTCCGTTTCAACGGCTCTGCTCGCTACACGTTTATTTTGTTGTTTCAAGAAATCCATTGCAAAGTGAACCCCTTTGGCAGAACGGCCATCAATTGGTAAATCGCGTGGAATAGTTGAACCACCAGCCAATACAATCGCGTTGAAATCGCGTAACAATGTACCGATCTCAACATTCTCGCCAACATTGGCATTACATTTAAAAATAATACCTTCTTCTTTCATTAAATCGATGCGGCGATCTACCACATTTTTTTGTAGTTTAAAATCAGGAATACCGTATCTCAATAAACCACCCGGAGCATCGTCACGTTCGAAAACGGTAACTTCGTGTCCAACTTTATTTAATTGAGCAGCAGCAGCTAAGCCCGCAGGACCTGAACCAATTACAGCTACTTTTTTACCAGTTCTGATTAATGGTGCTTTTGCTTTGATAAATCCTTTTTCGAAAGCAATTTCGATGATGTGTTTTTCAATTTCTTCGATAGAAACCGGCGGGCGGTTAATGCCTAATACACATGCTGATTCGCATGGCGCAGGGCAAATTCTACCTGTAAATTCAGGGAAATTATTGGTACTTAGTAAAATATTTGCAGCTAATTCCCATTTACCTTGATAAACGGCGTCGTTAAATTCTGGTATCACGTTACCCAATGGGCAGCCCGATTGGCAGAAAGGTACGCCGCAATCCATACAACGGGCAGCCTGATTATTTAATTCTTTTGAGGGTAATTCATTTAAAAATTCCCCGTAGTGTTTTACACGTGTTGCAGCCTCTTCTTTAGTGGGCGCAACTCTATCGTATTCTTGAAATCCTGTTACTTTTCCCATGGCCTAGTGTGTTTTTACTTGTTGATTACGTTTGCTTAAAACTGCTTTGTATTCTTTAGGGAATACTTTTACGAAATGAGCAGATTGAGTTTTCCAGTCGCTTAAGATAAACTCAGCTACTTTACTATCCGTTAAGCGGATATGCGTTTTAAGTAAAGCTAAAATACGCTCCTCATCCTCAGCTTGTAATGGATCAAGATCAACCATTTCTTTATTGCATTTACGTGCAAAAGTTCCGTTGGCATCATAAATCCAGGCTACACCACCACTCATACCAGCAGCGAAATTGCTTCCGGTATCACCAAGAATCAGCACTTCACCACCTGTCATATATTCGCAACCATGATCGCCCACTCCTTCAACAACAGCTGTTGCACCAGAGTTACGCACGGCGAAACGCTCACCTGCTTTACCACGGGCAAATAACTCACCAGAAGTTGCACCATACAGGGCTACGTTACCGATAATGATATTTTGCTCAGGGATAAAAGTTGAGTTTGAGAAAGGATAAATGGCCAATCTTGCGCCCGATAAACCTTTACCCACGTAATCGTTCGCTTCACCTTCTAGTGATAATGTTACCCCACGGGTATTGAAAGCACCGAAACTCTGTCCGGCCGAACCAACAAATTTAAAGTTGATCGTGTCAGGAGGTAAACCAGCGCCTAAATGAACTTTCGAAATTTCATTTGATAACATGGTACCCAGTGCACGGTCGGTATTTTTTACATCGAAACTGGCAAAAACCGGTTCGTTATGATCAATAGCAGGTTGTGCAGCAGCAATTAATTTATGATCTAAAACATGATCCAAACCATGATCCTGGCCTTCAGTATTAAATAAAGGCAGACCATTTTCTTCAGCTTTATATAATATCGCTGATAAATCAAGGTGTTTCAATTTCCAGTCTTCAGCAGGCAGTTCGCGTGCTTTTAAAATATCAGCCTGGCCAATCATTTCGTGGATGGTTCTGAAACCTAACTCAGCCATAATCTCACGTAATTCCTCCGCAAGGAAATAAAATAAGTTCACTATGTGATCAGCATCACCAGTAAATAATTTTCTTAATTCCGGATCTTGTGTTGCTACCCCTACCGGACAGGTATTTAAATGGCATTTACGCATCATAATACATCCCGAAGTTACTAAGGCTGCTGTCGCAACCCCCCATTCTTCAGCACCTAATAATGCAGCGATAGCGATATCTCTACCCGTTTTAAGCTGACCATCTGTTTGTAACACGATACGGTTACGCAATTTGTTTTTTACCAAAGTTTGGTGTGCTTCTGCTAAGCCTAACTCCCATGGTAAACCAGCATGTTGAATTGAAGTTAAAGGAGATGCTCCTGTTCCACCATCAAAACCAGATACCAGAATCACATCGGCATGTGCTTTAGCAACACCCGCGGCGATAGTACCCACGCCAGCTTTCGAAACCAGTTTCACATTGATCCTTGCTGCACGGTTAGCATTTTTCAAATCAAAAATTAACTGCGCTAAATCTTCGATCGAATAAATATCGTGGTGAGGTGGAGGTGAAATTAAACCAACCCCTGGCGTAGAGTGACGAACTTTTGCAATCCAGTCATCCACTTTGTGTCCTGGTAGTTGTCCACCTTCTCCTGGTTTAGCACCCTGAGCCATTTTAATCTGTAACTCATCAGCATTGGTTAAATAATAACTCGTTACACCAAAACGTGCAGAAGCAACTTGTTTAATAGCTGAACGCATGCTATCGCCATTTGGCAATTTGGTATACCGCATTTCATCTTCACCACCTTCTCCGGTATTGCTCTTTCCACCGATACGGTTCATGGCAATTGCTAAAGTAGAGTGTGCCTCATGAGAAATTGAACCGAAGGACATTGCCCCGGTTGCAAATCTTTTTAAAATTGCTTCAGTAGATTCTACCTCATTTAAAGGTACCGATGGACGGCTATAGTTAAATTCGAACAATCCACGGATGGTATAAGCTTGTTGTGTTTGCTCATTCACCAGCTTAGAGTACTGTTTGAAAATATTGTAATCGTTTTTACGTGTTGCGTTCTGCAACAAGTGGATGGTTTGTGGGTTAAACAAATGCGCTTCACCTTTACGGCGGAATTTATAAGTTCCACCTGCTGGCAACAGGTTTTCGGTTTCTGTTAACGGACCAAAACTGCGGTGATGTTTAATTAATGTTTCTCTTGCAATTTCATCCAGTCCTAATCCACCGATACGTGAAACCGCACCCGTAAAATAAGTATTTACTACTTGCTTATTTAATCCTAAAATCTCGAAAATCTGTGCACCCTGGTATGATTGCAAGGTAGAGATTCCCATTTTAGAGAAAATTTTAAGTAGACCACTATTTACCGCGTAGATATAGTTCTTGGTAAGCTGCTCTGTTGATAAGCCCGATTCTTGTTTAAACTCATTAATGGTTTCCAAAGCCAGGTAAGGGTTAATTGCGGTAACGCCAAAGCCCAGTAATGTGGCGAAATGATGTACTTCCCAAATATCACCAGCCTCTATCACAATACCTACAGCACCACGGTATCCCTTGCGGATTAAGTGATGGTGTACAGCAGAAACCGCCAATAAAGAAGGCATTGCAGCATGCTCAGAGTCAATAGCCCTATCGGTTAATACAATTACCTGGAAACCATCTTCAACTGCATCAACCGCATAACGGCATAAACGGTCTAAGGCTTTTGCCATAGCGCCTGGTTTGCCATCAGCCCTGAAATAAGTCTGTAAAGTTTTCGCCTGGAAAACACCTGTATCAATACTTCTTAACTTTTCTAATTCCTGATTGGTTAAAATTGGATGTTTAATGGCTACACAGTGCGCTTGTTTTGGTGTTTCTTCCAATAAGTTACCCATGCTCCCCATAAAACTGGCCAAACTCATTACCACTTTTTCCCTGATCGGATCAATTGGCGGATTGGTTACCTGAGCAAATAACTGCTTAAAATAAGAAGATAGATGCTGAGGCCGTTTTGATAAAATAGCCAATGGTGTATCGGTACCCATCGAACCGATCGGTTCTTTACCTTCAATAGCCATAGGTTTAAGCAAAAGATCTACATCTTCTCTGCTGTAACCAAAAACCTGTTGATATTTAAAAATAGACTCTGTAGATAAGCCGGTGAACATTACACGTGGCTCAGGTAATTCCTCTAAACGGATCTGGTATTGATTAATCCAATCGGCGTAAGGGCTTTTACTACAAACTTCTTCTTTAATTTCGTTATCACTGATAATCCTGCCCTGCTCCATATCCACCACGAACATTTTGCCAGGTGTTAAACGGCCTTTTTCGATTACGGTACTTTGGTCGATGGCTAATGCACCGGCCTCAGAGCCCATAATTACGCGGTCATCAGAAGTAATGGCATAACGGGAAGGGCGAAGACCATTACGGTCTAAAGTAGCACCTATTAATTTACCGTCGGTAAAAGCAATCGCTGCAGGTCCATCCCATGGCTCCATTAAAGTAGCATGGAATTCGTAGAATGCTCTTTTAACAGGATCCATATCTTCATTACCATCCCAGGCCTCCGGCACCAACATCATTAATACATGAGGCAGGGTCCTTCCTGAGTGAAGTAACAGTTCTATAACATTATCCAAACAGCCTGAATCTGAATTGGTTTCATCAATTACAGGTAATAACATATCTAATTCTTCAGGCGTAAAGTAAGCCGAAGCAAAAGATTTAACGCCTGCTCTAAACCAGTTTAAATTTCCTTGTAAAGTATTGATCTCACCATTATGTGCAATAAAGCGGAATGGCTGGGCCAATCTCCACGAAGGGAAAGTATTGGTGGCAAAACGTGAGTGAACTAAACCTAAAGCAGAAACCATGCGCTTATCGGTTAGATCGGTAAAGTATGTTCGTACCTGTAAAGAAGTAAGCTGACCTTTATATATAATGGTTTGCGCAGAAAGCGAAACAATATAAAAATCTTTACCACCATGAACGGTGTTTACGATCAGTTTAATCAGGTAATTTTTAAAAATATAAAGTTTACGTTCGAAATCTGCCCCTGGTGCCACTGCATAAGGACGGGCAATAAATACCTGCTCAATTTCTGGTTCAACAGAAAGGGCCATATTGCCAATATCTGTTGTGTCAACATCAACTTTTCTAAAGCCTAAAATTTCCAGGCCTAATTTTTCGGCGGCACGGTAAATCAATTCTCTGCACTCTTCTCTCGATCTGATATCTTTTGGCATAAATAACATACCTACACCATAGTTATTGGTTTCTGGTAGGCTAAAGCCAGCTTTTAAACATTCGTCGTAAAAAAATTCGTGAGGAATCTGAATCATAATACCTGCACCATCGCCTGTATTTGGTTCTGCTCCACATGCCCCTCTATGATCTAGATTCTCTAAAATAGTAAGTGCATCAGAGATGATTTGATGCGATTTTCGCCCTTTCACATGTGCAACGAACCCAATACCGCAGGCATCGTGTTCAAATTGCGCATCGTACAATCCACTGTTTGGTTCCATTCTTTGCTCGTTAGTTGTTAGTGTATAGGAAACACTAAGATACGAAAAACAAATCTTAAATTACAGAGTTGATATGATTTTTAGAAAAATTTTAGTTCTTAAGTAATTTAAAGCGTTTCGATTGAAAAAATGATAATGATAGCGATAAATATTTATCAAATTTATAATGGTAATATTGTACAATAAATTTGCTTTTTCTGTAAAATTCAGACCTAAAACGTTTTAATTAATGATTTATTTATGAATATTTAATTTATATATAAACATTCTGCTTGAAAAATTGTTTATCTTGTATTTCCTGCTAACTTCTAAAAATACACATTTTAATTTTATTAATTTACTAATCAGCTACATAGCCTAAAAGAGAAAAAAAATACAAAAATGCATTTTGTGTAACAACTTCTTTTTCTACCTTTGTGGCCGGGCAAGTCTTTTACGACCAGCTCCCTTTGAACTCCCCCAGGGTGGGAACACAGCAAGGGTAGAAGGTTGTAGCGGTGCGATAGAAGGTGCTTGCCCTTTTTTTCTTTTCCCTTAATCCCCTGAAGGGGGAACTAAATTCTTCAGGGTTCAATCATAGAAACTCAAATATTTAAGAATTTATAAACATGAAATTTTTTATTGACACAGCAAATCTTGATCAAATCAAAGAAGCGCAAGATCTTGGCATTTTAGATGGCGTAACCACCAACCCTAGCTTAATGGCGAAAGAAGGTATTACTGGCGAACAAAATGTAATTAACCACTACAAAGCGATCTGCGATATTGTTGATGATAACGTAAGTGCAGAAGTTATTGCTACTACTTTCGATGAAATTGTTAAAGAAGGTGAAGCTTTAGCCGCTTTAAACCCGAAAATCGTAGTAAAAGTACCAATGATTAAAGATGGTGTTAAAGCCATTAAATATTTCTCGTCAAAAGGAATTAAAACCAACTGTACTTTAATTTTTTCTGCCGGACAGGCATTATTAGCTGCTAAAGCTGGAGCTACTTATGTTTCTCCGTTTTTAGGCCGTTTAGATGATATTTCTAGCGATGGTTTGGTTTTAATTGAAGATATCAGAACTATTTTTGATAACTACGGTTACGAAACTCAGATTTTAGCTGCATCAATCCGTGGACCATTACACATTGTAAACTGTGCTAAATTAGGTGCTGATGTAATTACTGCACCTTTGGCTGCTATTGCAGGTTTATTAAAACACCCACTAACAGATAGCGGTTTAGCTACATTTTTAGCTGACCACGCTAAAGCTGCCAGTAAGTAAGTTTGGAGTTTTTAGTTTGGAGTGTTGAGTTCCAAACGCATAAAAAAGACCTAAGTTGTTATTTAACTTAGGTCTTTTTTATTTTATGGACATCTTACGAAACCTCAATGGACTGAGCCTGGCAGGATTTCGTAAGTATTAAGCGGGGAAAAGCGCATTAGAATTTCAGAAGCTTCTGACTTACGAAGTTATTCATCCGCTCCTTCCCTTTCTAAACTCCTAAGTCATTGCGATTTTTTTTTTGGAGCGCAGAAACAGTGCTCGTAGGTTTCTGTAGTCCTGCTCATATCTTTAC
>NZ_JAGGPU010000002.1 GCF_018613605.1 Pedobacter sp. ISL-64 | reverse complement strand
TCGGGTTTTCCTGCCCCCCCAGCCGTTTAAAACTTCGGATGACCCTGCGAAATAAACCCGATAGCAGCGGGCATCCCGATTTTTCATCGGGATAAAGCGGATAGCGGGAACAAACCTACATAGTAGCAAGAACCTGCCTTTCCTAAAAACAAAAGCAATCTTATATAGTATAGCATAACCTGCGTGGCCTGAATAGACTTCCGACGTTTTCCAACGCCTATGCCTATTGAAACTTCAGAAGACTCGTGTGCAATTGGCAGGCATCGTATCGAATTTTTAAACAATAATTAATACTTTTATGGCTTTATTAAACCATCCAATAAATGAAGTTGATGCTCAAACTATACTTTTCTCTGCTATTTATCTGCATAGCAGAAATCGGTTATGCGCAAAATTATAAAAATGAGCTTGTTGTTATATCTGAGAACGATGCTTACATTGACATTACCAGCGACCGTTATTATACAAACGGCGCTTTTATTAAATATAGGCATGCCCTGAACGGGGAGAACTTAAAAGCAGGAAGAAGTAAAGAAATTATCGGTTTTGAATTTGGCCAAAAAATATACAATCCGTATTACAGCTTTGTACCAAACCCCGCCCTACACGACCGCCCTTTTACGGCATACCTTTATGGCGAAGCAAATTATAGTCGGTTTTACGTAAATAAACAGATGCTTAAGGTTTCTGCGCAGATTGGACTTACGGGAAAAGATGCTTTGGGTGAAGAGTTTCAAAAAGCATTTCATAAGCTGGTTGGTCAAAATCAGATTGAAGGATGGGAATACGGTTTAAATAGCGAACCAACATTAAACCTAGGTGTAGAATACAACGAGCTTTTAATGAGCACAAACAATAAAATATTCGATATTACAGGAACAACTTCGGCAGCAGTTGGTAATGTGATTACAAAAGCCAATCTCGGCGCAATGTTACGCCTGGGCAGATTTAACGATATGGATGGTTCATCGGCTTTTAACAGCTTGGTAAGCAATAACCATCCGAACAAAGCGCAACGCAAGTACGAACTTTTCCTTTCTGTTAGTCCTCAGTTACATGCCATTGCTTTCGATTCGAGTTTGCAGGGCGGATTATTTTTGAATGATAAAGGGCCGATCACCTTTAAACCCAAACCTGTTGTTTTTACCACACAGGTAGGCTTAACCTTCGCCATTGCACGCTGGACAGCCAATTATACTGCTACTTTTACTTCGAACGAAGTTAAAAATAGTGCCACTGGCTACCGTTATGCCTTTTATAGTCTTGCTTACCGTTTTAGTAAAAGCTAATGAAAAAACAACTACTCTCTTTTATTCTCGTTATTACAGGCAGCGCATTTGCTAAGGCTCAAATTGCTCCTGAAAATCATTCGATTATTATTAAGCCCATATTCGGTACACATATAAATAATGATCAGGCGCATCTGTTTCAGGATCAGATTACGGGATTTGACGCTGCATATTTTAAAGACATCAGTCAGAACAGCGATAAATGGATTGGATTTGGTGGCGCGCAATCTTACGGGATCGGATTTGTTTTTAGAGATCTGAGCAAGCTGAAAGGCACAAAAGATACTTCGGCCAATGCTTTTGGGCAGGTATATGGCTTAGTGGCACAAATGGATTTTCAGTTATTCAAAGTCGGAAAAGCTAAATTTAATTTTACGCCAGGCGTTGGCTTGGGTTATACAAACAAGTATTACTTTAACAATACCAAAAACCGTTTTTTGGGAAGCCCGATTAATGAAACCATTAAAGCAGATTTAGGAATGGAGCTGCCAATGAGTAAATATGCGGATCTCTTAGTAGGTTTCGGTTTTTTACACGTATCGAATGGTGGAGCTACTGTACCCAATGGGGGTTTGAACACCGGAAATGTTTACATCGGACTTAAATTAAACAATCCGAAAACATTAACTGCTGAACGAAAAAGTACCTACACCACTTTACAGCGTAATTCAATTGAGCTTAGTGCGGGTTTAGGCGCAAGGGGGGTATTTGGCGATAGAACAAAAAGTTTATACAAAAGCGGGTTATATGCAGGTTACAATTTTTACCTGAATGATGTGATGTCGCTTAAGGCCGGTGCGGATGCCGTTTATTATTATACCGTGTTTGACCCGGATAATTATGGAGCAACCTTTCAGAACTATGGCACTTCGTATGATAAATGGCGTACTGGGATTAGTGTTGGTGCTGACATCAACTTATGGCGCATAACCGTTGCGGCACAGATTGGAAAATACATCCACTACAATAGATTGATGGATAAAGCGACCTGGTATTGGACCTTCGGACCTACTTTTAATATTACGCCGCACATTGGCTTACAGGCCAAAACCTATATGCACTTTGCACAGGCTGATTACGTAAACTGGGGAGTGGTATATAGATTTTAATACTGCCCTGTGCTTAGCAATACCAAAGTACAGGCTTCAACTGGTTCGATATTGTGCTGATTCAATAATTTTTCCAGTTCATAATTTTCAGTTCCTGGATTGAAAATTACCCGCTTGGGCTTGGTTGCCAGAATGTAATCGTGATATTGCGCCTGTAGCGGTGGGCCAATATATAAAGTTATGGTATCTATATCGGTGTGGATCTGATCCGGTTTTTCAATTTCTACGCCTGCAACCTCTCCTTTCTTTATGCCCACGTTAACAATTTCGTGATTGAAGCGCTTGAGCATATTGGCTGCTTTATAAGCGTATCTGGATGGGTTTGGCGACGCGCCGATAATAAGTGTCTTCTTCATAAAGGTGATTCCAAAGATTTATTGATTACAGGTTAATTAAGCTATTAAAATTTAGAAAGCAAAGCGATCTGACCAGAATGGTAGGCATGGTGCTGTGCTAAACCACTTAAAAGCTCTGCATTGGTTACGCCTGTTCCCAACGCCGGGTTCCGCTCACGCTGCACTTCATCATTCCATTGGTTATTTTTTATGCTTTCGCACAAGCGGATGAGTTCTTCATTAGCAATTTTAAAATTAAAGATAATGCGCTCCCAGGCTTTAGGCGTTCTACTTTCGGGCACTGGCCAATCACCCATTGCGGGTTCTGCAGCAGGTTTCCCACTCAATCTTGAGGTAACTTCTTCTGTCCAAGCAGTTAAATGCAGGGCGATTTCGGCAATAGAATGCGCCCCCGGCACAAAATGGCTAAATGCACTTTCAGGATTAACGTTATTTAAGGTTTGCATTACATGGTTACCATGCCAGGCATCGCCATTAAATGCCTTTTTAATTTCGTTCGTGATATTAAACATACCTAAACAACAATTGGGGCAATATAAAGTTTGTTAAGATGCTTTTAATATTGCATTTGCACAGTTAATACCATCTATTGCTGCAGATACAATTCCACCGGCATAACCTGCGCCTTCTGCGCAAGGATATAAACCTTTTACCTGAGGGTGCTGGTAAGTCTCTTTATCTCTCGGAATTCTAACCGGTGATGATGTTCTGCTCTCTACCCCTACCAAAATAGCTTCATTTGTATAATATCCCTTAATCTTTTTCCCAAACAAGGGTAATGCTACACGTAAACTATCTGATACGAAATCGGGTAAAATATTGTCGAGCATAGAACTTTTGGTACCAGGAAGATAGGAGTTCTTTGGTAGATCGATCGATAATTTATTGTTCACAAAATCAACCATGCGCTGGGCCGGAGCAACCAGGTTTCCACCACCGGCCTCAAAAGCCATTTTCTCAATCTCCGATTGGAAGTGCAACATTCTAAGCGGATCGTAACCCTGAACATCGTTTAAGGTAACCTGTACCACCGTTCCTGAATTGGCATAAGGGTTATTCCGTTTAGATGGCGACCAGCCATTTACCACGATCTCATTTTCGCCTGTAGAACAAGGCGCAATAATGCCTCCAGGGCACATGCAAAAAGAAAATACCCCACGGGCACCAACCTGCTCCACCAAACTGTAGTACGCTGGAGGTAAAAACTCCGATCTAATATCGCAATGGTATTGGGCTGAATCAATAATTTCCTGAGGATGTTCAATCCGTACACCTAAAGCAAATGGTTTTGCCTCAATCAGGATATTTTTACTGTTCAACAATTCGTACACATCTCTTGCAGAATGACCTGTTGCCAGGATAATATCATCAGCGAACAACTTTTCTTCAAAATTGATCTCAATTCCTTTTACTTTTCCGAATTCGATCAAAATATCAGTCATACGGCTATCGAACATCACCTCGCCCCCAGCATTCAGGATCGTATCTTTTATGGAAGTAATAATATGCGGAAGTTTGTTGGTACCTATATGTGGACGGGCATCGATAGCAATATCAGCTTCTGCCCCATGGTTTACAAAAACCTGGAGCACTTTATTAATATCGCCCCGTTTATTGGAACGGGTATACAGTTTACCATCCGAATAGGTTCCGGCTCCACCTTCACCATAACAATAATTAGATTCGGTATTCACCAAACCCTGCTTGTTTATGGCAGCTAAATCTCTCCGGCGCTGTTTTACATCTTTACCACGTTCGATAATAATGGGTTTTAATCCATTCTCGATACACTGCAAAGCTGCAAATAACCCAGCCGGGCCAGCCCCGATAATAATCACAGGCTTCGCGTCGCTTACGTTTTTATAATTAATGGTGTATACTTCGGGAGCGGCTTCCTCATCGACAAAAACTTTTACCTGAAGTCTGAATATCACTTTTCTCGAGCGTGCATCTATCGATCTTTTCAGGATTTCATAGCCTTTAATTCTTGATCCAGGTAATTTTAGCGCTTCAGCCAGTTTCTGGTTAATCACTTCTGTTTGCGCTACCTCATGCGGGTGCAGTGTAATTTCGATGTCTTTTTGCATATCATGTCAGGTTTTTATCCCGAACGCTACAAAGATAAATATCTGATCGCATATTTGATGATTTCAGCATATGAATAAAAACTATTAGCAGACTAAAGTAATATTTTTATGTTTTTTGGAAAGCAATTGCAGTATTTCATTGGAAACTACAGTCCCGCTCTCCCTTCTGCCCCAATAAAAAATTGGGGGCATACGTTCGATCGGGTTTAATTAGGTTATTTTTCTGCTACTATTCCGGTTTTCTGTGCCACAGCCCAAAGTTTTTAGCCCCGATCGGAGCGGGCACGAAGTAGAGTGAGAGCGGGAACAAACGTTAAAAAAAGGCAAAAAAACCTGCGCTTCAACAAAAAATCTTGTGTTTTTCACTCAACTCTGTTCAATTAAAACGGCAATGAAGCTTGTCAACCTGTCAGGTAAATACCGAAACTGTAACAAAGGCATGCAATTTGATATCTAATTCGTAAATTGACCATAAATCAATTCTATTAAAAAGACAAAAACCATAAAAATGAAAAGATTAATATTTGGAATTTTAGCTGCAGTTATTGCAGTGAGCACTTTAAGTTCATGCGGATACAACAGCATGGTTAAACTTGATGAGAACGTTAAATCGAAATGGGGAACTGTGCAAACCCAATATCAAAGAAGAGCAGATTTAATTCCGAACCTGGTAGCCACTGTAAAAGGAGCGGCTAAATTTGAACAGGGTACTTTAACTGCTGTAATAGAAGCACGTGCAAAAGCAACACAGATGACGGTTAAAGCTGATGAACTGACACCAGAAAACATCCAAAAATACCAGGCTGCTCAAGGGCAATTGAGCCAGGCTTTGGGTAAATTATTATCGATTACCGAAAATTACCCTGAACTAAGGGCTACACAGCAATTCAGTGATTTATCGGCGCAGTTAGAAAGCACCGAAAATAGGATTACCGTTGCCCGTAAAGATTTTAACGATGCTGTGCAAGAGTATAATGGCAAAATCAGATCGTTCCCAACCAATTTAACAGCTGGCATGTTCGGCTTTAAACCTAAAGGGTATTTCGAGGCCGATGCTACCGCAAAAGATGCACCTAAAGTAGAATTTTAATATTCTCAACACAATATATAAGGGTAGTGAATGTTTATTAACTAAACATTTATTACCCTTTTTACTTCATACAAAATAAGCACATGTCGTTATTTTCAGATATTGAACAAGAAAAAATAGCAAACGCGATCTCCGATGCCGAAAGAGCAACTTCTGGAGAAATTAGGATTGCTATTGACAAACATTGCGCAGGCGATCCATACGAAAAAGCTATCGAGTATTTTACCAAGCTGGATATGGACAAAACAGCTAAAAGAAATGGGGTACTGATTTACCTTGCGCATGCCGATCATAAATTTGCCATTATTGGCGATGTAGGTATTAACCAGGTAGTACCAGAAAATTTTTGGGAAACAGCCAAAATAGCGATGACTGCACACTTTGCAAAAGGCAATTTAGCTGATGGCATTATTGCGGGCGTAGCATTAGCTGGAGAAAAACTAGGCTTGTTCTTCCCTCCTCAAAAAGGCGACATTAATGAATTACCAAATGATATCATTTTTATGGACAATCTAGAGCAGAAATAAGCGATGAAGAAAATATTCCTTTTCTCGTTACTGAGTTTATTATTCACTTTCGCCTTTGCACAGGATTTTCCAGAGAAACCCAATACTTTGGTTAATGATTACGCTAATGTGTTATCAGCCGATCAAAAGCAGCAACTGGAAACTAAATTAGTAGCTTTTAATGATTCATCATCAACACAGATTGCCATAGCAATATTAAAATCTGTAGGCGATTATGATATTAACGAATACGCCGTTGAGCTGGGCCGAAAATGGGGAGTTGGCCAAAGTGGCAAAAACAACGGTATTATGATCGTTGTGGCCGTTGGCGATCGAAAAATTTCTATCCAAACAGGTTATGGCCTGGAAGGCGCATTGCCCGATATTTATGCCAAGCGTATTATTGATAACGATATTAAACCCAATTTTAGAGCCGGAAATTATTATGCCGGCTTAGATGAAGGTACTACTTCGATTATAAAATATACCAAAGGCGAATATAAAAATGATAGTCCTAAAACTTCTTCAAAGAAAGGTGGCGGAGGTGGCAGTATTGTAATTATTATCATTATTGTAATCGTCATCATCATCATCATGAGAAAAGGTGGCGGTGGCGGTAGCGAAGTAATTGGCGGCCGGGGTGCATCTAACGCTTTGTTCTGGGCAATGCTTTTTGGAAGCGGTGGTGGTGGCGGCCGAAGCAGCGGTGGCTGGGGAGGCGGTTCTTCTGGTGGAGGCGGCGGTGGATTCGGTGGTTTTGGCGGAGGAAGTTTTGGCGGTGGTGGAAGCAGCGGAAGCTGGTAGTCCATAGTCCATAGTCCATAGTCCATAGTCCATAGTCCATAGTCCATAAGTTAGAATCTGTTCCTTTTTGAACGTTACAACTTTCCAACAGATTAAAACATTACAACAATAATGTACAGAAGAGATTTAATCACAGCAGAAATACAGAAACTTGCACAGGTTTTGGCCCGTATTATGGGCTTAAAGTTAGAAGGCAAGTTGGCTGAAGCCAATCAGCTTTTTGACGAAACCATGGAAGGCAGCTTCCAATTGCCAAAAGAAATTCTTGAAAATGAAGATCTTTCGGTTTTTGAAAATTGGTTAGCCGAAGGCGACCTCCCTCCCGAAAAACTCGACTCACTGAGCGAATTCTTATATTACGAATTAGGTACAAGTCTTGATAGAAACCAAATGATTGCGCCAAAGCTGAATTTAGTCTATCAATACCTGTCAGATCGGCACAAGATCGTACATTTGGTAAACTTGCACCGTCAGAAAACGATACAACAGTATTTGCGCTAAACGCCACGCGCATGGCACTAAACAAAACAATGTAAATAGATGATTATAGAAAAGTGGCAAAAAATTGCCTCTAAATATTTAGTAAGAGAAAAGTGGGCTACCTTAAGGGTAGACGAGGTTAAACTTCCTGATGGTATTATAAAAGACGACTACTATGTTTTAGAGTATCCAAACTGGGCAAATGCAATTGCATTAACAGAAGCAGGAAAAATAATCATGGTGCGCCAGTACCGTCATGCGGCTGATATTATTTCGCTTGAAGTTCCCGGCGGTGTAATTGATGGCGATGAAGCACCTGAGTTTGCAGTTAAACGTGAACTTTTAGAAGAAACAGGTTACAGTTTTAAAACCTGCAAACTTATTGCCGAGCTTTATCCTAATCCGGCAACGTCAAATAATAGAACCTTTACCTACTTCTTAACAGGTGGTATTAAAACACATGAACAGCATTTAGATGAACATGAAATATTAAATGTTGAAGAATATACTGTTGAGGAAGTAAAGCAACTGATAAAAGACAACAAAATAGCCCAGGCATTACATGTTGCGGCCTTATTATATGGCTTAGCTGAAGTGGAAAAACTTTAATTTTTTTCTTAAAAAACACATCAAAACAAAGGCCCGATAAAATATCGGGCCTTTGTTTTTTTGCATAAACTTTTGAACATGAACGAAAGATTTTATTTAAACCCTTCTACCTTTCAGTTCTGAACTTAGTTTAGCTCATTTTTAATTTCTTTTGGATATCGTGTACGTAAGCTTTAAACTTTTTATCAGTATCAATTAAATCTTCTACTGTTTGGCAAGCATAAATTACGGTACTGTGATCGCGGCCACCGAAGAAAGCACCAATTGTTTTCAACGATGATTTAGTATGACTTTTAGAAAGGTACATCGAAATCTGACGTGCCTGAACAATTTCTCGTTTACGTGTTTGCGATTTAACCATATCAACAGGAACCTCGAAATACTCGCAAACCAATTTCTGGATGTACTCCATTGAAATTTCTTTAGAAGTATTTTTAATGAAGTTCTTCAGCATTTGCTTAGCAAGGGCTAAATCGATTTCTTTTTTATTCAATGTAGCCTGTGCCAAAAGAGATACCATAGCCCCCTCTAACTCACGCACATTGTTATCAATGTTGTGTGCAACATATTCTACCACCTCGCCTGGTAACTCAATACCATCAGCATACATTTTCTTTCTTAAAATGGCAATACGTGTTTCCAGATCAGGAATCTGTAAATCTGCAGATAAACCCCATTTAAAACGGCTTAACAAACGCTCTTCCAAACCAGCTAAATCTTTCGGTGCTTTATCAGATGTTAAGATTACCTGTTTGCCCGATTGGTGAAGGTGATTGAAAATATGGAAGAAAATATCCTGTGTTTTTTCTTTACCAGCAAAGTTGTGTACATCATCCATAATGATCACATCCATTGCCTGATAAAAGTTAACGAAATCGTTAATGGTGTTGTTTTTTAATGAATCTACAAACTGCTGACAGAATTTCTCACAGCTTACATAAATCACCAATTTATCTGGCATGCTGCGTTTAATCTCGTTACCGATTGCCTGCGCCAGGTGTGTTTTACCCAAACCTACTCCTCCGTAAATCATTAGCGGGTTAAAAGATGTACCTCCTGGTTTAGCAGCTACAGCGTAACCTGCAGAACGCGCCAAGCGGTTGCAATCTCCCTCAATATAATTTTCGAAAGTATAGTTAGAGTTTAATTGTGGATCAACATTTAATTTTTTTAATCCAGGGATAATAAATGGGTTTTTAATATCCTTATTAATGGAAACCGGAATCGGCATCGATTGTACCTTTGCCTCCGCTCCATTTCCATTTGAGGGCATATTGGTAGTATAAGGATTACCGCTGTTTGATGATTTATCTACAACGATGTTATATTCCAACCTGCCATCCTCTCCAAGTTGTTTTTTTACAGTCTTGCGAAGCAAGCCTACATAATGTTCTTCAAGCCATTCGTAAAAGAACAAACTTGGCACCTGTATAGTTAAAACCTTACCTTCCAATTTAAGGGCTGTTATTGGCTCGAACCAAGTTTTGAAACTTTGGCTCGGAATGTTATCCTTAATAATTTGAAGACAGTTCTTCCATACTTCTGTACAAGTTTTTTCCATTGCGATTTCTATAATTTATTGGTTTACAGTGCCTATTCGAATTAAAGGGATGGTCCGTTTAGGGACTACGAATATTGAGAAAATTATCAACATTTTAAACAAAAATTTCAAATAAATCGTAACGTACTGATAAGGAATATAGTAGCCCGCTTAACCTCAATTTTTTATGTTGATAACTATTTATTAACACTGGTTATCCACATTAACCATAATTTAACATCAATACATCCCCATCACTTCGAATAGCTGTTGAAAAAGCAAAATCTAAGCCATTTTAGGCACTAGTTAAGCGTTTTAGTCTTTTTTAATCTCGAATAAACTGAGAATCAAAGCCATAAGATAAATAAATTAATATTAATTTAAGCAGATCGTTTAAATTAATATTAGATTATTTCATTTCGCCTTATTGTTGTATGAATTTTACGACAGCTTAACTCATTATTTTAGGATCAATGAACAAAATATTCGTTCATTTTATCAAGACATAATTAAAAGCAAAGTCCCTTTAATTTTATCCTGAAATAAAGCGCAAAAACCACGAAGGTTAAGTTAATTAATAAACGCCAAAAGTCCGTCTAAACACATCTGCAATTTCGCCGAGTGTAGCATATTTTTCAACGGCATCTATAATCAACGGCATCAAATTTTTCTCGCCTTTAGCAGCTTCTTCCAGCTTTTGCAATGCTTTTTCTACAGCATCTCCATCGCGGGTTGCTTTTAAATACTCTAATTTTTCAGATTGCAGTTTGCGGATTGAATCATCAATATTAAAAACCTCTGTCAGGCCTTCTTCTTCCTGGGTAAATTTATTTACACCTACGGAGATTCTTTGGCCATTTTCGATTTCTTTTTGATACTGATAAGATGCATCAGCAATTTCATTTTGCATATAGTTGCTTTCAATGGCATTAACCGAACCTCCCATTGCATCTATCCGATCGACATAAGCCCAGGCAGCAGCCTCAACTTCATCAGTTAAGCTTTCTACAAAGAACGATCCAGCCAATGGATCTACGGTATCGGTAACACCACTCTCGAAGGCAATAATCTGTTGGGTACGCAAAGCAATTTTTGCAGCCGATTCAGTTGGAAGCGAAAGTGCCTCATCATAACCATTGGTATGTAAGGATTGAGTTCCGCCAAGAATGGCAGCCATAGCCTGATTGCTTACCCTGATTACATTGTTTAGAGGTTGTTGCGCCGTTAAGGTTGAGCCTCCGGTTTGGGTATGAAATCTTAACATCTGTGCTTTTTCGTCTGCAGCACCCAAATCTTTGGTAATTTTCGCCCACATCCGCCTTGCGGCCCTAAATTTCGCTATTTCTTCAAAGAAATTATTATGGCAATTGAAGAAGAACGATAACCGCTTCGCAAATACATTAATGTCTAAACCTTTATCTATAGCGGCTTTTAGGTAGGTTTTGCCATTAGCCAATGTAAAAGCAAGTTCTTGTACAGCGGTTGATCCAGCTTCACGAATGTGGTAGCCAGATATAGAAATGGTATTCCACTTTGGCACTTCTTTGCTACAGAACTCAAAAATATCGGTAATTAAACGCATGGATTGCTTTGGCGGATAGATATATGTGCCTCTTGCAGCATATTCTTTTAAAATATCGTTCTGTATCGTCCCCGAAATCTGTTTTAAATCTGCACCCTGTTTTTTAGCCAGCGCAATATACATGGCCAGTAAAATTGAAGCCGTTGCATTGATCGTCATCGAAGTCGTGATGTTTTTCAGTTCGATGCCATCAAATAAAATTTCAATATCCTTTAACGAATCGATAGCCACACCCACTTTACCAACCTCTCCATCAGCCATTTCATGATCAGAGTCGTAACCGATTTGTGTTGGAAGATCAAAAGCAACAGATAAGCCCGTTGTTCCCTGAGCCAATAAATAATGATAACGTTTGTTTGATTCTTCAGCAGTTGAAAAACCGGCATACTGCCTCATCGTCCACAAGCGACCGCGGTACATATCCTTCTGGATTCCCCTGGTAAAAGGAAATTCTCCAGGCAGTTCTTCCATTGGCTTTGCTTCGGTATACAGCGCTTTTATTTCAATACCTGAAGTGGTGGTGTACTTTTTTTCGCTCATAATCGGTTAGTTTATTAGGTCAATGGTCATTGGTTCATTAGTGCAGCAAAGTTGCTTAACTGTTGAAACTGGTTAATTGGTTAACTGTGCATATTTCAGTTAACCAATTTAAACGATTAACCAATTAACCTCATCAAAAAAGTTGGTGAATATCCTTTTTGATCAGTTCAATGGTTAAATCATAAGGATTTTCATCAATACTGACCATGTGCTGTAAAATTGCTTTACTCAACTCAATTCCATTTGCATCAGCAGGTAAACCTTGTACTGCATTGTTAATCATGGCAATGGTATCGTCTTTTAATTTACGCACCACACCCCAGGTTACACTATCTACATACAACTGCTGGGTAATATTATGTTGGTACTCCGAACGGATTTCATTTAAAATACCTGCTTGCAGCGTAGCAATGGCAATTCCTTGCTGATGCAGGCGGACAAGCAAATTTGCAGGGTTAATCCGGTCGATAAAAATGATTAAACGTTCGTGAGCCTGTAATCTTAACGGTAAAAGATGTGCCCTGCTTTCTTTGTTCAGCTCAATGGTTTTTAGGTTAAAGAAACGCTGAATATCGCTCTTTAAAATATAATAAACAGCCATTAGTGCAACGAAAATGCCGGCAAATAAGATCACTACATCAATTAAAATCTGTTGGGTATTCATAAGTATTGTTTAAATACGGTAATATTAACGGACCGTTAAAAGCAAAAATGTGCATTATTATTTATATTTGTAACAGATAAAATTTAAATAACATGAGCACAACAGTTGATACAGCATTTGCACCCGTTACTTTTTCTGAAGGAGCAGCTAAAGAGTTATATAAATTAAAGGATCAGCAGGAGATTAGCGAAGATTACGGATTACGCGTTGGCGTAGAAGGTGGCGGTTGCGCTGGCATGAATTACATTTTAGGTTTCGATCAGAGAAAAGAAGGCGATCAGGAATATTTCATTGATGGCATTAAGGTTTTTATGAACAAAGCGCACCAAATGTACTTAATGGGCATGATGATCGATTGGCAAGATGGATTAAACTCGCGTGGTTTTACCTTTGTTAACCCAAATGCAACCAGCACTTGCGGCTGTGGTACGAGTTTCTCGGCATAAATAAAATATTATTGTAACATATAGTGCGGTCCCCTTGTCTAAACATCGGGACTTTTTTTATTTTTACAAATAAAGGTTTAAGGCAAAGGGTATAGGGTTTAAGGCGAAAGCCTATCTTGCTACTTAATTCCCGATACTTGATACTTACACTACATGAATTACAGAGAAAACATCAGACTGGCATTAGAATCTATTAAAGGTAACCGCTTGCGCACTATGCTTACCGCCTTAATTATTGCCATTGGTTTAATGGCTTTGGTTGGGATTTTAACCACTCTTGATGCTGTAAAGAAAAGTATGACCGATGCTTTTAGTAGCATGGGCGCCAACTCGTTTACCATCAGAAACCGTGGTACGGGAATCAGGATAGGAAATGGTAAACGGCCAAAACCTTTTAAGGCCATCCGCTACGAAGATGCCGTTAAATTTAAAGATAGCCTGAATACCCCTGCAACTGTTGCTGTAAGTGTTTTTGCCAGTGGTGGTTCTACCATAAAATACGGCAGTTTAAAAACCAATCCAAATATTAATGTTCAGGGTATAGACGAAAATGGCTTAGCCTCTCAAGGTCTAAATTTATCACAAGGAAGAAATTTTAGTGTTTCTGAAATACAGCTCGGAAGCAATGTTTGTATTGTTGGTGGCGAAGTGGTGGAAAAATTGTTCAAAGATGCCGATCCTTTAGACAAACTCATCAATGTAGGTAATAACCGTTTTAAAATTGTTGGCATATTGGAGAAAAAAGGATCGAGTATGGGCTTTAGCGGCGATAGGGCTGTTTATGTGCCTTTGCTAAAAGCCAAACAGATTAACGCCAATGCCAATCCATCTTACACCATAACAGTAATGGTACCCAGTAATGAGATGCAGGAAAACATTATTGGTGAATCTACTGCACTATTCAGAAATATCCGCAAGGTAAAGGTGAACGAAACCAATAATTTCGAGATTACCAAGAGTGATGCCATTGCTCAAACTTTATTCGAAAATCTGGCTTTTGTGGCTATTGGTGGTGTTGCCATCGGAGTTATTACCCTAATTGGAGCTTCAATCGGCTTAATGAACATCATGCTCGTTTCGGTTACTGAACGTACACGCGAAATTGGTATCCGTAAAGCCATCGGCGCAAACCCGAAGGTAATTCGCCGCCAGTTCTTGATCGAGGCCGTAGTAATCTGTTTAATGGGTGGTGCTTTAGGTATTTTCCTGGGAATAGTTTTAGGGAACCTGATCTCCCTGGCCATGGGCGGCGCATTCTTAATCCCTTGGCTGTTTATTATTGGTGGTTTTGTATTATGTGTATTTGTAGGAATCCTATCTGGATATTATCCTGCTAAAAAGGCATCAAAACTAGATCCTGTAGAGGCCTTGAGGTACGAATAGAGTTGGTTCACTGGTCATTAGTTCATTGATCAATGGTTTATTAGTTCATGATGGATGCTCTAAGGGCTTAATTGATAATTGTTTGAATCGGTTAACTAAAAAAGTTAGCGGTTAGTCTATACTGGATTTACTCCGCTATAGATCCTGAAACAAGTTCAGGATGACGAGACTTACAATTGGCTGCTTGCAAACCAATGAACGAATGACAAATGAGCTAATGAACTTTAAAGCAATGCGTTATTCAATTGAGACTGGGTAAGCAGCTGTTGCATTAAAGGCGTACTAAGACTATCTTCGAGCGCCGCAGCATGTTTTAAGTGATGCATATCGCTGCCTACGAAATCGACCATGTGGTTTTCGACCATTTCTCCTGCTACTTTTTTTGCACCAGCGCCATAGTAACCTGTTAAAGCAATGCCGTTCATTTGTAACAGGCAGCCGGTTTCTCTGATCTGATGATAGCTTTCGAAAGAATTGTAGTAGTAAGGATAACGCTCAGGATGAGCCAGCACCGGTTTGTATCCGGCATCTTGCATCATCTTTATAAAATCGATCAGGTTCTGAGGGGCATTTATATAAGATAATTCAAACAAAAGATAATTATTCCCAAAAGTCAACACCTCTTTTTGTTTGATCTTTTTTTCAAGAGTTTCATCCAGATAATATTCGGCAGCGGCATCAACCTCCAGATCGAGTTCGATTTCCTGCAGGCCTTTTCTCAATGTATCCAAGCCACGGTTAATGGTATCGGGCGTATTGCGAAAATAATCGGCCATGATGTGCGGAGTGGCGATTAGCTTCTTATAGCCCAGATCTTTAAATCTTTTGGCCAAAAGGAAAGAATCTTTAAGCGCTTGTGCGCCATCATCAATCCCCGGAATAATGTGCGAGTGCATATCTGTGCCGATACCAGAGAAATTAAATTCGGGTGCTATTTTTTTCTTTTTAAATAATCCGAACATAATGATAGATCATAGCTTTAACTTATCTCTTTTGGCAAATTGCTTGCCTCTGCTGCACCAGCTAATTTAGAGGAATAGATTTTATCGAGCAAATTATTTAAGTCTTCACTTAAATCAAACTGCAGGTCTTCGTGCAGTTTTTTGAATTTATTTATGGTTACCGCGACAGTTTTTAAGTAAAATATACTGAAAAGCATCATAAAATCGCGATAACCAAAAATTGATTTCTTATAATCAAAAGGGATGGCATTGAGGATAAACAGTTTCAATTCTACCTCACCAACCGGATCTTTAGTCACTTTATAAAAATGATTAACCGAGGTGATCATCTTCCTAACCTTTACCAATGCCTCTTTGGCATTTAGTTTTTTCAGTTCCAGAATCTGTTCTTCCACATCGGCTTTAATCCTCTCCTTCCGATCTTCCAAATCGGTTTCATCTTCTAATAATTTGTAATGAAGATGCTCTGTAAGCACTTTATCTTTGGCCACCAAACGCAGCAATAGCTTGTCTTTTTCTTTGACAGGCAATTCTGTTATAGCAGTTTTTAGATCCTTGTGCTCCGATAACTTCATTTAAAAAGGGTTAGCCTTGATGTATTTTTCCCACTCCCATGCAGAGCGCATCATCTCATTGATATCAAGATTGGCTTTCCAGCCCAGTTCTTTATTCGATTTTTGAACGTCGCCATAAATCTGAACAATATCACCTGCCCTTCTTGGACCGATTTTATACTCAAGTTTCTCTCCGTTCACTTTTTCGAAAGCTGCTATAATTTCTAAAACTGAAGAGCCTTTACCGGTACCGATATTGAAAACATCGTAATTACCGTTAGGATTTCCTTCTTCCAGTTTCTTAATCGCCGCAACATGTGCCTTTGCCAAATCAACCACATGGATATAATCGCGGATGGCAGAACCATCAGGAGTATTGTAATCGTCGCCATAAACCGTAATCGGACCACGTTTGCCAATAGCCGATTGGGTAATGAAAGGGACAAGATTGGCAGGAACACCATTAGGCAATTCGCCAATTAAAGCGGTTTCGTGTGCACCAACCGGGTTAAAATAACGCAAAGCGATTACATTTAAATCAGGTGTTACTGCAGCTGTTTCTGCTAATATTTCCTCGGCAATCTGTTTGGTATTTCCGTAAGGAGATTCGGCTTTCTGTACTGGTGCAGTTTCGGTTACTGGTAAAGTTTCTGGCTGACCATAAACGGTACAAGATGAAGAAAACACAAAATTTATCTTCCTGTTAAACGAAGTTAATAGGTTAATTAAACCATAAAAATTGTTTTTATAATATTTTAAGGGTTGTTCTACCGATTCGCCAACAGCTTTTGATGCTGCAAAATGGATAATTCCATCAATATCAGTATGGTTTTCTGCAAATTCCTGAACTGCTCTATCATCCTGTAGATCGATTTCATGAAAATCGAACCATTTGCCAGTGATGGCATGAAGCTGGGTTAAAATTTTGATGTTCGAGTTAGAAAGGTTATCTACAATTACGACTTCGTATCCTGCGTTGTGTAACTCTACTGCTGTGTGCGAACCTATGTATCCTGTTCCACCAGTAACTAATATTTTTGCCATTTTAACGGTTAAATGTTGTAAAATCTTTATGGTCTATCTTCTCCAAAGCCTCTGCAGGCAATGATTTAAAATATTCGTATGTAATCTTCAATCCTTCAGCACGGCCTACTTTTGGCTCCCATCCCAATATCTCTCTCGCTTTGGTAATATCTGGCCTGCGCTGTTTAGGATCATCCTGAGGAAGTTCTTTATAAACAATTTTCTGCGTGGTGCCGGTAAGTTTTATAATTTCTTCACAGAACTGCTTGATGGTGATTTCATCCGGATTACCAATGTTTACCGGCTGCGCATAATCACTCATCAATAAACGATAAATTCCTTCGATCAAGTCATCAACATAACAGAAAGAACGTGTCTGACTTCCGTCGCCAAAGATAGTTAAATCTTCACCTCTTAAAGCCTGTCCGATAAAAGCAGGTAAAACACGGCCATCATTCAGGCGCATTCTAGGGCCATAAGTGTTAAAGATCCTTACAATTCTGGTTTCTACACCATGAAAAGTATGGTAGGCCATGGTTATGGCTTCCTGAAAACGTTTGGCTTCATCGTAAACGCCACGTGGACCAACCGGATTTACGTTACCCCAATATTCCTCTGGCTGAGGATTCACATTTGGATCGCCATATACTTCTGAAGTTGAAGCAATCAGCATCCTTGCATTTTTATTTCTGGCAAGGCCTAAAAGATTATGGGTACCCAACGAACCTACTTTAAGTGTCTGGATCGGGATTTTAAGATAATCGATCGGACTTGCAGGTGAAGCAAAGTGTAAAATGTAGTGAAGTTTACCTGGAATATGTACAAATTTGGAAACATCGTGGTTATAAAACTCGAAATTCTCCAGCTTGAACAGGTGTTCGATATTTGCCATATCGCCTGTAATCAGGTTATCCATTCCGATAACGTGATAACCCTCTTTCACAAAACGATCACAAAGATGCGAACCTAAAAATCCGGCTGCACCTGTAATCAATATTCTCTTCTGACCCATTTTAATCTATTAGTTTTCTACCTATGCTGTTATAATAATAGCCAAGATCGATCATTTTTTGCAAATCGTACAAATTTCGACCGTCGAAAACCACTTTATTTTTTAAGATGTTGTCGATTTTCTCAAAATCAGGGTTACGGAAAACTGACCATTCTGTTGCAATCAACAGGGCGTCAGCACCTTCTAAAGCTTCGTATTGGTTTTTGGCATAATTTACCTGATCGCCGATAACATTTTTAACATTTGTCATCGCCTCTGGATCGAACACGGTAACGGTTGCGCCGTTCTTTACCAGCGCATCGATAATATATAAGGCCGGTGCCTCACGGATATCGTCGGTTTCTGGTTTAAAAGCAAGTCCCCAAAGTGCAAAATGTTTGCCCTTGATATCACCTTTATAATATTTAAGCACTTTGTCAACCAGGATTGTTTTTTGTCTTTCATTAACCTCCATTACCGATTTCAGGATCTGAAAATCGTAGGCATAATCATCAGATGATTTTACCAGTGCCTGAACATCTTTAGGGAAACATGAACCGCCGTAACCTACCCCTGGAAAAAGAAAACGTTTACCGATACGATCATCAGAACCAATGCCCCTTCTTACCGAATCAACATCAGCACCCACGAGTTCACAAAGGTTGGCAACCTCGTTCATGAAGGTAATTTTGGTGGCGAGGAAAGAGTTTGCCGCATATTTAGTCAATTCAGAAGAACGCTCATCCATAAAAAGAATTGGATTCCCCTGACGTACATAAGGACCGTATAATTCAGCCATCAGCTTTTTCGCTCTTTCGCTTTTAGTTCCTAAAACCACGCGGTCAGGTTTCATAAAATCATCAACTGCTACACCCTCTCTTAAAAACTCGGGATTGGATACCACATCTACTTCAATCGAAGTATTTTCGGCAAAAACAGCCTTTACCTTATCGGCCGTTCCAACCGGAACAGTTGATTTATTTACGATGACCTTATACTCGGTAATCAGTTTTGAAATATCCTTTGCAGCGCCTAAAATATAAGAAAGATCGGCAGCACCATCTCCACCTGGAGGCGTTGGCAAAGCCATAAAAATAATCTGCGCATCTTTTACAGCATCTGCAAGATTTGTTGTAAAAGTCAACCTTTCCTGTTCTATATTTCTATGGAACAAAAGATCTAAACCAGGCTCGTAAATCGGTACTTCACCAGCCTGCATCTGCTTTACTTTCGCTTCATTAATGTCAACACATATTACATCATTTCCTGTTTCTGCTAAACAGGTTCCGGTAACTAAACCTACGTATCCGGTACCAATAACGGCTATCTTCATCTGTTATAATTTATTAAACAATATTAAATTGTTTTTTATCGGTTTTAATGAGCTCGTAAGCTCGGTTACTTTTAGCTGCTTGGGAGCAATCACGACCTGTCTATTTATAGTATTGAATGATAGGCCAAATTGCGACGACTCCATATATTTTTAAGCTTTTTAAATATATTCGTTTTATCTTGGCACGAAGATATGAAATTACACTAATGCTTTTGCTTTACATAATCGGAATTCGGCTTTACACTTTGCTTATCAGGATATTTTCATTATTCGACCCTAAGGCTAAACTGTTTATAAATGGCCGTAAAAATAGCTATACACAAATTGCTCAGAAAATTAATCCGAGCGAAAAACACATATGGTTTCATTTTGCTTCTTTGGGAGAATTTGAACAAGGCCGACCGGTTTTAGAAAAGCTAAAATCACTTCATCCAGCTAAAAAAATCGTGGTTACTTTTTTCTCCCCTTCGGGATACGAAATCCGGAAAAATTATGCCCTGGCAGATGTATTTTATCTCCCCATTGATACCGCAGCCAATGCCAAACGTTTTATAGCAAGCATTAATCCCGAAATGGCCATTTTTACCAAATACGAATTTTGGCATTTTTATTTTAAAGAATTAAAAGACCGCGAAATTCCTTTATATGTGATTTCTGGTATTTTTAGAGAAAGTCAGGCCTTTTTTAAATGGTACGGTGGCTTTTACCGCAATATTTTAAAATCTGTTACTTACTTTTTTGTGCAAAATGAAGAAAGTAAAAATCTTTTAAAATCGATCGGATTAAATAATGTCACGATAAATGGCGATACTCGTTTCGACCGTGTTTACGAAAATGCGCAATCGCCTAAACAGCTTAGCCTAATAGAAAGTTTTATCGGCAACTCCCCAACATTAGTTTGTGGAAGTACCTGGCCTGAAGATGAAAAAATATTATCTGCTTTACCTGAAAAATATCCCAACTGGAAGTTTATTATCGCGCCACACGAGATCCACGAAAGCCATATCGAAAGTATCGAGAAACAGTTTTCAGCTGGCAGTGCGCGGTTTTCAATTTTCAATTCGTCTAATCAAACACCAAATGCCGAACATCAAACGCTCATTATAGACAACATCGGCATGCTTTCTTCTCTCTATCAATACGGAAATGTAGCCTATATTGGTGGCGGCTTTGGAACAGGAATACACAACACTTTAGAAGCTGCAGCATTTGGTTTGCCTGTAATTTTCGGACCGAAATATGATAAATTTCAGGAAGCCAAAGATCTAATTGCTATTGGTGTAGCCAAAAGCATTTCTACTGTTGAGGAATTAATCGGTGCTTTTGAGGGTTTTACCGAAAATGAAGGTGCTGCAGCGCAGGCCAAAAGATATGTTACAGATAAAAAAGGGGCAACTGATCAGATTATTTCGATGATTACGAAATCAGATCAGCCTTAGCAATTTCTTCCACAATCTGGGGAATACCCTGATCAATTGAAACCGTTATCACATCTTGTTCATCAGCCTGAGGCGCTTCCAATGTTTCGAACTGGCTTTTTAATAAACTAGAAGGCATGTACTGATGAGATCGTTTAGCAATCCGATCGTGAATTAAATCGAAATTTCCTTTTAAATAAACAAAGCGGATTGATGTATTATCTGTTCTCAGCAAATCGCGGTAAGATTTTTTCAATGCAGAACAGGCAATAATGCATGTTGTACCATCAGCAACATGTTCGCGGCCAACTTTCGCAATCAATTGTAGCCAATCTAAACGATCTGCATCCGTTAAAGGAATTCCTGCAGCCATTTTATCTACATTACGTTGCGAATGCAGGTTATCGCCATCTATAAATTCAGCATTTATTCTCGGGGCCAAAGCTTTACCAACTACTGTTTTACCACTTCCCGAAACGCCCATTAAAATAATAAAGCTCGCCATATTTAAACTATTTAACCATTCCGGCCAAAGCCTCGATAAACACCGGACTATCGTTTAAACTTTCTACCAACTGAACATGTTCACCACCCAAAGCCTTAAACTCTTCGTGATATTCTACCGTGATTTCGTAAAGCGTTTCTAGACAATCGGCCACAAAAGCAGGGCTAAAAACCAAAAGACGTTTTTTGCCTTCGCCAGCTAATTTCTTCAACACATCGGTAGTATAGGGTTGTACCCATGGTTCTTTCCCTAAGCGCGATTGGAAACAAACGGTATATTGATCTTTTGAGAGATTTAATTCTTTGGCAATTAATCTGGCCGTATCATGTCCTTGTGCAGAATAACAGAATTTATTGGTATCGTTTAATGTCTGACAGCAATCGGCGCTTTTCAAACAGTAACTTCCAGTATGATCGCATTTTAACAATTGACGTTCAGGTAAGCCATGGAAGCTGAACAACACATGATCGTAGCTTTCTACATGATGTTTTTTAGCATTTTCTGCAAAAACTTTAATCATCAATTCGTTATCATGGAATGAATTAACAAATGATATTGGCGGAACCGTTGGCCATTTGCTCACCAGCTCCATTACCAGTTGCATTACCGACCCTGTGCTCGCAGAGGCATATTGAGGAAACATCGGGATAACCTGAATACTCTCTACCAAACCTGCTTTTAAATTGGCTAACGCCGATGCAACAGATGGGCTTTGGTAGCGCATGGCCAACTCTACCTGATAGTCGTCTCCCAATCTTTCCTGCAGCATTTTAGCCTGTAACCGACTGTAATACAATAGCGGGGAACCATTTTCGTTCCAGATTTCTTTATACAATTTTGCTGTTTTAGGGCTACGGAAAGGAACAATAATACCTTTAACCAATAATGTCCTGTTTAATTTAGGGATATCGATTACCCGCTCGTCCATTAAAAATTGATCTAAGTATTTTTTAACATCTGCCGTTGCCGGACTATCAGGTGTTCCTAAATTTACCAGTAAAATCCCCTTTTTGCTCATTTATAAAGAATATGTTTCGTGGCGCAAATATCGCCTTTTTATTGTTTTTTCCCTATGCTTAAAATGTGATTGCAAACATTTTTTAGTCAAAAAGTGTTATTTCATACTTCCACAAGCTATCGAGCAATAGCCTGTAAATTCATCAGCAGGCTGTTTGATGTTACTATCTGGCAATTCGAACAAGTAAAATATTATTTGGAAATTAGTTAGTGTCGGATGGTAACATCCAACATCGCGGATATTCATTCGGAATCAGAAAAGATTTGATTTTGTGTCACATGGTAACATCTGACACAACGACCTCGACTATCGCTTCATTTTATGCAGTTGCCACCAAGGCATGCCTGGTTTTTGGTGATGTTCTAAATGATAGCCAAAAAAGTAACAGGTAATAAAGGCAACAAAATGATTTTTCTGTAAGGTAGAAGAATGATATTCATTATCGTGCTCCCCCTTATGCGGCAAATAGGTTCCGAAATAAAATAACTGAAAAGTGCTTAATAAGGATGGCAGTACCCAAAACAACAGCAGGTTCTTTTCATCAATCCAGATTTTCAACACATTATAAGCTATGGCCATAATTACCAATTGAATTATCGTGACATAATTTAGCATGAAACGGAAATACCATTTCCAAAAGCCATGCGGCGCAAAATCAGGATCTTCTTCAGTGTGTACATGACGGTGGTGCTGGTGATGTTTCGCATACAAACGGTTATAAAAAAAACCTGCGTAGAGAAAAACGGAAAGATAGCCAATAAAATTATTTGTTTTTTGGTTTGGCGATATCGTTCTGTGCATCGCATCGTGGGCGGTAATAAACAAACCTGTGTACAAATGCATCTGAACAACAATCATCAGATAAACCAAGGGATTGCTCCAGGCAAAATTCCATGTAAGCAAGAAATAAAGAGAAACAAACCAACAGACAATTACGGTTAACGCAACCAGAATTCCGGTATGTGGATTTATAGTTTTCAATTTATAGTTTGTTAAGCCAATAATCTTTGTTTTTAACTAAACAAAGTAAGCAGATCCTTAGTTTTTGCAACTTGAATTTTAAAGTTTGTTGGCGTCATTTCACTCCAGATCCAATTGTAATGTTCAATTACTTTTGGAGCATTTAAATGAGGCCTGTTTGCTGTGGTATGCGCATCTTCAACTACAGTTAGTTTATAATCTTTACTAACAGCCGATTTCACAGTTGCATCGATACAAAAATCGGTAGCACAGCCCGTTATAAACAACTCCGTAATGTTATTTTTGGTTAGGATATGATGTAAATCTGTGTTGTAAAATGCATCGTTAGCTGATTTTGAGACTATATAATCAGCAGGGCTGGTGATCAATTCTGGCAAGAGCTCCCAATCAGCAGCATTTGGCAAAAAGATGTTTTCTTTTGTACCATCATGTTGGATAAACATTACTTTATCATTATTGGCCCTGAAATAATCTGATAGTTTATTTATTCTCTCAATTACTCCTAAAGTATCGTAACGCAAAGTATAAGGCTTAAAACTGCCAACTTGCATATCTATAATTAATAATGCTTTCATTTAAATAACAAATATTAATTGATAGATTTTGCAGTTAATATTTTTCCAAAGCGGCTTTAACCTTTTCCATCAGCCACATTGGTGTAGACGTAGCACCGCAGATGCCAACTTTATCGTTTTGGTTAAACCAGGTTTGATCTAACTCTTCAACATTCGAAATGAAATAAGAATTATCGTTGTGTTTTTTACAAACATCGTACAGCACTTTTCCGTTAGAAGATTTCTTGCCTGATACGAAAACGATTTTATCATAATGACTTACAAAATCTTCCAGCTCTTCGTAACGGTTAGATACTTGCCTGCAAATGGTATCGTTAGCCTTAACTTCATAACCACGGCTCAATAACTCGTCTTTAATGTGATAGAATTTATCGGTGCTTTTGGTGGTTTGGCTATATAGGGTAAATTTAGCAGGCAATTCTACATTATCCAGTTCGGCCAGATCCTGAAAAACAATTGCCTTACCATCTGTTTGACCTTGTAATCCGATTACCTCGGCGTGCCCGTGCTTACCAAAAATAAGTACTTGCTCATCGTCATCATGTGAATTTTTAATCCTATTCTGTAATTTCAGCACAACAGGACATGAAGCATCTATTAAAGTCAGGTTATTTTCTAAAGCCAGTTGATAGGTTGATGGCGCCTCACCATGAGCCCTGATTAAAACCTTTTCGTCCCTTAAGTTTTTTAATACTTCATGATCGATGATTTTTAATCCGCGATTTGTTAAACGCTCTACTTCTTCATCATTATGCACAATGTCGCCAAGGCAATATAAATAACCTTCATTATCCAGAATATCTTCGGCCATTTCTATGGCATATACTACGCCAAAGCAAAAGCCTGATGATTTATCGATGTTGACCTGTAAGTTGTAACCCATTGCGATACAAAATTAAGCAAAAATATTTGTTCCGGCTGTCATGTATAAGACAACAAAAAAGATTAGCTGTGAAACGAACATTACAGTACCAATATATTTCTGTTGCTTTAAGCCCAAAGCATAGTAAAACTTTAACAATATAACCGAAACAATAAACCATGCTACATAATTCTGAACAGGGATTTCATGCCAGTCCCACTGCCAGTAGTTAAATTTCATAGCCACAGGTTCCAAAAAGAAATCGAAACCTACCAGTATAAAAGCGCCGAGAACAGAAGCCAGAATACTATGCCTGATTTTCATACTTTTCATCATTTGCCCAACACTGAAAATAAGGATTACCCAATTTACACCCATTAGTAATGGAACCGCAGCAACTTTGTAGCCCAATGTATCGCCGTAATAATAGCTGCCAAATATCTTTCCGGTATGCACGCCTAGTACCTCGACTAAAAAGCCACAGAGAAATACACCCGAAACCAGTAACAATAAACGTTTCACATCGGCATTGTACGAAAAAACAATTACGGCAAACATCAGCAACAAATGAAAGGGAACCAGTTTGATAAAATAAGGCTGGGCAACAGGAATTAAGAAGCCAAGCAAGCCAACCATATGAAAAACGACAATTATTGCAACTGCAATCCTTTTAACCTTTAAATCGTTTTGATCGTTCTGCCCTTCCATGTGCTCGTTTTAAAAATATGTTTTTTTATAGAAATGAATGAAATTATTAAGAAGAATAACATCTGTAAGGGATGTAAAATCAGATTTATCAAAACATTTTGTCCCGATAAATAAGAGATCATCATTCTAGTTAATACTATTAAAGTTAATGGTAATACAAGTAAAGCAATATTAAAGTTTAAGATTAAAATTACTGGCCCTACAGTTACCAAAAGCTGGTAAAATAATAATATTATGATGTTATTACCAAAACCCGCCAGTAAATTTTTACTAAAACCGTTTAAGCTTTCGCCTAAATTTTTGTACATCCTGCAATAGATCAGCCCGTTGGCTAAAAGGGCCTCTGCATTAAATTTTTCTTGTTTTACCAACTTCATAATCTCCACATCTTCCACAACCTGGTGTTTAACCCGCTCATGCCAATGGTTTTCTTTGTAATTATTGGCATTAAAAAACATGCACTGTCCGCTTGCTGCTGAAAATGCTGGATTTTTCGAAAGTTTAACCAATCGCAAAGGCAATAAATTTAGCAGTATAAAATGCATTAAGGGCACTGTTAACCACTCGCCTATCGATTTTATAGTTTGGTTGGTAAAAACACTTAACAAAGTCAGCTCTCCGATTTCCATCCGGTTGATCAGGCTATTGATCAATCCTCTTTTTACTGATTCGTCTGCGTCGATAAACAAAAGATATTTCCCCGTAGCCAGTTCGCTAAGCTGGTGGCAGGCATAATTTTTCCCAAGCCAGTTTTGAGGTAACGCTTTACCGCTTACCACTTTAAATTGCGGGTTCGTAAGGCAAAAATTTTCGACAACACCGAAAGTATTGTCATCGCTGTTATCATCCAAAACAATAACTTCATAATTGGTGTAATCCTGGTTTTTTATCGAAACGAGCAATTCTAAAATATCCGCTGCTTCATTTCGTGCAGGGATTAAGATCGAAACCTTATCATGATAATGTTTAACCACTCTCGGCAACTTAGGGTTAGAAAGGAAATTGAAAACAGTAACCGAAAACCGGATCACCAGGAAAATTAAAACGGCGTAAATAAAAATTGTCATTCAATTAGCTGAGTTTGTTTAACAACCGATTGATCGTAATGTTTATTATAGGCACTTTTCAGCAATTGCAAGCTCACATATTCTTCGTTCTCCCAATGCTGTAAGTAAGTATAAGCTGAAGGCTTTCTTTCCGCAAAATAATCAATTAAGGTGGCGGCAAAAATAATGTTGATTTTTTTCTGACTGGCATTGATTATCTGCATCACTCCTTTTTCGAAACTGATATTTTTGAGGTGGTTCGAATATAATTTGCCCTGGGGAAATACAAGTACCAAATTTGCGGGGTTATCTAACAGATTGCCTGCATAATTAAGCGTTTCTAAAACATCTTTACCTTTATTTTCGGCCGCAAAAGCACCGAGATACTTTAGAAAACCAACTTTAGTATAGTTTTCGGCATTCACTAAAACATGAAATTGTTTCTTAAATACTTTTTTGTTGATGTAAAAGAGGAAAAAACCATCCCACCAGCTAAAATGATTGGCCAAAACCAATATAGCCGCATCTTGTTTAATCTCCACCTCGCTATACTTAAAAGTTGAAAAATCTTTTTTGATGATAAACTGGATGTACCAGGAGAAAAAGCTGAAGATCAAATTATTTTTTCTAGGCTGATACATTTCGGGAAATTGCAAAAAATTGAGGTTAATTGCAAATGTATTGTACATAGACTCGTTATAGTCCTCGTTTGTATAAGGGATATAGATTTTTTGATGTCCTGTTCAAAGATTTCTCCACTTCGGTCGAAATGACGAATACACGAATGCTTGACTTCGATTAAAAGTATATCTTATTTCATCCCAAATCTTTCCATTTCATATCCAGCCTAGCTCAAATAAACCCGATCTTCTTCACCTTCCACATCCATTACCACATCTACATGTTCTTTTAAGATGGTAGCCAGTTCAAGACCAACAAAATCGGTGGCAATAGGGAAAATTTTATGACTTCGATCAACCAAAACTACTGTACGTATTTTTTTATGCGGCGTATTTAAGAAAACACCCAAGCCATAAGCAAGGGTTTTACCGCTGTTCAATACGTCATCAACAATAATGATCACCTTGTTTTTCCAATGGCTTTCATCCAGATCTGTCGAAGCTACCAATTTGCTGCTTTCTTTCTGCAGATCGATACGCAGTAAAGTTAGTTTAAAGCCCGAAATCTTTTTAAGCACTTTTTCTAATCGTAGCGCTAGTTTGTAACCACGGTCCCAAATACCGGCAAGCACCACTTCTTTCTCATTCAGGTTATCTTCTAAAATCTGATAAGCGATACGATCTATTTTCTGCTGAATTTGTTTCTTGTTGAGAATAAGTAATTGCGATGCCATTGTATAAAAAGAATTGAATACAAAAAGAACGATTTTAAGGATGAAATTCAAACTATTTGAAAAATAATTTGAATTGTTTGCAACGTTTTCATCAGAGATGCGTCTAATCTATAACCAAAACACAAAATCGAAGCCATCGTTGCCCAAATGCTGCGTAATGATCGCTTCAGAATCATTTAACGAAAAAACGACTATGAAAACCCTTATCAAATCATCCGCCATTTTGTTTATCATAATAACCAGCTACATGGCTAAGGCGCAGGATACTAAAAGCTTTACCGTTAAAAACTTCAATAGCATTGGAGTAAGCAGTGGGATAGATCTATACCTTACTCAGGGCGGTAGCGAAAGTGTGAGTATAAAATCTGATTCTGAAACATTAAAAGATATTGTTGTTGAGCAGAGCGGCAGCAATGTTACCATAAAATTTAAAGACGGCATCAAATGGAGCGGAATGTTTAAAAACCGCACCATTAAAGCTTATGTAAGTTTTAAAACCCTAAATGCAATTGCAGCATCGGGCGGATCGGATGTTTTTACACAAAACCAAATTAAAACAGATAAACTTGCTATTCGCTCTTCAGGAGGATCGGATTTAAAATTAACGGTTGTTTGCAACGATCTATCTATTCAATCAAGCGGTGGCAGTGATCTCGATTTAAAAGGCAAAGCAGAAAATATGACCATTCAATCTAGTGGAGGTAGCGATATCGACGCTTATGAATTAATTACAGATTATGCAAAGGTGCAGGCTTCTGGTGGTTCTGATGTAAATCTTTATGTAAATAAAGGCTTAGAGGCCAGTGCAAGTGGTGGTGGCGATGTAAGTTATAAGGGAAATGCTTCACTCAAGAAAACATCAAGCTCAAAAAGTGGAGATGTACACCACGTAAATTAAAAGTTTAGTTTAGTTAATAATAACGCGCTGCTTTGTGGATACAAAGCGGTGCTTTTCTTTTATAAAAGATTTAACAGACAGAATGATTACACCGATTCAGGTCATTAAAGGTTGTAGTGAGGAATTAAACCTTTCTATCCCCTACCTTTTTTTATACGGATAGTAAATAAAGTTGGCGCCTTCAGGAACAATTACGAATACACACATAAAATCTTCCGGTTTTTTATATACTTTTAAGAATGGCTCTTTTTTCTCCTTGCTGATGATTCCTTTTTCTACAAACTCTTCCAAAGTAGAGGCTTGTATCGTCCAATCGGTATTAAGTTCTTCTTTGTTTAAGATAAGTTCGCCAATGTTCACCTCATGTTGATGCGCAATAAAAATTGGGTGGGCAGAAATGCCTTCAACCATAATCTCGATTGCTACTTCTTTAATCGCATCAGCATAAAATTCTAAATCTTTTTCTAAACTTATCAGCGGACTTTCCTGCTTTTTTTGTGGTGTTCCGTTCTCTTCGGGCGTTGCGCCTAATAATTCTTCTCTATCCATACCTTAACCAATAATTGAATTTTGAATGAGTGAATAGTTGAATGAAGGCAAATTGCCCCATTCTGTCGCTCAATCTTTCTCTCACTCAATCATTTTATTACTTTAACCTTAACAATACTACATTTTCTACGTGTTGCGTGTGCGGAAACATATCTACAGGTTTAATTCGCACCACATCGTATTTTTCTTTCAATAATTCTAAATCTCTTGCCTGTGTGGCTGCATTACAGCTTACATAGACAATTTTTTCAGACTCCATTTCAAGCAATCTCTGTACTACATCTGCATGCATACCAGCGCGTGGCGGATCGGTAATCACCACATCTGGTTTACCATGCGCCAGGATAAATTCAGAAGTAAGAATATCTTTCATATCTCCGGCATAAAAAACCGTATTATCAATGCCATTTAATGCTGAATTAAACTTTGCATCTTCAATAGCGGTTGGCACATATTCTACCCCAACTACCTGCTTTACGTTTTTGGCAATAAAATTTGCAATCGTTCCAGCACCAGTGTATAAATCATAAACCAGTTCATCACCTTTAAATCTGGCAAAATCTCTGGTGATTTTATATAGTTCGAAGGCTTGTTCAGAATTGGTCTGATAAAAAGATTTCACTCCAATTTTAAAACGGATGCCATCCATTTCTTCGAAAATATGATCGCGACCTGAGAAAACCACCACATCCTGATCGAAAATAGTGTCATTCTTTTTTTGGTTAACGATATACAGCAAAGAGGTAATCTGTGGAAATTCATTTTTAAGAAAACCCATCAAGCCATCAACTTGTGTCTGTTCCGGATAAGCAAATACCACAGCAACCATCACCTCTCCTGTGCTAGAAGTACGGATAATCAGGTTACGCAAAACGCCTTCATGGTTACGCAGGTCGTAAAACGACAGGTCATTTTCTAAGGCATATTTACGTACTGCGTTTCTGATCGAATTAGAAGGCTCATCCTGTAGATAACAATGCTCGATATCTAAAATTTTATCAAAACGCAATGGTACGTGAAAACCCAGCGCATTCATGTCAAAATCTTCATCGCGTTCTACATCGGTTTTTTCCAACCAACGTTTGTTCGAAAAAGTAAATTCTAATTTATTTCGGTAATATCTGTTTTTTTCTGAGCCTAAAATCGGTTCAGTTCCTGAGGTATCTATTTTACCTAAACGCTGTAAAGCTGCCTCAACATTTTTCTGTTTAAACTTTAATTGAGCATCGTAACCCATATGCTGCCATTTGCAACCGCCACAGGTTCCGAAATGAGGGCAGAAAGGATCAGTACGCAATGCTGATTTTTCATGAAGCTGATCTATTATTGCTTCAGCAAAATTCTTTTTCTTTTTGGTCAACCGGACATCTACCACATCACCAGGAACGGCTTTGTCAACAAAAATGACCAATTCGTCAGCCTTGCCAACACCTTTTCCCTCTTCAGCAATATCGATTATATGTACGTTTGGAACAATAGTTACCGTACCAGGTTTTCTTCTACTCATTATTTTGCAAATATAGAAAAAAGAGGTTAAAGGTTAAGGACAGAAAGGTAGAGGGTTTAAAAACCAATTAATCAAAAGATTGGCCATAATCATCCTACTCGGACAAGAACTGTCCGGCAATGGAACCCTGATTTTAAAAATTATTTTCCAAAAAATTTAAATGCCGCGTCCCAAAAGCCATCTAACCAATTAAATTTTAGGTCAAATTTTTCATCCACCAGTACAGAAAACTCTAATATTTCTTTGCTCATGATAAAAAAACCTATCTATTTAAGCAATAATACTAAATTCATACCAAAAACCAAAACGGTATAAATTAATTTTATGTTAATTTTACATCAAAAGGTTAAATCACTCTGTTTACAATAACGACAATTGCGATCTATTGATTTTCAGTTCCTTATTTGATAACCAAATAAAAATCCGTAACTTAAAGTATCATTCACATAAAAATGGAGGTTCATTATGAACGTTATCCGTAAAATTGAACATTGGGGAGATGTTCATCACTCAAAATGGCTAGATTATCTTCGGATTGTACTTGGCCTGATCATTTTTGGAAAAGGTGTTTCTTTTGTTAGCGACACTTCGGTTCTTCAGAACATGATTACACAAAACAACGTATTTGGTTTTTCGGGCATGCTCATCAGTATCGCCATTCATGTTGTTGCATTTGCGCATTTGGTTGGGGGTGTTTTAATTACATTAGGTTTAGTTACCCGCTTTGCCGTTGTAATTCAGATCCCAATCTTATTGTTTGCAGTATTTTTTGTTAACCTTACGCCGGGTTTCTCCACACCGAATTCGGAATTGTGGTTTTCGGTATTGGTATTGTTTCTGCTCATCATGTTTTGGGTAGTAGGTTCAGGCCCATTATCGGTTGACGAAGGGTTGAAACGCAAAACTGGCAAGCGGTACGCCTAAACAACATTAAATATTCTTAGTATCTTTCGCTTTTACGAACGATCATGAAAACGAAGATACTTTTTGCGCTGCTTTTTGCGGGATTGGGATGTTACGCACAAAATTCGACAGATGAATATTTCACGCTAACGCGGGCTGGTTTCCTAGAAAAAAACGCTTATGAAACAACTGCTTTGGTAGAAAAATACTTCCGCGTACCCGGTAACACAGGCTTTAATGCCAGTATCCATTATGTAGAGAGTATCCTTAAAAAGGCTGGTTTTGTTGAACAGAAGCAGGATGAATTTGAGGCTCCTTTAACTTATCGCATCGAAAAAAGAGCGATGAAAAATAATACCTGGGAACCTGTTGATGCCAATATTGATATCGTTGGCGAAACAAAACCGCTCATCTCTTATAAAACTAACCGCAACATGATTCCAATCAATTGCGGATCAACAGCTGCAGGAGGTGTTACAGCTAATGTGGTTTACATTGCCAACGCATTACCTACCGAAATAGAAAAAATGGATCTGAAAGGGAAAATCCTATTTTCTGAGAACAGTCCATCACGTTTGCTTCAAATAGCCACAAAAGCTGGAGCCATTGGCGTGTTGGGCTATTCGATGCCAAAGTATACTCAACCAGAGGTACACCAAACTTCTATCCAGTTTGGAAGCATGAAAGCCAATAGTGAGGTATGGACATTGCTTTTATCTTATGCTGCCAAGGAAAAGTTAAAAGTGGCCTGTTTAAAAGGCGAGACTAAATTGAAAGTAAATATTCAGACTAAAATTTATCCCTCTGAAGAATTAACGATAGTAGCAAACGTTAGAGGCAGTTCAAATCCTAATGAACGTTTTGTATTCAGTGCGCATGTTCAGGAACCCGGTGCAAACGATAATGCAAGCGGCGTTGGTACATTAGCAGAAATGGCAAGGCTAACAGCAGCATTATATCAGGCAAAAAAGATAAGTCCGAAGCGTACCCTCACTTTTTTATGGGGCGACGAAATTGTATCAACAAGAAGATATATTACCGAAGATACCACCCGGGCCAAAGGTATTATGTGGGGAATGAGTTTGGATATGGTTGGCGAGGACACTAAAAAAACCGGCGGCTCATTCCTGATTGAAAAAATGCCTGATCCATCGGCCATTTGGACAAGGGGAACGGATAAACATACCGAATGGGGTGCTGGCGATGTTACTGAAAAAGATCTTTTCCCGCATTATTTTAATGATTTTATCTTCGATATCTGCAAAGCTCAGGGCAAATTTGCCAACTGGACGGTTAACTACAACCCATTCGAAGGTGGTAGTGACCACACACCATTCCTGCAAAATAAAATTCCGGGATTATTGATGTGGCACTTTACCGATGTCTTCTACCATACGGATAACGACAGGATTGATAAAGTTTCGCCAACCGAAATGAAAAATGTAGGGATAAGTGGTTTAACTGCTGCCTATACTTTAATTTCTGCAGATGAAAATACTGCGATAGCTACTGTTTCGCAAGTTAAAACCGATGCTTTAACCCGCTTAAAAACTGAATTTGAACTGAGCAAACAAGAAATTGCAAAAGGTAAAACCACAACGGACGAGAAACACATTATTGAAGTTTGGGCCAAATGGTATACTGATGCTTTGGTAACGGTAAACAAAATGCCTGTAAAATCCGAAACCACCAGAGTTGGTTCGGCCATTAAGTTTGCCACCAACGAGATCGAAAAACAAACGAAGGTATACTTAGAAAAATTGAAATAGATTAGTTTTTATAGTTAATCAATAACAACTTTAACCATCATTTTTTCGAACTGTCAAGGATTTCTTGACAGTTGATATTTTATCTAATTCATTCTCTTCAAATATATTCTTAATGTGAAGACTAATATTCTGCTTAGTTTTATTAAAAAGTTGTTGCATTTGTGCTGCGTTAGCCAAACAGTCTCATTTCCATACGCAACTTCTATCGCAGGCAAACCCTCTTCTGTTTTATAAATGATAATTTCATCCTTAATCATCACTTCAAGTTAGTAAAATATTTATCTTATTTTCGCATCATGCCTAAACCAAAAGCAATAGTTATCGGTGCCGGAATTGCGGGCATTGCATCGGCAATTCGTCTTTCCTTAAAGGGCTATGAGGTTGATGTTTTTGAAGTTAATTCAAAACCTGGAGGTAAGCTGACAGAAATAAAAATGAACGGTTTCAGGTTTGATGCCGGACCGAGCCTTTTTACCATGCCCCAGTACGTGGATGAACTCTTCAAACTGGCAGGTAAAAACCCTGAAGATTATTTTGAATATCTAAAACTAAAAGAAATTTGCCGTTATTTTTACGAAGATGGCTTAAGGTTAAACGCAAGTGCAGATCTCGATGAATTTGCCAAGGAAATAGAAGAGAAAACAGCTTCAACTGCAAAAGAGGTTGGGCACTATTTAAACAAAAGCAAAACCATTTACGATGTTACCCACCGTGTATTTTTGGAAAGAAGTTTGCATAAAATTAAAAGCTACCTGCACTGGGACACCTTAAAATCTATATTCCGTTTTGGCCAGATTGATGCTTTTAGAACACAGGCAAAAGCAAACCGATCGTTCTTTAATGACGATAGAATAGCACAGCTTTTTAACCGCTATGCCACCTACAATGGTTCCGATCCCTATCAGGCACCGGCCACATTGAATATAATTCCACATTTCGAGTATCACTATGGAGCCTTTCTTCCAAAAAATGGGATGTATAGTATTGTTACTGCCTTGGTAAAATTGGCAGAAGAGTTGGGAATAAGGTTTCATTACAATCAAAAGGTGGAAGAAATTATATATTCTAATAAACCTAAATCCGAAGTACAGGGCGTAAAAGTTAACGATAAAACCTATAAAGCTAAGGTTGTTGTTTCGAACCTCGACGTCTGGTTTACTTATAAAAACCTGCTTAAAAACATAGCTCAACCTAAAAAATTATTAAACCAGGAACGGAGTAGCTCTGCTTTGATTTTTTACTGGGGCATGGATGGGAATTACAGCGATATGGGCTTGCACAACATCTTTTTCGCTGAGGATTACCAAAAGGAGTTTAATGCCATATGGAAAGATAAAACCATCAGCAGCGATCCAACGGTATACATTAACATCAGCTGTAAATATATCAGGGGTGATGCACCTACAGACAGCGAAAACTGGTTTGTAATGATAAACGTTCCTGCCAATAATGGTCAAAACTGGGATGTATTGATTAAAGAAGCCAAGACAAATATTACCCAAAAGATCAGCCGTATTTTAAACCGAAATATTGAAAAAGACATTATATGTGAGCAGATTTTAGACCCCAGAAGCATTGAAAGCAAAACTGGTTCTTATCAAGGCGCGCTGTATGGCAACAGTTCCAACAATCAGTTTTCTGCCTTTTTAAGGCATTCCAATTTCAGTTCGAAAGTTAAAAATTTATATTTCTGTGGGGGTAGTGTGCATCCGGGCGGAGGAATTCCCCTTGCGTTGTTATCGGCTAAGATAATTGACGATGGGTTTAGGGTTTAGGGTTTAGGGTTTAGGGTTTAGGGTTTAGGGTTTAGGGTTTAGGGGAAATCTTATCTAAAGCAAATTGTTTTATTGGCAAAGAAAATCTACCGATTATTTTTAATCGCTTCTTCCAACTTTTCGCCATCCAGATCAAATGCATCCACAATCAACTTAGCTTTGGTATAAAAAGGATCGCGTTCTTCGAGTTTCTCTTTGATAAATTCTAAAAGCTGTTCATCATCCAGATCTTTAATTAAGGGACGTTTTTGACGGTTATGTAAACGTGATACCAAAGCCGCTGGCTCCATTTGCAGATAAACGGTTTCACCATTTGCATTCATCCATTCCATGTTATCGAAAAAGCATGGCAATCCGCCTCCAGTAGCTACCACACAGGTTTCTGGATAATCGAAGGTTTTAAGCATTTTGCTTTCGTAATCCCTAAAGCCACTTTCGCCATATTCAGCAAAATATTCGGCAATACTTTTACCTGTTTTTGAAACAATTTCAGCGTCAAGATCAATCACAGGGCATTCTAAACGATGTGCCAACTGTTTAGCTTTTGTACTTTTACCGCAGCCCATGTATCCGATAAGGAAAATTTTCATGTATCTCTCTTTTTGCTTCGACCTCATAATAGATGGTCGCGTTTTAACATAATATAATCGGTTACAGGTGGCGTAAAACCTTCTTTTTTCAATAAAGTTACAACCTGTCCGCGATGATAAGTAGAATGATTAAATAAATGAAATAAAATTTCATCCAATCGGTTTTCGTACTCAACACCTTGCGTGTTGCTGTACAAAATCTTCTTATCTAAAGAACTCTCTTTCAATACCGCCCTAATCAACTTAAAATTTTCAGCAGCAATACGCTCAAAGTTTTCCTTATGATGAATATCCCAAACACCATAAAGTGGTTTCTTGCCCGAAATCCGTTGCGCCCATACATGCTGCGCATTGAGTACGTGGCTGAACAAGCGCTCTGCATCGGGCATTTCGACTGTTGCAAGCTTAAATATTTCGATGATGCGTTGATCGGCAAGCTCAGTATAATTTACAATTTCCTCTTCGCGCATAACCTAACTTAATTTAACTCTTGGGTCAACATAAGCATATAAAATATCAACCAGAATATTGATGACTACAAATACGAAGGCAATAAAAAGAATAGAGCCCATCACTACCGGAAAATCAGACATTTCTAAAGCGGTTACAGTTGTTCTGCCTAATCCGTTATACCCGAAAATGTACTCTACAAAAAAAGAACCCGCCAGCAGTGAGGCAAACCATCCTGAAATGGCCGTAATTACCGGATTCATAGCGTTTTTTAAAGCGTGTTTATAAATTATGGCATTTCTACTTAAGCCTTTGGCTCTTGCAGTCCTGATATAATCCTGTGCCAAAACATCCAGCATGGCACTTCTGGTTAACTGTACAATAATCGCCAAAGGCCTCAAACCAAGGGTAATCATCGGCAGCCATAGGTTTCTTAGGGTTAATACCTCACCATTAAATGGATCGTAAGAGTATAAGCTACCGCTCATTTTTAAGCCTGTATAATTGCTCAGCACAAAGCCGAAAAGCCAGGCAATAATAATCCCCGCAAAAAAAGAGGGCGCTGATATACCCAGAATGGCAAATGCATTGGCCGATTTATCGATCCACGAATCTTTATAAACTGCTGAAAGCACTCCCAAAAACACACCGATTATGGTGGCGAAAATCATCGCCGTTAAAGCCAGGATAAAAGTATTCGGTACCGTTTCCGAAAGTATAGCTGTTACATCACGTTTGGTCTGGTAGGAACTGCGGAGATAGGGCCATTTTATCACCAGCGCCTTTTTATCAAAGGCCATCAGTTTTGCGTAATGATATTTCTGTTGACTGGTGCTATCGTTATCAAGAATGCTAATTGGCAATAAATCGTTAATGTATAAAACAAACTGAACAGGTTTAGACCGGTCTAAACCAAATTCTTTACGAACGGCTTCGAGCGATTGTACATCAGCCCTTTGCCCCATCGTCATCCGTGCAGGGTCGCCAGGTAAAATATTAAACAGCACAAAAACAACCAATATTACACCGCCCATTACCAGCAGTCCATACATCAGTTTTTTTAGTGCGTATCCGATCATGTCTATTTATCGAAATATTTTCGACTGAGTTGGTCGAAAGTGGGTACGTTGTGAAAATGCCATTTATTGATTACCACTCCGTTCTTCATCAATAAAACGCCAGGATTTGCCCTAATCATACTTTTTAAAGGTACGGCATCGGCATAAAAAACCTCTGAAAATAAGTTGTTCTTTTTGATAAAGGCCTGCGCATCCTGAGCTGAATTGGAAGTAAGCAATACTGTGCGGATATTAAACTGCTGTGTAGCGTTTAAAGCCAGGGCATTTAGTTTACCAATAGCCGCCTCGTTTGTAGCATGAAGATCGTAAGCTACGAAGATCAAATTATAATAAGGGTTTTCGATCAGTTCCTTGGTATAATCGGTACCCGAAGCATCAGTAATGTTCAGGTCCTTAATTTTGGGTTCAAAACCTTTTTTAACCAGTCTTTTTGTGGGTTCTCCGATAATTTCCCAGTTATTGTCCTTCCAGATCTCAGTTTTAAGATAGGCTTTATCGCTCATATCTTTCTCTTCATTGGTTTTCTTGTTTTTTAAGTGATACATGATCTCAAATTCATCTGGTTTTTCTCCCGGAGGAATCACCATTAATGATGGAAGATGCGCACCAACTTTATAAGGCAGGAAATCGATAATCGGCAAAACATTGTAAGTGTACAAGCCAAAACCTAAAGATATAATCGTTACTGCAATAGCAATATTTCTTTGAGTGGTTTCTTTTTTAAATAAAGGCTGGATCAGGTTCTTGTTTAAGAAAATAACAATGATCAGCGCTAAAAGGATCAGATCTTTACTGAACGACTGCCATGGGGTAAGCGGAATGGCATCGCCAAAACAGCCACAACTGGTGACTACTTTGAACGCTGCAGATATAAATGTGAGCAGGGTAAAAAAGATGATGAGAAGCAATAAACCCCAGGCTACCTTTTTACTCCAGAAGCCCAATAGCAATAAGGCACCGAGAACAATTTCTAAAGTACAAAGTAAAATAGCAATACCAGTGGCCATTCCACTCAGGAAATTCATGTGAAAAACTTCAAAATATTCCTGTAGTTTATAGCCAAAGCCAAGTGGATCGTTTGCTTTGATCAATCCTGAAAATATGAATAAAGCACCGACAAAAATCCTGGAAAATCTTAAAAGTATGTTTCGCATCTGTATGTATCTATTTTTTTAAAGGCTATTACGCTATTATTTAACGCCGAGTTTGATCAGTGCAAAAACCGAATAGTTTAACATATCCTGATAATTTGCATTAACACCCTCCGAAGCCAGGGTTTGCCCTTCGTTGTCTTCTATCTGTTTTACCCTAAAAATTTTCATCAAAATCAGATCGGTTAACGAGCTAATGCGCATATCGCGCCAAGCCTCACCATAATCGTGGTTTTTGGCAAACATTAAATCTTTGGTTTCCGTTACTTTTTCCTCAAATTGTTTTTCAACTTCGGCATAAGGCAGTTCATTAGGATCGCTCTCCGTCAATTCGAGCTGCATCATGGCAATTACACAATAGTTGATAATACCAATGTATTCAGATATCACACCCTCTCCCACTTTGTTTACTTTTTTTTCTTCGAGGGTCCGGATGCGTTGTGCTTTGATAAAAATCTGATCGGTTATCGAACTTGGCCTTAAAATCCGCCATGCAGTGCCATAATCTTTAGTCTTTTTTAAAAATAATGATCTGCAAACTGCAATCACTTCATCAAATTCGGTGGAGGTATTTGTTTGTGCCAAAGCCAATAATTATTTAGTTTTTAGTGTATTTTTGTCCTGAAAAAACAAAAGCTAAAGATACATTTTTAAAGCGAAACCCAAATCCCGAAAGGGTTTATTATGGCAGAAAAAAACTTTTTTGAGCCCAAACAAAGCTTAAACATTAAAGGTAAGCTGATCGATTTAAGCCGCCCGAAAGTAATGGGTATTTTAAATATAACCCCCGATTCTTTTTACAGCAATAGCCGCACAAAATCAATAGATGAAGCTTTAACAAAAGCAGCCCAGTTTCTTAATGAAGGTGCTACATTTATCGATATCGGCGGATACTCATCAAGACCAGGTGCTAAAGATATTTCTACCAGTGAAGAGGTTGACCGTTTGGTGCCCGTGGTAGAAAGTTTAGTAAAAGCCTTTCCCGAAGCGGTTATTTCTATTGATACTTTCAGGGCGAAAGTAGCAGCGGAAACAATTTCTGCCGGTGCGCATATCATTAATGATATTGCCGCTGGAGATATGGACGAACAGATGTTCGAAACAGTTGCTAAACTACAGGTACCTTATATGATGATGCACATGAAGGGTACTCCTCAAAATATGCAGCAAAACCCTGTTTACGGCAATGTGTTATTGGAAGTAATTGATTACCTGGCGAAAAAAGTTGCGGCGCTTAAGGCACTTCATGTTCACGACGTAATTATTGATCCTGGTTTTGGCTTTGGAAAAACAATCGAACATAATTATGAGCTGCTTAACCAAATGGAAGCTTTTAAAATTTTCAAACTCCCCATTTTAGTGGGTTTCTCGCGTAAAGGAATGATCTATAAAACCCTTGGCACTTCGGCAGCAGAGGCCCTGAACGGAACTTCGGTACTCAATACCATTGCGCTACAAAAAGGAGCGGGCATTTTAAGGGTACATGATGTTAGGGAAGCAGTAGAATGCGTGAAGTTAGTTGGGATGCTGAGTTAAGCTGCTGCTATAAGAAAATCACCATTGGATAATTATTTGTTATTAGATCCTGAAATGAATTCAGGATGACGCCTCCACTTAGATTCGTCCTGCTGAACTTGTTTCAGCATCTATTTTTGGGTAAAGACCCTGAAACAAGTTCAGGGTGACGATCATTAATAACCAATTTAAACAGTTAACCTATCTTGCTTGTAAACTGAAAACCGTTTTGCTATCTTGCCACTAATGAAAGGATTAGATTTTGATTTCGTAAAATTCACCATTACCGACGTGGTAGACATCGTGCTCGTAGCACTTTTAATCTATTACGTATATACGCTAATCCGCAATACCTTAGCTGTTAATCTACTGGTTGGGATGCTCATCATCGCAATATTCTATCATATTGTTGATGCTTTGCATATGAAATTACTCACAGCCATCATAGAGAAATTTATGAGTGTGGGGATTATTGCATTGATTGTAATTTTCCACCCGGAGATTAGGCGTTTTCTCTTATTGATCGGAAAAAATGCCTTTTTACAGAAAAATAAGGCCTGGTGGGGTTATTTATTTGGCCGAAAAGAAATTGAAAGAAATAATTTAACCCGTATAAAACCAATTATCGACGCCTGTAAAAGCATGAAAAAAACGCGTACAGGTGCATTAATGGTATTTGTTAAATTTTACGATGAGCAGTTTTTTGCCAATAGCTGTGAACTTGTTGACGCCAAAATATCGAAACGTTTGCTGGAAAGTATCTTTCAGAAAAACAGTCCGCTGCATGATGGGGCCGTGGTTATCTCTGAAAACAAAATTAAAAGTGCGAGCTGTATTTTGCCTTTAACGGATAACGACCAGTTACCTTCACAGTTTGGGTTAAGGCACCGTGCGGGTATTGGCGTTTCTGAAACGACCGATGCCGTTGCAGTAATTATATCAGAAGAAACCGGAGAAATATCATATGCCAAACAAGGCAGGGTAAGGATGAATGTTTCGTTTGGGGAGCTGGAGAAATTGCTGAATAAGGATTTTTAGATTTTAGGTGATTACACAGATTCGGACTTCTCTGTCATTCTGAACGCAGTAAAGACCTGCGTAGCAAGCATGAATGCCTTTTAAATCTTAAACACATCATGAATAATCCCTCACCTATGAAAACGATCCTTCGACTACGCTCAGGATGACGAACCGAAGGGGAATATTCTGTGCTTTCTGTGTTTCCGTGGCAAAAAATTACAATAAACGCAAAATGGTGAATGTTCCCATTCACCATCTCGTTATCATTTAAATCACCTTCTTATCGGTGTAATCTCTCAATCTGTGTAATCAATTTTTAACAGTATTGTTCAAAAGCACCGATCAGGTTATCAGCGATCATTTGTGCCGGACGGCCTTCAATCTGGTGACGTTCGATCATGTGAACCAATTTACCATCTTTAAATAACGCCATTGCCGGAGAAGATGGAGGGAAGGGCATCATGTAATTTCTAGCCTGATCTACCGCTTCTTTTTCCATTCCTGCAAAAACAGTAACCAATTTATCAGGGTGTTTTTCGTGTGCTGCTGCTGCTCTGGCGGCCGGACGTGCATTTGCTGCTGCGCAACCGCAAACCGAATTTACAACTACCAACACAGTTCCTTCGCCTTTAATCGCTTGATCTACGTCTTCTGCGTTTTTTAATTCTTGAAAACCTACGTTAGTTAATTCCTTACGCATTGGCTCTACTAAATATTCTGGATACATTATCTTAGTTTTTTATTTACAATTTCAATGCTACAAAAATAAGAAAATCGAATGGTATGCACCATTCGATTTATATTTTTAAGGTAAAATTAAAATGGCCCTTATTCTAAACCTTTTAAGATTTCTTGCATTTTATGTGGATCACTTAACATCCCCATGCCAAATATTACAATAATGGCAACATAATAAAGCAATGATAAAATATTAAGAACCAAACCTATAATTGCGCAAATTCTTCCCGCATTTAAATTTTTAAAAGAACTTAAGCTATAAATAGCTGGGTTAACTGTGTACAAAGCCTTGTCTTTTTTACTTAAAACCAATGCAATGATTGCCGGAATCAGTCCCAAAATACCATAACAACAGCAAAATGCAATGGAAAGAATTCCTAATACAAGTACAATTGTTGAGTTTGGTAAACTTTGTTGACCAAAACCTCCTCCAAACTGTCCAAATGGCGGCGGTTGCTGAAATGGAGGTGGGGTTACCGGACCATTACCTAACGGTTCAAATGGTGCAGGTTCTGGGTTTTTATCTTTTGAAAGATCAATCGGTTTATTTTCTTGAGGGGTTTCCTGTTCTTCTGACATAGCTATATTTAGATCAATTGGTGAGTGTATATTTTGTAAATGTAATTGATTAAAATAATTACTGCAACACTTGCAAAAACGATTTTGATCAGCTGTGCCCCAAACTTAAAATCGACCTTAAGGTGAACAATGGTAAATACTACGACAAAAATGAGTGGAATTGTTGCGGGATAAAACTTAAATGATGCGATTAAATCGCCCCTAAATAAAGCCAAAACCGAACGCTGAAAGCCACAGCCTGGGCAATCGAATCCAAAATGGGCTCTAAACGGACAAGTAAAAAGATGCTTGCCTATCCAATCAAGAAAACTATGTTGCGGTTGAGCCATTTATATCGTCAATGAATTTGATCTGTGCATCTTTCCATATTTTGTACTTCTCCAGATCTTTAAGCACTTGCCTATACACCAGATTTAAGATATAGATATCATCAACAAAACCTAAAACCGGCACAAAATCAGGGATCACATCTACAGGAGACAAAAAGTAAACCAAGCCTCCCAAAATAGCAATAATCGACCTTTTCGGAATTTCGGTATAATCGCCGTTCACATAATCTTTAGATACGGCAAACAACAACACAAGTTTCGACCAAACACCTTCCAGATCACCTTTATTGCTTACTGCCTTTCCCAATGCATCTTTAATCGTATTGCTGGCTTTGGCCTTATCACTTAAGATCACCGAAGCTTTACTTTGCGATTTTTTAAAGAAACCCAGAATTTTTTCCCTGTTCAATTTCATAGTTAACGATATTACAAATTAACGGCCAAAAGCATCATAATTGTCTTCGGCATATTTGGTAAAGCGATCTAATAGTTTAATGTTTTTGTTCTCGATAGCCGTTAAATCGTTATCAACATTGTTTTTAACAGGCACATACCATTCTACAGGATCGAAAAAGTTTCTGAAAGTTTGTTTTTTAAACGCATAACCATGTCTGGCGAAAATCGTGTTTTTGATAATCTGCAGATCAAGCTTCCTTAAATTCTTTACATCTTCTTCTTTAAGCGTAGTAGTTGAAGCATTTAATTTAAAAATCTGTTCGGATGCGCTTCTGTAAAAAGTATTGGCTCCTAACGAATCTATACTTCCATCTTCAAGGGTATCTAACCTCTCTACCATTTTGTGATCGCTCCAATCTACATATTCCATTTCGGTTGGCAACATACGGCTGGCATTGTATTCAAATGCTTTTTTTAACAACTTAAATTCTTTTCCTGGCCATTTCAGGTCCTTTTTATAAGCGTTCCATTTACCAATTAAGGTGTCGCCAACAAGGGTAATTTCGAATTTCCCATCGTATTTATCAGTACCAGGTTCATCCAGAACGAAGGTAATTGTACCACCATCTTCTGATATTTTACCCAATAGTGGGCGGCTGTTGCCAGAAACCACGCTTTGTGCAATCACCGTATCTTTAGTTATTTTTTTTATGTTGATATTCAGTTTTTTGACAGCATCAGACATATCTCCTTCATATTCCAACTCATCTGTTGTATAAAAATCGCCAACCCAAAAACCATAAAGTTCCTTATGAATTTCTTGCTGCGCAATGCCTGTTGCTTTTTCCTTTGGTATTTTTTTGGTATTTCTGCATGATAGCATCAAAAAGGGAATCAGAGCGAATAATAAGATTTTTTTCATCGGTATATATGTTAAGGTCAAATAAATTTCTTTTTGATCAGCCATTCAGCGATTAATAAATTGGGTATCCAGCCTAACCAGGCGATAATCTGATAAACATCCATTGGTGCCGGGTGAAATAAATATACCAAAATAACTTTCCATAGTCTTAAAGTTATCGCAGAGGTTGCCAAAGCAAAACTACGGTACATAAACTTTTTATGGGCTATTATTTCTCTTTTTAAAATAAGCAGAATCGCCTTTAGGGTAAACCAAAACCACAAAACGCCTAAAATAATAAATGAGGTTTTAGCCGTTAATCCCCCATTTGCAAACCAACCAATAAAAATACCAGACGGCGCCGCGAGTAACAATACGAAGCCTGCATACAAGTAGCCCAACCATTTATGTATTTTAGGATATTTAGCTAAAATTTTAGGATTAAACTGTGTAAAACCAGCCAGTAGTACAAATATGGCACTATAGACGTGGATGTAAAATATGGGAAGATACACTTTGATCCCTGAAACTTCAGTCTGTTTAATCTGCAGAAAAGACACTTCACTATTCAGTGGGATATACCGTAAGGTAATCTGTGCCATTAACATGAAGAAATAGGCAAAAAACAATAGCCAGGCCACACGTTTATAGCTAAAGCTTTTCATCTATTTTGTTAAACAGTAATAACTCATGATCCTAAGCGTAAAAAAGATGAGGATGTTTTTCATTATTGAGCAGCGCTATTCTTCGATTGTTGATAGAAATTCATCGATTGTTAGAATATAACTTTAGGAAATTCTATTTGTTTTAATATCTTAAAATGATGGTCATTTGTTATAATGTAATCAGCATTACTACAGACATAGGCATCTACATACTTATTATCATCTAAATCAGATAAAATCAGTTTCCACTCAAAATATATGTCAACTTTTTCTACATTTTTAAGATTTAGCAACAACTCAGCGATATTACTTGCTACAAGAAAATTTGTTTTTTGTTCTAAAATTTCAACGTATTCTGAAAGAATGTCGTTACTAATTACCGTGTGAAAATATCCATTAATTAGAGCATCAAAAATCGTCCTATATTTTGATTTTTTAGGAATTGAAACAAGAAGTACATTAATATCTAGTACAACTTTCATTAATGTTATTTTTTTCTTAGATGTTCATTCTTCCAAGATTCAATTGTATTTTCATCCCAATTTTTCTCATCCCAGAGTTTATCCATTTCATCAGATGCCGATTTTGCGAAATATTTGGTTAACATTTCTTTAATATCATTCAATTGATTATCGGGTAAATTATATTGAAATAATTTTAATAGCTCTAGCTGAACATTTGTCAATTTCCATGTCGCTTCCATATTTTTCATTGTGAACTAAAACAAATATAATCAATAATATGTTAAGACGATTTCATCATCTCCAAAATATCATCAACATATTTTCGTTCATTGGCTAAACGCGGTACTTTATGTTGCCCACCGAGTTTATCTTTTGCTTTTAACCAATTATAGAAAGTATTTTCGGGGGCATTATGCACTTTCGGGCGGGCTAAAGCCATATCCTTAAAACGTTTGGCATCATAGTCGGAATTCACCGCACGTAATGTGCTGTCCATAATATCTACAAACTTTTCAAAATCGTTAGGCTGTTTGTCGAATTCTATAATCCACTCGTGTCCGCCTGCTTTTTCATCTTTAAAATAAATTGGTCCGGCGGTATAATCTTTAATTTCGGCACCGGTTTCCTGGCAAGCTTTGGTTAAGGCCTGTTCTGCATTGTCGATAATCACTTCTTCGCCAAAGGCATTGATGAAATGTTTGGTACGTCCGGTAATTTTAATGCGGTAAGGGGAAAGTGAGGTAAATTGAACGGTATCGCCGATCATATAACGCCATAGGCCACCATTTGTAGAAATTACGATGGCGTAATTTTTATGCAGCTCTACTTCACCCAGCATCAATGCCTTTGGATTTTCTTCACAGATATTCTCCATCGCCACAAACTCATAAAAGATACCATAATCCAGCATCAGCAACATTTCTTCTGAGTTATCCTGGTCCTGAATCCCGAAAAATCCTTCGGAGGCATTATAAGTTTCCAGATAATACATTTCATTGGATGGAATAAGCTGTTTAAACTGTTCGCGATACGGGGCAAAGTTTACCGCACCATGGATATACAACTCGAGGTTTGGCCAAACTTCCAGCAAATTCTGCTTCCCCGTAAGTTCGAGCACCTTTTTGGCCAATACGATGGTCCATGTTGGCACACCCGAAATACTGGTTACATTTTCGTTGATGGTGGCTTCGGCCATTCTATCCATCTTAATTTCGTAATTATCCATCAATGCGATAGACATATCAGGCGTACGGTAATATTCGGCCCAGATTGGCAGGTTTTTGATCAGCACGGCAGATAAATCGCCATAAAAACAATCTTCGTTTAACTGATTAACCTGATGGCTTCCACCTAAAACCAAACCTTTCCCGGTAAACATCTGGTTATCGGGACGGTTATTGCAATAGATAGAGAGCATATCCTTTCCTCCTTTAAAGTGGCATTCTTCCAGTGATTCTGGAGAAACAGGAATAAACTTACTCCTATCACTTGTGGTACCCGATGATTTTGCAAACCACTTGATATCTGATGGCCAGAGAATATTTTGTTCTCCATTAAGCATGCGCTCAATATAAGGTTTTAAGGTATCATAGTTTTGGATCGGAACACGTTCCTGATATTGTTGTGGAGTTAAGATTGATTTATAATCGTAAAGTTTGCCCCATTCGGTATTTTCGGCACTATCAATCAAGTTATGAAACCACTCTTCCTGAACATCGTACGGATATTTCATAAAAAGCTCGATCTGGTGGATCCGCTTTTTCATTAACCAGGTAAAAATTGAATTTACAAATGCCATATTAAAAAATAAACAGCTGATTTTTACCACAGATGTTGACAGATAAACACAGATACTGTTGTTTTTGTTGCAACAATAATCCGATCTTTTTACCTGAAATAATTTTAGCTGTGTTTATCATTTTCATTCCCGAAATCCGGAATAAGAATTGGTTAATATTAAACATCAAATTTCTTACGTTTCAGCACAAAGTTCGATCCAAGATAAACTTTTCTTACCATCTCGTTCTCAGCCAACACCTCTGGAACACCCTGTTCTAAAATTTTACCTTCAAAAAGCAGATATGCCCTATCGGTAATAGACAGTGTTTCCTGCACGTTGTGATCGGTAATTAAAATGCCGATGTTTTTATGTTTCAGTTTAGCAACAATACTTTGGATTTCTTCTACCGCAATTGGGTCTACCCCTGCAAAGGGTTCATCCAATAAGATAAAATTAGGGTTAGCGGCTAAAGCACGTGCAATTTCGGTACGCCGGCGTTCACCTCCTGATAATAAATCGCCACGGTTTTTACGCACTTTATGTAAACTAAACTCGTTGATTAGTTCTTCGAGTTTATCACGCTGTTCTTCCTTGGTCAATTTGCTCATCTCCAAAATGGCCAGGATATTATCTTCTACGGTAAGTTTTCTAAAAACAGATGCTTCCTGGGCTAAATAACCGATTCCTTTTTGCGCCCTTCGGTACATCGGATCTTCGGTAATATCTTCTTCTTCTAAGAAGATACGGCCCTCATTTGGTTTGATCAAACCTACGATCATGTAAAAGGAAGTTGTTTTCCCGGCACCGTTCGGGCCTAAAAGACCAACAATTTCCCCTTGACTTACATTAAAAGAAACATTGTTTACAACAGTACGCTGTTTATATTTTTTAACCAGATTTTCGGCTCTTAATATCATATATTGATCGATATTCTTAGGCTGTCACATTGAGCTCGTCGAAATGTCCTTCGACAGGCTCAGGATGACACCTTAGAAATATTTAATTAACTTTTATTCCTTTAATATTTAATTGCAGACGTTTCTTATCACGCCACACGTTTTCCTCTAACGTATAACAAACCGAAAACGGTACCTTTGGTTGTAAAAGATTTTGAAATTCTGCCAACCCAAATGCAATGCCTTCAAAAATAGGCGAATTTTGTTGTTTTATGTTAATTTTTAAATGATTTACGCCAACAGCCATGGCTTGCTGTGCAAGATATACATTATGGGTAACAAATATAGGCGCCATATTTTCTGGCCCGAAGGGGCCCATCTGCGATAAAACACGATAGAATTTACCATCTATCTGCGCCAGCTCGATTTCAGCGTCAATCCTGATCATCGGCGTAAGCAACTCATCTGTAATACTGGCCGATACAATTTCTTCGAATTTATCTGCAAAGGCATCTACATTATGCTGTTGCATGGTTAAGCCTGCGGCAAATTTATGGCCGCCATATTGATCCAGTAAATCGGCACAACCGCTTAAAGCTTCGTACAGATCGAAACCAATTACCGATCGGCAAGAACCTGCTACATGTCCGTTGGATTTTGTTAATACGATTGTTGGGCGATAATATTTTTCAGTTAAACGTGAAGCTACGATTCCGATTACCCCTTTATGCCAGTTTTCGTTAAATACAACGGTTGTTTTTTTGTTGATCAGGATATCGCTTTCGCCAATTAAAGCCAGAGCCTCGCGGGTAATGTCCTGATCGTAGGTTTTACGCTCAGTATTTTTAAGATTAATCAGTTCACTCTGCTCTAATGCGTTTCCATCTACCTGGCAAAGCAACATGGCAACTGCATGTTTAGCATGGTCTATCCTTCCAGCGGCATTAATCCGCGGACCTAAGGTAAAAACCACATCGGTAATGCTATAGTTTTCGGTTTTGCCCGAAACTTCCATCAGGGCACGTAAACCTTCACATGGATTGGAATTCAATTTTTTTAAGCCGTAATAGGCTAAAATTCTATTTTCGCCAACTACAGGAACAATATCGGCGGCAATGCTTACCATTACCAGATCTAAATATTGCAGATAAGTTTCTTTAGGGAGCTGATGCTTTTGCGCATATGCCTGTGCAAGTTTAAAGCCTATACCGCAACCGGCAAGTTCTTTAAAAGGGTATGCGCAATCAGCACGTTTAGGATCTAAAACGGCAATAGCCTGAGGTAGTTCATCTCCAGGTAAATGGTGATCGCAGATAATGAAATCGACACCTAAATTGTTGGCATAATCAATTTTATCGAGAGATTTTATTCCACAATCTAAGGCGATAATTAAAGAGAACCCATTTTCATTGGCATAATCAATCCCTGTGGTAGAAATGCCGTACCCTTCCAGATAGCGATCGGGAATATAATATTCGATGTTTTTAGTGAGCTGCGAAAAGAAACTGAAGGCCAGTGCAACCGAAGTTGTACCGTCTACATCATAATCGCCATAGATCATTATTTTTTCGTGATTGGACAATGCAGTTTCGATGCGGGCGATAGCTACATCCATATCCTTCATTAAAAAAGGATCATGAAGATGCTCCAGATCTGGCCTGAAGAAATCTTTGGCCTGATCGAAATCACAAATATTCCGTTGTACGAGTATCTGTGCAAGTGAGCGATCTATATTAAGTTGTTCTGCTATTTTTGTTATCGCAGCATCATTGCAATCTGATGCCAGTACCCATCTTTTTTCCATTTATTCTGTCTCCGAACAGTAAATATACATTTTTAATTAATTACCCACTATCTTGTATATTATTATGAAACTTAACAGTCTTTAAAATGGATGATTATATTTTTGAAATTAATTATAATGATCAGTTACTAACGGTCAAAGCTGAGCCACATAAAAATTCTGTCTCATATAGTATTTCAATTAATGGCAGTTATTATGGCATTATCACTCAGGAAGGCACGGAGTATGGCGATTGGATAACAAATGATGAAATCCTTATGCCTTTTTTTGAAATTATTGTCCAAGAAATTGTAGAAATGGAATTAATCTCTGTTTTCCCTATGAGATTCTATTCCTACTGGGATGAAATAATTAAAGAAATGGAACAAATTGATCTCTATACATTTTATATAATGCTTAAGGATGACGTCATTTTAAAGGACTTTTATGAATTGTTAAATGAGAAAATTAATAAAGACCTTGAATTCCCATTCGTACAATTTAAATCAAAAGTCACTTTATATATTACTCACGAACAAAAATCAAAAGTAGAAACCTTCGAGATTAATAAATAACTAATGATTCATTAAGCTTATCTCCATTACTTTGAATTTCCGGGATAGGCCTCGTAGAGCTTCATCAAATGGGCTTTCTGATCGGCATACTTAGCATCATCAATTAAATTCACACGTTCTGCCGGATCCCAAGATAAATTGTACAGCTCGGCAAGTTCTTTATTGTCTTTTTTGGTAATCCTCAGTTTCCAGTCACCATCTTTTACGCCTTCTAAAACGTAATTGTGGTAATAGATTGGGCGATGAGGCTTATTGTAATTTTTGGTGGTAAGCAAAGCTGAAACTGATTCTCCATCGTAAACTTTTTGAGGTAATTTGCTTTTGGTCCATTCTGCCAGTGTAGGAAGAACATCCAGATTTGAAATGGGCTTGGTTAACTGGATATTGTTAAGCGTATGACCTTTCCAGTACACAATAAAAGGAACGCGGTGGCCGCCTTCATAAGAAATACCTTTCGATCCCCTAAAAACTCCAGCTGAGCCCACATGGTAAAATTTGGTATAATCATCCTCGTACATGCGCTGTGGCGCATTAATCCACGGACCGTTATCGCTTGTGAAGATAAAAATGGTATTATCTGCCTGTCCTGAAGCGACAAGCTGCTTCCAGATAGCAGCTAAACCGGCGTCCATATCTTCGATCACATCGCCAAGTTCGCCACCGGCAGAAGGTGTTTTTCTACTTTTTTGTGCCGCAAAAGCAACAGGCAAATGTGGCATATTTTGCGCCAGGTAGAGAAAAAATGGTTTCTTAGCTGTAGCACTTTGTTTAATGAATTTGATCGATTCGCGGGTGTAAGAACTCGTTAAAATACTATCGTGCGGTTTATAGATTTCTGGTTTGGCATTTCTAAAAATCTTGATCGTCGTATCAGTTTTAACATAAGGCGCTCTATAATCGTGGCTGTATAAAAGGCCATAAAACTCATCAAATCCCTTTTTGTTTGGCAGCGAAACACCATGATCGCCCAAATGCCATTTACCGACCAAAGCGGTAGCATAGCCTGATTGTTTAAGCATCTGTGCAATAGTAATTTCATCTTCAGGCATGCCACGTTTATCGCCCGGACCTATTGGCCAAGGCAAATCCATCCTGCTACAGTATCTTCCGGTGAGCAAAGATGCCCTTGATGGCGTACAGGTTGGTGAGGTGGTTACGAAGTTTGTAGCTTTTATTCCTCTCATAGCCATTCCATCCAAAAATGGTGTTTTGATCAGCGGACTTCCATAACAAGATATGTCAGCATAACCCATATCATCAGCCAATACAATAATTACGTTTGGTTTTTGCTGTGCTTTTAATTGTATCGAAAAACTGCAAGCCAGTAGAAAAATTAAGATTCGGAGATTCATGCCTGAAATTTAAGCATCATATTTTACAAAAAAAGGAAGTATCCAAGCTTTTACCAAAACAAATACTCAAGTTTAGATTGTTACCTTTGTAGAAACATTAAAGATCTACATTTTGCAAGTTCACACCCTATTCGAAGGCACCTATTCTGTTGATGCAACAAAGAAATTTGTTCCTTTCGACCCTGCCATACATCATTTTAAAGACAGACCCGCATCGCTATTCATTAACGTTCAGCCTTTTTTGGTTGAGCTGAAAAACGACCTTGTACTCTTTGATACGGGTTTAGGATTTAGTGATGACCATGGCGAACTGATTTTGCACAAAAATATTCGCAATGCAGGTTTCGATCCTACTGATGTGACCAAGGTGTTAATGTCGCACTTACACTATGACCACTCTGGGGGCATGATCCATAAACAAGGAGATGATAAAGTTGAACTAAGTTTCCCCGATGCTGAATATGTAATTAACCGAGGCGAATGGGAAACAGCATTTAGCAGCACTTCATCTTCTTACCATACCGATATTTTCGATTTTGTACAACGCAATGCACAATTAAAATTTGTAGAGGGCGATGGCGCATTGGATGAAACCATTTCTTACGAATTTACAGGTGCACACTGTCCCAACCACCAGGTTTTCCTTTTAACCGAAGGTAAACAAAAGATATTTTTTGGTGGCGATGTACTGCCTGAACCTGAAGAACTGGTTAAAAACTTTATTGCCAAATATGATTTCGATGGCCGTAAGGCAATGGAATTACGCAAGGAGTTTGGTAAAAGAGCAGCAGAAGAAAACTGGGAATGTTTGTTCTACCATGGCAAAAGCGCAGCAACTGGTTTTGTTGATGTTGTTGAAGGCGGATTTCGGATTAGGTAGGTTAGGGTTTAGGGTTTAGGGTTTAGGGTTTAGGGTTTAGGGTTTAGGGTAAAACAGATCCATTATGGATTTAGTACGAGTTGAAGTTAAAAAATCCGATTTATTATCTTGCTTAAATTGCGGTTGGCTAAAGCCGAACCACAATCAAATTCATCCTCACCTGATTTACTTACCAATCATTCATTGTTGCCAGCTTCAGCTGGCACATAACAAAAAAGGTCCCGATAAATATCGAGACCTTTTGCATTTCAAGTCCTCCCATTAAGGGGAGGGTTGAGTGAAGTTTATTTCTTAGCTACCAATTTAACAGCTAATTCAAAGTTATCATCAATTGCTTTGTCGCCAATGCTATCGAAGAATGATTTAGAACCGTATTTGATGTCATATTTAGTTCTATCAACAACGATTTTACCTGCTAAAGCCGAAGCTGTACCATCGGCATTAACCGTTACTGTTGCAGGGAAGCTTAATGGTTTAGTAATACCTTTGATGGTTAAATTACCTGATACCGTTACGTTTGCTCCTGAACCAGCAACTTTAGTAATTACGAAAGTTGAAGTTGGAAATTTAGTTGTACCGAAGAAATCGTCTGCTTTTAAGTGACCTTCTAATTTAGCACTTCCATCAACATCTTTAATTGAAGCCATATCAATTACAAATGTACCACCAGTTACACTTTTACCGTTAACGGCTAAGGTACCTGATTGTAAAGCTACAGTTCCGTTGTGAGAACCTGTTACTTTTTTACCAACCCAAGTAATGGTTGATTTTGCTGCATCTACAGTATAAGTTACTGGTTTAGTAGGGTTTTTAAAAGCTGACAATGCTACAACTGCCACTAATAAAAAAATTGAGCTAATTTTTAATTTCATTTTCTGGTTTTTTATAATTTGATACAAATATAGATTAACTCCCGATTTACTGTTGTTGACCTATGTTAAGTTTTTTCAAAAATAATCGGATTTATTTAAAATCATTCTATTGACTGCAGAAATATAGCAATGGTTTAATTTGTTTACTTTTTAATGTGAATATAGAAAGGTAGAAGGCGGAAGGTTTAAGGTAGAGGGTTTCCTTCGCATCGCCTAAAAAATGCAAATATTTACTACATACCTATCATGCTTAATTTTATCCTATACTGTTCATAGAAAAAATAATCTTCTATATTTAGAAAATAATATTAAATGCTCATGAAAAATAAAATTTACGCTTCATTATATTTATTCAGCTTATTACTTATTGCAAGCAGTTGTAATTTCAACAGCACTTATTTAAACCGCGAGGAAGATAAAAAAGATGCGGAGAAAGTAGCGGATCAGTTTTATACGTTGGTTGAGAAAAATGATTTGAAAAATCTAAGCCCTCTTCTCAGCAATCAATTTAAAGCTGTAACCAACGCACAAAAATTAAATGATTATTTAACTGGAACTGCTAACAAGCTGGGTGAGATAAAAAGCAAAAAATTAGATCACTGGGAATCGAAAGTAATCAGAGGCTCAAATCCATCTGCAAATTATGTACTATATTATGTTGTTGAAAGGGCAAAATTTCAAGCAAAGGAAACAGTTACTTTAACTGCAGAAAACGACCAAATTAAAATTTTAGGATACAATGTAAATTCCGAAGGTTTATTAAAATAAGAAGAATCCTTGATCTATAAAAGGCATTGAAATCGGCAACTAAATCATGGCAAAGAAAAATTTACCCGATAATTTAAAAAATGGCATTGAAGCACTTTCGGCCAGTTCGATGGATGATGTGAAAGTACATTTTAATTCGGATAAACCTGCACAATTAAATGCTTTGACCTATGCTAAAAGCACGGATATTCATTTAGCTGCCGACCAAGAAAAGCATTTACCGCATGAGGCATGGCATGCGGTGGTGCAAAAACAAGGTCGGGTTAAACCAACAACACAATTAAGTCCAGATATAACAATTAACGACGATGCTGGCTTAGAAAAAGAAGCCGATGAAATGGGATCAAAAGCAGCTGATCTTTAAATTATAAATAAGGCATCCGCTTTTTATATTACTGCGTTTGGCTTTTACAATAACGCACCTTATTTTTATAATAACGCACCCGCGATTTACATTAACCCACCCGTGATTTATATTAACTTACCCGCGATTTATATTATTGCACCCGCTAAGTTAAATACCGCTCGCTCTGAATTGGTTTCCCATCCAGCCCCCTCCTTTATAAACCTGACAGTAGCGAAAATCCTTTTTGTTTTGCCTCCGTCTTTAAAGATTGCCGCGTCGTTCCTCCTCACAATGACGATAATGGGGAATCCACAAAACAAAAAGATTGAAGCGAATGGCAGGACTGCACTCCCCTATGAAAACCTAACATTCATTTCCAAAAAAAATCTGCAAGTTTTATGAAATGAATCCATAAAACTTGCAGATGATTTATCTAAATAGATTGCTTCGTCGTACCTCCTCGCAATGACGATTGGGAGTAATTAAGGCGATGGAAAGGAAAACCTTAAACCCTCTACCTTCTAAGGAACGATCTCTTCTAAGTAACTCTCAATCGGCGGACAAGCACAGATTAATGCCCTATCACCATGACTATCGTTAACACGACCAACTGAAGGCCAGAACTTGCGTTCTAACACATAAGGAAGTGGGAACGCAGCTGTTTGACGGCTGTAAGCATGGTCCCATTCGTTAGCGGTAATTACCGAAACCGTATGAGGCGCATTTTTTAATGGGTTATCAACTTTATCTAAAGTGCCGTTTTCTACAGCGGTAATTTCGTTTTTAATCGCGATTAGGGCGTCACAGAAACGGTCTAACTCATGTTTAGGCTCCGATTCGGTAGGCTCAACCATTAAAGTTCCTGCAACCGGGAAAGAAACCGTTGGTGCATGGAAACCGTAATCCATTAAACGTTTTGCAATATCAGTTACTTCGATTCCGAAAGCTTTGAACGAACGGCAATCTAAAATCATCTCGTGTGCACAACGACCCTGAGCACCTGAATAAAGTACGGGATAATGCTGCTCTAAACGCGCTTTCATATAGTTTGCGTTTAAAATGGCATATTTGGTAGCATTGGTTAATCCTTCAGCACCCATCATTGCGATATATGCATGAGAGATAATCAAAATCGAAGCCGAACCCCATGGCGCAGATGAAACTGCAGAAATTGATTTTCCTTTATCGATATCAACCACGGCATGACCTGGAAGATAAGGAACCAAGTGCTTTGCCACACCGATTGGGCCCATACCAGGACCACCACCACCGTGAGGGATACAGAAAGTTTTGTGCAAGTTTAAGTGACAAACATCGGCACCAATATTGGCCGGACTTGTTAATCCAACCTGTGCATTCATGTTTGCACCATCCATATAAACCTGTCCACCATTAGCATGGATGGTTTCGCAAATTTCGATAATGCTTTCTTCGAACACACCGTGAGTAGATGGATAAGTTACCATCAAACACGATAAGTTGTCTTTGTGTAATTCTGCTTTCGCTTTTAAATCTTCAACATCGATGTTACCGTTTTCTAAAGATTTAACCACAACAATTTTCATATCGGCCATTGCAGCAGAAGCAGGGTTTGTTCCATGTGCCGAAGCAGGAATTAACGCTACATTACGGTGGAAATCGCCTCTATCGTGGTGATAAGCGCGGATAACCATTAAACCCGCATATTCGCCCTGAGCACCAGCGTTTGGCTGTAAACTCATTGCGGCAAAACCGGTAATTTCACTTAACCATTTATCCAGTTCATTAAAAACCGAATAGTAACCCAATACTTGATCTGCAGGTGCAAATGGGTGGATGCGACCAAAGTGAGACCAGGTAACCGGAATCATCTCTGCCGTAGCATTTAATTTCATGGTACAGCTACCCAAAGCAATCATCGAGTGGCAAAGCGATAAATCTTTTGCTTCTAATGATTTGATATAACGCAACATTTCATGCTCTGAGTGATGTGCGTTAAAGATTGGGTGTGTTAAATAAGCTGAGGTACGTTGTAATGAAGCAGGGATAACCGTTTCTACATTTTCTACCACTTCAACCTGATCGGCAGCAATAGCTTTAACTTTAGCAAAGATTTTAGCAATTAGAGCTACATCTTCGAAAGTGCTGGTTTCGTCGAACGAAATAGTTGCAACGTTACCAACATAATTTAAGTTGATTTCGTTATCGATACATCCTGAATGGATACCGCCCTTTAAATCGCCTAAATCGAAACGGATCGTATCGAAATAAGCAGAATTCAACTGCTCGAAACCTAAACCTTTTAAAGTAGATGCTAAGCTGATGGCCAAACCGTGTGTACGTTCTGCAATAGCTTTTAATCCTTTCGGACCATGGTAAGCGGCATAAAAACCAGCCATAATAGCCAATAGCGCCTGTGCGGTACAGATGTTTGATGTTGCTTTATCTCTACGGATGTGCTGCTCGCGGGTTTGCAAAGCCATACGCAAAGCATAATCGCCATGACTATCAATGGTTACACCTATAATACGACCTGGGATGTTACGTTTATATTCTTCTTTAGTTGCGAAAAATGCAGCGTGTGGCCCACCAAAACCCATTGGTACACCTAAACGTTGTGTAGTACCTACTACAACATCGGCTCCCCACTCGCCCGGAGGCGTTAATAAGGTTAAGCTTAAAATATCGGCAACTACCGTTAATTTAATATTTTGATTGTGCAATGCCGATGCAAAATCTTTATAGTCGAAAACTTCACCGTTTCCTGCCGGATACTGAACAATTGCACCAAAGAAATCTTCAGCGGCTACGAAATCTAAATGACTTCCGATCACCAGTTCAATACCGTAAGGATTAGCACGTGTTTTTAAAATATCGATCGTTTGAGGGAAAAGCAATTCCGAAACGAAGAACTTTTTAGCCGCCTGATTTTTACGCAAGCTATATTGCATAAACATCGCTTCAGCAGCAGCAGTACCTTCATCCAATAAAGATGCATTGGCAATTTCCATTCCGGTTAAATCAATAACCATCGTTTGGAAATTTAACAAAGCCTGCAAACGGCCCTGTGCAATTTCTGCCTGATATGGTGTATATTGTGTGTACCATCCTGGGTTTTCGAATACGTTACGTAAAATTACACCCGGGGTAATGGTATCATAATAACCCTGTCCGATAAAGCTTTTGAAAACTTTATTCAACAATGAAGTTTGTTTTAAAGCACCAAGATATTCAGTTTCTGATTTTGCTGCAGGCAAATTTAATGGCTGTTTTAGCCTAATTGCCGTCGGAACAGTTTGTTCAATCAGCTCATCAATAGAATTTACGCCAACAGCTTGCAACATTTCGGCTGTATCTGCCTCATTTGGTGCAATATGACGATTTTGAAAATCTTCCTTGTAATGGATATTTAAGCTCATGCGGTATGAATAATAAATTTGCGTGCAAAGGTAGCAAAAACGAAGCTGTATTTTGCTATATATCAGTGTAAAAAAGGTGTATTATTTGCCGTTAAAAGCGACAAAATAGGTAGAGTTTATACACAAGCAAGAAGACAAACGTTTGTTCATTTTTATTTGATTAACTCATTATTAGGAAAGCAATGGCAGTTCCCAAATTTAAGTTTGTTGCCATAGTTAACATCAATCTTTTTGCATCCTGTTGAACCGAATAAATAAGCAGCTGCAACGTAAAATATCAGCTACCAAAGGAAAGGAAAAAAGCATTTTCGTAAATTTGAAACCTACTTACCTGTGTTCTTTTATGTCAACTTGCAAAAATAACGTCGCACTTTTAGTTCATGCCTGCGATAGTTATGAATTTCTATATAAAGGTTTTGATTACACTTTCTCAGAAAACTGGGATTTTAAAATCCCTTGCAATTATTATTTCGCTACAGAAATAAAAAGCGCTGATGTGAATGGCTTCACCAACATCAAATCGGGCAAAGGCGAATGGGCCGATCGCCTGGTAACGCTGTTAAGTAATATAAACGAAGAATATGTACTCTATTTCCAGGAAGATATGTGGTTAAGCAAACCTGTAAATCCTAAGTTCTTTACAGCACTGTTCGAACAGGCAATTGAAAACGGTTGGCAACAGGTTAAACTTCATAGTTCTGGTGTTTACAAAACTAAAGAAACCGCTAATTTTATTGAAGGATTTAATATTGCGGAGATCGATAATGAGGCATCAGATTATTTAATGTCGCACCAGATTACCCTTTGGAAAAAAGATTTTCTGCTTGCGCAACTCTATAAAAAAGAACATCCATGGAGGAATGAACGCAAAGGTACTAAGAGATTGAAAAAATTAAACCCACTTATTCTTCATGCCGATTACTTTGCAGAAAATGGCGCGGAGGAAAACAATAAAAATAAAAACCCGTCCGAACGAAGCGAGTACTATGCAGTTTCATTTAACAGTACCTTAAATTACAATGCCGTTCGGTTTATCGAGGTATTGAGGTCGGGTACTCAACCTCAAAAAGATTATGCTGTGGAACTGCTAAACCATTACGACAACAATTTAACGCATAGCGGTAAAGAAAGGCCTAAAAAAGAAGATCTTTTTAAGAAGCTTAAAACGTATCTATCGAAAAAGAATTCGTAATTAATTTTCACATATCATATAGTTTGAAAAGCAATGGCTGTGCTAAAATTCATTTTGTTCCCGCCATCCGCTACAATCTTTTTGAGATCCTACCAGCATATTCAAAGTTGCTGCAAACAAAAAGTATTTTCGCTGCTGTCGGGTTTAAAAACCAGGGACTACAAGAAACAGAGGTTGCTGGGCGCAAATGCCAATCAATACTTGCGGCCAACAAAAGTCAGCCGCAAGGAACGCGTTATTTGGTCAGTAAAGTATTTACGGCAGCCACAAGTTGTTCTTTATCACTTGGTCGCGGGGCTTTCATCGTGTTTACGTTTCCTTCTTTATCAATTAAAATATAGGTAGGAAAACTGTTTATCGAGAATCTGGTCTCAATCATATTTTGCTGCGTTTCTGGCAAGCGGTAATGCACAGCATTTTCACTAGACAGTTCATATTCTTTGATAATATTTTTCCAACCTTCTTCTGGAGAATTATTGGCGAAATACATAATACAACATCTTTTCCCTTTAAAGCTTCTTTAACCGGTTTTACAAAAGGCATTTCGCCTTTGCAGGGGGCACACCAAGTGCCCCAAAAATCAACATAAATTACTTTTCCTTTATAAGGTTTAATTAGTTCGGCAAAGAGGGAATCTGCATTTTTCGCATCTTTTAAATGATCGGTTCTCTTTAAACTTTCCTTGTATTCTACATCAACCTTGGATATGTTTTGATAAGCAAGCTGAAGCTTATTAATTTCATTTCGATAGAAATCATTTTTTAAGTTACCTATAGACCGCGCAAATACAGTATCTGGCATTGCAGTATGTTTACCTTCAAAATATTTATAAAAACCACGTACCATAACACCCTCTCTCAAATCTTCGTTTTCAATACTCTTTGCCACCCTTAATTCCTTATCAAAAACTTTAAAAGCCAATTTTTGACCTGCCCGGTCTATAATCTGTTCTTTATAAATCCTCCTTACACTATCTGCTAATTTTCGTTTTTCAGGAGAAAATCCCTTTAAAAGCCTTAGATATTTTAATGAATCTTTAGTTGACCCAATTTTATTCAATTCGATCTCAGCGAGCAGCGCCTTCTTTTCCTTACCTGATAAATTAATCTGTTTTAAATAAACCATTTCAGCAAGCACGTCGTCCCACTTAACAGAATTTCGTTCATTCGAGGCCAAATAAGCAAAGTAAACTCTTTTAAACGATGAAAAATCCCTAACCAGCGTAAAAGGTTTAGGCGGGTTGTTTTGATACAAACTATCACTAACAAAATTTATAAATGGTTCAGGGAATTTCTCTTGCTTTAGTGTAAATCTTTTCTGCATTAAATCAAACCCCATTTTATACTTATAACCCTCTGATACAAAATATTTAAAGCGGTTACTTGCATTTTGGTATTTTGCCAAGTGTTTATTCAGATATTCAATTGCTTTTTGATGTTCTTTCTTACTGATGGCTAAAAAAGATAACAAATCTGCATTTCTTCTGGCATTATAATCACTCTCTGTGGTTCCTAAGTAAGGGCCATAATACTTGTAGTTCAGCAATTCGTTATGAAAACCGGCATTATCGCCCATCGCACTCCTGATCTGGGTGTTGGAATCTTCATAATAAAAATAATGTTCTCCCGGTTCAATCACGTCAATAACTCCATTCCTCTCCCAGTCTAAAAAAACCTGAGTGGTATTTAATAGAGGAATTTTGACCGTAAAAAAACCATTGCTATCCAAATCGCCATAGTAACTAACCTGTTCATCTTTTAAATGATCGGTAAAACCAACTGAAAAAGGTTTATTACTTGTTGGGTTTCTTAAATAACCGGTAATGACTGCCGTGTCCACTCTGGCAAAATGGTTATCTTTAAATGCTGTTGCATCTTTTGTACTGTTGGCTTTAAATTCTTTTTTCAGCAGGTATACATTGCTTGCGCCTTGCTCATCGACCAATCGGGCAATGCTATCGTTTTTCGCTGTAAATTGAATATTTCTCTCCTTCCCATCTTTAAGAAGTGTAATCTTTAAACTTTTCCCATTTTTTTCGATGCTTTTATAGGGATAAACTTGTTTATTGTAGATCGCAAAGTCTTCAAAAAAACCATACTGCCATTCGTTGGTGTTATCGTTTATCCAATTACCCAAGAATTGGTATACCAAAGGGTTCTTAGCAATAGGGGCATAAATTTTCAATCCTTCGAGACTATTTACTTTTAAAGCTTTAACCAACTTATGCACATAAACCATTCTGCAGCTATCTTTATCTTTCAACAAAAACCGATCTTCTTTATCCATGTAGTTGCCGGCCCATACAATTTCCCATTCCTTGTTTTGATAAAGCATTTTATGCTTGGCAGTGATGTAAAAATCTGAATGTGATGGTGTATTCACCCATTTTCCAAAATAGTATGATGGGATTTCGTTTTTGTTATAAATTTTAATGTCAGGATCAGAAGCACTCCATGTACAATAAATCTCTTTTTCCCATTTATTAAACTTCAATAAGGCTTTACCTTCATTTGGCGTTTTAATTTCTAAGGTTAAAGAGGTTTTATCTCCTGTATTGAGCCACATTTTGTAGGTCCCATTGATATTTTTTAGACTGTCAACTTTATACATCCGATAATTGTACTCAACGTAATTATCATTAATTAAAGTCCCGTTCCAGTTGCCTACTTTTGTTGCCTTATAGCTCCAAAAGCCATGAAGATTTTTAGGCACTATAGGTTTTGCATTGACAGGTATTAAATAAAAAAAGAAAATGAGGGTGAGGAGGTGAGCTAGATTTTTCATGGTTATTATTTAGATTAGACTGATGAAGGTATCAAGTTTTTAATCTAAAAATTCTTAAAAAATGTTAAAAATCAGATAGTTCCATTTTTCAACCCAAAACAAACGTTTGTTCTATTTTTAATATCTTATCATTTGAAAAGCAATGGCTATGCTAAAATTCAAGTCTGTTCCCGCCATTCACTACAATCTTTTTGCTACTCCCTTGTCATGCTGAAGGTTGCTGCAAACAAAAAGGATTTTCGCTGCTGTCGGGTTTAAACACGCAAGGCAATACAAGAAACAAAGGTTGCAGAGTCCAATAGGCATTACGCCTTTATCTTTGGTCTTTCAGCTTTAGTCTTTCTCCTTATTTCTGCACTTTCCAGCCCTCATCTTTGCTCAACTTTAATTTATAGGTTTTGGTAATGAAGTTGCTGTTTTTGTTCGCGTCCTTATCAAAAGGTTCGAAATCAGTAGTGGTCATTTTAAGTGATACGGTAACCTTTGCCGTGCTTGAGTTTACCTGTGCAAAGTCGACTGGTTTTTCGTCTGATAAAACATATTCTACAACTTTTACCGTTGCCTTATTACCATCCTGTTTCAACACCAACGGACTTGCCTTATCGGTTAAAGTGATCTGGTAAACGTAACTGCTATCTTTCGATAAGAATTTTTTCTTAGCTTCCTTTAAGCTTAACGAAACCAGGCCTTTACTTGCCAAGGATTTGTATTTCCCAAGCTCGAACATATCGTTTGTGCTGTTGAATTTGATCTCCCCAAAATTAAACCTGGCGGTTTTATATTCGGGATTGGCTTTTAGATAATCGGTAATTACCTCAGCAGCCTCGTCTTGATTAATGGTGGTTTTGGTTTTACATGCGGTTAAACCGACGATGATAAAGGATAAAATATAAATAGTAAGTTTTTTCATGTGTATATGCGTTATGCTTTTTTAAAGATATTTAATTTTAGTTTAACCGCAAAGAACGCGAAGTTTATTAATCTTAGGCTTAACCACAAAGGCGCTAAGAACGCAAAGTTTGCATTCAAGGCACAACATTAAATTTCAAAAGCCCGGCTTGTGCCCTCTTTGCCTTCACTCTGCGTACTTTGTGGTAAAAACTAGATTATTTCTTTTTGATATAGAACCAATATAAACCACAGAGTGCACTAAGTTTTCACAGAGAAAACAGAGACTTCAGGCACCCTACATCCTTAATTGTTAAAAATAATAGCCCTGCTTTGTGCCCTCTTTGCCTTCACTCAGTGTACTTTGTGGTAAAAACGAGATTATTTCTTTTTTAGATATTCTAAATTTGGCAAAACCATCGCCGATAAAATTACCACAACGCCAACCCACCTTAAAAACGATACCTGCTCTTGTAACACAAAACCCGCCATCATTACGGCAACGGGCAATTCTGCGGCGCTTAATATCGAACTTATGGCTGTTCCAATTCTGGGTACGCCTTCTGCATAGAATAAAGGTGGAATAACCGTACCAAAAACTGAGATAATCAGTCCCCATTTCAATAAACTACCATTTAAAGCACCGTTAAATAAGAATGTTGGCGGAAAAATAATGAAGATTAATATACAGGCACCGGTAATCATCAAGGCACTTTTTTGCAATGGAGCATATTCATTTCCAATCCGGCCACTCAACAGCAAAAAGCCTGCATAAGAAATTGCAGCCAACAAACCGAAACCAATCCCTTTGAAATCCATGCTCTTGATACTTGTTTCAGCCATTCCGCTGGCCAAAACAGTTCCAGCTAAGACCAACAGGATTGCCAAGAGCTGTAAGCCTGTGGGCTTCTTTTTAAAGATGAGGTATTCCATTAAAATACTCATCCAGATAAACTGCATTAACAAAATGATGGCTACTGAATTTGGCACAAGTTTTACACATTGATAATAAAACACGCTCACTAATCCAGTACATGTTCCTGCCAGCACCATTTTCCACCAAGGGGTTTTAATGTTAATTGTTTTGGCTTTATAACCAGCGGTTCTGCTTTGAAAGAAAAATAGCACCCATAAAATTACGGCACCAAAGAAAGCCTGAGCTCCTGTAACATCACCCAGCGTATAACCTTCATGATAAGCCAGTTTAACAAAAGTAGAGAGGATACCAAAACTGCAGGCACCGAAAAAAACAAGGAGAATTCCTTTTAACATATTTATATTATCTAACCACAGAGAAAAAGAGTTTTTCACCGAGTACGCAGAGGCTCTGTTTCTCTGTGCACTTCTTAGTGTACTTTGTGGTTAAAAACTAAGCTAATTGTTGTAAATATTTCTGAATGGTGGTTTCCAAACCTAAATAAAGAGAATCACTAATGAGTGCATGACCGATTGAAACTTCTAATAAACCAGGGATGCTCTGCGCAAAATAATGTAGGTTGTGTAAGTCGAGATCATGCCCGGCATTAATTCCCAAGCCTAATTTGTTGGCATGATGTGCCGCAGCAATGTAACTCACTACTGCCTTTTCGCGGTCGGCAAAATAATTATGTGCATAAGCCTCAGTATATAATTCAATCCGGTCTGTTCCGGTTTCTACCGCTCCTTCAACCATCTCTACAACCGGATCTACAAAAATAGAAACACGGATGCCCTCCTTTTGGAAAACAGCAACCATTTCTTTCAGGTAGTCTTTATGTTTAACCGTATCCCAACCGTGGTTAGAGGTAATCTGACCTTCGGCATCAGGCACGAGCGTAACCTGAGCAGGTTTATTGGCCAAAACCAGATCAACAAATTTATCTTCTCTGCAATTTCCTTCAATATTAAATTCTGTCGCAATAACAGCCTTTAAATCGTAAACATCCTGGTAACGGATGTGGCGTTCATCAGGCCTTGGATGCACGGTAATTCCCTGCGCACCGAAACGTTCGCAATCTAATGCAACCTTAACCAGATCAGGATTATTACCTCCGCGACTGTTGCGAAGTGTAGCAATTTTATTGATATTAACCGATAACTTTGTCATGAAGCAAAGATAAGGCTTTGCCTCTGTTAATCTTAAACCTTAAAAAAATTTGACTTTTTTTTGCTCATATTTGCTTCTTGTAAATGAACTTAAAAGATACAACAATATATAAATTCCTGATCGTTTTACTTGCAATTGCGAGTATACCAGCACTTTTTGGTGGCGTGATGGAGCCCGATGGCGCATTATATGCTTCCATGTCTAAAAACATCATCCTGTTTAAAGATTGGTTTAATCTTTACGGCCGTGGGGCCGACTGGCTGGATAAACCCCACCTCACTTTTTGGATTTCTGCAGCATCCTTTAAAATTTTCGGAATCTCGTCCTTCGCTTATAAATTACCATCATTTCTGTTCGGTTTACTGGGCGCGTGGTATTTATACAAATTAGCCAAAGATATATACGATGAAAAAACCGGATTGATCAGCGCAGTGATTTTTCTAAGTGCCTTGCATATCATCACTTCTACATTTGATGTTAGGGCCGAAATTTATATTACCACTTTCACATTAGCATCTATTTACCATTATTATAAAGCACATCAAAATTCTTTCTGGCACATTGTAGCAGGTTCATTTTTTGCGGCCTGCGCGATATTGATCAAAGGAATTTTTGTATTGATTCCTGTATTTGCAGGTTTTATTATCTACTGGTTGCTTACAAAACAATACCGTCAGCTTTTAAAACCAAAATGGTATATCGCCATTCTCTTGATTTTTGTTTTTACTACCCCCGAGCTGTATTCGCTTTACACGCAATTCGATCTGCATCCCGAAAAAATTGTTTTTGAAAGAACTGGTGTTTCGGGTTTAAAATTTTTCTTTTGGGACAGTCAGTTCGGAAGGTTTTTTAACAATGGGCCAATTAAAGGCAAAGGGGATATTTCCTTTTTTCTACACACTACCCTTTGGGCATTCCTTCCCTGGTCTGTACTATTTTATACGGCCGTAGTAAATCTGTTTAAAAGAAAAAATAGAATCACTTTAGCTCCCGAAAGCATTATGATCTGGGCAAGTGCGGCGGTTACTTTTCTGATCTTTTCGCTTTCTAAATTTCAGTTACCGCATTATATACTGATCATCTTTCCTCAGTTTTCGATCATAACAGCCTTGTACTTAAGGAAGCTTGGCGGCAAAGGTTTAAAAACCTTCTTTTTTATACAGAACATCATTTTCATTTTGGTTATTGCCTTACTTTCTGTCTTAACCTTTTTCTTTGGATTTGAAAGCCCATATTTAATTATCGGTATCCTGATTGTTGTTCTCGTTATCGCATTCTTGTTGTTTAAAGGCATTTTATTGGAAACCATTATTGCGAGAAGTGCATTTTTATCTGTTGGATTAATGATATTTCTCTTCATTTTTTTCTACCCGGCCCTTTTAAAATATCAATCGGGTATGCAGGCAGGTAATTGGTTAAAGCAAAATTACCCTACTGCTAAACCTGCAGTATTAAATTATATAGATGCGTTCTCTTTTGATTTTTATGCCCCTGGTGAAGTAAAATATTTCCATAATTATACAGATCTCGACAAATCAAAAAACCTAAAAGACTTGGTTATATACATTCCGGAACAGGAATTAACAAAACTGAAAAGTGAATACCACGCTGAAATTCTAAAATCGTTTGAATATTTTCATACCACCAAACTCACGGGTAAATTTTTAAACGCAAAAACACGTCCTCAGGTTTTAGAGCGATTTTATTTGGTTAAAATACATTAACATGGATTTATTCTTCCGCATTTTAAAATTTGGATTAACAGGTTTCCTCGGGATGGCAATAGATTTCGGCGCGACCTGGTTGTGTAAGGAAAAGATTAAAATAAATAAATACATTTCCAATGCCATTGGCTTTACGCTTGCTGTGACCAATAATTATCTGATTAACCGGGTTTGGACTTTCGAAAGTACGAATACGCATTGGGGAACCGAATTTAGCAAGTTTTTAGTGGTAAGTTTAATCGGTTTAGGGTTAAATACCTTTATTATCTACCTTTTTCACCAACGGAAAAACGGAACTAATTTTTACGTAGCCAAATTTTTTGCAATAGTGATCGTTTTTGTGTGGAATTTCCTCGCGAATATGCTGTTTACTTTTAAATAGAAAGTTTTGGAATGCTTTCGAATAGATCCTGAAACAAGTTCAGGATGACGCATGACTTAGAAGACTTAATTATGTAATTGGTACGGCACTAATAAACCAATGACCAGTGAACAAATGAACCAATTTAAGTAACGTTTTTGCCAATAAAATAGAACACTACAAGCCATATCAATCCTTTAATCAGGAAGAATAAAAACCCAACCAGCCCCACCCGCTTAAACCATAATTTTACTTTTTCTTTGTTCATGGCGATGTTTGTAAAGATAATGGATTTGCCATAAATTAGAAAGATTTTAAATAAGGAAATATGAAGTTATCTAAATCTTTGCTTCTCATTATTTTTTCCATTTGCTTTTTTGGTGTTAAAGTTTTTGCACAAAATTTTGATGATATTAAACGCTACAAGGTAAACTTTGCTACAGCCGCTCGCGATAACGAAAAACTGATTGCAATTAGAAGTTTTTCTGCAAATAATCAAAAATATTTACTGTTGGTAAATCCAGAGACTTTAGATACCAAAATAGATCTGGCAAATAAGTATACTGTAAGTAGCTTACAATATTCGAACGTGCTGGCTATTTTTAAAAACACGGCGTACATTAAATCAATCGACGCAGCGGCAGCTAAAGATCTACAGCTTCAAAATGCAGGTATTGATCATGCCATTCCGAACGAAAAGGGCATTACTTTAACCATCGATCTTTGTCCATCGCACAAGGCTTTAGACAGGATTATTTTTCAATCTGTTTTCGATGAATTTAAAAAGACAGAACAGCCTGCGCCGCTCGCGATTTCTGTTTCTGGTAAATGGATGCTGAAACATCAGGATGACCTGAACTGGCTGAAAAGTCTGGTAGAGAAAAAAGAGCTGAATATCACCTGGGTAAACCATACTTACAACCACGAAGTAAATAAACTGCCATTAGCCGAAAACTTTCTATTGGCCCCTGAAACCAATTTAGATGTGGAGGTATTGGAGAATGAAAAACTGATGCTCAAAAATGGTTTAACACCATCTGTATTTCTCCGTTTCCCAGGTTTGGTATCGGATAAGACGATTGTAGAAAAGATCGAGGTCTACGGATTAATTCCTGTTGGAAGTGATGCCTGGCTGGCAAAAGGGCAACAGCCTAATGCGGGCAGTATTGTATTGATCCACGGCAATGGGAATGAAGAAATTGGGGTGAAAGATTTCATCCAGTTATTAAAAACCAGACAGGCCGATGTAAAAAGCAAACAATGGCTACTTTTCGATTTAAGAGAAGGTTTGGAAAAGGAATTTGAATAGCTTGCTTTTTAACCGCAAAGGACGCAGAGGGAAGGCGCGGAGCACGCAAAGCTGGGGCCAGATAGTTTTGAATCAGACTTAGCGCCTCTTTGCGAAAAGCTTTGCGTTCTTTGTGGTAAAACTCCTTCTTAAATGGCAATAACTTTATTTCTTTGGCCTTAAAACATCTACTGCATTTTTTAACCGCAAAGCGCACAGAGAAAAGGCACAAAGAACGCAAAGTTGGGTGCATAGGTTAATCTAGCATTGCGTCACTTTGCAAAAAACTTTGCGTTCTTTGCGGTAAAACCACTATTTCTTAACCGGCAACAACTTTATTTCTTTCGCCTTAAAACGGTTATTTACAATTTCGCCTGTAACTTCTGCTTTGCTTACGGCATTGCAAAAACCATGTTTGTCGTGGGCATCGCCAAAATCATCAATGCCTTTTCCATCAACAAAATAAGATTTGCCATCTATTTTTACTGCTAACTCGCAGTCTTTACCTTTCATTTTAAACTGGCATTCGCCACAGGCAATATCTACCGTTTGTTTGGTGATTACTTTTGCTGTTGCAGTTTTTAGAGGTGCAGTTTGGGCATTTACAGAAATAGCAAATACACAAAGAATTAAAGCAAATATTAACTTTTTCATCATTTCTTCTTTTTTCAAATGTAAGTTTTCAAGGGCAAAAGAACCACAATTCTTTGTAAAATAAACCTGATGGAAACGAACATCCCGATTCTTCCATCGGGATAAAGTGTACAGCAGGACTGAAACCTCCGAAGAGAACAGGAACCAACGTTTTCAAAAAATAGCAGACTCGCCCAGACTTTATGGACACCCCGCCTTGCAGGCACTCCTCTGACGAATCGGAGGGAATAAAAAAAGGGATATGCAATTTGCACATCCCTTTGATATATTAAGTTTCAGTTACTGCTAACTGAACTAGTATCTGTATGTATCTGCTTTGAACGGACCTTCTACCGGTACACCGATATAATCAGCCTGGTGTTGATCCAAAACATCTAATTCTACACCGATTTTTTCTAAGTGTAAACGTGCTACTTTTTCATCTAAATGTTTAGGCAAAGTATATACTTTGTTCTCGTAAGCGCCAGTGTTGGTCCAAAGTTCCAATTGAGCCAGAGTTTGGTTAGTGAATGAATTACTCATTACAAAACTTGGGTGACCAGTTGCGCAACCTAAGTTAACCAAACGACCTTCGGCCAGGATGATTACATCTTTACCGTCGATGGTATATTTATCAACTTGTGGTTTAATTTCAACTTTAGTATCGCCATAAGTGCCGTTTAACCAAGCCATATCGATTTCGTTATCGAAGTGACCGATGTTACAAACAATTGCTTTATCTTTTAATGCTCTGAAATGTTGTTCGCGAACGATATCACAGTTACCTGTGGTAGTTACCACGATATCAGCTTCTTTAATTGCAGTAGCTAATTTTTTAACTTCGTAACCTTCCATTGCAGCCTGTAAAGCACAGATCGGATCAATTTCAGTTACGATAACACGTACACCTTGCGAGCTTAACGATTCTGCAGAACCTTTACCCACATCGCCATAACCGCAAACAACGGCAACTTTACCAGCCATCATTACATCAGTAGCACGACGGATCGCATCTACTAACGACTCACGACATCCGTATTTGTTATCGAATTTAGATTTGGTAACCGAATCGTTTACGTTAATTGCTGGTGTATGCAATGTTCCGTTTTTCATTCTTTCGTATAAACGGTGAACACCAGTTGTAGTTTCTTCTGATAAACCTTTAATAGCTGCAATTAGCTCAGGAAATCTGTCGAAAACCATGTTGGTTAAATCGCCACCATCATCCAAAATCATGTTTAATGGTTGTTGCTCCGGACCGAAGTATAAAGTTTGCTCAATACACCAGTCGAATTCTTCTTCGTTTAAACCTTTCCAGGCATAAACCTGAATACCAGCAGCAGCAATTGCAGCAGCAGCGTGATCTTGTGTAGAGAAAATATTGCAAGATGACCAGGTAACTTCAGCACCCAGCGCAGTTAATGTTTCGATTAATACAGCCGTTTGGATGGTCATGTGCAGACAACCTGCAATACGCGCACCTTTTAACGGTTGTGTTGGACCGAATTCTTTACGTAAACTCATTAAACCTGGCATTTCTGCTTCGGCTAATTCGATTTCTTTACGGCCCCATTCTGCCAGTGAAATGTCCTTAACTTTGTAAGGGATATAAGAAGTCTCTACTGATGACATAATTATTTGTTTTAAAATGAAATGCAAAGTTACCACATCCCTTTGTGAAAGCCAAATAATTAAAAGCGCAAGCAGGTTTACAGATTGTAAAATAGTACTTCCTTTTTCCACCACAAGTTCCAATACTTCATGTCTAAGCTATTTTTTGAAAAGCAAGTCCTGTAGTTCTTAGCTCAGCTTCGGCCCCTGCCATACATTATAGCTCCGATGAATCCCGATGTAAAATCGGGACGGAGGCTGCCGTTCCCGTCAGGTTTAGAAAACATAAAACTGTGCTCCGTTTGTAAAGCTGAGATCAATCTAAAATAAAACTTTGATTTACAGCTAATTATTTCTTAAATTGTTATAACCAAATTAAGTTTTATGAAAAGCGTAAAACACTTGTTAGATACCAAACAGGTACGGATTATCTCGGTATCAGAAAATATTTCTGTTTTGGATGCCTTAAAAGTAATGACAGAAAAGAACATCAGCGCAGTATTGGTCATGGAAAACAATCGGCTGCATGGCATTTTTACGGAACGCGATTATGCCCGAAAAATCATCCTTCAGGGTAAATCATCAAAAGATACTTTGATTAAAGAGGCAATGACGGCCAGTCCGATCACCATTAATTTAAGTGACAGTATCGATTATTGTATGGAGCTGATGACCGATAAACACATCCGCCATTTACCAGTTGTAGAAAACGACGAAGTAAAAGGAATGGTTTCAATCGGTGATGTGGTAAAGTTTATCATTGCAGATCAAAAACAGACCATTTCGCAATTGGAAAGCTACATTAGTGGTTAATGCTGAGTTGGATTATGTTGGTTGGTGAGACACCAACCAATAGATGAGGCCTACGCTTTTATGGCTACTTTATCTTCTGTTTTGCCGGATTGGTGCATTTCGAGTTTTCCATTGTATTGTGCACCTAGTTCAATTTCAATGGCCTCTGTTTTAATGTCGCCGTTAACCCTGCCTGTCTTTTTTATTTCCAGGTTTTGGGTTTTTACATTTCCGTTAACCGTTCCATAAATAATGGCCGAAGCGGTTTGTATGTCACCTTTAATCATCCCTTTTTCACCCAAAACAATGCCGCCTTCAACATTTACATTGCCAATTACAGTTCCATCGATCCTTATAACTGCTTTTCCTTTTAGTTCGCCTGTAATGGTAAAGCCGAGGCCTATGATAGTCGAAATCTCTTGTTGATTTAAGTCTTTAATCTGATTGTTTTTCTTGAACATATTTCTTATAAGGTTAAAAAGGATCTTGGATTTATAACTTTACCATTTTTATGCACTTCATAATGTAAATGTGGGCCGGTTGACCGCCCAGTTGAACCCGCTTTGCCAATGTTATTGCCAGCTATCACATCCTCATCTACCTTTACCAAAATTTTAGAAAGGTGACCATAGTATGTTTCAAAACCATTACCATGTTTAATTACGATACAATTGCCATAACCACCACGCCTTCCAGCAAAAATCACCTTACCGTTCGCTGTACATTTAACAATGTCGCCATAATTGGCCCTGATATCGAGTCCTTTATGTGTCTCCACGTTTTCACCACTAAAAGGATTTTCGCGATGCCCGTACCCGGATGTGATTGTACCTAAATGTGGATAACCCATAGGCGTATAGGCCACGTTATAGGCAATTTTACTCAGGTAGTTGTCGTAAAACTCGCCGATTTCTTCAGCCGATAAAATATCATCGCTTTGTTCTCCGCCTTCATTGCCCGTTAAAATTGGCTTTAATCCTCTTGCTTTTAGGTATTTATTGATGGTAAGCAGTTTTTTATCTATTGATTGGTAATGCTTTTTTAGGGAAGAAGTATCGATAACAGATAGTTTGTCTTTACTTTTTAAAAGCGCCAGTTCGAGTTTACTCTTGGCTAATTCTACACTCGAATTACTGCGGATCAGGTAAAATATGCTGGATATAAGTATTAAGAATAATCCTAAAACGCCTAAAATATACTTTTTCCAATGTACAATGTATCCTGTTGGAACTTGGATGGGCTTGCTTGAACTTTGATTATTATTTACAAAAATTACGGTTGTTTTGTTCCGTTTTCTGTTCATTTTTACTCAGATTTTTTGTTTGGGACTAAAACAAATATATGATTAACAACCACACAGTCAAAAACAAAGCCCACATTTAACACTTGCAGGAATAAAAATCACAACACATTAACATCGAATTAACCTTCAATTCATTGCTCACGCTCGCTAAAAGACAGGTCTGTAACATTTAAGTGGTTTCCGTTATAAAGCTATCTAGGCGATCGGCACAACCAATACTATTAAAAACTATATTCGTAGACAAAATATTTTAATGAAAGCCCTAATTTATCCGGCAGTCGCACTCGTATTCAACATTATTCTCTTTAATAGTTTCCCCATGGCCGGGGGTGGCGTAAGTATAGGGGCATTATTAACCATTCCAGTTATAGGCCTAATCTCACTTTTACTTACGCTCACTCATTACCTACTGCGAAGAAAAAAGAATACTACAAAATATTTTCAACCCATTGGGATCACCTTAACCGTTTTGATCAGTTATTTTTTATTCATTACCGATGAAGGCAATACCCCAATTGATATTATGGGCAGGATGTTTAAAACAGCAAGAAATTACAATAAAATTAAGCTGACTGATTTCTACCTAGATGACATTCCATCCAATGCTGAAAGGATATTAGCAACAAAGAAAAAGTTTAAAGATCAAATTCCTGATACGGCATACACCATTAATATTTTTAAACATAACGATTATAAAACAATAGAAACCTTCGGCATTTTTTATAAAAACGGGAAACCTATAGCTATAAATGAGAATGTTAAAATCAGGCAAATAAACAGGATGGCAATTATGCTCACAAGAATTGCAGGGCAGGATAGTTTAAGTTTTGTTCTATCGCCATTGACAATAAAACTAGGCGAAAGCAGAATAAGCGGCTTCCCAGAAGAAAACCCTAAAAGAAAGCCAGAAGAATCGTTAAGACAAGCTGACATTAACCCCGTTAGTAAAAGAATAACCTTAGACCAACAGTATTTCGCTTACAAAGTCTTTTATTGGTTACTTTAACAGCAAAAACTTGTCATTTCGAGCGAGCGCAGCGAAGCCGAGAACCACGAAGTGCTCTGCGAAGCAAAATCTTTTAAGGTAATTTTCGCAAAGATTTCTCCGCTACGGTCGAAATGACGATTTACTGAATAACGAACTAAACTTATTGAAATCTGTGTAATCAAACCCCATGGGAAAAGGCTAGAAATCCATCAAATCATTACTTCCACCTCCACTCACCGGCAATACTCAAAGGCTCCTTTAGGTTCTGAGATTCTAAGAAAGCCCTTAATTCTTCTTCGCCCTGCACACCTACCGGAATTTTCGGTGTATTGGCTAAAGCGTAAGTTAACATGGCGCTGTAACGCACTGTATTTTTAAGTTCCTGCTCATCAACCAGTTTAAAACTATCGCCATCTGAGTGATAAAATGGGCCAGAATTGTTTGGCAGTTTACCACCAAAACCACCGCCGGTAGGAATCCCCTCTAACATAAAAGGTTGATGATCGCTATGCAAACCAGCACCAGCATTAAACAGATTTTTGAAACCGGTATCAATTTTTACAATATCATCTCCCCAGGCCGTAAACAAATCTTTCATTTCTGCTCTTGAAGTAGAAAAACCCTTCGGATCGTTCGTCATGTCGTAGTTTAACATAAATTTAACCTGGCTTAATGTTTTGTCTTTTTTAGCCTGATCGATGTATGCTTTAGAACCCAACAAACCTTGCTCCTCGCCCATAAACAATACAAACTCTATGGTACGTTTGGTTTTTAAATTCAGTTTTTTAAAGGTACGTGCCATATCCATAATAGCAAAAGAACCAATTCCATTGTCGATTGCACCGGTTGCTAAGTCCCAGCTATCTAAATGTCCACCCACTACAATTTTATCCTTAGGCCATTCAGTTCCTTTAAAAGTAGCCACTACGTTTCTCGCTTTGATTAAACCCGAGAAATTAGTCATGGCGATGTGTGCAATCTGCGGTTGTGATTTAATTTTTTCCTTCAAAGCTGTACCGTCTTCCAGTCCAATACAAATAGCGGGAATGGAGATCAACTTACCTGTTACCGAAGCTGTCCCGGTTAAAAGTACACCATCTTTTACGGTGTTGATAATGATCACTCCAATTGCGCCATATTTTGTGGCAATGGCCGTCTTTTCTGAGCGGTGTAATGACTTTGTCCCAGCAGGAGAGCCTGGTAATACACCAAGATAAATCAATGCAATTTTACCTTTAAACTTCTCAGGACTGCCTTGATAATCTGCCTCCAATCCATTACCTGCATCTACTATCTCGCCAGTAACGTCAGCACTAACGGGCGAATGTGCTAAAGTAACAGCCTTCATTTTCGTCAGACTGTTTTTATCAGTACCAATTTCCACACTGATTGTTTTTCTTGCCCAGCTTTCTACCTCGAAAGGTTGAAACTTCACTTCACAACCGTAAGATTTTAATAAATCGAAAGCATACTGCTCTGCTTTTGCGCCGTTTGTAGAACCCGTTAAACGATGACCGATAGTTTCAGTTTCATATTTAAGTGTTTGATAAGCTTTTGAATTCTGCTGTACATCGGCATTGATTTTGGCAAAAACATCGCCGAATTTATCCTGGGCATTTACAAATAAAGCGGTACAAAGAAGCGCTGCAGCGAAAAGATATTTCATTAGGAATAATAGTTTAGTTGTTGAAAGTACAAATTTTAGCCAGAGATTACTAGCTGTAACGTATATTTTGCTCAATCGAGCCGTCATACTGAACTTGTTTTACAAGTAGAAACAGTTTTTTTCAATTGTCTTGTAGCTACTACGTGGTTAGTATCTTAAAAGACCCTGAAATAAATTCAGGGTGACGACCATTATAAAATAGTCCCATTTAGATTATTGCTCTTTAACATGCACTTTTTTCTTCGGAAAAACCAACGAGGCCACAATGCTGATTACCAAGATACTTAAAATCACAATCAGCGAATGCTCAGTGGTGAAGCCCCATTTTTCCAGATAAATATGCCCCAACATTTTGATACCTATAAAAGCTAACAATACAGCCAACCCGGTTTTTAAATAGTGAAATTTATGGATGATATTCACCAACAGGAAGAACATGGAACGTAAACCCATGATGGCAAAAATATTAGAGAAAAATACAATGTAGGGATCTTTTGTTACCGCAAAAATAGCTGGGATAGAATCGACAGCGAATAAAAGATCGGTAAACTCAACAATCAGCAGTACCAAAAATAAAGGTGTCACCAGAGTTTTATGGTTAATTTTTACGAAGAATTTTTTACCCTCATACTTTGGATGGATAGAAAATATTTTCGAGGCCCATTTAACCACCGGATGATTTTCCGGATCAATCTTATCATCCTCATCTTTACTAAAGAACATTTTTACCCCGGTAAAAACAAGGAAAGCGCCAAACAAATAGAGTATCCAGGCAAATTTTGCAATTAATGCTGCACCAACAAAAATGAAGATGAAACGCATAATAATGGCACCCAAAATACCCCAGAACAATACACGGTGATAATATTTTTCTTCAACGGCAAAGGCTGAAAAAACGAGTACGATCACAAAGATATTATCTACAGAAAGTGCATATTCAATTACATAGCCGGTTAAAAATTCTAAGCCGAGGTTTTGTTTATATACCGCTAAACTTCCTTCAAAATCATTAGGGATTAATTTAATGTGATGCTGGTGTCGTGTTACAATTTCTTGCAGATGTGCAAAATCCTTTATTCCATGTAACTGGTGCCCTTCGGTTAACAGGATAAAGTAAAAACCGATAGCCAAAGCCACCATAATCAAACTCATCACCCCAGCTTGTTTTAAGCTCACCACATGCTCTTTCCTACTAAAAAGACCAAGATCTAAAGCAAGAATCAGCACAATAAAAAGGAGAAAACCTAAGCTAAAAAGTAATTCGTTACCCATTATTTTTTACGTTCAGTAGTGTACAGTACAAGTTGTTCTAAACCAGTCCGTGCTTCGCCAGCCTCAAAACTGTGCAAAATATCAAATGCCTCTTTCTGGTACTCCAGCATTTTCTGATTGGCGTAATACACACCTTCCTGGGCATTTACAAAATCAATTATCTGCTGAATTTTAACCGCATCATCCTGGTGGTTTTTCACCAGGTTGATTATTTTTTTACGTTCAGCTTTTTCGGCTTTATTCAGTGCATAAATTAAAGGTAGCGTTACTTTCTTCTCTTTAATATCAATACCCAAAGGTTTGCCTACATCATCAGTCCCGAAATCGAAGGTATCGTCTTTAATCTGAAAGGCAATTCCTACTTTTTCGCCAAACAGGCGCATTTTTTCTATCGTTTCATCATCCGCACCAGCCGAAGCAGCACCCGCCGCACAACAAGAAGCAATTAAAGAAGCTGTTTTCTGTCGGATTACATCAAAATATAACTCTTCCGAAATATCCATTCTCCTCACCTTTTCTACCTGCAAGAGTTCACCCTCGCTCATCTGTTTCACCGCTTCCGATACAATTTGTAACAAACGATGTTCGTTATTGTTTACCGAAAGCAACAATCCTTTAGCCAACAGGTAGTCGCCAACCAAAACGGCAATCTTGTTTTTCCATAAAGCATTGATAGAGAAAAAGCCGCGGCGTTCGTAAGCATTGTCTACCACATCATCATGCACCAAAGTAGCGGTATGTAAAAGCTCTACCAAAGCAGCCCCGCGATGGGTTGATTCTGTAATGCCACCACATAGTTTAGCCGCAAAAAATACGAACATCGGCCGCATTTGTTTGCCTTTTTGCTTTACAATATAATGGGTAATCCTATCCAGCAACGGTGCGTCGCTATGCATAGATTCTTTAAAGGTTTTTTCAAACGCTTTAATATCAGCAGCAATAGGTGTTTTTATCTGTTCGATTCCCGGCATTAAGTCGAAAAATTTTGATTGCAAACTTAAGCTAATTTCCCATAAAAAGGTAATATGTGGTTGTATTATTAAGGATTTGAAAAGCAACAGCTTAATCTTTAACATCTTTTGCTCCTGCTATTGCCCATAGTCCTCGCCCTCATGCTCACGGCTGTGGGCTATTTGGCGCCATCAGGTTTAACATTACGGGTTAGTGTAGGTAAAAACCCCTCCATACGATAATTAATTCCTCAAAAATATTAGCTTTATTTAATTTCAAATTTTACATTTAAACCAATATTAGCTGAGCCTAGATGAAAAAACGCTACAAAGTACTTATCGGCCTTTCGGCATTAATTGTTGCAGGCTACCTACTGGGCCCAAAACCCAAAAAACCGGTTTACAACAAAGAACTCACACAGGTTCCCGATCTGGAAGATTTAGACCGTTATGTGGCCAGCATAGAATCGATGCACAAAATAAAACCAGGTAATGAAGCCGAAATCATCTGGGCCGATCCCCTCCACAAGCAAACCGAGTATGCCATTGTTTACCTTCATGGTTTTTCGGCATCAAAAACAGAAGGAAACCCCGTTTACCTAAATCTGGCCAAAGAATTAAATGCCAATTTATACCTAGCGCGTTTGGCCGACCATGGCATTGATACACTTGCACCTATGCAATATTTTACCGCCGACCGCCTTTGGGAAACCAGTAAACAGGCTTATGCCATCGGTAAAAAACTGGGCAAAAAAGTAATTTTAGTAGGCACTTCTACCGGTGGAACTGTCGCTTTAAAACTAGCGGCAACCTATCCTGAAATTAACAGCTTGATTTTATTGTCGCCAAATGTAGCCATTAACGATAAAAATGCCTGGCTTTTGAATAACCCCTGGGGATTACAGATTGCCAGAAAAGTGGTGGGTGGCGATGAACGCAAGGTAGATGACCGTACTGACGAATATAAAAAATACTGGTACACCAATTACCGCCTCGAATCTCTGGTAGAACTGGAAGAATTTATTGAGAGCAGTATGATAAAATCTACTTTTCAAAAAGTAAAACAACCCGTTTTAATGCTCTACTATTACAGAAATGAACTTGAGCAAGATCCGGTAGTACGTGTAGATGCCATGCTGAAAATGTTTGATGAACTGGGTACACCGAATAATTTAAAAAGAAAACAAGCCATACCAAACGCAGGGAATCACGTAATGGGATCGTATATTACTTCGAAGGATTTACCAAGTGTAGAGGCTGCTATTGAAAGTTTTGTGGGGAGTACGTTGAAAGTGCCTGTTCAATTGAAAGAATAGTCGTCATCTCGACTGAAGCATAGCGGAATGGAGAGATCCATCAAAATAGATTTCTCGACTGCGTTGCACTCCGCTCGAAATGACGATCCCTGCTTATATTTACTATATTAAATACTAATCTAAATCTCGCTCTTTATGAAAATTAAACCTATACTGATTGAAATAGCATGGCTTTTGGGTTGTGCAATCATACCACATAGTATATTCTTTATCATCTTAGGAAATTCTGGTCTGAACATTAACCTTCACGACACCTATTTCGTAATAAAAAACGGCTATCCCCTGGTGTGGTTTTCAGCCATTTCCATCGCTTTCCCACTTTATTTCATCAAAGAAGGCAGGCATTCTTTCAATCGAACGCTACCATTTATTATCTTTTTAATTTTAGGTTTTGGTTTCAACACATTAATTGCTAAAGCAAGTCCTTTTTTTCTTTTTTACCTGAGATTGGCCAAAATGGCTGGACAGTCTACCCTCCATTATCAGTTCACAACAGGGCAACAACGGACATTCTAACACAGGAAGGATTTCTTTCTATGTTTTTAATGCCAATCAATTACCTTATCTTATTTCAAATTATAGTTATCGCACTAATGTTATTTGCAACATACAAGTACGGAAAAAGCAGGAATAATTAAATTCAGAACTCTAAAAGCCCAAATCAAGAAATTTAAGCTTATTTGCGTAAAGACTTACAAAGTTTTCCATCGCTAATCCTCAGACTAAACTTCTTAGGAAATTTAACTCAAAATATTCTTCACAATCATTTCGGCGTGCACCCTCGAATTTTCGATAAAAAGTTTGTGGGTATCCAATCCACCGCAAACTACACCTGCCAGATACAAACCTTTCACATTCGTTTCCATCGTTTCTTCGTTGTAAACCGGGCAAAGTGTTTCGGGCAGTTCGATGCCGAATTTCCTGAGCATTCCAAAATCGGGCTGATAACCCGTCATCGCAATTACAAAATCGTTCGGAGTGGTTTTTATGCCCTCTGGTGTTTTGATATCTACTTCTCCCTCCCTTATTTCAATCAACTCGGAGTTAAAAAGTGCTTTAACTTCTCCCTCTTTAATCCTGTTCTGGATATCCGGACGCACCCAATATTTAACATGAGGACCAAGATCGTTACTACGCACCACCATCGTCACATTTGCGCCTTTTCGGTAGGTTTCTAAAGCAGCATCTACGCCCGAGTTATTGGCGCCAACCACTACCACATTTTGAAATGCATATAAATGCGGGTCTTTATAATAATGCGTTACTTTTGGTAAATCCTCTCCTGGAACATTCATCAACAATGGCACATCATAAAAACCAGTAGCCACAATTACATTATTGGCCGTATAATTGGTTTTAGTGGTATTGATTTCGAAAACATCATGATCGTTTTTAACAACCTGTTTTACGCTTTCAAAAAGATGGATATTTAAATCAAATTTTTCGGCCACACGACGGTAATATTCAACCGCTTCATTTCTGTTAGGTTTCGGACTTATGGTTACGAAAGGAACTCCTCCAATTTCTAACTTTTGAGAAGTAGAAAAGAAGGTCATAAACACCGGATAGTTAAACAAACTGTTCACCAAAGCACCTTTCTCTACAATTACATAGCTTAGATTTGCTTTTTGGGCTTCAATTGCACAAGCCATCCCTATCGGGCCAGCACCGATAATTAATACGTCGTAATGATTTTGATTTTCAGACATCCAGTTTTTATTTCGCTTAAAGAGTGGTCGTCATCTCGACTGCAGCACCGCGGAATGGAGAGATCTGTTAGCATAGATTTCTCGACTGCACTGTGTTCCGCTCGAAATGACGATCTCTTTTATTTATTAAACTTTCATTGCTTTGCTTGGGCAGGCGAAATCGGTTCTTTTTAAACCGGTATTTTTAATTGCGCCGTAACCGCCTGCAACATCAATCACATTTTCTACTCCACGCGATTTTAAGATGGAAGCAGCAATCATCGATCGGTAGCCACCCGCACAGTGAATATAATAGGTAGATTTTGGATTAATCTCGCCAGTCCAGTCGTTAATAAAATCTAATGGACGGCTCAGCGTAAATTCCAGATGTTCTGATTCATATTCACCTGGCTTGCGTACATCAAGTGCTGTAATTGCTCCGTTAAGACTAGCTGTTTCAAATGCCTCGGCAGAGATTGATTCAATCGTATCGATTTCCTTGCCAGCATCTGTCCATCTTTCGAAACCACCATCTAAATAGCCTATGGTACTATCGTATCCTACGCGGGTTAAGCGGGTAATGGCTTCTTCTTCTTTACCCTGATCGGTAATCAGTAAAATTGGCTGCTGTAAATCGGTAATCAAAGCACCAACCCACGGTGCAAACTGTCCGTTAAGGCCAATATTGATCGAATTTGGAATAAAACCTTTTGCAAAAACCTGCGGATCGCGGGTATCGAGCATAATCGCCCCTGTTTGGTTTGCAGTATCTTCAAACTGCTGAGGTGTTAAAGCGTTTAATCCTTTCTCGTAAACCTCATCAATACTTTCCACCCCGCCTTTATTAATGGCAGCATTTTTAGCAAAATATTGTGGTGGTGGCAAAATGCCATCTGTTACTTCTGCAATGAATTGCTCTTTTGTTTCGGCTTTTAAAGCGTAATTTACTTCCTTTTGGTGCCCTAAAGTATCGAAAGTTTCTTTACTCATGCTTTTGCCACAGGCAGAACCTGCACCATGTGCCGGATAAACAATTACATCATCAGCTAAAGGTTTTATTTTCTCATTTAACGAATCGTAAAGCATTCCCGCTAAATCTTCCATGGTTAAATGGCCTTTTTGCGCTAAATCAGGTCGACCAACATCGCCAATAAATAAGGTATCGCCACTAAAAATGCAATGATCTTTTCCATTTTCATCTCTTAGCAGATAAGTAGTCGATTCTAAAGTATGCCCGGGAGTATGTAAAGCGGTAATGGTTACGTTTCCAATTTTAAACTGCTCACCATCTTTAGCAATGTGCGATTTAAACTCGGTTTTAGCGGTTGGGCCATAGATAATTTCGGCACCAGATTTCTCTGCCAGGTCTACATGTCCGGAAACAAAATCGGCATGAAAATGCGTTTCAAAAATATATTTGATGGTGGCCCCTGCTTTTTCGGCTTTCTTTAAGTACGTTCCAACCTCTCTTAGCGGATCAATAATTGCAGCTTCGCCATTACTTTCGATGTAATAAGCGGCTTCTGCCAGGCAACCTGTATATATTTGTTCTATTTTCATGTTTAATAAGTATCGAGTGTTGTGTATCAAGTATCAAGACATAACCTTACGCCTTAAACCCTGTACCTTATACCTCTTTACTAGCAAAAATAGCGCTAAATACTTATAACCGAAATGATGTCGGTCATAATTGCAGAAGTTTTACTTACTGTAATGCAAAACTGCTAACTGAAAATGGTCAACTGCAATTGATTTGGGCGTTACCCAAGCTGCGCAAGGGTCGGGCTTTTTCAGGGCTGCGCTTCGCTCCGGTACCGATGAAGGATCGGTACTAAACCCTTACAATCCCTAACGCGGATCTATCGCAATTTCAGAATTTATGCAACGACCCATGTTGTTAAACCTGATAAAGCGTAAAGCCCGGAGCGAGGTATCCCGATTCATCGGGAAGGACTTGAAGCGGTAACAGGACTAAACGTGCCATTATAACAGAACCCATCATTTCCAAAAACGATGAAAATAACCCTACACTTCAGGATTAAATCCGTAGTTCTGTAAACGGGATTACAAATCCCGACTAGCATTAATCTTTAGTCAATTCACCCCTTAGCGATTCTTCCATTAATTTTCGGCTTTCTTCTATTGACAAGCCCAAGCCCATTACAAACATTAACTTTGTAACTGTAGCCTCGAAAGTTAAGTCGTACCCACTTAAAATGCCCATTTTCAACAATTCTCTACTGGTTTCGTAACGTCCCAATTGTACAGATCCTTTTTTACACTGAGAGATATCGATGATTATCTTTCCATTCAAAATAGCCTGACGCAAACTATCTAAAAACCATTGTGCGGTTGTGGTATTGCCTGAGCCAAAAGTCTCTAAAATAATGGCATCTACTTTAGAATCTGTTATTGCCTGAACCGCCTGTGGCGTTATTCCAGGGTATAATTTCAGCACCCCGATGTTAGAATTAAAATTGGTGTGTAACTTTAATTCTCCTTCAGTAGCTTTTAGGATATAGTTTCTGTGAAATTGCAAGTGAACGCCTGCTTCGGCAAGTATCGGGTAATTTGGCGAACGGAAAGCCTCGAACTTTTCACTATTGTATTTTATAGAGCGGTTGCCCCTAAATAATTGCGCATCAAAATATATACAAACCTCTGGAAAAAGTGCTTTCCCATCTTCTTTGGTCGCTGCAATCTCTAGAGCGGTAATTAAATTCTCTTTGGCGTCAGTCCTGATTTCGCCAATAGGGAGTTGCGAACCGGTTAAAACAACAGGCTTATTTAGGTTTTCGAGCATAAAACTCAATGCCGATGCGGTGAAGGCCATGGTATCAGATCCGTGGAGGATCACAAAACCATCGTACCCATCGTATTTATGATAAACGAGTTCGGCTAATGTTTTCCATATTTCAGGATCCATGTTTGAAGAATCCAATACCGGATTGAAGGAATGCACATCTAAATCGTAATCTAAACGGCTCAATTCAGGAACGTTTTCTTTTATCTGCTGAAAATCAAATGGAATTAACATCCCATTTGTAGGATCGTTAACCATACCGATGGTACCGCCGGTATAAATTATTAATATTTTGGTCATTTGGTTGGGTGAAGGTTGCTCACCGCAAAGAAACTAAAAATTTACAAATGATCAGGCGATATTTTTAAATTAGCAACAAAAAAGCCAAAAAACAGAATATAATTATCAATTTAATAATTTTTAATATATTATTTTAAAAATAGAATAATAAATTCAATACGATCGTCATCCTGAACTTGTTTCAGGATCTGGCAAGAAAGATGCTGAAATAAATTACAACGACAGAATCTAAAGCTTATGCGTCATTCCCGCGCATGCGGGAATCTTAAAGCTACTGCATTACGATTCCCAATCAAGTTGGGAATGACGAACCACCAGAACCTCTTGCACAAGAATAAGAATCTCTTAAATTCCGAATATTTTCTTCGAATTTTCTGTGGTTATTGCTGCGATTTCTTCAATAGAAACGCCATAAATATCGGCAAGTTTTTGGGCAACATAAGTCAAATAACTACTTTCATTGGGTTTTCCGCGGAAAGGAACCGGAGCCAAATAAGGCGAATCTGTCTCTAAAACTAAGTTAGCTAAAGGAATCTCTGACAATACCAGGTCCAATCCAGCTTTTTTATAGGTAACCACACCGCCAATGCCTAAATAAAAATTTAAGTCGATGGCCTGTTCAGCCTGAGCTACATTACCAGTAAAACAATGGAATATCCCATGCAGTTTGTCGTCCCTTTCACTTTCTAACAGCTCGAAAACCTCATCAAAAGCTTCACGACAATGGATCACAATCGGCAAACCTAAATCTTTTGCCCAGGCAATCTGTTTACGAAAAGCATCTTGCTGAATGGCCAGAGTAGTTTTATCCCAATACAGATCTATCCCGATTTCACCAATAGCATAAATTTTCCGATGCGAAATACTATTGTAGATTTCGTCCAATTGAGCACGGTAATCTTCCTTCACATCACAAGGATGTAAACCTGCCATTGCAAAACAATTTGCCGGATATTTCGTCACCAGATCATCAATCATAGCAATCGACTTTACATCAACATTTGGCAAAAACAAACGGCTAACGTCGTTCTCGAAACAGCGCTCCATTAACTGCGCTTGTTTTTCAGCATCCTGCTCGTAATATAAATGGGTATGGGTATCGGTGAAAATCATGTTTATAATGTAAAATGGGTAATGGTAAATGGATGATAGGCTAGGTTATTTCATGAATGCATTATTCAAAGTCAATTTCTTCTCAAATCTGTCATGTTGAGCCTGTCGAAACACTTTACAACAAATTTTAAGCAAGTCCTTCGACAGGCTCAGGATGACAACGATTTATTATATATTCTCGGCCTATTTGCACATAAAGACCCTGAAACAAGTTCAGGGTGACGATCGCTTAAAGCCTGTTACTTTGGTCTTTCTGACCTCCAACCTCAAACTATTTCTTCTTCTTAGACACTTTGACCTCAGACTTCGGACTACCGATCGCGGACTCCAAAGCCATTTCCTTTTTCAAAAACTTTCCGGTTAAACTGATCGGGTTCTGGATCAAACCTTCAGGCGTACCTTCGAATAAAATCCTTCCTCCACCAGCACCGCCTTCCTCGCCTAAATCGATCACCCAATCGGCAACTTTAACCACGTCTAAATTGTGTTCAATTACCAAAATCGTATTTCCTTTATCAACCAGCTCTTGCAATACACCTAAAAGCACATTAATATCTTCGAAGTGAAGTCCGGTGGTAGGCTCATCTAAAATATAGAAGGTTTTTCCGGTATCTTTTTTAGAAAGCTCTGTAGCCAGTTTAACACGTTGGGCCTCTCCTCCTGATAAGGTAACCGAAGATTGACCTAAAGTGATATAACCTAAACCAACATCTTTCAATGTTTTGATCTTCCTATAGATGATCGGGATATTTTCGAAGAAATTACAGGCATCTTCGATACTCATATCCAGCACATCGCTGATCGATTTTCCCCGGAAACGAACTTCTAAGGTTTCTCTATTATATCTTTTTCCACCACATTCTTCACAAGGCACCTGTACATCAGGCAAGAAATTCATTTCAATCACCTTTAAACCAGCGCCCTGACAGGTTTCGCAACGGCCACCTTTTACATTAAAAGAGAAACGACCTGGTTTGTAACCACGGATTTTTGCTTCAGGCAACTGTACAAATAAATTTCTGATATCGGAGAAAACGCCGGTATAAGTAGATGGATTAGAACGTGGTGTTCTGCCGATAGGTGCCTGATCGATTTCAATTACCTTATCAATTTCTTTCAATCCGTTAATTTTCTCGTAAGGCAAAGGTTGTTTTTTCGCCCTAAAGAAATGGTGATTTAAAATCGGATATAGCGTCTCGGTGATCAAACTCGATTTACCACTGCCCGAAACTCCGGTTACAGCAATAAATTTACCCAAAGGAAAATCTACTGAAACTTCTTTTAAATTATGCCCGGTAGCTTTTATGATAGACAATTTATGTCCATTTCCTTTTCTACGGACTTTTGGTGTTTCAATTTTCTTTTTGCCGTTAAGGTAATCAGCAGTTAAAGTATTCGACTTCAGGATCTGTGCGGCAGTTCCTTCTGCAACTACCGTTCCGCCGTGGATACCCGCTCCAGGACCAACATCAATTACCCAATCGGCCTCCAGAATCATGTCCTTATCATGTTCTACCACCAAAACGGTATTTCCAAGATCACGGAGATTTTTAAGCGCATTGATCAAACGTTCATTATCGCGTTGGTGCAAACCAATACTTGGCTCATCGAGAATGTACATTACATTCATCAACTGCGAACCGATCTGCGTAGCCAAACGGATCCGCTGTGCCTCGCCACCTGAAAGTGTACGGGCAGTCCTATCTAGCGTTAAATAAGTTAAACCAACATCTGTTAAGAAACCGATCCTGGCTTTAATCTCTTTTAAAATTTCCTTTGCAATAATATTCTGACGGTCGCTAAGGCGCTCATCTACTTTTTCGAACCAGATGTTCAGGTTGAAAATATCCATTGATGACAACTCAAAAATGTTCTTGCCATCAACTTTGAAGTGTAGACTTTCTTTTTTCAAACGAGCACCATTACACTCTGGACAGGTTTTCAGTTTACGGAAAGTTTCCATATCATCAACTGCAGCCTCGCCACGTTTTTCGTTCTGTTCTTCGAGCATTTTAATAATACCATCGAAAGTGATATTATAATTCTGAACATTCCATTTATTGTACTCAACAGCTACATTGATCAGATCGTGTGTACCGTTTAAGATAATATTGATGATATCATCACCCAGTTTTTCGATTGGGGTAGAAAGCGAGAAATTATATTTTTTAGCCAGCGCTTTTAATACCTGGAACATCCAAATATCTCTATATTCGCCCAATGGTGCTAAACCACCGTTTAAAATGCTAAGTTTTGGGTTCGGAATCACCGATTCTTTATCCACCACGAAGATATAACCTAAACCGTCACAACGTTCGCAGGCACCATAAGGCGAGTTGAATGAAAAACTGTTAGGTTGAGGTTCGTCGTAAGAAATCCCTGTGGTTGGGCACATCAAAAACTTGCTAAAATGCGCAACGTTATTATCTTTATCGCTGATTTTGATCACACCTTTACCCATTTTCATCGCAATTTGCAACGAATCTAGCAAGCGTTTTTTATCCTTCACATCAATGATCAAACGGTCAATCACCACTTCGATATCGTGAATTTTATAACGGTCTACCTGCATTTTAGCAGAAATATCCTTTATTTCCCCATCCACACGAACCTTTACATAACCTTGTTTACGGATCTGCTCGAAAAGCTCGCGGTAATGCCCCTTTCTACCTTTAACAACAGGCGCAAGAATATTTACTGCAACACCATCAAATCTATTAAAGATATTCTGCAGGATCTGGTCTTCGCTCATGCGCTCCATCTTCTCGCCAGTATTGTACGAATAGGCATCGGCAACACGTGCATAAAGTAAACGCATAAAATCGTAAATCTCGGTAATGGTACCTACAGTAGAGCGTGGGTTTTTACTGGTGGTTTTTTGCTCGATGGCAATAACCGGGCTCAGTCCCGAAACCTTATCTACATCGGGGCGCTCCATCCCTCCCATAAACTGGCGGCTGTAGGCACTAAATGTTTCCATATAGCGGCGCTGTCCTTCCGCGTAAATAGTATCAAAAGCCAGCGAAGATTTGCCGCTACCGCTTAAACCCGTTATAACAACAAGCTGGTTGCGTGGAAAACTGACATCTATATTCTTTAAATTATGTACCCTCGCACCATATACTTCTACATCTTTTTGCTCGCCGAGGTCGATAGATTTATTGCTCATATTTTATTAAAAGTTGGAGGCAAAATTGAGCCTTTAAAAAGACAAAATTTCAATCCGCAAAAATGCTAAAAATTTTATCAAAATGAAAGTCTAATGCAATCTTGATTAAGGATTAATTGTCATAATGTCGGCTTCTATTTCTAAGGAAACCAGAGGCAAACAAAAGAGACAGATTAAAAAGCGCAAAAAATTCGTCATATCAGATAAACGCTGAGAATGAAGTAACTGTTTTGTATTTTTAGAGAACTTTTAAAGTTTTTAAGCCCCTCACCCAATGCAACCTATAAACATCTTAACAAAGATCTCTCGACCCCACTGCTCTCCGCTCGAGATGACGACGCACCTGTAGGCACCACGCGAACCAAAGAACCAATGGCTAATGAACCAACCTACCACTCTATCGTTGTTCCATTCTCTGTCGGGTGTCCAGTGCACACCAACACTCTTCCCCTTTCCAATTCATCATCGGTAAGCACTTCATTATAATCCATTCTTACCCCACCTTTGGTACAGTTGGCTACACAGGTACTGCATACACCCCCGCGACAACTATACGGTAGTTTGATTTTATTTTCCAGCGCAACATCTAAAATTCTTTTTGGCCAAGGCACTTCGAGGTTATAAGTTCCCCCTCTAAAGTTTAAAATTACCGAATAAGTGTTTCTATCGACAAGCTTTTCTGCCGAACCATCATCCTCATCCACCTCATCTTCTGGCAATACAAAGGTTTCTCTTTTGATCTGTTTGATATCGAAACCCATACCCAGTAAGGTAATCCGGCATAAATCCATATAAATTATCGGGCCACAGCTGTAAAACAGCGCATCATTCCGATCAAAATGCAAATGTTCTTTGAGTAATTTCTCGATGTAGAATTTATTCAGCCTGGCCGTCATTAGGTTTTTGCTATTACTGAAAACCCAAACAATCTTTAATCTATCCGGATATTTCTTTTGCCATTCGTTCAGCTCATCATAAAATAATGCATCCTCAATTGATCGGTTACTATATACCAGTGTAACCAACGATTTTTTCTCACGCACCAATGCTGTTTTCAAAATCGAGAATAACGGCGTGATTCCTACTCCTGCAGCGAACAGAAAAAGATCGCGTTTCAGGTTTTCTTCTGGCAAGTAGAAGAACATCCCTTGAGGCTCTTGCGCCAAGAGAATATCATTTACCGAAGTTTTATGGTGTAAAATTCTTGAAATCTCTCCATTTTCTACCCTTTTCACTGTAATGGCTAAAGGCTCATCCACGTCTGGTGAGCTATTAAAAGAATACGATCTTCTTATCTCCTTATGTTTCCCCTGAAAAACCAACGAAATAAACTGACCGGCTAAATACTTTGGGTATTGTTGATCTACTTCCTCAAATTGAAAAGTAACGTTATCGCCAGGTTGATTTATGATTTTATTGATGCGCAGTTTGAACATAATACAAAGAAAGGAAATTGGTTCAATAGTTCATTGTTCATTAGTTAGCGTGATGCCAAAAACACACGGTTTAGGGTTTAGGGTTTAGGGTTTAGGGAAAACACTAGTCAGACAAGTCTGTGTTCGATAATAATAAAAAATACATGCGCTTAAATGACCTTCTATTTCTTATATGGTAAAACTATTCCGTGTTAATCCGTGCTTCCGTGGCAAGAAAAAAGTGGTTAGTGGTTAGCAAAAACAAATCTGTGTAATCCAACAATCAGCGTAATCACCTTCAAAAAAAAGCGTCCCGATTTAAAACCGGGACGCCTTACCAAATGCTTGTCTTTATCTTAATTATATTATTCGGCGTTGTAGGCCAATAATACTCTCGGTTTTTCGTAACCGTAACGTTTCGGATGTTCCATAATCTGTTTCATAGAAATCACTTTATAAACATAGCCTCCGGTTTCGCGGTTCAGCTTCATTTTGTAGTAATTATCTTGATTTTGATTATTGATCTGCTTGCGCAGACGTCCGTCGCCAACATTGTAAGCCGCAGCTACCAATGTCCAGCTTTCTAAACCTTTATACATTTCTTTAATGTATTTGCAGGCAGCGATGGTCGATTTACGCAGATTATAGCGTTCATCAACATTTCCGTTTACTCTTAATCCATAGGTACGGGCTGTGCCAGGCATAAACTGCCAGATTCCGGCTGCACCTTTTGGAGAAACTCCTTCCGCCATTCCAGATTCGACCAGGGCCAAATACTTAAAATCGTTTGGAATTCCGTAGGCAGCAAGAATAGGCTCAATTACAGGAAACCATTTTGCTGCTTTTGCATGCAATTTATTGGTTTGCGTATTTCCGTAAGTGTGTGCTGCAAGGATTTTTTTCATTTTGCGTTCTACCTTTTTATCGCCTAATGGCAGGGTTTCTTTTGCAAAATTTAACTGCGCCATTAAAGATAGCGGCTTTTCCGCGCTTTCAACCTCCAGGCTATCAGATTTGGGTATTGTAGTGTTTAATTTTTCTTCTTTTAAAAGACTTTTTTGTGCTAAGGGCATTTGGTAAGCGAACACTTTTGCCAAGATAAATAGTGTTGCCACTACCGCAAATGGTACGATGTGTTTCTTTAACATCTTCCTCCTTTTTTTGGTGAACTTATATAAAAACGTTGGCAAAGGTAAAAAATAATAAGCACATTATCAAATAGTTACAAAACTAACCCCTAAAATCAACCCCTAAAGTACTTTAAACGTGGTTTTTATATTTTGATTTTCGGCCGAATTTTCCTATATTAGAGGCTATTTTTTTATCTAATTTTTCTGCTCTTAAAATTGTTATGTTCATCAATTTTTCATAAATTTGCAACCCGCATTTTTAATGTGGTTAAAAGCGTATCATGATAAATAAAAACAATAGGAACAGTCGGGATGACAAGTCCAAACCAGGCAGTCGGAAAACAGAAGGCAGAAGTAGTTCGGCCGGGTCTGACAGAAGAAGATCAGACGACAAAGACAGCAAATTCAAAAAATCACCCGATTCTAAAGACGGCTTCAAACCTAGAAGCGCAGAGGGTAAAGATTTCAAATCAAAATCTTTCGGAGACAAAAAAGACTTCAGGCCAAGAACAGGAGACCGTAATTTTAAATCGAAAGATGGAGAATCAACAGGATTCAAATTTGGAGACCGCGAGTTTAAATCAAAAGATAACAACTCAAAATCAGAAGACCGCAGTTTCAAGCCAAGAGAAGGTGGATCGAGAGATTACAAGCCAAGAACTGGAGATCGTGATTTCAAATCGAGAGAGGGAGGATCAAGAGATTACAAACCGAGAACAGGAGACAGAGATTTTAAACCAAGAGAAGGTGGTGCAAGAGATTATAAGCCAAGAACAGGAGAACGCGATTTCAAATCTAAGGATGGAGATTCGAGAGATTTTAAACCGAGAACTGGCGACCGCGACTTTAAACCTAGAGAAGGCGGATCAAGAGATTACAAACCAAGAACAGGCGACCGTGATTTCAAATCGAAAGATGGCGGATCAAGAGACTTCAAACCCAGAGAAGGTGGCTACAAAGATTTTAAATCAAGGGGCAAATCGGATGATTTCAAGCCAAGTGCTGGAAGTTCAAGAGATGTAAAACCTAGAGAGCCGAGGGAAGGCGACACCCGTCCGTTTAGAAAACGCGAGGATCAACCAAGAGATACAGAATTTAACCGCCCAGAGCGAACTGTAATTGCCCAAGGCCGTAAAACAAATGAAGACAAAGGCTTAATTCGCCTTAACAGATATATTTCAAATGCAGGTATCTGCTCTCGCCGTAAAGCTGATGAGCTAATTGCTGCCGGCATTATTACCGTAAACGGAGAAGCCATTACCGAATTAGGGCACAAAGTTGATCCGGCGAAAGATTTAGTTCGTTACAACGGCGAATTATTGAAACGCGAGAAAAAAGTTTACGTTTTATTAAACAAACCAAAAGATTACATCACTACTACCGACGATCCGCAGGAACGCCGTACGGTGATGCAATTGGTTGACAAAGCCAGTCGTGAGCGTATTTATCCAGTTGGCCGTTTAGACCGCAACACCACCGGTTTGTTATTAATGACTAATGATGGTGATTTAGCTGATAAATTATCCCATCCTAAAAACGGTATTACCAAAATTTACAATATTGAGTTGGATAAAGCTTTATCACAAGGTGATTTAAACAAAATTGCTTTTGGTTTAGAGCTGGAAGATGGATTGATTAAACCTGATAACATTTCTTACGTTGCGGGTGGAACTAAAAAAGAAATTGGCATCCAGATCCACAGTGGCAAAAACAGAATTGTTCGCCGTATTTTCGAACACCTGGGTTACAATGTAGAAAAATTAGACCGCGTAGTATATGGTAATCTGACTAAGAAAGATCTACCTCGTGGCAGATGGCGCTATCTTGAAGATCATGAATTGATCCAGATTAAACATCTGATAAAATAATATGTAAAAGGCAACCGATGGTTGCCTTTTTTGTTGAACATAACAGAGGTTGTCATTCTGAACACAATGAAGAAACCCTAGTCAATGGGAGCCTAATGCCCAACTTCTGTACGACAAAAGATCAATGCATTCATCAACCGTCTGTGCAAATCAAGAACAGATTCTTCACTGTGTTCAGAATGACAGTTATCTCTTTTACATTAAAATTTTCCCATATTTGTTAAAATCAATATCGTTTTTCATGAAAAAAATTAGTTCAGTATTTATACTTTCTATACTATCAACGCTAACATTTGCGCAAAAAACCAATTACAACCTTATTGTTGGCACCTATACCGCACCTGGAAAAAGCGAAGGAATCTATACTTACAACTTTAATACTTCAACCGCAGCTACAACGGTAAAAAGCATCACAAAAAACACAGCCAACCCGAGTTATCTGGCCGTTTCTCCAGATCAGAAATTTGTTTATGTAGTTAATGAAACTGGAGCCACCAGCACAGTTAGTGCTTTTAAATACAACGCAATAACAGGTACTCTAACTTTTTTAAATAAGGTAGACAGCCACGGCGCCGATCCTTGTTTTATTACCGTTGATGCGAAAAATGTTATTGTTGCAAATTATAGTGGAGGCAGTTTAGCGGTATTCGCACGCAAGACTGATGGTGCCTTAACAGAAGCTTTGCAAGTGATTAAACATACCGGAAAAAGCATTGATCCTAAAGGCAGACAACAAAGCGCACACGTACATATGGTCAAATTTACACCGGATCACAAATATTTAATTGTTAACGATTTGGGTGAAGATCGAACTTATATCTACAACTACAAACCTGCAGCAAAAGAAAACATCCTTTCCGTTAAGTCAGTGATTAAAACCAATGCAGGCACTGGCCCAAGACACATCACTTTTAGTCCAAATGGAAAATTTGCCTACTTAGCGCACGAATTTAATGGCAGTATAACCGTTTTCGCCTATTCGAATGGGAGTTTAACCAAAGTCCAAGAGATTGGCACTACACCAAAAGACTTTTCCGGAAAAGTTGATGGTGCTGATATCCATATTTCGGCTGATGGAAAATTTCTTTATGAAACCAACCGTGGAGATGCCAATAGCATTTCTGCTTTTTCAATTCTGCCAACCGGAAAATTGAAATTCATCGAAACAGTCAGTACACTCGGCAAAGGGCCAAGAAACTTCACGATTGATCCGACTGGAAAATTCCTATTGATCGGTCATCAATACACCAACAACATCGTTATCTTCAAGCGAAATAAAATTACTGGCAAATTAACCGATAGCGGTAAACGCATTGATGTTGGCGCGCCAGTTTGTTTAGTTTTTAATTAATCACCTAAAATTAAGCCAATGGAAAACTTCGATTGGACCAGATTCACCATCAAGATTGCTGTTAAAGCGGAACTTGAAAACATGTACAATGCCTGGACAAAAGCCAGCGAAATTGAGAAATGGTTTTTAAGCGAGGCGGAATTCTCTGACGAAAACGGCATATTGCTCAACAAAACGCAAAACGTATTGAAAGGCGATAAATACCAATGGATCTGGTATCTGTATGATGATATTGAAAAAGGGAGCATAACTGAAGCCAATGGCAAAAATGAACTTCAATTTACTTTTGCAGGCGAATGTTTGGTCGACATTAAACTCAGAGAAGAGTTTGAGTATGTAGTTGTAGAGTTGACGCAAAAGAATATTCCTTTAGATGAAAATGCAAAAAGAAATATTCGCTTAGGTTGTCATAATGGTTGGAGTTTTTATTTGGTTAATTTAAAATCTGTTTACGAAGGTGGTTTGGACTTAAGAAATAAGGATAACCGCTTTAAGCCCATGCTGAATAATTGAGGTGATGGATTTAGTGGGTAAAGAAAGAGAAACTCAGGAATTAGGTTTTTCGGTGGTAGATGATGTATTTACAGACCAGGAAGTTGAAGATATCCTTGCAGCGATTGACAGGACAGATCCTACAAAAGAAACCTTTAGAAAATCGGACGATCTTTTTGCCATACGTCAGTTTTTAAAAGAAGTTCCAGAAACAATCTCCCTTATTTTTAATGACAAACTCAAACATATCGTAAAAGAGTTTTTTGGCGAAGATTATTTTCTTGTCAAATCGATCTATTTCGACAAACCAGAAGCATCAAATTGGTTTGTTTCCTATCAATCAGGATTTAACGATTTCAGTTAACCAGAAAGTAGAAATAGCTGGTTTTGGGCCCTACACTAATAAACATAATCAGTTTGCTGTTCAACCGCCACTTAATATCCTTGAAAATAATTTCACCATCCGCATTCATCTCGACGACACGAACGAGGAGAACGGTGCATTAAAAGTAATTCCCAATTCGCACAGCAAAGGCATTTACCGCCCCGAAACCATAAACTGGAACATAGAAAAAGAAATGAGTTGCAACGTAGTAAGAGGTGGTGTGATGATTATGAAACCACTACTTCTGCACAGTTCGAGCAGAACAACTAACAATCAAAAAAGAAGGGTAATTCATCTTGAATTCAGCAACAAAATACTGCCAAAGGAATTAAAGTGGTCGGAATATTTGAGTTTAATGTGATAGATACTGAAACAAGTTCAGTATGACGATTCGAGGATAGGATTGATATGGTTAATACACATAGGAACGTCACCCTGAATTTATTTCAGGGTCTTAAACCGAAAAAGCTAAAAGAAAATTATGGAACGAGGCGGCTGCGTTTATATTTTAACGAATCACACTCGTACCGTATTATACACTGGTGTAACATCCGATTATATTTCAGGATAGTTGAGCATAGGGAGAAGAAATATCCAGATTCATTTACAGCCAAATACAATTGTAGTAAACTCGTTTATTACGAGCAGTTCGATTCAATTGAGGAGGCCATTGCGAAAGAAAAACAATTGAAAAACTGGAGGCGGGCCTGGAAGATTAATCTGATTAATCAAAATAACCCAAATTGGGAGGATTTATTTGAAACCCTCGAATGAAGTTGAAATTCATTTCGGAATCCTCACCCTGAGTTCATTTCAGGATCTTTATAGCATTATAGATGCTGAAACAAGTTCAGCAGGACGATTCTGTGTGGATTAATCACACCCATCCTTCCTAGAAACGTCACCCTGAATTTATTTCAGGGTCTTTATAGCAAAAGGATTAGCATGATAGGTGCTGAAACAAGTTCAGCAGGACGATTCGAGGGAAGGATGTATCTAAGAATAAAAAATGGCCCCGATGAAAATCGGGGCCATTCAAATATTATATTGTCGCTTATTATGCCGGTTCTGCAACTCTGGCTACATTGCGATATGGGAATTCATTAAAGATATGTCTGCGGGCAAAACGGCCAGGAGAATCGGCGTTAACCAATTTCACGTAGATTGCTTTTGGCACATCGAAATATTCGTAAGCACTTCCATCAAAAAACTGGATATTTAAAACCTGTTGTTTGTATTCGAAATCCTGAATATTCGACAATGTTGTAGTTTGCGTGTACGTTTCGATATTCTGTTCGCGTGTTTCTGGCGCAATACTTACCAAGAAATGGTAAGCTTCGATAATTTCTTTACTTCTAGCTTCTGCATCTAATTTCTCTTCTTCCTGCTGAAATTTATCAGGGTGACAATCTTTCATCAATGTGCGGTACACAGATTTAAGCTCTTTTAACTCAGCATTTTTATCTACGCTCAAAAGCTTTCTGTAATCAACTATTTTCTTCATTTGGGATAACCTCTTTTTTAATTTTGTCGAAATGATTTCAGGGACCTTTATCTGCAAAACCGTTTCAAGCCGCAAAGATACGATTTATAATCATTTGATTTTGAGAAAGTTTAATTTGTTAAATATTGCTAATATGAATCATCAACTAACGAGTTCTCCTGTATGTTACTTAAGTTTTTTAACAACAGATGCACACGGATTTATCATCTGTGTGCATCCTTTTATCTGTGGTTAAATATACCGTGAGACTTAAATTGTTAATATTTAGCTTGTAATGAGTTTTCGATTACTTCTTTATAATAGTTAACATAAACAGGCAGGATCTTTTTCAGGTCAAAATCTTGTGCCCTTGCAAAAGCATTTTCTTTGAAACGATTCAGGGTTTCATCATCCTTTAATATTTCAATGGCATGGGCTGCCATTGCATCTACATCTCCAACATTGCTCATGTAGCCACAAAATCCGTCAACGTTCAGCTCAGGCAAACCACCCGCATTTGTAGTAATTGCCGGCACCTTACAAGCCATTGCCTCTAATGCTGCTAAACCGAAGCTTTCAGATTCTGATGGCATTAAGAAAAGATCTGAAACCGATAAGATTTCTTCAACCGCATCTTGCTTACCTAAGAACCTTACATTTTCGCAAATATTCAACGATCTGCAAAGCTGCTCATCGTAAGCGCGCTCAGGCCCATCGCCTACCATTAATAGTTTCGACGGAATAACCGCCTGTACTTTTTCGAAAATCCTAATCACGTCAGCCGTACGTTTTACTTTCCTGAAATTACTGGTGTGGATTAAAATCCTTTCGTTATTTGGCGCGATCGCTTTTTTGAAATGACCTTTTGCCTGCAAACTGAAGCGCGAAAAATCTATAAAATTTGGGATTACCTTAATTTCTTTTGTAATCTCGAAATGGTTATAGGTATCTTCTTTCAAATCTTCCGACACCGTAGTTACACCATCGCTTTGATTAATAGAAAAGGTAACCACAGGTTTATAAGTTGGATCTTTACCCACCAAAGTAATATCGGTACCGTGCAAGGTAGTTACCACAGGGATGTGGATGCCATAACTTGCCAAAATCTGCTTCGCCATAAATGCCGCAGAAGCATGTGGAATGGCATAATGAACGTGTAATACATCCAATTGTTCAAAACGGACAACATCTACCAGTTTACTGGCCAGAGCCGATTCGTAAGGAGCGTAATCAAAAAGTGGATAATCCCTTACCGAAACCTCGTGATAAAACAGGTTGGCAGAAAAGAAATCGAGCCTGGCAGGCTGACTATAAGTAATAAAGTGAACCTGATGTCCCTCGTTAGCAAGTGCTTTACCAAGTTCTGTTGCAACTACTCCACTACCGCCAAAAGTGGGGTAGCAAACAATTCCTATCTTCATTGTACATGTATTGTTGTTATCGCAAATGTAGCCGATTTTAATCTATAATGCGTGTCGGCTTATTGCAATAAAAACAGTAACATTTCTATGTTAATGCTTTTGTTTTGCCGAATGTCTATATTGGTATTGATGGAAATTATGGGATGATTATTTATCTTTTGTAGGAGGTCGCATTTTTATTTTGAAGCGCAGGGTTTTTCGGACTTTTTAAAGCTGGTTCCTGCTTTGCGCTGTAGTCCCGATTTTCAATCGGGAGCTGCCGCTACAATCAGGGCTAAAAACTTATGGCGGTAGCACATAAAACAGACATAGTAGCAGAAACCCGACTAACCTAAACCCGATAGAACGATTGATCCCCGTTTTTTTCTAACGGGAGCAATAGTGATAGCGGGAGAGGATTAACCAATAATCTACCACAAGTGCTTTCCAAAACAATAATTGATTTTCTATCCTTAAAATAGACACCTATTGTTTAGACCTCAAAAGCGTTTGAGTAACTTTTAGAAAACTATTTCAGGTTTCTCATTTCCTCTTTAATTACGAGATAGAGTTCATTTGGACGTTGCGTACCGATAAAATACTCCAGTCCATCACGATCGGTTAAAACAACCGCATCTTTACCCGATGAATAAAAACGGATCGTACCTTTTGTGTGCAGGTTGTAAACCGGATTATTGAAAAAATAACGGCTATAAGTTGCCTTACGAACGTCAACAATACTGTTCAGGTCTATCTTAACACGTTTGGTTGTCCAAAGACCATCCAAAATCATACTGCCATTATCTACTACAATTTTGTACTGGATAAGGAAAAGTAAAAGCATAGAAACACCAATGATCCCGAAGCCTACAACGAGGAACAAGTCTTGCGTATTGTCACGATCGCGTTCATAAACGTAGGCTGCAAAACAGAACGCGGCCATAATAAGCCTAATGAAAATACGAACATAATCACGGCCGATGTACTGTTTTTCGATATAGGCGTATTTGCTTTCCACTTATTTAATTTTGAGTTCGAATATAGCAACTTTTTTTGTTGCTGTAGTTAATTTATATCGGTTATCCTGCCGCATACCTGCAATCCAAACAATTTCACCATTGCCGTTAACCAAAATCGGCGTGACGCTTTTCAAATGTAGGGGAACTTTCTCGTCGATAAAATAATCGCTCACTTTTTTGGGATTACGCATACCCAATGGAATAAATTTATCTCCATTTTGCCAATTCCTCAACACCAAAGGGAAAATTAATTTATCAGCATTTACAAACGCTTTATTCGAGTTAATTTCGAATTTCACTTCATCTGTAAACCTCAACGAAATTTCATCATTAGCAAAAGCAATGTTTTCAGTCGTTGTGTGGATAAACTGATTAGTGGTAACCGATGTATTTTTTTCAACAATAACCAGATCACTTCTATTAATAATGGCCTGGTGCGTGGCGCTAAAAAAATGGGTGCCACTTAACGCCCTTAAACTGTCTAAGATTTCCTGCACTACATTTTCGCCGAAATTAAAAGGCTTAAGCAACTCGTAGAGCAGCAATTTTTGCGGATTCAATTTCGAAACCTCTTCCAAGGAGATATAAATGCCATCATTCCTTTTATTTAGGATTTTATTTGCAAGTTTTTCAACCTGGATATTTAAAAAAGTCTCCAATTCAGCAAAGCGTGAGATATTTTCGGCAAATGTTTTTTCGAGATTAGGGTTAATCTCCTGCAGATGCGGTACTACCTGTAGTCTGATTTTATTCCGTGTATAATTTGTACTTGCGTTTGAGCTATCTTCTACAAAATCGATGTTATTTGTCCTTACAATTTCATCAATCTGCTGTCGGTTCAAAAAGAGCAAGGGTCTGATCAGTAAATCACGTTTAGGTAAAATGCCATGCAATCCACTTATGCCTGTGCCACGGGTAAGGTTAATGAGTACGGTTTCTACCGCATCGTTTTGGTGTTGGGCCAGCGCTATATAATCGTAATCTTCTTTACGCCTAATTTCTTCAAACCAGTTATAGCGCAGATCGCGTGCTGCCATCTGGGTAGAAATTTTATTTTCGGCCGCATATTTTTTGGTATCAAAATGCGTTACATAAAAAGGTAACCCTAAACTTTTGGCCAGTAGCGCAACAAAACTTTCATCACGTTGTGCCTCATCAGCCCGTAAATTAAAATTACAATGTGCCACACCAATATCAACGCCTATTGCTTTAAACAAATGCAACATTAATACCGAGTCTTTCCCCCCACTTACGGCCAAAAGGATCTTGTTAGCCCGAACAAACAGCTGGTGCTGTTCAATAAAATCCTGAAATTGTTTTACGGGTAACATCCACCAAAAATATTTAATTTTAACTGGTATTCCGAACGTTCGGAACAAAAAACTAACTTTGTAGTGTGCAAAAACTATTTGTCTTTTTATTTCTTTTAATCAGTCCAGTATTTTTATTCGGTCAGCAACCTGCTTCGAAGATTAAAATTGTTTCGTTTTCCAAAATAACTGGTGATATCAAGAAAAAGATCAATTACCTACGAAACCCTGTTTTTCAACAGGATAATGCAACTTTGACCTGCGATAGTGCTGTATTTTATAGCGAGCGGAACTATTTCGAAGCTTTTAAAAATGTACATATCAACCAGCTTACCACTGATATTTATTCAGATCAATTGGAGTATGATGGGAATAAAAAACATGCGCATTTAACCGGAAATGTGGTGATGAAAGACCCAACATCCACCTTAACCACCAATATTTTAGATTACAATACCCTCAGCAAGATAGGCACTTATACCAGTGGAGGAAAAATTGTAAATCAAGAGGTAACAGTAACGAGTAAAAATGGCTATTATTTTAGTCAAAGAAACGTAGCCTACTTTAAATATGATGTGGTAGTAGTTACGCCTCAATCGGTCATAAAATCGGATACGATGAGCTATAATACTCAGGATAAATGGACCTATTTTTATGGTCCTACCAATATCAAGGGAAAAGACGATAATCTTTACACCGAAAATGGTCAGTATAATACGATGACTGAGGATGCTTTTTTTGGAAAGAAAAACCTATACACGCAAGGCACCAGATCGTTAAAAGGTGATAGTTTGTATTATTTCGGAAAAAAAGGAATTGGTAAAGCAGTAAAAAACATTGTTTTTTCTGACACGAAAGATAAGATGAAAATGTTCGGCGATTTAGGCTATTACTATAAACTGGATCAAAGGACATTGGTTACACGAAATGCATATCTTGGCATTGGCACGGAAGATTCTATAATGGTGAAGAATAAAAAAAAGCCAGATAGTTTATGGATGGGTGCCGATACATTAGAAACGCAGATGGTGCTACAAAAAACCTTAAAGCTAATCCCTAAAATTTCGATTAAAGCCGACAATCAGGTTGGCGAAGATGATGAAGATACCGGTGAGAAAAAGGGAACCACAGAACCTAAGGAGAAACCTGAAACACAAAGCACATTAAAAGACGACCGAAATAAACGCAACACCGCAAAAATAAGCAGGACTGACAGGAAGAAAAAGAATAAGGGTGAGGCGGTAACGGACGATCCGCTTAACCTGAAAGACAAAAGTATCGATAGCCTAAAATCGAAAGTAGATTCGCTTGGCAAAGATCTGCCCAAGATTAACCTCGATAGTTTGCAGAAAAACAATCTTTTAAAGAACAAGGCCGATTCCATTATCAAAAATCTGCCTAAACTTAAAACCGATAGCCTGAAAAAGCTGGCTGATAAAGCCAATTCGATAGTAAAAGATGTATCGAAAACAAAAATCGATAGCCTGCAAAAAAAGATCGCCGATAAAGCTTCTCCTATTGTAAAGGATATTTCAAAAACGAAAATCGATAGCCTGCAAAAAAAGATAGCAAAATCTGGCGTTAAAGATAGTTTAACAAAAGCGCTAGGAAACTTAAAACCAGGCGCATTAAAGACTGATACGGCCAAATTTAACCCGGCTGATACCGTTCAAACCCGTATCATTAAGGCTTACCACGACGTTAAGATTTTTAAAACTAATATACAGGCCAAAACCGACAGCCTTTTTTATACCAGTGCCGATTCTACGCTACGTTGCTACAGTAATCCGATCATCTGGTCGGAAGGCTCTCAGCAGGTTGGCGATACCATTTTTGTTCAGTTCAAGAATAAAAAACTGAATAATTTACAGGCTTTTAGAAATGCATTTCTGGTAAATACCCCAAAAGATTCATTGAGATTTAACCAAATAAAAGGAAGGTTAATGACTGGTTTCTTTAAGAATGGAAAATTTAAGAACCTATATGTAGATGGCAACGCCGAAAGTATTTATTATACCCAGGATGATAGCACAAAGGTGTACAAAGAAATGAACCAAACACTCAGTAGCAGGATAAAATTCATCTTTAAGGATAAGGAAAATGCAATTGAGGAAATTGTTTATATCAAGGGAATAGAAGGAGCCTTAAATCCGGAAAACACCATTGCAAAAGATCATGTTTTAAAAGGATTTTCGTGGAAACCTACTGAACGCCCAAAATCAAAAAAAGATGCAATAGGCTCTTCGGGTAAACCTAAGCTCAAAACAAAGGCAAAAGCAGTTGCAGTTAAAACAGTGGCAGGTGCTAAAGCAACTCCTGCAGGCAAGGTACCAACAACGGTACCAGCTCCGAAACCAAAGGTTACATTAGGAAAAGACAGTTTAAACCTGGATAAGAAAATACCTCAAACCAAACCAGCAGACACTGTCAATTTTGGCATTAAGCCCATTTTACCCAAAAAGGATTCTACACAAGTCAAAAAAGATTCTGTTCAGGTGAAAAAGATGGTTGGTAAAATGTAGTTTTTGCTATTAATTGAATTAATGATTAAATTTATTCATGGATTTACAATCAGAGAAATTAAGTGTACTTCAAAAAATCATTAATTCAGATGATGAAAGTCTGATCAGGGATATTAAATCATTAATTACTGCTAGAGATTTTGATTGGTTTGATGGATTAAATAGCCACCAGCAAAATGATATTTTAGAAGGAATAAATCAACTCGATCGTGGCGAAAGCTTTAGTCATGAAGAAGCAAAAAGAAGATTTAGTGTCTGATGGATATCATTTGGTCTAAAAAAGCAGGAGAGACTTTCCAAAAAAACATCGAATATTTAGAGGAAAATTGGACAGAGATAGAGGTGAGAAAATTTATCACAAGGGTATTTACCTATATAGAAACACTGTCTGAAGAACCATTAATTTCCAGAAAAACTTATAAAACAAAAATACGCATATTGGTATTATCATTCCACACATATCCGTTGTATACAGGATTAAACCAAAAAGTAAAATATTAGAAATTGTAACTTTTATTGACAATCGACAAAGCGGTAAAAAAAGAGAAAATTTTTATAATTCTAGTTTCAAAAAATCCATCATCTTTTTTAATGCAATGGCCCTGTGGCTGATTTTATTCTTTTCGGCCATATCCATTTCGGCAAAGGTAATCTCGTAGCCATTAGGCTGAAAAATAGGATCGTAACCGAAACCCTTCGAACCTGATAATTCTGTCCTGATGCTTCCTTCTATTATGCCTTCAAAAATGTGGTTTTTACCATCTTGCATTAAAGAAATCACTGTTTTAAACCTTGCTTTTCTGTTGGAGTTGCCCTCAAGCTTAGCTAAAACCAATTGAATATTTTCTAAACTATCTCTGCTTCCAGAATACCGGGCAGAGTAAACTCCTGGTTCGTTATTCAAAGCATCTACCTCTAAACCGCTATCGTCGGCAAAACAATCTAAATTAAAATGTTCAACTACATAGCTGCTTTTTAAAGTAGCATTTCCTTCAAAGGTATCTGCAGTTTCAGGAATATCAACTAAACAACCAATATCTTCCAGATTCAGCACATCATATTTACCTTCAAGTGCAGCCCGTATTTCTTCGGTTTTATGTTGATTATTGGTCGCAAATACAAGTTTTTTCATTGTAAAAAAGGTAAAAGGTTTAAGGTGTAGGGTTTGAAAGATTAACTGTTTCTTTATTACCGGCTTATTTAATTTTTTGAAGATGCCCCCAAAGTATTTTCTTAGCGGTTAAATCGCTATCGAGATGATGGAGATTTGGAGCAAAGATAATCCTGGTGGTTTCGTGAACGATGATTTCATTCTGCCAGGTAAGGTTAAGCCTCAAGTCGGCAATCTCTACTCCAAAAGATAACATAATGGCAGGTTTAAAAAAACGGTGCAATTCTACGAAATCTGTTCCCTTATAATTTGAATAATTTAGAATAGCAAAATCAGGCGTACCCAAATCAACGGCTTTAACAATTTTCCGCAACAATTCTCTGCCTTGCTCAGTACTTACATCATGCTCACTATCGTTAACTAAAATGAGTACTGATTTTTTATTTCCACCTAAAAATTTAAACGTTTTTTCAGGTGCAGGTTCAGCCACAATATGCGGAATTTCAGGAGCTTGCGGATAAACTTTAGGCACATTTGTAGAATTAATACCTGGAATTTGTGTTATTTCTGGTTTTAAGACAGATTCTTTTACTTCAGTAACGGAAACATTTTCGACAACCAAAACAGGTTCTGGATTACGTAAAGGCAGAATTTCTACGTTTTCATCCTTTACCAGGAAAACCTCTTCAGTAAAAAATAAACGTAAAGCATTCGCATTGTTGGTAACCTGGTTTTCCATTCGTATTTTTGCTCGATAATAATTTCTGTTAAAATTAGTTAAATATCTTATAATAGCGTCGCTAATTGTTACTTTTATCCCTTAAAATTTATAGAGTGCTCTGCGTGAAGAAAGCTTATTGCCTATTTGTTTTCAGCTTTATTTATAGCATTTCGTTTGCGCAAAACGTTGCTGTAGTAAACGGTAAATCAATAAGTGTTAAAGAGTTTATGTGGGCATACAAAAAAAGTCATAACGGAAACGTTAGTGCGGCTTACGATACTTTGCAAGCCTATTTAAACTTGTACATAAATTTTAAGCTTAAAGTTTTAGATGCCCGGGAGATGGGATTGGACAAAAACGCAAGCTACCAGGAAGAAATTAAAACTTACGAGGATGCATTAACCACACATAAAAAAGTTGGGGTAAGTAACAAAGACCGCGATTTTTTATTGAATGAATACCGCGAAGGTGTTTTAATGTTCAATGTTTCGGAACAAAAAATATGGAACAAGGCACAGGAAGACGAGCAGGCGATAAATGAATTTTACACCAAAAACCAACAAAATTACAATAAACCTTTAAGCGAAGTTAGAGGAGAGGTAATTGCCGACTACCAACTAAGTTTAGAAGAAAAATGGCTAAAAAGCCTGAAACAAAAATATCAGATTAAAATTAATGAAAACGAGTTGAAAAAGCTTGCCAAGTTATAACCAACCTGATTTTTTTGACCATAAGTATTAAATTTGCAAAATATAACAAATAGAATGAAGAAAGTTTTTTTAGTAGCAACCGCTTTAATTTGCCTGTTTTTAAACAGTTTCGCTCAAAAGCACACTGTAGATAAAGTTGCTGCTGTTGTAGGAAATAATATTATCCTGCTATCAGATTTAAACCAACAATACACACAATATCTTTATCAGGGTAACCAGCCTAACAACGAGATTAAATGTAAACTCTTACAACAAACCTTAACGCAAAAGCTACTTAAACAACAGGCTGAGATCGATTCGGTAATGGTTGAAGATGGTGCGGTTGATGATGAGGTGAACAAACGTATGCGTTATAGCATGCAGCGTGCAGGTGGTCAGGAGCGTTTAGAGCAATTTTTAAATAAATCTGTTCTGCAGTATAAAGATGAGATCAGACCATCGGTAAAAGATGAGTTGATTGCACAAAAAATGCAACAAAAAATCACCGAGAACATTAACGTTACACCAATGGAGGTTGAAAAATACTTCAAAACTTTGGGCGATAGTGTTCCTCAATTTAATACAGAGGTAGAAGTTGGTGAAGTAATTTTAAACCCGCAGTTAACCAGAGCAGAAAAACAAAAATTCCGCGATAAAATTGAAGCCCTTCGTTTAAGGGTTAAAAGTGGCGAAGATATGGGTGTGTTAGCTAAAACCTATTCTGAAGATCCAGGTTCTGCCGCCGATGGTGGCGACTATGGTTTTATCGACAGAAATACCATGGTTAAAGAATTTACTGCCTGGGCATTTAAACTGAAAGCTGGAGAAATTTCACCAGTGTTCGAAACAGATTATGGTTTCCACTTTTTACAGGTTTTAGAGCGTAGAGGCGAGCAGGTACATGTTAGACATATTTTAATTATGCCTAAAACTACACCAGAAAGTTTAACCCGTTTAAAATTGCATGCAGATAGCATTTACAACAATATTATTGGTAAAAAATTAAGTTTCGCTGCTGCTGCTAACCTTTATTCAGATAATAAAGAGAGTAAATATAATGGTGGTATGATGCTTAATGCCGAAAATGTTCAGGCAAGAAGTACTTTTATCCCGGTTGATAAATTAGATCCGTCAGTGTTTTTGGTAATTGATAGCATGAAAATTGGTGGCATTTCTAAACCGGATTTATTTACAGCAGCTGATGGAAAACAAGGTTACCGCATTTTATATTTAAAATCTAAAATCCCACCGCACAAAGCAAACTTAGCTCAAGATTTCCCAAAAATCAGAGATGCCGCACAAAGTGATAAAATTAATCGTACTTTAAGCGAATGGTTTGAAAAACGTCGCGAAAGCACTTACATTAAAATCGACGATGAATTTAACACCTGTGATGAATTAAAAATTTGGACTAAAACCACAGCCGCAAAATAACACCAATGCAGTATAAGAACGAAGTAGAAGCTGTTGATGCACTTCATCAATCTTTCAACAACATTAAAGCCGAAATAAGCAAAGTAGTAGTTGGACAAGATGACATCATAAAATCTGTTTTAATCGCCATTTTTACTAACGGACACTGTCTGTTGGTTGGCGTACCAGGATTAGCAAAAACTTTACTTGTACAAACGGTGGCTTCTGTTTTAGACCTCGATTTTAACCGCATCCAGTTTACCCCCGATTTAATGCCAAGTGACATTATTGGCGCAGAGATTTTAGGAGAAGACAGGCACTTTAAATTTATAAAAGGGCCTGTTTTTTCTAATATTATCCTCGCTGATGAGATTAACCGTACACCACCAAAAACCCAGGCTGCTTTATTAGAAGCCATGCAGGAGAAATCGGTTACCGCAGCTGGGCAAACCCATATTTTACCAAAACCGTTTTTCGTTCTGGCCACACAAAACCCTATTGAGCAGGAAGGAACTTACCCGCTACCCGAAGCGCAGTTAGATCGTTTCATGTTCAATATTCAATTAAATTACCCTGCCTTTGCAGATGAATTGAACATTGTAAAAAAAACGACCAGTAATAAAACCGTTCAACTGCAGAAAATTATCCATGCAGATGATATTCAATATTTCCAGAAACTGATCCGCGATATTCCGATTACCGATAATGTTTTGGAATATGCCGTAAAACTGGCTGCTAAAACCCGTCCTAATAGCGAGTTTGCTACCGATGCTGTTAATAAATACATCAGCTGGGGTGCTGGTCCGCGTGCCTCGCAGTTTTTAGTGCTGGGTGCAAAATGCCACGCCGCCGTAACGGGGAAGTACTCACCAGACATTGAAGATGTTAAAGCTGTAGCTGAGCCTATTTTACGCCACCGCATTGTGCGTAATTACCGCGCAGAAGCTGAAAGCTTATCAATCGAGAAAATCATTAAAGATTTATTGTAGTAGCATTAAGCTAGTCTGGATTTGCAGTCCCGCCTGATGAGCCAGAATTTTAACTTCTATTAGTGGATTACAAATCCACAATACAGCTGGAAAAGTCATCTCCAATCCCTATCTTGTGTATCGATACTATTCGCAAAACCTCGTGCTAAAAGATACATTCATTAGTCTCTTAACAAATTATACGGATAGTGACCGAATAATAGCCGAATTTTGGGCTGAGATTGAGAAAAACTACACTCATAAAAAAAGACATTATCATACACTTTTACATCTTGATAACTTGTTGACACAACTTACTGAAGTAAAAGTTAACATTAAAAGCTGGGAAACTATTCTATTTACTATGTTCTATCATGATATTATTTATAATGCGTTAAAATCGGATAATGAAGAGAAAAGTGCCGAACTTGCCCAGAAGAGAATGATGCAAATTTCGGTTCCTGATCACATTATCAATAACTGCAAAACTCATATAATAGCCACGAAAAACCATTTTGCTTATCCTGAATCAGATACAAATTATTTTACTGATGCAGATCTTTCTATATTAGGCCAAAGCTTAGAAAACTATACTACTTATTCGCAAAACGTAAGAAAAGAATATTCAGTTTATCCAGATCTCATTTATAATCCAGGACGAAAAAAGGTTCTGGAACATTTCATAAAAATGGAACGGATTTTTAAAACAGATTATTTTTATCACAAATTTGAAAGCCAGGCAAAATCAAATTTACAGCTCGAATTAGAACAACTTAGTTAACTGGGATTTGTAATTGCTGTCTTATGAACTAAGGATTTTTAATCCTTATATTGTGGATTGCAAATCCAGACTAACGAAAAATATTATTATTTTTAAACTTAATATCCTACAATAAATTATCGCACTCAAAATGGAAGAAAAATACCCAAGTCTGGTAGAAAGATTACAATCTACATTTATCGACACCATAATTATCATCATTCTTATGGTATGTTTTTCAAATGTATTAGACGGCTTTAACAATGTACCAGAATGGGTACGGATCTTATTATTTGCATTTTTATTTGTGATTTATGAACCACTTTTCATGACATTTGGCTGCACCATCGGTAATTACATTAAAAGGATCAGAGTAAGAAAACATGAGGACATTAACCAAAAAATCAATATTGGCCAATCCATAATCAGGTACCCAATAAAGCTTGCTTTAGGCTGGATTTCGTTCCTAACCATCAATTCAAATCTACAGAGAAGGGCCATCCATGATCTGGCCTCCGGCAGTGTGATGATAAAGCTTTAATTTTTCCCATTTTAGCTTCCGCTAATCGTGGTTTACAATCCCAACTAGTGAAAATTGGTTACCTTTTATAAAATATGGTATTAAAGTTTGTAAGTTCCGTTCAAATACGGATGTATCAAACATGATCCTCGACTTTATCAAAAGACGTTATATTGCGCTTATTTCATTATTACCTTATTTTGCTCTTTGGGGTCTTTGCTTTAACTTTTTCCACATGGTTGCAGAGAACCCAAAAAGCAGTTGTGGTGCTGCCAATGGTGGAATGCTAGTTATGATGTTGTTTGCCATGGCATCTACGACTGTAATATTCCTTGTCTTTAGTCTTATCAGTAAAGGACAGAAACGCAGAGATTTTATAACAATACTTTTCATCACGTATTTACCTTTATTGATTGCTGTTATAGACCTAGCAACCTAAAAGTACAGGCCAATATAAATCCAGCACAAACAATTATATTTGTTTTATGATGTGTGTCAATAAACTTACCGGTGCTATAGCCGCACTTATGGATGAATATAAAAAGGCGATTAACGAGCTTATTGCGGTAATCGAACCAATTAGCCCACATCAACTGATTAAAACCATTGAGCCAGAAAGTTCAAATCCAGATTGCATTTCCATTCAAACTATCTTAACGCATGTAACTGCTTCGATGTTCAGTTATGCGGTGTATATTGAAAATTCTATTGGATTGAAAACAGTCAGGCCGGAACGATTGCAGTTTGACGATATCACACCTTATATCTCAAGGATCCAGGAAGCGCTTAAATATAACGAGGACTTTTTCATCAGAAATCCCAACATCACCATGGAAGAGTTCGATCAATCGAAAAAGATAAATACAGGGTGGGGACAGCAATACGATGTAGAACAAATGTTAGAACATGCCATCGTTCATATTTTAAGGCATAGGCGGCAGATTAAAAATGCTTTAATTCAATTTAATGCTTAAAACAAAAAAATTGAGCGCTCAAACCAATTTCTATAACCGGTTTTCATTTTTATATCCACTGGTCGATGTTTTTCTTAAACCTCAAAAGGAAAAGTTTTTCGATGAGATTAATCAACTGCCCTATGGAAACCTACTCGAAATCGGTGTTGGTAACGGATCTCATTTTCCACGCTATAAAAACCACAAAATTACCGGGATAGAAATTTCTTCTTCGATGTTAAATGTGGCTAAAAAAAATGCAACAAATGAAATCGAATTATTTCAAATGAATGGCGAGCAACTCGAATTTGCAGAAAATAGTTTCGATTATGTGGTATTATCGCATGTAATTGCCGTTGCAGATCAACCTGAAAAATTACTGATGCAATGCCACAATGTTTTAAAACCAAGTGGAAAACTCTTAATTCTAAACCACTTTACGCCAAATAATTGGCTAAAACACCTAGATCGGCTATTTAATTTTTGTTCTGGATGGTTCCATTTAAAATCTTTATTTTACATAGAGAATATTAAAGCGATTAATCAGTTTAAACTTGAAAAAGAAATCACTTTAAAGCCATTCTCCTATTTTAAAATTCTAATTTTCACCAAACCTTGAAAAAGCACTATTGGTACATTTTCTTTTCCTTGATAATTAGCCTGTTCATATATGTATTTTACAGGACTGATAAAACCATGGTGAATCAGATTATCATTCAGTTGATCTCTTTCAAAACCTACCAAAGCTTGAAACAGGCTGTCACAGCAAGCTTGCCACTAAACGAATACCTGATCTATTCACTTCCTGAGGGTTTATGGGTTTTCTGCATCACCTTAACCTCAAAAGAATTTTATTTTGATCTTTTCAAAAAACGCATCAATTGTGTTTTCATTCCACTTTTATTCGTTATAGCACTCGAATTATTTCAATTATTCCATATCACCAATGGCCGTTTCGACTTTTTCGATATTGGCATCTCCTTGTTTTTTTGGTTTATAGCGGCTAAAATTATCGATACACAGCAATGTTTAAAAAATCTGTTCCATTCGTTAAATTATAATAGTGCATTTTGTTTACTGAGTTATTGCATTATTTATCTCGCACACGTAATCCATTAGAAAATTTTATTTTAAAATTTGCAATTCACTGAAAATAAATATCTTTGCATCAAAATTTACAGAAATGCTACGTCAACTACATATCCAACAATTAAGCTTTAGCCCGTCTTGTGGCATAAAGGGCTTGGGTATTGACTTAAATTTCCTTTCCAACCCTTAACGCGGTTTTAAGTTTCAACAAACAAAACCCACATTTAAAAATCAATTTATTACGCATTTGCTAAGCATTTAACCGCTTATCAAAATTAATTATATCCGTTATGGACATTTATACCACTGTAGAAGAAAAGTATCTACAGGCCATTGAAGAACTGCACTGGGGCGAATTACCTAAGGCGCTTCAGTATTTTAATGAAATTATTGTTTTCGACCCTGATTATGCAAGAGCTTATTTTCAGTTGGGCGATATTTATGAGAATCATTTTAAAGATTATAAAACTGCAGGTTATTATTACAAACGCTGCATTGAGCTAGATGCCGATTTCCCAGAGGTTTATAAACCCTATCTGGAACTTGTTATTACGCTTAAAATGCACAAATTGGTGAAACAGGTTGCAGAAAAGGCTTTACTTGTACCTGGTGTTTGCGAAGCACACATTTACGAATGTTTGGGCCTACATGCCGAGCAACAACAAGATTTTGCAGAAGCAGCAAATTATTTCAAAAAAGCAGAACTGTTTAATGCCGTTCAGGATGAGCAAAGCACTTTACAGGAACACCAAAACCGTATTAAAAGTAAAATGAACAGCACAAAAGCAATGATTTACGATTTACAAGGATAAAAGGCATTGCCTTTTATCCTTGTAAATTAGATGGATTATCTTAAAATACAATTCGCCGAATTGCCCTTGTTATTTTAATTTTGTTACTATCTTTACCGCACAATTACAAAGCATAAATCTTTAAATCAAAAATATTCGATATGTCAGCTCACGATTCACACGCACCGGTTCAGCAAACAAAAGGCATTTGGGCTTTACCATTAACGGCATGGATTCTGGTTTTATTATTGGTAGTTTATTTCACCAGACCAATCTTTAACCACGAAGAAGCACCTGCTCATCATGAAAAAACTGAAGCAGCGCACGAAAAACCAGAAGCACACCACTAGGATTTTCCAGTTATAAAAGCATAAAAAAAAAGCGTTTGGATTTAAAATCTGAACGCTTTTTTTGTACTCCTTTATTTCTTACTATTTAAGTTGCCCCATAATGTTTGGAAAATCGGTAATGATGCCGTCTACCCCAAGGCTCATAAAATAATTTACTTCCTTTGCCGTATTCACCGTCCAAGGGATAATTTTAATACCCATTTCGTGGCAGCGGTCTACCAAACCCTTACCGACCAAAACCGAGTAAGGGCTATAAATAGTCGGTTTAAAACCTAATTTCTCAATATAATCTTCAAAAGGCTCCTTTTCATCAATCAATAATGAGGTTTGTATTTTTGGATATTTCTCGTGCAGGTATTGCAGCGTACGCATATCAAATGATTCGATAATGACTCTTTTGGCGAGTTTTTTCGAATTAATTACATCCATAATGAGTTCTACAAATTCTGCAGGTTCCGGATGAAATTCGTTATCGCCTTTTTTAATCGTTTTCGTTTCGATGCTATATACAGGTTTGGCAAGCTTGTGTGCTTTAACATAAGCCTCAACCGCATCTATTGTTTCAGAAAGCAGCGGTTTGTAAGCTTTAAACTTCATCTGCCCGGGAAAGCGGTTATGGACTTTGCTGCCTACATCAAACTTTTTAATTTCCTCATAATCCATCTTGTAGATGTTATAATTCTTTTGGTCTTTCAGCGTAATCGGCTTTCCGTTGGGCAGCAAAGAAATCTCGTTATTGAAATAGGGTTCTTGCGAAAGCACCACTTGTTTATCTTTCGAAATCACGGCATCCATTTCTAAGGTAGTAACGCCTAAATCGATCGCTTTTAACATTCCTTCAATGGTATTTTCGGGCATAATACCACGTGCACCGGCTTTACCCTGTACATCGAATTTCTTCTTTTGGGCAGAAACATTTAAGAAAAGTAAAATGAGCGTGGAGAGTAAAAGTAATTTTTTATGCATGAATTTTAAACGTAAAATGGGTAGTTTTATTTGTGCGTTGACAACTTTAATAAACAACTTGAAAAGGAAAGTTGTCAAAGTTCTACCGCAGTATAAGCATTGAGCCAACCTAACTGCGGGTAAAGACAAAATTATAGAAATAAAAAAAGGGCTTCTTTTTATGGATAGCCCTCTTTAATTCACATCTGTTATTTATCTTTCTGCTGGTACAAATGCCTGTACAATTAAGTTCCAGCTTGCGTCAGCTCCCTTTTCATAAACGAAAACATAATTAAAACTTTCGCGTAAATCGGCCTTGTAATCAATAGTAGCCACACCATAGGTATAAGCCAAATCGCTACCGATTGCTTTATCTACACCTGTTGTTTTCAAGTTAATTTTGCTAATCATTCCGTTGTAAAAAGCAATAATTTTCCCTTTTCCGTCAATGGCTTCGTTACCTGGGAAAAGCAAACGTGCATCGCTGGTTAAAAAACCTCCAAATGCCGCAATTCCATGCGTTTTTAACAAAGTATTTAAAGTTTTCTCGGTGGTTAAGATAATTTCTTTCCCAGCCTTAATTTCTTTTTCGTTTAAGAACTTTGGTGCAACATGATCTTTAGGTTCAATAAACTGTGGCGTAACTTTGGCCAAAGGTTTATTGCTTTCCGTTCCTAAATCAATAGCCAATTTCCATCTGCCATTTTCTGGTTTCCAGATCGATAAGTATTGCCCGTATTTTTTCTCCGAAGTACCAACTTCATATGGGCCAGTAGTGAAACCTAAATCGCCACTACGCGATACTTTCGCCAGGTTTGGGGTCCAGGTCACATCGTTTTCAGCATTTGCTTTACCCGCATAAAAAGTTTTGGCATTAACCGGATTTGGTCTGAACACTAAAGTGCTCGTTGATGAATAGTCTATAAAAGCTTCTTTATCTCCATTTTTGGCAATTGACTTAGCAAAATCCTTCTCAGCATTTACTAAAGATTTGGTTGTTCCGTCGCTTTTTTGGGCAAAAGCACCTAGGGCTAAAAGCGAAGCTATTGCAGTTGAAAATAATTGTTTCATTATTAATTAAGATAATATTGTTTGGCGAATATAAAATTTTCTTTAATGTATGGCCTTAAAAGTAATTAACAATTACACATTAAGGCTACTTATTTTTCTCTATAAATGGTTTCTAAAACAGTTTGCCCTGCGGCCTTCAATGTATTTTTATCAATATTGGCCAAGTTATCCAATTGCGTGTGCCAATTGATATAAAAACCACTGTTATCGTTGTAATGGATAATATCGATAGAAGGAACACCTGCTTTGTTCATCCAAAAATGATCATCAACCAATTTTCCGCTCGGAATTTTCGTAAAGTAAGAAGCATAACCAATTTCATTACCAATTTCCCAAACCTTGTTTACTACGTTTGGAGCAGCCTGACGGGAGATTTCATCCTGTGTAAACTGCGCGCTACCGCCACCAACCATATCAAGATTAATGCCGTACAAAGCTTTATATCCTGTCGTGATTGCTTTTTTAGCCCAGTATTGAGAGCCTAAACACCATGTAGTTTCATCGGGTGTTTCATCATTGGCCTTGCCATAATCTTCTAAATCCCACAATACAAAATCGACTCCAACTTCTGGCTGTTTCTGTTGAATCTGACGTGCCATTTCCAAAATTACCGCCACCCCACTCGCACCATCATTTGCCGCATCAAAAGGTTTCGCATGATTTGCAGGGTCGGTATCCTGATCAGAAAACGCCCGGGCATCCCAGTGTGCCGTAATTAAAACCCTGTTCGTTTTATCCGGATTAAAAGCCGCAGCAATATTTTTCAGCTGAAAGCTTTTCCCATCATAAGTTTGTGTTTTCTCGCCCTGAACAGCTACATCGACACCGAACGATTTGAGTTTAGCTACTAAATAATCGACACATTTTTGGTGCGCTGCTGTTCCAGGAATCCGTGGTCCAAAATCTACCTGAGCCTTGGTATAGGCATAAGCACTATCAGCATTAAAATCCGGAGAAACTAAAGGCAGTGCCTTTTCCCCATTTTCATCAGCATTTTGGTTTGTTTTATTCCGACAAGCCTGAAGTGCAATTAAAGCGAATAAAGGCAGTATTAAAAGTTTTTTATTCATTGTTTAATGTAACGGAAAATTGTTTAAAGTAGTGTAATGTGTTGGATTTAGTCGTTCATCTTCATCCCCCTGCCCCCTTCAAAGGGGGACAGACTCCTTGATAAATTCAAAATGCATAGGATTTATTTTCCACGATTAATTCATCCCCCTTCCGAAGGGGCAGGGGATGACCTGGGGAAAACTTGTTTCTTCAACAGGATCTCGGATGATCTTTCTCCCACTCTGCTATGAAATGTTGAATTGTCCTATCTACATTCTCGATATCGGTCATTACCTCATCATCGCTAAACCTCAGAACATGAAAACCCAATACTTTTAAAATATCTTCGCGTGCTTTGTCTTTTTCAAATTGTCCCTCCCACTCATGACTAAGGCCATCAACCTCGATAACCAACTTTAAATCCTTTGAGAAAAAATCCGCAATATAATTCGCGATCGGTCGCTGTCTTAAGAAAGAATATCCCAGCATTTTTTTATTCCTCAACAATTCACACCACATTCTTATCTCTGCTTTTGTACTATCATTTCGATGGCCTCTAGCAAAAAATTTTAATTTAGAATTATAGTGGTTGTTATCCATCGGTTAAAACATCTATTATTTCATCGCTGGTATTATTTGTTCATCCCCCTGCCCCCTTCAAAGGGGGACTTGATTTCTCGATAAAGACAACTAAGTCTTACTCCAAGTCGTTCCTTCTTTGCCATCTTTAAGCTGGATCCCCAATTCCTGTAAGCCAATACGGATACGGTCAGAAGTGGCATAATCTTTATTAGCTTTTGCCTCAGTCCTTAAGTTAATCACCATATCCAAAACGCCATTTAAGTCGTTACCTCCAGCATCCTCATCTTTCAGTCCTAAAATATCGAATACAAAATCGCTAACCAGTTGCTTTAACTTTTCTAAAGCTTCTGCAGAGATTTTTCCCTTACCATCGTAAACGGTATTGATAATCCTTACCGCTTCAAATAGTTCGGCAATCAGGATCGGACTGTTAAAATCGTCATTCATCGCATGGATGCATTTTTCTTTCAATGCATCGATATCGAAATCATTCTGTTCAGAAACCGTTAATTTATCTAACAAACCAATGGCAGCCATTAAGCGACGGAATCCTTTTTCTGAAGCATCCAAAGCATCATTCGAGAAATCTAATGTACTGCGATAGTGTGCCTGCAACATAAAAAATTTAACCGTCATCGGGCTAAAGCCTTTTTTCAATAAAGGGTGATCGCCAGTAAATAACTCTAAAGGGAGAAAACCATTTCCGGCTGATTTAGACATCCGCGTGCCATTTACTGTAAGCATATTGGTGTGCATCCAATAGCGGGCAGGCTGTTTATGGCTGCAAGCTTCAGATTGTGCAATTTCATTGGTATGGTGCGTCGCCGCTAAATCCATTCCACCACCATGAATATCAAATTCGGCACCCAAATATTTAGCACTCATGGCCGAACATTCGATATGCCAGCCCGGAAAACCCATGCCCCATGGCGATTGCCATTGCATCAGGGTTTCTGGTTTCGCTTTTATCCAAAGGGCAAAATCCAACCTTCCGCGTTTCTCATCCTGTCCACCCAATTCGCGGGTATTGTTAAGCATATCTTCCAGATTGCGGTTCGTTAAAATCGTATAATTATATTCTTTACTATATTTTTCTACATCAAAATATACGTTGCCATCAACTTCATAACCATAACCGTTGGCTATAATTACCTTAATCATTTCGATCTGTTCGATAATATGACCAGTAGCAGTAGGCTCTATACTTGGTGGTAAAGTATTAAACATGCGCAATACATCATGGAAACCCAAAGTGTACTTCTGCACAATTTCCATTGGCTCAAGCTGCTCTAATTTTGCACGTTTTGCAAACTTATCATCACCCTCGTCTCTATCGCCCTCTAAGTGACCCGCATCGGTAATATTACGTACATAACGTACCTTATAACCAGCATATTTAAGGTACCTGAAAATTAAATCGAAAGAAATAAATGTGCGGCAATTACCCAAGTGCACATCACTATAAACAGTAGGGCCGCAAACGTACATCCCAACACTGGGTGCATTTAAGGGTTGAAAAAGTTCTTTTTTGCGCGAAAGCGTATTATAAAGCTGTAAGCCAGTATTCATATTGCAAATGTAATATTAAGTTAGAAAGTTAAAATGATTTAATGATGGAATGTTGCCTGTTGCCCCGCTTATGATTTTTCTTTAACATTTGTAAGGTAACTACTCATTCACTTTGCGACATATCAATCCCCTCTTTCAGAGGGGTGTCCGCAGGACGGGGTGTTTTATTTATTTCAGTTAAAATAATCATCCGTGCTGTCAGATGTTACCATCTGACTGTAAATCAAAATTAAGCCTTTAAAGGTATAGCGTTGTTTTCTGCATAGATATGAAAAGGTACGCTACTGCTCATCGGTAAAAGCAGCCCCTCTTTCCGCTGTAGCTTCGCCAAAGGGGCTCAGGCTGCCGCTTCAATAGGGTTTAGATTGTTTAGTTTAGTGGCTTTTGGCTCTTTCTAAACTTGCGAAGTCTCACAAGGCCAAGAGCTCGGACGGGCTTCGCAAGTTAGGTCAGCGCAGGGTGTAAAAACAAAATTTAATCTTTAATTTAGATACCTATCAAACATCAGTAAATGGTCCAGATCAGAGAAATTTCAGAAAAAGATGCTGAGGGCGTAGCCAAACTTGCTACACAACTGGGTTACGAGAGTAACATCAAGCAAACATCAGCCAGGATCAATCTCATTATTAATAACAGCAGCACAAACTGTGCATTTGTTGCTATAATCGACGACAAAGTAGTAGGTTGGATCCACGGTTTTTACACCTTAAGAGTAGAATCCGATCCATTTGTCGAAATTGGGGGGTTAATTGTAGATGAAACTTACCGCAACCTAAAAATCGGAAAACAGTTAATTGAACACGTAAACCTTTGGGCAAAAAAGCATCAGCTAAAAAAACTAAGGGTAAGATGTAATACCAAACGGATCGAAAGCCATAAATTTTACGAGCATATTGGCTTTAAACAAAATAAGCAGCAAATTGTATTCGAAATGGATCTGGCTTAATTTTTTTATTAGTGTCAGATAGAAATATCTGACAACCACGGGCAGGTCTTTGCTAAACTTGCGAAGTCTAGCTCCGGCTCTGCCCGGCCAGACTTCGCAAGTTAGCCAACCCGCAATTAACAATCACCCCAATTATTACAACCTTCAAACATTTCTGCATTGTAACATTTCAATCCTATTCATTAACTTTGTACCATGATTGATTTACCGGTAGTACCTGCTGTAACTGAAGTAAAACGTAAACCAGATTGGTTACGTGTAAAATTACCCGTTGGTAAAGAATATGCACAAGTTCGCAGTTTAGTAGACACGCACAAGCTCCATACCATCTGCGAAAGCGGCAATTGTCCTAATATGGGCGAATGTTGGGGTGCAGGCACGGCAACCTTCATGATTTTGGGTAATATCTGTACCCGTAGCTGTTCTTTCTGTGCTGTAGCCACAGGCCGCCCTTTAGCAGTTGATGTTGACGAGCCTAACCGCATTGCCGATTCGGTAAGATTAATGGGCGTTAAACATTGTGTAATTACTTCGGTAGATCGCGATGATTTAAAAGATGGCGGCTCAATCATCTGGGCAGAAACCTTACAGGCTATCCGCAGAGAAAGTCCAATTACTACTTTAGAAACCTTAATCCCCGATTTTAAAGGCCAGTGGGATAATTTATACCGCGTATTGGAAGAAAGACCAGAAGTGGTTTCGCACAATATGGAAACGGTTAAGCGTTTAACCAAACAAGTGCGGATCCAGGCTAAATACGACAGAAGTTTAGAGGCTTTAAAAAGAATTTCTGAATTTGGTTTAAGAACAAAAACAGGTATTATGCTCGGCTTAGGCGAAACCGAAGAAGATATTTTCGAAGCCATGGACGATTTAGTTGCAAATGGTGTGCATATCTTAACCTTAGGGCAATACTTACAACCTACCCGTAATCACCACCCTGTTGTAGACTGGATCCATCCGGATACTTTTGCGATGTATAAAGAAGCTGGTTTAGCAAAAGGTTTAAAGTATGTAGAAAGTGGCCCGTTGGTACGTTCATCTTATCATGCAGAAAAACACCTTTTTCCAATTGAGGGGATTGCTTAATTTACTGGCAACGCAGGTTTAACAACGCTTTAAAAGTTGCACTCCTTCCTGGAGTACCTTTCTAAAACATTTTTTTGCTTTTACTGTTGTGTATTGTATCTTAGTAACCAATAGTGACCGCATTAAAAAAACTAACCCTAACTGAGCCTGAACTTGTTCAAGCACTGCAGTCGAAAGATCCCGCGGTTCTAAAAACACTGTACAGCATGTATTCGTCAGCGCTTTATGGCGTTATTTCGCGCATTATCACCCATACAGAGCTTGCTGAAGATGTACTACAAGAAACTTTTGTAAAAATCTGGCAATCTGCTGCACACTATGACAATACCAAAGGACGTTTGTTTACGTGGATGATGAACATTGCCCGCAATTTATCAATCGACAAACTACGTTCTAAAGACTTTAAGAATTCACTCAAAAACCAAGATATAGAAAATAACGTAAGTTTCGTTGATGAACAAAACAAGGTAACCTTCAATCCTGATATTCTTGGAGTTAAGCAACTTGTAGAGAACCTTAAACCGGATTTACAGGCAGTTCTTGATTTAGTTTATTACAAGGGTTTTACCCATGTGGAAGCCGCAGAAAAGTTAGATCTGCCATTAGGTACGGTGAAAACCCGGATCCGGTTGGCTATTATTGAATTGAGAAGGAATTTTAATTGAGCGTGGAAAATTTAAAAGCATATATCGAATCTGGAGTACTTGAGCTGTACGTTTTAGGTGATTTATCACCTGAAGAAGCGTTGCAGGTTGAGGAAATGGCATCTCAACACCCTGAGGTAAGAGATGAAATAGCTGCTATTGAGCAAGCTATGGAGCAATATGCTATGCAAAATGCTGTAGAGCCATCTGCAGATGTAGAAACAAGATTATTCGAAAAGTTGGGCTTAAGTGAAGTTGAAGAGCATGTGAATGTTCAACCCGAACCAATTTATACAGAAGAACCAAGAATTATACGTTTAGATGGAAATGATGCCAAAGTAAGAACTTTGCGTTATGCCTTAGTTGCTTGTATAGCTTTATTGGTAGTAAGTACAGCGGCATTGTTTATTACCTATAACAAGCTAAATGCTGCACACGACCAAATTGCGAGTTTGAACCTGGATAAACAAAAATTTGCTGGCTTAGTAAGCAAATTAGCGTTCGAAAACCAGGGTTTGGATAATATGGCAGCCATGGCCGACAGCAAAGAATGGGCAACCATCAGAATGGCTGGTCAGGCTTTTAGCCCGAGCGCTAAAATGAAAGTTTATTGGAACAAAAAAGATAAAAGTGTGCTGATCAACTATGTAGCAATGGATTTACCAAAAACCGATGCAGCACATCAATATCAGTTATGGGCTTTGGTAAACGGCAAACCGATAAGTTTAGGCGTATTCGGCAAAACGGATTCAACTAATAACGAGGCATTGGTAAAAATGCAGACCATTCAAGAAGCACAGGCTTTTGCCGTAACTATAGAGCCTATGGGCGGAAGTGTAAATCCAACAATGGATAAATTAACCGTAATGGGCGGTGTTTAAATAGAAATAATTTAATCAATTATATTAAAATCCCGATATTGAGAAGTGCTGGGATTTTTTGTTTTTATAACATTAATTTCTCGTTGATGTTTATATTAGAAAACGAACAGTTCCAACTCCGTAGGTGCTGCAGTCCCGTTATACACTCCAATCTTTTTATTGCAAATTCAATACGTCAGGCAATACGTCTAGTCTAATCCATTTTAAACAATAAAAAGGATTTCCGTTACTACCGGGTTTAGGAACAATGGGGCTGTGGGTTTTGACCTTTCGACTGCCCTTTGTAGGCAATGGTTTTGCGCCCTGCAGCCCTAAATAGGATGAATGGCCGCGCCGCCTAAACCTGGACAGCAGCGAACACCGAACGCAGAGCGGTAAAGCGAATGGCAGGACTATCGTTGCCTAAATGCTCCTGCATGTGTTTTTCAAAAAAGTGGATAAATATTTCTGCTGAAAGAAGCGCAATACCTGATTAACACATGCAGAGAGACCTTGTCATAAAGATCTCTCCGCTGCGGTCGAGATGACGATGCCACTATTAAGACTTGGCCGCGTATTTCACCTCTTCGTAAGGCTGTACCAAAACCCATCCCTCGCCAAAAAATTCTAATTGGAAAGATTCGCCACTTCCTCTTCCGATAAAAGACCCGAAAGTTAAATTGGTTTTAATGTTTGGCGTTAAGTTTTCAGACCAGGCTACTGTAGCATTAGGATCAGTGTACACAGGCTGATTGCCGGTAACCCTTAATAAAATAGGTTCGCCATGTGTGGTAATGGCAATATAGCCACTGCCCGATAATTTAACCTGAAATAAACCACCGCTCATCATGCCTGCAATGCTTTTTAGCATTTTTATTTCGTTTTTAATATTGTCTTCTAAAGCCAATACATCATTACCGTTTACAAAAACCGCTTCGTTTTGGAGTTTGATGATCTTTACTTTCTTGCCCTCATCCGCCAAATATAGTTTACCTGTTCCAGTGGCGTGCATCAGCGAAGTACCTTCGCCAGATATGGCTTTCTTTAACAAACCACCCAAACCTTTGCTCAATAGTCCTTCTCTTTTAAAATCGATATTTCCAATGTAAGCAACCATCGAACCTGCTTTTGCCAATATTTTTTGATTTTTTAGATTTACCTCCAGCATGGCAGGTTTCTCTAATTCGAAAAAATCGTTTTCATTTGGATTCTCTGCCGATTCCTGAATTAATTCATTCAGCGTGTACTCTTTTTGTGCCATAATAATTTGTTTTCCGTTTTTAAGATATCTGTTATTTTAAATATTCCCTTAAACTATAAATTATAAACTAGAAGTATAGTAGATTAATGTCGATTTTTCTCCACAATTGTGGCTAACTGCACACAACCAACAAACTAATTGGATATGAGCACTTTAATTTCTTTAGACACCCTGGCTGCAACCTGAGAGGCGGTAGCCACAAAGTGTTCGTGCGCTAAAGCATCGCCTGCTTTTCCATGAATATAACAAGCTAAAATAGCGGCATCTGTTGCGGTATATTGCTGTGCTATAAAGCCTGCAATAATACCGGTAAGAATATCGCCCATTCCCCCTTGCGCCATTGCCGCATTGCCTGTAGGATTGATGAGTACCTTACCTGTAGGCAGGCAGATAAAAGTATACTGGTTTTTAAGCACGATAACGATCTTCCGTTGTCTGGCCTGTTCTATAGCCTTTTGCACCCTGTCCCACCAATTATCATGTTCGCCGAATAACCGATCGAACTCTTTCATGTGTGGGGTAAGAATGATATTTGTGGCAAGTTTATCGATTAGATCGGGCCTTTTGCCCAGAATATTTAAAGCATCGGCATCAATAACCATTGCTTGGTTGGCCATGATCAAGCTTTCGAGCAGTTTTTCATTCTCAGCCTCTGTACCTAAACCCGGACCAATAGCAATTGCCTGATATTTTTTGGGGTTCTCTATCCGCGTGTATTCGTCTCTTGGTAGCGCCATTACTTCTGGTAAGGTTGTATTTAAGGCGATTAATCCACTTTGCGGGATACAGACTGTGGTTAATCCCGCCCCTGTGTGTAAACAGGCCATCGAAGACAATAAAGCCGCACCCATGGTATTGGTATTTCCCGCGATAATCAATGCGTGGCCGTAAGTACCTTTATGGCTGAACAATTTTCGGGGCTGAAGGATCTTTTCAATATCACTTTCTTCCATCAAATAGAAATCAGCTTCTTGTTTTTGGATAAAAGCCTCATCCAGATCAATATCAACCACCTCATATTTTTCAGTCGCCATGGCCGACTCGGGAAAGAAAAAGTTAATCTTCGGCCTTTGAAAACAAATTGTTTTATAGGCTTTTATACCGTTGTATTCTTTAGGCAACTTGCCTTCCGCAAAAAAACCAGTGGGTACATCAACTGCATACACTTTTTTATTCAGCTTGTTAATGACCTGAACCAGTTGTTCATATTCTCCGCTTAAAGGTTTATTTAAACCAGAGCCTAAAATGGCGTCGATAATTAAATCGGCTTTCAGATTCTTTAAGTCAGAAACCTGGTTGACGATCGTTTTTTTGCATCTCGTTTCTTCAATTCGCTGTAGGTTGATAGCAAAATCGTCGCTTTGTTTTTTAATGAAGTTGATGATGTAAACTTTTATATTCTCGTATCCGTTAGCAATAAGCAAATGGGCAATGGCTAATCCATCTCCTCCGTTATTTCCCTTCCCACAGCATATAGCAACGCTTTTATTCGTATCGAACTCATCTCTTAAAAAAGTTTGAACAAAAGCCCTTGCAGCTTTTTCCATCAGATCGATTGATGCTATTGGTTTATTCGCAATCGTAAACTGATCGGCATTACGCATTTGGGCAGAAGTAAGCAATGTTAGCATATAACTAAGATAAGGTTATACAGCTATAATGCCAAAGATGGGATTTTGTTTGATTTTTTATACCCAAGGTGCTGGTATTCCAAAATAATTTAAGGTACTGTCTTTTAATTTTTATACCTTTTGCCAATCTTTAGCGTTGTCTAATGAATTAAATTAAATCTCAAAACAATGAATCAAAAACCATCGAATGCATTCGTGGCAGCTGCCTGGATTGCATTAGGTATCGGAATGATCGGCTTTATTGTAGGCCTATGGCGTTCTGATATGCTTCTTAATGAAAAAGGATATTATTTTACCGTATTGATGTTTGGCCTTTTCGCCGTAATCTCTTTACAAAAAGCTGTTCGCGATAAATTGGAAGGAATTCCCGTTACTGAAATTTATTACGGTATCAGTTGGTTTTCTACGCTCTTAACCATCACCTTATTGGTAATCGGTTTATGGAATGCTACTTTGCTGCCCAGCGAAAAAGGATTTTATGCCTTTGCCTTTTTACTCTCCCTATTTGGTGCCATTACAGTGCAGAAAAATACGAGAGACAGCCAGATCGTGAATAAAAACCGTGATTCGGAATAAAGATATGCGGAACTAAAACGGGGGAGCGAATAATAGCTTCCATATTTTTACACTTAACATCAAAACCAACTGCAGGTTTTATGGAATTTCATAAAACCTGCTTTTTTTTTATCTAAAGAGGCGGATTAACCAGCAACCAACTTATTAATATTTTCTAATTCTGCATAAAAATCAAGAAGTTTCTTTTTGGATTTAAAATTTGTATCGTTAATAATCTTCGCAAATAACCTGATCGATTCAAAAAGTTCGTCTACCTGGAAATCAAAATAGCTGCCTCCTGCAAAATATTTATAATTTGAGGCCATAAATTTTTCGATCTGTTCTTTCTCTTCTGCCGTTATCTGCTCTGCATATAAAGGGTTCGTTAGTAACTTTAAAAGTTCTTCTTTAAAAATTATTTCTTCATCCTTAACCAGGTACATCTGCTGTTCAATAGTTTCAACAGCAGTACGCTCATGCATAAAGGAAGTAACCTGAACAATTTTATTGTGGCAGCTATTCTGGCTTTCCAAAAGTGAATGGATCGCTTTATAATCACCGTAAAAATTAGCAAATTCATCATTTCTACCCTGCTCGAAGGAAAGCCCTAGAAAATATTCAAATATCTGGATATCTAATTTCTTCAAATGATTGTCTAATTCTTCTGATTCGCTTTCTAAGCGTTTAATAAGCTCCGAACAATCTGTCTGCGTGTATCTTTTCCCATCATAATCAAAGGTTTTAATCTCAAAAAACTTGTCATCAATCTGTTTAATCGTATTTAAATCGCCATTGATACCGTCGTGAAGATATATCAAACTTAAATTTTCATCACTAAAAAAATCATTGGCGCGTAGCTGAAAAGATAGGACCGGTTTTTCAAAAGCAACCACTTCCAGATCATTTAACGGATTTCTAAAATCGAAATAGCCATTGTATAAGCGATGAAATGCATTCTGTCGCTGATCTTCCAAAAAATCTTCTTCAAACTTGTCTGCATCTGAAATTATAGGAGAATCACCATAGTCTATTGCATCGAAGAGTTTTTTTGTAACCTGTTGAAGTACCATATCCTTATTTACCAATAAATCTATTGCTATACCAGAACCATAGCTCTTCAATGGGTAATCTAGTTTCTTAAGATGTGCTACCCTATCTGCGGTACTTGGATGCGAAGACCATTGATCTTTCAGAACGAGTTTACTTTTATTGAACTTGCTATAATGTTCTTCTGTTACAATCGGAAGATAATTCTCAATTCTTATATCTTGAAGACCAGCATAAAAATCCATTACAAATTTCTGTTGTGGAAAAATGTTGTTGGTTTTTTCCTTATCCTTGATTTTGCCATTATAATAACCAAAAACGTTATTTAAGGAATAATCGGCCAATTGTAGGCGGTGAAGCGCGGTAATTAAGGCTTCAGAACCCGCAACATTTGCTGCCACTGTATCGGCATGAAACTCCATTTCTCTGGAGAGCGCCAAATGATTCAGATTAACATCATCATAAATCTTTTTTAGAATAAACTGGATGCCCCCAATAATTTTATTTGCCAGAGCAACAAAAATTCCAAAGTAGCTACTTATACCAGCTAACTTCTGTGCAAAATTACCATAACCTTCATTATCATAAAGTGTATTGTAGATAACTTGATTAACATTATAAACATAACTCCCTGTACGCATACTTTTTTGAGAGAAATGGCCAAATTCATGTGCAAGGATAGCCTTCAGCTCATCAATTGATATGGTGTTCATTAAGCCTAAACCAATATGGAGGTTTTTTCTTACCGGAAGAAACATGCTCCAGAAACTAGAATCGTAAAACACAGATGCATTAACTTCTGAAGAAAAGTAAACCTTTTTTGGAAAATCGGTCCCTACTTCTGCTACAATCTCATCAATCATTTTAAAAAGCTCAGGCTGTTCGGATTGCGTAACCCGTGTTAAATGAGAACGGTCAATTTTATTAACCTTAAATATAAATTTCACCAGGAAAATCAAAATTAACAGGCCAAAACATACTAAGCCGCCGCCCAACATAATGGTAATAAACATTGGTTTGGCTGCAATTAACATAAAGCCAGCAAATGCAGAAAGCATGGTTAAGCCAACTGCTGCAGAAACTAATACGAAATAGGTTAATACAAATAGTAAAATGGCTTGAATAGATTTTCGGGCCATTTTCCTGAAATTTTCGGATGGCTGGAGAGCATTTTCGTACATAAAGATATTGTTTGGTAATGCAAGATAACAAAAGCGCTAAATGCCTAAAAGGGATTTTAAAAAAAATAGGGATAAAATTCTTGTGGCAATTCTCCGCTTTAGTTAAATGTTAGAAAATAATTACTACTTTAAGCATCAGATACCGAAGCTAATAGTTTATCATTTTCGAGCAAATAATATAAACCTATTTCAATCTTATACATCCTGCCAATGGAACAAAAAGATAGCTTAAAAAAAACACTTACCCCTTTTATGTTGTGGGGACTTGGTGTTGGATATGTGATTTCGGGAATGTATTTCGGTTGGAACTTAGGCCTCGAAAAAGGAGGCACACTGGGTATGGCCATTGCAACGGTTGCCATTATGGTGATGTATGTTACCTTTAGCTTTAGCTATGCCGAACTGGCCTGTGCTATACCAAAGGCTGGTGGTGTTTTCGATTATGCCAATACAGCACTCGGCAAAAACATCGGTTTTATTGCGGGTATTGCTCAAATGGTCGAATTTATATTTGCACCCCCTGCCATAGCCTTTGCCATTGGTGCTTATTTTAATGCCTTTTTCCCTCAGGTACCCATTCTTACCAGCGCAATTGTTGTTTACTTTATCTTTACTGCTCTAAATATATATGGTGTAAAAGCTGCGGCTTCGTTCGAAGTAATTATTACCGTTTTGGCAGTTGGCGAACTGCTATTGTTCTCTGGCATTACATTGCCTAAATTTCATGCAGAAAACCTGGTCCACAATAACTTTCCAAATGGTTGGAGTGGTGTTTTTGCCGCCATTCCATTTGCCATCTGGTTTTTTCTGGGTATAGAAGGTGTTGCAAATGTAGCCGAAGAAACCAAGAACCCACAGCGAGATATCAGTAAGGGTTTTGGCTGGGGCATATTTACGTTGGTGGTATTATGTATGCTTGTTTTTATCTCCACCATTGGCATTGGCGGTTGGGAAGCCATTGTGTATAAAAATGGAAAATCGGGCGAAACCTCCGATTCGCCTTTGCCACTCGCCCTTTCGATGATCACAGGCGATAACCACCTATTGTATCATTTACTCATCACGGTTGGGTTATTTGGCCTGGTAGCCTCCTTTCATGGATTAGTTTTAGCAGCTGGTCGTTCTACTTACGAGATGGGCCGCGTGAAAAGTATTCCAGCTATCCTCGGAAAAATTTCTCCTAAATTCCAAACACCCGCAAATGCATTAATTGGCAATATGGTGATTGGTATCATCGCACTTTTATCAGGTAAAACTGCCGAAATTATTATCATTTCTGTATTTGGCGCATTAACTTTATACATCATCTCGATGATTTCGGTAATGGTACTTAGGAAAAACAAACCAGAAATGGCACGGCCTTTCAAAACGCCAATTTATCCGTTATTTCCCATTATTGCCTTAATTATTTCCTGCGTTTCTTTCATCGCAATGCTGATTTATAATCTTAAATTGGGTTTAATTTATTCGGGTATCGTTTTGGGCATATTTCTTCTATATAAAATTTTTAAAAAGGCAGATTAATGAGTACGAGCAAAGACATCCTGGATTACGTTAAAAATCATCCCTCTGGAAAAGTAAAATTAGCTGTTGCCGATATCGACGGTATTTTAAGAGGAAAATATGTAGCTGCCGAAAAATTCGCATCTCTGGTTGAAGGCCGATTGGGTTTCTGTGATGTTACCTTTGGTTGGGATGCAGGTGATGTGGCTTATGAAAATGGAAAATATACAGGTTGGCATACCGGCTATCCCGATGCACAGGTTAAAATCGACTTGAGTACCTTTCGGAAAATTCCCTGGGAAAATGACGTACCTTTCTTTTTAGGCGATTTTATTGATGACCAGGATAAGGCAAATTTTGTATGTCCAAGACAACTGTTAAAAAAAGTAATTACCGAATGTGAAAGTGAAGGATTTTCGCCGCTTTTTGCACAGGAATTTGAATGGTTTAATTTTTCGGAAACACCAGAAACCCTCCACGAGAAAGGTTTTGCCAATTTAAAACCCTTAAGTCCGGGCATGTTTGGCTATTCTATTTTAAGGAGTACTTACAAAAATGAATTTATGAGCGATCTGTTCGATCTGCTGAACAAATTCGATATCCCGATCGAAGGTTTGCATACCGAAACCGGACCAGGTGTTTACGAAGCGGCCATCAAATATGCTCCAGCTTTACAAGCTGCCGATCAAGCGATATTATTTAAAACAGCCGTAAAAGAAATTGCCTATAAACACGGTATCATCGCTACATTTATGGCCAAAATAAGCGAAAACTTACCGGGATGTAGTGGTCATGTGCATCAAAGCCTTTGGGATGCGGACAAGAAGATCAACTTGTTCTACGATGAAAAGGATGCAGATAAAATGAGCGAGATAATGAAAAGTTATATCGCTGGTCAGCTGCACTGCCTTCCATACCTTTTACCAATGATTGCCCCTACCATAAACAGTTACAAACGTTTAGTTGAAGGCGCATGGGCACCAACAACGGTAACCTGGGGAATCGATAACCGGACAACTGCGTTACGTGCACTGCCGGGAAGCAAAAAAGCATCACGTTTAGAAACCCGGATAGTAGGCTCAGATACCAACCCTTATCTGGCACTTTCGGCCTGTTTGGCTGCCGGAATGTACGGGGTCAAAAATAAGCTGAAACTCGAACAACCGGCCACCAAAGGAAATGGATATACCGATTTATCGAACGGCACACTGTCGCGTAATTTATTTGAAGCAACGCAAAAGATGAAAAATTCTGATCTGGCCGCAGCATTGTTGGGCGGAGATTTCGTTGATCATTTTACCATGACCCGCGAATGGGAATGCAAGCAATATGCTAAAGTAGTAACCGATTGGGAGCTAAAAAGATATTTAGAAATTATTTAGCCTAAAGTGTTCATGCTGAAAAATCAAATTTTTAAAAAAAACAATAATTAAAGATGAGAGAATACGGGGCATCGTCATTCCCAACTTGATTGAATCCTAATGCCTTGGCAGGGTTTGTAGGTTGCATTAAGATTCCCGCCTGCGCGGGAATGACGACCGTTTTTTAAAATCTGTGATTGGTAACTTGATTCGGAATCTTGATATTTTAACACCCAAGCTTAGGTGAGCTCAGGTGCCTAAGGTGGTAAAACAAATAAAAACAGGCTAAAATGTTGATCGCCTAAGCCACCTTAGAACATCTTAGCTAACTGTATATAGTTAGTTTAATAAACAGTAAAATAACAACTCACCCTTAGGTGCGCTCAGACACCTAAGGTGGTAAAACAAAAGATAAATTAATTGCCATGATATTTGATAAAATCCATCAGTTTAATTTCCCTACAACCATCCGTTTTGGCGCTGGCGCAGTAAAAGAGTTGCCCGCCTACTTAAGCAAGAACAATATAAAGGCACCGTTAATTGTAACCGATCCCACCATCGCGCAACTTCCCTTTTTTAAAACCATTGTTGAAGATTTAAAGGCAAAGGGCATTGCTGTCGAGGTTTTTAGCGACATCCACAAAAACCCGGTAAAAAGTGATGTTTACAAAGGTACTGATGTTTGGGATGCTACCAATCGCGACAGTATAGTTGGTATTGGTGGTGGTGCAGCTTTGGATGTTGCCCGTGCAATTGTACTCCGTGTTAACCACCGCGATGATTTATTCAAGTATGATGATTTAATCGGCGGCGATATTTACGTAACGAACGATGTTCCGCATTTTATCACCATCCCAACCACATCTGGTACCGGAAGTGAGGTTGGCCGCAGTGCGATTATTGCTGATGACGAAACCCACCAGAAAAAAATCCTATTCTCGCCAAAATTAATGGCGCAGATCGTATTTGCAGATCCGGAGTTAACCATGGATTTGCCGCCCTTTATCACTGCCGCAACAGGTATGGACGCATTGACACATAATATGGAAGCTTATCTGGCCAAGAACTTCCACCCCATGTGTGATGGAATTGCATTAGAAGGAATCTCATTGATCAAAGATTCTTTGGAACGGGCAACCAACAATCCCGATTTAGAAAGCCGTAGTAAAATGTTAATGGCTTCGATGATGGGCGCAATTGCTTTTCAAAAAGGTTTGGGTGTAGTGCATTCACTTGCGCATCCGCTTTCTTCATTGTTAGATACCCATCACGGATTGGCCAATGCTGTGAATATTCCTTATGGCATGCAGTTCAATGTTGCTGGCTTTGAAGATCGTTTTAAAAAAATTGCCCGTACGTTGGATCTCAAGGATGAAAATGGTGAAGCCGTTGTAAAATATCTGTTCGATTTAAATACAAAAGTGAATATTCCGCATAAATTGAGTGATATTGGCGTTAAAAATGAACATATAGAAACACTTGCCGATTTAGCCTTTGCAGATTTTGCACATCCAAACAATCCTAAACCGGTAAGCAGAGAAGATTTTAAACAATTGTATTTAACCGCACTATAGATTAGGATTGCTTGATTATAGGATTTTAGAATTATTAACCCATTAAAATCAGTGTAATCTAAAAATCGGTGTAATCACCCCAAAGGAAAAAAATAAATCAGTGGAATTAATTAATATGTCTGATAAAATAATAATTGGTGTTACCGACTGTAGTAAATTCGACATCTATCGGGATTGGGTGTTATCCTATAACAAAAATGTGGTGGTAATCCAGCTCGGGTACAAACTCAACAATTTCGAGGAGATCAGAAAATGTGATGGGATCGTTTTAACTGGAGGAGAAGACGTTCATCCCCGTTTTTACAATCAGCCTGAATATTATCCTTACTGTTATGACGATGATATTGATGAAAAACGTGACGAGTTTGAATTTAAGGTTTTAACCTATACCGAAGCCAATTCTGTCCCTGTTTTAGGCATTTGTAGGGGCATGCAAGTGGGTAATGTATTTTTTGGCGGAACTTTAATCCCTGATATCCCAACCTGGGGAAAATTCGATCATTCAAAAATGCACGATAAATCAGACCGATATCACGAAATCATCGTCAATCCTTCCTCGTGGCTGAACCAGATTGTGAATACAGATAAAGGCTTAGTGAACAGTAACCATCACCAAAGCACCGATAAAACAGGGAAAAGTTTGGTAGTGAGCGCAATATCACCAGATGGCGTTACAGAAGCCATGGAGCGGATAGAACCCGAAGGAAAATCCTTTCTGTTATTTGTACAATGGCATCCCGAACGCCTAAAAGACCAGCAAGGCCCCTTTAGCAAAAACATACATGAGGCTTTTATTAATGCGATAAAATTAAATATAAACCACAGATAAAAAGGATAAATACAGATTGTAATCATTAAGCTAATTTAGGATGTTAGTCCTAAACCCTTTTTAAAAATCTGTGTTCATCTGAGAAAATCTGTGGTAAGAAAATGAATAACATGCAGATCATCAACCCAGCAACAGAAGAAATTATTACCAGTTTAGCGGAAGATAACTCCTCTACGCTCCAAACTAAATTAGATACTTTAAAAAAAGCTCAACCTCAATGGGCCAACAAAACCCTTAGCGAAAGGGTTTCGGTTATTGCTCGGTTTAGTGATTTACTGGAGGCTGGCATAGAAGAATTGGCATCGGTATTAACCAGCGAAGTAGGCAAGCCACTCCAACAATCGCGCAACGAAATTAATGGTGCAAGAGCCCGTATTAAATGGATGTTGACCAATGCCGAAAAATACCTGGCCGACGAAATAATGACCGATGAACCAGGACTCAAAGAAATCATTAAATACGAACCGCTGGGTGTAGTTTGTAATATCTCAGCCTGGAATTACCCTTATCTGGTTGGGGTAAATGTATTTATCCCAGCTTTATTGAGTGGCAATGCTGTAATGTACAAACCCTCAGAATATGCCACTTTAACCGGGATCGAGATTGAAAAAAAGTTAAAAAAAGCAGGGGTACCCGATGATGTTTTCCATATCGCTATTGGCGCAAAAGAAACGGGAGCAGCATTATTAGAAATGGGTTTTGATGGTTATTTCTTCACAGGTTCTTACAAAACGGGAAAATTCATTTACGAAAAAGTAGCGGCAAAAATGGTTCCCTGTCAATTGGAGTTAGGCGGAAAAGATCCGTTGTACATTGCCGAAGATGTAAACGATGTTGCTTCTGCTGCAGTTGGTACGGCCGATGGCGCTTTTTACAATAACGGACAAAGTTGTTGTTCAGTTGAGCGCATTTATGTGCATGAGAAAAATTATGAAAATTACTTAAATGCCTTTGTTACCGAAGTTAAGCGCTGGAAAATGGGCCAACCAACAGCCGATGGTGTATATATTGGTGCCTTAACACGGAAAGAGCAGATTTTGGTATTGGAAAAGCAAATTAAGGATGCCTTAAGTAAAGGTGCAACATTATTAACTGGCGGAAAGGCCATTGCAGGAAAGGGCTATTATTTTGAACCAACAGTGTTAACAGATGTTACCAATGATATGATGGTGATGCAGGAAGAAAGTTTCGGACCAATTATCGGAATTATGAAGGTGAAAGACGATGCAGAGGCCTTAAATATGATGAAAGATACAGACTATGGCTTAACGGCATCGGTTTATACAGCCGATCAGGCAAGGGCTGAAAAAATACTATCTCAGCTTGACGCGGGTTCGGGTTATTGGAATTGCTGCGACAGAGTGAGTGCAGCACTGCCATGGAGCGGAAGAAAATATTCCGGTATTGGGGCTACATTATCGCATCAGGGATTAAGAGCCTTTACTAAACCAAAAGGCTATCATTTAAGGGGATAATGAATGGAAAACGATAGCGACAAACAACTTATTGAAGGCGAAATTGCCGATTATTTGTTAACAGATGATGGAATACTCATTTCTTACAGTAAAAGCATTTTACGTACAGTAGAAAATATTGCGGCCAATGTTGAACTGGTGAAGAAAATTACAGGGGATAAGAAAGTTCCACTGTTAATTTACTTAAAAAACTCTCCTGTTCCAAACAAAGAAACACGAAAGTTTTCTACGGAGCAATTTCCTCAAATTTATACGGCTATGGCGATGGTTTCGAAACCCGGTTTAGCCCAATTGATTATGAAGATCCTGTTTAAGTTTCAAATTCCACCCATCCCGATGAAATCATTTACGGACGATGAAAAAGCTATGGAATGGTTGAAAAAGTTTTTGTAGTCAAACTTGCATATCATAATTGCTTTAGTTTGTTCTTTTTTGATAAAAAAAGTAAGGCTTATAGATTTTATTAAATTCATAACTAATTTAACGCTCCTGATACGCTCAAAATAAAACGCTATGATTCCTATTGATGACATCCGCAAAAACTATGAAAAGTATGATGATACTACAATTCTAAAAATTATTTCAGGGGCTAAAGGGTTACGAAAAGAAGTTGTAGCCTTATTGAACGATGAAATCATAAAAAGGAATTTAGATACTAAACTGATCAAATTTGTAGAAGAAGAAACTAACTTTTACGAGGGAGTCGAAAGGGCGAATTTAATTAACGAGATCAAGAATTCTGTTTGTACCCATTGTAACAATGAAAACGAATTATATGGCTATACCTTTAATACGATAATATCCTACCTGATTTGGTATAATCATGAACAAAAACTTCAGATCATATGTTCAACATGCGCAAAAAGTTTTCGTTTAAAGAGTATGCTCACCACACTTGCATTAGGCTGGTGGTCGAGGCCAGGCCTTTTTGGTACACCTGCCACACTTATTTCAGATCTGATAGAAATCTTCAGAAAGGAAAAGTACAGCCAGCAGGTAATCGACTATTTCATTGATGAAAATACAGGAAAAATCAGACGTATGGAAAAAGGAAAAGGTATGCTAACAGCTCTTATTAGGAAATTTAACCAAAAAAAGGCAGAATTAGAAGACTAAAATTTGCTATTACACTATTAATAAATTTAATGCATGATCACTTCAGATAGCAATCAGAAAAATTGGTTAATTAAACAGAGCTATTTTGATCGAAAGCCTAAAAATTTATCATTTACGGCACAATCAATACTATTTGGTAATCAAAAATTATCAGTTCCCACAATAACTGATTTATCTAAAGAAGAGCCGTTAGAATACCGTTTTGGTATTAAATGGATTAGAGGATTTGAATTTATCGTAGGGAGAAAGTATCAATTATTGATTAAGAACAGCAATGGGGAAATGATCAAAATAAGTTTCGGTTCTTATTATGGCATCAATAAAGTCCATTTGTATAATCAATATGCCGAAATATTAAACCAATTATGGGAAAGCTATTTCGATGGGTTAGTGGACCATTATTTAGCACTGTTTAGTCAAAAAACACCATTCATTTTGGCAAATGTGACTTTCGACGAATCTGGTATCAAAATTAAATCCGCAAAATTTATTAAGGAAGAAGAAAAATCGTTGCTTTGGCCTGATGTAGGCACCAAAAATTACCGCACTTATTTTGCCATCTTTTCAAAACAAAACCCATCAAATATCAATAAAGGATATAGTTATTTAGATGATTGGAACACGGGAGTTTTATACAGTATTATTGAAACGATATTAAAAGGATTTGAGGCAAAATAGTCTCAAAAAGGAACCAATAAACAACACTATTTATTCTAAAAGATTCTTCACTGCGTTCAGAATGACAAAAACATTTACGTGTCTTCACGAACCATCGTAAACTTAGCTCATCGCCTAGCAATGCAACCCATTTGTGGTTAAATCTTCGACTCCGCTCGGGCTGACAAACCTCTAATTATGGCATAAATTCAATCACGATTTTTATCAAAACCAAACGTTATGCGCTCCGCGCTTTGCTTCTTGCACATTTCCTTCCGCACAAATACCTCCTATTAAAATCTTTTTTAATAAATTGCGGATTATACTTATTCGGTTAACCCGCTTTAATTATTTTAATGAAAAAATTATTCCTGATTATCTCCTGCTGTTTTTTTGCAGCCAATACCTTCGCTCAATCTATTGTTACAGAAACTGAAATCGGCGATTCCGAAAGCGCAGTTGTGCAAACACCAATTGCCATCATCCCCGAGCCTGTATCCTTAATGAAAAAGGCAGGTACTTTTACCTTGCCAGAAAATGTAATCATCCAGACTGTTAAAAGTGGAGAATTAAAACAATCTATCGCTTACCTTTCTGATCGGATTACCACTGCTACAGGGAAATTTGTAAGTACAGTGAGTAATTCAAGTCACCCAACTATTAAACTGATCTTAAACACCCAAGAAGATACTCAACTCGGTAAAGAAGGTTACAGACTAAATGTTAATCCCACTCAGGTTGTAATTACAGCTAACCAGCCTGCAGGGATTTTTTATGGCGTTCAGTCATTGCTTCAACTTTTCCCGGCCGAAATAGAAAGCAAGGAACTAGTAAATGATATCAAATGGAAGTTACCTTGTGTTGATGTGGTAGATTATCCGAAATTAGGATGGAGAGGTTTAATGTTCGATGTAGCCCGTCATTTTTTTACTAAGCAAGAAGTAAAGCAGTTTATTGATGACATGGTGCGTTATAAATTTAATCTGTTGCATTTGCATCTCGCAGATGATGAAGGCTGGAGAATCGAAATTAAAGGCTTGCCTAAATTAACCGAAGTAGGTGCATGGAGCGTTAAAAAAACCGGGACTTTTGGCGATTTTACACCACCAACGGCGGATGAACCCCGTACTTACGGTGGCTTTTACACACAAGAAGATATTAAGGAACTTGTTCAGTATGCACAAGAACGTTTTGTAAACATATTACCAGAAATCGATGTCCCGGGACATAGTTTAGCTATTATCGCTTCTTACCCTGAATTATCCTGCACACCCGATGCCGTTAATTATAAAGTGCGCTCAGGCGAGAAAATAATGGATTGGAGCCGTGGTGCGCCTCCAACAGCTTTGCTTGATAATACGCTTTGCCCGGCAAACGAAAAAGTTTACGTGTTCTTAGATTCGGTACTTACCCAGGTAGCGAAACTTTTTCCTTTCGAGTACATCCACATGGGTGGCGACGAAGCACCTCATAATTTCTGGGAAAAGAACGATCAGGTTAAAGCCTTAATGCAACGAGAAGGTTTAAAAACCATTCCACAGGTTCAGGCATATTTTGAAAAACGTGTAGAACAGATCGTAATTTCGAAAGGCAAAAAATTTATGGGCTGGGACGAAATTCTTGAAGGTGGTGTATCGCCAACAGCAGCCGTAATGAGCTGGAGAGGAATGAAATATGGTATCCAGGCAGCGAACGAAAAACACAATGTGGTAATGAGTCCGACAGATTTTGCATATCTGGATTATATGCAGGCGGATCAGATTACCGAACCAAAAGTTTATGCCTCGTTAAGGTTAAATAAAGCCTATCAGTTTAACCCTATTCCAGCGGGCGTAAATGCACAATATGTAATTGGTGCACAGGCCAACCTTTGGACAGAACAGGTATTTACTTTCCGCCAGGTAGAATATATGGTTTGGCCACGTGCATTTGCCATTGCCGAATCGATCTGGAGTCCGATTGAAAAGAAAAACTGGGCAAATTTTGTTGATCGTACACAACAGCATTTCAAACGATTAGATTTGGCAGAGATTAAGTATTCCCCTGCTATTTACGATCCGATTTTTACGGTGAAACGCAGTGCAGATAAACAATTAATAATCGAATTAACGCCAGAAATAGACGGTCTGGATATCTACTATAGCTTCGACAACTCTACTCCCGATCGCTTTTACCCGAAATACACAGCCGCATTACAGGTGCCAAAAGATGCCAGTATGTTACGTGTAATTACCTATCGTGGTAAACAACCCATTGGAAGATTGATCAGTATGCCTATTGCTGACCTGCAGAAAAGAGCAAGATAAAATGACAGGAGAGAAAAGTTTGGCAAAACTGCTAAAAACAATGAAACCAGTGCACAACCCTGGCGAATTTGTATTTTGTAGGGTTGAACATCCAAGCACAATAGATATTAACCTGGCAATTTGTTTATTCAAAGAGCAGGAGGCAACCACGGTGGTCTTAAAAAAAGAAATTGCAGATCATTTGGGTCTTGAGTATACTTTTATCGCTTCTTGGATCACATTAACCGTACACTCTTCTTTAGAAGCCATAGGTTTAACAGCAGCATTTTCAGCTGCACTTGCCGAAAAAGGTATAAGCTGCAACGTAATGGCGGGCTATTATCACGACCATATATTTGTGAATTTGAAAGATAATGAGGCAGCGATGAATATTTTAGAACAACTCTCCAAATAATGGGTAAGGAAATAGAGCGCAAATTTTTGATCGATCTGCAGAAGTGGGATAACCTGAGCAAACCAGAGGGAAAGCTTTTTAGGCAAGGCTATCTGCTTACTGATAAAGATAAAACCATACGTGTAAGGGCAACAGCAACCAAAGGCTTTTTAACCATAAAAGGTCAAACAATAGGTGCCACACGAATGGAATATGAATATGAGATCCCTGTTGCGGAGGCCAAAGAATTATTAGATAATTTCTCTTTATCTGAGCTTTCGAAAACCCGTTACGAAATTCCGTTTAGCGGTAAACTTTGGGAAATAGATGTATTTTTAGGCGATAATACAGGCCTCATTGTTGCCGAAATTGAACTTGACAGTGAAGACGAAATATTTGCCTTGCCAGATTGGGTAAGCAGAGAAGTTACCGAAGAAGAAAAATATTATAATTCCAATTTAACTATAAAGCCATTTAAAGACTGGATTTAGCACAACCTATAGACCTTGCAAGTTTGAAAACTTGTGAGGTCTTTTCATATACAGCGTTTTTTTTTATAAATAATTAATAGATTTCACTTTCTAGTTAAACGCATTTCATATATTAGCTTTATCGAAGTCATCCCACCGATAAAAAGGAAATTACTTTAATTTCTAAGCATTGTATTGTCAAATAATATCAATATAAAACCAAAAGGATGAAAACAACTAAATTATTAATGAGCATGGTTATTGCAACTACACTATTTTTTGTAGGCTGCAAACCAAACGATGCGGCCATCCAAGCTGCAATTCAAGCCAAAGAAGCAGCAGGCATTACGGTGGCCGTTGCCAAAGGCGAAGTAACTTTAACTGGCGAAGTTGATGATGAAGCCACAAAGGCCAAAGCAGAAGAAATTGCAAAGGCAGAAAAAGGAGTGAAAGCTGTAATCAACAATTTAACAGTGAAACCAGCAGATGTACCAGTGGTAATCGCCGAAGACTCCGCTTTAATTAAAAATGTTGCTGATGCAACCAAAGATTTCCCAACGGTGAAAGCTGAGGTTAAAGACGGTGTAATTCTCTTAACCGGGGAGATTAAAAAAGCCTCTCTAATAACTTTAATGCAACATTTGAGTGCGTTAAAACCTAAAAAAATCGACAATAAATTAACCGTTAAATAACCCGACCATGGCATTAGCAGATAAATATAAAACACTAACTGACGCAGCAACTGCGGCGGGCATAGCAGATTTAGCAGTAAGGGAGCAGGATGGGATTTTATACATAGATGGAACTGCCGCCGATGGCGCGACTAAAGACCACCTTTGGGAAGTTTACAATCAGATCGACCCAAATTTTACTTCAGGTGATCTGGTTCTGAATGTAAACGTGGCCATTGATGCAGCGGTCACGCACGCAAAAGTTATCACAGAGAGCAGTAATCTAAATATCCGTAAAGGTCCGGGAACCGATCAACCAATTGTAGGTAAGGCTGCACATGGCGAAGTAATTACCCTTGTAAACAGAAGCAACGATTTATGGTGGCTGGTACGAACTAACGATGGCGAAGAAGGCTATTGTTATGCGCAATATTTAGAAGCGCAGGCTTAAAAATGCGAACAGACCTCGCAGGTTTCTGAAACCTGTGAGGCCTGTTTTAAAATTAAATTAGCTGATGCTCGTGCGCAAAATTCAGCAAACCAACAATTGATTTAACGCCAGTTTTACGCCATATATTTTTACGATGGGTTTCTACTGTATGTTCCGAAATAAATAACATCTTGCCAATATCTGCAGAAGTGTATTCTTTGGCAATCAACCTAATAATTTCTACTTCCCGGGGTGATAAAATATTCGCTTCCTCTGTATGGTTTTCACGCTGGTAACCGTTAATAAATTTAGCCGTAATGGAATTTTGTATATAGGTTTCGCCGAGCATAACCTTATTAATTGCTTTATGCAGTTCGTGAAACTTTACATTTTTTAAAAGATAGCCATTTGCTCCAGACTTGATCATTTTCGAGATATTGATAAAATCATCCTGCATAGAAAGTACAATAACTTTAATTTTGGGGAATTCTCTTTTAATCAATTTAGTTAAATCAGCTCCAACCTTCTCGCTAACACTAACATCGGCAAGCACAATATCTGGCGTTTTAGTCCTGATCAATTGTACGGCAAGTGCAGCAGAATTAACCTCGCCAACAACAACAATACTTTCTGAATCACTTAGAATGGATTCAACACTATCCATTAATGCATCATAATCGTGAATTAAAAAGACCTTGATCTTCTCCATAAAGTTTAGTTTTAACGTTAACTCTTTTCACCAGAAATTCAGGCAAAACAGTTTGAAGAGGTTTTAAACACAAGGTTAATCGCTATTCAAAACCTACCCAATATTCTATCAAAAGCTTTAAATTTTATGTTTTTAACTAAGGTAGGTTGCATCTTGTTCTTGACATATTCCAATAAATTAGCCCCCTGTTTTTGCATAACGGTTGAGTGAAACCATTTAGAAATACTGCGGTTATTTCTATTGCATGTTGGGTAACGATAAGAAGCCGTTACATGCCTGCAATATCCATCCTTTATAAACAGATTGAAAAATATGCTAAACAGCATCAATTTCAGGCCCAGAAACATAATAGTACTGCTTGAGCGCATAGTAATAATAAGGATGGTTAATTGTTTTGTTAATCTAATTTAAACAAAAATTTCATTTTGCCACTACAATTATTAATTTCTTAACACAAAAAAGTGCAAAGCCAGTATTGAATTTTACTGATCCCTGCGCTTTTATATTGGGATAAGTATTTTATTTACTTAGCGGTATGGCCACATTTGGTTTAATAATACCTTTCAGTTCTACATCAAATACCAATGGCGTAAATGGATTAATTGGTCCGCCACCATTTTCTCCAAAACCCAATCTCGATGGCAAAATCATTTTGATCTTACCGCCTACACCAATAAGTTGGATACCCTGAATAACGCCTTGCGGCAATTGCCCTAATGGTAGGCTACGTGGCACATATTGTACGCTTTCAGAGAAAATTCCGGCTTCTTTTGCGATTTTAGCATTCGAAGTATCAAAAACATTTAATGTTCCATTCGATTTTTTATTGGTAAACTGACCTGTGTAATCCATTAATACCGTATCCGTTAAAGTTGCTCTTTCAGAATTACCCGGAGCAGAAATTACATATTGCAATCCAGATGGCGCAATAGTGACCTTTAAATCATTCTCGGCCACGTATTTTGCAATTTTAGCAGGCTCTACCACTTTATTTTTTTCATTTAGCGCTTTGTACTCCGATTCAAAGAAAAGTCGTTTCTTCGCTTCGAAAATAGAATCGGGATCTTTCCCTTTATGCAATACTTTCTCAATTTTAATCGTAAAAGAAGCAATGTTTGATTTTAGTCCTTTTGGCTTAGGCTGGCCTGAATATTTCTCCATAGAATCCAGGTTCAATTTAAAAACTGCACTGTCTCCTTCACCGAGCAGTTTCAATCCTGAAGCTAAATCGCCTTTAAACATCGACTTGCTAATGGCAAAGAAAGCCGGACGCTCATTATCGTAAGTATTTACCATTACCGAATCGGGATTGGTATTGGTTTCTACTGTTTGAACACCATTTAACTTTACATAATCGCCATCCTGAATTTTCGGCTTACCGTCACTTTTATAGATCTTGTAAGTCATATCTCCTTCACCCTTTTCGAATTTGTTACAGGCAGACATGCCTAGTGCCGCCGCCAAGAGAATAATAATTCCGTTCCTCATTTAAATTTATTTATTAAAAAATAGTAGTTAGATCTTTTTCAAAATGCCTACTATTTTATTAGATCACTACAAAGATAGGTTATAATAAGTTTTTATAAATCTTTGAAACGTTTTATTTCTTGGCTCAGTATTAAAAAATAATAAACAAAAAAAATCCTGCTTAAATAATAAGCAGGATTTTAAAATATTTTTAAGAAATTATTTTTTAACTACAGGAGCAGGCATTTGAACTGGAGCTGCTGCAGCTGGTTTTCCTTTGATAATATCTTTGATTTCTAAATCGAAAGCAATTGGGCTGAAAGGCATGATACCTACCTGAGGTGCACCTTGCTCGCCATAACCTAAATTAGAAGGGATAATTACTTTAATTTTACCACCTTTACCAATTAACTGTAAAGCTTCAGTAAATCCTGGGATTGTACCGCCAACTGGCATTTTTTGAGGACCGTAAGGTTTACCTGGTTTAAATTCGTTTTCTGCTTTAGCCAATTTCTCATCACTTGTATCGAAGATTTTGTATTTACCATCTTTACCTTTTTTAGTTACTCTACCAGTATAATCAATTAATACGGTATCGCCTAAAGCTGGTTTTTCTGCACTGCCTGGTTTTTCTATAATGTAGTGTAATCCGCTCGCAGTGGTTTTGGTCTCTAATTTAGTATCTTCTAAATAGCTTTTTAATTTAGCAGGTTCAGCAGCTTTCTTTTTTTCTGAAGTAGCTTTGTAATCAGCCTGGAAAAACTCCTGTGCTCTTTTGTTAAAAGTAGAATCAGCTTCACCGGTTTTTTTCTTGAATACTTTTTCGATTTTCACTGTAAAAGTGATGTATTTATCATTTTTGAACTGCTCTGGTTTAGGTTGTTTACTATGAAGTGCCATAGTATCTAAGTTTACTTTAAAAGTAGCGCTATCGCCTTCTCCAAACAATGTTAAAACATCATTCATATCACCAGCATACATTTTTTTCTGTGCAGGAAATACTGCAGGAGTTTCGCTATCGAAAGTGCTGGATAAAACTGAATCTTTATCGTTTTTCTGGATAAAATTCATTTTAACGATATCGCCTTCTTTGATTTTCTCGTTACCTGCCGAGTGGTGAATGGTATACAATAAGCCACCAGCTCCCTTTTTCTCTTTGTTACATGCCGCTAAACCTAAGGTGGCTGCTGCTAGAATAATAATTCCCTTTTTCATTTATTTAATTTGACTTTTTTAAGTTTATTGTTTTATTTCTTGTGTTTAAGCTATCAATTGTTCTTTGTATTCTGCTAATATTGTTTTAAATTCATTTACTACATCAGCCAAGGGTTTTTCTGCTGCGCCACCTGCTGCATTCCTATGGCCACCGCCATTAAAATATTTTTTACAGATTTCGTTGGCCGGAAAATCGCCTGTAGACCTAACAGATAATTTAACTTTATCCGGACGCTCAATAATTAATGCGGCTAAACGGATGCCATTAATCGATAATGCGTAGTTTACCACGCCCTCTGTATCGCCGGTTGCACTATGATATTGTGCCAGTTCTTCTTTTGTAACCGAAATAATGGCGGTATTGTATTCTCTTATAACTTCTAACTTGTTTGACAGGCAATAACCCAAAAAGCGCAAACGATTTTCGCTTGCATTATCGTATACCAATTGATGGATTTTCCAGTGCTCGGCACCAAGATCTATCAAATCAGCTGCAATACGGTATACATCGGCTGTAGCTGAAGGAAAGCGGAAAGATCCAGAATCGGTCATGATACCGGTGTACAAACAGGCTGCAACATCTTTGTTGATGCCAGCTTTATCTTCCAATTGATTAACAATAAAATCGTAAACCAATTGCGCAGCAGCACAGGCATTAATATCCCAATGACGGTAATCATCAAAATCTTCAGGTTCGAGGTGATGATCGATCATGATTTTTTTTGCTCCTGCTGCTCTAACCAATTCGCCAAGTTCATTAATCCTGCCTAGGGTGTTAAAATCAAGGCAAAATATGAGCGAAGCTTCATCCACTAACTTAGCGGCCTTATCTTGCTCTTCTGTAAAAATAATTACATCGCCATTATTTGGCATCCAATGCAGAAAGGTAGGATAATCTGTAGGTGTGATTACCTTAACATGATGGCCTTTTTGAATTAAATATCCATATAACCCCAGAGATGAACCCATCGCATCGCCATCGGGTTTGTGATGCGTGGTGATCACAATTCGTTGTGGCGTAGCTAATAATGTTTTTAATTCAGTTAGTGTAAGCATATATTTTTTGCGCTGCAAAGCTAAGTAAATTTAGATTAGGATTAAAGGATTTTAGGATTAGTAGGATCATAGTTTTAAAAGAGATGGAGATTAACAGGATTATACAACTTAAAAAAAGCTCAGTTAGCCATTTGAAGCCTAATTATCCATTACGAACCTCGGTTCGCGACCGAAAAACAATGTTTATTGATTATTCATCAATTAAAACGTATTTTTGCAAAAAAAATTGATATCAAAAGCACAATGAGCACTAACAGAACTTTTACCATGATCAAGCCTGACGCAGTAGCAAACGGCCATATCGGATCGATCATTAACGACATTACAAATGCTGGTTTTAAAATCATCGCATTAAAATATACTAAACTTACAGATGAAACTGCTGGTCAGTTCTATGCTGTTCACGCTGAGCGTCCTTTTTACAAAGATTTAGTAAGCTTTATGTCTTCAGGACCTATTGTTGCTGCTATTTTAGAAAAAGACAATGCCATCGAAGATTTCAGAAAATTGATCGGTGCTACTAACCCAGCTGAGGCAGCAGAAGGAACTATCCGTCAGAAATATGCAAAATCAATCGATGCTAACGCGGTTCACGGTTCAGATTCTGATGAGAATGCAGAAATTGAAGGTAACTTCTTCTTCAAAGCAGACGAACGTTTCTAGTTTTCAACACAAAAAACTTACGATAAAACCCCGAATATTCGGGGTTTTATTGTTTTATCTATTTTGTATCTTTCGGCCTTAAAATATAATCCACCATTTTAAACCCGTTTGAATTAATTACACATAAAATAACCAATGAAACCATCATGATTTACCAACAATAAACCATGATCGCTTCATCACAAATGAAAACAATTTAACAAGAATGAAAAGAATTTTTTTAGCGGTATGTCTATCCGGTATCGCTGCTGCATCTTATGCACAAACCAAAACAGCAGCAAAGAAACCTGTTGCCAAAAAACCAACCACAGCCGCAAGTAAAACATCAACCTTTACAGCGGGTTTAAAATCTACTTTAGATTCTACCAGTTATGCTTTCGGTACTTCCATCGGCGCGGGATTAAAGACAACTGGCCTTTCTACCTTAAATTACGAAGTACTGTTAAAAGGACTGAAAGATGCATTTACAGGAGGCAAGGTTATTTTAACTCAGCAGCAGGCACAACAATGTATTAATGAGGCATTAGCCAAGGCATCATCAGTAAAAAACAAAGCTGAAGAAGCAGCAAATAAAATTAAATATGCACCAATTATGAAAGAAGGACAAGATTTCTTAGAACAAAACAAAAAACGTGCAGGTGTACAAACAACTGCAAGCGGCTTACAATACGAAGTTTTAACTGCTGGTACCGGCGTTAAACCATTGGCAACCGATTCGGTATTGGTTCATTACAAAGGAACATTATTGAACGGAAAACAATTTGACAGCTCTTATGATAGAGGCGAACCGATTTCATTCCCACTAAACCAAGTAATTAAAGGCTGGACAGAAGGTGTACAATTGATGCCTTCGGGTTCTAAATACAAATTTTTCATTCCATATGATTTAGCATACGGAGCGCGTGGTGCCGGACAGGATATCCCTCCTTACAGCACTTTAATCTTCGAGGTTGAATTGTTAAAAGTGAACGGAAAATAAAAATTTCTATTCGTCATCTCGACTGAAGCACGGCGAAACGGAGAGATCTTTTAACCATAATCAAAGATTTCTCCATTGCACCACCAATGAAAAATTAATCAAGATACCTGCTTCTTTATTGAGCAGGTATTTTTTTTGGAAAACGATGTTCAGTGCGATGTGGCAGCTGGAGTCCCGCCATCGCTTATAGTCCTCTCCCGATGAAATATCGGGATGCGGGCTATGCCGCTTTGTCGCGTTTATTAACAAGGGGCAGAAGCACTAAACTTGCAGTCAGATGGCAAACTCTTACACTACTACAAAGATACCTAGACCAGAATCATGCTCAAAGATTTCTCCACCACGGCCGGAATGACGAAATCTAGAGCATTTTACTAAAACTTTCTTCAGTATTCAATGTTAGCTATTACAAATTAACATGTATATGAAAAGAGCATTTCCTTTAGTACTGATCGCATTTTTATGCACTACCTTAAGCAGTTGTGAACTAGTAGAAGGTATATTTAAAGCCGGCGTTTGGGTGGGCGTAATTGTAGTTGTAGTAGTGGTTACACTGCTGATCTGGATTTTGTCCAAGATATTTGGTGGAAGAGGCTAGTTTAGTCCTGAGTCTATAGTCCTTAGTCGGGAGTCTTAGTCCTCATTAAAAAAATATTAAGGGTATAAGTGAAAATCTTATGCCCTTTTATTATGCTTATAAAAAAATCATATCGGTAATTACCACACTACCGGCATGTTCATTAAGCTTCTGGATAATGCCCTGACGTACCATAACCAATTCATTTTTGATTACCGAAGATTCGATGCGTAGGAACAATTTCTTATCGTGAATGTAGATCTGCTTGGTCCTGTTGGCTATGGCGGTGCCCATAATCTCTGGCCAGATAGACAAGATTGAAGTTTCGTCGAATTTACGGCGCAAACGGTATACATCCAGCATTTTGCTGATGGCATCTTTTACTGTAACATCATTGGGTTTACGCATTTTGTATAGTTCCGTTATCTACTTCGAACAAAGTTACATCAACTTCTATTTTTTCAAAAATTGATTTTACCCTTTCTCTTCCTGTATCTGTAATAAATATCTGCCCAAAATCATGGTGGGAAACCATTTGCATCAATTTTTGAACGCGGTTATCATCCAGCTTATCAAAAATATCATCCAACAAAAGCAAAGGCTTAAATCCTTTGTTTTTGGCGAGGTAAGCATACTGGGTAATCTTCAAAGCAATTAAGAAAGATTTCTGCTGACCTTGTGAGCCAAACTTCTTTAAAGGCATTCCGCTGATCACAAAAGCCAGTTCATCTTTATGGATACCAGTTGTGGTACGCTCCAGTACACGGTCTTTCTCTACCGATTTTTTTAACAGCTCCTCGAAAGTAACCTCATTCAATTGCGATTGATAATTCAGCTCCACCGTTTCCTTATTGTCTGTAAGGTAGGTATAATATTGGTTAAACAGCGGAATAAACTCATCCATAAAGGCCTTACGGATAGCGAATATCTTATTGCCGGCTATAATCAACTGCTCATCCAAAATCTCAAGCAATGTAGGATCGTACTTTCTGGTAATGGCAATCTGTTTTAAAAAAGCATTCCGGTTTAACAGAATGCGGTTATAGGTAATCAACTGATCCAGGTAATGTGAGTCTGTTTGCGAAATAACATTGTCAATAAACTTTCTCCGCTCCTCACTACCTTCCATAATCAGGTTTACATCATAGGGAGAAACCATCACTACCGGAAAAAGGCCAACATGATCAGCCAATTTATCGTATTCTTTTTTATTGCGTTTAAACTGTTTTTTTTGGTTGCGTTTTACCCCGCAGGAAATTTTTTCGTTTTTTTCGTTGCGGTCAAAATCGCCCTGGATCATAAAAACTTCTTCATTGGTTTTGATCTGCTGGCTATCGATGGGATTAAAGTAACTTTTACATAGACAGAGGTAGTGAATAGCATCAAGCATGTTCGTTTTGCCTGAGCCATTATTACCCGTAAAAACGTTTACCGTTTCCGAGAAATGGAGATCTGCATCGGTATAGTTCTTGAAATTTAGAAGGGTAATATTTTTTAACCACATAAATATGTCACAAATTTACCGTTTTTTAGCCTCTTAACACCCATTGTTTAAAATAAACGTTAATAACACTTAAAAAAATTGTACTTTCATAGCAAGGAAAATTAGATGGTTGCACAAAAAATGTTAGAAGGAAATGTTCTATGGTCATATGATCATGAACTGACCAATGAAAAAAGTTCGGGCTGGATTAAAAAAATCGCCGGTTTATTTTCGTTTTTAAAGCCAATTCACAATCACGAGGGCGATATTCTATTGGCATCGAATGGTCTTTTTATCACCGGAGACGAACAATTAGAACTTCCATTATCGAACATAGAAGAAGTTTATATGGGGTTCGACGACTTATTTCCAGCTTCATCAGCAAAAAACTTCGGTGCATTCTGGCAACCCATCAGAATTAGATCGACTGTGAGCCGCTCTGAAAGTCAAACTATATACCTGGTGATTAACCACACTGGTATTTTTAGCGATAACCAAACCTGGTTTAACACACTAATTAGCTTGTTACGCTAATGATCATGACGATTTTACGATTTGCAAGCCTAAATAACTAATGTTTAATTAAATACTTCAAAATAAAGATTGATACTTTGATTGAAAAATGTATTTTTGCAATCTTAAATTTTTTAAACAAACATGTCTACAACAGATAACCAGACAATTCAACCAACTAAAAAAGGTTCATTTTTACAAGAGAATAATAAGAGCTTACTGTTTATTGCAGGTGCTGTAGTTTTATTAGTTTTAATATATCTTTGGTATCAAGGCGTGTATTTAAAAGGTCGTGCTGAAGAAGCCGCTAGCAAAATGTACAAAGCAGAGCAATTTGTTGGTGTAGATTCATTATCGAACAGAGCTGTTAAAGGCGAAGGTGGTTACCCAGGCTTAGAGCAGATTGCTAAAGAATACGATAACACAAAATCGGCAAACTTAGCTAACCTTTACCTGGGCGGTATTTACTTGCGTAAAGGCGAATACAAACAAGCTATAGAGGCATTAAGCAAATATAGCGCTACAGGCAGTCCGGTTGCAGATCCATTGGCTTTAGGCTTATTAGGTGATGCTTACAGCGAATTGAAAGACTTTAAACAAGCGGCCACTTACTATAAAAAAGCGGCAGATAAAGCAAGTAAATTTACTTCACCAATGTTTTTAAAGAAATTAGGATTGGTTAACGAAAGCCAAAATGATTTTAAAGGTGCTGTTGAAGCTTATACTAAAGTAAAAACACAATACCCTGAGAGTGCAGAAGCGCAATTAATTGATGCTTACATTGCAAGAGCTCAAGAAAAAGTTAAATAATCATTAACTAAAACATATTTATGAAAAGATCATCGAAAGATGGTCTTTTTTTGTTTAAAAGCTTTTGTTTGTTAATTGCGCTGGTTCTTCGATTATGCTGCCCATTGGCATATCCCCATAGAAAAGTCGTCATCTCGACTGGAGCATTGCGGAATAGAGAGATCTATGAACCAGATTAACTTAGAAAATAGATTTAGCTTCGCTGAGCCTTCGGGTTCTCGGCTGCGTTGCACTCTGCTCGAAATGACGATACTACGAGGCTATTCATTCTACTCCGTGCCTAGTGGCCCACCAAACGATAAACGGCCTCATCCACTAATCATTGTTTTTTTTTTGGAAATCAGGTGCAGAGCCTTTTAGGCTTGTGCAGTCCCGCTCTACGTTTTTTTCCGATGTTGATTTAGTTTTAAAACCAATTTATCGATAAAGCATCGGAACCACTTCGATCGGGTTTAGGTGGCGCAGCCAGCAATACTATTTGGGGTTGCATGATGCAGAAAAAAGGAAGTCGACCCTACATGATATTCGCCAGATCAGAGGGCCTGTAAGGACACAGACCATGACTCGAAAAGGAAATCTATATAAAATATGCTATTCAACCTTTAATAATAGCAAAGACATTGCCCTTTAAACCTGATTGAAATGGAAAGCCCGGAACCCGATCCTTTATCGGGTGAGGACTTGCAATGAAAAGCAGGACGAACAATAAAAAGAGCCTCTGCAATTGCTTTAAAAAAAAGCTATCCTAACCTGATCAAAGCATGTTACAGTATAGATGCTGAAATAAATCTGATAGCTATCGGATCAACATGACGATCCATCTAATCAATTAACCGATTTAAACCGTTAACCGATTAACCATCTACTTATTAAAAGCCGTCATGGTGTGGGCGGGCCCAACGGTTACGTAACTTTTAATCAGCGCTATGCTTTTATCAATCAACGCAGGGAGTTCTAATTGCTCATCCTTATCAAACAAGCCCAAAACAAAATCAACTTGTCTACCTTTCGGATAATCGTTACCGATACCGAAGCGCAAGCGTGCATAATTTTGTCCGCCACAAACCTCTTCGATGCTTTTTAAGCCATTGTGACCAGCGCTAGAGCCCTGTAGTTTTAGCCTCAGCTTACCGAGAGGCAATGCAAGGTCGTCAACAATCACCAAAACATTTTCTGGTGCTATTTTTAACTCTTTCATCCAATAGTTTACGGCTTTACCACTTAAGTTCATAAAAGTGGTTGGTTTAATTACATGAAGTTTTTTACCTTTAAAGCTCACCTCAGCATAATAAGCCAAGCGGATATTCTCGAAACTTCCATCTAAATTTTTAACCAGTTCATCGGCGATATCAAACCCAATGTTATGTCTGGTATGTGCATAATCTGGTCCGATATTCCCTAAGCCAACTATAAGATATTTCATGGGGGCAAAGGTAGAAGCTTAAAGCGAAAAGACCAAAGACTAAAGCGAAAAGTCGGAAGTCCATGCCGCGAATTTATTCATTTATTTTCAAACAGCTTCTTAATGGATAGCGGAGCGGTTAGCGTTAGGCGGTTAGCGGATTAACCTTGATGTAAATAAAAAAAGCGTTCCGAATTAAATCGAAACGCTTCATCTTGAAATCAAGAAATCCTAAGAATCCTGATTATTTTTTACCTTTAGCAGCTTCAGTTTCTGCTTGTTTTAACGCTCTAGACATTGCAACAGAAACGATAGTATCTTCAGGAGTGTTAGTGATCACATATTTTTGACCTTTAAGATCGCGAACACGGAATAAACTACCCACTTCTAATTTCTCTAAGCTTACTTCTACGTTTTGTGGCATATCTGCTGGTAATGCTTTAACACGTAGTTTACGTAATTTCTGGATTAATTTACCCCCCATTTTAACACCTGGAGAAGTTCCTGTTAATTTAACCGGGATCTCCATAACGATTTCTTTCTCGTCGAACAACTGAAGAAAATCGATGTGCATTAATACGTCGGTAAGTGGGTGAAATTGAGTGTCTTTTACGATAGCTTTAGTTTTAGTACCGTTAACATCAATCTCCACAAAGTTTACATCCGGGGTATAAATAACATCTCTTAAGTCAGCAATAACTACAGCAAAGTGTTGTTGCTCTTTTCCACCATACAATACCGCCGGAACTTTACCTTCGTAACGAAGTTCCTTGGCATCGCGTTTCCCTACGTTCTCTCTTGGAGAACCGCTAATTGCGATTGTTTTCATTTTATTTTTATTTTATATTTATTAGTAGTCAGTATTAAGTATCGAGTTTCAAGACCTTAAGCCTTCGACCTTCTACCCTTTACCTTATTTAAACTCTCTTTTTGTTTAATTGGTTAATTGTTGTAATTGGTTAACTGACGGCAAATCTACAATTAACCGATTAACCAGTTTATACAATTAACCTCACTATACTCTAAACAGATCACTAATTGAGCCGTGCTCGTTTACATTGGCAATTGCCCTTGCAAATAAGCTGGCAGTGCTTAGCACCCTAATTTTCGGACTTTCCTGTTTCAACGGGATAGTGTCCGTAACGATTAACTCGGTTAATACCGAATTTTCTACCGTTTCTATTGCCTTGCCTGATAATACTGCGTGTGTACAAACCGCTCTAACACTTGCAGCACCGTTTTCCATAATCAAAGCCGCAGCTTTTGATAAGGTTCCGGCAGTATCGCAAATATCATCGATCAATACTACATCCTGTCCGGTTACATCACCAATAATCGACATCGATTCGATTTCGTTGGCACGTTTACGGCGTTTATCGCAAATAATTACCTCAGCATTAAAAAACTTGGCAAAAGTACGTGCCCTGTACGAACCGCCCATATCTGGCGATGCAATAGTTAAGTTTTTTAAGCCCAAACTTTTAATATAAGGCACAAAGATTACCGATCCATCTAAGTGATCAACCGGGATATCGAAGAAACCCTGTATCTGTGCAGCATGCAAATCCATCGTCATGATGCGGTGGATACCTGCTGATTTTAATAAGTTAGCCACCAATTTGGCACCGATTGCTACACGAGGTTTATCTTTTCTATCCTGACGGGCCAAACCATAATAAGGAACAACTGCAGTAATATAATGTGCCGATGCTCTTTTAGCCGCATCAACCATTAGCAAAAGTTCCATTAAATTATCACTGGGCTGATAAGTAGATTGGATTAGAAAAACATCACTACCGCGGATTGACTCATCAAAAGAAGGCTGAAACTCTCCATCACTGAATTTGTGAATGGTTACGCTACCAAGTGGCTTGCCGTAATGTTCGGCAATCTTAAGTGATAATCCCTTAGAACCTGTTCCGGAAAAAAGCTTTACCGGGTTAAACTGCAATGGCATGGGTTCGTGTAGTTTACGGTTAAAAAAAATCGGATCATGTCCATTTAAAACATGATCCGACATTAAATTTTAGTTGTCCGACCTGGATTCGAACCAAGACAAACGGTACCAAAAACCGTTGTACTACCCTTATACTATCGGACAAAAACTTATCAAGGATATTCTCCTCGAAAGGGAATGCAAATGTAGGAACCTTATTTTAAATATGCAAGAGTGATTTTAAAATATTTTTAATTTCTTTCCTGCTGTTCCTGTTTGCGATGCAAAGATAAAAAAATCATCATATAGCGTGCAACATTTTCTTTTTTTATGCGACTTTTTTTACTACGGACCACTTAAATCATTTATTATCAAAGACTAAAATTAAACTATGAATTACTCAAGGATCAACACCATTGGAGGCTGGCTCTGTTTTATCGTTGCCGCGCTCACCTACATCTTAACTTTAGATCAATCTGTAAGTTTCTGGGATTGTGGCGAATTTATTTCTTCGGCTTTCCGAATGGAGGTAGTTCACCAGCCCGGCGCTCCAATAGTCTCCATGATCCAGAGGTTGTTTTCGGCACTCGCTTTTGGCGATAAAACTAAAGTTGCCTATTTTGTTAATATATCTTCGGCACTTGCCAGCGCAGGCACCATCCTCTTTTTGTTTTGGACCATTACAGCACTGGCCAAGAAAACGGTCATTAAAAAAGGCGAGGAAATCACCAGCCAGAAAATCATCGGCATTATGGGTGCAGGTTTTGTTGGGGCTTTGGCTTATGCCTTTTCTGATAGTTTTTGGTTTTCGGCAGTGGAAGCAGAGGTTTACGCCATGTCGTCGCTTTGTAGCGCCATTGTATTTTGGGGCATATTAAAATGGGAATCGCAGGCTGATGAACCTAAATCAGACCGGTGGTTGCTTTTTGTGGCTTATATTATGGGTATTTCTATAGGTGTACACATCTTAAATCTGCTAACCATCCCTGCATTGATATTTGTTTATTATTTTAAAAAGAACCCCTCGCCCAATTGGCAAAGCGTGTTAAAAATATTTCTTGTTTCAATCACTGTATTAGCAGTCGTACAGTTCGGCATTATTCAGTACGTGGTATCTTTTGCGGCAAATTTCGATTACTTTTTTGTGAATACGATGGCCCTGGGTTTTGGATCGGGTGTATTATTTTTTGCCATTTTAGTAATTGGAAGCCTGGTTTACGGCATCCGCTATTCCATCCTCAAAAATAAAAGGGTTTTAAACCTGATCATGCTATTTACGGTTTTATTGCTATTTGGATACAGCTCTTTTGCCCTACTCATTATCAGGGCGCAGGCCAAACCAAATTTAAACAATACCGATCCAGAGAATGCTTTTAATTTTCTGAGTTATGTAAACCGTTCGCAATACGGAGACAGGCCTTTATTATATGGCGAAAATTATAATTCTGAAAAGATCGACATTAAAGAAAGCGGCAAACTTTACAGAAAAGGAGAAACAAAATATGAATCAGCAGGAACAAAATCTGACTATGTTTTTGACGATAAAACTTTAGCTCCACGCATGTACAGTGATAAACCCGAGCACATTAGGTTTTACAAAAGTTACATGGGTTTTGATGATGAGCATAAACCTACCTTAATGGATAACCTAAAATACATGTTCTCTTTCCAGACCGGACAGATGTACATGCGTTATTTTATGTGGAATTTTGTGGGCAGGCAAGACAATGAAGATGGGCAATTTGGCGGGAAAGATGGCAATTGGCTCAGTGGCATTAAACCTTTGGATGCGATCAGGCTTGGTGATCAGAAAAACCTTCCACCATCCATTGTAGAAAACAAAGCATACAACAGGTTCTTCTTTTTGCCGCTGATTATTGGTTTGATCGGCGCGGTTTGGCACTTTAAACGGAATCAAAAAGATGCAGGTATTATTGGTTTACTATTTGTTTTTACTGGTATTGCCATTGTAGTTTATCTGAACTCAGTTCCGATTGAGCCACGTGAAAGGGATTATGCCTATGTGGGTTCGTTTTATGCCTTTGCCATCTGGATCGGTTTAGGTGTATTTGGATTAAAAGACTTTATCTTCAAAAAACTAACGCCTGTGCGGGCCAGTATTTTTGCTTCGATTATTGCCTTGTTCGGTGCTCCGATCATTATGGCCAATCAGGGATGGGACGATCACGATCGTTCTGATAGCCACGTAGCGAGAGATATGTCTGTCAATTACCTAAAATCGTGCGCTCCTAATGCTATTTTGTTCACTTATGGCGACAATGATACCTACCCGGTTTGGTACGCGCAGGAAGTAGAAAACATCCGTCCGGATGTGCGTGTGGTAAACCTAAGTTTATTCACCGCCGATTGGTACATAGACGGTATGAAAAGAAAGCAAAATCAATCAGCGCCGCTTCCTTTAACGATTAAGCGCAATCAATATGTTGCTGGTACACGCGATATTATGTATTATCAGGATTATAAAATCGCCCAGCATATTGAGTTGCAGGAAATTTTGGACGTGCTTCTATCCGATCATGACGAAGATAAAGTAACCATGACAGATGGTTCTAAATACAATGTGCTACCAACCAAAAACCTTAAACTGGCGGTAAGTCCACAGCAGGTTTTGGATACCGGAACCGTGCCTAAAGAAGATGCAGGCAAAATTGCTAGCAGTATGGAGTGGACTTTTAACCAAAATTATGTTACGAAAGGGACATTGGCCTTGTTTGATATTTTGGTACACAATAATTGGGAGCGACCGATTTATTTTACTGGGGCAATGCCAGATGAGCAATACGTTGGGCTAAATAAATACCTTTATGTGGAAGGATTGAATAAAAGGTTATTGCCCTTAAAACCAGATACGGCAATTACACAAGATTATGACCGTGTAAACCTGAAACCGATGTACAACAATATGATGAATGTTTATGGTTTTGGCAATATTAAATACGCCAACCATTTAGACAGGCAATCTGCTGATGATGTAACCATGTTCTCGAATATGTTTAACGGTTTATTAACCGGCTTGATAAATGAAGGTAAAATTACCGAAAGCAAAAAAGTGGCTAATAAATATTTTGAAGTCATTCCTGCTAAATTCTACAGCATGCGACAGATAATGAGCACTTATTATTTCACTGAAAACCTTTATCGTTTAAATGATTTAAACCGTGCAAATGCGATGATCAAAAAAACTGCCGATTATGTGGGCAGGGAATTAACCCATCTTGCTGATGTTTCAGAAAGTAAAAACCAGCTATCATCTGAGCAGGATGTACGTTTCTACCTTGGCTATTTAGGACAAATGGTAAAATTAACCGAGGTTTTTAAACAAGCTGAGCTAAGCAAAAGCCTTGAAAAAAAATACAATGATCTGATTGTAAGGTTTACCCCATTTGCAGCGGGTTAAGCTAAAAACATTCTAAATTTTAACCCATAGGCAGATTTCACCTTTCTGCTTATGGGTTTTTGCTTCTCAAATAAATTAAAATCCTTTATGTTAAAGGCCTTAAGCCGTTAAAAATTGTTAAATCAATCCAAAAATTTACCTGTTTTATCGACTAGAATAGTTAATTTCGGCAGCATTTTTATGTGAAAACAATTTTTAATATCATTAAACAAACCAATGAATTATTCAAAAGTTAATAATATAGTAGGCTGGATCTGCTTTTTAATTGCTACACTAACTTACGTTTTAACCTTAGAGCCTTCTGCCAGTTTTTGGGATTGCGGTGAATTTATCGCATCGGCATTTAGGATGCAGGTTGTTCACCAACCGGGTGCGCCTTTGTTCTTAATGATCCAACGTTTCTTCTCTATTTTTGCAGCTGGAGATTTGACCAAAATCGCTTACTGGATGAATGTTGGTTCGGCTGTATCGAGCGGGGCAACTATCTTATTCTTATTTTGGACCATCACTGCATTGGCTAAAAAAACGGTGTTAAAAGCTGGTGAAGAACTAACAACCGGTAAATTGATCAGCATTATGGGTGCAGGTGCCGTTGGCGCTTTGGCTTATACTTTCTCTGATAGTTTTTGGTTTTCGGCAGTAGAATCAGAAGTTTACGCACAATCATCGTTATTCACGGCGATTGTATTTTGGGCTATCCTTAAATGGGAAGCACATGCCGATGAGCCACGTGCCGATCGTTGGTTATTGTTTATTGCCTATATTATGGGTTTATCAATTGGTATCCACTTGTTAAACCTGTTAACCATCCCAGCACTTGCTTTTATTTATTATTTCAAAAGAACAGATAAAGCAACAACATCGGGAATTATTAAAACCCTTATTGTTGGTATTTTAATCTTAGCGGTAATCCAATATGGTATTATCCAATACCTGGTTTCGTTCGGTGCTTATTTCGATTTATTCTTTGTTAACACATTAGGTCTGGGTTTTGGAACAGGCGTTTTATTCTTCGCTATTTTATTAATCGGCGCCCTGGTTTGGGGAATCCGTTATTCTATCCAGCACCAAAAGAAATTATTAAACTTAGGTTTAATCTCTACTGTATTAATCATTTTCGGTTATGCATCATTCTCGATGATTATCATCAGAGCAAAGGCAGATCCGAACTTAAATAACAGTGCACCGAAAGATGCTTTCTCTTTCTTAAGTTACCTAAACCGTGAGCAATATGGCGACAGGCCATTGGGTTATGGCCCTAACTATAACTCTGAAAGAGTAGGCGTAACTGAAGGAAAAACCATCTGGAGAAAAGGAAAAGACAAATATGAGGTAGCGGGTAAAAAAACCGATTACGAGTATAACAACAACACTTTACTGCCACGTATGTATAGCGATGATCCTAAACATGCTGCTTTTTATAAAGAATGGATGCGCTTAGATGATTCTAAAAACCCTAATCTGGTTGATAACGTTGGTTTCTTGTTCAGCTATCAGATTGGCTACATGTACATGCGTTATTTCATGTGGAATTTTGCTGGTCGCCAGAATGACGAGCAAGGCCAGGGTAGCGGACATGAAGGTACCTGGATTAGCGGCATTAAACCAATTGATGCCATGTTGAGAGGCAATCAAAGCAATCTGCCACCATCAACCGTCGATAATAAAGCGTATAACCGTTTCTTCTTTTTACCATTAATTTTAGGCGTTATTGGTGCACTTTGGCATTTTAAACGTAACCAAAAAGATGCGGGAGTTGTAGCATTACTATTCTTCTTTACCGGTATTGCCATTGTATTATACTTAAATCAAAAACCATTAGAACCCCGCGAAAGGGATTACGCTTATGTAGGATCGTTCTATGCCTTTGCAATATGGATCGGGCTCGGGGCACTCGCCATTAAAGAGTGGTTGTTTAAAAAACTAACGCCAACTGCCGGTGCCATTGGTGCAACCGTAATCGGATTACTTGCTGCACCGGTAATTATGGCCGGGCAGGGATGGGATGATCATGACCGTTCTACGAAAATGGTTCCGCATGATATTGCCTTGGATTACCTACAATCTTGTGCGCCAAATGCCATCTTATTTACTTATGGCGATAATGATACCTACCCACTTTGGTATATCCAGGAGGTAGAAAATGTTCGTCCTGATGTGCGCATTGTAAACTTAAGTTTATTCGATACAGATTGGTACATTAATGGTTTAAGACAAAAACAAAATGAATCCGCTCCATTACCAATTTCGATGAAACCTGAACAATATGTACAGGGAGAAAGAGATGTAATGCCATACGATGATTACAAAATTGCAGGTAGTGTGGAGCTTAAAAACGTAGTTGATTTGTTGCTATCAAACGATGAGAGCGATAAAGTACCGATGCAGGATGGATCAAAATCTAACTTCCTGCCAACTAAAAACCTTAAAATTACAGTAGATCCGCAGCAGGTAATAAATACAGGAACAGTACCTGCTGCTGATGCTGCAAAAATCACCACCACAATGGATTGGAAGTTTAATAAGGGTTATGTTACTAAAGGAACTTTGGCCATGTTCGATATCCTTGCACATAACAACTGGAAACGTCCGATTTATTTCGCTTCTACAGTACCTTCTGAGCAATATAACGGCTTAGACAAATATTTATACAGCGAAGGTTTGGCCATGCGTTTATTACCACTTAAAGCTGACACAACAGCATCTGAAGATAGACCAGAGCAATTAAATACGCCTGTATTGTATAATAATGTGATGACTAAATTTAAGTGGGGAAATATGAAAACCGCTAAATATTTAGATCCACAGTCATCAGATGATACTTTCATTTTCACCAATCTCTTCAGTAGCTTAACCAGCAGCTTAATTAAAGAAGGTAAAATAGCTGATGCCAAAAAAGTAGTAGATAAATATTTTGCAGTAATGCCTGATAAATTCTTCGGCATCCGTACGGTTGTTGTAAAATTCTACATGGCTGAAAACCTATACAAACTAGGAGAAACCGCCCGAGCTAATGATATTTTAGACAAATCTGGCGATTATATCAATAAAGAATTAAACTACCTTGCCGATATCTCTCAATCAAAAGGTTTAACCGGATCGCAGAACATTCAAACGGGATTATACTACCTAGACAGAATGATTAAAACGAGTAAAGCTGCAGGTCAGGATAAACTGAGCGATAAGCTGCAGAAAACATTTAACAGTTTAGAAGGCCGTTTATCGATGTTTTTCCCACAACAGTAAACGGATCAGAAAATAGCTTACAAAGCAGCTGCATTAATTTGTAGCTGCTTTTTTGTTGACCAACAATAGATCGTCATTTCGAGCGAAGTGCAACGCAGTCGAGAAATCTGCCTAGATAGACCTCTCCATTCCACTACGTTCCAGTCGAGATGACGTTTTTCGTTTAAAATGTTTCAGTGATAGTGCAACCAAACGGAGAGACTAAATTCAGGTTACGATCCGTAATAAAGCTTTCGGATTTGTCCAAAAAAAATCCTGTTCAGCATTGCCAAACAGGATTCAAATTTATTTTAGTTAATGATTATTCGTTTACAACACCCATCGCACAGAATTTTTCAATCCGCTGTTCAATCAGTTTATCAGTTTTTAGTTTACCTAAAGCAGCTAAATCTTTAATAAGGTAATCTTTTAAAGTTCTGCCCATTAACTCCGGATCCTGATGTGCACCTCCAAGCGGCTCAGGAATAATACCATCGATTAGTTTGTTGCCAAACATATCATCAGAAGTTAATTTTAAGCATTCAGCAGCTTTCTCTTTAAAATCCCAGCTTCTCCATAAAATAGACGAGCAAGATTCAGGAGAGATTACCGAGTACCAGGTGTGCTCTAACATATATACTTTATCACCGATACCGATACCCAAAGCACCTCCCGATGCACCTTCACCTACTACAACACAGATAATCGGCACACGGAGAATAGACATTTCCAACAAGTTTCTGGCAATAGCCTCACCTTGTCCCCGTTCTTCAGCCTCTAAACCAGGGTAAGCACCCATAGTATCGATAAAGGAAACAACCGGTTTATTAAATTTTTCAGCCAAACGCATTAAACGCAAAGCTTTACGGTAACCTTCAGGGTTGGCCATACCGAAATTACGGAACTGACGCTCTTTGGTGTTTTTACCTTTTTGGTGACCAATAACCATTACCGTTTGGCCATTTATGGTAGCAAAACCGCCAATAATCGCTTTATCATCTTTAACGGTTCTATCGCCGTGCATTTCAATAAAATCATCGCAGATCATATTGATGTAATCGAGTGTTTGCGGGCGATCGGGATGACGGCTCATCTGAACCTTGTTCCAACCGGTTAAATTTTTATATAAGTTATTGGTAGTTTCATCTAATTTACCATCAAGCTCGTCTAAAGTGGCAGACATATCTACCTTAGTTTTTTCGGCAACTTGCTTAACCTTTTCTATCTGCTGAACTAAATCGGCAATAGGTTTTTCAAAATCGAATGATGTTTTTATTTGCTGCATAATTGAACCACAAAAATAAGTAATTATTTTTAGTTTGCAGTGAACAGTTTTTTGTTTGCTTTTTTGGGCCGGCTAAATTGCTTTAAATAACTGTCAAATTAATAGCAGTATGCAAAGAAGTTATAAGCTAACCTATAATTTGGAAAGCAATTACAGTGGTGCTTCGGTTAAAGCAGTCCTGCCATTTGCTTTTAGCCCAGATGAAAAATCTGGGGCTATCGCGGCTGTCAGGTTTAGATAACAGCTGTTTTTGCAACCATGAGGGGTTTAATACCACCGCCCTAACCTACATAGCCCTGATTGAAGCGGAGATCCTTTTTTGTCAGCCTGAGCGGAGTCGAAGGGCAAAAAAGATCGGCGCGCAAAGCAGGACGAACAATAATTATTGCACTGCAACTGCGCTCCAGATAAAACTCGAAGCATTAATTTATAAGAGTTGACAACTGATTAGCGCGGTGCAGAGAAATCTTTGAGCGATTTATTTGGATTCGATTCAAAGATTTCTCCATTTCGCTGCGCTTCAGTCGAAATGACGACCAAAAGAGCTAAAACTTAGCGGCCTCACCTGCTTTTGGTAATGCTTTTTTAATAAATTCACGGATATGGTTATTGGCCGTTTTCAGATCATCTTTACGTAAATACATCATGTGCCCACTGCGGTAACCTTCCCAGCTCATGCGGTCTTGCAGTTTACCGGCGGCATCTAACTGCCACATGCTGTATTTCGCGTTGAAATAATCGCAGGCACCATCGTAATAACCTGATTGCACCAATAAGTGCAGATATGGATTCTGTGCCATGGCCTGGCGGAGGTTATCGCCGGTTTGGTCGCCAGTTTTATCCCATGGGTAAACGGAACCGAACATATTGTACTTTAAATCGGTTTTATAATTCAGCTCGTTGCGGATGTACATATTAATGGCTGGTGTAAAAGAATGTAGCCAAGAAGTCAGTTCGGCATTATAATCGGGTCCTTCGCCGGCACTCATTTTATCGATACCACGATAGCGCGAATCTAATCTACCAACAGTAAAACCTTTATCTCTCAGCAGTTCTTTCCAAAAGAAATCAGCAGGTACATTGAGGTTGTAATCTAATATCACTTTTTCTGAAAGACCAGCGTAACGGGCCATCTTTGTGGCAATGGCTTTCTTTTTATCAGCACTTAACATCCCGCCCTGCGAAATAGCTGGGATTAATTCATTAATGGTAAAATTTTCAACCTCAGGAAGCATGGCTGTTAAATCTTTGCCCTGTAAATCAGCCGCAAGCGCCTTATGGTACCAGGCTGTAGCTGCAAAATATGGCAAACGCAAAGCCGCATCAACAGGGCCACTACGCTCAATACCAAGTTCTGTTGGCGAAACCAAAACCACGCCGTTTAAATACATCCATTGACTGTTTTGCAGCTCTAAAGCCAAACCCGAAACGCGTGTGGTACCATAACTCTCGCCAATTAAAAATTTTGGAGAGGCCCATCGGTTATTACGGGTTACAAAAGTATTGATCCACTCGGCCAGATATTTAATATCGGCACGTACTCCAAAGAACTTATTGGTTGGAATATCTTTACTCACCGCTCTCGAATAGCCAGTATTAACCGGATCGACGTAAATAATATCGGCAACATCTAAAATAGAATATGGATTTTCTTTATAACCATAAGGCTGCACAGGATAACCTTCGTCATCAATATTTAAAATCACAGGACCAGTATAGGCGATGTGCATCCAAACTGAAGCTGAACCCGGGCCGCCGTTAAAAGAGATTACTAAAGGTCGTTTATCGCGATTTTGCACATCACTGCGTTCGTAATAAGTATAAAACAAACCTGCAATCGGTTTTCCGTCTTCATCCCAAACCGGCAATGTACCTGTTGTGGCCTTATAGGGAACCGATTTACCATCGATATTTACAGTGTGATTGGTAACAACAGAACTTTCTACCTTAATGGTCCTTTCGTTTACTGAAGATTTAGGTTCATCTTTAACGGTAACCTGGGTAGTGGTTACGGTTTCTTTAGATTGGCTTTTTCTTGGTTCTTGTTGCGCATATGCAAAAATACCCATGCTTAAAAATGTAGCGAGTATAAATCTGAATTTCATTGTTTTGGTTTGGTTTCTAAATATCAAACTATTGTAGCGTTAATCAAAAAGCGCATTAGAAATGTTACCATAAAAGAAAAGTCTTGACGCTTGCCAAGACTTTAATTATTCATGTTACAACAGAATTTCTGATGAGTTTAAAATCGACGCAAAATGCAGCACAAACGTTTGCTTAAAATATTATTCAAAATGTAGGGAACAAAAAAGCCGATACCGCAAATGCGGTATCGGCTGGTAAAAACTGATTTAATCGAGACGGGTTATTGTTTAATTCTTTTTTATTACTTTAAGGCCAGAATCTCTTCATCTGACAATACCTTGTTCCAAACTTGTAATTCATCTAACTTTCCTTTAAATCCACCAACAGTTTGAAGTGGAAAAAACAAAGTTTCCGATTTACGCACTTTCGTTTTGTCTTTATCTGTAAACGTGATCCAGTTATCGTACAATCGTTTTTCAAGTTTACCATTTACATAAAGGCTAGTACCTTTATTGGTTCCGGTTATCACAACGTGTGTCCAGCTATTATCGGGCACAGCATATCCAAAATCGATATCATAACCTTCTCTCGAAAACCCAAGTTTGCCTGTACCTGTTTGTTTTAATTTCACGGTAGCGTTAGGCGATTTGAATAACAGCGCACCATCCAAATTGTTATTGGCAGGGTTTACCCAAAAAGAAACCGTATAATTATAACCTATTTCAGCGTATGGTAACCTGGCATAACTATCTTTTCCTGAAAATGACAAAGCATTCTTTGAATATCCTTCTATATAAGTTGCGCCAGTAGTTTTGATCTGATTGTCTTTTTCATCAAAGTTAAACCGGACTGTAAATGGCGCATCATTTTTAGATAGCTTTCCACTGATGTTTAATGAAGGGCCTTCTCCTATCTTCTTGCTCAAAACGTCAAAATCATCGAACGTTAAAGTTGTATTGTTTCCTCCCCACATCTTTTGTGCTAGTACCTGCATAGCAGGGAATACCCTGTCGTGTACATCTTTTTCAGTAATTCCGTTGCCTACAATATCATTCCACACCGCAAAAGAGCCACCTAATATAGTAGGATCACCAGGTGTAAACTGAACATTTCCGATCATCGAAGGCGTCCATTTATTATAAAGATTTTTAATGTTCAGGTAATCATAATAGTAGCCTGCTGCAGGTACAATATATAGCCATCCATCAGGCGTACTGATTTGCTTATAGCCCAGTTTCTTCATCTCAACAGGGTTAGCATAACCGTTATACCAGGTATTCATCACCACATTTTCTACTTTTACAGGAGTGGTACCTTTTGCGTGTGTTAATGCTCCCCACAGCCTAACATCTTTTCCAAAACTTTCTACATATTTAATCATGCGATCGGTAAAAGCCCTGAAAACTTCTGCATCTTTTTTAGCATATTCATCTGTACCAATGTGAACCGCTTTACCCGTAAACACTGGTGTGTTACCAGAAATATATTCTTTAAATACATTTTCCATAACCGTATAACTAAGTGGATTATGGAGATCGAGGTGATCCATACCATATGCTTTACTGCCAATTTCGGGGACTACCTTGGTAAAGGCCAGCGCATGCGCCGGTGCATCAATTTCTGGAATAATGCGGACCGCATAATTATCGGCTAACTGTTGTAGCGCCATAAATTCCTTTTTGGTATAAGAACCATCTTTTGCCGTCAGCCCCGGGTAGGTTGTATTTTCTAAGCGGAAAGACGAATAGGTATCAGCCCAATTATCATTGAAGTATTTTTTAAAGCCATTGTCATTTAAGTGGATCTGAAAATCGTTCAATTTGTAGTAAGACATGAATTTCACATAATCTCTTAAAAACTGCAGGCTAAAGAACTTACGGCCAACATCGAGCACAAATCCGCGTACTTTAAACGCTGGATAATCTCTTGCCAATCCTTTTGGAATGGAATTTTTCTGTTCCAGTAACTGTAGCAAAGTTCTGGTTCCCCAGAATAATCCCTGATATTTTACTGCACTAATGGTAATATGTTCATCTGCATTAAAGTAGTATCCTTCTTCGCCAATGCTTTTATCTGTTGCACCTAAGGATAAAAAAATATCGCCTTTTTTAGCCTTACCTTTCACAATTAACAGGCTGAAACCTAGCTGATCTTTCAGCTCTTGTTTTAAAATGCTGGCAGCGTTCTGCAGCTGTTTCTCATTCGCTGTATTTAAAACAATTCTACTGGTGGCCGTTAAAGAGAAATTGCCTTTACCACCATGCCATTCGCGTAAAGCGGGGATTACAAAAGGCTGTGGGTTAATACCACCGTCTGAAAATTTCCCTGGGACAACGATCTGTTTAGATACATCGTACTTTATCGAATCGCTTACCTGACTAATCAGTTCGAAATACAAGTTTACATTTGTTGCAACCAGTGGCCTGGTAATATCGCCAGATGGATTTACTATTGGTTCGCGATTACTTCCCTTGAATACCAGAGAGTAACCTTTTGGGCTTTCTGGAAAAATAATTTTCTTGTCGCCAGCCTTTATTTCTTTAATGTTAGGTACTGATTGAATAACCGTGCTGTCGGTTTGACCGAATAAAAGACCTTGAGTAACAATAAGGAAACCGAGAGTAAATAGAATGCTTTTCATGTATAAATAATGAATTATTATAATTAGCGTTTAGCGTATTCCGTTAAGTACATTACAGTTTTAATACTGAAGATGATGTACTTATGAGTTAAAGATAAACTAAACTTCTTTATACGCTCAAGTAAGTTTTGCGCAAACGTTTGATGAAAATGCAATAACAAACAATGGAATAAAAAAGCCGACACTGCATAAGCAATGTCGGCTAGTAAAAAACCGGGATGATATAAATTATTTATCCCACCAAACTCTACCTGCAAGGTTATCGCCACCTGGTACAGCTGCGGAAGCGGCCTTGTAGTTAACACCATTTTTAGCTGCTTCCTCTACTGGATAAGGGAAACGACGGGGAATAGTTCCGTTAGTAGCATTTCCAGGATAAACCACGGGGGTTAAAGTCGGGAATCCAGACCTGCGCCAATTAGACCATGTTTCGTAAAAATCCAACATGGTGCATGTATGTAGCCAATATTGGGTATTAATCATTTCCAAACCATTAGCTGCGATGTACGGATTGGCAATGGCATAGGCATCGGCTACAGTGCTTGATATCGCCAGACTGGCGTCGTATTGAGATAAGAAAGTGATACCAGCAGATAAACCATTAGCATAGTGGGCCGCGGCTGATCCACTAATTGCCCATCTTTGCGCAGCTTCTGCCAATAACAATTCACTTTCGGTATAAGTTAAGATAAAGGTAATACCATCTTTCTTAATCATTGCCGGGTTAGGTGATGAATAAGCAGGAAAAGTTGTATAAGAAGCATCTTGCCTAATATCTCTACCAGCAATACCACTTAAATCTTTCCCGTTAGGCATTCCTTTTTGAACAAGTGGGTCGGCGCTGTAATTAGGATTTTGTGTCTTCGTATTTTCATCAAGAAAAAGTCCTGTAACGGCAACTTTTCCTAAACGTGGGTCGTTTACTGATTTTAATTTGTTAATAAAATTTTGTGACCACTTCACATAATAATTTTCTTGTCCGCCATCACCAGCCAATACCTGACTGTTGCGGTTCTGAGTAACCCTTGCGCCTGATACATCATGTTTAACAAAGGCATTGTCGTCATTGCTGATCATGGTTTTACCAATTACCTTTTGTGCATAGGCTTTAGCTGTATTTTCATCTACTTTGGTTAAACGCATGGCTATACGCAATAATAAAGTGTTACCGAATCTTTTCCATTTATTGATGTCTCCTTTGTAAATGGCATCTCCTGTAACTTTATCTCCATTCACATCCAATGCATTTGTTGCTTCTTCTACCTCTTTTAATAAATCGGTATAAATTGCCTGTTGCTTATCATATTTAGGTGCTAAATTACCTGTATAATAACCTTGTCCTGCTTCTGAATAAGGCACATCACCGTACAGATCGGTAATACGCTCAAAAATTAACGCTTTCCATAAACGTGCAACCTGGCGTACGTTATTATACTTAGAAGACCCTTTTGTAAATTCAACAATATCAACAATAGGTTTAACCTGTTCTACATAAGCACCAACAGACGTACTGCCCCAATAAGCTGCAGTATAACCTTCATTAAGCAGATACTTATCTCCTGCCCAATAGCTTACAACAGTAGAAAGCCCCTGCATCATAGTAGATGAATAAATCAAATTCCCTCTCCAGGTATCATAAGCGAAATCGATGCTCCCAGTATAAGTAAGCTGAGCGGTAGTTAAGGTAAAATTAGGATCGAAAGTAGCTGCCCCATATGCAGAAGGATTGGTATTGATATCTTCGAAATCTTTGGTGCAACCAGAGATTATTAACATGCCGATACAAAGTAACAGGCTATATTTTTTTAATATGTTTGTTTTCATTGTTCTGTCTGTTTAAAATTAAAGCTTCACACTAAGGTTTACGCCAAATGTTCTAACCGGCGGCACACCACCTAGTTCCAATCCTGGAAAAGTAGCATTGTAACTGGATTCGGGGTCGATGTTATCCGTCTTTTTCATCAGGATAAATAAATTGCGACCGACAAAACTTACATTTAAACCATGTATTTTGTTCTTGAACATTTTGGCTGGAAAGTTATAACCTAAGGTCATCTGTCTGAGCTTTATGAAACTAGCATCTTGTACAAATTTATTTGAAACATTATCTGCTGAAAGCTGATAGTAAGTTGCTGCGGTATTGCCCAAACCCTCACGATTTTCCAGTGTAGCTTGATGCAAACCAAACACGTAGCCATAATAATCAGTAGCAGAGAATACTTTTCCTCCCCATTTGCCATCAATCAAAAATGATAATGTTGCACCTTTATAATTAAACTCGTTGTTCCAACCGGCAAACCATTTATTGTAAGCAGAGCCGTATGCAACAAGATCGCCACGTTGAGGTGCACCGTTTGCACCAAGCATGACTTTTCCTGCTGCATCATATTTATAATCGTACGCCATTACCTGAGAGGCGGCTTTGCCTGGTATGTTCTGTAAAAAGCCAACACCAGGGCGTGAGGTTGCGATAAGGTTTGAGGTTACACCATCAGCAAGAGAAATTACTTTATTATCGTTGTAAGATCCGTTTAAAGATGATGTCCACACAAAATCTTTACTTTTTAACACCTGTCCAGATAGCAATAATTCAACACCTTTGTTTTCGATCTTACCAGAATTTAAAACGGCTCCACTATAGCCAGTTGATGTCGATGTAGTAACAAAGGTGATTTCATCTTTAGAGGTTTTTTTATACCAGGTAAGATCGAGGTTCAAGCGATCTCCTAAAAAACGCATTTCGGTACCAACTTCCAATTCGGTTGCTTTTGATGCTTTTAATGCCAAATTTGGAATATTTACATTAGAAATAGTGCCTAACGGCAAACCATTTAACACTTCACTCCTTAAACTGTAAGTTAATAAAGTTTGATAAGGATCTGTTGCCTGACCAACAACTGCGTAGCCAGCTCTCACTTTACCAAAAGTTAAGAAAGATGGTTTCCAAAGTTCGGAGAAAACAAATGAGCCACTAACCGACGGGTAAAATACACTCAATTTATTGTCTTTACCTGGTGTTGCCAACGTAGAGAACCAATCGGTACGACCACTTCCTGTTAAATAAAAAATGTCTTTATAGGCAAGTTCTAAAGTACCATATACAGATTGGGTTTCGGCTACGGATGCTACATATGCCACAGATTTATTCTTGGCATTTAGAATATTATAAACACCGAAAACTGCAAAATCAGCCCCACTGTTTGTTGTCTGATTAACGTTTGTTCTACGATAACTCGCTCCAACATTCGGTGTAACAGCAAAATCTTCATCTATTTTAAAAGGTTTGCCTACTAAAACATCCACATTTACATCGGCAAACTTAGTTGCCTGTTCTACAATTTTACCGGGTGCATAATAAGCGGTACCTGATGGCACCACGTTTTTATAGCCGTCGGTATAGGCGTCACGTCCGGCACGCCCCTGTAAAAACAGCCCACTATCAAAAGTATATTTAGCACTGAACGAACTGATTAAACGGTCGCGTTTGGTATCGTTTACAAACTCGTTTGCAGCGAACCAAGGATTGGTTGCATAAGCATTGCCTTTATTGTATTGGATTTCATTGCCATTTGCGTCTTTCCATGGCTTAAGATCATTTACACTTACGCTTGTTGGTAAAAAAGCAACATTATAATTGGCATTACCTGCACCATCAGAAACCATTGGCCTGTTTTTCGCCTGCTCTAGAATGTAATTCATGCGGGCATCGATAGTTAAGCGTTTAACCGGACTAAAAGTACCTGTAAAATTAAAAGACTGCCTGTTTAAACCTGAATTTGGAACAACCGAATTATTATGAACATCGTTAGCTGATAAGCGGATGGTACCGCCATCAAAACTTTTGTTCAATGCCAGAGTATTAGACCACGTACCTCCAGTACGGTAAAAATCTTCGATGTTGTTTTTCTGTGCAGTATAAGGTCTGGAAACACCATCAAACTGGATTACATTAGATCCATCTAATTTTGCTCCCCAGCTGGAACCACCCACCTGTGCCGCTGCAGCGGCATCAACGGGCTTTACACCATTGGCTCCTTGTCCGTAAACATATTGCCAGTTGGTTCTGTCCATAACCTGTTCTGCTACATAATTACTATTAAATTCTATGCTGTTTCCCTTTCCACTTTTTGTGGTAATTAAAATTACACCTGCTTTTGCACGATAGCCATACAACGCCGATGCTGCCGCACCTTTAAGCACCGAAATACTTTCAATATCATCAGGATTTAAGTTCCCAACAGCATCTCCTAAATCTGGAGCATTATCGTATTGGCCGCCTGAGTTACCATTGCCATTGAGATTATTTAAACCCACCGGTTTATTCTCCATCGGCACTCCATTAATTACATATAAGGGTTGATTAGTTTGACTTAAACTAGAAACACCGCGGATGGTTACACTGGTTGCTGCTCCCGCACCACCAGAGGTAGAGCTAATATCGAGACCGGCCACTTTACCAACCAAAGAGTTGGCCACATTATTTTCCCTTGCTTGGGTTAGCGTTTCACCACTAACTTGTGTAACCGAGTATCCTAAGGCCCTTCTTTCTTTTTTGATACCCAAAGCAGTAACCACCACATCAGTAAGTTGTTTGGTATCTTCTGATAATACGATATCGATATTGGTCTGAGAGCCGATGGCAATTTCCCTGGTTTGAAAACCAGCATAAGAAATTACCAGAATAGCATTTTCAGGCGCATTTAATGCAAATTTACCGTTCACATCGGTAGAAGTACCAATGCCTGTTCCTTTAACCCTAACACTTGCACCAGGTAAAACCCCTCCAAGGGCATCTTTAACGGTTCCCGAAATCGGGACTTCTTTATTTTTGCTAATCACAATCAAGCCACCATCCGAAACAGAATATTTCAGGTTAGTTCTGTTTAAAATGGCTGCCAATACATCTGTTACCAAAGTATTGGTTACAGTAATGCTTACATCCTTGTTTACCGGAACGTAAGAAGAGCTGTAAACAAAATGGTAACTGCTTTGCTGCTCAATAATCTGTAATACCCTGGCCAGCTTTGTTTTCTTAACATCCAAAGAAATTTTTTCCTGAGAAAAAACCGATGCCGAAACATTAAGACAGGTAATGAAAACCATAATACAGGCTAGTTTCATTAGCATAATGAATTTTAGAAGCGCTTTATATTTTGGGCGCCCTTGCAGTAAGTAATAATAAATCATATTTTTGTTTTTTTGGTTGCATAAAGTTCTTGGCAGCAATCTGTTTGCGCATAAACTGCCATTAATTAATCAAAAGAGAAATTGTTAAGGGCGGTGCTCCAACACCGTCCTTTTTTCTTTCTATTTCGAGATGGTTACCTGTTTTCCTTTTATCTCATATTTAAAATTATTTTCAGTGTCTTTTAAAGCTTGTAAAACCTGTTCGATACTTTCGTTTGTTATGGTCGCTGTAAAGCGGTATTTTTCTATTGAAGGATCTGTAAATCTGATTTCTACGTTATACCATTTTTCTAAAACATTCCTAATCTCATCAAAATCCTGATCGTATATTTCGATCCGGTTCTGCGTCCAGGCGGTTTCTACAATGGTGCTGTCTTTAATCTTTGTGTAATGGTTAATGGTAATTTCGGGCTGTAAAGCAGTAGGTTTAAGCAATTTGCTTTTTTGTTGCGGGGCAACGCTCTTATAAAAAGTAACTTTCTGACTTGGTTTTAAAGTAATGGTTCCGCCATTTCCATTTACGGCTTCCATGGTAATTAAGCCACGGATTAAAGTTGCTTCTGAAGTTGTTTCATCGGGATATGCTTTCACATTAAAAGCGGTGCCCAGTACATTGATGTTAAAATCGGCTGTGTGCACTTTAAAAGGTTTATTTTTATCATGAGCCACATCAAAAAAAGCTTCGCCCCTTAGGGTAACCTCTCTGAACTGATCGTTAAAACCTTTGGTTACAGATAAAGAACTTTTTGCGTTTAATAATACAGATGTTCCATCCTGAAGTTTAATTTTTTTACGCTCACCACTTTTTGTGGTAAAGGTGTAAACCTCCGCTACAGCATTTTTTGTTTTGTTATACTTATAGTATGTGTTATAAACCAATACTGAGCCAAGCACTAAAACTAATGCCGCAGCTATTTTAAGCCATAAATAACGGTTCAGTTTAACTACTTTTTCTGCCGGAAACATACTTTCCTTCAGGCTTTCTGTTTGTTTGTTTAATGGGCGTTTATTCCCGCTCAATATCACATAAAGTTTTTTTGCTTCTGCAATTACTGCAGCCTGCTCGGGGTGGGCATTAATGTACTTCTCCCAATATCCAATGCAAAGCTTATCTGTTCCAGCACAATACTGCTGAAAAGTACTATCGACAAGAAAATCTTCTGCATTGAATTTACTTCTATCAACCATTCTAATTTGCCTTTTATATATCAGTGCCCAAAAGCTTTACTTTTTCCTAAGAAAATTTTAACTTTTTTTTAACATAGCGGAATATGTGCCCTGAATGAGGACATAACGAAGAAATTTAATTTGCAGGAATGCAGATTAAGAAATACAAAGGAGTTGATTCGCTGAAGGTTCAAGCAGTTTTTATGTTTTTTTTGGAAAGCAATTGCAGAAGCATTTGGGTTTGATAGTCCTGCTATCCGTTTTATTTCATATCGCTCCTATCAGGTTTAGGTGGCCGAGGCTGTATTACTATTGAAGGTTGCAGGGGAGCAGAAGGATTAAACACCAAGAACCACACACCCAGTTCCCTAAACCCGGTAGTAACGGAAATCCTTTTTATTGCTTAAAAACCATATTTAACTATAACGTTTATTTGCAATAAAAAGATTGGAGTGCATAACGGGACTACAGCACCTACGGAGACAGGAATGCTCGTTTTCAAAATATAAAATCCACTATCTCAAACTGGCAGACTGTGAGGATAGAAAGGCTTCAGAAGTTTTAAGTATTAATTTTTTAGGCGTTTTAACACGCTATCCGCTGTATCTTTTGGCTTTCCTTTACGGGCTCAGGATGACACCAAAAGGATGCCGCTCCTATCGTTAACGCAGATACATCGCGGGCAACTTCAAAAGTCTAAAAGGGATAAGGGTAAGAATGACTTTGGAAGTTTAAGCGGAAGGCCATTTTTTCTCCCGCTATGGTCAAAATGAAGAGCGAAAAGATTTACGAAGTCACCCTCCTCCTCTACCCGAGGCTAGACTTCGTAAATAATATTACGCATTAAATTCTTTCCTTAGGATTTTAAGCGCGTCGTAGATGGTATTATATGCCGTTTTTATGGTTTGGTTGCTCTGCTCGGCAATCTGTTCGTAGCTTAGTCCGTCAAAAAATTTCAAATGGATCAACTGTTTTTGACGGAAGGTTAATTTTTCTAGCGCATTTTTGAGCTGATGTTGCACCAGTTCGTCGCTTTGTACCTTAACAATAAACTCTTCGTAGCTCATTTCCATCCAATCGCCATCGGCCCCTGCATTAAAAAGTGCATCGTTAATTTTACGCTTTCTTTCTAATATTCTGAGCAGTTTGCGTTTAAGGAAGGTACGCAGATAGGCTTCAACATTATCAACACGGGTTAGGCTTTCGTGTTTCTCCCAAATGGTGGTAAAAACAAGGTCGGTAGCTTCACTTGAAGTATCGGCATCGGCACAAACCCTGATCCCGAAATTTACGAGCGGGTAGTAAAGTGCCGTATAGAGGTCAAAAAACGCATCTTTATCGCCAACCCGTAACCGTTCCCATAATAAGTGATGCGCTAGTTTACTGTTCATTAACCTGTTAGTTGTTATCGCAATATTAACTAAAAACAACAAGATTATTAGGTACCAATTGAGAAACCTCGCAGGTTTTCAAACGGCGCAGCCTTCAATGAGGCCGTTAAAAAACAATATGAAATACGAATTAAACCTGCGAGGTTTGAAACTGAAATTATTTTAAAACCGTTTTACTGAAAATGTGATATTCTCCAGGCGCTAAAGTTTGAGTATAAGTATTCGATGAAAGATTAATATTGCTTCCAACCACATCAACCCAAGTGCCTGATGAACCAAAATCAATATTAGCTGCCTGGCTCACCACATCAAAATTACCCACCACCATAACAGTGTTAGCACCTTCGGTTAGCTTAATGTATTTGATTCCACCAGCAAGGTTATAGCTTGAGTTAGGTGAGTTAAAAATGCTGTTATTTTTTTTCAATCGGATGAATTTAGCGTAAGCATCGTACAAAGCTTTACGGTTCGGATCTGCGTAATAATCCCATTTAATCGGTTTTTCACCTGTTCTTCCATTAAAATCGATGCTGATATCATAGCCCAATTCCCCAAACTGCCAGATCATTTTTGGTCCGGGGATACTAAATAAAAATGCGGCTATTAATTCTTCTCTTTTTAATGAAGTGGATAAATTTCCTTTAATTACATAACTACCTGAAGCATTTCCATAGGTAATATTCTTAAAATTTAATCGCTCTTCGTCGTGACTTTCGCTATATCCAACCAAGTTCTCTGACTTTGCAAACCCATGATTGACATAAAAACCCCATTGAAAATTAGAATTATCTAACCAGCCCATGGTTGCTTCGTTCATATTGTAATTCATGTTGTTCCAAAGCATCATACCCTCATCAGCCAAAACTTTCTCTTCAGCTTCCTCAGCAAAGTGCTCCAAAATCACATAAAAATTAGGATCTAAACTTTTGATGAAACCATTATAGTCTTTCCAAATTGCAATCCGCCCGGCATCGTACAATCTAAACTGGTCATCACTAGTTGACGATTTCTGTGTAAATCCTTTCGACAGATCGAAACGGAAACCATCAATTTTATATTGCTGCATCCAAAATTTCATCACATCTTTCGAGAACTTTTTAGTAGCCAAACTTTCATGGTTAAAATCATACCCCACATTAAATGGATGTTTTGCATCAACATTAAACCATGGACTAGCACTGGTTGGCTTAGCGCCATCAAAATACAATTGCACCATTGGTGATTGGCCGAAAGAATGATTCAACACCATATCTAAAATCACAGCAATGCCATGGCCATGGCATTCATCTATAAAATTCTGCAAAGCTGTTTTAGTACCATAATATTTGTCGGGTGCAAAATAAAACGAGGGGTTATAACCCCAGCTTAAATTCCCTTCAAATTCGTTTACCGGCATTAACTCAATTGCGTTTATACCCAAACCGATCAGATAATCGAGTTTAGCCAGTGTTGAGGCGTAGTTATGATCGGTGGTAAAATCGCGGACGAGCAATTCGTAAATGACCAGGTTATCTTTAGCCGGGCGGGAAAAACTGGTGTTTTTCCAGGCGTAAGTTGGCTGATTGGCCTGCATTACACTCACAATCCCTGTTGTTTTACCGGTTGGATAGGCTTTTAAATTTGGATACGTTGCTGCAGTAATGTATTTATCATTATCGGGATCGAGTATTTTCTCACAATAAGGATCGGCAACTTTTAAGTTTCCATCTACATAAAACTGGTAGGCATATTCTGTATTGGGGTTTAAATTATCTACCTGAATCCACCAATAACTCCCATCTGGTGTATTTTTCATGGCTAGCGTTGTGGTAGACCAATCGTTAAATTCGCCAATTAGCGAGACTGATTTTTTACCTGGTGCATATAATGTTACTATCACCGATGTTCCGTTGTTGATAAATACCACGCCATCTCTCGCCCCGGCAGGTAAAGCAGCTGTTTGATTTGTTGGCGTTGGTTCTAGGCTAACATCTGTAGATGCTTTTTTACAAGCGCTATTAAACGCTACTATCAATAGAAACAGATAGAGGATGGTTTTTGCTTTTTTCGTTTCGTGCAGACACGAACCAAGGCAGTAAATATTTTTTTTCATTTGGTTAGGGATTTTATTAATTCCAGGTACAGTTTACCTTCTCGGTCTGTGTCCCCACAGACCGAAATGTTGTTAGTGGTCTGTGGGGACACAGACCACGGAATAAACCATGGATTTATTACACCGATCTATTTTCTTCTACCCCGAGTTTCGCCGCTAAAACCTCGTCTGTTTTCTTAGGTTCGCGGATAAACAAATAGCAGATTACAGCGGCTAAAACCATTAATCCACCACCCAATTGAACAGCTAGAAGTCTATCGTTATTTAATACATTGCGCATTAGCCAACCGAAACCTAAGGAGGCAATAATTTCTGGCAGTACGATAAAAAAGTTGAAGATGCCCATGTAGATCCCGATTTTATCTTTGGGCAGAGAACCGCTCAGCATGGCATAGGGCATAGAAAGTATACTGGCCCAGGCAATCCCCACACCAGTCATGCATAAATACAGCATATTTTTATCGTGCACCCAGGCTACGCTGATTAAACCAATGGCTCCACAGATCAAACAAAGGGCATGTGTGGTTTTACGGCCCAACGCATCGGCAATTTTTGGCAGCACTAGTGCGAAAAGAAAAGTAATAACGCTATAATAAGCAAGGGTTAAACTTCCAAAATCTGCACCGTGGGCATAAACTGGATCGGCAGCATCTTTTCCACCAAAAACATTCACGGCAACGGCTGTGGTATAATAAAACCACATTAAAAACAAGCCTGGCCACGTAAAAAACTGTACCAAAGAAACAATCTGCATTCTTTTAGGCATATTCCTTAAGGCATGAAAAATTTCTCTTGCACCACCACCAAAACCTTTATTGCTTTCTTTTACTTTTTCTTTAAAATCTACATCCTGAGGTGGGTATTCTTTAGTGGTAAAAACCGTCCACAATACTGCGGCAAAAAAGAAAAAAGCACCGATATAAAAAGAAAACTTTACATTTTCAGGAATACTCCCCTGCTCTGCAGTATTGGTTAAGTGGAATACGTTGTTCATAATCCATGGCAATGCTGATGCTACACTTCCTCCTAAACCGATCATCATACTCTGCATAATAAAACCTCGGTTAACCTGGCTATCGGGTAATTTATCGGTAACAAAAGCACGGAAAGGTTCCATGGCAATGTTTCCAAAAACATCTAAAACCCAAAGCAATCCGGCCGCCATCCACAATACACTGCTATGTGGCATAAAAATTAATGCAATACTACTTACAATGGCCCCGATCATAAAATAAGGTCTTCTTCTACCCCATTTTGGGTGCCAGGTACGGTCGCTCAGGTAACCAATAATAGGTTGTACCAATAAGCCGGTTAAGGGCGCCGCCAAAAACAATAATGGAACCTGATCGGGATTGGCGCCAAGGTTTTCGTAAATACGGCCCATGTTTGCGCGCTGTAAATCCCAACCGAACTGAATCCCAAAAAAACCAACGCTCATGTTGATGATCTGTACGAGTGTTAATTTCGGGTTTTCGAATACTGTTTTTAAGCTCATTGTATTTGGTTTAGTTTTTAACCGCAAAGCGGAAATTGAAATCAGATCTCTGCTTACTTTGCGAAGCACTTAGCGTTCTTTGCGGTTAATTCATTTTTTTATCTTAAAATTCAATCACCTGTGCGTTAACAGGCGTAACGGTTACGGGTATGCTTGTTCCTCCCGGGATATTTAATTTTCTGTTTGTTAACAGGTCTGTAACCGGAGATGAATGTTTAACTTTTAAAATCTGATCAGGGATTTCGATATTGGCGGTTAAAGTTTCTGTCCGATCAAAATTGGCCACTACCAATAAACGCTGTTTGCCCGAGTAACGGATAAACGCATACATGCGGTTATTCATATTACCAATAATCGGCACCTCATAAATCCCGCCATTAATTATCGCATCACTCGTTGAGGTAACTTTTAATAACTGTTGATAATAAGCGCGTAATTTCTGCTCGTTTTCACTTAATTGTTTACCATCAAAAGCGCCATTATTCATCCATTTCTGGTGGCTTGGAACGCCCCAATAATCAAAAATAGTTGTTCTGTTGTCGTCGCCGCCAAATCCTTCTTGACCTTTTCCAGGTTCGCCAACTTCCTGACCGAAATAAAGCATCACCGGACCTGCACCTAGTGTTGCCGAAACAACCATTGCAGGTAAAGCCAGTTCAGCTTTACCTGCAAATCCGGCAGATGCAATGCGTTCTTCATCGTGGTTTTCTAAAAAGCGCAACATGTGTTTGCCAAAACCGGCACTCTCTACCTGCCACACGTGTTTAATTGCAGCTACATCTGCAGTTGGTTCATTTCTGATCAGTTTCTTAAGTCCATCATACAAACCCACTTTATCATAAAGGTAATCGAATTTACCTTCATCTAAATATTGTTTGTACACTTTTGGATTGTAGGCTTCGCCCAGAAAAATTAAATCAGGATTAACTTTTTTCACCTGTGGAATTACCCAGTTCCAGAAAGCAATAGGCACCATTTCGGCCATATCACACCTAAAACCATCCACCCCTTTATTGGTCCAATAAGTTAAAATATCACGCATTTTTAGCCAAACCGGCGGAATGGGATCGAAATACTGCTTTTCGCCATTCTGATAATCTACGCCATAATTCAGCTTAATGGTTTCATACCAGTCGTCATATTTAGGCTGTGCAGAAAATACATTGTTACCGGTAGCTTTTGCAGGGTTTTCATTAAACTTACCATCCTGTAAAATAGAAATAGGTGTTTGCTTTGCACCACTTGTTGGCACTGCAAATGGCTGACCAGGGTTATAATAAAAATCGTTTCTGGCACTAAAAGCTTTGGTTACATCATCCTGGACACCAAAATCGATTATATTTTTTTGTTTTGCATAAGAGTGGTAACTTCTGGCTACGTGATTGGGCACAAAATCGATCAGCACTTTTAAGTTTTTGGCATGTGTTCTTTTCACCAGTGCTTCAAACTCCTTCATCCTGTTTTTAACATCAACAGCCAGATCTGGATCTACATCGTAATAATCGCGGATGGCGTAAGGCGAACCCGCTCTACCCTTTACCACATCGGCATCATCAGGTTTAATCCCATAGGCAGCATAATCGGTTAAACTTGCGTGGGCAAGTGCACCTGTGTACCAAACATAATTAACACTGAGCTCTTTTATACCATCTAAAGCTTTATCGGTAATATCATTAAACTTACCTGAACCATTTTGTTCGATGGTACCGTAAGGTATATTTGTGCTGTTTTTATTCCCAAATAAGCGGGGCAATAACTGATAAATAACGATCTGTTTATCGTTCATTTTTGTACGCTGTTTTTGTGCAAAGGATGGTGATGAAATAAGTAAAAAGAAAATTGCCACAATATAGGCTACCGCATTAAGATTGCTTCGTTCCTCGCAATGACGATCAGTCGAGGCAAATCTCCATCCGTTTTCCATTTTATATTTTACCTCTACAATCATACCAACGTTGCGTTATTTACTTCAATTTCGGTATTTCCGGCCAATTTATAAAACTGGTTTCTGATACCGATTTCTAAATCAATGGCTGCATTGTTTTTGATGCTGATAGCGTTCTCGGTAATATTAATCTTTAAGGTAGCCCCTCTAAAGCCGATGGTAAAAGAAAAAGATTTCCATTTGCCTGGCAAGAAAGGATTAAACTGCAATTTACCATCACGCACACGCATGCCCGCAAAACCTTCTACTACACTCATCCAGGTTCCTGCCATCGAAGTGATGTGTAAACCATCTTCGGTATCGTTGTTATAATCATCCAGATCTAAACGGGCGGTACGCAAGTAGAATTCGTATGCACGGGCTTCATCATTTAATTTTGCCGCTAAAATACTGTGCACACAAGGCGACAATGAACTTTCGTGTACGGTACGTGGCTCATAAAAATCGAAGTTGCGTTTCAATGTATCCAGATCGTAATCTTCTTCAAAGAAATATAATCCCTGTAAAACGTCGGCCTGTTTAATGAAACACGAGCGCAAAATCCTGTCCCAGCTCCATTTTTGATTAATTGGACGTTCGCTGGCAGGAAGATCTTTCACCAAAGTTTGTTCTTTATCTAAAAATCCATCCTGTTGCAAGAAAATGCCCAGTTTTTCATCGTGTGGATAATACATTTTCTCGATGATATCGGCCCAGTCGGTAAATTCCTTTTGATCGAAATTTAAGCTTTTTAACAGACTGTTGTATTTTTCAGGCTGCTGCGTTTTCACGATTCCGGCAGCTTCGGTTGCATATTTCATACACCAGGCAGCCAAAATATTGGTGTACCAGTTGTTGTTTACATTGTTCTCATATTCGTTTGGTCCGGTTACCCCAAGCATTACATATTGCTGTTTATCGTTGCTCCAGTTAACGCGTTGTTTCCAGAAACGGGCAATACCGATCAACACTTCTAAACCAAAGTCAGACAGGTAGCTTTCATCACCAGTATAGCGGATGTAATTGAAAATGGCAAAAGCGATGGCGCCATTACGGTGGATTTCTTCAAAGGTAATTTCCCATTCGTTGTGGCATTCCTCACCGTTCATTGTTACCATAGGATACAATGCTGCACCGTCTTTAAAACCTAATTTTGCTGCATTTTCAATCGCTTTACCCAATTGCTTATGGCGATAAACTAACAGGTTTTTGCTCACTTCCTGTGGAGCAGTTGCCAGATAAAACGGCACACAATAAGCTTCTGTATCCCAATAGGTTGAGCCACCGTATTTTTCGCCCGTAAAACCCTTCGGACCAATGTTCAATCGGTCATCTTTACCTGTATAAGTTTGAAAAAGCTGAAAAATATTGAAACGGATAGCCTGTTGAGCCGAAACATCACCTTCGATAATGATGTCGCTTTCTTCCCACTTGCTCGCCCAGGCTTCAGTTTGTTCTTTTAACAAGGTATCGAATCCTTTATCAGATGCTTTGGCAATTACCGATTTTGTTTCTTTTAAAAGTGATTCTTTCGGGTAATTTTCTGAAGATAAATTCGCTGCGATTTTAACCAAAGTGATCTCTTCGTTCGCTTTTACCTCAAGAAAAAAAGTTTGTCCCACAAATTTCTCTTTGCGGACAGCCTCAGGGTTGATGTCTAATTTCTCCGCATTTTTATACAGTTCAATATTACTCCCGGTACAAACCTCAAATTCAGTTTTCTTAGTTCTTAATTTAATGTAAGCTTCTGTTCCAGAAATTTCATCTGCAATTTTATCCCAGAATTTTTCGTCATAATTACTGTCCTGATTTTTAACATCGCCATCAATAAAGGGCATTAATGTTAATTTACCATCGAAATTTAATGGCGTAATGCTATAACGGATGGCACCAACTTCATCATCAGCAATGCTGCAAAAGCGGGTCGATTTAACTTTTAGGGTTTTACCGCTTTTTAATTTTGCCGTGAAGGTACGCTCCAGGTATCCGGCATGCATATTCAACACACGTTTAAAATCGCTTACCTCAGCAGTTGCCAGATCAAGGATTTCATCATCTATTTTTACTTCTATACCTACCCAGTTAGCCGCGTTCAATACTTTTGCAAAATATTCCGGATACCCGTTTTTCCACCATCCCACACGGGTTTTATCCGGATAATAAACACCTGCAACGTAATTCCCAGGTAAAGTATCTCCAGTATAAGTTTCTTCAAAGTTGGCGCGCTGGCCCATACGGCCATTACCCAAGCTGAAAATACTTTCCGAAATTTTATTTAAATGTGGATCAAAGCCTTCTTCGATAATATTCCACTCATCTGCTTTAATGTAATTTTTCATATTTAGTATCAAGTAGCGAGTAACTAGTATCAAGTAATTAGAATCGGGTATCAAGATAAATTTACTACTTGATACTTACTACTTAATACTTGCTACTCCTTTACAATTCTTCTAGGTCTTTAACTGTTAATTTGTCTAATCCGCTTACCACCACATCTGCTTGACTAAGCACACTTTTTTCACCAATGCCGATGGCTTTCATTCCACCTCTTTTTGCGGCTTCTACACCGGCAACAGCATCTTCAAAAACCACGCATTCATCAGGTGCAAAACCTAAAAGTTCGGCCCCTTTTAAAAATACTTCCGGATCAGGTTTTGATTTGGTTACCATGTTTCCATCAACTATTTCATCGAAGAAATGAGCAAGGTCTGTCTTCTCTAAAATAATCCCCGAGTTTTTACTTGCCGAGCCCAAGGCCAATTTGTAACCGGCCTTGTGAATCGCTGTTAAGAAATCAACCGTTCCGGGCAAAACTTCGGCCGGTGTCATTTTAGTAATCATATCTACATACCAGCTATTTTTTAAACTGGCGAGTTCTTCTCTTTCTGCATCGGTTTTATCTACTCCACCCCAGGTAAGAATCTTATTTAAACTTTCTACGCGACTAACGCCTTTCAACTGTTCGTTCTGTTCTTCTGTAAAATCGAAACCCATGGTATTGGCCAAACGTTTCCAGGCTTTATAATGGTAAACTGCAGTATCTACAAGTACGCCATCAAGATCAAAAAGACAGGCCTTGATTGAGGCGGAAGGTGTAAGGTTGAAGGTAGAAGGTTCTGTATGATTATTATCTTGCATCTTTATTATAATTTTTTGTAGTGAGTATCAGGTTTCAAGACAGCTTATTTTTGGCAAATAGCAATTACCTTCCGCCTTAAACCTTCGACCTTTTACCTTAACTCCAACACCAACGTTGTTTTAGCGGGCACTTTGATGTTTTGAAAACTGATATTTTCGTCGGTAATTACATTTTTAGCTGATGTAATTCCTTTTGTTCTTTCGGCAAAGCGATCGGTATTTAATGTTTTTTCTTTTTCAGTGTTGTTTACAATAACCATTACTGTCCCTTTTGGTTCTGCATTGTAGCGGAAATAAACATAAATATCATCTTGCGGAACAAACTGCATCAATTTACCCGTTTGTAATGCTGCGCTGTTTTTGCGGAAATTGGCCAATGTTTTAACAAAATTGAAAGCTTCATTTTCTTTGCCTGTACGGCCATCGGCTATAAATTTATCCTTTTTATCACCGTCCCAGCCACCGGGAAAATCGGAACGGATCAATCCATCAGGATTAGAAAAGTTTTTCATTAAAATTTCTGTTCCATAATACATCTCGGGAATGCCCCGCATGGTTAACAGGATACTCATTCCCATTTTGTATTTATCAAAATCTTCTCCAACCATCGAATAAAAGCGGCTCATATCGTGGTTGTCTAAAAAGATGCAGTTGGTATTTGGGTTTTTATAAAGAAAATCGTGCGCTAAGGTGGCATACAAACGGTTAATTCCGTCTACCCAACCATTTTTGCCGTTGATTCCTTCGTAAATCGCATCTTTTAAAGTGGCATCGGTAATCCCTTGCAAATGGGTATCAAAACCGCGGTTAACCGTATTGCCACCAGTAAAAAAGGCCTGGTTCGCCACAGCAGTTACCAGTGTTTCGCCAAAAACGGATAAATATGGAAATTCTGCCTGAACTTTTACAGCCCAATCGGCCATATAAACCGGATCGTTATATCCGTAAGTATCCAAGCGTAAACCATCAATACCGGCATATTCGATCCACCAGATGTGGTTTTGGGTCAGGTAATTCTGTACATAAAGATTGGTCTGGTTTAAATCGGGCATTGAAGGTACAAACCAACCATCTAACATCTGTTTACGATCTGCCGCAGCGGCGTGTACATCCATAACGGTCTGATCGCGGTAACTTGTTTGCGTATACTTTGGCCATTGGTTTAGCCAGCTTTTCATCGGTAAATCTTTATAAAACCAATGTTGGGTGCCAATGTGGTTATGTACAATATCTTTAATCACTTTTAATCCTTTGGCATGGGCAATCTCTACATACTTTTTATAAAGTGCATTTGTTCCATAACGTGGATCTATTTCATAATGATCGGTTACCGCATAGCCGTGGTAAGAAGCCTGTGGCATATCGTTTTCTACCTCTGGTGTCATCCAAACTGTAGTTACGCCTAAATCTTTCAGGTAATCGAGGTGGTTAATTACACCTTGTATATCGCCACCATGGCGGTAGTACATGCTATCGCGGTTTAATGCAGTTTCGGTTAAACCCTGAACCACATCGTTGCTTTTATCGCCGTTCGAAAAACGATCGGGCATAAGCAGGTAAATAAAATCTTTGTTGGTTACGCCCTGAATCCTGCCGGCACTTTTATCGCGGTTTTTTAATTCGTAAGTGTAACTGAATATTTTTTTCCCATTAACGGCAAAGTTAATGGGGAATTTGCCGGCTTTGGCTGCCGCAGCAATTGTTAAATCGAGAAATAAATAATTGGGATTTTCTACTTTATTTACCTTAATTAGCTTAACCCCTGGATAGGTTAAGGCCACGGTGGTATTGGCAATATTATCGCCATGCACCAGCAGTTGTAATTTAGGGTTGTGCATGCCTGTAAACCAGAACATTGGCTCTACCCGTTCCAGCTTTTGGGCAAATAGATTGTTTGTTAGAAAAACAACCAGTAGGGTAAAAATTGTTGTTACCCTTTTAAAAAAGGAAGTATTAGTATGATTATGAATTGGAAACCGATAATTTGGATGGGTATGAGATCTGTTCATGCTAAAACTTTAAAGATTTTAAAAAAGCCCCGCAGTATGTAACTGCAGGGCAGATAATAAGGATTAGTTTTTAACCATTGTAGCTTTTTTAGCGGCTACATCTAAAGTAATGGTATAAGTTCCGGGAACGGTTACTGCAATGTTATCGCCATTGTTGGTTAAAGCAGTTATGCTACCACCAAGATTAACTGTCCAATCGTGTTTGAACCTAAATTTCAATGCACCAGCAGTTAAGGTTGTTTTAACGGAGTAATTATTTGATTTTCCATCATTTACCACTTTCATGTCGGTATCATTGTTCCAGCCACCCAAAGTTGCGTCTCCAATAATCGACCATTCGTTCGGTGTTGAAAAAGCTATGGTTTTGGCATTTAAATCAACAGTTACCTGTTTTACTATGGCATCTGGCGATTTTAAGTTATCGCCTGCACTACTGCTGATTTTACCCGAACCAGCATCGCCATAAGCAATATCCCATTTTTTGGAAGGAGTGATTTTAAACTCCAGGTTTCCGGCGGTATAAGCAATCATTCCGGTATAAACGCCATTGCTTGATAGCGAAATTAAACTGTCAGCAGTAGCAGGATCCCATCCTTGATAAGCCCCTGGAACATAAATCCATGCTGAAGCCAAATAAGGCGTGGCGGTTAAAGTGATCACGTTTGAGTAAGTTAAATCGTTTACGGCTGCTCCCGATTTCAACCTTACTTCAATCTGGGCGGCAACGCCAACTTTTCCACCTAAAGCCAAAATCATGTTGTTGATTTCGGTTACGGTTGGTGCATAAGTTTTCGCGGTAACCACTACTTCTTTTGGAGCAGCAAAGTTAGTGCCCTTTAACGCGAACTGTAAGGTTGAGTTTACTGGCACCACATAACCTGATGACGTAGCCAGTGGATAGCTTAATGTTAATGCGGCCTGCGCACCATTTGCCTGTACCAAACTCAATGTATTGGTAGAAGCGGTAAGTGTGCCTGCTGCCCCAACAATTGAAACCGTTTGGGTTTCGTCTTTTTTACACGACCAAAGCGACAATGCTACAAAGCAAAAGGCCAAGGTTTTGAAAAATATTGATTTCATATCTTATTAAAATATTAAGATTAATAACCTGTGTTTTGAACCAGATTCGGATTGGCAATTAAATCTGCCGCCGGAATCGGATAAATGTTACGATAAGCTGGAATAGATGTTCCGGCTTTAACTCCGCCTTTAAATGGCCATAGGTAAGTACCACCGGTAAATTTACCATAACGCACTAAATCGGTACGGCGGTGGCCTTCCCAGTATAATTCGCGGGCACGTTCATCCAAATAAAAATCGACAGTTAATGCAGCTGGAGTCAGATTACCTGATGCATTGCCATAAGCACGTTGACGTAAGGCATTAACATATTCGAGCGCTTTCCCTGCATCACCACCTGAACCACCACGGGCAACTGCTTCGCCGTAAATTAAATACTGTTCGGCCAAGCGGAAAATGGCAAAATCCAAAGAGCTGAATGTTCCATTTAATGATGGAGGTATGGTGCTGGTACCAATGATGTTTTTAAATTTTGTAACACGCAATCCATCTGTAAATACGCCAATTTCATCAACTGTATTTTTTGCACCGAAGAAAGTACCGCGTTTATCTAAAGTTCCATTTGCATCTGGAAATAGCGCAGGTAAATTCTGACGGGTCCTGTTACCTCCCCAACCACCATTAGGTACGCCATAAGATGCTGTACCCATATCGGCATTAATACCTGCATTGATCAGGAATGTGGTGCCTCCATAATTGGTACCTGTTACTCCATCATAATTAATGGTTAAAATATTCTCGGTATTGTTAATGTTATTATCCGCTTTAAAAAGATCGGTATAATTGGATTTTAAGCTATAACCCGCAGCAATCACCTTGCTCGAGTAAGTAATGGCTTCTGTATATTTTGCAGTTCCGGTATAAACCTGCGCATTTAAATATAACCTGGCCAATAAAGCCCAATCAGCGCCTTTATCTGCACGGCCATATTCGTTGCTACGCGCATTGGCTAAATCGCCCTCAATTGCTTTCAGTTCTGATTCGATATAAGTAAAAAGGGCAGCCCTTTGGATCTGTTTTGGGGCTACTTTACCGATTTCATCATTTTCGGTAACAAAAGGAGGATTACCAAAGGCATCTAAAAGCACCCAATATTGATAAGCACGTAAAAAACGGGCTTCTGCACGATATCTGGTAATATCTGCAGCGTCGGTACCTGTAATGTTGCGTGAAGCCAATTTATCGGCTGTACTTTCTCGAAGAAATTCATTACAAACCGTAATCTGTAAAATACTTCTTGAGTATAATCCCCTTAAAAACTGGTTATCCACACTTGGTGTACCATAATCCAATTCCGGAATACCGGTATCTCCCCAGGCACAGATCGCCTCATCGGTTACCAACTCTTGTGAAGTCCAGAATAAACGTAGGAAATCTGCAAAACCCGAGTTCAATCCACCGATATCACTATTATCCGATCCTGTAGAACTGGTTAATGCATAAGCCGCATATAATTTAACCAAACCTTGTTTATACCCTGCCGGAGTAGCATAAACGGTTGCCGCAGTAACATCATTGGTGGGCAATACGTTTAAATCTCCTTTTTTGCATGAATTTAATGACAACAATAAAACACCTGATGCCAATATTATTTTAAATGAGTTTTTCATTTTTTGTCTCCTTATTAAAAACCAACATTAAAACCTAAAGTATACGTGCGCGGACGCGGATATAGGTTATAATCAATACCACCGCTCAACTCAGGATCTATACCATTGTACTTGGTTACGGTAAAAACATTCTGGCAGTTTGCCGATATCCTTAACGAGGCTGTTCCGGTTTTAGATAACTTGCCGGCGTTGTAAGAAATACCTGCATTGTCCATTTTCAGGAATGAAGCGTTTTTAATATAATAATCGCTTAAGAACTGGTTGTTCTGGAAATTGGTTGCCAGAAAATCTGTTGATGCATTGTTGATTACACCTGCCGGACTTAAGATATTCGCTCTGACACCAAAGTTTGATGAAACGTTATCATATATGTAGTTACCAAAGTTAGCCCTAAGCGACGTAGTAAAACTCCATTTCTTGTACGAAAAGGAAGTATTGAAACCCAGGGTAATATTTGGATCAGGTGATTTATAAAAATACTGATCGCTGGTATTGATCACGCCATCTTTGTTCAGATCTTCATAAACACCTTCTAAAGGTTTTCCATCTGCGTTGTACACTTGTTTGTATACGAAAAAAGATCCAGGGATTTGGTTAACGGCATTATATTTTAAGGTAACACCGGTACCACCTGTAATATCGCCTGCACCAACTTTCGAAGCAGGATCGGGATTTAAGGTTAAATTGGTTACTTTTCTTTTGTTGTATGCAATGTTTACACCAAAATCCCAGCTGGTGTTTTCGGTTTTGATTGCCGAGAAGTTTAAGCTTCCCTCAACACCTTTAACATCCATATTACCCACATTCGTTGTTAACTCGTTGTTAAAGTTCGTACCTACGGGAATATTGATTTTGCTTAAAAGATCAGAAGTCTTTTTGTAATACACATCGATACTTCCGTATAAACGGCCTTTCATAAAACCATAATCCAAACCTGCATTATAGGTGGTAGTAGTTTCCCATTTCAGATCAGGATCGTAAGCTGCCGGAGTATAATAGTTGTAAAAAGTATTACCGATCTGGTATTGGCCGGTATTGCTATTGGCATAATATTTAGATAGGTAATCGTAATAGCCGATACCATCTTTATTACCTGTTTGACCGTAACTTAAACGGAGTTTTAAATCAGAAACCGATGAGCTGTTTTTCAAGAAATTCTCGTTTGAAATTCTCCAGGTAAAAGCAGCTGAAGGAAAATAGCCCCAACGGTTTTGCTCTGCAAATTTTGAAGAAGCATCAGCCCTTAATGTTCCAGATAAAATATATTTATCTGCCAAAGTATAAATAAACCTTCCGTAGTAAGAAAGTAATTTATCACGATCGGTAGAGAAAGGGAAAACAGGTGTTACCAACGCCTCTCCGGTTCCTTTGTAAGAAGTAAAGTTGAAACCGGTTTTTGAGTTATCGTAATATCCGTAACCTGCAGTTACATCAAAACGGCTTTTAATGCTCTCTACAGTATGTGCGTAGTTTAAGTAAAACTCAGAAAGTTTGTTGGTTTCTGTATTCAAAGAATGGGTATATGATCCTGAAGTTGAAATGCTTTGTGCAGCATAAACCGGAATACGAACATCACCGTAGCCTTTAGACAGATCGTAACCTAAATTTAAATTAGCGTGCAATTCTGGTAAAAAGTGGAAAGAGTAATCGAAACGTGCGTTACCAAAACTTCTTTCGGCATTACCATTGTTATCGTTCAGCCTGATTAAACCTACCGGGTTGCGCGGTGCATTCGGATTTACCGTACCATCGCTTCTTAACCATTCGAAGTAGTTACCAAAGCTATTGTTTGCGTTTACTGATTGTGTTGGATCGAACTGGATAGCAGCACCAACAGCACCGGCATTAGCAAAATGCGACTGGGTTAACGCACCTTTTAAGTTTAAGTCGATTTTTAAATGCTCCTGGAATAATTTTGGCGAAATGCTGATTGCACCGGTTCCACGGGAAAAATGATCGGTGATCAAAAGGCCTTGCTGATCTAAATAACCAGCAGAAACACGGTAAGGAACCCCTTTAAATGAGCCTGCAATGCTTAAACTGTTATCGGTAGAAAATGCGTTCTGATAAATTTCATCCTGCCAATCGGTATTTGAACTGCCCAGTAACGAAGTGAATTTTTTACCATCGTCATAACTTGCATTGGGGTTCGCATTCACGAAATCACGGATCTGGCCTGAGGAAAGGATATCCACCTTTTTGGCAACCGTGGCGATAGAATTGTTGGTGCTAAAATTAAACACCGGTGCACCTGATGCACCTTTTTTGGTCGTAATTAAAATTACCCCGTTCGATGCCCTCGAACCATAAATGGCTGTTGCATTTGCATCCTTTAAAACGGTAAAGGTTTCGATATCGTTCGGGTTGACCAATGATAATGGGCTTGGCGCATTACCAATAGCGTTACCACTGAAGGGAACCCCGTCAATTACGATAAGAGGATCGTTACTTGCATTTAATGATGCCCCACCACGGATACGGATTTGGCTACCTACTCCAGGTTGACCACTATTAGAGATAATGTTCACCCCTGCTACCTTACCCTGGATCAATTGTTCAGGCGTAGTAATGGTACCTTTCTGAAAATCTTTCGAGTTTACTGTGGTAATAGACCCGGTTAGGTTTTTCTTTTCTGCAGTACCATAACCGATTACCACTACTTCATTCAGTTTTTGTGCATCGGGTGCCAATTGAAAATTAACAGTAGCATTTGCTGAAATGCTTACAGCTTTATCAAGGGTTTGATAACCGATAAAACTTGCAGATAGCGTTATCGAACCATTCGATAAACCTGCTAGTTTATAATTACCATTGGCATCTGTTGATGTACTTCTTGTTGTTCCTTTTACAACTACAGAAGCGCCAGGTAATGGCAGGCCGGTTTCATCAAGCACTTTACCAGATACCGATCCGGTTTGTGCTTTTACCATTAATGCTGAAAAAACTAACAGCACCAAAAGCCCCTGTTTTAACAGGTAAAATACTCTCATATTTGAAGCTCGTTTAAGTATAAAAATTTGGTTAAATATTATAGTGATTTACACATAGGCCTAATTTACAGCTGTTAATGATATTTCAAAATATATTTAAAAAATATATTTCGGGCCAAAATATCAACAAGAAAATCAATGTAAAAATTGGCTTTTCGCCACAATTAAAAATCTATATTAAATAATTTTTAAATTTTCAATAACTTGATAATCAATAAATTAAAAATGATAAATTTTAATTTAAAGTGTAAATATTACACTAAGTCATTTTCGAAGCTTTTTTCGGGAACGTTCCCGAAAAAATTGGGTCAAAATTCAAACAACTTTCGGGAACGTTCCCGAAAATAAGTCAGAATTCTGCGTATTTTACACTAAGTGACAAAAATTTTTGAGAATTTTAAGCTGAAAACCACCCCCTTTTTAAGGGCTTTTTTTACCCGTTTACGGTCGAATTCCGCTTGATAATTTTAGACTCTAAAACCACCTCATTTGGTAGATTCTTATCGGCATGATCATCTAAAATAGTAAACAGTAATTTAGCCGCTTCCTCTCCTATTTCGGTAGCGGGTTGAGTGATCGTAGTGAGTGAGGGATTTAACAAAGGAGCAATTTCCAAACTTGAGAAACTGATCACCTTTAAATCTTTGGGGATGTTGATATTGAGATCGTAACACGCATAATAAGTGGCAAAGGCCAAACGTTCAACCGAGGTAAAAACACCATCCGGTTTTAATTGCGTTAAAGCCTCTTTAATGATAATGCTATTTTCGTCGTAACTGTTACTGCAATCAACTATCAGATTTTCTTCGAAAGGAATCTGATGTTTAGCCAATGCATCAAGATAGCCCTGCATACGTGTTTTACCTATCGATAAACTTTTATTCACCACCAGGTAGGCAATTCTACTGCAGCCCTGCTCTATTAAATGCTCAGTTGCCAGAAAACTGCTGTTATAATCATTTGTAATTACCCTTGGCGTATCAATATCTTCGTAAATCCGATCGAAAAACACCAAAGGCAGCCTTTTACTTCCAAATTTATTGAGGTAATTATGATCGTTAGCTTCTCCTGAAACCGACATTACAATACCATCGGCCCTACCATTGTGCAAATGGCGGATAAAAGTTACTTCTTTTTTATAATCATCATCCGTTACGTAAATCAGAATATGATAGCCATTTTCTCTGGCTACGCGTTCAATACCGTGAATGGCCTGTGAGAAATAATTATTGGCCAATTCGGGTACAATAACGGCAATGGTTTTACTTTTTTGCTCCCTTAAATTACTGGCGTAGTGGTTGGGCTGATAGTTTAATTCTTTTGCTTTGGCTAATATACGCGCTTTGGTAGCCGCATTAATGTCACTATTATCCCTAAAAGCCCTCGAAATTGTAGAAGTAGATAAATTTAATGCTTCTGCTAACTTCTTAATATTAATACTATCCATTTTTGGCTATTAAACCCAATTAATTTGAATAAACACTGTAAATATAAAACATTAATGCACCAATATCTGCCATGTAAAATAATTTATCAGTTAATTCACTATTGCGGGAATAAAACAGCTACATTTTATTAATTGACATTAGTTGATATTTACCATAAAATTCTTTAAATAAATATTCATTTTTTTTAAAACAAAAAGCATCTTTACCGCTTTAATAATTATGCGCTTTTAATCATCATCTCATTTACCGGTGCAAAACAAAACGATATGAAATAAAATTACAAAATGGGAAATAAAAAAATACTCATTGCCGATGACGATGAAGGAATTGTTGATGCTGTGACGATGATTTTAGAAGTGATGGGTTATGATGTTGAATTTACATATGATGGGGGGGCGGTAATAGATGCGGTAAAAAATAAGCCAGATCTGATTATGCTTGATATCTGGATGAGTGGGCACGATGGCAGGGATATATGCAAACAGCTTAAAAACGACCCTCAATTTAAGGAAATTCCTATTTTAATGATCTCGGCCAGTAGAGACATCAGACAATCTGCGCTAGATGCCGGTGCAAATGATTTTATGGAAAAACCATTCGAAATGGATTCGTTACTTAATAAAGTAGAGGTATTGTTGGATTAGATAAAAGGTATAATGCATAAGGTTTAGGGTGTATGGCTTTCCGAGAACGATCGTCATCTCGACTGACGCGTAGTCCCGAATTTTCGGGAGAGAGATCCATAACAGATTTTGCTTCGCAGAGTCTTCGGGTTCTCGACTGCGTTACACTCCGCTCGAAATGACAAACGTTGGGAATAATATTCTTAATGATCACACTTAACTCATCTCCTTAAAATAAATCCGTTCAGGCAATTGCTTAAAAACAAATTCCGTTACATGGCAAAGCCAAAGTTTATGGTTCTTAAATTCTCCTCTAAATTTTTCTAACAGATAGTCGCCACCACCACCCAAATTCTCTTCCCGGGTATAAACAAGATCTAAAATTTCGGCATTTTCAATAGGCGCATCAGCCATCAGTAATTTGCATTCATCCCCGGCAATCGCTATCCAGTTCAATAATTCATCGGCACCCTCTACCATTTGCAGATCGGCTATATCTCCTCCCCATTCGGGTATATCGGCATACCATTCGTGCTTTGCATTTTTATAAAAACGAATTGCTCTCTCCATATTTTGTAAAGAAAAAAAATCTAGATCAATAATCCTGATAAAAATCACGAAATTTAAATCATTGCATGTCTGATTCAACTCTACCGGTTTTAAGAAAAATAATTCATATCGATATGGATGCTTTTTATGCATCTGTAGAGCAACGCGATTTTCCTGAATACCGGGGAAAGCCCTTAGTAGTTGGTGGCAAGCCCGATAGCCGAGGCGTAGTTTCTACAGCCAGTTACGAAGCACGGCAATATGGAATCCGCTCTGCAATGCCGAGCAGTAAAGCTTACCAGCTTTGCCCGACAGCAATTTTCGTATACCCCCGTTTTGATGCCTATACTGCGGTTTCGAAAGCGCTGAGGGAAATTTTTAGTCGGTATACTGATATTATAGAACCCCTTTCGTTAGATGAAGCCTACCTTGATGTAACGGAAGACAAGCTCGGAATCGGATCGGCTATTGACATTGCTCAATCCATTAAAGATGCGATTAAAAATGAGTTAAACTTAACGGCTTCAGCAGGCGTATCGATCAATAAATTTGTGGCCAAAGTAGCTTCAGATATGAACAAACCAGATGGTTTAACTTTTATTGGTCCATCGAAGATTGAAGCTTTTATGGAAAAACTCCCGGTTGAAAAATTTTTTGGGGTAGGCAAAGTTACCGGTACCAAAATGAAGGCCATGCAGATTAATACAGGTGCAGATTTAAAAAAATTAACTGAAGCCCAGCTTGTTGCCCAATTCGGAAAATCGGGAAGGTTTTATTATAAAATTGTTCGTGGCATTGATGAACGCCCCGTTCAGTCGAATCGCGAAACCAAATCAGTTGGTGCAGAAGATACCCTTTCTGAAGATACCAATGAAGATTCGGTGATGCACGATCTGCTAAAACAGATCAGTGAAACCGTGGCCAAACGTTTGGAAAAATATCAACTCAGCGGAAAAACGGTAACCTTAAAAATCAAATTTGCCGATTTTAAACTCATTACGCGCAGCCGGTCTTTTGCCACACCAATAAATAAAGCAGAGGTAATTTATGCTGAAGCGATTAAACTTTTGGAAGAGGCAGCTATCGGCCTAACCCAGGTAAGGTTGTTAGGCATTACCTTATCGCGTTTTTATGATGATGTAGAAATCGAAAAGCCAGAAAGTAATCAGCTTGAGTTTGAGTTTTGATCAGATAAATTGTCATCTGATAGCTATCGGATGCGAGAAGGCTTTTTCAGCCGGCGAGGCAATCTTATAACAAACGCTATGATTTTATTTCGGTCGGTGAGACACCAACCGATAGGATAATTTCCTAGTTTAAAACACCAATTTTCATTTGGAGCGCAAGGCCAGTACAAAACAGTAAGTTTCTTCCCGTTTTACGCTTATACGCTTCACTTCCTCGTTGCTGCAGGGTAGCGCTGCAACCGTGGCTATTGGGCCAAAACAGTATTTCATTTTCTGGATTGTTGGGTGCAGAACCCTTGTTCCTAAACCTGGATTGGAGCGAACACGAAGTGCAACGGAGTAAAGCGTAAAGCAGGACTAACGGCCTCCAAGAACCGCAGGCCAGTCATTTTCTAATTCTAATAGCTACTCAAATAGCTTTTTTTGCTTGTATATATACAATTGTCTATTTGGTCTGTGTCCCCACAGACCAAGGACAACACAAAAAGGCCCTGCAACTAGATGCAGAGCCTTTAATTGTTAATTTTAAGGGCTAAAATTTATTTGCCAGCTAATTTATCGGCAAGCATTTTCATGTAAAAACCGCCTACTACACTCCGGGCTTTAAAATTATCGCGGATACCGGTATTTGAATCATAAAAATCGTTTAAAGGCACTCTCGACTCGGTTTCGATAGCGTGTTTGTAAACCGGGTGAACCAGAGCTTCGAATTCTCTTTGTGTTGGTGCAAAAGTAGCAGTCCACAGGATCCAGTCATTTTTAGTGTAGGCCTTTCTGCTATCCAACGGAATACCGTATCTATTTTGTTTCGTCAGGTAGTATTTGGTTTCGGTTTCGTATATCTTTTGCGGAAACAGGTTTAACTTTAAAACCTTATCCCAAACCAGGTTATACTTCTGGCTCCATGTATTTTTATTATCAAAAGTTAAGGCGTAGTGATCGCCAGCATCGGCCATTTCTATCCATTTTGGCACCATACTTTCGGCAATAGCCCTATATTTTTGGGCTATATCATCATAGCCTAATGTTTGGGCCATTTGTGCATAACAGGCTATACCTACAATCGCTTTTACCGATAAGTTGGCATTACGGGCAAGGTGACCGGCAAAATCATCGGTACATAACTGCGTTTTTGGATCTAGGCCCTCTTTGGTTAAATAATCAACCCAGGTGGTTAAGGTTTTCCAATGCGCTTTGGCATAATTGGCATTCCCCTGTGCTTTGGCAATTGCAGCAGTTAAAATAATCATGTTGCCCGATTCTTCAACCGGCATTGGCTCACCATAAGTTTGTCCGTTTGCTAACGGATAGGTTCCCAGATCGTGAGCTGCCCAAGGGTGAGGATATTTTCCGCTTTCGCTGAAATAGAAAATACCATTCAACATGCCCTGTAACAGTTCAGGATTATAAATCAGGTACAATGGTGCCGAAGGGTAAGTAACATCAACGGTATTGATAAAACCACCACTGTTGTTTTCCTTAGATAACCATAAAATTTCACCCTGCGGGCTCTTTACCAAAGTATGTGCAGCAATGCTCTGGCGATAACCTAAAACACATAAATCGGCATATTCTTTACCACCTGATTTTAAGGCATCGGCATATAAAGTTTTGTTAAAAGCCTCGCATTTCTGGATCACTGTTTTGTACTCGTCTGCAGCAGCAGTTAGTTGTGCTTCGATGGTTTCTTTACCCGAGGTATTCCACCATGGTCTTAAATTTTTATTGAAGTATTGAACAGAATAAATTTCATCATAACCCAGTTCAACATATTTTTCTACCGCAGCTTTACCTACCGTTCCAAAGGGGATAACTGTATTTAATGCGAGCATTTTACCCTGTTTAGCGGTTGAAGCTGAATTTCCTTTTCTAAAAGCATCAGCTGCATCTTTTTCTGCAGTTACAAATTGAATCGCATTACTTGTTTTTGGAGCGGCTACATAAAAGTAACCCCAATCGATACGCATATCATCGCTTGCCTTTTGCAAAATCGGTTGCTCTACCGTACCCGTTTTTAGTACCAACAATTTAGCCGTGCTGTATTTGCTTGCGGTAACCTCTTGCGTTGGACGGTAAACTGCAATATTTGACGACGCACTGACGTAAACTTTTACCTGGTGCGTTTTACCATCGTTCGCTTGTACCTGGTACGAAACATAAGAAACCGGACGTGCGAATAAACCCAAATCGTTCATCAACAATGGCGAGGTAAAGGTTAATTTTAGATCGATTTTGCCACAAGTGAAGTTGTAAATAGTCTGCGTAGCATTGATATCGACACTTTTTTGTTTGGCTATCTGTACTTTTTCGGCATTATCCTTTAATTTATCAACCAGACCAAAATCAAGGAAACGGCCACCAGCGGTATTTAATAAATGGATGGCGATTACGTTTGATCCCGATTTTAAGGCACTCTTATCGCCCTTGCTTAAAGCAACATACTGAAAGCTGTTCGTCCAGCCTTCTTTGGTGTATATTTTTTTCCCGTTTAAATAAACTTCAATATTATCGTCGTGGTTTATTTTTAAGAAGAGTTCGTTTATCGATGCAGGGTTTGCCACGTTGATAGTTCTTCTTACCCAGATATCGTGCGATTTCCAAAGTGTTTTTACATTTTTTGCATCATCACCAATTGGTGCGGCACCGGTTTGCCAGTTACTTGCACTATAGTTTTCGGCTTTCCAGTCGCCCTGAGGTTCCGTTTCGGTATATTTTACGTCATATCCTTTTTCATCAGAAGCGGGTACAACCGTTTTGTAGGTAGTGGTTTCTTTACCTAAAAAGCGATAAATACCGCCATCAACATTGATTAAGCCTAAAAGAGAATTATCGGCCCCGGTCCAATGCTGGGTGGAAGATTCGTTTAATTTGTCGGTAGTAGACCAGATACTGAAATAGGTATTGTGTGTAATTAAAGGATAGGCAGGTGCCTTTCGCTCCTGTGCCTTTAGCAAACCGCCTACAAACATGCAGCCCAGTATGCCGAAGAATTTTAAAGTGTTGGTTTTGTTCATAATGTGTGTGTATTGAAGTCTGATATTATATTCTGGTTAGATTTAACTGTAGTTAAACGTTTTACTAAAGTATAAAATATAATTTACTTTTGTTAGAGATTTCAAATTTTTAATTGTCTAAATGACAATTAATATCAAACCCTCAAAAAAAATACATGAAGTTTTTAAGCTCCATGTACCTTTCAAATTGTGCATAAAACCTATAAACTAAGGTTGTTTTTTGTTGATTGTCCACTCGGCCAATTGAAACACACGGCTTCCCCTGTTCGATTTAATGTAAAGACGGTAAAACTTATAAGCAATGTAATTATCGAAGTGGAAAAGTTTAGTCTGTTTTCTGCTACTATCATTATTCTCCCACGGGCATACCGTAACCGTATGCAAATCGGTATACTGAATACCGTCTAATGAGCCTTGCAAAATCCAGAATCTTGGATCGCGGTCTGGTGCATCATTACCCGAAGTTAATGTATAAGCACCAACAACCTGTGGCGTTGCCAGCTCGAAGGTACATTTCTGCGTACCATCGAAACCTGCCTGCAAGAATTTCGTATTTATATCCTGATCGACCAGTTTTTTAGAACCTTCACCAGAATCGGCGCCTGCACCTGCTTCGAGGTTGACCGAAAATTTACCACCAATGGTTTTCATGTAATTTTCGCCGCAGATAGAATAATTTATTGTAGGATCTACAACATTAAGCAACACTTCTTTGGCTGCAGAATAGCCTTGGCTATTCCTGGTTGTTAGGGTTACTTTATATTTGCCAGGAAAACGGTACGTATGTTTTGGATTGACCAAAACAGAGGTACTATCATCACCAAACTGCCATAACAGGCTTTTATAGTTTGTAGAACTTCCGGTAAACTGGTATTCTAAAAATTTAAAGGTATCTGGCTTTATATAGGCAAAACCTGCTGTTGGTTTAGGTTCGTCTACCACTGGAACCACCTCTTCTGCATCTTTCTTACACTTTACTGTTGTAATTACAATAAGTATTAAAAGAGATAGAATACTGAATAATCTTTTTACGTTATTTTTCATATCTTATTAATATTTAAGGTGTTGGAAATAATTGAGATTTTGGTATAACTCTTTTCGACAAAACATTTGGCACTTCAATTTCCAGATACGCTTGCTGCCCACCTACATTTTCGCGGTGATGTGCCTCAATAGTATAACGTTTTCCACGTTCTAAAAATATGGTGCCCTTACGTGTATCTTTATCCCACTGGGTAGTATAATCATTCACCAAGGGAACTCCGTTTACATATAATCTCGATCCATCATCCCAACGGGTTTGATAAAAAGTATATGTGCCACGTACAGGGGCTAAAAACTCACCTTTCCATCTACTTGCGAAGTTATCTCTGCTTAATTGCGTTCCGGTAGCATTTTTTACATTGTCTGGCCATCCATCGCCACTAAAGTTAATGGTTTCATCAATTCTGGTTACAAATGGTGCACGCCCATCATCAGGATCCAATTGCGTATTGGTATAGTATTTTGCTGTTAAACCAGTACCAGTTCCTGTGATATAAGAGTTGTTATCTAAATTTACATTAGGATCTACTACCACGATTAATTTGCTTTTTGTAGGATGTATCACATGGTTTGTGGCATCGCTGATACTGAAGGCGAACGCGAATTTCTTATTCGCGACAATATTTGCATCAAAAACCGGCCATGGGATCTGAAGTCTGACGATCGCACTAGACGCCCCTGTAGCAAATCGAACTAAAGTATCAATTGAATAATCCTTGGCAGCCAAATGTATTGCATCTGCAGGCAAGGTTCCCCTACCTACTAAAGTGGCAATAGTATCTACATTTTCTTTAATTTTGATATTGAATGCAGTAGATGGCTGATTCTCCAAACTTACAATAAGTGGAATGGTTACCCCTGCCGGCCCTACAATGTAGTCGCCCTGATAAACCACATTATATATACCCCCACCATTTAAAGTTAAGTAGTGTATATCAGTCGATTTTAACAGATCTGCAGTATTAATAATCACTAAAATGGTCGACTTACCAGCCGCGATTTTGTTTCCTTTGCCCGGAGCCGAAAGCTTTAATGCAAAAACAACCTTTTTACCATAATTACGTTCCAATACCGATCTGCGAACAATGGCAATACCTTCACTGTTATCGGTTCCATAAGCAACGTTAATTACATTGGGATATTCTACTGCAGCAGATGGCATGAGTACGCCGTTTGCGATAGTGCCATTATTAATTAACTGTGTAACCGTATCGTTATTTAAGGTTAAACCTACCTGGAAAGCTTCTTCTGCCACCCCGGTTAAGGAGATTTTAAAAGGCACTTTAACATATTCATTGTCGATTGAAACATTTCCGACCACAATACCCTCACCTGTTATACTCCGGGTGGCAGCATCTGGCAACTTCAAATCCTCTACTTGTGATTTGCGACAAGAATAAACACCAATGATGCTTAAACTTATCAATGCGATGTATATAATTTTTTTCATTTTATGCTATTTTAAATTATCAGATAATCCTTATTGATCCAACCAAACCCGGCCATCAAGTCTCCAGGCCTGTTTATTGGCAATTTTTAACCAGTTTATAATCTGCGCCGGAATATCTGATGTTTGCGGAACAAATATCGCCAGTGTTTCTGGTGCCGGAGGGCAGATTAAATCGTTAAAATTCTCCCAGGTATAAGTTCCCTGAAATTTAAAGTCGTGCGCCTGAGAACTTAAATCAGCCATGATATTACCGTTACCGTCAGTTGCAGGCCAGTACCCTACCAGGAAATTAAAGTATGGATGACTTTGATCAATTGAAGTTTGACAGGCATAGTTGCCAATCATTCCATCAGGAACGGAGAATTTAAAATAACGGATATCAGTTACATATACATCTGGCTCTCCGTGTCCATTTCCATTTAGAAATCCTAATTTTAAAGGATTCGAATTTGCTAATGAACCTGATCCGGTAATTTCGGCCTCATTATTAAAGCCACCATTGGTGTATGTACGAACAAATCTTTGTCCATTGCGCACCTCTATCTTTGCAGTTAAATTTGTCCATTTTCCCTTGCTAAAACTTCCACCTCTACATTGATGATAATCTCCATCCTTAGTGCCTCTCCATTCGAAATACCAATAGTCTTCTTCTAAGTAAATTACCCAACCTACACTTGGATGGCCACCCGACCACTCGTTACGTTTACCTAAAATACTCGGCCAGAAAAACTTGTCTTCGTTCTTTTTAACCTTAAGCTCTATGGTCATTTTTGTGGTGTCGTCTATATTGTAAACGCCTGCATCTTCACCATCAATTTGTGCCCTAACATTTTGCCCTTTAAAACGGATGGTTTTACCTAAATACCGATTACCGGTAAATGGCTTGGTAAGAATCCGTTTGTTGTACGTTGGCGCATAGTAGATGATAAATGAATTTGCTTTAGGCTGACTAAAAATGGTTTGATCATCGGCATTTGCAGGTAATGTATAGGGCCCACCAGCGCTTGATGCGATAACAACCAACCACTGCTCATTATTATAGTTTGGGCGTTTTTTTAATGCGGTTAAGATTTCACCTACCGAAGTATCGAATTTTTCGATAGCTGTTTTATAGGCTGGGAAAGAAATATCATACCCAGATCCGGCAGCTGCTCCTGCTGCATTAACACCCATAAAGTGCCCTACAACTACAGCAGCTGTATCGCTTGTTAAATTGCTTATTAATCCTGCTTTCACCGCATCATCGTCTGCTACCAAATTACTCACATCGGCTCCTGTTGTTAACGATTTAAATATAGTTGAGGAGGTGTAAGCAACAATTTTCGATTTTGCACTTGTTTCTTTAATTCTGCTAAAGATAATCGGATAATTCTGCAGATCATTATTGGTTAATGCATCAGTGGTAACCTTATGTTTATCTTTTTTAACCCCGGTTAACATATTTGCCCAATTGGTTGCATTTGCAGTTGCGTCAGGATCGCTTAAGCCTACCCAACTGTAGATTGCATGTGGTAAAACCGCATCGATATTTGGTGTATTGGCATCCAAAACCGATTGACCTCTTGCTCCATCAACCACTAAATAGAGCACCTTACGGTTTCCGTATTTTACAGTTGTTGTATCGCTGGCATTTTTATCGCCAATTGTCCTGTCGAATTCTTTATTACAAGAAAATATGGCCGTAGTGATTATTGCTGCGATTAAGCCAATCAATAATTTATATTTTTTCATCATACTCTTCCTAATTTATATTTTGGTTAGCTTAATCTACTATTCGATGGTTACCCTAATGATGTGATATAATGGTAAATTATCAAAACGATAAAATTCACCAATTAACAATAATGCTTTTTTACCATCTGCAGATTTGGTTTCAATAACATCAGATAAGCCTCCAGTAAAAGGACCGGTAGAATTGTATCCTTTCGCCAATGTTCCTGTCGATGTTAATACCATAAAACCATTTCTGGTAATGTTATTGTATTTAATAAAATTCCCGCTCGCTACAATTAACCCGTTATTAAGCTGTTTGGCGAAACCAGGAAAGCCACCTTCAAATGGTTTGGAAGCAAATGTCTCATCTAAAGTTCCATTATCATTTAAAACAGCCAAACCAAATGCTGGTTTACCATTGTATTGTGTAAAGATTCCGGTAATTACATATTTTTTTGTAGTTGTATTATAGGTACAGGAACTTATAGTATTATCCGCCCCTGAGCCAGGCGTGAAAGAAGGATCGATGTTTCCATCGGGATTTAAGCGAACAATACGATTGGCTGGTTGGCCATCAAATGTATTAAAGCTACCAAATACAACCAGTTTTTCCAATTTCTCTGCATCGGTATGCATATAACTATCGATATTTCCATTCCCACTTTCCTTCCCCTTGTTGGTAGTAGTGTTAAAACGGAAAGTTTTATCAAGGCTACCATCTAAATTAAAGCGCAATACCTGGCGAATTTCTGTACTATCCAGTATTACGGTATCTCTGGAAAAATCATAATTAAACTTATCATAGGTTCTTTTTACATAATACCTAAAATTACCTGTTGCTAAAATTTTTCCCTGGTGTGCGTATACACGGTTAATATAACCATTGGTACCACCATTAAATTTTGGGAACCATTTTTGCGTAACCGTATCGGTAAGCGTTGGCTTTCTTTTGGTTTGGATTTTTATGGTGTCGATTGCTCCACTAGTAAACAAACTGGTAATGTTGCTGATATTTTCGGTACGCTGGTTAAATCCGCTAAAACTACCCGCAATAATAAAGCGACCGCCAATTTCCAAAATCCTAAATAAAGCACCATTCGCCCCTCTCCCTGTACGGAAAGTACGATCGTATTCTCCATCAATGGATGTTCTGGCGATCCTATTAATTGGAACCACCCCGCCTTTGTTATCAAAGTTGGTAAAATTACCGACTACGATAGCTCTTCCATCAGGCATTTCATACACCTGGCTTACATAACCATTTGTACCCGCTATCGCTTTAAAAGTAGGATCGATTTGAATAAGCCCGGTTACGGTAAAAGTTGGTCCAATAAATAATTGGTCACCAATGGCGATTGAAGTTACGCCCGTACTTCCATTTTCCGGAACTTTAACCTTTATTTCAGTGGCAGTTACACTAACAACTTCGGCCTTTTCGCCGTTAAACATAAAGCTTAACTGATCTTTATATTTATCAAAACCAGCAGCTTTGATGGTTACAGTTGTACCCACCAGTCCGATTGCCGGAACAGGTACATCAGTTTGCGAAATGGCCACACCCAGGGGTGACTTTGCATCAGCATAAGGATCGGGGAGCACTTCATCTGCCTTTTTACATCCTTGAAAACTAAAAGCAATCAAAGTGATTATTGCGAATATAAATTTAATTTTTTTCATCATTTAATTTCTTGAGGTAAAACCAATTATGCCTTATTTTGAGGGATCAGAAGGAGCTAAACCACTAAAATATACATCACTAAAAAAATCATCCCGTTTAAATCCAAAATAAGCGCCATTAACAATAGTATTAAAGGCCAAAGCATGTACTACGCCATTAGTAGGTTTAATATCAGATGATGCTACCGCATTTATATCCCAATTATCATTTGGTTTTGAAGCATCAGGAATATAAGTCAAATTGAGTTGTCGGTATCCAATATATTTGATGTTGTTTGCGGTAGCATAGGTTACCCCAATGTTACAAATATTACCTGCAAGGGAATAATATAAGCCTCCTGGATAAACACTCCTCACATCAAAATCTACCTGTTGATAGTCCTTTAATCTATTCACACCCTTAAACATGTAGCGTTGCAAATATCTCCTCCAGATTACCGGACTGATCTGATCTAGCGTTTTAACGGTATCCTTTCCTGAGTAAAAAAGAAAATTATTTAATCCATTAGTTCTGATTGTTCCGATTGTTCTTTTGATTACATCATCATCAGGTGCAAAAAAAGTAAAGTCGTCATTAGAAAATGTACTTTCTAAACCCGCAAGCTTTACAATTCTGGCCAGGGTATCAAATGGAACTTTTTTAGCCTGTAAATATTGAAGCATGTTGCCTTTAAAATTAGGATCAGCTAAACCTCCATCACGATAATACTCATCTTTTTTACAAGAATTTAATAATACTAATAAGGCAGCACAAGCAAAAATTAGCTTTTTCATATGTCTTTTATTATAATAATTAATTACCACCATTAACCCAATACTCATTCAGTTTCATATATGGATTGTTGTTCACCGCATCTGGGCTTATCGGCCAGGTCCAGGCACCACGACTAAATTTATCCGATGTAAGCACATTGTAAGCATACTGACTATTTAAAATTCTCTTTGTTCTTACCAAATCGAAGTAATGATGGCCCTCGCCGATAAGTTCCCTTGAACGTTCGTAAAAAATAAATTCTTTAAGGTCTCCATTTGAAGGCGTATATGGAGATGCTCCAGCGCGAGCTCTTACCAGGTTTACCAGTTTTATGGCTTCGGTATCTTCATTTATATTTGCAAGAGCCTCTGCCGCCAGCAGGAGTTCTCCTCCATACCTAAAAATCATAAAAGTGTTATCAGGATTGGCGTCTTCTTCACCAACGATAAAAGAGTTCTTGGCATATTTTAACAACATGAACTTTCCATTATCTGAAAAAATATCTTCATTAAACCAGGTTGTTATCCTTTTATCGCTGCCATCCTGAAAAATTTTCTGCATGTACTCCCCCCTGTAGTAAGCAAAACTTACACGGTGGGTATACTCAGGCCTTTTGTATGGGTAATGCAAAAACATATCGGCAATAGGGGCAACATTCAGTACCGCATCACCATAGTTTATACTTTGATAAAACTCAAATAAGCTTTCTTCGGAACGGCCTTTAATAACCGTTGACCACTCTGAAAGTGGTAATAACCGATAGGCGTTACTCGCTACCAATTCCTGACCCAAAGCGGCGGTAGCTTGATAATATTTGTTAGCGTTGGCCCCGTCAAAACCGGCGTTCCACATATTCATTTCCATCATTAAAGCAATAATGCTTCCCCTACTTGCCCGTACGCCTTTCAAAGCAGGGTCGCTATAAGTAAATGGAATTTCATTTTTGTGACTATTTAAATCGGCAATGCATTTATTGAGAACCGATACGAAATTTTCACGTGGTAGTGATGTAGAATGAAACGCATCTGTATAATAAACAACATCTCCATATAACCTAACCATGGTAAAGTAGCAAAGTGAGCGAATAAACGCGGCCTCAGCTTTAAACTGTCCTTTTTCTGTATCGGTAACTCCTGGTACGCCCTCATCTAATTTTGCGATCAAGATATTGGCGCCCTGAATGGCCCTATAATAGCTAGTCCAATTTGTTATTCTATCAAAATTGTAGTAATCCCATGGCTGTCCCCTTCTTATCAGGTTTAATAAATCGTTTCTGCCTAAATATTCAACGAATTCACGCGATGGCGCGTTGTCTGACTGGCTTTCGTGCAATACTTCACCTGACCTATATTCACCAACCGCACCAATATAATGTGTTTCGTTTATTTTGCTGAAAACAATCCTCGATAAATCATAAATATTGGCCACTACGTCTTCTTTAGACTGGAAATAGTTGTTTCCCGTTAATTTATCTAAAGGCTGTATGTTTAAAAACTTTTTACATGAAGGCAAGCAAAAAGACGCCGCGATAACTAAAGTGTAAATGATAACTTTTTTCATAATAAATATTTTTAGTTGCCTGTGTTAAGTTCTAAGTTTAAACCAATATTATACGTGCGTGGCACAGGATAACCGTTAGAAATATCGCGACCTAATGCGGTTACGTTTTCTGGATTTGGACCACTGTACTTAGAAAATGTAATCAAGTTATTGGTTGAACCAAATATCCTTAAATTGGCAAGTCCGAATCTGCGTATCAACTTTTTATCAAACATGTACGAAAGCGTTAAGTTGTTAATTTTCAGATAGGATCCACTTTCCTGCCATAAAGTTTGATCGGCTCTTAGTGGCTGAATATTTCCATAACGGGAAAAATCGTAAGGGTATGGGTATTTAGCCACATCACCAGGTGCCTGCCAGATATTCAAATCACCTAAAGGTACTACCGCGTTTAAGGCAAAAGGATCTCTCATGATGGCAATACGATCGGCAAGCGCATTATTCAAGATTGTTCTATCTGCGGTATAACTTGCGTACATATTTAGGCCCCATTTTTTATACCGCATGGTGAATGATAAACCACCAGTAAACAATGGTTGTGAGTTTCCGGTAATTTCGTAATCCCTGCCATCCAGAATATAATCGCCATTTACATCTTTCAAGATCGGGTCTCCCCCGTAAAAGAAGGTGTTATTGGTTTGGTATCTTTTTCCGGTAACCGGATCTACTGGTACATCTGCATCGCCACTGTAAACGCCCTGGTTAATTCTTAAATAGTTTGACAAGGTATTTCTGCCCACACGGAAAACATTATGCTGCAGGTAACCAGAGCCATCGAAGCGGATATATTGCCCGTTATACTCTTCAGGTAATTTTAACAACACATCGCGGTTATACGCTCCGTTTATTGAAAAAGATAAATCAAAATCTTTACTGGTAATGGCCTTTACATTTAAGCTGATTTCGGTACCGTAATTAGCGATACCCAAATCGTTACTCGATAATTTGTTAAAACCCGTGGTATTTGATAAAACACGATCGAACAATAAATTATCTACCTTTTTGAAATAGGTATCCACAACGATCGAGAATCTGTTCAGGAAGCCTACATCAAAACCAAGATTGTACTGACTGGTAGTAGTTGGCTTTAATGCCGGATTTGGAATTAAATCATAGTCGATACCAATGGTTTGTGTATTGTTGTAATTTCCATTTAGGTTATAAATACCATAAATACTTTGAAGATTACCTGTAGGTACAATATTTTGGCCCCATGTTAATCTTACACTACCATAATCTAACCATTTTTGATCTGTTAACCAGTTTTCTTTGTTAAAATTCCACCTCAAACCCACTGAAGAGTTTTTAGAATATGGATTTTCCAAACCGCTTGATGATGTACCATCTAAACGGTAAGAGAATTCAGCGACATATTTCTTATCGTAATCGTAAGATAATGAACCTGCAAAAGACGCGATTGTAGCATTTTTATAGCTACTTAAAACCCCACCCCCCCTTGAGTAATAACCGTCGTAACCGATTGGGCCCTGAAGCTGATCGTTTGGAATTCTTTCCTGTCTGCTTATGGATGATTGTGAACCTTGTTTATAAATTTCGTTAAATGTGTTAATAAAGAAATTATGTTTTTCGCCTAAAGTTTTAGCGTAAGTGATCGCGTTTCTATTATATAACTGGAAGTTTCTTCCATTATAATCATAAAGTTTGGCAAACTGTCCGTTGGCCGCAGCTGGTGTAAATGTAGTTTCAGTATCTGAAGTATAATCATAACTTAAGGTAGATGAAGCCGCAAAACCTGGTATAAATTCGTAACGGGCATCAATATTTGTTCTTAAATTTCTCGAATTGTTATCATTCAGCGTTTGCAAAGCCGACAATACGCCACCAGATGCCTGATAAAAAGACGGAGGAGGCAAAAGTGTTGACGCCTGACCGTTTGAAGCTACACCCGATTGAAGTAAGCCTGCACCGTTACCTTTATTCTGCTTACCTACCGAACCATTAACGAAACCGAAAAATCTAAATTTATCATTCGGTTTGAACTCCATGTTCATGTTCAAATTGTAACGGTTATAACCTGTGTTTTTAATTACACCTTTTTCGGCATAATACCCCATATTGGCCTTGTAATTAAACTTCTGATCACCACCATCTAAGGCTAGGTTATGACTTTGGTTAAAAGTGGTTTGATAAAATACATCCTGCCAATCGGTAGAATTGTTCCAGTATGCATTTAAACTATCGGCAAGGAAAGGTGTATTGCTAATCCCCCTGATTTGATTAAGGGTCTGCGCGTTTAAAATAATCTGTTGAATCTTTAATTGACGTTCTGAATTACCACCTAATGTTTCGCGTAATTTAGGGGGTGCATTAACGAAAAAGTTCGATACATATTTAATACGCGGCACTTTCGAGTTACCTCTTTTTGTGGTAATGATGATTACGCCATAAGCACCTCTGGAACCATACATGGAAGTTGCCTGCGCATCTTTCAGGATTTGGATATTTTCGATATCCTCCTGAGGGATTAGCGAAAGTGGGCTCACCCCAGGACCTTGCGTTTGAAAACCAAACTCTGCTGCCTTATCTGCATCTAAAGGCACACCATCAATAATATATAATGGCGATGTAGGTTGTAAAAATGAATCGTTACCACTACCAGAAATACTTAAACTTGATAAACCACGAAGCTGTACCGATCCTCTAAAACCCGGTGCACCGGTATTGTTCTGGATATTTAACCCCGGTACTTTACCCTGTAAAAGTGTTTCTATATTCGATACCGGTATATCGGATACATCCTTACCACTAAGCACCGTTACCGATCCAGCAGTGGTTTCCTTTGGTCTATTCTGATACGCTACAATGATTACCTCACTTAGATCCTTGCGGTTTTCGCTAATGTTAACTGTAATATTGGTTTGATCGGTAATTTTAACCGATGAGGTGTTGTAACCTAAAAATTTGAATAAAAGTGTTCCTCCAACGGGTACGTTAACCGAAAACTTTCCGTCGCCATTTGTTTGCGTTAAGCCTTTATTGGTGGCTTGCAAAACAACCGATACACCTGGCACCCCTTGTTTAGTATCTTTATCCAGAACCCTACCACTTACAATGATATTTTTTTCTTGCGAATAGGCATTCGTACAACATATTATACATACAATAAGTAATGTATATAAAAGTATATTTCTTTTCATAATATTAGCTTTATTGATCAACTATTCGTTAGCAAATTTTGGGTTCTCGTTTTTGAAATAAAAGACGATTTCCCAGTCTCCTGCTTTGTAAATGGAGAAATTGATACCGAAAGTAGCCACCGTACGTCCGCCCCCAAAACCTATCCGGGAGTAACTCAATTCAGCTTTTGCTCTTGATCCCCCGGTAGCGTATGATGTTGGAATCTCTACCAATGGAATTGGATAAGCAACATCGTACTGAACATATTTATCTGTTTTTTGGATATTAAAACCATGGATCATTTTATCCCAAACCGTTTCATTGAAGAACTTCGGATCAATGGGTAAAGAATCCTTGCCCAAAACCACAATTCGTAACGAATGGCCATTTCCGCCAGAAGCTAATGGACGGATGTAAACAATCGCATCCTTTTTATCATTGTTGCTTACTAAGTTTAAGTTAGAAGTTGCGCCGATTACGTTATTTAAATAAGGGCGGATATAATCTCTCAATTTTTTATCTAAAGGAAATTTTGGGTCAGGAGAAGGCAACCCCGTATAGGCGTTAAAATCATTCGATGGCTCGTATGGGCGCTCTCTGAAAGGTCTGATCTGAAAATCTTTGATCAGCCTTTCACCGCCTGTATTTTTAACCTTCACATCAAAAAAGCGGGTATCCTGAGAAAAATTAGTACTATCTGTTGGACGGGGCTTCAATATCTGATTGGTTGCCGAAGGCCACAAAATAAATTCACCTGACGAACGTATTTCAAATATTGGATGCGTTTCAATTTTTCTTTTCGCTTCAATTTCAGCCAAGCTTTTCTCCAAACCCGTGTAAGGAGCAGTCCAAACATAAGTAGGCGCCGTTGTAAAAAGATCGCTTACCGGTTTTCCATCACCAAACCTAACGTTTACAATTTCAAACGTAATTGGATTGGTTGAGTTATCACTATTAAAACCACCGATAAGATTGGTTCTACCAATTATGGGTTCAAGAATTTTATTGCTAAAATTCACATTGTTGCTGATATAATCTTTCTCATCTGGCAAGTCGAAAATCTTTTTACAGCTACTGCAAACAGTGATAGCAAGTAAAAGGAGCGCAAAACATTTATTTATGATAGATTTCATTGGAGTATTTATTTTAATGTTTCTATTTCGCATCACTATTTCGTTTTATTTATGGTAAACTCAGCCAACTGGAATGTTCCGCTGTTTCTTAGTTCGGTAATAACAACGCGGTAAAATTTATAGGCAACCGTGTTTGTACATCTAAATACCTTTTGCTGATATCTTTCTTCAAAGAAGAAGTTAGATCTCCTATCCAATTCTACCCAATTCGTACCATCCATAGAGCCTTCATATGTCCAGGCTTTAGGATCTCTTTCGTTGGCATCATTTGCCGATGTTAAGGTATATACTGATGAAACCGCTGGAGTTTTGAGTTCAAACCTCATCCATAACTCACCCTGTAAGTCGGCTAAGAATTTAGTATGGTCATCACCATCAATTACTTTCCTCGAATTTTCTCCACTGGTTATGCCCCCACCATTTTCGCGGTTAGATGAAAATACACCGCCAATTTCCAGGTACAGGTTTGGTGGTGGTGGTACAAAGGTTAGCCGGGTAACGAATTCGTTAAAACCAAATACGTGATCGGCACTGATTACATGCACTATGCCATTTTTGGTTTTAATATTGTTTGATGATGTTGTGCTGGTTGCCCAGTTGCGAACAAACTTGCTTTTTTTGGTATTGTTAAAATTAATGATTGAAGGTCCCGCACCAACTTGGCCAGAAGCCGAAATGTTAGTGATGCTCGCATGCATCGGGTAAGAAATATGTGCACTGGTTAAGTTTAACCCATCCTGAAGTTTTAAAGAATCTGTAGGTTTTTTGCCTCTGATAATATAATAAGAGGTCATAGTATCTAACTGAACGGCATCTATATTGGCTAAAAAAAGTGCATCCTTATCCGATTGCTTTCTCAAGGTATTTAAGTTTCGTAAAGCCAGCTGAAAGCTTGGATTGCTTACTGCAAATAGCGTAACATTACTATCGGTTAATGTTTTTTTAAGGCCCATTCTATCAATCGCTACAATTAGCGAATCGAAAACCCCCGGTTTACTTTTTAAATACTCGTAAGTATTTCCAGCAAACGTTACATTTTGTTCTGGAGCATCATAAAATCCTCCGTTCTTTTTGCAAGCCGAATTGATTAGCGTTAGCAACGATAAAATTGCTAAAGCGCTCATGTATTTTATTGAATTTTTCATATCCGTTATCATTAGCGCCAGTAAGCATTTTGGGTTAATAAACTATTTTGAGAAATAAGCCTCCTTGATATCGGCCAATAAATGCCACCAGAGTTAATGAGGTTCATAAATTTGGCATCATTTTGTTTGATCTTATTGTAGCGGATCAAATCGTACCACCTTGAGCCTTCACCCAACAATTCGCGATGGCGCTCCTCGAAGATTAATTTTATGACGTCGTTTGTATTCAGTGAATTAATTAACGCTGTAGGATCGTCAAATCTTCTGCTCTGAACAACAAGTAGTTCATTTAGTGCTCCGTTTTGATCACCTAGTACCGATAATGCTTCAGCACGTAAGAGTACAATATCTTCTAAGCGTGTAAAAATCAGAGCGCTGGTAAAATATCTGAAGTTTGGATCTGTTCCACCACCCTGGATCACTTTGATTTTACTGAAAATGGGATACTTACCATTCAGGTTTGTAAAATACCTTCCATCATATCTAGCCTGTCCTAAAGTATCAACGGCAAACCTTTGATCTTTAGCAATATTGAAATATTTCAGAATCGAATCTTTTGGCAGATAAATATCCGGAACTGATTTAGTCATAACTGGCTCAGCTAATGTTAATTCTTCAATATGCCCTGTTGATGAACCATCTACGTGGCCATAATCGGAGTTGAAACCAAATATCTGCCTGGTATTTTTATTGTAGAAGAATCCGTTAGAATTTGATAAATCACCAGTTGAAGTAAAACCGCCGGCACTTCTGCCATAATTATCTTCAACAAATTTGGCATATTTAGCAACGTTGGTGTAATCGCTATTCCAGGCTGCTAAATGCGCTAATACAGCGTATGCAGTCACTTTTGTGGCCAAAGCACCTCCCCATCTTCCCGAAGTTTCATTGTAATAATCAGTTGGCTGCTGCACATCACCACCACTATAGATAAATGGCATATCAGCTGCCGCTTTTAAAATTTCCTGTTCGACCCATGCTAAAACCCTTGCCTGGCTTTCACGTGGTTTATCGGTAAATTTACCTTCATCCGATGAAGTAATAAAGGGCACATCACCCCAGATTCTAACCATGTAGAAATAGGCAAAAGCTCTTAAAAATCTGGCTTGTGCAATATCAACAGTCATGTTATTGCTCGTGTAACGTTTATCCGTTTCTTTAACATGTGCAATATTTTCTAAGAAAACATTGGCACCGTTAACAATGGCGTAAAACCTTGTCCAATCAGATAACGATTCGAGTACCGGATATGAGGCGTTTAAATTATTGCCAATAACCGCTTTTAAATCCTGTCTTTTTGGGCTTAAAAATTCTCCTGTTCTTACATCACCGTAAATCCAGTGCCCATTATTGTCTGATAAAGCAGCACGTGTTAAGGCATAAACACCCAAAATTCCCGAGCGGGCATCTTCTACCGTATTCCAGGCATTTTTTTCGCCTACAACTCTGGTAGAATCTGTTTCTAAAGCTTTATTACAGCTGGAGAAGGCTACCACAGAAATCAGAAGTATGTATAATATATTTTTCATCTCGCTTGATATATTGTTAGTTCTTGTTTTCATCTTATAGATCCATTTTAACACCCAGGGTATATGTTCTTGGGATAGGTTGGCCATAACCGGTATCAATACCGTCATAACTAACCAGCTCAGGATCTTGACCAGTGTAAGGTGTGATGGTGAAAATATTACTCACAGAACCGTATATGAAGAATTTGCTGATTTTGATATTTCTTTTATTGAGCAAGTTACCCAGTTCGTAACCTAATGATACTTGCCTTAGTTTTAAGAATGAAGCATTCTCTAAGAAAAGATCCTGATCTGCGCGATATGGAATTACGGTACTCCAAGGGTTATAAAGTGGGTATTTTGAATAATCTCCACGTTTTTCCCAGAAGGTGATTTCTTTAACAGAATTGATATCAGTATTACCTTCGCGGTTCACAAAATCGAAACGGCTAGCCATTTCCTGGTTGATTAGCTTTCTACCTAAATTAAAGTAAAAACTTGTACCTAAACTCCAATTGCCATATTTAAAGTTGTTATCAAAACCACCTGCAATGGTTGGCAAAGAATGTCCTTTTAATACTTTATCATTATCATCAATGGTATTATCACCATTTTGATCTAGCCAACGTGGGTCACCAGCTTTTAAAGTAATTCCTTTATATTTTAATTTCTGTCCGTTAACCACCGGCACATCAGCATCTGCTGTATAGATACCGTTATTAACCAATAACCAATATTGATCTACTGGCTGGCCAACTTTTAAAAACCTGTTACCCACAACCAGCTGATCTAATCCTCTAGGCAATGCCTTCAGTTCGTTAGCGTTGTGATTAAAGTTTAAGGCAGAATTCCAGGAGAATTTACTTTTGGCGATTACCTGACCGCTAATGGTTACATCAATACCCATATTATTAACGGACATACCACTTTCGATAGATTGTTTGTAACCATATTCGGCATAAGCCGGTATACCAATTAATTGATTTTTATCGGTTTTGCTATATACATCAACAGAAAGGTGAAGACGGTTTTTTAACAGCGCAGCATCAGCACCAATATTAAGTTGATCAGAGTACGACCATGGCACACCATAACCTACCCAACCAAATTGGTAAGAACGGGTTAACACACCGAATGCATTATATCCAGGCACCGTTAAGTTACCGGTATAGCCAACCGAGGCCGTATATTGTGGCCCCTGCGCATAATTATCGTAACTAAATGTACGCCCCATTCTACCAATGCTTGCACGCAATACTAAGTCATCAACCAGTGTGTTATCTTTCAAAAATTCGTTTTTGATATTCCACGCTCCGGAAATAGTTGGCGAATAAAACCAGCGGCTTGTTGGCTGTGCATTTGAAGAGCCATCTAAACGTAATATCGCTGAGACAAAATATTTATCGTTAAATGAATAATCGGCTTTTCCATAGAAAGACAATAAATTATCTTCTGTTTTATCAAGAAACCGATACGTCAATTCTCTAGGGAAGGCAACCGGAGTTAAGTAATTTCCATTATCCGAACCATTATCATTTTTAGGTTTCGAATCGAGCAAATTGATTTTAATGTAATCGTTAACGCCTTTATAAGCATAAGCGTTACTATATTTATAAATATCCCATTGCATGGACTGCCCCAATGCAAAATGAAAATCGTGAACCTTATTAAGGTTTAAATCGTATGTCACTTTGTTATCCATCATTAATCTTTGGCTAAAACCATAATAATTGGATGCATAACTGTTCCCTTGCAAAAGCGTTCTGGCATAGAAAACATCTCTGTAGCCCTCACTGTAATCGGCATTAAAAGACGATACCACTTTAAATTTTCCAAAAGTTCCTTCTAGTTTGGCATAACCTTGGATACTGTTTGTTTTATTATCATCAAATCCTTTCGTATACTGTTGTACATAAGAAGCATAGAAATCCTTATTAGGAGGAAGTGGTGCACTCAAATCAGGGAAATAATTAAGCTGTGCAAACCTATCACGCAAGGTTCTATTTCTATCGCGGTTTAAACGGTTGGCGTTAATCATTGTTGAGAACAGCAACCACTTGGTCGGCTTCATATTGATATTGAAAGTGGCGCTATAACGGTCGATACCGGTTTCGTCGGCTACACCCTCGCTTTTGGTATTACCCAATGCAAACCTAAAGTTGGCTCTGTCGGTACCACCGGCAAGTGAGAAATTAATGCCATATACTAAAGCATTTTTATAGTATAAATCGGTCCAGTCTGATTTACCACTATATACGTTGTTTAACGAATCACTTAAATATACCGGATACTCTTCATCATCAGAATACCTTCCGTTGGTGGTATAAACATCATAAAAACGCTGTCTGAACTCATTTTCATATTTACCATTGATGGTATTTACAGTTGGCTTTTGCACCATCCCTATATAGGAATTGAAAGATATGGAGCGATATTTACCAACAGCTGTTTTTGAGGTTAAAACAATCACTCCATTAACACCTCTTGGCCCGTAAACAGAAGTAGAACCTAAATCTTTAAGTACCTCTACCGATGCAATATTATTCAGATCGATACCGGCCAATAAATTAGTTGCAGGACCGATTCTATTAAAATCGAATTGCTGTATATCAAAAGCAAAAGGATGCTCCCGTACCAACGGGATTCCGTCGAGAACCACCAGAGGCTGAGCATCGTACAAATCCTTTTTAGATAATAATGGCATTGCAGCCCCTCTAATAAACATGTTCTGAATAGACCCAGGCTCACCAGATGGTTCCTGAATATACAGACCAGCAAAATTGCCCTTTAAGTTTTGTTGTAATGAAATGGCAGGGAATAGTGATAGATCTCTGGTGTCTTTTTTTACACCGCCAGATAACTTATCGTAAAGTGTTTTCTGCTTGATCTGATCTAAACTGTCTTTTCGTAATGAATCTTTCGGTGTTACGATCTTGATTTTTGTCGTATCCTGAAGAATCAAGCAATTAATTGTTAGGCCTTTATGAAGTTTTTCACCCGTTGCAAAAGTCGGTAAAACGTTTAATGTAAACGCGGCAAAAAAAACAAGGCACGCCCATAAGTATCGCATAGTTAATGGATCTTTAATTGGTAAAAAAATGATTTCTAAAACTTATTTTTTCGGAAACGGCATGATATGTCCTCGGTTAAAAAGACAGGTACTTCGGTAGTAATAGTTAGGAATTCTCATAAAATTTAGTATTTGGTTAACTCAAATATATAATATACTAAAACGTTTTAATAACATATTGTCATTTTTATGAAATTTTTATAAAAAAGCACAATAATATCTAATTCTATTAAAATAATTGTCAGTCAGACAGGTAAAAAAATAAATATTATCAGAATATCTTAAAAAATTAACATCCTATAAAACAGTCTATAAGGACATTTTTAGCCAGCAATAACAATAAATCGAACAATTTTATGTTGCTATTTTCTTAAAGTACTTAAACGTTTTAGTAAAAACATAAAATATAGATCAAGAAGTAAAGATTAAACCGACAATGATTGTTTAGGCGTGAGGATAATCCTTTACCATATTATATATTATAACATTACCTTAGATATAGTGGTATTTTATATCATAAAACAGAAAAGTTAAAATCAATTATTTTTCGGTGGCCACCCGATAAGTAGGATCTTCTATAATGTTTACTGCTATAATCTGATCTGCATTTTTCAGCAAGCGTTTACAGTCGTTACTCAGGTGCTTTAACTGGAGCTTTTTATCAGCCGAACGGTAACGTCCGGTTAGTTTATTCAGGGCATCAATACCCGACATATCAAAAACACGGCTATGCTTAAAATCAATTACGATATGCTGAGGATCATGAGCTACATCAAACAGCTCATTAAAATTGGCGATAGATCCAAAAAACAAGGGGCCGAATATTTCGTAGGTTTTTACACCACTGGCATCGATATGTTTACTGGCACGTATTCGTTTAGAACTTTCCCAAGCGAAAACAAGTGCTGAAATAATTACACCTATTAATACCGCAAGTGCCAGGTTATGCAGCCAAACTGTAATTACAGCCACCAGAATCCCAATGATAATATCCTGCGAGGGCATTTTATTAATCACTTTAAAGCTCATCCATTCAAAGGTGCCAATGGCTACCATCATCATTACACCAACCAAAGCCGCCATGGGTACGCGATCTATTACCGGAGCGCCTGCCAAAATAATAACCAATATAGTTAAGGCAGCAATAATGCCCGATAACCTTGCCCTGGCACCTGCAGAAAGGTTAACCAGTGTTTGGGCAATCATCGGGCAGCCACCCATCCCTGTAAAAAAACCATTTGCAATATTCGCAATTCCTTGAGCAATACTCTCTCTGTTCCTATCGCCTTTGGTTTCTGTAATTTCATCAACCAGATTCAAGGTAAGCAGGCCCTCCGTTAAGCCCACACCTGCCATAATGAGCGAATAAGGAAAAATGATCTTCAGCATATCCAGATTCAACGGCACTTTCGGAATATGAAACGGAGGGAACCCTCCATTTACTGAAGCAATATGTTTAACCAGTTTGGTATCAATTCCAAAACATAAAACGATAAGAAAAACCACAATAATAGCCACCAGCGAGGATGGAATGGCCTTGGTTATTTTAGGGAGAATGATCACTATTGCAACGGTGAGTAATACCAAAGCCAACATGATATATAAAGGGGTACCGCTCAACCATTCTATTCTGCCGTTAACAAGGGTTTTGAACTGTTCCAGCTGCGACATGAAAATAATAACCGCCAAACCGTTAACAAAGCCAAACATTACGGGCTGCGGAACCAGCCTGACGAATTTTCCAAGTTTAAACAGCCCCACTATTATCTGGATTACACCTGCTAAAGCCACTGCCGCAAAAACATATTCTATACCCTGGGTTTTCATTAAGGCAATGAGCACGATTACTGTTGCACCTGCCCCTCCAGAAACCAAACCTGGCCTGCCACCTAAAACAGCCGTAACCAACCCCATAATGAAAGCGGCGTATAAACCTGTTAAAGGAGGGAAACCTGCAAGAATAGCAAATGATAACGATTCGGGGATCATCGTCATGGCCACCGTTAAACCTGCAAGAATTTCAGTTTTATAATTTATTTTCTTAGAAAAATCGAAAAGTTGCAGGTAAGGTTTCATCATTTAAATTATTAGCAGTTGCAAATATCTAAATTATGGGAACATTAGTGCTATAATAAATATCGGCGCTGAATAAGTTCAGCATCAGTGGGGCAAATAAATATTTATAAATGAAGGCAAATTTAACGAGCACAATAATAACCCTAAGTCACGATTTGGAACCTATCGGCGTTTAAAATCCTTTTGAATTCGATATACCGTCTTTTCTACCTGGGTTGTAGCGAATTAACTAAACCATTCGTTTTAATTAAAACTTATCACAATGAAAATTTCCTCCAAAGCCATGTTTTATTATTTCTTTGCACTCCTCCTATTTGCAGCCACAATTTATAGCACAAAGCTACTGGTTATATTAAACACTTGGGAAGAATTTACCGATACCGTGACTAAGCTATTTCCGTTTGTTGGTTTTATGGCATTAGATATTCTATTATTTACCATCAGTATGTATCTTTTTAGAAAAGGCTATAAAAATGGAAAAGAAAAAAAACATATCCGATTCCTGTAAGCAAAAAGATATTTAATTACTATGGAATTAATTTGGGATAACCCTTTTACTTTTAAGTTCATCAAACAGATCAAAAAACATTTTTTCAGTATCGATATACTCATGGAAGCCCAATCGTCTTGCTTTGGTACCGTCTGAGAAGAAATCGTAATCCCAAGAAAAAACAAAGTCGCCAAAGGCCCATGAAGATACTTCTCCATAACTGTGTTTGGCTAGGTTATGTTTTTCTTGCAGCTGTGTCCACAAAGTCGATTTATCGGCCATTACGGTTTGCAAAAACATTTGAAGTGGAGGGGCAGTATCCATTTTAAAATAAGCTGCAATTTTAGGCCAAAGATCGTTCCATCGGACCAAATCACCATTGGTTATATTAAAAGCTTGATTGGCACATGCTGGGTTGGTGGCCGCCCATACCGTTGCTTTTGCCAATAATCCAGCATCTGTAATGTCTAAAAGCTTATCATATGCTCCTAATTTGCCAGGAAAGCGCAAAGGCAAACCCAGTTCTTTCGATATGGATGCATAAACTGCAATTACAGAAACCAAATTCATTGGATTACCCAATGCCGTACCCGCAACCACAGATGGCCGGAGTGCAGACCAGCTCCATTTTTTTCCCTTTTGCTGTGCTTCAAGAAACTGTTGCTGATCTACATTAAATTCTGGGGGCATATGTCCACCGTCGCTTTCTTTTGCCGGTGTTTTAAAAGGACCGTAATGCGCTCCGTATACTTTATAGCCCTGCATTAAACTGATGTGCTGTAAGTCTTTTGCAATACCTTCAATGGCATTAACCACATTTATAAGCATCGCCAAATTAGGTGCTACCAACTCCGCCCATGTAGGTTTATCCTGATATGCGACATAAAAAACATGTGTTACTTTAGTTAAGAGGCTCAATTGCTTCTTACTGTCCTCTGGGTCCAGCAGGTCTACAGAAATGTACCTCGTTTTATCTTTACCCAGCCCACCCCGACGCGATAAACCGATAATATCCCAATCGCCAAGATTTTCTAAGTGGCTGATTAAATTACTGCCAATTACCCCATTTGCACCCACAACCAATGCTGTTTTACTGTTATTCATCTCTTTTAATTTAAATTAATTCACATACGGTAAAGATCCTGACAAACCACAGATATGTTTTTGTAAAATAGTATGATAGATTTGTATAAATCTATGATGAAGCGATATATCCAATTTCAACCTATTGTTATTTCGGAATTTGAAGTAAGCAAGTGGCAGCACCCTTTACATCGGCACAACCATTATGAACTGATTTACATTAAAAATGGATCTGGCCAGCATATCATTAACGAAATCTCCATTGCTTACGAAAAAGGAAATCTCTTCTTAATTGGTCCGGATGATGATCATCGTTTCGAAATTGAAGAAAAAACACATTTCATTTATATCAAGTTTACCGATATATTCATTCATCAAAAAGAGGTTAACCCAACAGGCTTGCAATACCTGGAATACCTGATCAAAAGCCGTGAAACACATTTTCTAGGTTTTAACTTTACGGCAAACGATCAGTTGATTGTTGAAAACATCATCGCAGTTATCTTATCGCTCAATATAAACATGTTGCAAAATGAAGCTTTAATCTGGACGCAGATCTTAGTACTTTCCGATATCATGCAGCGCAATATGCCCGAAATCAAAAATAGCGCGCAACGCTCGAAAGACATCCAAGCCATCTTCTGTTACCTGCACAAATACATTTACCAGCCTAAAAATTTAAAAGCGAATGTAATGGCGGCACATTTTAACCTTTCAGAAGACTATATAGGGCCCTATTTTAAAAGAAATACAGGTATAACCTTACGCCAGTATATCCACAATTATCGTCAGCATTTAATTCAACAGCGAATAGAAAGCGGAAGATTTGGATTGAAACAAATTGCGGAAGAATTTGGCCTTGTTGACGAAAGCCACGTAAGTAAACTGATGCGAAAAGTCTGAAGGGATGTAAGATGGATTAGTTCAAAGTCTATACTGCAGAAGAAACATGCCCTTGTGTGCTTCTTGCCTTAGTTATTGGATGGAAAATGTAAGATAGATGCTGGAATTGGCTCTGCGTTCATCTTCTAGATCTGTGGAATAAATAATTAAAAACGAATTGCAAATCCTTAGCATTTAGGTCTGGATTGCAAATCCAGACCCGCTACATTATTTAAACAAACTTTTTTCATCTACCGAAAAACCAAGCTCAATAAAACTCAGTGTAGACCATTTAATTTTGAGTGGAGTGCCTGCATCTTTTATGGTTTCTTTACTCACATCCTTACCAGTTCCATAATTGATCTGTGCAAAAGGATTTTTATCAATATTGAGCACTAAAAGCAATCTGCTCCCTTTTTGCAGCTGCTTACTGAATACTCTCGATCTATAAAAAGGTATGGTTTCTAATTTCCCAGGTTTAAGCAAGTTTCTTTTACTCATATCGTATGCGTAACTGGCTCTTCCTAAATAATAAGAGAGCTGGAAATATTCGCCTGAGGGCGTAACTTCATAAAGAACCAGGCCTACATCCATATCCCTTTTGTTTATGATGGCTTTAAGCTGTCCCTCTAGCGCACCTGATACTGAAACGGCTTTATTAAATGGCTCCGTAATAAAAAACAGCCCATTGGATCTGTCGATTTCTTTTTTGATGATCGGATCAGGGTAATAATCATTGTAGAATGTGGTTCTGTCTGCCAGATCAACCTGTTGATGCATAAAAATTTGTTCAGCTGGCTTTTGCTGCGATAACAGCATCGTTCCGTTTATACTATCCAGATAAAACCGGATACGGTGATCTTCCATTTTTACCAATGAAGGTGCATGCTTCCACTTATTTGCGCCCATGACCTCATAATTGATCTTATCTTTTATCAGTGTGGGTTTCTTTCCGCCTTTAAGAATATAATCGAGCCATTGGAAAGTGATTTCGCGGGTATTGATTAGTGCTATTGAATCTACCTCATAGTCCCTTAGCATAGCTACTCCACCTATCTGTGATCCAAAATGATCATAAGGGCCTATAATTAAATAATGTTCGGCCGAGGGATTATACTTATAATGTTCGCGGAGGTATTCCAATGCCGAAACCTGTCCATCATCATAATAGCCGGTAATACTAAGTACTGGAATATTAATGTGTTTAAATTCTTTACCATAAGGCACCATCGACTGCCAGTAGGCATCGTAATCGGGGTGACTAAGCCACTTCTGCAACAATGGATTTGGTGTACCGTCAATGCTGTCGACCTTATTGTAAGCAACCCCACTTTCCCACCAGTTATTCCGCATCCTGCGCCAGCGGGCATTATCGTTATTCACAGCATCATCCGTGTATTTGTTATTGGTGATGTAAAATGCCCATTGATAATTGGCTGTTAAAAAAACATTATTTTCCATGGGTAAGCCAAGCCCTGGAATTGCAGCTACATAAGGTACAATGGTTTTAAGCGCCAGATGCAGGTGCTTGGTGGCAGCCCATTGTGCAAAACCAGAATAACTTCCTCCATACATGCCAACCCTGCCATCACTCCATGATTGATTGGTGATCCAATCGATAACCGCATTCACATCCTGTCCTTCATGCTCATAAGGTTCGGGCCTATCGGGACTGAGCCGTTTCCCTCTGGCATCAGCAACAATGCCTACATAACCATGATCGGCAGCGTATTTGGCTTCCATCAAACTTCTATTGGTGTTGGAATAGATAAAATAAAAGAGTGCGGCAGGTAATTTCTGCGGCATACCTTTTTTCCTCACCACTACAGCAGATAAAGTAATGCCGTATTTTGTTTTAATCATCACGCTATCATTGATGATATAATTAGTGGTATCTGGTAAGGTTAGTTTTTGCTGTGGAAAGGCTTCAATGCCCATTACGAGGCATAGCGCAGCCATACCCAGTTTTACTAAGTTTATTTTCATGATCAAAAAATTATAATTTATGTTTTAATGAGGCTCCGTAATTTAACAGCCTGCCGTTCTGATATTCTGATTAAATTTCCCGTTTTAAGTTCTACAAACATCCCCTCATCATCTTTTTTTACCGAACTGATGTAGTCGAGGTTAAACAATATACTTCTGCCGGCTCTAAAAAATCTTTCACAATCGGGGTTATCTTCGAGTTTGTTTAATGAGGTTTTGAGCAATACCTGCTCTTGCCCGAAAAAGAGCCTGGCGTAATTCTCTACCGACTCGACCAGATGCACATCTTTCCATTTAATGAGGTGGTGTTTGCTCCTATCCTTTATAAAAACAGCTGCTCCATCATTCGCACCGATCTTTTCTATGGCTTTATCCATTGCACTTTTAAAGCGTTCCTCCCGTATGGGCTTCATCAGGTAATCCATGGCGCTTACTTCAAAAGCCTGCACCGCATAACTGTCGAAAGCGGTTACAAAAATCACCTGCGGCACATGTACCAAATTCTCCAACAGGTCGAAACCCGAACGGCCAGGCATCTGTATATCCAAAAAAATCAGGTCGGGCTTTAAAAGTCCGATAAGTTGCTCGGCTTCATCAGCATTGGCAGCCTCACCCAATACCGTAACCTGCGGATAGCTTTTTAACATCCTTATCAGTTCCTGCCTTGCGCCACGTTCATCGTCAACAATCAGTGTTCTAATGTTGCTCATCTGATTGGGATTTTAATTTCGGCGCAAACCTTTTGCTCCATTTCATACAGGCTGAAAGATGCATGGTGCTGGTAACTGAGATCGAGCCGTTCTTTCAGGTTCTGCAGTCCTATGCCCGCCACCGTTTTATTTGGTTCCAACTTTCCAGGGTTTAAAACACGGATGCTTACCAATCCATTCTGTTCGTTAATTATTACCTCAATCTTCCCGCCCTGCTTTTCTAATGCAACTCCATGTTTTACCGCATTTTCTACCAATGTTTGAATGCATAAGCGTGGCACCATCAGCGCAGAGAGCGAAATATCGATATCCAAATCGTATTGTAATCTTTCTTGCATCCTCAAACCTTCTAACTCCAGGTAATCTTTCACCAGGTCTATTTCTTCATTTAACCTGATCAGCATGGCGCTGCCTTTATACAATCCACTGCGCAACAGTTCGCTTAGCAGATCGATTGCCCTACCCGCTGCATCGGGCCGGGTATATACCAAAGATTTTATGTTATTGAGTGCATTGAACAAAAAATGGGGATTTAACTGAGCAGAAAGATTATCCAGTTGCGACTGTTTAAAGCTAAGCTCCAATCTGGCATTTTCTACTGATAACCGCATTTCCCGTTTTGCGTAGTGGTAAAGGTGGTAGGCTAAAAGCCATATGGCCATTAAGCGGATACCAGCAACAAAAATACCTACTGCATTTAAACTAAAAAAATCAGCAAACGACTGGTGTGGGTGGCTTAGAAACAGTAATCTCACCAGGTACAACTTACTAACCGTAATTATGGCATAAAAAATACCCATTACTGGAATAACGATCAACATCCGCCAGATCAGTTTTTGAAGCGCCAGGTCTTGCCAATGGTTTTTATTTGCAAAATTACGGTACAAATGGGTAATCAAAATGTACATGATCACATCCGAAACAAACTGTACAACAGCCATATCGAATCTGAAATTACCAGCTGCAGACCAACCTTGAAATCCCCAATACAAAGCGGCCACACACCAGCCAATTAGCTGACATTTCCAATAAAGCGATATGTAGGGTTTCTTTTCCAAAAATTTTCTGTTCCAAACAAAGCAACGAAAACTAATTTTAAGAAAAAAGATAAAGTACAGGAGCGTAGGGTTTTGGGGGATGAGTGGTTCTTTTAGTCAGGAGCCGGGAGTCAGAAGTCCAGAATCTATCGTGCAAAGAAAGAAATATGCCTTTATGCGCGCTGTGCCTTAGTGGTTAAAGGATGGAAATAGTCCGAAATCGGGAGTCGGGAGTCCGAAGTCTATTTTGCGACAGAAACCAACATGCCTTGGTGCCTCTGTGCCCCTCTTCTAGACCTGCAGGACAAATAAATAGCTAAAAAACGGATTGTAAATCCGTAGCACTCGGGGTCTGGATCGCAAATCCTGACCAACAATAGGCCTAACTTTGGGCTCTCTGCGCCCCTCTTAGCGCCCTTTGCGGTTAAAACGTCAATTCAGCAACTGCTTTTTAAATGTATTCGGACTAATACCAACCTCTTTTTTAAATAAACGCGAGAAATAAGAAAGGTTCTCAAATCCCAATGCATAAGCAATCTCCGAAACCGATCTATTTTCACCGATCAAACGATTTTTTGCTTCAGATATCAGGTAAATATGGATATGTTCTAAAGCCGTTTTTCCACTCTCCTGTTTTAAAACATCTGTTAAATAACCTGCCGAAATGTTTAAACGCGCTGCCATATCATGCACTGATGGCAAACCTTTAGTAGCCAATAATCCATTAGCAACGTATTTATTTATTTCTTCATTAAACCTGGTTACTGTTTTGCCCGAAATTTCTGTACGGTTAAGAAATTGCCTTTTGTAAAAACGTTGACTGTACTTAAGCAAAGTATCTACATTGGCCAAAATCAATTCGCGACTATATTCATCCTGGTTGTTTCGGTATTCGGTTTCAATTTTATGATACAGCTCCCATACAGTGCTTTCTTCACTGGGCGAGAGATGTAGCGCTTCGTTGGTTTCATAATCGAAGTAGTGGTATTTTTTGATGGTATCATGCAACATATGCCCATTCAAAAAATCTTCATGAATAAAAATCAAAAAACCATCTTCATCCATCTCCAGGTTTTTCATTTCGATTACCTGATTGGGTTTAAAGAACATCATTGAACCACTCTCGTGGTCGTATTTTGTACGTCCATAAAGGATTTGTCCTGCAATAATCTTTTTAAAACCGATCATATAGAAATCGCTCGTAAACTCCCGGTCGCCCATGGTACACATATGGTCGCATTTGTAAATGCTAAACAATGGGTTCTCGGGTGGTGGAAATGCATTTTCTCGGTGTAATTCGGCTAAATTTTTATAGTGTTTCATCCCTTTGAATAATAATTAACTACAAGCTACACAATTACCCCGTACAGCTTGTAGTTAAAGGTTTTAAATGATTTATTAATGACCGTGCGCATTCGTAGCTACTTCAGCCCATTCATCAAATTCAGCCAAACGTTCTGCATAAACCTGTTTAACACCTGGTAGAGCCACTTTACCCAACAAGAAGTGTAAAGGAGGATTAAGACTGTCGATCAATGCCAATACAGCGGGTACGGTTGCTTCTGGTTTGCCCCAACTATCGGGTGTTGAAGCATCAAAAAATGCTTTTTTAACTGGAGCATATACTTCTAGCGGCGCTGTTTGGAAAGCTGAAGCACCCGACCAATCGGTAGAAAAACCATTTGGTTCGATTAAACTTACCTTAATGCCAAAACCTTTTACTTCTGTAGCCAAGGTTTCACTTAAGCCGTTAACGGCGTATTTCGAGGCATTGTATAAACCCAGAACAGGCAAACTCACCAAACCCAGGAAGCTAGAAACCTGGATAATGTGCCCGGCTTTCTGTTCGCGCATTACCGGAACAATTGCTTGTGTTACCCACAGCAGACCAAAAAAATTGGTTTCCATTTGTGCACGGGCCTGTTGTTCAGTCGTTTCTTCTATGGCACCAAACAAACCAAATCCTGCATTATTGATCAATACATCAACGCGGCCAAAGTGCTGCTTAACTTTTTCAACTACGGCAAAACAGGCATCTCTATCGTTTACATCCAATTGAAGCGGCAACACGGCATCGCCATAAGCTTCTACCAAATCATTTAAATCTGCTGTATTTCTTGCGGTTGCAGCTACTTTATCGCCACGTTCTAAAAGGGCCTTTGCCCAGATTTTACCAAAGCCACGTGAAGCACCGGTAATTAAAATTATTTTCGACATTTTTTTCTTTGTTAAATATTGATAACAAAGGTATTGTAGCGCGCCAAGACCGATTTATACAAAACACGGGACTATTAGCACATTTTAAGGTTTAGCTAAATTATCAGTTTGAATATTTAACAACAACCCGAAAGATGATCAATCTGTTGTAGCGTTTATGGATGTTTTTACGTTTTATGAGGAACCATTAGTCTAAAAACCACTCACCTATGAAAAACCTACTTTTTCTTTTTGTAGCCTTTGCACTTGTTTCATGTAAAAAATCGGAAAGATATGGTCCGCTGAACTTAAAAAACGGACAGGAAGTTGAACTGCAGGTAAGCCCTCATTATGCTGCAGATAATGATGTGCTTTTAAAGTTGCCAGGCAATGTAGATGCGGGTGCCTCTCTTGTAGGTTTTGACCAAAGAGAACCTGGTTATTCTTACCGCGTTAAAGCCAGATTCAACCGCGATAAAGAACCACTTCAAGACGGGCCTGAATACTACTTTATTTTCGAAAAGATAATTAGCAAAGAGCAATACAAAGGAATTGAATCATTTCCTGTTCAGCTGATTACCTCATATGTACCTGGCGGACCCGTAATAAGACTAAGCAAAACAGGAAATAACTATTATATGGTTCCTGATAAGTTACAGCTCACTTATGAAGACAGTACCATACAGAACGAACTCGAAGAAATATGGCTAAATGTACAGGAAATCCGTGCAAACTGGCAAAAAGGACAACGGCCAAAATGGAAGGCCATTAAGGCAACAGTGGTACACGATCCGCAGAAATTTGGGAAGGCCTACATGGTACAACAGATACAATTCATCGATTAACAAAAAATACAAAGAGGCTGTATCATAAATTGTAATTTACTTCGAGTTTGTCACGTTGTCCAAAGGACTCCTACAGAGAGCCTGTCGAAACGCCTTTTAAGAGATTAAAAAAGGTCCTTCGACAAGCTCAGGATGACAATTTATGATAAACCTTTTTTGGTTTTAAGTAAAACCTAAGATTTATTACTTAGATACTGTAATTAAATGATTCGGTTTCGATTAACCCACGGTGCTGCATTTCAGTCCAAAAGGCTAAGGGCAGCTCTTTTGCGGCAAGGGCAACATTGGCGGCAACTTTCTCAGGTCGTGTAGTATTTAAGGCAATGCTTTTCACCCCAGGAAACTGGAAAGAGAAATTAAAACAGGCTTCAGCCGGTAGCACATCAAACTCATCACAAACTTTAAAAAATTCGTTCCTCCAATCGAGTAGTGCTTTTCCCGATACTGTATCACGATCAACCTGCTGATAATTGAAAAAATCGCCTCCTGTTAAAAACCCTCCGTTAAACACAGCCGAGTTAATTACCTGTACGTTCTTTTGATTTAGCTGTTTTACAAAAGCCACCAGTGCTTTAGGATGTGACTTTAAGGTTAAACTATTGGCAATCATTACCCAGTCCAGCGCCACATCTTTTGTAATCAGCTCGATTACTTTCCAGTCTTTTGCCCCTACCCCAATAGAAGATACTAAACCAGCTGACTTTAGATCGCCTAATGCCCTATAGGCTTCGATAATGTGCTGATATCTTTCTTCGTAATCCGATCTGTTATCAGCTGCCAACAGGTATTCGTCAGGATCATGTACAGAAACCATTTGGGCATGATAATCGCCCAGCAAATGATTACCCTGTTCAAAACATTTCATTATCCCTTCATAACTGATCATCTGTACGGCATCATGCCCGATATTTTTCCATATGCCTGGTTCAAATGTTGGCTCAGGAGTCAAAAGTTCTGTTCTATACCAGCCAAGCTTATTGCTGATCACCACATTTTCTTTATCAACATTTAAATCAGCAAGGCATTTCCCTAATGATTCTAGCGCGAGGCCAGCCCCATATTTACCTGCGGTATCAAAGAATGCAACTGGCTTGGCCGATTTTACACAAGCCTCAACAATAGCCAACTTTACAGAGTAATCAACGGACTGATAAAGATTGCCCAAACTGCTTGTTCCAAAAACAACAGCGGGCAGCTGGAAATCAATCTGTTCGGTGTGCATGTGCCAGTTCGACTTTTTCATATCACAATTCGTTTAACTTAAATATATTTTTCATTAGCAGCCACTTTTCTCCCGGCTTTGCCAAGGGTAATGCCTGCTGATATTTCCACATCAGTTCTTCCCACTCTTTCACCTTAGGGTTAGCAATATCCATAGCTGTTTTTTTTTCAAAACTGAAATCATTCTCAGTTTCCATAATCATGAACAAACGATTCGAAATGCGGTATATTTCCATTTCCAAAACCCCCGATTCGATAATACTCCGCTTAATTTCAGGCCAACCGTTAAGGTGATAAGCTTCATACTCCGCTATGAGTTTTGGATCATCAACGAGATCCAGTGCTAAACAATATCTTTTCATTTTTCACTTTAAAATGTGAGCGGCTCTCCCTATTTTTTGAATTCTATTTTGAAACCAGTTACCAACCAGGCCGGATAATCTGCGGGTTTGCTAATTACGAGGGCATCATCTTCCTGCACCCACTTTAATTTACTTTTACTGCCCAGCATCGTAACCGAAGTGATGGGCTTCTCCAGGTATTTCGATCTGCGCCCAAGTAAGGTCATTCTGATGCTTTCATTTGGCACATTTAAACAGAAAGCAAAAAGATTGTCCGCCTTTGTGGTATACCTGATATCGGTAGATTGATATTCACCTGAATCGGTTAAACCACCAAAATGGCCCTTTTTCTGGTTTGATTTAATAGTAGAAGGGCCTTCTCCATATACTTTCCATGGTCTCGATGCATAAATACCTTCTCCATTCAATTTGGTCCAGTCGCCAATTTCCGTAACAATTTTAACAACATCAGGCTCCAGGTCTCCTTCTGGAGTCTGTACAACATTGATCAAAAGATTTCCATTTTTACTTACAATATCGATCAAAAGCTGGGCGATTTCATTTGCACTTTTGTATTTCTGCCCGGTTCTATAATACCAATCTCCTATCGAAGTATCGGTTTGCCAGGGAAATGGGCTGATCGAATCCAATACACCGCGTTCTACATCTTGTGCCCATTTACCTTCAGATGGCTCTTTTGGCGTGTATACAGCCTCAAGTTTGCCTTTATTTTTGGCCATATCCTGATTGTAATAGTGCGCAACCATTGTACGCCCCATATCGTCAAAAGGAAGTTTACTATCCGAATAAAGCAGGTCGGGATGATAATTATCGATCAGTTCGTTAACATTTTCCAACCATTGTTTATGCCAGCCCGGATTATTGGTCAGCCACTCTTTCATATCAGCCGAATCTGCAGGCAGATGATAAAGATCAGAATATTTCGGATCGTGCCCGTCATAGGCAATCCCTGCAAATTGCCCTGTTTTGTCTGCGCCATGGCTTGGCTGAAACCAGTTAAAACTGGCCGCAAGATGCTCGGAAACACCAAAACGGAGTCCTTCTTTTTTAGCCGCTTTTTGCCATAAACCCACCACATCTTTTTTTGGCCCCATATTTACCGAATTCCATTTATGGATTTTGGAATTCCATAGAAAGAAATTATCATGATGCGAGCCCATGGTTACAAAATATTTGGCACCGGCCTTTTTATACAAAGCCATCAACTGCTCAGGATTCCATTTCTCTGCTTTCCATAAAGCGATAATATCTTTGTATCCAAATTTAGATGGCGTACCATAAGTTGCCACGTGGTACTTATTCTGCGCACTGCCCTGAACGTACATATTCTTGGCATACCAATCACCCTGTCTGGGAACTGCCTGAGGGCCCCAATGAGACCAGATTCCAAACTTGGCATCTCTGAACCAGTCTGGGTATTTATACTGCTTTAAGGATTCATCGGTAGGTTTAAAAATCCCTTGTTCTACCTTATCTGTTTTTTGTTGTGCCTTGAGGTTTAAGCCTAGGGAACACGCCATAAGGCCAACTAATACTATTTTTTTCATTTCCTTATATTTGGTTTTATCAAAAATAGGTAACTCATCCGCTCAATTCTTGAAATAAATAGACTATTTGTTGTAAAAATCCGACATTTAAGAAATGATAAAAAAGCATTACAGCACACCTTTTTCTTACTGAACTAGATTGTAAACTCAACCCAGCCGATTGATTTATCCTGAAATTACTATCCTAATCCGTCTTGATTCTCTTTCTTAATTTCAAATCATCCAAGAAACTCACCGGCATGTAGACATCTACCTATAAAAACCAATTGTTTAGGGTATAAGGATTAAGATGAACCTAAAAGCCATTCATCTATACCGTTCATTACGTCCTAGCAAGAGGCGCTCTGTACCTTCACTCTGTAACCTCTGTGGTTAAAATGGATGATGAACGTAAAAGGATCTCTCTCCCGAAAATTCGGGATTGCACTTCAGTCGAGATGACGACATAACACTGCGTTCTCTGCGCTTCACTTCGCGATCTTTGCGGTTAAAAAAATGATAATTAAATCTTTTGTTCTGCATAAGCAACATTATAGAGATGGTTTGGCTTTAGATAGATCACATCATTTTGAAAATCAAAAACCGTATTGAATCTTTTCAGAATATCGGTTCCCAGATAATGAACGTTAACTCCTGGCATGGGTTTGTTTTGCTCCATAACCTGAGCTGGAACATTTTTCAATTCAAAATTACCAATCTTCAAACTTTGCAGTTTTACCGTGGTTACCGGGATTTCATTACCTCTTGTACCATGCATAATTACCTTTTTGATCACTTCCATCTTCCCGGTTGGAAAGCGCATTTCCTGCAGCAAATCGTTATCAAGCATAGCTGTGCGCTGATAACCTAAATCGAAGAAAAAGAGGCTTTTATTTTTGATCCCGCTTTGCGAAATTTCACTTTCTATAAAAGGTTTGTTTTTGATATAGGTGATCTTAAACCTGGTGTATTCCTTATCCTGTAAAATCTGCTTGGGCATGGTAGAATGCACCATCATTTTATTCTGATCATAATCTAACGCTACAATCATACCGTCGAATATATCCCATCCCAGCAGGCCATCGGTTTCATTGCCCGCCAATTCGATATCATAAATTTTGCTCTTGTAGGTATGATTCCCAATTTTGATATCATAATCGGTGTTATAAAGTTTGGGCTTAGATTTAACTTTTTGCTTAAGTGCAGCGGTAGTAAAGTCTACCTCGGTTGCGCCTGAATCGAAGTTTAATAAAAGGGAATCAGTTTTGTTGAAAAACACCGGTAAAAAGTTCGTATTGTATTTATTCACAAAAAAAGGAATTGAATCGTGCACTTCAGGCAATATTTTGCTGAAGTTTTTTAGCTCAGGACACACAATCTTGGTGCGGCAGGAATCTTTGCCGTTTAACAAAACAATAAATTCTTTTTGCTCCCCAGGTCCTATCCTAAACACAATAGAATCTATATCCGTTTTGAATTTTATGTTTATTGATTTGGTTATTTTACCAGTTGTAAACACATCTAATTTTATCTTGGGATTGATGTACCAGTTCGATGATGCCTTGTACGCTTCGTAGAATTTTGCCTGACCAACTCCCGCTTTAACAATTGGTAATTTCTTTTGAGCTAAAACAGAAAAGGGAAGCAAAACTGTTAAAATGAGTAATATTCGTTTCATGAGCGATTAATAGATTTAGAGGTTTAAGGCTTGCATTTAGTGGTTACCATCGGAAACCTGAACTAAAGGTAAAAAGAATTCACATAAGTCACGTTTAACCCCTTAACTTGTCGTTTTTGCACATTAATACTTACCCGGCTTTATTATACTTTTGAATATACTAAATCAGAAAACAATATGGCAACTCAAATTTTTGTGAACCTATCCGTTAGCGACCTTAACAAGTCGGTGGAGTTTTTCACCAAACTTGGTTATACTTTTAACCCACAGTTTACCGATGAGAAAGCAACCTGCATGATCATCAGCGATACCATTTACGTAATGCTGCTGACCAGAACCTTTTTCCAAACTTTTACCCAAAAAGAAATCATCGATGCCCACAAAGCAATAGAAACCTCCATTGCCATATCGGCCGATAGTAAAGATGCTGTTAACGAAATGGTAGATAAAGCAGTAGCTGCTGGTGCCACAATACCGAATCCGGCTACCGATTATGGTTTTATGTACCAACATAGTTTCGACGATCTTGATGGCCATCATTGGGAATATGTATGGATGGATCCGAACGGTATGCCTGAGCATCAGGGGTAGTCTGTATATTAAATTATAAATGGCAAGCAACGGATTTTCGGGCTTGCCATTTATTGTTGGGATTATTCGACTCATGGTTAATTCGCTGTTGAATCGTGGTTAGGTGATTAGCGGGATTAAAATAAGAACAGCTAACCGTTCTTAGTGTCTCGATAAGGAAATCTATTTTACCAACCTCATATGCCGTAGGTGATAAAAATACACTCCCCCTCTAACTCCTGTTCCCGCTCTTAGCCTGTCTAACCCCCTGACCATCGCTTAAATTAAGCTTGTAAACAAAAGTCAGGCGATACCTGGCCGCGTTGGGACTGTTTACTTGCGTAATGCTAAAGCCCTGCCCCGTTGTAGTGGTAGAAAATTTGCGCAGGTTAAACAAATTGCTCACATCGAACAACAAGCTAGCCTTATCTTTTAAAAAGTTCTGACCAATCCCAACGTCGATCGAGTGGATTGCTTTCATACTACTCTGTGCATTATTAACTGCACCGGTAAAATTATAACGGGCCTGCACACTGAATTTATTGGGCAATTTTACCTGCGTACCTAATCTGGATGTATACGTATTGCTTGAAAAAGCAAAATCCTGACTGGCATAAACCCCGGCCTGACTGAAGTGGTAAGCATTCAATTCCATATTCATTTGCAGCCATTTGTAAGGATTATAAAGCACCGAAAGTTCTGCGCCAGAGCGTTCTTCCTGTTTAATGTTAACTGGCATTGAAATAAAAAGTCCGTTCTCGCGGTAACTGTAATCAATCATTACCCCGGTGTTGTGCTGGTAATATAGCGATGGGTTAATAATAAACGTACCCGCCCGCACAAGCAGGCCCAGCTCGAGTACATCGGCATAGGATGGATTAAGATCGGGATTACCCACATACCTGGAATTGTAATCGGTTATTTCATTAAAGGGGTAAAGGTTATTTAAAGCCGGCCGGTTAATACGCCTGCTGTAACTCAGCTGCAACGAAGTGCTTTTGCTCATTTCATAACCCAAATGCACGGTTGGAAACAGTTTCAGATAATCTTTATTGCTGTTATAAATTCCTTTTTTATCGTCAATACTTACTTTCGTATATTCACTCCTTAGCCCCAGCTGGTATGAAAAGCGATTGATTTCACTGTTGAATTGTAAATAAGCACTTCCAATAAATTCATTATAGCCGACACCATTGTCAATGTCATCAATTACCGCCCAGCCATTTGCGGCTTTTCCTTCTGCCAGGAAATCGCTGTTTACTTTCCTGTTTTCGGCTTTAATGCCATAGGTTAAGGCGGCCTTGCCTTTAAGCGGGATAACCATATCGCTTTGCGCTGCAAAATCTTTGCTCGAACCAATGGCAGTCGTCCTGATTTCGGGTCGTTGCTCTACCGATGGCAATATTTTGTTGGTGGCGAGATTCCAGTTTTTAGCACTATTCCAGAAATCGTACTGCATATCTACCGTTAACTTTTTGCCGGGCTTTTTAAAGAGTCGGGTGTAGTTAAACTCCAGTTGATTGTAATTTCTGTTTTCCCACGATTCGCCTGTACGTACCAGTGAGCTATCGGGAGCTGAACTGAAATAATTGTACCCCAGGGTGGTTTTATCGTGGTCTTTTGTAGCATTGCGCAGGTAAGCCATGGTGATGGTGTTTAAACTATCGGGCTGATAATCGGCCCCGAAATAAACCAAACGGCCATCGTCATGTCTGTTTTCATCCTGGTGCTGGTTAAGCATAGAGTTGAAACCTTGTTGATTTACGGTTTGATTAGTTTTATATAAACCCACATAATCAGAAAAGCGTAAGCCAATGGTTGAAAAGAGATTTAATTTGTTCGATTTATAATTTAAACTCGGCGAAATCCGGCTGTCGTTCGGAATACCGCCCACCAGCCGAAGCTGCCCGTTAAAACCGCTTTTTTTATTTCTTTTCAGCACAATATTAATGATCCCTGCCGAGCCCGAAGCATCATATTGTGCAGAAGGATTGGCAATAACTTCTACCCTTTCTACCTGGTCGGCGGGCAATTGTTCAAGCGCCGTTCCGGCTGTTAAACCAGACCGTCTGCCGTTAATCAGCACCAAAACGCTACTGTTTCCGCGCAGGCTTATGCCACCACCGGGCGCAACACTTACCGAGGGCACCCCTGCTAGTAATTCGGTTACTGAACCCGATTGCGAAAGAATATCTTTTCCAACCTCAAAAACCTTTTTATCTAACTTTAAACTTACAGCTGCTTTTTCTGCCGTAACGGATACTTCGTTTAACACCTTTGTATCGGGCTCCATTAAAACAGTTCCCAAATCAGCTTTATTCTTATCAACCTCAATTGTTACGCTTACTTTGCGGTAGGCCATAAAACTAAATTCGATGCTGAGTTTGCCTTGTTGTGTGGTGCCCAAAGTAAACTTCCCCTTATCATCGGCCATGCCCGATACCAATGGTTTACCGGCTTCATTTAAAATAGTAACACTTGCAAAAGGTATTGCCGCATTGGTTGTTTTCTCTTTAACGTGACCGGAAAACGAACGCTCTTTTAATTGTGCGGTACTGTTTAACCAAAAACAAATAAAGAGGGTAAAGGTGATAGCGATATGTTTCATGCTGCAAGATTAGTCCTCTGTGCTGAGAGCTAAATAAAAAAACATGCAAACAGCTCTATATCCTTTTGAAATGCATCAAGGCGATTTATCTTTATCTTACATTTGAATTATGAAACGCATTCTCCTGTTTATACTTTCCGTGGTTTTATTTTGCTCCTGCAAGCGGCAGGTATTGTACGAAGAATACGACCCTATATTTAAAACAGGCGATGATGTGGCCTGGGCTGCTAAAAGCTTAAACGAAACCGGCTGGCGACAAGAGCGTGGCTCTACCGGCCGACAGGTTTTCTGGATCAGGGAAAAAACCGAACTGATTGACAACAGTGGAGGTGCATTGGGCCTTCAGATAATTGCCTTTGGGGCTTACGAAATTTATTGGGATGGGGTTAAAATAGGGATCAATGGGAAACCCGGCTCGCCCATTGTTGATGAAGTTCCGGGTAACGAAACTATAATTCTTCCTGTTCCCGATTCACTTTCCAAACCGGGCAAGCACACCGTAGCCTTGCGCAGCACCCAGTTTAGTTACCCCAGGGTGCAGCGTAACGTGGGCGTAAAGCTCGATACCTATGTTAATCTCATTCGCAGGCCACTGCTTATTTCTTCACTCATGTTTATCATGGCAGGCGCTTTTCTGGTAGCCTCGCTATATTATATCTTTCTATATTTCAACAGCCATAAAAAACAATATCCTGTACTCATCTTTTCTGTAATTTGCCTGCTCTTCTTTTTACTCCTGATTACCGAGTACCTTAAATTTTATATTGAAATCCCCTATCCCAAATTCTTTATCCGGATGGAAGTAATCGGATGGCTAACTTTTTCCATTTCGCTCCTGGTACCCCTCTACTTCTGCATCCAGTTTGGCATTAAAAGAAAATACCTGCTCCTTTGCCTGCTTTTTGGTGTGCTGCTCTTTATTTACATCCACAATTATGGCCACTACGATCTATCGGCCATTTATTATAGTAGGACCATGTGGTTTACCATGCTGCTTATTGCATTTGATGCAGTTTACCGGAAACAAAAAGGCAGCTGGCTGCTAATGGCAGGTATTTTAGCAAGTGCTGGCATGAATTATTATCTGCTTTACGATTTTGGAATATTTATCTTCTATACTTTTATTGTTCTGTCTATGCTCTATCTCCACACCATCAGAATGAAAAAGATAGAACAGGAACATTCCAATTCATTGCTGCTTTCATCGAGGTTACAGCTCGAACTTCTAAAGAAAAACATCCAGCCACATTTTATCAAAAACACCTTAACCTCGCTTATCGACTGGGTGGAAGAGTCGCCTAAGAAAGGAACCGAATTTATTCAGGCACTGGCCAACGAGTTTGATATCATGAATGCCATATCTGAACAAAGTTTAATCCCCATCAGGCAGGAAATTGCTTTATGCCAGATGCACCTGAAAGTGATGGGTTTTAGAAAAGAAATTAGTTACGAATGGGAAGATAGCGGAATTATAACTTCGGCAACCATACCGCCGGCCATTATCCATACCCTGCTCGAAAACGGCATTACACACAATACATCACAAGGCAATGGTACAATTAGGTTTAAACTTTCTTTTAGCCAAACTGATGATTTTTGCCAATACACCTTCGAAACCTTGGGCAAAAATAGGGAGTTACAAGCCGACCGCAGCGGAGGAAACGGTTTCAGGTACATTAAGGCCAGACTCGAAGAAAGTTATCCAGGCTGCTGGAAATTTTCATCCGCGGCATCGGCACAAGGCTGGATGAGTATCATTAAAATAAGCAATAAATCAAAATGACAATACTGATAATAGAAGATGAGGCACGGATAGCGAAAAGGGTTGAGCGAATGACTGCCGCTCATTTCGAAGGTAATGCTTTAATCCAGATCTGCGATTCGCTTAAAAAGGGAATGGATTTTCTGGAAAAGAACAGCATTGATATTTTGTTGCTCGATCTTAACCTGAACGGGAAAGACGGTTTTGAAGTACTGCAATCTTTAACCTCGCGCACTTTTCAAACCATAGTAGTTTCGGCCAATACCGAAAATGCACTTCGTGCTTTCGAGTTAGGTGTACTCGATTTTGTTCCAAAGCCTTTCGATCAGGAACGGCTTACACTGGCGCTCAGTAGGGCAACAGCTACAAAAAAAGAACTCAGCAGCAACTTGCGCTACCTCACCGTGCGAAAAAACGGCAGTGTCCGCCTTATCGAACTTAACCAGCTCAACTATATTAAAGGGGCGGGTATATACAGCGAACTGCATCTTCTAGATGGCAGCATCACATTGCACGATAAGGGGCTTGATGCGCTGGAGCAAATTTTGCCTGCTGGTTTCGAACGCATCCATAAATCGTATTTGGTTCAAATGAAACAAATGGAGCAGATCTTAATCTCTTCGGGTACCAAATATGCATTAAAGCTTAAAAGCGGAGAAATTTTACCTATTGGCCGGTCGCGATATAAATCCTTTAGAGAACGGATCGCTTTGCAGGAGCAGGAAAACCACAGTTAAACAGGCGAACCTTGCTTTAGGTAGTTAAGAAATAGTAGATAAAGCGGTAGCTGCTGGTGCCACAATACCGAATCCGGCTACCGATTATGGCTTTACGTACCAACATAGTTTCGACGATCTTGATGGCCACCATTGGGAATATCTATGGATGGAAACGAATGGTATGGAAAAAAAGTTTCGACATTTTTATCCTTCTTCACGTCCAAGCTTAAAAAACATAAAATCAGAATTAAATATTTCATAATATTATTTTTTATACCAATCAAGTCTTAAAAGGTATTTACCTGCTAATTAGCAGGGAATATACTTAATAATTTTCACACAAAATATGAATTCTTTGGGTTCCTCCATGTGAAACCAGGATAAATTTCTCGCCCAGCCATAAACGCAAAAAACCCACAACTTTCGCTGCGGGTTTTGAAGCTCCCTCTGCTGGACTCCCTTCGCCTGCGCTCAGGATAAACTTCTCGCCCGGCCTAAACGCAAAAACCCCACAACTTTCGTTGCGGGGTTTGGCTCCCTCTGCTGGGCTCGAACCAGCGACCCTCTGATTAACAGACGGACGCTACCCATTACTAACTATGTCTAAATCAATTGATTACAAGCATTCAAAGAAATCCCGTAAAGTATTTGTAACGGTTTTTTATTTAGTTATAAAGATAATAAATATTTATAGGTTGTGTATATAGGATGCTAAACTTATATCATTTTTCAACTCCCATACTTGTTCTGTGTGTAATATCAGAGTGGATATTTCATCAATTACATATTCTAAATGCTGTTTTGAAATTCTAAAAGAAGTTTTAGCACATATTTCGGGTAATTTTCCTGAGTTTTGCTATTGCGCCTAAATCGCGCAAATTCGGAAGGGCTTACCCGATACCTTGCAAAATTACCTTCGTGCAGGGAGGTAATCTCATTTTCCACTACCTGATAAACTGCTCCCTATCCTGTTCGGGTATGCCTTCCGCATCGGCCTTGACGTGATCCAGCATATTTTTATTACTGTCCTCTTTCATAATGATGGAAGTAATAAACTGCTGACTGGTATTCGGTACTTTAGTTTGAAAGTGTCGGGTTCACCTAAAGATACATTCATGAGTTTAAATTTTAATCACTCAAATTTCACCTCATTAGTAGCATAATTATTATGAGTTGCAAAGATTTACTTATGAATTTCAAGCATCATAGACTATCAACGCTAAACAATTATTTGATAAAATTCCTTCTGAAAGATGCAGGCGTTACCCCGGTATTCCTCTTAAAGAAGATTGTAAAGTTGGGTTGTTCGGCGAACCCAAGACAGTAGGATATATTCTGTAAGGACCAGGAGGTATACAGCAAAAGTGTTTTGGATTCTTCAAGGATGCGGTCACGAATGTGTGCGCTTACATTTTGTCCGGTATGTTTTTTGAGGACCGCATTAAGGTAGTTAGGATGCATATCCAGGTTCTGCGCGAATTCTTTAGCCGTTCTTATTCTTATTGGCGCCAAATAATTGATATTGGAGGTCTCTTTTTCCAGCAGGGAAAAGAAATTGTGAATATGCAGATGGTCTGCACCAATGTGATTTGGTTCCGGATAGTGGCCTATCTTCATGCTTTCAACGATGAGCATTTGCAACATCACCTGTATGGTCTCCTCCCTATAGCAACTGTATGCGTTTTCCTGCTCGGCGATATTATCGAAATATTGTCTCACTAGAGACAAGTCGTTATCTTTCAGACTGATGATATTTTTATCCTTGTTTTGAAATAAACCGTATTTATCCAGCATTTCCTTAAAATGGGGGTTATCGAGCAAAAAAGGTTTTTTAAAAAGAATGTATTTTGCTTCCAGCTGCTCAGATAAATCTTTCCAGGAGATGATGTCATTGGGATGGGCGAATATTAGCGTAGGCTGCTGAATGTAGAATGTCCTGAATCCAATCGTCATCACCCCACTGCCCTTGGTGATGAGCATTATTTTGTAAAACTCACGGCGGTTGGGCATTAGGGTATTACCTGCAAAGTAGCCTTTAACCGTGCAGGTTTTAAAATTCCAATAGACAGGATTCGTTCCTGATTTATTGACATCCGAGAGATCGTGAATGATTCCGATCAGGGAATTGTTTAATCCTGTGTTCATAATCCTAAATCATTTAGTTATTTGCCTTTTTATCAACCGCACGTTTTAACCGAAAAACCCTAGTGATAAAAGAATACGATTATGACATATGAAAATCTTGTGCCGTTTTTTAACTATCTTATTATCAATATTTTAAAAGATAAATAGCCATTTTTTTTCAATGATATTTCGATACAAATTCCCCTGTACCGAAATATCGTTGAATGTAGAATTTGGCGTTAAAGAATATTCTGCGAGGTTTGAAGTATTTACAATAATATATAGCTTAATATTCAATCATTAATCGCCTGACTCAGCAATTTCGTGCGCTCCCGGACATCCATCCTCAAGGATGGAGACGGATAAGAGATTAATTAAACGAATCGATGTAGAATATTTCACCAAGGATTTTGATTACCAGCTACTGGGGCTCGGAAGGTATATAAATGCGGGGATAATAATGATCCGACATATACCGTTTTCAAATCCTCTCCGCCAAAAGCAAGGCTGGTTGGCAACTTCAGAAATTCTCCGGCGCAAGAGCCCAAGTGCTCTGCAGTTGCGGTAAAATTTTCACAGCCAGATACCCAGTTCTTTAGGCAATCAACGTTTATATCGGTAAATATTTCCAGGAAATCCCCTTTGGTGGTGATCACACCTATTCCATTTTTAGCCACTAAAACTACCCAAACATTACCCTGGGCATCCAATGTAAAGCCATCCGGATTATTACCGGGTCCGAGATCTTCAGGCCCGACAAATTCTTTGGGTCCAAGGTCATTATTGGCAGTGATTCTAAAGCGCACAATTCTTCTGGCTAAAGATTCCGCAGCATACAGGTAATTCCCATCAGGACTTACCTTCACTTCATTGGTCAAATACAGATTTTCAGTGACGATTCTGGCCTCTTTTCCATCAATCAGCACAATATATCCGTCGGGCGCCCTGTTCTCCAGGGCGCTATACCAATGATCGCCTTTAGTCATTACAGAAATCCAGATCCGGCCTTTCACATCACACCAGGCATGGTTGACAACTCCTAAGCGTTGTCCGTCTATTTCGGTCAGGAAAGGGGTTGTCACGCCGCCCTGGGATATCATATGAAGTGTTCTGTCCGATAATCCGCCTACCAGGAAAGCGCCATTTTTCATTCGGCAAAATCCATTGGGTTCCGCAATTCCGGAACCGAGCAAAATCGGAGCACCGCTGGCATCCAGTTGTGCCAAGCCCCCCCTGTTATCTGAAACCCAGATTCCGTCGGTTGAACACCATACGCATTCAGGGCGTGAGAGGTTATTGCCGAACGTTTGAAAATCCGCTTTTGATAATTTAAAATCGTAAATTGATGACATGGGTAGCTTTAGGTTAATTGTTGTTAATGTGTTCACGGGTAATCCCCAGTCTTTTCATCTTTGAACTTAAGGTGCTGGCCGGAACGCCGAGCACGTGCGCTGCGCCGGCCGTACCATTTATTTTTCCTCCGCAGGCCTTTAATGTCATCAGAATATGGTCTCGTTCATTCTGGTCCAAAGTTTTATAGATATAAACCGACTCATCAAAATTATTATTGCGGGCAACCGGAATAGCAATATTTTTAAGGGTATCGCCCGAGGAAAGCAATACACTGCGCTCAATAAGGTGTTCCAGCTCCCGGATGTTTCCCGGCCAGTGGTATAGTTTGAGTTCCTGTATCAAACGGTTATTTAGCTTATTAATTTGTTTGCCCATCTTTTTAGAGAAACGGTTAATGAAGTGTATTGCCAGAAGTGGGATATCCTCTACCCGCTGACGCAGCGGCGGCAACTCTATCGGGAATATATTCAGCCGATAATAAAGGTCACTTCTGAAGCGTCCCTCATCCATTTCTTTCTCCAGATTCCGGTTGGTTGCTGCAATAATCCTAACATCGACCTTAATTGTTTCTTTCCCACCAATCCGTTCAATTTCCTTTTCTTGAAGGGCTCTGAGTAATTTTACCTGAAGTTCCAGCGGCATTTCCCCAATTTCATCAAGAAACAAGGTCCCTTTATGTGCGAGTTCAAATTTACCCAGGCGGCGATCCATGGCCCCGGTGAAACTGCCTCTTTCGTGACCAAACAGTTCCGACTCGATCAGGTTCGCTGGCAATGTTGCGCAATTCACCTTGACCATGAGTTTATTACTCCTTGGGGAGTTGCTGTGTATAGCGCGCGCGATTAACTCCTTACCGGTACCGGTCTCGCCCAGTATCATAACCGTGCTGTCGGAGGATGCCACCTTGCTTACCAGTTTGAAAACCTGCTTCATTTGGGTGCTCTCACCGATGATATCCGAATAATTATTAGCAGTTTCAAGCTCTTCCTGAAGGTAGATTTTCTCTTCTTCAAGCCTGGACTTATAACCGCTGATTTCTTCAAGTTGTTGTTGAATTTTACCGCCGGCAATAATATTGGAAACCACCACAGCAATTTGGGTACATACACTACTGAACAATTCATTCAGATTATCAACAATGTCATGGGAAAGGGTCTTCACCAGCATGATACCGATGAATTCGGCTCCAATCCGTACTGGCGCGAGGAACCACTTCTCCGCAGGACTTAATTTATCCCCTGAAGAAGACAAAACTGATTTTGCTAATGGCTGGAGGGATTCATAATCCAATATTTCCGGTCCGGAGGATTCCAATGCAGCTTTTAGCAGCGCTTCATCTGAAATGCTTTCTAATTCTTCAGCAGAAGGTAAAAATGCATTTGAACTTTCCGTGATGGTCTTATCGGATAGAAAAAGTGTAAAAGTATTGTCGTCTGGATTTTTAATTAAAAAAACGAAGTTGCTCACTTTAAAAAGCTCGAAAAACTGAGTCGATATTACTCCGGCTAAGCTATGTTTATCCTTGACAGCAGTAATGGCATTACTAAAATCGATTAGTCTAGATTTCTCTTCACCTTTTTCTTCGGTATTTGTATTGGCAATGATATTTTGTACTGCAACTGAAAGCTGACTGGCAATCCCGGATATGATCCTTAAGGTTGCCTCTGCAATTTTTTTGTCATGATCAAAAAGGACGATCCATAATCCAAAAGGTTTATTGTTGGTAGTCAATCTGACGATAACCAGTTGCTTGATGCCGCTTTCATAGTTGACTTTCATATAGAGCGGGAAAGAATTCTTTTGTGATTCCTCATCAAGATGCACAACAAGCGGTTCCTCAGATTCTATAGCAGAGTTTAAGAATCCGTCCTTTAGTTCATGTATCCCGGTTGATGACTTATGATACAAGGGATGATTACGTCCAGCTGCATTTGGATCTAATAAAAACCCGGTGGCGGTATGCCCTGTTGCATCGAGTTTTGCAATAAAAGTATGTCTAAAACCAATGATGGTTTTCATTACCTGTGTGATGAGCTCAAGCAATTCCTTGTTAGTCCTTACTGCGGCGATATGTCGACTAAGCTGGATAAGGGTATCGCGCTCGGTTTCCCGGCGGGTGATCTTATCATAAGACAATACATTGGATAGTGCATTGGAAACCTGGTAGGCAACGCCCTGAATGAGTTGTAGGGTGTGATCTGAATAATTTACAGGTTGTTTAAAATTAATCATCAGCATGCCAATCCTGTTTTGATCATCATAAAGGCTTACCCCTATTTTGGCGATTATTCCCCTTTGCAGATCCTCCTTAAGATAATTCGGGCAATCCTTTGCTAATACCATCCTGCCAGTTTCAAACACCACGGGGCTAATGGATTCCATCACCACGCTATAGCAGGGATCATTTACATCACACACCTCGCCTGATTGTGGATTGTCTTTCACTCCAGCTCTGGTCGTTAGATAATTTGCATAGGTGTTTTTATCAAAAGAGAGCATGATATCCAGATCATCGAACTCAAGCAGATACTTTAAGTGTTCACTTACTTTATCAGCCAGATATTCTTTTTTTCTAATCGAGGTGAGATCATAGCTGAGCTGAAGCAGACGGGTTTGCTCAGTTTCCCTTGTCTGTATTAGGTCCGCTCCACGAATGTTTGCAATGGCTATGGAAAACTGAACTGATAGACTCCTGATCAAGTCCAGCTGAGCGGTGGATATTTGCTGATTTTCAAGCTGACAGATTGACCAGATTCCAATTGTTTTTTCCCTGATCTTTAGCGCAGTCATTATAATGGTTCTGATACCGCTTTCATAATTAATTTCAAGATAATACGGTAGTCCTGATTTTTTCCTTATCTGCATCAAATCAAATACGACCGGCTCATTGGATAATACCGCCTTATTGAAAAAACCATCCGTGATTGGATACTTTGTTGTATTTACGGAATTATAACTGGGATGATTTTTCGTTCTGGATTCACTATCCCGGAGAAAGGAGGTGACGGTGAGGTCATCATCATTAATGACCGAAACAAAATGATGACTAAAATCAAACAGGTGTTTTAGTTTCTGGTGGATGATTTTTAATAAATCTGTACGTTGCTTTGTTGCGGATAAATCTGCACTGATGGCCTGGATGGTATCATATTGACTTTGGGCTTTAAACAGTTGCTCCTGTACGGCAATGTTTAGAACAGCGGAGTTTATCATGTTGGCGATAATTTGCAGTAAGGGCAATTGGTGCCTTTCCGAATCACTTTTAGAAGTGAATGTAAGTATCCAGTTTCCGATAACCTCGGGACCTCTTTTAAGGTTAAAAAGAATCACCTCGGCAAAACTGTTGTTGCTGCCTGCCTTCAGGTAAGGAAAGGTTTCCCTGGTCTCGGCCATCTCATCTAAATCCAATACCACTGCAGATGAATCCACTACTTCTCCTCTGACAATCCTGTCATCGAGTGGTACTCGTCCAAGTTTTATTTCCTGGATAAAAGGCCATGCATTCAGATTCGGAGATTTTTCGTACAGAAAGTCGCTGATCGTGGTCAAATCATCGTTTACCAGGAATATTGTTGAGGATTCGAAACGAAGAAACTCCCGGAGCCTTGTTTCCAGAGTATTGACAAGATGCTTTTTTTCCTGAACTAGGGCCAGTTCCTGGCTCAGGGACAACAGAATAACTTGAATATTCGGCACATCCTGTTGCAATGTATTATAGTGATTAATTGTTATCATTTGAGGAAAGACCGGAAAAGGCATACCTGACTAACCGGATTTAGTTACGAACCGCAAAGCCAAGAACTGTGCCACATCGGCAAAACGCATTGCATATTGTGGAAAGCTAATTTTACGTTTTTTTGTAATCGTGAAATATCCTGATTTCATAGTATATCGCACGGAATTTCACGATAAATCGATAAATAGAATGTGGTGATATTAATAGATATGTTGTCTGAACAGAAATTCGACACCGGCATTGTCTGAAGTAGATGGAAATTCGTTGGGTACGAGTTCAAATCCCAGGTTATTATAATACCTCAAATTCACCTGGGGTGTACTGATTTTAAGATCAACTGTTTTTTTTCCTTCTTCGGCCGCAATCCGCAGCACTTCGTTAATTAGCAAAGAAACATACCCTTTTCCTTGAGTGCTGGGCAGGCAGTAGGTCTGATGAATAACAAATGCCAAAGGTTCGACCGACCATGAAATAAATCCGACAGGCTGCAGAGTATCTTCTATAAGCAAAAAAAACTGAACCTTTCCCTCGAGTAAAATTCTAATTTCCTCAGCAGAATAAACCTGCTCGAGCGTAAGCAGGGCATACTGTCTCTCGCGGCTATTAAAATGGCCCGTGAGCCAGGCTTTTTCCGCAATACTTCGGATGGCTTCTACATCATCAAGTGTTGCTCTTCGAATAATATACATGTCGCTAACTTTAGCAAACGCATGGAAAATTCGTGCCAATCACACAACAAACTGTAAATCAGCGCATTAAACAATATTTTGAATAGAGAAAAGCACCTGTATATCGGTATATTTTCTTTATAAACGTTATTTCGTGATTTATTGTTGATGAATAAAATTACAGGCTAATCTAAGAATGGCCGTCATTAAAATATTTTTCTATACCCAGTTTTTTCATTCTGGATTTTAGTGTGGAGCCATTGATATCCAAAAGTTCAGCCGCTCCGCCACGTCCGTATATTTTCCAGTTACAAAGCTTTAAGGCAGCCAGGATGTGATCCCGCTCATTTTGGGATATCGTTTTTAGGTTTGCATCTTGCAGGGGCAGCGATACCTTTCTTTGCGGTAATGGAAAAGCGGAAATTTCACCTCCTTCACAGAGCAGGACGGATCGGGCGACAAGATTTTCAAGTTCACGAATATTACCTGGCCAGCTATAGGCTCTCAGGGCACAGCTGACTTCATTAGAAAACCCTTTTATATCTTTATGTTCCCGATTGGCAAATATTTTCAGAAAGTGGTTGGCTAGAGTGAGAATGTCTTCCGACCTTTCTCGCAAGGATGGCATCTCAATTGGAAAAACATTAAGCCGGTAATATAAATCCATGCGAAACTTTCCTGCGGAAAGTTGATCTTCAAGGTTCCGGTTTGTGGCGGCCATTACCCGAACATTAATTTTCCGGGATTTACCGCCAATTGGATTAATTTCTTTCTCCTGCAACACGCGTAAAAACTTTACCTGCATTTCCAGGGAAAGCTCGCCTATTTCATCCAGAAAGATTGTTCCGCCGTTAGCCAAATCAAATTTTCCAATCCGTTTTTCATAAGCACCTGTAAAACTTCCCTTTTCATGTCCAAACAGCTCAGCTTCCACCAGGTGCTCGGGGAGCGCTGCACAGTCTACGACAATAAGCGGGTCATTCTTATGTTTGGAACTTTGGTGAATTGCCTTGGCAACCAGCTCTTTACCTGTCCCGCTTTCCCCTAAAATCAAAACCGGAAAATCAGTGTTCGCAGCAATGGCAATTAATTTTTTTACTTCTGCCACTTCAGGGGTATTACCAATAATGGATAATGTGGAAGGGTGCTCATGTGATGAATTTTCTATCGGTTTGGGAACGGACAGGGTTCTAAGCAAACTAAGGTGTTGGTTGTGTAAATACTGTGCGATATCAAGCATTGCCAGCACATCTTCAGTTCGAAATGGTTTAACTAAAAAACCGTAAGGACCGGTTTCTTTAGCTTCCTTGAAGGTTGCGGGATCGGAATTTGCGGAAAGGAAAATAAATGCAATTGATTTCTGTTTCAGTATCCTGGCTAAATCAATTCCAGTTTCATGTGTTTTCAGGAAAATATCCAGAAGCACAATATCGGGTTGATTTTCGGCAATTATGCTCATTGCCTCGGGAACAGTCCTGGCTATGGGCAGCACCTGATAAGCCGCATTTTGCAGGATTAGTTTTAAGTTGTTAGCTTCGATAAATTGATCTTCAACGATAAGAATTTTTTTTGCCATTTCACGAGATGCCGAATTCATTATTTTTTTGTTCCTCTTCCAGCGCAAAGGTAATTTTTATAGTGGTTCCCTGTTGTACTTCGAAGCTAATTTTCGCATTGATATCTTGTGAGAGGCCTCTCATCAGTTCCAGTCCAAAGGATTGATCATTGTGCCTGTTGGAAAGCTCAAAACCTACTCCATTGTCTTTTACCATTAAGGTAACAAGCAGCGGATCAATGATAAGAGTGATATCAATACGTCCGCCGGAATCCGCCGGAAATGCGTGCTTTATTGCGTTTGTAACTGCTTCATTAACGATCAAAGCTAATGGTATGGCCACGGTGACATCAAGCTCCAGGGGCTGAATCTGCGGATAAATATCAATATTTCGTGCTTCCAGGCCATAGCTTCGCCGCAAAAAAATTAGAAATTCGCTAAAGTAATGCGACATATCTACCTGCTTGATATTATCGGACTGATAGAGTTTCTGATGAAGCAGGGACATTGCGAAAATTCTGTTCCGACTGGACTCTATGGCGACCAGGGCATCATCTTTCAGGAAAATCGCCTGACTTTCCAACAGACAAAATATGGTATGGAGGTTGTTTTTGACCCTGTGATGGACTTCCTTCAATAAATAATTCTTCTCTTTGACCAGCTTCTCCAGAACTTTGTTTTTATCGTCAAGACGTATGCTTTTAAAAAGAATAATCCGGTTGCTTTTTTGCTTCTGTCGATACTGATAATATAAAAGCAATAGTATGATTAGCACAAAGACAAAACCTGCGGCAATGAGGTTCCGTATCTGGCTATCCTGCCTGGCCTTTTGTTGCTGGGCAAGGTTGCGTTGCAACAACAACTTAATATTTTGGTTTTTGAGCTTCAACTGTTCTTCACTCTTTTGTTTACCGTAACTCACCTCCCATCTCTTCAGGGCTTGGTCAACCTCTTTACGACGGCCACTTTCTGCTTGGTCATTGAGATAAATCATGTGCTTCATAGCACCCTCAAAATTCCTAGTGGCAGAATCTGCTAAGAAGGCCATGTAATGCAGGTGACGACGCGCGCCCGTTAGAAGCAAACGTTCATCTTTCAAGGCGGTCTTCAGATATGGTCGCGCCTCTTCATAATGCTGCCAATCCAAGTACAACTGACCAAGATTTACCTGAGCGGCATATTTGTCGAGCCCGTACTGTCGGCTCATCTTTTCGAATTGCTTGAAATATAGCTCTCCTTTATGAAATTCTTTGAGCCCTCTATGGATGTGTCCGAGCATGGAAACATAGGCCATCTGCTGGGAAATATCCGCCGGGGGGAATTGCGTTTGTCTTTTCAGCATAAATGCCAATGCCCGTCTGTGCTGATTTAACTTCTGATATGCCCTGCCGATGTATAGGGTGATGTCAGGGTCCGACACCTTTATTATTCCAGGCATTCGGCTGTATGCCTCAATTGCGCGAAAACCAAATGCGAGGGCATCGCTGAAATGTTCGTTGTTATACGTGATCCGGGTTTGCAAAAAATAAATGTCCCCGGTTATTTGTGCGTTTTTATTTTTAGCCAACGACTGAGCAGCCAGAAGCGAATATTCTGTGGCTTTATCGGAACGGTCATTCCGAAGATAATATTCCGCCAGGTAAAAACATGGATATTCCAAGTGAGGATTAACGGTCTGTTGGTAGCGTTTCAAAAGTCCCAGCAGCTCCTTTTCTGCATTCTTTTCATTTAGGTTACCATGGGCAACGGCAATATTATTTAACGAAATCGTTTCTGATAATGGATCTTTCAACCTGCGCGCAAGTTTGAGTGAAGCCCGACTGTAGCTTAGTGACTTATTTTGATAGTCAGCATTTTTTATCGCTGAAGACCAATAAAAAAAACTGATGGCCGAAAGCATTTTTAGCCGCATTTCTTCGGAATTGATTGTCAATACGATTCCTTCAGCTTTTTCGAATTCCCTTTGGGCAAGGTAAGTATACCCCAAAACTAACAGCGCGCGGTCAATAGCGACTGTATCTCTTAGTTTGCGGCTTAGGGAAACTGATGTTAAAGCATTTTGCAAGGCGGATTGCAAATCAGTCTTTGATCGGGTCGCCTTATTAAAATAATGCTGTGCGAGCGAATAAGCCAGCGCATTCTTGTTTGAATTTGTCGAAGAAAGCTTATGATCAGCATTGATTGCCTTTAAATCTTTGACCATCACCGGGAGGGGCGGATAATAATACTGAGCTGATGCAGGGCCGGAGCAAACCGAGAAACAAAAAAAGACAATCCACGAACTTAACCGCAAAAGTCTGTTACAAGCACCACAATCTTTAATCATTCCTGATAATCCCGACAAATAAGCAATCTCTGGCCAAACGGAAAACCAAATTTATATCTAAAATTAATAAAAAATTTAGATTAATACGGTGGATGTAGCGTTTTGGATGCTTAAAGCTCAGGAATATATTTTATCAGGAAGTAGGCAATCAACTCGATAAGAGTAAACTTATTAAGTTGCCTGCCGAAAAGCTAATGGAGTAGTTCCGGTATATTTCTTAAAATAATTCCCAAAATGGGCACTTTCAATAAAGCCAAGCCGGAAGGAAATTTCTTTAATAGAAAGGGTTGTATGCAGCAACAGGCTTTGGGCCTCACAAATCATTTTTTCCATTATCCAGGTCTTTACCGCCTTACCTGTTTTGGTTTTGATAACGGTATTCAAGTAATTTTCATTCAGGTTCTGAAGGGCTGCATAATCAGTAACCCGGAGCTGCAGACAGGTTTTTCCCTCCACCAGATCCCTAAAGTGATTTTCCAAAAGCATTTTAAAGTTTTTCACTATTTGGGAACTTTTGTTTCCCTCATAAATAGGGTTATAATCTTTCCAGAATGCCTCTTTTATTTTAAGAAGTATAATCATCAATAAATTGCCGAGGATTTGTTTTTTATAAAGTGAGGTGCCGTTAAATTCTTTAAACATTTCCAGGCAGGTCTGTTCAAAAACCATAAAATCCTCGGTTGATAAATTTCTTGGGTTTACGGTTTCAGAAACCAGGAATGGAAACTCTTTAAACACATCTCCGTGAATATTCCTTTTCAAAAATGATTCATTGAAAGCAATCAGGTATACATCTTCAATATCATACCAGACGAACGATCTGAAGTGACCTGGGTTTGTAAAAAAAATTGTCCCTGGCTCCATCCTGAAAGTAATATCATCTGTGGTGTAATCTGCATGGGCATTCTTTACGAATAGCATTGTGAAGTAATTGGGTCTGAATACTATCGAGCTAAAAGGAAGTGTTGTAAAAAGGTCCTTCAGGTTGCTCATCGATAAGCCTTCTCCATCATGGAGCATATGGCTGACCGGTAAATTCATCGCCTGGAAAGTTTCTGTTAAATCCTTAAATATTGCTGATTGCTTATCCATTAAAATAGCTTGCCTGTTTTGTGTAATGGATATTTTCCTATCTCAGCGCATTATGCATTCACAGCAACCTGGAAAGAATAGAGACATCCGGTAATTTGTTCAAAGGTTCTTAAAAACAGATAAAAAAATTTAGCAAATGCTCTTAATGATTTATTAATATCAAAGAATTTCGATATTTTCGGGAAAGACCTAAATCAGCTGAAGGTAATCTAAAAGTCAATCCATCTGCAGGATGTGTCCAGCAGATGGATTAATGGTTCTTGGTAGCTTTGTTAACGAAGGTTATTAAAGGGCATTTAAAACCTTCACTAAGGTATCTGCCAAGGCATGGTCAGAAGCAGGGTTTTGCCCCGTTATCAATTCTCGGTCGCGGACTACGTACGGCGCCCACAACGCCTGAGCCTTTTGCAATTTTGCTCCTGAAGATGATAGTGCGTCCGCGACATAAAACGGAAGCTTTTGTTTTTTCGCTTTCAGGGCGTCGTCTTCTTCCGCGTTAGAAAAAATAGTCATCCTGTAACCTGAATAAATCCAGTCTTTGGCAAATTTGGCAATTACCTTTGTGTCCTGCTGTACCAAAGCCTGGCGATAAGATACTGGATCCTCCAGCGCAGCATTTAGTGCAACCGGGCCATGACAGATTAGGGCGGTCGTCATTTTATTTGTATGAAAGTAACGCAGAATTTTGCCTAAATCCTTATTCTCCATCAAATCAACCATTGGCGCTCGGCCACCAGGGATAAAAATGGCAGCATAGCTAGCAAGGTCAGATGCAGCAACATCCGAAAGTTTTAACGGAGTTTTTATTTCCTGAAGATTGTTTACAAAACTTAATGCTTTGAGGAGCTTCAAGCTGTCATTCTGGAAATAACTTTTGTCAATCGACACCTCGTCCATATGCGGAGAAGTGCCTCCTGGTGTTGCTATATTGAGTGTATATCCTGCGGCGGCAAGGGCCTGGGCAGGGACAGCAAACTCATCCAAAAAAAAACCAGTTGGAATGGTTGTTCCGTCCTTTAGGGTTAGGCTGTTTTCAGCGGATAAAACTATAAGTACATTTTTCGTTTTGGGGATTGACTGACCGGCATTTTTAGCAACACTATCTGAAGTTGGTGCATTTCCACATGCTGATAGCATTACAATGATGATCATTGTCAGCACTAATTTCGAGTATTTTTTTAATATTGGGTTCATGGCTATAGATTTAATAGACTAATTGATTTTAAATATTTAATTGAAATCGGTTGACAAGGTCACCTGTTTCAAGTTTTCGATTTCCAAGGAAACGGCTTTCAGTTTTGCTGTTACCCTGTTGTAGGCATCCTGTCCTAGCAATAAACGCAAGGGTGGATTTTCCATTTCCGAGACTCTTATAATTGCTTGTGCACCTTTCACCGGATCACCGGGCTGAGAGCCGTTGTTAGCATTGAGTCTGGTTTTAAACAGACCTGCTGTCGGGTCATAATCCGCAATCGAAATCCTGGATAACGCTAGTGATGAGGCTAAAAAATTGGTTCTGAATGCTCCGGGCTCAATCAAGGTGACCTGAATACCCAAGCCGGTTACCTCAAGCAGAAGTGCCTCTGAAAACCCCTCTACAGCATATTTACTGGCATTATAGATTCCAAAGCCGGCAGTACTTACCAGCCCTGCATTGGAAGATAGGTTGATAATGTGTCCCTTTTTCTGTTCCCTCATCAGGGGCAGCACCAACCGGGTCATACGTATGGTAGCAAGCACATTAAGCTCGATGACCTTGGCTACTTCATCCTGCTGAGCTTCTTCAATTGCGCCTGCAAAGCCAAAACCAGCATTATTAATCAGCACATCTATATTGGAGTATCTCGATCTTAAGTCCTTGACCATACTGGCTACTGAATTTTCATCAGTTAAATCAAGTGAGATGACCTCAAGATTGGCATGGGCTTTAGTTTCCGGGTCAAAAGTGTCGGCATTTCTGGTCGTGGCAATAACCTTTTTTCCGGCACTTAGAAGTTGTTTAACGATGATCAGACCCAGCCCTTGTGAGGCGCCTGTGATCAAAAAAGTATTTGGATTTTTCATGATGTCTATAATTAATATTCACTGATGTCTTTTGAGAAAAGCACCAAATCGTAAACCGGTGCAGTTAACAGGGGGCCTACTTGTGCCACGAAATCTGAAGTCGCCTGGAGTTGGTTATGCTTATCAAGAAATTCCTGGGACAGCCAGCGTTCATAAAGCACGAATTTATCATCCTGGCCATCGACACGATGAAAGTTGAAGTCCACATTTCCAGGTTCATTCCGAACTGAGGGGACGAAAGCTTTAAATAGTTCCGCAAATTCATGACCGTAGCCTGCCTTCACCTCAAAGGGAACGATCAGAGTGGTATAGGCTTTACGGCTATCATCGAACTTTAAATCCTGAGACCTTGGCAAAAGGTCGGCGAGATAATTCATTTGTATATCTTCCTTCAAATGGCCATCTTGTAAGGCAAAGGCTCCTGCTGTGTAAGGCTGTGCAAAGTGAGCTTCCAAAGCTTCCTGGCTTTCCCAGCGTTCGAATAAATAATAATTTTCCGGCTGACCCAGCGCGGAATACAGTTCCATTTTATAGTTGCCTGGCTCAGTCCATGCACCATGGACATCATCCAAAAGGGCTTTTCTGGCAATTTCTATGCTAGCGGGTTTTGCCGATACCTTTACAAACAAGGTTATAGTTTTCTTTAGATCCTGATTTTGAGTTTCCATTTTTTCCTGGTTTAATTTACACATCAAATATCTGCAGGTCAGAGGGGTTGGCATTATCAAATACAAAGGAAAGGTTATGAATATCAAAGCCCGGAGAATTTGAAATAAGTAAGTTTTTATTTGATTTTCATTCAATAGCCAGCGTGTTAACACTCAACTTTGTATAGGGCGAACACAGTAATTGCTTCTAATAAAAAAAGTTGAAATGAGTTCACGAATTTTCATCCTTATTCCCATGTTGTCGGTGTTCATAATATGGGAAATCTACGCTCAGGATCCTGCGGTTTCCTCCGCCAACCTGGGCTTAACGAATATGCAGGCGGGAAGAACCCGTCCTCCGGGTTGGTATTACATTCAATATCTGCAGACTTATAATTCCAACAGCCGCCGGGACCGCAGCGGCAGGCCAATACCGGGGCTGAGCCAAACCGGATCTCTGGCAGCAATCCAGCAAATCGCTTATATCAGCAAAAAAACTATTGCTGATGGCCATCTTGGCTTCACTGTACTTTTCTCTGCTATTAAGAGTGATCCAGGAAGAGGTCAGGAAGGAACAATTACGGTCAATCCAAATCCCATATCTGATCTGGTCGCAGGACCATTTATACAATGGTATGATAAGCGCTTGCTGGGCAAACCTTTCTCACACCGCCTGGGCATCAATATAGCCTTCCCGACTGGTGCATTCGATGAGCGCTTTGATGTTAACCCCGGTGGGCATCGATTCCGGATATTCCCGCACTATGAATTTACGTTCACTCCGTTAAAGATATTCGCGGTAAGCATTAAAAATAATTTCTACTTTTCATTTAATGAACTTGGGGATTACAACAGGCCTGCTGTGGTATACAATATGAACTATGCATTTGAATTTAAAATTAATCGGCAACTTGTCGTTGAAGCAGCGGGCTATTACTTAAATCAATTTGGTCAGGACAAATTCAAAGGCGATAAGCACTACTACAATGATGTTCTGGGGATATCTGATACCAGGGAACGTGTATTTGCAGCCGGCCCAGGCATGGGCTATTCCTTTAAAAAAGGACTCGCCGTTGAGCTAAAAGCAATGTGGGAAATGGTGGCCAAGAGCAGAGCACAGGGATTCAGGGGAACGATGGTATTGTCCTATCCGCTATAAAAATCTCCGAAAGATAAATTATAAAGCACTGAATGGAATGGCACAGTGCTTTATAGAAAACAGGTTATACCCTATTTTGAGGATTTAATAAACTTCAGAACTTTCTCAGGATGCTTTGCACCTGCTAAAAATCCACGGTATGAATACAAAACTGTACCATCCTTGTCAATAAGAAAAGTTTCCCTTCCAGTCATCATCAGGAAAGATTTCACACCAAAAAGTTTCAAAACTGCATTACCAGGATCGCTCAGTAATGTAAAGGGCAGTCGATTGGCTTTGGCAAATGCTGCATGGGTCGCTACCGAACCGGAATTTATACCGATAACTTTAATGCCTGCTTCGATAAAGTCTGTATAACTGTCTCTAAAAGAGCAGGCCTCTTTGGTGCATACCGGACTTTCGTCTTTAGGATAAAAATAAATTATTGTCTTACCATGCTGCGCTTGAGCATAGAAATCATATGGATTACTATGCTGATCAAACAATGTAAATGGTGGAACCTTGTCTCCGATTGTGAGTGTTTTCATTTTGTTTTTTTCGACAAAATTAACATGCTTATTATTCGCTCTGATTAACTAAGGTTAATATCGTAGCATATTTATAGATTATTTTATTTTTTGAAGTCTTCGTCTAATTCGGCTAAGTGAAGGGGCTTCTATTCCCAGAAAAGACGCGATGTGATAGAGGGGTATCAGTCGAAATATTTCGGGATGTGCGGCCTGCAATGCGGCATAACGGTCCTGTGGTTTATGAAACAATAAAAGTTCAGTATTATTCATCACTGCCCCTAATACAAACTCGGCAAGCAAACGGCCAAACCTCTCCCAGGCGGGCCTGGTCTGATACAACCTCTGTAAATGATCATAATGGATATAAAGTACTTCTGCTTCCGTCATGGATTCGGTATAGTATTCACAGGAGGTCTGGGACAAAAAACTTTTGAATGAACTCACAAATTGGTTTTCCAGGAAAAAAAACAGGTTTTGTTCAGAGAGCGTCGCTTGATTGAGTTTATATATGCGAAACACACCTGATAGTACAAATCCCAGGTGTTTACATACATTTTTATATTCATTATAAAACTCCCCTTTTTTGTAGCGCTTAATTTGCCAATATTCAGTTGACAAGTTAAATTCCTCTTCACTCATCCCTGAAAAGGCAATGATAAAGTGTTTTAATTTTTCTATTTTTTCCATTGATATCGTAAATGAATAAGGCCTGATTATAATACTAGCCAAGGCGCAGATATAACGCCTTTATCAGCATTGGTTGACTCACCAATAGCGGTGATTTTTAATTAAATTATAAAAGCAGATATTTTCGGATTTAATTTTCGAAGGGAAGTTTAAAAACATTGTCACAAGCCTCAAAATTATGCATGCAGTTATCTTCATCAATCATTGAAAGCTTAATGTCCCAATTTTTAAAGTCTTTCTCATGGCGTTGCACAAAAGTTTTTATGGCGCTTATACGAGCATCTGCAATCTGTTCCAGCGGTTGGGTTTTTTCCTTGAAAGAAACAAAGAAGATGTGCGCCCAGTTTGATTTTGCCATAATCGCTAGTACCTCTTCGGACAACCAGACAGTCTGTTGTGAGAAAGACTTTTCAAAATCTTCCAGGCTCAATTTCGAGGTTTCCCATTGCCTGGCGAGATCTTCAGCGCTCTGATGGTTGATGTAATAATCAATAGGCCCAAATTGTTCGTGAATACTTGCTAAAGTTAGCGAAAGTGTTTTGCTACCCATGCTTCCGTAACCTATTAGGCACAAATTAGGATGAGATAATCTCGTATTTTCCTTAAATAATTTGGTATCGGGAGTCAATGCGATTACAAAAGCATCCTTTGATAGGATATACTTTATTGATGCCAACCCCAGTCCTTCGATTCCACCGACAATCAGCCATATCTTTTTATGTTTTTTCATTTTTTATGTTTTAGGGAAACCCTTGATAGCAGATTAATAATTAACCGATGTCATTGATTTGCGGCAGGTTTGATTATCCGCTTACGGCGATCACTAGTGCTTCTTCAGATGAAAATTTGGCTACCGGATGCAAATTTATTGGCAAAGCTGCCGGAGCATTATAAATTTCTTCAAGCACTTTCACGTACAGTTCAAAAAAATCTTCCAAAAGGTGATGTTCTGCATCCTGTCCGGCTTTACCTTCCTGTTCCATCAATCTCTGATCTAACCCTGTTTCATTAATTTTAGTTAAGTTTTTCATAACATTAATTTTTAAGTTTCGATAGGATAAAGTTCTGCAAATTGACAGCCAACAGATTAGTAAAGACAAAGGATAAATTATGAATTTCACAGATTGGTTTATCCGGGATAATCAGAATTCCTTCATCTGCAGAATAAAAAAAGCAGCTTTTAGAGCTGCTTTGCTTGACTGAAAACATGTTGCTTAGTGAAAAATTTCTACTACTTTTCTTTCGGTGTAAAGCTGGTAAAAATCCTCAGCAAGAATTTTGGGACTATGGGTTTCACTGTCGCTAGAAATGAGCCCTGCAACCGATACCAATCCTGTAAATATACCTTCGGATTTAACACGCTCATTGAGCTGGTAAGCAAGGCTTCTCAGTGCTGCTTTACCAATTGACAGGGATCCGTAATCGGCATTTGGATGTATACCAAACCCTCCTCCTGTGATAAGAAATACACCTTTTTGTTCTTTTAAAGTTGAATAACTTGCCTGAAAAGATATTAGAGCATTTGCTACATTGATCGTAAAATCAGAAACCAGTTCTTCAGAACTTTCCTCCAGAATGTCCTTCTGCTTTAGGACAGCCGCATTATAAAGGACCACATCAAATCCCCCTGATTCCTTTACAAGAGCGGTGATTGCCTTGGTTAATTCCGAAGATTTACCGGCATCCGCTGCAAGGTAATTTACCTCTATTCCTTTTTCAGAGATGGAATTTTTCAATTCTGCTAATTTGGAAGCATTTCTGCTGATAAGGCTAACGTTAAAACCATTGTTGCCAAACTTTTCGGCAACACCTTGGCTCAAACCTGGTCCTGCGCCGATTATTAATATTGATTTTTTCATCTTTCTTTTCTTTTAATGAAATGATAAATCAAATTTCTTGAATTCCGGGCTTAAGATTTGTAGCAAATGCAAAGCTAATATTATGAATTTCAAAGATATCGGCGGTCTATAAAAAAGCCTCCGCCTATTGAGCGAAGGCGGAGACAATTTATCAGACCTTTAGGCAGAATAGCTTCTTCGAAATTCTGCGGGGGTAGTTCCTGTGTTCTTCTTAAAAAACAGGTTGAAATTAGGTTGTTCTGCAAACCCGATGCTATAACTGATATCTTGAAGACTCCAGTCGGTTTGCAATAGCAATACTTTGGCCTCTTCTAATATTCGGTTTCGGATGTGTGTACTTGCATTCTGACCTGTATGCTTTTTCAGCAGTTCATTGAGGTAATTGGGATGAACGTTCAGGTTATAGGCAAACTCCTTGGCTGTTTTAATTCTGATGGGTGAACTATAGTTGATATTAGAGGTTTCACTTTCCAGTAAATTGAAGAACTGATGTATATGCCCGAAATCCTCACTCACCGAATCGGGTTTTGGAAAGCGGCCAATTTTCATGCTCTCTATCATCAGCAGTTGCAGATAAGCTTGCATTGATTCCTCTTTATAGTCGCCGTTTTCCACCTCTTCTGCTTTCAGTTGCTCAAAGAAACGGTTGATGGTTTTGGATTCGGACTCCTGTAAACGGATGACGCTTTTATTCTTTTCGGAAAAGAGGCCAAATTTTTCGATAACAGATTTAAGCTGCTGATGGGAATTTATAAATGACTTGCGGAAAAGTACGTAATAACCGCCCGGTTCTTCAGAAAGATTTCTCCAGGAAATGATATCATTTGGATGTATAAAAAGCAACGTTGGTTCCTCAATATAATAGGTATTGAGTCCCATTGTAAAGACTCCGGTTCCTTTGGTAATCAGAAGGGCTTTGTAAAAATCCCGGCGATTAGGCGAAAGGTAGTTACGGCATTCATGCTGTTCCCGGTTGAAAACGCGGATTGTCCAGTTCTCATAAGAGTCTCTCAGCACTGGAATCATGTCAGGAAGATCTCTAAGGGTATCAATAATTTTTGAATCAATAGTCGTTTTCATTGATAAATTGTTTAATATGTTGTCTAATAAGACAAAACGTAGATTGCACCTACTAAATTACGGAAAATCAGATTACATTCCGCTTTGCTAAAAACTTTAGGTAAAAGAAACACTTTTTGAAGTGCTTTCCCAGGTATCGAAATCATTTTTGAGTTCCTGTAATTTTTCTCTGGCTCCCTGAAGGGCATCTTCCCCCAGCAACAACCTTAATGGGGGTGCCTCTGCTTGCGAGACTGCTATAATTGCCCTGGCTGCCCGGACAGGGTCTCCCTCCTGTTGACCGCTGATCCCTCTAACCCAAGACTTAATGGCGCCGGCAGTCTGGCTATAGTCATCAATGGAAAGCTCATTATCTTTTGCTGAGCGCCCCGCCCAGTCCGTTCTTAAGTTTCCCGGGACAACGATTGTCACTTTTATACCAAGAGGCGCGGTTTCCTTTGCAAGTGCTTCTGAAAATCCGTCAACCGCATATTTAGTTGCGTGATAGTAGCCAAGAGAGGGAAAGGATTTAAGGCCGCCAATAGAGGAAATGTTTATAATGTGACCACTTTTGTTGTGCCTCATAATCGGCAATACCGTACGAATTAAGGATGATGTACCCCAAAAGTTCACCTCAAACATATAGCGAACCTCTTTTTCATCACTCTCCTCCACAGCACCGAAATATCCTAATCCTGCATTGTTGACCAAAACATCAATGGATCCGAAATGTTGCATCAGCGCATCAACGGCATTTCCAACCTGTTCAGGTTTGGTGACGTCAAGTTCAAGCTCTAAAGCCGTGGATGGATATAAATCAATTATATCGATAACATCCTCCGTTTTTCTGGCTGCCACCCCAACGCGGTAACCTGCTTCCAACGCAGCCAAAGCCAGAGCACGGCCGAGCCCTGAAGAACAGCCGGTAATTAACCATACTTTATTATTATTATTATTCATAATAGCAATATTTATTCTTCAAATTTGCTTTATTGATTTTCAATCCCATTATCAAAAGCACATCTTCTTTTATGAATTTCAAAGATAATCTGAGGCAACGCATCAAAGGATTTCTTCCAAATGCCATACGCCTGAGATTAGGCATAAAACCAAAAAGCCAAAATTTAGCTACCGGTTATTATGGCTACAACAAACGTCTTTTTGGCTACAAGTTGAAATACCCGGCACCGGATATTTGTAATAAATAATTCATAAATAAATGGACATTAAAAAATTTGTAAATGAATGGATTGCCATGAGCAATGCATACGATATTGAAAATTATTTGGATACTTACCATAGTGATGCAGTCCTTGATGATCCGACAGCGGGAGCGGAATTTAAAGGCCATTCTGGAATAAGAGCTTATTTTGAAGAATATTTTATTGGATATCAGACCCAGACCTATTTAAAAAACATCAAGATCATCTCTGAAAACGAAGTACATCTTGATTTGGAATTTACTGGCACTTTTTCCAATCAAAGGCTAAAGGGAACCTTTGATTTAGTTTTTAGAGGTGAAAAAATTATATCGGCCAAGGCAGAGTTGGTTTAAGAATTTTGCTTCTCATTGGGAGCAGGTATATGAATGAAGGTATACTTGATTAAGGATCGGTTCAATCGCGGATTCAGTGATCCCTCGGATGTTAATCATCCATATCCGATAATTCCAACGAGGGCAATGGGTAGCTATTATCATAACAAATGGCAAAGCTGCGTCTTGTTGAACCTAGCGAAAGCGTAAAAGCGGGTGGCATTAGTTGCAAAAAAAGCGGGCAACTAATGCCACCCGCTTAATCACCCTCACTATTTCCCGGCCTTATGCATTTGCCAACTTCACATCTTCATGGTCAGTACCTGTTACAACAGCATGCCAATCCTGGATATCTTTTTCCATCGCCGCGGTTTTATCACGATAGGTTTGAAGGGTATCATTACCTAAAAGCAAATGTACCGGTGGATTTTCAGCGGCAGCAAGCTGAATGAATGCGGCAGCCAATTTTTCAGGATCTCCCGGTTGATTATGGTTTGCCTGAGTAGCAAAATCACGCATTGCCCCAACGGTTTCTGCATAGTCCTCGATAACATTTTCAGTACGCGAAAGTGAGGACTCATCTAAAAAGTTTGTCCGGAAGAATCCTGGTGCAACAACTGTTGCATGAATGCCAAGGGGTTTAACTTCCTGGGCAAGAGATTCGGTAATTCCCTCGATTGCGAACTTAGTTGAGCCGTAGATACCCCAGCCCACATATCCAAAGAGACCTCCTACTGAAGAGACGTTGATTATGTGTCCTGAACGTTTTTCACGCATATGTGGAAGCACCGCTCTGATAAGATTTAGTGTTCCAAACACATTTGCTTCATAGTTAGCCTTACTTTCTTCATCGGTTGCCTCTTCTACTGCAGCCAATATGCCATATCCGGCATTATTAACCAGCACATCTATGCTGCCGAATCTATCCGTTGCCTGCTTCGCCACAGATTTTGCCTGTTCCTGATTGGTTACATCCAGGGTCACTACTAAAAGATTTTCATGAGCATTAAATTGTTGAAACAACACTTCCGGTTTTGAACGTACCGTTGCTACAACTTTATCACCTGATGCTAAAACTGCTTTAGTTATTTCATTACCAAATCCCCTTGAGGCGCCGGTGATGATCCATGTTTTTTGAGTTTTCATATTCTTTTTTTTGATGAATCAAAGTTGCTCACATTTCATGGGGCAGGTTATAGTAAATTCAAAGATTACATTATGAACTTCAAAGATTACCTTTCTAATGCCTCATAAAGAGGTTTTCAATGAGTAGATTCACCTCCTGATCGGCTTTTAAAGCTTTTCATACCTTATTCATCATCACTTTTTATAAGACGGATATGTTAAAAAAACAGAACGAGCGGTTTGCCACCTGGCTGGCATTTGCATTAATTCCTTTACCGGGTTTCGCAACAGATATTTATATTCCCTCGCTTCCTAACATGGGAAGGGATTTGCATACAGGAAGTTTGGAGGTACAATTAACGCTAACACTATTTTTAGTGAGTTATGGACTATCCCAAATTTTCATCGGAAGTATTCTCGACAGTTATGGCAGATACAAGTTTTCGACCTGGGCGATTGTGATCTTCACGCTTGCAAGCTTGTGCATCGCGGTAACGGATGACATTTATCTAATTTACCTGATGCGGGTGATCCATGGCATCACCGTGGCCATTATTGTGGTTGCAAAGCGGGCTTTCTTCGTTGACCGTTTCGAAGGCACGCGGTTAAAAAACTACCTGAGTTTATTTACCATCATCTGGTCTGCCGGGCCCATCCTCGCCCCGTTCCTTGGCGGCTATCTGGAAAGCTTGTTTGGATGGTATGCCAACTTTTATTTTCTGGCGGCTTATGGTGCTATTTTTTGTGTTCTGGAATTGATGTTTAGTGGGGAGACCTTAAAAATTGCTGCCGGTTTTCAGCTTAAAAGGGTGGTAAGGGTTTATATTGAAATGTTCAACACCACTGATTTTACCCTAGGTGTGCTGATGCTCTGTTTTGCATATGCAATGGTAATGATTTACAATATGACCGGACCATATATTATTGAACATCATTTGGGCTTGAGTCCGACGACTGCCGGCAATGCTTCTTTTATATTGGGTATGGCCTGGATGCTTGGTGGCTTTATTGGTAAGGCAACTATTGAAAAACCTTTTTATAAGAAACTGCTGCTGAATGGGGCTTTACAGGTTTTCTTTGCCTTACTGATGATCTTTAGTGTAAATTATGCCTCAAATCTTTATTCACTTGTTTTATTTGCTTTTATCATTCATGTTGGCGCTGGTTTTACCTATAACAATTACTTCACCTATTGTTTGAGCCGATTTCCAAAAAATGCCGGTATTGCGGGCGGACTCACCGGTGGGTCAGTTTATATTATTCTCTCCATTTTCACTTACTGTATCATCGCCCACATCCCTGCAAAAGACGAAGCAAATTTAAGCTACAGTTATCTGATTTTAATCTTTCCATCATTTCTGCTGATGTGGTATATATTCAAAAGGCAGCAGAGGCAGTTGGCGTCCATGGATATTAAGCATGTCTAATATTCGAGATGATATCTTTGAAATTCATAATGATTCCTGCGGTTTTACTAATACTGAGGGTGAACAGTTTAAGAGATTTGTACTAATAATAAATAAAAGCCGCAGAACGGTGGTTAACAAAATAAATTATCAAACTTTTAAAACTTATGATTATGAAAACGAACATCAAATTATTTCTTTTTGCCCATGCACTAATTCTAATGTCGGCAATGAGCCTGTTTGCACAGGATTCAAAAACAGGATTTGTAATGCCTGCATTAAAACCACAAAGCCCGCTGGCAGGTATGCATGGGAACCATGTGGGTATACGGGTGCCGGAATATGAAGCGGCAGTGAAGTGGTATACTGAAAAGCTGGATTTCCGTATTATTCACGAGTGGCCATATGCAGATGAAAAATTAGCCTATTTGGCTCCGGCAAACAATAATGACTTTTGGATAGAGATCCTTGCGGAAGGAAAACTAAAAAACAAAGTAAAATATGATGATTTAGGAAAAAGCCTGGAAGACGGAGGCTATCACCATCTTTGCCTGCATGTTAATGATTTGGACCAGACTTTAAAGGAACTTAAAAAACGTGGTGTGAGTATTGTTGGTGAGCCTTTTTACCTTGAAGCGATCACCAGAAAACTAGCATTCTTTCAAGACCCTTGGGGTAATATGATCGAGCTTGCCGAAGTGGTAAAAAAAAATAGTCAACATTTAAAATGGAAATTATGAAAACCCAAAGCGAAAAAAAGCTGAATTATATTTACCGGATATTTTTAATCAGCATCATTTTAGGCGTTTTATTTAATATAAGCAGAGTTATGGCACAAACTAATATAGAAACGACAAAAGCAAATAAAGAAGCCATTCGTTTAGGTTTCGCGGGATGGACAGCGGGTACAGGTAATTTTTTCGATCTCCTGCACGATGATATGGTATGGACCATTACAGGCAGTACCCCCTATTCTAAAACTTACAAGAACAAGAAACAATTTATCGATGAAGTCATTAATCCGTTGAACCGTAGGTTTTCTAAAAAAATAGTTCCTACCGTGCGTGCAATTTATGGAGATGGCGATGTGGTTATCGCTTACTGGGATGGGGTGGCTACGGCAAAAGACGGTAAAGGATATAAAAGTTCATATGCCTGGTTTATGCAGATGAAGGAAGGCAAGATTATTAATGTTACAGCATTTCTGGATGGCCTTGAATTCGGAGACATTATGAAAAGGTTGCCCGGCGATGAGTGATAACTAAAAACAAAGAATGCGAAAAGAGCGAAGCACAAATGTACTTCGCTCTTTTTTTTTGGATTTAATGTCGCAAAAATATGGATTGAAAAGGAATCTACGATTTTTGCAATACATACAATGGAATGTGTAATTTCTTTGCCTGCATTTATCTCCACCTTTGAATTAACAAATTCATATTGGTATGCAGAGATTAAATCACAAAACAGCGCTGGTCATAAATGCCGGTGATCCAGTCGGCAAAGTGGTTGCTGAGCGGCTGGGTGCGCTAGGCGCAAAAGTTATTCTTCACCATGAAGATACAGGCTGCGAAATAAGCCAAACCCTGAGTACGATCAAAGCCATGGGCAGCCGGGCGGTGGAGATAAAACATGATCTAAGATCATCAGTGAAGATTAAGGATTTCTTCGGCACCCTTATCATTTCACATCCGGTAATTGACATCCTGATTATTAACGGATCAATGAGTAACGAAGGGACAGAATCTCGGGATGCCGACAGGAAAAATCTTCTTGAGATTTTCAGCAGTGGTTCCGCATTGATTAACGAACGTGGACACATCATATACCTAAGTCCGATAATCAGGCAGATTCTGCAAACAGGAATGCCTCGCGAATTGTCGAAGGATCTCAGTACGGCTATCCTTGCTCACTCCAGGACGATAGGGAAAAAAAAGGCGGTATTCAACACAATCATACCTTATGGTTTAAATCAGGATATCCTGCAACAAAACCCAGAGGCCGGTTCGGATCATATACATTTTTCGGTTCACAACACCTTATTGAAAAGATATACTGAGCTGGATGATCTTGCAAATCTGACGGAATTTCTGGCCAGTGATTTAAGCGCAGTAATAAGCGGACAGTATTTTTTGACAAACATATAAAACCTAAGATCATGGAAACCAAAATCACCAAACTGCTAAACTTTAATAAAGTGCATGATTTTTATACAGAATTGGGATTATCTCCTCAGCGTTTAAGAGCAGACAGCGACTTTAGCATCTATAACCTGAAGTCATTTTCACTACATTCATTGAGACAGTCACCAATATACCGGGCAAACTTTTTTTCTTTTATATTCGCGAAACATGCCTTCGGGAAATGCTATTGTGATGGAAATGCATTTGAAATTGTTCCGGGAACAGTCTATTTTAACAATCCGGGATACATCAGGCAATTCAGTCTGGACTATGTAGAAAGCCTGCACTATTTAACCCTGAGTGAAGGATTCTTAAAGGAAAATGTTCATCCCGAGGTTTTTGATGAGTTTCCGTTTCTACTTTGTGAATCTTTGAACCCGAAGGTTTTAAGTCCGACCCAGTTCAGTGAGCTTGAACATTTGTACCTGCAGATACAGAGCGCCTATGAGTCCAGCTCCCCTTATAAAAACAAGCTCATCGGACACATGATGGTTGCCGTTCTTTTAAAAATAAAAGAATTCTGGTGGCAGGGACCTTCAACCGAGCTACAGTTGACCAGGGCATCTGAAATTACAAATAAATTTAAGATCATGCTCGAAAAACATTACCGTGAATTGAGCAAAGGTATGCACGAGCGGGCAAACAGGGTTCAGGATTATGCTGATGAACTCTGCCTACACCCCAATTATTTAAATAATATCGTGAAAAGCCAGACCGGCAAATCGGTAGGCTGCTGGATCGCGGAAAAAACGATCAGCGAGGCGAAATCATTGCTGCGGAATTCCACCATTCCTTTAAAGGAAATTTCCTATAGATTAGGTTTTATTGAGCCTCAAAACTTTAGCACTTATTTCAAAAAGCACACGCAAAGCACGCCACTACTATACCGCCAGAGCATTTAGCCAAAACACTGCCATTACCAATCAAATGCGTTTCCCGAAAGAGACGCATTTTTTCGTTGAAGATTACCATGGTTGACAGCATGATATGCTAACGATGAAGATAAAGCCATCAAATCTTTGAAATTAATAACATAACCTTTGAAATTGGTACAGATCAGGGTATCATTTCTTTTGACCTTTGGTATATCAAAACGGAAACAAAAAACTTAAATAAAATGGAAATTAATCACACACAAACTTTCAAAGCCCTGACTCAGGCTATTGACAAGGCAAATGAAATCGGCGTTAATGCCAACATTACAATACTGGATACAGCAGGACATCAAAAATTATTTTTCAGAATGGATGACGCATTCCTGGGGTCTATCGATATCTCGGCAGGCAAAGCCAAAACGGCCATGTTATTCAGAATGAATTCTGAACAGGTTGGCGAGTTTTTAGCTCCTGAAATGGGCACTTACGGTATGCTTCAAACAAGTGGCGGGCTTGTAGGATTTAAGGGCGGTATGCCGGTAAAAGCCGAAGGAAATATTGTCGCTTACATTGGTATATCAGGAGGAAGTCCGGATCAGGACTTTGAAATTGCCACTGCAGGAAGCATCATTTAATTATCTAAAAAATCAAAAAATCACATATATACTTAAATTTCAAAATCATGTCAAACACAAAAACAATTTTGATCACCGGAGCAGGCTCTGGTTTCGGAGAAGGCGTAGCCATAGGATTAGCTAAATTGGGCCACAAAGTAATCGCAGGCGTACAAATTTCACCACAAGTAACCCCTTTACGCGAAAAGGCTATTGAGCTGGGGTTACAGGACAATTTAAGGGTTGAAAAATTGGATGTCCTTGATGAGTATGATGTTGCCTATGCACTAACCTGGGACATTGATGTATTGTTCAGTAATGCAGGTATTGGTGAGGCAGGGCCGGTATTCGAAATCCCATTGGGTTTGGTTCGCAGAAACTTTGAAACCAACGTATTCGCACCATTAAACCTTGCACAAAAATTCATCAATAAATTCATCGTTGGCAAGAAAAAAGGTAAAGTTGTATTCACCTCTTCAATGGGCGGATTGTTCACGCCTGCCGGATTCGGTATATATGTTTCAACAAAACACGCGCTTGAATCTATCGCTGAGGCTTTACAACAGGAAGTAAAGCAGTTCGGCATTCAAATCCAAACGGTAAATCCTGGCCCGTACTTAACAGGATACAATGAGACTATGGCTGAAACACCATTCCGCTGGTTAAATGATGAGGTTAACTATACCAAAAAAGCAGAGCTTAAAGCAGTTTTTGATGCGATGCTTGGTGTGCCTGAAGGAAGACTTGATCCAAACGAAATGATCGATGCGATGATTGAAATCGTTCCATCTGAAACCGGCAAATTCAGAAATGTAATGCCTAAAGCGATTGAGGATATGCTAAAGGAAAATCAAAAGAATGCCTGGGAGGCAACAATATAGGTTGATAAGTAGTAAAGGAGGCACCTATGAGGTGTCTCTTTGCTTTTAGGTAAATACCACATTCATTCGCCTTATTTCTTTTTTTAATATCAAAAGCATTTAATTATGAATACTGGAAAATATTACAGTCTTTCTCATTTCATTCCATGGTCGAGAAGGTTTATTTATTTCATGCTTATTGTCAGCACGATTCCATGCCTGCTTTACTATTTTCTGGATTTTAAATGGCTTGCGATTCCCTGGGTACCGGTTGCCTTGGTAGGCACGGCGGCATCTTTCATTGCCGGATTCCGCAACACACAAACCTATAACCGGGCCTGGGAGGCGAGACGGATCTGGGGTGGCATTGTAAATTCCAGCCGCAGCTGGGGTGTAATGGTGACAAGTTTTATTAAATCCGAAGACAAACAGGAGCAGGAAATCCACAAAAATTTAATTTACAGACATCTGGGATGGCTAACTGCGCTGAGGTTTCAGTTACGGGAATCAAGAAACTGGGAGAATGTAAAAACCAAAAACAACTACGTTGAATATTCCAAATATTTCACCGTTCCGGAATGGGAAAGCGAAATAAAAAAAGAGCTGACTGTATTTTTAGAGGCTTCTGAGCTGGATTATATCCTGACAAAAAGTAACAGGGCCACGCAGATTATCAAAAAACAATCTGAACAGCTTCGGGCGCTAAATCGGGCCGGATGTATTCCAGGCTATGAATACGTGGAACTGGAACGGTTGCTTAAAGATTTGTATGATTTGCAGGGAAGAAGTGAACGGATTAAGAACTTTCCTTATCCGAGACAATTTGTGAGCATCAGCTTTTATTTTATCTACCTGCTGGCGCTTATGCTACCGCTGGGGTTTCTTAGTGAATTCTCCAAGCTTGGAAATGAATACATATGGTTGACCATTCCGGCCAGCGTAATTGTCGGCTGGATGTTTCTGGTACTTGAATCTGTTGGAGAGAGTACAGAGAACCCATTTGAAGGGAATGCAAATGATACCCCGATTACGAGTATTTCGAGAACAATTGAAATTGATTTAAGAGAAATGATAGGCGATACCGATATACCTCGTCCGCTTACTCCGGTGAATGACATTTTGATGTAGAGGCAATACTAATTGCCATCAGTAACATACATTCTAAGATGCTCGGAGCGAGTTTTGAAAAATATAAAAAAAGAATTATGAAAAAGAAAAAACATGGTTGATAACCGGCGCATCGAGAGGCTTTGGTTTGGATATAGCCAAGAAAGTACTGGATTCCGGAGACAAGGTTATAGCGACTGTCCGAAAAGAAGCCAAGGGTTTAGAAGGGTTTAAAGATAATCCGGACCTGTATATCGTTGAAATGGACGTTACGGACGAGGTTCAAGTTAAAGAGGCCATTCATCGCGGAATTACGCATTTTTTGGGTATTGATGTTGTGGTAAATAATGCCGGTTACGGATTACTTGCAGCAATTGAAGAAGGAAGTGATGCGGAAGTCAAAAGAAACTATGAAGTTAATGTCTTTGGAACGCTAAACGTGATCAGGGCAGTGTTGCCTTTCATGCGTAAACAGCATTCGGGCCATATTATAAATATTTCTTCTCTTGGCGGTTTGGGCGCAAGTGCTGGATGGGGATTGTACGGATCCACTAAATTTGCCATTGAGGGCATCACTGAAAGTCTGGCGCTGGAGTTGGCCCCGCTAGGCATAAAAGCAACTGTCGTCGCGCCTGGGTTCTTCAGAACAAATTTTTTGGATGAATCTTCATTAACCAGGTCTGAGACGATAATAGAAGATTATGCGGAGACTGTTGGCGCGATGCGTGGATTTGCCACCAAAGCGAATTACAATCAGCCTGGCGACCCGGCTAAACTTGCAGAAGCTTTCATCAAGCTTGCGGCATCTGAAAACCCACCTGTACATCTTCCTTTGGGGAAAGATACAATTAAGCGGTTTAGGGATAAGGTTGCCGGCTTTGAGAAGAATATTGAGGCCTGGCATGAGGTTATAACCGAAACGGACCTTCACGACACGGAGGTGAATCCAATGTAATTTCGGCGTGCTGATTTCCAATAAAATTTTCAGTGTTAGATTACTGGTAGTCGCAAAAATTACCATCATTTCAGAGATGATGGTAATTTTTGACAGTGTTAGATTTGAACTTTGTGTCATTTATATAAACAAAGTTTGTATTCGCAATCCCCAAATTAGGTGTGAATTTTGACTCCGGCAACTCCCTTGCCAGCGCATGCAAATCACTAATTTTGTAAATTACTATTAATCGGCAATTTGGATATTAAGATAATAGCGAATTGCCTGCACAAAGGGGTTTCCAACTGATTTTCAGTTCGACGCTTTTCAACACCCTGGAAGTTGATGACTCTCCCGCCAAAACATTTGAATTTACTATGAGATATATCTCGCTATTGCTTATACTGATTAACTATTTTACAGCAGCGACTGTCCCGCCAGATATTTTTTTCAAAAAAATCAATTTGGATCAGGGCCTTTCGCATAGAAAGGTAAACTGCATCCTTCAGGATAAGCGGGGGTTTATCTGGTTTGGGACAGAAGACGGTCTTAACCGGTATGACGGCCGATCGATCGCCTACTTCAGGCATCGCCATAATGACAAAACAACTATTTCAGGAAATATTATAAAGGATCTTTATGAAGATGCTGATGGCGTAATCTGGATTGCCACACAGGATGGCGGGATGAGCCGATATGATTACCGTTTACCTGCCCGGCAGCAGTTTAAACAATTTAGTTACGATGGACATTCTCAAAGGGGTATTCCAGAAAATGGGATCAATAAAATAGTCGAGGACAGATATAACTGCCTATGGCTGGGAACGAACAGCTCCTTTGCTGTGAGGTTTAATAAAAGAACGGGGATATTCGATACTCCGGTGAAGAAAGGGACAAAATGCGTTCTCGCTTTGGCGATGGGAAGGAATGACACATTATTGGTTGGCCGCGCAGGAGGAGGTTTGCTTAAAATCAATACACGTAATTTATCTCACAAGTCCGATGACCGCTATGAGGATTTGTACGCCTCACTCCCCCATGCGAGTATTACCTCGATGTTCAAAGATAAAAAGGATGGCATTTGGCTGGGTTCATGGGATAAGAAAGTCTACCGACTTGCGGCTGATGGCTTGCAGGAAAGCGTGTATGATGCTGTGTTCAAAAGTGCCAATATTGCAATGGATGAATACGTATCGTTTGCGGAAGATGCTGAGGGACAAATATGGATGGCGGGAAGAGCGGCCGGAATTGTCCTATATGATCCCATTAAGAGACGCATGGTGAACTTAAGGCATCAAAAGCAAAATGCAGGAAGTTTAAGCGATGACCATGTGAACACGGTTTTCAAGGACCGTCAGGGAATTATATGGATAGGTACAGATAATGGTGTGAATATGCATAACCCTTTATTTTCTCCTTTTGAACAGCATATGCTGGAAAAAGATGATCAGGACATCAAAATCTATGATTTTTACAAGACCAATCAGGGCGATCTGCTAATAGGCACAAGCAATGGACTTTATATTAAGGATAGGAACAGCGGACTCCTTCACCACAGGAAGTTAACCTATCAGGGGAAACCTTTATCGGTAACTCATTTTTTCATGGATATGGATAAACAGTGCTATATCGGCACGGACTTCACACTTTTTAGATATGACCTTTATACCGGCACAGTAAGCCCTCTAGCAAATACAGATCAAGATCCGGTTATGAAAAAGCTGATCAATTCGCGGATAGTATCGGTGATCAGAGATACTATTGATCATCATCCGGTGCTGGTCGTCTCACCTTATGGACATTATTTAACTTATTATGATCTAGTTGAAAAGAAATGGACATCAAGGGCTGATTCGGTAAAGAAAATTCTTAAGAAATACGATATTAAAGATAATCTGATACGGAAAATCTACAAGGGAAAGCAAGGGCGTGTCTGGTTAGCAAACTTCAAGGCCGGGCTTGGTGAGTGGAGCAAAAACATCGGAACTGTAAAGTACTACATCAATGATCTTGATAACCGCTATTCGTTGAGCAGCAACAATGTATTCGATATGCTTGAAGATTTAAGCGGGAACTTGTGGGTAAGCACTTATGGTGGAGGCATCAATTATTTCAACCCAAAGCAGCAGCGGTTCTATCATGTAAGCGAATCAAGCAATCTGTCCGAGGGTATGCAGATAGATGCTCATAATAAGCTTTGGATGCTCTGCAATGGTCACATTCATAAATACGACCCTGCAATAAAGGTGTACAGCTGTTATGATATGCCGCGACTACAAAAGACCGGGGGGCTGTCGGGCTATATGTTTAGGGACAATGATGGAATTATCTATGCTTCGGGCTTGAATTACTTTATTACATTCAACCCCTCAAAAGTGGCTAAAATTGACCATAACCCGAATATTTACTTTACCGATTTTAAGATTTTTAATGCCTCTTACAATGAGTTGCTTAAGGCAAATACCATTGAACTTAACCACACTCAGGATCAGATTACCATTGAATATGCTGCCCCTGAATATAGCGGGGATAACTTGCAATATGCCTATAAACTCGAAGGATATGATCATGAATGGATTGCTGCCGACAAGCGAAATTTTGCAGAATACGCAAATTTAAAAGCCGGTACTTACCGCTTTCAGGTCAAGGCCACCAACTGGCGTGGTACTCAAGCCACAAAGGTATCGGTCATCAACATTATTATAAGCCCGCCATTCTGGTTAACGGGGTGGTTTTGCACGAGCGTATGTTTATTAATGGCAGGAGTCATTTATTTCATTTACCGTTACCGGATGAACATCCTGCTTCAACAGCAGGCTATCCGCAATGGTATTGCCCAAGATCTCCATGATCAGATTGGTTCAACGCTAAGCAGCATTTCCGTTTATAGTGAGGTTGCAAGGCGATATGCAAAGGGCAATCAGCGGCGTCAGATGAATGAGGTTCTGGATACGATTGGTGTAACAGCTAATGAGATGATTCTTGAAATGAGTGATATTGTCTGGGCCATTAATCCAAAAAACGATAACCTATCCAGCATCCTGCAACGGATCAGGAGTTATGCAGAACCACTATGCAGGGCTAAGGGGATTAATTTTATTTTCGAATACGATGAAGCATTTTCTATCACCAATATTGGTATGCAACAGAGAAAAAATCTTTTTCTAATTTTAAAGGAAGCTATCAATAATGCCATTAAACATTCAGATTGTAAAAACCTAAAGGTGCATCTTTCCCAGCGTGGAAGTTTCGTGGAGCTAAAGATTTCAGATGATGGAAAAGGCTTTGATATGGAAATGCCCGGACAAGGAAATCACGTAATGGGTAATGGCATGTTAAACATCAGAAACCGGGCAGATCAGCTTGATGCCACGATAAATTATCAAAGCAATCCGGGAATGGGTACAACCATTAGAATAGTATTTAAAAATAAGTAAAACGCAACTAAATTAAACTTTCCGCTTAGCACGGTCGAATTTATAATATGAGCATACGCGTAGCCATTTTCGATGACAATAAAAATATCAGGAACAGTATCATCCTATTACTCAATATTGATCCGGACTTCGAGATGGTTGGATCATTTTCTGATGCTGTCAACTGCGTGGAAAAGGTATTGTCCTGTCAACCTGATATTGTTTTGATTGATATCGAGATGCCGCAGGTTAACGGCATCGATGCAATTAAGAAACTAAAAAAAGAGATTCCCAGAATAGACATCATCATTCAAACGGTGTTTGAGGATGAGGAGAAAATTTTTGCTTCCCTGAAAGCCGGCGCAACGTGCTATATTCTGAAAAGTGGTCTATCACATGTCGGAGAGGCCATTAGGGAGACTCATTCCGGGGGCGCTATGATGATGTCTTGGGTAGCTCGCGAAATTCTGAATATACACAACCTCACTTCTCATGGCAAAGTGAGCGCCTTAGACGGACAGCACTTGACCAGGCAAGATTGTGAAATTCTGGGACAACTCGTTATTGGACAAAGTTATACGATAATCGCTCAACAGATGAAAACAAGTCCTGATCTACTGAAAGAGCTAGTTAAGAAAATTTACCAGAAACTGCACCTGATCAATCAATGAGTTGGTAAGTCAAGAAAGATCAACGTAACAAAGGGATTGAATGAGGGTCATTAATTCGCCTAATGGGACTTTATGTATTAAGCCAGTAGCGTTCTTGAGCTGGATAAAGAGCAGCACCGTTTCACCAATTGGGAGGGACAGCGCTACTCAAATACTTATGATTCTTTACTGGCGCGCATAGCCAGATCAGAAAGAGCGATGGTATATTCTCTACGCTCCTTTTCCCACAAAATGGAATAGGTCTGCGGATATAAACCTGTTTGTGAGATGGCGCCTAGTTTGGTTACCGGTAAATCTACGTTCGGCTTTTCTTTCAGATAGCTAACGGCTATCATTGGCTCCATGAAGATAAATTTGCCATTGAAAGATCCGTAGATAAAAGTTGAAGTAAAATCCTTGCCATGATACTCATGGGATGTTGAATCAAACCAGTGTTTTCCCATTTTAGCTTGATTTGGACCTGGAACGTAGTTCTTCGGTATGGAAGCAGCCGGAGGCAAGACGTCAATTCTTGGATCCTCCAAAGTTATTTCATTTTTTTCGCGCTCGGATATCATGTAATAATGTATATCGAAATGGGGAACATCGTAAATATGCTCCGGACCATGTCCAACAACGGCATAATCAAATGAAATGTGCTTGATTAGCGTTTGATTGTCTGCGGGCATGGGTAGCGAAAACTCTGCATTTTGAACAGGCAAGCCCTCGAGAGCGTTCTCAGTGAATGTAAAACCGACTTGTTTAACGCTGCCATCCATATTTTTGGATATGTAGGTTCGTGCTTTACCCTTACCCACAGCAACAAATTCACCGTAGCTTATTGCAGGCGCTTGTCCATTTTCATCATCGTTTTTACTACACGAAGAGATACCGAGCAAGATTGAGAGTATAGCGAGCGACTTAAATGTTTTTAAAAAATTGTTATTAGACATATTTTATTGATTTAAAAAGATATAAATTATTTTATTGCAACAGGTTCATTGTAAATAAGATCATCGATGACAACCATGTCATTCGATGCGCCATCACGGACGCCGGCGGCCAGAACTGAATTGCCGGATATAATCTTGATCCGGGTAATTCTGGATTTGTGTGTATGCAAACCAACGAATGAGAATTTCTTGTCTGCAGCCTGCGCTTTGGCTATGCCAATAAGTTTAATGCCGTCATAAATTGCAACAACAGTTGCATCTGAATTGTCAACATCGGAAAAGATAAGACCAAAGGATGTTACATAAGCGGGGGTGTTGGTTCCGGGCACCATAAAGCGTATTTCACTTGTGGTTGTTCCTTTTGGACTAAATAACTTGTTTTTACTGAATTGGGCAAATTGCCTTTTGAATGCTGTATCAATTTCTGAAAAGCTGTTGTCGCTGATTAGTAATGTCGCTTCATTAGGGGTATAAACTAATCCGCGTTTTCTGCCATCGGGGGCTGCAGGATCAATATTATTGAAAAAATTTGCCGGAAATAAACGCGGACTGATAAAATCGGCCGGAACTCCGTCCCAATTAATTTCCCTGCGACCATTCACGGAACCATCTGGAAAGGTGTTTAACGTAAGACCGGCATGATTACGAAACTGATTGACTTTGGAAATAATTGCGCTACTATCCCCCGATGCAACGGTAACTTCAACATCCCGGTTTTCAAAAGTAGGCTGGTGTTCTCCATTTTTATCACAGCTAGTTAATGTCCACGTAAGGAGGGCCAAGCCCATGGTTTGCTTTAAAAAATTTTTCATAGTGATTATCGTATTTTCTTAAGCCAAAATTGCTTTGGATTTCGAAGAACTACAATCACCGAAAACGGGCAGAATCTCACCGATATCAATATCTTCCTGACCAGTTCATCCTTCGTATCTGAGAGCCGCCTGATCCCTGGATTTGGTTGAATACTTGAATAGTGTGAGCCCTTGCATTTCCCCTAACACCAGGGTATTGCTAAAAAAGCTGATGCAGTTCCGGTTTACATTTGTTAAAATTTGTTTCTTTGGGCGACCAATCGTTCAAGTTAAGCCTCGCTACTTGAAACCAAAATAATCATAGGCTGGGCCCATTTTTTCTCCAGCTATTTTTTATGCGGTTGTCTTCTACCCGTAACTTCGCAGCATCCATTTGGCTTGTTTGCTTTACGTGCTGGCATGCTTCTCAAAATGTCCATGAGCCACTCCAGAAGGTTTATGCCATTCAATTTACAGCCGCCTACAAAAGTATTTAGGATGTTGTTTTGCTACCAAAATTTCGATTGATTGGTTTCAATCCAGTTTTGGATGTATCTGGCTTCCTCTTGCCACCCTTCTTGTCCCAATACAAAATGGTTACGTGAAGGCATCTCTTTATAGTCTACGATGTAGTCTTTGGACTTATATTTCTTATAGTTTTTGTAATTTAACACCGCGGGTATAATATGATCCTCGCTGCCGGATAAAATGAGCAGCGGGGCATGAGGCTTTTTATAATCAATTTTTGCATCCTTCGTCAGCGCACCCCTTGCCACCCTTTTAGATTCGGGAATTACAAATTTGTTATACGTGGAGTCCTGCTCAAATGCAGACATTCCATTTGTAAACGTATAAGCCCAATGCTTTAAGGACATCATGTAATTATCGCTCCGTTTCGTAAAATAGCCCAGAGGTCTAAATACCGACTTTAAAAACGAATATTTGAAAGTTATAACGCCTTTTGGTGGCAGGGAATGAATAACCACCCCGCCTTGAGCTAGGTTTTCAGAGAGCAAGTGCTGTACAATCAATCCACCTAAAGAGTGTCCGATAAGGATTGGCTTCTCTTTTAAGCCACCAATTATATGTTCATAATGTTTGATCACGTCGCCTAGCTTAGCTTCGGACAAGGGCTTGTTGGGATCTAGACGGAGCTGCTCAACAGTCGAGTTCTTGTGAAGACTTGCAGGCACAATGACTTGATATCCTAATTTTTCAAAATAAGTTTTCCAATTATCCCAGATGCTGTGGTGAACAAAGGCCCCAGTTACAAATACAATTGTTTTTGAATGTTTAGGAACGGCTTGGTCTTTAACTTGCGCGGAAGCACTCATTAGCGCATTGCTCATGATAACGATAATCACAAGGAAAATCAATTTTTTTAATTTCAAATTCATTTTTTTATTCTTTAATTCATTATTTAAGGAAACACTTTCGGAACGTATTTAGGAAGATTCAGTTCTAAGACTATCTGTGGAAGAACCTAGGTCAAAGTTCTGCTAATCAGATTCCATACGATTAGCAATTACACAGGGGTCCTTATGAATTTCAAAGTTTCAATTATATCCATTATCAATGTCCCTCATTAAATTACTTTGATTAAGATTCAGTACTTAAAATTTTATCCAAAAAGCATCCAGAAAGAAAAGATATTCAAATGATCCACGCCGGGCACTATATTTTCTTCAAGCATTTGAAGCATTTCAGTTGCGGAAACATCATCAGTATTCTCATTACTATTATGGGTAGTTGTACATTGGTTGTGATTGAGCAGATTTGATTGATGCGTTTGCCGGTCACCATTTCCAGTTTGATTCGAGATGAATAATTTGTCGTCTATTTTTTTTGTTTTCATAACAAAGTTCTATCACCTTGTAGGGTTTTTTTTGAGTACCGGAAATATGTCTTTGAATAAGTATGAGTCTATTACATAGCACCTTGAAGAATCGTACTTTGGCACACTCCTTCAAGGCTACGCAACGTGGAAATTCTGCTCAAGCAGTATACGTTCATGAAAATCGGATGATATTATTTATCAGATTTTCTTTCCAGCGTTTATAGGGGTAATATTTCAATGTTGGCTCAAACCATGTTGGCTTTTGAAGTATACTCTTATAATGAGTAAAGCAACGGAACCCTGCTTCACCGTGATAGGCCCCCATTCCGCTTTGCCCTACGCCTCCAAAAGGCAGATTTTCATTTGCAAACTGGAGTATCACTTCATTGACCGCACCGCCGCCGAAGGATACTTCAGTTAGTACTTTTTTCCTTAGGCTATGGCTTTCAGTAAAAAGGTACAATGCAAGTGGTTTAGGACGGGATTTTACATAACTGATTACATCCTCGATATTTTCATAAGAAAGAATGGGAAAGATAGGACCAAAAATTTCATCTTCCATGACTTTGTCATCTTGACTGACATTGCTCATCACCGTTGGCTCCAGAAATCTTGAACTTTTATCAAACCTACCGCCTTTGAAAAGTTTTCGCTCATCAATAAGAGCTATCAGGCGTTCTAAATGCTTAGTGGTTATAATTTGTGCATAGTTATCCTTTTCCAGTGCAAACTGTGCATGATCTATCTCTGCGGAAAGTATTTTTAAAAACTGATCTTCTATGCTTTTATGAACATATACATAATCAGGGGCGATACAAGTTTGGCCAGCATTGAGAAACTTACCCCATACTAACCTTTTGACAATGATACTAAGGTTAGCATCTGCTGCAATTATTGCGGGGCTTTTCCCGCCAAGTTCCAGGGTAACGGGCGTTAAGTGAAGGGCAGCTGCCTGATAAACAATCTTTCCGACGCTTACGCTGCCGGTAAAAAATATTTTGTCATAGGCCTGTGTAAGGAGTTCGGTTGTTTCCTTGACACCCCCTTGGACTACGGTAAAAAAAGAGGGGTCAAAATTTGCTCTGATCATTTTCGCAATCACGGCGCTTGTATGGGTGGTGATTTCACTGGGTTTGAGTATCACCGTATTTCCGGCGGCAATGGCAGCGAGAACCGGACCCAGGCTTAAGCTGATAGGATAATTCCATGCACCGATGACAAGACAGACACCGAGCGGTTCAGGTATCAGGTAACTTTTTGCAGGCATATTTAACAGGTTTGTTTTTGCCCGCTCTACCTTAGACCATTTTGGCAAATTCTTGATGTAATTATCGAGTTCTGTGTATAATCCTGAAAATTCGGTAAGAAAGGTATTGAACTGCCCTTTCATAAAATCTTTATATACTGCGTTGATTAGTTCAGGTTCGTGATCCCTGATGACACGCTTAAGTTTCTTTAACTGAGCCACACGGAATGCCGGGGACTTGGTGATATTGGAATCAAAATAGCTTCTTTGCAGATCTAATAATTCTTTCATGTTTCTTAAAATAATAAATGAACCAGGGCTCTTCGAGAAGTGAGTCTTAACTTTCAAAGTTGAGCATGATAAAAAAAGGGCCACAGGTTTTCCAGTTTTAAACACGTTGCGATGCTACCCACAACCTTTACCTTACCAAGCTCGGGGTTTATGCGCAGAAGAGGTAAGCGAAGAAAAGAGGAAACCTTTGGCCGCTATACTTATGCGCTAAAGCGCAACATATTTTTTGATGATTAAATTTGCAACAGCACAGGTAAGCATAGGCCGCTAGCGGCATGGGCTGACTTCCACAGCTTTCTGGCAAGTGTTTCATCCAATGCAACTTTCTCTATCAGAGTGGAAGCGGGATAGCCTCTCAAGCCACCGTCTGCATCTGGCCCATAAAATCCGCCTCCCACAACATTAGGGGACACCGCGGCATATAAAATCGATAATGCACCCTGCTGAACCATCATGGATGGACCTAACCTTTCGGAGAAACCGTCCAATTCCTCGGCACTCATATGCCTAGATAGTTCAGTTTTGGTTACCCCGGGATGTGCAGCAACGGAAAGAACCTGGTCGCCTTGAGTCGCAATGCGCCGTTGTAATTCTAATGAGAATAATAGGTCGGAAAGCTTGCTTTGACAATATTCCCGGAATGCATCATAAGATTTTTCGGACTTAAGATTGTTGAAATCGATACTACCATAGGTATAGGCTAAACTCGTCACCGTTACGATACGGGCTCCAATGTTTTGCGCGAGTAAGGGATATAGGTGAGCGGTTAATGCAAAGTGCCCAAAAAAATTAACTCCATACTGAGATTCGAAACCCTCGGCGGTAAAGGTAAGGGGCGGATTCATTATCCCCGCGTTATTGATGAGCAGGTGAAGAGATATACCCTTTTCCTTAAATACCTGAGCAAAGTGACTTACAGACGATAAGCTGGATAGATCTAGCTGCGCAGCTTCTAGCTTTCCGGATGTAGGCTGCTTTTCAATTTCCACAATAGCGGATTTTGCTTTGACAATATCCCTGCATGCTAAAATTACATACGCACCTTTTTCATATAAAGTTTTGGCAGTTTCGAAGCCGATACCGCTATTGGCTCCTGTAATAATTACGGTTTTACCGGATTGATCTTCTATATCTTCTTTTGACCACATATTTCTTCTTGTTTTTTGTAAGCAGGCTTACCTTAATTTAAAGTGCAATATTAAGCAGACTGAACACGATAGCATATCACCTAAATCGGTGATATGCTTGTTGTTGCGACAGTTAGGACCATCTACGAACCTCGATCTGAGTTTTGTTGATTTCCGTTAAATATCAGCCCAGATGAAAATAGATTTGATGCTCGATGAGCACTTGGTTAATGCCTTTCTGCAGCAATCAGCTTTGCGGCATATTCAGCAATCATAAGCGTTGGCGCATTGGTGTTGGCTGCTGGAATAGCCGGCATTATGGAGGCATCTGCAATACGCAGACCGCGAATACCATGAACTTGTAAATTCGGACTAACAACAGCGTCGTTATGGGTACCCATACTGCAGGTACCGACCGGATGGGCATAGCTTCCGGCTGCATCCCTTACAAAGTCTGCGATATCCTTTTTCTTTTTCACATTAACACGGATTTTCTTAATCAAATCAGCCATTTCCGGCTGTGAAGCGAGCTCAAGACAAATCTCAACAGCATTCACCAAAGCGTCCAAGTCCGCTTTCTCTCCTAAAAGATTTGCATCAATATGTAGCGGGGCATCTGTCTTGGAAGAGGTCAGTTTCAGTATCCCTCTGCTTTTGACCTGTATCAAAGCGGGTGCAATACTAAAGCAGTTGGGCGGAAATGTATTTTTGGCAGCGATGGCCGGTGACACGAAAGGAACCTGCCCGCTTAATATCATGAGGTCTGGACGGCTAAGTTTTGGATTACTTTTCCAGTAGGCTACCGCCCCCGAAAGATTATTGTTCACCGTACCTAGCGGCTGCTTAGCCTCAAAAATGAGCCCTTGCAACAGGACATGGTCGTGCAGGTTTTTACCTACACCGTTACGATCGAGCTTTGGATTGATGCCAAGGGCCTTGAGATCATCCCACGGACCGATGCCCGAAAGCATTAGTAACCTTGGTGATTCTATAGCGCCAGCGGACAAAATAACTTCGAACCCTGCCTTCACTATTATTTTATTTTTGAACCAGCTAAATTCAACGCCGGTGCAACGGTCGCCTATAATTTCTATTTTAGATACCTTGGCATTGGTGAGCACCGTTAGCCTTTCGTTGTTCAGAACCGGCTCCAAATAACCATTAAAAGGACTGCATCGCTTACCATTGGTGATATTTGCAACCATCTGCCCCACGCCCTCAGGCGATCGTCCGTTGGTGTCTTTCAGAAATGGCATGCCGAAGGATTTTGCAGCATCAATCAATCTGTCCGAGACTATATGGGAAGGATTGGTTCTCTCCACCCTTATCGGCCCGCCGGCACCGTGGAAGTCACTCTCACCTTCTTCCCAGTCCTCAATTTTTTTGAAGAAGGGCAGCACCGACTGAAAGTCCCATCCCTTATTTCCGACGTGTGCCCACCCGTTGTAATCATCCTGATGACCACGAGCCCAAACCATTCCATTGATGCTGCCTGAGCCGCCCAAGACTTTTCCACGTGGAAGGATCAAAGTATTGTTTCCGGTATTACTTGATGTTTGGTATTGCAGATTATAGTCCACAATAGAGCCGATATTTTGTGGCCAAAGGGTCGCCTCTGTTATTGAACTGATATCCACGCCATCAGAGGCGCTTTCAAGCAGCAGGATAGTCGCCTCTGTAGTATCCAGTAACCGTCTGGCCAGGGCACATCCTGCCGAGCCGCCACCGATTATGATGTAATCATACTTTCCCTGTAGTTTCTTATTGCCCGATTTATTGTTTCGGGAACCTTGCTTTAAATCTTGTGATGTATTCATAGTGTTTCGTGTTATGCAAACCAAAAGTAGTATGGCTGCGATACCTGAAAAATGCCCGTTTAAGGTGAGGCTATCCCCTATTTAAGGTGCTATCTCATACGTAAACGAATACACTACCGGTACTTGGGTGGTTGGGAAGCGCAATTTCTGAATCCCTGATAACGGTGATGCAAACCACCATTTTAAATAGTGCAATTCCGATATTTTTGAATACAATTTCGGGGTTTGTCAATGCAATGGCTTGAATTAGACCCCTGAATAAAAACAAGAAGAATAAATATTATGAAAAAAAATTATTGGCTGTTTGGTGGGCATCTAAGTATCCATGCAGACGAGCAAAAGACCGGCGGGACCTACGACATGATCGAGGGAACGATGCAAAAAGGAATGGAAACACCACTTCATCTTCACACCAAGTATTCGGAACATGTGTACATGCTGGAAGGAGAAATCGAGATTTATACCCCTGATGAAACTGTTGTATTAAAACCAGGTGACGATTATTTCATTCCTGTCAATACACCACATTCGATATCACCAACGGGCAATGGCAATAACAGATCACTTGTGGTTGCCTATCCCAGCGGATTTGCTGAACTTATACGTCATGTTGGTACCGCTGATGATGGCACGGGAGTACCTGTAACCGAAGATCCTGATGCGACAATGCAGCGCTTTATGACTGCTACGGCTAAAATTGGCGACGAAATATTAGGCCCTCCAGGAACTAGATTGTAGCTAAAGTCTAAAACAATAAGCCCCCATGCAAAAATGCCTGGGGGCTTATCAAACTTACTAAATCCGGGTGGCTAGCCTGTGTGACGCTTTCTCGGCGTTATACAATATTATGGTTGATTGCTTTGGCAACGACTTCAGTTAGGGAAGCCACATGCAGTTTTTCATAAATTTTTTTGATATGGCTTCTTACCGTTTCATAGCTTATATTCAACTTATAACCAATCATCTTATGGCTCAACCCGTCGACAATTGCGGACAATACTTCTTTCTCTCTTGCAGTGAGATTGTATTCTTCGGTGGTAACCTGTCGCTTGTTGCGATAATCATACTGTAATCTTGTGAGCACCTTACGGGCTATTGAGGGGCTCATCGGTGCACCGCCTGTGCGCAGGTCTTTGAGTGAATCAATCAGTGAACTATTTAAACGGTTTTTTAGGATATAACCTGATGCGCCGACAGAAATCGCATCAAAAACACGCTCATCATCCTCAAAGACTGTTTGTATGAGCACCTGAACAAGTGGAAATTCCTTGTTTAGCACCTTAATCGCCTCAATCCCATTTAATCCAGGCATCTCAATATCCATTAATACGATATCAGGTCTTGAAATGCGCACTTGCTCAATACAATTCATCGCATTTTCAAAGCTTCCCACAATTTCGAACATGGAGTCAGTATTTAGCAGCATTATGATGCTGTCGCGAATGTTTTTGTTATCATCAAATATGGCTATTCTAATGCTCATTCTTTTCTGTGTGTTATGTTTTAATTTAAGATTGCCATTGATTGGTTCTGCTTTACGATCAGCAATTGCTCTTATAATTGTGGAGTAGAATCCAAATGAGGCTGATCATAGAATACGGAAACTTCATCAAGCGATTTTCTTTTCAAATCAGGCACGAAACAGTCCGAAGCAGGGTAACCTATTGGGAGTAGCAAGAATGCTTTTTCATTTTCCGGTCGTTGAAGCACTTTAGATAAAAAGTTCATTGGACTTGGCGTATGGGGCAAGGTCGCGAGTCCGGCATTATGAATTGCCGCCATTAGAAATCCGCAGGCCAAACCAACTGATTCGTTGACATAGTAATTATTTATCTTTTCTTTATCCGCTCCGATATCGTAGGATTTCTTGAAAGCTATAATAAGCCAAGGTGCAGTTTCCAGAAAAGGTTTATGCCAGTCGGTACCAAATGGACGTAAAGCTTCCAGCCATTTTTCCGGCATTCGGCTTTGATAATTTTCAAACTCCTCCTTTTCTGCAGCTTGCCTGATTTGTTTCTTAACTATTGGATCTGACACTGCACAAAAAACCCATGGCTGTTTATGTGCGCCTGATGGTGCTGTTGAGGCTGTGAGGATTAGCTGTTCAATTACTGTTTTCGGAACCCATTGGTCTGAAAAATCCCTTATTGTACGCCGCTTGTCCATCCAGCCCAGAAATTCCTGGCATTTTATTAACATCTCTTCGTGATCTACGAAAGGCTTTGAATAGGGTATATAGGGGAATCCTTCGATAATTTTTGTTTCAATTTGCTTTTCCATTTTTAAAAGATTTTATATGTATGTTTTTTTAATGTATGATTGGTTATTTTTCAATATAATCGATGTCCGCTGAAAAGGTTTCCCTTGTCCTGCTCAACGCCCAAAAGGCGGTGACAAGTGTGATTGAGGCCACAATACCTGCTGACTGAACGAGTGAACCATTAAGCAGACCTTTCAGGTATTGAAAGAGAAAAGAGAGTGGTATAACCGCACCTCTGACAAAATTCGGAACGGTGGTGGTCACGGTTGCTCGGATATTTGTTCCGAACTGTTCAGCTGCGATGGTCAGGAAAAGCACCCAGTAACCGGCGGCAAAGCCGAAAAATGTGCAAACGGCATAGAAACCGAATAGACTAAGGTCATGTAAAGTGAGGTATAAGAATATTGCAATTGCGGTTAAAGTCAGGAATACAAAAACTGCTTTTACACGGCTTTTGAGATACTGGCTAAGCAGTCCGCTTGCGATGTCTCCAATTACGGTTCCCCCATAGCAGCAAGCTATGGCCAGCCCGGCATTTACAGCGTCTTGAACACCAAGTGATTTTCCAAATTCAGGCGATAAGGTGATAAGTATTCCGACACCAAACCACAGCGGCAGACCCAATAAGATACATTTCAGGTATTTCAAAAATCGTTTCTTATCACTGAAAAGGGAGATAAACTGACCAAGCTGCTGCCCTGTTGACTTTGCCTGGTGAAACATTCCGGACTCGGCAACCCTGACCCTTAATATCAAGAGGCAAAGCCCAAGAATTCCACCGGTTATAAATGCGGTACGCCAGTCAAAGACCTGGGCCATAAAGTGTGCAGCTACTGCCCCGCTGATTCCGACTCCTGCTATGACGGTTGTTGCATATCCGCGTTTTTCTTTAGGCATTAGCTCCACAACTAAGGTGACGCCGGCACCCAGTTCACCAGCCAAACCAAAGCCGGCAATAAACCGGAAAAAGGCATACTGCTCGACAGTGGTTACAAATCCGTTGGCAATATTGGCGAGCGAATAAATCAAAATCGAAGACATCAGCACCGTCAGTCGTCCTTTTCTATCGCCCAGAATACCCCAAAAAATGCCTCCTATCATCAAGCCGGCCATTTGGATGTTGAGCAGAAAAATACCTGATGTTGTCGCATGCTCACCTGTTAACCCAAGGGATTTGAGGCTTGGCAGACGAACAATACTAAAAAGCAGGAGGTCATAAATATCGACAAAATAGCCCAGCGAAGCTAATATTATGGCTGCTATGGGTAAGGTATTTTCGGGTCTATTTTTAAAGTTGACTTTTGTCATTTATGGAAGATTATGGGTAAATTTAAATTGTTAATGTTGGGACGAAATTAGCACCCCTGGCCATTCAGGAAAATCACCTATGTGGGGGATGCAGTACTCAATGGTAAATTTCTTATTAAAAACCTGCTTGACAGATGACAAATGCAAAGGATCTTTTATGAATTTCAATGATTTAAAACTCTGGAAAGGTGCAAACGGCTAATTGACATTTTGTATGCTGGCTGAATGAAGGAACTCAAGCATTTTCTCAGCGTGACCATTACTATCAAAAATGCACGGTATTTGTAACGCACGATACCATCCTCATCGATAAGAAAAGTCTCACGACCACTAAAAATATGAGAGTTCTTAACTCCAAAGCTTTTTAACACCATATTACTGATGTCGCTAAGCAGGATAAAAGGCAGGCGGTTTTCAGCTGCGAAATGAGCATGACTCGCTATTTCACCAAAATTGATACCGGGGACTATCACCCCTGATTCGATAAATTCTGAAAAGCTATCCCGAAAAGCACAGGCTTGCTTCGTGCAGAACACACTTTCATCTTTGGAATAAAAAAATATTACCATCTTCTTGTCCCGGTAATCTTTACTCTTAAATAACTTCCCATATTGATCCCGCAGCGTAAAATCCTCTATATGGTCACCTATGCTTAGTGTTGTCATGCTATTGAAATTTTTCCCAAAACTACTGCACAAATCAGAAGGAAATATTAACCAGGGTTAATATCGTACGGGGATATCTGAGGAGACAGGTTTAATTTTCATAATGAAGAATTATCGATAATTTTCGCTGCACATGAGCAAAAAAAAGATTTAAAAAGGAACTTGAGCACATCAGTAACCTTATTTTGCTAAGTGGGACTTCACCTAAAACGGGGATACTGTCCGCCCTATTTGAGGGATTCTGGATACGATGTTAAATTTGGACTTTTGCGTTATGGTTCGATAGTGAACCTGTTAACTTTTAGTGATGCACGCACAAATTTTCACCTATGTGATTGATCTTCCAAGCCAGGAAGCTTATGTCGCACAATTTACAGATCCCTTTGCAGCCCCGGTTGCGGCAGCTAAAGGCTTATATTCAAAAGTATGGATGGCTGATTTTGATCAAAAGTATGCAAGTTTCTACGTTTGGGAGACCAAAGCGGATATGGAAGCATTTATGACTTCTGAGATTATTGAGCAAGTTGGACAATTGCCATTTTTGAAAAACCTGACAATAACAGATTACCCGGTTGTGGAAGATGCTTCCAGGATTACCCGCGGTATCCGCTAATCGAAATATAACCTGCAATCTATTCGAATTGCAGGTTATATTCTCTGGTGACAATTTATTAGCAGAACTACATTCCAAATGTGCTTTCTATTTTTTTGGCGCGTATGCGCCTTTGTATAGCCACTCTTTCCAGGTCTTTTTAAATTCTGCATGGCTTAAAGGTGGTTTTGTTCTCCCCGGTCCCGGATTCCAGGCGGAGCGCACCAATCCATCATCGGCATGCTCAATTAATTGCTGAAGGTCCTTATGACCATTTTGTTTTTTGTCAATAAGTTGCTTGGCCAGCTCGTATGGAGAACGACCCTGAAATATCATCTTCATATTCGCCGGTGGCAGATGCCAATTAGGGTTCCCAGGGGGCGTGTGAAGTCCTGGAGAATTACTCGGCTGGTGACAATTTGAACATTTCATCGCATAGAGCCCTTTACCTTCCAATCCGCGTTTTGGCGACATGGTGTGGAGGTGGCTGTCATCACCCTGAAGCGGAATATCACCTGCCGGATGACAATTCATGCACCGTGGACTCATCAGCACCCGATAAACCTTTTTAAATGCCGTTACTGACGCAATGCTATCTTTGAGTATTTTCGTTGGAGACCGTTTATTTAAGGGTGGCGTTTCCGTTACATTTAAAGCCAAAGCCATTATGGTGATGGCTAAAAAAATAACACTTAAGGCTATCGTTTTTTTGTAACCAGATTTATGAGCCGAGAATTTCATTTTAAATCCCCCTTTCCACCATTTAGTTTTGCTGCGAGGTGTATGGCTTTCCTGATCCTGGGGTAAGTGCCGCACCTGCAGATGTTTCCTGCCATTGCATCATCAATATCCTGATCGGTCGGGCTAGGGTTTTCGCGAAGTAATACCGCGGCAGACATAATCTGTCCGGAATGACAATAGCCGCACTGCGGCACATTCTCCTCATTCCAGGCGAGTTGCAAAGGGTGATCATTATTTTTGGAAAGACCTTCAATGGTTGTTATCGCCTGGTGGTTCGCCCGATCACATTTAGTGACACACGATCTGACTGCCTCACCATTCAAATGAACTACACAGGCACCGCATTGCGCTACCCCGCAACCGAATTTAGTGCCGGTCAGACCTATTACTTCTCTCAATGCCCAAAGCAGGGGCATCTCCGGGTCAACATCCAGCTGGTAGATTTTTTGGTTTACAGTTAGTGAAATCATGGTCATTAATTTTAGTGTCGGTAAGCTCTTGCAGGAATTTAGATTTACAAATTTCCAGCTTACTGGTTTATAATATTAACTTGAATGGTAGCTTTCGGAATCTTTTCCCGCTTGCTGCAAAAATTGCATTGGCAAGCGCGGGTGCAAACGGCGGCAGCCCCGGCTCCCCCACTCCTTTGACTTTGCCACCGTCAGTAAGGATGTGAACTTCGATTTTGGGTATTTCATTTACCCTAAGCAGTGGACTATCATAAAAATTATGCTCGGCAACCTTTCCGTTAACGAAATTGATTCCACCTTTTGTCACAGCACCCAGGCCCATAATTACTGAGCCTTCCATCTGATTTATAACATTATCCGGATTAACAACCTCCCCTAAGTCTATAACCGCGATTACCCTGTCGATCGTGATGGTCTTGTCCTTGTGGCAGGTAACTTCCACAACCTGCCCACCAAGGCCGGCAAAGAACTCCCATACAGCTACACCTTTCCCACTACCTTTGGGTAATTTTGTATACCACTGGGAAAGTTCCTTCAATTTCAAGAGTACTTTTTTTGCATCCGAGGGCTTTTGAAGAAGTTCAAGGCGAAAATCCATTGGATCTTTTTTAGCTTTGTAAGCGAGCTCATCGATAAAACTTTCCTGGGCAAATGAAACTGTTGAACTGGTCACCGAGCGCCAGGGCGAGACTGGGATATGGAGGTCTGCCCTTACGTAGGAGTTTCGCATATTTGGAATTTCATAAGCCTGCTCTGATATACCTTCCATCATTGCCAGATCGACCTTTGAAGGATCGAAACTATTGTCGCGGGATTGCTGAAGTGAGGGACTGATTACTTTATGTTCGAAAGAAATCAGTTTCCCTTCTGCTGAAAGCCCTCCTTTCAGCTTTGAGAAAGTCATGGGTCGAAAAGGGCCATGCTGGGTACAATCCTCTCTTGACCATATCACTTTTACAGGCTGTTCAACCAGTTTCGCTACATTAACGGCCTCAACGATATAGTCCATTGATAGCCTTCTTCCAAATCCTCCGCCAACAAATAAAGAATGCAGGGTAATATTTTCCGGGGCAAATCCAATTTGCACGTGCATGTCCCCGGCACCTTTTCCGGTAACTGCGCTGGAAACCTGTGTAGAGGTCCAGATTTCAACTTTATCCTTTTTAACCTGTGCGGTGCAATTTAAAGGTTCAAGAGCATGATGGGCAATAATGGGCGTTTCATAGAAGGCTTCCAGATAACCATTTGGAGGCAGATTAACATCATCTACATTACCTACTGATTTCTCCACAATTCCGGCTTGCTTTGCAAGGACCCGAAGGTGAGCTTCATAGTCCAGGGTATTGAACTTATCAAAACCATTGTTATCCCAATGGGTTATTAATTTCTCTTTTGCCTTATTGGCAATCCAGTAACTGGTAGCAATGATGGCGACTCCCGTATAATTGTATACCCCAACGATACGTTCTGCGGTTCCGACTTTCACAACGCCCGGTATTTTCATCACCTCAGTTGCATCGAAGCTTTTTAAGGTTCCACCGATTACCGGGCTCCGGTATACCACCGCATATAACATGCCTGGAACGATCGCATCGATTCCAAATTCCGCACTGCCGTTTGTCTTTAACGGTATATCAGGTCTCTTGGACATTTTTCCAAGAATCTTGAAATATTTGGGATCTTTAAGTTTTGGATTTTCCGGCAAATCAAGCTTAGCGGCTTCTTGGATTAACGCGCCGTAGGAAAGCTTTCGTTCTGTTAGTGCATGGATAATGCTTCCCCTTTGGGCGAAGCACTCAGACTCTAGTACATTCCAGGTCTTGGCTGCCGCTTTAATCAATACTTCCCGTGCTGCTGCGCCAATCTTTCTCATGGGAAGATAAGAATTTCGGATCGACGCGCTTCCCCCTGAGCGCTGGGCATTCCCGAATTGGTACTCACCGTTGGTCTGTTTAATGGTGACCTCGTCCAGCGATACTTCAAGTTCCTCAGCAATTAATGCTGGAAAGGACTGGAAAGTTCCCTGGCCTATTTCAGGTTTGGTATTAAACAAAGTGATCTGCCCGCTGGCTTCTATAAGAATAAAAGGACTGAAATTTACCGAAGCCAAATCAAGTGCTTTATAGAGGTTACCTTCCGAAGTTAAACCCAGCCATAAGGCCAAGCCGGCCGTTGTCGCGCTTGCAATAAAATGCCGCCTAGATATATCTTCCATGATTCGTGATTTTTAGCTAAAAAATACCCTAATCTAATTCAGGAGCTGCAGTTAGCCCCATATCCAAAATTACCAGTAGGTATTCGTTTTTAATTATCAATATCAACTCTATTTTTTATGCCTTTCAAAGATTCGAGGATCACAATCGAAATAAACGAAACGGGGATAACATATTAAAAATAGAAATAAGCCTTTGAATCCCGTAATTCAAAGGCTTATCATGGATGTATAGCTGAATACATTACTTGTTATTGCTCAGCATTCATCAGGGAAATAATATGTTTTCTAAAACCCTCATTTCCCAATTCGCTACGCAATTTATCAAGTTTAATTGCATCATCTCCTGCGAGGTAGCGCAATTGGTCTTTACCATCCGTGGCCGCCTGATAAACAGTTTCCGCAATGAGTTCCGGCTCGCTCCAATCCAGAATTTTTCCACCCAGAAAAACGTTATACATTTTCTCACTCAAGTTTTTATAATCGGGATGTGAAAAGGCTTCCATAACATTTATGAAATTTGATCTGATTAGCCCTGGCGCAACGGTTTTAATGCCAATGTTAAATATTGAAAGTTCATAGGACATACTTTCGCTCCAGCCCTCCAAACCCCATTTTGTAGCATTATAAACCGAACCTACCGGACCTGTAACGATACCGAAGATAGAGGTGGTATTGATGAAAAGGCCATGTTTTTGTTTTTTAAAATATGGAATAAATGCTTTGGTGACGCGAATTGCTCCAAGAAGATTTGTTCCAATCTGGTCTACAATCGCCTCATCGGGATAAGATTCAAGGGCACCGGTAAGTCCATATCCTGCATTATTGAGCACGACATCTATTGTGCCGGACTGCATAACCTGCTCAACCGTTGACAGAATCTGTTCATTATTAGTTACATCCAGGGGCAGAATGGTTACATTCTCCAAATGCTGCAATTCTTTATCATTCTTGGGATTGCGCATCGTGGCAATCACTTTCCATCCATTTGCCTGAAAGGTTCTGGCAACTGCGTTTCCCAAACCTGCTGAGGAACCGGTAATAAATATAGTTTTCATTGTCTCTTAGTATTATTTTACTAAGCAAAAATCGAGGTTATCGGCTGAATTTATGTAGCCAAAAAAGCATATGTTCAAGTCAAAAAAACGCAATTATCTAACTGATTGGTTTTGGTTAGTTAAACAACCGGCGGAATTCTACAGGAGAGTTATTGGTTTTTTGCTTAAAGAACTTATTAAAAGATTGGGGATGTTCGAAACCCAGCTTATAAGCTACTTCAGATACGCTTAAATCCGTTGAGGAGAGTATTGTCTTTGCTTTTTCAATCAAATGGGAATGGATGTGTTGCTGAGCAGTTTGTCCGGTGAGGGATCTGAGCATGTCTGTCAGATAACGGGGGGAAACCATTAGGTGATCTGCAAGGTGCTGGACGGTCGGAACTCCCTTTAATAAAGCAATTTCGTCATTTAAAAATGAAGACAGGAAAGCCTCCATCTGGGAGAGCATATCATGGTTTACGGCCTTGCGCGTAATAAACTGCCGGTTGTAAAACCGATTGCTATAGTTCAAAAGCAACTCAATGTGCGAAATCATCACATCCTGGCTGAAATTATCAATGTTAGTATCCAGTTCGACAATCATGGCATCAAACAAGGAAAATATAATCTTCTTTTCTTTATTGGAAAGATATAATGCCTCCGAAACCGAGTAGGAAAAGAAACCATAATTGTTAATATGATTTGCAAGGGGGTAATTGCGAATAAAATCGGGGTGAAATAAAAGTGTATAGCCACTGTAGTCAGCTTCATCCTGCGTTCTGGATATGATTTGATTGGGTGCGGTAAAGGAGAGTCCGCCCTCCTCAAAGTCATAATACCCCTGACCGTATCTGATCTTGCCGGCGAAATTCTTTTTAAAAGAAATTTTATAGAAATCAAAAACAAAGGACTTGTCCGCATCTTCGGCTTTGATATCAATATCCTTATAATCAACCAGAGCGATTAAAGGGTGATTCGGTTGTGGAAGTCCTAATTCACGAAGTGCTCGGGATATACTGGTTAGGTGGGTGACTTTTGAATTTTTCATAATAAGCTGATATACCGACCGGAAAATATTATTTTCGATTCCATGCTGGAGCTGATTTTACAACCTGCTGAAATATGGGACAATTTACATGATGTGCTCCGGGAAGATAGCCGGTGCTAACCAAAAACTCATTCACGATTTCGCCGCCGGTAAATTTAAAGGTTTTTTTGAAGATTTTCATCCAGTCCTGTAGCGGCTTAGGATGATGACTGTCGAGCCACTTTTCAAAGGACCCATATTCTTTTTTAAGAATTAAAATCGTTTTGGCATTTTCGATGGCGGCATTAATTTTCAACCTGTTGCGAATAATTCCGGGATCTCCCATCAGCCTTGCGCGATCATATTCATCGAAAGCTGCCACTGTTGAGATTTCAAAGTTTTGATAGGCATCCCTGAAACTATCCTGTTTTTTTAAAATAGTTTCCCAGCTCAGACCGGCCTGATTTATTTCCAGAATCAGTCTTGCGAATAATTCATCATCATTGTGTATTGGAAAACCGTATTGGTTATCGTGATAGGCTTTATGCAATTCCTTTTGTGGCCCGGACATGGTATTTAAATAACTACAGTAAGACATGGATTGGCGTGTTTTTGGCGTTCGGGGTCAAAGTTGGCGATTATCCGAATGGTAAAATTCGTCAAATCTGCATGATATGTAGCCAAAACAACGTCCCGATAATTCTGTTCAATTGCTGCCCAAGGACAAAGTTCCCTGGGCAGCATTGTATATTCCATAAATAATCTTACGGGCGGGCTCCCGGCGGCGCAACGATGCTGTCTCCAACCTCTGCCATTATCTGCATAGCCAGGGCCATATCATGCTGACCAGTCGGGCTATCTTCCCCTTCCACAACAGGAAGGCCTACAGCCCGGATTAACTTTGAAAATCCGTTGGTGGAGGCTACCGCAAGCGCCTTACATGGAAGGTCGGTTGATGGATTTGTTAAGCAATGTGGCACGTTTACAGGGATAAAATAGGTATCGCCAGCTTTCAGTTCCTTACTTTCACCAGAAACGTATACGGTTAAATTTCCTTCCACGACATAAATTGTTTCTGAATACTGCGAATGAATGTGAACAGGGGACTGGGTTCCGGGAGGAAATACGCCCTCTACAACATCAAAATTGGTACCTGTACGTTCCAGGTCGCCAATAATTTCCAGTTTAGAATTGAATAACCAAAATGAATTCATAATAATAGATTTATAATTAATAATTGCGGCAAAGTTCTGCGGAATTGTGCGGAATACAACTGAACAAATGTTAAGAAATGAAAAAACTGGAACGCTATCCAATTTTTGCCTATCAGAATACATTGAGATGATCTGAATAAGTTGGTTAATTTTGCGACTCGCAAATCCGGTGATTAAAATGGTTACAAAGATTTATCTCATCAAAATTCATAGTCATGAAAAATAAATCGGCTCTTAACACGTTATTATTTTCTCACGGCTATTTTCAGGTTATTTGCTTTATCGCGGCTTTGTCTCTTTGTAAAATGCCAGTAAGCAATGCACAAACATCCCTTTATAATTTATCCGGAAACGATTATTTATGATTAAAAATAATGACGCAGCACCAATCGAATCGCTTGTCAGCTGCAAAAACTCCCGTGATTCGGAAAATAATAATGGGCTAATTAATTTTTTAAAAACGTATCCGCAACTTAGCGAGACAGACATCGGGCTGATAAGCTCAGAATTTCAGCTCAAGCGGATTAAGGCAGGAGAAGTACTTTCCAGGCCGGGCGAAATCGCTGATAAGCTGTACTTTATCAATGCCGGTATAATGAAGATAACAGTAGAAAAAGAGGAGCTGAGAAATGGCGTATATTATTTTATGACACCAAACCAGTTCATGTCATTTTTGTACAGCTTATATAATGAAACTCCGGCGGTGCATGGTCTGGAGGCGGCAACGGATTGTGAGGTACTGGTGATGGATAAAGTCGGCCTTTTAAAACTTTACCGGCTCATCCCCGATTTCAGGAGTTTACTCGACACCATTGCGCATTTGTCGATGGCTGAGATGATTACCAGAAAGGATACACTGCTTTCATTGGATGCTTCAAATAGTTATAAACTCTTATTAAAAACCCAACCTGAAATTGCATTAAGTGTACCTTTGATCGATATTGCAACTTATTTAGGCATAACCCCCCAATCGCTAAGCCGTATACGCAGGCAGATATAATATTTCCATGCGATGGCCTTTAAAGGGTTACTATTTTCAGGCCAGCTTTCAGCATTTAATACTAAAGGGTTAACTGTTTTTCACGTATTTTACTTTTTGATTTTTTCTTGCCTTTGGATATAATTTTTAAAAATCATATCGGACTTTCAAGAACATTAGACAACATTACAAGTTCGATCCGATAACCCATTAAGGAAAGGGAAGTTGCAAGGTAATATTTCGTAAAGTGAAGACAGGATTTAGAGAGCTATTCTGAGCTAATAAGCCAAGCATATGTGGGTGATTGAAATCACCAATTTTGGTGATAATAACATAATGATATAAAGCAAACCTTTGTATCAATATTATTTATGATCGAACCCCGATAGGAAGATTTCATTGAACACTCTAATAAGAACAATAAATTACGAGAAAATAGCAATTATATGAATCAGTTACATAATAATCCACATTTCAAAATCCCTAAAGAAAAAACAATGCAGCATGTCACTAACCCAGGGAGGTATGCTTTTTTATCGACCATTATGGACATACACCTTTCAACTAAGCAAAGTATTGGCGGCTATTCAATTATTGAGGCTTTTATGCAAAGCGGAACGGAAAGTTTCTCACATCTGCATTGTACTGAAGACGAAACTATTCATTTGCTAGAAGGAGAAGTTCGTGTAAATGTTGGATCCGCTATAATAGTTCTAAGTCCGGGACAAAGCTTATTCATCCCTAGAAATACGCCTCATAACATAGTTAATTCGGAGAATGAAACAGCGAGAATGTTTCTATTTTATTCAGGGGCAAGCTTTGCAGAACTAGTTGGCGTTACCGGGCAGCCGGCAGATAGTTTTGGGACCATTGCGACGCCCATCATATCAGAAACAGATAAAATGCCATATTTAGCAAAAAAAAGCGGATTGATTTATTTGAACGGGCCAGCCCAACTTAGTTAATGTTTGCCCTAATAAATTATTAGCATGTGCATTGTAGCAATCTTAAATCATCGCTATTAAGATATTTGAACAAAGAAATCTGAAACACGATCAAATAAAAAGGGGACACAAAAACCTAATACTATGCGGTCATAACAATATAGGGATTGACTTTAAGACTAGGTTTTAGATTAATTTCACAGGAATTGTTAAAAGTTGTGGGCATCGACATTTAATCTCTCGCCGTAGCAAGTTAGTTTATTATTATTTGTTGCTGCAATGGAAATGCTGCTTGGGCTGAGCTTATTCCAGCATAAGGTTTTCGGATACCATTTTATAGTTCCGTTGGCCGGAGCAGTCTAAGCGGAGGCCTGGGAATAGAGCCTACCCTTGTCATTACCAGACGGCTGAGTATTACAACAGGGGCTACATATGCCAAAAAATCTATGATTCTGATTTCAGCCTATATAACCCTCAGAGCAATTATGTTTTTAAAAATCAGCCAATTAATATTCATGCGAACTGTGACGTGCTAGATATACCTATAAATGTTAATTATAATTTATTGGGAAATGGTAAAAACACAATAGTCATTACAACGGGGCTTTCCAGTTACTTAATGCTCAAAGAAAATATGACTATTCTTATCAAAACCTGTACGCCGGTGGCCCCGAAAGCTATCAGGTAAGCAATCAGAATCAACACTTTCTTGGTGTTGCCAATATTGGTGCCACTTTCCAAAGAAAAATCAGCGGGCGCATAAACATTGGCATCACCCCCTTTGTTAAAATCCCACTAACCAATATTGTTTATGGAAACTCAAAATTATCCTCAACCGGCGTGGCTGTTTCAATAAATATGCCCGATATATTCAATAAAAAATAGAATCAGCAACAAAGTATTCAACCGTTCAATTTTTACAAAACTTAACGGCTGAATAAAGGTCTAACTGTTGTAAAACATATCCAGTTGTTTGAGTCGTTTTTTGACTAACTGGTTTTTCATTGGTTCGTATTTATACACCACACGCCCATTTTGCTTAACAACGACAAAATATGGTTGCTTAAGTTTTTTGGTCATGTGATATATAGCCAGCAATTCAGCTATATCATCATGCCAATTGGAGGTCGCATAAAGCGAAGGGAACGGCGTTTTATTCAAATCCCTATAAACTTCTGATGCGAATTGAACGGGTAATAAATTTCCACTTCTGAAGCGACTCTTTTCGAGTGTGGGAAGATTAAATTGTTTGGCGACTTTTGTATGATGCTGCCAGATGCCCATTGTGGATGGCGTATGCGAGAAGCTGGCATTCATGTCATGTACAGAGGGCGTCAGATCCAAGACCTTATCCACAATGTGGGTGGCTTCATGCAAAAGTACATACTGCAGGGCATTGGTTACACCTGCGTTTACCTCCACGGAAAAGCCTGAATTGCCTGAAGAATCAAAACCAGTATTTTCTTTCCATGTTGCGAAGTCTGAAAGCGACTCTTTGAGGATTCCTGCACGGAAAATTATATCAAATGTTTTCAGGGCTTTAGCCGTGTCAGCATCCGCGGTCAGAGCTGTATTTGGCATGCTGTCCAGAAAAGTGATACTATGTAAATGCTTTTTCAGTATCCTTTGGTGCAACGGCGGCAGAATTGCGAATGCCTGTTCCACTTTCTCCTTATCGGCCGCTGTCAGCTCGTGCACAAAGGGCTTCATACCATCGTCCTTGAACATGGCGACTACTCTCTGCGGAGCAGGCATCACCCGGTCCAAGGGATAGTTAGTTGAAGTCTGGGCTTTAGCATTCAGGCATAGTAGTAGCGCTAATGCGCAAGTTAATAGTATTTTCATAGTGGTGTAAAATATAGTTATCATTAGATTATAGATTAGAAAGTTTTATGCTACTGATAAAACCTGTTTTTTTTTGCAATATCTTTTAGAATCTTGGATATTATGTGATTTTTAATCCGATGGCATATGCTGACTGGCTCACTCATGTGTCGTTTTGACTGTAACCGATCGTCACAGTTTTTTATCTTTTTTGATTTGCTCATCACTCAGCCTAAGAAACCGGGCGGCATTCTTATAGAGGATGTCTTCCTTTTGTTTCTTAGTTAAAAATGAAGCGGATAATATACTTTCAACAGAAACCTGTATAGACTGGGGCCATTGCATTTCATCGGAGCCATACATGATTCTATTTCCAAAGCCAGCTTCAACTATGCGTCGAAGGTATTGATGAAACTCTTTTCTTGGCAATACCCAATTGATTACAGCAATATCAATGTAGACCTGAGGATGGGCATAAAGCAGTCCAACCATTTCATCCAAGAACGGCCATCCGCCGTGCATTACATAAAGTCTAATTTTGGGGTGCCTCACTAACGCATCTTCCAGAAGTAAAGGATTGCTTAAACTCATTCTATACTTCTCTAGACCTTTTATGTAAGGCGCTCCCGGAGGACCTAAGCCAACATGTATTCCAAGGGGAACATCCAGTTCTTCTGCAAGTGCATAGTAGGGATCCAATGACTTATCACTTGGAGAAAAACCCGAATATTGTGGTTCGAACTCAGCCATCACCGAATATTTCCCACTTTTGAACCATTTTCTTAGGGAGTCGACGGGCGCTCCTAAACTACCGTGCGCAGGAATGATTTTCTCAGGGGCTATTTTTTGGTAATCCCGGGTGTATTTGCCATCAGTTACCGCTCTTACAATATCGTATTTATCCAAGTATTTAAAGCTCTCGGCAACATAGGTCTTTCGATCTTTTTGAGATTTAAATCCGGATAGCGGTTCTTCGACCTCAGGCATCCCCCACCAGTCGGAATGGAAATGCATGTCAATTATTGGAAATCCAGAACGATAGTTTTTATGTTGGGGAGTATGCTTACTTTGGGCAAAAGTAAAAGAGAAGATTATACAGAAAAAACAGGCAAACAAATAACGTATATGCATTTTGCAATAAATAATAAAATTTCAACTGCACCAAAAAAAGCCATTAAATATTAGTTAAACAATCACCTAATTTGGCTATACCGGAGGTAATAAAGTGTTTAATATTTTACCCCAAATTGGTTTGTAGATTGATCTGAGCAATTACACCTACGTTTTAAACTCAATTAATTTCCCTTTAGAGACCCGTTCAACAATGGTTTCCCAGATGCGCCTTGTTTGGTAATTTTAGGGTCAGTCGAGTTGCATTCACCATTTCATGCCTCCCCGTATTGTGCTTCAAGTGTCAGGGATTCCGTTAGATTTCGTAATAGAAATTAAATGTGACCTTGAGGCAGTTGGATACTTGTAATTTGCACTTTCATGATTTTTATGCTTTAGCTGATTTACTAACACAAATGTGCACCGCCAAAAACAATTAATTTTACTCATTTCAAAGATGTTATTATGAATATCAAAGATTGTAGTAAATAAAAAAAATGCGACAAATTAATTATCTACACAACGGTTCGAACAAGTACCTCGCCGAAATCATATTGGGAATCCCCAGAAGAAAGAAAAGAAAATAGCTAGTGAGCCTCTGATTTAAAAACGGAGGCTACCCGCATCTAACTACATCTTAACCAATCGGTTACAAGCTATCAAAGAAATCCCGTTAAATATTTGTAACGGCTTTTAATTATTAACAAATTTGGTAGATTCTTTTGAATACATGGCTTCTGGTTTTAATTTTTCCAAAGCCACAAGGTCTAGAGCTTAACTTGATGTATTGATTTTTAGTTTTGCACTCAGGTCGTGGAAATAACTTGGGGACCATATTTCAAGTACCTTTGGATCCTTTATAAATCTAGAGATGTCAGCTTTGACAAAGTCCATTTTAACACTTTCGATCTTTTCGCTCAATAATTTCCTGAACTCTTCTTCGTTGATGGTCTCTTTTTTCCAGTCGCCGCTATCGGTCGCCCTTAGCAGGAAATGATCGAGATTGAGGGGATATCCTTTTTTGATGTACCATTCCATATCATACCAGTCCCGCCCCTTTACATTCGTGCCCCACTTTCGAAAAAGCAATGCATGCATTTTTCCCGCAAAAAGATCGGGAAGCGACAGGCACTTCACGTAAAATGAAAAAGGCTTGACCAATAATTTTTCTTCGGTAGAGAAACCCAATGGCGGTTCTTTATCCACTTCTATCTTGATCTTGATACTGGCCACTTCCTTGAGCCCATTTTGCGGGATAACACCCTCCAACACAAGTTCCTTCCAAATGGTTTCCGACTTTAGAAAGGCTGAGTTGATGTTGCTCTTCGCTGTCTTCTGTTTTTCCGAAATAGATACCTGCATCCCTAGGGCGGCGAACTCATTTATGATAGCATCTTGGTATTTTTCCAGTGAAAAATCCGGATCAACGGCAAGCAGAGAAAAATCCAGATCTTCTGAAAATCGGTCTAGCCCGTAAAATATCCTGAGCGCAGTTCCGCCATAAAATGCCGCCTTTTCAAAAAAACCGGCACGGTTAAGTCCCCCCAGTGTAATCTCCTGCATGATTTCCCTCAATGCATCTTTAGCTTCTTCCCTGTTTGCAGGATGATAATCTTCAAGCCATTCCTTTATCATATTTTTTCGATCATTTTGATTAACATTTCCAGGCTTTCCCTTTTGGGTGCATTTTCCAGCCAGCTTAACATCGCATTTAGATCAAACTTAGCTAGATCTTCTTCCTCCATTCTCAGGTTTCCAAAAACATAATCTCTTGCAGAAGACTGGCTTCTTAAGGTTATGCCTGATGTTGTAGCTATTTTATCGCATAGTGCCTTTTCGGAGATTGCCATTATGGCTTGCTGGTCTTTAGACAGGCTCACGGAAGCAAGACCGAATGCGTAATAAGGCAATGGCAGGTTGGTATAGCTATATAGTCCAATGTTGGTTTGAAATTTCCTAGAGGCTTTTGTAGTCATTGAAGTGACCGCAAAAACTTTCTCCGGAATTAGCCCGTAATGGGCGAGCGCACTTTCCATTGAAAGGTAGCTTGGTCCAAGTATATGATTGGCGAGCAGTGCGCTTTCAGGTCGTTCAGCGCCAAGGGACCTACCTGCTATATAAAGTCCTTTTTTGACCGGTTCGATTAGGCCATCTGCTTTTAAAGCTAATATTTTATCGTTCGGCCGTTTATAGTCTTTCAAAAGGCCTGCCAGGAGCTGGTGGGTCAGCGGTTGGTTAGATAGTGCTCTTAATGCTGTTTGAATATCCATTGTAAAATATCAACAAGATAAACGATTTTATTTAGTTTATCTTATTTCAAAAATACATAAAATAGTTAAATATGCAAAATATTAACAAGATAAACGATTTAAAGTCGTTTATCTTATGTTATTTCAACAATATATTAAAGCTAGAAGATTCGATGTTTTTGTACTCGGGAAATTTTAGCCTTCACAATTACATCAATTCGGTTAGACAGACATGATTGTCCAAACTTTTTTGATGTAGAAGAGATTGCATCCACTAAATATAATTTGGAATATTCTCCATGAATATGGCCATTACCTCGACTGGCCGGTAAAACAAGCGGATAGCAGAATAGATAGAGAGAAAACCGCTGGAGGTATGCAGAACAAATGCTGCTAAAATATCCACAGCTTCTAGACAGCATAGCTTATTTTGAATATCATAAAAACTGGTGCTTGAGTACTTATTATGCAGCTGAAAAGGTGCGTAAAGAAGTATAATATATTACGGTTCAAGTTGGTCTTCCTTCAAGATGGTTATACAAATAATGCTGGTATATTTTTCCAAATCCACAGCAAGGATTTTTTTTCAGTTCTATTAAATGGGCATTTTATAGACAAAACGCTCTCACAATAAATTTCATTTGCTCGATCAACTTCCTAATTAATGAAGTTATGAGTTTAGCGGTTCAGCAGAAAAACTTGACCAACTTAACGACTAGAAGATTATGAGTCTTCTAGTCTAACCGCCCTTATATGAGGCAAAACGTGCTTTTCTGACTTACAGAAGCAATTTACGAACTATTTTTGAAACCTCAAAATTTTGCTCCGTTACGTATTTGTTACGGTTTTTTTATATTGAGATTATGTCATACCTTTTTCTTTTTTCCCAAATACCTCACTCACCATAATCGCCATTCCCCTCTTTGCGTAACCTGTAAGCTCGGCAAGGTATTCAGTAGAAGGTTTAAGCATGAGTGGTTTTATTACTCTTACGCGAAAACAAATTGATTAAAAAAGAGCTGATGATTTCTTTTGGTCCGGGCTGGTATGGATACAGGCGAACGAATACTTCATGATATGTTTTGCTTCGGTAAAATGCATTTTGTCCGAGGGGTCAATAACAACAACATATTGTTTTTTACCTTTCAAAACCTCTTCGCTCCGGTATATGCTTATACAACCCGAAGCACCCTATTTGATGCTTTAATGAATTATTAATTTATTCTAGTGTGCGTTTGTCTTTGAAAAGAAATTTAAAACAACCACACCGGAGACGACCAGCAAGATACTTATAACAGTGGATAAGTCATTTTATGCCATTGTTGCTTTGTGTCAAGTTGTTGATAACATTTTACTTCGAAAGCCGTTAAAATAATGTTACTTTATATGAGTAAATATTTTAATCTTTGCAGATTATTTACGATTTTGGCTAAAGCCTAACACTCAATCATATCCTTCATGGCAAGAGCTGATCTATTATTAAAACTGGTTAAAGCCGGGAGCGCTGGAGATAAAAATCTCTTTACCAAGGTCGTAGAGTCTCTGATTGCAGAGGAGCGCAACAAGCAGCATCACATTGTTGCAGACCAGTTAGCCGATATTCTCAAAAATCAGCAGTTTTCAAAGGATCAAAGCTCTAAGGTTGTCCCTAAAACATTACTAGATGAAAAGCTGGAGAGTTTTCTCTTTAGGATTTATCCAAGTAAATCTCTTGATGATATTGTGTTGAAGCGGGAAAATAGAGGGATTATTGATGAAATGGTTCAGGAGCATCATAGAAGCGATTTGCTACGTTCCTATAATTTAGAACCGAGAAACCGTGTTTTATTGGCAGGTGCTCCTGGAAATGGCAAAACTTCATTAGCTGAAGGTATTGCCCAATCCCTTATGGTGCCTTTTTATGTAATCAGGTATGATGGGATAATTGGAAGTTACTTGGGGGAAACTGCGTCAAGGCTTAAAGCTATGTTTGATTTTATCAGGACACAGGAATGTGTTTTGTTTTTTGACGAATTTGATGCCATTGGTAAAGAACGGGGGGATACTCATGAAACGGGAGAGATTAAGCGTGTGGTAAGTTCATTGCTATTACAAATAGATCGTTTACCCAGTTATGTGGTGGTTGTTGCGGCAACTAATCACCCCGAACTATTGGACAGAGCAGTTTGGCGCCGTTTTCAAATCCGCATGGAGCTTGAAAAGCCAGACCGGTTAATGATTGAAAACTGGCTTAAAAAATTTGAATCTCGTGTAAAATATAGCTTAGAGCATTCTCATAAGACTATATCGGGAAAATTGGAGGGGTTAAGTTTCTCTGAAATAGAGGAATTTGTATTGGATATTCAACGGAAGTATATATTGTCGCTTCCAGAAGTTGACGTAAAAAAAATAGTTGATGAATCCCTAAACCAAATATCCAATAAGTACCAATTGCGAAATGGCTAAAAAACCTCTCCTTATCTTTCCACGGGCATCATCCGGTTCCCGTGACACCCTTCAGCCGTTTATTGACAATATCAACTACCCTGGAAAAGAAGCTCAAGTTCAAAAATTTGAAAATCGAATTTCGGAATTAGACCGTATGCTTGAAAATCAAACCGCGTACTTAGGTGCCAACCCTGCTAATTTAGTTGCAGAAATGATTTTGGTATTGGAAGTCGCTGGTGATCTTAAGGATTTTTTTCGAGCAGTTGCCGCTACACCCGGTATGGAATTTTTGGGAGAATTGCAGTCAGAAATAGATCCCGACGAAAATTTCTATACCGTTGACGGTAATGGAGCGCGGACCAATAAGCGCTTTGGGGCGCGGTTATTTCTTACAATGACCAATCAAGCGGCATTGAGAGAACTCCGTACCTATTGGGAAAAATATAAATTAGACAGGGACGAGCAGAATTTTGTACGTAATACAAGTAGGTTTAGAGTGCTATTTGATCGATTAAAAGATTTGCGACCATATAGCATTGCTGATCGCATTTATGATACCGGGCTGCAAGATTACTTAGATGAGATGCGCCTGCTTGAGGTTGATCCGGTGAAATTCGAAATCGAACTGGCTTTTAAGAACAATGCTGCAAAGGATGCACGGGCTTACGAAGAAGTGAACACTCTGCTACAGCAAAATAATGGAAGGATTATTGAAAACTCTCGTGTCATCATATCCGAAATTGCTTACCATGCATTTATTGCCGAGGCTCCTATTGGCAGTTTCGACGATTTGACTGAAAACACAAATATTACCTTTCTAAAATCACAGCAGATTTTGTTTTTTCGTCCGGTAGGTCAAACTATTTTTGATCTTTCTGAAGAGCCTCAATTATTCGACTATAACGGAGAAGCGGCTGAAGGTCAACCCGGATTAAATCCAATTGTAGCATTACTTGACGGGCTGCCACTTGAAAACCATGCTTTGTTAGTTGGAAAGATAAACGTTGACGATCCCGATGATTTTGCAAGGAATTATTTAGCGCAGAACCGGGTTCATGGAACGGCAATGGCATCGCTTATAATAAATGGTGATTTGAGCGACGAGTCAGCTCCTTTAAATAGGCCAATTTATGTAAGGCCAATTTTGAAACCTATAGCAAATAACCAGTCCGGCGGTGAATTTCTACCGGATGATAAATTGCCTATTGACCTTATCCATCGGGCAGTAAGGCGGATGTTTGAGGGGGAAGAAGGAAACCCGCCGACGGCACCGCAAATTAAACTGATTAATTTTTCTATTGGCGACCCTTTTCGACCTTTTCATCAAAATATCAGTACTTGGGCAAAATTAATTGACTGGTTGTCTTATAGGTACAATGTATTATTTATAATTAGTGCAGGGAATAAGGTTGATGACATTGTATTAGATATTCCTGAGGCCGATTTTGATCAGACAAGCGCTGCGGATGTGCAAACTGCTACGCTAAGAAAAATGATTCAAGGCAACTTTGATCGTAAAATTTTAACACCTGCAGAGTCGATTAACTCGATTACTGTAGGCTCCTCACATGATGATAGTCATGGTCCCTTTAATTTTCCGCAACGAAAGAACCTTATCGGAAGTCCTTTTTTATTAAGCCCGATTAGCAGAATTGGATTTGGATACAATAATTCTATTAAACCTGATATTTTAATGGCGGGGGGCAGGCATTTGTTTAGAAAACATATCCGCCAGGCAGATCCTGAAAAAACACATTTGAGAATTGAAACAGGAGAATCTATTGTACACCCCCCTGGGAATTTAGCGGCCATGCCTGGTTCTGCCGGTGATACGCAGAAAGTGGGCTATTTAACCGGCACCAGTAACGCAGCAGCATTAACTTCTAATCTTGGCGCGAAACTTTACGAAATGTTGCTCGAACTGAATACTGAATTACCTAATGATCAAAAAATACCTGATGGATATTTTACTGTAATTCTTAAGGCACTACTTGTACATGGATCAAGTTGGGGAGAAGCACAAGAAATAATCACACAGATCATTCGCACATTGCCAGGTATTTCGCCGCAAACTGTTAAAAGAAATATCTATCCATATTTAGGTTATGGTACAGTCGATAGTGAAAAGATATTGTATTGCACCGATCACCGTGTTACATTAATTGGTTTTGGTGAATTAACTACCCGTACTGGTCAGGATGCGCACACCTATTCTTTTCCATTGCCCCCATCGTTGGGTACTGTGAATATAGACAAAAGGTTAGCTATATCATTGGCATGGATAAGCCCGTTGAATTTTAAAACCGCTCAATACAGAAAAGCTCATTTGTTTTTTGATAACCTTGAAAATAATGGGCATTTGGCACTTTCAAGAAATAGCCATGATTTCAAGTTAGGGCGTAAGGGAACTGTTCAACATGATGTGCTTACTGGAGAGTACGCAGATGTTTTTCAAGATGGTGATACGATTAATATAAAAGTAAGTTGCAGAGAAGATGCTTCTGGCTTATCAACCCAAGAATCCATCAAATACGCCTTGGCAGTTACACTCGAAATTAGGGAAAACGTACATACCATGATTTATGAGGAAATACAATTAAGGCTTCAACAACGTATTCGTGAAAGAATATAAATAGGCTATTGATGATATTTCACGAAGATGATATAAATTTTGAGCGGCTTGATTGGAAACAGTTCGAAGAAATGTGCTATGACTTATTGGTGAAATTCCAATTCCACTCAATGGCCTGGCGACAAGGAGGTTCTGATAATGGAAGGGATATTGAAGGAAGACGTTACATAACGGATTCAATTGTTAGTTTAAAAGTACGGCCTGTGACCAATATGGGGCTTAATACACACCATAACAAATCAAAATAACTTGAGCACAATAATATCTGCTAAATAATAATAAAACACCAAAATCTTTTTAATTTAGATGGAAACCAATTACATTCTCAGTATTTAGTTCCACTGCACTTTTATATATTGACTTGGGCTGGTACCAGTTTCTTTTTTAAACAAGCGTGAAAAATAGGGTGGATGCTCGAATCCCAACAGATAAGCAATTTCACTTACTGAATAATTACCTTGGCTGAGCAAATTTTTAGCTTCTGAAATTAGAAAGATTTGGATCATATCCATTGCTGTTTTGCCTGTTTCCTGTTTAAGAAGGTCGCTTAAGTATCGTGGAGACAAATTTAGTTCACTAGCCAATAATGCCACTGTTGGTAAACCTTTTTCCTGTAGGTACCCTTTTTCAAAATACAAGACCAAGGCATTGTTAAATTTGGTAGATATCGTTCCTGAATGAATGAATCTGTTGATAAACTGACGTTTGTAAAATCTTTGCGAGTACTTAAGAATCGATTCAATATGTCCAATAATAATTTCTCTGGTAAACTCATCCTGATTGTTATGGTGTTCACACTCTATTTTTTTAAAAAGATCCCATATTGTCTGTTGCTCTTTTGTTGAAAGGTGTAGTGCTTCATTGAGTTCATAATCAAAAAAATTATACTTCGTTATGGCAGAATGCAACGTATGTGAAATTAGGTAATCTTTATGAAACCAGATTTCGAAACCTTCGCCGTCTAATGCTATATCTTTTAGCTTAATGGTTTGATTTGGTTTGAGAAAATACATCGATCCGCTCTGATGATCGTAACGAGTTTTGCCATATCGAATGTCACCTGAGCTGAACTTTTTAAAAGCAATAATGTAAAAGTCTGTGGTTACTTCATATGTAAAAAGGCTACGAAGCGGATTACAGGTAAAAAGAGTAAGAAGCGGATTTTCTGGCTCGGGATAATTATTGCAACGATGGACGTCGTTTAAACTCTTGAAATGCATAAAAATATTATTTTAAACCCATGCCTGAACATGGGTTAATTGTTAGTAAAATTACATTTTTTATATTAGCCGTGTGCTTTAACTGAAACATCGTTCCAGTTTTCCCAGTTAGTCAATCTATCCGTATAAAAATACGTTGCAAGAGGAAGTGCTTTCTTTCCGAGAAACAAACGTAGAGGAGGTGTAGGCGAGTCTACTACTTTTAAAATTGCTTCGGCTGTCGCATTTGGGTCACCGTATACATCACCGGCAGTAAATTCGGGATTGGCGTATAGTTCTGCTTTCATGGTGTCATAGGCAGAAATAGAAGTACTCTGAACAGATGAAGAGTTAAAATCGGTGGCGTATCCATTAGGTTCTACAAGAGTAATATGTATGCCCATACCTTTCACTTCCTGAGATAAAGCTTCACTAAGTCCTTCCACGGCAAATTTAGAGGCACTATAAATACCTACTGTTGGAAATGAATAAATACCCATAGCACTTGACACTTGTAAAATATGTCCGTGGCCTTGCTCTCTTAAAATAGGTAATACGGCTTGAGTAATCCATAAAGTACCAAAAAAATTTGCTTCAAAAATATCTCTTGATGCCCGTTCATCTAATTCTTCTACTGCTCCAAAAACCCCTATGCCGGCATTATTGATTATGATATCAATTTTACCAAAATGAAGCTTTGCTTTTGAAATAGTCTCAAAACAAGCTGTCCGGTCAGTTACATCCAATTCCAGCGGTAGTACAGCCTGACCGTATTTTTCTGCAAGATCTTGTAATGCAGTTATATTTCTTGAGGTAACAATAACTTTGTCGCCACGGTCCAAAAAGGCTTCTGCCCATATTTTTCCAAACCCACGGGCTGCACCCGTAATAAAAATTGTTTTTGACATACTGTATAATTTTAGTACTGCAAATCTAGGCAGGACAACCTTAATAGCTCTTATACAAAATACTGGAATAAGGATACATTTTTACTAGATATAATTTTACGAAAAGTCTTCTTGATAAGAAAGCTTTTAATTCAAGGAAGTGTGTAATTAAATATTTAAAGGATTCTTTGGGAGTTTCGGCAAAACTGGTTCTTCCCCACTTTTGCTGAAATACGCAGGCTAACTATTTACTGCGAAAGAATCCTATAAATTGGGATAAAAATGCAGGCGATATCCATCAACCTGCATCATCATTAACTAAATCTTATTTTGAGGGTTCTTTGAAAATCGCAGTTAGCTTATCATCTAGTGCTTGCCCACGTAAATCTTTTGCAATAATTTTTCCACTTGGATCAATCAGAAAATTCGACGGGATAGCTTTTACTTCGTAAAGTACACCAGCTTCATTATCCCAGCCCTTCAAATCCCCAACCTGTTTCCAGCTTAACTTATCGTCCTGGATGGCCTTTAGCCACTTCACCTTATCTGTAGCCTTATCCATAGAAACCCCAAGAATTTCGAAACCCTTTGCTTTATATTGTTCGTAGGCCTTAACCAGATTTGGATTTTCTCTTCTACAAGGTGCACACCATGAAGCCCAAAAATCGATCAATACGTATTTGCCACGATAATCTGAAAGCTTCACCATTTTACCATCCACATCTGGCTGGCTAAAATCCGTAGCATCTACCCCTTCTTGAGTTTTCTTAAAAGTGGCGATACGGTCGGCCACCTGCTTACCAAAATACGATTCTTTTAAATCCGGACTTAAGTTTTGAAAAACTTTTTCCATTTCTATTGCATCGAAACCTGGCCCAAGTGTAGAATTAAGCGCCATCATAGCCATGTATTTCGTTGGATTCTCTTTGATGTAAGCCATTTTTGCATCAAAGATTTCTTTTTCGATCTGTTTAGCTCTTTTTTCCAAATCCTGAATATACTGGCTATCCTGTTTTTTCGATTCAGGTTGCGCTGCAAATTCTTTATTCAAGCCTTCATACTTGGCATAAAATGGACGAAGGTAATCATCTACTTTCCTACTTTCATCTGTTAAGCTAGAACCTTTGATGACGGCCGTTTTTAATGAATCTTTTCCTGTAATGATGATGTTCTCATTCCCTAAAATGATTGAAATGCCATCAATTTTTACCCTTTTACCGGGAGTATCAACCGCTAAATCGTGTTTTAATCTTAAAGTGGCTTCCAATGGTGAGGTTACAGAACCTTTGAAGGTGAAAAATCCATTTACCAGATTGGTTGAATCTAATATTTGTTTGCCCTCTTTATTAATTAAAAGATATGCCTTTGCTGGCTTTCCGAGTTTGCCGATTTGTCCTTTTATAACATACCCTGTCTGTGCAGAAACCACTAATGAGCATACCGCCACTAATGAAGTTAATAGTATTTTTTTCATAGATTTTTCTTTGCTGTTTTATTTGAGGAAGATGATTTGACTTGCTGCTTTCCGGCCAGTAATTTATTGTAATCAGCCGGAGAGGTTAGTATTGATAATGCTGTGCTAAATTCATGATTAGATTCGTTTCGCACCCTAAGTGCATAACCTTTTCCGGTGTATAACATCTCCGCTATTTCTGCTTTTATTTCTACCGAAATGGTTTTGCGGGTAACCTGATCTGATTTCAAAGGCAGTTTAATTTTTAGAGCCGCTGCATTTTCAAAGACTTTATCAAGCATTTTTTCATCAACACGGTACCCTTTGTCAAAAGATTCGAAAGTATCAAAGGCACTCATCAGGCTCTGCCTGTTTTGTTGAACGTAATTGAAAGCTGATTTAGTTACCAAACCACTATTCATTAACCTGTTTAGCCACACACTGTAAATCGCGGTATCAATGGGCACAAATTTATCAGGCATAATGCCACCACCGCCATAAACAGTACGTTTGTTTGTTAGTGTACTGTATTTCAAAGAATCCGGAAAATTTACATGACCGCCCTTTGTAAGTTCTCCAGAGGCCATCCTCCTGTTAAAATCTTCAAAATAGTCAGTTTTACCTTTCGTGTAAGGTTTTTGAATTGATCTTCCAGAAGGCGTATAGTATCGTGCAGCAGTTAATCGAATAATAGAGCCATCACTCAGTTCCAAGCCTTTTTGCATCAACCCTTTACCAAAACTTCTCCTGCCAACCACAACCGCACGGTCCCAATCCTGTAAACAGCCGGTAAGAATTTCACTTGAAGATGCAGTCGATTCATCAATCAGTACCACCAGATCACCAGTATTAAACTGGCCATATCCTCCAGTTAAAAAGTGGTCCTTAACACCTGTATTCGTTACCGAGTAAAATACCATTTTCTCGCGTGGTAAAAATTCATCAGCGACACCTATAGCAGCTTCAACTAAACCACCGCCATTAGATTGTAAATCTAAAATCAATTTGGTCATGCCCTGAGCCTTTAAACTTTTAAGTGCTGCATCTATCTCTCTACGTGTAGATTGACTAAAAATTGAAAGTGCGATATAACCGATATTTTGAGTTACCATGTAGCTTGTTGTAACGGATAATTCTGCAATCTGCTCCCTAACTACATTAAATGCTAATGCAGTAGACTGTGATTTGCGAACAATGTTAAGTTTAACCGACTTTCCTTTTTCACCTCTTAACAAGCGCATTACTTCCTGGTTTTTAAGATCTTTACCAAAGATGGATTTGCCATCTACAGTAATAATCTGGTCACCAACCTGTAATCCAACTCTGGCTGCCGGTCCATCTGCATTAATTCCGGTTATGAAAGTGCTATCTGCAACCATTGAAAACTGAATACCAATGCCGGCAAAGCTACCCTTCATGGCTTCGCTCATAGCTTCCACCTCCTCGCGACTAACATAGCTCGAATGCGGGTCTAAATCGCTTAACATTGCCTTTATGGCCGCATCAACCACATGCTCATCATTTACTGGATCTACATAATTATCCTGGATCAATTTTAGCGCATCCTGTAGCTTCATCTTCGGATTCATCTGCGCCTGTGCATTAAATCCGATCAGCAAGGCCAATAAAGCCAATAATATTTTTGTTTTTTTCATCTTATTTCTCTGCTCTTAAAATTTCTACAGCCATTGACAATTCATCCCTAAGTTGACTTGGACTTCCGGAATAACCTTCTGAGCTGTATCTTACTTCGCCATTTTTAATGATGATTTTGCGAGGAATAGCAGATGATCTGAAAAACGGAACAAGACTTTTGAAAACCTGATCTTGCTCTCCTTTGGAACCAATGGCATCATGAAGCAAATTGAAACGATATCCTTCGCCGCGAACATAATTAACTGATTTTGTCTTGTAGTCGCCGTTTTGCATGGTACCAATCATATATACGCCAACAGCAGGATCTTTTGCATACTGATCTACCAGAAGCTGCATCCCTGGAAAAGCCATGATACATGGACGGCACCAGGTTGCCCAAAAATCAATCACCACAACTTTACCTGCCCAATCTTTAGAGTTTACCATTTTACCATCTGCATCCTCAAGCGTAAAGGGAACCAATGGATAATTAACCATGTTCGCCATTACATGAATTCTCATTTCGGCTTTCTTATCATTTGGCATCAGAGACGAGAGATATTGATCGTAACCCTCCTCTTTTCCGTGTTCGGCTACATAAATTGTTTTAAGCCTGGTAAACATTACCGGTGTAACCGCGTTGGCAGCCACACTTTTCTCCAACATCAACTTAATTGATTTATCCCCTCCCAATCGCTCTAAAATATTCAGGTGAAGGGCATTAAGGTCGGCAGTGTTATAGCTTCCTTCTTTAGACAGGTATTGAAAAAATTGATTTCCACCGACATAATCGGCCTGATCATTTGCAAAAAAAATGTGGGTATATAACCTGTCATTTAATTGATTATCGGCATTGTCCTGGGCTTTTTTCTGGTCATTTCCAAAATCAATCAGATAAGAATTATCTTTTTGTCTTTCAATTAAATAAGGAAGAATCTTCTTACTAACCCCGTAAAGCATTTTTCGATCTACCTTACCCATCATTTGTCCTTTAGTGATATTCCAACGGTAAATCTCATTTGCGGTTTTAAAATCGATCTCACGGAAAAGGGATAAAAACTTTTCAATTTCCCCGCTTTCAAAATACTGCGCACCCAGACCTCTAAAAATTTCGTAGTAGATATGACCTTTACCATCAGGAGATTTTTTCCAATCTGCATAAGGGAACTTTTTCAGGTATTCCTCATATGCCATTGTTAAATCACTCCCCGATTTACCCTTGGTTATATTTCCAAATGCCAGGAATCTAGCCGTGCCACTTTTAGGGTAATTTTGAAAGATCAGCTGCGCCACCATTTCTGCGCTCTTAGTATCTTTTAATCTGATATAATAACGCTGCATACCTGCCAATAACTCCTCGTTAAGATTCCCTTTTTTAATCTCAGTTTTCATCAGTCCATCGGCAAAAGCAACAAATGCCGGAGCTGGCATAGTGGCCTGTTTCAGATCCAAATAGGTGAATAAATAAGATCGATGCGATGAGTGAGACAATTTTTCTTCCCTGATAAGCAATGAATCAATCATCCTAGCATTCTTGGAAGGATTTATAAAGCTATTAAGGGTCCAATTTCCGGTAAGCCCCGCTCTTAAAGCTGCTTCCGATAAATAACTGCCCACGACTTCTTTTCCTTTCGGAGACAAAACCTTTCTTAAATAACCTTTGCCGTTATTGTTATCGAAGGCTTCGGGGTTAAGCACATCGCCCTGATAAAATTTTAAAGCAAAAAAAGCTGCACCTGCAGGTACTGAATATTCGCCCAGTAAATTCTCCTTATCTTTTTTTAAACTTAAAGCTACCGTCTTCCAATTGCTATTTTCATAGTAAGCAAGCAATGCCTTTGGGTCATCGCTAAATTCAAGTTCGCCGCCTTTTGGGTTATAAGAGAAGGAAACCTTTTTTTGTTGTAAAGGTATTTCGGGATTCCATGTTAACGTTTGAGCGGCCAGCTGCTGCCCAAAAAATGGGCATAGCAGTAGCCAGCATCTTGTAAAAAAATGTCTTTTCATCAGTAATTATTCTATCTTGGATTCTGTTCTAATTCAGGATTTAGCAATATGTATTTATCTCCAATTGGATATAAATAACGGTTGGAGTTTGGTTGCAAAGTATAATCTATACTTTTGAAACTTCTGGTTTTAACCTGCGCATACTCGACATCCAAATTGAGTCGTTTTTGATCGAACCATCTGATACCGGTGCCTAAAAATTCTTTCCGTTTTTCTGCAATTACAATGCGAAGGGCATCGCCTGCATCCGAAGCATTTAGCGGAATATAGTTTGCTGCTGTAAAACGTTTGATTCTTAGATTATTTACTTGCGCCATTGCAGCGTTTGTATTGCCTGCCCGTGCCAAACATTCTGCCTTGATTAACATCATTTCAGGTACAGATGGACCATTTAAGATTACAAACTCATTGATCAGATACTTACATGATGCCCTTCCTGTAAAAGCCGCACTAAACTGGGTACCGAAACGGCTTCGGGCATCCGTAAAGAGTTTGTATCGCAAATCTGTTGGCCCCATTGCAGTAAGTAAATCGTTATTTACAGAAATGGCTGTGTACACAACATTTGAAATTTTAGATAACATTACCTCCGGATTATTTAACCTTACGGGCATCGTACTTGTCGATGATTCATATGATTTTAAATCCAATAAGGTATTTTGCAGAACAAGCGAACTATCTGCATAGAGGCTGGCATTACCGAAATCCCTCATGTTTAAATAAGTTTTAGCCAATAGTGCGTATGCTGATACTTTTGCAGGTCTCACATTATAATCAGGCAAAGCCGGAAGATGACTTATGGAAGTTTTCAAATCTTTCAGAATCGCTGCGTAAACTTGCGCAACAGGCGCTCTATTTAGTTTAGTGTATAAATTCGAGGTAGTAAGCATCGGTACGCCTAAATCAGTTCCGGCAGTTGAACTGTTATATTGTTTACCATACATATTTACTAAAACCAGATAGGCATATGCACGGTGCACAAGCGCCTCTGCATAAATTTTTTGTTTCTCTGCATCCGCTCCATCCGCTGAACTTAACACCCCCTCCAGAACCTCATTGCAGGTGTAAATAATTTTGTATTGCCGGTCCCAATCACTATCGTTTTGTGTTTCAGTGGTATATTTTCCTGCCCAGGAATATACATTGCCCAGAATATCACCAAGCGTATTCTGCCTGGTCGGATCATTGATTTCCGTATCATCTCCAGAAAGAATTGGATAGGAGAAAGTTCCTTCCAGCACATTATTGTTATTCATAATGTACCGATAATCTGAGGTATATTTTAAGGTTCTGGTAGAGAGCTGATCAATCTCTACGTATTTTCGGCAACCTACACTAGCAATAGTTAGTGCAAGAAATATGATCGTATATCTTTTTTTCATCCGTGTATATTGTTTTTTAAAAGTGATGAAGCTATCATGATTTTATGTTCATTCCCTTATTGTTCTGGCAAATCATGATGATTTCATTGTATTAAAGTGTAGCGTTTATTCCAAAAACGTAACTTGGTGTAGGGGTTACACTTCCAAAATTTCCATTATTGATAAATTCAGGGTCGATTCCATCTTTGTTGGCACGCCAGATAATTCCTAAGTTTCTTACATTGGCCGATAGTGAAATTGCCTTAAAAGTATTTCGTGGAAGGAAACGTGCAGGAACAACGTAGGATAATGAAATCTGCTGTAAACGTATATTATCAGCCTTTCGAACCAAAACATCCGCATTTCGGTAACGGTTAATGCTATTGAAATTTACTCCGGACAGCCCTGGCACATTGGTATTTAACTCATCTCCAGGCACCCTCCACCTATAAGCCAAATCTTCCTGCCTTCCCAGAACGCCAGAATAGGAACCTTCAAAAGTCGGGTAATTGGTAATGGAATTTTTTAAGAAAACGTGGCCGAAATAACCTGTCATCTGGATGCCCATTTCAAACTGACCATATTTAAAACTATGGTTAAACCCGCTGTTGTATGGTGCGTAAATCCTGCCGGCGTAAACTAAATCCTCTTTGGTAAATGCCGATGTGAGGTTAGTGGTGTTATTGATGATCTTATTATTTCTATCGAATATTTGTGACTGGCCCTTGTTATCCAGGCCTGCCCACTTGTAAACATAAAGTGAACCTAATGGCATACCTTCAATCGTACCAGAAGTTCCGGCCAATGTACTCGCATTATTTACATAGCGAAGATCTGTAACCTTATTTGTAGCATAACCAAAGTTCAAAATAGCTTTCCAAGTAAATTTTCCTGCTCTGATGATTTCTCCGTTAAGTGAGAACTCATAACCACTGCCACTTAATGTGCCGCTGTTAAAAAACAAGTTTGACCAGCCGTAAGTTGGGTTAAAGGCAAAAGAAGCTAAAATACCTTTTGTTCGTTTTCTGTAAACATCAAACGTACCGGATAATCTTCCTTTAAAGAAACCGAAATCCAAACCTAAGTTACCGGTTTTGGTGGTTTCCCAACCCAAATCTGAATTAGCGGGTGTTTCTATGCCACCTACTGTTTGTCCTGTTCTGAAATCAGTACCCGTAATAGAGATCACCGTAACATTAGAACCGCCTTGCGGTACAACTCCGCTTGTACCTATTGTGGCACGAACACTTAAAGCATCCAGCCAACCTAAGTTTTCAATAAATTCTTCTTTATTTGCGTTCCATCTTAAACCTACTGACCAAAAAGGAACAGCCCGTTTACTTCTATCGATCCCTAGCAAGGTATAATCATCAAAGCGCACGCTTCCGGTAACAAAATATTTCTCCTTAAAGCTGTAAGATGCATTTCCGTAATAGGAAAGGAAACGTTTTCTGTAACTGATCAAATTGCTAAGGTTTGGGCCCAGCGATTGTGTATAACCATACATCGTTTCATACTGTCCTGTAGGATTCACCGTTGCGATCGTTCGTGTATCTTCATTAAAACCATACCTGGTTTCAGAGGTATTTGAAGATTCTGTTTCTCTAATTTCCGCACCGGCAATAGCATTGAACTGATGGTTCTTAGCAATGTTAAAATCAGAATTTAGCTGACCTCTGAAGGCTGTTTCAGAAGATTCTGTTCCATAGGTAATGTATCGGCCACCGTAAGGCACATTATAAACCGATTTACCATTAGTAATTACCGTACCTGTGTTAACCAGTATTCGTCCTGCATAACTATTCAATTCATCGAGTGTATACGAATTCCCTATCTGCCTTTGGTTAGATGCCGATACATCGGCATTTAACCACTTTGCAATCTTTCCATTTAAACCGGCCGTCATTCTGAAAACATTGTTTTTGGATGTCGAATTAGAGTAATTCAGTTCATCCATGGTATTGTAGCTAAACGGCAGGTAGCCTTTCGCAACCATTGTAGACGCTAAAGACTCTCTGAATAAAATGGTTCTACCAATACTATTACCATTGGCATCTTGCAACATATCATAAGGTCGAAGTGCAGTTGTACTTACCGAAAGAGCATTTACCGCTGCCGCATTATATTGCGATTTCGAAAACTGATAATTAAACAAAGCTCGAAAAGTTACTTTTTTATTAAAAAGATCGGTTGTGGTATTGGCATTGATAAAGGCATTCTCCCCAAAATTACTTTTGTATATGGGCACATCTTTGGTATAATTTCCTGAAATGTAATAAGTGCTGCTTTCCGTTCCGCCAGAATAAGAGAGATTGTATTGATGGTTAACTGCATTTTGCAATAAGTGATCTTCAATCTGAGCCATGCCATCTCTTGATCCAATTTCAGCCAATGCGGCATCTCGCTGTGCAACTGTTGCGGTACCACGCTTTACGCGATACATCCATTCTGTGGCTTCACTGTTATTTGCCGAGTAAATTTCATTTCCCGGAAATGCTAAAGCCGGGTCTACTAAAAACCCCTTGTTAACCATTTCTTGCTCCAAGTCAATGTATTGGGCACTGTTCATCCACCTTAGGTTCGCAATTGATGGATTTTTAGATATGCCAAAAACATATCCAAGATTGATCGATGGCGCAATCTTTTTTCCTTTTTTGGTATCGATTACGATTACACCATTGGCTGCTCTTGATCCCCAGATGGATGTTGCAGAAGCATCTTTTAGGAAAGTAATCTGCTCAATATCGGCAATATTTATGCTGCTAATGACAGAATTGCCCCATGCATTTTTGCCGACAGGGTTTGTTAATGTGGCTAAATCGCTCGAATTCATTAATGGAAATCCATCCAATACAATTAATGGCGTACCACTCCCGCCAGCATAGCTGTTTACACCCCGTATCTGTACACTATTGCCTTTGATATCGAATTTTACACCGGCAACCTTACCTTCTAAGCGTTCGAGAATATTAACAGCAGGTGTTTCCATTAATTCTTTTGCAGAAACTACACTATAAGCACCGGCAGCTCGCTCCCTGCTTAATTTTTGGTAGCCGTTTGAAACTATATTAATTTCTTGCAGTGCCGCAGCTTGTTGCCTTAGGATAACCACATAGGAAACTGTTTTTCTATCTACAAAAATTTCTTCTCCTTTAGTACCAACATAGGTAATTTGGAGTACATATCCATTTGCCGGAATGTCCTTAATCAGGATTTCTCCAGATTTATCGGTTACATACATCTTATTGATGGTTTTATTGTAAACGTTAGCACCCGGAAGCGGCCTGTTTAAAGAATCGGTTACCAATACTTTTACCTCATGGTCATCAACCAATTCGGCAATCTGATCAACAACTCCACGTTCTCTGATAATGATGGTTCTACCATCGACAGAAAAAGTAAGCGATTGGGCAAACAGCGATTTCTGCAACGCCTCGAAAACATTTACCTGCTGTACATTGATGGATACCGGTTTCGCATCCAAAACAATATTCAGATCATAAATAATATCATAGCCACTCTGTTTGCGGATCTCCTTGAGCACATTTTCCAATGGCGCATTTTTTTCTACAATAGAAACTTTTTGCGCCTTGGTAGATGCGCTCAATTGCATAAAAGCAACCATTAAGATCATAGCCGTAAGTCGCATAACGAGTAGCAGTTTACGGAGTTGCCTGTTGGGCAACCCGAGTGAAGTAAAATTTTTATACATTTGTTTAGTTTGGTTTTGCATAATGCCTACGTTTCGAAGGCTGGGCAGTATGCGGTTTATAGTTGATAATTATTTTATCGGCAACCAATCAGATCCAGAGGTGCTTGCATGCACTTCTGGCTTTTTGGTCCGTTTTCACTTATTTAGAAACAGTTACCCTCCTTCCTTCAAGTTTAAAGTGAACTTTACCGGTTAATTGTATGTGGTTGAGTACCTCAGATATATTAGTGCCTCTCGACATCCACCCTCCCAGCATCAGTTTTTCAGGTGCCGATTCATCATAAACAATTTCTACATCATACCACCTGGCAACTTTTCGCATAGCGCTACGCAAATCCTCCCGGAAGACAAATTCGCCATTTTTCCAGGCCACTGCCATTTCCATATCTGCCTGCTGCAATTGAATTTGTCCATTTACTAATTTAGACTGCTGACCGGGCTTTAGAACAGCCGCTTGCCCTTTATCTGCATTTACCATTACACTTCCCTGTAACAGCGTGGTTTTAACAGATGGCTCATCGGCATAAGCATTAATATTAAAATGAGTACCTAAAACCTTCACTTGCTCCAATTCATCACTCCCTTTATTAACCGAAACGATAAAAGGCAGCTTTCCATTCTTTCCATCAATATGCGCAACTTCAAAGTACCCTTCTCCTGTTAAAGTTACATTACGGCCATTTTCTGCAAAATTGGTTGGATATTTTAAAGATGAACCTGCATTTAGCCACACCTTTGATCCATCTGGAAGAACGACAGTATATTGGCCGCCTATTGGAGTAGAAATGGTATTAAAACCCGGTTCAACATTTTTTAATTTATTTATTTTATAAACAAGATTGCCATCTGCAGTTTTGGTGATTTCCAGACCATTTTCGGATATTAGCTTTCCATTCATTACATTAGCTAAATCAATTCTTCTACCATCAGCCAGGGTAAGATAAGCTCTCTCTTTTCCTGGAGCAATATCTTTATTAGCACTAACAGTAAATTTATCCTCTTGTTGATTTTTATTATTGTAACTCAAATAAGTGAAAATACCAACTAATGTAATTGTAGCTGCTATGCCTATTTTGGCAAATGTGGGCAGAGCAGTATAAATCGATATCCTTTTCTTTTTACCAACGATTTGTTGATCATCTGTAATTTTGTCTTCGATATTGATCCATATCTCACTGTTTAAACCATCATAATCCGGCTCAAATTCTTGTTGCGATACTTCCTCGTTCTTTAATAGGTACCAGGTTTCTATTCTGGCACGCTGTTGCACAGATAGTTTACCATCGAGATAATTACTGACAAGTTTGCGGATAGCGTTATTTTTCATGCGTTTTTTACAGGTAGTATAATAGCATGACAGCTAACTCAGACCAATGTTGTATTCAGCATTAAAAAAAAGTTGTTTTATTATTAATTTTCTACTGTTTTTAAAGAAATGGCAAAAAAATTGTTAGATTTTCTCCAAATTTCGACCTCAAAATAGTAATAGCTTTATTCATCTGGGTTTTAACAGTTAGCTCAGAGATGTTCATTTGTTCAGAAATCTCTTTATAAGATAAGTTTTCTTTGCGTTTCAATTCAAAAACCTCCCGCATTCTTGCCGGAAGTTTTTGGATCTCCTCTTCAATAAGTTTCGAGAGTATCTTCTCTCTAACGAGATGATCTGTTACCTCATATCCTGATTCAATAAAATCGCCCAGGCTCTCTATATAGGCCGTTTGAACAGAACTATGGCTGAAAATATTTAGGATGTGGTTCCGCGTACTCGTGTACAGATAAGGTTCCAGTCTGGTGTGAACGGGTAAATCAGGTGCAATTTTCCACAATTTTATAAAAACATCCTGAATCACATCCTGGCATTCCGAATCATTTTTAAGCAACTTAAAGGCATGTCGGTAAAGAATGGGCCAATACCGGTCGTAAACCTCCTGAAAAGCAAGCCGATCTCCGCCTCTTAAGCGCAAAAGAAGTAATTCATCTGTTAGTTGGGAAATCAAGTTAATTAGGATTAAAGAAGTAAATATACAAATTTAATAGCTCTATGCCGTTAATTAACATTCCAGTTCACTTAACCGGCTCATTGAACGGGTTAGGCCTGGTAATTGTCCATTCTGTCCTTAGATAGCGTTCCCAGCCTGAAAGCATATTTACATTAATTTCATTCACAAATACCTTTTGCCTGAAAAAAGTCCACAAACCTATTTTGTTACAGTGTTGAAATTATCCTAACTTTTCCTAATTCTTCAGCCCCCTAATAAAGAACCCCGGGGCAAGCCCACGAGGTATTGGCGGTAAAGAGTTAATTTTTAGTTTTATGAAAACTCTTCGTTTTCAAACTTTCCGCTATAACCCCGAGGCAAGCCTCGAAGTATTTAACGAATAAATTGGTCACTGAACCACCTTTTAACCCAAGCTTGAATAGATATGATCGTCAGGCCATATTCAGGTTTATGCTTTCATCCCGATACCTGGGAGATTGAATCGCACCAATACAGAACTACAGTTAAACGCATCCCTGCGTTCTACACTTCCTTGCTGTTTCAGCAGTTCCAGTGTAACAGAACAAAAGTGAGTAAGAACCACATTTACTGAAATACGCACTCTACTTGGATAAGCCAAATGTTTGACCCCTAACCGCCATTTTGAAAACCGGATTTAAGGTGTGGCTAATAATATTGAAGAGGATCAATTTAAGATGAGCGAAGAGGAATCATTTTCGACTGGTTTATCCCACCTTGAGCACCGAAAAGGGAGAAACTTATATTTTAACCCTTCCAGGCCATTCGAAAGTTTGGTTGAACTGGGGGTTTCGGCAAACTTGAAGCGGAATCGACAGTCAGTTTAATTCCGGATGTAAACGGATCGCAGACCAAGCGGGGAAGAACCACTTTTGGTGGAACTCCCAGCTTGGCAATAAACTTCTGAAGATAATCAGCGGAAACTTCCTGTTCGGTGAATTTCTTTAATCCAGCAATACTGCCGTAATTTACCTGTCCACATTTCAGGTGGCACAACCAAATGAAATTATCATGGCACTATTCTAGCAGTTCTTTCAATTTTGCGCCCAGGGTATCTCCCCTCAGGTTTCTTCCAACAATTTTACCTTCAGGGTCAACAAGAAAATTTGATGGGATTCCTGTAATTCCGTAATAACCAGATAAGCTATCTTTACCTCTTTTATCCAATAGCTGCGTCCAGGGCAGCCCGTCCTCTTTTATTGCCTTCTTCCAGTCCTCCGTTTTCGTATCAAGGGAAATTCCAAGAACCGTAAAATTCTTATCCTTAAATTCCTTATATAACTTCAGTACATTTGGATTCTCAGCGCGACAGGGCGCACACCAGCTTGCCCAAAAGTCGATCAGCACATATTTGCCTTTAAATTCAGAAAATTTTACGGATTTGCCGTCAACATCATTCAGTACAAACTCTGCAATATAGTTCCCGAGTTCTCCATGCGAAGCCGCTTTCAAATAACCGGCCATTAATTTTCCCGAGGAACTACCTTTTAAAAAAGGGGTAAGCCCATCATACAATTCCCTTGCTTTGGAAGGATCGAGGTTTGGCAAAATGCTGACCAGCATATCCACGCTTAGGTATTTATCCGGATGACTTTGAATATAATCCTCCGCCGCCCCAAAAGTTGCAACCCTCAACATCTTATCAGCTTGTCCTTGCATGGTAACCTTGGCCTCCCCAACAGCCCGCGCTGCACTATCATTTAGCTTTGAGTACTCCACCAGCAGTGAATCAGAATGTTTAGAAAATTTCAGGTAATCTTCCTGCTCCGAGTTCCCCTTTAGGCTTAGTTTTTTAAACTCTTCTTTAGTTGCCACACTACCTGTCAGGGTTTGTACTCCGGGTGCTAAATAAAAAGAAAACTTTTCCATAACGCCTTTTACAGGTAAATACAATGCGGAAAAAGAAGGCTCTTTTATTGGAGCCGACCAGGCGAAGGTTCCTGCTTTTACAGGAACCTTCGCACTTTTATTTTCACCCTCAAACCGGTAATAAAGGCTGAGGGTATCTGCTTTGAGATCCGTAATATTCCCCTTTAAAATGCTCTGTGCTGCTGCTCTAAAACCAGCACCCAAAAAGGATAATCCTATCAATGCAACTAGTAAGTACTTTTTCATATATATTTATTAACAAGGTAATTTTAATAGTTTTGTGTTAAATTTGTATTGTAAAGTGTAGCGCTTTGAGGAAATGGAAAAATCCACAAAGGGGACCCCGGTTCCAGCTTGTACGTTACACCATTAACAGTTCTTGTGATTGTTTCCTTATAAGCGGATTCTGTATTCCATCTTTTAAGGTCGGCAAAGTTTTTCCAGGTATACAGAAACTCCAGTCTCGATAACCTTTTAAAATACCTCATTGCCGTCGCCTCATCCGTAGCAACCAGGGCCGTATAATTATTCGGATGTATGCGGCGCTGCCTGATGTAGTTCACCACTTCCATCCCCTGTGCTATTCTTCCTGTACGGATTAAACATTCAGCCCTCATTAACATTAGATCGGAGACCGTCATACCCACATTATTATGCTGATAGTTATTGTTATAAAACCACAATGCGCCCGGAATACCGTATTGAGTACCAAATGAGACTGAATAATTTACACCGCCAAGCGTGTAACTGTAACTGCTGGTATAATTCTTCATGATGTTTCCGGGTTCAAAAAGCTGGTTTAAAACTTCTACCGAAGCTGTGTAAAAAGTGGGTAGATTCTGTTTGGAAGCCGCAAAAAACAGGTTGTCAGTGGAGGTAAATGCCGATCTTACGGCTAAACCAGTGCTAATAAAGGGTCTGTGGTCTTCCAATGCGCTATTGAAGGTTAAGGCTGTTTCGGCCGCGGCCAGCGCATCCGTGTAATTCCTCATCGACAACAAAATGCGCGCCTTTACAGCATAGGCAAAGGCTTTTCCTACCTTAGTACTATTTGGGTTCTGGTCTGGCAAAGCACCCGAGCCAAGGGCTGCATTTATATCTTCCAGCATTTTAGCATATACCTCCGCTACCGTATTTTTTACGGGGCTGCTCTCATAATCCAGGATGCTCATGTAGGCAATCCCTCCATCCGTTGCAGCAGTTGCTGGTGTATAGGCCTTTGCATAGATGTTAACAAGAATGTAGTGAAGATATGCCCTCAGGGTGAGTGCCTCTGCTTTCAAGGCGGCCCCTTTTTCCTTGTTGCCATTCGCCTTGTCTATAAGCGTGATGATGACATTCAACCGGTTTGAGATCACCGAATACATTTCCAGGTAAGCCGGATCAGACGAAGTGGAAGCCCTGTTTATCGACTCGTCATACGCGAGTAAGGCATAGCTTACATCTTTAGGACCGCTAAGGGTATTGGCCACATTGCCCAATGGAGGATACATATCATTGTCAAGGATATACAAGTTTTGCAGATAAAAAGCATTCGAGCTGCTAAAATTATAATTCAGCAAATACGCCATTTCATCAACGGTTCCCAACAGGTTTTTGCCTTTCGGCTCTATATCGGTATACTTCTCACAAGATGAAATACTTAATAGTGAAAGTAGGGCCATCAGTATAAATACAATTCTTTTCATTTTCTTAGAAATTTACATTAACACCTAAAACGTATGCAGTTGGAATCCTCAAGCCACCCGTTTCCGGGTCGATACTAAGCTCTTCTTTAGTCCAGCTGAAATTTGGATTGTCTATCTGGAAGCGAAACTTAACATTCGCTATGCCCAGCTTTTTTATAGGCGATGGCCGTAAACTATAGCTAAGAACAATATTTCTCACCTTAAAGAAGTCGGCAGATTTCACAAATTCATCCGCATAAACCATCGGATTGGCATTTGCTTCTTCCTGATAATACTCACCAAAACCCGGAATGGTGGTATTGGTATTGGTTGGTGTCCAACTGTTCAGAATGGTGTTTGATAAGGATCCATATTCTGGCTCATCATACAATCGCGGTGCATTGTCCCGTAAATAATGGCCGCCATAATAAACGGCATACACACTAAAGCTGAAATTTTTAAAAGAGACTTCGTTGTTAAAGGCCATCGACAACGTCGGATCCATGCCACCGCTAAAGACCACCGCATTAGGATCTGTATTGGGGATGGTAGATGTGGTTAAGCTTCCATCAGACAAAAGCCATTGCGGTAAGCCAGTCGCATCTAAACCACGAAACTGATAGGAATATAAGGACTTAACCGGGTGATCTACGGTAAAGGCCCCACTTCCGGCAAGCAGGCCCGGGGTACTGGCAACCTGATCTACCGAGGTAATCTTGTTTTTGTTTTTACTGATGACAATGGAACTCGTCCAGCCCAGTTGATGCTCCCGCCCCGGCCTAAACCAGTCGTAATTTAACCCCAGTTCTACACCCTTGTTAAGCATATCACCGTTATTGATCACCAGGCTCGAAAATCCCAGCGTTGCATCCAACCGCTTTCTGGCAAACAGGTCTGTTCCTTTTTTCCTGTATACATCAAAATTACCCCTCAAACGCTGATCGAGTAACCCAAAATCAAGTCCAATATTGATCGTACTGGTTTTTTCCCAACGCAGTTTATCATTCGGTGGGATCACAATGTTTGCAATTGGCTCCCTGGTGAAGGTATTTGTGCCAGCAATATTTGCCGTAAGTTTCGAGGTATAGTTCAGGTCGATATTGCCTGTCACCCCATAACTCGATCTCAATTTCAGGTAATCAATCACCTTGATGTCTTTGATGAATTTTTCCTCAGACATAATCCATGACAAACCTGCTGACCATAATGGCCTGCCGCGGAACTTGGTGTCTCCTCCATATAAGTCTGCATAGTCTTTCCTTACAGAGCCAAAAGCATTGTACTTACCATCCAATGTGTACGTTAAGTTCGCATAACCTGAACCAAAACGGTGAATGACATCTCGGGTTCCAAACCTATTGATATCCGTTCCATACAATAAACTTGGAAAAACCATCGCACTGTAGAATGCATTAGGCTGTGTTCTCAGGGTTTCATAAACCAATGCCGTACTGGCCTGTGACTGCAATTGATCTACGTAGCCAAATAATGCACTTGATTTAAACTCCGCTCGGGTTTGCCTTAATTCTGCACCAGCCAAAAAAGATATCGCCCCACGGCCAATCTGCTTATCGTAATTGGTTTGTAAACGGGCAGTATAGCTTTGATTATTTGTTCTGGAAGTTTCCAACCTGCCTCCAGGCGGCAAAAGGTTTCTGAAACCGGTGGCCAGCCTGGTCGAAAATGTATTTTGTAAATAACGCATGGTGTAACTTTCCTTTTCTGAATAGCCCAGCGTCTCTGCATAGTTGTCCTCATATTGGAATTGAGGCCTGATACTTAATCCGGCTATCGGTTTAATATTCAAACTCACATAATAGCGGCTGTTCCTGGAAGAGGTATTGTTATAATCACGCTCCAGCTCGTCCAGATGATTAAATTTCATCGAATATAAATTCGCTGTCGACTCAAGAATAGTATTATTGGTACTATAGACATTGAAATAAGATAAGGAATATTGGCTTCTTGCACCCGTCGCATCAAAAAGACTGTAGTAAGAAGGTACATTGAAAGGATTAGTAGCCTCCGTATTGTTTTGTGCCCTGACCTTTCCTATAACCATATTTAAGCCATAGTCAACATCTATCCATTTGGCTAGATTATAACTGCCTTTAAAAAATATATTCAGCTGACGGTTATAAGCATTGATAATACCTGTATTGTCTGTTTTGTAATTCAAGACCAGGCTGGATTGCGACCGCTCTCCACTAGTCCTTAAGGCCAAATTATATTGCTGGATCAACTGGTTTGATAAGGCATTGTTCTTATAGTCTTTTACAAAATCGTTGGCTTTAAAAGTGTTTAGTCTGGATTGCAGATCCGCATTGTTGATCTGTCCTTTTGCCAATTGGTAATACGCATATTGTACAGGTGTTACCGAAAGGCCGCTTTGAATGTTAGATTCGAAAGTTTGCGTCATTTGGGCCGGATTCCCCGCAGCATTTCGGTTAAACCAGTAGTCGTAATACCTACCTTCTACGTCTACCTGTTGTGCTGGCGTCATGTAGTTGTAATTGCTGTAATCGGGCTTTTGGAAATAATTGTAATTCGTAGCGAATTCAACCACGGTTTTGCCCTTTACCTTTGCTCGTTTTGTAGTCACAACAATCACTCCATTGGAGGCTTTTGCACCATAGATGGCTGCGGCGGCAGCATCTTTCAGCACACTTACACTTTCAATGTCATACGGATTAAGATCAGCGACCGAACCCTCAATCGGGAAGCCGTCTACGACCACCAGAACCTGCTGATTGGCTTGCATGGTCGACAAGCCCCGCACTGTAACTGTACTGTTGTAGTATACCAAGCCTGGGACTTTACCTTCCAGGTTGCTCAACAGATTGGTTACATTTCGCTTTTCCAGTTCTTCTGATCCTATAGTGGTAATTGCCCCGGTAACCTTTGCACTCTTGATGTTCTGATATCCGGTAGATACCGTAACCTCTCCCAGAACAGCCACCTGTTCTTTAAGAACAATTTCCAATGGAGCCCCATCTTTAAGGGCCACTTCCTGAGAAACGAATCCTATAAAAGACACGATTAGAATATCATTTTGGTCAACGTTTTGGATGAAGAATTCTCCTTTCTGATTCGTTTTAACCAGCTGATCCTTTCCTTTTACAGCAATAGATGCACCTGCCATAAGATTGCCCTGGGCATCCTTAATTACGCCGTGTATATCAATCCTATTAAATTTGGAAATCAACCTGTCCATAAAAGAGGTTTCCTTTTTTCGGATAATGACGGAATTCTCGTTGATCTCATAAACGAGCGGCTGACCTGCAAGCAGACTATTCAATGCTTCCTCGATAGTAGCATTATTAAGGTGGATATCTACAGGTTTAATGGATTGAACAATTTTCGCATCAAAGAAAAAGTCGTAGCCCGTCTGTTTTCTTATTTTTTGAAACATTTTTTCAAGTGAAGCCTTTTTTTCTGAGAGCGTGACACGCTGTCCAAATGTATTGGCACTTACCTGAATTAGAAACGTGGTCATAAAGACTATAATCAACTTCATAATCAATAGAAGTTTTGAAGGCAGCTTTTTACGGGACATGCCTGGTTTAAAAGCATATTTATTCATACTTTTGAATGTTTGGGTTAATACGTAAAATGGACTTGAAATTTGTTTTTTAGGGTTAACTCAGATGTAATCTCCATGTTCCTGATTCCAGTCGGGGACATGGTTCTTTATCTTAAAAACCACTGTTTTGTATTAATCCTGCTGTCGTAGATATTTTCTCATATTGAATGGTTTAGTTGATATATTAATTGGTTAATTATTATTAGGCAAGACTGTAATTTTTTTTCCCTGGATGTTGAAACGTACCATTTTGGTAAGTTCCATCATTTTTAACACCGCGGATATATTTTTTGAGCGGGATACAAAGCCGCCGAGAATCATATTAGAGTCTACTCCTCCAGCATAATATACGTCCACGTCATACCAGCGGGCTATCTCTTTCATAATTGTTTGAAGCGACTCTGCTTTAAACACAAAATCTCCTTTTACCCAGTCAATTTCATCATCCGTATCGGCTGTTATGACCTGAATAGAATTTTTACTTATTAAAGATTTCTGACCGGGGAATAGCTTTACAACTTTTCCATCATGACTTATCTGAACACTTCCTTCCAGCAATGTTGTTTTACAAATCGGGTCATCATCATACGTATTGACATTAAAATGTGTTCCCAATACCTTAATCTCCTGTCCGGGTCCCTTTACAATAAATGGTCTGGCTTTATTCTTTGCTACTTCAAAATATCCTTCCCCAATCAACTCTACTACTCGTTTTTGTCCGGAAAATTGTGCAGGAAACTTTAAACTTGAAGCCGCGTTAAGCCACACTTTCGTTCCATCGGGCAGGGTAAATATATAGGTCTGGGCTTTTGCTGTTTCGGCCGTATAGTTAGTACTGTGGGAATCAGTTACACTTCTGAGCTCCGAGCCATCCTCATACTTCAGGGCAGCTCCAGAGGCTGCCACCAAACCATTTTTTTTTCCATTTAATTTAATTTTTTGACCATTAGACAAAGTAATTGTGGCACCGAGGCCACCCGGTAGGACATCGTTTTGGTAGGCGATGGACTTGGGGCTCAAGCCGGGAGCACTTCTCAATATAAAGAATAAAGTTCCAAACACTAAGACTGCCACAGCAGCAGCTGCAAAAGCAATTTTTGGCCACAACCTGATTTTTCTAACCGGTAAATTCAGTTGAATAGACTCCCATATTTCTTTTTGTATTATCGGGTAATCTTCGCTTTCAGGATGTTGCATTTGCCGATAGGATTCTCTGGCATACCAATTTTCTAACAACATTTGTTCTTCATGGCTGCTTTTGCCATCCTGGTATTTTTGAATTAATGCTTGAACTTCCCGATTATCCATATTTCGTCAGGCTTAGGTTTACCTGTTTAATAGTAATACAGATCAGAAAGACTTAGGGGTTAGGGATAACCTAAAAAAAAATCATTTTATTTTATCCAGCCAAATGAGCATAAAAAATACACCTGAAACATATCCACCTAACTTTGCTTTCAAAATAACCAGTGCATTGTGTACCTGTGCCTTTACAGTCTGCTCCGAAATTCCCAATTTTTCCGCAATTTCCCGATGTGAAAGGCTTTCTAACCGACTTAATTCAAAAACCTTTTTCATTTTGGGTGGTAATTTTTCGATTTCCATGGCAACAATACCCATCAATTCACGAGCATCCAATTTATCCATAGTTTCTGTGCTAACTTCAGTTGCGTAGGCAGATATCAATTTCAGGAAGTCATTTCTGGTATTACCCTTTTGTATAAGGTTAAATACTTTATTTCTGGAAGCAATGTATAGATACCCAGGAAGATTGGCATCTGCTCGGATCAATTCTGGCTTTGTCCATAAACCCATGAACAGATCCTGAACCAAGTCCTTTGCCGCCTCTTCATCTCTTAGCATCTGATTCACTTTGTAATAAATCACCATGCCGTAACGATTGTAAATTTCCGCAAAGGAGGCATGGTTGCCGTCTTTTAGCATGACAACTAACTCAGAATCCGTATAATTGCCATATTGCGTCATTACAATCCCCTTTCCTCGATTTTGAGGTCAATATATTGATTTTAATGTATCAAACCAGATTATTATTAAAGTGAAGGCTTCTGGGCAACGACCTTTCGAAATAAGAGATTCTAATAAATTAAATCTTCACCGCCTCAATTGTAAATGGTGATTCCTTAGTTTTGGTTTTTCCGCCCATTATCTTTTTAGTTTTGTAATTAAATTACCTCGTACGTTCTATAGTCGGTATAACCTTTGGCTCCACCGCCATAAAACGTGGTTCTGTCGTACGGATTTGGCGCAATTCCATTGATAAGTCTATAGGGAAGATCTGGCGTGGAGATAAAATGACGTCCAAACGCCACCGCATCTGCATAGCCTTTTTCAATTACCGTTTCCGCTCTTTGCTTGTCAAATCCCCCTGCTGCAATCATTGGATTTTTATAAAATCCCCTAAATTGTTTAACCGCAAAATCCTCGATATCAATTACCGTTTCCTTTTGTCCCGGCAGGAGCATTGCTGTTGATTCCCGGTTTTCTATAACATGAAGGTAGGCGAGGTTGTATTTGGCCAATTGATTGACCACATGACTGTACAAAGGCATTGGATCGGGTTCGGCTACAATATTTCCGGTATAAAATGGCGAAATGCGAATTCCTACTTTATCATTGGGCCAAACCGAGAGTACAGTCTCCACAACTTCCAATAGCAACTTCTCCCTGTTTTCGATACTGCCACCATATTCATCTGTGCGGTGGTTGCTTACAGATCGTAAAAATTCTTCGATCAGGTAACCGTTCGCTGCATGGATTTCCACTCCATCAAATCCCGCTTTTTGGGCGTTGATAGCTGCGTTACCGTAATCGGCTAGAATGGCTTTAATTTCTTGTATTGTTAATTCATGTGGAGTTTCATAAGGAGCCCTGGAGAAGCTGGGCAAATAAGCTTCGCCTATGGCAGCGAGAGGCGAGGGTGCTACAGGCAATTTCTCATCCGGCTGGAGGGATGAATGTGATACCCTGCCCACATGCCAAAGTTGCAAAAATATAACCCCGCCTTCTTCGTGAACTGCATCTGTTACTTTTTTCCAGCCAGCCACTTGCTCTTCATTATAGATGCCCGGCGTGCCGGGAAAGCCTTTTCCTTGCGGAGATATCTGGCTTCCCTCTGCGATTATCAATCCTGCTGATGCCCGTTGACGGTAATATTCCGCATTCAGTCCTGATTGTACATCACCATCACCTGCTCTCATTCTTGTAAGCGGTGGCATCACAATTCTATTTTTTAAGGTGTAAGCTCCAACTTTGGTTGGTGCTGATAAGACAGTATCCATATGCTATTTATTCTATTATCTTCAATTAGCCTTAACAAGGCCTGTTCTATTTCATGGTCAATCACTGGCTGAAAATTAATTACTTCAGAAAAAATCTAATCAGCCTATCAGTAAGTTTCCCAAATGGAGCGTGGAGCATATCCATGCCGTTCCAAATGCCCTGCTCGTAGATCCCTTTAGCGTGGCTAAGTGTGCGAAATCCTTCGATGCCGTGATACTGCCCCATACCGCTATCACCAACACCGCCAAATGGAAGATCATCTTGCGCAATGTGCGAAAATGTTCCATTAACGGTCACATTTCCAGAAGTAGTACTGTTCAACACTTTTCGCTTTTCATTGTTATCCTTACCAAAATAATAAAGTGCCAATGGTCTTGGTCGATGGTTTACATAATTAATGGCACCCTCAACACTGCGATAAGGTAACACCGGCAATATAGGCCCAAAAATCTCTTCATGTGCAATCTTCATCTCATCGGTCACGCCCAGTACAATTTTAGGAGCCATCGTATGCGGACGTTTGGATGCGTCTTCTGGTTTAACGCCGATTTCTATGATCTTAGCACCGAGTTTTTTTGCATCATCAAGCAAATCCTGCAAAATTTCATATTGTTTGTCATTGATGATGGAAGTATAATCCTCACCAGTTGGCCCATCCGGATAGGCTTTCTTTACCTCCCTATCATAAGCATTTACAAAAGTTTCTACTTCAGCTTCGTGTACTAAAACATAATCTGGTGCAATACAGGTTTGTCCTGCACTCAGTAATTTTCCATACACAATTCTTGAAGCTGCCTTTTCAAACGAATAACCTTTGCCCATAATTACCGGCGATTTGCCTCCGAGCTCTAAGGTTACAGGAACGAGATTTTCACTGGCCGCTTTCATTACAGATCGCCCGACTGACGTACTTCCGGTAAAGACCAAATGATCAAAAGGTAACTTAGAAAATGCTGCACCATCGCCATTTACAAGTGTTACCTGATCTGCAGGGAAAATAGCTTTAAACATTGCTTCAATAACCGCATTGGTTGCAGGTGTAAACTTCGAGGGTTTGAGCATTACCCTATTCCCGGCAGCGATTGCGGTAACAACAGGCATCAACGACAAATTAATGGGATAGTTCCAGGGCGATATAACGCCTACAACCCCGAGTGGTTGATACTCTACATGAGCTTTCCCCAATTTCATGTGCATGGCCACATGGCGATCTTGAGGTCGCATAAATTTGCGGAGATTTTTATAGAGATATTTAATCCCTTCAACTACCCCTAAGATTTCTACGACATCCGTTTCGTGTTTTGATCGATGACCAAAATCGGCATTAATTGCCTTTTCTATATCTTCTTTCCTGGCAATCAATGCTGCCTTAAACTTTTTTAGATCAGATCGTCTCTGTTCCAGTGTGGGTGCGCCATCACGCAGAAAGGCGTGTCTTTGAACTTGAAGTATCTGCAGGAGCAGATCATCTCCTGCCACTATTGTCTCTATCATATCATTTAGATTTAATGTCTATCAATTTCGGTTACTTACTTCAACAGTTTTGCGTTTTTCGCAGTATTTACCAGTCCATAAGCCACATTAGGAGCAATACGGTGCATCAGGTAAACCAATTTCGTATCGCCCACCCGAATGGTATATGTATTTTTCTTGATAGCTGAAATCAGTTCAAAAATCAGTTTTTGGGGAGTGATGGTTTTGGTATCAAGGTTTTCTGTCATGCTGGTGGCTACTACAGGAGGCAATAATTCAAACACCTTAACTTTACTGCCAATAATGTTTAAATGATCTCGCAGGGCGACCGTATAGAAACGAACTGCCGCCTTACTAGCCGAATAGGTTGGTGCAAGATTAAATGGAACATAACTCAGTACCGATGATGTATTGATAATGGCACTTTCTTTTTTTGATTGTAACATATCCATAAAAAGATTGTTCAATCGGATAACCCCAAGATAATTGATGTTGATCTCGGCCTCTGCCGATTTAAAATGTTTGTCATCAGCCTTGCCCAAATTGGCCGGACCACTCATGATCCCTGCATTATTGTACAAGATATCAATGCCTCCCAATGTTTTAACCTGATCGAAAAGTGATTGCGCATCATTCGCATCGGCTACGTCGCTTTTTATCGTAGTGATGGATGGATAAGTTTTTTTTGCAGCATCCAACTTTGCCTGATCTCTGCCAGTGATAATCACTTTAGCGCCACCAGCCAAAAACTGTTTGGTAGCTTCCAGTCCGATACCTGCGGCACCGCCTGTAATTAATATTGTTTTTCCTTTAATTTCCATGATTTCTGTTTTTTGTTGTCTAGTATGGTTTATTGTCCAAATTGTTTCAAGTGATAGTCGATATGCATGGTGAGCAGCCTTCCCCATTCTTTATCTGTCATTTTACCGAATAATGGATGTGGGCCCCAAGCTGCTGTATTCTTGCTTTTGCTTGCCCTGCTGATGATTTCAATCAATAGTTTTTTTTCCTTTTCGAAATCAAAATGCTCTTCAGGCGGGATTTTAAAAGTTAGGGGTATCCGCAATCCTTTGGGTTGTTTGGAAAGTACATCTACCAATATAAACTTAAATGTGGTTCTCGACATCCAAAAGCTTTCATCCGGTAGGTCAAAATAATCCAGGGCGGTTCCGGTAGCCAAGTTTAAATGATGCAACATTTGCGCTGGTGTCATCGTGCCCCATACCCGCCCTGATTGTGACGTAAGGCCATTTATTCTGGTGATGTAAGTCTGCAATTTCTCGTCGGTAAAAAAATCCTTCCCCCTGATCCCTTTCACAAAAGGTTGCTTAATAGTGGCAAAAAGTATCGGAAAAACACTGTGCAGTAAATGCCTGTTGATTACTTTCCTATCGAGTTTTGCTTTTACATTCTTAGCTTCAATTGATGGATTGTCCTTGTTATTTATTTCGGTTGTTTTTTCTTTTCTGGCTTGTGCGCTAGCGCCTATTACAGTAAACAGTACTATGGCCAGTGTTAAGATTAGCTTATTCATTTTTTTTATTTAGATGGCGTTTAAACTTAGTTTTTTAGCTTATGTCTGGACTAAACACCAAATTGTTTGAGGTGATAATCGATATGTTTTGACAATAATTTAGCCCATTGGCTATTACTTAAGTGTCCGAAGCCGACATGCGCCGTCCAACTTGAGGTGCTTTTACTACTGGTGGCTGTCGCAATGATTTCTAACAGGATATTTTTTTCCTGCTCGAAATCAAAATGCCGGTTTAAGGGGATTTTAAAGCCAACGGGCATTTTCAGTCCTTTTGGCATCTGTGGCAAAATATCTATCAACAGCCATTTAAAAATAGTTCTTGTTAAGAAGGTGCTTTCATCTGCCAGATTGAAATAACCCAATGAACTACCGCATGCAAGGTTTAGATGATGCAACATCTGATCTGCTTCCATGGTTCCCCACTGGCGCTCCGAATGTGGCGTCAAACGGTTTATCCGTTTGGTATATACCGATAGCGCTTTGGGGGTAAAGAATTCCTTACTTCCCACTTTTTCTGTTTCTGATTTTTGCGACATCTTATTATTGTTTTTGTTAAGCAAATTTAAGCACTTGATTAGGCGATGATTAGAACGAAAGTAGCATTGTCTAACACAAAAAAACGGAGTTAGATGGGCAAGGGGGGCTTTTGATTTGAGAACGGCGGGGGTAATTATCGCGGGTCAAGGTTTTTAGCCTCTAAAGCTTGCGATGAATACCTGTTTTTAATTGATATGCTTGGTTACAAATGATGAAGGAGACACGCCGGTTTCCCTTTTAAACAGCCTGGAGAAATAGGACATATTCTCGAAACCTAAAGCGTAGGCAATCTCAGATACGGTGCTATCATTGGTTCTCAATCGATTTTTGGCTTCATTGATCAGGGCGAGATGAATGAGGTCCTGCGTGGTTTTTCCAGTTTCTATTTTCAGGAGGTCAGTCAGGTATCTACGGGAAATATTCAGGCGCTCTGCGAGGTAGGCTACACTCGGCAAGCCTTGCAAAATAGATCCATCTTCGATATATTGAGCCAATACTTTGTTAAATTCCGTAACCGTTTTGCCAGAGAGCGGCTTGCGGTTGATAAATTGTCTTTTATAAAATCTTTCTGCATACTTCAAGATGGAATTGATGTTCGCCATAATGATTTCCCGACTGAATTCGTCTTCGTTGTTGTTATATTCCAGTTCTATCGTATTAAAAAGATTCCAGATTACCTTTTCTTCCTTTGGCGCCAGGTGAAGTGCTTCGTTGGTTTCATAGTCAAAAAATGAATACTTCTGAATCTCCTGGTTCAGGCTATGCCCGTTTAAAAAGTCCTCATGAAAAAATAAGATATAACCATCTTCTTCAAATTCAAGATTTTTCATTTCAACAACCTGTCTTGGTTTAATAAAAACCATTGACCCTGTTTCATGGTCCAATTTTGTTCTACCATAGATCATAAAGCCAGCTTTCACCTTCTTCAGCCCAATCATATAGCAATCGCTGGTAAATTCAGGCTGATTGATCACCAGGTTTTCCTGGATTCTGATCAAGGCTAATAATGGATGTTCTGGTGGGGCCATTCCATTCGAACGTGCCATCTCACTAAGGGATTTGAAGTGTTGCATCTGATGATTTTTTATTTTCTATATTCAGTAGACAGATGGGATAAATTAGTCCTATTAAATATACCATTATCCGAAGACAAATTTATTCTACTGTTATTTAATGATTTAACACAAAAGGAAGAATCTCTAACACAAAACAACATCATTTTGGACTCAACAGCTGTGAAGAGAAAACTATTCGCTTCCCCTTTTTAATGATAATTAATTAGCCAAATGCTAGCAATCAAGTAGCTGTTAAGGTTTCTCTTTTACCTTTTTAACACCTGGCCGATTAATTTTGACTATTGTTAAACAGTTTAATTTTCCTGTTAAGACCATGGCTCTAAAACTACTTTTCCGGTAGATTTTCTCCCTTCCACTAATCGATGTGCTTCTTCGGCTGCTGACAAAGGCAGTACTGCACCTATTTGTAAATCCAATTTTCCGCTCAATACAAATCCAATAATTTCTACAAGCGTGCTTTGGATCATTTCTGGGAAGGCAAGGTAGGCAAAGATGCTAAAGCCAGTAACCGAACGGGTAGGAACGGTCAGCTTCCAAGGGTCGATCAATGGAATTTCACCGCTCGACTGACCTAAATAAACCATACGACCAAAGGCTGCCATTGTATCTAAAGCTTGCTGGGTTGTTTCGCCGCCCGCCATTTCGATCACCACATCCACACCTTTGCCATCAGTCATTTCTTTTACCTGCTCCACCCAGTTAGGATCGGTATAATCTACCGAAGCATCGGCACCCAAATCTTCTGCAATTTTGCGTTTTTCTGCTGAACTTGCCGCAGCTATTATTTTTCCTGCACCATACAATTTAGCCAACTGCACCGCAAACGAACCTACACCACCGGCAGCACCTTCTATCAAAATACTTTCACCGGGTTGCATTTTGGCGGTATGTTTAATGGATAACGCAGCGGTTAAACCTTGTGCCATCAATGTTGTAGCTTGCACGGCGCTAATTCCGGGAGGAACAGGAACAACCAAAAACGTCGGTACAGCCACATATTGGGCATAACCTCCTGTTGGCGGCGTGGCAATCACCAAAGCGCCAATTTCAAAGGTGGTAACTCCTTCTCCCAGTTCTGTTATGGTACCAACCACTTCTGCACCGATGGTATAAGGACCATCAGTTTGTTCAGGATAATAACCTCCTCTTCTCCGTGTAATATCAGCGAAGTTTACACCCGCAGCTTCTACTTTGATCAACACTTCGCCTGCCTGTGCTTGTGGTGTTGAAACTTCTTCAAATTGGAGAACTTCTGGCCCTCCAATTTCGTGGAATCTTATGGCTTTCATTTTACTTAAGCTTTTATTTAGGCTAATTAATTTTTAAGAAATGTATTGATGTACTGTGTAGATAGTTCAGGGTATTGAAATTGCATCCCATGACCCGAATTAGGCAAAATGATGTGCTGAACTGTTGGGGCATTTTTCAATAGCGGGAACCAATTTTCAACAGCAAAAGAAATATCGTGATCGGCAGAAATTACTAAAACAGGTGTTTTTAATGTAGCATAAGCTTCCCGGAAATGATCTGCATCCGCGTTTAATTGTGGAACAACTGCAAAATATCTATCGAATATTTCTTGAGTTGAAGGGATTTTAGACACATCGGCATGGGCATAGATTCTTTTAGCGGATGCCTCTGCTGCTGCAATACTTTCTTTAGATTTTGGTTCATAGAATATTACAACTGCATCTTCAAAATCATTTACTGGTTTCAAGGCTCTTTCCATAAAAGCCTGTTCTATTTCAACTGCATTTTTACCCATAGGATTGCTACCGATTACTACAGTTTTGAGTACTCTATCTAGGTTTAAAAAAGTAGCGTATTGTGCTACCAAACCACCATAAGACCAACCCATAACGTTGTATTTATCAATTTTGAGGTAATCAGCTAATTTTGAAATCTGGCTCGCCACTACTTTAATATCTGTTGGTAATGTACCTTCCGAATAACCAATTCCAGGGTAATCAAATGTAATAACGGTATAATTTTTGGCTAATAAATCCAAAAACAAAGGATCCCATGTATCTAATGTTCCTCTAAAGCGGTTAGCGATTATGATTGGTGCGCCCGCTCCAAATTTTCGATATGCAATTTTTTGATTATCAATTAATGCATACTCGGTTTTTGCTGTTGTTGTGAATTGTGTTTCCATTTTTATTTTTTTAGTTATTAATTTTAATAAATGCTTCCTGGATAGCTGAATGGTATTTTTTAGTTTCCCCAACTGGTACTTCGAACTGACTTTTTTCTATTGCTATAAATAATTCATCAGCAACTTCTGCTGGAGGGATTCCATTTGCACCGCCGATTGCAGCTGAAAACTGGGTATTTACCAATGGTGGGAAAACTTCAAAAACTTTTACGTTTTCATTTTCTGCCAACTTATCCCTCAAACCTTCGGTATAATTGTGCAGTGCGGCTTTACTGGCAGCATAGGTTGGACCATATGGATTTCCCCTGAAGGCTGCAATTGAAGTAATATTAATTATGGCTGCACTTTCCTGCTTTAATAATTGAGGCAACATTAATTCTGTAAAATCAATCACCGCAACGTAGTTGGTATTCATTTCTTTTGCGGCAATTTCTGATGAATTTAAAGTAGGGTCGACTAAATCATTTAGAAATGCAATACCCGCATTATTGACAATGATATTGACTTCCGGATATTTTTCATTTAATTCTTTGGTAATGCGCATACGATCTGTTTTGTCTGATAAATCACCTTGGATGGCGATTGTATTTTCCAATTCTTTCAAAGCGGTTTGAAGACGTTCTTCATTTCTTCCGTTGATAATGATATTGTTGCCGGCAGCACTTAATTTTTTAGCGATGGCCAAGCCTATTCCGGCACTTCCGCCAGAGATAAAAATGGTATTTCCTGATGTATTCATTTTATTATTTTTAAATTTATTTGTATTGTTTGTAGTTAGGACAGAGATTGAAGCGGCATCCTTCCCTTCGCTTTAGATGACAAAAACGGTATAGAGCCCACCTGGTTGCCAAATCATTTTAGTGATTAAATATTGGATAATCGGTGTACCCTTTTTCCCCAGGTGTGTAAAATGTTGCCTGATCAGGTGTGTTGAGCGGCACATCGGTTTTGTAACGTTCTACCAAATCTGGATTGGCCAAAAATGGCACGCCAAAAGAGACCAGATCGGCATCGCCGTCATTAATGATTTTTGTTGCCTTTTCTTTGTTGAAGCCGTTGTTGATGATGATGGTTCCGTTATAGATTTTACGGAAGTGTTTGGCAACTTGTGGAATTGCGTTTTGGTTTGCTGAAACATCGGTAAATGGTTCTAACAAGTGGATGTAGGCTAAACCGTAAGCGTTTAATCTATTTGTGATGTAATCGTATAATTCGATTGTTTCATCATCTACATTAATCCCCATCATTCCATGTAAAGAAGGATTGAAACGGATGCCCACTCTCGCTAGATCAACTACCTGTTTTAATTCTTCCAAAACTTTGAACAGAAACCTCGAACGGTTTTCTACTGACCCGCCATAACTATCAGTACGTGTGTTTGAGTTTTTCGAGAAAAATTGCTGGAACAGATAGCCATTGGCGGCATGTAGTTCTATGCCATCAAAATTTGCCTCGAATGCATTGATTGCCCCTTGCTTAAAATCGGCAATGGTTTGTTTAATGTCTTCCAAACTCATTTCTTTTGGCATAACACTGTCCTTAAAACCTTCGGCTGTAAAAACTTTAACATTGGGATTAATTGCTGATGGTGCTAAAGGCAAATCTCCTCCATGTAAATCCGGATGCGAATTGGCGCCCGTATGCCAAAGCTGTGCGAAGATTTTTCCATCTTTTTCGTGCACCGCGGTAGTTGTCAATTTCCAGCCTTCAATTTGGGCTTTGCTATAAATACCCGGAACGTTCACCACCCCAACTGCTTCGCTGCTTACGAAGGTACCTTCTGTTATGATTAAACCTGAGGTGGCTCTTTGTACATAATATTCGGCAGTAAGTGCTGTCGCTACATTTTCGGGATTGTTGGAGCGACTTCTGGTCATGGGCGCCATTACCATTTTATTGTTTAATTGTAGACCATTCAGGTTGTAATTATCGAAAAGTGAATTGGTATCCATTGTATTTTAAAATTTTCTATTTAAATTTGCTTGTGTTTTGCAAGTACAAATGTAGATAATTACTTTTGATTTGCAAGTGATTTTTAATTAATTTTGAAAAATTTGAAAAATAAAGCAAACAGATCTGGTTGCCCAATCAGCAGTATGTTGGATATATTTGGGGATAAATGGTCTTTACTGATCATCAGGGATATGATATTTTCTGATAAAAACACCTATGGTGATTTCTTAAAATCAGATGAAAAAATTGCGACCAATATATTAGCTTCCAGGCTACTGGTAATGGAAGAAAATGGGGTTATAAAAAGATTAGAGCACCCGGACAGTAAAGCAAAGGTTTTGTATGTGCTAACCGGGAAGGGAATTGACTTACTTCCTGTTCTACTTGAAATACAATTTTGGTCAGATAAGCATCTTTCTGTTTCTACTGAAATACGAGCACTTTTAAAAGAAGCGAAAAAGGACAGAGAAAAATTTATAAAAACAAAGACGAAAGAGCTAAAAAGGAGATTTGATGCTTTAGTCATTTTACCGCACCAAGCCCCAAATAGTTGAGGAGCCGGATGCCATGAAAGTGGTACGTGCGATTTTGAACCCAAGTGCGGGAGATCCCCGCACTTGGGTCTGCGGTAGAGAAATTTTATTAATCGTTTTCTTCGAATTATTCCTATCTCAGCAGGTTGCTGATCCGTTTCTGCTCAGTGCAAAGAGTAAAACCTTATGGCGCCTCAAAAAGTGGGGAAGAACCCAGTTTAAATTCGGAACGGGGGGCAATTAAAAAATGAGGTGATAATGGATAGGATTTCATAGAAGTTCTTCCGTATGAATAAATCTACTATCGAATATCAATCCTGAAATCCTTATTTTAGCGTTATGGAAGTTGTAAGGTCGCTATTGTTTTTTATTATTGCTGGAATCTTTGAAATTGGAGGTGGTTATTTGATATGGCTATGGTTAAAAGAAGATAAACCATTTTGGTACGGCATATTGGGAGGAATAATTCTAGCTCTTTATGGTATTGTGGCTACTTGGCAAACCGCTAATTTCGGTAGGGTATATGCAACTTACGGTGGTGTCTTTATTGTGTTGGCTTTAATATGGGCCTGGAAAGTAGATGGATTCAAACCTGATAGATATGATATAATTGGCGCTTCAATTGCTTTAATAGGTGCCTGTATTATTATCTATGCACCTCGTAATTAAATCAAAAAGAAATCATGATATTTTAAGCAATTTTATCTGGCTTTGCATTAAAGAAGATAAGCTGTGTTGGTTTGGATAATAGGTGCAATTATTCTTGCTCTTTACGGTATCTTAGCTACTTGGCAGGTAACCAACTTTAGCCGAGTTACGCCACTTAGTAAATACAAATAAGACAGAAAAAGATTTGAAATATATTACACGGACAGTTTGGATTTTATCGGTGGTAAGTTTATTGACCGACACTGCAAGCGAAATGCCTTATCCAATTATGCCGATCTACTAAAGTCGATTGGCTTTTCAATTGTATTAATAGGAATTCTTGAAGGTGTCGCCGAAGCAACTGCAGGCCTTAGTAAAGGCTATTTTGGTAAACTTTCCGATATTTCAGCTAAACATGTTCTGTTTGTACGAATTGGCTATGCTTTTAGCGTCATTTCAAAACCGATGATGGCTGTTTTCTGTATGGAAGAAAAAGCAGAAGAGTTGGAGTCAAAAGGGATCAAAATCGCTCTAGGTGATTATGACGAGCCTCTTTCGCTGATAAAGACATTTAGCGGCGTTGACAAATTATTATTGGTTTCAGCGACCGATTTGTCTAATCGGCTATCGCAGCATGCGAATATCATTGAGGCAGCTAAAGCCGCAAACGTTAAACATATCCTTTACACAAGCGGAGCCCGAACGATCGAAAATTCAGATTCTTTGTTATGGTTATTCATGCACGCCCATTTTGAAACGGAACGACTGCTTAAGGAAAGCGGGCTAAAATATACTATACTAAGAAATAGTTTGTATTTAGATACCATACCGCTTTTCATTGGAGATGTGAAACAATCGGGCGTGATCTATTTACCCGCGGGGGAAGGTAAATGGGATGGGCTTTACGTTCGGAAATGGCAGAAGCTGCTGCCGAGGTTTTAGTTTCGCAGGGGGCACGAATACAAACATTACGATCTTGTCAATATCGAAACTTACAGTTATCGCGATGTGGCAAATATATCTCTGAAATAATAGGTCGCACGGTGAATTATGTTTCTCCAACAAAAGAAACATTTATAAGTGCACTAGCTGAGTCAGGAATCTTCATCCCAGAAGAATATATAAGTATTATTCTGGCGCAATCGCATGGCAAAGGCGACTTTACAAGCGGGGATCTGACAAAACTTTTAGGCCGTAAGCCAACCTCGAAGCAATATTTAGCGCAAAATTTTCAAGCCTAATTAGCAAATTAGGATGGACAAGGCAGAAGGTTTTCCTGCCTTGTCATTTATTGGCTTTTCTAAAACTACCATTATCAAACTAGTTCCCCTGGTATAGGTATCAAAAAAGTTCGGCACTTTAAATTCTTTGGACGGCTAGGTTATATCCAGACCTTATACCGCACTTTTAATCACCTTGTCTACACCGGCGAGCAGATCAGCAAGGTCTTCCTGATGGGGTTCACCCTTTTTCACCGAATAACAATTTTTGATAAAATCCCCCATGCCCTGGACAAACCTCCAGGTGTAAAAATCATAAACCTCCTGTTTCTTTAAAAGATCATTCAGATCACCGATGGAGGGATTTCTTTTGCCGATCTTTAGGTTATGGGTAGCTGCGAGTTGGGCGAGATATTTTTCGAGCACGATCCCGCATATGATCGCAGCCGATCTGAACTGCTTGTTTTTAACGAGCAGTGCGGCCGATGCCAGCTCCGCATCTAAGATCTCTGCCTGCAGGTGCAGTTGGATGTCATAAAGGATGCTGTCAAAACGGCCTTCCACAGCATTTAAGATATTCAATTGCTGCTGAAAAACAGGGATTGCAGCATCAGGGGATACGACGATCTTTTTATCAAAACCGGTCGTTATGGTTATATTTTTGAGATAGTCCTCAATCACATAAGTTTCCGGCCTGACCTCCCTGCGGTTTTTTGGCTGTTCGTACAGCCTGATAAAATCAGCCAGGCGATCGGGCAGCAGCAGTTTGATGAGTACCTGCGCCTGGGAATACCAATGCTGGTAGGCATGGCTAAAGGACGGCAGTGTTTTTTTGAAAGCATGGTAATCCTTTTTGAGCACCTTGGTGAAATGCGCTTCCATCCGGTCAGGAAACTGTTCATCCTGCATGGCATTGAAAAGATTGGTGCCCTGTGAGGACAGCTTTTTAAATTCCGCTTTATGGTGTTCAAAATTCGCTTTCATGTAGCCCAAAAATATCGGCTTACATGAAATTTTCCAACGATTGATGCTAAATAATTTAGAATACCCCCGCAGGATCTGGGATTCGCCTCTGTGTGTGAGCGGGTTAGCGCACAAAGAGAGCCCCTGTTTATAAAGAACCATCCGGCAGTGGTCAGGGTATTAGAAACTGTAGCCAGAGCTGGTAATCTCCTGATGTTTCTGCTTCAGCAATTCATGGGTCATTCCTTTGCTGTTAGCCAGTTCCACAAATGACTTGACCACCTGTTCCCGTGTCTTCCAGTAAAACTCATAGACCAGCGCTTCCCCGCCCAACTTCACGGTCAGGGGAATTGGCAGGCGGTGGTTATGGGCATTCTGTAGCATCACCATCGTATTGCAGACCCGATGGTACTGGCTTTCATCAAGATCATGGTAACGAAGTTTCGCTGCCAGTTTTTCCAACTGGCAGCTGCGCAGGTCTGTGCTGGGCTTATGCTTTTTCCTTTTTACCTTTTTTGATTTCACAGCTAAATCCTTCAAAAGCATTTCCTCTGTATAACCAAGGTAATGCTGGCATATCTCACTCATGGCGAACAATTTGTTCTGTCGGTAGACCCTGCGCACAAAGTTCTTGCGGGTGCGCAGTTTCGATGCCATTACCTTACGGTTTATTCCCTCCAAGGTCAATTCCTTTTTTTCAGGCTCTTCCAAGACAATATTGCGGTACAAGCCCGTAAGAGCAACCAGTACCGCCTTGCGCTGATACCCGTTCCCTTCGATCTCCATTGCGGTACTGAGCATCCCTGCCTTGAAACTATTTCCATAGGCAATCAGATCGGCCAGCACTTTCTGCTGATCACTCTGCAAGATAATGGTTGTGATTTCAGGCATGGCAGGAGTTTTATCCCTGACCTCTTGTTCGGGGAGGGGCTTACCGGCCAAAGGATATTTTTCCCGCAAACTTTTCAGCTTGGCGAGAAAAGCTGTTCCTGCCCCTTCATTTTCTTCATCCAACAACTCACATTCCTGCTGCTCGGCATAAAGCAGCTTGTCCCAATCCTCATACTGGTGGTAACACAGGCGGTTGTCGAAATGGTGGTATTCTATTTCCTCGCTGTTCATCGCCCTTGACAGGAACGCAAAAGCATGGAACAGTCCCATCGGCCTCCGGTTGCGGTCGCACCACATCTCAGCATGCATGAACACGTATATTCTTGGCGGGTACTTGGTCTGCGGTTTAAAATAATAGTCCACCCTGCCTGAAGGTTTTCTTGGGCGGGCATTATCCCTGTCAAAGTCCTCCTTCTCACGTGCGGTCATCACATAACCCTCTTTAATCTTTACCATTGTCTTAAAATTTAATACTGAAATCCCCTGGTTTCGGCACTGTATACTTTTAGCGGCAGATAGAAAATAATCCTGTCTTTATGCTCCCCCTTCAAAATCTGCCCCTTATCGGATTGAGGTTAATTCCCACAATGGTGTGGCTGGACACCTTTATAACCCTGCCGCACCTTTCACATCTGCAAAAGGAAGCTTTGGGTACAGGACTAACGAGGTTCCCCTCGCTGTCACAGGCATTAAACCCCTCCAGCTTCTCGAAATTGCCACAGGCACAAAGCCAGTAATCCAGATATTCGTGGTAGCCCATTTCCTTTGGCTTAAGCCGTGTAAACACGGAACCTGTTTTTCCATCCTTTCCAACAGTGGAGCGCAAGAACTTCAAAAGAGAAATCAGGTTTTTGTGCGGAAACTGTTCTAGGGAATGGCCTAATTTTTTTTGGGGCTGATGGTCATCCATTGGAACCAGTACGGGGTCATTATCCCTGTCCAGTGCCAGCGTTTTTATTCCTGCCTGTTCATTTAGGGGAACGGCCTTGTCTATCCGCTGAAGTTCCTTCACAATGTGTGGAAGTACGGCAAGCCTTGCCTGCAGTGACCGTCTGTTGTTTCTTTTCATGTTGTATTATTTGGTGTTATTATTAAGCGAACTTATTTTTAACTCTTTTGGGCTTCAAAGGCACAATGACCCCTGATGGCGGGGTCACCTTGATGGGCTGCATCCTGAAGTCTTTCAGGTTGACAAAGAAGCCCCTGTTGGTGACCATTCCCTCACGGAACAAAGTCCATAACAGGGATGCGCCTGTATTTGCCAGTGCGGAGTTGATGAACAAATCCTGTTTGGTCAGGGCTTCCGCTAAGGAACAGCTTGGCGTTTTGTCTGTACTTTCAGAGGCCAGTAACAAGTCCTTAAATTCATCGGTGACCATCGGCAGGGAATCTACGGTCTGGTATTTGCTCATCTGTGGCTGTGGTACTTTGCCAACGGTAGAAAGGACGACCTGCCCCGAAGACCGGCTGTTGCCAAAGTCCATATAATAGACAGGTCTGTTCCGTCCATAATTTGAATGTGCATGCACAGCTTTCAGGATTTCGGCAATTTCTAATCTTGCCTGTACGGTATCTACACAGGAAATGGTGAGTCCAGCGCGGGCAAGTTCAGGCTGCTGCTTTAAGTTTGCTTGATCATAAAGTGCCGTTACCGCTTTCCAGTTCGTCCCAAAAAACAGGTTCACCCTGTTAATCAAGGCTACGGCTTTATATTGCCCGAGTTCAGCAGTAGCGAAAAGCTGTCTGCCAAGGTTGGCACGTTCCACCTTATCGTCATCAAACAGGCGAACAAACAGGCCGGGATGGTTCAGTTCGGTCAGGGCATGGTTGATCCTGCCCAAAGCGGTCAGTACCTGACTGCCTGTACCGCCCGCACCAATGAGGTTAACGGCAATTGGATTAAAAGGGTTAAGCCATTCCTTTTCCACGATGTGAACGGCTGGCAGGGGCTGAGTTACTTTTATCTTTTTCATCGGATAAGCTGATTAAGTGTTAAACCATTTTTTAGCAGGTGCAGGTCAGAGAACCTGTTCCCCGTAGCGACCTGCTGTTGCCATAGTTGGACGATGTTCCCGTTTGTCCTGCTTCCCCCATTAATGGTATGGCTGAAATAACTGCCGAAAAAATAGCTTTCCCATTGCATCATGAAATTTTCGAGATGTGTTCCCCTGTCAATGCTGATGTTGACGTTACCCATACAGACATTCCCGTTAGCATAGATGTTGAAGTACGGCGCATGGTAAAGGGCGGTTTTGGCGGTGGGCTTGGATTTGCCTTTTACTGCAAAAACGCAAAGGCTGTCCCTGCCTGCCTTCCACACCATTGCCGGAACGTATGCCCTTGCGCAGGGAATGCCCAAACCCCTGACAAAGAACATTTCCCTTTGCTGTGGCGGGGTGTACCATACGGCAAAGCCGTTATTATCGGGTTTGAGGTACAGCAGGTTGTTTGGCAGTAAGCCCTGTGATTTTAAAAAGCCGTTCTGCATTTCGGCACTGCTTTGGAGCAGTTCAGCCAGTGCGATGCTCTCATTCAGGGATAAGGGATGGGCATTGATGGGGTTGCCCTGCAAACCGATGTCGTAGCTTTCCACATAAACGGAATTAGCTTCATCGGTGCTTATGTTATGGTCATTTTCCTTTTGGCAGTTATAAATCAGTAGTGCTTTATAGGGAATATACCTATCGTTAAAGTCACCAGTTACATTAGTCATGGTCGTATTTATTTAAGATTTCACATAGTTTGTCTATCAGTTCAAAAAGCCTCTTTTCAAAACCGAGGTCATTCAGTACTGCGGAATTTCGGGTATCGAAAAGCTGAATAGCTGTCGGCTCGTCAATTACCCCGTACTCCTGAAAGTCATTATTGACCATATCAAACAGCGTATCATAAAGACAATCGTTACTGCTCCAGTAAAAGCTGATATACTGCTCTGCCCGTATGCGCTCGGTTTCTTCGGGCGCTATCAGTTCGTCGTGGATATTGTCAAAAACGGTTTGGTTGGGATATTCCCTGAACAAGGTGAGGAGCTGCTCGGCCAGACTTTCGGTTTCAGGGTCAGGGTCGCCTACATTTCTGTAGGCTTGGATATTGGCTTCCCATGCCGTCAGGTGGTTTGCGTCACTAATAAGGGGCAATAGGTGGTTACCCGCATGGTTGAGCAAATCTATGACCTCGGTCTGTTCGTCCTTGTAGCCCTGTTCTTCCTCACTGTCATCGTCCGCCTCGTCTATCCACTGCTGCAAGGTATAGTATTGAGAAGAGAGGTAGCTGTCATTTTCGGTATAATAAGGCACTTTAGCCACTTGGTACAGGTAGGCATATACCGACAGGAGCATTTCGGTCAATGGCTGTCCTTGTGCGGTCTGTACCAAGTTCCATAGCGGTTTTACGGGGATATAAAACAGGCAATGGCCTGTACCGTAGGTATGGAGTACCGCTAATGTTGCGCTGTGGGTCTGGTCTCTGATGATGATACAGTCTGCATTTTTGTCCTTTAGCTGTAGGGCTTCCTTAACCTGCATATAGGCCAAAGGGATGTTTTGCGGAAAATCTATGGCCGAAACGTCCGGCAAGGGCAGTCCATAGGCGGTACAGAGGTGGTCAAGGGAGCGGAAAAACTCCGCTTCCATTTGCCTGTAATTCCTCGATGGTACCGCCAAAAACGGAAGAAACCTGTGCTTTAAAAAACCATCGGCACGATGCCTTGCGGTGCGCTTCGTTTGGGGTTGCGCCTTACCTCGCCTGCGTCGGGCAGTTTGTCGAGTTTCTCCGTAAAATCCTTGAATAGCTGATGCAATTTCCATTGGTCGTTGTCTTTAATGATGGGTATCCTGCGTGTGATGGAAGGTTGTGGTTTCATGGCTTTATCCTTTGGTGCCCATCGTACTCTCAAATCTGTACTGTATCTGGTCGTTTCTGATTTCGGGGCCAGTGATTTTGGCATTGGTCAAAATGGGGTACGTTGCCGAATAAAAGGTCATGACCGCTTCGGGCGCAAACCCTTCTCCGGGGTCTGTCAATTTGATTTCTATACCGTTTTCCTTGTGCAGGAAAACCCTTTGTAGTGTGCTTGTCGATAACATGGCTTTGATTTTTAGGCGTTAAACAATGAAAGGACTTGTGCCATCTGCTCCTTTTTCTTGGTCAGCTCGGCCAATTGCTTTTTCAGTTCGGCTTCCTTTTCGGGGTGGTCTTCTGCTTTTGGCAGAATGGCCAGTGCTTCCCCGTACTTACAGGTAGCATTGAGTTCGCTGACCTTGGCCATCGCCTCGGCATATTCTCTTTTCTTGTCCTCCCTGTTGGGCAGGGTTTCGCTGACCTCTATGTCCTCAGCATCGGCATTACCCTTTGCGGGTTTAGGACTGTTCCTGCTTTTTTTATCCTGCTCCATTTTGGAGGCCAATCGTGCCTTTTCCAGTTCCTTATGGTAGGCATTCAGATTGGTATAAAGCCCTGCTGTCTGCTGTACGGGCTGGGCAATGGCCTCGAAAAATCCTTCGTCCATTTCTGATGCAGTTCCCTTTAACAGCATAGGCGGTATGGCTTTGGTGGCGTTATCCGCATTATGCAGGGCGGTGAATAATGCAGACACGGTAAACTGTCCCTGCTCGTCTGTATGGATGGTCATTTTCCAGTTGCCCGGCACGTGCATTTCGTTTATGTTTTCAAAGAAGTTCGTTTTCATGTTGTCATTTTTTAGTGTTTAACCATTTGTCATAATCTGCCAATTTCACCAGTAGCGTACCTTTGCCGGACTGATAGACTGCCTGATAGCCGTTTGTTCGGAGTATGCCCACGCAAGAGGTTTTCTGCTGATGTTGCATCATAATCATCGCATGCGGTCATGTCCAAATCCCGCAGTTCATCAAAAAAGCGGAGTGTTTTGGCTAATACTTTCAAGGCTTTTATTTCTGTTTTTTTTGATAGGTTGCTCATGGTCATTATTGATTTAGCGGTAGTTCATTTGATAGTTTTTCAATTCGGGTCGCCAGTTTGCCGTCTGCGGTAAAGTGGTAGTCGTTTGCTTCAAGGGTTTCGGTAATGGCCGTATCGCTGGTTTGACAATTATATTCCCGTATCAGTAGGCTATGGTATTCCCATCGGATGGCGGTCAAAAAATCATCTTCCGCCTTGTCAAGCAGGTCATCCAGTTCCTCCACGTTTTCAAACTCTGCGTTTTGGTCTTTCGGGGAGCCAGCTACAATCCCGTTCCGCCTTGTCCAAAAGGATAGGGCAGTTTGATAAGTGGGTGTGTTTTCACCATGAGCATCCAGTATCTTCCCTGCGCAAAAAATCGCATCCTCTGTAAATTCTGCATTACAGTAGTACCCTGTGTCGAACTCAAATCCGTTTATTTTCAGCCCGCTTTGGTTTGCATCCTCGTAGATGCTATCCCACCAAGCATCATCCACGTTGATGAAGCGGTGGTCGTTAAGTGCTTTTTCCCTTGCGTCTTCGCTTAATTCTGCGAATGGGTATAGATTTAGGTGTACCGTTTTCATTGCAGTAATAGTTTAATTGCCCTTTTCCTTTCAATCAGGATTTCGTGTATTTCTTCCTCGCTGTGATATATCCCGTTTTCAAAGCGGTAGCAGTTTTCCTGCTCGTCATAGTCGTAGCTTAACAAGTCTTCATTTTCGAGATAAACATCGGTCAGGGTGCCGTTCTCGTAGGTTGCCTCGCCATAGATGCCCATCGATGGCTCCACATAGTTGTGGATAAAACCAAGGTTGTACTGGTCTGCTATTTGGGTGATTACCGCTATGTTGGGCACCCATTTGGTTTCGAAGTAGAGTACTTCGCCCTCCCAGTGTATATCGAAAAGGTAACCGCTGTCTTCGGTTACAAAATGGGGCAATTGCCCTTTCCGCTCTTTTTGTTCTTTTGCGGTCATTGTCCCGATAAGGGCATCCAATAAACCGATTTCGTACTGTTCGCCTATGAACACGACTACGTTACTGCACCAGTTGGCCATATCTTTAGTTTTTAAGTAAAAGGGGATTGCTCCCCCTATGATTATCAATTGGTTTAGAATGGCAGGTCGTCATCGCCTTTAGCGCTATCGGCATAAACGGCTTCCTTTTTTACCGCTTCGCTTTCTGCCCTGTCAGTTCCCTGTTTTGAGGACTGGCCTAACAGTTTGATGTTTGACACATTACAGGTAATGGTCGCTTTAGGCTCGCCATCCTTGTTCAGCCAGGCATTTACGCCTAGCCTGCCTGTCAGAGTTACCAATGTGCCTTTGTTCAGGTATTCGGCCAGACCTGCGTTCAGCCAGTAGGCACATTCAATGTAGGTAGTTAGCTGTACCCTTTGGCCATCTTTGGGACGGTAGCTGTCGTTGATAGCGATTGTAAACTCGGTTACCTTTTTACCGCCTTTTACTTCTTTGACGGTTGCTTTTGCTGTTAATCTTCCTGTGATTTCCATAACGTTTTTAATTTTTTTTGAACTATTTTTGTTTGTTTCTCTTTTCGCCCCTTTGCCTGTTTTGTTTTTTTTGGTGATATTTTTAAAAGAAAAAGGGAAAAAAGAAAGCAAAAAAGAGAGCCCGCCTAAAAGCCAAAAGGAAACGGAATATATGGAGGGGACCCTTTGGGGAGGCAGCCGTTTATGCCGTAGTCTTTTGGCCACTCCGAGAGGGAATGCGGGCACGAACTTAGCTGCGCTTTTGACCCGTTTCGCTAAAAATGTCGCTATGACCAGATCTCCGAAGATCTACTCCCGTTAGCGATAGCAGCGGCATCCTGCATGGCAGATACAGCCGATAGCGCGGGCCGAAGGCAACGGCCTAGGTCTTTGCCCATGATGAAGATTAGTGCAGGACAGGTTTGCAGGTCTTTGCCAGCTGGATTCATGGCTTTTTTCAAATTAGAAGTCCAAACGCGACCGGTATGCGAGAAGATCTGAATCGCTTTGGGCGATCCATCAGCACCGTAGTTTTAATTGAAAAGGAATTTAGGTTTCTGTACTTGTGTCTTACAAACCAATTTTAGCTGTTCAGATCCTTCAAAGAAGTCTCAAGAAAGCTATGATGAATAATTCAGATGCCTCACTGGTCACAATAACAAAAGCATCATAAGCCAGATGACGTTCGATACCTATTTTCCGGCCGGAAGGTTAAAACCCTACATCAAATATTTTGTAGCGTCGGAGAATGAATTGGAAAACGTCTATAAAGTCTTCCCACTTCGGGATTGGTCATCGGTTTTCAATATAATGGCAGCTCGCCACGATCCGAGGGACTACCGAAACCAGACTGGCCCTTGCTGGGATCACGGAAATTCTGATAGCTACAAGATTTCAAGAACTCACCCAACAACGGGACAATTTTGATTTATTTTAGCGAAACCGGATTTGCTCATTTTGTGTCAGCTCCTGTAAATAAGCTGTTAACTTAAGCCCTGCCCATGCCAATATCTTTGATAGCGGAAGTGGAAGAGAAACTGAGACTTGCTACAACTGACCGGCAGCGAATAAATATTGTCCAGCAGTTCTTAATGACACAACTCAAAGATAAGGAGACAGATAGACTGAGTGTGGAAGCGGTGAGGCTAATCTACCACAGCAAGGGAGCCATACGCATCGAAGAACTGAATAAAAAACTGTTCATCAGTCAAAGCTCGTTTGAAAAACGCTTCAGAGAAATAGTTAGAAAAACACCTAAAAAGTTTGCCTCTATCTTGCGTTTCAATACCGTTTTGATGAGTTAGACGACACCAAATCGCTTACCGAAATGTGCTACGGGTACCATTTCTTTGACCAGGCACACTTCGGCAAGGACTTAAAACAGTTTACTTTAATATCTTTTATGGGGATTTCAGTAATAGTGGTTGTTGGTCACTTTCGGTGAACAACACGAACGCCGATGCTCATCCAATTGTCTTTGAGACATTGGGCGCAGAAAGGTTCTATATAGTTTTGGAATGTAAAGCTCTTCCTTTTTCCAAAAAACTCCTCAAGGCAATCATTATAAAGGCTAGAGTTCCAAATACCAGGCCAATCCAGGGATTGTAAACGACCCCTTTAGTTATTATCATCCACCCTCCAAGGGTTGTCCCTATGGTCACTCCAAGATTACCAAATGAAGTTGCCAGACTATTCGCAAATTCCAGGGAATTTGGTGCCGCAGAAATCATATATGTGGATGCATTAAGAAAGCTTGGAGAATACAGGAAGCCCCATACTGCGACCACAATTAAAGTCGCATTGGTATTTCCTCCAGAGAAATGCAATAATATAGGAATCAGTATCGTTCCTGAAAGAAAAAAGGCGGTAGTTTGAGGAATGTTTCTGTTTAGCATTTTCCCGGCAATCCAGGTAGACAAAACACCCATAATTCCGAAGATCAGGAGCATCAGGCTTACCCGTTTATCATCCATCCCTTTTGACTTGTTCAGGTATTCAGCAAAATAGCTATAAGTTGAAAACCACGCAATGATCATGAACAAATTCATGGCAATACTGACGATAAAAGTTGGTTCACTAAGAATTCTCAACTGACTGCCAAAAGACTTCTTTTCTTTTACAGGCATATCTGGCAGTATGAAATAAATTCCTGCAAAGGCTATAACACTTACTATAGTCTGTACAAAAAAAGAATATTCCCATGACCATAGACTTGCAAGGTAGGTAGCAAGGGGAACCGTAGTAACCATTGCAATAGCAACACCGCTAAAAACTATACTCATGAGACCATTTTCATTTTTTTTATCTGCGCCGGAAACTGCTACCGACAATGCTGTTGCAATATAAACAGGCTGGAGAAATGCAGGCATGACCCTGACCAGCATCAATAGCCAAAAAGGTGGAGAAAATGAGGATACCAAGCCAGTTAGCACAAAAATAGAAATGGCTGCCAGCATGATTTTTTTACGATCGAAACCAGATGCCAATAAGGTCATAAAAGGTCCGGTTAGTGCAATAATTAACGCAAACGCACTTAACAGGTACCCGGCAATATCGATACTTATATTGTAGTGATCAGCGATTTGTGGTAAAATCCCAATCACCCCGAACTCAGTGGTGATTACCCCAATAAAACCAAGGCAACCGATGTAAGCATACTTTTTCATTTTTATGCGCTATGTTGGGTGAAAAACTTAACCATATCACCCATAAGGGTATCGCTCTGATCGATCACTCCACCCATCTGAAAAAAACCGTGTATCATACCACCATAAGTTAATTCAGTAACACTTACACCATTTTGCTTTAACTTCTCCCCGTACATCATACCTTCATCCCTCAGCGGATCGTATTCGGCAGTGGCAACAAAGGTTGGGGGTAGTCCACAAAACCTAGTCTGCAACAAAGGCACTGCATCAGGATTGAAGGAATCATTCGCATTTGACAAATACCACTTCCATGCCTGAGCCCCACTTTTTGCATCAAGCAGTGGCCCGTCTTTAAACATTTCCCAAGAGCCTGTAGTGAGTGAGCAGTCGGTTACCGGGTAAATCAATAACTGGCAATTGATCTTTGCCGCAAATTTACCAGTCAATGCAGCAACCAAAGCTCCACCTGCGCTATCTCCGGCGAGTGAGACTTTATTAGGGTCAACGTTAATCGCTGCTGCATTTTCAAATAACCATTCCAGGGCAATCATTCCATCGTTTAATCCGGCAGGAAAGGGATGCTCGGGAGCCAACCTGTAATCAACAGCAATGATAATAGCCTTGGATAGATTTGACAGCCTGCGCAGTGGGGTATCGTGTGTCTCTAAATCTCCGGAATTAAACCATCCTCCATGAAAATAAACAATTACAGGTAGATTATCTTGCTCCGACGGACGGTAAATCCTAAGCTTGATTTGGTCAGTCTCTCCCTGAATTGCGATATTCTCAATCTTAAAAACAGCTTCTTTTTCTCCTGCCAGGGGAATAAACTTTTCATAAAACTCCCGTCCTTTTTCCCAGGGATTTATTTTGCCCTCTATTTCTATTGAACCGATGTAGGTCAGTGCTTGCTGCACTTGCGATGATAACTGCATATATATGTATTTCGTAAAAATTTATAATTGAAGCGCAAATGTATATGGCACTTGTTACTTTTGCTCGCTACACAGTCAATTGTTCGGTGCTAACAAATTTGTAAGTAATGGGAAAAAGGAAAGAAAGTTCAACCAACATGGTCAATGAAAAATGCATTACCGAAGGCTGCGACCTCACTTATGCGGTATGTAAAATGGGCGGGCGGTGGAAATTACTAATCCTGTGTAAACTTGAGCACGGCAAGCTGAGGTTTGGAGAAATCAAAAAAATGATCCCCAATATAAGTGAAAGGATGCTGACACTCCAACTTCGCGAACTTGAAAAAGACGGATTGGTGAAACGGACCGTTTATGCAGAAGTTCCTCTACGAGTTGATTATGAACTTAGTAGCATGTCCAAGGAGCTAATACCTATCTGGCTACAATTAAGCAATTGGGGAGCTAAACATCGGCAAAACCAAGACTACCCGAGTTCGGTATGAAAAGATCTTCGAACGCTCCGGCCAATAATGCGCCAGCGGCAGAGAACTATTTTTAATTAGCCCTAAAAAAGAAAATCTATGCTGCACAACACCTGGCCCTTGGACACCAAAATAATTAGCTTCGGAACATGGAAATAATTAGATCGTTATCAATTTTCTTTTAGCAGGACTTTGCGAAATAGCTGAAGGTTATCTTATCTGCCTTTGGGTCAAGGAAGATAAACCGGTATAGTATGCGGTATTGAGCTTATCCTACTTGTCGCTTATGGAATTGTGGTAACTCCTCATCAGCGAATTTTGGCAGAACATATGCACCTATGCCATCTATCATTTAAAGAGCATTAACGGGCGTTTTGCTACTCAAATTCATTCTTAATTTATCCTACCACCAAAAGTAGGGAAGAAACAGTTTACCTGAAACTTACACATTAGAGCATATCTTTGGATGCGTTTTTTACATTTACCCAATTACTCCCAATTTTCAATAAATCTACTGTTAATGATAAGAGAAGGCTGATTGGCCCGATGTTTCCGCTTGATCCAAGTCTATAGAAACAAAAAAAACAGCCTTTTTAGAATGATTTCCTCTTTTAGGATCAGTAACGGTGCACGTATTGAGTGAAGTTACCTATAGTACACCAATTATCCCGTTTACGGGATAAAATATTGTACTCAAGTAGTTTATATATTCTATTACAGGATTGTTACAATCTGAATATTCCCGTATATGGGAAAAATATATAACTTTATCATAAAGTACTTTAATACAACAATCTAGCTTATGAAAACATCTATTTTCCTGATTTCCGCAATAGCACTTTTTCTTACCTCCTGTGTCAAGAACGACAGCTTACCAGACACCCCTATAGGAGTTGATCCTAATGAATATAATTTAGAGCTGAAACTGGCTGAAGCCAGAAAGGAAGGCGAACAATGGGCTCCTATAGTTAACGGCGATACACTGAGGTTTAATTGGTCTCTATTTCCGCCGGCGTCCTCGGAACCAGTTAACTCAAAATTTGGGCCGGGGGACTTCAGCAACTCCTCAAATAATCCGCTCTTGGGCATCGGGAAAGCGGGGATTTTTTATTCCAAAGACGAGCAGGTATTTTTCAGTACCTATAATAATACAACTAAGGAAACCGTCTTGATTGATTCAGGTAAGTATAGGTTAGAGGGCGATTATTTTTACCTAAAAAAGAAGGGATCTGAAACTAAGTTCAGAATACTTAAAGGACATTATAAACCATAATCTAATCCCTAATCATTATGAAAAAAATCAAATATTCGTTCGGGTTGCTCACCCTGTGCATGTTTTTAGGTCTTAGCAGTTGTCGCAAGGACATGCAGGAGAAATCCTTAACAGACCAGTCACAAAACAAGTCGTCATCAAAAGAAGAAATTGTAAGGCTCCAATCCGGCGTTGTCGTCAAAAAATCAGGGTCACAATACTTTTTACAGGGAGATATCCTGCTGTCCCCTGATCAGTTTGATTTACTGAACAAGGAAGGGAGGTTAGATGCTCCCGTTAGCAAGGAAGCAAACCAGTCTAAGGAAAGCGCTGTTTCACCAGCAACCGGAATGGCTTTCGCCAACTTAGGTTATGGAAAATTTGCATGAGTATATTTTTGAAAAGACAGAAAAGGAACTTCACGATCAATCCCTGGCAATACATTATGAAGAGAATAACAGGGCTTGGCTGCATGGAATGCCAATTTCCTACAGAAATAAATTGTGTACCCAAGATGATTTAATTATCCATGAGTATGAAGGCGGTAAGATCGAGCTGGTTTCTGTCAGCCTCATTGATGGAAAAGAAACAGTTATTAAAAGATTAGATATTTGAGTTGAGAATTACGCTCTTCAAGCCGAACATGAGCTGGCGTGAAACAGGACTTTACGTGACTCAGATCATGAGCAAAATAAAAACCACAAGTAATCTTATCCTCGATAAGATGTACAGTTATTAACCGAACAAAAGAACAAAACAGATGAAAAATATTCAACTACTTTTATTACTAATTGGTCTCACTTCTGCTTATAACATGGTCAGTGGCCAATCCAAGTTTGGCATCAGGGCTGGTGTAGGTTTTTCTAACGTTGTAGAAAAAGCAGAGAACGGGGAAAAAGCCAGCACACAATCCATCCCAGGTTTGACGTTGGGTCTTACCGCAGAAATCGCCTTAGCGGGTGACTTTTATTTGCAACCAGCATTACTGTACTCACGCAGAGGATTTAAACAGCAAAGTGGAGGTTTCGGCTCAGCTACTAATTTAAAGGTAAAGGCTGACTATCTGGAATTGCCAGTAAATTTTTTGTACAAACCTAAACTTGGAACAGGTTCTTTGTTACTCGGTGCAGGGCCATATATCGCTTATGGAACCGGGGGGAGCTGGAAGTCGGACACTGATATACTTATAGGAGACATCAGGGAGAATGGAGAAGGCAGAGTAGCCTTTAGGAACGACGGCTCGGTTCGTAACGATTCAGAATATACCTATGGAAGACCATTTGACTATGGTTTAAATGCAACATTGGGCTATGAGTTTCGCGAACGCTTTTCGCTGCAGCTAACGGGAATGGTTGGTATAGCCAATCTTGTACCCCACTTCAATGGTTATCAACGCGGAGGCAGTATCAGGAATAAAGGATTCGGCGTTTCGCTGGGGTATAAACTGTGACAACCTAACAAGGAATAATTAACAGCTAAACTTGGATTGATGTTGTCGTGCAGCATTTGTTTTTCGCCCCATTCCCTAAGATGATTGATAAGTGGAATTAATTCTTGAAAGTGTTCCTTTCATGTAGTTGAGCGGGATGAGTAAAACGGATCAAAATGGGAAAGGTAATATTACCATGATCAATAACGTGCGTTCTGTAATCTATGGATCAATGCGGCCCTGTTTTTTACATTGGCTTTCCTGAAGGTATTTTGGATGTGCTTTTTCACAGTTTCTTCTGAAACGAGCAATGCACTGGCAATTTCCTTGTTGGTCATGCCTTTGTACAGCTGCATGACGATCAGAATTTCCGTTTTGGTCAGGCCAAAATACAGGCAGTTTGCCTGGAACTGCTCGGGGCTCAATCCGTCGATGGTAAGGTTGTTTTCCTCCATGTACCTGACTTTTTCCCGGCATGCGGTCTTAAAGATGAACATGCCGGTGATAACCACGAAACCGAGATTGGTAAGCAGCACTTCTACCAACTGGCTAAAATGAAAATAGGTAATCACTGTCAAAGCGGCCCAGGGAACAACGGCGCAGTAAACAGCAATTTCTTCCATATATAAACTCTTGAGGCGATTTTCCCTATACCGTTTTCTAATGGCGGTTAGAATTGCCTTCAGGACAATGAACGAATAAAAGAAGGGAATGATGATACCATATCTGATCGCGAAATCCAGATTACCGTTCAGGGAATAGGAAATAACGAAAAATATCAAATAAGGTAACAAAAGAAATAACGGAACACCATATATAGCGTGAAATCGCAATAGTCTAAGCTCAAAAGCTTTATAGAAATAGAAGGGAAAGTAGGAAGCCATCAGAAATCCGCTACCATAAGCGATAATATTTTGGACCCTTAAGGAGAGGAAAGTTACTTTGGGGTCTGGAAACAATCCGCCCGTAACATTATAAAATAGCAAAAGAAGCAGCAGGACAAGGTACCATGCGCGATGCCCATCTCCTGGCTGGCTCAGGTAATAGCCGAGCTGAACACCAAGCATTGTTAGTTCGAGCAATACAAAAATCAACGTCACCAGATGCATCTCCCCAAATACGAGCATCGCTTTCGCTAATTAGATGGTAAACGTTTCAAAAAATATAGGGTATACCCTAAGTTCAATTCATCGTAGATCTGAAAACCAAAACGTTTATACCATGGGAGGTTTCTGAGTGTCGAGGTTTCCAGGTATACCGGTAGCTTTTTCTTGCCAGCTTCAACAAATACCTGCTGTAAAAGCCAGCTGCCGACACCTGATTGCTGGTACAGCGGATCTACGCCTATAAACCAGAGATAGGCCATCTCTTCTTTGGGCTGCTTTTTTTTAATCAGGGCCTCACGTTTCAAAACCTTGAGGAGGCCGGGCAGGCCAATGCTCTGTAGAACCAGTTTGATGTCCAGGTATATAGATTTAAAGCTTGTCCGCTTTTTATGCGGATAAAGAATCAGGGCACATGCCCTATTATCATCGGATAAAACGACCTCGCCGGACATCTGGCAAATTTCAAAAGAATAGGCCATTAAGGCATGGATTCGCTTTAAGCGGTTTTTGTCCTGATGGATGATGTAATTGACACTTTGATTGTCTTCAAAGGACTTAACCAATAGGTCCGTAACCAATTGTTTGTCTCTCGATGTTGCCTTTATCATAGGTAGCAATGTTTAATACAAGTAGCTGTTTCATTTTTTCATAGGCATCCTGATTTTACAATCGTTACGTTTTCATCAATCTATCCCATGCTTCTGAATATAAGCGCAATCAAAACCAGGGATATCAGCGTAACGGTAAACAAAGTGGTACGATGACCCGTCGCAGCGAACATGGCTGAAAAAATCGTTTAGGTGTTGATACCTGGCGATATTTTTTCTATATATACCCATCTAAAAGCGGTGCCAATAAAACCACCGCCGCATCCAAACCGAAAATACCTATAGCTATGTTTGTTGGCTGCATGATCAAATTAAATTAATGCTTCGACTTGGCGTTATAGCATTAACACATACACTCCTGTCAAATAACATCGTAATCAGTATAGCTCGTTGAAATGAGCTGTACATTGTGTGCGCCGCTACGGGCTTACAATTGATAGCCAGCGTGGAGAAAAAGCACCGAAATCTGAATGTGTGACCTCCACTGTTATGCTACTTTGAGGTCCCCGAATACCTCAGAGAAATTTGAAAATGTATCGCCAGCGGCTTTAATAGCGAGCGCCTCTTTCTCGTTGCTGGCTGAGTTGTTTAATACCTCGACAAATGTTCCCCACATCTGGCCGGTCGCTTCACCGTACCCGGAGAAAAAAGACACACCTTTTTTGATACCGCCTTTGTTCAGCATCTGCACAATATATGGTCCTCCCATGATGGAACCTTCCATCACATATAGTGCACCTAATGCTTCCACGGTATTGGTGATAGCCGGCACAGTCACCGGCGGAAGGTCGGTTATAGCTGATCCCAATTCTTCAATATCTCTTTTCAGGTAACTGGAGTTACGTCTGCTGGGGTAATCAGGTAAAACGTCCTTGGTGATATAAGGCGCTATCGCTTTTTCCAGGCTGCTAAAATAGGCATAAAAATATTTCAGCACATCGGCATAATCTGCTTCGCTCCGAATGGCTTTTAACTTTCTTACTACTTTTGCTTCCAGCTCCTGGTGAGATATTTTAGTCGCTTCTTTAATGTTTGTACTTAGCATGTTTATTATGTTAATAGTTAAATAAATGGCGGTCAATGTCAATTGATTACAATAGAGCATCTGGTTTACAAATAGACTATGCAAACATCTGAATAAGTCCTCGTTGTCGATTTACGCAATCCGTATTTTCTTTTGTGCGATCTGTATTATGTTTTGTGCAATCCGTATTCTTCATCAGTGAGTGATTTGGCTATTGCTTCAACTTAAAACGGTATTCTAACATACCAAAGTTTGCAGCAGCCGTATCCGCTTGTATAAATAACCTTTTTGGAGATGCCTGCATGACCTTTGCCCGAACAATTGCGTTTGCCAATTTTGAAACCGCGCTACCATTAATCAGTTCCAGAGCCTTGTTTAAACAGGCTTCTCCTGGGTCTCCGAAAATAGGGTTGCTGGCACCCGAAATGGTCACATCCGGCGCAATACCGTCAAAATAATCGGACCAGCCGTTGGCATTACGTATCAGAAAGCTGGAAAGATAAACACTGTATCTGTCAATATTGATGGCAAAGAATCCGACGGGCTTACCGTAGGTTTTCTCGCCGATCAGCTTGACATTGAAATGGGGCTTCAAACTACTGATCAGCAGTTCGCTAGCCGATGCGGTGCGTCCGGATACAATGAAGTAAACATCATTTATGGTCTCAAGGCTCCCCTTTTTGTTGAATTTGTAGGTATTTCCGGCTTCGGTATAGTCAACATCCGCCATCGTTGCATTCCTGCCTTTATAAATTATTGGGTTTCCAGCTTCGTCCAGGTAAGGCTGGTGAGTTAAGATCGTTGCATTTCCATTCTGCATTTGGTCATTAAATTGCTCGGCAAACATGATCTTGTGATTTAAAGATGATGGCGCTATCAGGTTGGCGACATATTCCGCTGTCTCTACATATCCTCCACCATTTGATCTTAAATCTATAACTAAATGATGAGGAGCCGCAGAGGCAAACTCCTCAAAGGCATTATCAAGGTCGGTCTTGCATGTACTGAGATCGGGGAACGAGCCAAGCGCCAGGTAGGCCACCTTATCTGCACCTGAACTGAATATTGAATGTGCCAGGATAGCATTACCCGTTACGATAGGCCCGGCATTTCTTGACGTTATGGTTGTTCCATTTTGCAGGAAAGAATATTTTGGGTTACCAGTAGTGACCAGGAATTCAAAAGGCTTGCCTGTTGCCGGGTTAGTCTTTAATTGTGAAATATCCAGCAATTCTGTTCTGAATGCGCCTATTTCGGGAGAAATACCTCCGTAGTTGTTGCGCGGATTGAAAACATTATAAGACGGTACAGCGTCGCTCCAAAGATAAACCTGTTTGGCATACAGATAAATTGAGTCAAGTGTAAACTGCATCCGGGTTCCGGTTCTTGGTGAAATGTTTTCCTCATTTGGTGAACTGTCTTTTTTGCACCCTGAAAGTATGCACAACCAAAAGATAAAGAGCATAGGCGTTTTATTCATCATGCTTTTACCATCTCGTAAATGATCATTTGATTTATGGCTTCTTTCCATATTCTGAGGTTATCAGGGGACGATGGTAACTTCTGATTGAGCCGGTGCCTCCCATGAGTAAATATAATTACCATTTTTATCTTCAAAATAGATCGATCCGATCTTTCCGAGCTGTGCTGTGACCGGAAGCACGATATTCAAAGTCCCATTTACCGGGATGGTTACTGGTATCCTGATTTCATCATAATTTGGCATCAAGTATAAAATGGCTGTGCTCCCTTTAAAATCATTATCGTAAAATTTTGCTGTCGGCCCGGTGAGGGACACGGTTATTGAATTTCCCCTTTTAACAGATTTTCCGGCATCATTCACTACCACACCAGTGAGGAACGGGCGAATAACCCTAAACGGTCCCTGCGTTTTGACCTTATTAGCGTCCGTTACAAGTCTGACAGAGTACAAACCGGTATCAATCGTTAATGGTATAATACCCTGAATCATCGCTGAATTTAAGGTTAGAAAGCTGTTGCCAGGAACCTGTGTTTGCTTCTTATTCTGATCAACCAGATAGACCTTTGTTCTGTTGGTATCTGCAATAAGATACTCCCCGTCAAGTACAATTTGGCCGCCTAAACGCAAATTAATTACGCTCCGTAAGTTAAAAGTGGGTATTGGCTCATTACTGGCGGGCTTGAGCGTATATTTTCTCACCGTGCCATCCTGTGCGGTTACCGTATATTCTGTACTTTCTTTAAAAGCCACTTTTGTGCCAGAGACAGGGCTTACCGTAGCCCGGTCGGATACCGTTATTTCCGGACTGATAGAGTCAGGCACCGTTACAAACGGCGGCCATGAAAAATAGATTTCATCACCTTCGATAATTGCCTTCAGTTTCGTTGCGGCAGTGCTGCCGTCACTCACCTCGAAACGTTCTATGGCCGCATAGGGAAAAGGCGTGTATTCTTTCTTGCAGGAAGGTATCAAAAATAACAGCGTACCACATGCACATAAGAGCAGTGTTCGGAAAAATGTAATGGTAAATATTTTGAATTTGGGCTTCATTTTAGTTGAATTAATTGGATTTTTTAAGCACTAATGTTCCCGGGAATCCCGGGAACATTAGGACAATAGTCGCTACAGTATTGGTCCGTATTGGATGATATACTTTCCGCGGTTCAAGGTAGCGGTTCCCTGGCCAATTGCATAGGTAAACTTCAAGGCATAGCTTGGTTTACTTGGCGTATTAGAGCGGGCAATAATGTAAAAGTCCGGCACTAATGTAATCCCACCTGGAGGAGCATAGGTATACCAGCCGTTAGCAGAGGGAGTTGGGCCTGCACCTGTGGTACTTTGACCAATAGAAAGTTGAGTAATCCCTGTAGTGGTGGTACCAATCGTGCTAAAATTAACCAACGGGTCATTGATATACTCAACTGTATAGCCGTTTACACCTTGCACAAAGGAGTTGTTGAAATTGTTCAATACGATATCGAACCTTGGATTAGTTGTCGAAGCTGTATCCAATGTTGCACTGGTAAGGTTTACATATATAGAACCAAAATTACCGCCCCTTGGGTTAGCCCAGTGGCCATAGATGGTGTCTGAGGTTACAGGCGTAACAGTGGCAACCTCTTTAGAAAGGCTCAGTTTGTCTGAAGGAGAAGCGGTCTGGTTATCCTTTTTACAGGACGATATGGTTATGGCGATAGCAGCTACCGCAAAAAGTGTATTAAATAAATTTCTCATGTTTTTTATTTTTTTAATTCTAATAATTAATAATTAGTGTCATTCATTCGATGTATTCTTTCTTTTTTGTTTCATTGGCGATAGGGTTTGTGTTATACTTTGGTGAATTATATGAAGAACAGCCCCTGTACACAAGGCGGTCGAACATGCTTTACTTTGGGTTTATAGTCAGATCCCCGTACTTGCTTACGGTTCTCCAGGTATCAAATTCAAAAAGGTACTGTGCAGTGTAGTCGTACTTGCCTACCGGAAAATTATCGGGAACCCTGAGGGCCATCTCGGTTGGGGTATAACTGACAATGACAAGGTCATAAGTACTTCCCCCATTCAGCCGGACTTTAACAGACTTAAGATTCAGGAAAATACTGTTGAAAGCCGTGAAGGTAAAGGATTCCCCCTGTTTGGCGACGCGGGAAGGGACCAGTACGTCCGGCTGACGGTGGATGATGTGAACCGGCTTGTTTACCTCAGCGTTATGGCCTAAAAAAGCAACCTTAATCCCGTAATAACCAGTATCAATATTGGCTGGGATAGTTAGCCCAGTTAATTGATATTGTGGCTCGCCGTTACGGACTATCCCTATGTTGCCCCCGCTTAAAGAAACTACTTTCCCGGACCTCTGGTGCGTAAGTTCTACGGTAGCTAAAGCACCATTCTGTGACCTGAAATCTCCATAGATCGCAGGTAGGGTATAGTTGGGATATGAAAGGGGGTTGGATAAACTCGGCGACCAGGATACCGAAAGTGACGGGGTGTTTTGCTGCACGATCACCAGTTTGTAGGTGTTGGTGCTCCCATCCGCTGCTTTAACGGTATAGGTTTGATTCAGTTCGGTAAGCCGAACCGGCAATATTGCCTCACTTAAAGATGCGCCCGGTGATACAACTATTTTTGGGTCGATCAGGTTGAGCCCATAATAATAGGGCACATAAACCGTGATGGTCTTGTCTAATTGATCTATGGCTCCATAGATCACCGTGTCGCTAATATTGCTCACTTTGTATTCCAGGATCTGGTTCTGCGGAAGCGGATCTAGGCCGACCGTTTTTTTACAGGAAGTAAAGCCAGAAACGGCAGCTAGCACAAAAAAAAGAAGTACATATTTAATTTTCATGGAAGATTAGATTATAATTATATTATTTATCGATGGTGAACTTTTTGCTGCCCGCTTTTGCGAGCACGTACTGGAAGCTGAAGTAAGGATGGGGCGAATTTCTTCTCCAGGTAGCGGGATCAAGTAGATCCTTATAAATGCTCTGCATTTTGATCTTGGCATAGTTACCATTTGCGGTACGAACGATCACGGTTCTTGTATCCTGAAGTGCATAGGCCACGTGCTGGTACTCATAACTGCCGTCACCCTTTCCTTTTCCGTCAAAATCATAGTAGTAATAGCCGGTGCCCATACCATACGCCCCGGACGCATCGGCGCCGATCAAAGTCGAACCTGTTTTGAACTGTTCGTCAGTGGGTACATCGGTCACTTGATCAAAATTCTTTTCAAGTACCATAATGCCGCCTTTTCCAGGGCCTCCGGTTCCCAGGTTCAATGGATTACTGCCATTGTTGCCACCCATGAAACTGCGGTAGGTGCCTGCAAAGGAGACATCCCAACGGCTTGTCCGCTTATAGTCCAAAGGCACAGAGCCATTGTTTTCCAGGCTGAAGTAAATGGGTGCCTGATCGTCAAGCGGCTGGCTACCTTCGGGCAAGGCCTCCCCAAAATTGGAAACGGTGATCAATTTGTTAAATGCTACACTACCGGGCACGACCGGTGGTTCCGGCTCGGGGGCCGGCTCGTTACTCTTCGAGCAGCCGGTGATGATAAGCGCTGAAACGAACACGAATAATGCACTTCTGCTATAGCGTCTAAAACGCGTTAAATGTTGAATGATAGATCTGTGATACATGATGTGATTTGCTAGTTGCTGGTGGAAAGATTCTTGCTGCCGTCCTGCTGGACGTAATAGCGGAAGGTTAGATATGGAGCCGGCCAGTTCAGGTCGGTTACCGTGGGCGGGTTTCCCTTATAAACGCTGATGAGCTGCAGCTTTGCATACTTGCCGTCAGGCAGGTGAATAACAAAAGTGCGATTGGGAATCGCCTGCGATATATGGGTGTTGAGGCTATAGAAAAACCAACCCGGAATAGATTCCGATGCCGCCCAACCGATCTTGGTAATATCGCTGGTGTTAAAATCCTGGTCCTGCGGCGCCTGACTCACATTATCATAAGACTTGTTCAGCATGACCACGGAACTTTCTGCGGTACCGCCAAAACCGGGATTGTATTGGTAATCCTTGTCATTTACATAAACCTCGCTGTTGTAAGGCCCGGTAAAGGCAATATCCCAATCCTTGGTTTTCAGGTACTGCGCGGAATCTGCGGCATTGCGGATCCAGATCTGTTTCTGGTCTTTGAATCGGAAAAGAAAAATGTAGAATGGACGTTGTTCCTTGCCCGGTGTAGCATTACCCATTGATGCCTGGGTGTCCCCGGCCAGGTCGTTGATCACGGTACTTTTTCCATCCTCCAAAGAAGGTCCAACTTCATCTTTTTTGCAGGAAGCGATCAGTAAGGGAAGAGCCAATACCAGCCATACCAAACGTTTTGTAATTATTGTATTCCTCATCGTATTTTTCTGTTCATTTTATTGATTATTTGTAAATTCATTATAGATTTTAGTCCTTGTAAAAGCGATACGTAAGACCGGCCAATATTACCCTTCCCGGCTGTCCGGGCAGGAGCCTATCCGTATAGTCCATGATATTATCGGCGGTCACCCTTACACTCAGGTGCTGGTTCATTAGTTTCTTTTCTGCCGCAGCATTGACCAGGAAGTACCCAGAAACAAAAGTATCGTAGCGGTCAATGAACTGGTTTCCATTTCGGTCCTCAAATGGATATTTCCCTCGGTAGCTTACTCTCAGGTTGATATTCATGTTCCAGGGACGGTAAGCGTAGAATGCCTTGAGATTAAGCATATGCCTTGACCGGTTCTCAATCCCCCAGTAATCCGAGGGCTTGGGCGGATATGAGTTTCCGGTCGCCGGATCATGGATGTTCTGATTGTAGGGATAGCGGCCAGAACGGATACTGTCGGCTACGCTCTTATCCTTAGCGATCAGGTATTGATAGCCTGCACTTAACTCAAGGTCCTTTAAAGGCTTTGCGGCTATTGAAATGTCAATTCCTTTGTTGACTGCTCTGGCAATATTCTGGTAAGTATAAATCTGACGGTTATTGCTGCCGGTAGCAATTGTGAGACTATTGATTTGATTACGAATATTATGTAAAAAAACGCCACCTTCTATTTTGAGGCTTCGACTTGGTTGCCAAATAAAGCCCGTGTTCAGTGAAGTGCTCCTTTCGGCCTGCAGTGGCCCATCCAACCTGTTGAGTAAATTCTGATTGATCTCACTGATCTGACCCTCTCGCTGCAATTGCTCAAGGGTCTGACGAAGTACATCCTTTCCTATGACCAAGTAGTTGACGGCAGGATTATAAAATACCTGGTACCGCTGTTTAAAGTCCGGCGCTTTAAACCCTGTTCCGGCACCTGCTTTCAGGGTAAATGTAGGCAGGATATGATACTGTATGCCTAAGCTGGGGTTAAGCTTTCCTCCAAAGCTGTTTGTATGGTCATATCGCAGACCGCCGACCGCGCCTAATCTTTCGCTGAGCTGCCAGTCGCCCTGTACATACCCAAAAGCGGTGCTCAATGTGCCCGGATCAGTCAGTGCCACATCGTTCATATTTTCCAGGCTGCCGCCTAATCCTCCAGTAAATTTAATGCTGTTATCAATAGCATAAGTAAACTGCTGCTCGAATCGGTGCAGGGTCTGTCGGAAAACATCGCTACTTGCCGTAGCACCCGTCTGCTGCCAGGCAACGCTCTGGTCTGCAGAGAAGTTTGAGAAATAGTACCGGCTCATGCTACGCATGGCGGAACTGAAATTATGATCGAAAGTAGCCGAAAGGTTCAGGTCCTTTTCATCCTGGCTATCACCCGAGACGATACCCAAACCAAAATCTTTCGACATAAACGATTTCCTAAGTCCATACCGGCCGCTAACGCCGAATGTGCTGTTCTTAGCTACCCTATAACGTGCCCTTCCCTGCAGGGCGTAATTATCGTAAGGAGCAGAAGAACCTCCTCCAAGTATAAAATTTGGATCAGTGTTAAACCCATCGGCCCGGTAGTAATTGGCAGAGAAGTTCACAGAACCACGCTGAGCGGCAAACGGTGTTTCGCCTTCCAGCGTTGCATCCATGATATTCAAACTTCCATACTGCATTGAGACCAGCGCCTGCGGCTGTAAAGCCCCATGACGGGTAATGATATTGATCGCTCCGCCCAGGGCCTCGCTGCCGAACAGGCAGGAGGTGGCACCTTTGATAATTTCTATACGTTCTATATTGGAAACGCTGATGCGCGACAGGTCGAAATTGCCACTGTTGCGGCCGACCATTGGCTGCCCATCGATCAGGATCATGACGTATTCGCTACCAAAGCCCTGCATCTGTACACCGACCGAGCGGGCGCCTCCGCCAATGTTATTGACTATTGCCACGCCGGTCTGCTCTTTGAGTACCTCATCGAGTCTGCGGCTGCCCATCAGCTCAATCGTACGGCGGCTGATTACCGTGACTGGCATCGCGCTCCGTTCTGCTTCAATCAGGTTGTCCGGTGCCGAACGTGTTCCCGAGACGGCGACTTCGGTCAATTCACTTTGACTGGCGTCCATATGCAATTTCGTGGTAGAGACTTTGCCCAGCGTAATAATTGTTTTGCCGGAATAGGCTTTAAAGCCTATCATCGTAACATTTATGGTATAGGTGCCGGGGAAAATATTTTTCAGTGTAAATTCGCCCTTGGAATCGGTTTCGGTCATATGCCTGTCGGGTTCCAGGCGAATTGTAGCCCCCAGCAGGGGCTTGCCCAATTCATCCACCACAATACCCTTCAACCCGCCCCGGGTTTGGGCGATCAGTGCGGTGTTTGCAGATATGGTTAAGATAAACAGCATGTAAAGTTTTCTCATTTAATTCAAAGACTCCTTATTTTTATTCAATCTAAATAAAGACGATACAAACATCCGCATTACTCTTTATAGTTGGTTTGTGCAATCCGTATTTTCTTTTGTGCGATCTGTATTATTATTTGTGCAATCCGTATTATTTACACCCTATATATGCGGATGGTGAACTGCACGGCTCGGAATAAAATCCGATACAATACACTTATTATCAGTATTTTATATTAGTTACAAATTCGATACCCCAGCACTCTTTCACTGAATTTGCAACGCTTAAACTCAGTTAAGAGCTTGTATTTAGATTAATTAAAGCTTTGCTTTGTAGCAAAAGAGCATATACATTTAATGGGTAATATCAAAGAGAATAGTAGACAACCAAAGGAAGAAAAAATAAAATGCCACCGAATTTTGTGGCTTATAGGAATGTTTTTAATGCTATCCGCTTATACGTACGGGCAGTCGCCAAAGCGGATTATTACCCTTAGCAGCGCTATTACAGAAACTGTATTTGCGCTGGGATTAGGCTCCAATATTGTCGCGGCAGACGTTACCAGTGTTTCCCCCGCACAGGCGAAGGCATTGCCGAAGGTAAGCCGCAACAGATCAGTTTCGGCAGAGGGAATAGCTTCCTATCGACCCCAGCTGGTCCTGGCACCGGAGGGGGATCTTTCCAGGGAAACCATCATCCATTTGAAATCTGTAGGAATCAAAGTCGTACCGATAAAACAGGAATATACAGTCAAGGGGAGCCTAGCATTTATCCGGCAGATTGCAACTGCTATTGGACTGAAAGAAAAAGGTGAACTTGTGGCAAAAAGAACTGAAAAGGAGATTGCTGATGCGCTCAGGATGATAAAAGCGGATAAAGGTAGTCTGCCTAAGGTGCTCTTCATTTATGCGCGAGGAACGGGTACGATGAGTGTTGCGGGAAAAGGAAGCAGTATTGATGCAATTATTGGACTTGCGGGCGGCAGAAATGCCATACAGGAATTTAACGAATTTAAGCCCTATAGCACCGAAGCGATGGTAAAGGCAAATCCGGATGTGATACTGCTGTTCGATTTTGGATTGACGAGCCTTGGAGGCAAAGAAGAAATGCTGACGATGCCGGGGGTAGAATTCACTAACGCGGGTAAAAACAAAAAAATCATTACCATGGATGGGCCACTGCTGATCAATTTCAGTGTCCGTCTGCCGCAGGCGGTCACAGAGCTGAACAGGAAATTAAGATAAGCATCGGGTTTAGATATTACCATAAAAAAACGTTGGTGGGTTTCAGCCCAGCACAAAGGTATCATTTAGATGCCGTGATACTTTAAGAATAACTGATGCGTACAAAAAAGACAATAATTTTTATCTCCCTGTTAACGGCACTTTTGGTGTCCGTATCTTTTTCTTTTGGTTTGGGAGCTATGCAGATTCCAGTAAAGGAAGTACTGGTTATCCTTGGGAAAAAGACAGGCCTGTTTGCGAATATCCAAACAGATCCGGTTAATGAAGGGGTCATGTTCATGATCCGCTTACCACGCATTTTGTTGGGTATTCTTGTTGGAGCTGCGCTCGGAATATCCGGAGCTGCTATTCAAGGCATCTTCCGTAATCCGCTGGCAGAGCCGGGGCTTATGGGGATTTCGGCAGGTGCATCGCTGATGGCCGTAGCGATTATTGCACTTGAGGGTACCCTGTTTGCTGGGCTGAGTAATCTGCTTGGATATTATTTGCTCGCTTTTGGCGCCTTTGTTGGAGCGGGAGTTGCCTCTTTATTGGTCTATTCGCTCTCCAAAACAGAGGGGAGGCCAAATGTAGCCACCATGCTGCTTGCAGGGATTGCGATCAATGCCCTGGCCGGCGCGTTAACGGGGCTGGTGACTTATCTGGCTGATGAACAACAATTGCGCACGATCACTTTTTGGATGCTGGGAAGCCTCGGTGGGGCAACATGGGAAAATGTGCTGTGTCTATTGCCGTTTGTCCTGATACCAGTTTGCCTTCTGCCACTATTCAGTAAAGGGCTGAACTTATTCGCCATTGGGGAAAGCCAGGCCGAGCTGATTGGCCTGAACCCTGGGCGCATTAAGGCATGTGTCGTGTTACTGGCCACAATGGCAGTGGGTGCGTCGGTGGCGGTATCCGGAATCATTGGCTTTGTTGGACTATTGGTTCCACATACCATACGCCTGCTGGCCGGGGCCGATCATCGTTTTGTTTTACCTGCTTCAGCCTTGTTTGGCGCACTGGTACTTACGCTCGCCGATATGCTTTCCCGTATCCTGGCACAGCCTATCGAGCTGCCGATCGGTGTCATAACGGCTTTACTTGGAACCCCATTATTTTTATACATACTGATCCGGGATAAAAAGAAGATCCTTAATTGATAAATTATGCTGAGAGTTGAATCCGTTTGTTTCGAAATAGATAAACGACCCTTGTTAAGGGATGTTTCCTTTAGCATCCGCAGTGGAGAAATGGTGGCTGTTCTAGGTGCCAATGGTGCTGGCAAGTCAACGCTGATGCGCTTGCTATCGGGTGAAAAGCAGCCCAGTTCAGGCCGGGTGGTGCTCAATGGAAGCGACCTGCAGGAATATTCGAAAAAGGAACTTGCTCGGCAAAGAGCTATGCTCCAGCAGCAGCATAGCATCAGTATGGCTTTTAGTGTGGAAGAGATCGTGATGATGGGCAGATATGGACAGTTCGGGGGCAGTCCCCTGGAAAAGGACTTGCTGGCGGTTCGGGAAACGATGGAAGTATGTGGGATAAGTCATTTGCATGAACGTTCGATGATGACCTTATCCGGGGGAGAGCAGCAGCGCGTACACCTGGCGCGTGTACTTGCCCAGCTTTGGGACGTCAGCAATGGACTCCTTCTACTGGACGAGCCCATCAGTAACATGGACATCCAGTTCCAGCACCAAACGCTGGCCATTGTCAAAGCCCTGGCCAGGAAAGGGTTCATGGTAGTAGCCGTGCTGCATGATATCAACCTGGCGGCACAATATGCCAGCAGGATACTGATGCTCAAAGGAGGCAGGAAATGGTGGGACGGTCAGCCTGCAGAGGTGCTGACCTCAGCACATATTTATACGGCATTTAGTATAAATGCGGTTACATATACCGATAATCAAACCCTCAAAACGCAGATATTACCACTAGAGGTCCATCTTGCGGCTGGAGATTTTAATTCAAATATGAGATCGGATCAATAATTAAATTAAAGGATACCTAGTTCCTCACTTCACTTGGAAGGATGCCATAATATTTTTTAAAGGCATGGGTAAAGCTGCCCTGGTGCTTAAACCCTACCAGAACGCCTACCTCGTACATGTTCCTCTTTTCCTCCACGATTAGTTTCCGGGCCTGCTTCATTCTCAGCCCCGTGATGTAATCGTAAATGGTCGTTCCATAGTACTTTTTAAAGCCGCTCCTGAGTTTAAACTCATTGAGAAAGATGATCTTCGAGAGTTGCTTCTGCGTTGGGGGTTGTATAAACTGCTGCTCCAGAATTTCGCGGGCCTCTTCCAGCTTCAGGAGGTCTTCGCTCTTGAAGGTATATTTATCCTCATCTGGAAAACTGGAAAATTGCTCCAACTGGTACATGATCAGTTCCAATATCCTGGCATCGGTATACATGCGTTTGAGTTCCCCATCCTGTTTACAAGAAAGGATGTCATCAATCGAGCGGCGCATTTCCGGGGTAACAAACAGATCCTTTTCGGCAAAAGAGGTATAGATGCCCTGTTCCATCTCCATCACAAATTTTTCATGTAGGGGCGAATGAAAATCAACCAGATGCAGATAGTAATCTTTAGAAAGCACCACAAGAAAATAGACATAGTCGATTCCCGGTTTCACTTCATAGGATTCTTTGGACGAGGGAATATATCTTATGTTATGTCTGCTGCGTCCCTGCCTAGGCTTAAGCATTTTCTTTGACGAATGATCATTACTGAAAATAAATTGGCAGGCGATTGCCTCACCCTCTACCTCGGTAACAATCCGGGCGGGCTGATCAAACTTCATCTCTGAATGCAGGATAAAAAGGCCATTGGTAGAGATCTGGTAATTGTTCATGCCAACAGATAAATTTTTGATGGTAACCTGTTTTTCTGAAAGATAGTGACCTGGTGAGTATTGGTCGGGCAGGTTTTCTAAAAGGAGCCATTCATTATCTGTTTCAATTTTTGCCTTAACTATCATTTTTTCGCAGGATTAGGAAATCATTTCATATGTACTCATCAAATATACATTTATTTATATTCATTCTAAATAATATCACTTTAAATGGCCTCGCTCATCCAACAGCTTAAAAAAGATATGAAGCATGGCACTGCTTTTTTCAAAATATACTAGTGCTTCCAGCAGGTTATCAAATGTCGTATTATTTAGGTGCCGTTGCATATCCCTGACATAGGCCATTAAACCCTCGGATTTCCATTCCTGTGCGCGCGTTGTAAGCCGGACAATAGGTTGGCATTCGCCTGTGGTGCAAAGAGCGATGCGGAAGGAATCAATAAGTTCTTCCACAAGCCTAAACCTGTTATCGGTTCCATTGAAGGGGCTCGGATGAAGCCCGCATTGTTTGATCAAAAGGAGTTGATCTTCAACTTCAACAGCGATATGGATGAAAGCCAGCCTTATTTTATCGGTATTGGTAGTCTCCCAGGTAAAGATCTCAATGAGTTCATCCACGCAATTTGCAGCAGCTTCAAGCCGTTTTTCAGCGTCACGGACTAGCTGGACATTGGAAGGCTTGGCTTTGAGCTGCTCCATACTTTGTATCTGTTGCGCAAGAAGCCTGTTTGCCTCAAAATAGTCTTTAATTGAATATCCCATCAGGAGTGTTTCCATAAGCTTTCTCAAAAAAAGCGAAAAAAAAATAAAATTCAGCAAATCATTGAGAAATGATTAGTGAATTGGCGGTTAGCTGGTTAGCAAATCTCATACGGTATGATTATCTTTACGTATGAATCAATAATGATAAGCAGATGGGACTATTTTCATTCTTTTCAAAAATGTTCAGGTTCAAGCCAGAATGGAACGGAACTCCTGAGATGTTCCTGGCTATGACGATGGAGATGCAGTCAAGGAACAACAAAGAATACTCGGTTAAGGAAGTTTTTCAATGGGGAGAGGTAATGCAGAAGGTAATCAAGGTCAATCTTGCGCCATATAAGGATTTTGCCGATCTGATGGTTCATGGTAAACCTGATTTTTCGATAGTTGAACAATTAAATGGTAAGCTGGATGAATTACATCAGCGCCGAGAGTTAAAGTATTCCCTATATGGTCCAAATGCCGATCTTGGAGAAGACGATGTGATGAAAAGTAATTCAGATGAATCATTTTTTGCCCGAAAGATGGTGAAGGATCTTTCCAGGTATGTAAAATTCCAAGATGAAGATCAAAAGACGATCGATAACATGTAATTGAAATTCAATAAACGAAACTACAGCCTAAGCTTGCTGTAAGTCATTCCAAAGACGAGTCAAAGGGAATTTACGAGAGCAGAACTTGTTCTATTGTCATATTGGCAATTACAATCGTTGTACACCATAGGCCGGGGCCGGTTTAGGTATAAGAATGATTGTATCTATAATTAGAAACATCCAAATGAAATGCTATACCTTCAGCGGGTGAAGGAAGAATAGTTAAAAGAAACTTGGGGGGAATGGTATACCGAGAGGATGTGATCAAGATCTGCATTCATTTGCAGGCATGGATGGCACGGATGCGGATATACGGCACAGGGGGTGTCAATGGAATCCCGGTCGAAGTTAGAATTTGACCGAAGGTAGAGCGTTTTTTTATCGTGCAGGAATTGGGCAGACCAGAAGAGACGATCTGCGATGTGTGGTGACAGGTATCCAGCTTTGCCGGATATGGCTTTTCCCAAGCGTGTTGTATCCCTTTGGCGGTAGAGGGTTATCAAATCATTCTCGATCTGTTGACAACAAAAATATAGGGAGGGATACTAAATAGAAAAGCCAGGGGTTAAAAATGACGATGATGCTTTTTCATGCGCACAAAATCCTGAAAAGCGCGTTCCATCGTGCGTTTGTGGGCCGCTTTTTTAGCGCGTCTGTCGCATCCCCAAAGAAATAATGCCCAGATCCCGAACGCTATTGCAAACAGTGGAAATGGATTTTTCATATTCAACGCACCGAGCATGGCTCCCGTTGAAATGAAACAGGTGAATATAAAATAAACTACCGTTTTCATAATTTAAAATTACTAATATACTTAGCTAATTGCAAATATTTTTTAACTTATCTCAACTGCGTTGTTGCGGAGCCTGGCCTCACGTACCAGATCCTGAAGGACCTGGGTAAAGTCAGATGCCGGAATACCGGACAGCAGGATTTCTTTCGTGGTCCGGTCGCTGGTAAAGAGCTTCACGCTCATCAGATGGAATATACGCATCCAGAATGGTTGGGTGATTACATAATCTTTAATCCGGAACAGCTCTGTGCTTTCGGTCCGCTTAGTGAATATCCCGCTGGTTACCTGTAGTTCATCCCGGGTAAGAAGATAACGAGTACAATAAATGTAAAAGTATTTATAGGCCGCAACTATGGGGATAATCATTCCGGGAACGATTATTAATGGCCCGGCATATAGGGACAGGTAGACCAGCAGTAAGGATAAAACAGCCAGCGGAAGGATTTTAACCAGGGCATAAATCGGCGATGGCCTGTATTGATCGATGGGTTTCATAGACGGGGGTTTAACTGGTTAAAGTGTGATGGATTCAAGCTGGGATAAAAAGGACAATGAGCGCTTGGCTTTATATGTTCTCATTCCAAAGCGATACCCCGAGGCCTTTTCAAAAGCGTGGAGGCTGAACCGCTGCTGGTCAAAACTATAGTTCCGACAACGGAACCGAACGTTTACCTCCGAGCTAACGGGAATGGAAATTGCCACAGGAATCCCGCGGATCCCTGCGGCAACTTTCAGATCAGCCGCCCTTCCAAGTAGGTCGTTGCCAAACACCAGTGAATAGGATCTTCCCGGCAGGTGTGCTGCGATCCAGTTAAGATGTGAAGCGGTTATGCCGGAGCCTGTTGCCAGCAGCAACAGGTTTTCCAGGCGTCTGAACAAATGGAAGTTAAGCGTTAAAAAGGCGATCAGCTCCATTGCTGAATGGCCGATAATGACATGGCGGCTGAGCTGGCGATCACTGATGCCTGCCATCCAGAAATTTCCGGAAGCCGGCACCAGGTGGAACGAAAAACCAAAATGTTCAATTCCATCCGCGTAGGGAAACACCAGATTACCACCCTGGTCAGTTTGGTAATGGCCGGTGAGGAAATGTTGTATTTCCTGCGGAACGCCAAGTTTGGTAAAAAACGGATGCATTATCTTGATACCCCGCTACGTCCGTAGCCACGGGTATATTCGTCCTTTTTAGCATAGGTTGATACAGGACCAGTCGCTTCCCATTGCGCCTTCATATCGGCAATCGCCGCCTGGTACTCTTTGCTCATCTTTGCGCGGTCATCCTGTTCTTCGGATTTTCCAAAAACCGCATTCAGGCCTTTGTACAGCATATAGGAAACTCCACCATCGATGAGCAGAGAGGCAACCAGCGCCAGCCTGTTAGACCTGATGCCCCGGTTGTCTGCTCCCGAATACTGGAGAACAGTGCCATCGGCAATCTCAACTTCCTGCCCTTTGCGATAACGTTCTTTCTGCTGGGGTGTAAGCAGGATATTGTTGATCATATCGGGCACCAGGATCCTTTCAGTGTCGGTTACGATGAACTCGTTGGTATCGGTATCAAACTCGACCAGAACATCCGTTTTGCCGCCACCTTCATCCCTGACCATTTTCCAGATATTGGCAGTCTGGCCTTTTTGCAATTGCTCCGCTTCGGCATAGGTTATAAAATTCGGGTAGTCCGCCTCCTTATATATAGGATGGATAAGCAGGTCCAGATTTCCACTGGCGTTAGGTTTTAAGGAAATTTTAGCGTCTATCTTTTCGATTTCGAACAGCTCGGAGGAAAGATTTTCCAGGCGCATCATATCTGTCCGCCTGCCGCAAATTAATGCCTGAAGATCGCCGGAGGTTAATAAAAGCTTGCCATTTTTAGCCAAGCCTACTTTTTCAAGGTCTTCCATCGGAAGGTCCTGTTCATTGAAAATTTGCTGAATCATCTGATGCTTGTTTATTAACGTTTAAGTTGTCTGGCAGCGTTTTGCCCTTCCATTTCCAGTTCCTGGCCGGGCTGCTCCTGATGTTCCCCGGTTTTTTCCTGTTCAGGGGAATTTTGTCTTTCCACCGATTTTCCGGCTCCCAATTCCTTATCGGGAGTCCTTTCCATTTCAACAGGGTTATTACGTGCGTTCACCAGGGATGCGTACAAGCCGTCTTTTGGTCCCAGCTTGAATTTATTACCGGTAGTAAGTTCTACCATTTGGGCGGTTTTGCCTTTCAGAATTGCCAGCACCCTGTATTCAGCATTTTTATAAGGTATAACGTCACCCTTGTTGAGGGCATTATCATTGGATTTAGGGGCAACATTTTGATTTTGTTTGAGCTCTCTTTTCTGCTCAATATCCATCATATAATCAAAGATCTTCTGGGCGTCTGCCGCGGCTTTGTGTAGTTCAAAAGGGTCTTTGGTCAGGATCTGCACCCAGCTTTCCACATAAGCGGCATGCTGGCCGAAATTATGGCCGATATTGATCTCACTGCCGAGCATCAGCGAAGCGATTTCCGCCCTTAGTTCCTCCCTGGCATAATCCTCTGACCCGAAGCTCCCCTTCATGGGCCTGTTGAGCCTTTCCTTGTTACCGGTCCAGTGGCCGATCTCGTGGAGCAGGGTCGCATAATATTTTGCGGCAGAATCAAACTGTTCTTTTTTTGGAAGCTGGATATAATCCTTGGTCAGGTTATAAAAGGCATCATTGCCGCCATGTTTTACTTCGGCTTTGCTTAATTGTACAATATGATCTGCCCTCTCGATTGGTGACCATTGCTGCTCTTTCTGCTTTTCCTGCTGCACCTGTTTGAGTTCGGGAATACCTTTGATCTGCTCGCCGTTGAACACCCAGGCCTGGGTAATGACCGGCTTATCCAGTTCCACTAATTGTGTTTTGGCCTTCCCGTTTTCATCCAGGACCTTTTCCCCGTTTTCTCCCCGGATGGGCCGGATATCCGTTGTTTTTACGAAGTTGATCAGGGTGGCTTTGGAACCCTTTTCTACGGTCCACTTATTGAATGAGGCTTGTTTGAGTGTCATCCATCGCGGGTCCTGATGGTTCTGCATGGCTAACCATAATGCATTTAACCCGCGGTAGTTCTTACCGGTGGTCGGATTAACAGGTGTGACAAAAGCGGCGCTGGGATCATCCGACCAGGGTTTTTGAAACGGGGAAGTTCCGGCATCCAGTTCTTTGATTAATTTTTCTGCAATCTGTTCGTGCAGTGCTTTAAACTTACTCATAATCGTTTTCTCCTTGTTGTTCGTTCATAAATTCAGGTTCCAGCAGGTCAGCGCTCAATACGCCATACAATTCCGCCTCCTCGGCGGATAGGGTAATTTCCTGCATACCCATTAATTCACGTAGTTTCCGTGTGAGGGAAACCTCGGTTGCATGTTTACTTATCATCGTTCTTGGTTTTTGTTAAAAATCTGGTTTTTGATATCCGACCACTGCTGTCATTAGCTCTGGGCGGTGGTCTTTCAAATAGTCCTTTCAGGAACCGAAGCGGATGGAGATACTGACCGGCATACCTGACAGCAAAATGGAGATGCTCCCCGGTCACCATGCCTGTGCTCCCTGTTAGTCCAATGGGCTGGCTGGCAGATACTGTATCGCCAGGCATTACGTAGAACATGGAGAGGTGACCATAAATCGTTTGAATATCCGCGCCGTGGCCGATCGTTATCCCTAAACCCATGTAGGGATCGTAACCCGAGCGGATCACTATACCATCTAGTATGCTATAGACTGTATCCCGGCGGGCGGCCAGGTCTGTCCCGCTATGAAATTTCCACAGTCCGGTAACAGGGTGTTTCCGGTAACCGAATGTTGAGGTAAGTGCGATATGCCTCAAGGGCATACTGATATGATCCCCTGTCCAGCTTACTTGCCCATCGGCAGATGTAGCCAGCAGGCACAGCAGCGGCACTATCCAAAGCCGGCGCATTACCTGCCCACCGCTAAGGACACCGATGTTTCCTTTTCACGGCTTTCTGCCTGGCGGAGCTCCAATTTATCGAGGGTTGTCATACTGAAATCCCGGACGGCAGAGTTGTCCCTGGCCATTTCCATAGCCGACCTGATCTGTTTTGTATCACCCTGACTTTGCAGCAAGTTGATCTGGAAAAGGGTTTTATAGTCGTCCTTTGTCAGATTTTTAGCTTCATTCATCAGGTGAGTATAGATATCTCCTGGCTTTTTGAGTACCATTAGCGCGTCGGCAGCATACAGAGCCGGACCGTCTTTGCCAAAGCTGACGTACACGTCATCCTTTTCCAGATCGGCATAGGTGATCATGCCGATCTGTCCCTGCCTGGCTGCAGGATCTGATGGCAGTTGCGGGTGCACCAAAACATAGGTGCCTGTTAATTCATCCATGATCGTTCAATTTAATGTTGATGAAATTTATTATTGAGGGACATCCGGTTTCATGGATGCCTTAGGCATAGCAGGAGAAACCGGTGCAGGCGGTACAAATTGTGTGATGATACTTTCTACTTCCCGGTTAATCCGGAGAAAGTTCTGACGCAGTACCTCATCCTTTTTCCCGCCGAAGTCATAAAATACAGGCAGGTTCCTGTAACCGGCTTCCTCGGTCTCCAGCTCCCTGCGGTCAAGGTTGACTTTACAGTTAATTGCAGAAGTTTCAAACTTACCGGTGTAGGTCTCCTTGACGTCCGAGGCGATCAGGCCTACCATTTCCCCTGTATTGAGCGAGGCGATCTTACCTGCCGGAATCAGGGATTCCAGCTTTTCGTTAAGGGAAGTGGACGTTTTATTTCGGTCTATGGAAAGTCCTTCGCCGATCTGTTTATTTTTTCCGAACAGTTTCTCCAGCCAGTCCAGGGTTTCTTTATTGCGGACCGAACCTGCGAGCACATTGCCGGTCACCGCCGTGATTGTGGCGGCCGTATCCTTTCCATACTGCTGCTGGAACTGGGGCAGCTCCTGCAGCCCCAAAAGAATGCTTAGCTTATTTGACCGTGCTACGGCAATCAGGTTTTCCACCTTATGTATATATAAGGTAGGCACCTCGTCTATGATCAATGCCGAAGGCAAATTACCCTTACTGTTAATCAGCTTGGTGAGCCGGTTCAGTACTACCGAGTAGCAGGCCGAATTGATGTTTTGGGTATTAGGGTCGTTGGCCAGCACAACAATACCAGGGGCCTTGTGATCTGAAATCTTCAGGTTAAAATCATCCCCTGAAAAAACCCAATAGGTTTCTTTGGTGGCCAGTCGGCTGATGAATATTTTCAGCGTACCCACCTGGCCCTCTAGCTGGTCGAAGGCTTTGGCCATAAAAGCGCTTTTAAAGGGCGACAGCAGGGATACCAGCTCCGGCTCAGAAAAAAGCGTTTTGAAGATTTCCTCATAACTGCGGTTCAGAAATGAAAGGACATGCGGCAGGCTGGAATACTTACCACCCTGGTATTGGCTAAAAAAGTAAATACAGGCCGCAAGGAAGTTAATAGCCGATTGCGTAAAGAACTGGTCGCTTCCACCGGATTTATCCCCTTTTTTGAGCGCTTCTACCAAACCTTCCGCGCTTTCCGAGGCTTCGGCGAGCGTAGTGATGTAATCACTGCGCCAGGGATTGATACGCCTGCTTTGTTCTACCTGGTTAAGGTTAATGACATGGAAGCGGTAGCCCTTACACCTTCCTTGCTGCTTAGCCAGCAGGTAATGGTAGTAGGCGATCTTTCCCAGATCAGGGTACTTGTAATCATAGACACAGGCGCAAAATTCTTTTTGACCGATTAGCTGCCTGATGAAAGGATTTACGATCCCGAAACTCTTACCGCTGCCCGGGGTCCCGATCAGAATCGTTGCGCGCATGGGATTGCATACATTTATCCAACCATCCCTGACCTTTCCTTTATAATAAAACTGCATCGGGATATTCACAGAGTAAGGTGTATCGATGCGCTTAACCGGCTGCATAAAACTTTCCCCTTCCACGTTCCAGATGTCCTTGCCCAAACCCGAGCGGATGATCTTAGAGATATTATCCATGGCAATACTGGTCAGTAAAGCACCGGTAAAAGAAGTGATCAGGTAGGCCAGGTTGAACCAGCTGGTGTAGGGAAAAACAAGTGCCGAAGGGCGGGCATAAAACCAGAGACTGCCAAAGAAAAGCAGCAGTCCCAGGGATAAAGGGTAAACAATATGGTTTTTTGGGTCAAGATCCTGTTTCTTTTTGGCCAGCGTTCCGATACTTACCAGGCAGATCAGGCATAAAGTGGCCAGTTTGCTGTAGACCAGGTTCCCGAAGATCGGAATCAGGCTGACCTTGGCAAGCGCATGGGCAAATATTCCCCATATAGGCGCACGGATATAAATAAAAACGGCCGCTTCCAGGGCGACCATGACATAAATGGCACCCTGCATGAACCCATGCAGCTTCTGCTGTTCACGCGTTTCTTCCATAAGTAATTAATTTTAAGCGACAAGCAGGAAGAAGTTATTTCCTTTATCGCTGTTGATGAAAGGGGATGCTGCCAGGGCTACCTGCTAAATCCGGAAACCTGTTTAATGTATCCTTCTTCTGACTGGGTATCCAATGAAACGATATGCGCATCATCCTGGAATTCAGCTGCTTCGAGGCTTTCAGTTAGCTGATCCGGGTCAGCTTCCACCAGCGCATTCGCCTGGCTGTCCCTGATATTTTCGGAAATCTTTTTTTCCAGCAATGAAAGCTCCGCTTTCAGCTGTGCGAGTTCGGCGTCTTTTCCAAAGGATTTCTCCATGATGCCCCGCAGCACTGGCACCTCTTTGTTATAGGTATCGAGTTCCTTCCCGTACTTTTCGTGCAGCTGTACCACCCGGTCAATGGCACTGATAAAATAACGGGCCGCCAGCTTGGCGTTGTCCGTATTCGGGTGGCCACTGTTGTAGAGATACTTAATTCCGGATAAGGGGCTTTCGGCATACAGGTTATTGTGGTAATTGTAGTGCATCAGTCCGTCACGCTCGACCCCCTCGCGCTGCTGGCGTATGTAGAGTTCAAAACCGTAAAGCGTGCCGATCTGCTTTTCTTCCGGCTCTCCTTTACCGGGCGCCCAGTTTTGATAAAGGTCGATGATGTGCCTGCCGATCTCTTCGGGGTCGGCGGTATTCAGGCCGGTTACCAGGATCGGGTTGTGTTTGGCGCCCTGGTCATCATAGGTCAGCGCTTTTTTATAAGCGGTCTCATCCAGGGTTAGCTTATCGAGGGTCCCCTGTGTTTTCTCCTTTTCTTTGTCGAGGTTTTCCAGCCGGATCCGTGCCCGCGAGACCTCCTTGTAATGCGCGGACCGTGCGCCTTCCAACACAGCCACCTTTTTATCGATGCGTGTTTTATCAAGCAGGGAGGTATCGCCGGAAAGAATGGCAATGTATTCCGAGAAATTCATGCCGCCCTGTTCATCCATCGCCCCCTCATCAAGTGAACGGACCGATAACTGACTGTTCTTCATCTGGCTGATAAAGGTCTGTTTGTTTTTGAGCAGGTTGAACTTATAGGTATCCAGCGATTGCTCGACAGCATAAATAAAGTTCAATACCTTATTGTCAAAGTGTGCCTTAGCGAGCCAGTTACCCTGGCGCGAACCCCTGCCGTTGCGCTGGTCGAGGTCGCTCGGCCGCCAGGGAGTGTCCAGGTGGTGCATAGCGACCACGCGCATCTGGACATTGGTGCCAGTCCCCAGTTTTTCGGTGCTGCCGAGCATCACGCGCAGGTAGCCCTCGTTCATCAGACGGAACATTTCGGGCCGCTTTTTCTCGGACCAATCATGGATAAAGGAAATGTGGTTTGCCGGGATACTAAAGTCCCTTACCAGTTTGTCCTTCAATGTATCATAGATATTAAAGGCGTCGTCCTTAGGCGTACCGATATCGCAGAATACGAGCTGGGTACCACGATGCTCTTTGCTGAGTTCATAAAGTTCGGCTACTTTGCGGGCGCAGACGTTGACTTTATTATCCGGGTGGTCGCTGTACTTCTCATCATCAATAAGGCGCATATCCGCCGACATTTTCTTTGCATAATTGGTAGCGATGAGCATCCGCGCATTGTCTTCCTCCTGGGTAAGGGGCTCCCGTCCGATCAGCGTGGCGTCCCCGGTCTTGGCAAAGGCCATCAGCCGCTGGATAAAGTCCTGTTGCTCAGGTGTCGGGTAAATGTTCACCAAATGCTCATCCAGGCCAGGCTTATCCAGATTGATCTGTTCAGCTGTCTTGTAATCGGTGACCTCATTATAAAAAAGCGCGAGTTCGGGTACCTTGATGAAATGCCGGAAGCGTTCCTTCTGGATGATCTCGTTGGTGACCGAAAACTCAAAGTCGACTGTCTTGCGGGCGTACACCGCCGCCCAGCCGTCAAAGTTCTCGATGCGCTGGCGTTCCAGTTCCCGTGGTCGCAGGTATTTGAAGATCAGGTACATTTCGGTTAAACTGTTAGAGATCGGCGTACCGCTCAAAAAGGTCACGCAGAGGTCGCTGTCAAATTTCTGTTGCAGGCTTCTGACCGCAAAGAGCATGTTAAGCGCACGCTGGCTGCCCTGCGGGTTGCCAAGTCCCGCCACCCGGTTGTGCCTGGTGGTGAAGGTCAGGTTCTTAAACTTATGTGACTCGTCCACGAACAAATGATCGATGCCCATATCCTGGAAACTGACACCTGCGTCCTGTCTGTTGTCGATCAGGTATACCGCTCGTTCCAGGTTATCGGCAAGATTATTCTTGCGGACCTGCAAGCCCTTGAGGATCTTGCGGCTGATCTCGCCGCCCAGCTCCTGGGCAGTCTCCAGGTCGCGCTCGACGTTATCCAGTTCGATCTCCAGGATCTGTTTTTGGATCTCCGGCGACTGCGGGATCTTGCCAAACTGTTCATGCGTCAAGAGAATACAGTCCCAATGGTTGTTCTTGATCTGGTGAAAAAGCTGCTGGCGTTTAGCCGGCGCAAAATCGTTCTCACCCGGTGCCAGCAGGCGCGCATGTGGATAAGCCTTGCGGAAGGTATCCGCGATCTGGAGGATGTTCGCTTTCAGCGCTAAAATGGCGGGTTTAAATACAATACCCAAGCGCTTCATTTCCATCGCGCTTGCGATCATGGTGAGCGTTTTGCCCAGCCCGACCTCATGGTCGATCAGCGCCCCGCGGTTCTGCATGATACGCCAGGCGGCATCTTTTTGAGAGCTATAAAGATCCTTGATGCCCAATGCCTTCAGGTCAAGACCGGGGAAGCTCAAATGGCTGCCGTCGTATTCGCGCAATACATAACAGTTAAAGGTAGAGTTGTAGCGCTTTTCCAAAAACGACTTTTCCTCGGCCGGCAGTTCCCTAAGCCAGGAGATAAACCGTTCGCGGATCGTTTCGATCTTTTGGTGCGCGAGTTGGGTTGCTTCATTATCGGGCACCCTGACCTCTTGGCCGTCCCGGGTGACCTTATAGGTAAAGAATGGCGTGGTATTTTCCAGTGCATGTTCCAGCAGGGTATGTCCTTTCATCCGGTGGCTGCCCTTGGGCGTTACGGAAAACTCCCCATCGGTCACGGCGTTGCCGCCGCTGTAGCTGACCTTAAAGGTGTCCATCGAGGTAAAATATTCCACCTGTGTATTCAGCCCAAACAGCACTGTGGCAAACCTGGTATAGTAGTTCGCCGGGATCCAGCGTTCACCCAGGTTGAAGTCCAGCAGCTCAAAAGGTACAGTTTCCGGCTGGGCCCTTTGGATAGCGGACAGGCTGCGCGCGATCTGCAAATGATCGGGCTTGTTCTTTGCAGCGGCTTCTGCTTCGGCCAGTTTATCTACGACATTGCCCGAAAGGTAGCGGTCGGTGGTTTCCCATTCCAGATTAGCCGGGTTTAGCAGGATATGTTTTTCCAGTCCCAGGATAACTTCTTCTTCGGACATACCCGTGGCTGTGCCGATATAGGCCAGGTCCACCTTGCCCATATCGTTCAGGCAGCGCGCCAGCGCCTCGGCCGGATCGTCGGTTTTCAGCGCCTGCTGCCTGGCGAAGACCGGTCCGGTGAAAATATCCGAGCGTACAAAGCGTTCTTGCTCCCGTTTTTCGAGGGAGGACAGGATCACAAAGCCAAAAGCAGGATCATTTAATATCCTTGAGCGGTTAAAGGTCTTATTGAGTTCGCCATAGGTTTCGGTAAATCCCTGGTATTCAGCGTTCAGCTCACCGCGCATGGCCGGTTGCTCGCTAAGGGTTGCTGATTCCTTTTCAAACAACGCAAAATAGGCATCCCGCACCCGGCAGTAGCTTTTATAAAAAGCCTGGTCGCCCTGTTGCTCGAAAGCGAAAAACGGAGCTTCACCATCCACGGGCGCAGCGATCAGGCCGACCTTATCGCCATGAACGACGAGCGTGTCCTTAACATAAAAAGGCCGTAGTGCGATAAAGCCTTTGGGCCGTTCGGGCTGGAAACCAAAAGCTGGTTCCAAACTTTTATCGCCCTGGTAAGAGTAATCGTGGCCGAAGTATTTGAGCTTTGCCGACAGGGCTTTCAGCTCTTCGGTCAGAACGTTTCCCGTTAGCCATTTTGCCGATACTTTTACCTCGGCTACATTGCTGTAGAATTTATAGAGGTAACGGTTCGCCGCTTTGTTCCTGGCCGTTAGCAGCACGATGCTGTCATGGACGGGCCGCTCCATCGTGCGGATGGTACTGATGATGCGCGCGGTTTGGTATATCACCGAGGCTTTATCCAGGTCCGATAAATACGCCTGCGCTTTACCCGTCTGTTCCGGTGGCGCCTGGTCGAAGAGTCCCAGCTGCACTGTTGATATGGCCGGTGCCGCTACCGGCACATCTAAAAAAGTAAAAGTCCGGGCGCTACCGGTTTTCACCGATTCGGCCCTGGTCTGCAATTCCCCTTTTTCAAAGGCCAGTTGCTTTTGCAGGGTTTCAAAACGTTCCCTGTCAAAGCGGGCGGACAGGTCATCGGCCAGCTTTTCGGTGATTGCCGGGGCAAGGTCAGCCAGTTCCCCATTGTGCCAGATTACCCGTGAGGGTTTTCCGTACTGGTTGGTTCCCTCGATGATCTCATCCGCCATAATGAGCTCAGGGTGCCGCTGGACATAGGCGTTGATCGGGTAAGCCCCTTGTTCATTCGACTGCTCAACGGTTTGCAACAGCTGTTCCTCGTCCTCGCTGAAGGTGTCTTTATGATCGTTCTTCTGTACCAGCAGCAAGTGCGTGGGCACCTCGACATTTGAACTGTCCTTCATCAGGTTATCCGGCAGTACCAAAAGGCTAACAAAATCAGCCTGCGTAAATAAATATTTTCGCGCCAGGTCATTGGCCGGTGTGTTCAGAAACGTATCGGTGGTCAGGTAAGCCATGAGTCCGCCGTGGCCCAGTTTGTCGAGCCCCTTGGCGAAAAAGTAATTATGGATACGGCCCGAGATGCTGTTATCGGGGAAGGCGGGGTCGAATACCGATAGATTCCCAAAAGGGATATTGCTGACGACCAGATCCGAGCGACCTTTTTCGGTAGCCGGGGTTTCCTCCAGGCCAATATCCCGCACGGTGACCGGCACGGGCAGCGCACTGGTGATAGCCGCCAGTATTTTGGCGGTCAGAAAATCCTTTTCAACAGCTGTTACGGTAGCCAGCTCGGGCAGCATGCGGGCGGCTTCGGTAATAAAAACACCGGCACCCGCGCTCGGCTCATAGAGATGCTTTGGCAGCAGCTTGTTTTCGGCCAGCGCCGTATATAAAGCTTTGGGAATGATATCTGGCGTATAATAGGCGGTCATGGTGCTTTCGCGCAGGCTGTCTACCGCCCGCTTATATTGGTAACTGCTTAGGCGGTCCTTTAGCACCTGGTGCAGTTCCATTACCAGCGGGTACAGCCGGAGGTCGGCCTGTGAAGCATTCATCTTTACCCATTCCTCCCGTTCGCCCGCCGGGTAATAGACCGCCTTCAGCCCGCCAAAGCCCGCATAGTTCTGCAGGGCCTGTAACTCTTCCGGTGACACCTTTCGCTGCCCGTCCCAGTCCAGGGCAATGCGGATCGCCCCGATATTTCCCGAGAGTCTTCGAGCAAGATTAAATGCCATCTTCAGATCCTCCTTTCAGGTATTCATCGATGGTTCCGGTGATGGCATACCGCATCATCCGGTCATCGGTATTTTCAGGGAAGCGGTAGTATTCAAAATCCTCTGCGCAGGCGGTGGTCATATTGATGAGTTCATACCGCAGGATACCGGCAGCGCTATAGGCCAGGTAGGTTTCTAAGAAATCTTCTTCCAGTATCTCTGCGATGTAATCATAGCGAGTGGTGGAAAACCTTTCGCTTAAAGCTGCCTCTGGATCGGGAACTACCAGGAAACTTTCAAAAAAACGGTCCAGCCGGCCTTCATCCTGTAAACGGATATATAAGGCTACATCAAGGTGCATTAACCGGCGATGGAGCTTGTAACGCAAATTCTCCATAACATAAAATTTAAGGTGGAATGATAGCAACCTGGCTTACAGGGAGGGAATAATGTCTGCTTCTAAAATATCCTTATAAGATATCTCAAGACCTGCGCTGCGGCCGGAAAGCTGTTTCTCACTAAGTTCGACCACCAGCATTTTGTTGCCGGGGAAGGTGAATTTTTTGAACACGAAAATATTCCGGTACTGACGCTTAAAAAAGGAAGTCTCAAACAGTACAAAGTCCGGTTTGATCTCTATCATCTGCACAGTTGTGGCCTTGGTGATCTTTTTATCTTCGATCTTAAAGCGCAGCTCATCAATATCATATTTCAGATTGGTTTCATTTTTAAAGCTGAGGTCTAAAAAGATATAGTCCCCCAGCGTGTAAATATGGTTTAGTTTGCTTTTGATGCCATATGACCGGTCATGGGGAAGATTCCCTGCAGGTTTTTCGCCTAGTAGTTTAAGGGAATAAGCCCGAAGCTGGGTCTGCGAGAGGCCGATGCCAGGGAAGTCCAGGGGACGGGTATGTGCCGGAATGATCTCAATATTGGTAAGAACAGAACCGGCGTCAGGTCCGCAGCTAAATACGATCCGGTACTGGGCGATAAATTTCTCACCAACAATTGTCACTATGGCATCAGGTTCATTAACAGCACCTGCTTTTAAGGTGTCGAGGCGGTGTTTAATGCGCAGGACGTTTTTGATGGGAAGATCCCCGGCGACGTTTGAAGAAGATATGTCTACATACTGAATAGGCTCCGGCGATATAAAATGAACCGAAACATTTTCGGGAAGGTATACAACGGGAAGTTCGGACCTTACCAAACCGCTTGCAGACGGAAGATTTTGGGCATAGTTTTGCATGGCGGTCAGCATGATGACCGTCAGGCACAGAAATAATTTTCGCATGGTTAATGTTGGTTTTGTAAGGCGTTTTGCTGCGCCTGTGGGTCAATTAAATAGATATAAGAATTATACTTGATCTTCGCCTTGTTTTTGCGGATGGCGCTGGCGATAGCCGAGGATGTGGATTGGAACATCTTATCAAGGGTACTCATCAGGAACTGGCTTCCGTTCTGCGCGCCGCCGTCGATGGTAAATCCCTGCATGGAGTTGCCGCTCAGGTCTTTGGTGAAATCCCGGAAAGCAGACGCGGGAACATACAGTCCGGGCAAACCGTCCTGATCATAAACCTCCAGTTTAACCGGCAGGATAGTTTTTCCGGTCAACACCGACTGGACCGTTAGGGTTACACGCTGCCCCTGGAATCCGCTGACCAAGGCATACAGGTAAGTTCCTTTTTTGATAAGCACCCGGCCTGCATATATATCATCCAGCAGCCGCACGCGGATGCGGGAACCTGCATATCCGGTCACGTTTTCATCAATGATGGCCATAATGAAGCCATCGTTGCCAGCTGGCATGATCGTATTGAAATCCGATGATTGGGCCTGCGCCTTACGGACTTCCATGATGGGCTGGCTTTTACGGAGCGCCTCCGCTTTGGCCAGTGCTGCACTTTTCTGCATTTCGGCCTTGTACTGGGGGTCCGCGGCCTTACCGGCACTATCCATGTAGGCCATCTGTGCTTTGAAAAGTTCCATCGGGTCTTTTTCTGCCGCTGATGGCGGTGTATCCGCTTGCTGATAAACCGGATGTTCCTTTCGCTGACGGGAAAGGTTGGATAATGCCGCTGCCAGCGCCTTATCGCCTGTAACACCTTTTTCCTGGTGCGAGGTCCCGGTCCCGGGGTAAAGCAAATGATCAGGGGCAGCTGGCTTGTACATCCCGCCCTGGAATTTGCTTTTCATCTGGCGGTCAATAGAATCCAGCATGTGCTTTTCAGCGCTGTTGTACTGGCTGGTAAATCCGGCTTCGGCACTTTGTTCCTCCCCAATGGGGCTAACTGCGGTATACCCGTCTGCTTCTTTGAAGGTATTGCGGAAAGCATCCAGTTTGTCGGAGAATGCCTGCTTTTTAACACCGGGCGAAACATCGCCCACATTGTCCTGGATACCTGCCTGGGTCTTTGGCTTTACCGCAGTCTTTGCCGAACTGCTATGCCATACGTAAAAGAACAGGCATAGAAATGGCAGAATGACCAGCGGCAAAATATACTTGGGTTGCTTAAAATTGATCTTCATGATTATTTGCTTAAATGGTTACCAAGCCTGCCGAATCTATCCAGCGCCATTTCAAGGGCCAGGCTGTCGGCGGGCGTTAATTGTTTTTTCTGCATCAGCGCCTCCACTTCTTTTTTTAGCTCCAATGTTTCACGCAGGTCCGAAGTGGTTTGCAGGATCTGGTTTAATCCGCCGGTAACGGTGGAAAGCCCCCCGGAAGAAGGCTTTTCTTGTTTTTCAGCTTGCCTTACTGCGGACTGCCTTGGTACCGGGCTCCGCAAAACGGTGAAGGACAGAACCAAAGAAACGGTCATAAGCAGGGTCATGACCGTAAATACAGCCCTTGGATACCGGGTCAGAAATGAAGTAAGGGAAGCGCCCGCTTTGTCAAAGTAGATGCTGAATTCCTTTTTGATCTCGCGATAGAGCGTATCTGCCGGATCGCGGTTAGAATGAATTTTTTTGAACATTTTCGAGGTCTTTGTTTTCCAGGGTTTTCCAGCCGGAGATCAGCACGCCATGCGGATTGTTTTCACTCCGCGGGATATCTATGAGCCTTCCTTCGGTGACCAGCGAGCGGATAACCGTTGAGCTACGCCTGTCTATTTTTAATTTGCCATAGAAACGGAAGTAGTTCTTTGCAATATCGAGGCTGATGGAGTCCGTTTGCAATGTGAGTACAGAGCTGGAGGAAAGAATGGAATTGAAATATCCCTTTTCCTTTAAATTATTCATCTGCCTTGCGCCTGATTCATCGATGAGATACATGGCTTTTTTCATCTGGTACTCGATGTATTTATCATCCGGAGTGAGTGAAAAGAAAATAGAATGGAACAGGTCGATATGGGCGCGGTATTCGGCCGGCCGGTTCATTTGTACGTCGGTTTGCTTGGCCAGTATCGGTACATTATTGTCCAGGATGTATACGCTCTGACGGGCATTTACCACCTGCAGGTAGGCATAGCCACAGGCAATTCCTGTAATCAGGATTGCGCTGATGAGGCTACCGGCCGCAACCAGGGTGGCCAGCCTGATCTTGGCTTCAATACTTTTTATGATCATAATGGATTTAAATGAGAAAGCCACCCCATATAAATGAGATGGCTTGTTAAAAAATGATTGCTTATCAGAAGAAGCTTCCGGAGGCCTTCCGGGCCATGCCAAACACGGTTCCCGCACCACGGCCAAAACTAGAAGAGGCAGAGGTGATACCGGAAGTAGAAATGATCCAGGTGGAAATGCTCGGAACGGTAAACATACAGATCGCACCGATCAGGAAAGTGATGATAACGGTTCCAAAGGAAAGTATACCGTTTCCGGCAAACCAGGTCATTTTCTCCATGCTTGCTGCCATCCCGTCCTCACCGACCAGTTCTTTATATTTGCTGATCTCTGAAAGTAGCGCGTATTTTTGCATCAGGGCACATAAATACATGATCAGGTAGGCAATACCCGAATATAGATTGACAGATATAAAACGGGCGATCCATGTGCTGAAGCTATCCCTGAAGGCCGGCAGGATACTGGCTGCAACGGCGAAGGGACCCAGAATGATAAGGATAGAAGAATAAATGATCTGTATCATAAAAATGATATAGACGGCAATCCTTAAAATCCAGATCGCTAACAGTTCCAGCAATTGGGTGACCAGCAGCTGCAGACCAACCGTTAACCTGTTCTTCAGTTCCAGCAATGGGGAGACCACTGTAGAAATCCCTTCTTTTACCGAACTGGTCACCGAGTCCCAGGCCTTTCCGTACCAGGAGTCAGATTCTTTAGCGGCCACCTCCGCCTGTGCCTGAAAGGTATAGAGCGAATTGGCCACCTTCAGCATGTAATCGGCCCTTGTAAAACGCAGGTCATTGACATGATTCTGCTCACTTTTGAACATTTCTTCTGTTCTGAGGGCTACCAGCTCGGTGGGGAAAGCGATCACCTTTACAAAGGCGCCCCACCACAGGATGACCATAACCAAGCCGAAGGGCCTAAGCAGCGGCATGATCTCCATTTTTTTATCTCCCACGATCATTTCATAGGACTTGATGGCAAAAAAAATGATCATAAAAATCGCTGACAAAGCTTTAGCGTCTGTAATAAAGAGGTCAAAGTGTGTCCAGATAGAATCCTTCAGTTTGGTAAGGAACACCATTACGCCTTCCTCATAAACCCCGTTTCCCTGGAGGAACTCGATAGATTTCTTATAATCAGCATTTGAAGGGGCTTGTGAAAAAGACCTGGGAGCCATCATCAGCAACAGGCTGATCAGGGTTATACTCATTTTGATTTTCATGGCGCTAATATTTTCTGCTTTGAACGACCTGGTCTGCAATCTGCACATCTGTCTGCGGCGTCCACTTTTCAATGGTTACCTGCCCCGCCCTGACTTTCAGCTGGTGCTCTGCCAAATTCATGTTCATCACCGCGGTGGCCGTGCGTGTAGCCCAGACAGCGGAAAGGTTGCGGTAATCCATGAGCATCCGGTGATAGGCAAGTATTCTTGCCCCACGATCCATATTTACCGCTTTGGCAGCATCGATCCGTTCTTTTAACATCTCCAGTTCTTCTGCATACCAGTTATAGGTCCCTTCGGCAATGACCTGCTGGCGAACCTTTGCGGGAAGGCGGTTTAAAAATTCTGCCTGCGAATGATTCAGTACAGGTCTGAGTTCCCTGGAATAATACATGATCCACAATGGATCGGCGGCTGAAACCGCACCCGCCTGGCCAGCCATCTCCGACAGTGCGGCCCCCCGAAGTGTATCCGCATGAAGTCTATAGCTATCATCGATCGCGCTCATAGTGGCGACCAATGCCAGGCGCTGGCTTTGCGGCCCCGATGGGCCGAGTGGGCGGAGATCTGTTTTCTTGTAGCCGGGCATTAAGCCCCAGGTCAGCCAGTAGTAAGGATTTAATCCCAAAAACCCGCTTGTCGGTGTAAACTTGTTTTTATCCCATTGCCTGAAAACCATGCGCTCCTGCTGGTAGCGGATACTTTCATCATTGATGGTCATTTGGGCGAACGCCTGCGATACACACAGGCAGATCGCCAGCATTAAAAAAATATTTTTCATAAAATTATTGTTTTAAATATTTAGCGTTGCGGATAATATCCTCCACCGTGGTTCTATCCTTGTTGATAAAAGAAGCGAAGGGGTTCAACGAGGCGATGATCCCTTTCTGTTTGGCCCAAAACATGGCCTTCCATGCGCCGTAGGCCATGCCGTCAATGATTTGAAGTTCCCTGCGGACATGGTTCAGTAGTTGGTCCCGGCTATTGTAATCAGCAAGCATGTTGTCGCCTTCTTTTAAGATGAAGCCGGAAACATCCATCACCAGCCTGGTGGCTCTTCCCCTGATCTCGGCCGCATGGCTTTCGGCAAATAAAAGCAGGTAAGGTTCAGCCCTGGCAAGGGCAATGGTCTGGTCGGCGTACCTTAGAATATCATTGACGATCACCGCCATATCTTTCACTACCAATCCATTTTTCAGTGCGGAATTGACGTTGGACAGGCTTTGATAGATCATGGTCTGGACCAGTACAACCGAACCCACATTGGTATTGATGGTTTGGAGGTTACCATCGATCTTGCCCAGGTACTGGTTATGGGTAAGCTCTGCGGTACTGCTCACTGAACCATTTTCTAATACGGCCTGAAAATGCCGGGGATCAAAAACGATCCGCTGCGCGAGCGCCGGAGCTGCAAGCAGGCTCAGGGCGAATATTGTCCAAAAAAGTCTCATTGCTTAAGATATTTAGCGTTGTTAATGATCTCCTCGATCAGAGACCTATCCTGATCGATGTAATCCCTGAATGGATTAACAGACCTGATCAGGGTATTCAGGCTTGCATACTGCGCTGAGCTGAGCAGGTTTCCAGAAAGATTTCGGATCACGTTCAGTTCTGAAAGAATAAAGTCAAACAGCATTTTCCGGTCAGCCATTTTCATTTGGTTGATATCCCCAAGAGCTGCACACAGACCGGTCAGGTAATTCGCCAGGCTGTAGGCTTTTTCCACAAATTCTATTTCGCTACGGTAAACAAGGGGGATGATCGCCGGATTGCTTCCTGCCAGCTGATAAAGCCGGGCCTGGTTGCTGATGATCCTGTTTACCATAGGGGTCGCCTGCAAACCGATATTCGCAATATTTATGGCGGTCCCAAGGCTGTTATACCTTTGCTGCAAGATACGGTAGGTATCCTTTAACCTGGCCAGCATGGTTCTGTTCCCTGCTTCGCTCGCCGTAGTAAGGGACTGTTTGTCCCGGGCGCTATTCTGTAGTTTATTTTCGGATTTGGAATAATCGGTCAACTGCCAGATCCCGGGAATATTAAGGGCCTTCTTCTGTGCATCTGCCGTGAGAAAACCCAGCAGCAGCAATAAAGGTGTTAAGATAATAGTTTTCATTTTTTCAAGTATTTAGCTTCGGTTATCACACTGTTTGCGATCTGCACATCCATATTCTGCCAGGTTGCCCATGGGTTAAGCGAGGCCCAGATGCCACGCATCCGGGCCCAGTACATGGCCCGCTGCATCCCATAGGCGATGCCCCGGAGTATGCGCAGTTCACCGGCGATATGGTTGAGCAGTTTGGCCCTTTCCCCGGAGTCCATCAGGTTGTCTTTTCCGCCCTTCAAAACAAAGCCGCCCACTTCGGTGGCAAGCACGGTGGCACGGCTTTGAAAGTCACGGGCGCCCTGCTCGGCAAAAAGCAGCAATGCAGGATTTGATTTGGCCGTATTGATCGCTTTTTCCACGTCATCCATGATATCGATTCCAATGTCCGTGATCTCTTTGATCGTAGTGAGGTTGTTGATCACGCCGGCCACCTGGCTCAGTCCTTTATAAATCCTGTCCTGCATATCGTTAACGATGACCAGCTGACTGGTAACAGCCAGCTGTCCACGCTGAATGGCGGTGAGATTTTTGTTGGTCGTGTTAAGCTGGCCGTTAATGGTAGAACTGTGCGTGAGCATTGCTGCCGAGGTCACCGGATCCACATAAAGCACCTGTGAATGGGCTGTTTTTACAACCAGTAAAAACAGCATTAGGAAGATATTTTTCATAATAAAAGGTTTAATAAATGGGCTGTTCAGCTTTATTGACCGCAGTTACAAACTCTCCAAGAGGAAGCTTGCTTTGTTTAAAATGTGCAACAAATGCGTCAAGTCCGCAGGTGTAGGAATCGTATTTCCTGGTGTAGATCTCCACGGCTGATTTTTCTGGTTTTTCGGTGGTGTAGACCAAATACTGCTCAAGGGATACCTCTACGCCATAAACCTCACCCGTCTGGCCCCTTCGGATATAAACCTCTTTGAACTGGCCGCGGTTATCTTTGTTGTCGAGCTGGTTGGTCGTAAAGATCTTCCGCTGTTCGGTTTCGGTAATGGAGAGCAGTTTGGCAATATCTCCGAAATTTTCCAGCGCCTTGCTTTGATCAAGCAGGATAACCGTGTCCGAATTGTTAATGATGCTGTCTTTAACGATGGGGTTACTCAGTATATCTGAAAGCTCCTGGGTAACTTCGATGATCTCCCCCCAGAATTTACGAACGGTCTTATTGAGGTAAAGGAGAAACTCGGCCATGATCGGTGAGGCCAGCGCTTTCCAGGCTTCTTCCAAAATGAGCGCTTTTCTGCGGTCTTTACGGTGCCGCATCTTTTGGATAAAAACGTCCATGATAATCAGCGTGACAATCGGAAACAGTACCTTGTTGTCCTTCACATTATCAATTTCATAGATAATGAACGGCTCGTTGAAAAGTGACTTATCCGCGGCTTCATTCAGTATGGTTTGATATTCACCTCCCTTAGAGAATTTCTTCAGCACATATCTGAATTCATCCAGGTCAAAAGGAATGTGATCCTCGGTTTTTATTTCAGGGATTTTCCAAAGCGCGAACTCGTAGAAACTATTGAAATTGAGTATACCTATTTTTCTTCGGTCGTGCCTGATCCTGCCAATGCGGTTTTCTTCTTTCACTGCTGCCCGGTACTTCTGGTTGAAAGCGGTGATAAAGCCCCCGGCCTCTGCGTCGCCTGCCAAAAGATCCTCGTCGGTATCACTGATCTCGGTCGCGAAAAGGTCTTCGGTAAACTCCTCCCAGCCGTCCTCAGAATACGATTGAAAAGAAGGTTCGGTCTTCATAGCTTCAAACACCCGCTTGCGGATCGCATGCAGTTGCCTTATAGACAGGCCGGGATACCCTTGACTGAAATAATTACTGTAATAAGAACCAACAAGGCTGGAGATCACATCGCGTTCCACAGTGGAAATGGTTCCTTCCGCGCCTTTCCAAAGCAGCCCGACCAGGGTAACCAGGAAGTCTTTCTTTTCAATGTTATACTCCTGCTCGCTGATGGCAAAGGGATTCATGGTAATCGGCCGCTCTTCGGTATAGGTAACATATTTCCCCTTTTTGAAGGTGTTCAAGCCTGTATAAGAGTGCCCGACATCAACAATTACCACATCCATATTGTACAGCAGGTATTGCTCAACCATACTGTTGATCAGGAAACTTTTTCCGGTTCCGGACCCGCCCAGAACGAACCGGTTCCTGTTGCTGATGCGGTTTGTGCGCATCGGAAGATCCGAAAGGTCGATGCCTATGGGTATCCCCTGACGGTCGGTGAACCGGACCAGAAAATTACTTGGTTCATCCTGGGGAAGAGATTCTTTAAAGAAGAAACACAGGGCGGCGTCGCAGGTGGTCAGGAACCAGTCGTAACTTTTTAGTTCAACACCGTTCCCGGGAAGCGCCGAGCGAAACAGTTCCAGCTGATTATAGGCGTTCCTGCTGGCTATAATACCCAGATTGAAAAGGGAGCTTTCAATAAAATTCGCTGTCTTCTGCAGCTGCTCCTGCGCGCAACAGATGATGATCGTATAATGCGCATTGACCAACAACTGGCTCTCTCTTGCCACATCATTCAGCAGCTGATCGATATCCTCTACACAGAGCTGGTTTGCGGGGTCGGGAATGCCCGAATGTCTTTTTCGTTTAAGCTCCAGTTTATTCAGCGTCCATTGCTGCTGGGGGATTTCGATGACCTGATTATAGAGTATCGTTTCGTAGCCAGGCACTTTCAGCAGGAAAGTTACCACATCGACGGGGAACCCTTTCATGGTTTCCTTTTCGTTCAATTCTGTATGGGTGCCAATTTCAGTTGGAAGGTCCACGTTGTCGGTATTGACCAAACTGATGCAACGCACTGCACGATTACCCATTTTCAGTTCAGTATCGGTAGGCAGAATATTATCCAGCACCAGGTTATCGCCGTTAAAGTCCATCGACAACACACCCAGCACCAGTTTATTGACCTCATTTTTCTTAAGGAGAACCGGAGCTGTCCTGGACTGCTGAAGTATAGCCATTACTTTGGTGACCGATTGCCTGAACGCTATCAATGCCTTTGGGTCGTATACATAAAACCTTCCCTTTTTCGGTTGGAGCGTAATGGTGAGGTAAGTGCTGATCCGGGTGTAATCGCGCCCGGCAAAATGAGCGTTATATTTATCTTGTAAATAATCATCCGACTTTTTATAGGGATATTTTGACCTGCTGAAGACATCCTGTTTTTGCAGCAGGTAGCCGTCTCCTAAGATTTTGACAATGCTGATAAACAGACTATGAAATTCATCATAGGCAGCGGCCGAGGCTGAATACTGGAGCACGGGGTTTTTGATCTGGATGATCACCGAGCATTCCCCGTTCAGGCCATACAACAGGTCAAAGTCCTGGTAAGCATCAATGCCGATATAAGGCAGCTTAAATGCGTTCTTCTGTGCCATAAGATTTTAGATTAGTGAGACCAGTCTGGTGGATGTAGATTCCTTTTGCCTGGGTCTTGTCATGCAGACCCCCTTTTTGTTTACCTGCGGTGTAGAACAAGCCGCCGACAATCAGGCCGATGAGTGCTATCGCGCCAACATACATATTGACCAGGGCCATGATAATGGAACCTGCTACCAGGCCCAATAAAAGAGCGCCTACCCCCCAGTAGATAAATTTTCCTTTGAAGCCTTTAAAAATAAGGGGCCGCTGGAGCCCCTTATAAACGGCATACCGCTTTGCCATACCTTACAATCCAAAAAAGGCTTTGATGATCAGCGATGACAGCACCAAAAAGAGGCAGGAACCTCCCCAGCCCATCAATTCTTTATTGATATCCTGGTCTCCGCTATTCCATTTGGAATACACCCGGATAGCGCCTACTATACCAACGATGCCTCCGATGACCAGAGCGATATTGGTGACAGGATCAACATAGGTCGTCAGGGTGCTGGTAGCGGTGTTCAATCCGTTTACGCCACTTTGGGCGAATGCCGGCACCTGCGTAATGGCCAATAGCATGGCCATAGCGAACATTTTTGTTCTCTTCATTTTCTTGTTCGTTAAAAATTAATGGAAATGGAATTAAAAAAAGAAAGCTGCCCCGGCCGGATGCAGCTTGATCTTACAAGGGGAAAATGGTTTTTAGATGCCAAATATGGCCCTGACAAACGGACCCGCTAAAACCATGAAAAGGGAGGCAAAGAACCAGGCAGCAACGTCGCCCGTGATACGTTCTTTGCCCATTTGCCAGTTGTGGTAGATCTTTAGGGCACCGATAAGGCCAAAAATCACAGCAAGCACCAGCGAAGCATCGATCGAGGAGAAAAACGAACCTGTGAGCTCCTGCCTGGCTTGCTGCATTTCGTTAAGCCCGGGCTGGGCAAGTGCAGTACCGCAAGTTCCTGTGAGGATGCCCCAGGTAAATAAACAGCGATTTTTCATAGCTTAAAAGCTTACTGGCCGCGTGTAGATAATGGCTTCTTCACGTGCCAGGGTAAACATGTTTTTCAGGGAGACCCCTCCGGAGCTGATCACCTCGGGCGCTGCTTTGGGCCCCGCCTTGATCGGCTTGCCAGATCCCGGGGCAGCAGGGTTTATCACTGTTAATACATCGTCCTGTGCTTCAATGAGCTGAGGTTCGGTGGATTCATTAAAAGTCAGTTCATTACTCATGGCCTTACCCACGGCCAGCCGCACATTGCCTTTGAGTTCGAGTAAAATGACCACCAGGTAATACAGGGTATAAACGCCGGTGATCCATAGGAAAAATTGAAGCCAGTTCATCATTCTAGTTTTAGTAGGAATTGTTTAATAATTGTTTTCAGTTCAGGGTGCAGGGCAAATAATTGCCTGACAGAATAGGCAACAAGCTTGGTCACATCCACGCCGGTAGCCATCTTCAACTGGTTCATGGTCTGCAATGTCTTTGCATCGAAGCGCACATGAACCATACTTTTATGATCGGAATTATCATAAGCTCGGATCAGATCCAGGATGGGTGGTATTTTGGGCTCTGCGCGTGTTTTGACAGGGGCATCATCCTTAGGCCGGACAGTTTCCTTCGTCTGTTCCCCGGATCCTTTGTTATCCGGCTCGGTGATCTTCCCGCGAAGCTGATCTGCCAATGATTTAATATTGCTCATAGGTTATTTATTAGGTGATCTTTATATATTTTATCAAAAACCCGGATGATTACAGGTAAGACCGAAAGCGGGGTCTGGACAGTATTTGTCCGCTGGAAATCGATCCGGTCGGGTATCGCTGAACTGATGTTACCGAACTTGGAGAGCTGCTCATCGACTTCTACCTGAGTATCATATTTGACATTGGCCTTGATGCGGTTGGGAATATAACTGATGGTTACATCCGGATTGATCTTGCGCAGCACAACGGAAAACAGGATGGTGGAATCGAAGCTGAATTCATCGTAGGCAAAGGGACAGATCACTAAATCTGCCGATTTGAAAACCGGGATCAGGCCATCATCATCCAGCTTTCCGGGCAAATCGATCAAAACCACCTGGTCTCCGCTGGCTTTTAGTATTTCCAGCATATCCGGATAATTTTCCAGGTTTGCAGCGATCACCTCATAGGGTTCGGCATTTTCCAGCAGTTTTGCTTTTTCAAACTTCTGTGCGATGGATTGCTGGTAATCCATGTCAATGACAGTAACAGCACATTTTTTTGCCTGCGTCAGGTAATTTGCCAGCATAAGGGTGAGCGTACTTTTTCCCGCTCCGCCTTTTTGGTTTCCAATAATAATGACCATGAAATTTTGATTTTAAATGTGTTACCTGGAATTGGTGCGGGCCTTTTTCTTGCGCCTTCGGTTCCTGCCGTTAATCGCCTCGTCATCAATATCCGCTGAAATACTCACCGGAGGTATATAATATTCGCCAGGGTCCGGTGATTCATACTGCCCCTGGAAATCTGCCAGTTCTGTTTCTGTAAGCAGATCAGATACAGGTATAGCAAACTGCGTTTTGTTATCAACCAGCACCGCTGTACCATCATCATCTGCGAGGATCAATCCCTGGTGCCGCAGTCCTTGGTTAAAGTCCGGATAATTGTTAAGCGATGCTTTCAATAAGGCAGCATAGTAGTCGTTTTCTTCAACGCTAAGCTGCTTAACGGTAAACGCTTCAGGCTCATTTTCAGCTTGAATGAACTCCCCCGTGCCCTTGCTCTCCAGCAGCGTTTTCAGGGGCATGATCTCGTTTCCTTTCCATACTGTTTTTTCCCGGTGATCGATAACAGAATAACCGTACGGAGGCTTGCCATCCTTACTGTGAAACAGTAGGGCAATGCCTAATTTAGCTTTCAGGAATTCTGAAAATGGAGAAGAATACCCATCCGGTTTCCCCGTTAAACCGCCGGGCAAGGGTTTTACATCAGCGCTTAAATCCGTCCGGTACACCTGGCGGTACTTCTCAAAAATTGCTTTGAGCTGTTTCTGGCGATCGGCATCTTTATGGTACCTGCTGATTTGTTCCTGGAGTTCTGCTAAAGGGATTTCCTGGAGTTTTTTACCATATTTTATAATTTGCAGTTGCCCGGCGGATTCCTTAACCACATATCCCATGCTTTCCAGTACCATCATGAACTGGGCTTGGGTGGAGAACTGGAAGCCAAGCGCCTTATGGATATCACGCGAAGCCTTATAGGTTTCATCCATTTCCATCACCTTATTCAGGTTCTGTACTGCCCGGATCTTTTCAAATCCACTATTGATCTTTTTACCATCCCGCCCAACCCTTACCGAAACGGCGTGTACATGGTTATTTTTGGTGTCCCTATGATAAACAATGAGGTAGGGCTGCCGGCCATAGCCCATTTCGGTAAGCCATTTGACGGCTATCTCGGTTAGGGCATATTTATCATAGGTTTGACCCTTGGCTGAAATGGCGGCATGGAACTGCGGATTTTTGACCCGCTTGTTTTGAGCGGCCAGCAGTTGAAGGTAATTTCGGTAATCTTCCGGTCTCAACCGGTCCAATCCCTGCAGCGGACCAAAATTTTCAGCGAGCATCAGCTCGCCTTTGTCTTTGTCGATCTTTTCGGTATTGTAACTAACGCCGGCGAAGTTGGGCGATGAGGAAAGAATTTTAACAATCATCGTAAGAAATATTTGTGAACCGGTCAAACGGGCAGCCAGTGAAAGGGAATTCAATCTGCTAACGGCCTATTTTCCGGTTTCCTGTATAATCCTGGTCATCGCTCTGCTGACCGGCAGACAGGCCTTGACCTAGCTTTTGTAAATTTTCTGCTATCACCTGCGGCAGCCCGCTTTCCGTTAATGGCTTAAGTATCCCTACAAGGTTCTTTTCAATCGGATAATCGCTGATGAATTCAGCGGGGTCGATACCATATTCCCTGGCAACGGCATAGGGGTCAAGCTTGACCTCATAGGGGATTTCCAGCAGTACCACGTTTTCCGGCGGTGCTGTAATGTCTGGATCAAAGTCCCATTCGCGGTGGTTTACCGTATCATAAAAACACAGGTACTGTTCGCCGGACCTGGACATTTCCATATTCTTCAGATTGATGTTGTTCCAGGGAGAGGCAGTTTCCCGTAACTCTTTCAGTCTCCAGTCAATGGTAAAATCGGTGCCGTTAATATCGATGTGGGGCAATGTCCCCGCCGAGCGCAGCCGAAACAGTTCGGCAGCTTCCTTTTTGTTGATCTGATTCATATGATTTAATGTTATGTAGCCTTGTTGCTGTATAGCCGGGCAGCTATGTAACTATGGCGCTAGGTAGCACTATAGCTATAGTGCCATGGAGCAATGTGTCTATATTGCCCTATAGTAACACGGCTCCATAGCTATATAGCCACATGGATCTATTGTTATATAGCTATATATCGATAGATCACCTGCCAAGAGTCCTGATGATTTTTCTCAGGGTAATCTCCAGGGCGGTCTGACCAGTAATGTAGTCTTGAAAAAGGAGGTTGAACCGCTCGGTCACCGCAGGGGAAAGAATGCCTTTTTTATTTAAAATGTTGGCATAACGGGCCAGCTGATTGATGTTATTGCCGGCCCGGCCAATTTCGGTACCGATCTCATCTAGCTCCCTTATCATTTCTTTCGCGTTTACCATGATAAGGGGAAGGTTATCCAGTAACCTTGAGCGGATGAGATCAGCACGGCTGATCCCTAATTCCTTTTCCAGATCGAGAATCCTCCGGTATTCCTCTTCGGTAAACCGGGCGTCGATCTTTCTGATCTTCTTTCCTTCCAACAAACGAGGCCGCCCTCTAAATTTTATTTTATCCTTCATAAAAGAGGAAATGAGTTGCGAATTTCCGATACTTCCTTAGCCTGACCATAGGAAGGTTAAGGCAAGATTCTTTTTGGTAGACTGAAAAAGAGCGAAGCGATTTTTTGTCGGACAAAAAGACATCTTGCCAGGAAAAAAACCATAATATATCCGCAGGAAAAATAAGTGCGGGCAGCACTATCCATCCAAGTCAAGACGCTGCTTCAACTGCTTTGACTGTTCCCGCAGGATCCGGTCATTGCATACTTTCACAAAATCCACAGGTATAGTCTTCTTATGAAAGCCTCCCTCGCGGTAAATGTCGCCGTTCCGGTCAGGGCGATTACCCCGGAGGGCTTTATGATCCGTTCATAGATTTTCCATAGCGAAGGCAGATCGATGATGTCATCCCAGGTATTTATGGTCGTCCCATAAGGCAGGTCGCAGAGAATAAAATCAATGCTCTGATCAGGGAAGTCAGCCATTACCAAAAGGCAATCTCCTTCTATCACCTTGTTGAGGTATTGCAGGATTGGTTTCATAAAGAATAAGTTGAGTTATCGTGCGAGACGGTTTTTGACATTTGAGGTATCAGGAATGCCTATCGAAAGCTCCTGGTTAATCGTATGCGGCCCTAACTGCCCGGCCATTCCTTTGAGCAGCTTACATCCAGTTAAAGGAACCGGGGTTCCCTGGACCACCATTAATTCAGGTGTCATTGTTATTTTATCGTTATAATCCTTAAAGCCGAAATAGTAAAAAGAACAGTCTTTTGCCCAGGGAATCGCTTTGCGTATATCCTTTGTGCTTTTTATGCCCGGTCCGTCGTTATCAAAGAAGATCTCGATTTTTGGAATATTCCGGAGATCGTCTATCGCCCTTGCCAGAAGCGACAGCGAATTTAAAACAATAACCGTTGGCGCTTCCCGGCGATGATTCTCTTTCAGCCAGCTCAGAAAATCCATATAGCCTTCGAAAAGGACTGCATGCCCAGGATTTCCGGGAATGATGGACAACCCTTTGGCACCAATGCTACTTTTAAACCCTTTAGTGTTAGCGAATTCCCAGTTCCCAAACTCGTTCATCCAGCCAACCGCAAAAAAACAGCCATTGCCATCGGGCATGTCCCGGCGGCGGTAATAAACTTCAACAACATGGCCAGCGGCTATTTCCAGGATCCCCCTTCTTCTTAAGTACTGCGTGAGCACGAAGTGGGAACCGAGTGGCCTGGTCCTGACCAGTTCAAATTTAAAGGCTGCTTCATCAGCAGGAGAAGTAGCTTTCTCTGATAGATAATAATTTGTTACCGGCACCCGGTCCATACTGTTTATCTCGCGTATTTTATTCAGCACTTCTACGAAGGATAAGCGCGGCCAATAGGCCACTGCTAACTGGACAATTCCACCACCGCTGATCCCGGTTTCACCAGCACCACCACGGTCCAGCCATTTACCACCGGCATCCCATACGGTAAATGAGGGTGTGTTTTTATTAGTTTCACGAAGCATACTATGGTAGAAATGCTCCTTACCGCTTTTATAGACTGGATGGTGGCCAAGACAGGCCAGGAATCCAACGATAGAAATTTCTTCCAGGGTGGACATATTCACGAAATCAGACATATCAGAATGAATTATTAGGAGACGGTCTTTTGGATAGAGGCTAAAAACTCATCTGCGAGATGGTCTTTACTGAAATAAACCGCTACCTCAGCAAATTTCGTAGCCCTGCATTTTGCGGCCTGGATAAATTCTGGTGAGTTCATTACCAGTATATTTGCACCGGAGCCTCTGTTTGCGTATATCCAGCTAAGGTAATCTGTATATTCCTCGAACAGGACAAGGCTGCTTTGACTTCCAGGAATGAAAGACATTCCCTTACGTCCCAGGCACCCGGAATAGTTCCGGCTCCTAACTTCCCAGCCACCATTTTCGTTCTGCCAGCCTGCAGCGAAGAAATCCTTGCGTCTTTGCTTCTCATCAACGACATAGTAACAAATCTCCTGGAGCTGTCCGAGTGCGATCTCCCAGATACCTTGTGATTGCAGGTATGCGGTAATCCCGGAATTGCAGCCCAGCGGCCGTGTCTCCGCAATATGATAATAGGGAATTTTTATTGCCCTGCGCTTCCTGAGGTTTTCCCTAGCCCTTGACATTTGGACATCAGGTTCCGACAGACAAAGCAGCGAAATCTTTTCCAGTACCTGTTGCTGATCAAGGCCTACCCAATAGGCCATGCCAAAATCAATGATATCACCGCTTTTTTTGGTTAAGTGGTCAAACCATATATCCAGGCGGGTATTGATTGTAAAGGATGGCTTTATTTCCGAAGCCCGGAGTACATTCAGATAAAGCGCCTCATCTGAACTGGTTTTTAAAGGCTTAAATCCCAGCCGCGCCAATAGGTTGCCAAGCCGAACCTGTTCCCGGAGGGATTCGGCACTTAAGATATTCGGAGTCATAATCGTATGTATTTAGTTTAGATTTATAAATAGCGCATAGCGTCCAGCGACTTGCGGATTGCTTCCGCCTCCAGACGGTCGATGCGCCAGGTTGCCGAGTGGTCGCCGTCTTTTCGCGCGGTGATGAAGCCCTGCTGAATCCAGCGTTCAATATTCTTCCTGCCGTAAAGACGGAAGGCTTCCGATTTATTCAGGTAGGGTTTTAGCTTGCCGGTCTTGGCAAGCGCAAGTTCTGCCCCGATTTCTGCCGCACCACTTAAGAGCAGGCTGAGCTGATGATGAGTCAGTAAAATGTTCATGGTGAAAAAAACTATGGGAAAGAAGCAAAAAGAAGCTTTTGCTTAATCAGGACTGGCAATGGGTAACGAACCCAGGCAATTCTCTTTTGCCAGTTAATAAGTCGGGACTACCTGCGTCAGATCCTACGATCCGGGCTGTCGCCTGCCAATGCGCTTTCAGTTATTGGTGCTTGATCTTATCCATGGCCCAAACCGTTTAAAACAGCCGGGCTATGGATAGATACCTAACCTCACCTTCGCAAAATTTTCCGTGGTCACGGAATAATGCCTTGTCCCCATACGTCAAAGATCAATCGTGTAAGCGCATAGCTTACCCATGCCTCTCTGCCACCGGCAGATAGGTTATTCTGTTACTGGAGGCCGCTACGGCTTCTAGTTGCTGGTACTCGATACATTTTTTGATTGGTTTACCATCCTGTGTTGCCATATTGATCAGCCCTTCGCTAATCCAGCGGTCAACGTCGCTGCGCCCGTACAACCGGTAAGCCTGGGCTTTGGTCAGGTACTGGCTCAGGACACCGTTTTGAGACAGCGCCTTTTGGGCCCCGTCACTGGCGGCATTTTTCAGCAGGGGAATCAGTTCCTTTAGTTTCATAGGTCAAAAGGAGCTGAGGTGAAATGGTAAACCTTGCGGAAAGGGAAATATGAGCACGATGCTTCTTGCCCAGGAAAACTGGCTGGCCTGTTAAGGCAGAAAGGAAAAGAGGGGAAGTTAAATTGCAGTTTCATAACCTTGTCCGTTTGCCCAGCACACCATGTGAAGGACAACGGGACAAAGTTTCAAAGGATCTCAAATTTTGATTGACAACCTGTTGGGTCGGTCCCCAAAGTTTTTTTTAAAAACAGCTTAAACGCGGCTGAAATGGGGTTAATTCTCGCGGTTTTTTTTCGCCTGCCGCTTTTTACGTTTCAGATCGTCTTCATTTTCAAGCCTGATATTGATGGACTCGCGCATCCGGTCAATGTATTTGGTGGTATTTATACGGTCTCTCCGGGCAATTTCAGTCCACCGCCGATAAGCCCGTCCAATGTTGATCTCCAGGGTATTCTCCAGCCATCTGACGATTTCTGAAATCGTCGCATTCCCGCTATTGATCTGACCTGTGAGCCAGATGCCATAGGCTAACTCGACCAGATTGATAGATTCCCCTGTCCATTTGAGGCCGGCAGCAGGACCGGGTTGTGCATTGGGCGAGTGGATGACAATTTCGGGACTGTCCAAATGTTGTATCCGTCGGATTATCTCCTGCTGAAACAGTTCATAAGCGCGGATCTTAGCAAACAGATAGTCCTGGCTGGTGGAAAATTCGGGGTCGTCCTCAGGGAGGTCGGGTATTAGCAGACTTGGAACTTCCATGCCTCTTTTGAAATATAACCCATCCAGCTCTGTTGCTCCTAAGCGGTAATACTGATAGTGAAATGCAACACGCTGAAAGAACCGCTGGACTGCCTTGAGTTCGTCCCGATAAAACTTGCGTAAGGTATCTTTATCCCCTGCGGGCACACTTGTGACCATACCATACCATTCCAGGTAATAAAGCTTTAGCGCATAAAACTTCGGCTTAACGTGCTTAAAGAAATATATCTGCTCCGATTCGTTCTTAAACGGAGTTTCATGGACGTAAGCTTTTAGCCTGGACAAGGCAGATCGGATTACATTCAGAATATTGTAGAGTATTTTAACCTGCTCATTTTCTTGATCTTTAATTTTTTTAATTTCATCCTGGAGATTTACATAAAGCTCCTCAGTCATGGTTTCTAACATAATATAAAAGTGTTTAAATGGATCCCGCTGCCTGCCGGCTATCCGGCAACTTCGACTACACGGGAGATAGGTAGCTGTCGTTCATTCTCCTCCGATCTGTTTATAGTTTTGAATAATTTCAGGTCAAAATTAGTGGAGGTGAAATGCAGCGGAAATACCCAAATCGGGTATTGTTGATACCTAAATAGTAGAACTTTTCGTGACAAACCACAAAAAAACAGGTAGTTATGATATTTTCCAGTTAATTGGGAGCGGTAAAGGAATTTAAAACAGGCTCAGCCTCTAGATTTGCTGATGACTACCAAAGTATTATAAAAATGCAGATTTAATTGTCGGGCTTCCCGCTTGAGATGCATGAGGTAGAGCTCACGAGAATGTTTATCATTTATGGCGATGTGGCCACTTTTAAGGTTATTTGTGACCGCATCACAAAAAACGCAAGGGATATGGATTTGTGGAGATGGGCAGCGCTGAGGCAGCAGAAAAACCGATCCTGGATTTAATGTAACACGCTGATGGGGAATGCGAACTGTGTTCGGCACATTAATCAAAAGAATGCGGATATGCCGTCAGGCAAACGCTTACCGGCAAAGGCTGCCCATGGGGAGGAAATAAAAGATAAAGACAGCCATTCTGGGCAATGTCCCAAAAGACCACGGATAAAGAGATCAGGAGAACAGCTAATAATGACGCAAATCGCTCTAGTACAACATGACCTTGTCACGTCATTTGTCCGCGGAATTAAGCTGTGACAGCTGATAAACATCCTCAACCATGGTCATTAATTTTACCTTAAAACATTCAAACCCTGAAAGGTCAAGGTCCGATATCCCTTTGCCCCGGTCAAAATATGCGAATATTAACCATTTAAACAGTTCTTCTTCAACTGGTTTGAACGGCTCATCGCCGAACAGATCTTCTATTTTTCGCTCTATGTCAGCTTTTGCCATACTCATGAAATAAAAAATGATATATATTTGATTAGAGTTCCATCACGTTTTGCATATAAACCAAAGCTAGCAATTGTTGTGTTATGGCACAACAATTTTGATGTTTTAATATTACAATTTTCCTAATCATTCACTAAAGAAATGATTAGGGATAAAGAAACAGAAATATTGTTAGACTTCGGCAAACGTCTTAAAGAATTAAGGATATCCAAGAACCTGAGTCTCCGCAAGATGGCTTTACTATGCAACGTCGAGTACGCGGATATCCAACGCTATGAAAAAGGCAAATTGAACATCACGCTTCTTTCATTGGCAGAACTTGCAAAGGCTCTTGAGGTTGAGCCTAAAGATCTGCTCGACTTCTCTACTCAAAATTCCTGACCCAACAGATCATAATCTTCAATCTGCTCAGATAATCGATCAATTCAAGACAGGGGGTTCGTAGAGCAAAATCTTATTTATTCCGCTGTTTTAGGTGATGGACTAATGTTGAAATACGCAGTCGGTCGTCGGGGTCATCTTTTCTATCAATAAAAGCTCGTGCTCAATATCCACATACATCCCGTTGTTCCCCTGATACTGATAAGGCGTATCTTTTTTTACTTCAATAAATTTTGACTTTTTCACATCAGTAAATCTACCATTGGGCAGGTAATAGCTATTATATGTTTTGGGTATGTGAGATGAGGCTACCTTGTTAGAACAAACAAATAGACCGCTGCCTCTTTAAGGATTTCAATCAACTACTTTTTAATTACACGCCCAGAGCCTGAATAAGCAGTAGTTAAATGGGGATTTCCAAAATAATAGACATTTCCACTACCCGAAATTTGTGCGTTTAGTTTATCAGTAACTGAAGTGGTGATATTCCCACTTCCAGAAATCTTAAATTCAGCATTTTTAACCAGAATTTTTTCAATATTTAAATTGCCCGATCCCTCAATTTCTGCTTCAACCTTGTTGGCTTTTAATGTTCCACTAAAAGTTATATTGCCAGCTCCATAAGTGTATGCTGTAAATTTCTCTTGATCTGCAAAATCGCCAGAAATTTCGTAAGATGATGCTCCATTCGTTTTAACGCTAGTTAAACCAGGCATGGTGATGTAAATGTGAATATCATCGTTATTCACATTTACATCTCTGTATTTCAGCAGCAGCTCGTCTCCCACTACTTTAGTTTCAAATTTTGCAATTAAATTATCAGAGCCTTTTAATTCTACTTTAAAATCATTTCCATGGGAGATAAATACCGGCGAAGCACCAGCAACATTAACCGATTTAAACGGCCCGGTTGTTCTAATTTCTGTTATCTGATTGCCGCTGACCGTTATGCGTTCCTTGCCACAACTTACAGCAACCGCTGTAAACAAACAAAACAATATTGATTTTACTATCGATTTAATTTTCATGCTATAAATTTTAATCTCCAAATCTCAACAATGAAATCACTTATCTCAAAAAAATTAGGTAGACAACCAGAACTACGGGTTGAAATACATTTTTGCGTTATAAACGACCTGAACTATAAGATCAGCAATTTATTTGTGGGCTGTGTTGATTTATCCGAAATCCAAATGAGGCTAAACTGCCTGATGATTTTTAATGCATTCTGTCGACTGACTTAGCTTCCTAGCCAACCTAACGACGCTAGGGGTCTTTAAAAAGTTACGCTAGAGAAAATGATTTTGCTGACATTTCGGGAGCGGTAGTTGAACTTATAGATGACCAGGAGCCACCATGTGACGTACCGTAAGTACAAACAAAGATGGCGGGTTAAATGAGTGGCTTTACAGTTTAACAGGCAGTCATAATGCTTGGTCTCCACTATTTGGCATTCGTCGAAATTTTTGTTTACGGAATTAATTAGTAAATACCTTTGTCGCTAGCATATTGTGTCAAAAAATAAAACTATGAAATCATCACAAGCAGCCACTTACAAAACGAAATGAGCAGAGCTTATGGTCGCTTCATTACCGTTAAAAAACAGTTTATGCAAATGGATGAACCCGATATGATTAAAATAATCATTAACCACACTGGCGCATGAACCGAGCTTGCGAGCTTATGAATGCCATTGAAGGCAATAACTAACGGATGAATATTATTTTAATCATCAAAGGCTCATCTGACAATTAAAACATAAAAATAAACAGATGAAAAATAAGATGAAAATTGCTTTTTTTTACTTATCGATAGCGGTCACTGTTGTGCTGTACCTGTCTTGCAAGCCATCTAGAGGGAATAGTGGTACCCAGTCTGCTTCTTTCGTAAACAAAAAGTGGGAAATGAAAGCGCTTTCGGTTGCTCCAGCAATTGATTGGGATTTAGACGGAAAGAAGGATACTGATATTTTTGCGCTTATGGAAGGGTGTGAGAAAGATGACGTATTAATATTAAAAGACGATAAGATCGTTGTTCGCAATGCAGGAAAAATGAGGTGTGATGAAGAAGAGGCTCAAGAGCACCAAACAGGAATTTGGTCTTATGATGGGGCTAGTAAAAAATTAGTGTTAAAAGAGGATCAGGTAGCTCAGGAATTAACTATTGTAGAAAATAGTGCCAATAAATTAGTTGTAACTTACAAATGGAATGCTACTAATGGCACATTGCATAAAATGACCGTAGTATATTTTACTAGATAATAAGGTACTTTATCGCAGATAAATAGCTACGGCCCACGTTAAATTCAAGCCCATTATCTAACACTAAGAACGTCTTACCAATATCTCGGTATAGCTCTCTTACGCAACTAATATTGACAATAATGGAACGGTGAATGCGTACAAACTTATTTGGATCAAATTTTTGAGAAACAGCACTTATGCCAAATGAACTTAAATATGACATATCTTTTGTAAAGATCTCGGTATAATCGCCATTTGCTTTGAGGTATAAAATATCCTGAACTGCAATGTTCCGAAAGCGTTTTTGATGTTCAATCATGATCCTTTCGGGATAATTATTTTGCATTGTTGCATGGTTAAATGCCAATTGAGGAAGGGCAACAGATTTATTTTCTAAACGGGCCATCGTATGATCGAAACGTTCGCGGGTATATGGCTTCAATAAGTAATCGATGGCATTCGTCTCAAAAGCTTTAATAGCGTATTTATCAAAGGCAGTCGTAAATATCACATTAGGAACGTGGTCTATTTGCTGTAACACTTCAAAGCCGTTAGCGCCAGGCATTTGGATATCTAGAAATATCAAATCAGGTTCTAACATATTGATAAATTTGATGGCTTCTACCCCATTTTGACACTCGCCGGCTACAAAAAAATTAGGATAAGCTTCCAAATATTGTTTAACCAATACTCTCCCATGATCTTCATCATCTATGACCAAAACAGATTTTCTAGACATAACTTAATTTTAGGTAATTGATTGACGAAAGCCAAGATACGCAGAATAGCAGAAATAGCCATCCCTTTCGTTCAACACCAATTAGAACCGTCGAGCAGCGAATTGGATCGACAAACAGAACCCATTAGAATTATGTACATCTGCACAGAAAAATTAATTAAAATTGCATATCGAAATACTATCATATAATGATGTACACTAAACAAAACACTACAAAAAGAGAGGTATTTCTTTTTTCCTTCTGCTTAATAGTAATGAGCATTCTTTATGGAACGCCCAGGCTATTTTCACAAGGATTTAGCAGGGGCTTTCTAATTGAGCTTATTGTAGATTGTTCAATAATGGCAATTGCCTGCTTTCCAATATGGTGGTTACACTTTCGTAAATTAGCTCACCTGCCTATTAAAAGAAGATTTGCACTACATATTTTTACCGCATTTGTCTACTATGCCATTTGGATAGGTTTGTATTATGTATACAATCAAATGGTTGGACTGCCTATTATGAATGGTTCACAGGTTTTTCAGAATATTGGACCCAATCTCTTATTTTACATACAGGTTTTTAGCTCTTTGCATATTGATCTTTTTTTTCGAGAACGAGAAGCTCAGCAAACTCGTGAAAATGAATTACGCCAGTTAGCATATAGGGGCGAGATAAATGCTTTGAAGGCACAAATACAGCCTCATTTTTTGTTTAATACACTCAATAGCATTAGTGCTTCTCTACCGCGGGAGCAAGAACACATTAGGGTTCTTATCGCCCGGTTGGCTGATACTTTTCGCTATGCGCTTCGGTCTACACAACAAGACCTGGTGCCCTTATCACAAGAATTGGATTTCATGAGAACTTACCTTTCGTTGGAGCAGACAAGATTTGGAAAAAGACTTCATTTTACAATCGAAAGTACTCCGGAAACAGACCATGTATTTATCCCTCCTATGCTGCTCCAGCCATTAGTAGAAAATGCAATAAAACATGGCGTAGAGCCTGCAATTGAAGGAGGCACAATCACAATTAAATGTACTTCCAAAAGTGATAAAACTTGCATTCTTATTGAAAATACCGGGCGTCCTTATGCCGGAAAATTGGAAGACTTATTTCTAGGGCAAGGAGTAGGACTTAAAAATACCGCGAAGCGATTAGAAAACCAATTTGCGGAGCCACTACATGTTTCCCTGAACGAAAAGGGTGGACTTGTCATTAATTTCTGCATTCCTTTTTAGCGCATATTATCAATTCAAAATTATCTAGAAAGATTAAACCCTCGTTTTATGTCTTTTAACTCCTTTTAGAGCGGTTGGTAGAAAAAATAGCTCCCTAATGTTGGTCTAACATAGTTTTGACGCTATGAAAAGAATAATGTTGTTGGGCAATACTGTATGGCTCGCGTTGTTAATATTCAGCTTAGCATCGTGCAGTAAAGATAGTGATCCACTTATTAACGAGGAGGAAATTACCTTCAGCTCTATCAATCGCATTCGCAATGAGCATAGCTTTGGCTATAGCGATGAAGAAGCCATGGGCAATGCCTTCCAATTACCAAAAGGTTTACATCTCGCACAACGTCTCTTCATCCATTCGATCCAGCTTGCCTTGACAACGTAGCGTCCATACTATCCGATTACGACACCCCAGATTGGATGATGCCATACAAATGATCTTTTGGACACAGATGGCACGGGGAATTCCATAAGCGATATGGATGTTTTAGGGTGCAGGGCGTAATCGTTGCGCAGGTAAACACCCCATCTATTTGATAAACTACCTGCAGGTGTCTGTATCGTTAAAATTGTGAAAACCAAAAATGAAAATATAAAAAAATAATAATTAAATAAGAGAAAACAACAATGAAAATCACAAGAAAATTGACAATAGCGGTTGCGCTATCTGTGTTCGGAGCATTACCAGCATCTGCTCAAACTTACAAAAAGGGAGACAAATTAGTAAATGCAGGCCTGGGGATAGGTGGTGGTTTTGGAATTCCAATTGGTGTAAGCTATGAGCATGGTTTTACAGATAGAATTAGTGGAGGTGCCTATTTGGGTTACGCGGGTAAAAGCGAGTCATTGGGTGACTGGGGCAAGTGGAAGTATACTTATGTGCTAGCAGCAGCAAGAGCTTCATATCATTTTAAGGTAAATGATGAAAAATTTGACCCTTATTTGGGTGCAGTTTTAGGTTACAACATAGCTTCGGTAAAATGGAAAGGTGAAGAAGCAGCGCCGGCATCTTCGTCAGCAGGAGAGGTGATTTTTGGCGGACATCTTGGGGCTAGGTATTGGTTGGCAGAAAAAGTTGGCATCTTTAGCGAATTGGGTTACGGCGTAGGGCTGTTGAATTTAGGTGTAGCTTTTAAACTATAAATTGATTGGTTTAAGCTCAGTAGAACGTGGCTGCAAAATCATTAAATACCATGGAAATAGCAGTTCAACGTTACTTTTTAAAGTTAAGGCACCTATCGCAAGCCATTAGTTTCTTTCTCGAGTGCCTGGAGCTTGAGGTCGAACAGTTTATCTGATGAAGAGAGTTGTTTACCGATGGAAAAAACCAGGAACATCTTGTTAAATTAATTGGACCGCTGATTTTTGTCGTTTAACGCTGTTTTGAACGGTTCAAATATTTTTTTTATCACAAACAATTTTAGAGTCTATTTTCAAAAAATGAATAAGATAATTTTTTATACTGGGTTAATAATAACCATGTTATTTGGTTTAGCGAGTTGTAAAAAAGGGGAAAAGAATATTCTTAAAGAAGAAGAACTTCCTTTTACCAATATTGGTAGCGTTAGCAATTTGCCGGGTTTTGGTAATGATGATGATATGCCTGAAGGCATTCCATTTGAACTACCAAAAGGATTAAGGTTTGTATCAAGGCCTGATCATCCATTTGACCCTGATTTAAGTAAACTACATGGCAACATGAATACTTTTTATGTTGATGTAAATATAGAGAGAGATAGTAGCTGGAAGGAGGACAAACTTCTGACATTCCCTCCTGGTTTGGTAATGCTTAATGTTTCACCTAGCAGAATTCAAAATGGGATGTTAATGGGTAGGGTAAGAATTAATGTACCGCCCAACGGAAGAGGACCTGGGGGTAAAAAGGACACTTTAACTGTATATTTAGGTGTTGCCTGCATGAATTCTTCCAAAGGTTTACCTTGGGAGGATAATCAGGAACCAGATACCCGTAATTATGTTATTGGAAGGGGTACTCATATCCCGTATGTAGTTGCCACCAATGCCGAAGTTTTAAAGTTTTTGTCATTATTTGAAAATAAACCCCACTTAAATCTTACAAGGCATCAAAATCCTTTGGATGTTTATGATCCTGATTATGTAGAACCCGAATGGATGAAACCCTACAACACCATACAAACCATGTTCTGGAAAATAACCGATGGACAGGGACTGACCGAAGCAGACCTTAGAGAACTACTTGAAGCAATTAAAGAGTAAGTAATTAATTAAGGAATGGTTAAAAATTCTTTTATCGAAGTAAAGTCGAATTATGTTAACCAAAACGGAGGTCAAATGAATATTAATGAAAACACGAGGCTAATCGATTTGAAAGTATAAGATTTATTAACCATAAAGGAGGCAAGCCCACCTACAGTAGTTAACAGGCCTACAGAAGCGTCTCCAGGAGAAGATGAGATTGAGAGTGTATGAGGTAGCTGAGAAAGTTACCGGATATGCTCGGCAAACACTCTACCAGTTGAAATCCGAAGACAAGATTTCATATATAAGATTGCCAAATGGTGGTGTGAGGTTCATAGAAATTGGCTTTTGTAAGGTCAAATATTTAACTAAATTCTTTACTTTTGTTCTAAGCAGTTAGAGTCAATGCTTTAAAGCATGAATAAAATCTATGATAATTTAACCAATAATGGCTTCGCAGATGCAACTTTGCTTTTTGAACCCGCCATTATTGAAAAATTATTAGACGCTCTAGTGGTTGCAGGAGCATTTGATTACGACAAACACCTGGACATTCCGCTCCTGAGCCTATCAGAAGTTAATGTAATTGCTCATTTTGAGCAATTACTTAGCCTAATAAAACGCTATTCCGGCGAAACGATGTTTCCGGTTAAAGCCTTTATTCTTGATAAAACTGCCGAAAGTAACTGGGAAATTCCCTGGCACCAGGACCTGAAAATTGCGGTCAACCAACAGCTGAAAGTACCGGAATATATCAATTGGTCTATTGAAGCCGGAATACCCCATGTCCAGCCACCGGTTGAGGTCATGGAAAAACTAATCACCCTACGTATTCATCTGGACCCCTGTGATGTAGGGAATGCAATCCATATTAGTCCAGGGTCTCATAAAGACGGAATACTTACAATGCATCAAATTCAAGCTTTGCTGAAGAACATTAAACCGGTTATTTACACCGCCGCGAAAGACAGCATCATGCTGATGAAACCACTCGTATTACATTATTCGCCAGCATCGAGTTCTGTTCATCCTCGTCGCATTCTTCAAATTGAATTCGGTTATGACCTTGACAATGGAATTACCTGGCATGGTTTAGATTGATAAAAGTAGTTCCAAACAATTCCTAAAAAACAATAAATATAAATTCAAAAACGAATATTAAATATGACCAAATCAGACATAGTTATCCAGATTACTACAAAAACCGGGATCGACAGAGCAGAAGTTTCACAAATATTAGAAGTCTTTTTTAAAGCAATTAAGAATAATTTAACTGATGGCGAAGCGGTATACGTACGTGGATTTGGCAGTTTTACCGTAAAGAAAAGAGCAGCCAAAACAGGGCGTAACATTTCAAAAAATACCGCGGTACAAATCCCCGAACATTATATCCCCTCGTTTAAGCCTTCAAAGGAATTTGTAGCGCGGGTAAAAACGAACCTTTCAAAGGAGGTAGTTTAAATAATTACAGTTCTACATCATTCCAAGGAAGATAGCCCAGGTTATTGCAGCATTTGGCTACTTCTGCCCCAATATGGCTGGAGACATCACTAACAATCTTCCATTGCACAGCGTATTTATTGTTATAACCTAAATAGATCACCAAGTCTTCAACCCCCCTTTCTCCTGCAAATATTTTATAGAGGTATGTTTGCAGATCGGAGGCCAGCGCAGTCAGCCTGTTGTTCATTAGTCTGTCCACCGCATCTGGGGTTTTTAGCGAGGTATCAAATACAGCAAGGACGGTTATATCTATCATTATCAGTGTTTCCTACTTTTCTTTCTTCACCGTATCAATCTTCTCATAGATCAATCTGCCTATTACCACTTTATTTCCAGAGGTATTAGAAAGGCTTTCAGCAGGTTGAACTTTTGTACTGATCCTTTTCCTTTTTGGCTTATTTTGTTTTGGAGCTTGCATGTTGATTTATACGGGGCAAATATAAAATTTATACATCAAGATCGTACAGGTCATTATGGTCATTTCGGTACCGCATAAATTCGTAAAGCACAAACTCGATGTACTCCGCAGGTGTATTGACAAGCTTCTTTATGGCCTCTATATCATTGTCGTTATATTTGTGGAGTGTCTTCAGGAAAGTACCCTTGCCGATTCTCAAACCAATATCGTCCCTTAACCAATGGTGCAGGCTGGTCTGCCAGTTGTGCAGAGTAGAAGTATATTTATCCAGATCACCAGTCCGATGTAGGTATGCTTTAAAGGGGCGGTCTCGCAATTTTACCCTGATGGCGACAGGCAGCCAGCGCAGGGAGGTCGTATGGAAACCCTGACATTTTACACAATAATACACCCGCCTTTCTTTCCGCCTTTCCACATCAGCAAAAACAAAATTGACCGCAACCAGTTGCAGGGCTGTATTTCTGTTCAGTATCTTCTTGCCGCAGGCGATTTTTAAGTACTCTTCTGGACTGATCTCTGCCCGCTTAATGATCCTTAGCGATACGGTTTCAACATAAGGATTAAAGGTATTGCTTTGCTTCCGGTACATTTTGACATCAAGGGAGTGCTGGCGCATACTGACTACGATACCGAGCTGTTTATTCCGGTTTAGCCGTACCCAAATAAGGGTATCCGCCTTTATCGTAGCATCCCCCAAATCCATTTTGCTATAGTTTAATAAATGATCAGAGATACATCTTTTTCAAATTTTATGACCTGTTTTTCATTCATTCTGGAGATTACAAGGTTGAAAAAATTGTCCTTTTCATCGATCTCTAAAATTACACCCAAATTTACAATAAATGTACCCACTTGGATATCAGAAATCTGTATTTCTTGGAGGTTGTGGAGGTTGTTGGATTGGGGCATAAGCGTTTTTTTATGATAGGTATTATATGGCAATCATCAGTACCCCGGGCTTAGCTCGCCAAGTGCAAATGCGCCTGAAATCTTTCTGTGTTTTGTTAAATATGGATTGAGCTTTCTTAAAACGGTTCTTGCACTGGCTATTACCTTTTTAAAATAATTACTGTAAAAATCATAATCGGGATACTGATCGCCGCCCCTGATGGTATAGCCGTTTTGGGCTAATTCCGTAAGAAGGATTTTAAGTTTTTTAACCCGCTCTATAGCGTTTAGTATATCATCCCGCAGGATAGCAGGTGTTTTTTCATTTACACAAGCGCCTTGGTTTGCAATGCTCCACTTTGCCAGATCGGTAAGGTAGCCTAAATAATCACTCTCCTGCTCTGAACAAATGGCATGGTACAATATGTCATTTTTAAATTGCTCCATAATGGTAGTCAAAAATTTAGAAATGCGCATATCTAGTAGATACCCTGATATTAAAAAAACGGAGGCAAGCCAGAACGACTTTACCCCCGCACTAACGCTCTCTTGGGCAAATTTAACATTTATTCGTCAATAACAATAATTGCGGTTGCGGGTAAAAACACAGTTAATGTTAAAAAACAAAAACACTGCATTTTTGAAGTGCCTTAATATAATATGAATGGTAACACGTGGTCAGCGGCTTGCTTTAAACCGAGACAGGTATTCCGACCATCTGCGGTCAAAGCCAAACGGCCATTGTCATTCCAACGGAAATAGCCCCCTTCCGCTAATTCGTCGCCTATGGTATTAAATTCTTCAGCGGTCAGGTGATATTGATATTTTTTAGTCAGGCCAACCCTCACCACTCCCTCGACCACAATATCGTTTATGCCCGGTTCCTGAATTCGTTTCCGAAGGGAAATGAAGATTTCGTGTTTAATTTGTTCTATGGTTGGCATCATGCAGCTATTTGAGGTTTATTCTTTCCCGTGGATCGTATTTCAATAGCTAATTTAATAGACTTTATGCGTAGTGGCTTTTTGTCGTTTACAATACTGGTTATCTTTGCCTTTAATGTTTCTTGCTGCTCTTATTCTTTTCCAAAAGCCGGAGCCTAGCCTCTTCTTCAGATGTGTTAAGCTCCAAATCCTTGTAAAGAACATTAAATAATGTTCCAGGCTTGGTTTTAGTAGCAAGCTCTATCAAATAGAGTTCATGCGCCAAAGGATTGACTTTATTGTTTTTAATATTTTTGAGACGATACGGTGTTAAACCAGTTTTATCAGCAATTTCTTGTATTGCATCACCTTGGATATATTCAAAGAAACCTTTGAAATCGTCAAACTCTGTTATTTTTGTTTTAGTAATTTCTCTTCTTAATTTCAATTGAGGGTAAACGTTTTCGAGCATTTCTTTTATTTCTATTCCGCCAGCTTTGGCGATCAAAAACAATTTTTGCGCACCTATACTCTTTATTGAGCCTTTTCTTAATTGGCTTAATTCTATAGTCGAAATCCCAGTTTTTGCATGAATATCAATACTCGTTATATCTTTTAATGTGAGAAAAGGTCCAAGATCATTCTTGGGAATATCCAATTTATTTGCCATATGAACCTTAAAGGTAAAGAGCCACATTAGTAGAACTAAGACAAGTTGATTTACTTTGACATTTACTTGCTAATAATTTGCATATATCAAAGTATTTTTACTATATTTGATTTGTCTTCTGTTTTGTAATGCACTGCTTTTTATGCAATTGCAATGCTTATCATTAGATAATAGGTATTAATAAAGAGTCTCGATCACAAATTCCAACGTTTGCAATCAACCGAGACGGTAGATTAATGCCCATGGCAATATTATGCGTACTTTTGTACGACTATAGGTCATGGGCTCTATCGTGAAACCGGGTTGAAGGCGTTGGAACCTTGTGATACGGTGGATCGATAGGGCCCTCTATAGTATGGTACACCTAATGATATATCTGAGACTCGTTGATAAAAGAACGAGTGATGAACAAACTAACTCAAGTTATTTTCTTTAAAAGGATTAAAGTCTTTTTTGAAAAAAGAGAGAATGGTTTGTTTATTTACTTAAATAATGGCATAACATCTTCTGTCAACCCAAAACAAAACCTTAATACCACACACCAATGTCGGTGCCGTTTGATAAAGGTGGTACTGACTAATTTATGTACACCTGTTTTTTCCAAAAAAGAATTGTTCAAATTGATAATAAAATCACCCGTTTAAACGGCAAAATTAATCAGCAGACGGCGCCATATCAAATAGGGAGATGTGCGTCGTCTCGCTTTTTTTTGATCAACTGACCAACTTATTATTTCATAAAAACTAATGAAAAAAATTATACTAACCATAGTACTGGCCACGCTTTGCCTTTTTTTTAGGGCCAAAGCGCAAAGCCAGAACAATAATATAAAGCCTCTAACCATCGGCGACACCATTCCCGAAGCCGTTTGGAGTATGCCCTTACAGGTTGTCAACCATCCAACTGGTAAAAAGACTATTACCCTAAACGACTACAAAGGCAAACTGATCATACTGGACTTTTGGGCGACGTGGTGTAGTGCTTGTATTGGAAATATTCCAAAAACAAGCAGTCTACAAAAAAGATTCACAAATGATTTAGAAATAATCATGGCAACGCGTGAAGACCAAAAAACGGTTCAGGCTTTCGTAGAAAAGATACCAAATCGTACCAATGAAACAACGATAGTGAATGATACGCTTTTTACCAGTTTGTTTCCACATCAAATCATTCCACATTATGTTTGGTTAAGTAAGAGCGGCGTTTATTTAGGTGCAACTGATATTGAAGCATTAAATAATGAGCATATTAATAACCTGTTATTGCATAACAGCAAATTGATCCATCTGAAAAAGGACATGGATTTGTCGATACCTCTTTATGGTAGTCCGGATCTCCCCATTGAACAAACCGTGTTCTATTCCATCCTTGTTAAAGGTTGGAATCCTGGTTTACCATCGGGATCAAGAGATATTATCAACAAAAACAATGTCATCATAGGTAAAATCATGACGAATTCTACCTTTCAGGATATCTATTATAGAATTGCATATGGACTTTTGCAAGAAACCAATACACCAAGCCATCCATCGTCGATTAGGATAAATATTAAAAATGACGACTTGTTCAAAAAGGAATACTTCAATTACGAATACAGGAATATTACGGAATCTCACACCAGCCTTTATCAAGAATTAATTCGGGATTTAGCTAAATATTCTCCTTACCAAGTAACCTTTAAGAAAGAAAATAGAATCATTCTCGCTTTGGTTAGTAAAAGTAATTCACATATGACTGATTCAAAACCGGAAGAGAAGATTAGCATTAATCTGAAAAGGGTTATTGCAAGATTGAATAATCTGTCAAAGGAAATGCCAATAGTTAATGAGACAGGTATAACAGGCGAATTTAACATTAGACTAAGCAAAAGCATAAACAACCTCGACGAGGCAAACAGAGAACTAAGCGATTACGGATTGAAACTAGTTAAGAAATCTCGTAAGATGCACCTATTTGTCCTTACTAAAAAGATTTAGATCAATTATGAGAATTACTATTTACATATTATTAATATTATTTTCGGTATCACTCAATGCCAATTCACAAACGGTACGGGGAAGAGTTACATCAAAAGCCGACAACCTCCCTTTAGCCGGAGTACTGATAACAGTGAAGGACAACATCAACAAATCAGTGACAGACAGCTTTGGACATTTCTCTATAGATCTGGTAGAAGGCGATTATAGTCTAGTCTTACATTTACTTGGCTATAATGACCTTATTGTTAATGTGAAAGTCCCATTAAAAGAAACGCTAGAAGTTCAGTTGGCTTCTCGCATTATGAACCTAAACGAAGTTACTGTTTCTACTGGCTACCAGACCTTATCAAAAGAAAGAGCGACTGGCTCATTTACGGTCATAAATAGGCAGCAATTGGAACAACAGATAAGCACAAATATCCTAGATAGACTGGAAGCAGTAGCTGGCGGTCTAGTGATAAACAAGAGTCAGACGGATCAAGGAGCCATAATGATACGGGGACTTAGTTCTATTGTAGGGCCTAAAAGCCCACTTGTAATCTTAAATAATTTCCCCTACGAGGGTGATTTAGGCAACATAAATCCTAATGATGTGGAGTCGATTAGCATTTTGAAAGACGCTGCAGCGGCATCAATATGGGGAACAAGAGCAGGTAATGGTGTAATTGTTATTACTACAAAAAAAGCCCATTATAATCAGCCACTTAAAGTTAGTCTGTCATCAAATGTCAGCCTACAAGGCAGACCTGACCTATTTTATATGCCTTTAATATCATCCAATGATTTTATAGAGGTGGAAAAAATGCTCTATGGAAAGGGTTACTACAGGAGTAGGATAAATACCTTGGGCAGCCCATTATCACCGGTAGTAGAGATGCTTGTCCGCCATGACAATAATCAACTGTCAGCCGAAGAAATGGAACAGAGAATTGGCTATTTGGAAACCATCGATGTTCGAAATGAATATGATAAACTGGTTTACAAGACAGGTATAAATACCCAACATGCATTAAGCATGTCTGGCGGATCTGAGTACTATAACTGGAGGATAATGGGAGGGTATGATAATAATAGAACTACACTAAAAGAGCAAATGGAGAGAATTACAACGGGTTTCGAAAACAGTATCCATCTCTTTAAGAACCTGACGGTGATTTCCTCATTGAGATACACCCAACAAAATACCGCCATGGGAAAACAGGGTTATGGAAGTTTCGCCTCTGCCTATAACGAACTATACCCATATGCCATCCTACAAAATCCGGACGGCAGTTCAGCCCCATTTTATCAGTATAGACAGCCTTATCTGGAAACTGCTGGAGGGGGAAAGTTGTTGGACTGGAAATATTACCCCCTAGAAGATTACAGGAACCTGGATCAGAAGTCTAGACTGCAGGACATACTTCTCAATCTGGATCTTAACTATAATGTGGGTAATGGAATAAGTATCTCGGCCAAATACCAATATGAAAACCAGAATGTTGAAGGAACTTCACTGAAAGACAAGAACAGTTATTTTGCAAGGGATGTTGTTAATTCGTTTACGCAAATTGACAAAGATGGAAATGTACTATATATAGTTCCTAAAGGAGGCATCCTGGATAAGGATTACTCTCGTACCAACAGTAACCAGATTAGGGGACAGATCAATTTTGACCAGACATTTGGAGATCATGAGCTCCATGCCCTGGCCGGCGCGGAGTTCAGAAACAATGTAAATTCAAGGGCATTGAGCAAAAATTATGGTTTCAATGATGACCTGTTAACTTTTGGAAATGTGGATTTTACAAGAACCTACCCAAACTTTATTACCGGGCGTAACGCATTTGTTCCATCCAGCGGAACCATGTACCAGACCCAATTGTATTACCTGTCCAATTTTTTCAATATGGCGTATACCTACAAGAATAGGTATACACTATCTGCAAGTGCAAGGCAGGATGCAACCAACTTGTTCGGTGTAAATACAAATGATAAGTGGAACCCCTTATGGTCAGCTGGGCTAAGCTGGCAGATTTCAAAGGAAAGCTTTTATAACATCAATTCTTTGCCCTTATTAAAGCTCAGGGCAACCTACGGGTTTAGTGGCAATGCCGATCCATCGAGATCAGCTGTTACCACGATTTTGTATGGGGCCAATTCACCATACACCCAAACCCCCTATGCGACCTTTAGCCAATTCGGCAACCCTGAGTTAAAGTGGGAGACAATCAGGACAATAAATTTCGCTCTGGATTTTGGTTCCAAAAATAGCCGTATAAGTGGAAGTCTTGAATATTTTAAGAAGAAGGGAACTGACCTTTTGGGAAACTCCCCCCTTGATCCTACCACTGGGTCTGGACTCAACCTTCTAAAAAATGCTGCGTCCATGAAGGGCAATGGCGTTGACATAGAAATACGTGCAATAAATTTTAATGGTCGATTTAAATGGTTAACGAATCTGAACTTGAGCCGTTATAAGGATAGAGTAACGGATTATTATCTGAGCTCAATCAGGGCAAGCAATTTCATGACATCTGCGATTGGTATAACCGGAAAAGTCGGATTGCCAGTTTATAGCATTCTTTCCTATAAGTGGGCAGGACTTGATCCTTCCACTGGAGATCCACAGGGATATCTCAATGGAGTAGTAAACAAAAATTACGCAACATTAACGGGAGCAACTGCAACAATTGATGACCTCACCTATTGGGGGTCCGCTATCCCAACCTATTACGGAAATCTTGGAAATACTTTTTCTTGGCAAGGGCTGTCCTTAAGTATAGCACTAAGCTATAAACTCGGATATTTTTTTAGACGACAAAGTATTGAATATAATGGGTTATATACAAACGGCAAAGGCCATAAAGACTTTGCAGAGAGGTGGCAAAATCCTGGAGACGAAAAATGGACAAGTATACCTTCACTGGTCTACCCAGCTCCTACAAACAGGGAAAATTTCTATAAGTATTCCGGCGCCCTGATTGAAAAGGGTGATCATGTTAGGATCCAGTATATTAATATTGAGTACAGCCCGAAATTATCATTCTTGGCCAGACTGAAAATTAGCGATTTCAACTTATATGCCAATATGAGCAACGTCGGCCTGCTATGGACTGCCAATAAGAAGAACATTGATCCTGACTATTCAAGAAATCTAACCTCTCTTCCTCCTTCAAAAACAATCTCTTTAGGCCTAAGGGCTGGATTTTAATTATTAATCAAATGAAGACAGAAAAAAAGATGATAGTGTGCCTAATGGTTTTTTCTTTGGCTATCACAGGATGTAAAAAATACTTGGAAACCAAACCTGACAGCAGGCTTGCCGTACCTGGAACCGCTGAAGACCTACAGGCAATGTTAGATACCTATTATAAGATGAGCGAGCAGGAATCGGCACTAGGAGAAACAAGTGCCGATAATTTTTACCTTACTACAGAACTCTGGAAAGGACTTGCCAGCGAGGATGAAAGAAATCTGTATATCTGGAACAAAAATGTTGTTTTTTCCAACCCTGTCAACGACTGGTATAACCTCTATGAAAAAGTAAACTATGCTAATGCTGTGATTGAGGCTTACGATAAATTTGAACCTTCAGAGAAGTTCAGAAGTAGAGATATACTTGGGCAGGCATTGGTATTCAGGGCATCCGCTTTCTTGAACGGTATGGGCATTTGGGCAAAGGCATATGATCCTGTTACGGCAAGCTCAGATCTTGGAATACCCATCAGGCTGAATACAAATTTTAACGAACCTACCAAAAGATCAAATGTTCAACAATGCTATGATCAAATCATAGACGATCTTAAAAGAGCAGCAGGACTACTGAATATAAAATCTTCCCATGTCATTAGGCCGTCCAAGCCTGCCGCATTCGGTTTCCTGTCAAGAACCTATCTCTTTATGGGTGATTATACAATGGCCGGTAAATATGCAGACTCATGCCTACAGCTAAGAAATGATCTGTTGGATTACAACGAGCTTGATACTTTGGCAGCTTTGCCCTTTTCAAGATTTAATACAGAAGTAGTCTTTGAACTGGCTTCAGGATCGACAACGTCGATATTTGTAGGGAACATAGATAGCACGCTATATTCCGGATACTCCGCCTATGATTTGAGAAGGACTTTATATTTTAAGAAAAACACAGATAATACTTACAAATATAAAGGAAGCTATGAATCGCATAACTCAATGCTGTTCTGGGGAATAGGTACAGATGAAATGTTCCTGACAAGAGCTGAGTGTTTCGCTAGGTTGAACAAAATACAGGAAGCCTTGGCAGACCTTCATCGACTTTTGTCAAATCGCATTGTGAGAAAAAATTATGTTGAATATAGTAATACTGACCAGAAAGAATTGCTAAAAACTGTGTTGTCAGAGCGACGGAAAGAGCTTGTTTTTAGAGGATTGAGATGGTCAGACATCAAACGACTTAACAAGGAAAAACCAGAAATTATCCTGCGTAGGAAATTGGACGGAAGAACTTACGAGCTTTCTCCCAACGATCCTAGATATGCGTTGCCGATTCCGGAAAATGTAATAGAAATTACCGGTATAACCCAAAACTAGAAAAGGTGCAATATCTGCACCTTTTCGTCTAACTAGCATCAGGTCACTAACTTCAGGGTTTTTTGCTTATAGACTGGCTATAAACCTCTGATGGTTCATCGTGAGCTGGTTCAAGAAAGTAAGCTTCTAGATCTGATTCGTTTTCTACATCATCAGGAACGCTGATCTGACATGGCAATGTCGGATTAGGATTTCCACACGTAGAAATTTGACCGGGACTAGGTGTTCTTGTATATTGACTGGCGTCAGTGGCATCGGCCAGATCCGTGCCAATAAAATACCAATTCACAGCGCGTTTGCTTAACAAAGAAGTTTTCTCTTTATTCACTCCGTCTGCTTTAAAGGCAAAAGTTAATATTGTTGTTAATACTAGTGCGATTGCTGCAACCGCACCCATTATTTTTTTTGTTAGTGCCATAAGGCGGTAATATGCACTTTAGGATAAATGCGAACCTTAAATTATACATCTATTTAGGTCAGACGTCTTACCTATATTTTTATTGTCTCATTAGTTGTGTAGTTGTGGATTTTTATGGTCGGCCAAACCAGAAATGCTGCCTACTGTCAGGGGCAATTCAACACACTCTATTAACCGCCGTAACGCTGGAACAGTGCAAATTTACGATCATGAGCGATTCTGTTTCGGGTTCTCTTTCGGGCGTAAGGGCAATTGAAGCCAGTCCGCATTGATATGGTAGTATACCATATCCGATTGGGCAAGTAGGAACTCATGAAACGGATGAACAGCAGTGCCAAATAGGCAAGCATTACCGCTAAGGATATGATCCTGGCAATGTCTGTTATTTTCGCCGCATCTACAATTTTCATGGTAATGATTTAAGTATAACGCCTTTTTCTTTGAGAAACCGGTGACCTGAATGGCTAATTAAAGCTACATTCTTGACTTCTAAATTAAACTACACTTATGTGGTAAAATGATGTAACCTAGGTTGCGAAATAACTTAACAGACATTCATAAAAACATTGACATGAGTTGATTGTAAAAGTGCCACACAGGCTAGAACCCTCTGTTTTCCTTTAATATGCGACTAAGCGACTGCGGCGCAACGTTGATATAGGATGCGATCATTTCTTTGGTGACCTTTTGCTCGATGCCAGGATGACGGAGGAGAAGTTCCTGGTATCTTTCCCAAGCGGATAAACTAACCAGATCATGGCTTCTTTTGATAAAATAGCTTGTATACCTTGAAGCCATACAGGCGGTGAACACGTTTGCATAAGCGAACTGCTCATAGAGCGCAAGCAATTGCTTATGGGAAATGACCCTAAGAATACTCCCTGACATGACCTCTACATTAAGATCAGCGGGTCGCTTTTTAAAGAAGCCTGAAGGGTCGGTAAATATAGAGCCTTCATCCCAAAGAATAACAGTATCCTCTCTGTGCCTTTCAGCGTCGTAATTGTAACCCCTGGCAAGGCCTTCCTCTACAAAATAAATATACTCCGCTTCCTGTCCGGCACTAAATAATAACTGAGTATGCGTATGCTGGCTTGAACCGATAATGCTATCTAAGTATTGTGCCAATCTTATGCGTTCTTGTTCATTCTGAAGTTCAGTCGGGAGATGCTCCATACCAAACAATATGTTATATAATTTTTTGGCTGTCATAGAAATGAGATTAAATGCGCATGGTTGCTTTCCAGTGCTGGTTAAAAATTAAAATGTGATGTAAAATTAGCCGGCCTTCCTGCAACTGTAAATACTCAATTCAGGTAATAGACATTACTAAATAGTGGTATTTTCTATGACAAAACGTGCCTAAAGCCGTTAAATGCCTACAATTTTGCGGAAGGGAAAATATTCTCAGGCTTTATTTGAGATCTCGAAATTATTTTGAACGGTGAAGCAATTTGTCAGATGGAGGTGCAATGGTCGTCATCAAACAACGTTCGCTGGATTTAATAAATGGAATGGACTAAGCAATAGTAATGCAAATCAGACATCTATTACTTAGCCAAAGTTAAATCGGAAAGTGTCGCTTCTTGAGAGCTTAAGGTAAAATAAGCAGGGGAAACTAGAACAGTTAGCCCCCGCAAATTAACGCTCTCGGCACAATTTTACACATAATCGGTAATGGAATAATCATACGTAACCCAGTTAATACCTAAACGTCTCTGTCGTATAAAAACTCTCTAAATCTACATCTCTAATCGCTGGAACTTATTGCAACCGAATATCAGGATTCATAGGTCTTCTTGAGTAACAAGCTAATAGCATTTTTTATCCTTTCCATACCTTCCGGTTTATTTAGGTCTACTTCACAGAATAACACGTCGGTGGATTTTGCATGCAACACTAGGTAATAAATGCCCGCTACAAGTATGGCTGAAACCGCTCTCAGATCAATATTCCTTCCTTCTAGTTCTTTATCAGACAAAGCAAAAAAGAATTTGCTGAGCAGCTCCCTTTCCTCACAAACCTCGGTCATGATCTTGGTTCTTTCACTGATTTGCCAAAGAATAGTTTTTTGCATTTCCTCATTACTGAGAAAATAGTCCAGTTGATTTTGTAAAAGGCAATCTAGGATATTCCTCGTATTATTTCCATTACTTCTTTTTATCATGTCAACGGCATCGCCGGCTGTGGCCAGCCAATAATCCTTACCACGTACATAGGTCTCGATCAGATTCTCGATGGTGTCGAAATACTGTGTGATAAGCCTTCTGCTCAGACCTGCGGCCTGAGCTATATTGGTAGCACTTAGACCGGTATATCCTTTAGTTTTGATAACTACCCCAACGGCATCAATTAGCTTCTGCATAGACCGTTCCTTGTCGTTTGACGGTCCCTGATATCTTTTTTTTGTCATCGTTTCACTTAAATGCCAACTAATTTAAACATTTTTAATTCAGTGACATCATTTTTACCATAATGGTAATTGTGTGAAATACGCCGCTATTCGCCTTTAGCAATTTGTAGCCTCTGATTAACATATTCAAATGCGTTGAGTACCTTGTCTATGTGCTCACGGGTATGGGTAGCCATCAGGCTGGTTCTTATACGGGCATCCTTTCGGGAAACACCCGGATAGACAATGGCATTTACGTACACTCCTGCCTCCAGCAGTAACCTTGCGGCATTTCCGGTCTTATGTGCATTTCCGATTTTAATTGGTATGATCGGCGAGGCGGTTGTGCCGATATCAAGTTTCAGATCCAATAGCCCCTTTTTATAATATGTAACGTTATCAGCTAGTTTGATGCGCCACTCCGGTTCTTCATCTATTAAGTCAATGGCCTTCAGCAAACCAGCTGCGGCAGGCGTTGATGTTGAAGAAAATACCTGTTGGCGTGATTGAAATTTCAAGTAATTAGCGACCTCTGGCTTGGCAATCACAAATCCTCCAATATGCCCGAATGCTTTGCTTAACGTTCCTGAAATAATATCTATTTTATCCAACAAGCTAAAAATCTCAATGGCACCTCTTCCGGTTTGTCCCAGAACTCCGATCCCATGTGCATCATCTACCATTAGAAATGCCCCATATTTTTTGGTCAGCTCGTAAATTTCTTCCATCTTGGACAGGCCACCATCCTGTGAATAAACACCGTCAATGACCACTATGCGCGTAAGGTATTTAGATTGCACGTCAACTAGGGCCCTTTCCAAATGGATGAGGCTGTTATGGGGGAACCGCTTTACATTCGTTTCATACAATCCTTCATACACACTGGCGTGGACGGCCATATCGACAATAGCACAGTCTTCCGCTTTCAGCATAGACAGTAAGGTAGAACTGTTGGCAGTATAGCAAACAAAATCTAACTTCTATGAGCAACGGCTGGGCGACTATGAATACCGAATTTGGTTAACCAAGATCTTTGCTGACTTTCGTAATTGAACCGTCACATTTTTCAATTATCCCATACGCGGGGTATTTACTCGTATCTTTATATGCACATACGTTTAATCTTTTCTTAACATACAGGTAGTCCTGGTTAGCCAATGCATATAAGAAGATTAGGCTTAATTAGTAAAAGCCACCAAACGTATTTATTTATGTATTAGGTAAAAAATATGCGGACATGGCTACACAGATACATATCGTTACCCTCATTTGTATTGGGTTGGAAACCGTTATGCTTATCTGGCAAATTGCGCGTTATTTTTATCGTCCCCAAGATGCTCACCAAGGCAAGTATTGTCTATTGTTGTTTTTGCTGGTACTCTTTAACATCTCTATTGGCTTTTTACCGAATGCAGAAATACAATTCCCAGTACAGGTGCAGATAATGATCACAAATGCCACAGGCTTTTTATTGGCTTCCTACTTCCCGTATTATTTTTACAGGGAATTTGAATTGGTTTCAATCCGCTGGCACGCAACCCGCGGTGTGTTTTTATTCCTACTATTGCCTTACTTATTCTTTTACGTTATCCTGTCTTCGATTAACGGACAACTCGAAAAAGATACCAAATATGGATCAATCATACCTACTGTTTATTTCTTTGTGATTCTATGGGATATCCTGAAGGCAATCAGGCAACGTTATGAACGAAACCGGCAGGACCGCTTCTATGCAGAGGAAATGATGGTTTATTGCGCAGTACTCCCTTGGTCAGGGATGACTTTTCTGAGCTGGTTGCAGGCTGAGCAATTCGCTTTTGTCCTGTGCGCCAATTTAGGTTTCATTATTATCACCTTGCTGTTTTTCGTTAAATCGGCCAGGAGGGCGAGATTGGAATATATGCAAAAGGCCCATATAACAATTGGTAGTACAAGCCTGATGCTATTTTATGCGAACTGCCTGCATTACAATCTCACCAGAACGGAAACACTAATCATACAAAGGCTATATGAAGGAATGACTAATAAAGAGATCGCCGTCAAAATGGACATTTCAGAGGAAACTGTAAAAAAACACATCCAAAATATTTTCCGAAAAACGAAGGTAAAAAACCGTGCTGCGCTGATTCATAAACTGCAAAACAATCAGCGTTGAAGGGGTTAAGTGATTTGAACAAACAGTTGCCGTCTTGCAAGACCAGCTGGCCTTTTTTTTTACTTGAAGCCAGATAAAATTGATTAAAGAACCGGAAGGACTGACTTTTGGTGGTAGATACAAAATAAGGGTGCAAGCTTTCTTATCATCGGAGAGCCATACCTCGCCGAACAGGGAACATACCTCGATGGAGTAGTCCATTAGAGCGCGAGTGCGCTCCGGCTTTTTGGCATCCTGAGGGATAATGTAGTTTACACTCTGGTTGTCCTCAAAGGACTTTGCCAACAGTTCGATAATTAACTGCCGGTCGTCATCATTGCCTTAATCATATTTTAAGAATTAAGTTTGCTATAATTTTATCAGCGTATTTGTTCATTCAATTATTTACATTCAAAATCAATAGAAACTAGACATAAAAATCAAATCTTTCTGTGTAGAATTGGCTAAAGCAATAAGCTAAAAATATCCAGCTATAATCTCCGCCGATTGTTTAATACTGAACTAGCCCATCTCCTTAGTGGTCGGCCGATGCGATCACTATAGGCCCTTTTCTCCTTTTGGCTACCAGTAACAGTAAAGGAATAGCCAAAGCAAAGAAGATTCCAATAAAGAGATATCCGTCAATGTAGCTTAACAGCAAAGAATGCTTTTGTACGGTGTTGTCAATTACTTTCATTGCCCGCCCGTATGCTGCTGATTGGTCGAAACCACGTTGCTGGAATGTTTTCGTTAAATTGTGAATTCTTTCAGTGGCTATGGGATTGTATTCTGTGATGTTGCTGATCAGATCAGTCCGATGGACACCCATCCTTCGAGCTACATAGGTGTTTAGGATCGAAATTCCGAACGAACCACCAAGTTGACGCATCATATTATTCAGTGCGGCTCCCTGAGGCATGTCTTTAGCTTCGAGTGAGGATATTGCCAGTGTGGTCAGCGGGACAGTAAGAAAGGCCATACCTGCCGCGCGGAAAATCAAGGCAATGGAGATGTAAGTGGACGAGGTGTTCAGGCTAATTTGAGACATGGACCAGTTGAAATAAATGAAGCAAATAAATCCAAACAGTACAATTAAAACGGGAGAAACTCCTTTCTGTAAAATCTTGCCAGATAAAACCAGTACAAGAAGGGCAACAAACGAGCCTGGCAGCAGCAATACTCCAGTTTGCGAAGGTGAAAAAGAGAGCAGACGCTGGGAAAGAACCGGAGTGAGGTAAATGGAAGTGAACATCCCAATTCCGGTAATAAAGGTTAATACCGCGGCTATTGCTAGCTCTTTGCTCTTCAGCACCCGCAGATCGACTACAGGGTTACTGACGCGGAGTTCCCAGTATATAAAGCTTGCAAGCGAGATCACTGCAACTACGGTTAGGATTACAATATAACCGGTGTCAAACCAGTCCTCCGCCTGGCCTCTCTCCAAAACGGTTTGCAAAGCGCCTATGCCGGTGGCAAGAAGTCCAATTCCTGTCCAGTCCACTGCTGTTTTCTTACCCTTCAAAACTGGCTCTGGCAACAACATATAACATGAAAATGCTACAAGGACTCCAATAGGCAAATTGATGTAGAAGATCCAGGGCCATGAAGCAAATTCTGTAATGTACCCACCGAGTGTCGGTCCGATGGTTGGTCCAAGGAAGATGCCTACTCCAAAAATGGCGCTGGCAGTAGCTTGCTTTTCTTTCGGGAAGAGTTCATAGACTACAGCTGCTGACACGGAAAGCAAAGCCCCGCCGCCAAGGCCTTGCAGGAACCGAAAGCAGACTAATTCCCAGATATTGGAGGAATTGCCACACATGAAGGAGCAGAAAACGAATAGTACGACTGACCCGATATAATAGTTGCGGCGGCCTAGATTAGTGGTCAAAAAGCTGGTCATGGGGATAATGATCACATTTGCGATGGCATAGGCGGTGATTACCCAAGAGGTATCCTCCAGTGTCGCGCCAAGGTTCCCGCTCATATGAGACAGTGCGACATTTACAATGGATATATCTATAAGTTCCATAATTGCGGCAGCTATTACCGTGAGCAGGAGTATTGTTCTATGTATGGGTTTCATGTAAACTATATATGGGCAATTAGTAAGTTAGTCTAGGTCTGTGATTAGCTTGGTTACAGAATCCATCACCAGCCCTAATTCGCTGGTTTTTCCGGATAACATCGAAACCATTACAGCACCCTCAATGGCGGATATGATGGTTAGCGCAGTCCGTTCGGGATCAATTGCTCTAGCAGAAAACTCCCCTCTCGCTATGCCTCCTTCAATGAAACCGATCAGTTGTTTTTTCCAAACTTCAAGTGCATCTCCGGCCAATTTTTTCAACAGGGGATGCGTGTCATCTGCTTCAATGGCAGTGTTCTGGATAGGGCAACCTCCACTTCGCATCAAATGCTCGAAATATCCCTTATAGTGCTGAGGGTAGGCCAGTAATTTCTCTTTAAAACTGACCTTCGCTTTCAATTTTTTGTTAAAATTGTCCTGCAGCCTCTGATGGTTGAACCGGAAGGCGGCGACCATCACCTCGTCTTTTTTCGCAAAACTACCGTATATGCCTCCTTTGGAAAGGCCGGTTACTTCCATGATGTCACTCATGGTCGTTCCGACATAACCTTTCCTGTTAAATAAGGGTGCCGTTTTCTCAATGATGTATTGACGTGTTCGTTCTGCTTTTGACATATCTATTATAAAAGGATGTTTTGATGACGCCTCAAAATGCCTGAGTAATGGAATTAGTTAGGATTATTTGAAGAGCGCAATGTTTTTCTGAATGTAATCCCTGATGGATATGGGATATTGGCCGGTAATCTGTTCAACGTGTTTGTTCATCCCACCTGATATGCCGCTCTTGAAGTCTTGTGCAACTCCCCCAATGTGCTGTACAAAATATGGAGTAAAATATTGTTTTAAGACTTCTCCGAAAGCGTCTATCTCCATCGGGATATAGGTAATTTTTCTTCCCAATACCTCCGATAACTGTTCTGTAACCTGCTCCTGGGTTAATTCCTCCGGGCCATACAACTCTAACGTCTGTCCGGCAAATGATTCTGGATCGGCAAGAATAGAGGCGATCACCCGGCCGGTATCTTCTCCAGCGATCGGGGCATAAGCGATATCAGTAAACGGAGAGATCAGTCTGTTGTTCCCTTTTATCTCACCGGCGAAATAAGAAAGCCATTCGGCAAATAGTGTTGGGCGTAAATGGGTTACGGGTATTCCTGATTGGTCAAATAAACGTTCGGAGATCCAGTGGTTTTGCGCTGCATGACTAGGGGAATTTCTCCTTGCAGTTCTTTGGGACATGTTTACGATATGACCAACATTTTCTTCTAATGCGGCCTGAATGAAATATGCCGTCGCCTCGATCAAACCCGGAACTTGTATCGGGTAGACAAAATAGGCAGCGCTAATTCCTTTTAAAGCGGCACTTACCGAGTTTAGATCTGATAAGTCGCCTTCCACGATCTCAACTCCCAGGGCGGCAAGTTCAGCAGAACGGGCATCTATTTTATGAACAAGTGCCCTTACAGGGATGTTCAGTTCAACGAGTTTGATGATGGCATTTTTGCCTGTAGCGCCGGTAGCGCCAGTGACTAATACTTTTGTTTCCATGATGGTTTAATTTTTTAAATGGTTAATTGTTGTATAATTTTATCAATAGTCTGGTGGTGAAGGCTTTCGTGGAACAATAGAAACTGTAACCGCTCTTTGCTGACAGTCGCTTCGGGAGCTCCTTTGAAAGTCCGGGCAGTTTTCAACAATGCCTGACTGATCTGAGATATTTCCTGTTCCAGGACAATATGCTCAGGCTTAATGTTCCTGCCGAATTGCGCGATCTCAAAGGGATGTACTGGCCTGCTGTGCGGTGAAAGTTTATACAATATGTTTTCACTTACAACAAGCATGTGACCCATATTCCAGATGATGTTATTCTGATGCCCCGGAGGTACCCAGTTAAGTTGTGCGCCGGTAAGGCTCCGGGTGCGCTCGTTTAGTGATGCTCTGTTTGCCGTTAATGCTGCTAGGTATTGTTCCATGGCCGTTGGTTTATTCTTTAAGCGAATGCTGCTTTGTTTTTATGAATAAATTCTGATATCTCCATTGGTTTCTGTCCGGTTAGGGTTTCCACCAAATCATTCATCCCAGCCGCCCTGCCTTCCTTGAGGTCCTGACCAAGCGATGTCACGTGCTGCAGGAAATAAGGGCCTGCGTTCATAGCCGTTTTAACAATGCCGACGAAGGTATCTGTATCAATTGGGACGTAGGTCACTGTACTCTCCAGCTGCTCGGAAAAGATGGCTGCGATCTCTGCCATATTTAAGATTTTTGGCCCAAACAAATCATAGCTCTTGCCGGCGTGGGGAGCTGGTTCTGCCAATATTGCCGCCACCACACGTCCGATATCTTCGGTAGCTATCGGCGCATATCGGGCATCGCCAAAAGGAAGAAAAAATTTGCGCTGTGAGCTGATCATCGTCGACTGGTATAGGAACCATTCTGCGAACAGGGTTGGGCGCAGCTGCGTTACTGGTACCCCAGACCGTTCGAAGACCCTCTCAGCAATCCAGTGGTTTTGTGCGCCATGACTTCTTACATGACGGTGCGCCCCAAACTGGGAAAGGTTCACAATATGTGCTACACCATTTTCTGCGGCGGCCTGCGCAAAATATGCCGTAGCCTCAATGATGCCTGGTTGTGTGATTGGATAGACAAAGAATGCGCTAGAGATGTCTTTCATGGCGGCACTTACAGATTCCAGATCGGACAGGTCACCTAACACCACCTCAACTCCTAAAGCAACAAGTGCATCAGATCGGCCATCTAGTTTATGGACTAGTGCCCTGACAGGAACGCCTTGTTCCAAAAGGTATTTTACGGCATGACCGCCGGTATTTCCGGTAGCCCCGGTAATTAATACTTGATTTTTCATTGTCATTATCTTTTAATCGTGATTTATTGAATTTGTGAGCTTTTGAAATACCGGATACAAGCGGATAAGTGCCAACAGAGACGGCGCAGCCTGAAGGACTGCCAAGATATAGGCCTTTGTACTTAATGCCAGGACGACCCCCGCTCCGGCGGCAGAAAAACACAACAAGATTAGTACTGCGTATCCTTCTGAGACTTTCTTCACCTGTAGAAGTCGTAATCCCCATACCCCTGCGCAAACCAGAAACAGGTTGTAAAATCCCTGATTGATGAACAGATTTTTTAAAGTCAATGCCTGGACGTATACCGTTGATGACACTGGGTTATTCAACTTTTCAATCAATACCGTATGAACCTCTGGCATCATCCAGAAAATAGCTTCCAACAGAAAGAATAACAGGTGTACAATAATCGCCAGGATGACCAATGTTCTGTTTAATCTGCCAAGTTTGGCTGTATTTTGATTTGCAATTTCCATCAGTTACCTATTTTGATGCACGCAGGTCGCAGGCTGCAATCAGTCGTTCCAGTTTTCCATCCAAGCCCAGGCCCGACTTGGTAATCAGTTCAACCCCGAACCTTGAAAATTGGGAAGATGGGAGTTCATATTCGACGTGTGCGCTTCCGTTTTCCGTTTCGTATACCAAAACACGAAGTGGTGCATATAAGCCAAGGCGGATGTCGCTGCTGATGATCTGGGAGGCACGCTGGTAATTACCGACAAAATATCTTTTGCCTGTTCTGGGTGGTCCGTTTAAACTGAGCAATTGGCCCAGGTCTTCCAAGTTAAACAACGTCATTCCTTCTTCGCCCTGCATCGCCATAATCGCTAGTTCGGTGGCTTTGGAGTCATGCCCTGCCTTGGCAAGGGCAGGCAGATCGAGTTTTCCAAGTGCCTTTTCTAATTCCTGTGTAAAAGCCTGATAGTTGGATTTAAGCGGTACGGACAGGTGGGTAACGAAGTATTCAGTTTTCATGATTTTGATTTTTAAAGGTGAAATTTTTGTTTAAAACGAGTTGCCTGATGGCAGCAGCGCCCGAGAATAATGCCAGCGGAACAAGCAAGGCAGGAAGCAAGAGAAAGGGAAAGAATCCGACACCAATGTTGGGCTGTTCAAAACCAAACTGGTTGTATCTTTCAGGAAGGGATAAGACAGCGCTAGTTACAACGCTTAGCAACAAAACTATGCAGATGACATTCCAGATGATCATTGCAGTTTTGCCAAGACTCTTTTTGACGAAGGCAAAATAGTAGATTACAGGTGCTGAAAGACCTGAAAGGATATCAAAGTTCCTTCCTTCAAAGGTCATGGCCTCGGGAATAGCATTTCCAAGGAACAAGAACAAAAGGGTAACTTCCACCGGAATTCTGATGATGTGGAATATGGTTAGTGTTTTTAGATCCAACCCATCAATAAATGCTTTTCCGCTTACTGTAAAAAACCGCGAGCCCAGGAACAGCACCGGTGGAATGACAAGCAGGGGAAACCGGGAAGTCAGTGAATCGGTATTACTGTAGAACCCGGATAAGCCAAGCCCGGACTGGATTATTGTCCAGACAATGATCATAATGATGCCGGTTTTAGAATAACCGGTTGCCTTAATGAATAGCCACGCCGAAAGGACAACCGTTGCTGAAAAAAGTACGTATACGTACCAAGCTATATTTTCCATTTTTTTTTGTTTTAAATTTTATTTAACGTTTTCAAACACTAAGGCCCGTAACGGGGATATTAGCGGATGGTTACCTAGAGTTGATTCCAGTTTGGATTCCAGTGCCTTCACAATTTGAGACACCAGTGCAGGATCTCTTTTATTGATTGCCATAAAGACCGGAAGTCCCTGTATCATGCCACCGGCTGACATCGCTGCGCTTTCAATGGTGCCATTGTGAGCGACTGAAGTAACCGTGCTGTTTTCGAAACCTGCTTTTTCAAGCAGATCAGTCGCGTCATCTTTGTTTGCCAGGGAAAAAGGACCGGGATTTTGGAGCATCGGGTTGGCTCCTAGAAAGCTTTCGATAACTTTCCCACTGATCTCCCAAACCGCATTGTCCTGGATATCCGCCCAAACACTAAACACCAGCCTGCCGCCCTTTTTCAATACCCGTCGCATTTCCGTAAGCGCCTTTAATTTATCCGGCACCAGCATCAGGCCGAACTGGCAAACAATCAGGTCAAACTGCTCGTCGACATAAGGTATGCTGGTCATATCCACTACGTCCCAGGATAAATGTTCAGACTCGAGTCTTTGACTTGCCACTTCCAGCATACTGCGTTCCAGATCAGTAGCCAGTAAATGCGCTTCGGCTGGCAACTTTTGAAGTAAATTGTAGGTCAGGCTGCCTGTTCCACTGGCCAGTTCCAGCACGTCGCGGACACCCACAAAATTTATCCGGTCAACCAGATCTCGGGAGAAGCCGTCAAATAGAAAAGGCGCTAGCAGCTCCTGGTAGTGTTGAGGAATGAGTCCGCTGAATTGTAGGTTTGAGTTCATTGTACTTTAGTTTTGAGGAATAATTTTTGTTACTTGGCTTCGCCTGCGATAATAGCGGCAAGCGTGAGCGGCATAGATACGAACGGAGTATGGCTCGAAGGCAACCCGTAAAATCGGGTAATGTCAGTTGCTTTAACCATTTTTTGCTGCAACGCTAAGCTATTTACCTGGTCATTATAGGTATGGATGTAAATCTTGGCGACACGCCCGAAATTGGCTGCACTAAGCATAACCGGAGAAGCCAGGGGCACTAAGGGCTCAGCCCTGAAATGCGTAGTTACATAGTCTTGCACACCTTTGGGTGCATCAGCTACGAAAGTGCTGGCAATTCCTTCTTTTGCAATGCCCGCGATCCCAGCCTTTTCGTCAATTTGAAGATATTTACCCACTTGGCTTGCTGCATCGGTATTGGCGATAGTAAGCAGACTCTCGCCGTTTTGCGGGATATAGGCAGCCACGTAAACGAGTTTTTTAATCTGCAATGGAATCTGTTCAGCAACAGCGCTAACCACAATACCTCCGAAGCTATGGCCTACCAAAACGATTTCCTTGCTTCCATTGATGGCTTTTTTAACTGCATCTACATATCCCTGGAGACTAATGGAGGTGATGGAGGTTTGGTCGGTTCCATGTCCGGGCAGGTTAACTACTGTCACCTGATTGCCGTCTGCTCTTAGTTTAGCGGAGACAGCCTCCCAGTCAGCAGCCGAGGACCACGAGCCGTGAACGATCACGATGTTGGCGGGGTTAGCATTAATTGTGGTTTGCGCAAAGGCAAACGTTGTGGCCAATAGAATGATGGCGAAAATGGAAGTTAACTTTTTCATGTTGTTCTTGTTTTTTATGGTTGTTATTTGTTGACTTATTATTTTAATTGGTTTTTAGTCCGACCGGTCGGACTAAAACTTGACAAAAAAATCAGCTTAGCTCTTGACTGATTTCTTTTTTAAGGATCGCAATAATGGTTTCCATTTGAGTATTGCTCTCCAGCACGCGTCCAATCAGTACTCCCCCCTCTATGAGGGTCATCATTTTAATAGCAAATTCGCTGGCGTTGAAAGTGGATTTAAATTCTTTTCTTGCGATCCCATATTCAATAATCGCTGCGATCCTGGCCTGGGCACTCAAAATTGTGGCTTTAACTTTTGACCTGACAACTGGGTTCGTGTCGTCAGATTCACTCCCGAAATTCACCATTGGGCACCCCCCCTCTACAGGAAATTGCATTGGAGTAGCAAAAGTGTCCAGGAAAGCCAGAAGCTTATCTTTTGCTGAACTCTCCCTATTCACCGCCTGTTCAACTCTGCCCACCAGTTTTGAAAGATTAAAATCTACGACTGCATAAGACAGCTCATCTTTGCTGTCGAAGTGTCCGTAAAGACTGCCTTTTGCCAATTTAGTAACCTCCATCACATCACTCATAGCGGTTCCGGCAATCCCCTTGGTATTAAATAATGGAGCGGATTGTTCGATGATAAATTGCTTGGTTCTTTCTGATTTTGTCATTTCTGAATTAAATTGATAGGTCAAATATAGACCGTTCGGTCGGAATAACCTAATTATTTTTTATATTTTTTTTTTGCTTCGATTAATCGACCTGAACATGATTAATTATTCGTAAATCTAGTTTAAGCTCGATTGTTTGAATGCTAGGTAAATCTTGAAGATCTTACTTCATATGACATAGGCAGTCAGAAGGAGTATACAATTTGTATACTTTTGATCAGCATTGGAATGCTGGCTTTAATTTGTGCTTAAACATACGAGAACAGCTGGACAGAGTTTTAACGTAATTGAATATAGATATCATTAGCTGTCTCCATTTCTCGCTCAATTAGAATTACGTGTCTAGCGATTAAACAACTTATTGGTAAGTTAATCCTGTAGATTCATTTTATTGAACAAAAAAAGCCAATCTCCATTTCCGGGCTATCCGGTAAACAAAGAGCATCCACACGCCGAATGCCACAATAAAGGCCGGCAAGGGATTTTTCATAGTTGTGCCTGCCAGAAATGCCCCGTGGCAATAATACTAGTCAGGAAAAATAAAATCAGATTTTTCATGATATTCAAATTTGGGGTTTTAAATTAATAAACAAACCTGCACGGTCCAATAACTAGACCATGCAGGTGTCAATTTTACGCAGCCTTTTTTAGTGATGCTTCTTTCTTTTGTTTTGCAGCTACCTTTATGACTAGCTTCCTTAATAGGCCTATAACTTTAATCTGTACGTCATCAACGATACTCCAATCTTTTTCAATATAGATATCTGTCGTGCGGTGCTCATCGTCTACGTGGTTAAGGGCTAGAGCCACATCATCCTTACTAATGCGGCATGCGTTGCGTGCTATAGTTGCAAAAGTATGTCTAGCCCAATACAATGTAAGTTTATCAATGCCTGTAAGTTTCCGAAGATGTTTCATTCCCATTCCCAAGGCCCTGTTTAGTCCATCAGAATCAACATAGCGGACTGAAAGTTTTTCAATATATTTTTCTAACAAAGGTTTGGCTTCCTCTACGATCTTTATACTGATAAAGGCATTATCCTTTCTTCTGCCTTCTGTTTTTGAGCGGTTGTAATCGATCCGGCCGTTTTTGATGTCTTTTTTATCTAGGTAGTACAAATCAACTGCATTAATGCCGCACAAATAGAACGAAAGCATGTAGAGTTCTTTTGCTAATTCCGCACGGCTCCCGGGTTTTGTTATACTGTATCTTATCGCCAACACCTGTTCCAAAGTGTTGTTTCTTTTTTTTGTTAAGGGAGCACTACCAATCTTGTACTTTTTAAAAGGATAATGTTTGATCCGGTAAATCCCTAAATCCTCGTCGTTGTAAAGGTTTCGTGCCGCATTGAATAGGGTTCGGAGGTCGCGCATATGGTTATGCAGTCCACTATCAGATAGGCCTTTTACTGTTTTTTCTTTGGTCTGACCATCCTTTGTAACAGCGCGTGTCATCGTGCGCTCACTCCTTAGATACCGTTCATAAGAAGCTAGCATGTTTGAATTGATCTCGTTAATCGAGACAGAATCCCTTTTAAAATAATCGATCAAACTATTGCGTATTTTGCGATGGTTATGTGCTGTGCCGGTTCTTCCTTCTTTAAACGTCTGCTCAATATGCATAGCGCAGAATTTAATGAAATCGACATCACTATCCTTTTCACGGAGGTAGTCCCTTAAAGATTCCGCATTAAAGAAATTGAGTTTTTCCCCCAGCTCGCTGATAACCTTGCGATAGCCTTTTAGTTGATCGTCAATAAGGTCATTTACAAAATTGTCTTTGACCTTCATTTTTGCCGTTAATTGTTTTTTGACGACATAGTGGTTAGTGTCAATAAACTTTCTTTGGTCTTTGTGATGGACGCAGATTTTGACGTTATAAGTTCCATCTGCTTTTTTGTGGTGTTCGTACACCTTGGCGCTAACAGTTGCCATAATTCTTTAGGTTAGCACGCAAAAATTTCCGTTACGTATTTGTTACGGTTTTGCGTAAAGTTTAACAAAAAATTATGTAAGATCTGCCAAAAGGACGACTGCCTTAGCCAGCTTTGCTGATCAAAAATCAGCTCAGAGAAAAACAAAAAACCGCCTTCAAATTTCTTTGTAAGGCGGTTATAGGTGGGCCCACCTGGGCTTGAACCAGGGACCTACGGATTATGAGTCTTCTAGTCTAGATATACAAATAAATACGCATTTTACTCGTAAGAAGGCAGATTTTAAGGCTTTTTTGAATACCTAAAAATTTTGCCCAGTTACATACTTGTTACAGTTTTAGTAATAATATTCTTCATATTGCGGTTCTTCATTCATTACCAATTGAACACCTGCAGCTCTATACAATTGAAGAACTTTTAACTGTACTTCATCAACAATCTTCCAATCTCTCTCAATATAAACATCTACCATACGGCTTGCCATATCCACGTGGTTCATTGCCAATAAAACATCATCCTTGCTCATTCTACAGGAATTTCTGGCGAGATTTGCAAAGGTATAACGTGCCCAGTAAAAAGTGACCCCATCCAGTCCTGTCTTTTTACATATTTCTTTCATTCCCTTACTCAGCGCACTATCAAGTGTTCCATAGGTGGCATAACGTTTACGGAGTTTGTCAATATATTTCATCAATAAAGGCTTGGCTTCTTCTACTATTTTTATGCTGATAAAAGCATCATCCCTTCTTTTCCTTTTGGTTTTTGATCTATTATAATTTATACGACCATCTCTAATATTATCCTTTGTGCAACTGTAAAGATCCACCGCATTCATTCCACAAGTAAGAAAGGAAAGTATATAAAGTTCCTTTGCAAGTTCTGCCCGACTTCCAGGCTCTGTTACACAATCTCTGATTAAAAGTACTTCCTCAATCGAGTTGTTTCTTTTTTTTGCCAATGGAACTGGCCCAAGTTTGTATTTTTTAAAAGGATAGTGTTTGATTCGGCAGAATTCCAAATCTTCATTATTGTAGAAATCCCTAGCAGCATTAAATAATGTCCTTAAATCTTTCATTTGATTATGAACCCCTCTTTCACTCATAGCTGGCTTAATGGTCACAACCATTTTTCCTAATTGGTTTATCCTTGACATTTTTCTTTCTGATTTCAGGTAACACTCATAAGAAATCAGCATAGCCGAGGTAATCTCTGTAACAGAAACAACTTGTCTTCTAAAATAATCTGTAAGGCTATTTTTAATTTTACGGTGATTATACGCGGTACCTTCTCGGCCTTCCAATTTTGTTTTTTGAATATGTTCATCGCAAAATACAATAAAATCGATATCTGCATCTTTATCCCTAATATAATCCCGCAATGCTTCAGCGCTAAATGAACTAAGCTTATTACCAAGTTCGCTAACTGTTTTCCGGTAATCGATCAGCTGTCTTTCAACAAGATCGGCGATAAACTTGTCCTTTATCTTGAACTTTGATGATAACTGTTTGCGAACCAGATAGTGATTGGTGTGGATGTACCTTCTTTGGCCTTTGTGGAAAATACAGACTTTTACATTGTAGGTTCCATCAGCTTTTTTGTGATGCTTGTAAATTTTTGCACTTATTGTTGCCATATTTTTTTGTGCACACAGCGGGTTGATTATAATAATTGGTTATTCATATGAATGGTGTGCTTACTTCGCATGGAATAATTAATCCAATCATTTATCTTTTATTCTTTGTCAGACTCCTTTTCCTCCAAAAGTTTTAGTACCCTTTCTTGTAGCTCATCAATAATACTCCAATCCTTATCTACATATATATCTGTAACCCTTTTCCCCTGATCTACATGGTTCAATGCAAGTCCAACATCGTCTTTGCTCATTCTGCATTTATTACGTGCTAAATTACCAACGGTATGGCGGGCCCAATAGTAGGTTATTCCCTTGGCATCTATCTGTTTGCACAACTCTCTCATACCTGCACTTAAAGCCTTGTTCAAGCTTCCAATATTGCCATATCGTTGGCTAATAGTTCCTATGTATTTATTTATAAGCGGTTTGGCTTGAGCTACGACCTTTATACTGATAAAGGCGTTATCCTTTCTCTTATCTTTGGTTTTTGAACGATTGTAATCCAGTCTTCCTCCAACAATATTAGACTTATCTACCTTAAAAATATCTACAGCATTAATACCGCACATGTAAAAAGACAGCATGAATAAGTCTCTGGCCAGCTCTGCTCTACTTTCCGGCAAAGGGCTACTATCCCGGATGAGCTTTAATGTATCAATATCTGTATTACGTTTACGAGTTAATGGTGCTTCAACGATTTTGTACTCATCAAAGGGATAGTGCTCAATCCTGATGATGCCCAAACTCTTTCTATTATATTTTTTTCTAGCATGGTTGAAAAGCCCCCTTAAGTCACGCATATAATTATGCACACTGGCATCTTTTAATGGATGCTGAAAAGTTGAGATTGGCTTTTGAAACTGGTTCAATCTAGTTATTACCCTTTTTGACCTAAGATAACGCTCCCAGTCACCAAGCATATCGCAGTTGATTTCCTCGATGAATATCCTTTCCTTACCCAAAAAATCTATGAGGCTGTTCTTAACAGTTCGATAGTTTGCTGCGCTCTTGCCTCTACTGCTTTCTTCAAGGCCAGCTATAAACCCGTTACAGAAAGCTATAAAATCAATCCTTTCATCAGTCCTGGTCAGATATCTTTTGAGTTCATCGGCACTAAAAAGGTGAAGCTTTGGACCAAGATTGCTAATAGCCAATCTATAGCTATCCAATTCCGAATTGACCAGTGATTTAACAAACTGGTCTTTAATTAGAAACTCCCGCTTGTTTTCGGGATGTCTTTTTAACTGTTTGTCGCAGAGAAAGTGAGTTGTTTCGATGAACCTCTGCTGGTTTTTGTGGTAAATTCTGATTTTTACATTGCACGTACCATCATTTTTGTAATGGTGAACGTAGATTTTTGCATCAACTGTTGCCATTTTAACTTGAAAAAAATTGCGTTTACGGATACCGGAAGTCCTAAATCGCGGGATTTTCTTTGTTAAATATTTGTAAAAGTCATACGTTAAATTCGACAGTTTTTCCTGTAAAACTTAACATAGATTGGCTATTGAAAAGACAAAATGGAGGTAGGAAACTTCCTATTATGGAAATAAAAAACCCCATCCTATTAGCTAGAAATGGGGTTTTTAAATGATTTTCAGGCTTGAAAATCTTTGCTCCCTCTGCTGGGCTCGAACCAGCGACCCTCTGATTAACAGTCAGATGCTCTAACCAGCTGAGCTAAGAAGGAGTACTGGTCGTTTCCTTAAACGAGGTTTATTTACACTTTGCAGTTAAATACCCTTGTTCGTTTTGGGAGTGCAATATTAGCGCTTTTAAACTATTTATGCAAAAATTAATTCAATTATTATTTAAGGAAACGATCCTCCCTCTATGGCGGAGGATCGTTTTGCGAATTTAAAGTTGAATATCAGATCGTTAACAATTATGGTTTAACGATCCACGGCGACAGATTAATGTCGTCAATTCCGTTATATTGGCGAAGTAAAGCCTGTTTTAGGTTTTCGCCGTTGGTTGTTCTTTCAATATTAGGGTACTGAAAACGCTTGGGAATCCTGTTACTATTACCTACGCCAGGACCTAAATCGAAAGTTGGCACACCTGTTCTGCGGTACTGATAGTAAGCTTCGAAGCCCGAATTACGGAAATAAGCCAGGTATTTCTGCGTCAGGATCTGCTTTAAACCATCGGTTGTATTACCGGCATATTTAACCGCAGTCTGCGAATAATAATCGCTTTCGAAAGAGAAATTAACATTAAAGTTTTCAAATTCGCCCAGCTTCCCATCCTTTTTCAAAAAGGTGACCACATTAATACCATCTTTAATACCATAGAAGCCAATAGAAGCCTGAATCCCTTTTTTATACCAGCTTTCGGCATCGCCAGTAGCCCAACCGCGGTTAATGCCCTCTGCTTTGATGAAACAAAGCTCAGGATAAGCAATGATAAACGTATTTTCGGCTGTATAACCACTATAGTAGCGATAACGGCCAATCAGCGAATACAACCCCTTCTGTACCTTATCCAACATTACCCCTTGATCTTCACCTGTAGGTGCACCAATAAAATTGCGGTAATCGGTAATGGCGTAACCGTTGGCTTCTGCTATACCCCTTGCCGGCTCAGCTACCATATAGGCCCGGGGATCTTTAAGGGTCGAAAGCGTATTTAAATACGTACCCGCCATATTGTAACGCAGGGCATCATTACCAAAATTATCTTTATTGTTCGGATACTTATTAAAACTCTCGTTATACACAAACTGAAGATTATCGGCCATACTCTCCATAACCGGATATTTGGTCGGGTTGCCCAATACCGCAGCAAATTGTTGTTTTACCTGTAAGTCGGCATCGTCTGCTTTTGTGCTCAAATTGATCAAAGTCCGTAATTTAAAGGTATTCACCACCTTTTGCCAGGCTGCAAGGTCATTTTTAAGGTAGATATCGCCTTTTAATTCCTTGTTGCCTGCAACAATTAAAGCCGATAAATCGTTGTTCGATTCTTCTAACCAGGTTAACGATTGTTTAAAAGTATCTTTTTGGGTATCGTACTTCGGGGTTAAGTTGGCGAAACCTTTTAAGGCTTCGGTCATCGGTAAATCGCCCACTTTCAAACTCATTTTCACAAAATAATACGCTTTAAAGAATTTAGCCAGTGCCAGGTAAGGCTTAGCTACCGCACCGCCTAAACGGTTGGCTTCCTCTTCCATTTTTACCACATTTTTTAAAGTCGTATAATCTAACGAAGCGCCTGTCCAGTCGTAGTTATTGGTTGCGTAATAGAAATAGTTGGCCGCAGTGTACTGGTTCCATCTTTCTGAGCCCGAAAAAGGTGCCTCGTACATATCGAACAAAATACCGTTCAATAATAAGTTTGGCGGAACGGTTTCGGCCTGGTTCGGATTTTTAAAATTTTCTTCAAATTCTTTCTTGCACCCGCCACAAACAGCAACGATGATGAAGAGGAACAGGATTTTATATATTGATTTCATAATACTTATTGCTAAAGGTTAAAAAGTAACATTCAGGTTAAAACCTATACTTCTTGTAGTTGGTGTTTGCAGTGTAGAGGTACCTTCTCTGCCCGAGTACTGATCTACATCTACATCGTTATAAGTAGAATTGATAAAGTACAGGAGATTACGCCCTACTACCGAAATATTGGCCGATTTGATAAACGTGCGCTCCAGTAATTTCTTAGGCAATTGGTAGCCAAAAGTTACTTCGCGCAATTTGGCATAGGTGCGGCTCATCATGGTGTTCTCTTTGGCACCATAAAAAACGCCCAGATAATCCTGCAACAACTGCGGAGTGGTATTCGGCGCAAAAGTTAGGTCACCATAATTGGTAATTACACCCGTAACCGGATCGAAGTTCAGTTTACCGCCATTGGCAATAACCACACCATCGCCTACCCAGGTACCTTTGTAAGTAGGATCGTTTACACGCAAATAATCCTGATATCTGGCATCGCCCATTTTACCCTGGATGGTTTCGATCTGACGACCGCCCTGGAACGATTTTAACCTCACATAATCTTGCATTACCCCACCCACTTTACCATCTAACTGGAAACTGAATGAGAAATTCTCATACCTGAATTTGTTACCAATGCTCCATACCCAGTTTGGATCGGCATGCCCCAGCAGCTGGTTAACCGGTAACGAAACCGGTGTTCCGCTTGAAGTATGGATCACCTGTCCGCTTGGTGTTTTAGCTAAAACAGAACCATATATATTGTCGATGCGATCACCGGTTTTAAAGAATTGATCAACCGATGTTTCGCCTGGCGCAAGTTCTTTGTAAATCTGTTTGTAGGTAGACCAGTTGATCATAACATCCCAGCCAAATTTGTCGGTCATAATTGGTGCGCCTGATAAACTTAACTCCACTCCACTGTTTTGCGTTTTACGGCCGTTGATGGTATTGGTTTGGTAACCTGTTGCTGCTGAGATATTTTGTCTGATAATTTTCGGTCCATCGATATACCTGAAATATGTAGCTTCAAAACCTAACCGGTTTTTAAGGAACTTCAGATCGATACCACCTTCGTAATTGGTTCTGCTCTGCGCTTTTACCGCGTTCAGATCGATAAGGTTGTTGGTATAATAGGCACCTGTTTGGTTATTGTAGGTTGGCCTGATGCTGTAAGGCGAAGAAAGACCATAACCTGGACCACCGTATGACGAAGTATATTCTGCTCCATAACCAATTGGATAAGTTTGCAGAGGCGTTGCACCAATAAATTCCTGTGTGCCCAAACCTGGATCTTTAACGTTTGCATACGATGCCCTTACTTTTGCAAATGAAATAAAAGCAGGCATTTTTACATAATCGGAGATTACCGAGCTTAGCGAAACCGAAGGATAGAATGCTGAATTGTTGCCCGGAGGAAGTGCAGAGTTTTTATCTACACGGCCAGTGGTATTGATGTTCAGGTACTTTTTAAAGCTCAAATCAACTGAGTAAAATGCACTTAACACCAACATTTGTGAATTGAAATCGAATGCTTTTACCGGGTTTTTAGAATTCGAGAAGTTATATACATTTGGAACATTTAAATAATCGGTTGTGGTAAAGCTCGAATTGTAACTGAAGTTACGGGCATTACCGCCGCCAAAAGCACTGATTTCGAACAGGTCGCCAATGTTTTTATTGTACTTTAAAATCAATTGCGTATTGTTTTCGAACATGCTACGGCGGTCTTCCCTGTAATCGCCTAAGCCTTCTTCACGTCCGTATGGGTGAGCAGAAAACGGCATTTTCTCCGTCCTTAACTGATCGTAGGTAGAGATCTGCGTTTTCAGTAATACATCCAATCCTTTGGTTACATTGTAGTTTAATGAAGCATAACCGTTAATATCGTTCTTTTTATGTCCGCGTAACCACTCGTAAGATAAAAAATAAGGATTGTGGTAACGCTGATATTCGGCGTAAATAGACTGGATTCCTTCTTTGCCTGGCTGCCAGTAGTTTTTCATGTCGTCGATATTCCAATCGGCACCGCCCCAAAGGGTCATGTTATAAATCACACTGTTCGGTCCATAGTTCACATCAGGTATATTATCAGAAAACTGGCGGCTATAATTGATATAGGCTTCAGCTCTTAATTTCGGACTGATGTTATACGAACCACTTACATTAAAATTGTTGATATTTAATTGTGTGTTCGGTATAATTCCTTTTTGATAATTATTGGAAATGGAAACCCTTAAATTATACTTATCTGTTGCAGAAGATAAGGCAACGTTGTTTGCAGAAAGCAATCCGGTTTGGATAAAACGCTTTAAGTTATCCTTTCCACGGGCTACCCATGGCGTACCCTGGCGCACGCCGTTCACAATCGGACTATCATATTGAGGAATCAACTGACCGTCGAATTTTGGGCCCCAGATATCGTAATCACCATCATTTAAGCCACCACCTTTTCCATCACCAAAAGCATAGGCACTGTGCTCGCCTGGCCCGTACTCGTCCTGGCTTTTTGGTAAAGCGATAAACCCTTTGTTAAATTGTGTGCTCGAATTTAGCTCCACCGTAAAACCTTTGTCGCTCAGTTTACCTCTTTTAGTGGTGATTAATAATGCACCATTATAAGCCTGATAACCATAAAGTGCCGCTGCTGCCGGGCCTTTAAGCACGGTATAAGTATCAATATCATCGGGATTGATGTTCCAGGTATCCGAATTGATCGGCACCCCATCTACCACTACCAAATTAACATCGTTACCGCGAAGGTAAAGCGACGAACGGCCCAAAAGTTCTGAAGATACCCCAACAGTTAAACCGGCAACCTTACCCACCAATCCGTTTACCGGATTAGCTTCCCTGGCTTTTACCAGATCCGCTCCTTTTACTTCCTGAATGGCATAGCCCAGGTTTCTTTTCTCTTTACGGATACCGAGGGCGGTAACCACTACCTCGTTTAAATTTTTCGAGTCTGTTTTTAAAGTTACGGTAAGGTTTGCGCCAGTAACCTGAACTTCTTGTGGAAGAAATCCGATCGAACTAAAAACAAGTGTTTCACCTGTTTTGGCATCGAGTGTAAAGCGGCCCGACAAATCGGTAGAAGTAGCTTTTTTAGTCCCCTTTACCATTACGCTAACGCCTGGAACCGGCTGTTGCGCATCGTCTTTAACCAGACCAGCTATTTTTGTTTGTGCCCAGGAAAAATAAGGCGTGAGACACAGTAACAGCAAAGCTACCATGCACATCTTCATCTTGTAGAGATGTTTCATTTATCTATAATTTTTTTAGGTTTTATAGATGCAATGATAAGATGTGTATGTTAGCCTAATGCCAACTTTTAGTTAACAAAACCTCCTATTTTTGTTTAGTATTTGTTAACTAAATATTTTCTTAATGCTTTCTGCGGCATAACCTGCGCTGGCAGTCATTCCTTTACCGCCAATAGCCGTACGGATGTGGATGCGATCGTCGAGATCGTAAGTTACAATATGTTTTGTTGCGTGCTGCGGATAAAATCCGGCCCAGGTACTTTGCAGTTTGCGCACATCGAAATCAACTATCCGGGCTGCTTCTTCTAGCATGAGCTCATTAACGTGGTGGCTTAAATCGAAACCAAGATCGTCGAAATGGTTTATATCGGCATATACATGCGAATCGCCAATAATAATCGTATTATCTGCAGCCTTTTTAAACAGGATATGGATACCCCATTTTTTTAGTTCTTCGTAATGCTCAGGGGTTTTAATGCTTTCGAAAGAAGGGCAATAGTGCTCAAAACTCTCGTAACGCCTGGTGGTTAGCCCTGTTAAAATATTACCTGCTAAAGCTACTTCTGGCATAGGTATACTGCGCATCATTTGCAGCTTACTTACCACAATGCCGCTTTCGCTAAACAGGTCGGGATAAAGCAGTTTAAATTCGTAACCGTTACAGATAATGGCTTTCTCTGCCGTAAAAAGTTCGGCATTGTTCCTTAAACCTACTTCAACACCAGTGCCTTTGCTTTCGCAGGCGGTAACCGGACTGTTGTATTTAAGTGTGTATTGTGCAAACTTAGTCTGCATATATTCATGCAGACGGTAGATCATTTGATCTGGTGCCACACTAATTTCCTGAGGAAAAAAGATGGCTTCTTTGGCATAAGAAGATTTAATAGCAGGATATTTCTTTAAAACCGCTTCCCGACTAAGCAATTCGGTCTCGTAACCGATGGTATCGTAATGTGCTTTCAGCTCGTGGATTAAGGTCTGCTCATCGTTATCTGATGCGATGTACACACTACCATTTTGCTGCACGGAAATATCGAATTCTTGCTGAATGGATTTATAAATATCTAAACCGGCCACACCATATTCGAACCACTCGGCTTCCATACCCGAGGGTACCACCTGACCAAAATTGCGTACCGTAGCGCCAACCGGAAAATTGTCTTTTTCGAGCTGCAGTACCGATTTGCCCGAAAATAAAGCATGGTAAGCATGGAATGTTCCTAAAATCCCTCCACCAATTACAATAAGATCGAAATGTTTATTCATTGTTTATTTTTTTGTGAGATGCTATTAAAAATCATCTTCGTTAATGTTGTTTTTATCACGTTATCTTCCATTATTCCAATTATAAGAATGGTCGTCATCTCGACTGGAACACAGTGGAATGGAGAGGTCTATTGAAGCAGATTTCTCGACTGCGTTGCACTCCGCTCGAAATGACGATGAAGCAAGGCATTTCATTTCCCTGTTAAAACCATTTTCCCCGTTGCCTGCATCTTTTTATTTGTAACCAAAGTTTTTCTTCTGAAATAAATTAACGAAAGTACACTACACACCCCGCCAATTAATGGTATGGCAAACAAACACTGTTTAAAAAAGTGCATCCAGCTGGTACTCGTTTCGCCAAACTCATGAAACAGGAGTATTGAAAAGCTACCTACGTAACCAATAGAATCGGCCACATACATAATAAAACCGATGTTGCTCTTGTAATGAAAATTGGCAATCATCCGTTCAAAAAAAATAGCATTATAGGGAATGTAGGCCATATACAGTCCCATTCCCAGTAAAGCCATCCAGCTAACAGGCCCAATGTAGCCCCTATCAAAAAAGAATGTACTTACGCCAATTAGCAAACAGCCCGAAATAATCATGATATGGATCACGGTAAAAGCTTTGAGGTTATCTTTAATCAGGATCAAAAGCCCCATCATCACCAATACCACAACCGAAATCAGGGTATCAATCTGCGTATAGATATGGTTGTTGTGAATACCTAAGCCATTCCAGATTTCTACTTCGAAATTATCGCGCATATCGCGGATACAGGTAAGCAGCACGTAGATGATAATGGTTAAGATGATACCCGGCAAAAATGTGGTGATAAACTTTCTGCGCTGTTTCGCATCCATTGGCACCCGCTTGGTACGTAACTCCTGATCTTCTTTTGAAGGCGGCGGAATAACCTCCAGACAAAAAACAAACAGAAGCAACGGAAGCAGAAAAACCAATCCGGTAAGAAAAGGCATCCAATAATCGCTTACCGAAGCTAACGACATCAGCGTTCGGGCTACAGTTTTAACAAAACCTGAGGCAAATATTAAACTGATTGACATTAAGGCCCCCATAAATTCGGTTGTTTTTCTTCCTTCCAAATAACTGAATACCAAACCCCAGATCATGCCCAAAGGGAAGCCATTGAGGAAAAGAAATACAATATTGTAGGGAGCAGGTACCAAAGCAAACCCAAGCAGGGCAAGCCAAGAAAAAAGAATCAGAAAAATGATGCTCCTTGCCCGCTTACTTTTCCCCGATTCGGAAATAAAACGGATACCATAAAACTTACTTAAGGTATAACCTATCATTTGTGCAATAACCAACCAAACTTTATAATCGATATGCAAAAATTCCTGATGCTCAAAAGTAGCAGAAGCAAAAGCTTTACGAAAGGCATACATACTGGTATAACAACCAAATGCTGCTATACCACCAAGCATTGTAATTAACCAATAAGGCCAATTAAGTGCTTTTTTGCGGGCAAGATGAAGCAAACTCATCCTAATATCAGCTTATGTTGTTTATCATACCGAGCACCACTGATTTGATTGACATATGTATTTTCTAAAAACACAATAGTAAACATTGTTTATTATTAGTAAACAATATCAAGATTATCAAATTGTTAAGTTTTTACCATGTAGGACTTGTATTTTATTTCGTAAAAGCCTCTAATACCGGCCTTCCTCTCCAACTTTGCGGTTGTTGCAGCCTCATTAACCAGGCCAGTGTTGCGGCTGTATCATAGGTAATAATCGCATCTTTTAATTCGTGGTTTTTACGAATGCCAGGGCCTGAGATAATCCACGGGATCTGCACTTCATCAAGCGATTTACCCCATGGCCTCTACCCTTACCACCGTGATCGGCAGTAACCAGGATAACGGTTTCATCAGCTATGCCTGCATCGTTAACCGCTTTTACAATTTTACCTATCCGCTGGTCTACCAACTCCAGTTGTTTATAATAAGCCAGTGTACGGTGACCGATTGAATGCCCCGTACCATCAGGCTCGTCTAAATGCAGGAAGGTAAAATAAGGTTTTTCTCTTTTGATAATCGCAACAGTGGTATCGGTGCAAAAATCATCTTTATCGTTTCCACTAACGATAATGTTTACTGCTTCTTTTTCAAATAAATAACCAATCCCGCTCCAGCTATACACAATAGCCGTTTTAGCTTGTTTTTTTTGATCTCTGATTACACTAAATATCCCTGGAAACAAACCATAAGATGTTTTGGTGATAGATGGAATTTCGGGCACTTTACTGTCCCATTCGGTATAACCATGTTCGGTTGGTCCAGCACCCATTAATAAGGAAGCCCAGTTTACAGCGCTGGAAGATGGCAGTACACAACGTGCCTGTGTAGTCCACGAGCCGTTAGCCATTAGTGCTTTAAGATTAGGCATATTCGCCTCTGGCAAAGCGTAGCCACCAAAACCATCGCAACCAATTAAGATTACGTGTTTAATTTTTTTAGATTGTGCCTGGGCAAATACACATAAACAAGTAGCAGTAAAGTACTTTTCAAAAATCTTTTCATATTCATATTTTCTATTACCAAACCTAAGATTGGTTTATAAAGATGAAGATAAGTATTTGTTAAGTATTAATAAACTTTGTTTACATAAATGTTATTCAAAAAAATAAATCACCAGCATTAGCGCCCTGCTATCGCCAATGTTGACCGGAGTGTGAGAAAGCCTTCCATCGAAAAGCATAGAGTCTCCTTTTTCGAGTATAATTTTCTTTTTCGAAAACTGATATTCGACCTTACCTTCTATCATGTATTTAAATTCGAAGGCTTCGGTTTTCACCATTGGGCGATGCGCATTCACCTCGAGCTCGAGCAGTACAAAATCGGCAGTCGAAAACTTAATATTCTTGGTTAAAATACGCGAGTAGTTAAAACCTACGGCCTGTTCTTTTTCGAACTTCTGGTACTGATCTTTTCGTTTCACCAGAACGGGGGCATCTTTTTTATGAAAATTGATATCCTTAAAAAAACTGTTCAGATCTATCTGCAGACTTTTAATAATATCCATTAATACCATTAAAGACGGAATGGTACGGCTATTTTCGATTTGAGAGATCAGCCCCTTGCTTACCTCCGCTTTATCTGCAAGCTCCTGAACGGTAATCCCCAGCTCTTTACGTCTTTCTTTAATTTTAAGGCTAATCTGTAAAAGAATTTCTTCTTGCATATGCTAAAATCGTGTTAATAACGCTAATGTATTATTTTATTCCTACAATCTAAATCAACAATCGCATTAGTTACGGAATTACATTTTTAACATGCTTATAAAAACAATCGCCGCCTTTTTATGGCGACGATTGCAAAAATTTAACGGTAATGTCCGGGTACCCAATACCGACCGCCATGAGGGCCAATATTATAATGCCCGCGCACCCAGTGTGCCCTTGGTGCACGTGCGCTCACCACGCATGCACTAAAATTAACCGCCATAACCAATAAGAGCAATGCATTTACAATCCTTTTCATAACCTAACTTTTTAAATTGAAAAATAAATCAAGCTTTATGCTGTGTGTTTTATTTTGACGGAGGAAGGATAGGAAAGGTTTAATTGGTATTGCTTTTACTTAACCTGAACTCGATTAATAACATGCCTTTAAAGATCTTCTGTAGATATTTTCGCCTCACCGTCATCGCCCTGACCTGTAGCGCAGCGGAAAGCTACGTAGTAAACCGAGCCTTAAGCGAGCTCACCGAAGGTAATTTATTTCAGGGTCTATCTAGCAGGAAAGATGCTGACCACGTAGTAGCTATTAGACCTTTAAAAACAATAAAGGTGACTAATAAAATAAATCCGATAGCCATCGGATGAGGGTGACGCCTCACAAAAAACGGCCCAACCTTATTTAGGTCAGACCGTTATATATTGATATTAAAAAAGATTAGAAACTATATCTCAATCCCAATTGCATTTGGTAGCGTGAGGCAAAGAAATCTTTTGAATAAGAGGTTACATCTTTCTGTGCAAAGGTATACACCGGATATGCGGCTGGTGTACCTGCAGTTGCCACCTTAATCCCTACACTTGCCATTGAATTATAAGTATTAGGAGAAAAATATTGAATTCCCCAATCTTTATTTACCAAATTGGTCAGGTTAATAATATCGTAAGTTAAAGTAAGTACATGTGGATGCTTTCCTTTTGCCACCTGAATATCCTGAGAGAAGCGGAAATCGGCCTGAACATTCCAAGGGGTGCGTGCACCATTACGTTCTGTAAAATCACCACGACGTGTACTTAAGTATTTATCGTTATTGATATAATCATCAAATGCGGCAGCTTGCGCAATTCCTGCTGCGTTGTTGGCAAAGAACTTTTGTGTTTCGCCTACAGCCGGAATATACATCAAACTTACGGTTTGGCCAGTTCCATTGATCCTGGTATTCACTAAACCCAATGAATAAGGAGAACCTGACTGGCCGCTGAAGAACAAGGAGAAGTTAGATACATATTTACCGTTTTTAGCCCAATCTAATCTGTAATTGATGGTCGAAATAATCCTGTTACGGATATCGAAATTAGAATATGCCAAGCCTGGGTTATTTGGACTAAGGGCCTGGTTTAACTGCCAGTTAGATTCCATTGAATTACGGATACCATTGGCAATATCTTTCGATCGTCCGTAGGTATAAGCCACCATCATATCTAAACCGACAGGAAGTGATTTACTCACCTGAGCGGTTAAGCTATATTTATATCCTTTATCAGTGTTTGATAATAGGTAGGCATTGGTATATAAAGGATTAATTTTGGTACCTGAATAAATAGGCTGCTGTTTCTGGGTATCATAAGCCATGTAAGTAGGATTATCCACATAGTTGATCTGCTGAAACTGCACATCTTTAATCACCTGACTAAAGATTCCCTCCACTGTAAATTTCCACTGGTCGTCTGTTCTATAATCGAAGGCTAAATTACTTCTCCATGCTTTTGGCATTTTAAAGTTGTTATCCACCAAATCTACCTGTGTTGCACCTTTAGCATCTTTAACATTAACACCTTGATTAGTAACATAACCTGCTTCACCATTACCTGTTAAAGCATCTCTGATCGGATCAGTACCCGCTACAGGCGTTACAATTTTGCTAGGATCAGCATTGGCATAAACATACGATTTATCGAAAGCGCCATAGTTTACGCCATTGTTGTAATATGCATAACCGATCCATGCAAAAGGAACACGGCTGGTAAACAAGCCGGTACCACCACGCATAATCAAACTTTGGTTACCCAGCACGTCGAAATTAAAGCCAACACGTGGAGAAACCTGGATTTTGTTCAGGAATTTCCCGGTAATTGATGATGGTTGTGTGTAAGTATAGGTTGTACCGTAATTTGCATCAACCGGAGAATTGGTTGTTTTTGGACTCAATGATGGCATATTTGGTAAATCAGCCATATCGAAACGTAAACCCGGTGTCAATTTGAAACGATCGCCGATACGGATTTCATCCTGACCATAAACACTGTACATGTTTACATTAAATTCTGCAGTTGGATTCTCAATAATATGATCGCGCGTATTATCATCGTAGTTATAACTTGTACGTACCCTGTTTGGTTTGTTGGCCAGGAAATCGGCGATGCTGCTATAAGCCACACGGCCATTCCATGAGTTTACGAAGCCATAGTTGATGTTGTAAAACTCATTGTGTGTACCAACGGTGAAAGTATGGATACCCGAGCTGTAAGTATAGTTATCGGTAAATTCGAAAGTATTCTGCTTCATGTTGAAGATACTTGCCTCACGGTCGGTACCCAAAAACAATGTTCCCCCGTTAGAAGCAATCTCGATCTGCGGTAAAGCCGGATTAGAAAGTGGATCACGATAATCGTGAACGGTAGAATAACCTACAATTAAATTGTTGGTAGCTGAATTTCCGAAACGGGTTTTAAGATCGGCAACAGTTGATGTCTGATTATTGTTCTGTCTGAAATCGATACCACCAAACCTGAAGTTAGACTGATCTCTTTCTAAGTTTGTTGCTTTCGAAATGATGGTATTATTTCTGATGGTTAGCTGGGTGCTTTCACTGATGTTCCAATCTAAGCGGTTAAAGAATTTGTTAGACTGCGAATAGATGTTGTAATCGCCAAACGAACCGGCATCTACACCATACACATTTTTCATGCGATCAGAGATCTGTTGTGCCTCACTTAAGGTAAGCAATTTCATATCAGATGATCCTGCGCCTAAAATTACCGGATCCTGACGGCGGGTAATCTCTTCATTGGTGAAGAAAAACAATTTATCTTTTATAATCGGGAAACCTACACGGAAACCCGTTTGGTAATCATGAAAAGCGGAGGGCTCTTTGCTGTTATCGCCGATTTTATTTCTACCGATCAATGATGCGTTACGGCCATAACCGTAAATCGAGCCTACTACCTCATTGGTACCACCACGCGTAACAGCATTAATACTGCCACCTAAAAAGTTACCCACTTTAACATCGTATGGAGAAAGTAAAACGGTAACATCCTGAATGGCATCTAACGAAACCGGATTAGTACGTGTACTGCTTCCAGGCATACCCGAGCTTCCACTTTGCCCACCTAATGAGGGACTAAAACCAATGGCATCATTATTAATTGCACCATCAATAGTCACGTTGTTGTATCTAAAGTTTGTTCCTCCAAAGGTATTATCTTTACTGCCTTGAGGAGTAACCCTTGTTACATCCTGCAAGCTGCGGTTCATGGTTGGTAGCGTTTTGATCTGACCTTCGCCGATACTTGTACCTGCACCGGATTTTGTTCCACCTTTTTGGCCTTTAACACTTACTTCGGCCAATTGATTACCTTGCTCCTGAAGATCAAGATCGAGCCTTACATCCGAACCTAAGGTTAAATAAATATTCTCTTTTACTACCGGGCTATAACCCACAAAGGTTACGGTAATTTTGTATGGCCCGCCTGGGTTTAAGTTGCCGATACGGTAAAGTCCGTTCTCGTTTGACGAACCTTTAGATACAGTACCTGTTGGAACGTGCATCATCACAATGGTTGCCCCCGGGATGATACCCTTATTATCCTTAATCTTTCCATTAATACTAGATGTTGTAACCTGTGCCTGAGCAAATGTGACCAAGAGCAGCAGAATACTTACTAGGGATAGTATGCGTGATTTCATTTTCTGTTGTTTTATTTTCATGCAAAACAACAGTCCTAATGTTAATTCAATATTAACACTAAATTAAGTTTAACACTACCTTAACAATGTGAAAATCAGAATAATACAATAAGAAAACAATTCCTTAACAACCAATATTTCAGGCCGGAATATAATGAAGAATAGAAAGCCCAAAGATGAAAACGAAAGATGAAGATTTGATGAAGTTTCAATTAGCTCGAAGTCCTTAGTCGGGAGTCCAAAGTCGATTAACTGGCCATGTGTTTAGAACCGGGCGTTTAACGATAATAACCGGTTTGAACAATTAACCACAGAACAAATTTCTTCTCCCTGTTAACTAATGAACCAATGACAAATGAACTAGTGGACTAATGAACCTATATATCATCAGTTTATACTTTTAACAAACCACGAAATGCTCTTGCGGCATAATACGATTGTGCACCATTGTGGTAAACAAATACATGATCGTAGCGGCGATCGCCGAAAAGGGCACCACCTAATTTTCTAATCTCCGGAGGGGTAACAATCCAGCTTGATGTTTTGGTATCGAATTTTCCGAGTTGCTGCAAAAAGCGGTAATGTTCTTCTGTTAAGAGTTCTACACCCATCGTAGCAGCCATATCAACAGCATTATTTTCCGGTTGGTGCTCTTTTCTCGATTCCAGCCCTTCCAAATCATAACAAATACTTCTACGGCCTTTGGGGCTTTCTGCCGAACAATCGTAAAAAATATATTCGCCTGTTTTTTTATCATAATCAACAACATCGGGCTCACCACCAGTTACCTCCATTTCATCAAGTACCCATAGTTTTTCGGGCCGGGTAACTAACCTTTCTTCTACTTTAGCCCATTCAATACTTTTATGGCGGTCCATGTTTTTCTCGAAACGGACTTTTAACGTATGAAGGAGTTCTTGCACCTGTTCTGCAGATAGTTCTTTTTTATTTATTTTGCTCATATTGTGATATTGAATAAATTTTAGTCTCTTGTTATAACGTCTTTTTAAGAACATGGTTCTTGCATTTCAAAGTTTTGAAAAATACCAATTTTTATTCGGAGCGCAATACCCGTATTAAACACTAAGTTTCTTCCCGTCTTCTGCTTTTACGCTTCGCTGCCTCGTACCTCGTTGCTGCAGGGTAACGCTTCAACCGGGGCTAAATGGCTAAGGCAGTTTTTCATTTTGGGGGTTGCAGGGCGCACAAACCCTTGCTCCTAAACCGGATTGCAGCGAACACGAAGTGTAACGGAGTAAAGCGAAAAGGTACTGTCTTTAAAA
>NZ_JAGGPU010000028.1 GCF_018613605.1 Pedobacter sp. ISL-64 | reverse complement strand
TTTCTAAAAGTAGTTTTAATAAAGGTGAGTATGCCGCTCAGCCAACCGATATGAATAAAGTTGGTAAAAGCACCATCGGAAATCCGGTTTATGAAAACATGATGTTAATGCCTGATGGTATGGCAGAACGTAATATAGGTGTTAATTTATATTATAAACCAGGATGGGGCTTAGATATCTTGAGAAATCAGATTTTAGGTGAAGATCGTTTTGATTATGCTTTCCGTCAATATATTAAAAACTGGGCATTTAAACATCCAACCCCATTTGATTTCTTTCGTTCGATGGAAAATGGTGCTGGCGAAGATTTAGCCTGGTTCTGGAGAAGCTGGTGGTTAAATAACTGGAAAATGGATCAGGGTATTGCTGGTGTTGAGGCCGTTAAGCAAGACGATAAATTGGTGGGCTGCGCGATTAAAGTTGTAAACCTGGAGAAAATGCCAATGCCAATTATCCTGCAGGTTAAAACCAAAAGTGGTAAAACGGATATCGTAAAAGTTCCGGTTGATGTTTGGATGAAAAACGCAACCTGGTTGGTACGTTATCCAACAACTGAAGAGATCGAATCAGTTACTTTAGATCCTAATAAAGTATTGCCAGATTCGAATAAAGATAATAATACCTGGACAGCTACGGGTAACTAATTTAGCCAAAACATAATTATAGCCTCCTGATTTTAAAAGATCAGGAGGTTTTTTATTGCAAATAACCGACGGTTTACTATTTCTTATCGAATAATTTAGCACCAGTTAATTTATAGAAAATGGAAAAACCTACTTTAGAAATTACCAACCCCGCAGGGATATACGATCCCCGTCCGCATGGATATTCTCACGTTGCTTCAGTTTCAGCTAATTCTTCACTTGTATTTGTTGCAGGTCAGGGTGGCAGCAGAACCGATGGCGTTTTAAGTAATGATTTCAGGACGCAGGTAAGTATTGTATTCGGAAATATAGCCTTGGCTTTAAAAAGCAAAGGCTTAACCATGGCCAATATTGCAAAGTTGACAACATTGGTGGTTGATTATGATGAAGCGAAACATGAAATCCTGATCAAAGAATCGAACAAAATATGGCCTGATCAGAAATTTCCGGTAAACACGCTTATTCCGGTACAAAGATTGGCCTTAACTGGCATGCTGATCGAAATTGATGCTACGGCTATTGGCTAATTTACAAACTGATGTTGTGTGTTTTTGGAAATGAAGGGTTCCGTTCTCCTGGAGGTTTTCAGTCCCGCTCCGTTCAAAGTCCTCGCTGCGCTGCGGGCTTCCACTTCAATCGGGTTTAGAAACATCGCTTCGATGCCTTGGCACCATGCTAGGAGCAGACCTTTAATCCTAAACCTGATAGTAGCGGGCATCCCGATTCTTCATCGGGATAAAGCGGATGGCAGGGCTGCATTTGCCAAGAACCATTGCACGTTTGTTTCCAAAAAAAATATAGCTATAATTAATTTGATGTTGCTAAAGCATTAATAATAAATTGAAAAAATTATACAGATGGAAAAAGGAGAACGCAAAAACGTATATAAAGTTTACAATAAGATCGGGAAATGGTTTGCCGAAAATCGTTATCCTGGTTTAGGGGAGAAAAACTATCTGGACGACTTACTTAAGCGGTTGCCTCCAAATGCAAATGTTTTAGATTTGGGCTGCGGCAGCGGAAAACCTATACTGGAATATCTGATCAGTCAAAATGTAAAAGTTCTGGGAGTAGATGCCAGTGAGCAGATGCTCGAAATAGCCAGGCTAAATTTTCCCGGCACACCATTTATGCTGAAAGATATGCGTAAATTAGACTTGGGTGAAAAATTCGATGCGATAATTGCCTGGCATAGTTTTTTTCATCTCCCGGCAGTTGATCAACCCGGTATGTTTAGTATTTTTAGGCATCACCTTAAACCAAATGGCATTTTGTTGTTTACCTCGGGAACCGATAGAGGGGAGGTTTGGGGGATGAACAGTGGTGAAAACTTATTTCATGCTTCTTTAGATACAGATGAATATCGATCATTGCTTGAATCCAATCACTTTAAAGTGCTTAGCCATATAATAAGCGACCCTGATTGCGCTGGTGCAAATGTTTGGATGGTGCAATATAAACCCTGATAATTTTGCCTTAACTTTGCCCCATGGCCGAACAGCAAAAAAACAATCCCTTACACGGTATCACCTTAGAAAAAATTGTAACCGATCTTCAGCTACACTATGGTTGGGAAAAACTAGGATCACTAATTAGAATCGATTGTTTCAACAACAACCAAACGATAAAATCGAGTTTAAAATTTTTAAGAAGAATGCCCTGGGCCCGCAAAAAGGTAGAAGAATTATATCTTGATACGTTTCATCAATGAGATCTAACGGTGAATAAGTGAATTTTGAATGATTGAATGTGCCAGTGATCAAACTCAACATTTGTTCAGTTCATTCTAACATTCAATCATCCTGTCATTCGCTCATTCAATAATTATCTCACCTTGCAACCTTTCCTTTAAAACGCTCAATAATCAAAGCCCTCAGACTTCCGAAGTTTCAAAGGTCGGTGTAGGAGCGAACTTCGGAAGTCGCCTGCCTAGGGGTTATTTAGAAAAAAAAAGTATTTTTTCTGTCACACTTTTCAGTTTTTGGTGTCTTATAGTTGAAACCTTAAAAAGGGCTAATCAAACAAACCAACAAAAAAGACAATCTTAACTATGAAAACCTATTTATGGATATTGCTGTGCGTATTATCTACGAAAGTATTCGCACAACAGACGGGTAATATAAATGGAAAAATCATTGATGCGAAAACCAATCAACCTATTGAATTTGTGGGCATTATTTTATCCGGTAAAACTGATTCGATCAAAAAAGTAGGTGTAGTAACCAACAAAGCCGGAGAATTTTCTTTTAATGCGGTTGCCAATGGCGATTATAAAATCAGGATTTCGGCCTTAGGATATAGTTCCATCACCAAAAACATCAATTTGAACGGAAGGGCTGTTAACATTGGCACTTTAAAATTGGTAGAAGATGCCATTGCCTTAAAAGATGTAGCTGTAAGCGGCCGTTATGCTACAGCCACTGTAAAAAAAGATACCATAGAATTTAATGCCGATGCTTATAAAACCAGGCCAAATGCCGCAGTAGAAGATTTATTGAAGAAGCTTCCAGGTGTAACCGTTGATAAAGATGGAAGTATTTTGGTGCAGGGACAAAAAGTTACCCGCTTAACTGTCGACGGTAAAGATTTCTTTGGCACTGACCCCAAAACGGCAACAAAAAACCTCCCTGCAGATGTGATTGCAAAAGTACAGTTGATTGACAGCAAAACGCTGGAAGCGAAAGCCACTGGCATTGACGACGGTCAGCGCGAAAAAGTACTGAACCTTACCATTAAAGAAGATAAGAAAAAGGGCTGGTTCGGTAACGCCAATCTTGCAGGAGGAACAACCGATAAATATGGAAGTTATTTAAGTGCCAACCACTTTAATAAAAACCTGCAGTTTGCTGTTCTGGGCATGAGCAACAATACCAATGATGCCAGTTTCGGTTACGATGACCTGAGTAGTTTCAGCGGTGGAAATATCGGAAATATTTTTGCCCCACCTGCTGGGGGAAGTTTCTCCATCAATAACAATAACGGCAAAACAACCATTGGCGGCAGTGGGGTTTTTGATAACAATGCCATTGGACTCTACACCACACATAGTGGAGGCGTAAACTACAGTAATTCCTGGGGCAAAAACAATAAACTGGCCATCAGTGGAAGTTATTTTACCTATTTTTCTTCAGGTTTAGGTAATAAATTATCCAATATCCAGGACTTAAGCTCTGGCGATATTTTACGCACTCTGGATAATACCGACCGCAATAGCAATAATCAAGCGCACCGCTTTAATTTTAAGGCAGAATACCACCCTGATTCGTTAACCGATATGGTATTCCGGCCAAATGTGATCCTCAACAGTAACACCAACATCAACAACCGTACATTCAATGCTAATTTTGATGCTACAGGAAAAGCAAATGATGGAAGCCAGTATTACAATCAGCATAATTTCACCCCATCCTTATTTGGCGAGTTTACCGTGCTAAGGAGATTGGCCAATAAAAAAGGCTCGGTTTCGCTCCGGTTAAATGGTACACAGAATACCTTTAATTCTGACTGGCTAAATCAATCGCTGCTTCATCAATATGTAAATGGTGATACTGCCGTTACCAATATCAATCAGCTAGCGAATCAGGAAAATGCTTCAAAAACCTATACCATCAACGGAAATTATGCCCGGCCATTAAATCAAAAATGGAGTGCCAATCTTGCTTACGGTTATACAAGAAGCATTGTTGATGCGCAGCAGATTACCTTTGATTATAATCCGACTACCGATCGCTACGAAACCATTGTGCCATCCTTAACCAATATTTTCGATAACCATAACAGCCAACAAGTTGCAGGTTTAGGGTTTATCTACACAGGAAAGGATTGGACCTATAATTTCGGTTTCAATGCACAGGAAAGTTTGTTAAATGCCAATGTATTTAATAATGTAGGTACCAATATTGGCAATATTGAAAAATCGTATTACAACTTATTGCCGCGTTTAACGGTCAATTTTAAAAATAAAGCGAATCAAACCATTGCTATCAATTACCGGGCAAGCGTTAATCTGCCTTCGGTTACCGATCTGCAGCCTGTACAGAACAATACCAATCCATTATATCAACGAATCGGAAACCCTGATCTCGAAGCCCGGAAAAACCATCGCCTATCGGTAAACTTTAATACCTTTAGTCCAGATAATAACCGCTATTGGAATGGATATTTCCTCTACAACTTATCTTTTGATGATACCGGAAATGATATTACCTATAACAATGGTATCCAAACGGTGAAGCCGATTAACGTAAATGGTAATTATTACCTGCGTGCCGGAACATTTTTTGGGATGCCATCAAAACTTAAAGGTTTAAGGACTAATTATGGTGCAAATTTCTTCACTGAACACAGAACAAACTTTATCAGCGGCGCTAAAAACATTACCAACAGGTTCGAAATTGGACCAAATGTTAACTGGAGCTATGATATTGATGATAAATTTAATGCTGGTATTTTTGCTTATGTTGCCTATACCAAAATAAATAATTCGGCCGAATTGGCGATCGACAATAAATATTTTACGCTAAATAACACCTTAAATCTAAGTTACGAGTTCATTAAAGATTTACGGATAGAAGCTGATTTGAATCATATCGGTTCAGCTGGCCGCGCTGATGGGTTTAATAACAATTACTTTTTACTTAACGCGGGCATAAACAAATATTTAATGAAACGAAGGGTAACACTGAGTTTAAAAGGTTTTGATATCCTGAACCAGAATACCAGCATAGATAGAGTTGTAAATAGCAGCCGGATTGAAGATGTAAGGTACAACAACATCACCCGGTATTTTTATTTATCACTAAATTACAAGTTAACCAAAGTGGGCGCAAACAACCAAAGGAACAACCCACGTAATACCGTTAATTAGGTGCCTGAAATATCTTATCCCTACTATACAGCCCATTTATGCCTGATGTTGAAACAGTTGTTGTGGAGATTAGGTTATCTCTATGTAGCTTGATATTTGTATCTTCGGATAGAATTAGGCTTATATATGAAAAGAACTTTACCACTCATTTTTACAATTTTAATAACCCTGTCCTTTTCGGCGTGTAAAAAAGGCGACATTAAAACCTTAAACAGTATTGGTTATGGATCATCATTTGGGATGTGTGTAGGCTATTGTTCCAATAATTTACTCATTAGCGACCTGAAACTTACTTTTTCTAAATCAAAAAACGGGCAAACGGCTGACACCAAAACCTGTAGCAAAACAATCTCCGAAGCTGATATAAACGCAATCAAAAAAGAATTGAATTTAGAGAAGATTTCGGCCCTGCCAGAAGTAATTGGCTGCCCTGATTGTGCTGATGGAGGTGCAGAGTGGATTGCTATTAATGCCGATGGCAAACAGTATAAAATTACTTACGAGTATGGTAAAGCACCAAAAGAATTAGAAGCAGCAGTTGCACAGTTGAAGGTTCTGAAAGATAGTTTTAAGGATTGTAATTAAGGCTTAGCTTTTATCATCGTGCTTTAGTAATAGCACTTCTGATTTCGGTCCCTTCAAAGGTTATTCGTTTATCCCGTGTACTTACCAGTTCGGAGAGCTCATATACATTTCTATACCCATATAGATTAATATAAGTAGGAATATTTAAGGCTAATGAAATTGGGGCTATTTTTTTCTTTATTAAAACAGGCACAACTACTTTACTGGCGAAATTTGCCTGGTCATCTATAAAATTATTATTGCAATAGATTAATATTCTGGTATCTGCATTGGGTATAATCCTTACCAGGTTTTGTTGCGTGAAATCAGAAAAATTTAGATGAATAGCTCCCTTAACATGTTTTCGTTTAAATAGACTATCAGAACGTGTATCTAAAATGATGGTGCCTTTCTCTTCAGCCATTTTTAAAAATGTGGGTAAATCAATGAGCTTACTTTTGCGATGGGCTTTAACCTCAGGTATGAGTTTCTCATATGCATCAAAGTCTACATTGGCTTTTCTTTTAACCGTGCCTGGAGTTTGTGCATTACATAAATATGCAATACTAAAAAGGAGTAAGGTTAAGATTTTCGTTTTCATGTTTCAGGTGCTTAAACAATTAATTTCCACCTAAAATAATCGGAGCACTTTTACCATTGCCCATAATAATTACTTTCGTATTTGCCGATTTCGCAATTTCCTTTTGCGCCAATATCGATTCGTATTGGAGTTGACGATCGCTCAAACCTGTAGAAAGAATGCGTTGGTAATCGGCAATTCCCTGTGCTTCTACTCTTTTGCGTTCAGCTTCCTGGCGTTCTTTTTGAAGTACAAAAGTCATTTTTTGCGCATCCTGTTCTGCGTTTATTTTAGATTCGATACTGGCTTTTACTGATGCAGGCAAAGTGATGTTGCGTACCAGTAACTGCTCTAACTCCAAACCTCTTTTTGCAAAACTTTTATTGATGGTTGCAAATATTTTAGCTTGAAATTCATCGCGCTTGCTCGAATATAAAGCGACAGCATCATACGAAACGGCATTATCTCTTATAGCTGTACGCGAAACGGGACGAACAATTTTTTGTAGATAATCTGTTCCGATTTCCCTAAGAATATTTGGGGCTGAACTGGCCTTGACACGAAATAATACAGAAAGGTCTATCACCACTTCTAAGCCATCGGCAGATAATACACGGAGTGCATCATCACCCTCTTTATTTCCTTCATCGTGAACGCCAGACATTGTGTAGTTTTGAGTTTTAACATCAAAGGGTGTAACTTCGGCAATTGGGTTAATTACGTTTAAACCGCTATATAAAACTTCATTATCTACTTTTCCAAAAACTGTTTTAACGCCAACTTCACCGGCATCGATAACTTTAAACATGGAGAAGGATAAGCCTATAATGACAAATACTACCCCAATAATTTTGATGACATTGCTGTACTGGCCAACAATATTGTTTTGTTTTGAAAGGGCAAAACCAATAAAAATGATAATAATGCCGATGATACTTAAGAACATATAATTTAGATTTTTATTAAAGATAAAGTATTTAACACAATCTTTTATGAATTTAAGGTATATGTAATTTAAGTGTTTTTAAAGCGTATGGGAAGTAGCAAAGAGATTTTTTCTTATAAAATGAGATTAAAAACGTTGATAGGGCGATTTACCTTGCAACCTAAACCCGATATACGTGGAAAGTGAGTTCTTCGCGAGCTTGTAACATTAGCGGGGCCGAACCCAAACTAAGGATTACTGCAATTGCTTTCCAAGTAACAGCTTGTAATTATGAAACGATGCTGTAATGGATTTAATGTTTAAGGAGAGAAAGATTGCTTCACGCCATCACAATTTCACCCGCTTCAGTTCGCAATGTCGGCGAGTGAGCGGAAGAATCGCAACTGCTTAATTCTCAACTCCCAACTCAAAACTCCCAACTCAAAACTTTTTACGCTAACCCCTTGATTTTTAAAAAGAATTGTTCTACTTTTGCAGTCCGTTTTATGGGCTATCTGCAAGGATGCCGGGGGAGCGGTAAATTTTTTAATAAAAAAACATAAAAAAGCACAATGCCAACCATTCAACAATTAGTTAGAAAAGGTAGAGTAGCACTGGAGTTCAAGAGTAAGTCTCCAGCGTTGGACAGCTGTCCACAGCGAAGAGGTGTATGTACACGTGTGTACACCACTACCCCTAAAAAACCAAACTCAGCAATGCGTAAAGTAGCCCGTGTTCGTTTAACGAACGGTAAAGAGGTGAATGCTTACATTCCTGGAGAAGGTCACAACTTACAGGAGCACTCAATCGTATTGATCCGTGGTGGTCGTGTTAAAGATTTACCAGGTGTACGTTACCACATTATCCGTGGTGCATTAGATACATCAGGTGTAGCTGGTCGTAACCAACGTCGTTCTAAATATGGCACTAAACGTCCTAAACCAGGACAAGTAGCTGCGGCGCCAACAAAAGGTAAAAAGAAATAATCGGGAGGAAATAAGAAATGAGAAAGTCAAAACCAAAAAAGAGAATTATTCTTCCTGATCCAAAATTTAACGATGTTCAGGTAACTCGTTTTGTAAACAATATGATGTACGATGGAAAAAAATCTATCGCTTATTCTATTTTTTATGATGCTGTTGAAATTGCTGAGAAAAAAGCAGGTGAAAACGGTTTAGAGATATTCAAACGTGCTTTAACTAACATTATGCCAGCTGTAGAGGTTAAATCTCGTCGTGTTGGTGGTGCTAACTTTCAGGTTCCAACTGAGGTTAGACCAGAGCGTAAAACAGCTTTAGGTATGAAATGGTTAATTTTATACGCTCGTAAACGTGGCGAAAAAACCATGAAAGAGAAATTAGCTGGTGAAATCGTAGCTGCTGCTAAAGGTGAAGGTGCTGCTGTTAAGAAGAAAGAAGATACGCACAAAATGGCTGAGGCTAACAAAGCGTTCTCTCACTTCAGATTCTAGTATTAGGATTAACAGATTAGTAAGATTACACAGATTTAATTAGAAGATTATACTGATTAGATAAATTACACCGATTTGTTTTAACATAATCGGTGTAATCATTTAAAATCAGATAAATCAAAAAAAATATAATGGCAAGAGATTTAAAATTTACAAGAAATATTGGAATCGCGGCTCACATTGATGCAGGTAAAACTACAACAACAGAGCGTATTCTTTATTATGCTGGTGTAAGTCATAAAATTGGTGAAGTGCACGAAGGTGCTGCAACAATGGATTGGATGGCGCAAGAGCAAGAACGTGGTATCACAATTACTTCTGCAGCAACTACGGTTGATTGGAATTACAGAGGTCAAAAATATCATGTTAACGTTATTGATACCCCAGGTCACGTGGATTTTACCGTAGAGGTAAATCGTTCATTACGTGTACTAGACGGATTGGTATTTTTGTTTTCAGCTGTTGATGGTGTTGAGCCTCAATCTGAAACCAACTGGCGTTTAGCGAATAACTATAGCGTACCTCGTATCGGTTTTGTTAACAAAATGGACCGTTCTGGTGCTGACTTCTTAAAAGTTGTTAAGCAGGTTAAAGATATGTTAGGTAGTAATGCAGTTCCATTGCAATTGCCTATCGGTGCTGAAGACGGATTTAAAGGTGTGGTTGATTTAATTAACAACCGTGGTATTGTTTGGAATGAGCATGATAAAGGAATGACCTTTACTGAAGTGCCTATCCCGGAAGATATGCTTGATGAAGTTGCAGAGTGGAGAGAGAAATTGTTAGAATCAGTTGCTGATTATGATGAGTCTTTAATGGAGAAATTCTTCGATGCACCTGACACCATTACAGAACGCGAAGTTTTAGATGCTTTACGTGCTGCTGTATTAGATGCTAAAATTGTTCCTATGGTTTGTGGTTCATCTTTCAAAAACAAAGGTGTTCAAACCATGCTTGATTATGTGATGGAATTATTGCCTTCTCCTATGGATAGCGAAGGTGTTACTGGTACGAACCCTGATACTGGTGCGGAAGTTTTATTAAAACCAAGCATTACTGAACCGTTTGCAGCTTTAGCATTTAAAATTGCAACCGATCCATTTGTAGGCCGTTTATGTTTTATCCGTGTTTACTCAGGTAACTTAGAAGCAGGTTCTTACGTGTATAACTCACGTTCAGAAAGTAAAGAGCGTATTTCACGTATCTTCCAAATGCATGCAAACAAGCAAAACCCTGTGCCTAATGTGGCTGCTGGTGATATTGCTGCTGTAGTTGGATTTAAAGATATCAAAACAGGTGATACACTTTGTGAGGAGAAAAACCCAATCGTTCTTGAATCAATGAACTTCCCTGAGCCCGTTATCGGTTTAGCTATTGAGCCTAAAACTCAGGCTGATGTTGATAAATTGGGTATTGGATTAGGTAAATTGGCTGAAGAAGATCCTACATTCAGAGTACAAACTGATCAGGAAACTGGTCAAACAGTTATCTCTGGTATGGGTGAGTTACACTTAGATATTTTAATTGACCGTTTAAAACGCGAATTTAAAGTTGAAGTTAACCAGGGTGCGCCACAAGTAGCTTACAAAGAAGCTATTTTCGGTACAACTACTCACCGCGAAACATATAAGAAACAATCAGGTGGTCGTGGTAAATTTGCTGATATTTCAGTAGTTATCTCTCCAATTGATGCTGATTTTGAAAAAGGTGGTTTACAATTTGTAAACGAAATTACAGGTGGTTCAATTCCTCGTGAATTTATCCCTTCAGTAGAAAAAGGTTTTGCTGCTTCTATGGCAAATGGTGTATTAGCTGGATATCCACTTCCTGATATGAAAGTTCGTTTAACGGATGGTTCATTCCACGCGGTCGATTCAGATGCTTTATCATTTGAGCTTGCAGCTAAAATGGCATACCGTGAGGCTTTACCTAAATGTAAACCTACTTTGATGGAGCCAATCATGAAAATCGAAATCTTAACCCCTGAAGAAAACATGGGTGATGTTATCGGTGATATGAACCGTCGTCGTGGTCAGTTATTAGGTATGGATACCCGTAACGGATCTCAGGTAATTAAAGCAACTGTGCCACTTTCTGAAATGTTTGGTTATGTAACGCAGTTACGTACAATCACTTCAGGACGTGCAACTTCTACAATGGAATTTGACCACTATGAAGCTGCGCCTAAAAATGTACAGGATGAAGTAATTGCTAAATCTAAAGGAAGAGTAAAATCTGAAGACTAATTAGTATTAAGATAAAAGTATCAAGTATCAAGATGGATTATTAGTCTTGATACTCGATACTAAATACTTGCTACTAAAAAGATAAATCCGGTTTCTGTTGTTAATAGCTCTAACAGGAAACCACAATTAAAAATAAGATGAGCCAAAGAATCAGAATTAAATTAAAATCGTACGATTACAACTTAGTAGATAAATCTGCTGAGAAAATCGTAAAAACTGTTAAGCCTACGGGTGCAGTTGTAAGTGGACCAATTCCACTTCCTACAGAGAAAAAAATCTTTACTGTTTTACGTTCTCCACACGTAAACAAAAAAGCTAGAGAGCAGTTCCAATTATGCGCTTACAAACGTTTATTGGATATTTATAGCTCTAACTCTAAAACAGTTGATGCTTTAATGAAACTTGAATTACCTAGCGGTGTTGAAGTTGAAATTAAAGTTTAATTGATTTTAAAAGAACAGAAAAGGTCTCGATGCAAATCGAGGCCTTTTTTTATGCATCCAAATTTCAAAACAAAAACAACGTTAGCTGGTTGTACTGATATGACTAAGGAAGATAAAACGCACCAAAGATTACCAGTTGAGGGACAGGATTTTGCTGATCCTAAAGAAGAATTGAAAGATAAACCTTCCTCGCATGGCGAAGTGGCCAATCAAAAAGGTGGTGATTTTTCTGAACTGGAAGAAAGTAGGATGGAAAATCCACCAAAGCATCGTGATGAAAATGGATCAACTAAAGATGATTTAGATAGTAGTACGGAGATTGATCAAAGTAAAGGCGTACAATAGCTGCAATTGATTGCAGAATTGGTAAGTAAGAGGAATGGCTGGGAGGTATGTAATTAATGCCTGATGTAAACTTTTTTATTGTACCAATTGTTGTTATAGAAAAGTGTCTACAAAAAATGGCTATGGAAATGAATGAAAATAAAAATGTCGATCCTAATGGGGAGATTAACCACAATGAGGAGGATATAGAATGGGATAATGGAGAGGCTACTTACGGGCATAAACGTGCTGATTTTAAACGAAAAGACCAGCCTGATGAAGCGCATTTAGCCAAAACAGAGAACGATCCAAAACATCATATCAATGAGGGGCTAAAGAATGCTAACTTGAGCCAGAATGAAGATATTGGCAACAGGAACAAAGAAAGAGATAAAGGCATAAGTGGGAAAGACTTATAGTTTATCGTCATTTAAAAAGGGAATATTCAGATAGAATAATCCCTTAATAATATTGATGCATTTTCCGGTAGATGGAAATTAATTAGGATTCCACAACTGAAATGCGTTAATCAAGAAGCAAATGCCCTTAAATCGTTAGTCTCTGATTTTTTTAGTTAATCTTTGTCGCGAATCCTACAGCGCTGCAAATTTCAAGATCTTATCGCCAATTTACAAGACGTCTTGCATTAATATATTGATATATATCAATTTAATGTGTATTTCTACACTCAATTAATTGTCAGTATAAATCACTTGTCTGACGATAATCCTGTCTTATTTTTTCAGAATAATCCTTAATCCTATCTACATATTCCGGAGCTTTTTCCTTAAAGTCATCAATCAACGATTTACCGTCAGTTATCCGCTTTTTTGTGGCATACTTAAAACCATATACGGCTGCTGCGCCTAAAATGGCATATTTTAATAGTCCCATAATTATCTGTTTATATTCCTGTATTTAAAGCATGGTTTTCATCAGCCTCATTAATGCTGGTTTTCGTCTTAAAATCGTCAGATGAACTTCCGGTATGACTTTCGGCACTCTGTATGGTTGGGTTTTTATCCGAACTGTTGTAAGCGTCATCACTAAGAGAATCTTTACCTTGCGTGCCAGAATTATCCCGGCCGTCTTTGGCTAAAGGATTTCCCTTAATCAGTTCGCTTGGTTCTTTGCCATAACTGGTTACTACATCGGTGTCGTTACCTGCTTCGTAAGCTTTTTGTACATCAGATTTTTCTAATTGTTCATCACCTGATCCTACATAACCTTCAATATGCTCTTCCTTGTTATATATGTTCGTTTTCATAGTATTATAGCTTTATGAATAAACAGAACGCAGACTAAATAGTTTGAATCAGGATAAATCAAAAAATAGGGAGTAATAAAAAAGGCAGATATTTCTATCTGCCTTCGTTTTAACTTTTATATGGGAAATTCCGTGATATTTTTCGCATCATCCGTTCTACCATATCATCGGTAGAGCTCATAATGGAATCGTCCATTGTTTTAAAGAAACGCCACATTAACTCTCCATCCGCTCCGTTGTTTATGGTTAAGAACATGGTGCCTGTTCCAGATTTTCCACCAAAGCCACCAAATAAAACAGCAGAGGCGATTGCACCAGCTTCAGATTTCGTTTGCTCAGTTTCAAAACGCCCACCGATAACAGCATCAACACCAAGTATTTTGGCTAGTTCATCTTTAGTTGTTTCGTCTAACTTACCTAAAACACCTGCTTTTTTTAATAAGATGTTTGTTTTGTCAACATCCTGGAAAGTTACGGTATAATCAGAAGCTTTCCTTAACAAAAAGGTGTACATACTGGCCTGTATTGATCTTGCCATCGACTCTTCCTGGCTTTTGTTTCCTTCTGCACTGAAATTTTTTGGTTGTTTCCGGTAAGAAATTTTTACCTCAAAAGGTAAGATGGCTACAATTTTTTGTGTTTTGACTGTCTCCTTTAGTTTCGGACTTTCGAAAATTTGCTTCGAGCCTTCAAATTGTGCTTTGGTTAAGACCGTAAAGCAGCATAAGATAGCGAGCGTTAATAAGATTTTTTTCATTATTTGTTTGTTTAATTTTCTGGCGAATATAAAAATATCTTTTAATTAATGTAATTTAAATTTTACCTGAAGCTTTATGCTTAACCATTTTCGCGTTTTGTTTAACTTGCGCCAAATTTTAAATGCATACGGGATAAATGGAGTGGAAATATTTACTTTCGAATAAGAGATACGGACAAGAACAATATGGTGCCAGCACAGATCGGGCACGGTCTGATTTTCAGCGTGATTATGACCGGTTGATTTTTTCGTCTCCTTTTAGAAGGTTGCAGAACAAAACCCAGGTTTTCCCATTGCCGGGAAGTGTTTTTGTACATAACCGTTTAACGCATAGTTTAGAGGTTGCCAGTGTGGCCCGCTCCATGGCCAATATTTTTTTAAAAAGTGTAGAAGAGCAACAACCGCAACTGATTAAAGATGTTCCTTTAATTAACGAAGTGGGTAATATCGTGGCTGCCGCTGCACTGGCGCATGATTTAGGAAACCCAGCCTTTGGGCACTCAGGAGAAGCAGCTATTTCACGATATTTTACCGATGGCGATGGGAAAGTTTATCAGAAAGAAATGAAGGAATCGCAGTGGCACGATTTAATTAATTTTGAAGGTAATGCAAATGCCATCCGGATCCTTACCCATCCGCTAAAAGGAAAAGGCAACGATGCTTATGCGTTAACCTATTCTACTTTGGCTTCGATTGCAAAATACCCTTGCGCCTCAATTGCGGGTAAACAAAAGGGAGTGCTGCACCGTAAGAAATACGGTTTCTTTCAATCAGAAGAAGAAACTTTTAAAAAGATCGCAGAAGAGCTCAATTTGGAGAAAGAAGAAGGCGAATATCTTATTTACAAGCGCCATCCTTTGGTTTATCTGGTTGAGGCTGCAGATGATATCTGTTACAGCATCATCGATTTGGAAGATGCACACCGCTTAAAGATACTTTCCTACGAGGAGGTAAAGAGTTATCTGTTGCCTTTTGCCAATTCTACCACCATCGAAGATCGTTTAAAAAATGATTATGAAGACGACGATGCAAAAATCGGTCTGTTGAGGGCAAAAGCAATTAATACGTTAACCAACCAGTGTGCAGGTATATTTTTTAGGGAACAAGAAAAGTTATTGAAAGGCGAGCTTAATCAAAGTTTAACCGATTTATTGCCCGAGCCCTATATTTCTGCCTGGAAAGCCGTAGAAAAAATTTCTGTTGAGCGTATCTACAATTTCTCGTCGGTTATACAGAAAGAGGTTGCCGGTTATAAAATTATGGCCGGTTTATTAGAAGAGTTTGTTCCTGCACTTATTCATAACAATACACACTATTATAAAAAACTGGTTAAACTTATTCCCAAACAATATCATACCGATTTGACTGATATTTATTCTATCATACAGAGCGTATTGGATTTCGTTTCGGGTATGACCGATTTGTACGCAGTTGATCTATACCGCAATATAAAGGGAATATCTTTTCCTTCGGAAACCTAAAGATAACTTTCTGGCTTTACTTTTTATGTTCGATTAATTACTGGTTCACGCTGTGTTTCTTCTGATTTAGAGGGTTAAATCGGCCTTAAATTGGGTGTTTGTGTAAAATGTGAAATTAAATTTTATTTAAGTGATTGATTTATAGTTATTTAAAATCGTTTTAGTATTTGTAATTAGCATTTCGTGTAAAGCGAATGGAGCAGCTTGTACTAATTGTTAGATTTGATCGTTGGGCTCCCTTATTTTTACGCCTGATGTTTAGATCTCATCCCGATTCATGAAAAAACTTTTACTAATTGCTTTGTTAAGTATAGGGTTCACCTTAGCTATTAAAGCGCAAAGCCCGCAACAATTTAACTATCAAGGAGCAGCAAGAAATGCTAATGGCACCCCACTGACCAATAAAAATATAGCCTTGCGGATTAGTATTTTAGATGGATCTTCAACTGGAACCGTTCAATATTCTGAAGTAAGAAATGTAACAACCAATGCTTTAGGTTTATATGCATTGGCAATTGGGGCTACTGGTGCAAGTTCGGTTAGTGGTACAATTGCTGGAGTAACTTGGGCGAGTGGATTAAAGTTTGTTAAGGTCGAAATCGATCCTGATAATGGTACAAATTTTAGTTTGGCCGGAACCGCACAATTGCTAAGTGTTCCATATGCCCTTTATGCTGCCAACGGGCCACCCGGACCCAAAGGAGATCCGGGTGTAGCAGGTCCTGCTGGTGCACAAGGTATTGCAGGCGCTGCAGGTCCACAAGGACCAGCAGGAGCAACTGGTGCTCAGGGGCCAATTGGCTTAACTGGTGCTGCTGGTGCACAAGGAGCAGTAGGTACAACAGGTCCACAAGGAGCGAAAGGAGATACAGGTGCAACGGGAGCTACCGGATTACAAGGTTTACAGGGCATACCTGGCGTAAAAGGGGATAAGGGGGATAAAGGTGACATAGGCCCAGTTGGTCCTTCAACAGGAGTAGCTGGTGGTGATTTAACAGGGAATTATCCAAATCCTACATTAGCTAATCTTCAGGGAAAGACATTAAATGCCACTTCGCCAGCCAATAATCAGGTGCTCCTATTCGATGGGGCTGCATGGAAACCAGTAACATTGGATGTAAGCCAACTGTCAGGCGCTAAGGCATTAACCTCAACTGATTTGAGTATTAGTTCTAATGGCGCTACTGCTTTATTGAAAGATGTAGTAATTGATATCAACACGGGGGCGGTTAGCACGCTTAAACTGGCAGATGGTGCAGTAACAACGGCAAAATTAGCCGATGCTGCAGTAACCGCTGTAAAAATTGGAAGCAAAGAAGTTAAAAACGTTAATATCGATGATGCCGCAGTAAATACACTACAGCTCGCTGATGGGTCGGTAACTACACCAAAACTTGCTGATGCATCTGTTACGATAGCTAAATTAACTACTGATGGGGTGAGCGATGCAAACAAAGTGTATATCACCAATGCAACAACCGGAAAACCCGAATTAATCAGCAGGACATTATTTGCAAATGCAAATGCCTGGGCACTAAAAGGGAATACTGGCAGCATCGATCAAAACAATAATTTCCTAGGTAATACAGACGACGTAGCCATCAACTTTCTGGTTAACGGTTTAAAATCTGGCCGTTTAGGCAATTCATCCGAAAACAATATTTCTTACGGTTATAAAACACTTACCGCGAACGTATCTGGCTTTTACAACAGTGCATTTGGTCGCGAAGCATTATCTGTTAACATTTCAGGTTACGAAAACAGCGCTTTTGGTTACCTGGTGTTACAGCGCAGTTTTAGTGCTATCAACAACAGCGGCTTTGGCTCGCAGGCATTAGCGATTAATACGGTAGGCTCCAATAACACTGCAATTGGCACGCATACGCTAATGGCCAACAGAACTGGTATATCAAACACAGCTATTGGAAGTTTGGCGCTTGAAGCCAGTAATGGCGACAATAATACGGCACTAGGTTATGCCGCCGGTTCGAAAAACAATGGGGCAGGGAATGTTTTCATCGGAAGCAATGCTGCCGCTAACAGCACAAATTCAAATAATACTTTGGTAGTAGCTAACTCCAGTACCTCATACCCGCTAATCGCTGGCGATTTTGCAGCAAATGGTGGCGCATTAACCATTAATGGAACTGCCGCTGCATCTTCTGTAGCTTACGCGCCAGCAAATGCAAGTACATTAAACATCAATGGTTCTGTCGCAGCAAGTGTTTTAACCTATACCACAGCCGGAGCCTTAACACTCGATGCCAGTCATTACACAGTCAGGATAAAAAATGCAGGTTTGGCGGTAAGTGTTAATCTCCCAACGGCCTCTAGCTGTAAAGGAAGGATTTATGTAATTGTGAAAGCTTTATCATCAGGTGATGTTACGTTAAACAATCCTGTTTTGTCGAATGATGATTCTGATGTAACCACCATTACCGGTGCAAAAACTTTCACCATTCAAAGCGATGGGGCGGCATGGATCTCTTTAAACTAAGCACAATGAGAAGAATATCCTATTTGCTTGTTTTCTTAACCATAGTGTTTTTCTGGGGAAACGCAAACGCACAAAGTTTGCCGTATGTGGTTAATTCGGCTAGTGGCAACGGTAAGATTAATAATCAATTATACGATTTTAGTATTGGTGAAATGGTACTGGTGCAAACTTTACAGGCTGCCAACACTACATTGACCCAAGGATTTTTACAGCCTTTTCTGATCATACAGACCACAGCCGACGTAGCCATTGTAAATAATATCCTTACTCCAAACGGAGACGGGAAAAACGATTTTTTTGTAGTTAAGGGCTTAGAAAAGTATCCGAACAACAAACTATCCATTTTTGATAGGGGAGGAAGGTTGATTTATACTACACCAGGTTATCAAAACAACTGGGATGGCTATTTTAACGGAAAGCCACTTACCGAAGATACTTATTATTATATGCTCGATTTAGGAGCAGATGGTTCTATTAAAGGTTTTATATCAATCTTATATAAAAAATAACAGCGTGAAAAAAATGAAATGTTATATGGCGGGGCTGTTGTTTTTGTTTGTTACACCAGCATTTGCCCAGCTTAATTCCATGGGTAGCATCTACTATCAGAACCAGTTTTTGGCTAACCCGGCAATGGCAGGTTTAGAAACCGGACTAAATTTAAATGCAGCATTTAAAACGCAATGGACGGGGGTAGAAGGTGCACCAAAGATTCAGTATTTAACTGGCGACTATGGTTTGACTAATAATAAAGTAGGTTTGGGTATTCTTTTTTACAATGAAGGTGCAGGCGCCATTAACCGTACCAGGGCAACTGTAACTTATGCTTATCATTTACCTTTAAATGGTGGGACTAACTTCTTGGATTTTGGTTTATCTGCCGGCATTATGAATGAATGGATTGATTTTGGTAAAGCCAAAGGCGATTTAGACGACGATGTGCTTAATAGTTTTAACGATCGCAGGCTGTATTTGGATGGCGATTTTGGAGTAGCTTACCGCTCCGATAAATTGACACTACAGGCTGCTTTGCCTAATCTTAAACGGTTTTTTAAAAGAGATGTACTACGAAACGTGGTAGACCGATCGATTTATTTTATCGCAGCCGGTTATAAATTCACAACCGATAAAGTAATCAACAATATTGAACCGAAATTGGTGTATAGAGGGGTGCAGAATTATGATGGTATTTTTGATGCCGGTGTAAATCTTCAGTTTTTAGAGAATAAGTTGATGCTGAACGGCATATATCATAGCACCAACAGTTTTACAGCTGGTTTTGGTGCAAACTACAAAAACCAATTTTCGGTTTTATTCCAGTACACTACCAATACTTCAAAAATGCAGAGTTATAGCAATGGCGAATTTGAGGTGGGTTTGAAGTACAGCATCAAAAATTAAGCCTGTTATCGTCATTTCGACTAAAGTGCAACGGAATGGAGAAATCTATTGTTAAATGTACTTGCAGATTTCTCGTATAATTTAATCATTTTTTAAAACCGTTATTTGTTTGGAAAGCAGTTGCGGTAGCTTGAGCAGTCCCCGCTCCCGCTTCTGCCAATTAAAGGAATTGGCATTTCGCTTCGATCGGGTTTAGGTGGCCAAATGATGTAGGTCTATTAATAGGTTTGTTATCAAACGTTCCTAAGGAGCTAAAAATGCCAATTATATAAATTGGCTATCCAGCAGGTGTCCCGATGGGACGATTTATGATGATAAAGTTGCTTCCTTTTCTTCCGTCAAATGGAGCAGTATCACCAAGCTAAGAAGAAAACACCTATGTTTAGCTACCGCCCACCCTTTCTATCTCATATGATCAAAAATTGCTCGTCCCATCGGGACGACTCCTCGGTAGAAAAAAAGTTTTATTTTTTTTCGTTCCGTAGGAACGTTTCGTGTTTTAGGCATCGGTTGGTTTCCATAACCACAAACCCATATTCCATAAACCCGACAGTAGCAGACACTGAACGCAGTGAGGTAAAGCGAATGGCGGGGCTAGTGGAACCGAAGCACTACTAGCCCTGCTTTTCTAAAAAAAAAAAGTAAGTTTTGTCAATTAATTAAAAGGTCTTCGACTATCTTCCCCGGCCATCATCCCATTTATTACGCTCGTCCTGCAGCTCACGGGCAAGTCTCATTTCCTTATCTTTTGCTTTTACTTTGTGTGCCTGAAATTCATCGGCCACTTCCTGGTAAAGCTCGGTTCTGTACTTCGCTTCGTGCCTTAATTTACCCGATTGGAAAATTACAAAGGCCAAACCTACCCCAAGTACAATAATAATGGCCCAAACAATGGTATTATAGGTGCCTTTATTGAAGGATATGCCTAAAAATTTAATTTCATTAACAGCAGCGTTGGCATTGGCCAGGGAACTTTCTTTTCCATTTACTTCGCCTTTTAAGCTCGAAATGTTATCGGCTTGTGCTTTAATTTCCTGACGGGCTTCCTGCAGCTGCTTACGTTCTTTTCTTAACGTATCACTAACACTTTTCCATAAAGATGATAACCGTGATGGATTGATCAGCCTTGCGCCGTTGAAGCTTTTAGATTTCTTTAACATGAACTGATACTGGCCATTTAGAGATGGATCGGTATTTTTCGTAGTATCAGGTAAAGTTTGCCCAAAGGCAACGTTTAAAAATAGCATAGCGCCTAAAAACAATAGGGTGTGTTTAATTTTCTGCATAGTTTAAATATAGGTGTTAGAATGTAAAACTACATTTTTATCCATTTTCCGGTTAATAAAATTTGTTTAAGGTTTTGGCAAATCGATAAAATTGTTCTGGTTTAACATTCTAAATAACAATTTTATCTAAGTTTTATTATAAATTTATTTGCGATAGGTTACATTTGTTTCATGCAAATAGGAATTATTGGTTTGGGCGATATGGGCAAATTGTATGCACTATCGTTCATAAACGCTGGTTATAAGGTATGTGGGGCAGATATGCCCTTACGTTTTACAGATTTAAAAAATGAGCTGGAACCTAAAGGAATCGAAGTTTTAATCGATGGCCATGAGGTTGCCCGTAAATCAGACTTTATTATCTATTGCGTTGAAGCCGAAAAAATTGATGAGGTGGTAGCTGCTTTTGCCCGCTCAACAAAATATGGTGCCATAGTTGCCGGACAAACCTCAGTTAAACATCCCGAAATTGCTGCTTTCGAAAAACACCTTCCAGAGGATACCCAGATTGTAACCTGTCATTCTTTGCATGGTCCTGCATTTAGTCCGGAAGGGCAAACACTTGTAGTGGTGCGTCACCGTGCTACCGATGCTGTTTATGCCAAAGCATTAGAAATTTATAAATCTTTAAAATCGAACATTATTGAAATGGACGATTACAGGGAGCACGACCGCATTGTGGCCGATACACAGGCGGTAACACACATGGGGTTCGAAAGCATGGGCTCGGCATGGAAAAATGCGGGTTTTTTCCCCTGGGATAATCCGGCATATGCGGGTGGAATCGATAACGTGAAAATTTTGACCACGCTGAGAATTTTTAGTTACAAATCGCACATTTATGCTGGTTTGGCTATTTTAAATCCTTATGCCCAGAAACAGGTAAAATATTATGCGCAGGCCGAATCGGAACTGTTTAAGTTGATGATCTGCGAGAATGAGGCGGAGTTTAGGGAAAAGATTTATGCGGCCCGCGATTTCGTTTTTCATGAAAGCCGTTCGCTTTTACTGTTGGATGATAACATCATGAAAGAATTCAGCCTATCGGATGCCAGCCATAAACAGAAACCAAATTCGCATTTAAGTTTGCTGAGCATGGTATATGCCTGGTATAAAATGGGCGTAAACCCTTACGATAACCTGATCTGCCAAACGCCACCTTTTAAATTGAGGCTGGGCATTGCCGAATATCTTTTCAAGAATGAAGAAATGTTAGAGGAGTCGATTAATACTGCTTTATATGATAAATCTATCCGCGGAGATGATTTAGAATTCCACACCGCGGTGCACGAATGGGCATCGATTATTGGCTATGGCGATTTAAAAGGTTACAAAGAACATTTCGAAGCGGCCAAATCATTCTTCGCCAACCGTTTAAATGATGGAAGAGATTTAAGTGCGGAAATGATTAAGAGGCTGGGCAAATAAGTATTTAAGATGAAAACCATTTTGAATAAACCTGAACTGGTCTCGCTGTTACAGCAACAATTGAAGGATATAAACACACTTTGCAATGAATACGATAACGGGAATGAAACAGTAGTTGCTTTAATAGCAGAGAAAATAACTGGGATTTTTCATAATACCGATCATTCGAAAGCATTGTTGGGGCAGCTTAAACTCAGTCATCTCAATATATACTGTAGTTCGGAAGTTTATAACCCCAAAAGCCTCACCAATTTTATCGGATTATTGAAACTGGCACATCGTACCGGAAAGGGTTGGGGATATGCTGCCAAATTAGATCTTTCAACCCTAACTAGTGTTTCACAAGAAAACTGGTGGAACAATAAAAAAGTGATTATCGATTCGGATGGGAATGCTTTTACCCGAGCTAAAATAGTAAAATCGATAGCCAATGTCGATCCGCTTATATTAAACATCTCAGGCTGGAAAATAAAAGACGCCCAGGGTAACAGCACTATTGTTAACCCAATACCCGAAACCATCAGGCAGATTGCTTTTGAACTGTTGGAAAGTTTTAGGGATGTTGAGCTGAGTAAGGAAAGTAAGCTGCATTATAAAGTTTAATGTGACTTGGCAACAATTTAAAAATAAAACAATTTAATGGCTTAAACTATCAAACAATTCTTCCTATTATTTTTTAACTTTGTTATTATGACTACTTTAACTGTAAATATCAACGATAAAAAAACTGAGAAAGCTGTAAAAGCAGTTTTAGATGCTTTAGGCTTAAATTATGATATCGATAAAGAAGCTAAAGTAACTAAAAAACCTTTGAATGCGGCTGAAGAAGCAATGTATGCTCGTTTAAAAAACTCTTTTGAACAAATTAAACTTCATCAGGAAGGTAAGATTAAGTTGAAATCTATTGAAGAACTTTTAACTGAGTTGGAAAATGAAGTTTGAAGTTGTACCAACTGAAGATTTTGCCAAGGAATTAAAACGAATTGCTAAAAAATATCGGGGTATACTTACTGATGTTGCCGAACTATCAAAAGAAATTAAAGCAAATCCAACTCAGGGTGTTCACCTTGGCCAAAACGTTTACAAGATTCGTTTAGCCATTTCTGGTACCAATAAAGGAAAATCAGGTGGGGCAAGAGTAATTACCTATGTATTGCTTGATAATGAAACTGTTTTTCTTATAGAAATTTACCTCAAAAGTGAGCTTGATACCATTGATGTAAATCGAATTATTCAGCGTTTGAAAGATGTTGGAATAATTTGAAATTTAAATGTAGCGGATTTGCTGTTCTTAAAATTCTATTTCCCCATATAACATATAGACTTTATTTTATTCCCTTAATCCTTCGTTTACCCAAAAACAGTGCATTATATTTGCCCGCATGTCGGTATTGCTGTTTACCATTATCGTTTTATTAGGTGCTTTTTTAGCCGGATTATTAGGCTCGCTAACAGGTTTAGGTGGTGGGGTGATTATTATTCCCTTGCTCACTTTGGCTTTAGGGGTTGATATCCATTATGCCATCGGTGCATCTATTGTTTCTGTTATCGCTACCTCTTCGGGTTCGGCAGCAGCTTATGTAAAAGAAGGGATTACCAATATCCGGATCGGGATGTTTTTAGAGATCGCAACTACAATTGGAGCAGTTTGCGGGGCAATTGTAGCGGTTTATCTCAATGCCAATTATATTGCTATTCTATTTGGCTGTATCCTGATTTTTTCGGCCATCATGACGCTAAAGAAAAAGGTAGATCATACCACTTTAGACAATACCGATAAATGGGCCAATTTTTTTAAACTCAATGGATCTTATCCGGATAAAGGTATAGATCATCCATATGCGGTAAAACATGTTCCGGGAGGTTTTTTAATGATGCTTTTTGCCGGAACATTATCGGGTTTGCTGGGTATTGGGAGTGGGGCATTAAAAGTAATCGCGATGGATAACATTATGCGTTTGCCATTTAAGGTATCAACAACAACCAGTAATTTTATGATGGGGGTTACTGCTGCTGCCAGTGCGGTGGTTTACTTACATCGTGGCCAGATCGATCCGGGCATTGCCATGCCAGTATGTATCGGCGTTTTAACTGGCGCAACTATTGGTTCAAAAATTTTATTAAGAGCCAAAACCGATAAGCTCAAAATGATATTTGCCGTAGTTGTTGTATTCTTGGCATTACAGATGATTTATAAAGGAATAAGCGGATTATAATGCGTACAACAGGAAAAGAAAACCTAAACGATAAGGATATTCAGGTAATTTTGGGTACGCTTCTGCGTGCAGGTGTAATTATTTCGATGAGCATTGTATTAATAGGTGGTGCCATTTTTCTAATCCATAATAGTGGGGCCATTACCGACTATAAAGTTTTTAAACCCGAGCTGAGCAAGTTTTCTTCTATAGTGGCCATATTTAAGGGGGTATCTACTTTTCAGGGCGATGCCATTGTACAATTTGGTATCCTGATGCTCATTTTTACGCCAATTGCACGTATTGTTTTTGCTATTTTTAGCTTTTTGATCGAACGCGATTACCTATATGTACTCATTGGATTTATCATTTTAGCCATCATAACCATCAGTTTAAATGGTGGTTTGGCACATTAGTTCAGGAGGGATATTCTTGTTGAAATTTTTTTAAAGATTTGGATTTAAATTTTTAAAATTGTGTTCAAGAAAACTTCAAAATAAAACCATAATGGCAAAATCAGGGAAGGTTGTTCAACTGTTTCAAAAACCCGAAAATTTTATTAAATCCCGTGCCAGGGAACTAGAACTTGGGCATTGTTATATCACAGAAGAATGGGAAGAAACGGGTATTGCTAATATACTGGTTAGTCGTAAACATACCAATGGGAATTTTACTTTAGGAATTTACCTCATAGATTTAAAATGTTTAGGCATAAAGGATACTATGTTTAAGTTTAATGTAACCGACGAAGAACTGGATTACTTTGCAGATTATGTGGGAGGTAATGAGATTGAGTATAATGAAGTTCATAACATTATTTATGGTGCCGAAGCCTTTGCTAAAGATTGTGGCTTTAAGGCGCATAAAGATTGGACAATAACCCAATTTATACTTGAGGAAGATAATGATCGCATCCCATTGATAGATGTAGAGTTCGGAGAAGATGGTATCCCTGCCTATTATGTAGGGCCGAATGATAGCCCTGCTAAAGTAAATCAGATACTAGCTACGTTGGATAAGCATGTTGGGCAGGGCAATTACTTGTTTTATAATGATGAAGATGAGTTTGAGGATGATGAAATTATTGAAGACGATAATGAGCAAAGTTTTAAGCAGATATACTATACTTTTACTGGCGCTTACCGTGATAAATTTGGTGAAAGCGAAACCGCTACCTTAGATAAAGACCATATTGTCGAAATTTGGGGCCAAAAGGTGGATTGTGGACTTTACAGCCTCAATGATGAACTGGATGATCGTATTATTGAATGTGCCGAAGAATATGAATCGATTTTTGAGGACAAAAGTGTCGAAAGTATCAGTCAAATTCATGCTCTTCTAATCAAAAACCCTGACATGCCATTATTTTACGCAGAATTATTTTTGCAATATAAAATGGTAGGACTTCATGGAAAGGCCGATGCCATAGCCAAAAAGGGGATGCAACTTTTCCCTGATTTCTTATACTTACGGCTTTATGTGGCCCATGCAGCGATGATTGATCGTGAACTGAAGAAAGGCTTAAAGTTACTGAATAACAACTACAAACTTGATGAGGCATTCCCAAAGAGAACGGCATTTTCGGAAGGAGAATTTATGCTTTTTTATGCTGCGCTGTGCCAATACTTTATTGCTAAAGGTAATTTAATTAATGCTATCATCTGTAGCGATGCGCTGATCGCCGAGATTTATAAATATGCCTGTAGTGAAAATGCGGTACTTGATCTTTTAGCACAGGTTAAAGCCAAGTTGGGAGAGGTATACTAAACTGCAAATATTGATTAATTATGGTATTTTTGAACCTGTAATATGGTCTAAAGTGCTTTTAATCAAATTTATAACTATCAGTTTAAACACCCTAATAGCCCATTAACCTTCATTTTTAGGTTAACCTCCATCATATCAGCAATTTATTTGAAAAAATATTTGGCTAACTATTTGAAAATTAATATTTCTTGCCTATCTTTGCCGTCCCTTTCGGGGGATGTACAACCACCTTGAACGAAGCCCTACTGCTTCGATGGGTGTTAAAAAGAAAAGATAAAATGTCAGGAATTATTGGAAAAAAAGTAGGAATGACCAGTATCTTTGATGCCGAAGGAAGAAACATTCCTTGTACGGTAATCGAGGCTGGACCTTGTGTAGTTACACAGGTAAAAACCGAAGAAGTAGATGGTTATTCATCAATCCAGTTGGGTTACGATGAGAAAAAAGAGAAAAACACAACTCAACCATTGAAAGGCCATTTCGCGAAAGCAAACACAACTCCGAAACGCAAGCTGGTAGAATTTGATTCGTTTACAACTTCACTTAATTTAGGTGATGTAGTAACGGTTGATTCTTTCGCAGAAGGCGATTTTGTTGATGTTGTAGGTACCTCAAAAGGTAAAGGTTTTCAAGGTGTTGTAAAACGCCACGGATTTGCCGGTGTTGGTATGCAGACTCACGGTCAGCATAACCGTTTACGTGCCCCAGGTTCATTGGGAGCATCATCATTCCCTTCACGTGTATTCAAAGGAATGCGCATGGCTGGAAGAACAGGTGGAGACAGGGTAAAAGTTCAGAACTTACAAGTTTTGAAAGTTTATGCTGAGCAAAACTTATTAGTAGTTAGTGGTTCCATTCCAGGAGCTAAAGGTTCTTACGTAATCTTAGACAAGTAATCAGATGGAAGTTAAAGTATTAAACATTTCAGGTAAAGAAACAGGTGCCAAGGTGCAACTTCCTGAATCGGTATTTGGTATCGAGCCTAACGACCACGCGATTTATTTAGATGTAAAACAGTATTTGGCTAACCAACGTCAAGGTACTCACAAATCTAAACAACGTAATGAGATTGCTGGTTCAACTCGTAAACTATACAAACAAAAAGGTACAGGTGGTGCCCGTGCTGGTAGCATTAAATCTCCGTTATTTAACGGTGGTGGTCGTGTTTTCGGTCCTCAGCCACGTGATTATAGCTTTAAATTGAACAAGAAATTAAAATCATTAGCACGTAAATCTGCTTTGGCTTATAAAGCGAAAGACAACAACGTGGTAGTTTTAGAAGATTTCAACTTCGATACAGCTAAAACTAAAAACTATACAAGTTTATTGGCTGCGTTAAACGTAGGTACTCAAAAAACTTTATTGGTTTTACCTGCGCAAAATAATAATATCTATTTATCAAGCAGAAACATTCAGAAAACTAAAGTAATCTCGGCAGCAGATTTAAATACTTATGATGTATTAAACGCTGGTGTACTTGTGTTAACTGCTGATTCTGTTAAAACTTTGGAGGAGGCGTTTGCCAAATAATATGGAAATTTTAAAAAAACCAATATTAACCGAAAAAGCTTCAGCTTTAACTGAGAAATCTAACCGTTTCACATTTAGCGTTAACCACAAGGCTAACAAAATCCAGATTAAACAAGCAATTGAGAAATTGTACGGTGTAACCATCGTTGCGGTTAACACAATGGTTGTTGATGGAAAAGCTAAATCTCGTTACACTAAAGCAGGTTTTGTATCTGGCCGTAGCCCGAAATACAAAAAAGCAATCGTAACGTTAAAAGACGGCGAAACAATAGATTATTACGCAACCCTTTAATTTAATAATTCATTATAACTATGGGCTTAAGAAAATTTAAACCAGTTACTCCAGGTACCCGCTTCAGAGTTGGTGCTAGTTTTACGGAGATTACAGCAACCAAGCCCGAAAAATCATTGGTTGTATCATCAAAAAAGTCTGGTGGACGTAACAACACAGGAAAAATGACTATGCGCTACATGGGCGGTGGTCACAAAAAATCATATCGTTTAATCGACTTCAAACGCGATAAATTCGATATTCCTGCAACAGTAGCTACTGTTGAATACGATCCAAACCGTACTGCCCGCATCGCATTATTACACTATGCAGATGGCGAGAAGCGTTATATCATCGCTCCTGAAGGATTGCAAGTTGGTTCGGTATTATTATCGGGCGACAAAGCAGCACCAGAAGTAGGTAACACTTTAAAATTATCGAACATTCCATTAGGTTCTATCGTACACAACGTAGAGATCCATCCTGGAAAAGGAGCACAATTAGCTCGTAGTGCAGGTGCTTACGCACAATTAGCTGCCCGCGATGGTAAATATGCTACTTTAAAAATGCCTTCAGGCGAAACCCGTTTAATCTTGACTACTTGTCTTGCTACTATCGGTGCTGTATCTAACTCAGATCATGCAAACGAAGTATTAGGTAAAGCTGGTCGTAAACGTTGGTTGGGCCGTCGTCCGAGAACTAGACCGGTAGCGATGAACCCTGTCGATCACCCAATGGGTGGTGGTGAAGGTAGATCATCAGGTGGTCACCCACGTTCAAGAAATGGTGTTTTAGCTAAAGGCTTCAAAACCAGAGAACTTAAAAAATATTCTAATCGTTACATCATAGAGAGAAGGAAGAAATAATGGCTCGTTCGATAAAAAAAGGACCTTATATTGACCATAACGTAGAGAAAAAAGTAAACTCTATGAATGATTCAGGCAAAAAGTCTGTAATCAAAACTTGGTCTCGCAGATCAATGATATCACCAGATTTCGTGAATCATACATTTGCTGTACACAACGGAAATAAATTTATCCCTGTGTACGTAACAGAAAACATGGTTGGTCACAAGTTGGGAGAATTTGCTCCAACCAGAACATTCAGAGGACACGCTGAAAAGAAAAAATAATTAGACAATGGAAGCAATAGCAAAATTAAACAATTGTCCAACCTCACCGCGTAAGATGCGTTTGGTTGTAGATCTTATCAGAGGTGAACGTGTAGAAAAAGCATTAAGCATTTTAAAGTTTACCAATAAAGAAGCAGCAATAAGAGTTGAGAAATTATTATTATCTGCTATCAAAAACTGGGAATCTAAAAATGAAGGTGCTCGCCCTGAAGAAAACCAACTTTTTGTAAAAACAGTTATGGTTGATGGTGGCCGTCAGTTGAAACGCTTACGTCCAGCTCCTCAAGGCCGTGGATATAGAATTCGTAAACGTTCTAACCACGTAACGCTGATTGTAGATAGTAAAAGTACAGAAACAACTCAAAACTAATTTTAGGAAATGGGACAAAAAGCAAATCCAATAGGTAACAGGTTAGGTATCATCAAAGGATGGGATTCTAACTGGTTCGGTGGCAACAACTACTCCGATAAATTAGTTGAAGATGAGAAAATAAGAAAATACCTTTCTGCCCGTATCGCTAAAGGCGGTGTTGCAAAAGTAGTAATCGAGCGTACGTTAAAACGTATCACGGTAACTATCCACACAGCTCGCCCGGGTATCGTAATCGGTAAAGCAGGTGCTGAGGTTGATAAAATCAAAGAAGAGTTAAAGAAATTAACTAAAAAGGAAATTCAAATTAACATCTTCGAAATTAAACGCCCAGAGCTTGATGCACAATTAGTTGCAGAAGGTGTTGCAAAACAATTAGAAGCAAGGATCTCATTCCGTAGAGCAATGAAATCTTCTATCGCATCAACCATGCGTATGGGTGCTGAAGGTATTAAAATCATGACTTCTGGTCGTTTAGGTGGTGCTGAGATGGCACGTACCGAGCAGTACAAAGAAGGAAGAGTGCCTTTGCATACATTCCGTGCTGATATCGACTACGCTTTAGCTGAAGCCTTAACTACTTATGGTAAAATAGGTGTTAAAGTTTGGATCTGTAAAGGTGAGGTTTATGGAAAACGTGATTTGTCTCCAAACATTGGTGCAACAAACAACGGTCCAAAAGGCGCATCAGATAAACCAGCTTTCGGTGGTAGAGATAACAGAGGTGGTGGAAGAGATAACCGTGGCGGTGGTAACGACAGACGTGGTGGAAACCAAGGTGGTGGTCGTGGTCCAGGTCAAGGTGGTCCCGGAGCAAATAGAGGTGGTGGCGCAGGCGCTAACAGAGGTCCTCGTAAATAATTGATTTATTAACATCGTTTAACGATTAGAACAAAATAAAATGTTACAGCCAAAAAGAACGAAGTTCAGGAAGATGCAAAAAGGCAGAATGAAGGGTTTAGCTTCTCGTGGAGCTGAGTTAGCATTCGGATCTTTCGGTATCAAATCTCTAGAAGCTACTTGGATCACAAGTCGTCAGATAGAGGCTGCCCGTATTGCCGTAACTCGTTTCATGAAACGTGAAGGCCAAGTATGGATCAGGATCTTCCCGGACAAACCGGTAACTAAAAAACCTGCTGAGGTACGTATGGGTAAAGGTAAAGGTGCTCCTGAATATTGGGTAGCAGTTGTAAGACCAGGACGTGTAATTTTCGAAGCTGAAGGTGTGCCTTTAGAAGTTGCTAAAGAAGCATTGCGTTTAGCAGCTCAGAAATTACCGATCCAAACCAAATTCGTAGTACGTAGAGATTACGTAGAAGCATAGTAAAGAGTTGAGGTGAATGTTGTAAATACTTGTTTATTATAACCGCTACACTCAACGTAAAAGAAAAAGAAAAATGAAAAATTCAGAAATCACAGGGCTTTCAAAAGAAGAATTAGTAGCTAAGATTGCGGAAGAAAAAGAGAACTTATCAAAATTGAAGTTCGCTCACACTATTTCAGCTATCGAAAATCCTTCACGTATTGCAAAAGTAAGGAAAGACATAGCCCGTTTAAACACTGAGTTGACGAAAGTGAAAAACACTGAGTCAGCTACTGAAACTAAATAATTTGAGAGTCGACATGGAAAGACAATTAAGAAAAACAAGAACCGGGTTAGTGGTAAGCAACAAGATGGATAAATCTGTTGTAGTGAGCGTGGAACGTAAAGTAAAACACCCGATTTATGGTAAGTTCGTAAAGAAAACTACCAAATTTATGGCTCACGACGAGAAAAACGAATGCGGTATCGGTGATACAGTATTGATTATGGAAACTCGTCCTTTGAGTAAAAACAAGAACTGGAGATTGGTACAAATTTTAGAAAGAGCTAAATAAGATGGTACAACAGGAATCGAGATTAAACGTTGCTGATAACAGCGGCGCAAAAGAAGTATTAGTAATTCGCGTGCTAGGTGGAACCGGCAAACGTTATGCTTCAATTGGTGATAAAGTAGTTGTTACCGTAAAAAGCGCGTTACCTTCAGGTAACATTAAAAAAGGTACAGTTTCTAAAGCAGTTGTTGTAAGAACTAAAAAAGAAATCCGTCGTAAAGATGGTTCTTATATCCGTTTTGACGATAATGCAGCTGTATTATTGAACGCACAGGATGAGCCAAGAGGTACACGTATCTTTGGCCCGGTTGCGAGAGAACTACGTGAAAAACAATTCATGAAAATTGTATCATTAGCACCGGAGGTATTATAAAATGGGAAACAAAGTAAATACACCATCAAAACTTAAAATCCGCACAGGAGATTTAGTTAAAGTCATTGCTGGCGATTCAAAAGGTCAACAAGGAAAAGTACTTTCAGTACTTATAGATAAAAACAGAGCCATTGTAGAAGGCATTAACTTAGTATCTAAACATACTAAACCAAATGCTGCTAATCCTAACGGTGGTATTATTAAAAAAGAAGCTGCTCTTCACATTTCTAACTTGATGTTGGTTGATCCAAAATCTGGTAAAGCTACCCGCGTAGGTCGTAAACTTAACGCAGATGGTAAATTAGTTAGAGTTGCTAAAATTTCAGGAGAGGAGATTAAATAATGGCTACACCTAGATTAAAAAGCAAATACAAAGAAGAAGTTGTAAATGCACTAAAAGAAAAATTTCAGTACAAAACTGTAATGCAGGTTCCTAAATTGGAAAAAATCTGTATCAATCAGGGTGTTGGTCGTTTTTCTGTTACTGATAAAAAGATTATGGATACCACAATCGTTGAGTTGTCAACCATCACTGGTCAACAAGCGGTTCCGGCTAATTCAAAGAAAGATATCTCTAACTTTAAATTACGTAAAGGTATGCCGGTAGGTGTACGTGTTACTTTACGCGATAACAATATGTATGAGTTCTTAGATCGTTTGATCTCTGTAGCTTTGCCTCGTATTCGTGATTTCAAAGGTATCAATGATAAAGGATTTGATGGAAAAGGTAACTACACATTAGGAGTTACTGAACAAATCATCTTTCCTGAGATTAATATCGATAAAATCAATAAAATTTTAGGTATGGATATAACTTTCGTAACTTCGGCAAAATCTGACGTTGAGGCTCTTGAGTTATTGAAACAATTCGGATTACCATTTAAAAATCAAAAAACAGCAGAATAATGGCAAAAGAAGGTGTAAAAGCACGCGAAGTTAAGCGCCAAAAATTGGTAGCTAGATACGCTGAAAAACGTGCAGTATTAAAAGCTGCAGGAGATTTCGAGGGTTTAGATAAATTACCTAAAAACTCATCTCCAGTACGTTTACACAACCGTTGTAAATTAACTGGTCGCCCTCGTGGATATATGCGTACCTTTGGTATTTCAAGGGTAACGTTCCGCCAGATGGCACTAGACGGTAAAATACCAGGTGTTAAAAAAGCATCTTGGTAATGCAACTAGTATAAAGTATTTAGTATCAAGTATCAAGTATCAAGAAACCAATCTGGTCTTGATACTTGATACTTATTTCTATATACTAAAAAAAGAATTTTAACCGATAGCAGGTCCCACAGCTGGGTAGCAGAAGGAAACCACTATCAAAAACAATAAAAAATGAATACAGATCCAATAGCAGATTATTTAACAAGAGTAAGGAATGCCATTAAGGCCAACCACCGTGTTGTAGAAATTCCTGCATCAAACCTTAAAAAAGAAATTACTAAAGTTCTTTTTGACAAAGGTTACATCGCGAACTACAAGTTTGAAGATACTACAGTTCAAGGCATTATTAAAATTGCTTTGAAATACAATCCGATTACTAAAGTTCCTGCTATTCGTACTTTGATGCGAATTAGTAAACCAGGTTTGAGAAACTATGCTGGTGTTGAAAATATGCCAAGAGTATTAAACGGTTTAGGTATCGCAATCTTATCTACTTCTAAAGGTGTAATGACCGATAAAGAAGCAGCCAAATTAAACATTGGTGGTGAGGTATTGTGTCACGTTTATTAATATTAGGAGAACAGCACAATGTCAAGAATAGGAAAAGCCCCAATTACAATCCCTGCAGGTGTTACAATTACCGTATCAAAAGATAACGTAGTAACTGTAAAAGGTCCAAAAGGTGAATTAACTCAAACAGTTGATACAGATATCACTGTAAGTCAAGAAGAAGGAATTTTAACAGTTCAACGTCCTTCAGAACAAAAGAAACACAAAGCATTACACGGTTTATACCGCTCTTTGCTTAACAATATGGTTATTGGTGTTACTGATGGTTATAAATTAACTCAAGAATTAGTAGGTGTTGGTTACCGTGCTACAAACACAGGTAATACATTAGATCTGGTTTTAGGTTATTCTCACCATTATGTATTCCAGTTACCAGAAGAGATTAAAGTAACTACATCTTCAGAAAAAGGACAAACACCTAAAATTGTTTTAGAAAGTATCGACAAACAATTAATCGGTCAGGTAGCAGCGAAAATCCGTTCGTTACGTGCACCAGAGCCATATAAAGGTAAAGGTATCAAGTTTGTAGGTGAAGTGTTAAGAAGAAAAGCAGGTAAATCAGCATCTAAGAAATAGTAATCATGGCAGGTAAAAAATTATCAAGAAGAGATCGTATTAAAAAAGGGATCAGAAAGAGACTTACTGGTTCGGAAGAACGTCCAAGGTTATCTGTATTTAGAAGCAATAAAGGGATTTATGCTCAGGTTATTAACGATGTAACCGGTACTACAATAGCTTCAGCATCATCTTTATCAAAAGATTTTTCTGGAACAGGTAACAAAAGTGACCAATCTTTAGCTGTAGGTAAATTAGTAGCAGAGAAAGCAATTGCTGCTGGTGTTAAAGAAGTTGTTTTCGATAGAAACGGCTATCTATACCACGGTCGTATTAAATCGTTGGCAGAGGGTGCCCGCGAAGCTGGTCTAGTATTTTAATCTGAAGAAAAAGTAAGATGTCAACTATTAATATAAAAAGAGTAAAAACCACCGATATCGAATTAAAGGATCGTTTGGTTAGTATACAGCGTGTTGCCAAAGTAACCAAAGGTGGCCGTACTTTCAGCTTCTCAGCAATTGTTGTTGTAGGTGATGAAAACGGTGTTGTTGGTTTCGGTTTAGGTAAAGCGAAAGAGGTAACTGAAGCCATTGCAAAAGGTGTGGATGATGCTAAAAAGAACTTGGTAAAAGTTCCAATTTTAAACGGTACTGTTCCTCACGAGCAAATCGGTAAATTCTCAGGTGGTTTTGTTTTAATCAAACCCGCTGCAGTAGGTACCGGAGTAATTGCCGGTGGTGCGATGCGTGCTGTATTAGAGAGTGCTGGCGTGCATAACGTATTGGCAAAGTCTAAAGGATCATCTAACCCACACAACGTGGTAAAAGCAACTGTTGATGCATTAACTAAAATGCGTGATGCTTATACAGTGGCCCAAACCCGTGGTATAGATTTAAACAAAGTATTTAACGGATAATATCATGGCTAAGATCAAAATAACACAAGTAAAAAGCGTTATCGACAGAAGCGAGCGCCAAAAAAGAACCGTTCAGGCTTTGGGTTTATCTAAAATGAACCAAAGTGTTGAGGTTGAAGCTACACCACAAATTATCGGTATGGTTCGCAAAGTGAACCATTTGGTAGCAATCGAAGCAATCTAGTAAAAGTTTTAAAGGTAGTATGGGTAAAAGCCTGTACTACCTTTATATATGTTTAATCGTTGTACCTGTTTAGTGAAAGCGAAGGGCAACACAAATTCAAAAAAATGAATTTAAGTAATTTAAAACCTGCAGTAGGTTCTACAAAAAACAGCAAAAGAATTGGTCGTGGTACAGGTTCTGGTCGTGGCGGTACTTCAACTCGTGGTCACAAAGGTGCGGGTTCTCGTTCAGGTCACAAAACCAAAATCGGTTTCGAAGGTGGTCAAATGCCTTTACAACGTCGTGTGCCTAAAGTTGGTTTCAAACCAATCAACCGTACTGAATATGTTGGTGTAAACTTAGATGTTTTACAAGCTTTAGCTGAAAAACACAGCTTAACAACTATCGATTTTGCTGCTTTACAAGCACATGGTTTAGCTTCTAAAAACGACTTAGTTAAAATTTTAGGTCGTGGTGAAGTTAAAGCAAAGCTAGAAATTACAGCGCATGCGTTCTCTGCAACCGCACAAAAAGCTATTGAAGCTGCAGGTGGTTCTATTGTAAAATTGTAATTATTAAATGAAGAAGCTATTTACTACTTTAAGTAATATCTGGAAAATTCAGGAATTAAAAGAGCGTATATTGTTTACGCTCTTAATTCTTTTGGTATACCGTTTCGTATCTCACGTGGTTTTACCAGGTGTAGATCCAACTGCTTTAGGCAATAACGAAAAATCAGGAATCTTAGGCTTACTAGATATGTTTGCCGGAGGTTCTTTCTCTCGTGTGTCTATTTTAGCATTGGGGGTAATGCCTTATATCTCTGCATCGATTGTGGTGCAACTATTGGGTATTGCTGTTCCTTCTTTCCAAAAAATGCAGAAAGAGGGCGAAAGTGGTAGAAAGAAAATGAACCAGATTACCCGTTACCTAACGGTAGCGATCACAATCGTTCAATCTGTTGGTTACGTTAAAACGCAAGTTCCTGCAGAAGCTATTTTATTGCCAAATACTTTATTCTTAGTGTTATCTACGTTTGTATTAACGGCAGGTACATTATTTGTAATGTGGTTAGGCGAAAAAATTACTGATAAAGGTATTGGTAACGGTACATCACTGATCATTATGGTTGGTATTATTGCCCGTTTACCAGTTGCAATTTCTCAAGAATTTAGTGCGCGTGTGGGTTCATCTAGTGAAGGTGGAGGCCCGGTGGCATTGGTTTTAGAGATCGTTGCTTTATTTGCGGTTGTAATGTTTACCATTTTAATTGTTCAAGGTGTACGTAAAGTACCTGTACAATACGCAAAGAAAATTGTTGGTAACCGCCAGTTTGGTGGTGTTCGTCAGTACATTCCTTTAAAGGTTAATGCTGCTGGTGTTATGCCAATCATTTTTGCTCAGGCGTTAATGTTTATTCCAGGTGCTTTAATGCAGTTTGTTCCTTCATTACAAGGTTCTTGGTTAATCCAGTTCAGTAACACAACTTCGTTGGCTTATAGCTTAACGTTCGCATTTTTAATTATCGCATTTACTTTCTTCTATACTGCAATTACAGTTAATCCAACTCAAATGAGTGACGATATGAAGAAAAACGGTGGTTTTATCCCAGGCGTTAAACCGGGTTTTGCAACATCAACTTTTATTGATGATGTAATTTCTAAAATCACTTTCCCAGGTGCAGTATTTTTAGCGATCATTGCTATTTTACCTTCGTTAGCGGTTAAGTTCGGCATTAAACAAGAGTTTGCACACTTCTTCGGTGGTACTTCTTTATTGATTTTAGTTGGTGTTGTATTGGATACTTTACAGCAGATCGAAAGTTATTTATTGATGCGCCATTACGATGGTTTGATGAAAACGGGTAGAGTTACTGGCAGAACAGGTGTTCCTGCTGCAAGTAGCAACGCAGCGTTGTAGTGTAACGGATGTCTAAAATTTATTACAAATCTCTTGAGGAGATCGAGTTAATAAGAGAAAGTTCCATGCTTGTTTCTAAAACTTTGGCCGAAGTGGCCAAGGTGATAAAAGCAGGCATGACTACTATTCAGTTAGATAAACTAGCCTATGAGTTTATAAGTGACCACGGAGCGATTCCGGCATTTTTAAACTATAATGGTTTCCCTAATTCTTTATGTATTTCGCCAAATGAGCAGGTTGTTCATGGTTTTCCAAGCGAATACGTAATCCAGGAGGGCGACTTAATTTCAGTTGATTGTGGGGTTATTAAAAACAATTATTTTGGCGATTCGGCCTACACTTTCTCTATCGGGGAAATTGATGCCGAAAAACAGAAATTGATTGAGGTTACTAAACGTTGCCTGGAATTGGGGATAGAAAAAGCTGTTGTTGGTATGCGTATCGGTGATATCGGTTTCGCTGTTCAACAGTATGCAGAAGCTAATGGATTTGGTGTAGTAAGAGAGCTTGTTGGGCACGGTGTTGGTGTAAAACTTCATGAGAAACCAGAAGTTCCGAATTATGGGAAACGTGGTGCAGGGCCAAAACTTGAAGAAGGAATGGTAATTGCGATAGAACCCATGATCAATGCAGGCGTAGCCGGTGTTAAATTCCATAACGATGGATGGACGGTAACCAGTAAAGACAATAAACCATCGGCACATTTTGAACACACAGTAGCCGTAAAAAAGGGCAAAGCAGATGTTTTATCAACGTTTTCTATAATAGAAGAAGTTTTACAACAAAAAAAATAAATAATTAAAATTTTTTATTTAATTTTGCAACCCTGTTTAGAAGCAGCTAATTAAGTAACAATCAATAAAATATGGCTAAACAAGCCTCAATTGAACAAGACGGAGTAATAAGAGAAGCATTATCCAATGCGATGTTCCGGGTAGAACTCGAGAACGGGCATGAGATTATTGCGCATATTTCAGGAAAGATGAGGATGCACTACATCAAAATTCTTCCTGGGGATAAAGTTAAATTGGAAATGTCTCCTTATGATTTAACAAAAGGACGCATTACTTATAGATACAAATAAAATGAAAGTTAGATCATCAATTAAAAAACGTAGCGCTGATTGTAAGATTATTCGCCGTAAAGGTAAACTTTACGTAATCAACAAGAAAAATCCTAAATACAAGCAACGTCAAGGGTAATTAAAAATATTGTAATGAACCGCACAACGGTGGCCCGCCGTTCGGAGTTACTCAAAAAATAAATAAATATGGCAAGGATTTCAGGTATTGATTTACCAAGAAACAAAAGAGGAGAGATCGGTTTAACGTATATCTACGGGATTGGCAGAACAACTGCACAACGTATATTAACTACAGCAGGTATCGACTTGAACAAAAAAGTACAAGACTGGTCTGATGAGGAATTAACAGCTATCCGTACAATGATTAACGATGAGATTAAAGTAGAAGGTGCTTTACGCTCAGAAGTTCAGTTAAACATTAAACGTTTAATGGATATCGGTTGTTACCGTGGTTTACGTCACAGAAAAGGTTTACCTTCTCGTGGTCAGCGTACTAAAAACAACTCACGTACTCGTAAGGGTAAGAGAAAAACAGTTGCTAACAAGAAAAAAGCTACTAAGTAGAAAATAAATGATTGAATTTAGAATGATTGAATTATTGAATGGAAACATTCTCTCATTCAATCACTCAAGCATTCTCTCATTCAGTAATAAAAAACATGGCTAAGAGTAAAAAAGTAACAAAAAAACGTATCGTTGTAATTGAGTCTGTTGGTCAGGCGCATATCAATGCTACCTTCAACAACATCATCGTTACCTTAACAAACAACGGCGGACAAACCATTTCATGGTCTTCTGCTGGTAAAATGGGCTTTAAAGGTTCTAAAAAGAACACGCCGTATGCAGCTGGTCAAGCAGCTTCAGATTGCGGTAAAGTTGCGTTTGATTTAGGTTTACGTAAAGTTGAAGTGTTTGTAAAAGGTCCGGGTTCAGGTCGTGAATCTGCAATCAGAACTTTGCAAGTAGCAGGTATCGAAGTAATGTCTATTAAAGATATCACTCCACTTCCTCACAACGGATGTCGTCCTCCTAAAAAGAGAAGAGTTTAATTAATTTTAAAGCTAAGAATCTCCAGCTTCAGGTTGGATGATACTTTAAAACAGAAAAAAAAATGGCAAGATATACAGGCCCAAAATCAAAAATCGCCCGTAAATTCAGAGAACCAATCTTCGGTCCTGATAAGGTGTTAGACAGAAAAAATTATCCTCCTGGGCAACACGGCTCATCAAAAAGAAGAGGAAAACAATCTGAATATGCTATCCAGTTAATGGAGAAACAAAAAGTAAAATATACTTATGGTGTATTAGAAAAACAGTTCAGTAACTTGTTTAAAAAAGCATCTTCTCGTGCTGGTATTACCGGTGATAACTTACTTCAGTTATTAGAAGCACGTTTAGATAACACAGTTTACCGTTTAGGTATTTCAACAACCCGTTCTGGTGCACGCCAGTTAGTTAGCCATAAACACGTTACCGTGAATGGTGAAGTTGTAAATATCCCTTCATATCAGTTAAAAGCTGGTGATGTGGTTGCTGTTCGTGAAAAATCTAAATCTTTAGAATCAATTAGTAACTCAGTTGCAGGTAGAACGATTAATAAGTTTGCTTGGTTAGAGTGGAATGCTAGTGAATTAACTGGTAAATTCTTAACCTACCCTCAACGTGATGAGATTCCTGAAAACATCAAGGAAAACTTAATCATCGAGTTATACTCAAAGTAATAAATGATCTAGTTAATTACCTCAAAAGGGTAATTAACTTTTTTCATGTTACTATATATTCAATAACGAATTTAAAAAATTATAAATGGCAATTTTAGCATTTCAGAAACCAGACAAAGTGATCATGCAGAAATCAACTGATTTCGATGGCACATTTGAATTTCGTCCTTTAGAGCCCGGTTTCGGTGTAACAATTGGTAATGCCTTAAGAAGAATATTACTTTCTTCATTAGAAGGTTATGCTATTACTACTATTCGTTTTTCAGGCGTTTCTCATGAGTTTTCTACCATGAAAGGTGTTGTAGAAGATTTAACTGATATCATCTTAAACTTAAAACAAGTTCGTTTTAAGAAAACTGGTGATTCAGGTGATTCTGAAAAAGTTTTCATCATCGTTAATGGTCAAGATCAGTTTAAAGCTGGTGATATCACTAAATTCTCTAACAACTTTACAGTTTTAAACCCTGAGCACGTTATTTGCAACATGGATAAATCTGTTACTTTGGAAGTGGAATTAACCATCAATAAAGGACGTGGTTATGTACCTGCTGAAGAAAATAAAGTTGCTGATGCTGTTGTAGGTGTAATCGCAATCGATTCGATTTATACTCCAATGAAAAATGTAAAATACACGATCGAAAACTTTCGTGTTGAGCAAAAAACGGATTATGAAAAATTGGTTTTAGATATTTCTACTGACGGTTCAATTCATCCTGAAGAAGCATTAAAAGAAGCGGCTAAGATCCTTATCCAACACTTTATGTTATTCTCTGATGAGAATTTGGTATTAGAATCTCAAGCTAAAGAAGAAACTAAAGAAGTTGATGAGGAAATTTTACATATGCGTAAAATCCTTAAAACTGAATTGGTAGACATGGATCTTTCAGTTAGAGCATTAAACTGCTTAAAAGCTGCTGATATCCGTACTTTAGCTGATTTGGTTTCTTACGATGTTGCTGATATGTTAAAATTCAGAAACTTCGGTAAAAAATCTTTAACAGAGATTCAAGAATTAGTAAAATCAAAAGGTTTATCTTTCGGTATGAACCTGTCTAAATTTAAATTAGACGAAGAATAAGATTAGTCCTGAGTCTTTAGTCTGGAGTCGTAAGTCTTCCTTTCTAAAGTCTCAACTAAAATAAATAATTTTTCACAGTGTATAATTCCCTCAGCTTAACTGCAAAGAGACGGTATACACTCAATTAAAAAACAATGAGACACGGTAAAAAAGTAAACCACTTAGGTAGAACCGCAAGCCACAGAAAGGCGATGTTAGCTAACATGGCTTCATCACTTATTTTGCACAAAAGAATTACAACTACTTTAGCTAAAGCTAAAGCTTTACGTACTTATGTTGAGCCAATTATCACTAAATCAAAAAATGATACTACTCACTCACGTCGTACAGTATTTGCTTATTTACAAGATAAAGAAGTAGTAACAATCTTATTCCGCGAAATTGCTGAGAAAGTTGCAACCCGTCCAGGTGGTTACACTCGTATCATTAAATTAAACAACCGTTTGGGTGATAACGCTGAAATGGCTTTAATTGAATTGGTAGATTACAATACAGTTTACGGTAAAGACGTAGAAGCTAAAGAAGAGAAGAAAACAACTCGTCGTGGTAGAAGTAAAGCTACTGCTGCACCTAAAGCTGCTGAAGCGAAAGCTGAAGTTGCCGAAGAAGTTGCTCCTGCTGAAGAAGCTCCTGCTACTGAAGAACCAAAAGGAGAATAATTTTATTCACCTTAAGATTAAAAGAGTCCTGTTCGAAAGAGCAGGACTTTTTTTGTGCCATCTTGTACTGTCAGATGTTATTCTGTGGCGTCAGATGTTACCATCTGACGGTTTGTTAAAAATAAATTAGATCTTAAGAATTTCTTCTATGTGTCAGATGGCAACATCTGACACCACTATGAATCTATGGCATAACTCCATTAGGCACATGATAGTCACTAATGAACTATTGACCAATGAACTATTGAACCAAATAAATCAAACGTTTGTCTCATTTTTTCATTACATAGCTTTATTTTAGCTAGGTATCTATAAATTAGCCGAAAACAAATTTGAAATGAAATTTAGGCTTTTTCTATTACTCTGTCTTTTCGGACAGTTATCTCTTTATGCACAAACACTAAAATACACCAATGGTAACAATGCCTGGAACCCTGATTCGTTAGGTAATCATAGAGTTGAGGTGCAGTTTGCTGGTACAGGCCAAATTGCCCATGCTAAAATCGATTGGCGCCGGAGGGATGAACACCCAGAATTAAAAGGGATCATCGTACAAGATGCCAGTGGTAAAACTGTTTCGGTTGTTGGTACAGGTAAATTGGCAAGAGAAAGTGCTGATATTTATTTTGAAGCACCTAGAGCGGGAAAATATTATGTTTACTACCTCGCTTATAAAAATGAGGGAAGAAGTAATTATCCGAAAGGAGTTTATTTAAAGCCCAAACAGGCTGACCAGGCATGGTTAACGGCGGCAAAACAGGTTAAAGTGAATACATCTGTTGTAGAGATCCAATCTATTGATGCTTTCAACTCTTTTTATCCAATGGAAGTAATTGCCACTGGCAAAGAAACGGCGGCAGTAAAGGCCAAATATGCTTCAGAAGCTTTTGTCGTCTTTCCAGAGGACAGAATGTTTCCAATCAAAATGCAGAACGATTTACCTTATCGCTGGGTGCAAAAAGGCGCTGCAAATACTTTTACAGGATCGGCTGGCAAAGGTGAAAACTATGCTTTTCAATTAGGCGTATTTGCTCTGAAAGATCTGAAAAATGTATTGGTTAGCTTTGGCGATTTAAAAAATGCAGCCGGAAAAGTAATTTCTTCAAAATATATTAACTGCTTAAATACAAATGGAACAAGTTATGATAACAAACCTTTGGTTGAAACTGTAAATGTAGCCTCTGGCAAAATTCAGCCGATGTGGATTACGGTTAACATTCCTAAAAATACCGCTGCAGGTATTTATGCTGGGAAATTTACGGTTAAAGCCAATGGGAAATCGAAAGTAATCGATGCCAAAATTACAGTAGGTAACGAAGTTTTGGCCGATGCTGGGGTAGGAACCCCAGATAAACAGACTCGCTTAACCTGGTTAAATTCTACTTTGGCACAAGTGAATACGGTTGTAGCACCATATACGCCACTAACAGTTGATGGGAATGTAATCTCGCTTTTAGGTAGAAAGTTCGAAATCAATGCCGATGGTTTTCCTAAGCAAATTCAGACGTTCTTCAATGCAGAGATGACGGCTTATAGTGAAAAACCTAATAATATCCTGGCAGAATCTATTCACTTTCACTTCTTCAATACGCCAAAAACGCAGGAGAAATTTGTACCAAGCAATTTCCAGATTACCAATAAAGAAGCTGGAACGGTAAAATGGAAGGCCACCAATACTTCTGAAAACCTGAAAATGGATTTAGAAGGTGCTTTAGAGTTTGATGGCTATGTACATTATGTAGTTAAAGTAACTGCTTTAAAAGATGTCGAATTCAGTAATGTCGATTTTCATATCCCTTTTGATAAGAATTCTACAAAATATTTGATGGGCTTAGGTGAAAAAGGTGGCGTTAGACCAGATACCGTAAAATGGAAATGGGATGTAGCGAATAAAAACCAGGATGCTGTTTGGATCGGGAACGTAAATGCAGGCCTGTATTACAACTTAAGAGATGAAAACTATGTTCGCCCGCTTAATACCAATTTCTATCTTCAAAAGCCGTTATTATTGCCTAAATCGTGGGGTAATGGCGATAAAGGTGGCATCCAGATCAATGTTAAAGGCAGTTCGATGCTGGCCGACAATTTTACCGGCGCAAGAAGCATGAATAAAGGCGATGTGCTTTATTATAATTTCAATTTATTGATTACACCTTTCCATTTACTTAATACCGATTTTCAATGGGATAACCGTTTCTATCATAAGTATGGTGATTTAGATACGATCAAAGCTAAAGGTGCAACAGTAGTGAACATTCACCATGCTACGCCAATTAACCCTTGGATCAATTATCCATTTATCGAATGGAAAAAGATGAAAGATTATATCGGTAATGCACACTCGAAAGGTTTAAAAGTTAAAATTTACAACACGGTTCGTGAGCTTTCTAACCATGCATACGAGTGGCCAGCTTTAAGAAGTTTAGGTACTGAAGTATACTCTCCTGGTAAAGGAGGAGGATTTAGCTGGTTGCAGGAGCATTTAGACTCTAATTATATTGCAGCCTGGTTTGTGCCCGAAATTAAAGATGCTGCTGTAATTAATAGCGGAATGAACCGCTGGCACAACTATTATGTAGAAGGAATGAACTGGTTGGTAAACAATGTGGGGATTGACGGTGTGTATCTGGATGATGTGGCTTTTGATCGCGTAACCATGAAACGGATTAAACGTGTATTAACACAGAATAATCACCCAGGTATTATCGACTTGCACTCTGCCAATCAGTACAACAAAAGTGATGGTTTTAACAATAGTGCCATTTTATATTTGGAACATTTCCCTTATCTGAACCGTTTATGGTTCGGCGAATATTTCGATTATCAAAAAAACAATCCTGATTTCTTTTTAACAGAAGTAAGCGGAATTCCATTTGGTTTAATGGGAGAGATGCTGCAAGATGACGGAAACCCTTGGCGTGGTATGATTTATGGCATGACAAGCCGCTTAGGTTGGTCAGACAAAAGTGATCCAAAACCTTTATGGAAAGCCTGGGATAACTTCGGCATTAAAGGATCTGAAATGATTGGTTACTGGAGCGAAAACTGTCCGGTTAAAACGGATAACCCTAAAGTATTGGCAACTGTTTACAAACAAAAAGGTAAAGCAATGATTTCATTGGCAAGTTGGGCAGAAGGAGATATAAAGGTTAATTTAACTATCGATTGGGCCAAGCTGGGGTTAGATGCCGGTAAAGTAAAAATAGCAGCTCCTGCAATTGATAAGTTCCAAACTTCGGGAAGTTATCCTGATGGAAAATCGGTCCCTGTTGAAAAAGGAAAAGGTTTGATTTTGATAGTGGAGTAATATTTTTTGGGCGTCACCCTGAACTTGTTTCAGGGCCTTCATCGTCAGAAGCTAAGCAGTGTTCAAATAATATTATATCGTCATTTCGAGCGGAGTGCAACGCAGTCGAGAAATCTATTATAGATCTCTCTCCCGAAAGTTCGGGACTGAGCTCCAGTCGAGATGACGATTTTTTAGAAATTATACCTTTACATTCTCCATTCCATACTGTTTCAGCACATCTGCTGGAACGCCGGCCCACTGGTTTGGTGCATTACCAACATAACCAATATCTTTTACACCAATTTCTGTAGTGTAAAAACCTGATGCTGTTAAGTTTCTCATTCTATTGAAAAAAGTTACGCCCGCCTGCATTTCTGGTCTGGCTTTTTTAGGATATGCAATTTCATCTACAATTGAAATTTGTTGATCCTCGGATGCCTCAACAAATGATTTTTGGAATTTATTAAAGCTATATACATCCAGCCATTTCAGGCCGCCACGCATCGGTACTTTATGTTCAGGAATATCTTTTACAATAAACTCGATAAATTCTGGCACTTTAGCATCAGATGCACTACCCGATACATCATCTTTAGGAATAATAATGTCGGCAAGAACTGTAATGGTAGCCATTTCATGTTTAGTGAAAAAGGTTTCAGCTTTTAGGTTTTTATCGCGGTCTATTTCCCACTGTTCTCTTCCGGCCTCTTTTGCGGTTTCTTCTGGTGGGGCTACTTCGGTTTTTGTTTCAGGTTGTTTACAGGCATCGAGCAGCACGGTTGTGCTTATGGCTGTTAAACCTAATGCTTTTATGGAATCACGTCTGTTCATATGGTAATTCTTTAAATATTTTGTTTTTTCTTTTGAGCTAAAATATATTCAGCGGTACGCATGGATAGTGCTAGGATAGTCCAGGTGGCATTTTTATCGCCTTGTTGAACAAAGGGACCCGCATCTACCACAAATAAATTTTTACAATCATGTGCCTGGCAGTATTTATTCAAGGCTGATTTTTTAGGATCATCGCCCATGCGGATGGTTCCAACTTCGTGGATAATTTTTCCTGGGTTCAGTAAACCATAATTGGTATCTGCGCCCTGAATTTCGGAAGTAACCACCGCACCCATTTCTTTCATTATCGAAAGGAAAGTTTCTTGCATGTGTTTTGCTTGCAGGATTTCATCTTTGTCCCATTTGTAGTTAAACCTTAAAACAGGAATTCCATATTTATCCACGGTGTCTGGATCAATCTCACAGTAGTTGCTTTCTCTGGCAATTGCGGTGCCACGACCAGCCATACCTACTCCTGTTCCATAAAAACGGCGGTAATCATCTTTTAATGATTTTCCATAACCTCCAGCTTCTTTCATTTTTCCATCTCTACCTGGTACCATTCCGTTCATTTGTGCCACACCGCCTCCAAAGCCATATGCAGGCATACCCATTCCGCCCCAATATTCGATATGATAACCCCGTGGGAAGTTTAATTTCCGGTTATCTAACCACCAGGGCGAATAGATGTGTACACTGCCAACACCATCTTCATTATAACGTTTTCTGTCCATTAACTGTGGAAGAAAGCCTGAAACGCTTGCGCCTGTAGAATCGTGTAGGTATTTTCCCACCACGCCACTACTGTTGGCTAAACCACTTGGATGTGATGATGATTTTGAATTTAATAAGATACGGGCCGATTCGCAGGCACTGGCACCCAATATAACCAGTTTGCCATTTACCTGATATTCTTGCAGGTCTTTTCGGTTTACATAAGAAACACCTTTCGCCGTCCCATCCTTATCAGTGATGACTTCGCGTACCATGGCATCGGTAATTACAGTAAGGTTTCCTGTTTTTATTGCAGGGTTTACCAAACATGATGAGGATGAAAAATCGCCATACACTTTACAGCTTCTTCCACATTGGCCGCAATAGAAACAAGGTGCACGATCGCTATTATTTGGTAGCGCTTCGGTCAGTACAGATCCACGGCCGGTAATTACTTTTACCCCTGCTTTTTCTGCGCCTTTTTTGATGAAAAGTTCATTTAATCTTGGTTTAGGCGGTTTCATGAAAATTCCATCTGGTTCATTTTCTAAACCTTCTGCTGTTCCATAAATACCGATCATGCGATCTACTTTATCATAAAATGGTTTCACATCTGCATAGGTAATCGGCCAATCGTCGGTTAAACCATCAGTAGGCTTAAAATCCTGCGGCCCCATCCGTAGCGAAATTCTTCCCCAGTGATTGGTACGGCCACCGAGCATACGCGAACGGAACCATTCAAATTCACTTTTGTTTTTCTGGGTATAAGGCTCGCCTTCTAATTCCCAGCCTCCATAAGAAGCATCAAAATCTCCAAATGGACGCGTCGTACTTGCACCACGACGGGGAGATTCCCAAGGCCATTTTAATTGATGTGAATCTAATCTTGGATCGAAATTTTGACCGGCCTCAAGCATTAAAACCTTTTGACCAGCATGCGCCAGAACGTAGGCCGCCATTCCACCACCAGCTCCTGAGCCAACAATAATGGCATCATAAACGGTAGGCGATTTTTTTATCTGAAAGTCGCTCATTGATTATGGTTAGATGTTTTATATACTCTAATCTAAAACTTAATTTTTTGAAATAAAAGTGTTCGGCTACTTTGGAATCAATATAGATAATATTGCCCAGGTGTATTTCTAAATCGTATTACGTCATTCATTTGTTTAATGCAATCGTAGCGGTTTTTGGAGTTGGAGATGCATGTACATATTACATTTTACATCTTCCATCAATTTTATAAAGTCGCTCTATTGTTACATTATCATGGATGTGTTCTGCTCCTAATAAACTTGATTATCTTTGGTGTTAAAATTATCGATGCCTGTGTCAGAATATATCAAACAATTTAAGATAGCCTTAAAAGAAAGCCTAAATGCAGCAATTTTTGTAAAGGTATCATTAGGGAATTATAAAGGTGAAGAGGAAGCATTAAAGCAGATTCTTGTGCGTAAGGTGGTGATTAAACGTGAAGATAAACTGGCCTTTACTTATCGCTATAAAACCCGCGATGTGGTGAAAAACTATGCAGTTGATGAAGCAATAGGCTTGATTACCGATTATCTTGAAAAAGGTTTTAAAATCGGTACTTTGTTTACCACCGAAAAGGATCTGATTTTGGAGGAACTGAACAATGGCAAGGTTGTTTTTAGGGAAAGCAAAGCATCAAGTGCAGCAGCGCCGCCGGCCAAACACGATAAAGAAAAAGCCAGGTTGATTAAACCAGAGGCGAAGTCTTATTTAACGGAATTGAAAATCACCGATGCAGAAGGAAAGGTTTTCAAAAATGCGCAGGATAAATTCCGCCAGATTAACCATTATATCGAAATTTTAAGTTCTTTAATTAAAGAGCTGCCAGAAGGAACCATTAAAAAGGTAGCTGATATGGGTTCAGGTAAAGGTTATTTAACTTTTGCGCTCTACGATTATCTGCATTCGGTTTTAAAGCTCGAAACTGAAGTTATAGGCGTGGAGTATCGTCAGGATATGGTTGATTTATGTAATCAGGTTGCTGTTAAATCTGATTTTGATAGACTGAATTTTGTTCAGGGAACGATTGAAGATTATAATGCTGAGGATGTAAACCTCTTAATTGCATTACATGCCTGCGATACCGCTACAGACGATGCCATTTTTAAAGGGATTAAAGCCAATGCCGAACTGATTGTTGTTGCACCTTGTTGCCACAAACAGATCCGTAGAGAGATTGAGCAACATAAAGTGAAGAATGATGTTTCGTTTTTAACTAAATATGGCATCTTTTTAGAACGCCAGGCCGAAATGGTTACCGATGGAATCCGTGCCTTGATCTTAGAATATTTCGGATATAAAACCAAAGTTTTCGAATTTATTTCGGATGCACATACACCTAAAAATGTGCTTGTGGTGGGGGTAAAGGGCAAGGAGCATGGAACAGAGAAGAAAGCAGATATTTTACAGAAAATTAAAGCAAGTAAGGAATACTTTGGAATTGGCTATCATCATTTAGAAAGACTGTTGGAACTGTAATTTAACCGCAAAGAACGCTAAGTTTTTCGCAAAGAAATGCAAAGCCATTGCTGAAATCATGATGCTAGGTTAAGCTATAAGAGCAATCGTCATTCTGAACTTGTTTCAGAATCCTTCACGATAATAGACCCTGAAACAAATTACCAGTGATGTTGTTTTATAATTATTTAAATATGAGCGGTTTATGTGATTTTGTATTTCCGCCCAATTAGGCCGTAGCACCATATCCCCGTTCTACTTAAATCCGGCCTAACAAATTTTTCGGGCCGCACTGCCCCCACCCACACCACTAACCTCTAAAGAAAACGGCGAAGCCCTCATGAATGCAGCTGAAAACTAGAATACAAATGAATAAATTTTCAGCCGGAATTTTTTGTTTTTTCATGGGTCTTTAGGTTTTCAACGGCATTCAAGCTAGCTATGCTGGTCTTTTTGATGCCAAAAAGAAAGAGCCTTTCAGCGGCGGTGAGCCGAGGCAAGAATGAGCCTCTGGGCAAAAAAAGGATATGCGTCATTTATTGATTTTTATACAATAAATTATCCCTCAAGATGACGGCAAGTCAAACATATATCCAAAGCAACACGGTTTTTTTCTTGGTTTTGAGCAACGCATCAATCTTTCGCATGGTACCGTCTGACAAAACGGGGCAGCCAGCACTTTGTCCGAATAAAGTTTGGGGGTAAATTTCCTGGTTGGGAACTGGCGTGTAGGAATGTAAAACCACAATCCGTTTAAAAGCATTACTATTCGTTTTTTCTAAACCGTACATTTTATAATGTACATTAATCCCCCAATTGCTGTATGAGCGGCCTTTAACTTTGTATTTGCCTAAAGAGGTGCAATAACTGCCTTCTTTGTTGCTGAAAACCAGTTTGGTTGGCGTACTGCCGCCACCAACACCATGGGCACAAAGACCTTCGATGGTGATTTCTTTTTGCTTAAAATCGTAAACAAAAATTCTGTTTTTACCAGAATGGATACTCATATCAATCATAATGGCGATTGAAGTATCCATCTTATTTTTCTGGCAGAAGGCCAATGCTTCCTTAATTCTGTCTGCACTTACGTAGTGATTAGCCCTGGGTTTAAAGCCGAACAACGTAAACAAGATAAGAAGAGCGGATAGCTTATGCATATTATGTTGATGGCGCTAGGAACTTACTATGTAGGTTGGTGCGACACCAACCAATAGAATGGAACTTACAGATGCAATAAAATCAGTGCTATTAAAGCTGGAATCGACTGTACGTAAAGAATTTTTTTACTGGCCGTTGCAGCGCCATAAATACCAGCGATAATGACACAGGTTAAAAAGAATATGGCCACATAAAATTTCCAGTGATGATCGGTTATGCATAACGACCAAATTAAACCTGCTGCTAAAAAGCCATTGTATAATCCCTGGTTTGCTGCCAGTGTTTTTGTTGGCACAAATAAATCTTTTGGGATGGTTTTAAATACTTTCGGTGCCTTGGTGGTCCAGGCGAACATTTCTAACCAAAGGATATAGATGTGGATGAAGGCCACTAAGCCGATTACGATTTGTGCTGCTAATTGCATTATAGATTGGATTATACAGATTAAATGATTGCACCGATTGATTGTAATTTAAAGATATAAAACTTTGAGGGCATTTAGATGATCACTCATTATTTCTGCTTGTGTTTTATCACCGAAGCGCAAAAAATGCTGTTCAATAAACCCGATAATAGCGGGCACGAGTGAAACGATTAAAGCGATTAGCTCCAAAGGAGTCCCTTTAGGACGGGCTGCTGCCTCCGAAGTACTGCTGACTTTCATTTTTAAATCATTTTAAGGAATTTGTCTTTCAGCTTATTCTGTCATGCTGTCAGTAAACTATAGTCTCTTTTTTTACATTTTATCAGTCTTTTACCAGTATTATCTGCCAAAACCCAATTGGCACAAGCATTGTTTAATAGGAGTAGAAATTATAATACTTTAAAAAGAGAAAATACAAATACAATGGGAAAAATTATTGGAATAGACTTAGGAACAACAAACTCTTGCGTGAGCGTAATGGAGGGCAACGAGCCTGTAGTTATCGCAAACAGTGAGGGTAAACGTACTACACCGTCTATTGTTGCTTTTGCAGAAAACGGTGAGCGTAAGGTTGGCGAGCCTGCTAAACGTCAGGCTATAACCAACCCAACAAAAACGATATATTCGATTAAACGCTTTATGGGTAACAGCTACGACGAAAGTGCGAAAGAAGCTGGGCGTGTACCATATAAAGTAGTTAAAGGTGATAACAATACACCACGTGTTGAAATCGACGACAGAAAATATACTCCACAAGAGATTTCTGCAATGATTTTACAGAAAATGAAAAAAACTGCTGAAGATTTCCTGGGTCAGGAAGTAACTGAAGCGGTAATTACTGTACCAGCTTATTTTAACGATGCACAACGTCAGGCTACCAAAGAAGCTGGCGAAATTGCAGGTTTAACAGTAAAACGTATCATTAACGAACCAACTGCAGCTGCTTTAGCTTATGGTTTAGATAAAGCACACAAAGACATGAAAATTGTTGTGTTTGACTGTGGCGGTGGTACACATGATGTTTCTGTTTTAGAATTAGGTGATGGTGTTTTCGAAGTAAAATCTACTGATGGTGATACTCACTTAGGTGGTGATGACTTTGACCACATTATTATCGATTGGTTAACTGACGAGTTCAAAGCTGAAAACAGCATGGATTTAGCTAAAGACCCAATGGCTTTACAACGTTTAAAAGAAGCTGCTGAGAAAGCTAAAATTGAGTTATCGAGCACAACTTCTACTGAAATTAACTTACCATACATTACTGCTGATGCCAGCGGCCCTAAACACTTAGTACGTACCTTAACCCGTGCTAAATTTGAGCAATTAGCTGATAGTTTGATCAAACGTACTATCGATCCTTGTAAATCTGCTTTGAAAAATGCTGGTTTAAGCACAAGCGATATCGACGAAATTATCTTGGTAGGTGGTTCTACACGTATCCCTGCTATTCAGGAAGCGGTTAAAGCTTTCTTTGGTAAAGAGCCAAGTAAAGGTGTTAACCCTGATGAGGTTGTGGCAATCGGTGCTGCTATTCAAGGTGGTGTGTTAACTGGTGATGTTAAAGATGTATTGTTATTAGACGTTACACCTTTATCATTAGGTATCGAAACGATGGGTGGTGTAATGACAAAATTAATCGAGTCTAACACAACTATCCCAACTAAAAAATCGGAAACTTTCTCAACCGCAGCTGATAACCAACCTTCGGTAGAGATCCACATTTTACAAGGAGAGCGTCCAATGGCTGCTCAGAACCGTACAATTGGCCGTTTCATTTTAGATGGTATCCCACCAGCACCTCGTGGTGTGCCTCAGGTAGAAGTATCGTTTGATATTGATGCCAACGGTATCTTACACGTTAGTGCTAAAGATAAAGCTACCGGCAAAGAGCAAAAAATCCGTATCGAAGCATCTTCAGGTTTAACTGACGCTGAGATCAAAAAAATGAAAGAAGAAGCTGAAGCTAATGCAGCAGACGATGCTAAGCAGAAAGAAGAAGCTGATAAAATCAATGGCGCTGATGCTTTAATCTTCTCAACTGAGAAACAATTAAAAGAGTTTGGTGATAAATTATCTGCTGATAAAAAAGCACCGATCGAAGCTGGTTTAGAGAAATTAAAAGCAGCGCACGGTTCTCGTAACTTTGCAGATATTGATGCAGCACAAGCTGAATTGCAAAATGCATGGAACGCAGCATCTGAGGAAATGTACAAAGCCGGTGAGCAACCTCAGGGTGGCGAACAAGCACAAGCTGATGGTCAGCCTCAAGGTGGTGGCGATAACGTTACCGATGTTGATTTTGAAGAAGTAAAAGAAGACGATAAGAAATAATAGTCTTGAGTCTGATTTCTGAGGTGTAAGTCTTGGGAGGATAAAATAAAAGCGTTTCTGATTAAGTTCAGGAGCGCTTTTTTGCTTTTTAAGCATTGGTTGGATAAAAATGTAAAACCATTTAAATTTAAACTTATATGTTTCTAATATGTCTTATATGGTAAAAAGAATTTGGAAATGAGCGGTTCAATACTTTTCGGAAACTGCAGCCCCGCCATTTGCTAATCCGATGAAGGATCGGAACCGCTGCTGTCGGGTTTAGGAAGGGAGTTAGTGCTTTTGGAAGGGTTTGAATAGCGATTAGGTTAACTTATGTGTTCCTTAAATGACTGGTATGGTTAAATATTGGCATATTGTTTAATTTCTTTTGCTTAACGCAGAAACGATCCTTTCTGTTATAAAACTGTAGAATAAACAATTTATTCCTAGCCCGAGAAAGAAAAAACTTCCAGCCATAAAGTTGAAAAATATGGTATGCATAGAAAAACGAAAGATGTAAAATAGTTTGGCTAATGCTTGTATTAAGGCACTATTGCCATCTGTACCTTCATCAACAGCTCCTGCGGCAATAAGTGTTATAAAAGTGAAAATACAAAAAATGAGTGTTGCAGAAATGAAAATCAATGGTTTAAAGCTATTTCCTTTCATATTGTTTAGCCCTTAGCTGTGTAAATGTTACAACTCAAATTAAATCACTTTCTGTGCCTTGCCTTGGGTTTTTCATGATATTCCAAGTCGTTTGCTTTGCCAAAAAACCTATTCAATAAAGCAATTGCCGGCCAAATTAACATCGGTGTAAATCTGCTTAACATATTCATACTATTTGTGCTCGGCAAAAGTAGGTCGATTAGGATACCCAACAAAAATATGGCCGGTACAATCAACGTTCTCCAACGAGCCAACTGACGGGTTTTTAAATCGTCAAATCCATCAGAAATACGACCTTTATGCTTAATAATGTAAGTCAACATTCTATAATTGAGAAAGCCAGTTAGCGCTACATTTAAGGAATAAAACCAAAAAGGGAGGCTATATGTGGTGTTGTCGCTATAATAAGCTGAACTAAATGGCATAAGGATAATCGAAAATAGAAAGAAGAAATTCAGCCAGATTAATTTATCATCGTAATCTTTAATAAAAGAAAACATGCGGTGATGAGAGCGCCAGTAAATCGCAACAACAAAAAAGCTGATAATAAATCCAACAAATTTGGGGATTAAATTTAACAACTGATCGACCATTTCAGTAAAACCCATATTTTTGTGGATTTCTGGAGCCTTAATTTCTATAATTAAGAGCGTAATGGCGATTGCAAAAACGGCATCAGTAAAAAGAATCATTCGTTCAATCTGAAATTCTTTCTTTAATTCAACACGGTCTGACATAAAAATCTAAATTAAATTCTGTTCAATAATATCCTGTAACTCTTTTTCGTTTGCAGCAATTTCTTGCAATAGTTTAAACTGATTCTTGGTCCGGTCTAAATTTTGTGTGGGGTAACTAATAGGATAGTACTTGTTACCGCTCAAATAATCAGTTAAGAAGCGCAGGGCTTGCATATAAATCATGTACTTTCCTGAGAATAAGATGAGTTCTTTTTCTGTTTCTGTCAAAATACTTTTCATTTCGGATAAGTAACCCTTTATTGTGGCCTCAAAGTAAGGCAAACGAATCTTAACCTTATCCAGATCGGTTTCGTTTTCAGAGAAGGCACAAAGATAAGTGCGCATCATATCGCCCAGGTCGGAAATAAACTTGCCAGGCATAATGGTATCTAAATCGATTACGCAGATACCTTCGTAAGTCTTATCATCTAATAAAACATTGCTGATTTTGGTATCGTGATGCATTACACGATCTGGAAAATCAGTTCTGTGGGAGTATGAGGTATAATAATCTAAAATATATTTATGTGCCAGCGCATCTTCAATCTGTGCTTTTGCCTCATCTTTTAATGTTTCTTCTGCATGGCTTAGGGCTAAAATAAACTGTTCGTACCTTAAGCCTAAATCGTGGAAACCCGGAATAGTAGGCTGAAGTGTTTTTGCATTAAAATCATCTAATAATCTACTCAGTTTGCCAAATTGTTTTGCAGCTTCGTATGCTTGCTTAGGATCAGCTAAAACTTCTAACGAGATGGTATTTGGCACGAAAGGAAGCATCCGCCAATATTCATGATGAATGTGCGCCATTTCTTCACTATTTGTGGTAGAAACAGGCTTTATAAAAAGATATTCAGGGCAAGTGAAAGTGAGGTAATCGGCAATAGACCTCAGGTTGCTGGCAATGGTCTGGGGTGATTTAAAAACCGAAGTATTTATATTTTGAAGAATGTATTTCTTCTTTTCGGATAGGGGTGAAAGCAAATAAGTACGGTTAATTAAACCCGTACCTATTTGTGTAATTTGTGTATTTTCTTTAGCGTATCCGTAGGCTTTTAAAACTTCGGAATCTAAATTTAGTTCCATAGTTTTTCTGGATATGTTCCGTTTTTAACCAATTGGTCAATACTATCCTGAACATAAGGTTTATCTTCTTTATATGTTACACCAAACCATTTGTTTGAGGTTGGCACTACTTTAAAGGTTGCGGTATTACTTTTTACCAGGTTTTCGCCAATTAATGGAATAAAGAATTCTGCCTTAGGCTTATCTTTGTTTGCTTCAGCAAATTCTCTGAACAATTCTTCCGTAATTTTGAAAACCGCTGGTGTAAATCCCCAGAAATTCATTGAAACCGGGGTTTCATAGGCTAATGGGAACTCTTCGCCATTTTCTTCGTAAAAAATACTGCCATCTTTAGGATAAACTTTTGTGCGTTCTACAATTTCTTCCAGATTGCCAGCTGCATCTACTTTGCAAACGCCACGGGAAACGGCGCCAAACTCCGATAAAGTTTTGCCAACCTCATAACCAATAATAGCATAGTTGCTGTCTGTTACCTCTGTAGTTAAGAAATCGACCATTTTTTTAAAGGCATCAAAACCATAGTAATCATCAGCGTTAATTACACAAAATGGCTCTTTAATCACGTTTCTGCCCGAAAGGATTGCATGTGCGGTACCCCAGGGCTTTTCTCTATAAATTTCCTCTTGGATGCCAAACTGTTTTAAATCGAAATTTTGAAAAACATATTCTGTTTCAATTCTTCCCTCAAGTTTAGGTTCGAAAATGGCTTTGAATTCATTTACAAACTCTTCTTTAATAATAAATACAACTTTGCCAAAGCCAGCGTTAATGGCATCATATATTGAATAATCGATAATGGTTTCGCCATTTGGGCCAAAACCATCAATCTGTTTCATACTTCCATAACGGCTTGCCATACCTGCAGCCAATATTAATAGGGTGGGTTTCATCTATGTTTATTTATTTTTATTTGTAGGAGCCATGATAGTTAAAATAATTATTTGATCATGCCGGCTTCGTATTGCGAAATAGTAATAGGCATATAAATTATATCAAAAATGGCCATGTCTTTTATGTTTATATTTTGTTTAGGTATTCAAATAACTTCTTTAAATCGCTATCGTTTTTTAAATCAATTTTTTCTTTTTTCAAATACTCGTTTAATTCTTGCACTTTAGAAGGGAATAAAGCTAAAATTGTTTTCTTCGTGGGTGTAATTTTTGCAAATTTACCATCTTTGAGTATGAAATAGCCATTTGTTGTATTAAAAGTTTTATTGGTAACCGCAGAGCCGTATTGTTTGCTTTCAACAATCTTTTTATTCGTCTTTTTAAATAATGAAGTCGGCCCTGAAAAGATAACTTCAAAATAAGACGCATTATTAAAATGATCTACTGCCGGCAATCCATTAATGTACTTATCCGATATATTTAAATCGGGATTTAAAAGTTCAAATGCTGTAACCGGTTCTGCGAAATACATCAAATTGCCGTTCTCATGTTTGAAAATTAGCTTATCGTCCATTACATTATACTTTAAAGGCATGTCTGCATAATGTTTCCCCGATTTAGTGGTTACTTTTCCTTTAACCCAGTAATCAAATAAATAAGGAGAGCCTGTTACATCTTCGTACTTTATTTCTCTTAATTGGGTGCCCTGGACTTCTGCAAATGGAGTAAGTGCATATTGACTATAAGAGTTTAATGAAATAAGTGAGAGAACTAAAAATAGATATTTCATAGTTAAGTTTTTAAAATCCAAAAAGTCCACCACCGGTTTTTGAGCGTGTTTTCTTTCCTGTTAGCATGCCAAAAATACCGCGAACAATTTCTTTACCAATCTGGCGTGTTATTGTTGCGCCCATTACCTGTTCAACAAGGCTCTTTTCTCCCGGTTTAGGCTTGCTTTCTTGTTCAGCCTGTTTCTGAGCCTCAACTTCCTGCTTTTCTTGTTCTGCTGCTGCAGTTTGCTCATTAATGCGTTTAGTTAAAATATCATAAGCACTTTCAGGATCGATAGGATCTTTATATTTAGTATACTTCGAACTGGCATGAACAAGCTGATCGAAATCAGCAGCGGTAAGTGGTCCCATTACAGCCCTTGGTGGAGTAAGCATGGTAGCAGATACCTCCGTTGGTATGCCTTTTTCATTTAATACGGTAACCAAAGCCTGACCTGTTCCCAGCGAGGTTAATATTTTATCGATCTCGTAGAAATCTGATTTTGGATAGGTATTAACTGTTTTTTTCAAAGCATCTACATCATTAGGCGTAAATGCCCGTAATGCATGTTGTACGCGGTTACCCAGTTGCCCTAAAACACTTTCAGGAACATCGGTAGGCGCCTGGGTACAGAAGAAAACACCAATTCCTTTTGAACGGATTAACCTGATAATGGTTTCAATCTGCTCTAAAAATGCTTTCGAAGAATTTTTGAACAATAAATGTGCTTCATCAAAAAAGAAGATCAGTTTTGGTTTGTCTAAATCGCCAACTTCGGGCATGGTATTAAATAACTCAGCCAGTAAGCTTAATAAAAATGTAGAATATAATACGGGCTGATTTTGAACATCTGCAATATTTAACAAACTTATGGTTCCTTTGCCATCAACACGCTCAAAAAGATCTTCTATATCAAAAGATTTTTCGCCAAACATACCCGCTAATCCTTGCTGCTCTATAGCGACAATTTTTCGTAATATTGTACCAGAAGTAGCGGTAGAAATGGTGCCATAACTGCTTTTTATTTCGGCGGCTCCGGCACCCTCTGATAAATAAGAAACCAGTTTCTTTAAATCATTTAAGTCGATAATCGGCATTTTGTTATCATCGGCATATTTGAATATTACTGCCATAACGCCCGACTGGGTATCATTTAAATCTAATACTTTAGATAAAAGCGTTGGCCCGAATTCTAATACCGTTGCCCGCATCTGAGAACCCATTTTACCCGAAAGGGAGTAAATTTCGATGGGAAAGCCAGATGGAGAAAAAGGTTTGTTGAGCTGTTGTGCTCTTTCTTCTATTTTTGGATTAACAGAGCCGGGCTGGTTTAAGCCTGATAAATCACCTTTAACATCTAACATAAAAACAGGAACGCCCGCATCTGACAGTTGCTCTGCCAATAATTGCAGGGTACGTGTTTTACCTGTTCCGGTTGCTCCGGCAATTAAACCATGTCTATTCATCATTTTTAACGACAAATTAACCTCAGCTTCGCTGTAAACCTGACCGTCTAAAATTCCGGCGCCTAAATAAATGTACGAGCCCGTAGGGGCATAGGATGATTTTATTTTTTCGATGAATTTTGAAGAAAGATCGCTCATTTTTTTAAATTAGATTGCCAATTTAAGAAAGATATCTTAAAAAGATTGTGTTTTTGTTTCCACTTTTAATGCAAAATACTGCACAAACGGTTGTTTAATGGTGTTGGTTAAGCTGCTTATAATAATTTAGTTCGTTCTGAAGGGCGGTTATTTCTTCCTGCATATTTTGCAATTGATTAAGCAGATGCGAAACAGCATGAATGCCCTCTAAGTTGATTTCCAGATCATGCGCTAGACGAAGATACTGCTCCAATTTGGTCAATTCATCAACTGGCAAAAAGAGCGATTGCTTTTTAACAGTAGTGTGGATCAGGCCAAAATCTTCAAGCGATTGGATAAAGTTGATCTCTACGTGGTGGTAAGCACAGATGTCTTCTACAGGTATTAGATTGGTTCCCATAATGGTTAGAATTTGGAAAGTTTTTCAAATAGTTCTTTTTGTTCGACATTTAGATTGGTAGGTAATTTTACCTGCCACTTGATATATAAATCGCCAAACTGATTTTCTTTTTTATAAAGTGGAAACCCTTTTCCTTTTAAACGTAAAGTAGCATCGGGCTGTGTTCCCTCTGGCACTTTAAGTTTGACCTTGCCGTTTAATGTTTCTACAATTTTTTCGCCACCTAAAATGGCGGTATATAGGTCTATTTCTTCCTGGAGGTAGATATCGTTCCCTTTTCGTTTAAATTTAGGATGATCTGTAATGTTAAATTTGATGTATAAATCTCCCGGAGGGCCATTGTTAACACCTGGTGCACCGTAACCTGGTAGTTTAATTTTCTGCCCATTTTCTACACCCGCCGGAATGGTAATGCGTACTTGTTTACCGTTTACGGTTAAGGTCTGTTTGTGCGTTGTATACGCATCGAGTAGATTCAATTGCAAATCGGCATTGTAATCCTGGCCTTTAAAAGGAGAATTTCTACTGCTTCTGCCTCCGCCGCCGCCAAACATCGAAGAAAAGAAATCAGAAAAATCTTCGCCTCCAAAACCTCCTGAATAGCTATTATCGCCATATCCTCCACCTTGCGACTGGTATTGCCTTTGCTGCTGTTGCTGGGCATCTAACTGATCGGCATGTTGCCAATCTTTACCATACTTGTCATATTTCTTACGCTTTTCCGGATCACTTAAAACTTCGTTTGCTTCGTTTATTTGTTGAAATTTTTTATTGGCTTCCTCATTGTTGGGATTAAGATCGGGGTGGTGTTTTCGGGCTAATTTTCTATAAGCTTTTTTAATATCCTCGGTTGTTGCATCTTTTTTTAAATCGAGGATTTTATAATAGTCTATAATGGCTTAACAAATAAGTAAAAGTAATGTTCAATTTAATTGTATAAATGTAGGTTTTATAATGGTGTATTTCAATGGGGATTGTCTTAACCAGGGTAGTTGTTTATAGTTTGAGATACTTTACCATTAAGAAATATAAGAGCATTAAGGTTTTTTGGCAATTGTCTTAACTGGCTTAATTTATTAATCACTATGTGTGCAGGGAGATGTTACCATCTGACTGATTAATAAACTTAGTATAAACATAATTATAAGGCAGAAACTAAGTGATTGAACTGAAATTTACTTTATCGTATCAGATAGGAATAACTGTCAGCACGCAAAGGAAAGACCGTTAAACAAAAAAAGCGCCCCATATAGAGGCACTTTAATCGATAAAGGTAGAGAGAGATTTATTTTTTGTTTTTTACATATTTTTCTAACCATTGGTCTTGCTCCCAAAGCATATGCAACAAGTTTTCTTTGCCGCGGTAGCTGTGTGCTTCATAAGGTAAAAATACAAAACGGGTAGTACCGCCGGCACCTTTAATGGCATTGAACAAACGTTCGCTATTAATAGGGAAAGTACCTGGGTTATCGTCAGAATCGCCGTGGATTAACAATATAGGAGTTTTAATTTTATCTGCATAACTGAATGGGCTCATTTCGTAATACAACTGCGGTACCTGCCAATAGGTGCGCTCTTCGTTTTGAAAACCAAAGGGCGTAAGTGTCCGGTTGTAAGCACCGCTACGGGCAATGCCTGCAGCAAAAAGATTAGTATGGGCCAATAGGTTTGCAGTCATAAAGGCACCATAACTATGCCCTCCAACAGCCATCCGTTTTTTATCGCCAACGCCTAAGTCGGCCAGTTTATTAATAGCAGCTTCGGCATTGAGCTGTAATTGATCTACAAAGGTATCGTTAGGTTTTTTACCATCTTTGGCAACAATTGGCATTTCTGCGTTATCTAATACTGCATAACCACGGGTTACCCAGAAAATGGGAGAGGCCCAGCTAATTGTAGTAAATTTATCTTTCGATCCACGGATCTGTGCTGCATCTGCTGCGGAGTTAAACTCGCGTGGGTAAGCCCAAATTAATGAAGGTAATGGTCCATCTTTATCCTTATTGTAACCCTTAGGTAGGTACAGGTCGCCCGTTAAATCTACACCATCGGCACGTTTGTAAGAAATTTTCTGTTTGGTAATGCCCTCTAAAGATGGATATGGATTAGTGAAATTAGTAATTGGTTGATCGGCGATGCGAAGCATCAGGTTTTTAATAAAGTAGTTAGGTACTAATTTTTGACTCTCTTTACGGGTAAGCAAAACCAGTTTGTCAGGATTAATTACATCGCTTACATATTCGAAGGTTCCTTCGGCGCTGCGCCAGATAATCTCATTCTTTTTAGTGGTTAAATCGAATTTGGCTAAGAAAGGTAAGTCTCCTTTTTCTGATGAACCTACTATATTGTTCATTAACAGTTTAGTGCCATTGTCAACCGTTTTAATTACCTGTCGGCCATATTTGTTTTTCGTAGTAACCGGAGAACCTGGGTTGCCATAAGCATCTGTTTGGTTACGGCTGTACAATTCTTCTACTTCGCCTGTTGTAGGGTTATAACGGCTCACTTTATTGGTTTGTTTGCTACGTAAACCTTCCATAATCAGGGCAAGGTTAGCATCACCCCATTGTACGCCACGGTAACGGGTCTGCGTTTTAAATAATTCTTTTTCTGTGCCGGTAAAAGGTGCACTTAACGCATAAACTGCATCATGAAAGGGAACATTTTTTTTAATTAAACCGCTATCCAATGGCTTGCTCCAAACCAGTGTAGCAGGTTCATCATCCCTCCAATCGAAACCACGCGGTACGTTTTGCGTATTGTCGTAACCAGATGGTGTACCCTCGGATGAAGGCAGTTCAGCAATAACCTTAATGGTTTTACCGGTTAAATCGGTAATGGTTACTGTTGATGGAAAACCGTTTGCAGTAACCAAATAAGAAAAAGGTTTGCGTATAGTTTCGATCATCATGTAATTTTTATCAGGCGATAAACCTGTCGAACCATAAATAGCTGGTTTACCAATGGATGTTTCTACACCTGCTGTATTTTTTACCAATTGCGAGGTTGCGAAAAACTCGAACAATTGTTCGTCAAAAGGTGATTTAATTAAATCCTGAAAAGTGGCGCTTGGTGCAGCTTTACCTAAGTTTTGCTGAATGGTTGGCCCTTTTGGCATCAATGGTTTTGTAGGTGCAGCACTTGCAGGTTTAGTTACCGTACGGTAGATAATGGTCTTATCATTTAACCAGGTAAGGCCACTCCCTAAAACCACATTTAAAAAAGCCTTATTGGTTTTGACTGCTTTTTTTGTAATCAGATCAATAATATAAAGATCCACTCCTTTTTGAGTGGTGTGGGTAAAGGCAATTTTATTTTCTGATGGGTTCCAGCTAATGTTGCTGGCATATAATGGTTTTGGCAGTCCTATAACCTGAAACGTTTGGTTGGATTTGATGTTTTTTAAACTGAAGTTGTTAATGTAGGTTTGCCTGCTCGGCGAGTAATTATTTGGATTTAACCTTAAGCCTGCAATTCTGTATTCGGGCAAGGCCAGTTCTTCTACTGAGGGATAAGAGTTGCGCTCGCTAAATAAGATCCATTCTGCTTTGCCATCAATACTTACGCCAGGTGTTGGTTTGGCAAGTAATAAATCGGTAATTTCTTTTGGGGGTGTTTGGTAGCTTACTGCATCTTGTGCGGCTGAATTAAGCGAAATACAAGCGCCCGCTATCAATAAATAGAGGTGTAGTTTTTTAATCATTTCCAGTTTTTTGTTCGAAATAAGGAATAATCAAATATTGTAAAATTTAACTTATTATCGCGTAACTTCTTATTTACATCATGATGTGGATGCTTTCTTTCATCTCAAGGCACTGAATCTTTTTAATAAATGGCCTTCTTAATGCCTTTAAGTTCTCACTAACAATAATGTTTTAACCATTGAGGAGTTAAGAGAAGTTAAGGATATGCATGCGGCAATCTTTTAATTGCAAATAATGTCGTAATAAAGATCCCAAGCGGGCAGATTTATATTTTATGTTCATCTGTTGCATCATACATTTTATATCTTTCATATTAAGGATACAAGCTACTTGTGTGGGCTACAGCGTTGATAATCATTTCTTTTAAAACTTCGATGTGGATATCGCTCATTTTTTTAAAGTAGATACAGGCTTTTGATGTTTTATGTTTACCGAATCTGGAAAGCAATTCTTCCCGATCTTTAAATTGAGAAGATAGATATAAAACTATGGCATCTTTTCTTGGAGAAAAACCAACCAATGGTGTATCACCTTCCCGGCCGCTTTCATATTTGTAATGGTAACTTCCAAAACCAACAATGGCATTTCCCCACATTTTAGCTTTAAAACCTGTGATTAAACTTAAGATATCCGACAGGTTAAAACAATCAGCTCTTTTGTTTTCGTTGGGAATGGTATTTAAAAAGTCTGGAACGCTTAAATCGTTTTCGGTAGTTTTATTCTGTGCCATGTCTTTTTTATGATGAATATAAGGGTTTGATCAAATAATTTCAATTTCTGCGGTTATTGTATTTAAAGTAATACGTTATTTCTTAGAAAAAGTAGGTTTAAAAATCATTCATTTTGAGCGTATTTCACAGTAATTCGCTAATGCAGTTTGACATATGTCAAAAAATCGACACCTTTTATACAACCTTATACACTTATTCTTACATTTGAATTGTCAATCGTCCCCGATAACTGATTTAATTATTTTTTCATTTTTTTTAAAAATTAATTATCTCAATGACAACACAACAACAAAAACAAGGAGAAATTCTTGAACGCTTAGTGCGCAGAGATCGCATGGGCATCAGTGAGCTTTCAAGGAAACTTAATGTAAGCCGCAGAACAATTTACAACTGGTTTGGTCAAGACAGAATTGGGCACGAAGTAATTTGGCAGGTAGGCAAGTTATTAGGTCAGGATCTTTCTTCGGCATTTCCGGAAGCTTTCCCTAAGTACAATGCCGAATCCATCAATCAAACGACAGATCCAGGTAAACAAATCGGTTCGGATAATAATTCTGTGTATTTCTGGATGAATAAATATATTCATCTGCTGGAAAAATACAACGACCTGCTAATTACAGAAGAGCAGCAAGAGTTAGAGCCAATTGATAAGGAATTCCCACTTAGAAATAAAAGATCTGATACATTTTTATATCAATAAAACTAAGTTTTTCGCCAATAGAAATAAGCTAAGTCATCCCGTTAGATTTTTCTTTTTATTTATATCTTAATCCTGGCCACTTCGTTTTCCTATCTTCAACATTGTAATATTTTTAGGTATTAACATCAAGAGCTTTTTTAAATTTCTAATTTGGTAACCATCAAATTTTAGAAATGAGCGTATGAGGACTACTTATCTGATTAGGTGTTTTTTTATCACCAATACCTTTATTCTTTGCTTTTTACTTATTTCTTGCACTGTTAAAGCACAGCAAAAATTAAATGTGGCAATAGCAGGGCTAACTCACGATCATGTTTATCTTATCATGAACAGCTACCAAAAAGCTGAAGTGAACATTATTGGTATTGCCGAAAGTAATCCTGAGCTGGTTAAAAGGTTTAAAAACCGCTATAAAATTCCCGATAGCCTATTTTATAATAACCTTCCTGATTTATTAAAGAAAAAGAAACCTGATGTTGTTTTGGCATACAATGCCATAAGCGGACATTTGGCTGTAGTAGAAGCTGCCGCTCCCCTCGGCATATCGGTAATGGTAGAAAAACCGTTGGCAATAACAGTTAAGCAGGCAGAAAGAATGGCTGAACTAGCGGCACAGTATAAAATACACGTACTTACCAATTACGAAACTACCTGGTATCCGAGCAATCAGGAGCTTTACAAGGATGTAAAGGAAGCCAATACCATTGGTGCCTTGCGCAAAATAATCGTGCACGATGGCCATCAGGGACCAAAAGAAATTGGAGTGAGTGCTGAGTTTTTAAGCTGGTTAACCGATCCCAATCAGAACGGGGCAGGCGCATTGGTAGATTTTGGCTGTTATGGTGCTAATTAATGACCTGGTTAATGGATGGAAAAGCCCCAATTTCGGTTAGCGCAATTACCCATCAGATTAAAAAAGATGTTTATCCGAATGTTGATGACGATGCAACAATTTTATTGGAGTACCCATCGGCCACGGGAATTATTGAAGCATCATGGAATTGGCCCTTTAGCATAAAAGATATGGAAGTATTTGGTGTAAATGGATACATGCAGGCCGTTAATGATAAAACGTTAAGGCTAAAGAATAATGGGAAGGACGATTATAAAATTTACCAGGCTAAGACATTGAAGCCAATTTATTCAAACCACTTAAGTTATCTATCTGCAGTTTTAAAAGGAGAAATTAATCCTGCAAATGATTTATCCTCGCTGCCGAATAATTTAATTGTGGTCAAAATTTTAGCGGCTGCGAAAAAATCAGCTCAAACAGGTAGAAAGGTGATTTTAAAATAGCTACCACATAATAAAAATAGCCACCTGTGCGATGGCTATTGGTAAGAAGAATGGTGCCTTCTCTATGGTGTGCCTGCCCTCCGCGGATCTCCCGCTCACAGGACTTTTTTATCTTTCTTTATGCTTAACAATTTAGGCAATAGTTGGTTTTGATCCGCAAAATAATTTTGCACATCGTGTGGAAAATGTTAATATCTCTAAAAACGGATCAAGAGTAATCTACATGTTTCCATATGAAGTATTATACGCATTTATTGATTAAAACTTTTTAGGGCGTGCGATGTTTGTGATGTGGTTGCTGCCGATGATATAATTACATCGTTTAGTGGCAAATTATCAAACATTAAATCATGGTCGAATTAAAGAAAGAGCTTTTTTGTAACCTGGGCGACCGCTCTGTTGATGGGTATTTTATTTTCGATTATACGGCACAAAATTTTTCATACCTCAATAAATCGATAAGTAAAATTTGGGAACTTGGTCTTGATGAAATTGCGGCTAATCCTCAGCTACCTTTAGCGCGGGTACATCCCGAAGATGTTGCACATGTAATGTCCTGTTACAAAGAATGCCTAGAAGAAGGTACGGAGAAAAAATATGAATTCCGGTTAATATTTGCCGATAGAGAAAAATATGTGCGGGTAATTGTGTTTGCCGTTGCCGATGAGGAAGTAAAGCGTTTAGTAGGTACAGTAGAAGATACCACGATAATGCGCCATAATAAAATCCATATTGAACAAATAAACGCCCGAAAAAATATAACCTTAGAAGTATTGGCGCACGATTTAAAAGAACCGCTGGCCATGATGAAATTAACTGCTTCATCTATGAAAAATAGTATTGCTCAAACAGGCGATGAGCAGATGATAAACTCACTAGCTTTTATTCTGGATATGTGTGAGCGTAACCTGCTTTTGGTACGCAGCATGATTAACCGGGAGTTCTTAAAATCATCGGTAATAGAAATTGGCAAGGAGCGGGCAGATTTGGTCTGGGAACTTAGGGATGTGGTTCGTTTTTACAAACGATCGAAACTAGGCAAAATGAAGAATATTAAATTCACAAGTTCTGCCGAACAGATCTACCTGTACCTGGATAGCATGAAATTTATGCAGGTAATCAATAATCTAATCTCAAATTCAATAAAATTTACTGCCGATTATGGGAATATTACTTTACATGCCGAGGAATATGAAAGTACTGTTTTAATTACTGTAGCCGATAATGGGGTTGGAATTCCAGATGAGTTGCAGGCCGGCCTTTTTGATCATTTGCCCGAAACTTTAAGACCAGGTTTGAAAGGCGAAGAATCGGGAGGATTTGGCATGGGAATAATCAAAGCAATTGTTGAGTTGCACCAGGGAAAAATCTGGTTTAAAAGCAAAATTGGTATCGGAACTACCTTCTATATTGAGCTACCTAAGTAGCCTTTTTTAATTTTAAAACAGTGTAAGTTATATTTGAGTTATGATTAACATTATTCTTGCGGATGATCACCATATTATCCGGACCTCACTTAAAGCACTTATAGAAAAACACGAAGGCATCAAGGTTGTTGCAGAAGTATCAGACGGTTTGGCGGTTTTGGAACTTTTGGAAAAGGGAATAAACGCTGATATCATTTTATCAGATATTGTAATGCCTGGGCTCGATGGAATAGCTTTAGCCAGCACCATTAAGGAGCGGGGATACGACATAAAAGTTGTTGTTTTGTCTATTTTAGATGATGAAAAGTACGCATCAAATGCCTTTACATCAGGCGCTTTTGCTTACCTGTCAAAAGATATCGAAGAAGATGAATTGCTGTTTTGCCTAAAGCATGTAATGAAGGGAAAACGGTACCTTTCCTCTAATTTATGCATCTCCATTTTAGAGCGTTTTAATACCCAGTTAAATATGCTTTCGCAAAAAATGAATACTGAAATCAACTTTTCTGAACGCGAAATTAATGTATTAAAACTCATCGCGGATGGGTTGACCAATCAAGAAATAGCGGACAAATTGTACTTAAGCAGGCGGACAGTAGAGAGCCAGAGGGAAGCTTTAATCAGTAAAACCGGCACAAAAAACTCTGCTTCTTTGGTTCGTTTTGCTATACGAAATGGTTATGTAGCCTAGTATTTTTGATCGTTTTAGGGCAATTTTTTCGTGTTTTAAATAAACCGTAAAAAATCGGGTATTTCTACAAATAACATTGCATGGTGCTATTTGTTGAATATCTACATCAGACCTAAAACGAATCATGGAAACATTAAATTTCAATTGTGACATATACCAATACAGGCAACCACTTTTCGATCGCGCATTAGCGTATACGCATGACGAAGACGATGCTGCCGATTTAGTTCAAGACACCTTTATGAAGGCGTTTAGATTTTCGGCTAAGTTTGAGATGGGGAGTAACGTGCGAGCCTGGCTTTTTACGATCCTAAAGAATACCTTTCTTAATCATTACTATAAGGTAAAACGGAAAAATGAAATGATCCAGCAGGAAGAGGATTTAACTTCCATCCAATTGGTTCCAAGTGCATCATTTAATGGTGGTGCGGCAAAGTTTATGATGGAGGACATCCAAAAGTCATTAAATGCCTTGCCAGAAGATTGCCGTTTTTGTTTTTGCCGTTATTTTGAAGGTTATAAATATCATGAAATTGCTGCTGAGCTCGATATCCCATTAGGCACTGTAAAAACCAAAATACATGTAGCGAGAGGGCTTCTTAAAAAGATGCTTAAAAATTATAAATCTGGTTTGGCTGCCTAATGTTCTCATCATTTATTCGGTAAATTCAGGTATAAATACATCATGTGAGCTAATTAACTTAAACTAGATTTGTTGCATATGAGCAACCTGCTAGTTAAGAAAATCTTCATAGTTGATGATGATGAGAACATCCACGATATTATAAATTTAATTTTTGAAGAAGAACATTACCTTATTAAAGGCGTTTTAAGCGCCGATGATCTGGAAGAAGCAATCGCTGATTTTCTGCCAGATATTATTTTATTGGATATCCGTATTGGTAAACATGATGGTAGGAATATTTGCAATAAACTAAAGCACAATCCTAAAACAGCTCATTTGCCCATTATATTGCTTTCTGCTTTAAATATGGATAATTTAGGCTGCTCACCAACTGCCATCATTGAAAAACCTTTTGATATCATGGATCTCCAACAGAAAGTGAAAAACATTGTTGGATAAAAACTAAAGATCATTTGAGCATAAAAAAGGGATAGACTAACAGCCTATCCCTATATCTAAACTCAAACATGCGCTCAAACATGAATGAATCTCCAAAATTAAACATTTTAGTTTATTATTAGTTTTAAAAAGCAGTGTAAATAGTTAAAGATTACATATTAGAAGGTGTTAAGCCACGCTTAGTTTTACTATCTGAAACACTTAGTTTCATTTTTGAGTTTTATTGCTGAGATTTATAAAATGAAATTATCATGATTTTCAAAAACTGTACTCCAGGTCAATCACGATTGCTTCATCACCATTAAAACATATTAATACAGATGAAAATAGCAACTTATAATGTAAACGGAATAAATGGGCGCTTACCTGTGCTGTTACGTTGGCTGGAAGAAACCCAACCCGATGTAGTGTGTTTACAGGAATTAAAGGCTCCGCAAGAAAAATTTCCGGAGCAGGCTATTAAAGATGCCGGTTATAATGCCATTTGGCATGGTCAAAAAAGTTGGAATGGCGTTGCTATATTAACTCGAAACCTGGAAATAAAAGAGCTGAAACGAAATTTGGATGGCGATCCTGAAGATTTGCACAGCCGATATATCGAAGCAATGGTGAATAATGTTATAATTGGTTGTCTTTACCTTCCGAACGGAAATCCGGCACCGGGACCAAAATTCGAATACAAGTTACGATGGTTTGAGCGTTTTACGGCCCACGCGGCAAAATTGTTAGAATATAATTTACCAGTAGTTTTATGTGGCGATTATAACGTAATACCTACAGAGCTTGATGCCTATAAACCAGAACGTTGGGTTGAAGATGCTTTATTCCGTCCTGAAACCCGTTTGGCTTTTCAAAATTTAATGGCGCAAGGCTGGACAGATGCAATCAGAAAATTATACCCTACGGAAACCATATATACCTTTTGGGATTATTTCAGGAATGCATATGGTAGAGATGCGGGATTAAGAATTGATCATTTTTTACTAAGTCCTCAGGTTAGTGATCGCTTAAAATCTGCAGGAGTAGATAAACATGTGAGGGGCTGGGAAAAAACAAGCGATCACGGTCCGGTATGGATTGAACTGAGCGAAGTTTAATATTATTACGGCTTATTCTTTAAATCGGTTACATCTAAAATTGTTCCTATTAATTTTAAGCTTTCACCATCCTGCTGCGATAGTATTCCGTCGGCTTTAATCCATCTAATTTCACCGTTAGGCCTGCAAATTCTATGTATTGAGTGGTAACTGGTTTTTTCTCTCGAAACCGTGAGTTCAATTTCATCCTGAACGTGGTCAAGGTCGTCTGGTAGAATTAAGCCTAAAAATTTTTCATAACTTAAAACCTCATCTGGCGGGCAACCTAGGTTTTTCTTAAATGACCGGGTTGAACGGAGTATGCCCGTTGCTATACTTAATTCCCAAAAACCAAGGCCAAGGTGGTCGAACACCACATCCCAATGATCATCGCAAATAATGGATAGATCAATATTTTTCTTATTTGTACTCATAAATAAAGGATAAACTATTTGAGGAAATTACATAAACAATTTAAAAGTATTTTGAGTATTAATAAAAATAAACCTAGTGCTCAGGGGTTTAAATAAAATGGGGAGCAAAAGGTAGGATGGTTTAGCGTAGTTGCCCGAGCAGGCAAAAAATAAGTCAAGCTTTAAAACTTGACTTATTTAGGAATAATTAATGCTGATTGGTGTTTTTTGACTTTTCTATCAGTTCTTTTTGATCGCTCAAATCTTTATAGTAAAAATAACCACCAAATCCTAAGATGAGGATGATATTACTTATTTTGAAACTATGATCTAACCAATAACTAAACGCTGGCACATTACCACTAAAACTCTGTTTAATGTTTGGCCAGGAGTTAAGAATGAAAATAATAACAATCATTAGCAAAACCTTTAGCAAGGTGCTGATGATGATCTTTTGGTGATTTACTTTTTCCATTATTTAAACTCTCTGAAATCCTGACCGTCGGTAATGTTCAACAAGCTTTCATAAATCAAGCTGATTACATTATCAACATCTTCTTTATGTACCATTTCTACGGTAGTATGCATATAGCGTAACGGCAGCGAAATTAATGCTGATGGTACGCCGCCATTCGAATAGGCAAAAGCATCGGTATCGGTTCCGGTAGAACGCGAAGACGCCTGACGCTGGAAAGGAATATGGTTTTTCTCAGCGGTTTTAATTAATAATTTATTTAAATTGGTTTGAACAGCTGGCGCATACGAAACCACGGGGCCTTTACCGGCTGATAAATCGCCTTGAATGTTTTTATTAATCATTGGCGTAGTGGTATCGTGTGTTACATCGGTAATAATGGCCACATTGGGTTTGATGCGCTGGGCAATCATCTCGGCACCGCGTAAACCAATTTCTTCCTGAACAGAGTTTACAATGTATAAGCCGAAAGGAAGTTTTTTCTTGTTCTCTTTTAATAAACGTGCTACTTCGGCAATCATAAAACCGCCCACGCGGTTATCTAAGGCACGGCCAACATAATAGCGGTCGTTCAAAACCATAAACTCATCTTCGTAGGTAATTACACAACCTACGTGGATGCCCAATTTTTCTACTTCTTCTTTTGTAGTACAACCACAGTCTAAAAAGATATTTTTTAATTCTGGTGCCTGTTCTTTTTCGCCATGTCGGGTGTGGATCGCTGGCCAACCGAATACTGCTTTAACCAATCCCTTTTCAGTATGAATATTCACCCGTTTTGATGGCGCAATCTGATGATCTGAACCACCATTGCGGATTACATAAATTAAACCATCTGCGGTGATGTAATTTACATACCAGGAAATTTCATCGGCATGTGCTTCTATTACTACTTTAAAAGCAGCTTTAGGATTAATAACACCTACAGCGGTACCGTAGTTATCGATAAAGTGTTCGTCGATATATGGTTTTAAATAGTTTAACCAAAGTTTTTGCCCTTCCCATTCGTAACCGGTAGGAGCAGGGTTATTGATGTATTCTTCAAGAAACTGCAGCGATTTTTTAGTTACCACAGCAACATGTTTTTTCTTTTCGTCGTCTTTTTTCTTAGCCATAATATTATTCTATAATTATTCGTCATCCTGAACTTGATTCAGGATCTGATTAATGAGATGCTGAACTAAATCCGATAGCAATAGGATCAGCATGACGGTTGGTAATTTAAAGTTCTTTTTCCATTACTACAAAATCGTAACCATCTTTAAAAAAGGTTTTATCGGTTTCGTGGAAGCCAAATTTAAAATAAAATTCCTTAGCATTTACACGTGCGTTGCACCATAGTTTTGTCGCTTTTTGAATTTTACAAAAATCAAGGATATAGGCCATTAGTTGTGAGCCATAACCTGCTTTTTGAGTATCGGCCAGAACGGCAAGTTTACGGAATTGGTATTTATGTCTGGTAAATTTCTATCAAACAAGATTACCGGATTGCCGTCATCCAAAAGCATCTGAATATCTTCTTCTATTCCTTTAATCGGTGAGATAATGTAGGCATCAACCTTACGCGATTTGAACATATTGATTAATTCTTTTGCTTTATCTACGCTGTTTTCGGTGCTGGAATAATTAATTTTATATCCTTTTTTATAGG
>NZ_JAGGPU010000027.1 GCF_018613605.1 Pedobacter sp. ISL-64 | reverse complement strand
AATGTAGATGTGTCCACACGAAAGGCGCAGGCGGGAATCTTAAAATGCATTGCATTACGACTCCTAATCAAGTTGGGGATGACGAAAATTTCTTAGTGCTTCTGTAGCTACTACTCTTCAAAACGCTTCGACTCCGCTCAGCGTGACAACCGCAGGGAATATGCCATAAGCTTTGGGTATTTCTCATTTTCTTTGTGGTAAAAACTTAGTCAATCTGTAATCCCTCCAAAACCTCATCATCAACCAAATTAGGCAGTGTAATTTTTAAAGTACCAGTCCGTTCCATTTCGCGTTCGATGGCAAAGCGGGCTTCTTTATTTCGTGCCCAGCTTCTTCTGGCAATGCCGTTGTTTACATCATAAAAAAGCATGTTTTGTAGTTTTTCAGCAGCTTGTTCGCTTCCATCCAATACCATCCCGAAACCACCATTTATTACTTCCCCCCAGCCAACGCCACCACCATTGTGGATCGAAACCCATGTGGCGCCCCTAAAACTATCGCCAATTACATTATGAATAGCCATATCTGCGGTAAACCTACTTCCATCGTAAATATTGCTCGTTTCTCTAAATGGAGAATCCGTTCCGCTTACATCATGATGATCTCTCCCAAGAATAACTGGTGCCGATAATTGGCCGGTATTAATCGCTTCGTTAAATCTCAGCGCAATCTTTGCTCTTCCTTCAGCATCTGCATATAAAATCCGGGCTTTTGAGCCTACTACAAGTTTATTTTCCTTTGCCGCGCTGATCCAATTGATATTATCCTGCAATTGTTGCTGTATTTCTGCCGGGGCACTAACTTTAATCTCTTCCATCACCTCTTTAGCCATTTGATCGGTTAAATCGAGATCCTCTTCGTTACCTGAAGCACAAACCCACCTAAATGGGCCAAAACCATAATCGAAACACAATGGACCTAAAATGTCTTCTACATAAGATGGATATTTAAAATCTACCCCATTTGGAGACATAACATCAGCACCTGCCCTACTACACTCCAACAAAAAGGCATTTCCATAATCGAAAAAATAAGTTCCTTTGGCAGCATGTTTGTTAACACTGGCGGCATGCCTTTTTAACGAATCCTGCACATAAACTTTAAACCGATCAGCTGCATGGGCCATCATTTCATTTGCCTCAATAAAACTTAAACCTACCGGATAATAACCTCCAGAATATGGATTATGTAACGAAGTTTGATCAGAGCCAATAGCCACATCAATATTTTCCTGATCAAACCGCTCCCATACATCAACGATATTGCCAATGTATGCCAGAGATACCGTTTCTTTTCTTTTTTGGGCAAGTATTACACGGTTAACCAATTCATCTAAGTTATCGATAAGTTCATCTACCCAACCTTGTTGATGCCTTTTGGTTGCAGCCTTAGGATTTACCTCTGCACACACCGTAATACAGCCCACAATATTACCCGCCTTGGTTTGTGCGCCGCTCATACCACCTAATCCTGCAGTAAGAAAAACTTTGCCAGCAGTATCCTTTCCATAAAAACCCTTTTTGCGGAAAGCATTCATTAAGGTAATGGCCGTACCATGAACAATACCCTGAGGCCCTATATACATATACGAACCTGCCGTCATCTGTCCGTATTGGGTTACCCCTAACGCATTAAACTTTTCAAGGTCCTCAGGTGAAGAATAGTTGGGTATCATCATACCATTGGTAACGACAACACGTGGTGCAACGGTGCTTGATGGAAATAATCCCTGTGGATGCCCGCTGTAAATATTCAGCGTTTGCTGATCGGTCATCGTAGCCAGGTATTGCATTGTTAAAAGATACTGTGCCCAATTTTGGAATACACTTCCATTTCCGCCGTAAGTAATCAGCTCTTCAGGATGCTGTGCAATTGCCGGATCTAAATTATTCTGGATCATGAGCATAATTGCCGCGGCATGAACAGTACGGCAGGGATATGCCGTTATCTCTCTCGCATAGATGGCATAATCGGGCATAAAACGGTACATATAAATGTGTCCGTAGTTTTCCAGTTCAGCCAAAAATTCTTGCGCAAGCACCTGGTGCCATGCTTTTGGAAAATAACGCAAAGCATTTTTAATGCTCAGTTTTTTTTCAACTGCGTTTAAAACATCCTTCCTTACAGGCGCATGGCTTAGTTCTGTATTTCTGTTTTTGTGTGCAGGCAATGTTGAAGGAATACCTGCCAGTATCTGTGCTTTAAAATCCATGTTTTACAATTTTGAACGCTTAATCTAATGTTGATTCTGCCTCGCTTGCAACGGCAACAATTTCACCTTTTTGTACCATTTTAATGGCATCCTCCATCCTATCATACATAATCTGATCTTCTTCAAAATGATCAATTTCGGTACGCACAAAATCGTGTACCTCAGCCAGTATTTTGCCCGGTTTTAATGGATAATGGTAATCAATGGCCTGTGCGGCACAGAACAGTTCAATACCCAGGATTTTTTCTACGTTCTCGATCACCTGCAGGGCTTTACGTCCGCTGATCGAACCCATACTCACATGATCTTCCTGACCTAAAGACGTTGGAATACTATCGGCACTGGCCGGAAAACAAAGCCCTTTATTTTCGCTGGCCAAAGCAGCAGAGGTATATTGAACAATCATAAAGCCCGAATTTAATCCAGTTTCTTTCATCAGGAGTTTAGGTACACCTGGCGTATTTCCTTCCAGGGAAAGGTAAATCCTACGATCGCTGATGTTTCCGATTTCTGAGGCAGCTAAACAGGCATAATCAAGCGGTAAGGCCAATGGCTGACCATGAAAATTACCACCGCTGATCGTTAAATCGTCATTAAATATTACAGGGTTATCGGTTACCGAATTCAGTTCGATTTCTAAAGCTTCTTTTAAATGCATCCATGCCGTTCTGGAAGCTCCATGTACCTGTGGAATACACCTTAACGAATATGGATCCTGTACTTTGGTGCAATCGGCATGCGATTTCATAATTTCAGAACCTTGCAACAGTTTACGTACTTGCCCGGCAACCGCAATATTTGCCGGATAAGGCCTAAGCTGATGAAGCTGTGCATGAAAAGGTTTTTCAGAGCCTTGTAATCCTTCGATCATCATCGCCGAAATGATATTGGCTGAAGCCAGCACATTTTCTAATTGCTGTACCACTTTAACGGCATGCGCAGCAATAAACTGGGTGCCATTAATGAGGGCCAAGCCTTCTTTCGGCCCCAACTGCAACGGACTCATCTGATATTCTTGTAAAAGCTGAGCTGTAGCAATAATTTCACCTTTGTAATGAACTTTTCCTAAGCCAATTAACGGCAAAAAGAGATGAGATAAAGGAGCAAGATCGCCGGAGGCACCAACGGAGCCTTGTTTGGGTACTACCGGTGTAGCACCGATTTCTAAAAACCAGATCATTCGATCGAGCGTTTCGATTTTAATACCTGAATATCCCTGCGCTAAAGCCTGTAGTTTTAAAACCAACATCAGTTTTGATATTTCACTATCTATCGGCTCTCCAACACCAACAGCATGACTTTTCAAAATGTTCTCTTGTAATTTACGGGTATCAACCGCCGAAATCATGGAGGTACACAGTGGTCCGAAACCGGTATTGATGCCGTAAACGGCTTTACCTGAAACCGCTATCCGTTCAACTACCTTACTACTTTCCAGTACTTTATTGCGGGTATCCTGGCTCAATATTCCTTTTATCTCGCCATTGCTGATGGTCAAAGCCAATTTAGCAGTTAAATGGTCTGTTCCATAATTAAAAATCTGTTGCTCGCTCATGTTAAAAAGGTTTTAAACAAAAATAAGCCCTATATTTGATACCTATAAATACCAATTACATCATCATGTAATAACCATGGGTTATCAGATAGAACTTAGACACTTAAAATATTTTCAGGTTTTGGCCGAGGAACTGAAGTTTAGAAAGGCTGCAGATCGCCTTTTTATTTCTCAACCAGGTCTAAGCCGGCAGATTAAACAGATGGAGGAAATTTTTAACGCCCCATTGTTCGATCGCAATAAGAAAAAGGTGGAGCTTACCGAAGCAGGCCTGTACCTAAAAGATGAGGTAGATTTTCTGTTCAGCCATATCGAAAACATTAAAAAACAGATCAGCAATATTAATAAAGGCAAACAGGGCGAACTCCGCATTGGTTTTTTAGGCTCAGCAGCACAAAAAATCGTACCCGAAGTTATATTTAAACTGAACAAAGATTTTCCAGAAATCAGAACCAATCTGGACGAAATGCCCAATAAGTTACAGATCGAGCTATTGGAAAAAGACATGCTTGATATGGGTTTTGTAAGGATGCAACAGTTTAAACCTGGCATTTCTAAACACATGATCCATCAGGATACTTTTTCCCTTGTATTGCCTAAAAGTCATCCCATGAAAAAGGCATCATTTGAAGCGGTAAAAAAATTGGGCAATGAACCCTTTATCTTTTTCTCTAGTGATGACAGTCCATTCTATTACGACCTAATGATGAGCATTTGCGAGGATCATGGCTTTAAACCCAAAACCTATCACAAATCGGTTAATGCGTTAACCATTTACAAACTGGTAGAAGAAGGTTTGGGCATTGCCATTGTACCCACCGCCCTGCAATACGGCTATCAGGAAAACGTAAAGTTTATAGAGCTCACCCATATTCCACAAAGAACAGAACTTTACATGATCTGGAAAGAATCTAACCGGAACCCGGCACTAAAAAATGTAATCAAATTGTTGTTGCAGGATAAAGTTTAGGTTGTAATACCTATCTCAATGAATTTAGAAAAGAGATTATAAACAGTGTTATTAATATCTAGCGGATAACTTCCAGTATCGCCATTGTTCAAACTATAATCTAATTGTTTTTGATCAGCGCATGCTAAATTATCAACCTTAAACCTACCCCATGGATTCTGCTTAATCAAAATAATTTCATCTTCTTCACTTATAACTGTTAAAGAATCAATTAATTCATATTTTTCATTTTGTTTGTAAAGATCCAATTCTTTGAATTTCCCTTCTTCAAAGAAGAGTTGAAACTTATCCAATTCATTCTGACCAATAACCTTAAGATCAAAATTAGAAATTGCTTCAAAAATTAAACTGTCAATCTCATGTTGGCGTTCCAATTTGAAGATGGTTTCTTTGTTTCTATAAATAGACCTAAAAGATAATGTTGTGAATTTATCATCTACAACAACATCGAAAATATCTTTTAATGATGGTTCTCCATGAGGATTCTCATCTAAAAGAAATTTATTTAAATCTAAACTGTAACTAAATTTGAGATCAGCGATTAAACATAGTTCTTTTACTTTCGGCTCATACGTTATACCCGAGGCTTTTGGCTTAATAATTTTCATAAAATTTTATTTACAATTCTGCAACGCTTTCCATGCAGCGTCAGACTTAGTTCTGTTAGTTCCGGACGAGTTCCTTATCGCATCAATCTCTGCTTGCATCTTGGCAAAATCCTTTGAATGAATTGTTACGGTACCTGATGTAACATTCCCTTTAGTTATAGGTATGGTTACGCTTTTGGCACCACCCCTTTGAAGTTCACTAAAGATATTTGACCTACATTTTGTACAAACTCCTACTGGCTTACTTCCTCCTGGATTAAAATCACCAGTTACATCAGTTATATGTACATCTTGACCATTTAACCATCCCTTCCGAGAAAAATCTTTTAATCCATTTATTTCAGCATGTCCGCTCGGAGAACTGCTATAGATTCCCGAATTCCCTCCTGCAGTTATTTTAGCAGTTGCACCATTCATGAAATCGCCCCATGGCATTAAACCGAAAACATCTAACCAGTAGTTGCTATCTTCAACATAGGAATAAAGTTTATCCCCTCCTTCCAGTCCTATTGGATCTTTACTTACATACCCTCCAATCTCTGGATCATAATATCTAAACCGGTTATAATACAACCCCGTTTCGGTATCCTCATATTGCCCCTGATACCTGAACGGAACAAATTCCCTGCTGCCGCTAAGTTTACGGATTTTTCCATAAATATCAAGTTCGCAATCCCACACTTTTTTACCTGCATCATCAAAAGCCTGTACAGGTGTACCCAAATAATCGCTAATAATGGAGTAGCACTGGCCATTAACAATTTTGGCACTTGGGTTAAATTTATTCTGATCGTAAACCCAGGTAATTAAATCACTGCCCAGCGGTTCTGTTTTATCATAACCGAGTAGACCGTCTTCATTAACTACTAAATTTGGCCTGTCGTTTAAGGGGTAGTTCCATTCATGAAGGAGTAAATTCCCATCCCACACGTAACGATACACCGTATTTTTAACAATTTTGGCTTTCCTCCTTCCTAAAGCATCGTATTCGAAACTGATAATCTCGCCATGTGGATTTTTAACCGCTTTCATCATGCCATTGGCTGCCCAGGCGTAGGCCCAGTCACCTTCTTTCCACTCTGGCAAATCGGGTTCGGCATCGGCTAAGATATCAAGCATTTCAGCTTTGGGAACATCAGGGTTGGCCATTCCCCAGTTTAATTTTTTGCCAAATAAACCATTGTCTTCAGATTTAGCAACTTCTTCTTTTGCGAGGCCGATAATATTCCGTTTACTTTTTTGTACCAGGTTGCCTTTGGCATCGTAACGGTAATACCATTGGTCATCTTTAAGCAGTTTACCACCTTTATCGTAACGTCTGTCGCTGCGATCGCCTGTTTTATATAAGTTTCCTGTTTCATCGGGATTCTTATAAATCACTTTACCATCACTATAACTTGCCGAAGAAAGACTACCAAAAGTATCGTATCTGTAATTGATGCTGCCGCCTGCAATGCTGTTTAAGCAGCTATTCAGTTTATCGTTTGGCCCCCAGGCATATTGTTTAAATGCTGTGATGGAACGGCTGGCTTCGACCTTTTGACTAATTGGATGGCCTTCATGGTCATAATCGAATGTCGCTCTAATCCCGCCGCTTAAACTGCGGCTGGTTTCCTGTCCGTTTTTATTCCGGCCAATAGCTGCTGTCCATTCTGCTGATCCGCCACTTTTAGCTGCGATGCCATTCAGATAACCAATTTCATTATAATCGTATTTTATATCGGCCCCTAATGAACTTTTTAAACTTGTCAGATTTCCAAAAACATCGTATTGATAATTAATCTGGTAGCCATCCTGTATTTCCTGGGTGATCATACCCAACGGATTGCGCCTAAAATTAACCGAAGAAAGTTCGTTCTCTGCTGTAATGAGCAAACCAAGTTTATCGTATTGAAAGGCTTCGTAAGTACCATCTTCATAGCTGCTGTACACCAATCGGCCGCTTAGATCGTAATTGTGGTACACGGCCTTTCCATCGGCCTGTATCGTTTTAATAATCTGCCCGTCCTGGTTGCGGATATATTGTTGCTCTTGCCCGTCAAAACCAATTTCCTTTACCACATCATCATTCGCATCCCTTAAAAAGGTATACTCTTCACCTTTTTCATTGGTAATACCTTTTAAATTTTCCCACTTATCATAGGTAAAATGAAGGGCCTGGGCATTTTGACTGGATGATTGGCTGCTTCTTTTTTGTGTTTTTAGGCTACCCATTGGGGTGTAGGCCATGTGCCATTCTTCGCGGCCATCGGTGGCGTAAACCGGAAGATCATAGGCATCGTATTCGAAACGTAAAGCCTCTTCTCCAAAATCTTTCACAAGGATTACGCGGCCCATTTCATCACGTTCCCAGATCGTAGTTTGATCACCATCGGGGCTAAAACGGATCAGTCGACCGTAATCATCATACGTCCAGCGACGTCTATTACCTTCGCTCGAAACCGATTCGATTAGTTGATTTAGACTGTCATATGTCCAATGAACTTCATAGCCATCATTATCACGACAAAATATGGGTAATTTTTGTCCTTCGTTATAATAAAAATCGACTATACGATTATCTTTTTGAACATGTTTAAGCAATTGGTTCTGCTCGTTGTACAACCATGTTTCGTTTGACCCAGCCGGATCACCGCGCAATATCAGGTTATTATTGTCATCATATGCATACTGATACTGCTCGCCATCTGCCGTATGATAAGTGGTGATATTGCCCCTCTCATCGTATTCATAACCGATTACCCTACCCTCAGGGCTGGAAATCATTTTTTCTTCATTATAACGATCGTGTTCATACCAGGTTTCGCCACCCATGGCATCTATTTTTTTGTACACCAGATCGTTTTCATCATAATAATAGCGTTCTACTTTACCATCGCGATAATATACTTCGTTATATCCTTCTTCCGGGAAATAGCTTATCGATCCACTCATAAAACCATCCCTGCCTTCAGTATGGATTACACGGCCCTCCTCATCATAACGCCAGAAATAAGCCATCCCGTTACGGTTTGTTCTTTTCACTACACGATCGTGATCATCGTACTCAAAGCCGATAGCTTTACCTGCCTGATCGTATACTTTGATCATATTGCCGCGTTGATCGTAATCGTAACTCACCAACAGATTGCTGGTGGTTTTATATTGATAATAAACTGCTTTAATTGCCGTACTTGCCTCATTGTGCTGCATTTCGAGCACACGACCAGAATTTTCTACAATGCGGGATAAAAGTTGTTTTTGATAGTAAAATGTAAGGTTGGTGCCGTTATTGTACTCGATTTTGCTTATACGGTAAATATCGCCATCAACTGCGCCACTAAAAAGCGTATAGGTATAAATATCCTGATCAATAGTGAGTACCCAAGTATTTTCATCGGGCCGTTCCATCCAGATTTTTTGTGCACGATCGTACTGTTTGCCTGAATACGGTTCGATATAGGGCAAAGGCATCACCATATTTTCTTTCGGGTGGCTAAAACCAACAATTTCAGCTTCAGGATCGGGATAAATATATAAATCGTAATTATTGTAAACCTGATTGCCCAACATACCTGCAGACGGCTTATCGCTGCGCCACACATTGTTCCAGGCCAGTGTTTGGCCACCAGGCAGTTCGAAATCGGTCCATTCGAAAAACATCGCACCAGTAACAAAATTAACAGGTTCCAAGCCCCAATGACAAAGTTTTTTTGATATGGGATTATTTTTAAAAAGTCCCCGTAATACTTTATTGACACCTTTTAAGGCCGCTTTTGATAAGGCACTTCCTAATTTGGTGAGCCCCCTCATAATACCAAGGGCCGCAAAACGCATTAAATACTCTTTCAGTGTATAATTATGAGGTGCAAATGTACCACCAACCAGCACAGGTTTACCAGTATTAATCTGTACATACATACTCAATAAATCGCTGTAAAAAGCGAAATAAGCCAATGGGTTTTTCTTCAATTTACCAGGTACAGTTGGCAGGGGTTTCAAACCCATCGGTGGGCACCAGCAGGTAAGCACCTGGCCAGGATTAGAACCGCTCATTTCCGAGCCTTGACCTTTTACAGTAGTAGAACCCCAATATACCTCGCCCTCATGTGGCGAGCCGGGGATATTCACAATAAAATAAACTGGAATAGAACTGATGTGCCTAAACGGGAGCAAAACACCCATAACAGTAGTGGTAGTAGTGGCTTTGTGGCGACCATGTACATAAATTGAGCCGCCCATGGGGATACTGGCGGTACCGATTAAACCTAGCGCAAATTTTGGAATAGGAATACTGAAATGCAGGTAATCCATCGGATCGAACACCATCCCAATAAAAGGATGTGGTAAAGGCAAAGGAATAAACCCAAAAGATGGCGGAATGGGAATGGTTGTCCAGTGAAAATCGATAGCCAGTACCACATCAAAATGCTTGCTAACATGTTGTACCGCGGTATTGGCCATTGCAGGCTTTTTAGCTTTTATAAGCTTTAAGGTGCTTTTTGCCGCAGGGGGATTACTTCCAGGGGCAACGCCACCACCACCGCCAACTGCTTTTGGTTCGGCTTTGGTTAGGCTTGCAGATAGGCTGATCGACCTATCGGTAGACATATTCGGTTTACTCGCTTTTACTTTTTTCATCCGTATATTTTTTATGATAATGGATTGGCGTGATTTTTTGGCACTTCAGCCATTGATTTCCAGTCTTCTCCGTAATCCTGCCGCATATCCATATCTAATTTTTTGCCCTCAGGGCTTTCCTCACCATATTTTTTTAACATGATCGATGCGGTATAAGCCATCGAACTTTGTCGCCGTTTTTCAACCGGCATTTTTCTGGCAATTTCCAAACACTTCAAATAATAATCCATTGCTTTTGCAGAGCCGGTTATTTTGCTCTCCGAAAGCTGACCAAGTAAGCGGGTACATTCCATCGCTATAAAATCGTTCTCTATAATTTCTGCGATTTTAATTGCCTTTTCGAAGTACTTTTTAGCTTCATCTTTACCCGAATGTGCCAGTAAGAAACTGCCATAGCTCATGTGGATATGTGCACTCAATAGTGTGTTTTCTCCAGCACGGGCCAAAGCCATCTCATATTGCTGGCGTGCTTCACTCCTTTTATTCTTTACGGCTAAACTTTGTGCCAGCATTATTCTTGCTGCCACTACCGCCTCGTGCAATCCTTGTTTCTGGGCGATTACAATTGCCCGTTCTAAAACTGCATTGGCCTGCTCATGTTTGCCTTTACTTAAATAATTACTTGCAATCAGTATCTGCTGCTGGTAATCACTTTCAGGATCGTTTTTCTCCCGGTTCGTATGTGCTGCCGCATTTTGCATCAACTGGCTCACATCAATACTGATCCTGAATTCGGTACCCTGTTTTAATTTTTTTAAAGTACGGTGTGTATGGTGCTCTGTATAAACCAGTTTAATATTATGGTTATCGAACGCTTTAACACAGCTGCACCATTCGTTAATCCATTCAGATAGGCCAGCTACATCATGGATGGTAGTTGGTGCCAGCTGAACATGTATTTTCTTTAATTTTAATTCAGGATAAAGATTGCATAACCTTATAAGCGCTGTAACAGGCAAGTAGGCATCTGTTTTATAATTCCGGGCACCTTCACCAACTTCAATATCCCAAACAACACCGGCTCTTGTATCCTTCTGCCATAAGTCAAAAATCTCCTTCCATTCTTTAACCAAACTTTTACCGTAATCATTTTTGTTCTGGAATTCCTGATAATGGAGCAGGAACATATCGTTGGTTCTGCTTTCTTCTGTTAATTGGTATTTAAAATAAGCTTCGAATAAATTTACTTCGTGCCGCTCACCCAAACAGAGAAACAGGGTTTCTGATGGATGTTGCCTTACTACTTGTTGCCATTGTTTATCTATCTTAAATAATTCCAGTTGTATTGGGTTCATGGAGCTTTAATGTCGAAAATTAGTTTAGATTGATGGTACCGCTACTGATATTCGTTTCACTTTCACCTCCCACATTAATCTTTTTCGAAGCCAGATTGGCCTCTGTTTCGCCACTCATCGAAAGCGTTTTAGTACCAATATCTAAGGTTTGTGATTCTATCCCGATACCAGAAGTTGGTGTTCCATCTTCAGGCCCTACACCTATACCAATACTGATTGAGGCAGAATTTCCGATGTTTTCTCCTAGTGTTAAAATATCCTTTCCCTTAATGATGATTTTTCCCGTTTTATCCATAAAAATGCTGCTTTCCCCGCATTTAATCAGGATTGATTCTTTAGTTTCGAAAACTGCTTTACCGGCTCCATCCAGCTCGATAAAATTGCTGTCTTTATCCCGCATAATCATACCCGCACCGTCATCCATGGTTAAAGTATGTCCGCTTTTAGAAGTTAAACTTTTGCTGTTGTTGCTGGCACTACCGCCACTACCACTTTTGCCATGAAATACCGAACCCAATACGATTGGCCTGGCAATATTGCCTTCTTCGAAGGTTAGAGCTACCTGATCGCCAATTTCGGGGATAAATACAAAACCCCTGTTTTTACTCACTTTATCGCTGCTTCCTGCATCTGGTGTAATTACCCGCAGCCACTCCGTTACATCATTGGTTTTACACTCCCATTTAAATTTTACCTTAATACGCCCCTGCCCTTGCGGATCGGCATTGTCTATTACATCTGCCAATTGCATATCTGGGCTTGGTTTACTATAGTTTTTTACCAAAAGGCGCTCCGTTGTAGCTACCACACCTTCGAAAGTGTTATAATATTTACCTGTACCATCAATATCATGGTTGATACTGGTGATCAGAAATTTACCCAAGCTTTCTGTAGAAAAAGATAATTCTTTTCTCAAACTCATCGTAATTTCGGCGATACTGCCAATGCTCAAAGCAGCATTGTCTCCAGTTGCATTTACTTTCAATAAATTGCTGATGTGTGCCTTTTCTTCATTCTGCACATGATTTTTAATGTCGTTGTTATTGTCTACCCGGATAAGCGATGGTTGATTGAAGGTTTTGCTATACATCGCGTTAGAAACTTGTATGGCGTGGGCAAGGTCGGGTGATCCGTCACCCTGTCCGCTACTTTCACTCTGGAGCATCTCATCCTGTTTGGGGTTATAAGCAAAACGTTTATTCTTGATTGGCGCAATTTCCATGGCATACTGCAGGTTTTGTACATCACGACCATAAATCAAGGCAACTTCTTTCTGATCATCTGGCTTACCAAAATTCAATTGGTTGCCATCATAGTAAAACCATTCATGGTATTCGCCCGAAAGCCTGTTCAGAAAATCGAAATCACTCTCCCTGTATTGAATCAAGTAATCAATAGGATCTTTTCTAGCGGCATTAGCCACAATTTTAATATCGTTTGAGGGAACATCCGATGTAGCAAGAGTTACGATCGTATTTAAATCTTTATCAAGATAAGAACCTAAATCAGGACCGCGATCGATCAAGATCGTTGGACTATAACCGCTCACAATCAGTACACCATGATAGCCATGGCTTTGTGCCAGTTCTACTTTGGTTACCAGGCCGGCAAATTCCTGTAAACTACCAGAATCGTGGCCAAAGGAAGCAGTAAGGGTTTTACCAACAAAATCGCGACTGTCATTTAAACTGATCATTCCCGGCGAACCCATCTGATCGTGGTTAAACCGCAGCTCGAAAAAATGATGCGCATTAAAAGCTTGCTTTAAACTAAATGAGGCAAAATGGGTAATTGCCTTATTTTCTATGTTAATTTCTACAATGAGTTTCTTTTCCATAAATTCGATCTTTTAGCAAATCCACAAATAAATTCCGCTGGTTCTGGGGTCTAAGAAATAATCCTGATATAAACATTTATAGCCATCCCACAGGGTAAAATGGCCTGTTGCATCACTAAACTGGGTTTTAAAGCAGATAATACCCGATACGCCGTCTATTTTATTTTGAAACGCCCTTAAATCATGATGTGCTATCCAAGTGTCTCTAACTCCTTTTTCCACTTTAATATCGGGTTTTTTATATTTGTGGTTGAGGTAGTCGAAAAATTCGCTCACCCGGAAACAATAGCGCTTTTGATCAGCTCCAGCAATAGTTTCGAACTTTTTAGTATACGGATACCGAGTGGGTATGGCATGGACTTTTACCTTTTCCTGGGCCAGGAAATTCTGTTTTGTGGTATATTTCCAACTAGGCAGGCTTAGGCTAAAAACCTTGTTATTAATACCTAGATAATTAAACGCCCTGCTCATCCTCACCACACAGGTATTGGTAATGTAAGCAGCATTAACAGCCCCACCAATTGTTGCTTTTACCAGTTCGCTACTTGTTGCTGGGTAATTTATCCTTAAATCGGTAAAACTTGGCAAAGAAAGTGGCATGCTATTTTTTGGTTAGAAGTGAATCAAGATATGTAGTACTTTTAAATGATGCATTTTCCAGTGCATAGAAAAATACATTCTTGCTTCCTGAAAGTGAAAGAGTTGATTTAGCTTTCTGGAGAAAAACAATCAGCGTATCATTTGGGTATTCAATATATTTTAAATCACTCATTACCATATACTTCAGGCTATCCATAGGTTTTAGCTTCCCCTTAAATGATTTTAATATTTTCGCACTAAAAACCTTTTCGGCATTGTAAACGGAGTCAACCCTGGTAATATTTACCAGCACAATGTACCCTGCTTCTTTTTTAAGCTCATGCACCATTTCTTTTGGCGGATCTTGATTTTTTTCGCCTTCCTGGTGTTTATTTGTATTAACTAAAGCCAAAGAATCTTTATTAACGGCAGCAGGTAAAACATTCTGCTTCTTATTATTTTGCTGGCATGCGGCAAAACCTATGGTTAAAAGAGCCCATAGTAAGTTATGTGCATATTTTTTTGTTTGCTTCTGTATATTTTTATCGATTTTAAAAGCAAATACATCTGCCATGAGGAAGGTATTTAAATGTTTATTGCGATTCTATTCCGTTTAATTAAGGAAAAAGCATAAGACCAGGCACTAGAGGGGTATCTGTGGCCTGGTCTGCTGAAATTTAGGCTTTAGGCCAATCGTTTTCATGTTCTGCATTGCCCAGCTTTAGCTTACGGGCCGATACCACAAAACTTAATGTCATAGGTGTATTATCGTTTACCGCAATACCCTCG
>NZ_JAGGPU010000026.1 GCF_018613605.1 Pedobacter sp. ISL-64 | reverse complement strand
TGATTAATTTGTTAACGTAAATTTCGCATATAATCTGATGTATTGCAAATTTTGGGGATGGAGATTTATAATGGTATCGTCATTCTGAAAGAAGTGAATCTTTTATAGCCAGAAAGATCCTGACCACGTAGTAGCTACAAGACAATTGAAAACACTACTTATACTTGTAAAACAAGTTCAGGAAGACGGCTCTTGGTAGCTGTCGATTTGTTCAGGAAGACAATCCGCTTAGAGACTTCCTACCAATGAACGAATGACTAATGATCTATTGAACTAATTACATACCCGAATCGGCAGCATTTGGATTTTCATCGTGCCATCTGCCCTGTACTTTCATTACTTTTTCGATAATATCGCGGACAGCGGTTTTGCCTCCATTGTAAGGAGAAATGAATGTAGATATCGCTTTTATTTCTGCTACGGCATCAGCCGGACAGGTTGGAAGCCCTACAAGTTTCATTACTTTTAAATCAGGAATATCGTCGCCCATGTAAAGCACTTCTTCTGCAGCAATGTTTTTATCCTGAAGATACTGATTAAAAATGGCCACCTTATCTCCTGTACCGAGGAAAACATCGGTTACACCCAGATTGAAAAAACGCTTCCCCATGGCAATACCATCTCCACCAGATATAATACAGATGTTATATCCTCTCTTAACGGCCAACTGCATGGCATAGCCATCTTTAATGTTAAAAGTGCGCAACGACTGACCATTATCAGTAACCTGAACTGATCCATCGGTAAGCACACCATCTACATCAAAAATGAAAGTGGTGATCTCTTTTAGTTTCTGTAAAAACATTCGCGCGTTTAGGGTTAAGCACTCGGTAACGACTCTGGACTAAGACCTCCGAACTCAGGACTAATTACTGATTATCTCTCCACTCGTAAACCCAGGCAGATTGAATTTGCTCTAAATGGCCTTCACTGCTTTCTTCGCGGGTACCTTTAAAGTTTGGCAACGCTAAAACCCATTCTAAAAGTTCGGTAAAGCGGATACGGTAGATTTTGGCTTCTGTAAAATCATCACCAAATTTCTCATATAAAGACATTGCAATATCTTCATAATCGTTCCAGTAAAAAGGTAAAGCAAATTTATCGTTATTCATGTTGTTTTGTTGTTGGTTAATTGTTTGAATTGGTTAATCGGTTAACTGTTTAAATCGGCTAATCGACTCCCGACTGAAGACTTCGGACTCCAGTCTAACTAGTGTCCCATAAAGTCAGACTGATCTGGAATGGTAACTTCGATATCGCCGTTAATCACCACACATTGGCAGCCTAAGCGAGAAGTAATTTTCGGACGAACAGCTCTATCGATAAAGTCTTCTTCTTTATCAGAAATCTCTTCGATATTATCCATACCTTTTGTTACGTATACATGGCAGGTACTGCAACCACAAACACCACCACAGTTGTGCTGTAATTCGATTCCGTTATCCAGACAAACATCTAAAACAGATTCGCCGGCTGCTATTGGTAATTCAATAGATTCGTGATCTGCTTCTTCAAAATTTATTTTTAGTTTAAAAATGCTCATAATTATTTTGCAAAAGTAAGAAGCAAAAGCCGTAATTATGCTATTTCAGCGTTAATTTTATGCTATCGCTCAATGTTTGATAAATGTTCTGCAATTCGGGCATATCGGTTAACATGCTCAAATGCTTATTTAAAGTGCTTTCGTCGGCCCTAACTGCTGGCCCAGTCTGCACATTTTCAGGTAGATTGCTCATTACCTTATCGGCGGTTTCGGCAATTAACGGCCTGATGATTTCGAAATCCAAACCGTTCTGACTTAAAATTTTATTTGCCAAAGCGTATAGGTGATTCGGAAAATTGCAGGCAAATACTGCTGCAAGATGTAATACTTTTCTTTTCTCGCCACCTAATTCGTACACCTGACGGCTAATTTTAGTTGCCAGATTGTTTAAAATCGCCAATTGACTTTCATCGTTCGCTTCTATACAAAGCGGAATATTTTCAAATGAAACCGCTTTACCTTTCGAAAAAGTTTGCAAGGGATAAAAAACACCTGCTTTTTTTACCTGTGACGATAAAATATTAATATCGGTAGTTCCAGAGGTATGCACCACCAAACCGCCTACATTTTTTAATGATCTGGATACGGTTTCTATGGCATCATCCTTTACCGAGATAATATATAAATCAGCATGCTGTTTAACTTCATTTAAGTCACTTACGGCCTCAGCTGATATCAAATCAGCCAATAACTTTGCATGATTAAGGTTTGGGCTGTACACCTGTACCACATCTTCACCATTGGCTTTTAATGCTTTTGCTAAGTGTGTGGCAACGTTTCCCGAACCTAATAAAACGATCTTCATGATTTTATGCGGTTTTGGCCTCTTTTCTTCTTCTGAAAATTGAAAGTAAGAAACCAACAACCATTACAATAGTACCTGCCCAATATAAATTGATGAAAGGAAATTCTATTGCTTTAAAAACTACCCAATCCTTAGCTTGTTGCGGTTTTTCGAAAATCTGAAGCTCCACTTTTTTCTCATCTGGCAATACCTTGGCAAAACGGAATTTCAAATCCAGTTCATCCACTTTACGTGCGAAATCGAAAGTGTTATTTCCTTTGATCAAGAAAATAGGCTCTGTGTTATAAACTTTACCGGCTGCATTAACCTCTAATGGTAAACCAACCGCATAATCGCCCTGGCCCAAAACCAAATCCTTTGCAGTAGGTTTTCTGTTTAAATCTTTAACCGTAACAATGCCACTTGAGGTGTGAATGGTATCGCCTACTGAAACCTTAACAATACGCGGTGCTTTATAATTTTCATCATCAGAATGACCTTCGTGATCATCGTGCGATTCTTTTTTAATAGCGGCACTGGTAATGTGGGTGTAAACATCGTAGGTTAAATAATGCTTAGTATCAGGAGAAGCAATTAAACCCATTTTTTCGTTATCCTGCACATGTGGATGTAAGTTAAAATCTTCTTTAACCTTACCTTCTATATCTAAAACTTTAAAATTAAGGGTATAAATGGTATTGGGTGCTACCGTGGTATCGGCTACATAGGTTACAGTGTACTTACCCATTTTCTTAGGCTCGTTTTTGTATAACATGATGTTTTCACCTGGTTTTTCTGTTTTCTCGAAATCTTTTACCGGAATAAAATTATTCGCGTTGATGGATAAAGGTTTGTTTGTAGCTGCAGAAATTAATGCACCTAAGATCAGGAAAGCAAAACCAATGTGTGCAATTGCGGATCCGGCCAATTTTGCCTTGCCACCGAAAGCCTGATATAATACCGCAGCGTTAGAAAGTACGGCAAATAAACAACTGAAGGTGATGAGGATGTACATCGTGTTGGTGTAAATATTAGCCACATATACCAAACCCGCTGTTAACACAATGGAGAAAATAATTGCCGAAACCAAGCTACTATAAAATTTGCGGGGGTCGGTTCTTTTGTATTTTAAATATTGAGAGAAACCCGAAATCAAAGTAATTAATACCGCAAATGGTGCTTGCCATTGGTTGTAATATTTTACAGCATCAATTGGCGGAGTAAAGTTTGTTCCAAACGCCTTATTGAATACGGGTACCGAAGTGGAGAATATTACCTGGATACAAGCTATAGTTACCACTAAAGCGCCAATAAACATCCAAAATTCGCGAGAATAAGTTTCTTCATCCTTGGTGGTAATTGGCAATTCTTTCCATCTTAATACAATAAGCATAACCGCTAAAACAGCAAATACTACATTGTATAAAATCAAGTGCCCAAACATGCCCATATCGGTAAATGAGTGAACTGATGTATCACCTAGAATTCCGCTTCGGGTTAAAAACGATGCGTAAAGCACCAATAAGAAACTTAAGAATACTAAAGCAATTGCGGTAAAATAAGCATGACCTGTATTTTTATACGCAATCATTACGTGTACAGCCCCGATTAGGGTTAACCATGGAATTAAAGAAGCATTTTCAACAGGATCCCAGGCCCAAAAACCGCCAAAGTTTAACGCTTCGTAAGCCCAGAAAGAACCCATAATAATACCTGTACCTAAAACCATCACCGCAAAAAGCGCCCAAGGCATAGCTGGTTTAATCCATTCTTTATATCGTTTTTGCCATAGTGCCGCAATTCCATAGGCAAAAGGCACAATCATACTGGCAAAACCTAAAAACAAGGTTGGTGGGTGGATAACCATCCAATAGTTTTGCAACAATGGATTTAGTCCTCTACCATCGGTAATAAATTTTAAATAATTAGCGAAGTTTTCAGGGTTTGCGAAAACTACAGGAGCCATTGATTTTAGATCAAGGGAATCTCTTAATAGGATAAATGGAGAACTTCCGATACGCTCACCAAAAATCTCTACACCTAAAAGCATTGAAGTCAAAAACACTTGAGAGAAGGCCACAACTGTCATTACAGGGCGCTCCCATGTTTTAGCTTTCCAGATTAATAAAGTACCCAGAAACGATTGCCAGAAAGCCCAGAGCAAGAAACTTCCTTCCTGTCCTTCCCAAAAAGCAGAAATAATATAATGAATTGGAAGTTGTTTTGAAGAGTGCCAATAAATATAACTGTATTCATTGTAGTGGCCCAATACCAGGTAGAACAAAATTGCTCCGATACCAATTATACAGCCAAAATTAACCAAGAATCCAATCCGGCCTAGGTTACGCCAAGATTTATCTTCTAAATTTTTATCGCGACTGGCATAAAAGTATGCGATTGTTGAAAGTAATGATGCACTAAACGCCAGCACAATAAAAAACTGCCCGATTTTACCCGGTAGCAGGTTTTCGCCTACAAATTGAATATCCATTAAAATTAGTTATATTTTTCTCGCCGTACTTACCTACCGTGTCAACCTTACCGTCTTTATTAATTTCAACAAGGTTATCATTATATTTAGATGGGCATTTCATTAAAATTTTCGATGCGTAGAATTTGTCCTTATCCATTTTACCGATAAGCACTAATTTTTCAGATTTTTCGAAATCCTGCGGTTTGGTACCTGCGTAAATTACCTCTCTCACTTCTCCCTTTTCATCTTTCATGTGGAATGAAAAATGGTTAGCGTCTTTTACGGCGTCGTAGTAAGTACCCATCGATTTTACCCAATAGCCCATAACATGCTCTTCTTTCTCAGAAAGGCTTGCCTGTTTGAAATTAGAGTAGGTGTCGGTATTTGCGTTTAAGCTAAATAAAATCCCTACGGAAATTGCGATGGTAATCAATCCAATGATTGCACTTTTCTTCATGGTTATACTTGTTGTAAAAGCTGGCAACAAAGATAGAAAAATCGGCTTAGCCAGCATTCTTTTACATTTTTCTTGTCTTTATATTGACAATTATCTGATTTTTAAAGTAAAATATTTTCTCAAAAGCCACTATTTATAACCGATCTTAAGGAATATCTTAAATCGTTTAAAAGTTTGGGCTGAAATTGTTAAGTTTGGCCTGTCAGATAATCATCCCTTTTTTACATCCCACAATAGAACATAAACCGGATTAACATGAAATTAAAGCAGTTTTATAAGCTTTTGTTATTTATAGTTTTGATACCTTTTTTAAGCTCTTGTTTTGAAGTAATTGAAGAAATTACCATGAAAAACGACGGAACAGGCGATGTGCTACTCACCATAAACTTAAGCCAGAGCAAAACCAAAGTGGCTTCAGTAATGCTTTTGGATAGCGTACAAGGCTATAAAGTGCCCAGCAAACAAAAAATTCAACAGGAATTAAATGAAGCAGTGGCCTATTTAAGAAAATCGGAAGGGATTTCGAATGTAAAAAGCACAAGCGATTTTAATAATTACATCGCAACCATTAGTTTTTCTTTTAAAGATGTTTCGAATATCAATAACATTACCAAAAACATTCTTGGCCAGCAAAAAATTAAGGCCACCAATACTTCCTCGTACGCTTATAACAAAGTCACTAAAACCTTTAGCCGAAAATATCAGGCAATAGGTAGTGCTAAAGCAGAATTCAATAAATTAAAAGCAAAAGACAAGGCAGTTTTTAACGGCGCAACCTACACCAGCATCTACCGTTTCGAATCTGTTGTAACAAGTAGTACCAATCCGGCATCAAATGTGTCGAAATCTAAAAAAGCCGTGATGTTAAAAAGCAGCGTCATGGATTTAATTAACGGAAAAATTAACGTATCTAATTCTATACAACTATCTAAATAAAGTGAAACTAAGGTAATTCATGTTAGTTTCACCTCCACTGAAAACAAATTATATTCTAATGAAACCATCATGAGCATCCCGTTCACAAACCGAGATAAATATGCTCATGATAGCTTCATAACCATTAAAAAAACAAATTATATACTAATGAAAAAAATTCTAATTGCCATCTCTCTTTTCTTATCGTTCAGTCTGGCCAAAGCCCAGGATCTGGTTAAGAAAATACCTTCAAATGCCTTCACAGTTGCCACCATTAAAGGTGATAACATATTTAAGTTAATGTTTGTGAAAGATTTTAACGAATCTTTTCTAGGCAAGAAATTACTTACCGAAACTTCAAAATCACTTGATAAAAGTTTTACCAGTATAGAAGATTTCGGCATTAACTTGGAGAAAAACATGTATTACTTTAATCAGTTAAGCGATAGTATTACATATAACTGCTTTCTTATTCCGATAAAAGATGCTAAAAAATTTGAAAGTCTGATTGACAGCAAAGAGAAAAAGTTTACACAGCTGGGCGATATCCGTACGATGGTTTTACCTGATAGCACGAGCATTATTAAATGGAACAACAACATGCTGTATTTTGTAACCGGGAGTATAAAAGGATCTTTCTTTGCTGATTCAGTTAAATCTGCACGTTATGGGATTAAAGATATAAGGTTCCAAAGTGACGATGCAATAGTTGCTGATAGCGCGGCTGTGGCTGTGGACTCTGCTTATGCAACAACAGATGAGCCTATGGTAGAGGCGGTTGAAGCCCCGGTTATTGAAAAAGTAAAAGTTGGCAAAAAATCGACGGCTAAAAAGAACACCAAAAAAACTGCCGGAACGAAAAAAACCGGTAAAAAGAAAACGGCCAAAAAATCTAAAAAAGTTGCTAAAATAGATTCAGATTTTGAAGAATCCAGAGAAGCAAGAGAATTCGCAGTCGATACTGCGAACGCCATGACTCCTGTTCATGGTATTGTTGATGAGCAATATGATGTCTACCAACAAGAGCGTTTGGAACAAGATGCAAAGAAAAAGAGATTGGCTTTTACCTGGATGACCGCCCAGGCAGATCAGATTTTCAATGGCAGTTACGAGTCTATCGAAAACAATAAATCATATACAGCAAGTTTAGATAATAAAGCCATTGCAGAACTTTGGGTATCGAGCCTTCAAGATGTTTATAATTCGATTGCGCCAGAATTTGGCACTTACGGAAAAGCTGGGCTGATGAAAGGTTATGGTGCATTAAATGCCAAGCTTTTTATGGATGATAAAAGTTTCCGTATTTCTACAGGCTTAGAATTGGCGCAGGAACAAGCAGATGCTTATAAAAAAATAATGAACAGAAAGTTAAACAAAAACTTTTTGAAATATGTAAACAGCGAAAAAGCCCTTGGTTTTATGAGCTATTCTATCGACACCAAAGCTTATCTGGAAGAATTCCCTAAATTAATGAAACAAACCTATGGTTCTTTATTGGGAGCCAAAATGGATGAAGAAATTGATCTTGGTGCTGAGCTCTTCAGTCTTTTGCTAGATGAAGAAGCAGTAAGCAAGGTAATTAAAGGTGATGCGTTATTCGTAATTAATGGATTAAACACAAAAGACGTTACTTACACCACTTACGAATATGATGATGATTACAAACAAAAAGAAATAGTTAAAACCAAGAAAGAAACGTTGCCTGATTTCCTTTTCATGTTTTCTTCTGAAGATACCAGATTGATTAACAAACTGATTAAATATGGCGTAAACAAAAATTATGTAACTGTCGAGAACAACATTTATAAAATATTGGAAAAGAAAAGCCCTATTGATATTTACTTTATGATTAAAGATGGTATTGTATTTTTCGGTAATTCGTTGGCTGAAATGCAGGGTATTAGCAACAATCAATACAACAGCAACAAATTAAGTAAACTGCACAAACAACTATTGAGCAAAAACAATTTCAGCTTTTTATTTAATGCCAAAAACCTGGTGGGCAAAGTGCCGGATTCGGAAATTGGTGGTGAAGAAACCGCTAAGAAATTTAACAGCACTTTAGAAAAAATGGGCAATGTATACATGAAATCGAACCCGATTAAGGGCAGATTGGTTTCGGCAGACATTAGTGCTGAAATTCCGAACGGACATGAAAATGCATTGAAATATTTGTTCTCGTTAATTGAAAATGCGACTAAGTAATTCAATTGGCAGTTTTCGGTTAGCAGTTTACACTGGCCTGTGTACAGTTAACCGATTAACCATTTTAAACAGTTAACCATTAATGAAGAAATTTTTAAAAATAACAGCAGCGATAGTAATATTGCTGCTTATTTTTTTTGCTGGTGTTTTAAAATACCGAAAATATCAGGCAGGGCAAACGCTGATTCCGCAAAATGCTACGGGGATCATTAAAATCAATGTTGATGAGCTTTATCAAACAATTGCTTTGAATATGCTCGGTAATCCAGGTTATTATTTTAAATCTGATGTTAAGAAAGCCAATGCAATTAAAATAGATAAATATGCCACAGGTTTATCAGTCCCTGCCAGTATTTATTTCTATACTCTTGCAGGACAGCCTCTTGGTACTGTATTTTCCCGTTTGGAGCTAAAAAACAGTGCAGATTTTGAAAATTTCGCCAAAAATGTGCTTCACCTGCAAATTATAAAAAAAGCAAAAGGCATAAGTATGGCCAAATCTAGATTGGGTAATTTTGTGCTCTGTTACAATAACAAAGCGGTGGCGATGGTTATAACACCTCAAATTAAAGGCTTCGATACTATATTGACTAATATTTTAAACCAGAAAAAGATGGTTAGGGTGGCTGAAAGTCCGTTTAAAGAGGTATTAGATCAAAAACAGCATGTGGTGTTTGCCAATACTAAAAATAATGGCTGGATTGATTTTAAAAGTGGTAGCGTAAATTTTAGCAATGTGTTTTTAGCCAAAGATATTTTGCCTGCAACACAATCTGTTCATCACCAATTTAACCAAAACAGTACGGTTTCTTTTTGGTTAAATGCAAACCTAAACCCCGGTAACCACAAGGTTTATAAGTTTAAGAACTTTAATTTGGAACAGGATAGCTTAATTAAATATTACAATGGAAAGCTGGATTTTGAATGGACAAACTCCATCACACAAACCGATTCTATTATCACCTACGAATATAATGATGACTTTGAAAAGGTTGAAAAGATAAGCCTACAGAAACGTAATATCCCTTCCATTTCTGTTAATTTTGGTTCGAAAGGCAATGGACTAAAAAATTACCTGGCTAAACAGGGATTGATCAATTTAGATAGCAATGTGGTAAATAAAAATGCTTTTCCGCTTTATAAAGTGTTTGTGAGCAGCAACCAGGAAAATTTAAATTTCTCGACAGTTAAAAATCAAAATACCTTAACCTCAAATGTTACTTCAACAGATTTTCTTTATTTAAATGTTGATCTGATGAAACTGGCTCAACGATTAGAAACTCCGTTCGTTACCAGTTATTTTAAAACGCTGAAGAATTTAGAAGTTAAAGGGAAGTTTTTGGATAGTAAAAAGGTTAAGATTGATGGTAAACTGGAGCTGAAAAACAGAGATATTAATTCGTTGTATCAGATTTTGAAGAGTTTATAATAGAAAAATCTCTTCATTGTGGGAAAGCTTTTTTCAGCTAACGGTCCAATCCAATTTTGGGGTTAGTAACCTTAATGTAATAGTTACAAGTAATCGTCATTTCGAGTTTCAATTTATATCATAAAAATCAATATAAATGACAGGAGAATTTTAAGGAGATAAATCTCCTAAGGTTATCGTCATTGCGAGAAGGCCTTTTTCAGCCGACGAAGCAATCTTTATAGCAGGATCACTAGCAGGAAAGATTGCTTCGTCGTTCCTCCTCGCAATGACGACTTTTCTATAGGAATCTATCAATGGTAGTGTAGCCGAGAAATCTTTGGATTACCACACTTAAAGATTTCTCCGTTACGCTGCACTTCAGGAAATGACGACCATTTTATAAGAATCAACACTATCCGTAAGTTTCATTAGCTGTCCCTTTATCTATAAACTTGATGGGACGGATGCCGATCCTTCCATCGGCAGGAGGTACAGCAGGACCAACCCACCGCGATGAAACACAGACCCTTTATTTCCAAAACAAAATGCTGTAGATACCCCTATAATGCTCTTAAATATGATTACTATCCTTCGACAGGCTCAGGATGACAATGACTAGATTATAATTCGTTTGTTTTGTGAGCCACCAAACACAAATTCAGAGCAGAAAAGCACTTCGCTAGCAAACCTTTGTATCTAAACCTGATGGGACGGATGCCGATCCTTCCATCGGCAGGAGGTACAGCAGGACCAACCTACCGCGATGAAATACAGACCTTTCATTTCCAAAACAAAATGCTGTAGATACCCCTATAATGCTCTTAAATATGATTACTATCCTTCGACAGGCTCAGGATGACAATGACTAGATTATAATTCGTTTGTTTGGTGAGCCACCAAACACAGATTCAGAGTATAAAAGCACTTCGTTAACGAATCTTTGTATCTAAACCTGATGGGACGGATGCCGATCCTTCATCGGCAGGAGGTAAGCAGGACCAACCCAGTCCAATGAAATATAGCGCGTCATTTCTAAAACTAAAAATATATTCATTATTTGGAGCGCACGGCCTGTACAAAACAAAAAGTTTCATCCCGTTTTGCGTTTTTACGCTTCGCTTCCTCGTGCCTCGTTGCTGCAGGGTAACACTCCAACCGGGGCTAAGCAGCTAAGACAGTGTTTCATTTTTAGGTTTGCATGGTGCACAAACCCCGGTTCCTAAACCCGACAATAGCGGCAGCCTCCGATTTAAGCACCAGTTTATGTTATATTTGGTGTGCTTGCTTGTTTCACAGGTTTTCTATCGGAGCTATAGCAAATGGCGGGACTGCAACCCCGCCAAGAACCACAATCCATTTGTTTTCTTATTAAAAAACTATCGATTTTGTTTGGAGCGCAATGCTTCTTCAAATCAGAAATTTCTTTACCACATTGCGCTTCAAGCCACTATAACGATCTTGAACACAAAAAAGCCCTGCAGTTTAATCCTGCAAGGCTTCATAATAAGATTGCCACATCCCGATAAAGGATCGGGATTCGCAATGACGATTAGTTGATTATGGCCAAACGCCTAAATTCATATAAGAAACCGCAATTTTATCGATTGAATTTACAAAAGCAGCTGTTCTCAATGTTTGAGTTGCTGGTTTGTTCATTAATGTTTCGCGGATTTCGTGGTAAGAATGGATCATGGTGTCTTCTAAACCAGAGTTTACCAATTCCATTTCAGATGCGCCTTTAACAATCATTAAACGATGCTCAGGAAGGATGGTTTTACCTGTAAGGTTTTCTAAAGTATTGATCAGATTGGCATTTGAATTAGCTGCATAACGGTTCTCCATACGACCGAAAGCCACGTGAGATAGGTTTTTCAACCACTCAAAATAAGAAACCGTAACACCGCCCGCATTGCAATACATATCAGGAATGATGATACCACCCATTTCGGTAAAAATTGTTTCAGCTTCTGGCGTTGTTGGACCATTTGCACCTTCGGCAATAATTTTCGCCTTGATATTACGGATATTAAGCTCGGTGAACTGGTTTTCTAAAGCTGCAGGAACAATGATATCACAATCTTGCTCTAAACCTTCCATCGAATTTTTAAAGTCTTTAGCGCCTGGAAAACCTAAAATTGAACCCGTGTTTTTACGGTGTGCAAAAACCTCATCCACATTTAATCCGTTTGCATTGTAGATAGCACCTTCAAATTCGCATAAACCTACAATGGTAGCACCAAATTCTGCCAAGAATTTAGCCGAGTGGTAGCCCACATTACCTAAACCTTGAACGATTACTCTTTTATCGCCTAAACCAGCTTTAAAGCCTATTTTAGCCATATCTTCTGCCACCTCTACACATTCGCGTACGGCATAAGCAACACCACGTCCTGTAGCTTCTTTACGGCCACGGATACCGTGCAAAGCAATTGGTTTACCAGTTACACAGCCTAAAGCGTCTAACTGACCAGGATTCATGGTCATATAAGTATCGGCAATCCAACTCATTTCGCGCTCGCCAGATCCATAATCAGGAGCAGGAACATCGATACCAGGGCCAATAAAGTTTTTCTTAATTAATTCTGTAGTATAACGGCGGGTGATGGTTTCTAATTCGGCAACACTGTATTGTTTAGTGTTAATTTTAATACCACCTTTTGCGCCGCCAAATGGAACGTTAACAATAGCACACTTGTAAGTCATTAAGGCTGCAAGCGCCATAACCTCATCTTCGTTTACCATTTCACTGTAACGGATACCACCCTTGGTAGGGCTCATGTGGTGAGAGTGTTCTACACGCCAAGCATCAATTACTTCAAAACCGTTTCCGCGGCGGATTGGGAATTGGAAACGATACACACTATTACATGTTTTAATCTGGTTCAATAAACCTTCTGGATGATTGGTGAATTGAGCCGCACTGTCAAAGTTCTTACAAACATCTGCAAAGAACTTGTTCTCGTCTGCTAGATTAGCCATTATTTATTTTTTATATTGAATAAGTTTTCGATGCAAAATTGCCTAAAAAAACTGCACATATCCAAATGCAAAAAGACTTAGTGTAAAGCAAACACCATTCTATTTTAGCCCAACAACAGGTTTTATACCCGTTGGAGAAAACTGTCGAAAACCATACCCAAACACGTTTAAATGCAGATATCTTAGGTAGCCTACATCATAAAAACGACTATTTTTATAGGTTTTCTACAGGCTATTTTGATCTAAAAAAAATTATAAAAAAAATATTCAAAACAGCCTTTTATTGCAACGTTCAACAAATAGAAGCTAAAAAACAGATCAATATTATGAATATTGCAAATACCAATAAAAAACAGAACAAAAAAAAAGTGACCAATTGTGTTGATCACTTCTTAAAGTTAACCTAAATCGTCCCGTTGATTTAATTTATAACTAACCAAACTTGATCAATAAATTACCAAGAAACAATACTGTTATGTAGGTATTTTATGTTGCTACTGCTCTGTATTTTTAATTAGAGCCTTTAAAATCAGTAAAAACCTCTTTTACAACCAGATAAATACAAAAAAAATAATGACTTTAGTCTTAAAATACAGCTATTTACCAACCATTAAAGCCAAATATGGTTTTAACCGGAATCGTATTTACGCTATTATTTATCAGTTTGGTTTTCTTTTTCTATTTTCTTTAATCTTTTATCAATTGAGAACAGGTAGGCCAACAAACCTACAAGAATAATTACGATACATATTACCACAACATATATCTTTCCATTGCTGCGAAGGCTATCAGCCATTTCTACTCCATTATCCTGTGCAAATAACTGCATAGCGGCCATCATTAATATCAGGGAGAAAAATATCTTCTTCATTTTAGTTATGTTGTTGTTTGTTTTCGTTTGTTGTTGATTGATTTTCAGAGGTAACGAAGCTATCACGAACACCTTTCATTTCACCGTAATCAGGTGTATTCGTGATGGTTTCTATTGAACGTAGTCTGAAACGGATGGTATAAACCCAATAACCGATTAATATCCAGCCTAAACATGCAGGATAAAATACCATGCGCATGCGGCTATCTAAATCGTAACTGTTAAAACCTGGGTTACCACCATTGCCTGGGTGTAATGAATCTTTTAAACGGGGTAAAACAAAAAGTAATACCACCATCATTGGGAAGGCGAAAATATTGTAAATGGCCGAAATTTTGGCTCTTTTCTGTTCTTCGTCTATCGCATTGCGCAGAATGAGGTAGGCAAAATAGAGCAAAATTGAAATGGCAGCAAAATTCTGTTTAGGATCGAAACTCCAAAACTGCCCCCAGGTATATTTAGCCCAGATAGCACCTGTTACTAAACCTAAAACGCCAAAAACTATCCCAGCGTTTACACTTTCTACGGCTTTAATATCATCTATTTCACTTTTGCTGCTTAATGACTTTACACTGTAAAAAACAGAGATCGAAAAGAGCACAATCATGGCAAACCACATCGGAACATGGAAATACAGATTACGGATTGTTTCGTTCAAAATAGCCAGATGCGGCACCCCAAGTAATAAACCTGCTATTGCAGTATAAATTACCAAAACCGAACCTAAAATTTTCCACCAAGTTTTATTCATGCGTATATTTAATTTTGAATGTTGAGTTATGAATGAACGGATGTTCTTTTCTTATGTCTTAAATAATCATTAAGGATTTAATACTTGCGAATTTCTCATTTTATAATTCAATCATTCTCTCATTCAATCATTTTTTAATCCCTCCAAAGGTAAGGAAATAACAATAAAGACGTTGCCACCATCAGTACATTCACCACCAGTAACATTGCTATTTCATCGTAACTATTCTCCCAAGGCAAGCCGTCAACTGCATTTTTGGCCAGTTTAATTAACAAGATCAACACCGGAATAATGATTGGGAAGCTTAAAATAGCCATCAACATCCCTCCATTCCCCGCTTTGCTTGCGATTGCCGAAACCATTGTAAATACAGTAGAAAAACTTAAACTCCCCAATACCACTGCTATGTAATACATCACTAAATCGGGCGGGGTAAAAGAATCGAAAACCAATGTATAAAAACCTAAAGCAATTGTAGTAAGCACCAACATGAGGAGTGTATTGTAAACCGTTTTAGAGATTAAAACCGCAGCTGGACTTGCCAAAATATAACTATACAACTGTTGGCCTTTAGTTTCTTGCAAAAAACTTTTCGATACACCATTAATTGAAGCGAAAAGCATGATGATCCAAAACAAGGCATTCCATGTTAATTTATCGCCCAGGCTAACAAAAGAGAGGTAACAAGTAAAAATGGTAGAAACTACATAGAGCAATACACCGTTAATGGTATATTTGGAGCGCCACTCTAACAATACTTCCTTGTGAATTAAATATTTAACCTCTTTGGCCAATTGCATAACCACAAAGATACTTTTATTGATAAATATTGCACGCTTAAATTGTTGTATTGTTGTAATTTTGTTTAAGAATAAGCGAAAAGGAAATTAGCCACAGAAACACTGAAGTCACGGGAAATTATGGATTACGCATCAGTTATAGCATCGCCCGTTGGCGCAATAACCATCTTAGCTGATGACGAATTTGTACATGTAATTACTTTTGCTGAAAAGGATATTACGGGATTACCAGAAAACACACTTACAGTAAAGGTAGCCAACCAGTTAAATGATTATTTTAAAGGCGATTTAAAGGATTTTGATTTCCCGTTGAAGCAAAAAGGGACTGAATTTCAACAGGAGGTCTGGCAGAATTTACTGACTATACCTTTTGGCGAAACCACTTCATATGCCAAATTTTCTGCACACAATCCATTAGCGATACGGGCTATTGCTGCAGCAAATGGAAAAAACAATATTGCCATTGTAGTACCATGCCATAGGGTAATTGGCAGTAACGGCAAACTGGTGGGGTATGCAGGTGGTTTATGGCGTAAGCAATGGCTGCTACAACACGAACGTGAAGTTTCCCAAAAAGGACAAACTGAATTAAAATTTTAAAACCATACTTTTTTTGCAGATGAATACAGACCAAGCCGAAACAACTAAAAATTATATAAAAGCCATCCGTTTAATTAATACTGAAGATAACAAATGTGCTTTTGAAACGGGTACAATCCCTATCCGTCAGCATATTAATGCAAATTATTTTTTCGCCCAAACCGATGTATCAACTTTAGAGAAGATCCCTCATCCTGCACCAAGGCGTCAATACGTAATTACGCTTAAGGGTAAACTTCGGTTTACAGTAAGCAATGGCGAAACTTTTATTATCGAGCCGGGGATTATACTCATTGCCAATGATACGGCCGGAGAAGGGCACACCTGGCAAGTTATAGAAGGCAATGAATGGGAAAGAATCTATATTCCCCTGGAAGACGATACCAACGATTATTTTATCACAGATTAGCGTTTTTAAAACCAGTTAAGCTCACAATTGCAGAAAAGCTTAAGCGGTAATTTTTTCACCACGTTTTACACTGAAAAGCATAAATATAACACCTACCAAAAGTACAATCCAGCCCCACTGGAAATGAACAACTTTACCGATAAGTTTATTGGCAAAGCCATATTTAGTGTAATTATTTGCAGTAAAATAAACAGCAACTACCGCTAAAACATACCAGATAGCCATTACAAAACTCATAAACTTAAAAGCACCCACTTTTCTGATGAACAGGACCAGCACAGAAATAGCGATAATGGCATAAGTAATTAAAAACAAACGTGCATCGGATTGATATAAATTCCAATTGCCTTTAATGGGTACTTTTAACATTGGGCAGAAACCTGCAATAACACATAACAAAATGCCTAACCAAGCCCTGAATTTATTTAATACTAACATAATTGAAAATGATTACACTGATTATAGGATTACACCGATTAATTGTTGATAGGTGATGCTTTAAAGCTAAATTGCTTGTATTTTTTCAAAAACTCCAAACTCCAAACTCCAAACTCCAAACCCCAAACCCCAAACTGATTACTGCCCTTCAATAATCCCCATCTTATCTGCGAAGTGGGCACAGTAATCACGTAAATCTTCAACAATCAACGTTTCGTTTGTGGCTTTTAAAAAGCTATCGCCCATGGTTTGTAAAGTTTCGTAGAAGAAACGTTTCATCTCATCAACAGGCATATCCTTTGTCCAAAGATCTATCTTTAAAGTATTTTTATAATTGTGGTCCCAAACCGATAAAAACATAGCCTTTGCAGGCACTTTATCAGCGTTTCCAGCATCTGTACTCTCCCAAAGTATATTATCTGGGTTATTTCCTTCATCTAACTCAACGGTTATTTTTATTTCTGCTTTTTTCATATAATATTGATTTCACCGATTTAACAGATTCCTCCGATTTAGACCGACTAATTTTTCCGGATGCAAAGATGCTTATTTAATTTGATTCCACAGATTGGTTGATTGCACCGATAAAGATTGTTGAGATATTTTTACGATTTAATTACGCTACTTTTTGGAGTATCAGCATCAAAACAGCTGCAATAACGATAAATATCAATTCAACCACCCAGATCCTTTTAATATCTTTTAAGGTGAATCGGAAAATCATATCTGTAATAAAGGTTACAAGGATAAGGCAACCTAAAATCAGGAGATAAAAGCCGCTCATATCCACATGGCGTGGTGCTGTGCTTTTCTCAGAAACTAAATTTACAGCCACTAATCCCAAACCGATGGCGCTAACAATATTTAAAGGCGTAATCCTAAGCTTCATTACTTTTTCTTATCGAATTTTTTACCTTTTTTAAAAGTCTTTACCTGCTTACCAGCCTTTGCTTTAGCTTTTTCTCGCACCTTTTTTTCTATCGCAGCAGCGTGTTTTTTCTCATGGAAAGCCCCTTTAAAATCGGGATCTTCCTTACGTTTCTGCATATCGATTTCCTTCGCAATATGTTGGCGCTCTTCGTAAGGTGTTTCATCAATAAAAACGCCTTCAGGGATTTCAGCAACAGGAATATACTGGCGGATCAATTTTTCGATCTTGCGGATATAATATTTTTCGGCATCCGTTGCAAAGGTAATCGCATCACCTTTGGCAAAAGCCCTACCTGTACGGCCAATACGGTGTACATAATCTTCTATAATGATCGGCACATCGAAATTGATTACGTGGCTTACATCACTTACATCAATACCCCTACTTGCCACATCCGTAGCCACTAAAACCCTGATATTACCTTCTTTGAAACTATTTATGGAGTTAATTCTGGTATTTTGTCCTTTATTAGCGTGGATCACACGAACATTCTCAGCACCATATCTTCGTTCAATAAAACTGTAAATATTATCAGCAACAGTTTTGGTTTTACAGAAAATGATCAGGCGATTAAAAGCCTCATCATTCTTCAGCAAATGCTGTAGTAAATTAATTTTCGTTTTGAAATTGGGAACATAGTATAAAGCCTGCGTTACATTTGCAGCAGGGGTTGCTTGCGCGGATGCCTCAATCACAAGCGGATTATTCAAGAAATCTCCGGCAATTTTCTGCACCAAATCGCTCATCGTTGCAGAAAACAACAAATTCTGACGTTTACGTGGAACGATTTCTAAAATCCGGTGAATAGAGCCAATAAAGCCCATATCCATCATTTTATCCGCTTCATCCAGTACCAAAAATTTTAGGCTCTGTGTATTAATATCACCAGCTAAATATAAATCCAGGAACCTTCCAGGTGTAGCAATCAGGATATCAACCCCTTTTGCAATTTGCTCTTTCTGTGTTTTCGGACCGATTCCACCAAAAATCACCAAAGAACGTAAATCGGTATAAGTAGAAAACAACTTTACCTGCTCGGCAATCTGCATTGCCAGTTCGCGTGTTGGAGATAAAATCAGCGCTCTTGGATTATCGCCCTGAGCATATTTCAATTGCATTAAAATTGGCAAAACAAAAGCAGCGGTTTTTCCTGTACCAGTTTCCGCAATACCGAAAATATCCTGTCCAGATAGTACCGGTGCAATTGCTTTTTCCTGTATCGGCGTGGCAACGGTGTAACCTGCATCCGCAACTGCATTTAAAATTTGCCTGTTTAACTTAAATTCTTCGAACGATTTTGCCATAGCGCACAAAGATAGTGATTAAGGTTGACGGTTAGAAGGTGTAAGGCAGAAGGTTTCAGTCAGATGCAGAATCTAAGCTTCTTTTTATCAGAATTAGGAGTAAAGCAATTTCAGTAATTCTTCGGTTCGGGCAGCCCTGCTATCCGTTTTATCCCGATGAAAATCGGGATGTCCACTACTATCAGGTTTATTTAACCAAAAACAGTAACATTAAACTCAGTTCAGCACCTTTCATCCGCCAAATTAGCGTGTCAAAATTCTCAAATCTCCTATCTAACTTCTCAAATCTATTTTTACCTTTGAAACCATGAATACTTACCTGATAAAAGCTGCCACAATTGTAAATGAAGGACAAAAAATTGTTGCCGATGTATTGATAAAAGATGGATTGATAGCCAAAATCGGTCAAAATCTATCCGCACCCGATGCGCAAGAAATTAACGCAGAAGGACAATACCTTTTACCAGGGATGATTGACGATCAGGTACATTTTCGCGAACCAGGCTTAACTCATAAAGCCGATATTTTTACCGAAAGCATGGCCGCTGTAGCCGGAGGAATTACCTCTTTCATGGAAATGCCCAATACGGTGCCCAATACCTTAACACAAAGCTTATTAACCGATAAATATGAAATTGCTGCCCAAACTTCGTTAGCGAATTATTCGTTTTATATGGGGGCCAGTAATGACAATATTGAAGAGGTTTTAAAAACCGATCCTAAAAATGTTTGCGGGATTAAAGTTTTTATGGGTTCATCAACAGGAAATATGCTGGTGGATAACGAAAAAACCTTAGAAAACATTTTTAGTAAGGCACCGATATTAGTGGCTACCCATTGTGAAGATGAAGCAACCATTCGGCATAATCTGGCCGAATTTAAAACCAAATACAACGAAGATTTAACGATAGAGATGCACCCTTTGATCCGCAGTGCAGAGGCCTGTTATAAATCTTCATCATTAGCGGTCGAACTGGCTAAAACTTATCAAACCCGCTTGCATATCTTACATATTTCTACTGCAAAAGAAATAGCACTATTTGATAATATTACCGCGCTAAAGGATAAAAAAATTACGGCTGAAGCTTGTGTGCACCACCTTTGGTTTAACGATAAAGATTACGCTTCAAAAGGAAATTTCATTAAATGGAACCCTGCGGTAAAAACCGAAGATGATCAAAAAGGTGTGCTTAAAGGTGTCCTTGAAGATTATATTGACGTAATTGCAACAGATCACGCGCCACACACATTAGCAGAAAAGCAGCAGCCTTACGCTCAAGCCCCATCTGGAGGTCCATTGGTACAGCATGCATTACCGGCCTTGTTAGAAATGCATTTACAGGGCAAAATCTCTTTAGAGAAAATCGTAGAAAAAACAGCACACAACCTGGCCATCTGTTTTGATATCGAAAAACGCGGTTTCATCCGTGAAGGGTATTGGGCAGACCTAGTGTTGGTAGACCTGAAAGATTCCTGGACAGTAACCAAACTTAATAATTTCTATAAATGTGGTTGGAGTCCGTTCGATGGAGATACCTTCCAGGCAAGTATTACCCACACTTTTGTATCAGGAAACCTGGCTTATCAAAATGGCAAATTTACGACCGATCAGATTGGAAAACGCCTAACTTTTGCAAGATAGATTTGTTATATTTATTATTTAAATGGCCATTAAATAAATGAGCACACAAAAAAAGCAGTTCATTAGGTCATCAATAATAATTTCTTTAACGATTCTTATTTATCTCTTTGGCTTTTCCCCTAGTCTGGTCCAAAAATATTATTCAATAGGTTTTTATCCTTACATCTCTTCGGCATTAAGGTTTATATCATCTATTTTTCCTTTTGCCATCGGCGATATTATTTATGCTTTATTGATTGGTTTTGTACTCTACAAAATCGTAAGGCTTTATAAACACCGAAAATCGCTAAAAAGACAGGATAGGATTCTTGTTCCTTTACAAATTCTCAACTTCTTCCTGATGCTCTATATCATTTTCAAAATTGTATGGGGTTTAAATTACAGTCGGCCAAGTATCAGTGAAGAGCTGGGTGTTGGCAATGAAAAATACAATGTCAAAGAATTGGTTGTTCTTGGCAATTATTTCATCCAAAAAACCAATAACCTAAAACTGAAACAAGGCAAAATTCCAGCTTACACAATCAAAGAACTGGAATCAAAATCGGCAGAAGCCTATTCGCTTATGTCGCGAAAAAATAAATTATTCCGATATCCAAACCCTTGCTTAAAGTCTGTTTTAAACTCATGGATGATTAGTAAAATTGGCATCGAAGGCTATTATGCACCGCTTTCTGGCGAAGCCAATATGAATATGAATTTACCGGATTTCGTTAAACCTTATGTAAGCTGTCACGAAATAGGCCATCAATTGGGCGTCGCTTATGAGGATGAAGCTAATCTTTTGGGTTATCTCACGGCAAGCAACAGCGTTGATCTGAATTACCAATATTCTGCCAATTATGAAATGTTGCGGTATATTTTGTTTGAGATCAGGATGAAATCACCTGACGATTATAAATTACTTTATTTGAAACTTTTACCGCAGGTTTTAGCCGATTTCAAAACTGAAAAAGAATTCTGGCGAAAATACAATGGCGATATGTTCGGCTATATGGATGCCGCATTCGACAGTTTCTTAAAACTGAACAATCAGAAAAAAGGAATCGATAGTTATCAGGATATTGTAATTTGGCTATGGAATATACATAAAAAGGAGTTGACAGTTGCCAATTAACGGTTGATGATGAAAAACTGCAAACCGAAAACTGAACTATCCGTGTATCGCTTCCTTAGTTCCAAAACTCTGAATTAATTCTCCTTCAAAATCTAACCATTCTTTCCAGCGTTTATCTACATCAACATCAGCACTGTATTTACGTGCAAAATTCAAAAATGTGGTATAATGCCCAGCTTCCGAAACCATTAGCTCATGATAAAACTTGGCCAGCTCCTGATCTTTTATATTTAATGAAAGTACCCTGAAACGTTCGCAGCTTCTGGCTTCAATCATTGCTGCAAACAATAACCTGTCAATAAAAGCCATATTCCGGCTTCCGTCTTTTTTGCTAAATTTTACCAAACGACCAACATAATCATCTTTCCGCTCGCGACTTAAAGTATAACCCCGTTTTTTTATAATTTCAATTACCATCTGGAAATGCTGCATTTCTTCGATGGCAATCGCTGTTAATTCATCTACAAGATCCTGATGCTCGGAATTTTGAGTAATTAAAGTAATGGCATTGGTTGCCGCTTTTTGTTCACACCAGGCATGGTCAGATAAAATTTCTTCTAAATTTGATTCAGCAATATTTGCCCAACGTGGGTCTGTCAATAATTTTAATCCTAACATGTAGTGCTTGTAATTGAGCTGCAAAATTAAGAATATTTAAGATACGTTTATATCTACCGCAGATTTAAAAGATTATGCAGATTTTACATTTCAATCCGCTAAAATCACATTTATCTGCGAGAGCCAAAAAAAAGAACTTATTTTGCGGGTAAATGAATACTAGCGCTAAGAAATTATTAATTATTGGATTTGTTTGGCCCGAACCCACTTCATCGGCAGCGGGCACGAGGATGATCCAATTGGTTGATTTATTTCTGTCTAAAGGTTATCAGATTACTTTTGCATCGGCAGCATCAAAAAGCGATTTCAGTTATGATTTTAGTAAACCTAACGTTATTGAGCAACAAATCAAACTAAACGACGAAAGTTTCAATGTGTTTCTGAAAGAATTAAACCCCGAAATAGTGCTGTTCGATCGCTTTATGGTAGAAGAGCAATATGGCTGGCGGGTTCAGCAGGAATGCCCTAATGCTGTTAGGATTTTAGATACTGAAGATTTACATTGCCTGAGAAGTGCCCGGCAGCAAAGTGACAAGAAAAAACAAACTTTAGATTTATTCTCTGATACTGCCAAAAGAGAAATGGCTTCAATTTTACGCTGCGATTTATCTATAATGATTTCGGAAGTGGAGATGGATATATTGAAAAATCAATTCAAAATTGATCATTCACTCATTTATTATCTACCTTTCCTTGAAGAAGAAATCAACACCAATACTATTGAAAAATGGATTCCATTCGAAGATCGGGCAAATTTTGTCTTTATTGGCAACTTTCTTCACGAACCCAACTGGAATACGGTACAGGTTTTAAAAACCAAAGTCTGGCCTTCACTTCGCAAAAAACTTCCTAATGCGAGTATGAATATATACGGGTCTTATGTATCTCAAAAAGTTTTGCAGTTGGATAATAAAACTGAAAGGTTTTTAATTAAGGGTAGAGCTATAGATGCGAAAGAGGCCATTTCGAAACATAGAATATTACTCGCCCCTATTCAATTTGGTGCAGGTGTAAAAGGTAAATTTATCGATGCCATGCAGGTGGGTACACCCTCGGTTACCACATCTATCGGTGCAGAAGCCATGAAAGGCAATTTAGTTTGGAACGGTAGCATTGAAGATAATTTGGAGCTATTTATTGATGAAGCCGTAAAGTTATATCAGGATAAAAATGCCTGGCAAGCTGCCCAGCAAAATGGTGTACAGATTATTAACCAAAGGTATTCTGCTAAATATTTTACAGATCAATTCATACAAGAAGTTGAAAGATTAGCTTCAGATTTAACTGCACACCGGCAAAATAACTTTTTCGGACAGATTTTAAATCATCATACTGCGCAGAGTACAAAGTACATGAGTTTGTGGATTGAGGAGAAAAATAAGTTTGAAGTTCGGAGTTGAGAGTCTTTAGTCCAGACTGGAAGCAGATTATACGCTCCAGTATTCACTGGTTTTCAGTCTGAGCCTGTCGAAGACCTTTATTTGCCGAAAATAAAACAATTGCCCTTCGACAAGCTCAGGGTGACATTTTTTTTGTTTTCTCCTTTAGTTCAATAGCACGGCCTTAGTCCCTCGGTCTCTATCCTCTTAGATCGGAACACTTTCACGTCTTGGCCAGCACAAATCATTGTTAAATAAACCTGATGGTACGGATGCCGATCCTTCAATCGGCAGGAGGTACAGCAGGGCTGCTACAACCGAAGAATTACAGAACCCTTCATTTCCTAATTATACTTCAAAACAATAAAGAATGAGAAAATGAACTTTAATCTTTACAACATTAAAACATTTCCATCTTAAAACCTTACAACATTATTGTAAATTTGCAGCCATGGCAAAAATATCAATTAACCTTGCTACAGGTTCGTTTCAAAAGGAAGAAATTATAGTTGGAATAGATTTAGGCACAACCAATAGTTTGGTGGCGTTTATCAATCCAGATAAAAATCCACAGGTAATTAACGATGCAGGTAAGGGAATATTGGTACCATCGGTGGTATACTTTAATGGCCAGAATGAAGCCGTTGTAGGTAACGAGGCTAAAGAATACTTAACCACTGATCCTTCAAACACCATTTTTTCAGTTAAAAGATTACTTGGCCGCTCTTACAAAGATGTAGCCGAACACGCAGCTATTTTTTCTTACAAAATTATAGACGATGATAGCGATGCTTTGGTGAAAATCCACGCTGGCGACCGTTTCTACACACCGATCGAATTATCGGGAGAAATTTTGAAAGAACTTAAAGCAAGAGCAGAACATGCCTTAAAAACACCGGTTAACAGGGCTGTAATCACCGTTCCTGCATATTTTAATGATAGTCAGCGTCAGGCCACACGAGATGCCGGGAAACTGGCTGGTTTAGATGTGATGCGTATTGTAAATGAACCTACCGCAGCAAGTTTGGCCTACGGAATTGGCTTAGACCCCTCACAACAAAAAACAATTGCGGTTTACGACTTAGGAGGAGGAACATTTGATGTTTCTATTCTACAGATCCAGAATGGAATTTTCGAGGTTTTGGCTACAAACGGCAATACTTATTTAGGTGGCGATGATTTCGATCGTGCCATTTTAAACTATTGGTTGGAGAAAAACAACCTCGATGTAGCAGTAGTTGCTCAGGATAATATTTTGATGCAAACCTTACGTCTACAGGCTGAGTCTGCTAAAAAAGCACTATCTACCCAGAATTTATACAACGAGCAAGTTGGCGAAATCTGGTGCACACTTGATAAACAAACTTTTGAGCAGTTAATTTCGGCGAAGGTTGAAGAAACCATCACTGCTTGTAAAAATGCATTAAAGGATGCAGATCTATCAGCCAGCGATATAGATGAGGTAATTTTAGTGGGAGGTTCAACCCGTACACCTTTTGTAAAACAGGCTGTAGAAAATTTCTTTGGTAAAAAACCACAGGATAATATCAATCCTGATGAAGTAGTAGCACTTGGAGCAGCCATTCAGGCCGATGTTTTGGCAGGAAACCGTTCTGATATCTTGTTGTTAGATGTAACGCCGCTTTCTCTGGGTATCGAAACTATGGGTGGTTTAATGGATGTAATTATTGCCCGCAACAGTAAAGTACCTACTAAAGCCGGTCGTCAATACACCACTTCAATAGATGGACAGGTAAATATGAAAATCTCTGTTTATCAGGGAGAGCGCGATTTAGTGAAAGAAAACAGAAAACTGGCTGAGTTCGACTTAAAGGGAATTCCTGCAATGCCTGCGGGTTTGCCGAAAGTAGACATCAATTTTTTACTGAATGCCGATGGAATTTTAACCGTTCAGGCGATAGAGTTACGTTCGGGCGTTAAACAAGAGATAGAAATTACGCCAAGTTATGGCTTAAGCGACGATACAGTTGAGAAAATGCTCCTTGATAGTATAGAACATGCCAAAAGTGATGTGGAGCAACGTATGCTCATTGAAGCGAGAAGCGAAGGCGAACAATTGCTTTATACCGCCGAGCGTTTTATCGAAAAACATGCTGAACATTTAACTGAAGAAGAAATTTCAGATACCAAAGTGCACATCGAAGCGCTTAGAACCGCTTTAGCTACCCAAGAAAAAGATACCATTTTGAAGAAAGCAGACGAGCTGAACGAATTTACCCGCCCTTTTGCCGAACGGGTAATGGATGCAGCGATTTCTACTGCCATGAAAGGTAAGAAGATAGAGTAGTTTTCAGTGGGCAATTCTCAGTTGTCAGTTTTTAGTTAGCAGTTGCCGATTTTAACCTAGTTGCGTCATTCTGACTTGCTTTTATAAATACGTCATTCTGAACTTGTTTCAGAATCCTTCCAGATATAAGCTGATAAGGTCCTATGTTCCTTATATGGTTTAATCTGCTTACAATCTTCATTCAGAATTTTTATTTGGAAAGCAATGCCAATGTTTATCGGCTCCGAAAGCCCCGCTTTCCGCTTTATCCCGATGAAAAAATCGGGATGTTCGCTATAATCGGGTTTAGCTAACTCGGGGCTAGCATAAAAAACTCGGGTTGCAAGGCGCTTAAACTATTTCAATCGCCAGTTTTCAGTTAGCACTTTAATATAATCGCGTCATCCTGATCCGATAGCTATTGGATTTGTTTCAGTATCTTTCCAGCTATAAGCTGATATGATCTTATGTTCCTTATATGGTTCAAATCTGTTTACAATTTTCATTCCGAACTTTTATCTGGAAAGCAAAGGCAATACTTTATCGGTTCCCATAGTCCCGCTTATTTCTACCGATGAAGAATCGGTATCCACGGTAATCGGGTTTAGCGAACTCTGGCAAGCATAAAAAACCGAGGTTGCGATGCCGCATAACCAAAGGCAAATAATTATCTTCGGTTAAGGATAAGTGCATGTATACCCTGATGTTTAACCCATGATAAATTTAAATCTCAAAGGATGAGCAAAGTAATTGATGGTGTTTATAACGGATTTATTTCTATGAAGCTGTAAAAGTCAATCCTTATGTCAAATATGATTACATCGATAAAAGTTAAAGACAATGCGAACTTGGCACTTATAGTAATTCCATTTTGTGTGTTCCCCTTAGTCTTTATGGGCATAGCCTCTTTGATAGACTTTAATTATATCTTAACCCTTATTATCTTGGTAATTCTATATACTGGATACTTAATCCTTGTATTAAAGTATCTAAAGAACCAAGAAGAAGTTTATGCGATTACAGCCACAGAGCATGAAATCTCTTTTAAAGATCTTGGCACTTATAAATGGTCAGAGATTAGAAGTATTAAAGCTAAAACTCAATACAACCTATTAATTGATAAAAACAGGAGCAAATTTCTTGACATTTCATTATTAAATGGGAAAAATTTCATGATCAATGCGACCAATTTCGATTATCCAAACCACGAACTCGAAACTATTTTTAAAACATTAGGTAAACTGGATGATTAATTATAAGTCTTTCATCTCTTTTCTTACCATACATCAAAAAGCACTACGCCTTTATCCATTAACTTTGTTAAAATTATTTTAACATGATGGAATTAGGTATCGGTATGTTTGGCGATTTGCAGATCAATGCAAAAGGAGAAATTCAACCCGCTCAGCAAAGACTTCAGGAAATTATAGCAGAAATAAAACTAATGGATGAGGTTGGTTTAGATTTCTATGGCATTGGCGAACACCATCGTCCTGATTACGCCGTATCGAGTCCTGAAATTATATTGGCCGCGGCAGCTACAGTAACCAAAAACATTAAATTAAGCAGTGCTGTTTCAGTTTTAAGTTCATCCGATCCGGTTAAATTGTATCAAAATTTTGCCACAATAGATTTGATTTCGAATGGCAGGGCCGAATTAATGGCTGGCCGTGGAAGTTTTATCGAATCGTTTCCGCTGTTTGGTTATAACCTGCAAGATTACGACGAGCTTTATGAAGAGAAGTTAGAATTGCTCCTTAAAATAAACAAGGAGCCCAAAATCAGCTGGAAGGGCAAATTCAGACCAGAACTGAATAACCAGGAAATATTACCAAGAGCCGTAAACAACAATTTAAAAATATGGGTAGCCGTTGGTGGAACGCCAGAATCAGTAGAACGTGCCGGCAGATTAGGTTTACCTGTAATGTTTGCCATCATTGGCGGTCAGCCGGTACAGTTTAAGCCACTTTTCGATTATTATAAAAGAGTTTACGAAGCTCATGGGCATGACAAGAGTAAATTTGAAGTAGGTGTGCATATGCACGCTTTATTTGGCGAAAACAGTAATGAAATTGCAGATTATTACTACCCACTTTATTCTGCTCAGATGAACAGGATTGGTAAATCACGCGGCTGGGCACCTTATCAACGCAATCAGTTCGATGCTGGCCGAAACAGTAGTGGTGCTTTAATTATTGGTGATGTAAACGAATCGGTAGAGAAGATTTTAGCCATGGAAGAAACCTTTGGCTTAACACGTTTCTCAGCACATATGGATGTAGGAGGCCCATCTCACGCAGCTTTGATGAAATCAATTGAATTATTCGGAAGCAAAATTGCACCAAAAGTACGTGAGGCTTTAAAGAAATAAATTAATCCTCGTTCTTTTTGGTGAAGATCTGCAAAAAAGAATAGATATAACAACCAACGCAGATGGCGAATAAGCTCTCTAACAGAGCGAAAACGATCATGATGGAGGTAAAAATCAGCGCTGCATTATAAAAATCAAATAGAAATACCGCGGTAATCAAAAGGCAGAATCCGAAGCCCAGGGTTGCCGCGAACTTTTTTGGCGCCAGATCCTTCATTTTCGGCGAAAGCGAAAGTCCGTCAGCTATTTTGATGGCGATAAATTTCAACAAACTAAATTTACCTGCTGTAAATGCCCTTAAAGCAAAATCAAATAGCAGAAAAACAATTGCCCAATAATTTGAAAACACAACACAAGTAATTGCGATCACAGCAACTATAAAGGCAATAATCCTAACTACATTTTCATTTATTCTTTCTGCTGATACCGGGCAAGATAATTCCATAGGGGGTAATTTTGTCGTAAAATTAGCGAATTAATTTAACCAGCCAATCAAAAAGCTACCCACTATAATGTCATTTAATTAGAAGCTAAGCTTAAAGCGTATTGTTAACCACAGATAAAAAGAATGCACACTGATAAACTCAAATACAAAAACCTGTGTTTATCTGTGTGTATCAGTGGTTGAAAACGCCGAACTACATTCTACTAGGGTAGTAAAAGCATTGCCTTAATTCATCTATTCAAATTTCTCACCTCGTTCTAAAATACATTCCTATATTTAGTAAAGTAAAATTACGCACTACCAGATATCGAATGGATAATTCAGAAAAATTAAACCTGCTATTAATTAAGCTGGAAAACCTGTTGCTCAGGCAACAAGGCTTTGAAGCCGAAATTCAAGCTTTAAGAAACGAGGTTCGCGCGCTGCAATCACCAGGTCCAGTGTCTACGCCTCCAACAATAAATCCTGAGCCAATCATTACGGCACCGCCAAGAAATACGCCTCCAGGCTTTGTCGTACAACATTCGGCTGTATCTCAACCTACCCCTGCGCCTATTCCGTCTCCGGCAAACCAAACGCAACCTAATTTCGCCGAGAGATTTAAGCGTGAAAACATGGTTAAATCTGATTTCGAGAAATTTATTGGAGAAAACCTGATTAGCAAGATTGGAATCCTGATCTTAATCATTGGTGTGGCTATTGGCGCTAAATATGCCATTGATCATGATATGGTTAGTCCACTTACCAGGATTGTATTGGGTTATGCTGTTGGAGCGGGTTTAATGGCTTTTGCCATAAAGCTTAAAGCCAAATACGAAAATTTTTCAGCAGTTTTGGTTAGTGGTGCGATTGCCATTATGTATTTTATCACTTATGCAGCTTACGATTTTTACGCCTTAATTCCACAGGGATTGGCCTTTGCCTTAATGGTCGTATTCACCTCATTTACCGTTGTTGCAGCAATTAAGTATAACAAACAGGTTATTGCCCATATTGGTTTAGTTGGCGCTTATGCCGTGCCTTTTTTACTAAGCGATGGTTCAGGCAAAGTTGGCGTTTTGTTTACCTACATGGCCATTATCAATATTGGCATCCTCGTGCTCAGTTTCAAAAAATACTGGAAGCCTTTATTCTATGCATCTTTTGGTTTAACATGGATCATCTTTTCTGCCTGGCGCTTAGATTTAAGTAGCACAAACAATTACTTTAGCCTCGCACTATTATTTTCTAGCCTATTCTTCCTCATTTTTTACATCACCAACCTGGCCTACAAAGTAAGCAAGAAAGAAGTTTTTGGCTTTAGCGACGTAATCATCTTACTTTTAAATTCATTTGTATACTACGGAATAGGTTATCTAATATTATCAGACAATAAGAACAGCACTGAATTATTAGGCTTGTTTACGTTGGCAAATGCCGTGATCCACTTTGTGGTGAGCTTAATTATTTACAAGAAAAATCTTGCAGATAAAAATCTCTTTTACCTCATCCTGGCAATGGTGATCACCTTTATTACCATGGCTGTTCCTGTTCAGTTAGATGGCGGTTGGGTAACCATTTTCTGGGTTGTAGAGGCCGCTGTATTATTCTATTTAGCACGGATAAAAAAGATTGTTATTTATGAAAAACTTTCCTTCCCATTAATATTTCTGGCTTTTTCTAGTCTGCTGGAAGATTGGATAACTTATTATGATAGCTATAACGGAAATGCAACAGTAATCACACCATTCCTTAACGTTGGCTTTTTAACCGCATGCATATTTATTGCCTGCTTCTTCTGGATGTTCAGCATCAGCAAAAAAGAAAGTGAAGAACCCGTAGCATGGGTCTGGATAAGACAGGTACTCAGTTATTCCATTCCCGCTATTTTGGTTTTTGTAATCTACATTACCTTTAGGATCGAGATTTCTAAATACTTTAATAACCTCTTCGAACTGAGCAAGATCAACACTACTCCAAAAACCAGATTTTACGATTCAATCAGTGAATACAACTATAATTACAAGACCTTAAAAACAGCGTGGATTTATATTTACACCCTATTTTTTGCTTCAGCATTAAGTTATTTGAACATTAAAAAGCTAAAAAACAGCAAACTCGCTATCACTAACCTTATTATTAACATCTGGGTTATCATCGTATTTCTAACTTTCGGACTCTATAAATTAAGTGAGCTTAGAGATGCCTATTTACTTCCCGAAAGTAAATATTTCATTATTGGTTCATTTAATATCGGCATCAGGTATGTAGCAATAGCTTTTTTTGCTCTATTGATTGTACAATGCTACCAGTTGCAGCGTTCAGGGCTATTGAAAAGAGATTTGAAAACCATGTTCGATTACCTGCTTTATCTTTCCCTCTTGTGGATCATCAGCAGCGAATTGATCAATATTTTAGAACTATCACATTCAGAAGGAAGTTATAAACTGGGATTGAGTATTCTTTGGGGCATATTTTCATTATTCTTAATTAGCATGGGTCTGGCCAAAAACAAAAAACACCTGCGTATTGGTGCTATGGTTTTATTTGGGATAACATTGATCAAACTTTTCTTTTACGATATCTATTCTTTAAGCACAATCTCCAAAACCATAGTTTTTGTGTCGTTGGGTGTGTTATTGCTCATCATTTCATTTCTTTACAATAAGTACAAACATTTAATTATAGATGATGCTAAAATTGAAAATTAACCTATTTACCTTGCTTTTGCTTTGCGCCACCATCGCAAATGCGCAAACCAATACTTACAAATTTAAGCGGCGTATAACCGGCGTTAATACGGTTTGGCATAAAATGGTGCTTCCAGATGATTTATATAAAAAAGCAAATTTAGGTTTCGGAGATTTAAGAATTTTTGGCATCAATGGAAGAGATACCATAGAAGTTCCCTACCTGTTAAAACAGCTTGCCGATAAGGTAACTACAAATGATATTACATTTAAACAGATTAACCAAAGTGCCAACCCAAATGGTTATTATTATACTTTTCAATCGCCTGGAATAAATTTAATCAACCAGATTAATTTGGCTTTTAAACAAGAAAACTTCGATTGGAAAGTTACCCTCGAAGGCAGTAACGATAATAAAGAGTGGTTTTCGATCTTAACCGACTATCGAATTCTTTCGATCAGGAACAACGATACAGATTACCATTTTACCAAATTGAATTTTCCTGATTCGAAATATCAATATTTTAGGATTGCGGTAAAAAGCCCCATACAGCCCGAATTATTGGAATCAAAAATTTCGAAAACAGATACCATAAAGGGAACCTATCAGGAGGTTAAGTATCGATCTTTCAACCTTAAAAACGACGTATCCAAAAAGGAAACAGTTATTGATGTAACCTTGACCAATCCCGTTCCCCTATCCTATTTAAAGTTGAATGCACAAAGTGATTTCGATTTCTACCGTTCCATCAAAATTGAATATGCAACAGATAGTTTTAAAACCGACAAAGGCATTCAGTTCAATTATGCGAATCTCTATGAAGGCACGATAAGTTCTCTGGAAGAGCCCGCATTCAATTTCGCGAATACCATTACATCCAGATTAAAAATCACTATCCAAAATAACGACAATAAGCCGTTACGTTTAAGCGGCTTACAGTTAAAAGGTAACATCTATGAGATTATAGCCCGGTTTGATGAACCAAAAGATGAATATGCTTTATATTATGGCAATGAGAAAGCTACAGGTCCGGTTTATGAAATTGAAAAATTCGAAAGTAAGATCCCTACAAATTTGACCAGCGTTAACATTGGAACAGAACAGCTAAACCCTGCCTATTCCATTAAAACAGAAAAACCATTATTTGAAAACAAAGCATGGCTTTGGGTATTAATGGCGGTGATTATTGCACTATTGGGCTGGTTTTCATTTAAAATGTTGAAGAATTAAGCACATAAGGTTACAAATAATATTAAGCTATAAACAAACCATGAAGAACATTTTCCAACCTGCAGTAACTAGCGAAATTATTGAAAGAATTAACAAGCTTACTCCAGCTACCACTCAACTTTGGGGTAAAATGAACGTTGCGCAGATGCTGGCACATTGCAATGTAACTTACGAAATGGTTTACGATGATATTCATCCAAAACCGGGGCCGATAATGAAGTTTATCCTGAAAAAATTAGTCAAAAGCAAAGTAGTAAGCGAAAAGCCTTATCCTAAAAATAATCAGACAGCCCCTCAATTTATTATTAAGGGTGAAAAAGATTTTGAAAAAGAAAAGATGCGTTTAATCGATTATATTAATCAAACCCAACAACTCGGCGAAAATCATTTCGATGGGAAAGAATCACATTCGTTTGGCCCGTTAGCAAAAACGGAGTGGAACAACATGTTTTATAAACACCTGGACCACCATTTAGTACAATTTGGGTCTTGATTCCAGGCCATAACAGCAAATTATTGTCAAAATCGCCCCCTTAAATCGTCACTTTTAAACCTTACGCAGGTTAAAAATCTTGCCTAACTTGTGGTAACACAAAAAATTTATATAAAATGGCAAAACCACTTGTAACATGCCTTTGGTTTGACGGACAAGCCGAAGCAGCAGCAAAATATTATTGTACAGTTTTTAAAGATTCCAAAACTACACAAGTAACTCCTATGGTTGTTACTTTCGAATTAAACGGAAATAAATTTATGGGCCTTAATGGCGGTCCGCAGTTTAAATTCGATGAGGCCATTTCTCTTATGGTAAACTGCGACAGTCAGGAAGAAATAGACTATTATTGGAATACTTTCCTAAATGACGGCGGCACAGAGAGCGTTTGCGGATGGCTAAAGGATAAATTCGGACTTTCATGGCAAATTGTTCCATCAAACATTGGTGAGCTAATGGCAACGCCCGAAAGAGCAAAAAGGGTAATGGATGCCGTTATGAAAATGAAAAAGCTTGATATGAAAAAAATGGAAGAGGCATAATTTTTAACTTCTACACCCTTTGAGTTACAAAGAAAATTGCATATCTTAGGTTATATGAAAAGATTAACGATTTTAACCGCGTTAATCATCCCTATATTTCTTTGTACCTCTTGGGGGTTCTTTGCACATCAAAGGATAAACAACCTTGCTGTTTTTACTTTGCCTTCTGATATGATCGGTTTCTATAAAAAGAATATCAAATACATTACCGAACATGCCGTCGACCCGGATAAACGCAGGTATGCTGATACGCTCGAAGCACCACGGCATTACCTCGATGTGGAGAATTATGAGAAAAATATTGATAGTATTCCCGAAAAATGGGATGATGCCCTGGCTAAGTACGGCAAAAAAAAACTAAACACTGATGGTATTATCCCCTGGAATATACAGCGTAGTTATTATGGTTTAGTTAAAGCCTTTAAAACGCGCGATTCGATAAAAATCCTAAAATATTCTGCAGACCTGGGCCATTACATTGGCGATGCACATGTTCCTTTACACACTACTGCTAACCATAATGGCCAACTTACCAACCAGGTAGGTATACATGCCTTTTGGGAAAGCCGTTTACCCGAATTGTTTTCAACTCATTACAATTTTGTTGTTGGCAAAGCAGATTATATTGAAAACCCATTACAAGAAATCTGGAGAATACTTAAACACACGCACAGTTTGGTTGATACGGTATTAAATTTCGAAGCTGAACTGAATGCATCATTTCCTTCCGACAAAAAGTATAGCTTTTCTGAGAGGAATAATACTGTACTGAAACAATACGCTATAGCATATTCAAAAGCTTACCATACTAAAATGAATAACATGGTAGAAAAGCAAATGCGTGCTGCTATATTAAAAACGGGATCATTCTGGTATTCTGCCTGGGTTGATGCAGGTCAGCCAGTGCTTAAAAACCTGATTAAAATAGCGTTATTACCTGATGAGAAAACAGAAAGTGAAGCGGTAGAAAGGAAATATCAAAATGGCTCCCTAATTGGTAGGGAACTATAATTATGCCTTTGTATCCTCTCCTTCAATAATTGCCTCAATCTTTTTAGGTTGAAAACGGCTTCTGATGGCTGCCCAGATGGCGGGAACAAAAGTTACCACAGCAATAAAAATAATAACCAGTTCGAAGTTATTTTTAATTGCCGGAATTTGCCCTAATACATAACCGCCTAACAATAATGCAAATATCCAGGCTACCCCACCAATAATGTTATAATAGGTAAAACGACCGAAAGGCATTTTGGCTATTCCAGCTACAAATGGTGCAATAGTCCTAAAAATTGGCAGAAACCTACTCAACATAATGGCCTTACCACCATGTTTCTCAAAAAATTCGTGAGATTGATGATAATATTTAAGCTTCAAAATCTTATTTTTTTCTTTAAATACACCTGCACCTAAAACACTTCCAAGTTTATAGTTAACTGTATTCCCTAAAATTGCTGCTACAATTAGAATAACAAGCATGATCCAGATATTTAAACCAGTTTCATGTTCGCCTGCAATTAAAGCGCCCATTGCAAAAAGCAACGAATCGCCAGGAAGGAACGGTGTTACCACAAAACCAGTTTCGGCAAAAATAATCAGGAATAAAATGAGGTAAGTCCAGGTACGGTATTCGTTAACAATTTCAGCTAAATGTACGTCTATATGAAGAATAAAATCTATAAGCTGCTGTAGTAGTTCCATTTATCTAATTTTGGGCAAAAATATGAATATCAAAGGGATTAAATGCTAGTATATTGCAATAAAATTAGTTAGCAGAGATGATTCGATTTTTAAGTTCTCCCTTTTTATCGCCATCAAATAATATAAGGTAAACTCTACCATTATTAATATTAAGAGAATCTAAGCGTGTTACCACAGGCGGTGGGTTTGTCGCAGTAGGGCTAGTTAATTTAAAGGCAAATTTCATGTTTTTATTAACTTTAACCTTTAAAGTTTTAATCGCTCCATACGCAATTGTAGATTCTACAGGTTTGGCTGTATTAGTGCTATCGGTAATTACAACACTAGAGCCTAGTGTATAACCAAGATTTAAAAAAGTTAGTTTAGCTGAATCAAGATCTGGTTTTACATCATCGGTATAAACTTTCAATTTTGCAGGATCGCCAGTTTTTTCTTTATAATAGAAAACAGAATAATTCTGCCCGATTTTAAATGTTTGCTCTCCTAGTGAAGCTACATCAACACCAGTATTTATATTTCGTGTGGTTATATTATAAGCAGCATCGCCTGCAACGACGACATAACTTGTGTTTGTATTGTAAGCAACAGGTGTTCCTATTTGTATTCCGTTTAAATAGAAACTTTGTGTAGTATCAGTTGAAGCAGCCTGAAAGAATCGAACTTTAGCATCACCTTCAATTAAATTATCATTTTTGATGCATGAGCTGATTAAAACGGCAAGTATAAGAAGAAGAAATATTTTAAGAAACAATACTTTGTTTTTCATAATTAATCGCTGATGCTAATAAAACGTAAAGATAGCAGAAAGCATATTAAACTTTGAAATTAATTATCGGTAATGATATGTGCTTCTAAGGTTGCTGCTGTTGTGCCACTAAACCAAATGGAATATATCTTTCCCCCTTCTAAAGCCGTACTTTGAATGGTTTTAACATTACCAGAACCCACTACTGTATATCTCAAATTAAATCCTGTATCTACTGCAAAATAGTTAGATGCTTCTTTAAAAGCCAATCCATTAACAAATTGGGTACCGCCCTGTACCATAACATTTATGCCAGTGGCAAAATTTGGCGTCAGATTAATTAGTTTGATTTTAGCTTTATCTGACTCTGTATTACTTAAATTATCTTCATAACTCACTATTTCCATCTCTCCTTTTTTATTGGTAACCAAAAAAGTAGTGTAAGTAATAGATGGTGTAAAGTTTAAAGAGGTATCAGTAGTTGTATTATTTGTGCCGGCATAAGAAACGTTTCTATTACCAGAAGGTATTTTTACATAATCGCTGGTTTCGCCAAAGGCTAAAGCAACAGTGGTTAGTTTTTCATTATCTAAATAAACATCCTGATGCACATCTGCCTGCGACGCATTGACCATTTTTACCTTGGCCTGGCCTTTTACTACTTCATCTGGATTGTCCTTTTTACAGGATGATAGGCCTATACTACATAAGACAGCGAGCAAAATCAGTGATTTCGAGAGATTGTTATAGATTTTCATTGGTTGTGTTAGTTGATTATAAACAAAAATGGCTCGGTCAAAAACCAAGCCATTTTGTTGATAAAACTAATAAATTAGTTTTTTTTAATAACTATTATTTAGCATCACAGGCATCACCAACATTAAAACATCCTCATTTTCATCATTGGTTTGTGGAATTAAAAGCCCCGCTCTGTTTGGTGTTGAAAGTTCTAAAGTAACTTCATCACCACTTAAATTACTCAACATTTCGATTAAAAAGCGTGCATTAAAGCCTATTTCGAGGTCTTCACCATCATATTGGCAGCTTAAACGCTCGTGTGCTTCATTAGCAAAATCTAAATCCTCTGAAGAGATATTTAATTCGCTTCCGCTAATTTTCAGTCTTACCTGATGTGTCGTTTTATTCGCAAAAATTACAACCCTACGAAGTGTATTTAAAAACAAACTTCTGTCGATAATTAGCTTGTTAGGGTTATTGGTTGGAATTACCGCCTCATAATCTGGATAACGCTCGTCTATTAAACGACACACTAAATTGATATTTTCGAACTTAAAGAAAGCGCTTGTTGCATTATAATCTACTGATACATTAATATCAGTTGAAGGTAAAGCAGCCTTCAAAAGTGTTAAAGCTTTTTTAGGGAGAATAAATGAGGTTGCTTTATCTGCCTTGCTATCCATACGGCGGTATCTCACCAATTTATGTGCATCGGTAGCTACAAAGGTAATGTGCTGAGGGGATAATTGACAGAATACACCCGTCATAGCCGGGCGCAACTCATCGTTACTTACCGCAAAAATAGTTTTTGTAATGGCTTCAGTTAAAACAGACGCAGGTAAGTTTACAGAAGATGCGTTTTCCACTACTGGAATCTTCGGGAAATCATCACCATTTTCACCACTTAATTTATACTTACCATCTCCGGCACTGATCTCGATCGCAAAAGTACTATCATCGATATTAAATGCGATGGGCTGATCTGGCAATGTTTTAAGCGTATCTAATAAAATTTTAGATGGAACAGCTACTTTACCTTCTTCCTTTGATTCTACAGCCAAAGCAGTTGTCATGCTGGTTTGCAGATCGGTAGCAGAGATAGTTAAGTTTCCATCTTTAATTTCGAAGAGAAAATTTTCTAATATAGGCAAAACCGTACTGCTGCTTGATGCACCATTTACGGTTTGTAAGTGTTTTAATAGAGTTGATGTGGATACAATAAATCTCATGATATTATTTAGTCTTCTTCAAAAATATAAAAATTATTTAGCGTACTTGTATTTGCGGTGATAATGTTGAAAAATCGCAAAGAATATTAACAATAGCAAGGGTGCCACCACATTTATAAATTGCCATTTCGTTTTTTCGAGCTTAATTTTGGCTTTATCCAACAATCTGATTTTTACTTCTTTATTTCGTAGCGCAATTAAGTTGTCGTTATCCGTAAAATAATCAACAATATTGAGCAATAATGCCTTATTACCAAAAGTACGCTGCGAATAACGGTCGAAACCTAGTGGGAAAGGCGTTCCATTTTGCTCCGATACCTGGTTTTTAAAAATATCACCATCTCCTATCACAATCATTTTAGCCGGTTTACTTATACTTTCCAGGGTGTAAGGTTGCGTAATGGTAGCTGGTAAGGGGCGCCCGGCAAAAACCGATGGAAAATTACCTTCTAACATTAAACCAACATGCTGTGGTTTACTTTGGAAAGACCGTGGATCTAACTGTTCACTCACCATTTGCAAGCTAAACAATTTCGGCACATTATACACTTTATTATAGGGAGATGTAGCTAAAATATACGATTTCTTTACGCTTTTAACACCAATAGTATCTACTGTACTGGGAAATTCAGATTTCACACCATCCAGCTTTTTCACAACACTTTCTACAGTATCGGGCAATAAAATCGGGTAGTAAATCCAGGGCACCAATTGCATCTGGTTCTGCCCACCCACAACACCCGTAGAAACCGGGATCTCGGCACTGTTTGCCGGATCGGCAATAATATTATAATTAATCCTTGCACCATACATAAAAAGCATATCATCAAGGTTCAAATTACTGTTAACTGCCATCTGCCCACTTTTTCCCCGCAAGCTATCCAATTCGGCACTTACCTGATCAATACTCCAAAGTACCCTCCCGCCGTTCATTACGAAATAGTTGATTTTGTATTTCTCAGTTTCTGTAAAAGGTTTTTTGGGTTTGGCGATAATCAACATTTTCAATTTATCAAGCCCTGTTTTATCTATACTATTTAAATCAATACGGCCAACCAGATAACTGCTAGATAGGGTGTGAATGGCATCAGCCAATTGTAAATCAGATAGTTCACCATTTGATTCCGAGAAGCCAATCCGAGGGTTATCACCCGAAAGTACTTTCTTTAAACTCGAAGTAAAAATATACTCCAGGTTTTCAATAGAGCGGTTTATATTGTCTTCGTAATTTCCGCGGGTATCCAGATTTTGAAAGAGTTTAATGGGAAATTCCTTCCCTTCGCTTTCCATCATCGCCATCGGAAATACGAGTTTCTGCGTTAATCCACTTTCAGTTTTAACACTTAAATTGGTTGCTTCTATTCCTCTTTCGTACAAATTATTGATCACTGTATCTTGATCGGCCTGATTAAGTCCCGCTATCGGGTCGACAAAAACCACTTTAACTTCTGTTTTAGCATAAGCCTGATAATCAGATAAAATATCCGACACCGCAGCTTGCAACCTTTTAAAAGCAGGTGGTAACTCTCCCGCTAAAAATACAGTAATGATTACCGGTTTTTCATTTTGCTGTAGTAATGTTTTTGTTTTTCCACTCAGCGTAAAACGTTTATCGGCTGTAAAATCAAAACGATGAAAAGCGTACTGACCCACGATATTTAAAATAATTAACGCGGCTATAACGATGATAGCATTAAGCCATTTATTCTTCAGCTTCATTATCGTTTTCCTCCCATTATTAATTTGGCGAACAATAAAAACAGCACAGAAAATGAAATAAAGTAAATTAGATCTCTGGTGTCTAAAACACCACGGCTTATCGATGTATAATGTTGATTAATCCCTAAATTGCTAATGATATGCTCCATACTTTGAAATGCAGCAAGCTGGCTGCTGTAATCAAAACCTAAAAAAGCGAATGCACATAAAGTTGCACTGATTACAAAGGCAATCACCTGATTTTTAGTCAATGCCGATGAGAAAATGCCTATGCATGTAAAGGCAGCACCCAATAAAAATAAACCGATATATGAGCCAATAACCGATCCTGAATCGATATTTCCTTCAGGAAAACCCAGTTTTGAAATGCTGTAGTAATAAATTAATGTTGGGATTAAGGCAAATAATACCAAAACCAAACTCGCCAAATACTTTGCTACGATGATCTGCCAGATTTGAATAGGCTTGGTAATCAAAAGCTCATAGGTTCCCTCTCTCCGCTCTTCGGCAAAAGAACGCATGGTAATAGCGGGAATAAGAAACATGAAAAGATAAGGCACTAAACTGAAAAAACCATCAAGTTCGGCATAACCATAATCAAGTACCGAGGTATCAGGAAAAAACCAGAGTAACAGGCCAGAAACCAATAGAAAAATGCCAATGGTAATATAAGCAACCATCGAACTTAAGAAACTGAATAACTCGCGTTTAAAAACTGCGTACATGTGCTATTAAAACGCCGAAGTTAACCATTTATTCCTGCAAATTTAAAAGGAATTGATTAAATGAATGTATTAGTAAATCAGCAATATTTAAATTTAAAAAGAGGCTGTATCATAAATTTCGAATTATCATCCTGAAGGATAATTTATTTTATAAAAATCGATATGAGTGACGTGTAATTGATTTCTTTTTCCATACACCACGATCTTGCCTCGGCTCGCCGTCGTCGGGCTCTTTCTTTTTGGCATCAAAAAGACCAGCACAGCTAGCTTGAATGCCACTGAAAACATAAAGATCCATGAAAAAACAAAAAATGCCGGCTGAAAATTTATTCATTCGTATTATAGTTTTCAGCTGCATTCATGAGGGCTTCGCCGTTTTCTTTTGAAGCCAGTTGTGCGGCAAGAACAGTGCAGCCCGAAAAATTTGTTAGGCCAGATTTAAGTAGAACGGGGGTACCGTGCTATGGCCTAGCTGGATGGAAATACAAAAGCAGTTAAAATAATGATTTGTAAAATAACGTCAATGATAGCCTGTCGAAGGGCTTAATTAAATAACATTTAATGTGTTTCGACAGGCTCACCATGACAAAATCTGAGGAGAAATTATCTTTGTGATACAACCTCCTCTTTATTTCCCGGTTTGGTTTAGAAAGAAAAACCTACGCCCACTGAGAAAACTTTATTTTTAAAGGTAATCTCATCAGAGAGATCTGTATCTGCTATACTGCTTAGCCCCAATCCATAGCCTGCATGAATATTAAAACCATTGTTTAATTGGTAACCAGCTAAAAAGTTTAGACCAAAATCGGTCCGTTTAAACTCTGATTCTGCCTCGCCAAATTTGATGTCTTCTTTTATCGACCCGTATTTACCATTTGCACTTAATGCATACGCAAAATAAGGTCCTGCACCCAGAAATACCTTACCAGCGCTTCCTACTTTAAAATTTGCCAATAAGTTTACCGGTAACTCCAGATATTTAAAGTTTAATGTTGCCTCTTCAGTAGTTGCAATGTCATTATCTTCGAAATCAATATCACCGCTGGCCAGTTTTGTTCCTTTGTTTATAAAAGTTAAACCCGGTTGAATTGAAATTACATCAGACAGCACAAATTCGGCCGTACCGCCAACATAATAAGATGTTTTTGCATCAAAACTTACCGACGCATTTCCTGATGAGATGGTCATGTTTGGAAAGGCTACCCCTGCTTTCAAGCCAAAAATTACAGGTTTGTTTGTTTGAGCTGAAGCTGCAAAGCCTAAACCTGCAACTGTTAATAAAGATAATACTAGTTTTTTCATCTGATTTTTTTGAGAGTTGTTTTTGAAAATTATTTTTTAGTTTCCGTGCTTTCGCCTATACGGCTAAACAGTACAATAATAAATAAACTAATTTGATAGTTAAAATTATTTTGTAAACGATGAAACCTTAAATAGCTGATAAACAAACAAAGCCCCCAATTTCTTGGAGGCTTTGGAATAAATTATGGTTTAATATTATAAACCGAAGGCAAATGCAGCGCGTAAGCCAATAAAGCCTGTAGAACCGCCATTTCCTGACCAATTTTCGTAACGTAAACCGAAATCTAAACTAGATTTATCGGCAACAGAAAATGATGCGCCTAAAGTTGGTGCAACTGCAAATAAAGTGCTACCACCTGTTTCAGTGCTAATTGCTGCACCTAGTTCACCGGCACCATAAAAATTACCACCAAAATAATATTTGGCACCAGCTTTTAATGGAATAACACCATAACTGGTTTTTTGCCCAAGAGCTTTCAGAAAATCTTTTGCATCTCCTGTAGCCATTAATGATAAATAACCAGCAGAACCAGTTAAATTTAAATCTTTAGCCACTGGATGCTCGTACTGCAATGAACCGCCTACGATTAAGGTATTTGAATTTTTTTCTGTCGGTAAACCAAATTCAGCACCAATGCTTAGTTTTTGAACCGCTCCTTCTGTTTGAGCTGAAGCTGCAAAGCCCAGGCCTGCAACCATTAATAAAGAAAGTAATACTTTTTTCATGTGATTTTTATTTATTGTTCGTTAATTATTTCGGATTTTAGACAATCATGATGCCAAAAACGTTACAAATAAAACCTGAAAAAGAAACTTTAAAACACAACACACTGATTAACTGAATGTTAAACAAAAAATAATTTATTCTAAAACGTTGTATTAAGTTATAAGATTTAGGAGCATTGTATTTTTTGACCACTAAATCAAACAATTAAACACAACAATTGTTTCACAGCCCAAACACATAAGCAAATCTGATCCCCGCAAATCCTTTTGTATCGGATCTGTTCAAGCCGATCGTATTATTCTTTCCTGTCCATGCTTCATAGCGGATGCCTAAATCGAGTTTATTTCCTCCTGAAAGTTTGAATTGATTGCCTATGCCGGGCGACCAGGCAAATAAGGTTTTCTGATTTTTATTTAAAGGCAATGCTGCGCCTAACTGCCCTTCAGCGTAAAAGCTTTCTCCCAGCTGATATTTCAAGCCAGCTTTAGCGGGTCCGTAAGTTAAATCCTGGACATTGAAAAGTTGATTCCGCCGACCAAAAAAGTTCATAAAACCTACATTTAAAGTCAACGCAAAATTTTCTGCAACAGGAAGATCAGCTTTTACAGATGCGCCCAGGCCAATTCCTGAAAGATTGGAAAAGTTACCTGATGGCAAACCTATTTCGGCACCAATACCAATATTAGGGGTATTTTGGGCTTTCAATGTAACAGGTGTTAAAAATAGAAGGACTATTAAGGTGTTTTTTATTTTTTGGCAAAGCATTAATTAAGCAGTAAGTTTTCTAAAAATATCTTCTAATGATTGCTGTTGGTGAGCTTTTTTCAAACCTTCAAGTGAGTTGTTAGCTACGATTTTACCTTTGCTAATAATGATGATGTCATCGCAAATGGCTTCAACCTCTTGCATAATGTGCGTAGAAATGACAACCGTTTTAGCTGCACCTAATGTTTTGATCAGCTGCCTAATATCAACCAATTGGTTTGGGTCTAAACCAGAAGTGGGCTCATCTAAAATTAAAACTGCAGGATTATGGATTATCGCCTGGGCCAAACCTACCCTTTGACGATACCCTTTGGATAACGTACCGATTTTTTTATGCTGCTCTGGTGTTAAGCCTACCATTTTGATGACCTCTTCAATCCGTGCAGGTAAATTGGAAAGTTTATACGTTTGACCAACAAAATTTAAAAATTCCTTTACGTACATATCAGCGTAAAGCGGTGTATTTTCAGGCAGGTAACCAATATGCTTTTTAGCTTCAATGGCATCGTAAAGAATGCTTTTACCAGAAATTTCAGCCTCGCCTGAGGTAGGTTCTAAATAACCGGTAAGCATACGCATGGTTGTAGATTTACCAGCTCCATTAGGGCCAAGAAAACCCAAAATACGACCTGGACTGGCTTCAAAGCTAATCGAATCGACCGCCTTTTGCTTATCGTAATGTTTAGAAAGATTTTTAACTGAAATACTCATTTTATGTTTTTTACCACAGATTTGCACAGATAAACACAGATTTCATAATTGGTTAAACCGATCTGTGTTCATCCTTTCCATCTGTGGTTAGTTTATATGCGCTGAACTTAATTTTTTATTATACCTAAACTTATCCAGTTCTTCTGATGCCTGTGGTAAATTATCGCTAGATAAAATATCTGCACCATTGTTAACCAAATGATAATAAACATTTTTTACCGGACTGGCAATGGCGCTTTTATCGATATTCCCCATTGTGCCTAAAATAGTGGTAATGCCTTTGTTGTGCAGGTATTGGTACAATTCTTTATCCGGAGCAGAAACACCAACAAAAGCTACAATACGGTTATTGGGTATACCCAAGCTATTTAAACGTTTCAACTCAGCTTTCTTCTGCACAGAGGCTGAAATCATGAGTTCGGGTGCCAATTGATGCACCTCCTTGGCCTGATTGGCAGTATAGGTAATGATTATTGAATTACCTTCTACTTTATATTGTCTTACCTTTTCAATCACTTTGGCATAAGAAACACCCTTTTTCAAATCGATGGTTAATAAAACTTTTCCTTTGCTCCAGCTTAATACACTATCTAAAGTCGGGATTTTAAATTTTGTTTCTTTGCTCTCATCGTCTTTAAGATTAAAAGCCTTCAGTTCCTCATAAGTATAATTGCCAATCGGTCCTTTTCCTGTCGACGTACGATCAAGCTTATCATCGTGCATAATCACCATTACCGAATCTTTACTGTAAGCAATGTCGAATTCGATAATTACTGGATTATAAGTAGTGGCATTATTAAATGTTTCGATGCAGTTTTCAGGAAAACCAGGCATGGGACCACCACGATGGGCACTGATTAATGGAAAACGGTTTTCTGGCGACCATTTTAAGAATTGATATAACTCCGTTGGTGTATTAAACTTAATATATTGATGGCTTTTTTCTTCTGGTTTGCATGAGGTAAAAACTGCAACCATAACCAAAAACAGCAAATGATGGAATTTCATGCTTCAAAAGTAAGGTTAATTGGTTAATTGTTGAAATCGGTTAATCGCACTATCATATCAGTTTACCATTCATACTTTTAAATAATTAACCTTTACGCAAAGCCATTTTTGATGGCAAAAACAGCCAAACCTACCCTTGTTTTAAGTTCGAGTTTTTCACATAACTGATCGCGATAGCTTTCAACTGTACGTGGGCTACAGAACATTTTATCGGCTATTTCCTTATAATTAAGCTCAGTAACAGTATATTTTAAGAACTCTTTCTCCCGATCTGAAATTTTGATCTCAGCATCTTTGGTTTTATTCAGGCTGGAGAAAATGATTTTTGATGCCCAATCAGGATAAAAAAATCCGTTGATATTCAACTTTGTAAGCGCGTTTTCGAGTTCTACCGGATGCGCATTTTTTAAGAGGTAGCCTTTAGCACCGTTGCTAACCATTTTAATCACACTTTTTTCTTCACCCTGCATACTCAGGGCCATTACTTTTACCTCTGGATGGTGTGCAGTTACCCAGGTTACGGTTTCAAAACCATCCATAATGGGCATGCTAATATCTAAAAGTAAAATATCGGGGATTTTATTGCTGTTTTCGAAGTTTTTAATCAACTCTTTCCCGTTTTCACAAACATACATCACCTCAAAGGCTGCAAAATTATCTATAATGCCCTGAAGTGCTTTTGCAATCAGGATATGATCATCAACAATAACTATAGTTTTTTTCATGCCGGGCCATTTAAAATAATAGTAAGTGTAGTGCCTAAATCGGATTTGCTTTCTAAATTAAATTGTCCACCGATAATTTCGGCTCTTTTTTTCATGTTTTTTAATCCTATACCATCAGAAGTGATTTTACCATAATCAAAGCCTACACCATCATCCTGTATTTTTAATGCTAAAAAAACTTCAGGAGAAGAGTTTAACTGAATTTTGATATTGCTGCAATGTGCATGTTTTAAGCTATTTTGAAGAAATTCTTGTGTTATCCTTAATAATACATTCTTTTTTACAAACTCCAGATCTATACTTTCGAAATTGTGTTGAAAGGTTACCTTACATTTTTTCAAAGCATTGAGGTTGTTCACTTCTTCCTGTATTAAAGTTACAATTTCATTTTCACTTATATTATCGTTCGTTAAGTTTTTCGACAAACTCCTTAAGTCCTGCAACGATGAATTAATGATCTGATAAATCTGCTCAATTCTTTTACTCGCTTGAGGCACTTTGTTTTCGTGCACCAATTGCTGGGTATAAAGACTCACCAATGTTAATTTTTGCCCGATATTATCGTGTAATTCACGGCCAATCTGCTGCATGGTGGCCTGTTGTATTTCTAACTGGGTAGTTAAAAGTTCCTTCTGATGTATTTCGTTGGTGATTTTGATTTCATTCAGATATTCCCTTTTCCGTTCTTTATATTTTTTAATATAGACCATAATGGCGACTACAAAGAGCACGAAAAACAGGTTAAAAAGGATGATGGTAATTAAGAGCTCTGTTTTCCCCATATAAATGAAATTGAGAATAATACATACATTACAATCCCTGATACCAGAAAATAATCGAAATAAATATTCCAGATCTGGATATAAGCCCGCAATAACGAATAAAACGTAAGAAAAGGTAATGTACCGATATAGAATAAGGTTACGCCTAAATTAATATAAAACATTCTATTTTCTTGAAAGTTGAGAATGTTGATTGAGTTTACCTGATTATAATATTCTTTGATAACCAAAAACATTAGGAGTAAACATCCAAAAGTATAGCTAAAGGAAAAATATACTTTACTTTCCTTAAAGAATAATCTGCTGAGTATAAATGAAATTATGTACAACAAAGAGAGTATCCAAAATAATCTTTTATCCTTAAATGATTTTACGGCATAAAGCCAGTAAAAAAAGATAAACTGGAAAGGGATAACGATATAGTTATAATATTTAGTTTTTGAAAAGCTGATATATTCCCCTCCCCATTTCCCAATTACTTCACAGATAAAAATAGTGGTCAGATAATAGATAAAATACCTCCAATGTTGTCCCTTTAACCGTTTAAAGTAGCAAAACGCAATCAATGCAGCCCCTCCTTCAATCCAGAGAAAAATGTCGCTCAAAAATTTCTGGAAGTCGTTCATTTCATCAAGATATTAATAGGTTTCTATTGCTGAATCGGCTGGTGGAATGGTTTGTCCATGGTTTTGAGCCATTACCTCACGCGATTGACTGTCACTACTATCCGAACTTATGGCCATTAAGGTAATGGGTTGCTCTTTTTCTCTTTCTTTTAGAGGGAAAGTAGCACGGTCTAAAGGGTTAAAGTCGTAATCCTGGTAGCTTCCATCGCTGCTCTTTTTCTTTAAAGTAGGAATCATAACAAGTGTATGTTTTTGGGCATAATTTTTTCCTATCGATTTCTCATCCTCAAAACCATTCCATTCGTTGTCTTTTGGATAAGCAGCGTAATAGAAACGGATACCCAGTGCACCATCAGCAATGCGCGGGTCTGCTTTTTTACTAAAAAATTCGATATCAGCGATGAATTTTTTTAGGGTTTTTAAACCGAAAGAAACAGAATGGGCATCGTTTATTCCCAATACTTTATTAATTGCTGCTAAATGGTTGTTGCGGTAATTATCTACCATTTGTTGGATTATTGCCGGATCCATGGTATTTGGACGTCCCCGCCTTTCATTTGTTTTCATAAGATCGATTAGTTTTAGTAACAGATAACATACTAGTGCTCCACATAAAAATACGATAGCATAGCTAGGTAGATGTTGCATTTCCATAATTTTTTGAGTTTTAATTAAAGTTAACTTTTATTCCCAAATGTGATAAAACTTTTATAGATAACAGATGGGGTTTTCCCCATATTTTATTGTTGTTTTTACCGCTTTTTATTTTGTTGCTTTCACCATTGATTTCTAGTGGTTTACCTAAGGTTTTTCTGCGCCAACTGTTTCAACTTTGGATTAGTGTTTAACAACAAAAAACACCAATGGGAATAAGCCGAAAATCCTGAATAGAGTAGGCAAAACTTAAAAAACTTAAACCATGTCAAAAACCTTGAAAAAAGAAGAAAAAGTAGAGTACACAGGAAGATACCTTGTACTACTACCAGAAGGATCCAACACCTCCGATTCTATTAACCAGATCAATTCTATTAGCGGACTGAACCTAAAAAGCTCTTTAGAATTTGAAAACGAATTTTTCACAGATAAAGACCTCGCTAAAACTGATGGTATCATACTAGACAAGCTGGGAATTGCTATCGTAAACGAAAAACCGAAAATTGAAAATTCAATCAGCAGTTTAGGCGAAAGTGAAATGATTGTAGAAAAGGAAAGAGTAGTTTATGCTATTGGAATGCTGGATGAAAGTACCCAAAATTATGTAGAGGGTTACAGAGACGCGGTAAACCAAATGACCAACGTGTTGGTTGGAAGCGAAACAGAAGATTACAATTATGAAGAGCAAGAATCGGAAGTAGAATCTGTTGGTGCTACCTGGGGATTAAAAGCAACCAATGTTGTGCCAACCAGCTTTTTAAGGTACAACCCTTACAATGGTGCAGGCATTAAAGTAGCCATATTGGATACTGGTTTCGACTTTAGCCACCCTGATTTTGCTGGCCGTCCTGTTGTTCATCAAAGTTTTATTAGCGGAGAAAGTACACAGGATGGACATGGCCACGGTACACACTGTACTGGTACTGCCTGTGGTCCTTCTAGTTCGCCATCGGCAACAGAAAGATACGGTATTGCTTATGCCGCCAGTATTTATATCGGAAAAGTTTTAAGCAATGGTGGTTCTGGTGGAGATGGAGGCATTCTTGCCGGCATTAACTGGGCAATTGCCAACCGTTGTGATGTGGTAAGCATGTCGTTAAGAGGCTTTGTAACCGGAGCAGGCTATTCTGCTGTTTTTGAAACCGCTGCCGCCCGTGCTTTAGCACAAGGTACTTTAATTATTGCTGCTGCAGGAAATGATTCGGCACGACCAGGCACTGTTAGACAGGTAATGCACCCTGCAAATTGTCCATCAATAATGGCTGTAGGTGCTGTAGATGTAAATATGAACGTAGCGGCTTTTTCTAACGGAGGCCTTTACCCAACTTATGGTGCTGTAGATATTGCTGCTCCGGGTGTTAATGTGTACTCTTCTACAAAATTACCGACTAAATACGCAAGCTGGAATGGAACCAGTATGGCTACCCCACATGTTGCCGGTATTGCCGCACTATGGGCACAGGCATCGGGTCTGAGAGGGATTAATTTGTGGAGAAAATTAACCTCAACCGCGAAAACTTTACCTTTACCAGGCAGAGATGTAGGTGCAGGATTAGTACAAGCGCCTACAAAAACAAGATTGATAAAATACCCAATTGATAGATTCCCAATTGATAAATTCCCTATTTTAGTTAATCCGAAATTCCCTATCGATCCAATTGGCCCAATTGAAAAAATTATAAGATGAAAACAAAATGGTTAATATCTGTACAGGATGGGACTATAAACCAAGTAGTTAACGAGTTAAGCAAAATAGGTATCAAAGATACAGAAGCTTTAGATTCAATTGGTGTAATCGTAATTGTTCCGGGCAATCATAAAATTGCAGATATCAAAAAAATTGAAGGCGTATTAAGTGTTGAAGAGGAAAGGGACATCAGCATTTAAGCCAACAAAAACCTAATCACTTTCTTAATTTTAAAAATCGGTGTGACATTTAGTTACATCGATTTTTTTTTGCACCCTATATTTAAACATTAATAGTTTCACATTTCCTGCCACCTAAACCTGTATTGAAGCGAGCACGAGTGTAACGATTAAAGCGGAAAGCAGGAGCTCCGAAACCGATTAGCGCGACTATTGCTTTCCTAATTATTTTGAACCATATAAGAATTTAAGGACGGATAAGACACCTTTCGTCTGTTTCAGACCACCTAAGACACCTTATAACACCTAAGTTATGTGCAGAAATTCTAAAATCTGCAGTTCCTTTACCATTGATCAAAAACCTTCAGCCTTATACCTTTAAACCCTCCGCCTTTTTATTATCTTTGCTGCATTATGGCTCAAAAGAATAACGACGAACAATTTAAAAATGTAATATCACACGCTAAAGAATACGGTTTTGTATTTCAGAGCAGCGAAATATATGATGGCTTAAGTGCCGTTTACGATTACGGCCAATTGGGTGCCGAGTTAAAAAACAACATTAAAACCTACTGGTGGAAAGCCATGGTACAAATGCATGAAAACATTGTTGGGATTGATTCTGCAATTTTTATGCACCCTAAGGTTTGGAAAGCCAGCGGACACGTTGATGGTTTTAACGACCCAATGATCGATAACAAGGATTCTAAAAAACGTTACCGTGCCGATCAGTTATTAGAGAATAAAATTGATGAGCTATATTCGGAACTGGCCAATTTCAGTGCAGAAAACAAAGCAAAATTTGAAGAATTTCAACAAGAAATATTGGGCTTAAGTGATGAAGGTCAGGCGAGCTGGGTGCCAACATTTAAAGATGAGAAAACGATTTTAGATCACAGTAAATATCCTTTTGTTGAGGAAGCGAGCTGGAGATTCGTTAAAAAGGGTTTAACACTTGAGGTAGAAATGAACCTTGCGCTTAAATCTGAAAATTTAGCACAGCTAAAAGATTTAATTGTTGATTATAAAGTAATCTGCCCTATTTCTAAAACTTCTAACTGGACTGATGTACGCCAGTTTAACCTGATGTTTAGCACTCAATTCGGTGCAATGGCTGAAGGCAGCGATGAAGTTTATCTTCGTCCGGAAACAGCACAGGGCATTTTCGTAAACTTTTTAAATGTTCAAAAATCGGGAAGGATGAAAATTCCTTTCGGTATTGCGCAGATTGGTAAGGCTTTCAGAAATGAAGTAATTGCCCGCCAGTTTATTATGCGTATGCGCGAATTTGAGCAAATGGAAATGCAATTTTTTGTACGACCGGGTGAAGATAAAAAATGGTTCGAATACTGGAAAGAAGCTCGTTTAAAATGGCATAAAGCTTTAGGAACTCCGCCCGAAAAATACCGTTACCACGACCACGTAAAATTAGCCCACTATGCCAATGCGGCTACTGACATTGAGTTCGAATTCCCATTCGGATTTAAAGAAGTTGAAGGGATCCATAGCCGTACCGATTTCGATTTAAAGCAGCATGAGAAGTTTTCAGGCAAAAAAATGCAGTATTTCGATAACGACTTAAACGAAGAAGGTAAACCTTATGGCAATTACATTCCTTATGTAATCGAAACATCTATTGGTTTAGACCGTATGTTCTTGTTAACCATGATTAATGCTTTTGAAGAGCAGGATTTAAGCACCGATGATAAACAGGATAGCCGTACGTTATTGCGTTTACACCCAGCTTTGGCGCCGTACAAAGTGGCTGTTTTCCCATTGACCAAAAAAGATGGTTTACCTGAAAAGGCCCGTGAGATTATGGATACCTTGAAATTTGATTTTAACTGTATTTATGAAGAGAAAGATGCTATCGGTAAACGTTATCGCCGTCAGGATGCTGTTGGTACGCCTTTCTGTATTACGGTTGATCACCAGAGTTTAGAAGACAATACGGTTACTATCCGCCATCGCGATAGCATGGCGCAAGAACGTGTAGCCATAGCCGATTTAGGAAACATAATAGGATCAGCAGTGAGTTGGAAAACTTTGTTGGCCTAATTTTAACCACCTTAGACACCTGAGGGCGTCCAAGGTAGATTTATAATATTTGAGAGATCATAAAGTTAATTTTCCCTCAATCTGTCACGTTGAGCCTGTCGAAACGCTTTACTACAAATCTAAGTAGGTCCTTCGACAGGCTCAGTATGACAATCCTGTATCGGTGATACGCTTTCTTTTTGTGTACAAAAAATGAATTTAACCGAGCATTACCATAAACTTTATACCGAATCAATCGCAAAGATATCTGCCGGAAATTATGAAACAGATCATTTAATCGATTCAGATACCGATCAGCGTTTTGGAATCACACTGGTAATCAGGCCAGACACTGAAACTAAAGGTAAAATCCAACAGTTTTTAACTGAAGCAAAAGCAATTGAACCTGATCAATATTATTATCAGAATACCGACATACACATTACCCTAATGTCTATCATTTCCTGTTATGAGGGCTTCGGCTTAAAGGATATCGATGTTGAGGATTACATTCAACTCATCCAACAGGTTTTAGCCAGACATAAGCGTTTCAAGATTCAGTTTAAAGGACTTACGGCATCGGCATCCTGCATTTTAATTCAAGGTTTTTTAACCGATACCTTAAACGAAATCAGAGATGATTTGCGAGCTGGCTTTAAAAATTCAGATCTGCAACAGAGTATCGATAAACGTTATGCCATCCAAACCGCCCACGCTACCGTAATCCGTTTCAGATCGGAGTTAATCCATATAAACGCTTTGCTTAGTCTTATCGAAAAGTACAGGGATTTTGATTTTGGCACTTTCGAGGTGAGGCAAGTAGAATTGGTTTATAACGATTGGTACCAGCGCGCGAAATTTGTTAAAAAATTGTATCAGTTTTCTTTATCTTAGCATATTATTAATTAACCAAACAATTAACGCTCGTGAAAGTACCTTTCAAATTATCGCTACTGGCACTCATATGCCTTTTAATTACGTCATCCTGCAAAAAAGAAATCGATTACCATCAGGAATGGGCTTTATCTACAATGAGCGCAAAAGTTGATGGTGCTTTAGTGCAATGTACGTTAGCTACTGCCCAGGTTTATGATGTAGGTGGAGAAATAAGTGTCCAAATCTCGGGTAACAAAGGAATTAATACTGGCTTTAGTTTACTGATCAGCGGTTTTAAAGGTGTTGGCACCTATAATTTATCGGATAACAATATGGCAATTTACCTTTTGAGTACATCCGGATTACAAGATGCTTACATAGGCAATACATCAGGAAAAATAAAGATAACCAGTTACTTAGCAGACAAATACATTAAGGGCACTTTTGAGTTTAAAGGCGAAAATCAATCTACTGCAACAAGCAAAACCATCAGCGATGGACAGTTTATGATCAGTTTGGTTCCGGTTAAACTACCCGAAACCAATAACAGCACGAATAATTTAAGTGCAAAAGTAGATGGTACCACAATTGGTTTTACCGGTGAAGCAACATCAATCAACACTCCAATTATTGGGAATTTACTTACCATTGTAACTATAAATGGTGATAAACGAATGATTCTTTCTGTAATAGATTATAAAGGCGTAGGTACCTACGATCTCGTAACCGATGGAATTGGATCTTACATGAAAGACCAAACACCTACAGGCTCATTTACTGCTACAAGTGGTACATTGGTGATTACAAGTGAAGCTAGTGGTAAATTAAAAGGAACATTTTCATTTAAAGCACCAAATGAAAATACGACGATTAATACATCAGTAACGGTAACAGATGGTATTTTTGACCTACCCTTTAGCAAAAAATAAGTATTAACTTTTTAAAATATAAAACCGTTGGTCTAAAAATCAGCGGTTTTTACATTTAATAATCTATTGGTCACAAATAACTTTCAGATTTCATATTCATTTATCCGAATATTATATTTGTTTAAGCCAGAATCGCTTTGATATGAAAATCCCACAGAAATTTTTTGCCCGTCAACACGAAATTGCAGCAGATTTTTTAAAAGAGCTGGATAAACATTTAGATGATGTGGTATCGGGCAAGGCAACTGAGATGTTCGAAGTAAGGGATTTTGCCGAGCTTATTCACGTTCACCCCACACACTTAAGCAATACCATTAAATCGGCTACAGGCCACTCACCTTGTTATTTCTTTGAAGAACGTTTAATGGAAATTTCGAAATCGATGTTACAGAATGTAAGTATGCCTATTGCCGAAATTGCAAGGACACTAACCTATGATCCATCTAACTTTACCAAGTTTTTTAAACATTTCTCTGGCCAAACACCAAAACAGTACAGAGAAGCTTATTTCCAGTCTTTGGCCGCAAATAAGGAAATTGTCACCATATAAAACTTAAACAGTCACCATTTTTACTTAAGCTGTCACCATTTTTATAGCTGGTTTCCATCTAACTTTGTTTAACAAATTAAAAGAAAATGGAAACACAAAATAAAATCGCCCTGGTAACCGGTGGCAGCCGCGGATTAGGAAAAAATGCTGCTTTAAAAATTGCAGCAAAAGGAATTGGTGTAATTGTTACCTACCAATCTAAAAAGGAAGAAGCAGAAGCTACTGTTAACGAAATAAAACAGCTAGGGGTACGGGCTGCCGCGATACAGTTAAATGTAGCCGACACCAAAACTTTCGATGCTTTTTTCGTAACAGTTAGAGCTGTACTAAAATCTGTTTTTAATGCCGAAAAATTCGATTTTCTAATCAATAATGCAGGAATCGGCATTCATGCATCTTTTGCCGAAACTACCGAAGAACAATTTGATACTTTGATAAACATCCACTTTAAAGGGACTTTCTTTTTAACCCAAAAGGCTTTAACGTTATTAAATGATGGCAGTGGGATTATTAATCTTTCTACTGGTTTGGCGCGTTTTGCTACCCCTGGCTACGCAGCTTATGCATCGATGAAAGGTGCTGTGGAAACCTTAACAAGGTATGAGGCTAAAGAACTAGGTGTAAGAGGAATCAGAGTTAACGTTGTTGCTCCAGGTGCCATTGAAACTGATTTTGGAGGTGGTGTAGTGCGCGATAACGAGCAAATAAATGCAGGAATTGCCTCAAATACTGCCTTAGGCCGCGTAGGTTTGCCAGATGATATTGGTGGCGTGGTGGCCTTTTTATGTACTGAAGATTCGAGATGGATTAATGCGCAGCGAATTGAAGCATCGGGTGGTATGTTTTTGTAAACCTTACCCTATCTAAGTTTGTAGCTATAACTACTGTCTCAAATTCCCTCTCCTCAAGGAGAGGGATTGAACAGACACTGCTTTAAGTCCAAACATTAATAGGACGAGGTTCCGTACCAATCATGCTGATCTACCCGCGTAATTTCGGGCTTACCAATCTGGTTTAGAAAACGTTTAGCACTAACCAGGGTTTTGCTTTCACGTTCATCAAAGTTAACTGCATCTGGTTTCAAACTGTTAATCCTAACCATCCCAGCTGATTGAATAAACTCGCCATCGCCAATATAAATAGCAGTATGTGTTATTCTTCCTCCAGATGTTCCTTTCAATTTCGCCGCGGCAAAAAACAATAGATCGCCAGCTTTTAAATTTTTAAGACACTTGGTGAGGCTAATCGAATCTCCTTCTAAAACAGGTATATCTTCTCCAACCAAAGCTTGTTGCGAGGCGTCTCTCGGAATAATGATTCCATTCAGGAAATAGCTCGTTTTGGTAAAACCACTACAATCTACCCCTTTGATAGATGTGCCACCCCAAAGATAGGGCACGCCAATTAATGTTTTTGCAGTTGTCAAAATAGCTTCCGCATTCGGATTAGGTTTTTTCAGCCAATCCGAAAACAATTTGGCATCAGTTTTTTTAATGTAGCCCGTCCGTTTATCGGGAAAAACAACTTGATAATAAGCTTTTTCTTCGCCAGTTAATACTAAGATATTGCCATTTACTAAATCGGAAACACGTGAGGAGTTCATATCTGCTTTGCTAAAAGCATGCCCAAAATCGGAAGTAAAAATAATCCGTTTTGATTTTTTCCACTCCTCAAAAGCCGTTTTATCCATTATACTTACAGCAGTAGCATCAGTCCATGACAGGTAACCATCGGGTGTACGCACCAAATAGTAACCGCCTTGTTTCTTTAATACTTGCACAGGTGTGCCCAAAATCATCTGCGTCATCATTTCTGCTGCATTTTGAGGGGCTGCTCTATTGTTACAGACCGAAAGGTTGGCTAATCCATATTCCATCCCAGCTAAATTGTTTGAAGGAAGGAGTGTATTTATTTTAACGAAACCCTTAAAATCTTTGCTTTGGTTATTTAGTGCCTCGAGCACTTGCGCCGAGGTACTTTCTGCAAAAACAGTATCTCCTTTAAACTGAATATTAAAATAAACAGACCGTTTATCTGAGGCAAATTCTTTCTTTATCTGATTCGAAACTGTTCTAATTGCTGCCGTATCAACCTGCGCCTTTAAGGAAACCACAAAATTTAATAAACAGCCTAATATTAATATTCCTTTCATCATCGTTTTCTAAAACTAAAAATACGCATATTCACATTGCCTTATCAGGTAAAGGCTGTAACTAATTGCTTACGCGATATTATTTTAAAAAACGAGAAATAAAAAAAAATAAAAGACGTTATCCATGAAAATCATCCTATGTTTAAAATACTTCTACCTGCCCTTTTGCTCTTATTTTTTTCCAGCCAGGTTAATGCTCAAAAATGGACTGATGCCGAATTCCGCAAAGCCAATACCGCAGCAAATGCTTCTTATTTAAATAACGAAGAAAAAAACATTGTGATGTATATGAACCTGATCCGCCTAGATGGCGAAAAGTTTTATTATACGTTTTTAGAAGACTACATCAATAACTATAATGCTAAAGTGCGGAAGTATAGAAATTACAATGAACTCAGAATTACCAGAAACAATTCCTACTACACTTCTTTACTTAAACATTTACGTGGTGTAAAAAACCTACAGATGTTTTATCCTGATGATAAATTAACTTCATTAAGCCGAAGCCATGCACAGGATTTAAACAGGAATAATCTCGATACACACGAAAGCAGTAACGGGGATAAATTTTCTAAACGATTATCCAGATACTTTCCCAACAAGGCCATGAGCGAAAATATCGATTTCGGTTACTCGAACAGTTTAGATATTGTTTGCCACCTGTTGTTAGATTGTGGTGTACCTTCTCTTGGCCACCGCTTTAATTTACTCGATCAAAAATACAAGCTTAATACCGTTGGCGTAAGCATACAGCCCCACCCTTCTTATACCTGGTGCGCAGTAATTGATTTTGTTGCACAACCTACATATTACTCCAATAACGAGTAAAATATATGATTTCTCCACAGCAATTAATTCTCGGATATTTTTTGTTTCTACAAAAATCTATATAAAAAATTACCTTTGCGCCTTAAACTTATATGAGATAAACCGATTGTTAATATTTCGGCCTAGAAACTTTTAATATTTTATCGTCAATGCGTACAGCAATTTTAGCCGTGATAGATTTTTTTCACCCTCCTTTTAAAAAATTTATTTCCTTACACAATTTTAGGTACATGGCTACTGGTGGCGGTACTTTGCTATTGGGAATTTTAAGTTATTATTTTGCTTATTTTTTCATTTTTAAAACCGAAGAAGTAGATTTTGGGATAATTGTACTTCAGAGAGAAACTGCATCGCTATTGGTCGATTATACAATTGCCATTCCAACCAGTTTTTTACTCAATAAGTATGTGATATTTACACATAGCGAATTAAAAGGCCGGGTTCAGCTTTTTAGGTTTTTAAATCTTCAATTCATTAATATACTGGCCAATTATGTTTTATTGAAGTTTTTGCTGGAACTTTTGAGAGATTATCCAACTTTGGCAATGCTTTCTAGAATACTGGTTTCGGTTTTAATGGCGCTTTTCAGTTACCTATATCAACACTACTTTACGTTTAGCGTAAAGAAAATAGGTGATAAAAAGGGAAAAAACATTAATAATCCTAAGTAATTGTTTGTCATGGAGGCACTGATAAAAAGAGTTGGGTCGATTAGAAGTATCGTCATTTCGACCGTAGTGCTCCAAAGGAACTCCTTTGGAGGAGAAATCTTTAACTTGATTTCAATAACATAGTTTAAAGATCTCTCCACTCCGCGATGCTTCGGTCGAGATGACGACTTTCTACTGGATCTGTTATAAATTGCTTTTAATCTTATCTATTTTTGGAAAGCAGTGGCACAAGCATTTCGGTTTCTACAATCCCGCCTTCAATCAAGTCCTCACTCGTATCTCGTTCCGGGCTTTACGTTCCAGTCGGGTTTAGGTGGCCAAAACAGTACCTCTATTTTAGTTTTTAAACTGCCCTAAGTACTTAAACGGGATGGAAGCGGCATCCCCCGATTCTTCATCGGGGATATAGCGCACAGCCCGACCGAACCTCGCCGATGAAATACGACAGCACCTTTTCTAATCATCAACTTATCTTTTTACTGCCAGAAACCTTTATTACGCTAAGCTGTTAATTTATCCAAGCACTTTCTTGATAAGATAAAAACAACATCCTAACTTAGCTGCCGACCAACTTATTTTTAGATTAACCATGAGCCATTTTAATGATTTTAATAATGCGCAGGTAACAAAATTGCCCAATCATTTAAAGCAATTTATTGTTGCCCAGAATTACGAAAAATACACGCCGATCGATCAAGCGGTGTGGCGTTACGTAATGCGTCAGAATTATAGCTATCTTAAAAATGTTGCTTACTACCCTTACATAAAAGGCTTACAACGAGCGGGTTTAAGTATCGAACACATTCCCGACCTGCAAACGATGAACGACAATCTGGGCAAGATTGGTTGGGGCGCCGTAACTGTTGATGGCTTTATTCCGCCAGCTGCTTTTATGGAATATCAGGCCTACCGTGTACTGGTAATTGCTGCCGATATCCGCCAGATTAATCACATTGAATATACACCTGCACCGGATATTATACATGAAAGTGCTGGTCACGCGCCTATTATTGCCGATACGGATTACAATAATTATTTAAGTTATTTTGGTTCAATTGGCGCAAAAGCCATGTTTTCGGCGAAAGATTTTGAACTTTACGAGGCCATTAGGAAATTATCCATTTTGAAGGAAGCCATAGATGCAGATGAATTTCAGATTGCCAAGGCAGAAAAAGAGCTGCGCTACATCAGCGAAAACATGGGCGAACCTTCTGAAATGGCTTTACTTGGTCGCTTACACTGGTGGACGGTTGAGTATGGTTTGATTGGTACTTTAGAAAACCCTAAAATTTATGGCGCTGGTTTGCTCTCTTCTATCGGTGAAAGTGCAACCTGCATGCAAAATGATGTGGAGAAACTTTGGTACAACATCGATACGATTAACTACGCTTACGATATTACCAAACCACAACCGCAGCTTTTTGTAACCGAAACTTTCCAAAATCTTATTGATGTTTTGGAAACCTTTGCCAATACCATGGCCTTTAGAAAAGGCGGCACAGAAAGCATTATGAAAGCAATTGCCTGTAAAAATGTGGCCACAGCGGTTTGTAGTTCGGGCTTACAGGTAAGCGGTGTATTTACCGATATTGGTGTGGGTACAAAAGATGAGGTAACCTTTATTAAAACAACCGGTCCTTCGGCATTGGCATTTAAAGGAAAACAATTGAACGGCCATGGGAAAGATTACCACGCTGATGGTTTTTCATCTCCCGTTGGTCGGTTAAAAGATGCAGCAAAAGCACTGGAAGATTATAGCACAGCTGAATTACAGGCTTTAGGGATAATTACAGGTGAAAAAACTGAACTTTTATTTGAAAGCGGCATTAAAGTAATTGGTGTGATTAAGGACATTATTACCGAAAGCAACAAGCTCCTTTTAATTGCCCTTAAAGACTGTACGGTTACTGAAAGCAATGGAAATATCTTGTTTAAACCTGAATGGGGCATTTATGATATGGCGATAGGCGAAACCATTGTTTCAGTTTTTAATGGAGCTGCCGATAAAGACGCCTACGAAGAAATTACATTAATTAGTAATGAAAAAACACATCAGCTTACTTATGATGATAAGATTTTAAAACTGCACGGTTTATACCAAATGGTTAGAGAAATTAGGGAAAGTGGCGAAGGTCTGGATAAGCTTGCCGAAATTTTCGCACAGCTAAAATCGAACCATAGGCAGGATTGGCTTTGTGCATTGGAAATCCTGGAGATTATTTACCATAAAAAGATTTATCATCAGCTGGAAAAGGAAATTCAGGTCTATCTGGAAATAAAAGCTGGCAGGGAGCTTGATCACACAAAATTGATCAGCGATGGCTTACATGTAATTAAAAACCCGGTAAGCCAGTTGATTACAGAGGATTGATTTATCTCTTTAATAAGTCGGTCGTCACCCTGAATTTATTTCAGGGTCTTAATGCAAAATAGATGCTGAAATAAATTACCTGCGGTGAGCTCGGTTTACTTCGTAGCTTTCCGCTTCGCTTCAGGTCAGCATGACGAACTTATCGTTCAAATACCTTAAATTTCTTATTAATTATTAATTCCAATCACCCTTATTTATAACGAGGACGACTGACAACCACATTTGCAACATAATGCGTAAATCAAGTGATGTAATCACTATTCGCTAATCCTTGTCGCCAAACAAGGTTCTAGTCGACTTACTCTTTTTTTCCTAACTTTGATTTCATCAGGTCCAGAACCTTTTAACTTTACAACAATTTTTAACTTTTTTTAATGAACATTATAATTACAGGTGCAAGTAGTGGAATCGGTTTCGAAACTGCTTTAGAGTTTAGCTTACAGAAAGAGAACAAAATTGTAGCCATTGCCCGATCGGCAGATAAACTGCGTAAACTCTTAGAAATTGCTAAAGGCATTAATCCAGACTGTACACTTTTACCAGTAGAATTTGACATTGTAAATGATGACTATGCCGCATTAGTTCCATTTTTAAAGGAACGATTAGGATCTGTTGATATCTTAATTAACAATGCAGGGGCCTTAATCAATAAACCTTTTTTAGAAACCACAGAAATTGATCTGGGTGAAATGTTACAAAGCAATGTGATTTCACACTTCAGGATGATTCAGCATATTTTGCCTCTAATGCAAAGCGGAAGCCACATTGTAAACATCGGTAGTATGGGTGGTTTTCAAGGGAGCGTTAAATTCCCAGGACTTTCAGCTTATTCGGCAAGTAAAGCAGCGCTGCACACCTTAACTGAATGTTTGGCGTTCGAATTGGCTGAAACAGGAATCAAAATCAATTGTCTTGCATTAGGATCGGCACAAACGGAAATGCTTGAGGCTGCTTTCCCTGGTTACCAAAGCCCGGTTATGGCCTTCGAAATGGGGAAATATGTTACCGACTTTGCTAAAACCGGACACAAATTCTTTAATGGAAAGATTTTACCTGTTGCTGTTACCACACCATAATATCCATATTATTTAGTAATTTACGTGCTAAATCGAAAACTAAAAAACCTATGGAAACAAACTCACCTTTTAAAACAGCCGACAATGGAAAAAATGCCGCAATAGTAAGCTACTTTTGGTTTATTGGATGGTTAATTGCCTATTTCGCCATGTATAAAGATAATCAAACAGAATTGAGTAGATATCATTTAAAACAAACGCTTCTTTTCCATCTGGCATCGACCGTTTTGAGCTGGGGTTTAAGCTTATTTTTAATCCCTTTAATTTTTGCAACCGGCTTTTTAGATGCAGTTTATATACTCCGGATTGTTCAAATTGGATTATTCGTATTGTGGATTATCGGATTAATTGCTGCAATCCAGGGAGAGAAAAAACCTATTCCATTAATTGGTGAAAGAGCACAATCCATGTTCCCAAGTATTTAATCGAAAACAAATATTTTAATCAGAAGTCCAGGCAAGTTGTTTGGACTTTTTTATTTGCACTCATTTTCAACATTTTAAGCGACTTTGGATATTTTTTATATCTTTGGTTCCTACATATGAAGAAAATAATAGTCCCGATTGCGTTTTTCATTTTGTCTGCCACGGCAGGAAAATCCCAAACCATTATCCCGGCTCAGTACCAGGAGTTAGTTAAAAAGCTCGTTGCCAGCCTCCCTAAAGAGGATAAACCATCAAACAATTCGTCGGCTAAACAATCTGAAAGTTTAATCGACTTTGCCAAAAGCATGTTAGGTATCCCGTATCGTTATGCTACAAGTAACCCTAAGGTTGGTTTCGATTGCTCTGGCTTTGTAAGTTATGTATTCAGCAATTTTGGTTTTAAGGTTCCACGTTCTTCACGCGAGTTTAGCTACGCGGGTAAAGAAACCAGCTTGGAAAACGCAAAAGTAGGCGATGTATTGATTTTTACAGGCAGTAATTCAAGAATAAGAAGAATCGGTCATGTTGGGATTGTTTATTCAATTGATGAAAACGGTATCAAGTTTATCCATGCCTCTTCGGGTAAAGTACATCAGGTAACCATTACAGATTTTGATGGCCATTATAAGGCCCGTTTCATGAAAATTGTAAGTATTATATAACTTACTTTTTATATTTCCACATTCTTGTTTTACCCTCTGCGAGCCACTCCAGTGTGGTATCCAATCGTTTTTGTTTAGTTGCCTCTGTTTTTGCTTCCTCAAGCCACATTACATAATCCTTTTTATTGGATAAGCTAAAGTTCTGAAATACAGCTAAGGCCTTAGGATCATCTTTTAATGCTTCAATAAAATATTCGGGAATAATGAGTTCTTTCTGTGCTGTAGATTTTGGCTTTGCCGGCAACTTTACATTATCCTCATTTAATTTAATTGCCTGTTGTATGTAAGCAATCAGGATCTCATCTGAAGGTAAATCTTCCAAAGATGTTATTTTCCCTAACAAACCCATCGCTTCAGAACGTTCTTTAAAAATGCCGTACTCATCTTGCATTAACGATCCCTTCCAAAAACCAAATGCACAATGGTGTTTAAAGGACGCCATATGACAAACTGTGCCTTTGAAATCGAAGAATGGCATACTCCACTTCATTTTTTCTTCAATCCGTCCATCGGCTTTATGTACCAGATTCCTTAAATGATCTAAAATGGGGATCGCAAATTCTGCCGAATTAATGATGTACTGATCTACCTGAACAATTGTATGCATAGCCTTAAAAATTACCTTACTAAATTTAAAGTAAAACTACCTTTAAAGCAAGTTCTACCGCTCCGTTATGAAGAAACTTTTTTGCCAGTTCGTGCAGCTCTCTTTCGCGGTTGGTTGTATCACCTATAGTAGCATCGAGCACTTCTTTTACTTCTGGATGGGTACTGATCAGGTCGATTTCTTCGTCGCTCGGCAAATGTTCAACATTTCCAAGCATTCCCAGGTCATTTCCGGATAATACTTTAGAAAAACGGACAGAATGTGGTAAACGGTCTACACCGATGCCCAATTTAGCAAGGGGTTTAGCTACTTTAAATAAATTGTCGTTTGTAACCCTACAGTACCAATCGCCACCTAAACGCGCTACAAGATCGATTTTATGCTGATCAATCCTACCATTTTCGTCTAAAATAGCTTCATTAATATGAATCACTTTTATTTCGGCCAGAACCAGGTTCCCTGCACCATGATGATCGCCTAATGAAATCACCTCATTTACAACACATTCAAACTGTACCGGAGCTTCTGCTACCCTTGGTGGCCTGACCAGATCAGATTTCAACATGGTAAATCCCGCTTTCTCGAACTCGTTTACGCCTTTAGCGTATTCGGTACTAGCCAAACTCATTTGCTGCACCATATCGTAGTTTACAATATTAATGACGCATTCTTTAACCTGCAATACATTTTCTAAGCTATGTTTGGTGGTATTATCACGCACTCTTCTTGACGGGGAAAAAATACAGATCGGCGGATTTGTACTAAACATATTAAAGAAACTGAAGGGGCTTAAATTAATATTCCCTTCGGCATTAATAGTTGAAGCAAAGCAGATCGGTCGCGGAGCGATGGCGTATTGCAAATAATTTTGCAGATCTACGGGAGTTAAATCTTCGGTTTTAAGTGATACCAAAACTTTAATGATTAAATTTTATAATTATTTTTTTTGGAAAACAAATGCAGTGCTTATTGGGAAACAGCAGTCCCGCTATACGCTATATTCCCGATGAAAAATCGGGAGATAACGCTACTATCGGGTTTAGTTAACAAGGTTAACCTAAGTAATTTAAACCTGAATTACTTTTGATGATATTATTGATTTAGTTTTTTCGCAACGGTCGTCATGCTGAACTTGTTTTACAAGTAGAAGTAGCATTTTCAATTGTCTTGTAGCTACTACGTGGTCAGCATCTAATCAGATAGATCCTGAACTGAATTCAGGATGACGACCGCTTTAATAATCTGGCATTAAATAAATTAATTTCTAAATAAGTATAATCAATTTGAAGAACCTTTCTATTTCTTCAATGCCAAAATCGAAAAATCGGTATCTGCTTTAGTGATTGTATTGGTTAAAGCACCAAGCCCTGTTATTTCCATTTCCACAACATCACCTGGCTGTAACCACTGTACTTTATAATTTGGATCGTTAAGCAAACCAGTCCCGTTTAATTCCAAGAAACAACCCGTACCTACTGTTCCTGAACCAATTACATCCCCTGGAAGAATATCTACACCATAAGCACAACGTTCTATAATTTCAGCAAAAGTCCAGTCCATATCGGCAGCATTTCCTTTCGAAACTTCGATGCCATTTACCCGGCAGGTCATTTTAAGGTCGTAAACATTACCGACATGCCCTTCTTTAGGCGCAACTTTATATTGCAATAATTCATCAGGCGTTACCAACCATGGGCCAATTACCGTAGAAAAATCTTTTCCTTTTGCAGGGCCTAAATTCAACAACATCTCCTCCATCTGCAAGGTACGGGCACTCATATCGTTCATTACCATATAACCGGCAATGTATTCGTCAGCTTCAGCAGCTTTAATATTTCTACCTTTTTTACCAATAACAATCGCAACCTCTAATTCGAAATCGAGTTTATCAAAATGATCTGGCATACATTCAATTTCTCCAGTACCTTGAATAGCGTTGTGATTGGTGAAATAAAAGATCGGGTACTCATCGAATTGAGGGATCATATCAACCTTTCTATTTCTACGTGCCGCAGCAACATGCTGTCTGAAAGCGTATCCATCACGACAACTCGTAGGATGCGGAACAGGAGCTAAAATCTCGTAAAAAATTTCTTCTTTAGCAGCTAAACTACCATCTTTTATTTGATCGTCTATCCTTTTTGCTCTTTCCATTAACACTTCACCACCTTGCAAAAACGTACTCATATTATCTGGAAGCAATTTATCGCAACTATTTAAATTATAAATATGTCCGTTGATAAATATACCAAGATGCTCCCTGTCTTCGGTTTTATAAGATACTAGTTTCATATATGATTTGGTTAAATATGCGGTAAAGCTAAGAAATTAGGCCATTCAAAATAAAACTTAAACGTTATTATTTTAACACAGTATATTTCTGAAGGTTTGATTTAATTAAAGGAAAATCTTTTGCCTGAAGTGCTTTATAATGTTTTTTGTTAGAGAGTAAACCACCAATTAACATTCCACCCGATACGCCAACAGGTACACCCGCAGCAATAAGCACTACCGACTCGACCAATTTATCACTTTTTGCGGCCAGTACAAAAAATGTTAAACCTCCGGCAATAGCCAGCGGTGCAGCTATCCCTTTACGGTGAATATACAATGCACTGATACTGTCGGCACTTAATTTTATGGTATCCTTCCGGTTTCTGATAATTGTTAAACCATCATCGGCTGCAGCGTAAAAAGAACCTCTTGTGGCTTTTCCACTTCGGTCTATAACCCTAATGGTGTACTTGGCATTTTGTTGCGCAAAAGTGGCATAGCTCAAGGCTAAAAAAAATAAGCATGTAAAAATAAATTTCATCGGGATGATCATATAGTAAGTAATTAAAGGTAATTAAAATTTCAACTTTTAAATAAAATACTTACCTTGGCACCATTAAAACCATGATCTTAAAAGCATTACATATTAATCTAGTAAACGACGCTATTGCGGCCCGTCGCTATAAGATGCTATCCAAACTGATCATGGCTCAATATTCTCTGTAATTTTTACTTACCCTTTCTTTTTAATTGAAACGCATTACCGTTTTGATTGTTAATTCATTAGGATTTTTTCTTTTCTAACCATAACAACATTTTATTATGCCTATTTATCATAAATTGGGGCAGATTCCAGCTAAACGTCACACGGTTTTTCGTAAACCCGATGGAAATCTTTATGCCGAAGAATTGGTATCAACCGAAGGTTTTTCGAGTTTATATTCATTGGTTTATCATTGTCACCCGCCAACCATTGTTAAACATTTGGGCGAAGCATACAGTGTTGAGCCAAAAATTGCACGCGAAAAACACCTGAAACACACGAGTTTAATCGGTTTCAATATTAAACCTGAAGATGATTTTCTAAAAAGCAGAAAAGCCGTTCTGGTAAATAGCGATTTACACATCGTTTTGGCAGCGCCGAGAAAATCGATGACCGATTATTTCTACAAAAACAGCCAGGCTGACGAGATGATCTTCATACATGAAGGTTCTGGAAAGCTGAAAACAGGATTTGGAGAAATTAAGTTTGCTTATGGCGATTATCTGATCATCCCGAGAGGAACCATTTACCAGATGGAGTTTGATAATGAACAAAACAGGTTGTTCATTGTGGAAAGTTTTAGTCCGTTAAGACCGCCAAAAAGATATTTAAATCAGTTTGGACAGCTAATGGAACACGCACCTTACTGTGAGCGTGATTTAAGATTACCCCAAAACCTGCAAACCTTTGATGAATACGGCGATTTTAAAGTACTGATTAAAAAACAAGGGTTAATTTATCCATATACCTACGGTACACATCCTTTTGATTATGTAGGCTGGGACGGTTATCATTACCCATACGCTTTCTCTATCCACGATTTTGAGCCGATAACAGGCCGTTTACACCAACCACCCCCGGTTCATCAAACTTTCGAAGGACACAACTTTGTAGTTTGTTCTTTTGTTCCCCGCAAATACGATTATCACCCTGATTCTATTCCTGCGCCTTACAACCATAGCAATGTAGATAGCGATGAAGTGCTTTATTATGTAGATGGTGATTTTATGAGCCGCAAAAGTGTGGTTAAAGGGCAGATTACCTTACACCCTGGAGGTATTCCACATGGGCCACACCCGGGTACCGTAGAAAAATCGATCGGAAAAGAAAAAACAGATGAACTGGCGGTAATGATCGATCCTTTTAAACCTTTAATGCTTACACAGGATGCCCTGGATATTGAGGACGAAAATTACCACAAAAGTTGGCAGATTAACATAGAGTAAAGTTAGGATGATTAAGATTTCGGGATTATAGGATTTAAGCTCTTTAAAGTAACATGCACAGTTAACCGATTTAAACAATTAAGCGGTTAACCATTTAAAAATAACAACACATCCGACTTCGGCCGCCCCGACCTCGGACTTAATAACAACAACAATGAAAACACAAACATTCGCAGAAAAAATATCAAAAGCACCAGATTTTCTGCCTATTAACGGAACAGATTATATCGAATTTTATGTAGGCAATGCTAAACAAGCGGCTCACTACTACAAAACTGCATTTGGGTTTCAAAGCCTGGCTTATGCCGGACCAGAAACTGGTGTACGTGACCGTTCATCATATGTATTGCAACAGGGTAAAATCAGATTGATCTTAACCACAGCATTAAAATCAGATCATCCAATAGCAGAGCATGTAAAAAAACATGGCGATGGGGTAAAAGTATTAGCCCTTTGGGTAGACGATGCCTATAGCGCCTTTGAAGAAACCACAAAACGTGGTGCGAAACCCTATTTGGCTCCTCAAACTTTAACTGATGAAAATGGTGAAGTTCGGATGAGCGGTATTTATACTTATGGCGAAACTGTACACATGTTTATTGAGCGTAAAAATTATAATGGAACCTTTATGCCAGGTTATCGTGTATGGGAAAGCGATTATCAACCTGCCGATGCTGGTCTTTTATATATCGATCATTGTGTGGGTAATGTAGGTTGGAACCGCATGAATGAAGCTGTACAATGGTACGAAGATGTAATGGGCTTCGTAAATATCTTATCTTTTGATGATAAGCAGATCAATACTGAATACTCGGCTTTGATGAGTAAGGTAATGAGTAATGGAAATGGCTATTCGAAATTCCCGATTAACGAACCTGCTGAGGGGAAAAAGAAATCGCAAATTGAAGAATACCTTGAATATTATGAGGGCGAAGGCGTTCAGCACATTGCTGTGGCCACTAAAGATATTGTTAAAACAGTTAAAGAACTGAAAGCACGTGGGGTGGAGTTTTTAAGTGCGCCACCAGAGGCCTATTACAACATGATGCCGCAACGCGTAGGCAAAATTGATGAAGAAATAGCATTGCTAGAAAGTCTGGGTATTTTGGTCGATTGTGATGAAGAAGGCTATTTACTACAGATTTTCACTAAACCAGTTGAAGACCGCCCTACCCTATTCTTCGAAATTATTCAGCGTAAAGGTGCACAGAGTTTTGGTGCGGGCAACTTTAAAGCGCTATTTGAATCATTGGAACGTGAGCAGGAATTGAGGGGAAATTTGTAGTATCCATTCATAGCGAATTAAGTGATTTAATTCAAGACGTCACCCTGAATTTATTTCAGGGTCTCAGACAAAAGATACTGAAACGAGTTCAGCATGACGACAATCCAAAATTAAGCGTAAAAAAGAGCAGGTTTAAACCTGCTCTTTTTTACGCTTAATCAAATTCTTTAAATTTAAATACACACAAATATTTAAACCTTAAAAATTATGAGAAGAAAATTAATGCTGGTCTTATTGCTGGCGGCATCCATTAATGGTTTCGCCCAAACAAAGATCGAAACTGTTAAAACCATCAACCAACTATTGGCAAAAGCTATCGGCGGAACCGATCACATTTTACGCAAGGGAACGGAAACCACATTTACAATTACTGCCAATTCGTTTTCTATTGATGAGGAAATGAATTACGGGGTTTTTACCGTTGGAAAAACCTTTGCCAGCGCGGATAATGCCAAAGAAGAAACCACCAACAAATAGCAAATAAACACCTGGAAAGGATTCAGGGTGAGTCCGGAACAGACCAGCACAAAAATTAAATCCATCTATCCCATTTTTGACAAACGTGAAGATGAACCTGATAACGATAAAAATGGAATTAAATATTATTGTTTAGCTGGTGATGAAGAAAAATTGATAGCGGCCTTCCTGCATCTGCAAAATCTTTATTCGAAAAAGTAATTAACTTAACCATTATAAAAGCTGGGAATTAATTCCTGGCTTTTGTTTTTATTTATTTGCCGTTTTAAATCCAGCAATCAAGTTATAAATCATACCACTCCGAAAGGTTGGTCAAAATAGGCATTAATGCCAGTCCCTTTTTCGTTAAATGGTAATCTACCCTAACCGGAACCTCAGCAATAATTTCTTTGGTCAGCAATTTATTTGCTTCCAGTTCTTTTAGTTGTTTGCCTAAAGCCTGATCAGATATAGTAGGAAGTACATTTTTTAATAAGCTGAAGCGGTTCACTCCTTCAAAAATATGGATCAGGATCAATGCTTTCCATCTGCCTGAAATAATATCTAACGCACCATTTATACGGCATGAATTAAGCAAAAAAGCCTTATTTAATGCATTCGAGGAACTTTCTTTAATCATAACTCACTTTTTTTTGAGTAACTCCAAATAAAACAAGCCATTGCATGCTGTGTTTTTTAAATTCAACTTTGACCAAGTTAAGAAAAAGAGGACTGAGTTTTTTCATGACTAAATCATAACCGTTAGTTAATTACAATATTTATGAAAGCAATAACATTAAAAGAATTCGGTAATACAGAAAATTTTAAATTGGAGAACTATCCCGTTCCAAAACCTAAAAATGATGAGGTATTAATCAAATTAAAAGCAACTGCTTTTAATCCTATTGACTACCAAATGCGTTTAGGAAGAAGGGAAAGCCACATGATGAATTCTCCTATTTTAGGACGTGAACTTGCAGGAATAGTGGAAGAAATTGGCGAGAACGTTAAAAACTTTAAGTTAGGAGATGAAATTTACGCTGCCTCAGGCAGTGGCGGATCAAATGGTAGTTATGCGCAATACATGACGTTGACAGAAAAACGAGTTGCGCTGAAACCAAAAAATATAACTTTTGAGGAAGCCGCAGCGATTCCTTCTGCTGGTTTAACGGCGTGGCAAACCTTTAGCCGACTTCATATTAAAAAAAAAGACCGTATTTTCATCACCGGAGGAAGCGGTGCTGTAGGATCTTTTCTTATCAGGCTATTAAAACCCAAGCATCTTGATCAAATTATAACCATTGCAGGAAGCTTAGAAAGTATAGATGCGATTAAAGCCATTGGATTAAAAGAATCACAAATAATAGATTATCGCAATCCAGATCTCGAAAGCATCATATTAAATGCAAATCACAATCATTATTTCGATTTTACAGTGGATATAGTTGGTGATAAATCAGCAGAAATTGCAGCAAATACGCTTAAAGTAAATGGCGTATATGCAGATATAACATTTCTAGGCACACAAAAGACCCGGGAAACCTTATTTGATAAGGGAGCTTCAGTGCTCAATATTTCAAATTATGCTTTCACACTCGATAACAACCTGAACTGGTATGGAAACACCTTGAGGAAAATCACCGGCTTGATTGAAGCTGAAAAATTAGTTGCGCCATCAATAAATATTTTAGGCAGGTTTTCTTTAAAAACGGTACAACATGCGCATAACATTATGGAAAACAATTTAAGCAGAGGAAAGAAGCTAGTGATGACGATAGATTATTAATTTAATTCTTCACTAAAACTTCATAATTGAAGTGCACCTTTGAAATAACAAAACACGAAGCGATTTCAATTTTGTTAAATTCTAAAAACTCATAATTAGTTTTTTAGTTTTCCGGTTACCCTTATCTGATACCTCATGTATTGCAAAATACATGAGGTTTTTTGTTATAAGATTTTGATTTTTGTCCTTACAAACCAAGGGATAGGTTTATTCTAAAAAAACCAATAACTTAGGAATAAAAATTACCAGAATGTTAACTGAAGCCAATAAGGCTAAGAGTTGGCTTACCAAATACCATTTTAAACATTATCGCTCAAAATTATGCTCGCTAAAGGAATATTAATGATACTTTGTTGTGGATTTTTGAAAATACCCTTGGTGGAAATTAAAAATCAAGACAATCCGCAAAAGCCTGTTAAGGTGACAGCCGCTCAGGACGCTAAATCTTTTAAGCAGGCATCAAATGATATGCTCAATCATATCAAAATTGTATATGTGAAAGACAAACACGACAGTAACTTAACCACCTTTGCTAAAATCACTATAAAAAACACCATGAAAACGGAAATAACTATTATTTCTTTTCGTTTGGACGGTGATGTAACCCAAGGCTGTAAAAAGGCTTACGAGATAGCGCAGAAGGCTGTACTTAAACCGAATCAATCAATTACCATTCCCCAACGTTTAATTAAGGGCGATTGTGAAAAACATGTTATAAAAGACCTTAGAATAAAATACACTATAAATGTTAATTTTACGCTCGATTAGGGGCATTATTGAAAATTGCCTATTTAAGCAAAATCAAAAATCGGACGTCATGCTCAGGCTTCTCTTAAAATTCAAAAGAATCTTCCGGCACAAGAGCCCTGCTAAATTAGTAATTGGTTAAATGCGGTTACCCGGTACTTTCTTTAAGCATCTGGTAAAGGTCTGTTGCGCCTCCATCAAATTTAGTTCCGTTTACATAAAACGAAGGCGTTCCGTTTACGCCACTGCGCACTCCACTATCAAAATCGTCTTCTATTTTAGTTTTGATACCTGCTGAAGTGCTATCTTTTTGAAACTGCTCCAGGTCTAAACCGATTGTTTCTGCCAGTTCATCAAATAGGTCAGCGTTTAAGCGGTATTGATTTTCGTAGAGTGCATCGTGCATTTCCCAAAACTTACCTTGTAAATCTGCAGCTTCTGCAGCAATGGCAGCTGGAAAAGCAAACTCATGGGCATTTGCCAAAGGAAAATGACGAAATATAAATTTAATCTGATGTCCAAATGTTTCTTCAATTTCTTTTACAATTGGGTAGGCATCACCACAATACGGACATTGATAATCGCCATATTCGACAATGGTTATACTAGCTGAATCGTTGCCTTGAATATGGTCTTGATTACTTACTTCGGGTTTTAATGTACTCATAACTTATTTCTTGCTTAATTCTTCTAATGCGTCTAAAATTCCGTCAGCGCCAGGGTTAACAGCTATTGGCGACAAATAACTCCAGGCAATTTTCCCTTCTTTATCTATAACAAAAAGTGCCCTTTTGCTTTCGCCAAGTTCTTCATGGTATACACCATAAGCTTTTGACACTGCGCCTTTTGGTTCAAAATCGGCCAAAAGTGGAAAATGCAGTTTTCTATTTTCTTCAAAAGCGAGGTGGCACCAAACACTATCAACAGAAACACCAAAAATCTGTGCATCATACTTGTTAAAATATTTTAGCATTTCGTTATAAAGTGCCATTTGGTCGCTGCATACGGGGCTCCAATCGGCAGGATAAAAAGCCAGGATAACATTTTTACCTTTAAAATCTTTAAGTTTTATTTTCTGATCGGGAGTAGCATTCAATTCGAAATCTGGTGCTATAGCGCCTTTTTCTAACATATTAAGGAGTTTAAAATTTAAATCATTTAATAAACAACGCTGAATCTGTGTTGTTTGCAACAAATTTTAGCCTAATTTTTGCCTTTTGATTAAGTAAGACTGAAGGACAGGGTAAAACCCATCGTTCATATCTGCATCAATTAAGTCGATTTTATATTGGGCGCATTTTAGCGCAATCTGCTGTCGATACGAGGAAACCGCCGCTGTATAATTTTCCTTTACCTGATTGGTATGTACTTTAATCGTTTCGCCGGTTTCCATATCAATAAACTGGTATGGGCGGTTTTCAAAATTGAAATCGACTTCTTTTGATTTATCTACCACGTTAAAAACCACCACTTCATGTTTGTTGAATTTTAAATGCTGCAAAGCATCAAAAAACTCGTCCGTTTTATCTATGCTTGTTTGTGTATTAAAAAGATCGCTAAAAACAATTACCAATGAGCGTTTATGAATCAATTCGGCCACCTGGTGCAAAGCTTCGCTTAAATTAGTCTGTGCATTTACCTTGGGTTTATGTAACAGCTCTTCCAATTGTGTAAACAGATATTTCTGATGTAAGGTAGTCGACTTTGCTGGCGAATTCAACAGTATTTCATCTGTAAATAAGCTTAATCCGAAAGCATCACGCTGTTTCTTCAACAGGTACATCAAAGATGCAGCAGCCTGTATCGAGAAAATCAGTTTGTTATTTTTAGGTTCAGGAAAGTACATTGATGAGGACACATCAATCACAAACTGGCAGCGCAAATTGGTTTCTTCTTCGAAACGTTTGCTGTAAAGTTTATCGGTTTTGGCATATAACTTCCAGTCGATATTTTTAACATTATCACCATTATTATACTGGCGGTGCTCTGCAAATTCGACCGAAAAGCCATGAAATGGGCTTTTATGCAGCCCGGTGATAAAACCTTCTACCACTTGCTGTGCAAGCAATTCTAAATTACCATAGCTTGTTTCGTTTTCGTAGTTTACAGCCTGCATATGGTAAAGCTAATAAAAGATTTATTAAAAAAAATTAAAAAACTACCCAAGACTTTCGAAGTTTCAAAGGCCTAAGCGCCGGCTAACTACAAACTGTGAATTGCAGACTGCAAATTGATATGGGCGTTCCCCAAGCTACGCAAGGGGCGGGCTTTCCAGGGCTGCGCTACGCTCCGGTACCGATGAAGGATCGGTACTGAACCCTTACAATCCCTAACGCTAACCACCCCGCCCTGCGGGCACTCCTCCTTAAAACAAGGAGGGGAGTAATCAACGCCAGAAAGCAACCCAGCCCAAGTACCACTAAACCTAAGTAATTTAAACCTGATGGCAGCGGCAGCCCCGAAGTATGAGGGCTACAGTGAACAGCAGGACTGAACAAACCCAAGCACTACTAAAGCACCTTTCCGAATAAGTTCATATAATTTTAACCGCCCCGCCCTTAAAACCCCGATGAAAAGCAAAACCCCACATTTCCAAAACACTAATAATCCGACTAAACAAAAAATCCCGAGCTCAATAAATGAATCCGGGATCTATATTTTATAATTACTTAACTTACTTCTAGCTATTCTAAACAAATGACCATTATCGGTTACAGAATAAAGCGCCCCGTCTTTACCTTCTACCATATCACGGAAACGTTCGCCTTTACCTTCCAGTAATCGCTCTTCACCAACAATTTTATCATCTTTTATTACCAATCTGATAATATGCGAACCACCCAAGCCACCTACAAACAAATTTCCTTTCCATTCGGCGATACTATTGCTGTTATAAAACGCAATACAGCCAGGCGAAATACTTGGGTTCCAATAATAAATAGGTTGCTCCATGCCATCTTTCTGTTGAATACCATCACCTACCTTTTTACCACTGTATTCTGTTCCGTAGGTAATAATTGGCCAGCCATAATTTTTGCCTGGTTTAATAATATTCACCTCATCGCCACCTTTAGGACCAAATTCGGCTTCCCATAAATCACCGGTTAAAGGATTAATGGCTAAACCATCTGGATTTCGCAATCCATAGGCATAAATTTCTGGTTTTGCATCTGCTTTGCCAGCAAATGGTCCGTTCGCCACAGCTTTACCATTAGTGGTAAGGTGTAAGATTTTACCCAAAGAAGAATTTAAATATTGTGCCTGAATTCTGATATCGTTACCAGAACGTTCGCCAGTGCTTACAAATAAATTACCATTCTTATCGAAGACAATTCTCGAACCGTATTGAAGTTTACCGCCGTAAGCTGGCGTAGCGCGGTAAATAATGGTTTGGTTTTCTATTGTAGTTTCATTAGCTGCTAATTTACCTTTGGCAATAGCCAGTAACACACCTTTATCCTGTGGCTCTGAATAAGCCCAATAAATCATTCTGTTTTTAGCAAAGTTTGGATCTAAAGTTACATCTAATAAACCTCCCTGGCCAGATGGATCTACCTTAGGTAAACCGGTTATCTTTTTGCTTAATTTCCCATCAGGAGTAAGGATCACCATTGTACCCTGTTTTTGTGTAATTAAAAAACCACCGTTTGGAAGAACTGAAATGGCCCAAGGATTTTCTAACTTTTCATTAATAATCGTGATATCCAGAGGCGTTTTGGTTTTTACTCCTCCAATTCGGGTCTGCCCGGCAAATGCTGGCTTATAATCTGCTGATGGTTCGTTGGTTTCAACAGGGTTCTGCGCCGATACACATGCAATATTTGCACAGTTTAGGGCTAAACCTGCCAATAAAATACCTAAAGTTTTATTGTTAAATAGGTTAATAGACATGATTGTTAGTTTTTTATTAAAGAAACAAAAATAAGTTTGCAATAAAAAACCCAAATCCATCAAATGAACTTGGGTTTTAAATATGTTACAAGCCTTTAGGCTTTGGTTTTTCTGCTTTAAGCTTAAACTAGGCTAATTGCTTGTTTAATTTTTCTGCTAATACTGATTTTGGAACAGCACCAACTTGTTTGTCAACAACCTGACCATCTTTAAAGTATAATAAAGCCGGGATGTTACGGATACCAAACTGCATTGAAATTTGAGGGTTGTTATCAACGTTTACTTTTCCAACTACCGCTTTTCCATCATATTCTTTAGCGATTTCTTCTACTACTGGACCAACCATGCGACAAGGGCCACACCATTCTGCCCAAAAATCTACTAATACGGGTTTATCTGATTTTAATACAAGCTCCTCGAAGTTTGCATCTGTGATTTCTAATGCCATAATTATTTTTTTTATGTTCAAATATATGTATTCAATTGTAATGCCAACCCATCTGTAGTGTCAATTTGACATTAGGTAAACTCTTTTATCCGCACGTCACCCTGAACTTGTTTCAGGGTCTACCATTTAAGATGCTGAAATTAAATTCAGTATGACGCCTCAAGACCGCCTTACACCTTAGTTTAACTTGTAATTTACAACATTAAGCCCGAGTAATTGTTCTAAAAACTTATTGTTTGGATTTATTTTAAGATTTTTGGATGGCATATCCAACATAATCTCCTTTTCCCGATCAAAAATAGCGAAGTTAAGTTGGCAGTTTTGTTGCTCGGAGTTTGCCTTATTGTCTGCTAATATGGCTTCAATCTCGCGCATCAGCTGGTCGTTAACCCGCTCAATCGGCACCTGGATAGTTAAACTTTTAGCTAATTTATCTCTCAATTCAGACATCAAGTTAATTGCGGTGATTTTAAACTCCCAATCTCCAGCTTTACCGAAACGTTCACCAACCCTGCCTCTAATCTGCAAGAAATATCCTTCAGTTAAAAACGATTTAAATTTTAAAAAATCTTCTCCGAACAAGGCCATTTCACTTGCATCGTCATAATCTTCAAAAACAAAAGTACCAAATGGCTTACCCGTTTTGGTAATCCGCTGTGATGCGGTTACCACAAGTCCGCCTACGCAGAGCTCACGGTTTTTCAGCTTTTCGAATTCAGCCAAAACCTCTTCGTTGTTATCGCCCATACGTACCTTATTGATGATACTCAACTGTTTAACGCCATGGGTACAGAATTTATCGAGTTCGAGTTTATAATTATCTAAAGGGTGGCCAGAAAGGAAAATCCCAATAGCATCTTTCTCGTATTTTAACCTATCCATTAATGCCCATTCTGGCGAAACTGGCAAACTTGGTTCTAAAATAAGATCGGCTTTAGAGCCTCCGAATAAGGAAGCTTGCGACGTACTTTCATTATTCTGAAAATCGTTGGCATATTTAATAATCTTTTCAATGCCATTCATTTTGTCGTTCGGGCCGATATAAAAATACTGTGCTCTGTGTCCTCCAAAAGCATCGAAAGCACCACTGTATACAAAACTCTCGTAAGCTTTTTTATTTACGATACGGGTGTTAGATCTTTTGGCAAAATCGTAAACACTATTATAATGCCCGTTAGTTAATCTTTCTTCAATAATGCTTTCTACCGCCTTTTCGCCCACACCTTTTACTGCCGACATTCCAAAACGGACTTCGCCTTTGGCATTTACCGAGAATTTGAGATCGGATTCGTTCACATCTGGACCTAATACTGTAACACTCATCTGGCGACATTCTTCCATAAAGAAAGCTACCTGTTTAATATCGCTCATGTTATTGGATAGTACAGCAGCCATATATTCAGCAGGATAATGTGCCTTTAAGTAGGCTGTTTGATAGGCAATCCATGCATAACAGGTAGAGTGCGATTTATTAAAAGCGTAAGATGCAAATGCTTCCCAATCTTTCCATATTTTTTCCAGAGTTGTGGCATCATGACCTTTCTCGGCCGCTTGTTTCACAAACTTTGGTTTCATTTTATCCAGAACGTCTTTCTGTTTCTTACCCATCGCCTTACGCAGTACGTCGGCCTCACCTTTGGTAAATCCAGCCAGTTTCTGCGATAAAAGCATTACCTGCTCCTGATAAACGGTAATTCCGTAGGTTTCCTTTAAATATTCTTCGCAGGCATCTAAATCGTATTTAATTTCTTCTTCGCCATTTTTACGACGAACGAAACTCGGGATGTACTCCATTGGTCCCGGGCGATATAATGCGTTCATCGCAATTAAATCGTCAAAAACCGTTGGTTTTAGTTCCTTCATGTATTTCTGCATCCCAGGACTCTCGTATTGGAAAATCCCAATGGTTTCACCACGCTGGAAAAGCTCATAGGTTAATACATCGTCGATTGGAAAAGTATCCGGATCGAGATCGATACCAAACCGTTTTTTAACCAGTTTTACAGTATCTTTTATCAGGGTAAGGGTTTTTAAGCCCAAAAAGTCCATCTTTAATAAACCCGCGCTTTCTACAACCGAGTTATCAAATTGGGTAACATATAAATCAGAATCTTTTGCAGTAGAAACAGGAACGAAATTGGTAATATCGCTTGGCGTAATAATTACCCCGCAAGCATGGATACCGGTGTTCCGTAAAGAGCCTTCTAAAATCTGTGCCTGTTGAATGGTCTCGGCACTCAAATCTTTTAATGCGCCAAGGTTTTTCAATTCAACAACGCGTTCATATTCATCAGGGCGCAAAGATTCTTTCAAGGTTTTTTCATCCAGCGTGAAGATTTTGGCGAGCTTCATGTTTGGAATCAGCTTGGCAATCTTATCTGCTTCAAAAAGTGGTAAATCCAATACCCTTGCTGTATCGCGGATAGAAGATTTGGCAGCCATGGTTCCGTAAGTGATAATCTGCGCCACCTGGCTGGAACCGTATTTATTAATTACGTATTCCATTACACGGCCACGGCCCTCATCATCAAAATCGATATCAATATCGGGCATGGATACACGATCGGGATTTAAGAAACGCTCGAAAAGGAGATCGTACTTAATAGGATCTATATTCGTGATCCACAAACAATAAGCAACCACCGATCCGGCTGCAGAACCACGGCCAGGGCCTACAGAAACATCTCTTCGGCGGGCTTCTGCAATAAAATCCTGTACAATTAGGAAATAACCCGGATAACCTGTTTTCTCGATGGTTTGCAATTCGAAATCTAATCGCTCAGTAATTTCAGGGGTTAATACGCCATAACGTTTCTTGGCGCCCTCGTAGGTAAGGTGCCGTAAAAATTTATTCTCACCGCGTTTTCCACCGTCGGCTTCATCCTCAGCAACCAAAAATTCGTTAGGAATGTCGAATTTAGGTAAGAGTACTTCGCGGGCAAGTTTGTAGATTTCGATCTTATCTACAATTTCTTTAATATTTACAATCGCCTCAGGCAAATCGGCAAAAAGCGATTTCATTTCATCACCAGATTTGAAATAATATTCTTGATTGGGCAAACCATAACGGTAACCGCGGCCACGGCCAATTGGTGTCGCCTGTTTTTCGCCATCTTTTACACAAAGCAAAATATCGTGCGCATTCGCATCCTTTTTGTTAATGTAATAGGTATTATTGGTGGCTACCAATTTAACCTCGTGTTTGCGCGCCAAAGCAATCAACGATTCGTTTACACGGTCTTCATCTTCTTGATTGTGGCGCATTACCTCTACATAGAAATCATCGCCAAACATGTTTTTCCACCAGATCAAAGCTTCTTCGGCCTGGCTCTCACCCATGTTTAAGAGTTTATTAGAAATCTCCCCCGAAAGGTTACCGGATAAAACGATAATATCATCTTTATACTGTTCAATCACCTGCCTATCGATACGTGGCACATAGTAAAAACCTTTGGTATAAGCGATAGAAGACATTTTAGCTAAATTGTGATAGCCTTTTTTGTTCTTCGCCAGCAACACCATCTGGTAACCATTATCTTTTGCTGTCCGATCGAGATGATTGCCACAAACAAAAAATTCTACCCCAACAATCGGTGTCATTACCACTTCCGTTGGGCGCTCGCCTGCCTCAATTGCGACAGCATTTTTTGCTTCGGCAGCTTTGTTATGATTTAAAACATGGTTTACAAAATGGAAAGCCCCCATCATATTTGCATGATCGGTCATGGCTACCGCCTGCATTTTTTGTGCTGCCGCAGCTTTTATCAAATCTGGAATACTAATGGTACTTTGAAGTACCGAAAACTGGGTATGGTTATGCAAATGCACAAAAGTTGCTGCTGCAAGCTCTTGTTTATTCCCCGCAAGTTCCTGTTTGGAAATTCCTCCGCCTTCGGCTTTTTGTAAACGCTTGCGGATTTCATCAGAAGCAGCTTTTAAATTGATGTGTTTTAAACCAACTCCTTCAATCGTAGCTGGGTTTACCTCTCTAAAACGAGGAAAATATTCAACGTCAACCTGTAATTCTTCCTTTTTAAAAACCTCTCTTTTTACCAGTTCTAAGAAACAACGCGTGGTTGCTTCCACATCAGCAGTTGCATTGTGGGCCTCGTTAAAAGGAACACCAAACAAATAAGCATGTAACTCGGTTAAGGTTGGCAGTTTAAACCTTCCGCCCCTACCGCCGGGTAATTGTAAAAGCTGGGCGGTAACTTCGGTACAGGTATCTAATACAGGTATTTCTGCCAAACGGTTAGCCACACCAAAACGGTGAAACTCACAACCCATAATGTTCACATCGAAGCCGACATTCTGGCCTACAACAAACTTAGCTTTGTTTAATACTTCATTAAACTTGGCCAGCATTTCCTCAAACCCAATACCTTGTTCGGCAGCCAGTTCAGTAGAAATCCCGTGAATCCTTTCTGCATCGTACGGAATATTAAATCCCTCTGGTTTAACCAGATAGTCCTGATGTTCAACCAATCTCCCCATCTCATCATGCAATTGCCATGCAATTTGTATACAACGCGGCCAATTATCCGTATCGGTAATAGGTGCGTTATAATTACGTGGCAAACCAGTGGTTTCAGTATCAAAAATTAAGTACATATTGTGCGGTAAAGAATTAACCGTTTGAGAATAATAACGGTTCTTCAAAAATAAGAATTTTGACAGGTGGTTTTGTCAGATTTTATCAACAAAAATATGACGATCAAACCTATCAGATTTTAAAAACCTGATAGGTTTTTTTAAAGTATTAATCCCGAACTCATTATCAAGTCTGTTCTTTTTTGACCGTTTTATTTTTTTTTGAAATGAGTGGTTCGGTTTTTCATCGGGCTTTTCAGCCACGCTTTCCGTTTGTAGTGCCGGCGTGAAGCCGGCAGCTACCACTGCAATCGGGTTTATTTACCAAAGATCATAGCACAATGGCTGCCACCTAAACCCGACCATAGCGAGATGCCGATTTTTTTCATCGGCAGAAGCGGGGCGGGATTGAATTAACATCAATGCTGCTGCAATTGCTTTCCAAACTAAAACATATTGGTTGATCGATTGTAAATAAAGTACTTTTGAGGATATTGTATCATAAAGACAATTTAGCCACATGCTATCATGTTGTCCAAAGGACTCCTACGGAGAGCCTGTCGAAACACCTTAAAGAATATTTAATAAGTCCTTCGACAGGCTCAGGATGACAAATCTATATTTATGATACAACCTCTTAAAATAACGGTAAAAATCATCGCATCACCTTAAGCTGAAAACCGCCAATTGAAAACTGCTAAAAATGTTCCAAACTTACCAATTCAGTCACATTATATCTTTTCTGCCTGTACATTTCTATAATATGCACCAATAAATCTGCCTCCATTTTGGATTCGCAGACCATAATAAACAGGCATTTCTCATCAGGATGACCTACAGCTACATAACTATAATCATCGCATTGGTCAGTTCGATAATCCAATTGCTTTAATGCTTCTGCTTTGGAACATATTAAGTAAACCATCATCAAATTATAAAGTTTTGAAAAGGATTTTTAAACCTTATATTTATTTCTACCTTCGATTAATATTTAACGATACGCAAACCATTAAAATAAAATATATGAAAGTAACGGTTGTTGGCGCAGGTGCAGTTGGTGCTACTTGTGCAGATAATATTGCCCGCAAAGAATTAGCGAACGAACTTGTCCTGTTAGATATTAAAGAGGGTTTTGCCGAAGGCAAAGCGATCGACATGATGCAAACCGCAACCCTTTTGGGTTTCGACACTAAAATTACCGGCGTAACCGGCGATTACAGTAAAACTGCTGGTTCTGATGTGGTGGTAATTACCTCAGGCTTGCCCCGCAAACCAGGGATGACACGCGAAGAACTGATTGGCATTAATGCCGGTATTGTTAAAGGTGTTGCCGAAAATATTTTAAAATACTCTCCAGAAGCCATCTTCATCGTGATCAGTAACCCAATGGATACGATGACTTACCTGGCCTTAAAATCTTTGGGTCTACCTAAAAACCGCATTATCGGCATGGGTGGAACGTTAGATAGCGCCCGTTTCAAATTTTATTTATCGCAAGCTTTAAATTGCAACCCTAACGATTTACAGGGCTTTGTAATTGGCGGCCATGGCGATACTACTATGATTCCTTTAACCCGTTTAGCTACCTACCAAAGTTTACCGGTTAGTAATTTATTGGATAAAGCTACGCTTGATAAAGTTGCAGCCGATACCATGGTTGGTGGTGCTACTTTAACAGGCTTAATCGGTACTTCGGCCTGGTATGCACCAGGTGCCGCGGGCGCTGCATTGGTTGAAGCAATTTTACGTGATGAGAAGAAACTGTTTACCTGCTGCGTTTCTCTTGAAGGAGAATACGGACAGGAAGATATATGTTTAGGTGTACCCGTAATTATTGGCCGCAGCGGCTGGGAAAAAATCATCGATTTTAAATTAACCGAAGATGAGCAAGCGGCATTTAACAAAAGTGCCGATGCCGTAAGGAACATGAATAATGTACTGGTAGAAATGAAGTTGGTTTAAGACCATTCTGAAGATTAATCTTTAACGAAAGCATTAAATTACTAAGATAGGTTTCCTCGGTTCGTCATTCCCAACTCGATTGGGAATCTTAATGCAATAGGCTTTAAGGTTCCCGCCTACGCGAGAATGACGACCGTTCTTTACATCCACCTATTTTTAACTACCTGTTGGCAATTTTAACAGAACCATTCAGTAATTGACAACTACAAGCTGCTTTCTTCCTCAGTACAACATCAATAAACAATGAAATCAATTTCAATCCCACTAAAACTGATAAACTTACAGGACGACGGCTTCCACCTTTTAGTGGAAGTTATTGTTTTTAAAGAAAAACATTTTGCAGTTTTAGATACTGGTGCCTCACGGAGTGTATTTGATAAATCGTTGATTGAGCAACACCTATCAGAAACCCTGCAGGTATCTGACGAAATTAATGCAGCTACTCTTTTTACCACCACCACTACCATCCAGGCTACCATTCCTGAACTAAAAATCGGCCCGTTAAAGGTCAAAAACTACGAAACCGTGGCTTTTGACCTGCAATCGGTTAGCGAAACCTACCAACAGTTTGGTCACCCGCCTATTATGAGTATTATTGGCGGAGATATCTTAATGGAATATAAAGCCGTTATTGATTACAAAAAGATGATCCTTAGGCTTTATAGATAAATGTAATTTTACTTTATGACTTTAATCATTTTTATTAAACTTTTTTAAATGATATTTGAACCTGATGAAAAAGTTAATTACAATCTTTTGTGTCATTTTCTGGGCAGGTTTAATCGGTGGAATTAGTTTTTTGGAAGCTCCATTAAAATTCCAGGCCCCAGGAATTACAATTCCACTAGGCTTAGGTATAGGCCAATTGGTTTTTCAGGCCCTCAATAAAATAGAGATCGTATTGCTGATTATTATTTTAGCCTGCTCCCTACCCGCACCTTTAAAAAACTTTCAGAGTATTTTACTTTTCTCAGTTACCATTCTTTTAATGCTTGATACTTTTTGGCTATTGCCAATACTCGATGAGAGGGCAAAACTGGTTTTGGCAGGCAACGCACCAGCTAAAAGTTATCATCATATTGTGTACATCATTGCCGACATCATCAAATTCCTATCGTTAATTGTTCTGGGTTTTGTAAGTTTAAAATCACTTCACCATGAAAAAAGATATTCATAATAGAGAAGATATTATCGTTTTAGTGGATACGTTTTATAAAAATGTTGCGCTTAACAAACAGATAGGTCCAATATTTACCGATGTTGCAAAAGTAGACTGGTCGCACCATTTGCCAAAAATGTACGATTTCTGGGAAAGTATACTTTTCGGAAAAGCAATTTACAAAGGCAACCCCATGCTTACCCATTTTGCTTTGAATGAACAAACACCCCTGCAAACTGAAGCATTTGAAACCTGGAAAAACCTCTTTTTCCAAACTGTCGACGATCTTTTTGTAGGAGAAAATGCAGATCTGATTAAACAAAAAGCACAATCTATTGCTGATTTAATGCATTTTAAAATAAATTCACCTCAATCGAAGATCAAAATTGTTTAGTGAATTTTACTTTGATTTAAACCGCTTTCTTTATAAATTTAGTTAACCAAACTAAATCAAATTATGAAATTCCTCAAAATCTTACTTGGTATTATTGTCGTATTGGCAATAATCATTATTGTGGGTGGCTTCTTTTTGCCTAAAAGTTATACAGTGAGCAGGTCTACTGTAATTAATGCTCCAGACAGCGTAATTTACAAGAATGTGGCCGACTTTAAAGAATTCTACAAATGGAATCCATGGGCAAAAATGGAACCTTCAGCAAAAACCACATACGCTGGCATTGCGGGCGAGCCTGGTCATTTGTATGAATGGAAAGGTAAGGAAACAGGAAGCGGCTATATGAAGATAAAAAGTGTAGCACCTAACAAACAGGTAGATATCGAATTAAAATTTATTGAGCCTTTTGAAAGTTTAGCAGATACAAAATTCGACATTCAACCTGAGGGAAGTAGCAATAAGGTAACCTGGAGTATGAGTGGAGAAAATAATCTGATCAGTAAATGGATGTGTGTGTTTGTGAGCATGGATAAAATGATCGGCAAAGATTTTGAAAACGGACTTAAATCCCTGAAAGAAAAATCAGAAAAAGGAATCTAAATCACTGTATCAGTCTGAGCGTAGTCGAAGACCACTTAAAAATTATTTATTGCCTCTCATTTGAGAGGCTTTTTTATGATTCAATTTCCGATAATTCAAACAATTGTGTCGGCTCTGCGTTAAAAAAGCATTAAAAATCAGCTAACCGGTCATTAATATTTTGTAATTCCCTATTTTTTAGATTACTTGCCAGCAAAATGAATTTATTACTTGTAGAAGATGAACCGAGCGTTGTATCTGTAATTTCGAGGGGTTTAACCGATGAGGGATTTACCGTGAGTATAGCTCCTGATGGTTTAATCGGGAAACAGATGGCTATAGAAAATCAGTTCGATCTGATTATCCTCGATATTATGCTACCTGGAATAAATGGTTTGGAACTCTGTAAAATCATTAAAGAACAAAAACCAAACACGCCTATTATTATGCTTACGGCTTTAGGTACTACCGAAAATGTGGTAAACGGACTGGATAATGGTGCAGATGATTATTTAATAAAGCCATTTAAATTTGCTGAACTTTTTGCCAGGATCAGAATGCTGTTGAGGCGATATCATGGTGTGGTTTCGCAAGATCAGATTATCTCCATAGCAGACCTCCAGATTAATTTAAGTGCAAAAACGGTAAAACGAAACCAACAGGAAATTATACTTACGGCAACAGAATATCGGCTGATCGAGTATATGGCCAAAAACAAATCAAAAATTTTATCGCGAATAGACATTTTAGAAAACGTTTGGGATATCGATTTTAACCTTGGCACCAATGTGGTTGATGTTTATGTTAATTATCTTCGCAAAAAAATAGATAAAAATTCCGATCAGAAACTCATTCACACTGTGGTAGGCTTGGGTTACATATTAAAAGAAAAATAAATGGAGATAGCCAAGAAAATCACTTTACTTTTCGCCATTTTATCGGCAATTATTATCTCCTTATTAAGTGGTTTTGTTTGGTATTTTTCTAACGACTTCGCCTTTGAAGATTTTTATAAACGTTTAGAGGCTAGGGTTAATATTGCTGCCCAGATTAAATTGTACGAAGACGAAAACAATAAGGTTTACGCTAAAATGCGTAACCAATACCTTGAGCGACTGCCTTCAGAAAAAGAGTATATCATTGAAGCTGGAAAACCAACCAATAAATTGGACCGAGAGCTACCAGCTAGTTTTTATAACCGCATAAATGCCGGATATGTAGCACGCTATCGTGTTGAGAATCACTTTTACGCTGGAAAATTCTTTAAAAATCCACATAAAGGATATATAGTGATTGTTTCTGCAAATGATCCTTTCGGCTTTCGGGAGCTAAAAGACCTGCAAAGAATCCTGATTATTGGTTTTTTCCTTTCTGTTGTTTTATCTTTTGTAGTTGGCTGGAAATTTTCTAATTACATGTTAATGCCCCTAAGAAATATAATTAAGAGCGTAAAAAAGATAAAAGCAGAAAATTTGCACTTAAGACTGGATGTAAAAGAAAGCAACGATGAAATGTCGCAGTTGGCCCAAACCTTTAACAATATGCTTAACCGTTTAGAAACGGCTTTCGAAACACAAAATAATTTTATCAGCAATGCTTCGCACGAATTAAGAACACCCTTAACTATTATTAGTGGCGAGGTTGAACTAGCGATGAAAACTGTTGAGGATAACCCTAAACAACACAAAGCCTTATCTAAAATTAAAGACGAGGCAGAAAGATTAGAGCATATCTTAACCAGTTTACTGGGTCTGGCACAATCTGGCTTTAATGGAAAAAACCAACCCTGGGAAGAGGTACGGATGGACGAATTGTTATGGGAAATTAAAGAATCAGTTAACCAGGTACATCCCAACAGTAAAATAGAAATCGACTTTACCAAACTTCCCGATGATGAGGAATTACTAACCCTGCGGGTAAACAAAAACCTGATTAAGCTTGCCATCAGCAATATTGTAAACAATGCCTGTAAATACTCAAATGAGAATCTGGTAAGCATTAGTATCGAAAGCAATGCCAATATGCTCTCAATTGCTGTAACAGATAGGGGAATCGGAATACCGCAAACAGATATACAGCATATATTCGAACCTTTTTATCGTGCATCTAACACCAATGATTTTAAGGGATATGGCGTTGGCTTACCACTTTCATTAAATATTATCCGTTTACACCGAGGTAGTATTGCTATTAAATCGCAGGAAGGGGTTGGCACTGAGATTAAGGTTTTATTGCCGACGAAAAGTTAATCCGTTTTAATGGTTAATTGTTTAAATCGTTAAACTGGTTAACTGTTACTAGTCTAATGGTACAATTAACCGATTAACCAGTTCATACAGTTAACCAAATTTACTGTCACTCCAAAAGGGAGTACACTCTAATCTCATTCTAATCTTACTCTTATTTCGCTATAATAACATCATGCTAAACTTGTATAAATAATTTTTCAATTCATTTAAACAAGATATAGCGATGAAAACAGTATTAGTACCAACCGACTTTAAATTAGAAAGCATTAAAATTATTGATGCACTTATTCAACATCAAAAAAATGAAACCTTAAACATCATTTTTGTACATGCCTTTAAATTATCGGATTCTATAACCGATATGTTAATGTTGAGTCGCCGCAGCCGCGATTACGAAAATGTTAGCGACGAATTTTATCAGCAGATAAATCAGGCCAAGGCAAAATACCCTAGTCAGATCAATGCCATTGGAATCGAATATTTTTACGGAAGTACAGTAGCCGCTTTCAAAAACTTTATCGAAGCTTTTGACGTAGAACGCATTGCCTACTTGAAAGAATACGATTTTACGCCGATCAACAAGTATAGCATCGACCCTAAAATATTAACAGAACGCGCAGGCTGCGAAGTAATCCAATTAAATACATTAACTGTTCATGCTAGCGAAAATTTAATTGACACAAAAATACACGAAACACAGTTGCAAGAAGCAAACGCTTAATTATCACATTTTAAACTTTATACTATGCTGTTACGAAATAATATTCCGCTCACTTATATATTCGGAAAGATCAAAAAAGAACTCCTGTTTGTTATTGGCTACTCCATAGGTATTGTGGTATTGTATGAAAACTTTCATGTTACACGCATTTCCATTCCTGTAGCTGTACCAGCGCTACTGGGAACAATCATTTCACTTCTATTGGCGTTCCGGTCTAACCAGGCTTACGATAGATGGTGGGAAGCCAGAATTCTTTGGGGTGCTATTGTTAACGATTCCAGAACCCTGTCGCGCCAAATATTATCTTTTGTAGAAAATCCTTATGGTTTAGATGAGGTTGAGGCATTTAAAGAACGTTTTATAAAAAGGCAGATTGCCTGGTGTTATGCCTTAAGTCAATCGCTAAGAGGTTTTAACCCACGCAAAGGTTTGGAAGAATACTTATGTGCAGAGGAAATCGCTTTTATTAAAAAACGTAAAAATGTAACTACAACGATATTGGAGTTACACGCCATGGACTTAAAAAAGGCGTTGCAAGAAGGCTGGATCAATAAATATCAGCAAATAGAAATCGATAAAACCATTACAGCTTTATGCAACCACATGGGCGGATCGGAAAGAATAAAAAACACCGTTTTTCCGGTTACTTATAGCAAATACATTAACATGTCTATCCATCTATTCATCGTGTTACTGCCTTTTGGCTTAATCGAATACTTTGGTTACATGGAAGTTCCATTAGTGGTTGCCATAGCTGCCTTCTTCCTATTGGTAGAAAAAATGGCGGTGCATCTTCAGGATCCTTTTGAAAATAAACCTACGGATACCCCGACAACAACAATTTGCCGAACTATCGAAAGAGATTTGTGCCAAATGCTGGATGACAATAAAATATACGAGGACAAACCTCAAACCGAATTGGCACCTGTAGGGTCATATTACATTCTGTAATCATCATTGCCATAAAATAATCTCATCCATTGAGATGGTTAGTTAATCAAAATGTACTTGTACTGGATAGCACAATCGTTTTGAAAGGTTTATAGTAAAACAAAGCCATTCGTAAACAGAATGGCTTTGTATTTATATTCCTAAATTAATTTACAACTACAGTGTGTGTTCCATCTGGATTAACAATTATTGATGTGCTTCCATTATTAATTACAGTAGAATGTGTTCCGTTAGGATTTACAATAACAGATGTACTCCCATTATTGATCACAGTAGAATGTGAACCGTTTGGATTAACAATAGTAGATGTGTTGCCGTTTTTGATGACCGTTGAATGCGTGCCATCCGGATTAACTATTGTTGCCATGTTCCAGTTATTCACCACAGTTGAATGAGTTCCATTGGCATTAACAATGGTAGAAATATGTCCTGGGCTACTAAAAGCTGAATGTGTAACATAGGGATGCATTGCTATTGAGGTCTTACAATCCATTGAAGATTTTAGCTTAGGGATAACCTTCAATTTCAACAATTGAGTCGCTGGACGCATCTTTTGACTTTTACGCTGTGATTGCGCACTAACTATTATCGAGCCCGATAATAGCAGTAAAATAATTACTGTTTTTTTCATTTTGATTTTATTTGTGTGTAAATAAATTTACAAAATAAAAAGCGACACATTCATAATATAGCAATAAATTAATAACGTATTTTCGGGCGAGGTCAGCTGTTTTCATCTGATTTATGACTATTAAATTCATCCAAATTAGAAAAATTCAATATGGTGTAAAATGGTAACATTTTACACCACGATCCAACAAAAAACCCTCTCCAAGTTTAATCTTGAAAAGGGTTCATTTATTTCGCTATCAGCTTTTTCTTTGAGCTTTCAGCTCAATTAAGCATCAATTTTCGCATATTTTGCATTACGCTCAATAAACTCTCTACGTGGAGCAACTTCATCGCCCATTAACATAGAGAAAGTGTGATCGCATTCTGCAGCACTTTCAATAGTAGCCTGTAATAAAGTACGTGTAGCTGGGTTTAAAGTAGTATCCCAAAGTTGTTCTGCGTTCATCTCACCTAAACCTTTGTAACGTTGAATGTGTACGCTGTCTTCTTTACCATTACCTTTAATACGTTGTACAGCTGCATCGCGTTGTACATCATTCCAGCAATATTCGAAATCTTTACCTTTTTTAACCTGGTAAAGCGGTGGCGATGCAATGTAAACATAACCTGCTTCGATTAATGCCCTCATATAACGGTAGAAGAATGTTAAAATCAAAGTGGTAATGTGAGAACCATCAATATCCGCATCCGTCATAATTACGATTTTGTGGTAACGTAATTTGGTCATGTTTAATGCTTTATCATCTTCTGGTGTACCAATACTCACCCCGATAGCGGTAAACATATTTTTGATCTCGTCGTTCTCATAGATTTTGTGCTCCATCGCTTTTTCTACATTCAAGATTTTACCTTTTAACGGTAAAATAGCCTGAATGTTTCGATCACGACCTTGTTTAGCGGTACCACCCGCCGAGTCACCCTCTACCAGATAAATTTCACATTTTTCAGGATCACTGTCTGAGCAATCGGCAAGTTTACCTGGTAAACCAGAACCACCCATTACACTCTTACGTTGAACCATCTCACGCGCCTTACGTGCTGCAGCACGGGCTGTAGCAGCTAAGATCACTTTGTTAACGATCATTTTAGCCTCTTTCGGATTTTCTTCCAAATAAGCCCCTAAAGCTTCGCCAACAGCAATATCAACCGCACCCATTACCTCGGTATTACCCAATTTGGTTTTGGTTTGGCCTTCAAATTGAGGTTCTTGTACCTTAACAGAAACCACAGCTGTTAAACCTTCTCTAAAGTCATCACCAGTGATTTCCATTTTCAGGTTTTTCAATAAGCCAGATTTATCGGCGTAACTTTTCAGCGTACGTGTTAAACCTCTACGAAAACCTGCAATGTGTGTACCTCCTTCATGTGTGTTGATGTTGTTTACATACGAGTGCACATTTTCTGAGTAGCTATCGTTGTATTGAAAAGCCAACTCAACCGGAACACCATTTTTAATACCATCGATATAAATCGGTTCTGGCAAAAAAGATGCACGTGTTCCATCCAAAAATGTAACAAACTCTTTTAAGCCACCTTCAGATTGAAAAACTTCTGATAAGAATGTTCCATCTTCTAAAGTTTCACGCTCATCTGTTAAGGTTAATTTAATTCCTTTATTCAAGAAAGCCAATTCGCGCAAACGAGCAGCTAAAGTATCGTACTTGTATTCAGTTGTCTGTGTAAAAATGGTTGCATCAGGGCTGAAAGTTACAATCGTACCGCGCTTATCGGTAACACCAACTTCTTTAACATCGTATAAAGGTTTACCGATATTGTATTCCTGCATCCATATTTTACCTTCACGGTGAACTTCGGCTTTTAAATGTGTAGATAAGGCGTTAACGCAACTTACCCCAACACCGTGCAAACCACCAGAAACCTTGTAGGTATCTTTATCAAATTTACCACCTGCGTGTAAAACCGTCATTACGATTTCAAGCGCCGATTTATTTTCTTTTGTATTGATCCCGGTTGGAATACCACGACCGTTATCTTCAACCCTGATGGAGTTACCCTCTAAAATTCTAACGTCGATTGTATCAGCATGACCGGCCAAAGCCTCATCAATTGAGTTATCTACAACCTCGTAAACCAAATGGTGTAAACCTTTTACACCAGTATCACCTATATACATTGAAGGGCGCTTACGCACCGCTTCTAAACCTTCTAAAACCTGTATATTATCTGCCGAATAATTTGACTTTAAATCCTGTTCTTCGCTCATATTTTAATTAAAAACAATAAGTATCAAAAATACGGAAATTTTGGCATTTAAACTAATATGTGGATAAATTTTGAGCTGTTAAGAGATTACAGTTAAAGCGATTAAAACAGGTTTAAATCAGGTTTTGGAAAGCAAAACCAGCATTCCAATCCATGCCTCTTCCCGCTTTCCATTATAAGTCCCGTAGAAGAAGCGGGAGCTTTCCATTTCAATCGGGTTTAGGTGGCCACAACCTGCAAATATTATAGGATTATCGCACCAGCCCACCAAACGTTCCGACGGAACGAAAACGCCAATTATTCAATTGGCTACCCACGAAACGTCCCTAAGGGGACGCTAAGAGTTAACATTTCTAATCCGACAACCCGTTCCAGAGGAACGCCTCATACCTCATTTTCAAGTCTCCCATGAACATTAAGAGTTAACATTTCTAATCCGACAACCCGTTCCAGAGGAACGCCTCATGCCTCATTTTCAAGTCTCCCATGAACATTAAGAGTTAACATTTCTAATCCGACAACCCGTTCCAGAGGAACGCCTCATGCCTCATTTTCAAGTCTCCCATGAACATTAAGAGTTAACATTTCTAATCCGACAACCCGTTCCAG
>NZ_JAGGPU010000025.1 GCF_018613605.1 Pedobacter sp. ISL-64 | reverse complement strand
GAATATTCAAACCTAAGGGATTGGAATGGAAAGCCCGCAATGCCGATCCTTCATCGGCAGCGGACTTGAAATGGAAAGCAGGACTACCGCCTGCCACGGCCTATTGCCCTTTTCATTTCCAAAAAACTCAGCTTAAAGCTACCTGTTACCCGCTAAAACCAGTGTTAAACCTGTTAAAATCGAACGATAAAGCCGCAATATGCGCCAGCTTCTGCTTAGTAGAATGGTCATCATGATTTACATCCATGGCACCAACAGGTGGCACTGCATCACTTTTCAATATAGCTTCATTGCTGAGGTTACTTACAATCTGTTTAACCAACAATGGATCGGCCTGTTCGGGCTTATGATTAAGCGAAAGATATACAGATGTAATAATCGCATTAATCTGGTAAATGGTCGACTGTACCCCATACAATCCGTTAAAATCAATGTGTTTCCGCATCGGCTCCTGACTGGCCGATTCGATGGCTTCACTTAATGCAGATAAACTGAGGTTGGCATTTTTTCTGGCCATGCGCGGAATATTCTCGCCCAGGTTTTCCTTCCTTTCTATCGCCACCTGTAAATAGTGCAAACTATCTTTTGTGGCTTTGTTTATTTTCTCCTTCAACTGGCGGCTGTCCCAAATCGGAAAAAGATAGGTGGCAAAAATGGCAATTACACAACCCAGCACCGTGAAGATAATCCGGTCGTGCACAATATGATCGAAATGTCCCTGGTAACTGCCTAGTGTTAAAATTACTGCAGGCGTAATAAACAATACACTTACGGTATAATTTAAGCGGTTAAAGGCATAAAAGCCAAGTAAAAAGATCACTGAAAAAGAAAGCAGCACCGCCGGACTCTTCACAAAATAGATGATGATTAGTCCGATCACTATCCCACCGAGGCTTCCCTTTAAACGCTGCAGGTTCCGTTTCCAGGTAATCGAAAACTTGGGTCGCGCCACAATTACCAGGGTGAAAAAAAGCCAGTAGCTGTATTTGCTCGGTTCTAATTGCCAGATCAGCAAAAAGCCAAATAGGAAACAGATGGCCAAGCGCAACGAAAACCTGAAGATGGGCGATTTTAAGGTGAGGTGTTCCTTGATCGAAAAACGATCGCCGGTAATAAATAAGGGATAAGAAATCGATCCGCTTAATTCTTGCAAGTGTTGCTCTGGCGTGCGCTCATTTCCCCTAATCATTTCGATAATGCGTACAATATCGTTCATGTTCGAAACCACCTTCAACACAATTTTACGTTGGGTTTCGTTTAAATGTTCCATTTCCTGCAACAGCATTACGCGTTTCTGGTAATATTCGATATTGGTAGCCACCTCACCTTTATAAGCCTTGGCCGACCGAACGTGCCTGCCCAACTGCTCGAGCTCTTTGGCCAGCAATTCAATTAAGGTGGCAATCAGTTTCAGGCTCGTGCCAGTTGCCAAAGTCTCCCGAACCAAAACATAATCGTAATGTACGGCGTTCAACTGTTCATACAAATCGATGAGTAACCGCGCCCTTTCCAACAGCAGCTGGCCTTTGGGGTTATCGGGATTCATGGCATATTTATCGGTAAGCAACAGGTTGCGGATCAGCTCGTGTTTCTGGTTCACTTTAATGTGCAGTTTTATCGCTTCTTTTTGTTGCAGATCGAGCGGTTCATCCACATCGTAATTCTTCGCCTTGGCATTTAAAAATACCGCGCTGCTCATCAAACATTCGAAAATGGCATGGTGAAGCGAGCGGTAAGGCCGCAGCAAAATCTGGATCAAACTGATTACATAATACCAAACCCCACCAATTAGCATATAACTGCTAAAATACAGCGGTCGTTCCGGGTGAAGCCCCATCACAAAAGTACACACAATCAGCGCCATGGTGCCAATCAGTGAGAGTTTCTGGCCGTATACCGCAAACATCGAAAAGCTGAAAGCCGCGATAACCACCACAACCGCGGTGAGGTAAACATGATCTAAAACCAACGAAACCACTAGCGTAGTGGCGAAAAAGACAATAATGCTCCACCACGCTGTTTTCAGTTTGTTCAGGCGGTTATCAGGCAGATCGGTTAAACTGATCAGTAAAGCCCCAACTCCTATTCCTTTTGCTGCTTCAGGATTGCCCAGGTAAAAAAATAAAATAATGGGCAATACCACGGTAATGGTGGTGCGCAGGGCATCAGAAAAGTACTCACCTAAAAAGAAATACGTAATGGTAGAGCCGATACTGTTTTTGCCCATGTATATGTTAACGAATACTAATAATTGATAAAAGCTGCAAAGATAACAGATTTATAATGCATGCATAACAAATAGCTGTACAAAACCAGATACCGATTCGTTCTTTGGGTTTTAGGAAAGTAATTGCATGTCATAACTTAATCTTCTATGTTACCCCGTAGTGATGCTGCGCTGAACACTACGGAGAGGAAGGGTATTACAGTAAGTCAGAACAATAATTTTCTAACCAAATTTTAGAAGATTTAAGGAAAATAAATTGTGCTGTGTTCTTATTATTTCCACGCCCGACTGAATACAGCACTTATTGGAGCAATCATAGGAGCAGCCCCGAATTTTTCAGCGAGCTCTTTTTCCACCTTAATTTTTATCTCGTCTATACAGTCAGGATTATGTTTTTTGATCTCCTCATAAACAGGCCCCCACTCTACCAGACCGCATGCAGCTTCTTTTGCGGTTGGACTTACGGAAAAAAGTTTTACTTTTTCAATTGATATTTTTGTAAAGCCGGCGTCCTTTAATAATGGTGTTATAAGCGCTTCATTATTCATCGAGGTTGCAAGATTATGCGATTCGGGCAAGGGCTGTTCTAAATATTCAATTGCAATAGATCTGGCAGAATAAGATGCCGCATTATTTTCCAGCTTATCCCAGGTTGTAAATAAAAACAGGCCATCCGGTTTTAAAACCCGATAGGCCTCTGCAAATGCTTTCGGTTTATCAGGAACAAACATATACCCGAAGCAACAAACCACCAAATCTATGCTATTATCGTTAAAAGGAAGTTGCTGGGCATCAATATTTCGCCAGTCGATATCAAGATGGCCCAGTGTCTTTTTGGCTACGGCCAACATCTCCTCACTAATATCTGAAGCGATTAGCTTTGCCGAGTATGGAATATGCTCCCGAATATGACGGGTAACACGACCTGTCCCTGCCGCAATTTCGAGCACCACAGAAACCGGGATGGAGTGAATTCGTTTTGCAACTTCTATAGCATAGGGTTCAAAGAATAATGGTCCAAAAAACTGCTCGTAACGAGTGGCAGTATCTTCCGGCAAATCAGCCGAAGGATCTTTTGTTAAAGTATCGTTCATAAACGATTGATTTATATTTCGTTCAAATACAATAAGTGATATTGTGACCCCTCAGGGGTTCGAACCCTGGACCCACAGATTAAGAGTCTGTTGCTCTACCAACTGAGCTAAGAAGTCTGGCAAAATAAATATAGTAAAAAAAGAGGAAGTTCGTAATGAATACTAGTTATAGTCAACAGTTTAAAAAAAGACTGGTTTTAAAGAAAAAAACATCAGGTATAGGCGGACCGTCGACGACCGCAGTGCTCCAAAGGAGCTCCCTCGGAGGAGAAATCTTTGAACTATATTAAAAGACTTTGCATCGCAGAGCCTTTTGATTTTTCTCGCCTGCAACGATTATTCACCAATCTCACTAATGGCTTAACAAGTTGTGTACGGTAAATGCACAAGTCATTCATACCACTTCCCCGCCCACTAAGATTGCGCCAGTAAGGTTTTTTTTATGAAGAATGGTGACCCCTCAGGGGTTCGAACCCTGGCCCCACAGATTAAAAGCCTATGCTCTACTAACTGAGCTAAGAAATCTAGTTTAATAATATAGGGATAAAAAGAGGGTTGTCAGCTTATTGCGTTTGATTAGTAAATCGTAATCCTACTGACTACATTTCTATTATTAGTCTCTACAGTCAAGATAAATCGTTCCCATGTTTATAAGTTGCGTATAAAAATCCCCTGTATTGGGTATTTTTTCAAATAACATTAACTCCTAGATTGTGGCCTATTAGTTATACTGGTTATTTTGGATTTAGATCTATTTAAACTGCATATACAATCATAAACTTCAAAAAATAGAATAATCTAATTCATTAATAAGCAAAAACAACAAATAAAATAAACTGATAAAATTTAAGATTATGAAAAAGAAAACGCTCTTCCGAATTCTAATGTTTTGTGTAATTATTGTTAACACACAAAGTGCTATCGCTCAAATACCAGACAGTATTATCAATCGTATAAAAACTGTACCCAAGAAAGATTTGATTTCAATAATGGGTAAATATGAAATATCATCGCAGATAATTCGTGTGGAAAACTTAGTCTTTCATAATAATTCAGAACTTATTTTCACAAATTACTCATTTCCGTATGTTGTTATAGCGGCAAAAAATTTGAAATTTAATGCTCCTGCGGTTAAATCCACTGTCAGGTTTGGCAATTATGATATTGCTTTGATCAAAGGCACAAAAGGCAGTACAGGAAATGTTGGGGCAAATGGATCAGGAAATGGTGTTCGCGGTGGGAATGGTAGTAACGGCGGTAATGGAGGTGTTGGTGGCACACAAAACACACCCGATATCTATCTAATAATCGAAAACATCAGCACCGATTTTGGTGATATTTCAACATTTGATTGGCAAGTGCTTACCACAGGGCTTGAAGGTGGGCAAGGTGGTGATGGTGGAGACGGAGGTCAGGGAGGCAATGGCTCAAGTGGAAGAAATTCTAGAAGCAATATGTTTCACTGTACACGCGGGGCAAGTAACGGGGGGCAAGGAGGTGATGGCGGACAAGGAGGTACTGGTGGACAAGCAGGAAATGGTGGCAACGCAGGTAATATACATTTAGTAGGTAGTGCAGAAGTTACCCAAAAACTCACCTATGTTCAGATGCTTTTAAATGGGGGAAATAGTGGAAAAGTAGGGGATCCTGGTATATCAGGAAATGGTGGATCTGGCGGTAGAGGAGGTAGTGGTTCGACTCATTGTAGCGGAGCTAACAGGGGCGGAAATGGGAATAAGCTTAATGCTTTAGGGCAAGGAACTACAGGGCAAAAAGGGCAAAATGGTGAAGTCAAAATTTCAAATCAAACTGTTAACACCATATTTTAGTATTGAAATACTTTCTGCAATTTAAGATATTGGATATACCCACCTAGCATAAGTCTTGGCGATTAGGTGATTTCAAGTAAATCAATATGATGAATTTATCATTAAAAAACAGCCGTGGGTTTTTATTTTACAGTGATTACCTATTTATTTAGATGTAATAACTGCACTCGAGCCGATAAAATTCTTTTTTGTATTTTTCCTCACTAAAAATCAAATATTTAAATTTTTTAATTTTATTTATAAAAAACATGCTTGACAAATAGCACTTTGAAGGTTATACTTTGTGTAGATATTTATTATCAAACTGTGTCATCGAAAGCCTTTAGGCTTTCAATGGAATTACTTTTCATAAAAAAATATACATGAAAAATAAAAAAAACGAATGGGAAAAGTTCATTGCTAAATTCTGGCGTATTGTTCTCCATAAAAGATACTAGTTGAGTTAATTTTAGCTGCTAGAAATAGGTAAGAGCCTCATTCATCACGAGGCTCTTTTTTTATTATTTTAATTACTTTAGTTTTTTATTGCACATGCTTCACATTTAACATAAGCCTTATCCCCTTAGCCTAAGCAACGACCTTAATTTTATATCATTAATTGAATACGCATTAAACTCATGCAAACCTTCAAGCAACTTTTTGCAAACAAAAAAGATATTATAAAGAAACTGGGCATTACCTTTAACGCTCCCTGTAGCGATGAAGATCTTGCAGGCCTAGAACTAAAGCTTAGTTGTCCCCTTCCACCAGATCTTATTGATTTCTATAAATTTTGCAACGGATTTGACACCGATGATCACTTATTCAGGGTAATTCCAGTACAGGAGGCCATTGATTATAAAAGCGAGTTAAAAAAAAATACTTTCCATTTTGCCGAATATATGATTTATAGCGACCAATGGTTAATCCAACTCCAGGAAGGAGGTCAATATGAAGTTATAAACGACAATCATGGATCTCAGAAAATGACAGTACAGGCCACTTCTATTCTAAAATTTCTGGAGATATATTTAACCGATGGTCTTTTGAGTAAATTAGACAACAACAGCTTTTGGGATAGGTTAAATAAAAACCGCGATTGAAACAGACCCAAACTTCAGTTCGAACATGAAGTACGGTTTCGCAATTTATAAACCCAGACTCCCGACCCAGTCTTGTCCTCCGACCTCGGACTATCTATCAGACAGATTGCTTCACTCCATCACACTATCCCTCCCCTTCAGTTCGCAATGACGTATCGTTTGGTTTACAAGTCCAGACTTCGAACCTCCAGCCCCTAACTCCAACTAATCGCAATGACCTACCAAAACCCTTCTTTTAACAATTACCAAAACAATTGCCTTTTAAAAGGGATTATATAAGTACACCAATAACATTTGATATGAAAACGAAAATAATAATCTTGGTAGCTGCCTTTGGTTTAGCGTTGTCAGCGTGTAGTGGTAAAAAAGCCGATCAGGAAAATGCCGACAGTATGTACAAATACACCGATACGAACAAATTGATCGATAGTACAAGCACCGATTCAATAGCAGATTCGACCACCAATGCTCCAGCCGACGTTAAACGTTAAGGAATAATGACAAACAAAAGCGCTCGTGTCCAAAAATATGGGCGTTTTTAACGATATACCCAAACCAATTGTACAATGTTAGGTTTCGCCCCCCAACCTCCTGAACTTGGATTAATAGGCCAACAGATTGCTTAATACGTTTTCTTCATTTCGGGGTACAGCCCATTGTTAAATAGCCCTGATGGAAGTGCAACGGACAGCAGGACCGGAGCCAACCTAAGGATCACAGCCCTTGCGCTCCAAAAACCTTTCAACTCCAAAATGATCCTCTTCTTGTTCTCATTTTAGAAATCCGAACTTCGCACTAGTCCACAAAACAGATTGCTTCACGCCACCTCCTCCCTAGCCTTCGGTTCGCAATGACGTTCCGGCCTCCAAACTCCAAACGCTCAACTCCAAACTAATTAACTTCCCAGTTCTCCAACATATCGATAAGTATTCAGTTGCACTCCTGTGGGCGTAGTTTTTGTGCTTACAAATTCCAGTTCACGCGCATTGGCCGTTTCAGAAAAGAAACGTTTGCCTTTACCCAATAACACAGGGTACACCATCAGTACAACCTCGTCTACCAGTCCCTGCTCTAACAACACAGCAACCACTGTCGAGCTTCCATACACAATCAGATCAGGGCCTTCTATTAATTTAAGTTCGCGAATACGCGTTACGATGTCAGTACCTAAATCTTCAACAGGTCCCCATTCAAGGCTGTCTGGCCTGTGAGTGGCCACATATTTTTTGCCATCATTTAAACTATTTGCCATCGGATTATCGCCTGCCTTTGGCCAGTACTGGGTCCAGCTATCGTAGGTTTTGCGGCCCAACAACAGATCGATGTTAGTACCCTGCGCCTCCAATACGGCTGCTAAACCTTCCGCACTCCGGTAAGGTGTTGTCCATCCGCCATGCGTGAAATCCTCGCTGTTTTCGTGCTGCATCACGCCATCAAGCGAGATGTGTTCCATTATTTTGATCTTTCTCATATTATTTTCTATTGATTTGATGATGATAAAGTTACAACGGAAGAGCCACGCGTATGAGGGGCAATCGTGACAATAACAAGGCGTTTTTATGACCATTTGCATTGGACGTAAGATGGTTATTGGAGTGTCTATATTATATATCTTCCATTTTACCGCTTACACGATCATCATTTGGGTGTTCTAACTTATATGGCCTTATATTTCTTATATGGTTAATGGCTTAACTGAAAAGCCCCACTGAAAATGGTAAAGGATTTGGAAACGAATGGTTCTATGCTTTTCGGGCAACGCAACCCCGCCATTCGCTAATCCGATGCCAATTTAGTGCCGATTTATCGGTAAAGGATCGGAACCGCTGCTGTCGGGTTTAGTGAGGAGGACCCGTAACTTTTGGCAAGGTTGAATAGCGATTGTTATATTCATATGGCCTTACCGTTTCGATTGATGAACACTGGTATGGATAAAGTCGACCGTAAACTGTCAATTTAAAACTGTAAACTAAAACCCCTAACTTGTGTCAACTAAATTACCAAGCATGCTCATAGATTTGATACCAGTAATTGAAATCGGATATAACAATCAGGAGCTAGCTGCACCAGACAAATTTCCTTATTGGGAGCATCCTGAAATTTGGAACGCTTATCACCAAGAATGCTTTCGAAAAGCGGGCTTTAAAGACAAACTGACGCCTTATTTAAAAGGTTTTCCATTCTATAAACTCTCAGAAATTACTGATAACAACTTAACCAAACTCATCATTGACCACACGCAAGAAATGAGAGATGGAAAATATGAACGACAACAGGCTGCAACATTTTTTGGCGGTTATGTTTTGAATATTGATGGGCAAGACAAATATTTTCCTCAATGTTGCGGAGGCCTAAGTGATATCATGTATTGGGACAGACTTTCAACGTTACAAAATACTTATTATGAAGGACACCCTGCCCCACAGATCAAATTTGATTGCGACAATATCGTATTTGATTTTTCGGTTGACGAATTTGATGAACCCTTTCAACCTACACCACAAGAAAGTACGTTATCAATTGACCGACATGAGCTCAGAAAAGCAGTTGAAGAAGTTAAAATAGTCCTTAAATCTTTTGAAAAACGTCTTAATGAAATAAACGATGTCGAAAAATTAAACATTCAAAACATTGGCGGACTTTTAATTTGGAACAATTAAAACTACGGAATAAGATATAAATAGATAAATACCACACAGATATCCGCAGTTAGAAACCAATCTCTGCTACCATAACCAAGCATTTTGCACTATTCTCCATATTGCATAACTTACCACCAATTTAAATCAACCAACAATGGATCTGCTCCCAACCTATACGTGCCTTACTTGTGGCGAATTACATAACGATTGGCCTGCATTGACGTTCAGTTCTCCTTTACATTATGATGAACTAAATGATCACGATAAAGAAAATACTGCAACCTTAGATTCTGATTTCTGTGTGATAGAAGATGGTGAAACCACTGACAGATTTATTCGCTGCACTTTATTACAAACGGTTAATGATTATTGTGAAGATTTGCAATATGGCCTATGGGTATCGTTAAGCGAAAAGAGTTTTCATGATTACAAGGATAATTATAACAATGAAAACCATGAAGTGAGTTATTTTGGTTGGCTTTGCAACAACATACCAGGTTACGGAAGTACCCTAAGCATACCAACAACAGTTTATACCCAAAAAGGAAATAGCAGACCGGAAATTGTTCCACACAATGACTTCGATCATGCTTTCGTTAAAGATTATTACAATGGGATTAGTAAGGAGGAAGCCGAGAAACGGATTATGGAAATGATCGATCTGACCAGCGATTAAGTAATTTTCAGTAACTTATTTTATGCCAGAATTAATAATAATCGAAGATTATTCGCCACAATGGGCCATTACATTCCAAGAACTAAGCGCAGTTTATCAAGCGCATCTGAACGATCTTATCATCGAGATTCAACATGTAGGTAGCACATCTGTTAAAGGGCTAGCAGCAAAACCGGTTATCGACATTGATATCATTATAGACAATAAGGAAAATCTAAATGCCATCATAAAAAAGCTGAAGGAATTGGGGTACCACCACCGAGGCAATCTAGGGATTTCAGATCGCGAAGCTTTTAAATGCCAAACAGAACATACGCCAATTGATGGCACAACGAAAATTTGGCCTAAGCATCATTTATATGTTTGCCCTTTGAATAGTGTAAGCTTAAAAAACCACTTAACATTGCGCAATTTTCTGCGCAATAATCCCGAAAAAGCAAAAGCATATGGCGAATTGAAAAAGAAACTAGCGCTGGAAAATCCATACGACATCAATTTATATGTTGAACGTAAAACGCCTTTTATTGTAGAGGTATTAAAGAACGGTGATTTTAATGAAAATGAAATAGAAAGAATCACTCAAGAGAATGCCCAAAAATGAGATAATTAAGCCGAAATAACTTTGGCTAATTCAAATCAATTTGAGAGATAAAGAGTTTGATATATTTACATTACCCAGCACATGAACCAAGGTCATAATGAAACGACAGACTATACCAACCAATTATTTAAAAACCATCTGTTGGTTTAACAATGCAATTATAGACTGGGCTTCTGCTGGAAAACAGTATACACCTGATGGGAAAACAGATCAATTGGGCGAAAATAGTTTTAATTTTGGTGACAGCGCCATTATATCGGCCGACGGACAATATGCGTTTATTTATCAAAAACTTGGCACAAAGGGACTTTTACTTAAAAATGGAGCACTTTTAAGAGAAATAAACCGCTCTTATTATTGCGCAGATGTTTATGAATACCCTGCAGCATTCGTAACCTTAAACAGTAAAACATTTTTAATCCATTGTCCGTCCGAATATTGCAGGCTTGATTTTGAAGAGGTCGAAACCGGACAAATCATTACCAATAGTGAGGGACGAAACCCCGCTGACTTTTTTCATTCCCGGCTCGAAATAAGCCCTAATGGGAAATACCTAATGAGTAAAGGCTGGTTCTGGCATCCCTGGGATGCCATCAAAGTATTCGACATTGAAGAATGTATACAAAATCCCAAACTGCTGGATGAATCTGAGTTTTATCCAAACGTTGGGGTAGAAATCGCTACTGCAAGTTTTATTGATGATCACAAAGTGCTATTGGGTTCGTCTGATGAGGAAGCAATTAATGATGAACTATTAAAAAATCTTCCACCAAAACACATTGCCATTTGGGACATCAACTTAAATCAAATTTCTAAACCAGTTAAAATGAATATTGAATTTGGAAATCTTTTTGCCATTAATGATCAGTATGCCTGGGATATATATGGTTTCCCGAAAATTATAAGCCTCAAAACAGGTGAGGTAGTTGACGAAGACAGGAGTTTATCAAGTGGTTTACAGAATTCATCAATCATTCGCAATATTGAAGAACTTCCGAAAGTAGCTTTTAACCAAAAGACGAAACAATTGGCAATAACGAACGGAGATAGTATTGAAATTATTGGGCAATAAAAGACAAAAACATGGATATCCGATTACTGGTATTGCGAACAAGTAACCCAAAACTTCTGGCTGAGTTTTACAGTTTACTTGGATTTAAGTTTGAATATCACAAACATGGTAACTCTCCATATCATTATTCAGCTACAATTGGGTCAACTGTTCTTGAAATTTATCCCTTAGCTAAAAACCAAGATGAACCAGACAAAAACCTAAGGTTAGGCTTTGGTATAGAAAATTTTGATCAGGTGATGATAACATTAAAAATACTACAAGTAGATTTTGCACAAGAACCAACCCAAACAGAATTTGGTTTTATGGCCATTATTATTGATTCCGATGGGCGAAAAATTGAATTGTATAAAAACAACTAATTGGTTTTGTTTACAAAAAAGGTTTAACTTAATATACAATGTATTTTTAACTTGTCTGAAACAAAGCTCACAAACATAAAATTCAATCTAAATGATCTCTCCTACACAGATATTAAATTGGTTAGCCATTGGCTTCGAACAACCCAATGGTAGTTTGACCGAGCATTTTTACTACGATAAACAAAATGCCGAATTTTTCTCAATTCTATTTACAGACTATTTTATACTCGATGAAGACCTGAATTTAGCCAGTAATGTAACTACCAATTACTCAAAACAACAAGAAAATTATATAGTTAGCAGAATAAAAAGAATTGAAGAAGATGACCCTACCATAATTTCAATTCCAAGGGTTACACTAGAAGACAGGAAAGATTTTATGCAACAATTTGCCGATACCTTATCTGACCAAAAATTAGTTGGGATACTAAATCAAAGGATTAAAAATCATCACTACAATAATAAGTTCGACTTTTATTTTGGTAACGAGGCAGACGAATTGACAAAAGTGAAATGGGAAGAAACAAAAAATATGTTTTTACTGCAACAGGCCGAAACATTTTTAAATCTTAATAACATAAATCTCGACAAAACATCCTTGTGGCTTGCAGATGCCGATGGTTCTGTTTCAATAGACTTGACAAATGAAAACAACGCTAAAAATTTTAAAAAGATAAAATTGAAAAAATCATGGTGGAAGCTCTGGTAGTCGTGTAGCGCTAAGTACATCCTGAATTTATAAACATGAAAACAACTATCGATAGCCTATCCAGTCAAGAATTGGAACTGTACAACTATACAGGTTCTTTAAAAGGAACCATAGATCAAATGGAAGAGCAACTTCAAGGACACGGTATCTACGATCAGTATAGAAACATTCACAACAGTTATTTCGATTTATTTTTCAATACAGATAACCAAGAAACAAAGCTCGAAATCCTGAAACGCCTTGTGTTTTTGAATTGGTATGGTATAATTGAGCCGAGTTATTTCACTGGCATTCAAGAACTGGACAATTCAATCATTTTAGAATCGTTTACAATTTTAAATGAGTACCTCCTAAGCAATAAAATTGATGAAGAATTTAAATGGATGTTATCCTATTATTCGAGTTGGGATTTTTCCATACTCCCCTTTTCAGAAAACAACCTTAGTGCACTAACAAAATTTGTCGAAGAAGTTGATACTACCGTTTTAGCTTGTCCAAAAAAACAGTTACCCAAAGGAACAATGGATAACAGAGGACAAATGGGTATTTATTGGAAAGTTTGTTTGGTTGAAAAAGATGAATAAACATGAGATTATAGTGAAGGTAAATTAAAATCAAGAGACAACAAAACATAACCAATGGCTGAAATTGACACAATGTTAAACCCTATGTTTTTGTTAAACCTAGTTGCGATTGAAACAATTAAACATTATTCTACAATCGATACATCCATTAAAGATGAAGGCCTGGAGAGTAAGGTTGAATTAAAAGTAATGTTATTAAAACCAACCGAAAAAGAAAATGAAGTAAACGAGCATTTTTACGAATTAATTTTAACACATGTAACTAACTATCAGATCGATTTCATCAACGAAGATAACAGGACATTCGAATTTGACACGGATGAGGTACAATTAGAAAGAGACGACAAATCAGATGTATATATTTTAAGCTTCATTAACTCATCAATAAGTATATACATAAAGTTTAGCGAACTAGAAATGAAACTATTGAATTGTAACGAACCAAAATAGCATGATGAGCAACTTGCAAATAAAAGATTTTATAGAACTCAACAATATACACCACACGTTCGTTAAATCATTATTGGATCAAAATACTTGTGAAGATTTAGATATAGCTGATAAAAACGTATCGATTGATGTTGAAAATCTAGAGTTCGAGTTACTCGATTCAAATCATATAGCTTTCAAAAGTCAAATTAGTAGCAACACCAATAAAATAGGTTACTACAAATTGGTCTACTTTAGAAGGAGCGTTAATAGATGATTTTTTTTGTGATTTTCTGATATATTAACACAACACTATGACTCTCGTTCTGCACCTGTCTCTTTATTTACTCTGCTACTGCCACGGAAATACAGAACACAGAAACATTAAGATTCCCGCCTGCGCGGGAATGACGATCGCCTTTAGATTCTACGCTAAATCACCTTAAATCTGCGGGAACAAATTATGCGTAAGGTTTTCCCGCAGATGATGTTGATTTTCTTTATAGATTATCAGTCTGAGCATAGTCAAATACCAACAACTTTGCGTCCTCTGCGCCTTCTCTTTGCGGTCTTTGCGGTTAAAACACGATTACTCCGTTAATTTCTGCTTAATTCCTTCCGTAAGTTTTTTCACTTTCATGTAGCCTGCCAATGAGTTGTTCCGTTTATCAAAGTCGATCACTAACCAGCCCTTTTTGGCTTTAAGGTTAAACTTATCGCTGCCATTTAAATTCACAAACAGATCGATATTCTGATCCAATGGAAGTTCATTATTCAAGGCGCTATCCAGGTATTTTTCCAGTTTACCCGTTTTATCTTCGGCATACTTTGCTTCAAATTTAAAATCGGTATTGGTATCTGTAACATTGACAGATAAATAACCTCCACTATTGTGGCATCCATAGCCTAAAATGCTTAATAAAATCGCGATACTGTATATTATATTTTTCATGTTTTTGTTGGTTAATTGTTAACTGTTTTTTTCATCCCCCCTACTCACTTTAAAGGGGACTGGATTTTTCGCCCAGACTTCTGACTCCCGACCTCCAAACTCCAAACTCCAAACTCCAAACTCCAAACTTAGACTCAAGACTCCGGCCTAACCTCCCGCTCTGCCTTTCATATCATCCGTAGCCGTATTCCTAGACCGGGCCGATTTCACATTCTGATTTCCGAAACTATAGCTGATGCTGAAATTTGCCCTTCTGCTTGTATAGCGGTTCACTACATTCATGTTGATGTTCTGGTAAACCAGTTTTCCTTCCCAATGGTTGGTGAGTAAAATATCATCCATATTTAAACGTAATTTAAGTTTTTTATCCATTAAAGTTTTCTGGATTCCGGCATTTAAAGCGCCCTGATAAATGGTGGTTTGCTCTACGCCCGAAACCCGTGGAGAGTTTAGCCATGCACTAATTTCGATACTAAAGTTTTGAGGCAAGGTAAAGGAATTGGAAGTAAAAATATTTACCGCAGCTTTACCAGCATTGTAAGCAGCCCCTTCTATATTTCCATCATTAAATTTGTTGTAATAAACGCTTACGTTATTTTGGATATTCCACCATTTGGCAATCCTGACCGGGAAATTTAAATCAGCAGCGTAATTCTGGAAACGGCCTAAATTCTGGCGGATTACACTAATTACACGGGTAGCATCATCTTGTTTACTAATTTGCGTAATCATGTCACGGGTATTCGAATAGCTCAGCGAAAAAGAAGCTTGTTTATAACTGTAACTGATCTGGTAATTATCAGTAAACTGAGGTTTCAGATAAGGATTTCCCTGATCAACCGCCAGAGGGTCCATGTAAAACACAAATGGATTAAGCTGTTGGTAATTCGGACGGTCTACCCTTCTGCCATAAGAGTAACGGATGTTATGGTTTTCACTGATCTTCTGATTAACAAAAACCGTTGGGAAAACAGATAGATAGTTCCGGTCTACCTCTTTCTGGTCGGTAACCGATGTGCCGTTCGAATGCGTGTGCTCAGCCCTTAAACCTAGCTGAATCTGCCATACCTTCCATTCTTTAGAGAAACTACCGTAAATAGCATTAATATTTTCTTTGTACACAAAATTGTTCGATTTACCCAGATCATTTTGCCATACACCCGATACCAACTGCTCAGAAATAAAATCGTTATTGGTTACTACATAACTACTTTTTAATCCAGCCTCAACCTTCATTGTTTTAGAAAGTGGCAAAGTGAAATCCGTTCTGGCGGCATATACGTTAATTTCGGCATCGGTATTATTCCTTAAACTGGTTTGATTGGTTGGGTTGCCGTTTGCATTTAAATAATTGGCTAAAAAGTTTTCATCCTTTTTATTGCTGAAACCCGAATAATCTACATCGAATGTAAGGCTCTTACCATTTTTATCGAAATCGTGTTTAATGTTAAAGTTGGCTGTTAAATTCCCCGCAGGAGAACTCGAGTTGGCATCCTGCAAAATATAGCTCAGGTTAGAAGCACCATTTTGTACGGCATTAATATTGGTATTGCTAAAGTTGGTCAATTTGGTATTTACCGTATTGGCATCTAACATTACCCCGAAAACCGTTTTTTCAGAAGCATAATAATCTGCGCCTAATTTTCCCTGAAAACCAACACCTTTATTTTTGCGGTCGAAATTTTGCGTAAGTGAACTGGCCAAACCCTCAGATAAAGTGGTACGGGTTAAAAAGGTATTGTTAAACTGGGCTTTGCGTGCTACGGCACCATTTCCAAAAATGTTCCATTTACCTTGCCTATGGTTTAAGTTTAGGTTTACGCCAGCGCGGAATAAATCGCTTGGTGAATCGGGCATAATGCCCTGCCCGGTATTAACAGAAACCGTACCATTGGTACCATAAGCTTTGTTGCGTTTTAGTCTGATGTTGATGATCCCGGCATTTCCGGCAGCGTCGTACCTGGCAGATGGATTGGTAATGAGTTCGATGGTAGAAATCTGATCGCTGCTCATATTGCTCAACAATGTGGTAACATCAGCACCAGATAGGAAATTCGATTTCCCGTCAATCATCACCATCACACCGCTTTTGTTATTCAGTTTAATCTGGTCTTTTTGGCGGTCGATCTGCACGCCAGGGGCTTTTTCTAACACTTCTAAAGCCGTGCCTCCAGTTGCAATAATGCTATTTTCTACGTTCAGCACCGTTTTATCGATCTGATGTTCAATAAAAGGTTTTTTGCCCTGAACGCTCACTTCTTTTAATTGTTTGCTTAAACTTTCGATACTGATGGCCGGCAACTTTAAATCACCATTGACTGAAAAGTGATCCGTCTTTTTACGCTTAAAACCAACGATCGAGATCGACAACATATATTCACCACTTTTCAACTGATCAATTGCAAATTCTCCTTCAATATTGGTCGATACACTTTTAACCACCGTGGTATCGGGATAGTTTAAAATCCGAACAATGGCAAACGACACTGGAACAGTCTTTTCATCGACGATTTTTCCCGTCAAAGCATTTAATTTTTGGGCAAAAGAAGCCCTACACGCTATTAAGCATGCAACTAGCGTAAGTAATATTTTCATGATTTCTTCTTTTTTAGGCGTTCTATTTTTAATACTGAGACAAATCTGTTATTGCGAAACACAGTCGACCCGGAACTTCTGCCTCCAAGCTTAGCCCCCAGGCCCTTGACCGATGGCTTTAGGCCACGGACTAAAAAACTAACCCCCGGCTCTTCCCTTAATATCGTCTGCCGCCGTTTTTCGGTCCTGGTTTGATTTTAGATTTTGGTTGCCAAAACTATAACTGATATTGAAAGATACCCTTCTACTGATGTAATTATTCTGCACCCTTAAATTCACATTTTGATAATCAAGCGTTCCTTTCCAATAGTTGGTCTGAAAAATATCATCAACATTTAACTTAAGTTTTAAAGCTTTGTTCAGGAAACTTTTCTGCACACCTATATTTAAAGCATACTGATAAATAGTGGTCCGTTCTAAACCCCTAACTTTTGGTGAGTTTAACCAGAAATTGGTTTCAAATGCCCAGTTATCGCCCAAAATAATCGAATTTACAGTATTAAAATTGTAGAAGACCTTACTTAAAACAAAGGGGGCGCCCTCTAAATTATCGTCATTAAATTTATTATAAGAAACCCTAAAATTGTTTTGCAAATTCCACCATTTGGCAATGGTTACCGGAACAGATAACCCGGCCGAGTAGTATTCCCCGCTGCCAATATTCCCTTGGCCTACAGTAACTATTCTGGTGCTATCGTTTTGCGCGGTTTTACTATCTAAAATTAAATCTTTTGTTTTAGCATAACTCAATGAAAAAAATAATCCGCTTTTATAATTATAACTCACCTCAAAATTATTGGTAAACTGGGGTTTTAAGTATGGGTTTCCTTGTGCTATGGTATAAGGATCCATATAAAAATTAAATGGATTTAACTGCTGGTAATTTGGTCGATCAATCCGTCGCCCATAGGTGTAACGTAGATTACTACTTTCAGAAATTTTCTGATTAACAAAAACTGTTGGAAATAATGATAAATAATGTTGCTTTACCGATGTATTATTGGTTACCGATGTTCCGGTAGATTGAGTATACTCTGCCCGTAAACCAGCCTGAACTTGCCACTTACCCAGATCTTTTGATAAGTTTGCATAAGCTGCATTTACGTTTTCTTTGTAAATAAAATTATTGCTTTGCCCTGCAACATTTTGCCATTCATTATTTATCAATGCCAACGATAAAAAATCGTTATTGGTTTTCACATAAGCACTTTTTAAACCGGTTTCCAATTTTGTAGTTTTTGATAGCGGCCAGGTAAAATCTGTTTTTGCAGCGTAAATATCAATGGCTGTTTTACTATCATTTTTAATGATCGTATTGTTGTAAACAGTCCCTTTTTCATCGTAAAAGTTAGTGTTAAAATTTTCCAGACCCGAGTAGTCAAAGCCAGAATAATCGGCATCAACATTTAAACTTGCGCTCTCTTTTTTAAAATCATGTCTGATATTAAAATTTGCACTATAATTTTTGTTTGGGGTATTCGCATCAGAATATTGGATTAACGAATTATTGCCGGCAACTCCATCCTTAATTTCGTTTATAAACGTTTGAGAGAAATTATCCAGTTTACGTGTATTCGTACTGCCATCAAGCATAATACCGATAGTTGTTTTTTCACCTGCGTAATAATCTGCACCTAGTTTTGCGGCCAACCGCGATCCTGTATATATTTTTTGAAAATTCTGGTTAAACATACTCTGTAAACCATTGGCATTGGTGCTCCGCTCTAAAAATAAATTCGAAAAATTATTATTTTTTGAAGCATTTGCATTGGTGAAAAAATTCCATTTTTCTATACGGTGATTTAAATTGAAGTTAAGTTCCGATCCGTAAATATTGGTGGGTAAGTTAGCCCTTATTGCATTGCGATAGGTTGACGAGACACTTCCGTTGGTACCAAATGCCTTATTCTTTTTTAGTTTAATGTTGATGATACCCGCATTGCCGGCAGCATCATATTTAGCCGACGGATTGGTAATAATTTCGATGGTAGCAATCTGGCTGCTACTTAAGCCATTTAGATAAACCGTTAAATCGGCACTCGATAAAAAGTTGTTCTTCCCATCAATCATCACCATTACACCCGATTTATTGTTCAATAAAATCTGGTCATTTTGCCTGTCTAACTGTACACCAGGTGCCTTCTCTAAAATTTCGAGCGCCGTACCACCTGTTGCAATAATGCTGTTCTCTACATTCAGTACCATTTTATCGATCTGATGTTCAATAAAAGGTTTTTTGCCCTGAACGCTCACTTCTTTTAATTGTTTGGTTAAACTTTCAATGCTAATGACTGGTAATTTTAAATCTTCATTGATTGAAAAACGATCGGTCTTTTTACTTTTAAAACCAACAATTGAAATCGACAACACATATTCGCCATTTTTCAATTGATCGATCGCAAACGCTCCTTCGATATTGGTCGATACGCTTTTAACCACAGTGGTATCAGGATAATTCAGCACCCTAACAATCGCAAACGATACCGGAACAGTCTTTTCATCAACAATTTTCCCCGTCAGTTTATTTAATTTTTGGGCAAAAGAAGCCCCACATGCCATAACGCATGCACCTAGCGTAAATAATGTTTTCATGGTTTTTTTCTTATAGATATTATCGTCATCTCGACTGAAGTGAAACGGAATGGAGAGATCTGCTCGAATAGATTTCCCGGCTGCGCTGCACTCTGCTCGAAATGACGGAACTATTATTCAGGCGCTATACCCAATTCTTCCTTAACTTCCTTAATCCGGTTTGATACAGAGTCCTGATAAAGGGTATCAGTAGGTCTATCTAAGTGCAAATGGTCTAAATCACGGAGCTCTTGCTCTAACTTTTCCTTTTTTAACGCTTCTTCTTTTAATTTTGCAACGCATTTCAAACCATCTTCGGTCATAATCCAAACACTGTAATCATTGTGGTCATTTTCGCTGTTGCTGCATTCCCAGGTCCAATAATTATTAATGTACCGGTAGGTATCTTGCTTTAAAATTAATTTCGTGCCCACCGGGACTTCAAGACTTAACCTTACTTCCTGGTTTCGCCAAATGGTTCCCTTTCTCAATTGAAATCTCGGACTAAAAATCAACTCCGAATCTTTCATTTCATAACTGTAGCTAATGTTCTGCGCATTTTGCAACGCGATTTGAAAGGTTTTACCCTGCGATTCATACTTTTGGGTTAAACGCGTAACACCCGTTTCGCTTTTGTTAATGTCGATGCGGATACGACTCGGCGAAACAAATGGTCCATCTTCGAAATCGTCAACTACAATCTGGTGGCGGTTATTCGCATCAATGTGGTAAGCCGCGCTATCTTCTTTACTGAAATATTTACTTTTATCGATATTGATGGTGTACACCGGATAAGCTTTCAGGTCGGTTGTTTGTGTTAACTCCGCGTGTTGCTTAAATTCTGATGATATTTTAGCTGCTTGATAACCTGTTATAGCTACACCGGCCAACCAGATAATTAACAAGGCAAAAGAAAGTGTTTTGTTAATGGCCTGTTTGTTAAAAGCTACCCTGATCGAGAATAACACCAGGGCTAAAATTGGCACAAAGCAAACAATAAATACACCAAATAAAATTGCCCCCCTATTTCCTTCATTAATAATAGAGAAGGGAAAATATTCGTAAATACTCGCATCCCAAAACCCCTGAAAAGCAGCCGTACCAATAATTAAAGCAATTAAAAAGAGTACGCCAAACACAACGATAAAACCCGCAATTACTTTAAAAATAACCTTTCCGGTGCCCGAAATAAAGCGGCCAAGCCATTCGAAAAACTCTCCAATAAAATTTCCTAAACGGGCAAATATTGGCTGAGCATGTTTATTTACTTCGCCTAAACGTTCCTTAACGGCCTGTAGTTCTTCATCTAAGTTCTTTTGGAAACCCTGAAGATTTGCAGGTTCGCCTTTCATTTCCATCCTTTCGATACGCGATTTGGCTTTTGGCATGATGATCCAGAGTATGGCATACACCAACAATCCAAATCCACCAGCAAAGCTGATCAGTAATGTAGCCAACCTAATCCATTTAGGATCTGCGTTTACATAATGTGCAATACCTGCACAAACACCCGCTACCACTCGGTCGTCCATATCGCGGTACAGTTTTTTCTCTGTGTATTGGTATTGATAGTTGTTATTGATCACTGGCTCTTCTTCACCTTCCTCTACCGTGTCAAAATCCTGCACCTTGCCCATTTGCGCAATCACCGAATTTACGTTGGCCGAATCTACCACTTGTTTTTTCTGCTCTTCCAATTGCTCGGTTAACAGTTCGGCAATTCGGTTTTCGATATCCGTTACAATTTCAAGGTCATCTACATGGTTGGCAAAATATTGTTTTACTTCGTTCAGGTAGGCCTTTAAGAGTTCGTAAGCACTTTCTTCAATATGAATAATCGTGTTCCCTATGTTTATGATGATGGTCTTTTCCATTTCCTTTTTAATATTTATGAATTGGCTCCTTTTTGTGAAATACCTACAGCATAAGCCAGCTCCTGCCAGGTTTGATCTAGTTGTGATAAAATACCCCGACCGTCTTCGGTTAAGGTATAATATTTACGCGGTGGGCCCGAGGTAGATTCTACCCAGTTGTAGCTTAACAAACCATTGTTTTTAAGCCTGGTTAATAATGGATATAATGTGCCCTCAACCACCAATAGCTTTGCCGTCCTTAATTCGGCAATAATATCCGAAGCATATATTTCGCCCCGGGAGATGATTGATAAAACACAGTACTCCAGAATTCCCTTCCGCATTTGTGTTTGCGTATTTTCTGCTATCATATAACAAAGATATATGTTTTATACACTACCATGCAATACATAGTACTAAAATAAATCAAAGTAAAGCTATAATCAATTGATTATCAATTAAATAATTTTAATTAAAATTTTGACTTTTGGAAATATTTCTGTAAAAACTGAATATTTTTACTGTTTTTGGGAAAAGAAAGGTTCTGTAATCCTTTGGTTTTTGCAGTCCTGCTATCACCTATAGTCCCGATTTAGATATGCTTTTAAATATAAAATATTCGATAAAATCGGGAGCTATTGGATTCTATCAGGTTTAAGGTGGCCAGGGTTGGTGCTATTGTTTATGGTTTGAGAAAGATACCTCAACCGCCCTGTGTAAATCCCCCCACCTGCAAAGGCTACCATTCGGACACATCTATTTGGTCTTGGTTTTTAGGCATTTCGCTAGCTCCCGTTAATAAACCACTGGCCTTACCGAAGAACGCCGTCAATCCCAAGGGCCAGAAGAATCAAAAAAACAGTTGCAGAATAGCCCAAATGGCACTTCCAAACCTGAAACGAAGTGGTTTTGTGTTCATGAATAATATTCAACTTATCCACGAATTTTGAACACAAACCCCGAAGGACTCAATTAGACAAAAGAAAACACATACAACACCTGATTAAACAAAGTGCCGCTGTTTTTTTGATGTGTGGGGGATTGCGCAAAAGGCTCCTTGCCGGATTGACAAAGCGCTTTGGGTACTTTGGCGCTCCAAAGTATCATGCCACCGCGGCATAGAGCGGAAAAAAAAGATATGTATCTCCAAAAGCAGGAAAGATGCTGATCCCGAACATTCGGGACAGCATGACGATCGCCTTAAGGATGTGCCAAAAAAAATATGCGCTACCAAAGATGTGTCCACACGATAGGATTTTCATCGGGAGAGGACTACAAGCGATGGCGGGACTGCAGCTCCCATGAAAAACAGGACGCAGATTTTCTAAAAGAAGAAATTTGTAGTGACCGTTTTAGATTTCAAAGATCCGCTTGCACACACGCCCGTCCAGGCTTCGAGGAATTAAATATATAAATACTATAGATTTAATATATTTTAATAATTTTGCAACGTCTTAACTTATTTTCATGAAAAAATCTATTGCCAGCATTGTTGCTGAGGCAAACGAAAGCGGCGAAGGAACGCTCAAAAGAACCTTAGGGCCGATAAATCTTATTTTAATTGGCGTAGGCTTAACGCTTGGTGCAGGTTTATTCTCCATTACAGGTTTGGCCGCAGCCAATCACTCTGGTCCGGCAGTTACCCTATCTTTCGTTATCGCGGCATTGGGCTGTGGTTTTGCAGCTTTGTGTTATGCTGAGTTTGCATCCATGATTCCAGTTGCAGGCAGTGCCTATACTTATTCTTACGCTACCATGGGCGAACTTTTCGCCTGGATTATAGGCTGGGATCTGGTCTTGGAATATTCTGTGGGCTGTGCTACAGTAGCCATCAGCTGGTCGCAGTATTTAACCAGGTTTTTAGCCAGCTTGCATATTTATCTCCCTCCGCAATTAACCTTATCCCCTTTCGAAACCGCTAAACTTGCCGATGGCGCTACCGTTAATGGCATTGTAAATATCCCTGCAGCATTGGTGGTGGTATTAATGACGGCCATATTAATCCGTGGCACCAAAGGCTCGGCCATTGTAAATGGAATTATTGTGTTTCTTAAAGTTGGTGTGGTATTGGTTTTTATTGCGCTGGGCTGGCAATATATCGATCCTGCAAATTACCACCCTTACATTCCCGAAAATACCGGAACATTTGGCCAGTTTGGCTGGAGCGGCGTATTACGTGGAGCAGGTTTAGTGTTTTTTGTGTTTATTGGTTTCGATGCTGTTGCCGCATCAGCCCAGGAAACGAAGAATCCAGCGAGAGATTTACCAATCGGTATCATTGGATCATTAGTGGTTTGTACGGTTCTATTTGGTTTGTTCGGGCATGTGATGACTGGTCTGGCCAATTATAAAGAATTTGCCAACAGTGGCGCTCCAGTAGCCATTGCCATCGAAAAAACACCTTACGCCTGGTTAAGTCAGGCTATTATTTTAGCTATTCTTATCGGTTATACTTCTGTAATTTTAATCGATTTAATGGCACAGTCGCGAATGTTCTACTCCATTAGTAAGGATGGCTTACTGCCAAAGATGTTTTCTGATGTACATACTAAATTTAAAACGCCGTACAAATCGAACATTATACTTTGTGTATTTATTGGACTTTTTGCTGCATTTGTCCCCATGAATGTGGTAGGCGAAATGACAAGCATTGGTACCTTGTTGGCCTTTTTAATGGTTTGCGTTGGCATCTTGATCTTAAGAAAAACAAACCCCGAAGCTAAACGTCCATTTAAAGTTCCTTTTGTGCCCTTAATCCCTATTTTGGGCATTTTAACCTGTATTGCCATGATGGTATTTTTACCTTGGGAAACCTGGGTTAGGTTAGCGGTCTGGTTAATTATTGGTTTAGCCATTTACTTCTGGTACGGTAAGAAGAATAGCAAATTAAAAGCACAGAAAGATAAAACAGAACGATAGGTAATAAACTCATTACTATACACATAGCATGATTAAGCTGTTTCATTTTCTAGACGGCTTAATCAGCGGTTACCCAACTAATTGCACGCATAAACGTATAAATATCAGCGGAATAACAAAAAAGTATAAGTTATTAACAATTCAACATTTTTCTTAGTTTTTGGCTTGGGATTTGTCTTAAGAAAATTAACCCTATTAAACTCATTCCTATGCTTATTAAATTAGACACATCAGTTTTCAGGCTTTCCAGGCACAAAGCAGAAAGCGAAAAAAAAAGTATTACACCACTTACAAGAGCGCAATGGATTACTGCTGATAGAATCGTAATAGCAGCGATGTTTATTGCAACAATTGTTGGCGCAATCTTATTTTAAATTTCCGATGGTTGATCAAAAATCTTCAGAAATCATTTCCTTATTCATTACCACTGCGGCCATTGTTCCTGCAGCTGTAACGATAGATAGCGACCTGAACAAGGTTGCACAATCTCCTGCGGCATAAACGCCTTTGGCAGTGCTTTGCTGCTGCTCATCTACTTTTATTGTTTTTAAATCTGTTAATTCAAAACCGAGCTGTTCGTTGAAGCTGCAATGTTGTTCAACATCCGATTTTAGGTAAATCGCCTTTAAGGCTATTTTTTCACCATTTTTAAAAACAACATCTTCGAGATAACCATTATCGTGCCCTATTTCAACAACTTCATCTTCTATAATACTGATTGATTTGGATTTCAGTTTTTCAGTCTGCTCGGCACTTAGCTGCGATTTACCGTTGGTTAAAACCGTTAAATCTTTATTCCAATGGTTCAGGGTTTTGGCCATCTCAAATGCATGCTCGCCATTCATTAACAGGCCTATTTTTTCATTCTTCACCTCGTAACCATGGCAATAAGGACAATGTATAGCAGAAATTGCCCAGCATTCAGCCAAACCTTTAATATCAGGCAGCACATCTTTTAAACCTGTGGCCAACAATATTTTTCGTGCAGTAAAATTTTCGCCGTTTTCTATGCCAACATTAAAACCTCCATCTATTTGTATGGCCGAAATGGCTTTCCCTTCTAAAAATCTAACTGTTGGATATTCCAGTACTTCTGCTTTAGCAGCTTTAGAAATAGCTGCAGGCTTATCGCCATCATGCGTTAAAAAATTATGCGAGTGTGGCGTTTGCCTGTTGCACGGTTTACCGGCATCAATTACCAAAACATTTCTGGTCGCCCTACCCAAAGTTAATGCGGCAGATAAGCCAGCGTAGCTTCCACCAATTATGATTACATCAAAATCCATATCTAAATCTTTTAATGCAAAGATCCGAAACAAACTATCAAACGCAACATAATTGCATTAAATGAATGTCATTTTTATTTTCTGAAGATTGTTGCCTTAATAAAACCTCCATAATACAATCGTTCTTCAACAATCAGATAATTGGCTGTGAAAAAGTAAGGATTCATATCGATAAGCTGATGCGCTTCTACTATACCCAATAATTTAAAAAATCCGTACATCGACCTGATTAACAACCATTTCCACCAGTTTCCGTTGGTTTTATTTAACGAAAAGTCGACCTGGAACCACAATCCATCTTTCTTTAAATACTCATTTAATTGTCCAAACACCTTTGCAGCGCGTTGTTCGGCAAAGTTATCGAACAGAAAAGGCGTTAAAATTACATCAAATAATACATCAGTTTTAAAATCCTCAATACCGATGTTTACAAATTCAACGTGATTATTTTTATAGCTTCGTTTTTGAGAAAGCGCAATCATTTTAGCGGATATTTCAACATAAACGATCTTTAATCCCGTATAAGTCTTCGAGAGTTCTTCCAGGATCCACCCAGTTCCTCCGCCAACAATTAATATATGGCTATTCTCCTGAATATATGGAAGTTGATCGACCTGCGCAGTAACCTGCGTTTTAAAAAACACCAAACGGCTTAAAGTATCGTAATGACCAGCTATTTTATCGTAGTTATTGAGCATAGTATCAAGTAACGAGAATCAGGTATCAAGATTGAACTTTTCATATATATAGCTTAGTCTTTCAGCTTAATGAACAAACTGCATTCCGATTATTCCGCATATCGCCTTAAACAAAATAAGTCCATCAATTACCATCAGATAATAAAGGATATTTTTTCTTCGGTGCATGGAATAAGCCACATAAATGGTCAGGATAAAAGGCAAAACATTAAATAAAACCTGTGGCAATCCAAAACCTTTGTAACGCGCAAATATGCCTAAAGAAACTAAACCTATAATCAGCAATGGAATCAGGATACTGAAAATTGTTCTGCGCAGCCCGTAGCGTACTACGAATGTTCTTAAATGTCTATTAGCATCGGTTGGATAATCTTTAATATCAAAAATGATTGCATTTACGGTGCAGAACATCCAGTTTTTAATAAATAGCCAGGTCCACAATACAGAATCGTGGTAGCCAACCCCAGTTTCAATTTTAAGCATAATCAGCGGCAGCACATTGGCACAGCAAGCCCATACAAAACCGATTACAAAAGCCTTTAACCAGCCTGTATTGCGCAGATTAAATTTGAGGAAAGATCTGGGCAGTAAACCATAATATAAGCCACCTGCAGCAATGATGATTAATATTGCTACCCAATAACTGATCGGCAGTCCCATAATATGCTGAAAGTTTCGGTAAAGCAGGTTTATGGCCAACAGCATACAAATAATAAAAAGCACAGCCTGACTCCAGTTAATAAACTGTTTATGTTTGAAGTACCACTGGTTGCGCGGATTGGTTGCAGATGGTTTGGTAGAAACCTTATTGTAAGCGTAGGTATAATAGATGGTTGGCGCCAGAAACAACAACAGGTAGTAATTTAATGAATTAAGTGGCAACCTTAATTGGAAAGTAGCCTCAAGCGTTAGGGTAACAGCCAGAATACCCACGAAGTAGTTTCCAAAAAAAATGAACCTGATAATTTTACCGAACATTTGCCACTGTTTATCGACAGGCAATTTCGGATATATAATTGAATAAGGTAAATAAATAAAACATAAATTACATTCTATCTAAACTCATTTCTGTGGAGAAAAAACATATTTTAGAAGAAGTGATTTTCTACTATATTGAGCCAGTAAGAAAAATTAACAAAAACGACATAGATTGTAACAACACTTACACTCAGCCAAATAGAAAAATAATATGAAAGAACAAAAAGACGACTTAAATTCGACTGCAGATACCACTCCAAAAGTGACAGGAATTGGTGGCATTTTCTTTTTTTCAGATAATCCGCAGGAAACGAAAGATTGGTATGCTAAAAACTTAGGATTTGAAATGAGTGCCTGGGGCACCTCGAGTTTTGAATCCAGAAACCTCAACAATCCTGATGAGATCGAATCACTTCAATGGAGTCCGTTCAAAAAAGGGGATGAATATTTTTCGCCGTCCAAAAAAGATTTCATGATTAACTACCGTGTACAGAATATTGAAGGTCTTGTAAACAAACTCAAAGAAAACGGTGTAACCATACTCGATGAGGTTGCAACTTACGATTATGGGAAATTTATCCATATTATGGATGGAGAGGGCAATAAGATTGAGTTGTGGGAGCCTAAATAGCATTTTTTTGTCATTCTGAACGAAGTGAAGAATCCCTAACATAGAGCACTGATCTTGTTTGATCCTGAGTATCTTAAAAAGATTCTTCGCTTCGCTCAGAATAACAATCATCTTTCCCTATATTTTACGCTGCCACCATTGACAGACTTCAATAAATCATCGTCATCTCGACTGAAGCGCAGTCCCGAACTTTCGGGAGAGAGATCTATCTTGCCAAATTTAGCTTCGCTGAGCCTTCGGGTTCTCGACTATGTTGCACTCCGCTCGAAATGACGAATATAATTTTCGCAAACAAAAAAGGTTGTATTATAAGTTGTATTTCCGATAGATTTGTCATGTTGAGCTTGTCGAAACGCCTTTAAGACATTTAAAAGAGGTCCTTCGACAAGCTCAGAATGACAATATTACACTTATACAGCCTCTTAGGAATTAAGTGGGAAATGATCCCGATTGAAATTGGGACGATCCTCACGGTATAAAGGAGGTGACATAAACCAGATGAACTAATTTTCCTAAATAGCAAAAAAAAGCCTCTCAATAAATTGAAAGGCTTTTTTATTGTGGGAAATGATCCCGATCCGAATCGGGACGACCCCCTAGGTATAAAGGAGGTGCTATAAACCAGTTGATGCAATCAATTTTTCTATCATAACCCTGCTTTTCCATTTTTTAATCTGGTTTTCCTTAATTCTTGCATCTCTTAAATTATCAAAAATCCCGAACAAGACAATCAACCAATCACCAGTATGCCCGGTAAAACCTGAATGGTTTGTATTGTGCTTCTTTAACCGTTCCGTTAGGTTAACAGTAGAACCGATATAATATTTATCGCGCGTTTTGGAATATAGAATATAGGTGTAAAACATCTTTAACAACTGTTTAATTATTGTGGGATGTCTATTGCTTTTAGAAATCTTAATAGGAAAGTGATTTCTATATGAATTAAAAAAAGGTCTTCAATATTATCGAAGACCTTTAGTTGTGGGAAATGAGGGGTTCGAACCCCCGACCCCCTCGGTGTAAACGAGGTGCTCTGAACCAGCTGAGCTA
>NZ_JAGGPU010000024.1 GCF_018613605.1 Pedobacter sp. ISL-64 | reverse complement strand
TTGTAAACATAGGAGACTTGCACTCAATGTCATTAAGTTAAGCCATACTACACAAGCAAAAATAATTTAACCACAGATAGAAAGGATGCACACAGATATGAAAATCCGTGTTTATCTGTGTGCATCTGTGGTTAAAAGCACATCTAGCGCAAGTCTTAGCGCCCCAGCACAAGCAAAGGCCTGACTTGTGCTTTTCGTTAAATTAATACATTAATCCTTTAAGGCACAAGTCAGCTAGCCCACATTGTCCAAACCACTGAGACTTGCGCTAGAAAAGGAAGAATCATATTGCAGGTACAGCTCCGATTTGAGTCAGTAAAGCAAGCAGATCAGGTTGTCCTACTTCTTCTATAATCTGGTTGTTAGACAAACGGTAAAAATTTATTGCTGCAACTGCAATAGGGTTTTCAGTTGCGGGTACGCCAAAGAAAGTTCCTTTATGAGTTCCTTTCATGGTAAACCTAACCGCTACCCTATCATTCTCAGTGATCATCTCTTCAATATTCCACTGAATATCCGGAAAGCCGCTGCGCATCATTCCGATAATCGTTAAATAACCTTTAGGCCCTTGTAGCGGGTCAGCCTGAAAAGGCACATGGAACTTCGCTACCGGACTTATTAATTGTTGTGCTAAATTTTCGTCAGCAGTATTGATGAACTGTAAAAATTGATCAAAAAATTCTTTTGTTGCTCCCATTTTCTATTTTTTTATAGCTTGTAATATCGACTTATTTATAATGCAAAGATGAACCACAATTGTCTTTCTAGCCAATAAACAAGCTTAAGAAATAGTCTTAATGTAGCTTAAGGGTAGATGTTATTTTAATGATATATTTTTTCTGATCTTGCTGAGAAATTCAGGCGTGATGCCCAGATAGGAAGCTATCTGCGTATTGGGTAATCTTGAAGCTAGCGCTGCATATTGTGCCAGGAAATCCAGATAGCGTTGCTCTGCATTTGAACTGAAATTTTGTAACAAGCGGTTTTGAAGTTCAATGAACTTTTCCTCCACGATTACCCGAAAATTTCTATCAAACTTTGGTGAATTCACATAAAGATAAAGCAAATCCTGATGCTCAATCTGCAGAATGGTGGAAGGTTCAATTGCTTCTATAAAAAGTTTGCTTGGTTTTCCCGAATAGAAACTTCCAAGGTCAGCAACCCAATCATTCTCTGCTGCAAACCCCAGATTATGTTCTGTCCCTTTTTCATCGATGCCATACATTTTAAAGCAGCCTTTCTCAACAAACGTATAATGTTTGCAAACAAAGCCTTCCTGCAAGATCATTTGTCTCCGTTTTATTTTTCTGTGTGTCGCTCTTTCGGCAAGCAAGTTTATTTCCCCGGAATTTAAAGGAAGGTACTTTTTAAAATATTCGATTAATGGATGTATCGTCAACTTTTTTAATATCAGTTAAGATGAATATTTAAAATGAATCATCGTTTTACAAATATGATAAAAGTGAATTATAGAACGATCCTAAATTCTGTAAAGATTTGTGCATATTTTCTCTACTTTCAGCTATTGACCAATCATTTTATAATCAATATTTTTACGTCCTAACGCTCCATACCAATCTATGTTAATACGCATATCGCTATTGCTGTTTTTCGCTTCATTTATTTTAAAAGTGCAGGCACAGGATCCTGCAAATGATGACGTGAAACTGGCCACACCAATTAAAAATACTACGGTATACTGCTCTAACGATGCTGCTTTTACCAGCGCTAACGCAACCCCTAGTGGTTATAGAAAGGGAAGTTTTTGGAATAGCGAAGGGAAAGACATCTGGTTCAGCTTTACTGCAATCGGTACCGATATTACTGCCACTGTAACCGGGCAATCGGCAGGAAACACCAACACATTGCTTAATCCGCTCATTGCCTTTTACACTTATAAGGACAATGTAATTACCGAACAGATCGGCTCGATGACCACAGATCAGAACATTACTACCGCCTATAAGGGCGGGCTTATTATTGGTGATACCTATTACCTGCGTATCAGTGCAGAAAATGATGCCACAGGAAGTTTTAAACTCTGTGTGAACAGTTATAACCCACCAAATAAACCCGGACAGGATTTCTCATCAGCATCTCTTTTATGCAATAAAGATAGTTTTACGGAGCTTAAGGTGAGCGGGGCCGGAATTAATAACAACGAGGCTGCGGGAACTTGTTTAAGCATCGAATCGAATAGTGCATGGTACACGTGGACAGCAGCCAATACAGGTACATTAGGCTTTACGATTACGCCTACTGCAGTTACCGATGATATAGATTGGGTATTATATGATCTTGGACCAGCCACAGCGCCTGCCGTGCCTTCGTCTGCCAATTCCATCCGCTGTGCGGCTGGCAGCGGTGTTGATTGTAGCCCAAGATATTACATTACAGGTGCCAACAGCAGCTCGATCGACCTTAGGGAACAGGGAGGCTGCTCACCAAACCAGGATGGCTTTGTAAAAGCGATTGATATGATCGAAGGGCACCAATATGCTTTGCTGATCGATAATTTTTCGAACAAAAACAACGGGTTTAGTCTTTCTTTTGATGGCAACGGAGAATTTATAGGGCCTAAATCAACTATTGTGATGAAGACTGAAAATGCCTGTATGAGCACCCAAAAATTCATATTTACGGCTGATGCAAGTAATTACAATAGTTTAAACTGGAATTTTGGTGCAGATGCCAACCTGGCAACAGCAAGCACAACCGGGCCTTTCGAAATCACTTATGCCACTACCGGTACAAAGACGGTAACCCTCGAAGCATTTTCGGTAAGGGGGTGCCGTACGGTTAGTAGTTACTCTTTTTATGTGGCCATAAAGCCTGATAAACCAATTATTTCTGCCAACAGAACCAGTTTCTGCTTAGGCAGCACCATGGAACTCAGTATCCCCGAAATACCAGATGCATCCTATCTTTGGTCTGGCCCGGCCAACTTTAGTGCCAATACCGCAGCTGTTAGTGTCCCGATTAACAGTTTTTCGCAATCTGGTAATTATTCGGTAACGGTGAAAGTTGGCGATTGCTATAGCGACGTCGCTACAATTAATATCCCTGAGATTGTTAAAAATCCGGTGGCAAGTTTCCAAACCGATCCACCTATCCCTGGTAAGTTTGCAGCCCCTACTCCCATTACGTTCTTAAACCGCTCGCGCGATGCCGACCGCTTTGAATGGGATTTTGGTGACGGCGAAACTTCTACAGATCATCAGCCTACGCACATTTATCAAAAAAAAGGCACTTATAAAATCGAGCTTCGTGCGTTTACCACAAATGGCTGCGTTGATATATTTACCATTGATAATTTAGTGCTGCTGGATGGAACCGCCCTGCAGATCCCCAATTCTTTTTCACCCAACGGGGATGGCATTAACGACCTGTTGAATGTTAATGTGACCAATTTAAAAAGATTTAATTTTAAGATATTTAACCGCTATGGTGACGAAGTTTTCTTTACCACCAATATCTTTGATTCATGGGATGGTAACTGGCGCAATAAACCTGTACCGGTGGGTGCTTATTATTATGTATTAAATGGAACGGATGTTTTTAATAAAGACGTGCGTTTTACCGGGTCGATTACACTGATCAGGTAAATTACCATTGCCGCTGTGGGCACACCACTTTGTACACATTGTTGAGCAGCAGGCCAAGCACAACTTCATGGCTGCCTCTACTTACCTGGTTTAGGGTAGAAGTTGTTACATCATAGCTGTAGGTGAGGTTAAAAAGATGGTTGATGTTAAACCCTGCCATCATATTCAGGGCATCCTGTTTTCTATACCCTGCCCCGATCCAGATGCGGTCTTTAAACCCCATTTTAACATTAACATCTACCGATAGGGGAACATGGGGTATGTATTTGAATAATACCGAAGGGGTAATATTCAAATCTTCGGCTAAGTAAAACTTATATCCGCTATTCAGAAATACGTGTGCAACCTGTTTTCCGGTATTGTATTGTTCATCACCTGAAAAACTTAGCTTTTGTGGCAAAACCTGTTGAATAGACAATCCCGAAAAAAAATTGGCCCCATACAACCATGCACCCACTGAAAGATCAGGCAAAAGCCTGGCATTGGCAGCATTATTTAAAGCCGGATCTTGCGGATTTTCGAGCAGTAGGGCATTAATATCTATAGCCACACGGCTAATACCGCCAGCAACACCCAATGAAAGATTCAATCGGTTATTCAGCTGTAAATGGTAGGCATAATTGATATCGAAAGTAGTGGTAGAAAGTTGCCCTGCTTTATCAGATACCGCTACAAAACCAACTCCATGATGCGCTGGTGAAGCCGTGTAGTTTTGGGTATAACTCCTGGAGCGGGGATCGTTACCATCGGTTTCGAATGATAAGGCGTTGGCCCATAAATATTCGTCGCCCAGGGCCCAATGTGCAGATACGAAAGCCGTTTTGGGTGCATCCTGCAAACCTGCCCACTGTTGCCGGTAACCAAGCTTAACGTCGGTATAATTTTCGATACCACTTAACGCAGGGTTTAACAGGTAACTGTTAAGTAGGTATTGGCTATATTGTGGCCGTTGCTGTGCATAAAGCTTTACATTTGCACACAATATTAATAACAAGAGCCACTTTTTCATTGCCGGTTTTTATTTACTATTTTGTGCTACCCAAGTTACTATTTGTCTAGCTTTTTCTCTAATAGGCGAAGGCGTAGCTCCTGTTTTTTCACATCATTGAGCAGTTCGCCATATTGTTTATCCTTTTCAATCAGGTGCAGGGTAAGCTCTTCTATCTTTTTCAAAAGCAGTTTATTCATTTCGCCAAGGGCAATGCCATTTTCGGCCGCCTCTGCAGCCGATGGGACTTCGGGCAGGTGTTTGTTTAATTTAATATATTGCTCGGTTTCTTTGAGTGATGAAATTTTATACCCTTCTTCGAATACATAATCTGGCTGACCATTTCCATCAACCCTGATCTCGTTTGCTTTTATTTTACCGTTAACGGAGAGTCTTTCAGAAGGATTGGTAGTTCCGATACCGATATTACCCATCGCAGTTCCATCAGTTTTTGTGGCTAAAATAAGACTACCATCCAGTGATTTTATCACATCAAGGTCTCCACCATCAGCATTATTTCCAACACCATTTCCGTATTGATATACACTTCTTAATGCCCAATTTTTTGCTCCTGTATTACCTGAATAACCTAAAGCAACCATGCTCACCACATTTTTAGAAGGAAAATTCCCTTGATCGAGTATAATCTTAAGATTTCCATTTACAACAAATTTTTCATTGGCATCTGTTGTGCCAATACCAACATTTCCATTTGGAGCTACAGCAAGACCATTTGTATATGAATTATTACTAAAAAAAGCAACTCCACCACTCGAACCGATAACAGCTGTCCCATTATGATCGCTACCCGTTACACTAATATTTCCTCCCCATATATCCAGCTTTTCTCTTGGAGATAAAGTATTAACACCCATATTTCCATCTAGGTCAATATAGGTGCGAGGGAGGCCTCCCGTAAAGAACTTGATCCCAGAATACGAAGAAAGATAAGCATAAGGTGGCCAGTCTACAGATTCGTTATACCAACCAAGGCTATAAAAAGATACATCTTTCCCCAGATAGCTAAAGTGATCAGTTGGCGCGACAGCAATGCCTGCCTGGTTTGCACTGGTATTAAAGGTTTGGGCAAATAAGCCAGATCTGATCAGGCATAAAAACAAAACTGGCAATATTATCCTACCAAATTTAAAGTATCTCATCATTGTTATTTTTTATTTTTTTCCAATATCAACAACCTTTCCTGCACATCACTCAATACTTTATCTTTTTCAATCAGGTGCAAGGTAAGCTCTTCTATCTTTTTCAAAAGCAGTTTATTCATCTCACCAAGGGCTATCCCATTTTTGGCAGCATCAGCGGCCGACGGAATTTCAGGCAGGTGCTTGTTAAATTTAATATATTGCTCGGTTTCTCTGAGTGATGAAATTTTATACCCTTCTTCGAATACATAATCTGGCTGACCATTTCCATCAACCCTGATCTCGTTGGCCTTAATTTTACCATTAACGGTGAGTCTTTCAGTTGGTGTACTTGTTCCGATCCCAACATCTCCATTGCCTAAAACTCTTAATAGCTGCTGCTCCTGGCTGGCGTTGTTATAACTATAAAAAGCAAATCCACCTTCACTGCCAGCGCCTTCATTCGCTATAAAATCTGTTTCTCCTGCCCCAGCTCTTCTGTTCCAACCGATAAGCATTTTGCCAGTGCCTGCTAAGTTTTGATATGCGGCGGGATTTCCGGATACATCAAGATTCGCATTATGACCGCCAAATTTTGCAGTGCCTAAAACTTCCAACATTGCGCTAGGCGCTATTGTTCCTATGCCCACGTTTCCATCTCCCGAAATCCTTACCCTTTCGGTCATCCCAGAATATATGGCAAGCCCTGTTCTATTACTATGCAGATCCTCGGCAACACTGGCTATCCCAGCCCATTTATCATCTCCTATATATCCTGAATAAAACTTTAACCCATTAATATCACCAGGGTTAAAAGCATTAGTTCGCAAACTTAATGGCCAGCCGTTACCAGTGGTTTGTACCTCAAGCTTCGAAGTCGGAGTAAGTGTTCCCAGGCCTAAGTTACCTCCCGAAAGCATCATAAAAGTTTGCCCCATATCTCCCCACATCTGCTCTCCTGTAACAGGGTTCCGCTCCCACCACGTCCTGGTATTTACCTGCGGCTGTAAAAATGAAACATCCACCGCAATACCGTCATGTAATGATGCAGTAAGCCAATCGTTACCAGCTTGATTACGATAAAGCCATATTTTGCGCATCATATTATTACTTACCGTTGAGCCACCGATATTCGATATTTCGAATGCGTCTCCCTTAGCAATCCCTAATTGGGCCTTTACATTATTAAAAAAACTGCCTAAGAATGTTAATACCAATATTATTTTCTTCATTTTGTTATTTTCTGACTTTAACTTTAAATAATGTTTCCAGCTTTGCAATTCTTTCTTCCTGCTATTGATTTTTTTCTTTTTCCTGAGCGAGTTGTTTATCTTTTTCAATCAGGTGCAAGGTAAGCTCTTCTATCTTTTTCAAAAGCAGTTTATTCATTTCGCCAAGGGCTATCCCATTTTTGGCAGCATCTGCGGCTGATGGAATTTCGGGCAGGTGCTTGTTTAATTTAATATATTGCTCGGTTTCTCTGAGTGATGAAATTTTATACCCTTCTTCGAATACATAATCTGGCTGACCATTTCCATCTACTCTGATCTCGTTGGCCTTAATCTTACCGTTAACGGTGAGTCTTTCAGAAGGATTGGTAATTCCGATACCGACATTACCCCAAGGGTCTATCCGCATGCGTTCAGTATTGTTATTGGTACTGAAGGTCACAAAGCCACCTGTTTGACTCCCCCCCTATAAAAATTTACAGCACTATTTGTCTGTCCGTAAAAACTATGTTCCAGGGCAAAGGTTTTTCCATTATAATCAGAAAATACAGTTTCGTAACCTTTAACCCCTAAATAAGTTCCGGTGCCCGTTACATCTCCCTCCGGCATTCTGGAGAGTACGCTAGCCAGATTACCAGAGCCTGAATATCTGGCAACATCAAACAGTGCCCTTGGAGTGCCCGTACCTATCCCAACATGACCAAAATAATCTATCGCTATACCATTATTAAGCTGATTGTTAGCAAAATACGAAGTGCCGCCCGAAGAAGTTATGATTGCTGTACCATTATGATCTGCACCAGTTACCGAAATATCACCTCCCCAAACATCAAGCTTGGTGCGTGGAGCGGTTAAACCCAATCCGATAAATCCGTTTTGTGCCATTACCAAATTAGGCGTGCTTCCCATTTGTTTGGAAAGAAAACCCAGTGATCGGGAATTTCCTTCCAGCTGGATTGAAAATTTTTCATCGCCTGGCACCCCAACATCAACACCCGAATCGGCTTCGTTTTGTGCAAACACTATGGCATTTCGGGCACCCGAACCAAATGTCCAGGCATCGTTCTGCGTCTGAAACCGGCCCGTTATAATAAAACTTGTCCGCCCAAAGTCAGTGGCATTATTAGTAAGGTAAAATTTAGTTGAAGCATCGAACCAGGAATCGCCTCTTACCTGAAAATGACCTATAGGATTTAAAGTATTCACGCCTGCCGGACCTGTATTGGTAAAAGTATTTTGAGCTTTTACTGTGTTTAAGGCCGTAATAATTAAACTGACCAGAGCTGTAATGTGGGTTCGTACACTCATTTTTTTTGTGCTTTTAAAATTTTTTCGAGTTCAGTAATTTTAGCTTTCTGATCGAGTAAGAGGCGATCTCTTCCCAGGTTTTGTTTACGTTCTTCAATAATGTAAAGCGTAAGCTCCTCTATCTTTTTCAACAGCAATTTGTTCATCTCGCCAACGGCTATGCCATCGCGTTCAAACTCCTTTGCCGATGGAACTTCGGGCAGGTGTTTATTTGCTTTGATATAACTTTCCAACGCTTCCAACGTTTCAACTTTATACCCATCCTCAAACACATAATCGGGTGCACCCTGCCCATCTACCCTGATTTCGTTTGCTTTTATTTTGCCGTTAACGGTTAATCTTTCTGTAGGTGTAATGGTCCCCAATCCTACATTCCCAGCTGCATTCCATATTCCATTGGGCAAACCAATATTGGCATGGCCCCAGCCACCGTCATAACCTAATTCAATTGTTCCTTTTCCGCTTCTAATAAAATCGACCCGCTCGCCTGCATCGTGAAAACCTATAGTGGTAAAATCAAGACCTGATATTAACATGTTAGTTCCATACGTCCATGTACCAGGATTCGGGCTAGAGTTCATACTGATATCTCCTATACTTAGATTTCCATCGGTATCATTGGCAGTTGCATTTCGGCCAACCACAACTCCACCACCCACCACACGAAGTTTTGAATCGGGAAGTGTAGAACCTATGCCAACTTTTCCTTCGGCAGATATTCTTACTTTCTCACTTTGGTTAGTATAAATAGAAAGCCCTGTTCTATTACTGTGCAGATCCTCGGCAACACTGGCTATCCCTGCCCATTTTTCTTCACCAAGATAACCTGAATAGAGCTTAAAGCCATTAAGCTCTCCTGGAGATGCTGCAGTAACCCTCGAACTCATCATCCAACCATTTTGATTGGATTGAATATCAAGCAGGGTTTTAGGCTCAGTAGTACCCAATCCAAGTCTTGGACCATTTAAGGTCATGTAAGTCTCGTTTCTGGTTCCCCAACTTTGAATTTCATTTGCCGGATCACGCTTCCACCAGGTACGGGCATCAACACCAGGAACGAGACAAGAACCATCAATACTTATTCCATCAAATAAGGCAGCGCTCGTCCAACCTGAACCATTTACCCATCGGTACAACCACAACTTGTTCTTAAAATCATTGTTTGTAAAACCAGCTCTTGAACCAATCTCCAGATAATCGCCCAGGTTGTCGCCCAAATTCTGCGCAAAAAGCAATTTGCTGGTTAATAAGTTAGTTAGCAATAAAATAATCAAATAATATTTTTTCATTGATATCTATTTAGGGTTGTTTATTCGTGCATGATGGTTTTACCATCCATCTTCTTTTCCAGCTCCGCAATTCTTAAATTCTGGCCATCTATTTTTTTGTTCTGCTCCATCAACTGTTTGTTCTGATCGATTACATGCAGCGTGAGTTCTTCCAGGTTCTTCAATAGTTTTTTGTTCATTTCGCCCAATGCCAAACCTTCTTTTTCTATTACTTCTGCTGAAGGAATTTCTGGTAAATGTTGATTCGTTTTGATATAAGCCTCAAGCTCTTTCAACGTGCCGGTCTTATAATCCTTTGCGAAAACATAATCAGGCCATCCGGTAGATTCTACTTTAACTTCCACTGCCCTTACTGTACCGAAAACCGACAATTTTTCCTTTGGTGTAAGTGTACCGATACCAATATTACCAACACCATCGATCACAATATCATCGCCATAAAACCATTGTTGCCCCACATTCTTTTTATCGAACATTCTACGTGTGCCCAATATCATCTTTCCTGTAGCGTCATTATTAAAAGCGTTTCCGGCTACCGTGATAATCCGGCCTTGCCCCCACATGTTCCCTCCATCAGCTGCGGCTGGTACTACAAACTCAATTTGGGCACCTTTATCAAGCGTTCTACCACCAGTATTAGCCTGAACTATTAAACCAGTACCTGAGTACTGGTAATTATTTCCTCCATCGATTGAAGCGTATGTTCCGCTCAAATGCAATAAACCCGCAGGGGTAGTTGTTCCTATGCCAACATTACCATCTCCTGAAATCCTTAGTCTTTCAGTCATCCCCGAGTACAGCGCAAGCCCGGTTTTATTGCTGTGTAAACTCTCGGAAATACTGGCTATGCCAGCCCATTTATCGTCGCCGATATAACCTGAGTAAAATTTAAAACCATTAATCTCTCCGACAGATGTCGCATTAACGCGGCTATTCATGGTCCAGCCACTAGTAGGTTGCATCACCTCAAATTTTGTAGACGGAAAAGTGGTTCCTATGCCAACATTACCATCGCCAGAAATCCTCACCCTTTCCGTCATTCCTGAATATAACCCAAGCCCGGTTTTATTGCTGTGTAAACTCTCGGAAATACTGGCTATACCTGCCCATTTATCATCGCCAATATAACCTGAATAGAATTTTAAGCCGTTTATTTCTCCTACAGTTGTTGCATTAACCCGGCTATTCATCGTCCAACCGCTGGTAGCCTGCATCACTTCAAATTTAGTAGTAGGAAAAGTAGTCCCGATACCAACATTACCGCCTTGAGGGTTAATAAAAGTATTGCCCTGATTATAGTAGTTAATATAGGTACCAAAGCCAGCTCTTGAATCAAGGTGCAGATTTCCGTTGGTTACGGCTACAAAGGCATGATCGGTTACCTGCCCATTGCCACCAACCTGCAGGTATTGCGACCAGGTAGAATTTGGGCCATAAAGGTGGTATTGATCATTGCTGATATTTATAGCCTGTCCACTAGATGAACCAATTGCACCGCAAAACAATAAAGCAATTAATAAGATACGTTTAATTTCCATTGCTTTTAAGTTTTTGGTTTTCTGTCTCTAATTTCTCCACTCTTTTATTCATTTCGATTACATGGAGGGTTAACTCCTCTAGGCTCTTCAATAGCTTTTTGTTCATTTCGCCCAATGCCAAACCCTCTTTTTCGATAACTTCTGCCGAAGGAATTTCTGGTAAATGTTTATTCGTTTTGATATAAGCCTCCAGTTCGTTTAGCGTTCCAATTTTATAATCCTTTGCGAAAACATAATCGGGCCATCCGGTAGATTCTACTTTTACTTCCATTGCCCGTACCGTGCCGAAAACTGATAACTTTTCTTTCGGTGTAAGTGTGCCCATACCGATATTACCCAACTCATCAATCACGATGTCGTCGCCATAAAACCACTCTGGTCCTGTTTTTAATTTATCGAAAGACCTACGGGTACCAATAATCATTTTGCCAGCTGCATTACCACCATATGCGTTACCTGCAACCGTAATAATCCGGCCCTGGCCCCATGGGTTATCACCACCGGTATTTGCTGGGATTACAAACTCGATCTGAGCACCCATTGTAGCCGATCTTGCACCAGTTGTTGCTTCCACGATCAATCCGTTTCCATTATACTGGAAATTATTACCTCCATTAATGGAGGCTCCATTACTCTTAACATGCAAAATTCCCCGTGGTACAATTTCTCCAATCCCTACATTTCCTGTCTTATTTATTGTAAATATTTCCCGCTCGGGTGTTTCGCCTCCGAGCAGAGAAAAAAATCCTAATCTTTCATAAGGACTATTGATATCATTAAGTTCGATTTTAAAACGCCTCGAATTATCCGAAACATGGAAACCAATTCTGGGGCGTTGAGAATCTTCAGCCCCGATAGAAATACCAGAGTGATTATCGTAATTATATGCTTTGATATCACCACCAGCAACCGTTAACCTGTAGGCAGGATTTTGTGTACCGATACCTAGACCTGTTGCAAAATAACCCTGACCATCGGCCCGCACGGTAAAATTCGTTACACCACCAGCAACACCTTCATAAAAAACGTTGGCCTGCCCATTAGGATTATCCGTTATTGCTTTAAAAATCCCTCCAGGAAAGCTATAGGTTCCCCCAGCCTGATGGCCGGTAAAAAAATTCTGACCACCTGATGTAAGCATGTATATCTTCCCATTAAGGTTACCATCGGTTTCCGTCAAAACCCTCGACCATCCCGCACCGGCAAAGTTATTCGTCTTCCTAAACCAAAGGTTCTGATCAAAGAAACTACCCGCAAACTGCATGGCGAAGTTATTGTTAACATTGCTATGCCTTACATCAAGTAAATGCCACCATCCACCTGCGCCGCTAGGAAAATTGACAGGGTTATAGGTTTCATAAAAACCGGAAGTACCTCCCATCTGGCCCGCATCGTCTTTAGGTTGAGTGGTCTGTGCCAATAGGAAAATTGGAATGGATAAAAAAAGTAAAAGTGTAAAAAATTTCATCGTGGTTATGTTTGGTTACTGTATGCTTAAGAGAATTAATAAGATTGGCTAAAACCAACTGTTAAATGGCTATTATTTTGTAGCCATTTTCTTTTCCAACTCCGCAATCCTTAAATTCTGTTTGATCAGCTGTTTGTTTTGTTCGATTACATGAAGCGTAAGTTCTTCCAGGCTCTTCAGTAGTTTTTTATTCATTTCGCCCAATGCCAACCCCTCTTTTTCGATAACTTCTGCCGAAGGGATTTCTGGTAAATGTTTATTCGTTTTGATATAAGCCTCCAGTTCGTTTAACGTACCGATTTTATAATCCTTTTCGAAAACATAATCAGGCCATCCGGTCGATTCTACTTTCACTTCCATTGCCCGTACCGTGCCGAAAACCGATAACTTTTCTTTTGGAGTAAGGGTACCCATACCGATATTACCTATTTCGTCAATCACAATATCATCGCCATAAAACCACTCAGCCCCTGTTTTTAGTTTATCGAATGACCTACGGGTGCCAATAATCATTTTGCCTGCAGCATTACCACCATATGCATTACCTGCAACGGTGATAATCCGACCCTGACCCCATGGGTTTTCACCTCCGGTATTGGCCGGAATCACAAATTCGATTTGAGCGCCCATTGTAGCCGATCTTGCACCAGTTGTTGCTTCCACGATCAATCCACTTCCATTGTACTGAAAATTGTTCCCCCCATTAATGGAGGCTCCATTACTCTTAACATGCAAAATTCCCTGGGGTGAAACTACCCCTATCCCTACATTACCTGTTTTATTAACGCTAAGTACCTCCAAATCACCCATGCTTCCGCCAACAGTCGAAAAGAAACCCAAACGCTCATAAGCACTATTAATGTCATTGACCTCCATTTTAAAACGCCTTGAATTATCTGAAACATGGAAGCCAATTCTTGGCCTTTCGCTAGCTTCTGCACCAATTTGTATCCCCGATTGGTTGCCAAAATTATTTGTTTTAATTTCACCGCCTGATACGGTAAGCTTTGCATTGGGCGTAGCTGTACCAATGCCAACATATTGGTTATCAGAACGGATGTGTAACAGTGCATTGTTCTGTGCTCCGCCCGTTTGATTACTGATCGTAAAATCGTTTCCAGTAGCGCCAGCATAACCAATGGCCCAGTTCCCTTCATAATTCCCTGTGGCAGGATCATTTCTTGCCAACCTGATACCCGCCCAACCGCTCGGCCTCACCACCGTAAGCCCTTCAGCCCAAGCTTCTTCCTTAGCCATAAGTTTTAAGTTTCCTTCAAATAAACCATTACCTACTACCTGCAGTGGCACTTGTGGTGTGGTTGTGCCAACACCTACTTTCCCATCACTCTCTGTTACAATTTTTACCCAGGGCTGCTGGGCATTGTTATTGGTTTTGCGTAAATAAAAATTCTGATCAAAAAAACTGCCCGAAAGCTGCATGGCGAAATTATTTGCGCCATTCGAATGCCTTACATCGAGCAAATGCCACCAGCTAGATGCACCGACAGGAAAATTGACAGGCGTTGAGGTTTCATAAAAGCCCGAACTTACGTTGGCTTCGCCGGCATCATTACGGTATATCGTTTGAGAAAAAGCAAGTACTGGCAAACACAGCACCAGCAGCATAAGTAAATTGATCTTCATTTAATATCGTTTGGTTTATGGTGGTTTGTTTAATGGGTTAGTTAGTCCCCAAAACAATCCGCCATTTTAAATATCAGCTAAAGCAATCAATAAAAAAACCGTGATTGACGAAACCACGGTTTTTGATAGCTGAAAACCCTAAAGTAAATGACCAAATGTGTTGGTGTATTTGCTAGGTTCATAGCGTAGATGGACTGAATAACGATTGTTTAAATATATGCTCCTTAAGTTTCCGATATGTTAAACGGCTAATTGGTTAACTAAAAACTGGTCTTTCTTATATTAAAAAGGCATGTTGAAAAGGATCTCGAAATGAATGGTTCCGTGTTTTTCGGATCGTGCAGCCCCGCCATTCGCTACAATCTTTTTGTTGCCGTTATCCCTGAAATTATCGAAGGGGCACCAAAAAGGATTTCTGCTGTTGTCGGGTTTAGTTAAGAGGGCTTGAAGCTTTTGGGAGAGGTTGAATAGCGATTGTTCAACTTTATGTCCATCTAGCGCAAGTCTTAGCGCCCCGGCTCATGCAAAGGCCCGACTTGTGCTTTAATCAAATCAGTATATTAATCTCTTAAGAAAATTTTAAAGCACAAGTCAGCCAACCCGCGATCTTGCCCGCTAAGACTTGAGTTAGTTGGGAAAACAGGGACAGCCATGGACAGCAGAAGAAGACAGCCTTTTATTAAAAGCTTTTAATGAAGGTATTAAGATTTCCGGACTCGCTAAACTGCACGGACGCTCTTATGGCGCCATTAAAGCTAGACTCATCAAACTCGAAATGCTGGAAAAGTAAAAAGCCCGGCACGTGGCCAGGCTAAGATTATTAATTCTACGAAAGTCTTAGCGAGACGCTAAGACCAGAATTGAGCCAGGTTAAGATTATTTTAAGGCACAAGTCATCTGGCCCTCGAGTCCAAACACTAAGATTCTGTGTTGATT
>NZ_JAGGPU010000023.1 GCF_018613605.1 Pedobacter sp. ISL-64 | reverse complement strand
GAAATCAACACAGAATCTTAGCGCTTGGGCCAAAAGCGAAGGCCCGACTTGCGCTTTAATGCAATCACTTAGAAAAAGCAGCTAACTAAAGCAGTTAAAGCAGAGCCGATCTGCGACGAAATATTTCATGATATTTTTAGTTTATTTAAGGCTTAATTTTAAAAGCTGATTAATACCCGCTTGTATTCTATACTAAATCTACTTTATCCTTCAATCTCATCTTCTTCAGGTGGTCTTACAAAATCTAAAACTCTTCTCTCTTTAGCTTCAAAAGACTTAAAATTCACTTTTGCTTCTCGCAAAGAAATTGAATTCGGTCCTCCATCATCATCAATATGCTCCTCCTGATAAAAATCTTTATGCCAAAAACAAACTGGGCAGATCGTTGAAACCGCATCCTTTTCGATCGTAAAAAAACCACAACAAGCACATTTAATTTTATTTTCTGTATCCATTATTTATTCCATGTATCAACTTGTCGTCGGCAATTAACAGCAAACCAGTTAGCTACTTGCCTGGACTTAAAGGTAGCAACAAATCTATTTATTCCCCACAGGTCTATAGGCGCGCGCAAGCGAGGAAATGGCGAATTCCGATCAATAAGTAATACCTTCTAATCTTTAGATAGATGAAAAAGAACCACCTATTTCGAAATGAGTTCGGCACTGCTCATGGTCTTAATAATAAATCTACTGGTCAACTCCTTTTCTTCAGGAAACTGACAATCAAATTTCATGGTATGTTTTCCAGCTTTCAGGCTTGGAATAGCTTGTTTTAAGCTAATTTCTTTAACAAAACCACCTTTTTTGTTGTACATTTTAATGCTGGTTCCATCACAAACAACAGAATTTCCGGCTTCATATTCGCCAGGTAGTTCCAACTTGAAATAACCATCAATTTCAATCCATGGGTTACTGATGCTTCCCTCTTTACCCATAAAGGTTAAGGTAAAATTTAAGGGCTGCTCCGCTTCTTTATTTGTAAATTCCCATTTAGAAAAAGTAGGCTCTCCTGGTTGAAGATCCTTTTTCTCATGCTCAAATTTGTATTTCTTGAACGGGTAGAGTTTCCAGTTTTCGTTTGTTTTTTCGAGATGAAAATCGTTCTCCGGATTTTTCAATCGGGTAATCTGATCGGCAGAGAAAATTTTTGATCTGTAGGCTTCCTGCCAAAGCTTAACTAAAGCAAGTAACTTGCCAGTATTCGGATTTTTCTGAAGATTTTTATATCGTGCTACCAATGCAAAGCCTGCGTTGTAACCCGCAGCCCTGGCCATCATCCATTCAATACCTTCTTCGGTAGTGGTAGAGGAAAGCAAAAACCATCCCAACATATTGGGCATATAATTACGTTCGAGAAACGGTTGGTTTTCTAAACGATAATCGCCCTGAGATTCGCGGAATCCGCCATACCAAGGCTCTCACCAGTTCCAGTAATGGCAAAGGTGCCAGTAGTAGTGATAAGAGCGGCTGGTTCCGTTTACCAGGGTATGTTTGGTATCCTTAATTACCTTATCAGCAAAAATCTGCATCCCATAATCGCCTTCACCTGCCGATAAACAACCTTCATGTCCACGCTCAGAGATGGAAATGCCACCACCATTCCAGCAGATTACTTACCTAAAGATTATCAGGCACCATTATTTAGGACAGAAAATACCAATAACTCCAACACACTACCAAAGAAATAAAACTTTATTACCTCCGGGCATAATATATTATCGCAACAAAAAAAGCCCTATTAGTAGTGGCTTTTTTTGTTTACACTGTAGCCAAAGCCCTCCTCATTCCCGAAAAGCAGACTTCTCACTATGTTCTTAAAAAATTAAGAAATCGATAAAAAAGAAGAAGAAAAACAATTATTGGGATCGATATCAGCGTATCGGCATTTTTTTTGTAGCGAAACAAGTATGAAAAGGAATGATATAATCAGTGCGCTCTTAGGTATGTTGATTATGGCCATCACTTATTGGCTGCTGTTTTACAGGCTCTCCTCTCCTAAAGAGCATAAAGAAGTTAGAATATCCTCCTCAACACCACGATTAAAAAGCTTAGAATAATTATTCCTTATTGGTCTTTATTTGGTGAAGTCTTAAATTTTATTTTAAGCATGAATGGTTTTTGAAAAAGAGCTATAAATACCTGCTAACCGCACAGAAAAGAGACATGAAGATACTTTTGAAAAAGAAGAATTTTATTACAGGCCTAAACCAATACTGGTAAAGAACTAATTTTAAAGATTGTGGGGTTTAACCACAGATGCACACAGATTTTTATAGCGGTGTGCATTCTTTTTATCTCCTGAAGATTGGAAACATCTATGTTTAAATTATATCTACCTGTGCCGGGGGCTTAAATAATGGCATTGCGCATGCTGCTGTAAGGATTATGGTTCAAAGCATTTAATACAGTCGGGATGCTTTGAAAACCATATATTTCCGATTCTCCAGGCAAACAGCTATGTTGCCTAAAGCACCATTAATGACCTAAATGCTGAAGAAACAGATTAAGATCGCCGTCTTTCCCTAAACCTAACTTTTGTTTAATCCGGTAGCGGCTCATGCGCACGCTTTTGGCTTCGATATGCATCAACTGGGCAATTTTTTTGGTATCCATCTTCAGGTGCAGGTAAGCACAGAGTTTCAGATCGAGTGCAGTGAGTTTTTGTTGTGCCTGTTGATTTAACAGAGAGAAAAATTCTGGATGTACCTGTTGGATCTGAAATTTTGCTTCCTCAAAATCGTTATCCAAAAGCAACTCTTCATTCCAGATTTTATTAATATTCAGTTGATGGTTGTCACTAAATTTTTCCTTGATCTGAAAAAGCATCTCTTTTTTATGTTCCAGCTGCAATTGGCTGGCCATTACTTCTTTCTGCAACTGTTGTTGCTGACTTTCCAATAATTGCTGCTCAGCTCTCAGCCTTGCCCGCTCTTCTTTTTCGAGTTTCATCTGCAATTCAGCATCCTGTTTTTCCAGGTGCAGCTGTTTTTCGCGTTGTAAGGAATATCTTAACCTAAAATGGTAAGACCTGAACATGAATATTAGCCCCAACAGCGAAGCAATGGCAATACCAATGTACAGGTACTTTTGCTGCTGCGCATATTTTTCGCTCTGCTTTAACAGCTTTACCTCATTGTTTTTTTTTTCAGTTTCGTATTGTACTTCTAGTTTTTGGGCATTCAAAGCCTGCTTCTGATCAAAGAGTTTACTGTTGTATGCTGTTGCTTTTTTCTGAAACTCAAGTGCCTTTGCGTAATTGCCATTTTGCTCATAAAAGCTGGATAATGCCATTACAATATTGATCAGTGTGTAGTAATATGGCGCTTGCTGGTCTTTCATCATACTGTAAGCCTCCTGTAAATACCCTTCAGTCATGGCTGTATTTTTATCTCTTTTGGCGTATTCGCTCAAAATACCCAAACTGCTCGCCCTAACCTCTTCCCCATTCAGTACTCCTCTCATTACCTCGTTGGCCATATTTGCGTACCGAATGGCATTTGCTTTCGCAGCCTGATCTGTATCAGGGAAGTATTTCAAATAATAATCTGCACTATTGATGCAAGCCATAGCGTATGTTTTTCTGGCAACGTATTGAGGGTACTGTTTATAAAGATCTTGCACTTTATTTAAGTAGTAAATAATGCTATCCCGCTGTAATTCTCTTTTAGTTGCTACAAAATTGTAATCAGCAGCTACCGACAGCGCAATATAACAGTTACTCAATAGGTTATAGTCGGTAGTTTTAAGTGCACTTTCAGTGGCCTTTTGAGCATATTTATTTACATTTTTTACATCGTCCCACCTCGTATTCAGTGCATATAACTGGTAATATATTTTAGCAGTAAGATAAGGATCGTATTTTTTATCCAACATTTTAAGCCCCATCTGGCAATACTTAGTTACCAATTCATTATTGTCGATAGCATTGTAAAATAAAGCTTGTGCGTAATAAGCATAAGCTAAGGCAATAGGCTGTTTTGCCTGTTGCCCAATAGAAAAAGTGGTATCGCTTGTTTTTTTCAGCAAAGCAAACTGCTTCGTATTTGCATAAACATTAACCAGCATGGCATATGCTTTTGTGGCTTCGGTAGCGTTTTTGAGTTTTATTGCCAAACTTACACTTTGTTGCGCCTTTACAATTGCGGCTGAATAGTTTGCATTAACCCTATATCTTTCTGCCAACTGCGTAAGCAGGGCTGGTTTATCCTTCTCACTTAAATTATCGAGCGCTGTACTATCCAATAAGCTTTGCGCCTGGGCCGTATAACAACCTATAACTATCCCAATCAAGAGTAATATGTTTTTAAAAACCAGATACTTCATATCGTAAAATTAGTATAAAGATTGGAGCTTGGGTAAAATTGTAGACAAAAGCTGAAAACAACTAAAAAACATAAAACACTAACTAACAATAACTTAAGAATACCTGTAGATGTATTGTAGACGTTTTATTAAAACACAGTAGATGTTCTGTAGGTGGCAAATTCTTTTAGATGATGATGATTAGCCTCAAATTTGACCTAAATAATTTTTCAATCTAAAAACATTAAATCATGGACAACAAAACCCTTTCAATCATTTCTTACATCACCATTATTGGTTGGTTAGTAGCTTATTTTATGGGAAAAGATAAAGCTGATACCTTGCTTAAATATCACTTGAGACAGTCGTTAGGCCTGGCGATAGTCAGTATCATTTTCAATATTGCATTTACCATTATTGCCAGCATAGTACCTAGTTTATCATTCTTGGGCCTTGTTGGTTATGCTTTTATCATTCTATGGATTATGGGCATTATCAATGCGGCCAATGGTGCATTAAAACCTGTTCCACTTATTGGTAAATGGTTCGAAGACAAATCTTCATTTGCTGGTAAATATTAAAAAGAAGCTTATGCGCCTCAACATCAAAAATGTCATGCTAATGGTGATGGTCCTGACCATCACCGCATGCGAATTTTCGTTTAACACGCCCGAAGAATATTTTGATCGGGCAGCATTGAATACCAATGGGGTATCGCGCTTTGGCACCTACTATTTTGAAGGTTATCAAATTTATCTCAAAAGCGTAACCGGCCCTGGTAAAGTAACCAATTGCGAAAAGTACCTGCAGAATGCGATTGCCAGCGCTGAAAAGGACTTGGAGAAAGTAAAAAAACTAAAGCCTACGGCCAAAACAGAAGCTATGTTAAATGCTTCTAAAGACTTGTATACTTATGTTTTAGCCAGTTACAAAACAGAACACCTGCAAGTAGCCAAGATGATAGATAACCATGAACCTGAGGATAAGATTAATGCCGTATTAGTTAAAGTGGATACCAAAAGCTACGACATATTTATTAAGAAATACGAGAAGCTATGGAAACTTGCAGATGTATATGCTAAAGAAAACGGAATTGAAGTAGAAAAGATGCCCTTTTAGTTACTGGGATATATTCAATCAATCATTCGTCATTCCCTCATTCAATAGTTCACTATGATACAGAAAATTGAAAACCGTATAACCGCATTTAATCAAGTAGCAGGCCCGTACAAGCAAATCTCTTTCCATGATGCGGCTACAGCAGCTGAAATGGAACAGCTAAAAACTTACTTCGAAATTCCTGTCCCAGCAGATTTAGTATCCTTTTACAGCCAACTGGGCAGCCTTAAACCCTATGATGATGAACTTTTTGCGTTAAGCATCGATTCGGCCCAAAGCTTAATAGAAAGTATAAACCATCAAAACAAATGGTACCGTTGCCAATCGCTCGGAATAGTAGATTACATTAAATTTTGCTGGATAAACGATAGGCAGGAACTGGAAGAGGATAATTACTTAAACAAAGCGCAGTTGCATTATTTAAACAGCAACTATAAATGTTTTGGCCTGTACCGAACCAATTGGGGGTTTGAAGAAGCCGATTACCTGTATTTTGATAGCAATGGAAATTTCGGAACGGTGCGTTACCATCAGGATAATATATCTGATTTTTTAGACCATTACCTGATTCCGCTAACCCATAAGAGTTTGGCTACCGAAACCTTCGAAGCCATAATGCTGCGCATTATAGATCAGTTACAGGAAGGCCTTTTGGCTAACCGGAGGGAACTAGGGGAATAAAAAAACATGTGGAGCGACAGATATAATTATTACAATATAAAAAGTGATAGGGAGTATAGCCAAAAAGTAGAAACTGAAACCGCAATAGGTGTGCTGTTGCAGACAGGTAATTTTGTACAGGATGATAACAAAACTTTAAGCAACGCAGATCATTTCCCCTGGATTAATATTACACTGGTAGAAACAAAAGACGGGGATTTTGTTTCCTCAACTAAAAAAATAGACTTAATCAATCTAATCGCGATTGTTTGTGCCAAGGGCACAGATATAGATCAGATTTATACGAATGCTTTATTAGAAGTAGCCGAAAAATTAAACTGGAAACCCTATTTAGAAGCAGATGATGAGGGAAATCAAGATGTAATAATTAACCCTTTACTAAATAAAACTTAAAAGATGCAAACATTGAAACATTTCGAACAGCAAGGCAATACCTATACACTTAAGGTACAAAAGGGTCTGTTCTACATTATTGCCTTTTTTTCGCTGGCAGCCATTATAGCTATCCTGATTTATAGTACCAGTAAAGCTAACCCTTTATACATTGCTTTTTTTGTGTTTGTAGGTGCAATGGCTATACTGCGCGCAACAGCAGTTTTAACTTTCGATAACCATAACCGGGAGATACAGCGCAAGGTTTTCTTTTTCAGTTCGCCTACTAGTTATAGTTTTGATGACTTTGATCATTTCCTGATCTCAAAACAAAAAAGCTATTTTATTACGGTTGCTATACAGGCTATTTTGGTGATGAACAAAGGCAATAAAACAAAGCACATTTTATTGTGGCAGAGTTATTTCACAGCAAAACCCCTGCAAAGGCTGAATGAAGAAATAAGTGAAATAATGGGATTACCCTCGTAATATATATTCAATGACAAAGCAGGTAACCATTAACTGGTGCCGTTAAAATGGGTCGAATAGCTATGGGTAAATGGACAGGTTAACATATTAATAAACAAGTACAATAAGAACCACATCAACATGTCAATATTCTGGAAACTATTCTCGCTATTTTATGCAATCCCTTTCCCAATGATCATCTATTATGGTATAAAAAGTGATGACCCGCCAAATCTGGCAGAAGCCAACCCATTACTGGCCCTGGCTTTACTCAGCCTGGCCATTATCCTTTGGGTGGTTTTATTAGCAGGCTATTATAAAAGCTGGATATTAACAGTCTTTGCGGTCGTAAAAAAAATTGAGCGTCTTAAAAATACAGGGATAAAATGCGAAGCCGTGATCTTAAGCCAGATCGATAAATCGGTTCCAAATGCAGGCTACAATACCTACGTACTTAATTTATCTTTTAAAAATTTTGTTGGTGCGTATATAGAACAAAAACTTACAGTTAACGATACCAAGCCTCAGGAGCGTAAGTTCGAGGAAGGAAATAAGGTAGAAGTTATTGTTAACCCAAATCCTAAAGATTATCCGCTTGTTATACTCTCTACCTTCGAAGCCAATATTAAGAAGTCTGTTATACTATTGTTCCATGCGGGCTGGTTTGCTATTTTGGCGCTCGTTGCAGGTTATTTTTACTATGCTTACCAAACAGAGAACGAAGGAATGGGCTGGCGCTTTGTTACCTGTTATCATCCCATTGTTACCTGCGCAGCAATGCTATTGTTCAATAATATCAATATTATAGAAAAGCTGTTTGGCTATTTGGCGCATCAAGATCCACAAAATGATTTTTTAATTAAATATAATGGATTGCCCGCAAAAGCAGCATTAATCAGCTCATGGCAAACCGGCACCTATATAAACGAACAGCCTATGGTGGCATTCGAACTCGAATTTACCGATCACAACCACCAAAAACATGGCATTACGATAAAAAAAATAGTAGACCTGTTAGACTTAGGCAGTACCCGGCAAAAGGAAATAGCTATTTTTTACCTGCAAAAAGACCCGAAACAGATTGCATTTGCCAGCGATTTAAACGAACTAAACGTTGATTTATGAAAGCACTAACCTTATGCGTTGGCCTGTTAACCGGCGTTTCGATATTATGTGGCTGTAAACAAGTAAGAAATAGCATCGACAATACCTTTAACCCAAGTGAGGCCGCTATAAAAAAACAGGCACAGAAACCGGAACAAACAAATGGTTCTACTGTAACCACTACCAGGAGCAATATACAGCTGCAAAACCATGATGTAATTATAAACGGCGATGCGGTGAACATGATCGGAATGCAAGAAAAAGCCGCTGCACTTTTCAAAAATATAGATGCGATACAAAAAAACAATAAAGCTAACCCCAGCGCCGAAATGCAGGAAAAGGTAAACGAGTTTTTGAAGGATGTAAATCTTCAAAAAATAAGGGAAAAGGCAAACCGCAAGAAGAAGGATTAAGTTGGTGCCAGGAAAATTTCCTTTGGCAACGGATTCACTAGTTAGCGATAAACACCTATACAAAATGACAGCATATAACCTAAAAGTAGAAAGTGGAAAATTAAGTTTCCAGCCCAAACGCGATTACAAGGGGAAAGTTTTATTTTTTGCAGGGGTAGCCGCAGCCATATTTATAGTGGTACCCCTGCTTAATCTTCATCACGATACCAAATGGGCAGTAATGGCCATTGGTATGGTGGCTACCATTACAGCGGTATACGATTTTATATTCCACTTTAATGTTACCTATATTTTTGATGAATATACCCGGCTGGTGTACCGAAAAATCCCTGGCTTATATATGCGTAAAATAATGGGGCTCGACGATATCCATATCATTCATATACAGGAAGATGGCCTGCTGCATTATGCCCTATCGCATAAACAGAATAAATATGGCAAAAGTTTCGCCATTAGTCAGCCATTTGGCACTAACCGTAAAAGTGAGATCAGGCAAGAGGCATTTGAAAACGAAGTTTTAACTGAAATAGAAAAATTTACCAGAGGTAATGGAAGATCATAATTAAAATTAAGCGCCTACCTTATGACACAACAAAATTTATTAGCCTTATTGGGGTTACCCGTAACCGATCCAAATATCATCAGTTTCTTTGCGCAACGCAACCTGGTACTTCCACAGTCGGTGCCAATTATGAAACCCAATAGCACCACGCCCCTTGGCATCAAAAATAGTGGTGGCTTAAATGATAAAGAATGGGGATTTTCCTGCCATTTCAAATCAGAGGTCTTAAATGAAGATTTCCCAGTGCTTAAAGAAGGAAAAAAATACCTTCTATATCTAACCCAAATTGTTTTTGACGGCAAGCTCTACCAAAAGCGGCAACGAAAAGAACCCGATAGCTTTTGGAATGTTAGTCCGCCACCTGATAGCAGTTTGGAAAGCATCGAAAACCATTTCGGTAAATTTGATCAGAGCAAAAAATACCCAAGCATATACTTCCCATTTAATAAGCATGTAGATATCATTGTGAGTCTGATATCTACAGAAAATAGGCTCAGTGGTTATTTTGCCGCTGTAAAAGAAACTTACGAATTGTATCACGCCACAGAATTTGATCGTAAGTGGAACTACGAAGTAAACTTAATTTTAATGGTAATAAAATGGCTAAATGACCATCATTACCTGATTAACCATGTGCAGCCCCTAACAAATAATGTTGATAGTGTATTGACGTTTGTACAAACCGCATTAAACAGCCATTTATGGGAAAGCCAATTAATACAAAACGAACAGTTGCGTAAATTTATGCTTAGCTCTTTTGACTCGAAGTATGGTTTAAAAAATAAATTTTATGCCTTGTTGAGGCAACTGGAGCATTACGAAAGCCTTGAATGGGCAGAGCAAAAACAATGGGTGGCTACTATTTCTTTTAATGATGAAACTTATGCCGCATTTTATACCGCTATGAACCAAAGTTTTGAACAATACAAAATATTAAAATTAAATAAGCAGTAATGAACTACCAAATAAGCAAAGGACTGTCGATATTCTCGATCATTTACATGCTGTTTTTCGCTATCCCATTCCCTATGTTGTTATATTACAACATCAAAAGCGAGAACATGCCCAACCTGATGGACAGCAATCCATGGTATTCGCTTACTTTGCTTGCCATATCTATCTTGTTATGGACTGTATTGTTAATTGGTTATTACCGGAAATGGGTAGTCCGTCCCTTTTTGGTCAAACGGAACATAGAAAAACTTAAAACCACCGGCGAACCGCGTGAGGCCAAGATATTAAAATCGGCGAAAATCTTGAAATCAGGAGCAGCTTACGATAGCTATGGACTTACTTTGCAGTTTAAAAACCTGGTGGGCAGCACTATTACTCAAAAAACTGATGTAAACGATTCAAAACCCTACGAGCGCCGCTACGAAGTTGGTAAAACCGTTGGTATCCTATTAGATAAAGAAGTAAACAAAGCCCCTTATTTTATTTTTGCCACTACAGAAGTAAGCATGAAGAAAATGATTATTGTTCTTACTAACCTGGCCTGGCTAAGCTTTGCAGCCATTGTTGTTGCTTATTATGTTTATTCTTATCATTCGGAAAGTGAGGGCATGGGCTGGCGTTTTATGAGTATTGGCCATCCTTTATTAACCTGTGCGTTTACGCTGCTACTTTACCGTATTTTCGGAACTTTTATCCTCAGAAAGTTTATCGGCAAACCTGATAAATTGTTCCTGATTAAATTTAAAGGTACGCAGACTAATGCCCGACTATTAAAGGCTTACCAAACCGGAACCCACATCAACGAGCAGCCCATGATCAATTTTGAACTCGAATTTGCAGATCAGTTTTGCCAAAAACACAGGGTAAATATCAAAAGGATTGTAAATCTGCTTGATCTGGATATCACCAGGCAGGAATATGTTTCTATTTTTTACCTCAAAGAGGATCCGCAGCAAGCTGCTTTCGAGAAAGATTTAAATCAAGTTGAAGGAGAATTCTGATGAAAAACATAAAGCAATTTTATAGCCTAATTGTACTGCTCAGCTTGCTCGGTTTGAGCTGCAAACAGGTTACAAAAAGTATAGATGAAACCTTTCATCCAAACGATTCTTTAGCTAAAAAGTATAACCAGGAAAACAGCTTCGGCAAACATGGAGCATATACCAGCACCACTAAAACCACCACTTCTACACAGCATCTGCAGAACAAAACGGTTGTGATTAATGGCGATACAATTAATACCTCAGAAATGCAGGGTAAAGCAAAGGCACTTTTTGATGATATTGAATTGTTGAAACAAAAGCAAACACCAGCTGACAGCAAGGAAATCCAAAAAAGAGTAAATGAATTTTTAAAGGAAATGAAACTCCCGCAAACCGTAATAAACGATATCGGCGCAGAAAAACCTGCAATAAAAGTAAAGAAGGGAATATTAAATGCTGCAGAACTTAATAATGCCCAAGAAAAACTGAGGAGACTGCCGCAGTACCGCAACAAAGAAATTGTAGTGTACGAGTCTGTCCATTTTTACGATGACGGATCTATCAATCTGGCACTACAGCACCCCAGCAACCCGAAATATGTAGATGCCTACCAATACAAAGATGGTAACTGGTCTGCACCCAAACCCGTATTGGCTAGAAACATTGAACGTAGAATATTTCCCTTAAATAAAATGAGTTTTGCAGATGCGCATAAAGTAGTGCAGATTTATAATGAAAAAGCCGCTGAGGTTGAAGGTGCAAAACCAAGCACTTCAGTATATATTTCTATTTGGGATAACGGTATGCGGTGGTTTCCTGGAAACATAACGGGTACGCGTGAACGGTATGATATCCAGTTTAATAATGATGGGACTTTGAAAAGCTTTAGGCAGGAGTGAAAAATAGGAATGGGATGATCTTATTCCTTTTGTGAATCACCACTTTAACAAGCCTCAAATAATTTGTTGATCAAAAGAACAATTCTAAATAGCAGATGCTGCTTAGCTTAACATATACTTTAATTTCCGGAAACATAGCCAATGTAATTTTGCCTCAAACGGAAAACAAAAATTATGAACAAAACATTATTAAAGCAAAAGGCATTAGCCCTTGCTGTTGCCGCATTCGTTACTTCGGCAGTTGTGATCAGTGCCTGTAAAAAGAATAATGAGGCAGAAAACCCAGAGATCACTCCTATTACACTTAAAGATTACTCGGTAAACCATTCATTGGTAAAAGCCATGCCCGGTTTCGAAAGCCTGAATATTACTACGCTGATCAGCTCAGATGATGTACTGGCAGAATCACCAAATTTTATATTTGGTGCACAACCTGACGGCGCCGGAATTATTAAAAATCCAGCTGGCGAAGGTTTTATTATGATCAATAACCATGAAATTCTTCAATCGGTATCGAGAGTATACTTAGATAAAAATTTCAAACCTGTAAAAGGAGAATATATTGTAGATTCTGATGGCGGTATGACCCGTTTATGTTCTGCTACAATGGTAACTCCAGAAGAACATGGCTTTGCTAAACCAGTTTTCTTAACTGCCGGAGAAAGCGGCGCAGAATCGATGATCCATGCCATCGATCCACTTGCGGCAGCAGATAAAAAGAACAAACAAAGAACAGTTAGTGCACTGGGTAGATGGAGTGCAGAAAACGCAGTGCCACTTCCCAAAGCATCGTATGCTGGCAAAACCGTTATCATGATTGGTGAAGATGAAACCGATGGGCAATTGGCCATGTACGTATCTAACACTCAAGGCGACCTGGAAAACGGAAAGTTATATGTTATGAAACGCAGCAATAACGATCCGATTGAAACAAACATGGACAAAGGACAAAGCTATGATGTGGAATTTGTAGAACTTGATAACGTAAAAAGCAGTACAGGTGCACAATTACAGCAACAAACAATCGATAAAAAAGCTTTAATGTTAGCCCGCGTAGAAGATATCGATTACAGAAAAGGCAGCGCAGCAAACGGACGCGAAGTATATTTTACTGCAACCGGTGTTAGCCAGGGCGATAAACTTACACCAGTAAGTGGAAAAACCATGTGGGGCCGTGTATATAAACTGGTATTGGATGCAAACAATCCATTAAAAGGTAAATTAGAAGTTGCCGTTGACGGAAATGACAACCCTGGAAAAAGTATTGTAAATCCAGATAACCTTTGTGTAACCGAAAACTACGTGTACATCCAGGAAGATGGAGATTCGTTCTACAAAAACAACGACCATGATGGGACCATCTGGCAATTTGCGATGGCTTCAAAATCGTTAAAACCGATGTTACAAATGAACCACCGCAGAACAGACGCGACCTTTAATACTAAATACAACCCATCAAACAGCGTACAATTAAGTAGCTGGGAATATGGAGCAATGTACGATATCTCTGCACTGACTGGTATCCCCGATACATTCATAGTTAATTTACACCCGCACACCTGGACAAGCGATAAATACAAAAATGCCGATGGTGGTACAACAAGATTGGTAAATAATAACGAAGGTGGACAAGTCGTAATTGTTCGCGGCGTTTCTAAATAACTTAAATTACCTCTTTATCCCTTTCGGCAAACGCTGGAAGGGATTTTTCTATTTTATTTCAACTCCTGCCCAAGCATGTCTAGCCTTAAAAAAATTATCTTTTTCGTTGTACTTATTACCTTCACTACCTTGTTGTCCATTTTCTGCAAGACGGAAAACAGGTCAAATACAGAATGGATAAAAGCAGATTTTGACCGACAGCTTATTGAATTTCAAAGTATTGTTGACCAAAAATTATCGAAGGCTGTTCAAAACAGGAATGAAAAAGCAATTAAACAATCTTTTTTACAGGCAAGGATAAAATACAAACAGCTGGAGTATTATATCGAATATTTTTTCCCTTCGACTTCTGTTCTGCTTAACGGTGCACCAATAGATGAAATTGAACTTGGCGAAAATCTCATTGAGAATCCAACGGGCTTTCAGGTAATGGAAGAAATTATCTACGAAGCCCCAACAACTGAAAACCGAAAAGAATTAGGGAATGAGGTGAAAAAAATGCAGCTCAACCTGCAACGTGTTAGCCGCTTTAATGAACAGTACCAGATTACCGATGCACAATTATTTGACGCTATCCGTTTAGAAATTTTCAGGATTACCAGTTTAGGCATTACTGGTTTTGATACCCCAAACGCCTTACAATCGATACCTGAAACGGCTTCGGCACTACAGGGAATAGCAAACGCACTGGCAAAGTATGAAAACGACGCATCAGATAAATTGATACCTTCAGCGATAAGCTACCTCGATAAAAATACCGATTTTGATCATTTCGATCGTTTGACTTTTATAACTGAATATCTTGATCCGATCAGCAAACACATCAATTTACTCCGTTTAGAAAAAAAAGTACCAACTGCCGCCAGCGGCGGCGCGCTTCGCGACGATGCAACAAGTATGTTCCAGGTAAACGCTTTTAATGTAAACAAATTTGTAGGCAACAGCACCTTATTTATCAATGAAGATAAAATTGCACTTGGAAAAATCTTGTTCAATGATGCGGTACTTTCTAATGGAAATAATCGGAGCTGCGCCAGCTGCCATCAACAATCACTCGCCTTTACGGATGGTTTGGCCAAAGCAGCAGGAATTACAAAAGGAGAATCGCTACTGAGAAATACACCAACTTTAGCTTATGCCGGGTTACAGCGCGGATTCTTTTATGATTTAAAAGCAGGAACCCTAGAAGATCAGGCACTTGATGTGGTTCATCATAAACAGGAAATGAATGGTTCATTAACACAGGCCGCAACGAGAATTAATTCATCAAAAAATTATCTAACCTTATTTCAAAAAGCTTATCAAAATAAAACTACGAAAGCCGATCCATGGAAAATCCAGCATGCATTGGCATCTTATATCCGTTCGTTATCTCCGTTTAACTCCCGATTTGACCGCTACATGCAAGGAGATAAAAAACAGTTAACTCAAGAAGAAAAAGAAGGTTTTAATCTTTTTATTGGAAAAGCAAAGTGTGGAAGTTGTCATTTTGCACCTTTATTTAATGGTACCCAGGCACCTCTCTTTATTAAAAGTGAAGCAGAAGTTTTAGGTGTGCCCGTTAATACTGATACCTTAAAGCCTAAAATAGATTCCGATCTGGGCCGATATGCCTTATATGCCTACCCACAATATCAACATGCATTTAAAACTTCAACTGTAAGAAACATCACCAAAACAGGTCCATATATGCACAATGGTGTTTATAAAACCTTAGCGCAGGTGATGGATTTTTATAACCAAGGTGGTGGTGCAGGCATGGGAATCAATGTTAAAAACCAGACTCTATCTGCCGATAAGCTGAACTTAAGCAAATTGGAGATAAAACAGATTATTGCATTTTTAGGCACACTGGAAGATCGTCCATAAATAGCCCTCGTTTGCAACGAAGAGGGGAATCGTCATTGCGAGAGGGCTTTTTCAGCCCACGAAGCAAGCTTAATGCGCACGCTAGTAGCGTGCGCATTAAGCTTGCTTCGTGCCTCGCAATGATGACTTTTCTTTAGAATACATCAATGGTAGTTCATCTCAGGATCTTATTGCCAGACAGATATTACGCCTTACAACAAATCCTTCAACACTACCCAAACGTTTTCGGCAAGAATCTTATCTCCTTCGGCAGTTGGGTGTATGCCATCGGCCTGGTTTAATGTAGGAACACCACCGACCTTATCCAATAAAAACGGGATCAGGGCCATTTGGTTTTTCTTTGCCAGATCAGGAAACATGTTTTTAAAGTCGGCAGCATATTTGGCACCCATATTAGGCGGAACCTGCATACCAGCCAACACCATTTTAGCATCAGGGTATTTAGCTTTTACACGATCAATAATCGCCTGAAGGTTCTTAATCGTTTGCGATACAGGCAACCCACGCAATCCATCATTGGCGCCAAGTTCGAGCACGAAAATATCTACGCGCTGTTTAAGCAACCAATCTATCCGTCCTTTTCCGCCAGCAGAAGTTTCGCCACTTAAACCACCATTAATTACTTTGTAAGGCATTTGTAAAGAATCGATCCGATTTTGGATCAATGCCGGGTAGGCTTCCGTTGGGTCGAGTCCATAACCGGCTGTTAAACTAGTACCAAAAAAGAGGATGTTCTTCTGCTCAGTAGTCACGGAAGCTGTTTTTTGGTCAGTCGAATCTAAAGTTTTATCGGTATTGCTTTTATTTTCGCGGTTTCCGCAGCTCAGCAGTACAAGGCTCAAAACAAATAGCCCCATTAATCGTTTTCGTAACATATCTAATTAATCTATATCTAATTATTGTTTAAACCATTATCTTAACAGGCAGTACCTCGTTATGTTTGGCCACAATCTATACGCAAACCCTAAAAATTCAGCTATTGGAAAGCATATTGAACATCCGAAATGTAAGCAAAATTTACCAAAGTGCCGGACGGGAACTGACCGTTTTGGACAACATTAATTTTTCGATTGCAGCTGGCTCAACTGTGGCCATAACTGGTCCTTCGGGAAGCGGAAAAACAACCTTACTTGGTTTATGTGCCGGATTGGACAGGGCCAGTAGCGGAACAGTTGAGCTGAATGGTATTGCCTTAGAGAAGCTAAATGAAGATGAAAGGGCAGCTGTTAGAAATCAATATGTGGGTTTCATTTTTCAGAACTTTCAACTGTTGCCCACTTTAACCGCACTCGAAAATGTAATGGTACCTTTAGAATTGAGGGGAGCAAAAAATATCCGCTCACATGCATTGGAACTGCTGGATAAAGTTGGCCTGGCCGACCGTTCGCACCACTATCCTGTACAATTATCAGGTGGCGAACAGCAGCGCGTTTCGCTGGCAAGGGCATTTTCAAATCAACCTGCTATTCTCTTTGCAGATGAACCTACCGGAAACCTTGATGCAGAAACCAGTGAAAAAGTAATCAAATTGCTTTTTGATTTAAACAAAGATGCCGGAACTACCTTGATCATCGTAACACATGATCTTGAACTGGCTGCCAGAACGGCAAGGAGCATTAAAATTAAAGGCGGCGTAATCATTTCAGACGAAAACCCTACTTATGCCTAATAACCTCCCAAAACAATCTATTAAGTTTTCGTGGCTGTTTAAAATGGCCTGGCGCGATAGCAGGAAAAACCGTGCACGTTTATTGCTCTTTATCTCATCCATTGTTTTGGGTATTGCAGCCCTCGTTGCGGTTTATTCGTTTAAAGATAACCTTCAAAAAGACATCGATGCACAGGCAAAGGAACTTACAGGAGCCGATCTGGTTTTAGATAGCCGGAAGGGCGTAAGTAAAGCGATGCAAAAAATGCTCGATACACTTGGCGATGAACGATCGCAGGAGAAAACCTTTGCTTCGATGATCTATTTCCAGAAAGGCGGAGGTAGCCGCTTGGTACAGATGAAAGCGCTGGAGGGAAATTACCCTTATTATGGCACAATAGAAACCATTCCCCTAGCTGCAGCAAAAAACTTTCAATCGGGAAGAAATGCATTGGTAGATCAAACCCTGATGCTGCAGTTTAATGCAAAAGTTGGCGATTCGGTAAAAATAGGCGATCTCAATTTCAATATACTGGGCACTTTAACCAAAGCCCCGGGCCAAACCGGTATTGGTGCAAGTATAGCACCTACCGTTTATATTCCATTACAAATCCTCGATAAAACCAATCTGATTAAAACCGGAAGCCGGATCAACAATAAATTCTATTTCAGGTATAACGATCCGTCCAAAATAGATGAATGGGTTAAAAAGCAGGACAGCAAATTAGAAAAAGAAGGCTTTGATGCCGATACGGTTGAATCGAGAAAAGAACAGACCGGAAGATCGTTTAAAGATGTAAACCGTTTTCTGGCCTTATCTGGTTTTATCGCTTTGCTGCTGGGCTGTGTTGGTGTAGGTAGCGCTATCCATGTGTACATTCAGGAAAAACTAAGCGCTATTGCTACCCTGAGGTGTTTAGGATTAAAATCGCGTCATGCCTTTTTAATCTACCTTGTCCAGGTCTTTTTCATTGGCTTAATTGCCGCTGTTTTAGGGGCTGTTCTAGGTACGGGAATACAGTTCTTGCTACCTTTGGTACTAAAAGATTTTCTACCGATCGAGATCACCATGCAGATTTCGTGGCCTGCAGTTGGCCAGGGTATTTTATTGGGGCTAATCATCTCGATCCTTTTTGCCCTTCCCTCACTCCTATCCGTTAGGAGAATTTCGCCATTAAATGCCATCCGGATATCTTTTGAAAAAGCAACTGGAAAAAGAGATCCGCTAACCTGGTTGGTATACCTGTTTATGGCGATCTTTATTATGGCTTTTACGCACTTGCAGATGAAAACATGGATACAAACGCTGGCTTTTACCGCAAGTATTGCCATCGCTTTTGTGCTGTTGATTATCCTGTCTAAAATATTGATGTTTCTGGTGAGAAAACTCTTACCCAATTCATCCAGTTATTTATGGCGACAGGGCTTTGCCAACCTTTATCGACCGAATAACCAAACCTTGATGCTTACCGTTTCTATAGGTTTATCAACCGCATTTATCTGCACCCTATTTTTTGTTCAGGGGATCTTAATGAGTCGCGTTACGCTTTCATCAGGCGCCAACCAGCCCAACATGGTGATGTTCGATATTCAGAACACACAAAAAGAAGGACTGGACAGTTTAACTAAAGCTTTCAAATTGCCGGTAATGAACCAGGTACCCGTAATTACCATGCGCATTGAAGAAATTAATGGAAAGAAAGCCAGTGCTGACACCAGTAACAGAAGGGCTTATCGCAACGAAATCAGGGCTACGTATCAGGATACTTTAACCGCAGCGGAGAAAATTACATCGGGCAAATGGACCGGAAAAATAAAACCTAATGAAACGGTTTATATTTCACTGGATCAGCGTTATGCCCAACAGATCCATGTTGAATTGAATGACAAAATTCTTTTTAATGTGCAGGGTATGATGATCCCAACAGTTGTTGGAAGTTTGCGGGAAGTAAACTGGAGCAGAATGCAGACCAATTTTAGGGTTGTTTTTCCAACAGGGGTATTAGAAGAAGCACCACAATTTCATGTATTGATGACCAGGGTACCATCGGGCGAAGTTTCAGCTCGTTTCCAGGGAGAAGTGGTGCAAAAATTTCCAAATGTTTCAGTCGTCGATTTAGATCTGGTATTAAAACTCTTAGATGAGCTGTTAAGTAAAATCGGTTTTGTAATTCAGTTTATGGCCGGCTTTAGCATGGTTACCGGTTGGATTGTTTTAATATCTTCGGTATTAACCAGTAAAAACCAGCGGATAAAAGAAAGTATTTTGTTACGTACAATGGGTGCAAGTAGAAAGCAGATTTTAGCAATAAATGCGATCGAGTATTTCTTTTTAGGTGCTTTTGCTGCAGGCGCCGGATTAATTTTAGCCATAAGCGGAAGCTGGGTATTGGCTAAATTCACTTTCGATGCAGCCTTTGTGCCTCCATTGGTACCAACCTTATTGTTGTTTGGCTCAATTGTATCGCTCGTGGTAGTTACAGGTGTATTAAGTACAAGAAGCATCCTAAACCAACCGCCGTTAAAGATTTTAAGGACGGAGAGTTAAGCGGTGAGCGAGAGGTATTAACCGCCGAGCAAATAGAGAAAGGCACAGAGAAAACAGAGCAGTATATTGATTCTGATTCCGTGGTTCGTGTCCTCACGAACCACTGCGTTGCATCGTTACCGGCTTTTTCTTTGATACTTGTAGCCACAGAGCTGACGGATCTTTAACATGACACAAATATGAGGCTTAAATGTTATCTCATTGCCTTTCAAGCTATACAAGCTCAACAACGGATTAAAACAATCTTACAAGTTTTACTAATAATTGATACTTTTACGATTATGATCAGATTAAACAACGATACCCCTAACGATATTCTGCAAGATGTAAAAATTGGCGATATGGTAACCGATACTTTTAGCAAAACCGGCCTGGTAGAAAATATAGAGATTAGCGACGATGGCCTATACCGGGTTTACGAGTTTCATCTCGTTACCGGCAGAACCATTACCGTTAAAAAGTAAAAAGCGCTAAAAAAAACGAAAATTAGCCACGACCTGTCCCGATTTTCGGGAGATAAAAAGGATAGGCACAGATAATATTAAAATCAGTGTTTATCTGTGTGCATCTGTGTTAAAAACTACATTTAATCACATTACCTAAGCCCTAACCAAATGTCATTACTTATCCTACTCTTCGGCATCCTGATGCTTTTCGTGCTGATCTTGAAAAAGATCAACCCAATGATTGCCCTAATTGCTGTAGCAATTATTACAGGCCTTTTATTAGGCATGCCAGCTACAAAGGTAATGGCTTCTATCAGCAATGGCATTGGCAGTACATTGGGCAGTATGGTAATGGTTTTAGCGCTCGGTGCGATGATGGGCAAATTAATTGAAGATAGCGGATCGGCAAAAAAGATTGTTTTCATATTGATCGGGGCCTTTGGCAAAAAGAACATTCAATGGGCAGTGCTGTTAACCGGTTTATTGGTGGGGATTCCTTTGTTTTACAATGCAGGTTTCGTGGTGTTAATCCCATTGGTTTTTGCCATTTCTGCCACAACAGGACTATCAAAATTATACATCGGCATCCCGATGGCCACAGCCCTTTCGGTAACACATGGTTTTTTACCGCCTCACCCTGGCCCGGTTGCTTTAGCGGGCATTTTCCATGCCGATATTGGTAAAACACTAATTTACGGTTTAACTTTAAGCGTACCTATTGCGGTTATTGCCGGAATCTATTTCCCACGGTTGATGCTCAAACGCGAACAATCGGTAACTGTTCAGCACTTCAGTATCAACGAAGAAGAAAACCTTCCTTCCGCTTTAAGAAGTTTCACTACCGCATTGTTGCCAGTATTCTTAATCATCGCCGGAACCATAGGAAGCAGTTTCAAAATAGATTATATCGGTAAACCGCTGTTTATATTTTTAGCCGATCCTACCGCTGCCTTATTAATTTCGGTTATTATTGCTTTAGCGGTTCAAAAAACTTCCATTACAAAAGCAATGGAATCGTGCGCTGAGGGTGTTAAGAGTGTTGCCATGATTATCCTCATTATTGCAGCAGGCGGCGCCTTTAAACAGATTTTGATCGACAGTGGTATGGGCGAAACCGTAAAACAGCTTACTGGCGGTCTAAATTTATCGCCATTATTACTCGCCTGGCTAATCACCGCGTCGCTTAGGGTAACCCTGGGTTCAGCAACTGTGGCCGCATTAACCGCTTCGGGTATGGTACTCCCTTTAATCGGCCCCGGAACACCTCCAGAGTTAATGGTTTTATCGGTTGGCGCAGGGAGTTTGATGTTTTCTCACGTAAACGATACAGGTTTCTGGATGTTTAAAGAATACTTTAACCTAAGCCTGAAAGAAACTTTCAGCACCTGGACCATGATGGAAAGTTTGGTTTCTATTTTAGGGCTTATTGGGGTTTTAGTATTAAACCAGTTTGTGTAGCAATTCCGTCATTTCGAGGGGTAATTTATTTTATAAAAATCAATATTAATGACAGGAGAATTTAAGGAGATAAATCTCCTCATGTTATCGTCATTGCGAGAAGGCCTTTTCGGCCGACGAAGCAATCTTATTAGCAAGAAAGATTGCTTCGTCGTTCCTCCTCGCAATGACGAATTTTCTTAGAAACTGTCAATGGTAGCGGAATGAAACGCAACCGAGAACCACGAAGTGCTCTGCGCAGCAAAATCTATCTATTGTACTCAAATCAGGCTCAAAGACCCTCCATTACACTTTGCTCCAGTCGGGATAACGACCTATCACTTGCATTATTTTTTGGAAAGCAATTACAGCAGCCTTTGGCCAAAACAGCCCCGCTCCCGCTTCTGCCAATTAGAAGGAATTAGCATCCCGCTCCGATCGGGTTTAGTGATCTTAAACAGTGCTACTATTCAGGGTAAAATAAACCCGACCGGCAGCGTTATTCCTCCCGATTTTACATCGGGATTCAAAGGAATTAAGCAAAGGGCGGGATTATCGGAACCGAAGCACCACATACACTGCTTTTCAAAAAAATGATCAATTCTATAGATCCCTCCATTTCGCTGTGCTCCAGTCGGGATGGCGAATTGTTCTATTAATTCTTCACCCTGTTCTTTTCTGCATCGGCACCAGAAGACTCGTGTTTAGCCGGCGAAGAAAAAGCTTTACCAAAACGGTAACTATAACTCACCACAACCGACCTCGAATCCTGACGGTTAACCCAGTTTGCTTCTGTGTTTGCCAGATTATTGATTATACCATTATAAATACGGGTTCTGAAAATGTCGTTAGCGGTTAATTTCAATGTACTTTTTGCTGAAAGTTTTTTCTGCACCGCTGCACCGAAATCATGTACTTCACCCAATAAAAACTGTACATTAGATAGTTTACTTTGGTAACGCATATTTACCTCTGCATTCCAGGTCGGACTGATTTTGAACTGCAAATTCGGATTTGCTCTTAAATAACTTCCATTGGTAACCAAAAAACCTGTGTAGAAATCTGTTTTTGAAACTATTTTTGCATACTCAACATAAGCATTCAGCTTAACCCATTTGGTGAGGTCGATCTCTGCATTTACCGAAACATTGGCCACTCTTGTTTTGCCCACATTTGCTGGTCTGCTGTAATAGGTACCATTTAAAATTTCGATGGTTTCGTTCACCTCATCTCTCACCCAGCTGTAACCAAATGTTGTGGTAATCTTATTTTTATAAGTATGAGAAAGTTCGATACTTTGGGTAAATGAAGGCTTTAAAAAAGGATTGCCAACATAATAGGTAAACTTATCCAAAGGAGAAAAGAATGGATTAAGATCCTGATAATACGGTCGGTCGATTCTTCTTCCATAATTAAGCCCCAGTTGATTGTTACCTGCGGTATCGAGTTTATAGGAGAAATAAAGCGTCGGAAATAAACTGTTATAGGTTCTTTTAAAACTCGAATCGGGTTTAATTAGATTGCCCAATTGATGGCCGTTAGAAACCGTGTTTTCATACCTCAAGCCAGCCTGAAGCGAAAACCGCTTTCCTTCCCGGCTCATATTCAGATAAACTGCATTGATGTTTTCTTCATATAAAAAGTGATTGCTCTTTTCATAATCGGCATTGGTTTTCCCGTTTGCGGTATTAAAGTAATCGGCAATGTTATCGGTTTTGGTATAAGCGGTTTTAACGCCCGCATCAAGCTTCCACTTATTTTCCAGTGGATGCGAATAATCAGCTTTAGCGGTATAGATGTCAATATTTGAAGGCAGGTTACCTGTTAAAATATCCTGGTATTTTAAGGCTCCACTGGGCAGGTAACTGAAGTTGTAGTAAGTTTGATCGGTTTGATTTCGGTAAAGCAGATAATCGGCATCAAAGGTCAATTCTCGTCCTGCCTGCTTAAATTTGTGCCTGTAATTTAAATTTACGCCTGCATTTTGATATTTGATCTGATCGATATTTTCAGCCCTGATGACCGAATCCAATTGCATCGAAGCATTGGATAAATTACTGGTATTGTTGTTTACCTGTTTAGAAATCCGGTTCATTCCTGTAAGTACCACGCCCCAGGTTGTGCGGTCTGATGCATAATAATCAAGCCCTGTCTTCAAATTAAAAGTATTGCCATGCCTGCGGAAATAAGAATTCTGATTAAAGTAGGATTTGGCACTACCATCATCATTTTTATATTTCCGGTTCAGATCAAGATCAGTAAAACTATTGTTCAGATTATAACTCAGATTACCAAAAACATTGATTTTATCCTTGCGGTAATTAAAGTTGAAACTGTTGTTCGAGCGACTTAATTCGCCTTGATTTAAGCTCAGGTTAATCCCTCCATTAAACCCAGCGATTTTGGTTTTCTTGGTTTTGATATTAATTACCCCTCCATTTCCCGCAGCGTCATATTTAGCAGGCGGATTGGTCATCAGCTCAATTTGATCAAGCGAGGAGGAAGGCAGCGAACGCAGGTAATTATCCAGGTCGGCACCCGATAAATAGGTTGGTTTATCATCAATGAAAATAGCCACCCCACTCTTGCCTTTGAGCGAGATTACCCCATTCTGATCTACATTTACCCCGGGCGATTTACTCAGCACATCCATTGCTGTTGTACCCGCATTGGAGATCAAAGCATCAACATTGACAACAGTACGGTCTATTTTCCGCTCTACAAAAGCTTTCTGACCCGAAATATTCACCTCTTTTAAATTGGTTGCTCCAGCTTTAATGTTGATGTCGGCCAAATTGATAACAGCCCGATTGGCGGTTAAAACCAAGGTATCGGTTTGATAGATAGGCGAACCTACAACCGATACCTTGATGAGGTATTTTCCATAGCTGAGCTTATCGAAACTAAACAATCCATCCTTTTCGGTGAAGGTTGTTTTAACCAACACCGAATCTTTAAGCAGTGCAGCTGTGGCAAATTCTATATTTTTTCCATCGGCATCCAATACACGACCGTAAATTCTGGACTGAGGAGTTTGGGCTTGAGCAAAAGTAAAGGCAATATTCATCCATACGGCTAAAAAAGCCATGAGCTTAAATTTCATGATGTGAATTGGATTAGCGTTTTTAGAACTTAGTTTTTATGGTTTTCGATCAGAAAATTATACATCAACGAATGCTTATCGTTTTTCAAAAACTGCTGTTTGTACTTTTTCTGTACATCAGCATTTTGTTTTACGCCATTTACAATTAAATCGTCTTTATTGAGTTTATACGACAATTTATTGGTACTGGTAATAATACCGTCTTTCATCAACTGTTTATTGATTGCGTCGGTATAATCATGTCCATCTCCGTCGGTTACCGTTTTCGACGTAACCGTACGTTGTGTACTGGTTCTGCTGCCTGTTCTTTCATTATAAACTGGTGGCATAGGCGGAGTTGGAGGTGTGGCCGGAGTTGCAGGGGTAGCGGGTACAGCACGTGGTGCTCTGGGTGGGCGTGGTGCACGGGGAGGTACCTGATAACCTTCACCCTGCTTATATTCTTTTGCCCATCTAGCATATTCCTTTGCATCTGTGGCTGCCTTTTTAGCATAAGCAATGGCTTGTTTTGCGTCAGCTTCTGCTATTTTAGCATCTGCAATGGCCTGTTTCCGATCTGATTCGGTCAGTTTACCGTCGGCTTCTGCTATTTTAACATCTGCAATAGCCTGTAGCCGATCTGATTCGGCCTGTTTAGCATCACGAACAGCTTGTTTTGCATCTTCTTCTGCCTGTCGCATATCCTCTTTTCTGGCTTTCTCATATACACTCCTTGCCCTTACATCCTCATCTGTTTCACTTTTTTTCAGTTTTTCCTTTTCGTTTAACTTTTTCAACTGACGGTCCATCCTTGCATTGATCTCTTTTTCTAACTGATCTGCAGATTTTTCGTCAGCCGGTTTAGATTTCTTAGTGGTGTCTTGTTGAACCAATATTGATGTTGATATGGTTTTGCTGGTAACTGTTTTTGCATTGCCCACGCTCTTGAACGCAGCACTGCAAACCACAACCGATACCAGGGCGATGGTTAATATTGTCTTTTCCATTTTGTTTAAAGTTGAGTTGGTGTTGAATAACATCCTGCTTGCTCTGTGCAGCAGGCTACCTTTCTTACCCGTTATCGCCATGGTATAAGCAGGTGCACGCTGCTTAAACTCCTGACAGAATATAAGGGCCTGAACGTAGTTTTTTCGATCGCTTACACAGGCAATGGCCAAATCATCACAGCAATGTTCGCGTTCTGTTTTTATTAATTGTGATACCCAAAGTACCGCTGGGTTAAAGAAGAAAACGATTTCGATAAAACTTTGTAATAGGTTTACCAGGTAATCTTTGCGTTTAATGTGAGCCAGTTCGTGAGAAAGAATAGCCTCAGCCTCTGCATTTGACAGGCCGGTAAGCAAACCCAATGGGATCAGAATTAAGGGTTTAAAATGCCCCACAACCATTGGCGCCTGTGCAATGCCCGATTGCATAATTTTAACGGACTGACTTAAACCTAATTTTTCGGCCAGCATAGCTAACTTTTCATCCCACTGTTTACCTGCAGCATAAGTTTTATGTTTACGCAAATGATATACACCATTTAAACCTACCACTAACTGAATACTTTTTCCGCATATAATTAAAAACCAGATCAGTACAATCTGATATGCATAGGCATTCCATAAAGAAAGAATTTTGTTCAGTCCCGAATACATATCATGCTGAACGTTTGCAATTACAGGCTCATCTGTAGCTCCACCAGGAAGATTAATCACCACCTGATCAGCTATAGAACCTATAGGCTTTTGCAGTTCCTTGTAAAAGGTGAAAAATATGGCCACAACAAACAACGCTAAACATATGGTGAGCAGGTTATAGCGCATTGCCGCACTTGCTTTTCGGGTAGTAAACATAACAACACCAGCAAGCAAGGCCAATATTACCCCAAGCCATAATGAGTGGAACAGTGTAGCTCCAAGGGCATGCAGCCAATTTTCAGGTAAAAGGTTAATTAACTTAAATTCCATCATTGTGGTTCTTTAGAATCTGTTATTATTAATTATTCCATGCTATCCAATAGCCGCTTTATCTCTTCTATTTCCTGTTTTGAGGTTTTCTCATTACCCAGAAGCTGCATCATTAACTGCGAAGCAGATCCTTTATATAAGGTATTTACAAAACGGTCTAGCAACTGCACTTTGGTTTTCTCTTCAGCCTCAACAGGAATATAAATGTGCTTCATTTGGCTTTCATCACGTTTTAATATTCCCTTTTCGGTTAAGATCTGCATCTGCTTTAAAGTTGAGGTATAATTTACCTCCCGCTGTTCATTCAATTTATCGTTTACAAACCGAACTGTAGATGGCCCGAATTCCCATAATACCTGAAGAATTTCTAATTCAGCTTTAGTAGGTTCAGGCAGATTATTTTCAGTTTGATTAAGTTTCATAAACCAAAGGTACGATTTATTTCGTACGATACAAATATTACGTTTATTATTTTTCACTCAAATAAATAAAGTGTTGATTTTTAATGAATTAAAAATAATTTATCATTTAAAACCTGAACAGATAGGGTATTGCATCTTTAGAACAAGGCAATTTTATTAATCCAACCAGATCTAAAAAGTATAAACAACTCAGGAATAGAAGATGCTTTGACAACAATCATTAATCGCATTAATTCTTATCAATAGAAATAAGGTAAGGCTTAAGCAAATTTGGGAATCAAAATTTATCCTATGCCTCATATTTTTGTTTTATGGTTACATTTTATCGCTTATAAAAATTAAGATGACAGATAAAACGGATACCATTCATATTCTGTTTATCAAATATTTGATATTAACAGCAATTTACCTCGTGCTGTTGGCCATTTTTGGTGAATATTATTTTTTTATCAGGTTTAATATCGAGATCTTAAACCTTGACGGCCTTGCCGACCTCTTATTATCACAAAGAGGGCTTTCGTATTGGGAAAAATGCGCTTTTTTAATCTTTCTACCATTTATCATTACCGCAGGTTTTATTATTCACTACTGGATCTACGATATAACCAACCCGCTATTTACCAGAAATTTCGCCCTTCTGATCGGCATATTGCCATTTACGTTTTTACCATTCCTCATCAGCTTTCAGGATATTAAGCTCTTAATGGTGTTATTCGGCATCACCCTTTTTCTTTTACTGCTGTTATGGATTATTCTTTTTCATGTTAGGATGTTTCAGTTTAGCTACCTGTCATTTCATTTATTCATTACCTGCTGCCTGATCACAACCTTGGCTGTACTTGCAAGGATCGATCTGGAAGCACAGAATTGTTTAAACAACAGAAAAAACACTAACACCCTTAAAAACTTAAACTCCTCATCGGTAGATAACGGTATTATTTTTATTGGCAATACAACATCTTTTGAGTTTTATTACTCACCTACGGAACAAAGAAGTATTATCCTACCTAAAAACTAAAAACGGTTATTTAGGTTAATTTTTGGCACTAACCAGACTTTTTAATTAGTTGTTTTTGCCATCTTGACTACAATCAAAAAAATTATTGATAATTATCAACCTGTTTATCCGTCATAATAACGATTTTTATTGGATATTTGTCTATTAATCCCTATAAAAACCCTTAATAAATGCCTTTTTCAAAAATGCTTGTTAAAAAACTGTATCATTTTTTTAACAAAGCCTGCAGTATTATCTTCACTTCCGTCAGGATAATTTTTCCACCCAGCGATTGAAGTATTTTGCTACCCTCATTATTTCCAATTGTCTATCTTCTTTTCTCGAAGACCTTAATTTAGTCTATCGAAAAGCCTTAAATAACGTAACAACAAGGTCCGGAAACCAGGTTTAACACCTGTTTTGCCAATCCTAAAGGAAACTATTGCCTTCAGGATTAAACATAAAATTTAAATGGAGGGATCTAAAATCTTGATTATACTTGAAGATTTCGATCTAAGGATAAAAATCACCGAGATACTAACAATCGGGAAATACAATGTAAAATCAACGAGTAGCGGTAAGCAGGCAATCGACATTATCAGAAAAAGTCCGGTAGATATAATTATTTCGGGGGTAAATGTAGCTGAAATAGACGGAATTGGGGTATTGCGTGTTGTTAATAAATTTATGGAAACTGCAGGCATCAGTTTTATTATGGTATTGAACAATCAGGATTATGACCTTGCCCGCAGAGTGATGGAATTGGGTGCAGATGGCTACCTCATGGCTCCTTTTGATGATGGCGAGCTGCTTAATCATGTAGAGGTAAAGCTCCGAAAAAAAAGGCTTCAACATGAATTATTTTTAAAGCAGCATACTCAATTAAAAAATATCCACAAAAGCAGCGATGAGTTATCCTGGTTAAAATCAAGGTTTGAAGGCTGTTTGCCCAGATCTTTTAAAAAAAATCAGGTTCTTTATTATAGGGGAGAGAGGCGATCGCTCGGATTACATTACATTTTATCGGGAAAGATAAAAACATATGTAGCTGATTCCGCCGGTAACATACTTATCACTGGCATTTATGGCCCACATGAATATTTCGGACTTCAGGGCGCACTATTAGGTGCTGAAAATAATGAAATTGCAGAAGCCATTGATAGTGTTGAAATACTGACCATCCCTTATACCGATCTGCAGAATTTAATTACAGACTACCCGGACATGTTCAGTATTTTTGCTAAAACTCTTGCCCATGGCTTGAACAACCGTGATGAAAAGCTGTTGAATATGGCCTATTATTCTGTAAGGAAGAGGATAGCAAAAGCAATTATTGAACTGACTAAACTAAGCCGTGAGTCTGCAGAGAATAACAGATTTATACTTCCCAGATACGATTTGGCATGCTTGATAGGCATTGCAACCGAAACATTGAGTAGGGTGCTTGGCGATTTCACGAGAGAGGGGTTAATTGAAAAAGAAGGTAATAACATTATTGTACTGGATATGAACGCTTTGAAAACGATGAAAAATTAGCACACGCTGATCTGGAATATCCATTTTGAAACCTATCATTCAGCCCACATTGCTGCCCAGTTTTAGCAATGAGTAAGATCAAGATAAGTCTTGATCAAAATCAGAGGAAAATTAATTTTTAATACAGAATTTAGTTGCAGCCGTAGCATAATACCAAAAAACGATCGTCGCACAGAAAAATACTAAATCGATTTAGAGTGCGTGAAGATACTTAAAAAGCTAATGCTTAGGGTGGACGGATTAGTTTCTAACTAATTATCCTCCCAACAACACCGTGCAGTGCCATTGAAACCTGATAAGAAACCATCCCCTGTTAATTTGGGCATGAATCTGAGCTTTGGGCATGATCGGTTTGTAAATGCGATTTACTCAATAAAAACAAATCAATATGTTAACCACAAAACTTAATTAAATCAACATGGAAGTAGGCTACATCAAATATTTTTTAAGGGTATTTCTTCCATTGTTAGATCGGAAGAAAGATAGAGCAGCCATCCGTTTTATGTACAGACATACAGCCTTTCTCAGTATTTGCAAAGGAAAAACGCTTTTTAAGCCAAACAGTTCAGCTGCTAACGGTAGCATTATAATTATAGCAGATGGCCTGGTTAACGGCTATTTAGTGAATGAAGAGGCCGAACAGGCCAATATATGGTTGGGCACGAAAGGTAGTGTATATATACGGAATAACTTTAAACAGACGGACGGCAACTTCAACCTTTTTGCCATAGAGGATACTATCGTTTTTTTTATAGACCAAACTGAGCTGGCGGAAGGTTGCGAATGGTACCCTGTTCTTGACTCTTTATTTAATACTTATCTCCTCCAAACTGCCATATCTGATGTAAACAATAGAAACATCTTATTTAGACTGCAGAATACTGAAAACAGAATATCGCTATTTAAACGTATTTACCCTGGACTATTTGACCAGATCCCTACTGACCTGCTTCTCTCCTATCTTGATATTGATTTAAGCTTAACACCTAAGCAAAACTTGCAAATAAATAGTGTATATAGCAAGGATATACTTACTAATTTCTAAGATCACATATTAAAAAGAGCAATTTCTCTGTTAGGCAATCACAAACTAGAAAAGATAATTACCTTAATTGTATTGGCAGTTATTCTAGGCAGCACTTTTGGCGGGTTAAAAATACAGCAGCTATCCACATTTTATACGGTATACATGAAACTTTCTATATTTTAAATAAAAGTATACGATATACACGAAACTTTTTATATTTTTGATAAAAGCATACGATATACATGAAACTTATAAAAAGACCGATATATACAAACCGGGTTATTCCGTTTATCAATAAACAAGTAATTAAAGTACTTACTGGTCAAAGGCGCGTGGGCAAAAGCTACGTAATGCTTCAGTTGATGGAAAATATCAAAGCCACAGATAGCAATGCTAATATTGTATATGTCAATATGGAGGTAGATGATTTTTCACATATTAAAACACATGAAGATTTATCTGCTTATCTTAAAGACAAATTTCCATCTGATAAAAACAACTATTTCTTTATCGATGAGGTTCAAGAAGTAAAAGAATTTGAACGGACTTTACGGAGTTTACTGGCAAAAAACACCTGCGATATTTATTGTACCGGTAGCAATGCCAATATGCTTTCTGGTGAACTTGCTACTTATTTATCAGGCAGGTATATCGTTTTTCAGATCCATGCCTTAAGCTTTCTTGAATTTCTTGAGTTTCATCAACTTGAAAATAAATCAGAGTCACTCATGCTTTATCTTAAGTACGGGGGAATGCCGTTTTTACTAAATATTGGGCTAGAAGAGAACCTACCTTATGAATACCTTAGAAGTGTTTACGCTACAATATTGCTAAAAGATGTAGTGGCCAGAGAGAATATCCGCAATGTTTCCTTTTTAGAAAACCTGGTTACCTATCTCGCAGACAATATGGGCAGTTTATTTTCGGCCAACAATATCAGCAAATATCTAAAATCTCAAAAAGTAGATATTTCTACCCAGCTAACCATAAATTACCTACGGGCATTAAGCAATACTTTTTTTGTGCATAAAGTTCAGCGCTCTGAAGTGGGGGGACTAAAAATATTTGAAATAGGGGAAAAATATTACTTTGAAGATTTAGGCCTCCGAAATGCCATTATCGGTTTTAATCAATTGGCTGATATCCATAAATTGATGGAAAATGCAGTTTACTTACATTTAAGGCAACAGAACTTTAATGTTTTTGTTGGTAAACTAGGTGACAACGAAATTGATTTTGTGGCAGAAAAAAACGGCAAAAAAATATACATACAAGTTTGCTTGACCATACAGAGTGAGAACACTGCCACCCGGGAATTTGGAAATCTTTTAAAAATAGAAGACAACTATCCAAAATATGTTATTACTTTAAATGATGTTATATTCGGGCAAAACAAAGAAGGTATAATGCAGAAAAACCTGCTTGAATTCTTATCTGAACAGAGCGATAACTAATAAATATTTAGATTAAATTATTTATATACAATAACCATAGGAAAGCTCCACAATCTCCTATGGTTATCAACTTTATCATTAAAAAGGATCGCCTTATCCCTTAAGCTGTTTAATTACTGCGATAATATCTTCTTCTCCATATTTTGAAGCTGCCGCTTCGAAAGTATTCAGTGCTGTTTTAGCCAATGGCGATGAAATACCCTCTTCTTTTGCCAGGTTCAGATCTTTTACAATATGTTTAAGTGCAAAAGCAGCTTTGTAATTATCCGCAATAATTGCATCACCTTTAATTTTGGTAAAAATATTACCAATGGCTGCATTATTGATCAATTCTAATAAGTCTTCTGTTTTAATCCCTTGTTCATTCGCAAACAAAACGGTTTCAGCCAAACCCTGTGCATATAGGGCCAAAAGAGAATTGATGGCCAGTTTTGCGCTGTTGCCTGCGCCATTACCGCCGACAAGTTTGGCAAGTTTGCCCATTTTTTCCAAAATCGGTTTTACCTGATTAAAAGCAGCTTCTTCACCGCCAACCATGATAACCAACTGACCGGTTTCTGCCTGCTTCACACTCCCTGAAACCGGCGCATCTAAATAAAAGTTTCCTTTTGCCTTACACTGCGTGGCCATTTCTTTTGAAATTGAAGGAGAAACCGTGCTCATATTGATGATAATCTTACCCGAAGTTTCTATACTAAAAAGGCCTTCTTCTCCCTTAAAAATCTGTTCTATAGCGGCATCATCAGAAACCATTACGATTACCACATCAGTAGCTGCAATCAGCTCTTTAGGTGTTTCGGCTATTGATGCGCCTATCTCTTTCAACGAAGCTTCTTTATCCTTGCTCCTGTTATAGACAATAACTGTATAATCTGCTTTTATCAATTGCTCTGCCATTGGGATACCCATATTCCCTAAACCGATCCAACCTATTTTTGTTGTATTCATTTCTTTTTTTTATAAAGCAAATGTGCCAAAGAAAAAGCTGAAATTCTTAAACCCCATGTAAAAATGATACGATGAAGTAATTATTTGAATTAGCCGCCTTAATATACTAATATTTTTAGTAAATTAGCGCCGCATTAAAATAATCTTCCACTTTGTAATTATCAGATTATATGGCCAGCCCGCTTAAAGATTTATATTCTCCAGCCTTTTACGATAGATTAGCCCATGCATTAACGGTTACTGTTCCAGGTTTCGATAAAGGAAAATTTATTAAAAAGGTTTTCACTGCTGACTTCGAATCAAAAGAATTAAAAGAGCGGATGAAACATACCTCGAAGGTATTACATGATTTTTTACCCGAAGATTACCCTCAAACGATAGCGTTGATTAAAAAAACTATCGCACAATTAAGGCTGCAGGGTATTGGAGAAGATAGTCTCGCCTATATGTTTCTACCAGATTATATCGAAACCTATGGTATAGATGATTTTGAAGGTTCGGTTGAAGCACTCGAATATGTTACGCAGTTTGTAAGCTGCGAATTTGCCGTTCGTCCTTTCATTTTAAAATACGAAAATGAGATGATTTTAAAAATGCAAAAATGGTCGCTGCACGAAAGCCATAAAGTGAGAAGGCTTGCCAGTGAAGGAAGCCGCCCGCGTTTACCCTGGGCCATGGGTATCCCCTTTCTGAAAAAAGACCCGACATCCATTTTACCCATACTGGAAAACCTTAAAAAAGATCCATCAGAATATGTAAGGCGGAGCGTTGCCAATAGCTTAAATGATATTGCAAAAGATCATCCTCAGGTTGTTTTAAATGTTGCTAAAAACTGGTCGGGCTTGGGTGCCGAAACCGATGCCATTATTAAACATGGCAGCCGTACATTACTTAAACAAGGCCATGTCGATATCCTTAAACATTATGGCTTAGATGATACAGGGATTTTATTAAAAGATTTCAAAATCTTAACGCCTCAGGTCAAAATTGGCGAAAGTCTGGAGTTTTCATTTTCTATTCTAAACGAAAATCCGACTGAACAAAAAGTGAGGTTGGAATACGCCATTTACTATAAAAAGCAAAACGGCCAGAACACCAAAAAAGTGTATAAAATTTCGGAGCGGATTTATCCTGCGGGTGCAGCAGTAAACATTATCCGCAAGCAAAAATTCGTGCTGATTACTACGCGTAAATTTCATCTGGGCGATCACCAGGTTTCGATGATCATTAACGGTGCTGAGAAGGAAATTTCACACTTTGAATTAACGGCTTAGTTTGAATTTTAATTCATCGAGCAAAGCGACCTGCTTTTCGTTAATGTGTTTAATGGCATTATTGTAGGCAAACCATTCGGCATTGTCTATTTCAGCAAAACTTTGCTTTTTACCCGATCGCGGCGGCCATTCTATTTCGAAGGTATTACTAACAATAGTTGATGGATCAAGTTCTCCTTCCACAGCCCAGCACAATACTTTTTTACCTCCCTTTTGCACAACGGGAGTTAATTCAATAAAGTCGCCGGTTAAGCTTTGACCTGTTTCTTCTTTAAATTCGCGGATGGCAGCTGTTAAAGCTTCTTCACCTTCATTTAATTCTCCTTTGGGCACCGTCCAAAAGCCAAGATCTCTTTTAGCAAAGAACGGTCCGCCCGGATGAACCAGAAAAAATTCTACCTGCTGATCATTTCTTCTGAAGAGCAATATTCCGGCACTTTGTTTCATAAGGGTAAGGTAGGGATTTGGAATTAAAAAATTGATAATGAACTGATCTTGGTATCCTTTGGTTAAGATCCTGAAACAAGTTCAGGAGGACGACAACTCATTGGAATTAATAATGCCTAATCCCGCGTTACGTCTTGCTGAACTTGTTTCAGCATCTGTTTTGTAACAGGAGATCTTTGATTACATTCAGTGACATAAAAGTATTTGGGAACAATAATATACAATATAGACTACAGTTTATTGCAATAAAAAAGCAGTCAAGTTTTTTAAATCCTGGCTGCTTTATATAATCTGGTATGATGAGATTTTATTGGAGGCGTTTTACAACAACCCGTACAAACCATGGGCGTAATTCCTTAATGAAGATGATACCGTCTTCATCTTTTCGGGAGATGGGCCTTTTACTTTATAGGCTTCTGGATGAAGTTCTAAAGGCTGTTCGTTAATTTGTTCTAAGGTGTGTTTGTTACCTAGTGTTGCATTTTGTTCTTCGCTTAATTTTAAAGGTGCCATGATCTTGAAATTTATACTACAACAACAGGATTACATGGAATAAGTTTGTTGTTTTTTGTAAATTTTTTAAAATTATTTTTCAAGATTCGAAATCCAGTTTTCTGTATCCGAAATTTTAACCGGAACGGCCGAAGCAATGATTTTCAGCACACCTCCGGCATTAATATCCTCTTGCGTGATATAGTTCTTTTTGAAAGACTTTCCGTTGAGGAACACAGCCTTGATGTATTTGTTTTTCAAGCTAAAATTTTCCGTTTCGATGGTAAAAGTTTTTCCTTTCGGCAGGTTATAACTTAACGATGGAAATAATGGCACGTTTAAATAATAAATCGGCCAGCCTACACAGGCAGGAGAAAAACCACTTGCTGCAAATACATACCAGGCACTCATCGCTCCGGCATCGTCATCCATTGTACGCAGATAGGCATGTGGTTGGTTTCTGTAAATTTTACCGATATAACTACCTATTCCGCGGCTGTTATCGTTAAAATAATTCTGAATTACGGTATCAGCAGCCAGTTGATGCATCCAATATTGCGATTTATAACCCGACTTGGTTACATTATACATTAACGGAACCTGGAGATCCGGTTCGTTGGCATGGTTATATAAATCGCGGGCAAAAAATTCATCAAGTTTTGCCAGATAAGATTCCTCTCCCCCGTCCAATTCAATCAATCCTTTAAAATCATAAGGCACAAACCATCGATATTGCCAGATGGTACCCTGATATAAACCACGGGCCTGCATGTGGTCGACATCATTTTTGCTCATATCTTTAAAATCCTTGTTCCAATATTTCTTGTATTCTAGCGCTTTATTGAGATAAAAATCAGATTTTTCTTTATTCTTTAAAATCTTAAAGATTTCTGCCAATGCCCAGTTATCGTAACTCGATTCCAGTGCTTTATCTGGAGATTTGTAATCCAGGCCATTTACCTCTTTCACTAACGAATCGGCAATCTTGTTAAAATCTACCGGATAACCCTTGCGGTAGGCATCAAGCAAAACCACAATGGCATGTTCAGAACGTACGGTATTCGAAGGCTCATTTTGCCCTGCGTAATCCTTTTTACCCGAATTATAAAGATCAGCGATAGAACTCACCATTCCGGCATATCTATCCTGTTCAATTAAGGATAGCAAAGGTAACTGTGTACGGTAATTGTCCCAAATGGCCCAACCGTTATAGCGGATTTCTTTATCTTTCTGAATTTCGCCTTTTGTGTTGCGATATGTTCCATCGGTTTCAGAAATCACATAAGGTGACTGCATGGTACGGTATAAAAGCGAGTAGAATAGCTTTGCACTTTCCAGATCGCCATTTACGGCAATTTTAGAGAGATTTTTGTTCCAATCGGCTTTGCTTTGTTCTTTTACAGTGCTGAATGGATTTTTATTGATAGAAGCTTTTGCGGCTTCAACACTTACCGAAGAAAGCGCAATATTGATGCCTGTTGAAGTTAGCGCTCCCTTTAACGTGGCAATCATTTTATGATCGTCGATTACTTTCCATGATACATTATCGCTAATTTCCATATAGTAGAACAGCTTGTACTTACCTGCACCACAGGTTGTTTTTGAGGTAATCCAACCGCTTACTACATTTCCATTTACCTCGTGCGCTTCGGCAACAAAAGCACCGTTAAAGGCGTAACCTAAATCGAGATAAAAACCTTTGGCCCCTTTCGGGAATTGATAGGCATGCTTCCCGGCTTTACCCAATACGGTAAAACTGGCTTTAATTTTATTTTCAAAACCTACTTCATAGTAACCTGGACTTGCTTTTTCAGAAATCTTGATCAGTTCTGACTTTGTCGGATCACTGCCTAAAAATGGTTTGATGAAAATATTACCGCCCGAGCCCTGACAGCCTACGCCTTCGAAACGGTTATGGGTAAAGCCTTCAAATTTCTTGGCGAGGTATTCGTAACCGGTATGTGTTTTAGGATAAGTTTGAGGGCCAATGCTCAACATGCTAAAAGGAGCCGATGCAGCTGGCGACATCTGCCCATGATCTGCTGAAGATCCTAAAAAAACGTTCACCTGATCTACAGGCTTTGCTGTTTTAACAGAAAAAAGCTGTGTTTTTTGTTGAGCTAAAACGTTTAATGAAAGAAGCGGCAATATTGCCAGTAGTTTAATAGGAAGCTTCATTATTTGTGTTTATTTTTAAATTGTCCTAAAATAGTATTTTAACATGAAGTAGCTATTATGTTTTAGGTTCTTTACAAAGAGGGAGAAAAAGCTTTAACAAAATATGATTTTTTATTTTTGGAGCGCAAGGTCTGTCCAGGATAAAAAGTTCCCTCCCGTTTTTCGCTTTTACGCTTCGCTGCCTCGTACCTCGTTGCTGCAGGGTAACACTTTAACCGGGGCTAGGTAGCAACAGCAGTATTTCATTTGTTGGGCTGCAGGGTGCAAAACTCTTGGATCTAAACCCGATTGCAATGAATCCCGACGTAAAGTCGGGAGTAATGGAGCGGGACTACAAGCCGTCGAGAATTACAACCCAGTCACTTTCAAAAAAAAGGCATAAAAAAAGCCGTCCTAATGTAAAACATGGACGGCTCTAAAGTAATCTTATCTAATTATTTAATATTAACCGGAACAGAAATTTTATCCCATTCTAAAGCAAATCCGCTTTTTGTAATTTTATAAACTAAACGCTCTTGTGTAGCTTTTAAGGCTTTGGTTTTAACATCAACACGTAAAGCATCTTTAGCTTCTTCGTATTTGTAAGCGCCCCACTGTTTTGGTTCTTTGTTAAAGATAGCTGTCCAGGTTCCGCTTTCTTTAGGGATTAAAAAGAAGCTGTATTTTCCAGCTGCCAAAGCTTTGCCTTCAACTACAATATCTTTATCAGTTTCGAAAGTAGTAGCCTCGTTTGCACCTGCACGCCACACTTTATCAAAAGCCTCTAAACCGCCCCAGATTTTACGTCCTTTTACTGCAGGGCTGCTGTAATTGATGGTAATAGTTGCACCTTTAACTTTTCCTGTCGCTGTAGCAGCAGGACTTGGCTTAGGCTGCGCATCTTGTGCCATTGCACTTACAGAAATAGTAATTGCTGTAAATAGCAACGCGATTGATTTAATCATCGTTTTCATAGTATTATATTTATCTGTTTTTGTTGTTTTTGATTTTACGAATTTATGGCTTTAGGTTGATAAAAACTATAATCATAGTGTCGAAAAAAATTGAGCGAAACTTTTACTGTTTCTAAGTTATAGCTCTTGCCGTATTATTTCTTTCTTCCAACAAATCTGATAACCGAGCCCTGCCCGTTATGAAACAAACCCTCATTCAGTTCAATTTCTTTTTCTTCAAGTACCAGAATCTCATAATTTTCGAAATCAGTTCTTATTTCCTCTATTGAAAATAGCATGTCGATTTCTTTTGGTCCACCAACTTTTTCGTTTTTGGCAAGATAATGAAGGTGTTTCTTGCTAAAAGCTTCGAAAATAAGCAAACCGCCCCTGCGTAAATAATTACTTAATGTTTTGTGGTAGGCTGATTTAATTGCCGCTGGAAAGTGTGCATAAATCAAGGCAATAGCATCAAACTGTTCAGCTTTATAGTCCAGCTCCTGGAGTTCGCCCACCTGGTAATCAATGCTAACGTTATTGTTTTCTGCGAGTTGAAGCGCTTTATTCTTTCCTTCAATACTGATATCAAAGGCCGAAACCTTCCAACCAAGTTTAGCTGCAAAAACAGCATTTCGGCCTTCTCCTTCCGCCGGAAAAAGTATTGTTCCGGTATCGAGCTGCATCAACTGTTCTTTTAAATAGTTATTCGGTTGTTCGCCATAAGCAAACTCATCGGTACTGTATCGGTCATTCCACCTATCAACCCAAGCTTCGTTCATATTTAGCGTTATCTATTTTGTCGAAAATAAAGGTATTAAATTTTAGGCTTGCGCTCGGGGAGCAAATATCTGCTGTACGTAAAAATTAGGTTTATTTGTCGACTAAAGTTTTTGGATTAGAAAAAAAGAGGCCAATTACCGAGAACATAATTACTGCTGCTGCGCCAATTACATTGAGCCAAAGGAATGAAACAATATCGAACTCATATACAGCGATAACGGCAATTTCGGACAAAATTGCTGCAATAAATACGATAGGTCCGTTTATCTTTTTAAAATAAAATGCCACTAAAAAAATACCAAGGATTGGTCCATAAAAAAGTGAGCCCAGTACATTAACGGCTTCGATCAGCGAACCCATCTGTGTAGCAAACATGGCAACAGCTATCGAAAAAATACCCCAGGCCAAAGTATGCAAACGGCTATATTTTAGCTCGGTTTCGTCATCTACATCTTTTTTACTAAAAATGAGGTGTACATCTTTTAACGAACAGGCAGCCAGCGAATTTAATGCCGCTGAAATAGAGCCCCAACTGGCCAAAAAAATGACAGCGAAAAGCATGCCGATCATCCCAACGGGAAGGGTATTTTTTACAAAGTACAAAAAGATATAATTGGTATCGGTTTTCTCTGCATTGTAATTCGACTTGTTAATTGCCTCTTCTACCCTGCCGTGCAGTTCTTTCACCTGCTTTTGGGTTGATTTAAAATTCGCTATCGAAGAATTTAAAGATGGTAATTGCTTTTCCTTTTCTACCAGGATATTTTTTGATTGCTGGTTAAATTTCTGCGCTAAAGCATTATGTTCCTTCTCAAAAGCCGCCGCCTGCTGTGGCTGTGTTTCTTTTAAATACTGATAGGAACGCTCATTGAAATAAATCGGTGCTGGCTTTAATGAGAAGAAAGCAAACAATAATGCGCCGATTAACAGGATAGCGAACTGCATCGGGATTTTAACCAGCCCATTCAAGAGTAATCCCATTTTAGCATTGGTATTGTCTTTCGCAGTAATGTATCTTCCCACCTGGCTCTGATCTGTCCCGAAGTAAGAAAGCGCGAGAAAAAAACCCCCGATTAAACCGCTCCAGATATTATATTTATCCTTCCACTCGAATTCGGTGGTAATTACATTTAATTTACCCGATTTCCCGGCAAGGTAAAGTGCGTCTTTAAATCCGATTCCATTAGGCATATGCTGCACCAAAAGATATCCGGCAAAGGCCATTGTTCCTAAAATGATCAAAAACTGCAATTTCTGTGTATGTGCAATTGCTTTTGCACCACCAACATAAGTATAAATCAACAAAATCCCGCCGGTAAGGATATTGGTTAAATAAATATTCCAGTTTAAAACACTCGAGAGGATAATACTTGGCGCATAAATACTAATCCCCGTTGATAATCCCCGCGAAAACAGAAATAGCAACGAAGTTAAAACCCTTGTTTTTTTGTCGAAACGGTTCTCTAAGTATTCGTATGCCGTATATACATTCAACCGTTGAAAAATCGGGATGAAAGTAATGCAAATAACAATCATTGCCAGTGGCAGACCAAAATAATACTGCACGAAGCGCATGCCATCAGTATAAGCCTGCCCGGGTGCTGATAAAAAAGTAATGGCGCTGGCCTGTGTGGCCATAATACCCAGCAGTACAATGTACCAGGGCATTTTATTATCGGCCTTTAAATAGGAAGCATTGCTTTTTTGTCCGCGACCAATAAAAACACCGTAAGCTACAACAGCAAGCAAGGTGAATATCAATACTGCCCAATCGATATTACTCATGCCCAGAATTTAGTAAACAGGTAATAAAATACAATCTGGAATACCAGCGCCAAAGCGAGTAAAATATACCAGGTATTCCAGTTTTTGAGTTGGTTTTTCATCACTTCCCAGCCGATAAAAAGTTAAAGAACAATCTGGTTGCGCCAACATTTCCGGCAGGCAATTGCCTAAAAAAGGCTAATGGTGTATAAATAAAATTCCCTTTTCCAAATTTCGCATATAGGGTTGATCCCTGAAGCGGTTCTTCATCAGTATCGTGCATCTCGAAAAGCGGTTCATACTTAGCATCCCATTTATCAGGAAAATAAGCACCGCGCTCCTGCACCCATCCTTTAAAATCGTCAGCAGTAATTTTATTTGGGTAGTTTAACAGTTTATGTTCAGGTTTTAAAAATTTAACTTCTGCATTTTCTTCGGTCACCCTTTTACCACTGATGCTAAACGGATAAACACCAAAATCCTGTAGCGCCATATCTTGTGTGGTATTGTACTGCATCACAATGGTTCCACCGTTTTCTACGTAACCGTGCAAAGCAGTTTGCCAGTTTTTAATTCTTTTTTCGGTATTGATTACCCTTACTCCTGTTACCACGGCATCGTAACTTGCTAGTTTTGCTGAGTTCAGGATATCTGCTTCTGTTAATACATCAACCTGCAAACCTGCCTGTCTTAAAAACTCAGGGATCAGATCTCCAGCCCCTTCAATATACCCAACTTTTTTCGCCAGCACCTTTACGTCTCCTTTAATCAACCAGGTTGTGGCTGGAACAAAATACTGTAGTGTTGGCAAATGAGGATACTGAATTAATACCTGTCCTTTTGAATATTCATTCGCTTCTGATGAAAAAACAGCTTCTAATTTATTCTGGCTGGTTTTAATTTTGGCTAAATCTTCAACCGGAAGAAGGAAATTCATCGTATTGATGGTATTCTCTGCCAGGTTAATTCCCTGGAAGGTTTTCACTACCTGGTTGCCGATCTTGAAACTCACCTTACCGTAATTAATGTTCTTATTGGCTTTCAAACGAAGGCTAACATTTAAAGCTTCTTTCTCTTTAGCAAAATAAACAGGCTCGCTAAAACTTAAATCGAGTGCGGGGATGATCCTGAGGGCTTCTACAACATCACCTTTAACAGGATCTAATTTTTTATAAGATAAAGGCAATCTGATTTCAAATTTTTCGGATGCTATTTTTAGCGACAACAGCACATTAACTGGCGATTGCATTTCTGGAAGTCCGATTAAAGTATCATTAGCTACGCTGAATGTTGCTGCATCTTTTGCAGGCTTGGCTAACCAATAAGGTTCAGTAAGTGCCGCGTCTGCCGGAATCTGGATTTTACGTTCAATGGTAATCAGCGAGTCGTTGGCAAGCTTTCTATTTAAATTATCTGTCTGGTTTAACCAGCTCACATTTTCAATGGTAACAGGGGTGGCCGATCTTGAAATTAAGTTTAAACGAAAATTATAACTATTGCCGGCAATTGCTTCGGGTTGATTGGTTACCACCTCACCCATAAAACCTATACTGCTTAAAATGATGTTATCGATAGCCGCAAGCTTATCTTTTCTTAAGGCTGCATCCTGCAATTCAGCAATTCTCTTTCTCAGCATCAACAGTCCGTGCAGGCTCTTATCAGGCTGGTTATAATTGAAAGATAACAGGATAATATCAATCAGTTCATCAATATCGCCTATGCCCTTGTCTGACCAGTTAAGGCTTAAGCCATCGAACAAAGTTCTTTTAGCAGGATCGCCTAAAACATTTGTAAAGTAATCGGAACGTACACCGGCCACAGACTGTGTTCCTGCTCCCTGGCTTTTGTGTAAACTTCGGCTTAATCCTGCCAACTCACCATAACCCATTCCCAATTGTGCGTCGTATTGCCCAACGGTTGCCTTTAATTGATTTTCGGCTGTGGTATTTACCGAACCAAATCTAAAGGTGTTCCACAATAGTCTTTTTGGTTGCCAAACAGATACATATTTAAGCTGGTTTGGAAACATATTTTTATCAGCAGCAGCCTTAAATGCCTTCTCTGCAACAACAGCAGAAGCAGCATGCTGACCGTGACCTGCAGCAGCAGTTGGCGGGAAACGACAGATAATTACATCCGGCCTAAATTTTCTGATCACCCAAACCACATCGGCGGTAATGCTATCGGCATCCCACTGTTTAAAAGTATCGTTGGTATTTTTTGAGAAGCCGAAATCGATTGCCCTGGTGAAAAATTGTTGCGCACCGTCCAATCTACGGGCTTCCAAAAGTTCGTGTGTTCTGATCAGGCCTAAGGCTGCACCTTGTTCGGTGCCCAGAAGGTTTTGTCCGCCGTCTCCCCTGGTAAGCGATAAATAAGCTGTTTCTACGTTTTGATCGTTGATTAACCAAGATAATAAACCAGTATTCTCATCATCGGGGTGAGCAGCCAGGTATAAAACTTTCGGAAGGTGTTTTAACGTTTTTATCTCTCTATAAATTTCAGAAGATTTTGCTGGGCGTACTTGTTGTGCAGCACAAAAAACTGCTGGAAAGCAAAATATGAATATTGCGGTTAGTCTCTTAAACATAAAATTTGTTTTGCAAAAACCAAATATGCTCAAAAAGCTTTTAATTAACGCCTCAGAAACGAAAAAGGTACAATTTAGTTTAGTCTTGAGTCGGGAGTTTTGAGTCATAAGTTTCCATCCGTGGTCTGTGTCCTCACAGACCAATAGTTTTTTATATCCATTCGTTCTGTGAGGACACAGACCGAGGAAAAGGCAAAATCCAAATATGCTCAAAAAGCTTTTAATTAATGCTTCGGAAACGAAAAAGGCACAAAATAAGTCTGGAGTCTAAAATCCAAAGCTTAAAAACCAAAGTTGTTTATTTTATCCACCCCGTCATCTTTCGATATTTTTATACTTAATATTGCAGCATAAATTTTACCTATGAATGGCATGGTGCTCATCATCGATGATGAAAAGAAAATCTGCAGTTTACTTTCCAGGATTATAGAATTAGAGGGGTTTAAAACCCTACAGGCCAATACTGGAAAAGAAGGCCTCAAATTGCTTAAAAATAACGATGTAAGCATTGTAATCAGCGATGTTAAACTACCTGATGTTAATGGAGTAGCGCTGGTTAAAGATATCAAAGCCATAAAATCTTATGTCGAAATTATAAATCTTACTGCTTACGGTACCATTGCCGACGGCGTTTTGGCGATTAAAAACGGGGCATTCGATTATCTGGTAAAAGGCGATGATAACGACAAGATTATTCCGCTTTTGTACAAGGCGATGGATAAATCAAATCTGCAGCGCAGGGTTTCCGATCTTGAAAACAAAATTGCTAAAAAACACAGCTTCGAAACCATAATCGGTCAATCAAAAGCTTTAAAGGAAGCGATTGATCTGGCCAAGAAAGTAAGTGTAACCGATACTACTGTTTTGTTATTGGGCGAAACTGGAACTGGAAAGGAAGTTTTCGCTCAATCTATCCATTACGAAAGCCCTAGGGCAGCAAAACCATTTGTGGCCTTAAATTGCAGTGGCTTTAGCCCCGATTTACTGGAAAGCGAACTCTTCGGATACAAAGCCGGGGCTTTTACTGGGGCCAATAAAGACAAGAAAGGCCTGTTGGAAGAAGCTAACGGTGGCACATTGTTACTGGATGAAATCGGTGAGATGAACCTCGATTTACAGGCAAAGCTATTGCGTGTACTCGAGAGCCAGACTTTTATCAAAGTAGGCGATACCCAAACGCAACAGGTAAATGTTCGGATATTAGCCGCCACAAATAAAAATTTAAAAGCCGATGCAACTTCTGGAAAATTCCGCTCCGATCTTTATTATCGGCTTTCAGTTTTCACCATTACCTTACCGCCGTTACGCGATCGGAAAGCCGACATCCCTGCATTGGCAAAACACTACTTAAAAGAATTTGCAGATAAGGTAAACCGATCAGCACCAAAAATGGATGATAAAATTTTATCAATATTGAGCGATCATAGCTGGAAAGGAAATATCCGGGAACTTAAAAATGTGATCGAACGTTTGGTAATCCTGTCGGATGGAGATACCTTAAGCGCTACCGCCTTACCTCCCGAATTTTTTGAATTTGCACCAATAGAAAACGATTATAATCTACAACAGATAGAAAAGCAACACATTCAAAAAGTACTCATCCATACCAAAGGGAATAAAACAGAAACCTCGCGATTACTGGGGATCGGTTTAACCACACTTTACCGTAAAATAGAAGAATACCAGATTAAGGAAATTTAGTGGAAAGTCCAAAGACTAAAGCTGAAAGACCAAAGATTAAACTATAGTGCTAATAAAACTTAGGGGTCTGAGGGGTCTAAAAGTCAGAAGAATATATACCCAAAAAATAATGAAATTTAAAGACTAAAAAGACTGTTTCGACCGATGAAGAATCGGCCTCGCAGTGACGGATTTAGAATACAAAATTATCTGAGGAATCCTCAAATCTGTGTAATCACCCGCTTTAGCGAAAACTTAGCTGCCTGAAGTGGTGTAAACTCGGCCAATCTTACCTCTCAGCTACGCACCAAACCTGATCCACTTATCGCCTTCATGGCCGAAGATAAAAGAACCTGGGTGTAACATTTCGGCGATATCTTCTATTAGCGAGACGGCATTTTCAGCAGTTCTTTCGCGGTTAACATCGTCATTTAATAAAATGATTCTGTTGTTTTGCACCGCTTGCCAATCGGTATTTAATGCCGCAGGTACTTCTCTCATTAAATCGGTTAACGTTTTACCCGGCTGATAGTAAATAATAAAAACAGCGCTTAGTATGTCAGTCGCTATCATTCCACCTGCCAGCGAAATTTCTTCCGATAAAAAATATTCCGGATTATTGCTCGTATCCAAGCAGGCTACAGGCATTTTATCCATAAACTTAATCTTGTGCTCCACTAAATCTAAACGTTCCTGTAATTCTTCTTGGTGAGCAGCATCGAGGCCGATAAATAAATCGTTTAAAAAAGACATCTGCATTAAATTTATTAATTTGTGCAAAAATAACATTCCTGATCGCATGCGAGGCTCATTTAATTATATATTTTGGTTTTTTTGTGTAAGCTTATTCTTTTCATGTAAGGAAAATGCTGATCATCAGGACAAAAAAGTCTTCAATATTAATCTCGATCAGGGTTTAACCTCTATTGATCCGGCCTTTGCGCGCAACCAGAATGCGATCTGGATGACCAACCAGATTTTTAATGGTTTGGTACAGATCGATTCATCCTTGCAAACAATCCCCTGTATAGCCAAAAGCTGGCAGGTTTCGGAAGATGCTTTAACTTACACTTTTAACCTGCGTAATGATGTTTACTTTCATGATGATCCTATTTTTAAAAATGGCAAAGGCCGAAAAGTAACCGCAAGTGATTTTGTATATAGTTTTTATCGTTTAATCGATCCAAAAGTAGCTTCATCAGGCGGGTGGATTTTTAGTGATAAAGTGAAGGATAAACATAATTTTATCGCGTTAAATGATTCTACTTTCCAGATCAAACTGGTGCGTCCTTTCCCACCCTTTATGAGTTTACTCACTACACAATACTGCTCTGTTGTACCCAAAGAAGTTGTAGAACATTATGGTAAGGATTTCAGAAGTCATCCTGTTGGCACCGGCCCTTTTAAATTTAAATACTGGAAAGAAGGTGAAATATTAGTGCTTTTAAAAAATGAGCATTATTTTGAAAAAGACGCCAAAGGAATGGCATTACCCTACCTTGATGCTGTAAAAGCCAGCTTCATCACCGATAAACAAAGTGGTTTCATGAGTTTCCTGAAAAAGGATCTGGATTTCTACTATAATGTTGACGGCAGTTACCGCGACGATATCCTGACCAAAAGCGGAAAAATGACCTCGAAGTACAAAGGAAAATTTACATTAACCAAAAGCCCATACCTGTGTACCGAGTATGTAGGTATATTGGTTGATACCAATCTTTCGATTGTAAAGAAATCGCCATTGCGCTTAAAAAAAATCAGGCAGGCCATTAATTATGCTATCGACCGTGACCGGTTGATCAAATACTTAAGAAACGGGATCGGCGTAGCGGCAACATCTGGTTTTATTCCTAAAGGCATGCCCGGATTTGATAGTTTAGCTGTTAGAGGATATGCCTACAACCCAAAACTTGCCGCAAAACTTTTGGAAGAGGCGGGTTTTCCTGAAGGGAAAGGCATGGCAGAAGTAACGCTAAATACCACCACAACTTATAAAGATCTGATCGAATTTATCCAGGGAGAGCTTACTGCAACAGGTATTAAAACTAAAATTGATGTGAGTCCAAGTGCAAGCTTAAGGGATTTAATGTCGAAAAACAATGTAAACTTTTTCCGTGGCTCCTGGCTGGCCGATTATGGTGATGGAGAGAATTTCCTTTCGATGTTTTACTCAAAAAATAAAGTGCCCTACGGACCAAATTACACTGCTTTTTACAATAAAGAATTCGATCAGCTGTTTGAGAAAAGCTATTATGAAACCGATAACGAAAAACGCTTTGAGCTGTACCGCAAAATGGATCAGATGGTGATGGATTATGCTCCTGTTGTTCCGCTTTTCTACGATCAATCTGTAGTGATGCTTCAGAACAACATTTCAGGTTATTCCTTTAATCCACAGAGTTTAATGATTTTGAAACGGATAAAAAAGAAATAGAAAAATCGTCAACTTAAACGTTGTCTTCAACAAGCAACCATTGCTACTTCTTATCCATTAACTTCCTTTTAAGAAAATCGGCCGTTGCCTCACTCACCTTTAAACCGTTAGAAAATTTCATCCAATGATGGGTATCATCAGGAATGGCCAGAAATTCAAAATCAAACTTCTTATCTTCAAACCTTTTGGCCAAATCTACACTCTGGTTAAAAGCCACATTGCGGTCATCATCAGCATGTATAATCAATGTTGGCGATGTCCACGTGTTAATGTAACTCACCGGAGATGATGATGTGGCTATCCTAGCGGCCAATGCAGCATCTGGGGCAGGCTCCTTTCCTTCGGTTCCTTGATTACTAAACCTATAATTTACGCCATGGATATCTACTCCAGCTGCAAATAATTTAGAATCTTTTCCAAGTGCCAGCGCAGTTAAGTAGCCACCATATGAACCTCCATAAATGCCGATTTTATTTTTATTGATATCCTTCTGATTCGCTAACCATTCGCCTGCAGCCTTTATATCCTGATATTCTGCTGCTCCTTGTGGCCCGGCATTTAAAGGCTTATGAAAATCAAAACCATAACCAGTACCCAAACGGTAATTTACAGATAAAACCGTAAACCCCATATTTACCAGGTACTGGTTTAAAGCATAATCAATTGAATAATAATCCATCGGGTTCCAGCCCAAAAACATTTGCCGTTGGGGCCCACCATGAACATATACGATTGCTGACTTGTTTTTATCTGCTTTTTTTGGAGAAAACAATTGTCCATATACAGTATTGCCATCGGGTGCCTTAAAGTTTACATGTTTTGGAATCACCATTTCTTTGATGGGAAAATCGTTAGGGATAAGTGATTCGCCGATGAGTTTAACTGCCTTTTTATCATTTAATACAGCTGGTAAAAGCGGCCGTTCTGCTGTAGAACTTAAACAGAAAAAAGTACGGTTATCTCCCGAAATTACAGGATAGGCTTCGATGCCTTTGCCAAAACTCAATGCCTCCACGTTTGCCTTATTTACTGCTACTTTGTAAATATGCCTCCTATCTAAATCATCTGTTTCTTTACCGGTGTTTGCTGCAAAAACCAATGTCTTTTTATCGTTGCTCAGTTTAACGTTTTCAATAGCAAAATTACCCGGGGTAAGCAATAAACGGCCTGATCCATCAGGATTAATAGCATACAAGTGCGGCCAACCGTCCTCATATGAAGTGAATATTATCTTACCATCGGCCCATTGCAAATTGGTACCACCATCAATTGAAGGATAAGAACCCCTGATCGTTTCGGGAGCTTTCCAGATCTGTTTTCCTTCTCCAGTATTTACGTTAACCGTCCAGATAGCCCAGGGTTGATGTTTTCGCGTTAAAATCGAATCCGTTTCAATACCTGTTCCTGCTGTGCGGATAAAAGCAATCGCATTGCCGTCTGGTGACCAAACCGGTGCATTATCTTTAGAAAAAGATGGTGATAACCACTGTATCGCCGTTTGCTGATCGGTATAAATACCTATAAAAGAATGATCTGTGCGGTTGGAAACAAACACAATCTTCTTCCCGTCCGGCGACCATTTGTAACCTGAGTTGATACTTTTTGCGTAAAACAGGTTTTTTACCGGAAACGATCCATCAATCGGGGCAACCATCACCTGACCTGCTTTGCTAAACAGCACCTGTTCACTGTTTGGCGAAATAATGGGGTTATCGCCTTCACCTATTGCAATAACTTTTCCACCGCCAAAAGGCACAGCAAACACCTGTATTTTTGGTGCAATTGGAGATGAGTTTGCGTTAACCGGTCCGCCATCTCTTCCACCATGATCGCCGCCACGTACAAATACAATCCATTTGCCATTTGCAGAAATAGAGAAACTGGTTAATTCCTGCCCATCATCGTCATTATAATCTGTATTTTTTATTGCTTTATAATCAGGCGCTTCAGCAGTATAAATGTTTCTTTTTCCCTGTTCATTTGCGGCCCAAGCTATTTTAGAGCCAACGGGCGAGGCTACCAATTGTGTGGGAAAAGGATAACTTAAAACTGATTTCAGTGTAAAGTTCTGCGCAAAAATTTTAGCGGCAGATGTTAGTATGAGCAGTATAAGCAGCGATTTTTTCATTACTTGATATTGATCGGATAAATTATAAAAAAAAGCCCTAACCGATGTGCAGTTAGGACTCTGATTATTGTTTTTTATAAGAATGTTACTGATCCCACCACAGTTTGGTTGTTCTTGCCACATCTGCCGGAACATTTGCGCCGTTTTTACTGCGTTCGCCCTGTGGATAATCCAAACGACGGATAAAGGTTGGAAGCGCAGCGTTGGCCGGCATACCGAAATCCTTGTATTTGTAATCGAAACGGCGGGCATCATTCCAGGCCTCAGGATTTAAATAGGTTGCAATGTATTTCTCTTTAAAAATCAGGTCTTTTGATAAGGCCGCAGCACCAACATTAACAACAGGATTGGCCAGATAAGCATCTCTTGCAGTTGTCGAAACTAAAAGTTTATCCATATTAGCACTAATACCGGCCAAATAAGCTGCATAGGCTTTCGTTTTATCGGTATCAAAATAAGCTTCAGCTTCGATAAATTTCAGCTCAGCATAAGTAACAATAAGTATTGGAGCAGTATTGCTGGTCCATGGAGAGTTACTAGAAATATAACACTCATCTTTTGTGGTGTTTGCACCAGGCAATCTGTTACCTGCCCCATTTACGGTTCCGATGTAAGTATTATTCACCGTTTTGTCAGTTATCTTTTCCAAGCGCGGATCTACCACACCTGGAAAAGTTGTACCTTTTAGCGCATCGATCAACTGCTCAGAAAGCCATCCACCAAGCGATTGTTGCGAATTGGATAGTGCCACATTGGCCCATGGATTACGCTCTTTAAAAGTAGCCATGCCGGCATCATCTGCATTTGCCGTAAAGGAATTACTTAGTGCTTCCAATACTGCTGTAGGATTATAAGAACTTGTTTTACTTATTTTGTTCAATAATCTGGCTTTTAAACCATAAGCCATTTTCAACCAGTTTGCCCTTTCAGTGGCAGGAGTTTTTCCATAAATTAAATCGCTTGTAGGGGCCAGTTTAACTGTTGCATTGGTTTTGGCAAGTTCAACAATGGCTTCATCCAATAGTACTATAGCTTGGTTATATACCTCCTGTTGTTTATCATATTTTGGCTTAAGGTTGTTAATGTCGAAAGCTTGCGAAAACGGAGCATCTCCCCATAAATCATTTACCAAGGTAAGGTTATAGGCAATAATCACATCGGCTACACCTTTATACTCGCTGGAGCCTTGTGCAACTGCCAGTTTTTTCATTTCGTTAGCATCGGCCATGGCAAAATAAAGCGCATCCCAGGTAGTACTAAAATCAATTGCCTGGTAGGTATCTCCGGCCGCATTAGCTGAAGGATTGGCGGTATATTGCACATAAGGGGCAACAATACTTCCGATAAGGTAATTGTTATTTCCGATTTTGTAAGTTGATGTAGCCAACAATGCATTGAGTGTTGGCACGGGAACCTGATTCGGATTATCAGACAATTTATCAAAATAATCGTCTTTACAACTCTGCAAACCTAGTGTTGCAATTAAAGCTGCGCACCATGTATATTTTATAATCTTTTGCATCGTAATTCTATTTAAAAACCAACATTAAGTGTAAACATAATTGTACGGGCAGATGGATAGGTAAATCCGGCAGAGCCATCATTATTACTACCCGAATCAAAAGAACTCGATTCTGGATCCACACCATAATATTTCGTCCATAACCATAAATTATTTCCGGTAACGGATAGTGAAGCATTTTTGATTGATTTTGCAGGCAACCAGTTCTCCGGTAAATTATAGGTTAAACTTGCAGAACGTAACCGTACCCATGAGGCATCGCTTACAAAAGGCTCAGAAACGTTCCGGTAGTAAATGCGGTAATACCCTTCACCATAATCAACCCCGTCTGGCCCGATCCGCTGCCCCATATAAACCGGTTTGGTGTTCGGTTGTCCATTGGCCAAAACCCCGTCAAACACCCGCACTGTTCTTCTATCTGCTGTATAATCAGGCAATCCAAAGGCCGAATAAAAATCTTCTAACCAGTTGTATTTCTCAAATCCTAAACGCGCATCAAACAATACATTTAAACTAAAATTTTTGTATTTGAAAGTATTGCCCATACCAATGATGTAGTTCGGCTGCGAATTACCCAGTAATTTTTGCTTGCCACCTGAAATGCTCGGGAATCCGTTTGCTCCAATCAGCAATGGAAGATCTTTATCCAGTACAATCGGATCTTCTGGCGTACTTCCATAATAACGGTTAAAATAGCTGCCATAAATATTGCCATATGGCTGTCCCTGGATCAGTTTCATCGTAACTCCCGCATTGCCATAACCTCTTGCGGCACCGTAAACAATTTCCGATATTCCGTTAGGCATACTCAATACCATATTTCTATTGGCCGAAAAATTAACATTTACATCCCACCTGAAATCTTTTGATACAATTGGTTTACCATTCAATACCAGCTCAACTCCCCTGTTCCTGATATCGCCTGCATTTATTGATTTGGTTACATAACCTACTGCCGAAGAAATCTGCGTTTGGATGATCTGATCTTTGCTTAAGGAATAATAGTAAGTAAAATCGAAACCTAAACGGTTTTTAAAGAACGACATCTCTAAACCAGCCTCGTAGGTATTGGTAAACTCGGGACGAAGATCTGGATTACCCAGATTTGACGCAATGGTTAAACCACCTGTTCCGGTTGGCAGCGAAGTATAAGGCGAATACCCAGTAAAGGTAGAATACTCTGATGCATCCTTTCCGATCCTTGCGTAAGACAAGCGCAACTTGGCCTGATTAATCACAGCAGGCAACTTAAATTGATCAGAAAACACATAACTTAAACTTGCTGAAGGATAGAAAAACGACCTGTTTGCTTTTGGCAGCGTAGAAGTGATGTCATTTCTTCCTGTTACGGTTAAGAAAAGGTAATTTTTGTAATCAAAAGTCGCTTCTCCAAAATAACCGATCAGTCTTTTTTGTCTCAGGGTTTGCGTTGGGGTAAGTACACCTGCATTAGCCAAATTAAAGAAATTGTACACGCCGAGGATGCTGCCCAAAGTACCGATCTCTTTCGATTTACGGTCATAAAGCTCTTGCCCAAGCCTTAAAGTCCCGGTAATATCATCTGTTAGTTTAGAGGTAAGTGTGGCAACGATAGTGCTGTTAATGGTTCTAAACTTGGTATTGTATTCACCATAATAACCCTGAGCATTATCGTACATGGCTTCGGTAGCATACATCGGTCCGCGGGCAGTTCGCACACGGTTGTCGTTATATGTATCTACACCTAAACGGTAAGAAAAATTAAGCCACTTTGCGGGATCATAACTTAGGCTTGCCCCACCGATAAACCGGTTAACATCACCTTTAAGCCTGTTGTTTGCTGTACCCCAGATTGGATTATTGGTACCGAAGTATTTTTGCGAACCATCTGCATTCTGATAATCTGCCACATCATAACGCGGCGACCAATAGGCCAAACTTTCGCCAAAACGGTCTGCACTATAACTATATCCGCCAGAATTGGTGAAATTCATATTTACAGCGGCCTTAAATTTTGGACTGATGGTAAAGTCTGTATTTAAACGTCCCGAGAAGTTTTTGTTATCGGTATTTGGCATCATTCCTTTTTGGTACAACTGCGAAACAGAAGAGAAAAATTTAATCGCTTCACTTCCTCCGGTAACCGAAATCGAATTTTTAACCTGCTGTCCTTTACCAAAAGCACGGTCGTAGTTATTAAACAATTGATCAGGGTGAGTCGGATCAATCAGTTTCGCTTCGGCAATGGTTGGCCCCCATGCCGGTCCAATTCCGCCTGGAGGGTTGGTATAAACGCCCAACACGCCTTGGGTATATTCTGTTTGTACATCCGGCGATTTCAACACTTCATCATAGCCGTAACTACTGTTGAAATTAACGCTAACGCCATTCTGCTTGCCCCTTTTAGTGGTAATTACCACAACACCATTTGCGCCTCTTAATCCATAAAGCGCGGTAGCGGCACCTCCCTTTAAAATATTGATGGTTTCAATATCCTCTGGATTGATATCTGAAGCCCTATTGGTTACCCCTCTTGAACCATATGCGGTTCCATCGGGATTAGCCCCGACTGTAGAGGTAGAGTTATCAATCTGCACTCCATCTATTACATATAAAGGATCGCCAGAAATGTTAGGGTCAATAGAGTTAACTCCCCTGATCCGGATACTTGCTCCCTGGCCTGGGCCACCGCCAGTGCTTGAAATTGTTGCACCTGCAACCTTACCTTGTAATGCATTAAGCAAGTTAGGCTGGTGATTATAATTCAGGTCTTCGGATTTTACAGATTGTGCAGCATAACCTAAAGATTTAGCCTGTCGGGTAATTCCCAGTGCGGTTGAAATGGTTACTTCCTTTAGTTCCTGTGCATCCGCAGCCAGCCCTACATTAACTGTTGTTTTACTGCCAACAGTAATTTCCTGCGTTTTATACCCAATAAGACTGATTACCAGTACAGCGTTAGTTGATGGCACTTGAATGGTAAAGCTACCATTGACATCGGTGGAGGTACCTGTTGTACTGCCCTTGATTTTTACACTTGCTCCGGGTAATGGGCCTCCATCATCAACAGCGGTTATTTTTCCTGTTATTGTTTTTACCTGTGCCATTGTGGATAGGCCAATCAGTAAAATAAAAAGAAAAAAAAGTGAGGTAAAGATTTTTCTCATATCACAATTGTTTAGTTTAGGGGATTTTAGTTATATGCAATATAACATTTTTAGCACCAAAAACACGCACAAAACATGATCAATAAGGTTGTATTTCGTGCAAAATTTTACACAAACACCCTTCATCCTGCAAAATATTGCAAAAAACATCAATAAAAAACGCATAAACCGCCTTACAAGCTTAATTATGCAAAAATATTACTGCTTAAAAATTGGTTAGCGTAGCTTTAACGCTTTTACAGAAAAGAAATAGAGACATGAAAAAAAAAATCCTTTCCGAAAGAAATCGAAAAGGCTTAAAATTTATGTTAAATTGGGTTCTACTGCTGAACGCCACCGCCCACTCCACCTCCTTGTTGCTGATCTTGCTTCACATCGTCGTTTTTGATTTTTTTCTTTTCTGTAAATTTAAGTTTACCAAAAGAATAGCTAAAGTTAACACCGAAAGAACGTAATGGGTAATAAATGTTAGTGCTCTGATAAAGTGTACTTACTTTATTTCCAAGTGTTGTAACAGAATTATTAACGGTTTTAATATGCAGATCGCGGGTAAATGGATTTAAAGTATTGATGCCAATTGAGCCTTTTTTGTTCAGAATATCTTTCTTAAATGATGCCCCGTAGAAAATCATCGCATCTGTTTTACCTTGATAAGTTCTTCTTGGTGAGTTTACTACACCAAACAATTCGAAATTATAACCTTTACCAAATCCGTATGCAGACCGGCCAAATATATTGTAGTTTAAAAAGGTACCTGTACTTATTCCTGTTTGCGTATTGCTCACCTCGTAGGTATTAACACCAAGATTAGTCATTAAAGTCCATTTTGGTTTTGGATTGTAGGAGGCAAACACATTCGCTCCATAAGTTTGTGCCACTCCCACATTTATATATGTGGATAATGTTTTCTCAAATCCGTTCTCTTTTAATGGAGTGATAGAACTTTCGATCACCCCACCTGTGCGACGGTAAAATACTGATGCATTGATCACAGATCCTTTAATAAAGGTTGAATAACCAAGCTCAAGGTTATCACTTAGTTCAGGACTTAATGTTGGCTCTCCTTGTCTGATATTAAACTGATCGCTCTCATTACGGAAAGGGTTCAAATAGGCTAAACTCGGTCTTTGTACCCTACGGTTGTAGCTTAATTTCAAAGTTGCATTGCCTTTAAGTGTTTGCGAAATGATCGCGCTTGGAAATAAGTTGAAGTAGTTATTTTTCTGAATGCCCGGATTAATAGTATTAAAATCGATACTGGTATATTCTGACCTTAAGCCACCTTTAAAGTTTAATTTTTTACTTAGTTTAAGGCTAATTACCCCATATGCAGAGGCTACATCTTGCTTGTACTCAAAATCCTGGTTTGCATTATTAGAAAATTCACTATTGATGTTTCTGAAAATACCCTTTGCACCTACCTCTAAAATAGTCGATTTGCTAAACGGATAAGTGTAGTCTGTTTGTATGGTGTATTCCTGATTTTTACCGGTATTGTTATTATTTACAGCAGGAAATGAACTTCCAATAATTTCGTTTTGGAAATCTGTTGTATTTCTTCCAGATGATAATTGGCCAGAAATAGTGAATTCTTCTCCTTCTTTTTTAGTGGTATGCTTATAGTCTACATTCCAGTCGAAGTTATTAAAACCCATGTCCATATCACTGATATTTTTAAACGGCACACCATTTAAAACATAATCCGCACTTCCCGGACCACCATTTGAAAAGTTATTGTATTTTATATTAGAGCTTACGTTGTTATAGGCATTAAAATCATAATCAACACCAAAACTACCGTTATAACCTTTACGGCTCCATTTAGAAACTCCGTCTTGCATAATGTTAGTTATTGTTGTTTTGCCAATGGTATCGGTACGCGTACTATTTTCAAATAATACTCTCGAATCCTGAGCATAGGCCAAATTTGTACCCAGACTTGCATTTACACTTAAACGACCCGTTTTCGCAGTTAGGTTAAACGCACCATTGTTCTGACGTGTACCTGCAGATGCATTTACCGTACCGCTTACGCCCTGCGCATTAGATTTTTTAGTAATAATATTGATGATACCTCCCGAACCTTCTGCATCGTACTTAGCAGATGGACTGGTAATTACCTCCACACTTTTAATCTGCTCTGCAGGGATCATTTTCAATGCGTCAGCAACGCTGCTGGCCATAGTTCCTGATGGTTTACCATTAATTAATACACGAACGGCACCACCGCGTAATTGAACATTGCCATCAACATCGACAGATAACATCGGCACTTTGCGCATTACATCAGTAGCGTCGCCGCCAGCATTCGTTCCATCAGCTTCTGCGTTATAAACCATTCTATCGATTTTATTTTCGATAACCGCTTTTGTTCCCTGAACCTGCACATCTGCCAGCGTATTTTCGCTTGATGAAATATAAATTGTACCTATATTATTATCGGGTTTGGATGGCGTGGTGGTAACCAAAACAGATTTTGTTTTGTAGCCCATAAAACCGATCATTAGCTTATAAGAATCAGGCGATACATTTTGTAAGCTTAATTTTCCCTTTCCATCGGTTACACCACCGTTTACAGATTTGTTATCTTTTGCAGTAACCAACGATACCGTTGCGTAGTCAATTGGTTTTTTAGTTAGTGAATCGAGTATAGTTGCGGTAATACGTCCGGTAACGGTAGATTTTTTTGGTCCTCCACCCAAGCCGCCGCCAGTAAACTGGGCATGTGCGGTAAAAAATAATCCAAGGATGAAGGTAAGTAGTAAAAGTTTTTTCATGTTAAAGAGTTAGTTTTTTGTAATTAGTCTACGCAAATTGCATTTTGTTACAATTATAAGCTATACTTTTTACACTAACTCTATCAATTTGTCGGCAAACACTACGCTTTTATCGGTAAAAGGAATAATCAATTCAACGTTTCTGCATTTCCGTGCTAAAAACAATTAGATGTATTCAATTTTCTTCTTGATTGGAAAGTAGGTGCCTGTGCATATCGGTTCCGATAGCCCTGCCGCCGCTTTACTCGTCCCTAAGGCGATCATCATGCTGAATTTAACCTCAAAAAAATGTGTCCACACGATAAGACTAAATCGGGAATAGTGCTCGCTTCTGTAACGTTTAGCTAACATAAAACTGTGCAAAAAACAAAATCTAGCAACAAAAACCATGAAATGAAACTTGTGACAGTCCTCCGACAGGATGACAAGTTGTAAAGATTAATTCCGTGATTTCAGTGTTTCCGTGGCGAAAAAAAGCTATGGCTAGTTTAGTGAACCAAACGGAAAAAACAAATGGTCTGTGAGGATACAGACCATGGAATAAATCCCGAACATTCGGAATAGTATGACGGAGCACTTAGTTTTGAGCTTTAGTCTTCCCTTAAACCTTTCTAATTTTTATAATACGCATCCAGTGCAATACCTTCATTACGGGATAGGTTGGATCAAATTCCCACCATTTGGTAGCAAAGTTAGGACTGTTTGGTTTTTTGTGGTGGTTGTTCTGAAAAAGTTCACCCATTAATAAGAAATCCCAAGGTAATGAGTTTTTGCTATGATCATCATTATCATGGTTAGAATAGCCATATTTATGGCCACACCAGTTTACAATTGCCCCATGTAAAGGGCCCATCAAAAAGTGGATCGGCAATAAAATAAACAGCCACCAATGGTTGGCAAAAGCAACATAAAAACCAATGTAAAATAGGCCGCATGCAATTCTCCAGGCCCATGAATTTCCAATCTTATCCACAATTGGCCATTCAGGATAATTTCCCTGGAAAGCTGGCTCTGGCTGTATTTTAAATTGCAGATAATTCATGTACATATTCTTCGTTGCAACCATCATCCCGAAAACATCTTTAAAAAAATGTGGCGAGTGTGGATCTTTCTCTGTGTCGCTATAAGCATGGTGCATCCGGTGCAGAATGGCATAAGCCCTGGGGTTTAAAAATGATGAGCCTTGCGAGATCAGCAATATCAGATAGAAAAACCGCTCCCAAAAAAGCTCCATTTTAAACATCTTGTGCGACGAGTAACGGTGAAGGAAAAAGGTTTGGCTAAACAGGGATAAAAACCAATGGCAAAGAAAAAAAATGAAGATAATCATGTAAGGATGTGTATGCTTTATAAACGTATTTTGAGGGCGTTTAGTTTTTAATCGCGTAGAAAAAACGCTTTAAATTAAGCGTTTAGACAAAAATAATCCTGTTCCAATGCATAGAACAGGATTATTTTTTAAATTATTTATTATCTACCGAAATCGTCTTGAACACGTACGATATCGCTTTCATCTGATGGGTTTGAAGCATCGGTATGCTGCCATATTTCTGCTACAACACCCCAATCTTCTAAACCGATTAAGCGGTGGCGTTCACCTTGTTGTAATTTGATCTGGTCTTTTGGAGCATATTTTTTCACTTCACCTTCTTCATCAGTTTGGCTGGTTTTAATGCCAACAGTACCGGTTACCACTTGCCAGATTTCGGCTCTGCGGTGGTGATATTGCCACGAAAGACGTGTATTTGGTGCAACGATTAAAATTTTTGGACTTAATTTACCGCCAATTTTAAGGTCTTCAACATTTAATCCATCAAAATAAGTATCGGCAAATTGTTGCGCCTGTGCTTCATCTATTACAAAAAAACCACCCCAGGGGCGTGTTTCATCGCGGTTTACTACATTAAAACCTTCAATTTTTAAACGTTGTGCTACGCTTTCGAATATTTCTTTTTTGTCGTTTGTCATTGATAAAATATTAGTTTTCTAATGATTGTCGAGGTTCACAGGCATCAATTAATCTCCCTGTGTGGTTCTATAATTTGCCGCAAAAATAAGCCTAATAAATTAAAAAAGCCTCTTCACGCCTTTTATTTTTTAAACTCAATTTACGAATTACCGTAAAATCTGCCCATACAATAGTTAAAGGCTATAAAATTGCTGATAAACACCTCCATTGCTTTAGTACACTCCCGAGCGGCGGCGAGGGATCTCTATTCGGTTGTGCTTCAACCGAAACGACGATGAAAACGGATGCCTCGTATCGGGCACCCGTTTTTTTGTTAAAACATTTCTAATGGTCGGTGTAACACCAACCATTAGAAATAATAAAATACTGTTGTTTAATAACCTGGATTTGGAGTCAGGTTAGGGTTGTTTTTGATTTCTGGAGTAGGAATCGGGAACAATAAATGTTTGGTTTGCAAAGGTTGGTTTACACTTTTATTAATGTGGCCAACAAAATTATCAAAACCATTGGTGGTTTCATTGTACACTTTACGCAAGCGGACCATATCAAACCAGGTAATACCTTCGTAACACAGCTCGTGCCAGCGCTCTCTCCAAACCGCTTCTTCAAACTGTGTCTGGCTCAAACCTGCAAGATCAGCCAATTGCGCTCTTTTTCGTACTGCATTTACCGCAGCATAGGCAGCAACATTCGGACTACCATCTGCCCTGTTCTGTGCTTCTGCATAAATTAATAAGGTTTCGGCATAACGGATCTGTGGAATATTCAGATCGCTCCTGCTGGTACCTTCTACACCTAGTGTTCCATTTGCAATCAGATCGAAGTGTTTAAAAACATAAGGCTTACCGCGGTTAATCAACGGCATTTTAAATCCATCGGTATAATAATCGGTAAAGAAATAACCTTCTCTGTTTTTAGCCCTTAAATCTCCCGCCTCATACGAACCATAAAAACCTGCGGTTGGAATAGCCGTTCCAATGCCATCAATTTTAGAAACCAATGGCTGGTGCAAAGGTAAATAAGATGATTGCAAGGGGTTGCCAGATCCGGCAGCGTCATTGTATTGGATTCCGAATAAATGCTCTACTTTATTGTCATTCTTCGCATCGTGAAGGGCTCCATAACCAGGGAACAAGCCAAGTGATGTTGGATTCCCGGTTGAATAATCGATTACCTCTTTGGCCTTATCTGCAGCTAATTTATAATAAGCTGCTCCTTTGTTAAGAGGCTGTCCGGCCATGGTTAAATATACTTTTGCCAGTTCAGACTTAATTGCTGCTGTAGAAACACGTCCACTTGCGTCCATAAAAGGCAAACCTGCCGCTTCTGCAGCAACCAGATCATCAACAATGAGTTTGTATACCTGCTCTTGTGGTGTACGGGAAGGAGAAAAATTGGGATCATTAGGACTTGTAATCGGTTTAGTGATTAAAGGCACATCGCCCCATAAACGTACCAGGTAAAAATATGCCCAGGCCCTGATGAAAGCAGCCTCTCCTAAAATCCTTTTTTTCTGTGCATTGTCCATCGGGTTAATGCCCGGAACTTTATCCAACACCAGGTTAGCTTGTGCAATCACTTTATAAAATCCGTTCCAGTTTTGGTTAACATGCAGGTTTGTTCCATCATAAATTAATGAATACAAATTGTTCAGATCGGAGTTTTGTGCTGTTTCGGTAGATTGTATGCCGGTTGGCGCATCAAGCATCTGCCAGTTGTTGGAATAAATACCGGCACCGTTTCCAATAAACCGAATCTCTGCATAAACAGCAGCAATACCTGCTTCCGCATGTTCTGGTAAAGTATAAAAACTACTGGGCGAAAGATTGGTGGGATCTGTTTCATCTAAAAACTTCTTACATCCCGAGTTTCCGATTATAGTGCCGCTTAGCAACAACAAAGCAGCGATATTTTTTATGTTCATTTTCATGTTGATATCCTTTCTTTAGTTAATGTTATAATCCAATGTTTAAACCTACCATGAATGTAGTTGGCTTTGGATAATCGAAAAATGTTTGACCCTGTGCAAATGCATTTCCATAGGTAGTTACCTCAGGGTCGTTACCTGTATACTTGGTTGCCAGGAAGAAATTTTGAACAGATGCATAAACACGAAGTTTGCTTAAGCGTAATTTTTCGACAAGTGTTTTATCAAAAGTATAACCTAGTAAAAGGTTTTTTCCACGGATGAAAGAACCGTCTTCTAACCAATGGGTATCCACGTTGGTAACATATCCGGCAGATTGATCCCTGATTGCAGCGATCGGTGTATTTTGATTCTGAGGAGTCCACGCATTCAATACGCTGGCAAAGCTATTGGCCTGTACCTGTCTGTCTTCACCCGAGTGATGGGTCATATTCAACACATCATTTCCATAAGAATATTGAAGTTCTACAATCAGCTCTAAGTTTTTATAGCGGAATGAGTTACCAAACGACCCCCAGCCTTTCGGCGTTCCGTTACCAATAATCTGACGGTCGGCATCTGTAATGGCATGATCGCCGTTTACATCTAAATATTTAATATCTCCAGGAAGCAAAGTTTTACCACCCCGGTAACTTACATATTTGGCTGCTTCTGCCCTTTCGGCCTCGCTCCAGGTTCCTAAACGTACAAGCCCCCAGAATGAACCCACAGGCTCACCTACCCTGATAATACCAGTCTGATTAGTAAAATTTGGGTTACCCACACCAAAAATATCATCAGGAGTAGCCAAAGAAAGTACCTTGTTACGGTTAAGTGAGATATTGAAGCTGGTTTTCCAGGTAAAATCGTCGGTTTGTACGTTTACCGTATTAATCCCTAAATCTAAACCTTTGTTCTGCATAGACCCGATATTTTTTCTGATCACCGAGTACCCCGTAGTACGTGGAACCGGGGCGTCCAATAACATATCGGTTGTTTTTCTATAATAAAGATCGGCCTCCAAATTAATGCGGTTGTTAAACAAGCCTAATTCTAAACCCGCATCAACCTGTGCTGTTTTTTCCCAAACCAGATCCGGATTGGCCAACCTGCCGATGCCAATACCGGTTACCTTACTATCATTAATAATAGCTGAGTTATTAACCAATGTGGCGAGCGACTGATACGCAGGGAGCTCCGAGTTACCACTTAAACCATAACTGGTTCTTAGTTTTAAGTTAGAGATGGTTTTGTTTCCTTTAAGAAAATCTTCGTCTGAAGCTTTCCAGGCCAATGCCGCCGAAGGAAAAAAGGCAAACTTATGGTTCTCTCCGAATTTGGATGATCCATCTACCCTACCCGTAAATGTAACCAGGTATTTATCTTTAAAAGCATAGTTTAACCTTCCAAAATAAGAGTTAAAAGCCGATCTGTTACGGCTAGAGCCAACCGTAATCGATTTACTTCCAGAGCCCATGTTATTGTTTCCGTAAAAATCGGTTACAAAATTCTCGGCATGGCTGGTATTGCTAAAAAAGCTGGTAGCCTGCCAGGAGATACCCAATAACGCATTAATGGCATGCGATTCGGCAAAACGTTTATTATAGGTTAAATAATTTTCCAGTGACCAGAAGGTTTCCCGATCATCGGTTACATTTGCCGTTCCATTCTGGCCATCAGAGATACCGTATAATTGTTTGGCATTGTACTCGTTAATATTACGGCTCACAATATTGGCCCCTAACTGGGTACGGAACTCTAAATCTTTGCTAAAGCTAATGGTAGAGTAAATACTCCCCAAAGCAGTTTGGGTAACCATTCCATATTTTTGATCAGTTAAGATGTGCACCGGATTGGAGCCTCCTTCTGCCCATGGAATCAGTTTATTATCACCCCACTTACCATCTGCCAGTTTAATCGGTAGAAAAGGGAATGCTTCTGTAATCATACGGACCGAATTTAAGCCGCCAGTTCCCTGATCAACAATGTTTTCATTTTGGTTATTGTAGCTCAAATTACCGCCTACCTTTAACCATGGTTTAATTTTACTATCGAAATTAAACCTGCCCGAATATCGTTTTAAATAAGAGTTCAGTAAAAGTCCCTGGTCATCGCGGTAGCCTGCAAAAACACCGTAAGTACTATTTTCGTTTCCACCTGTAAAACCCAACTGGTGATTTTGCGAAAGTTTGTTCTGTGTAGATTCTTTTAACCAATCGGTATTATATAATGGATTTCCATTGCCATCGAAAAATTGCGGTAGGGCAATTCTGGCCGCTTTTGGAACGGGTGTGGATGCGTAACTTCCTGCTGCCCAACCTACCGGATCGTAAACTTTAATATTCTCATAAGCCAGATCCTGCACTTTAACGTACTCGAAGGCATCGAGCATCTTAACATGGTGTGCCGCCAATGTATTTATACCAAAATCTGCATCATAGGTAATGCGTTGGGCATTTGCTGTTCCTTTTTTGGTGGTGATTAAAATTACCCCATTTGCACCCCTGGCACCGTATATGGCCGTTGAAGAAGCATCCTTTAACACCTCTACTGAAGCGATATCGCTTGGGTTAATGTAATCGATAGCGTTGCTGTTCTGTGTTTGCGAGCCCACTGGCAAAGCCACACCATCTACCACATAAAGTGGATTGTTGCTTGTGTTGATTGAACTAAATCCACGGATTTTGATATTGGTCTGCCCGCCGGGTCTACCCGAGTTTGTGTTTACCTGTACGCCAGAAATACGGCCAGCTAGTGCCTGGTTTAGCGATGAAGACGGACGTTCCTGAAGTTCGCTAGCTTTGACCACACCAACAGAACCCGTAAGATCTGTTTTTTTCACCGATCCATAACCAATTACCACTACTTCATCTAACTTATTGGCTTCGGCAGGTGCCATTTTAACGCTAATGTTAGCTTCATTGCCTACTGTTATATCTTTGTTTTGATAGCCCACATAAGAAAAACGGATCACATCGTTTGTGTTGGCCTCAATGCTGAATTTACCAGCTTCATCAGTTACAGCAGTTTTACCTGACGAAATGTTTTTGATGCCAACTCCTGGAATAGGCATGTTTTTTTCGTCTAATACGGTCCCTGTAATTACTTTTCGGTTTTGGATATGCACTAAAGGCATATTTAGCTCAGAAAACCCCTCGGATTTTTCAGCAACCGGATTCATCGAAAAAGCAGGACTATTGAGCAAAAAAAGCACAGAAAGCCCTGAAATCTTTAGTAGATTGATTTTCATTGGTTTAGGTTTAGTAAATGATTAGTTAACAATATATAATTCAACTGCTAGCAGCTAAAACGTTTTATCAATTATTCAATAAAAAATAATTGACGGCAAATCATCATCTTTAGTCAGAAGGCTTTGAGTTAAAAGCAATTGTGTGATGGGAGATCGTATTTTTAAACGGGTTAAAAACTACACACAAATAAACTACACAGACATATACTGCACCACAGGTAGCAAATATTCCTAAGCTCATCATCATATTCGGTTATCGATAAATCGATTTATCAATTCAATATTAAATATTTTATCACAAAATCAAGAATATTATTTTGATCATTAGAAGTACACTATCGTATAAATCCGATTACAGTATGATTACTTTTACAAGCGCAAAAATTTTTGAATAAGTATTTCAGGCAAATCAAAAAATGGCTCAGTCTAAATTCACTATGCCTCACCTACTTAAGTGTATTTTTAAGAATTTGATAAAAAAATTAAGTTTTTTTCAAGAGAAAGCACATCAGGTTTCTTATAAGTAACATTGATCAGCATTGCTATCGCCAATGTTGTGTTTGGGCCTTGCCGTATATAAACAAGAAAGCCCCATATTGCTATGAGGCCAATTATTTTGTCTTATCCGCATCCACCAATAAAACTAAACCAAACAAACTAATGAAATTAAAAGACAAATAAGTTTGAGAATTGTTTTAAGAAATAAAAAAATCTTTTAACCTAAGTTTTAATAAAACAAGTTATTTAGAATTAATATTTGAATCATAGTGAGTGTTTTACAGTCGATTTACCTCACACAATCGCCATGCTGAATTTATTTCAGCATCTTTCCTGCTATTAGGACCCTGAAATGAATTCAGGGTGACGACCCGTTCAGAAAAGAGGCTGTATCAGAATTGATTTTGGAGATTTTTGGCAAAATAATATTTTGAAAGGTCGTCATTCCCGTGAAAACGGGAATCTTAATGCGATAGAAAGGCAAAAAATAAGTCCCTACCAAAGCATTAAGATGCCCAGTCAAGCTGAGCATGACGACACCGCCTAATTTAATTCTTTTACTATTTCTGAATTTGTTGTTTTGATACAGTCTCTTTATCAACCTATGACACCTTTGGGATTAATTTAAATCAAAACGGTCTAAATTCATTACTTTATTCCAGGTGGCCACAAAGTCTTTTACAAATTTGCCTTGTGCATCTGTACTTGCGTATACCTCTGCAATTGCCCTAAGCTCTGCATTAGAACCAAATACAAGATCTGCACGGGTTGCGGTCCATTTTGGCTGACCAGTTGAACGGCTGCTTCCGATATAGAGTTCTTTATCTTCTGCAACAGCTTTCCATGCGGTTTCCATATCCAGTAGGTTTACAAAAAAGTCGTTAGTTAACTGGCCGGGTTTTTCGGTTAAGACACCATTTTTCGAACCATCAAAATTTGTATCCAACGCACGTAAACCACCTACCAACACCGTCAATTCAGGTGCTGTTAAAGTAAGCAACTGGGCTTTATCAATCAGGAATTCTTCTGTAGGAACAGGAGATTTTGAATTACGGTAGTTACGGAAACCATCAGCAGCTGGCTCTAAATAACCAAAAGATTCCACATCGGTTTGCTCTTGCGAAGCGTCCATTCTCCCCGGTGCAAAAGGCACTGTAACTGAATGCCCGGCATCAGCAGCAGCTTTTTCTACCGCAGCAGCACCTGCCAATACAATTAAATCGGCCAGTGAAACTTTTTTACCATCAATCTGTGCTGCATTAAATTCATTTTGAATATTCGCTAATACGCCCAATACTTTCTGCAATTGTGAAGGATTGTTAACTGCCCAATCTTTTTGAGGAGCCAAACGGATCCGTGCACCATTGGCACCACCACGTTTATCAGAACCGCGGAAAGTAGAAGCCGAAGCCCAGGTGGTAGATACCAATTCGGCCACACTCAATCCTGAAGCCAATACTTTTGCTTTTAATGTTGCGATATCACTTTCGTTAATCAATGCATGGTTAACCGCAGGTATTGGATCTTGCCAAAGCAATTCTTCTTGTGGTACATCTGGCCCTAAGTAACGTGCCAAAGGCCCCATATCGCGATGGGTTAATTTAAACCATGCCCTGGCAAATGCATCAGCAAACTGATCTGGATTTTCTAAGAAACGTCTTGATATTTTTTCATAAACCGGATCGAACCTTAAAGAAAGATCGGTGGTAAGCATCGTTGGCAGATGTTTTTTCGATCCGTCAAATGCATCAGGAATAATGGCGGCTGCATTTACAGCTTTCCATTGATGTGCACCGGCAGGGCTTTTCGATAACTCCCATTCAAATCCAAACAGGTTTTCGAAAAAATTATTGCTCCATTGTGTAGGTGTTGTGGTCCAGGTTACTTCTAATCCGCTCGTAATGGCATCAGCACCTTTGCCAGAAGCGTAACTATTGTTCCATCCTAAGCCCTGGCTTTCGATTCCCGCAGCTTCAGGCTCTTTGCCCACGTGATCTGCTGAAGCAGCACCATGGGTTTTACCAAAAGTGTGCCCACCAGCAATTAATGCGACCGTTTCTTCATCATCCATCGCCATGCGGCCAAACGTATCGCGGATATCTTTCGCTGCAAGAATTGGGTCTGGATTTCCATCCGGCCCCTCAGGGTTTACATATATTAATCCCATTTGCACAGCGGCAAGTGGTTTTTCTAAATTACGTGAGTGAACATCTCCATCGGCATCGTCATCCGTAACCACTACCCCATGTGCTTTATGTGCGCCATCTGAACCGTGTGCATAACGGAGATCGCCACCCAGCCAGGTTGTTTCCGAACCCCAATATACCGATTCATCTGCTTCCCAAACGTCCTCACGCCCACCTGCAAAACCAAAGGTTTTAAAGCCCATCGATTCTAAGGCAATATTACCGGTTAAGATCATTAAATCTGCCCACGAAATTTTGCTCCCGTATTTTTGTTTAATCGGCCAAAGTAATCTGCGGGCTTTATCAAGGCTCACATTATCCGGCCAGCTGTTCAGCGGTGCAAAACGTTGTAATCCGGCACCAGCACCACCACGGCCATCGCCCACCCTGTAGGTTCCGGCACTGTGCCATGCCATACGGATAAATAAACCTCCATAGTGACCAAAATCTGCCGGCCACCAATCTTGCGAATCGGTCATCAGTGCATGAAGATCTGCCTTTAATGCGGCTAAGTCTAAACTTTTAAAAGCTTCGGCATAACTAAATTCGCCGTCCATTGGGTTGGATAAGTTAGAATGCTGACGTAAAATACCCAACTTTAACTGCTTTGGCCACCAGTCGCCATTTCGGGTACCGCCACCACCTACATTACTTTTCATGCTGCCATTATGAAACGGGCACTTGCTGATATCGTTCGATTCTTTTTCCATATATTTTTTGTTAGTATAATCTAATTCCTTATTAAAGCTTAACCAGATTATTATAAATTTAGAGAATTGAAAGAACTAATCACAATCATTTAATTCTATAATGGAATAGTTAGAATCTATTACTATGCTATATCAGCAATTTAGGAGGATGCCAAGGCTTAGATCATTAAAATTTAACCTTATGTTAATCCTTCCTTAAAATAAAAGGCCACATTAAGTATTTAAATTTCGGAAGGTATGATGTAACTGGCTTTCTCAGAATATACCCAGAAATTTCTTCTTCTTTTTACCGTTCTGTTTCTTGGCTTTTTCGGTTGCTTTTACTTGCTGCGCCCATTGCATTTTTGCTTTCCGGATGCTGTCTTCTCTCGCTTCTTGCAGCGCTTGCCTGTATTGCTGATTTGCGATTTCAAATGGTGACCGGTATGGGGTTATCGGCATGGCCGTAATATTATTGTTTTCTGTCTTAGCTAAGCTGTAAGCTACAAAGGCTACAACTAAGGCACAGGCGGCAGCGTAACCTAAAAAAGCCTTTCTTGGCGCATGGATGTAATTTTCCTGGTGATATTCACCGGTCGAAGTATTGTATTTTATTCCGGCCTTCAGGGCCAGGGGTTTTAATGTGGCCAGCTCTTTTTCAAGCTTTTCGTTCTTTTTTTGTGTCTCACCATATAAGCCGGCATAATGTAAGGCTTCGTTGGGTATAGTATTTTCTCTGCGCCTGATGTCTTGTGGTACCGACAATAGCCCGGCAGTAACTGCCTTCTGCAGTTCCATTCCATTGGCATACCGTTCATCTGGATTTTTTTGCAGGCATCGCCCGATCAGCTCAATCAACCAGTAGGGTACCTGCATTTCCGCATGCAGAATATCGTCCTGAAACGTATTTTCCAGATTGCTTTTACGCAGCGACATGGCATTTGGGATTTCCTTTTCAAGATGTGATATCATAACCGTATTGCGGGCGGTATCGCCTCCTCCTTCGAGTGGAAAAGGAACCTGCCCGGCCAGGAGTTCATACAGGATGATACCGTAACTATAAATGTCCGTCTGTAACAGCATTTTCCCCTCATGCTGTTCCGGTGCCATAAATTCTACTGCCCCGGCATGCCGAATGCTTGTTCTGCGCTGCTCTTCACTCATAATGGCCAAGCCAAAATCCAAGAGCACGTAATTGGCGGTCTGCGTATTGTACTTTACATTATTGCTTTTAACATCGCCATGTTTGACCCCAAACTGATGACAGTGTGCAAGTGCAGCAGCCAGCTGTTCAGCGACTTTCAGCAGTTCTTTAACAGTGAAAACTTTTTGATGCGGAGGCAATAACAGTTCGCTGAGTTCGGGACCTTCGATGTATTCCATTTCTATATAAGGAAAGGACCCGCTATCGGTAATCCCTGAACTGAGTATCTTCACCACATTCGGGCTGGAATGGATGTTTACCTGCTGCAGCTTATTCACTTCATTGAGAAAATTCCGGTAGTTTTTATCGCTTTCATCCTCCACGTAGATTGGTGTAGGAATAAGTTTGATGGCAGAATAAACCGGCCCCATGCGCATCCCCTTGTAAACAGATCCCTGCCCACCGGTTTTTAATGCGCCGAGGTTTTGTAGCCCTTCTGCAATTGTAAAAATTTTACTCATGATGCTGCGGCTTAAAGCTAAACTCCAATACGACCGATTCGCCTAAGATAATCTGATCTCCCTCGGCTAATTCCTGCCCGATCTGGGTGGCATGGAGTTTTACCGTCTTTTCGGTAAGTGCTGAACGTAGTTTGACCTTATTGCGGGGAGGTATTCCACCTTCATCTGCGAAGATTACAAATTTGGCTATGCTTGTATCCCATTCGATATGCGCATGCTGCCGGCTGATGTACTTATTTCGTTCATCATCACTTTCTGATGGAAATGCAATGTGGTTGGTGCGGAAAAAACCTTCATCAGACTGTGCCTTTTCATCTCTGCCGATATTGTATTTTCCACCCATTGAAGTTATTTCGTAGATTGGCTGTAAAGTCTTGCCGCTAAGTGCTTTTAGGTAGGCTTTAGCCTGTTGCTTAACAAAATGGGTTTTGGTTTTGACCAACAGTGCTATCGGCAGATTTTGCATTTGAACCGCGTCGTCAGGAAAGGCTTCATCGAAAGCAACTGTGAGTGACCAGCCTGAGGGCAGATCCAGGGAATAGTCATCACTGATGCGTTGTATCTCGTTTTTTAATTGTTCGGGATCCTCGGTAAACACGGCAGCTTCATACACATGGTGCGCTGCAGGGCTGCAGTGGATAAAAATACCCAAACCTTTGATGTTTGCGCCTTCTCCGCCCTCCGCTTTTTGTAACTCCTGTTTTACAAACTGTAGTAATGCGTGCCTGATTCCCTTCACATCATCGGGATGTTCCCCACTTGCGCTTTTGAAGAGGTCGAATATCATTTTCATCTGTATGTTTTTGTTAATGCTTTGCTATTATGTTATAAAAATATGGAATTAAACATTTGCTCTGTTCCCAATTTGTGGTGAAGCTACACAAGCTATTGATTGATGCTTTGAGTTAAATGTTTCATCTCTTCAATTAAATTCCGGTATAGTTGCATTGTCATCCGTTTTGGCAGAAGGAACAATGCTTTTAATATAGCCACCTTCTTTTAAGAACGGGATTACATGTCTGCCGGCCAATCGTACTGCGTCTGATGATCCTTTGGTAGCCTCAATGCGTATACAGACTACAATATGGCCATTACCAGTTACAGTTGGCGCAAAAAACACATACCAGCCATCATTAATCTGCTGTTTTTTCCAGATCCGCTCCGGTGTACCTGTTTTACCGGCAACGGCCAGTCCAAGCGTTTGAACTTTTGGGCTGCTCTGTTTGATCATGTACTCCTGCATTAACCTGGCGTATGCCGGATTGTTTACCAATTTCGTACCAGTTTTTATCGCCTGCGGCTGATCGCTTACTTTAAGTACAAACCTGTTTGCAATCATGTTTCCATCATTTGCAATCCCGGCAGCCAATCTTGCCACTGCCGCCGGGGTTGCAATAAGTGCGCCCTGTCCCCAAGACATTCCGGAAATTCCCTTTGCCCTGGTCTTTCGGATATTATTGGGATCATACTTTGGTTTGGTATTGAATTCGGTCCTGCGCCAAAGCTGTTTCCATTTTTCTTCCTGTGCTGCGTTTTCGCTGGGCTTATTGTAATAATACCCTCCTGCCCCATGCAGGAACATGCCTGTTTTTAAGTACAGCTCACCCATGTTTTCCTGCAGCTGCTCCTGGTTTGCAAGTTTGATAAAATAGACGTTGTTGGATTTCACCACCGCCCGTTCCAGATCAATCCATCCCGTTTCATCCGGCTCGATACCTTTTGTACGGATACGCTCCCAGGAGGCCACCTGGTATTTTTTTTCGGCAGCGGCCATGCCCAGTTTATTGAAGGATGCCATGGCGGTAATCAGCTTAGCGGTTGAGCCTGGCTGTGTGAAATTGGTAAAGCCAAGATCAGCGGTCGTTGTCCACCCCGAAAGCTGGTTCTGTTCTGCATTGGTCATGGTCAATCGTTCCCAATCATGTATAGGTGGCAGTGGATATACAGCTGAAGTAAGGACATCACCAGAACTTGCTTCCATGATTACTACAGAAACCCGGTTATCCGATAATGAAGTGTCACGGGCAATGGACTTTTGAATCTTGGTCTGCAGGCCGGCATCCATGGTTAATTGTACATCGCGGTTTTTATTTTTAAAATCTTCCACCTCTTTGCTGCTGATTCCGGCAAGGAGTAACGGAGAAAGTGCGGCGTAATCTTTTTTCACGACCGTCATTTCCTTAACTCCCCGTGCCAGGAAACGGTTTTCGCTGTATCTCTTTGCAAGTACGGTAAAACTCTTTACAGGCAGTTTAAAGCCGCGGAGTTCGGCCGCGTGTTCATAATCTGCAAAATAGCCGTTAACACTTCCATTAAATATGCCTGAATTTGCATCACCTGTCCAAAAAAACAGTTGTTCTTCGAAAGGATAATACCGATCTAAACGCTGATGTACCGCAGAATCGAGATTGTAATTCGGGATACCCGCACCGATGAGTTTAAAATGTTGCGCCTTCACACTGTCGACGTTGCTGGTTGCCATTAAAATTCCCTTGCGGTCGTGTATGGTTCCGGCTTTTAAACGGCTCATCAATATTGCGATACGGGGATTGTAACTGAACATTCTCGCGCCGCTACGGTCGGCCACCAAGGCTGGCTGTACTACCCATTTCCGGTTGTTAAGTACATAGCCTAATACATTAGCGCCCAATAGCAGGATGCCCAAACAGGCGGCAATTAGGGCCGGCACCAGATTTTTATCCTGCGCTTTGGCAATGTACTGCATCTGTACTTCACTGCCCCGGACAGCAGATACTGACATCAAAAATCCGGCGGCTAAAAAATTGAGTACGAGTGATGATCCTCCATAACTTTGAAAGGGCAGGGATACCCCCGATAGCGGTAGCGCTCCGGTAGAACCACCTGCTATGAGCAGGAACTGTACAAAGGTGGATACGCCGACCCCTGCACTTAAATAAAAGAGAAATGGTGATCCGGTCCTCCTCCCGATAATAATGGATCGATGAAGGTACAACAGGAACAACAGGAAGATGCACAATATGCCCGTCAATCCAAATTCTTCACCTATTGAAGGTAAGATCATATCGGTATGTGCTTCTGGAATGGTTTTGGCAAAGCCCTGCCCCACTCCCTGGCCGGTTGCGCCGCCTGTAGACATGGCCCACAGGCCGTTGGCCACCTGGTCGCCGCCATAAACCTCATTGTTCCAGGCATCCTCCCAGATTGCTTTGCGATCCCCCAGGCGCTGCACGGGCCCAGGGAAGACGCGGTCCAGATATGGAATCTGATCGATCGTTAAAAAGGCCGACATAATTACCAGCACCATGATGGCGGACTCACTGAGCTGCCTGCGCCCGAAAAACATCAGCGTACCGACCAAAAGCAAGGTAACTGCGGTGGATATCCATACGTTTTCAAAAATCCATGAGGCCAATACGTACAACACGATAGCGCCTGCCATGAACATAAAATCACCGCGGGAGAATGAAAATAGTATAATAAAGGTAAAACAAACCACCATCGCCGGACCAAGGTCTCCCAATATCAGAAATAACATGAGGGTCAACAGTATCGCCAATAGGGCAAAGGAGAAAAATGACCATCTTTTTTTCCAGCTCATATATTCACTGATCAGTTTCTCGTTTACGGCAAAAAATCCTGCAAGAAAAAAAATGATCAGATACTTTACCACTTCACTGGGCTGAAATCCGAACAGGTTTACCTTTACACCACTTCCTTCTGGCCCGGTTCCGAATAAGATAGTGAGTGCCAGCAATCCGATAGCGGCCAGGGCCCAGGGCCAGCCGTTTGCGGCTGATCGGATGTTCTTAAATAAAAGCAGGCGGTAAAGCCAGGTATCGGTATTGAAACGGCGCAGTTTAAAGCACAGTATCAATAAGATGCCTCCGAAACCCATGAGCAGGTATAGAAGGGAATCTTTAGCTAAAAAACGGTCTCGCAGCGGATCCTGCAAACTCAGCAGCATCAGGAATGATATGCCTGTGAGCATCATCACTACGGGTAATATGACCTGATCGGCAGCGCTGAATTTCCATGACAGGATGAAGTGGAGAAGTAAAAACCCACCGATCAGGCTTCCGCAGATGATCATAAACCACTTGTTAAATTCTTCGGGTGTTCTGATGATCAGTGATTTTTCCTTTTTGAGGATATTGAAGTCCCTGGTAGAGAAAAGCTTTATCGTATGTGGACGCTGTTCAAATGTGAAGGCGGTATTTTCATCAAGGTTTTGCACGCCCTTTGAAGCGCCAAACTGAAAACCTGGTTTTAAAGGCAATATCTTGAATGCCTGGTTACCAGGCAACTTGGCAAAAGTAAATTCCCCGGCAGTACCGGTACGGGCATAGGCGGTGAGCTGGAGTAGTTTCCGTTTACCGCCAGTATCCAAAGTATAAACCTTTGTAATGCCATTTGCCTTTTCAGTTATATTTTTGATGGTTTCTGTTGGCTCGTCGTTGTAAATACTGTCTTGCGGCAATATCATTTCCAAACGGACCAAAACTCCTGGTGCAGCTTTTGTATTCTCTGTGATTTTCCCACTGATATCATACTCACCCATGCCGAGATTTACCTGGGAAGAGTAAGGGCGGGGATTACTTTGCTCCTGGTCGAATTTAAGCGAATCATCACCGGTATAACCAAGCAATGCCCGGGATGCCAGCACCCTTGCTTTAAATGATTTACCCCCTTTTGCATAGGCCTCATCTGCAGGTAAAAAGTACCTGCGTTTGTTCACTTCGCCAATGTTGTCGAGTTGCTCGGCATTTGGCGTTGCAGATGCAAGGGTTTTTTCTATCAGATCAATGTCCCGCTGATCTTCAAAATAATAACCTTTTTTAAGTAGGTTACGGATATGTTCGGCAGGTTTTTCGGCATTCAGATTAACCATGGTGCCGGCTTTTAAGCGTGGCCCAACTTCTTCAAACCTAGGCTGAATGATCGCATATAATTGGTAGAAGAAGAGTGCGAGAACGGTTGCGGTGGCTAATATGAAGATCCGTTCCTGAGTCCGGCTAACTTTGACATTTCCTTTATTCTGCTCCATTTTTTGAATCTGCGGTTTTAGGGGTGTTGTCTTTTAGTGGACCAATCTTCATCAGTGCTGCATTTACCGGTTTCCCGTCAGGAAAATGGATGCTATTCTGTACCGGGATTAAACAGTTGGTGAAGGTGACATTTTTGAGTAACAGTACCTGATCTGAAATGGCGATAGCGGTAGCGAAACCTTTAAACTGCAGGCTGTCCAGCTTCAATAGCCTTGATTGAGATAGCATCTGTATGGCTGCACCTTTGTATCCGCTATCCGCTTGCAGCACAATACCCTTTGCGATAACATACAGGGTATCTTTCCGCAGGCTTAACGTATCGCTGATCAGGACCGGACTTTTAAAAATCGAGTCGGATAGTACCAGCGTGTCCCCCAGAGCATGGTCAAATGCATCTTGTAGTAACTGCTCCTGGCTGTTTCTCACTTTTTGTTTTGGTAATGAATTTAGTGTTGAAACAGGGGCTGCTACTTGCTGGTGCTGCAGGTACATAAATATGGTAGTGCCAAGAAGGATGAGGCATAAAATAACCAACGCAGTGAACCAATAATTTCTGTTGGGCGCTGCATGGGTTTCCGCTGTTGGACTTTCAGGCGTCCGTATTGCCTCATTATTTTCTGCTCCTGCGGCTGCCTGGGGCTGTTGTTTAAAGTCTGATCTGGTTGGTATTACCTTTTGCGGCACTTTGTTGTTCTGCAACAGCACAACGGTGATGTTGTCACGCCCGCCGTTTTCATTGGCAAGCGCGATGAGATTACCTGCTTTTTTAGCAAGTGTATCTCCTTGTAGAAGCAGGGTAGTAATATCCTGCCTGTTTACCATATCGGTCAGCCCATCACTGCATAATAAGAGGAGATCGCCCGGCAGGAAAGGAGATTGGCCGGTTTCAATATAGCTCTCATCGGTAGCAATCTGATCGCTGAAACCGATCGCCTTATTAATTTCATTGCGTTTTAGATGCTGCATAGCAGCGGCCTCATCCAATCTTCCCGAATCTTCCAGAAAACCTACAAATGAATGGTCTTTAGAGATTTTGATCAGCGATCCGTCCCGCAGCAGGTATAATCTGGTATCGCCAACGTGCGCGTAATAGAATTGATTATGCTCAATATCCGCAATTACCATCGTGGCCACGCATGCCATTTCAGAAAGTTCTGCCTCTGTTTGCTTTTTGGCAATGATCATTTCATTTGTATTCCTGAATGCGCTGATCATCTGCGAGATTGGATCGGCCGGACGACCTGAGAATTGCATTGAAATCTGTTCCGTAGCAATACCTGCTGCTACTTCGCCACCTTGATAACCACCTACGCCATCTATTACAGCTGCTAAAATCAACTGGTCGTCGGTGAGGGACTTAATAATAAAGCTGTCCTCGTTGTTGTCTCTGGATTTGCCGGTGTCTGTGAGGCCAAAAAAGTGTTTATCCATTTTTATTACGGGAATTTTTAATGTCTTTAAAATGAACTATCATCAGCGCAACGACCAGTGATAACAATAAAATTGATAGCAGTTGCGACATAAGTTAGGATTTAAATAGGTTTATACCGATTATGCCGTTGAGCAACATTCTGGAGTTCAGCGGCAAAGAAACCCATTGCGGTGAATTAATTTCGCTGCGTGGCACCAAAACCTCGTTCAAAGTAGTAAGTTCGCCGAAAGAAGCTAAATAGAAATTACCGTCTGTTTTGTTGTAGCGGATGTGTAGGTGTGGTGAATTGGCCCATTCTGAGGCAATCTTGAAAATATTGGAATCTTCGCGTCCGTCATCGTTTCCCGAAACGATAGTATCTTCTGTTTTAATCAGGAACTCTATTTTTTTGCCCGAAAACTGCTTGTCGGGTATGATGGCTTCCAGCCGGCCGAGAACGGCCTGGTCCTTGGACGGGGTCGTATTACCCTCAACATATTCCAATTGCGCATCGTATGGGATTTCCATATAGCCTTCGCTGTAGTAAGTGAAGCCCTTTAAAATATCGTTGTTGATATCGAATGTCTGCGCAATACCGGTTTGTCGGGGAATAAATGTTACACGTAAATTTTCCGATTTCTGATTGTTGTCCGGCAGCAGTTTTCCGATAAAGCCCTTATCGCCTCTTGCATAGTCAGGATGTGATACTAACCGGAATACCCATTTTGAACCGGATGGCTCTACATTTTTCCCGGCTTGACGGTGTTCTCTTAAAATCGCATAGAATTTTTTGACTGTTTCTTGTACGATTAAGCCCAAAATCCCTTGTTTATTGTCTATAAATTCACGGTAATCTTCAGCGTTGAAGGTTATAATGAATTCATGATAAAAAACGATGCGATCGGCAAAAGATAATTCCCTGATAGACTCCTTAAATTTATCTACAATAAAGCTGTAGATCGTTTCCGGGGTGAGTTGAGGTGCTTTTTGGTCACTGCTCTTGTTTTCATCGGTTAGAAACCAATCCTGAATACCGATACGCTGCCAGAAATTTGATTTTGTTTCCATAAGTTAGGGTGCCTATGCGGCGGTTAAGGGCAATTGTTTTTTAAAAATTAAAACTGTACAGGACTCAATGTAGTATCGGGATTAAGGTCTTCTGTGCTATCGGCAACTTTATCTTTAGCTTTTTTGATCTCCGCGTTGATTGCACTATCCACCGCCCGCTTCGTTGCTGCTGCTTCAGCCAGCTTGCGCTGATTCGCCAATCTTCTTCTTTCCTGTGCTGTGGTATCAACTGCCGGCGGGATCGAATCTATGGTTTGAACAGCTTGCTGTGGTTGGGGCTCGCTGCGAAACTGGGAATAGCCCAAGAAAGCAATCAATCCGATAATTGAGATGATCATAAGCGCAAACGCAAAATGAGGTAACAGTATACCGTTTCTTTCCGGAATCTGGGCTATACTTTCGAGTTCCAATACCTGTTTGCGGAGGGTTTCGTTCTCCGTTTTGAGCGAATCCATAGCTGAATGGTCGATGGGTAAAACATTGCCCGATAAGCTTCCACTAAGCACCGCTTCATGCAAGGCCATTCCATCGCTATACCTGCGCATAGGATCTTTCTGCAGGCATTTTTTGATCAGTTTTAAGAGCCACTCCGGAACCTGCATCTCCCGGGTTTTCTGCTCCTCGGTCCAGCCCGTGGGCAAGTTTGCTTTGCGCAGACCTAATACGTCAGGCACTTCACTTTCCATATGACCGATCATTACCGAATTACGTCCGGTATCGCTATTTCCAGGCAGGGGAAAAGGAACCTGTCCTCCGAGTAATTCATATAAGATGATGCCATAGCTGTAAACATCGGTTTGCAGAAGCATTTTGCCTTCATTTTGTTCGGGCGCCATAAACTCCACTGCACCTGCATGCCGGATGCTACTTCTACGCTGCTCCTCACTCATAATGGCGAGTCCAAAATCCAGTAGCACATAGTTCGCTGTGTGCAAATTGTATTTAACGTTATTGCTCTTAACGTCGCCATGTTTTACCCCGAGTTTATGGCAGTGCTCAAGGGCAGCAGCCAAGTGTTGTGCCACTTTTATGACTTCGCTTAGCGTAAATATCTTTTGGTGTGGGGGTTGGAGCAGCTCACAAAGGTCAGGCCCTTCTATATATTCCATTTCTATAAATGGGAAGGATCCGCTTTCGGTTATGCCGAAACTGAGCATTTTTACAACATTCGGACTGGGATTCTCATTTACCTTTAGCAACTTTGCTACCTCGTTTTCAAAATTGCGGTAATTTTTATCATCGCGGTTCTCGTTGTATATTGGAGTAGGGATTAATTTCACTGCGGAGTAGATTGCACCGATGCGTTTCCCCTTATATACCGATCCTTGTCCGCCCGTTCGCAGCGCTCCTAAATTCTCCAGTCCTTCTGTAATTGTAAATACTTTACTCATATTTCTCCTAATAACAATTATAAGGATTTTTTGTTGCCTATTAATAATATAAATATGATGGAGGCTTACACAGCCCAATCCTTTTTTTGCTTGGCCAGGAGGAAATTCCTACTGTTGCCGGCAGTCCCCGATGTATAACATCGGTTTGGTTGAAATAATAACTGACGTTGCTAAAATAAAGTATCCAGGTTTCATCTTATTTATGGAGCCATTATTATGCCAGAACCCAGTTTGGTAACGCATATCTTTTAACTAATAGAAAGGACTTAACTCCAAGCCCTGGAATATGAGAATATGGTTTTTACCAGCAATCGAAAGATTACATGAATACGATTTAGGTGTTTTCAATGAAGAATTGAAAGAACTAATCAAATTAAGGCAAAGTCTTCTACATGTTAATCATCTCTTTAAGATTAGCTATGTTGATTATTCAAATGAAAAAAGCCAAAATTTAATTTTTAATTAAATAGAAAAACAAAAGGTCGCAATGCGGCCGTTTGTTATGCCGTAAGCTTTGATATGGCGCAAGCAAGGTGTTTTCTTTTTTTCTCGATAAAATCACCGTTAAAAGCCCAAGACGTCTTATATAATTTTTAATGAAATTTTAGTTTTAAAATTGGAAAATGATTGACTCTAATTTAAGATTAGGGTGTAGCTACTTTTCAACATAATAGTTTTTATTCCTTAAATAGAATGTTTAAAAAGTCAATTATATATTGTCAATTGATCATTGGATTAGCCTGCTTGCGGCATTAATGACCGCTACAGCCGGAAGTGTTAGCCGCACTTCCGGCTTTTTTGCTTATGCTGTTACAGGAAATCCGTGATTGGGACCTTACTGCATGGACCATCCGGAGCCTGGAGCATAATACTGCAGGCCATACCATAGCAGATCCGGAGTTCCTTCGTTATAGGGATTTTCCGCACCTATTTTCACGGCAACGTTTATGATGGGGTAGAAAGCCCAATCGATACCGCCGTCGGCCCTATCAAGCATATTTCTATGCTGCAGGGTCTCTTTGCCATCAACGAAATGCGTAATCCAGTCGGCTTCAATCACGCAGGCATAATCGTGAGGTTTAGCATTCAGGTCTACGTTCAGCTCGAAGCCCGGGACACGGTCCAATTCACTCTTCAGACCGTTTACCATATCGCGCTGGTTGGAGCCATGCACACCGATGTGTTGTGCAGAACTTGTAGAGCGAGGCGTGTAGGCTGCCCCGTAAGCGCCGTTGAAGCTCTCGAAGAAGTCGATCTCCGGTGGCCATTGGCTAACGCCCGTACTAAGCTTGCTCCCTATAGCCCAAAAAGCAGACCAAGCTCCGCGACGGCTGGGGGTTTGTATTTGAGCGCGGTAAACGCCTCGGCGATGCTTCCAGTCTGGAAGGTATGAGGCCTGCAAAACAGACGCCTGAAAAGGAAATACTTTACCGCCATAGCCAACGGGCTCTTCAAACTTTACCGTATGCAGCCGAACAAATGGTCTCCCTTCGCTATCTACCTCTCGTGTCTGGGGGGTCACCGCGTCTTCCGGAAATGCTTCAACATTTGTATACAGGCCAGTCTCACTATTGCCGGACTGCGAATAACCATGAGATAGCCGGGAACGCCAGACTGGCTTACCATCAGCGTCATAACCACTATCCGACCATTTAATGGCAGCCATATCCAAGTTCATGGTTGGGATTATCCCGTCTGCATGGAACACAAGAGGATTACGGTGAAAGGGCATTTTATCCGGAAGCTCATTGACTGCGTTTTCCTGAATCTGGAAAATACAAGCAACAGGGCCGGCGGTGCCTTCTCCGGGGAAAGTTATCTTGAATTGATCACCAGGGGTGTGCCTCGGATTAATAATATCAACCGTAATCCAAAGGTCAGCATTGTCACCAGGACGCCAATATTGATATTTGAAAGGAGTGGATATGTCTCGATTGACATTGAAGCCTTTTGCTCCACCCGTACTCGTATTAACCTGTACATAAGCAGTGCTCATAATCGCACCAGCTAGCGTCAGCCGGACGTGAGCCTTGGTAGCACCGGGAGGGATGCCAATTGGTGCTTCCAACGTGGTGTTTGGATTAAGTTGAACGCCGTTGATTGACAAACGCCGATCTGCTAATACAGGGATATCCTCCAATAGAATGGCTGGATTAGGATTCTCACTATACTTCGTACAACTTACCAAGAAACTGATCACAAACACTGTGATGACCAGTCCAATATTACGCATACTTTTTTTCATAGCAATAAATATTACAGTTTTTATAAAATGATTATTCTGTTAATTTTTGTTATCATCAATTGGCACTTACCAGCTAACCATTGGATTAGCTTTTTGCGGCAACATTACCACTCCGGCCGAAAGCATTAGCCGCACTTCCGGCTTTTTTTGGCTAATCTGGGTAAAGATTCAGGTTACCATATCATCTTAACCTCCTTCCGTTACTTCAAAATAGACCTTCCCTTTTTCCGAATCATCAATCAGTTTGTTGCTGTAAAATACGGTAAGGCCTGTTTGATTTTTAATGTTTCGGAATATAGAGGCGAAAGTGATGTTTCTACCTTCAATGCTGATTTTTCCTATCGCCTGAGCACTCGCTCCGGTAGCCAAAATGAAAAGCAGCATGAAAACAACCGGCAAGGAATGCCGGCCCGTTCGGGTAAGATTTTTTCTCATGACAGTTAAAGTTTATATTGGTTTTCCTTAAGATGCAACTTTAACCTAAAAGGGTGAACGGCACTTAAAAAAATTATCTGAAAGTCAGTGTGCCATTTGTCAGTTTGGCCTTTATTCCTGAAGTTAACCCCAGATTGGATATCACCACTTTAGGTGGTAAGGCTTTATCGATCTCTCCGGTGAAAGTCTGTTTGGCCAAAACTGGTGAATTAAAAGCGATCTTAATATAGAACCAGCGGTTCTATTCCTGAGGACTTTCCTCAAGTGATCGGTTATGAAAGTAATATGTTCCTTTGCGCCACGATAGAACTTCTTGCGGATGGAAGGATTTTCCTTAACGTTTTTCCCACCTAAAGACCACATCAATCCGGAAACTGATAGTAATGAAGCTGCAACACCTCCATACCATAGCCTTAAAGATCTGGCAGACCTACTTACATGATGCCGCTTACCAAAGATAATTGGCATCATCTGCTACATATACAAGGCAAGGCCGGCCGTATGGTTTGCCAGGTCGAGAAAGGTAAGCTCATATTTAGTATATCCCATAAATTGAGAAGAACGGCATCATCTTCAATGTACAAAGGCAGGAGTATTGGTAATAGATATTCTGATTTTGGCAGTACCAGTTTCCTTAAATGTCTCGTCCAGCGTACAGTTCTTAAACTCGAAATGCCCTAGTGTAAAATCCGGTAAAAATAATTTGAGTAAAAATGCAGTATCTGAAGCCTTAAATGTAAGTCTTTAAAAACCGCATATTCTTTCCGGAACGTTCAAAATTTACCCGTAAAGTAAAAAAGAAATCCACTTCATCTCTCAGGAAAGAAAACCTGGAAAAATCACAGCGACAACCATCTTTTTGTCTCTGAATTCCTGGCGTTTGTCGATTAGCTTTCCAGGCTGGTATAATGCTGCGATTTGCGCTGAAACGTTTCCGGCTGTTGCGCGTCTCAATATCAGAACAATCAATAAAAACATTATAAAAATTAAAACTCAAGCATATGAAAACTTTATTCAAAACATTATTCGCATCATCTTTGGCATTGGTATTATCTACTTCAGCAGTATTATCAGCTAACGCAGCTGAAACCATCAAACCTGTTCACGCTCCAAAAACATTGAGCTTCAAACGCATCAAAGTAAAAGGAAATGTAGAATTGACCATTATACAGGGAAAACGTACCGGCATCAGCTATGCAGATGAAAACACTGGTAAAGTTAAGGTTGTGCAGAGCGGAGATGGTTTAGAGATTACCGCTTTGGATAACAGCACCGCAAAACTTACCATTTACGTAAATGATATCTATCGCATCCATGCAATGGATAACGCTAAAGTAAAAACACAGGGTAAAATCAATACGCAATATTTGCAGGTTTTCTTAAGCGGAAATGCATCACTAGACTTAAACTCACAAACTGACGGATTGTATACTGTGATCGAAGATCATGCTGATTTAACCTTAAGTGGTTCAACTGGCGACCATATGCTCGTAATGGGCAAAGGACAAAAGCTAACCATGGATAAATTCGTTGCAGCTAATACAAAAACCAGCCTAAACACTGAAAATGCACTAGCTTCCCTTAGCAAGTAAAAAAAGAATTATATTTTGGTTCAGGCGGTCTGTTTACGGACCGCCTTTTTTGTTTGATCGATACAGGTCTGTTCTGGATCAATCTGAAAAAAAGAAAAATGCACGCCTTCATCACCGATCTATTCTATCATGGATCTCTATATGATAATTCCGCTTACAATTGCATATCCCCGAAATCGTTAAGGTTTCTCTACTTTCAATGTTAATAGCGGTTTTCCTTTTACTACGATATAAGTTGCCAGTTCAGAAGCTTTTACTTTGCCAATATTCCTGGCAGAATGATTTTTTCCAGCGGGAATGAAAAGTACTCCGCCCGCTTTCAGCACAACAGGCTTTTCTCCCTCAATTACATCAGATAGGATATGCCGTTTCGCTTTTAGGCTCTGAGAGTACAAAATAACTTTGAACAGTTGTGATATTGGGCAGTGTAGCGAGTTTATTCCGCAGAAATTCGTGGTAATCATCCATATCCCTGGTAGCGATACGGAGAATAAAATCGTGGGCACCGGTCATCTGCAAACATTCCATTACCTCGCCAAACTTAGAAACTTCGGTTTCGAATTCGATCAGGGTTTTAGCCGTATGTTCTTTCAACAGTACATGCGAAAAAGCGATCAGGTTTCTATTGATCTTTTTCCGGTCGAGAATGGCCACAATCCTTTTAATATAGCCTTGCTCCTTTAATCGTCTTATCCGTTCATGGATAGTGGCTATAGATTTATGCAGTTTCAAGGATACTTCTTTATTGGTTAAAGAGGCATCGTGTTGCAACAATTTTAGTATTTCTACATCAACCTGATCTAAATCTCCGTGGGTCATAAACGTTAATAAATTGAAAAAAAATATAATGGAAGTTAAAAAATCAAGCCAAAACTGAAATAAAGACTAAATTTTTGTCAAAAAAGCAGAAATTTTCTGTAAAAAACAACATGTATTGACGTAAAAAATTATAATACTGAATTTTACCGAAATAAAAATCAATCAAAACAGCTATTGCTATCTGATGTAATCAACAGTTATGACCACAATAACAGCAAATAAAATGACTTCTGCCATGGAGGGGAAATTCGAACATTTATCGCTTCTGGTTGGTAACACACCAATGCTTGAGCTCACCTACACCTACCAGGGGCGTGTAGGCAAAATTTATGTTAAATGCGAGCATTACAATTTAACCGGCAGCATTAAAGACCGGATGGCGCTTTACACGTTAAAAAAAGCATATGCTGAAGGTAAGATCAAAGCTGGTGATCGGATTGTTGAAGCCACCAGTGGCAATACCGGGATTGCATTTGCGGCCATAGGTAAAGCTTTGGGCCATCCGGTTACCATCATTATGCCAAATTGGTTGAGCAAAGAGCGCATGGATATTATTAAAAGTTTAGGTGCAGAGATTATTCTGGTGAGCAAAGAAGAAGGCGGTTTTATCGGCAGCATTAAACTTGCAGAACAGATGGCAGCAAGCGATCCAAATATTTTCTTGCCCAAGCAGTTCGAGAATATCGCCAATCCGGAAGCACATGAACACACCACTGGTAAAGAAATCTGGGAGCAATTGCGCTTGAAAAACCTATCGCCCAATGCTTTTGTTGCCGGAGTAGGAACCGGGGGGACTATTATGGGGGTAGGAAATTTCTTAAGAAAGCAAAATCCAGCCATTAAAATACATCCACTGGAGCCTGCAGAATCGCCGACCTTAACTACCGGTTATAAAGTAGGCAGTCATAGAATTCAGGGTATTTCTGATGAATTTATCCCTGAAATCGTTAAGCTTAACGAGCTGGATGAAGTGCTGCAGGTAAACGATGGCGATGCCATACTGATGGCGCAAAAACTGGCCGAGAAACTTGGTTTAGCCGTAGGCATATCATCGGGCGCAAATGTAATCGGCGCCATAAAACAACAGCAAAAAATGGGAATTGAAAGCTGTGTGGTGACCGTCTTCTCGGATAGCAACAAGAAATATTTAAGTACCGATTTAATGAAGGTAGAACCTGTTAAAACCGGATACATTAGCCCTGAAATAGACTTTATCGACTACCAGGCCTTTAGCAGATTACATTAATCAAAATAATCAACAAATAAACCACAACATGAAAAAAATCACCATTTTATGCTGTGCCATATGCCTGATCAGCCTTAGCGCATACAGCCAGATTTTAAAACCTGTAACCTGGAGTTACGCAGCAAAAAAAACCGGGCCGAATACGGCTACTGTTTTCATTAAGGCCACAGTAGATCAGGGCTGGCACCTCTATTCGCAATTTGTTAAGGATGGCGGTCCGGTAAAAACAACCTTTAGTTTTCCATCATCAGGTGCTTATACCCTGGTTGGAAAAACCATCGAACCAAAAGCCATAACCAAATTCGAATCTACTTTTAAAATGGACGTAAGCTATTTTGAAAAATCGGTAGTATTTCAACAAAAAGTGAAGCTAAAAGGCAAAACCGCAACCATTAAAGGCAATGTAGAGTTTATGGTATGCGACGATAAGCAATGTTTACCACCTGAGCAGGTAGATTTTAGCATTCCTGTAAAATAAGCGCAAAGAGCATATGATATCCTTAAAGAAAATCTGTCTCGGTTTGTTGTTCTGCTGTGCAATATCTTTAAATGGATATGCACAGGACAGCACAAATACCGAAGAGCTGACTTTTACAGAGATTAAGCCAGAAGCGGTTGACAGCACAATTAAAACAACTGATACTGTTGCTAAAATAGCTGCTCCTGTTCCTGCTGCTACTCAAAAAACCATTGCCCAACCAAAAGAAGAACACAAAACCTTGTGGGGAATTTTTATTGCAGGTTTTGTTGGCGGTTTAGCAGCTTTGCTGATGCCCTGTATTTTCCCCATGCTGCCCCTTACAGTAAGTTTTTTTACTAAAGGATCAGAAAAAGGAAGGGCCTTTCGGCGTGCGGCACTCTATGGCTTTTTCATTATCCTTATTTATGTGGTGCTTGGGCTTTTGGTAACGGTATTTTTTGGTGCCGATGCCCTGAATAGCCTGTCTACTAATGGTATCTTTAACTTTTTCTTCTTCTTATTGCTGGTTGTTTTTGCGGCTTCATTTTTAGGGGCATTCGAAATTACCCTGCCCTCTTCATGGGTAAATAAAATGGATGCCAATTCAGACAAGGGCGGCATTGCGGGATTGTTTTTCATGGCCGGAACTTTGGCCCTGGTATCTTTCTCCTGCACAGGCCCTATCATCGGTACGCTACTGGTGCAGGCAGCAACAACAGGGGCTTTATTAGGGCCTGCAATAGGCATGTTCGGTTTTTCCCTGGCCCTGGCCATTCCTTTTGCACTGTTTGCACTTTTTCCATCGGCAATGAACAAACTGCCGAAATCTGGCGGTTGGTTAAACAGTGTTAAAGTAGTATTGGGCTTTCTTGAACTTGCATTCGCATTAAAGTTTTTGAGCAATGTAGATCTGGCCTACCACTGGGAGTGGTTTGACAGGGAAATATTCTTAAGCCTGTGGATTGTTATTTTCGGGATGATGGGCATCTATCTTTTGGGTAAACTGAAGTTTTCGCATGATAGTCCGCTGGCTTTCATCTCCGTACCAAGGCTTTTTCTGGCAACAATAGTTCTTGCCTTTACCGTTTACTTAATCCCCGGCATGTGGGGCGCACCGTTACGCAGTGTATCTGCTTTTCTTCCACCACAGGAAACACAAGATTTTGACCTGTATACTGCTGGATTACTAGCAGGAAAACAAACTTCAGCAAATGATGGCCCACATAAATATGCGGATAAGTTCCATACACCGTTAAAGCTGAATGCTTATTTCGATTATAGCGAAGGTTTAGCTGCAGCCAAAAAACAGGACAAACCTGTACTGATTGATTTTACCGGCCATGCCTGCGTAAACTGCAGAAAAATGGAAGCTAATGTTTGGCCTGACAAGGATGTGTACAAAATGATCAATGATGATTATGTACTGATCCAGTTGTATGTAGATGATAAATCGGAACTGGCACCAGCTGATGTAGTAATTACACCGGAGGGAAGAAAACTCAATACCATTGGTAAAAAATGGAGTGATCTGCAGGCCAAGAAATTCCAGTCTAACTCACAGCCTTTTTATGTACTGCTCGATCCCAAAACAGAAGTGCCACTGGCACAACCACAGGGTGCAGATTATGAAGTAACAAATTATAAAAAATTCTTAGAAAGCGGATTAAACGCTTTTCATAATAAATAAAAACATACTGGTCATTGTAGAAGTGTGGCCAGCAGTTAGTGATAGTTAAGACGACGATCTGGGTATTGCCGGATGGCATGCCCATTTTCACCACCAGATTGCTTAATCGGATCAAAGTTTCACAGAACGCAAAACTTTACGGCCGAGCTTGGAAATATTTGCATTAAAAAGCCCTTACTGAATGTCAACATATGAGGAAATACATAATTTACACCTATCTCGCGGATAAAAAACTATGCTACGACTACGATTCAAGAATAGATGTCTATTCTGAACTGAAGCCGCTGGGTTTCTAAGACCTCAAGTCTTTCCATGAGCAGAATATTTCTGGTAAAAACTATAATACTGCGTTGTGGGTTCAGAGAAAACCATCAAAACGACCGATCTTGAAAAACTTGGAACATTGGTTAAGCTGGATTTATCTACCATTTTTGGTTACTAAAAACTGAAGTCCCAAGGTCGTTGATCGTTGGGACTTCTTCATTTAGTCATAGCGCCTGCAGGCCAAGATGCAATCATCTTTCAAAAGCCGAGTAAGATATTGGTATGGGCGCAACCAAACCACTGGGTGCATGCCCCAGCAAGCGGTTATCTTACAGGAAAAATGGTTGACGGGCTAAAATTTTAAACTGGTGTAAATTTAAAGGATGTATTTTGCACTATCGGGATCTAGAAAAACAACTGTTCCCTTATGTTCCCGTAGTATTGTAGAGGGGAAAGCAGTATCAATTGGCTGCGTAAGCGTATTAAGAACAGCCTGTGCCTTTGTGCTACCAGGAACTACACAACTAATTACTTGGGCACTTAATAATACCGGAATTGTTAGCGTTAAAGCTTTGGTGGGTACCATATCCAAACTGGTAAAACAACCATCATTAACCTGTTGCTGCCGGCAGGCAAGATCAAGGTCGACCACCTTTACTTTCCTGGTGTCGTTAAAATCGGCAACGGGCGGATCGTTAAAGGCCAAGTGTCCATTTTCTCCTATTCCCATGCAAACGATATCCGTTGGATAATCTTCAAGAAGTTTTGCATACCGATCGCATTCTTTTTCCAGGTTATCAATATTTCCGTTAAGGTAATGAACAGATCTGAAATCGAAATGGTCGAAAATCCGTTCCTTTAAAAAGTTGCCAAAACGTTGAGGTGCTGTATCTTCCAGATCAACATATTCATCCATATGAAATGCATTTACACTTTGCCACGGTATATTTTCGTAGTAAAGTGCCTTTAAAAATTCATTTTGCGACGGCGCCGCAGCAAAAATAACATTAACCGTATTTTTTTTCCTTAATACAGCATCTATGGCAATGGAAAGACGATTTGCAGCAGCCTCTCCCATTGATTTTCTAGAATCGTAAACCCTAACTTCGGGTAATTTTAAATCTTTTAGCACTGTTAATTTTAATATATTAATTAAACCAATTTTAATGAAGAAAAACCAAGTACCAACAAGAGACCGTCTTATTTGAGATGCTGAATTCGGGCTATTTAGAAAACAGCTCGTCGGTATAAATATTTTTGCCCTTAACCATGGTGAGCAGAACATTGATATCATCATCAAAAATCACAATATCAGCATCTTTTCCAGCAGTTAAAGATCCTTTAGCATTTTGTAAACCCATAATGGTGGCTGGGGTTAAAGAGGCCATCTTCACGGCATCAACAATTGTTGTATCGGCTAGGGAAATCATGTTTCTCACCAACCTATCCATTGTTGCTACACTTCCGGCAAATGCACTTCTATCGGTTAATTTAGCTACATCATCTTCAACAATAACTTCAAGGCCATCCTTTTTACTGCCAAGTTTACTTAAACCTGGCGGCATTCCTGCTGCCCGCATGGCGTCGGTTATAAGCGCTATTTTATCTGCACCTTTAATTTTAAGCACAAGTTTGAGCAACGGGGGCGGAAGATGAACACCATCGGCAATAATTTCCACCGTCATATCATCAATTAAATAAGCACTTTCAATCACTCCGGCGTAACGGTAAGCATTCCGTCTGGAAACCCCCGACATGCAGGAATAAAAATGCGTGGCATGTGTGAAACCGTTTTCGAATGCAGGTACCACTTCTTCATAAATGGCATTTGTATGTGCAATAGATGGCAATATATTCCTCTTTTTGAGGTATTGCCCGAACGCAATGGCGCCTTTAAGTTCAGGAGCAGCGCTCCATCTTTTTATATTATTGGAACAGGCGATAATACCTGTATACTCCTCAACATTTGGTACCCTTATATATCTTGCATCTTGAGCACCTTTTTGTTCCATAGAAAAATAAGGCCCCTCGATATGGATTCCAATAAATTGTGCCCCACTGTGGTTTACGCTATCTGCTTTTTCATACACATCCAAAGTATCGATCAGGTCCTGATATTCGCAGCTTAAAGTGGTTGGCATTAGCGAGGTGGTTCCATGTTTCGCGTGCAGCGCAGCAATAGCCAGATACCCATCAATTTCATTGTCCATAAAATCATGACCACCACCGCCATGTACATGTAAATCGATAAAACCTGGCGAAATATATTTTCCTTTGGCATCGATTACAACTGCTCCAGGAACATTGATATCGCTGTGGTTAACACTTTCAATCTTACCATTTCTGACAATTACACAGCCCCCATCGATCACCCTCAATTGAGAGATTATCTTTCCGTTGTGTATTTTAATTAAATTCATTTTTGAACCTTTCATTATCTATAACGTTTCTGCTCATGCCTAAACCATTAAATGCCCGAAAACGGAGCCGTTCTGTAAAAGGTACAGGCTTTAGATATAAACTGCTGTTGCCAGGGAGCAGAAACCACAAGACAACAAATGTATTAACCCGATTTATCTTACCTGAACTATACTTCATCATCTTATTCTTTTCAATCTGGCCAGTAAAACATTCATCCGGGCATTCCTGTATTCTATTTCCTGAGCAATTTCAGCAGGATACATCACATCTTTATTCAGATCAGCGAACTTCTTATCGAGCGATCTGCTTTTTAAAACCTCAAGATCCTGTATTAAGCTTTTTATTGAATCCTCCTTTATATCATCAGCATTCGCCCTCGACTCAATTAACTGATAAGAAAGATACTGAATGCGTATATCGGTCATCAACTTATAATGCTCAAATTCCTCAGCATTTTTTTTGGGTTTTAGTTTATACAAAACCCTTCCGGCAATTCTAGTGCTATCCAGTAGCTGTTGGATGGAAAGTTTTGTGTTTACAGGCATGCCCTGGATAATTTCGAAGGGAACTGCCGATATCGCATTCCAAAAAGCCTTCGAGGCGTTATCGTCGAAACCATATCTGGATTTGGCGTAGTCATTGATAAAACTGTTATAATCTAAGGGTTCATCTTGTTTAATGCCTTTTAAAAAGGCAGCTATCAGCATATTAAAACCACTGATGGGATATACACGCCTAATTGCATACAGATCAGAAATATCCCTGGTGCTTTCGAAAACAGTAGAATATAAACCCGAGGTAGACCATGAGGTCATTATAATACCTTTATATCCAAACTTCCTTGCCATCGGCACAAAATCCGTAATGTTCTTAAAATGTTTTTCCCATTGGGTTAGAAAGTAATTATCGGGATGGCTTCTAATTGCCGGTGCTCCCCATATTTCAAATCCGCTTTGCATCAGTTTCTGATGATCACCAAACATGTTGATGTCCCAACCATAGTTCCAATCCACAAAAATGGTTTCCTTAGGGAGACCTTTTAATGCTTCGGGATATTTTAGTGCGATATCTGCCCATAAAACCGGTTTTTTTCCTAAACTTACAACCACATCGCAAAGCATTTTAATGTAATCGCCATATAAACGGCCAATGCCAACTGCTTTTATCTTCTTTTTAGATTCTTCACCATGGCCTAAAAGATAAGTTTCATCGCCACCGATATGGATATAAGGTGAATTGTGGGTTGATATTAAATCTTTATACAGCGTGGTAAAAAGTTTTTTTGCTGCCTCCTCCCTGATTGGATTAACTTGCGAATAATCCTTTTGGTCTTCCCGAAGATCCTTAAACTTTGCATTTCTTAAAATATATTCTACATGCCCAAAACTTTGTTGAAGCGGAACTACATCAAGTTTAATCCCATTACAATAGGCAATAAAAGACTTCACTTCTGCTCTTGAATAGGCATACCGGTTGGGAATCAAAGGTTCATCTTTAAAAGGATAGGTCCCTTCCCACTCCACAATCAACGTATTTATTCCACCTTCGCTAAGCTGTAGGGCCAGTTTTTTAAGTGCTGGCATTGGAATCGCCTGAATGCGAAGATCCAGATGGAAGCCTCTTACCGGGAAAAGGTTTGGATTTCCAGATCTTCCGGATTGAATTGCATCAGACTTAAAAAAAGTCGTACACAAAAGTAAAATCAGCAAAATTTTTATTTTCATATGCTATATTTTAACCAATACATCGCCAGGACAGATTGGATATTATGGTTTAATTAATGACAATATCCAGGCTTAATTCATTTGCGAAATACCCTCCGTTATGATCTCTTGCCTCGAAAACAATCTTATCGGCATTGCCCGTACCACCGTAAAGGTATTTTACAGCACCCTTTGCAATATCTGCCTGAGAAAATGAAGCATTGGCAGACAGCGGAACCCCGTATTTAACCAAGTATCCAGCTGTTGGAATCTGTTTAACGGTATAAGTGATATTCTTGTCATCTGTACCTGTCATTTGTAAATTAGCGATGGCTAAAGGTACAATTGGTTTACTGGCAGAAACATTAAGCGGGCTTACCTGCCCAAGTTTTAATAAGGTTATTGGCGGAGAGGTTACCGCTATATAAGCGGCAAAACTACCTGAAGAAAATTCCCTTGGCCTAAGCTTGATAAAATTATCGACATTATGCCTAAGAAAGACATTGATAAAGCTTCCGTTATTTGCATAAAGCTGGCTAACAGCCGAGGTAACATCAAAAGAAACCCAACCCACAGTAGCACCCGGAACCGGAATGGTAGACATGGCCACCGAATTGTATGTTGGTGCATTGTTCCAGGTAATGGTGCTTTCTGTCCAATCCTTGTTCTCGCCCAGGTGTGCAGAAAAAGAGTAAATGGTTGAAGCAGTAAGCCCGGTATTGTAAACATATACAAACATTTTGGCTGCTCCGATTTTATCCCCAAAGCCTGGTTTTGTTAAAGGAAACTGCATTACCCCTATCCTACCCACAGTAGCATCGGCCGAGCTTACGGCTTTTAAATCCATTGTTGCGGCATCATTGAAATTGGCGTTATTATTGCCGCTTCCGCCACGTATATAAACATCCTTGGTTACGTTTATTTTTTCGGTCACCACATTTCCGCCGGGAATTGCATCATCAGCCTTTTCATCAAGCAAACGATAAAAGGTAAATTGTGCGGTTACCTGCGCCACGCCATTGCTAAATTCCAAATCCTGGCTCCTTACCACAGCCGCGGTAGAACTTAAAGATGAGTTTTGGTTGATGGTTAAGATATATTGATCTGAACTACTGTAATAAATAAAATTACCGTTAATGGTTTCCAATTTTCTCGATTCGCCCAGACCAATATCAGTCGACTTCAATTTTCCTTTTATGATGAGATCTTCAAGCAGGTTTTTGAGTATGATCGGGGGAACCTGATCTACAGATGTATAACCAATAGTGGCCAACAATTGTTTCATGGCCGGGTTGGTTAAAAATACGCTTGTATAATTATCACTCGTACCAAATAAATCCAGTAAACCCGCTCTTTTTATGGCAGCTGAAAAAAGATCGAGTTCGGTAAGATCTGTACTATGATCTGTAAGCAAAAACTGCTTTATGGTCTGCGCTTTGAGATTGGCTCCGGCTGCCTCTCCATTGCTATCTTCATTTTTCAATAGTTCGAATTTGCTGCAGCCTGCTGCAACCATCAAGCCTGTACAGAAAAACAGTGCTTTTAAGTAAAGTTTTAAATTTTTCATCTGTAGCCGTTTTATTGATAATATGAATTTTGATCTAAAAGTGGGTTTAACCTAATTTCGGTAAGATTAATGGGCCACAGGAAATTTTCAGGATTTGAGATGCCATTTATTGGTCCAAGAACTTTCAGGGCCTTACCGGTACGCACAAGATCATACCATCTTTTGCCCTCGTAACAAAGCTCCCTTGCGCGTTCGTCCAAAATAAGGTCTTCAATCTGATCGGTTGTCAAACCTGCATACGATGCTGGTGTATATGCTACAGCTCCAGCCCTTGTTCTTATCTGGTTAACCAAAGTCATTGCGCCTGCAATATCGCCTGTTTTGTTCAACGCTTCTGCCCGTAACAGCATAATATCTGCCAGGCGGTAAACAATAATATTCTTATCATCCTGCGTACCCCGAACAAACCCCGACTTTTCAAAGAACTTAACAATTCCCGAATTGGTATCAAAGTTCACTTTCGATCTTAAATCTGTTGAAGTAAACTTACTGGAAAGATAACCGCTTGCTTTGAAAAATGGCTGAAACCCTAAATCACCATAAACCGTAATCAGGAATGAACGCGTTGCCCGTTCCGAAAAGTTATAATCAATTTCAAAAATCGACTCTGTTGAAAATCCCTTGGTAAACATCTGGGCATAGGCTGTATTATCTATCAGCGCAGGGTTAACATTATAATCTATTGTTGAGGAGGCGCTATATAATGCCGTTAAAGCGTAAGTAGAATTGGACAGGATTTTCTGAGAAGCCGTTAATGCGTTTTGATACTGGTGTCTCCACATGTAAAAATCGGTATATATCGCATTTACTGCCCCCAGGGTAAACTGTGCCCTTGTTGCCGAAGCTGTAGAATAAGAAGCGGGTATTGCCGCAAGTGATGCAGAATCTAAATCTGCCTGGATGCGGGCGTAAACTGCAGTGGTATCTGAGCGGGCAATGCTTACATTCTGGTTGGCATCTGTTAAAGGTTCGGTCACCAAAGGCAGTTTACCCCAAATACGCGTCATATAAAAGTAGCAAAAAGCCCGAATGGCAAATGCCTGTCCCCTAACGCTGCTATAGTCGGCAGCTTTGCCTAAATACAAACCTTTATTTTTCATCTCCGAAGTATTCTTTAAAATCAGATTACTTTGGTTAACAACCTGGTAAATACCATTCCAGCTCGTAATAGGCAAACTCGAATTAAGGTTATTGGTAAGCAGGTTTAAGGTTTGGGAGCTCAGGGCCAATGGGTTTAGCGCCACATTATCGGCCCTGCCCTCGCCATATAAAACAGATTCTGGTGCCATAGCGCCCTGCAACAGATTATAAGCGCCATAAAGCGCCGCCGTTGCCTGCGATGTTTCAGTCCAATAGTTGGAACTGGAATATGATGTTGTAGGATCTATCTCCAATGCCTTTTTACAGCTTCCCAAAAGAAGCAGTCCGATTAGCATGAAGTTGTACATTTTATAATCTTTCATTTTCGTAATATTTAAAGACTAAAGTTTAACGACAAATTATATGTTCTGGTTCTAGGGAACGAGCCTCTATCTACCCCCACTGCCAGTGCATTTGTGGATGAGCTTACTTCTGGGTCATATCCCGTATACGAACCGAAGGTTAACAGGTTAACTACTGAAAAGCCAATATTGGCATTGCTGATTTTTAGTTTGTTCAATAGTTTAGAAGCTATTCTATAATTTAGTGCAACATTCTGTAGTCTGATAAAAGAACCATCTTCGACAAACCTATTGGAGATGGCATAATTCAGCATAGGGTCGGTTTTCACCAACTTTGGCACATCTGTTACATCGCCCTGTTTCCTCCATCTTCTGAGCTGATCGGTTGTGAGGTTCTGATCATACGGTGAAGCATCCAGGTTTCTTTTTACCTCGTTAAACACATCATTGCCAAAACTGTAGGTAATAAGCGTTGAAAGTGTGAAGTTCTTATAAGTAAACTCGTTCTGAAAACCGCCTGTAAAATCGGGATTTGGATTACCGATAACCTGTAGATCAGCATCATTAATAATCCCATCGCCATTTACATCTTCCCAGATCACATCTCCACCTTTATATACTGCGCCATTGGCCGAACCCTGGCGATAAGGTATTACGGCTCCGGTTGTAGGGTTTTTCTGGTAAACATTATCCGCATCGTAAGCATAAACACCAAGTGCTTTCAGGCCATAAAATACACCAGCCGTTTCACCAACCCTTGCCATGTTGTAAATATTAGGCCGGTAGTCCTGGTTTCCAGGAAGGGAAAGAACCTTATTTCTGTTCAGTGAAAAGGTCAATGTAGAATTCCACCTAAGCGCACCATCAAGATTAATTGTCGACAAGGTAAACTCAAGCCCCTTATTCTCAAGGCTTCCAAAGTTTGCAGGTATTGTAGCATAACCTGTTGTGCCCGGCACCGCAACATCAAATAAAAGGCCTGTAGTTTTTTTCAGATAGGCATCTGCAGTGAAGCGGATTCTATCATGGAGAAAAGCTAAATCAAGGCCTATATTGGTCTGTTTTGTGGTTTCCCATCTCAAAGAAGCGTTGGGTACGCCATTGCTAACAATGGCAACATTGCCCAAATAAGTACCTGGGGTATAAAAAGAGCCTTGCCAAGCGTAATTTCCGATCGACTGATTTCCGGTAACGCCAAAACTTCCCCGCAACTTGGCATCAGATATAAAAGTGATTTTTTTGAACCAATCTTCCTGCGAAAGTCTCCAGCCACCCGAAAAGGAAGGAAAATAACCAAAGCGGTTTTGGGCACCAAACCTCGATGATCCATCTGCCCGCATAACTGCAGAAAACAGGTATTTGCCTTTATAATCATAGTTGGCCCTGCTAAAATAAGAAAGCAGGCTATGTTCTTCTATATTTTGATTGTACAAGGATACCACCGAAGTTCCGTTAATAGAGGTGATGGTTGCATCAATCAATCCCCTTCCAATCACATCCACAATGTTATCGGTAAATTTTTGATAGGACTGCCCCAATAAAAATGTAAAATGGTGGTTGTTTGCAATGGTTGCCCTATAATTTAAAGTATTCTCGTTGATAAACGAGTAATTTTTACCGGTGGTCAGGTAAGAAGAACTGATCTGCCCCTGTGGCAAAAGTGCCTGGGGGGTGAAGTTGGTTTCTTCGGTATTAGAATAATCTAAACCCAATGAGGTTTTAAACTCCAGGTCTTTGATAATTTTCACTCTAACATCCTGATTGCCAAAAACCCGCCAGCGGTTTATTTTATTCGCGGCAAGCTCCGATATTGCAATCGGGTTGGGTTTGCTTCCCTCAAGCAAAGGAATAAGCTGGCCGGTTACGGGATCATACGGTGTGTAAACAGGCATGGTACTCAGCGCCTGGTAAATTGCACTCTGGTTGCTAAGGCCACTGAGAATTCTGTTATAGTTATTGGTAGAAATGTTAAAATTGGTGTTGCCCGAAATAGACTTATTTATGGTATAGTAAACTTTTGCCGAAGCAAAGGTTTGCTTAAATTTCGTATTGATGATGATCGGATCTATATCCTTGTAACCGGCACTGATAAAATAGTTCATGTTGTTTTCTTTCGAAGCGCCCTTTATGCTCACATCTGCCTTGTACTGGTAGGCCGAACGGTACATCAGGTCCTGCCAGTTGTTTGGCTGAGAATAGTAGGGATGCAGGGAATCGATTACAGAAACCTTTGTAGTCTGCGCCCCGGTAAAATTATAGATGGCATCAATAAAGGCACTCCTGAACTGGCTTGCGTTAAGAACACCGATCTTTCTGGTTATATCGGCGACACTTCCATTTGCAGATACCTGGATTTCTGGTTTTTTGGCGTTCTTCCCACTTTTTGTCGTGATGATAATCACCCCGTTTGATGCACGGGAGCCATAGATCGACGCGGTACCATCTTTCAGCACCTCAATAGATTCGATATCTTGCGGATTCAGATCAGCTAAGGGACTGAAAGTAGAAGCATCATCTACCAATCCGCCAGCATAGGTATCTGAATTGATGGGAATACCATCGACAATGTATAATGGCTGACTACTTCCATTTACGGAAGAGGCTCCACGGATTCTGACAGTTGCCCCTGCTCCCGGCTCTCCTGAATTGCTCGTGATCTGAAGACCGGCAATTTTACCCTGTAAACTGCTGTTTACATCGCCAAGGGCATGGCTATCCATTTGCTTTGCCGAAATAGAGCCTACAGCACCTGTTATTTCTTCAACCTTTTGGGTACCATAACCCACATTAATGGTAACCTCTCCCAGTTGCTGGGCGTTAGGAGTAAGCTTTATATACAGGGTTTTGCGTTCGCCTATATTTATGGTTTGATTGTTATAACCCAGATAGTTGAACGTAATTACCGCACCCGGGCTCACCCTGATACTGAAGTTTCCATTTTTATCAGTTGCCGTGCCCACACTGGTTCCCTGAACCCTTATCGAAACCCCAATAAGCCCTTCATTGGTTTTATCTTCACTAACCGTTCCGGTAAGTATGAAGGTAGAGGTAGGTACCAGGGCGGTACTAACCTGGGCAACAGCACTCCAAATAGAGAACAAGGCTATAACAGCCATCATGTATATTTTTTTCATATGCATTTTCTATTATCAGTTTCGCATTTGGTAACTATTGATCAATTTATCCCCGTGTAAAATAATGAACAATCGGGAACAATCCGTTAACGTACACGAAAAAAGTTCAAATTTTTTTTAATTATGGTGCAGACGTAAACTTAAAGCTTCTGATCACGATCTCGACTTCTTTTGCATCACTTGGCGCCAATCCTTTGAAACACCAGAGATTCATCTTCACTGGCAGTGCAACACTGGGAATAGAGGTTGCCGGCGCCAAAAATGTATGAGAAAAAAACATATTGGTATCGTCGTTGTAAAAACCGTTCATACTTTTAAGCACAACTGAATTGTTTGTCCAGGTATAACGATGGGTACTGGAGGTTCCTCCTGATTGTGTCCATTCGGTGGTTATGCGCTGTTGCGTTCCGGTAGTACCTGCAGCCGGATATACACTATAATTTAAGTTTGGTTTGGCAGCATTGCCCCATCTCGCAAATTCTATATCCATTTCATTGTAGCCATCAGGACCGGAATAATGGAAAAGACCCACTACCACATTTTTATCGAGCGTACTAACTGGGCCCTGCACCTGCCATTGATAGGTTCCATACCCCAGATTAACCGTTGAGGTAACTCCGGCGGAGATCCACTTCGATGTTCCGCTGTCGTACGAGAGTTTAAGGTGCAACAGACCTTCGCTGTCTTTCCATACATTTTGAGCAGCCCAAGTGTTTGGACCCGGGCCGAGGCCACTCCCACTTTTTACCGTCCAGGAATAACCGCCAAAAGTTATGGTTGTAGCAGTGGCATTTTGCTCAGCGGCAGTAACTGTTTTGGCTTTCAATGATGCAGATTGCGCTTTTTGAGGCGGCAAAATATCCTTTTTACACGCCAAAAGGATGGGTAACATCAGCAATAATTTGTTCATTTCGTTGTGGTTAATTGGTTTTGGTTGAGTTGTTGATGAGTTAAAATCAATTTAAGCCAAGACTATAACTATCTATCTGCTAATATATTAAAAATAACGTTAACGTACACGAAAAATAATAAAAAAATATTTTATTCTTTGATTTCATCGGTTACCGGCAATTTTATCGGTACAAATTCTATAGCGCCAAAATATTCCGGACGGTGAAAATCCGGTAATGTACTCAGTATACGATTCCAACAGAGATAATGGGGATTTGGTAATCCATCGCCACATTTAAAAAAATTGACCTTTGCATTTTGCCCTTCAAAACTTCGGAGTTTATGGTAAACAAAAACCTCTGCCGGGATTTTGAGCAGTATATCCCAGTTGAAGCTTTCTCCTTCATTCCTCCATTCCACTTTTGTGCGTATTTTAGCTATTACATCTTCGTTTAATAGTTTTCTTCTTCTACTTTTATCCCCGTAGGCCACTTTGCCTGTACCAAAAGCATTAAACTCCAGATTATAATAGCTGTCAGACTGATCGAATGAAATAAAAAATTCTACACAGTTATCAAGATGGACATCGCTGTTGATTGGCCTGTTTGTGGAAGCAAAATAATCACCGGTTACGAAAAACTTGATTAAAATGTATTTTGAGGTATGGGCAATTTTGAATGAAGCATTACAGGAAGTTGGGATATGCGGCCATGAGGTATTGTCCAGGTCATGTCTGGGCAGTGCTTCCAGTTTGTTCCACAGCTCAGCAGGAGATCCTTCGGTTTCGTCTTTAAAAAAGGGTACGGTTAAGTTCATATTAAGTTTTGAAGTGGAAAATACGGGTCAAAGCCTCCAGCTTTTTAGCTTATAACCTTTGTAGGCATAGAATAAAAGATACAGATAACAGGGCAGCAATACGATGTAAGCCTTTTTCAGTCCATAAACATCAGCGAGGTGCCCATAAATTAATGGAAGAATGGCATTGCCGGAAAGGCCCATGATCAATACGGCAGCCCCTATTTTGATAAATTTGCCCAACCTGTTCATCGAAAGTGGCCATATTCCTGCCCATATCATTGAGTTGGCAAAACCGAGCAGCACTATAAACCAGATTGAAACATCTGCCTGATGACCGAATATTTTAATCTGTCCGCCCGAAAATAAGATGCAAACGGTAAATATAATACCGAGAATTACGCAGATCCGCAGCGCCAAAAGCTGGGAAATGTATTTTGGGATCAATGAAATTCCCAACAGGTAACCTGCTATGGTTGCAGAAAGGGTATACGATGGAAAAACCTTGGCCTCCAGCAAAGAAATGTTCATCGAATGTGCATATCCGATGATGGTATCAACGGCGATAACCTGCGAACCCACGTGAACGAAAATGGCAATTGCACCCAATATCAGGTGGGGAAACTGGAAAATATTTGTTTTCTCCTTATTTAAGGCCGCCGTCGTTTTATCTTCCTCTTCAGTATTGATTTCGGGCAGTACCGAAAAACGGACCAGGAAACCCAGAACCAGCAAAATGATGCCAACCGCTGCATAAGGATAAATTACCCTTCGGATCAATTCGTCAAGCACAGCAGCCCTTTCGAGGACACCCATTAATTTTACCTGTTCAAATAATTCTCTATCTGATGGTTTTAGTACCACAGCAGCAAAAAGAAGGGGAGCCAGGATTCCTGCGAATTTATTGCAGATACCCATTATACTAAACCTCTTCGCTGCACTTTCTTTCGGACCGAGGATAGTAACATAAGGATTTGCCGCAGTCTGCAGTACCGCCAGTCCCGCACCCAAGGTGAACAACCCGCACAAAAACAAAAGGTAGCTTCTGTACATGGCCGCCGGAATAAATAAAAAGGCGCCCAGAGACATTACCCAAAAACCAATCATCATTCCATTTTTGAAACCGGTTTTCTTTAATAGTAAGGAAGCAGGATAAGAAATGAACAGATAGGAAATGTAAAAAGCAAATGCTACAAAATAAGACTCCAGGTTATTCAGTTCGCAGCATAACTTAAAATAGGGGATAAGCATGGCATTTATCCAGGTGACAAACCCAAAAACAAAAAAGAGCACAGCAATAATGCAAAGTGATTTTGTGTATGTCTTCTTATCCATATTTTTTTTTGTCTAGCTGATTAACATATATACGTTAACGTACACGAATTAACAAAACATAAATTGTAATTCCAAATCAATATGCTTTTGATCAGCGAAGGGGAAAGAAACAAGAAAATTAGAACCGGCTTAGTTAATGTAGAAATCGCAGTTTTGGGCAGTAATGATATCGATCGGCATAAAATTGTTTTTTTCGCCAGTTTTTGCATGCACAACAAACTGGTACAGTGCCATGATACCTTTGTATCCCTGCTCTCGGGGTTTCTGACAGATGAGAAAATCAATACTCCCCTGCTTTAAGAACTGTAGATTTTCTTTAGTGTAATCAAATCCGATCAGCATTTTACGTGCGTGAGTTTGGTTTAAATATTTTGCTACTGCCGACACTCTGGAGTTCGTCACAAAAATGGCCGATACATTATTTTCCTTAAAAACTGTTTGCAACGATGCAGCCACGAATTGATAATCAGTCTGTACGATATCAATTTTGAGGATGGTATTTTTTAAATCATTCTCTTTAAAGTAACTACGGAAACCCTGTTCCTTACGGAGCAGGTGATGGTGATCATCTATCTCGTGCGAGATATTGACAATCAGTATCGTATCATCTTCCTTGATAACATACTTCATTAAATGGGCAGACAGATAACCGCTTTGGTAAAGTTCCGGTCCGAAATAACTCAAACTATTATGGCCCTGGATATCCGAATTGATAAAAACATAGGGAATTTTTCTTTTGTCCAGTTTGATCAGAAAATTTTCGGATTCTTCAATAAAAATTGGTGCAATAAGGACGGCATGAATATCCGAAAGGTCAATTTGGTCAATTTGCTGAACAAAAGAGGTTTTGTGGTTTAGATCGTAAAAATATTTTTTCAGGATAATTCCGTAAGGAGCTATTTCACCTGCCGCCTGCTCAATACCCATCAAGGGCTCTTGCCAATAATCCGTTTCATCAGAAACTGAAGGGATGATCACAGCAAAAACAATCTGTTTTTTAGAGGCTAATCTGCGGGCCAAAATATTGGGCTGATATGCCAGTTCTTCAATAATAGCCAGTATTTTATCTTTTGTTTTCTTGGAAACACCTGTTCTGTTATGCAAAACCCGATCTACCGTACCAATAGATACATTTGCACGGCGGGCAATTTCCTTAACACCAACAAGTTCTTTATTTCCTTCCATAATTAATTCTTAGCTAGTTTTTTGCAGTTCTTTCTTAAAAGGCATTTATTATCTAAAAATGCCTGTCATGTTAAAGCTTCTTCCCTTTGAGTAAAATCGGAATATGCCATATGCACTCAGTTAACGTACACGAAAATAACAATTATTAATTACAAATTGGGGCTTAGCTGTAAGACGCTTATCATAATCAGGAATATGAATGTACAGTACGCAAGCTGATCAGAAGAAAGATTTAGAAGCACCAAATACGCTCTGTCTAACTTTATTTGGCCTCTTCAATCCCACTTTTACACGGAATAGCCTTTATCTGGTCAGATATATGAGAAATGTATAATTCTTACCCTTAAATGTATAAGCGGGCAGCGATTTGATGGTGGAACTTTGTGTAATCAAAAAATTAAAACGATGAACACAACAGATCAACAATCGAAAATCGTCCTGATAACCGGCGGTAGCCGGGGGATAGGAAAAAGCATTGCATTGAATGCAGCAAAACGCGGCATTGGCGTGATCCTCACTTACAATAGTCAACCCGAACACGGACAAGCAGTGGCTGATGAGATCAACCACAATGGTGGTAAAGCGGTTGCATTGCAGCTCAACTCGGCCGATACGGGATCGTTCAGCAATTTCGGCAAACAGGTACTGCAAGTGCTTAGAACAGAATGGGACCGGGAAGGCTTCGACTATCTCGTTAACAATGCGGGAATAGCTCAACGAACACTTATTAAAGATACAACCGAAGAACTGTTCGACCAACTGGTGAACGTCAATTTTAAAGGTGTATTCTTTCTGACGCAAAAGCTGCTTCCTTTCATCGCTGACGGCGGCCAGATCATTAACATCTCTTCCGGGCTGGCACGGTTCGCGTTTCCAGGCGTGGCGGTGTACGGTGCACTGAAAGCCGCAACTGAAGGTTTAACCCGATACTTCGCCAAGGAATATGCTGACCGGAATATCCGGGTGAATAGTGTTGCACCCGGTGCAATCGATACCGAGTTTGGCGGCGGAAAAGGCGATGAGGATCATAGGCATCAAATTGCAGCCGGCATAGCCCTGGGGCGCCTAGGTGTAGCTGATGATGTAGGTCGTTTTGTTGCATCGCTATTATCGGATGACAGCAGGTACGTAAATGCCCAGCGTATAGAAGTGGGCGGTGGTATAATGATATGACCAATTATAATAGCAAGCTTATGCCTATCCTTATTCGAATGGAAAATGAATATGAAACAGCAAATACCAGGTATGTTTACTAAATTTGAATCAGGATTAGACGTCGGTTGTATGGATTATATAGATATCAGATCAATTGCTGAACTGCATGGTTTTTTTCATTACAATAAACCGCTGCACCCACTTATTTCCGTTATAGACCTGGCCAGGGTTGACCGCTCGAACAGAAAACCGGGAGCCTCCTACCGACTTGACTTATACTCCATAGCCTGTAAAAAGATCGAAGGTGTGTTTAGATACGGTAGGACCAGTTATGATTTTTCAGCCGGTTCATTAATGTTTACCGCACCTGATCAAGTGCTAACCCCAGGAGTCGAAAACAAGGTGGAGGGCTGGGCAATTTATATACACCCTGATTTTTTAAATGCGACCAGCAGAGGGCGGAAACTGTCTGAGTACTCTTTCTTCGGTTATGACACCAATGAATGCCTTCATATTTCAGATGCTGAAAGGGATGTTTTAGAAGATTGTTTGCGCAACATTGGTAAAGAGATCGGAAACAACCTTGATAAACATTCACATAATTTGATCCTGACAAACCTTGAACTGCTTTTATCTTACTGTTCAAGGTTTTACGACCGGCAGTTTTTAACCAGGGTAAAAGCGGGAAATGATATTGTTGAAAAATTTGAAAGACTTTTGAATGATTATTTTACTCAAGGCTCCCTGATTAACACCGGCATTCCGGATGTAAAGTATTTCGCTTCGCACTTAAATTTATCTGCCAATTACCTATCCGACCTATTAAGTAAATATACTGGCAAGTCAACACAGGAACAGATCCATTTGAAATTAATTGATAAAGCAAAGCATTTACTATGGAGTACAGAAAGCGCGATCAGCGAGATTGCTTATGGACTCGGCTTTGAGCACCCTTCTCATTTCACCAAAATTTTTAAAAACAAGGTCGGTCAGTCTCCAAAAGAATTCAGAAACCTGAATGAAAGAGAACAACGGCTATAAATAAAAAGCTATGAAAATATTAAATATCCATCATCAGGCAAAAGCGATTTGGCTGCTTTTGCTGTTCGTATCATTCGTATTTTCCATTCCGGTAAAAGCGCAGGATACTACGCACGTCCGGAATGTGGTGCTGGTTCACGGTGCTTTTGTAGACGGGTCTGGCTGGCAGCCGGTTTACGAAATACTTACAAAAAAAGGATATAAAGTAAGTGTAACACAACATACGCTTACCACTTTTGAAGAAGATGTTGCAGCGGTAAAGCGAATAATTAATCAGCAGGACGGACCCTGTATCTTGGTTGGCCATAGCTATGGAGGAGCCATTATCACAGTAGCAGGCAATGATCCAAAAGTGGCCGGCTTGGTATATATCGCTGCGCATGCCCCTAATGATGGCGAGTCGGAGGCAAATAACGGCAAGATGAATCCTTCGGCTTATAAGTCGCTGATCAAGGGAACGGACGGCTGGGATTATATTGATCCGAAATTCTTTGCAGCCGATTTTTCAGCGGATCTACCGGCATCAAAGGCTGATTTTATGGCCAACTCCCAAACGCCAACAGCAGATTCCGTATTTCATGCCATTATCCTCAACCCTGCCTGGAAAACAAAGCCAAGTTGGTATATGGTAGCCAAGTCAGATCGGATCATTAATCCGGATCTGGAAAGGATGTATGCAAAACGTGCAAAAAGCCACCTTATAGAAATAGAAGGAGCCAGCCATTCAGTTTACATTTCGCACGCTAAAGAAGTAGCCCAACTCATTATTGCTGCAGCCAAAGGCACAATTCAAAACAAATAACTCCTTGAAAACAGATCGGCGTCGCATGAAACCTATCCAATTTATGTTGTCCCACTTCTATTTACGGTTCAACACTACTTTTTGCTTAGTTTTTTGGCAATATATACTGATGGCAGCATATTAAATTCTTGCTTAAAATACTTGGTAAAGTACTTTGGGTTGTTGAAACCAACCTCATAGGCAATTTCGGAAACGGTTAACTGCGATTTTTCCAAAAGCTGTGTCGCTTTTCTGAGGCGGTAAAAACGGATATACTCTACCGGAGATTTTCCGGTTAAAAGCAGTACTTTTTTGTAAAGGCTTACACGGCTCATGGCCATGTCTTGACTTAGCTGATCTACAGAATAATCAGCATTGGATACGTTGGTTTCGATCAGCGCAGAAAGCTGCCGCATAAATTTTTCATCAACAGATTCTATTTCATCGGCTTTGGGACTAATATCGACTTGTTTTTTATATTTTATCTTCGAAGATGCTAACTGTTTCAGCTGGTTTTTGATTTTGAAAAGCAGTATTTCAAAATTAAAAGGTTTCATTACATAATCATTAGCACCGGTTTCCAGGCCAGAAAGCTGCACCTCCTCACCGGTAAGTGCGGTCAGTAATATTACTGGGGTATCTGCAGTGCGTACATCGCCTTTAATTTTTTTACACAGGTCGATACCGTTCATTTCGGGCATACTGATATCGCTCACCACCAGATCGGGATGGGCAGATAAGACCTTTTGCCACCCCTCTTTTCCATTTACCGCCTCGTAAATCTGATAAAATTCGTTTAAATTGTCTTTTAAATAGAACCTGAAGTCGTCATTATCCTCAACCAATAGTAGCACAGGTTTTTTATCGAATCCTGGTACAGCCTCGGCATTGCTTTCTTCTGTTGGTACTCTGATAGACAGTTTAGCTGTAAAACTGAGCTTACTATTTTCTACTATTGTTACATCTGCCTCATCAAAAGGGATTTTAACTGCAAAGGTAGCACCCTTACCAACCTTACTTTCGGCCCAAATTTCACCACCATGCAAGCGGACAAACTCTTTGGTAATAGCCAAACCTATCCCGCTGCCCTGATTAACAAGGGATCCTGGGATATCGCTCTGAAAAAAGCGGTCGAATATCCGGTTCAGTTTATCTTCTTCAATGCCGATACCATTATCGCTAACACTGATCAAGAGACAGGTTTGATTAAAATTATTTAGGGTCGAACTTAACAGCACATTAACTGATCCACTTTCAGATGTAAATTTAAATGCATTGGAAAGCAGATTGAACAGTATTCTTTCTATTTTATCATGATCAAAAGCTGTGATCAAGCTGATGAGTTCAGATTCGAAATGGAATTTAATATTTTTCTTTTCGGCAATATCGGTAAAGGAATAGGTCAGGTCTTTTATAAAATCCACGACATCGCCAAGCTTACAATCAAGTTTTAACTGCTGCACTTCCATTCTTCTAAAATCCAACAGCTGGTTAACCATGTTCAGCAGGCGTCGCCCATTCCTATGGATCATCTGCAGCTGCTGTTTTTTTCCTTCATCTGCGGTCTGCCTGATCAGTTTTTCCATCGGGGTAATGATCAGTGATAAAGGCGTACGAAACTCGTGGCTTACGTTGGTAAAAAATTTGATCTTCATCAGATCCAGATCGTGCATACGTTTTGCCTCATGGCGCTCCTGCTCCAACGCAAATTCGTGTTTTAATTTTTGGATACCACGGTTTCTGATCAGAAAAAGTATTCCGCCGGCAAGCGCAAGATAAAGCAAATAAGCTAATGGTGTTTTCCAGAAGGGTGGCAATATCTTGATAGAAATTCTTTTCTCGTTCGATACCCAATCGCCTGCAGAATTGGTAGATGAAACCCTGAACACATACGATCCCTGATCCAGATTGGTATAAGTTGCTCTGCGTAAATTCCCCGAAGGCTCTTGCCAGGTTTTATCAAAGCCCTCTAACATATACCTGTACCTGATCTTATCGGGATCGAAGTAATTTAATGCCGTAAATTCAATCGAAATTACATTATGCTTGTGGGTTAAAGATAAATTTTCAGAACTGTTTAAGGTTTTATGCAAAATCACCTCTCCATCCATCTCCTCGTTAACCGCCACGCTTTTATTGGCAATCTGCAGCTCAGAAAGGGCAATTTCAGGTCTTGTATGGTCAGTCCTGATATCTTCTGGCTTAAATAGATTAAAGCCATTTGCACCTCCGAATATCAGTTCGCCATTTCTGGTAATATAGCCGGAATTTATATTAAACTCCCTTCCCTGCAGGCCATCCTGCTGATCGTAATTCCTGAAGGTGTAGGTAAGACCTTTATCTGTTTTTTTTACCTTGATAAAGGTTAAGCCTTTTGTGGTACTTAACCAAAGGTTGCAGTTTTTATCTTCAAGGATCTTTAAGGTATTGTTATCAGGAAGCCCATTATCAATTCTAAACACATCAAATTGGTTGTTTCTAGGGTTATACCGGTTCAATCCATCCCTAGTTGTTACCCAGATATACCCGTAACTATCTTCCAGGATATCGTAAACATTGCCATTGCTCAATGAGTTTTTGAGGTGTGGGTCTGCATTAAAATGTTTGAATTTCCCCGTTTTCTTCTCCCAAAAGTCTAGACCTGAAGAGGTACCGATATAGGCATTGCCATATTTGTCTTTTGATAAAGTCGTTATAAAATTAGACCCAATGGTATTGGCTGATGAATAGGCCTTGTAATGCGAAAAGGTACCTTTCGAACGGTCCAATATATCGATACCTGCACCTAAAGTAGCAATCCAGAGCTTTTGGTCGTCCCCTCCAATAATATCCCATATCCGGTCATCGCCAAGGCTCTTGGCATTGTTTGGATCGTGTCGGTAATTTTTAAAGTTCTGTCCATCAAAACAGTCCAAACCGCCAAAATAAGTGCCGATCCACAGTTTTTTTTGATCATCTATAAATAAGCTTACTACAATATCGTTACTGATACTATTGGGGCTATCGGCCTGGTGCCTATAGGTCTTATAACTTTGTGTTTTTCTGTTGTAATAAATCAGCCCCTGTCCCTTGGTGCCAATCCACAGATTGCCCTGATCATCTTCTACAAACCGGTTTACATCATCGTAGGGCAAACTGCGGCTATCAGAAGCCAAATGCCTGAATAGTGGAAATTTGATGATGTTTTTATGGTAATAGCTAATTCCCTTTTTAAAAGTCCCTATCCAGATAATTCCTTCGTTATCCTTATAAAGGCTCACTATACTATTCTGGCTTAAACTTTTCGGATCGTCCTCCCTATTTTGTACATAGGTTACTTTAAGGGTTTGTTTATTTAAAATATTAATGCCACCATGATCGGTACTGATCCAAATAGTACCACTTTCATCCTGGATTACGCCGGTTACCAAATTATTATTTAAACTACCTGTTTTTTGACTAAAATATTTTACAAGATGATATTTTGGCTGGTAATAAGTTAGTCCTTCCCGGTCATCAAAACTCCAGATAAATATGTCACCGTCATTGTCGATAAAAAAACGCAGCGGTTTAAAAGCAGCCTTTTCTTTAATCTTAAAATCGCAATACCTTCTTTTGATCCTTAAGGTATTGATATCTAAAAGTTCGAAAGATTTATCGGTATGTAAAACGTAAATATTGCCTTTAGCATCACTTTGGATATGGGTAACAGGTGCTGAGCCCAAAGCATCTGGGGCACGGTCTGAACATTTTAAATGGTTGGTTTTCTTTGTAACTATGCTGTAAACATAGACGCCCTCGCCTCCGGCATTGAACCAAAAGTTACCAATTTTATCTTTTTTTATACCAATTACTTTTGTAGTGGGTATACCCATGCTTTTAAAGAAAGGGGCAATATTCTGGATAAATTCCTCCTTTTCCAGATCAAAAACATTTAAGCCTGCCCGGGTATCGATCAGGAGTTTAGCATCGGGCAATTCGCTTATTGCATTGATGAAATCATCACTTAAGGATTTTGGATCCCTCGCATTATGCTTAAAAACCTTAAACTGATAACCATCATACCGGTTTAATCCGGCCATGGTACCAAACCACAAATAGCCTTGCTTATCTTTATAAATAGCAGTTACCTGATTACTGGAAAGTCCGTTTGATAGATCAAGCCTTGAAAACTGCAGTTGCGTTTGCTGTGCATATGCAAATTCACAAATAACCAATAAGATCAGGATGATTTTAACACGCATTTTAATCGCAAAAAAAATATTTGGTTAGGGCAAAGCATATGCAATGTAACAATAAAACTACAAAAACCAATAACGGGTTTATTTTATAATTAACCCATAAAATATAACCAGATGTGCTTTATTTAATTTTGAAGTGCTTTTATAGATATCTATATGTATCTTAGAAACTCAGGCGTAAACTAGCATATCCTTCTATCTAAAATGAATAATCACAGTTTTTTAGCAGACAAGCGTAAAAGTATCTGGTTAGCGTATTTATTTATGCTTATGTTGGGCACATTTCTTTTTTCGTGCAAAAAGGAACGAACAGAAGATGTTGAAATCGACATTCAGGCTGAACTGTTGACAAGACTAAACCAGATAAGAAAAACAGGCTGCACCTGTGGAACAGATATTATGCCACCTGTGCAAAAGGTTACCTGGAACACCTCACTGGAAAAAACTGCCGCACTGCATGCTGAGGATATGTTGAGCCGAAACTATTTCAGCCATCTTACACCTGAAGGTGTTCCGGCAGTGCAAAGATCGCGGGAACAGGGATATAAAGGAACAGCGGTTGGGGAAGTTATTGCTAAAAATTATAACAGTGCTGCCCTGGTTATGGAAGCATGGATTGCCAGCGAAAGCCATTGTAAGGCAATGATGGACTCGACCTATAATGAAGTAGGTGCCGGCAAAGCTGGCACCTACTGGGTAATGGATTTAGGTAGAAAAAATTAATACGCCCGTTATAAATTGTTAATTAGTTAATTAAAGGATACAGTATAGTTATTTACATAGTGATTTCTTCCACCAGCGGTGCTGGTTACCTCAAAGCCGAACTGAACGCGGTCTATCGTTTCGTTCCCGATCCAGCCAAGGTCGTTTTTAAGATAGTTCATAATATCTTTGATATTAACATTACCTGAGGTTGAATTACTGGTGCGCAGGAAAGAAAATACCTGTTTGCCACCCCGAACCAACTGGGCCCTTGTATACATTCCAGGTATGTCCGCCAACGGTTTTGTTGGATACATTGATTTGAGCCACACCACCTGGATACGAACTGGCTATCGGCCCAACACTGCCCCGATAGTTCATCCACAACATAATTTCGTATTTGTCATTACTCGTCCAAACATCATAATCTGCGCCCCAAGACCCATCTGAAGGTACGGTAACATTATATGAAGAGGTAAGGCTATTCAAACTGCTCAGCAAGCGCTGCACCTTGCGTTCGGAATTGGGGTAAGATTTTATACCTGATGTATTCGGATGGTTGGACCAGATGCCCCAATTGTTTCCATTATTGGCCCAAATACTCTGATAGCCAGGATTTGCACCCCATACATTATTAAAAACAGTATACGGAGAATAAGCTTTACTGGTGTAATTGGATGAGCTATTATCCGAGGTCCAATCGGCTTTTACCTCTCCGGCTTTATCTGTTACAACTTGCTGCTCTTTTTTGCATCCGGTAAATAAAAGCATGGTTACTGCTGCACATGTTAAAAATTTTCTCATAATTGGTTAGAATTTTGGCTAGTAATTTTTTCTATCCAAATGTAGTAGCAAAGAGTCTTTGACATAGGTATCTTTTGTTTACATCTAGGGGCTTAATTGTTAACCCGGCCCAGAAAAGAGTATGGATATGACCATACCTGAGGCAGCAGACCACCAAGACAACGTTTTGAAAAACAATAAGATAAAGTTGGATTCTGATTAAAGGAGAATTGGGGTATGGGAGGATAAATTTCTAATAGAATTACAAGAGGTTTATCAAATTGCAGTGAAAAACATGTCAAGTTCAATGGTCTTTTGAGCATGCTAAAATTACATGTTACACGCTAAGCTCCAGAAAAAATTAATAAAGTAGAAAGCAACAAGAACAATATCTAACGACAAGAGCTATACCCACATTTTATATTCGTTCATTCACTTTAACTGCATTTATTAAAATATTTATCGTGCTTATTTCATGCTGAAAAACCGCTATTTCAAGGCGCAAAAAAAAGCCCTTAAATTAAATTTAAGGGCGTAATATAATGGTGGAGAATATCGGATTCGAACCGATCACCTCTTCACTGCCAGCGAAGCGCTCTAGCCAAATGAGCTAATCCCCCAATTTCAAATATTCAATAACCAAAAAAATTAAATAATCATTCGGTAATTGAAACAAGCTTCCTGCCCGAGCAGCAAAAATAGCAAATACTTTCTCGAATGCAAATCATAATTCATTTTTTAATTAATCTTTAGGTTTAAAAGCAAACATGGCCATTAAACAGATTACAACAAAAACCGATTGCATAGGATAATTAATGAACAGAAAAAGTACAAATGTGGCAATAAGTAACAGCACAAAAAACATAATGGCCTTAAAAGCAGTATCCATATAACACATGGCTACAATAGCCAAAAGATAAAAAGGAATAATAACGGCAGCTATAAACATCGCCGAAAATAAATTCCTAATATTAACCGAACATTAAATATCCTTTAGGTTTAATTCTTTAAAGTTTTGAATTAAATATATTCGTTAACCTCTTTTTTGTTCAATAGCGCCTGGTAGGCATCTACAAACTGCGCAACGTTATAACCATCCATCAGAGCATGGTTTACATGTATAGAAACCGACATTATTTTTCTTCCGTTTTCATCCCTAACCTTGCCAAAAGATATTTTAGGGCAGCTGTCCTGATAAGCAAAATTGCGGGCGTGTGATAAAGAACTGAAGTTTAACCAGGGCAATGCCGAATAGTGGATCACATTTTCGCCTGATGAGGAAGGGATTAAACCCATGCCGGCCTGCACCTTTTCGATCTCCTTATTGGCTGCTGTTCTAAAATCTTCAAAATCCCTGTAGAAATCCATGTAGCCAAATCCAAATGTGCCATTTGGTCTGTTGATGGTAGCTGCAGCATTCACACTATTGTATTTCCAAACTTCGCCATCAATAATACGGTAACTAAAAGGTTCTACCTGATTTGCAGCAAGCAGCGATTTGTGCAGATAAAGCAGGAAAAAAGAAACGTTATGTTCTTTTGCTTCTTCGTAAGTAGCAGTACAGTCTACCGCTACGGTTACGCCAAAGAAAGGTTCATCAAAGGCGCTAAAAAATTTAAAATGATCTTTTCTGATCCAGGTGTTTATATCTATTTTTTCTTTCATTCAATTAATTTTGGTAAAATCTCAGATAGGCTTTCCATCTGATAAAAATTTACATGTTCAATGGTATGATCGATATGCTCGTGTACCCATGTGGTATGGAAGGGAATGTGAACGGCATGTCCGCCAATATTCAGTACCGGTAAAACATCCGATTTTAAGGAGTTGCCCAGCATTAAAAACTCCTCAGGTTTACAATCCAGGTGTTTGATCAGTTTTTGATAATCTTTTTCCTGTTTATCGCTCATAATTTCAATATGGTGGAAATAGTGATCAAGTCCTGATTTGGTGAGCTTGCGCTGTTGATCGAGCAGGTCGCCTTTCGTCGCAACCACTAATCTGTATTTTCCGTGCAGGGCTTTAAGTACCTCTTCTACCCCATCAAGCAATTCGACTGGTTTATTGAGCATTTCCTGTCCAAGTGTTATCGCTTTACTAATCACAATAGGGTCTATTTTACCTTCAGTTATCCTTAACACCGTTTCGATCATGCTTAAAACAAAACCTTTAATCCCGTAGCCGTAAAGTGGCAAATTGGCAATCTCAGTTTTGTAAAGTTCTGCCAGAATGCTATGATGAGGCATAAAATCTTCTAAAAGACCTGCAAACTGTTCTTCCGTTTCGCGGAAATAAGGTTCGTTTACCCAAAGGGTATCATCAGCATCAAAAGCAATTACGGTAATTTGATTTTTCATGGTTATGCTTACTTTTAATGCGACAAAAGTAACGCAACTAAGACTGCTAAAAAAGGACATTTGTCCTGACTGAAAAATATGCTACGGACCAATCTTACTTTCTTATCCTTTATCGAACGTTTCTGTACCGAAAGTGAAGGAGGAACCATTACACTTAAAAACTTTAAAGCAGGTTATAGATTTATTGAACAGGGAGGAAAAATAAGCAACATTTACATCATTAAAGATGGAATAAGCAAGTGTTTCATCTCTGAAGAAAACGGCAAGGACTTTATTATCGAATTTTTAGGCAAAGGCGAAGTGGTTGGCGAATTAGAAGCTTTAAAAAAGATTGATTGTTTGTGCAACGTAGCCGCAATAAGTGATGTTACAGCCTATGTTATCCCTGACCATTTATTCCTTTCCTTAATTAATAAAAGTAGCGAATTTACTACAATCTTACTCCAGGAACTGTCTACCAGAATTATACAAACCAGTACACGGGCATCCTTCCAACAGCTATATACCTTAGAATATGCACTTTTAAAATTACTCAAACTGCAGGCTGATGAGCATATCTCCATCTCAAAAGAAGACATGGCTGCCTACCTGGGCATCTCCGTAAGAAGCTTTAACAGAAGCTTAAAGCAGGTGATAGATAAAGGTGGTTTTGATACGCCCGAATTTAAAAACATCCTACAGCTAACCAACATGAAAACGCTGCTCGAAAGATTAAAATAATCAACGTATTTGTGGTATAATTATTGCTTAAGGGCTATTAAAAAAAATTAACTGTAACGTTTCAGCGTTTTGATTCGTTTAAGTAATTGAAATTAAAAAAAACGCATCCACTGAAAATAATGCCACACAAAAACAAACATATACAAATGAAAAACTACAACCGCCAATTCACCTTAAGATTTCCAAGTTAATCGATATTGAGGAGCCAAATCTATTTAAAATGGATCACTCTACAATATAATGATATCCTTACTATCATTTAATAAAGCCTATGGCAATTGCCCATTTGCGATAATTGATTTCAGCTAATCTTAATTAAACATGAGTGCTTATATAAACATCTACACCAATTCATTAACAGACGATCTTATCCCAACAATTTTAAAACGTTTAAATGAGCATGAAAATGTTCTGGATATTAACTCCTCTTTTTCATTCAGAAACCCGAATGGAAACTTGCCAATCGTTTTCAAATGGGACAAACCCAGTTTGGAAATATTTAACGAGAATAACCTAAAACTAAATTTTGGCGTATCCCTTAAATCATTCGACCTTAAGGAGTACAAGAAAAAGCTCTTTAAAGACAAAATCATCAAGCAGAGTTTTGTACAAAAGATATTGGGATTATTTAAAAAGAAAAAAAGAAAGGTTGCAAAACCTATAAAACTGAGCGCAGAGGTTGAAGCTCAGCTTCAAAATTATAACAAAGTATTTTCTTTAAAATATCATTCTGGCGATGTTTTCGAAAATCATTTTGCAACCTTAATTGGTGCAATTATTACCGAGCTAACCAATGGCGTTTGTCATTTTACCCAAGAAAACATGTGGTACGATGCTAAAAATGTATTAAGAGAATCGTTGGTTAACTTATACACACTTGAAGAACTGCCTAACCACATTAACAAGAATGCGGTAGCTGTTGCCAGTTAAAAACATTTTTAAAGTCAATATTAATCCCAGTTAAACAATAACGGTGATTGATATTGACTTTTATTTTTCTTCATATATAAATTTAATCAAGACTATAAAAAATCAGATTAAATGGGATATATTCGAACAGATTAATTGCTCGATAAATGAATACATTTGAAGAAACAGGTGGCGTTAGAATAGGCGGCTTTAAGGCAACCTGGCCTTTTGCCACTTTAAAAATAAGCGAATTTAAACTCGAACTTAATGCATCCATCAGGGGTAATTTTGTTTTTAGACGCTCAGATATTATCGCCATTACTCCCCACACTTCTATATTAGGTAGTTCAATCAGGATTACCCACCGAGTTGAAAAATACAATAAAGACATCTTCTTTACCTTTCTGGGAAATGCAGAGGAGCGGATGGCAGAGATCATACAAACCGGTTTTCTTAATTATACCGAACCTACCCCAAATTACATTGAGCAGGAGATCAGCCAGCTTCAGGCTCAAACTGGTTTCCCGATTAAAATTCCAATTGCCGCAGGTATCGTGGTGATCTGGAACTTACTTTTCCTATCCGATTTTTTCAACATATTTTACACCAGAAAAGAGACAGAAATATTCGGAATTGGTGTTGGCTTAGCGCTTGCTTTCGTATTTTTAATCTGCGTATCATTGCTCACTTCAGACGTAGCCAGACAACTGATATTAAAGAATAGTGGTAGTACCGCTGGCCTTAAACCTTTTTTATTTTTCACAGCCTTTATTACATTTATACTATTTGTAGCGTGTTTCCTTCCACAATACCTCTCAAACCACTAAACATTTAACAGAAAAAGTTGTTAGTTAGCTAACGAAAGAGAAGAAGAAGAACTTACCGAAATGAGAGAATCTTTTTTTAGTTTTATGGCGCAATAAATGCCAATTTATCAATACAACATATCCCTAAATTCTATTTAAAGCAAAAGCATGAATGTAGAAGAAGTTTTTAAGAACAACGAAAAATGGATCGCCGAAAAACTGGCCATCAACCCTGATTATTTTACTGAATTATCGAAAGGCCAAAGCCCTGAGTTTTTGTACATCGGCTGTTCAGATAGCCGTGTTACGGCAGAAGATTTAATGGGTATACAACCAGGGCAGGCTTTTGTTCACCGGAATGTAGCCAACCTGGTAAACAACGTGGATCTGAGTGTGATGACGGTTTTAAATTACGCCGTGCGCCATTTAAAAGTTAACCATATTGTGGTTTGCGGCCATTACAATTGTGGAGGCGTTAAAGCAGCCATGCAGCCTGCAGATTTGGGCATATTAAACCCCTGGTTAAGAAACATTCGCGATGTATACCGCATCCATAAAGACGAACTGAATGCCATTGAAGATGAAAGTCTTCGTTATAACAGATTGGTAGAGCTTAATGTTCAGGAGCAATGTGTAAACCTGTTAAAAACAGCAGCAGTTCAGGAAGCTATTTCAAATCGTGGATTAACCGTTCACGGTTGGGTATTTGATATCCACACGGGTCGCTTAATTGACCTGAAGATCGATTTCGAAAAGATTTTGAAAGATATTAAGGAGATTTATAACCTTTATTAGTCCACAGTCATAAGTCCGAAGTCTTTAGTCCTGGGCGTATAAAAACCTCGCAGGTTTTAAAAAGTTTGGCGTTAAGCGTTTGGAGTCCAAGGTGCATAAAAAAACCTCGCAGGTTTTAAAAACCTGCGAGGTTTATTCCCCTTGAATCATCGACTAAGGACTAAAGACTCCAGACTACGGACTAACCTACCTTCCCATCCAACCACCATCAACGGTCAAAATTGTCCCATGAACATAATCGCTGGCAGGTGAGGCCAGAAATAATGTAGGCCCTTTAAAATCTTCTGGTGTTCCCCATCTTCCGGCAGGAATACGCGATAAAATAGAAGTGCTTCTATCCTGATCTTCACGTAAAGCTGAAGTATTATCAGTTGCGATATAACCAGGAGCAATCGCATTTACATTTACGCCTTTTGAAGCCCACTCGTTTGCGAAAGCTTTGGTTAAAGATGCAATTGCACCTTTACTTGCCGCATAACCGGGAACAGTAATTCCACCTTGGAATGACAGTAAGGATGCCGTAAAAATTACTTTTCCGCTACCTCTGGCAATCATTTCCCTTCCGATTTCGCGGGTTAAAATAAATGGTGCAGTTTGGTTTACCGCAATTACTTCGTCCCAATACTCATCCGAATGCTCAGCAATCGGCTGACGTAAAATCGTTCCGGCGTTATTTACTAAAATGTCGATAACGGGATGATCGGCCTTTACCTGCGCAGCAAAAGCCAGGGTATTTTCGCGTTTACCAAAATCGCACTGGTAAGCATAAAACTTTCTACCCAGTGCTAAAACTTCTTTTTCTATAGTGCTACCTTGTAATTCAAGACTGGCAGAAACACCGATAATATCGGCACCTGCTTCGGCCAAAGCTAAAGCCATTGCTTTTCCTATTCCTCTTTTACAACCGGTAACTAATGCAGTTTTACCTGCTAAATTAAATATGTTAGACATGTTCTTTATTCTATGATGCATTTAAGACCGCTCCATTCCGCTACCGATGAAAAATCGGTAATGTAGTTGCGATGACGATGTAATTTATTTCAATTCGGTGATGGCACAGTGATCCATATCACCATAATCTAAATTCTCGCCAGCCATGCCCCAAATAAAGGTATAGTTGCTTGTACCTGCGCCTGAGTGGATAGACCAGTTTGGCGAGATTACCGCCTGATCACTTTGCATCCAAATGTGACGGGTTTCTTGTGGCTGGCCCATAAAATGGCAAACACTCTGACCTTTTGGAACTTCGAAATAGAAATAAGCTTCCATCCTCCTATCATGTGTATGTGCCGGCATGGTATTCCAAACACTGCCCGATTTTAGTTCCGTCATACCCATTTGCAATTGACAGGTCGGCAAAACACTGTTCACCAACAACTTATTGATTATTCTATGGTTTGCGGTTTCAGGCGTGCCCAATTCTACAATCTCTGCTTCCGCTTTGCTTACTTTTTTGTTAGGATAAGTGTGGTGGGCAGGAGCAGAATTGATGTATAATTTAGCCGCCTCACCAGGTGTGACAGATTCAAAAAATACTTCTTTTGTACCTTTACCAATGTATAAAGCCTCTTTATAATCCAATTCGTATTTTTCGCCGTCAGCAGTAACGATTGCTTTTCCACCTACATTGATAATACCCAGTTCCCTACGTTCTAAAAAATAGGTCGCTTTTAAATCACCAGGGTTTGGAAGTGCTATTTTCTGATCAACAGGCATTGCACCCCCAACAATATATCTATCAAAATGAGATAAAGTTAGGTTTACCTGGTTGGCCTCAAATACGTTTTCGATCAGGAAATTATCCCGCAAAGCTGCGGTATCCATTTGTTTAACTTCTTTAGGGCTTTGCGCGTAACGGCTTTCGAATTTGTTCATTGGTTAAAAATTGAGTTTTGCGATAAGGCCTGAACCGATATCAGATCCTATCCGCAAATATATTTATACGATACTTATTATTTGTATTAATACTCAACTTTATAATCCTTTTTTATGGTTTCTCCGCTCCAGGCTTTCAAACTGGTCCATGGTGCGGGTGCATCTGTCCAAAATTTATTATCGGCAGGTAAACCCAAGGTTAAAAAGCCTAAGGTGGCCATGTATAAACTTCCTGTAGAAGTATAGGTATCAGCCACTTCCGGTTGATGACCGTTAAAGCCAAGCACCAACCATCCTTTATCATCAAAATTCTGGTTTCCATCGTACAGTTTATGCATTACCGCGGTTAAGCCGCCACGAACTTGCGATGGTTTTACATATTCTGGCAGTTTTTCCATTAGCGCTGTTTGCGCCAGGGCCTGAAAGGCTGCTGTACGGTAAGTAATCGAACGGCCATAGGCAGGATAAGTACCTTCTGGTGAAATAATTCTTTCCAGATATTCAGAATAACGTACCATTCTTTTCAAGGCTATATCATAGTCGGCCTGAGATGCTCTTTTTTTATCAACTAAAACTTTCAAAAGATCAACCAGCATGGGATGGATCACATAAGAATTGTAATAATCCATACTAAATTTTTCGCCATCACTGTACCAGCTATCGCCTACATACCATTCCTTCATTTTATTAATCGAGAATTGAACACGGGCAGGATCGTACTGCTCGCCAATGCTCAATAAAAACCCTTCAGTTAAGCCCGAAAACAATAGCCAGTTATTGTAGGCACCGCTTCTGGTGCGTAGCGATTTAAATTCTTCTATAAACCTTTTTTTGGTGATTTCATCAAGCGGCTCCCAGAGTGCGTTTGGCGCCCGAAGAAAGGCATGTGCTACATAAGCGGCATCAACAATAGGCTGATTTTCGGAGCGGTAACTGATATAATCAGGACTTGCGGGATTTACTGAATTGGCCAGCGCTTTTAAAAGCTCGGTGCGCATGGTTTTTCTGAGCTTACCTTCTGCAGAGTTGTCATCCGGCAAAGCCAACCATGGCGCAACTCCTGCAATGGTACGGCCCAGGGCTTCGAGATACGTAACTTTGGCTACGTTTAAGCCATAGCCAGGGGCTTTTTCTAGCGGCATGTTCTTTTTTAAAGTTTCATTGGCCAGGTTATGGATCACCGGGTAGGCAATGCGGTTTAAGGTTTTAACCCAAAAAGCACGGTCCTCGGCACCTGTTGCAGGTTTCTTTTGTGCGTTTGCCAACTGAGAAAAAATCAGCAGGGCAGAAAAAATCAGTTTATATTTCATTATCATTATATATGTGAGTGTGATGGCTCACTCTGGTTATTTTTAATTATTTGGAGAGCAGGTTTCTGTGCTACAATTCAGGTTTCTTCCCGCTTTCCGTTTTATCCTGATGAAGGATCAGGATGTCCACTCCAATCGGGTCTAGGTGGCACGGCGGGCATTACTATTATTGACAGTCCTTGCACAAGCCCCAGTTCATAAACCCGGTAGTAGCGTGCATCCCGATTTAAGCACCGGTTTATGTTATATTTTGGTGTACTTGCTTGTTTGACAGGTTTTCTATCGGGATAAAGCGAATAACGGGACTACCGCATCCGAAGCATTACTAAACGTTCATTTCCAGAATAAACAATAGGTTTATATTTCATTTTCTTTATTATGCGAGTTTAACACCAAAGCTCAAGTTATTTTTAATTATTTGGAGAGCAGGTTCCTGCACTTCGATTCAGGTTTCTTCCCGCTTTCCGTTTTACTTCTCCCGATGAAAAATCGGGCTCTTGTTCACTTTAATCGGGTCTAGGTGGCATGTGAGCTGCTACTATTTTACCCGATTAAGCGATCTGTATTCTTTTACAGGAATCAATTTTTAGCTTCTTTCCCTTACGAAATCGTCATGCTGAACTCGTTTCAGCATCTTTCATGCAAATAGACCCTGAAATAAATTCAGGGTGACGATTATAAATAAAATCTTTTAAAGATATATCAATCGTTCTGAGATAAATACCATTTTTTATACCTGGCCAATGCTTCCAAATAATAATAATCGGCATAAATTAAAGGTACATCTATTTCGCTGTTTAACGGGTAGGCGCCTGTGCTGTGCATCAACAAAAAACCACCGTTTTCACCTAATTTAGCATGGTAAGCACTGCTCGAAAGCGAATAGATCATGGTTTCGGCCGCAGATTTGAATGCTGTTTTTTCGCTACCCGAAGTGTACTGACCCAGCTCTAACAATGCCGAAGCCATCAGTGCGCCTGCAGAAGCATCGCGTTTGGCAAATGGAATCCCCTGCGCATCGAAATCCCAGAAAGGAATTTTATCGGCAGGTAAATTTGGATGGTTCAATATAAAGTGCGCAATACCTTTGGCCTGTTTTAAATAGACCGGATCTTTGGTAAATCGGTACATCATAGTATAGCCATACAAAGCCCAACCCTGTCCACGCGACCACGCCGAACAGTCTGCTGCGCCCTGCCACGTTGCCTTCCTAATTACCGCTCCGGTTTGAGGGTTATAATCTACTACATGGAAAGAACTGAAATCTGGGCGAAAATGGTTCTTTAAAGCTGTATTGGCATGGATAACCGAAATTTCTTTATACTTCTTATCTCCACCATTATCACTAACCCAGTTCATCATTTCAAGATTCATCATATTATCTATAATTACTGGGCACTCCCACATTTTGCTTTTGTTCCAAGATTGGATAGATTTTACGACAGGGCGGTACCGCGTAGCCAAAGATTCTGCCGAACGCTGAATCACAGCCTTATATTCTGGCTTGCCGGTTAAGCGGTAAGCATTTCCAAAACTACAATACATCATAAAACCCAAATCGTGGTTTCCGGTATAAGTTTGGTTCGGCTCTATTACTTTTAAGGCTGCTTCTGCCTCCCGTTTAATGTTCTGATCTTTAGTTTGTTCGTATATGTACCACAAACTGCCAGAATAAAAACCGCTGCACCACCATTTAATATCGTAGTTTATAGATTTACCTTTGTCGAAACTCTGAGGCGTTTTACCTTCGGGTATATTTTTAGCAAGTACTTTATATTGGTCAGCGGCGAATTTAAATTCATCGCTAATTAACTGAGCCATTGGCTTCTTGGCGGTTTGGGCAAATGAACTACCCCCCGTAAGCAGGAGTAATGCGGCAATTAAATTGATTTTTTTCATCTGTATATTTGTGTTTTGAAGGTAATGAAGCTCTCCTAGCAGAGGAAATATCATATCCTGTTTATTATTTTTTGTATTGCTGAGGATATGATGGTTTCATCGTTTATAATTTGTTTTATTCTTTTATTTTAAAACTTGCTGTAGCACCTGCAAAAGCACCATTTGGCAAATTACAATTTATACTTTTTGATTTCGATAATCCTGGCAGCTTTAACAACACGCTTATAGTTGCATTTTCCTGTGCGGGATCTGCGATATATAACGTAGGGTTTTTACCGTTTAAATCTTTAATGTAAACCGTACACGGCTGGTCTACCTGAAGGGAAAGGCCATTGGCAGCCAGTGTTCCCGCTTTATAAAAAACGGCCTGCAACATGTCCAGTCCGGTATGTTTTACAGCCTGCAGTTCATCGGTATTTTTTAATACCTGTATCATCGACCGGTTGTATTTTTTTAAACCCGCAGCGTCAATTCCTGGCACAACAATATACTGATAGCTGGCGTTCTGAGGATTTTTGCCATGATTTAACCAAATCTTAAATACATTATGTTTGAGTTCGGTTTTACCTTGAAAATGATTGATGCGGTACCAGTTTCCGGTTTGCGATTTGCTGTTGATTTCTAAAATCCCACCCTGGGGAAAAATATACCCAATACTATCATGAACTGCCCAGCCTTCGCTATTGCCTTTAGCCCGTGTTCCATTTGATGAAATTACATCCCCCCTAGACCAAGCCTGATTAACAGTTGTGGTAATATTTTCTTCCGAATCGCTCCTAATCCCAGCACCTAAACAAACCACTTCCTGATCGAAAAAGAACCATGCTTTTTTTGCTTGAACACGATCATAGTCTAAATCGTAACATGAAACGCCATAAATACCATCACTAACTCCACCCACAAATTTGGTGGTCCCCGGAATTCCCCATTCCTTTAATATTGTTGCACCATTATCATCGGCATAATCTCTACTGGTGGTTCCAGGGATTTTATCCCATTCCCAAACAGGCATCAGGTTGGCATATTCCGATCCGCTACGCTGGATATTGGTTGCCCCATCGGGGAGAAATTTCCCCAATATGTTTTCATTGTTACCGCGTTCTGTCCGTAAAGTTCTTGTTGATGCCGTTTGCACACTAAAGGTATAAGCGGGGCGAAGGTGCAGGGTATATCCGCTTTTCCAAAACTGGTTATGGGTGGGCATAATTTTATAACTGGGCAGTTCCGCCCCCGAGGTCCGTTTAACCGAAGCATCCCAATATGCGGCATTTTCAGGATCGAAAAGTTTAATTTTATTCACCATCCCACCCATTCCGCTGCTTAAAGAATCTTTACGGCTAATCCCTCGTCCACGCACATTAAAATCGTAAAACGATCCTCTTATGGTTTTTAAGAAAGTATTTTTAAGGTAATTGACCAAAATGGCCAGTTGATCTTTCGGCAAAGCATACCCTGTTTCCCTTAAATAGAAAGCCGCATTAACCGAATTTCCGGCAAACACCCTTCCATAACTGGCAATGGCCTGCTGTTTTCCATGCTGATAATAACTCCCATCAACCTGAACACCTTCCTTGCCATCAGTTATGGCAATAGGTTCGAACAGGTATTTTGCAGCAGAATCGAGCGTTACCTTGTTCTGTGTTAGGCAAGCACGATATAAATAATGTAATGCTTCATCAGAAGTGTTGGCACCGTCGCCAGTCTTTAATTTTCTGATCATCCTTTTGATCAACGCATTTTCTAGCGTTGCAGGAAGCCCGGTTTTGGCATTGCGCATCAAAATTAAGGTTTGCCCAATAGCCTGAGGATAAAAAATATCATTGTACCACCAATTCTTGTTCTTCGGGTTTTTATCCAGCCAGTTCTGTAAAGACCTCACAATAGCAGCGTGTAGTTCGCTATTGTTATAAAGTTTATTCGATGGGCGGATATAAGCGGTCGCCATATCTTTGATCCGTTTTAAAGGATCGTACTGCACATCGGCATAATTGATATCTGCCCAGCTGCCATCTGCATTTAGATTTTTAAGATGTTTGCCCACCTCTTCGGCCAATGGTTTATCTTTAACAAAAGTCTGCAAATCGTTATTAATGCACTGCAGAATAACATTAAAAGGTTCGTTTTGGGCGTTTGCCGATATACCAATCAGCATCAGGCCTCCAACCAGAAATCCAAATCTAATCTTTCGGTGAGCCTTTATTTTGTTGTTTGTTTTTTCACTTATGGCAATCATGTTTATTTTTTATTTAAGCAAACCGGTTTAGGTATTCGCAATAAAGAATTGGCAAAAGGCAATTCAATTTCATTTTTCGCTTCATTTCATTTAAAAAAGCCACCAAGCTAGGCAAGGTGACCCCAAACTAACGATACTAACCATTTTTTATCAGACCGAACTGATGTTTCTTTATTTTCTACCAGCCCGGATTTTGGATCAATGCTGTATTTTTTGCTATTTCTGAAGCCAACATTGGGAATAAACCATAATTGGCAGGAAAATGATGTTCGCGCACATCTACATATTCGTAACTATAGGTATTACCCGTTTTGGTTATTTTAACGCCTCGTATTGGCTTTTCAAAATCAACCGCAGCTGTTTTCCATCTTCTCGCGTCCCACATACGGTGTTCTTCCATAAACAATTCTATATCGCGTTCTTTTTGAATAATGGCCCGCATTTCATCTTGTGTTGCATCTGCCTTAATTCCATAATTACCATCTGGACCTGCGGTAATACCAGCACGTTCCCTTATTTTTCTTAGTTGGGCATACACTTCAGGTACTGGTCCGCTGTATTCGTTAAGTGCTTCAGCATAATTCAATAAAATTTCTGCATACCGAATCAGTCCCCAGCATCGCTCACCGTTTCCTGTAGAGTTTTCTAAAAGATATTTACGGGGAAAGTAGCCTGTATTAAACCCAAGCGGACCACTCACAGCATCCGTTGTACCAGAACCTACATAAGTATTTACAGGAGCAGCATTATTACCACTTAAAATCCATGGGGCACCATTATAAATTACTGAATTGGCAAAACGGGGATCACGGTTGGCGTAAGGATTGGCCGGATCGTATAAAGAACCCGCTTCATTAATGGCTTTCCCGTTAATCATCGGAAACTTATCTACCGTTTGCTGACTTACCGTAAAGGCATAACCACCAGATCTGCTTTGCGGCAGTAAAAAAGATTCAAACTCACGTTGTGCACCTCTCATCGCGGCAAACAGGTATTCGCTGTTTACCCGCATCTGAAAAACCTTATAAAAACCATATCCGTTTCTATTGGTTGTACCGCTTGGTGCACCGTTATCTACATACAAAGAATAGTTACCGGTATTGATGATATCTGATGCCGCATCCGCAGCTTTTTTCCAGCGTTCTTTATCGTAAGCGGCATAACCGGTTAAATTGTGTACTTCGCCAGATGGGGCTAATTGGCCACCGTTAAATAAGGGACTTGCGGCATACAATAAAACACGCGATTTTAAGCCCATGCAGGTTCCTTGCGTAATGCGCCCGTAATTTTGAGGCAAAATGGTTACACTGGTTGGTAAATCTGCTTTGGCGGCTTCGCATTCTGAAACGATATAATTTACACAGTCCTGGTAGGTAGATCTTTTTAAATTAAAATCCTCGGTAATATCATAAACCTTATCGCCCAGTAATGGTACACCTCCAAAAGCCCTGATCAATAGGAAGTAATACCAGGCCCTTAAATACCTGGCTTCGGCAATCATACCTTTTTTAGTTGCAGCACTTAACGGTGCCCCACCAATATTTTGCAGAAGCACATTTACCCTTCTGATATTTTGATAAGGAACCGACCACATGCCGGTAAAATCGCTGTTTGTTGAGCTTTTAGATACCAGCCCAAAAGCAATAACCACTGCAGAATTTTGGGTACCGTTGTAACGGCCGGCAACACCTTCATCAGCCGCTCCTGCATGCCCCCCAGCATCAAGGTATTGAATATCGTATTGAAAACCAACCTGCTGATAAATCCGCGTTAAAAACGCCTGGGTATTAATACTATCGGCAAAAGTGGTTTCTTCGTTTAAGGTAGTTAATGTACTCTCATCCAATAAGCCTCCTTTTTTGCAGGAAGAGCTGATGATGATGAGTGCAAATATGGCTATGATAGAAATTTTCTTTTTCATGATCACTTTAATTAAAATGTAACATTTAATCCAAGATTATAAATACGCTGTGTTGGATACACACTGATTACCGTAGTGGTACTGTTTCCATTTTCGGGATCTACCTGGTAAAGATCGGTTACGTTGGTCCAGGTAAGCAGGTTGTTTCCATTTGCATATAGTCTTATCGCCGAAAGGCGAAGTTTTTTAGCCAATGCGTTTGGAAACAGGTAACTGATTTCTGCCGTTTTTAAACGCACATAATAATTGTCTCTTGTCCAAAAATCAGAGAAATTATTTGTGGCATTTGGAAAATTGGTTACCGCATTACCACCCAATCGAGGAAAAATAGCTGTAGCAGCTGTTTCCGGTGTCCAGCGTTGCAAATGTATCGGTTGATAGTTCGAGTTTCCTGGCGTAATGGTCTCTGAGTGAAAACGGGTACTATAACCGTACGAGCCTTGAAAAAATACATTCAGGTAAAAGTTTTTATACCCGAAATTAAAGTTTGCACCATAGGTAGTGTTTGGCAGATTTGGTTTGCCAATTACTCCTTTATCCGTATCGTCAATGATTTTATCACCATTCAAGTCCTGATATTTCATATCGCCGGGCCCAACAGCTGTTGTTGGTTTGGCCACATTAGGATCTGCAATTTCTGCTGCAGTATAAAAGCCTAAAAAGTGCCACCCAAAATACTGTCCAATCGGATTGCCTGTTGCCGCTAACCAAGGGTAAGCAGGCTGTGCTTCATCCTGATAGAGGATTTTATTCTTGGCGTAAGAGAAAGTCAACCTTACCCCTGCTGAGAAATCGTTAATTTTCTCATTGTAGCTTACCTCCCCATCAAAACCTCTGTTGTTTACCTTACCCAGGTTAACTGGTGGTAAACCCACCCCAATAGTAAAGGGAACACTTTGTCTGGTGGTTAAAATGTCGTACCTGTCATTGTTGAAATAATCAGCAGTAATTTTAAGTTTACCTTTAAACATATTCAGGTCTATACCTACGTCAAGTTTCTTTTCTTTCTCCCAGGTTACATCCAGGTTTCCTAAACTACCTTCGGTAATTCCGTTATATGAGGTGCTTGTTGTACCAAAATTGTAAGAGCCAGAGCCTAAAGTATATAATTGAAGAAATTTTTTCGCACCACCAATATCATCTGATCCCACCATACCGTATGATGCCCTGATTTTAAACAGATCTATAAATTTGATATTGTCTGAAAAAAACTTCTCTTCTGAAATATTCCAACCTATTGATGCTGCAGGGAACCAGCCTTTGGTTTTAGAACCGGTAAAACGGTCGGTACCATTGTAGGCAGCATTAAATTCAATCAGATATTTGTTTTTGTAGTCGTAGCCACCCCTAAAGGTTGTTCCTGTAATTACTGTTGGTACACCCGGACCTTGATTGGCATCAGCCGTTGTGGTTGAATTAATTACACGGTTATCGTTATATAAAACCAAACCATACACACGGTGGTCGCCAAAATTACGATCGTAGTTTAAAGATGATTGCGTACTTAAGGTACGGAAAATACTGGTATTGCTATACCCTGCTGCAAATGGTGGTGTACGGTATTGCGTAGCGTTTAATGGCAGATAAAGCCCTGTAGCCGAATTATATAAATAATATGGCAAAGCGGTTCTACTTGCACTTACAGTGTAACTTTGGGCACTTGCGTACGATAATAATACTTTTGCTGCTAATCCAGGCGTTATAAAATCTAACTTCTGGCTGGCGCTCGAAACAATATTCAGGTCATTATCAAAAGTTCTCGAATATCCTGACTCTGCCAAACGACCGATAATACTTGTATTTGCATTGGTTAATAAAGGATTATATGGGTACGAGCCATTTGGATTGGTAACCGGGAAAGCCCAGGGCGGTAAATAACCACCGCTATAAATTTCACCAACAATACCATTTCCATTGGCATAATAGGCATTGCCCTGTTGCGAATTAAAAGGCTGGTTGGTTTCACCGAAACGTCCGGTTAAATCTAAACGGATACTTAAGGTCTTGGTTGCCTGAATATCTAAGTTCGATCTAAAATTATAGCGCTTGTAATAGAAATTACTGTTTACTCCATTATCCGAGCTAAAATCCCTAACATTACCGTTCTGCCATAAATAACCTGCCGATACAAAATATTTTACACTCTCTGTACCGCCCTGAAAATCGAGATTCTGTCTGGTAATCATCGCACCTGGTTTAAAAATGGTTTTCCACCAGTCAATATCCGGATGCCCATAAGGATCGGTATGATCCCGGTAAGCGGTCAAATCTGCCTCAGTTGCGAAAGCTTTGTTGGTTAGATCGCCCGAATTCCTTAGCGCTTCATTGTTCAGTAATTTGGCCTCGTATGAATTTAAGAATTCCGGAGTATTTACATCCATCTGATAACCTGCCTCTGATTTTAAATTAATCCGTGGCTTACCTGCTAATCCTCTTTTGGTCGTAATTACCAGTACGCCATTGGCACCTTTAATACCGTAAACGGCAGTGGTTGAAGCATCTTTTAAAATGGAAACAGTTTCTACTTCATTAGGATCGATATCAGAAACCTGGTTATAATCATATTCCACATCATCAACAATAATTAAAGGAGAGGTACTCCCCGCGTAAGTGCTTACACCACGGATAAAGAAAGCTGCTCCATCTGCCCCGGGTTGGCCACTTCTTTGTTGTGAAGTAAAACCTGGTAACCGGCCTGCAAGCGTATTCTGGATACTCGCACTTGGGTTTTGCTTAATCTCTGATGCCGAAATAGAACTAATTGCTCCCGTATTGGTAATTTTCTTTTGCTTACCAAAACCAACAACCAAAACTTCATCTAAGCCTTTGGTATCGGCCTTTAAATTGATGGATACCACCGTTTTACCAGCTACGTTAACCTCCTGATTTAAATATCCGATCGATTTAACAATAAGCGTTTTTGAGGTTCCCTTTAAGGTAAATTGAAATTTGCCTTCTCCATCGCTCACGGCACCGTTATTGGTTAAGCCTTTCTCTACAATTGTAGCTCCCGGCAAGGGACCTGAATTATCGACTACAGTTCCTCTAATTACCGTTTGCGCCAAAGAAATGCCGGGCAAGAGGATAAAAAGGATTAATAATTTATATAATATTTTTTGCATAATAGGTATGGTTATCATTTAACAATTTTTAAAATCTCCAATTACCAGCCTGGGTTTTGCGTTAAGTTTCTGTTCTTGTTCACCTCGCTGGCTGCAATCGGATAACGATACATTTTAGAAGCATCGAAAGATACATTGAGCGCATTTGTTTGGGTATAAGAGAATGAGCCATTTGCATTTTTAATAATCTGCATGCCATGCAAAGTGCCATTCAATACCGTTCCGGCAATTTTCCATCTGCGTATATCCCAAAAACGCTGCTCTTCGAAAGCCATTTCCACCCTACGTTCGTGCCTTATGGCCTCTCTCATTTCGGCCTGGGTCATGGTAGTTTTTAGTCCATGTTGATAACCTACTGTACTGCCTATTGCAATACCCGCCCTTAACCTTAAAGCCTTCAATTGGTTAAAAGCTTCAGTCCTGTTTACGGCATTATCTGCCGCTTCGTTCATGGCCTCGGCATAATTGAGCAAAATCTCTGCATACCTGAAAATCGGGAAGTTGTGTGTTTGATTGCTGTAAATTGACGCACTTTCAAAAGTTTCGTTCAAAAATTTACGCATGTAATAGCCGGTTCGGGTTTGTACGTTTACCGCACTCCCTGGTCTATCTAAACCGCCATCATAAGTTTGGATTATCCTATTCAACCATTTTGCATTATTATGAAAAATAGTCCTGTAAAACCTCGGATCTCTGCCTGTGTAAGGGTCTGCAGCATTATAACCCGATGCCGGATCGCTAATTGCTCTTCCGTTGCTCATATCAAATGCATCAACCAGCTCTTGGGTTGGGCTAGTGTAACCAGAGCCAGATGCATTGGTAGCGGTATAACCTACTGGTGCATTCCTGGTCTCCAGATCGAAAGTTACCGCCCGCTGGTAGGCAAGAATAACCTCACTATTTTTTCGGGTGTTAAAAACTGAAGTATAAGCCGCAGTTAATGAAAATATATTCAGGTTCATTACATCTTTAGCGGCTTGCGCTGCCGAAGCCCATTTAGTTAAATCGTTCGTTGGATTGTTTAACGGACTGGCATCGTACAATAAAATCCTTGCTTTTAAGGCAAGTGCAACACCCTGGGTAACCCTTCCGTAATCTTCATCAGCAGCCAGCGTATTATCAGGCCTGGCGATAGCTTTTAAAGCATCACATTCATCAACCACATATTTAAGGCATTCGGCATAGGTATTTCTTGGCAACTGAATATTATCATCCAACCCTAAAACCCTATCGCCCAGTAATGGCACGCCTCCAAAACGTTTAATCAGTTCGAAATAGGCAATTGCCCTGAGTATTCTCGCTTCTGATTTCCAGTACACTTTTAATCCTTTTTGATTTAAAGGAACCACGTCGATATTGGCCAGGAATATATTAGCCTTTCTAATGGTTCTGTAATTATTGTCCCAAGAGTTATCTACTGTAGCAACCGCAGAAATACGGCCGTTAACAAAATACTCGATGGTACTTGCTGGCGACGAACTAATCGCATCATCAGATGCAGCATCTAAAACATCATTACCAATTCTATTGTATCCATTTGGCAGATAGGAATAAATATCAGCTAAAAATGTTTTGGCCTGTATCCCCAGCGAGTCTGTTTTATCGAAAACGTAAGTAATATCCTGACTGGTCGGCTCTGTTTCATATAATGGTTTCTTACATGCCGAAAAACCAATGATGGTAATGGCTAAAACACCAACTATTTCTTTTATCTTAATTTTCATCTGTTTATAATTTGTTTTTAATGGTGATGATTGCCAAAGGCATCCCTTTGGAACGAACATGATTGCAGAATTTCCCTGAACGAGGTGAACTTATCTTCATGATTTTTCATATCAACCCAGCATTAAAATTTAACATTTAAACCAGCGTTAACCACTCTTTGCAGCGGATAACCATTTCCATAAACCTCAGGATCTACCCTATCGTAAGCCGATAATGTAACCGCGTTTACCGCATTTACAAAGAAGCGGATAGAAGCAAGTTTTAGCTTATTGGTTAGTGGCTTGGGTAATGTATACCCTAATTCAATGTTTTTTAATCGTACATAACTTCCATCGTGCAACCAGTATGATGAGGTGGCCTCGTTATTCGGATTTGAACCAATAGTTAAGCGCGGCTGCGTGGCAACGGCTGCTGTAGCAGGTGTCCATCTTCCAAGGTTTTGTTCAAAGACCTGCCCTAAGCCATTGTTCTGGAATGCCCATTCTGTAGAACCCGACACATAAACGTAGCGGTTTTGAACACCTTGTAGCAATGCAGAAAAATCGAAACCTTTATAGCTGAATCCTAAATTCAAACCATAAAACCAGATTGGATTATTGTTTTTGAGCGACTGTATATCAAGCTCGTTGATAATGCCATCATTGTTTAAATCTTTGTATTTAATATCGCCTGGTACCGGGCTGTAGCCTTGTATTTTTGCACTGGAGTTAATCTCCGTCTGGTTCTGAAATAAGCCATCGGCTATATAACCAAAGGTCTGATCTTCGCGCTGTCCGGTTCTAGCCATCCATGGGTATGGCCTATCGATCTCATCCTGATATTGAATGATTTTTTGGAGTGAGAAAACATTTGGCGCAATGTAATAATTAAAGTTGCCCACATTGTTGCTGTATTTCAGATCAAACTCTACACCCGAATACCTGCTGATTCCTATATTTTCTGCAGGATAGGCAGTGCCCAATAATGCCGAACTCCTTCCCCTGGTTTGGATCAGATCAAAATTCTCATTATTGAAATAATCGGCAGCTATAGACAGCTTATTGTTAAACAAACTTGCATCAATGCCCAGGTTATATTGGTTTGCCTTCTCCCAGGTAATTTTTGGATTGGCCAATGTACCTTCTACTGTTCCGGTAATTGCCGTTGGCGTAGTACCATAATTGTAAGAGGCACCTGTTACATAATATTGTTTATAAGCAAAATAACCAGCATTTGCATTACCGGTATAGGCATAATTGGCTCTTACTTTAAGTGCATTTAACCATTTGGTATCTTTTAAAAAATCTTCTTTAGCAATATTCCATCCTAAGCCGAAGCCATAAAAGAAACCAAAACGGTTGCCCTCTTCATATCTATTTAAGCCGCTATAACTTAAAGCAACCTCAGCCAAATACTTTTCTTTATAGTTATAATCTACCCTTCCCGATAAATTGCTGAAGATCATCGGGATCTGGTTGGCCGTTTGTGCGCTTTGAGAATTGTATTTTAAAAGTGCATTAAGGCTATGGTTACCGTAGGTTTTATCCAAGCCGGCAGAAAAATCAACAAATAAATTTCTGCTCTGACCAGAATTGGTAGAAAGGTTAATCTGCTGACCATCTACACCGAATTTCTGATATACATCAGGGTTGGTACTCGCCAGCTTGTAAACAGCGTACTGTTTGGTGCGGATAATATTTTCTGATACACTCGTGTTAAAACTGGCCAGGGCTTTTAACCATAAACCTTTGGTCACATTATCCAGCGTTTTCCTTAAAGAGATATCAGCAGAAACATCGCGTGTACTGTTGTAAAAATAGCCTGAGCGTGTAGTTGCGCCCCACAAGTTGGTTTGATAATCAGAACTACCAGCCAGCGAGCCATTGGGGTTAAAAACAGGATAGGCATTATTTGGCGTAGCTGCCAATTGTGCAAAAATATTATTCCCGCCGAAGTTCGATAAGGTTGTTCCGGTAGTAAAAATGGCTGTATTGGCACCTGCTCCACCCGGCTGATTGCCATTTTGGATGCGACCAAATAAGTTTAAGTTTAACAAAGTGGTTGGCGTAATATCAATATCGATATTGGTACGGACCAAATACCTTTTGTAATCGGTATTGGTGCTGTAAGTATTTTGATCATCCTGTTTAAGAATCCCACTCTGATTAAGGTAATCTACATCAAGAAAATACCTTGTTGAGTTGCCCCCGCCATAGGTATTTAAATTATAGCGGCTAAAAACAGTATTTGGTTTTAAAATGGTTCCGTACCAATCTACATCGGGATGAAATACAGGGTCTGATCCGTTTGCCCAGGCATTTAAATCAGCTGCGCTAAAACGTGGTGCTTTACCATCATTCGCCAGGGCTTCGTTGTACAAAGTAGCATAATCAAAAGCACCGAGAGGTTGAGGCAATTTAATAGCCGATTGCAAACCTGCCTGAGCCGTAAGCGAAATCCGTTGCTTTCCAACCTCCCCTTTTCGTGTGGTTATCATCACGACACTGTTAGAAGATTGCTGTCCTAACATTACAGTAGATAAACCATCTTTTAGAATGGTAACCGATTCTATTTCTTCAGGATCGATAGAAGGATAATCTCTCGGCACGCCATTTACCAAAACCAATGGTGTATTACCCCTAACGGTAATACTTGTTCCATCGGCACCTGGCCTACCGCTGCTTTGTAAAGTATACAAACCTGCAAGCCTACCCGATAGGGCATTATTTATTCCTGCTACCGGAACCTTAATTAAATCGTTGTTATAAACAGTCGAAGTAGATTGCAGATTGGTTGTTACGCTTTGCTCGCCATACAATATTGGTGTGGTAGCCTGGCGTTTCTGGCTTTCGCCTAAACTAATATTCAATAAAACCTGGTTTGCCTCTACTTCTTTCACTAAATAGCCGTTAAGCGTAAAGATTAAAATATCTCCTTCTACTGTGCTAATTTTATACTTCCCGTTCTTATCGGTAGAAACACTAGTGCCTGTTTCTTTAATCGAAACCATTACCCCAAATAATGGATTCCCAAAATTATCGGTCACCGTTCCCGTTACTTCCAACCTATGGTTTTTAGTAAACCCAATTTTGCCTGCTACATGGCTTTTGACTCGTATGGTATTTGCATTGGCCACACTTGGGCACACAGCATATACGGTTAACGAAAAAAGCATTAATTGCTTAAAGTAAGTTTTCCTCATATTTTCTTGTTTGTTGGCTAGTTGTTTGTCCGTTGCTAAGGAATGACAGAGCACTCCCTTTGCGTGCGGATGAATTTTGGTTATTAAATATCTGGTTATCGTGGTGCAATCAGTTACAAATGCATCAGGCCAAATCTATTTAGAAGAGAAAAAAAGAAGGGGGTAAAATCCTAAATAAATAGGTATAAAATCATAAATAAAAGCAGAAAAAAGCATTAAATAGGATAAATGAGCGGATAAAATATTAAAATTGCCTTGCCAAACGTATTTGATTTATAATAGAAACATTTTGTACTTTTAATCAGGTAAAAGCTAACCATCCCTCACTTTGTGCCAACATGAAATACCTGCTAACCTTTACTTTAGTATTTTTTATCATTGTAAGTAATGCCCAAAACAAATATGCTTTTAAACACCTTAATGTAGAAAATGGACTTTCACAGAGTTCGGTACTCTCTATCGCTCAGGATGCCAGAGGTTTTATCTGGTTTGGCACCCGGTTCGGGTTAAACAAATACGACTCCCAATCTTTTAAAGTATATAATCACGACAATAGCAATGAGAAAAGCCTGAGTAGCCCGGCTTATCTTTCTTCTCTTTTAGCCTTAAGGGATGGAACATTATTAGTTGGCACCCAACAAGGACTAAATAAATATAATGAAGGTGATGATAACTTCGACCGCTATGCACACCATAACAAAGATCCGAACAGCATTAGCAGTTCCAATATAAGTTGTATTTATCAGGATAAAAAGGGCCGTGTGTGGATTGGGACGACAAATGGTTTAAATTTACTCAACGGAAAATATAAATTTAAGCGCTTTCTATATGGGCAAAAGCAACGCCAACAAATTTATGCCATAACAGAAGATCATAATGGAACATTATGGCTAAGTACCACTTATGGCTTAATGAACATGAGTTTTAGAGAAGGAAAAACACATTTCAGGTATTTTAAAGACTTTAGCGAAGAGTTAAACAAAGCGACAGATAACCACATTACCACTATGGTTGAAGACCGTGAAAATAATTTATGGATCGGGACCAAACAAACCGGTGTAAGCAAGTTAAACCTTAGTACAGAAGCCATTACCACCTATCGATACTCCAGTCTTAACAAAGAGGGCATTAGCAGCAATAATGTCCGCAAAATTATGATGGATCAAGAAGGTCAATTATGGATCGGAACATTACATGGTATTAATATTTACAATCCCGCCACCAAAAATTTCAGCTCCCTACATAATATCCCCGAAGATCCTTCCAGCCTAAGCCAAAACTCAGTTTACGATATTTATCAGGATCGGCAGGGCATAATATGGGTAGGCACCTATTACGGTGCCATTAACATGATTTATCCGAATTACACGCCCTTTAAGGTTTATAGAAGCACTACCGCAACAAATGGCTTAAGCAGTAATGTAGTCAGCACCATTATGGAAGATCAGCACCAAAATCTTTGGATTGGTACTGAAGGCGAAGGGCTTAATTATTACGACCGGAAAAACAACACTTTTACCCGGTATAAAAACAACCCGAACGATCCCAAAAGCTTAAGTGCAAACCTGGTAAAATCGGTTATACGGGATAAAAAAAACAGAGTTTGGATTGGAACCCATTATGGAGGCCTAAACCTTTTTCAGCCAGAAACCAAAACTTTTATCAGATATACCAGCCGCAAAAACGATACTTCATCTATTAGCAGTGATGAAATTACAACCGTTTTTGAAGATAGCTACGGGCGCTTTTGGGTAGGTACCAACGGTGGCTTAAACAGATTTAATAGCACTACAGGTAAGTTTATCCGCAATCGGGTAAACGGGTTAAATAAAGCTATACGTTATATTTTTGAAGATGACAAACAAAACCTGTGGGTGGCAACAGACTCAGGCCTTTACCAGCTAAAAAAAGGTAGCCAACAATTTGTGAGCCGTGCTGCTGCCGATCCTGAAATTTTAAAATATAACGAAATCACTTGTTTAACTGGAGATAAAGGAGGGTATTTACTTCTGGGTACCATGCGTAATGGTTTATTTAAGCTCAATCCCGATCGCCATAGTTATACCAGAATAACCACCTTTGATGGCTTACCCAGCAACACCATTATGGGTATACTCGAAGATGATTTTAATAACCTATGGATAACTACAGACAAAGGTTTATGTAAATACAACCCCAGGCAGAAAACGTTTAAAACCTACAACGTTAAAGATGGCCTACCAGGCAACGAATTTAATTACAAATCATTTTTAAAAGACAGTAAAGGTGCCTTTTTCTTTGGCGGATTAAGTGGAATGGTGAGCTTTTTCCCTAACGAGATTAAAGAGAATAAAAATACGCCGCCTGTTATTTTTACCGGATTAAAATTGTTTAATAAACCAATAGCCCTGAATACCGACGATGGCTTACTTAAACAAAACATCAGCACGATTAAATCAATTACCTTCGAATCAGACCAGAATGTATTTTCTATTGATTTTACCCTGCTTAACTTTATAAAATCTGATAAAAACAGGTTTGCCTATAAGCTAGACGGTTTTGAAAAAAACTGGAACTATGTAGATATCCCGTCAGCAAGTTATACTAACCTATCTCCCGGAAACTATACCCTTATGGTTAAAGGAAGTAACAATGATGGCCTTTGGACTAAAGAAACAAGTACATTAGCTATTCAGATTTTGCCACCATTTTATAAAACCTGGTGGGCCTATTTGTTTTACTTTTGTGCTTTTGCAGCCATTTCTATTGTATTTATACGCTATTTGTTAATAAAAGCTGTACTTAAAAAAGAAAAAGAGATTAATGAGCACAAGCTCGAGTTTTTCACCAATATTTCTCACGAAATCCGCACCCCTTTAACCCTCATTGTTGGCCCGTTAGATAAATTGATCGAAAACGCAAAAGATGATCCTGCCCTGAACCGGGATCTGCAACCGATAAAAAACAATGCCGACCGTTTAATGAACCTGGTTACCGAACTACTCGATTTTAGAAAGGCAGAAAGCGGAAAAATGGCACTACATGTAAGTCCTGGCGATGTGGTAAAATTCTGCAGGGAAATATTTCTGGCTTTTCAGAACATGGCCATTGCTAAAAACATCGATTACCAGTTTGAAACCGCCCAAACAGAAATTGAGCTTTATTTTGATAAGGTCCAGATGGAAAAAGTGTTGTTTAATCTACTCTCCAACGCCTTTAAGTTTACGCCCGTAAACGGAAAAATCAGCTTAAAAATAGAGGTTGAAAAACAAATGGTTAATATTAAGATCTGCGACAACGGTAAGGGCATTCCATTAGAAAACCAGCCCAGTTTATTCACCAATTTTTATCAGGCCAATGCCACTACAACTATTGGTACGGGTTTGGGCTTATCATTCTCCAAAAGTATTGTAGAACTGCATCATGGACAGATCAGCTTCGAAAGCATACCTAAAAACGATAAGGCCTTTGGCAATACCACTTTCACAGTAAGTTTAAAAATAGGGAAAGCACATTTTAATCCATCCGATTTTATAGCTGATTATGTTTATTATGATGATGCGGCAAATTATAATATACCCACTTTGCAAGAAACAGAATCATTAATAGAAGAACTTGCCGAAGCAGCACCAACAGTAGAAAAAGAGAAACGCAGCATCTTACTCGTAGAAGATAATGAAGATGTAAGAACCTTTATTAAACAGGCTTTAAGCCCCTCATACCAGATTTACGAGCGCGAAAATGGAGCTACAGGGTTAGATTGTGCTTTAGAGCTGATTCCTGATTTAATTATCAGTGACGTAATGATGCCCATAATGGATGGCTTAGAATTATGCCGAAAACTTAAAACCGATGAACGAACCAGTCACATTCCCGTCGTTTTATTAACGGCAAGATCGGCTTACGTGCACCAGGTAAACGGTTTCGAAAACGGTGCCGATGCCTACATCATGAAGCCATTTAACCTAAAAATATTAGAGTTGAACATCCAGAACCTGTTAAATGCCCGGGAAACCATTAAACAAAAGTTTGCACAGGTAATTACGCTCGAGCCTAAAAACATGGTGATTAATACTACCGAGCAAAACTTTTTGAATAAAATTATCCAGATTATCGAAGACCGGATTGCCGATCCCGATTTTGATGTACCTAGCCTATCTTCAGAAATTGGCATGAGCCAACCTGTACTCTACAAAAAAATAAGGGCACTGACCGACCTTTCAGTAAACGATTTTATTAAATCGTTGCGGATAAAAAGAGCAGCCCAATTACTCAAGCAAGGTACCGGAAATATTGCCGAAATTGCTTATTCAGTTGGTTTTAATGATCGGAAATATTTTAGTTCAGAGTTTAAAAAGCATTTCGGCAAAACGCCAAGTGAGTTTATCTCAGGTGATTAAACTTTACTTAAACTGGTATGTTTTAACGTAATCGAATACAATTTCATCAGGATAAACGCCCTTGGTATAATCGCCACCAAAACCGGTTAACTCGGTACTTAAAATCATATATTCGGCTACCCCCGATAAACCTTTGCTGGTGCGGGATACTTCAGTTCCATCAACAAAAAATATGTATTGTACGTTAGACCAAAGTAATCCGAAGGTATGAAAGTTGCCATCGTTAATGGTTGCATTAGTTACAATTTTGCTATCGCTTTGGTGTGTTGCGCCATACCCACCCCAATGCACGGTATGGTAGGTGGCATTCGGATTGGGTTTTAAATATTCAAAAATATCAATTTCTGCCCCTGCTACTAACGCATTATCAGCCTGCGAGCCCATTGTATTGCTTTGTAACCAAAAAGAAGAATGTGTACCGATTGCTTTTTGCATTTTAGCCCTACACTCAAAATAACCATATTTCTGGGTAAACTTACCATCGGTACAAAGTTGCCCTACATAATATTTACCGTCAGCATCTTTAATCGTTTTAATTACCAAATTACCATTTCCATCAAAGGCTATGGTTTTAGCGCCCGAAACTGTTGCATATCCTCTTACTGTATTATCTGCTCTATAAGCCCATTTGCGCTCATCAAAAGTAGTTCCATTAAAATCATCACTGAAAACGGGTGTCATCTGGCTAATAAAACCGGATGTTTTTAAAGGACCTGTTTCATCGGGAACAGGTTTTACCGGACCAGGATTTTCGGTTGGTGTTTCGTTTTTCTTAGCACACGATAAAAACAAGAGTACTGTTAAAATAGTTGTTAAATTTCTCATATAGGGGCTTTACTTGATTAAATAATAAGTAAAATTAATCTTCCTAAACTATAGTAAAGGGATAAAATCCTAACGAAATAGGGCGAAAAATACGAACCGATAAATTTTAATCGGGGTTATAAAACTGCTCTAGAAATGCATGCCTATTCGCGGTTAACCAACAAGCATTTCAGTAACCTGCTGATCGAAATGATTGTTCATAATGCCCTGATAAACCTGTTCTGAAACACAGTACAATAAACCTATTTTTTCAAACAGTCGCATCACATCCCGCTCACTGATCGTATAATTGTTTTCGTACCGAACGGCCAGATAAGCCTCATCGAGTAAATGCAACAAGCAAAGTTCTTCTTCATCATTAAACAGCTCAGAAAGCGGTTTAACATAGGCTTTAACATACAATTGATGGGCACTGATGCGGTGCGTTTTTTTATCCTTTCCCATTACCAAAATTTCAATGGCCCTGTACATTAAATCGAAAACCTGGTGCAGCATAAAAGCACAATGCTCGAAATTTTGTTGTTTAAAATAGAAATTGGCTCCCGACAAAAATTTGTTGGCCTTATTCGTTTCGTGTTGATAGGTGCTGCTAACCCGATCTGCAATGAACTCAGGTGCCCCACATGCAAGAAAACTTCCAGATTTACTAAATAAGCAATTTTGAGGGGCTGTGGCATAGTAAAAAAACAAACTGCCCGCTAGCAAGGCCCGCTCAACTTCGTGCACATGAAAAACCCGGTAACTGAATTCCGTTTGCCCATTAAATACAATATTTAATACCGGCGTTAATTCGTTTAAAATACGTACATGTTTAAACTGAACCGTAATCAGCATTTCTCGCACCGCTTTACCTGCAAAAAAATTGTTATGGAGATAAATATATTGAATGGGCACTGCAGCGGTAATGCGCTTCAATAAACACATTACGGTTTCTTCTTTTATGGCACTATGGCTAAGGTTTAAGAATTTATTCCGCATAATGCCGCCTTTCATCTTTAATATCATCACTTAGTGAAGGATTACCGATCATCAGAAAGAAAGCTTCTATAATCATCAGCATGGTTTCATACTGCTCAAATAAAAATTCTTTATCCATCAGTTTAATGCTGCTCCCGGTACTAAATGCGGCATACAACCACTCTAAAAGGCCTAAGCGCAATTGTTTAATTTTTTCAGGAACAAAAAAAGACGCTACAAAGCGATAAGGATTTTCGATGTGTTCGGCTGGTAGTGTATTTACTTCACAAAGGCCTTTGTTATACACTTCGTTTGTAATAAAACGATCTTCAGTAATTAAGCCTTCAGGCAAGGCTTCCTGATAAATCAGTTTTTTGGTTGCAATTAAATAACCTGCGTTAAGCAATTTCGTAAACTGGTTATACAGGAAAAAATAATCGGCAACATCACTTAAACGGTGCGCTTCTGATAAAGCCATTTTATACCATTTTTTCAGGTATGTTTTATGCCCTGCAAGGTTATCCAAACTAAAGAAAAATTCGATTGCCTTAAATGGATCATCAAATAATTCCTGATCGAAAGCCAAAGGCGATGTGCTTTCGAACATGGCCATATGGTAATAGCGATCGATACTTTTAAAACTATTTTTAGTGATGAGCCTTTCGTGGATGAGCCAACAGGCCTCCAACATTTTCATGGTATTCTCGTAAAACGCGGCAACATACTGATCCCAATCCAGATCGAGCTTATCTTCCAATCCGGCCAGTAACCATTCCCTGTAAACCATCTTATAGCTATCTGATTCAAAGAAGATAAAAATATCTAAAAAAGTAAATTTCGGATTTTTCATTTCGCCCTTGCTTAACAACTTCGGGCAATAATCAAGCACAACCGATTCGCGTTCCAAATTACATTCATCAAGCGCAATCGCTTTTACAAAAGCAGTATCAGCTTCAATCCGGTTAAAAATTAAATCCGAATAATCGAATAGTGGCACCAGTTTTTCATAAAAACCCAACAATTTTGCGGGGTGCTTTTGCGGCGAATAATCGAATTCGTTTTGAGGTGGGTTTAACCAGTTTTTTAAAAAATTTAAATGATGGCTTACACCATCTGATAGAAAAAAGCTTTCAATGGCATCGATAAATGCCATGGTTTCTTTTTTGAAATTCGGGTTCTCTTTCATAGCGTATATTTTTTAAATGATTATATTAGCTAACGAATTTAGCAAAAAATATAGTTAAACTATAATTAATTCAAAAAACTTATCAACACTTCTTATGAATGAAAATCAGCGCTTAAAAAGGTTAATGGAATTACTGCATTTTAAGACTCAAAAGGATTTTGCTGCTGCATTGAATATTCAACAGGGTTCTTTATCAGATATTTTAAGAGAAAGGGTCAATGTATCTAACGCTGTTAAAGATAGGTTGGAGATGAAATTCGATGTCAATTTAACCTGGCTGGAGGATGGAATTGGCGAACCGTTTTTCAAAAAGAAACCAGCCGTTGGCGAAAGCAAAGAGGGTGTTCCCTATTTCGATATGAGCCTATCGGATGCTAAAGATCTCCTGGTAGAAGAACAACGGGCAGAATACCTGGTAAATTACCTCCCTTTTAACGATTGTACGGCCTATTTACCCGTTTATGGCGATAGCATGTACCCCAAATATGCCGCAGGCGAAATTATTGCCATAAAAGAAATTACCAATTACGAAATTTTACAGTGGGGCGAAGCTTATGTGGTGATGACCGATGCAGATAGCAACAGTTTACGTACCATAAAACTAATTTTTCAGCACGCCGATAATACCAAACTAATCCTCCGTTCTTCAAATCCAAATTTTAAAGGCGATACCGTAATCCGCAAGAAAAACATCCAGGCACTTTATATTATCAAAGGAAAAATTACACGGAATGTTATTTAAAGGATAACAGTTTTCAATTTGTATTAAAAAATTGTCATTTTGAGGATTAATTTATTATGTAAAAATGAATATTAGTGACAGAGGGTTTAAGGAGATAAATGGTCTCGAAGTATCGTCATTTCGACCGCCGTGGAGAACCCGAAGGCTCTGCGAAGCAAAATCTTTTTACTTGATTCAACAACTTGGTACAAAGATCTCTCTCCCGAAAGTTCGGGACTGCGCTACAGTCGAGATGACGACCCTTAGATTGGAGCCTGTCAATGGTAGCTTGTCGAAGGATCTGATTAAACATCTTACAAGGCATTTCGAGGGGCTCAACCTGATAAATTCAGAGTGAGTTACAAACATAATACAGCCTATTAGTGAATTCGCAAACTGGATCTGTGTCATCATCTTTAATCAGCGGGAATAATAAAAAAAGCTCCCGCAGATCAGCAGATTTTCGCAGATTGTAAAAAGCCGTATAAGAGTCTTGTCATTCTAAGGATAATTTATTGTATAAAATCAATATAAATGACAGTGGGTTTAAGGAGATAATGGTCTGGAAGTATCGTCATTTCGACCGTAGCGGAGAACCCGAAGGCTCTGCGAAGCAAAATCTTTTAACTTTGATTCAATAACTTGGTACAAAGATCTCTCTCCCGAAAGTTCGGGACTGCGCTACAGTCGAGATGACGACCCTTAGATTGGAATCTGTCAATGAAAACTAAAAAAGCGGACTGATCAATGATCAGCCCGCTTTGTTTATTAAATGTATTAATCTGCTTAGTATCCCGGATTCTGGTACATTTTAACCGGATCTAATTTCACTTCATCAAAAGGAATAGGATAATACCTGTCTTTTAAGGTTACGTTAGCCAACTTAGCAATTCCATATGATGACTGTGGTTTAGCCTTTAAATAGGTAACCAACTCCGCAGCAGTAAAATTCCTGATTAAATCAAACCATCTTTGGTGTTCGAAAGCAAACTCTACCCTACGCTCGTGCAAAATAGCCAATTTTAAAGTCGGGAATTTAGCCGCATAGGTGGCGTCTGTTTTGGCTACAGCGTATAATGGCATTCCAGCCCTTGCCCTAACCATATCTAAATATTGAATGGCCACCGCATCGTTGCCCTGCAACATATTTACTTCTGCAAGCATTAATATTACATCAGCATAGCGCATTAAAATCCAATCGTTGCCTCCATAACCCGCATTGGTTGCCAATTGGCTCGCATCGCGGAATTTAGTGATAAACCAGTCTTTTACAATCGGATCATTGGCAAATTTAACCGAGAAATCTTTTCTTAAATCACTTGTTTCATATTCATTAATCAGATCAATTTTTACATTGCCACCAATCCCTGTAGAAGGTTTCAGCGAATTGATGGTTTCGCCTTTGGCCTGGTTGTTTGCCGCAATGCTCGAGCTAAAACTAATATCGCCCTGCTTATTTGAAATCTGGAAGATCAGTTCTTTACAGGTTGCTTTTTTCGCCACGTCAAAAACATCTGTATATGGAATCTCAGAAAGATTTCCGAAAGCTTTCATATTGTAAGCTGCCGTTAGGTAAGTATTCGCATTACTTAGGTTTTCGGTTTTATTTGCTGACAGTGTTGTTGCCATGGTTAAATAAACCTTACCCAAATATGCGTTCATTGCCGCTTTTGAAGTTCTACCTACGTTCGCTCCTGTTTGGAAATTCGGTAAAGTGCTGTTAAGGGCATCTTTTAAATCGCTTACAATCTGGTTGTATACATCCGCTTCTGGTACACGAAAAGTATTCTCTCTTACCTCATCGGCTGTGCTAAGCTGCTTGGTTACCACGGGTACCGGTCCCCATTTCCTAACCAGTTCAAAATACATAATCGCCCTGATAAACTTGGCTTCTGCCTTGTAATTTTCTTTGGTGGCCGCATTAGCAAAAGAAACTTTATCAATGTTTGTCAGTACAACATTGGTTCTGCCAATGGCCTCATAAAGTGCTAGCCAATGGCTCCTTAAATAAGAATTACTTGGCAGGAGCGAAAAATCATTAAACTGAAATGGCTCACCGGCGTTACTCTGGTTATCATTCCTACCCGCATCGTCCGAGCGCTCATCGGTAAACAGACCGCTGTTCTCGCCCAGGGTATTGCTGCTTCTAAGCGATTGGTAAACACCATTAACAGCCAGCAACACATCATTTTCTGTTTTAAAATAGTTTTCTACAGCAATGGCGTTGGGATTACTTTGATTTAGAAAATCTTTTTTACAGGCACCCAAACTTAAAATTGCACTTAGGGCCAATACTTTATAAATATGTTTTTTCATTTCTTTAGTTCTAAAAAGTCAATTTGATACCAAGGTTATAGGTTCTTGCCAACGGGTAGTTTCCATAATCTACGCCAGGAGCAAGGTTATTGCCTGCACTATAATCTACCTCAGGGTTATAACCTTTATAATCGGTAATGGTAAAGGCATTATCTACACTCGCATAAACACGGATATTGCTCACCTTAAGCGTATTGGCAAGTTGCTTTGGAAAACTGTAGCCTAAAGTAATGTTGGTACACCTGAAATAAGATCCATCCTGAATATAGAAAGATGACAAACGGGTGCTGTTACTTTGTGTACCTGCACGCGATGCGCGGTAATTTAAACCACTGCCAGGATTGGCTTCATTTCTGTAACGATCGGCAACATCAACATATTGGTTTCCAGAACCTTCAAAGTTGTACAGGTAATAATCCTGTCCATCCAACACCTGATTTCCGTAAGATCCGTTAAATGATGCCCTTAAATCAAACGTTTTGTAAGAAGTGTTTAAAGCAAATCCATAGGTGAATTTTGCATACGGTGTACCAATTACAGTTTTATCCGCATCGTTTACAATGCCGTTACCATCGGTATCCTGAAAATATAAATCGCCGATTTTTGCCGGGTTGGTAGAAGAAGCTGATGGCGCCACCTTACCTAAATTATCGGCCGTAATTCTACCCAAAACCTTAAAACCATAAAACATCCCAATTGGCTGCCCCTCTTGTGTAACATGTGTAATGTACGAACGCTCTGCACCAGCAGTAAATATGGTACTGTTACCACCCAGGTCTAAAACCTTGTTCCGGTTTGCCGCGATGTTTCCACTTAAACCCAAAGTAAAGTCTTCATTTTGGATAATTTTGCCGTCAATCTGCAAATCGAAACCCTTATTACGCACCTTACTATCGGTAAGATTGGTTAAAATTGTTGAGCTGCTGGCAATTGCCGAAAGCGGTTTGTTAAACAATAAGTTGAAAGAATAACTTAAGTAGTAATTCGCCATAATGGATACACGGTTTTTGAACAGACTGATATCGGTACCGAAGTTGAACTGAGAAGTAGATTCCCATCCTAATCTTCCATCCTGAATACTGCTTGGCCAAATGGCGGTAGAAATCGCACTTCCGAAAACCGCGCCACCTGGTGCGTTTAGCTCTTGCTGCGTACGGTAATCCGGGATATTGTTATTTCCGCTTAAACCCCAGCTGGCCCTTAGTTTAACCCTCGATTGTTCGCCCAAAAAGTTATTGTAAAAACTTTCGTCAGATAAATTCCAGCCTGCGGCTATTGAAGGAAAGACACCATACTTGTTTAACGGACCAAACCTCGAAGAACCATCGCGACGGAAGGAACCGGTTAAAAAGTATTTGCCCGCATAGTTATAGCTGAAACGGCCAAAGTAAGAAAGTAAAGTAGTAACTGTTTTACCTGTTCTATTACGGTCTAAGGTAAAAAAACCGGCATCAGCTCCTTTATCTGTAATTTCACCAATGTAATCATTTTGAAATCCGCTTGCCGCTACCCTGATCTGATCGCTTGATGTTTTCTGTGCAGAATAACCGCCTAAAACATCTACACTATGTTTACCAAAGGTTTTATTGTAATTTAACGTAAACTCTGCCAGCTGATCTACCTGGCTAAGGGTTTGTGCTATGGCATTTGCAGCCCTGATCGATTCGGGCGAGTAAGGTGGGGTATTGCCACTACTTAAGCTCGTAGGCAAATAATAATCGTATTTCTCGTTGTAGGTTTGTGTTCCTAAGTTAGCCTTAAAATTAAGCCCCTCTAAAATTTTGTAAGTAGCATTGGCATTATAACTACTTCTATTGCTCTTTCTGGTAATCTTTAACTGCTCAACCGTTGCTAAAGGATTTTCGGGGTTCTGGATACCGTATTGAGCAGACAATGCACCCATTCCAAATTGGATAGGGTTTCCGTTCGCATCTCTTGCTGGCAGATAAGGTAGATAAATTAAAGCCGACATCATCGGGCTTAAGTTATAACGACCTTCCTGTACCTCTCTGTTATCGTTTTTTGTGTAAGCAATGTTTGCGCCAACACGTAAGCGTTCGCTCACCTTACCATCAATATTTCCCCTGAAGTTGGTTACTTTTTGGTTGGTGTTGGTTACAATACCATCGTTGTTCTGGTAGCCACCGCTTAAAAAGTATTTTACATCTTTGGTACCGCCAGAAAATGAAAGGTTATGGCGTTGAAAGGCTGCATTGCGGTACAGTTCATCCTGCCAGTCGGTATTATAAGCTGCAGGGATAGCCTGTTGTGTGCTGAAATTATAAAGATCGGCCGGAATACTTACACTACTTCCATTGCCCACATTGGCAATACGGGTAGTATTATTATCACCGAACATCGCATCGTTCCAGGTTTTGCCCGAGTTTACCCACAAATCTTTATAGGCATTGTTACGTCCGTCGATTAAAAGCTGGATAAACTGGTTGGCATCCAATAATTTTACTTTTTTGGCCAATTGAGAAACTCCCCCCTGAACATCGTACTCAAACTTCCCTTTTCCATCTGTTCCTCTCTTGGTGGTGATCAACACTACCCCACCCGATGCCCTTGAGCCATAAATGGCGGCAGAAGCCGCATCCTTCAAAATGTCGATGGTTTCGATATCCTCTGGATTGATGGACACGTTGTTTCCTGCCGGATAACCATCAATTACATATAAGGGATCAGAACTGGCGTTAATGGAACCGATGCCCCTCACCCTGATTTTAGTACCCGAATATGGCGCACCACTGGTTTGCGATACCTGCACACCGGCAACCTTACCAACCAATGCCTGGCCAACAGTAGGAGAAGTTAAATTCATTTCGCTGGCCTTAACACTGCTGATGGCACCGGTTACATCCGATTTTCTGATTTTCTGGTAACCAATGGCCACAACCTCATTTAGGGTATTGCTGCTTTCTTTTAAAGTAACATTAATATTCTGGCGGCCGTTAACCGTAACTTCCTGATTATCGTAACCGATATAAGAAAATACTAAAATTGCCCCTTCTTCTACATTAATGGAGTATTTACCATTTGGATCGGTAACGGTTGTTTTTTTCGTCTTCTTTTCGAAAACACTTACACCTGGTAAGGGTTGGTTATTTTGATCGGTAACTGTTCCGCTTACCGTGGCAAATGCTTTATGTTGTAAGCCCGACGCAGTTACTTCATGATTAATCGCTGTTGCACTGGAATTACAGATAGCCAATAGGCCTAAAGGCAAAAGCAATTTCCTGCAAGCACTTTTTATACTTGCGGTTAAAAAAAATGATGTCATCTTTTTGTTCTTAGTAATGGTTTTGAAATATAATTGGGGTTTTATTTTAAGTAGAAGCGTAGATTTTCACATTTACATAGGCTTATCCTTTAAGGTTAACAAGTAATTTTTGGAGCGTTCTACAGCGGCAAAAGTAGCAGTGTACTTTTAACACGATGTATCTATTATGTTAACTCTGCACACCGTTTTGAACTGGCACTTTAAATTAATATTAAGCGATTAGATATATGATAAATCGTTTTAACAACCATCAAAGCATAACATCTTGTTAATGTTTCTTTAATGGCCAATCTTTAAATTTGCTTCCAAAACTTTGATGAAACCCCTTTATACCTTCTTTCTGTTCTGCCTTTTTTGGCAAGGCTTATCTGCACAAGATTTAACCAGCCAGTCTTATCAGTTAATTAAGACCAGGAACGAAGTACAATACAAAAATTATTACCTGCTTTCCCTTTTTCAGCAATTGCCCGAACTGCGCAAAATGCTGAGTACAGATACGGCGTTCAGCAACATCTACAAATCGAAAACCACACAGGTAAATGAAGCGGTAAAAACCTGCAAAACAGATATTAGCTGTTACGCAAAAGCCTTAAAATTCAACAATGAGGAAATAGCCCATATTGGAAACCGTTTAGCACTGCTTTATACAGAAAATAATGCATTGGGAAATTTGGTAAAAAATCATCTTATCCCCTCAGGTTGTTATGCCATGTTTGCCAAAGAACTACACAAAACACTTTTAGTAAAAGCATGGGAACAAGATGCCAATGCCATAAATTATGCAATTGGTGTATACGTAGAAGGAAACAAGCCCAACTACCCGAAAATAGATTCTATCAGTTTTAGCTTAACAGATAAAGCGTTTACAGAGCTCACATCTGCAAGTGCATTATTATCCCTACACGGCAATAATAAGCTCTTTTTCGAACCTGCCATGTTATTTGCATTGGAGGCTTTAGAACTGAACGAACGCAAGGAGGCGGCCGATTATGAACCGATGGCTAAAGGCGTAAACCTTGCCGCCATTAACCAGATCAAAAAAACAGATTGGGAAAAATATCCTTACAGCGTAATCCTGGTTCCGGGAGCAGGTCCGGAAGAAAAAGACGTTGCACTAAGTGCTGGCGGAATGATCCGCTGCCGCTTAGCAGCTATACAATATAAAAAAGGTGTAGCCCCTTTTATTGTAGTATCGGGTGGCCGCGTTCACCCTTATAAAACCAAATTCAGTGAAGCCTACGAAATGAAGAAATTCCTGATGGAAGTGCTTCAGATACCCGAAAGTGCCCTTATTATGGAGCCACATGCCCGCCATACCACCACTAACCTGCGTAACTGTGCAAGGCTAATGTTCAGGTATGGGATGCCGGTAGATAAACCCGGTTTAGCCTGCACCGTAAAATCGCAGAGCTATAACATCACCAATCTACTCCCCGAGCGTTGCAAAAAAGAACTCGGCTACTATCCTTATAAAAACGGAAAACGTTTGAGTGATACCGAATCCGAATTCTACTTAAATACAGCTTCCTTACAAATTGATTTTGATGAACCTTTAGATCCTTAGTTTATGAAAACATTAAACCCAATTTTAGTACTGATCGTGATGTTTTTTATAGCCAGGTACAATAAAACCGATGGAAAGATTACAAAAACGATTACAATTGATTCGTTGGGTGCCTGTCAGGGTATTTCTTATCAAAATGGAAGGTATTTCCTTTATGGCGATAGAGAAGTGGGCATCATACGCGAATATCAGCTCCAGAAAGACTCACTGATTGATCAGCATAAGGAATACAAGTTCACCGTTAAAGGCGAAAATATCATCAAACATCCCACTGGGATTGCCCATCACAAAGGCTTACCAACTTTTGTGGGCAATTCGGTAAAGCAAAATGCAACAGGCACCGTTTGGAAAGCGATAATTAACTGCATCAACTGGGAAGGCTTTTTAAAAACCAGAAAATTAGATGGAAACCTGATCAAAAGCATTGAAGATGATGCCTGTATCCAGGGTACGCGACCAGAATATGTAAATTATAAAGGCAAATGGTTCGTTGCAACAGCCGATTATGGCAATAAAGCCAATGAAGTACGATTGTATAACCCAATAGCTTTATCAAAAGCCGATAAAACAAGTGAAAAAGGAATCCTCTTTAAAAAGTTCACCTGCTCACCATGGGTACAGAACTTACATTATATTGCGGCTAAAGGTATACTCGTTTTAATCCAGAACCAGACTGAAGGACATAAATGGAGACTAACCTTTCTTGATCTGGAAAAATCGCTTGCCTGCGGGCAGGAATCTGTTATTAAAGTTATAGACACCGATAAACCGGATGAACTGGAAGGTTTTACCTTTACCGATAAGACCAATAAAGGCATTGCCGTAAGTTCTTCCAAAAAAAACAATGTAAGTTTTATGGATTTTGGCTGGAGCAAGCATTGTTCTCCATAAGATATTCATTAATCGCGTCATCATTCCCAACTTGATTGGGAATCTTAATGCATTCCTATCGGTTGGTGTCACACCGACCGACATAAATGGCTTATTTAGAAAATGAGCGACCTGTGGTTCTTGGCCGTATGCAGTCCCGCTCATATCTTTAC
>NZ_JAGGPU010000022.1 GCF_018613605.1 Pedobacter sp. ISL-64 | reverse complement strand
GTTCCAGAGGAACGCCTCATGGGTAGAAAAAAATGAAACATTTTTTTCGTTCCGTAGGAACGTTTGGTGTTATGAAATTTACTATGGCCACCCTGCAACCCCTAATAGCCATTACTAGCCGTGCCACCTAAACCCGATGGCAGCGGGCATGAAATAAAGCGGACAGCGGGACGAGCAACGATTTGAAATACTGACCTTGCTTTTCAAATCACCACTTATCATATTGCGCGGTTAGTGGTAGGCGCTTAGCGTTTAGTAAATTAAATGCTTAACCAACGGCCCAACGCAAAATCTACTTTGCATCAACTTGTGTTGCGATAGACTTTTCTTTAAATTGGATATAAAAACTAATTTATATAAGTTTGCTAAAATTTATTAAACAAGAATGGAAAGAAGAACCTTTAAAACCTTTGGTTTACTTGCAACAGCAACTTTGATAACTGCTTTCTCTGCATGCCAGAACAAAGACACTAAAACTACTGAAACTAAAAAAACAGAGGGTACTACTGCAGCGGTTTCTCAAACTGAGAAAATTGTGTATGTAAACTCCGACTCGTTACTTACAAAATATGAATACTTCAAAGACCTAAAAGTGAAATTTGAAGGTAAGACCAAAAATGCTCAGGCAGACATGCAAGCTAAAGGTCAGGCTTTTCAAAGAGAAGTTGCACAATACCAGCAATCGGCACAAACTTTATCTGCCGATCAACGTAAAAGCACCGAAGAGCGTTTAGCACGTAAACAACAAGAGCTACAAACTTACCAACAAAATGCTGGCGGTGCTTTACAGAATGAGCAAGCTGCTGAGAATGAAAAACTTTATGATAAAGTGGCTGATTACTTAAAAGGTTACGCTAAAGAAAAAGGTTATAAAATGGTTTTAACTTACTCAAAAGGTAACAGCGCTATTTTATTTGCCGACGAAAGTTTAGATGTTACTTCAGAAGTAATTAAAGGCTTAAACGCAGAATACAGCAAAAAATAAGCGAATAGCCATTAAAATATAAATGCCTCGTATAAAATCGGGGCATTTTTTTTGTGCTGTTTTTTATAGAAGATCAAATTAATATGGACAATCAACATCAGGAATATATGCGGATGGCAATCGAGTTATCCGTACAAAATGTAAGCGAAAGCATTGGTGGGCCTTTTGGAGCTGTAGTGGTAAAAGATGGGAGGTTGATTGCCAAATCGGCAAATAAGGTAACCTCTACCAACGATCCAACAGCGCATGCGGAGGTTTCGGCAATCAGGCTGGCCTGTACCGAATTAAACACTTTCGATTTAAGTGGCTGTGTAATTTATACCAGTTGTGAACCTTGCCCCATGTGTTTAGGCGCCATTTATTGGGCAAGAATTGATACGATTTATTATGCAAATACCAAGGCTGACGCCGAACACATTGGTTTTAGTGATAAATTTATCTACGAAGAGCTAGACAAGCCGATGGAAAACAGAAGCCTGCCGGTTATCCAGCTGATGCGCGATGAAGCCCTGGCAGCTTTTAAGCTATGGGAAACCTCACCAATGAGGATAGAATACTAAAACAGAAAAGGTGCCGATAATCAGCACCTTTTCTGTTTGGAAATCATTGTTTATTTGCTCGATTCTTTTCCTGCCAGCAAGCCGATCATCGAGTCTATTTCTTTCACCACACCATCATCAGAGCCAGAAAAACCTACAGCTTTAAACCTGATATTACCATCCCCATCAATCACAAATTTGGTTGGGATTCCATCAACTTTATAGGCGCTTACCACATCAAATCTGGAAGGGTCTTTTACGTTTTTGGTATCGTACAGCACATTAAAATTGTATTTTTTTGCAGTAATAAAATCAGTTACCAATTTTTCTCTATTCTCTTCTGTTTGCCAGGTATTTACAAACAGGAATACCACATTTGGATTACTGGCGTATTTGTTTAAGGCCTTTTGCATGCCTGGGAAAGAAGACACACAAGGTCCGCACCAGGTTGCCCAATAATCTAAAATTACGATCTTTCCTTTCAAACTGGCTAGACTTACGGTTTCGCCTTTAAGATTGGTTAATGAAAACGCAGGGGCTGGAATATTAATCATTTTCTTTATCCATTCTGCACGCTCCTTTTCCAATGCTGCTTTTTCTAAATTGGCCAGGTAAGTTTCATAAGTTCCATCTTTCTTTAGTTTAGTATAAAGCATTTTAAATTCGTTCTTTAACGAATCATTGCCTTTACCCTCTTTAATTAATTTTTCGGCCTCACTATAAGCTTTATCATCTTGGCCATCCTTAATTAAATAAGTTACATAACGGGACGATACATCGGGCGGAACTGTTGCATATAAAGGAATGGCCTTCTCTTGCATAGCTAAAGCCTCTTTAAATTTTCCCTGATGATATAGTAACAGTCCATAAGTATCAGCATACATACCATAAGCGCCGTCTAAATATTTGAGGTATTCTTCTTTAGTGTTGTAATATTTTGGCATCTCATCATTTCTTGATGCTTCTATCAGTTCGAGCGATTGTTTTGAAAGCTGAGCAGCAAGCCCGATATTCTCTTTTTTCTCAGCAGACGGCCAGGCAAAACTATTGTTATACAAACTTGCCCTGGTCATTTTATCGGTGACCTTCTTGGCGTAATCCTGAAATTTCTCCAGATCTTTAGCTTTTATAGCGCTGTTAGCCAACATACTATAAATTGAGTTCAATCTACCTGCATCTACTGTTTTACCTGGATCAAGTTTAAAGGCAGCAATCATTTCTTCGGCCTTTTGTATTTGTGTGGCAAAATCTTTTGTACCATAAAGTGAATTCATACCATCATTCCAGGCGTAATTTCCTGTAGGGTATTTTTTAATTATGATGGCTTTAACAGAATCTGCCTGAGTTTTTTTCTTTAATAGCGAGTAAAGGCTTAAAGCTGTACCTAAATCTTCTTCTTTTGGTTCTTTTAGTTTCGTTAATGCAGAAATATTCTCGTTGATTAGTTTTGTTCCTTTGTCTTTATCTGCTTTGTACTCGAGCGACAGATATTGATTTAGATTTTTCTTTTTCAGCTCGGGTTTTAAAGCAAAAGCTTGTTTATACAGTGAAACGGCCTTTTCAGGATCGATAGTAAGACCCAAATAGTAATTTCCTGCCAATCCGTACAAAAAAGCTTCGTTAAGATAAGCTTCAGCTGGCACTTTCCCTGCTTTAGTGAATTCTAAAACATAACCAGCAGGCGCTTCATCTTTTTTATCACCTACCGAAAAAGCAAGTCCAACTATGGTAACGCTATCCGGAGTAGAAATTTCTCCCGTATAAACCGTTCCGTCTTTAGTGAGTTCAATTTTAGTGCTTTTGGGGTTCGATTTTGAAAAAAAAGTATAACTGGTACATTTTACATCAGCCAAATTTTCGAGATTGGTCCCCTTGGGGTTGTAAGTAAATTTAACTGTATTTCCTGCTGCAGGCGTATTAGCAGAAAATTTCACGCCTTGTGCATTTGCTACTCCAGCAGCAAATACGAGTAAGCATAATAATTTTAAGGTTTTCATAATGAAAGGATTAAGTTTTTATCAGGCAACTAAATATATAGTTTATTCTTTATTCTTCAAAGTTATTTTATATTAAATTTTAAGGAATAATTATTGTAGTAATTAAGCATGACCTACGAACAAAAAATAACGGGTGAATTAGATTTCTGGAGGTTTAAAACCTTGCAGAAACCTTCTCTTTTTAATAAGGTAACCGATAAAGTTCAGAAAAAAATTAATAGTTATATCCCTGATAAGGTTCATAACGCGATCACATCCGCCATTAAACAAATGGTTAAGGCTGTGCTTTTTGGTTCAACATTTACCACGTCGAAGCCAATTACCGATTTAACCTTGATGCACCGCGAGGCATTAATTAAGCAAAAGATAGAAAACTATAAAAAAACAGGTGCTGCAGAAGGCGGAATTACAGGTGCAGGAGGTTTTTTAATGAGCCTGGCAGATTTCCCCCTATTGCTGGGCATAAAGATGAAGATGCTTTTTGATATTGCCGCAGTTTACGGATACGATGTTAAAGATTACCGCGAACGTTTATATATTTTACACATCTTCCAGCTGGCCTTTTCAAGCAAAGAAGAAAGCCAGAATGTATTTATGAAAATGCAGGATTGGGATGATAAAGCCCACCAATTACCTACCAATATTGATGAATTTGACTGGCTTACCTTCCAACAGCAATACCGCGATTATATTGATTTAGCCAAACTTGCGCAGATGCTTCCATTTGTAGGGGCAGCAGTCGGTGCAGTCGCCAATTATAAATTGATCGAAAAACTGGGCAAAACAGCAATGATGAGCTACCGGATGCGGTATTTTAGTCTTCAGTCCATAGTCCTAAGTCATGAGTCTATTGACGACTTAAGGCTCAAAAATGGGGGTTAATTATTTAATCCGAGCCTCGATTAGACTAAGGACTTTTGACTCAAGACTGGGGGCCAACTAATCCTCCTCGTCAAACATTCCTCCTATCAAATCGTCAGTTTCACGTCTGTCTTTTTTAGTCGGACGGCCAGTACCTCTATCGCGTTTTAAATTTGGTGCATGAAACATCGATTTAAAAGCATGTGTTTCTTCAACGGGCGTTAAATCTTTATATTTTGTTAAGGCTGTTGGCGAATCTGTTCTGTTGTACGACAGTTCTAGCACTTCGATAATTTTCTTTTCAATCCCTTTCGATACTTGATAAACCTCACCAACTTTCACAATAGCAGAAGGTTTAATATTCTGCCCTTTGAGTTTCACTCTTCCTGCTTTACAGGCATCGGTGGCCAGGCTCCGTGTTTTAAACAACCTGATCGCCCACAAATATTTATCTATCCTAAGTTTTTCTGTCTCTGTCATAAAATTCAAAAATACATAATTAGGTTAATTCCTATGTTGATTAATTGTAGAAACTGGTCAATCGGTTAGCTGCAGAATACGCCTAACCACAATTAACCTAATTCATAAGAATTTAACAATTAAGCACCCCGCAGACTCGGTTAACCAATTCAAAAGATTAACCAGTTAACCTATCTACAAAACAATTTAAACAATTAACCATTTAATAAGCAAAAATTGATTTATTTTGCGTAAAATTTAAAAACATCATGTATTCAGATTTAAAGAAATTAATTGAAGCCGCTTGGGAGGATAGAACCCTTTTAAAATACAGTAACTATTGCGAAGCCATTGAAGCCGTTATTATGGGCCTTGATAAGGGTGAAATTCGTGTTGCTGAACCAGTTTTAAACTCTTGGGGCATTAATGAATGGGTAAAGAAAGCAGTAATTTTATATTTCCCGATTCGCGAGATGAAAGAAATTAAAAGTGGTCCTTTCGTTTACCACGATAAAATGGATTTAAAAACCGATTATAAAACAACTGGTGTACGTGTTGTGCCTATGGCAAGTGCGCGTTATGGTGCGTTTTTAGCAAAAGGTGTAATCATGATGCCATCGTACGTAAACATTGGCGCTTACGTTGATGAAGGTACTATGGTTGATACCTGGGCTACTGTTGGTTCTTGTGCACAAATTGGTAAACGCGTTCACTTAAGTGGTGGTGTGGGTATTGGTGGTGTTTTAGAGCCTGTACAAGCTGCTCCGGTTATTATCGAAGATGATGCATTTCTAGGCTCTAGGGCAATTGTGGTAGAAGGTGTTAAAGTAGAAAGAGAAGCTGTTTTAGGTGCTAATGTGGTATTAACTGCATCAACTAAAATTATTGATGTTACCGGCCCAACACCAGTAGAATATAAAGGAATTGTTCCTGCACGTTCGGTGGTAATACCAGGAAGCTATACTAAAAAATTCCCTGCGGGCGAATTCCAGGTACCTTGTGCTTTAATTATTGGTAAACGTAAAGAAAGTACAGATAAGAAAACTTCGCTTAACGATGCGTTGAGAGAAAATAACGTAGCCGTATAAATGGTTTAAGGTATAGGGCTTAAGGTGTAAGGTAACACCCAAAGCCTTACACCTTTTACCTTAAACCTTACACCTCTAATGAAGATTGGATACGATGGCAAGCGTGCTGCCAATAACTTAACAGGATTAGGTAATTACAGCCGGTCTTTAATTGAGCATTTGGCACATCAGTTTCCTCAGCACCAGTATTTGGTGTACGCTCCAAAAGTAAAATCGGCCAAACAGATTGATGCTTTTCTCGCAAATGAAAACATCGAACTGAAGCTTCCAAAAAACGGGCCTTTTTTATGGCGAAGTTTAAATATCCTTAAAGATTTAAATCAAGATGGTTGCCAGATTTATCATGGGCTCAGTCATGAAATTCCATTAGCCATACAACATACCCGGATTAAATCGATTGTTACCATTCATGATTTAATTTTTCTTCGCTTCCCTCAGTATTATAAATTTATAGACCGGAAATTATACGAGTGGAAAAGCAAATCTGCATGTAAACGGGCCAATAAAATTATCGCCATCAGCGAAAAAACAAAAGAAGACATTATTGATTTATATGGGATCAGTTCTGAAAAAATTGAGGTAATTTACCAAAGCTGTGATGACAGTTTTAAAACACCTTTTGCTAAAGAAACCTTAAGCCGCATTAAGGCAACTTATAAACTGCCTGAAAAATACATCCTAAACGTTGGCACCATTGAAGAGCGTAAAAACCTTAAATTGGCTGTTCAGGCTTTAAAAGAGGTTAATGAGGAGTATAAATTTGTGGTAATAGGTAAACAAACGGCTTATTTCAAAACCGTTGAGAAAGAAATAGAAAAACTCGGCCTTAAAAACAGAATTCTATTCTTAAAAAATATCCCTTTTGCCGATCTACCTGGTATTTATCAAATGGCAAATGTTTTTGTTTATCCTTCCTTTTATGAAGGTTTTGGGATTCCGATTATCGAGGCGCTATATTCGGGGGTCCCTGTTGTTGCAGCAACTGGGTCGTGCCTGGAAGAAGCTGGCGGACCAGATAGCTTATACATTTCACCTGATGATGCTAACGGACTTGCAAAAGCCATTAATCAAATTCTTGAAAGACCGCAGCTCCAAAAAGAGATGAAGGAAAAAGGGCTGGAATTTGTTCAAAAATTCAACAGCCCTGTAGTTACTCAGCAATTAATGGATTGCTATTTAGATATTTTAACGTAACGGCTACAAATTATTTAGCAGCAGTAACAGTTGGTGGATATTGCGCCAATATTTCTTTTACGCCGGTGTATAAACGTTCTTCTCTTTTGTTAAAGCTATCGAGGTTAAAACCGGATCCCTGTCCGTGCCAGAATAAGATCTTTTTAGCAGGATCTAAGAAATCTATAATGATTGTACCTTCAATATATTGGTTTACATAGGTTCCGCCGCCGCCCCAGAAAGGGTTTCCCCAGCCGCCACGCCAGCCCCATCCCCAGCCACCGTAGTAACCTGGACCATAAACATCTGTTTTTTCCCGGGCAACTACCACCAAATTCACCAATAAATCAGGTCGGTCTGATTTGGTAAATCCTTTGGCATTCATCTCAGATTCAACCGCGGCTATTAATCTGCGTTTATCCAGATTATTAAGCTTAACCCTTGCTATGCCTTTATCGTAAAAATTGTAAGTTTTGTAACCGCTTAAATCGACATTTTTATCATAATCTGATGCGGTGCGGAGTGTTGTACATCCTGCTAATGCCAATACCACTGTAAAAAGCATTAATAATTTTTGTGCTGTTCTCATTTTGTGCGCTGTTGTGTAAATAACCTGATTAAATATAACGATTTTGACAATCAAAAAGGAAAATCATTTATATTTTTTACAATCAGATTGTTATCTGTAAAACGATTTCTGTTTGATTATGTTTTGATGCTATCTATCTGTGATTAAATATTTTACAAAATCAATATAATTCCTTAATAGGTGCAACTGTTTGTTTGATATTACTTGATCCCGTTAGAGAATAAGTAACTACATCATTATTTTTTTCTACATCCTTTTTATTTGCTTTCCACTTTGAAATAAACGTGCCATGACTGATCATTTCATCATCGGTATAAGCATTTGGCATTTTTAGTTCTATAGGAAACTAGTCTACATATTCTGTTTCTTCTAAAGTATAGCGATATATATTTTCAGTATCACTCACTTCAGATATAATGCCTGGCAAACCGCCGAATTTCCATGGCCCAGCTTTAACTAAATTATCTTTTTTAAACCAGGCAATATATTTACGGCCTCCTAAACTCGGTTTCGGCCCTCATACAAGTTTCGCCATTAATTTTCCTTGTTTCGGAAGAGATTTTCCAATTAAAATTGTTCAACGTATCCACCACTAAATAAGTTGCCTTTGGCCAGATGTTTTCCGCATATATAAGACCAGAAATATCTGGCGATTTCAACACAAATGGCACTCTCTTCTCATTGTCTTTCACCATCAACTTAGCCCTCGTCCTCCTACGTAGGCCCTCATAGGTCGTATCATTCTTAAAACTAGTACTTGGCATAGCTATTTCTAACGACTGCCCATTTAAATAATATTGCTCCAATTTTATATCACTGGTTATTCCACTAATATTGATGTTGTTTGTATAATGAAATATGATTTTTTTTGGGCAATAACGAATGGAGATAAACCGATAAATATTGCGAGGGCGAATAACTTTTTCATATTATTTTAGCGTTTGCATAAAAATATAGACTCTTAAAGTCAAAAACCAAACATTAACATTATTTAACTTCCTCTTAATAAATTAACTTTGTAAAATGCTAAGAGACGAGATTAACAAAGCTTTTGAAGTATTAAAATCGGGCGGGGTGATCCTCTACCCTACCGATACCATTTGGGGAATAGGTTGCGATGCCACAAATCCTGAAGCAGTGGATAAAGTGCTTAAAATAAAAAACCGTCCTGCCGAAAAAAGCCTCATTGTGTTACTGGATGTAGACAGCAAACTGCAAAGTTATGTTGCTGAAATACCTGATGTGGCTTATGATTTAATTGAATATGCTGAAAATCCTTTAACCATTATTTTCTCTGGAGCAAAAAATCTAGCCCAAAATGTAATAAATGCAGATGGAAGCGCGGGAATCAGAGTTGTTAAACACGATTTTTGCACACCATTAATCCAACGCTTCAGGAAACCTATAGTTTCTACCTCTGCAAATTTAAGCGGGCAGCCTTCGCCAAAATTCTTTGACGATATAGCCCCCGAAATTATTGATGCTGTTGATTATGTGGTAGATTTTGAGCAGGAAAACCGAACCAACAGAAAGCCATCAACCATTATGAAACTTTCTCCCGGCGGACAATTTGAGTTTATTAGGAAGTAAGCCTCAATAGTTTTTATTAATTTCGCATCATTAAGTAATTCGTCACCCAATTTATTTTCAGCGACTTAATACTAATAAATGCTGATCTCGCACATTCGGGACAGCACGAAGCAATTTTTATGCAGCAACACCTACAAAACCCCATATTTAAAACCTTATCCACAATTGCCGATAAGAGCAATACCGAAGCATATGTAATCGGAGGCTTTGTTCGCGATTTATTTTTAAATCGCCCTTCAAAAGATATTGATGTTGTTGTTGTGGGCAGTGGAATAGAATATGCTGAAGCAGTGGGTAGAAAACTGAGCACCAAAGTTGCTGTTTTTAAAAATTTTGGTACAGCAAATATTAAATATCAAGATTTAGAAGTCGAATTTGTAGGCGCTAGAAAAGAATCTTACCGTTCTGATTCCCGTAAACCAATTGTTGAAGATGGTACTTTAGAAGATGACCAGCTGCGCAGAGATTTTACCATCAATGCTTTAGCGATCAATTTAAATGCCGATCATTTTGGTGAACTGTTAGATCCGTTTGACGGGATTAAAGATTTAGAAAACAAGCTCATCCGTACCCCACTCGATCCGGAAGTTACTTTTTCCGACGATCCTTTGCGCATGATGAGGGCAATCCGCTTTGCTTCGCAGCTTAATTTCAACATCGATCCGGCTGCCCTAAATGCCATTAAAACGCAAAAACAGCGTATTACCATTGTATCAAAAGAGCGGATAACAGATGAGATGAATAAAATCATCCTTTCAAAAAAACCTTCTATAGGCTTTAAACATCTTTTTGATACAGGCTTATTGCAGCTCATTTTCCCTCAAATGGCACAGCTTTATGGGGTAGAGATTATTAAAGGAAAAGGACATAAAGACAATTTTTACCATACACTTGAAGTATTAGATAACATTTGCGCAGACACTGATGATTTATGGTTGCGTTGGGCGGCTATCTTACATGATATTGCCAAACCAGCCACTAAACGTTTTGAAGAAGGCCACGGTTGGACATTCCACGGGCATGAAGATAGAGGAGCCAGAATGGTTCCGAAAATATTTGCACAGTTAAAACTACCTTTAAACGAAAAGATGAAGTATGTGCAAAAATTGGTACAGCTTCATTTACGCCCGATTGTTCTGGCACAGGAAACCGTTACAGATTCTGCGGTAAGGCGATTACTTTTTGATGCCGGCGAAGAAATTGAAAGTTTAATGCTGCTTTGCAACGCCGATGTAACGACTAAAAACGAATACAAAAAAACAAAATACCGAAACAACTTTGAGCTGGTTAAACAAAAGCTTAAGGATGTAGAAGAACGCGATAAAATTAGAAACTGGCAGCCCCCTATTTCAGGAAACGATATCATGGAAACTTTCGGACTTGATGCAGGAAAAGAGGTTGGTATAATCAAAAATGCCATCCGCGAAGCCATATTAGAGGGCGAGATCACAAACGACTATCACGAAGCATTTAATTTTATGCTAAATCAGGCAAAACAAATGGGATTAAATCCTGTTAATAAATAATTTAATTGCTAAAACACTACAATTAGGCTGTCTTTTATGCCACCTGATATTTGTGGTAATTATAAATTAACTTTATTTTTACTGTTCCAAAACACTATAATGGCTATTTATAAATTTAGAATTACTTTCGAAGATTTTGATGATGTTGTAAGAGAGATCGACATTAAATCAAACCAAACATTTGAAGACCTGCATAAGGCTATTCACAGATCTACGGGTTATAATGTCGAAAAATCTTCCTCTTTTTACGTAAGCACCGATAATTGGTTAAAAGGTGATGAAATTGCTTATTTACCAAGTGAGCGTAAAAAAGACCGTGTAGTTTTAATGGAGAATTCTAAACTAAGTGGTTTTATTGAAGACCCTCATCAAAAGTTTTACTATATCTACAATTTCGATCGCCCTTATGATTTTCATGTAGAGCTGGTAAAAATAATTTTAGATGCCGATCCAAATATAGAATATCCATTTTTAGCTAAAAGCAGTGGTGAAGCACCCAAAATAATGGAGCAAAACAGTCCACAGGCAGTTGATCCAAGAGGTGCAGCAGCGGCGGCAAGCGAATTTGATTTCTTAAATGAAATGAACTTTGTACCAGAAGATACCGACGAATTGGAAGCCATGGGCGAAATGGGTATCAATACCGAAGAGAGAGAGGAAGATGAAGAAAGCGAAGAAGACGAATTCGGCGACGAATTTTCTGATAGTGATAACTTCGAAGATGATAGCCACAAAGACGACTATTAATTCACAATATCGGCATGCTGCCCAGAACCTTCGGATCAGCACTAATCGAACGAATTATTACCCATACAAAGTCAGATGTATACATCTGACTTTTTCTTTTAAAATGTTATGCTTACTGTAGATCAAACTAGTAAAAAATCAAAAACCTTAATTTCTATTGTTGGACCCACCGCAATAGGAAAGACGGCTTTGGCAATACAATTGGCACAACATTTTGATACAGAAATCATTTCTGCCGATTCCCGTCAGTTTTTTAAGGAAATGGCCATAGGAACCGCAAAACCTGATGCAGGCGAGTTAGCAGCGGCAAAACATCACTTTATTGATTCACATTCGGTTTCACAACTGTTCAGCACAGGCGATTTTGAAATAGAAGGGCTAAATACCCTCGATCAAATTTTTAAAAAACACAATCTGGCCATTATGGTTGGAGGTTCAGGTTTATATGTTAATGCCTTAACTAATGGCTTGGATGAAATGCCAGATATTGATTTAGCCATACGTGAAAGGCTCAATAAACAGTTTGAAGAAGAAGGATTATCAAGTATCCAAAAACAGCTGGCAACATTAGATCCTGAATATTTTGCAAAGGTAGATCAACAAAATCCACAAAGAATGATCAGGGGTTTGGAGGTATTTTTATCAACCGGACAAAAACTTTCGTCAATGCTTTCCGCTACAAAAAAGAAAAGACCATTTAACATTATCAAAATAGGTCTCAATACCGATCGTGCTATCCTTTACGACCGAATCAACCAAAGAGTTGATAAAATGATTGCTGATGGTTTACTAGAAGAGGTGAAATCGCTAATACCCTTTAAAAAATATAATGCTTTAAACACGGTAGGCTACAGTGAGCTTTTCGACTACCTAGACGGAAAATTATCTTTTGAAGATGCCATTTCTGCAATCAAACAAAACACACGTCGCTTTGCCAAACGCCAACTCACCTGGTTTAGAAGAGATGAAGAGATCAATTGGTTTGAACCTATTGAAAAAGAAAAGGTAATCAATTTTATCCATGATAGGCTAAAATGAAAAAAGGTCCCAACAGCGTTAGAACCTTTTAAAAATATAAAAATCTTTTTGAATTAATTTGGGAATTTAACGCCTCTATATTGCGTAATATCAATGTTTGGTACAGTAGAACCGTATTTAGCATTAATGGCATCTATAAATACATTGGCAATTACTGCATTTCCACGTGGCGTTAAGTGAACACCATCTAAAGAGAATGCGCCACCGGTAATAAATGAAGCATTGATACCAACCCCCTGAACATTAATACCAGTTTTAACCTGATTAAAATAAGCATAAGTGTCTGCAATGGCTAAACCTTTGCTTGTGGCTAAAGATTTAATGCTGCTATTGTAGCTATTTACATAATCTTTTAATTTAATTACTTCATCCTTATCTAATACCCATTTATTTTCAATCGGATTTAATGGGTGTAAACCATAAGGAATGCCAGAACCATTAGGCTTGCCAAATATGCCCTCTGATTGAAACGGTAAACGGATTAAATCTTCAGCGGTTGCAGGCCTTACCGCACCCGTCCCTGTTTGAATATAAATAGCTGCCGCGGCAGGATTAATTGCTTTGGCAGCATTTAATAAAGCTGCTACGGTAACTGTATTAAAATAAGGGATTGCAGTTACATCAGGAATAGTACCAACTATACCTTTTTGGCCAGCTGCAGTTAAAACATTTAAAAAATTAGCATATAAAGAAGAAAAAGTAACCTTATCTGTTAAAGCCGTTGTAGGATCGGTAGATACGGTAACTGCACCATTTAAAGCGTAACCCAATACATCATTATTTCCAAGCCAAAGCGAGAAAAAAGTATGATTTCTTCCTTGAATAAACTGAAAATAATTGGTTTTACCTACCTGAGCATCTGGCAACAAACGCTCGAAATAAGGATTTGCAGCACTGAAAGTAAGCGTTGGATCGAAGGCCAGATCAACACGCATTCCAGGTATACCCAAGTTTTGGATTTCGCCATTGTATTTGTCTAAATGCTTCGCTGCATCTCTTATAGCCAGTTTATCAACAACAGGAGTTAAAGTTGGGGTACCATTAACCAGTGCTGTTAAAGAAATATAACCTGAGCCGTTTGAATGTTCTTCGCTAAAAAACGGAGAGGTAAATGCCCCACCACCTACCATAGCCATTTTGGCGGCAATTAAGTTTGGATAAGCAACTTTTTGTCCTTCCAAATATAAACCTCCATCGGCATATCCTGAAGTTAAGGAGTTACCCACAGCAATGTATTTACTAAAATTAGCTTGTCCGGCAGTTGTACCTGCAGGCGTTTCTATTTCGGGTCTACAAGCTGCTGCAAAAAGGATGATAGCAGCAACGAAACTATTTAATATATATCTTTTCATTTAAATTTCTCCTACCATTTATAAGTTAATGAAATACCTGGTGCATAAACCAAAGTTTTAAAGGTACCATCTAGGCCCGTTTCAATATTCTTTTGTTTACGCGATTTAACATCTTCAAAAAAGAACGATGCATTAACTTCGAAATGGCGGGTTGGCGTATAACCTAAACCTGCACTTAAAATGTATCGGTCAGCATCAGGAGCTTCGGGTGTTACGTACCCATCCTGTACCGGCGAGAAAGCATAACCAATACCTGCTCTTAATGCTAATTTCTCTGAGGCCTGGTGGTTAATACCTAATTTAAACGAAGAACCATCACGATAATTGCGCGCTGATTTTGTATCAACGAGCGCAGGTGTATTGGTAGCATAATCAAAAGACAAATCCTGATAAATATGCCATTGTACCCAACTTGCATCAAAAGCTAAAACTGTACTTTTTGACAATGGAATACCTATACCTAAACTTGTGGTAGCTGGTAAGGGTAATTCAGCGTTAAAGGTATTTCCTGCTGGAAAAGATCCTTCTAATGACTTTGGAACTTCAAATTCTGCTGAACCACCATCAAGTTTCGTAATTACCTTCGATTTATGTACGAGTGCGAAAGAGATATTGCTTAATGTTTTGATATATAAACCCGCATTCCATCCATAACCTGTTCCGGTACCATCTAAGGTTGCTTTTCCCGAACGACCATCAGGAAAATTTACAGGAATAGCTCTTTGAAGATTTACATCGCCATGGTTATAAACAAAACCTGCACCTATACCAATACGATCGGTAATTTTTATACTTAATGTTGGTTGAAAATAGATTGCTTTTAAATTTAGTGAGGTTAAAGCATACTTACCAGACCAATTATCGCCCCAATCTACTAAACCGCCAAAAGGGGTATACACCCCTAAGCCTAACTTCCACTTATTTGATTTCGGCCCCCACACCGCATAAAACTCGAAAGGAGGGGCAATTTTGTTCTTCACATCCTCTGTAACGTTCGAACCCGTTTGTTTAAAAGCGGATTTAAATAATAATGGGTTTACACCTGCTGAAACTGAGTTTTTCTCTAAGAAAGTTACTGCACCGGGATTATAAAATACGGAAGCCTCGTCTAAAGCCAACGCAGAACCTGCACCTGCCATACCAATTTGTTTCTGTCCTTGTAAATTAACCTGGAAACCCTGCCCCAAAACCCAAAGTGGGGCAGAAAGTAATGCGCTCAATAAAAATTTTTTCATCTATAAATGGTTATACACAAATATATACTATGCTAACATAGCAAACAAATATTTGTTTGTAAGATTTTGAATAGTCTTACGCTTGAGCGGTTGGCCCGCCGAAGCCCATAGGAAAAGGTGGTTCTTCTTGAGTTTTAATACGCCCGTTTACGGCTTCGAATTTCTGAATATTATCCTCCAATGCTGATAATAAACGCTTTGCGTGTTCTGGAGTTAAGATAATTCTTGATTTAACTTTTGCCTTCGGAATTCCCGGCATTACACGGATAAAATCTAATACAAATTCTGTATTAGAGTGGGTAATGATGGCTAAGTTAGAAAAAATTCCTTCAGCGATTTCTTCCGATAACTCTATATTTAATTGATTCTCGTTTTGTTGTTCTTCCATAATAGCTCAAAAATAAAAAATTCCACTGCTTAAGTGGAATTTAAAACATAATGTTTGAAATAAAATTAATTTTATGGCGCTTTAAAAGTTATTTCTCTAAAAAATCTAACGCAGCAATAGCTAATGCTTTTTTTATTGTCTGCAATAACCATTGCTTTACTTGTATATATTTTGCCGAAATTCACAATGCACCAGGCAGATCATCAACCCCACAAAAAAGTATTTGGCTTCATCTATTATTTGTTTAGCAGCGGTTTTACGCGTTTTAAAATTTCATCAGCAGTAACCATTGATAAAGATTTTAAGTTGAAATTTTCTAAAGCTTTATTCAATTCCTCAAGTGCTGCTGTATTCTTATTTTTGGTATAAAGTGCCTGCAGTTGCTTAATTTTCTCAAAATCCTGTCCACCTTCAATCAATTTTTCAAACCTGACCGATGTTAATGGTCCGGGATAAACCTGATAAGTATCGCCAGCGGGCCAAGCTGTAAAACGCGTATCGGTTAAAGGATTTTTGGTCCAGCTGTTATATGCCCAACGCAAATAACCGCCCATATTTTTATTGGCGGTATACCAACCCATCCATACCTGTTCTGCAGGCGAAGAGAAACTGAATGCATTTGGGTAAGGTTCGGTACAGCAAGTATACCAGGTGCTGGTTTTACCTTGCTCGTTACGTTTTTGCAACACATCAGCCGGAAATTCCCATTTTGAAGCAATGCAATAATTATCGATATCTTTTTCGATTTCCTGATGGTATTCACCAGCTAAAGCGAGTTTCCATTTCGGATCAACACTTTTTAATAGTTTAATTACAGCCTGCATAGCTTTCATCGGGCGCTCATCCATAGCGATATATGTCTTCTCGAACCAGTTCTTAGCTTTTAAATGTTTGGTGAAATCGGTAAGCATGTTCTTCCAAAATGCATCATAAGCAGGTGTTCCAATAGCTTCTGTAAAAACAACCTCTTTTTGTGCAGTTTCATCCCAATAGGTAAAAGCAATTTTCCACGGTACCATACTGTAGCAATTAATACGTTGATTTATGCCAGTGGCCATTACAAAAGCAATGTATCTATCAAATAGGTTATAATCGTAAAGCCAACTGCCATCTTTTTTCTTTATCCATTTGATTAAACTTGGATAATCATCGTAGGTTTGATGCCCCCAGGGTTCGTTTACAATACTTGCTGTAATTGTTTTCTGTCCGGCATTGGCCAACATTGTATAATATGGTTTCATTAATACAAAATGTTCGTCGCTCCATAATTTTACGTTATGCGCCCGGGCAATAGCAGCAGGATGCTGCCATAAATCTAAATCGTATTTCCACGCACTTGGAGGTGGTAAAGTTTTATCGAGTACCTTGATTTTAATGGCCAGATTGTATTCCTTTTCCCCTTTAATTTTGACTGTTCCAGAGTAACTTCCGGCTTTTACATTAACAGGAACTTTTATACTTAACCAAACTGGTTGTGTATTTTTAGCATTAATGCCGATTGTATTAAGTTTGGTATTGATCAGGTCTGCTACATACGATGAATCAAAATCTGCAGCTTTACGGTAGCCACAGCCATCTCTAAACTCGTCGGTAATTACATATCTAATTATACCTGAAGTAATGTTTTCTTTTTTTATGCTGTTGCCTTGTTGATCTTTGAGATCAGAAACCTGTATACTGATGTTGGTATGCTTAGCTTTTGTCCAAAGCAACAGCTGGGTATGTACTTTTTCTCCTTTCCAGGCAGCAGTATTCCATGTATTTTGAATTGAAATGGCTGGAGGTACCTCTTTTGCAAACCTGAGGTTACTATTAGCAAAACTAATATTTAAACCTCCAGAGGTATTATTCCACTCCTTATTTATAGTTTCGCTATCTGGCAATTTTGCTTTTTGCAAGGCCAGACTAACATCCTGAGCTGCGCTTGTTAAACCCAAGCCCATGATTAATATCACAGATAAAAACTTCATAAACCTAAGTTAATCAAACCTAATAGAATAAGATTAAGTGATTAAGAAGGTGCCCCTACGCAAACGTTTGACGGACTGTAACAAAATAGATAGATTCTTTCATAAAACAAAAAAGCCCTCTGAATAAAAATTCAGAGGGCTTAAAATTACTATTAAAATCTAAGCTTCTACTTCTTCTTGTTTCGAAGCTAATAATTTATCGTATTCTTCTTGAGAACCAACGATGATTCTTTCGTAACCACGTACACCAGTACCTGAAGGGATTAAGTGACCAACGATCACGTTTTCTTTCAAGCCTAACATATTATCGCGTTTACCTGCAATAGCTGCCTCATTTAATACTTTCGTAGTTTCCTGGAACGAAGCCGCAGAAATGAACGATTTAGTACCTAATGATGCACGTGTAATACCTTGTAAGATAGAACTTGCAGTTGCTGGTCTTGCATCTCTAACCGTGATCTGTTTTAAATCTTTACGTTTCAATTGAGAATTTTCGTCTCTTAATCTGCGTAATGAAACAATCTGACCTGGTTTGATATCTGTCGCATCACCTGCATCTTCTACCACTTTCTTATCGTACATGGCATCGTTCTCGTCAGCAAAATCCCAACGGTCTACAGCATTGTTTTCTAAGAAAATAGTATCACCTGGATCTTCAATGTGAACTTTCTGCATCATCTGGTGAACAATTACCTCGAAGTGCTTATCGTTAATTTTCACACCTTGTAAACGGTAAACCTCTTGAATACCATTTACCAGGTATTCTTGAACCGCTGCAGGGCCTTTAATTGATAAGATATCCGCAGGAGAAATTGATCCATCTGACAACGGCATACCCGCTTTCACAAAGTCGTTATCCTGTACAAGGATGTGTTTCGACAATGGAACCAAGTATTTTTTAACTTCACCATCTTTCGATTCGATTGTAATTTCACGGTTACCACGTTTAACGCCACCTAAAGTTACCACACCATCAATCTCAGTTACTACAGCTGGGTTAGATGGGTTACGTGCTTCAAATAATTCCGTTACACGAGGTAAACCACCTGTAATATCTCGGGTTTTACCAGTTGCACGAGGAATTTTAGCGATAATCTGACCAGTTTGGATTGCTTCACCTTCATCAACTGAAACGTGGGCACCTACCGGAATGTTATAACCTTTAATGAATTCACCTTTCTTATCAACGATCTGAACTGAAGGGTTTTTAGTTTTATCACGTGTATCGATAATTACTTTTTCACGGTGACCAGTTTGCTCATCTGATTCTTCACGGAAGGTTACACCTTCAATAATGGCATCAAATTGTGCTTTACCGGCAAATTCTGATAGAATAACCGCGTTGTACGGATCCCACGAACAGATTTTATCACCTTTAGAAAGTTTATCACCTTCTTTTACGAACAAGAATGCACCGTAAGGAATGTTATTGGTTACAATGATACGTCCGGTTCCTGGTTCAACAATTTTGAACTCACCTGAACGACCTAATACTACCTGAACTGTTCCTTCTTCTGTTTGTGTATCAACAGTACGGATATTTTCGAATTCGATTACACCATCAAACTTAGCTACGATGTTAGATTCTGCAGCGATGTTCGATGCAGTACCACCCACGTGGAAAGTACGAAGTGTTAACTGTGTACCTGGCTCACCGATTGATTGTGCTGCAATTACACCAACTGCTTCACCTCTTTGAACGCGTTTACCAGATGCCAAGTTACGGCCATAACATAATGCGCAAACACCACGTTTGTTCTCGCAAGTTAATACCGAACGGATTTCGATACCTTCTAATGGAGACTCTTCGATCAATTTGGCAACATCTTCGTTGATATCTTCGCCAGCACTCACCAATAATGTGTTATCCAAAGGATTATAAACATCATGTAATGAAGTGCGCCCTAAAATCCTGTCGTATAATGGCTCAACAATATCTTCCTGATCTTTTAACGCAGTTGTGTACATACCTCTTAAAGTACCACAATCAACCGAGTTAACAATCATATCCTGTGCAACATCATGTAAACGACGGGTTAAGTAACCCGCATCAGCTGTTTTTAACGCCGTATCAGCCAAACCTTTACGCGCACCGTGGGTAGAGATAAAGTACTCTAATACCGATAAGCCTTCTTTAAAGTTTGATAAGATCGGGTTTTCGATAATATCACCACCTGAACCAGATTTTTGAGGTTTCGCCATCAAACCACGCATTCCGCAAAGCTGACGAATCTGCTCTTTAGATCCACGTGCACCTGAATCAAGCATCATGTAAACTGAGTTAAAACCTTGGTTATCTGATGATAACTGAGTCATAACGAATGTAGTTAACCTGTTGTTGATACGGGTCCAGATATCGATAATCTGGTTGTAACGTTCGTTGTTGGTAATGAAACCCATGTTATAGTTGTTTCTTACCTCTTCAACTTCAGCTGCTGCCTGTTCTAATAAAGTATGTTTTTCTACCGGAATGTTTACGTCTTGTAAGTTGAACGATAAACCTCCCTGGAATGCCATACGGAATCCTAATTCTTTGATATCATCTAAGAATTGAGAAGCACGGGCCATACCAGTCATTTTCACTACTTCACCAATAATATCTCTTAAAGATTTTTTGGTTAATAATTCATTGATATAACCAACTTCTTCAGGAACCATTTGGTTGAACAATACTCTACCTACAGTGGTTTCAGTTAATTTATTAACGATAGAACCATCGCCTTGTTTAACATTTACCCTTACTTTGATAAATGCATGCAAGTCTAATTCTTTCTCGTTATAAGCAATGATAACTTCTTCTGGTGAATAGAAATTCGAATCCTGTCCTTTTACAACTCTGGTTTCATCTGTTCTACGGCCTTTAGTAATATAATAAAGACCCAAAACCATATCCTGTGATGGTACTGTGATTGGCGTACCATTTGCAGGGTTTAAGATATTGTGTGCGGCCAACATTAATACTTGGGCTTCCAAAATTGCTGCATTACCTAAAGGTAAGTGGACAGCCATCTGGTCACCATCAAAATCGGCGTTGAACGCAGTACAAACTAGTGGGTGTAACTGGATTGCTTTCCCTTCAATTAATTTTGGCTGGAAAGCCTGAATACCTAGTCTGTGTAGCGTAGGTGCACGGTTCAATAATACCGGGTGACCTTTTAATACATTTTCTAAAATATCCCAAACTAATGGATCTTTTCTATCAACGATTTTCTTAGCAGATTTAACTGTTTTTACTACACCACGCTCAATCATCTTACGAATAATGAATGGTTTGTAAAGCTCAGCAGCCATATCTTTCGGAATACCGCACTCGTGCAATTTAAGGCTAGGCCCTACAACAATTACCGAACGAGCTGAATAATCCACACGTTTACCTAATAAATTCTGACGGAAACGACCTTGTTTACCTTTCAGGATATCTGAAAGTGATTTCAAAGCACGGTTACCTTCAGTTTTTACCGCATTAACTTTACGTGAGTTATCGAATAACGAATCTACAGCTTCCTGCAGCATACGTTTCTCGTTACGTAAAATTACCTCTGGTGCTTTAATCTCGATCAAACGTTTTAAACGGTTGTTACGGATAATTACACGGCGGTATAAATCATTTAAATCGGAAGTAGCGAAACGGCCACCTTCTAATGGTACTAACGGACGTAATTCTGGTGGAATAACCGGAACGATTTTAACAATCATCCACTCAGGGCGATTCTCGATACGTGTATTAGCTCCACGGAAAGCTTCAACAACCTGAAGACGCTTTAAAGCCTCATTTTTACGTTGCTGAGAAGTTTCGTTAGCTGCCTGGTGACGTAAATCATAAGATAAAGTATCTAAATCAATACGTTTTAATAAATCTTCTAATGCTTCAGCACCCATTTTGGCGATGAATTTATTAGGATCTTTATCGTCTAAGTATTGGTTTTCTTTAGGTAATTTATCTAAGATATCTAAATATTCTTCTTCCGTTAAGAAGTCCATATAGTTGATACCTTCTTCAGCCATTAAGCCTGATTGAATAACTACGTAACGCTCGTAATAGATAATTAAATCTAATTTTTTAGTAGGTAAACCTAATAAATAACCGATTTTGTTTGGTAAAGAGCGGAAGTACCAGATGTGTGCAACAGGAACCACTAAAGCAATGTGTCCCATACGCTCACGACGTACTTTTTTCTCCGTTACTTCAACACCACAACGATCGCAAACAATACCTTTATAACGGATACGTTTGTATTTACCGCAATGACATTCGTAATCTTTTACCGGACCAAAAATACGCTCACAGAACAAACCATCACGCTCAGGTTTGTAAGTACGGTAGTTAATGGTTTCTGGTTTCAACACCTCACCGCTTGAACGTTCCAAAATAATTTCTGGAGACGATAAGCTAATCGTGATTGATGTGAAATTGCTTTTTAATTTATTATCCTTTTTGTAAGACATATCTTTTTGTTTTTAGTAGCAAGTACTTGGTATCGAGTATCAAGACGGATAATCCAATCTTGATACTCGATACATTAATACTCAATACTTAGTCTAACGTAATATCTAAACCTAATCCACGTAACTCATGTACCAATACGTTGAACGATTCTGGTACACCTGGTGTTGGTAGGTTTTCACCTTTAACAATGGCTTCGTAAGTTTTGGCTCTTCCGATTACATCATCCGATTTAACGGTTAAGATCTCCTGAAGAATATTAGCTGCACCGAATGCCTCTAATGCCCAAACCTCCATCTCACCAAAACGCTGACCACCGAACTGGGCTTTACCACCCAAAGGTTGTTGTGTAATTAATGAGTATGGTCCGATTGAACGGGCGTGCATCTTATCATCAACCATGTGACCTAATTTCAACATGTAGATAATACCTACAGTTGTAGTCTGATCGAAACGCTCACCTGTTAAACCATTGTATAAGTAGGTTTTTCCTGAAGCAGGAACTCCCGCTTTAGCAATCCACTCTTCTACTTCTTGGTGGGTAGCACCATCAAAAATCGGTGTTGCAAATTTAACACCTAATTCCTGGCCGGCCCAAGCTAAAATAGTTTCGTAGATCTGGCCAAGGTTCATACGTGAAGGTACACCCAATGGGTTCAACACGATATCAACCGGAGTACCATCAGCTAAGAAAGGCATATCCTCATCACGTACAATACGTGCAACAATACCTTTGTTACCGTGGCGACCCGCCATTTTATCACCTACTTTTAATTTACGTTTTTTAGCTACATAAACTTTTGCCATCTGTACGATTCCTGAAGGAAGCTCATCACCTACACTGATCGCGAATTTATCGCGTTTGTAAGCACCAAGTTCTTCGTTAACACGGATACCGTAGTTGTGAAGCAACATTTTAATCATCTCGTTTTTATCATCATCAGTAGTCCATTTATTAGGGCTAATATGAGCAAATTCAAGTTCTGCTAAAATTTTCTGAGTAAATTTAGCGCCTTTAGCAACCAATAATTCTTTGTAAATGTTAAATACACCCTGAGATGTTTTGCCGTTTACGATAGTGAATAATTTGTCAACTAATTCTGCTTTTAATTTCTCAGTGATATTGTTATATCCTTTGTCTAATTTCTCAATTGCCGATTTCTCTTCAGCTTTTGTAGTTTTCTTAGCTCGGCTGAATAATTTAGTATCAATTACCACACCTTGGATTGAAGGAGGAGTTTTTAAAGACGCATCTTTAACATCACCTGCTTTATCACCAAAAATTGCACGTAGTAATTTCTCTTCCGGTGAAGGATCAGATTCTCCTTTTGGAGTAATCTTACCAATTAAAATATCACCTTCTTTTACATCAGCACCAATACGGATAATACCGTTTTCATCAAGGTCTTTAGTAGCCTCTTCAGAAACGTTCGGGATATCTGGTGTTAATTCCTCTTCTCCACGTTTAGTATCACGTACTTCTAATTCAAACTCTTCAATATGCAATGAAGTGAAAACGTCATCACGAACAATACGCTCGTTGATTACAATCGCATCCTCAAAGTTGAAACCTTGCCAAGGCATGAATGCCACTTTCAGGTTTCTACCCAATGCTAATTCACCATTTTCAGTTGCATAACCTTCGCAAAGTACTTGTCCTTTAGTAACTTTCTGACCTTTCTTAACGATTGGTTTTAAGTTGATACAAGTATTCTGGTTGGTTTTTTTGAATTTAATTAAACGGTAAGTTTTGCTATCACCTTCAAATGAAACTAAACGATCATCTTCGTTACGTTCATATTTAATGGTGATTTCGTTAGCGTCAACATACTCTACAACACCGTCACCTTCTGCGTTGATCAAAGTTCTTGAGTCACGTGCAACGCGACCTTCTAAACCTGTACCTACAATTGGTGCTTCAGGACGTAACAATGGTACGGCCTGACGTTGCATGTTCGATCCCATCAAAGCCCTGTTCGCATCATCATGTTCTAAGAACGGAATTAACGAAGCAGCGATTGAAGTAATCTGGTTAGGCGCAACGTCCATTAAGTCTAATTTCTCAGGCTCAATAATCGGGAAGTCACCCTCATAACGCGCTTTAACACGCGGTGTGGTAAAATTACCTTTATCATCATACTCTGCATTGGCCTGAGCGATGGTTTTACCATCTTCGTCCTCAGCAGATAAATAAATAACGTCTGAATCTACAACTACTTTACCATCTTCAACACGTTTGTATGGTGTTTCGATGAAACCTAAATTATTGATTTTTGCATGCACACAAAGTGATGAAATCAAACCAATGTTTGGTCCCTCTGGTGTTTCAATAGTACATAAACGACCATAGTGCGTATAGTGAACGTCACGTACCTCGAAACCGGCACGCTCACGCGATAAACCACCTGGACCTAAAGCCGATAAACGGCGTTTGTGTGTGATCTCTGCCAATGGATTTGTTTGATCCATGAACTGAGACAACTGGTTAGTACCAAAGAAAGAGTTGATAACAGACGATAACGTACGGGCGTTAATCAAATCAGTTGGTGTAAACACCTCGTTATCGCGAATATTCATACGCTCACGGATTGTTCTGGCCATACGGGCTAAACCAACACCAAATTGTGCGTACAATTGCTCACCTACCGTACGTACACGACGGTTAGACAAGTGATCGATATCATCTACCTCTTCTTTTGAGTTGATCAATTTGATCAGGTATTTCACAATTGCAATAATATCTGCTTTTGTTAATACTTTAACCTCATCAGGGGTATTCATTTTTAATTTACGGTTGATGCGGTAACGACCAACATCTCCTAAATCGTAACGTTTATCTGAAAAGAATAAACGATCAATGATACCACGGGCTGTTTCCTCATCAGGTGGTTCTGCGTTACGCAAAGCACGATAGATGTTTTCTACAGCTTCTTTTTCTGAGTTTGATGTATCTTTCTGTAATGTATTATATATAATGGTATAATCAGCCTGACTTGCGCCATCTTCTTTAGACAAGATGATGCTTTTTACGCCTGCTTCGATAACCATATCAATGTGTTCGTCTTCTAAAACGGTTTCTCTTTCAAGAATCACTTCATTACGGTCGATAGAAACTACCTCACCTGTATCTTCATCTACAAAATCTTCAACCCATTTTTTCAATACTCTTGCCGCCAGTTTACGACCGATGTATTTCTTTAAACCAGATTTACTAACTTTTACTTCGTCAGCAAGATCAAAAAGTTCTAAGATATCTTTATCAGAATCGTAACCGATAGCCCGTAATAAAGTGGTAACCGGGAATTTTTTCTTACGATCGATATAAGCATACATCACGTTATTAACGTCTGTAGCGAACTCGATCCATGAACCTTTGAAAGGAATTACACGTGCAGAATACAGTTTGGTTCCATTTGTGTGACGGCTTTGACCGAAAAACACTCCTGGAGAACGGTGTAATTGCGAAACGATAACACGTTCTGCACCGTTGATAACAAACGTACCTTTTGGTGTCATATACGGGATTGTACCTAAGTACACATCCTGGATAATGGTTTCAAAATCTTCATGTTCTACATCATTACAAGAAAGTTTCAGCTTTGCTTTTAATGGAACATTGTAGGTTAATCCACGCTCAATACACTCATGTATATCGTAACGTGGCGGATCAACAAAATAATCAAGAAACTCTAATACGAAGATATTTCTTGAATCTGTTATTGGAAAGTTTTCAGCAAACACTTTAAACAAACCTTCGCTAGAGCGATCGTCTGATGTGGTATCTATCTGGAAAAATTCTCTGAATGATTGCAATTGCACATCCAGAAAATCCGGATAGTCTATAATGTGCTTACTAGTTGCAAAATTTACTCTTTGTTCGACTGTCTTTGCCAATGGACTAAAAGATTTTAGTTTAAGAATAAACTATTTGTTTGGTTTCAGTTTCAAGCATTCTCATTAACCAAACAAAATGAGATGTTTATAAACAGGTAAAGACACCGACATTTTCAGTCGGTGTCTAATACATTTTTAGCTTAGCTAAGTTAAGTGATTACTTAATCTCAACTACTGCTCCAGCTTCTTCTAATTGTTTTTTAAGAGCTTCTGCTTCGTCTTTAGTAACACCAGCTTTTAATTCTTTTGGTGCTCCGTCAACTAAGTCTTTTGCTTCTTTCAAACCAAGGCCAGTTAAGTCTTTAACAAGTTTCACAACTGCTAATTTAGCGCCACCAGCTTCTTTTAAGATAACATCAAATGATGTTTTTTCTGCAGCAGCAGCAGGTGCATCACCACCAGCAGCAGGACCAGCAACTACAGCAGCAGCTGCAGGCTCGATACCATACTCGTCTTTTAAGATTTGAGCTAATTCGTTAACTTCTTTAACTGTTAAGTTTACTAATTGCTCAGCAAACGATTTTAAATCTGCCATTTTATTAAGATTTTAAAAATTTACGTAAAAATAATTTTGTTTAATTGCGAACTTAAGGTGTTCGTTAACCTTCTCTTTCTTGTAGAGTTTTAACAATTCCTGCAATTTTGCCTCCGCTTGATTTAAGCGCAGATATAACATTCTTAGCTGGTGATTGTAATAATCCAATGATATCGCCAATAAGCTCTTCTCTCGATTTTAAGCTTACTAAGTTATTCAATTGGTCATCGCCAACGTATACTGATGAATCTATATATGCTGCTTTAAGCAATGGTTTATCAGATGTTCTTCTCAAAGTTTTAATCAACTTAGCCGGAGCGTTTGCTGTTTTTGAGAATAATAATGATGATGAACCTTTAAGGGCTTCGTATATCTCAGAAGCATCGCCATCTAAACCTTCAATCGCTTTGCGGATTAAAGAGTTTTTAGCAACCTTCATGATGATATCATCTTCAAAACACTTGCGGCGGATGTTATTAATCTGCTCAACAGAAAGGCTAGAAGTATCAGCAATATAAAAATTGCCATACTCTTGCATTTGTCCTTGTAGTTCTAAAACTACTTCGTTTTTTTCTTCTCTGTTCATGATTAGATCCCCGCTACTGATTTTGTTTCAATTGCAATTCCAGGACTCATTGTAGAAGACACGTGAATGCTCTTAAAATAAGTTCCTTTAGCAGCAGATGGTTTTAATTTTGAAATTACCTGAATGATTTCAAGTGCATTCTCATAAATTTTATCTGCTGGGAATGATACTTTCCCTATTGAAGCGTGTATAATACCGCTTTTGTCTACTTTAAAATCAATCTTACCTGCTTTAACCTCTGTTACAGCTTTACCAACTTCGTTAGTTACTGTACCAGATTTTGGATTTGGCATTAAGTTCCTTGGACCTAAAACGCGGCCTAATTTACCTACCTTTGCCATACAAGCTGGTGTTGTGATAATAATGTCTACATCGGTCCAACCACCTTCAATTTTAGCCACATATTCGTCTAAACCTACGAAGTCTGCGCCGGCTGCTCTTGCTTCTTCTTCCTTATCAGGAGTTACTAAAGCTAAAACACGAACAGTTTTACCTGTACCGTGTGGTAAAGTAGCAATACCACGTACCATTTGATTCGCTTTACGCGGATCTACACCTAAAGATACATCAATATCAACTGATGCATCGAATTTAGTGGTAGTGATTTCTTTTACCAAAGCAGCAGCAGCCTGTAAAGTATAAGCTTTACCAGCTTCTATTTTAGCGTGTGCCTTTTTTTGATTTTTAGTTAATTTCGCCACTGTTGTAAACTGTTTTTTAATTAATTGTTCCAGGGTGCGTCACCAGAAACGGTGATTCCCATACTGCGTGCTGTACCAGCAACCATACTCATTGCAGATTCGATTGTAAATGCATTTAAATCAGGCATTTTATCTTCAGCAATAACTTTAATCTGGTCCCAGGTCACCGATCCAACTTTTTTACGGTTAGGCTCAGCAGAACCACTCTGTAATTTAGTAGCATCTTTTAACTGGATAGCTACAGGAGGGGTTTTGATGATGAAATCGAATGACTTATCAGCATAAACAGTAATTACAACTGGCAATACTTTACCTGCTTTATCTTGGGTACGAGCGTTGTACTGTTTGCAAAACTCCATAATATTCACCCCTTTAGCACCTAATGCAGGTCCTACTGGTGGCGATGGATTTGCCGCTCCGCCTTTGATCTGTAATTTGATCATTGCACTGACTTCTTTTGCCATTTTGTGTTTTTTGTTTATTTAAAACTCAATGTTAAATATTGGAAGCATGTAACATTTAAATTCCTTTATGTTCCTATAAAACTAAAAGGACTGCAAAGATATGGATAATCTTGCAGTCCTACAATAGTTTGAGAAAAATATATTTCAAGCGTAGTTAAACTCAATTTTACAACTTAAGCCTAACTGACTCAAATTAGAAAAAACTTAACACCGGGACTAATATCTAATTTATAGGGTCAAAAAAATTATTGATAAACGGCTTTAGTAATATAACCCTATGTTTATTGCTTGTCTTGATTACTGGCCACAAAGATGAGAAACCATTTAAAAATTCATTTAAATTAGAAATCTTATCATCTTCTGGTCGCTTAAAAAGCATTGGAAAAACCAATATCTTATTTCTATAAACAAAATCATCAATATGCATTTTTTTAAAATCGCTAATTAAACTCTCATTTACCATAACAATTTCAGTTTTATTTCTTGAAACATTTTCTGAAAAAAAAACATCATCCACATTTCCTAAAGAGTCAACGGAAAGACCAACCGAAAATAAAAATGCACTATTTTTTGGCTTATTAAATAGCGCCTCGCTCTTAATATATTTATCCAATCTTTTCAAAATGGCGACTCTTATGTCTGCTTTTTGCCCAGAAGAGGTAATGACTATTGATGTCAATTCTTCTACTTTGGATTCTTGTGAGAAACATATGTTTACAAAACTCAATAAGAAACATATACTAATAATTATTCCTTTCATATTTTTTTAATTACAATAAGTACCATGTCTCAAATTTGCAGCCGTACTCTTTCTATGTTTATCCATTAAATTTTGAATTTCTACACGCTCAGCTTCTGACAATTTTGTTTTATAAAATGGAGTATCTTCTAATCCTCCCCAAGACAATGCCCAGGCGTCTCTATCACTAAGATTTGGAAATGCAACCTTTAGAGCCCCCATCATCAAAAACACATATTTATCTGCCATAGTTTGGTGCTGATTTGATATTAAATAATTACCTGAAGCATCTTTTCCTAATTGAGTATCCATGTAAGCATGCAAAATCTCGTGGTATATTGTTGACAAAATATATTCCTTAGACCTTTGTGGTAATGTATTTTCATTTAGATTAATTATAAACGAGTATGCACTATTACCATGTGTGGTACCCGCAACTGTATCTGGTAAGGTAGTAATGTCATAAAAAACAATATCACGATCATTGAAGTTATTAGTACCAAATTCATCATTTAACATATTTCTGATTGTTGTTTTAGCAGTCTGAGCATGTGAAAGCTGCGCTTTTATACAATCATTTTGAACACTGTCTTTTATTTCGAACACAGCTTCCCCTCCATTTCCACCTGTTCCACCACCTCCACCGCTACCCATATCTCCATAATCACCTCCATTAGGTCCATAATCAACACCACTCTCGTTCTGACAGTAGGTTTCAGAACCATTCTCATACCAGTAATCGCTTCCTGCAACACCTTCTACATAATTGTGTCCATAATAATGAATAGTGTAACAATTTAGCCGTCTTAAAATCACTTGTTTATAGATATCAGATTCAGCTAATTTAACAGAGATGATCTGCCCGTCTGCCCCATATGCAAAAGCTTTTATGAAGTTCCCACTCCAATCCTCAATAGTTGCGGTTCCAATAAATTTTTCACTTGCATATTGTGTAGTTATATTCGGAATTAGGGTTACCCATTCTGCATGTCTTACATCTTTGGCATCCCTATAGATGATCAAGTAACTAGTTACCCTTTTATAACCAGTATTATCGTCGTTTGTTATTCGAAAATCATTATCGAACTTTATGGGAACAATTACAGCATTACCAACTGATATTTTTTTCACAAAAGCCTTATCCCATAAAGGCGTTTTTTCTATGCTATGCCTAATATTGTTATCGTTTAGTGCTATTTGTTTTAAAATAATGCTTTCAAAGTAAGTTCTCGATTCATTTAGAAGCTCAGTATTTAATTCAGTAATTGAAGCTTCACGACTTTTTTTACAAGAATAGATTACAGCAGTAATAGTAATAAGAATGATGAAAGCAAGAAAGGGTTTCTTTGATAATTTGATTTTTTTTATCACTTTGTTAATTTAGATTTTGATAATTAATAATTATTTGAGAGATGAGGTGAACTAATATAGCAATAAATTTAAAACTACAAACAAATAAGACAAAAACGTATCTAAAAAAATGAAGACAAAAAAAACCCCGAATTAATCGGGGCTTCTGAATATCTCAAAATAATTCCTTACTCTTTTTCTACTTGCATGTAGTTAAGTTCAAGCGGCGTTTTACGACCGAAAATCTTAACCATTACTTTCAGTTTTTTCTTCTCTTCGTTTACCTCTTCGATAATACCTGAGAAACCATTGAAAGGTCCGTCCATTACTTTAATGCCTTCGCCAACATAGTAAGGCACGTTCATCGTTTCACCTTGCTCGCTCATTTCATCAACCACACCTAAAATACGGTTAACTTCTGCCTGGCGCATTGGGATTGGATTGCCAGCTTTATCACCCAAGAAACCAATAACACTATTAATTCCTTTAATGATGTGTTCTAATTCTCCATCTAATGTAGCTTCGATTAAAACATAACCAGGATAAAAGTTACGTTCTTTGGCAATTTTTTTACCATCTTTCATTTGGTAATATTTTTCCATTGGTATTAAAACCTGAGGAACCAAATGAGAGAAACCTAAACGGCTGATCTCAGCATCAATGTACTGTTTTACTTTCTTTTCCTTACCGCTAACAGCCCTTACAACGTACCACTTTAGATCGCTCATTAGTAAATATTAATTAGAAAGTGATTTATAAAAAGTATCTAACACAAATGTTGATCCTTTATCCATTGCAAAAATAACCAATGCAATAATTAAAGAAGCCACTAATACAAGAATTGCAGAACTTTGCAGTTCACCCCAAGTAGGCCATGTAACCTTCTGGGTCATTTCATCGTACGATTCTTTTATAAACTCAACTACTTTAGCCATATTTAATTTATTGAATGACAGAATGACTAAATGAGTGAATGATAATATTCGAAAGCTAACCTTCAAATTTAATCATTCACTCATTCAATTACTCAACCATTGTTTTGAGCACGGGAACAAGGATTCGAACCCTGATCAAAGGTTTTGGAGACCTCTATTCTACCGTTGAACTATTCCCGTAATTAGAAAGCAAAGTGCTTAAGCGCACTTAAACACTTTGCTTTTCTTATTTTTCTTTAGTCCCGATAAATCGGGATTTAAGATTATTTTAAAATTTCAGTTACCTGACCAGCACCTACTGTTCTACCACCTTCACGGATAGCGAAACGTAGACCTTTTTCCATTGCGATAGCGTTGATCAACTTTACAGTGATTGTAACGTTATCACCTGGCATTACCATCTCAGTACCTTCAGCTAGTGAAATCTCACCAGTAACATCTGTAGTACGGAAATAGAATTGAGGACGGTATTTGTTGAAGAATGGAGTGTGACGACCACCTTCTGCTTTTGATAATACATAGATCTCAGCTTTGAAATCAGTGTGAGGAGTTACTGAACCTGGTTTACAGATTACCATACCACGACGGATATCAGTTTTCTCAATACCACGTAACAATAAACCTACGTTATCACCAGCTTCACCATAATCTAAGATCTTACGGAACATCTCAACACCAGTTACTGTAGATTTTAAGTTCTCAGCACCCATACCTAAGATTTCAACTGGATCTCCAGAGTTGATTACACCACGCTCGATACGACCAGTTGCTACAGTACCACGACCAGTGATCGAGAATACATCTTCAACAGGCATCAAGAATGGAAGCTCAGTTAAACGTGGAGGAATTGGAATGTAGCTATCAACAGCATCCATTAATTCCATAATTTTTGCTACCCATTTAGCATCTCCGTTCAAACCACCTAAAGCAGAACCTTGAATAACAGGAATATCATCACCAGGGAAATCGTAGAACGATAATAATTCACGAACTTCCATTTCTACTAATTCTAATAATTCAGGATCATCAACCATATCCACTTTGTTCATGAATACAACCAATGAAGGTACACCAACCTGACGAGCCAATAAGATGTGCTCACGAGTTTGTGGCATTGGACCATCAGTAGCAGCAACAACGATAATAGCACCATCCATTTGAGCCGCACCTGTAACCATGTTTTTAACATAATCCGCGTGACCTGGACAATCTACGTGTGCGTAGTGACGGTTTGCAGTTGAATACTCAACGTGCGCAGTATTAATTGTAATACCTCTTTCTTTTTCCTCAGGAGCTGAGTCAATTGAATCGAATGAACGTGCCTCAGATAAACCTGCATCAGCTAAAACTTTTGTAATAGCTGCTGTTAAAGTTGTTTTACCGTGATCGACGTGACCGATTGTACCGATGTTTAAGTGCGGTTTACTACGGTCAAATTTTTCTTTTGCCATTTTATTTATAACTAATTAGTAGGTTAACTTTTTATTAATTTTATTTATTGTTTTGATGCAATGCAACACAAAAAACCTTGTCTACCCTGCATATTAAACAGATTTAACAAAGCTTTATTATCCTGAGCCAACTATGGGAATTGAACCCATGACCTCTTCCTTACCAAGGAAGTGCTCTACCGCTGAGCTAAGTCGGCTTTTTAGTTTCCAGTTCCAGCCTTTTAGTTTTAACCAAATTAAAACTGTTACCAATAACTGCCCACTTTCTAATTTTTATTGGAGCGGAAGACGAGGTTCGAACTCGCGACCTATAGCTTGGAAGGCTATCGCTCTACCAACTGAGCTACTTCCGCTTTTAAAAACCAGTGATTGATTGAATGAAAGAATGATAGAAATAATCTCTCATTAAAACATTTGGTCGTTCATTTAAAGTGTGGGGAGAGAAGGATTCGAACCTTCGAAATCTTGCGATAACAGAGTTACAGTCTGTCCCATTTGGCCGCTCTGGAATCTCCCCATTTTTTACTTTAAAATGCTAACACTTTAAAATAAAAAGAGCCTCCTATCGGAATCGAACCAATGACCTACTGATTACAAGTCAGTTGCTCTACCAGCTGAGCTAAGGAGGCTTTAAATTTTGTGCAATGATACGAAAAATCTTCATTTTTCATACTATTAACGTGTTTTTTTAAAACTTTTATCTTTTTAAAGAACAAGCCTTTTCTTCTTGGCCTAACACCGTTTCCGAAAGGGAATGCAAATATACACACTTATATTTCACTTCAAAATAAATTTGAAAAAAAATAGCGAAATTTTTAGCCCTCCCACTCAATTAAGACGATTTAAAATAATAGGTACTTCATAATCAGTCGCTTTGCTTTCGCTTAAAATTGTATTATTTTTTTAACTTTTTCTGTGTTCTAACGAATATGAATCGGTTTTTAAGTTTAATTGCACTTGCTCTCATGTCCTGGCGCTTTCCGGCTACCACTTCTTATCTCCTTTAACATCACCAAATCGTTTACATCCTTATTAATTTTACAAAAAAATCAATCGATACCATTTATTAATTAGTTAAAAACAACAGCAAATTCCTCACGGTAGTCCATAAAAAAGGCAACATAATGATTAATCATGTTGCCTTTTCTTAAAATAATGCTAATTTTTAATAATCAGCGGCTTCGCTTTCGCTTAAAATTGCTTTATGCTCACTTAATTTTGCGCGTGTTTTATCCTTATGTTTAGTGATCTGCTTTCTTAACGATTCAATTGCCAGATCTGTGGCTTCTTCGAATGATTTACATTGTTCTTTAGCGAAGAGGGTCCCTCCCGGTACAATGAGTTTTATCTCACTAATTTTATTGGCCTCATCCTCTACGTTTTCTAACTTTAAATACACTTCTCCGCTGATGATCTGGTCGAAAAACTGATCTAGCTTATTTGCTTTTTTTTGTACAAAATCTAACAACTTACTGTCTGCACTGAAGTGGATTGATTGAACTCCGATTTTCATTTTTCCTCCTTTTTTTACGCCTTTGGATGGGCTTGTTTATAAATTGTTTTTAATCTTTCGATCGAATTGTGGGTGTAAACCTGGGTTGCTGCTAAGCTGGCGTGACCCAAAAGTTCTTTAATTGCATTTAGATCTGCTCCTGCATTTAGCAGGCTTGTTGCATAACTGTGCCGAAGCACGTGGGGACTTTTCTTCTCATTGGTTGATACGTGGTTTAGGTATGAGGTAACAATACGGTATATTAACTTTGGATATGCCGCTGCACCTGTATTGGTAACGATTAAGATAGGCAAATTGTTATTAAAGTTTTGCAACTTTTTTAGCTCAACATAGGTATTTACCTGATTGATAAGCTGTTTATTTACAGGAATGATCCGTTCTTTATTTCTTTTACCCAATACCTTTATTGTTCCCGAATAAATATCAATATCAGTATCTTTTAACTGGAGTAGTTCTGTTAAACGCATGCCGGTACCAAAAAGCAACTCGATTACCAGGTGATCGCGAACAGAAGAGAAGCTCTCATTAAAATAATGCTCCGAATCCAATAGCTGATCCATTTTTTGAGAATCAACAAATACGGGTAACCTTTTGGGTATTTTTGGTGCTTTGATTAAAATGGTTGGATTTTGATCAATCTTTCCGGTTCGCTGCAAAAATTTATAAAAACTCCTTAATGTCGAAATTTTTCTATTGATGGTATGTTCTGATACTTTCTTCTCCATCAGATCTACCATATAGCTCCTGAGATGAATATGCTTAACTTCTAAAAAGTTTAGCTCGAATGTAATATTGGCATACTCTTCAAACTGATCTAAATCTGTTTGATAAGAGGTAATGGTGTGCCGAGAATAGCGCTTCTCGTGAGTTAAATAGGTTATAAAACTTTTTAGCAACATTCAATATCTTTTTGCTGGGCATTGATATGAAGTTACAAATAGTTTTGATATAAAGAAATCATTAATTAATTGTTTATTGTAAAGTTTTTGATTTCTTTTTAAAACAAAAAAGTCCCGATCAAATGATCAGGACTTTTTTGTTTTTATATCGTAAACAACTAAGAAGTTGTATCTAGATTCATATTCTGAATGTAAACAGCATGTTTAATTTCAGTACGGCGAGCAACGGATTTTTTCTCGTATGCTTGGCGACTACGTAGTTCTCTCAATACACCAGTTTTTTCAAACTTTTTCTTGAAACGTTTAAGGGCTTTATCTAATGATTCGCCGTCTTTAATGTTGATAATGATCATAACGCTGAAATACCTCCTCTCGTGGTTTTTAAAATTTCCCGTGCTATCGGGGCTGCAAATGTAAGCAAAATATTGAAAATGAGAAAGGTTTTATAAAAAGAAAATTTATTTAAAATCGTTAGTTAAACTAAACTGTTGTTTACCTACATTTATATATCCATTATATGATATGACAACAGGCAAAAAAGTAGGCTCAATTATCGCAGTTATAGTCGTTATTTTACTAGTAGCAATCTGCTATTACCGGTATTTCTTTGTTTTTGGCGAAGGCGTTAAAGCCGGCGAATTAAATTATGTAGTAAAGAAAGGCTATCTGTTTAAAACCTACGAAGGGAAATTGATCCAGAGTGGGGTAAAATCCAGACAAGCGGGAACATTACAAAATAATGAGTTTGAGTTTTCTATTGCAAGTAAAGAAATTGCAGATAAAATGATGGCCAATAGTGGCAAATTTTACGAACTCCACTATAAAGAATATAAAAATACCCTGCCCTGGCGCGGATTTAGCGTTTATGTAGTAGATAGCATTTTAACTACAAAAGATATACCGCAGTAAGGTAAATGGTTTAGGGTTTAGGGTTTAGGGGAAATTATTATTTTGAAGATTAGTTTTAAAACCTTACACCATAAACCCTTTGCCACCTAACCTTTTTTCGGCACCTTCGCTCCTTCTTTCCTGGCTTCCGATAATCCGATAGCTATTGCCTGCTTTTTGGAAGTCACTTTTTTACCTGACCCGCTTTTAAGCTTACCTTCTTTCATTTCGTGCATGGTTTTTTCTACTTTCTCACCAGCTTTTTCTGAATACTTTGCCATATTTTTAGTTCATTAGTTCAATGGTCAATAGTTTATTGATAATTGCCCATTGATTATTAGTCTTTAATCTTTAATAAAAACACCGGCAATTTAAAGTTGGTTTTGAAAATTTTAAAACAAAAAAATCCGGAGGTGGTTAAACCGTCCGGATGCTCATAATATATTTGGTTTTTATAAGGTTGAAGGCGAAAGGTTTAAGGTATAAGGTTCAATGCATAAGCCCTAAACCTTCTACCTTAAACCCTCTACCTTGATAATACTTCTCTTGCAATTACAATTTTCTGTATTTCAGACGTTCCTTCGCCTATTGTACATAATTTACTATCGCGATAAAATTTTTCTACCGGAAAATCTTTGGTATAACCATAACCGCCAAATATCTGAACAGCTTCTGTTGCTACCCTTACCGAAACCTCTGAGGCAAAATATTTTGCCATGGCCGATTCTTTTGTCATGGGCAAATGCCTGTTCTTTAAATCTGCCGCCTGGCGGATCAATAATTCGGCTGCTTCAATTTCGGTAGCCATATCAGCCAGTTTAAAACTAATGGCCTGAAAGCTGGCAATGGGCTGACCAAACTGTTGGCGTTGTTTTGAATAAGCTACCGCAGCATCAAAAGCACCTTTTGCAATACCTAAAGCCAATGCCGCAATAGAAATCCTTCCGCCATCCAACACTTTCATCGCCTGTTTAAAACCTTCACCAACATTACCCAATAAATTAGCCTTTGGCACACGGCAGTTATCAAAAATCATTTCTGTGGTTTCTGATGCACGCATGCCTAATTTATTTTCTTTTTTGCCTGCTGTAAAACCTGGTGTACCACGCTCTACCACAATGGCCGAAATCCCTTTCGAACTTCCCTGCTCCCCTGTTCTCACCATCACCACTGCAATATCGCCACTTTTACCATGGGTAATCCAGTTTTTTGCACCATTTATTATATAGTCATCACCATCTTCAACAGCGGTGGTCATCATTCTCAGTGCATCCGAACCTGTGTTTGCTTCTGTTAAACCCCAGGCACCAATCCATTCGGCCGTAGCCAGTTTTGGTAACCACCTCTGCTTCTGTTCTGCATTGGCAAAGGCCAGAATATGCCCGGTACATAAAGAGTTGTGTGCAGCCAGCGATAAGCCGATTGAACCACAAACCCGGGCCACTTCTACAATTACATCAACATATTCCTGATAGCCCAATCCAGAGCCTCCATATTCTTCGGGGACCAAAACGCCCATTAAGCCTAATTCTCCGAGCTGTTTAAACAATTCGACAGGAAAATGCTGTGCCTCATCCCATTCCATTATATGTGGACGGATGTTTTTCTCTGCAAAATCGCGGACCATGGCCTTTACACTCTGCTGAGTTTCTGTTTCTGAAAAATCGAAGCTTACGCTCATTAAATTTATATTTTATAGTTAGTTGAGGCAATTATAAACAATTATTTGATAGTTAGTTACCATTAAATATTTGTGCAATTACAGAATGAAATGGTATTCGGTTCAATTAGTTTATCGGTTAATTTTAAACCTTGAAATTAATGGAGAAAGTTTTTTCTGTTTTTTTTACAACTATAGCAGAATAAACTAATTATATGGAGTTTTTGATGAATGTAGATAAAATTGAAGGAATGGCAATAGATGTATACATTCAGTTTTTCGCAAAATATTGTTGAAATGGATTCTTTTTAAACCTTGCAAGCAATTAACGCTAACGCCCTGTTTTGTGTTCCTAAACCTGATCGGAGCGAACACGGAATGCAACGGAGTAAAGCAAAGAGCAGGGACAAATGTTCCTATGAAATACAGGTTTTGCTTTTTCAAAGCCAAAAATAAATATTTGTTTTTTTTGGAAAGCAGGTTCTTGGCATTTAGGATAATGCAGTCCCGCTCCCGCTTCTGCCCCGATTGAAGAAATCGGTGGCATCCCGCTTTGATCGGGTTTAGGTGGCGCGGCCGGTAATAAGATTTAGGGCTGCATGTTGCAGGAATAATATATGCCTTCAAAATTTTCTTTGGGGTTTAAAGCACTGTTTTGTGTTCCTAAACCTGATCGGAGCGAACACGGAGTGCAACGGAGTAAAGCAAAGAGCAGGAACAAATGTTCTTATGAAATACAGGTTTTGCTTTTCAAAACCAAAAATAATATTCCTTCTAAAAAGAAATATAAGGGATAATTTTATCTATAACCTGCTGGTTTAGGAGCACAATCTTCTTCAGATCAGATATGCCGGAATAATTACCATGCTGCTTACGGTATTGAATAATGGCATTAATCTGCTTGTAAGAAAGGTATGGATTCCGCTTTAAATCGTCAAACGTTGCTGTATTTATATTTATTGTTTTTAATGGGGCATTACTGATTTCAATCTGATCTTTAATTTCGGCATACTTATTAGAATCTAATCCATAAACTTCGAGAAGCTGCTCTTTCTTGTAAAAACCACCTAAACGTTCACGGTATTTAATAATTCTAAGCGCAAAAGTTCCGCCAATACCTTTTATCTCATCCAATTGTGCAGAATCGGCTTTATTAATATCGACGATTACTAAAGTTTTTTTAGCGTATTTATCGAAAGGTGCATATTTTCTTGAGGTATTGATGGGCTGATCGGGTATGTTAACATAAGGCAATATCTTTTTATACATTTCTGGCGAAATGGTATACATTTTCTGAAGATCTTCGGCTTTGTAAAATTTGCCGCCCTTAGCGGTATAATTCATAACCGATTGTGCCTGTTTTGCTGATAAACCTAAAGTTTGCCAACCCTGTGCATCTAAAGTGTTGGGATTGAATTTGAAAAGTTTAACCGTTTTTTCGGGATTTGAATTTTCAATCCGATCACGAATGGTATTGACATGTGCCCGATCTGTTATGGTTATCTTCTGAATTTGTGCTAAAAGATTTGAACCATCATTTGAAACGGGCCGATAATAGCCATATATAATAGGTGTTGCCTTAATTACAATAATAATAAAGACTAGAAATAGCAATCCATTAAATTCACTTTTGCTAACACCAAAATTTTTGTTGAGCCAAATTCTCATTGATGCGATATGACATGTGTATTATAAATATAAATCTTATTTTTGGAATTGCAAAACAGAACAGGTTTTGCCTATCAACAATCTAAGAATTTTATATGAAGATCATAACTACATCTGAGTTTGCAAAAGCAACGAAGATAGATAAGCTAGGTGTACCGGGTTTAGCAGGTTTGATGATGGAGATCATGAAACTGAACGACATCAACGACGTATTCGCTCAAAATCAACACTTTAAAGGCTTAGAATTTGTAGACAAGATATTAGAAACCATTGGCGTTTCTATAGAATTTGATGATGATGATTTAAATAGTATTCCAAAAACAGGCCCTTTTATTGCTATTGCAAATCACCCTTATGGTGGTGTAGAAGGTTTGGCTTTAGTTAAACTATTGTGTACGGTTAGGCCAGATGCCAAGGTGATGGTCAACTTCATTTTGAAAAAAATACCAAACCTTGATGAATTTTTTGTTGCTGTTAACCCTTTCGAAAACGTTCAACATACATCGAGCATCAGTGGTTTAAAAACTACTTTTGATCTACTTAGAAACGGGGTTCCGATTGGCATTTTCCCTGCAGGAGAGGTTTCTACCTTTAAGTTGGATGCCCAGCAGGTAACCGATAGGATGTGGCATCCTGTTGTTGGAAAACTGATTGCTAAAGCAAAAGTGCCTGTTGTACCTATTTATTTTCACGGCAATAACGGTGTTTTCTTTAACATTTTAAGCTTCATCCACCCTACCCTGCGTACAGCAAAACTACCTTCGGAGTTTTTAAATAAACATGGGCGCACCATTAAGGTACGGGTTGGTAAACCAATAGCCGTATCTGAAATTTCGCATATGAACAGCAGCAATAAACTGATGGACTTTTTAAGGGCCCGTACGTATGCACTTGGTGTTGGCTTAGATACAGAGAAAAAACTCTTTAATCCACTAAACTTATTCAAAATTAAAAAGAAACCTGCTGAGGTAATTGAAGAAGCTTCGAGGCTTTTAATTAAAAATGAGGTAACGCTCCTAGAAGATTTCAAGGTTTGGACGGAGAAAAATTACGAAGTATACATTGTTCCGACTTTAAAAATCCCAAATATTTTAAGAGAAATTGGCCGTTTACGTGAAATTACTTTCCGCGAGGTTGGTGAAGGAACCAACAAAAAAATCGATCTTGATAATTATGATATCTACTATAACCACTTATTTATTTGGGATAAGGATTTAGAAAATATTGTAGGTGCCTACCGGATTGGTAAAGGGGATGAAATTTTAGAAAGCATGGGCCGCCGTGGTTTCTACCTTTCAGAGTTGTTCAAAATGAAAGATCAGTTCTACCCGATGTTGAGACAAGGGATCGAGCTGGGCAGATCGTGGATCAGAAAAGAATACCAGGGTAAACCACTTCCATTGTTTTTGCTTTGGAAAGGCATTTTAAAGTATCTGATCGACAATCCACAATACCGTTACATGTTCGGGCCAGTGAGTATTAGCAACAACTTTTCTAAATTTAGCAAGGCCTTAATTGTAGATTATATTACCAAAAACCATTTCGATTATGAGTTGGCTAAATATGTTAAGCCCCGAAACAAATTCAAAGCCGATTTATTACCTATTTCTACCGATACCTTGGTAGATAGCAGCGAATCATTCAAAGATTTAGACAGTATAATCGGAGACATTGAAAATTCACATATTAAAATACCAGTATTGTTGAGGCAGTATATGAACCTGAATGCAAAGATTATCTCATTCAATATCGACCCTAAGTTTTCTGATTGTTTAGATGGCTTCCTGGTGGTTGATACGCACAATATCCCACCAGAAATGCTCGAAAAGCTCGGCAAGAATCTATAAATGAATTCCATAAAAAAACCCAGACATCCATCTGGGTTTTTTATTATCAACTAACCTAAACTTTATAAATACTAACCAAATATTTATGCCACAAAAGTAGGTTTGCCCTGTTAAATTGGTGTTAATGAAATATTATTTATAGAATTTTCTTCCTTACAACTTCTTAATCGATTATACGCTGTTGTTCATATTATTCCATTATCTTTAGGTACTCTGTATGAGCTATGATAAACATTCTTCTTCGTGAGGACAGAATGTTTCCCGCCCTTATATTTAGCTCAAATAAAAAATCATTTATCAAGTTGCTTCCCTAATGGAATCGATTTTGAACTATAATTATGACAGTCATTTCTAAAGAGAATTTTTCAAAGGCAACAGGCATTTGTAATATTCCGATCCCTGGTCTTGCTTCCTTTTTAATGAAGTTCTTGAAGATTAATGACTTCAATGGAATTATTAGAGATGCGAATACCTTAGAAGGGGAAAAATTCGCCAATCATATTCTGGATGTTCTGGGCGTTACGATTCAGATCAGTGATGAAGATTTGGCCAACATCCCAAAAGAGGGTGCATTTATTGCGATTGCAAACCACCCCTACGGTGCCATAGAATCATTGGCACTATTAAGTACACTTGCCATTCACCGACCTGACACGATGTTTATGGGGAATTTTCTGTTAAAGAAAATTCCAAATCTTGAGAAATGCATTATCGCGGTAAATCCGTTCGAAAAAGTTCAGGATTCATCAAGTATTAGCGGATTAAAAACAACTTTAAAAGTTTTAAAAGATGGTAGTCCTGTTGCTATTTTTCCGGCAGGCGAAGTTTCTTCTTATAAATTCAGGAAAAATCAGATTACCGACCGCGAATGGCATCCCGTGGTTGGGAAAATCATCTCCAAAGCCAATGTACCCATACTACCTGTATATTTTCATGGCAATAATGGTATCTTTTTTAGCCTGCTGAAATTTATACACCCTTCGTTACAAACAGCAAAGCTGATTTCAGAGTTATTCAACAAAAATGGTCACCAGTTAAAAATCAGTATCGGCAAACCCATTCATTTGAAAGAAATAGACTGTAAGGATTGTAATACCTCGCTTTTAAAACATTTAAGAAAGGGACTTTATGCCCTAAAAAAGTAAGCTGATCCGAAATTCATAAAAATACAATGTTAATTTCCCATTAAGCACCACCTCATTGTTTACATAAAGAAATTGTTGCTTTTATGTTAATAATAGGTAAATTTAATGTAACCAAATATCGAGCGGTTTGAAAAGAGGGAGTTACACATATATTTTGAGGACCATTTTGTTCGTTTGCCTGATGATGAATACCGTTATCTCGAAGGGACAGAATTATTCTTTCGATTTTTATGATGGAACTTTCAACTTTAGCATCGACTCTTCAGTCGTTTTTCCAATACCAAAAACAGCAACTACATCAGCCGTTTCAAACTTTTACAGCCGCATCTCTTCTGGTCAATACGCACCTCTAATCTCGTCTTTAGAAAAATACCAGAAAAAATATAATTTAAACGATTGGATTTATTATCAACTGATCCGAAAAACAGCCGAACAGATTAGTCCGAAAGCAGATAATTATTTTGGCTATACTTTATATAAATGGTTTTTACTGAGTAAATGCGGCTACGATGCAAGGTTAGCTGTAGGTAACGATCAGGTTATCTTTTATGTAAGAAATGAAGAGGATATCAGCGATATTCCGTTTTTTATGATTGACGATAAAAAGTTTATGTGCTTAAATTATCACGATTATGGCAAACTGTTTAAGCAGGCCGATGCTTACAAACCTGTTAAAATTTTAATTCCAGAGGCTAAAAGTGCTTTCTCTTATAAGGTTACCCGAATGCCCGATTTTAAACCAGAAAGTTATCAGGAAAAAGATATCGAATTTAGCTACCGTCAAAAAATTCATCATTTTAAGCTAAAAGTTAATGAAGATATACAAACCATTTTCAAAAACTATCCGGTAGTCGATTTTGAGAGTTATTTTAATATTCCCTTAAGCAGAGAAACATATAGCTCTCTTATTCCCACCTTGAAAGAAAACCTGAAACACATGGATCAGAAAAAAGGCGTCGATTACCTGATGAGGTTTACCCGATATGGTTTTTTATACGAAGATGACGGTGAAAATTTTGGTAAGGAAAAACGATTCTCGCCTGAACAAACATTATTAAGCACCTACAGCGATTGCGATGACCGGGCCGCACTATTTTTCTATTTGGTAAAGGAAATATATAATCTGCCGATGATTGCCCTGTTATACCCTAAACATTTAACTATTGCCGTACAGTTCGACAAACCAATTGGCGAACCGGTTACTTATAAAGGTAAGAAGTACTCGTACTGCGAGCCTACACCCCAGGCGCAGAATCTAAAAATCGGACAACTTTCTTCAAATTTCAAGAACAGTAAATACGAAGTGGTTTATGCATATGAGCCTAAGAAATAAGCCCTTGTATTAAATTAATGTTAAAAAATCGTTATTTTATCAACAACAGGTTGATTCATTAGCTATTTAAGGTAATTTAGATTTCTCATATTGAGTTAAATCTAAAACCTTGTCTATGTCTGCTATTATCTATACCGTTTTAAAGGAATTTTTTGTTGAGGTGAACGGTCACGCTATAAAGGCTAGAATTATGTCGCCGATTAACGATGGCAAAGTTTTCGTTTTCAAAATCAGTTCATTTTACAAAAGCAAAACTGATTCTGATGCTTATGAACCCGCATCAACATTTACTTCTTATGCAAATGCTGAACGGCATTTACTTCAATACCTGGAAGGTTTCCAGAATACATTAGATCTGGGCGGCGATATAGCACCAGGAAGTACTTTTTAGTTATTTTCTTTATCATCTTTCTCAGGTGGAAGTTCAGACTGGATTACCTCTTCTTCAAATTCCTTTTTGTCTTTTTGGTTTCTTTTGATCAGGTAGGCAATTAAAATGATGACCAGAACCGCAACACCGATTAATATTGGATAATTCATATTCGTTCGATTAAATTCTAACCTATGTGATTTAACCTAAGTTATGAGAAATATTTTATATGTTAAGCAGCTAGTTATGTGTTAACATAATCATAATATTAATTTAACTTTCCGATTCTCTATCTTTGGGAAAACCCATAAGTTTTAGATGAAAAAGAACAAATCCAAGTCGAAAAGTCATTCGACAAGCAAAAAACTACGCAAAGAATTAGAATCGAAATTAGCCCTTGCATTTAACGAATTGGTTATCCAGTATGGCAAAGCAAAAAAAGCCGATAAAGTAATCGAAAAATTTGCAAAGCAATTAACTAAAAAAATTACTTTCTCCACTCAAGATGATTCTATAACGCCATATATCAAAGAAGAGCAAGTTACTCCTGCAACTCCGAAGGCAAAAGCTGCTAAACCTGCTGTAGCAAAGAAAGCAAAAGAAGAGGTTAAAGAGGCAGTATAAATACGATTATAAAATAAAGCGGGTGTTCACCATAATGGAGAACACCCGCTTTATTTCTTTTAAACAATAGTCAAACTTATTAGCGAACTGATAGATTTCACCAACAGAATTACTGAACAACAATATTTTTTGTTGCCGTTACTGGTGTTGTATACTTGCCACCAGAAACGGTACATTGTAACTGATAATTACCAGAAGCAGGGAAGCCTATTCCTGGAGTTGTTTCTGTTGTAAAAGTCCCTATGGTTTCGTCATATACAGTACCATTTATACCAATAGCCCTCCAATGGTAACTTACCCCTTGCGCTAGATAACTCATCTTAAAATAATCTTCACCATAAGGTGAGAAATATTTGTTACCAGAAATATAAGGTACCACTAAGCTACCATTATTAACTGGATATAATATACTGATGGCGATAGCATCATAATTAGAAGGTAACAATGGATATGTGTAAGCACTATAATCACTTAAACCTGTGCTACCATTCATTACTGAATTTGGATCAGATGTTGGCGTACCAGCAATTAAATTTTCTCCAATTGAAGTTGGTGGATCATTGGTTTGCCAGTTAGTGTGTCTCAAACCTAAGCAATGACCGATTTCATGAATCACATTCCAAGCAGCCTGTCCATCATTTAAATAATTATCGGTAAAGGGGATTTTAACATTACGGTTAATTAAAATTAAATTACCTGGTTTATTATCATCAGTAGGAAACTTTGCCCTTGCTACCTCATCAGAACCTAGTTGATTATTATCATCTTTAATAACGATATCAATATTAGTTGGATCTAATGAATAATCAGTTAGCGATGTATAGATTAAATTAAGTTTAACATTACTATTTGAGGTACTATTCCAAACCGTTACTGCCTTCTTTAGTGCATTATACCAAGTAATGTCTCCATATATTGAGGCATCAACAGATATATTTATGTTATGGTTACTAATGCTACTAATTAAATTATTTGTGCTAGCCTGCGATATTCTGCCACCAACACCCATCAATTTTTCTGGACTCTTTGTTGATGACAAAGATTCTTTTGAAATCATTATATCGCCTTCAACTATATAATATTCCTGAAATTCTGTAATACCTTTTGTTTGAAAACCTAATGCCTTAATTTTTGCAATTATGGACGGATCAATATTAATAGTAGAATCTTGAGCAATATCCAGTTCCGCCGATTTCTTACAAGAGAAAATTGTTATTGTTAACATTAAAAGGAGAAAGCACACAATCCTTGAGAATGAGCTTAAAATAGATGTTCTTTTCATATTTATGTATATACACCTAAAATAAGCCTCTCATTGTTAAGTAATTAACAAATGATTATTAAATTTATTCAACAAAAAAAGCCGAAGTAAAACTTCGGCTTTCAGTTATAAGAATTTCTTTTTAGTAAACTTTAGCACCTGGGTTAAAGTTTGTCCAGCCAGTTGTCCAGTTATCAGTTGCACTGAAAGCACCTCTGTAAGTCACTGCCGTGAAGAATGAAGAGCCATCTGGGCTTACCCATGTTCCAGCTAAAGCAGCAGAACCAGCATTAGGAATTAAGTCTGGAGCTGTAGCGGTTAATGGGGCTTTTAAACCTGCATCTGTAACAGCTGCTAAAGTTACATTACCCTCTGTTTCTGCCTTTGTTTTGATTGCAGCGGATGTAATTACGCCTTGTGCACTTGCATCAAAAGATTGATATGGATTAGCTACCGCATGCACTAAATTATTTTTAAATGTAGCAGCTCCAGAAACATAATCAGTAGCAGTTTGTGAAGACTCAATTGAGAAACCAGCAGCTTTATACCCTAATAAAATTGAGTTGTTTAATGCAAACTGAGCAGCTCTTCTGAAACGTGCAGCAAAGTTATTTGTAGAGGCGGCATTATCGTTACCATTGGTACCAACAAATGTAAAATTAGATAATACCGGCTTAGTTCTTGGCGTTGATGGGCCAGTTGTTGGAATAGTTGCTTCATTGTCACACTCAATACCATTACTTTGATCGGCAGCGTCAAAATAATTAGCCAATTTATAACTTACAGCAAACTGGATTTTTCCAGAGTAACCGAAATCAAAGTCGAAATCATCATCAGACGTACCATAAGCAATTAAATACTTTCCGTTAACAGTTCCACCGAAGAATTCGAAAGCATCATCTTTTGCATATGATACCTGAATATGATCTAGGGTTGTTCCGTTTCCTACCGCATATAAACTAAGTGCATTTACCTCACTGTTAGCGCTAAAGGCAATACCAGCATATTCAATACGTACATATTTTATTGTACCAGAGTTATCGTTTACTACTGTACCTAAACCAAATGTGCCCGATACTCCACCTTCAACATTAGATACTGAAGTTCTGTTAGTAGGCGCATTACCGATAATTGTAATACCTGCCCAGTCACCTGGATTTCTATCACCTGCTGCTCTACCAGAAGTAAACACGATTGGTTTGTCTACAGTACCCACAGCCTCAATTCTAGCTCCTTTATCAATTACTAATGCTCCTTTTGAAGATACATCACTCTTTATAACAGTTCCAGCCTCTACTGTAAGCACTGCACCACTTTGTACATGGGTTTCGCCCTTTAATATCCAAACTCTATCTGCAGTTAATGTTTTATTTGCAGTTACGTTACTAGGGATTGTTTCTGGCGCAGCCGGCTCCTCTACTATCGGGTCGCCATCGTTTTTCTTACAAGCAGACATTGTTACAGCTAAAATTGATAACGATGCCAATAATACTTTAAAATTTTTCATGTTCAAATTTTGTTTAAGCAAATTAACCTGGATACTTTTAACACAAAGCAAAACACAGATTAAGTTATTGTTAATTAATTATTTATTTTTAAAATCGATGTTATAACTAAATCCTATTGTAAAATTCGTACCGCTTTTGTAGCTGTAATAGATAGCATCATCAGCTCTATTATAGGTCTTATTATTTGGCCCGAAGTTTAAGAAAGATACATTTGATTGGTTAAGAATATCTGAAACATTCAGCTTAATCTCACCTTTGTTTTTTAGCACTTTTTTAGAGATTTGAAAATCTATAACATCTCTTCCTTTCTCATAGATATTTGGCACAGATTCGTTACCAACCTTACCAATTCTATCACCAATTCTATTATAAAGCACATTGAATGACAAACCAGTTTCAGGTGAATTATACTGTATACCTGCATTAATCAAAAAAGGTGACAAACCTTGTAGTTGTCTTGTTTGGAAACCAGGGATACTCGATCGAACTTCAGATTTCAAGTATGTAAAGTTTGCAAATGCAATTAAGTTCTCTAACCATTTAGCGTCAAACAAGAAAGTAAGTTTCTTACGAATGTCTAACTCAAAGCCATATGTATATGCCTTATCAGCATTTTGATAACTGAACTTTAAATTGTCAGCCGTTGAAGAACCATCTGTGACTTGTTCAATCGGATTCTGGAAATTTTTATAAAAAACGGAGAAAGTAAATGCCTCACCTGGAGAAGGATAATATTCATACCGAATATCTGCATTGGTATTTTGACTTCTTACTAGATCAGGGTTTCCACCAATTTGAACACCTTCTTCCTGATTGACGAATACGAAAGGCGCCAATTCTCTTAATTCTGGTCTGGTTATAGTTCTTGAACCAGAAAGCCTGAAATTAGACTTTTCATTTAAACTATATGTCAAATTTAATGAAGGAAGTACATCAAAAAAGTCTTTCTCATAAGATCTTTTTTGTCCTGTACTATTCAGAGCATCAATAGTTTGTTTATAACCTTCAACTCTTGCTCCTAGAATTAAACGCACTTTTTCAGCAAGTGCTTGATCCAACATCAGGTAACCTGCATTTAAATCTGTTTTCCCTGTATAACTATCTTGATTGTTAGTGATCTCATCCAGCACAAATCCATCTCTGGAGATATTATTTGTACTGAATATAGTTTCTTTTGGAAGAATTAATTTATTTGCATCAAATTCACTAGAGCTAGCTGGAGTATACAGGAAAATTCTAGCATTAAAATCTCTATCCCTTACTTGTTTCAAACCACCAAATTTGAATGTACCTTTTTTATTAAAAACGTTAACGGGAAGACTAAGTGAAGCACTTCCACCATAATTATTCTCATTCAAATCAGAGAAAAATCTTTTGGTATTATCATCAATTAAACTAAATGGTGAGTTCGAATTTTGAATACTACCATACATAATTGTCCGTAAATCTGGCTGTTCTCTTTTAATTAAAGCATAGTTTAAATTCCATTCTAGCTTAATGTTTTTCTCACCCAACTGATGCTCGCCCTCTAATTGAGAACTTAATAGTGATTTCTGATTTACCTCTGAAGAGGTATATCTGATATCAGTATTTTGATTTATAAACCCATTTCTGTTTATGTAACTATCTTCGAATGATTGATTAAATAAGTTTTTTAATGAAATTTTATTCTTCCTAATTTTATATGAAAAGTTAGCAAGTCCACCCAAAGCTACATTGTATCTATAATTTAAATCTTGATATTTATTTATAAAGTTGATACCATCGAAAGCCTCTCGTTCTGCAATTCTCTTATTTTGCTCTCTTCTATAATTTAACGAAATAATACTACCGAAGGTTCCTTCGTTCTTGAACTTAGCAACATTTCCCCAAGTAAATTGATAATTTTGCAAAGGTAAAGCGGTATATTTTCTTTCAGCATAAAGATTAGGAAACAATTTCGAATTGGCTATCCTAAGGTTTGTTGACCCTCCATTATACGCACTCCTGGTACTAGGAAAATTTGTCGGCAAACTTCTGGTTCCATCATCAAACCCTAAAAAGTCAGTACTGTTCCTTTCGTTCGAATAAAAATCTTTAAAAGTCGATTGGGTATTATATCCTGTTGAAACAGCAAAGTTGATGAATTTACTATCAGGTATGTCTTTTGTGACCACTTGCGTAACACCGCCAGCAAAATCTCCTGGTAAATCGGGGGTTGCAGTTTTGTTAATCACGATCTTATCAATCATATTAGAAGGTATAATATCAAAAGAGAATGCTCGTTTATCAGGCTCCGTACTGGGTAACAAGGAATTATTGATTAACGCAACATTATAACGATCAGATAAACCTCTAATAACTAGAAACTTTCCGTCTTGAATACTAGCGCCACTTACCCTTTTTAAAACTTCAGAAGTATTTTTATCGGGAGATTTTCTAATTTGATCTGCAGTTATACCACTTGAGATACGAGTGCTATTTTTTTGCGAAGCATACAAAGAATTCACAGATTCTTGTTTAACTGAGGCTGTGATTGTTACATCACCTAAATTTGCCCCCCCCGCTTCTTCTAAAATTAAGTTTACAATAGTTGACTGATTACCTGAAACCTGAATGTCGCTTACATTCTTTGATGTGTAACCTACATAAGATAAATTCAAGGTATATTTTCCAGCAGTTAATCCACCAATAGCGTACCTTCCTTCTATATCGGTAGAAACACCTTTTGTAGTACCAGCTATTTTAACCGTTACCCCAATTAAGGTTTCACCCGTTTTTTTATCGGTAACCGTTCCAGAAATTTTTCCTGTTTGCGCATACGCAAGTATGCTGATCGTTAAAGCGAACACAGTGAGTGCCGCTCTTTTAAAAGAGTTTAGTAAGTCCAATTTGCCTTTATTTGATAAGGGCAAAAGTATTACCACAGTGTTAACTGCAAGTTAGGTATTAATTAATATTACTTTACCTTAAGGTTAACTGAATGTTAATCACTTTTCGAATCAGTAACGAATACCCACTTTCCTGCAAATGAAGTGCAATAACCAGATCGGACCTATTAACAAGAACTTAACATCATCAAGGAATGAAGGTTTTTTCCCCTCAATTTTATGTCCGATAAACTGACCAATCCAGGCGGCAACAAATATTGCTGCATAAATGGCATAGGCCGTTCCGCTCCCTAAGCCCACCGCTTGCTCAATCTTTACGATGATGTAACTCATTAAACCCACCACCCAGATCATCAAAAAAAACAATACCGGCGAAAGTGTAAAATAATAATACAAACTAAAGGCCAATAGAAAAGATGCCCAGTTAAAAAAACCATTATAACTTCCTAAAAAACCGATATGCGGAAAAGGGATCTGCCAGATCAAACCCAGTAAGCTGAACACAATTAACGGAACACAGATCCAGTGCACCAGCTTGTTGGTTGGATTCTGATGACTTTCGGCATACTTATCAAAAAGTATATCTACTGACCGTTTGGGTTCGATTGTTATGGTTGGCTTGCTCATTATGTAAAAATAAAAAAAAGCGATGGAATATCCATCGCTTATATTTTGTTTCACTCATTTCGTTTCGTGAGGACACGAACCGAGGCAAGTGAACCTTTTCTACATTTTGTTTCGTGAGACACGAACAGAGGCTAGATAATCTTTCTGTAATTAGATCCTGAAACAAGTTCAGGATGACGATTTAATCTATTTTGCAAATGCTACAGAACGGGTTTCTCTAATTACGGTAACCTTAATCTGACCTGGATAGGTCATTTCGGTTTGAATACGGGTTGAAATATCTGCAGCTAAAAGTTCTGCCTGTGCATCAGTAATACGTTCACTTTCTACAATCACGCGTAATTCTCTACCAGCCTGAATTGCAAAGGTTTTTTCTACACCAGGGTAAGATAAAGCCAGTTCTTCTAAATCTTTAAGGCGTTTAATATAACTTTCTACCACCTCACGACGTGCACCTGGACGCGCACCAGAGATTGCATCACAAGCCTGTACGATTGGAGAGATCATTGAAGTCATCTCAATTTCATCGTGGTGGGCACCAATAGCATTACAGATTTCAGGGTGCTCTTTATATTTCTCGGCCAATTGCATACCTAAAATTGCGTGTGGCAATTCAGGGTTATCATCAGGCACTTTACCTATATCGTGTAATAAACCTGCACGTTTAGCCATTTTAGCATTTAAGCCCAATTCGGCAGCCATCGTCGCACAGAAATTAGCCACCTCACGAGAGTGATGTAACAAGTTTTGTCCGTAAGATGAACGGTAACGCATACGGCCAACCATACGGATTAACTCAGGGTGTAAACCATGGATACCTAAATCGATTACTGTACGCTCACCAATCTCTACAATTTCGTCTTCGATCTGTTTTTTGGTTTTCGCTACAATTTCCTCGATACGGGCCGGGTGGATACGCCCATCTGTTACCAAGCGGTGTAAAGCCAAACGGGCAATTTCTCTTCTTACCGGATCGAAACCTGATAAAATAATTGCTTCTGGTGTATCATCAACAATAATCTCAATACCGGTAGCAGCTTCTAAAGCACGGATGTTTCTACCCTCTCTACCAATAACACGACCTTTAATCTCATCGCTTTCAATATGGAAAATAGATACCGAATTTTCAATTGCAGCTTCAGTAGCAGTACGCTGAATGGTTTGGATAACCACTTTTTTGGCTTCTTTACTTGCTGTAAGTTTTGCCTCATCAACAATATCCTTAATCTGGATCATGGCCTGTGTACGGGCAACTTCTTTTAAGTTTTCTACCAACTGGTTTTTAGCCTCTTCTGCAGATAAACCTGCAATGGTTTCCAATTGCGTGAGGTGCTGGTTTTTTAAAACCTCAACTTCTTCTTGCTTTTTAACGGCAATTTCGGTCTGTTTTTCTAAAACGCTTTTTTGCTTATCGAGTTCTTGTTCTTTTTTATTGAAATTTTCCATGCGCTGGTTTACCGATTGCTCTTTCTGCTTCATGGTATTTTCGCGTTGGTTAATGTTATTATTTTTGGCATTCACTTCTTGCTCATGCTCCGCTTTCATTTGCAAAAACTTTTCTTTTGCTTCTAAAAGTTTATTCTTTTTTAAGATCTCTGCATTGTTTTCTGCATCTTTTAAAATCTTTTTCACTTTGCTTTGTGCGGCAACTTCCTGCTGTTTAAGCAAGTTACGCAGTAGGAATCTTCCTACCACCACTCCGATAGCAATACCCGCTATTACGGCAAATACGTATCCTAATATTTCAACTATTTCCATTTTGTTTTTTAAGTAAAAAAAAACCGCAACTAATTTTTAAAGTCTCATACATTTTAAACCTCAACTAAGCATAATTAGGGTTTAAGCCATTTTCAGGTGCCATAGCAGATGAAATACGCCCTCTTAACCCTATAGATATTGAAGTGTTAAGTTTTATAAAATTTGAAACTCAAAAACTAGCCGCGGCTATGTTTTTATGCTAATATTCGCGTCGTCATCCTAAATTTATTTTAGGATCTAATTAAATAGGCTCTGAAACAAGTTCAGAGTGACGAATCGCCGAAAGAACGAACCTTATTTTGAAAAGAAATTACTGAGTAAAACATCCAATTCTTCAACTTTATCAGCAACAGCAGTATCCTGATTTTGTACTTTATTTTCTGTTCTTAATACGGCTGTTGCATAGTGTAATACTGCCATAGAAAGAAGATCCTGCTTATCTCTAACCGCATAATTATCTTGATAATCTTTTATGCGCTCATTGATCATTTTTGCTGCCCGTCTCACAATTTCTTCCTCTTCCATATTCACCTTTAGTGGATAAATACGGTCGGAAATGGTTATTTTAATCGAGATTTCTCCCATTTGTTTAGCTTAGTTTCTGATTTCTCTGCATCATTATTTTTTTAATAATGCAATACTTTTATCAATCTCCCGCACAAAATCGTTAATTTTTTGTTTAATGTCAAGCGATTTTTCGCTTGTTCCCTCTATACTTTTAGCCAATTTTGTAACCCTTAATTTTTCATCAAGTTCTACATTTTTGCCTTTCGCTGTATCGAGTGCTACTTTTAACGATTGATTTTCAAGCTTTAATAAATCATTTTCTTCCTGTAGCGCATTACATAGCTCTAATACCTGAGCCGTTTTTTGTAATACCTTATCTAATTGATCTGCAACAGAAGTCATGAATTTATTTCTAAAAATACGAATTTATATTTTATTTCCTAATTTCTGCACCAGCTTGTGCGGTTAAATTCGCGATTAATTTCTGCATCGTGTTTTCAATCTGCTTATCGGTTAAGGTTTGTTCCTCATCCTGCAAAATGAAGTTCAAGGCATACGATTTTTTGCCTTCAGGTAATTTATCACCTACATACACATCGAACACACCAACCTCTTTGATCAGCTTTTTATCAGTTTTGAAAGCAATACCTTTTAAAGTATCAAAAGTTACCGCCTGATCGATCAATAAAGATAAATCTCTACGCACTTGCGGATACTTAGAAACCTCTTTGTTAACGATTTTATTTTTCCTTACAATATCCAACAAGGCAGCCCAATCAAAATCGGCATAAAAAACCTCCGCACTTACATCGGCTACTTTACGGTCGGCTTTTGAAACTGCACCAAAACTTACCAGGGTCTTATCCCCACGGAAATATTTAATCCCGTAAGCAAAGTTTTCATCGTTTAAGGTATCGGTTTGATAGCTTGCAATACCCAAACGGCTTATAATGGCATCAACTGCCGATTTTAAGTTATAAAAGGTAGCCGATTTAGCATTGTGGTTCCATTGCTCGCTTTGTTTGGCCCCAGAAATTAATAATAACAACCTTGGGCGCTCTACGTACTGCTCATTGATCAAATGATAGGTTTTACCAAATTCATAAAACTTAACATCAGCATTTTTACGGTTCTGGTTGTAAGCCACACTTTCTAATGCCGGCATCAATAAATGCTGGCGCATTACATTTAAATCGCTGCTTAGGGGATTTAAAATAAATACAGCTTCGTCTAAATTTTTCGAATAAGCCGATTTAGTTAACGAGTTGCACATAATTTCTGCATAACCGTTTGAGGTAAGCATATCTGCAATTACGTTGTGCGTATTTTCTTTTTCAGGCTTAATGCTGTAAGAAAGCGATGCATTTACCTTTGAAGGGATTTCGATATTGTTATAACCGTAAATACGCAATACTTCTTCTGTAATATCACATTCGCGGGTTACATCAACTTTAAACGATGGTACTCTTAAAGCCAAAGTATCTTCAGAGGTATTGGTTGCCACAATACCCAAAGCGGTAATAATGTGTTTAATTTCGGCTGATGGAATGTTTGCACCAATTAATTTATTGATATTGGTATAACTTACTTCAAACTCGAATGGCTTGATATGACTTGGATAAATATCAGAAACTGATGAGGAGATTTCCCCGCCAGCCAGTTCTTTAATTAATAATGCTGCGTATTTTAAAGCCGTAACCGTAATCTCCGGATCGGTACCACGCTCGTAACGGAAAGAAGCATCGGTTTTTAAGCCATGTCTTTTTGAGGTTTTACGTACAGAAACCGAATTAAAATAAGCACTTTCCAGGAAAATATTTTTGGTATTAGCATCAACTCCAGAAGATTTTCCACCGAAAACACCTGCAATACACATTGGTGTTTCGGTATTGCAGATCATTAAATCATCTGCGCTGAGTTTACGCTCAACATCATCAAGGGTTACAAAAGGCGTTCCTTCAGCTACTTTTTTCACGATTACTTTTCCGCCGGTAATTTTGTCGGCATCGAAAGCATGTAAAGGCTGTCCTAAACCATGAAGCACATAATTGGTAATATCAACCACATTATTGATGGGACGTAAACCAATTACCTTTAATTTATCTTTTAACCACTCTGGCGATTCTTTTACGGTAACACCAGAAAGTGTTAGGCTGCTATAACGCGGACAAGCGGCTAAATCTTCTACCTCTACCGGAATTACCAGATTTTCATTATCTGTTTTAAAAGCTGAAAGATCAGGCATTTCATATTCACTTCTGAAATAAGCGGCCAAATCTCTCGCCACACCTAAATGAGAAGCTGCATCAGCACGGTTTGGTGTTAATCCGATTTCGAAAACAAAATCGTCATCCATTTTGAAATGGTCTTTTGCACGGATTCCTATTTCGGTATCATTGGCAAGGATCATAATCCCATCATGCGATTTACCTAAACCGATTTCATCTTCGGCACAGATCATTCCCTGCGAAAGTTCTCCCCTGATTTTTGATTCTTTTATTTTAAATGGTTCGCCCTCTAAAGGATATACGGTTGTGCCTACGGTAGCTACTACCACTTTTTGACCAGCACCTACATTTGGGGCACCGCAAACAATCTGAAGGTTTTCTTTACCCCCAACGTTTACAGTAGTAATACGCAAACGATCGGCATTGGGATGCTGAACACAGGTTAATACTTCGCCAATAACCAATCCCTCTAAACCGCCCACTACAGGCTGCACTTTTTCTACACTTTCTACTTCTAAACCAACATTGGTAAGAATTAACGAAAGTTCTTGAGGTGTTTTATCGATCTGTACGAATTGTTTTAACCAGTTATATGATATTTTCATTTTGGAGTATCAAGTAGCGAGTGCCCAGTATCAAGACAAATCTTGAAGGACACTCTAATTTCATAAAACGCAAAGATATTATTTAAAGGTCAAAGGAGAAAGTTAAACCCGCAATCTTGACACAATAAAATGACTAATGGCCAATATTTAAATTAGATAGAATTACTGCGCATGCTCCTGCTCCTATTATCAACATTATAACAGATGCAATAACCAGTTTAAGGCCGGGTTTAACTGGTTGATTTTTCGCAGCTTTTACGATGATCTGAATGATGCCAATTACAAACAACAATGCGACAACTACCCAATATACAATAAAAAGTCCCATAGCCGATATTTAACTGTTAAAGAGCAACACCGCACAGGCACCAAAACCAATGACCATCATAATTACCGAAATAATAAGCAATTTTAACCCAGATTTTACAGGCTCGTTCCTTGATGATTTGATAATAATCTGAATAATTCCCACCACAAAGAGTACAACTGCAGTAAGACAATAAACAATGAATAATCCGAATAAACCTTCCATGTTAGTTCATATTTAATTTTTCCCTGATCAGATCTATTTTGTTGTCGCGGTAAAAAATATTCATGGTTTCGAAGGGTACCATTTTATATTTGTCACTCACAATATGTACACAGGATTTTTTAACAGCGCGTACATCAAAATCCAGCGGGTCCATAAAATTCATGATGATAATCCGAAATAAATTATCGTAACTTAAACTATCCGATTTTACCCTTGGAAGGCAACACATCAATTCGCCAAAGGTATCTTCGGCACAATCTACCGAAACACCTGTACTAAACAAATTCAGCATGTGTTCTTTCAATTTTTCATCGTGTTCGAAAACGATGGTATTTTTCGAATTGTTGAGTAAATCTTCCGGATTGATCAGATGTGTCATCGGGATCACCTCATCGCCGATTTTTAATGCATAGGCCATACACAGCGCATCGGGATTACAGGGTACAGGGATTAAATCCTGAGGGGTAAAAACAGGGTATTGCTCATAAATTTTTCTGCGCACCTCAGTTAGGGTGATTCTTCCCTGTTGATCGTTATAATCATCATTTCTTCCGGCAACCTGAGTAGGCTGGAAAGTAACGCCGCGAACACATTTCTGCTTAAGTGCATAATCTAAAATATCGCCAATTTCATGATCGTTAAGGCCATTTTGCAAAGTAACCACCAAAGTAGTAGATACATTAAACTGGTTGAGGTGATCGATGGCTTTTCTTCTTACTTCGGTAAGGTCTTCTCCCCTTAGCTTGGTTAATACTTCGGCGCTGAAACTATCAAACTGCAGGTAAATTTCGAAATCGGGCATATAGCTTGCTAATTTTTCTACAAAGCCAATATCTTTTGCAATCCTGATACCATTCGTATTCACCATTAAATGTTTAATGGGTTTTGTTTTGGCAAGGTCTAAAATCTTAAAAAAATCGGGATGTACGGTTGGTTCTCCACCCGAAAGTTGAACCACATCGGGTTCACCTTCGTTTGCCACAACAACATCCATCATACGTTCTATTTCTTCCAGCGTACGGTGCCTGCCATAACTTGGCGATGACATGGCATAACATGTTGGACAGGCCAGGTTGCAACGATCAGTAACCTCTATTACGGTTAAACACGAATGTTGTTCATGATCGGTACACAAACCGCAATCGTAAGGGCAACCGTAGTGCACTTTAGTATTAAACTTAAGCGGCATTTCCGATTGTTTATTGTAATTCCTGATCTGTTTGTAATATTCTACATCATCAGCAATCATTACTTTGCTATCGCCATGCGTTCTGCAATTCTTCAGCATAAATACCTTAGCATCCTGAAAAACAATTTTCGCATCACAAAGCTGTAAACATTCGGGGCAAAGACTTTTGGTATAATCGTAGTATATATAATCTCTGGTATTGGCCATAATGTTTACTGTTTATGTAAAATCTGTTTCGAAATTCTGATGATGAATTTATAATAATAAATAAAAATAAACAATGCAGACCAATGAATGCTGCTTAAATTTAAAAATAATGAATGGTAAGGTTTTATAAATTCTACCCAAAAACGGAACAGAAAATACAATACCATAAACAATTTAAAACGGTCTCCATTGATCAATGCCTTATTTTTCAAGCCATTGAACAAAAAAATCAAAAGTATGAGGTAAACCATTTCGTAGAGCATGATGGGATGCCGCAATATGCCATCGCCCAAATCCATACCCGTAAAAAAATCGGTGGGAATGCCGTAGGTTGGCTCGTCGATCCCCATGGAAAAGCAACCAATACGGCCAATAATAAGGGCAACCAAAATCGGGATAACGTAGACATCTCCGGAGGCGGTATTCACACCTATTATCTTTTTTATCAATTCAACACCGAACAAACCGCCAAGCAAACCGCCAACAATGGTTTTACTTTGATAAAGAACTGAAAAACTAAGGTGGTGGAGTACTTCAGGCGTTTCGAGCACAGCAATTACACGCGAGCCAATTAATGCCCCAAGCATGGCGCCCAACATAATCCACAGTCTGTTTTCGTCAGATATCGGGTCTTTAATTCCTTTTTTATATAAATAATATAACCTAACACCAATTATAAATGCCAGTGTTTCGAAAATATAATGATAATGGTATGGGCTACCAAAAAGCTCGAATTGAAAGGGAAACAGAGATTTTAACAGCATTTATTAAAACCAAAGTCTACAAAAAACAGGTAAATGATCAGAATAATACCTTTTATCCTTACTATCAGTTAATACAGCGAATTTCTGCACCTTAAATCCTTTGTTTACAAAAATGTAGTCGATCCTGTTTTTCAGGTCACTGTTAAAATCAAAAGCATTAAAAGTCCCTGTCGGGCCATATGGAGGCTCTACAGAAACATCTTTCGCATCAATAAGAAAAGATTTTATAGTAGCAATGGCTTCTGTCTCTGGCGTTACGTTTAAGTCGCCGGTAAAAACAACCGGTAGCGTTGGTGCAATCTGCTGAATTTTACGTTTAAGCAATTTAGCTGATTCGATCCTCGCCTGAACACCGATATGATCGTAATGTGTGTTAAAAACGATAAACTCTTTTTTATTCTGCTTATCGTACAATTTAACCCAGCTGCATACCCGGTTAAGTGCGGCATCCCAACCTTTTGATGGAACATCTGGTGTTTCTGACAACCAGAAAGTTCCGCCATCCTTTTTAGTGAACCTGTTTTTATCAAAATAAACAGCAGAAAATTCTCCCTTTCTTTTACCATCCTCACGACCAACACCCACTACATCGAAATTGGAATTCTCCAAAAGCGCATCAAACTGCTCAGGTAAGGCTTCCTGTACACAAAGAATATCAGCATCATGAAATTTCACCAGGGCTTTAACATTATCTTTCCGGTTAGGCCAGGCATTAACACCATCAGATGCTACATTTAAACGGATATTGTAAGTAATAATATTGATAGGGGCTGCCGTTTTTTGCGCAAATGCCATAACGGTTAACAAAAGAAAAACAGGGATGATTTTTAAAGTATTCATAAATATAATTACACAATTTAATTAATGCTGGCCAGCCAGTAATATTTAATTTTAAGCCGCTATTATACTAATTTAACGTTAATTGTACTTTAACAACCAAATATCTTTTAAATTAAATCTTCATCCCGATAACTATAGTAACGGTTATTGGCAAAAATCAGGTGATCGACCACATACAGGCTAAGCAAATTTCCTGAGGCAACCATATTCCTGGTCAATTTATCGTCGCTCTCACTGGGCTTTAAACTTCCTGAAGGATGGTTATGTGCCAATACAATATTTGCCGCATTGTTTTCTAAAGCTGTTTTAAAAATAATTTTCGGATCGGCTACCGTACCCGCCTGCCCCCCTTTACTGATCAAAAATTTACCTATTACCCGGTTAGACCTGTTAAGGAGTAATATCCAGAACTCTTCGTGATTGAGATTAGCGAAAGTTTGATGTAAATATTTATAAACATCGTTAGAAGTAGTAACATGGGTAATGGCCTCCTCAGCAGTTTCCTTCCGCCGCAAACCAAGCTCCAGAGCGGCAATTATAGTTAATGCTTTGGCTTCTCCAATACCTCTAAACCTCGAAAGATCCAGAATAGAAGCTTTTCCCAGTTTTGTTAAATTGTTGTCGTAAAACGATAAAATCCTTTTACTTAAATCTACAGCGGTTTCATTTTTACTTCCCGAGCCAATTAAAATAGCAATCAGTTCGGCATCTGTTAAATGTCTTCGGCCGTGTAATAAAAGTTTTTCACGCGGGCGATCTTCTTCAGCCCATAACTTTATACCTAGTTTCTGTTCGTAATTTTCCATTTTTTTAGACAAAAAAAGGCATCCTAACTTTTGATTAGGATGCCTTACTAATATCGTAAAAAAATTGGCTTATTTTAAACCGTTAACGAATTTCGTTAATTTTGATTTGTTATTAGCCGCTTTGTTTTTGTGGATAATACTCTTTTTAGCTAAACGATCTAACATAGAGATTACTTTAGGCAATAAATCAGATGCAGATTTTTTATCTTCTGCAGCACGTAATCTTTTAATAAAGGTACGTGTAGTTTTTGCCTGATATCTGTTACGTAAACGTTTTGTTGCGTTTGCTCTAATTCTTTTTAATGAAGATTTATGATTTGCCATTTCTATTTAGCCTTTTATTTTTCTTATTCGTTTCCTATAATTCGGGTTGCAAATATAGGATTAATGTTTTTAAATTACAAAACACTTTCAACTTTTTTTTCATTAAAATTGAACCCCATTTCCGAACTGCAAAAATACATTAAAATTATTCATTATAAATACTTTAACTTAATTCAATAAAATTTCCTTTCGATTAAGAAAACAGGCTTAAAAATACTATTTTTGGGCAAAACGATTTTTGAGTGAAAAAACGAATAGCCATCTTTGCATCAGGTTCTGGCTCCAATGCCCAAAAACTGATGGAGCATTTTAAACGGAGTAATGAAATAGAAATATCTTTGGTGTTAACCAATAATGCTGATGCCTATGTATTGCAGAGAGCTGATAATTTCGAAATCCCCACTCATATTTTCGACAAAAATGAGTTCTATAAAACCGATGAAATAATAGATCTTCTCAAAAATCTTGAAATCGATTTTGTTGTGCTTGCGGGTTTTCTCTGGCTGATCCCTAAAAACCTGATCCATGCTTACCCCGGCAGAATTGTAAATATCCATCCGGCAATCCTTCCAAAATTTGGCGGTAAGGGTATGTACGGAGACCATGTACACAATGCTGTTATGGCCGCCGGCGAAACCGAAGGCGGAATAACCATTCATTATGTTAATGAAAACTATGACGAAGGAGAGTATATTTATCAGGCAAGGTACAGAATAGACAAAAATGACAATCTGGAAATGGTAAAGTTTAAAGGTCAGCAGCTCGAACACCAGCATTACCCACGTATTGTAGAAACCATTGTGAAAAAGATCAGCAAATAAATTATACAATAAAACGGGTTAATAGGCTATTTAATCGGGCTTTAGAAGAGCTTACCTGGCAAATGAATATACCTTATTATATATAGTGGAATAAAATTTAATATTGATAGGTAAATCTCATTAAAAAACAATCCTGTTTTACTACCTTTGCGGCTCAAAATTTTCAGTAGAATGAGTCAATCCATTAAAATCAAAAACGCTTTAATCTCAGTATATTATAAAGATGGTTTGGAGCCATTGGTAAAATTGTTGGCCGCGCAAGGGGTACAGTTATTTTCTACCGGTGGAACAGAGCAATTCATCAAAGATTTAAATCTTCCGGTTACGGCAGTTGAAGATTTAACAGGTTATCCATCTATTTTAGGCGGACGTGTTAAAACCCTACATCCGAAAGTATTTGGTGGAATTTTAAACCGTAGAGCGTTAGCGGGAGATCAGGAGCAGATTGCTGAATATGAGATCCCTGAAATTGATTTGGTTATTGTTGACTTATACCCTTTTGAAGAAACTGTAAAAGCAGGCGGAACACCAGAAGAAATTATCGAGAAAATAGACATCGGTGGTATTTCCTTAATCCGTGCAGCTGCGAAAAACTTCAACGATGTGGTGATTATCGCATCGAAAAACGACTACCCTACTTTACAAGCCCAATTAGAAGCCCAAAATGGTGAAACTACTTTAGCACAACGTAAAGCATTCGCTAAAACAGCTTTCCATACTTCTTCTCATTACGATACTGCAATTTTTAATTATTTCAATACTGAAGAGCCGCTTGATGTTTTTAAACAAAGTGTAACTGAAGCTAAAACTTTGCGTTATGGTGAAAACCCTCATCAAGGTGGTGTATTTTATGGCGATTTAAATGCGATGTTTACCAAACTTAATGGTAAAGAGCTCTCTTACAACAATTTGGTTGATGTAGATGCGGCTGTTGCTTTAATCGACGAATTTGAAGATCCAACTTTTGCAATCTTAAAACATACAAACGCCTGTGGTATTGCTTCCCGCCCTACTGTTAAACAAGCCTGGATTGATGCATTGGCCTGCGATCCGGTTTCTGCTTTTGGTGGTGTATTGATTACCAATGTTGCGGTAGATTTAGAAACGGCTCAAGAAATCAACAATCTTTTCTTTGAAGTATTAATAGCACCTTCTTACCAAGCAGAAGCAATTGAGTTATTCAGCAAAAAGAAAAACCGCGTTATTTTACAACGTAACGAGGTTGAGTTGAGCAAAAAACAATTTAAAACCTTATTAAACGGTGTAATTGAGCAGGATAAAGATTTAATTATCGAAGGTCCTGAACAAATGACAACCGTAACCGATAAAGCACCAACTGCACAAGAGTTAAAAGATTTGTTCTTCGCTAACAAAATTGTAAAACATACTAAATCGAATACCATTGTTTTGGTTAAGGATGATGTTTTAATTGCAAGCGGCGTTGGTCAAACTTCGCGTGTTGACGCCTTAAGACAAGCGATTGAAAAAGCAGCGGCTTTCGGATTCAGCGTTAAAGGTGCTGCTATGGCTTCTGATGCTTTCTTTCCTTTCCCTGATTGTGTTGAAATTGCTGCCGAAGCCGGAATTACAGCTGTTCTGCAACCAGGTGGATCGATTAAAGATGCTGATTCTGTTGCTAAAGCAAACGAAAAAGGCATTGCAATGGTAACCACTGGGGTAAGACACTTTAAACACTAGAAAGGTAAAAGGTTGAGGGTTTAAAGTGGAAGGTTTTACCTATCGAAAGGCCAAATTCACCACGCAGGTATGAAACTTTGAGGGGCTTCCCCCTTTGGAGGGGGCAGGGGGAGGAAATTTGAAAAGCCGGGCCCAGGTAACCTAACCCCACAACAGTCGATCCGATTTTTCATCAGATGGAACGGATAGCAGGACTGCTTTAACCTAAGAATTACAGCTTTTTATTTTCTGAACATTTTAATTGCCTTAAAAACAATTTAATAACTAAAAATAAAACTTAAAACAATAAAAAAGCTATTTTTACATTAGGAATAGTATAGATTTGATAAAATAAAGAAAACATACCTTATACATGGGATTATTTAACTGGTTTACGCAAGAAGTTGCCATCGATTTAGGTACTGCGAATACCCTGATTATACATAACGACAAAGTAGTTGTAGATGAGCCATCTATCGTTGCTTTCGATCGTACTACAAACAAAGTCATTGCTATAGGTCGTCAGGCAATGCAAATGGAGGGTAAAACCCACGATAATATTAAAACCGTTCGTCCATTAAAAGATGGTGTTATTGCCGATTTCAACGCTGCTGAAGCAATGATTAAAGGCATGATCCGCATGCTTAATGGCGGTAAAGGATGGATGTTCCCATCTTTACGTATGGTAATCTGTATCCCATCTGGTATTACTGAAGTAGAAAAACGTGCAGTACGCGATTCAGCTGAAATTGCCGGTGCAAAAGAGGTATACTTAATTCATGAGCCAATGGCAGCTGCCGTAGGTATCGGGATTGATGTAGAAGAGCCAATGGGTAACATGATTATCGATATAGGTGGCGGTACGACAGAAATTGCGGTTATCGCTTTATCAGGTATCGTGTGCGATCAATCTATCCGCGTTGCGGGAGATAACTTCGACTCTGATATTGTAAACTATATCCGCCGTCAACACAACATTATGATTGGTGACCGTACCGCTGAAAAAATTAAAATTGAAGTTGGTGCAGCTTTACCTGAATTACAGGATGCTCCTGCTGATTTCGCAGTTCAAGGTCGCGATTTAATGACTGGTGTACCTAAACAGATCACGGTTTCTTATACCGAAATTGCCCACTGTTTAGATAAATCGATCTCTAAAATTGAAGAAGCAATTTTAAAAGCTTTAGAGATTACGCCTCCAGAGCTTTCGGCAGATATTTACCAAACTGGTATTTATTTAACCGGTGGTGGTGCATTGTTAAGAGGTTTAGATAAACGTGTAGCTGCTAAAACCAAATTACCTGTTCACGTTGCGGAAGATCCGCTTCGTGCAGTAGTTCGTGGAACCGGCATCGCCCTTAAAAACATTGGCGGATATAAATTCTTAATGCAATAACATTTAGTTTGGAGTTTGGGGTTGTGAGCTTGGAGTTTTCCATTCATACGCCAAACTATTAACTCCCAACTCCGAACTTTTAACTCCAAACTCAAATGCGTAACCTTTGGATTTTCATCAGCAGATACAACGCATTTTTCTTATTTATCATTTTTTTTATCGTAGGGATCTATCTAACGGTGAAAAACAACTCCTATCAGCGTAGCGTAACTTTAAACTCAAGCAATGAGATAGTAGGTACCGCATACGAAAGATTAAATATTTTTAAACGATATTTAAATCTGGGTATGGTTAACGATAGCCTTGCGGCCGAAAATGCCAAGCTTAAAAGCCAGTTACTAGGATTAACTACGGTAGATACGACCAAGGATGTTAAAGTGGTAGATACGGTTACCAATCAGCAATACACTTATTTGGCTGCCAAAGTGGTTAAAAATTCGATCACTTTACGCAACAACGTAATGACGATTAATAAAGGCACTGTTGATGGCATTAAAAGCGGTATGGCTGTTATTGCGCCTCAACGCGGAGTGGTCGGCTTTATCCGCGATGTTTCTGCACATTTGGCAACCATACAATCGCTATTGCATAAAGACACTAAAATTAGTGTAACCTTGAAAAAGAACAATGCGCTTGGGTCATTAGTTTGGGGCGATGGAAATTTCGATATTAAAAAGGCATTTGTTAAAGAGGTGCCCAACCACATTAAAATGTACGTTGGCGATAGTGTTGTTACTTCAGGTTACGGGTCATTTCCTGCCGGAATTTTGGTTGGAAAAATCATTAATCCTAATGTAGCCACCAATGATAATTTCTTATCAGGAGAATTAAATTTATTTACAGATTTTAGCACATTGCAGTATGTATATGTGGTTAAAGATAAAAAAGCCGAAGAGCAAAAGGCTTTGGAAAGCTTAGTTAAACCGAATGAATAGTAGAATCATAATTGTAAATGTGATCAGGTGGTTTTTACTCCTTTTTGTGCAGATCTTCCTGCTCAAAAACATGGGCTTTTATGATCTTTCCACACCGTTTATCTATGTGCTGTTTTTGCTCCTGCTTCCATTCGGAATCCCCAATATTTTGTTGTACTTATTGGCTTTTGGAACAGGACTAACACTCGACGCTTTTTACGATACTATGGGCGTACATGCTACGGCCTGCGTGGTATTGGCTTTTGTAAGGATTTCCTTTATATCGATAAGTTTAAACCGCGACGCAATTGACGACCCAGAACCAGCGTTAAGTTATATGGGTTTCCAATGGTTTTCACTTTATGCTTTTCTTTGCGTTGTTGCACACCACTTGGTGCTGTTCTTTTTAGAAACATTTAGGCTAACCGAAATTGGTTATACCTTAATGAGATGCGGCTTAAGTTGTATCTTTACACTGCTTATTATTTTATTGGTAGAGTTTATATTCTATAGAAGAACACCACGCTAATGGATCAATTATTTAACCGAAAATATATCGTTCAAGGATTATTTATTGTAATCGCCCTGATTTTATTGGGGAAGTTATTTTATATCCAGATTATTAGCGATGCGGCTTTCGTTTCTGCAGAAAGTAATGTTCTACGAAAAATCTATAAATACCCGGCCCGTGGTGCCATTCTAGACCGGAACATGAAGGTGATTGTACAGAATGAACCTGTGTACGACCTCATGGTTACGCCAAACGAAGTAAAACCTTTTGATACCTTGGCACTTGCACAGGCATTAGACATTTCTTTTGAAGACGTTCGGAAAAACCTTAAAAAAGCAAGGGGAAAATCGAGTTATCAGGCTACCCCTTTCCTCAAACAGATTTCGGTTCAAAGTTACGCTCGCCTACAGGAAACCCTTTACCGTTTTCCGGGCTTTAGAACACAAGACAGAACCATCAGACATTATCCTGATAGTGTTGGCGGACAGCTATTTGGCTACGTAAAAGAAGTAAGTCCCACCGATATCGAAAAATCTGAAGGCTTTTACAAACCTGGCGATTATAAGGGTAAAAGTGGTTTAGAGTTTTCTTATGAAGAAACTTTAAGGGGCGAAAAGGGTGTAATTAATACGGTATACGATGCACACAATACCCCACAGGGAAGTTATGCCGATGGTAAATACGATGTAAACGCGGTTTCGGGCGAAAGATTGATCTCAGGCATCGATATGAGGATTCAAAAACTCGGTGAGGAGTTGATGATGAACAAGGTTGGGGCAATTGTAGCGATTGAGCCTGCTACCGGAGAAATTCTTTCATTGGTAAGTAGTCCGGGCTATGATCCAAATCTTTTGGTTGGCAGAAACCAGGGGAACAATTATATGGAGTTTATTGTGGGCAATCCATACCGCCCATCTTTAGTAAGACCAATAATGGGTTACTATCCCCCAGGATCGTCATTTAAGCCAGTTGATGCACTAATTGGACTACAAGAAGGCGTAATAGATCCCAATACCACATTCTTTTGTCCGCACTATTATCAGGCTGGAAATAGAAAAATTAAATGCGAACACTTTGATGGTTCAATTTCTTTACGAAGAGGCATAGCCCGTTCCTGCAATACTTATTTTTGCTATGTTTTTCAAAAGTTGATTACCAAAAATGGGATGAAAAACCAAAGACAAACCTATCAGGAGTGGCGCGATAAAGTGGCTAAATTTGGTTTCGGATCAAAGCTCGACATCGATATGCCCTATGAAAGAAAGGGCTATTTTTATACCGCAGACCACTACGATAAAATTTATGGCAAAAGATGGGGCTACACCAATGTAATTTCGCAGGCCATTGGTCAGGGTGAGATTACCGCTACCCCATTACAGATGGCAAATGCCATGGCCATAATTGCTAATCGTGGTTATTACATTAAACCGCACTTAATTAAAGGTATAGGCGATAAAAACCTGGTTAAAAAAGAATATGTAGTTAAAAATTATGTAGGCGTAGACGCCAAACATTTCGAACCTGTAATTGATGGTATGCAGGATGCCGTAAACACCAGCTGGGGAACGGCCATACTATCACGAATTCCAGATGTGGTACTCTGCGGAAAAACAGGAACGGTACAAAACCCACATGGCAAAAACCACTCGGTATTTATAGGCTTTGCGCCAAGGGATAATCCGAAAATTGCCATCGCCGTAATTGTCGAAAATGCGGGTTATGGCAGTACCTATGCAGCACCAATTGCCAGCTACATGATCGAAAAATATCTGAAAGGTAGTGTTAGTGGTGAAAGAGCTGCTCAGGCAGAATGGATGAAGAATCAAAATCTGCTCCCTCTACTAATCGACAAAACAAAAAAGACCAAATTAACAAAGGCAGATAGCCTGTTGCTTAAAAAGGCAGATTCGACCAAAAGGGTAAAAGATAGCTTGAGAATTAAATCGGCGACGATAAAACAAACAGTTACCACAAAACCTAAAGAATTAAAATCAGCAATCATCGATAAACCTGTAACCAACAAATAAAATGCAGCAGCAACAGGGAAACCGTTTTTTCTTTAATGTAGATTGGATTACTGTTTTAATCTATATCGCCTTATGCACTATTGGTTTTGTCAATATTTATGCGTCAGTTCCGCCAGAACAAACAACGGTGTTTGGCTTTAGCACACTTTACGGCAAACAGCTTATTTATGTCATCACCGGCTTAATTTTAGGCCTGTCTATTTTATTATTTGATGGAAGGCTTTTTAATGTCTTCTCGCCCTTTATTTATGGGGGCACATTACTGTTGCTAATGGCCGTATTGGTAATCGGAAATAAAGTGGCCGGGAACCAGGCATGGATCGCGATAGGCTCTTTCAAACTTCAACCCGCAGAATTTGCCAAGTTTGGCACAGCCTTACTTTTAGCGAGGTATGTAGGCGCATTTAACCCTAAATTCCGGGATGTTAAATCCATCATGATTGCCGGGTTAATTGTTGCCGTACCACTATTGTTAATTATGCTTCAGCCTGATACGGGTTCGGCGCTGGTGTTTCTTGCATTTATGTTTCCATTGTACCGTGAAGGTTTATCAGGTTATTTTCTATTGATATTTTTGGGAATGATTGTGCTCTTTATTGCCGATTTCTTGGTCCCTACCTATATCTTAATCATCATTATTAGCACTATTGCCGGCCTCTTTATTTACAACAACAGAAGAAAACAAAAAATAATATTCTCTACTGTTTTGGTAACCGTTTTCGCTATTGGCTATCTATTTTTAATAAAAATTGCCTACGAAAAAGTTTTAGCCCCCCATCAACGTAGCCGTATCGAATTGATGTTAGGGCTTAAAACCGATAATAAAGGTGCAGGTTATAATGTAATTCAATCGCAGATTGCCATAGGCTCGGGACAGGCAGCTGGCCGTGGATTTTTACAGGGCACACAAACTAAATATGGTTATGTACCCGAGCAAAGTACCGATTTCATCTTCTCTACCATAGGCGAAGAATGGGGATTTATGGGTTGTTCTGTGGTGATAGGTTTGTACATGTTCCTGCTACTCCGATTGGTTAATTTAGCAGAAAGACAACGATCTACATTCTCCAGGGTATATGGCTATAGCGTAGCCTGTATCCTCTTTTTCCACGTTTTTATTAATATCGGGATGACGATTGGTATTATTCCCGTAATTGGGATTCCCCTACCGTTAATTAGTTATGGCGGTTCGTCGTTATGGAGTTTTACGATCTTACTGTTCATCTTTTTAAAGCTGGACTCTAACCGGATGGGATTTATTTAGTCGGGAGTCAAAAGTCGTTAATCCAAAGTCGTTAGATTTTTATGTTTTGGAAAGCAGAACCTGTATTTCAAATTAATGCCTCTTCCCGCTAACCGCTTTACTACGTGTCGCTTTTATCGGGTTTAGGTGGCGGCTGCAGTGCTACTATCCATGGTTAATAAACCCGACAGAATAGAAATACTTTTTGCAGAAAAGGTATTTATGTTGTGTAGAAACTTCGCAAAAAGATTGAAATGATGGCGGGGCTACAGCACCTATGAAATGCTGAACACTCATTTCCTAATGATTTACAAATTGGAATGGCTCATTTATAATCAGGCCAGAGTTGATATGCGTCACCCTGAGTCTTCAGCTTTTTAGAAAAACATTAGGATTCCTTTGGAGGAGAGATCTTTAACATTGTTCAAAGATTTCTCCATTGCGCTGCGCTCCAGTCGAAATGACGACTGATTTTAGAACTCTGTCATTGGTAATGTATTTTCAGGGCCTAATGGATACTGAAACAAGTTCAGTATGACGATGCGCGTGTAAGACCAGGCGCTAAACGCCTTACGCTTATCGCTTCTACCTACTAAACCTTCGGTTCAACAACTCGTAAAACTGATCAACTGTAGCCTGTTTATCGGCCCAGTTATTTTTCGCCGCATAATTATTCTGCAGGTAGCTATCTGCCGCTTCAAAACTACTCATCTTATTTATGATATCAATTACTTCCGAATAGGCCAGATTATACCCATTAAAAAGATCTTTGATAAAAAGTAACTTTTCGTTTAAACTAATCGCCTGCTTTAAATCGGCGATAGGTGCTTTAACAGGCTCATCACTTTTACCATTTGTTTTGGCAAGCAGATCATTTAAACTTGGTGCAGGTTTAGTCGCTTCAGGCTGTGGAGATGGTTTTACCGGAACTGCTTCAGGCCTAAACAAGGGGCGCTCCTGTTCAACAGGCGGCGAAATAATGGGATCATCCAGTTTCACATCTTTCAGTGCCTCAATAGGCTCACTTGGCACAGCAACCGGTTCTACTTCTTTAACAACTGCAACAGGTTCTTCTTCGGCAATTACTAAAGGTTCTTCCTCTTCTTCCTGCGGAATTAAAAAAGGTTCAGGACCAATTTCATCTTCTTCAGTTGGTACAGGCTCTTCCTGAACAGATAAAGTTTCTTCCTTTTCGTGAATTATCTTTTTACGTGCTAAAATTTCGGCTTCTTCTTTGCTTAAAGGGCGATCGAAAATTTCTTCAACAGATTTCGCTTCATAATCGAACTGGCCGTTTTCATCGTGTGTACCCAATACAAATTCAAAAGTATGATCATCCTGGTCTGGCTTAAAGAAATCTTTATTCGAAAGCGATGCGGCTTTTGCTTCTTCAATAATTTCATCATCCAGCACTTCCTGTTCGGGCTTCACATCCACACGTTCTTCCTCTTCCTGAGCAGTAGCCACTTCTTCCAGTTCCTGCGGATCGAAACACTCATCATCTTCTACATAACTTTTTTCAACTTCGGGCAGTATAATGGTATTTTGTTCGGCCAACAAAGCATGATTTCCAGGTTCAGCAGGCTTATCTTCTACTATAGTATTTAATTTTTTGACGACATTCACATGATCAGAAAGAAAATGAGCATTGGCCAGAAAAAGCTCCAGCTCCAAATCGTTTAATTGCTGAGGATTTTGAGCTAAAAACTGATATTGCTCATTTAATTCTGTTAAAATGCTGCCGATCTTTCTGAAAATATCCTGTTGGTTCATCATAAAATTAAAACGAATTTTTAGTCGATTTATGTTGGTAACTATGTGTTCAAAAATAACACATAATTCCCATATTTGTTCGGTTTAAAAATTATAGAACGGACATAGGGGAATAAAAAAAGAGGCATGTTATTTAGCGAACAAAATTTTAGAAGAAGGGGCGAATTTTCGGGAAGTATAGAGGTGGTATGTGGCTCTATGTTTTCTGGTAAAACGGAAGAACTGATCCGCAGATTAAAAAGAGCCCAGATTGCTAAATTGAACGTCGAAATTTTTAAACCCCGTACCGATACCCGCTACCATGAAACTGCTGTGGTTTCGCACGATTTAAACTCGATAAACTCTACTCCGGTCGATAGCGCTTCAGCCATTTTACTGCTTGGCACCAATACACAGGTGGTTGGCATAGATGAAGCGCAGTTTTTTGATGATGAACTGCCTGATGTTTGCAATAAACTTGCCCTTAAAGGTATACGGGTTATTGTTGCGGGCCTGGATATGGATTTTACAGGCAAACCCTTTGGCCCGATGCCAGCCTTAATGGCCATTGCCGAACATGTTACTAAAGTAAATGCCGTTTGTGTTTGTTGTGGAAACCCTGCCTTATATAGTTACCGCACCGTTGCTGATGAAGCTACCGTTTTATTAGGCGAAAAGGAAAGTTATGAGCCACGATGCAGGGCTTGCTATAATCTGAGCAAGGGATAATACCATGATTGATTAATCTGTACCTTTAAGTTGGACTTAAATATTGATATGGATAAACAATTTAAAATCAATGCTTTTAGAACCGGTTTAGCAAAGTTCGTAACTTTCGAAGACAACGAATGGGAAATCTTAATTCAGTACCTGAGTTTTTCTACCCTAAAGAAAAAGGAACATTTTGTAGTTGAAGGAAAAGTATGCGATTATATTGCCTTTATTATTCAGGGTGCTGTAAGGCATTATCATGTTAAAGAAGGACAAGAAATTACCGGTTATTTCTGTTTTGAAAACGAGCTGGTAAGTGCCTATAAAAGCTTTGTAAAAAGAGTACCGAGTACAAACTATATTCAAGCCTTGGAGGAAACCCAACTTATTCTTATTGCTTACGCCGATCTTCAGAAAATGTTAAACCACCCCGTGCTGGGGTTGAAAATGGAACGGTTTGGCCGTCTGGTTGCTGAATATTACATCTGCTGTTTTGAAGACCGTCTTAATGCTTTTGTTACCCAAAGCCCCGAAGAGCGTTATACTGCGCTTGAAAAAACTGCAAAAGATATTTTCCAGCGTGTTCCACAACACTATATCGCCAATTTTTTAGGTATTACCCCTGTTTCACTCTCGCGTATCCGTAAACGCACACTCATTTTAAAGGATTAAATTAATCCTTATCTTTTGTTAACGTTTTTATGGTTCAATGCCGCATAACTTTGAACTAATCAAAAACGAAGATATGCACACTATACTTGGCGCCGGCGGACCAACAGCAAACGCACTAACCAGAGAATTAATCAATACTAACGAAACCATTAGATTGGTTAGCCGAAAACCAATTTCTACAAGCAACCCAAATGTAAGCTGGGTTAAGGCCGATTTATTAAATGGAGCTGAACTTTTCGCAGCAGCAGAAGGTTCGAAAGTAATATACATGTGCGCCGGTTTGGTTTACGATGCCAAAGTATGGCAAGAACAATGGCCGGTTATTATTCAAAATGTAATTAACTTAACTAAACGTACAGGCGCAAGGCTAATATTTTTTGATAATGTTTATATGTATGGCCTGGTAAATGGGCCAATGACAGAAGATACGCCTTACCATCCCTGTAGCTTAAAAGGAGAAGTAAGGGCAAAGGTAGCCGAACAATTAATGAGCGAATCCAAAGCGGGTAAAATAAATGTAACCATTGCCCGTTCTGCAGATTTTTACGGAGCAGATTCGATGAACAGCTTTTTTGACATGATGGTACTCAATAAGTTTGCAGAAAAAAATAGCGCTCAATGGATAGGAGACCCAAATACACTACACAGTTTTACTTACATTGAAGATGCTGGAAAAGCTTTATTTTTGTTAGGACAAACACCCGATTCTGGCAACCAAATATGGCACCTGCCAACCGCGGCTCCCTTAAAAGGGAAAGCTTTTATAGAAATGGCTGCAAAAATTTATGAAACCAAACCTCAATATTCGACCATTAATAAACTGATGCTACGTTTAGTAGGTTTACTTAAAAAGGTAGTTGCGGGTACTGTAGAAATGTATTATCAGTACGATCATGATTATCATTTCGATTCTACCAAATTTGAAAAGGCATTCAACTTTAAGCCTACTGCTTATTATGATGGCATTTTAAAATTATCAAAAACCATGTATAAAAAGCAGAATTGACATGAATCAGGGCAAATTATAAAGCCAACTATTTATCTTTAGCGCCAATGATTCAAGATAATACGACACATAAAAACAGTATTAAAACCATATCGATTTTAGGTTGCGGCTGGTTTGGCTTGGCTTTAGCCAAAAAATTGATCGGGTTAAACTATACCGTTAAGGGCTCTACCACAAGCCGGGAGAAGTTAGCAATACTTCAGGATGAAAATATACAGCCTTTTTTGATCAATTTTACGGCAGAAGCGGTTATGGCCGATCCAGCATTTTTTGAGGCCGATACCTTGTTTATCTGTATTCCTCCAAAGCGCAATTCGACTGAACTCCTTGATTATCCCCAAAAGATAGATTCAATTTTGGCTGCTGCGAAAGATAAATCGAAGCATGTGGTATTGATCAGTTCGACGAGTGTTTATGCTGATGAAAACAAAACAGTAAATGAAACCAGCGAGACACATCCTGATACGGATTCAGGAAGAGTCGTTTTAGCTGCAGAAATTCTATTTAAAGAACTATTTCCCGAAAACTGCACAGTGATCCGCTTTGCGGGCTTAATTGGCCCTGACCGTAACCCTGGGAGGTTTTTTGCCGGAAAAAGTAATGTACCGAATGGTTTAGCTCCCGTAAACTTGATTCACCAAACAGATGCTGTAGGGATTGCGGTCAAGCTTTTGGAAAAACAGGCATTCGGCAGAACATACAATGCCTGCTCTCCAAACCATCCTGCAAAAATGGATTTCTATATTAATGCAGCCAAAACCACAGGGCTTGCCGAACCTGATTTTATTGCAGAAAAGAAAGATTGGAAAATCGTGGAAAGTGTTAATATACCTGAGTTTTTGGGTTATGCGTTTGAGGTTTTGACTTAAATGACTGACTTACTGCTTGTTGTATTTATAAGTCGCATCGTCATTCCCAACTTGATTGGGAATCGTAATGCCATAAGCTTTAAGATTCCCACCTGTGTGGGAATGACGACATCTTCACGAACCAAAACTAGATTCATCAGCATAGTCCATCGACAGGCTCAGGATGACAACATGGATGAATTTAACTCAACAACCCCAATAATTCTTTCTTAGTCAAATTCTTGAATAAACTTCCATCCGTCTGGATCAGATCCTTAACCAGGTCTTTTTTCGTGGCCTGAAGTTTCATAATTTTCTCTTCAATGGTATCAGGGCAGATTAAACGCACAGCCATTACATTTTTATGCTGGCCGATCCGATATGCCCGATCTATGGCCTGGTTTTCTACAGCAGGGTTCCACCAAGGGTCTACCAGATAAACATAATCGGCTTCGGTAAGGTTCAATCCGGTACCACCAGCCTTTAAACTGATCAGGAAAACTGGAATATCAGCATTTTGCTGAAAAGAGGTAACCACTTCGGCTCTTTTACGGGTTTGCCCCGTAAGGTATTCGTATTTAATGCCACGGTTTTCCAATTGCTTTTTAATCAGATCGAGCATGGTTACAAATTGAGAAAAAACCAGGATTTTATGTTTTCCGGCCTTGCTCTCAATCTGCTCCATCAATACATCAATTTTTGATGATGCCTGTAAATAAGATTTCCCATCAGCCAATAATGCGGCCGAATTGCAGATCTGCCTTAGGGTGGTAATACTCTTCAGCACGTGCATCGAACTTTTAGGCAGCTCATCTTCCTGTTTACCCAGAATAAAATCCTGAATTTCCTTTTTGTTCGCTTCGTACACTTCGCGCTGCTCTGCCCCCATTTCGCAGTACAGTACAATTTCCGTTTTATCGGGAAGTTCTTTCGCCACCTGTTCTTTTGTTCTGCGCAGAATAAACGGTCTTATTTTTTGCTGAAGTTCCTCTGCCCTTCTGCTATCCTTAAACTGATCGATAGGGGTTGAATATAAATCGGCAAACTGCTGTTTACTGCCAAACAAACCCGGACAGGCGAATGATAGCTGCCCATACAAATCAAAGGTATTGTTCTCTATAGGCGTTCCCGTCATGGTTACTTTATTCCTTGATTGCAGCATCCGAACCGCTTTATAACGTTGTGAATCTGGGTTTTTGATCAGCTGCGATTCATCTAAAAAGATATAGTTAAAGCGATAATCTTTTAGGAAACGGATATCAGAAAGCAGCGTTCCGTAAGAGGTTAAAATGATTTCGTAATCATCGAAAGTATCAGTTGTTTTGGTTCGTTCGCCAGCATAAATGGTTTTTACCTTTATAGATGGTGCAAATTTCTCTACTTCAGCCTTCCAGTTAAATATTAACGATGCCGGAACAACCACCAGATTTGTATTGTGCTTTACTTTTTCTCGCTGTGATAAAATGAAAGCCAAAACCTGGATGGTTTTACCCAATCCCATATCATCGGCCAGGCAAGAACCAAAGTTAAAATCATCTAAAAAGTTGAGCCAGTTTAAGCCGTCTTTCTGGTAATGGCGTAACGTTGCGGTTAAACCTTTTGGCACCTCTACCTCTTGAATCGAATCTGTTCCTTCAAATTTCTGTTTATAAAGTTTCAATTCGTTCTTTACATCACCATCCAATAAAGCATCTTCATAAAGCTCATTGATAGATGCAAATTTAATTTTTGGTGTAAGAATAGCCTCTTCGGTTACTTCACCTGCACTAAAATAAGCAGCAAATTTTTCGATCCATTCATGTGGCAATATGCCCTGTGTTCCATCATCAAGTGTTACAAACTTGCTTTTGTTCCTGATTGATTTATGCAAATGCTTTAGCGCAACCTGTTGCTTGCCAAACTTCACCTTTACTTTGGTTTCGAACCAATCTGTCCCACTTAATACCTCGATATTAATTTTCGCCTGAAATTCACTCAATTTATTGTTTTTGAGTTGATTAAAGCCTAAAATATGAATGCCTTTATTTCGCCATACTTCAAAAGTATCTAGGAACCAGGCTTCTTCTAAAAACCGTTTGCGGTGCAGATAATAAGAATCGTTGGTTTCCTGATCGTAGAAATAAGGATGCTGCTTTAAAACGTTCCCAATAAACTGCAGTTCTGCCGCTTCGTCACGATGCAAGGTAAAGAGATTGCCCAATTTATCCTGCGCCTGGATCTGCTTTTTAGACATCACAGGAATTTCCAGGTTCCCATAACGCATTACCGGTGTAAGGAGGATATAATCTTCAGATTCCGACAGGTAGATCAATTGCTCATTTTCCAGATCGAAACCTTTTTCTTCGATCTGGCTTTTGGTAGCAGGTTTTAAATAAGAATAATCGACATGGATACTTCCTTCTAATGGCACTAAAATAACTTTTTGAAACTCAGGATATTTTGTTTTATGTAGAATTAACCTGTTGCTCTGCTTTTTAAAAAAACCGATTACGCGTAAAAAATCCAGTCTGCCGATCAAATAAAGCTGATCTTTAAGTTTAACAAAATACTGATGCACCAATACCAGGTTATCCAGCTCATAAGATTTGCCTTCGATAATCAACCGACCTGTAATTTCGTAATAATCATCACGTTGGTTTACTGAAAGGCGTAAATCTACGTCCAATAAATGAACATCAACTGCGGCAATGGTCGAGGCTTGAACCACGACCGATTGCTTGCTGTCCTGAAGATAAAAAGGGATCTGCTCCGGATTTTTCACGACAGCTTTTAAGGCTTCTAGCTCCGCTTCACTTTGATCTGTATTGTAGTTCTGCTGAAAAGTGGTAATTCCGCTATAGAATTTTACCAGATCATTATCATTGGTTTTAAAAAGCAGATCTGCCGGGTTAATTCCTTTTATCGGGTTTTTAATTTTTCCACCTTTGGTGGTTTCAGCCTCAAATAATTCTACCGTTAAATTGTTGTAATAACGGTGCTGGCCCAACACCAAGATCATTTTACCCTGATCGCTTTTGGCCTGCGCTTTTGCTTTAGGTTTTGCTACGGGTAGTAAAAGTTCCTGTAAATTTTGTTGTGCTTCTTTGTTGAATGGTTGCAGGGCATCCATTTTCGGTCTGATCTCAAGCTGACCGTTTTCATAGCTCAGGCTAAAAAGAAGATCAAGATTTTCTTCTTTTTCCAACCCGTAATCGGCTGCAATTTTCAAAAGCTTTTGCTTGCGCAGGTTAGCATCAAAGAAAATAAGTAAATCCTGGCGTTGAAGAATATTGTATAAAACCCTTGCCTGATGTTCGCAAAGCTTATATTTCGGCGTGGCACATCGGCAAGAAAGCTTTACCGAGTTTTCATGCTGCTGAACCTGAACAATCGGGAAAGGTAATCCGGAGGCCACATCACTAAATGCCGCAAAATCCAGCTCAATCTGTTCTGGAAAAAGTTGGTAAAAGCCTTTAACATCCGTATGGATCAATCCGCTTAAATGTTTGAGGATAACAATCTGGCTAAGATTTTTCAGGTTAAAATCCTTTAAGATATAATCGTAAGGATTTTGCTCTGATACTTGATGCGTTGTTACCTGTTCACTCATTTAAACTAAATAAAGTAATGTTTTTTTTTATAAACTCACATTTAGGTTCAAATGTCCCCCGAGTCCAACTTTAATAATTCTCATTAAAGTCGAAAGCCTAATGTCGCTTGCATTATTTTCTATTCTTGAAATGTAAGTTTTTGTAGTACCACATTTTTCTGCAAGTTGTTCTTGTGTCATTCCCTTTTCTTTACGAAGTTCTTGAAGCATGGCTCCTAATTTAAAACTCTCAAATTCTTGTTCGTAAGTTTCTCTATGCTCAGTCCCACGTTTGCCATATTCTTTGTCCAAATGGTCAGCAAATGATGTCAATTTATTTTTTGTCTTTTCCATCGAAATATTTCTTTTTAAGTTTCTCGGCCAGTTCGATTTCGTTTTTAGGCGTTTTTTGAGTTTTCTTTTGAAAACCATTTACAAGTATGATTAGTTTTCCCTTATCGAAAAAACTAAATACCCGAAAAATATCTGAGCCAACTTCGACCCTGATTTCAAAAAGCCCTGTTGAACCTGTGATGTGCTTGAAGTATTTTTCGGGAACTTTTTCCAGTGTAGCGATTAATTGTAAAGTCCAATTGAATTTTTTCTTTACGTTGGGCTTAAGCTGTTCGTAAAAATCCAAATAATACTCTTCAAAGTAGAAAATGTCCCTGATAAATTCCTCGTTCATCAACCAAATTTAAGCCAATACAAAGTTAGCTAATTAGATAACAAATTCAAAATATATTAACTACACGAAAGAATGCATTTTGCTGGGTAAAGCTCTGAACTAAATCTACTTCGTAGCGAGTTGAAGATCGTCCAACTTAAAGCGACTTACGCAGGTTCAGATAAAAAGGAACTTCAATCTTTTCGGTTTTTCCACTGAGGATAAACTCGGCTGCTTGTGCCCCCAATTGGCTAAAATCAGTCGAGATTGTAGTAATACCATCTAAAATGATTCTTTTTAACGGTGTTTCGTTATAAGAAATTACGCCAACATCTTTCCCGATTTTAAGTTTTTGCGCAATTAAACGTTCAATAAGCATCACCAGATCGTCTTCCATCAGGTTAATGTATACCTCCCCAGGATTAATTTCTTCGTCTTTAATGTTATGAATTACTTTATGATCGAAAGCATATTGCTGGCAGAACCTGTAAAAACCGGTTAGAATCTCGTGTGGAAAATAGCTATTTTTTGGGAAGATAATTTTTAAGGTCCGGTAATGAGATAGCCGATCTAAAGCCTGTTCTAAAGCCGCGTAAATATCCTGCGCAAAGTTTTCATAAGCCGCAGCATAATCGCCTGTTACTCCTGGCAACAATTTATCAAGGATAACTAGTTTTTCTTTTGGAATGGTATTGATAATTTCGTGTGCATTTTCGCCTCCTTCTAAAAAATGTGGAATAATTACAAAGTGCGAATAATCATCACGTTTGGTAACGATCATTTTTTTAAACAGTGCGAAATCGTTGTTGTAGATATAAAAGTCTATCGCAGCACGCTCACCCAATGTTTTTGTAAACGAATCGTAAATGATCTTTTTGTGCGTACTGAGTTTATTAAAAAGTAGACAGACCTTTAGTTTACGCGAGAAATCGGTATTGATGATGAAATAACCCTTACCCGGTACAGAATCTACCACCCCAAGTTTCCGGAGGTTGCGGTAACCTTTTTCGGCAGTATCTCTCGACATTTCCAAACTGAAGCTCAGTTCATTAATAGACGGCAATAAACTATTTTTCAGAAGTTTACCACTTTCAATTGCGGCCAAAATAGCATTGGTTAACTGCTTGTATTTTGGCGTCGACGAATACTCGTCGACGTTAATGTAGGGTATTAAATCTTCTGGTTTCAAAATGGTTATATTGATATAGGAAATTCCTAATATAAGGAAATTCCTAAAAATCTAATGTACGTTGTATGGCAGAATAGTATTTTAACTGGATCATATCCGTTGGTGCAGGGTTTTCGTTCCACGCATCATTTATTGCTAAGGCCGTTCCTATCGCCGTAGCCTGCGAAACTGAAGAGGCATAAACCTCAATATCTGGAATAGAAGTAGCCAAAAGATGCATATAAATTGCATTTTTACCGAAACCACCGTCTACAAAAATTCTTTTCACACCTGCATTTAAAATTAGCTTTAACGAGTAAATCTGCTGTTTGATCAGATCAAAAATTAATTGGTGATAGGCTTCTTCTGCCGTTTGAAAGAGGTTCAGATCACGCTCCGGGAAAGCAGAATTTGCTGAAAAGCCCTGCTGCTCCTGTTGGTTTTCAGGGATTTTATTGGCCAGTTTCAAAATCATTGAAGGATTAAACTTTAAATGTTTAAACAGATAGGCGGCGCGATCGAAATGTTCTGCTATACGCTTAAGCTGTACCTCGTGCTCATAACCAGCAAAAATACGTGAAGCCTTTACCGCTTTACCTTTAAAGTGCATGTAACACAGGCAATCCTGTTTAAGTTCTTCGGCAGTTAAAGGCTGCTGGTTGAAAGGGTTTAAACTGATACACCAGGTTCCTGTTGAAATGAGCACAAACGGTGTATTAAAATTGGCTAGATAGGGAATCAGTGCTGCAGAACTATCGTGCAAACCTACACCAACCTTTACGCTGCTCCCTTCGAAATCAGTTTTCAGGCTGGAATCTGCAGGGGTAAATGCACCAAATTTCTCATCGATTTTTTCGGTAGTAACCCAGTTATGGTATTCACTTTTATTGAAATCCCAAAGCTGGGTGTGGCAGCCTATGCTGGTAATATCAGCCACGGCCTTACCCGTAATTAAATAACTTAAATATTGAGGCAGGTGTAAAGCCCACTTCACTTTTTTAAATATTTCGGGCTTTTCGTTTTTCAGGCGATACAATTGCATCCCTGAATTTAAGCTGCCCAAAATTGGTGAGGCCGTTTCTAAGGAAATCTTCTCCTCACCTCCGTATTTTGCATAAAATGCTTTTTTAAGCTCTTCGGGGTATTCTTTTAAATAGTTATAAAGTGGTGTTAGGGGATCGCCGTTTTCATCGAGATAAACAAAACTGGCACCATAAGTAGAAAAGTTTATGGCCCTAATATCGAACTCTTTTAACTGTAAAACCTGGTGCAGGGAATCGTAAACTGATGAACGCAGGCTTTCGAGATTTTCGCATGGTTCGCCATCCTCATCAACTGTTTCTACAAAACGTGCAGACCGTTCGTAAACAATACTGTAGTTTTCATCAATTAGAAACAGTTTTTTATTCGTTTTCCCAACATCAAATATGGCAATAACAGGTTTAGGCATTTTCTATTTCTCTATTTACAAACCTGTGGCAACAGTATTTCCGCGGTGATTAACTAACTTAGTTCTAACTTCTAAACCGCGGTATAAAGCGATTGGTGATAAAGCAGCTCCAGCCCTTAATCTGGCTTCGGCTACCAAAGCCCTTAAATCGCTCCGGAAAGTATGCTGCAAAATTTCCTGTGCTTTTGCTACATCGTTGTTGTTCTGCGCTTCGTTTAATGCTTTTCTATCAACCAATAAGGCTTGTGCATAAGCAATCATAATCGCTTCCACTGATTGTAATAAATCTTCTAGAGGGTCTTTCACATTGTGAGAAGCATCTATCATCCAACCTAAATCTTTTGCATGGTTCATACCTTTTGCATCCATACCCTCTACCAGTTCGTTAAAAATTAAGAATAACTGGTAAGGTTTAATGCTTCCTGCGGTTAAATCATCATCGCCATATTTAGAATCATTAAAGTGGAAACCACCCAATTTTCCTTCCATTAACAATAAAGCAACAATCTGCTCAATGTTTGCATTAGGCAAATGGTGGCCCAAATCGACCAATGTATAGGCTTTTTTACCTAGTTTACTTGCATATAACAATGATTGTCCCCAATCGCCAACCGTAGTTGAATAAAAATTAGGTTCGAAGGCTTTGTACTCCACAAACATTTTCCAATCTTCTGGCAGTGCTGAATAGATTTCTTGCAGACTTTCTAATGTATTTTCGAAAGCTTTGCGGAAATTAAGCTGACCAGGGAAACAAGAACCATCGGCTAGCCAAACGGTTAATGCATCAGATCCTAGCGCGATGCCATGTTTAATTACTTCTATATTATGCTCGATCGCCTGTTTACGGATTTCTTTATTTACATTCTGTAACGAACCAAATTTATAGCTATGTGCAGAACCTTTCTGATCTTGAAAGGTATTCGAGTTCATGGCATCGAATTTTAAACCATAGCCAGATGCCAAAGTTTTTAACGCTTCAGCATCTTGAGGAATATCCCAAGGAATGTGAAGCGAAATTGCGCCACTTGCGCCATTAAGGGCATGAAGCAGACCAACATCTTCAATTTTTTCTTCAATGGTACGTGGTTCACCACCAGTAATGGCAAAACGCCCAAAACGTGTTCCACCTGTACCTAAAGCCCAACTTGGAATGGCAATCTGAAAATCAACCAATTTCTGGATTACGCTTTCTACATCAACGTGCGCCCAATCTTCTTTTAAAAAAGAAAGTTTACGCTGATGTGAGGTTAAAAGGGAGTCGTTATGTTTTTCTATTTGGTTCTGCTCGATATTCATGAGAATATTTGGTTTATTAGGTTAATGTTGCGGCGATACAATCGCCGTTCTCGCTCATCCTCGTTCCAAACGGGGGCGATTATAAAAAAATTAAAGTCATTTCGGTCTGTGCCTGGCACAGACCGATTAAACAATTTACTAAAACTGAATTTGTCGCCATGGTCTGTGTCCTCACAGACCATTTAACTTATCTTCTTTCGATCTGTGGAGACACAAACCGTGGATTAAGCTATCTTACAAATGCCATGGCTACTCCGCCATCAACATTTAAAACATTTCCGGTTGATTTGTGCAGCAAGCCACCCACAAAGGCGAAACAAGCATTGGCAATATCATCTGGTAGTATAATCTGATTTAACAAAGTACGTTTCGCGTAATAAGCCGGTAGTTCTGCAACGGTAATTCCGTAAGCTTTTGCACGGCCTTCTGCCCAACCCCCTGCCCAGATATTACTATCGCTGATTACAGCATCAGGATTAACTACATTTACACGGATATTATCGGCTCCCAATTCTGCAGCATTTAACCTGCTCAAATGTAACTGGGCAGCTTTTGCACTGCCATAACCGGCATTGTTAGGTCCGCTTACCAGGGCGTTCTTACTTACAATATTAATGATATCGCCACCAATATTCTGCTTTTGCATCGTATTTGTTGCAGCCTGAGTAATAAAAAACTGACCTTTTACCAAAACATCATATAATAAGTCCCAATCCTTCTCGGTATGATCAGCAATGGTTTTAGAAATCGATAACCCTGCATTGTTTACAATAATATCTACTCCACCAAAAGCCAAAGCAGCCGAATCGAAAGCTTGTTTAATATCTGCTTCGCTGGTTACATTTAAAATTGCGGTACTATAAGAATCTTTACCATACAGGCTTGCAAATTCCTTACCTGCTTCCTCCAAACGCTCGGCATTCATATCGTTTAAAATCACCACGCCACCTTCTGCAACAAACTTTTTAGCAATTGCTTTACCTATACCACCTGCACTACCGGTAATCAAAGCAATTTTACCTGTTAAAGGTTTTGGCTTAGGCATACGCTGTAACTTCGCTTCTTCCAACAACCAATATTCGATGTTAAAAGCTTCCTGGTGCGGTAAAGAAGTATATTCTGAAACGGCCTCAGCGCCTTTCATTACGTTAATGGCATTGATATAGAATTCTGCAGCAACCCTTGCCGTTTGTTTATCCTTAGAGAAGGTAAACATTCCGATACCAGGATATAAAATAACAACCGGATTGGTATCGCGAATGGCAGGACTGTTTGGATGTTTACAGGCTTCGTAATAAGCCGTGTACATTGCCCTATATGCTTCGAAAGCTGGCTCCAATGTTTCTTTTAGTGCTTTAACATCCGATAAATCGGCATCGCTTGCTAAAGTTAAAACCAGCGGACTGATTTTGGTGCGTAAAAAGTGATCAGGGCAGCTTGTGCCCATTGGGGCAAGGCGATCCAAATCGTTAGAATTGATGAATTCTAAAACACGACTGTCGTCGGTAAAATGACCGATCATGTGCTGTTTAGAAGAACATAAACCACGCAAAACAGGTGCTAAAGCAGCCGCTTGTTGTTTACGCTGATCTGCTGCTGCACTTTCAATCTTCTGTCCACCAAAAACAGGTCTTTTTTTTCCATAATTCTGGCTGAGGTAATCAGAACAGATTTCGATTACTTCTAAGGTATTCAGGTAACTTTCGTAAGCCGTATCGCCCCAGGTAAACAAACCATGTGAGCCCAACATAATACCACGGATACCTGGATTCTCATCTAAACATTGCTTTAATTGCAGGCCCAGTTCGAAACCAGGTTTTTTCCATTCTACCCAGCCTATCGTTCCACCAAATAATTCTTCGGTAATTTTTTTACCGTCTTTAGCCGCAGCGATGGCGATAGCCGCATCCGGGTGCAAGTGATCGATATGTGCAAACGGTAAAAAACCATGCAGAGGAGTATCGATTGATGGTGCTTTAGAACTTAAATCGAAAATACAGTGGTTAAACAGTTCAACCATTTCATCTTCGTGTTCTACACCACGGTAAATATTTTTCAGACTACGCAAACGATCAACATATAATGCTGCAAGACCACTTTTCTTTAAGGTACCTAAATCGCCACCTGAGCCTTTTACCCACATTACTTCGGTTTCTAGGCCGGTAAGCGGATCTTTTTCCAATACTTTACACGAGGTATTTCCACCTCCATAATTGGTTAAGCGTAAATCTGCACCCAATAAATTTGAGCGATAAATTAAGAGGGCAACTTCATCACCAGCAAGTTTTGCGGCTTCCTCTTCATCCCACAAATAGCTTACGTGCTTATAACTTTTCGTATCGATTGACATTCTTATATTCTATTTAAATTTTTATTTATTAACCTTTTATTGAATTACCATAACCAACAATGAGTACCGAAATGATGATGGTTAAAATACCCGCCAAAACAGTAATCAATGTTTTTCTCGACACACCTTTCCACTCTTTTAATACCAGCCCCCATACATTGGCAATTAAAATGATAAAGGCCATGTGCAGAATCCACGAACTGGCACCGTTACCCATTTTGCTTTCGCCCATGCCATAGAAAAAGAATTGTAAGAACCAGGTGGTACCTGCCAATGCCGAAAAAATATAATTTTTTAACAGTGGCGTTTTTGCATTGGTATAATCGCCAAATGTTTTATTCCTTGCATTTAATACCATACACCAGATAAAATTGGTGGTTAAACCACCCCAAAGCACAATTACATAAGTAACGTTGTTCTGGAATAAGAAATTACCTGTTTCAGCAGGATTTGCTGCTTTCCAGATGGCGTTTGCAGCTTCAGCCATTGGTTTTCCGGCTTCGATACCAAAGTTAAAGCAAGCACTTAAAACACCCGAAACAATACCCACGAATAGACCAAGGCCAAACTTATATTCTGTTTTAACCTCCATGCCGTGAGGATCGGTAATACCAGATTTCATTTCCTTCTCTTTCATCATACCTGCTTTACCGCAGATGACAATACCCACAACGCAGACTAACAGCCCCAGCAATACCATGCGACCCCAATCGGTATGTAGAAACATGGTAAAAGTATCTTTACCTGCCTGAGGGAAAAAATCAAAGTAGATAGATGGCAGAATCGAACCCAAAACCATACAAAGTCCTAAAATGATACTACTCCCTAATGATACACCCAGATAACGGACGCCTAAACCATAGGTTAAGCCTCCAATACCCCAAAGCAAACCAAAAAAATAGGTTAGCCATAAAATACTACCGTTGGTACTGGTTATAATTGCCGTAAAATTCGGGATGGTTAAAAAAGCAGCAAGTGGCGGAACGATTAACCAGGAGAAGATTCCTCCAACGATCCAGTAACTTTCCCAGGCCCAGCCTTTAACTTTTTTGTACGGAATATAAAAACTTCCGGAGGCGAAACCACCGAAGAAATGAAAAATTACACCTAAAATTGCTTGCATGCGCTATTAATATATTTGGTTGCTCTAAAATAGAATATACAGTAATTTTAACTGTTATGCACTGTTATGGATGAGCAATAAATTGGTCCATGGAACTATTAGTCGGGAGACCAAGACGGAGGTAGGAAGTTATAATGTATAAAAACAGATACCAATTCTTTTTCGTGTGTCAGATATTACCATCTGACACCTAACTAAGATCTTAAAGTTTTAATTATCTAGTTCAGGTTATTAAGTATAAATCCTTCTATTTTTTAGAAAATGAAGAGGCAGCATTTCATAGGTGCTGTTTCCCGCCATTCGCTTTATCCCGATTGAAAATAATCGGGATGCTCGCTACTGTCGGGTTTAGTTAACAATGGTTTGTTTACAATAGCCGATTTTTATTATTGGCAGATGAAAAATCTCTGTTCCCTGCACTAGTCTAGGTTAAATAAACCCGATTGTTGGGAAGAGCTTCCGATCCTTCATCGGAACTCGAACCAAAAGCGGGACTGAAAATGCCAAAGCACAAAACCACTCATTTCCTATTAACCTCTTTAAGCTAACTGGAACAGTTTAAGAATCCTTTCTGGCGCATGATGTTACCGCCTGATACATTTATGACATTGGAAGCGCAGAAATTCTCTTCACAATATCCTCAATTACCTCAAGCGATCTGAGGATTTTATAATGCCCCACATCCTCAAAAGATTTTGAACTGATTGCGGGATATTTATCCAAAAATTCTTTAAGAAATGGGTATGGCGAAATATGATCGGCAGGATCATAAGCCAGAAAATGATCTAAATCCGGACTTAACTGATACAGTTCGGTCAGGTTAAAGTGGCTTACAGGAACGGGGAATTCTTTGGCAAAGTTGCTGAAAAAGATATCTTGATCCTTGATGCCGATGTTCACCGAATCGAGACTTTGTTCGAAGTTTTCTTTCAGTCTGATTAATTGTGCGATACTAATAAGCAGATTGGGCGTAACACCCAGCTCCTGCAAAGCAATTACATTAGCCATGCCGCCAAGCGAATGCCCAATGAGGACATCAGGTTGTGCATAGTTTAAGGCAATAGATTTTACTGAACCGGCATATAACATCAGGTTGGAAAATTCAGAGATTGAGCTTCCGTTGCCAGGTGCATCAAAAGCAATGATTTCCAGGTCATCTATTTTCAGGAGCTCAATAATCAGTTCATAAAAATCTAAAGCCTTCGAAGCCCAGCCATGCGTAAGTAACACTTTACGTTTTCCATTTCCCCAGCTAAAGCAGTTAATGCTTATATCGGCATTGGTAAAATAGGCATCAAAAACCTTGAGGCTAAACTGTTTCGAGGTAGCAATAAGCTGTTCCTGATGCAGGCGTAATGGCATTTTGGGGGAGTAGAAAATAAACTCACGCATTAAAGCTGCATCAGGCGCCGCCTGCGTTAATTTTAGCTCGTTTACAATTTGTTTTAGCCTTTTCAATTCAAGCTTATTTATGAGTTAAACCAGATGTGATTTTAAATCAGCTGGCGAATAGTTGATCGATTTTAAAGTCTTGTCGTCAGATTTCCTGAACACCAAAAACAGTCCGTCGATTTCTTTGTAATAAGATTCGGTCTGGTCTTTATCTAAATAAAACTGAATGGTTTGTTCTGCTTCTTCTACGGTTTTACAAGCTTTGCTCATGTTAGAACGGTGAACTTCATCAAATAAAGTTTTAAATTTTCCACCCAAACCAAACTCATGGATCGCACCCGCCAAAACATACTGCAGATCGCAAAGGGCATCAGCAACTTCTACCAGATCATCATTTTCTACTGCTTCCTGTAATTCTTTCAACTCTTCAGCTAAAAGCGAAATACGGAGATTGGCTCTTTGTTTTGAAGGAATAACTGGACTTTCGAGAATAGGGTGTTTAAAGGTGGTGTGAAATTCTGCAACCTGGTTTAGCGAATTCGTTTCTTGCATGGTGATGTTTGATTTAATCTTTATACAGCAAACTTAAAAAAATCGGAAGAAATAATGGGGAGAATTTATGCACACAGCTGATTAATTGTTGAAACTGGTTAATCGGTTAACTGATTGTTTAATTTCTTTATTGCAGAATTCTTAAAACTAGCTAATTGGTTAACCAAAGATGAATCCCAAACAATTTAACAATCAAACCTTCAACAATTAACCAACCCCGTCTTAATGTCCTCAACTTCTTAATGATCAAAGAAAAATAAAGTCTTAAAGCTTTTTACCATTAAGGGATTAAGAACATTAAGATAGAAGTTAACTGGAGATCAATCCCAACCAATTTAACAATCAAACCTTCAACAATTAACCACCCCCGCCTTAATGTCCTCAACTTCTTAATGATCAAAGAAAAATAAAGTCTTAAAGCTTTTTACCATTAAGGGATTAAGAACATTAAGATAGAAGTTAACTGGAGATCAATCCCAACCAATTTAACAATCAAACCTTCAACAATTAACCAACCCCGCCTTAACGCCCTCAACTTCTTAATGATCAAAGAAAAATAAAGTCTTAAAGCTTTTTACCATTAAGGGATTAAGAACAATAAGATAGAAGTTAACTGGAGATCAATCCCAACAAGTAAACAATTTAGAAATTAAACCTTCAACAATTAACCAGTTAACCGATTTATACAATTAACCAAACTACCCATTCCTCTTCCCTTCCCTAACCACTTTAAAAAACTCTTCTTTATAGGTTTCGCCGATGGGAATCGCTTGGTCGCTAATATAAACGGTATTCCCATCTATCATCTTAATTTTTTCGATAGAGATAATGTACGATTTATGGATGCGGTAAAAAGGCGGCCGGGGCAGCTCAGTTTCCAGCTCACGCAGTGCCTGGTAGGTCACAATCCTTTGGGTGGCGGTATAAACTGAAACATAGTTTTTCAATCCTTCAATGTATAGGATATCTTCATAATTGACCTTAATAAACTTGTTCTTGGTATCACCTTTAATGAAAATAAAATCGTTCACCTGCGTCACCTGCTGCACAACAATTTCTTGCTGAACGGGTGCCACAGGCATTAAAATCTGTTGCGCTTTAGTAGCTGCTTTATAAAAACGCTCGTATGAGATCGGCTTAAGCAAATAATCTACCACATCAAGATCAAAGCCTTCTAAAGCATATTCTGGATAGGCTGTGGTTAGAATTACTTTGCATTTACCTCCACAGATTTTCAAAAACTGGATCCCGGTTAATTCTGGCATCTGTATATCTAAAAAAACAAGATCAACTTTACCTTCCTGAACCAGGTTAAGTGCTTCAAAAGCATTTGTAGTGGTCCCAACCAATGCTAAAAAAGGGGTTTTATTGATAAAGGCAGCAATAATATCTGAAGCGTAAGATTCATCATCAACGGCAAGGCAACGGATCATGGTTGGAGGTTATGGGTTAACGTTTAGGGGTTAGCGACTAGCGCAAATAAAGTATTTCAATGATACAACTTATCCGCTATAGATTTAAAATTAATGTGCTTTTGTAAGTATTGCCATTGTTCGAAATCAACAATTCATGCTTTTCGGGATAAATCAGATCCAACCTGCGGTGGATATTTACCATGCCCACACCACTTGAATGATCTTTCTGCGCATGGCTGATCTTATTGCTCACCTCGAAACTTAAGCGTTTGTTCTGCACCTTAAGTTTAATGCGCACAGGCTGTGCTTCATCATTTACCACGCCATGTTTAAGGGCATTTTCAACAAAAGGGATCAGGATCAGCGAAGCTATTTTTTGGTTGGCAATGCCCTCGGTTGTAAAGTCGACATAAAATTTGGGTTCAAAACGCATCTTAAATAACGCCACATAACTCTCCAGATATTCTACTTCCTTATCTAAACTTACTTTTCCATCAGGACTATCATTTAAAGTATAGCGCATTAAATCTGATAACCGCAAAACAGCATTGGCCAGTTGATCGGAAACAGGAATGGCCAAAGAATAAACATAATTTAAGGTATTGTACAGAAAGTGTGGATTGATCTGTGATTTCAAAAATGAAAGTTCAGCCTTCACCACTTCTTCCTTAAGTTTCCTGTTAACCTGTTCCGACTTGAAGCTATGCTCGATACCATAAACCGCAGCAGGTGTAACAATAAAACCAATGCTCCAATAAATATTATCTGTGATGTAAGCCCAGGCTGTTGTACCATCATCATAGTTATGAAAACCAAGCCATTTTAAATAAAGCACTTCTTCTATTAAATACCTAAGTGCAATAAATACCCCTATGGTAAACAAAATGCCACCGATTAACTGAAGTACTTTATTCTTTTTCAAAAATCTTGGATATACCCATAAGTAACAGATGTAGAACTCTATCACTTGTATAAAATTCATAGAGATATTCAAAGCGGCCTTGCTAAAAGTTGTACCATCAATTAAATAGCCACCATAAAAATAGCCTAATACGAGTATCCAGCAAAAAATATGGATGGAAATGGTTCCTATTCTTTTCATGGCCTAAAACTATGCAAAGCTTTTTTAACTGCCTATTTTCTTATTCCAAACCTGCATATAATTATCCCAACCTCTATAATTTAAGTATCAATACCTTTTGTTGCCAAAAAAAGCGTTGGGATAATATTTTAAAGGGTTGGGATTATTTAATTTTTAGGCTGATGCAACCTCTTCATCTTTGAATCGTCAATATAAAACAAACACGATATGAACCTCTTATTTAAATCTGCTCTTTTTGCGCTGCTTATTTCTAGCCTTCAAACCACTTTTGCTCAAAACATTAAGGTATCGGGAACCGTTACCGACAAAAGCAATAAAGCACTCGATTATGCGTCAGTAGCATTAATCCACTTACCCGATTCGGCTTCGGTTGCCTTACAAGTCACCAACCAACAAGGTTTATACGAGTTCAGCAATGTTAAATCTGGCAGGTATTTTATTAAAGCCTTAATGATGGGTTACGGTAAAAACCAATCTATACCATTTGAAGTAAAAGATATGGCTGTTAAAGTTCCGTCAATTACGCTGGAAGACCACGCTCAAAACCTGAAAGATGTAAACATCGTATCGAAAATGCCTGTAATTGATCAAAAAGCAGACAGGGTGATTGTAAATGTAGAACAGATGAATACCGCAGGTGATAATGCACTGGAAGTAATCAGCAGATCGCCGGGAGTAAAACTGGATAAGGACGATAACATTGTGCTGAAAGGTAAAAAAGGAATCAACGTGATGATCGATGGTAAGATGAGCTATATGACCGGCGTGGAATTAACCACTTACCTCAAATCGCTACCTGGATCGGTATTAAGTAAAATCGAACTGATTTCTAACCCTCCATCCTCTTTCGATGCTGCTGGCACAGCAGGGATCATCAACATTAAACTCAAAAGAAATAAAATGCAGGGCTTTAATGGAAACCTGAATATGGGTGGTGGTTACGGCCGCTATGAAAAAGTTTATGCTGGCACCAACCTCAATTACAATATCGGTAAGGTGAGTACCTATGTACGCTTAAACGCCGGACACTATAATTCATACAACAGGTTAACTTTAAACAGAACAATTGGCGACGAACAATATAACCAGCTTAATTTCTGGCACCCGGTAACCAATAGCTTAAATTATTCTACCGGTGCTGATTATTTTATCAATGAGAAACATACCTTAGGCTTAATGGTAAAAGGCTTTACCGCACCCGAAGAAACCAAGGTAAACAGCAATTCGGTAAATTATAATGCAGCGGGTATAAAAATGGGCGGAACATCGATGTTTAATCCGCAAAGCAATACCGAAAAAAACCATGCACTTAATTTAAATTACCGTTTCAAAACAGATACATTGGGCGGTGAACTGGGTTTTGATGCCGATTATGTTCAATACGACAACAGCAAGAACGAAACATTTACCAATAATTACCTCGATGCCAGTGATCAGCTGATCGGCAATCCAATCGATTTACGCAACAAAGGCATGGGCAATGTTTCTATCTATTCCATTAAGGCCGATTATAGCTTAAATTTTTCAAAAACATTAAAAATGGAAACTGGCTGGAAAAGCAGCTGGGTAAAATCACAGAGCGATGTACGTTTCGATTCGCTAAAAACCGCTGGCTGGATTAACGATCCGCGCCGAACCAACGCCTTTTTATACAATGAGAACATTAACGCAGGTTATCTTTCTTTAGATCAGAGCTTCAAAAACCTACAGATCAAAGCAGGTTTACGTGCAGAACAGACTTTGGGCAATGGCAGTTCATCGGGAACCAATACGCTGATCGACAGGAAATACTGGAAACTTTTCCCAACGCTATTTATCTCCTTAAAACTGGATTCGAACAACCTCGTAACGGCTGCCTATCGCAAAAGCATCAACAGGCCATCATACAGCAGTTTAAATCCCTTTACCTTTTATACCGATCCCTATACTGCCATACAGGGAAACCCATTATTACAGCCATCCTATGCCAATAGTTTTGAATTTAATTACTCAATTAAAAATTTCAGGGTATTAACGTTGAGTTATTCGGTAAGTAATGGCGCGATGTGGGAGGTGATTTATCAGGACAATAGCACAAAAGAAAGTATCTCCAGGCCAGAAAACCTGAACCGTACAACAAATTTTTATATGGCCACCGGAAGTCCTTTTGATGTAACCAAATGGTGGAACAACAGTACCGAAGTTTCTGTTGGTTATAACCGAACCACATCGGCAGTACAGGGAAATGGCTATAATGCCTTCTCGTGGAACTGGTCCGTTATGTCGGATAATACCATCACTTTGCCTAAAAACTACAGCTTAAGCTTATACGGTTATTACGATTCTCCTTCTATTTCTGGTTTATTCCGCAGTTTGGGAAATTATCAGCTCAATGTTGGCGCTAAAAAGTCATTCTGGAACAAAAATGCAACCTTGGCCTTAAAAGTAAACGATATCTTTAATACCAGTAAATTCAGAGCCAATCTGGAATACAATAACATTAAAACCTATTGGCAGAACGAATGGGAAAGCCGTAGGATAAACTTAAGTTTCACCTATAAATTCGGAAACATGAAAATCAAAACTGCCCGCAGCAGGCAAACCGGAACAAGCGATGAGGAAAAAAGAGTCGGCAAAAATTAAGATTAAAGGGTTAACTGTATAAATCGGTTAACTGCTTAATTGAGCTTGATTTATCAATTCCAACAATTAAACAGTTTCAACTTGAGCTGTATTTCTCGATTTCAACAGTTAACCGATTAACCAGTTTCAACAATTAACCTTCTATAAAACCAGTAGCATCCAAACATTACAGGCAAAATGGCCAGAATTACCCAATGGAGCTGCGATTTTTTTAAATCCTGCCTTTTCGTACATCGCAATTGCCCTTTTAAGATCGGGAAACGATTCAAGGTAAATCTCATTATACCCAAAGTGCTGCGCCGATTCTATACTTTTCTCCATGAGCATTTTGCCAATCCCTTTTCCGCGCGAAGATGCCGAGGTGTACAATTTAACCAGCTCAACACAACCATCTGGCAAGCCTTCAGTTGGATAAATACCACAGCCACCAATAATAACACCATCCTCTTCGGCCAACCAGTAAGCCGATTGAGGGTGTTCGAAAACTGTAGACAACGCATCGGTTGTAGGGTCGGTGTAAACAGTGCCAGGCTTGTCTATTTTAAATTCTCTTAAAATCGTCCTGATCATTGAAGCAGTAGCAGTATTATCTTGTACAGTTATCTTCCTGATGGTAATGGCCATATTGCTATTTTTTTTTGTAAAGTTAGAAAATGAGCAATTGCTTTATAATAATATCAAACAAAATAAATCGAATTTCATTTATAAAGTATTAAAACAGATTTATACCATGGAAAACGAAGAAAATAAAAAAGGAGCAATGCAAGGCAACAATCACCCAAAACCGACAGATGATGTACAGTTGGAAATTGAAACCGTAATCCCTTCAACAGAAAAAGAAACAGATAAACCAGGTGAGCCCGCACAAAAAACCGAAGAGGTTAATGAGGAAAAAGCAAAACTCAATGATCAGGAAGAAGAAGCTGACTCTACAGAGAAACCTGCTGAAGAAAACAAAACTGATAGCGATAATAAGCGGGATGATATTGAAACCATTACACCAAGCACCTAAGTTAATTTTGTTAAACCCAATTGCAGCTGAAATAGTTTTAGTATTTTGGCGTTATGAATAACATGAAAGAAAAACTATTGCTTTTCCTGTTTACCATAAGCATTTTTGGCTGTGGAATAAACAGGCAGGCACAGCAGATAAAAGCCCTGGAAGACTGCACTTATAAAATTACAGGTGTACAGCAAGTATCAATTGCAGGCACGGATATTAAAAAATTAATGGACCAGCAAAGTTTTAGCTTAACCAGTTTACCAGGGGTTGCATTAGGCTTATTGAGAAAAGACATTCCTTTAAGAGCCAATCTGAATTTAGAAATAACCAATCCATCGAGTAGTTTAGCAGCCATTAACCAGTTCGAATATAAAATTTTGGTCAATAATACCGATTTGGCAGAGGGCATTGTTAATCAAAATGTAAGCATTGCACAAGGGCAAACAGTTACTGTTCCTGTACAATTGGTGAGCAATATTTATGGATTAGTGTCTAATGGAAATGTTTTTAATGATATTATTAAGGCCGCTCAGAAAGGATCAGCTTCAAAAGATGAAAAACTAGGTTTATTAACCATTAAAATAAAGCCGACCTTTATGCTTGGCAATACACCTGTTAAATATCCTGGTTACATTACCATTAACAAAGATATCAGCAGTAAAATATTATTGTAGATATCACCAGAAATAAAAATGCCTACTTAACAAACATGTTAAGTGGGCATTTTCGTTAAAAGATTGATTAAAATCTTTTATCAGGTGTCATGATCATCCCCTTAATTCCTTTTGGATCCAACTTTTCATCCAGCGACCTCAGTTCTGCAACCGATAGTTTTGATGGCATTGCTGTTGTGGTTGCACTTAAGCTAGCTGTTTTTGCAGCAGTAGTTACAAAATTACCGTTTTTGGCATACAATAATGCGTAAGCCAACAAAGTCTCTGTTTCATCTCCCCACGCTTTGGTTAAATCTTCTGCCGATTCTTTATCAACCGTCAGGCCTGAATAGTAGCCACCAACGCCAAGTTTATTTTTCGTTTCAAATTCTGGGATATACATATCCACCTTATCTATTCTGATCGGGAAGAAACCAACAGGTTTACCATAAGTTGTTCTACCGATTAACTTTACATCCATTACTGGTTTTAAGCTGTTAATGGTTAACTCGCTTGCAGATGCAGTAGATTCCGTTACGATAAAATAAACCCTGTTTAATGTTAAACTACCTGATTTTGCAAATTTCTCTATATTATCGGCAGCTGTAGGCGAATAATTTAAATCAGCATAAGTGGCATACTTTCCATTTACACCCGTGGTAAAGGTCTGTAATTTACCCGCATCATCTAACAATGGTTGGTGTGCCAAAATGGAGGCTTTACGCTGAGCAGTAGTGATAGACTGTAGATAGTTATTGTAATAAGAAGTAAACATCGTATTACCTGTTTCTCCTGCTGGTGCTGCTAAATTAATTATTTGGGTAGCTGTTGAAACATAACCCCCACCGTTATAGCGTAAATCAATAACCAATTCGCTTACTCCCTGGGTAGCAAAAGTAGAAAAAACTGCATTTATGGCTGCAGAGGCATTATTGGTAAAACTATTAAATACAATGTAACCCACTTTCTTTGTACCAACCGTATAAACATTGGTAAATAATATCGGGTTAACGGTATATAAACTGCTAGCTATAACAGCTGTTTTCGGATTGCCTCCAATATCATTAAATGCCAAAGTCACACTTGCATTTGTACCAAAAATGGCGTTATTTAAAAAATTAACGGCACCAGGATAGGTTAGATCTGTTCTTCCATTTACACTGGTTATCCTACAGCCACGGGTTAACCCCTGCAATGCTGCCGGTGAGTTTGGATAAACATATTTTACTCTTAAATCTGTCGTGCTATTATACTGAACAGAAAAACCATAATCACTGGCCGAACCGTTTACATCTGCTTTAAGCGCACCTGTTTTACCCGAGGTAGCTGCCGTATAGTCGAAAAACGAATATTTAGGTTCGCTTGAAGTGCTTACAAATTCATAAGGTTTTCCTGTTGCCGGATCTAAAGAATATTGTGTCATGGCATATAGCTCAGCTTCATTTGAACTAAATCCGCGCGGATTAAACACTTCATAAGTTGGTAGCGAAGTATTCCAATAATAAAGTTCTTTACCGTATAAAAAGATAGAATCTTTAGTCAATTCATCCCGCGTTCCGGTAGGCGTAGTAACAACTGGTGGGGTTATTGGCTCATCAGGCGCAGGACTGCTCTTTTTGCAGCCGGTAATGGCCCCAAAGCTTAAAAAACCTAGTGCAACCAGGTAAAGGAATCTCTTATTTCTCATGGAAATTATTGTAACATTATCTTTTATATACGTACCGGGCAAAGGTTAAGTTGTTCAGGAATAAACTTTTGTCAACCAACAAACTAAATTTAATTCAAAATATTGTGCTGCTGTGCATATGCATCAATCAATTACGTAAATCTACCGATTAAATTACTTTTTACTGAGATATTTATTAAATTTCAAAAAAGACATTCCAAAACAGTGGCCAGACGAAAGTCCTTATGCCCCTATAAATTGTCGCCTTTGCACCGCTTAAGTCAATCAAATTCTCTGCAAATTTGTTATACTAAATTATCTGATTTAAAAACCAAGAACCATGGAAAAGATCGAATTTAAAACCACAATTAACGCCACAGCAGAAAAAGTTTGGGATGCGCTGTTTGGCGTAGAAACCTACCCCAAGTGGACAGCTGTTTTCGCAGAAGGATCGCGTGTAGAAACCGATTGGAAAAAAGGAAGCAAAGCCCTTTTTCTGGGTGATAACGGAGATGGAATGGTAGCTGTTATTCAAGATAATATCCCTAACCGGTACATGTCTATCAAACACCTGGGCGAAATAAAAGACGGCAAGGAAGATCTCAGCGGGGATTGGGGCGAGACACTCGAGAATTACACCCTCAATGAAAAAGATGGCAGGACAGAACTCCTTATCGATATGAACATTAACGATGAATGGAAAGATTATTTCGAAAAAACCTGGCCTAAAGCGCTAGATAAGGTAAAAGAGATAGCCGAGAAACAAAATGAATATCACGTAGAAACATAAATGTTCGCTACCTCAAAACGTAAAAAGCCTTACATTTCTGTAAGGCTTTTGTTTTTAAGTGGTGCCACCTGGATTCGAACCAGGGACACAAGGATTTTCAGTCCTTTGCTCTACCGACTGAGCTATGGCACCCCCTTTTGGGATTGCAAATGTAGTATTCTTTTTCCCAAATCCAAAAAAGGATTTAAGTTTATTTAAAAAAATAGAGACCTATTTAGCCATATGAATTCATTTTTCTGACAATCAGTAAGATGCAATCAACAAAATACTTATCAATTCTGCTACTTCTTATTGACCATCGTAAACAATAATGACTTTAGCGCTTTCCCAAAACGGTTTATTAGATCAAGAAAAAAGTTTGGAGATGGAAGTATTTGTGGATTGGGAATAGGAAAACAGTGCCTTAGTATTTGGCTACTGTAGCCCCCGCCTTCCACTTTACTCCACTTTACTCCGCTGCGCTTCGTGTTCGTTCCAGTCGGGTTTAAACAACAAAGACAGTAGTTTTTGGCGGGATTTGCGCCTGAAAAGCGGTTCAAGATTTAGTTCATTTTCTTCTTAACATCCTGACCCGGATTTTCGGTCTTTCGGACTCCTCTGTATGGATCAAGCAAAAAAGTTGGGGATGGAGGTATTTTTGGATTGGGAATGGGAAAACGGCGCTAGTAGTGCTTGGCTACTGTAGTCCCGCCTTCCACTTTACTCCGCTTCGCTTCGTGTTCGTTCCAATCCAGGTTTAAATAACAATTCAGTGGTTTTTGGCGGGATTTCCGCCTGAAAATTGGTTCAAGGTTTTGTTCATTTTCTTCTTAACATCCATAATCCGGATTTCGGTCCTTCGGTCTTCTCTGTACAAACCCAGCTCAATAGCTCCTACAGCAGCGAAATCCTTTTGGCTGGCGGTTCATGAGCAGTATAGATCGAGTTTCCAAAAGATTGGAGCGTATGGAGGGACTACCATTGTTCGGAGCAAGCCATTGCGTTCCAAATTAATATGAGCTCCCAAATTTACGCTTGAGCCTCCTTTAATTCCCGTAAAATATAGCGAAAGGCCGGAAACCAAAAAAGCCTCTCATTTCTGAAAGACTTTTGGAAGTGGTGCCACCTGGATTCGAACCAGGGACACAAGGATTTTCAGTCCTTTGCTCTACCGACTGAGCTATGGCACCATCCGTTTGGGATTGCAAATGTAGTGTTCTTTTTTCAAAAGCAAAATTTTTTTTCGATTATTTCATTCCTGCGCTGATTATCAATTAATTAATTTTTAACGATTTTTAAAGCAGGCCTTAATCCTTGCTTAGAATGAGTACAAACAAACAATTTTATTATTTTTTTTATGCATGCATAGCAATTTATTTAGATTAATATCCTAATTTAGCGTAACAATCTAATATTGCATGGTAGCACAGATCCTTTTTCTAGTACTTACACTTGCAGCAATTGCGCTGTTTACAGTTAACCTGCGTAAAATAATTCGCAATATCCGTTTAGGAAAACCGGTAAATCGACAAGATCAGCCACAAAAAAGATTAATGACCATGCTTCGCGTGGCATTTGGTCAGTCTAAAATGGTTGTCCGCCCTATCCCTGCCTTTCTCCACTTTTTTGTTTACATCGGTTTCGTAATCATTAACATTGAAGTATTGGAGATCATGATCGATGGTTTATTCGGCACGCACCGTATTTTTAATGGACTGGGTGGTTTATATAATTTTCTGATCGGATCTTTTGAAATCCTGGCTTTTACCGTTTGGGTTTCCTGCGCCATTTTTCTGGTCCGCAGAAATATACTCAAGCTTAAACGCTTTAGCGGCGTAGAGATGAAAAGCTGGCCAAAATCTGATGCCAATTATATTCTCATCACCGAGATTTTATTAATGAGTGCTTTTTTGTTCATGAATGCAGCTGATGCAAAATTACAACTTTTGGGTGCCAGCCATTATGTTAATGCAGGTGCATTTCCGGTAAGCCAGTATTTAATGAATATCCTGCCTTCATCAGAAAGCGCCTTGCGCATAGTAGAGCGCGGCTGCTGGTGGTTCCACATTATAGGCATTTTGGCTTTCTTAAATTACCTGCCTTACTCGAAACACTTTCATATTCTTTTCGCCTTTCCAAATACCTACTTTTCTAATTTGGAGCCTAAAGGTGAGTTTACAAATATGGCCTCAGTTACCAATGAAGTAAAGGCCATGCTGGATCCTTCTTTTGTTCCGGCAGAAACCGAACCTGGTAAATTTGGCGCCAAAGATGTAACCGATTTAAGCTGGGTAAACCTGATGAATGCTTATACCTGTACTGAATGCGGAAGGTGTACTTCGGTATGCCCGGCAAATATTACAGGTAAACTTTTATCGCCACGGAAAATTATGATGGATACCCGCGACCGTATTACAGAAGTGGGCCAAAATATTGATAAACATGGCGCAGAACATCATGATGGAAAATCTTTATTAGACGATTATATCAGCAGAGAAGAAATTTGGGCTTGCACGAGCTGTAACGCCTGCGTAGAGGCCTGTCCGGTAAACATTGATCCTCTACAGATTATTATGGAGCTCCGCCGTTTTGCAGTGATGGAAGAATCGCAGGCACCGGGAAGTATCAATGCCATGATGGGGAACATCGAAAATAACCAGGCACCCTGGAAATACTCTCCGGCCGACCGTTTTAACTGGGCTGAAGAAAAATAGTTTTAAGATATGAAGAGCAAAGCTTTTTTGATTTTATCCGTTCTGATCTTACTAATCAATCCACTCAGGACTCATGCGCAGGTTCAGAAAGAGATCACAAAAGAAAAGCTGGAAGGTTATAGAAAAACGTTTTGGGACAATATCCCGAAACCAAAAGGCTGGGTGAACGATTACGAGCTGGATTTTAATAAAAAACAGATTGCATCATTGGAAAACCAGATTTTAAAGTTTAAAGCAGAATCAGGCATCCAGATCACCATAGTAACGGTTGATACGATGATGACAAGCAAGAAAAAGTTCAACGATCTTGCTTTAAGGATTGCCAATAGCTGGAAACCCGGAGAAAAAGGAAAAGACAATGGAATTTTGATTGCCTTTTCACGCAAACACCGGCTAATTAGAATATGTAATGGATATGGCATTGAAAAACTGATATCCGATAAGGAAACAAAAGAAGTGATCGATAGGTACATCATCCCCCACTTTAAAAAAGATGACTATTATACAGGAGCATTTACAGGTTTAACCGAGTTGATTAAATTGTTAAAGAAAAAACAATAGTACACATCTGGTCTATTGTACCGGATACTAACTAATGATTATAAAAATGGAATTTAAAGTCCCTACAATGGCCGAGTTAATGGCCGCAGGTGAAGAACCGGAAATATTATTTTGGGTTGGCTGCGCTGGAAGTTACGATGAAAGAGCGCAGAAAATTACCCGCGACATCTGCAAGATTTTACATCATGTAGGCATCAAATATGCTGTTTTGGGCACAGAGGAAAGCTGTACAGGCGATCCGGCCAAGCGGGCTGGTAACGAGTTTCTTTTCCAGATGCAGGCCATGACCAATATCGAGGTATTAAATGCTTACAACATTAAAAAAATTGTAACAGGCTGCCCGCATTGCTTCAATACCATTAAAAATGAGTATCCGGGTTTAGGCGGCAGTTACGAAGTGATCCACCATACACAATTGATACAGGATCTGATTAACGAAGGCAAACTAAAAGCTGAAGGTGGCGAAAGTTTTAAAGGTAAAAAAATCACCTATCACGATCCATGTTATTTGGGCCGTGGAAATGGAATTTACGAAGCGCCCAGAAAAGCCTTAGAGATACTTGATGCACAGTTGGTAGAAATGAAACGCTGCAAAAGTAATGGCTTATGCTGTGGTGCAGGAGGCGCACAGATGTTTAAAGAACCAGAAAAGGGAAATAAAGATATTAATGTAGAACGCATTGATGAGGCTTTACAAACTAATCCACAGGTTATTGCAGCAGGTTGCCCATTCTGTATGACCATGCTAAGCGACGGTATTAAACTAAAAGATAAAGAACAGGAAGTTAAGGTGTTGGATATTGCTGAGATTACAGCAAGAGCAAATGGCCTGTAACAATCGTTTTTAGATATTCAATCTGTCACGTTGTTCAAAGGACTCCTACGGAGAGCCTGTCGAAACGCTTAAATCTGTAATTAAACAGATCCTTCGACAAGTTATAAATGACAGATTCCAATAGAAAGATAGTCATCTCGACTGGAGTGCAACGGAATGGAGAGATCTTTAAACTATGATGTTACCGAAAAGTTTAAAGATTTCTCCATTACGCTACCGATGAAAAATCGGTGAGCTTCAGTCGAAATGACGATATTATTTCACTTAAGTTCTCTTGTCATTTATATTGATTTTCATAAAATAAATTATCCTTTAGGGTAACAAACCAATATTAATGACACAGCTTCTTTTACAATGTCACTGATGTATTCCTCTATACCGCGTCAGATAAAGAGGTAAAAGTAAAATCTCTTATTCTTAATGGAGGTAAAAGATAGTTGGCTTCCGATTCGGCACTAACTGTTCTTTCGGCTATTCCGATTTCATCCAGGTTGTTCAACATAATAATCGGACTTTCATTGAAACGGAAATTTTTGACTGGGAACTTGATCTCTCCATTTTCGATATAAAAAGTACCATCCCTGGTCAGCCCTGTAAGCAAAAGGGTTTGTGGATCTACCGTGCGGATGTACCATAAGCGTGTAACCAATATACCTTTTTCTGTTCCTTTGATCAGCTCTTCCAGCGTTTTCGTTCCGCCTTTCATAATGGCGCCACCTGGGAATGGAATCGTTTTAATCCCGGTTTTTTGGGCCCAGTACCTCGAACTGTATAAATTTTTAACCACTCCCTTTTCTATCCAGTTTACTTTCTGTTGCGGTCGCCCATCTCCAGACCATGTTGCAGTTGGCAGTTCGGGATTCCATGGGTCAGAGTAGATATTTACTCTTTCATCCACCAGCTGTTCTCCCACCTTCGTTTTGCCTCCAGTTTTGCTCATAAAGCTCCGTCCTTCATCGGCCTGCCTGGCATCCATCGAGAAGAATAGGTTTTCCAGCATCACTGCTACCGCAGTCGGTTCTAAAATAACGGTATACTTACCTGGTTCTATGGCCTTTGCCGTTACCGACGACATGGCCTTTTTGGCTGCTATAGCTGTATCAGCTTTTGCGTTGAGTTTGCTAAAATCGTTGTATCCCCTTGTGGCATAACCAGATCCTTTACCATCATCAGTTCTTACGGTAATATTAAAAGCTACATCGGTTGAAGTATTGTAGGCAAACAAACCTTTACTGTTCATCATTGCCGAACAGCCTATACTGTTGGATAAAAACCCTGCAGCATTCAGCTTGCTGTCTATAGCCTGTTTTAAACTGGCCTGTACTGCATCGGCCCTGTCTTTCGGGGTAACGGCTGCAGTAGCCGGAGAAAAGGTAGGCGAATCGGCACCATACTCCTGCGGACCGAGAAAAGGCATAAATTCAGGATTTTCGGGTGCCAGCTGAGCAAGTTCTTCTGCCCTGCGCACTACTTTTTCCAATGAGGCATCGTCAAATTCATTTATAGTGGCCGTACCCAGTTTTTTTCCGAAGGCAGAACTAACTACCAGGCTGTTCGCGCTTATTCCCCCACTGGTTGATACCGAATTTCGGGCGTACCTTATATTACCGCTATCTGAGCAATTTAGGTTTACTTCACATTGTTCTGCTTTAGAGTAAGAAAGTACTTTAGTTAAAAGTGCCTTTGCTTCTGCTTTTGTTAAGATTGGCATAATTTCTATCAGATTTTTCTAGCGGTGTTGATCACATTAACCTTATTAAACCGTGTGGTTGCCGATCCGTGAGATACAGCACTCACCTGACCTGGCTGGCCTTTACCATCAAAGAACGAACCTCCTAAGCGGTAATCGCTCTGATCACAAATGGCTACACACGAATTCCAGAATTCCTGAGTATTGGCCTGATAGGCTACATCTTTAAGCATACCTACAATTTTCCCTGCTTTAATTTCGTAATAAAGCTGACCGCCGAACTGAAAGTTATAACGTTGCTGATCGATCGAGAAAGACCCATCGCCTACAATGTAAATGCCTTTTTCAACATTTTTAATCTGATCGGCTATGCTCAGCTTAGCTTTGCCCGGCTGCAGTGAAATGTTGGCCATACGCTGAAACTGCACACTACTCCAGTTATCAGCATAACAACAGCCTTGTGAAGCATTTAAACCTAATATATGCGCCTGATCTCTGATAGCCTGGTAATTTACCAATATACCGTCTTTAATTACATCCCATTTTCCGCATTTTACACCTTCATCATCATACCCAACAGCTCCTAATGATCCGACTTCGGTTTTATCGGCAGTAATATTAACCTCCTTGCTGCCATAATTAAATTTTTTAGATTCCCATTTGTCAAGTGTCAGGAAACTGGTTCCTGCATAATTGGCCTCATAGCCCAACACCCGGTCAAGCTCGGTTGGATGACCGCACGATTCGTGTATGGTTAACCATAAATGTGAAGGATCCAATACCAGATCATACTTACCTGGCTCTACTGATTTTGCCTTCATTTTTTCACCCAACTGCCTGGCTCCCTGTGTGGCATCTTCAAGCATATCGTACCTGCCTTTATAAAGCGTACCCGAAGCTGTTTGTATTTTATCCTGTGGCCTTGCATCCAGGTATTCGTATCCCTTGCCAGTAGGTGCACTCAATGCATTTCTCGTTTCGAACTTACCAGTTGCCTTATCTATTTTAGTGATAAAAAAAGTAGGCCAAATACGGTGGATGTCCTGATCGATGTATGAACCATCGGTAGATGCAAAATATTTTTGTTCATTTACGGCAAATAAGATGGAGTTGATGTAATCTGCACCACCTTTCATTGCCGCATCGTTCACCGCCAGCAATAAATCTACCTTTTCTTTTACGGGTACCTCAAAGGTATTTTTTTCAATCGGTGCTTTCCAGCTTACCTCACCATATCCTTTTTGTGGCGCCAACTTTACGGGCTCTCTTAACAAACGGGCATTTTCTTTGGCAATAGTTACCGCCAGTTCGGCTGCTTTGGCAATACTATCTTTGTCCATTTTGTCGGTTGCCGCAAATCCCCAACTGCCATTCGAAATTACCCTGATACCAATTCCGTACGATTCGGTATTTACAATATTCTCTACTTTATCCTCGCGTGTAACAACGTATTGGTTAAGATACCTACCTACGCGCACATCAGTATAAGTTGCGCCTTTTGAGCGTGCCGCATTTAGGGCTACATCAGACAAGATTTTTTTAGCCGCCGGATCGATATACGTTAAGGCTTGCTCGGGGGAAATCTCTTTCCCAAAAACTGGAATAGCAGGAAGCATAGCCGCGGCAGCCCCTACTCCAGTTAAATAAATAAAGTTTCTACGTTTCAAGATGAGATTGTTTAAATGTAACTGAATATAAGTGTTTTAACTTATATTCAAAAATTTCTTGATCCTTGTACTGTTTAGGTTGTTTATTTTTCTGCTACTATGTCGGTTTCCGTGCCACAAACCAAAGTTCATAGCCCCGATCGAAGCGGCATCCCCGATATTTCATCGGGATAAAGCAAAGAGGTACTGTCTTTAA
>NZ_JAGGPU010000021.1 GCF_018613605.1 Pedobacter sp. ISL-64 | reverse complement strand
ATAAAAAAGGGAGGGTTATCCTTTTACATCAACATCAATTAATTATCGTGTCTAGCGGGACTACAAGTTTTTCTCCCTTTTTGATTATTTGATTATAAAGGTAAAGATATGAGCAAGACTGAAAACCACTATGAAAAACTGAACTTTCATTTCCCCCCCCAAAAACCAAACTCAATAAAATGAATTTTGGGATTAATATTTTAAAATCTGCCACGTGTAAGACATATCTTCATAGATGCTGAAACAAGTTCAGCATGACGGATTGGGCCACGTGAAAATAAATATTATAAATTAACGATACCGATTTTCAGGTTATCCTCACGGCCAATTACATCAGCAATGCTGGTTTCGGTTAAAACCTTAAGGGTAGCATCTCTAACATCGATAAAGGCACTTCTGATTCCGCATGTTTTTTCGTCTACACATTCATCACATTTGTGATAAAAGTTTAAACTTGCACAGGGAACCATGGCAATAGGCCCATCCGTTACACGCATTACGTGTACCAATAAAATCTCTTCAGGTTTTTTGTTTAGACTGTAACCGCCGCCTGCACCTTTTTTACTGTATAAAAAGCCAGCGTTACGCAGATCGAGTAGAATCTGCTCTAGGAATTTTTTCGGGATATGCTCCTCCTCTGCAATTTTCGAAATCTGCATTGGCGGTTTATCTAAATTTTTACCAAGCGCAACAAGCGCTTTTATGGCATACTTTGTTTTTTTGGACAGCATATTCGCACAAAGCTAATAAAAGAAAGTAAATTATAAAATACGCAACAGGAAGTTGATTTTAATTCAACATACTATGATATTTATAAATATAATGCATAATAACGATAATGCTTTAATCAAACCAGCGTAAAAATAACCACGACACAAAACAGAACAACATTTATCGGCGTTTAAAATCTATTTTTACCTACATTCTGAATTACAGATTTCAATAATGAAAAGAAAACTCAATCTATTGCCGCTCATTATAGTTGCAATCATATTTTTTGCCCTTAACGCTTATGTTTTATCTGGCCTGGGTACCATTAATCAATCTACCTGGCTCAGTCCTATTTTCTGGGTCTTTATTGTCGGGCTAACTTTTGCTTTACTCTACGCCATCCAACAGATGCGGATCCAGGGCATGAACAGGTTCTTCCAAATCATCAGTCATGCTTTTTTAATTATTTTTGCTGCAGAGTTTGTATTCGCTTTTTTTCTCCTACTAGGTGATATATACCGCTTGCTCTTAGGCCTGTCGACTAATTTCCAGCCCGAAGGTTTTCATATTTTAGGCCGCAGCAATTACTGGGTAGATTTTGCATTTGTGATGTTCTGTTTAACCATTGCTTTATTTGCTTATGGCATGACCCAGGGAAAATACGCTTACCGCGTAATTAAACATACTTTATATTTTGATGATTTGCCAGCAAGTTTTGATGGTTTTACCTTAACACAGATCTCGGATGTACATGCCGGAAGTTTTACTAACCCGAAAGCGGTGCAAAAAGGGATTGACATGATCAATGCGCAAAAGAGCGACCTGTTTGTTTTTACCGGAGATTTAGTGAATAATGCTTCTTCGGAGATTGTGCCCTATATCGGCCATTTCTCGCAAATTAAAGCCCCTTTCGGCCAATTTTCTATCCTGGGAAACCACGATTACGGCGATTATATCAAATGGCCGACGGAAGCCGATAAAATCCAGAATTTAAATCAGTTAAAAGCCTACCATAAAGAACTTGGTTTTAAACTTTTGTTGGATGAACATGTTGAATTGCATAAAAACGGCGAGAAAATAATACTCGCTGGAATAGAAAACTGGGGAATTGGTTTTGGAGAACGTGGAGACTTAAACAAAGCGCTTCAGAATACTTCAGTTAACGATTTTAAAATCCTGCTATCTCACGATCCTTCGCATTGGGATGCGCAGGTAAAAAATTATCCTTCAAAAATCCAACTTTCATTGGCTGGACATACACACGGTATGCAGTTTGGTATAGAAGCTTTTGGCATTAAATGGAGTCCGGTGAAATACCGTTATAAACATTGGGCGGGTATTAAAACCGAAAATGGAAGATACCTTAATGTAAACAGAGGCTTCGGTTTTCTTGGTTTTTCAGGCCGGATTGGGATCTGGCCAGAGATTACGGTGATAGAATTGAAGAAGAAATAAAACCGTTATTGCCAACTATTCTTTCTAACAAAAAGGTCGTCATCTCGACTGGAGCACAGCGGAATGGAGAGATCTATTTAGATAGATTTCTCGACTTCGTTGCACTTCGCTCGAAATGACGACCGAAAAAATCTAATCTAGTAATTAAGCGTATACGTTAAATTATACGTACGGTCGCGGCCTGCATAATAAAAAGTTTCTGGTTTTGCCAAAGCTTGATACAACAATACCGAACGCTGACTCCAAATTGTTTGGTAATTTTTGTTCAACAGGTTTTGTACACCAAATGATAAACTTCCGGTAAATAATTTCACCGAACCCAATAAATCAACAGTAGTGAAACCTTTTAACTCATTTTGCACCACAACATTTCCAACTGTAGCATAACCTTTCGAATCAAATGAGTGGAAAGCCTGTGCCTTTATTCCAAAAACTTTTCCGTTATAACCCAGATAACCCGCAATTTTTGATGGACTTGCAACAGTTACATCCTGTAATGACCAGGTGCCATCAACATTTTGTTTCTGTGTTTTAATGTACAAACCATTTACACCAGCTTCGAAACCATTTTTCAGATTTAATGATAATGAACCTTCAACACCTAAATTTCTTACATTTTCATCAAAAACTTCGATGTTGAATGTACTATTGGTTTTTACATTTTTATCAGATAAGGCATAAAAACCAGCAACCTGTGCATTAAATACACCTGGGCGGTAACGATAACCGGCTTCGTATTGTTCTGTTTTGATACCTGTTAAAGGAGAACTTCCAACATTGATCGAGTTGCCTAAATTATAGTTGGTGCCAACCAAGGTATAAGTGCCCTGTCCGTAATATTTTGCCGGATCTGCCAAGTTAAACCCTTGCGAGAAATTAAGCCATGCTTGTTGAGCTGCATTGATTTTAAATACCAAACCACCATTTAATAAATTCACATCGTAATGGTTTTCACCACCAGCAATGGCCGTAGCCGTTCTGCCTACACCATAAGCCAAAGGTACAGAAGCAGCGGTGCCTACAAAATCGCCAACTTTAACAAACATACGTTGCTGGCGCACACCTCCCGACAGGCTTAAGAAGTCGGCTACTTTAACCTGTGCCTGCAAAAAGCCTGATAAACCATTTACCCTGAAATTAGGATAACGGGCAATAGTGGCGATTGTGCTATTGTTTAAACCGCCAGATGAAAAGGCCTTTGTTCTATCAAACAAGGCTTGCTGCGCGTTAAAATTTTCATTGTCGGCATCAATACCATAAGTAAGATTCAATCTGTTCCAGTCTTTGTTCAATACCAGTTTTAAAGCGCTGTAGTTTGTATTTTGGATGGATGAACCACTGTAAAGTCGCTGCGGTATTGCCGCTTGCCCTGGGAATGGGTGAAAGCTAAATTGTTCGTTTCTTGCCGCTGCCTGTACATAAAGTGTTTGCCCGCCCAAGATATCGCTAGCCTGATAATTGGCATTTATATTGGCTCTGCTGGTTTTCGGATCAACATCGGATGAGTAGCCATTTCTCATTTCTAAAAGCGCTGGATTTGATAACAATCCACCATAATTTGCGCCCAGGAAAAGGTCTTTATCGCCACGGTAACCCGAATTATAATATTGACCATTCACCGATAGTTTTTGATACTCGGTCAATTTAAATTCGGTACTTCCGAAAAAATCGAACGATTGGTTATACTGTAAATCGGTTTGTGTAATATCGGTAAAAATCTGTTTTCCATCTGCGCCATAAGCTGCATTGTTTTTTTGGAAAGCCATACCAATGCGTCCGTTCCAATCTTTGCTCCCGCCAGAAATGGCCTGTGCTACGCGTACATCATGATCACTTTTTTCTTTTAAACCGCTGCGTACACCAACTTGTGTAGTGAAACTTGGTTGACTATCCTGTCCTTTTTTAGTAATAATGTTGATAATACCACCTGTTGCACCACCGCCATAAACCGCACTTGCTCCAGATAAAACCTCGATACGCTCGATGTTGAAAGGATCTATCGATTCGAACTGGCGGCTTACACCACGGGTACTGTTTAACGATACACCATCAATCATTACCAATGCATCTCTGCCACGTTGGTTCTGTCCGTAATTGGTACGTCCTTCCGTACCAGCATCTAAACTCGGAATTAATTGTGCTAAGGTTTGCTTAAGTGGAATCCCTGCCCTGGCCTGTTCCTGAATTTTCGCACCATCTACTACCCAAACGGTACCGGGTATCTCGCTTATTTTGGTCGGTTTACGCGATGAAACCACCACAACCTCCTGCATATTCGACGTTGGGCTTAAATAAAGGGTTAAATTAACGGTCTGATCTTTGCCCAAGCTCACTTTTTGCAGTATGGTAGTATACCCTACATAACTCACCTGTAATTTGAAAGAACCTTCGGTTAACTTTAATTCAAAGCTACCATCAGCAGCTGTTGTAGCTGAAGCATTTTTGCCTTCAACTTTAATATTCGCCCCAGCAAGCGGAGCGGTTTCGCCTATTACTTTTCCGGTAACGGTTTGAGCTTGGCCCGTTAAGATAAATCCACAGACAAGGATTGCAATTAAGTATAGATTTTTCATCCGTATAAATTTGGTTTTAATGGTAATGAAGCTATCATGATTTAGTCATACCGTTGTGATATTGAAAATCATGATGGTTTCATCAATGATTATTATTTTTTGCGCAAAGCAATCATTTATTTAGATTAAATCCAAATAAAATATTTTATTTTTCGTTCAACGCTATACTAAAACGGTTAAGTGTCAACAAGTAAACAACTTACTAACAATTTGTTAAAAATATTTTAAATATTATTTTTAATCAATCTAAATAAAAATATACCTTAGCAGCTGGAATTATAGTCGAAACCGCTCACTAATTTAAGCCGCTCAGAACCAAATATTATTTAAAAATCACGGCATTGATATGCCCAGTAATTTATTGCCATTTAACCTTAATCTTTTGAAAAATTGAAAAACTAATGTTTACATCAGACCTCGAAAAACATGAACTTATTGATTTCCTTACGGAAAGTCCAACCAAGGAAATCTTTCACCACGAAAATGAAGCAGAGTACCTGCATGCAATAGGAAAAGTTACCCAGGCGGTAAAAAAATTCCTCAACAACAATCAACAGCCCTTTAGTGGGATATCGCCATCCAAATTAAGGCCGCTGTTTGATTCGATCGAATTTGAAAAAACGCACGACAATTACGATGCTTTGCTTAAAGAAGTTGAACAGCTTTACACCAGCCATGCGGTAGCCTTTCACCACCCTGCTTACATTGCCCATTTAAACTGTCCGATTGTGATTCCCGCTGTCGCTGCCGAAGTCATGATTTCGGCCATCAACTCATCAATCGATACCTGGGATCAAAGTGCAGGCGGAACACTAATAGAACAAAAACTGATCGAATGGACCTGCGACCAGATTGGTTACAACAAAAAAGCGGATGGCATTTTTACCAGCGGGGGCACCCAGAGCAATTTAATGGGGCTTTTATTGGCCCGCGATCATTATTCCATCACGGCACTAAACCACAACATTAAAGTAGAGGGATTGCCCTTGGAAGCAGCTCGTTTCAGGATTTTTGTTTCTGAAAAAGCGCATTTCAGTATTCAGAAAAATGCTTCCCTTTTAGGTTTAGGTGAAAAATCGGTAATCAAGATCAAAACCGACCGCAGCTTTAGGATGAATACCGTTTTATTGGAAGACGCCATTAAACGGGAAATTAATCAGGGCAACATCCCTATTGCCATTGTAGGCACAGCAGGAACTACCGATTTCGGAAATGTTGATCCGCTGAAAGAACTTGCTTCTATCAGTAAAAAATACAATACCTGGTTCCACATCGATGCGGCTTATGGCTGTGGCTTACTGCTAACGGATAAGTACCGCAGTTTGTTGAACGGAATTGAACTGGCCCATTCGGTTACGGTTGATTACCATAAATCTTTTTTCCAGCCGGTAAGCAGCAGCGGTTTCCTCGTACGCGATAAAAACTTTTTCAACCTGATTACGCACCATGCCGATTATTTAAATCCAAAAGATCATGATGAGGATGGTTTACCCAACCAGGTAAACAAATCGATACAAACCACCCGGCGCTTTGATGCTTTAAAACTCTGGTTTACGCTAAGGATGATGGGCAGGAACAAATTGGGTGGTTATTTTGACACCATTATCGAAACCGCAGCCAAAATTGCTGATCTATTGCATTCAGATAGTGATTTTGAGCTGATGAACGAATCAGATATTAGTGCATTGGTTTTCCGTTACCGACCAAAAAACGTATGCTTAGATGTTTGTGCCATGAACCAGTACATCAAAAAAGCGATGTTTAATCAAGGGAAGGCTTTAGTTGCCGGCACCAAGATTAACCATCAATTCTACCTCAAATTTACCCTACTTAACCCGCTTACTACCATCAGCGATATTGAAAACATTATTAAAATTATTAAAAAACATGGAAACGAATACGTTAGACTCAATCAGGTTTCAGCAGATTTCAGAAGAAACTAACTTTAATGCACTGCTAAACAGTTATTGCAGAGAATTTAACAACTGGAGCCGTTATATTGGCATACCTAAATATGATGAGTCTTTAGCAAACTATTTGATTACCACTACGGATCGCCTGCATATCCGGTTCGATTTTACGGCCATTGGTTTCGAAGTATATGCGCCTTTAAAATTTTATGCCGACAGTGGCAGGCATGTATTTAATTTCCCGATAATCGAACGTAATGTTGCTACAGATGTCATCAGTCCGATCAGTATTTACAGGTTTATGGAACTGGCCATCCAGTTCAGTGCTAAAGAATTTCCTGATGTTGATGCTAATCTGGTAAAACAACGTTTAGCCAACAGTGTAGAAAATCTTGAAGCATTTTTATCGTTCTTCAAACAGAATGGCAGGCCTGCAAATTTTGCTAAAATGAATTTTATTGAGGCAGAGCAATCTTTGTTTTTAGGTCACAATGCACATCCACTTCCTAAGGGGAGATCTGGCTTTAACAGTAAAGAAGAACTTTTTAAATATTCGCCTGAAACCCAGGGTCGTTTCCAGCTGGCCTATTTCCTGATCTCTGCAGAAAATATTGTTGAGAAAAACGCGGAAGGTTTTGACATGACTGATCTTTTCAGAATTGAATTGCTAGATAGCGATCATGCTGAAATCATTCATTTACTCGATCAACACCCAGACCATAAAGTGGTACCCATGCACCCCTGGGAGGCAGAATATCTGCTTACCCTTCCTACAGTAAAAGCGATGCAGGAAGAAAAGTTCCTATTCTATCTTGGGCATTTTGGAGAATTCTATACACCAACATCTTCGGTGAGGACAGTTTACAATGCATCGAGCGATTGGATGATTAAATTTTCGTTACACGTAAAAATAACCAACTCGCAAAGGGTTAACCTGCTTAGAGAGCTTCACCGTGGTTATGATGTAAGTAAACTTTTAAAAACCGAATACGGCAAAGCGGCCAAAGCCGAGTTTCCTGAAATTGAATTCATTACCGACCCTGCATTTATCTCCGTAAATTATAAAGGCGAAATCATTGATGGTTTCAACATCAGTATCAGGCATAATCCTTTTAAGGGAGAAGGAGCCGAGAAAAATGTAACGCTTTTGGCAGCACTTTGTCAGGATGCTTTACTGGGGCAAAAACCAAGAATTGTAAACATCATTGAAGAAGCAGCGATCAGCAAAAATAAAACGGTTGCTTACACTGCAGTAAACTGGTTTAAACAATACCTGCACCTTTGTGTTGCACCGATTGTTGGGCTTTACAACAATTTTGGGATGGCTTTTGAGTTCCATCAGCAAAATGTGATGGTAGAACTGGATAAAGATTATTATCCTGCCAAACTTTATTTCAGGGATAATCAGGGCTTTTTCTTTAGTGATGCTAAAGCCGAGGTATTGGAAAAAGCATCTCCTGGTATTGCTGCAGAAAGCGGTTCGATTGTGCCGAACGAATACATTATCCCTAAGCTCACCTATTATCTGCTCATCAACAATATTTTGGGTGTGGTAAATACCATTGCAAGCAACAATCTCGCCGATGAAAAAACCTTGATCGATCTCGTTTATCTGGAGTTTAAACAATTCGAAAACAGCGATACTACAGGTTTGGTTGATTATATCATCAACCGTCGCAGCTGGGAGGTAAAAGGTAACCTGCTTACCAATCTCTGCAATATCGACGAGGCCAGTGCGCCTATCGATAATCCGGCTATTTACCGTGAGTTCCCCAATCCTTTATCTAAATATTTCTTCTCTGAAAACCTGATCAGGCCGAAAACCAAAGAGGTACTCTACAGCAGATTTTTCCCTAAAGAAAATGTAACGATCAATATCCGGCCGTTTAATATCGACCAGGATCTGGAAATGGTTCACGATTGGTTTAACCAGGAACATGCAAAGCCCATCTGGAAGATGGATGGACCGATTAGAGGTTTAGAGCTATTCTATAGAACTTTATTGCCAAACGATTCATCGCACAGTTTTATAGGCGAAATAAATGGCGAACCCACCTTTACCATAGAGCCTTACTGGCCTATGCGCGATGGTGTAGGTGCATGCTACGAAGCTTTAACGACCGATTATGGTGCACATTTGCTGATTGCGCCAACAGATAAAGATAAAAAATTCAGCTTCGAAACCGGTCAGGCATTAATGGATTTCATTTTCGAACAACCTGAAGTAGGTAAATGCATTGGCGAAGCAGCTGTTGAAAGCCGTGCGATGCACATTTTTGTAACCAGATTGGGCTTTAAATTGGAGAAAGTGATCCAGATGCCTTACAAAATGGCCAATCTTACCTTTTGTTACCGCAATTGGTATTGGGAAAAATTCCCTGAGGCAAAGGCATATGCTATGGCTAAATCATCAGAATTTGAAACGGAGGAAATTTAAATGCAGAATCAAAAAATATACGACATTGTAGGGATCGGTATAGGTCCGTTCAACCTGGGTTTGGCTGCATTATGCGCCCCTATCAGTAGCTTATCAACTTTATTTTTGGATCAGGTGAGCGAATTTAACTGGCACTCCGGTATGATGTTGAGTGATGCCACTTTACAGGTTCCCTTTATGGCCGATCTGGTAACCATGGCCGATCCAACCAGTCCGTACAGTTTTTTAAACTATCTTAAACAAACAGATCGCCTGTATAAATTCTATATCAGAGAAGATTTTTTTGTATTACGAAAGGAATATAATGCTTATTGTAAATGGGCGATCAACCATCTGCAAAACTGCCATTTCGGACAGAAAGTAATCAGTATAAATTACCTTGATGGTGTTTATCAGGTAGAAAAAGTAGATCAATCAAACGGAACCAGTGAAACCATTTTCACTAAAAAAATTGTGCTCGGAACTGGAACTGCACCAAAAGTACCTGGTTTTATTAGGCCGGCTGAGCATAAAAACGCCATACATTCTTCAGCATATTTAAAGTTTAAATCTACGCTGTTGAAGCAAAAAACCGTATCGATTATTGGCTCAGGACAAAGTGCTGCCGAAATTTTTTACGATTTATTGCCAGAAACCGAAAATGGATTGAAATTAAAATGGTTTACCCGGCCTGATCGCTTTTTCCCGATGGAGTATTCGAAATTAACATTGGAGCTCACCTCTCCCGAATATGTAGACCACTTTTATAATCTGAGTGATGCAAAACGCAAACAGCTTTTAGGAAAACAAAATTCGCTGTTTAAAGGCATAAACTTCGAACTGATTAACCAGATTTTTGATAAACTGTACGAATTGAGTGTTGATGGCGAAAAGGTAAATGCTGAATTGATGCCGAACTGTCAACTGAACAATTTAACAGTAAACGCCGACGGCAAATATCAGCTTGATTTTTATCATACCGAAAGTGAAAAGGATTTTGCAGTTGATACAGATTTTGTGGTATTGGCAACTGGTTACAAATATAATGAGCCTGGTTTCTTATCAGGCATAAATGACCGCGTCGCACGTAATGCCGATGGGCTTTTCCAGGTACACCGCAACTATGCTATTGATGTAAACGGAAACGAAATCTTTGTTCAAAATGTTGAACTGCATACCCACGGTTTCGTAACACCTGACCTCGGCATGGGCGCTTATCGCAATGCATCCATTATCAATGCCATTTTAGGCTTCGAAATCTATAATTTAGAAAAACGAATTGCTTTCCAGCAGTTCAGCGTAGCAGATGAAATACAGGAAAATGATTTATCTAACGCAGCGCTTCAGTTATCTGAAAATTAAATTGAGCATGTTGGTCGGGATTTGTAATCCCGATCATAGAGAACCGGATTTAAAATCCGGGCACAAAAAGTCCAGATTACAAATCTGGACTAACCCAACATTAAAATATTAAATACCATGAATTACAACAACTTCAATCACATAAAACCTTTAAAAAAAGAAGTTTGGGATAAGGTAAACCTAAACTATATTGCAAAATCAATTGTAGAATTGATGCACGAAAAATTAGCTGAACCAACGCTGATCAGTACAGATGAGCAAGGAAATTCTGATTTCCGTCTCACTACAGATTCTGAAGAAATTTATTATACTTTTTCTGGTCAGCAACGTGCTTTAGATTACCTGCATATCGATAAACAGAGTATCAAAAAAATTGTAAATAGCGAAAGTGTAGCCGTAAACAACGCTCCGGCTTTTTATACAGAACTACAACAGACTTTCGGTATTAAACCATTTACTTTAGCTCATTTTGTTGAAGAAACCCTAAATACCTTATATGCCGATGCTTACATTCATCAAAAAGGCAGGTTAACCGCTGATGAATTAGCCAATGCAGATTACCAGACCATAGAACATCAAATGGATGGACATCCCTGGGCCACCATCAACAAAGGACGAATCGGTTTTAACCATAGCGATCAAGGCAAATATGCTCCAGAAGCTGCTCAAAGAACGCAATTGGCTTGGTTAGCGGTACATAAAACAAGAGCCGAATTTAAAAGTATCGAAAGTATTTCTCCATTTTCTTTTTATAATGAAGAACTCAGCTTAAAGCAGGTTCACGATTTTAATCAGGTATTAATCCAACAGCAGTTACCACCTGAAGATTATTTTTTTATCCCTGTGCACGAGTGGCAATGGAACAATAAAATCATATTACAGCTTGCACACGATATTGCCCATAACTTAATCGTCCCTGTTGGTTTAGGCAATGATGAATACATGTGCCAAAACAGCATCCGTACCTTCTTTAACGTAAGTGAGCCTAAAAAACATTATGTAAAAACGGCCATTTCGATCCTAAATACCTCGATCTTCAGGGGCTTATCGCCCAAAAAACTGGCTATTGCACCAAAGGTAACCCAGTGGGCAAAAGACATGCTCCAGGGTGATGAGTATTTAAAACAGACGCGAGTAGTGCTTTTGGGCGAGGTGGCAACAGTAGCCTATACCCATCCACAATACAGTGAAATTCCGGATTCTCCATATCAGTATCAGGAATTTTTAGGGGCGATTTGGCGCGAGAGTGCCGAAAATTATTTGCTGGAAGGCGAAAACATCATGACCATGGCGAGTCTGCTTTATGTAGATGACAATGGGAAAAGCATGGTTGAGGCTTTGATAGAAAAATCTGGCCTGGATGCAGAAAGCTGGTTAAATGCCTATCTGTCTGCGTATTTAAAACCTGTATTAAGGATTTTTTACAAACATGCTTTTTTCTTTAGTCCGCATGGCGAAAACACCATTTTGGTAATGAAAAACGGCGTACCAGCGCGCATTATTATTAAAGATTTTGTTGAAGAAATTGTATTAACAGAAGAATCGAAAGCAAAATTACCGAATGATCTGGTAGATGTTTTAAGGGAGATTAATGATGAATTAGCCCCTTTATTTATCCTCTCAGGGATATTTGATGCCGTTTTCAGATACCTCGGCAACATTTTCCATAGCTACGTAGGCTTGGATGAAAAACAGTTCTGGCGTCAGGTGGCTGATGTGATTTTAGAATTTCAACAGGAAAACCCAGAATTGACTCCAAAATTCGAAAAATTCGACCTGTTTGTGCCCGAATTTATCAGAGTGTGTATTAACCGCGTAAGGTTGTTAACCCACGGTTATAGCGAAAGCACTGATGTCCCGGTTCCGGAGCTGATTGGAACGTTAGTTAACCCTGCGGCAGAAGCTTTGAAGGAAGATATTCTAGCTTAATGTGCAGTCAGATGTCCCATCGGACTTTCTATAAATTAAATGATTACCAAAGATAAAATCGTCTCAGTGTCAGATGGCAACGTCTGACACCACGAAAAAATAAATCGTCATTGCGAAGCACGAAGCAATCTTACAACTATCGCTACTAGCGACCGCATTAAGATTGCTTCGTCGGCTGAAAAAGCCTCCTCGCAATGACGATACAATTCTTTAAACTACAAAAATAGTTTATATCGATAAAATCATTATCTTGCTCTATAAATTATCGCATTAATGAGAGCCCTATTATTTATCTTTTTATCGACACTTTTATTCGAAACCCCAACAATTGAAAAAGATCGCGATCGATGGAAACCTTATTATACGGATACCGCCCCAGCAAAAACAGCCGATAACTGGTTTCTTCCTTTTGACGTAACTAACCGTAAGAGAATAAACAACATTAAAATCATAAGCATTTTTGGCGATCATAGAGATAGTTATGTTAAAGGTCATATCCACACGGCTATTGATATTAATCCTGCACAACCTAAAGCGAAACTGGTTAATGTTTACGCCATGGCCAATGGAATAGTCTGCTCTGTGCATTTGGGTGAAAACCAACGTACAGTTGTGCTAAAACATAAACTACCGAGTGGATTAACCATGTTTACCACTTACAAACACCTTAAAGAAATTTATGTAAGGAACGGCCAAAATGTTGATCAAAATACCAAACTGGCCAGGTTATTTACGCCTCAGGAAAGTAAAAAATATGGGGGCGATTACCATCACCTTCATTTAGAGATCAGAAAAAAATTTGATGATTATGGCTGTGCAAGCTGGCTAACTTTTAATAATAAACAACTGAACGAACGGTTTTATAACCCTCAGGCATTTATAAAAGAACATATCAAATAGTTGTAAATAAAAAACGCGCATTTCCGAGTACTTCGAAAATGCGCTACGAGACAATTAAAATAAGTGGTTATAAATATTGTTAGTGTCAGAACAAAAAATATCTGACACAGCATTTAAATCTTAATAAGTAAATTTAGGTTTCCCATTATCGCAGGTTACTCCTTTTGGCTGTATTACCAACGCACAATCTGAATATACGCCCCATTTTTCATTGTAATCGGCCTGTAGTTTGGTAAATTGTTCAACCTTTTTCAGAAAAGTACTTTCATCTATTTTTATAGAATAAGCAATATAGCCTGATGCGCCTCCGCAGGCTTTAGATCCAATGGCAGTGAATTTCCATTCGCCGGCATTTTCACAGGTAAACTGCTGGGCTGATTTTTCGATGTCCTTATAAAGCCCTTCTAATTCTGTCTGATCAACATTCCGCATGGGTTCGTCGCGATCAGTACAAGCCCATATCAAACTCATTACCAGTACAATTGAAGTTAAGATAAATAGCGTCCGTTTCATCGTTTGTTAATTTAACCTAAAACGGGAATTAAAATAAAAACGCTACATCCCTTAAGAATTCTTAAGACCTATGAGCTTTATTGGCAATATGTTAATAAACCTCATAGGTCTAGAAGCTTTAAGTTAGTTTACCGGAGGAAAATTATAAGGTTTCCATGCACGGAGCACGCTCAGTTCTTTCTGTGTTTCTTCGCTTATGCCTACGCCCCAGGTGTTAAAAAATGGAGCTAAATTTCTTTTTACCACATTAGAATACGTTTTTACCCATAAATCGCGTTTTTGCTGATCGTTTAACCTGCCTATACTTGGTCCGATTTTTTGGTATTCTTTAAAAAACGCTTTAAAACTTTCCCATCCAAAACCTTCCTGCATCTGGCGGAACATGATCAGGCCTAAAAAGGCATCACCTTTCCATTTTTCATAACTCGCACCTTCGGCAAAATATTTTTTCATCATCTTTTGCGTATTTGCACTTGATACACCAGTATGTGAATCGTCCCGTCCGCCCATTAACCTATCGAACATATAGATTGAAAAGAAGTTATTGCTCACTTCGGTAGTGCCACCAAAAACCCAGTTCAGATTTTGCATGTTGTGACCAATTTCGTGAAAAAAGCCCCAATTTGCACCACCCTTGCTTGGTTTCATCAATAACTCAGGGTTGGCCATAATTTCGTTCGAGAGCATCTTTCTGGATGGCGAATGGTGGATCATAATCGGATAACCGCTATGCATGTATCCTCCGCCAATATGTTCATCGGGCACCATCCGTTGAGCCCTGTAAAACGGTGCTGGCATATTGGCCAGATCTAATTCTCCAAGTACAACTAAATCCCATAGTTTTAATACTTCTTCAGGGTTTTTGATGGTTTGCAATACACTATCAGGCAAAGTTAAAATCACATTTTCAGTGGCCATCTCGCCCCAAGGTGCTTTATTGTTTTTTAATTGACTCTCCCAATCACTTTGCGTGCTTTTGCCCAACACAAAAAGTGGAGCTGCAACAGCATGGCTAATTTTGAAATCAATTTTTCTACTTTCTGCCTTAGGTTTAATATTGATGTAGATCAGTCCACCGAAAGGAGAGGCTAATCTGTTTTTACCAATTACCAATTGTTGTTTCTTGGTTATAATTGGCATCCTGCGCCAATCTTCCTTACCAGCTACCCAATAGTTTAAGCGATCGCTATGCGCACCAATTTGCACTTCAAGCTCGTTTACATTGGTGTTCTTGGGCACATCAATTTCTATATAGTCACCAGCTTTTGCATATAAACCTGTACTGTACATGGTCGCATTATCGTAACCAGAATACCCCAAGGTTGATACGATAGACACTAAACTATCGGCCATTTTTTTATGCTCGATGCTTACCGTTTTATTCATAAACTGAAAACCAGTCTTTACTGTACCTGGAAAAACCTCAGCTGATGGCTGTGCTTTGATATTCTTATAGTCGGTACTTTTTAAAGTTTCATCGCTCCATTTGGCAATGGCTTTTCTAAAAGCAGTATCGTTTTTTGAAAGGGTGTGTTGTGGTGTAATGACAACTGTTGCCGGATCTTTTGCTGCATCTTAGGCAAAGGTACTTAAGCCTGTTGCTACTAATGCAAGGGATAATAGTGATTTCATTTTTGTTTGTGTGTTTGGTTTGTTGTTATTTAGGTGTTATACTTTTTTTAAGCGGAAAACCTTCGTTTCATGAGCAGTTACTTCACCATTCCACTTAGTATTTTTGCCAATTACTTTATGTTGCCATAAATCTTTGATCTCATATTTACCAGTCAGGCCTAATTCGGCAAAATTTATTTTTGCATTTTGAGCAGCTGTCGATTTATTTAAAATCGCTATCGCGAAATCTCCATTGGCTAAAGGACGAACAAAAACATCCCAGATATCGGTTTTGATTTTTCTTTCGGCCTGTTTGCCCAAAACATCTTGGTTTAATGCAATTACTTCTTGGTTTGTGAAAATGGTTTTTGCTTCATTATCCATTTTACGGATATCGCAACTTGCATATAATGGCGAATTAAGCATGCTGTATAAACTCATTTGGCTTTGATATTCAGCTTGGGTACAACCTTTGCCATTAAAAGCTGATGAAGGGCCTTTTGTGCCGTGTAAACCCGCCACTAACATATCTCCATCGTTCCATCTACCAGGGCCTGAAAAGCTGGCCAATCCTGCTGTTTTATCTATAACGTTGTAAATACCTACTCCTCCCTTACCTTCTACATCATTCCATTTGTCTCTGATATCGTAAGTAGTACGCCAGCTTTGTCCGCCAACCTGCGCACCCCAGTTCCAAGGTTCGCGCGGACCCCACTCGCAGATGCCCAACACAATTTCTCTACCCGATTTGCGTAGCGCCTGCGCTATTTTACCATAACGGGCTTTAGCTGTTTCAACATCCTCTGGTGCGTTGCAATAGTCATATTTTAAATAATCTATCCCCCACGAAGCAAAAGTTTTGGCATCCTGGTCTTCAAAATTTAAACTTGCGGTATAACCACCACAGGTTAAAGGAGCAGCATCAGAATAGATGCCCAATTTCATCCCTTTGTTATGCAAGTAATCAGCCAGGGCTTTAATGCCTGAAGGAAATTTCTTTGGATCGGCAATAATCTTGTTTTTATTATCGCGGCCACCTTGCCAACAATCATCTAAAAAAATATACTGATAGCCTGCTTTCACCATCCCACTGGCAACCATTGCATCGGCCATTTCTTTAATATCTTTTTCGTTCGGATTTTCGGACATGATGTTCCAGCTCATCCAGCCCATTGGTGGTGTAGCAGCTAGTTTTGATTCCTGTGCAAAGCTGATTTGAGCAAATAACAATAGGGGTAAACAGATTTTGATAAATTTCATATTATTCTTTGATTAGAAAGTTCTTCAATTCTTTAGGAAATGGTCGTCATTCCCGCGCAGGCGGGAATCTTAATGCTCCTGTTTTAAGATTCCCACTCCGATAGCTATCGGAGTGGGAATGACGAACCGCCTATATTATTTAATTGGCTTGATATAATAGCTGTACTGGTAATCTTTAAATGGGATCTGGTATTGAATTAATGGCATAGAACCCCAGCTATCAATCCCTTGAACACCCAATTGCTGCATATCCATGTGCACATAAATCTGGTTGCGTTTTACCAGTTCGCCGGAGTGATATTGTTTTTTCTCTGCCTCTGGATCTAAATCTTCTACCGAATATGGCAATGCATTAAAACTCAATAACTGATCGGCAAATTCGAAACGTAAGCCCTTACCTGCTTTATTGGTAAAAGTTACCCAACGTACATCGGTTTTATTACCACTTTCCTGTGGACGTGCATAAGGGAAATACTGATCTGCAACCGTTGATTTATAAGTACCAATTAAGGAAGCCGTTTTTCTATCTACATAATTTTCGCCCGGACCACGGCCATACCACTGGATATTGCTGTAATCATTTTTAAGCTGCAGATCGTTACCGATACGCATTAAACTTTTGTAGTTGCCTGTTACAGCTTTAAATTGATTATTTACTTTTACAGTGCCATCAGCAGATACATTAAATTCTTGTATGTTTTCTGCATCACCTTTAAGTAGAGACGATTTAATGGTTAGGGTAAAGCCATCAGCGGTTGAATTTACAGTTGATTTAATATTGCCTGCACTGTTATCCTGATACACATTACGCCACATACGTAATTTCGTATTTAAGCCTGCACCGATATCGTTGTCGGTTGGTGCACGGTAAAATCCTGGTTGTAAGCCTGAAGCCAATAATTCTTGTCCTTTAGAAACATAACTTGTTAACATTCCCTTAGTTAAATCGAAAGTGATGGTAAAATCACTTCCTTTAACCACTGCTTTTTCTGTAGTTTGCTCAATCTTTAAAGATTTCTTGTTGCTGTTATAAACATTGGGTTTTGGTGCTCCAGCCAATGCAATCTGCTCATACGCAATCTCATAACCTTTTTCTAAAAATGGTTCAGCAGTTTTTAAGCGATAGCGAACGTTTAAGAAATATTCTTTACCCGTGGTATAATTGGTTTTAAATGGCAAGCTTAACATTTGCGTTTGACGTGCACCAACATTCAGGTTACTTACCACACCAGTTTGAATCACTTTTCCATCTTCTACCAATTCCCAATTTAACTGCACATTGCTGATATCTTTAAAGAAATAGCTGTTGTTTACATTAATCTGGTTGGTACCGTTAAAGGTAGTTTTGATATATTGGTGCACTTTTTTCAATTCTACTGCCATTGGCGTCATACCACGGTAGGCGGTAACCACACCCTTTACGCAGAAATCGTTATCGCTAAAGTTTTCATCAACTGGTCCACTTAGCGGGAAATCGCCGCCATAAGCCATAATGCGTTTACCATTTTTAACGGTATCAATTGCCTGGTCTATCCACTCCCAAACAAAACCGCCCTGTAGTTTAGGGTTGTTTTCTATGGCATCCCAATATTCTTTAAAATTACCCAAACTGTTACCCATAATATGAGCATACTCGCTCATAATAAACGGACGCGTTTCTTTATCCTGTTTGGAATAGCGCGGCAGATAATTTGGTGAAGGATATTGCGGAACAATCATATCTGTATTGAAGTCGCTCTCGGCTCTTTCGTACTGTACAGGACGGAAATCTTTGCCTTTAAGCCATTGGTAAGCTTCGTAAAAATTAACACCATTACCAGCTTCATTACCTAACGACCAGGTAATTACCGAAGCATGGTTTTTATCTCTTTCGTACATTCTGGTAATGCGTTCGAGATGTGGAATACGCCATTGTTTATCGTTGGCAAATGAGGTTTCTAAACTATAATAGCGGCCATGCGATTCGATATTGGCTTCATCAATTACATATAAACCATATTCATCACAAAGTTCCATCCAATAAGGATCGGGCGGATAATGAGAATGACGAACTGCATTTACATTCAGTTTTTTCATCATTTCCATATCTTTTTCCATATCGGCATGAGTTAAAGTATGGCCTTGTGTAGCATTATGTTCGTGCCTGTTTACTCCTTTTAAAAACACACGTTTACCATTAACGAGTAGATCACTGCCTTTAATTTCTACTGAACGGAAACCCACACGTTGTGGAATTACCTCTATTATTTTATTGTTTTTATCTTTTAAAGTGATGTAAAGCGTATATAAATAGGGAATCTCTGCCGACCAGTTTTTCACATTACTGATCTGTGTTTTAAAAGAAAGATCGGTTTTATAATTGCCCAGCACCTTTTGGATTGTGGTCGCATCTTTCCAAACGTTATTTCCCTTAGCATCAACCAGATCCAGTGCTACAAAAAAACTATCGGGACGGCTATGGTTAGTGCGCTGATCGATTTTATAATTTTCTACCGCTAAATCTACATTTAGCAATCCGTTGGTATAAGTGGCGTCCAAATTTCCAATAACTTTAAAATCGCGGATATCTAATTTTGGAGTCGAATAAAGATAAACTTCGCGTTCTATCCCCGAAATGCGCCACATATCCTGGCATTCTAAATAACTGCCATCGCTCCACCTGTAAACCTGCAGTGCAATGGTATTTTCACCAGGTTTAACATATTTGGTAATATCGAACTCTGCAGCCAGTTTGCTATCTTCACTATAACCAACTTTTTTACCGTTTACCCAGATATAAAAGGCCGATTTAACGGCACCTAAACTGATAAACACCTGCCTACCGTCCCAATTTGCAGGGATATTGATTTTCTTCCGGTACGAACCTACCGGATTATTATCAGCAGGAATATCGAAAGGAGGGTTCATTTTGGCTCCCGTTAATTGCCTGCCTGCAAATTCGTATGGTTGGTTTACATAAATTGGAGTACCATAACCATTGGTTTCCCAGTTGGCAGGTACTTTAAAATTATCCCAGCCCTTATCATCAAAATCTACTTTATAAAAATCTGCAGGTCTTTTACGTGGGTCTTTTACCCAGTTAAACTTCCAGGCACCATTTAATGATAAAAAATATGCTGATTTTTCTTTAGCTCTTTTAGTTGCTAAATCTTGATTTTCGAAAGCAAAAGCTGATACCCGCATAGGCAAGCGGTTTACTGAAACCACTTCGGGGGTTTGCAGTTCGGAGGGCAGATCTTGCGCGCTGATTTGCCCGGCAATAAATAATGATGTAAATAAAATGGTTAATTTTCTCTTCATTTTGTGTGTATAATTTTGGTTTGTTGATCCAAATTACTGATGATTAACTGATAATGATGAAAATGTTTTAGCGCAAACGTTTGAGTTTTAAATATGTTACTGTTTACAAAATTTCAGTTTACACTTACTCTTTTTTCGATAAAACTTCAAAACTTACTTACGATTAGCATGAACAAAAGCATAAATAATGCTTATTATGATATAATAAGAGTAAATCTCAATTATTTAGCCTTAAAAGATCCTTTTGTTATGCTTAATGAAGAATAAAATATCCATCGCAACATAAAAGATAAACAGAGATTATTATAGACTGAAATCAGTTTCAGCAGACTAATACTAACCAGAATCGCTGGATTGACCATTTAAGACGAAAACGACTTAAATAACTTAGGGTTATGAAATTTAGAAGCAAAAATGCCTGCTCTGTAGTTAAAATACACAAACGTTTGCGCTAAGATATAAAGAAGCTTTAATGTCTTTTTTGATTATGTTAGTAAGCTAAACCAAAATTATAGAACCAAATTAATGCCAATCTCAAGATTTCCGCTGGACAGACAAATGGACATGATGGACTGTGGTCCTGCATGTTTGAAAATGATTGCCAAATACTACGGTAAATTTTATTCTTTGCAATATATGCGGGATAAATGTGGTATTACTAAAGAAGGGGTATCTTTTTTAGACCTAAGTCATGCCGGTGAGGCCATCGGACTTCGTACCCTTTCCATAAAATGTACTGTTGAAGACCTGCTGCATAAAATTCCTTTACCAGCCATTGTTCATTGGGATAACAGCCATTTTGTTATTGTTTATAAAACGAAGGCAAAGAAAGGTTTAGATTTAAGTCAGGGCACTATTTATGTTGCCGACCCAGCAAGAGGTTATGTAAGCTACAAATCCGACGAATTCGATTCAAAAACCATAAAAAAAGGCTATGCTGAAGAGCAGGAAAAACTCGTTTTAATGGCTATCGAGCCTCAGGCAGATTTCTACGAAAGGCAGGCTAATGAAAAAATAGATCGACGCAAGACTTTTTATAATTTCTTAAATTATTTCAGACCCTACAAAAAAAGCTTTATCAATCTGTTCGTGGTAATGTTACTGGTAACCATACTACAAGGCTTTTTACCATTCATCAGTAAGGCGGTAATAGATGTAGGGATACAAACACACGACCTCAACTTTATCAATGTAGTTCTTATTGCAAACATTGCTATTTATTTAAGCATACTGCTGAGTAATATGGCAAGAGACTGGATTCTGCTTCACGTTACCTCAAGGGTAAATATAGCGTTGATTTCTGATTACCTAATCAAATTAATGGTGTTGCCCATTACGTTTTTTGAGAACAAAATGACTGGTGATATTTTGCAAAGGGCCCAGGACCACGAACGTATCAGGAGTTTTATTATGAACAACTCACTGAACATGGTTTTTTCTACCCTTACGTTCATTGTATTTGGGGTGATTATGCTCATTTATAATACGGTCATTTTTTGGATCTTCCTGATCGGTAGCATCATATATATTGCCTGGGTTATGGCCTTTTTAAAGCTAAGAAAAAAGTTAGACTGGGAGTATTTTGAACTGGTTAGTAAAAATCAAAGTTATTGGGTGGAGACTATTGCGAGTATACAGGATATCAAAATCAATAATTACGAAAAACCGAAGAGATGGAAATGGGAAGATATCCAGGCGAGGTTATATCAGGTTAATTTAAGGGTTTTAAGCGTTACCAACACCCAAAATTTAGGTGCTCAGTTTATAGATAATTTAAAAAATCTGTTTATTACTTTTTTCTGTGCTAAAGCAGTAATTAGTGGCGAAATGACATTTGGGGTAATGATTTCTACACAGTTCATCATCGGGATGTTAAATGCACCTGTGGTACAGTTTATTCAATTCATTATTTCCTTTCAGTTTGCCCAAATTTCATTTTTGCGTTTAAATGAAATCCATCAGCTTGAAGATGAAACAGAAAATGTTGGGACAAACCCAATTGACCTGCCACAAGACAAAAGCCTGGTTATTAATAATCTGGGCTTTCAATACACGCCCACCTCTAATCCTGTATTAAGAGGCGTACGACTGATTATACCAGAAGGTAAAGTAACGGCTATTGTTGGAGATAGTGGAAGTGGAAAATCGACCTTATTGAAATTGTTGCTGCGCTTATACAAACCCAGTTATGGTGATATTAAAATTGGCAACATGAATGTCAATAATATTAGTCTTAAACAATGGCGGGATAAATGTGGAGCGGTAATGCAGGATGGAAAAATTTTTAACGATACAATTTTAAATAATGTAGTGCTAGATGATGAAAAAATAGATTACGAAAGACTTAAAAAGGCCTTGGATACGGCAAATATTGCATCTGAAATTGAGGCCTTGCCTTTGGGTTATCAAACCATGATGGGTGAACAAGGGCGAGGCTTAAGCGGAGGTCAAAAGCAGCGGGTTTTAATTGCAAGAGCCTTATACAAAAATCCCGATTATTTATTTTTCGATGAAGCAACCAATAGTTTAGATACGCTAAACGAGAAGAAAATTGTTGATGCCCTGGACCAGGTTTTTAAAGAGAAAACAGTTATCGTTATTGCACACCGTTTGAGTACGATACGTAAAGCCGATCAGATTGTGGTAATGCAAGGAGGAACTATTGTAGAAATGGGTAATCATCAATCATTAATGACCCAAAAGGGGAAATATTTCCAATTGGTGCAATCGCAAATAGAGATTGCTGAAACGGTAGAACCTTTAAATTAACATATCTTATACTAACAAAATGCACAAGGATTCTGAAATCTATCACCATAAACAGCGTACAGAGCAGGTACAACATATTATAGAAAGAATGCCCACTAAGTTTGGTTTATGGGTAAGTGTAATTGTAGGCTTTATTTTTATATTACTTTTTGTATTTGGATGGCTTGTACGCTATCCGGATGTTGTGCCCGGGCAAATTGTGGTCAATTCAAATGTTTCGCCTATTAAGTTAGTTGCAAATGGCAGTGGCAAATTAAAACTCAATGGAATTAAATCAATGGATGTGGTTAAAGAAGGGCAAATTATTGCGTATATAGAAAACCCCACAAATCCAGCTATTGTTTTCTATGTAGATAGCATGCTTAAGGGCTTTAATCCTTCAAAAGAGTCTATTCTTATCCTTAAAAACCGGTTACCAAGTACTCTATCATTAGGTGAGTTAAACAGCAAATATTATGCTTTTGTAAACAGCCTGCAAGAATACACCAATTATAAATATGATAAACTATTTGATAAACAAGGGCAAAATTTGGCAGATTTATTGGTAGAACAGGAAAAAGCCATGGAGAGTGCCAAAAACAGAGTCGACATGGCTAAAAAATCATTAACCTATGCCCATAAGTTTTATCAAAGAGACTCTACACTTTTTAAAAACAAGGTAATCAGTGAATCGGAGCTTGATAAAACGGAGATGAGTTACCTCGCTAACAAGGATGCATTACAGGGTGCTATTAATAACCTGGTGCAAACCAAACAAGGTAGCCGGCAAACTGAAGGAAAAATACAAGAGCTCGACATTCAAAAGCCTGAAAAGAACAGTGAATTGAATATTAAACTTATTTCTGCTTATAACGATCTTGTTGATAATATTAAAAGCTGGGAACAACGTTATGTCTTTAGGGCGCCCTTTGGAGGGAAAGTACAGTTTTTAAAATTTTACAACGAAAATCAATTTTTACAAAGTGGCGAACAAGTATTTACCATTATACCTAATGATGAAGAGCCTCTTGGCCAGGTTGTTTTACCTGCAAATGGATCAGGAAAGGTTAAGATTGGCCAGGAGGTAATCGTGAAACTGGATAATTATCCTTACATGGAGTATGGAAGTATAAAAGGTCATGTTACCTCTATTTCGCTAACCAGCAACACGGAAAAAACAGAAAAAGGAGATGTGGAAACCTACCTGGCTTTAGTTAAGTTTGATGATGGCCTTAAAACCAATTATGGGAAAAGGCTCGACTTTAAAGCCGAAGCTAAGGGCAGTGCTGAGATTATAACCAATGACCGGAAATTGATTCAAAGATTATTTGATAACCTCAAATACGTAGTGACTAAATAAAAATTAACTTAGGTAAAGTTGAATGGTTTTTTCTGCCATATGTTTAGCTGTAAAATGCCCTTCAAATAAAGTCCTACCGTTTTTGCTCAGTCTATTTCTCAATTCGGGGTTTTTGTAAAGACTTAACATTTGAGCGGCAAGATTTTTTTCGTTAACTCTTCCTAAAGTATCTGTTTCTGCTTTAATCACATTTATTTTATCCTCAAAAGGTTTTTCGAATGCCGGGATATCTGAAACTATTATTGGAAGTTGATTAGAAAGCATTTCCAATACCACATAACTGCTCTGTTCGGTAAAGGAAGGTACCAGGCCCACATTGGCAATTGTATAGTAATTATTGATTTTCGATTTATCCACATAGCCGGCAAACACCACCCTGGCACAAAAATCAGCGCACATTTTGGTATATACCCCAAAATCTCCTGCCCCAACAATTAGCAACTTAGCATTTGGAATATTTTTCAAAAGTTTACCAAATGTCTTAACTAATAGATCGAGTCCCTTTTGTTTATTCATTCTGCCAGCAAACAGAAAGATGAAATCATCTTCATCAAATCCCATTTTTCTCTTTTGGGCTGCGGTGTTAAGCTTCTTAACAGGATTTTTCAAATTCAAACCATTTGCAATTACTGAAGTTTTTTCAATAGCATTTTCACTGTAGTGTTTTTTCATAAAAGATTTACTATCCTCATTTAAACAAATTACATGATCGGCTATTTGATACATTTTTTTTTCGAACTGGATAGAGGTTACCCGCATCTTCTCCTTATCGTCCTTAGGCGCTGCACTGCTCCATTCTTTTAAGAACTTTTCATAATCATTTTCATAAAAAACCCGCCATAGCGAAACATGATTGGTGTAAATTAATTTAAAATCATATTCCTTGGCTAACTTTCCCAGCTCGTACTGCAAAACAAAATTTAAGTGAAAAACAACATCAGCCGGATCGTTAAAAAATTCCCCCAACAAACAGAAAATTTTTCTCGCTAAAATAGGCTTAATGGGAACTTCAACGTTTGGCTTAACAAGCTTATCATTAAAAGAAATCTTTATTTCATCCGCATTTGCATTTATTGGCTTTATCGAGAAGTCATCAGTTTCATTGAATACAATTTTCACAAAATATAATTTGAAAAAACTTTCTTTTTCAGCGAGTGCTTCTATCAGTTGATTGGCATAGGTACCAATACCGTGCCCAACGGCGTCGGACGGGGTTTCGAATAAGAAAATTTTTTTCATAGGTAATTGAGCAATTTGTAATAATCATATTGCTCTTTAAAATCTCTTTTGAGTGCAAATAACATTTCTATGCCTAGGTCTATTTTCTGGTAATAAGTTACCCCCTTTAAATTTTGCTCCAGTAGGGTCTTTTCCAACTTTGGCAAGCTTTCTTTTTTAAGGTTTTTCATTGATATCTCTTCCAAAAAATCCTTAGGTGTAATTTTATCATGTATTCCGCCCAGGCATTCAGTTTCGCCTATTGCGTTTAACACGAATGCTAAATCACTATTAAACGGAATAACATTTAAGGCCAGTTGCTTTTTAAATTCCTGAAAGAAAAAATTATAGGTCTTTACATAGTTCTTATCAAAGGCTATTAATAAATGAAGACAAAAAATAACGTTGCTTATATTTTCATCTTTGTCTAAGTTTAGCGTAGCCCTCTTTGAAAAAGCTATTTTTAAACGGTTATAAAGTTCTTTTGGTAATGTTTGTTGAAGATTTCTTTGCTCCATATAGAGCATCGCTATTAAAACCAGGCTAAATCTTGTTTGTGGTGCAGTAACCAGCTTAATACAATGATGATCTATTTCTGCCAGTAATTTATCTAGCGACAGATTCATAAAACCCCAATGATTGAACTTTAATAAATAAAGTCCAATCATTGGGTAAATAGTAATGGGTAAGTTTTTTTTTAGACCGCCACAATATGTTATTAACTCCTCTACCAGGGCAAAACCTAAATGATTATAATATTCATCCTGATTACTTTCAGCATATCTAAAAATATAAAAGATGGATTTAACGTGTTTTCGTAAATCTAAACCTTTATGCGTTAATGAATAATTATTATCTGTTAAAACAGTTTTGTTTAAAGCATCTAAAATTGACTTATTTTGCATGAAGGCTAATTAATAAGCGGATGTATAAAATACGTAACCACCAGAAAACTGATCTGCGTACATCGTTGCATCAAAAGGAAGAGCAGCAAAAGATTGATTGAACTGATCTATTATATAGCCTGAGGTCACATAGTCATAATAAACTGCCTTTCGATCTTCAGTAACTCCCTGAAAATATAATCTCTCGGGCGTATTATCATCGTAATCACCTACAAATTCTGGAGTTGAGCCATTTATGCCCACATACGCGCCTTTCGTATGAACATCACCGTCGTAAAAGGATGTTATGTATCCTCCTATTGTGAAATCTCCAAGATATTCTGATAGATTCGAAGGATTGTATATCCCTATTCCTCCTGCAACTGACAGTTGCTCATTTTGAGTTAATGTTTCAAAGTTATTTTTTAAGTCGTTTAATGTTTTAATTTTCATAGTTTACAGATTTAGGTTAATTATTTTATTGATTTATAAAATTTATTTAAAAACACTAGTAAATTGAATAAAAACGAACATAGCCGCCTGTAAACTGGTCATAATATTCGTGTATTACAGGCAAATTGGGATCTTCTGAAGGCATATCATAAGTATGGGCAAATGCTTCATTATTTGTATCTAAAAAATATCCTCCGGTAAGGTTATCTACATAATATGCCTTGTAATCTTCAGTAACGAACATAATCTGGAATCTGTTATTGTTCCAATCTCCGTAGCCGCTTGTAAAGCCACCACCATCTATTCCTGGCTCATAAGCAACCACATAGCCCCCTGAATTCCAATAATCATCATCATAAAAATAGGTTATATAACCAGCATTTGTAAAATCCATATCTCCTAAATACTGTGTAGGGTCTGTCGGACTGTAAATTCCTGTTCCACCAAGCATAGCTGCCTTCTCTGTACGGGTCAAAGTTTCAAAATTGCTTTCTACTTCTTTTAATGTTTTAATTTTCATAGTTTAAATTTTAAGTGTTAATTAATTATAGTTACTTCCTTATAGGCTAATTATTTTGCGACGATATATTGGCAATCAATCAAAAAGCGTGGTTCATTAAAGCTTATTTGATGTCGGTATTTAATAAGAATAAACAAAAAACCCCTTTGCCTCCTCCGGAGGCAAGGGTTTCACTAAAAAATTAACTACTATTTTAAGAATTCTATTTCATACTGATTTAAGAAAGGATTACCATCAATACCAAAATCAGATAAGATTTTAATGTTCATCCAGTACAACATATTTGCACTAACAGTTGCTGGTGTAAGCGCTATTGATTTACCCGTGGCATTTGCATCAGGTGTAACTGATGGTGGTACATCTGTTCCCATGGCTTTCCAGGTAAATGGACCTGAAAGCGACATATCATAACCACCCGGTGCCTTATTAGCAATATAGGCATCTGTACCTTCGTTATTTTGCCAATAACCAATTAAATTGGCATAATTTGGATGTTTGGTAATATCTTTTAAGGCCACGTTTGCCTGAACCGTTGCAGCATCAAGTGCAGTATTGAAATATGCCAATTCTGCACCCAGAAAATTTAAACCAGTACCACCCGAAAACTGTTTGTAACCCAGGGTTAACTTTTCTGAAGTTGATAAACTTTTATGAGCACTGATATTTAGACTTGTGTTTAGTACTCCATCGGTGTACAAAGTAGCCGTTCTGGTGGTGGTATTTACATATTTTACCGTCATGGTTAAGGTATGCCAGCCTCCATCGAAAACGATACCCCCGCCATTAACTTCTTTCCTATCAGTGCCTGAACCGTTATTTGTACCGCCAAAAGATACATTCCACTTCTTCGAATCAGTTTGAAACCACATCCAACCGGTTTGAGTAGTACCGCTAATGAGGGTGCTTTTTGATAAAAAGCCCACATAGTAATTTTCGGTATTAAATTTGGCCTGCATCTGTACTGTAAAATCTTTGGTTGATCCGGAGTCGTATAATCCGTTATCATTATTCACCACAGCCCCAATACTGGTACTGTTAAACAAGGGTGTATTAAAGCCACGTTTCTTAATCTCCTCTTGTTTAAAGTTTTTATTTGAGGCGATTAAAAAGCCTGATTGTGGGTTTGTATTACTACCACCGTGGTTGGTGGTTACAATTACCAGCCAATCTTCTTTTGCATAATTCTTTCTTGCTTTTAATGCGGTAAGAATATTACCAACATACTCATCGGCTTTTAAGATGGCATTTTTATAATTGTCGTTTGTTGCCACGAAACCACCGCTGGCGCCGGCTACTTCAACATCTCTGAAGTTAACCATTACAGCGCCCACATTACCCTGTTTATTCAACACGTTTATAGTACTGTCTTTTACGGCAACATCGGTACTCACTACAGGTGAAAAATCGGCATTTCTTAAGTAGTAACGTAAATTACTCCAGGGCGTTATTACCGCTGTTTTAGTGGCTTTATATTGGGTAATATAATCGAGCACATTTCTGTACGATTTAATTTCGGCATGGTCATCGCCGTTCGGGTCCTGTATTCTTTCAAAATTATCAGTACCGATAGAATGCTTGGCAAAACTTACTCCGGTAGCCATGGTTACCCAAGAAGAGGCGTCGTTACCGATACCACTTTTTTGTATTTCGAAAGTATATTTGCCTGTTTTCTGCAATTCGGCAAGGTTAGGTGCAGCAATTGTTCTTAGCTCGCCCCCGGTAACGCCATCAATACTAATTACGATTACTTTACGCTGAACATCGTTCAATGGTTTTAACTCTTCATACACAGGTGGAGGGTTATCGTATTTTTTACAGCCTAAAACACCCGCCAACAAGGCGAAGGTACCGGCTATGAATATTGAAGTTTTATTGTTTGTTCTCATTTTCTTAGCGCTTACTGTTTATTTAATTACACCTATTTCTGATAATGATGCTAACGTATTGTTGGCTGTCCAGCTATTCTTAAGAATTACCCTAAAATACTGAGCATTAACCGCTCCTGCCGGGAATAAGAAGTCGTATCTGGCAAATGCATTTGGTATTTGAGTGGTACCTACGCTGGTATAAGTTACGTTATCATTGCTCACAAAAACCTCTATATCTTTCGGACGTTGAGCCGTAGAATTTCTTGGGAAGAAGTACATACCTTTTGCCGACGCTCTGTTACCTTGGCTCATCACAATTGTAAAAGGATAAGTTTGTGCTGCTGTTGGCGCAGGCGAATACTGTGAGTGCCAATAAGTTGTATTGTTACCATCTAACATATTTGCCGGAGCGCCTTCATTTGATTGGTTTGAGCTTACCGAAACGATTACCGGTACTATAGCAGCCGTACCTCCTGTTTTATTAAGCGGGTTATAAGTCCATATTTGTGTATTTAATTGCGGATATTTTGCAGCAACTTTATCTCTTACAGTTGGACTGGTTAAAATACCCCAGGCATCAAAAAATGGCCCTAAATCTATTTGCGTATAATCAGATAATTTCTCGTAAACAAAATTATGCATGGTGATATCACTGGTATTTAAGCGTGGTGCATGTCTGGCTTCTGAATACAAATAAGTCATGGCACCGTAACCATATTTTTCAAAAATCTGAACAAAAGGAGTCATTCTTTTAAAGGGATCGTTCATTGCCACATCAGTATCGAAATTTTTAACGCCGGCACCAGAGGCATAAGCAATAGCTTGCGGAAAACCGCTTGACACTGATGGATGAAGAATATTATAATTAGCTCCTATCCTATTAGCCACTTTAAAACTGAAGAGGTTGTTGGTTGTTTCGCCTAACGTACTCCAGCTCCATACTTTACCTTGCTGACAATTGTGACCGAATTCGTGATAGCTCCCCCACATTCCATTACTGGTTGTAATGTTTGTTAGACTTGTAAAACCTTTAAACCACTCACTGTCATTTAAACCCACAAAAGGGAAACCACTGTGACCATAACCTGCTGATAACTGAATATCTAATACCCCTCTCCACGGCCCCTGCGGGCTTCTATCTTTTACATCTGCCGCATTATCTGATAAACCCATCCAGGCATTGTAATCCAGATCGAATACATCGTTCCATTTGCCGAAAGCTACTGTTGGGTTGGTATAAGGCTCAGATGATGAAAAGGTAGCTACAATTTTATCTCTCGGAACCAGAAAAATTACCCTTTTGCTACGCAACTCTAACCAAGGTACCTGCGAAGCTTTTACTTTATTTACCCAGTCTGCATCTACAGTTTGACCCAGAATAAAATCGGGAGAAACACAAGCGTTTGTAATGGTAAATTCTACAGGGTTAGGATAAGCCCTACCCGCGCGGATATAAATGGTACCACCATACAGATTACGTACATAATTAGCACCAGCATACAATTGCTGACGCATATAAACTACCGGATCTCTTAATAATGGAGATTTCCCTGCGAGATTATCGGTATGCCCTCCAACCTGAACAGTTAAACCTTCAATCCCTGTCGGAACCTCTATTTTAACCAATTCGCCTGGTGCAGCGTAGTAACCTGTACTGTACTGTGGCTCTGGCGCTATCGAAATACGCAGATTATCGGCTGTTTGATCTGTAAAATTTAAATCTAAGGTAAACTTGGCATTTTGTACACGGGGCTCCGATTGGTCGACCAAGCCCGGGAATACCCTTGCTTTTGCATACATCGACTTATCGATCACCTTCATATTGGTGTCAATATTGCCTGCAGCAACATTCTGAGAATCGTCTGGGTAACCATCCGGAATGTTGTAACCGTATTTTTTACAGGCTGTTACCCCTAACAACAACGTAACAGCACATGATATAGTGAAATGATTAAGTTTCATATTTCTAGTATTTAATTAGTTTGTTGGAAAAGTAACTGAAGGGTTATAAAATTTACCCATTAAACTCCATTGGGCCGGTACAGCAATATTCATCCAATTGTAGATTAATACCGGAATATCAACACCGTTAGGCACAGCTTTAAAAGCAGCTTCAGATATTGCCGGAGATAGATTTGGGGAGATATCAGCAAAACTCGTCCAGTTAGGCGTTCCTACTAAATTCATTTTAGGCGCTTTTCCAGTCACATCATTTATTACACTTCCAACACCTTCGTCACCTTTAAAATAGGCTATTAAATTATTGTAATATGGATCTGTTATGGGAGTTAAAGGTGTTTTTTTACTTGCCGCTATAATATCGGCATTCGGAATGGCTATATTATAAACCGCAAATTCGGTAATAAAACAATCCACATTTGTATATTTTCCAAACTGCAGTGGTGCTGTGGTATTTAAATTTCCATTGACTCCACTTACGGCTAGGGCTAAATTAGCCGTTTGCGCAGCTATACCATCAACAAACATACTGGCTGTATGAGTAGTACCATTATTAAAAAACCTTACCGCAACAGAGTGCCACTTTCCATCATCTAATTTTTGAGATGTCGGCCCTTTTGCCTGGTAGTTAGAAGTAGTCCCGGTGAAACTCGCATTAAAACTAATGATACCACCATCGTCTTTTATAAAGGCCCAGCCTGGCATTCCTCCGGTTATTCCACTAGTCAGGCCTCTTTTTTGGAGGATTGCACAGTAACCTGAATTCCCGGCACTTCCATCCCAACGGATGTTAAAGCGGATGGTTGCCTCGGTATTTGTACCTAAATTTAAGAAATTAGGATCACTTTGTACCGCACCATTGGTTGCATTAACCTTTGGCCCAATTCCGGCATACGGCAGGTTACTTACATCAGGTTTAGTTACTGCATTTGGTTTAAATTTAGGGTTGTAAAAAGCCACGAAAGTATTACGGGAATCATCAGCATAGATATTTGACCCTGCATTACCACCTGAAGTAGGGCCGCCACCTTTGTTGGACGCGATTACCACTAACCAATTTTCGCTAGCATAGGTTTTCCTGGTGCGTAATGCAGCTAAGATCTCTCCTACATAACCATCTAAAGTATTAATGGCAGTGGCATATGCTGCTGTTGTGGCAGTATATCCATTAGCGGCACCAGCCGTTTCGGCGCTATGAAATTGTGCCACCAGTAATGATGGGTTGCTGGTTGTTAACTCCGTAATAACAGCAGTTTTAACACCTGCATCATCAGACAGGGTTTGTTTAACACTGGCATCAGCTGCCAGGTTATCATTAAATGCTGCTGTTGATCCGAAAGAAACTGTTCTTGCGGTTGGTATAGTTGATTTAATTCCAGTAAATAATGTCGGGGCAGTTTGCAGATTTAAACCTGTAAAAGCTTCTGTGGTAACATTATGTTTGGTATAATCTACTCCGGTAAGCATAGTAGTCCAGGATGCGGCATTGGTTATTGCATTTCTCTGGTAATCGGCTACACCATCATAAGAATAAATTGCATTATTAGTAATTTGAGTAAGATTAGTCGGAGCTAAAGTGCTAACCACCGAACCTTTAACGCCATCTAATATAATGTACAATACTTTTTTAGCATTGGTACCTAAACCAAGTGTATCATTTTTGAATGAGGTAGGCAGTACACTATCAAAATTTTTGTTGCAGGCCGAATGAAGTAAAACAAAACCCAAAACGAGCGCAGCACCCATAGTTTTTATGTTAAAAACTGATATTATATTTCTTTTCATATCTATATAATTAAAAGTGTACAGTTAATTAGAAATGATTAATCTGAGTACATTATGTGGCAATACGGAATTAAACCTGCTAATATCTCCCACCAAAACAACCTGGGAACCATTTGATACTGGTGTTTCGATCATATCATATATCCTGCCCTGAAAACCACCAGTATTGTTGTACCCTGCCGCCAGTTGTCCATTTGCCTCCAGTATCATAAAACCCTGGCGTAAATAATCTCCATATTTATTAAATGAGCCCGTTACGAGAATTTTTCCGTTGTTTAATTGTGACGCAAAAGTTGCTAAGCCCCCTGTAATCAGCGCCCCTGTAAATGTACTCACAGTAGAACCATCAGGATTAAGCAGTGCAAGACCAGAAGATGCCTTTCCATTAAAACTTGTAAAGTTTCCACAAACCACAATTTTATTAGTGGTTGTATTGTAACGGATGGAATAAACATCACCATCAGCTCCGGCACCAGCATTAAAACTCTGATCTACAGAACCATCTAAATTTAAACGTACAATCCGGTTTGCCGTAACGCCATTAAACGAGCTAAAGCTACCTACCAGAATCAGTTTACCATCAGTCTGCATCATGGCATCGATAATTGCTCCATTACCTCCAGCAGCACTTTGGCGTGTGTTTTTATTATAATGGAAGGTTGAGTCCATTGATCCATCTGCGTTCACGCGAACCATCTGCTTCATTCTGGTTACATCATACACCTTATCATCGTAAGTAGAGTTAGGATAATACATTCGCTTAAAATTCTGGAAATTACCGATGATGTAGATCTGTTCTCCAAATACAAAGGTTTTTCTAACTATACCGTCAACCCCAGCATTAAATGCCGCAACGGTATCGCCGTTTTTCCATAGTTGTTCTGGTTTAGGATTAACAATTGGCACCAAAGAGTTACCCAGGGCATCTTTATCGGCAGTTTTTATGGTATCTAAACTACCATTGGAATTTAATCTCACAATGTTGTTCAGTGTTTGGCGATTGGTACGCGTAGAATTGTAGGCTGTAAAACTACCGGCAACAATGTATTTACCATTTTGAGAACCCGTAGTAATGCGGTTAATGGAATAAATGGTTTGGCCAGCACCAACAGCACCTTTACCAAAACTCACACCTGAGGTACTATAAGCTCCATCGGCATCTATCTGTGCTATACCGCCATTTGGAAGTGCTGCTGTACCTTTTTGTTCAAAGTTGCTAAAGCTGCCTGTTAACCAGAACAGACCCGTCGGGAGCTTCTCCGCATCGTAAACCGTTGTACCTCCTGAGCCCGAAACAGATCCTGCTCCGTTTACAATCTTAAATGAAGGATCAACAGACACCTTACCGCCAATTTTAACAATCGGGCCAAAAAAACTTTGCCCTTGAGAGGTAATCCAAACGCTACCTGTACTGGCCACTAAAGGTACTTTAAACTGTATCGTACTATCGGTATAATTTAATACTTCAGCTTCGATCTCATTTACATACAGTTTAAAATTATCCTTGTATTTCATTAAGCCTTTTATCTGAAGATTTAATGTTGTGCCCGCAGTTACAATATCAGGGTCGGTTGATTTAGAGATAAAAGTAATACCTAAAACCTGTTTACCACCTGCATAAGGATCATCGGCCAGTCCCTCACTTTTTTTGCAAGCAACCATTAAGCTGGCAAGGCAAACCGCCGTTGCAACCAATAAGCTTATTTTATATTTTATGTTTGTTAACATTTATCAGTTCATTTATATTAATAAATAATTTGCTATGGTGTTGGCGGCAAAATACCAGATGCTACTACCTGATCTATAAACGTATCGGTATTAAAACCAAGGTTATGTTTAATTTTGGTTAGCACGTGGATTACCCCGTTGTTGGTCTGAATATCAGATGTTGCCACAGGATTATTCTGTAAAGCCACCTGCGGATTTGACAAATCAGGAATGAAAGCCAGGTATAGCTGACGGTAGCCTGCGTATTTTACCCCCCCCGCGTCGTTAAAAACTGCTCCCACATTCATAATACGACCGGCATACGAAGTATAGTTCTGGCCCGGATAAGCGATATAAGCTAATGTATCTCGCTGTGGGTAATCTTTTAACAAATTAGCACCTTTAAAAATATATTGAGAGAGTGTATTTTTCCAAACTTCTGGTTTAATCTGGCTCAGCTGGGACACCGTATCTTTTCCATTATTTTTTAAATACTGGTTCAATCTTTTAATGCTTTTAAAAACCGAACCACTTGGTGGAGCAAAAAATGTTACATTTTCTTTATCCAATACATCATTCATACCCGCCAGATTGATTACAGTAAGAGTGCTATCAAAAAAAGGCTTTTTGTCTTTCATGTAAGCGAGTGTGCTTCCGCTATACTTTGGATCGTGCACACCTGTATCGAAATAATATTTTTTACAGCTACCGAGAAGCAACAAAGCAGTTGTCAACAGGAGTAAAAGTGATTTATTTTTGTTCTGTATTTTCATATTCTTAATTCCAAAAGTTATTGCCCACTAAATTAGGATTTGCAGTACGCTCTGTTGCGCTGATGATTAAAGGCCAGGTCCAGGCACCAGCATTAAAATTGCTTACACTGATTACTGCTTTTGAAAATTCGGTATTAATGGCTCTTTTTGTTCTCACAAGGTCGAAGAAAAACTGTCCTTCACCAATGAGTTCCCTGCAACGCTCCCTGTAAATATCATCTTTCAACTCACTTCCTGATGAGATAAGCGCAGGGGCAGCAGCTGCCAATCTAACCTGGTTTACATAGTCTCTGGCGGTAGCATCATCGCTAAGCTCCGCAGCAGCTTCTGCTGCTAGTAATAAAGCATCTGGTAAACGGAAAATAATAGCACTATCATCGTTATTTACGTTTAAACTCGATCCTGAACCAGTTGAATAAACGTTAATAAACTTTTTAAACTGAAAAGTGTTATTATCCGAATTGGCGTTTTCGAACCAGGTTGTGAACCGCGCATCCGGCACTCCGGCCGGAAACAACTTACCGATATAATCTTTATCATAAGCCATAAAACTGGTTGTTTTACTTATAGCACCGCGGTATGGATAATGCGAAAAGAAATACGAATAATTGGCATATGCTGCAAATGTTTCGCCGTAGTTATAATCCTGTAAAACACCAAAAAGATTTTCGCTGGTACGGCCTTTAAAAATCCGCATGGTATTTTGTTCGTTAATTGGCAGAAGCGAATAGTTAGTATAAGTAGCCATTTCTGTTCCTAATGCTACCACTGCTTTATAATAACCGCTTTTATCGCCATTATCCCATGCAGCTGCCCACATATTTAAATGCATTAACAAAGCCACTGCACTTGCCCTGGTTGGTCTAAAACCAGTAAGGGAAACATCGGTATAGGTTGTTGGCAAATCATTTTTTGCAGCACTCATATCAGCAATACATTTTTTCATTACTTCTACCTGTGGCGTACGTGCTAAAGATTTACTATTATATGCTTCAGTATAGTAAATGGCATCCCCAAATAACTTACAAATAAACATATAACTTAGGTTACGCATAAAAACGGCTTCTGCTTTGTATCTTTTTTTATCAGCATCTGATAAATTTCCCGATGGTACATTATCTACCTCATAATACAAGATGTTGCTTGCCGCAATAATATCGTACCAGGCTTTCCAGTCCATAATATTCTTTAGCCTGTTATCGTAGGTAGTGCTGGCAGTTGTAACAGATTTTAAATTATTGTTAATTAAATTATTAAAAACATTATTTCCACTATTATCAATGGTGCCCACTGTTTTAACAAAGTTACCCCTAACATCAAGCGCAGGCATCAATACTCCCCCGCCAACTTTATCCCTAAGTCTGGCATAAATACCATTGGTAAAACCTTCTACATCTTTTCTGGTCTGCCAGAAATTATTTCCCGATAGCGCATCTATTGGTACTACATTGAGGAATTTTTTACAGCCCGTGCCGATAAACAACAGCCCCATGGCCACGAGTAAATATTTTATATTTTTCATTTTCATCCTGTCAAGAAATTAAAATTCTATGTTTAAGCCCAAAGCAAACTGTTTAGAAATCGGATATCCACCAGCATAATCCCTACCTAAAGCGGTTACGTTTTCAGGGTTTGGACCTGAATAACGGGTAATAAAGCCCAGGTTAGAAGCAGTAGCATTAATACTTACCCTGTTCATCCCGAAATGTTGTGTAAATTTCTGATTAAACATGTAGTATACTTTTATTGAGTTTAGCTTAAAGTATGAACCGTCTTCCTGGAATAACGTTTGATTAAACCTGTAAGGGTTTAATATAGTAGACCTTACAAAATCTAGAGGGTTCCCATATTTAGCCACGTCACCAGATGCTGCCCAATAGCTATATTGCGATAGCGGCACAATGTTTCCTAAGGCTGTAGGGGTACCAAAAGAGGCAAATTGCGAAGCCAAACTGTTGTTTAAAATATCTCTCTGAAAGGTAAATGAAGTATTTACTTCTAAACTCCAGTTTTTGTATTGTAAAAGGGAAGTGAAACCACCAGTAACCTGGGGTTGTGAATTACCTGCTATTACCCTGTCATAATCATTCAATACATAATTACCATCTAAATCAGTAAATACCGGATCGCCGGCTTTGAAATAATTCAATTTAGAATTTGCGCCCACACGGTAAGGTAAACCGGTAAGCGGATCTACTGGAACCTGCGCATTAGTACTGTAAACACCTTTGGTATTGAACAGATAATTGGATAAAGAGTTAATACCTAAACGATAATAAATGTCCTGACCCAACGCAGCATCAGTGTATATCTGTTCGCGCAATCCATCGGGTAATGCAGCAAGCACCTCACGATTGATGGCCAGTGTACCGCTTAATGTTAACTTAAAAGGACTGCTGGTGTTTAAAGGACGGGCAGTAGCCTGGAATTCCCAACCATAGTTTACGTTACTGATTTCAGTCGATCCAATTTTGCTGAAGGAATTTGAACTCGATATCGGTTTCTCCCTGAAAATGTTATCGTTCTGTTTATAATAGGCATCCATTGCTAAAGAGAACTTGCCGTTAAGGATTCCAATATCAAAACCAGCGTTGTAAGTAGTGGCTTTAGTTGGCTCTAAACTTAAGTTTGGTAAGAAACTTAAATCGGCAATTACGGTATTGCTGTTGTTGTAACGGTCGCCACCAAAATATTTACCATAGGCCTGATAAATATTACCGTTTGGTGTAATGTTCGATCCATAACTTAAACGGAAATCACCATAATCGAGCCATTTAAGACCTTCTAAAAAATATTCTTTGTTAAAATTCCATTTAACAGCAACAGCCGGGTTTTTCTTGTAACCAGCATTCGGACCATTAGTAGAAAGTCCATCTACACGGTAATTGAAATCCAGCACATACTTTTGTTTGTAGTTATAAGAAAATGCAGCTGCGAAAGCAATGGTTCTTAAATCGGTATAATCGATTGTTCCACCTAAAGAGGTTAGGTAATCACTCATATTGGTTAAAGGACCTCTTAACTGATCGTTCACTCCCCTATTGTTCAATATGGCATCGGCTTTAAAAAACGAAGCCCTTAACTCAGAGAAGGCAAATATATTGAAGTTGTGTGCATCTTCTCCTGCTTCTTTAATTGCGTATACATAAGATAACTGGTTACGGTTATATAAGGTAGTAGCCCTATCGGTATAGGTATAATACTGTGACTGATTTGAGTTCAGTGCAGCTGGCGAAAAATTATCTTTAGTGCTCGATACGCCGGTGTAGTTTAACACAGTACCTATTTTAAAATTAGGCAGAATCTCATAGTCTACATTTAAATTTGCAGTAGTATTCAGAATTTTATTGTCGTTATCAGTAGTTAGGGCACCTAATACAGAGTTAACGGAAGAGTATAAAGAGGGTGCTGGTAATAGCGAGGATGAACTACCTCCTGTAGCTACACCGGCATTCTGAAGCCCGTTTCCACTTCCTGTTTGTACTTTCTGTATGGAGTTGTTAAACTGCCCGGTGAGTTTAAACTTACGGCCTGGGAAATAGATCATGTTCATGTTAAGGTTGTAACGCGACAAGCCCGTATTTTCCTGAACACCCTTTTCATCATAGGCTGTTAAAGCTACCTTATAGTTAAACTGCTGATCGCCTCCTGAAACATTCACTGTATGTGTCTGATTAAAGGTAGGACGGTAAAAATAAGACTGCCAGTTGGTAGAGTTATTGTAATAAGCATTTAAACTATCAGATAAAAATGGTGTAGAGTTGATTAAATCGATAGCATGATTATAAGCCGTATCATAGCGCAAAATCTGGTCGATTCTTAATAAACGCTCGTCTTTACCACCAATTACCGAACGCAACTGCGGCACGGTTGACATAAAAGCTGCACCGTTATAACGTACAACAGGCACTTTAGAGTTACCGCGTTTGGTGGTAATCAAAATTACCCCATAGGCACCTCTCGATCCGTACAGCGAAGTTGCTGCAGCATCTTTTAAAACCGAGATATCTTCAATATCTTCGGGTGGAATTTGTGAGGCTGGCGAAATACCCGGCCCTGCTTGCTGGAATCCGTAAGAGTAATTGGTATTGTCATCAACCGGTACCCCATCAATTACATACAGTGGAGAAGTTGGTGTTAAGAAAGAGGCATTTCCTGAACCCGATACATTGATATTAGAAATACCACGCAAGGTTACGCTACCCCTGAAACCCGGAGCACCTGTATTGTTCTGGATGTTTAAACCAGCTACTTTTCCCTGTAATAATGAGATTACATCCCCAGCAGGTTGTCCCTGAATATCCTTGCCCGAAATGGTTACTACCGAGCCGGTAGTTAAGGTTCTGCTCTTGGTCTGGTAACCCGCTGTAACCTTCACTTCATTTAAGGTTTTACTATCAGTACTTAAGCTAACCGAGATAGTGGTGCGGTTGTTTACCTTTATCGTTGTGGTTTCGTAACCTACATAGCTGAATGTTAAGCTGGCATTACTAGCTACTGTAACCCTGAATTTACCATTCATATCGGTAATACCCAGCGAGCTGCCAGCACTTGTAACACTCACGCCAGGTATGGTTTCTTTTGATTTTGATGAGCCATCTGTTACCACACCAGTAACAACAATACGTTGCTGGGCGCTTGCCAGATTTTGGAAACCAAAAATCAATAAAATAACTATGGTGTAAAAATACTTCATTGGAAATATGTTTTGTTTTAGTTTATATTGTTCCATTAATCATTATCAAATTTTGGTTTATCGCGCTTAAACCAGAAAGTTATCTCCCAGTCTCCTTTTTGGTAAATATTAAAGTTGAACGCCAGGAAGCATTGTTGCAACACATTGCCAAAAGCCTGTCTGTTAAACCTGAACACCACCCTGGCCTGATCGCCGGATAGCGTAGTATATTTGGTTGGGTAAGCACTACAAGGAATTGGGTAGGCAACTTCATATTTTACCTTGGTAGCATCTTTAACCATATTGAAACCATGTACCAAATTAGGCCAATCGGTAGCCGCAAACTTATTCGGATCGATAGGATTGGATAAGGTATCTACAAATTTGAAAGTGATGCTGTTACCATTTCCTGCTTTTTTAAATAAAACCTGTACATCATCTCTGGTATTAAGTGGCTGTCCACGCAGGCCAGTAATATTTAAGCTGGTTGGATTAACTGATACTGAAGTACCCTGCCCGGTTACCGGATCTAAATTTGAAGGCTCGTACGGACGTTCACGTAAAGGGCGTAAGCGGAAATTCTGAAAGTATTTCCTACCACCAGAGTTCGACATTTCTACATCGAAAACATAACCCGAATCGGGCTGTGCCTTTACCATATTTGAGTTAGCAGCCGCCCACATCATAAACTCCCCTGAGTGTGGCCGTACTTCGAATAAGGGATGATTTTCAGTAGTTCGTTTAGCTTCGATCTCGGCAATAGACTTCTCTGTTCCATCGTAAGCGGTTTTCCAAACGGTTACCGGATAATTATTAGTGAGTTCTGGAGCAGGCTCGCCATTAAACGTACGCATGTTAACAATTTTAAAATCCAACGGACGGCTTGAGTTACCGTATTGAAAATTATTTGCAAACAGGGTATTTCTTCCCAAAACCGGTTGATACACGTATTGGGTATATTGAGAATCGTTGGCTATTGATAACCTTTCATCGGGCAGGTTTTTCTTGCACGAATATAATACGATTCCACCTAACAATAAGGTTAAGCTAACTTTTAGTATATATTGAATATTTTTCATCATTCCTGTCTATTTATTCAATCTGTATGTAAATTCATCGAAACCAAAATTGTGTATTGGCGTTAGGATATTAATTGAGGCATTATTGGTTTTAATATTTACCGCATTTGTTGTTGTTGTTACCCAGTAATCGGTAAAAATAGAGCCATAAGTATCACTAAAATTAAGCGTAGCAGCTCCCCCATCAACATAACCGGCAGAACTCAGTTTTACATATTTTACATGCATCTGGTAATCAATTACGATGTTTTTGACCAACATTCCATCAACATTATCAATGTAAGCATCAGTAGTTTTATTATCCCTCACAATGTATTTGCACAGCATAAATCCCAACTCATCCCAGTCTGCGTTTGATAAATAAACCGGCACCTTACCTTCATTTTTACGCGTGATGTTTAAATACTTTACCGCAGCCTCAAAGTTTTTGTTTACGGGTGCAAAAAGTGTTAATTTTTGATTGGTTAGCGAATCGATCAAGAAAGGATATCGGTTTAAAACCAACAGTAAAGAGTCAAAAGTCCCTTTTGGTTGTGCCTTTAAATAATCCATAGCCGAACCTCTAAAGGTTTGCTGTGTATTTACATAATCATGATAAGGCGAATCGTCTTTTTTACAAGCCGTAAAGCACAGGGTAATAAGCCCTAAAAGAAAATATGTGCTCTTTTTATATAATAAATTTTTCATTCTAAATCTGATTAGGTTGATTATTGCCAGTATGGGTTTTGGGTAATTGATGAATTTGCATTAATTACATCCTGAGATACCGGCCAGTAAATGCCTCCTGCAGCTTCAAACTGTTTAAAGGTCATTGCGGTACCATTTTTCGTTGTAAAAACACGCTGTGGGTTTTTGATCCTGTTATACCTGATAATATCATACCATCTCCAGCCCTCGCCCATTAATTCTCTTCTGCGTTCCTGAAAAATCGCGGCAATTAAATCTGGCGTAGATGTTGAAAAACTAATTCCCCTCAACAAACAAGCGCGGTTCAAGGCATTAAGCGCGTCATCTTTCAGGCCTAAAACAGCCAGCGCCTCAGCCCTTAATAAGGTAATTTCTTCCATGCGGCTAAATACCATTGATGAACTGAACAAAGTCACATTTCCCGAGGTATTGGATGGATAAATTACCTTTACTTTATTGAAAATTGGCAGTTCTGATTCTACACCATAGAAATAATTAGTTCTGTAAAGACCTTTTACCGGATCTACACTAAAACGTAAATCAAATGGATTTGTAAATGCTTTAAGGATGGTATCTTTTGATACAAACATTTCAGGCCGCGATTTCGGTATAAACGGCTCGGCCAGGGTTAACTGCTCCAGGTGTCCGTTAGCTGTTGCTAAACCGTTACCTGCTTCAAATGGAAAACCCACCATCAGATTTGCTCTTTTATAAGCAAATGGACTATAGTTATTCTGATTTTCGGTTAGTGCATTCATATCAATATAATCTAATGGGTTGGCCCCATCTACAAAATATTGGGTAGATTGATTATCCAAAACGAATTTAGAATAGTTGGCTGCATCGATATAGTTGCCTTGCCATGCGGCAATATGTGCTAACAAAATATAAGCTGATAAGCGGGTAAAAATAATTCCGTTCCAGCTTGGCCAGTTACCACCATAGTACAAGCCTGGCATAATTGGATCGGTACCGCCATATCTGAACGGCACTACTTTTGCAGCTGCCAACAACTCGTTGGTTGCAAATGCAAGTACCTTTTGTTGTGGTGAACGGCCCAGTTTTACAAACTCCCCGTCGTGCGATGAGGTAAGTAAAGGCACATCACCCCAGATTCTGGTCATGTAAAAATAAGCAAAAGCCCTTAGCATCCTGGCTTGCGCAACATCCACATCGTTATTAATTTTGGTGTAACGCGGATCGAGCGCCTGTATTTCTTTCGATCTTTCGATAAAAAGGCTTGCGGCATTAATCGCTGCATAATAAGGTCGCCAGTTGGTGATCCTGTTAATTACAGGATAAGAGGCATTTAATTGTCCGTTTACAATGGCCTTTAAATCTGCCCGGTTGGTAATGGTAAAATCGCCCTGTCTTAAATCGCCCATTAACCAGTGTGCATTGTCAGCAACGGTAGCCGAACGCAGCAGCCCGTATATTGATAGCAAATTGGCTTTGGCATCTTCGAGCGTTTTCCAGTTGGTTTCTTCTGTTGCTAATCTTGTTGACTGTACATCATCAATCTTTTTACAAGAAAAATTCCCAAAAGTAATCAGTAGTACAAAAACTGCGATAGCCGTTTTGTAAAACATGTTCTCTTTATTGATTGTGTAATTCATGTTAATGCTATAATTATTTTATAAATCCAATTTAAAGCCCAGTACAAATGTTCTCGGGATGGTTAAATTGGCGCCATCATAATATCCGTTGTAGTTTACCAGCTCTGGATCTACACCAGAAAATTTAGTAATGGTAAAGAGATTCATCGCTGTAGCATATAAGTAGGCTCTTCTTACAGCTGAGCCTGAGCCTGATTTTTTGAAAAGTGAAGTTTTACCTAAATCATAGCCGAGCGTTACAGACCTCAATTTTAAGTAAGAAGCATCTTCAAGGAAAAGATCCTGATCTGTTCTATAAGCATCTACATCACTCCAGGGGTTGTAAATAGGATAAGTTCTTTCGTTATCGAATATCTGCCAAGAAGAAACCTCTTTAACAGAATTGATATCGTTACCGGCCTCACGGTTAATAAAACCATAACGGGTAGCTTCGTATTGGTTAATTGCTTTTTGTCCAAGCGCAAATATAAAGTTGAAATTCAGGTCGAAACTTTTATAAGCGATTGTATTGTTCCATCCACCTATAAATTTTGGTAACCTATCACCACTTAACACCTTATCTTTATTATCGACACGGTTATCGCCATTGTAGTCTGCCCAGTTCGGATCGCCTGCTTTTAAAGGAATACCGTTAAATGTTCTGCCTGCAGGTACTTCAGCATTGGTATTGTAAATGCCGTTATTAGTGTATAACCAGAAACTACCAACTGGTTTACCTACAACCAATTTATCATTACCACTAATTAATTCGGTTAATCCATTTGGTAATGCGGTAAGCTTATTTTTATTATAGTTAAAGTTCACTGTGGTATTCCAGCTAAGTCCTTTAGGATTAGTGATTACCAAAGCGTTTAACATCAGCTCAAGGCCTTTGTTATTGATATCCATGCCCGACTGGTAGTTAAGGCTGTAACCAGTTTCGAAAGGTACCGGTACACCAATAACCTGATTTTTATTGTCGCGGTTATAAGCTGTAATGGCTGCATTAATCCTGTTGTTCAAAATTGAACCATCTAAGGTAATGTTGGTCCTGTCGGCATATGGCAATTTTATTCCGTAACCGATAAAACCGCTGTCGTAAGGTCTGTTAATACCTAACTTACCTCCATAACCTGGAATGGTAGGTTCTTCAAACCATCCGTTTTCTGAACGGTATTGCGGACCCGCAGCATATCTGTCATCCAAAAAGATCCTTATATTTCTCCCCCATCCCGCACTCAGGTGTAAGCTGTTGAAAAAAGTATTGTTTTTTAAAAATTGCTCTTTAAGGTTAAAAGTTGCATTAAAAGCTGGCGTAGTCACCCAACGGCTATCTGGCTGACCATTTGATGCGCCATCTCTACGTAGCAAAACATTCACATCCAGTAAATTTTTATAACTGTATTTCGCGGCACCATAAAAAGACATCAAATTATTACGCTCTTTATCAATGTATCTGAATACATAAAAACCTCCTGCGGCCAGCGTATTTAAATAATCGTCATCTCCTGAGTTGCCGTCAACCAGGTTTAATTTCACGTAGTCGTTTGGTCCGTTATAAGCCCTGGCATAGTTATATTTATGGGTATCACCTTGAAAACTCTGACCAATTTCGAAATTGACAGTATGTTTTTTATTAATCTCATATTTATAAGACGCCGTGTTGTTAATCATTAAACGTTGGCTGTAACCAAAATAATTTGATACATAACTCACCCCATCCATTAAAGTAGAAGGTGTAAAATAATCCCTTACGCCTTCATTATAATCGAAAATTAAGCTTGATGAAAGGCTAAGCTTGTTAATTTTAGCGGTTAGACTTAGATTACCATTTAAAGTATTCGTACGGTTATTGTCTACACTTTTATCATTTTCCTCCAGAAAACCTTCGTAAATCGCCGCATTTGGAGATAAAGGGCTTGTTAAATCAGGAATATACCTTGTTTCAGCAAAACGATCTCTCAAACTCCTGTTCCGGTTACGGTCTAAACGAGCTGCGTTTACGTTACTTGAAACGGTTAACCATTTAAACGGCGCCATATTAATACCAAAAAACAGGTTGTACCTATTGATATTGGTAGCATCGGCATTGCCCGCATTTTTCGTACCTGAACCATAAAACCTGAAATTTGCCCGATCACCACCACCGGTAATACCTAAATCGGCCGAATAAGTTGGTGTAGTATTATAATAAACATCATTCCAGTTTGAAGGACCGTAATAAGCAGTATTAGTCGAGTCTCTTAAATAAGATGCATAACCAGCGTAATTTTCGGCAGTTGCATATTTCTGGTAAAAAGCTTTACGGAAATTATTTTCGTAAACTCCGTTTACTGTGTTTACGCTTGGCGGCGTTACATAACCAAAATAAGAGTTTAAACTAATATCTCTCAAGCCGGCCCTTGCATTTTTGGTGGTGATATAAATGGCACCATTCGCCGCATTTGGCCCTAGTTTTGCCAGCTCAAACGGGTCTTTAATTACCGAGATAGACTGTATATTGTCTATACTGATCTGAGAAAGTAAATTAGTAGCCGGGCCAATCCTGTTAAAATCATATTTCTGTACATCAAAAGCAAAGGGGTTATCAGCTACTAAAGGCACGCCATTTAAATAGATAGCAGGCTGTAATGCATAAATATCCTTTTTTGTAAATAATTGGCCTGATGCACCCTGTATAATCATGCTCTGCTCAGTTCCAGGCTCGCCATTTGGTTCTTGTACATAAACCCCAGCTAAATTGCCTTTAATAATTTGCTGTAACGATAAATTCGGAACAGGGGTTGAGGAACGGATGTTAACCGTATCGCGTACCGTTTTAAATTTCTGTAATGCTCTAACCATTTGGCCAATTGTATCGGTTTTAATGGAATAAGCGGACGAATCTTTTTTAGCTTTAGTGGTATCTTGCTGAAAAACAAAATAACCGCTATTAGCCGTTTTAAGCCATGCCCCGTGGGCATGTAAAGATTGGGATCCAAAAACAGATAAAAACAAGGCAATACAAACGCTTGTATAAATTTTAACCATTTTATTAGTTTAATTAAAAGTTTAAGTGTTTAAAGAAGAAACTCGATTGTTAAAATGCAATTAAGAAATGATCTCTATTTGAGATTTTGGGCAAAGCAATGCCTGAAGACAAAAAGTAAAATTTTTGATCATGGAATGTGGTTTAAGATTGATTAATATTAATTCTTAATGCAACCTATAGTGCATAAGAATGATTAGTTTTTGTTTGCTTGTTTGTTATATACCTTGGTTAGGGGTTCTTTGGTTATTTTACTTATTATTTGTTTTCCTGCTAGTTGACAAGATTTTTTGTTCGTAATACTAAAATAAAATATCGGCTAGTTATGATTTGTTAATGCAAGGTATATATTAAGAAAGTTGTTTTTTATTTTTTCTTAACGCAAACGTTTGCTTAAAAAATGCGTAATAAGCTAAGCCATAAATGGCTATACACATTGAACGGCGGTATTAATCAACTAATTTTTATAATTTTTATAAACGATATTCTAATAATGAATAACTGTTAAGGAAAAAGCTTTAAATGATAGTTTGATTGGTTACTGAAATTAGGCTTAAAGAATCATATTCAGGCTCGCTTATGTCCATAAATGCTATATCATTTTTATAAATTTTGTAATTCTAAAAAGACATTTCGCAAATTAAGCGCAAACGTTTGTTTTTTTACACAAAACAAGCTCCAGCACTCAGATAGGCAGTTTTTTCTCTAAAAGCAATTAAATAAGGTATACTATTTTTAAGTAATTTCTGTTCTTAATTATCAAATAAATCAAACATCAACATAATAAGCTACGTTAAAAAAAGCTACTATTTATAACCTTGAAAAATAATAAATAATCCATTTTAATAGCTGTATTTTGTAGAAGCAACACTAATTGATTTCATAAATCAAGCTTTCTCTTAGCTGCAGCATTCGTGTCGGCAAAAAATGTATGTAGTAATAATTCTAAGTAGTGGATTTTATTAAGTGAGCCTGTTCTCTTCTAAAACACGCTTCAATACCGCTTCAGATGCAGCCTCACAAAAGTCGATTCCGGAATAATCGGGGTTATAACCACCAATGTACGGAACGGCCATAATATAGATTCTTTCATTCACCTCCCCCGCTTCATTAACCACCTGAAAATGATCATTGATGGTAATACCAGGCACAGTTAAAAAGTAAGTATTGCCTTTCCTTATCACTAAATCATTATGCTTCATGTCTGCTTTTCCGCTCTCAGCAGACTGGAATTGTAACATGGCCGGACTAACCGTTCCATTCTTGATTAAACTTTTAAATGGAAAATCATCGAAAGAAAGATGTGGCTGACCAACACAATCGATAAAGGTATCAAAGTGAACGGTTATCTCTTGATCATCTACCTTATAATGATAATCGGCCCCGCCCGTTTTTAACGGTTCTACTTCAGCATTATCCCCAACGGCGACAATGCTTAACACACCAGCCTGATGAAGTGCTAATAATTCTCTGCACGAACTTTGGGGTACAAATGCAATTACAATAGAAATTAAGGGCATTAGTACCTTTTGGAGCCGTTCCATATCTTCAGCGGAAAGGTACTTAGCAGGATAATTCATCGCAAAGCTTAAAACTGCTAAAGCTTCTTTCCAATAAATAGATTTTCGCTTTTCTATAGATTTTTCGGCTTCATCGTATTCTTTTTTAAAAAGATCAAATGGTTCCATTTTTTCTCTATAGCCCATCATGGCCTCTACAAATTCCTCGAGATTCATGTTTTTAATCTGCTTATAAAAAGCGGGATCTTTTTCTACAAACATTTCCTTGAAATTCTTTTCAAATACAAAGTCCAAGGGTAAAAACCCTCCGTTCTTGGCTATACTCGCCTGAATTTCGGCTTTGCTTAGCGTTTCTTCCTTTCCTAAATGCGAATCTTCCAAATGAAAGCGAATAGCGGGTAACAAACCGCTACGGGAATGCATTACAATTTTAAAGCCTTTGCTTTCTAAATGATAACGATAGGTTCCATCCTCATTGTCTTCAAACTTACCATTTTGTCTGGCAAGTGTTCTTAAAGCATCAATCGCCGTTAATGATGAACCCATAATGCCAACAGCATGGTCAAGTTTTAACGATATTTTTTTAGGCGGGTACGGAGAATCAAAATAATTGGGAATCTTGCCTTCATATTTTTTAGGCCAATTGTGCCCGGTACAAATAATAACCTGGTCGAAATAGGCCTTGTGATGATCTTTAACGCAAACAGTCACTTGATTATCTTTAGAAGAATCGATAATATCTTCTACCACACATTTTAAATGCACATTGGTTTTTATCCCTTTTTTCGCCGCTGCATCTTTCAGCAGATTAAACTGCGCAGATAAGTATTCTCCAAAAAATAATCTGGGCAATACTTTATACTCATTAAATTTCGCTTCGTTGATGTTAAACTTTTTTAAAACCGCTTTAGGTGCTATTTTAACCCAATCTTCTATAGAATTAAAAATGATGGGAATTTCATTATCTGATACATTAGTAATGTGCTCTACATTTGCGCCCTCAGCACTATAAGGCATGCCAGCTCCTAAATAGTCTTTGCGTTCGAAGATCTCTATTTCGAAGTTGATGGCGTTAGACTCAACTAATCTTTTGTACATGAACAGACCACTGGGTCCTCCACCTATAATGGCAATTCTTTTGTTTGCAGTAGCTGTATTCATTTATTCTTGACGCGTTTTCTTTAGTTGGCGAAAATAGCAGGTGATAACCTGTAGGTGATATAATCTTAAAAAAGCGAAATTGTTTTAAATCGATGGAAAATGTAAGGAGGATGATGGAATTGAAAAGATCTCTCCACTCCTCGTTGCATCGGTCGAGACGACGACTTTTCTACTGAAGTCTATCGTGCTTTTAGTTTTCGGAAATGAATGTCAGTATTCCATGGGATTTGGTAGTCCCGCTATTCGTTCCAGCCGATGCCAATTAGTGCCGATTTATCGGTAAAGAATCGGTATCCACTGCTATCGCCCGCCTGCAACGGGCAGGGGTTTATAATGAAAGGTTTGTGCTGCATAATCTCCTGCTATGTGTTCTCTGCGCCGTCCCCTTTGTGTTCTCTGTGGTTAAAAGAAGATGTAAAATCACAAACCAATTCTGATTAACGCTGTTAAAAGAAAAGGCAATCAATTAAATATGGACGAACAACAACCTAAACTATACATGCTTTTATTGGGATCGAAAGCACCAAAAAGAAATGTAGAACAGCACGATTATTTCTTTGGCATTGCCCATTCGCTTAAAGCACTTGTTCCCGAAATTAAAGCTTTTTGGCCCGAAGCTGGAACCAGTATACATATAGATGGCTGGCGGGAAGTGAATAAGGTCGATAATTATGAAATTAACATCAAATTAAGAGAGAACCATACTACCCTTTCTGCTAATAAACTATTTTTCATTAACCTTGGTGGCTACCAATCGAACCAACTATACGAACAACATTATATTGTTTTATCTGTACATGATGAAAGGGCGAAGGCTATACAAGAAGCAAAGAAAACGGTATTCTTTAAAACCAATTCGATAAAAGGCGCCAATGCCCATATTGATGAAAAGTATGGCATTGATGTAGATGATATTTATAAAATTGAAGATATTTTAAGCGAAGAATCAAAAAAAAAATACCATATTGAAATAAAAACATCTTCAGGCGATTTACCTGAAGATGAAATTCATTTGGGTTATCTTAAACTAGATAAACTTTAATAGCTTTATTTTTTCGAGAGTTTTTTTAACCATGCCACTACATCAGCAGCTGCTTTATCATTTTCGAAACCCATTTCTTTTGGTAAACGTCCGTTAACATATTCGTCATACAACCATGGGTCGGCAATGGCAATTACTGTTCCTTTACCATATTTAGCCGAAGCAATAACTGTTGCATTAGCTGCATTTTTCAAAACAGGTTTTGCACCATTCTTGGTTTCAATAGCGCAAACATCTTTCATAAATATTTTTTGCGCCGTTTTAAATACAGGATTGTTTTTGGTAGAAATGGCACCATCTTCAAAATGTTTATCATCAATAACATGGTTTTGCATCTCATTGCTAAAGTGCATACCAAATACATTCGCTAGTTTGTTAAAGTGTGGCAACTCTACGTTTGCGCTATCGTTAGCAAACATTACCAATATACCTCCTTGTTTTACCCATGCAGAAATTTCAGTGATATCTGCCGCCTGTATATAATTTGGTTTTGGATTTTCTTTTGGTCGATCAGGATCTACAATTAGATATACATCAGTTCCTTTTAACTTGGCTGTAGTAGGAGCCGTTTCTAAAGAATCTAACTTAAAGCCTTGTTTCTTAAAGATGTTTCCTAAAATAAAGAAATTCCCATAATCGCTTTTGCCCCATAAATAATGAAAACGCTCTACGTCTCCAGCTTTATTTTTTCGGGTTTCGCGATTAAAAAAATAATCTAAAGTAACGGTTTGTGCACTCGCCAGAACAGATGAGCAGATTAAAATAGCAAATGTGCAAACTCTAAAAAGCATTTTCATAAAATATATCAGGTTAAATTGTAAATATCAATAACCCAAAAGTATAAAATTTAACTATAATCAAATTGCTATAATCAACCGCTATAGCATAATTAACTATAAAATTTACTCAACGTAAAGCTAAATTGATTTACCACAACAAAAAAAATACCGTGCCACCGTTAAAATCAATATAACAGGTTTAGAGCCAATGCAGGTAATCTTGCTCTCCATCATTCTTTTTCTTGTTTACTTTAAGGCGCTTTTTGTACAAAGCCACTAAAAAGAAAGCAATTATCAGAAAGGTAGCGCCTATCTGCGCTATACTTTCTAAATCGAGATCGAACATATCGTTTGTTTTATAGGTTTATCTATTAATTTACCCTTACCTGTTCTCCTTTCGCCGTTATGGCCACCGGGCTACTCGCCATAAATCCCTGAGGGATCTTAGGCGCTATCCAGGTAGATTTGGGCGGCAAAAACTCACCCTTTTCTGCTGCAGTAATAAATGCATCCGCTGTCATCGGAAAAAGAGAAAAACCAATTGACGTTTCATCGTGATTCAGCGCTTCAAGAAATTGAGACCATTTGCAATCCGGAAAGCAGACTAGTCTTTCGTCTTCCTTTGGTTTATTGATACCCAGCACGGCCGACAGGATTTTATCTTGTAAAATCACCGTATCTGGCACTTCTGACAATGCAATAGAAGCTTTATTTAAATCCAGTTGGTACCATTCACCTTTAAAACAAAGGCCTAACCTGTTCTTCTGATCAGGTTTATAAGCTTTGTTATTGGGAATTTTTGAGATATAATAATACGCCTTCAGTTTTTCCATGAGCAGCGAATAAGAAATATCTACACCCGAAACCATTCTGTGAAAGGCACCTATCGAAATTACATCGGCAGAAACAAATAGCGAACTGATCTGCTGAGCTGTGTTTTTTTGCAACGAACAGGCTGCTTCCAAGCGATGATGACCATCGGCAAGGTAAACCGCATGAAGTTTCATAAACGCTTCTACAAATTTTTCAATAACATCTTCTTCCAATACCTGATAAAGGAAATGCCCCATTTGCGACCATTCACTTGCTAAAGGTTTACGCGTACGCACCACAAAATCAATAAGCGCATCTAAAGTTTTATCTTTTTTATGGACCAATAAGATCGGCGATTTTTGCGTTGCTTTATTTTTACGATCTATTTTAAGTGATTCTACTTTCGACGATACTGTTTCTTCGTGCCTTTTAATTGCATTTACCGGTGTTTGAGAGAGATCGGTAGCTGCCCAAATCCCCCGCATCATACCAAATTCGCTACGGAACTCGTAAACATAAATAGCAGGCCGATCATCCAAAGGACATCCGAATAGATTAAGCAGGTCTTCAAACGAAAGCTGCTCATTTTTATGCACCTTACCGTTTACCTGATCAGAAATCATCAGATCAAAGATGTCTTTACCTGGCTGTAATGCATTTAATGGAGAGATTTTTATCATCGTTTAACGGATTATTCGAGTTCAAGAACTGTTTTATCACTGTAAATTTTTTCAAAACTGGCCATTGCATTTACCAATACTTCAACGCTCGATAATGGAAGCGCATTGTAAAGTGAAGCCCTAAATCCACCAACTGTTCTATAGCCTTTTATACCTACAATTCCCTGATCTGCTGTAAACTTTAAAAACTCGCTTTCTACCTCTTTATTTATGGCCAAGAAAGTAACATTCATTCGAGAACGATGCTCAACATCGGCCGTACCGTAAAAAAGCGGATTACGGTCTATTTCGGCATATAATAATTTTGCCTTTTCTATATTTCTTTGCTCCATCCCACTTACACCACCCTGGTCTTTCAGCCACAATAAATTAAGCATGGCCACATAAATAGAAAAAACTGGTGGTGTATTGTACATGCTCATATTATCGCGGAATACCCGATAATCCAACATTGATGGGATTTCTTTTTTTGCCTGGTTAAGGAATTCATTTTTAGCAATGACCAAGGTCATCCCAGCTGGCCCCATATTCTTTTGGGCACCAGCATAAATAAGATCAAAATCGGTGATGTTAATTTTTCTGGAAAAAATATCTGATGACATATCGCATATCAACGGCGCACCCGCAGTAGAGAAATCAAATATTTCTGTCCCCTCAATCGTATTATTTGAAGTACAGTGCAGATACGCAGCTTGCTTATCATTATTAAAATCAACCGGGATATAGGCATAATCTTTATCTTTCGAAGAAGCCACGATCGCTACTTCGCCAAACAATTTGGCCTCTTTAATGGCTTTTTGTGCAAAATATCCTGTATCAAGATAAGCAGCTTTTTTTCCTTCACTCAAAAAATTCATCGGAACCATAGCAAATTGTGTACTGGCCCCACCCTGTAAAAAAAGTACAGAATAGTGATCGGGAACAGACAATAACTCGCGCACCAAAAGCTGGGTTTTAAGTACCACATCTTCAAATTCTGGCGATCGATGAGAAACTTCTAAAATAGATAAACCCATCCCTCCCCAATTGATTACGGCCTGAGCAGCTTGCTCCATTACAGATGACGGCAATATGCATGGGCCGGCACCAAAATTGTGTTTTTTATGCATGAGAAAAATAATATTCGGTTAAATTAATTACAGCGTAAAGATCAGTAGTTAAGCAAATTATACTGCAACAACTTATTTTTTTGGTAAAAATTATTTTTTATCAAACCCTAAACATCCTAAAAGTTTGGTTTAGCATAGCAGGAAAATAAGCTGACAGAATATAATTTTTATTTGCACTCCATAATTTTTACCATTATTGTAATATATACACTAAGTACATTTTTAAATAACGACAATAAATTAAATAAATATACCTTATTTTAACTATTTTTAGTCTTCACAAAAGCGAACAAAAAAGAAACAATTATACACTAAGTATTTACATGCAACCTCAAAAAGTTGATCAGACTGATATCGAAATCCTAAATCTTTTACAACGTGATGGATTATTAACCTATAAAGAAGTTTCGGGAAAGCTTAGAAAAAGCATGACCCACATTGTAGACCGCATTAAAAAACTGCGGGCAAATGGCTACATCAAATCAACAGTTGCCATTGTAGACATCGATAAACTGAGGTCGCATTTTATAGCCTTTCCGCACATTCAGCTTACCACACATTCGGAAGATATTGTAAGGGCATTTAAGACCGAAATGGAAAAATACCCAGAAGTGATGGAATGTTATCACCTTACCGGGCATTTCGATTTTATGCTTAAAGTGGCCATGCCCGATATGGTGTCTTACAACAATTTTCTGCGAGATAATATAGGTGCACTGGCTTATGTTGGAAATATTCAGAGCTTTTTGGTGCTTAATCAATCTAAAGCCGAAACCGCGTATGCTTTGTAGATTGGTTAACCAGCAATTTAAGTGTGGCGGCAGGTGTTACCATCTGCTGCGATTAAAACTTAATCAATGAATTTCTAAACCTGTCAGACGGTAACATCTGACAGCACGAAAAAACAGCCAATTGAAAATTGTCAACTGTTAACTATTGATCCCCATGGCGTACAGAATAATATTTACCCCGAACTTGGTATTGTCTTCAGCTAAAAAACGTTTGTTCCTGAAATCGTAATCCCACTCGCAGCCATAATCTTTATTGCTATAAAGCACTCCTATCCTGTTGTTAATGGTAATTGCTTTCAGGTAATCGTGCACAATATCATCACCCCAACCGTTTAACTCGAAAGAAGTGGTTGGCGGTCCTTTGTCAAACTTAAAGAAAGAACTATAAATACCATGGTTATTAGGGATTTTCTTCAAAGCCTGAGAACCAAAAAGGTTGTTCATCTGTGTTTCGAATGAACGGGCAAATAAACCATCAATATCATGATTGCAATCATCTACAAAAACGAAACCTCCGTTATGCACATAGGTTTTAAAATTTACTGCTTCTTGCTGACTAAATTGAACCAATTTATGCCCACTTAAATAACAGAAAGGATATTTAAATAAATCGCGGCTGCTCAGCTCTACAATTTTCTCTTCTTCATCCAAAGGAATGGTTGTATACTCGAGAAGGGAATTTAAGAGGTTGGATGGCATGCGCTGATCAGTATCCCAATCGCCTGAATTATATTTTAACCTCGCAAATGTAAATTTAGCTCTCTGCATCACCCTAAAATTACCTCCATTTTTTATTATTCTGCTTTTTTATCCTAATTATCGTGTAAATTTTTTGATATTCTTTTCCATTAGGCTAAAACTATCTATCAATATGCCCTATATTGAAACACAATATCGTTATACTAAAAAATCAACCGTTTTGGAGCGTTCAGAAAGCAACCTAAAAATATTGATCGATAAGATCTCCCTTTTAAAAAGCGAAATACAAAAAGTAATTGTGGGTCAGGATGTGATCATTGAAGAAATGCTGATTGCTTTAATGGCCGGCGGACATTGTTTACTGGAAGGTGTACCGGGTTTGGCTAAAACTTTAATGGTAAGAACGATGTCGCAGGCTTTAGATCTTTCTTTTAGAAGAATTCAGTTTACGCCCGATTTAATGCCTACCGATATTGTGGGTACCGAAATATTGGAAGAAGACCACGTAACGGGAAAACGTTTTTTTAAATTTAACAAAGGCCCTTTGTTTGCCAACATTATCCTGGCAGATGAGGTGAACAGGACGCCCCCAAAAACCCAATCGGCACTATTAGAGGCCATGCAGGAATTTGAAGTAACTTATGGCGGACAAACTTATCCTTTAGATCGGCCATTTTTCATTCTGGCTACACAAAACCCGATTGAACAGGCCGGAACTTATCCTCTGCCAGAAGCACAATTAGACCGTTTTCTTTTATACATCAAAATCGGTTACCCAACGGCAGCCGAAGAAACTCAGATTTTAAGCAGCACAACTGGAAGCAAAAAAGCAGTGATCAACCCGATTATTGGCGCTGAAGAAATTGCAGCACTGCAAGCCATTACCCGCGAAGTAAGCATCAGCGATGATTTAATTACTTATGTAAGTGAAATCATCCGCGCCACCCGACCTGATACCACGACTGTAAATTTCGTAAAAGAATGGGTGCGTTGGGGCGCAGGACCAAGGGCCGGACAGGCACTGATTTTAACAGCAAAAGCAAGAGCCTTATTTAAGGGCAGGTATGCTGTGATAACGGAAGATTTACAGGCTATGGCTTATCCGGTACTTCGCCATCGGGTATTGATGAATTTTAAGGCAGAAGCCGAAAATGTTTCATCCGATAAAGTTACAGACGAACTGATTAAAGCCATTTCGAAACCAAAAGCCAATATTTAATGAGTAAACTGCTCGATCCAAAAGTATTAATGGCCATTAAAGACCTTTCATTATCGGCAAAAATGACGATTGATGGTTTTATGAACGGCATTAATAAAAGTACCGTAAAGGGACCAGGATTGGAGTTTAGTCAATACAGAAGTTATCAACCTGGCGACGATTTACGGTCGCTCGACTGGAAAATGTTTGCCCGCTCCGACCGTTATTATATCCGCGAATCGGAGGTGGAAACGAATATTGCCGTGCGGATATTAATAGATGCCAGTGCCTCGATGAACCACAGTGATGGCGATTTTACCAAAATAGATTATGCAAAATATCTTGGTGCATCTTTAGCTTACCTCGCTAATTTACAGGGCGACGCCATTGGTTTATACGTGCTGAAAAATTCAGGGATCTTTTCCATGACCCCAAAGCAGGATTACCAGCATTTGGCCCGATTGTTTTACCAGTTAGAGCAGATCAATCCCAATGGAGCATTCACTAAACCCATTCATTATAAAGAATTGTTTGCCGGAGCCCAAAAACGCGAATTGCTGATTTTCGTCACCGATCTTTATCAAAAAGAAGATGAAATTATCAAGTTATTGGATACGTTGAATACTTTAAGGCACGAGATCGTGGTTTTTCACGTGTTATCAAGAAACGAACTGAATCTTGATTTTAAAGGTTACAGCACTTTCGAAGACCTGGAAACAGGAGAAACCATTCAGATTGATCAAACCAAAGCGAAGACCAATTATCAAAACAAGCTTAATGCTTACCTGGAAGAAACCAGGATAAAGCTGCTTGATAGAAGGATTTTTTACCGGACAATTACAACCGATGAACCTTTAGACCAGGCATTGAGGGATTTTTTAAAACAAAGAAGTAAACTTAGAATTTAAGCCGTGCATTTTTTATATCCCATAGGTTTACTGACGCTTGCAGGCTTAATTATCCCGCTCATTATACACCTGTGGAATGTTAAACAGGGTAAAACCCTTAAGATCGGCAGCATTGCGCTGCTTGGCGAAAGTTCGAGGGCAAGCTCAAAAAGCTTTAAAATTAACGATTGGCTTTTATTGGTTTTACGCTGCTTGATTTTGGTGCTGCTGGCATTTCTTCTGGCACAACCTTATCTTAAAAAAATAATCTCGGGCAAAAATAAAGCCGGATGGATTTTGGTTGATAAAACTATTTTCCAACAGGTTTTCAATTCTAATAAAAAAACGATAGATTCATTACTGAAAAAGGGTTACGAAATCCACGATTTTAATGTGGGTTTTAAACCATTAATCTTAAAAGATACCGTTCTTAATGAAACAAAACAGGACGATAATTTAAGTTATACAGTCTTATTGAGTGCAGCTAATCAATTTGTTCCTCCTGGAGCTGAAGTTTATTTTTTTGCCGATCGGCGCTTAAACCGTTTTGGTAACGAACTGCCAACTGTTAGCTATAAACTGAAATACATTCCGCTAAACCAAACCGATACGCTTAGCAGCTGGATTGCCGGATATGCAGGTAAGAAATATGAAGCAAAGTCCAATCCCTCAAGCACCACTTATCAGGCTTTAAATTCGGCAGACGAATCGCCAATAAACGTCGCCATACACGAAACTTCGGGTATTACAGACAGTAAATATCTCATTGCGGCCTTAAAAGCCATTGAAAGTTTCACCAAACGGAAAATTATCATCAATGCAGTTGCAGGAAAAGCAACCATTGGTTTTTGGTTATCTGATAATCCGGTTTCATCAGATTTCAAATCATCAATTGCATTGGATGGAGCATTATTTCAATACGAAAAAGGAAAAGTAGTTGCCACACCATCTACTATTAACATTTATGGTCGTCATATTAAATTGAGTAAAAGAATTGCCTCAACCAGCCAAGCTGAAAAAATATGGACCGATGGTTTTGGAAATGCAGTATTGACAAATGAAAAGGCTGATTCCTTACATATCTTTCACTTTTACAGCCGTTTTAACCCGCAATGGAACGAACTGGTTTGGGATGGCTTATTTGTAAAAGCGTTGATGCCGATTGTGATCAGAGCGGAAAACTCAACAGACTTCGGTTTCGAAGACAATCCTGCCGATCAGCGGAGCTTATCAGTTCAGCAAAAAGAAGTTACCGAGATTACCAAAGCAGAATCTACACAAATTACTCAAAATGAAGAACTTGTAACTTTATTTTGGATAACTGCCCTTTTGATTTTTGTTACCGAACGTATTTTATCATTCAGAAAAAAACCGAATTATGTTAAAAGCTGAAGGACAAAATTGGATCCGTAACCTAAGGAAAAAGTGGATTAACTTTTATCTGATTAGCATTATTGCAATTGCTTTGGCCATTTCTTTGGTTTTATCGGTTATGAGCGTTTACTTGCTGCATTTTTCTCCATGGCTTTTTGCAGTTGTTTTTCCTGTTATTCTGGGCATCTTCTTATTCATAAAACCCATTTGGAAAACCACCGATCAGGATGTTTCGCGTTTTGTAAACAACCAGTATCCCGAACTGGAAGAGAGTGCTGATCTCCTGCTGCAAAATCAAGATGAATTGACTATACTGCAACAACTGCAGCGCAACAAAATCGAAAATATAATCCCCAACCTATCGCAGCCAAAAGAGCCTGTGAAGAAATTATATTTAGGCTTGATTATCCTTCTTGTAGGATTGCTCATCAGCATCGGCATTAGCCAAATCTCTTTACATAAAAGTGAACCTTTAAATTTTCACGAAAAAGCAAGTCAAATTCCGGCAATCAAAGAAAATATTCCCGCAGAAATTTCCGATTTCAGCGCTACCATCATTCCGCCTGCCTACACTCAAAAAGCTGAGCGTAAACAAAAGCAGTTTACTATTACTGCCGAAACAGGCGCCAAAACAAACTGGAAAATCGAAACAAACATTGGTATTAAAAAACTGAAAATCATCTTTAACGATAACGAAATTGCCCCACTAAAAGCCTTAAATGCATCACATACGCAATGGACATATAGCAAAACCGTCAACAAATCAGGCTTTTATCAACTGGATCTGGACGGTAAAAAATCAGATCTCTACCAGATCGAGATCATTCCTGATTTACCCGTTACGATTAAAATTACGCAACCCAAACAGCATACCACGATTGATATCGGTCAGCCGCAAAAGATTAACCTGAACGTATCACTTACAGATGACTATGGCATCAACGACGCCTATATATCGGCAACCATGGCCAGTGGTAAAGGTGAAGGGGTGAGTTTCACCGAGAAAAAACTATCGTTTAATACCGGGTTTGATAATAAAAGGAACTTCACGTTAAGTAAACAGATTGACTTAAAAAGCCTTGGCATGAAACCAGGCGATGAACTTTACTTTTTCATCAAAGCGATGGATAATCATGGTCAATCGAGCCGTTCGGATGTCTATTTCGTTTCAATTGTAGATACTGCCGAGTTAATGAGTTTAGCAGGAATGACCAATGGCGTTAACCTGGTTCCAGAATATTTCAGGAGCGAAAGGCAGATCATTATCGATACCGAGAAATTAATAAAAGATCAATCATCAATACCTGTGCAGACATTTAAAACCAGAAGTAATGACCTAGGTATCGATCAAAAGTTATTGAGATTACGTTACGGACAGTTTTTGGGAGAAGAAAACGAAAATGAAATAGGAGGCGATCATGATGATCACGACGAGCATGCGGAACATAAGAATGAGGGCGAAAAGTTTGGTGATGTGAGCACCATTATGGACAAATATGCCCATAAACATGATATCGCAGAGGACGCCACCTTCTTCGAACCAGAAATGAAGGCACAGCTAAAGGCCGTTTTAACTGAAATGTGGAATGCCGAACTCCGTTTAAGAACTTATAAACCCCAGGAAGCATTACCTTACGAATATAAAGCGCTGAGGTTACTGAAAGATCTGCAACAAAAGTCGCGGGCTTATGTGGCTAAAACTACTGTAAAAACGGCAGCATTAAAACCTGAGAAACGTTTAACCGGGGAACTGGATAAGATTACACAGCCGGTTCAGAAAATGTCGTTTGAGCAAAAAGAAAAAAGAACGGCCTTTTTAAAAGCAGCGCTCGCCTTACTGGAGAGCAGAAAAACAGGGAAAAAGTTCATCGAACAAGATCAATTCTTACTTGGCAAAACAGAGAAATACATGATCGGAGCCGCAGCCGATCATCCTTCTACCTATTTAAATGCCTTAAGCAGTTTAAGAAAATTAAGCACAGGCAATAAATTGATAATGAGCGATATTGATCTGGTTGAACAGGCTATACAAAAAATGATCAATACCGAAGCAGCAAAACCGCAGACACAAAGTACTGGTCCAGCTTCTGCATTGTATCAAAACTATTTTAACAACCTCAACAAAACCGGCAAGTAGATATGGAATTTAAATACATCGCTATTCTGGTTAGCTTGGTTTTATTGGCCTTTTTGCTCTACAAAGAGGTAACCCGGACAAATCGAGCGCGATTGGTATGGCGAATTTTAGCGAATATCGTTGCCGTGGGCTGTTTTATTCTGTTAATTGTACCGATCAGATACGAAACACATGTAAAACAAAATCCTGATGAAATTATTTTACTCACCGACGGCACAAACACCGATTCTGTTGCAAAACTAAAGAGGAAAAAATATGCATTTCCATCAGTAAATTTAAAAAATACGAAGGCCACAACCCTTTCCGATCTCTCCTATTTCTTAAAATCGAATCCAAATATCCGAAAACTGAATATTTACGGTTATGGCTTAAGTGCAGCTGAACTGAAAAACCTCAAAGGATACCAGATCACCTTTCATCCTTCGGCAAATCCTGGCGGGATCATTTCTGCCAACTGGCCAGCCAAATTAAAAACCAGTGAACCGCTTCAAGTTCAGGGAACTTATCAAAACTCAGGGAGCGAAATGGTTAAACTTTTGTTCAAGGGCTTAGGTAAAGCAGTAGATTCGATCGCTATCGGGGCAAAATCGAATAAATCTTTTTCATTTAAAACGAATCCCAAACAAACAGGAAAAGCCATTTACGAATTAATTGCGTTACAAAAAAATGATACCCTGGCCAAAGAACCCGTGCCGGTTCAGGTTAGCGATCAGACACCCATGAAAGTGCTGATTTTAGCCTCTTTTCCCGACTTCGAATATAAATTTTTAAAAAACTGGCTATATGAAAATCAATATCCATTGGCTTTCAGAAGTCAGATCAGTAAAAATAAATTTGCTTTCGATTTCCTTAACATAGATAGCATAAACCTTAATCGAATTAATACATCATCCTTAAAAAAATTCGATATCCTGATCATCGATGAAGAAGAATTAGCAGCTATTAGCCCCAACGAAAGGTCATCAATAGCGCTTGGGGTTAATAACGGAATGGGATTATTGATCAGGGTTACAAATACAAAAGCTTTGACAACACTCGGTGGTAAATTTGGCCGTTTTGAATCTCCTGTTTTAAAAGGAAAACCCTTAAATTTAATCGTGACAGAAGATCATCACAAATTTAATCCGTTACCACTTGAACAAGCTGTATTTTTAAAGTCTAACCAAACTGACCAGCCCATTGTTGCCGATGCCAGCGGTAAAACAGTAGTTAATAGCAGCATCAGCGGTTATGGCAAAGTATTAGTCTCTACACTTTCCGCCACCTATAATTGGTTACTTTCAGGGCAAAAAACTGATTATGCTACTTATTGGTCTAAAATTTTGGCCAATGCAGCCAGGAAAAGAAACGATATTCAGTCTGTAAACATCATTCCTCAATTCCCTGTTATCCACCAAAAAATGAGGATTATTGCAGATCTGGTAGCATCAGACAGGATCCCACAATTAAAAATCGATAGTATTTTACTCAGTCCACGACAAAACATGGAGCTTCCTTTCCAATGGGATGCTTTATACTGGCCTCAAAAATCAGGCTGGACTAATTTAGAAGTAAATCAAGCCATTGAGCCAGTATATATCTACAAAAAAACAGATTGGGAAGCACTCAAAAACCAACAAAAGCTAGATGGAACCCATCAGTTTATCAAAAACCTGGGTACTACTAAAGCCAAAAATAAATTAACAGATACTATTGTAGAGGAAGAAGTATCACTCTGGTGGTTTTTTGCAGGGTTTCTGCTTGCAGCCGGCTTTTTATGGTACGAATCGAGGATATTGGCCGTTAAATAAGTCGCGCGCTTACTGTCATTCTGAACGCAGTGAAGAATCCTCCTCCAATGAAACAGTGCAATCTGATAAAGATTCTTCACTGCGTTCAGAATGACAAACCCCATTAATGCTAACGCTCATTAAGAACTATAGTAATCACGACTGAAAGATCCTTCGACTTCGCTCAGGATGACAATTGAGTAAATATTGCGTGCTTTCCGTATTTTTCTGTAGCAAAACATCTTTGCAGGTATGGCTAAAACTTCCCAGAACATCCAGAATCTATGTTTACCTATGTTCATCCTTAGTTAAAAACACCATTAGACAAAAAATTATTCTTTTTTCAGCATTGAAACTAAAATGTTATAATCAATTTCCAATTTTCGCTTCACAATTGGCTATATTGAGAACGTAAACTAACTAAATTCAACCAATTGAAAAGAAAAGACTTCCTCTACTTATCCGGAATGGGTATGGGTGCCCTACTCCTTCCCGACCTTTCTGCATTCGGAACTCCTATAGACCCATTACAGGCCTTAGATGGAGTAGATGTTAAAATTAAAAAGGAACTGGCTGATGTTGCACTAAATGCGGCAAAATCAAAAGGTGCAACATATGCCGATATCCGCATCGGGCGTTATTTAAACCAGTTTGTAGCCACCCGCGAAAAACGTGTTCAAGGCGTAGCCAATACCGAATCGTATGGTGTAGGCATTCGTGTTTTAGCCAATGGCTGCTGGGGCTTTGCTGCCACAAACAATGTAACCAAAGATGCCATTGCCAAAGCAGCCGAACAAGCGGTTGCCGTTGCAAAAGCCAATGCCAAAATACAGGGCGAACCGGTTCAACTGGCTCCGCAAAAAGGTTACGGCGAGGTAAGCTGGAAAACACCAATCGAAATTAATGCCTTCGAAGTTCCGGTAAAGGAGAAAGTAGACCTGCTTTTGAATGTAAACGACGTGGCCATGCAGAATGGAGCCAATTTTGTAAATTCCGTTATTTTCGCGGTTAATGAGCAGAAATACTTCGCATCTACTGATGGTTCTTACATCGATCAGGATGTCCACCGCATTTACCCGACTTTCAATGTAACCAAAGTAGACCGCGAATCGGGTAAATTTAAAACACGTAATGCATTGAGTGCACCTTCGGGTAAAGGTTATGAATACATGCATGCCCGCCCTGAAGATAAAGTTACTGGTGTTGTAACCCGTTATAAAGGCCGTTATGATATGCTGGAAGATGTTAAAGAAGCAGCCCGTGTAGCAACAGAAAAAGTAAAAGCAAAATCGGTTGAGCCAGGTAAATACGATCTGGTTTTAGATCCTTCACACCTTTGGCTAACCATCCATGAATCTGTTGGCCACCCTACAGAATTAGACCGTGTTTTAGGCTACGAAGCCAATTATGCAGGCACCAGCTTCCTTACCTTAGATAAATGGGAATCAAAAAATTTCAAATTTGGCAGTGATAAAGTAAATATTGTAGCTGATAAAACCCAGGTAGGTTCGTTAGGTGCTGTTGGCTACGATGATGAAGGCGTAAAATGCAAAAAATGGGATCTGATCAAAAATGGGATACTCACAAGCTACCAGGCCATCCGTGATCAGGCACACATTATCGGTTTAACAGAATCAAATGGCTGTTGTTATTCGCAGGGCTGGGATGATGTTCAGTTTCAGCGTATGCCAAATGTTTCGCTACAGCCAGGAAAAGAAAAACTGAGTGTTGATGATATGATCAAAAATGTTGAAAAAGGCATTTACATCATTGGCGACGGAAGTTTTTCTATCGATCAGCAACGTTACAATTTTCAGTTCGGCGGACAGATATTCTACGAAATTAAGGAAGGTAAAATTGCAGGCATGCTTAACGATGTAGCCTACCAGGCCAATACGCAAGAGTTCTGGAATTCGTGCAATGCCATTTGCGATGAAAGTGATTACCGTTTAGGCGGTTCGTTTAATGATGGAAAAGGACAGCCTTCTCAAAGCAGTGCCGTATCGCATGGCAGTGCCACTACCCGGTTTAATGGAGTTAATGTTATCAATACAGCAAGAAAAATATAATTATGGCCATATTAAGTAAAGAAGAAGCCCAGGCGATACTAAAAAAAGTAATCAGTTATTCGAAAGCCGATTTCTGCGAAGTAGGTTTAAACGGTTCTGATGGCGGGAATATCCGTTATGCCCGCAATGCGGTTTCTACCGCAGGGCAGATCAGTACCATGAGTTTAGGTGTAAGCTCCACTTTTGGTAAAAAAACTGGTTCGGCAACGATAAATGAATTTGATGATGCTTCCTTACAAAAGGTGGTAAAAAGAGCAGAAGAACTGGCCATGCTGGCACCAGAAAACCCTGAGTTTATGCCTCCACTAGGTCCACAGACTTTTCCAGAATCGAATACATACAATGCTAAAACTGCTGCCATGACTCCTGATACCAGGGCCGAAATGGTAGGAAAAAGTTTAAGTGTATCAAAGGCAGCTGGTTTAGATGCGGCCGGTTTCTTAGAGAACTCAACCCGTTTTAACGCGATCATGAACTCTAAAGGTTTGTTCGCCTACAATAAAGGCACCGATGTTTCTTTTTCGGTAACTGTTAGAAACAAGCAAGGAACAGGATCAGGCTACGTTGAGCAAGGCTTTAATGATCTCGACAAAATGGATACCCTGGCACTTAGCAAAATTGCAGCAAGCAAAGCCAATGGTTCTGCAGGTGCAAAAGCCGTCGAACCAGGAAAATATACTGTTATTTTAGAACCACTTGCAGCCAGCGATATTATCGGCAATATGTTTAGGGGTTTTGATGCCAGAAGTGCTGACGAAGGCCGGAGTTTTATGAGCAAAAAGGGTGGTGGTACCCGTTTAGGAGAGCAATTGTTCTCAGAAAACGTAAATATCTACTCTGATCCAATGAATACTGAAATCCCATCTTCTACATTCACAGGCGAAGGTTTACCAGTAAAAAGAACGCAATGGGTTGAAAAAGGGGTAGTTAAAAACCTGTCTTATTCAAGATATTGGGCTGCTCAAAAAAATGTTCAACCGCTTCCTTTTAGCCGCAGTATGGTCATAGAAGGTGGAACACAATCGTTGGAAGATCTGATCAAAAGTACTGAAAAAGGCATATTGGTTACCCGTTTCTGGTATATCCGTTCGGTAGATCCTCAAACATTATTACTTACCGGGTTAACGCGTGACGGTACTTTTTACATCGAAAATGGTGAGATTAAATTTCCGATCAAGAATTTCAGGTTCAACGAGAGTCCGGTAATTATGCTCAACAATGTTGAAGCTTTGGGTAAACCGGTGAGAACAGGGAGTGGATTGATTCCGCCAATGAAAATTCGCGATTTTACGTTTACTTCTTTATCGGATGCGATTTAAGGAATTCCCTCTAAATACCGTCATCTCGAGCGAAGTGCAGCGAAGTCGAGAGATCTGTCTAGATAGATCTCTCCATTCCACTGCGTTTCAGTCGAGATGACGACGTTTTTTATTAATAAAAATCAAAAAATTGAGAAGAAGAGATTTTTTATACATGACAGGTGTTGGCCTTGGTACCAGCATGATGCCCAATATACCTGCCTTTGGCAAAATTATTTTTATTGAAGAATCCTTAACGCCTGTCGATATTGCCCTAAAGAAAAAAATGGCCGATGTTGCCCTCAACGCTGCAAAAAGCAAAGGTGCAACTTATGCCGATGTACGCATTGGACGGTATTTAAATCAGGTAGTGGCTACTAGAGAAACCAGGGTAGAAAACATCTCCAATTCCGAATCTTATGGTTTAGGTGTTCGTGTTATCGCCAATGGAAGCTGGGGTTTTGCCGCTACCAATAACATGGATAATGCCAGCATCGCCAAAGCTGCAGAAACTGCCGTAGCCATTGCCAAAGGAAATTCTAAACTCATGGAAGAACCTGTTCAATTAACAGCGCAAAAAGGATATGGGGAGGTAAGTTGGAAAACACCAATCGAAATCAATGCTTTTGAGGTACCCATTGCCGACAAAGTTGACCTACTTTTAAAGGTAAATAGCGAGGCGATGAAAGGCGGTGCAAAATATATCAGTTCCAACCTGTTTATGATCAATGAGCAGAAATATTTTGCGTCAACTGATGGTTCTTATATCGATCAGGATATCCACAGGATATGGCCAACCTTTACCCTAACCAAAACAGATGCGGCCAGTGGTAAGTTCGAAACCAGAAATGCCTTAAGTGCACCAATGGGTATGGGTTTTGAATATCTTAAACCAAATGACGAAGAAAAAATTAAAGGTGGCCCAGTAACACTTTACAAAAAACGATACGATATTTTGGAGGATGTACGCGAAGCAGCTGTACATGTTGATGAAAAACTAAAAGCCAAACCTATTGCCCCTGGCAAATACGACCTGGTTTTAGATCCTTCTCACCTATTCCTAACCATCCACGAGTCTGTTGGTCACCCGACAGAGTTAGACCGCGTTTTAGGTTACGAAGCCAATTATGCAGGAACCAGTTTCTTAACACTAGATAAATGGGAAAGCAAAAAATTCAACTTCGGGAGTAAAGAGGTAAACATCATTGGCGATAAACTAGAAGTGGGTTCATTAGGCGCAGTGGGTTATGATGATGAAGGCGTAAAATGTGGCCAATGGGATATTATTAAAGATGGGATTTTGGTGAATTATCAGACAATAAGAGATCAGGCACATATTTTAGGTTTGGCAGCATCGCAGGGTTGTTGCTATGCTGATAGCTGGGATAGTATTCAGTTCCAAAGAATGCCAAACGTTTCATTAGCACCAGGAAATGCTGCTTTAAGCGCGGCAGATATGGTTAAAAATGTAGAGAAAGGCATTTATATGTTTGGTCGGAATTCTTATTCTATCGATCAACAGCGTTATAACTTCCAGTTTAGCGCACAGTTGGCCTACGAAATTAAGGAAGGCAAAATTGTAGGCATGTTTAAGGATGCTGCTTACCAAGCCAATACACAAGAATTCTGGAACTCCTGTGCACAACGCTGCGATAAAAACGACTACAGGTTGGGTGGGACATTTTCGGATGGAAAAGGTCAGCCAGGACAAGCAAGTGCCGTTTCACACGGAAGTGCCACTACCCGTTTTAACGGAGTTAATGTGATTAATACAGGAAGGAAATTGGGGTAAACTTCTAGAGAAACGTCATCTCGACTGAAGCGCAGCGAAATGGAGAGATCTATAAGCTATATTCAATTCATAGATTTCTCGACTACGCTCGAAATGACGACCACTATTAAGAAACAAAGGGGCATTCTATCCAGACATGCCCCTTTTTCTAACCAAATATAAACCTGTTATGAACCAGGAGTTTCTTTATACATCTTGACGATGTTAATGATGCATGTTAACACTAGCCCACAGAAAACCATATAGCATGGGTACAGGCTGTTTAAACAACTGTTATGCTTTAATGAAATCCCTAACAGGAAACGTGAGTTTACTTGTTATTGGTTAATTTATAATCTATTGCTAGATCCGTTTGAGCACTTTTTCCTATGGAAAGTTGCTAGAAGTTCAACGAGTACTGACTCTCTCTTCTTCTGTATAAATCAACTAATTAATGGTGGTGAATTAATTAGAGTAAGACCTAAACTAGTGGTGGTGATTAGTTAGGCCGTTCCTGATACCCCGGCAACTTATTGACTGAAATACATGACCACCATAATATTCTATCAAAAGGCCCCGGGGTACCAGGATTTTCAAATAAGAATATCTGAATGAAAACCTTTAACAGGTGATCCGTATCTTAGCTTATATTAGCGGCAACAGCAGTTATACTGATCTGAATAATTGATCAGGGAATATGGCTGAGGTGGTCTGCGGAGTTTCATATTGAACGTAAATTTGCTAGTGAATTATTTTATTTTTTTGTAAAAGTATAAACTTCGCTTAATTTAAACAAGTACTCCTATAGATTTTATATACTTTATTTATAAAAAACTGATTTACAGAAGAATAGTTTGCAATTAAGATAGATATCTTTTTGGGACAAAGGGATTTGAGCAGAGCGCGTGGTGTAGGAGACCGAGCTGTGTCACCCTGAGCGTAGTCGAAGGGCCTATAGAGTTAAGTTACATTAGTGATTGACTCTCGAAGACATCGCTAATTAATCATTTGACTAGCTTTTAATGACAAATTTTAATAAAAAGGATCGTCATTTTGACTGAAGCACAGTCCCGAACCTTCGGGAGAGAAATCTTTTATCATGGTTCAAAGATTTCTCCTCCGAAGGAGTTCCTTTGGAACACTGCGGTCGAAATGACGATACCCCGAGGCTATCATTCTCTTAAAACCAAATCAATTATATTGATTTTTTGCAATAAATTGTCTCTCTGGATGGCATCCTGTGAGAATAATCGTCATCCTGATCCATAGCTATCGGATTTGTTTAAGCATCTATCCGTAATTATTTTATAGACACAAACAACTAAAAATCAACAAATTAAATTACAAATAAGCTAACGAATCACAAACCCAACAAAAATAAACTACTATTTCTATAGAAATTATAGTAATTAATTTTTACTTTTGCTAAGTCTTCTTCAAAAGGTGAATCTAAAGCTGCTTGAAAAGATCATATAGTCATGTGGCCGAGTGGTTAGGTAAAGGTCTGCAAAACCTAGTACGGCGGTTCGATTCCGTCCATGACGTCTAATACTTATCAAGAAAGACGTAGGGAATGGCCCTTTGATGTCTTAGCAACCTGTTTGATTAACAAGGTGCTAATTCCTTCTGCAATGGCAGAAAAGATGAGTTTGAAAGCAGATCCCTTTACTGTTTTCGGCGAACGATCAATGGCTATCCCTTCCAAAAATTGGTAACCTAAATTTAATAATATGTCAGTTTATTTTGATTATCCATCCATCAGGGATTTTTTCGAGATCCACGGAAACACTTCTTGCGAAAAATTAGATGATTATGAACATTGTAAGGCAGAATCAGACCGGCTTTATAATGAACAACTTAATAAGATCAATGAAGAAATTCCACATCATCAACCCAAAACCGACACGTAAAAATTATTCAAACCTTTAGTTTAAACGCTCTTTTAAATAATAAGCCTAAAATGTATTCAACACCACCCAGACTACCCATTATATTCAAAGCCTTATTCACTATAGTTTTAACCTTTTTCCTCTTTTCATCCGAAACATGGGCACAATCGAAAGATCCATCCCCTATCAGTTTTCCCACGCCTAAAAATGTAGATCATATGTTATTTTATCTTCAACGTGACCCGAATACCAACACCCTGATCTATGCACTAAACCTAAAAGAAAATGGCAGCATCAATGCTAGTGCTCCTATTCAGGTTTATTGGATCCGCTATGGTGAAAAAGGACAGAAAAAAGACCTGGGCTATATCCAACGGAAGTTTGCATATGGTATCGATACGAAGGAACTGGGAACAGATAAATATGAATTCAGGTTTGTATCGCATAAAAAACTAGCTTTTTATCTGCAGAGGTATAGTGATAAAAGCTATCACGTTTCGGTAACCCTAAACAACAAAACCATCAGGGTTACGCGCTTGTTTATCAGGATACAGGGTGGCAGTTTCTGGCTTCCGAATGTAAAATATGCGGAAGTGGAAGGCACCGAAGAATCGACAGGTAAACCAGTAGTGGAACGGATAAGTGTGAAGTAACTATTCTTCATTATCTTTAGTTAATTGTAATAAGGTCCTTCGACTCCACTCAGGATGACAACTTCATGAGACTTTTCCTTCGGTAAAAAACAAAAATATGGTCTGTGAGACACAGACCATGGATTCACCTCGTTTATGATACAGTTGATTATTTCGGCTCTTTTTTATTGTCTACTGCGGTACTAAATGTTTTGTCAAACTCTCCCTTTATCCATTGCACTTTTCCAAACGACTGCATGCCCGGGCCAATGATATAATTTCCAGTTTCAGTATCGAGGATAACGACAAGATTGTTGGCGTTTACTTCGGTGCGGTACCTTCCACCGGTTTGATCCTGTCCGTTTTTAAAACTGATGGCCGTAAACATTAAGCCTGCGCCCAAAAACCCCAATAAAAGGGATTTTGTGTCTAATGTGATTTTCATATCCTTAAGATTTATTTGTGTGTAAAATCAAGATAAGATTTTTTCACAAAAAACACAGGTCATAAGCTTATTCTATCAGAAATATTTCAATTCATTTTCATTTAATCAGAAAACCAGGTTTCCAGCATGGATGAGTAATTTAACAGGTGATACCCTTGATACGGCTTCTGCGGAGCAACTGGCGTCAACAAGTACCAGATTGGCTTTATCGCCTGTGTTGGGCCATTGTCTTTTTCCATTATCATCTAACGGAACGATATTACCCGTAGCCAGTTTCAATATCCTTGAAAGTTCAAATTCTGTACGATAGCCATAAATTTGAGCAGCTATATTGGCCTTTTGCAAAATGCTTCCTGTGCCAAAAGTATTCCAATGGTCAACGATACAATCATTACCCGCTACCACTTCTACGCCATACTTGTACAGTGCAGGGATGGGCATTGGGTTACCAGAAAGCGGAATGGTTGAAGCTATTCCCATTTTTGCAGCGCCGAGTTTTTCAGCAATTTCTTCGGTTTTTGTTTTATCGAGATACCGCAATGCAAAAGCATGGCTCACATAGGTTTTTCCTTTCAACACTGGGTTTTCCATTACTTTATCAATCAGGTATTCGATTGTTTTCAAACCAGATTCGCCTGATTCGTGGAGGTGGATATCAATCCCCTTTCCATTGTCCAATGCCAGTTGTACCACAAAATCCATGTGTTTTTCAATACCGCCATCAATTGAAGTTGGATCAAGGCCACCAATAAAGTCTATATCCATTTTGGCTGCTTCTTTCAGCAGTTCCGCAGATTTAGTATAATATATACCATGCTGTGGGAAAGCCACCAGCTCTGCCTGAAAAGATTTATTTTTATGCAATAATGCCGTTTCTAAATGCTTCAGCGAGTCTAATCCAGAGGTAGGATCGATATTTACATGCGACCTTGCATAACTTGTTCCGTAAGATTGAAGTAACTCAATTAATTTTTCACTACGTGGTATAGAAGTTTTTAACAGCTCAGGAATTATCTGTTGTTCGAAAGCAATCATATCCTTTACAGATCTATTCTTCTTCAAATGCGCCTGCCACGGCAATCCATAATAGGTTTTATCCAGATGGATGTGCATATCCCTGAAAGCCGGGAGCATTAACAATCCCTTTGCATCGATTGCTTTTGCATCAGGATTATTAGGAAGAACACGCTTCACCTTACCGTCTTCAATCTCAATAATGAAAAGTTCGGTTTTTGTTTTGATTACCTCATCCTGATCATATTCGAATCCCGTTTCTAGCCTAACATTTTTTAACGTCAAAGTTTTTCCTGAGAAATGGCTTGCATTTTCATTTGCAATGGCCTGTTCTGCTGACAGTAAACAGGTACTTGCAAGCAAAATAGATGAGCTTTTAATAAAATCTTTTCTCGAGATCGAATTTGGGTTTATCATAACAGGATTCTTTACTACAAAAATAACCTTCTGTTATGTTTATGAATAGTAGGATTTATATTAAAAATTGTATCATTTATAACTATCTATACTTATTTATCGAATTTACAGCCTATATCCTGCTCAATTCATAACTGTTCGCGAAATGCACGTGGGGTAATTCGGGTTTGATTTTTAAAGAATTTAGAGAAATAAGCTACGTCATAAAACCCAAGATCGAAGGCAATCGCTTTAATGGGCCTTTCGGTAGTCAGTAAAATCCGTTTTGCTTCGAGGACTAAACGTTCGTGAATGAGTGCTGTGGCTGATACATGAAAATGTTTTTTACAGAGCATGTTCAGATAGTTTGCGGAAATACTTAACTGATCGGCATAAAACCCAACAAGTTTTTCCTTCTTATAATGCATATCGATCAGCGAGCGGTATTTAAAAAGCATCGGTTTGGTTTGGTAAACCGTTTGGTTATTGAACAATGTTTCTGCCTCTTCACTAACCATCAGCGCAATAAGCCTGATCCTGGCATTGATAATTTCCCAAAGTATGGCAGGCTTTGGGAGCTCAGATCTGATGCGCTGAAATTCGTACAGGATTTTTCCATAAGCTTCGGCACTTAAGTTTATTACCGGATAATTTTGGTATAAGATTAATGAAAAGCGTAAAGAATTGGCCAGCGTTTCGAATATGCTCCTACTAATCATAAGTTGATGGGCGTGGGTTTCTTCGCCGAGCTCCCATTTATGGATCTGCTCGGGAAACAATAAGTGCAACTGGCTCCCGGTGACCTGGCGATCTATAAAATCGATGGTATGTATACCGCTTCCCTCCTCAAAAAGCATAAAAAGGAAAAAATCATGTTTATGTGGTTTTTCGATATGCCTTTTTCCAATTATTTCATGATACAGCAAGTTATTTCCCGAATCTTGCTCGGGCCAGAATTCACTGATATCGAGTATAGGAAAATTTGCAATTACATCCATCGGCGAAAAATACCATTTTTGTATAAAAGTTACGAAAAAAGAACATAGAAAGTGAATGAAGGAATATTATTACGCAGGCTGCCAGGCTGTATCATATTTGTGATTCCATTCGAACCTGTCACGTTTAATTGCCTGTAAATAATTTGAACAAAAAATAATGAGTAGGCTTGCAAGGATATAAAAAAAATGTATTTTCGCAGACCAAACAAAAATGAAAAAAACGCTCTTATTCTTTTTCATGATATTGCTATGCAATATTGTGAAAGCTCAGTACCCTTATTATGAGGATGACCGACTTAGCTTTGGTGTCCAAATTGGTGCTGATTATGATTTCCCTTTGGGGAAACTCGGTTTTACTTACAAGCCTGCAATCTCTCCTAACGTTAGTTTGTTGCTTTCGAAAAGTGAAAGGTTTTCCATTAATATCACAGTAGGTTATCACGTTTACCAGCCTAAAGCAGCAGAATTTTATTACTTGATCGATGATGGCGAAAATTACGGTGTTGATACTTTTAGCGAATACAAAGTTAAATCAGCTTACTTAGGCTTTTTGTACCATATCCCTTTTACCGAAACCATTAAAGGACTTGCTGGTTTAAATTTTGGCATTTACAAGACAGATTATGAAACAACTTCAAACGATCGTCAACAGTCGTCAATATCTGGAGTAGCTGATAGAAATGTATATATAGGCCCAAAGCTGGGGCTCTCATTTAACATTACAGAATCTATAGCCTGGAATGTATTGGTAAAATACAATCTTTTTTCTCCCACCGGAAATAATGACAATTTGGCTCCTGCGGTATTCAACAAGGATTTAGGCACTGTGTATACAACCTTGTCAGCAGGTACGGGAATTTCTTATAAATTTTAAGTATATGAGACCTATATTTTTACTATTATGCTTATTGATTACGCTATTTTCTTCCTGTAAAAAAGCTATAAACCCATATGTTGACAAAAACGTTATTGAGGAATTGATCAAACTTAAGAACCCAGATATTGAACATGTTGCCATAATTTATAAAAACGATGTTTATTACCTGGAGAATCTTTCTAAGCCAGGGAAGAGGATAACCAATACACCGAATATTACCAAGCGATTGATCAAAATGTCTCATGATCACAAAAAGTTTGCTTATTTGGAGTATTACTCAGGGAGCATCGCTATAACGGATTTAAATGGTGAGGTAACCGCTAGGATTAATCAGTATACTGACATTAAATCATTTGATTGGAGCGCTGATGATAAAACGCTTTATATATTAAATGGCAATAAAATCGTTTATTACGGCCCTGATATGAAACTGCCTGAAATTACCTATAATGGATTAGTTTCAGGGATGAGCATGGAGGTTTTATCGGCATCGATTTCCATTCAGGGTGATCTTGCCTACGTTATCCATGGATATAATTATCTGGTTGGAGATAAGTACAAAATGATTATAAAACCAGCAGACAAAACTGCTGATGTTGTATTTGAAGATAATTCGACCTACCCGAAAATGCAATATGTTGCATTTTCGAATAATAAAAGAGATCTGGTTCTTGGGTATATTACAAACAGTACAAAACCTAATCATATCAATCAAGCCTATGTTTTTACGAACTTTAAGAGAAGTGGAGACTATGATTTTGGTAGTGATGCTGGCATGATTACTCCACTATTCAATGAGAGCAAATCTTTTGCAGTAACGGCTTATGCATCAGGTACGCCAGTAAAGATCTACCCTTTAGCAATCGGTTTTAATAAGCAAGCTGAAAGAAAGATAATTGGTGAAACATATACTTCTGATGGTGACGTATTATATACCGATTGGAAGTAACTGCATTAATCAAAAAAAAATAATTCATGACTATCAAATTAAAACTCTTTATGCTTATAGCGCTACTAATTGTAGCCTTTAATGTTCATGCACAGGTTAGTATTCTTGACGCCAAGAAACTAAGCAAGATCAAGGAAGGGAGGACCTATATTATGGTTCAAAGCATCGAATTTCCAGGTGCAGCACAGTACCTTGAACAGGCTAGAAAAAACTGGACTTTATCAAAAGCGATCGATTATCTATCACCAGATCATGAAAGCACATTGAGGCCAAACGACAGTTTTTTAAGTCTTCAGGCAATAACCATGAGAAGTGGCAATACATACAATATCTACTATGCGCTGTCTCTTTGGACTTGCAAGGAAAAATATTTCACGAGCAACCGACTACTTAGAAAATCTGATCATGAACCCGTAGCTGAAGTGGCATTATCTGTTGATGAAAAAGCCTTTAATACGGATGCATTTTTTAAGAAATATGACTTTGACGGTGGTGGCCTTCTCTACAACTGGAGCCCAGGTATGTTAAAAAACTACCTTGATCAAATGACCAGTTTACTTAAAGCTGGAAAAAACATTAGTGTACGAGATGATATCACGAACAAAGCTGAATTGGCAAAACTTACAAAAGAGACACTATACATACCAGACTTTAACCTATTGAGATTTAGCCCCTTTGCTGGAAGATTAGAGAAAGCAGCTGATGAAGAGCGCTTGTTCGAAGATTATAAATTTCCTTACAAGGTAATCAGTAAAACTGATCTTGACAAGTTGATTATCGATTCAGATCAAACTGCGTACTATTTAATTTTTGTTAAAGACAGTTCAAGTAAGATTATTTGTGTGATTAATTCGAAAACCGGTGAGACAATTTATTCGACGTCAAAATCATTATCTTATAATCTTAAATCAGGAGATATAAAAGATTTATTTAAGGAAATAGGAAAAAGCGGTAAATAGATATAGTTAAGACTCTTTAATATCCGCATATCTGGCTTAAAAAACATTATCATGCAGCTGTAAAATGAGATACTATTAAATTTAGATTAGGTTAGTATGTCATTGTTGATCTAAAAGAAATAGGGATCCTGGTTGAGATTCCTAAGATCCCTGGAGTTGTACTAATGCAGAAATATTTTATTGAAGATTTAAAAATAAAATTGCTGTTTTAAGTGATTCTAAAGCATGTTGAGGAAAGTTGGATGGATTCGAATTGCAACACTTTACTTCTTCCCCTCTTTACCATTAAAGCTGGTAATGGTATTTCCCTGACCCTCTGGCAGGCTGCAAAAAAACGTTTCTTTGACTGTTCATATCCTATAAAATTGATTCATCGAAATTACTTTGATTTCTTTCCGTCTGAAGAACCAGGATTGCAAATAAAAATGTAAACTTTGTAAATAAAAACTCGACAAATGGATCTTATTCGAAATCTCGTCTATGGGAAGCACAAATACCTGTTCGGATTAATATTACTTTCGTTTATTTCTGTAATCTGCGTGGCTTTCAGTATGACTGGCAGTGACGACTTTGATATCTCCAGAAGAGAAGTTTTGCTCCGCCGGATCGGGCATGAACTACTCCTACAGTCGGGCGACAGTATATCAAGGGTTCTTCCGGTAAAAAAGATCGCTGAAAATGAATACCAGATCACATTTGAGGATGAGCTAACTTTTCAACCCGACTCCCTGGTGAATACCACTCAGCGTTTGTTTACCAAAGATCCGCTCACAAGTGATTATGTTGTTAACGTACTAAACTGTGGCAATGCCAGTGTAGCTTATGGATATGCCATATCCAAAAACAAAAAAGATGATATTGTAACCTGCAGAGGAAGAAAACAGCCTAAGGCATGTTACATGATCAACATTAAATTCAAACCAACGGGCATAAATACAGCCAAAAATAGATATCTTCTGGCTGGCCTGCCACTTTTAGCCTTTGTTGGATTTATTTTTTTGAGCGCTGTTAAGCGGCGAAAAACTTTACCTAAAGGGGAGTACACTGACCTGTTCACTTTGGGCTCGGTATTGTTCGATGCGAAAAATCGGAAGCTTACAATACATGGAAAAACAATAGAACTAACCGGAACGGAAACCCGTGTATTGCTTATTTTCGCATTGTCACCCAATGAAACTATAGACAGAAGCCGGTTACAAAAAGAGATATGGGAAGACGAGGGTGTTATTGTGGGCCGAAGCTTGGATATGTTCATATCAAAACTTAGAAAAAAACTGGAGCTCGATCCCAAGATCAACATTGTTGTTATAAGGGCTAAAGGATATAAGCTTGAAATTAACGCTTAAGAAGAATCTTCCTGATGTGATATTTTAGCATTCAATTTGGCATTTTTAAACTTTATCGGGAACTACTAATATGATTTATCATTAAAAAATCATACATGTCGGATAGAATTATCATCCTGAGGAATAATTTATTGTATAAAAATCAATCTGAATAAGTCCAGCCATAAATCCAATCAAGCTGTTGAATTTGTTTGCCAATAAAGAACCCAATTAAGCGGTCGCGGAACCACGCTGCTATCGGGTTAGTTTTTGTTTTAGTATCGCCTACTTTTCTGGCGCTTTTTATCACTTTTTCTACCCTGGGCTGGCGTTTGGATTGGAAAATCTGAAATACAGTCCTATAGTCTTCATGTAATTTTAACAGCTCCGCAATTACAACAGTATCTTCTAATGCCAGTGATGCTCCTTGACCAATATGTGGAGAAATACCATGTGCAGCATCTCCAATAAGGCAGACTCTACCTTTATACCAATGCGAAAGTTTGGGTAAATCATAAATAGGATAGGCAATAATCTCGTGGCTGTTTCTGATTATTTTGGAGAATAAAGGATCATCATTTTTATGAACATTTATTAAATGGTCCTGAATTTCAGTTTTTAATGTTTTCTCTATTTCCTGTGGCTTTGGCTGCTGCTCTCTAAAATAATTATTGAACCACCAGACTTCCCCTTTATCAGAAACCGAATAGGCAAAAAATCCCCTTTCCCCAAAGGTCATTCGTATTGAATCCAGGGGTGCTGAAAGTTCGGGTATCTTGGCATAACCACCAGTAGAGATAAGCTTTGTGTATTTGATTGCAGAAACTTCCGGAAACAACTGGTTTCTAACCTCGGAAAACATTCCATCACAGCCAATCATAATATCACCAGTCGCCGTAGTTCCATCAGCAAAATATGCTGTTATCTTGTCATTTGTTTCATCAAAACGGACAAATTTCTTATCATATCCTATTTTTATGCCAGCGTCTGCTGCTGCTATCCGGGCATATTTATTAAGATTTGTCCGTTTTAACTGTAATGTTTCTACACCGTATTGCTGTTTCTGATAAGCTGTACCCAGTTCTGCTACCTGTTTTCCTTTTGAATTGAAAAATTTCATGTAGCCAGGCGTATAGTCATCTTCGAGCATCCTCAAATCAACAAATTCTTTCAATACATTCAAGCCATTGGGAGTAAGTCCCAAAAAGGCCCCCTCTTTTGTATTGTCTTCTGGTCTCGATTCAAATATTTCAGCATCAAAACCTATTTTTTTCAGTTGTAAAGCCAGTATTGGTCCTGCAACACCTGCACCAATTATTATTGCTTTTTTATTCATTGTTTTTCCCTTTTATTTTTAATCCTGGTATCAGTAAAAAGTTTAATACAAAAAATATCGCCACTCTCAAATAATTTAAATTGCGCCATTGTACTGCTTTTTCTTGCAGGAATATATTAACAGTATCACTATAGGGCACTCGCTGAAATGCCATGATAGTTGGCGCGAAATACATCAATGTCCATACCCTGACTGCAATATGTCCGACAAGAACCAATACAATCAATCTTCTGCGTTTCTTTATCTTCCAGTTAAAAATTAAAGCTGTAATAAATATTATTTCATGTATCCCATGTGTTATTATCCAGAACACTTTAAAATCCAAGCCATAGGGTTTTTGAAAAAAAATTAATGAGGAAGGCGGGGCTGCTGTCCACGCAGGAACCATTAGCGCGGTTTCCCACACCTGAGCTCCGTTCATTATAAAGTAAGCACAGATGGAATAAAATAGCCATTGGGTGGCTTTCGAGTATTGGTGTGTATTTTCCATGTTTAAAAATTATCGTTGCTAAATGTGTTCGACTTCACCTTTCCTCTTTTATTTATATCACACAGCACAGCATTTCCGGAGTAATAAATAGGCCCATCTCCCAATTGATTAATTTCAATTGTTTTGTTGGCATGTACTTATATTTCCATTTTATCATTTGGGCCATCATCAGGTTATGTAATTTTTCTAACTTCGATTTTGTATATTCCGTACATACCTTATAATGCAAAATTATCGCACGATCAAAAGATGAGCTTGTAAAAAAAGGAGTTAAACTGATATATTAGGGAGCAATGGGATTTGAATTAAGAAATGATAAAAAGACATTCAAAACGGTCTTTGATGAAAATGACTTTAATAATCACGGTTTTAAAGAAGATACCTTTAAAATAAACATCCCTTTTGGACAATTAACGGCAAAACAGTGGCTTTTTGATGGTATCAAGATTCTATATTCCGAAACCGATCTGGATAGACCAACCGAACTGGATTGGAGGGGAGATACGGAATTGGTAACCATGCACTTTAATTTGCAGGGAAGGACTTCAATAAAACAGGATGGGATGAGCAATTCTTTTGAGTTGAATGGGAATCAGCATAATTTATTCTATGGTACCAGTGCTGAAGGTAAAATGAAGTTTGATGAGTTGCGGATGAAATCATTTATGATTCAATTTGCAAAGGATTCTTTTTTAACGATGTCAAAAGATGGGAATGATTCCCTTAAGCAGTTTGCCGAGAAAATAGTTTCGGGAACACCTGTAGCTTTTTCAAATGCTAATCTAAATATTGATCTACCCTTACAAACCTGTATTAATTCAATTTTGAATTGTGATTATACAAATGGGTTAAAGCGGTTATTTCTTCTTTCGAAAACGATTGAACTACTTGTTTTGCAAGCCGAATCGTTTAATAACTTTCAAAATTCAAAATCTGAATATATAAAACATGATTACGACAAAGAACGGATTGTATATGCCCGCGATTATTTGGTTAAAAACATTGAATCGCCACCAACGCTGGTAGAATTGGCAAAAATAGTGGGAATAAATGAATATAAACTCAAGCGGGGGTTTAAAGAAATGTTTAATCAGACGGCTTTTTCTTATTTATCCGACTTACGTTTAGACCTTTCAAAAAATGATCTGCTCGAAGGTAAAAAACAAGCTACCGAAATTGCTTTTGAATTAGGCTACTGTTCATTGCAGCACTTTAGTAGTGCATTCAAGAGAAAGTTTGGTATTCCTCCAAGTCAGGTGAGACGTTAAAGACAAAGAACTATCGGATAAAAATGTTCTAAATAAAATACGCAGTTAAATTCGAAAAAACGATATGGCAAATGGCCTAATTTAGTCAGTGGTCTCTTGCGCTAGTCTTCAAATTAAAGGTAAGGCCTCACCTATCGCATTTTTTTTGCTATAAAGCGGTAAATTGATAGGTTTTATTTTTACTGGTTTTAAACTTAGTCTCGTAACCTCCGGTATTTTTTTTGGAACTGGTCTTCACTCCATTTATCCTTATTGGCAGATCTGTCTGCAAAATACATTCGTTTCCATTTATTGATTTTATTGACCCGGCCTGCAACTTCATATTTTTCCAGGTAATCGATATCTCAAATCCTCCTCGGGCTTTAAGGCCTTTTATTTCACCTTCATTCCAGGCTTTTGGTAATGCTGGCAATAAATGAATAAAGCCAAGGTGACTCTGCATCAGCATTTCAGCCATTCCGGCAGTACCAGCAAAATTGCCATCAATCTGAAACGGCGGATGTGCATCAAAAAAATTCGGATAGGTACCACCGCCCTTAACACTGCCTCCAGTGGTTTCAACATAGTTTAACAATTGCCGGATCAGGCTATAAGCATGGTCTCCATCCTGTAGTCTTGCCCACCAGTTAATCTTCCAGCCCTTACTCCAGCCAGTCCCGTCGTCTCCCCGTATTTCGAGGGATTTTCGTGCTGCCGCAAAATACTCTGGTGTTAAGGGTGAGATCTCGCGGCCTGGATATAAACCAAAAAGGTGAGAAACATGCCTGTGATGGATATCTGTTTCAGTAAAATCCTTATACCATTCCTGGATCTGTCCTTTACTTCCGATCTTTAATGGATAGAGTTTCTTCTGTTTTGAAATCAGTAAATCACGGAAAGTATTATCAGTACCTATAACATTTGCAGCGTCAATCACATTTGCAAAAAGATCCCTGATGATGGACATATCCATTGTGGATGCTACAGACACCGACTGTTGATTTCCTGCCATGTCTTTAAACTTATTTTCAGGAGAGGTTGCAGGCGCTGTAACCAGATAACCATCCTTGTCTTCAACCAGCCAGTCTAATGTAAAAAGTGCAGCTTCCTTCATCACGGGGTAGGCTTTTTCTGCAAGGAATTTCTTATCTCCTGTGTACCGGTAATGTTCATACAAATGCTGGCAAAGCCAGTTTCCACCCATTGCCCAGTTTGCCCAAGAGGGATCGCCGGCACCTTTGTCTCCTACAGGATTGCTTAAAGCCCATAAATCTGAATTGTGGTGTGCAACCCAACCGTTTGCGTTGTAAAATTCCCTTGCAGTTACCTTTCCTGTTTTTGACAAACTTTGTATCCAGTTCAAAAGCGGCATATGCATTTCTGAAAGATTGGTTATTTCTGCAGGCCAGTAATTCATCTCGGTATTGATATTAATGGTATAATTTGATCTCCATGGTGCCCGCAGTTCCTTGTTCCAGATTCCCTGAAGATTAGCCGGCGGTCCACCGGGGCGGGATGAGGACATCAGCAGGTACCTTCCATATTGAAAATATAATGTTTCCAGGCCTGGATCATAAATTCCCGAAGCATACCCCTTCAACCTTTCATTGGAGGGCAGATTAGCATTAGGATTATTAACCAGCGTATCTTTAACATGGAAAGACACCCGATCAAAATATTTTTTAAAATCGGCAACATGTGCATTAAAAACATTTAGATAAGTCTTTTTGGAGGCTTTATCAATCAAATCGGAAACCAGTTTATTTTCATCTTCCCCCTCTTTATCCGGACATTTATCAAAGCCATTATAGCTTGTCGCCGCAGCTACATATAACCATACTTCTGTAGCACCAGATATGAGCAAACGATCGTTTTGCGTATTCACACTTCCATCTTTGCTTATCGCTTTTATCCGATATTGAAACCGCATCCCGTTGCATCCGCCCGTATCTCCGTAAATAAGCGGCTCTACACCTTTAGGATTAGACGGATTTACATTGACCGGAGCCTTGCCGCTTACAATTAGTTCGTTATTAAGCTGCGTGGATAACCGGTAATTAAGCAAGCTATTTACAGCTACCGTAAATTTGAGTTTACCAACCTGATTTGCCCTGATTCTGACTACCATTATGTTATCTGGGGCAGAAGTAAAAATCTCCCGCGTATATTCTACACCATTAACAGTAAACTGTGTAGTAGACAGTCCGTTTGTCAGATTCAAATCCCGGTAATAATTATCGGCTTTCGAGCTTCCAAAATCGTGTTTGATCATTATATCGCCCATTGGCAAATAGAACGCTGAATACAGTCCCTGCATTTTTTTTGAAAGTCGGTTTGCCTGTGTATAATCTTCATTTTTCAATAATGCTTCGCGTAATTTGGGAAGGTAATTTTTAGCTTCGGGGTTTACGTCCTTTTTTACGGGGCCACCGCTCCACAATGTGCTTTCATTAAGCTGCAAAAGTTCTTGTTCTATTCCTCCAAAAACCATGGCCCCGATTCTTCCATTCCCAACCGGCAAAGCCTCTACCCATTTCTCTGCAGGTTTGTTATACCACAATTTTAAACTATTGTTATGCTGAGAAAAACCATAGAGAGAGAAAAAAGACAAAAAGCAGGTCAATAAATACTTCATATTGTGATTAAATTAATGCGCGGCCATTATCAGGACTGGCCAAGTTGATTTTAAATGCGTTTAAAATCTGCTTTGATGATGAACGGAATTTCTTCGTTCTCATCAAAGCGGATAAAGATCCTATTGATTTAACCAGACCCTGCCATCCAGTTTCCAGCTATCAGGCGGCGCAACGGCCAGCCAGCTCAGGATCTGGCGTGTAAGATCTGTTGTTTTTGGAACCAGTAAGGCCAAATCGCCTGTGGGGGGTGGACAGATGATATCATTTAAAGTATCCCACTGTAAAGTAGTACCGGTACCGACGGAAATATGAAAATCGTTTTTGGCCGGGCTTTCATCTTTAATAATTAAGCCACTGCCATCATTTGCCGGCCAATAACCAATTAGGCGGTTCCAGTACGGGTGTGATTGATTGACTCTCGTATCGCAGGAAAATTGGGAAATCACAGCATCCGGTAGTGCAGCTTTCCAGATGCGGATATCACTAAGGTAACCATCAAAAGGATTATTAAGATCAACTGGAATGAGGCCCATTTGCAAGGGTGCGGAGTTATTCATTGTTCCGAAATTGTCTGGCAATATTTTCTCTGCCACATATTTGCCATCGCGGAAATAGCGGATTACTCTTTTAAAATCGCGGTTCAAGATCACAACAGCAAGACTATGCCAATTTCCATCGATAAGATTCGTTGGATCGTCAGCCGCTTGATGATCTTGGCCGGGTGTTCCCATAAAAAACCGCCATCTATCCGACTCCCAACCAAATGCCCATCCATTTCCGACCTTTTTGGTCTTATCAAATCTTTTAGAGAAAAATACCGGCCATTCATATCGATAACTGGTACCGCGAATATTTTTTTTGACCTTTAATTCGATCGTAAAAGATATGGTATCTCCAAAATTATAAATGTTATTGTTGTTCTTGACTTCAGCCCGGACCGAGGTCGCCGGAGTTGCAGCTGAACTGGCGGGATTGGAATACAAGCGCAAAAATTTACCCGTATACTTATTACCGGTGAACGGTTTATCAAGCAGATACGGCTTATAACTGATGTTGGATATAACTGTAAATGTATTGGCTTTAGGATAGCTAAAAATGGTTTTGTCATCTTGCTCGACCGGGATTACTGCTTGTCCGCCGTGATTGGAAGTCAGCACAATCAGCCAGTCTTCTTTTGCGTAGTTCTTTCTGGATTTTAATGCCATGAGGATTTCTCCAAGATATTGATCAAATTGCAAAATGGCACTTTTATAAGCCGGAAAGGAATTGTCGTACCCAAATTGGATTCCGGCTGCGTTAACCGCTCCAAACTGCCCTACTATCAAAGCAGAGGCATCGTTTCCAAGTTCAGAAATAATTGCGGTTTTAACTTCTGCATCAGTGTTGTAGGCTTGACTGATATCGGCACCTGTAGTTAATTTATCTTTAAACAATGCCGAGGCAGCGAATGCGGCTGTTCTTGTATCTGGTTTTATAGATTTAATCCGCTGAAAGATTTCCGGATACTGATCCAGTTTATTTCCGGTAAAAGAATCGTCAATAATTTTGTGTTTTGCTTTATTAACACCCGTAAGTAAATCTGCCCAGCCATTGCCATTATTTGACAGACTATCGCTTAGCGAATTCCACGAATAGGTCGCATTTTTAGTCAATGCAGTAATATTAGGAGCCTGCGCATCCCGTACCGACCAGCCTCTTGCCCCATCCACAATCAGGTATAAAACTTTCCTGCTTTTTGCTACCGCCGTTGTCGAATCGCTGTACTCCTTTGAAGGCAGCAGCTTATCAAATCCACTATTGCATGATAATACCACAATACCCAGGGTAAAAAGTGCCATCATGCCTGTTGTCAATCTATAATTCTTCATTTTCTTAACTATTAAAAGATTTTCAGGTCTATTTTTCAAATACTAAGCGGGTAATATTGTTTGCTCCCGTACCATCGATCTGGCTAAAAGATCCGATAAGCATAACAGCCATCTGCCCGGTTGAATTGGTTGTTTCATAAAGATCATTCACATATCCCTTGATGCTTCCGATCGCATTGTACCCCCTAGCCAGATCTCCCGTAGGTGTTAACACCATAAAGCCTGATCGCCTGATCCCATTATAAGTGGAAAAGACACCGCTCACTACGATCATACCGTTTGAGAGCTGTTTGGCAAAAGTGGCACCGCCATCCGAAGAAAATCCTTTTGATACAAATGACTGATCGATGGAACCATCTTCATTAAGCAGGGCGATTCCTTTGGCTGGCATGCCGTTGTAGGTGGTAAAAGAACCAGTAATTAAATACTTCCGGTTAAGCGGATTGTAGGTTATCGAACCAATGGATTGATCTGCGCCTGTGCCCGAATTAAAAACGGGATCTACTGTTCCATTTAAATTTAACCGGACAATCCGGCCGGCAGGAAGCTCATCAAACTTATTGAAAGATCCAACCACAATCAGTTTTCCGTCAGCCTGCATATAGGAGCTGGATACAAACCCGTTTCCGGCAGGCAGGCCCATGTTATTTGCACTATTGAACCGGAACGTTTTGTCCAGTGATCCATCGGCATTGAAACGCACAACCTGAGGGGTCTCCATACTGTCGATAACAATACTATCGGCATAAAGGGTTACACCGGAGATTACTACAGGCTTCCTGGAAATATCATATCGTTTGCTGATGTAATACTTGAAATTACCGGTTGCTGTTAATTTATTCTGGTAATTATAAATTTTTCCAATGGTAGAATTAGTCCCTCCATTAAAAGCAGGAACGGCCTTTTTCTTTCCTGTAGCCGGAATACCCGGAGCCAGGCTATGGTTGGTACTATAAGTATCTACAAGCACCGAATCTACTTCGCCACTGGCGCTAAGCTGGGTAATATTGTTAATATTTGTCAAAATGGATCTTCCGGCATTAAAATAAAAGCCCGAAAAACTGCCTGCGGTTATATATTTATCCCCCAGGGGAGCAATGCCGTACAATGAACCGTCTGCACCGCCTGAACGGAAAGAAATATCGGCGCCCCCATTTTTAAATGCACGTACAATGCGGTTTATCGGAGTAATGATGCCTTTGCCATCATAATCGGTAAATGCTCCAAGAAAAATAAAGCGGTCATCTGTTAATGGATAATAAGCAAAAATGTCCCTGTTTGCGCCACCGCTAACCCTAAACTCCGGATCGATACTAATCTTTCCACCGACCTTAAACCTTGGTCCAAAAAACACCTGATCGTTTATAGATAAGGTAGCAACGCCCGTACTGGCATCTTCAGGCACTTTGACGGTAATGCCCGTTGCCGTAATGCTGAGTATTTCAGCCTTCTGCCCATTGAAGGAAAATACAGCCAGGTCTTTATACGGCAATAAACCTGTTGCCGCAAATGTAACCGTACTTCCGCCAGTTGCTTCCTGAGGCACTGGAGCCGTGCTGAGACTGAGGCTAATCCCCAAGGGTTGCTTTCCACCCTCATAGGGATTTTCATAAACTTCACTTTTCTTACAGGCCGTAATAAAAAGTATGGTTAAAAAAGCCAGTGTTAAACTGATATATTTTGAATTCATTATCTTAATTTTAAATAATCCGTTTTATAAAATTTTAATATCCTCATCATTTACCGGCATAAACATCATAAACAAATCCGTAATCAAATCCGAAAATATGATTGGTGTTCAATGTATGTACCACCCCATTAAGCGGTTTAATATCTGATGATGAAATATCGGCACTAACCCAGCTATCAGTAGGTTTATTGAGATCTGTGATATAACCAATCGTAAGATGCCTGTACCCTGCATATTTGATCCCATTGATATCTTCAAATATCACCCCGATGTTAAAAATCACATTGTTATAAGAGTAATAGTTCTGTCCGGGATAAACCGATTTAAGATTGATATCCAGCTGGTAATAATCTTTCATCCTGTTTGCACCTTTGAACATATACATCATCAGGTACTTACGCCAGATCTGTGGCTGAATGTCAGTCAGCACTTTAAGCGTGTCTTTACCGCTTTGGTAGAGGTAGTTATTGACATTTTTTAGAACCGACCTGACCGACAGATCTGTTGGCGCAAAAAATGTCAGTTCATCCTGCTGAAACTCCTTTTCAAGACCAGCAATTTTTATAATCTGTGCAATTGTATCGAATTGTAGGGGCTTTGACTGCAGGTATTGAAGCATGGTCCCTTTGAAATTGGGATCAGATTTACCACCGTCAAAATAATATTTATCTTTTTTACAGGAAGCCAATAATAACAGGATCAAAGAAAATAATCCCAGCCCCCATCTTATTTTTTTAAAATAATTTCTCATATCGCTTAGCATTTATTATTGCCAGTACTCGTTTAATTTCATGTATGGATTGTTGTATAGTGCGGAAACGTCTATCGGCCAGGTCCATCCGCCCCTGGCAAACTGATCAGCTGAAAGCGGGTTGAGTGTCCATTGCGGGTTTAAGATCCGTCCGGTCCTGATCAGGTCGAAATACAGGTGTCCTTCACCCATCAGTTCCTTACAGCGCTCATTGAAGATTGCATTTTTCAGGTCTTGTCCACCAATTCCTATATACTCAGGTGCAACGGCCCTGCGTCTTATCATATTCAGCATTTTTATCGCTTCTTCATCCTGTCCACCCAGCTCTGCAAGCGCTTCAGCCCTGAGCAAAATTGCTTCGGCGAATCTAAAAATGATCAGGCCCCATTCCGGGCTACTCTGGTTAGATGCTAGGTTGCCTTTAAATTTGAGCAGTTGAAAATTCCCATCCTGGCTGAGCATACTGTTGTCAAACCAAAGATCCTTACGCTTATCTGCTATACCTGCCGGATACAAACGCAGCAGGTAATCTGCCCTAAAATAAGCATGGCTTGAGCTGTTGTCTGTTCCGCTATTTTTATTCGGATATCTAAGCATGATCTCTCCAAAAAAAGCCCTGAAATTAGGTGCGGACTCATAATTTATACTTTGGTTAAATTCAAAGATCCCTTCGTTGCTCCTGCCTTTCATTACCTCACTAAAGTTATCAAGGGGAAGTAACTGGTATACGTTGCTGCCTATTAATTCACTGCCCAAATCTGCTGTCTGTTGATAATATTTCAACTTATTACCACTATCAAAGCCTGCATTCCACATGTTCATATTCATCAGCAGATCAAGCGCTGCCCCTTTTGTTGCCCTAACAGCCCTTAATGCGGGATCAGGGTAAACCAATGGTAAATTATCCAGGTTTGCCTTAAGATCAGCAATACATTGGTTGATCACAGATACAGCTTTTTCCCTGGGCAACGGAGCCTGCTGATAAGCTTTGGTATAATATGGCACATCGCCATATAGCCTGACCATGAAAAAATAAGTCAGGCAGCGCAGAAACACAGCCTCTGCCTGATACCTTTTCTTATCATCACCTGAAAGGCCGGGAACGCCATTATTAACCCGTTCGTACAGGATGTTGGCTCCCTGTATAACAGAATAAAACTCATACCACTTGGTGATCGAGTCAAAGCTAAGCCCGTTCCAGGGCTGGGTAGATGACAGTACACCTGTATTTGTTTTCAGGTTATTCGTTGCAAACTGTGTATAAACCAGGCGGATATTTTTTTCCCCTACAGAATTGGAATTATTTAATATAGTAGGCAGGATGTATCCCGAACGCAGTTCGCCTGTAGCGGGAATAAAAGAAGTGCTGGTAAATTTGTTTCTCAGGTTTGCGTATTGATCGCTGGTAAATGATTCGACATCAGACCGTGATTGCCAAAAGACATTACCGCTTAATTTATCCAGGGGCTTTACATCCAGAAATTTCTTGCAGGCAGAATTTGAGATGCAAACTGCGAGAAGTAGTATATAAAAGGAGTGTGTTTTCATTTTCTTTGGATTGTGGGTTAAATCATTAAAATTCTACATTGACACCCAGGTTATAGGTGCGGGAAACGGGGTAACCTGCAGAAGAATCATAACCTAAAGCGGTAACATTCTCCGGATTTGGCCCTGAATATGAAGAAAAAGTAACCACATTATTTGCCGAGAGGTAAACCCTGGCCATATTAAGCCCCATTCTCTTTGCAAGTTGTTTTCCCAGGGTATAACCAAAGGTTACATTGTTCAACTTAAAATAACTGCCATCCTCCTGGAAAAGTGACTGGTTAGACCGGAAAGGATTTATTATGCCCGATCTGGTATAATCAAACGGATTTGGATAAGCCGCCGCTGCGCCTGAGGAACCATAGTAATTGACATCCGAAAGTGGCAAGTATACACTCGATCCAAAAGGATTGCTAACCAACCTTAACCTGGAGGCCAATGCATCGTTAATGATATCTCTTTTTAAGGTAAATGAACCATTCACATTCAGCGAGAAATTTTTGTAGGACAGATAGGTATTTAATCCTCCCGTTACAATCGGCTGTGAGTTACCCAACACCATCCGGTCTTTGTTCGTTAATACATAATCTCCGTCCAAATCTTGCCAGATCGGGTCTCCGGCCCTAAAAAATGCAGTAGAGCTGTTATCGGTGCGGTATAGGAGCCCCGTGGCCGGATCAACAGGAACCGCAGTATTGCTGCCATAAACCCCCTGATTGTTCAACAGAAAATTTGACAGGGTATTCCGACCAACACGCAGCACGGTTGCAGGGTTGTTCTTTGTCGGGTCTCCATCGATCACGATCTGGTTTATATTACCGGGCAGGCGGGTTAACACATCATGGTTTATGGCGCCATTTACAGAAATACTCCAATTTACAGGACTATTTTTAGGCAGAGGCCGCAACACTACTGACAGCTCATAACCATAATCGATCAGACCGGCATCATTGCTGGATACCTGTCCAAAACCGGTCATACTCGAAAGGGCCATGTCACGTTTGAGATTGGTTACTTTTTTATAGTAAGCATCGAACATAAATTCTACTTTACTATCGAAGAAGCCCATATCTACACCAAAGTTATACGTAGTATTGGTCGATGGCTGTAAAACACTATTGGGTAAACTGCCATAGTTTATACCGATACGGGGAACGCCTACATAATTGCCGTTTGGGGCGTAGGTTCCGTACAGGGAATAAATATTTCCGGTAGGCTGGATATTCCTGCCCCAGCTCATGCGGATATCACCGGATGACAACCATTTGGAGTTAGCCAAAAAGTTTTCTCTGTTAAAATTCCATCTAAATCCAATAGAAGGATTTTTAGCAAAAGGATTATCAAAACCGGAAACAGATGACGCATCAAGCCGGTAGGTAAGATCGAGCACATACTTTTTCTTATAATCGTAAGAAAAAGCACTGGCGAAAGATACCACATGTTCGTTTTTATAATTTCCGAGCACTCCTCCTCCCCTGGAAGCGAAACTACTTGCACCCAACGGCCCCTGAAACTGATCATTGGGTGTACGCTGCTGTATAATAAACGACGCCTGATAATCTTTGAGGTAAACCTCGCCAAACGAGTTTACAAAGAAATTATGCGTACCGTCTTTTAAACTCTTAGAATAAGTGAACCCGCTCCTGTTATACAAGGTCGAATTCCGTTCGTTATAGGAATAAATACCTGAGTACAAATAATTGGCAGCAGCTGGTGTAAATGTTTCTTCTGTTCCTACCGCGTAATCGTAACTACCGCTTGAAGAAACCCTAAAGCCAGGAAACACCAGAAAGTTCACATCAACATTGGAGCGCAGGTTTTTGGCAACATTGTCATTTTTGATGGTAAGCGCTGATAATACCCCGCTAGTTGTCTGAAATAAAGATGGGCCAGGAAGCAAGGAGGAGACCGAAGCATTGGTTGCTACGCCTGTTTGAAAAAGCCCCTGTCCATCGCCTTTATTTTTTTTCCCCAAACCGCCGGCAAGATTTATAAATACACCAAACTTATCATTTGGCTTATAGTTCATGTTTGTAGTCAGGTTGTAGCGTTTATAACCTGTATTTTCTATAATTCCCTTTTCTCCATAATATCCAAAGTTGGTTTTGTAATTGAATTTATCATTACCTCCATCGATGTTCAGATTCTGTGTGGTATTATAGGTTGTCCGGTAAAATACCGCCTGCCAATCGGTAGAATTGTTATAATATGGATTTAAACTGTCTGCCAGGATGGGTGTAGTGGAAATTTTCATCACATCTACATAATTCCCCATGGTTAAAATTTCATTGATCTTGGCATCCCGTTCAGATTTGCCCCCAAGGGTTTCACGGAGTTTTGGACTTTTGTTAACGAAAAAATTAGCGGTATAGCGGATTCTTGGCACTTTAGAATTACCACGCCTTGTGGTAATCAGGATAACACCGAAAGCGCCCCTTGAACCATAAAGTGAGGTAGCCTGAGCATCTTTCAACACTTCAATACTGCCAATATCCTCAGGAGGGATCAGCGAGAGCGGACTAACGCCCGGTCCTGCAGAATTGAAGCCGTATTCGAAATTTGCATCAGCCTCTACTGGTACGCCATCTATTACATAAAGTGGAGAAGTAGGCGTTAAAAACGAACTGGTTCCCGAACCCGAAATATCAATTCCGGATACACCGCGTATTGCTACAGATCCACGATAACCGGGTGCCCCGGTATTTACCTGTATATTAAGGCCGGGAACTTTACCCTGTAGCAGCTGCTCTGCATTGGAAACAGGAATATCCTGGATTTCTTTTCCGCTGATCACATAGGAAGATCCCGTACTGGTTTCTTTTAACCGTTTCTGATAACCCCGAACAACCACCTCTTCCATATCAGAAGAACTTGCGCTTAAGGTAATGTTCAACAAAGTCTGTCCGGATTTAACTTTAACCCGGTTCTCGTTATAGCCGATATACCTAAAAATAAGGGTTGATTCTGGAGCTACTGCAATGGTGTATCTGCCATCACGATCTGTAAAAGAAGTCGGTTTTGGTGGCTTACCGTCTAATAAAATGGTTACATCTGGTATGCCCTGTCTGGTTTCCTTGTCCATAACAGTTCCTTTAACAATTACTTTTTGCACCTGTGCTGCCAGGTAGCCCGGAACCAACAGGCCAGTTATAAAAACCGCGAGCAATAATATTCTCTTTGTCATTTGTATCATATTAAGCCTACACATTAATATTCGTCCTGAAACCTGGGTGTGTCATTACGGAAGTGAAAATCTATTTCCCAATCCCCCTCGCGGAAGATGCTGAAATTAAATTTCAGCTTTCCGGTTTCCCTTATCCCATTAAACCCGATCCGGCTGTAGCTAAACTCTACCATGGCCCTGGAACCATCGCCATTGGTATATTTTGTTGGAAGTTTAACCAGGGGAATAGGATAAGCCACATCATACCGGACATAATCACCCGTTTTTTGCATGTTAAAGCCGTGTATCAATCCGGCCCATTTCGTATCTTTAAAAGCATCTACATTCATCGGGTTTTTATTTTTGTCCAGAAACTTAAAGGTTAAAGAATTGCCGTTACCCGTTCTTTTAAAATAGATGTAAACATCTTTATTATCGTTAGAAAGTGGTTTTCTGGTATTTTGGCCGATCATTCCACTTAGTTCAGAAGGTAGTATAGAATCTTTTGGCAGACTTGAAACCACGTCCATGTTGGTAGGCTCATAGGGCATTTCCCTAAGTGGATTAAGTAACAGATCCTTAATGGTTTTCTCTCCTCCGGAATTGGAAACTTTGACATCGAAAAGATAGCCACCGGGATTAGTAGAACCCTGATACGCAGGCACCGATGCATTGGTTGCACTCTGCCAGAGAATCAGATCACCCGATTTTCTCAGTTCCCACAAGGGGTGGTCCTCTTTTTTTCTTTTATCGAGAATTTGCTGCAGACTGGCTTCTTTGCCATCATAAGCGGTAGACCATACCCAGACCGGCTGTACTTTTGTGAGGTTATCGGCAGGGGTTCCATCTGCTTTTCTGACGTTCAGCAGCTGAAAAGTTAAGGGCAAACTTGAATTGTCGTAGTTAAAAATATTGGTTATTACGGTTGTACGCCCCAATACTGGCGAAAAAGTTTTCGTGGTATAATCTACTTTCTCGCTGAAATAATCTACATCAGCCGGGATATCCAGCCATTTTTTACAACCCGTTGCTGTACTTATTATAACCGCTGCAAAAGCAAGATATATATATATTGTTCTAAATTTCATATCCGTATAGTTTAGTTGACCCGTTTGATGACAAAATTGTTCACCTGTATGTCTTTGGTTTCATGAAAAAACCGCATAACATGATTACCTGCCTTCAAGTGAAATACAGGGCTCTCGACCAACTGCCAAACCCACCAGCCTTTATTGTTTGGAAAAGTCAGGGATCCTGTTACGTCTTTATAATCAAATTCTATGTGAAACTTTAAAGGAGTTGAAGCATTGCCATTGCCGAGCCTTGAAGTAATTTTATAATCTCCTTCTACCGGTACATTTACAGAGTAAACAGTCCATTCGCCGGCAACTGTCCATCCCAGGGAATAACTGGCTGTATAAGTACCAGCGGCATCGGTATACATCTGACCAAGGCTCCCGAATGCAACATCAATATCCACATATTCAGCTGGCCTGTAATTGCCCCCGTTTTTAGTTAAGTCATCGTGATAGGCAACACCTTCTCCTCCCAGGTCATAGTCTTCCGCTTCGATCAACACAGTTTCGCCGACCACCGAAGGCAAAATGAACGGCCCATTGTAACCTGCTGGTCTGAATGTACTTTTATCATAGGGTTCGGCCTTAGGCTTGGTATATTCTCCGAATCCAAAGGGATGGGTAGTTTCCAGTACGTGCACAATACCGTTGGAGGTACGGATGTTAATTGCATCAGCAGTAGCTAAAACCCAGTCTTTAACGAAACTGCTTTTTTTGGTAAAGAAATATTTAATTACCGCTGGCCCACCACCCTTGTATCCACTCGCATTAGCAGTGGCCAGTTTACCATTCATGGGATAAGCATACCTAACGGCCTTAAGCATTTTTCCATCAGTCTGTGTCAGCGAATCTGCTGTATAACTTCCCCTGATTACATACCTGCAGATCATACTGTCGAGCGACTCATCTGCCATATCTTTAAGGTAAACCGGAGCTTTTCCCCGTAATTTCCTGGTGGTATTCAGTTTATCGACTACCTGCTGAAAGCTCTGATTGGTAACTGCAAATAAGGTTACATTGTTGTTCCTTAGCGTATCGGTTAATTTTAGGCGATCGATCACAAATAAGAGCGAATCAAAGATCCCTTTCTTACTTTTCAAATAATCGTATGTAGTTCCCGGAAAGGCTACTGTACTATTGATGTAATTATAGTCCCCTTTATCCTTTGAACACCCGGCAACAAGCATTGATCCCAGAAGGAGCACGCTCATGTATTTAGATATCATTTGTATACGTTTCATAACCATAAATTATCTGTTCCAATACGTCGTTTGAGTTAATAATGAATTCTGGGTAAGCAGAGATTTTGCTATGGGCCAATAAATACCTCCGTTTTGAATGAGCGCATTGAACGCCGGATCGTTATTTTTAATTTTTTTATACCTGATCAGGTCGTACCATCTCCATCCCTCTCCCATAAGTTCTTTTCTCCGCTCGAGGAATATAGCATCGATCAGGCTCCCATCTTTAGTCTGATCAAATGCGAGAAGGCCACGATTGATCCGCCTTGCATTTAACAGATCGATTGCACCAGAAACATCTCCGAGCACTGCTTTGGCTTCGGCAAGTAAGAGCGCAACTTCTTCTGGTCTGGTAAAAACAAGAGAACTTGCATATTGGGTCATCGAGCCGTCAGATCCGGCACCGTTTATGGTATTTAAAGGCGGATTATTATCACGGATGATAAATACTTTGGTAAAAACAGGGAAAGGTCTATCAAAAACGCCAAAATAACGGTCGGAAGTTGGTGTAGAGGTAATCTTATCAATACCGAACCGCGCGTCGTTTTCCTGGCTGAATATGGATAGGATCGAATCTTTGGGAACGTAAATTGCAGGTAAGCTTTTGTTGATGACATAAGGGGCAGCAAGCGTAAGCTCTTCCATAAAACCTGAAGTACCACTCTCCGCATTTAGAAACATATGGCTAAATCCGGCAATAATATTGTATTGATTATTACCAAATTCACCCCTAAACATCTGTCGGGTCTGATCTACATTCATAAAGAACATCCTTTCATTTCCCATCTCTGCAAGGCCCATATTATCCAATACCCATTTAGCCCATTTGGCTGACTCTGCGTATTTACCCTGCCAGGCATATACATGTGCCAGAACAGCATAAACTGTATGCTTTTTAGCCATCTCTTCCTCAATAGTATAGTAGGGAGTCCGGGTCTGCTCGGGTTGGTTCTTGTTGTAGGCTACGGGTAAATCTGGTGCCGAAAGCAACAGTTCTGATTCTGCAAAAGCAAGTATTTTCTGTTGGTTTTCTCTGGGTTTGTTTTCAAATTGTCCATCATGCGAACTGATGATGAAAGGTACATCTCCCCAGATCCTGACCATGTAGAAATACATGAAAGCCCTGAGAAATCTTGCATGGGCTACATCTAGTTTAAGATCCTGCGGCAGATAGCGTTTATCCGACTCAACGATTCCCGGCGCCCTTTCAAGAAATATATTGGCAGCATTGATTACAGCATAAAATCTTCTCCAGTTTGACAAGGCCTGTACGACCGGAAAAGTCGCCTGAAGATTATTATCAGCTATAGACTTCATATCCAAACGGTTAGCACTCCTAAAATCACCTCCAGCTCCGTTTACAGCCCTAAGATCGCCGTAAATCCAGTGCCTGTCATTGTCACACAACGCTGCCCTGGCCAGTCCGTATGCGCCCATCAGGCCTGCACGGGCATCCTCAACCGTCCTGTACATATTGGCCTCGTCGACCAATCTGCTCGATTGAACATCAAGCATCTTTTTACAGGCACCGAATATAGTTAAGGTGGCAATCAATACCATTAAAATGCGAATTTTCATTTCTTTAATTTTAAGTCTTTATTAGTTCCAATTGCTATAATTCCATTTTCACTCCAAGTGTAAAGGTTCTTGGAATAGGCAGTCCGTAGCCAGTATCGTAGCCTGCATAATCTGTCAGTTCGGGATCGCGCCCTGTATAAGGGGTAAGGGTGAATAGGTTATTGGCCGTAGCATAAACATATAGCCTGTCAATTTTAGAGCGTTTAGCTTTTAGCAGATCCTTTAGATCATAGCCTACAGATACTGAGCGTAGTTTGAGGAAAGCCGCGTTTTCGAGGAAGAGATTCTGATCGCTTCGGTATGGTACTGCGCTACTCCAGGGATTGTAAGCCGGGTATTTGTTATAATCGCCCCGTTTTTCCCAAAATGTAACTTCTTTGACCGAATTTATGTCGTTGGCACTTTCCTGATTGATGAAATCGAATCTTTTTGCCATGTCCTGGTTGATGATATTCCGGCCAAGATTATAGTAAAGGTTCAGCCCAAGTGTCCAGTTACCATATTTAAAATCATTGTTAAACCCACCCGACACTAATGGAAGAGAATGTCCTGTGAGTATACGGTCCGCATCATCAATGGTATAATCGCCATTGCGATCGTTCCATATGGCATCGCCAGCCTTAAGCGGAATCCCTTGAAAATTAAGGGGCAGACCGGTTTTAGGATTTACAGGAACTTCAGCATTACTCTTGTAAATGCCACCATTATCCAGCAGCCAATATTGATCTACAGCTTTTCCCACCTGTAGCAAGCGGTTTCCCACTACAAGTTCACGAAGTCCGCCAGGTAATGATTTTAGCCTGTTCCTGTTATAATTGATATTTAATGATGAGTTCCATTGAATTTTTTTGGAAATGGGGAATATATTGGCGTTGATGGTAGCATCAATGCCAGCATTGTTGATATTCATTCCAGCCTGGTAAGATTGCGTATAACCATATTCTGCAAAGGCAGGCACACCGATCAGCTGATCTTTATCTGTTTTACTGTATACATCGGCAGCAATCATTAACCTATTGTCCCAAAAACCAATGTTTGCTCCAATATTGATTTGTTCGCTGTATGCCCATGGAATGTTATATCCAACCCATCCTGAACTATAAGGCCTGTTTAGCGTTGCCACACCAGAGTATGTTCCTAAACGGGGTTCACCAGTATAACCGATATCCACGGTATATTGAGGGCCTGCGGCATAACGATCATCCTGTTGCATCCTGCCTATACGGCCATAACTTGCGTGTAATTTCAGTTCGGATATTTTGCTGCCCTGAAGTGACAGATCATTCTTCAGGTTCCATCCGGCAGAAACCACCGGCGAAAAGAGCCAGCGGCTTGTAGGTTGAGCTGCCGAAGAGCCATCAGTTCTAAGCATTAATGATAGGCTATATTTATCTTTAAAACTATAAGTCCCTTTTCCATAAAAGGATATCAGGTTGTTTTGAATGTTATCCAAAAACCTGTACATTAACGTATTAAGAAATCCGGTGTTGGGGTTATATGAAAAGAAAGCGGTAAGCGGATTTTTAGGGTCATTAAGTAAATTGATCTTAATGTAATCACTGGAACCTCTGTAAGCGTATCCATAGTTGTAATGGTAAGTATCCCATTGCAATGTCTGGCCTGCCTGTAAATCTAGCTTGTGAACGTTATTCCAATCAAATGAATAGCTTATTGTATTTTCTGCTGTCAGGCGCTGGTTATATCCAAAGTAATTGGATACATAACTATTCGTTTCAAGCAGTGTACTGGGATAAAATATATCCCTATACCCCTCATTATAGTCGGCCGAAAACCTGGAAGTGATATTTAGTTTACCAAAACTGAAATCAAATTCTGTATAACCATCAAAAATATTGGTTTTGTTCTTGTCAAATGATTTATCATACTCACTTAAGTAGTTGGCATAGAAATCTTTGTTCGGTGAAATTGGATTGGTTAAATTCGGGAGATACCTTTCTTCGGCGAAACGGTCACGTTGGTACCTGTTTCTATCGCGTACCAATTGACTGCCGTTAATTGAAGTGGTTATATTTAACCATGACAGGGGTTTCATACTGATTACAAAGGCAATGCTATAACGGCTCAGTCCGGTTCCGTCTGCCACCCCGTTATTCCTTTGATTTCCCAGTGATGCCCTAAAATTAGTTTTATCAGAGCCTCCGGCAAGACTTGCATTTGCCGAATATATTAAGGCATTTTTATAATATAGATCCGTCCAGTTGGCTGGCCCGTAATAAATGCTATACAGAGAATCGCGCAAATAAGCCGGAGTATTCTGCTTTTGCTCTTCTGTAGCATATTGGCTATAAACCGGTTTTCTGAAATTACTCTCGGATGCTCCGTTAAGGGTATTAACCCCATCACGCGTTGCCAGGCCAATATAGGAGTTGAAGCTAATGGTCTTCTTCGCCTGCGGTTTTTTAGAACGGATAAGAATAACGCCATTAGCTGCCCTTGGGCCATATCTGGCTACCTCGCTCAGGTCTTTAATCACTTCTATAGATTCGATATTCTCTGGATCAACACCGGCAAGCAGATTAGTAGCAGGACCGATGCGGTTGTAATCATACTGTTGGATATCGTAAGCAAAAGGATGGTCCTTGGAAATCAATGGTACTCCATCCAACACAATCAAAGGTTGCGATGAAGAAATATCTTTCGCCGAAAAGAGTGGAACAGGTGTGCCATGTATAAAAATATGCTGTTCTGTTCCAGGTTCACCGCTTGGTTCCTGAATAGTTACCCCGGCAGCCTGTCCTTTTAAATATTGTTGTAGGGAAACCCCAGGAAATGAAGATATCCGGACAGATTTCACCACACTCTTATTTAGTCCGCCAATATTGGCTACCTTCTTTTGGAGCGAATCTTTAGCGGAAATATGGGCTGAGCTCCTCTGGATTACTGTGGTATCCTGCCTGATCCACTCGTAATGATTAATCCCCATTGCAGACACTGAAACTGAAGAAATACAAAGGCATAAAAAAAATACAAAACGCATAATAAATGTGTTATAAGTGCAATTGATTCAAATGAATGTTCCTTTAATGGAACAGTTGGGGTCGATCAGAAAATCTTGGGAAGAAGCCACATCGATTTTGAAAAGTACAGTTCAAAACGTCGATGGATTTCTGCCTGAACCAGAAAAAAATTAAACGTCACAGAGACATTTAAAGGCACGGATTTAGGATTCTTTAGGTATAAAGACTTCATAAAATTTGGTTTATAGTTGGTTGGTTAGTAGTAAGACACAATGCGGTCTAACTTATACTCTCCTGAACCGGTTATTTCTGAAAATTTATTTCTGTCTAGTATTTCAGGATGAATATGTGCTCAGTTATGGCTTAGCACATTGTAATTTGGTTAGAGGAGAAAGGGCAATTAACATAAAGGGATATCCTCATCCGGGATATCCCTTTGCTAACTAAATACTAACCTGGTATGAATGGGTTTATTTTCTTTTGTACAATCTTTCCAAAGATCTGATCAGAGCCTGTCTCAAAATAACAGATTCAGAAATAGCAAAAGAATTAAATTTGGCGGTGTCGTCATGCTCAGCTTGACTGGGCATCTTAATGCTTTGGTAGGGACTTATTTTTTGCCGTTCTATCGTATTAAGATTCCCGTTTTCACGGGAATGACGACCTTTCAAAATATTATTCTGTCAAAAATCTCCAAAATCAATTCTGAGACAGTCTCGTTAAATCTATTGGTTAAATGGAATTTTGATAACGTTAAAAGAATAAGGTTTTAAAGTGATGTTGAGCTTTTTGCCTTTTAGATTAATAGTACTTTTTTGTGGGCTAACCGCTTCAGGATTTTCGAAAGAGTTGAGTTGATTTAGGTTACTGTTCGCTATTTCCTCGTTGGTGGCCTTACTTTTTAGTTTCATTTTCCCCTCCAGGTCGAAATCAATATTTTGTGCCTGATCGGAGTTGTTCGCAATTTTAATGATCAGTTCTTTTTTTGCCTGATCGGTTACCGCAGATGCGTAAAGGCCATCCTGGCCGATAATATTCTTTTCATCAAGCGTAACCGAAACTACATCGGTTCCTTTATTCGTAGAAAACTGTTTCTGTACATAATAATCAGGTGTTCCGTACGATTTTAGGTTATCTACCCAGATCATATCGGGTGCCCATTGCCAGGCATCGATATGAGCGAAAAGCGGGGCATATGAGGCCATCTGTACCACATCGGCATTGCGCTCTAAGCCTGTCATTAACGATGCCGAAGCTAAAGCACTTTGCCAGTTGTTGCGGTTGCTTCCAATTATACTATTGTCTGCGTGGACCGCATATTCGCCAACAAAAACCTTCGATCCGTTTCTTGGGTAGTTATCGTAACGGCCGGCATTTTTCAAAAACCAATCAGCAGGGCGGTAGTAGTGTTCATCAATAAAATCGGCATTATTGCTTCTTAAAGTAATATTCAATAAGTCAAAACGGTCGCCATCCGGACCGGTACCAGAACTGTTGATCAGTTTAAAATCCGGATATTTGGCTTTTATGGCCTTGGTGAAAATTGCTAGCCTTTCCAAATACTGTGGCCCCCAGTTTTCGTTTCCAACCCCCATCATTTTTAAATTGAAAGGTTTTGGATGGCCAAGATCTGCCCTCATTTTCCCCCATTTGGTTGTTACATCGCCATTGGCAAATTCGATCAGGTCTAAAGCATCCTGAACATAGGGATCGAGTTCATCAAGGCTCGCTACTTCGGCTGAATTATACTGACAGGCCATGCCGCAATTTAGTATTGGTAGCGCATCAGAGCCTATATCTTCTGCCAGCTGGAAATATTCAAAAAAACCCAAACCAAAACTCTGGTAATAATCAGGTGCGGGGCGGTGAGCAAATTCAATATTCCAGCGGTTCATAATCAATTGCCTGTTTTCGATCGGGCCGATGGTTTTCTTCCATTGATAACGGTTGGCCAGGTCGGTGCCTTCTACAATACAGCCACCCGGGAAACGGATAAAACCGGGTTTCATATCGGCAAGTAACTGTACCATATCGGCCCTTAAGCCCTGTGGGCGGTTTTTCCAGGTGTCGCCTGGAAATAGAGAAATCATATCCAGATCAATATTGCCATTTCCCTGAAACACAATCGAAAATCTGGCTTTTGGATCGGTTGCTGTTGCGGTAAAACTTGCTGATTGCTTTTTCCAATCGCCACCGGTCTGATCTGGGGTTAATCTTCCCTGTCCGATAACTTTATTGTTCGCATCTTTTAGTAATAGCACAAGTTTAATACCTGGCTTCGATTGACGGTACATCACTGAAAAATCGTAACGCAGGCCCTTTTTTACACCAATGCCTTTAAAACCTTCGTTTACGAGTTCAAAATCGTCGGTTTGTTTTTTTACCTGTAAATATCGTGGATTGGCGGTGTTCACCTCTTTTCGGTTCACCACCAATATCTCGCCTTCCTGTGGTTTTTTAGGTTGGAAAGTCCAGCCCATCAGCGGTTTTGCAAATTCGAAAGAGCGGTTTTTGATCAGTTCGGCGTAAATGCCGCCATCGGCGCCAAAGTTGATGTCTTCAAAAAAAACGCCCCACATATTGGGTTGAACCTTGGCAATGGAATGGTCTGTTTTAACTTTGATCACTTTTGCAGTTTGTGCCTGTACTTCGGAAGTGTACCCGATTGCAATTGCTGCATACACCAGGCATGCCGAAAACACACTTTTTACAGGGTAATTTAATTTCATATGGTTTAATTTGTAAGGGTATACATCATAATAAATATCGTCACAACATTTGTTCTTTTAGCAGGGGTAGTTTTATTATATTTTATAGACATACAAATCTTCATATAATACTCTGTAAACTCCATTTTATGAACACGAAAATCCAATTTATACCTTCATAACTCATCGTTTTTATTTATCTGTTGAATTCGGTTTGGCCGTTTGTGCTTTAGCTGGCGCCAACTTTATGTAGGTGGGAGCGTTACGGTCAGCCATAAGCCATCCTTCCTTGGTTACTTCTAGTTCCACAACCTGGATTGAAGACCGCCTTTGCTCAAATCCGTCTTTTTTCCTATCCGCCCCGATTTTTCCAGGATGCGTAAAATAAAAAAGATATGCACGGTCATTATTGATTACGATATTTGCATGTAGGCCATTTGTTCCATCATCTTTTCCCGTACCAGTATTATCTTCAAGCAAAGGAGGACCAGGCTGTTTTTCCCATTTTTCGCCATCTTTTGAGCGGTGGACTGTCTGCCCGTTCCAGGTATCGATCATTAGGTAATAGTAGTCTTTCCATTTAAACGCTATAGGCCCCTCTCCATTTATTTTGAGTACATCTACCGGATCGTACCAGGTATAAAGGTCGTTACTTTCAGTCATTCTGATGAAAGAACTTTCCAACTGATGTTTGTAATACATCCTCCATTTTCCGTTGTCCATTTTGAGGATGTCGGCATCGATTGCCTTAACACCAAGCTGCCCAAGTTTAGAGATGTATTTCCATTCTCTCATATTAGTACTGGTTAGATGAGCGATAAAGCCTGGTAGCCCCCACTTATTGGATATGCCCGGAACAACTGTCAGGTACATATGCCATTTACCATCCTCACCAAGAACGATATCAGGTGCCCATAAAGTTGCATCCTTTCCTCCGGCCTCTGCAGGAAGATCTGGAAAACCAGCCGTGCCAATGTATTTCCAATTGGCACCATCACGGGATTCGGCCATTCCTATCTGTGTCCCATGAACCCAACTTACCCCTGGAAGATCCATCTGAGTAGCACGGCGGTTGGTATAATACATCCACCACCTAGACACCTTCGGATTCCAGATCACTATGGGATCAGCAGCACCGTCATAAATAGGATCGCGAAAAAGAGGCTTTGGTGCAAGTACACCTTTATGCGATTTATTTTCCTGCCTCTTTTTAATAACCGCTGAAGTTTGCTGTGCATTACTTCGCAGTGCCGATAGCGATAACACCAGCGTAGTGAGTATAAGTGTAAATTTAATAGTCATAAGCTTAATTGTCTGCCACTAATTTTATTTTTTGTTTAAGCTACAGAACAGAAAACCATCTCCCCTGTTGCCAAACTTCATTAGTTAATTGTAAGTATGGAAACGACAAAATAAAAGTGGGAGCATACTCCCTGTGGCAAAAAATATAATTTTGCAAGAGTCATGATTGTGAGTTAGTGGACTATAATCCTATTATACGATGAGGTTGTATCATAAAACAAATTTCTATCTAAGTTTGTCACGTTGCCCAAAGGACTCCTTCGGAGAGCGTGTCGAAACGACTTAGACGACGGTGTTATGGCAGGTTCTTCGGCAAGGCTAGCATTGACAGATTCCAAAAGAATGGTCGTCATCTCGATCCGATAGCTATCGGATGTAGCGCAGTGAAATGGAGAGATCGTTGTACCAAGTTATTGAAATCAAATTTAAAAGATTTCTCCTCCAAAGGAGTTCCTTTGGAACACTGCGGTCGAAATGACGATACTTCAAAACCATTCACCTACTTTATCCATATGTCATTAATATTGATTTTTATACAATAAATTATCCCTCAAGATGACAATTCTATATTTATGATACAGCCTCCTTATTCTGTTCCAATCAGACCTGGATTACCAACCAAGAGATAAGATTAGTATGTATATCTGAAATAATCGATATCAACATATCCCGAGTCGCTATCGTTATTGTAGTTAAACAAACCGATACGGTCGCCCCTATAACTCCCCCAGCTTAACTGGTATGGTGCACCAAAGGCGATAAACTGCAGCCCATCTGTACTATAGTAATATTGGCTTAACCCATCCAGGCCCCAGGTAGATTTTAGCCAAAGTATATTGCCCTTAATTTCGGGGCCGGTAGAAATATTCTTTTTTAAATTCAGTTCGAGCACCTTCTTACCGTTTTTTTGAGCTACACCAAATGCAGCATACAAGGGAGATCCAAAATGGGTTAAGCCGCACTTTTGGCCATTACTCATCCCGCTCAGATCTAGTTTAACAGCTGATTCGTTTTTAACGGTACGCATGGAACGTTGGGTAAGGGTATTTCCGGCCTTAAGTAAATTATCTTTTTCGATAGGCCTGAAAGCCTTTAACCTTAACCAGCCCTTCCTTTCTGTTAGCGATATTTTTTCTATGCGTGGCTGATAGTTCCATTCCCATTGGGGCTGAATTTTACCCTGATTAAATTCATCGCTTGATTGCGGCAAAATTTTATTTGAAGATCGAACGGGCTTTTTATCAGCCCATATCATACTGCCAATGGTATCGGTACCTACTTTGTCAAGTATAGGCCAGCCACCAACCCAGTTAACGGGTAAGAGACTCATATTCCGGCCAGACCAGTCGCCTGAACCGTGGTGGGTTAGAAAATACCATTTCCCGCCAGGAGCATCTATTATACCGCCCTGGTTGGGTTCGTGAAAATCCTTTTGTGCATGCCCGATCTGTTTCGCGGGTCCGTATGGTCCTGTTATGGTTTTCGCCTTCCTGATCATCACTACCCGCCCATCATCCTTTACCTCACTAAAAAAGTGGTAGTACATACCGTTGATTTTATAAAGTTTACTTGCCTCGCTCCCTTTTGATTGATAGATTACCTGATCTGATCCGGTAATAATTTCTTTTCCGTCAGCAGATAGTTTAAACAGGTGTATCTTATAACCATCTGCGAAGTTTGTTCCTACCAGATAACCTTGGCCGTTATCATCCCAAAAGGGACAGCAGTCATCCCAGCCTTTTGCTGCCAAAACCTTTACCAAGGGTGACCAAGGTCCATTTATACTTTTAGCGGAGGTCATGAAATATCCATCATCAGGTGTTCCGAAATAGATCCAGAATTTTCCTAAGTGATGCCTGATGGCCCCTGCCCAGATCCCTTTTCCATAACTGTCCATCCGCTCCCATCCGAGTTTGGCAGAGATCTGTGTAAGATCATTTACAGCATGGCCGGCTATCGTCCAGTTTACCAGATCTTTTGAATGGAGAATGACCACGCCCGGAGAAAATTGAAAAGTAGAAGAAATGGCATAATAATCAGCTCCAACCCTAATACAGTCAATATCGCTATAATCACCGGGCAGCAAGGGGTTTCTATAAGTTCCATCTCCCATATCCCCCCATTTATCCCATGCTCCCCATTTTACTTTTTCAGGTCCATCCTGTGCAAGAGCACATAGTGAAACCAACATTATAATTATCCAAAAATTCAGTATTCTTAACAGTTCTCTCATTTATTATATTTCGGGTTAACATAGCCTTGTAAAATCAGTATCATACATTCGACAGACCCCAATAGAATGGTCGTCATCTGTAGCGCAGTCCCGAACTTTCGGGAGAGAGATCTTTGTACCAAATTATTGAGATCAAATTTAAAAGATTTCTCCACTACGGTCGAAATGACGATATTTCAAGGTAATGTGTATAGCTTATTGACAATAAATACCAATAGATATACTCTTTAAATTTAAAAAGAGAAAATTGGAAGTAAAGCCGTGTTAACAATAACAACGGCTTTCTACTGCTTGTGTACTTCGGATAAGATTCGATTAAAATTTAATAGAAATCCTTTCTCCTTTATATTCAACTGATCTGGCATTTTTTGTTTTGGCGCCGTTTGCATTAGCGTTCAAAGTGATAAGCTCAACATTGAAGTTTCTCTTTGCCAACATTCCGGTAAAATTTCCTTTTCGATCGGAAATATTTAATGTCCTTGATTTTTGATCCCATTTCAATACAATGGCAGTGTAGGCCCCTTTTTCATAGTTATAATTATCATTTTCATCCTCATAAAGTGTAAAATTTCCATTTGCACCTTCATAAACCCGAATATCAAGATTTTCCCATTTTTTCTCGGTAGAATACTGTACATCAGGACCGAATGGAATGATAGCGCCAGCCTTCACATATAATGGAATGATGTCAACAGGAGCGTCTGTTTCAACAGTCTGTCCTCCCAGGCTGTACTCATTCGTCCAGAAGTTATACCAGCCACTTCCTTTAGGTAAATAAACCGGAGATTTTCTTACCTGATATTTTGTTACCGGCGCAACCAGGATGGAGCGGCCAAACATATATTCAGTGCCAATCTCATGCGTACGCTGATCGGCGATAAAATCCATGATCAATGGGCGCATAAAGGTTCCGTTATTTTCGCTTACATCCCATGATGTACCATATATGTAAGGCAATAACTTATAACGGAGTTTTATGGATTTCTCCTGGGCATCAAAACACCATGAACCACGTTCACCGAAATTCCAGATCTCCCGTGGCAGATCGGTTCCATGAGAACGCATCATTGGACTGAAAGCCCCGAATTGCATCCAGCGAACATATAATTCCTGAAATTCAGGGTTTTTATTACCACCATTATCTCGCCAGCGCCCGGCAAAAAAGCCACCGATATCGCTATTCCAGTTAGGGATTCCCATCAAGGTATAGTTTAAAGCTGCCGGTACCTGCTTTTGAAGCATCTCCCAGCTAGATGTAACATCTCCACTCCAGGTGTTGGATCCAAAACGCTGCTGGCCGATGAAGCCAGATCTGGTAAGGATCACCACACGCTTATCATGATTTGAAGCGCGCTGATTACTTGCAATCCCTTTATTATGCATCAAACTGAACCCGTTTTTTACACTTCTGTAGCTGCCTAGATGGGTAGGGAGGTCAAAATCAGATTCTTTAACGTTTATGTGATCAGGTTCTGTTGAATCAAGCCACCAACCATCGTTACCAATATAGCTGAATATTCCTTTATTGAGGTATTTCCAATAGATATCAAGTGCTTTTGGATTGAATACATCATAAGGTCTTGCGCCACTTTTCGGGGGCCAGGTATCAAAATTAATGATCATATTCTCACTGTCGAACTCCTTGCGCTGAGGTGTTTTCGGACCAAAGCCCGGCCATGTTACAATCAGGAGCTTCGCATTCAAACTATGAATCTCATCAACCCATTTTTTTGGATCTGGGAAACGTTCTTTATCAAAGGTTTGTGAATTCCAGGCGCTATCCGTTTTATTATACTCCGGCCAATAGCGCCAATCCTGAATGATTACATCCAATGGAACTTTCAGGTCACGGTACTTTTTAACCACATTCAGACTTTCATCCTGTGTATGATAACGTTCCTTGCTCTGAAAGAATCCATAAGCCCATAGCGGAAGCATTGGGGCTTTACCAGTTAGTCCACGCAGTTCTGAAATTACTCCATCCGTATTGGCACCAAACATGAAATAATAGTCAGCGCAGTGACCAAGGCTTTCAAAAGATAGCTCCTCTGGTTTATCCTCAAACTTAGAAATCGAGTAATTGTCCCAGAATACCGCATAACCTTTTACAGAAAGAAAATATGGCGAATAAGTTGACATATTTTCATTTTTCATCAGGTGAGAGGAATTGCGACGGTTAAATTTATTATCCATGATCTGGCCTACACCATATATAGCTTCATCTTTATCCAGCGAAAAAGCATTCCTGATCTTGAATGATGGGGTTCCGGCATCAATTACAGGCGAAAACAGCGTGCCTCCGTCCTTATCCTGCAGGAGTTCCTTGCCCGAAGCATCATAGAAATAAACCCCTCCGGTCTCTACATTTACCTCTACCTGAATTTTGCTGCTTTTTACTATCGCATTCTGCCCTTTTTTTGCATACCGTACAGCTACTTTATTGGGTACCGCAACAACCGAAAGACTGGTTTTAAGATAAGGTTTGCCAATGGGTGTTTTGTAAACCCTTACCGTATTTTCTGAATAGAACTCAACAGAGATATCCATTTGCCCGGCTGCAAACTTCAGGCCTTGTGTAGTCTTTTGTATGGATTGTGCCCAACCATTCATGGTTAGCAAAAATGTAAAAAGCATAAACAAACCACCGGCTTTGTTGTAAAATTTCATAAGCATCATAAAGTTTTTATTTGATCGTAACAAACATACTGCTGAGCGGTGATGTTGAGACAACAACTATGTTGCAAAAAGTATCAATGGCGTTGATTTTTCACCTTGCGTGCATACTCCGAAGGTCTGCAGCCATACTGTTCAAAAAAACATTTACCCAGATAGCTTGAACTGCTGAACCCCACCCTTTCAGTAATCTCTGAAATATTGAGTTTGCCTTCTAAAATTAATTGCGCCGCTTTTTCCAGGCGAACATTGCGAATAAACAGTGATGGCGATTTATCAAGGAGTGTGATAAGTTTTCGGTAAAGTCCGGTACGGTCCATATTAAGATCACGGCTGAGCTGCTCTACTGAATAATCTGTAACCTCAATATTCATTTCTACGAGTTTCATCGCCCTTTCTAAAAATTCAGATTCGGCCTGGTTGAGACCGGTTTTGGATTCTGAAGCATCGCTACGCTCCTCAGCTGTTGCAGGGAGGTTTTCTTTTTCTGCGAGAAGAACATTTTGCTGATCAATTAAGTTACGAATCCTGAGTAATAAAAGCTCTTCCCGATGAGTGCGTTCCAGTGATTTTCTGGTGTGAGAAATATAAGCAAATATTGCTGCTGATATCAAGACTGAAGCCAATACTAAGAAACAGATAATTGCGGGCAAAGTCTGCCACCAGGGTGCATCAATAGTTAGATCAATTTCAGCAACCGGTCCATTCCATTCTTTATTGTTATTAGAAGCCATCACCCTTAGCTTATAATTACCGTGAGGCAGATTGGTATACGATATTTCGAGAACGCCATGCCCGTTTACGCCATCTTCCCTGCGGCTGAAGGTTTCTCGCCAAGACTTGTCTATCCCCATCAACTGATATCGATAAAAGGTTTGGGATGGATTCTGATAGTTAAGCGCTGAAAACTGAAAAGTGAGAAAGTTTTGGTCATAATCAAGCTGTATCTTCTTAACATAGGGTGCACTATTAATTAAAATTACACGATCACCGTAGCTTTTGCCCGGTTCAACCTTTTCTCCCTTTAAGAACAGGTTGGTAAAAACAGGTTTAAAGGGCAGCTTACGTTGCAAAAGGCGACTGGGTTTCAAAATGCTAAATCCATTTATCCCTCCAAAATAAAGGTCGCCACTCAAACTTTCGTAAACAGCCTGATTTGTATATTCACCGTCTAACGTGCCAGCACTTGAATCGAAACTCGTAAAATGAACATTTCCACTGATTGAATCAATCTGCAACTTGTTAATGCCATAACTGGTGGTGATCCAGATGTTGTTGTGGCTGTCTTGTAATATCGCCTGTATAAAATTGTTTGACAGCCCATCTTTAGTATAAAACACATGCTGTTCCCCGGAAGGTTTTAATAATCTCAGCCCGTCTCCGGTTCCTGTCCATTTCCAGCCTCTCGAATCGATAAGTTCTGCAGTATGGTCAATGTTATAATCGATCAATATCTGAGGGTATTCCAATTTACGGCGTGCCGGTAACGGGATCGAAAAAACATCAACTTTCTCAAGTCCATTACCATTACTTAAAGCGGCTTTGTAACGATAAAAGCCCGATTTACATTTCAGGTAAATGTTGCCCGATACGTCCTCCGAAAATGCTTTCACCATGATATCGCCTAATAAGGCACCTGGAAAATAAGTTGCGCCGATATGCTTAAAAATATACCTTTCGGGATGATCATAGAGGATTCCTTGATTTACGGTCCCCAGCCAGAAGCCTCCCTGTTTATCATAAAGCAGTGTGCTGATCTCTGTATTAAGTTTACTTCCATCGGTTTTGTTTAGCAGCGGCCAATACCGTTTTTCACTACTAAAACAATCAATTATCCAAATCCCCTTAGCACAACTGATAGATGCTTTGCCCTTAGCATCCACCACTAAGGTATTTAAGGTATATGCTGTCTCAAGGATTTTTCTCCAGGCCTGTTTTTGAAGGTCAAAGAAAAAGAATCCGCCGTGAGTCCCATTTCTCAACTGATAAAAACCATTGCGTCCTTTGACCACCAGGGAAGTATTGCCAAACCTAGCGTAATGCATATCGGGATATGCAGCTGCACTGTACAACCTACGTTTCGAATTCAGATCGTAGCAGATCACCTTTCCTGTACTGTAGAAAAGATATAGCTTTTCTTCATCAGCGCTCACATCCTGCAGTCTACCCTGATTCTGAGAGAGATCGAATTCTTGAGTATGATCGCTAAGCACAAGTTTATCACCAATTAGCAACCACAGCCGTTGCTTTGTATCCATGAAGAAATTATCTATTGGCTTTGGAAAACCTATCTTTTTGAAATAGCCCGCTAAATCTTGTGTATACTTCTCCTTGCGCAGATCAACCCGCAAAAGTTCCTTATAGTCCTTTATCCAAAGTATGGAATCGCCACTCAGATAAATCCTGTAAAAACCATCATATGTTTTTAACGGATATTTGCGCTGAGAATCCCGGTGAATATACTTAAACCCCGCCCCATCATAGATATTGATATTACCGGTCGTTTTGAAAACCATACGTCCGTCAGGCAACTGAAGCATGTAACGAACCTGGTTGTCACTCAGCCCGTGAAGAACATTAAGTGGTGTAAATACAAATTCTTGTGATTTAGCGCAAGAAAACAAGAAAAGAAAGATTGAAATGAGGAAGATCGTTCGCTTCATTCTGGCTTCAAAGTTCTCATGAAATATCGGTGTAATTATGAACAATTTTAGTTGAATAAGAAAATAATTTACCTCTGGCGATCAGCAAAATAAGAGACAAAAAATGGTATTTACGAAGTGTTCACTAATCTTTGCATCATCTTCACCAGCGCAATTGATTTCTTTAATGCCCCACATATTTGGGTGAATTAAAAATTAATATTTGGTTACACGAATTTCGTAAAATAATCGATTTAAGCAATCGATTGCGCTAAAATATTTTAGTTAGCTCTACCCATGTCCAAAGCCAATAGACAGTCTCCCAATTAGCTTTTGGTTATCCAACCAACAGGCCGTAACATTTCCAAGATATGGGAATCCCGAAAATCCCCTTAAAGACTTTAGGTTTACTTAAACTTCCTGAACTTTGTTTGTATACCAAACCGCAGGGTATTTCGAAGTGGGTTATAACCCGATCCTACGAGGTATGAAAAATCGAGGGAAAGACTGCTATAATGGACGCCAAGGCCGAGGGTAAGGTAAGAGGTATTGGCTTTTTCGGGGTGCTGGTACAAGTAGCCTGCCCTGAGGTACAGCGTCTCTTTGAAGCTCATCTCTGCGCCCGTTGATATGCCAACTTCTTTTAATTCTTCTCGAAAGCCTCCCGGGGCATCACTGAATGAGCCTAAAATACCCGATGGTACCGAACGGTCGGGATCCCGTCCCCTTACGATATTCCCATCCGCACCGTAAATCGGTTGCGTTGGAGCCATCAGTTTATTAAAATCAAGCAATAATGTAAGCTTGTTCTGGCCTTCGCCTATTTTAAGTGCAGATCCTATCCTCATATTGGCGGGGAGGAAGTAAGACTGAGCGGTATTGCGATAGGTCATTTTTGTGCCTATGTTGGACAGGTTAAGACCAAAGCTTAAAACCGCAGGAGTGCCTGCCAGCATTATATCCGATTTCTGAAAAGCAGAAACATCTGCAGCCAGGGCTTTTCCCGAGCCTCTGTTTCCATTAACTGTTCCTCCGCCAAAAAGGTTACTGCTGATATACCGTATATTTCCGCCAAGGGCGAAATCCGGACCAAGCCTGAGTGAATAGCCAAGATCGAATGCTGCTTCACTGGGACTATAAACACCCAGATTCTGAAAATTATCGTCGCTGAAATTAATATCCCCCATAGAAAAATACCTAATGGATGCAGATATTGTATTCTTTTGGTTCACCCTATAGTACCCGCTAAGGTATGAAATACTCATATCAGGGGCCAGCTGCTTGAGCCAAGGGCTATAAGAGCAGGAGATACCGAAATCTCCCTCTGTGAGAAATGCCAGTGCAGAGGTATTCATCACAGTGGAATTGGCATCAGGATCAAGGGCCACACCGGCATTTCCCATTGCTCCTGATCTTGGCTGTGGCGTAATCAACAGGAATGGTACCGCAGTGTAAATATTGTTCCTCGCGCTGGCATCTGTCTGGATACCGTTTATGGACTGCGCAGAGACTGTTTGATGCAAAAGAATCAGAATTAATAAAGTCCACTTTTTCGTAGACACCTGGTTTGATCGTATTTTCATAGTGTTAGATATATAAATGTGGATCGATTGCACATTAAGTTTCGATGAGCGTTTATTATCGTTAAAGCATTTTTTACTGGATTCTCTCTATCAATCCGGGTTTAATAGATAAGTTAAGACACTCATTAACCATATTTAAAAACAGGAAGGGCATCAATTAAAAACGCCCTTCCTGAACGGATATAAATTAAATCAAAGACTAATTGATAAGCACTTTGCCTGCATACTGTTTATTGAGAAGCAGAATATAAAGCCCCGCAGATACCTGCCGCTGTAACTGCACTTCTATATCGCCTGAATTGTTAACGGCAGATTTTGAATACACGGTGCGTCCGGTTAAATCTACTAGCTTCACTTCTACATCCTTCTTTAACAGGTTTGCAGTTGTGGTAATATTAAACCTGTTGTTTGTTACCGGGTTTGGATAAATTACGATACTGCTGGCTATATTAATGCTGGATTCTTTTGGTGCTGCAATGGCCAACTGGCTATTTGTACCGTTAGGCACTGTGCCATAAATCAATTCTCCCCTGTAGTACACACACACATGGTTATTTTCAGCAAAACTACCAGGTTGGTAAGAATGATCATTTAACTGGTTAAACGCTGACCAGTCTGACTTGGCAATCCGGTACTGAATGTTTCCTGTTCCACTTAAGGGATGCAGCTTACCGGCACTCGAATCTACTTTCAGTTCCAGGTATGCACCACCATTAGTGCTTAGTGACGGATTTATAGCCACAAACTGCCCCTGGATTTTAGACGCGCCCAAATTGGCATAGTCTGCCCAGAAGTTCAGGCCCGCTGCGCTTTCAGGGGTAAAGAAATACCTGATGGAAATATCTTTGTAATCTACCGGAGTATTGCCTGTGTTCTCTAGCTTTAAATAGGTACTGATTGTGCTGCTTCCGGCACTTTTACCCTCTGTAAGTACTTTAACGCTTTTGGTTTCGGTTATGGGCGCTGGCTCATTTCCCCAGATCAGGGTTCCGTTACGGTATAAGGTAATTTTGCTATTGTCAGTATAGGTAGAACCTGTACGATAAGAAAAGTCGTTACTTTCGGTTAAGTTTGCCCAGTTTGAGTTGGCAAGGCCCGATTCGATAATGCCCGAACTGGCACCAGCGCTAAGAGTTCCTGCTGTAACATCAAAACTGTATTCGATATAGCCATATGCATCGTTTCTTGGCTGAGGTAACGCAACATATTTGGTTTTAACCTTGCTGTTGCCCATCTGCGCATAATCTATCCAGGTATTAATTCCTGCAAAATTTTCTGCCGTAAGCCAATAACGGGCTGTAAGTATGCTGTAACTGGTTGAAGTGGTATCCCCGTTTACGATCTTTAGCTTTGGCCTGATTACATTGTTCGATTGCTGTCCGTTATCACCATCAGCCGATAAAACCTTTAAATTTAAAGGCAGTATAGTTAGGTTTTGAGTAACACTGGCAGAATTGTATGTTTCATTTCCAGGCTGACTAGCTGTAAATACTGTGGTTCCAGCTTTTAAGATGCGCGCCACACCATTTATAACCGTAGCTACACTCTCGTCAGAACTGCTAAAACTTACAGGAATACCAGAAGAAGCAGAGGCCTCAAGGGTAAAATCTGCATCGCCAAGAACTTTCGGAGCAATGGCAGCGAAGTTTATGGTTTGTACATTTTTAACGGTTAATACCTGCGATACCGGGGTTGCAGTCAGGTACTGGGCATTTCCGGCCTGTGAAGCTGTGATTGTTGTAGTACCCGCGGTTAGAATGTGAAGTTGTCCGTTAATTATTGTTGCAACATTAGGGTCTGAGCTGCTATAGCTTACGGTTAAACCCGAGCTTGCTGTTGCGCCTGCATCAAAATCAGCATCACCAACCGTTTTTTGAGCCAAGGCATTAAACGTGATGGTTTGACTAAGCACTGCGTTCAGCATCTTTATTTCCGTTGCCGTCAGTGCTTTGCTGTAGATCCTGAAATCATCCAGGGTTCCATTTAACATAGGGTCAGGCCATTGAGACTTGCCAAGATAGTTCAGGGTAGTATTTCCCAAACTGGAAGGCTTTAATGTCATCGCGCTGTTGCGCCCAACTTCCACCCCATTAATATACATAATAGCCTCACTACCGGATTGCGTTACGGCGATGTGTGTCCATTCACCGGTTTTTATGGCTATACTACTGTTTAAAATCAGCTCTCCACCACCGGCTTTAATGGCATAACGAGGGTTCCCGGCGCTGCTTTTCGGTGTAAGGAACATATAATTCGTTGTTCCTGTACCAAAGTCAAAAATACGTGCCCAGTTAGATGTACCATCCATTTTAACCCAGGTAGCAATAGTAAAATCATTTAAGGTGCTTACAACAGATGTAGGAAGTGTCGCATAACCATTGGCCGTGCCATCAAGACGAAGTCCATTGTTAATCTTTCCCGCAGTCCAGGTCGCTGCGGTTTTCAGTGTACCTGTACGGCTACTCCAAACATCTGTAGCGGTTATGCCATTGGCTTCGTCAAAAGGCCAGTAACTGTATTTACTTACAAATGGTTTTGCACTGATCTCTGCACTATTGGGATTTTCAATTATACCATCTATTGTTGCGATTGTATAATAATAGGTAACACCATTGGTTAAACCCGCATTAAAATATTCTGAACCTTTGATGGTTGCAACGGTTGTATAAGGGCCACCTGGTGTTTGAGAACGTTTGATACGATACGAATAATTAGCGTTCATAACCGAGTCCCATTGAAGGATGATTTGAGCATCACCTGCTGTTGCACGGATATTGCTAACAATGTTACTCTGGATATTCAGGTTCAGCGAAGCTGTACCATTGTTGGTATTGGAAGCAGTAAGGTTCACGATAAAATTACCTGCCTGAGTTGGTTTACCAGAAATTACACCGGTTGTTGTATTCAGGCTTAAACCTGCAGGAAGTACGCTGGCTTTATAGGAATAAGGAGAATGCGTTGCCGTGATCGCATATTCAAAGTCTCTGCCTAAAATACCTGTAGCAGTAGTTGCACTGGTAATTTCAGGAATGCCATCTGGTTTGTTTTCTTGCATTGCAGCAATTTCTACGGCACTTAAAGCACGGCTGTAAATACGGAAATCATCGACCATCCCTTTCAGAAGAGGGTCAGCAAATTGAGATTTACCAATCCAGGTTTGAGTAGTGTTACCCAGCATGGAAGGCTTTAAGGTATAATTGTTATTCCTTGCAATTTCATTGCCATTGGCGTATAGTACAGCAGTTGTCCCGTTAAGGGTCACGGCCAGGTGTACCCATTGTGCTAACGGCATCGCATATGGTGCTCCCATTATTTGTTCCGCACCTCCATTTACTTTGGTTGTAAAGCGCAGCCCTCCACTAACATTCGTGGTCAGGAACATATAATTAGTGGTACCTGTACCGAAGTCGAATACACGCTCCCAGGCTTTGGTTTCATCGAGTTTTACCCAGGTAGCAATGGTAAAGTTGGTGAGTGTACTAACTGCTCCAGCAGGCAGAGTGGCGTAAGAATTTCCGCCCAGTTTCAATCCTGAACCAGAAATACCCTTGTCCCATCCGGCATCCGTGCCTTCCAGAACCACCTGTTTATTATTCCATATATCAGTGGCGGAAGACCCCATAGCTTCATTAAACGGCCAATAGGCAAATGTTGCCGTTTCCGGGGCAGCAGTGGCAACCGTTGAAGGCACGCTTTCTCCTGCCGGGTTTACCGCAGTAACGACGTAATAATACTTTGTACCATTGCTTACACCGGTATCGGTATAGGTGGTATCAGGCTGATTGGTGATGGTACTGAACGGACCTGTTGCGGTAAGAGATCGTTTTACATTATAGGTAAGGGCTTCATAAGCTCCCCGCCAGTTAAGGCTTACTTTGGCATTGCCGCCTACTGCAACGAGGACTCTTACCATTGGAGATATGGACGGAGCAGGCATAGTTATGCTTACTTCCGCCGAATTGGCACTCTCCCCAACTTCGTTACTTGCTGAAAGCACATAGTAATATGAAGTTTCTGCGTTTAAGCCTTTATCTGAATAAACACTATCCTTAATGCTTTCGGCTATTTTTACATAAGGACCTCCGGCTGTTTCTGAGCGTTTAACGGTATAACCACTTACAAACCAGGAGGCTGGTAGGGTATTCCAGCTAAGATCTGCCTGGAAGGCGCTGAATGCGCGTCCCTGTAAAACCGTTGCAGGTGGCACGGCATTAGGCTTCACTGTAAGTTCTGCTATGATTGTTACCGTACTTGCCGAACCCGTTGCTTTCGCATAAAGCATAAAAATGCCCGACTGGGTAGGTGTGCCCGTAATCGCTCCGGTAGTGGCATTTAAGCTTAAGCCTTGTGGAAGGCCAGTCAGACTAAAGCTTGTCGGATTGTTTCCGGCAGAAAGCGTATAGTTAAACGGACTGTCTTTAGTTGCTGTTAAGGTAACTACGCTACGATTGTCGGAAATGACCACATCATTGCCATCGCCACCTTTATAGGTAATGCGGAACTTATAAGCTCCTGCCGAAATCAGAGATAATTCAGGCAGATCTTTAAAAGTACCGTTAATTGGATTAGTTCCTGTATTGTTAACGATGGTGTATGAAGTTCCCGATGGAAGGACGCCAGCAATCGGAATTAACTTAAGCTTTGTACTGTTTAACAACGTAACACTTGTTGCTGTAACTTTATCACTTTCTGCAGTACCCAGGTTAATTTCTGCAGTGTAAGTGGCATCAGCCTTCATGGTAAGTGCTCCTACTTTAAGCGTACCGATTGCTGACACTCCAGGTTCCAATATCGCACCCGGTCCGCTTCCGGTTCCAATGGTAGCCGATGATTGAATGACTCCCGAGCCCCCCAAAGTACCTTCTTGTACAATTATCGGACTATTAAAAACTCCACTGGCTGCATCATTAGCTATGAATAATTTTCCCTTTTTTACGGTAGTCGTTCCGCCGTAGAGCTGATTTCCCCACATTCGAAAAGTACCTGTACCTACTTTTTCAACGGTCAGGTTACCACCAAGAGCGTCAATAGTTCCTCCATAGTCGGAATTTGAATTCAGGGCACCAATACTGATAACCGGCGAATTACTCCCGGCGGTACGGATATAACCACGTCCACTAAGGGATCCGAAATGTATCGTTCCGGTTTTAAAACTTAAATTCTGGCAATCAGGCGCATTGGCATCCAGCAACCAATTGGCCTTTGCACTTCCCGATTCGGGAACCATGAAGCGGATCCGCTGGGCCCCACTTCTAAATATCGAGACAAAGGTCCCGGTAAACTCACTATTATCTCCGTACAAATTCAAACCGGCATAGTAATTTCCATCATGTGCTATGTTACCTGAACCTGTTAGTTTTCCGTAAAGATTTATTGCAGCGTAATCTTCATACAAATTACTCCTGGTTCCGGGCAATACTTCTATGTCGTTATATAAAGATAGTCCCGCATCGGGCGGAGCCTGCAGCAGCCCCCCATTCATTATGATCTTACCTGTGCCCAATGGCCCTGCTGTAGGGTGGCTGGGCGTTCCGGTTCCTACCCCCGATGCAATTACCTTACCACTAATAATCGTCGTATTTCCTGAATAGGTACTATTGTTTCCTTTAATATAAAAATTTCCCCAAGAGTTCATCCTTAAAGAACCCGTACCGCTTATTGCCCCGTTCAAAACAACGCCGCCTCCTGTACTCACACTTACCTGATCAGTCAATTGTAAGGGAGTTGTAAATGTCTGAATTCCTGATGAGTTGTTAACCAGGTCATTTTTCAGTGTTAACCCATTACCTGCAATAGTATAAGAATTTGCATCAGATGCAAATTGAATCCTTGAGGCTACCAGGCCGGTTAGGTCATTAGTTAATAACGAATCTGTGGTCGAACCAAACGTTAATATGGCCGGATTCGCAGGAAGGACATTTCCCGTCCAGTTAGCTGCCAGATTCAATGAATCGGTAAGCGGTGTTGGACTCCATATTGCCGAATTCGCACCTGGTGAGCCAAAGGCTTCTAACGAATTAGCACTTTCCTTTGTAGCCCCTACTGACGAAAGTACATAGAAGTATGGATTGCCACCGGTAACATTTGTGTCAGTATAGCTGGTCGTACTAACCGTTGCTACCGTAGTATATGGTCCGCCACTTACAGTACCCCGTTTAACTTTATACGAAGAAGCACCGTTGGCAGCATCCCATAGAAGACTAATCCGGTCGCTTTGATTGGTTACTACAGGGCGACCCGGAATACCTGGAGGAACGTTAGCAAAAACTACGTTCGAATTAGCACTTTCCATATCGCCTGTAAATGCCGTAATAACATAATAGTTATTTACTTCAGGTACAGGAGCGGGATCTGTAAAACTGTTGAGGGTAATAGCTGCCTGAATAGTGGTATATGGGCCTCCCGCTGTTAGCGAACGTTTTACCGAATAAGCGGTAGCGGTTGCTGAAACTGGCCAGCTCAATTTGATCTGTGTATTATTAATAACCGATGCCACAACCGAAGCGATCGCTACAGGAGCCTGGTTGTTGAGCACTTTCAGAATCAAAGTTGCGGTGCCGCTGCCGATGGTATTGGTAGCTGTTAGTGTTACTTCGCTTTGTCCTAATCCGGTAGGCGTGCCGGAAATAATACCGGTAGCCGTATTCAGGCTAAGCCCTGTAGGCAAACCGCTGGCACTATAAGCAGTAGGACTGGCACTGGCACTGATGTTATAACTAAAAGGTTGGCCAATGGTAGTTGTAGCAGTGGTAGCACTACTAATCTCCGGAGATCCCGCCGGTGCAGATTGGCTATAGCCTACATTACTGAACGTGGTTGTATTATGTAACGATGTATTATTAGAGATGGTATAAAAACCGAGGTACAGTTCTGCCGGGAAACCGGTTGCTGAATACCAGCAACTAAGATTCGTCCAGTTAACGCCATCCTGTGAGTGGTACGCAAATATGCGGGTGTTTACACGTTCAATTTTTAACCACCACGGGGCTTTCGGCTGTCCATGCCTTCCGACACCGCCATTTGCCCCGAGAGCAAGATCCCAAAAACGGGAACCGGGCGCTAATGATTCGCGCAACATAACACCTGAGCTTCCGGTAGTAAGCGACATATTTTCAATTTTCACTACAAGGCCAGCATCACCACTAATTTTTTTAAAGTTGAAACTGAAAGCATTACTCGTGGAATTTCCGGCACCTTTAAGGGTCCAAATTCCGTTATTGAAGGATGCACTGCCTGCCAGTCCGGGGTTGCCGATATCAATATTGGTCAGGTTACTTACTGGCTGCACGTGCTCGGAAGGATAAAATACAGGTGGCAAACTAACCGCAGTAGAAGTATCAGATGATTTTAGATATAAGAACTCCCCTTGGGTACCCCCCAATGCGGCCCGCATCCTGTCTGTTTGAGGAGTAGGTATTCCCTTACGCCTGTTATAAGCGTTATGAATAATATTGGTCATCCCCCATGGTCTTCCTCCAGGTTTAATTCCCCAGTTGGTCCAATAACTGGCATAGCCCCCAAAGGGAATATAGGTCATGGTATCCCCGTCAAAAGCAAATTTATGATATAGCTCGGCGATAGCCAATACCCGGTTGTTTAACTCGGAAAACATATCTACCCTTTGCTTCCAGGCAACTTCTGCACCCCATACCAGGGCAGTAGCCTGCACTCCCCAGTGATCATCTCGGCCGGTATCACCTGTTTCGCCATTGGGCAGCGAGTTGCGCATGCCTCCGCCGGCATCCATCCTGTACACTTCAAGCGCCTGGTTAAACCGAGTTACATCATTACAGAAAATCGATGCAGCCAGCGCTGTTTTTAGCTGAATAGCGCCTTTATTCTGGTCGCGTAAGGGATTAGGTACAAAGGATGTCGGAAATAAGATATTAGCGAAATAGTTTTCCACATGTTGTGTATTGGCTGCGGTCCAACCGGGAAACGTATAGCGGAGTATTTCAGCCGCTACGCCCCAATCCTGGGCATGGTCGCCAATGTCCAGATTATTTTCAATGCCGCCCCAATAGGTATTGGTAACTGCCCAGGAATCCAGCATGTTGGTTGCTTTTCGGGCATAGGCACTATCCGCGGTAAAAACATACATAAAGGTCAGGTTGCGGATAGCAACCATATCGTTTATCCATGCATTGTTATTTAGGTGCGGGGCACGGCTTACCGTAGCATATGGCCCAGCCATTACGTAGCTCAACTTAGACTTGCCGTCATTTTTAAATGCATTGTAGGCCGACAACCAGGGTTCCTGGGTAATGTTGACTTTCAACTGATTCAGGTCAGCCTGGTTTAGGGCAATACCCGGGTGGACTAAGGTCTGAACCTGGGCTTTTGATTTCTGAGCGCCGATAAACGTCAGAACGGCAAAAAAGAAAAAAAACAGGTTCTTTTTTGCCATCAGTTTTAGCTGATAAAGTAAAAGTTTTTTCATAAGGATGTAATTTAGTTGGTTATTAATCAGATTTTTGAGCGCTGATTTCCATAAGGACACATGATATCAACTTTGATACTTAGGTATTTAAAAAATATTTTTAGAAATAACTGTATCAAGTACTCTATTTGTGACGCATGAGGGCTTTGTATTTATTATCCGACGAATATATAGGAAATAGCAGACAATACTTACGGCAATGCATAAAACTAACGACTGCTGCACCTACTACTGTGGCCAGACATATTATGCCTCGGTAACAGCGCACTATTTATACATGTAGCATTATTCTATATATGGTAAATTGGCCGCGTTATTTCGGCATGGAGATGCTTGCTTACAGCACAACCTTATTGCTGAGGCTTATATCAGGACACAATAAAAAAGGGATGCAGTATCATGAACTGCATCCCTTTTACTTAATCTTAAAGGTTTATTCGCCTTTTTTCATTTTCTCCAGCGTAACCTGGTATTTCGCTTTATTTTCGGCTGCAACCAGGTCTACCGCTTTCTGCTGCATGGCAATCGCCTGGTCTTTTTTGCCCAGCTTATAGAGCAGGTTGGCATAGGTATCCAGGTAGGCAGGCTCCTTGGTTTGGGTCTCATCCACGCTTCGTTTACTCCAGCTCAGCGCCTCAGTAATACAGTCAATATCTTTACAGTTTTCAAAAACCGCCCATGCAAAGAAATTCAACCTATCAGCGGTTACTTCGGCACCATATTTTTTCATATAGCTTAGTATTGCCGGCTGAAATTTATCCCATTTTTTTTCGGCATGGAAAACCTGAATCTTTATCAGTTCGGTGGCTTTACTGATGTCTACTGTTGGGTATTTCGCCTGTGTAGCAGCAACCAGTGAATCTATATTAGCATTGGATTTTCGAAGTCCGGGATAAATGTTTTCCTCCAGAACAACGGCACTCAGTATTTCATTTGATTTTCCTTTTCCCAGAATGACATCTACTTTTTCAGGATCTTTTAGCATCAGCTCAAATCCCTTGCTTTGGCTGCTTTTGGTGTATTTGCTCACAAATTCCAGGTTCTCTTTGGTATACAGGTCTTTTTGTGTAGCCATGTAAGCACTGGCAAACTTTTCGGAGTTTTCCTCATCATAGGCGGCCTCGGCACTAACTGCCAACTGTTTCAGGGTCTCAGGAGCAGCATTTCCAGACTCGCTTTTTTTCAGGAGCGTGTAATATTGGGTTTCTGGGTTCAGTGCCATCTTCGCTTTGGCGATAAATTCATCTGCCTCACCACCGCCTACAATACGGTGTACGAGCTTGCCCTGCGGAGAAAAGATCAGAAAGGTAGGATAGGCATTTATCTTGAACTCTTTGCTCATTGATTGGGCATCCGCATACCAGCTTTTAACTTCTTCGCTATCATTTTTGGTTTGATCGAACTGTATCTTAACATTTACAAAGTTTTTGTTGAAGAATTCGCCGACCTTTTCCTGAGGAAAAATGGTACTGGCCATGTATTTGCAAGGGCCGCACCAGGTTGTAAAGCAATCTACCAAAAGGTATTTGTTCTCTTTTTTAGCTTTATCTTTTACCTGCTGCCAGGAAAGTCCATGTTCAAAATGTGTGCCTTTAACCTGTGCCGTACCAATAAAAGGTAGCAGCAGGAATATTAAAAATAATTTTTTCATACAGTTTGTTTTCTATGAGTTTCTTTGGGTGATTACATTTTAACGGGACATTTCTATCATGGTTGAAAGTTGCCTGACGGCAACCTCATTTGGCCAAAGCAATCCCAGCTCCTTGAAACGAATTTTACCATTGCCATCAATAATAAACTTTGCAGGGATTCCTGAGACGCCAAATGACGATACTGCAGGATTCTTTTTTGTAACGGAATCTTTAGTATCCATATACAAGGGCAAATCCAGGTTGTGGGTTAGCAAATAGTTCACCGCATCAGGTTTGGGGTTTGGAACCGTTTCCCAGGTGTGTATAAACAAAAACTTTACAGTCGGGTCGTTTTTATATTTATTAACCATCATTTGCATCGCTGGAAGCGACTTTTTACAAGGTCCGCACCAGGTTGCCCAAAAGTCAAGAACAATGGTCTTTCCCTTAAAGTCTGACAAGGATACTTCTTTACCATTTATGTCTTTGACTTTAAATTCAGGTGCCTGTTCCGTTATCATTTTGACTGCTATTTCTGCTTTATATTTGTCGTCAAACTGCTTGGTTAAAGTAGCCAGGTAAACATTTGAATCTTTTCCCGGATGCACATTTATATAGGCCTTTTTCAGTTCATTCTTAAAATCATCGTCGGCCAAGCCTAACAAAACTGCTTTTTCCAGCTCTGGGAGTGCTTCCTGGTACCTGCCTGTTTTGCTCATCAAATAATAATATTGCGCAGTTAATCCTGCACTTTTTCTGGTAGCCTGCTCATAGCACTCCTTAATGGCAGCGAAAGCTTTGTCATGGCTGCCCATTTTATCTGCCACCTGACTATATAGCTGTAACAAAAATAAACGTTCTTCTTTCGCATTTTTTGGGTTATTCAATTCTTGTCCAACCAATGTTTCAGCAGCTTTCAAATCGTAGGTCATAATACCTGTCGCAACTGTTTCAACGTACATGATCCTTGCGGTTTGTTCAATCTGGTTGAAATAGTGTAAGGCCTTGGCTGAGTTTTTTGCGATCACAAAGTTTTCGGCCAATTTAGCTCTGTATTGGTCAAAATTGTCGTTCCGATGGGCTTTGACCAAACGGTTAAGAATGGCTTCTTTTTTTGAAAGATCAATAAAGATCTTCAGAGAATCGAGACTTGCCTTATAAGCAGGCTGTGCCTGCTGAGTAAATGCAGATTTTCCCATAACCAGGATTGCAATGAGCAGGACTATTTTTTTCATGATCGTATTTGTTAAATAATTAATATAATTCATTTGAGTGTCTATAGGTTGTCTCTGGCAGGGGCAATTTGTATAATTTCACCAAAACCGGTAAATTTCTTGGTATAGGTACCATTATTAAATTCCCCCTGGCCATTAATACTGAAATAATAAACTTCACCCGTTGCACCATTATTAACACCGATTACCAATTGTTTACTGGTGCTACGCAACATTTCAATGTCTTTAATTACGTATCCTGATGGGAAAGTGTAAATCAGACGTGCGGCGTTTGCAAGCATATCGTACAAATAAACCTTGTTGCCAACAGTGTAGTAAAGTTGTTTTAAAATTGATGAGGTTGCGAAGTTAGTTGCGCTTCCTATTTCCGGACTGTTCGTCATTTTTTGGTTAACGCCAGGGAAACTGTTGTCTGAGTCGCCTGTTAACGACATCAGGTAACGACCATTATTGTCTTCCATGATGTAATACCACTCAATACCTTCCTGGGATAACGTAGTTACGCCGCGATCATAGGCAATCATTTTCTTACCTACATTTGCCATATCGAAAGATCTCGATGGTGTTGCAGGCGATGGCTCCAGGACTCTTGACAAAATTCCCATCTGCATAAAACTCATTGTTGCATTATCGTAAAAATAGGTGGTATTAAAATTGCCAGGAAAAACACCCGGGAATAAATCATAATTGCCTGGAATGCGTTGTGAGAGGGGTTTCAGATTCTCAGAATTTGTTCCTGAAACGCCAACATACAAACTCCCGTCTGCAACGATATACTGCTCAAATTTTGAGGTATTCATTATAAATGCCGGCGCAGTTTTAAATGGAAGCGGTGTTGCCAAACCGGGCAGTATCGAGCTTTTATCACCAAGCTCTAACCAATCGTTCATGTTAAAGCGATATACATTTTGATCAGTGAAATAATAAAAGAAACCGCCTTTTCCAAAATTGTATAAAGCCAATGGTTTTCCCGGATAGGTTTTATTGTTGGCTACTTCCATAGGGTTGTCAAAAATCACATCATCCGTGCGGATCAAAGAAGCTTTGCCTTTTCCATCCTTGCTGTTGAGAACATACCAGCCATCCGGATAAACACCATTTACTGTGATGGTATAACGCTTCAGCGTGTAAATACCATTTTTATTACTCGTTACTCTGTAAATTATGGAATAAGTGCCGGGGCTCAGGGTTACTTTAATGCGTAAATTTTTAGTTTTGGCAATCGTTGTCGAATCAATTGTCCAGCTATACGTAAATGAATCACCTTCGGGCATTGTTTGGGCCAATGTTGGTGTGATGATCAGCGAATCCAATTGAGGAACCGTAAAAGCAGTTATTGCATCTGTAATCTTAATGTCGTTGATTTGATCATATTTATACAGTTGATTGTCTTTTTTGCAGGCAGCAAATGCCATCATGATTACAATAAAAACCAGGCTGAGTTTTAAAAAGTATTTTAAATGCATAATATTTTAAATTAAGGGAACGATATCTGTTGACCGTTCTCATCTAACAATGGACCATTTGCAGCCTCGTAAGCGGCCAGTGCATTCCTTAAGGTAACCGGAAAGTTCAGTAAACCGTCAGAACCAATCTTGTCGTAAGAAAAATCGGTTATACCCAAAGTCTTCACCATGAACTTGTATTTTACGGCACTGAATTCCCCAAAATCTGCAAGGAGATAGATGCTCCAATAAGCAGGTTCGATATACTGACTGGTTACATCAACCTTCAGATATCTGAAGTTTTCTTCTGTACCAAGATTGAGGGTCGTAGCAGGTGTCTGTCCGAAAGTACCCAAAGTAAAGTCTTTAGTTTCTGCGGGCTCCAGCACAATCCTGTACACATTGCTGGCCATTCCGGCAGAATTGAGCAATATCAACGGATAATTAAATTTCGATGCTCCTGCTGGAATGGTAAATTCTTTCAGCTCAAAATCTACGCCTGCAGTTGCGGTAGTTCCCTGAGCCGTTTTCAGCAATACCGTACGTGGCTGATCGGATAGCTTACCGGTAATGCGCAAGGGTATAAATAGTGTGTCCTTTTGCTTTTGAGTAGCTTGTAAGGCAAAAGAGTAGCTTCTTACTGTGGTGGTATGCAAAAGTTCGTAAGTGTAGGCAAAGAAACTGATGCCATCCTTTCCCTGATAGGTCTCGACTGCTTCTTTCTTGCAGGAAAAAAGACAGGCTACTATCAATATATATGATAAGTATTTCATAATACGAGTTTGATTAGTTTCCATAATTCGGATTAAATTGAAGTTCAGCATCTGGAATTGGGAGTTTGTAGTCCGCTGGGGTCATGTTGATGTTACGGAATTGCATTCTTAGTGCTTTAATACGCTTATAGTAAAAAAACAACTGGCCTTCTGCATAAAATTCCTTCTGGTATTCCTTGGTGATTGCAGCCGTAAGATCGGTAGCTGTGAGCGTTGTTGCCAGATTGGAAAGCCCCCTGTTTTGGCGCACCGTATTTAAATACCCCACACCTGCAGCTGGTGTTTCTGCAGTTTCAGCCAGGATGTAGTACATTTCTGAAAGACGTATGCCCGGTACGTACTGATCCAATAAATTATCGGTAATTGTAGTGGTAGCGGTAGAGGCTTGCCAGAATTTAGAGGGAAACAAGTTTCCGCCATCCTGCTCTAAACGGTAAACGAACCTGATGTCTGTACCACCGCCCGATGAAGTTTCATATAGCGTAGCAAAATTAGCAGGAATACGTGTAAGGGTTTGACCCAAAGCACCTCTAAACCTGAAATAACGTTGTACGGTAGGCAATATATCTCTAACCCTGATCATAAATACCTGCTCATTGAAATATAGGCGGTCGCGTACCACCAATCCTGAGCTAATGGCACCGGCCGCAGCCTGGGTTACGAATGCGTACTTACCCGAGCCGATTACTACATTTGCAGCAGTAGCCGCACCTGATTTATCGCCACTATATAGCTTTATTCTTGCTTCCAGTGCTTTTACGCCGTAATAATTCAATTTATTCCGTCTGTTCCTCAAATCGCTGGTCACGATCGGGTCAACGGCCAGCAACAAATCTGCAGCCTCTTTCAGATCGGCTAATGCAAATTTGACCACGTCAGCGGTTGTAGCGGGCATAATTGCGTTTTCGTTTACATCTTTTTTGTAAGGGATGGCTTTTAAGCTAGCACCTGCAGTATATTCAGGGCCGAACATACGTAATAAATCAAAATGTATAAACGCCCTTAAGGCTAAGGCTTCACCGCGCAGCTGTGCATATGAATTATTGCTTAGTACAGAACGGTTTGTTTCTGAATTTGCAATTATTTTATTTGCTGCAGCAATTGCACTGTAACTGGAAGACCAGATGGCGTTGGTATATCCTGCTACTTCCGTTGAAGCATAGTTCAGGAGTTGTGTTTGTTGCAGCGAAACATCTGCGTTGGTATTGAGTGTTGAATAATTTTGTGCCAGGGCAGAAACGAAGCCCATAGAAAGGTTATCTCCGTAAAGATTGCTACCAGCCAACTGGCCGTATACACCTGATAAAGCCTGTTGAAAACCAACTTCTGAAGTAAACAGCTGTTCTTCAGACAGACTCGTTTTGGGCTGTACATCCAAAAATTTCTTACAGCCGGAAAACATCGCACCTATTGCCAGAATTCCTATAATTAATATTGTTCTTTTCATTGGGATATGAATTTATCTTTTGAATTTAAAATCTTGCACTTAAGCCGAATGTATATTCTCTGGCAAAAGGATTATCTGTACCACGTTCAATTTCAATGGAGCTAAAGGTGCCCAGGTTGTTCGTAGTGGCACTAACACTAAGGTTCTGCAAGCCTAACTTTTTTACCAATGCGGTTTTGAACTGATAACTCAAATTAATTGAGCTAAGCTGAATGTTATTATCGCGTTGAACAAAGCGTGAAGTAAGCTTTGTTGGTGTCGGGAAGGTTGTAATTCTACGGTATGGGCTCAAACTTCCAGGTCCAGTCCAACCCAGGTCGTACGCTCTTCGGTCTACGTTGTTGCGTGCATCAACGGCCTCTACCCGGTTTAATAACGTACTGTTATACAGATCAGCACCATAATTATAATTGAAGCTAAAATTTAAAGCAAAACCTGCATATAGGAAGTTTGAATTGATGGCACCTGTCCACTTGGGGCGGGTATCACCAACATAGGTCTTATCATTAACGTCCCACACAAATGTTGGGGTACCATCTGCTTTCAGGTAAACTTCCTGGCCGGTAACCGGATCAATGCCTAGTGACCTCACTGCATAAATGGCCGTGGTAGACTGCCCCTCAATGAACTGTGCATTTTCGGAAGTCTGATCGGCGTTATTCGTATTTAATGCGGCGTTGAAGGCTTTAAGTTTACCAGAAAGTTCTTTCAATACAGATTTGTTAGTGGCGGCGTTTACAGAAACATTCCACTTTAAGCCTTTACGAGGTTCAGATAGTATGGTATAACCGAGGTCAAATTGCAATCCCCTATTTTGAATTTTACCTAAATTTTCGGTATACGAAGGGAAACCTGTACTAGGTGCCAGCGAAACTGTAGTCAGCGCATTCTGAGTTACTTCATTATAAAATTCTGCATTAAAAGTCAAACGGTTATCTAGAAATGATGAAGCAATACCAATGTTCGACTTCAGTACTTGCTGCCAGCTCAGGTTGGGATTGCCAAGTGCGCCGGGAAAAGCCCCTACTTCGCCGAAATAACCAGTCGATGTACCCAGGTTGTACCTGAACTGTGCGGCGTAAGGATCTTGTACAGATGTACCTGTAGAACCGTAACTACCGCGAATCCTCAACAAGTTAATTATTCTGCTATCCTTAAGGAATTGTTCATTATTGATGTTCCATCCTAAACCTGCAGACCAAAAATTACCAAATTTATTATTTTCACCATAAGCAGAAGAGCCATCTCTGGTATAGGTAAAATCGGTAAAATACCGGTTATCATAAGAGTAGTTTGCACTTCCTGTATAGGAAAGATTGTTAATTGTGCTTTCAGTTCCGGTAGGCCTGCTGTTTAAATACTGCGCAGCAAACAGGATGTTGTCCAGACGGTCGAAAGGGAAACCCTGTGTTGATACGTTATATGAATTTAAGCTTGTGCTGGCAAGCCTGAATCCTGCATATACAGTAATGCCGTGCTTTCCAAAATTCTTGTTGTAGTTCACAGAACCTGTTCCGTCCATGGTAAAGGCATCACTGTTGTCTTTCGAATAGGTACCTCTTGCACTTAAATCTGCGATACCATTGAAACGGCTATCTAAAGCGGAATAGAAATTATCTATTGTTCCGTTTACTTTTGTGATTCCCAATGCGCCATTGAACCATAGTGATTTACTAAAGTCGTAACGTACTGTGGTATTGTTTCTTAAATTAAAGTTCTTATTTCTGTTGTTAATGGTATTATAATTAATATCCATCAGTGGGTTTAAGACCACAGAACTTCCTACACCGAAGCCCAAATCGATGTTTTCCAGGTACTTGTTTACATTACCGTTTTCATCGTAAGGTTTCCAGTACGGATTCAGATCCAGGTACTGACTAAATTCCCCATAAGGCGAATCATTAGAGATGACCTGGGTTGCAATCGTATTGTTTTGGAATGTTAATTTATTGGTTTTATAACTCAGGGTAAAACTTCCCGAATAATTTTTCCTGTCCTGTTCTTTCATTACGCCCTGTAAAAAATTCCCACTAAAAGTAAGGTTGAAAGTTAAAGACTGGTCGCCCCCACGTAATGAAAGGTTGGTTCTGTTGTTGATTCCTGTTTGAACGGGAATAGATTTCCAGTCTGTATTAACACCGCTCACCACTGCTTTATACCGTTCGGCATTAATGGCTTGCCCTCTATAACTGTTAAGAAAACCGACACGACGTTCAAAGTCCAACTTTTCTTCCGCATTCAGCATATGGTAAACAGAAAGATCAGGAGATGATAAAGTGAAGTTATTGGTTATGGAAACTTCTACTTTTCCTCTCGGTGGGAGAATTGTTGTAACAACCATCACACCGTTGCCTCCACGAGAGCCATACATTGCAGTGGCCGAAGCATCCTTTAATAAAGTTACCGAGGCAATCTGATTCATATCCAGGTCTACGATTGCCTGTAAAGAAACCTGAAATCCATCAAGAATGAATAATGGTGTATTGGGGTTTCCAACAAGCTCCGAACCCAGGGTTGGATAAGACGTTTGCCCACGCATGGTCACTTCCGGAAGCGCGTTGATATTCCCGCCTATCTTGTTGTTGGGAATCATTCTGAAAGAAGGATCAAGGGCAGCAATGCCGGCAAAAATATTTACCGGACTCACCGCCTTAAGCTCGGCAGCAGTTATGGTTTTGGCAGCTCCGGTGTAGGTATTAACTTTCCGGTCAACCATCCCTGTAATCACCGTCTCATTTAGCGTAACCTGATTTTCCTCCATGTAAATGGTATAATTCGAATTAGGTGAAATGGGCACATCAACGGTTTTATAACCTATAAATCTGAACTCCAAAGAGGTTGCGCCTGCTGATATACTGATGGTAAATTTTCCATTTTTATCCGTCTGAACGGCAGACTTTGTTCCCTTAATCGACACGGTAACGCCCGGGATCGGTTTGTGTTCTTTGGCATCGCCTACAAAACCCGAAATAACTTCCTGCCTGGTCAGTTCACTTGCTTTGATGACCACAGTTTTGTTACGGATAACAAAATCCAGGTTTTGCGCTGCAAAAATCTGGTTAAGTACAGCAGACAATTCTGCATCTTTAACGTTGATGGTCACTGGCGACGAATTTTCCAACAAATTGTCCGTATAAAAAAAATTGTAACCCGTCTGTTGGTTAAGCTCTTTGAAGACAGATCGGAGTGAAGCATTCGACTTGGTTAAAGTCACTTTTTGGGCAAAGCTCGACGCACTCACCTGCAAAAAGCACGCTATTATAATTACGATGGTTAAGCGCATAGTTAGCAATAATTTAAGGTACAGCCGTTTAGGCATACCAAATTTCCTTGAATTTTGATACATTAGTAGTCGGTTTGGTTAAGCAGCCTCTTTTGCGTTGGACCGTACGGAGGACTGCGGTTATTAGTTTGATTTTTAATTGAATGTTCCAAACTTTTGCCAGGTCCTGATGGCTAATCGGGGCCTGGTTTCGTTTAACATGTCTTGAGTTAGTGTAATCTTTTTTTCATTTGTTGGTTTAAGGTTAGTATTCTATTAATAGTTTAGTTTGTTTATTTTGAGACATAGACTGTTCGCCCTTTTAAATCGAAATGAGCTTCCCCTGTTGATTCCACGATTTCAAGTACTTTTGACAGTTTATCAAATCTTGAAACTTTGCCGCTGAAACGCTGGGTGGTTTTTTCACCGATGTAAACAACCTCCAAATTATACCAGCGACTAATCATTTTCATGATTGTTTCGATGTTTTCACTTTCGATTACAAATTCATTATTTTTCCAGGCAACAGCCAGATCGGTATCCGTTTCAATAATCTTTATTTTGCCAGCGGATAGCCTTGCTTGTTGCCCTGGCCTTAGCAATTTGTAGTTACCCGATGCTGAGAGCTTCACGCTTCCTTCCAGTAAGGTGGTTTTTTCCACTTCATCATCGGCATAGCCGCTGATGTTGAAATGAGTTCCCAATACTTCTACTTCCTGTCGATTTGTTTTTACAATAAATGGGTGTTGCTTATCCTTCGCTACTTCGAAATATCCTTCACCGCTGAGGTTAACTACCCGTTTTCCATTTTCAATGAGGGAGGTGGTATAGGTGAGACTGGAAGCGGCATTTAAATATACAAGCGATCCGTCAGGCAACCGTACCTGATAGGTTTCCCCACGGGCGGTAGACAGGGTATTGGAAGCATTAGGATCCGAAACCTTTTCACTAACCTGGTACACCAGTTTGCCGTCGCCTGATTTAGTGATGACTATTCCTGATTCCCTTCCTATTTCACCTTTAGACGCATTTGCTAAGCTGACCTTCCTGCCATTTGCTAGGGTAAGTGTAGCACCATAGCCCCCTGACTTGATATCATATAAAGTAACTTTGGGAACAGTGGCAACCTTTTCCGGTTGGTTATTGAAAAAATAAACACCCAGGTACACTACAGCTAAAACTGCAGCAACAGCAGCAATTTTTAACCAGAGTTTAAGTATTTTATTTTTACCTTCTGGTACAGCTTGTGCTGATTCATGAATCTGAACGAACAGATCTCGGTCTACCTTAGCCAGTACACCGGCAATGGCAGGATCAGTTTCATAACGTTCGTTCTCAATTTCTAAAGCGCCGATAATGAGATCTTTCAATACTTCCTGATCTTCATCAAGTTGAAAATAACTCATCAGACGCTGTGTTTCTTCAAGACTACAGCTATTATTAAGGTATTTTTTGAAGAGAATATGGAGTTGATCGGATGGCTTCAAGGTTCAATTTTTACAGCTAATACGGAGCTAAGCAAAAATATCCTTAGTCAGTTAATAAAAAATTAACAATTAATTTCCAAAAATAACGATCAGGATCAAAAGCCTTTGAATAAAATACCTAAAACTATGGAAATGGTAAGTGTAGGAGAATCTCTAAAATAGGTTTTAAGAAACCTATTGGCTTGCAGCATGTGGCTACTGATGGTTTTGGCACTAATGCCCATGATCTCCTCTACTTCTTTATAAGATTTACCTTCCAATTTGCAGAGTGTAAATACCATTTTACGCTGAGGGGGCATCAGGTTTATGGCTTTCTGCAATTTTTGAGCATCTTCTTTACTCAGCATATCTTCTTCAACATGAAGGTAAAGCTCTGAACTTGAAGCAACTATTTTAGTTAGTAAACGTTTGTCTTTTGCCACTTTCCGAAAATAATCATGTACCAGGTTCTCCGCTATACGAAAGAGATAAGATTTAAAAGACTTTTCGGGATCAATCTGTGTGCGCACTTCCCATATTTTAAAAAAAAGCTCCTGCAGCATTTCTTTTACCAGGTCGTCAGATTTAAGAAGTTTAAATAAATTTCCGGCGATCCGGAATTTATAGTTATTGTATAGTATTTCAAATGCACGCTCATCACCGTTTTTCAATTGAAGCAATAAAGACTTTTCATCCGTGTGATTAATGTTGATCATTCGTCCGACAAATATACATTAACTTAAAAAGACAAGGTAATAATAATTTCGGGGAAACCTCATTGGCGTATATTTCAATGAATACTTACAGGATATTTATTTGCCAGGAGCGGAGTCGAAGATCCGTTTTTAGATATATTAAAAGCAATCGACTCCAATACTATTGACAGACTCCAATGGAATGATAGTCATCTCGACCGAAGCACTGCGGAGTGGAGAGATCTTTGAACTATGTTATTGAAATCAAATTTAAAGATCTCTCCGCTACGGTCGAGATGACGATACTTCTAATCAAACATCTCTTTAAAATTCTTCTGTCATCTATTTTGATTTTTATAAAATAAATTACCCCTCAGGATGACAAATCTATATTTAAGATACAACCTCTTATACTATTTTAATTGCTTCTGATCAATCTTTGACAGAGAAAGACTGCTTAACTTATTAACGGCACTACTTTGAATCTTGATTGTTTCAATAGAACTATCCGGAAAGAAGATGTCTGTCATCACAGTTAATCCGTTATCGGCAAAAAGTTCTATAGACGCAACATCAAGGATCAAGCTAATATGGATTTCCTTACTGGCCAGTAACCTGGGGGCACTATGTTTTTTTGCAAATCCTTTTTCAAATGATGTTTCGCCAGATAGTGTCCGGTCGATAAAGTAACTGTTGTTCTTTTTGTCATAGCCTATAATCAGCTTTTGTCCGTTAACGTTCGATAATATAATATTAAAGTCGCTGGTATTTTCAAGGCTAAGATCGAGTTTGAACTTTCCATCCAGCGGTTTGGCATATGCAGAAAGGTCAATCTCCTTATAATTAGTAACAGTTCCTTTCTTATAAACAGGCTTTAATGATGGCGAAATTTCCTTTACAGGTAACGAACGAAGATGACAATCTCCATTAACACTTGCGAGCGATAGTTCTCTGGGAATTGTCATAGCACCACGCCAGGCCTTGGTAGGCACCTGATTGGCATACTGCCAGTTGTTCATCCAGCCAAGGAATATCTTCCTGTCACCTGTGTTAGACCAGGTAACCCCTGCATAATTATCGGTTCCATAATCCACCCATTTCTCTTTTGTAGAATTTGGCACGAATTTATTCCCGTCAAAGTTCCCTGTAAAGTACTGGGTTGCAGAACCTCCGTTAGGGCCTCCGGGATTGATGCTGACTAAAAGCACCCACACTGTTTTACCATTGCTTTTGAGTGGAAATAGATCCGGGCATTCCCAAACCCCACCATGGGCGCCCAGGTTGACTCCAAATTCACTTTCGCGTTTCCAGGCTTTAAGATCTGGAGAGGAATAAAAAGTGATCCTGTCCTTTGTTGCTAAAGTCATGACCCATTTTTTGCCTTGCTCATACCACATCACCTTGGGATCCCTGAAATCGCTTATCCCAGGGTTTGGAAGCACAGGATTACCCTTATATTTAGTCCACGTTTCGCCCTCATCATTACTATAAGCAATACTCTGGTATTGGTGCAGGCCGGTCTTGGCCTCTTCGATCTTTTGGTTATGGTGCGTAAATATTGCAACCATAGCGTTCTTACCAAATCCTGCAGTATTGTCTTTATCAATTACGATACTTCCTGAAAAAATAGTGCCCAGGCTATCTGGATAAAGTGCTATGGGCTTTTCCTCCCAGTTAAAGAAATCTTGGGTTGTGGCATGCCCCCAGTGCATAGGTCCCCAGGTTGTACCTCCGGGATGATACTGAAAGAAAAGATGGTAAACGCCATTATAATACACCATTCCGTTAGGATCATTCATCCAATGTGCCTTTGGTGAGAAATGGAAAGCTGGCCTGTATTTTTCGCCTCCTGTAGATTGGGCATTAGAACCGATAGAGAATAGGAAAAAAAGCAAAAAGAATATCGATCCTATAGATTTGTTTTTCATGTTGTATTTTTTAAAATTTAAACAAATATCCAGGGAAGACTCCCTGGATATTAGAAATATTACCATCCATTATTTTGCTTGTACACCCCGCTACTAAAGTTAATCTGATTTAATGGAATCGGGAAATATTCATCCCTTCCTGCCGTAAATCTGGCATCTGCGAGGTGGGCAACCCTTGATTTTTCGACTGTAAAATAAGCGTTCATAGTCTGCGCAGCCCCCCCCCACCTCACCAAATCAAAAAAGTGATAACCTTCTGTAGCGAACTCAAGTCTTCTTTCAAATCTTAGGGCCTGCCTTGCAAAATCCTGGGTCCAGGTACAATTTACCCCAGGTTGATAAAGCTGAACGTTATAATTTGAAGTTGGGTTTCCCGCGGCATTTTTCAATAGGTTACGACTTAGGTTTGCACGGTTTCTAACCTGATTGATCAGCGGAACAGCTTCCAATGGCCGCCCCAGTTCTATTAGTGCTTCTGCTTTCCAAAGCAGCACATCTGAGTAGCGGATGATCTGCCAGTTTTTCGAACTTCCGATAAATGGTGGAACTTTCTGAAAAGAAGCGTCATCGGGAAGTACTGCTTCTTTCATACTGGCAAACGCATCATAAATAGCCGGTGCTCTTGACCACGAACGCTGGAATACAAATGTTGGCTTATATTTAAAAGGTGCACCTGGTTTGGCCACGGTATGATCAAGTCGTGGATCGAATGAACTGCTCTGAAAGTCGAGAGAAGCTGCCGCATCTGTATTGTTGTAGGTGGAAAAAAGAGGCAATCCGTCGGTTCCTGTTTTAAAAGCATTGATCAGATCATGGCTAGGCACATTAAAGCCGCAGCATCCATACTCCTGATTCATTGGATAGTTAAGCGCATGCCCATAATCCAGTCTCCCCTTTGGCGTACCATCATCTTTTGAATACTGGATAGCAAAAACAGATTCCGGGCTGTTATCAGAAGCAGATAAAAAGTTGTTAGCATAATCCGTACTCAGGCTGAATTTGCCCGATGCGATGATCTCATCACATAATGTATTTATTTCGTTTAATTTAGCAGCATCAATACCGCTTACCGCGTTATTTTCGCTTTGGGTATAGGCCTGGTACAATAGCACTTTGGCCAGATAAGCTTTCGCAGTATTTTTGTTTACCCTGCCCTTATCGTTCTGATCTGTCGGCAGCGCTGTAACGGCCGCTCTGAAATCATCTGCAATCTTCGTCCAAAGCGCATCATTACTCAAGGCCCTGTTGGAAATAGACGGATAGTCGGCCTTTGCCATATTCTCATCGATAAAGGGAACATATTTGAAAAGAATCTTTAGCAGAAAATAAAAATGCCCTCTCAAAAAGCGAAGTTCTCCCTGGCGTTGAACCTTGTTTGGATATTCAGTGGCAGACATGGCATCAACTCTTCTCAACGCATCATTAGCCCGACCGACACCAACATACAGCCTGGACCACAATTGATCGATAAGCCCATTATCAGGCCTGTTAAGGGAAAATGTTTCAAACAGATGGAACTCTGACAAGTCTCCGGGGCCATCACCTCCTTTATAGGTGTCTCCTCCACGAACGCTTCCATAGGGCCACATGCTGGAATATGGAGAAGTATAGTGATCATTTCCAAGTGCAGAATAAGCTGCAATAACCATTTTATCAATATTCTCGGGAGTATTCAGATCATCGCCAGAAACTACGCCCTGTGCTGGCTCATCAAGGGCTTTTTCGCACGAGAAGAATAGGGTAGCGAAGAATGCCAGTGTATATATTAATTTTTTCATCTTTTGATATATCTAATTTTACAATGTAATATTTACCCCAAGGGTACCAACAATCGGCACAGGGAATCCATAATTGGGAATCTCAGGATCAGTACCAGTAAAAGATTTGCTCTTTATGGTAAACAGGTTACTGCCCTGAACGAATATCCTGAAGTTCTGTATTTTCATATTCAGTGCCTTTTTAAGATTATAACCAACCTGCAGGTTGCGCAGCTTGAGGTAAGATCCGTTTTCAATAAAATAAGTTGAGAACCTTCCTTCATTATTGCGGTCTACAAGAGTCAGTGCTGGAATGGTAGAGCCTGGATTTGAAGGGCTCCACGCATCAAGCGTCCTGCTGCCCCAGTTCGTACCTGTCCAAAGCGAAGAAAAATCGGTATAAGTCTTAAAATCATTCACCACGTCCACATTGATGGCCTGTAGGAAAAAACTCATATCGAAGTTTTTATAACCAAGGGAAACATTCAGTCCATAAGTGAACTTAGGACTATTGTCGCCTATAAAGTCGCGGTCCAGATCGTTAATCACTCCATCATTGTTTAAATCTTTATATTTAATCCTGCCTAATCCTTTTCCAGGCTGGCTGGCATAAGCATCCACTTCTGCCTGTGAAGTAAAGAGGCCATCGGCAACATATCCAAAGTAGGAGTTTATGGGCCTTCCGAGTACGTTTTTATCCGTACCATTGCCGGGATAGGAAGCCAGTACATCTTTAGGCAGATAAGTCACCTTGTTCCTGTAGAGCGAAAAGTTACCCGTCAGGCTGAAGCTAAAATCATCACCAATCTTATCTTCATAGGTAAGAATCGCATCAAGCCCTTTGTTCTGGAGGGAAGCCCCATTACTGTACCTGTTTCCTCCATCTCCAAGTACAGCCAGGTAAGCGGGACTGATTAGAATATCTGAGGTTTTCTTAATAAAATAATCTACAGAACCGGTAAGCTTATTGTTCCATAAACCAAAGTCTAAACCAAAATTCGACTCTCTTAGCGATTCCCATTTCAGGTTGTCGTTGCCCTGTTGGATAAAAGCAAAGCCAGAAGGCAGCTGACCTGTTCCTGAACCTGTGATATCATAGGCAGTACCTTTATCAAAGTCCCATGTCGGGTCCGTCCCGTAAATAGCAGAGTATAGCGAGCTAGTAGCATTGTTGGGGATTTCCTGATTACCAGACCGGCCCCAGCCGTACCTAAGCTTCAGATCAGAAAACAGACCCAGATCCTTTATAAACTTTTCTTCGCTCATCCTCCAACCAAGTGAGAAAGCAGGGAAAGTACCGTATCGGTTATCTTTACCAAAACGCGAAGAGCCGTCTCTCCTTAAGGTTACTGAAGCGATATAACGGTCGTTGTAGCTGTAGTTGACCTTACCGAAGTAAGACAGCAATTTGTTTCCTGCCCCACTTCCCCCGTTGAGGGTGTTTGTGCTACCTACGTTAAGGTAGGCATAATCAATATTTTCCAGCGCCAGCCCTTGTCTGCTTGCAGAAAACTCTTGACTGATGTTCTTTATGTATTCCTGACCGGCGAGTATTTCCAGGTTATGTTTATCCTTGGTAACCTTATAGTTAAGGGTATTCTGCCAGATGACATTACCCTGATAGGTCTGTGAATTGCTCACCTGGTTTGCAGGATCTGCCAAAAAGCCCGAAACATACGATTTCTTTAACAGGCGCTGATAGCTACCGTTATAGTCTATACCGAAATTTGTCCTAAAGTTCAGTCCAGGAATGATCTGGTAATCTGCGTATGCATTTCCAAAGAACCTATAAAAATTGTAACTATTCTGCTTATTGTCTTCTATTAATCTAACTGGGTTCTGTCTATCGGTCATTCCTGCTGCAGGGCCTCCCCAGCCTCCGCTTGTGGTATGTACCGGCACAATAGGCTGCTGTACGAGCGAGGCAAAAAGGATATCGCTTGTCGGGATCTGGGCATTCTTAATGTAGCTTGCTGAAAAATTCTCCCCGATCTTTAACTTGCCGTCTAGATAATTGTAATCAGAATTGAATCTAGCCGTATATTTCCGGCTTCTTGACTCTTTTACGATACCCTTATTATCATAATAACCCACCGAAAAAAGACTGTTTCCCTTTTCACCGCCATTGGAAAGGGCTGCGTCATAGGACTGGATAATCGAATTTTGTGCAATCTCATCAAACCAGTAAGTATCTGCAGGCTTCATGGTCTTTGCCGCATCGATGTACTCCGGAAAGATCACACGGTTAAGCACTGGATTGTTAAAGTTATTGTTCCAGTCATATTGATAGATCTGGTTATTATTGGGGTTGGCTTTATCGTTTACCGCCGCCTGCCAGTAGGCACGGCCTCTTTCCTCGGCATTAAGCGTTTTAAGTTTGGTGGCGTAATTCTGAATGGATGTCGAGGCATTGAAATCGATCTTTGAATAACCTTTTTTGGCTTTTTTTGTAGTGATGATGATTACCCCATTTGCTGCACGTGAGCCATAAATAGTAGCCGAAGACGCATCTTTAAGCACCTGAATAGATTCAATGTCGTTCTGGTTTAACTGTTCCAACCCATTTTTGGTTGGCACTCCATCGATTACATAAAGCGGGTCGTTATTGCCCAGGGTTCCAATGCCACGGATTCTTACCGTTGCCTGACCGGTTGGAGAACCGTCGGTGGTAATCAGCACCCCTGGAACCCTTCCCTGAAGAGACTTTACAGCATTACCAGAAGGGATATCCCTGATCTTTGAAACATCAACTACATTGACTGCTCCGGTGATGTCTTTCTTGCGTTCCTTCTGATAACCCGTAACCACGATCTCGTTGAGCTTATTGATCGCAATGTCGAGTTTGACCTTAAGATTGGCCGATTCTGCGGTAATGGGAATGGTTAATGGTTCAGCTCCAATATAAATGAACCTAAGCGACTGACCAGCAGAAGCTTCAATTTTAAAACTACCATTAGTATCTGTGGTTACCGTTTTTTGGGTACCTACGATCACTACGGTTACAGCCTCCAGAGGGATGGATTCATTGTCGGTGACAACGCCACTGATTACCCTGGTCTGGCCAAATGCCAGGCCCGTTACCATACAGGCAAAAAGCCAGGTAAGGAAAATTTTTCTCATAAAAATTCAGATTTGGTTAGTATTATGTTTAGTTAAAATATTTCGTCAATAAACTTTTTGTATTCTTCAATTTCATATTCCGGACAGCCTCCCTTTTTGGTGGCGATAAAAGCGCCCATTCCGATCGCATTTTTTATAATGGTTTTTGGTGCCAGCCCCAATTGATGGCTGGCAATGAAGGCTGCAAGAAATGAATCTCCACTCCCAATGGTATCGTTAACCTTAACCTCGGATCCCCAGGCATGGTAGGATTGATCCATTCTATAATAGGAAGCCCCAAATTCCCCTTTAGTTACGATTACCTCTGGAATACTGAAGCGTTCCTGTATAAAACGGACCTGCTCTTTTTCATTTATGAACCTTCCCCCGAAAAGGATCTGGGCCATGTGTAGCTCCGACTCGTTAAATTTTATGATATCTGCCCGTTCCATCAGATTTGCCAAAAGGCTCTTATCAAAGAAAGGAGGACGGAGATTGATATCAAATACCTTTATCGCATCGCTTTCCAGGAATTTGAACAGCGTCTCTCTGGAAAGTAGATTTCTGGAGGCCAGGCTTCCGTACACAAAATATGTGGATGACTTCAGTGCGCTATCGATCATGGACTGGTGATCGATAAAATCCCATGCCACAGGAAACACGATTTCATAAGAAACCTCATTTCTACTACCCACACGGGCAATCACTTCACTGGTAGGGTGAATCGTATCGCGTTGAAGGAGGCTCTTGTTAATTTGCCAACCATCAAGCAAACGCTCCAGTTTCACTCCATTTTCATCATCTCCGATTTTACTGATGATACTGCTGGACAGGCCAAGCTTATTGAGGTGATAGGCAACATTTAACGGCGCACCACCTGGCATGCGCCCATCAGGCAGAACATCCCATAATATTTCGCCAAAGCATATAGCAGGTGTGATCATATTCTTATCTTTCTTTTTTATTTAGTGCATTACAATTCCAGTCTCTATCTGCTCCAGAGATTTCCCCTTTGTCTCAGGCATCATCTTCCAAACGAATACCAGTTGCAATACCATCATGGCACAGAAAAAGAAAAATATGTTTGCGCCTCCAAAAGACTCCGCCAGATAAGGAAAGCAGAATGCAATCAGTGCTGCCATAACCCAATGGGTAGAACTGCCGAGTGTTTGCCCCTTTGCCCTGACCTGATTTGGGAAAATCTCTGAAATGAATACCCAGATAACCGCCCCCTGCGAAAAAGCAAAAAAAGCAATAAAGAGCATTACATAAATCGGGATTTCAAACCCGCCGGATGAACCACCCAGAAATGCAACTGCAACAAGTCCAAGAGAAATAATCAGTCCGAAAGAGCCGATCAGCATCAGTGTTTTTCTCCCAACTTTATCTATAATATTGATCGCAAGAAGCGTAAATATAAAATTGACCATTCCGATACCAACAGTTGATAAAAGCGAAGAATGCGCACCAAGCCCTGCCATTTCAAAAATTCTTGGTGCATAATAGATAATGGCATTTATGCCAGATACCTGATTGAAGAAGGCAAACAGTACGGCCAGGATAATAGGCCTGTTGTACTTTCCTGAAAAAAGTCCATCCGAAGATTTATCTCGCTGCATATCCTGACCGGATTTCTGTATCGCGGCCAGCTCATCATCGCAGTTTAATGGATTTATAATGCGTAGGATTTCCAATGCTTTATCGTACGCACCACGCTTAAGTATAAGCCATCTTGGACTTTCAGGAATAAAGTAGATTAGCACAAGGAATATTATGGATGGAAATGCCTGAACACCAAGCATCCATCTCCAGGATGCCTCTCCTCCCTGGCTTAGCAAATAGTTTGAAAGATAGGAGATCAATATTCCCAGTACAACATTGAACTGGAAAAGCCCTACAAGCCGGCCCCTTCTATGTGCCGGAGACACCTCTGAAATATAAATGGGTGCAGTAACGGAAGATATCCCCACACCTAAACCACCCAAAAAGCGGAATGCTAAAAAGATATACCAATTATCTGCCAGCGCGGTACCAAGTGAGGAAAGTAGATATGCTGCAGCTACGAAATAAAGTGTATTTTTTCTCCCGAAATAATCAGATGGGCGGGATCCTACCAGAGAGCCGATTACCGTACCGATAAGTGCAATAGATATGGTAAGTCCATGCGAAAATGCTGACAGGTTCCAAAACTGTTGAATGGATTTTTCAGCACCTGATATTACGGCTGTATCGAATCCAAACAGAAAGCCGCCTAGGGCTACGACCATGGACCAAGCCAGGACGGAATGTTTTTTCATAAGGGTTTATTTATTGGTTGAGGATTGCAAGTTGGTCAAAAACTGGAAGGGAGGATAACAAATCTGTTCCAAAAGAATACAATCTTGACACATTACATAAAGAACTGACTAACAGTCAATTAAAATTTATTATTTTTACCTGACCTGATGTGGTTACACTTTTGAAACATCAATATTAAGGTTTTGATGCATCTGCACCTTTCATCCTCCCACTCGCAGCCGAGTGCCAATTCCTTAAAGTTTCAAATTTGATTATCTTTAGAATTATTTTCTTACAAACAGGATCCTAACCAGATACAACCGGTGCCAGGCACTGCCCTTATTAAAATGATAAATATGACCGCAAGACTTCACTTCCTTCATAGGATACTTATACTGGTCATCCTAACGGCTATTCTTTGTGGCTGTAGCGACAAGAAAAAGGAAGCAAAATATGTTATAGGATTTTCACAATGCGTTGGCTCAGATCTGTGGCGTAGAACCATGCTGGAAGAGATGAAAATGGAGCTTTCGTTACATCCGGGCGCCACATTGGTATATAGAGATGCAAACAACAGCAATAGAAAACAAATCTCACAGGTAGGCGAACTATTAAAAATGGATATTGACCTGTTGATTATATCTCCTAACGAGGCCAGGCCACTCACTCCAATCGTTGAACAGGCTTATAATAGTGGCATTCCTGTGGTTATTATCGATAGGAAAACATCATCTTCGGCTTATACCGCTTATGTCGGTGCAGACAACTACCAGATTGGCAAGATGGCCGGGCAATATGTATCCGGTCTGCTTAAAGGGAAAGGAAATATTATGGAAATCATGGGACTTCCCGGCTCCTCTCCCACAATAGAGCGCCAGAGGGGATTTGCCGAAGGGCTCCAAAAATCCGCTAATATTAGAATTTCGAATCAGATCTATGGCGATTGGTTAAAATCGCACGCTATTGATGAACTGCTGAAAATGAAGGAGACATTGCGTACCACGGACCTAATTTTTGCTCACAATGACCAGATGGCTTCTGCAGCCAGGGAAGCGCTGGATAAACTCGGAATAAAAAGGAAAGTGGCCATTATAGGTATAGATGCGCTACCTGGACAAGGGGGTGGCCTCCAGATGATTGATGGCAAAGTGATAGATGCCAGCATGCTTTATCCAACGGGAGGCAAAGAGGCAATTTCCACAGCATTCCGTATCCTCGGAAAAGAATCCATCCTCAAAGAAAATATCCTTCAGTCTGTGGTCATAGATTCATCGAATGTTCAGCTCATGAAACTGCAGTGGAACAAATTTAGCAGCCAGCAGAGAGATATCGAACGGCAACAATCACTCCTGGCTGAACAACGTTCTTTGTTCGACAACCAACAGCTTACATTAAACATCACGGTGGTTACCCTGGTGCTCTCTGTGGTTTTCGGGGGGCTGGCTTTTTTCTCCCTACTGGAAAACAGGAAGATCAACAAAAACCTGGAGGCGAATAACCTAGAAATCCTTAATCAGCGCAATAAGCTTATTGAGATGTCTGAAAAGGCTAAAGAAGCAACAGAAGCCAAACTGAACTTCTTCACTAATATATCTCATGAATTCCGCACCCCCCTTACCCTGATACTCTCTCCCCTGGAAGATCTGCTTAATAATGAAAAAATTAATACCCTTGCAGGAAAAAACCTAAAACTGATCAATAAAAATGTTTTTCGCCTGCTGCGCCTAATCAACCAGCTCATTGAGTACAGGAAGATTGAGTATGGTAAGATGCGCATAAGATCGACATCGAACAATATTATAGATTTCATTGCAGACATCATTGAGACCTTTCAGCTCGCTGCAAAAAAACAGAACATAGACCTCAGACTTTTCACTAAAGAATCGGATATAACAGTATGGTTTGACGTGAACATGTTCGATAAGGTAATTTTCAACCTGATATCTAACGCACTAAAATTTACGCCAGCCAATGGAACGGTTCACGTTACAGTGAGTAAAGACGATGCTCATATCGCTATCAAAGTGGAGGACAATGGACCTGGAATGGATCGGGAAGAAATCCTGCATATATTTGAACATCTTTATCAAGCAGACTCAAACGCAAGAAAAGGATCTGGATTGGGCCTTTCCCTTTCAAAGGAACTGATGAATCTTTTACATGGAGACCTAACCGTAGAAAGCCGGAAATGGCAGGGTACTATATTTACCGTCACCCTGCCCCTTGGGTCATCACACCTTCGGGAAGAAGAGAAGCACACCCAACAGGTGGAAAGAGAAGAACTTTATGAAAATGCGAAAATCTATACGAGCGAACTAGAGCATCTCAAGAGAGAAAAGAATCATGATTTGTTGCGTGAATTAAAGGAACGTTCAGTATTGATAATTGAAGACAATGCAGACCTTCTGCATTATCTGGCTGAGAAACTTGATGAGGAATACGAGGTATTTATCGCAAATACCGGAGAGAGCGGGATCACTTCTGCCTACGAGCAGGTACCTGATCTGATTATCTGCGATGTGGTACTGCCAGATGTTTCGGGGAAGAAAATTACTGAGAAGCTCAAATCCGACATTCGTACATCCCATATCCCCATCATCCTGCTCACCGCTCAGGGCAGTGTAGAACAGCAGATCAATGGTTTCGAGAGTATGGCAGATGCCTATATCGTAAAACCTTTCAATTATGAGTATTTACTGGCTACTGTGCGGAACCTGATGAAAAACAGACTCCTGCTAAAGTCTCATTACACAAGCGACATCAGTTCTGGAAACAGGCAACCTATTTCAAAAAGCCTGGATAAAAAATTTGTAAATGATTTTTCCGGTCTCGTGGAGCAGAACCTAAGCAATGAAAACTTTAGTGTAGAGGAGATCAGTAAAGCCCTGGGAGTTTCAAGGGTACAGTTATACAGAAAAGTAAAGGCCTTGCTCGATTGCAGTGTAACAGATTACATCATAAACAGAAGACTAAAAAAGGCAAAATTTTTATTGATCAATGAAAGGTATACAATCGCAGAAATCACCTATATGGTCGGATTCTCCTCACCAAATTATTTTTCGACGGTATTCAAATCGAAATACGGCATGAGGCCAAGTGAGTTTAAGAGAAACCAATCTCCAACCCAATAGCCAAACTAGAAAAATGGTTTCCATTCACCTTCAGACTTAGAGCCTGTTTAAATTTGATACAATTATTTTACTTATCTAATATTTTGTAATACTGAGGCGTAATATATTTCACGAAAATCAATATGAATGATAGATTGATAAAGCAGGTGAATGGTCTTGAAGCATCGTCATTTCGACCGCCGTGGAGAAATCTTTTAACTTTGATTCAATAACTTTGTACAAAGATCTCTCTCCCGAAATTTCGGGACTGCGCTACAGTCGAGATGACGACTATTCTATTGGAATCTGTCAATGATAGCGGAGTCGATTGCTTTTAATATACCGAAAAACGAGTCCTCGACTACGCTCAGACTGACATACTAATAATTTATAATGAAATTTAAACAGGCTCTTAAACAATTTTAATTATAAACTGTTAGTTCCGATCCAACAAAGGTGAGAAATATTGTAATTATTTTACCGTCCAATAAGGTGAATCTGTTCTGGCGGTTAAAAGATAATCCTCAATTTTCTTCACAATATCAGGATGGGCAGCAGCCACATCATTGGTTTCGCCAATATCCGTTTTAAGGTCGTAAAGTTCGAGTTTATGATGTCTTTTCACCCCTTTCCACCGACCATAACGCACGCCCTGCTCAAAGCCGAATTCAAAAAACTCCCAGTATAGAAAGCGGTCGGTTTTAACCTTGCCGCCCTTAATAGCCGGATATATACTAGTGCCGTCTGTATGGAATCCAGTAGTTTTACCGGCAATCTCTCCAAAAGTTGGCATAATGTCAGGGAAATACCCCGGCACATCGCTTGTTTTCGGCGCATTTTTAATAAATGGTGCCCATGCGATAAACGGAATTCTGATCCCTCCATCGTACATATCCCTTTTGTACCCTTTAAGCCTACCGTTCGAATCAAAGAATTCGGATACCGCTTTCAACTGACTGGTCGGCTCCGACCTTGGGCCGTTATCTGATGCAAAAAACACAATCGTATTCTCAGATAGCCCGCTTTTAATCAGGTAATCTTTTATTTTACCTACCGACTGGTCTAAATAATACACCATAGCCGCATAGGTCTTCATATCTTCTGGCCAGTTTTTATTCCTATAGATGGCCTGGTCTGGCACATCCAGCGGTGAATGCGGATTATTAAAGTTCAACATTAAAAAGAAAGGCTTTTTATTATCTTTTTGGGTTTCCAGATAGGCCAGTGCTTCATCTGTACAGATATTGGTTTCATAATAGCCTTTTCTTGCATTGGTATTTGCTTCTACCTTCAGGAGCTTACCATTCACATAACGATGATCAGGCCAATAAGTGCTTGCGTAGGTTGAGGGAATATTGATCAGCCATCCCGAAAATTTATCGAAGCCCCTTTGTAAAGGTGTAGCGAGCGAATCATATCCATCCACATGCCATTTTCCCACCAGCGAAGTATGATAACCGGCATCCTGCATCAGGTTTCCTATAGTGTAATCATCCTTGGTGAGATTGGCCCGGTACACCACATTTTTTCCTTTTTTCCCCGCAAGCCCTCCTTGTTCGGTTGCATTACCCCTAATCGTAGCGTGCCCCGTGTTGAGGCCTGTAAGGATGGATCCCCGTGAGGGTGAACAGACCGGAGCACCTGCATAAAAATCGGTAAATCGTGTTCCTTCATTGGCCAGCTTATCGATATTGGGCGTGAGGATCTGTTTTTGTCCGTAAACACCAACATCTCCATAACCCAGGTCATCGGCCAAAATAAAAACAATGTTGGGCTTTTGCCCAGCCTTTCGCTGGGCAAATATTGCTCCATTATACAGCAACGAAAAACCAATTATGATTAAACTTCTTTTGATCATTATATTGAATTGAAATCTTATTCTTCCCATAATATACTAGTTATAGCCCGGATTTTGAGTATAAAGGCCAGGTGCAGTCTGAATTTCTGCCGCAGGCACCGGATAAATGACATAGTTCGGCACAATTTCATTAATTTTCGTGATCGCATCGGCTACTCTCCAGGCATTCATCTGCGAGACGACCAGACCTTCGCGCACAAGGTCGTTCCAGCGGAGCCCTTCGCCTAAAAACTCCCTTTGCCGCTCCTGCATCAGGGTCTCGATATTTACATTTGATAATGCGCCTACGCCAGCCCTGGCCCTCACCCTGTTCACAGCCGCGTCTACATCACTTTGAGTGCCCGCTGCACCATGAAGGATACATTCGGCTTTCATTAACAATATATCGGTATAACGCAATACGATAAAATTAATCGGCCAGTCTTTTCCCGACAGGCCCTTTTTGGCCACATCGATGTATTTTTTGACAAAAGGACCAGCAGTATAGGTAGTTGCTACATTGAAAGGATATCGCACATCTGTTCCGCTAACCGTATTAGTGGTGTAAGAATTGACCAAACTTTTTGATACCGGAAAAGTACTGGCTCCATAGCCGTTCCCATAACTGTTAGAAATCCCATTGCTGGTCCAATAAGCTACCGGCACCAAATGGGAAGGAAAACCGGCTCCGTTTAAACTCGAAGCAAACTGTACATCAAACACCACTTCACTATTATTTTCGTTGGTGTAAGAAAATATTGATGCATAATTGGAGGCAAAACTATAGGGACTCCCGGTAAGTACTGCATCGAACAAAGCAGCAGCCTTATCATATTCATTGCTGTTAAGGCCGGGTCCGTTTATACCATATGTTGGGCCCGATTTGGTGAGATAAACCAACCCCAGCAGCCCTTTTGCAGCATAGGAAGTTGGTCTTCCAAGGTCAATCCCTGTAAAAGTTGCGGGTAAGTTGGCCACTGCATACTGCAGATCGGATTCGATCATTGCATAAACATCAGCTACCGGACTACGTGGAATGCTTGCTACTTCCACAGCGCTCTTTACCGTCGATATTAATGGCACCTGGCCAAAAGTCCTGACCAGAGAAAAATAGTAGAATGCCCTCAAGAAACGAACTTCGGCAGCATACCTTGTTGCATTTGCAGCGGTGAGTACACTTCCTTTGGTTTCTAATGCTGCCAAAACGGTATTCGCATTATATATGCCGTTGAAATTGGCTTTCCAGGCTGTAGTGATAAATCCTGTTGTGGTAATACTCGGTGTAAAATTATTGATCCCGTCCCAATCACGGTTACCATCAGAAGTCGCATTTAAGTTGTCGCTGCGCATTTCACTGAGCCATAGTGCCTGACTGGGATAATTGCTCAACTGGGAATACACCCCATTTACCGCCTGAAGAAAGTCGTTATTATTGGTAAAAAAATTCTCTGTAGCCAAACTCGACTCTGGTGTTTGATTTAATTGTTTTTCGCAACTGCCCAACAGCAGTATTGCGGAGAACAGGGTTAAGTATATTTTCGTTTTCATCTTATTCTACTAAAAGCCAATGTTTATTCCAATTGAAGCTGTTTTACTTAATGGTGCCGAACCGTAATCGCCTGATATTGCATAGCTGGCATCGCCACTTACGTTCGTATTCTGCGCCTCTGGATTTGCTCCCCCCTTATATTTATCATGAGAGAAATAGTTTTCGAGCGCTACAAATATCCTTGCCGAAGAAATGCCATGGGTTTTGATCAACCCCTTCAGGTTATAGCCCAAAGTAATGTTCTGTACCCGAAAGAAATCGCTGGAGTAGACCCAATCAGAGGTTACGTTCGGATAGGTATAAGTTGCGCCCAGTTTGCCCCTTGGTGCATCCGGATTGGGGTCTGTTGCGGTCCAGTGGTCTCTCCATACCCCAAGAACATTTGCGGTTGTACTTCCCGAAAAGTCGATTGCACGGCCCAGATAAGAAAGTATCGAGCCTCCATGTTGACCATACAACTGTATACCAAGGTCGAAATTCCCATATTTAAAATTGTTTAACCAACCCCAGATATATTTAGGAGAAGGCTGTCCACCAACTACCCTATCGGCAGCACTGATTTTTCCATCGCCATTGGTATCAACGTATTTCGCATCGCCAATTTTCTGTCCGGATACTTTTGCCACAGCCGGATTGGCAATATCGGCAGCCGTTAAAATTCCATCGGTTTTAGTGATGTAATAGCTGAAAGCAGGGAGTCCTTCCCTAAGCAGGTATGGCGCATTGCTACCGCTATAAGCAGAAGCGATTTCGATATCAGCATGTGTTGGGCCAAGATCGGTTATCGCATTTTTGTTAAAGGCAATATTAGCGCTCATTGACCAGGTGAAATTGGCTGTTTTTATGTTTACCGTATTCAGTCCGAATTCCAATCCTTTGTTCACCACCGCACCTATATTTTGTAAACTTGTACTGAAACCACTTGCTGATAGTACCGGCAGGTTTAACAGTAGGTCGGTATTCTTTTTATGATAGGCATCGAAGGTGAAATTGATTCTGTTGGCCAAAAGGCTGAAGTCTAAACCAAGATCATAGGTGTTGGATGTTTCCCATTTCAGCGCTTTGTTGGCAAGGCCCGAAACCACCTGCCCGGTAGCCGTTGTTGGCGTATTGCCGCCAAATACGTAATTCGAATTTATCAGGGTGCTTATGGCATTATAGTCGCCAATGTTGTTGTTGCCCGATTTACCCCAACTTAATCTTAGTTTTAACTCACTGATGGCTTTAACATCTTTAAGAAAAGATTCTTCTGAAACTTTCCATCCGGCAGATACCGAAGGAAAGGTTCCCCAGCGGTTTTCAGATCCAAATTTAGAAGAGGCATCTCTTCTGATGGTACCAGATAAAAGGTATCTGTCTTTAAAAGCATATTGAAGCCTGCTGTAGTACGAAAACAGGGTATTATTAGCTGCAGTTGAAGTTCCTGTAGTGGTTACCCCTGCAGCGTTGGCAATGGCATTACTTAAGGTTTTGATGATATCGTTGGCAAAACCTCCGGCCGTTGCAAGGCTTACCCCTTCGGTATGCACTATATTGTACGACACCCCTGCAATGGCAGAAATCTTGTGGACACTGGCAATAGTCGTGGTATAATTCAGGGTGTTCTCGTTAAGAAAATTCTGTTTCTTAGTTACCGCGTAAGAGCCGGTTGAGTAAAGACCAGGATTGGTTAACAAAGCCGATGCTGCACCAACGGTAACCTGATCAGATGTATATTTTGAAGTATTTCGATCAACATTATCATAATTTACGCTCGACCTCAATGACAGGCCGTTAACTATTCGATAATCTGCATATATCGAAGCCAATAATCTTGAGGTTTTTACCTTGTTTATTGCGGTTTCCAGATAGGCATACGGACTGATTAATCTTGGGCTCGCCCAGGTGTAGGTACTGTTTCCATAAGCCCCGGAATTTAAACCTGCCGAACTTTCAACTACCGGCACCATCTGTAAAGCATTCATGAGCTGGTTGTCCTTACCCTCCCCCGGAGGTGCATTATTAACAGAATAAGATGGCGCAAGGTTGATCCCGAATTTAAGCTTCTTACTGGCATTGGCCTCCACATTGGCCCTTAAACCATAGTTCTTAAAATTGGAATTAATCAACGTTCCGTTTTGGTTAAGTACGTTACCTGAAATAAAGTAAGTCACATTTTCTGCCCCTCCGCTTGCTGAAACCTCATAATTTTGATAAGGTGCATTGGTAAAGATGGCATCCTGCCAATCTACATAATCAAGTCCGGGGTGTCCAGGCTGTGCCCATCTCGGATCGGTCATAAAAGAGGTGTTAATGGTACCTGGAGCAAGGCCTAAAATAGCGGCTTTTTCAGCATTGGTTTGGGTAGCAGTTCTTCCTGTACCAGAAGCTACCCATGCAGCGTTGGCCAGTTCTGTTGCCTGGGCAACCCACTCACCAGCACTCAGCATATCGATCTTTCTGGCTACCGAACTAATACCTGCGTTGGCATTCACACTAATTCTTGGTTTGCCCGCAACACCTTTTTTAGTTGTGATAATTACTACCCCATTTGCAGCACGAGAACCGTAAATGGCTCCCGCAGCTGCATCTTTTAATACCTGAACACTCTCGATATCATTTGGATTAAGATTATCTAATGGACTGTTTGAAACACCTCCGGAGGCATTCTGACTGGCGACATCCAAAGGAAAGCCATCCAAAACGTAAAGGGGTTCATTACCTGCCGTGATTGAGCCAGCCCCGCGTACCTGAATACTTAAACCAGCTCCGGGCGTGCCGCTTTGCTGCCTTACCTGAACGCCGGCCATCTGGCCGATAAGCGCCTGCTCAACTCTTGATATCGGCTTTTCTTCTACTGCTTTTGCATTAAAAGTGGCTACTGAGCCTAATACATCGCTTTTTCTTTGCGTACCATATCCTACCACAAGTACCTCTTCAAGCTTACTTTGATCAGGATCAAGTTTTATCGAGAGTGGCTGGCCTTTATAAAGCACTTCCTGTGTTTTATAACCTACGTAGGTAAAAACCAAAGTAGGCTGATTTAACTCGGTAACCAGTTGAAATTCGCCGTCGGGATTTGTTGATACCACCTGAGCAGTTCCCTTGAGCCTAACACTTACCCCAGGCAGGGGAAGGTTCTTTTCATCGGTTACTTTTCCCTTAATTGTAACAGTCTGCGAGCGTAGACCTTCACTATTTGAAATCTCAAAAGAAACATCGAGAAAATTGTATACTGTCAAATTTGCCACAACGGTTGCCTTTGAATGAGAGAGGAGATTAATATTTTGTCCTTCGCCACTTCTTTTTGCCCTGGCCTGCAGAACGGAGGAAATCAGAAGAATTCCCGTTAGACAGGGCATTAAAAGTATTTTTGACAAAGGTTTGTTATGCGAGTCCTTCCAGGACTTTCCGCTTATTTTCATAATTTATATTGTTTTATGCCAATCATGAAACTGCAACAAGCATTAGGAATATGAAAAATTCCCGTGCAGAATTCATAATTTTGACATGATCATTGAATAAACTGACCGGATGCAACGCCAATTGATCTCCGGCAATGGTCGAAATCTGGGGAGAATGCAGAAACGCATTTTCCCTTATTTATATTCAGTAACTATCTTATTTTGCAAGCTCCTTTCTATACCTTGGGTATTGTGTTTTATAATTGATTTTATTTATCCATTCAATATTTCCAATCGGTCAGTCACTCCTTTATTTCATTCCCATATCATGTTAAGATTATACAGAGGTCATGACTTTAGCATATCTACTTACGGTTGATTATTTACCTTCCATGCGGTCATTTAAAAAAACAAAAACTCGAGAAGAGAACAAAAACAGAGAAACCAGATTCAACAACAGCAACCAAAGCTATTGTAGGATGTATTAGAGATCGGATTAAGGGGACAAGTAACTGTTTCGGATATCATAATATATTAAATCTATAGTATTAGTAGACAAAATTATATTATCTTAACATAGCCTACAAACATTTAACAAATTTTACGACTTTGATAATTTTTCAACTTCCGGCAACGATGGCATAACAATTTATACGCGCAAAAATTATTCTATTCATAAAACAATCTGTTGTTGTATACAAGCATTTGCTCTTTCAGCTAAATTGTTCAACGATTCAAATTAGCGTACAGCAACGGCCACAACCGGATCGCCGCTTTACTATCAAGCCACAATTGGATAAAATTTTAGCTAAAAGTAAAAACACCTGTTGAAGACTGAACCTGAGATACATCTGAACATTCACTCTATTGACCATCTGTCCACATTACAACTGTACAAAATATGAGCGAGGCTTAAATCCTCAATCCAAATAGTAGAAACAGTTGCATCATACTTAGTACCAGACCTTTCTTGTTTTTCTGAATTTCAAAGTATATATTTATCGCCTGCTTTAATCTATATTAATGGAGATCACTGACCAAATATTATTGAATGACCTCAAGAACGGCAAAAAGACTGCCTACGAACAGGTATTTAAAAAATATTACAAACCACTCGCGCTAAAAGCATATATGATGCTGGAAGACGAAATGGAGGCAGAAGATCTGGTCCAAAACCTGTTTATTTCCATGTGGCAAAAATCACATTACCAATCTGTAAACAGCTCCCTTAAAGCTTATCTTTTTAGGGCTGTGCATAATCAATGCCTGATGGCCTTAAGGACAAGAAAAGTTACCCAGCAAAAAATGGATGAATATACCGAAAGGATAAACCTGGAGGACGATATTGAACAATCAGAACAGACCGGTAGCGAAAATACCATTAACCTTGCCCTTAACGAGCTTCCTGCCCAGCGCCAAAAAGCATTTAAGCTGGTTTACATGGAAAACAAAAAATATCAGGATGCAGCCAATGAAATGGGGCTTTCTGTTAATTCAATAAAGACACATTTGAAGCTTGCGGTTAAAATGTTACAGGAAAAATTGATCACATTCAGATGAGCGTTCACCTAATGATACTATAACTGCATCTATAAATAAGAGATGGAATATAACGAGGATTTTATAAAAGGGCTTTTATTTGAAAAGATTGCAGGTACGATAAGTGAGGGCGATGACTTTATTGCTGAAAAAGCGATTCTGGCAAACCCCGATACCAGGGAATTCTGGGAAGAGCTGAAATCAAAAATGAAAAGACCAGGTACAGCATCTTTCCTCTCAGGGCTTGACGAAACAAAAGCATGGGAAAATGTTGAGCCTCACCTTCCGGAAATACCAGTTAGATCTTTTTATGAGCGGAACCGGCGGTACATCAGTGCCGCTGCAATGCTACTTATCGGATTGCCTTTGATGTGGTATTTTTTTAATAAACAGCAGTTAACGTCTAGAGAGAAAGGTACTGTACAGCAGCAGGTATATCTCAGAACAGATAATGGCAAGATAATCGAACTCACAGCAGGTCGTACCATAAACATGGACGGTGCCACAGTACACACCAAACAAAAAGAATTAAGTTATGCCCCAGCAGGAGCTGGCAATAAAGATTGGGCAACCCTGTACGTACCACCAACTAAAGATTACAAGATTACCCTGCCCGATGGAACAGAAGTCTGGATGAATTCTGCTTCCAGCCTACGTTTCCCCAATAGCTTCGATAAAAAAACAAGGGAAGTCTATTTAACAGGGGAAGCTTATTTTAAAGTGACCCACAATCCAGACCTTGAATTTATTGTACATACTGAATTTACCGACATCAAGGTTCATGGTACTTCTTTCAATGTAAATGCCTATAATGTGAAAAATTTTGCCACATCCCTTATAACCGGATCAATTTCGGCTATAAAAGGAAATGAATCCATCATGTTAAAGCCAGACCAACAGGTAAGTTATAATGACGGTGGTAAACTTGTTATCAAAACCTTTGATCCCCAGGAGGTCCTGTCCTGGCGGAACGGCACTTATTATTTCCACAATAAGTCCCTGGCGGAAATTGCACAGGTACTCAGCCGTTGGTACGATGTAAAAATCAACTGGAAATCCCCAGCTGTATCAGAACAGACCTTTACCGGTGAAATCGATAAGAAACTTCCTCTTGATGTTGTGCTATCAAATTTAGAGTTATCTTCAGGCATAAAGGCTAAACTGGAAAGCGGGATATTGACTTTCAGATAATTTTTTCAGGTTCCGTTCACCCATTTTGGTTAAAGCTGCATCTTAAGGAAAACCGATATAAACTTTAACTGTTATGAACAAAAACCTTACCCGAACGGGCCGGATTTCATTGCCGGCTGCATTCATGCTGCTGTTCATCCTCATTACAGGGGCAAGCCCCCAAACACTAGGCAGGATCAGTATTGAAGGCAAAAACATCACTATTGCTTCTGTATTCAGAACAATCAAAAAACAAACAGGCCTCACTGTTTTCTACAGCAACAAACTCCTCGATGATTCTGAAAAAATTTCTGTCAATTTCAAACAGGCAGAACTTGCCGAAGTGATGGACCTTACTTTAAAGGGAAAAAGGCTCGACTGGATTTTAAAGGAGAATTACATTGTACTGCAAAAGGCTACATCTCCCGAAAAGAGTGAAAAGCGCATTCAAAACAAGCCCATGGGGGAACAAAAAAAAGAAGACCGGACAGGCGTTGTTACCGATGAGACCGGTAAGCCCGTCCCCGGAGTAAGCGTAAAGATAAAAGGCAGTAATGGTGGAGCAGTGACCGATGTAAACGGTCAGTATAAAATCAATGCCAATGCTGGAGATATGCTTGTATTTTCATATGTAGGATTCGCGACGCAGGAAGTACAGGTTGGAACTGAAAACAGGATAAACATTAAACTCCTTCCCATTGATGAGAACCTGAACGAAGTTGTTATTGTGGGCTATGGTATCCAGAAAAAAGTAAACCTGACCGGAGCGGTTTCGCAGGTTTCGGGCAAAGACCTTGCTGCGCGACCCATGGGACAGACTTCTGCTTCCCTGCAGGGAATGGCACCTGGCGTTACCGTGAGGCAGAGCTCAGGGAGACCAGGAGGTGATGGCGGAACCATCAGGATCAGGGGTATCGGAAACTTTCTCGATTCGAATCCCCTTGTGATGATTGACGGTATAGAAGGATCGATGAACAACATTGATCCTAACCTGATCGAGTCTATCTCCATTTTAAAAGATGCGGCCTCGTCCTCTATTTATGGTTCGAGGGCCGCAAACGGCGTAATTCTGATCACCACGAAAAGAGCAATTGCCGATCAGGTAAATGTATCTTACAACAACTATATCGGCTGGCAGGAAGCTACGAATATGCCTGACCTTGTTGATGCGCTGGATCATATGCTGCTGACCAATGAAGCTTATGTGAATACCGGGCGCACACCGTTATATTCTGAAGCACTGATTCAAAAATACCGTGAACAGGGCGGCGTCAGCTCCGATCTGTATCCCAACACAGACTGGCAGAAAGAAACTTTAACCGGATCAGGATTACAGCAAAGCCATTTTCTGACCATTCAGGGTGGAACCCAAAAAGTAAAATTACTGGGCTCTTTCGGACTTTTTGATCAGAAAGGGATCATTGAAAATTCAAGTTTCAAACGCTATACCATCCGGAATAACGCAGATATAACGTTCTCGGAAAAATTTAAGGCACGGATAGACCTGCAGTTTGTGAATGCCATCACTACTGATCCTGCAGCAGCATCGAGCGAAATTTTTCAGTGGATGAACGGAATCCCTGCAAATCAGATCGGCATCAACCAAAGCGGCCAGTGGGGCGTTGGATGGAACGGTTCTAATCCGATTTCGGCAAGTAAAGATGGCGGCACCAACCGCACGAGAGGCCCTTTTGGGAGCATTAATGCCACGCTGAACTATAAACCAGTAGAATGGCTGGAAGCCGAGGCTGCTTATTCACCAAAATATGCGCTATCCTCATCAAAAAATTTCAGAAAGGCAATCCAATCCTACTTGCCAAATGGCGCCACAAGTTTCCTTACCCCTCCCCTAACTTCGCTCGCGCAAAATAAGAGTGAATCATTTTTTAACAACATGCGTGCTACGCTAACTGCTTCGAAAACATTTGGAAACCACAGCTTAAAATTTTTGGCCGGGGCATCACGCGAGGATTATTTCAATGAATGGACCAATGCCTTCCGTGATACATACATCTTGCCGGATTATCCGGTGTTGAACACCGGTTCGGCCCTAAACCAACAGGCAACAGGCAGTGAAGAAGAATGGGCATTACAATCGCTGTTCAGCAGGTTTAATTATGTATATAAAAACAAGTATCTGCTAGAAGTCAACGCCCGTTATGATGGGTCGTCGCGCTTTTCATCTGGAAATAAATATGGCTTTTTTCCATCTGCATCAGCAGGTTGGCGCATCTCGGAAGAAAATTTTATGGTTGGCTTAAAAAAAGTGGTCAATGAAGCAAAACTAAGGCTTTCATGGGGAAAATTGGGCAATCAGAACATTGGCACCTATCCCTCTGTCACCACAATTCTGCTTGAATCCTATACCCTTGGGAAACAGATTGTAAATACCGCGGCTTTAAATAACCTCGCAAATAAGATGATTTCCTGGGAAACTACAGAGGAAAAAAATATCGGTATTGATCTTACCCTGTTCAACAACCTGAGCATTACTGCAGATTATTACAGGAGGAGAACAAGCGATATCCTGCTTCTATTGGATATTCCATTAATAGTTGGTGTTGGTAAACCCTTTCAGAATGCCGGAATTGTTGATAATAACGGTTGGGAGCTTGGTCTTGCCTACAAAGGAAAGATAAAAGATTTTAATTATAACCTCAGTTTCAACATTTCAGACGTAAAAAACACCATTGTGGATACCAAAGGTGTCAATCAGACCGGATTGACCGTAAACCGTGAAGGTTATTCGATCGGTTCTCTTTTCGGCTACCAGGCCGAGGGACTCTTTGCTTCTGATGCGGAGGTGGCCGCCCATGCCAAACAGTTCGGTACGGTAAAGGCCGGAGATATCCGTTATAAGGATCAGAACGGCGATAACCTGATTAACGAGGCCGACAAAATCGTTATCGGCAGCACCTTGCCAAGGCTCACCTATGCTTCAACCTTAAGCGGTTCTTATAAAGGTTTTGATTTTTCGGTACTGGTTCAAGGGGTAGGCAAAGCAAACGGCTATCTTGCCGGCCCTGGTATCTTACCATTTAATGTTGGTGGCGCAATAGGCGGAACCATCAGGGAGGATAACAAAGACCGATGGACACCGGACAATCGCAATGCCAAATATCCACGTCTTGCTTTCGGAGAAACCAATAACGAACAGGTTTCTACCTTCTTTTTAAAAGATGCATCATACCTGAGGATAAAAAACGTCCAGATCGGTTATACTTTGCCGGTTGGCATTGCCCAGAAAATTGCACTTAAGAGGCTTCGGATTTTTGCAAACGGATCCAATCTGTCATCATTCGACAGGTTCTGGGATGGATATGATGTAGAAGCGCCGGTTGGCGGTGGGAATATATACCCCCAGGTTAAGGTCTACAGTTTCGGTTTAGAAGCCACTTTTTAAAAACAGAACAGATGAAAACTAAAATATACCATTTAATGCTTGTGCTTTTATGCACAGCTCTATTATCCTGTCAAAAGGATTACCTGGATAAAAGCCCTTTAAGCGGCCCTTCTGATGAATCGTTTTTCAGCAACCAGGATGAACTGATATTGGCTGTGAACGGCCTGTACCGCTATGCAAGTTATGCCCCTTTAGATAATATGCCCCTTAACTTGCTTACCGACAATGGTACCGATATCGGTTGGGACCGGAACAACAGCGCATTGCAGAGTCTGGGCAAGGGCAACCAGGATAGCAATAACGGTTTTTCCTTAAGCGTATGGACAGAGGGCTACAAAGTAATTGCTAAGTGTAATTTCATTTTAGACAATATTGACAAAGTAAAAGATAAAGCCACCACTGCCATCTACAACAGGAGTAAAGCTGAAGCACGTTTTATGCGCGCCTACACTTACCAGTACCTCATTGATTATTTTGGGAGCGTACCATTGGTTACCAGGGTGTTGACACTCGAAGACTCACAACTACCTAAAACGCCAAAGGCTGAGGTGCTGAGCTTTGTGCTCAGAGAACTGACTGAATCAGCTGCTGATCTTCCTGTTAGCTATGGCGCTGCAGATGTGGGAAGGGCAACAAGGGGTACCGCGCTGGCGATTAAAGCAAGAGCTGCCCTGAACAATGAGCGATGGGCAGATGCTGCAGAAGCTGCAAAAGCGGTTATGGACCTGAAAATTTATAGCCTGCACAATAATTTCGGCACACTGTTTTCTTACGCCGGACAAAACTCACCTGAGATCATATGGGCTTTTCAATACCTGAAGGCATCAAAAACAAAAATGCATTCCACCCCTAACAACCTGTTGTCTCGCAATGGATTGGGTTTTACCAATAAAGTACCGTCCCAGTCCCTGGTAGATGCCTATCCATGTACAGACGGACTCAATATTGACAAGTCTCCCCTCTACGACCCTACATCCCCATATAAAAACAGAGATCCCCGGCTTGGCTTTACCATAGCAGTTCCAGGCTCTATATTTTACAACTACCAGTTTGAAACACACCGGGACAGCGTAAAATGCTGGAACTACAATACCACCCCAGCTACGCGTGTAGATAACCAGGATGCACTTAATGCCTTCGCCACTTTTACCGGTTACTGCTGGAAAAAATATGTCGATCTGGAAGATAAGGCCGATCGGACAAATTCAGAGCTCAATGTGATCCAGATCAGATACGCAGAGATACTGTTGATTTATGCGGAAGCTAAAAATGAACTCGGACAGCTTGACCAGTCTGTATACGACGCCATAAACCTGGTAAGAACCCGGCCTAGTGTTAACATGCCAGCCATCACTACGGGAAAAACAATGGTAGAGTTCAGGAGTCTGGTCCGTAAAGAACGGATGTATGAGCTTGCAATGGAAGGGTTCAGGATTTCTGATCTGCGCAGGTGGAAAATTGCTGATAAGGCGATGACCGGAAACTTTTATGGCAGGGTACAAAAAGGCTTATTGGTATCGGCACCACAGATTGATGTAAATGGCCTGGCCGATTACAGTGCTGTACCAAACCGGGCAGAACTTAGGGTGATCGAAGTCCGTGTTTTCGATACCGGGCGGGATTACCTTTGGCCGCTTCCGAATATAGAGATCGTTACCAATCCAAAACTCATTCAAAATCCCAAATACTAATGATGAAAAATATCCTTATATACATTTTACTCGCAATCATATGCCCTTTAACAGGTCTTAAAGCACAAAGTGCATTGTATAAAAACTATGACATCTGCATTTATGGGGGGACCTCTTCAGGCGTTATAGCGGCTTACACCGCCGCCAGATCGGGAAAATCCGTTCTCTTGATCGAGCCTGGAAAAAACCTGGGCGGTATGAGCTCTGGGGGGCTGGGCCTTACAGATATTGGAAATAAATATGCCATCAGCGGCCTTGCCCTCGATTTTTACCGAAGGATAGGCAAACATTACGGCAAGTTTGAGCAATGGATCTTTGAACCCCATGTGGCCGAAAACCTCTTTAACGAGTACATCAAAAAAGCGAAAGTGCCTGTCCTCTACGAAAACCGGATTACTGGGGTAGAAAAAAAAGGGACCCTGATAACAGCCATCACGCTGGAAAATCCGGCAAAAAAGAAAGTGGGCACCGTAAAGGCCAAAGTCTTTATTGACTGCTCCTATGAGGGAGATCTGATGGCTAAAGCAGGGGTATCCTATAAGGTGGGGCGCGAAGCAAACAGCACTTACAACGAAACCTTCAATGGTGTACAGCTGATGAACGGGCATCAGCTTCCAGACGGCGTAGACCCTTATAAAGTTAAAGGCGATCCGTCCAGCAGACTGCTTTGGGGAATTAGTCCCAGAAAACTTATTGACAAAGGCAGTGGAGATAAAAAGGTACAGGCCTATAATTTCAGGATCTGCCTCACCAATAACCCAGCTAATATGATCCCGATTACCGAGCCTGAAGATTATGTTCCCGAACGTTATGAACTACTCATCAGACAGATGGAAAAAAGAAACTGGAAAACCCTACAGGATGTTTTTATCTGGAGCGGGATGCCCAATCAAAAGACAGATATCAACAATAGAAATGGATTTTCAACCGACATGATCGGGATGAACTGGGAATATCCTGATGCAGATTATTTAAAACGCGAACAGATCTGGAAAGCCCATATAGCTTACACAAAAGGACTGCTTTATTTTGTTGGCCACGATACCCGCGTTCCAGAGCATATCCGAAAAGAGATCAGTCAATGGGGATATCCTAAGGATGAATATACAAATAACGGTAATTGGTCTCATCAGCTCTACGTGAGGGAAGCAAGAAGAATGGTTGGTACCCTTGTAATGACCCAGCACCATTGCCAGGGCAAGGAAGTTGTATCCGATGGGATCGGAATGGCAGCCTACACCATGGATTCGCACAACTGCGATAGGCTTATTGTAAATGGCATGGTCAAAAATGAGGGCAATGTAGAAGAAGGCGGATTTGGTCCATACCCCATTTCCTACCGGGCAATCATACCAAAGGAAAGTGAAGCTTCAAATCTCATTGTTCCAGTATGTCTTTCTGCTACACACATTGCTTATGGTTCTATCCGGATGGAACCGGTTTTTATGGTACTTGGACAATCTTCGGCGATGGCCGCTGTTCAGGCGATAGACCATAAACTTTCCGTGCAAAAAATCGATGTAGGCCGTTTGCAGCAGCAACTAAAAAATGATCCCTTGGCCGATGGAAGTACTCCCGACATCCTCATTGACAATAACAATACGGATAAAGTACAGATAAAAGGCAACTGGACGGTGCAAAAAAAAGGTGGTTATGGTCCTGATTATTTTGAGGCTTCACAGGACGCAGACACCACAAGATCTGTACGTTATAGCCCCGGACTAGCTACAAACGGAACATATGATGTTTATACCTACTATCCGAAAGCCGGATCGCCAGATATAGAGACAGTTGTTAAAATATTTGATGGCAAAGGCTACAAAACCATTTTGATAAAAAGTGCCGATGTTAAAGTGCTTGGTCAAACTTCGGGCGAATGGGTGAGCCTTGGCAAATATTCATTTTCGGGCAGTAACAGGCCATATATCGAAATCAAATCGAACGGAACAAAAGCAGTTGCAGATGCTGTGCTATTGGTTCCTTCTCCTTAGGGATTCAGTTCAAAGTAATATTAAGAATGATAATACAAATTATCATTCTTAATTCCTGTAAAGGCTTATTACGGCCAAGAATATCCCATATGTAGAACCGGCATCAAAATAATAAGAAGTTAATCTTCGAATTTGGTAGTTGGATTATTATTGCTAGCGTATTATAGATAACATCTTCAAAACCCAATATACCACAACCTGAAATGGTGGTTTGAATTTCTTTAAATGAAAGAGAAGGTAATACGGAGAAGCAAAATCATCAAAATTAAGTAAACTATACAATCATTTAAAAAAACATTTGTTTTATTGAACACCGTTCAATACATTTGTATCGTCAATTAAAATGAGAAGTTGCAAATGAAAAAGTTATTTCCTAAATCCGGTTTATATCTTTACAAATTATTTTAGCCATGGGCATTACAGAAAGAAAGCAAAGAGAGAAGCAAGAAATGAGACAGCGCATATTAAATGGTGCTAGAAAAGTATTTCTTCAGAACGGCTATGAGCAGACCAGTATGCGCAACATTGCCAGTGAGATCAGCTATAGTGCAGGGGTGATTTATTTCCATTTTAAGGATAAAGGTGAAATCTTCCATGAACTCCATAAAGAAGGGTTTAGCCTACTTCTTAGACAACTTCGGGTGCTGGATTCGGTTATCGATCCATTTGAACGCCTGAAAGCCTCTGGACGTGCATTCATCCGGTTTGCCCAGGAGAATAAAGATTATTACAACCTGATGTTTCTGGTGGAAGAACCATTAAAAAATTCAGAAGAAAGCGGTTTCCAGATTGCAAAAGAAGCAATAAAATACCTACATGACTTGGTCTTGGGATGCCAACAGGCTGGCCGCTTTAAAGACATGGATCCAGAGTATCTTACATTTATGATCCTATCTGCTACCCATGGCATCTGCGCTCTTTTCTGTAAGGACAGAACTATGAGTTTCGAACACAAGACCAACAAGGAACTTATGGAGAATGGATATGCAAGTTTTGTTGCTTTATTGGAAAAGGGCTAACCTTTTTTTTATTTTATTATTGAACACTGTTTAAATTTATTACAATGATTAATTACATTAGAAAACTACCCACTGCTTACCGACTGACCGTCTTACAGCTCTCAGTCATCTTGCTCCCATTGGGGCTAAGTGCCCAAAACCGTTTGAACGACTATATCTCACAGGGGCTAGCGTCAAACCAGAGCATCAGGGAGCAAAACTTCCTTTTGAAAAAGAACATCTATGCCCTACAAGAGGCAAAAAGCATGTTCCTGCCCAGCGTAACTTTTTCTACGACTTATACGAAAGCCGACGGAGGCAGAACAATTGATTTTCCTACAGGTGATCTTTTTAATGCCGCCTACGCTACATTGAACCAGCTCACTGGAAGCAATTCCTTTCCTCAGCTTGAAAACCAAAGTATACTGCTCAATCCCGATAACTTCTACGATGCCAAGTTCCGAACCAGTCTTCCCATCCTGAACGCTGAACTGGTATATAACAAAAGGATCAAAGCACAACAGGTAGACCTTCAAAAGGCGGAAATAATGATGTATAAACGTGAACTGGTCAAAGAAATCAAGACGGCATATTACAACTATCTTAAAACCACCAATGCAATAAGGATCTATCAATCCTTTCTGAAACTGCTCGAAGAAGGTGAAAGGGTAAACCGGAAACTCTTCGAGAACAACAAGATCAACCGTACGGCTGTGATCCGCAGCCAGAACGAGGTATCAAAAATAAACGCATCACTTACCGCTGCTCAAAAAACAGAAGAATCTGCCCGTTATTATTTCAATTTTCTTTTGAACAGGCCATTAACGGACCCCATTCTGGCCGACGATGTTCCATTGCTGCCTGCCCAGGATAATTTATTGCTTAATGATGTGAATGGCCGCGAGGAACTGGCGAAGCTTGAGATTGCCAAAGGAATAAATAAAAACCTTACCGGCCTTGCCAAATCTTATCTCATACCTAAAGTTGGTACTTCGCTCGATCTGGGTTCTCAGTCCTTTGACTGGAAGTTTAACCAGAAAAGCAGATATTATCTATTGGGCGTTTCATTGGAATGGAACCTGTTTTCCTCAGGAAGGAACAGTTATAAGATAAAACAGGCTATTGCCAGTGAACAGGCTGTGTCGGCGCAGACCAATCATGTAACCCAGCAACTACTTACCGAACTGAACGTGCGCAGGGCTAACCTGCAAAGTGCTTCAGCTCAGTACCGGGCGGCCCAATCACAATTAAAAACCAGTCAGACCTATTATAATGACATGACCAAGCTATATAAAGAGGGAATGGCCATTTATATAGAACTACTTGATGCCCAGAACCAATGGGTAGATGCCCAGCTTCAATCCAACATTGCGCTATTCGACACCTGGATATCCCTTACCGCTATCGAACGTGCCAACGCTAGTTTCAACATACAATAAATATCATGAACAAGACACAACTCACACTTATCGCGCTTACATCACTATTGTTTGCCTGCAAAGAAAAACCTAAAAATACAAATCCCCTTGGCCAGCCAGATATCATTTCTGTAAAGGTTGCGCCCCTTTCCTCTTTTGGGGTAACAAATTCCATTCAGGTTACTGGACTGGTAGGCACTGAAAATGAAGCGAATTATTCCTTCAAAATTGGTGGAGTAATTAGTCGCATCCTGGTAGATGAGGGACAATTTTTTGAAAAGGGGCAATTGCTGGCCACCTTGAACACCACCGAGATTGCAGCCGGTCTGGCCCAAGCAGATCTTGGTGTAGATAAGGCCGCTCGCGACTATGCCAGGGCGGTAAACCTTTACAAAGACAGCGTATTTACGCTGGAACAGCTGCAGAATACCAAAACGGCATTGGATGTTGCAAAAAAAACAAGTGAGGCAACCGCCTTCAATCAGCGTTATGCCAGAATCTACGCGGCCTCTGATGGTTTTGTAACCAAAAAGGTTGCCAGTGTAGGCGAAGTGATTGGCGGCGGAATGCCGGTGCTGATGACGGGCTCAACCCAAAAAACTGACAGCTACCTGTTAAAGGTTGGGGTAACCGACCTGGAGTGGGCAGGAATCAGTGCAGGGCAACAGGCGGTTGTTTATCTTGATGGTTATCCCGAACAGCCATTCCAGGCAACGGTACTGCGTAAACTTCAATCGGCTGATGCCGCTATCGGATCTTTTCAGGTAGAGCTGAAGCTCCGGATGGGCAATCTGAAACCTGCAATTGGCATGTTCGGGAAGGCGGCAATCGAAACCAATGCTTCAGAAAACAAGACTGTGATCCCATTCAGTGCCCTTGTAGAGGCAGATGGGGAGACGGGTTACATCTTTACCCCTAAGGGTACAAACAGCGTTAGAAAAGTGCCTGTAACCATCCTGAAGTTTGACAATAAAAATGTTTACCTAAAAGATAAACTGGAAGGAATAGATCGCATAGTTATTTCTAATAGTGCCTACCTCAACGAACAGTCCACCGTAAAAATTATCAAATAAAAACCACGAGATGAAAATTACAAATTTTGCTGTAAAGAACTACCAGTTTACCCTGATCATATTTGTGCTTGTGGCAGTGGTGGGATTGCTTACGCTCTTTACCATGCCCCGCTCGGAGGATCCTACTACCCACCCTCCGCAATATCTGGTAACCGTAATCTACCCTGGCACCAGTCCGAAGGATATGGAAGAACAAGTGGTAAAGCCCATAGAAAATAAGATCTATGGCCTGGAGAACATCGATAAGATCCTTACCACGGTTGAAGATGGTGTAGCAGCGATACAGATCAAGTTCAAGTATGGGGTAGATGTGGATAACAAATACCAGGAAATATCAACGGAAATCAATGCGTTGAAAAACGGTGAACTTCCAAAGGACATTTATCAGATCAAAACCGAAAAAATTGCCTCGTCAGATGTAAAGATTATTCAGGTTGCGCTGATTTCAAACACCGCTTCGTCCAAAACATTGCGCGACAATGCAGACAAATTGAAGACCCAGCTGGAAAAGATCACCAATCTGAGAGAGGTGAAGTACACCGGGATGCCAGAGCAGGAAATCCGCATCGACATGCAACTCGATAAACTGGCCCAGCTAAAAATACCATTGAACCTGGTTATAGGCAGTCTGCAAAGTGAGGCGGCCGACATTCCAGGAGGAAGTATTAATATAGATAGTAAGGTCTTTAATGTAAAAACCAGTGGCAAGTTTAAAAATGTTGAAGATGTGGCCAATACGATCATTTATAATTCCAACGGAAAAATCATATACCTGAAGGACGTGGCCCATGTTAGCTATATGGACGGCACCATTAACCACATTACCAGGATCAATGGACAACGCTGTATATTGGTTACCTCTTCGATGAAGAACAACGTGGATATCAGTCAGGTTAAGAAAGAGTACACTCCCGTATTGGAACAATTTTCTCAAACCTTGCCTCAGAACATTAAAATGGTTAAAAATTTTGACCAGGCAGATATGGTATCAAAGCGGCTTGGGCACCTGGGCTTTGATTTTGGATTGGCCATACTATTGGTGGTGGTTACCCTGTTGCCTTTGGGCTTCAGACCATCACTGATCGTGATGATTTCCATTCCACTCTCACTGGCCCTTGGTCTTATTGCAATGAATCTTTTAGGCTTCTCACTCAACCAACTCAGTATTGTCGGGCTTGTGGTAGCATTGGGGCTATTGGTTGATGATAGTATCGTTGTTGTAGAGAATATAGAAAGGTGGTTAAGGGAAGGCCATTCCAGAAAGGATGCCATTTTAAAGGGTACCAAGCAGATTGGGGCAGCTGTTGTAGGCTGTACCGCAACGCTTGTGATTGCATTTTTACCATTGGCTTTTCTGCCTGATATGGCTGGAGAATTTATCCGAAGCCTACCTATGGCCATTATTACCAGTGTACTGGCCTCTATGATCGTGGCGCTTACACTCGTGCCTTTTATCGGCAGCAAGATCCTGAAAACCCATACCCATGGGGAAGGAAATTATTTCTTAAAAAAATTGCAGGGCTTTTTGACTTGGTCGTATCGTGGTATTATGCCATTGGCGCTAAAGTGGCCAAAGGTAACCATTAGTATTTCCATTGCATTAAGCGTATTGGCCTTTTTACTCTTCCCACTGGCAGGATTTAAACTTTTTCCAACCTCAGAAAAGCCGATGTTTCTGATCAATATTAAAATGCCGCTACAGGCAAATATCCCAGAAAGCGATAGCGCCGCAAAGCTGGTGGAAATGGAACTGAAAAAGCATAAGGAAATCGTTTACTACACCTCAAATGTAGGAAAAGGTAATCCACAGATCTATTACAACGTGCATCAGCAGGATATAAAACCGGATTTCGCACAGATTTTTGTGCAATTGGAAGAAGAGACAAGCCCAAATAACAAAACTGAGCTGATCAAAACGCTTAGAAGCAAATTCACTGATTTCCCCTATGCAAAAATAGAGGTGAAGGATTTTGAACAGGGTACACCGATAGAGGCGAATATTGTGGTTAGGGTTTTTGGAGAGAATCAGGATACCCTGCGATTGCTCTCGTTCAAAGTGGAGGAGCTGTTACGTAAACATCCAGGTACTTTTTTCGTCAACAATGAACTCAATGCCTATAAGTCAGATGTAAAGATCAAGATTGATAAGGCAAAGGCACGGACATTGGGCGTACTGACCAGTGACATTGACAAGGTGATCAGGTTGGCTGTTGCCGGACTGACTGTTGGGGATTACATTGATGACAGGGGTGATTCGAGGAATGTGGTAATCACCATTCCACGTAATAAGTTTTCAAATCTAAATGCATTGAAGAACCTTTATGTGAACAATATCCAGGGTGCACCAATTCAGATCGATCAGATTGCAACCATTGGGCTGGAAACCTCTCCAACTGCAATTAACCATTTCAATAAATCACGGTTTGCAAAGGTTACCTCCCTCACCAAGGATAATGTTTTGGCAAATGATATCCTCAAGGATATTGTGCCCGAACTTAACAAATTAAAAATGCCTAAGGGCTATTATTATAAACTGTCTGGGGAGGCAGAATCGGAAGGTGATGCGCTGGGCGGAAATTTCCTTTCAGTGATCATTCTGAGTACTTTTCTGTTTATCGCTGTGCTGCTGCTACAGTTTAAGACATTTAAGGGGATCATTATCGTTTTGTCAATTATTCCATTAGGCGTTTTAGGCGGGGTGATTTTTCTGCTGATGACAGGAAACCCGATGTCGCTGGTATCGATCATCGGTTTCATTGGTTTATCGGGCATACAGGTAAAGAATTCGTTGTTACTGGTTGATTTTACCAACCAATTGCGGGAAGATGGAAAAAGTATAGATGAGGCGATCCATATTGCCGGGGAAACCAGGTTCCTACCTGTTGTACTCACCTCTATTACAGCCATTTGTGGTCTCATCCCGATTGCCATGAATCCCAATCCGCAGATAGCGCCACTTGCCATTGTACTGATTGGGGGGCTGATCAGCTCTACCATATTATCAAGGATCGTTACCCCGGTAATGTACAAGCTTATACCTCCACAATTGCACGAAAAGATATGATATGTCAAAATAGATGGGAAGACTTGTTTCTGGAATTGAGACTGTTCTTGATTAACCTGGTTAACCGCATACTTAAAAATTAAAATTACTCACATAAATTTTACTAAAGATGAAAGAATACATATTAATTACCGGTGCTTCCTCAGGAATTGGCTACGAAATGGCGAATGAATTGGCGGCTAAAGGGTTAAACCTGATATTGGTTGCCCGTACCGAAGCTAAATTACAGCAAATCCAATCAGAATTAATAAATAAGTATGGCATTCTGGTTCAATATTTCGCTACAGATCTTTCTGATGTGAATGCAGCTAAAAACCTTTACCAAAAGGTGAAAGATGAAAACCTATCAGTGACCCATCTGGTAAATAATGCTGGTGTTGGCAATTATGGCAATTTTACTGAAACGCCATTGGAAGAAGAATTGAGTATGATTCAATTAAATATTTCCAGTTCGGTTGTATTGACTAAACTTTTTGCACAAGATATGGTCAGCCGAAAATCTGGCCGGATTATGAACATAGCATCGGTGGTAGCATTTTTACCGATGCCTTATTTTTCTGTGTATTCTGCCACCAAGGCTTTTGTAAAGGCATTTAGTGAAACACTCGCTGCCGAACTGGAAGGTACCGGAGTTACCGTTTCGTCTCTTTATCCTGGTACTGTGGATACTGGATTTACCACACCTGAGATGCAAGCTACCAACCTTCATAAAACCAGGCCAATGGCTCCCAGAGAAGTAGCAATACAGGGTGTAAAGCATCTGTTAGAAGGGAGTGGGAAAAAAGTAGTTGGTTTTCAAAACTGGTTTAACGCTAAACTTCCCAATTTTGTTCCTGATGGTATTATGATGAAGATTAAAAAAGGGCTGGCAAGTCAGAGATGAAAATAGTTTATAGATGATAATAAAATAAAACTATAAAATCACTCATAATCATCAATTTAACACACTGAAAATCAAGCAAAAAAGATGATTTTAACCAACCAACAGTATCAAAAATTAAAGTATTAGTCAGTATTAAATAACATTCCGTTCTTTTTAAAGAAAAAGGCACTTCACTTTTTGAGGTGCTTTTCTACATTAAAATATCATGCAAATTCAATCTAACATTCTCAAGAAGATTCTTTGTCTTTAGCATTCTTCTATATTTATTTCCTACCGGTGGTTATGGATTAATATTAATTCCTATCAGTTATATCTTCCTAACAGTAAAAATGCAATTCTTTATCAATAATCCAATAACCCATCCTGTCATGTATTCTAGTGTCCTCCCAGAGCATTTAACCTTTTTCCCTCAGCTATCACTGCCCTGTTTATTTCATTTACCCTCTTAATATCCATTTTTTCAACCGCACGGTCATAGGTCAGCAATCCGTTAACCTCATGCTCCACATCGGTTGTCTGGGTGTAAACCGCTACACTAAGGCCTTTGTACTTCATCAGCTGTTCAACCTGGCTCATCAGCAGTACATACCTATCCGTCAACGCAGCACTGGTGGGTTCATAGGCATATGCATTGTTTTCCACAGGCCACATGTGCCCCCTAACAAAAAGCCCCACACCGCCAAACTCCCCCAAAGATGCCGCCCTTTTATCGTCCGGCCTAGAGGCATCATAAGGGCCTATATAAATATGGGTATCCACAAAGTCTCCATTACCTGGATCACCGGCTGCTTTCTGATAACCGGGATTGTTGTTAAATCCCGAATTTCCATTTACCAGTCGTGAAGGATCGTAATTTTTTACCCAGTCCGTAATCGCCGGTACATCGAAAGCACCCCAGTTCTCATTAAAGGGTACCCAGGCAATAATTGAGGGTGAGTTGTAATGTTCATCCATTACCGCCTTGAGCTCCTTACGAAAAACGGAGCGTACTTTTGCGGTATCCTCATTCTGGTACCAGATTGCGGGCATGTCCTGCCAAAGCAGCACGCCCAGTTTATCTGCCCAATAGTAAAAACGTTTCGGCTCGGTTTTCATATGTTTGCGGATGAGGTTGAAGCCTGCCTTTTTTGTAAATTCCAGATCAGATTTCAGTGCCTCCTCGGTGGGAGCGGTCAGAATTCCATCTGGCCAATAGCCCTGATCGAGAAGACCAACTTGCATGATGAACTTTCCGTTCAACAGCGGACGCATCACACCAGACACCTTGCCCAACTTGATGTCGCGCATACCGAAGTAGCTCTTTAGCTCATCAACGGTTTCACCGTTCTGATCTTTGAGCGTGATTTTAAGATCATAAAGAAAAGGTTCATCGGGAGACCATAACTTTGGATTTGGGATGGGCAGATAAAAAGCCTTTCCGTTACTTCCCTGCGCCTGGGATACGATCTTATTGCCATCAAGTGCTACCGCGGATACCATAGAGGAATTTGCATCGACAGTTACCTTGAGCCTGTTATTTTCCAGATCGGGCAATAGCCTGATATTTTTGATGTGAGCTGCCCCCACCGGTTCAAGCCATACGCTCTGCCAGATACCCGAGCTGAAGGTATAATCTCCCCGTGGTCCATTTTTACCCGAAGGCATTCTGCCGTCATTGGAATCGTGAGCGGCAACAATTAACTCATTACGCCCAGATTTTAGCAATGGGGTGATATCCAGCGAAAAGGCATCATAGCCACCCGCATGAGACCCTGCCTTTTTTCCGTTAACGAAAATAGTTGCATCATGATCGACAGCCTCAAAATTGATTAAAATATTTTTACCCTTCCAGTTCTGGGGGATTTCGAAACGCCTGCGGTACCACATGTTAACCTCCTGATTGCGCTCAATACCTGAGATCACCGATTCAGGGCAGTATGGAACAAGTATCTGTTCTGGTTTTCCATCAAATGCAATCGGCATTTTCGGATTGAATGCATTAAGTTTATTTTTTCCACCGATATAATCCCATTTACCGTTTAACGACTTCCATTCTCCGCGTACCATCTGGGGCCGGGGATAATCGGGAAAAGGATTTTGGGCCGCCATCGCCTGCTCAGTCCACTTAGTTGGTAGTTTTGCAGTCTGGGCGCAAACATTTTCACCATATACCTGCAACAGTATTATCAGGAATAGGATTGGTAAACCTCTATTTTTCATATTATCTGGAGATTAAGGATCTTTGGTTCTAAGATACTAATATATTATTTTTCGTTCATCTAAATCGATTTATTATATAAAAAACACACCAACAAGCACCTTTTTATTATGAAAATTTTTTGAATGGATTATAAAGTTCATTCCACCTAAAGCCATGGCCATAACATAAAAGAATAGGGAATCATGACGTTCCTTTATGAACTGGTTAAATAGCTTTACTTCGATTCAAGTGATATCAATATAATCAGAGAAATGCTCACAATCACAAGGCGAAATTGCTGCTTATCTGATGCAATAATTTCTGTTTGCGTGGAATTTTTCAGGAATGGGCTTATCTATTTAAGCCAGGAAACATGATATTATTTGTTCAGCTTCCGGAGCTTCGCCCTAATGTATTTTCCTGCCGGACTAAGCATTTCAGGCTTCCATTTTCCTTTTGGAGATGCACCAGGCATTAACAGTGCAGTTGTTTCTTTTTTATCGGTAATATTCCAGTTTGCCCAGCTCAGTTTGTTTTTCTCCATCCAAGAAAACCATTTATTGGTTTTACTGGTATCGAATATACCATCGCCATTAGCCTCGCCCACACCCCACTCTGTTACAAAAATGGGCAGACCAGCAGAAATTGCATTATCGGCCCGCCTCATTAAAACTTCTTGATGGCTTGGTTCAGACGCATAAAAATGAAAAGAATAAGCAATGTTGCTGAATCCTTTGATTGGATCTTTGGCAACCACATCTATATCCTGGTCCCAATGCGGGCTACCAACAACAATTACATTTTCAGCATCGTATTTCCTGATCTCGGCAATTACCTGCACGGCATAATCCTTAACGGTTTGCCATGCTATTTTTTCTGGCTCATTAAATATCTCATAAATAATATTCGGTTTCCCGGTGTACCTTTTGGCCATTTTTGCAAAAAACATTTTTGATTGATCCAGATGCTCATCCGCATGGTGATCGTGCCAGTCAATCAGTACATACAGATTTTTCTTAATGGCAGCATCGATTGTCTCGGTTATGAGCTTTTCCTGTCCAAGGGGATTCTGCAGATAACCATTATCTGGCTGAACCGCCATAGACACACGCAATAAATTGATATTAAAATCAGATGTAAGCCAGTTTACAACATCTTGGTTATAATACTTTTTGCCTCCCCAGATGCTCCATGACAAACTTACACCACGCAGCTGTGGCTCAATATTTTTACGGTTTAAGATTTTTCCATCAACAACTTTTAAGGCGCCGTTCCGCTCCACCCAGTTTACGCTTTGTGCAAAGACAATGATGGTGGAAAAGGCGAAAACTGAAAGTAACAAAACTCTTTTCATAAGGAAATTTATTTAATAAGGTACATTGACGGTGTTTTATCGGTAAAAAGCATAAAACCATTATCTAAACTGTTCTCGTGGCTATCTTTGGAGACAATTTTACACAGAAAAGCTGGTTAGAACTTTCGATAGTAGCATTTTAACCTGCAATAAGCTAAAAAAACACCATATCTGAACTAAATAAAATTTAAAATAATCCTTATCAAACTATTTCCAAAGTCTACCTTCGATAAAGTAGGTGATTGAAAGCAATCAGTAAGTTTGCTTTTGGCCTTGCCATCCGGTACTGCGCAGAAATTGTTCCCAACTTAAACTGCTTTGGTTAACCTGGCGGCTCCATAACAAATCACGTTCTCTGCCAAAATAGCCATAATCGACAGCATATTCTGCCATTCCTAAAATTTCCTTTACCAAAAGCTCATTTGTACCGAATTCAGGGAAATGGCGAAGTAGTTCTTCTTGGGTAAACGCGGAACTATAGACAGCCTTTTTTCCTGTGACCCGAATAAATGTATCTATCATTTCCCGGGGCGAAATAATGTCGCCGATAACAGGCAAAGATTTACCTGCATACTGATCTGGATTAGAAAATATCTCTAAAACCGCTGGCCCCGTAGCGGTAAGGGGATCAACAAATGGGGCACGAAAATCTTCAGGTAAATAAATCGGAAATACAAGCGTATCTCCAACCAATTTCGGGGGATAAAACTCCATTAGATTGGTGTAGAAGAAGGCCATGTAAATAAACGAGCTTGTGATTGGAAGCGTTCGGATATATTCTTCAATCATTGCTTTATCAGTAAAATGAGGAGCAAACTTTTTTCCGTTTGTAATTTTTTCTACATTTTCCAAACTGCTGAAGATAATATGCTTAACTCCTGCCTCAACCGCCGCATCCGCTAATTGTTTACCCAGCTCCATTTCGTGGGTATGCGGCGGCACAATACTTGGTGTCATGATGAAAACGCCTTCCGATCCCCGGAATGCTTCAACGAAATCTTTCTCATACCCCAAATCAAGCGGTAAACTCAAGAGCTCAGCGCCCATTTCAGTCAAATTAAGTGCCTCTGGTGAATCTACACGGCGTGTAATGCCCCGTACACGATAACGCCCGCTTTGTAATAGCGTAAGTGCTGCGCTGCGCCCCTGTTTGCCCAGAACACCGACGATAGTGATCAATGGCTTGTCTTTTTCGATTACCTCATTTGCTTTAAAATCTGGTCTCATTTATATGATTTTAGAAACTATAAAAATTATAGTTGCAAAACTATATATAGTAACATAAATTTGCAATAACTATCCAAAAGGATAGGTTAAAACAGTAGAATGAAAACAGAATGTATTAGCGATTACGTAAAACTAAAGGAGGAAATTTATCCTTGCACGGTTAGCCTTGCGATGAGCTTGGTGGGTGGCAAATGGAAGGCTGTTATTCTTTATCATTTAAAGGATAAAGCAAAAAGGTACAATGAGCTTCGCAAAGACATACCATCTGTTACCGAAATGACATTGAGTCTGCAATTAAAGCAATTAGAAAAAGATGGCCTGGTATCAAGAAAAGTTTACGGCGATAAACCGCCGATAAAAGTGATTTATAGTCTAACCGATTTTGGAAAAACATTCACGCCCATTTTAGAAGCGATTACCGCATGGGGTAATCAGATTGCGATGCAAGAAGGCGAATTTGTTAAAAAATCCTATTGAAAATAACCATTAACGATAACATACTGAAATTCTAACAAAAAGGGTTGCCTTTTTAACGAGCAACCCTTTAAGGTTTTGGGCTTAAGCCCGGTTAATACCCGGCGCCGGACTAATAGCCTAACCTATTCCGATTTCACATCCCACACTTCCCATCATACATCTCATCTTACCTATTCCATTCCCTCCTACATCATCTTCTTAAAGCCCTCCCATTCCACTTTCCACGTTCCATCTTTTGGGAAGCCAGGATTTGTGGTATTATTTCCGTCCCAGCCAGCACACATTAAAGCCACAGCGGTAAGTAAACCACCATTTCCAGGTAAATAAATACGCAGGCGGTCGTCCTGGTAGTTATGGCCATTAATAAGGTAAGTATTGGTTTGTACAGGCATCAGCAAGGCATCAATCGCTTTTTCGGGCATGCCTAAGCGTGTGGCCGTCATGGCCGTCATAGGAAAATCCCATCCCCAGGTATCATTCCAACTCCAGTCTTTCCAAACCAGATCAAAGGTTTTGCGCATGGTTGCTTTATCCAATAAATTTGTTTCTGGCAACATACCAAATGCCCCCAATACGGAAGGGTGATCGGTTTTATATTCGGGATTGGTGTAAGAATCAGGCGCACTTTCTGCGGCCAGATACACACCATTTTGTATCGGCAGAGGTGATAATTTAGTCACCACTTCATCCCATTTTGGGTTCCGTGGCAAACCTAAACGCAAACGCCATTCTTGAGCGGTCTTCAAACCCCATTCCCAGTAAGCCAGCTCGTATGTAGGGTTAAAGGTAGTTTCGGCCTTAAAACGCTCTTGCGCGGGAATTAGCCCAGGTCCGAGTACATAACATCCTTTTGCAGCATCGAAATGGGCAAATGAAGCCATAAAATCGGCTGTTTTAAATACAAGGTCTTTGTATTTGTGCAATACTTTTTCATCTGTATGTGCACGGTATTCGAGTTCGGCAAAGGTAATGAGGTGCGGCTGTTGCCAGATCAACATGGCACCGATTGATGAGGGGCTTTCGTTACCTTTATTGTCGGTCATTTTCTGCCAGCGTAAGCCATCAAATCCTTGTGTCTGCGCAATTTTCTTTGCCTTATCCGCAACCTTAAAGTACCAGTCGGTACTCCGGTTTAACAACTCAGGTCTGCCCCATAGTGCAAAGTGAACCCCATGCCACCAATGCATTTCGAGGTGTGGTTTACCAAACCAGCTGTTGTAGGTTAAGCCGGTTTCTTGTGGGGGAAAATCGCCCGAACATTGTATTTTAGTGAGGTATTCCGAAAGGATAATCCTGCGTTCGAGTTCAAATGCACGTTTATCAGTACTTCCACTAAAATCGACCGCAGCACCACTCATCCAAAAGGCTTTCCACTGCTCCTGGCTATTTTCTTGGCTCAATGCAAAAGAAGGAACAGCCTGTGTGCTTCGCTGCTGTGAAAAAAGACAACTGAAGCTGAACTGTCGACTGGCTTTATTGGGTGTAATGGTAAAATAATGTGCCTGTTTCTCCGTCAACTGAGCCTTACCCTTCCACGAAAAGGAAGTATAATAAATTGCAGAATCGATCTGGCGCTTAATTACCGCGCCATCGGTACTTTGTGCCACTAGCTGTGAATGGTGTTTGTTGTTATTGCTCCAATTATTTCCTACATCAGCCCATTCGCCAGTAGCTACGGGGTACCTAACCCTGATTTTTAATCTTCCAACTGCAATTAAAGGCGACGAAACCGATGCGCTGATCAGGTCAAGATCCTGATGTCCAACCGTAGTTACTTCAACAGGAATTCCTTCTAAGGTAAAACTACTCTTAATTTCACCCGTCCAGGGGTTTAAGTTTTGGTTAATGTCTTTGATATCGTTGGCTTTGGCGAGCTGTCCGTTCTTTTTAATCAGATCGAAACCAATATTCCCCAATTGTAAACGGTGTACATTCTGGCGGAAATAATTAGTAGCCTCTTTAGCCCTAAGTGGTGTATTTAACTGTACGGTATAGGGTACTTTGCGGCCGTATTGATCGTAATATTTATAGGCTTCGGTGATGTTAAACTTACCTTCATTTTTGTACGATCCCCATCCCCATTGCGATTGGGTACCGAGTGGAACGCCTTTGGCATAGCGATCCGGAAAACTTTGCAGTCCTGTAGCATCAACGGTAAAAGCAAAGCGACCATTGCCAACCGATAAGGAAGAAAGGGAGTCTATTTTTTTTACGATAACGGTATGCCGCGTTACCAATGCCTCCCGATCAATCTGTGCAAAAACAGTCGTGCAGATGAAAAGCATTACGAAGAGCATCAAGCGCTTAAATTGGTTTTTAATTCTACACATACCGCTTATTTTACTAAATCATTTAAATATTGCTCCAGGTTGCTATAGCCATTTGCATTAATTTTCTGTGCATCCATAGCATCTGTCGGGTTTAAGCGTTTTGATTTTTCCCAAGCATCTGGAATCCCGTCTTGGTCTGCATCCTTTACGCTTAATTTAACCAACTTCGCCTCTGGTTGTCCCCCGGCATCGGCCTCGGTTTTAAATATAGCACCTTTTGTACCGATGCTTTTTAAATAGTCCATAATACGAAGGTCTACTGCATCCCTTTTTAATGAAGAACCCGCTTCTGCCAAAACTGTTTGATAAGCCTTTGCTGCCGTGCTTATTTTAACACTGCTTTTTGGCAGAAGTGAAGGTTCTTTGAGAAGCGTGGCTGTTTCCTTGATAAAGTCTTCATCAGTAATGAGACGGCCATTTAGTTTTCCGTCCTTATTGAGGTCGGTATAATTATCTTGGTGGTAAACATGATCTGTTTTGCTGAACATGCTTAAAAAACTATCGGTAGAACTTGGTCCGGAGATAAAATAATTAGCTACGAGATCCTGATAATGATCAGCGCTCGAATGTCCGCCTACAAAACCACTTTTACCCCAGTTGTACACCACATTGTTTATAAATTCGATTTTGGCCTTTGCCTTAGGGTTCCGGCTCTGGTTTCCTGCAAACAGACAATGATGCATGGTTACATATTCTGGCACTTCTAAAAGGGCACCAAAACGTTGTGGATCGATACTTTCGGCAACTACACAATATTGCAGCGTTACATTTTTACTTTTTTTGATGTGCAGGTTATCCCAACGCCCCCATTCGATTGAAACATGGTCGAATATAATATCGTTCAGGTCATCGGCAACTACCGTACACGAACCTTTAGACATGTTAATGCTGCCCCTAAAACGCATGTAGCGCACAATGGTCGAATCTTTAAAAGAAACACTATTGCCATAAATAGTTATGCCTTCTTTTGGAGCGGTTTGGCCTGCAATAGTAATTCTTGGCGATACGGCAATTTTGCCACCGATTTTGATGACACCGGAAACATCAAACACAACCGTTCTGCCTGATTTACTCACAGCATCCCTAAAAGAGCCGGCACCGGTATCGTTCAGGTTGGTTACATGATACACCGTGCCTCCACGTCCGCCAATGGCAAAACGGCCAAAGCCCTCCGCTCCTGGAAAAGCCAGTTGCTGCGCTTGGGCAATATGCACTGTTAAGCCTAAAAACAATATACTAACTAAACTTTTAAAATATTTTTTCACACTGTGGTTGATCATCAACTGACCGGGTTTCTTTCTATTTAACATTTGGTAGATTTTAATTGCGATTTATATAATAGGATGATGTAGGATCTTATTTTAATTTAAAAGGTAAATACCAGTTTTCTTTATTGGCCAAACGCGAGCGTACCAGAGCGGCCGATGCGCCGTCGCCTGCGGCTTCAAACTTGGCGGCGATTTTATCGGCCAGATAATTTGGCTCAGTAGCCTGCCTGCGCAAAGCGATGCGCAACAAATCTTGCCAGCGATAACCTTCGAATGCGGTCTCTAAGGCTTCCTCCTGCATAATTCTGTCCTCTACTTCTAAAACGGTATTGGCTACAGTGATTGGGTAATCCTGGTTTACAGCACGCCCCCTGATGCCGGAATTGCGGTACCAGTTGCCCCTGATCGTTCCTCCATCGCCATTAAAATCAAAGGGATAGCTATCAGGCACACCATTATAAAGTGCTTTGGTACCAAAAGCAGCTTTAATCCCACTGTTTACCAAAGCGCCAGCCAAAACCCGTCGATCTAATCGGTTGGCCGCCTCTGCATAACGCAGGTGTAAAACAGCAGCGCGATAAATCACCCAAACTCCTGTTTTATCAAAGGGCGTGTTTAAATTATAATTCTGTGAATATTTCATCACCTCGGGCTCAATGCCGTTCACCAATCGGTACGACATATCCAAGCCTCTTCTATCGGTTAAACTTCCATCTGTACGGATCTGGTTGTTCCAGTTGCGGATTGATAAACCGGATGGTTTTACCAGATAATCGCCTGATTTAGAAAACAGTGCAAACAATGGATTGCCTGGCGAAAAGTTGCTGCTAAAAGGCAATGTCCACATCCGTTCCCAGTTGGCAATACGATCGGCCAATGGTGCATAAAATATCTTGGTCCATGGATTAAGTACAGCTGTGGTTTTTAAAGAATGATCCTGTGAGTTGTCATCACCTACTCGGTAGGTATCATACAAATCGATCTGCTGGTCGCTGCCGGTACTCGAATTGGTACCTGTTTCCATCACATCTTTATAATAACCTGCAGCCTTTAGGTAATTTCCTTTCCAAAGGTTCAGGTCGCCTAAAAATGAGCGGCGCTGGATAAAAAACTTAAAAACACCATCTTTAACGATATATACATCCATTGGCAAAATGAGCGTTGGACTGGCAGCTGAAGTATTCTGATTTAAATATTCTCTTGGCGTGGCTTCTGTTTCAGCTATTAGGCGACTTAACAGCTCTTCAAAAGAGAGTTTAGGAAACTTGCTTTCATCCTGCAGGTCGGCAATGGTGGTTAAGGCATCGGTTACATAAGGAACAGTGCCATAATGGATGCCCAGTTGCAGGTATAACCAACTGCGCAGAAACAGGATATCGGTATAACGTTGGTAATACTGGGTATTATCCAACAGCTTTTTCTCCCGCATGATGTTGAAGTTCTTCAGGGCATCATTACAGTTGATAATTACTTCGTAAAAAGGCTTCGGATCTGCATAGGGATTATCGGCTGCAACGGTTTGCGTGCCCAGCTGTTTTAAATAGTTATTGGCATTGGAGGTTACATCCAGCAAATCGCCACGCAGCTCGTTCAAGAGCATGTATTTATCGGCAAGCTTCGCAAATTTGCCATAAATGCCCAATACAGCTGCATCGGCATCGTACACATTTCTATAGGTTTGCGAAGCTTCTAAGGCATCTTCGGGTTCAATATCGAATGCCTTTTTGCAGGACAAGATGCTGCTCAATACCAGTAGGAACAATAAACAGCTGGTAATGGTGATATATAAATTTTTATTCATCTCAATATTTTTCTTTAAAAGTTACAAGCCGATTCTAACACCCAGGAACATCGATCTAAAGCTGGGTTCTAAACCTATATCTACGCCTCTGGCAAATGCGCTGCTTCCGGCACTAAACTCAGGGTCGTAACCCAGATAATTAGTCGCGGTAAATACATTATTGGCGATGGCATAAACGGTTGCCGAACGGATAAAATTGGCTTTTATAGGCACATTGTAGCTTAACGATACTGTTCTTAGTTTCAGGTATGAACCGTCTTCGATCCAACGGTCGGAAAAGCGGCTATTACGCGATGGATCGGCCCAGGATGCACGCGGCACATCGGTTACCTGTCCATCAACCCGCCAACGGTTTACCGCCGCAAGGCTTTGGTTGTTATAACCGTTCATGCTTTCTAAAATGGCACGTGTACTATTATAGATTTCGTTGCCATAACTAAAAGTGAAAAGAGCATCTAACGACCAGCGTTTATAGCTTAGTTTATTGCTGTAAGCGCCAACAAAATCTGGATTTGGATTGCCGATCACCTGGCGGTCGCGTTCGTCTATAACTTTGTCGCCATTCAAGTCTGCAAATTTCATATCTCCACCCTGAAAAGGAATAAAAGCGCCATCGGTTGTTTTATTGCTCAGGCCCGAGGCAATGGCATCAGCATTTGAAGTATATACACCATTACTTTTATAACCGTAGAATAAATTAGCGGCATCGCCGATCTGCGTGATAATGGTGGCTCCACTATATTGTGTAAGTAACAGATCGTTACCACCCAACTGGCTAATCTTATTCCTGTTTAAACTATAAGTAAGGCCCATATCCCATTTCAGATCGGTCTGGTTTATCAATCTGCCGTTTATTGAAAGTTCTAAACCACTATTGGTCATGGTACCGCCATTACTTAGGGCATAGCTGAAACCTGTTGCCGTTAGCAGTGGTTCGTAAATCAGCATATCGCTAATCTTGTTCTGGTAAAGATCTAAGCTGATGTTTAATCTTTCCTTCAAAAAGGAAGCATCCACTCCAACATTTAATTTGGCACTTCGCTCCCATTTTAGGGCAGTATTGCCAATATTTCCCCTAACCAATCCCTGTCTGCCTAAAAAATTCTGTGATACATAGTACGATTTGGCGGTATAATTGCCAATATCGTCATTGCCGGTTAAGCCATAGCTGGCCCGCAGTTTCAGGCTTTCTACAAAGTTGTTATTAGCCATAAAGCTTTCTGATGAGATCAGCCAAGAAGCTGCAACAGACGGCATCAAAGCCATTTTTACGCCATTAAAATTCAACACATTAGGTATATCTTTGCCAAAACGCGAAGAAGCATCGGCGGCAATATTGAACGATATGAAGTACTTGTTGTAAGCTTCGTAATTCACATTAAAATAGTTGTTCAACCAGTTCCATTTGCCTAAAGATCCGCCTACCACACGTAGCGTACTTTGCGCACCGCCCAGGGTTACAAAATCATCGCTGGCCGTATTAAAACTAGCGCCGTTATCTACTTCGGCACTGCTGTGTTGCAACCTGAAACCTAAGTTTGCACTTAATTTACTTACCTCATTTAAATCTTTGTTGTACGACACCCAGGTATCGGTATTTACCGCAAACAAACGCTGTACGCCTGCTGCTGCTTTATTGTAACCAACTGCAGTAGGCAATAAAACCGGGGTAATACCCAGCATTGGTGTAAAATAATTTTCGCGTACTTTATCATAAGTAATACCTACGAGCGTATTGGCTTTGAAAGCTTTATTAAATTCATAATTAAAACCAACAGAACCTGAAAAACGGTAACTGCGGTTAAGTGCCTGGATGTTTTTAATCGCTGCGCTGGGGTTGCTTGTACCAAACATATCGGTATCGGCAAGGTTTGGCGATTGAACACCTGTTTCTGACAGCTCAAAAGGAGAAAGAAAAGGCGCTTTAACCAATGCCAGGTATAAGGGATTGGTGGCATAAGCCTGTCCCTGATCTCTCAGGTTTTGCTCACTACGGGTAAAAGCGAGGTTTACCTGCGATTTTAATTTAGCCGAAAGATTCAAATTGGCATTAAAACGGGTTTGGTAACGGGTTAAATTGGTACTATCGGTTAAACCATCGTTGTTCAGGTAGCCCAGAGATAAAGCATAAGTAGCAATATCATCTCCTCCGGTTACTTTCAGGTAATAATTCTGACTGATGCCACTGCTCATTACCTGATCCTGCCAGCTGGTATTCTGATGATAATTGTAATAATCTGGATTCGGATTATCATTCATATAAGGTTCTGCTTTAATCAGCGCATCGGTCATGCCCGGTTTGGTTTTAAGCAGATCAGACAAGAAAATGCGGTAATTATCGGCTTCCATTACAGGTAACCGGCTTACTGTACCATTGTAGCCCCCATAGGCCGAAAAATCCAATCGCGTGGCCACATCTTTAGCCCGGCCTGTGGTAATCATTAATACACCGTTGGCACCTTTGGTTCCATATATCGATGCACCATCTTTAATGAGGGTAATATTGTCAATATCTTTAAGGTCGATATTGGCTAATCGGTTATTTTGGTGACTAGCGACAATGGAACTCCCATACGTATTTACATCATAAATTACACCATCAACCACAATTAAGGGTTGGTTAGCCGCATATAAAGAGTTATACCCCCGCAGGTAAAGATCGGCTCCAATATCGGGTGTGCCTGATCTTCTAAGTGCCTCTAACCCGGCAATTTTTCCCTGCAAATAAGAATCTGGCGTTTCGTTGCTTCGCTCCCAGCTTCCGTTCAGGTTTACCGTGCTAACCGAGTAAGGTGTGCGGTTCTTTAAAGCAGTGCCAAATGGCAATACTGCAGCATCATATACCGAAACGTAACGTTCTTCGAACAAGGCAATTTTGCTGATTGTTTTGCGCCCCTTCAATGCTTCTTCTTTAGATTGGTAACCTTGGCCCGAAATCACCAGTACGGCATTGTAATTGGGTACACCAATTTTAAAATTTCCCTTTTCATCTGTAAGTGCAGCAGCATAACCTGATACCAAAACACTGATACCCGGCAATGGCTTTTTGCTCGATGCGCCGATTACCACACCACTCACCTGCGGTCCGGTGGGCCTTTTAAATTTGATTACCGTGGTGCTTACAGAATCTTTTTCCTGAGCCAACAAAGAGTTGTTCAGTGCAAAGAACAATAAACACGGTAAAATTCCTTTGATAACCGTTTTTGTATAGTTGTACATAAATTCTTTTAAGGGCTTAGTTAACTGGTTTTAATTTGATATAATCTAAAGAAAGGGCGGTTGGTGCGGTACTCGATGCGGCTAAAGATGAAGCCAGAAAAGTGTACAGCGTTCCATAAGTATCAGCGGTATAAGTACCTAAATAGACTTCTTTATAAGCATCGCGGTAAGCATCGCTACCCTGCGTCAAACCAATTATGGATGGCACGGAACGGTAACCTACAGTCGCCAGCGGGAAAAGTACGCTACCAAAACTTCTGCTGGTATTAAAATCTACTTTCATACTGATTGGCGCTACCAGGATATCGTTTATCGCTCTCCAATACACCTCATACTTAACTGAATGAACGGCCGATTTATAGCGATAGTAGTAAAGCGGGCTCGGACTAGAGGTAATACTTCCTGTTTGCAGGTCGGTGAAACGTTTACCCTGTGGATCATTTTTGATCCTCGCCAGTGGGTTGGCAGGCACACGTAACGAATCGGGCATTTCACCCTGAATGATAACCGTTGGGATTTTATTCTCCATCAGTTTGTAACCAATGCTATTTACCACATAGGCAATACCATTGCTTAACAAACGGGTTTCCACAATTGCACTTTTATCTAAGTGGATTTTCACCCCGGTAACGGTAGTCATCGAATCGGGTAGTTCATTTAATCCATATACCTTATTTACAACCAGGTCTCTCACTACACTCCACTTGGTTAAGGTATCGGCATAAAGTGCATTGGCATGTTTGTTATAGGCAGCCAGTTTATTTTGTTCGGCGGTAAAAGCGGTATTGCTTAAAATGATATACGTCATCAGACTATCTTCGCTGCTGATGTTGGCAATCCGTTGAAAATACCTGTTCCTGATTACTTTAAAGGTTGTACCTTCCTGGTAAACCCCTTTTGTGGTTACCGGATCTTTGTACAGCAAAACGCCTTTACTGGTATCTACCTCTTCCTGCTCCTGGCTTTTGATGAAGTCTTTCTGCAAACTAGCAGTACCAAGGCTCTGCAAAAACTCCCAGGCATTGGCTTTGGGCATTGATGCGGCGTTTATGGTATGCAATACACCATTTTTTACGTAAACATCAGCCTGACTAATATTTGCTTCTTCGAAAGTAGTTTTGGTGAAAATGGTATTCTTGCCATTCAGCATCCTGATGACCATAGAAGGTTTTGGTGATGTGGTGAAATAGCTCTGATTGGCGATATAGTTCCCCACCAGGCGCTTTAATGCAGCTGTATCGTTTACTACAGTAGCATCTATACTTTTCAATGCTTCGTTACTGGGCGCCCATACAGTAAAAGATTTAGACGATTTCAGGACAGCATCGTAACCTGTTTTTACCACATAAGAAGTAAAAGTACTCAGGTTGGCATCGTTACTGATCTGCTCAAAAAGGGTCCGGTCTAATCTTTCGATATTGATCTCGGTATGGTCTTTCCATGCATCCTTACAGCCAGCAAAAGCCAAACAGGTACATAGAAATATCAAAACAAAATATCTTGGTTTAAAATCAATCATCATTTGGTTGGTATATTTTTTTATTTAAGCCACTCATTAAGAGGCGATGTTATTAATGTTAATTGCTTCAGTTTGAATTTCCCGGTAAAAACCAGTCGTCATTCCCGCGCAGGCGGGAATCTTAAAGCCTATTGCATTACGATTCCCAATCAAGTTGGGAATGACGATGCAATAGTTTCATTACGGCCTTAGTATTTTAGATCCATCAACATTGTATTTCCAGTATTGCTGATCGTCGTTAACCGGAATAATGTGAATCATATCGACATTATTGGTGGCCTGCGAGCCGTTTATGGCTTTTAAACGTAACCAATAACGGCCTGTTTGTGGCAGATCCGCAATGCCCATTAATTTTCCAATCTGTGCGCCTGCCGTGCTCGACATATAGGTTTTAAAACCTACAGCCTCTTCTGCATCGGCATCAATCACCGTTACCCCATTTACTACCTTGTTTATTCCCGGGCGTTTTACGGTAAAGTTTAAGATGCGCGAATTGGATAAAGGAGCCCTATCAGTAGTGCCATCTAAACCAATGCTCGCCTGAACCTCAGTAGTGGTATTCGATTCGGCTTGGGCATAAATGCATACCCAGATTTTATACTTTCCTTTAATTAGCAACGGTGTTCTAAATTCTACCCATTCCGAAGTATTTGACGTTCCTCCAGTAGCCAGAGGGATAACCAAAATATCTTTGTTGTACGAGTTGGTCGAAGTTCCGGCACTGCCATATCTATAAATCAGCGATTTGGTTGGGTCTTTTCCTTCTTCTCTTCCCGAGAATTTAATTTCGGTTAAAGCAGCGGCCTCATCTCCGGTAAAGAAATAATTGTTTTTTTTATAATACTGTGTATTCTTCAACATTTCGGGGAAAGCACAAACATCAAAATCTACCCTGAATGGTGCGCGTACTTTAATATCGAAATGTGCAGAAGGCTGATGTACTACACCATTACTGGCTGTAACATCACTTTTACCGCGAAGGAGTGAAAAACCAGGTTCGTAAACACCATTAAAGGTATCATCATTCATCAATACGGTTTCGCCAGAAAGCTTTGAGGTTAAAACCTCCAAAGGTGCTAAAGTATTGTGCGCACTGGCGGTAATGATATCAGCTAAATATTTGGCATCATATAAAACATGATAGTTTAAAAAAAGCTGTAAACCGTCTGTTGGCTGTGTTACATTTCCCGTAGCCGAATATTTGGCTTTTAAAGCCGCATAACTGTTAATGCCCGCAGCTGCGAGTGTGGCATTACTTTCGGGAATTACCGTCAAAAATTTCTGCTTTTCGTCTGGATTATTGGCAGGAAGGATGTTCAGTTTATCATACAGACCACTTTCCCGCAGCGCTTCGGTAAAAATCGAATAATCAGGATTTGCAGCAACGGTTTGCGCAACGGTTAAAGTAGCAGGGGTTAATACATGATCGATACTATGGATCAAACCATTCCCTACTGAAATATTAGGCTGGATTACACTTGCCTGCCTGTTGATACGGATTTTCGTCACCCCCGAAATCAGCTCGGAAGAAGTGGTTAAATATTGACCATACATCGTTAAATCGAACAGCTTACCATCGGTAAACCTCGATGTGGGTATAGAATCTTCAAGTAGATGCAAACGGATAAAACTCTTCCAGTCCGCAGCGGAAATATCGGCTACCGCACTCTTCCCCTTAGTTTGCAAATAGGCTTTAATGGCATCGTTAGTTGGTGCAAAAAGTGTGTAAGATCCATAAGCATTCAAAAAAGAAGCCGTTTCGGAGATTTCGAGGATCTTTGACAATTCTGAAAACTGCTCAGGGTGATTTGTTAAATATTGGGTCATATTTACCACATTTGATGTTCCCTGTACTACCGAGTCTTTACGGCAAGCCCAAAGACACATAAATAAACTGCATAATCCCAGCAGCACTATTTTAACATTCTGTTTCATAGCTTTATTTTTTTGGTTAGCAATTATTGATAAAATGGATTTTGAACAAGTGCCTTGTTTGTTTGTAACTCATAAGAATAAATCGGGAAATAATGACTTCTGTGATCGCGGTATTTATTGATTACCGTTTGCTGTTTACTTGGTTGTGCACTGGCAGAAACAATATCGATCAGCAGTTTTTCGTTTGCATAGTTGCCTCTTTTCGCATTGCGCAGAATATCGTACCAACGCTTTCCTTCGAACGCAAATTCGCGTGCACGTTCTTCAAATACATATTGCGAAACATTAGGTGTTAATGCAGGATCGGGTATTTCGATAAATTTATCAGCTACAAAAGTTTGTGCGTTTCGGGCTGCCCTGATTTGACCAACCAATTCAATGGCCTGGGTTCCGTTGGCACTGTTACCAGGTGCCAGCCAGGTTAGCGCTTCGGCTTTCATTAATAACACGTCCGAATAACGATAGGCAAACCAATGGGTGAAAGAAGTAGCTGCCGTTCTAAAATTGGTGAATTTACAGATGGCAGAATTAGCTTCGAACATCGAGGTACCATTTCCGCGGATATCTTTATTGCTCAGGTTAGCCAGATCTGTTCCGAATAATCCACCTTCTGCAATCCAATCTGCTGCCCTAAACTCTCTTCCGGTTATGCCGAACATGGGTGCAAAGGGATTGAGCTTTTGGTTATCAAACTGAAACTCAAAAATCCCTTCTACCGAATTCCCGTTAAGGTATACCGTATTGTAAAAATCGGTTTGTTGTGTACCATTTGGCAATAATCTGTATTTACCCGATTCGATTACCTTATTGCAGGCATCGATACTTTTTTGGTATTCCTCATTCCATAAATAAGCATCAGCCAGTGCTGTGTAAGCAGAGAATTTAGTCATTCTGCCCCGATCTTCGGCCATACTGCCATAGGTTACCTGTCCGTTTTCGCTGCCAAACAACAAATCTTTAATCACCTGCTGGTAAACCTCCTGCTGGGTATTTTTGGCAATAGCGCCAATCTGCGAATCGTTATAAGTGGGTTCGAGTTTAAGTGGTACTTCGCCAAACGAGCGGAGCAGATAGAAATACATTAATCCGCGTAAAGCATGGGCTTCAGCTAAATAACCGTTCAAAGCCGTTTGCGTTAAAGTTTTATCCCTATTGATTACCTCAGGTGCAAATTTGATTACCGTATTGCAATAATTGATGGTTTTGTAAATGGCCTCCCAGTTTACCAGCGTATTGGTAGAGGCGATCTGTGTGCGCATAATATCATATTCATCCCTCAGCAATCCACTCAGTTTCGATTCGTCATCATCAGAAGAGATTTCTAAACCGGGGACCACCATATCGGCACGGAGCTCGCCCCAGATAAAAAGGTATTTTGCCAGTGGGATATTGCTTCCGCCTAAAAGCGAGGCATAACAGCCCATCACAGCAGCATCAAGCTGTTCTTTGGTTTGCCAGTATTCATCGCGGATTAAACCATCCTGAGGTTTTAAATCCAACCATTTTTTGCATGAAGTTCCAAAAACACTAAGCAGTGTAACGAAGACCAGCATTGTATGTTTAATTTTTCTGTTCATGGTTAATCATTTTTAGAGTCCAAGGGTTAGACCCATTGTAAAGGTTTTAGATGGTGGTGTGAGCGAACCATCAGCTGCGTAAGAAAAAGGATTACTGCTCCCTACAGAGGTTACATCAGGATCTTGTCCGGTATATTTCGTCCAGGTATATAAATTTTGTCCGGTTACATAAATGCTGGCACTTTTTACACCGACCCTTTTCAGCATATTCTGGGTAAAGTTGTAACGTACGGTAACCGAGCTTAAACGGATAAAGGAGGCATCTTCTACATAACGGTCGGAGCCTAACCAGTTGTAACCTACACCGTATAAAGCGCGTGGCATATCAGTCACATCACCAGGGTTTCTCCAGCGCCTTAAAACCGCAGTACTCTGGTTGTTAACCCCATACATATTGGTGGTGGTAATTTTAGCCGTGTTTACGATATCGTAACCGTAGCGGTAGCTAAAAAATGCCTGTACTTTCAGGTTGCCATTAAAGATTACGCTTGGCCCAAAACCACCGGTAAATTTCGGCACCGAATTGCCGAGGTAAACCATGTCTTTTTCATCAATGTTCCCATCGTGATTAATGTCTTCATACATCGCATCACCCGGTTGGAATACATAATCAACTGTTGGGTAATTATAACGCATGTAAATGGTCTGGCCGTTTGGTCCAACAATTTCTTTCCCGTTCTGATCTCTGGCAATGGTCGCATCAGCATCTTTATACACCCCTTTGTACTTAAAGCCATAATACGAGCCAAATGGATTACCGATAATCAGGAAAGATTTATAAGATCCCTGCGCCGGAAGTCCTACGGAGCTTTCTCTTGGATAGAACTCTGAAATGGATTGGATGGAATTGATGTTCCTCGAAATATTGAAATCAAAGTTTACAATCCATTTTTTGGTTTTAACAGGCGTAGTATTGATACCGATTTCCCAACCATTGTTGTTCATGGTACCTATGTTCATATCAATGGCATTGTAACCAGTGGTAGCAGCGATCCTCAAATCGTTGTAAAACATGTTTTTAGTGGTGTTCTGATAAATTTCCGCGTCGATTTTAACGCGACTATCGAACAGCCATAAATTGAAACCCAGGTTCTTACCTACTACAGTTTCCCATTTTAACCTGGAAAGTTCGATATTAGAAGGATAAACTGCTGCACGACCGGCATATGACCATGAAAACGGCGTATAATTGTTAAAATAAGCATAGTTACTGCCTGGTGCTTTTCCACTTGCGCCATAACTTAAGCGTAAACTTAAATCGTCAATGAACTTGAGGTTTTTCATAAATGGTTCGCCCGAAATTCTCCATCGGGTAGAAATCCCTGGAAAAAGACCAAAACGGTTATCTGGCGAGAACTTGGAGTTACCATCTACCCTGCCATTCATGTTGATGATGTAACGGTCTAAAAATTCATATTGTGCCTGCAACAACACCCCAACGCTTCTGGATTGCGCCTGACTGGAGTTTAAGTCCAAACCAGATCCATTGGTAATGGATGGATTGGATGGGTCTTGAAATTCAGAAGAAGCTGTATTTGCTGTGGCAACTGTATAAGAGGCCGATTTAGTATCGTTGGTTTGAAAAGAAAGCAAACCCTGAAGATTATGCTTCTCGCTTAAATGCGGACGGTAAATCAGGTTAATTTTCGACTGAATGTTGTATGAATCGCCATCAGCATCAGAAGCCCGGTTTACGGTTGGTTCGGTACTTGGTTGCCCAGTGGCAATTTGAGGTAAAAAGGTTTTGGATTTGGTATTGTTGATATCAAACTGAACATCTACCGTCGAAAATAAAACCGGAGAAATATCGTATTGAAGATTAAATTTTGGTGTAATACGCTCGCCTATTAAATGACTTGCGCCTTCATTTGCCATGGCCAAAGGATTATAGGTTGCACTATAACGGCCCTGGATATTGGAAATTGGCGAGAAATATGCGGAAGTTTTATTTCCATATTCATCATACTCATAATCAGACATATTCGGCATTTTATTAATCGCAGTACTACGCAAAGATTTATCGTAGTTGAGGTTATTATCCACATGTGTATAGGTTACATCTGTCCTGAACCTCAGCTTGCTCGATACGATATAATCCAAATTAATCTTAGCCGTAATCCTAGATAAATCGGTTCCCAAAGTAGTTCCGGTTTGACCTAAATAACCAACCGATGCATAATAACGTGCTTTTTCACCACCCCCACTCATCGAAACGTTGTGATCTTGTGTATAACCATTGCGGGTAATCAGTTTTACCCAATCGGTGTTATTACTATAATTGTAGTAGTAATAGGCATCAGATGGATCGTATTGAAAAGCTTTATTCTGTCCGTTGTTGCCTAAAAAGTCGAGGGGTAAACCTGTAGCATTCATTACCGCTTCTGGAATGAGCATTGAGTATTGATCGCCCGTTAAAAAAGGAATAGGATTAGGCTGCTGCGCCATCGAACCCTTAAAATTGTACGATACCACAGGCCTTCCCCTTTCGCCACGTTTGGTATTGATCAGGAGTACGCCGTTGGCCGCCCTCGATCCCCAAACTGCAGTAGAGGCTGCATCTTTTAAAACGGTGATATCTTTAATATCGGATGGTGCAATATTTAAAAGCTGCGCATATCCCTGCTCATCGGCTGTTCCAAAATTAAAATCAGAAGGAATTTCCGTTTCATAAGGCATACCATCGAGTACAATAAGCGGCTCGGCAGAACCGTTGATGGATGAAGTACCACGTATCCTGATCGACATTCCTGCTCCCGGATCTCCTGAAGTGGTACCAAAATCTACTCCTGATAAACGTCCGGCCAGGGCCTGATCGATGGAGGTTACCGCCAATTCTTCCAAAGCTTTCCCGCTAACAGTTGCTGATGCAATGGTAGAGTTACGTTCGGCTATGTTTAAGCCTGTTCCGTTATTCACCATTTTTTTGGCGGTTAACACCACTTCTTGCAAACTGTTCGAACTTGGCTCTAACGTTACATTTATGGTTGTGCGGTTACCAATCACACCTGCATTATGGCTGTTATAGCCAATAAATGATACCACCAACTGGTTTTTGGTGTTGGTTACCCGCAGGGCGAAATTCCCATTGATATCGGTACTTACTCCGGTAATGGTTCTTTTATTCTGATCTACCTCAATAACCGAGGCACCTATAATTTCGAGTTTGTCTTTTTTGTCGGTTACTTTTCCACGCACGGTAACGGGCTGCTGTGCACGGAGGGTTCCTGAATATCCCATGATTGTTAAAATCATAACAGATAGACAGAAAATTCTATATAGAAATATTTTCATCTTATATAATCTAGTTTTGTCTGTAAGTGTTACTTATTGTAATTGAGATAATTGGAAATGGAATGGATAAGGGTACGGTTAGAGAGCTGGTTACTCGAACTGAAATTTACCTGCGTAGTGCGCCCCGCCCGATCGGTGATGATCAGGTTGTTTGGCTGATTCAAGATATTCAGCAAAGTATTGTCTCCAGACTCTGTTTGCAATAGGGTTAAGTAGTTATCGGCTTTTTTCCCGTCCACTGCTACAGATTCGCCATTGATGATGTGGTAAAGGATAAATTTTCTTACCTGATCTTTCTGCGCTTCAGATGTAGGTGCCGCTGTAGGTAAGGCGCCGGTAGCTTTTGTTCCAGGTAATAAACCATCTTTAATGGCTTGTGTAATAGCAGCATTATCAGGTACCAGCATGGTATATTTATTATCAATACCTGTATTCATACCCGAAATGGCTTTGGTTGTAGCATTGTAGAGTGAAGAGGTAGAAACAAACCAATAAAAAGACGAAAAACGTGTGGGATCGCTGATGGCCAGATTTTGCAGGTGCTGACCTACATTTTTATCGGTAAAAGCCAATGGCGCATCAACATAATATACAATGCCGTTTATCGAAGTTGCATCTGTTTTGGTAATGTTGATATCGTTACCGGTATCAACTGTTCCGCTGGTCTGGATTTTTCCATTGCGGTAGCGAACATAATCGCCACTTTGACTTTCAACAATACCTGAACCGCTCAAACTGCTTAATTCGCCAGTTGGGGTAAGCAAAACACCTGTTTTAAATAAACGGAAAGCATTATCACGGTAAATCTGATTATGCGAATAACTTGCTGTTGGCGAAGTACGATAACCCCAGGCAGTAGTTGTGGTACCAATACTGCCTTCATTGTAGCGGTAACCTGCAGCTGTTACCACGGCATCGGGCATTACCAATAAGGTTTGCCTTACGCCTGGTTGTGTGGTGTATATTTTAACGCCTGAGCCTCCATCAGCATAGGCCAATAAAGTAAGATTGGTTGTGGGATCAAGATAAGGTACACCATAAACTGTTCTGAATACATTTGAGCTGTGTGCCTGGTTTACCCCATAAAAAACAGCATTGCTCAATATCTGTTTATCCACGGCATTATCTAAGCTCAACGTGGTTGTTTCGAGCAGGTAATTTTGACCTTGAGCAAATTTACCTGGCCATAAAACTGTTGGCCACATGTGCGAATTGATAAAATCGATAACAATGCTTGGTGGAGTACTTTTAAAGAATGAATTGCCATACTTGGCCAATATTTTTTTTCGGTAAGCCCTAAAAGCCTCGTTGGTTGGCGCCATGATGGTCCAGCTTGATTTTTGAGATTCGTTAGCCAGATAGCTGTTTACCCCAGGCTGCTGATAATTCTCATTATTGATTGAATAGGCCAACAAACCGTTATAGCCTTTTACATATACCGAATCGGAACTGCCTGTAGCTACAAAGTTGCGGTGGGTTTGGTATGCATTGGAGACATAAAACCTTAACGAATCAAGCAGTGCTTTAAACTCGCTGTAATTGGCATTGCTACTGATATATTGGTCGATGCTTTTTAAAGGCAGGGTAACACGGTCTACTTCATGAATCATGCCATTTTCGGCACTGATATCCATATTTACCACTGCTGCTGCTGCCACATTAAACCCATTATAGGTAGAACCTGGATAAAACACATTATAATCTGCAGGGCTCATGCCACCTGTTGTCATAAATGCGGTGGTAAAATAAGGAATGTATTTATTGTTGTTATCGCCATCTACATAAGCAGAAGTATTTACGCCCCTAACTGATTGCACATTCCTATTGGTGGCAATAAGTTTTCCGTGTGCAGCATCACCTTTTTGTTGTACCCAATCATAATAAGCAGTTTTTCTTTTAAAGGCAAAACCAAGACCCGTTTCGGCCCCGCCTGCCATTTGGTAGTTACTCAACTGATCTTTGCGGTAAGCATTGTATACCAAGGCATACTTTACAATTGAGGTAGCCATCGAATCGCTGATCTCGGCAGTACCTTTAATATTCTGATCTTTAAAAAAACGTTCGAAAGCCGCATCATTCGGTGCAAAGAAAGTCCACCAGCCTGTTTTGCTTAAAATATCTTTATAACCCGCTTTGTCAATTACCGCGGTTAAGTGTTTAAAATTGCCCCGTGCTTCAAGCTGTTGGTAAATTGGATCTCCCAAACCTGCTGGGCGCTCATAAAATGCATCAAATTCTTTTTTCTGGCATCCTGATAAAACGGCCAGAAAAAACAGAAAACAACACGAACTTGTAAAAAGTCTGGTCATAGATTATTTGGTTAGTACAGGTTTAGTAAGCAGTGGCGGAAGAGAAAAATTGAATACAACAAAGCGGTTGAGAAATAAAATTGCTTTTCATTTCTGCGCTAAACCCAGGACATTATAGATGGATATCCTTCTAATAAAATTCAATGTAAATCTTTAAGCTATCGGCTTACTTGTTCAGTTATATATTTGGTTATTCAATACAAATCTATCTCAAACCGCTAAAATGAGTTTTCAGAAATTGACGAATTGCTTTCGTTATTTGGTAAAAAGAGTGGTTTTGGAGGTTTTTCCCGCTGATTTCGCAGATTAACACAGGGGGAAGACAATCTAATCTGTGTATATCATCTTAAATCCGCAGGAGAAAACCAGAACCAATTTCAATCTAGATATTCACCATTGCTTTTAGATAGGCCGATGGCGAAACACTATATTTCTCTTTAAAGCAGGTACTGAAATAAGGCAAACTGTTAAAACCGGATAGATAACCCGCTTCCGAAACGGAGCACTTGCCTGAATCTAACAGTTGTTTACTGCGTTTAAGGCGCATGTCGCGTACAAACTCCACCGGACTCAATGAGGTCAAACTCTTTAGCTTTTTATAGAAAGTTGTTCTTCCCATACCAATTGCTGCCGCAACCTCATCAATGTTAAAATCAGATTGGATCATCCCCTCTTCCACAATTTTGATAATTTCTTTCAAAAAGGTTTCGTCCTTTGAGGTAATTACAATTTCATCGGGCTGAAGGGATACAATACGTTGCTCTTGTCTATTGGAGAGTTGCTCGAAGAGTTTTTTCCTCGACCGGATCAAATTATCAATTGCCACAAAGAGAAAATCAGTATTAAAAGGTTTGGTTAAATAAATATCTGCGCCATATTTTAAGCCTTCAATCCGACTTTCGATAGACGATTTAGCGGTGAGTAAAATTACGGGAATGTGGCTGGTAGCAGCATCATTTTTTAACTGATCGAGCATTTGGATGCCGTCCATTTTAGGCATCATTACGTCGCTGATAATCAAGTCGGGCAGTATGGCTAATGCTATTTCAAAACCTTCAGCGCCGTCGCCAGCTGTGCTAACACGATAATGATCTTTAAACCTAAGCTCCAGAAAGTGTCGAAGGTCAGGGTTATCCTCTACAATCAACAATTGCGGGTGTTGGCCATTGGTATTCGAATTGATTGGTGACACCTGGTTTCCCGCAGGCACGCTTAAACTTAACGGTTCTTCCAGGCTGCTCTTTTCAGTAAAGTTCACTTCCGAAGTATCAAAATGTCCATATCCAGATTTTAGCTGCAGGGTAAAAATCATGCCGCCACTGCTGTGCTGTTCGGCCCACAGTTTGCCATGGTGACTTAAAGCCAATCCACGGGCCAGTGCCAAACCAATTCCCGTCCCCTTTAAATTGGTATCTGCAGTAATACTTTCTTCGTGATAGATTTCAAATATTTCCTCCAGTTTATCTGTTGAAATACCTTTGCCCTCATCAATAATGTGAATCAGTATGTCGCTGGTTTCTTCTTCTGTTTTAATCTCGATCCGGATTTTTCGATGAGGTGGTGTAAATTTAAATGCGTTGGAGAGCAAATTATAAAGAATAATTTCAATCTTTTCTCCATCTACCCAGGCCAAAACCGGTTGCTGATCGGCAAAAACATCGAATTTAATCTGCTTTTCGTCGGCCATGGCAGAAAAATGGCTGGCCACCTCTTTTGATAAAGCCACCAAATCAATTTCAGCAACATTAAGCTGCAGTTTTCCGTTCTGCAGTTTTCTAAAATCAAGTAGCTGATTGGTAAACCTGATCATCCGGTTCGCATTTCGGCGGATCACATTTATAAATTCCCTTCCCCTGTCTGATAACTTTTCGTTACGTGATATTTCTTCTAATGGATTTACAATCAGGGTAAGTGGTGTTCTGAGTTCGTGCGAGATATTGGTAAAAAAAGAGAGTTTAACCTCCGTTAATTTCTGTTCTACCAAAACTTTATTGCGTAACCTGATCATGGTTACAATAATCCGCCTTGCTAAAACAGCGATGACAATAGCCAGCAAAAAATAAACCAGATAGGCAGGCCAGCTTAAATAAAAAGGTGGATGGACAATGATTTCTAACGTTTTTTCGGGCAGGGTTAAAAAAAGATCATCATTTGTAGCCCGCACTTTAAAGGTATAGGTGCCCGGAGGAATGTTGGTATAGGTTGCCCTGCGTAGGTCGTTTACCTGGTGCCAGGTTTTATCGAAACCTTCGAGTTTATAGGCATAGGTTATTTTGTTGGAAGCACGATAATCGAGCACCGTGTAATCAATACTGATTACATTCTGATCGTAGTTGAGCAATAGCGACTTGGTTTCGTTGATGGTAAATTTTAAAGGAGAATCCTTATCTCCGGGATCAATATCCTTATAATACAGTTGAATTTTGGTCAGCGCCATTTTCGCTGAAGTACGCTGATCGGCAATTTTTGAAGGATTAAATCTGATATAACCATCAGTAAGACCAAAATAAAGCTGCCCATTGTTTGCCGTAAAACAGGTAGCTTCAGAAAAGCCAACTTTTGGCAATCCGTCGAAAGAATCGTAGTTTTTGAATGTTTTATGCTTTGGGTTAAACCTGGATAAACCGCGTTCGGTAGCAATCCAGAAGTTACCTTCTTTGTCGCCACTCATGCTTAGCAGCACATCATTCGCCAGTCCATTTTGTGTAGTAAAAACCTCAAAGCGTAATACATCAGGATTTTTCGGATCGGCAATTACTTTGTTTAATCCGCCACCAAAAGTAGCAATCCAGATTCCCCCAGCTTTATCTTTGTAAATATACTGTACGCTATTATTCCCCAAACTGGCATGGTCTCCGCGGATTTTACGGTAAGCTAAAAACCGGTAACCATTGGCAACAGGCCTGTTCGGATCAAAGCGCAGCAAACCATTGCTTGTTCCAATCCATATCCTGCCACTATTGTCTTCTAATAAATATCGGATAACCTTGGCCCAGCCAAATGGATAATTATGAAAAGCATTGTAAAAATTTTTAAAACCTTCTTTGCCATCGATATTGCTCAACAAATTAATACCACCACCCAGCGTGCCTACCCAAATGCGCCCTCTCGAATCTTCAATAACCGAATATACCAGATCGCTGCTCAAACTGTTTACATCTGTTGGGTTGTTTCTAAAATTCTTAAGTGTATAAAGATTACGTTTTTGATCGGTTGGTGTGGCTTTAAACAGGCCATCGCCTTTTGTTCCCAACCAAACATTGCCCTTGCTATCTTCTATAATGCTGTAAACGGTACCAATCTGTTTATTTCCTCTTCCAAAAACATCAACTTCTTTATCATTTTCATAAACCCGAATCCTGCCATCCTTACTGCAAACCCATAAGCGCCCTTTCTGATCGTGCATCATGGCCCTTACTTCATTTTCTGAACGGTTATTGGGTTCATTAACCAAACGGTGGTAATTAAATTTATCAGTAAGCGAAACCACTTTATTAATCCCACCATCGCGTGCGCTCATCCAAAGGGTACCCATTCGATCTACATATAAACTCGTAATAATATTGGAAAACTTTTGGTCTGAAGAGCCAGGCTGATCATAAAAATAATCAATCTCATCGCGCAGCCGGTTATAGTAGCCAAAACCGCCACCTTTCATGCTTACCCATAATATCCCGTTTGCATCGGCAACTACGCTATAATCGCGGCTCGAGAAATTGAAATCTCTTTTTTGGCTGAAATATTTATATTGTTGTGTTTTAGGATCGTACTTTATAATTCCGTTTTCTTGTGGCTCAATCCAGATTAATCCTGAATGGTCTTCGTTAAGTGATAAATAATTTTCTTTGCTTCCAGATTGGCTTACTTTAAAACTGATTGGATCAACTGTGAGCATTCCCTTCCCCATGGTAGAAATATAAATCAGACCTGCTTTTGAATAACAAATGGAATTAAACGCAATTCCCTTACTAATCTGTTTAACCTGAAAAGATTGCGTCCTTAGGTCGTAGATTAATAAATTCCCATCACCAGTACCAAAATAAAGTGATTCTTTGCTCTGAGCAACACAGTTAACAGCATAAGAAGAAAGCATTTTTTCTATAGGCGCAGAAAACCTAAGCACTTGATAGTTACCATTGTTATTCCCTTGTAGACAGTTCAATCCGCCTTCGGTGCCTATCCAGATCCTTTGCTTTTCATCGCGGTACCTGAATTTCACAGCGTTTCCTTTAATTTGTCTGCCAGGCTGTTGCTCTTTAGCAAACTGTATGATGCCGGGTTGCCCTTTAAAATTATTTACAACATATAAAAGCCCTTGATTTTCAGTTAACAACCAAACGCCATTTTTAGTATCAGGCACCATATGGTCGATAATTACCTGATCTTTAAAAAATGCTTTAAAAGGGCCATCAGAAACCGGTAAAAACTGCTCAGTACGCTTATCGAAACGATAAATCTTAAAATCGTAGGTTTTTACCCACAGGTAACCCGATTTATCTTCTACAATTTCCCTTATTTTATTGGTCCGTAAGTTAGAATTATCGCCAGGCCTGCTTTTGTAAACCACAAAATTTGTCCCGTCGAAACGGTTTAGGCCATCAAAAGTACCAAACCACATAAAACCGTCGCGGTCTTGGGTAATGCAGAGCACACCATCATGCGAAAGCCCATCTTCGGTAGAATAATGCGCGATATTGCTTTTCAATTGTGAAAAAGAGGAAAAAAAAGATAAGCAAATCGTTATGATCGGCAATATTATTTTTTTCGATATCCAGCTTTTATAGTACATTATTAAAAAAACTAACGAACCAGGGTTACAGCCATTAAACCAATAATTACATCATTACAAAGTGCAGATAAGGTAAGCTTAGCCAGTGTTTTGTTAGGATCAAGCTTTAATCCCAGAGCTGTTGCTGTACCTCCTTTTATGTCTTTTCCGTTCCAGCTATCGCCATCTTGTGCGGTTACAATTTTACCCGTTTTGAGGTGTACACGTACAGGCCGTTCTGTGCCAGTATCGAAAGCGAAACCATCGGTAAAAAGATCCTGCTCAATTGGCCACCAATTTTCGGGATTACGTAAGTGCAGTTTTTTGGTAGATCCATCGGTATACTGAACCGTAATTTCGCCGTTATCCATTCTGCTTTGCATGGGGTTAGTTGTTCCGGCCAAAAGGAAAAATACCCCGCTTGCTTTACCAGAAAGTGAAATTTCTGCTTTTCGGGGAAAATTATCCCACTGAGCGGTGTAAATGATATTTTTTGAAGTGCTATCTGATGGTGTTTTAAAAACCACTCCAGAAGCCAATGAAAATTCGCCTTTATTGCCTGCCAGTTTACGCAAGCCCATATCATTAATTTCGGGTTTTAATTTGGGATGTGTCCAATCGCCAATGCCTTGCCAGGCCAGCTGTAAGGTTGTGGTTTGTGGCCGTGGAGACAGGTATTTATGGTTAAAAATCTGACCGACCTGATCGTTAAAATAAGTAGATAAATCTTGTGTTTCGAGCTTTTTACCTGCCCATTCTTTAGCAGTTAAATCTAAAATTTGATCTGGCTTTTTCACCACCTCCTTTAGTTTGAAACAAACAGGAAACCAATAGGTAAACTGACCATTTGTAACCTGGGCAAAGAAGGTACGGTCGCCTGGTTCGCCCTGAAGATTTGCACTAAGTTTACTTTCACTTGTATTTATATTGTTAAGCACCTTTTGGGGATCGAATACTTTAACAATTTTAGCCTTACCAAAATCAACTTCCATTTTCGAACCAAGAGTATGGGCTACGTTAATTTTGGGTGGATTTAAGGTTTCGCCTCCCCAAATCAATTCAACCAAATAATCTTTTGCTATTGCACTTTCAATCTCGATTTCGGGTAAGCCAATTGCGTCGGCTACATTTTCCCATTTTACTGCTTTTCCATTGATCTTAACCGATTTTAATTGATTGCTTCTGGCTTTAATGCGCATTTTAAGTCCGAGCCTAATGGCAAATCTCGGCAATAGCTCATAGGTGTCAACTAATCCTTTCCGTTTAAAAGAAAATGAAAGATCAGGAATGTTTAGGGCCGCGTGATCCCATTCTTGCGGTAAACCTGGTCTGATGAGCAAAGTTTTATTCAGCGCATCAGGCACCACACCAAAAAGCCCTTCAACGAGTGTTCTTGAATTAATGCCTACAGGATCACCAAAATCGCGGTACGATTCGCCTAAAATGGCATCATAACGGGAAACCTGGGCAAAATTACCCGGACTTCCACCAATATACATGCTGGCCAATAGTTCACTTTTCCAAAGTTTAAAAGCTTCTTCAGTCCTGCCAGCTTGCCAGTTGGCCAATGCCGTATGGGTAACTTCAGCTAAAACCACATTGTTTAACGACCATTCGTAAGGCATCCAGTTTGTGGTTGATAAAGTATAATAACCTTTATCTTCAAGTCCTTTAGCCCTTACCGGGATGTGCGGGATATGTGTATCAACATACCTTAAGCTCTGCCAGGCCTGAAAAGCATCCGGAACCTCCGAATCTATACTGTGATAAATCGTCCATAAACCCGCAGCCGGATGCAATTGCTGTAGGCCTAAAGCATCTTTATATTCTGCAAACCAGCCTTTTTCTGGCATCCAGAGCTGGGCATTCATGGCTTTTAATATTTTGTCGGCCTCTTTTTGATAAACACCTGGATCTTCATTAATCAAGCGGGCAAGTTTGGCTGCAATTAAATTAGCGCGGTAATTATAAGCCGAGCTATGCGTTCCGCTTCCTCCGCTATATTGCAATGCATCGCTTGCCCAGATGGCCGCATAGGCATCGTAAAGCCCGTTATCATCTGCATCAAAAACTCTTTTTTCCCAAGCCAGGTGCCGTTTAATTACCGGCCACATTTCTTTCACATAAGCTAAATCGCCAGTCCAGTTAAAATGCCAGAGCAGTTGATCGATGTACACAAGATTCATATCATAATGGTGCGGTCTGATCGATTTCCCATCCGGTTCCCGGCTGATGTAACCATTGCTGAACATTGCAGTTCCCATGGCCTCTTTTGATCGCGAAAGATTAAAAGCAGTATCGGCCAAAACAGGACCACTCTCGGGATTGAGCACCTGCGATTTGGCGTAGGCATTAAAATGTGTTCGTGCCCGATCGTGCCAACCTAGTGGATCGGCAGTATAAGGTCCACGCCAACCTGGCAAACGCATCCGCCAGCCTATGGCACCGTGCATATAAGATGGCGCTTCCCAAATCCCATCCGAAGCCATGGCCAAAGCACCACCAATGGTATTGAAAAAAGGATCTGGTGTATCAACCTGTACCCGATCGGCTAAAATTTTACGTTTCTTTTCTGATTCTATAAATCGGGTGGCATTATCCCAGTTTTTAGGTGCACTATCTTTTTCAGGATTTTGGATCAAAACATAGAAATCTTTACCATTTTCTATGTTTAGTTTTCCGGTAATCACTGGATTTTGCTGTGTTTTAGATTGATCTAAAATTAACGGAGAAGATAAATCAGCAGCATCCGCAATCCTGATTTCGGCAGGGAAAATCCCGCTTATTTTTTTTATTTTAGCATATTGGAGCTCGAAACTGTTTTTTGTAACCGTAAAAAAATTATCCTTGCAGTTTTGTTTTTCGAGGTAAAAAGAAGATTCGGGATCTACCCCCATATCGCCACTCCGGCTAAACTTTTTATCACTTGCTCCACCGAAAACCCAAAGCAGTTCTACTCCTTTTTTCACGTTTTCAAAACGGGCTTTTAACACCATACCATCGCCATTGCTCAAGGCAAGAAGCGTTAAATGAAGCGTCCCATTTCCCAGTAATGGATCCTTTATCCTGTAAATCATCGATCCCGGGCGGTACCTGGCGGTAATATCCGTTGCCTTAATCAACCATTTGCTATTTTTTCCATCAAGTAAGCCAAACTGTAGGTTACCACCCATAGCTGGCATATATAATGCAAACTCAGGCAGATCGCCAGCTTCGACCCGAAATGCTGTATTGGTTCCATATAATGCTCTTGTAAACCTTCTTGTACCGTTATGGATAACAAAATCTCTTCCCTCCGGACGGTAACGTAAACTTGCATCTTCATTGTGCCAGGTTCCTGATTTTAACGTTGGCGGATAAAGTTCTTGTGCAAAAAGTGTATTCACCGATAAACCGAGGTAGAAACATAAACTGTAAAATCTTTTCATTTTTCGAAACAGCTAAGGATTTACACTTACTGAATTACTTACTTTCAACGTACTTTGGTCTGTAGTTGTAATATTTACCCGATCAAAGGTCCAGTTTTGTCCAAAATCGATCGTTCCGGCAGTAGCTGCTTCTATTTTCAGGTTTGAGAGGTTAAAGTTTTTTAATATGGTTTCTGAAAAACCAATGGCATTGATTGCCTTTTTAGCACCGGTAGCGGTAACATTAAACACGTTGATGTTCTGTATTTTAGGAATACCCTTGCTTGCTGGTTCTACATGGGTTAAAAGTTTGGTCCAATGTGCGGGGATAGAATCTGGATGGTACCCAGCTGGTAAAGTAGAATAACTGTAAGAAGGGTTCCAGTTTGGATTTACCTGAATCACATTGCCCACACCATGCATGGTAATGTTACCGAAATACACGTCTTCTACTGTACCTCCCCTTGTTTTGGCCGATTTAATATTAATCGCGTTACCCGTTCCATAGCCTACCAGATCGGTGGCCCACACATGGCGGATACTGCCTGATGTTTCGCTACCCAAAGTAAGTAAGCCTGCGCCTTTACGCGCCACACAATTGCGGATTACCACGTACTCGGTTGGTCGGTTTACCCTTAGACCATCCCAATCGCGACCGGCTTTAAGGCAGAAATTATCATCGTTACAATCGATATCGCAATTTTCAATCAGTGTCCATAGCGAAGAATCGACATCAATTCCATCAGTACTCGGGCCGCTGCCATCTACGTTGTTCCGAATGGTAATATGATCTACCGTTACATAAGAAGAGTACAAAATCTGCACGGTCCAAAATCCAGCCTGTTGCACATGAATATCTTTGATGACCACATCCTTAGCCGATTCGACCAGTATCGTTCTTGGGCGTTTGGCATCATAATCTACAATCCACCTTAACCCTTTCGGGTCATATTCTTTTCTTAAATTCCAGTAATATTGCCAGAATGGTTTGCCTTGGGCATTAATCAATCCCTTGCCCGAAATAGAAGCTTTATCTTGTTTTAGAATGTTGATCAACGCTGCTGGCCATTTCATTTCGATGCCAGCCACACGTGTATCAATTTCAGGATAATCTTTAATGTTTTGGCTACCTAAAATTTCAACACCTTCATCGATCTTTAAATTGACTCCATTTTTAATAAATATTGAGCCTGTTAGGTATTTGCCCGCTTCAAAAGAAACTATGCCTCCACCTTTTGCCGCACAATCATCAATGGCCTTTTGAATGGCATTTGTAGCCAAAGTTTTACCATCGTTTATCGCGCCATATTTGTTTACAAGGTAATTATTCTGTTTAAAACTGAATGTCCTCGCACCCGCCTTGCTTACCCAATCTGGTGTTTTGGGTTGGGCAAAAACGGTAATACTAACGAGCATAAAGGCTGCAAGCATAAAAGAATGGATGCTTTTCATAAATTCCGGAATATATTTGGTTATACATTACAGCAAGCGTTATATAGCTGCTGGTTTATTTCCGGTTAATATATAAAACGCGGCGCGCCCAACCATCCTGCTTCATCCTGCATAGAGACGCCTAAAGATGTTGTTCGTTTGTGCTTTTATTCATTCTGCCAAACAATCGGGCAAGTTCTTTTAGTTTATCAGCAGACAGCCATAAGAAGGATAAATAATTTCTGTAGTTCGGAGAGGTGTATTGTAAAAAATGAATTTTTATCGGATTATTTTAGAACTAAAAATTTGGCGAAGTTCAGAGAAAGTAGTTTATGCGCCTAATAAACAACGATTTAGAGCATAAAAAAACCGGAAAGAATGTTTCGAAAAACTATCTTTCCGGCTCAGTACCCAGCGCCGGAGTCGAACCGGCACGGTTTCCCACAGGTGTTTGAGACCAGCGCGTCTACCAATTCCGCCAGCTGGGCATTTGCTTATTCAGCGGGATGCAAATGTATAAATTAAGCACTTAATTCGCAAATTTTATTTGCTTCTTTTTATGTCTGATTTGATTTACTAAAACCTTCACCTTTTAACACATTATCTAATAACAACTGGTTCAATTGTTTAACTTCTTTTTTACTCATTTTCATATCCATTGGCAGATAAACTAAATTTTGAAGTATTAGCTCATTTGAGGTTTTTGGCGGCAAACCCGTGAAACCTTTCTTAACTAAACTGGAGGCTTTTGAAGTGGCATCGAATCCTTTTTCTCTTAATTTATCGATTAACAGTGATGGATTAGCCGCTACTATCGGAATTACCCAGTGGGTATGCCTTAAGTTTGCATTACCACTAATATTTTGTGGGTCTACATCCTGTAACAATAGGGTTGCTAGTGCCTTCCTTTTATGAATACGAGATTGATCAAAATTACTCACTCTATGCTGCAACATACACAAATTAGCATAACATGGTCTGTATTTGATTTTCTCCATTACGTCTGCACCAGGAAAACCTCTTGTAAAACCAGTAATAAGCGTATCAAAGTCTTTACCAAATTGCTTGCAAAGCCAATAAGCTATGGTAAATGGCCATCTTGCGACAAGAATGTTAATCAGGGTAGCATTAATTATTTTTTTGAAGTATCGATTACCTTTTTGCACCGGCAGTCTATTGTTCAATATTTTTACCGCAGCCAGTAATTGCTCGTTTCGAATACAAAGTATTGCTCCGGTTAAAGCTGTATTCGTTTTAATTAGTCCAAAACTGAACAATACCACGTCCGATTTTAAATTACCTTCATAAATTCCATCATAAGCTTGCGCACAATCTTCCATTACAATCAGATTATGCAATTTGGCTATATTAAGCAGTGCTTCGGTATCCATTACGGCACCAAATAAATGGGTAATGAGCAGCAGCTTTGTTTTGGGTGTAATAGCTGCCGCTATCTGTCCGGCAGATATACCTAGTGTATTTTTATCTATAGGTAATGGTACAACTTCTAAATGATACGCAGCAATGATTGCAAACATATCCGGGATGTTAATATCTGCAACCAGTATTTCATCACCAGGTTCAAGATTTAGTGCTTCTAATACGAGATGTAAACCTGTACGAACAGAAAGACAGGGCAACTGCCCTTCCGGAAACTGAGGCTGTTCTTTTTTAAAGCCGCAAGCACTACCAATACAGTATAATGCACCCTTAAAAAGTTCGGTAAAACGGATATCTAACCTACCTCTGGCGATCATTTGTTAAACGCATATAACACTAAGGTAAGTAATTTGTATAATGGCAATTAATTTAGCGCTCTTTCATCTTTCAATTTGCGATCGACTACAAAGGGCATAAAGGGTAAAAGTGATGCTAAAAAGATGAAAACGGCTTTACCAAACTTCCATTTTTGTTCCTGCCAAGCCAAAACTAAGGTGGCTGCATATAATACAAATAATAATCCGTGTGCCCATCCTGTATATTTTACATACAAAGGAAGATCTGCAAAATACTTTAACGGCATAGCTACAAATAATAAAAGCAAATAGGATATGCCTTCCGCTACGGCTACTTTACGAAAAATTGAAAGAGAACTATTCATTGATCTGATTGTTTGCTCCGAAAGTAAAACAAAGCTTTTGCCTATCAAAAACTAAAAAATGATTTTACAATCGGGTGTTTTATAAAGGTCGAAGGCGGAAGGTTTAGGGCTTAACCGCAAAGAGCACAGAGTGAAGGCGCAAAGCACACGAAGTTAGCCTTCGACTCCGATCAGATTGACAACCTCGAACTTTTGTCTTCGTACCTCTGACACCTGACTTTACGGACTAACGCCCTCATCCATTTTCCATCAGAGATCTTCCATCCACTCCTATTTCTCCAAGCGTTCCCTAATCCGATCAACGTATTTCTGCCGGTAAAAATTATCCTTAATCGAGGGCAGTAGTGCATCGGATGCTATTGGGTTGCTATCAAAACGGCCTATTAGATCATTCAGTTCGTTAGCCAGGTCTTTTTCTATGGCATCAACATCGCGTTTTACCTGCGCAAGCTTTTCGGCATCTGGATCAAACTCCAAATCCATTAAAGCCTCATTTACATCCATCATTTCCATTAAAAAAGATTGTGGCAGTTGATAACCTTCATCTGTTTCTACAATCCCTTTTAATTCCAGCACATATTTTAAGCGTTTTTTAGCATTGGTCAGTGTCTGGTAAGCCTTGTTGTTCAAAGTTGACAGATCGAGTACTTCTTGCTGCTTCTCTTCGCTTTCATTGGCATAAAAATCGGGATGAAACTGCTTGCTAAATGCATAAAATTTTATTTTAACTGCATTTTGATCTGGATTAAACTGGATCGGTAGCTCGTAAAAATCGAAATAATTAATATCTGTTGTTGCTGCGCTCATGGTGCATCTTAAATTAAAAAGCCGCAGATGTTCAGATTGATTCGTCAAATCTGCGCATCTGCGGCAATGATATAAATTTGGTTTTACTTACCGAAAGATTTTAAAATATCATTACCAAAAGCAAACACCATTAAACAGATCAAGATCACAAAACCCACAATTTGCGCCTTTTCCAGTACTTTTTCACTTACCGGCTTACGTTGCACCATTTCGATCAAAAGAAATACTACGTGGCCTCCATCTAAGCCAGGAATAGGTAATAAATTCATAAATGCCAGTGCCATCGAAATTAATCCTGTTAAAGTCCAGAATTTAACCCAGTCGAAAGTACTGCCATACACCTTTGCAATCCCAATCGGGCTGCTGATATTACGCGCACTTAACTTTCCGGTTATCATTTTGCCAATGCCTTTTGCATTATCTACAAAAGTGCTCCATGCCATGGTTGCACCAACTGGTAACGACTCTATAAAGCCAAAATCTACATGAGCAGTTTCAGGCATTTTTAAATTAGGGATAATTCCAATCGTTCCATCTTTGCTTACTTTAAGATCGAACTTTACTTCTTTGCCTTTGCGTAGGGCATTAATGGCAATTGGTTTTAATTTGTTTTTAGAAACCTCTTCTTTAAACTGATCGAAGAAAGTAATCTGTTTTCCATTAACCGATAAAATACTATCGCCCGGTTTAATCCCTGCAGCATAAGCTGGATATACGGGTTTCTCGAACTTTCGGCCAAACAGTTTATCAAAAAAAGATGGTTTATCTGCTTTTTCATCAGGTGCGCTTACCTTTTCTACGCTTTCCATCTTGTATCTGGGCGAGATAAAATTCTCTTTATCGTTTTTCGATATTTTATTTAAAATAATATCCGGAACAGAAATGTAAAGTGTTTTATTCTCCCTTAAAATGGTCAACTGGGCTCCATCAAACAATACTTTGCTCGATATAGCATCTTCAAAACGGATTAACTTGTTGCCGTTGATGGCTAAAATCTTATCTCCATTTTTTAAACCGATTTCTTTCCCAATTGCACCTACAGAAATACCATCGTTCAGTTTGCTGTTAACGGTATAATTTTGCCCGACGTTGAAGGTTAACATCCAGAAGATAAAAATACCGACAATTACGTTTACGATAATACCACCAAGCATTACGATTAAACGTTGCCAGGCTGGTTTAGAACGGAATTCCCATGGCTGAGCAGGTTGAGCCATTTGCTCAGTATCCATACTCTCATCAATCATTCCGGCAATTTTTACATAACCACCAAGTGGCAACCATCCCACTCCATATTCAACATCACCTCTTTTAAAACTAAAAAGCTTGAAACCCCAAGCATCAAAAAATAAATAAAACTTTTCTACTTTAATACCAAATGCCCTGGCTGCCAAGAAATGCCCTAATTCGTGTAATATTACCAATAAAGACAATCCGAGCAGCAGCTGCCCCGCCATAATCAATCCATTCATATTCTCTTATAAAATTTTATGTTAGATGTTAAACTATACTTTTTGTTACTAATTCGCCGGCTAAGATACGGCTATGTTTGTCAGTTTCTAAATAATCACACAATTGTGGTTTTTCAACAAAACTGATTTCTTCCATACACTGTTCAATAACCTCGCTCATCTGCAGAAAACCGATTTTATCTTTCAAAAATGCTTCAACAACAATTTCATTCGCAGCATTTAAAATACAAGGCATATTCCCGCCTTTTCGTAAAGAAGTGAATGCCAGGTCTAAATTCCTGAATGTTTCCATGTCGGCTTTTTGAAAGCTAAAGTTTGGATAATCTAGGAAGTTAAAACGTTTAAAATTGTTTTTTAGCCTATCGGGATAATTTAAAGCGTACTGAATAGGCAGTTTCATGTCCGGAACACCCATTTGTGCTTTCATAGATCCATCGGTAAACTGAACAATTGAATGAATGATAGATTGAGGGTGAACAATTACATCAATCTGATCTACATCAAGGTTAAACAACCATTTTGCTTCAATTACCTCCAGACCTTTATTCATTAGGGATGCGGAATCGATCGTGATTTTTGCGCCCATCACCCAGTTGGGATGTTTTAAAGCCTGCTCTTTCTTTACTGTAGATAAAAAATCTTTTGTTTTGCCTAAGAATGGTCCGCCCGAAGCTGTTAAATAAATTTTTTCGATTTCATTCTGCTCCTCGCCCACCAAACATTGAAATATTGCTGAATGCTCTGAATCGACCGGTAAAATTTTAACATGGTGTTCCGTTGCCAGTTGTGTAATCAGTTCGCCGGCTACCACCAAGGTTTCTTTGTTGGCCAAAGCAATATTTTTTCCAGCCTTAATAGCAGCAATAGTAGGTTTTAATCCTACCGATCCCATTAATGCCGTTAATACCACATCACTATCGTCGTAGGCCGCAACTTCTGACAATGCGGCTTCACCTGCCAAAACTTTAATATTTAGCGCAGACAAAGCAGTTTTAACTTCGCCGTACTTGCTTTCATCACAGATTACAACAATGGCTGGCTTAAATTCTATTGCCTGCTGAATAAGTAATGCTGAATTCTTTAATGCAGATAATACAACAACCTTAAATGTTGCGGGATGATCCCTTACCACTTCTAGTGCTTGTGTACCTATACTTCCTGTAGAACCTAATATGGTTATTCTTTTCAAATCGTTTTTAATATCGTAACGCTTACGGTTAAATTAAGCATTTTATCTAATTATTTGTTGTTTCACCAGTTTTTGTCATTCTGAAAGGCATCTGTTGAGTCAATCGTCATCTCGACTGGAGTGAAGTCCCGAATATTCGGGAGAGAGATCTATCTAGACAGATTTCTCGACTGCGTTGCACTTCGCTCCAATGCTGTGGTTCGTGTCTCCACGACCTACTTTTCCTCATTTCGTTTCGTGAGGACACGAACCGAGGAAGATTAGTTAAACAATATACCTCTCCAACCCATCTGCCAAATTTCGATCATTACTCAAGCGTGGCACTTTATTCTGTCCGCCTAACTTCCCTTCACTTTTCATGTAGTTAACAAAAGCATCTTTTTGCAAAGTACGTATAATCAATGGCTGAAGGATGTTCCCTTCAATCAGGTCAAAGTAATAAATATTTTTCTTTTGCAAAGCCTCATCAACCTTTTTGCTGAAAGCTGTCATGTCTTTTGGTGCAGACGAAAATTCTATAAACCACTCGTGATAAGGCAATTGACCAGCTTCTGGATTAACCTGGGGCGCAACTGTAAATTCTGTAATTTCTACCTGTTCTTCATTGGCCACACTCAAAATTGCCTGTTCTACTTCTTCTCCTATTACATGTTCACCAAAGGCAGATATAAAGTGTTTAATCCGTCCGGTTACAACTATTTTATAAGGATTTTTAGAAACAAACTTCACCGTATCGCCTATGCTGTAACCCCATAAACCTGCATTGGTATTTAAAATTAACGCATAGTTGGTATCTAGTTCAACCTCACCAAGCGATAACCGTGTTGGATTATCATTGTAATATTCATCAGCAGGAACAAATTCGTAAAAAATCCCTGCATCGGCCAATAATAATAAACCTTTATCTTTTTGCGAATCCTGGTAGGCAATAAACCCCTCCGAAGCTGGGTAAGTTTCTATAGCATCAATTTTCTTCCCGATGCTTTGTTCAATTTTTGCCCGATAAGGCTCAAAATTTACACCGCCATAAATAAACAGGCTAAAATTCTTGAATATTTCGGCGATTTTCTTCCCTCCTGATTTCTCTGAAAGTTTATCGAAATACATCTGTACCCAAGGTGGAATACCAGAAATCAATGTCATATTTTCATTAATGGTTTCCTCAACAATGGCATCAACTTTTTGTTCCCAATCTTCGATAATATTGGTTTCGTAAGAAGGCAATCGGTTCTTTTGCAAATAGGCTGGCACATGGTGTGCCACTATTCCCGATAAACGCCCAACATTAATTCCATGTTTTACACTTAAAACCGGACTCCCTTGCAAAAAAATCATCTTTCCGTTTACAAAATCGGCCTTACCTGTTTCGTTAATATAAGTTAAAATGGCATTACGGGCAGCTTTGATGTGCTCAGGCATCGATTCTTTCGATAGTGGAATATATTTTACACCTGATGTGGTGCCTGATGTTTTAGCAAAATAAAGTGGTTTACCTTTCCAAAGCACATCGGCTTCACCTGCTACTACACGATCTACATAGGGTTTTAATCCTTCGTAATCTTGAACGGGAACATGTTTTTTAAAATCAGCATAGGTTTTAATCTCAGCGAAATGATGATCTTTTCCAAATGCAGTATTTTTTGCCTCTTCAATCAGCTTTTTCAGGATATTATGCTGAGCATTTAGGGCATTATGCTTCCATTTGTTAATCTGCCAAATTGCAAATGCCGCAAAGGGTTTACTTAATGCTGCTTTTAATCCCATTTCTAGTTACTAGTTTTAAAGTTGATATTTTTAATAATAATCTGATATGCCGCCTGCATTTGGGCCAGTAATTACAAAAAATTCAGGCTGAAGCATATTTAAGAAATCCTTTCCTGAAAAGTATCTACGATTTTAATTGGATGCCCGTCTTGATCGTACTTAACCTCAAAGAGCACTAAAAAAATTTCCCCAGTGGGCATTTCCTTTCTCCAATACTCATTGTCATTAGCTGCTTGATAATAATACGGATTACCAAGTTCAAATGCCCTTTGCCTACCCAAGTCGGCAAAATTATTAAGATTACTAAGGATTTTATCAATCAGCATATTCTTAGTTTTAAACGATATTATGTAAAATATCCGGGTGTTCGTCGCCTTTATATTCGCTCGAAATTTTGCGATATGCAACAGTTAAGGCTACACTAGAAAGTGGAACGATGATAAATGAACTTAAAATATTTACAATAAAAGCCACCAATGGCCATTGCAGGTAATTTAACAACAGATAAATTAAATATCCTCCGCCTAAAACCACCAATAGCAATAAAATCTTCGTGAAATTTCCTTTAGTAGTAGCCAAACTCAATTTGATCGAATCGAAAGGCGTTGCACCTTTATCAATAATAAAAAACGGAAAGAAAGAAATTCTTAACCAGGTGATAAAGATGGCAATAATGCCAACTGAAATGGCCACGTTTTTAACAATTGCCACATTAATTCCTGTGTAAATAAAAGGAAAAGCAACCAAAATTACAACCAGATAAACACCAAGGATACAACCTACAAAATAAAGGGTAGCTACCAAGAACCGGATAATTTGTTGCCTGGTTGGAAGCGTATCTACAATTTTCACATCGTTTTCTTCATCGTCCATTAAATGGAAAATGTATTTGAACAGCGAAAGATTGATGGTAAAATAAAGCAGCACAAAAATAATCACCATGATTACACTCAAGGCCTTACTTACATCCTTAATAAAAAAGGCCATTAAGCTCGAAGCGCTTGCGGTGATAAACATCAGAAAACATAGTGTAGCAATCGAGAAATAGTGTTTCTTGGTAATGCTCCACGCCTTTTGAATTACATCATTAACGGCGAACGTACTTTCTTTTAGATAATTTATCATTGTTGTTTGAATACCACTCGTTTAAATAAATCCTGTATAAATCCTAAACCATAAGCGGTTAATTGGATAAATGAAGATATAATGCTCAAAAATGCAACTTTTAACGATTTATTTACAGACCATGAATGAAAAAATATCAACATAAAGTAAATCAATAAGAAGAAGTTACAAACATATGCCAGTGGAGGATATATAAAGTTACACAAAATGGTGAAACCAAAACCCAATGTAAACAACGCTGGAAAAAAATGTACAAGTTTTAATTCTTTTGGGAAATGTTTGTAAATATTGATTCTTGCTCTCCCGAAAAAGTGTAACTGCTTGTAAAACTGGCTAAAGCTTGTCCGGCGTTTATGGTAAACCTTTGCATCCGGGATCAACCCGATTTTAAAACCGTTTTCGTGAATACGGATACTATATTCGATATCTTCGCCCAATCGGGTCAGGATAAAACCACCTACAGTCTCCCAGGCCTGACGTGAAACACCCATATTAAAACTGCGTGGGTGAAATTGTCCTACGTGCTGTTTGTTTCCGCGGATTCCACCAGTGGTGAAAGGCGAAGTCATGGCATAACTAATTGCTTTTTGTACAGGCGTAAAGCTATCATGTGCAGCATCCGGACCGCCATAGGCATCTAAATGATGCTCATACAAATAGTTTTTAACCGTTTCGAGGTAATTTGCAGGAATTAAACAATCTGAATCGAAAATAACAAAATAATCGCCTGTTGCCCTTTCGAAACCAAAATTACGGGCAAACCCCTGTCCGGCATTTTCTTTAAAGTAATATTTAATGTCCAGTTTATCTGCATAAGAAGCTACAATTGCTTTTGCATCGTTTTTCGAACCATCTTCTATGACCAAAACTTCAAACTGCAAATAAGTCTGTTTAGTTAGGGTGTTTAAAAGTTCGTCAATTTCTTGAGGACGATTGTAAAGTGGAATGATGATGGAGAAAAACATGCTTTTAAAGGTAAAAGGCAGAAGGTAAAGGGTTGAAGGTTTATGGCGTATAAAACCTTACGCCTTAAACCTTTTGCCTTATACCCTCTTCTCTATTAAATATTGGTTTCTTTCTGGTGCATTACGAGTAACCAATTCGGCTACAAAACCAGTTAAAAACATTTGAGACCCTACAATTATTGCAACCAGGGAAATATAAAATAAAGGCTGATCGGTGATTTCTCTTTTATAAGGAATTTCTGCTGCAATATGATAAAGTTTTACACCAATCATCCAAAGGGCCATAAATGTTCCAAGCAAGAAACTTAAAACGCCTAATGAACCAAAAAAGTGCATTGGGCGCTTGCCGAATTTACCCACAAAGAATATAGAAAGTAAATCTAAAAAGCCGTTTATAAACCTACTGAAGCCGAATTTTGTTGTGCCATATTTGCGGGCACGGTGTTCTACCACCTGTTCGGATATTTTACTAAATCCTGCCCATTTGGCAATTACCGGGATATAACGGTGCATTTCGCCGTAAACTTCGATGGTTTTGATTACATCGCTACGGTAAGCTTTTAAGCCACAGTTAAAATCGTTCAGCTCTATACCGCTCATTTTACGGGTAGCGGCGTTGAATAATTTTGTAGGGATAGTTTTAGTAATCGGATCGTAACGTTTCTTCTTCCAGCCCGAAATAAGATCGAGTTTTTCTTCTTTAATGCGGCGGTACAATTCAGGGATTTCATCCGGACTATCCTGCAGATCAGCATCCATGGTAATGACCACATCGCCCTGAGTAGCTTCGAAACCAACATTTAAGGCTGCAGATTTACCGTAGTTCCTTCTAAACTTAATGCCTTTAATGGCAGGGTTTTGAAATCTTAATTCTTCAATCACCTCCCATGATCTATCGGTACTACCATCATCAACCAAAATAATTTCGTAACTGAAATTATTGTCGATCATCACTTTATCAATCCAAGCCGTCAATTCTGGCAAAGATTCATCTTCATTAAATAAGGGTACTACAACTGATATATCCATTTTTTAAGCATAAACCTCGCAGGTTTAATTCGGGGTATCTACGTTTTCCGTTGCCTCATTGAGGGCTACGCCGTTTAAAAACCTGCGAGGTTTGTTTAAAGTAAAACGTGCAAATTTCATCAAATTAAATGATAAAACCTGCACGTTCAAAATTTTTGATATTTAATTCTTGTCTTAAGCAGCTTATAAACTAGGCTCTTTTTTAACTATTGCAGCTGTAATCAGACTGATTATCAAACCTAGTATGGTGTAAACAATCGCAGCTCCAAATGCTGTAAAGGCCCACATGTAACCACGCATCATTTCTATTCCTTTAATTTGTTGCTCATTGCCGTTCGCTTTTTCAATGGCTGAATCAGCTACTCTATCCAAAGCTGAAGGATCTAGAACTTTATAATATAAAATAAACAGCAATCCTACAAATAATCCTGCATAGGCAGCTACTTTAAATCCTGTAGAAAAAGCTTTAGCATAGGTAATATAACCACCAAGCATCTTTCTATAAGTCACCTGAGTATAAAATATTGCCAGGATAAAAACTCCATAAGATAAAACCATCGCAATGACTTTTTCTGCTATTGGTAAATCAGGATCTACCGAATCGATGCCTAAAAATTTCAGAATAAAAATTAAAACAATCGAATAAACGGCAAAGCTTATTGCAACTTTAAATGCCAACGCATTTGGCTTCTTTTCTTCTTGAAGTAATTGTTGTTCCATGATAAGTTAATTTAATTATTAATTGTTGTAATTAATATATAAGTAGCAGAATCGAACGATTTGTTACTGCTATACTGAATTATTTCTTTCGTTGTTTCTGCACTTCCCTCAACATCGAGGAAAAAAGTCATAAATGGAACAAACAATTCTTGCATTTCTTCACTGATATTTAAATTTGCAGCTGTTTTACAAATCTCTTCTACACTGGTTTCTGCTAATTGTTGATTACTGATCAGTTCTTCGTAAATCTCAAATTCATCCTGAAACTCATCGTCTTCTACCAATAAAAATTCTTTCAGGAAATCGCCCAATTCAGGATCTAAATCTTCATCCTTACACTCTTTAATGTAAAGCAGAAGGTTTAACAATTCTGTTCCTCTATCTATGGTTTCTTCTTCGATGTTCGCCCATTCATCACTTTCTAAATAGTCGTCTTCCAGTTTCTGTACGTCACTGCTAAAGAAATTCACCATTAATAAATCGAAAAATACTTCGCGTAATTCTTCAAATTTCGGGTAAGAATCGAAAACGGCATCAAAAGCAGTTGCTTTATCTAAAAAGTTAACATCAAGCTCAAAAGCAGCTAACAATTCAGTTTCAAAACCGTCTACATTGGTAGCTGAAACCTCAGCATATTTATTAATGGTGGCGCTAAGCGCTTTTTTTACTCTATTATCCATGATTAAGATTTTTTGGATTTAAGGATTGTAAGATCATTATATTGATCGTCATGCTGAATTTATTTCAGCATCTATATAAGTTATTTTCAACTAACTCTCCCAGTACTGATTATTATTATAAACCAATTTTACTTTCCCGGTAAGCTCAGTACCCAACAATGGACTGTTTGCCGATTTTGAATAGTTACTGGCCGCATTATACAGCCATTTTTCTGCAGTGTTTAAAACCGTAAAGTTGGCTTCAGCACCTTCTTCGATTACCGGAATAGCTAAATTTAATAATTTACGTGGATTAATGACCAATTTCTCTACAATTAAAGCAATATCCAATCCAGCCTTTAATAATAGTGGTAATACGGTTTGTAAAGCGATGATGCCGTAGTGCGCAATTTCGAACTCTACATTTTTAAATTCGATTTCTTCCGGACGGTGCTGGGAAGTAATGGCATCGATGGTTCCATCTTTTAAACCGGCAATTAGCGCCTTTACATCTGCTTTTCCACGCAAGGGCGGCTTAACCTTATAGTTGCTATCAAAATCACTTAAAAGTTCTTCTGTAAACACCAGGTGATGCGCGGTTACATCGCACGAAACCTGAACGCCATCTTTTTTTGCTTTACGAATCAAAGCTACAGAACCTGCAGTTGAAATATTGCTGATGTGGATTTTGGTTTCATTATAAGCTGCCAGGAAAATATCGCGCGCAATATGCATTTCTTCAGCCAATGCGGGTAAACCTTTCATGCCCAACAGCACAGAGTTTTTGCTCTCGTTAATCTGCGATTTGCCAGCTATGGATTTATTTTCAGGATAAACCATTAATAGTGCATCAAAACCTTTTGCATATTGTAATGCGCGGCTCATAAAACCATCGTCTTGCAAGGCCTTATCGCCATCTGAAAAAGCTACCGCACCTGCCTGCTGCATATCGAACAGTTCGGCAAGCTCCTTTGCTTCGCGGTTCTGACTTATGGCACCAACTGGCAACACATCAACCAAATTGTTTTTGGCCCTATTGATAATGTATTCTACCTGAGATTTTGACTGCACAACCGGACTGGTTTGCGGCAATAAAGCTAAGCCTGTAAAACCTCCAGCTTTTGCGGTTGCGGTTAATGTTTGAATATCTTCCTTGGTTTCGAAACCAGGATCGCCAGCTACGCAGTTTAGATCGAAAAAACCTGGCGTTAAGAAAGCACCCTGAGCATCAAAAACAGTTTCGTTTTTATCGGCAGTTAATTTACCTATGTTTTTAATTTTGCCATTTTCTACCCGAACATCGCATTGTTGATTATTGAATTTACTTTGCGGATCGGCAATGGCTACATTTTTAACCAGGAGATTCATATTGTTTTTTTTGTGTTGTTAAAAAATCGGATGAGCAAAATTTCTGCTGCAATAAAAATCAGCGACAAAATTAGACAAAGTTTCCATAAAGTCTGCCCGATTTTATTAGTGCCGGCAATTAATTTAACGGCATCTTTATCGGTATCGAATATTTTCAGGTTACTTTTACCAGCTAACTGATCGAGTTCTATTTTGCTTAAATAGTGCATATCAGATTCTGTTCGGCCATTGTTGAAACTATAAACAGCAAGTAGCGAATCTGCAAGTTTCAGGTTATAAAAGCCTGCATTTTTTATCTGATCGGCAATGTAAATCAACGTTTTCCCATTTGCCTGACGGATTTCTGGAATCGCCTCAAAACCATCCGCAGTAATTTTTAAGCTTTGGTTTTTACCCAGCGTAATCTTTTTACCCGCCAAGGCATTATCATTACCGAGGTTGTAATATAAAGGTGTTTCGTTTCCTCCACTCAATGCCAAACGATAAATCAGTGGCACAAAAACCGGATGACGGGCTAAATTCCCGTCACTTGTATTAAGCCCTGAAGCAGATAAATACACCTGCCCGTTACCTACACCATACTTTGAGAAAAATGGTTTTCTGCCAGGCAATAACATAACATCTTCTTTATTGGAAGTATTTTTCTCTACAAAAGAATAATAGCGGGAAACTGTTGGAAGATCAAGATTTTTAGGGATTTCCTCAAAAACAGTCCTGAAAATGGGGTTTTGCAGATCAATCTGATCAACCTTGCTTGGTGTGGTATTTAAACCTTGAATGGCAGGAAGCGACAATCCGCTTAAAAATGAGTTATAAGTTTGAATATTGGCATCTAAATCAGGAAAAAGCACCACCGTACCACCTGCATTCAGGTAGGTTTTTAGCTGTTGTGCCAATCCTGTTGATGGATTTTTCAAACCGTTCAACACAATCAGGCCGTAACTGGCAAAACTGCTATAATTCACATTGCTTTCGGCATTCTCGGTGAGTTTATAATAACGATCGGCAGCAAACAGTGCTTTAATGTAATTGCCCGTATTGGCTCCGTTAATACTCAGAACAGGAAAACTTTCATCTACCTTAAAACTGAAGGAAAGTGTATCATCAAAGGTTACCGGAAAATCTTTAATACTGATTAAACCTTTTTGCCATCCTGCGTTCAGTCCAGAGAAATTCAGGGTATCTTTAACCGTTTTACCTGCAGGGATCGTTACAGCACCCAAACCTTTCTGTTGGTTGTTGATGCTGAGCTTTAAAGGGATATTTTTCGCTTCCTCTTCAGAGTAATTTTTCAACTGTACAACCAACCGCTCATTTGCTCCCGGCTGATGATTTGGCGAAAGCGCCCAAACGCTATCTATTGCAACATTCGGAAGCGTATTGGCATTCAGTTTCAAAAATGAATATTGAATATCTGCTTTTGTATCGAGTTTATTGGTGGTGGAGATATTTTTTTGAAAATCGGAGATCAGAAAGCTATACTTATTTGCAGAACCCGTTAAAACATTCCCCTGCCGGTTTAGTATCTGTTGGAGATTACGGTTTGCTGCAGAGATCTTAACATCATCTAATGCTTTTAAAAACTCTTCCTCGTTTAACAATCGTTGGTGTTTTCCTTCGAAATTATTGGTCAGGAGTTGAAAACGATCGTTCATTCCAAAACCTTTTACCAGTTCTTTTGCCTTCCGCTTGGCTTCATCAAGCAGGTTGCCATCTTTATTAATGGCTTCCATGCTGTAAGAATTATCGATATAAATGCTTACTACATTGTTTAAAGCAGTTGTTTTTTGGTTGTGCGCTGGAATATAAGGCTGGGCAAATGCCAAGACCAAAAAGACGATTGCCAAAATCCGTGACAACAGAATAAGCAGGTTTTTAAGTTTTTCTTTAGAAGAATTTTGCTGTTCTACTTCTTTTAAAAGCTGAACATTAGAAAAATAAACCTTCTTAAACTTCCTGAAATTGAATAAATGAATGATAACCGGGATGGCAACCGATATTAGTGCAAAAAGAAAGCCCGGATAAAGGAAATTCATTAAAAACCAAAGATAGAAAAATTATGGAAAGTGGCGAATTACTATTGTAATAAAGTCGTTTTAATAACTAAAACCCGGAAATTCGATATTTACAATTTTCCAGCCACCGTTTTGCAATGCGAAATACAGTTTAAAAGGTCCGCTTACAATTTTTGATTGTTTTTGAATAACATCTCTATAACCTGCAACCCCTTCAACAAAGCCCATACCCTTATCATCATTCAAAAGCTCGAAATTAACATCAATAATATCGTATCTGCCACCAACATATTCATCAGATTTACCGAAGATACCTTTCAAACGACCAACAATTACATCTTTTCCAATAATTTTATTACCAGGAAGAATAAAAAAATCATTCAGTTCAATGGTAATAGACTTAGATTGCTTAAACCATGCGTTTATAAACCTAATGGCACTATTTACGATATCGGCTTGATGGTTAAATGTGGGGTTTTGCTGCATTGTATCTTTCATTAAATGAGGTGTATCATAAATAAATCTAAATCTGCCACGTTGAGCACGTCGAACGCTTTATTATGCTCCTTCGACTACTTGTCCCGCCTTTTATCGGACGGCCCTCCGTAGGAGTCCTTTGGACAGGATGACAATTCCATATTAATGATACCACTCCAAAAACTTGGCGAAGTTAACTATTCTTTAGCCTTTCTCTAATTTCAGCAAGAGAATAATCGATCAATAACTTAACTATTTACATCTTCCTTTTTCGGTTGGGTACAAGCTTTGCAAGGTATCGCTTTGCCAAAATTCTTTTGTTTCGATATCCAGGCAGGTCAATTTCCCAGTAAATGCAGCACCAGTATCAATATTCCAAACGTTACAACCCTGCATGGGCACGTTCATGTTATAATAGAGCGTTGGGGTATGGCCAATGTAGATTTCGTGATAAAGCAATAAACGTTTCGGATAAATCGCTGAATCTTTTTTGATCCTCTTATCCATAGTCAGGGCCATTTCCCAAAGCGTTCTATCCCACGAATAATTGGAAGAATAACGTTCTTTCTCAGGACCGTGCATAGAAGAAAAACCCGCGTGGATAAAGAGATTGTTCTGCTCATCCACGTAGTAGTCTTTCATGTGCTCAAAGAAATTTAAATGTTTTTGCCTCACTGAATCAGGCATGTTTTGGTAGCTTTCGATGGTTAATTTACCACCATGAACAAACCAAACATCATCTACAATATCTTTTTCTAACCAATCGATACACCAGGCATCGTGATTTCCTTTGATAAAAATGCACTGCTGGTTTTCTTCTAATTGTATCAGGTAATTGATTACCTGCGCCGATTCACTCCATCCATCCACATAATCGCCAAGGAAAATCAGTTTGTCATCTTTTGTTACTTCTGCACGCTCGAATAGCTGAGTTAAACCTTTTAATCCTCCGTGTATATCACCTATTACTAATGTTCTGCCCATGTTAAAAAGTTATATATTCAACGGGCACAACATCTGTAAGCCACACATTGTTAGCTGATAAATAAAATTTATAGCCTGCCCTGTGCATCTCTCTACTATTAATGGTGAGGATAACCGGTTTTCCCCTCCTGCCACCTACTTTATTGGCCGTTTCTCTATCGGCACTTAAATGCACATGCTGCCGGGTCATTTTTTGAAGTCCCTGCGATTTAATATCCGACAGGAACTTTTCAACTGTACCATGATACAGGTATGCTAAGGGTTCGGCTTGATTTAAGTTTAATTCAACAGCAATAGAATGTCCTTGGCTTGCCCTTATTCTAGTTTTATCATCATTGAAGGCAAATCTCTTTTTATCGTTATTTTCAACGATGAATTCAAGTTGTTCAAAATCTATTCTCTTATCATAGAGGTCGAATTTGGTAATCAGTTCATTTACATCAGCCCAGCCATTTTCATCGAGCTTTAAGCCTATGGTTTCTGGCGAATGTCTCAAAATATAACTTAGCAGCTTACTGATTCCTTTGGTTATTTTATTGTCCATGATGATCTTAATATTAATTCATTGACTTTTGTAGGTAGCGTTCATAATTTTCATTTTCGAAACACACAAAAATTACCTTTTCAATTTTTTCTTTGTCAACGAAATTAAGATGACAATGCCAGTATCTGCTGCTTTACCTTCAGGAAAATGATTAAATAGCTGTGCTGCTGTTAGGGGAAACCTTAACATTATTTACAACTGCAAGCGCTAAACTATTGATTAAATTCTACCTGAATTTCTTCATCGCAGCCCAAAGTTTTTCGTCCATACCGTAAACATCAGGTCTGTATTCAATCTTATCGTTTTGCGACCAGGCCGTAATGTAGGTGATAATTAATGGAACATTTTTCTTTGGGGCAAACCAAGCTGGTTTTAATTGAAATGCTCTGGTGGTATCTGCCTTTTGGGCCATGCGTTTTTTATACCATTTTACATGTGTACTATCAATCGGCGGCAAATCTACTTCAGCCCTAAGTTTATCATAAGTATAAGTATCTTTAACCAAAAGTTCGGCAAATTCTAATGGTTTTTCGATACGTACGCAACCATGACTTATAGCCCGGTTGGTCAGGTTAAATCCGTTCTTATTATTGGTATCGTGTAGGTAAATACTCGAGCTATTATCGAAGATGAATTTGAACTTTCCTAAAGCGTTTCCACCGCCAGATCCTTGTTTAAATTTAAAGGGTAATTTATCACGCGAATACCTATTCCAATTGATGGTATCAGGCTCACCAATCAGCTTATCTTTATAGTAAACTTTGATGTTACTGTTCGACAAATAAAAAGGATCTTTTCTGGCCATCCAATAGATCTCACTTTGCGCAATACTTACCGGAATATTCCAGATTGGATTGGCCTGAATGGAATTGATTTTACTGAACAATAAAGGTGTCTCATGGTTCTTCGGTTTATCATCCAAATTGCCTGATTTTGCAAAGGCCTTAAGCTTCTCTTCGTAACCGTTTTCCCGCCTCCCACCAACGCAAACTTTCATTGTAATTACCGTATCTTGTTTATCCAGCCAGGTTAACCTAAAATCAGGGATATTTACCTGCACATAATTATCGCCAGTCTCTGGCATTTTCCAACGGAATCGCTCCATATTTAGCAGTAAAATCCGTTTCTCATCCTCTGCATCTGCATTCAAATATGCAGCCTGCAAAGCTTTATATTGAGCCGATTTGGGCTGAACAGATCTGAGTGTGTCCAATAGGCTTACACTATTCAAAAGATTGGTCATCCCAGCGCTGTCCGGACGTTTAACTTTAATGTAGTAGCGCGAAAATATATTGCGGGGATTTACTACCCCAAATTTTAAATAGTTTGTATAATTTAAATAGGCATTGGCCGATAGTAATTCTAGTTTCGCTATAACCGGATAACTTTCCTCTACCTTTTTAAACTTGTTTGCCGTTAATTCATCTAATAAGCTTTTAATCTCATCTCCTTTAAAAATCTTCGGATTGAAGCCATGAACCTTACTTTCGTTTAAATAGCTTACCAGCGAATCTAAGTTTCCATTAATATAAAATCTGGTAACGAGCACAGGCTGACGATGATTATCGGCATAATAACCTTTAATTGTTTTCGGATTTACAAATTTGTCTGAAAGACTATCCAAAGTCTTTACAAAAATGCTATCATAAGCTACAGTATCGAAATCTTTATAAATTTTATTCTTGAAATGTTCAGACAGCACTTTCCCGATCTCAGGTGGGCTTTTAAACCATCCACAGGCAGAAATGAACAAAATAAAGGGCAGAATTAGAAAGCGAAACTTTTTCAAAAGAGTAAAATTTTAATACAAAATAAGGGTTATTGACAATAAAAACAGCATAATGGCAAATTAAGTGCCATTATTTTTTGTTTTACCATTTCAAACACTATATTTGCCAGCGCTTATCAGCTAAAGCATTGATACTGGCAGAAATAATTTATGAATTTAACTTTGAACCATCACTTACATTTACACCATCGCCGATAGGCGATATGATATGTTTGTTTTGTACTTCAAAACTTTTTTCCGTAAATAATTTCTTGTTCACTCTATATTCAATACTTTGAAAACACTTAAAATCGCTATCCAGAAGTCGGGTAGGTTAAACGAAAAATCTGTAGAAATACTTAAAAACTGTGGTTTATCTTTCGAAAACTACAAAAGCTCACTCATCTCAACCGTTACCAATTTTCCTTTAGAAATTCTTTTCCTCCGGGATGATGATATTCCTGAATATGTACAGGATGGCATTGCAGATTTAGGTATAGTTGGAGAAAACGTAATTGTAGAAACCAAAGCCGAAGTAGATTATCTACAAAAATTAGGCTTCGGAAAATGCACCTTAAAAATCGCTGTTCAGGCCACCAGTAATATCCAAAAACTGGAAGAGTTAAATGGCAAAGCGATTGCTACTTCTTACCCGGTAATCCTCGAAAAATTCTTACAGGAAAAAGGCATAAAATCTGATATCAGAACCATTTCAGGATCGGTAGAAATTGGTCCGGGCTTAGGCTTAAGTGATGCTATTTTTGATATCGTATCAACAGGTGGAACACTAAAAAGCAATGGACTAAAACCTTTCGCTGATGTGATGCAATCGGAAGCCGTTTTAATCGGAAATAAATCAATAGCTGATAATCCTGAAGTTGCAGAATTGCTTCAACGCATCCGCTCTGTACTTAGCGCAAAATCTAATAAATACGTGGTACTAAATGTATCAAAAGATAACCTTCAAAAAGTAGTCGATTTATTGCCGGGTGTTAAAAGTCCAACAGTAGTTCCACTCTTCGAACCGAACTGGGTGGCTGTTCACTCTGTAATTGCCGAGGAAGATTTCTGGGATAAAATAAATAGTTTAAAAGCAGCAGGTGCTGAAGGTATTTTGGTAATGCCAATCGAGAAAATAATCAAGTAAAATCGTTTAAATTCACATTAACTATTAGTTAATTTAAAATTATAAAACATTGAAAATCTACAATTATACAGATTTATCTAAATCAAAAATTGAAGAACTTTGTTCGAGGCAGATTGAAGACGATAAACTGGTTGAAGAACGGGTGACCGACATCATCAGCACCGTAAAAAAAGATGGCGACCAAGCACTTTTTAACTTTGCAAAAGCATTTGATAAAGTTGATTTAGAGAAACTGTTTTTGGATACTGAAGAATTAAAAGCGATTGCATCTACCATTCCCGCAGAAGCAAAAAAGGCGATTGATACAGCTTACCAAAACATCAAAACTTTTCACCAGTCGCAGTTAAAAACTGAAGATAAAATCGAAACGATGCCAGGCGTTGTGTGCTGGCGCGAATCGAGGGCAATTGAAAAAGTGGGACTTTATATCCCAGGAGGAACAGCCGTTTTACCGAGTACTTTTTTAATGCTTGCCACTCCCGCGATCATCGCAGGCTGTAAAGAAATTGTGGTGTGTTCTCCCCCGCAAAGTGATGGCAGAACTAATTGTTATCTGGCCTACTGTGCGGTGCTTCTGGGCATCGAAAAAGTATTCCTGATTGGGGGCGCACAAGCTGTTGCAGCAATGGCTTTCGGAACGGAAAGTGTACCACAGGTATATAAGATTTTTGGTCCAGGTAACCGTTATGTAACTACGGCAAAAACAATGGTTCAAAACAAAGTAGCCATTGATATGCCTGCAGGACCATCAGAGGTATTGGTTATTGCTGATGAGACTGCCAATCCGTCATTTATTGCTGCAGATCTACTCGCACAGGCGGAACATGGAACTGATAGTCAGGCTATTTTAGTGGCTACTTCAAATCAGATCATTGCTGATACGTTAAAAGAAATTGAAAATCAGCTCAATATCCTCCCACGGAAGGACATTGCAGCAAAAGCAATAGCCAATTCTTATGCAGTTTTTGCTGAAAACCTGGATGAGGCGATGCAATTTTCAAATGAATATGCACCAGAACACCTAATATTGACTACCGAACATTTCCAAAGCCTTATTCCATCGATTATCAACGCTGGATCGGTGTTTTTAGGCAACTTTACACCAGAAAGTGTTGGCGATTATGCCTCTGGAACCAATCATACTTTACCAACCAGTGGTTTTGCTAAGGCTTATTCGGGCGTTTCAACAGATGCTTTTCTGAAAAAAATCACTTTCCAGCATTTATCCCACGAAGGGTTGAGCAACATTGGCAATACGGTTGAAATACTTGCAGAAGCAGAAGGGTTACACGCGCACAAGAATGCGGTGAGTATTAGATTGAACTTTGAGTCCGAGGTCGGAAGTCCAAAGATAGCAGAGCATAAAATAAGAACTAACAATCGGTGAAATCACCTAATCTGTGTAATCAAACCGAAGGAAACCAACAAACCATTAAAATGGACATTAACGATTTAGTAAGAGAAAATATAAAAAACCTTCGTCCCTACTCTACCGCTAGGGATGAATTTAAAGGTCAGGCATCAGTTTTTTTAGATGCGAATGAAAACAGTTATGGTTCGCCACTTCCGGCAAATTACAACCGTTATCCTGATCCATTGCAGCTTGATCTGAAAGATGCAATCAGCAAAATAAAAGGTGTGCCAATCGAGAATACTTTTTTAGGCAACGGCAGCGACGAGGCGATAGATTTATTGTTCCGTGCTTTTTGTAATCCTGGAAAAGACAACGTAATTGTGCTGCCACCAACCTATGGAATGTACGAGGTTTCGGCCAACATAAACGATGTAGAAATACGCAAAGTTAACCTGCTTCCAAACTTCCAATTGGATATGGAAAAGATCGCAGAAACGATCGATAAAAACACAAAATTAATCTTCATTTGTTCGCCAAATAATCCGACTGGAAATTCGATAAATCGCGAAGATATTGAAACAATTTTAGCCAACTTTAATGGCATCGTTGTGGTTGATGAAGCGTACATTAATTACGCCCGTCAGAAGACCTTTATTCAAGAGCTAACCGAATACGGAAACCTGGTGGTTTTGCAAACTTTTTCGAAAGCTTGGGGGCTTGCCGCATTGCGTTTAGGCATGGCTTTTTCTTCGACAAAAGTGATCGATGTTCTGAACAAAATTAAACCACCTTACAACATCAATCAGGCCACGCAGGATTTAGCTTTTGAAGCGCTAAAAAACATCGCCCAGGTGAACGATTGGATTAAAGAATCTGTGGCAGAAAGAGACCGTTTAAGCATGGCATTAAATGCATTAAATATTGTTAAAAAAGTCTATCCTTCTGATGCTAATTTTATCCTGACGGAAGTTACCGATGCCTTAAAAATCTACGATACTTTGGTAGATCAGGGCATCATTGTCCGCGACCGTTCTAAAGTAACTTTATGCGAAGGATGTTTAAGGATTACAGTAGGTACAAAAGAAGAAAACGACAAACTATTAACTGTTCTAGAAAATTTTTAAGATGAAAAAAGTATTGTTTATAGACCGTGATGGGACATTAAATATCGAGCCTGATGATGAACAGGTAGATAGTTTTGCAAAGCTTAAATTTTATCCACGCTCATTATATTATTTATCTAAAATTGTTGCCGAACTGGATTACGAACTGGTAATGGTGACCAACCAGGATGGATTGGGAACATTGTCTAATCCTGAAGAAAATTTCTGGCCGATTCATAATTTTATGCTGGATACTTTTGAAGGTGAGGGCGTTCATTTTAGTGAGATTATTATCGACAGGACTTTTGCGAAAGACAATGCCCCTACCCGCAAACCAGGAACAGCTTTATTAACTAAATATTTCAGCGAAGATTACGACCTCAAAAATTCCTATGTTATCGGCGATCGCTTGAATGATGTTGTTTTAGCTAAAAATTTAGGTGCTAAAGCCATCTTTCTTCGTCAGAATGATGCATTGGGCTCTACCGAAGCTTTGGATAAACACGAAACGCTTTTAGATATTATTATTTTAGAAACCAAGAAGTGGGAAGATATCTACAACCTGTTAAAAGCAGGAAGCAGAAAAATTCACCACGAACGCAAAACCAATGAAACCGATATCACCATTAACCTTGATCTGGATGGAATAGGAAAGGCCAAGATTGAAACCGGTTTAAACTTTTTCGATCATATGCTTGATCAGATTGCCAGACATGGAAGTGTAGATCTGGAAGTAATTGCAAAAGGCGATTTACATATTGATGAACACCACACGATAGAAGATACTGGTATTGCGCTTGGAGAAGCCTTTGCCAAAGGTTTAGGCAACAAATTAGGCATCGAAAGGTATGGTTTTTGCTTACCAATGGATGATTGCCTGGCACAGGTGGCCATTGATTTTGGAGGAAGGAACTGGATTGTTTGGGATGCTGAATTTAAACGTGAAAAAGTGGGCGATATGCCTACAGAGATGTTTTATCACTTCTTTAAATCGTTTAGCGATGCTGCAAAATGCAATTTAAACGTAAAAGCAGAAGGCGATAACGAACACCATAAAATTGAGGCTATTTTTAAAGCATTCGCCAAAGCAATCAAAATGGCAATTAAGCGCGATGCCGAGAAAATGGTATTGCCGAGCACAAAGGGTATGTTGTAAGGCGGAGGGTTGAAAGGTCTAAGGCGGAGGGGTTTGACGCCAATCCGCTGTTAATAAACCCGATAGAGCGGAATAGCCCGCATCCCGATTCTTCATCGGGAAAGGGCTATAAGCGATAGCGGGACTTCAGTACCCATGAAAAACTGATATTCATTTTCAAACCTTATAAATAAAGAATCTGAAATATAAAATTATGGTTGGAATTATAAATTACGGAGCAGGCAACATCTTCTCCCTTACCGCAGCTTTAGATCGTTTAAACGTAACCTATGGTATGGTAAATACTGAAAATGATCTCGAAAAATATAGTCACATCATCATCCCTGGCGTTGGCCACGCCGGTGCTGCCATGGAAAAACTAAAAGGAACGGGTTTGGTTGAGGCGATTAAAAAACTAACAAAACCAGTCCTCGGGATTTGTGTGGGCATGCAGCTCATTACCGAACACTCAGAAGAGGGTGATGCTGCACTATTGGATATTGTTCCGGTTAAAACAAAAAAATTCGATAAGTCGCTGAATATCAAAATACCACATATGGGTTGGAATGCAGTGAACCCAAAAAACAATTCACTATTTGAAGGTGTTGAAGATAATACACAATTTTACTTTGTGCATTCGTACTTTATTGAATATAACCCTACTTTTGACATCGCATCTGCTGATTATGGTTTAAAGTTTTCGGCAGCAGTGCAAAAAGATAATTTTTACGGCGTTCAATTTCACCCCGAAAAATCGGGCAAAGCCGGCGAACTAGTATTAAAAAATTTTTCAAACTTAAGCTTATAAAATGTACATAATACCTGCTATTGATATTTTGGATGGAAAAGTTGTCCGTCTTCGTGAAGGCGATTACAACCAAAAAACGGAATATGATGTTTCAATCCCCGAAATGATAGAAAAATACCGTTCAAATGGTACAGATTTCATCCATATTATTGATTTAAATGGAGCCAAAGGCGATTTTGGCAATCAAAAAGCACTTTTCGAGATCATCAAAAAAACCGAAATGAAAGTGCAGTACGGTGGTGGCATCAGAACCATTGAGCAGGTGACCAATTTGCTTGATGCCGGCATTCATCGTGTAATTGTAGGTACACAGGCCATTACCAACCCTGATTTCTTACCTCAATTAAGCGAAGCTTTTGCTAAAAAAGACGATTACGCTAACCGCATAGTAATTGCAATTGATGTTTTAGATGAAGTAATCAAATATTCGGGCTGGATGGAAAGCTCGCCGATTAAACTGATGGACTACGTTGACAAATGTCTTTCACTGGGGTTTTTCCGTTTCTTATGTACCGATATCAGTAAGGATGGAAAATTGGGTGGCGCAGCGGTCGATTTATACCAAAAACTGCTTGAACACTCTCCTATGATCAAACTGATTGCTTCAGGTGGTGTAAGTTCGATGCAGGATATTTATGATCTGGCTAAATATCCAATTAGAAGTGTGGTGGTTGGAAAAGCGATTTACGAAGACCGCATTACCATCGAAGAAATTAAAGAGTGGAATTTGAAAGCCTTGTCCAGTATCTAACCCCCCAGCCCCCTAAAGGGGGAGTTAATAGCATAGTTAAAAATGACCTATAAAATAAATGAGGATGATTTTGATTTTTTACACGTCAATGAACCCAATATGTTTTATGGTGCATCAAATATAATTTTTGAGAATGCGAAACGCTTAAGAAACAATGTCACTGAAGCAGAAAATTTACTGTGGCAAGTAATCAGTAACAAGCAACTAGGTGTTAAATTTAGAAGACAACACCCAATTTCATACTTTATAGCTGATTTTTACTGTCATGAAGCGAAATTAATAATCGAATTAGATGGAAGTATTCATGATCTACCAGAGGTTATGAATAACGATATTGAAAGACAAAAAGCTATCGAAGAATTTGGGATTAAGGTAATTAGATTTAAAAACGCTGACCTTTACAATAATTTAGACTCAGTTTTGAAAAAAATAAAAGAAACCATACAAGCTAAGCAATTTGCATCTCCCCCTTTAGGGGGCGGGGGGCTAAGTAAAAGAATAATCCCTTGTTTAGACGTTAAAGACGGCCGTACGGTAAAAGGTGTAAACTTTGTTGATTTACGTGATGCGGGTGACCCTGTTGAACTGGCCGCCCAATACGCACAACAAGGTGCCGACGAATTGGTTTTCCTGGATATTACGGCTACTCACGAGCGTCGTAAAACGATGATTGAAATGGTTAAATCGGTTGCTCGTCAATTAAATATTCCTTTTACCATTGGCGGGGGAATAACAGAAATTGCTGATGCCGAAGCATTATTAAATGCAGGTGCAGATAAAATCAGTATCAATTCTGCAGCTGTCCGAAATCCAAAGCTAATTGAAGACCTGGCTAAAACCTTTGGGGTGCAGTTTGTGGTTTTGGCAGTCGACACCAAATATGTAAACGGTAAAAATATGGTCCACTTAAATGGAGGAAGACTAATTACCGAACTGGAAACCGAAAACTGGATTAAACAGGCCGAAGATTTAGGTGCGGGAGAGATTTTATTAACTTCGATGGACCACGATGGCACCAAAGCAGGTTTTGATTGTGGGTTGCTCAGTAAAGTAAACCAAATGATTAATATCCCGATTATAGCATCAGGCGGAGCGGGTAGTATGGCGCATTTTACTGAGGTTTTTCAAAAGGCCAATGTTGATGCCGCACTGGCAGCTTCGGTATTTCATTATGGCGAAATTTTGATACCTGATTTAAAACAAGAACTAAAAAGAAACAATATTCCTGTTAGAATATAATAGTTAACTCGTCATTGCGAGGCACGAAGCAATCCTAATGCTACGGGTTCGAAACCTGCAAAAGTAGTAAGATTGCTTCGTGCCTCGCAATGACGGAAACATCATAAAAATGACAATCGATACCAACTCCCTTGATTGGGATAAAACAGCTGGCTTACTTCCAGTAATCATTCAGGATTACAAAACTTTAGAGGTTTTGATGCTAGGCTATATGAATGCTGAAGCACTCGAGAAAACGCAGGCCGAAGGCAAGGTAACTTTCTTTTCGCGCGCTAAAAACCGCCTTTGGACAAAAGGTGAAACCAGCAATAACTTTTTGTTTGTTAAAGAACTTTTTGTAGACTGTGATAACGACACCATTCTAATCAAAGCGGATGCCGTTGGTCCAACCTGCCATACCGGTAGCCGTAGCTGTTTTAAAACAGATTTTAACCAAAACTTTATTTTCGAGCTCGAAAACATCATTAATGATCGATATGAAAACCCGGTTGAGGGTTCTTATATCAACAAAATGCGTAACAAGGGATTAAATAAGATTGCTCAAAAAGTTGGTGAAGAAGGTGTAGAAACGGTAATCGCAGCGCTTGCCGAAACAGAAGAAGAGTTAATTGGAGAAGCATCGGATCTTGTTTTTCACCTATTGTTTTTATTGAAAGAAAAAGGGTTATCGATTCAGGATATAGCGAAGAATTTAGAGAAAAGACATCAATAAGGTTTGAGGTAAAAGGCGTAAGGTGCCAGATGCCTAACCTTACACCCCTAACCCTAAACCCAAAACCTCAAGAAATGCTCAAACACCTACAAACTCTTCCCGGACACCAAAACCCTGTTTATGCGCTTGCCAACTCAGATGAAGATGGTATATTTTTCAGTGCAGGAAATGATAAAGGTGTTGTAGAATGGTCGTTACATACGATGGCTTTTGTAAAGGTTAAAATGCCGGTACAAAGTTCAGTTTATTGTCTGCATTATTACAACAATCAATTATTTGTTGGGGAAAGGAGTGGTGCGTTTAGTGTTTACGACTTTAATGATCAGAAAGTAATTACCAGAATAAATGCACATACCAAGCCGATTTTCAACATACAAACGGTAAAAGGCAAAAATGAGCTTTTAACCACTGGCGAAGATGGAACGGTTGCGGTTTGGTCGTTGGTAGACTTTACAGAGATTTACCGTTTTCAGGTGGCTTACGATACGGTTAGGGCTATTGCAATTGCACCTAACGAAAGTGAAGTGGCCTTTGGTTGTAAAGATCACCTGATCAGGATTTATAACCTGGCTGATTATAGCCTCAAACAATCTCTGGAAGGGCATTCATTACCTGTTACCTCTTTGGCATATCATCCTATTGGTAAATACTTAATCTCGGGCAGTAGGGATGCACAGTTAAAAATATGGAATCTGCCAAATTATGAGCTTAGGGAAACGGTTCCGGCACACATGTTTACCGTATATGATATTGCCTTTCACCCTAGCCTGCCTTATTTTGCTACAAGCAGTCAGGATAAAAGCATTAAACTCTGGGATGCAGAAAACTTTAAACTGTATAAAATATTAAGCTTAGAGAAACTTGGAACCGGCCATACCCACTCCATTAATAAGATTATCTGGAGCCACGATGGTAAATACCTCATTTCTACAGGAGATGATCGGCAGGTGATGGTTTGGGAGATGGGAGATTAATTTTATTGTAATTAAGCTTCGTCATGCTGAATTTATTTTACAAGTAGAAATAGTATTTTCACTTGTCTTGTAGCTACTACGTGGTCAGCATCTTTCTTAATATAAACGACCCTGAAATAAATTCAGGGTGACGCTCGCTTTCCCGGCTACTATTCCACAAAACGTTTGATAATTCTCAATTTGTGCGAATATTTACCCAATTCCTTATTAAAAATCCCTTGGTCATCAATTGGATCAATTTTTACTTTGGCTGAGGAATGGATAATTTCATTTGGACTGAGCATAATGCCTACGTGAGTAATTCTGCCTTCGTCGTTATCAAAAAAAGCAACATCACCAGCCCTGCATTCTGCCAAAAAGCCGACCAATTCGCCTTGTTCGGCCTGCTGTGAGGCATCACGATTTAACTTAATACCTAACATTTTAAATACGGTTTGTACAAAACCAGAACAATCTAAGCCAAACAAATGTCTTCCGCCCCATAAGTACGGGATATTTTGAAAAAATTTTGCCGTTTCGGTAACTCTATCGGTAAAATCCACTGCAATATTGTTGTATGCTTCGAAATTCAGTTTAAATTTTTCCTCGCCAGCATAACAAAAACCGTCTTTTAAAAAAGGAAGATTACTTGCCGGACTCAAATGATACGAACTTCCATCGGCTGCTGTTAGCACATTATTGAAACTTAATGGAGCAAGCAATTTACAATCGTGCATTTTTGCAAACTGGCTTTGGCTAATCGGGGCCAATTGTCTGAAATCCATCCAGCCTTCGTAACCATCGTAGCCATTTTTAATGAGCCACCAGCGGTCTTCCTTCTGAATAATTTCTACATGATCGCCGAATAAAAGCTGCGAAACAATTTCTGCTTTATCTGTTGCATCAGCTCTTAAGGGTGCCACCGCAACTCTACAAATACCGTATTGATTTTCCATTTAAATATGCTCGTGAAACTATTGTAAAACTAATAAAATACATCCATTGCCTAACATTTTACGTACAAATTTGTTATTTTTATGATGATCACCCTTTAAATATGCTCGCCATGAATTTTAAAAAAATATTAATTGCCGTTGATAATAGTACCTGCTCAGAAAAAGCGGCAAAAGCCGGTTACGACATGGCTGAAAAATTTGGAGCAGAAGTAGCATTGGTTAACATTATCGAGCCTATTCCGGCTAATGTAAACCCCGATTTAACCTTGGCACCAGTGTTTTTAGAAACATATGACAATAGCGAAGAAAACAGCCACATTTTGCTTAAAGAAATGGAGACGAAATATAGCAAAGGTGCAAAAACCACTTATTTAAGTGTTGTCGATACCGCAGCGCATGGTATTATCCAACAATCGGACGAGTGGGGATCTGATTTAATTGTTATAGGCACTTACGGACGTACAGGCTTGTACCATTTTTTAATGGGAAGCGTTGCCGAACACGTGGCGAGAAAATCTGCTTGTCCGGTTTTGATTATTCCTAATAAATGTGATGTAGATTAGTTTAGGGTTTAGGGTTTAGGGTTTAGGGGAAACTGAAGAACGTAATAATAGTTTTCAGAAGATATCAGACACTAATTTAAAGGTCTAATGTTTTCGAAAAGTAAATTCTTTTGTGCCCTTTAGGAAAGTTTTGTATCTCTCCGATTGCCACATATCCGTTCTTTAGATAAAACTTTTCTGACTGAAAGTCAAAAGTATCAAGCATAGCAACTGTTACTCCTTTTGATTTTGCAACGTCTTCAATATATTTTAAACTCTGGGTACCTATTCCTTCCTTTCTATACTCATCTATTGGTCATGATTATATTTTGATCTATAAAAAACTTCCTATAACTAAAAAAGTCCCACTTTAAGCGGGACTTTTTTGTAAATATCTAATAAAGCTTATCCTTCCTGGTGTAACCAAGCTTTCTTCGCTAATAATTCTTCTTCTGTTTCGCGGATATCTTCATCATCTACGCAACAATCAACCGGGCAAACTGCCGCACACTGAGGCTCATCATGAAAGCCCTTACACTCTGTACACTTATCGGATACAATATAATAAACTTCATCCGAAACTGCTTCTTGAGCTGCATCAGCTTCAATTTGTTGATTACCAAAATCAATGATACCATTTAAATTTGTACCATCAGAAAAACGCCATGCAGTACCGGCATCGTAAATTGCGTTATTAGGACATTCTGGTTCGCAAGCCCCACAATTTATACACTCATCTGTTATTTTAATCGCCATGTTTTCGTCTAATTCTTTTGCTTAGTTTACCTTTGCGCTGCAAATATAAGATATAATCACTTAATAATAATTCTAAATATGTCAGCATTAACTCAAGAAAAAGTAATAATCGCGTTCAACAAACTAGGTAAATTGCTTACAAACCCTACTGACATACTAGGAAATGCATTTTATACCGCTGAAAGCACTAATGCATGGTTTACTGCAGAAAACATAAAAAAATCTATTTTATCTTTTGCTGAGATGTTAAATGAGGCCGATTTGGCCATTTGGTTCAAATCGATCAAGTTTAGTACCGCTCCAAAAAAGGTTGGTTTAATCCTGGCAGGGAATATCCCATTGGTGGGTTTACATGATGTTTTAAGTGTACTGGCCACAGGTAATATTGCTTTAATCAAACTTTCTTCGGCTGATGATAAATTAGTTAAAGCCGTAATTGCAGAACTCGTTAAAATAGAACCTGCTTTTGAGGATAAAATAGAATATGTAGAGCGCTTAAAAGATTTTGATGCTGTTATTGCAACCGGGAGCAACAATTCATCCCGTTATTTCGACTATTATTTTAGTAAAGTGCCCAACATTATCAGAAAAAACAGGAACAGTGTAGCGGTTTTAGATGGTTCTGAAAGTTTCGAGGATATCCAAAAGCTAGGTGCCGATATTTTCGATTATTTTGGCTTAGGCTGTAGAAATGTATCTAAAATCTATTTTCCAAAAGGATATGATATTGCAAATTTTTACGAAGGCGTAGAAAGTTTTCAACCTATTATCAACCACTTTAAATACAATAACAATTACGATTACAATAAATCTATTTATCTGGTTAATGCTGCTAAACACTTCGACAATGGTTTCCTGTTATTAAAAGAAGATGAGCGCCTGACATCGCCTTTGGCTGTTCTTTTTTATGAAGAATACGAGCAGCTGCAAGCGCTTGAAGATAAACTGAAAAACCAATCAGAAAACATTCAATGTGTGATTAGCAAATCGCCTTTAAGTTTAAACACTTTCGGTTTTGGCCAAAGCCAGCACCCCAAACTTTGGGACTATGCAGATAATGTAAATACCATTGAGTTTTTGAATGAATTGAATTAATTTCAACAAATTGAATTACAGTTTTTTATTTAGATATTCGCTAAATGCCCCTTTAAGCAATGCGTTATCTCCCAATATTTTTAATTCTCTTTTTTATCCTCTGTTGTGGTGATCACTTATTTGCTCAATGTAACGGAACACTAGGAGATCCAATCAAAAATGAAACATTTGGATCAGGAATAAACACCTTCGGTTCTTCTCTCCCCAATGGTGTTACCAATTATACCTATGCTACCCGTTCTCCAAATGATGGACAATATACCATACCAAGACAATCTCTGGATTAAATGTTGGTTGGATTCAAGATATTATAAATCATACCCCTAATGATCTAAACGGCTATATGATGGTTGTGAATGCGTCAAATAGTCCTGGAATATTTTATCAAGCCACTATTACCGATCTCTGCCCAAACACCACATATGAGTTTTCTGCATGGATTATTAATATTTTAAAAAATACAGGAATCAAACCAAATGTTAGATTTACTATAGAGAATAATGGCGTAGAAATACTCCAATTCTCAACCAATGATATTTTAGAAAATACAGGCTGGATTAAATATGCCCGAACATTTGTTACACCAACTAACTTAGGTGTTATCACCTTAAAAATGACCAATCAAAACCCTGGTGGAGGAGGAAATGATCTGGCACTAGATGATATTACTTTTAGTGCCTGTGGCCCAACCCTTATACCATCAATTGTGGGCAACGCCTTAACAACTGCGCAATTGTGCGAAGGAAATAGTGCAACATTCCATTTTAAAACTGATGTTAGCCCTAGGATATATCAAAATCCAAGGTACCAATGGCAGTTAAATACAGGTAATGGCTTTACAGATCTGCCTAATGAACAAACGCCAGAAATTAACGTCCAATTCCAAAACGCTGTTAAAGGTGTGTATCAATACAGATTATTGGTTGGAGATGGAAATAATATCAACTCAGCAAATTGTAGGATAGCAGGATCGCCACTAACGGTTACAGTAAATCCGCAGCCCATCCCAATAGCTGAAAACTTTGGTCCTATCTGCGTTGGTAGCACCATTCAACTAATTGCTTCTGGTGGAACAAGTTATAAATGGTCAGGGCCAAATCAATTCACATCAACAGAGAAAAACCCAACTATTGCCAATGCAACTAAAGCGATGGAAGGCACTTATACTGTTCAGGTGACTGCAAATGGATGTACATCGTCAGCTACAACAACGGTTGCGGTTTTAGATCCAGTGATCCCAATAATCAACGTCCAAAGGGCAATCATTTGTGAAGGCAAGTCTGTTCAATTAGCAGCATCGGGTGGCTCTACCTATCTTTGGCGTCCATCAAAAGGTTTGTCAGATCCTCAAATCGCTAATCCAATCGCCACACCAACTGAAACCACGACGTATACTGTTCAGGTTTCGGACGGAAGATGTTCGGCCGAAACAGAAATCACCGTCAATGTGAATAAAAATGTAATGGCCGATGCAGGTGCGGATCAAACAATCGTTACCGGACAATCAGCAATTTTAAACGGTAAAGTGAGTGGAGATGATTTTACCTATTTCTGGACACCATCAGATTATCTCGATGACCCCACCAAACTCAATCCCATTGTTACACCAACTGAAGACATTACCTATACGTTACATGCCAGCTCAAATTTAGGCTGTAACAGTAGCATTGATGAGGTTTTCATCAAGGTTTATCCAAAAGTGATAATCCCCAATACCTTCACGCCAAATGGTGATAATGTAAACGATAGCTGGAATATTCCATCTATTACATCTTTCCCAAATTCAATTGTGAAAGTAACCAACCGATATGGCCAGCTTGTTTACCAGAGTACCGGAACTTTTAAAGCCTGGGACGGAAAAATGAATGGGAAAGATCTTCCACCAGCAATATATTATTACAGCATTTATTTAAACAAAGATTTTAAAACCTATACTGGCTGGGTAATGCTAATAAGATAAAAAGGACTTCTTACTTCCGCTTATCATTTGGAAATGCTATTTTTGGACACAATGTATATCGTTAAAGTTAAAGGCATAGCCAAAATTCCAGATTACGTACAGTTAAGAGATGACAAGTTTACACTTTTAGCTTATTTTAGGGTTGACAGACCTGATAAATCGCTGGAAAAAATCGGACTTGGAGATAAGCAAGAATACATTATGGAAATGGTTAAAGATTTGCCTTTCGGGCAGATTGCAAAATTAGAAATATAATATGGCAGGCAACTCAGTAATTCATTTAAGCAATGTTGATGTTTTTCAACAGAAACATCTAGTCCTCTCAAACGTAAATTTACACATCGAAAAGGACGAATTTGTCTTCCTGATCGGTCAAACAGGTTCGGGAAAGAGCAGTTTGCTTAAAATATTATATGGCGACTTACATATTGGTAATGGCGAAGGCAATATTGCTGGTTTTGACCTTAAAAACCTAAAAGAAAGTCAGGTGCCGTTTTTACGCCGTAAATTGGGTGTAGTTTTTCAGGATTTTCAATTGCTTACCGATAGAACGATTGAAAAAAACCTTGAATTTGTGCTTAAGGCAACAGGCTGGAAAGACGAAAAACTAATTAACGAACGCATTAAAGATGTTTTAGACAAAGTTGGTTTGCGTTCTAAAATCAAAAAAATGCCGCATGAAATTTCTGGTGGCGAGCAGCAGCGTATTGTTATTGCAAGAGCTTTGTTAAATGATCCAGAAATTATTCTTGCTGATGAGCCTACAGGGAATTTAGATCCGGAAACATCAGAAGAAATTGTAACCCTTTTAAAACAAATTAGCCAGGCCGGAACTGCGGTTTTAATGGCCACACACGATTACCATATCATCCGTACTTTCCCTTCGCGCATTATTAAATGTGAAAATGGAATTGTGCACGAAGATGCACAAATCGTATAAAAAATTCTGACATCCGTCAGCTAATCAGCCAATCTGTTCAGATAAATACAAATAAATCTGACAGCTTGGCTGATTTCCGTTTATGGCAAAATAGTTGAGATCAACACAAAAAAATTCAGCCCAGTATTATGTTTAATAAGAAGAAAAATAACGATAAAGAAGAAAATATAATGAATCCTGAAAATACATCAGAAAATACTGCTGAGAATGTAGAGAATACTGATGCTCCTATCGCTGAAGCTGAGCAGGCGCCCGAATTATCTGCAGAAGAAAAATTGCAAGCGGAAGTTCAACAACTTAATGACAAATATTTACGTTTATACGCTGAGTTCGATAATTATAAACGTCGTACACAAAAAGAACGCGTAGAATTATTGCAAACGGCTGGTAAAGATGTAATTGTTTCGCTTTTACCTGTTTTAGATGATTTCGACCGTGCATTAAAAGCAATGGAAACTGCTGCTGATGTTGCCCCGGTTAAAGAAGGCATTTTATTGGTAAGCACAAAGCTAAAAAACACTTTAGCACAAAAAGGATTGAAAGATGTAGAAAGCATCAGTCAACCTTTCAATACCGATTTCCACGAAGCAATTACCAATATCCCTGCTCCTAGCGATGATCTTAAAGGGAAAGTGATAGACGAAGTTGAAAAAGGTTATACCTTAAATGATAATGTAATCCGCTTTGCTAAAGTTGTAGTTGGAGCGTAAAAAATAATTATTGAATGATTGAATTTTGAATGATTGAATTAACATTCTCTCATTCAATCACTCAATCATTCAATCATTTTATAAAGAAGATGAGTAAAAGAGATTATTACGACGTATTAGGCGTAACTAGGGGCGCAGCCGCTGATGAGATAAAGAAAGCTTATCGCAAGATGGCGATTAAATATCATCCAGATAAAAACCCAGGAGATAAAGCCGCTGAAGATAAATTTAAGGAAGCTGCCGAAGCTTACGAAGTTTTAAGCAGTGCCGATAAAAAACAACGTTATGATCAATACGGTCATGCGGGTGTTGGTGGCGCTAGTGGCGGTGGCTACGGCGGTGGCGGCATGAACATGGACGATATTTTTAGCAATTTCGGCGATGTATTTGGCGGTCACAATCCTTTCGAAAGCTTTTTTGGTGGCGGTGGTGGTGGCCAGCAACGCGGTGGCCGTCGGGTAGCCAAAGGTTCTAACCTGCGCATAAAAGTTAAATTAACACTAGAGGAAATTGCACATGGTGCAGAAAAGAAAATCAAGGTTAATAAACTAATCGTTTGTAAAACCTGCGATGGCTCTGGCGCAAAAGATAAATCATCGGTAAGTACCTGTGGTACCTGCGGTGGCAGCGGCCAGGTGCGTAGAGTAACCAATACCATTTTGGGCCAGATGCAAACGGCATCTACCTGCCCTACTTGTAACGGTAGCGGCCAGCAAATTACTTCTAAATGTACAGTTTGTCATGGAGATGGTGTTGTACGTGGCGAAGAAACCATTACCATCAATATTCCTGCAGGCGTAAGTGAAGGTATGCAGTTAAGCATGAGTGGAAAAGGAAATGCTGCACCTAATGGCGGTATTCCAGGCGATTTAATTATCTTAATTGAAGAAACCCCACACGAAACACTTAAACGTGAAGGCAATAACATTGTATATGATTTACACTTAAGTTTTGTTGATGCTGCTTTAGGGATGAGCATTGAAGTACCAACTATTGATGGTAAAGCAAAAATAAAAATCGAACCAGGTACCCAAAGCGGAAAATTATTGCGCTTAAAAGGTAAAGGTTTACCAGAAGTGAATTCTTACCATAGAGGTGATGAGATTATCCACATCAACATCTGGACACCAAAAGCTTTAAGTAGCGACGAACGTGATGCTTTAGAGAAATTACGTGAATCGCCTAACTTTAAGCCTCAACCGGGTAAAAATGATAAGAGTTTCTTCGAAAGAATGAAAGAATACTTCGAGTAATTAATTAAATATAAATTGAAAAACCGATGTCGCAAGCATCGGTTTTTTTGTTTTATAATGCTTCATCGTATAAATCCCAAGTTTACAACTATTAGCCAATCGATCATTCATTTATAACCGTAAATTCTTTCCCATAAAATATTGACCACCTCAGTCACCTGAGATCAGCTAAGCATGCATTATTTTAGTGAAGTCAGATGTTACCATCTGACTATTAGAACTATACCATAAACTTGGATAATTGATTTTTCGCCGTATCAGATGGTAACATCTGACACCACTGGTATTTTAGTTTGTTTTTGGGGTTACCATATCAATAAAACCGGTATTAATTTCAAAATATGGACGAACTCACTACCGCTTTCAGAAAGTACCCAATAGCATCAGTAATATTTGCATTGTATTTAATCGGTTGGATTTCACCAGTCTTAATTGAGGTTTTCTTTGTGTCGACAAAAAATGAGTCGCAATTAAAAAACCATCAATCACCATTTACCGGATTTTTAACACTCTCAATCCTTTATTTATTAACGATGGTGACATTAGGATTTCTAAATAAGAAAAGTAATATTTATTTAAAGCTATCTGGCTACATTGGTATCACATTGATTATTTTCGCCGCAATCTATAACGGATAGTAAACCTTTCCCTCTACAACCTGTTTTCTATACATGAAATGGAGAATTGGTTGCTCAGGCTTCTATTATCGCGAATGGAAAGAGATTTTCTACCCAAAAGGTTTGGTACAAAAAGATTGGTTTAAATATTATTGCAAACATTTTAATACAATAGAGATCAATTCTACCTTTTATAAAATGCCAACTCAAAAATCGTTCGATAAATGGTACGATGAAAGTCCGGATGATTTTTTATTTACGGTCAAGGCACCACGGTTAATTACACATTACAAACAGTTCAATGAATGCGAGCAACTCATAAACGATTTTTACGAGGCCATTCAAATCGGGTTAAAAGAGAAATTGGGCTGTGTATTGTTTCAGTTTCCACCAAAGTTCGATTATAGTGTAGAACGGTTAAATCTGTTGATCGAAAATTTAAGATCTGATTTTAAAAATGTGGTAGAGTTTCGTCACATCAGTTGGTTTGATGAAGAAATTTATAAAAACCTCGCTCAAAACAACATCATATTTAGCGGTCAAAGCTATCCTTCTTCCTTACCTGATGAGGTGATCCAGAATACATCAACCGTTTATTACCGTTTTCACGGGAAACCTGTGCTTTACAAATCAGAATACGATATCAATGTTATTAAAGCTTTCAAAAATCAGATTAAAGATGATGTTAGTGAGGTATTTGTTTATTTTAACAATACCTGGGGAGTTGGGGCATTGCATAATGCAAAACAATTACAAGATTTAGTAAAATAGGTTTGGAAAGCAATTTAGTGCACATATTAAAGTTAGTCGGGCTATACGCTATAGCTTAGATGAAAACCTGTGAAACAAGCAAGCACACCATAAAAAAAAGCAAAAAATAGTGCTTAAATCTGAGGCTGCCGCTGCTATCCCGTTTATTAACAGTGGCTACTACTACGATTTATGGGGGAAACCTAAGCGCCTTACTATTTGGCAAAAAACACAAACCCGAACTAAAAAAACCTGATGGCGATGGTATTTCGCTCTACTACCCTTAATTTAGCACTCACAATAACGAAATTTAATGGATAGCAGGAAACAGTTACCAAAGAACCACTGCAAAGCTTTCCAAAACACAAAAATATAAACTATGCGCATTGCAGTTATCGACCTGGGTACGAACACCTTCCATTTACTTATTGCTGAAACAAAGGCAAACCAGCCGGAAATTTTATACAAAACCAATGTGCCTGTTAAATTGGGCGAAGGAAGAATTAACGATAATATTATTATTCCTGCAGCCTTTGAAAGAGGTGTGAACTGCCTTGAAACGTTTAGCCATACAATTGCTGAATATCAGGTTAGTGAGGTAAGGGCTATGGCCACTTCGGCAGTTAGAAGCGCAGAAAACGGGCAAGATTTTGTTGATGCTGTAAAAGAAAGAACCGGAATAAGCATCGAAACGATTAGCGGTGACGAAGAGGCTGAATTAATTTACCAAGGTGTAAAACTGAGCGGCGCAATTAAAGAGATATCTTTGATTATAGATATCGGTGGTGGCAGTGTAGAATTTATCCTGTGCGATCCCGAAAAACTGATCTGGAAGAAAAGTTATAACATTGGGGCAGCGCGTTTAATGCAACAGTTCTTCAAATCAGATCCCATAGCCGACGAGGAGAAGAATGCCATTTTATTTCACATTCAAAATCAACTGGGCGATCTTTTTGATATCTGTGAAAAATACCGCCCTGAAATTTTAATCGGATCTGCCGGAGCATTCGAAACATTTGCCGAGCTCATTATTAGAAAAAACAACTTAAAAGCAGATATTAATACGGTCAAAACCTTCGCATTCAATTTCGACGACTACATTGCAACTTCGATCAAACTACTCAATGCTACGCATAAAGAACGGGCCGAAATGCCAGGAATGATCCCTTTAAGGATAGATATGATTGTGATTGCGGCCCTAATTACCAACTATGTATTGGGCAGAGCAAAAATAAACCGGTTAACACTCTCTACCTATGATTTGAAAATGGGTGTTTTGGCCAGTAAATTATAAAATAGTAGTTATTTAATAGGGTTGATAAATAGAAGTTTATTTGAATGAAACCGCAATCTTACCTAAAATTGTATCTTCTGCCCTGTAAGGATAATAGTCTTTTTGCTTAACTGTTTTTGCATCTAATCTAAATGATACTACATAATTGCTGTCATCAGCAATTAGCTCATTGTATTTCCAATTTAGTTTATCATCTATTTTGAATTCATAACGTCCATTTTTATCAGTTACAGCCGTAATATTTGTGCCTTTTAACCTAAGTTTTAAACCGGCCATTGGCACTTTATTATTCCTTAAGAACATATAGCCATAAAATGTTCTCAAAATTATTGGTTCATCTGCTTTATTTAATTGATGAATTTCCTTTGCGTGAACAATCTCCACAGATTTTTTAATGGACACGGCACTCGCATTATGGGTAAAAACACTTACTCCTATAGCCAGTACGCCCAAATATTTCATCCAATTCCTATTTGTTGTTGGCACAATAGCTAAATGGTAGTTAAGCTGATTTAATTGAGTATTGCTTAGGCGGCCACATACAGAAGAACTGGCGCCAGCCAATACGCTGATGATTTCGGCATTGGTATAACCTGAGAAATCAATTACATTCTTGCTGCAGGCTTTACAGAAATTAGAGCCTTCTCCTTTATCCATTTCATCCCAGTTCTGCAAACATGGCTCGGCTATGGTAACTTCGTTAATTTTGTTTTTCATGGTAGTAGTTTTAAAAATGATGACAACACATGAAAAATTCCATAACACCAAGGCTGTTATTTGCCTTTTTCTTCAGGAACCAACTTACTGACCAAATAATTAGGCAAAGTTTTAACTGCTTTATTTAGCTTTTCAACATTATCGCTTTGAATCTCTTTGTCGCTTAAATTGTAATTGTAGTTTAAGAACAAATAGTAAATCAGTATCCGATTGTAATCGTCCAAATCATGATCGATGATCATATTCAACATCTTCTCTTCAATTAAACTTGCATTTTTTGTTTCAGCTAGTGCCCTGCCAAGTCTACCAATATTACCGTAATAATGGTTATTACTTGCATTTTCTACCCTTAAACTGATCCCCAATAGTAGGTCTAAAACATTTATATCTAAAACTTCTAATTCTTTGATATAAGTCTTCCGTCCTGATTGTGCGTAACTGCCATCACTCATCCGATCAAATCTATCGTTCATGATATCCAGATGGGAACGTAGAAAAATTTCCCAGTTAGCGGTTTCGGCAGATAGTTTTGCTATATTCATTGCATGGATCCTAGGACTATCATCCATACTGCATCCGCCAACTACAATTCTGTTCCGTTTTAATTCAAGCGCTGTTTTCTTAGCATAATACAATCCTACCAGTTCCTCAAAATCATCGTCTCCTCCACCATTTTCCATTGCTTCTTTCACTGCTTCATTAAAGAGCAAAACAAAGTATGAGTCCTTTTTATACAAACTATCTATTTTTATTCCTCTAATTATTCTCCACTCTTCCACTTTTTTATAAAAAACCTCATCATCTTCACCTTTATTATAGGCAGGTCTCAATGTTTTTTGAGCAATATAATTTTCTAATTCCTCCATTTTTTTTTGCTTTTTATTAGAAAACCTTACACCTGTTTTTGCTGCTTTCTGAAAAAACACCTGAGTGGAAGTATCTACCATACAATCTGAATATTGAATCATTTTGGCATAAATTGCAGGAAGTGGGTTTTGTTTAAATGAATCTTTGATGTAGAAGGCATTTAGAAACGCTTCATTAGATTTGGAACCAGATTCGTAATTTATAACCCATGACTGTTTTAACGGTTCTTCATATTTGATATAATCACCAGTGAAAGTGATACGATGATTGTATTTACCATTCAATTCGACACTATTGAATTCTAATACCGGTACATCTTTATAATTCTTGTATTTAAATCTCACAACCAGCAAATCTTTTTGCTTTTCAGAAGCAGGATATTTTTCAATAAAATTATCAAATGAAATATTTGCATCAAGATCTCTTTTTGCTGCTTCTGCCTGTTTACCAGAAAGAGAAATATAGTTGCCTATTGTCTGAGATTTGGCTTTATAAATTTTATTAAGATCACAAGACTTAAATTTAAGATTTAGTGAATCAACGATAAACTTTAGTTGTTTTACAGTCTGATCTGAATAAATAAGTTCATTACTTTGTTTACCAAATTCATTTTGGGCAAAGCAGTTAATTGAACAAATAGAAATAAATAAGATAAATATCTGTTTCATAATGGCTATATTTTGGGTTAGGCATTTGAAACAGATGATGAATGACTCAGTTATTTTCCATAAATAACCTCAATAAATGATGTTGATTATTTTTTTAGGAGAACTTCAACAGTTCATTATATAGCTTTTCTGTTGGCAAGCCCATTACGTTAGTATAAGAACCCTCAATGCGTTGTACCACTACGATACCCCACCAATCTTGCACGCCATAACTCCCGGCCTTATCAAAGGGTTTATAATTATCAATGTAGAAATCAATTTCCTCGGCTGTAACAGATTTACAGTAAACCTCTGTCCTATCGTAAAACGAATGAATTTTATTGCCTTTAACAAGTGTTACACCTGTAAAAACTTCATGCCTGCTTCCAGATAGCTTTTTTAACATTTCTTGAGCATGCGCCCTATCTTCAGGTTTACCTAAAATTTCTCCGTTTAAGGCTACAATGGTATCAGCTGTAATCACTATTTCACCATTAGCAGTAAAAGCCTTAGCTTTCTGTTCTGAAATGTAAACGGCAATTTCTGCGGGGCATAAATCTGATGGGTAGCTTTCGTCTACATCTTTTAGTTCGACTTTAAAATTTAAGCCCATAAGCGTTAAAAGCTCTTGTCTACGTGGCGATTTAGATGCTAAAATAATGGGAGGGAAATTGGCAGGCATATTTTATTTTTCTGCTAAAATAAGAAAAGCGACATAAAGCCGCTTTTCTTATTTGATATTTTACCAAGATTAGTTATTTCCACCACCTTGTCTACGTTTTTCCATTTCAGCACGTTGCTCTTTTTGCCAAGCTTCGTAAGTTTTTTTCTGATCGTCTGTTAATACTGCAGTTACTTTTGCATCATTATCAGCACGCATTTTTTGCATTTTCTCTCTCATTGCATCTCGATCGCCACCACCTTGCATTTCTTCACGCATTTTTTTCATGGTTTCTGCCTGCTCAGTAAAAACAGTGGTTAACTTTGTTTTTTGATCATCAGATAACTTTAATTTTTCGTCTAACTGTTTTACTCTTTCTTCAGGTTTCATCATCATTCTGCCTTGCCCACCACCTTGTTGCGCGTTAGCGAAACCAGCTATACCTAGCATTAATCCGCAAATCATCATTAATTTTTTCATGTTGTTTTTGTTGTTTTTGGTTGAAAATTGAGCTAGTTGGAGTGCAAAAGAAAATAAAAGTTTAACGCGTCGTATGTAACTTAGCTGTTGCAAATTCCAATATATTAATCTTTCAACAATAACACGGGCACATGCGATTTAATAGTCAATTTTTGAGATACACTTTCATGCAACAAGCTTTCGAAAAAACTATATTTTTTGGGCAATGCGATAATCAGCTGCGCTTCTTCACTTTTAGCAAATTTTACTATTCCTTTAATCGTATCAGGATGATCAGCATAGTGATAAGCGGGAGAAAAATCTTTGAGCATTTCTTGCAAAAAGTGTTCTTCCTGCGAATCAATTACATGGCCAGAATTAATATTAAGCACCAAAAGTTCTAAAGCATGTTTGCTTAAAATATTTTTAAGTGCGTGCATGGGAATCACCTCTTTAACCTTTTTAAAATCGCAGGCCAAAATGGCTTTACGGATTGATTGATAATCGGCCTTAGGCGGAACAACCAAAACCGGAACCGGGCTTGATTTAGAAATTTTGATCGCATTAGAGCCGATATCACTTTCGTCTTTCGCTTTTTTACCGTTACTACCGATAATAATGAGTTCGATCTCTTCCCTATTTACCCGATCGATGATAGAACGCAGGAGTGTTTCTCTAGTGAGGTAAATTTCTATTTCAGCATTGGGATTGATCCCGAGCATTTTTACCTTAAGTTTTTCCAGTGCTTCGAACCTTCTCGTAATTTCATCCGCGATATGAACATCCGTGGTAATAATTAAATCGGGTGTTGGTAAAATGCTTTCGTATTCTGAAACATAATAGGCATTAAGCAGTATAATTTTTGAGTTCGTCATCGCAAAACTCAGCCTGGCGGCATATTGGGCTGCGTGATCTGCTGTGTTCGAAAAATCTACTGGTACAAGGTATGTGCTCATATGATTAAATTTAACATTTTTTACGTTAACAAATTAATCAATCGATTGATTAATTTGTTAA
>NZ_JAGGPU010000020.1:139625-337882 GCF_018613605.1 Pedobacter sp. ISL-64 | reverse complement strand
ACAGTCGCGTGGTACTAGCCATCCGAAGCCTCAAAAGCAAACATACTGTTCTTTGTTCTTCCTAATAACTCCTTTCAATATTGTTTAAGCTTTAAGGCGAAAGGTTTGAGGCAAAAGGTGAATACCTTCTACCTTCATACCCTCCAGGCTTCTACCTCAATAAAATATTCAGGTGCCTATATCGGTGGTGTCCACCTCTTCCCATTCCGAACAGAGAAGTTAAGCCCACCAGAGCCGATGGTACTGCGGTAACACGTGGGAGAGTAGGTCGGTGCCAGATCTTAAAAAGAAACCCCTTGACGATGAGTCGAGGGGTTTTCTTGGTTTAAAGGCATTTTATAGTCTATGCCTATCTTGTTTTCACCATCAAGGAGTGAAGATGGATCAAGCAAAAAAGTTGGGGGATGGAGGTATTTTTGGATTGGGGAATAGGAAAACAGCGTTAGTAGTGCTTGGCTACTGTAGTCCCGCCTTCCACTTTACTTCGCTTCGTGTTCGTTCTAGTCAGGTTTAAACAACAAGGACAGTGGTTTTTGGTGGGATTTCAGCCTGAAAATTGGTTCAAGGTTTAGTCCATTTTCTTCTTAACATCCAGCCTCCGGGCTTTCGGACCTCTCTTTACAAGCCCAGGTCAATAGCCCCTACAGCAGCGAAATCCTTTTGGCTTGAGGTTCATGAGCGGTATAGACCGAGTTTCCAAAAGATTGGAGCGTATGGAGGGACTGCCATTGTTCGTAGCACTACCATTGCGCTGCAAATTAATATTAACTTCCCCAACTTTTACGCTTGATCCGTGAAGATGGGTTAAGGGCCTTTTCCAATATGATCTTCTTGATGTCCTTAATCCCTTAGTGGTGAAAGGAATTGTAACAGCGGTTATTTCTGCCATTAAGGGGTTAAGAAAAGTTAAGGTAGGATTATCTAACTGAACCCCATAGCCCTGATGGAAGTGGGCACGGAGCCAAATCTTCATTGGTGGAGTAAAACGAACAGCAGGACGGGACCCAACCTAAATATTACTGCTTTGCGCTCTAACAACCTCGAAATGAACGTCTCAAATTTTAAGTCTTGTTTGTATGCCTGTAACTCTAAATGGTTATTTCTACCATTAAGCAGTTAAGGTAGGATTATCTAACCGAACCCAATAGCCCTGATGGAAGTGGGCACGGAGCCAAATCTTCATTGGCGGAGTAAAACGTACAGCAGGACGGGACCCAACCTACATGTTACTGCCAGTGCGCTCCAAAAACCTCAAAATGAACGGCTCTGATTTTAAGTCTTGTTTACTTACCTGTAACTCTCAATGGTTATTTCTACCATTAAGCAGTTAAGATAGTTAAGTTTCTGGATACAGGCCCATCCCCATAGCCCTGATGGAAGTGGGCGCGGAGCCAATTCTTCATTGGCGGAGTAAAACGGCAGGACGGAACCCGACCTACGTTTTACTGCTACTGCGCTCCAAATAATAAACCCATTTGTGTTAATGTTGATAATTTCAATCATATTTAAAACTGATTTGATGCTAAATATGTTAATATCATAAGGTTTGCCACAATATTTGGTTATCTTTGTTTTTAACAAAAATATAAGTATAAGTAATGAGTTTTTTTGCAGATAAAAGAAGGGAAGTAATGTTGCATATCGAAAAATATATGCTGGAGTCGATGGGAACTTATTTGAAACCAATCGATACCAACTGGCAGCCTTCTGATTTTTTACCAGATTCTACTAGTGAAACATTTTATCAAGATGTCAGAATTTTGAGGGATAACGCAAAAGATCTTTCTTACGATTTAGTGGCCGTTTTAATTGGCGATACCATTACTGAAGAAGCTTTACCAACATACGAATCGTGGTTAGCCATGGTCGATGGACATAGTAGGGATGAAGAAGGTGGCTGGATGAAATGGGTTCGCCATTGGACTGCTGAAGAAAATCGTCATGGTGATTTGCTAAATAAATATTTATACCTATCAGGCCGTGTTGATATGCGCCAAATGGAAATCTCCACACAGTATCTTATCGCTGATGGTTTCGATATTGGTACCGGCCACGATCCATACCGTAACTTTATCTACACTTCTTTTCAAGAATTGGCTACCAATGTATCGCACAGAAGGGTAGCTTCTTTGGCTAAAAAGGACGGTGATACCTTATTGTCTAAAATGTGTGGGGTAATTGCATCAGACGAGGCCAGACACGCAAAAGCTTATAAAGATTTCATGAACCGTATTTTTGAGGTTGATCCTAACGAAGCAATGTTGGCTTTTGAAGATATGATGCGTAAGAAAATTGTAATGCCAGCCCATTTCTTACGTGAGGTAGGTTTGAAAATTGGCCAAACATTTGGTCACTTTACAGATGCCGCACAACGTTTAGGGGTATATACTGCAATTGATTACGTTGAAATTATGCAACAGCTGATTGAAGACTGGAAAATTGAAGGTATGCGTGATTTAAATGAAGCTGGTGAAAAAGCGCGCGATTATATTATGGCTTTACCTTCACGTTTATTACGTGTTGCCGAGCGAATGAAAAACCCTACTATAGATTATAAATTTAGCTGGATTGCTGGTTAGATATTTGATCTTTAGTTTAAATTATATGAGCCCTTATCGATTGATAAGGGCTTTTTTTATTACATGTTTCTTCTGTATTGGCCGCCAACTTCGTAAAGTGCATTACTAATCTGTCCTAGTGAACAAACCTTACAGATCTCCATGAGCTGTTCGAAGATGTTGTCGCCGGCAATAGCCGATTTTTGAAGTTGTTTCAAGAGATCTGGAGAACGATCTGCATTACGGTCCTGAAATTTATGCAATGCCGAAATCTGATATTGTTTTTCATCTTCTGTAGCACGGATAACTTCACCAGGAACAATAGTAGGAGAACCATTTTTATTTAAAAAGGTATTTACACCAACTATAGGATATTCGCCAGTATGTTTTAGTGTTTCGTAGTAAAGACTTTCTTCCTGGATTTTTCCACGCTGATACATTGTTTCCATGGCACCCAACACCCCACCACGATCGTTGATGCTTTTAAATTCGGCAAGAACAGCATCTTCTACCAGATCGGTTAATTCTTCGATGATAAATGCACCTTGTAAAGGATTTTCATTCTTCGCCAAGCCCAGTTCTCTGTTAATGATCAATTGAATGGCCATGGCTCTCCTAACAGATTCTTCTGTAGGCGTTGTAATGGCTTCATCGTAAGCATTAGTATGTAACGAATTACAGTTGTCGTAAATGGCATAAAGGGCCTGTAAAGTGGTGCGGATATCATTAAAATCGATTTCCTGTGCATGTAACGAACGGCCAGAAGTTTGGATATGGTATTTAAGTTTCTGCGAGCGGTCATTTCCCTTGTATTTATTCTTGATGGCTTTGGCCCAGATTCTTCTGGCTACGCGACCGATAACGGCGTATTCCGGATCGATTCCATTGGAGAAGAAGAAAGACAGGTTAGGGGCAAAATCATCAATGTGCATGCCTCTGCTCAAATAATATTCTACAAAGGTAAATCCATTGCTTAAAGTAAAGGCAAGTTGCGAAATTGGATTAGCACCTGCTTCGGCAATGTGATAGCCCGAAATAGATACGGAATAGAAATTCCTTACTTTTTCATCGATGAAATACTTTTGGATATCGCCCATCATCCTTAAGGCAAATTCGGTAGAAAATATACAGGTATTCTGTGCCTGATCTTCCTTTAAAATATCGGCCTGAACGGTTCCCCTAACTGAGCTGATAGCTTTAGCCCTGATCCTGGCATAAATATCGGCAGGTAAAACCTGATCTCCTGTAAGGCCCAAAAGCATTAAACCCAAGCCATTGTTTCCCTCTGGTAAAGCTCCGCTATAGGTTGGCCGCGGTATCTTTTTAGCTTTATAGATTGAATCAATTTTAGCCTCAGTATCTTTTGTAAGGTCATTTTCGATAATGTATTTTTCGCATTGTTGATCGATTGCTGCATTCATGAAAAAGCCTAACAACATCGGAGCTGGGCCGTTAATGGTCATGGATACAGAGGTTGATGGCGCACAAAGATCAAAACCCGAATAGAGTTTTTTAGCATCATCCAAAGTGGCAATACTTACACCCGAGTTTCCGATTTTGCCATAAATATCGGGACGAATGTGCGGATCTTCTCCATAAAGGGTAACAGAATCAAAGGCAGTAGATAAACGGTGCGCAGGTTGACCTAAAGAAACATAGTGAAAACGTTTGTTAGTTCTTTCAGGACCACCTTCTCCTGCAAACATCCGTGTCGGGTCTTCGCCTTCTCTTTTTAACGGGAATACACCTGCCGCATATGGAAATTCGCCTGGAAGGTTTTCGGTTAACAACCACCTTAAAATATCGCCCCAATCTTCATATCTCGGTAGTGAAACTTTAGGGATATTCAGCTTTGAAAGTGATTCGTAAAATAAAGGTTGTTTAATCTCTTTATCGCGGACTTTATAGATGAAAAACTCTTCTTTGTAAGCTCTTTTGGTATCTGGCCATTGGCGCAATAAACGCCTGCATTCGCCGTCTAATTGTTCTTCGAAGAAAGCGTATGTTGCATTTAAGTTTTTTAACACCCCGTCTTGCGAAGACCCTTGTAGGAGGGGGGAATTAATATCACCAGCTAAATCTATTACACCTTTCAACTGGTACATTTTCCGGGCAATGGTAGCCTGTTTATCTACCCATTCGTTATACGTTTGGCTAGCTTCGGCAATTTCTGCCAAATAACGGATGCGATCAGGGGGTATGATGTAAATTTTCTCTGATTGATCGGAGGTGAGTTCCATTTTGGCTTTGAAATCCGTTCCGGTTTTTACCCTGATCTGCTCCATTAAGGCAACAAATAGGTTATTCATGCCCGGATCATTAAATTGTGATGCCATAGTTCCATAAACTGGAATTTCGTCATCCTTCGCATCAAAAATATTGTGGTTGCGCTTGTATTGTTTGCGCACATCTCTCAGTGCATCTAATGCACCTCTCTTATCAAATTTGTTAATGGCTACCAGATCAGCGAAATCTAGCATGTCGATTTTCTCCAACTGTGTAGCTGCACCAAATTCTGGGGTCATTACGTATAGGGAAACATCACAGTGTTCGGTAATTTCGGTATCTGATTGGCCAATGCCTGAGGTTTCTACAATAATTAAATCGTAACCAGCGGCTTTGCAGATATCGATACTTTCCTGAACGTTTTTGGATAGTGCAAGGTTGGCCTGTCTGGTGGCTAAAGAACGCATGTAAACCCTCGGGTTATTGATGGCATTCATCCGGATACGATCGCCCAATAAAGCGCCACCGGTTTTTCTTTTGGAAGGATCGACAGAGATAATCGCTAAGGTTTTATCTTTCACTTCTACCAGGAAACGGCGGACAAGCTCATCTACCAGTGATGATTTTCCGGCTCCGCCCGTTCCGGTGATGCCTAAAATAGGAGCGGTGTTGTTTTTGGATAGTTTTTTTAATTCATCTACAAATTTTTGTGCGCCTTCGGGATCATTTTCTGCAACGGTAATGGCCCCAGCAATGGCTTTAATATCTTTTGTAGGAATGGTTTCGAGCTCGTTAGTAATGCTGGCTTTGGTGATGAAATCGGTTTGGATCAGCATATCATTGATCATGCCCTGCAAACCCATCTTACGACCATCATCTGGAGAGTAGATTTTAGAAATTCCATAAGACTGTAGTTCCTCTATCTCTGAAGGCAAGATTACGCCACCGCCACCTGCAAATATTTTAATATGGCCTGATCCTCTTTCTTGCAAGAGATCGTACATGTATTTAAAGTATTCAATGTGTCCGCCTTGATAAGAAGTCATTGCAATGCCCTGAACATCTTCCTGAATGGCACAGTTTACCACTTCATCAACCGACCTGTTGTGGCCAAGATGGATCACTTCAGCCCCTGAAGATTGGAGGATACGGCGCATAATATTAATGGTTGCATCGTGTCCATCAAAAAGGGAAGCGGCGGTTACGAAACGGATTTTATTTTTAGGCTTATATATTTCTACTTGTTGCATACGATAGGATTTAAAGGATCAGTGTGCTCAAACGACCAATCCTTGTCCAAATATATTTGGTATGCAAATGTACTAAAATAAGGAGTTTAAATAGCGAATACCCTATACCATTACGGCTTTTGGTTCAGCTATAAATCCTGCCCGAATTGCAGTAAATAACCGTTATTATCGTAAATGGCAAACTCCCTCATACCATAGTCAAAATCTTCTAACGGATAACAGATTTCACATCGATCTTTTGAACTTTCCGATAATGCTGCTACCTCGTTTGCTTTGATGTGAAGTGAACCGCTCATGATCGATTTAGGGATATTGCGATGCGCGTTTGAGGTACAGAATATGATTTCTATATCATCTTTGCGAAGGGTTAACTAACTCCGGTCATCAAGTTTTACATTACAAGTTTTTAATGTTGCTTGCATATCATGCGATTCGAGCATTGGTGTAAGTTGTTGCGGTGTAATTTGACTTCAACTAAAATAGTTAAAATAGGAAATTTTCGCAAGTTACCGTCATTTCGAGAGATAATTTATTGCATAAAAATCATTATGGATGACAGAGGAATTTAAAGGAGATGAATCTCCTCCAATTGTCGTCATTGTGAGGCACGAAGCAATCTTAATGCGCTCGCTATTAGCGATAGTTGTAGGATTGCTTCGTCGTTCTTCCTCGCAATGACGATACTTTTTAAGGACCTATCACTGTTGCATTAAAACAAAAAAACTATGCTGTTAAGCATAGTTTTTTTGTTTTATTTATTGGTAATCTCTGTAATCGGTTCTCCAACATTACCATTTGGCATTTGAATATGTAGCAAAGCCGCTAAGGTTGGTGCAATATCAGTCATGTAATGTGTTTTATTGGATGCTCCAGCTTTGATTCCCCAGCCCATAAAAACCAATGGAATGTGCGAATCGTATGGGTTCCAGTTTCCGTGTGTGGTACCTGTGCTGCCACCGTTAAACCAGTTTGGTTGTAAAACATAATAGATATCGCCGCTTCTGCGCGCATTGTATCCATTGGTAATCATCTTTTTCTGGATTTCCTGAAGCGTGCTTTGCGATATCTTAGCAATATCTACTGCATTTTGGAAACCGTCTAATCTTTTTAAGAATTCTACAGATGCTGATTTAATTACATCGAAACTCACATCACCTTTATCTGTTTTATCATGATCGAAAATGATCTGGTTATTCATCGATCTTAAAACAACATTGTTTACTTTAAATTTGTCATTTAAATATGAGTTTAATTTGTTTGCAATATCACGGTCACTCACTACGCCCGAAGGTAATTTGTTCTCTTGCATAAAGCCCGGTACATGAGCAGCACCATGATCGGCAGTTAAAAATATGGTATAGTTTCCTTTACCTACTTTTTTATCCAGGTAGTTAAAGAACTCTTCGAAATCTTTGTCTAAACGTAAATAGGTATCTTCTGCTTCTACCGAGTTCGGACCATAAGCATGACCAACATAATCAGTAGATGAGCAGCTCACCGCTAAGAAATCGGTAATATTATCTTGTCCTAAATCTTCAGAAAGGATCGCTAATTTGGCAAGATCTAAAGTGATGGTATTGCCATAAGGTGTACTTCTGATGGCATCGAAATTTTTATCAATATTTTGGGTGAGCTGATGAGGGAATGTACTCGCTTTGCCTTCGTATGCTTTCTCATCTGCTGTGCTATTAACATAGGTATTCATTGGATACAATGTTTCCCAGTTTTTTGCATAGAACTTGTTTGCCAATTTCAATTTATTGTAATCGGCAATCCATGTTGGCACTTCTTTCATGTAATAAGTACTGGTAATCCAGTTTCCTGTGCTACCCTGATACCAATATGCTGCATTTGCCGCGTGGCCAGCAGGAAGGATCGAACCCCTGTCTTTTAATGAAATACCAATTACTTTACCTCTAAAATTTGTAGCTAGCCTCAGTTCATCGGTAATTGTAGTGGTTAGCATATTTTTTGGCGACATATTTCCTTCAGAAGATGGGGTACTGCCTACAGTTGATACAGAAGAATCCTCTGTACAGTACACATTCTTTTTGGTTTCAGGATCGTACCAATCGTTACCAATAATGCCATGAACTGCCGGAACAGAACCTGTATAAATGCAGGTATGGCCACAGGCCGTATAAGTTGGTGTATAAGGAATAAAAGTATTTTCTACAGAAAAACCTTCATTAATTAATCTTTTAAAGCCACCATTGGTATAGCGGTTATAGTAGCGATATAAATAATCCCAACGCATTTGATCAACCACTAAGCCAACCACCAATTTAGGGCGGGCCACCTCGGCAGGGAATGCTTTAGGTTGTGTTGTGGAAGGTTTTTTAGTTTGGGCTGAAGTGAGTGCGATCGAAAAAATAGAAATGGAAAAGATTAGACAGGATATTTTCTTCATTGTGTTTTAGTTAAACGGCTAAAGTAATAAATTTAAGTAAAGCTACTTTGAAGTTTATGTAAAGATTTAGAAACTAATGAAATTACGCGCAAACGTTTGCCTTATCGATATAAGTCAAAAAGAGGGTAATTGGCTAATATCTTAAGTTTGAAGTATAAAAATCATTTAAATCGCACTAGATATCTCATTTTTAGTGCGTTAAAGTAATTGTTTCAAGCCAAAAAGACCACTCAATCGTTTGCGTAGATAAAAAATAATACCAGCATAGTTTTATGAGTAGTTTTAATAATCAATTATAATTACTAATACCTAACCTAAAAAACTATGAAACCATTTACTACTTTTTCCTGGTCGTTACCAGCTTGGATTATCCTGTTATTTAGTATTCTGTCTTGTCAGAAAAACATTATTGCTGAAAATCCCCAATTATCAATGCCCAAAATGAGTTCGGCAAATACAGCCCTTATAAGCGGAGAAAATGCTGCTCCGTCAGAACATCTCTATTTTTCTTTTCCTTCTGATGCTATTGCTAAACTACATAAAATAAAAATTACACAATCTGCCTATGCCGAATATTTTTCTGTACATAATTATTCGGGTGGCTATGCAGGCTTGCAACAAACACCTGATAATTCTTTTGGAACACCAAATATCCTGATATCGTCATTATGGGATCCAAATACTTCAGGCGGGATCTATTCTGAAGTGGCTTATACTGGAGCCGAAACCATAAGCAGTAGATTTGGAGGAGAAGGTGATGGATATAAAACAATTAATCCATACCAATGGACGCTTAATACCTGGTATAATATAGCCTTAAGGGCATGGAAACGCGATGGAAAGCTATATATCGGCACTTTTATCCAAAATCAATCGAGTGGCGTTTGGTTTCATACCAGTACATTGGCTATTCCTGAGCGGACTACCTTTCTAGGTTCGGGTAACGATGCGTTTTTAGAAAACTGGGTTGGAACTAATCCTGATTATGATGGAAGGTATGTTAGAAAAGCATTTTTTAAGGACTGTTGGAACTTAAGTACAAGCAATACATGGGAAAAACATACCAGTAGAAGTTTTAGTGCCAATGCTGGAGATGAAGGTAGAAACGGGATTTACGATAGGGCTTTTAATTCAGGTTATGATACAACTGAAGATGCCTATTTTATGGAACATGGAGGAAATACCCAACCTAGTGCCGGTTTTGGTACAGGACGTACATTAAGCCTTCCGGCACAGAGCAATCAGGGTACTGCACCAACATTAACCATTGGAGCGGTACAATCTGCAACGGCTGTTGCCAATGGTAATACAGTTGCGGTAAACTGGATAAATAATCAGCTAAAAAGCCCTCAGCTTTCTTCAAAAATTGAATTACTGAATTCATCCGGTGTAGTAGTTAGTACGGTTAATGAGGTATTGCCTCAAAAAAGATCTGTGACAATTTCCAACAGCTTAGGAACAGGCAGCTATTCGGTTAGAATTATCATTACAGATATTTTTAACCAGAATTCAGCGCCATTAACAGTACCGGTTACGAATGGTATTTCAGGAAATACATGGTATAAAATAAAAAATGCGTCGAGTGGACTTTACCTCGCAATAGAAAATAACAGTACAGCTAATAGTGCCTTTTTAGTTCAAAGTACCAGTGCTACCGGAAATGGTCAAAAGTGGAAATTTAACACTCAGGGAACAAGTTATGCTGTTGTTAATGCCAATAGCAATAAAGCATTGGATATTGCAGGAGGGGTAGAGGCCTTAAATGGTAATATCATTCAGTATACCATTACGAATGGCGCAAATCAAAAATGGAATTTAATTCCTGTTGGTGCTAATAAATATGTAATCCAAAGTAATCTTTCTAATCACTATATTCTTGACAATCCTGGTAGTAGTACAAGCAGTGGTACTAAGATTGTTCAATATAGTATGAATGGTAGCTCGGGATCATCGAATCAGCAATGGCTACTGGAAGCACAGTAGTTTAATATAAGCAAAGGAGATAAGTATCATTTATTTCCTTTGCTTATATCGCTTCGGCCACTACAAATGTACTTCCGCCAATAAAAACCAGATCTTTTGAATCGGCAGATTGAATAGCATTTTCTTTTGCTTCGGCAACCGATACATAACTGTTTCCAATTAAATTAAATGTAGCCGCTTGTTCTTTGAGTTCATTGGCTGCTAAACCGCGTTCTAAATCTGGTTTACAAAAATAGTAAGTTGCATTTTTAGGCATCAGTGATAAAACTTTCGAAATGTCTTTGTCGTTAACCATGCCAAAAACGATGTGCAGGTTTTGGTAAGGAGTTTGATTGATGTTTTTAATCACCTCGGCAATACCGGCTTCGTTATGGCCAGTATCGCAGATAATCAATGGGTTTTTGGCTAAGGTTTGCCAGCGTCCTTGTAAACCGGTCTGTTTTTTAACCTGGCTTATTCCTTTATAGATTGCCTGGATGTTGGTTTTAATATCCGTTTTCTCGTTCAGCACGGCTAAGGTTTCTAAAACCGTTAAAATATTTTTATGTTGATAAACTCCAGTAAGATCGCTTTGAAGGTTTTTGTATCTAATTTCACTATTCTGATAAACAGATAGGGAAAGTTTATGGTTACTGATTTTAAAATCTTTCGCGGTTAATACAGCATCGGCAAAAACAATAGGTGCAACTACCGATTTAGCCTTGTCTATAAATACCGGCGCAGATTCTTCCTGTGTTTCGCCAATAACGACTGGGATATTCTTTTTAATGATACCTGCCTTTTCGCCCGCAATTTCTGCAAGTGTATTGCCTAGCATGTTCATGTGATCAAGGCTGATATTGGTGATGACCGAAATTTGCGGGGTAATGATATTGGTTGAATCTAACCTCCCGCCTAAACCCACTTCAATTACAGCCACATCTACCTCATGTTTAGCAAAATGATCGAATGCCATGGCAACGGTAACCTCGAAAAAAGAAGGCTCAGTTTTTTCGATCAATTTTTGCTGCTCTTTTACGAACAATACGACTTCAGTTTTGCTCATCATTTTTCCGTTGATGCGGATGCGCTCGCGGAAATCTTTTAAATGGGGAGAAGTGTACAATCCTGTTTTATATCCCTGTGCCTGCAATACCGAAGCCAACATGTGTGAAGTGGATCCTTTTCCATTGGTACCTGCCACATGGATACTTTTAAATTTATCCTGTGGATTATCCAAAGCCTCACAAAGAATAATGGTATTGGTTAAATCTTTTTTGAAAGCAGACGCGCCAATACGGGTAAACATGGGGAGTTTACTGTATAAAAAATCAAGCGTTTGTTGGTAGTTCATAATATGCGTCAAATATAAGTTGACTGGAGTTATTATGGAACGAAATGTTAAAGAATCTTCCGAAGTTTTAGTATGATGGACTGTAGAGGCACAGACTATGAAGATAATACTTAGTGATAGGCGTTTGAAGCCATTTAAAATATTTATTTTTAAACAATAATCTCGCTATATTCGCCGATCATTTAACGTTCTCATATAGTGATTAATAAATTTAGTCTAATCCTTTTCGTGCTCTTAGCTTGTTTTTTCAAACTTGCTGCACAATCTTTTTATGTAAGCTCATCAATTAATCCAATGTATTCTCCAGGTGGGAGTTATATTTATAAAGTAGAAATTACTTCCGAGGGGATAAAATCCACTAAAATTGCAGATTGCGCACCAGGCGATCAGTATTTTTCGATAGCCATGAATAAAAACAATTTATTTTGGTTGAATAGTTCTCAAATCTATGTTGCAGACGTAAAAGAAAACAATATTGAAAATTGCAGGCTCCTGTTTCCAAGTATGACTTATTCAAATTCGTTGACATTAGGTTATGACAATAAATTATATTATTGCTCTAGCTTTTTATTTGGCACAGATATTATTACCGGAAAGACAGAGATTTTAGGACCACTTAATTATTTTCCGACAGGCGATATTTGTTTTTACAAAAAGGAACTTTATATGGCTGCCAGTCAGGGAATAGTAAAGGTAAATCTTAAAGAACCCAATAAAAGTACGCTTCATATTCCTTTGCCTTATAATATCTTGCTTTATGGAATTGTAAGTGTCTCAACTGGTGTTAGGAAAAATACGGTTTATGGCTTACAATATTTAGGCACACAAACCAATATTATTGAGTTCGATATAGAAAACAAAAAAATGATTGGTGTGGTCGGAACACTTCCATATACAGTTCTTGATGCAGCCAGTATAGTTGAAGATGGTAGCATTATAGGAATAGAACTGGAGAAAGTGGACATTATCCAGGATTGCATTTCGGGTAATACTGCCAGCATAGATATTATTACTGCGCCTCATATTGAAGATTTTACTTATACTTTAAATGGTGTAACCAATACAACAGGTAAATTTATTGGTTTATCCAAAGGTCACTATACGCTTACAATCAGTTCTGCATCTGATTCCTATACTACAACAGTTGATGTTCCAGAGGTTAATTTGATAAAACCAGTTTATAATTGGCAGATCAAGAATCAACTTTGTGAAACACTGGGCGAAATTACTTTTAGCACTCCCGAACAGAACAGTGGCTATCAGATCAAGTATGATGGAAAGTTATATCCGTTGAACAGTATCTTTTCTAATTTAATAAGTGGTAATACGAATCACTTTGAAATTGTAAATAAATATGGATGCAAGGTTGATGAACAGGATCTTGTTGTCGGACGTGATAAATGTAAAATCCAATTCGATAGGGCTGAAGTAAAACAACAATGTGATGTTTTTCACAAAGGAATAATTAGTATTTTAACAAAACCACATGTAGCAGCTTATACTTATACCTTAAATAATGATTTAAGCAATACCACCGGAATATTCAAAGATTTAATTCCCGGGCCTTATCATATTAAAATTATTTCGGATGAAGATGAATTAGAAACCGATATAATTGTGCCAGATTACAAGCAACTACAACCAGAATTTTCTTTTGCTAAAATAAATCCAGCTTGTGCCGCTAAAGGAAATATTCAATTTAATGCTTTTGCCGGTAGTAATGATTATAGAATAAAATTTAAAAATGATGTTTTGCCCTATGATCATCAATTCACTAACTTGGAGATAGGTAACTATCATTTTGTTGTGCTGAATAAAGAGAGCTGTTTAATTGATGAGTTTGATGTAGAATTGGTTTACGAACCTTGTCCAGTTATTATCAATAGTGTTGAGATGCTTGCTGAATGTAATGTTCTTGGAAAAGGCTTTATAAAAGTTAATTGCCCACCAATTCCAGAAACCTATACATTTACACTTAATAATTCAGCGTCAAATAATACAGGTGTTTTTAATATGCTTGATCCCGGTAGTTACACAATTGAGGTTAAAGCATCTGGTGGTGCGCCAGCAGCATATAGGACTATTGAAGTACCTGATTATTCTTTAACTAAACCGCTTACAAAGATTAATACTAAGAATCCTGCTTGCGATCTGAAGGGAGAAATATCATTTTCAATAGGTAGTAATTCATCTGATTATAATGTGAAATATAAAGGACTAGTTTATCCGGGCAACCATATTTTTTCAGATTTAATTGAAGGAGATTACAGTTTTACCATTTTAAAGCTTAATGGCTGTATTGTTGATGAATTAAATAAAAAGCTAGTATACGAACCCTGTCCAATTGTTATCAACAGTATCGAGATGCTTGCCGAATGTAATGTTCTTGGAAAAGGCTTTATAAAAGTTAATTGTCCACCAATTCCAGAAACCTATACATTCACACTTAATAATTCAATATCAAATAATACCGGTGTTTTTAATATGCTTAGTCCGGGTAGCTACGATATTGAAGTAAAAGCATCTGGTGGTGCACCAGCAGAATATCGAACTGTTGTGGTTCCAGATTATTCGTTAACGAAACCCCATTCGATTGTTAACACTAAAAATCCTGTTTGCGATTTAACTGGGGAAATCTCATTTTCTATCGGTAACCGCTCGGCTGATTATAACATCAAGTATAATGGAGTAGTTTATCCAGGTAATTACATTTTTTCGGGTTTATACGAAGGTAAATACACCTTTTCGATACTCAAACCTAATGGCTGTATTGTTGATGAGTTAAATGTTTCTTTAGAAACAGAAGCCTGTAACGACATTTCATTTCCGAATGCTTTCAGCCCCAATTCGGATAATATAAATGATGATTTTAAAGCGAAAGAGGGAAGTAGGGCTTTTAATTTTCAGATGCAGATTTTCGATAGAAGGGGAGTAGTTATCTTTTCTTCAAATAAATTATATGACGCTTGGAATGGAAATTACCAGGGGCAGCCAGTCCCTGTAGGAGTCTATTTTTGGGTGGCATCGTTTACAACTCAGGAAAATAAAAGAATAATTAAAAAGGGATCGGTTACCTTGATTCGATAGCTCGTTAAACTATGTTGATTAATTATTTAAGCGAGTAATTTGTTAGGGTGTTGGATATGCTGTTAGATGTTACCATCTGACCGATAATCAGGTTATAATTGGTAATAATTGTTTGTCAAAAATTTTGAGGAGATAAGTCTGCTGTCAGATAGTAATATCTGACAGCAATATAAAGATCTTGAAATAAATTACCTTCGGTGAGCTCGCTTAAGGTTCGGTTTACTTCGTAGCTTTTCGTTGCGCTACAGGTCAGGGTGATGTTAATAATAAAAAATGGTCTGTGAAGACGCAGACCATGATTTTTTTTATTTCACTTTAAAATTGAACATTACAATCCCGGTTTGTACATCGGGAGCTGATTCTAATTTGTTTAAGCTCGCACCTAATACTGCCTGTTCACATTTCCGCCAAAGTGCTAAATCAGATAGGGTAGTGCCTTTTGCACCTGCCCGGGCCTGAACCACTTTACCATTTTTATCTACGCGGATTTGAACGGCAATTTTTCCTGCACTTTGTCCATCATCCTGAATTCTAGGGATATCGATGAATTTTCTACTGGCTAATGATAACTGTACATTGCCATTTCCAGAACCACCTTCTCCATAATTTGATGCCAATGGATCGCCATCTTTATCACCTTGGTTTCCTGGTGTTTTTCCAGTTCCATCTCCCTGACCCTGACCAGTATTTTTTTTGCCTTTGTAAAGTGCGTTTTGATTAATCACCGGTTTAGACGGCTTATCTTCAGTTACCGGAGTTGGTGCTGCAGTAGTCGGTTTTGTAGGTTTGGTATTTACGGCAATGGCATCTTCCGTATTTTGTGTCTGAATTTCCTTTTCAGTATTTTCGGTAGCGGTAGTTGGGGTTACTTTTTCTTCCGGCGTTACCTTATCAGGCGCTTTACCATTGGCATTTGGATCTGCTGATGGTTCTTCAATGCTGGTATAATCATCGCCCATTCCTTCTGCAGAAGTTCCATAATTTACAACCATACCCCCCATACCCACTTCTTCAGGTGGCTGGAACGAGCCAATCACAATAAAAAAGCTGATCAATAATAAAAAGCCCATAATTCCGCTTGCTATGGCAATGGCCTTAGGGTAATTATTTTCCTCGTTAGGTACGTTTTGTGCTTTGTAGTTCATTATTTTTTAGGCTCAACGGCTACAACAAGTTTTAATTTCAATTTATTGGCAATATCGTTTACCACAAATCCATCCTGATAAGTCACATTACGCGATACATATAAAAGAATGGTCATATCTGGTGCCAATTTTTGGTATGATGCCAATGTTGGCTCTAATTCTTCAATGCTAACTGGTTTCTTTTCAACGAAATATTTTAAATTTTCGTCTATCGTAACGGTAACTGCTTTCTTGGCGGTCGATTGCTGTCCGCTTGATGATTGTGGCAACAACAATTTAACCACGGTAGGATTTACCACGGCAGAGGCCAATAAGAAAAACAGCATCAGGAAGAACATAATATCGTTCAACGCTGAAGTATGTACTTCTACCGATCCTTTTGTTCTTTTGCGTAAATTCATTATTTGCCTGGTTCTTCTAGTAAATCAATAAAATCAATTGCATCGGTTTCCATTTTAAGGATGATTTTTTCGACCATAATGTTTAAAATGTGATACAGCACGTAAGCGATAATACCGATAATCAGTCCTGTTGCAGAAGTAATCATTTTGGTATATAAACCACCAGAGATGGTCCCGATTTCAATCGCACCTTTTATAGATACCTGGTGGAAAATGGTAATTACCCCCACAATTGTACCTACGAAACCAAGCATTGGTGCAATACCTGCAACAATACCCAATATACTGATGTTCTTCTCTAATTTAGAAACCTCTAATTTACCAACATTTTCAATCGCACCTTCAATATCTTTAATGGGGCGGCCAATGCGTTTTAAACCTTTTTGCAACATGCGCGAAAGGGGAGAGTTATTATTTCTTAAAAGCGACATTGCGCCCTCTAAATTTCCAGATTGGATATATGACCTGATCTGACCCATTAGGTTCGATTCGTCTTTGGTTGCTTTTTTAATAGTTAAATAACGTTCAAAGAAAATAACTAAGGCTAACAATGCTAAAAATGCCAATGGAACCATTACCCAGCCGCCTTTAAAAAGCAGATCGATAAAATGTAGTTCTGGCTGTGGTTGTGTTACTGCTTGGTTAACCGCATTTGCTGTGTCTTGTAATGCTTGTGTGGTGTCCTGAATTAATAAAGTTATCATTATGGTTGTGTGTTGTTAGATTTTTGTTGTACGAAATATCCTTTTCCCTTTAGTTTTTTCTGTAAAATATCTTTCTGTTCTTTAGCTTCCTTTTCAGTTGTGAAACTCGCTATACTTACCTTTTTTAAACGGCCGGGTAATTTTGCGATTTCGGCATTTAAACCGATTTTTTCCATTTGTTTAATAAACACAAGTGCTTTTTTCTCTGATTGAAAAGATGCTGCAATAACGTAAAACGTAGAAGGACCGGTGTTTGGTACAATTTTATTTTCTTTTGGAGCTTCTACAGCGGGTTTTGTCGCTGCTTTTTTAACCGTATCTGCTTTTTTCTGAACCTGATTGGCTTTTAAAATGCTATCTGTTTTGGCTATAGAATCCCGTTTTGCTTTTAGGGTATCAACAACAACCTTCGGCGAATCGACAATTACTTGTGCCGGTTTTACTGCTTGAGGTGTTTCACCAGTAAATAATTCTGGTTTAACCAAATAGGTTATCGCTGCAATAACAGCCAAAGCTAACACTGCAATTGTAATCATCAACCAGGTGGACATACCTTGTCGCGTTTCGTCTCCATGTTCAATTGGATCGTGACCAAAACGGTTAGGATGCTCTGCATGTTGCTCTTTTATAAATGCGGGAGCTTCAATTACAGGTTCTTCTTTTTTAGCTTCGTCTTCTAAATTGATGTATGTTTTAGGCTCCTCCGTTTCCGACCTAAGCGAGAAACGGCTCGAAGGTTCGGTTTGCGGGACAACTGTTTCTGGTGCCTTCACGGTATTGATTTCTTCGGGTGCTGAGGCATTTTCTTTAGCAATTACTTCGTCTTGTGCATCGTCAGATTCAGGCGTTTCAATAGCGGGTTGTTCAACAGCGATATTTTCTACTTCCGACTCTGGCGTGTGACCAAAACGGTCTGGATGCTCTTCATGCTGTGCAACAACTGATTCAGGAACTTCTACAGCTTCAGGTTCGGCATTAGTATTTTCTACCTCTTCTTTAGGTGTATTTTCAGCAGTATTTGCTTCATCTTGTGCTTCAGCAGATTCAGGTGTTTCAATTGCCTGATGTTCGGCGGCGATATTTTCTACTTCCGATTCTGGTGTATGACCAAAACGGTTAGGATGTTCTTCATGCTGTTCCTTAATAAATTCTGGTGCTTCAACAATTTCTTCTGAAGAAGTTTCTGAATGTTTTAAAGTGTTTTTAAGATCATCTTTAACTTCATCCAATTCTACATTTTCGATTACAGGAGCCTGGTATGATTTATTCTCAAATGGTGATGGTACCACCGGTGCTTCAGCAATTTCGTCGTAAACTTCTTCCTCTTGTTGAGGTGAACCAGTTTTTATTTCCTCAATTACGTTTTCTGCCAATGATGGAAGTCCGTAAAATTCAGAACCATAGTTCATATTTTTAACCGGTTCGAAACCTAATCCCTGTTCGGTAAAAAATAAGCGGCCAGTATTTTGAAGTTCGGCCTCATGGTCTAATTCTAATTTTTGATTTACTTGTTCAACAAACTGGGCAATGTGATTGCGGGCATCATCGTTGGTGCTGTTTGTTTTAGCTGAAATAAAGTTGGCTAAAGCGTCTTCTTCTGTTACTTCCGCTGAAAATTGCAGCGTATATCCAGGAGGCAAAAACGTTTGTTTTTCCTTATCGTATCTTCCTGGGTATTTCTTTTTATAAAAGGTGCCCAAGCCGGTAATACCAACTTCTTTGCGTTGCTGCAAGAGTTCTAACAGGTATGATAAGATATCCATTCGGGTAAAATTAAGCGTTTAAAATTAAAAATTATATTCTACCTTCAAATAGTGTCTAGAGGTGCTATTATACACCCTACTCCAAATAAGGGACAAAAACGAGTACAGTTTTGTTATTTTAATCATGAAAAAATCATAGTTTTTTTAACCTATATCTGTATCCGTGCAAAGATAACGGTTACAAAGATAGAAATGGTATGCTAGTAAGCAAATGGCTAAATCGATATAATATCGATTTGCACGTAAAGCTTCAGCTATAGAAACGGTTCAACATTGAAAAGCGTATGCTGAAAACGAAGAGGGAAGTTTTAAAATGGACGGTGAGGACACCGTCCATGGAGTTTTCTTAGTTGTGGGTGGAAATACCCACAACTAAGAATTTAAAGATTATAAAGAAACCCTACGGACAAGGAACGGTAGTAGACCAATCAGTACTCTCCATGTTAAGCAAATTTGCGGTGTGGCCATGGCCGGTTGCATCTGCAATGGTGGTTCCAGTACCTTCGTCGAATTTCCAATATGCCTCTAAGTTAGTGCTTGTGACACTTACACTGCATTTATTGGCCGAAATTGTCGACTGTGCCAATGCCGATTTCCAAACCCGCATTTCATCAAACTGACCGTTAAAACCTCTGTTGGCATCCCAGCTTCTCGAAATCTGAAATGTACCGTTAGCAGCAATAGTACCAGCTGCGCTCATGCTGGCATCTAAAGTGCCATTGATGTAGATTTTCATGGTCGAGCCATCGTATGTTGCCGCGATATGATACCAGGTATTTGCGCTTAGCACTGTAGCGGAGTTTAGCTTTTTAGGCGTTGCACCACCTGTGTTCAATACAAACTGCACTTTATTGTTGGCTAGAGAAGCATCACCCAAACGAAGTAAAGCCACATTGGCGTCGCTCACTTCAATCCCCATAATGGTGGAGATATTTGGAGCAGTTGCTTTAAAAGCAGCTGGTTTAATCCATGCTTCGTAAGTTAAGCTGTTGCCTGCGAGATTGAAAGTATTCGAATTTAAGTATTCATTAGTGCCGTCGAAAACCAATGAGCGGTTTCCGGCTGGCGTTGGTGTACCTCCATTACCATCAATACAGTTTGGTTTTACAGCAGTTGCAGCGCCATACAATACATTAGACATAGCCGATAATTTAGTTTGTGAGTTGTTGGCTACGTTATAAACCATGGCGCTGGCCAAACCATTATTTTTTACGTAAGTGGCTACAACTGCCTGATCGCTATTGCCTAAATCGGTACCTAAACCCAATTTACTTTTTGGTACACCAGCATTAATGTATGGCTGTAAACGGCCGGCATAATCTGTTGAGAAGTAAGTTTGCTCAAATACATAATCTAAAATATCGCCCAGTTTTTGGTTGTTATAAGTAGAATTAAAATAATTGGCCTGATTAAATGCAGCCATGGTAATGAGCTTGTCGGCACCCATGCGTGCCCGTAGTGCAGCAGCGGCCAGCACCAACGAGCCATCATTTGCGGTACAGGCAGAATACTCATCATCAATATCAATTCCATCTAAACCATATTGTTGTACGGCGTTGGCACATTGAACGGCAAAAGCATCGGCCTGTGCGTAAGTGGTAAAGCAACCCCAGCCTGCATTCTGATGGTTTCCAAGTACATCGAGTACTACTTTTATGCCTAATGATTTAAGGTAAGCTACCTTGCCCGAATTTAAGGTTTCTTGCACCTGTGGATTGAAATACAAAGTTGGTACGCCATTTACCGAATTGATATTAGCAGCAAAAATAACAGAAACGCCAAATAACTGACTAGTTGAAGTGCCGTAGGTGTAGCAACCCGGATTTACGAAATTGTTGCTGTTTACTTCTACATAGGCGGTCATGAATGGACCAGTTAAGGCCAGGGCGGAGGCATTGGTAGCAGCTCTGGCAGTACCTTTGGTGCTCAAAGTGTTGTCTTCTTTTTTAGAATTGGCTTTTTTACAAGCATACAACAGGGCGAAAGCTGTTAACAGCAATACACCGAAAACGGTTAGTTTTCTCATAGGTTTAAAAATTTTGGTTAGAAATTGGTTTGATATAAAAAAGGTAGGACAACTTTCGTTATCCTACCCGATGGTATTGTGTGTTAGAAGTTCGCTTTATTCACGTCCCACCATAGTCTGGTGCCACCGTTATCAGGGCCACCAAGCAAGGTTACGGCTTTACGTACCTCATCTTTATTTCCATTGCCGTATTCTGCTGTTGGATATGGCAATCTGCGAATCTGCAATTGGGTATTGATTGTGCCGCCGCTATTGTTGTTGGCTACTGTAAACAGTTTTGGGTAACCTGTTCTGCGGAAATCAGCCCAGGCCTCAGCTCCGTCAGGAAAAATAGCTAACCATTTTTGCGTAATAATCCGTTCTAATTTTACTTCGTTAGATGCAGCCCCATCCCATTTAATGGTAATGGTGCTTACTGCGACTGCATTGTTAGCTGGGTTTTTCGGATCTACATAAGCTGTTGGTTTGCTTACCGCATCGGCCAGGTAGCCACCAATACTAGCGTTCCATTGTTGCATTGATGTAGTTATACCTGTTTCATAATTACTTTGTGCATCTCCTGCACCCGCCCAACCGCGTAAAGCCGCTTCAGCTTTTAAAAACCAAACTTCAGCAGCCGTCATTAATATTTGTGGTGCTTTTTGTCCGATAGGTGATTTTGAATTATCTGGTACAAAAGCATTTAAACTCGAATAGGTTTTGTACCCAGCTTTGCCCAAACCGTTAAAAGAAGTATTCGCTCCCGATCTGATTCCTACATACTGTCCTGCAAAAAGAGGATCGGTAGCTGGTGTACAGTATATCGATAAACGTGGATCGGAATAACCAACCAGGTACGATTGTAATGCTGCGCCCATTGCATTATCGCCATCGTAATTTACGGTTACATTCCAAAGGTCGTTATTTCTGTTTCCCGATTGTGCAACAGCCGCATTATCGCTTGGTACAGCCATTAATCCACCTGTTGCAGCCATTGCTTTTTCTGCCTGCAACTTTGCCGTAGCCGGATCAACTTTAACAATGCGCATGGCTAAACGTAACCTTAGCGAATTTGCTAATTTAAGCCATTTTGTAACGTCTCCTCCATAAACCAGATCGCCAGAATCGTAGTAGGCTTTTTTGCCAGGATTTGCTGTGATAAAAGCCTGCAGATTATTTGCTGCTGTATCAATCTGTTTAAAAAATTCGGTATAAACCGTTTTTTGGTCATCGTAAGCTTGCGAAATTAATGATTTACCTGCCTGAGTGTAAGGAATCGGGCCAAACTTATCGGTTACCCTATCCATCGCAATTACCTGTACTAAAAGCGATATACCCCACGATTCTGGCGCAGTTGTTTTTAAAGGCGATATGGCAATTTTAGAAATTGGCGCCATAACATTGGTATACTGATCGTTAAAACCGGTTTCATTCCAGCCATTATTAAGCGAATAGTTCATATTATTAATACCACCGCCAAATGGTGTTGGAGCCATCATGTACCCACTAAAAGCATCGGAACTTAAATTCTGTGCAATTTGGTAGTTAGAAAATATATTTTGTTGAATAGGGCCAATTGCTGATCGCAATAAGGCTAAACTCTGCTCGGTAGTCGGTAAATTATCGTTGGTGTTAAAACTTTCAAAGTTCTTTTTACAGCCTTGGTTTAGGCCACCAACGGCTAAAAGTAAAACTAAAGACAAGCCTTTAATTTTATGTTGAGATGAATGATATATGGATTTCATGTTTGTTCGGATTAAAATAAAACATTAAGGTTAAAACCAAAGCTTCTGGTAACCGGTTGGTTAAAAACATCTATTCCTGATAAGCCGTTACCGGTAGACATGGTAACCTCCGGGTCGTAAGGTGCTTTTTTATAGAAATAGAAGAGGTTCCTACCAATTAATGAGAGGCGCATGCTTTTAAATGTTCCTTTTAAAGGTAAATTATAACCTATTGAAGCTTCGCGCAGGCGCACCACAGTAGCGCTATACACATACTCGCCAGTTACACCGTTTCTGTCACCTAAGAAAGAATAATAGCTTTGTGGGTTAATGGTCGCCGAAACTGCTTTTCCGCTGGCATCTACACCATCAATTTTAACACCGCCCTGCGCTCTTGCATCACCCGATGCTTTTGAAGCTCCTGCCTGGTCCATTAATGCTTCGGTTAGCGAAAGTACCTTGCCCCCAAACTTACCATCTACTAGGAAGCTTAAGCTAAAATCTTTGTAATTGAAACTGTTGTTCCAACCCAACTGAAATTTAGGGTTTGCATTTGCAATTAGGCTATAATCTGCACTTTTAACCGGAAAGTATGGGTTTGCAGCAGTTCCATCACCATTTAGTATGATACGGCCATTTGCATCTCTTTGTAAGGTGTAGCCATAAATATCACCATAAGATCCTCCTGCAGCTATACGCGAGATATATGCATTGTTTCCGCCACCTGTTAAATCGATCGAATTTAAACCTTGCGCCGCCGCTACATCAATAATTTTGTTTCTGTTCAACGATCCGTTAATGGATGTATTCCAGTTAAGGCCATCGCCTTTTAATACATCAGCCCCTAAAGTAAATTGTATGCCCTGATTTTGAACATCACCTGCATTTAAGTAGCCTGTTGCAACAAGTCCAGAAGGAGCTGGCTTAACAGGAATGTATTGGTTTTTGGTGTTTGTTTTATAATAGGTAAAGCTAAAATTTAAACGGTTGGCTAGAAAACGCATATCAGTACCAATCTCGAAAGATTTTGTTCTCTCTGGTTTTAACTCAGCAAATGCCCTGTTGGTGTTGATGGTAAGTGCACCACCATTACCCAAAGTATTTTGGATAAAGGTTAAGTATGCTGGCACGGTGTTACCGACTTCTGCATAAGTACCTCTTATTTTGGCATAAGTAATCGCCTCTGGCAATTTAACCATTTGCGATACGATGAATGACAAACCTACGGATGGATAAAAATAAGAAACATTTGGGGTGAATGACAGGTTTGAAGACCAGTCGTTTCTACCTGTTAAAGTTAAAAATGCCCAATCTTTATAGGATAAGTTCGCGTTTGCAAATACGGCTTGCAATTGGCTGTGGAAAGCATCATTTGCTTTTGTGGTGTTCAATACATCAGAGGTATAGGTGCCTGCTGTTGCCACAATGGTATTATTTGCTGTAAATAAATCAACTGCACTCAAATCGCCTGCTAAAGATAAGCCCGTCGTTTTCTGATCGTTAATGCTACCGCCAATTAATCCATTAATTTTAAAGTCAGAATCTTTCATCGGCACCGTAACGTTTAATATCGCATCGGCATATTTCTGAATGTAAGTTTGAGTATTCTGAGATAAGTATCCTCTACCGTTTGAGTTAAAGTTTCCGTTTATGCCAGAATAACGTCTGTTTTCGAAATCATCTGTAGTACGGTCTATATTTCCCCTTACCTGAAGATTTAACCATGGCGTAAACTCATATTTAACATTTCCACTTAATAAAAAGCGGTTTCTGATAGCGGTATTCGGATTAAGGTTGGTTAAAAACCATGGGTTCTGGTTAATATCTGCAGAACCACCTAACCAGTTCTGGCGCGCAGTACCTACATTTCCTGATAACAAATAATTGTCTTTGTACGGTGTAATATCAACTCCTCTTGGAAAAAGATAGAGACCAACCAACGGGTTGTTGTATAATCCAATTGATGGACTATTGTTTATACGTTGGTTAATGTAACTTACATTTCCATCAACTGTTAATTTGTTGTTTAAAAACTTGGCTGTTTCGCGCAGGTTAATATTATGTCTGTTTAACTTGTTGCCTTCCTGTATACCACTTGCATAAGTATTGGCATAAGAAAAATAAGTTTGGGCAATTTCCGATCCGCCAGAAAAATTGATCGAATTGGTCGCATTTGTCCCGGTTTGGAAAAACTGATCGAGGTTATCAGTAGTGTTGTTAATTGCTGGTCCCCAGCTGTCTCTGGTTGCGGTAGATGCAGGGCCATAACTGTTTTGAAATTCGGGTTTGTATGCAATTTTATCAAAAGTTAAACTCGACGAAAAACCGATCTGTGTTTTGCCGGCTTTGCCTTGTTTGGTTGTGATTAAGATAACACCATTCTGTGCCTGGCTACCATAAAGGGCTGCAGCGGATGCGCCTTCCAGCACGGTTAAACTTTCGATATCATCGGGGTTTAAGTTCGATATACCATCGCCACCATCCTGACCGCCACCAAAAACACTATTCTGCTGTGCATTGGCGTTACCATTATTGCTGATTGGTACGCCGTCAATTACATATAAGGGCTGGTTGTTCCCGCTCACCGAACGGCTACCCCTTAATATTACTTTGGCCGAACCTCCAACACCCGAAGAACTCGGACTAATCGTCATTCCGGCAACTTTACCATTTAACGAATTTACCAGGTTAGGACTTTTTACTTTATTCAATTCCTCTCCCGATACTTGTTGGGTGGTATAAGTCAAAGATTTCTCTGATCTTTTTACTCCTAGTGCTGTTACCACTACGGTTTCAAGGTTTTTAGAGTCAGGGGTTAAAGTTATATCAATGGTAGTTTGCGTACCTACAGTAGCTTCTTTGCTCTGGTAGCCGATAAACGAGAACACCAAAACATCGCCCGTTTTAGCCGTTATGCTATATTGGCCTGAAGTATTGGTTTGTGTGCCGCCCTGTGCGCCTTTTATAGTAATGGTTACACCCGGTAAGGTAGCGCCTGTTTCGTCTTTTACGGTTCCTTTAATCACATCCTGATAAACAGCATGGAAAGAAACTGCACGATTAAAATGATCGATTGGTGCAGCTGCATACAAACCTGTGGATGCATAGAGCAATAAACAGGTGAGCTGTAAAGATTTTTTCATATTCATTATGAATAATTTTGAATAAGTATTTGGTTAATTGTTTGCCGCCTTCAGGATTTCCATCCCTCCGGTTTTATAGTTAAGAGCATTTTGCTTATACAAATTGCCTACAAGGGAATTGAATTATTTTTTAAATATTTTTTGTTAGATTTTTTCGATCGTTTTAAATGTCTGCGTAGCCCAGCAACCCGCAGCTCCAATCAAGGCCGCATCTTCATTCAATTTCGAAATATGTATTGGAGAAGTGATGCCCTGCGAATGGAGATATTTAACCACACCGGGAATAAAACGGTTGGAGGCGTTGGCAATATTACCACCAATTACAATGGCTTCAGCAGCATTATCCTGTTGGGATTTTTTGAGGAAAAGCCCAAGGTTGTGGCTAAACTCAGCAAATATTTTCCGTACGGTTTGGTTATCGTCGTAAAGTTTGGCCAATTCTCTAACATTTAGAATATTAAATCCTGTGAGTTCGTAATAACGTTTTAAAAACCATCGTGTAGAAAGATAATCTTCTGTTATGCCATCTAAAAAAGGAGCACACCATAAATTGGCATCGTCAATTTTTCCCTGATTGTAAACCGCACTTCCTAAACCTGTTCCCAGTGTAATGCCAATCAGGTGCTGATAGACACCTGCCTCACCTGCAAACACTTCTCCAGCCAAAAAACAAGCAGCATCGTTACTCATCAAAATCTGATCCCCACCAATCTGAAGTTCACTGGCCAGCATGTCTTTTACGTTTAGTCCATAAAAAGCGGCATATTTATCATTGCCTGCGATATAAGAGATACCATTGTCATAATCGAAAGGGCCTGGCATGGCAATACCCAAACTGCCAATTTGGATATCTACCTTTTTATAAGCTGCTTTAATTGCACTGCACCAGGTGTGGATAATCTGTTCTGTTGAGCCGTGCGAGTCAACCCGCTCGCGCGTGTAGGAATTTTTAAGAATGTTCCGCTGCTGCATATCGAGTACTGCAGCTGTAATGTGCGAACCCCCGATATCAATGCCCATCACATATTTGTTTTTATTCATTGTTTTCTGCTTCAATAGATCTATAAATAGCTGCACCTTATTAAGGCACCGAATGAAGAGTCCTTTTTTTGTTAAATTGCCTACAGTAGGAAGATTTTTTTATGAAATATTTTTTATTACCGTACATTTGATTCACCAAACTAACCAAGTTGAAAGCAGCTAAGCCAGATCTAGTCGTTTTATGGAATAAGATTTGCCTTGAGGATGACATAAAATCTTTCGAGCAACTTTATCGCTTTCTATACAGTAGGTTGATCAAATTTTCTATTTACTATGTGGTTGATAAACAGGCGGCAGAAGACCTGGTTACGGAGGTATTTGTTAAATGCTGGGAAAACCGCGCAACAAGTACCCACGTACTAAATCCCGAAAGTTATTTTTTTATCGCAGTAAAAAATCAATCACTCAAATACCTTAAAAAAAATTCTTCAATTACGTTTATCGATTTAGTTGATGCAGAAGAGGATATTTCGGTAACAGCACAAACGCCGGAGTATATTTTGGAAACCAAAGAACTGCACCGGCAACTTGATTTTGCCATTGCTGGTTTGGCACCTCAGGCAGCCACGGTTTTTAGGTTGGTTAAAGAAAGTGGCATGAAATATAAAGAAGTGGCAGAGTTGCTGAACATTTCGCCCCGAACGGTGCAGACCCAATTGTTCAGGGCCATTGCAAAACTCCGCTTAATATTACAGCCCTTACAAGACAAAGGACCAGGTGAAAAAAAACTTGGAAAACTGATCTCCCTGATTATCTTAGCGGGTACTTTATCTTTTTTTTATTTTTTGTAGGCAATTTTAACAGAAAAAGGAACATATCATAAAGGGCGGGAAAAAAATGACAGATCAAAGATTTACAGAATTGCTTGGAAAACAATTGGCCGGTGAAATTTCACCGGATGAATCTGTTGAACTGAAATCGATTTTAGCCGATAACGAAGCGCTTAGAACAGAATATAAACAGCTACAAACTTATTTTGAATCTGAAACAGCTGAGGAAGAAAATATCGATGTTGTTTTTGATCGGATCAGGGGTCAGATCCAGATTCCCGATGAACCCCGTTTAAAGGTTACCAAAAACAAAGGTTACAGTGTTTGGCTAAAAATTGCTGCTGTTGTAGCAATTGTTTTGGCTGGCATTTTGGTGTATAACAGAGAAGCTATTTTCTTCAATAAAACGGATCAGCAGGCTTTGAAACAAGCGCAAACCAAGGCAACGGAAATTAAAACCATTGTACTGGCCGATGGCTCTACCGTGAAAATGAATTCGGGAAGCAGCTTAAAATACCCTGATCATTTTACTGCAGATACCAGGGATGTTTACTTATCTGGCGAGGCATTTTTTGATGTTAAAAAAGATCCTAAACACCCTTTTATTGTACACACCGAGCAATTGGCTGTAAAAGTACTGGGTACTGCATTCGATGTTAAAGCTTACCAGAATGATGTTTTTACCGAAACTACCTTAATCAGGGGAAGCGTTGCTATCTCGCTTAAAAATAATACCAAGCAAACTTTTGTCCTAAAGCCAAACGATAAGTTTACTTTGGCAGGTGGTAAGGCAAGCATGAGCCAGCTCACCCATTTTAGTGGAACAGGGACCGACAAAGTAATGGAAACCGCATGGACAAACCACGAACTCATCTATAAAAACAATCGTTTTGATGAAATTGCCAGGCTTTTTGAGCGATGGTACGATGTTAAAATAACCTTTAAAGAAGCTGATCTTAAAACGGTGAAATTTACCGGACATGTAGATAAAGAAACCATTGCCGAAGCTTTAAATGTGCTAAAACTGATCGAAAATTTCAATTATTCGATAAAGGGGAAAAATGTCTATATCTACCGTTAGGACAAACAGTTAAGCAATGTATATTTGTAGCCATGAATTGTGCGCAGAGAATCATATTGTTAATTGGATTGATTTTTCCGCTATGTGCCAATGCGCAAACTAAAGTAACCTTAAATTTTAACGGAGCAAATTTTGAGCAGGTTGTAGAAGCTATACAACAACAAACTGTTTATCATTTCGCCTATAGTGAATCTAAAATTCCTAAACATCAGGTATCAATCAAGGTAGAAGAAGAGGAGGCCATAAAGGTGATCGATCAATTGCTGCGCAATAGTGATTATACCTATTCTCTTTTGCCGAATAATTTAATCGTAATCAGAAAAAATGCCGAAGGAAAAATGGATTCTGATAGTGTCCGTTTTTTAAAAGAGGTTGTAATTACGGCTTTGGGTATCGAAAAAGATAATCATAAAGTTGGCTATGCCTTAACTACCATTAAAGGTTCTTCAATCACCAAGGCAAGAGAAAGTAATATGATTATGGCGCTACAGGGTAGGGTAGCGGGACTTAACATTACCGGCGTAAATGGTGGTCCGGGATCTGCGGCACGCATACTCATCCGTGGTGTTTCCAGTATGACAGCTGCCTCTCCGTTATTTATCGTAAATGGTGTCCCCATTGATAACAGCATTCGTGGAAGTGCAAATGAATATGGCGGGGCCGATTATGGCGATGGCATTAGTAACATCAACCCAGATGATATTGAAACCATTACGATATTGAAAGGTTCTGCTGCTTCGGCTTTATATGGCGCCAGGGCTGCAAATGGTGTAATCCTCATCAACCTGAAAAGCGGTGGAGAAAATACCGGACCAAGGCTGGAGTACAATGCAAACCTGGCCTTCGATGTGCCGGTTAATTCTACCGATTTTCAATATTTATACGGTCAGGGTACACAAAATAAACGTCCTGCCGATCTGTACAATGCAATTACCACGGGTTTGTTGAGCTGGGGAGAACTTATGGACGGTAAATTAAGTCCTCAGGTAGATGGCTCTATGCGCCCTTATGCTCCCGTTAAAAATAACATCCAGACTTTTTACCGCACCGCTCCGGCCTTTATTAATACACTATCGCTGGTTGGTGGAAATACCAATAACAACTATCGTGTTTCGGTTTCTAATTTAGATTACAACTCTGTTTTAAGCGATGGATCCCTAAACCGTAAAACGCTGAATTTTTATGGTACAGTAGCGCTAAGTTCTAAAATATCGCTGAGCTTTACCGGTAATTACATTTACGAGAGGAACAAAAATAAAAGTTACCTCAGTGATGGCCCTTTAAATGCAAATTATGGGATTTCAGCTTTAGCCACCAGTTTAGATCAATCGATCTTAGCCCCTGGTTTTGATACTGAAACAGGTTTTGAAACGCGGTGGAATGCGGATGAATATAAAACCAATCCTTATTTTTTAATGAACAAACAGGCCGATTATGCCAATAGAAACCGTTATATCACATCAGCCGTATTAAAATATAAGTTGGCCAGCTGGGCATCACTGCAGGGCAGAATTGGCTACGATTCGAGTAAAGATGAAGTGGTGAGTATTTTACCTACAGGGACTGCATTTTCAATTAACAGGCAGGGCGGTATAAATGCCTATGATCAAAACCATACTTCAGAGCTCAATAGCGATATTTTGTTTAGTGCAACCAGAAACCTGAGCGATAAATTGAACCTCGAGTTTTCAATGGGCGCAAATTATCGCGAAAGAAAGGGCAATACCGAAAAACTGAAAGGATCGCAGTTTAAAGTGCCATATCTGTATGTGCCAGAAAATCTGATTACCAGTACCAAAACATTGGCCATATCCAGAATTGTAACCGAATCGGCTTATTACACTGCCGATCTTAGCTATCAGCGTTATCTTAACTTCTCCGTTACCGGGCGTTACGATATCTATTCTACATTGCCTGCTAACAACCGGGGCATATTTGTACCCGGCGTATCAGGCAGTTTTATTTTTTCAGATCTGCTGAGATTAAAGGGCCTCGATTTTGGTAAATTGCGGTTGGATTTTGCCAAAACCAGTGGAGAGCCGATTGTCCCGTACACCACGCAAATCTATTATACCGTAGATAATCAGGTAAACGGCGTGCCTGTAGGTGGTTTTTCAGGAGATTTACCCAATTACAATTTAAAACCGTTTACCCTAAAAGAAATAGAGGCAGGCCTCGACCTTAAATTTTTCAATAGCCGTTTGGATGTCGATTTTACCTATTTCAACCGCATTACCCACAACGAAATTATTAATGCAAAACAATCAGTTACCACAGGCTTTACCTCCGCCTATGTCAATCTTGGTGAAACCCGGAATACAGGGATAGAACTGGCTTTAGGCTATACGCCCTTGCTTACAACAACGGGCAAATGGCAGATCAACTTTAACATGACCAAGGTAAAGAATACCCTGCTTTCTATCGATGGTAACAGTAATTATACCCTGACAGGTACCTATCGGCCATTAAATGCCAATACTGCGCTGGTGGTTGGTAAACCGATTACGCAGATTATGGCCTACGATTATCTGCGGGATGCTAATGGAAACATCATTATCGGATCGGATGGCATACCTAAGCGGGGTAATTTTATTCCTATGGGTGGCACCATGCCTACGCTATATGGAGGGATAACCAACAGTTTTAGCTATAAACAGTTTAGTTTTTCCTTTTTGATCGATTATCGCTTTGGCAATAAAATCCTATCAGCAACAGAATATTACAGTTATGTGCTTGGCTTAAATAAGGCAACTTTAGTGGGTAGGGAGACAGGGATTGTGGCCGATGGCGTGTTAGAAAATGGGCAGAAGAACACGATTAATGTTCCGGCTTATGCCTATTACCCTGAACTGGCTACCAATATTTCTGCATTATCAGTACTCAATGGCAGTTTTATCAAGCTGAGGCAGGCCACATTAGGTTATTCTTTTAGCGAACGTTTTTTAAAAAGAACACCTTTTGGTAGTATAGGGATAGATATGGTCGCGCGGAACCTGTTTACTTTGCTTAAATACACTAAAAATATAGATCCTGAGTCGCAGTTCTCGCCAACATTGGGTTATGCCGGGATAGAAGGGGCTTCATTGCCTGCAACACGTACATTTGGGGTTAATTTTAATTTTAAATTCAAATAACATGGCCATGAGAAAGTTGTGTGTTTTGGGTGCTTTTTTCCTGGCTTTAATGGGCAGCTGTTCTAAGGGAAAGCTGGATGAAATCAATACAGATCCAACCAAACTCACAGAAGACAATTATGATCCCAACAGCTTGCTTGCACAGGCACAGTTAAAATATGCCAATTTGGGTTATTACCAGCTTCTGTATCAGAGTACTATGATGCAGTTGCTTGCCTCAACTTATTATTATTACAACAATGGTGATAAATACATCAACGTGGGCAGTTTTACCGATTATCAGGGTCGTATTTTTGATGAAGGTTATGCTGATGCCTCCTACATCAGAGAGATGCAACGACTGGCCAGATTAAAAGATCCAGCGGCCTATAAAAACCTGATTGCGATTGGTGATATCATGTTCGTATTGATTTTGCAACGGATTACCGACGCTTATGGTGATGTGCCCTATACACAGGCTGTTAAAGCGATGCAAGGTGTTAAATATCCCGTTTACGATCGTCAGGAAGATATTTATACCCACATGCTGAACGATCTCGAAACGGCTACCGCGCAATTGGATGCCGAAAAACCCAGACCAAGTGCTGATCTTTTTTATAAAGGCGATATCGGTAAATGGAAAAAATTTGGTTATTCGTTAATGGTTAGGATTGCCATGCGATTAACGAAAGTAGATCCGGATAAGGCCAGAATTTGGGCCGAAAAGGCTGCGGGCAAAACTTTTAACAGTATCAATGACAATGCGATTCTTTTAACCGATGCTTCCTCTTTTAACAGTCAAAATGGAACATCGCTTGCTTTAAGAACATTTTCCGACTATTTGGAAGTACGGTGGAGTAAAACCTTAATTGATCAGTTAAAAAATACCAACGACCCCAGGTTGGAAGTGATAGGTGAAGTACCAAAAGATGGATTGGCCAAAAATGCGAATCAGAATTTAAGTGGAGATACCGATGCAGCTGTTCAGCTTGGGTTGCCAAATGGATACGATCTACAGGGTGGAACCACCGATATCAGTCGTTCGCCAAACTATCCGGGTGGTACAGGTAGCGGAAGTGACCTTGCCCCGCTCGGAAAGTATTCCAGACCACGCACCGCGATGTACCTTAAACTAGGTGGGCCAATTTTTATCCTGAGTTACGCAGAAACTGAATTTCTACTGGCCGAAGCTAAGGTAAGGGGCTGGAATATTAATGGCACGGCAAAACTACATTATACCAACGGATTAACCGGGGCTATACAGTCGCTTGTCCAGTTAGATCCTCTGGCTGCGGTTGATTCCAATAAAATTACCGCTTTTGTTAACCAGAATTCGCTTGATGAAAGCAGTACACAAAGCGCATTGAGTGCCATAAATTTGCAATACTGGGTAGCTACCGGTACCAATTTTAATTTTATAGAGGCCTGGCTAAACTGGAAACGGAGTGATTATCCTAAACTTATTCCCGTAAATTACAAAGGCAACGTTACCAATGGCACCATTCCCCGCAGGATGATCTACCTATCAACAGAGGTGCTGAACAACCCCCAAAATTATAAAGATGCTGTAGCCAGAATAGCTGGAGGCGATGTACTTACTGCTAGGGTGTGGTGGGATAAGTAATGAATGGATATAGAGGATACAGCTAAATCACCCATAATAATAGTAGGTTTTAATGACTATAAATATCTAACGTGTTTTTTTTCTTTTCCGTGGTTAAGGCCTTTTATCATCAGGTATATGCCCAGGAATAAAAGAATAGCAGAAGTAATTATCCCAACCGCAATGGGCAAAAAAATAGCTGCTGATGCGAAGAACTCGCTCCATAGCACACGGGGATAAAAAAAGTAAGTTAGTATCAAAAACCCCAGTAACATTAAGATTGAGAAAAAATAAAGGATTTTAGGTGTTGAGTTAATTTTCATGTTTTATTTAGATATGTGTGAAATGATAAGAGTGGATATTGTTTAATTTAGATAAGGATTTTGGGGAATGTAAACCAGGTGGTAACCGCTTTTCTTAAGCAGATTAATCGTGTGCTCATCAGGTAATTGTTTAAAAATAACTGCCGTTAACACCTGTGATGGCATAGCCCTTAATTTAACGAGGATGTCAAAAAGAAACTTCTTCGTTTTGATAAAGAGAAACTGCCTGTTGTGTTGATCAGTGGGTATCGATTCTGCCCCTTTAAACCAGTAATTGGGGTTAATTTTTTTAAAGCCCACCATCGGCAGACCTAAACCAGCCGCCAGTTTTTCAAATTCCCGTTCAGAAACCTTGTATACAAAATTTCCAACAGGCTCAAATGAAAAACGGTTTTTCCATAGTTTGTTAATAAATTGCCCGTTTCGGGCAAAAAGATTGCTTAACATTAATAGTAACGGCATTTTTATTACCGGATCTTGCGGTTCCATTACAATCACCCCTGATCTGGCCACTCTGATCATCTCATACATTGCGGCGTAGGGCCTGGGGAAATGATGGTAAGATTCTTTGCAAAGCACAAAATCAAAGCTATTGTCTTGTTGTGAAAGTTTTTCAGCGTTTTCTGCAGCGCAGGCGTTAATAATCCCTTCCTTTTGCGCAACCGTTAAAAAATCGGTGTTCAGATCGGTTGCCAATGCATGATTGCCTGAATTTAGAATGTACTGCGCATCAAAACCGTAGGCATCTCCTATAGTAAGCCAACGCTGTTCTTTTTTATCCAAAAGTGGGTCAAGACAGTTAAAGAAGAGTTTTTGGAGCCAGTAAGCTACATTGTTTTTACCCCTGGCCCTTGCCTTCCCGTAAAGGTCAGTTTTAGAACGCTCTGACGGGAAATGTGTATTGTACCATTCGTTATGTCTGTTATAGCTTTCATTATGGTGCATAGAGTAGGGGGTTTATAAGGTATACGAACCGGGTTCTAAAAACGCTTGGTTGAAAAATAAAAATGTATTAACGAAAAAAATTAATTTTAACCCAGCGTTTTTCATACTCACTACGTAACCTTATTATAACACGATGAAAAACCGCTTACCGACCCAAATGGATGAACCTTTTTTTTAAGCAGGATACTAAACTAATCAAAGGTTGCAAAGCCAATGAGCGGCAAGCACAGGAAGATCTTTACAAGCGCTATTACGCCGATATGCTGCGTATATGTTTACGGTATTTAAAATCAGATGATCTGGCGCATGATGCGCTGAGCGTTGGTTTTTTGAAGGTTTTTCAACATATCCATACTTTCGATGCTAAAAAAGGAGAATTTGGTGCCTGGATTAGGACGGTGATGGTAAGGTCGTGTATTGATATTAGCCGAAAAGAGGCGAAATTTAACGAAACGATTAGTTCAGATGAAATAGAAGAGATTTTTATCCAGCCTTCGGTGTTGGATAAACTTTTCGTAGAAGATCTCCTAAAATTGATACGCTTATTGCCAGCCGCTACGCAGTTGGTTTTTAACCTTTCAGTTATTGATGGTTATTCGCACAAAGAAATTGGAGAACATTTGGATATTACTGAGAGCACCTCCAGGTGGCACCTCTCAGAGGCAAAGAAACAGTTGAGGAAAATGTTAACATCCTCAGCAATTGATAAACCAACTGAAAACATAAAAAAAAGATGAGAAATTCAGCATGGTATCATAAACTCTGGCGCAATAAATTCGATAGTCTTCCAATTAAGGATGCTTCGGATGCCTCATGGGCGGGTATGCACAAACTGCTTAACGAGCAAATGCCAATCAGTACGATCGGTGGCCCCGGTACTCATCTATCTACAGGAGCGAAACTGTTTAAAATAATTGGGTATACATTATCTGTAGCTGCTACGGTTTCTGCTGTAGGCTACTTTGCAGTTCTGAAATCAAAAAATAAACAGAAAGAAATAGAAAAGAAAGTTAAACCCGCAATTCTGGATTCAATAGTTGTTGATAGTAGCAAGGTGATAAATTACAGCAATTTTGCCGATACAATAATAATTAAGGATAGTGTTGATCGGGATGGAAATGCAGTTAATGATCTTGCTGAACAAAATAAAAATATTGACAATGGATCTGTTCAGGATGTAAAACGGGTGAATGGCAATGAAAACATTATTTCATTTGCCGCTAAACCGAATGCTGGTTCTCCCATTAAAAACAAACACGATGGTACACAAAGACGTCATCATTTTGGACGATTTGAAATTTTAAGTTCGAGATCATCAAAGCCTGGCTCAAAAGCTGATGATCATGAATCTAAAGGCCGGAATGTTGATAGTTCATTTATGAACGGACAAAATTTGTTATTAATACCAAATAGTTATCAGGAAACAAATGGATTTTTTAAACAACCTGCTTCCATTTTAAACCAAAGGGCTGTTTTACAAACCTATGCCCCTGGCGATTCACAAAGTGCATCCTCAATAAATAACCGTAGGAAGGGAAGCAACAATAAAGAAGACCGCACCACTGGAGGTAAAACCCAGAAAGTAAAAAATGTCAAATCACCCAAAATCAAAACGACTAAAATTAAACAAGAAAGCGAAATTATAGTGCCTACATATAGTTATGGTGTAACAACAGGAATGAATGTGCAAAAAGGCAACAGTAGTTTTTATGTCGGCATATCTGGTGCTTACTTATTAAGCAAAAAATGGCAGCTTTCTGTTGGCGTAAATGTTAATAGCTATCAAAAAATTGCAGGAGAATTTACACATCCAAGTTATTACCGTCCTGATTCGTTACCGCCGTTTACAATTGCAGCTACACGAAAAGTGATTACAGTAGATATTCCTTTAACAGCAGCCTATAGGCTTTCAAAACATATAAGTGTTAAAGTAGGTCCGGTAATTAGTTTTGTGGGCAAGCAGTCTGCAATGATAGCCAGATTAAACCCGATAGCCGATCCACGTGATACACTATACCATAGCAAGCAAATCGACTCGACCTTAGTAAATACAGTAAGCAATAAGGTAAATGTAGGGTTTACGGGCGGCATCAGTATTCACATTAAACAATTTGATATCAATGGAAGCTACCAATGGTTAACTCCATTCAAGGTGAGCAATAGTTCGGGCTCTTTTAAACAGACCAATCAGGTTTTTAGGATTGGGATAGGATATCGGTTTAAATAATTATAGTAGGAACAAAATTGAAATGATTAGTATTGAAAATTCATAAGAGATGATAGAAAACAGAAATTTCAAATCTAATGAGAGAAAAACTTGGTATGGGCCTTCTCAAATTTTACTAACCGGTTTCAAGGTTTTCAAGTCGTAAATTAGAATTTCGCTTTTATCCGTTTTGTCGTACTTGTTATTATTGTTTGTGTCAATGTGGCCCGTTACAATAATGGTTCCTGTTTGTTTATTCACAGCCCAGGTCCTTACAAAGAGTTTGTTATCTGTTAACTGTGTTCTTTTTTGTCCATCAGGAGATAAGATTATAATTTGTTTTGGGTCGTTCCAGTCTATTCCCTTTTTTTCGTCAAGATCAATAGTTTGGGCTGAAATAATAATCTGATTGATCCCTAGGTGGTCAATCTTAACCTGTTCAAGTTTTTCAAAATAGCCATCGCTCGGGAAATCTACCTGTTTTGTTTGTCCGTTTTTAGTATTAATAAACAGCAGGTATTTGTTTTTCGCACCAGGTATTTTTTCCCAATTTTCAACACTTGCAATTACATAATCAGTTCCTTCAACTTCTGTCAGTTTATTGAAATGAGTATAATTGTTTTTGTCCTGACCGTAAGAGGTCAGGGTGAAAATGCTTAAGATCGTTATGAATATTTGCTTCATTTTTGTTAGACCTATAATGTTTTATAGTTATTTGTTTGTTTCACTTTTCCATTCATGCTCAACATTTGTCATAAGCAGCGCATTGTCAAAAGTCACCGACCCTGGGGGGAAAAGATCTTCGTTTTCAAAAAAACTTGATTTTACTTTCAAAACCTCAAGTGGACTAACTTTCCAATGGTATGCTTTTAATCTCAGACCATCAAATTTGTCTTTATTTGGTGAATATCCAAGGTCGCCGTTTTCAAAAAAGTCAGATGCATTTTCTAGTGTTTTAAAAATTGATTTATTGTTAAACAAAGGAGTCTCATTAGCATCAATTGATATCTCGGTATTATCTGAGCTCTTAAAACTAATTTGGTAATTACCGTTTTCTTCTTCTATTTTGAATTTTGCATGAAAGTGTTTACCTGGAAATATTCGTCCACCAACGAGCGCATTTAATTTTAGCGAAGTATCCCGACGTGGTATATAAACTCCTGATTTTGTTACACCGTCCTCATCCCATTCAACTGCAATTCGATGAGCACCATTTTCAGAATTTACACCCATAAAGTTTGGTAACCCTTTTGGTTTTATATTTTTTAGTCTGATTAGGCATATTCCAACAATGGCCTTTTCCATATAAACTTTTGGTCTAAAAGGAAAGGGAATCAGCTCTTTCACAATCTTTGGGTCGGCTGTGAAGTTAATTAAGATTCTTCTGTCAATATATCCATGTATTGTTGGGATTCTCATTCCGATTTAATTTTACGCTAACTAAAGTAAATATAGTCGAAATCACAACAATATTAATGTTGTTCAATTAAGAGAATAGGTATTAATAATTCTTTGTGGAAATAATTATCTTAAAGTTGTTTTTGCTGATGATCGGCCGCCCCTAAGCTTACAAACAAAATACGCCTTTAAGTTTAACTTAAAGGCGTATAAAATATTAAAAATGAATTTTACGATTTTATCGCTTAAAACGAATACGTTAATCCTCCGAAAATATTAAATCCGTTTACCTGATAGTACAAATACCTGCTGTAGTTTGTATTTAAGATATTGTTTGCTTTAGCAAAAACAGAGAATTTTTTGTTGATGCGGTAATCAGCACCAAGGCCTAAATCTACATAACCTTTAACCGTTTCAATAAGTTCTATATTGGTATTGGGAATTATGTATTGTGAAGCGGGAACAGGAGCGCCGGTATATACTTTAGCTTTAATATCATCCTGAATTACAACACCAGCGTTAAAGCTTAGTTTTTTATTATAGGTATAAACAAAGTTCGAACTTACTTTTAAACCTGGTTTAAACCAAGAGTAGGTTTCTGAGGCAGGTTTCCAATCGTCGATATTTAATTTACCTGTCCATTTTAAGGCATCACTTACCTGAACAGAAATTTCACCTTCTAAGCCTGTTAATTTGGTTTTACCGAAATCGTATATCACATCAAATTTGTTAAAGTCAGTAAAGTTGTTCACGAACAAAGGCATATCATCAAACTGTTTTACATATACGCGCGCCTTGTAACCAAAACCCGGTCCGCCGGTTCCTTTAATACCAGCGCTGAAACTTAACTTTTCAACCGTATTTTTAACCACAATATTGCTGTTTAACCAAGGGTTTTCATCGGTAAAGCCTTTTAGCGAGTTTCTGTTTACATCACCTTTAACTTCTCCGAAAACCTGTAAATAATCTGGAATTAAAGTGAAATCGGCGGTAATGGCAGGGAATATTTTAGAGCTGCTAAAAGCACCAAATTCCTGTACAAAATTAATCCCCGCTGTAATTTTAGCACCTTTAACCTGTAAACGGATATACGGATTTAAACGCAACAGGTTATTGCCAACGCTGGTTAAAGCATCTTTGCTATTACCGAATTCGGTTGATGCGGCCAAACCTAAGTTTAACGAATTAATACGTTTGTTTACATAACCGTTTAAGCTCAGGTAGTTTTCTTTTGCGCTGAATTTATCATTCCAGATATAACCATTGGCTTTTAAAGCATAACTAAAAGCATCTTCATCTTCTGTAAAGTTTTTTACCAGCTCGCCTTCCAGTTCAATGGTGGTTAAGGCCTGTTTATCAGGGTTAGGGTTAAGCGTAGGCCTGGTATCATCTATACCATAAAAATAGGTGCCGTTACGTTCAAAATTAATGCGGCCACTAACTGTGTTTTGATCTAAGATACTGCGGCCAAAAACACTTAATTGTTGGTTACTGCTATTCTGCTTGTTCAGCTTTCCTTCCTGACTAAAATGTTTAAAGTATCCACCAACCTGTAAACCTTCATCTTTACCGGTGTTAAAATAAGCTTCGCCCAAAAGGGTAGCCAGCGATCCGAATGCACCTTTTACATAATTGTTAACCAATATGCTTTCTTTTTCTTCGGCCAAAGCTTGTGCCTGTAACTTTTGGATATCGCTGTTTAACTCCAGCTTTCTATCTAATATGCTATAGTTTAATTTTGCTTTATAAGTTTTAACATCATCTAAATTTGGGCTTCGTCTCAGCTTTACAGCCTCGGCCAAAATTGGTTTATATGGACGAACTACTTCAATTTCTTCATTTACTACTGCTTTTTCATCGGCCTTTTTATCCTGCGCCTGCGCAGTCATTAATCCAGCAGCTAAAATAAACAGTGAACTATATATATATTTAATCGATTTCATAATGCTACTTCTTCTGGTTTAGTTTTTCTAGTTTTTCTTTGGCTGTAGGGATAATATCATCCTTGCCTTCGTAGTTATCAATTATACTGAGAAGAGTGCTTTTTGCCTGTAAATTATCTTTCAGGGCCACATAGTTGTCAGATAAAAGGATAAACGCCTTTGCTACCCAGTAATCGTAAGCAGCCATGTTGTTAACCAGATCGAAACAGGTTTTAGATGAAGTTTTGAAATCACCTTTGTTGTATTCCAATAAAGCTAAATTATATTTTGCTTCTGCGGCAGCAACTGTTTTTGTTTTGGCCACTACATTTTTAAACTCCTTAATTGCTGTGGTGGTATCGCCTTTTAACAAGTAAGCCTTACCAGAGAATAAGCTCGAACTGTTTTTTTCTTCCTCAGAAGCTTTTTCCGATTCTTTGGTCAACTGTGCATATTTGAGCATGTCATCAGGCATGTTTAAAGCGGTGTAAGCCTTTAACAAATTGTTGATGGCAAAACTATAGTGCGACTTGTAATCGGTAGTAGTTTCTAATCTTTTCAGGTACACAATGGCCTCGTTGTATTTCTTCTGATTTAAGAACAATGTTGATATACTCACCAAAGAGCGTTCTGTGTAATCGCTTGTCCAGTCGTTTAAGATAAATTCGTAATCAGGAATGGCTTCATCTGGACGGCCTAATTTCACCAGCGATTCTGCCCTGATAAATTTAGCTTCTTTTTCATGGTTCGCTTTAGGGAATTTATCAAAATAAGCATTTACCGCCTGGAACGCACCATTGGCATCGCCTTTTAAATAGGTGTTATTGGCTGCGGCAAAAACGATATTGTCTTGCTCCGAGCCCGAATAATTTCCAAGTGGGGTAGTTGCTGCGTAAGCGATAAAACCATTTGCATCGCCGCGATCTACATAAATGTTTTTGATCGATTCCATTGCCTGTTTGGCTTCATCGGCAGTAGGGTAATCGCGGATTACTTTTTTAAACGATTCTAAAGCGGCATCGTCCTGATCCTGATTGTATTGAACCAAACCGATGGTTACCAGCGCTTTTGCCACATAACTGCTGCGTGGATATTTAGCTACCAGGGCTACAAGGTCTGATTTAGATTTATCAAAATCGCCCTTGTTGAAATACGTATAAGCGGTTTCGAAACCAGCATCATCAGCGTAATTAGAATTTGGAAAAGTATTCAACAGGCTCTGCATGGTAGCAATTTTCGCATCATACTGCGTTTCCAATCCCTGGATCATTCCTTTCTGGAAAGTGGCGTAATCTTCTGAAGTGGTTTTGCGGCTGATGATCTTGTTGTAATTTGCCATTGCATCACCATAGTTTTTGTTTACGAAATAAGAATCGGCTAAACGGATGGTGGCATCATCAATCGTTTTTTGGTCTTTATCATTGCCCGCCAGGAATTTTTCGAAATAAGTAGCTGCTTTGCTGTATTTCTCATCTTCGAAAGCTGCATAGGCCAAAGCGTAGTTCGCAAAATTGTAAACACCGGTTTTGTCGGCATCAGGCATTTTCAAAAATTTCTCAAAGGTAGAAACTGCTTCTCCAAACTTGCGCAGTTCGTACATCGATTCAGCTTTCCAGTAGGTATTCAATGCATTAATCTCGTTGTCTTCAGGAAACTTTTCAGAACGTAAAAACATCGATAATGCATTTGGGAATGCTCTTTCATTATAAAATTCTAACCCACGGAAATAGGTTACTTTTTGGTAAGCTTCTTTAGCTTCAAGGTTTTTATCTGGAATAGGTTCTAAAATATCTACAGCCGCCTGATAGTTTTTGGTGGTTAATAAAACTTCGCCCAATAAAGTTTTGGCTTCGTTTATTTTACGCGATTTCGGGAAAGTTTTTAAAAAACCCTGAGTGGTCTCTAGCGCCTGCTGATGGAATTCTAGTTCGTAACTTAATTTGGCATAATTTAACCATGCTTCTTCCTGTATACCCTTGTCAAAACTTAAACGCGATGCCCTGAAAAAAGCACTCTGCGCTTTTGGTTTATCGCCCAATTGAATAAAGGCTTTACCCAAAGTATGCATACCATTTTGAAGGTAAACATCATCGGTATTTAGTTTTTCTAAAACAGCAACAGACTCTTTATATTTCTTATTCTGGAACAAAGAGTAGCCGTATTGGTAAATGAACAGGTTGTTTTTGGTTTCGCTTTTATCTTTTGCATAATATTCGGCGAAATACTTTTCAGCATTTTTGAATTCAGATTTTGCAAAGTACGATGCTGCGACCAAACTCAACATTTCTGGCTCGAACTGTTGTTTGGTTTTTTGAATGGCTGCTAAAGCATAGCTGATTACATCATCATAACGCTCGTCAAGGTAATACATCGAAGTGATGTAGTATGGATAACTCGCCTCATAAGTAGGAGAGCCCTTTAACTTTTCGAAGTTGGCCAATGCTGTTTTATACTCTTTGTTTAGGTAATTGATGTAAGCAAAGTAGTAGGTGGCGCTTTCCTGAAAATCGCCTTCTTCTTTTTTAACTTTTTCGAATAAAGGTTCTGCTTTGTCGTAGTCTTTAAGTTCGAAATAAGCGTAACCTTGTTTAAACTGGTATTCGTTTCTTTGTTTGCCCGAAAGCGTAGAAGGATCTGTTTTTTCGAACCATTCTAAAGCTTTTTTATAGTTTTTTTGGTTGAAATAAGTTTTTCCAACGTAGAAATAAGCCAGTTTGGTGTTCGGGTTTAACGGATAATCGCGGATAAATGCCTGAAACAAACTTTCGGCATCACTATTGGTTAACTCTAGTGCACAAACAGCAGCGTAAAATTTTGCATTCTCTTTCAGTAAAGATAATTCAGCGTTGCTTTCCGCTTGGGTAGAAGGTTTATAACGTTGCAGCTCAACAAGTTTAAACTGTTGTGCAGCTGCAGTGTATTTTTCTTTGTCTAATAATTCTAAGCCCGTTTGATAGTTTTTGTTGAGGTTTTGCACAGCGCTAACCTGAGCGTAGGTGCTAAAACTTCCTGCTAAAAGTAGCGGAATTAGTAAGTATTTTTTCTGCATTGGTTTCAAATATGGTTGGTACTAAATTAGAAATAGTATCAAAGCTTATCAACAGAAGTAATTAACATCTGTTAATAACACAAATTAACGATAGGATTTTTGGTTTGGTATTAAGGGGTGAACGAATGTGGAAAAATGATAGGGCTCATTGTTCATTGGTACCGCCGCATCTGGTTGAGGTTCACTGGTTCATTCGTCAATAGTTCATTGGTACCGCCGCATCCGTCATTGCGAGGCGGCTTTTCAGCCAACAAAGCAATCTATTAGAAGGGTTAACTGGTCAATCATATAAATTGGTAAATTGCCATAGTCTATTAGCAATGGACTATTTACTAACGCATTTCTAAAAGACGTTGGACTTAGTACTTTCGGCAAGATGCTAGATTATGGACTCTGCACTAATAAACCAATGAACGATTGAACTAACCTATCCCTGGCTTGCCAACAAATACAGCACAGCCATTCTTATTGCTACTCCGTTTTCTACCTGCTCTAAAATGATCGATTGTTTGCTGTCGGCCACATCGCTGGTAATCTCAACGCCTCTGTTTATTGGGCCAGGATGCATGACAATGATTTCTTTATCAAGGTTATCTAAGATCTGTTTGTTTAAGCCATACATCATGGCATATTCCCTTAATGATGGGAAATATTTAATGTCCTGGCGCTCCAATTGAATACGGAGCATGTTTGCTACATCACACCAGTTCAGGGCTTTAATTAAATTATGTTCAACTTTTACTCCAAGTTGGTGGATGTGTTTTGGGATTAAAGTTGTTGGTCCGCAAACCATTACCTCGGCGCCTAAGCGCTGCAGGCAAAGGATGTTCGAGATCGCTACACGAGAGTGTAAGATATCGCCCACAATTACCACTTTTTTACCAGCTACATCACCCAATTTCTGGCGGATAGAGAAAGCATCAAGTAAGGCTTGTGTTGGATGTTCGTGCGCACCGTCTCCGGCATTTACAATCTGCGCTTTAACGTGTTTGCTTAAAAACTGACCAGCACCCGCATAGGGGTGGCGCATCACCACCATATCCACTTTCATTGATAAGATATTGTTTACCGTATCGATCAGGGTTTCACCTTTGCTCACCGATGAAGAGGAAGCGGCGAAATTGACCACATCGGCCGAAAGCCTTTTTTCAGCAAGTTCGAATGAAAGTTTGGTACGGGTAGAGTTTTCGAAAAAGATATTGGCAATGGTAATATCACGGAGTGAAGGAACCTTTTTTATTGGTCTGTTAATCACTTCCTTGAAATTATCTGCAGTTTCGAAAATCAATTCGATATCATTCCGGTTAATATCTTTAATGCCTAAAAGATGTCGGGTTGATAGTTTTTCTGCTGCCATTTTTATTTAGTATTTTCGGATATTAAAATCACTTTATCTTCACTTCCTTCGCTCGCCCAGGTTACTTTTACCTGTTGCGAGTTTAAGCTATCTACCTGATGCCCAATGTAATCGGGCTCGATAGGTAAATGCCTGCTAAACCTACGGTCTATTAAAACCAAAAGTTCAACTTTCTCTGGGCGGCCATAGGCAAGTAGAGCGTCAAGCGCTGCTCTAATGGTTCTACCGGTCCAAAGTACATCATCAATTAAGATTACTTTTTTGCCTTCGATAATAAAATCGATCGAGTTACTGCTTGCGGTAACCAGTCCGTCTTTACGACGGAAATCATCTCTAAAGAAAGTAATATCAAGGTTGCCCTTTAAAATTTTCTTGTTTTTTAGAATCTGTTGAAGGTCCTGATGAATGCGATCTGCCAAAAAAATACCCCTTGGCTGGATACCAATTAAAACGGTATTTGCGAAATCGTCGTGGTTTTCAATTAATTGATGGCAGAGCCTCTTAATTGTAATCTGAATTTTTTGTCCGTCAAGAAGTGTTTTCTTTTGCATTGAAGAAGGATTGGGCAAATATATAAAAATGTTTTAAGGTAAGAAAGTTGAAGATCGATTGTTTTATTTTTTGATAGTTAAATTGTTCTGTTACAACATTTAAAAATCGGTTTTTCTTTTTGCAATGTTTTTTGGAAAGCAATAGCTGTTTTTCATCTTAATGGTGGTCCGACTGTACACTGTAGTCCCGATTTTCAAACGTGAGCTGCCGTTTCCATCCGGTTTAAATGGCCAATTTTTACAGCTATTAAAGGTTTAAAACACCCCGTTTCAGCTATTCTGGTCCAGTTCGATCAATGCTAAAAGTTTATCGTTAATTAATTTGGTTATACTGTTTTTTCCATCGCCGATTAACTTTTCATCTACCTGGTTAACGGGAAAGGCGTTTTTGGTAGAGCTGCTGATAAAGGCTTCTTTGGCATTATATAATTCATCCAATGTAAAATCTCTTTCCGCAAAAGTATAGTTAGGAATGTTTAAACCTAAAATCTTCTTTCTTGTAATCCCATTTAAAATTTCATTTTTTGCGGTGATAATTTCATTATCGGTGATAATGAAAAAATTGGCCCTTGGGCATTCCCTTACCTTGCCGTTATTGTGGTATAATAAATCATCAGCATTGCTTTCCCTAACAAATTTCTGCAGGCGGATAGCTTGTAAATAATCGATGGTTTTTACGTGCGGAATCTGCCGCTGGTGATTATAACTCACCAGGTTAAGTCCTTTTTCTGCCAAAGCTTCGCTAATGTTTAAAGGCGTTTGGATGATAATCAGATTGGGTTTTACCATGGTGTAGCCATCGTCAGAAAATCCGCCGGTTAAAATAATTTTGATACCCGAATTTGGTATATTGTTTTTTGTGATCAGTTTTAAAATGGCCTCGTAAAGCTGTGTTCGATCGAGATTTACTTCCAGATTCATTTCTTTCGCCGAGTGATAAAAGCGGTCGAAATAATCCTGTATAAAAATAGGTTTGTTGTTTAACGTTTTCAGGAAATCGAAAATTCCATATCCCCGCTGGATGGAGAGGTCGGATACTGAAATATTGGCACCTTCTTTTAAAACCAGCTCATTATTGATCGAAATATACATACACTTTAGGTTTTGATCGCGAAAGCTAATGTACATGATTATCTGTTTTATAGCCAATTAACAGATTAATAAATAAGTAATAATACATAAAACTGATTTTTATTGAGGCTTTAATGGCTAACTTTATTTCATGGCCTTACCGGTAATCTTTTTTGATGGTGTTTGTAATCTATGCAACGCATCGGTTCAGTTTGTTATCGAACATGATAAAAAAAATCAATTTAAATTCACCGCGCTACAGGGAGATTATGCCAAAGATATGCTGCCTAAATTTAATGCCGATCCTCAAAAGTTAAATACCATTTTGTTACTACAAGAGGGAAGGCTTTACACTAAATCTTCAGCGGCATTGCGTGTGGCTAAACAACTCAGCGGATTAATTCCGTTGTTTTATGTTTTTCTGATCGTTCCTAAATTTATACGCGATTGGGTTTACGATATTATTGCTAAAAACCGTTACAGATGGTGGGGCAGGCAGGAGAGTTGCTGGGTACCAACACCCGAATTGAAAAATAAGTTTATAACTTAATTTTGTTGACCATTTTTCTTTCTACCCGGCGACCAAAGCCATAGCGAAAGGATCACTAAAGGAATACTGATACTTAAGGCGATTACAATCATGATGGCTTTTTGTTTAACCATATCTGGCTCAGTAGAAGTAAAGATGTATACCGTTTCTTTAATGGCAAATAAGGTGATGATGGTAGAAAGGACGGCAAATAGTTTACGCATGGTTTAATTTTTAATGCAAAGATTGCATTAATTTTCAAAATAGAACAATCTGTATAGGCTGTAATTAAAAAAGTCAGTCGGATTTCTCCAAACTGACATGGCCGTTTTATCTAACTGACTACCTATTTTTATTGCTTTGGTTCGCTCAATTACCTATGTAATAATTTTTCGTAAATATCTTCCTGGCTCAATTAACGAGATGGTCAGATAAATACCTTTTGGAGTAGGTTATTCCCATTAAATCATAGCGTTTAAACTGTGTTTTTAGCCTTTTTTGAAAATCTGGATAATTCCGTTTTTCTTTCGGGCTCCACAAAATTTCGCTCAAGGCATCTATTCTTGGAAAAAGCAGGTATTGTACTTTTGCCGGATTGGTAATGTACTCACTCCATAAACAGCCCTGTGCGCCCCAAATGTATTTAGCCTGCTCAGCACTTAATTCAGCCGGTACGGGTTCATAATTGTAAACATCAATTAAGGGCGAAAACTTATTTGCAACCAAGCTATCTTCTTTTACAAACTGACCATGATTGAAATACATCTTATCTTCAGGTGTCATAATGGCTTTGTGGTTTTGTTTTGCCGCATCTATACCACCTTTTTCGCCTTGCCAGCTCATTACAACTGCATTAGGGGCTAAACCGCCCTGTAAAATTTCGTTCCAGCCGATAATGGTTTTACCTTTGCTGTTTACAAATTTTTCCATTCTGCGGATGAAATAACTCTGTAGCTCACTTTCATTTTTCAGACCATTGGCCTTCATAATCTCTTGCGAAACAGCAGATCGTTTCCACCATACTTTCGAGGCTTCATCGCCACCAATGTGGATGTATTGCGAGGGAAACAAAGCCATTACCTCAGTTAATATATTTTCCAGAAATTTAAAAGTCGTATCAGAAGCCTGAAGTACATTGTTGTATTTATTCATCATTCCCCATGTTTGGGCAACTTCGTATTTTTTGCCGGGTTCCGTGCCTAATTTTGGGTATGCAGCCAATAAGGCCATGCTATGGGCAGGCATTTCAATTTCAGGAATAATGGTAATGTAACGTTTAGCAGCATAATCAACCACATCTTTAATCTGTTCTTGCGTGTAATAACCACCGTGACGAATACCATCAGTTTTAATGACAGCATCTTTTGGCGTGATTTTTACTTCTGCCGGCAATATCTGATATTTTATGTGCTCGTTTCCTTGTCCGGGCCATAAGCCAATAATGCTACCATTTCGCCATGCTCCGATTTCAGTAAGCTTGGGATATTTTTTGATCTCTATTCTCCAGCCATGGTCATCAGTTAAATGCCAATGAAAATAATTCATTTTATGAAGCGCTAGATAATCGATGTACTGTTTTATAAAGGCTACGTCAAAAAAATGGCGACTTACATCCAGATGCATGCCTCGATAATCGAAGCGGGGATAATCTATAATATCTACTGAAGGAATACTGATTTCTTTATCAGCATTTGTTGGTAATAACTGTATAATGGTTTGAACTGCATAAAACAAACCCTGTGGTGAAGAAGCACCTGTATTAATTGTGGAAGACAATACAGATACAAAGTATTTATCGGGGTTTTTATACAATTGATCTGAAATAACGAGATTAATGGCATTTCCCTTAGTTTCCACTAGATTATTGCTTATCTCTAAGTTAAGATTATAATGATTGGCAATATAATTTTTAAGAAAAATAGCAGCGTTCACCGCTGTAGAATCCAATATTCTGATCGTGGTACTATTGTTAAGTTTGAATTTATCTGACGGAAAAGCTCCGGGCCTTAGTTCTACGGGTTGGGGAATTATATTTACTTCCTGTGCAGAAAGTTTAAACGAAATAATTGATAAAAACAAAAAGATAAATTTCTTCATTATAAGGGATTTTCCTTTTCAAAAGTAATAATTATAGACGGTTGAAAGGAAAAGGTTTGGCAGGACGAATTACTTTGTTACATAAACCCGATAGGATGAATGCCGTTTTTCACGGCAGAAAGTATAGCGGGGCTGTGGTTACCGATAGGCTGTTGCTTTCGTTTTCAAATTATTATTTACCGTATAAGGCATTTAAGAAAATATAAGCTCCTGTCTTGTTCTTAATTGCATTAATGAGATTGCTTCGTCGGCTGAAAAAGCCTTCTCGCAATGACGACAATCTCAGAATATTTATCTCCTTGAAATTCTCATGTCATTTATACTGATTTTTATACAATAAATTATCTCTCGGCGTAAGATTCAATAGATAAATCGTCATCTCGATCCGATAGCTATCGGATGAAGTGCAATCCCTACGTTGAGTCGGGAGAGAAAGCTATCCCTAGTTAGATTTCTCGACTTCGTTGCACTCCGCTCGAAATGACGGTAAATTGGTGTAAAAAAAATCCCGATAACTTTCGCTATCGGGATTAATATGATCAGTTAAAAAGAACTAGCCTTTTTTAGCTTTGCTTTCTTCGCCTTCTAATTGCGATTTCAATTGAGCCAATACGTCTAAGTCTCCTAAAGTAGATTTCTCTACAGAATCTTTAACTTTTTTCACAGCTGTAATAGATGCTTTTGCTTCTTTTTTCTTAGTAGCACGTTCTTCTGCTAAAACTTCAGCTTTAACTTCTTCCCAAATACGAGCGTGAGATACAACGATGCGTTTAGCTTCTTTGTTGAATTCAATGATTTTGAAGTCATTGGTTTCTTCAGCTTTAACTGAAGTACCATCTTCTTTAACCATGTGTTTAGTTGGTACGAAACCTTCTACACCATATGGTAAAGCAATAACAGCACCTTTATCAGTTACTTTAACAACAGTACCTTGGTGAACCGAATCTAAAGTGAAGATCGTTTCGAAAGTATCCCAAGGGTTTTCTTCCAATTGTTTGTGACCTAAGCTTAATTTACGGTTATCAACGTCTAATTCTAAAACAACAACGTCTAATACATCACCAACTTTAGTGAATTCGTTAGGGTGGTTTACTTTTTTAGACCATGATAAATCAGAGATGTGGATTAAACCATCGATACCTTCTTCAATTTCAACAAACACACCGAAGTTAGTCATGTTTTTAACTGTAGCTGTATGCTTGCTTCCAACTGGGAATTTAGCAGCAACTTCTTGCCATGGATCGTTAGATAATTGTTTAATACCTAAGCTCATTTTGCGTTCGTCTCTGTCTAAAGTTAAAACTTCAGCCTCGATCTCATCACCAACTTTTAAGAATTCTTGTGGATTTCTTAAGTTTTGCGACCAGCTCATTTCAGAAACGTGGATTAAACCTTCAACACCTGGGATGATTTCTAAGAAAGCACCATAATCTGCAACAGTTACGATTTTTCCTTTTACTTTAGAACCAACTTGGATGTCGGTGCTTAAGTTCTCCCAAGGATGTGGAGTTAATTGTTTTAAGCCTAAAGCGATACGTTTTTTCTCATCATCGAAATCTAAAACAACAACGTTGATTTTTTCATCTAATGATAATACTTCTTTTGGATGCTCTATGCGGCCCCAAGAAATATCAGTAATGTGAAGTAAACCATCAACACCACCTAAATCGATGAACACACCGAAATCAGTAATGTTTTTAACAGTACCTTCCAATACCTGACCTTTTTCTAATTTAGAAACGATCTCTACTTTTTGGCTTTCTAAATCATCTTCAATTAACACTTTATGAGAAACGACTACGTTTTTAAACTCATGGTTAATTTTAACAACTTTAAATTCCATTGTTTTACCCACGTATACATCGTAATCGCGGATAGGTTTAATATCAATTTGAGATCCTGGTAAGAAAGCTTCAACGCCCATGATATCAACAATTAAACCACCTTTAGTACGGCTCTTAACGAAACCGTTGATGATTCTATCATTTTCAAGAGCCTCGTTAATTGCTTCCCATGATCTTTGGGTTTTTGCTCTTTTGCGAGAAAGGATCAATTGACCGTTAGCATCTTCTGGTGCTTCAACGAAAACGTCAACTGAATCGCCGATTTTAAGATCTGGTGTATCACGGAATTCTGAAGTAGAAACTAAACCGTCTGATTTGAAACCTACGTTTAATACTACATCTTTGTTGTTAATTGAAACAACGATACCGCTGATAATTTCACCTTTAGTGATCTGATTGAATGTTCCAGCATACATATCCTCAAACTTTTTACGGTCTGCATCATTGTAATTACCGAAAACTTTTTCATCTGCATCCCAATCGAAATCTTCCGATGGTGTAGCCAATGATGATTTGATCGATTCGATCGAAACTGAATCAGCTTCTGATTCAATCGTTTCTTTTTCAGTCAGGCGTCCGCCTTCTCCCTGAAGTTCAGCTGTTTTAGCCGCTAATTCTTTTTCTGCTACTTGTTTTTTAGCCATTAATTAATTATCTCCTTTTTCCCCTATTTAGGGACTGCAAAGGTAAAAATATTTTAATTAATAGAAAAGATTTTTTTAATAAATCTTGCTGATTTTTAGCTCTTTATAATTCCCCTCCCCTGGAGGGGTGCCTGAAAGGTGGGGTGGTTATTTCAGTTTACCACATGTTTTTCCAAAATGTAGCTGTTTTATTTAGAGTTTAATCGCTTAGTTATGCTAATTATTTGAAAATGAGCGCTCCGTATTTCTTCGGGAGCAGCAGCCCTGCTATCGCTTATAGTCCTCACTACGCTGCGGGCTATTCCGCTCCATCAGGTTTAAAAACAACGGCTGTGCACAAATGCCTGCCAAACGTTCCTAAGGAATGAAACACAAATAACATTTGTTATCTAGCAAGCGTCCCGATGGGATGGCATGTAAAGTGACTAAAGTTGCCGGCTCGTCTTCAATTTGCAAATCGCCCAATTAGGCGGCGTGTAGTTATTTGTTAAGACTAAGCGTCCCATAGGGACGATTCATGGGTAGAAAAAAAGTATTTTTTTTTCATCGCGTAGGCACGTTTGATATGATTTTGGAAATTCTATTTTTTCGTAAAAGTCCCTCTTGTAAAACCTTCGCCAATTAATGTTTTATCATCTCTGATTAATAACATAATCGTGTTTTGCTGATCGTAAAGTTTGATCATGTCACCTTCGATAACGTATTTCGAGGTAAAAATAGAATCAGTATAGGCATCGGTAACGGTTACCGAATCTTTCGATTTAAAATTGAAGGTTTTATACTGTATATCTTCGTTGCTTGCAAAAGTACCCGTTACCACTTTTGCCTGTATAAAAGTAATGTAGCAGAAATACCCGGTTACCAGAATCACAATTGCCGAAAAACCGATCAAAAATTTATTGCCGCTGGCATATTTAATCGAAAAGTATAAAATGGTAATCAGTATTAAGGCTACAACCGCAAAAAAGATAATGTTCGTATAATCTTTGTTTTCTTGAGGTACCGAAGCTGCAATGCTTGTTTTTTCGGCTGCTGCTTTTACAGGAGAAATCCTGACCAAAAATTCTTTACTCACCCATCCCTCACCATTGGTAACCTTAATTTTATAAAAGCTTGTATTTGATGAATCGATCACGGCAACATTTTCATCTTTGGGCAGGTATCCCACAATTTTGCTTTTCGGATCAGCTTGTTGCCTTACCCGTAAATCGTCTGCAGTTACCCGATACATGTCGGCGCTTGCTGCCGTTTGAGGGGTAGCGGCCGGCTGTGCAGTATTTGGCTGAGGAGTTGATGGTTTAGCAGCAGGAGCAATTTTTTCGATGAAATCTTTGCTTACCCAGCCTTCGCGGTTTTTAAATTTTACTTTGTAAAACTTGGCATTTTTGGCATCTAAAACCGTAATGTTTTTATTTTGAGCAATATTTCCAATCACCTTACTTTTCGGATCGCTGCTTTCCCTTACACGCAATTTGTCTGCCTTAACGCGATACGTTTCTTGTGCATTCAAACGGTTAGTGAAAATAAAAAGAGCGATGAGGAGGAAGATAATTCTAGTCATAAGTATAGGATTCTGCGAAACAGTTTTAATGGGTAATTGCAAACACGCTTTAAGCAAAGACCGTGCTAAGTGTTTCAAAATTAGAAAATACTTTTAATAGGTGAGGATAAGATTTAAAAAAGCTGCTGTTCGTTTCCTTAAAAATTTTCTTTAAGCAAGGTCAAAGCATCTTATGCAGTGAATAAGCTGAACTACCAACTTCCGCCAGTACCGCCACCACTGCTACTACCACCGCCCCAGCTGCTGCTTGATGATGAAGAAGATGAGCTGCTGCTTGATGAAGAGGAACTTGATGACGAACTCGATTCGACCAACATGGCCAATGTGATCCACTTTATAAATTCTGTTTTTTTACAAAAACTGCATTCATTTATCAGTTTTGCTTGCCCTTCGTGACTATAAGTGGCTTGTTTAACTGTAACACGTTCATTCAGTTTGTATGTCCTAAAAGCGCATTCGGGACATTCTATATAACTGTTGTATTTTTCAGCTGGCCATGCCTTAATAATATGTTCTTTATGGTCTGTGCTTTCCCAGATATCATAATCATAAGCTAAAACAACTTCTTCTTTACGTTGCCCTGCCGTTAAAAAGGGTTCCCCTTCTATATTGATATCGCGATCTACTCTGGTCATCGGGTTGTTTTTACTATCCAAAACTGGCTTGAAACGATCAATGGTTTTAACGCGCTTGATGAGGTGGAGTATAATTGCAATTAAAATTATAGGAGAGAAAAGAACTAACCACCAGTTCTTTTTGTGGAAAGCCACAACGGCATCAAAGAAATTTTTATCATCCTGGTGTACTTTTCTTAATCCCGACAAATAGAAAAGGTAACGAAAGAAAAGCAATATGGCCAGGATAGAAAAAAGAATGTAAGGGATATGCGCTAATTTTATCTTTTCGAACAGTTCAAAAGCACCAGTAAAAACAAAAATAAAAATAGAAACAAACACAATAAAGAAAGCCACTCCACAGCCTTTAGCTATGGTGGCATCATAACTATTTTTGTTCTTGTCAAAGCCTTTTGGATTTAAACCATTTTTGGCTTGCCTGTTCACAATTTTGAACACCCCCCAAAATACCAGTAGGATAATTCCTGTAGGAAGCCAAAAATTTTCGAGTGAACTGTTGCTTTCGTGTTGAGTGAAAAACTGATTGAGTTCTGATTTATTTTCAGGGTTTAAAATAATTACACCAATGGCATTAATGGTATTCGTTATCCCGGTGCTGAAATCATTTTGCCTGAAAGCTGGTAGGAGATTCTGCTCAGCAATATGTTTAAGCTTTACATCTGGCAATACACCTTCAATTCCCGTTCCTGTAATGAACCTGTACTTTCGCCGATCTTTTGAGATAAATAACAATAAGCCATTATTGCTGGTTTTTGAACCAATTCCCCAGGTATTAAAAAGCTCAAATGCAAAATCGAAATCTTCTTTATCATGGTCGAAATCGTTAACAATCACCACTGCTACCTGAACATTGGTTTCATGTTCAAACTGGGCAATGGTATTATTTAAACCCGAAACCGCACTACTTCCCAAAATGCCGTCAGGATCACTTACATAACCTCCTCCATTGTTTTTTGGGTTGGGTATGTCTTTTACTTTGTAAGCAGTTTGCCCAAAAGTAATATTGGCAACTAAAAGAAAAAATAGTAGGGCAATGGGTTTAAACAAATGGGTATTAAGCATTGTATAATTTAGGTGCGAGGTTTTTACATCATGATTTAACAACTAGGTAGCAATATGGTTTACTCTTTTAATATTTTAGCCAATACCTTATCCAGTTTTGCTTTATCTTTCATGTACGCTTCCAAATCGTAAAGTTGCACGGTTTTAAATTCTATCGGATGGCTTTCGCTCTGTAATGAAATATAACCTGATGTTAATGCTTTGCCGTCTATTTTAACTTTCGGGTCGAAATTAGAAACGCTGCCGCCACCAATTTGAGGTTTAGTGTATTCTAAAACGACTTCGCCTGCTATAATATGTTTTACAACCGAATCACCTAAAACTAAAAATTCTGCGGTTACCCATTGGTCGCCTGCATAGGTTTTCGATTTGGAATCTAAGCAGTGTCCGGTATATAGTTTTCCATTATAATCAATTAGTGTTCCAGGTGTGCATACGTTACTGGTGTGGCGTTCATGTTCACCATCTCCCCCGAGAATTTGGGCTTCAATCGAAATCGGGAAATCCTGGTTTTTTAGCATTGTTGCCGGATCCTGGCAATGTAACATGGCACCACTATTTCTGGTTGCCCAGCCTTCACCACCTTTAGCCTGATCGCCAACAAAGCGGTAGGTTACTTTTAAAAGATAGGCTGAAAAAGGTTTTTTGTAGAAAATATGTCCGTATTGTTGGTCAAATTCTTTGTATCCATCATAACTCACTTTCATTACTCCATTTTCTACACGAAAAGTATTGGCATAATTTTCTTTATAGTCGTGTTTGGCGATTTTAATGTTCCAATCTTTTAAATCTTTTCCATTAAAGAGATTGATCCAGCCTTTCTGGGCATTTGCGTTGAGGATGGTAAGCGATAAAAATAATACCGCAAGATAAATTGATTTTAATTTCATAGTAACATTTGGGTTGGATGCTAAAAATATGAAATTTTTTTTGAAGTCAAAGGTCAATAGCCGGATAGTTCATGGTTGATAGTCTGGTAGCCCGTAGCTTGGAACCAGTTAACCGATAGCAATTAACCTTAGAGATACGTCATTTCGACTGGAGCACCGCGGAATGGAGAAATCTATTTAGTCTAAAATCCCTAGTCTTAAGATGATTAACTAAGCTATGTATTTGGGATGCAGCGATAGACATCAGTTAACCGATTTAAACAATTAACCATTGACCAATGAACTCATGACTAGTGAACCAAAAACGGTTGCACTCTTTCCAATGCAAAGTCTAATTGTTCTTCCTGTGTAAGATCGGTATTATCTAAAATAATGGCATCATCAGCCCTAACCAACGGACTTTCCTTACGGGTGGTATCGGCATAATCGCGATGGGCAAGGTTTTCAAAAACCTCTTCCAGGGTAGTTTTGTTATTGCCTTTGCTCTCCAGTTCCTTAAATCTGCGTTCAGCCCTGATTTTCGGATCGGCCGTCATAAAAAATTTCACAGGGGCGTCAGGGAAAACGGTAGTGCCAATATCACGGCCATCCATCACGATGTTTTTCGATTTACCCATGCGCTGCTGTTGCTTCACCATTTCATGACGCACAATTTTATGTGCTGAAACCTCGCTTACATTTTCAGAAACAGGCATTAAGCGGATTTCATCAGAAACCTCTTCACCATTAAGGGTAATATGAGATTCGTAATCGCGGGAGTGGAAATTCAGTTCGATGTGCTGTAAAGCATCAACAACTTTAGCATCATCAGTAATATCGATGTTATTTCTTAAGAAGTATAGCGTAACGGCACGGTACATCGCTCCGCTATCTACATAAATAAAACCTAATTTTTTAGCCAGTGCTTTTGCTAAAGTACTTTTTCCGCAAGATGAGTAGCCATCTATTGCTATTACCAGGTTTTTCTTCATCGTAGCGCAAAGGTAAAAAATAGAAACAGAATGCTGAATTTTTTTAAAGGTATAAAGATAGATTCTAAACAAGATAATGCTAAAACATTGATTTGCTGGATGTGTTTAATTATAAAATAAATACACGATTATGTTGTTATCTGAAAGAATGTTGGCGGCGCTGAATAACCAGGTTAAACTGGAAGCCGAATCGTCGCAAGTTTATCTGGGAATTGCTTCATGGTTAGAAACCCAGCCGGGTTTAGAAGGTTATACCGAATTTTTCTACCGTCAGAGTGAAGAAGAACGTCATCATATGCTTAAACTGATTCATTATATCAATGATCGTGATGGGCATGCGATGATTACTGCCCTTGAAATGCCTAAAAATTCTTTCGGACAGGTAATAGAGGTATTTCAGGATTTTCTGGATAATGAATTGTTGGTGTCGAAAAGCATTAACGATTTGGTAGAACTTTCGCTGAATGAGAAAGATTATCTCACATTTAAATTTTTGCAATGGTATTTAGATGAACAACTTGAAGAAGAAAAAATGGCGAAAACGATGTTAGAGAAACTTCAATTGGTGGGCAGCGATAGAGGAGGTATTTACCAATTGGATAAAGATATTGTAGGGTTACGTAGCAAGGTAAGCGAATCGAAAGAGGGAGAATAATCTGTTTTTATTAAATTCCAAATTATTACTTTTGCGGCATGTTGCCTACAAGAGAAGAAATTTTACGGTCTGTTACTTTCAAAACTTCCAGAAGTGGGGGTAAGGGTGGACAAAATGTAAATAAAGTTTCGAGTAAGGTAGAGTTAATTTTCGACCTGGAAACAGCTTTTTATTTGGACGAAGACGAAAAGACACGTATAAAAGAAAAACTGGAAAATAGGCTAGATTCAGAAGGACTGTTACATATTGTTTCGCAAGAGGATAGGAGCCAGCTACTCAATAAAGAGAAAACAGTTGCCAAGTTGATTGAATTGTTAAAGCGATCGTTACACGTTCAAAAAAAGCGAAAAGCAACTAAAATACCTAAAGCGGTTATTCAAAAAAGATTAAAGAATAAGGCCGTAAATGCCGACAAAAAAGAGAGTCGCAAAAGACCATCAATTGATTAAAGCCTACGGCTTGATTTCTATTTTAGTTCCAATATTTACAGCATAAAACAATTCGTCTACTTCGTTATTGGTTAATGCCATACAGCCATTTGTCCAATCGAAAAATCGTTGAAACTTACCGATAAATCCTAAATGGTTCCTGATCCCATGTATTTTAATATCACCACCAGGATCTTTACGAAGTAGTTTTGCCTTTGCAATATCTTTTTTATTTGGGTAAGACACTCCAAGGTTTTTATGGTAACCACTATTTTGGTTTTTGGCATTGATTACATAAACTCCTTCAGGTGTTTTCTCATCACCTTCGAATTCTTTATGTCCAACTGGGCTGTCGCCCAAAGAAATCTGATAAGTTTTAATCAATTTCTGCTTTGAATAAGCCAGTAATTGTCTATTTGACTTTTTAACAATGATATAATCGATTTCAGTATTAGTTGGTAATTTCTTTTCAGGGTATAGATTGTAAATAACGGCACCAATCACGAAGAACAAAATGATAAAAAAGGTTGCTTTTTTCATACGCTGCAAATTCTCAATTAACCAATTTAAACAGTTAACCGATTATTCTAACTCTTCCCAAACCGATAATACAAACTCAAACCACCGTAATTCTGTGCTTTAGCCACACTTTTAACTTCTTTGGTTTTAAAAATGATATTGAAATCGGCAGTAAATCTTTTTGAGCTATAATTTACACCAAACTGTTGCTCAAAAACAATCGGTTTTACGCCAAAAGTTAATGGACTGTTGTCATTAAAAAGACTTCCCTGTATAGTGGCATCGTAGGCAACAAAGTTTAGCTGTGGTTTTACGTAAAAGAAAAATTCCGAGCTGTTTAAGCTTTTGGTTTTTGAATTTCCGATCACCGCGTTGTGATAAGCACTGTTGAACAATTGATTTAGTTTACCGGCCCTAAAAAGCACCGATGCACCCAAACCCGAAAAAGTTGTTCCTAAGTTGGCATAACCCTGGGCACTAATATCCACAATGGGATCTTCAGGTCTAAAAAGTAACTTGCTATAATTTGCGGCAAGGTTTACGGCCAGTTCATTTTTAATCTGGTAATCCCAACCTGCAGGGGTATAAAAACCTACGGTTTTATGTAGGAAACGTTGTGCTGTTTGGGCAAGTGAGTTAGGACCAACCGTTCCCAATTCTACACTGGTTTTTAAAACGCTCTCATTTTTATAGAAAACAGAATATGCACCGCCTGCATAAAGATAACCTGCAAAAGGCCTGTCCTGGTCTTCCTTGTTAGGAACTTGGCCCCAATAAGACGTATACATTTTCTGTCCGGCAGAAATTTCATAGGTCTTTTTCTCTATTTTATCTGATAGCTTTTCCGTATTGATGGCATGGCGGAAGTAGATAAATAATCCGTTGGTATAATACCGATCGTTTAAAGTAGCCAAATAAGCGTCGTTTTCGGTTTTAAAACCGAATTCGTTTTTAAAAGATTGAGCGAAACTGGTTGAAACAACCAAACAAAAAACTATAGTGAATAAAAATGATCTCATAAAAAAGCCCAGGCAATTTACCTGGGCTATAAAAGTATTTATTGTTATTGGATTTTTGATTGTTAATCCAAAAGAATTAGCAATTAGTTTACAATCGGTGCAATTTTAACACTTAAATCTAAAGGTTTTTTAACCTTGTTTTTGGTTAAAGCCAACTCAATTACTTCACTCATTTCGGATACATAATGAAATTTTAAATCCTTGATGTAACTTTCTTTAATCTCTAAAATATCCTTACGGTTGCTTTTGCAAAGGATAATTTCTTTAATGTTTGCTCTTTTTGCAGCTAGGATCTTTTCTTTGATACCACCAACCGGAAGTACTTTTCCCCGTAAAGTAATCTCACCAGTCATAGCTAAATGCTGTTTTACCTTACGTTGTGTAAATGCCGACGTTAGGGCGGTAAGCATCGTTACCCCGGCCGAAGGTCCGTCTTTTGGTGTAGCACCTGCAGGCACGTGAACGTGAACATCCCAATTGTCAAATAAACTGTAGTCTATATCAAATTCGGCTGCGTGGGCACGTAAATATGCTAGCGCGATAACCGCCGATTCTTTCATTACATCACCAAGGTTACCTGTTAAGGTTAATTTTCCTTTTCCTGGGCTTAAACTCGATTCGATGAATAAAATATCGCCCCCTACGCTTGTCCAGGCTAAACCTGTTACTACTCCAGCCACTTCATTGCCTTCGTATAAGTCTTTATCGTAAATTGGGGCACCTAAAATGCGCTCTACATCATCATTGCTTAAATTTGAATCGTAGGTTTCTTCCATCGCAATTTTGGTGGCCACACCACGTACCAAAGAACCTATTTTTTTCTCCAAACCACGTACGCCTGATTCTCTGGTATAATCTTCAATTACTTTTTCGATCAGTGGAGTTTTTAAGTTAATATCCTTGGTTTGTAAACCATGGTTTTCTTTCTGTTTAGGCAACAGGTATTTTTTAGCGATTTCTATTTTCTCTTCAATCGTATATCCATTTACTTCAATAATCTCCATACGATCTAACAAAGCAGGTTGAATGGTACTTAAAGAGTTTGCTGTTGCAATAAACAGGATGTTGGATAAATCGTAGTCCATTTCTACATAATGATCGTAGAAGGCGCTGTTTTGCTCAGGATCTAATACTTCAAGCAAAGCTGATGACGGATCGCCGCGATGGTCGGTTCCTACTTTATCAATCTCATCCAAAACAAAAACAGGATTATCTGCTCCAGCTTTTTTAATAGACGAAATGATACGCCCTGGCATTGCACCGATGTAAGTTTTACGGTGACCACGGATTTCTGCTTCATCGCGGATACCGCCTAAAGCCATACGTACATACTTACGACCTAATGCTTTCGCAATCGATTTTCCTAAAGATGTTTTACCAACTCCCGGAGGGCCGACCAAACATAAAATCGGCGCTTTCATATTGCGCTTTAATTTTAATACTGCTAAGTATTCTATAATACGTTGCTTAACTTTTTCTAAACCAAAGTGATCTTTATCTAAGATACGTTGTGCTCTTTTTAGGTCGAAATTATCTTTCGTAAACTCGCTCCAGGGTAAATCTAAAAGAAGTTCCAAATAATTTAACTGAACAGAGTAATCCGGTGCAGCAGGGTTCATTCTGCCCAGCTTATCTAGCTCCTTATCAAAATGTTCGGCAACTGCTTTTGCCCATTTTTTCTTCTTGGCTTTTTCTTGTAAAGCATCGAATTCTAAATCGGCAGAGCTGCCTCCCAATTCTTCCTGAATGGTTTTTAGCTGTTGATTTAAAAAATAATCACGTTGTTGCTTGTCTAAATCGGTACGTACTTTTGATTGGATCTGATTTCTCAGTTCCAGCATCTGCAGTTCGACCATTAAAAGCTCCATTACCTTTTGCGCTCTTTCCTGCAATTTATCCATTTCAAGGATTTTTTGCTTATCGGCCATTTCGGCATTCATATTTGATGAAATGAAATTGATCAAAAATGAATTGCTCTCGATGTTCTTAAGCGCAATACTGGCTTCACTTGGAATATTTGGTGATAGCTGGATAATCTGAGCAGACATTTCGCGGATAGAAGCGATTAATGTTTTAAACTCTTTATCTGCTTTGTGCTTTTGTTCTTCAAATTTTTTAACAACGGCTTTAATGTAAGGTTCGTTCTGCACCTCTTCAATTAAGCTGAAACGTTGTTTACCCTGGATAATTACGGTAGTATTTCCATCAGGCATCTGCAACAGCTTTATGATGTTTGCAACCGTACCAACCGTGTTAAGCTGCTCAAAAGTAGGGTCTTCAATGGAAACGTCTTTTTGAGAAACAACCCCAATAATCTTATTTCCTTTGTACGCTTCCTTAATTAACTTAATTGATTTATCTCTTCCAACCGTTATAGGAATAACTACTCCTGGAAATAAAACTGTGTTTCGCAAAGGCAATATGGCCAACGTTTCGGGCGTTTCCTCATTATTCATTTCCTCTTCGTCTTGTTGAGACATTAAGGGAAAAAATTCGGTATCCTCATTTATGATTGGCATTGCTGTATGGAAATCAAATATATCTTGTTTACTCATTATCACATTTTCCGCTAACGACAAACTGGCAGTTTAATCGTATTCACTTTGTTTAATTTTGGTATTAACTTAATAAATTCAACTCTTGTGCCAAAGTGAAAATAATATTAATCTTATGTTAAAAAGGCAGAGTAATATAAATATTTTCGCCAATATCATATAAAGCATATTTTAGCGTTTAAGCTAATGTTTAGGGCATTTGGTTTTGAATGTAAGAAAATTAAAAACTTTTAAATTATCAGAATAGGATTATATTGCAAAAAATTTCTCCTATAAATTGGTTAGGCGTTAGATTTGTTAAACTTATTACTCATACATGAACTATTTTAAAAAGGCAATTTTAGGATTAATTATTTTTACATCAACTAGTAGTTTCGCACAAAGCAGTTACGAAAGAAGCATGCAGGCTATGATGAAAGGTGATTATAAAACTGCCGCTATACAATTAGAAAAAGCTGATACTAAAACTCCTGATAATGCAAATGTGCTCCAGATGCTTGGGTATTCTTATTTTCAAAATCGCGAATACGAGAAATGTATTGCCACTTACAGCCGGTTATTAAACATTAAACCTACTGAGGTTTCTGCTTATTATTATCGTGGTATAGCAAGGTTAAAAATTGCTAACGACCCTAAAGAATCATTAAATACCATGCGCGAAAACTTTTATTTGGCATCTCTCAAAGATTTTACAAAAGCCATTGAAATTAATGGTGATGAAGATGCGCAGATGTTTCAGAACCGTGGTTTAGCTTACAAAGATTATGCAATTTTCAGATCTTTTAAAGCCAAGAAAAAAGAAGAAAAAGCAGCTTGTGTAGCTTTGTTTAATAACTCTATCGCTGATTTTCAGAAGGTATTAACCTTGCAGCCATTAAGAAAAGATATTATTGATTGGGTAACCTACGATAAGGCGCAGATTACAAGCCTAAAATAAAATATAACCTCTAAAGAAAAATGGGACTTGAATATTTTCGAGTCCCATTTTTTATTATTTCAGTTTTCCAATAACTGAATACTTTTTTTCCTTTAGCAATCTGATTTTTTGTTGTTTTTTGATTGCGTATAAGCTATCTGGGCAGTAAGTTAAAGTATCCTGAGATTGGTATAAGATATTTTTATTATCGATAATGATCTCTATTTTACCTGCTTTCTGACCGTCCCAGGTTATAGAAACCTTTTTAACAGGGATTTTTTTATTATCGGAAGTATAAATATCTACGCCATTTTGTTCTTTTGTTTTAAAACTTCCTTTCCACGATGTTTTATTAATGTCGGCGTTAACGAAAATAGCTAATTCTTTTGCCCAGTCAGCAATTTTAGCTGTTTTGTTTTCGGCTGTCTCATTTACACTAACGGTTTTATTTACAATAGGATTTAGCCTTTGTAAGCGCGAAATTTCTTTTCCAAAATACCCTTTTATATCGAAATACAGTAAATCAGTATTTGCTTCAGCTTCTTTTCGCTGGTTGCAGGAAAACAATGCCAAAGCAAATACCAGGATATGAAGTTTTTTAACCATTATACTAAAACATTTCCTGTCATTTCTGCTGGAATGGCGACACCTAATATTTTTAGAATAGTAGGGGCAATGTCGCCTAATTTACCATCTGCAATGGTTTTATAGTCCTTATCAATTAAAATACAAGGAACCAGGTTGGTGGTATGCGCAGTATTGGCAGAACCATCTCCATTTACCATAAATTCAGAGTTTCCATGATCGGCCAAAAGAATAAACGAATAACCATGTTCCAAACCTTTGTTTACCACAGTTTCTGCACATTTGTCTGCAGTTTCTACTGCTTTTATTACAGCTTCAAAAACACCTGTGTGGCCAACCATATCCGGATTGGCAAAATTTAAGCAAATAAAATCAGCCCATCCGGTTTCCATTTCTTTGGTAATGGCGTCTGTAATCCCCGCGGCACTCATTTCTGGTTGAAGATCATAGGTGGCTACTTTTGGTGAAGGAATTAAAAGGCGTTTTTCGTTTTTAAATTCAGCTTCCCTTCCGCCCGAGAAGAAGAAGGTTACATGTGGGTATTTCTCAGTTTCCGCAATACGGATCTGATTTTTATTGTTGTTGGCCAGTACTTCGCCAATGGTTTGGGTTAAATCATCTTTGGTGAAAATTACATTTACCTTTTCAAAACGCTCATCGTAAGTAGTCATGGTAACATAATACAATGGCAGTTTATGCATCTGCTGTTCTGGGAAATCTTTTTGCGTTAATGCAGTGGTGATTTCACGACCTCTATCGGTACGGAAATTAAAACAGATTACTACATCATCATTTTGAATCGTAGCAACTGGTGCACCATTATCCTGCGTTAAAACGATTGGTTTTAAAAACTCATCAGTTACGCCATCGGTATATGATTTTTTGATTGCTGCTAAAGCATCCTGGGTTTTTTCGCCAATACCGTTTACCATTACATCGTAAGCTTGTTTAACCCGCTCCCAGCGGTTATCGCGGTCCATTGCATAATAACGGCCAACCATGGTAGCCAATTTAGCATTGGTGTTTTGGATATGGTTTTCCAGGTCAGTGATAAAGCCCAGGCCGGAGTTTGGATCAGTATCGCGGCCATCTAAAAAAGCATGAACAAAAGTGTTTGGTACGTTTGCTTCATTTGCGGCATCACATAAAGCTTTTAAATGTTCGATATGCGCATGCACACCGCCGTTTGATACCAGGCCGATGAAGTGAACCGCTTTGTTATGCTGCTTAGCATAATCGAATGCACTCACCAAAACCGGATTGCTGTGCAATTCTCTATCGGTAATCGATTTGTTGATTCTTCCAAGCTCCTGGTAAACTACCCTACCTGCGCCTAAGTTCATGTGCCCAACTTCTGAGTTTCCCATCTGCCCGGCTGGTAGACCCACTGCTTCACCAGATGCTTCAAGCTTAGAATTAGGGTATTTCTGTAATAACGAATCGAAAAAAGGAGTGTTGGCGGCATATGCAGCATCAGAATTATCTTGTTTTCCGTAGCCCCAGCCATCTAGAATTATAAGCGCGAGTTTTTTATCGTTTACCATTTTTATTGTAAAATTTATTGATCCACATTAAAACATTTTCATGTATAACATGTTTTAGTGTTTTGTTTATATGGCAAATATAACTTTATTGATGCTTATACAAATGAAGAAATCCTTTTTTTGATACGCTAATGGCATAATTTTAGCTATAGGGTTCTGTATAAAATACAGAAATGATCCGGAGCTTATTTTTACTCATTATTAGTTTGTCATCATTATATCACCCTACAGCTCTTCAGGCAGATATTATTGATGATTTATCCTCGTATTTTAAGGCTGGCAACTCAAAAGAAATTGCGAAAAGTTTCGCCTCAACTATTGAACTTATTATAGTTGATGAGGAAGATGTATACTCAAAAGCACAGGGTGAACAGATTTTAAGAGATTTTTTTGTTAAACATCCGCCAATAAAAACAAGTATTTTTCATAAAATTAATACGAATCCAAATTATCGTTTTGGCGTAATTATTCTAAGTACCACCAAAGAAACCTTCAGGGTTTCTATTACCATGAAAAAATTCAATACCAGCTTTTCGATTACTGAATTAAGGATCGAACCGGCAAAGGATTAATTGGCTAAGCAGTACTTCCGAAGTTATGCCATCACTATGCCTGTGCCAACTTCATAAGTCGCGGAGGCTAAAAACTTCTGATGTTAACAAATCACTTTAACGCTTCATTAAATTGTCTGCTAACAAATATTTCTTATTTTTGCGGCATAAAATCTACATTTTGGATACTCAACTTATACATCAATTCATAAAAAATGCCCTTGCCGAAGATGTTGGTGATGGTGATCATACTTCACTGTCAACAATTCCACTCGGAACGCAGGGAAAAGCAAAACTGATTATCAAAGAAGATGGTGTTTTGGCTGGAATTGAACTGGCTCTTGAGATTTTTAAGGAAGTTGATGATACTTTAAAGGTTGATGTACTGTTGCAGGATGGTGTAGCGGTAAAAGTAGGCGATATTGCCTTAACCGTTTCTGGAAGTACACATGCTATTTTAATTGCGGAGCGTTTGGTTTTAAACTGTATGCAACGCATGAGTGGCATTGCTACTAAAACCCATCGGATTGTTTCTTTATTGAAAACAACTAAAACCAAAATTTTAGATACCCGTAAAACCACTCCAGGGCTTCGCTATTTAGAAAAATGGGCAGTAAGGATAGGAGGAGGTGTAAATCACCGCATTGGTTTATATGATATGATCTTAATAAAGGATAATCATGTAGACTATGCAGGAGGGATTTCAAACGCCATTACAGCTGCTCAAAAATATTTAATAGATCAAAATAAATCACTTCAGATCGAAATTGAAGTACGGAACTTGGAAGAGTTATCTCAAGTTTTGGCTATTGGCGGTGTAGACCGTATTATGCTTGATAATTTCAGTTTCGAAAACTTAAGGGCTGCGGTTAAATTAATCGACGGTAAATTCATTACGGAGGCTTCCGGAGGGATTACTGAAGAGAATGTTGCCGAATATGCTGCTTGCGGAGTAGATTTTATTTCGATGGGCGCGCTTACACACTCTGTGAAAAGCCTGGATATGAGTTTAAAAGCATACTAAAGTGATTTGCTATAAAATTAAAAGCTTATTTTTTGTATCATTGTAGGCTATGGTTACGGTTTATTCTCTCAGCGCGTTATTAATTGCCTACCTTTTTGGATCTATACCAACAGCTGTATGGCTTGGTCAGGCCTTTTATGGGGTTGATGTAAGAGAGTATGGAAGTGGCAACGCTGGCGCAACCAATACCTTTAGGGTATTGGGCAAAAAAGCCGGAATTGCTGTAATGATCATCGATATTGCAAAAGGTTATACCGCAACCAATCTGGCCTATCTGATCGGCATGTCGGTAACCGGGCCACAAAATTCAGTTGTTTTTGTCAATTATCAACTTGCACTCGGTGTAACCGCAGTAATGGGGCATTTATTTCCTGTTTTTGCAGGTTTTAGAGGCGGAAAAGGTGTTGCTACACTTTTTGGAATGATTTTGGCAGTTAACTTCGAAGCATCTATGCTTTGTGTTCTGGTTTTTGTGGTTGTGTTGTTGTTAACTAAATATGTTTCATTAAGCTCCATTTGTGCAGGATTTACTTTTCCGCTCAGTGTAGTTTTTTTGTTTCAGGTTTCCATCAAATCTGAAGTGCTTTATGGCATGGTGGTTTGCATTTTAATCTTAGTTACGCACCAAAAAAACCTCGAAAGATTGCTGAAAGGCAAAGAATCTAAAGTGTATTTGTTTAGGAAGAAAACTAATTAATTAACAAAGCACATTTCATTAAAACTTATTTATAGGCTTACTGTTTAATCTACGGTTTTGCTTACCAGTATTTACTATCATTTAAAATCGCAATTATGAAAAAGTTATTTTTAACAGCAAGTGTTGCTGGGATATTACTATTTAACTCCTGTTCTACCGTTCCTTTAACAGGCCGTAGTCGATTTGATTTAGTGAGTAACGACCAGGTTTTGCCAATGGCATTCCAAGCTTACAGCACCTTTTTAACGGAGAATAAAACTACCGTTTTACCAGCCTCGAATGCGCAGGCTTTGAAAGTTAAAACCGTTGGCAGTAGATTAATTACGGCTGTAAAATCGTACATGAACAGTAATAATTATGGTAACTTGATTGCAGATTACCAGTGGGAGGTTAATGTGGTACAGAACAACGAGAAAAATGCCTGGTGTATGCCAGGAGGGAAGATTGTGGTTTATACGGGTATTTTACCCATAACACAAGACGATGCAGGTTTGGCCACCGTAATGGGCCATGAGATTGCCCACGCCATTGCAGGTCACTCTGCAGAACGGATGTCGCAGGAAATGGTTGCTCAGGGTATTGGTGCAGCAGCAGGTGTTGCATTATCTAAAAACCCAAAAACTCAATCTATTTTTAATACGCTTTATGGTGTGGGTACACCAGTGGCGATGTTAAAATTCAGTCGCAATCAAGAATTAGAAGCCGACCGTTTAGGCTTGATTTTTATGGCCATGGCCGGATACAATCCACAAAATGCCACTGCTTTCTGGAATAGAATGTCGGCGGCATCTGCAGGGGCGCAGAAACCAGCTGAATTTTTAAGTACCCACCCAAGCGATGCAACACGTATTGCACAGATCCAAAAATATTTACCTGAAGCGCAACAGTATTATAAGAAATAGGTTTAGGGGTTTAAGGTGGAGGGTTTTTGCATGAGGCAGAATTTCCCACCTTATCTGGTCTTAGCCTCTCGCTAAGACCTTTTTTACTCTTATCCGGTCTTCGCGTCTCGCTAAGACCATTTTATTTGGGTTAAGGATATTATTAAGTCGAGTAGCGAGACGCTACAACTAGAGTAGAAAGATGTTATTTAAGGCTACAAAAGGAAATAAAAAGATTCTTCACTGCGTTCAGAATGACAAACCATGCAAATGAACAACCAAACCAATAGCCAATCATCTAATTACCTAACACCTCCAAAATTGCGCTGGCCTTTAACAAACATTCTTCATATTCTAATGAAGAATCACTTTGATAAGTAATGGCTCCTCCAACCTGAAAGGATAAATAGCTAGATTCAGCATTGTACAAAATACTCCGGATAACCACATTAAAATCGAAATCACCATCTGGACTGATGCAGCCAAAGGAACCGGAATAAAGACCTCTTTTGGTTACTTCATATTCTTCAATTAATTTCATTGCTTTAACCTTTGGTGCACCTGTCATAGAGCCCATTGGAAATGCATTTTTAATGGCGTCGATAAAGTGAATCGCTGGATTTAGTTCACAGCTAATGGTAGAAATCATTTGATGGACCTGTGGGAAGCTGTAGATGCCAAATAATTCATCAACAGTGACAGAACCCTTAACGGCCGATTTAGTGAGGTCGTGGCGTACCAGATCAACAATCATTACATTTTCTGCCTGCTCTTTAATATCATTCCTGAGTTGCAGCTTTATGGCTTCATCTTCTGCTAGATCAGAACTTCTTTTTGCAGTGCCCTTTATAGGTTGTGAGGTGAGCTTCGATCCACGTTTGCACATAAAACGTTCCGGAGTAGCAGATAGAATATATTTACCCTGAATTTTAAAATAACCAGCAAATGGGGTAGGAGAAACCTGGTTTAACACCTCGAAAGTTTGAGCCGGATCTATTTCTATATTTTCAGCGAAAAACTCCTGACAAAAATTAACTTCATAAATATCGCCACGAATAATATGATCTCTTAAAGCCTCTACCTTATGGATATATTGATCTTTTGATAATCTTTGTGCTATTGTTATCGCTTTCGATTGTTTTTTTGCCGGAAGCTGAAAGGATTCGATATCTGCTAAAATGGAAGGATGACCAAGCAAAACCTCCGCCTTGCCATCTTTAAAGGCGATTAGGTACTTTGGAACAAAAAAGTATAGATCTGGGAAATTTAAATGGTCCGAATTATTAGATTGAAGGTCTTCGATTTCGTTTTTTAAATCGTAGCTGAAAAAGCCAAAAACCCACTGCTTATGTAACGAGTAAAAGCTTTTTAGTTGATCAAACGCATTGCCTGACGTGCATTTTAGTTCATGATGCGCACCAGCAGCGATAATGAAATCGTACGCTGAATAAGCATCTTTGTAATCGTTTGAATCTAAAAAACAACACACCTCGAACTGGTTGGCCCAGTGCAATGCTTTTTGTTTAAAATGGGATATGTTTTGTGAGGTTTTCAAGTTGCGGCAAAGGTAACTAAACGCTACATAAGTGGAAAGATACTTATCATAGAATCGTTGAATATAGTTTAAAATCGTTTGCAAACGATTTGATATTATACGCTCGTTAAAAACTAGCGTAAGCACAAAGTTGAAACCTATAAAAAAAGCAACCTGATTGCAGGTTGCTTTTCTTTTATGAGCCGTCACCCTGATCCGGTAACTATCGGATTTATTTCAGGGGCTATCAGTTTACGAACATATAGACGCTGAACTAAATTCAGCATGACGAATCTTATATTAACGTAATTCCAAAGTTTGTGCTCTATCTGGTCCTACAGAAAGGAATTTGATCGGCACTTCTAATTCTTTTTCTAAGAAAGCAATGTAATCAGTTAATTTAGATGGGATTTCATTTACAGAAGTAATTTTAGTTACATCAGTAGCCCAACCATCAATTGCTTTCAATACTGGTTTTGGCTCGATTGAAATGATGTCGTATGGCATATAATCAATCGTTTCACCATTGTATTCGTAGTGGGTACAAGCATAAATGGTATCGAAAGTATCCAAAACATCAGCTTTCATCATAATTAATTCGGTTACCCCGTTTAACATGATGGCATATTTTAATGCAGGAAGATCAATCCAGCCACAACGACGGGCACGACCTGTAGTTGCGCCAAACTCGTGACCTAAAGCGCGTAAATTTTCGCCAACTTCATTATCTAATTCGGTAGGGAAAGGACCGCCACCAACACGTGTGCAATATGCTTTGAAGATACCATAAACAGCGCCCACTTTATTAGGCGCAATACCCAAACCAGTACAGGCACCTGCAGTTGTAGTGTTACTAGAAGTTACAAAAGGGTATGAACCGAAATCTACGTCCAATAACGTTCCTTGAGCACCTTCTGCTAAAACCGCTTTTCCTTCTTTTAAGAAGCCATTCACATAATGTTCACTATCAACATGAGGAATGGTTTTTAAGAATTCGATTGCTTCAAAGAATGATGCTTCTTTCTCCGCTAATTCATATTCGAAACCTTCGTAATGAGAAAGGATTTCAGTATGTTTTTCTACCAATTTGGCATAACGATCTTTGAAATCAGGTAGCGTAGTATCACCAACGCGTAAACCGTTACGGCCAGTTTTATCCATATAAGTTGGACCAATACCTTTTAAGGTCGATCCAATTTTATTTTTACCCATGCGTGCTTCGTTTGCAGCATCCAATAATTGGTGGGTTGGTAAAATTAAGTGTGCTTTACGGGCAATTACCAATTTGCCATCGGCAACAGGATCATGACCAGCTTTTTTTAAATTATCTAACTCTCTTTTTAGGATAATAGGGTCGATTACTACACCATTACCAATAAGATTCATGGTTTTTTCGTTAAAAATTCCTGAAGGGATTGTGTTTAAAACGAATTTTTTGCCATCGAACTCTAAAGTATGTCCGGCATTTGGGCCACCCTGAAAACGGGCAATAAGATCATATTTTGGACTTAGTACATCAACGATTTTTCCCTTTCCTTCATCACCCCATTGCAGGCCGAGAAGTACATCTACTTGCGTCATTATTTAATAAATTAAGCTGGTTTTATTTGTATTTTGATTTAATTTTCTACAATTTTTGTGGCTGTTGCTGCGCTTTCGTTTACTTTTCTGGCCATACTGCAATCAGAGCAGAAGCCATAAAGGTTTAACGAATGGTGTTTCACATCAAATTTTAAAAGATCACCAACCATGGTTTGGATCTGGTGGATTCGTGGATCGCAGAATTCTACTACTTTACCACATTCGATACAAATTACGTGATCGTGCTGGCGGTAACCATAAGATTTTTCGAATTGTGCCATATTTTTACCAAACTGGTGTTTGGTAACTAAATCGCATGAAACCAACAACTCCAATGTGTTATAAACCGTAGCACGACTTACGCGGTACTTTTGGTTTTTCATGTGGATATAAAGGGTTTCTACATCAAAGTGGTCGTTTCTTGAATATATTTCTTCCAATATAGCGAAACGCTCTGGTGTTTTACGTAGATTTTTGTTTTCTAAATAAGCCTCAAAAATCTTGCGAACGAGCTCATTTGTTTTTTGTTCAGACATAGTTTTTAAACTCCATTCAAAGGTAGGTAAATTGTTTGATTGTTATAGTGTTTGATTGTTGAAATGTTGTAAGATTAGTCTGAAGTCGAAAGTCCTGAGTCCAAAGTCTATAGCCATACGACTTAGGACTTCGGACTCAAGACTTTGGACTAACTATGCGTCAAACCTCGTTACTCCTGTAACACCTCTAACTTTTAATAAATTTTTAATCAGGTTTTCCAGGTGCTCGGTATCGTTTACGAAAATCATAATCGAACCATCAAAAATCCCTTCGTTAGTATCCACAGTAATTGATCTCATATTTACTTTAAAATCGGTAGAAATAACCCTGGTGATGTTATTGATCAAACCTACATCATCAATGCCTACAATGCGTAAGCCGGTTAAGAAAGTTAATTCCTGCTGTTTGTTCCATTTGGCTTTCACCACGCGATAACCATAATTGGCCATTAGCTGCGCAGCGTTAGGGCAGTTGGTCCGGTGTATTTTAATGCCTTCGCTCACGGTAATAAAACCAAAAACATCATCGCCGGGAATAGGATTACAACAGGCAGCGAGTGTATAATCAATGCGCTGCATATCTTCACCAATCAATAAAATATCAGATTCTCCTCCTTTAATTTTACTCTTGATTCCGTCAACTGAAAGATTTTCAGGACGTTCTGGTCCGCGGTTTTCAACTTCTTTCTCACTCGATAGATACTCTTTTATATCTTTCAGTTCGATTTTTCCTAAAGCAACATTAACAAAAAGCTCTTGTGTAGAAGGCAGTTTAAAGAAATAACTTAGCTTTTGTAGGTTATCGGTATTATAAGTGATTTTTAATGATTTCAGCTTTCTTTCTAGGATTTCCTTGCCATTTTCGGCAATTTTCCGCTTTTCTTCTTTTAAAGATGATTTAATTTTCGATTTAGCTTTGGCAGTAACCACCACATTTAGCCAATCTTCTTTAGGTGTTTGTTTGCTTGAGGTGATAATCTCCACCTGATCGCCATTTTGAAGCTTATACGAAATAGGGACCAGTTTGTGATTCACTTTAGCGCCTATACAGGTTGCACCTACATCGGTATGGATCTCGAAAGCAAAATCTAATGCGGTAGCGCCTAATGGCAACTGTATCAAGGCGCCTTTTGGCGTGAAAATAAAAATTTCATCCGAGAAAAGGTTCATCTTGAAATCGTCCAGGAAGTCTAAAGCGTTGGCTTCCGGGTTGCTCAGCATTTCGCGAACTTTCTGGATCCACTGATCCAGACCATTATCATTACTCGATTCTTTGTATTTCCAGTGTGCAGCAAAACCTTTCTCTGCAATTTCATTCATGCGTTGTGTACGGATCTGTACCTCAACCCATTGTCCGCGAGGTCCCATTACCGTAGTGTGCAAACTTTCGTAGCCATTTCCTTTTGGTGAGGAAACCCAATCGCGTAAACGATCCGGATTTGGGCGGTATAAATCGGTAACAATAGAATACGCTTTCCAGCAATCTGCCTTTTCATTTTCAGGCGCAGAGTCCAAAATAATCCGGATGGCAAAAAGATCGTAAACCTCTTCGAAAGGAATATTTTTCTTTTTCATCTTGTTCCAGATGGAGTGGATTGATTTGGGCCTGCCGTAAACATCGGCTACTAAACCTTGTTCGTGAACAATTTCATCAATCGGTTCGACGAATTTTTTGATGAAAAGCGCACGTTCAGCTTTTTTCTCGTTTAATTTTTTTGCAATGAATTTGTAAGTATCAGGATCAAGATATTTCATCGAAAGATCTTCCAACTCTGATTTTATGGCATACAAACCCAATCTATGGGCCAATGGAGCGTATAAATAAATGGTTTCTGAAGCGATTTTAAGCTGCTTGTGGCGGGGCATAAAATCCATTGTACGCATGTTGTGCAAACGATCGGCAAGTTTGATCAGGATTACCCTCACATCATCTGCCAGGGTAAGTAGCATTTTACGGAAATTTTCGGCCTGTAAAGAGCTATTGGTATCGAAAACGCCGGATATTTTGGTTAAACCGTCGATAATTTTAGCGGTTTTCTTGCCAAATTCGCGTTCAATATCTTCTAAAGTGATATCGGTATCTTCTACCACATCGTGTAGCAAGGCACATACTATAGAGGTTGTTCCTAAGCCAATTTCTTCAGCAGCAATCTGCGCTACAGCGATAGGGTGGTAGATGTAGGGTTCTCCAGACTTTCGGCGCATATCTTTATGGCTTTCCAGTGCCATATCAAAAGCTTTCCTGATTTCTTTTTTATCGCCCTTTTGTAAAGTAGATTTGCTTGCCCGTAGTAATGCCCTATATCTTTTTAGAATTTCTTGCTTTTCCGCCTCTAAATCAATCACTAACTCTGTTTTCATTTGTATTTTTTGCGTAAAAATTGCGTCTTATTTATGAATAAAACTTATATTAGTTTTGTGAAACACCTAATATATGAAATAACACCTAACTTTGTAAAAGTATAAATTTATGAAAATTAAAGGGCTCTTTTTTCTTTGTATTGTAATGATTTGTAGCATTTCGCTACGGGCTCAGGATCCTGCTGCGCCAATATTCCCTAAATTGGGTAAAAGCGATACGATAAGAGTAGCCTCAACAAATGATAATGGTGTAATGATTCCGTGGATGCAGCTTAACGACGTATCTATTTATGCCGCAAGGATATGGAAATCGCCGGCAGAACAGGCCGCCTATAATCGCTTAAGGTATAACGTATTAAAAGTGATGCCATATGCACTGTTTGCAAAACGTAGATACGAACAATTAGAGCAGGATATTGCCCGAACGCCTGAGAAAAAGGAACAGAAACAGCTGGTTAAACAATGTGATAAAGAAATTAAAGACATGTTTAACCGCGAAATAAAAGAATTAACCATTACTCAAGGTCAGATTTTAACGAAGCTGATCGACCGTGAGGTGGGCAGAACAACGTATGATATTGTCAAGCAGACCAAAGGCGGTTTCGCTGCATTTTCTTATCAGATTGTGGCCCGTGTGGTAGGACATAATTTAAAAAGCACTTACGATCCGAATGAAGATAGGGATATAGAATCTATTATCCGTACTTCAGGATTTTATCAATAACTATAATGCAGGAACGCATTCCGAATATTTATTCATTTAAGGTTAAAAAAATTAATGGCGAAGAGCAGCCGTTATCAGCCTACCGCAACAAAGTTGTTTTAATTGTAAATACAGCCTCCGAATGTGGTTTTACGCCACAATTGAAAGAATTACAGCAGTTAAAAGACGAGATTAATAGCCCTGATTTTGAAATTTTGGGTTTTCCGACCAACGATTTTGGAAAGCAGGAACCGCTTAATGGATCTGATATTGCATCTTTCTGTGAGGTTAATCATGGTGTAAAATTTCCGGTTTTTGATAAGATTATGGTACGTGGTGCACATGCCCACCCGCTTTATCAATTTCTGAGAGATAAAAAACAAAACTCAAAATTAAGTTCGAAACCCCGTTGGAACTTTCATAAATATATCGTGAACAAAAATGGCGAGTTGGAAGATTATTTCTTACCCTTCACCAAGCCATTGAGTTCGAAAATTAAAAAGAAAATTCAGCAACTGCTGAGCCAAAATACCCAATAATTACATCATGAAGTTAGATATTTTAGTTATAGCCGTGCATCCTGATGATGCAGAGCTTTGCTGTTCAGGTACTATTTTAAAACATATTGCCCTTGGTAAAAAAGTTGGAATTGTAGATTTAACCAGAGGCGAGCTGGGTACGCGTGGTACTGCAGAAACAAGAGATGAAGAGGCCGCAGACTCTGCGAAAATTTTAGGTTTACATGTGCGCGAAAATTTGAGAATGAGGGATGGCTTTTTTCAGAATGATGAATTTCACCGATTAGAAGTAATTAAAGCCATCAGGAAATACCAACCAGAAATTATTTTAAGCAATGCGCTAGAAGACCGTCACCCTGATCATGGACGTGCGGGCGATTTGGTGTATGATTCGGTTTTTTTATCAGGCTTGCCAAAAATAGAAACATCGTTAGATGGCGTTAAACAAGAAGCGCACCGCCCAAGATTATTATTGCAATATATTCAAGACAGGTACTTAAAACCTGATATCATTGTGGATATATCTGACCACATGGATAAGAAAATTGAATCGATTAAGGCCTTTAAAACCCAGTTTTATAATCCTGATGTAGATGGCTTGCAAACCTATATTTCTTCACCAGAATTTTTTGAAAGCGTAATTGGCCGTTCCAGAGAATTTGGTAAAAGCATCGGTACCACTTTTGGCGAGGGCTTTACCTCAAGAAAATTGTTGGGTGTTGATAGTTTGTTTGATTTAAGGTAAATTTTTTAACCGCAAAGAAAAGAAGTGTTCCGCAAAGTACGCAAAGCTGTAGGGATTTGTCTTACCAAGATTTCTCTTTCTTTTCCTTAGCGAAAAACTTAGCGCCCATTGCGGTTATTTTGACAGTCCAACAAAACCGCCCTTCGTTTGTTATTCTCAAAACGAATAATAATGGCGAATATATTCTCTTCTCTCAAAAATGCGTACAATCTTTTTAAACATGTAGATTTCGATAAGTTAGAAGCTTTATCGAAAAAAGTCGATTTACCCAAAATGGTCGAAACCATATCCAACCTGGATGATAAACAGATTCAGGGGATGATGAAAATGATGGGTGGATCGGGTAAAAAGCGAGAATTACCACTAATTGAAGGTGATTTTTACCATTTGGGCGACGAAGCACTCAAAGATGAGGATCGCGAACTCCAGTTAAAAGTGCGTGCTTTTTTAGAAAAAGAAGTAAAACCCATTGTAAACCATTACTGGAACAAAGCCGAATTTCCTTTCGAAATTATCCCAAAACTTGCTGAGCTTAATATCTGTGGTTTAACGTATAAAGGTTATGGCTGTCCGGGGAAATCGAATTTGATGGAAGGGATTTTAGCGATGGAAATGGCGCGGATAGATACCTCAATTTCCACTTTTTTTGGTGTACAGAGTGGCTTGGCGATGGGATCGATCTATTTATGTGGCTCAGAGGAACAAAAACAGCAATGGTTACCACTGATGCAGCAATTTAAAATTATCGGTGCATTTGGGCTAACTGAACCCGAAGTGGGCTCTGCTGCTGCTGGAGGACTCACTACAACCTGCAAAAAAATAGATGGCAGATGGGTATTAAATGGTCAGAAAAAATGGATCGGCAATGCCACTTTTGCCGATATCTTAATTATTTGGGCACGAGATGAAGAAAGTGGAGAAGTGAAGGGTTTTATTGTAAAAAAGGATAATCCGGGTTTTGCGGTAGAAAAGATGCAGGATAAAATGGCCCTCAGGATTGTGCAGAATGGAATTATCACTTTAACCAATTGTGAAGTAGAAGAAGCCGATCGCTTACAAAATGCAAACTCATTTAAAGATACAGCAAAGGTATTGCAAATGACAAGGGCAGGGGTGGCCTGGCAGGCTGTTGGCTGTGCCCGTGGTGCTTACGAAAACGCACTGGATTATACCCGCACCCGAAAACAGTTTGGTAAACCTATTGCATCTTTTCAATTGATTCAAAACCATTTGGTTGAGATGTTGTCAAATTTAACGGCCATGCAAACATTATGTTTTAGGTTGTCACAATTGCAGGATCAGGGTTTATTGAAAGATGAGCATGCTTCGTTAGCCAAGGTATTCTGTTCGTTGCGTACACGCGATGTGGTAAGCAAGGCCCGTGAGGTAATGGGTGGAAACGGCATTTTATTGGAATATAATGTAGCGCGTTTTGTGGCCGATGCTGAAGCAATTTATTCGTACGAAGGTACAAAAGAAATTAATACGCTGATTGTAGGTAGGGCCATAACGGGATTTTCGGCTTTCGTTTAGGTGGCGGGAACTCACGAAGTTTGAAAGGGTAAGAGCTATTTGGGAACTTCGTTAGTTTTGAGCTGGGGTAATTAGTTGCTTGCCAGTTTGAGCGTAGTCGAAGACTCATAGTAATAATAAATAACGGATTTTTTAGGTTAGGAAACGAATGTCAGCATTTCATAGGTGCTGCAGTCCTGCCATTCGCTGTAGCCCGATAGAAACCTGTGAAACAAGCAAGCACACCAAAATGTAACATAAACCGGTGCTTAAATCGGGGCTGCCGCTGCTGTCAGGTTTATTGAACAACAGTCCTTTTCAAGGCACTAACTTTGAGCATAAACCCGATTGGAACGGATGCTAATTTCCTTCAAATTAGCAGGAGGAAAAGCAGGACTGAAAATGCCAAAAGCGCAGAAACATCCATTTCCAAATCATCGGTGAAAATATGGATGAAGTGTTTATAGTAGTTTAATATTAAGGATAAATCAATATAAACGGCAGTAGAATTATAAGGCGATCGTCATTGCGAGAAGGCTTTTTCAGCCGACGAAGCAATCTTACAACTATCGCTAGTAGCGAACGCATTAAGATTGCTTCGTGCCTCGCAATGACGAATTTCTTAGTGTTTTTTTTGAAATGAATGTCAGCATTTCATAGGTGCTGCAGTCCTGCCATTCGCTGTAGCCCGATAGAAACCTGTGAAACAAGCAAGTACACCAAAATGTAACATAAACCGGTGCTTAAATCGGGGCTGCCGCGGCTGTCAGGTTTATTGAACAACGGTCCTTTTCAAGGCACTAACTTTGAGCGTAAACCCGATTGGAACGGATGCTAATTTCCTTCAAATTAGCAGGAGGGAAAGCGGGACTGAAAATGCCAAATGCACAGAACCCTTCATTTCCAAATCAATAAGAACTAAATATTTTTGGGATATCCCTTTCGAGTTTTACCCTTCTATTTATACGGATTTTTATTAAACGCTGTTTGGCTCATTGCACTTTTTTCAAATAAAGCAACACAGTTTTTGTTAAACTGAGGATCGAAGTTTACTTCGCCAGGTTGCAAAGTTTTCGGCACATTATTAGCCTGCATGAAAAAGTAAACTTTCGTATTGCCGTATTTGGTATGGGGCATTAAATTGCCATAATCTTCCATTTCTTTCCATACCGAATCTTTAACCGTAACTACATAAATGCGCTGTACCGGACCAGTATTGTTTGCATTTCTATACTTGGCAACTTCTTTAAAACCAGCTTTCATGTCCTCAATCCCAGGCTGATCAAAAACAGCCTTAACCATGAAAAAGATCAATGCTAAAATACCTGCAACTAAGAAATAAACTAACCATTTTTTATTCATGCCTACAATAAAGGCAATATTTTTTCCATAACCGTCAAGCCTTCGTCAATATGTTTTTGCTCAATGCAAAGTGCCGGACGAAAGCGTATCGTTTTTTCGCCACAGCCCAAAAACATCACATTGTTTTCCAATCCTTTGCTAATAAATGCATTGCGCATTTCTTTTGTCGGGAAATCAAAAGAACACAACAAACCTCTTCCACGAACATTTGTCATTTGATCAAATTTATGCGATAGGTTTTCTAGTTGATCTCTTAAGTACACACCTACCTTTGCTGCATTTTCACAAAGCTGATCTTCTTCTACAATTTGTAAAATCTGCGTTGAACGAACCATATCAACCAAATTGCCTCCCCACGTTGAGTTAATACGGCTTGGCACTTTAAATACATTGGTTTCAATTTCGTCTACCTTATTACCGACAAGGATACCACAAACCTGCATTTTTTTTCCAAAAGCGATGATATCTGGTCGAGCTTTTTCACTAAAATGTTGATGGCACCAGAATTTACCTGTTAAGCCAACGCCGGTCTGTACTTCATCATAAATCAAAAAGGCATCATTTTCATCGGCCAAGGCCTTAAGTTGGATCAAAAATTCTTCACGCAGGTGGTTATCTCCACCTTCAGATTGGATTGGCTCTACAATTATAGCACAGATATCGTCTTTATTATCTGCAAAGGCTTTTTTGATCTGCGCTAAAGATGTTTCTTCGGTTTGAATGGCATGACTTAAATTATTTCCTGAAAGCGGAAATTTAACTTCCGGAACAGCCACTCTTGGCCAATCGAATTTGGCAAACCACTTGGTTTTATCGGGTAGGGTATTGGTTAAGCTTAAAGTATAGCCCGTTCTGCCATGAAAAGCCCTTTCGAAGTGTAAAACCTTAAAACCTTTTTCTTCAGTATATCCCTTCGTAAAATTTTTCTGAACTTTCCAATCCATGGCTACCTTAATTGCATTTTCTACTGCTAAGCCTCCACCTGCAATAAAAAAAGCATGCGGCAGGTAAGCCGGAATACCGACTTTGGAAAATGTTTCAACAAACTGTGCATACTGCTGGGTGTAAACATCAGAGTTCGATGGATTGGCTAATGCAGCGAGGAGAAGATTTTTTTTAAACGCTTCATCATTGATCATTTTAGGGTGGTTATATCCTAAAGGAACGGAAGCAAAACAAGTGAAAAAATCGAGTAAAGTTCTGTTGTGTTTAGCATCGTAAATGTAAGCACCATGACTTTTTTCCATATCATAAGTCAGGTCGAAACCATCGGCCAAAATGTGCTTACTTAACGATTCGTTAACGCGATCTGCAGGTACTGTTAATTGATACATAAACTTGGTTTTGGTATAATCCAAATTTAGTTAAATGTGCCTAAAATCAAAATTTAAGCACTTTTTGTGCACTTTACTTAAAAAATAGGTTTAAACAGTTTAAAGTATGATTATAGACAAAATCGCGTTTCGGACTTCACAGATGTGGAAAACTTTTTTCGAAAATTCTTATTGCGAAGCAAATTAAATCTAAATAAATATGAACTATCTATGGGTTTTAAGCCTGATATTGTAAACTTTATGAAAGAACTTCTCCATCAGCATATTTCCAACCATGTAACTATTCCGGAAAAGGAAAGAGATAGATTCTGTAACCTGTTCAAACATCAATTGGTTAAAAGAAAGCGTTTTTTACTGCAAGAGGGTGAAACCTGTAAATTTGAAGGTTTTGTAATCAAAGGGCTTTTCCGCGTCTATCATGCTGACCAAAATGGTTTTGAAAACATATTGTATTTTGCCATTGAAAACTGGTGGATTACCGATATTGATAGTTTCACCAATAACACACCTTCTCAGCTCTATATAGAGGCTCTTGAAGATAGTGAGGTACTGCTCATTTCTAAGAAGGACAAAGAATTTGCTTACATCAATCTTCCTCAAATTGAGAAACTATTCAGGATAATGACCCAAAAAACCCATGTTGCTCTACAAAGGAGGATGATCGATAATTTGAGTAAAACTGCAGACCAGCGCTACCTTGACTTTATTAAAAAATATCCGCAGCTCCAACAACGATTGACCAACCTTCAGATTGCAGCTTATTTAGGCATTAGTCACGAATTTTTGAGTAAGATCAGAAAGAAAATTGTAAACGGCAGCTAGCTTACCTGTATTTATTGAACTTGTTCAATCTTTTTGTCTTGGTGTCCTGTGCATCTTTGTGTCATCAAATAACATAAAGGCATGAAATCAATTATTTCAACATTATTTCTAACTATTCTAATCTTATTAAAAATGGAAGCAAATGCACAAGGTTTCAAAACTATTAAAACACCTAATTTAAAGCTCGAAGTTTATAACGCATCAGAGAATGCTTTTGGCGTGGCCTCCGTAATCGTTTCGGGCAAAACAGATGCCGTTTTAATCGATGCACAATTTACTTTGGAAGACGCCGAAAAGGTTGCCAGCCAAATCAAAAAGTCTGGTAAAAAATTAACTGTAATTTATGTTTCCCATGCTGATCCTGATTATTACTTCGGATTGGAAGTTTTTAAGAAACATTTCCCAGAAGTAACGGCTTTCGCCTCACCGGCAACCGTGGAAGCTATCAAAGCCTCTGCACAGAAAAAACTGGATGTTTGGGGGGAAAGATTAGGCAAGGCCATTACTTCTAATGTGGTATTACCACAGGTTATAAAGGGAAATAGCATTGATTTGGAAGGTCAGAAACTCGAAGTTGTTGGCTTGGAAGAATTTCCTGCAAAAACCTTTGTTTGGATTCCTTCAATTAAAGCAGTAATAGGTGGTATCAATGTTTTCGGAACTACATTTAACCTATGGATGGCAGATGCACAAACGCCGGAAGCCCGTAAAAATTGGATTGCTGTTTTAGACAAAATCGAAGCCTTAAATCCTTCAATCGTTATTCCTGCACACGCCAATAACGCAAGCCCATTTGATGTTAGTGCAATAAAACATACCAAAAGTTATATCCAGTTTTACGAAGAGGCTTTAAAAACCAACAGAACTTCTGAAGAGTTGATCAAAGCGATTAAAGCACAATATCCAACCTTAACTTTCGAAACGGCTTTGCAGATTGGAGCAAAGGTAAATACCGGAGAAATGAAATGGTAGAATTAAATTGAGGCTGTATCACAAATATCGAATTTGTCATCCTGAGCCTGTCGAAGGACCTGTTAAATACTCTTTAGGGTGTTTCGACAAGCTCAACATGACAGCATCTGAAGTAAAATCACCTTTATGATATAACCTCTATCTAAAAGACTAAAAAAAACTCTTTTAAATCATTATTTCTTTTTGGGATTGTTTTTTTGTAAAAGCACAGAATAAAAAAAATGAAAACAATTATATCCAGTTTGTTGGTTGCGGGTATGCTGCTGACAAGTTGTTTCTCAAATATCAATAAAATGACAAATCTAGAAATTGTAAAAAGTACCTACGAAGGAAAAACTTCGGAAGAAAATGGGGAAAACTTAGCAAAATATGTTGCTGAAGATATCTCTTGGACAGAAGCAGAAGGATTTCCGTGCGCAGGCACTTATATAGGCTTGGAAAACATTAAAAAAAATGTTTTTGCAAGACTAGGAAGCGAATGGATTGATTATAAATTCACACCTGAAGATTATGTTGCCAATGAAGACAAAGTGGTAGCGTATGGAACTTATTCTGGTACCTATAAAAAGACAAATAAGCCTTTTACGGCAAGAGTTGCCCACATATGGAAACTGAAAGACCGTAAAATCATAAGTTTTGAGCAGTTTGTGGATAGTAAGCCAGTAAATGATGTCATGCAATGAAGATATTAGCTTTATTGTTGAGAAGGACTTTTTGCATCATCTGATTCCCGCTTATATTCATTAAGTAAATACAGAATTTCGTCTGCCTTCCTGTCCAGATGTGATACCGGAATTTTTGCAGAAGTGCCGTTCTTTAATAATACGGTGATGTAATTTTTATATATACTCCCGGCATTATCACGTCCCACTTCTTCAATGCTGAATGCAAAAGACTCTATGTTTTTCCAATTGTAAAAATCACGGTCTTTAATGATCAGTTTGTCTTTCGTAAAAGTAATATGAGGTGTTTTTTTGATCAGCTCGCGAAGTGCATAAATAAAAAGCGATATAGGAAATATACAGAAAACAGCTGTGATGCTTACTGTTACAATTGAAAATTCATCATAAAATATATAAATAAAAAAGGGTACCGAAATTATGGACAGCACTAATATAACATAAAGGTTTAAAGCTGCTTTTCTGATAATAAGGGGTTCCATCGAAATATTTTAAGGTTGAAAACGGTATTTACAATAAAATTTCTTATCTAAAATACTAATATATACACTATTTGATTGATTAAGAATAAAATTCTGTTACAAGTTAATTGTGTGGAAATTATTCCTATATGGCCACTTCTTCAGTGGAACGTTGCACTTATAATTACACCTTAGGTTGATTGCTTGTGTTGTTGATATTCTAAATCATTTATTTTTTAAGGTAGGTTTTCACTTAAAGTGACCAAGAACTACTATTAATGAAATATGTAGATAGGCTATAGTTTAAAAAAACATAGAAATAACATCAATTTAAGCGATTTTATAATATAAAAATCAGAATGCCGAACGTGATCCTCCACCATCCACTACTGAAACCGTTCCTGTTATATATTTAGCACGTGGCGAAACCAGGAAAACAGCCATGTTTGCCATATCTTGCACTTCACCAAAATCTTGCAAAGGTATTTCACTTTCAGCATATTTCCTGCGCTCATCACCCGGGAAATAAGGCCGGATGTTTTCAGTATCGATAAGTCCCGGCTGTAAACAGTTCACCCTGATTCCATATTTGCCCAACTCACCTGAAAGTTGTTTAGACCACATTGCCATTGCGGCCTTGGCAATAGCTGAAACATTCAACGAGCGTAATTCATAAGTACTGGTCAAATTGAGTATTGTGCCTTGTTTGCGGGCTATAAAATGTGGTAATAGCGCTTGAGTGAGCAACCTAGGGCGCTCAAAATCTAAGGCCATCGATCTAGTCCAGGGTTCTTCTGGTCCTGCAACATCTACAGGCTGACTTTGCCCCGCGTTGTTGATGAGGATGTCGATATGGCCAAGTGCAGCTAAGGCCGCAGTAGCAATTTTGTGAGGCGCGTTTGGTGCCAGTAAGTCCTGCGTAAAAACAATAGGGGCAATGTTGCCTTCAGCAACGATCTCACTGGAAAGGCTATCTAATGATTGCTGGTTACGGCCTGTTACAAAAACTTTTACACCTTCCCTTGCCAGTTCTTTTGCTATTGCGCTACCAATTCCTTTAGAGGCTCCGGTTACCAATGCCGTTTTTCCGGTTAAATATAAGTCCATATTTTCTTGTGATTAAAATGACCTTGCAATAATAACCTGTACCGCGTATTTTTATAGCATGCACTACCATTTGTATGGTACAAACAAATTTGTAAGTAATGACGGCACGAAAAGAAAATTCGACTTATACCCTCAACGAAAAATTTATAACGGATTGCGATCTGACTTATGCGGCCAACAAAATAGGAGGGAGATGGAAAATAGTAATATTGGATAAACTTGGAGATCGAAAATTGAGGTTTAGTGAACTGAAAAAAGAATTCCCATATATATCAGAACGGATGTTAACCTTACAGTTGCGTGCTTTGGAGCAGGATGAACTGGTTAAAAGAACTGTTTATGCAGAGGTTCCTCCGAGGGTAGAATATGAGCTAACTCCGATAGCACTGGAGTTTCTTCCGATTTTTTGTCAATTAAGTGCTTGGGGCAAGAAGAATAAAGCGCTAAAGAAGAGTGGATCATAAAACTGTTAAAGTATGATTATAGGTATACATAAATCAGCAGATATTGGTTACCTTTAATTGATTTGGCAGCTATTTAATGTTGCATCAGTTGATTAGCAAATTTTAAAAATTATATCGGGTTAAGTATTATGGCAGAAGTTAAATTAAATATCCAAAAGGAAGAACCTAGTACATTCGAACTTTATGATGAGGGAGAAAAACATGGAGAAATGGTTTTTGATATTCAGGGAGAAAATTTAACGGTTTATCATACCGAAATTGATCCCGAAAAAGAAGGCAAAGGTTACGCAAAACTATTGCTGGATGCCATGGTAAATTATGTACGTACAAATAACCTGAAGGTAATTCCATTGTGCCCTTATGTGCATCTGCAATTTAAACGCCACGAAGAACTTTACAGAGATATCTGGAACAAAGTGCGCGAAAACGATTAATCGATAAAATAATACTAGAATTAAATTCAGGAGAGCTGCACTAATATTTCATGGCCTTGGAAAACCGGTTTTCCAACGGTTCTGGTAAGAAAGCCACAGGAAAATTGTAGATGGGATAATTAAACCTTTAAAAAGAACTAAAAGCCGGTTGTTTTGGACGGTTTATTATTCAATGTGTATAGATAGTGCATCTTTATCTATTATTTAGTGGGCTTGCTCTATTTTTATTTCATTCGAAAGAAAGTAGCGATACTTTTATCACAAGAATCAAATCAACGGGACGATTTAGAGATCTTATTGGGGTTCCTCAGCGATGAGGGCCCTTTTTTTATTCAGGTCCCATAATGTTGAGCATATAGCTAATTGCATCAGTAGAATGAAGTGCCATTGTAGATTGCATCGTAATATCTGCGGTTTCCGAAGCTCTTTTTAGCATTTGTTTTTCGTAGGCTGCTATGGCTTCCTTAGGTGTATTAAAGCAGTTGTCCTTAAAGCATTGGCTTAGCTCTAAAGCATCGAGCATGGCCATATTTACGCCCTCGCCAGCATAAGGTGGCATTAAATGGGCTGCATCTCCCAGCATGGTTAAATTGGAGAAGGTTTCCCAGTGCTGATCTAAAGGCATACAATATTGAGGCCGGGGAACAAAAGCTGTTGATGCATTTTCAAATAATTCCAACCACATTGAGTCCCATGTGGAGAATTCATTTTTGAACCAGCCGATCACCTGATTTTTATCTGAAAAATCAATACCCGACGCTTTCACCCAGTTTTCTGGCGTATGACAACCCGTGTAAAATACCAAACTGCCATCACCTTTTGAACTTACGATCAGTGATTTTTCATCACCCATAGCGAATATTTTTCCTCCGTTTAAAAGCGCATGCATTTTCGGACAAGCAGTCGCCGATGAATAAATGGCGCCTTCAACAATGCTAATCCCCGAATAGAAAGGTTTAATGTGTGTAATGTATGGACGGATTTTTGAATTAGCCCCGTCTGCTGCAATTACAACATCGGCCTGCGCTAAAGTTCCATTTTTAAATCCGATCAACCATGAGCCGTTGCTGGGTGTTAGTGCTTCAAAATGACTATCCCAAAATACAGTACCTTTTATTAGCGAATCTAAAAGGATCTTTTGTAATGGACCGCGGTCTATTTCAGGCCGGAAAGCTTCTCTGTTTTGTATGTCGCTATCTTCAAAAACGATATTGCCGCGCTGATCAATAATACGTGTACGATCTGCACCAGGGCGATAGTTTGCCTTAAAGGCGTCCATGAGTTTAGCTTTATGTAAGGCAGCTAAACCAGATTCCTCATGTAGATCTAATGTAGCGCCTTTTGGTCGTGCATTTTCATCAGTGTCGCGTTCGTAAACTTTTACATTGAAGCCATCCATTTGCAAAAGCCTGGCTAGGGTTAAACCTCCCGGGCCAGCACCAATGATGGCGATTTTTTTATCTTTAATATTGTTCATTGTTTTTTATTTAAGAATGCCTTTAATTACGATTTCGCAGGAGGTTAAAATAACTTCCTCGGTAATAATTTGTAAAGGCCGATCTAAATGGTCAAAATATTCAGCTACCAGATCTTGGATGGGCGAAAATATGAGCGCTCTGAGTACATCATGGGGTAAATCTGCAATCAATCCCGCTCTAACATTTGTTTTTAAAAAGGTATGAATGGGTGCGAAAAATGCACCTTGTTGTATGTTTTTCTCTTGAAAAGCCTTATTTAAAAGGGGAGAAGATTTTCCATATCGGATTAAAGAGAAAGCAGGTTTATTATTTTTAAGGTAATGAAAGGTATTTAGCCATAACCTTTTCATACCATCAGCAAAAGCCATTTTTGGATCAAAATTTTCCAAAATAGCTTTTTCATAATTGCCCAATACTTCTTCGATAAAAAGTTTTATCAATAGATCTTCTTTATTTTCGTACTTGATATAAATGGTACGCGGTGATATATTGGCTGCTTTTGCCAGTTTCTGCATACTCAGGTTTTCCAGCCCTTCTTCAGAAATAATCTGTAAGGCAATTGATCGGATGGCTTCTTCTTTTGCTAAATTTTTGGGCCGCATAATTTTATTTAATTAATACAGATCAAAAATAAGTAAACGTTTGTTTACTTTTAAATTTTCTTCAAATTATTAATTTACACTGACAAATTGATTTGTGTTTCATCTTGCACAATCATCATGCTACCTCGAATTTTCGGGATCAGCATCATACTTGAAATAATAGAAGATAGTTCAGATTAAAATTTAGCAGGGGTAGAATCTTTACATGTGGATTATCCGCATATTTTAATTAAGTTTTAGGGAATATTAAAACTTATCCTTCATGCCAAAAATGCCCATAAGCCCTCCGGTATGGATGGCCAATACTTTTTCGTCTTTACCAATAATTTCTTGTTTTGCTAAATCTTGAATGGCATAAAACATTTTCGCCGTATAAACAGGGTCTAGTAGCAATCCGGTTTTTGCAGTAAAAGTTTTGATAAAGCTGATCAGTTCAGGAGTGGTTTTCGCATAACCTCCAAAATGATAATCGAGGTGAAGTTCGAGGTGATTGGAGATGGGGGTATAATGTGCTATTTCTGCTTTGATAAACGAAGCGCCCTTTAACACGGGGATGACATGTAACTTTGTATTTAATTGTTGTTGTTGAATTCCCATCAACAAACCTGCAGCTGTGGTTCCTGTTCCGGCAGCGCAAAAAATGTGGTCGTATGGTTCCACTAGCTCTTCAATTACCTCTGCGCAGCCAATGGTGGCTTCAACTGACGCACCCCCTTCATTTATAAAATAAGCTTGTGTGTCGGATGCAAAATATCGGTCAAACAATTGGTGTTTATCCCGATAACTTTCACGGTCGGTAAAAATGAGTTTCATCCCAAATAAACGGCAAAGTAATAATAGCTCATTCTTTACTGCTTCCCCACGTACAAAGGCTGTAGCGGTTAAGCCCGATCTTGATGCTGCGGCGGCAGTAGCCACAAGGTGATTGGAATAAGGACCTCCAAAAGTAACCAGATGCGTTTTGTTTTCTGCTTTGGCCTTGGCTAAAATATATTTAAGCTTACGCCATTTATTCCCAGAAATATAAGGATCGATAAGATCATCCCTTTTAACAAACAAGTTGTTTAAAGGAGAAAATGCTATTTTTTGTATTGGACTATATATTTCTTCGAACACGTGTGAGAAAAGCAAAGATTATATCATAAGATTAAATATAATTAGAATATGTCACGTTGAGCCTGTCGAAACGGATTAAATGAACTTAAAACGTCTTTCGACAAGCTACTATTGATAGACTCAAATAGAAAAATCGTCATTGCGAGGAGGAACGACGAAGCAATCTTTCATGCCCGTGATTCTGCTATAAAGATTGCTTCGTCGGCTGAAAGAGCCTTCTCGCAATGACGATACCTGGCAATAAATCTTTTAAATACTATATCAATTATTTGCCGATACCAAGGCCTATACCTGCATTAACCATACTGTATTTTGCCTGAGTATATGAGCCGTAAAATTTAAAGAAACCAAATTTCAGTTGAAAGCCTAAACTACCTCTTACGCCGTCAATATCAGTTTGTTTAACAGAAATCGGATCAACATAAGTTGCATTGCTTGCACCATCTTCAAATTTATAAGTACCAAGCGCTTTTAAATTGGTGTTCGAGGTTTGGTAACCGATGCTGGCAAAAGGCGTGAAAAACATAATTTTCTTGGAAACGATGGCATCAAAATTTACGCCATTGAATTTAGCATCAATACGCTGATCTGAATTTGAAGTATTATTGATATTCAAAGGCAAATTATATTTATACTGCGTAAAACCACCGGCAATGGCAATGTCTACAGGAATCAGTTTTTCTGTTGTTGAACCCATAAATAAGGGTAAAAGTTCAACTTTGGCACCAAAACCGATCATTGATAAACTTCCCAGGTCGTTACCTAATTTAATTTTAGGCATTGCCCTTAAAGTAACATCAATGTTTTTGGGTAAGCCCAAAGTAGCCTGTATCTGAGCTGAAGGCACTACATGAAACCCCACTCCCTGAGGTAAGTTGAAAAATTTACCTGTAGGAACGCCACTGCTTGTATAAATTTGCATTTTACCACCTTCATGGTCATCACCAAATGCAGTAGGGCCTATAGATGATGCACCAGGTGCAGGTTTGATATTACTTAAACCCAAGGTATTTACATCATAACTTCTGGCCGATTGTGGAACAAATGCTGCAGAGGCCGAAACCCTTACATCAAATTTTAAAAATCCTTTCGATTGAGCGGTGTTCGACCAGCCATCGGTTAAACCTAGGCCTAAACCTTTATACAAAGGATCAAAATAGGCATTAACCAGTTTGGTTGCATCTGCTGGTCCGCCCACAAACAAGTCTCCAACATCTTGTTGGGCACTTACTTTTTGAGCCATCACTAATAAAAATAAGGCACATATGGCCTTTAAAGAGTAGCATTTTTTCATATAAAAAATTTAGAATGTTTTGATTGTGAGTAAAGATAAGGCTGTTTTTTCGAAAACTGCAATCATTGAAAAATTCTTGAAGTTAAAAGTTTATTTTTGCGCCATGGAAAATGTGGTCGAATTGCAGGAATCAGAAGAGCAGGAATTATATGAACATTTAAAAATTATTGTAGATAAGGGGCAATCGCTGCTTCGTATCGATAAATTTTTGATGGTGCGCGTAGAAAATGCCTCCCGAAACCGTATTCAAAATGCAATTGATGCAGGTAATGTATTGGTTAACCAGAAACAGATCAAAGCGAGTTATAAGGTTAAACCTTATGATGAAATATCTATTGTTTTACCTCACCCACCGCGCGATACCGAAGTTTATCCCGAAGATTTACCGCTTGATATCATTTACGAGGATAGTGATCTTTTGGTGGTGAATAAAGCTGCAGGAATGGTTGTACACCCCGGTTTTAATAATTATACCGGAACTTTGGTTAATGCTTTGGCATTCCATTTTGAGCAACTGCCTCAGTTACCTGGCAATGATGGCCGACCAGGCCTAGTGCACCGCATTGATAAGGATACCTCAGGTTTATTACTGATCAGTAAAAATGAAAAGTCGATTACACACCTTGCACGTCAGTTTTTCGACCACAGCATTACCCGTAAATATATTGCACTGGTTTGGGGCGATATCGAAAACGATGGAACGATAACCGGTTACATTGGCAGAAGTGCGAAAGATCGTCGTGTGATGGATATTTATGATGATGAAGAAAAAGGAAAATGGTCTGTAACGCACTATAAAGTATTAAAACGTTTGGGTTATGTTACCTTGATCAGTTGTGAGTTAGAAACAGGTCGTACGCACCAGATCAGGGCGCATATGCAACATATTGGGCATCCACTTTTTAACGATGCAATGTATGGTGGCGATAAGATTTTAAAAGGGACTACGTTTAATAAGTACAAACAGTTTGTAGATAATTGTTTTGAATTGCTGCCCCGTCAGGCTTTACACGCACAAAGTTTGGGTTTTATCCATCCCAGCACTAAAGAGTATGTGTATTTTGAATCGCCATTACCACCCGATTTTAAAGCTGGCTTAACCAAATGGGAAAATTATATCGCTACATCATAAAATATGCTTCAGGAGTACCTTTTATTTAATGATGAATTTCAGGCGGTAGATGCCCCGATTTTAACGGCTTCGAACAGAAGCTTCAAATTTGGCGATGGACTGTTCGAAAGCATGCGAATGATTAATAATAAGCTGCAATTTGCCGATTTACATGCCGATAGATTAACGGCTGGCATGAAAGCCCTTAAAATTGACGGTCATGCTTTAATGGACGATTATTTTCTGCGCCAAAAAACTGCCGACCTGGCCAAAAGGAACAAGTGGAATGGCAATGTCCGTTTTCGCCTTTCTGTATACAGGGGAGGAGCAGGCGTTTATACACCCGAAATTAATAAAGCAGGTTACATTTTAGAAGGTATTCCCTTAAAAGCATCCACATATGAGTTGAACAGTAAAGGTTTGATCATTGATGTTTTTGACGAAATGACCAAACCGGTTAATAAACTTTCGAATTTTAAAACAGCCAATGCACTGCTTTATGTAATGGCCGGACTTTTTAAAAGCCAGAACCGCTTGGATGAGGCGATGATTTTGAACCAATATGGCTTTCTTTGCGAGAGCATCAGTGCCAATGTTTTTGTAATATATAATAAACAGATTTATACACCCTCGTTGTCTGAGGGTTGCATAAGTGGTATAATGCGTACAGCCATTATGCAATTGTGCAAAATGAACGATATGCCATTAATCGAAGCGCAGATCAATCCCGAAATATTAAAAGAAGCCGAAGAAGTGTTTATTACCAACGCAACGCAAGGCATTCAATGGGTAATGGGTTACGGCAGGAAGCGTTATTTTAACGAGATATCGAAATTTTTGATCGAAAAATTGAATGCTTTGTAATCTGGTTCATTGGTCATTAGGAGATTAGTGTCATTGGTTCGTCATCTCGACTGAAGCGTAGCGAAATGGAGAGATCTTTAACCTAAATTAATTATTTTTTTTGGAAAGCAATACCTGTGCTAATCGGTTCCGGTTAGTCCCGGCCTTTGCTTAATCCCGATAAAATTTGCTTCACAGGATAAACAATTCTTAATCGGGATAACGCTGCCGGTCGGGTTTATTTAACAAAGGGCAGTTCTACTATGCAATTTAAACCCAAATAATTGCAATTTGTGGCCACTTAAACCCGATCAAAGCGGGATGCTCCCGATTTTACATCGGGAGCAAATTTGCAGAAGCGGGAGCGGGGCTGTATTAAGCCTAAAGCCACTACAATTGCTTTCCAAAAAGAATTGCTTATATAATACTATCGTCATGCTGATCCGATAGTTATCGGATTTAGTTCAGCATCTTTATGCTATAAAGACCCTGAACTAAATTCAGGGTGATGACTGTTCATAGATAAACTACAACCGCATTCCCCTTAAAAAATCTTCGATCAGCATTCGTTTTTTTCCTTCGTATTGGATATCTAAAAGTTTGATAAAACCATCTTTTGCGGCAAATTTCAAATAAGTTTTACCATCGGTTAAAAAGCCTCCCGCTACAATGCCTGGCTCTTTATCTTCTATTTCGGCCTTAAATACTTTTAAATTTTTTTCATTAAGTAAGGTAAAAGCAGTTGGGTAAGGGCTTAAACCGCGGATTAAATTATGGATGGTTTGCACCTGGTTGTTCCAGTCGATTTTGCAATCTTCCTTAAAAATCTTCGGCGCATGCTTTAAATCATCATTTTGTGGCTGCGGCTGCTCTGTTATTTTATTGGCTTCGATAGCAAGTAATGTTTTTACCAGAAGATTTGCGCCAACAACCATCAGTTTATCATGCAACTCACCCGCAGTTTCGTCGTTGGCAATTGGCACACTGTCGCTAAGGATGATATCACCAGTATCAATTTCCTGTTTAAGGAAAAATGTAGTTACGCCACTTTCCTTCTCGCCGTTTATAATGGCATGGTTAATCGGGGCTGCACCACGGTATTGCGGTAATAACGAACCATGTAAATTGATGGTTCCTTTAGCCGGCATATTCCAAACTATTTCTGGTAGCATCCTAAAGGCCACTACCACTTGTAAATCGGCTTGGTAAGATCTTAGTTCTTCAATAAACTCAGGATTTTTTAACTTTTCAGGTTGTAAAACAGGAATTCCTTTTTCTACAGCATATTTTTTTACTGCACTTTCATTCAATTTTTGGCCACGGCCTGCAGGTTTATCTGGCGCAGTAACCACAGCAACTACATCGAAATTGGCTTGTACCAAGGCATCTAAAGAGGCTACCGCAAAATCGGGCGTACCCATAAAAACTATTTTCATAAAGAAAGTGTTGTGTTTCTAAAAATAACGTGGCTACCCACGTTTAAGTTTTGCAAAATAACTAAAAATAAACCCATACTTATAGGCAAAAATGGTACAAGGCAAAGATGTTGTTAAAGCAAACGGATTGGTGTACGTTACTGATACCATGCCAGGGATTTACCGGAAAGGGAAACTGGGAAAGTTTTATTACGAAGATAAAGAGGGCAACAAAATTACCGAAGAGAAATATCTCGACCGGATAAAGGCCTTAGTTATTCCACCCGCATGGCAAAATGTGTGGATTGCCAGTAAGCCAAATGCATATTTACAGGTTACTGGTATTGATGCTGCAGGCCGGAAACAATATAAATACCATGCAAAGTGGACCAGCCGCCGATCGGAGGCTAAATATTTCCGTTTATTGGAATTTGGAAAAGCATTGCCCAATGCACGGAAAAACCTGGAAAAAGACCTCCGCAGAAAAGATTTCGATGAACGCAAAGTATTGGCCATTTCTGTAGATGTACTGCAAAAAACACTAATCCGTGTGGGTAACGAAAGTTATAAACAGCTTTACGGTTCTTTTGGCTTAACTACACTTCGCGATAAGCATGTTAAAATCGAAGGAAGTAAAATTACCATGGATTTTGTTGGAAAAAAAGGTGTTCGGCAAAAAGTAGAGTTAAATGATCGGTCGCTGGCAAAACTGGTCAAGAAATGCAGGGACATTCCCGGGCAGGAGTTATTTCAGTTTTATTCGAACGGGAAAGAACATAAAAGTATCGATTCAGGCAAAATAAACGCTTACATTAAAGAAATTACAGGCGATGATTTTACGGCAAAGGATTTTAGAACCTGGGGCGGTACCTTAGAAGCGTTGCGCCAGTTTTCGAAGTGCAGTGCTGATGAGGATTTTAACTTAAATTCGAAAAAAACAATTGTAACGGTTTTAGATTGTGTAGCGAAAAAATTAGGCAATACCAGGGCTGTTTGCAAGAGTTCTTATGTATATCCGTTATTGCTCACCGCTTATGAAAACAATGAACTTGGTAAATACATGAAAAAAATGAATAATAACAAAACAACCGGTAAATTAGGTTTGGCACACGATGAGAAAATTTTATTGTCATTTTTAAAATCAAGTAGTAAACAGACAAATTGATATAAAAAATCGTCATTTCGAGGAGTAATTTACTGGATAAAAATCAATATGAATGACGTATATAATTGATTGTTTTTTGCCCCATGGCTTATCCTTGCCTCGGCTCACCGACGCCGATGGTCTCTTTCTTTTTGTTGTCAAAAAAACCAGTATAGCTAGCTTGAATGCCGTTGAAAACATAAAGATCCATGAAAAAACAAAAAACACCGGCTGAAAATTTATTCATTCATATTATAGTTTTCAGCTGCATTCATGAGGGCTTCGCCGTTTTCTTTCGAAGCTAGTGAGTTGGCTGGGTCAGTGGAACCCGATCCCGATAGCTATCGGGATGTAGGCCGGATTTAAGCAGAACGAGGGTACGGTGTTATGCCCTAGCCGCGTGGAAATACACAAGAAAAAAACACTTATTAACAGGTGATTACTAATCCATTTCGCTATGGATATAAAATCGATACAGGTTAAGCTACACTCAAGATGGCGACAGTAAGTGGTGATATTTCTATAATTATTCTTTAGGTGCCTTTTTTATCGGATGGACAGGCTGCTCTTCAAGCTCACGCTGCTTAGCCGGATTATTTGTTTTTGGTGCTTTATTAGGGGTGCTGTCGTTTTTATGCCTCACCGTTTTATGGTCAACAGGCTCCCTGCCTTTGGGCACTTCTTCCTGGTAATTGCTTCCTGGTTTATCACTTTTAATTTTCGGACCGCTCATAGCTAAAATGATTGAATGATTGATTTTTGAATGATTGAATAGCTCAGCGCTTATCAATCATTAATAATGACAAACCTCTTTCTGTTAAGTTTGAAAATAATTGCAAGGGGCAATCCGATCATTCAGTCATTCAATCCCTTTCTCATTCAATAATCAATTGTATAGCAAATATTTCTTCCTCATGGTTTTGTACGCACTTAGTCCTGGTTCCCAGCTCGCCCTAATTTCTGCTTCACTTTTTCCGTCGATTACCTGTTGTCTGAAATCTGCCACACCAACTAATCTTTCGATAGTACCCATTTCTTTGCTCAGCTTGGTGTTAAAGAAATCTTCTTTTCTTGGCGATGCCTTGTACAGTTCGATTAACCAGCTGATGTTTACCTGTTTCGATTTTACCAGTTTTGAGGTATCGTAAGTTCTTAAATCTAAGCCATAACAAACCTGATCCTGAAACAATGGTGTTTCAGACATTCCTTTTATACTTTTCGGTGTAAAACTGAAATCGAATTTCCCTTTAAGGTACGGTGCCCCAACAACAGTAAATGGAAACATCGTTCCGCGGCCATGGTTTAAATAAGTGCCCTCAAATAAACAGGTAGATGGATAAAGCAAAATAGATTGCTGCGTATTCAGGTTAGGAGAGGGTTTAACTGGTAAAGTATACTCCATATCATGATTGTAATTGGCATTTTTGATAATGGTAATCTTGCATTTCACCTTATCTTTCAGCCACCTTTCGCCATTTAACATCTGTGCATATTCGCCAACCGTTAAGCCATGGGCAATAGGGATAGGTTGCACGCCAATGCCTGATTTAAATTTTGGATCTAAAATCGGCCCATCAATTAAATAACCATTTGGATTGGGGCGATCTAAAATCAACAGCGTTTTATTATTTGCTGCACAGGCTTCCATAACGTGCTGTAAGGTATTGATATAGGTGTAAAAACGAACACCAACATCTTGGATATCAAACACCATAATGTCGATATCTGCTAAATCTTCAGCCGTTGGTGTACTGTGTTTCCCATAAAGTGAGATGGCTTTTATACCTGTTTTGGTGTCAACATCATCGTTAACGGTAACGCCTGCACTAGCATTGCCTCTAAAACCGTGCTCAGGACCAAATATCTTCTGGATTTTAACACCTCGTTTCAGCAGGCTATCAACCGAAGTCTGCGTACCGATAATCGATGTGGGGTTAACCACCATACCCACACGTTTTCCTTTTAAAAGTGGGAGGTATTTTTCGGTCTGTTCCGCACCGGTTTTAATTTTCGATGGCAGTTTAACAGTCCTGATCATCAGTTTTCTGTTTTCAGGGCTTTTCTTTCCAAGAACTTCCTGTTCAAGTGGTTTGGGTTGTCCGCAGGCCGATAATGCAATTAAACTGGTTAAAGCAAAGCTGATGTAATTTTTCATTTTGAGTATTATTCTAATCTTCCGGTATTATAACAAAACAATTTACAATATATTTCAATTATGCTATTGGTATTTTCTTGTTACAACTTAAAAATTGATGTTTAAAGTTGGTTATTTATTTTCGAAAATGCCATTTTTAAAAAGGAATTGAGCATTTTTGTTAATACAAATTGATTAAATTGAATTTCGAATATTTCATCGCAGGGCGGATAGCCATTAAATCTGAGCGTACTTTTTCAAAACTTATCGTGCGTATTGCAATAGCAGGCGTGATGTTGAGTTTGGCTGTTATGATTCTCTCTATAGCCATTATAAAAGGCTTTAAAACTGAAATTCAGGATAAAGTAAGGGGCTATTTGGGCGATGTACAGGTGACCCGTTACGATCTGAATAATTCTTTTGAGCATTCTCCCTTCGTACTTGATGGAGAAACAAAAAAAATGCTCAAAAACAATCCCGACATTGAATATTATTATCCTTTTGCTACAAAACCGGCCATCCTTTCGGCCAACAATGAAATTGAAGGCATTAATTTTAAAGGGATCGACAAAAACTATAAGTGGGATTACATTAAGCAGCATATTATCAGCGGAACCATTATCGATTTTTCTGACAGTACGGCTGCCATGCAAGAACTGCTCATCTCGAATTATACAGCTAATCGTTTAAAACTCAAAACCGGGGATGATTTTATCATGTATTTTGTTCAAAACCAGTTGCGGCCGCGCAAATTTAAAATTGTAGGCATTTATGATATTGGTGTAGAAGATATTGATAAGGGTTTTGTGCTTGGCAACCTGAATATAATTAAACGACTGAATAACTGGGACGCCAACGAAATTGGTGGTATAGAAATTAGGATTAATGATTTTAACAGACTTAAGCCTATTGCCAATAATATTTATGAAAAGCTTCCACGCAATTTGCGCTCGTATTCTATTGAAGAAAATTTTCCTAATATATTTACCTGGTTAGGTCTTCTTGATGTAAACACCAATGTGCTTTTAATCCTGATGTTAATTGTAGGTGTAATTAACATGGTTACCGCATTGTTGATTATGATTTTGGAGAAAACAAATATGATCGGGATGCTAAAATCTTTTGGGGCCAGTAACTGGAGCATTATGAAAATTTTCCTTTACAATGCGGCTTATTTAATTGGTATTGGCTTATTACTGGGGAATATTCTGGGCTTAGGACTTGGTTTTTTACAGCAGGCCACTCACATTTTCAAGCTTAACCAGGCCTCTTACTTTTTAGCTTATGCACCAATAGAATTTCATTTTATTGATGTGCTGCTGCTTAATATCGTTACGGTAGTGGTATGTTTAACGGTCTTGATTATCCCTTCGCTATTGATCAGCAAGGTTTCTCCGCTTAAAGCAATCCGATTTAAATAAGGAAAAAACTTGGGTCACCGGACAGATCATTTTCCGATGCCCAAGCAAACCTAAACTTAAGCTCTTGTCAACTCAACTTTTACAGTTTGTGTGTTATCACTTTTCTGAAGCTGAGGGTATGGTGTGATGTCAATTAATTTGAGTGAATAATCTATGCCGTTAATTTTAAGGTTTGCTACACCCTCTAAGGTGCCACAATCTCCTTTGCATAAGATAATTTCCTGATCAATGTTACTAGATGTTAATTTGAAAAAAGCTTTTGCACTACCAGCACCAATGCAATCAGCATTTATTGGGCAACGGCTATCGCTAATTGATTTTAATACTAATGTAGATGCACCGATTGATTTTGAAGTATTGATTTCAAATTCGTAATTCGTCGTTTTTGTTTCAGATTTCTTCTCACATCCAAAAACAAAACTAGATAAGACAATAAAGAAGAATATTAAATTTTTCATTTAGATGAGGATTAACTACTTCTTTTTAAAATATATTCATAATCTACGGTAGCGTAAGAGGTAGCCGGAGAAAAATCTGTTTTTGCAGTGAACCTTTTTCTAAGGGTTAAATCTACTCCGCTGCTTCTAATATCGTATTCACCATTTAAAATCATATTCCAATCAAAATCTGCTGTCCGAATGCCCTCATCGGTAAAATATCCGACTCCGTTCTTAAAGTTATAGGTTCCCTTACCTCCTGATGGTTTTAGGTTAGCATCAGCACTAAGAGTAATGTTGAATTTTCCATCCTGTAACGAGATTGAAATTGGTCGGGTTATCGGCACAGACCTAACACTATTGGTAATTACCAACACACCTGTATAGTTACCATCTAATAAAACATCCACGGTTGTAGATTTTTTACAGCCTAATGATAGGATCAGTGCAAAGAGGAAAATACAGATTTGAACTTTCATACTCCTTAAACGGAGTTCAAAATGAAAACGCTACACTTAAATTGAAATCCAGTCTATACCTTGTGTACTATGGATAAATTCAGTCCGTGGTTCGAGGTTTAAATATGGATAAGTTACTTTCGAAAGGTATAAGCCTGTTGGGTGAGCTGGTAATGATAGTTTTGAGGATTGCAGGGTAATCAGTCCGCTTTCAAATTCATCAAAGCTAAGTTCTCCTTTGCCAACCATTAGCATTTTACCCATAATAATGCGGATCATTTTGCCCAAAAAGCGGTTGCTGGCAATATGAAACCTCAGCCTGTCGCCTTTTGGATTTACAAATAAATCGGCTTCCATTACATTGCAGATGGTATGCTCGTATTTATCAGGATGCGTACAAAAAGCCCTATAATCTTTGTATTGGGGTAGTAGTTTTACAACGGCTTTCATTTTATCAAAATCTAGATTATTTAATTGATAAAAGGAACTTTGGGTGCTTAAAAAAGGATCTTTATAGGTATGGATAAAATAATCATATTTCCGTTGTACAGCATCAAACCGGGCATGGGGTTTCCCCTCCATTTTAATAATGTCGAATACGGCGATATTATAAGGTAAAGCTTTATTCAGGATGTAAAGCAGATCGAAATCAATCTCTTTTTCAATATCGGCATGAAAAAAAAACTGACTGGCATGTACATGCGCATCCGTTCGCCCACAGCCGTTAATCGCAATCGGCGATTTTAAAATCTTCGATAGGGTTTGTTCAATAACTTCCTGAACGCTTTTAACCCCAGGTTGTTTTTGCCACCCACTAAAGTACTGGCCTTGATAGGCAATGTGAAAGAAATACCTCATTTTTCAGCTGCAATTTTACGGAAATTTTAGCAGCAGGAATATTAAATCATACTTTTGTATAGTAAATTTTAATCATGGATTTAATTAACTGTCCTTGCGGAAGTGGAGCTGCCTTTAGCCATTGTTGCCAGCCTTATCATTTAAAAGTGAAGGCGGCACCAACTGCAGAAGCCTTAATGCGTTCCAGATATTCGGCTTTTGTAGTAGTTGATGCTGCTTATCTTTACGATACCACGCATAGCAGTAAAAGAAAAGGGCATTCGAAAAGTGCTTATTTAAGCAGTGCGAAAAACACCAAATGGCTAAAACTCGAAATTATTTTTTCTGATTTTAATGTCGTCGAGTTTAAGGCCTATTATCTGAATAAGAGATTCCAAACAGAAATATTGCATGAAAAATCCAATTTTAAGTTAGAAGATGGGCAATGGTATTACGTGGATGGGAATTTTTATGAATAAGGTTGAAATCGCAAAATTCGTATGAAATTTGCGATTTTACTCCTTTAAGCTATAATTTCTTTGCTTCGTTCCAATATATATCCATCTCGGCGAGGGTCATCTCGGCCAGGGCTTTTCCGTTTTCTTTTGCCTTGGTTTCGAGGTATTGAAAACGTTTGATGAATTTTTTATTGGTTTTTTCTAATGCATTTTCGGGATTGATATTAATGAAACGTGCGTAATTGATCAAAGAAAATAGTACATCGCCAAATTCTGATTCGGCTTTCTCAACATCAATGGCGGTATTGTCTGTAACGTTAAATTCTGCTTTAAACTCCTGCAATTCTTCCTCCACCTTTTCCCAAACCTGGTTTTTATCTTCCCAATCGAAACCTACACCACGGGCTTTTTCCTGAATGCGGGCAGCTTTAACTAAAGCTGGTAAGGAAGATGGAACACCGGCCAGTACCGATTTGTTGCCTTCTTTTAGTTTAATCTGCTCCCAATTGCGTTTAACGTCTTCTTCGTTCTGCACTTCAACATCGCCATAAATATGCGGATGCCGGTTTACCAGTTTATCGCAAACTCCGTTTAAAACATCGGTAATGTTAAAATCATTGGTTTCGGAAGCAATTCTCGAATAGAAAACCAAATGCATCATCACATCGCCAAGTTCCTTTTTAATTTCATCTAAATCACCCTCTAAAATGGCGTCGCTCAATTCGTAAGTTTCCTCTATAGTTAAATGGCGCAATGTTTCCATGGTCTGTTTTTTATCCCAGGGACATTGTGTACGCAGTGTATCTAAAACAGTGAGTAAACGTGTAAAGGCATCAGCTGGATTATTGGCACTGGCAGGAATTGGATTGTTAGGCATGTTTTATGATTGAACTATGTTATCGAACGCTAAAGTACCAAACCCAAGCGATTAAGAAAAGCTGAAAAGGTATTCTGAACCACAAATATTTTGGCCCTGGGCCTGGTTTATGAAGGTCTTCGTAATTGATGCGGTGTTTGGCTGCATAAATATTTGCGGGCAACATGGCAATGTAGAAAATAATCAAGGCTATCCCTGTAAAATACCTGGTGCTTGCCATCGCTAATCCAACTGCAAATAAGATTTCCAAAACCCCTGTTAAAAGTACAACTTCTACTTTTTTAGGGATGAATAGGGGAACCATAGCAGCCATACTGGTTTTAAACTTGAAATGCCCTATAGCTGTAAAAAGTAACATCACGCCCATGGCGATATTGCCTGCAAAAATATTTCCTTTATCAAATGTGGTATGGCCGCCAAAGGCTAATAGGGCAATATAAACGATAAGTAATACAAATAAAGGTTTCATTTATTATAATTTTTACTTACTTGATCAAATTAAAGGCAATTAAAATCGTTGCTATGAATAAGATAACCAAGCCTGATAGAAAGACAAAATCGGCAACTTTTTCTAACTTTTGACTTGTGTTTCTTTCTCTTCTCATAGAGATAAAAGATAAGATGCAGCTGGTCATAAAAAACATTACGGCAGCTACGGCAAATTCATCAATTATGGAACCATCGGTAAGTGCGAGTTTTTTTAAAGAAGTAAGTACAATAAAGCAGATGCCCAACAGATTGGCAGAAGTGCTTAAAATATGAGGCGATCTATTTTCGGCCATACTAGTCCTTTTCTTCTAATTTAATCTTTTTCGTAATCCGATAAACGCGTTTCTTTTTGTCGGGCTTGTGTTCTTCGCCCATTAAAATGCCCCAAGGTTTTAAGTTATCTACTCTATCGAAGATTATTTTTAACATGGCCAGATAAGGTATACATAAAAACATGCCAGATATCCCCCAGATCATTTCGCCAACTATAATACCAATAAAGGCAAATAATGCATTTATTTTTACTTTCGAACCCACGACTAAAGGCATTAAAACATTTCCATCTATCGCATGTACACCGACAAAGGCAATCAAAACCAGAAGCACTTTACCCGCACCAGCTGTTGCAAAGGTGATTAAACAGCTTACCAGTAAAGCAAAAAATATCCCTAAATAAGGTACAACGTTGAAAATGCCTGCCACCAATCCTAATAAAACAGCGTATTTAACACCCAAGAGGCTTAATACGGTAATCATTAATACCGTAACAATAAGCATCTGCAGAAATAAACCGATGATGTATTTTTTAATGATATACTGAATCTGACTAACAATTTCTGAAACTTTTTCTTTGTGTTCTTCTCTAAAAACCGAGGTTAAAAAGGTAAATAAAACCCTGCGGTAGTTTAAAATAAAGAAAGTGAATAGTAGTGTGAAGCCTAAAAATAATAGGGTAGAGGATAGCGTAGCCAGGGTGGTAGCTACAGCAGCGCTAGTAGCTAAAGCTTTTTCTGTACTATCATTTAAATAATCGAGTTGTTTCTGAGAATTTACACCGAAAGTGTGTGAAATCCATTTCTGCAGTTCATGGTATGAAACATTGGCTTTCTCTTTTAACAGTGGCCAATCGGCCCATAAATCGCTCAACTGATTGCCGAAAAAATATATAATTCCGCCAATTGCAGCGATCATCAGCACTACTGAAACAAGGGTAGACAAACTTCGTTTAAACTTAAATCTCTGCTCTAAAAAATTGCCAACGGGCAACAATAAAATCGCCATCAAAAACGAGAAAAGTAAAGGAGCTAACAGCGATTGCCCTAAAATGGCGATGTAAGTTAAGCTTATTAAACAGAAAAGAACCAAGGCAAGCTTGGGGAGGAACGATAATTTGTCTTTCATATAATTTTAAATCCTGTTTAATACAAAATGCCCGATTAATTGTTTCACCAATCGGGCATTTAAATATAAGAGATTATTTTTTAATAGATACTCGCTTTATCTAAAAGGGAAATATCTTCAGGTGATAATTTTAAGTTTGCTGCTTCAGTGAACGATTTTAACTGGCTTAAATCGGTAACGCTTGCAATTGGCGCCGTAATTGATGGGTGATAAATTAACCAAGCCAGTGCTGCCGAAGCTGGCTCAACTCGGTGCTTCTCAGCCACCTGATCCAGTGCTGCTAAAATTTTAAAGCCCCGTTCGTTCAGGAATTTTTTAATGCCTCCACCACGCTGGCTTTTATTCAAATCATCTTCGCTTCGGTATTTTCCGGTTAAAAAACCACTGGCTAACGAATAATAGGTTACTACGCCCAAGCCATAATCCAGACAGATTTTTTCGTGCTCTTGCTCAAAGTTTTCTCTATCATAGAGGTTGTATCCTGGTTGGTAAACTTCGTAACGAGGCAGGCTATGTTCGGTAGCATAAACCAAAGATTCTTTAAGTCGATTGGCAGAAAAGTTTGATGCCCCGATCCAACGTACTTTACCGGCTTTAATTAAAGTTTCGTAAGCACTCAAGGTTTCTTCAACGGGCGTGTGCTCGTCATCGTAATGAGAGAAATAGAGGTCGATATAATCTGTTTGCAGGCGCGATAAAGAATGTTCTACTTCGTTTATGATATAATCTCTCTTTAACGATTTGCCCTGTCCCATATCAGCGCCTACCTTGGTAGCGATAATAATATCGTGGCGTTTGTTATGTTTCTTAAGCCATTTACCAATAATCGTTTCCGATTCGCCACCTTTATTTCCGGGTGCCCAGCGCGAATACACATTGGCAGTATCGATAAAGTTGAACCCATTTTCTACAAATTGGTTTAATATCTCGAACGACTTTTGCTCATCAACCGTCCAGCCAAAAACATTTCCCCCGAATACAATGGGCGCAATATTTAAATCGGTTTTTCCTAAAATTCTTTTTTCCATGATACGAATGTTAATGTTAGACTAACAAATCCTAAAGCCATGGGTTTTTGCCAGAGGTCGAAATTATGTCAAAATAAGATGAAAATAGTTTTTTGGAAAGCAAGCTACTATTTCATGTTATCGTTAGTCCTGTTTTTCGCTGTAGCTCCGTAGAAAAAACGGAGGCTGCCGCTGCACCCAGGTTTAGATACTTAGGCCGTTGCTACTATTAACGTTTCCCTGCAAATTGCCTAATCCCAATCCCCCCTACACACTAACCCCTAAACCTCCTAATGCTCACCCTTCCGCCTTGATTGCCCTAAGCATTTCCCTTTTTCCAGGAGCGCCGGGTAATTTTTCGATGGTAAATCCGCAGGCTTTAACGGCTCTTTTCAATTTTCCGGTAATGGCGTAAGTAACAAAAGTTCCGCCTGGTTTTAAGAAACTGCAGGCATGTGCAATAATTTCATCGCTCCACATTTCGGGCTGGTGTTGCACAGAAAAGGCATCGTAATAAATCACATCAAATTTTTGGTCGCTGTGGTATTCGGCCAAGGTAGTATGCGAAATTTCTAAGGTGCAAAGCGAAGTTAGTTTTTGAGGTGTTTTTAACGCTTCAGGGTAATTTGAAATAAAATCGGCCCATATTGCTTCAGGAACATATGCAGCATAACCTGTTTGCTCAATTACTGCTGTAGTAAGCGGAAAGGCTTCGATGCTGGTGTAGTTAAGGTTAATGTTATTTGCTGCACAATGTTCGAAACTCAAAATAAAGTTTAGTCCGGTACCGAAACCAACTTCCAAAATGGAAACTTCAGTTAAATTGGCAGAGGCGAATTTTAACCCTGCATCAACAAATACGTGTTTGCTTTCCTGTAATGCACCATGTTTACTGTGGTAATGTTCGCCTATGGTTTCGTTGTAAAGTGTATTCGAACCATCAGCAGTTGGGGTTATAATATTCATGAGCTAGGATTTTAAGGATCTTGGGTTTTTTCAAGATAATGATGCAAATATAGATATAGGATTAATATGATTTTTGGATTTCAGGATCATGGTGTAGATATGAATGCAGCATTTAAACGATTTCTGGATTTAGGGATAAACTATCCAGAGATAGGAGGAGGAAAGTTAACCCGCTTTAGTCCTTTAGCTTTAGTCTTCGGACTCCCGTCCTCTGAATTTTCTCTTTGTCCTTTCAGCTTTAATCTTTTGTTCTTAGCTTTGGTCTTACCCTAAACCCTAAACCCTAAACCCTAAACCCTAAACCCTAAACCCTAAAATGGATATCGAATCTTTCAGAGAATATTGTTTGAGTTTACCCGGTACAACAGAAGGGATGAAATGGGAGCATTTATGTTTTATGATCGAAGAAAAAATCTACGTAATTATTGCCATTGATGAAGGGAATCGTTTTTCTATTAAATGTAATCCAGATGAATTTGATGAACTCGCTGCCAGAGATGGCATTGCACAAGCTTATCATCTGGCAAAGCGACAATGGATCCAGATCGAAAATTTGGATGTTTTAAACGATAAAGAGCTAAAAAGCAGAGTTGCCGATTCGAGAGCAATGGTTTTAGCTAAACTGCCTAAGAAAACACAGGCAAAGTATGCTTAGTTTGCCACAGAAACACAGAAGGCACGAAAATATCTTTTCTTTTACACCAGTTTTTTTAAGGCCATAATATAACCAATGTGCATGCCCTCGTGAAAGGGAACAAAGTTAATCGCATCCGCTATGGAGTTTAATTTCATGCCATAACGTTTATCCCAAGGATCGAACTTTAGAAAAACACCATTAGAATAATCAGTGGCTAAACGATCCATGCTGTTTAAGAGTGCATCGAAAATGGAATTAATCTCTTGTTTTTCAATAAATTTATCAGGCTTTGTCCCGCTTAAAAAAGGGCTGAAATATTTTTCCTCAACAGTTATCTCGAGTCCAGATCTTACATAACACATATTTTGCTGCGCCGCGGTTAAATGGGCAATATTCCAAATGATGTTATTGTTAAAACCTGCTGGAATTTTGTTTAATTGCTCGATGCTCAAATCTTTTACCAGTTCTAAAATAAAAATTCTGGTGTTTTTAACCTGGGCGATGGTAGCAAGTGTATTAGACATTAATTGTTGTATAGACGGTGATTTACTGCTCGTTTTTGGTTTCCTCTTTGGTTTCTTTTTTTTGTGTATCGTCTTTTTTTATGCCTTTATCAGCATTCAGTTCTTTCGACTTCATGATATTAAAACGGTACATTTCTTCAATTCCAACAAGTTTCCGTGTACACTTATCGATGTCGGTTCCTTCTTCCCATAAATAAGGACGAAAGCTATAGGTTTTGGTGCCATCTAGATTTGCAATAAACTGGTTCCAGCTGCTCCAACGTAAGCCTTTATAAAATTTAGAAAGATCACTATCAAAACAAAAAACAAGAAACTCACCATAGCCAGCACCAAGCGGTTGCCAGGTTAGGCTGTTAGGCTCCAGGTAATACACGTTTTTAATATCTTTACCCAAGCCACCATAATTGATGGCAAAGAAACCACCTACAGCGTCATCAGCAATTAATAGATAGGGGATGTTATCGCCATATTCTTTTATGGTTTTTCCTTTGTTCCATTCGGCAACATTTCGGCTCAATCTTTCGCTGCCCGAACCTAAAATTCTAATCCATCCATTATCAACCATAATGCCTCCGGTATTGTAAATTACCGATCCAAGTGTAGCATAGGTAGTCATTTGCGAGTGATATAAAACCTCTTTTGCCTTTGCAGAATCAACGGGTAGAATCTCCACCTTGTTTTTTGCAGAGTCGATCCACTTTTTTACCAACGGCCAGGCCGGATCGGTTTTATTTACCAATGCTTCAAGACTGATTAACTTATTCTCTTGAGCAAAGGTTATTGAAGAGAATAAAGTTAAACTTAGGATAAGAATTGTTTTGAATGCGCTTCTCATGAAAAAGGGGGCTTATGTTTTTCCAAAGATAGAATGATAATTAAGAATTGTTGAAAGGAGATAAATTAATTTTTGATTTGGGATAAATATTGACATTGGTTTAATTGTTAGTTCGTGGAGACACAAACCAAGGCGGTGAATAAGTATGCGTCGGATGGTTACCATCCAATTGATTCGTTCAATATCTGTGGACGATTAATTAATACCCTGAGTTCGATAATTAATATTTCCTTTTGGCAGCTTAAACCATGTTTTTGTTAAAGCGGTCGTCACCCTGAATTCATTTCATGGTCTTTCCTGCTAAAAGATGCTGAAATAAATTCAGCATGACGAATCGATCCGGTCTGAGCGTTTATAAGACAGTATTTTCATTAAATAATTATTGAGTTCAGGTTAATAAGCTAAATTTAATTTCAACCAGTGTCTGATGGTAACATCTTACACCACGCTAATAAAACAAAACGCCCCAATGAAATCGGGGCGCTTGTAATATAGGGATGATATAAAATAATTGACTATTGAGTGAAAGCCTTAAGCCCTCCACCTTTAACCTTCCACCTCAATCTACCACATTCTAATTCTGTCTTCTGGTTTTTTGTATAATTTATCGCCAGGTTTAACATCAAAAGCATTGTACCATGCATCCATATTTACAGGTGCACCGATAGTACGGTACGGGCCTGGAGAATGTGGATCGGTTTTAATTAACTGAGCGGCACTTTCTGGTAAAATATTACCTCTCCATACCTGTGCCCAGGCAAGGAAGAAACGCTGATCTGGCGTAAAACCATCAATTTTCTCATTACTTTGACCTTGTTTAGTCATTTTAAAAGCAGTATAAGCCGCATTTAAGCCTCCTAAATCGCCTATGTTTTCGCCCATAGTCAATTTACCGATTACATGAACCGTATCCAATACGGTATAGCCATCAAACTGCTCGCCTAAAGCTTTTGTTTTAGCATCAAATTTGGCTTTGTCTTCAGCTGTCCACCAGTTTTTTAAATTACCAGCAGCATCGTATTGACTTCCACTGTCATCAAAACCATGGCTCATTTCGTGACCAATTACCGCACCAATACCACCATAGTTAACGGCATCATCGGCATTTGGATCGAAGAAAGGAAACTGTAAAATACCCGCAGGGAAAACAATTTCGTTTAGGGTAGGGCTGTAATAAGCATTAACCGTTGGAGGGGTCATGCCAAAACGTTTGCGATCTACAGGTTTACCTAACTGATCAACCATTTCGTTGTAACCCCAAACGCTTGCATTACGTAAGTTTTGGAAGTAGGTGTCTTTATTAATTACTAAACCATCGTAGTTTTTCCATTTTTCCGGATAACCCACTTTTGGTGTAAATGCATTGAGCTTAGCCAATGCTTTTTGTTTGGTTTCAGGGCTCATCCACTCTAAACCATTAATTCTGATTTCGAAAGCTTTACGCAAGTTCACAATCATCTGGTTCATGCGTTCTTTAGCTTCCGGCTTAAAATACTTGGCTACATAAAGCTGCCCCAGTAATTCGCCAATAGTGCCATCGGTTAAAGATGACATGCGTTGCCAACGTGGTGTTTGTACTTTCTGACCAGTTTGTGCCTGTGTGAAAGCGAAACTTGCCTTAACAAATGGAGAACTTAAACTAGAAGCAGAACCTTTTAAAATGTTCCACTCTAAATAAGTTTGCCAATCGGTAACAGGAACCGATTTCAACATTCCGTCCAGGCTTGCCATAAATTTAGGCGATGAAACCAGAACGGTATCTTGATTTTTGATTTTAAATTTAGGCAAATAGGTTGTCCAGTTAATGTCTGGAGTTTTTTTGTTCAGTTCTGCAACGGTAAGTTTGTTGTAGGTGGCGTAAGGATCACGCATTTCTAAACGGCTCATCTGCGCTTCGGCAAATTGCTTTTCAATTTTATAAACGGTTGCTGCTTTTTGTTTTGCTTCTTCAGGAGTACTTCCAGTTAAAGTAAATAAAGTAACCATATAGGTGTTGTAGGCATCGCGGATCTTAATGCTGCGGGCATCGTCTTTCAAATAATAATCACGATCGGGAAGTGTTGTGCCACCCTGACTAATATTCACCATGTATTTGTTTACATTCTTACGGTCCTGGCCAACACCCAGCCCGAACATTCCACCACCCAAACCATTGGTTCGCATGTAAGCCACCTGATCTAGCACACCCTGAATGTTTTTAATCTGTTTAATTTTCTCTAAATCGACCTTTAGTGGCGTATAGCCTAGTTTTTCTATGGTTGCACTATCCATGGCAGCAGTATAAAAATCGCCAACTCTACGCTTAACGGAACCTGCAGGAGCAGATTTATCAGCAGCTGCATCTTCTACTAAAGATTTAACAGCATTGATATTGAAATCACGAAGTTCGTTAAATGAACCCCAACGCGTTTCTTTAGCAGGAACTGGATTGTTTTTTACCCACGTACCACTTGCGTAGGTGTAGAAATCGTCGCCTGGCTTAACAGAAAGATCCATGTTAGCAGGGTCGATAAATTTTTTGATTTGTGCATTTGCAGAAAAGCCTGCAGCGACTATACCTAGCGTCGCAAAACATCTTTTCAAATTTTGGTATTTCATTCGCTTAATAAGTTAGTAATTATGCGAAATTTATGAAATACTAATTAATACTGGTGTTATATATTAAGAATATTACTTGTTAAACCAGTAGTAAATCTTTGCTAAACCAAGTCGTCTGATAAGTTCGGACGCTGAAAAAGAAATTTTAATAGATTTCATGATTTTAAATCTTTTATACACTATTAACATTTTTTAACAAAATTTATTGTGTTGTTGTAAAAATTATTGCTATTAAGAATGATTCGGGATAAAGCATTTTATTTTCCATAAATTTGAAAACGGTATCTAAACCTGCGAGGTTTTATCGATAATAAATAAAAAAGATGTTTAGCATACAATAGATATAATGAGCCACTCACACGATAAAGAAGATAGCTGTTGCAGCAGTAAAGTACATTCCGCTCCAAAATATAACCACGATCAAACACACGAAGAAGGCGACGACCACGACCACGATCATGGTGGGGATCCGTCGGCCTTTCAAACTTATCTGCCAGCCATTGTAACATTGGTTATGCTGCTGATCGGGATTGTGTTTGATAATCTATTTACAGTTCCTGCATTTCAGATCATCAGGCCTTATTGGTACATAGTAGCTTATTTACCTGTAGGTATTCCGGTTTTACGTGAGGTTTGGGAAACTTTTAAAGCCAAAGATTTCTTTACCGAATTCTCTTTAATGTCTATCGCTACAATCGGTGCCTTTGCCATTGGCGAATACCCAGAAGGTGTAACGGTAATGCTTTTTTATACCATTGGCGAATTGTTCCAAATGGCTGCTGTAAACCGTGCCAAAAGGAATATTAAAGCTTTACTTGATGTTCGCGCGGATATAGCACATGTTTTCCGCAATGGAAAATACGAAGATGTTAATCCCGAAAAGGTAGAAATTGGCGAGACCATACAAGTAAAGGCCGGTGAGAAAATCCCCCTAGATGGAGAACTGGTCAGTGATAAAAGCAGTTTTAATACCGCCGCTTTAACGGGCGAAAGTAAACCGCGTACAATTATTAAGGGCGAATCGATTTTGGCCGGAATGCTTAATCTGGATAAAGTAATCGAAGTAAAAGTAACTAAGGCTTTTGCCGATAGTGCATTGTCGCGCATTTTGGAAATGGTTCAGAATGCCACTACGCGTAAAGCTAAAACCGAACTCTTTATTCGCAAGTTTGCTAAAATATATACACCAATTGTTTTCTTTTTAGCCCTCGCGCTGGTTACTATTCCGATTTTGGTTTTAGGAAGCGAGTATCATTTCCAAACCTGGTTGTATCGTTCGCTGGTTTTCCTGGTAATATCTTGCCCTTGTGCGCTGGTGATTTCTATTCCATTAGGATACTTTGGTGGCATTGGTGCTGCATCGGCAAATGGAATTCTTTTTAAAGGCTCTAATTTCCTCGATTTAATTACCAAGCTGAATACTGTTGTAATGGATAAGACAGGAACCTTGACAAAAGGTGTTTTTAAGGTTCAGAAAGTAGAAAGCAGTATCGATGAAGCAACGTTTTTGAATTTATTAACTGCTGTTGAAGCGAAATCAACTCATCCAATTGCTAAGGCCATTGTAGAATACGCAGGCCAGAAAGAAATTCACCCCGCTGAAAATATTGAGGAAATTGCTGGAATGGGCTTAAAGGGATCGGTAAATGACAAAGTGGTTTTGGCAGGGAACACAAAGCTTTTAGAAAAATTTAATATTGCCTTTGATGCCAAGATTACAGCTATTGAAGAAAGTATTGTGGTTGTTGCTGTTGACGAAAAATATGTGGGATACGTTTTAATTGCCGATGAAATAAAGGAAGACGCCGCAGAGGCCATCAAGCAGCTTCACGAAAACGGAATAAAACAGGTAGTGATGCTGAGCGGTGATAAAACTTCAATTGTTAAAAAAGTTGCAACTGCTTTAGGTATTGATACTTATTTTGGCGATTTATTACCTGAAGATAAAGTAGCCAGGCTTGAAGAAATTAAAAGTGACAGAAGCAAGGTAGTGGCATTTGTTGGCGATGGAATAAATGATACGCCTGTATTGGCCATTAGCGATATTGGTATTGCCATGGGGGCAATGGGGAGCGATGCTGCTATTGAAACGGCCGATGTAGTTATCCAAACCGATCAGCCTTCTAAAATTGCAACTGCGGTTAAAATCGGTAAGGCAACCAAAAAGGTTGTGATCCAGAATATCGTATTGGCATTCGCGGTAAAAGCATTGGTGTTAATTTTAGGTGCAGGTGGTATTGCCACTATGTGGGAAGCCGTTTTTGCCGATGTTGGTGTTGCACTTTTGGCCATTTTAAATGCAGTGAGGATACAGAAAATGAAGTTTTAGTACATTTACACTTTTACCATTACGAAATTAAGATAGTTAAGGAATTGCCTAAAACTTAATGTCCTTAATTCTTAACGGTATTAAGATATGTTGGAAAATAGAAAGTCCGGATTACTATAAAAATTAGTATATTCGTTTATGTCTAAGCCTATTCCATATCCGGTTTTAAACGATGATGAGCCCATAAGGCAATTCAATGAACTTGATGCGTCATTAACTTATAGCTATTCTAATTATTTAAACTGGCTTTTTCCTGAAAGAGTAGAACTGATTAAAGGTAAAATCTTTAAAATGAGTCCTGCGCCATCAAGGGTGCATCAGGAAGTTTCTATCAATTTATTAAATCCTATAGTCAATTTTTTAAAGGGTAAACCCTGCAAAGTTTATTCAGCTCCATTTGATGTCCGTTTTCCAAAAGAAAGTAAAGCTGATAAGGATGTGTATACGGTATTACAGCCTGATATTTGTGTTGTTTGTGATAAAAGCAAACTAGATGCCCGCGGTTGTATCGGTGCTCCCGATCTTGTTATAGAAATTTTATCTCCTGGCAATACCAAAATGGAACTGCTTAATAAATACCGCGTTTACGAAGAATTTGGTGTTAAAGAATATTGGGTGGTTAGCCAAAGCGATCAAAGCATCCTCATTTACACCCTTAATGATTCGGGCAAATTTCAGCCTTCTAAAATATTTACCCATAGCGAAAAAATAACTTCATCGGTATTACCAGGTTTTGAATTGGAATTAGATGATGTTTTTGAGGATATCGAATAACTTATTTTTTCACTTTTGATTTTTGTGTTGTATCGTTCGAATCAGCATTGAAAAACATAATAGCGGCTAATATGCATATGAGTACGAAGTTATACTCCATGCCATTTCGTCCGCCACCTACAACAAACCAGCCCTCCTTAAAATGTACCATAATTATTCCCATAATCAATACGATAATTGTTGCAAAACATGCTGCTCGGATATATTTGTTCATAATTAAAAGCACTGCACAAACTACATGCGACAGTTTAATTATCCAGGCAATGGCTACTCCATAGGGCGCGAACCCAACTTTATTCAAATAGAGATTTCCAAAATCATTAATTCCTCCATCAAATATGCCCAAAACACTGTGCGATAATAAAATTATAGCAACTGTTGTGCGTAAAATAGTATAAGCAATTTTAGCGTTTTTAGTATCCATCGGAATTTAAATGATCTGCTATACTAAAATACAATTATCTATTGAAATGTATGTATTTAGCATATAATTTTAGGGGCACAAGCCCATGTTTGTAAACCTGATTGATTGTAAAGCCCGCATTCCGATTTAAGCATTCATAATTTTGTTTATTGGTATGCTTGCTTGTTGCACAGGTTTCATTGGGAGAGGACTTGTAACGAAAAGCAGGACTCCCTTTAAAATGGAGTGCTGTACCTGCTTTCCAAAAAATACACCCCGTCCTTCGGACACCCCTCTAAAAGAGGGGAATAATTAAACGCATAGGGATACCTTTCGGCTTACGCTGCTTTGGTCTTTCAGCTTAATTAGCTATTTTTGGACTTTTAATATCATTCATGAGCATATCCACCAAGTACAATCCTGCAGAAACAGAAGATAAATGGTATAGCTATTGGCTATCGAAGAAATTTTTCCACTCCGAACCCGATGAACGCGAACCTTACACCATCGTCATTCCGCCGCCAAACGTCACCGGTGTGCTGCACATGGGGCATATGCTTAACAATACCATTCAGGATGTTTTAATTCGTAAAGCCCGTATGCAAGGTAAAAATGCATGCTGGGTGCCAGGAACTGACCATGCCTCTATTGCTACTGAAGCAAAAGTTGTGGCGATGTTGAAGGAGCAGGGGATTAATAAAAAAGATCTTTCACGGGAAGAATTTTTGAAATATGCCTGGGAGTGGAAAGAGAAATACGGCGGTATTATTTTAGAACAGTTAAAGAAACTGGGTGCAAGTTGCGATTGGGACCGTACCCGTTTCACGATGGAAGAAGATCTTTCTGAAGCGGTGATCGATTCATTTATCCACTTGTACAAAAAAGGCTGGATTTACCGTGGTATCCGTATGGTAAATTGGGATCCAGCCGGTAAAACTGCCGTTTCTGATGAAGAAGTAATCCGTAAGGAAGTAAATCAAAAACTATATTATATTAAATACCTGATTTCGGGAACGGAAGACCAGTTTTTAACGATAGCGACAACGCGCCCAGAGACGATTATGGCCGATGCAGCGATCTGCATCAACCCGAACGATGAACGTTTTACACGTTTAAAAGGCAAAAAGGTTTTTGTGCCTCTGATTAATCATGAAATTCCGGTTATTGAGGATGAATACGTTGATATTGAGTTTGGTACAGGCTGTTTAAAAGTTACACCAGCGCACGATTTAAACGATTATGAGTTGGGTGTTAAGCACAATTTACCTGTTACCGATATCTTAAACGATGATGGAACTTTAAATGAATTAGCGGTTATTTTAGTGGGCGAAGACAGGTTTGTTGCGCGTAAAAAAATCGCCAAAATGCTGGAAGAAGCTGGGCATTTGGACAAAGTTGAAGATTATAAATCGCAGGTTGGTTTTTCTGAACGTACAGATGCCGCTATCGAACCAAAACTTTCCATGCAATGGTTTGTGAAGATGAAAGAAATGGCACAACCAGCTTTGGATGATGTATTAAATGGAGAAGTAAACCTGATTCCAAATAAATTTGAAAATACGTACCGCCATTGGATGGAGAATGTCCGCGATTGGAACATTAGTCGCCAGTTGTGGTGGGGACAGCGGATCCCGGCCTGGTACGATGATAAAGGAAATTGGGTGGTTGCCAAAACTAAAGATGAAGCATTAGAAGAATTCTGGAAGAAAAAACATTTGGATGAAAGCTGTTCAGAAACGGAAAAGGCTGGATTCAAACATCAGTTAGAGCCGTTTTTAAGACAGGACGATGATGTGATGGATACCTGGTTTTCGTCATGGTTATGGCCGATTTCAGTTTTCGACGGCTTTAAAAATCCTGAAAATAAAGACATCAATTATTATTATCCAACCAACGACTTGGTTACCGCGCCTGAAATTTTATTCTTCTGGGTGGCCCGTATGATTATGGCCGGACATGAGTTTATGGGTAAAAAACCATTTACGAATGTATATTTAACAGGTATTGTACGCGATAAATTAGGCCGTAAAATGTCTAAATCGTTGGGTAATTCACCTGATCCGATTGGATTGATCGAAAAATATGGTGCCGATGCCGTTCGTGTGGGGATGTTAATGTCGTCGCCTGCCGGAAACGATTTAATGTTCGATGAAAGCTACTGCGAACAGGGACGTAATTTTGCCAGCAAAATCTGGAATGCTTTCCGTTTGGTAAAAGGATGGGAAGTGGATGAAAACTTGGCAAACCCCAATACCCAGGCCATATCTTGGTTCGAAAACCGCTTTAACGAAGCTTTGGTAGAAATTGAAGCTAACTTTAAGCAATACCGTCTATCGGAAGCATTAATGATCACTTACAAACTGGTTTGGGATGATTTCTGTGCATGGTATTTAGAAATGGTTAAGCCAGCTTATCAGCAACCGATTGATGCGGAGAGTTTTAAAGCTACAGTCGGTTTCTTCGAAAATATCATCAAATTATTACACCCGAACATGCCTTTCTTAACTGAAGAGCTGTGGCATGATGATCTGTTTGCCGAACGTGGAGAAATGGATTGCTGTATTGTTGCCAAATTTCCGAAAGGCGGGGCTTTTGATGCGCAATTATTGAAAGATGCAGAGGTAATTAAAACCGTGGTAGCCGAAATTAGAAATGTTAGGAACCAGAAGCAAATTTCTCCTAAAGAAGCGTTGCCTTTAAGCATCAAAATAAATTCTGATCTTGATTATGAAAAATGGTTGAATATTGTTTTCAAATTGGCCAATGTATCAGAAGCGGAAATTGTAAACGATAAAATTGTCGGCGCAACTGCTTTTATGGCTGGCAAAGATGAATTTTTTATCCCGCTGACAGAAAATATTGATGTAGAAGCAGAACGTGAGCGTTTAAATGCCGATTTAGTATATTTACAGGGCTTTTTAAAGTCGGTAGATTCTAAATTGAGCAACGAACGCTTTGTACAGAATGCAAAACCGGAAATTATTGCAAACGAACGGAATAAAAAAGCCGACGCTGAAGCTAAAATCAAAATTATTGAAGAAAGCTTAGCGGTTTTAGAATAATAATAACTTTACAGACGCTGCGATCGTAACCCTAAAAAGCCTTTCAGATTATTTTCTGAAAGGCTTTTTTACTTACAGTTAATTAAAACTAGCTAAATAGAATAAATTATTTCAAACGTTTTCCTAGATATCTATAAAAATAGGGTATTGCCTTAAATACAGGTTTCCCGGCCATTTATTTAGGGATAATACGATTATAAGCCATTGTTTTAATATAAAGTTTCAAAAATATTACTTGCGAATATTTAAGGTTTGTTTTTATTAACCATATTTTAGGTTTTATTTAAATGGTTTGTCAGATTAGCAAACTAAGAGATAATCTAACCTAATATCCCAAATGGAAAATTCCAGAAGAAAATTTATTAAACAATCAGCAATATTTGCTGCTGCAACCTACGCGGGTACAATGGGCATGAGTGCCAAAAGTTATGGACGCATCATCGGTGCAAATGATCGGGTACGCGTTGGCGTTGTTGGATTTTCTGATCGCTTTAAAGACACCCTTTTGCCTTGTTTCCTGAACCACAACAAGGAATTAAACTTCGACATTGTAGGTCTTTCTGATTTATGGAACTACCGTAGAGATTTAGGGATTGCCCATTTAAAAGCAAAGTTTGGTCATGATATTAAAGCCTGCCGTAACAACGATGAACTTTATGCCACTAAAGATCTTGATGCCGTAATTATCAGTACCGCCGATTTTCAGCATGCACTTCACACCATCGAGGCCGTAAAAGCCAGTTGCGATGCTTATGTAGAAAAACCCTTTGCCGAAACTATGGACGATGCCAAAGCCGCATTTAAAGCCGTTAAAGCAAGTAAACAGATTGTACAGATTGGTTCGCAAAGAAGGAGTGGTGAGAATTATACCAATGCAGCAAAATTTATTCAGGATGGAAAATTTGGGCCGATAACTGCTGTAGATTTAGTATGGAATGTAAACCAGCCAGGCAGATGGCGCAGACCAGATTTAGTAGCCAAATTAAAAGAAGAAGATATCGATTGGAAAAGATTCTTATTGAACCGCCCAACCGAATCCTTCGATCCAAGGAAATATTTAGAATACCGCTTGTTCTGGCCATATTCTTCAGGTATGCCAGGGCAATGGATGTCGCACCAGATTGATACTGTACACTGGTTTACCAATTTAAAACATCCGCGAAGTGTAGTGGCAAACGGAGGTATTTACACCTGGAAAGATGGCCGTAGAAACTGGGATTCGATGGTTGCCGTATTCGATTATGGTCAGCCCGATACAACAGATGGTTTTCAGGTTACTTTTACGTCAAGAATGCAGAATAGTGTGGGCGATGTGGGCGAGGTTTACTATTCGAATGGTGGCGAGCTGAATTTAATTACCAATAAAGTATCGCCAAAAGGTGGTTTAAAGGAAAGAGAGGCTGCAGCCATGGGCTTAAAAGCTAATCTTTTGCCTGAGTTTGATTTAAGTAAAACCGAAATTAAAGCGGCTACAGGAGCCAATATGGGAGGCGATTCTTTAACATCTGGCCATATGCGCAACTGGATGGAATGTGTGCGTAGTCGTAAAACACCAAATGCGCCTGTTGAAGCTGGTTATTCACACTCTATTGCCAATATCATGACCAATGCTGCGGTAAGAACAGGTGCAAAAGCAATTTTCGATGAAAGCAGACAAGAAGTAATCGCAAACGGAAAAGTATTTAAATATTAAAAAAAAATATCGTCATTGGGAGCGTAAAGCAATCGAATCTTCAAGAAAGATTGCTTTTTCATTCTTCCCCGCAATGACGGCAAGAAAAAAACAAATCATGTTAAATTTTAAAAAATATAGTATTCTAGCCCTTTCGCTAATCAGTTTATCAGCCGCTGCCCAAAAAGCAAAACCATTATTTGATGGGAAAACTTTAACGGGTTGGAAAGCAGTTGCAGGAGCAGCTCCGTACAAAGTTGAAGACGGAATGATTATCGGAACGATGACCAAAGGCACACCAAATTCGTTCTTAATCACTGAAAAAGAATATGGCGACTTCATTTTAGAACTCGATGTGAAGCTGGAAGGTGAAACCACCAACTCGGGCGTGCAAACACGCAGCCATATTAAACCAGAAGGAAACAACGGTAAAGGATTGGTTTTTGGCAGGCAGGTAGAAATAGACCCTACACCAAGGGCATGGACAGGTGGGATTTACGACGAAGCCAGAAGATTATGGTTATATCCTTTAGAACTTAACCCATCGGCAAAACCACTGTATAAAAAGAATGAGTTTAACCATTACAAAATAGAATGTATTGGTAACGAAACCAAAACCTGGGTAAATGGCACACCTGTTGCCTACGTGATCGATACTTTGGATAAATCAGGATTTATCGGTTTGCAGGTTCATGGCATTGGCAATAACCTCGATAATGATGGCAAGAAAGTTTATTTCAAAAACATTAACATTCAAACAGAGGGCTTAAAAGCCAAAGCTTTTCCAAAAGGAATTTATACGGTTAATTTAACACCGAATACCTTATCTGCTTACGAAAAATCGGAAGGTTATAAACTTTTGTTCGATGGTAAAAGCAATGCAGGTTGGGTTGGTGCTTATAAAACTACTTTCCCTGCCAAAGGGTGGAAGATTGCCGACGGCATTATCAGTGTAGAGCCATCGGGTGGTGCAGAATCGACCAACGGCGGCGATATTGTAACCAAGGATGAATATGCTGCTTTTGATTTGTCGTTCGAGTTTAAACTTACCCCCGGTGCCAACAGTGGTGTAAAATATTTTGTTACCCTAAGCGAAAAAAATACAGGTTCTGCTATTGGTCTTGAGTATCAGGTTTTAGATGATGTATTACATCCAGATGCAAAATTAGGCAGAGATGGAAACCGTACCTTGGCTTCGTTATACGACTTAATGACTTCGAAAAAAGAAGCACGTTACCTGCGCCCTATCGGTAGCTGGAACAACGGCCGTTTGGTGGTTTATCCAAATAACAAAGTAGAGCATTATTTAAATGGCGTTAAAGTTTTAGAATATACCCGTGGCTCTGAAGAATTTAAAAAACTGGTTGCCATTAGTAAATATAAAGACTGGAAAAATTTTGGTGAAGCGCCAAAAGGACATATCCTGCTGCAGGATCATGGTAACAAAGTAGATTTCAGGACCATTAAAATCAAGACTTTATAAGTTTTTAATTTGAAAATGAGCGTTGGTTAAACATGGCGGCATGCAGTCCCGCTTTCGCTCATTTCCCCTTTCGTATATACTCTGTAGGCAATTTAAGGATAGGTGTTGTCAGTCTGAGCCTGTCGAAGACCTTTACTAGTCGAAAACCAAAAACATTTGTCCTTCGACAGGCTCAGGATGACAATGTTTTGTTTTCTTCTTAACTTAACTACATTGTGCAGGTGATTATGGTTAGCGTTTGTGCTATGAAACTTACCCATCAGCACTAAATGATGTCAATTAGCCCCGACATACGCGAAAATACTTTTTGTTGCATTTTCGTTAATATTGCAAATGCTGGCAACAAAAAGATTGTAGCATTGGCGGGACTAGCCTTTAATAGTAGCAGGAGTTGCGCGCTCCAATTAAATAATAAGTAATATTTTAATCATTATACCATGCATCGTCGATCTTTTGTAAAACATACCACTTTGTTAGGCTCTGGTTTACTTATTGGTAATCAGGGTTTTGCTAATTTAGTGGCTGGTGAAATTATTAATGTGGCAATGATTGGTTGTGGCGATCGTGGCAAAGGGGTTTTGTCGGTAATTAAATCAATGCCTGCAAAATATAAAATTAAAGCTTATTGCGATTTACTCGATTTTAGGCTTAAGGAAACCGAAAAGTATGTTCCTGCGGATGCAAAGGCCATAAAAGATTATCACAAAGTTTTAGACGATAAAACAATCGACGCGGTTTTTATTGCCACACCTTTAAGTGAACATTTCAGAATTGCCAAAGATGCGGTACTGGCTGGCAAACATGTGTATGTAGAAAAAACCATGACATACAATATTTCCCAGGCACTCGAACTTAAAAAACTGGTAAAACAATATCCCAATCAGGTTTTTCAGGTGGGTTATCAGTATCGTTATTCGCCTTTGTATTTTAAGGTGAAGGATATGATCCAAAGTGGTTATTTGGGCAAGGTTAGTCAGATCGATTGCCGTTGGGATCGTAATGGCAACTGGCGTAGGGCGGTGCCAGATCCGGCTTTAGAACGTAAGATCAACTGGCGGATGTATAAGGAGTATTCTGGTGGCCTAGCCGCCGAACTTTTATCGCACCAGATTGATTTTATCAATTGGGCATTCGAAACGCAGCCTGATGAAATTATGGGATCGGGTGGGATAGATGTGTTTAAAGACGGGCGCGAAACCTACGATAATATTCAGGCTATTCTCCGTTATAACGAAAAAGGCATGATCGGCAATTTTGGAGCCACTTGTGGCAATGCGCATGATGGTTACCTGTTTAAAATAAAAGGTACCAAAGGTTCGGTTTCTTTGCTTACCAACACCGGTTTGTTCTATCCTGAAGAAAGTGCCAAAAAAGAATTAGGCATAGTTGATGGTGTAACTGGGGCCACAAAGATTGTGGTAAATAAAGATGGTGGAATCCCGATTTTGGATAAAGCCACCATTGATGGTACAAATTATGCCTTAGATGAATTTTATAAATCGATAACAACCAAGAAAGAACCAGCATCAAATATCAATACCGGAACGCAGGCGGCTATTTGTGTGGCCATGTGTAACGAAGCCATTTATAGCGGGAATAAACAGGTTTGGAAGACGGAATATAGTGTTTAGATCATATTTTCTTTTGTCATTCTGAAATGCATTGAGAATCTAATAGAAACATCGTCATCTCGACTGAAGCGCAGTCCCGAACTTTCGGGAGAGAGATCTGCTACTGTTGATTTTCTTATACAAACGATTAAATCGTATAGCTATTTATGAATATTTAGGCCATCTACGAGCTCATTTGCACTCTTTTGTCATTCTGTAGGAGACGAAGAAGCTGATGGCGCTGTGAAGCAGATCTTTCATTTTTTTTAGGAAAGCAGTTGTGTAGGTCATTTTAAAGTCCGTCCTGCTTTTTGCTCCAATCTTTTTTGCCTTCGACTACGCTCAGGGTGACAAAAAAGGATTTTCGCGTCAATCAGGTTTATAATCGGAAGGCTTTTGTTGCTATTGAGGGATATAACTTAATTCAGAAAAAGATCTTATTCCTGCTCCTTGCAACCACTAATAGTTCTGGTGACTGTGCCACTTAAACCCGATCAAAGCGGGATGCCTCCCGATTTTACATCGGGATCAATTGGCAGAAGCGGGAGCTGGGCAGGAACAAACCCAAATGCTTCTGTTTCTGCTTTCCGGAAAAGAACCCGAAAATTATTCTATAAAGATCCCTCATTGCATCCGATAGCTATCGGATCAGGATGACGGATGAAAGGTTTTTTTTCAAATGTTTCATTATAAGGGGGCGTCATTCCCAACTCGATTGGGAATCGTAATGCAAGCGCTTTAAGATTAGCTTTGCTGAGCACTGCGTGGTTCCCGCCTGCGCGGGAAAGACGACCGTTATTACTACAGCCCCAAATATTCAGGCATTTCCTGTACGAAGTTAAACTTACCCTTTTCAAGGTCCATCTTTGCATAAACATGCTGCAAACCGTTGGTTAACACAATCCATTTCGCTTGATGGATAGAATTATACCGTGATGCCTGATCGAAAACCGATTGTGTTATCTTTACCTTAGGTGCCTTACATTCAATTAACATCAGCTTTTCGCCAACCGTATTGTACACTAAAATATCGCTCCTTTTTTGTAATTGGTTTAGCACCAAACCACCTTCAATCTGGATCAATGTGCGGGGGAATTTCTTTTCCAAAACCAGGTTCTGTATAAAATGCTGACGTACCCATTCCTCAGGTGTAAGTACGAGGTGCTTTTTCCTCAACTCATCGAAAATAAAAAACACATCATCTTTTTGGGTAATTTTAAATGGATAAGGCGGTAGGTTAAGCGGGGTAGGGTTGAACATTTCTCAGTTGGCAGTAATCAGTTTTTAGTTAACAGTTGGAATTTCTCCGTTAACAATGGAACAATCTATCAATTATTATCGTGCAAAGTTAATTAATTCTAAGATATGCAAGGAAATCTCCTATCTAACATCTCACCTCTCAAATCTAGTATCTCAAATCTCAAATCTCATATCTCTTAATTTATAAACATTTATCCAAATCGTTAAACCTAAATCGTAATTTTACGGGCAATGACTGCTGCCGAAATTATTAAAGATATTAAAGCCCGAAAATTCAAACCTGTATACCTATTACATGGAGAAGAATCTTATTATATCGATCAAGTAACAGATTATATTGAAGATAAGTTATTGAACGATGCCGAAAAAGGCTTCAATCAGACAGTTTTGTATGGTAAAGATACCGATATGGCTACGGTTTTGGGTGCTGCAAAGCGATACCCGATGATGTCTGATTATCAGGTGGTAATTGTTAAAGAGGCACAGGATTTAAAGTGGGGCAAAGAAGATTCGAGCAGTAAAGAGGGCGAATTTGTGCTCAACTATTTTGAAAAACCTTTACCGAGTACGATATTGGTTTTGGCTTTTAAGTATGCGAACTTCGATAAACGAAAAAAAATCTACAAAGCCATTAATAAAAGTGGATTGATTTTTCAGTCAGATCCTGTACGCGATTATAAACTGGTGCCATGGATTGAAGAATTTATTAAAGATAAAGGTTACAAGATCGATCAGCAGGCATCGGCTTTAATGGCCGAATATTTAGGAACCGACCTTTCTAAAATTGCCAACGAAATCGAAAAGTTAATGCTTAATGTTCCGAAAGAGACAACCATTAATACCGATCTGGTTCAGAAAAACATAGGCATTAGTAAAGAATATAATGTTTTCGAACTGCAGAAGGCACTGGCCATCCGCGATGTGCTGAAATGTAATAAAATTATCAATTACTTCGCCAGCAACCCTAAGGCTAACCCAACAGTAATGGTTTTGGCCAATTTAGGCGGTTACTTTACTAAACTTTTAAAATACCATTACATCCCAAATAAGGCCGATGCGGCATCAGCTTTGGGTGTGCCTCCATTCTTTATTAAAGATTATGAGGTAGCTGCAAGAAATTACAACACAGGCAAAGTTTTCCAGGTGATCGGTTTACTCCGCGAATACGATTTAAAAAGTAAGGGTTTAGATAGTACAGGAAATGTTGAAGATGGTGAATTACTAAAGGAACTGGTGTTTAAGATTGTGCATTAGTAAAATCTGAGTTGCTATTTTATAAATCGCGGGTGCAATAATATAAATCGCAGGTGCATTAATATAAATCGCGGGTGCATTAATATAAAATGCGGGTGCAATAATATAAAATGCGGGTGCAATAATATAAATCGCAGGTGCATTAATATAAAATGCGGATGCAATAATATAAAGTACAGGTACTTATCTGTGATGCATTAATCTTTTTTTTGCAAAAGCCTGTTTTATATTACCTATCAAACGTTTGCGTAAATTTTAGGGGTTTTATTGTAATTTAATATCATTATTTTAGAAATCGATATCTCATTAACAGGTACTAACCATTTCTAAACACAAATGAAAACTAAAATCTTTTTACTGTTAGTGCTTCAGTGCATTGGGAACTTTATTTATGCCCAATCATTAAAACCTTATAATCTTTCCTTTCCTAAACTCGCTGATAAATGGGACGAAGCCATGCCCTTAGGGAATGGGATGTTAGGTGTTTTAATCTGGGAAAAAAACAATAAACTACGTCTTTCTTTAGATCGTGCAGATCTGTGGGACGAACGTAAGGCGCTTGATATCTCGAAGCTTAATTTTAAGTGGGTAGAAGAGCAGGTTCACCAAAATAACTATGCTGCCGTTCAAAAAATAGGCGATGAACCTTATGATAAAAGTCCATATCCAACCAAATTGCCTGCTGCGGCAATGGAATTTGATATCGCTAAGTTGGGTAAAGTAGTATCGAACGAATTGGATATCGAAACGGCCTTAAACACGGTAAAATTTGAAAACGGTACTGTTTTTAACTGTTACATTCATGCAAAGCGGCAACGGGGATATTTTAGTTTCGAAAATCTTAAATCTATGGCAATCATACCTAACTTGATTGTGCATAATTACGCCAATAATTTGATAGAAAAAGGCGATAACAGCCACGCAGGTGAGGGTTTGCAAAAACTGGGCTATGCAAAAGGAACCGTTAACAATACGGTAAATAGTGTCCGTTACCGTCAGCCTACTTATGATGGACATTATTATGAAGTGTTGGTTAAATGGAAAATAATGGCGAACGGTAATATAATGGGTTCCTGGACCATTAGTAATGATAAAGCTGCAAGATTACCTGGTATTTCTTCAACGGCGAAAGAGCCAACAGGGTGGGGTTCTCATACCAAATGGTGGAAAGATTTCTGGAATAAATCGAATATCTCTGTTCCGGATCAGCTTATTCAAAAACAATACTATTTAGAAATGTACAAATTAGGTTGTGTAGCCAGAAAAGGCGCACCAGCCATAACTTTACAAGCTGTTTGGACAGCAGATAATGGCAGCTTACCGCCCTGGAAAGGCGATTTCCACAATGATTTAAATACCCAGTTGAGTTATTGGCCAACATATACCGCTAACCACCTGGCCGAAGGAGCCACTTTTACCGATTGGCTGTGGAAAATCAGAGAACGAAATCTTACTTATACCAAGCAATATTTCGGTGTTGAGGGTTTAAATGTTCCGGGCGTAATTACGCTAAATGGCGACCCAATGGGTGGGTGGATCCAATACTCGCTTTCGCCAACCGTAAGCGCATGGACCGCGCAACATTTTTATTGGCAGTGGAAATATAGTATGGATAAAGCGTTTCTTAAAAAGAGAGCCTATCCATATATCCATGAAGCTGCAACCTACCTGGAGAATATTACAAGGTTGAAAGATGGCAAACGTTCACTGCCCTTAAGCTCTAGTCCAGAGTATAACGATAACAGTATTAAAGCCTGGTTCTTAAACTGGACCAATTTCGATTTGGCCTTAGCTAAATTTTTATTTAAAGCAGCGGCCGAAGTAAGCAAGGCAAAAGGTAAGATAGAAGAAAGCAAACATTGGGCGGAAATGCTGAATCAATTACCAGGTTATGAAATAAATGAAACCGGTTTTACCATTGCCCCTGGATCTAATTTAACAAGCTCACACAGGCATATGTCGCAGTATATGGCCATTTATCCACTCGATTTATTGGATGTTAACCACAAGCAGGATAAAACCATTATTGATAACTCCTTAAAACGGTTAGAAGAAATTGGTACAAGAGCATGGTGTGGTTATTCTTTTAGCTGGATGGCTTCTATATATGCAAGGGCTTACCAAGCCGATAAGGCGGTAAAGCAACTGGAAATTTTTGCATCCAATTTCTGTTCGCCGAACAGTTTTCATTTAAACGGCGATCAAAAAGGAGGGCAGTACTCTGGCTTCACCTACCGCCCTTTTACTTTAGAAGGCAATTTTGCCTTTGCACAGGGTGTTCAGGAACTTTTATTGCAAAGCAGAAATGGTTATATACAGGCATTCCCGGCAGTGCCACAAAGCTGGAAAGATGTAACTTTTAATAATTTACGTGCTGAAGGTGCCTTTTTAGTAAGCGGGAATAAAGAAAACGGTGTGCCAACAAAAGTAAAAGTATATGCAGAAAAAGTGGGTGTACTTAGAATTAAACTGCCTTTTAAAACCTATGTGGTAAGAGATATGCCTGCTGGAAGTGTAAAAATGGGCGATGATGGAATTGCCGAAGTGAGTTTGAAAAAACGACAGACCATCGTTTTTGAAAATGGATATGAATAATATCCTTAACTAGAATGATGAATTAACCGCAAAGAACGCTAAGGGTTTCGCAAAGTAAACAAAGGACTACTGCTGATGTTATTAAGCGTGAGGGATAGAAGCGGAAAGCCCACAGCGAGGCACGAGCGAGGACTTGCAGCGCATAGCCCGACCCCTTGCTCAGCTTGGGGGCACGCCCAAAATACACGATGCATCAGTATAAATTAAAGTATATTTTGTACCACACGTTACAGTACTTGGAGATGCAAAGAAGATCATTTTTAAGCAACATAACGATAAATTAATCATAACTGTTAGGGTAGATAGTAAATTCCGTTTTACCAAAGTATATAAAATAACAGGCATTTTGTAAATTTACGGGTATACGGTACGCATCATACCCAGCTTTAGCAAGAAGCTAAAAACGTTAATAATAAACCTTTTATATACGATTCATATCAAAATCATCAATGAGAAAAATAATATTAATCACTGCGCTGTTATGCTGCAAACTAGGCTATGCCCAGCAAAAACCCAATATTGTAATCATCATTTCTGATGACCATGCTTTTCAGGCGATAAGCAGTTATGGTAGTAAATTAACGCAAACACCCAATATCGATCGTATTGCTCAGTCGGGGGTAACCTTTAACAAAGCTTATGTAACCAATTCTATTTGCGGACCGAGCAGGGCCGTTATATTAACAGGATTGTATAGCCATAAAAATGGCTTTAAAGATAATGAAACCTCTCATTTTGATCATGGACAGGATAATTTTGCCAAACACCTTCAGTCTGGCGGATATCAAACAGCCTGGATAGGTAAGTTGCACCTGGGCGATAAGCCTCAGGGATTTGATTATTACAGCATTCTGCCAGATCAGGGGCAGTACTACAACCCCGATTTTATCGGCATGGATGGTAAAACGGTACATAAAGAAGGTTATGTAACCAATCTCATAGAAGATGCCTCCGAGCAGTGGTTAGATAACAGAGACCAATCGAAGCCGTTCTGTTTGGTTATTGGGCACAAAGCTACGCACCGCACCTGGCTTCCGGATACGGCTGATATGGGGAAATTTGATAAAGTGAAATTCCCTTTGCCTAAAAATTTTTACGACAATTATGTAAACCGGGAAGCGGCAAAAGTACAGGATATGACCATTGATAAAACCATGTTAATGGGTTACGATCTGAAAATGCTTTCTTATAGCAAAAATGGAGAGGGTAGCGTTAACCGAATGAACTTAGCACAAAGGGCCAGATTCGATGCCTACTACAAGCCAATCGAAGCAGATTTAAAAAGCCGGAATTTAACAGGCAAAGCTTTGGTTGAATGGAAATATGAACGTTATATGCGCGATTATTTAAGCACAGCAGCATCGCTCGACCGGAATATTGGCCGTACGCTCGATTACCTTGAAAAACACAATCTTACTAAAAATACCATTGTAATTTACCTTTCAGATCAAGGTTTTTATTTAGGCGAGCATGGTTGGTTTGATAAACGTTTTATGTATGAAGAATCTTTCAGAACACCAATGATAATGCGTTATCCCGGTGTGATTAAGCCAGGAAGTGAAAACGGAACATTTGTAATGAATCTCGATCTTGCGCCAACCTTGCTTGATGCCGCAAAGCTTAAAATACCACAAGCTATGCAAGGGAAATCGATGCTGCCTTTGTTTCAATCAAAAAAAGTAGCATTCAGGGATGCCATGTTTTATCATTATTATGAAAATGGTGAACATTCGGTATCTCCTCATTTTGGCGTTAGAACCGAACGATATAAATTAATCCGCTTTTACAAACGCTTGAATACCTGGGAATTGTACGATCTAAAAAATGATCCCTCAGAAGAAAATAATTTATATGGCAAAAAAGGATATGCAGGTATTGTTGCGCAATTAAAAGGCAAATTAAACCATCTTATCGATCAGTATGACGACCAGGATGCCAAAAGTATTATGGCAGAACTTTAAATATCTGCTGAGGTTGTTGCCAATAATTTAATGCCGAAGGCGGCCAATGCGCTATTGAGCGCATTTGGCTGTTTTGTGTTTTTACTGGCTATATATTGAGCCTTCAATAGTGCAATTTTTTCAAAATCCTGTGCGCCTCTCCAATCTTTTAAGGATAATGTTTTGTTAAATTTAGCCAGATCATCAATTATTTCCGGCCAGACACCACGATAAACGGTTTGCTGATTTCCTTTCCGTTTTGATCCATTATCGTTTCCATTACTTTCTTTACTTCAATATTCGAAAATCCCGATTGTTTGAAAAATGATTTTACTTCATCAATCTCGTAAAACGTAAAATCGAGCTGTGTCCAGGGCAGGTCGCCACCAAAGTTTTTTTCAACAAAGGCAAGGTTCATTTTTCCCCCAGGTTTTAACACACTGTAGCTTTCAGCTAAGTATTTTAGCGGATCCGGCCAAAAATAAATGGTATTCGCCGTAAAACAATAATCGAAGAAATTATCCTGGAAATCGAGTTTATTACCTGTTGTTTTAATGAACTCTACTGCATTACCATCAGCCTTGTAAGTAAAAAAGGTCTCTTTTATTGCAGATTCGATAGCGTAAGTGCCCGAATAACTGATGTTTTTTGCTTTTTGAAACAGGTAAGAGAGGTGTTCGGTTCCGGCTGGGTCGATTTCTAATACTTTTTCATCCGTTTTTAGCGGTAAATCTTGTAAGAGTTTAAAAATTAGGGTGTTTTTGGGTGGGAGAACGTCAGTTTTTTGATCTTGCGTTAATGTGTTCAGGTCTTCTTGCTCCTCCATGGTATCGTTATTAGTTTCTTGCGGTGCATTTCGCAATTCGGGCAAAATTGAAAAATAGCAGCCCTACGCTTTTACATCAAAAGGATTTTCTTTTACAGAAAACCGAATTGTGGATAACCCCATTACTTTAGCTCGGCTTTTTTTGTGATAATTGCCTTTATGGGAATCAATGTTGGTAAAGATTACGGCGCCTGGAAAAAGGTAGGGGGCAGCTTTGATGATCTTCCTGTTCGGGATGGATTGGTAACAGAAAGGAAGGAGAAATACAGTTTTTCTTTTAGCGATGCCGAATTGGTACAGATCAATATCCCTGGCATCTATATCGTATATGGCGATATCATGTTTAAACAGCAACAGATGTATTTCAGGCCCACTTACGATGTGCCCGATATGGTTAAACTGCGTTTTACGCTCTCCGGCAACGGCACCATCTTTAACCGGGTAAATAAGCAGCAGTACATCTTTAATTCCAACCAGCAGAATATTATTTACATGCCTGAGCTTGATGGTACAGGCAAATATGATACCGGCCATAGCTACCGCTTTTTTGAGGTACATTTTGCGAAAGAAAAGTTTTTGCAACTGGCAGAACATTCCACCAAAGCATTGCAGGTTTTGGCAGATTATGCCGATACCGGTCGTTATACGCAGCTGGCGGAGCAAAACCTTCCCATTTCATGGGCCATGCAGCACTGCATCCGCGATATTCTCGATTGTGATTATCCCGAAGGCCTGAAACGTATGTTTATCGAATCGAAATGTATTGAACTGCTTGTGCTCCAGGCCGAAGCTTTTGAACGTGCCATTAACCAAAAACAGCCTGCCGCATTACACTCTGCCTACGATAGGGATTGTCTTTATCATGCAAGGGATTACCTTATCGCCAATATCCACCAGCCGCCATCGGTTGCAGAACTGGCTAAATTATGCGGCATTAACGAATTTAAGCTTAAACAGGGCTTTAAAGGCCTGTTTGATAACAGCATATTCGGTTATTTGAGTGATTACAGGCTTAACCATGCAAAAGAGTTGCTGCTTGAGGGGCTACCCATAAAATCGGTGGCATTTATGCTTGGTTATTCATCTGTACAGCACTTCAGCAATGCTTTCAGAAAGAAATTTGCAGTAACACCGGGTAAGCTGAAGAGTTAAGATGGGAATTGATTAATGCGGTACCGTGGATATTCCGCTACCGCTCTATGCCGCGGCAAGGGGCCTTTTACACAAACCCCATACACATCAAAAAAACAGCGGCACTTTGTTTAATCAGGTGTGTTGGCTAGTTTCTTTGGTCTGATTGAGCCCTTTGGGGTTTGTTAGTTAAGGGTGGGTGAAAGTTTTTGCAGGCATGAAACACAAAACCACTGCGTTTGAGGTTTGATAGTGCCATTTGTACTGTTGTGCTACTGTTTTTTTGATTTCCTGGCCCTTGGGATTGACGGGCGTGCTTCGGTGAGGGTTGAGTTATTTCAAAGCAAGCTGGCATAACGCCTAAACTTTCCTTAAAAGATAATTGTCCACACAGTAGGATTTAATATTAAGATTGGGATTGATGGGCGTGCTTCGGTAAGGGCTGTGTTATTTCAAAGCAAGCTCTAGCATAACGCTCCAAACAATTTTTACAATATGTTCCCGAAGAATAGATTAACTACCGCCAAAAAAATAATTACTAATTTTAGGTGATATCTGATCAAAAATAGTCACATACTATATAAAGCATAGTAATCATGATAGCGACATCCACTAAAGAGCAGCCCAGCCAGCGCGAAGCACTTTTTATGAAACTCTACAAAGAAGCTTTTCCTTTGGTGGCAAGGCATGTAAGCAAGATGGGCGGATCATTTGAGGAAGCGAAAGACATTTTTCAGGATGCGCTGGTGGTGTATTGCGAGAAAGTACAGGTTTCGGGGCTGAGGCTGAAGTATCAAGAGAAAGCCTATTTATTTGGGATTGCCAAATATTTATGGATTAAACGTTATCAAGAAAACGACAAGCATGTTTCCTTTGATCAGCTTGGCCTCATTCTTAATGAAGAGATCGATTTGGTAGATACCAGGTATGAGGAAGTTTCTTCGGGGAAACTGATGCATTTACTGGAGCAGGCCGGACAGAAATGTATGCAATTGCTCAGTGCTTTCTATTACGAAAAACTGGATATGGAAACACTGGCACAGCGGTTTGGCTTTTCGGGTGCACGTTCTGCAACCGCTCAGAAATTTAAATGCCTCGAAAAAGTAAAAGAAACAGTTAAAGCAAAATCCTTAAAATATGAAGACATCGTTGAATGAGCTCCGTTTAATAGAGCATTATTTGCTGTCGGAGAATAAGGATGGAGAAAGTTTCCTGTTCGAAGCCAAAATGATCCTACAGCCTGAACTCAAGCAGCAGGTTTACTGGCAGAACAAAACCTATCAGATGGTGCGTAATTACGGCCGGAAGCAGCTTAAGGATGAAATTGAAAATGTACACGAAACGTTGTTTAATACCGATGAGCATCAAAGCTTCAGGCAAAAGGTAATGCGTTTGTTCAGCAAATAAACAATCAATTTAATTTATAAATCATGCCCCATTATCAGGGCAGGGCATTGTTATGCCTAAAATTTAAAATCAATATGATGGATATCAACAAAGAATTCCGCCTTTATGCGGTAAAACACCAACGCTTAAACAGCCTTTATGTAGATCAGTATATGGGCAGAACTGCCGCTTATGCCATGCCTGTTGCCATGACGCCCTATATTACGGAAGAACGCCAGCTGAATGTGGCACAGATGGATGTTTTCTCGCGGTTGATGATGGACAGGATTATTTTTTTAGGGGAAGCCGTAAATGAGCAGAATGCAAATGTAATACAGGCGCAATTGCTTTTTTTGCAGTCGGTTGATACCAAAAGCGACATCCAATTGTATATCAATTCTCCAGGTGGATCGGTATATGCTGGCTTTGGCATTTATGATACCATGCAGTATATCGCGCCTGATGTAGCTACCATTTGCACGGGCATTGCACTTTCTATGGGTTCAGTATTGTTGTGCGCGGGAGCCGCGGGTAAACGTTCGGCCCTGCAGCACTCGAGGGTTATGATTCATCAAACTTCGGGTGGGACAGAGGGAACCGCCATTGATATGGATATCAGGATCAGAGAAGTGCTAAAAGTACAATCAGATCTGTACCACATTTTGGCGAAACATAGTGGACAAAGTTATGAGCGGATAAATGAAATTGCCAGTCGCGATTATTGGATGACCGCCATCGAAGCAAAGGAATTTGGAATGATAGATGAGGTGTTAACACGTGGGGAATAGGGTTTTGTTTAATTTAGAGTGAGTTATGGCTTTCACAATCCATTCCTCACTTAAGCCACCTTTTGAGAATAGGCTTGGTTTAGGATGATATTATTCTTTATCTTAGATAAAAACTAATTAACACTCGTTATGAATTTTATGTCGATCGCTGTTTTAACTATTCAAATTCTGGTAGTTGTAACTATCATTTACTTTATATTAAGTAGATTGGATAATATCAGTAAATCTAATTATCACAGAAACGAGCTTTTAAAAGGGATTTTGGATGAACTCAAGCGTCAGAACGAGAATAAAAATTAAATCGTATCTAGCGCAAGTCTTAGCGCTCCTGGCCAAAGTATAGGCCTGACTTGTGCTTAATAAACCCGTTAATTAAATCTCTGCTAAGCACAAGTCATCCGCGCCGCTAGCTTGCACACTAAGACTCGCGCTAGTAATGAAAATAATTTAACCACAGATAAAAAAGATGCGCACAGATATAAAAATCCGTGTTTATCTGCGTGCATCTGTGGTTAAAAACCTTAACCACCCTGCCCTTTATGGTGTTGACATATTTTTAAGAATAGTTTAGGCGTTTTGCTAACACCGTTCTGGCGCAAGTCATCAAGCCCGCTAACCTATACATTAATACTCGCGCTAGTAATGGCTAGTAGGGGAATAAGTTTCAAACCGTATTTTTAATTCCTTTATTCTTCAGATCAATAGGCGAATTCGAGTCTGTTTTTTACGTGTTTACTCTCTTCCAGCCTTAATTGTTGATTGGTGATGATATCGTGCTCCTTATCTTTTTGTATAACTTTAAACCAGCTGATTGCAGGAATCATGCCTCCTGAGTGTAATTCAAGTCTGATCACAAATTCATCTTTGGGCTTTCGGTGATTGTTGATATACTGGCTGAGTACAGCAGGGGTAACATCGACCTCAATAGCGAACTGTTTGTCTTTTTTATCTTGTCTATTGACATATTCATTTAGAAAATAACCGAAGTTAAATGCTTTATGATATTGGTTGCTACCGATATAGTCTTCAAGCTGGAACTTAAGCTGTAGTAGTCTATTGTACATTTTTTCATTTTCACTTCTGTTCTCGAACTGTTTTCTCCTATTTGTCCAAAAGTCCTGTTCTGCATTTTTTTCCTGAGCAGTTTGTACCTCATCGGAAGGGAACATATAGGCTTCTGCAAGTTCCTGATCGGTAAATTTTGAAAACTCTACCTCCTGTATTTCTTTTCTGTTCTTGTTAGTTTTCATAATATTCCTTTATCAATTTTATCGAATTTATTCCTTCTGTTACCAGAAATAGCTTTGTTGACTGTAATCCATATCTTTTGATATAAAGGGCTTCCAGTTTAGTTTTAGGTTTAAGGCATACAAAGCCATCATAGCCCAGTTTAAAAGATTCTCTACAGGCGTAAGAAATCAGGCAACCTGCAATCCTGCTATAAATTTTCTCAGGACCTACATTTTCATACGATGAGGCGAGAAGTCTGATTTCTAATGCGTAATCGTCTGGTCTTTCTGCAATTGATAACATGCCTATTGGTTCTGCGGAGTCTTCTAACGTTAGTTTGTAAACACTAAAGTGTTTCTCTTTGTTCCAGTTGAAAGCAAACCGTTTTGTTTTATTGATCTTCGCAATCTCGGTCGCATCAATTTTGCTGACGATTACAGCATATTTTTTACCTGTGCTTTCATTGATTACATACATTGTTGTTTCAAATATACGGAAAAGTTTACTTAAAATGTAAACTTTTTAGAGTGTAATATTATTTCTCATTCTACTCATCCAACCCACTAGTATAGAACTAAGACTTGCGCTAGTAATGGGATTTGTGTCATTCTAAATCCTCCAGTTTATAATCGCATTCTGCTTGTAAACCTAAATCATAAAGTCTCTTAAGTATCGCTTTGTCTTTGCCGCCATATCTAATGCCTTCAATACAAGATACTTGCATTGCATTAATTGCTCGGTCTAATTCGTTAGCAGTAGTAGGTTGTTTCTTAAAATAACAATGTCCATATTCAAGTTTAGAATGTTCTATTAAGTCTGGTGCTTCTGCTTCGGGTGCACCACAAGTAATACAAACCTGGTTCTCTACATAAAAATCTCCAATAGAATTTTCAGGATACCTTTCTGGTAACGGTATGTCTTTATCTTTTGTCTTTGTTAAAAATATCTTTTTCAGGAATTCCATTTAAATATTATGATTTTGTCATTTGAAGTATCTTTTTAAAATCACTGTTGATTGGTTCATAAATATGCGAAACTATGAATTAACAGCATCTTAATTGTCCTTACTAGCGTGTGCAATATATTGTTCCTTACGTCTTTTTGTACAAGTATAAGCCTTATTATTTAAAATTCCAGTACCTATATTTAAGCATTTTAGCTTTCTATGAGGTCGGTGTTAACAAGGCTTCTTATCGTAAATCTTTACGAAACAGGTGTAATAATAGCAAACCTTCTACTGTGGAAAGGTAACTGGTGATGTAGCGTTGAATGATGTGAAATCGCTTTACTGGAGCCCCGTTCTGGCGCAAGTCCAATGTCATTAAGTTAAGCCATACTACACAAGCAAAAATAATTTAACCACAGATAAAAAAGATGCACACAGCTATAAAAATCCGTGTTTATCTGTGTGCATCTGTGGTTAAAAACCTTAACCACCCTGCCCGTTGGGCACCCCTCATAGCTGCATAAGATAAATGGCCAATTAAAATTTGAACGTTTAAAGTGTAGCTGCTAAACCGATTGTTTCATTACATTCATCACGCTCAAAAGAATTACGCCAGGCATCGCAATCTGTAAACCAATCAAAAATCATTTTATATGCAGCGGTAATTTCGGCTGAAAAGTTTAGGCTTGCACCCTCATAATCTTCTTCCTGAAAGATGTAAGCATTTAAGCCATAATATAACAGTTCTGATAGGTGTTCTACATCAAAATGGCCAACGGCCTGCAATTGATAAGCCTGGTTTTGGGCATATTGTTGAAAGGCATCATCATTGGCCAAAGGTTTCGTTTTGGTAAATAGCTTGATGATGTTGTTTACATCGTAAAGGGCGTTGGAAATGGTAATGGGTTTATGTTTGCCCAAACGCGGATCGGGGCCGGTACAGGCGCTGAGCATTTGGGTAAGGAGTTGGTTCACATCCGATAAACTAATCATATCGAAATAGGCTTCAATCAGTTTCCGGAATTCGCTTACAGCTGCTACCTGATTTGGGAGCTTTGTGTTTGGGTTTTTACAATTGTTGTTCTGCATAACATTTGATAAAAAAGTTCCTGAGTGCTGCAGAACAACAATTAACTCTTTTCAGAGATATTGAAAGATGCGGGTCTAAGCCGCTCACTCAGGAATATTGTGAAATTTTTAATTTATTTTATGTTTCTCCGATTAAGTTAAAAGATATTGTTAATTACTGTTCTGCACTACCAAGATAAGTACAATAAAACAATTCACGAAATCTTTTTGAAGAATGGTGCACAAATGAAGGCGGTTTCATCCTGCAGCTCGTAGTTCAGAGGTTGCAGTCGACAGTTAAGAGGTTGCAGTCGACAGTTCAGACTTTGCAGTCGTTAGTTCAGACCTTGCAGTCGTCAGTTCAGACTTCGCGGTCGTCAGTTCAGACTTCGCGGTCGGCAGTTCAGACTTTGCGGTCGACAGTTCAGACACTGCAGTCGTTAGTTCAGACGTTGCAGCTGATAGTTCAGAATTTGTAGGTGTTAGTTCAGACCTTGCAGTTGGGAGTTCTATGCTTGCAGTTGGTAGTTCAGAACTTGCAGCTAGTAGTTCTGTACTTGCCTGGCTTACATTTGACTAACCTAAGCTAAATGTAGCTGGGTGATGTTCAATTGTGGGTTATTGATTTTGAAATGTAAAATATATCTTACAAAAAGAGTATGGAGGGCTTACAATTTTGTCTTTGGAATATATAAACCTGGGATGGCTCGTCCACCAAAGATTAATATTAAAATCTAACCAAAATTAATTAACAAATGAAACTTATCAGGAAATTATCTTTTACACGTTTATTTCTTATATCTGAATAACCTGACACCAATGAGGCTGATTGTTGAAAATAAGCATGTCACAATGCAAAGGGCTGTTAAGCCAGCCTTTTGCATTTAAAGGCGGATCATATTTTAACCAATTATCTATTATCTATGAAAACAAAAATGAATCTATTCACACTTTGCGCGGTAACAGTCATTTGCGGATGCAGTAAGCCAATCGTCACTGAAGATCCCGCAGATTTGAGTGCTGGTCTGGTGCCCGAAAAACAATTGGTAGCCGCTGCGCTAGGGCGGGTAAGTACTGTTGTACACCCAGGGATGCTTCATTCTGCTGCTGATTTTGCCCGAATGACCAGCAAGGTAAATGCAGGGGCACAACCCTGGCTGGATGGCTGGAATAAACTTGTAGCCAATGGCCGTTCTGCAGCCACCTATGTTCCGCGGCCGGTTGATACAATTGTGCGTGGAAGGGCAGCAAGCGGAAGGGCTGAAAATTATATCCTGGCCTGTCAGGATGCTGCAGCTGCCTATCAGAATGCACTACGGTGGAAAATTAAGGGCGATGCAGCTTGTGGGGCAAATGCCGTAGCGATTATGAATGCCTGGGCTGTTAAATGCAAGTATATTGATGGGGACAGCAATAAACAGCTGGCGGCTGGCCTGCAAGGTTACCAATGGGCCAATGCTGCAGAAATTATGCGGGGTTATAGTGGTTGGTCTGCATCAGATTTTACTGCTTTTAAAAATTTTATGCTGAATGTATACTATCCCGTGTCGAGCGATTTTCTGAACAGACATAACAATACCTGTGATACACATTACTGGTTTAACTGGGATATGTCTAACTTATGCACGGTGTTGGCCATAGGCATTCTCTGCGATGATGTGGCCAAGATTAATTATGCAATAGATTATTATCAGCATAGTGGAACCGGCACCGCCTTTATCGGAAGAGTGACTACCGCCACATATCCCAATGGTATGGACCAGGGCCAGGAGGCGGGGAGAGATCAGGGGCATGCTACGATGGAGGTCCCGCTTTTCGGTACCTTTTGCCAAATGTTATATAACCAGGGCCAAAATTTTTTCGATTATAACCCTTGGAGCCATGTTAACCCGCCGCTTTTAGGGGTTAGTGAATATATAGCGGCCTATAACATCAATACAACCAATAGCGTTCCCTTTACAACTTATAACAACTGTGAAAATTCAAATCACACGGTTATTTCAAGCGCTGGACGAGGTACCATACGTCCGGGATGGGAGCTGGTTTACAATTATTATGTGAAGGTAAAAGGAAAAACAGCTACCTATACTAGCCAATTTGCCGAGAAAGTACGGCCTGAGGGCGGCGGTGGAGATTATGGGCCAAATAGTGGTGGTTATGATCAACTCGGCTTCGGAACACTTACTTTTTCCCGTTGATAGGCAATTGCTTAATTCAGCAAGACAAAGAGCCTGTCTCAAAATAACAGATTCAGAAATAGCAAAAGAATTAAATTTTGCGGTGTCGTCATGCTCAGCTTGACTGGGCATCTTAATGCTTTGGTAGGGACTTATTTGTTTGCCTTTCTATCGCATTAAGATTCCCGTTTTCACGGGAATGACGACCTTTCAAAATATTATTCTGCCAAAAATCTCCAAAATCAATTCTGAAACAGCCTCTTTGCCATATATGATGCAATTGGTAGTTTATGTGCTGAATTTACCTTCTGAATTTTTACAAATGCCCACTGTTGGTTTCTTCCCCGGAGTATGTTAAAGGTAAATCTAAAGCGTCTGGATCGTGATTTGCATTACCCAAAAAAAGTTAGACATCTTCCGGAGGGCACTGAAAAAGTTACCTCCTTTAGTGGGTTAACTTTGAAAATCGATCAGGTGAAACATGTTTTCACTTGATCGATTTTTTATTTAAGGGGTTACTAATTAATGTTAATATCCTTAACTTAATGACATTGGACTTGCGCTAATAGGGGGTGAAATTATTCGCTAAGCGTAAGTCTTAGCGCTCTGGCCAAAAGCAAGGGCAGAACTTTACTTTGAAATGATGAGTTATTGATTAATGATGCAGCACGATTACTATTTTTATTGGCTGCTTCTATTAGCAAGCTCATTATACCATTTCTCATAGTCAATATATATGAACCTGAGTTTTGGAGGCATTAAATAAATCAAATTTTTCATCCTATCACCACATCCGCCTAATAATAACGACTCGCAATAAGATACAGTTAGTGCATTTAATAATTCCGAAGTCATTAAGTCAATTTTTGATTCTTGAAAATTAAAGCATTTGGTGAGTTCAATTTTATTATCTCTTTTTATTTGTTCTTTAGTATAATCTGCAAATGTTTCCATCCGCGAATGAATCATTTCGGCATCCTCTTTTAGGATTTCCGACTTTAGAGATGGAAAAGCGATTATAAGTTCATTGAAATAGTTATCATTCGTCATTACAGAGAATTTAAATAAAATGTTTGGCGACAATATAGCAAATTACCCTTAGTCATATAATCTGCGCTTATCCGGTTTTAAACGAGTAATTTTGGAAAGGAGCTATTAAAGGCTCCTTTTTCTTTAATGACCTATTTTGAATTATAAATGTATCTATTTAATTGTCAAGTATATTTATTTGTATAATTTAAGTATAAAAATATACATCTGTAAATCAGTTAATTAAAGTATATTTCTACTTAAAATAGTTAAATATTTGTGTAATTGAAAAATATTCCTCACTATTGTGTAGGAATTCAAATATACATATAATGGCAACAGAAAAAACAGATTTCACAAAAGCAGTAGTAAGGAGTGCCGCTTACCCATCTCAAACGATGGAAACTGCCTTTGAATTTACAAAAAAAATCTATAATGCTTTTGGCAGTAGCTCTCATAATACTAGAGAAAGTATAGCTAAAGTTTTAAATATGTCTCCTAATTACCTTACTGTACCGTTAAGCAATGCAACGCAATATGGATTTTTAGAGATGAAATCAAAGATTGGTTACAACCCTACAGAATTATTTATTAGATATTACAAACCAGAAACGGAAGATGAGAAATGGCAAGCACAATTGGAGAGTTTTCGCAGTCCAAAGTTATATGAAGTGCTACTGAATATTTATGCTGGCAGTCACATGCCTTCGGTAGATGCTTTAGCAGTTACATTATTTAGAAAACATAATATAGCTGAAAACACATCTAAAAAGGCAGCAGAAATTTTTATTGAAAATTTGAAGTTCCTTAATCTTATAGACGGAAATAATAAGATGAAAAGCTTAGGAGAAGTAAGTTCAAAGATTGAGACTATAACTCCAGAGTTTGAAGACTATACAAGCACAGATACGCCATCTTCATCCTTTAAGCAACTTGGAACTTCACATGAAGAATATCAACCGATAACGCTAACTGATGACTTATCTCTTGGAATTAAACTCCAGGATGGCAGAAGAGCAAAGCTGATATATCCAGACGGAATCGTAAACGCAGATTGGGATAAGATTATCAGAGTAATAAGCGCAATGAAAGATGATGAATAATAACGAACCCCAGTGAAGGGGCCGTTAAAAATACTTAGTACGGAGTGGTGAAATTGTGAAACAACTATATATTTCAAGCCACATTAGAGTTGCAATTGCAAAGATACTCTCATTAGGTATCTTAGAAAGTGCCAGTAGCTGCTCCCGAAACAGTACAGGTTTTGGTTCCTAGGCCAGTTAAAAAGAGCTATTCGTAAGGATAGCTCTTCCTGTTATATTGTAAACTTATACAAACTTTTATTCATTACCAACAGTTTAGCCTAAAAATCGTACGTCTGCTGCTACGTGAGTTTCTTTTAAAAGCTTCTTAAAGGATATTTCCAACTTAAATAGAACTAAATGTATCAGACAGCAAGTGTAGCATCTAAGGCTTTAAAAGCAAAAAACAGTAGAACAGCAAATTAATGAGTTAGTATCCGATTTCGAGAAGCATTGGTTTGGAACAACCATATCTAGCGCAAGTCTCAGTGCCCCTGGCCAGAGTATAGGCCTGCCTTGTGCTTTGGCAGTATAATCAAGATTAATAATGAAAGCTTAGTCAGCAATCTACATTTCGAGGTTCATTAGACTTGCGCTGGTATCGATAAGCTTTATCACAGCACAAGTCATCTAGTCCACTAGCCTAGACACCAAGAACTTCGCTATTAGTGTGTGTGCTATGTGAGGAATTAATCATATTTATTGTTTAAGTAAGATCAGGAAATTTAACTAATAGTGCTGTATATAGCTTATTAAAATCATCGTAATTATATGTATGTTCATCTCTATAGTTATCTTCGTCGGACACATCATTGCCATCAATATAGTAGTAATGAATAGAATATAAGTCGTTAATTAACTGTAAGAAAATGGTGTAAATAATATCATCGGTTACTTTGCAAGAAAGCCTTACAGTCTTGCCGTTTTTCATCTGTTTAAACAGTAAGTTCTTATTTAACAAAGCTTAAATTTTTAATTGGAGCCATACTCATTTAGTTAATCTGAACCCAAGTATAATAAAAAAGGGCCATATTGTACTTGATCTTAACATTACGTTCCTTCGATAATTATTTCCTAATCCATTCCCTTTTCTTAGTTTTGAAGGTAAAATAATCGAAATAAATACAAAGTAGCATGAATCATTGGTTAGTAAAATCAGAGCCTTTTAAATACAGTTGGGAAAAATTTAATCAGGATGGCCGTACCTTTTGGGATGGTGTTCGTAATTATCAGGCCCGGAATAACCTAAAAGCCATGAAAGAAGGCGATTTGGTACTTTTTTACCACAGTAACGAAGGTAAAAACGTAGTGGGCATTGCCAAAGTAGTAAGGGAGTTTTACCAGGACCCCACTACTGATGATACGAATTGGGTAGTGGTTGATTTATCGCCTGTAGAAAGCCTGAAAAACCCGGTTTCTTTAGAACAGATCAAAGCTGAGCCGAGTTTGGTTGATATTTCATTGGTGCGCCAGGGCCGTTTATCGGTAATGCCGCTTAAAGCTGCTGAGTTTGATAAGATTTTGGAAATGGGGAGTTGATCAGTTTGGAGTTGGGCGTTTGGAGTTGGGAGTGGATTGATCGATTTTTAGTACGAAGTCTTGAGTCTACTGAACGAGGGGTAGTGATTAAGTTTGGAGTTGGGTGTTAGGAGTTGGGAGTGGATGGGTCGGTTTTAGTCCAAAGTCCTGATTCTGCAGTCGTTAGTCAATTTACCCGTTTGAAGCCGACCTCTATTAACGATTTAATCAATTAACCAGTTTACACAATTAACCAATCTAATCGCTCTCTAATGAAAATTTTCTTTTTATCACTCTGTTTTTTTATTAGTAATCTGTTTCTTAGCGAAACCAAAGCGCAGGGATTTATCAATTACCAGGTAAAAGTGATTTCTGATTCTTTACCTGTTGTAAAAGGTACTTTGGAGAAAATTTCTCCTGAAGGTGTCGCTGTGAATGATGGTTATGGAAATTACATCATGCTCCGAGCTAAAAATATCATCAGCATCCGCTTAAAGAAAAAAGGTATCAACACAGGTAAAGGATTCCTGATCGGAACGCTTGCGGGCGCGGCAATTGGTTCTTTGGCATTTACAGATAATAACAATGGGGCTGGCCAGGAACAGCTTGTGGCATTTTTGGCCGCTACCACTTTAGGGGCTGCAGTAGGTACAACGTATGGCCTTATTGCTGAACTTAAGGCTAAAAGAATGTTTTTGAAGATCAATAAAGATGAAAAATTGTTTGCCACTGAGTATAAAAAATTAGAAATTTACTCCAAAGCTTACTATATTGATAAACCTTAAGCGCTAAGCGTGTGGCGTTTGGAGCAATGTCATTCAGTTAAGGTTTTTAACCACAGATGGACACAGATAAACACGGATTTTTATATCTGTGTGCATCCTTTTTATCTGTGGTTAAATTATTTTCACCTGTGCCAATGGCTTAACTTAATTACATTGGGCGTTTGGAGTGGATTAATCGATTAGTAAGGCATAGCCCGTTAGTATATTAAACACAAGGCTATCAACCATGAACCATCAAACAATGAACCAATAACATGATAAAGTCTATCTATTTTACCCTCATCTTTTTCTTTTCTCTAAGCTTTGCCATGGCTCAAAGCGTAAAACCTTATATCGCCATTCTGAAAACCCAAAATGGGAAATACAAAGGGATTTTATATAAAGTTGATTCAGCAAACGCCATTCTGAACCATGGTGGCGAATTTATTAAGGTTCCTCTGGATGAAATTAAAACCGTACAGATTAGAACGATTAAAAAGGGCTATGAAGGAATGAGTTTTATTAAAATTGGTGAAGATCGGGCGGAAGAATACAAAATGAATACAGCTGGTAAAATAGTTGATAAATGGGGCAAGGAAGAGCCAACTTTTAAAGAAGACGCAGCGGCAACTGTATTCTCTGTGGTTTTTACCGCAATAGCAAATGCTGTCGCGCTGCCCATCCATGCCATTAACCCGAACCTGGCACGTTTTAACTTTAATAAAGTAGATAGAAATAAGTTAAACGAACTCAGTTATTATTCCATTTACTATCAGGCCAATCCAAATGTGCTCGCCGAACTGCACCAGCTAAAAAGCATTTCAGCTTCGTTTAAACCTTAGGGCTTTGGCGTGTGGCGCTGGGCGTTTGGTGTCGATTAATCGGTTTAAACAATAAAGGGAGATAGCTCCCTCAATCTATCGTCATTTCGAGCGGAGTGCAAAGCAATCGAGAACCACGATATAAATCTGTCTAGATAGATCTCTCTCCCGAAAGTTCGGGACTGCGCTACAGTCGAGATGACGATCATTCTATTAGAGTCTATACGATCAACCCAATGAACCAATGACTAATGGACTACTGAACCATTGAACTAATGAACCAGACTATTTCTCTTACTCAACGTAATCCCAAGTGTCATTACAATACTCGATCCCAGTACAACCAGGAACAGGAATGGCGTACCCACCTCAGGTATTTTTAAGGAAGCTGGCAGGTTGAAATAGAGTAAAATACTGATCAGTCCGCGAGGGGCGATGTATAAAATCGGACTCAGGTTTTCTTTTTTGAATATTTTGAGAAATACCACTCTGATGATGTAAATCGATATTAAAATGAAAAAGCCGTTGGCCAGTACAATTTTGTTGTTCAGGTCGCCAATATTCATGGTAAAGCCAAAAATAACGAAGAAAAAAGTCCGCAGAATAAAAGCGCTCTCGGCCGATAGTTGATAGAGCTGGGATAAATCGGCTGTTAAATTTTTATATAAAAAGACACTTCTAAACCAGGCATTCTCAATCGTATCGGCATTGTTGAGGAATAGACCTGTGCTTAAAATCAACACCAGAGAGGATAGGTGGTAAGACTGACCAATGGCATAAACCAGTATCAGTATGGCTATAATTAAGAAGAATTTAATGTGGTGTACCAATCGGCCCATTACGTACAACAACACCACACAGGCAATGGCCGATAGTAAAAGGATGAGGAAGGTACTTAACCCCAAACCAATAAAAGCAGATGTATTGATCGAATGGTTGGTAATGGCAAAATTGAAGATGATAATGCCTAAAATATCAGAGAAAGAAGATTCATAAATTACAAATTCTTTATCGGTATTGTTTAATGCCGCTGCTGAAGGGATGGCAATAGCCGAGCTGATTACGCTAAAGGGAATGGCATTTGCAATACAGGTATATAAATCGTGGTGAGTGATCTGGTAAATAATACTGGTTATTACCACAATGGTTCCCATTAAAATGCTTAGGGCCGAGAAAAAAGCACTGCGTATAACCTTGTTTTTATGCCGGTCGTATTTAAGTTCGAGCGAGCCCTCAAAAACAATTAAAATTAAGCCTACGGTACCCAATGTGGGTAGGATAGAGAGGAAATTGAAGGTTTGTATTTTAAGGTTATCGACGAGCAAACGTAAACCAATACCTAGAAGCAGCAGCAATAAAACCGATGGCACTTTGGTTTTACTCGCCACTAAATCAAACAGATAAGAGAAAATAACTAATCCGCTTAAAATAATAAGAATGGTATAAGTTGTCATATTTTTCAGCGCAGGGTAAACCGCTAAAATAAAACAATCATGCTAAGCAGAAAGAAATTTAATGTAAAAATTATGCTTTAAAGAAAAGAGCCTTTAGTTCGCTGGCGTCATCAGGGTTCATTTTTCCACCTAAAACCAAACGCAATTGCCTGCGGCGTAAAGCGCCGTCAAATAAGTCAATTTCTTCGGGTGTTTCTGGTATTAGTTCTGGCACAGGGATGGTACGGGCACTCTGATCTACCGCAACAAAGGTATAATAAGCCTCATTACTTTTTTGGCGGGCACCACTTGGAATATTCTCTGCCCAAACATCTAATCGAACTTCTACTGAAGTATTAAAAGCCCTGGTCACTTTGGCCTCAATGGTAATAACATCACCTAATTTAATGGGTTGTTTAAAAGAAACGTTATCAACCGAAGCAGTTACCACAATACGGTTACAGTGTTTTTGAGCCGAAATTGCCGCTGCAATATCCATCCAATGGAGTAAGCGCCCACCCATTAAGTTGTTTAAGGTATTGGTATCGTTTGGTAATACCAATTCGTTCATGATGGTAAAACTTTCTCTGGCAAATTTCTTTTTTAAGCTCATTTGATGGCAAAAGTAAGTAAAATGTGGGTAAAATGGTATTCCAAATAGATTCTGGCGGATTTGGAAGTTGTTTCTACGGTGATCTGCGTAATTAGTAGGAAAAGCACGCATAAAATTGTTCCCGCAGATTCAATAGATTTTCGCAGATTTATTATTTTGTTTTTCTGCGGTGATCTGCGCAATTAGCGGGAAGACATAGGCAAGGTGGTTCCTGCAGATCAAATGGATTTTCGCAGATTTAAGTTGTTTTTCTGCGGGCATCAGCGAAATCAGTGCGAAAAAGGATGCGAGGTTTTCCTGTAAACCCAAAAAACAATTCGTAAAAAATCATGTTATCCATACAAAAAATCGAATTTAATGCAAAACCAGATCCTGATCCAATTTTTCCATTGGTATTATAACGAAGAACAAAATTTGTGGACTAAAGTAGCTGCCGAAGCGAATCATTTAAAAGAAATTGGGATAACCGCTGTTTGGTTACCACCAGCCTATAAATCAAACAATGCGGCTTACGATGTTGGTTATGCGGTTTATGATCTATTCGATTTGGGCGAGTTCGATCAGAAAGGAAGTGTGAATACCAAACATGGCTCCAAAGATGAATATATCAAAGCTATTGAAGCCCTGCACGATAACGGAATTGGCGCCTTGGCCGATGCGGTTTTTAACCACAAAGCCGGGGGCGATGAACTCGAAAAAATACCCGTTAGAACTGTAAATCCAGAAGATAGAAACGAATTTACCAGCGATGTTTTCGAAATAGAAGCCTGGACGAAGTTTACTTTTCCTGGCCGACAGGGAAAATATTCTGAATTTATATGGAATCATGAGTGTTTTAGTGGGGTAGACTGGGCCGAAGACCTCCAAGAAACGGCTATTTATTCGATCCAGAATTATTTAGGAGAAGGTTTTGAAGAGGTCCCTTCTACCGAATTGGGCAATTATGATTATCTGATGTTTAACGATATCGATTACCGCAACAGGGCGGTAGTTGAAGAATTAAAATACTGGGGTGAATGGATAGTGGAAACCACCAAAGTAGATGGTTTTCGATTAGATGCGGTTAAACACATCAACCCTGATTTTATTGTTGAGTGGATCGATCACCTGAACCAAAAATTTAACCGCGAATTTTTTATCGTGGCCGAAGATTGGAATGTGGTGGATAGGGAAGGACAATTAAAATATATTGAGATTACAGGTGGGCGGACACAAATATTTGATTCGCTTTTGCACCATAATTTTTTCCTGGCGAGTAAGGATGAGGAATTTGATATGCGGACGATTTTTGATGGAACCCTGGTTCAGGTAAAGCCTGATCTGGCGGTAACATTTGTTGATAATCATGATTCGCAACCTTTGCAGGCACTGGAATCTTATGTCGATTTTTGGTTCAGGCCTTTGGCTTATGCCATCATTCTGCTCCGTGTACAAGGGATTCCGTGTTTGTTCTTTCCTGATCTGTACGGAGGAATTTATGATGATAAAGACAAAGAAGGCGATGAGGTGCATGTGGAGTTAGTCGCAATTCCTGCAGTAGAAACCATGAGTAAAATCCGTACAACCTTAGCTTACGGTGAGCAACGTGATTATTTTGACCACGGCATTTGCGTAGGATGGACCCGTGCTGGTGATGAGGAACACGAAAATAGTGGCTTGGCGGTATTGTTAAGCACGGGAGAAGAAGGGTATAAAGAAATGGAAATCGGTAAACACTTTGCCAGAAAAACCTTTGTTGATGCTTTAGGCTATCGCCAGCAGGAAGTAACCATTGATGAAAATGGTTGGGCGGAGTTTCACTGCAATGCCGGAAGTGTATCGGTGTGGGTATTGAAGGTGGGGTAGGTAGATCGTCATTTCGAGCGGAGTGCAACGCAGTCGAGAAATCTATTAGATAGATCTCTCTCCCGAACGTTCGGGACTGCACTCCAGTCGAGATGACGATGCTTTATTTGAACATTATTTACAAAAAATTATCCTCTGCTCTATAAGCCGAAATAACAGCAAGCTCACCCTCTTTTCCGCTTTTAGAATTGCCATGCTCCATGCCCATAACCCCTTTATAACCTTTTTTATGCAGGTGTTTAAATAGATTTTTATAATTGATTTCTCCGGTTGTAGGTTCTTTTCTGCCTGGATTATCACCAATCTGGATGTAGGCAATTTCATCCCAACAACGATCGATGGTTTTAATTAAATCGCCTTCTGTACGTTGCATGTGGTAAATATCGTAAAGAATTTTACATGAAGGACTTTTTACCGCTTTACAAACCGCGTAGGTTTCATTTGTTTTTTGCAGGAAAAGCTCCGGGGTATCGCTCAAGGTTTCCAAAACCATAATCAATCCGTGGGGTTCGAAAACTTCGGCCCCCGCACGCATAGCATCAATTACATTGGCAAATTGATTGCCATAAGGCAGGTTGCGTTCATAAAACCCAGGCACAACGGTAAGCCATTTTGCATTACAACGTTTTGCGGCTTCTACCGATTTTTTACAGGTTTCTACAAATTTGTCTTTAAATTCCTTTTTGCCAGTAGTTAAAGAGGTTTTCCAGTTATCGCCGCCATCTACCACAAAAACGCCCATGCGCATACCCAGTTTCGCCAGCAGGTTTCCAATTTTTTCCTGTTCTTCTACAGAACGGTTTAGGTAGCCGTTATCTTCGATAGAACGGAAACCTTTATCGTACATAAATTGGATCTGATCTAAAAAGCTCTTACCCGCATGGTTTTCGAACATGCCCTGGTGTGGGGCATAATCCATGTTAAAAACCTTATCACTTAACGTATTTTGCTTTTCAGCTGCAAAAGTACCGGTAATTCCGGTTCCTGTAGTTATTGCACCAGCAGTTAACAAGCTGTTTCTTATAAATTCACTTCTTTTCATCGGTTTGTTTTTAAACGGATAGGTATTAGTGCGTAATTAATTTTTTAAACCCTGTAGTTAAGGTATCAGCCACTTTGCCATCTTTTTGATGGTACACAAAATAAGCTTCGAGGTTTTTTCTGTTTTCTACAAAAGCAATTGCATCTTTAAGGTGCATGGCCATTAGGGCATTGTCGTAACCATCGGCTGTAATGGCATCATTAGCGTATACTGTTACGCTGATCATTTCATTATCTAACGGATAACCTGTTTTGGGATCGATCAGGTGTGAAATCTTTTTCTTTCCGCTCTGGTGAAATTTCCGGTAGTTACCAGAAGTTGTGATTGCTCCTGAATTGATCGCAGCGATATGCCTGATTACCGGAGTTCCATCTTTATCAGGACCTTCAATACCAATCTTCATGGTTTCGCCATTGGGTTTCGGTCCTAAAATCCGAATCTCGCCCCCCAGTTCGGCAACGTACTGCTTAATTCCTTTTTTTTCGAGATAAGCGGCAATTAAATCAACACTGTAACCCTGGGCAATTCCGTTTAAATCGATCTGCACGCAAGGCTTTAGTTTGCTTAATAAACCGTTCTTTAGTTTTAGGTTTTTCATGCCCACACAGGCGAGTATCGATTTAATGACTGCAGGATCGGGCTCGTTTTTAGCCTCTTTTGGCCCAAAACCCCAGGCCTGTACCAAAGGAGCAACCGTAATATCGAAAATACCTTTTGTATCCCGGTTGATCTCGAAACTCCTTTTGAGCACATCATTTATAAAACGGTCGGTTTTGATTTCTTTTTTAGCAGCATTAAATTGATTTATCAATGATCCCTTTTTGTAAAGCGACATCGATAAATCAATTTCATTTAATAAACTATCTATGCCCGCCTTAGTGGCTAAACTATCAGTGGCATAGTACATTATAGCATAATCGGTTCCCTGCGCATAACCATTGATTTTGTATTGCCTCACTTCTTTTTTCAAGGAGAAAGCAAAAATCAGTGGTAACAGGAAAAGCAAAAACCTATAGCGCATCAATTTAGTTTTAGATCACCTTTGCTTGTCCAGGCATGGCGATAGGGTATAGTCCTTTTTCATCAGGCATTAACCTTGGGTTCGCATCCCATGCAAAACGCTCCGGCATTAAACTGATGTTCGAAGCTAAAGCCTCATCCCATTTAATGGTTTGACCAGAGTAGGTAGCATAACGACCGATTATTGCCGAAAATGTACTTGTTGCAGCATAGTCTACATTACTAAATTTATATTCTCCTTTAGAAACCGCATCGAACAGTTCGTCGTGTTCTGTTTGGTAAGGATTTGCGTTTCCTTTGGTATTGTGGTTATATAGTTCTTTGCCGCTGTAATCTTTCATAATGGCCTGATTGCTGCCTGAAAGATAAATTTTACCTTTGGTACCTTGAAAAGATTCGTCCACACGATTACTGATACCCTCGAAATGTCGGCACTGGCTATTAATTACCGCACCATCTGCATAGGTTAATTCGATGGAGTGGTTATCGTAAATCTCTCCGTAATCTTTTCCTGTTCTCCAGGCACGGCTACCTGTTCCCTGTACCGAAACCGGATGTCCGTTTTTTATCCAGTTGGCAATATCGATATTGTGTACATGTTGCTCAACGATATGATCGCCGCATAACCAGTTGAAATAATACCAGTTTCTCATTTGGTATTCCATTTCGGTTTGGTTTGCTTTACGTGGACGTACCCAAACGCCACCACTGTTCCAGTATACCTGGCCCGACATGATATCGCCAATGGCACCATCGTTAATGCGTTTCATCGACTCGCGATAGTTGGTCTGGTAACGGCGCTGTAAACCTACTACAACATTTAATTTTTTCTTTTTGGCTTCTTCGGCTGCGGCCAATACCTTTCTAATGCCCGGTGCATCTACAGCAACAGGTTTTTCCATGAAAACTTGTTTGTTCTGTTTAATCGCTTCTTCGAAATGGATCGGGCGGAAGCCCGGAGGAGTTGTTAATAATACTACATCGGCTAATGAGATGGCTTTTAAATAAGCATCGAAACCTACAAACTGGCGTTCTTTTGGAACATCCATCTTTGCTCCAAATTTCGAACTTAACGATTGGTAACTGCTGTCCAGGCGATCCTGAAAAGCATCGGCCATAGCCACCAATTTAATATTGAATTTAGTGCTCAAGGCCTGGAAAGCTGCTCCTGTTCCACGGTCGCCACAGCCAATTAAGGCGATTTTAATCGTGTCTGATCCTGAAGCATAAGCTCCCGCCAATGGAATACTGCTTAACATTGCGCCACCTGCGAGCATTGCTGTCGCTTTTAAAAAATCGCGACGATCTTGTTGGTTGATTGGTTTTTTCATGTGTTTAGTTTTTATTTTGGTTAGATAGTGTCGGTTAAAAGTCTTTTATAGGTTGTTTATTGTAATAAGCGTCTATTTCTGCTTTTGATGGTATTTTTATCGGTCGTACCAGACGCATGCCTACAAATGGTGCTTCAGGGAACCACCAATTGCTTTTTGGGATCTGTGGGTCTAATTGTTTCCATGATGGATCAGATGCCAACCTAACGGTTGAGGTTAAGTTATTAGGTGTTTCATCATATGAGCCACCGCGAACTGCATTAGGATAGAGTTTTTCGGGTGTGGCGATTGGATTTTCGGCTGTTTTATCTTTGCTTTGGCCGTAAAAGTCAGCTATATATTGGTCGTAAGTCCATTCGCTAACGTTTCCGTACATATCAAATAATCCCCAGGGATTTGGTTTTTTTTGGCCAACCTGGTGTGTTTTGTTGTCGCTGTTATCTTTATACCAGGCATAATCACCAAGTTTTGATACATCATTGCCAAAAGAATAATTGGTCTCAGAACCCGCTTTACAGGCATATTCCCATTCTGCTTCTGTTGGTAAACGATAAAAAACACCAGTACGCACATAAAGCCATTTGCAAAATTGGATGGCATTATATTGGGTCATGGCTACCGCTGGCTGGTGCTCTTTACCCATGCCAAAAGTCATATCGAGATAGGGTTTTGTAGGTCTGGTTACCGCATCTACCTCGGCTGGAATAGCACTTATGCTGGCTTGTTTTTCGTAATCGCGATAAAGGAAAGGTTCGAAAATATCCCAGGTTACTTCATGTTTTCCAATCCAGAAAGCATCGAGCTTAACCTCGTGAACGGGTTGTTCATCAGGTTTTCCTGTTTTACTTCCCATCTTAAATTTGCCTGCCGGTATGGCCTGCATATCGAATTTTAATTTTGTTCCATTAATGGATTGTGTGTACGATTCACTAGAAGTTTGTGCTGAAATCTGTGCACAAGGATAGGAGATTAATGCTACGGCAATTAACTTTTTAAACATAATTTTTGGTTAGATACACTATTTTCTAGGTGTTTATCTGGTTACTTTCTGAAACGCTAAAGTAAATAACCGCATTTAAAACAAAGAAGATTTATGTAACAATAAAGGTAAGAAATGTAACATTAAAAGTCAAATTGACAATTAAAGCTATCGTCATCCTGAACTTGTTTCAGGATCTAATTGGCGAAGATCTTTTAAATCGATATCACTTATAATTAATTGCCTAAGCGTGTTATAGGTAAAAGGTTTTTTGCCACATAAGGAATATAAGGTCATTTAAGCTTATATAGCTTATCGTTTGTTTTACATTTTGACGAATCATCATTGCAAGCTGACTTACCTTCTATCGGTAACTTTATTGCTCAGGTTGGTATAACCAATCAATGTATCCCATCGCGCACCGGGGCGGCGGTAATAAACAAAGATCTGATAGCTGTTTTCGGTCTGGAAGAATGCACCTTCGAAAGGTTTGGTTTCTATTACCCTGGTGTCTTTATTAAACCAGGCAAACTCATAATCGTATAGGCCCTGTTTAAGTATAACATTACCGTAAAACTGTTTCCTGTTGGCATCATATAACAGTTTATTTTCATTGCTCATGGTATAATTGTTAAACCGGCCAACAACATAAGCATCGCCATTTGGGCTGGGTGCCGGAGCATTTAATGTAAATAAAACACTCATGTATTCTGCTTCTGTTTTATCGTCACGTCCGTCGGTATTGCGGATAAAAAAGTTTCCGTTTTCATCGTACTGATTGGCAAATGCACCAACAGTTCTGGGTGCATCCTGAAAAAGCATGACGTTTACGGATTGATTGTCGCGATAGATATCCTTTACATTATCAGCCTTGTAACGCAAACTCCTCGTATCAAATTTTCTAAATTCGTTGTCTCCCCAAAAATCATTTGTATTGAGGTCGTTATAAACCAATTGGTTTGGTCTTACAAAAGATGGTTTAGTATTAACCTGGATAGTATTGGCATTGAAGTTTTGCATCACTACTGCTTTTATATCCTGGTAGGGGTTAGGAATGGGAAAAGCATGGTTAATGGTGAAATTGATTTTTTGCTTGTAGTTCCTGTTTTCAACCTGCATGGAATTGTTTACTTCTGCCGCTACGGCAACCTGACTATCGAGGATGTAGAAGCGTTGCGAAATAACAGGTTGGTTTTTATCGCCATCTAAATAAACTTTTAACACATAATTACCCCCAATTTTCGGCTGTATTTGGGTATTGGGTAAACTGATTTCGTAATGGGTGTATTTTCTTGTGGTGTTGGAAGAATAGCGATAATTGATGATGCGGTCGTCGTTAAAACTTCCTAGATAATCGATGCTCGAAATTTTCGAAGTCTCCCATTCTGCGGTACAATGCTCAATGGTATACCAGTAGTTTTTGGTGCCTGCAAGTAAATCGTCGAACGAAAAAGTTATCGTTTCTGACGAATTGAGCATAATTACAGGTAGGCTCTGCTCTTTATTGCTGTTATAGCAAAGTACAGTTTTAATATTTGGAAGATAAATTTTATTTCCGTTGGTAAACGTTTTGTCGTTTTGCGCAAAGGCCAGTGTAGAAATGAAAAATAAAACCGGAATTAATATTTTCTGCATGGCTAAAAGTAAAGTTTTATTGGGAAGTGGCAAAACCTGTTGTTAAGTTTAGCCATGGAAGCACGGATTGACAAGGAAGATTTTCAGCGTGCCGTCATTTCGAGCGGAGTGCAACGCAGTCGAGAACCCGAAGGCTCAGCGAAGCTAAATCTACTGAACAGATCTCTCTCCCGAAAGTTCGGGACTGAGCTTCAGTCGAGATGACGCAGCGAAGCGTTTAACTACATCGATATCTCTATAGCAACTAATGTACAAAAAAGCCGTCACGATGTAAAATCGAAACGGCTATATATTTATACCTACTGGTGTTTAAAACTATCCTTCCAGCTCAATAATCTCAGCAGCTAAACTTTCCCATTTATTTTGGCTATTGTCTAACTCCTGTTTGGTCGCTAAATAACGTTTGTTGGCTTCTGCTAATTTATCGGCTTTGGCGTATACATTCTCATCAGCCAATTCTGCTTCAATGTTTTTAACGTTCTGCTCCAGTTCGGTAATCAGCTTTTCTGTTTTCTGCAGTTCGTCGTTCAGTTTTTTTAATTGATTGGCCGCATTCGGCGTAACAACTTTTGGCTGCTCCTTTTTCTCAGGCATTTTAACCGGAATAGGTTTAGCCACAGGAATTACCCTTTTGCTATTCCATTCTTCATATTCGGCATAAGTACCAGGGTATTGTTTAATCTTTTCACCTTCTATGAACCAGATTTTGTTGGCTACATTATCCAGGAAATACCTATCGTGAGATACAGCAATAAAAGTACCTTCAAACTGTTGTAAAGCCTGGATCAGGATGTTAACCGATTGAATATCCAAGTGATTGGTAGGCTCATCCAGAATCAGGAAATTCGAATCTGTTGTTAACGATTTTGCCAATGCCACACGCGATTTTTCCCCTCCCGAAAGCACTTTAATCTTTTTGAAAACATCATCGCCGGTAAAAAGGAAACAACCTAAAATACCACGCAATTCGGTATCGCTATGTTTTGGTGCAAAAGCTTGCAACTCTTCTAAAATGGAATTGTTTAAATGCAGCGATTCTAATTGGTGCTGTGCAAAGAAAGTGGTGGTAACATTATGACCCGTTTCGCAGAAACCTTCAAATTTTTCGGCTCCGGCAATCATTCTCAATAAAGTAGATTTACCTTTACCGTTTGCACCGATCAAGGCAATTTTATCGCCTTTTTCAATCACACCTTCAGCATCATCTAAAATATGCACATTCGGGTAGCTCTTATTGGCATGTTCTATACGTACCACGTGCCTGCCCGATGGTTTAGAGAATTTGAAAGCAAAATTTACAGTTGGGTTATCATCATCCACATCATCCACACGCTCCATCTTATCTAAAGCTTTCATCCGCGATTGGGCCATTTTAGCCTTGCTCGCCTTAGCTTTAAAACGTTCAATTAAACGTTCTTCCTGTTTAATTTTGGCCTGTTGGTTTTTGAATTCACCTTTTTGGATCTCGCCACGTAAAGCTTTTTCTTCAACATAGAAACTGTAATTACCCGCATATACGTTTAGTTTTCCTTTACGTGATTCTACGGTACGGTTTACGATTTTATCTAAGAAATACCTATCGTGAGATACAATTACAATGGCACCTTCAAAGCCCATTAAATAGTTTTCTAACCATTTAATAGAAGGTAGATCCATGTGGTTGGTGGGCTCATCCAGTAATAAGATATCAGGAGTTTGCAATAATATTTTTGCCAGCATTACACGCATACGCCAACCCCCGGAGAAGGTATTTAACGGCCGCAATTGATCTGCCGTACTGAAACCTAAACCTGCCAAAATTTCGTTTGCCCTATATTCGATGTTATAGCCATCTAAAGCTTCAAACTCTTGCTGTTTATCGCTTAATTTAAATAAAACCTCTTCGCTATAATCCGTTTCGATTTTTTTAAGCAGTTCCTCAATCTCATCATGCAATTGGTTTTGGCGCTCAAAAGCTTCCATGGCCACATGCAAAATGCTATGGTGCGAATCGTAAGAAAGTAAATCCTGGTTTAGGTAGCCAATTTTCAGGTCTTTAGACATGGAAACAGTACCCGAACTCGGTGCATATTCGCCTACAATTATTTTTAAAAGTGTTGATTTTCCTGTTCCATTGGCGCCAATTAAACCAGCTCTGTCGCCAGGTTTAATGTGCCAGTTCGCGTCATCGTACAAGGCTCTTGAGCCAATCAGGAAGGTTAAATTATTTATTGAAATCATTTCGGCTGCAAAAGTACGAAATTTAAAGGCTTTTTTCAGATGGAAAGTCAAATAGGATAAGCCAACAACATTAATTGGTTATGCGGAAAGCAATACCTGCCAATTGGTATCGCGGTAGCATTAAAAATCATTTTTTGTAAAAACAAAAGCTTTTAAGTACCTGTTTAGTAGTTATTACTGTTTTAAATTGATACTCGATACAACGCTTATCTGCTCAAGATCCTCAAACTTTATTGATAAAACAGTAGCGCATTACAATTGTCAGTGCAGGGTTAAATGATGTTAAATTTTTATGATGTATAAAAATTATCATACCTTTGTTCTGTAATAAAAATAGTTACAGTATGAACAGCAGTCATTTTTCTATATCGCTTCACATCCTTACGCTGCTCGATCAGGTAAAGGGGCAGCTATTGAATTCTGAATATATTGCCGGAAGCATTAACTGTAATCCTGTTTTGGTAAGAAAAGAATTGGCCAACCTGCATAAACATGGTTTTGTACAGAGCAAGGAAGGAAAGGGTGGAGGTTCTACATTGGCGAAAAATCCTGCCGAGATTAACCTGGGAGATGTGTACTGGGCCGTTAAACAGAAAAAACTGTTAGGCGAAAGCAAAAATGAACCCAATCCCGATTGTCCGGTAGGGAAGCAGATTACTAAACACCTGACCGATTTATATGATGATGCCGAAACCGCTTTGGTTAAAAGTTTATCATCTAAAACATTAAAAGATTTTAGTGCGGGTTTTAAATAAAAAATTTTGGGTATAACTGTAATAAAAAATGTTACAATTTGAATTGGATTAATAAATTTTAAAAATTAAATAACATGAAAGTAGCATTAATTGGAGCCTCTGGATTTGTAGGCAAAGCCATTTTGAACGAATTGGTAAGTCGTGGAAATGAAGTGATTGCCATTGCACGTGATACCGCTAAAGTTGAAAATAACAATGATAAGGTAAGTAAAATCGCAGTTGATGTTTTGGATACTGAAAAATTAACAGCGGTTTTAAAGGGTGCCGACGCAGTGGTAAGTGCTTTTAACGCAGGTTGGACCAATCCGAATTTATATAACGATACGGTACAGGGAGCGGAGGCTATTCAGGCTGCAGTAAAAACATCGGGCGTTAAACGTTACATTTTTATCGGCGGAGCGGGTACTTTGCAGATTGATGGTCACCAAATTGTAGACGGACCGAACTTCCCTGCCGAATACAAGCCAGGTGCAACAGCAGTAAGAGATTATTTTAATACGCTAAAACAGGAGAAGGAATTAGATTGGTTATTTTTTAGTCCGGCTATTGAAATGCACCAAGGCATCACCACCGGTCGTACGGGGAAATACCGCTTGGGTAAAACAAGCCCGGTTTTTAATGAAGAAGGCCGTTCTATTTTATCGGTAGAAGATTTAGCAATCGTTATTGCCGATGAGCTGGAAAATAAGGCACACCACCAGGAGCAGTTTACGGCAGCATACTAAAGGATGGAAGATGGGGCAATTAGATAGTTCATTAGTTCACTGGTTCATTGGCCATTGGTTCACTGGACATTAGTAACTGAAAATTGATAACTGTCCCATTTTCCTTTTTCCCATTAAGTTCTTATCTTCGTGCCATGTATCGCCTTATTAAACCAATATTCTTCAAATTTGACCCTGAAAACGTACATTATTTTGTAGTGAAGCGGTTAAAATGGTTTAATGATAAATTTCCGCTTGGTAAAACCATTATCCGGAGCAGCTTTGATGTTCACATTAAAGGTTTAGAACGTGAGGTTTTTGGCATAAAATTCAGAAATCCTGTTGGGTTGGCCGCCGGATTTGATAAAAATGGCGAATATGTGGAGCCGCTTAGCAATTTAGGCTTCGGATTTATCGAAGTGGGTACGGTAACGCCAATGCCACAGCCCGGAAATGATAAACCCCGTATGTTCCGTTTACCTAGTGATGAAGCTTTGATTAACCGGATGGGCTTTAACAATAAGGGCGTAGATGTAATGGCTGAGCGTTTGCGCTTGCTAAAAGATAAACATCCTGATATCGTAGTTGGTGGAAACATCGGTAAAAATAAGGCTACTCCAAATGAAGATGCAGTAAACGACTATATTAAATGTTTCGACCGTCTTTTTGATGTGGTCGATTATTTTGTGGTGAATGTAAGTTCGCCCAATACCCCGGGTTTACGCGAGCTGCAGGAAAAAGAACCGTTAAAAAAAATCCTCAATACCTTACAGCAGCGCAACCGTAAAAACGATATTTCACGTCCGATTTTATTGAAGATTGCACCCGATTTAACTGCGGCGCAATTGGACGATATCATCGAGATTGTTGCAGAAACCAAAATTGCTGGTATTATTGCCACCAATACAACCATTAGCAGGGAAAATCTGGCTACAGAAAAAGACTTGACTACGCAAACCGGTGGTTTAAGCGGTAAACCTGTTAAAGAACGCTCCACTGAAGTAATCCGTTACCTTTCGGAGAAATCGAACAAAGCATTTCCAATTATCGGGGTAGGTGGTATTCATTCGGCAAAAGATGCCAAAGAAAAATTAGATGCCGGCGCATGTTTGGTTCAACTGTATACCGGTTTTATATATGAGGGACCAGGGTTGATCAAAAGTATCTGTAAAGAGTTAGTTTAAATATGCTTTAGCGTTTTAAACTGATAAACCGGAAACATTTAAATTTCTGAAGGTTTCTTTTTTATTCTTGAGTAAAAACCAATCTTACTATACGTTTTTTTTAGTGTAAGGATTAATTTATTTCATAAATCAATATAAAAACGTTTTTAGCTTTTGGAAATTAGTATCAGTATTCCATGGGTTGTGCTGAATGACAGGTTTACAATGAATCGTCATCTCGACCGTAGTGGAGAGATCTTTTAAATTTGATCTCAATAACTTGGTACAAAGATCTCTCCATTTCGCTGCGCTACAGTCGAGATGACGACCATTCTATTGATAGCCTTTCGAAGACCTTTACTAATTGAAAACATATTGGGTTATAGGTTAAATAACTATTTCTGCCGGCTTACCATTTCATTAATCCAGATTGGTGCAAATGGAGAAGTACAGCCTTTAGAAACGGGGTAATCACGATATATGCCCAGTCTTTCGCCGATGGCTAGGGCTCTTTCTCTATAATCAGGATGGTTAATGCCAATCTGAGCTAATGCGGTATTCATCGTCCATTGGATTTCTGGTGCTACTTTAGGCATTTCTTTTTCAATCCGATCGAGAATTGCCGGGATGTCTATTCCTTCAGGTTCCCTGGTTATACGTCCGCTGGTTAGGCTCCAGCCTGCGCGGGCCAGCATAATATCTCCTGAATTCATCCACTTTTCCCTGAATTGTTCCTTATCAGGGTATTCTTTAATGATGTAATTGTAAAACCAATCTGCAGCCCAGGTAAAATTTTCTGAAGCTACCATTTGCTCGATTTGTGCTGCAGATAGCACTTTTGGCTTAAGGATTAAGATAGCCAGCAGCCGGGCATCAATATTTTCGGTTTCCCAAAGTTTAAGCGCAAGCTCATGATCGGTTTTGATCTTTTTGGCTATCGCCCTGATATCGCCCATTTTAACGCCAAAAATATTTTCTCTTGCGCCGTTCTTAATATGCATGGCGCGGACTTTCTCATCGCCGAGCGATTCTAGTTTTGAAAGAGTTTCTGTAAGATTCATGGTTTTACCTTTCGCTGTTTCCAAATTTAAAGATTATCCAGATCTTTTAAGGCATAAAAAAAAGCATCCTTTGATCAGAAGGATGCTTTAAATTCTTTAAGAAGAAATTTCTAAAAACTATTTTGCCAAAGCAGCTAAAACAGCATTGTTTTTAGCTAATTGATCGTTTTTAGGTTGTGCAGAGCGGCTTCCCAACTCGATGTTAGTTGCTCTCTTTAAAAATGCTACCTCTTGGTGAGCTGTATTTTTATTTCTTCTGTCTTTTCTTTTTAATCTGGTAACTGCCATGGTAATAACCTTTTAATTATTTTATTTGTACAAATGGAGGTCGAGAGCGGATTCGAACCGCTGTAGAAGGTTTTGCAGACCTCTGCCTAGCCACTCGGCCACTCGACCCTTAAATTCAAGGCTGCAAAAATAGCAATTATTAGTTAGCCCGCAAATAATATCTTAATTTAATTTCGAACTCGCACTAACTCAGCACAAAAGATTGCCGCACTTACTGCTACATTTAACGATTCGGCCTCCCCAATTCTCGGAATGGTTACCGGCTTGTTTATTTTTTTGATCACTTCTGCCGAAATTCCCTTTCCTTCGTTGCCTAAAATCACCAATCCTTCTGCTCCCCATTGCGTTTTGTAAATCGATTCGCCATCTAACAACGCCCCAAATACAGGGATGGTATTTTTCTCTAACAAGGCTGGTAGATCTGCTTCGTAAATATTTACCCGCGCCAAAGAACCCATTGTGGCCTGTACGGTCTTTGGGTTGAATACTTCTACACAGTCTGCAGAGCAGATGATGTTTTTAAAGCCAAACCAATCTGCGGTTCTGATAATGGTACCCATATTGCCTGGATCCTGAACGCCATCTAAAACCAAAGTGAACTGATTTTTTAACTCTTTTAGCGCTAACGCTTTGTTTTTGGGGATATGAACGAGTGCTAAAAAGCCTTGTGGCGTTTGCAGCGTACTAATCTTGTCTAATTCGGCGTTCTTTACTTCAAATAAGTTTATATTTGCAGGCAATTTGGGTAACAAATTGTATTGTTCGCTGTTGTAAAATATGGTATGAATGTGGTAACTTGACTGAATAAATTCTTTTATGGATTTTATACCTTCAACAATAAATAAACCATGTTCTTTACGGTATTTTTTTTGATGTAACGACTTTATAAAACTAATCTGTGATTTTGAAAGCATACCAAAACTCAATAAATATTAAACTGAAAAGCACTGCAATATTACTATTTATTATTGTTTTAATTCAGGCCTGCTCATCAACTAAGTACATTGCCGACTATCAATCGATAGTGAAAAAGGTAACTATTGATAGTGTTGATGCTAAATTTGAAGAACAGGCTTACAATTATGTTCAGAAAGATATCAGGCCGGCATCTAAGCTGAGTATCAATGTGCCTTTGTACAATTTGTTCAATACAAAAGATGGTCGGTATAAAACCAGCGATATTAAGCCGTTTGGTACACCGCCTGCTATTTTAGATAGTACATTGGTCGAAATTTCCAGAACACAGATACAGAAGTTTTTAAAAAGTAAGGGCTACCGCCAGGCCGAAGTAACTTCTGCCATCAAGATTGCAGATAAAAAGGCCGAAATTGTATTCAGTGCAAAACCTGGGCCTGCTTATTTTATTGAGAAACTTTCTGATTCGATACCCAATGCAAATATTAGGAACCTTTACGAATCGAATAAGGCTAAAATATCCCATTTACACAAGGGAATGCAGTACGATGAAGACTCTTTAACTTATGAAAGGGAGCAGATTTATAGAATTATGAAAGAAAATGGATATTTCTATTTCTTAAGACCCTATGTGAATTTCGATGTATATGGTGCCGAACCCAGCTCTAAGACTAATAAAATCGATTTGAATCTTAATGTAACAGATCCTGCAAATGGCCCGCATAAACAGTTTAATATTGGTTACACGCATTTGTTAATTGCGCCAAATCCTGACGGTTTGCCCGATTCGGCAAGATATAAATTAAGCAAAGATACTTTGAACGGTATTATTTATACCGATTTCTCTAAGCGCTACAGACGTAATCCGATCGTTCGCTACGATTTTCTGAAGCAAGGTGACCTTTATGACATCCGGAATGAAAATCTTACTTACGATCGCTTGTATGAGCTAAATGTTTTCAAAAACGTAAAGATCGATTATTTCAGAAGGGATAGTACCTCAAATAAAATCAATGCAATCATTTTGCTCACCCCCCAAAAGGTAATGAGTAACCGCGTGGAAGGCGAGGTTCCGTTTAATGGGGGTACCGTTGGGTTTACTCTCGGAAATACTTATACCAACAACAATATTTTTAGAGGGGCAGAACGATTTGAACTCCAGGTAAAAGGTGGTTTGCAATCACGTATAGGTAACGGTGCCAAGGTTTTCAGTGATATTTATCAGCGCGATTTTTCCATCAGTGCCAGTATTTCGGTACCCAGATTGATGATCCCTTTCTATAATCCTGTTTTAGGTGGAAACGGAATGCCGCACACTACTTTTGCAACCAGTTACATTTATGCCTTACAAAAAGATGTTTCGGTAAGAAGGATTTTTATCAACTCCATTACTTATGATTGGTTTGAAACTAAATCTAAGTTACACTCTTTTACTCCATTAAATTTTGAGTACCGTTTTGGTAACCTCGATACATCTAAAGTGGATGCAATTACCCGCTTTAACAACCTTTATTATTCTTCACTACTCGATCGTAAAGATTTAACACTGGGTATGAAATATACCTACACGCTGAATGGGGATAAGTTAAACCAACTGAGAACTTTTGTTTATTTAAGGGCGGGGATGGATATTGCAGGCAATATGTTGCAGGGCATATCTAAACTAACCGGTGCTAAGCATGATCCGGCAAACAACGACCCGGCAAAGATATTAGGCTTACCTTTTAACCAGTATACCAGGCCAGAGGTAGATATTAGGTGGTATAAACATTTGGGTGGCGAAAGGCAATTTATAGCCCGTTTAAACACCGGATTAGCCTACGCTTATGGTAATTCAATTTTAACGGGTATTCCTTTCGAAAAGCAATTTTTTGCCGGTGGATCTAACGGCTTAAGGGCTTGGCAGGCCAGAACCATCGGTCCAGGTAATTATAATAGACAGGTACTTGCCAGCGATGAAGTACGGAAGGCTGTTTTTGGGCTGGATCAATTGGGTACTTTACGGATAGAAACTAATTTTGAATATCGGTTTACAGTTGCCCGAAAATTTTTCGGTGCTACTTTGAAAGGGGCCGCTTTTGTTGATGCCGGTAATATCTGGAATATCCGAAGAGGGGAGTCGATTACGCTTGAATACCCTGAGTTGGATGAATTGACCGTGTTTAAGCTTAGTAAATTGGCTAAGCAAGTTGCTATTGGTACTGGTGTTGGTTTAAGATACGATGTTCAGTATTTTGTTTTCAGGTTTGATGTGGGGCTGAAACTTAAAGATCCTCAGTTTATCGGATCAGACCAGTGGGTAATCAGCAAATTTTTATCTGGGGCCAGAGATTTTAAAAATAGCTATAACGCCACACACGGGCCTGATACCTATCGTTTCCTTCAGTATAACTTTGGTATTGGTATGCCATTCTAATTAACCGAAAAGGCTTAATGCTTTAGGTTTGGTATTCGGATCTTTAAAAGAAAATTCTTTAAAGGGTTGCCATCTTTTATCCATGTGTTTGTAAACAGAAAAGGATGAAACCTGGAACTCACGTTTAAATTTCCGGTCTTTAAATTCAGCAGAAAGCTGTTTGAAAATGGGTGGTTTTACATCTCTGAACGCTAAAGTTAAATGTGGGTTAAATTTTTCTTTTTTCGCTATCAGTTTTAAAGGTTGTAATTCTTTAGTAATCTGTTTTCCCAGGGTCATTAAGCCCTAATTTTGTTCAACATCAAGATAAAAGGTATGCTCCAGAAATGAATTGAAGTTTCGGAGTACCTGTGTAAATGGCTGACTGAAAGCGGCATCTGCTAAAGCTTTAAAAAATCTTTTTTCTGCATCGTAAGCTGACAGTTTTACCGGAGGGTATAAGGTGATGTGGGCAGGCCGTTTTAATGATTCATACACATTAAATTTCTCTGAAATGTATGTTCTAATCTCATCTATGTCTTCTACAACAGAAACAGGAGGAACTAAACACACTAAAAATAGATTTTCCATAAATCAAATTTACTAAAAATTTTAGTAAAAAAGTAATGATGAATTGTTAATTTTCTATCGTGATAAACAATTTTTCTTTTATAGGAAGGGCTTTGCAGAAGCTAGTTGTGCGCTGTAGTCCCGCTCCCGCTTCTGCCGATGAAAAATCGGCATCTCGCTTCGATCGGGCTTAGGAGGTTACAACTGTGCTGCTATCTGTGGTATAATAAACCCGACCGACAGCGTTATCCCGATTTAAAGTGATTTTTTTATCGTTATAATTTTATCGGGATTAAGCAAAGGGCGGGACTGGTATAACCGAAGCACCACAGGCCTTGCTTTTCTAAAAAAAGAGCATTCGCATTAGACCTTATACGCTAAACGATTTGTTATTTCACACTTATTAGGAACGAACGTGAGCACAAATTGTTAATTTACTGCTGTTATAATTAATTTTCTTTTTTATGGGAAGGGCTTTGCAGAAGCTATTGGTTCTCTGTAGTCCCGCTCCCGCTTCTGCCGATTGAAATAATCGGCATCTCGCTTCGATCGGGCTTAGGTGGTTACAACTGTGCTGCTATCTGTGGTATAATAAACCCGACCGACAGCGTTATCCCGATTTAAAGTGATTTTTTTATCGTTATAATTTTATAGGGATTAAGCAAAGGGCGGGACTGGTTTAACCGAAACCGCACAGGCACTGCTTTTCAAAAAAAACAAAGCTTGAAGTTATCCTGTAATGAACTTGCCGTCATTGCGAGGCACGAAGCAATCTTAAAGCAATCGCTAGGATTGTCTTATTTATTTGCGAAGTTCAACCCATAGTAGTAAGATTGCTTCGTCGTTCCTCCTCGCAATGACGATTTTATTTAGAAAATCAGACGAGGTTTTTTAACCCATCGAATATACTTTCGAAAAAGGTAGAAAGGTTTAAGCCATTGCTGTGGTTAAAATACACAAATACCAGAAAAACAATGACCACAAATATGATCAGTTTGCGGAAGGCAAAGGCAATAATTACCAGTATAATCGGAATAATGAAAAGCCATAAACTATTTATGGCATACGGACTTAAATCGGTATCTTTTTTATACACATACACCAGTTTGCTATGGGTGCCAGAGTCGTTTTGATGTTTGATGTAAACGAAGGTAGATTTATCGATGGGCAAAGGTAACACCGCTATGCCATCGTTAAATTTTAATACCTGTGTAAAACCACTTACACTAAAGGTGTAGATTCCGTTTATGTTTTCGTTGGGGTTGTTTAAAGAATCGGCTGCTATAATGGCCAGTTTGTTGTTTTTAAGCAAATTTTCTTTTACCAGAAAATTATTGATTGCTGCGGTTTGTGCATGGCTGAAAAACCCGATTAAACACAGTGAAAGCAAAAGTAAGATTCGTCTCATTCGATAGAACGTTTATTGTAAATTAAATAACCGATATGCAATAATACACCATTTCTTTTAACTGCATCATTATATAAATTATAACTTAGGCTTACAGGGCCGAGCGGTGAATGGTAAACTAAACCTGCAGTACCTGCATAGCGTATTTTTGTGATGGCTTTGGCATAATCTACATCCTGAAAATTATTCAGCTCAAACTCCTTATGGGGTAAAAATAAATAACCTTCCAATCTAAAATCGAGATTTTTTTTAACATTATAAATGTTTTTTATTCCGCCAGCAGCATAGGTTGTGGCCCTGAATTTATCCAGAAATAACGATCTGCTATCTTGCAAAGGATAAAAGGCTGGAGCAGTTAAAAGCGTAGCGTAATAATTGCTAAATAAAGGTTGGTTAGAGAAAACGCCTTCCACAATATAACCCAATGTATATTTTTTGATGTGTAAAAAGTAGTTTTCCTGGGTAAGTTTTATGCTTCCCCATTGGCGCAAATGACTGCTGCCCGGAATTTTAACAAAACCCGGAGTGGTTCGGAAAATATTGCCGGGATTATAGTTTTCGCGGCCTGTGGTGTAATTGAAACTTAGCGAAAAGCTTTGACCTCTGCTGGCATACTGTTTCCGGTTTAATGAATTTTTTTCGAGATTTAAGGATCCCCTAAAGCCATTAAAAATAGTTTGATCGAGCAGATCGCCTACCGCAAAGGTATTGTTTGGGCTATAGCGATCATTATTATTTATAAAAGTAGAATGAAGAACAATTTTGGTATTGTAATTTAAAGGCATTCCCATCATAAGGTCAATCTTACGGTCAGATTGTTCGATGTAAATGGGGCGTGGGTTTTCGATAAATATCTGGCTGGTATTATAAAAATTCCAGTGATTATAGGTTAACTCAGCGGCCAGAAACAAGGGAAGTCTGGTTGGATAATCTACCCGGCCATTTACCTGTACCGATTCGTAAAAACGGCCAGAGTAAAAGCTGGTTCCAAAAGTATACGATTTTCGGTTGAGGTAATTGTACTGGGCACCCAAAAAAACATTGCTGATGGGCCTTGTAGATATATTGCCACCTAATTCGAGTTTGAAGCTCTTTTTCGGCTGTGCCACCACCTCAAAAGTATAACTATCTGTTGCTGCCTGGTATGAAATTTTAGGAAATACGGTTTCGAAAGTTTGGTCGGCAACCAGTTTATAATACCCACGTTTAATATCTTGCAGGTTAAAAGTAACTTTATCGCTTTTGAAAAGCCTTTCTACATATTTTTTCTGCTGACTGTTTACACCGGTTACGATGATGTTGCTGAACTTTAGATCTGGCTTTTTTGCATTAAATTTTTCCCTTCTTTGTGCCAGTTCTTCATCGCTCACTCTTTTGCTGATTAAAGCTTTAATCCTTGGCATATCGGCTATTGTTGCATCATATCCTTTTTTTATCAGCTCTTCTACGGGAGCAAAATTAGTTACACTATAAGTAGCTAAATTCGGTTGGATGTATACGCCATTTTTCCCAATCATAGTAGAGTCTGATTTGGATAGAAACATGTATATCAAAAAGCGGTTCATTAAACGATCGTCGATGTTTTTAGGGTATTCGTTGTAAATTTTTGAAGAAACATTGGCGCCGATTACAAAATCAGGTTTAAAGTCTCTTTCCATTACATCGGCAGGGAAATTATTATATAACCCCCCGTCAAAAACATATTTTCCATCCAGTTTAATGGGCCGGTAGATAATTGGAACCGTCATAGTTGCCCTTACTGCTTCTGCTAAACTTCCTCTGCTTACTGTGATACTTTTTTGCGAAAGCACATCTGCAACCATACAACGATAGGGAACAAAAAGATTGTCGAAATTGTCTTTAGAAACGGCTGAAGCCTGGGCGAAAAGCTCAAGAAAGGCAAAATTTAATGGAATATCGTTAATCAGGTTAGAACGGAAACTAAAATGAAAACCCGTATCAATAGCCACTTTTGCGGTAAGCATAGACGCATTGGGCGCATTTTTCTGAAAGAAAAAGGTGTAATCGCTGGTGTATCGTCCATTTACCCAATTTTGGAAGTCGTTGCTTAATGCAATTTTTTCTATCTCCGCCGGGCTATAACCTGCAGCATACATGGCGCCAACTATGCCACCCATCGATGTGCCTGTAATGTAATCGATAGGGATGTGGTTTTCTTCCAAAGCCTTTAATGTGCCAATATGCGCCAATCCTTTTGCACCGCCACCGCTAAACACAAGACCTACCTTTTGCGCCTGCAATTGGTTACAGCACAGAACGAAGAGCATCAGCAAAAATCTTTTAAAAGTTACCACCCTTAAAAATAGGGTTTTCTTTTAAAATTAGTTCAATATGAAAATGTTGTATGTTAAAAATGATGCAAAACTTACCCAAAGGATATAGGGGATGAATATTAAACCCGCCCATTTGTTTATTTTATAGAACATGGATGCATTGATGACAATGATGATCAACAGTAAAATAATTTCGGCCAGGGCAAAACCTAGCTCGTGCAGGTAAAAGAAAATAAACGACCAGCCCAAATTTAAAATTAACTGGATTAAATAAATGGCAACTGTTCGCGGGAAATGAACAATTTTATCGCGTCTAATCCACACCAGATAGGCCGCAATACCAATAAGTATATATAATGCGGCCCAAACAGGTGCAAAAAGCCAGTTTGGTGGATTAAAGGACGGTTTGTTTAACGTTGGGTACCAGGTTTTAACCGATTGAGCAGTTGCCCATCCACCTAAAGCACCAACACCCAGTGTGATGGCTATATTAACAATAAAAGCTAAAGGTTTAAATTTCATGCGCTAAATTTGAGTTTAAACAGCGGTAAACCCCAAAAGTTTTATTACCTGCCAATTCCCGGCACTATTGGTAGGCTTTCAGTGTCGTCGTTTCCGATACTTTGTATCGCAAATAAATAATTGTCTTTACTATAAGGTAATCGTAATTCGGTGGCAGAAGTGAAAAATTTCTTTTCCCAAACGGCGCTGCTGGTTTCGCGCATTAAAACATAATAGCCCTTTACTGTGCCATTAGCAGGTGCTTTCCAGTATAAAAAAGTAGAGTTGCTCAGGTTTTTTACATCAACTTTTACTTCGCTAGGGCTTGAGGGAGCTTTGGCCAGACTGGCCAAAACCGCAATATTTACACCTGTATTTTTACGTAAATATTCGAAATCCATAAATTCCTGAAGGTCGCCATACTTAATGCCTTTCTCAGTTCTAAGGTCCTGGTGCTGGTGATCGAAGTTTTCGTTCATTTCGGTTATGCGAACCGCTATAAATCCATTTTCTACGAATGGAGTATGATCTCCACCTCGGAGAAATCTGTCGTTCCTGTAAATTAATTTAATTTCTAACTGATCTACATAACGCTCGCCAATTTCTTTAACATACCGTGCCAACTGACGGCTTTTACCATCGTTCTCTAAACCAAACTGACGGATGCTCTTCGCAGTTTTATCCAGATCAAAGCTGGGTAAGCCCTCACTAAATACACGGAGCCTGGTATTGTCGATGATTTGCGTTTCGCTACTGTTGTTGCTGCCAATCATATCATTGTTTAACATGGCATCTACATTCCAGTTTTCTTTTTTTGCTTTTGCAGCCATAAAACCAGAACCTAATAACGATTGTTCCTCACCGCTTACGGCTACAAAAATTATGGTGGCAGAAAATTTATATTGACTCATAATTCTTGCAGCCTCAATTACACCGGCAACACCACTGCCATCATCATTGGCGCCAGGTGCATCACTGGTTCTGTTCATTACATCGGTAACTCGGCTATCGAGGTGTCCGCTCACCACATAAACACGTTTGTCGTTTGCATCGGTGCCTTTTAATATGGCTACAGCATTGCCTAAAAGTGTAGGCTGATCTACTCTTTTGCCATCGGGTTTAAATGTAATGGTATCCAGGTATGCAGTAAGCCTGCCATCACTTTGCTTTGCAAACTGATTAAACTTATTTACGACCCAATTTCTGGCAGCTCCAATTCCTTTCGTTTTACTTTTAATATCACTAAGCGTATTTCTTGTTCCGAAAGAAACCATTTTACTGATATATGATTTTAGCGAATCCTGATTTACAGCGTTAACCATTTTATCAATATCCTGATTTCGGTTAACCACAACTTGTGCCTGTACAGATAAACTTATAGTAACAAGAAGTAGGAATGTGTAGATTTTTTTCATCTGTCGGTTTTTTCAGAAACAATGATTTTTATTTAAAAACGAATATATCGAATGATTCCTTGAATACGGACAGCTAAAACCTAATCCCTTGTAACATTTTGGGCATAAAAAAGGCCCTTCGAAACTAATCAAAGGGCCTCAAATTTAATTTTAATATTACCTTGCCACAGTTAATGCAAGTTCTTGTGTGCGGTTCCAGTTGCCGAAAGCTTTTTTAGCTGAAGCTTTGGCTGTATTTAATTCAACATCTCCGGCAATCGTTAAAAATGTTTTTTCTGGAGAGATCTGGCTGTAAAAGTTTTTAACATCTGCCAAGGTTAATGCATTAATCGAATTTTCATTTACCGTTTGGTCATAATCGTAATCCTGCAATTTTATACTGGCAATTAACTTAGCTTTAGCCGTATTAAAAGTTTTTTGGTCGAAGCTTGCATTTTGAATTACTGAAGCCATTGTTGCCAGGTCGTTCTCAAGATCTGCATTTAATGTAGCCAGCTTGCCGCTGTTATCCTTAAAGCTAATATTTGAGTTTTTACTTAGGTTTTCGTTTAACACGGCGTTTAACAATTCCACTATGCCGTCTTTTTTGCCCTGAAAAGCCTTAGTATCTAATGTAAAGCTAGAATATGCCTTTGGCGAACGTTCGTTCTCTGAAATAATGATATTCATGCCATTCTTGAGTTTATAGCTAACAGGCTCTTTAAAGTTTTGAGCTTTCACACTATAAACTGATAAGATACTTAATGCAGCGAATGCAATTGTTTTAATATTGTTCATTTTATTTTTTTTATTTTTTATGGTTGATGATTCCTGTTTAGTACGTTATAAATCTACTCCTGAATGGTTTTTTTGACTATGTTTAGTCGTTGGAAAGGCAAAATATTAGACGAATGGGGTAGTGCGCGCTTTGAAAATGGGGGTATTTTTTTTACAAATATATATTTTATTCATTTTGTTCATTATTATTTGTGAAAATAATCTCCCGGTTATGCTGAGTTTAATTGCAACGATAATCTGATCGTAATGAATCGTTTAATAGTTGATGATCATATAATCGCCAGATATATCGTGAGCCGCCTTTTGTAGGTTGATCTAGCTTTAAATTGATTGTTGAATGCGAAAGTGCAGCCAAAGCTTAAAGAATTTAGCCCTTCATAAAATAGACTACTGTTGCTTGATATCGAAATGCCGGGAATATCAGGAATAGAGCTGGTTAAAGGCTTAGGCAAAACACACCTACTCATAATATTAATAAACTTGTTTTTGAATAACCAACAAGAATGATTTTGTTTTTATGAACGAAATGCATTACTGATTAGCGAATATTTTATGTTTTGCACTTAATTGTTATCTTGCATTTTATCTTTACTAAAACGATTAAGTTGTATGAGAAACAGTATTTCTTTATTAATGATAATATGCTTTTCAGCATTTTATGCCCAAAGCCAGGTAAACCTTAAAGCATTTAAAACCAATGGTGCTACTGTTTCTTCCAACCAAAAAGAACTCATGCTCACCTGGCCAGCTGGTAAAGGAACCTTAGGTAAAATGATTTTAGATCTTGATCGTACCAAACCATTGTTTAAAAGTTTGCTGTTAGGTAAGCAAGGCGCTTTAAAAGAAGTTGCTGCTCATCTCGACCCTGGATTTGTGCTGAGAATAGGTAAACGCACTTTAAGTCCAAACAGTGGGGGCTGGGATGTTTTTTTCGACCGGGTTCCAACCAGACCATATACCACAAACGTTGTAAAATTCGAAAAAGGGGCAGCCAGTGTTTCTACGAAGGGCTCGCAAACTGTGGTGCGAATAAATGGAGTTCAATGCGAAAACTTTAGCGGTGCTTTAGAAATAACACTTTACAATGGAAGCCCTTTGTTTAATGTGGCTGCAGTTGTATCAACCCCAAAAGATTCTACAGCCATTTTATACGATGCCGGATTGCTTAGCAAAAAAGATATCTGGTCTAATATCGCTTGGTCTGATGTAAAAGGAAATCTTCAGCGCGAAAAGGCAGCACCAGCAGATCCAAGTAAAAATTTAGAAGTAAAATACCGCACCGTTATCGGCGAAAATAATGGTGGAAGTTTGGCCGTTTTCCCTGCTCCGCATCAATATTTCTATCCCTTAGATGAAGCTTTTAACCTTAAATTTACCTGGAAAGGGAGCAATTATTTAAACTTAATCCCCGACTTTGGTATTGGGATCAGGCAGGATCCATTAGGCGATAAACGTTATGTGCCCTGGTTCAATGCACCACCAAATACCCAACAGCGTCTTAATTTTTTCTGTTTATTAAGCACTGGGAAGGCAGGAGCAGCGTTGGATGAAGTTAAAAAGTTTACGCACAATGATACTTATGTGCCCTTGACAGGTTATAAAACAATGGCTAGTCATTTCCACAATGAATTTATTTCGGACGTAGTGCTGAGCGGAAAAGCCGTTCCGGAAAAGCCCGAATTTGTTGAGGTATTGAAAAAGGCGGGTTTAAATATCGTTAAGCTTGCCGAATTTCACGGACCAGGCCACCCCAAAGGACCCGATTCTGTTCGTTTAAAAGAATTAGATGCCTTGTTTAAACAAACCAAAAGGTTATCTGATCCAAATTTTTTATTGTTACCAGGAGAAGAAGCCAATAATTTTTATGGTGGACATTGGCTGGCATTTTTTCCTAAACCAATTTATTGGATTATGTCGAGAAAAAGCGATCAGCCTTTCGAAACCAACGATCCTAAATATGGTAAGGTTTACCGCATTAATGACAAAGCAGAAATGCTTAAACTATTGGAACAAGAACATGGCTTAGCCTGGACTGCCCATGCCCGAACAAAGGCTTCGACAGGTTACCCAGACAAATATAAAGAAGAAGACTTTTTTAAATCGGAGACTTTTATGGGCGCAGCGTGGAAGGCCATTCCAGGAGATCTTTCGTTGCCAACCTTAAGTAAACGGGTATTGAACCTGATGGATGATATGGCCAACTGGGGTTTGAAAAAACACATTATTTCAGAGGCTGATATCTTTACCATTACTGAGCAAAATGAAATGTATGCACATTTAAACGTGAATTATTTGCAGTTGGATAAGGTACCTAATTATGCCGATGGCTGGCAGCCTGTTTTAGATGTAATGCGGAAAGGGAAGTTTTTTGTATCAACAGGTGAGGTATTGATCCCGAGTTTTAATGTTAACGGAAAAGGTGCAGGAGAGACTTTGGAGATTGATAATAGTGGAAAAGCAAAGATAAATATACAACTTAACTGGACATTCCCCTTAAGCTTTGTCGAAATTGTATCGGGTGATGGGGCAAAGGTTTATCGCAACCGTATTAATTTAAACGATACCCAGGCTTTTGGAAAAAAAGATTACAATTGGGCAGTTAATTTAAAAGGGTGTAAGTGGGTAAGGGTAGAGGCATGGGATATTGCAACCAATGGTGCTTTTACACAAATGGTTTGGCTGGAATAGTTTTACTGTCATACTGAGGGTTAATTTATTGTGTAAAAGCACCATAAATGAGGGATTTTAACGAATTGATAGGCCGCGAAGAATCGTCATCTCGACCGTAGTGGAGAGATCTTTTAATATAGTCCAAAGATCTCTCCACTACGCGTTGCTTCGGTTGAGATGACGACCCTTCTATTGGATCTGACAATGGTAGCGGAGTCGAAGGATCTCTAAAAAATGGAATTCACAAAAAAAAATATCATTTTGGAAGAGTACCTGCTGGGTGAAGTTTATTGAGGTTTTTGGAGCGCAATTCCTGTAATATATAGGAGAGGTTCCGTCCTGCTGTACGTTGCTCCCGAAGAAACCTGTGAAACAAGCAAGCACACAATAAAAGAGTAAAAACTAGTGCTTAAATCGGGATCCACTGCCATCAGGGCTATTTAACAAAGGCTTGTGTTAAGATACTTTAAATAGTCCTCATTACAAAAGAGGACAATTTCGGCGACACTCTTTGATGCCGAGAACAATGCTACACCGCATCATCTTTAAACCTTCTTATAGCGAGATAAAAAAAGGTAATGGAATATAAACCTGCCAACAATCCCGCACATACAGCAGATGGGGTAATTCCGAAATCGTGATTTTTAGGAAAAGAGAAGTGCAGTGTGAGCATCAATGCAAATACCGCCAAAATGCTGTACAAGCCATTTAAACCTGCTTTTTTCAATATAAAAGGGTAACCTGTAATTTTTTCGTCTATCTTATAGTTAATGGCGCCAGAGTGTTGCAGCAGTTTTATTTTTTTTAAAATATCGAGGGTAATCATAAAGGGTAAGAGCAACGACATCGGCAATAAAAACCTGGCCAGATTTTGCTCTCCACTAAATAAATGCACCGAATTTTGTGCTTTAAAAGCAAAATATGGCACTATAGTATTCAATACCGTGTTTGGGATAAGGTGTATCAGCAGGTTTTTGCGAACAAACTTTCGCCAGTTCGACACTTTTGCCTGCTCATCATATTCCACTTTATCAGACATTGACCAGTTCGTTTAAATTTTCCTTAATCAGTTCCATTACCCTGTCTTTTATCTGCCAGGCTTCGAATTCCCGAAGGAATGATTCGTTTGACATAAAAGAGAAATCCAGCTGTCCGTTAAAAGTGCTGCATACTAAAGTGTTGGCGTTTTTCCATGGGAAAGCAACCGTAGGACTATAAATGGTTTCAATCGAAAAATCCTGATAATCCTTCGGGATGTTTAAAAGTCCCATGTTGCTGAGCGTCACATCGTGTGTGCCCTTTGTTGTTTTCAAAAAGCCGATCATTTTATTTACTGATGAATGGAAATACTCGCTCATGTTTAACAGGTTGTGGACTTTCATTTCTGCTACTTTTGCTTCCAGATCGGTTTTTAAGGTTCGGGTTTTTGTCCAGAAATCGTTTTCGCCTTGCGCTAATTTTAACTCGACAATGGGTGCAAAGGCAAACATGGTATCTTGTTTTATGGCTTCTACAAACCGCCTGATATCAACCGGACAGATCACTTTGCCATGGGCTTTGGTGCCTTGTACATGTTTAAAAGCTTCCATAAAGGCCACACAGATGGCGGCATGTACAGTTGTGTTTTGTTCCTTACATTTAATTAATAGGTTTTTGGTGTCTTCTGTGCTGATTTTCCAATGAACAGCGTAATTGCTCCTGTCTATGTTATTGTTTGAAGTAGATTTAAAAAAGAAAAACAAACGGCCAAGCGCTGCAAAAATTTTCCCTTTAAAATGCCCCGCCTTACTCATCACAAAATCTTCTGGTAACAGGTCACGAACAGAAAGAAATGAAGGATATGGAGCCAGATCTTGTTCAGGATCATCAATCAAAGTCATCAGCTCCCGCATTAAATTTAAAATGGTAGTTCCATCGCAAATACAATGAGGAAGTACGAGCAAAAGGTCTGATTCGGTTTCGCCTTTTAACCAAACTAACCTGGCTAATGGCTCGTTTGAGGTGTCAAAAAGTTTATACCACTCTATTTTTGATTGAGCCAACCAGCTTTGATCTGTTGGGCGATCAGCAATCCTAACGGGTATTTTTCTGATGTTTTCGTTTCGTACAAAATATGGTGTATTGCCTGTAGCATCGATATTCATTTGCAGCAGTGGATGTTTCTGTTGGATTTTAAACAGTGCCTTGTGCAAATTTTCTTCACTGATTTTACCCGAAATTTTGGCGCCAAAAACACAGTTTAGAGGTGTTTTAGCATCTACATGCATTATTCTTTCGCCTAAAATTAATCTTCTTTTCATGCAGTTGCAGTTAAAATCTCGATTGGTTTTTCAACCTGTTCTTTAAGGATAGCTATTACTTTTTCTTTTATGGCTTCTGCTTCTACAAAAGGAACATAACCTTCGCTAGCCACAAAGGTAAAATCCATTTGATTGCGGTAAGTGGAGGCAATCATGGTGGTGGTGTTGCCTAACGGTCCCATTACCGAAGGACTGAATATGGACTCTACTTCGAAGTTTCGATATTGGTAATCGATGTCTATTTTGCCCAGGTTTGAAAACATACAATCATTACTCGATTTTCCATATTTTAAGAAATTAGTGAAGTTGTTTAATGCAGGGTGACAGGCTTCCATCATCATCATCAAGCTGTAAGGATTAAGTTTGGCCGATTTATCGTTTACATCTTTTTGTAAGGCCTTCACATTATCAATAAAGTCTTTTTCTGGCATCAGGGAAAGTACAATCATTAATCCGAAGGCAAAAATGTGGTCTTTTTTAATAATCGGGTTAAAGTTTCGGATATCAACCGGTAATGATATTTTATTAAATGCTTTTTCTTTTCTCACCTCTTTAAATGCCGTCAAAACAGCAGCGCTCAACAAAGTATTTACAGTGAACTGATTGGCTTTGCAAAACTGGATTAGCTGTTTGGTAAGTTCCTGATCAAATTTCCATCGGAGCATAAAATCCTTTTTACGTTCTACCGCTACCTTTTTGATTGGGATGATCCAAAGTGCTAAAGTTGCAATTTTGCCGATTAATCTGTTTTTGGCCCTGTTGCGGTAGCTGTTTAATACCTTTTTCGGAATCACATCCTTTATATCCATAATTGGAATCTCTTTCCCAATATTGGCGTCGGGGTCATCCAAAAGCTGAAGCAATTCTGTTAAAATAGAAAGTGCCGAAGTGCCATCGCAAAGACAATGGTGATATACCATCAAAAATTCGGATACGGCTTTACCTTTAACCCATGTAATGCGGCAAAGTGGTGCAATTGAAGCATCAAAAACGGTTTTCCATTCATAGGTAGATTCCCCCTCCCAATGCGCATCGTTTAATCTATCTACAATGCGAACTGGAATGCTAAAGGTTTCGGTAAGATTGGTTACAAACCAAGGCCTTTTATCTTCATCAAAACGTATTGCGGCGGTTAACCAGGGGTGTTTTTTTTGGATTTTGAATAAGGCAAACTTTAAATCATCTTCCTTGATTTCTCCCCTGATTTTGAAAGGTATTACAATGTTAAACGGACTGTTTCCATCTCCGTATAACATCCTTTCGCCAAATAACAGTTTTCTTTTCATTTCTTAGTATTATTCTGATAGAAAGTCGTCTCGAGCGGAGTGCAACGCAGTCGAGAGATCTTTCTGGATAGATCTCTCCGTTCCGCTGTGCTTCAGTCGAGATGACGGTCGAAGGTTTACAAGCTGTTGGTTTCCACAGCTTGCGCTGTTTTTGCAAAATCTTCCAACAATTGCACCGCCTTATCGTTACCACCAGCTTCGATAAATGTTTCTCTTATTTTTTGTGCGGCCTGGCGGTATTTCGGGTTTTCTAAAAGCTCGAAAACGGTATCTCTTAAATCGCTGATGCGTAACCTTTTGTATCGGATGCTTACTCCACAACCTGCTTGCTCAATTAGTTTAGCAGTATGAAAATGATCGTAGGCAATAGGCGTAATCAACATTGGTAAACCATTGGTGAAGGTATCGTTTACCGTATTAAAACCACCATGGCAGATTACCGCATCCATATGTGGCATCAGCTCTGATTGCGGAACAAAACCGTTTACGATAAAATTATCAGGCCATTGTTCAAAAATATCAGGATTGGTTGCCGCCACGATTGTTACAGGCTGGTTTTCGAAAGCAGTAATCAGTTTCTGGAAAAATTCTTTACGAATATCAACCAGCAAAGTACCTAACGAAACAAAAACTTTAGGAGTGGTGGCCTGACTTAAACGTTCCCAATCAAATGGCGCTAAATTTGGCCTGCCTTTTACCGGACCAACAAAATGCATGTGCGGTGGCTTTTCTTCAAAACCTGCAAAAGCCTGTGAGGTAAAAACCATATTCAACTGATGAGAATGGATGTGAATATCATCGCTATAAATGCCTACTTCTTTTTGCAAACCTTTAATTAAGTTTTGTTGCCACTCGAATATTTTGGGTGCACTGTTAGCCGTATCACCCATCACATCTGGTGGTACTGGGGTAGTGGTAACAGATGGTATGCCTTTTAAATGTGCACTTAATGCACCAGCAAAGGTAATGCAGTCATTAATAATTACATCAGGTTTCCAGGCGTCAACAAAGTTGTTCAGCCCTTTCATCATCATTTTGGCAAAAGGAACATAGGTTTCTTCGAGAGCAAGTTTCATCACCTCCGGACCAGAACATGCAGGGCCATCATCCTGACGTTTTAAAATGCGTTGTATTTCATCAGCATGCTCAGCCAGATCTTCTTCAGGGTAAATAAATTCGCCGCCTTCAGGTAAATGTACCTGGGCAAGCGGGGTAATACCCAGCCATTTTACTTCATGGCCGCGGGCCAATAAACTTGTGCCAATACTTAAAGTCGGACTGATATGGCCAAAAAAAGGTGGGACAACGAAAAGGAATTTTGACATAATGTATAATTTAACTGATGAATACGTTTGAGGTTTTGTTGCTTAAATTTTCCAATAAATCGGCGGCACTTTCTGTTCCGCCAGCCTGGATAAAAGATTGTTTAATCCGTTCTGCAGCGATTTTATAACTTTCGTTCTGCAGCACTTTGTTTACCGCTTCTTTAAGGTGATTGGCTTTAAACCGGTTAAAGTTTAAACGCTCTCCGGCACCGACCCTGAAAACACGTCCGGCAACATGGCTTTGATCGTATGCTATTGGAATAACCACCATGGGCAGGCCATTCATCAAGGTTTCGCAAACGGTATTGTGTCCGCCATGGCAAACCACAGCATCAAGGTGAGGCAAAAGTTCTAATTGTGGTACCTGGCGCTGCACCGTAAAATTGGCTGGCCATTCCTCAAATAAAGCAGGATCTGAAACGACAACTACATGTAAGTCTTCATTAGCGAAAGCCTCGATTACCTTGGCAAAAAAGGCTTTTTTATGCTCATGATCGAAGGTGGTGCCAATGCTGACCAGTATTTTTGGTTTGCTGGTATGAAATGCTTCCCAGTGGAAAGGAATTGTAGTTTTGCGGCGGTTAAAAACTGGGCCTACAAATTTAAAATGCTCGGGTAAATCCATCTCCCCAAAAAAATCTCTGGAGGTAAATACCAAAGTGGCAAGGTCAGAGCAGGCAATAGAATCTGTGGCATTTATACCGAATTCTTCTTGCAGGGCCACAATCTGATTTACTTCCCACTCGTGCACTTTGGGCAGCTCATCCATTACTTTTATGGCTGCAGGTGCGGTAACAGATGTAACATAAGGATAGTTTTTATTGCTTGCGGCAATTGCACCGGCAAACATTTGATGGTCGGTTATCACCAAATCGGGTTTGAACTGATCGAGTAAATCGGCAATGCCATCATAACTGTGCCTGTTAAGCGGAATCAATACTTCCTCGTACAGAAATTTGATGCTATCGATACCGTAAACAATTTTTTTGGTGATGATATCGAGGTATTTTTCTGAATCTTTTTTCTGTTGGTCGTTTTGGTCGTAACTGATCAACAGCAACTCGCCTCCAGCAGGAAGTTTATCGCCTAATGATTCATCTAAAGTAATCCATCCTACACGGTGGCCTCTTTCAAGCAAGGCAGTACCCATACTTAGCGTAGGGTTAATATGGCCAGTTAGCGGAGGAACAACAAATACAAATTTTGCCATGTGTGTTTAATTTTATATTTCCTGAAAGAAGTTTAACAATGCTTCGGCGATTACCAATGGTTGTTGTATCGGGATATTATGATCTCCCGGCACAGCGATTAACGAGGCATTTTTAATCATTCCGTCTAAATGTTTACCTGCATTTAGGCAATTGGAATCGGTGCCATATAGCAATAGGGTAGACTGTTTTATGGTTTCGATTGCAGGGCTGCCAAAAAAGTCTTTTTCGAGTTCCATGTCGGTTTTAATCGAAGTTTGATAAAAAAGGTACTCGTACATGCGGTGGTTGCGCTCCATCTGCCTTTTACCCATTTTCACTTTTGTGGTATCAGTGAAATTTTCAACGTAATGTTCTAAAAATTCGCGGCTGTACTCATCAATAATCCCCCTTGTTTTATCGTCATTCGGATCTGGTGCTTCAATTATTGCCAGTTTATTAATGCGTTCTGGAAAGCGGATGGCCATTTTTAAAGCAATCAATCCACCGAAACTATAACCACCTAAATGCACTTTTTGAAGGTTTAAAACCTCCATTAATGCGAACAGATCGTTGGTCATGCTCGTCAGGTCGTATCCCTCCAAAGCCTTTTCGCTCATGCCATGACTTTTTAAGTCGTACAGTACCACATGACATTTTGTGGCCAATAGCGGCGCGATATTAAAGTAATAGACAGACAGGTTGCTGAACATCCCGTGAACGAGGACGATGGTTTCAGCAGCCCCTTTATTGAGCTCCTGAATGTGAACCGATTTGTTGTTTACCGTTATGATTGGCATTCTTCGATATAAGAGATGATCATGCCTAAGTTTAAGTTGATCAGCTGATCTAAATCCATTGAAGATAACCAGCCCGTAAAATCGATCTGTTCGCCAAAATGCGCTTTGATTTTTTCGGAAAAAGATACAATTTCGATGCTATCCATTTCCAGATCTTTGGTGAAAGAACTTTCAGGGGTGATATCCATTTCTTCAACAAATTCTTCGCCGATTACTTCGGTGATAAATTGTTTCATGAGGTTGAAGATTTCTTCGCTGCTTAATTTCGTAGTTATAGTGTCCATCCGATGATATAGTTTTTATGTTTGATTGTTTTGATTGTGATGTTATTGATGCATAGTTCTTCGCCGTTGATTACTTCAACAGTATAGGCTTTGGGATTGCCCTGTAAGCCTTTGCCAAGGTATTTTCCATAAGCTTCTTTGGCTACCCAGAACCGGGTTGCCCATTCTGTTTTGTCGCGGCTTTCGAGCAGTGCCATTTCGTGATCGTTAAACACAAGATCGAAGAAACCGGCGCTCCGTTCTTCAATATGTTCGATGTCGATACCAACAGGTTCGTTAAAACGTGCTATGCCGACGGCATCGGTACCTTTATGTGCAATCGAGATATTGATGTTATCTGTTAAACCACCTTTAACGTAAGGTTTGCGGAATTCATCCGAATAGATTTCGAAGGTGATGGGGTAACAGGCCTGGTTTTTCTGTGTATTCAATAAATTCCGAACGGCATCTTTCGCCGCCACGCGACTGATCATCCAGGTTCTTCTTTTATTGGGTAAGAGGTTTTGGTGGTGCTTTTTCTCTGTCTGGTTGAAATATCTTTTCAGGATAAAATCCCATGATACCACTCGTGAATAAGCATTGCCGAAAAGGAAAACGCCAGGTGCAACCTCTTTCGATAAACGGTTGTGGAGTGGCGACATCGACACGTTCCAAAGCGGTTCGTCTATTTCCAATCTGCGGTTCTGCCAGCCTGATATAATGAGCCAGGTGATGCCATCTCTTTTCATCACGATATCGGCAGTGGCAAATTCATCGTTTATTTCTGTAAGTACGCAGGTACATTCGAATTGTCCTTTCTGATCGGCCATATCGCCGAAAAATTCTATTTCCTGAATTTTAACAGGGAAAGCAATCCTATCTTTTTCTAAAGTGAGTTGAAGCCATAAGCCAAATAATTGACCAGCGTTATCGAGCAATGAGCCTTTTCCGCCTGAGGCTTCGATGATGCCAGTAATTCCTTTTTCACCAACTGCGGTCAGTTTTTTGATACCCTGGTAATCTGGTCCGTGGAACATGTGCGCGTCGTAAATCTGCGCAGAAGTACGGTCGATATCCAATAATTTTCCAATATCAAAATTTCTGTTTGGAGCGGCACTTAACTGTGCAGCCAGCTGCACTTCTGCATTAGCGAAACGCTCCAGATTAAGGTAAACGCTTTGCTCGTCTTTCCATTCGCCCGTTACGGTTTCCTGAAAAGGTTTAACCACGTTCATCCATTGGAAAACCCGCATATTCATGATTTTCTGTACCTTTTCTTCAGGCGATTGTGCGTTGGCTATTTCAGCAAACACTTCAAAAATCATGGTCATCGGGATCACAGGATCCATATCTTCGACGGTTGGCCAGCCTTTGGGTTGCCTTAACAGCGAGTGGTCGATCAGGTAAGGGCAGTTCTCAAGGCTCACATCAAGTTTTTGGCTAAAAGATTGCCTTACGGGTTTTATTGGTTTGGCTGGTGCCCAGTTGCTCGGCTGATCGACTTGTAACGCTGCATTTTCGAACAGTTCGATCATTTCGCTCTGCATGTTGATCATTTCCATCACATTCTCATTAAAAGCCTGTAAAACCGGATGTTTAGCCTCCACAAAACTTTTAGATGGTGTTGGTTGGGCTTGTTTAATGGTTAAGCCTTTAAGTGTTTGCAGGTTATGGATAATCGGCGAGCCCAGTTCGAGTTTAATGCCTTTATTTTTTTGCGGTGGGGTTGATTTGATATTGCCCAGATAATTAAGGCCAATTTCTTTTCCTTCAATAAAAAGTGCTGCCAAAACCCTTTGTAACTGCGTAATGCCCGAACGGATCGGCACATTAGCACTAATGGTGCTGATTTCTTTTCCCCTTAAAGTATCGTCGATAAAGCCGACCAAACCACCAGAACCCACCTGAATAAAAACACGCGCACCCTCTGCATATAACTTTTCGGTAAGCTCACGGAAACGCACTGGTTTAATCAGGTGTTCAGCACTTAATTGACGGATGGCTTCAAAGCCTTCGGGATAAGTTTCTAAAGTAGTGGCCGACCAAAGGGGTGTAGTAGTTTTTCGAAACTGCATATCCTGCATACCCTCGAGGATCAAACCCAGTTTATCGGCTACAAATGGAGAATGGAAACCCGATTGGAAAGGCAAAACTTGATGAAAGATCTGTTTGACCTTTAATATCGGAACCAGTTCATCGAGTGCTATTTTGCTGCCGCAAAGGATGACCTGTTGCGGGCAATTATCGTTAGAAAGATATAAATCGGTAATGCTTTCGATTATGGGTTGAAGTGTATCTAAACCGCAGCCCACGGCGATGAAACGCGAATCTTTCAGTTCAAAAGTTTCGGGGTTAAGCACATTCAGTAAATTCATTACCGAACTTTCTTCCGCCAGTTCTGAAGATCTTGCTGCAAGCCATTCGCCAAGGCTGTGCCCTGCATTCATATCAGATTTAATGCCCAGTTGTTTTAAAGCCTGATCTAAAACACTGCTTTTATTGAGTATGTTCAGGGCCTCGCTTAAAAGACCGTCCTGTTTTTCGTTTTCGTCGATACTAATGTTGAAATAATCGGCTACCGATTTGATTTCGCCACCTGCAAGTCCATCTAAACCCGGAAAAACAAATGCTATTTTTCCATCGTTCGCCAATAGTGGCGCATTGGTGTACCAAATGTCTTGTTTATTTCTCCAGGGAGAATTTTTAGCCACAATTTTTAAGGCCTTTTTGATTCTTTCGGAACTTGGATTAAATAACACTAAACGGAAATTTCCATTCCCAATGCTATAATCTCCATTTTCGAGCGATTCGATCAAGGCCTCATGACTTGGCCTTGCGATGACCAATACTTCATCTTTTTTAGGCGTATCATAAGCGGTTAATACCACATGGGCATTTATTCCACCAAAACCGAATGCATTTACAGCTGCCAGTTTTGGCAAACCCGATTGGTTCCAGTCTATCGCTTTTTGTACGGCAGAAAAACGGGTTTCGGCCAGTTGTGCTACAGGTTCATCACAATGTAAAGTAGGGGGGATGATACCGTGATATAAAGCCAGACTCGATTTGATCAATCCTGCTATACCCGCTGCGGGCATGGCATGGCCGATATTCGATTTTACAGAACCGATACCTGCTTTTGGCAGATCGGCATCCTGACCGAAAAACTGTTTTAAAGTTTCAACCTCAGTTTTATCACCAAGTGGTGTACCTGTTCCGTGGGCTTCTAAATAGCCAATATTTTTACTTTCTAATTCTGCGTTTTTCCAGGCTTCGGTAATGGCTTTTAATTGGCCTTTAACCGATGGACTCATTACACTGGTTCCGCTGCCATCGCTACTGATGCCTACACCTTTAATTACTGAATAAATTTTATCCTGATCCCTTATGGCATCGTCGAGGCGTTTGAGCACAACAAAACCGCAACCTTCGCCAATAATCAATCCATCGGCATTTTGATCGAAAGGTTTTATTTTTTCTTGTTTGGATAAAGCGCCCAGCTGTGAAAAAATGCTCCAAAAGGCTGCATTCTGGCCTAAATGTACACCGCCTGCAATAATCATATCGCAACGACCACTATTCAGCTCCTGCACGCCATGATCAACTGCGATGAGCGAACTGGCACAGGCAGCATCCAAAGTAAAAGCCAGTCCGCCTAAGTTAAGGCGATTTGCTACCAGTGAGGCTACTAAATTAGGGATCAATCCCATTGCGGTATCGGCACTAAAACGGCCTTTGCGCAATTGAAATTCGTGTTTTACCTTTTCAATTTCTGCATCGGTAAGTTGTGGCATCAAGTCTTTTAATACACTCGAAATTTGCTCGCCAGTTCTTACAATTTCGATGGCGCGGGTTGCCCCAGGTCCCACATAATTGCCTTTGCCAATAATGATCCCGGTTTTATCGAGGGAATATTTTTTTTCAAATACCGAAGCATCTTCCAGTGCCTGATGAACCAGATCTAAGGTCAACAGATGATCGGGTTCGGTACCTTCAACAGCCAAGGGTAAAATTCCGAAGCGTTGGGGATCAAATTGATGATCGGGAATAAAACCTCCTCGATTGCAATAAAAACGATCTACCCCGCTAACTGCTTTGTCGAAATGAACAGGGTCAATCCGATCAGCCGGAACCTCTTGTGTAGAATCTACGCGGTTGATAATATTTTCCCAAAAGGCCTGCATATCTTTTGCACCCGGAAAAATGCATGACATTCCAATAATTGCTACGTCGCTTTTCTTCATCTGCTGTTTGGTTATGCGATTTTCTATGTCCAAGTGTTTCCGGCCATGATCAATACCTGGCTTTCTTTACCATATTTAAGTTCGTTTAAGAAAGTTTCCATTCCATCCTGTAACGGGATCAATGCAATTCCCCTGCGCTGGTATTCTTTTTCTAATGTTGGCGAAACCATACCTGCACCTTTCCACGGCCCCCAGTTAATGGCCATTACCTTGCCTTGAATCTTCTGTTTTAAGGCCCAGGCATATTTATCCATTACACTGTTTGCTGCGGCATAATCGGTTTGCCCACGGTTTCCGTAAACCGAAGCGATACTCGAGAAAAGGATCACAAATTGAGTTTCTGGTCTTAACTGCTCGGCCAATACCCTTAATGGGGTTACTTTGGTATCAAAAACGCGTCCGAAAGATTCGGAAGTTTTACTATGGAACAATTTATCTTCCAATAAACCTGCACCATGTACCACGCCATCTATGCGACCATAATCTTCGTAAACCTGATTGATCAAACGGGTCAGTGCTTCTTCATCTTTAAGGTCTAACGACTCGTAAACTACCGTCGATCCACCTTCCTCTAAAGTTGCAATGCAACGTAAAATCTGGTTATTTTTGTAAATCCGATTCGTTTCCTGTTCTATTTCGGCAGGTTTTTTAATCTCGCCCTGCTTAATTACGTACTGCCTGATCTCATCTTTGGTTTTTAACGAAGAACTGGCTTCATTTGCCGAAGCTATTGGATTTGCAGAACGGCCCACCAAAATGTACCTGCAAGGGTAATCTTTTGCAAAGTGGATCATCAGTTCGGCTGTAATGCCTTGTGCGCCACCTAAAACCATTACCACGGCATCTTTATCCAAATGGATGTGCGCATCGGTTTCGGTACTCAATTGATGCGGTACAAGTTCCATAATGTGTCTTTTATGGTCGTTGTAAATAATTTCCGAAGGTTTATCCGGATTCAGGATTTCGTTTAAGGTAATATTGGTGATTTCATCCGGCGACATTTTGGTTTCGAGACTGATGAAACGGCATTTGGTATGCTCGTATTCGCGGTCTAAACTTTTAAAGAATCCCGAATACCCTTGATAATTTCTTAAGAAAGAAATATCAGATTGATCGTTAAAATATTGTTTGGTATCAGCAATCAGATACACCCATTTTACGGTATCAAAATTTAGTTTTTTAATCGTTGCGAAATGATCGAGAATGCCTACTTTTTGCTGTGCTTCGAACATGTTCAAAATGATGAGACCCTGATAGCCATCCAATGAGTCTTCAAAGCTCACCAGATTGGCAATAGCACCATGTTTTTCGAGCACTTTCTTGATTTTGATCGCCTGTCCGCCACCATCATCGGTTAAGGCAAAACGCTGACCTTTTAAAATGGCTGCTTCGGTAATGGTAAGTGCAGCAGGAGTTAGCTCAAATCTTAAACGGGATAATTTTTCTTTAACCGTTTGATCATCGATGCTCTCCTCAATAAGCTTTTTTGCTTCTGTAAGCACCTCCGAGCTTTCTGCTTCAACATCGGCAATCCAGTTAATCAGGGCATTTAAGGTTTTGATTGCGGCCAGTTTCTCCATTAAATCATCAGCTTGTTCACTTTGTGAGCCAAATCCGATTTTTTCTTTTAAAGAGGCGATAATTTCCATCCGTTTGATCGAATCGATACTTAAATCAGCTTCAAGATCTAAATCCATGCCCAGCATTTCTTTTGGATAACCTGTTTTTTCACTCACCACATCAAGAATGGCCGATTTTAGCTGATCTAATGAAAATTTTGCAGGTTCAGCCTGGCTTGTTGTTACGGCTATCGGAGCAGGTGCACTAACCGCTTTTGGCTGTTCGGTGTTTTCTGTAATCCAGTTTACAAGGCTGCTTAAGGTTTTAAGTCCGGCAAGCTGTTCCATAATTTTATCTTCCGGAAGGTTTAATTGAGAGAAACCACCCAGTTCGCTACGTAAAGCACCAATAATTTCTACACGTTTGATCGAATCGATACTTAAATCGGCTTCCAGATCCATTTCCATACCCAACATTTCTTGTGGATAGCCGGTTTTATCGCTTACTAGCTGCAAAAGCACTAGTTTTAAATCTTTTTGTGCAACAACAGGTGTTATTACTTCGATGGTTTGTACTTGTGGCACTTCCTGTTTTACTGTGATCTGATTTTCGATACGGACAGGTTGAGGTGCCTGGTATGATGTTAAAGGTTGATTAATGATTTGCGAAGGCATTGCGGGAGCCTGCCCTAAAAAGGAAAGCATCACATCGCGTTGTGCCTGAATCAGCATTTTCATGCTGTGCAGGTACTCCTGCATCATCAAGTCTTTGGCAGAGCCATTAACCTGCTGATTTTCAGTTGGTGTAGAGGTGTTATTCATAAGGATAATCGGTTTAGTAATAGGGGATGCACCATTTGCCGGAAGTTTACCCGTTGATGGAACAGCGTGTTGACCGTTCACATACCAGATAGCGGGACTTTTTTTATAAATTGAAGGTTCATCCAATTTGATGCTTTTAACAGAACGGCCTTCGAATAATTTTTCGAGTTTGATTTCGCGGCCAGTAGCCATATAACCTGCAAGTGTGCCTAATAAATTGCTGAGTTTATTCTGACCTTGATCTTCGGTGTGTAAAATCACTTCGTCCTTACCGATGCAAGCTTTGGTTAGACCGCTTAGCACCTTGCCAGGGCCAACTTCTACGAAAACCCTGGCGCCGGCTGCATACATATCCCTAAGCTCATCAACAAAAAGGACAGGTTTTATCAAATGGTCGGTCAAACGTTCTTTTACAGCGGCAGCTTCAGTTGGATATTCTTTTGCCGTGGTGTTAGACCATACCGGAATTTTTAGATCATTAAAGTTTACACCAGATAGTACTTGTTGGTAAAGCTGTTTCGATTTGGCTACCAATGGACTATGGAAAGCACAGGCCACCTCTAGCGGGCGGAAAGATATTTTGGCCTCCTTTAAAACTGTAGCCAACTGGCCGATAGCTGCGGTGCTACCCGCAATAACACATTGGGTTGGCGCATTAAAGTTTACCGGATAAACGTCTTTGATATCGCCAAGATATTGTGCAAGGTCTTCCTGTTTTGCGCTCACGGCGAGCATCGTGCCCGGATCGCCGTTTTCTACTGCATTTAAAATAGATTTTGCTCTTTCTGCACTCAGGTAAACCAGGGTTTCTTCTTCAAAAGCACCGGCAAAACAAAGCGCAGGCAATTCTCCATAACTGTGGCCCGCAACCATATCAGGCACAATACCCAATGATTTTAAGAAGTTAGCGATTGCAAGATCAACAATACCCAATAACGGTTGTGCCATGCGGGTATCTTTTATGCGTTCTTTTTGTGCTTTCGCATCAACCTCGTTAAACACGGTATTTGGAAATAGGATTTTTTCGTATTCAGGATAAGCTTTCAGCAGTTTTCTCATTTCAGGGAAAACCACAAAAAGATCTCTTGCCATATTTACCCTTTGGCTGCCTTGCCCTGGGAACATAAAAGCAACCTTGCCTTCCTGTTTTTGAGTAAGGTAAGTGTCTTTGCTTTCTACACCAGATAAAACAAGGTCGATTTTCATTACCAGATCTTCTGCATGATTGGCAACGATGCTCAATTGAACAGGTTTGGTATCAGCGGTTGCTAAACTATAGGCAATATCTTTCAGTTCGATCTGATCGTTCAGTTCTAAGAGATTTTTTACCGAAATTACGCGGCTTTTGGCTTCCTCGTAAGTATCTCCCCTGAAAACAAAAAGCTCTGATGGCCACGATTTTAAGATCGAATTTTTATTTTCGGTATTCTGAGCACTTTCCAATACCGCATGGAAATTTGTTCCGCCAAAACCAAAGGCACTCACGCCAGCATATCTTTTTTCTTCCATCCATAAACCAGCTTCGGTATGAAAAGCGAATGGACTTGTTTGGGCATTGTAGAAACTATTTGGTGTTTTTAAATTGATGGTAGGTGGTTTAATGCCATGGTAAACCGATAGTGATGCTTTAATCAAACCTGCAATTCCGGCAGCACATTTGGTATGGCCAATCTGCGTTTTTACGGAGCCTAAATGCGTTTGTCCGGCGGTTGCGCCTGATTGGTTGAGCATATCGGTTAATGCGCTGATTTCAGTTTTATCACCAACCACTGTGCCTGTACCATGTGCTTCTACCAGACCAACCAGTGATGGCGTAATTCCAGCCTGGCTATAAGCCCTTTCTAAGGCATTTACCTGTCCGTTTTTACGTGGTGCAGTTAAACCAAGGCTTTTGCCGTCACTCGATCCACCTACACCTTTAATAATAGAATAAATCGTATCACCATCGCGTAAAGCATCATCATATCTTTTTAATACGATCATGGCAATCCCTTCGCCAAGGGCAATCCCATCTGCTTCGGCATCAAAAGTGGCACACCTTCCTTTTTTAGAAAGGGCATGTGTGCTCGAGAACATCAGGTAATCGTTAATGCCGTTGTGCAGATCTGCTCCACCGGCCAAAACCATATCCGATTTTTCTAAAAATAACTCCTGACAAGCCAGGTCTATTGCGGCCAAAGATGAAGCGCAGGCCGCATCAACCGTATAATTTCGACCGCCCAGGTTTAACCTGTTGGTGATCCTGCCAGAAATTACATTCGCCAAAATACCCGGAAAAGAATCTTCTGTTGTTTTTGGTAATATGGCATCTACTTCGGCTGGCATTTCGCCAAAAACCTGTTTGTAAAAACCTCTAAAGCTGTAGCTGTTGGCCAGATCGTTTCCACCTTCGGCACCAATAATTACCGAAACATTTTCATTGTCAACACCACCATCCGCATAACCTGCGTGCTGCATAGCCTGTTTGGCTACCATTAGGGTAAGCAGTTGGGTAGGCTCTATGGCCGCAAGCGATTGCGGTGGAATACCAAATTCTAAGGGGTCAAAATCTATCCTCGGGATAAAACCGCCCCATTTAGAGTGCGACATATCTCCTGCAGTAGAATCTGGATTATAATACAGGTCCTTATTCCATCTTTCATCCGGCACTTCGGTTACCGAATCTTTGCCTAGAATGATATTGCGCCAGTATTCTTCGAGGTTTTTAGCCCCAGGGAAGATACAAGCCATACCCACAATGGCAACATCCAGTGCTTTGGTTTTATTTTCAGGAGGTGATGAAAGTGTGGCGTCTAAAATATGTGTATAGTTGTTGTCGGCTACATCCTGATGAAGATCGAGCAATGACATCACTTCTTTATGCATAGGTGCAATCTGACCGATCATGTACATGCCCAGGTCAGTTTGTTCAGCTTCGTCGATTTTTACCAGTTCATCGCCACGTCTTTCTATACCTTTTGCGGCAATACGTAAACGGCCAACATTTAGCGTTTCAAGTTTTGCCCAAATTTCTTTTTTATCCATTCCCTCTGCCTGAAGTTTCTTTTTTTCTTCGTTAAAGAAGGTGGCAAATGAAGAATTTAAACACCTGGTTTCATGTCCTGGAGCGGTTTCAAGCAGTACGGTTTCGTTTGCCTGCATGGCTTCCTGTTGGAATTTATCTAAAATGGCGCCCTTGCTTACGGCTTCTTTGGTATATAAATAAGCGGTGCCCATTAATACACCGATTTTCATTCCTTTGGCTGCCAAAGGAGCAGCCATTACTGAAATGAATGCAGTGGAAAAAGAATCGTGGATGCCACCTGCAAAGAAAACACTGATGCTTTCCGGATTTTCTTCCTTTAACAAACGTTCAATCTGTTTTTCCCACAAAACCATGCTCGATAGGGGGCCAACGTGGCCACCACATTCGCGGCCTTCGAATACAAAACGTTTAGCTCCTTCTTTTAAAAACATATCTAAAAGAGAAGCAGAGGGTACATGGAGAAAAGTTTTGATCCCTGCTTTTTCGAAGGGTTTAGCCTGCGATGGTCTTCCGCCTGCAATTAGTAAAACGGGAGGTTTCGCATTTAATATATATTCCTGTTGCTCATCTCTAAGCTCTTGTGGTGCAAAACCTAAAATACCTACGCCCCATGTTTTTTCGCCAGCCAGTTTTTTGGTTTCTTCAATCAGGTTTTTTGCCGACGCACCTTTTAGTAAGGATAACGCTATAAACGATAAGGCACCAGCTTCCGAAACTGCATCTGCAAACGGCGCCACATCGCTTACCCTGGTCATTGGGCCCTGCGCAATAGGATAGGTGATGTTTAAATCTTTAGCAAGCGGGTTATCCGCTTTTATTACATTGATGGCTTTGGCCTGTTTTAAATGGCCGTAAATGGCTTCCTTTATGCCAAAAATCAACTTATCAAGCTTTTTATATTTGGTAACCAGATCAATCGATAGGGCAATATCCTGACCCATTGGAAGATAATTTGTTTCCAGATTGTAACCCTTAAAATATTTTTGAAGACCATTATAATCTATATCTTCTGCCAATGCCGGCGAATTTGGACGGGCCAATACGCGAGCTTTATCGATCAGTTTGGTTTCTGTTCCACTTAATTTACCACAAACAGTTTTTAAATCTTCAGGAGCGGAACATTCTGGGAATAAGGCGAGTTGGCTATCTAAAATAATCCCTGCTGCGCCTTGAGCCATTAATGAAGCGGAAGTATGGATACCCACACCACCCTGAACCCAAACGGGAATATGTGTAATTTCTTTAATAATCCGTTGAAAAAGTACAAAAGAAGATTCGTAAGCCACACGGCCAGCACCTTCATTTCCTTTTACTATGATTCCATCGGCACCCTTTGCTTGTGCAGCCAGTGCCGATTCGAGATCAAAAACCTGATAGATAATTTTTGAAGATGTTTTACGCTTTATCACGAAATCATATGGAGCAATAATTAAACTTACCTGGGCAGGAAGATCAATGTTGGCGAATACCGCCGAATTGATACTTACACCAAAATCTGAAATACCCAATTCTACAAGTGAATGAAGTGCGTTTTCCGTTTCGGTTATGTTGTGTCCAAGACTGAGAACCGGAAAGCAATCTGCTTTTTGTAAATTAGAAACCAATTTACTATCAGGGATTTCGAAAGGAGTTACTCCAATAATGGCGTATTTGTTCATGGCTTTAGATTTTTCTACTTCTTCTGTTTGATGGATGACTAAAAGCGAAACATAATGGTTCTTTATGCCTGCCTGTAATACGCAATAACAGAGCTTTTTAGGGCTGCAATTAGTGTGTATGATTAATTAGACTAATATACGACTTGATCAAGTCAAATTGTTTTAAAAATTTATAAATGAATGAACTGAACAAGCGTTTGAAAAGCAACCTATTTTTTCATTTAAAAATGAATTTTATGAACAAAATTCTAATTAATGTTTTCAATTATGGTTCTTTATGTAGTGTATTTAAATTTCAAATACAAAAAAAGACTATCCATATTGAGTTAGTATTAATAATGGGTTAATTTACGAATTTATTTTTATAATAGTCTGATTTTATACGTTTTGTGTTGAATTTTTATGCTTTTTTGATTAAAAATTATTGAATTTTTATTGATTTAAGCTCGTGAAATGGGGTTTTTGGTCTTATAGCTTAATATTTCTTTGACTTATAATTTTTTAATTAAAAACTGAAGAAATTTATGTGACATTGTGAATCGTTTATCTTTGTAGTATTAATTAGTATTTAAAATTGGAAATTTGTTGTTTTCTGAGTTTGCCGAGAATGTACTTTTATTAAAAAAACGCTTAAATTTTAAATACGCTGTTCATTCTCATTTTAATTGGGAATTGTTTTTATATATTCGTTTATAAATGTCAGGTAGACGTTTATTTAACCAGAGTTTAGGAAAGCGATCATGATGGATTCAATCATCAAACAGATCCTACGTCAAACCTTAAGTATATGAGCATTCAAAAGTTTATTAAACCATTCATTTTTCTTGGTTTAATTGTCAATCTATCCCAGGCCCAAGAAAAAACCAATTACAAATTTGATTTTGGTACCGGAAAGGTTGCTAAAGGTTATACACCAGTTTTGCCAACTGATGTTTACAGCACAGAAAAGGGTTATGGTTTCGATTTTGATTCGAAAGTTGTGGGCATAGATTATGGTGGGAAGAATTATTTGACTTCAGATCTGGTAAAGAGTGATAAACCATTTTATTTTTCGGTAGCCGTTCCAGAGGGTAATTACAAAATAACAATCACATTAGGCGATCCGAAAGGCCCCGCATTAAGTACGGTAAAAGCAGAATCGAGAAGGTTGATGCTCGAAAATGTGAAAACCACAGCTGGGCAATCGCTAACTAAAACTTTTATCGTAAATATTAAAGATAAACATATTGCCGGCGGACAACTTGTTTCTTTAAAACCACGCGAACTTACCAAACTCGATTGGGATGATAAACTGACTTTAGAATTTGACCATCAAACCGCACTACAGGCACTCGAAATTACAAAAGTAGACGATCAGGTTACTGTTTTCTTAGCCGGGAACTCGACTGTGGTGAACCAGGATGATGAACCTTGGGCATCGTGGGGGCAAATGATTCCCCGTTTTTTTAAACCTGGTGTTGCGATTGCCAATCACGCTGAATCTGGCTTAACGCTGGGTTCATTTTTAGGGAGCAAAAGATTAGCGAAGGTTTTAAGTGTGATGAAACCTGGCGATTACCTTTTTATTGAATTTGGACATAACGATCAAAAAGATAAAGGGCCAAACGATGGCGCTTATAAATCATATACCGAAAGGTTAAAAACATTTATTTTGGAAGTGAAGAAAAAAGGAGGGATTCCTGTTGTGGTTACCTCAACCAGTAGAAGGTCTTTTGGCCTGGATGGAAAAATTGTAAATTCTCTTGGCGATTTCCCTGCTGCAGCACGTAAAGTGGCTGCTGATGAAAAAGTAGCTTTAATTGATTTAAATGCCATGACATCGACTTTGTTTAATGCTTTGGGCGAAGAGCCATCGAAAAAAGCCTTTGTTCATTATCCTGCTAACAGTTATCCAGGTCAGGATAAAGCATTAGCCGATAACACACACTTTAATCCTTATGGGGCTTATGAAATTGCACAATGCATCATTTTAGGTATTAAGGAACAGAAATTAGCCATTGCAAAATACCTGGTAGACGATCTGCCCAAATTCGATCCTTCAAAACCAGATAACCCTACAGATTGGCACTGGCCAGAGAGCCCTAAAAGCAGTGTGGTTAAACCAGATGGGAATTAAAATGAGCGGTAACTTAATTTTAATATTAACTTTTATTAGCTTTTCTTGTTTCGGTCAAAAAAAGCCTGTAATTGAGGTTTATCTGATTGGTGGACAGTCGAATGCAACTGGACAAGGATACTTGTCCAATATGGATGATTCGATGAAAGTTGATCGCAGGGTTTTGATTTATCATACAGGAAAACCTCATCTTAATAGTAGTTTTTTACCTGATCAATGGTTTCCATTACATGCTTCATCAGAATCGCCCGACCGTTTTGGCCCTGAACTGGGTTTTGGATCACAATTACAAAATCTTCGTCCAAAAGCTCGTATAGCCATTATAAAACATGCACATAGTGGTACCAATCTTTATAAACAATGGAATCCAGGGAAGGACCAAAAGGATACCATAAACCAAGGTTTACAATATAAGGTATTTATGAGTACGATTAAATCTGGGTTGGATAGTTTAGTCAAACGTGGTTATCAACCTTTGATTAAGGGTATGTTGTGGCAGCAGGGCGAATCCGATACTGATAAAGGGGAGGAAATAAGCAAGAGTTACGGTAAAAATTTGAAACAATTCATTATTCGGGTTAGACAGGATTTAAAAACAGCCAATATGCTGTTTGTTTACGGTTATGTTTGCCCACCACCCAACAAGAGTATAGCAATAGATGAAGTTCGAAACGGACAGCGTGAAGTGGCATCGAGTGCTAAAACATCATTATCTGTCCGCAACGCTTATGTTATACTCACTGATGATCTTAGCCAAAGAGCGAGTGATAAAAATACGCGTTATCCAAAAGATCATATCCATTTTGGTACCAATGGGACCTGGGCGCTGGGATTAAGAATGGCCGAAGAGATAAATAAACATTTAAAATAGACTATCATTTAGCAATGAAAAAAATAATTACAGCTGTATTGTTTACCGCCCTGTACGGAACTGCATTTGGACAGGCGAACTTGCAGCCATTTAATTTAACGGAAGTACGTTTGCTTGAAGGGCCTTTTAAGCAGGCTCAGGAAACCGATAAAAAATACATACTTTCGTTAGATGCGGATAGGCTTTTGGCGCCTTACCTAAGGGAGGCAGGATTAAAACCTAAAGCAGCATCATACGGAAACTGGGAAAACACGGGTTTAGACGGGCATATTGGCGGACATTATTTGTCTGCTCTGGCTTTAATGTATGCTTCAACCGGTGATACAAAGGTTAAAGACCGAATGGAATACATGATTGCCGAATTGGATAAATGCCAGGTAAAAAACGGTGATGGGTATTTGGCAGGTATTCCTGGTGGAAAAGAAATCTGGAAGGAGATCAAAGCAGGCAACATCAAGTCGTCAAGTTTTTCGCTGAATGGAAAGTGGGTTCCTTTGTACAATATCCACAAAATTTATGCAGGCCTTTACGATGCTTATGCGGTTGCAGGTAATGAAAAAGCAAAACAAATGCTCCTAAAACTCACCGATTGGTGTGTGGATTTGGTCACGAATTTATCTGATCAGCAAGTACAGGAACTTCTAAAAAGCGAACATGGTGGGTTGAATGAAACTTTCGCACATGTTTATGCGATAACGGGTAATCAAAAGTACCTTCAACTGGCAAAACGGTTTTCAGATCGATCCATTCTAAATCCATTGCTAAAAAATACTGATTCACTGAATGGTCTGCACGCAAATACACAGATACCTAAGGTGATTGGTTTTGAGCAGATCGCCTTGTTGGATAAAGACCCTTCCTGGGCAAATGCGGCTGCTTTCTTTTGGAAAACAGTAGTAGAACATAGAACAGTAGCTATTGGCGGAAATAGTGTTAGGGAACATTTTCATCCGGCCAACGATTTTTCATCGATGACAGAATCGCGCGAAGGGCCTGAAACCTGCAATTCTTACAATATGCTGAAGCTCACCAAACAACTATTTTTGGCCGCGCCTTCTAACACTTATCTCGATTATTACGAACGCACGCTTTACAATCATATCCTCTCTTCGCAGCGGCCAAAAGGTGGTTTTGTATATTTTACACCGATGCGGCCGGGGCATTACCGTACTTATTCGAGTCCGCAGGAGAGTTTCTGGTGCTGTGTAGGCTCGGGATTGGAAAATCATGGTAAATATGGAGAGTTGATTTATGCTCATGGCAAGAATGACTTGTATGTAAATCTTTTCATTCCCTCTACCTTAAACTGGAAGGAAAAAGGTATTCAGCTTACACAACAAACACTTTTTCCAGATGCTGAAAATACGACAATCAAACTTCAGTTAAAGAACAAGCAACGTTTTACCCTACATTTTCGTCAGCCGGTTTGGATAGAACAGGGAAAAATGACTGTTTTGGTTAATGGAAAAAAAGTTGCCACTGAAAGTAATGCGAATGGGTATGCCAGTATCGATCGTGTTTGGGCTACCGGCGATGTGATTAACATTTCATTGCCAATGCACACCACTACTGAGTTTATGCCCGACGGTTCTGATTGGGTGGCCTTTCTTCGTGGCCCGGTTGTGCTCGCTGCAGCGATGGATACATTAAATCAACCTAATTTATTAGCTGATGGCAGTAGGATGGGGCATATTGCTTCAGGGCCATTATTCCCGATCAGTGACGCACCACTCGTTACAGGAGCTAAAAATACCTTAGCAAATGAAATTACTTTGATTGATAAAAACAGTTTAACCTTCAGTGCTCAAAATGCGATCTATCAGCCAAAATACAAATCTTTAAAATTGGTTCCTTTTTACACCCTGGTTGAAAAGCGATATGTGGTTTATTTTCCTTACAGCAGCGCAGAGGCATTGCCAGAGCGTGCAAAGGCGATTAAGCTGGCAGAAGAAGAAAAAATGAAAACGGAACAGCGAACCGTCGATCTGATCACCACTGGAGAGCAGCAGCCAGAATCGGATCACAATTTTAAGGGCGAGCAAACCGACAACGGAACTTATCAGGAAAGGCATTTTAGAAATGGAAAAGCATGGTTTAGTTATGTGCTTAAAAACAAAGATTTATCGGCAAATAAGCTGAGTTTAACTTATTACGGAAAAGAAAAGAATAAAAACTTTTCTATTTCGATTAATGGTGTTGTAATTGAAAAAGTAAAGTTGGATGGAAACAAAGGTGATACTTTTTATACACAAGAATATCTAATCCCCAAAGAGCTATTAAAAGCAGACTTAGAAGTGAAATTTGTTGCCGATCAGGGATCAGCTATTGCAAATATATACGAAGTGAGGTTGGTGAGATAGAGGACTGATTTTCGTGATCCGTCATCCTGAACTTGTTTCAGGATCTATTATGTAAGGCGTCATTTCGACTGAAGTGCAGCGGAATGGAGAAATCTTATCCATGAATATAAGAGGTTTGTGAGGACACAGACCAGGGAATGTTGATCAAAATGAAGATGGATCTAAGGCGATCGTCATCCTGAACTTGTTTCAGGATCTATTATGTAAGGCGTCATTTCGACTGAAGTGCAGCGGAATGGAGAAATCTTATCCATGAATATAAGTGGTCTGTGAGAACACAGACCAGAGAATGTTGATCGAAATGACGATGGATCTAAAGGCGATCGTCCTCCTGAACTTGTTTCAGGATCTATTATGTAAGGCGTCATTTCGACTGAAGTGCAGCGGAATGGAGAAATCTTATCCATGAATATAAGAGGTCTGTGAGGACACAGACAAGGGAATGTTGATCGAAATGACGATGGATCTAAGGCGATCGTCATCCTGAACTTGTTTCAGGATCTATTATGTAAGGCGTCATTTCGACTGAAGTGCAACGGAATGGAGAAATCTTATCCATGAATATAAGTGGTCTGTGAGGACACAGACCAGAGAATGTTGATCGAAATGACGATGGATCTAAAGGCGATCGTCCTCCTGAACATGTTTCAGGATCTATTATGTAAGGCGTCATTTCGACTGAAGTGCAACGGAATGGAGAAATCTTATCCATGAATATAAGGGGTCTGTGCGGACACAGACCACGGAGAATCAGGTATTATTTCGCTTTCTTAACCCCTATTGCTTTAACAAGATTTTGAGTTCTTTTTCCTTAATTGTTAATATGGTTCCGTGTCGTAAACCTTTTGGTAAGGAGATTTTATCAGAAACATCGGTCCAGTTTTTTAAATCTGCAGATTGGATTGCGCCATATTTATGATCGCGGTATTTATCAAAATACACCATCCAGTTATTAGCGGTTTTTAAGGTTGTTGGTCCTTCAGCCCAGTAATTCCCAGTAATTGGATTTCCCGCCTTGCTGTAAGGACCAATCAATTGATCGGCATAAGCTATTTTGATATTCTTTTGAGCGGGCTCACGGGTCTCGTCTTTTAAAAACATGATAAACTGTTTCCCGTTTTTTACAATAGTAGCATCAATTACATTAAAACCCGGATCGTAAAGTAGTTTGGTTTTCGAATAGGTTTTGAAATCTTTGGTGGTAACGTAATAAATTCTGTGATTGTAGCCGCTTTCTTCAGTTGAGGCTGTTTCATTAAACTTACCCGTAATGGTTGTAGCCCAATAAATCATATAGGTTTTAGTACGGCTATCGTAAGTGATTTCAGGGGCCCAGGTATTTCTCGCACCATCTTCCTTAGCCATTACCGGTAAAAACTGCTGCTCGCTCCAGCTAATCAGGTCCTTCGAACTGGCATAACCGATACCTTTATCTTTCCAGCTTACTGTCCAAACCATGTGAAATAAGCCATCAGCCCCTCGGATAATGCAAGGATCTCTCATCAATTTATCTTTGCTTACCATAGGCGTAAGGAACGATTGGTCATTTTTAAGCGTGGTCCATTTATATGCATCGTTACTATAGGCCAGATGCAACCCGTCTTCCCCGTTACCTTTAAAATAGGCAAAGAGATAAACCTCCTTTTTCGACTGTGCCTGAGCATTAAAAAAAGCCGATAGTAAGATTATAGAGAGGCATATGAGTTTTTTTATCATTTTATTTTAATTCGAGTACCACAACTGATTGCGCAGGCAACTCAACTTTAAGCGAATTTCCTGATTTTTTTGCGCCTGTAAATTTTGCATTGTGCACTTTGTTCGAATCGCTAAACGTATTTACATCGGTAAGTTTGGCTGAGGTCAAAATCTGTCCTGTAACCGAACTCCATTTTAACCCATCTAAAACGGTGCTTAAGGCAATTTTCTTGTTTGGGTCTAAATTCACCAATGAAATATGGATAACACCACTTGCATCCTGAGAAGCAGAAACATTTAAAGCCGGAATTTTTTGATCGCCTACAGTATAATCAGGACTGGTAAAGGCAATCGGTAGATATTTTGCATCCTGATGCACTTTGTACAGATCAAAAACATGATAAGTAGGGGTTAAGACCATTTTATCCTTTTCGGTTAAAATTAAGGCCTGTAAAACATTAATTGTTTGTGCCAGGTTGGCTACTTTAACACGATCGGAGTGATTATTAAAGATATTCAAAGTTGTACCAGCAATTAAAGCATCGCGTAAACTGTTCTGTTGATACAAGAAACCAGGGTTTGTTCCTGGTTCTACATCCGTCCAGATTCCCCATTCGTCAACCACTAAAGCCACTTTCTTTTTTGGATCGTATTTATCCATTATTGCTGAGTGTTTGGTTACCAGTTCTTCCATTTTTAAACAGTTTTTCATGGTCGAAAAGTATTGTGCCTCATCAAATTTGGTAGCCGATCCTTTTTTGCCCCAGTTTCCTGTTGGGATGGTGTAATAATGTAAAGTTAATCCCCACATCTGGTCGCCGATGTTTTTCATGCAGGTTTCTGTCCAGTTGTAATCGTCGGAATTTGCACCGCTGGCAATTCTTTTTAACGGAGCGCCCGGATAATTACGTGCATAAGTGGCGTACCTGCGGTATAAATCAGAATAATAAGCAGGTGTCATATTGCCACCACATCCCCAGCTCTCGTTACCCACGCCCCAGAAAGAAACTTTCCATGGTTTTTCTCTTCCGTTTTGAGCACGGATGGCCGTCATTGGGCTAACCCCGTCAAAATTCAGGTATTCTACCCATTTGGCCATTTCTTCAACAGTTCCGCTGCCTACATTGCCTGCGATATAAGGTTCGCAATCGAGCATCTGACAGAGGTCTAGAAATTCGTGTGTACCAAAGCTATTGTCTTCTGTTACGCCGCCCCAATTGGTATTGACCATTTTCGGACGTTGGTTTCTCGGACCGATGCCATCTCTCCAATGGTATTCATCGGCAAAACAGCCGCCTGGCCAGCGCAGATTAGGGACTTTTATTTTCTTCAGGGCATCTACAATATCTAAACGGATCCTTCCTTTATTCGGAATGGTAGAATTTTCATCTACCCAAAAGCCATCATAAATGCATCGGCCCAAATGCTCCGAAAAATGACCGTAAATGTGCTTGCTCACTATCTGATCGCCAGCTGGTTTAATGGTTAACTGTGTTTCGTTTTGTGCGTGCACTAAAATAGAACTGCAGAATACTGCCGCAGATAAGATAAGTTTTTTCATCATGATCTCGTTAAATCTATTGGTTA
>NZ_JAGGPU010000020.1:0-139449 GCF_018613605.1 Pedobacter sp. ISL-64 | reverse complement strand
ATCGGGTGCCCATTGCCAGGCGTCGATATGGGCAAAAAGTGGAGCATAAGAGGCCATCTGTACCACATCGGCATTGCGCTCTAAGCCTGTCATTAACGAAGCTGAAGCTAACGCACTTTGCCAGTTGTTGCGGTTACTTCCGATTATACTATTGTCTGCATGGACCGCATATTCGCCAACAAAAACCTTCGATCCGTTTCTTGGGTAGTTATCGTAACGGCCGGCATTCTTTAAAAACCAATCGGCTGGGCGATAATAGTGTTCATCAATAAAATCAGCATTATTGCTTCTTAAAGTTGTGTTCAATAAGTCAAAACGGTCGCCATCCGGACCGGTGCCAGAGCTGTAAATCAGTTTAAAATCGGGATATTTGGCTTTTATGGCTTTAGTGAAAATCGCTAGCCTTTCCAGGTATTGTGGGCCCCAGTTTTCGTTTCCAACCCCCATCATTTTTAAATTGAAAGGTTTTGGATGGCCAAGATCTGCCCTCATTTTCCCCCATTTGGTATTTACATCGCCGTTGGCAAATTCGATCAGGTCTAAAGCGTCCTGAACATAGGGATCCAGTTCATCAAGGCTCGCTACTTCGGCTGAATTATACTGACAGGCCATGCCGCAATTTAATATCGGAAGTGCATCAGAACCGATATCTTCCGCCAGTTGGAAATATTCAAAAAAACCCAAACCAAAACTCTGGTAATAATCAGGTGCTGGGCGGTGTGCAAATTCAATATTCCAGCGGTTCATCAACAGTTGTCTGTTTTCGATCGGGCCGATGGTTTTCTTCCATTGATAACGGTTGGCCAGGTCGGTGCCTTCTACAATGCAGCCCCCGGGGAAACGGATAAAACCCGGTTTCATATCAGCCAGTAACTGTACCATATCGGCCCTTAACCCCTGTGGGCGGTTTTTCCAGGTGTCGCTGGGAAATAACGAAATCATATCCAGATCGATATTTCCTTTTCCCTGAAACCCAATGGCAAATTTTGCTTTTGGATCGGTTTCTGTCGCGGTAAAACTTGCTGATTGCTTTTTCCAATCGCCACCGGTCTGATCTGGGGTTAATCTTCCCTGTCCGATAACTTTATTATCTGCCGCCTTTAAGAGTAATGTCAACCTAACACCAGGTTTTGCTTGACGGTACATAACAGAAAAATCATATCGCATCCCCTTTTTTACGCCGATACCTTTAAATCCTTCATTTATCAACTCAAAATCATCAGTTTGTTTTTTTACCTGTAAATATCTAGGATTGGTACTGTTTACTTCTTTGCGGTTTACCACTAATACTTCACCTTCTCTTGGGTTTCTTCTAGAGATGGTCCAGCCCATCAGCGGTTTTGCAAATTCGAAAGAGCGGTTTTTGATCAGTTCGGCATAAATGCCACCATCAGCACCAAAGTTGATGTCTTCAAAAAAAACGCCCCACATATTAGGTTGCACCTTGGCAATGGAATGGTCTGTTTTAACTTTGATCACTTTTGCAGTTTGTGCCTGTACTTCGGAAGTGTACCCGATTCCAATTGTTGCATATGCCAGGCATGCCGAAAACACACTTTTTACAGGGTAATTTAATTTCATACGGTTTAATATTTGGAAGATCCTAATGGTAAAAGTAAAATATTTAAAATAATAAACGTTATCTAAACATTTATTTTTTTATTCATCAACGATTTTGTTGGTAAATTCTACAATCTTAGCATCGGGGAAAATGATACAAGCATCTCAAATATGGATTGAGGTAGTAAAAGGGTTTAGTAAAGTAACTTTTTACTTGATGTTTAAAATTTATTGAGCAGAAACCTTTAAAATCTTTCTTATAACATATTGTCATCGTCAAAAAGCAGGATACTACAGGATGCACCTTAAAGATATACTATTTACATTCGACATGAATCATTTATGGCTGCTACCCAGCGGCTGTTATGATCCGCTAACCAATAACACATGATGAGCCTTCGTTTTTTCAATATTCAAATATTGACTATTTTATTCAGTGGGGCTTTTATGTGCAAAATAGCTGGTTCACATGCTCGATAAAAGAATTATGAATCTTAAAAAATATACTTTGCTTGGCTTTTTAAGTGCAGCAACACTTTGTGGTTCGGCGCAACAAAAAGCTACAGATAAACAATCGGTTAAACTCTTTTTTGAGAAATCATACCTACAGGTAGACCGCAGTTATTACAGCACTGGCGAAGATGTATGGTTTAGCGCCTATTTGGTAAATGGAAAAAGTAGCAATTTAACCGCTACCAGCAATAATTTATATGTGGAGCTGCTTTCGCCAAAATCGGAAGTTTTAGACCGAAAAATGATCAGGTTGGACGGTGGATTGGGAAAGGGAGATTTTAAACTGAAAGATTCTATTCCTTCTGGTTGGTACGCCATTAGGGCTTACACCAATTGGATGCGAAATTTTGGCGATGATTTTGTTTTTCAAAAACGGATCCACATTAGCAATAACATTATTGAAAACGCTTCTTATTTTACCCGAAATCCGGTCAAAAAAAACGATGTTTCCAATTCGAAAAAATCGATTGCCTTTTTCCCTGAGGGCGGATCGCTGGTTGAAGGATTAACCAGTATTGTAGCCTTTAAAACCAATGATGACATTGGAAATGGGATTAAAGCCACAGGAAGTGTAATCTCTTCAAAAGGAGATACCGTAACTACTTTTCAAAGTACCGATGCGGGCATGGGCATTTTTGCTTTTACACCCAAAACGGATGAGAAATATAAGGTTGAGGGCCTTTATGGCAAAGAAAAATTTTCGTCGGAAATGCCCTTAAGCCTTAAAAAAGGCCTCTCATTACATATTACTGCCGATTCTTTAAATATCAAAGCAAGTATTAGTGCCAACGAGTTAATGTTCGGCGAGTTGAAGGATAAAAGCATTTCGCTTGTAATTAAACATGCGGGCGATAATATTTATTCCGGATCGATCAAATTAAGTAAAGCTATAGTATCGGTATCTATCCCAACAAAAGGTTTTCCGAATGGTATTGCAAGCCTAACCCTGTTGGATGACCAGAACAGGCCTAATTGTGAACGGCTTATTTTTATACAGGACGAAAATAAGGTCAATTTCTCGATCACCCCAAACAAAACAGCTTATAAACCAAGAGAGAAAGTGGTTATTAAGGTAAAAGCGACCAATTTTCTTGGGCAGCCAGCTAAAACGGCATTTTCCTTAGCTGCTGTTGATGGACTTATTCCAGATGATGGAAATGATATCGTATCGTATTTGATGCTGCAATCGGAAGTAAAGGGAGATATTAAAAATGCTGCGCAGTATTTTGATGCTAAAAATCCATCTCGTTTAAAACAGCTCGACTTATTGTTGCTTACCCAGGGCTGGAGAGATTATATCTGGAGAAAACTGGCCGATTCGGCTATTAAAATAAGTTATTTGCCCGAGCCTGGCATCACAATTAAAGGATTGGTAAGGGAGAAACTGGCCGACAAACCCATTCCGAATATGAATATTACCCTGTTTGGTACCAACTTTACTGGCAATAAAATCTTTACGACGAAAACCGACCAGAGCGGACGTTATTTTCTGGATGGGCTCAGTTGGTATGGCAATCAAACGGTAAAAATTTCATCAAAAGATGATAAAGGGAAAAAGGGTGGCTGGCTGCAGATCGATACGCTGATTAAACCTTTAAATTTAGCGCCGTTAAAAACGATCTCACCTGGAATTTCGAACACCTTGAACGTAGAAATCGGTAAACGCATGGATTATAACCGCACTTACAAGTTTGGCGATTCGATCAGTTTAAACGATATTGAAATTAAGGCCGCCCAGAATAATAAGGTGGTTCTGTTTCAGGATGTACTTACTTCATTTGGTTATCCAGAGGAAGTTTTCAACATTACAGCAGCCGATTATTCTTACAAGGGATTGGAACATTTTCTGTTAACAAAGGCTAAAGGAAGTTATCCAGCGGAAGAAAACGATAGTTTGGGTAATGAAGGAGTCACCTTTATCGCCAATGGAAAAAAAGTTAGGCCGGTTATTAAAGTAAACAACAGGCAGGAACTCTTTACCGAACGCTTAGATTACTACAGTTTAACCATGGATCAGATTAACCAGGTTAGAATTCAGCATTTATTAAACAGTACCGGAAAAGATGTGTACCTCATCAGCCTTAATTTAAAGGATGAGGCTTTGCGCGGACCAAATTTAGACTTGCTAAACCTAAATTTAAACGGTTATTATGCCGCAAGAACTTTTTATTCGCCAAATTACAGCAGTCCGGCAACACCAAATAAAGATTTACGTACCACCGTTTTCTGGGCACCAGCTGTAAAAACCAACGAAAACGGTGAAGCGACTATCATTTATTTTAATGGAGATAACAAAGCCGATATTTTGATCAAAGCCGATGGAATTACCGATAAAGGAGTGGCTGTAGCGGCGAAAACAACTTATAAAGTTCAATAACCAGTCAGAGATAAGCTATTATGATCAAAACCATTATAATCTTCAGTTTCAGCTTATTCTGTGTTACACAGCTTTTCGCTCAGCGCCAAATGGAAAAATTGGGACGTGGTGTAATTGCCGTACGGCAGAATAACGATTCTGTTTACGTAGGCTGGCGGATGTTGGGTACCGATGCCGATGACATTGCTTTTAACCTATACCGCAAAAGCGGAAATAATGAAGCCGTAAAACTCAATCACGATCCGATTACCAAGAGCACTAATTTTGTAGATGCTGGGGTTAAATTCGATCTTCCGAACAGCTATTTCGTAAAACCAATTTTAAAAGGCAGTGAATTGGAAGCCAGTAAATCTTTTACGTTGCCAGTCAAGCCGCCTATTCAGCAATATTTAACTATTCCTTTAAAAACACCAGCAGGTTATTCGCCTAACGATGCTTCAGTAGGCGATTTAGATGGAGATGGTGAATATGAAATTGTATTGCACCAAACTGGTCGCAGCAGGGATAATTCATCAAACGGTATTACCGATCCGCCGATTTTTCAAGCCTATAAATTAGATGGAACTTTTTTGTGGGAGATTAATTTAGGGAAAAACATCCGCGAAGGAGCTCATTATACCCAATTTATGGTGTACGACCTGGATGGTGATGGTATTGCAGAAATGGTATGTAAAACTGCCGATGGAACGGTAGATGGCAAAGGAAAAGTAATTGGCGATGCAACTAAAGATTGGCGCAACCCGAACGGTAAAATATTGGATGGCCCTGAATTTTTAACCGTATTTAGCGGTAAAACCGGAGAGGCATTAGCCACAACAGATTATATTCCTGCCCGTGGCAATATTGGCGCCTGGGGTGGTAGAGGTGGGAACGGAAAAAACGATAATACGGGTAACCGTGTAGATCGGTTTAATGCCTGTGTGGCCTATTTAGATGGGATCCATCCTAGTGTAGTGATGTGCAGAGGCTATTACGGCAGAACGGTTTTAGCAGCTTGGGACTGGCGTAATGGCAAACTAACTTCAAGATGGGTATTTGATACCAAAGATGCTAAAAACTCATTTTCAGGACAGGGAAACCACAATCTTACAGTTGCAGATGTAGATGCGGATGGAAAAGACGAAATTATTTACGGTTCGATGTGTGTAGATGATAATGGAAAGGGATTGTACACTACGGGCTTAAGGCATGGTGATGCCATTCATGTTTCAGACCTTGATCCGGAACACCCAGGTTTGGAGGTTTTTGGTGTACACGAAATAGAAGAAGGTACAAAAGGCCCAGGAGCTGCGGTTTATGATGCCAAAACGGGCAAAATATTATGGGAAGGATCGCAAGACGAAGATGTGGGCAGAGGAGTAGCCGATAATATCGATAATACCCGTTTTGGCGCACAGATGTGGTGGTCGGGATCGAATGGATTATTTGATATCAATGGCAATCGGATCGGTAATCAGCCCCGATCGACCAATTTTTTAATTTATTGGGATGGTGATTTATCAAGAGAACTTTTAGATGGTAATCATATAGATAAGTACAATGTCGGGAGGCTTTTTACGGCAGATGGAGCCGTTTCTAACAACGGAACCAAATCTACCCCAGCTTTAAGCGCTGATATTTTTGGAGATTGGCGCGAAGAATTGATTTTAAGAGCTGAGGATAATCAAAGTTTAAGGATTTACAGCACCACTATTCCGACCGAATACCGCAACTATACCTTAATGCACGACCCGCAGTACCGCTTAAGCATTGCCTGGCAAAATGATGGTTATAACCAACCACCACATACGGGGTTCTATTTCGGTTTCGGAATGAAGAAAGCACCAAAACCTATCATTATACTAATTGGTCGCTAAAAAATATTAAACTAATTGAGTAACGTAAATAATTATAACTAAGAATGAAAAAATATAGCTTTATCCTGGCGGGAATGATCATCATTATTTCTTCTTTTGCCTTTATCGCCCAGCATAAACCCGCATTACATACCATTGGCGATTCTACAGTCCGCAACTCGAACAAAGAAACCTGGGGCTGGGGAACACCTATTGCTTCCTTATTTGATACCACAAAAATCCATGTAGAAAACAATGCAATGGCCGGAAGAAGTACCCGTACCTTTTTATCGGAGGGCAGATGGGATAAAGTTCTGGAGACATTAAAACCGGGTGATTTTGTTACCATGCAGTTCGGACACAATGATGGAAGTATTCCTGATACTACAAAAGCAGGTAGAAGAGGTGTATTAAAAGGAACGGGTGAAGAAACCAAAGTATTAACCTGGCCAGATGGAAAAGTAGAAACTGTACATACCTATGGCTGGTATATCCGCAAATTTGTGCGTGAAACCAAGGCAAAAGGCGCTACACCGATTGTACTTTCGATGATCCCCAGAAATATTTTTAAAGATGGTAAAGTGGCTCGAGCCAATAACGATTTCGGGAAATGGGCAGCCGATGTAGCCAAAGAAGAGAATGCCTATTTTGTAGACCTGAATAAAATAACGGCTGATAAATATGATGCACTCGGTCCGGATAAGGTAAAACTCTATTTCCCTGGCGACCATACCCATACTAATTTAGAAGGCGCAAAAGTTAACGCGGCCTCTGTTGTAGAAGGAATCAGGGAATTAAAAGATTGTAATTTGAAAAAGTATCTGCTTTAATAAAGGAGAAAGACTAAAGCTAAAAGACCAAAGGCAATGACCAAAAATGCGTCATCTCGACTGTAGCATAGCGGAATGGAGAGATCTATAGATAGATTTCTCGACTTCGTTGCACTCCGCTCGAAATGACGATTCCAAAATAATCTGTTTAATCAAACCGCTTACGGTAAATTTAATAAACTAAACATGAAACCAATAACAACATATTTAAGCATTGTTCTCTTAGCAGCATTCATTGTTTTTTCTTCCTGCATTATCTTAAAACAGCAGGCAAAACCCACTTTATTCCTCATTGGCGATTCGACCGTTAAAAACGGAAAAGGCAAGGGTGATGGTTCTTTATGGGGCTGGGGAAGCTTTATCGGAGATTTATTTAATTCCGAAAAAATCAATGTCGAAAACAATGCCCTTGGCGGTACCAGCAGTCGTACTTTTCAGACCAATGGATTGTGGGATGCGGTTTTGGCTAAGGTGAAGAAAGGAGATTTTGTGATGATGCAATTTGGCCATAACGATAGTAGCCCATTAGACGATACCGCCCGTGCCCGTGGTACCATAAAAGGCATCGGAACGGAAAGTAAAGAAATTTACAACCCGATCAAGAAAAAACAGGAAGTGGTGTATACCTACGGTTGGTACCTGCGCAAATTTATCAGCGATATAAAAGCTAAAGGCGCAACAGCGATTGTATGTTCACCGATTCCACGCAATCCGGTTAAGGATAATGCTATAGTTCTGGCCAACGATAGTTATGCCAGCTGGGCCGAAGAGGTGGCAAAAGCCGAAAAAGTCGATTTCATTCCATTGAATCAGATCATTAAAGATAAATATGCTGCTTTAAGCGCGACTGAGGTAAAGGCATTTTTTACCGAGAAAGACCATACACACACCAACGAAGCAGGAGCAAAGTTAAATGCAGCTGCTGTTGTAGAAGGCCTAAAGAAATTAAAAAACAATAAACTGAATAGCTACCTGAAATAAGCCATCGGGCAGGATACTACAGGATGCTTTCCTGCCAATATTGTGTTATTTTAACCGCCTAACCAAATACCAGCGGTGATACACCGTTCAATTTTATGCAGATACAGGTTAACCGAGTTTTCAAAGTGCTGATAGGCATTGCTTTTATATTCTTAAGCATCACGCAGATGCATGCCCAAAGCATTTCGCTTGCTGGCAAATGGCGTTTCAAAATTGATGCTAAGGATGAAGGTGTAAAAGGAAAATGGTACTCAACCGTTCTCCCGGAATCCGTTAATCTGCCAGGCTCAATGGCCGAAAACTTAAAGGGCGATGACATTACCCTCAAAACAAAATGGACAGGAAGTATTTATGATAGTTCGTACTTTTTTCATCCCCGTTTAGAAAAATACCGTAAACCAGGTAATATAAAAATACCTTTCTGGTTAACGCCCGCCAAACATTATACAGGCGCAGCGTGGTATCAAAAAGATATCGAAATTCCTGCCAATTGGAAGGGTAAAAGACTGGTGTTATCCTTAGAATATCCCCATTCAGAAACAAAGGTTTGGATAGATGATATCGAAATCGGAACGCAGTATACCTTTGTGGTTGCGCAAAATTTCGAACTCCCTGCAAATTTAAAAGCAGGAAAACATACCATCACCTTATTGATCGATAACCGTATCAAAGCGATAAATGTGGGGCAGGATTCACATAGTTTAACCGATCACACTCAAGGAAACTGGAATGGTGTAGTTGGAAAAATGGAGGTAATTGCCGGTTCGCCTGTTTATTTTGAAGATATTCAGGTTTATCCCGATTTAAAGAACAAATCTGCCAAGGTCAAAATTCAGCTTAAAGCCAATGCTAAACAATCCTCTACCGGGAAAATTACGCTTGCCGCTACAACTTTCAATACCAAAAATTCACTTCAGGTTAAGCCTTTAACAGCAGCTTACCAAATTACAAATGGCAACGGTATTTTGGAAATCAATTTGCCAATGGGCGATAAAATAGCCACCTGGGATGAGTTCGATCCTGCTTTATACCGTTTAACAGCCACGCTAATTTCGAAAGATGGCAAAAAGGACGAGAAAAAGGTACAATTCGGTATGCGTGAGTTTAAAGCCGTAGGCAGAACTTTTGAAATTAACGGTCGTCCGGTTTTTTTGCGTGGAACCGTTAACAATTGCGAATTTCCGTTAACAGGTTATCCATCAATGGATGTTGCTGCATGGGTACGCATTTTTAAAATTTCAAAGGCACATGGGTTAAATCACATGCGTTTCCATTCGTTTTGCCCGCCAGAAGCTGCCTTTATCGCTGCAGATCAAATCGGCTTTTATCTTCAGCCAGAAGGACCAAGCTGGGCCAATCATGGTTCATCTATCGGAGATGGAAAACCGATTGATCAGTTTATTTACGACGAAACCAACCGCATGACCAAAAACTATGGAAATTATGCCTCTTTCTGTATGATGGCCTATGGAAATGAACCACGTGGCAAACAAGTGGAGTACCTTACCAAATTCAATAATTATTGGAAAGCTAAAGATTCGAGAAGATTATATACCGGAGCATCAGTTGGTGGTAGCTGGCCAGTTATTCCGAACAACGAGTTTATGGTGCGTGCTGGTGCCAGGGGTTTAGATTGGGGCAGAAAACCAGAAAGTATTTCAACCTATGCCAAACAGATCGAACAGTTTACGGTACCTTTTGTAGCGCATGAGATGGGACAGTATTGCGCATTCCCGAATTTTGATGAAATAAAAAAATATACTGGTGTTTATCGTGCGAAAAATTTTGAGATGTTTCAGGAAGATCTTAAAGACCACGACATGGCCGATCAGGGACATGACTTTTTAATGGCTTCGGGTAAATTACAAGCCCTTTGTTATAAAAATGAAATCGAAAAAGCATTGCGTACGCCGAATTACAATGGTTACCAGTTATTGTCGCTAAATGATTATCCAGGACAGGGAACAGCACTTGTAGGCGTATTGGATGCCTTTTGGGATGAAAAAGGTTATATCAGCGCTAAAGAATTCAAACGTTTTTCTAATAGTACAGTGCCTTTGCTAAAAGTTTCAAAGTTTGTTTTTACCAATAATGAAACCTTAGCAGCTGCGGTAGAAGTGGCACATTTCGGAAAGGCGCCTATTGAAAATGCAAAACTGTCCTGGACACTCAAAGACGAAAACGGCACAAATGTGGCAAAAGGCAGTTTCAATCTTAAAACCTTAGCTGTTACCAATTGTATTGCCATCGGAGAAATTAAATTTCCGTTAAATGGTATTACAAAAGCAACAAAACTGAAACTGGAGGTTATCGTTGATGGAACTGAATTTGCCAACGATTGGAGTTTCTGGGTTTACCCTGCGCAATTGCCACAGGTTAAAAGCAATGTATATTACTGTACCAGTTTAGATGACAAAGCACAGGCCGTTTTGGCCGAGGGCGGCAATGTTTTTCTCAATGCAGCAGGCAAAGTGGTGAAAGGGAAAGAAGTGGTGCAAACTTTTCTGCCTGTTTTTTGGAATACATCGTGGTTTAAAATGCGCCCGCCACATACTTTGGGTATTTTGTGTGATCCAAAACACGCCGCTTTTAACAATTTTCCGACCGATTTCCACAGCGATATGCAGTGGTGGGAAATCGTAAACAAATCGCAGGTAATGAATCTCGAAGATTTTCCTTCAGGATTTAAGCCAATTATTCAACCAATTGATACCTGGTTTTTGAACCGCCGTTTGGCACTTGTTTTCGAAGCAAAAATAGGCAAGGGTAAATTAGTGGTTTCGAGTGCCAACCTCTCACCTGATTTAAAAGACGCTCCTGCTGCACAACAACTTTATTTCAGTTTACAGCAGTATATGATGTCTGCCCAGTTTAATCCAAAATATGAAGTGGCTTTTAACACCGTAAAAGATATCTTCGAAAGTCCATCGAAAATTCAGTTCGATACCTTTACAAAAGATAGTCCGGATGAGTTAAAAGTAAAACCAAAAACCAATTAAGATAAGTGAAATACCACCATGAAGAAATTTATATTCAGCACTGCAATAATATTCAGTATATCTGTCCAACTGCTTTTGGCACAGAAAATCCCTAATAAAAAAGAGGTTTTAAAAGTATTAAAATCAACTAATGCTTATTTTATGAATAAATGGCCTGATGCCGGGAAATCAATCATAACGAACAGAGAGCGCCCAAGCAATATCTGGACAAGGGCAGTGTATTACGAAGGATTGATGAATCTTTATAAAATCCATCCGGAAAAAGAATATTACGATTATGCCGTTCAGTGGGGCCAAAAACACAACTGGGGTTTAAGAAATGGTATTACTACAAAAAATGCTGATGACCAAGCCTGTGGGCAGACCTATATCGATCTTTACCTGATTGATAAACAACCCGAACGCATTAAAGACATTAAAGCTTCTATTGATCTGGTAATCAAATCGGGCAAGGTAAACGATTGGACATGGATTGATGCGATCCAAATGGGAATGCCTGTTTTTGCCAGACTGGGTAAATTATACAACGATACCACCTACTACAATTACATGTACAAAATGTATATGCATTCCAAAAATACTGAGGGAGGTGGTTTGTACAATGCCAAAGATGGCCTTTGGTGGCGCGATAAAGATTTTGTGCCCCCTTATAAAGAACCAAATGGCGAAGATTGTTATTGGGCCAGAGGAAACGGATGGGTGGTTGCCGCATTGGTGCGTGTGTTAGAAATTATCCCTGAAAACGAAGCTCACCGCAGTGAATATTTAAAAACCTACCACGAAATGATCAAAGCTTTGGTGCCAATCCAACGTGCTGATGGTTTCTGGAATGTAAGCTTACATGATGCGACCCATTTTGGTGGTAAAGAAACTTCTGGCACTGCTTTGTTTGTATACGGCATGGCCTGGGGTGTAAATCAAGGCATTTTAGATAAGGCCACTTACCTGCCCATCATCACCAAAGCCTGGAATGCCATGACGAAAGATGCGGTTCAAAAAAATGGTTTTATTGGTTATATGCAAGGAACCGGGAAAGAGCCAAAAGACGGACAGCCGGTAAGTTATACCAGCGTTCCCGATTTTGAAGATTATGGTTTGGGTTGTTTCTTATTGGCCGGAACAGAGGTATACAAGCTTAAAAAGTAATTAAAATGAATTTCAGAAATCTAGTTGGCTTATCGGTATTGACGTTGTTGTTCTTGCTGCCCAAACAAAGTATGGCACAAAGGATAGGTATTGCCGTTTCTGAAATTAACAGTGTTTCATCCTTCCCGATTGTGGATGGAGGAAAAGCAGCCTCAATTTACATCGATGAAAAAGATGCCGAAGTTGTTGGGATCGCTGCTGAGGCTTTTAAGGGTGATATTCACTTGTTAACGGGAACAACAAGTCAGGTTTTGAAAAATAATCATGCTTTAAGTGCTTATCCCATTATTATTGGTACTATAGGGCAATCGTTTTACATAGATCAATTAGTTAAAAGTGGGAAAATAAACAGGATTGCTTTATCCGGTAAATGGGAAACTTTTTCTATTTCAGTGATTGAAAATCCATTAAAAGGAGTAAAAAGAGCCTTGGTGATTGCTGGTAGCGATAGGCGTGGGACTGCTTATGGCGTTTTTCAACTTTCGCGGATGCTTGGTGTATCGCCGCTTTGTTGGTGGGCTGATGTGAAACCGGCAACAAAAAAATCGTTATACGTAAAAGCTGGTCAGCCTTTGGTAGAATCGCCATCGGTTAAATACCGCGGTATTTTTATCAATGATGAAGATTGGGGCATCCAACCCTGGGCTGCTAAAATGATGGATACCGATGTGAAAGATATCGGCCCAAAAACTTATACTAAAATATTCGAAGTGCTACTCAGGTTAAAAGCTAACTACATCTGGCCGGGTATGCATCCTTCAACCAAAGCATTTTATCATTATGCCAATAATCCCATAATGGCAGATAAATATGCCATTGTTTTAGGTTCGAGTCATTGTGAGCCGATGCTGCGGAATAATGTTTTCGAATGGGCTGAGAATTTCGAGCACGAATATGGTAAAAAACCGGGCGAATGGCGCTACGATCTGAATAAGAATGAAATTGCAAACTATTGGACCGACCGTGTAAAACAAGCAGAAAACTACGAATCGGTTTATACTGTGGGGATGCGTGGTATTCATGATGGCAGCATGCCCGGACCGAAAGATAAAAATGAAAAAGTGAAATTGTTGGGTGAGGTAATTGCTGATCAGCGGACCATTCTCAGCAAGAATATTACTAAACCCATAAGTTCTATCCCACAGATTTTTTGCCCTTACAAAGAGGTGCTTTCTTTATATCAGGCCGGATTAAAACTGCCTGATGATGTGACCATTGTTTGGGCCGACGATAATCACGGTTATATCCGTCAGCTTTCGAACCCTGAAGAGCAAAAGCGCCCGGGTGGAAGCGGGGTGTACTACCATATTTCTTATTGGGGTGCCCCACAAGATTATTTGTGGCTTTCTTCAATTTCTCCATCTTTAATTTCTTACGAGTTAACTAAGGCTTACCAGTATAAAGCCAACCGCCTTTGGGTCATAAATGTGGGTGATATTAAGCCTGCAGAAATGGAAACGCAGTTTGCAATGGATTTGGCCTGGAATGTAAACCAGTGGAAACCTGAAAATGCGGATAATTATGCCGAAAGCTGGGCTGCTGAGACTTTCGGTACTGAATTTGCAAAACCCATTGCCGAAATAAAAGCAATTTATTATCGCTTGGCACAAGCCGCTAAACCTGAGCATATGGCCAGTGTTAGTTTTACCGATGCCCAGGCCGAAGAACGTTTAGCCGCTTATGAAAAGATTTATAATCAGGCTAAAAGTTTAAATGACCAGATGCCAGCACGTTTGAAAGATGCTTATTTTGAATTGATTTTATACCCTGTTGAAGGTGCCATGCTGATGAACCAGAAGATTTTATATGCAAAGAAAAGTCTGGTTTTAGCCGCGAACGGCGATCAATCGGCTTTTAGTTATTCAAAAAAATCAAAAACTGCTTTTGAGCAGATTCAGTTGATTACCAAAAAATACAATGAAGAAATTGCAGGCGGCAAATGGAACGAAATGATGAGCTGGAAACCACGCGATTTAGCTGTTTTTAAAATGCCAAAAGTGGCCGATTCTATAACGGCAAAATCATCAGACATTGCCGAGAAATCTGAAAATAAAATTATTGTAGGTGCGGCTAAATATGCTGAAAAATCAGTGCCAAAGGGGCTATCTTTACAAACCCTAAAAGGACTTGGTTTAGGTGGTGATGGCATTTCTCTTTATCCTTTTACTTTTAAGCCATTCGGGGAAACAGCGCTTCAAAACGCCGCCTTCACTATTTACGAAGTTGATTTTAAAACACAAGGCGAACACCAGATCGAAGTGAAATGTTTGCCTACCCAAGGCGTTAATAACGGCATTAAAGTGCGTTATGCCATTTCGGTAAACAACGACAAGCCGCAGGTAATTAATATTTCTCCGGCTTCAGAAAATAATATCTGGAAACAGAATGTATTACAGGGTTACGCTTCGGGCATAACCAAACACGAGATTAATAAAACAGGTAAATCGACTGTGAAAATTTATATGCTCGATCCGGGCTTAGTAGTTAACCAGTTGGAAATACAATAAATATGATGAAGAAACTTTTAGCTTTTGTCCTATCCTTAGTTTTTATACTTGCCATCGCCAGGGCACAAAACATTGGCGATTATAAATCTGGTTTTAAGAAAACGGGCAATACCATTTCATTTTTAACCATAGGGGGAGAAGTGAAATTGGAGTTCTGTACGCCAGAAATCTTCAGGATCAGAACCAGTTGGAACGGAAAATTCGAAGTCAACGAAAACCTGATGGTGATTAATTACAACTGGGCTAATGTAGCGGTTAAAGTTTCGGATAAAAAAGATCATTTCTTGCTTGCCACCTCAAAATTGGTGATTAAATTATACAAAACCCCAATCAGGATTGATGTTTTTGATGTCAAGGGTAAATTGCTGAGCAGCGAAGTCAATGGATCAGTAAATAAAGAAAATACGCAGGTTGGGGTAACTAAAAAACTGCAGGCCGATGAACATTTCTTTGGTTTTGGCGAGCGCATGGATTTTATGGACCGCCGCTTTAAAAAAGTAACTTTAAATGTTGGACGTGGTAAAGGTTTGCCGCACGCCATCGGTGCTTACAATATATTGGAAGCGAATTATTGTCCGGTTCCGTTTTTTATGAGTACAAAAGGTTATGGTATTTTCCTGCATAATTCTTTTGCTACCGAATGGGATATGGGCGCTTCTAAAAAAGATCAGTATAGTTTTAAAGCCGCTGATGGAGAATTGGATTACTATTTCATATATGGGCCAACTTTTCCGGCTATTTTAGATCATTATACCAGTATTACAGGCAAATCGCCGATGTTGCCGCAGTTTGCTTTAGGCTTACATGCCGGTACATATAGCGGAGGTACATGGGGTCATGAGGCACAAACTTCCGATCATTATGTGGTTGAGCTGGCCAAAAAATACCGGTCGTTAGGTATTCCGGTTGATCTACTTTGGTTAGATTCTACCTGGCGTTTATTCGGCGAAAATGGAGGTAAAGGTGCAACTTCTTTCGAATGGAGAGAAACCTTTAAAGATCCAAAGTCGATGTTCGATAGCCTTTACGCCATGAATTATAAAATGGTTGGGCTTCACCTTCGTCCACGGTTTGATAATGCCAAAAAGTTAAACTTATTGGATCAGGCCAGAGCACAGGGTTATACTTATCCCGAAAATGGTAAACCCGGCGAATTTGTTAACTTTTTCGATGAAAAAGCTACACAGTGGTGGTGGGATAACGGCGTAATGCGCGTAGCAAAATTAGGCGCAAAATTTCTGAAAACGGATGAAGGCAGTGCGTTTGGATCTTTAGCCAACGAAAGTGAGAAGGTTGGTCCAACAGGAAAAGATGCAGAACGCTTGCACAATCTTTTTCCAATAGCCTATGCCAAAGCACCGTTTTTGGAGTTCGAAAAGTTTAATGGTTTTAGGGGATTAAATCAAACCCGAGAAGGTTATTCGGGCATTCAACGTTATCCGTATATTTTTGCAGGCGATTGGCCTAGTGAATGGCAATATTTTGCTCCGGTAATTAAGGCTGGCCTAAATGTGGGCTTATCAGGTGTAGGTTCCTGGGCGCATTGTATGGGCGGTTTCGAACATCAGGCCGATCCGGAGCTGTATATCCGTTGGGTGCAGTTTGGGATGTTCAGCCCGATTGCACTTGTTTTTGGGGTGGATCACCCCGGTTATAAAGAACCCTGGAAATATGGTGAAGATGCTTTGCGTAATTTCAAAAAATACGATCTGTTGCGTTACCGTTTATTCCCTTATATGTATACTAGTATGCGTCAGCAATACGAAACAGGTTTGCCAATGATGAGGGCTTTGGTACTCAACCATCAGGATGATGAAAATGTGTACGAAATTGGTGATCAGTATATGTTTGGCGACAATTTAATGGTTGCCCCGGTAACCACCAAAGGCGCCATTACCCGTTCGGTTTATTTACCAGAAGGTACCTGGTTTAACTATTGGACAAACGAAAAATACGAAGGCAAAAGTTATCATCATATAGTAGCGCCTTTAGATACCATTCCTTTGTTTGTTAAGGCGGGAAGCATTATTCCGATGCAGCCAGAAATGGCCTACAGTGGTGAAAAACCAGTTGATGTGATTACCCTGGATGTTTTTCCTTATGGAGCATCTGAATATGATATGTACGAAGACGACAATTTAAGCGCTGCATACAAAACAGGGAACTTTGCTTTAACCAAGATTACTTCCTCATTAACAGCATCGGATTTAACACTGAAAGTGGTTAAACCAACAGGTAGTTTTAAGCCAATTCAGCATAAATACCTGGCTAAAATACATTGGATGGGAAAAGCAGATCCTGGTGTTGTTTCAGAAAATGGTATTAAATTAAAAGTTTTAAAAACACCTGATCAATTGGATAAAACTGAAGGCTGGTTTTATGATATAAAAAATAAAATACTTTGGATCAAATCAACCGGAGATAACAGTGCTGATTTAAGTTTTGTGGTGAATTAATGGTGGTTAGTGAGGACATGGGTCACGGCGGATGCATCAGGCGCTTTCGTCATTCCCAACTTGATTGGGAATCGTAATGCCTTGATAGGCTTGGAGGTCGCATTAAGATTCCCGCCTGCGCGGGAATGACGACCTTTTAAACTGAATGATTTAATTAATAAATGGTCCGTGGGGGCGGACCATGGAAGAAATAAAATGGTTTTAACTTGATAAAATCCTTAAAATAAATTGAAAACATGAAAATTGCATTCAAAATGAAACTTAAACCAGGTTTTGAAACAGAATATAAAAAACGCCATGATGAGATCTGGCCAGCGTTATCTACTTTGTTAAAAGAAAATGGGATCAGCGATTATTCTATCTTTTTAGATGAAGAAACCAATACACTTTTTGCCGTGCAGCAACAAAATGGAAATTCCTCGCAAGATTTAGGCAGTACCCAGATTGTGCAAAAATGGTGGGCATACATGGCCGATATTATGGAAACCAATGCCGATAATTCACCAAAAACATTTCCTTTAGAAATGGTATTCCATTTAGATTAAAAATATGCAATTACATAGATTCTTTTCTGTTCTGCTACTTAGTGCATTAATTTTTAGTTTGGCTAAAGCACAAAAGCCTGTAAAAAACACCAACAGTTGGCCTGTTATCGAAAAGCAAATGAAACCCTGGACACGTTGGTGGTGGATGGGAAATGCTGTAGACGAACAGAACTTGAACCTGGTTTTAAAGAAATACGCAGATGCTGGTCTTGGCGGTGTAGAAATTACACCAATTTATGGTGCCAAGGGTTTTGAAAAGCAATATTTACAGTTTTTATCGCCAGAGTGGGTGAATATATTGCACCATACGGTTAATAAAGCCAATACTTTAGGCTTGGGTGTTGATATGAATACTGGTACGGGCTGGCCATTTGGCGGTCCGCAGATTAAGCTCGAAAACGCTGCTACCAAACTGATTACCCAACAATATAAACTCAAGGCGGGGGAGAAGTTAACCGAAACCATTAAAGTTAAAGAAGCGAAACAGGATTTCGCGCAGTTACAGGCTTTAACCGCATATGGTAATAATGGTGAGGTGCTCAATCTGCTTTCTAAAGTTGAGGCTGATGGAACTTTAAATTGGTCGCCTGGTGGTGGGAGTTGGGATATTTATGCTGCTTTTGCAGGTAAAACCAGACAAATGGTTAAACGTGCAGCACCTGGCGGCGAAGGTTTTACTTTAGATCACCTCGATAAAAATGCTGTTGATGTTTACCTGAAAAGATTTTCGGATGCTTTTGGAGGTAAACCCCAAGGTGTTCGGTCGTTTTTTAACGATAGTTATGAAGTTTATGGTGCAACATGGACGCCAACTTTCTTTCAGGAATTTAAGAAAAACAGGGGCTACGATCTGTCCACTCATATTAAAGAATTAACCGGTAAGGATTCCACAAATGCAGATATTGCCCGTTTAAAATCTGATTACCGCGAAACCATGGATGAACTTTTGCTCCATAATTTTACGCAAAACTGGACCAATTGGGCGCATCAGCTTAAATCGGTGACCAAAAACCAGTCGCATGGTTCTCCAGGAAATCTGCTCGATCTTTATGGAGCAGTTGATATTCCTGAAACGGAAACCTTTGGTTCAAGTTACTTCCCAATTCCAGGTCTTAGGCGTGATGCTGGAGATATCCGCAACGTAGATCCCGATCCGATAATGAGCAAATTTGCATCATCTGCAGCACACACAGGAGGCAAAAAACTGGCGTCTTCCGAAACGTTTACCTGGCTAACCGAGCATTTTAAAACATCATTTTCGCAGTGTAAACCAGAAGCAGAACAATTGTTTCTGGCAGGAATAAACCATATTTTTTATCATGGAACCACCAATTCACCTGCAAATGCCCCTTGGCCGGGATGGTTGTTTTATGCTTCGGTAGAAATGAATCCGAACAACAGTTTATGGCCACAAGCGCAGGGTTTGAACAATTATATAGCCCGTTGTCAGTCCATTCTTCAATCAGGAAAACCCGACAACGAACTTTTGATCTATTGGCCAATATATGATGTATGGAACAAGGCTAAAGGTTTAGATATGGCCTTAAAAGTACATGATGTTGATGAATGGTTACACCCAACAGCCTTTTATAAACTATCAAAAGAACTTTCTAAATCAGGTTATTCTTTTGATTTTGCATCTGATCGATTGTTAAAGCAATCAACGGTTAACAAAACATTGATTAGTACTAACGCGGCCGCTGCGCCATATCAGGTGTTAATTGTTCCGCAATGTGAAATGATGAGCCCGGAAACGTTAGATCAAATGATAAAACTGGCCAGCAGCGGAGCAAAAGTCATTTTTCAGGCACTACCTAAAGATGTTCCAGGTTTAAACGATCTGGAAGCCCGCAGAGCACAGCTAAAAGCTAGCTTGACTAAATTGATTTTTACGGATGGCGCAGGTGGTATTAAACAGTTTAAAGTTGGCGCAGGGCTAATCTTGCTTGCTGATGATGTGCAAAAAGCATTAAGTTCGGTAGCCATTAATAGAGAAACTTTGACCGATTCGGGCCTTCAATTTATCAGGAGGAAAACAACAACCGGCAAATACTATTATTTGGTTAACCATACTGCTAAAGATATCGACACCGAACTTTCTTTAAATGAAACCGGCCAGGTTTTAATCATGGATCCACAAAGTTCAAACGAGGGGTTAGCTACGTTACGCGATAAAAAGGTTCGCGTACAGCTTAAATCGGGAGAAAGTTTGTTTTTAAAAGTTGAGCATAATGGAACAATCAATACGCCCTGGGTTTATTTAAATAAAGCTGCCAGTACGATTAACCTTAACCAACCATGGAAATTACATTTTACCGAAGGTGGACCGGAGCTTCCTGCAGATCAGCAGTTAGCTAAACCGGTAAGCTGGACTACTTTAAACGATCCTAAATTACAGGCCTTTTCTGGCACTGGTGTTTACACCTCGAGTTTTAATCTGAGTTCGAAAACAGCCAAAGAATATGTTTTAAACTTGAACCAGGTAGATGAAAGTGCCAGGGTGTGGATCAATGGTCAGGAAGTGGGCATTTTATGGAGTATCCCTTTTCAGGCCCGTGTTGGCAAATATTTAAAAGCAGGGTCTAATACCATTAAAATTGAAGTGGTTAACCTGATGGCGAACCGAATCCGTGATATGGATATCAAAAAAATCCAGTGGCGGAACTACCACGAGATCAATTTCGTAAATATTAATTATAAGGATTTTGATGCATCAAACTGGAACGTAATGCCATCGGGATTGATTGGACCGGTAAGCATCACAGCTTTTAACTAATCATATACTGTTATTCCCGCAGGCGCAAATCTTGCTTTGTACAAATCAATATGCATTTTATCATGAAAAAACTCATTATACTCGCTTTGTTTACCGCCATTGGTATAAATGCCATGGCTCAAGATTATGTCATCACAAAATTTGGGGTCAGTGCCGATAGCACCAAACTGAATACCAAAGCCATTCAAAGTGTAATAGATAAAGCCTATCAAAAAGGAGGAGGAACGATTGTAATCCCTAAAGGTGTTTATCTTAGCGGAGCACTCTTTTTTAAGCCTAAAACGAAGCTGTTGTTACAAGAAGGTGCTGTGCTTAAAGGATCTGATAACATAAAAGATTACCCTTTTATTCCGTCGCGTATGGAAGGGAGGAGCCTTAAATACTTTGCGGCATTAATTAATGCGACAAAAGTAGATGGTTTTAGTATTTCAGGTCCGGGAACTATTGATGGAAATGGCCTTAAATTCTGGAAAACATTTTGGGCACATCGCGATTCGCTTAAGAAATTAGGAAGAGAATCTACAAACCTGGAAGTAAGCCGTCCGCGGTTACTTTTTATCTGGGGATGCAATAATGTGAATATTAAGGGAGTAAAATTGCGTAATTCTGGATTCTGGACCACCCATTTGTACCAATCTAATGATGTATTAATTGAGAATTGTGATATCCGTTCGCCGTTTCGGCCAGTAAAAGCGCCAAGCACTGATGGCATTGACATTGATTTTTGTAAAAAAGTAACGATCAGAAATTGTTATATCTCTGTAAATGACGATGCTATTTGCATTAAAGGTGGTAAAGGACCCGATGCACAAAAACTGCCAGAAAATGGTATTGTTGAAGATATTTTAATTGAAAACTGTACCATTGGCGAAGCACATGCTACTTTAACCATGGGAAGCGAGTGTATTCATGCACGTAATATTACCATGCGAAACTGTAAGGTAGAGAATAACTGCCCGATTTTAAAAATGAAAATGCGTGGAGATACTTTTCAGCTTTACGAAAATATTACGGTAGAAAACATTACAGGAAAATGCGGCGCAATTATCGACTTAAACCCCTGGAAACAGTTTTTCGATTTGGCTGGCAGTACCGCAAAACCATTTGGTACGATTAGAAACATCAAGATCTCAAACATTAAAGTAGAAGCAACAAAATTTGGTGAAATGGATGGGAATCCTGAAGATAAGGTATCTGGTTTTCTTTTTAAAGATTTGGAAGTAACTACAAAAACACCTTTTCTGAAAAACAGGTATCAGGATGTTAAAATTGAGAACGTAATGGTAAACGGAGCGCCTTTGGTAGTTAAACCTTAACGGCAAACTTCCGAAGTTTACCAGACCATTGAATGGGAGAACTTCGCAAGTTTTTAATCGATATCCGCTTCGCTACAGGTCAGTATCCATCATGCTATTAAGGCCCTGAAATGAATTCAGGGTGACGACCGGAGTAGTAAAAATCCTAATTCTCGGTCTGTGTCCTCACAAAACGAAAAAATTATATTTAGGTGGTCTGTAAACACACCACAGGGACTTTTTTATCGATTGGTGCCGCACCAACCCATATGAAATCCTGATTGTTTCAGTGCATATCATGCAACTAAGACAATGAAATAAATTTATTACGTAGCTTTCCGCTTTGCTACAGGTCAGTATCTTTCATGTTATTAAGATCCTGAACTAAATTCAGGGTGACGCTTTGAATTGTGGTTAACCCTACCAATCCAATTTCAATAAAGCCACCCCTTGTCTGGCTAATTCCATTTCAAAAGCACCACCTGTGGTGTCAAATTTTCTGGGTTTACCAATCATTTTAAGCTGGCCGGATTTTTTTAATGCTGCAATCTGTTTTGCATCCGGGTTTTGTGGGGAGCCCATTTTTTTCCATTCTGAATAAGAATTGCTGTTATCAGCATCAATACGATATTCGGTTATGGTTATTGTTTTTGCAGGCAATTTATTCAACAAGATGGAAACAACGTCTTTCGAATCCGTTTTATCCTCATCGTGGTAATTCCACAACATAACAGCGGCCGTTTTCTCGGCTTTAGTGGCTAAAACACCTATATCTGTTTGCGGTTTTCTGATGCTCGAATCCAAAATAGAATTTAAATTGTACATGCGATTGCTTGTGGCTTCAACACGGTTCCCTTTCATCTGGCCAAACATTCTGAATACATTTAACACAGGTTTATCAACACCATTGGTAGCTAAATCGCGAAAACCTGCAAACCAAGGCTGGTTTTCGAATTCGAACGACCAGGTAACAGCACCCAAGAGGTTGATTTTATATTTATCTGTAAGTTCGTAAAGCCGGGCAAAAGAGGCTGCGGTATAACTCGAATACATGGTGCCGTTTCGGTAGGCATTTTCAGGATTGGTACTCATGCCACAGGCTGCACAGCCTTCAGGATCGGATTCGCCGATAATTACAGGGATATTTTTAAGTTGAGGGTATTTACTGATGATCTTATAATTTCCATCAATATTGCGGAGCTGAGCCCTTACATTCATCACCACGGTTCCGTTAACCACCCTTGGTGAGCCTTTCGCATGAAAAAGAACAGCATCTAAAGGAGAACCAATTTTACCTGTTACATAATTGGTGTCGTTTAAACAATGTTTGATAAAGGCATCCAGGTACTTCGTTCCGCCACCTGTTACGTTGGCACCACCAATTTTCGCAGTAGGTAAGGCGCGTTTTAGTCCATCGGCAGCGTAATCGTAAAGTTTAAAGAATTCGGCCTGTGTACCTTTCCAATAAGCGCCATCCGGCTCGTTCCACACTTCCCAGTACCAGCTTTCTACCTCAGCCTTGCCATATCGTGCTACACAATGTTTTACCCATTCGTAAACCAAATTGCCCCACTTTTTGTAATCTTTTGGCGGATAGGCCCAGCCGGTTAAAATTTCATCATATCGGGCGCCAGGTTTCCATTTGTGTTGATAGGGTTGAGGTTTGGTTGAAAGTGCCTCAGGCATAAAGCCTATTTGAGCCAAAGGTTTCATGCCTCTTTTTATGTAAGTATCGAAAATCTGATCAACAATTTTCCAGTTGTAAACCGGATTACCTTTGGCATCTTCAGTATAGGCATTCGTCGATCCCCATTTTAAAGCAGGAGTACCATCGCCAGAGGTTAGCAGGTTATGCGCACGTACATATACCGGAACCGGACTTAATTTAGAAATTTCGGTCAATAACTTCTGGCCATCTTTCATATAGGTGTAATTCGGCTCATCGTAGCCAAACCAGGCCCAAATGGGTTTCATGGGTGCTATATTCTTGTCGAAATTAACCTCGATGTTGGCTTTAGACTGCGCATTAACCGTATGGATGAAAGCGGTTAAGCTAAAGAGTAGGAGGTAAGCTTTTTTAAATGTTTTCATATCTTGTTAGTTTAGAGATTGCGTCATGCTGAACTTGTTTTACTGGGTAGCTTTCCGCTTTGCTACAGGTCAGTATCCTTCATGCCTTTTTAAGACCCTGAACTAAATTCAGGGTGACGACTGTTTAAGCGTTAGTAATGGACTTCCGAAGTTTACCTGGCATATGGCCTGGCAAAACTTCGGAAGTCTACTTATGGCTGCTCGTAAATTTCTGCTTCAATAATACTTAAACCACCTTTTAGTTTGGTTTCTGCATGGTCAATACCATCATCAAGTTTTTTACCATTTACCTCTACGCCAATATATGAGTTTTCTTTGTCTTTTCCGGAGCCCACTAATTGTATGGTCACTGTTTTTCCTTTTGTTGGCTTGCAGTTTGCAGTAAAATAACCTAGGCTAGGTTTGCTATTGCCTTCGAAAACCACTTTTCCATCAACCAAGACCCTTAACGGATAAATTTTGGTTCTAAAACCATTCAATTTTAGCGAAACTGCTGATACCGTACTTTCTTTTGCTAAAGTATATTTGATCCATGCGGTAGCGATCTTTCCATCGTTTACCCAATCGCTCAATTCATTATCATCGAAACTTAAATTGGCTTTTTCGCTGTTTGCACCTGCTTCAGCAGCAATAATTTTAATCGATTTACGGGAAATTGTGTATGATGGATCAAGCGGTGTTGCGCCTTTGCTTAAATTCGGTTTCAAGCCATCGCTTGGTAATTGGTTAGATAATCCCTGAGCAGTATTAACCGGTAAAGTTTCGAATGAAAGGCGTGCTGATTGTAGGTCTTCTGCTTTTGCGGTTAAATTAATTTTCCCAGCAGTAGTTGTCGATCTGATGAGCACTCTGTTTACCCCATTTTCTACTGGCAGATCTTTGGCCAAAATATAATTATCTGGCCCTTGGGCTAAACCTCCACGCCATTCGGCTGGGCCATCTAAACTAAATTTGATCATATTTGAAGCCGTAGGGCAACGGTTTCCATCCTGATCTGTTACTTCAACCTGCACCAATACCACATCGGCACCATCAGCCTTAAAACCGCTTGGGTTTTTCATTACAGTAAGTTTTAACCCTACTGGTTTGCCTGCTGTTTTTAATTGTGTTTCTGTCAGTTTTTTTCCTGCTGAAGAATAAGAAATGGCCTTTATTGTGCCCGCCTGGAAAGTTATGTTTCTAAAAGTGAACAGAAAACCATTACTTTTTTCGCCAAAACCAAGCGATTTATTGTTCAAAATCAGCTCAACCTTGTCGCCACTGGCCACCACGTATACATTCTTCTTAACTCCAGCTTTGTAGTTCCAGTGCCCGATTAAGTGGATCCCGGTTTTTTTAGCATCAACCCAACCATCCCACATTACTTTGTGTGCAAAAAAGGCATCTTTAGGAATGCGCATCGCATCCACTTCGCCACTTCTGCGGTAGTTTTCTTCGCCGCGGTGGTGGGTATTCGAATCAGAAAATATAATGTTTACCCCACCCGAACTTATCCTGGTTCCTGTTCCGGGGCGTTCTTCGTAATATTCGTTCCAACGGATTACATCTTCAATGGCAAAAGAATCCTGGTTGCGGTTATAATCGCTGGCATCGGCATCTTTGTATTTCGGACCTGCACCATTTACATGGAAGGGAGGGGAGAACTCATCCCAATATTTCCTTAGGGCCTCATCTCTTGAATACTCCATAGACCATACTGGTTTGGTTGCGCTTTTATTGATGTATAACATTTCGCCACCATATTCGGCTTCAGGGATATCAAGCATTTCTCTCGATCCGATTGCTCTGCCTCCATTTGGGTCGTAAAGATTTCTAATCTCTTTCATTTCCTGCATGTGCGCTGTACTGATCGATTCGTTTCCACATTCGTAAAAAACGATACTCGGGTTGTTGCGGTTGTAAATAATCGCATCTGTCATTACCGCTTTTCGCTGATCCCAACGGGTTCCGGTAACATCTTTTTCCGAATCTCCGGCAGGCATGGCTTGGATCAAACCTACGCGGTCGCAAGATTCTATATCCTGTTTCCATGGCGTAATGTGCATCCAGCGTACCAAATTGGCGTTGCTTTCTACCATGAGTTGATTGCTGTAATCGCTTAGCCAAGGTGGTACTGATAAGCCGATTGCCGGCCATTCGTTACTGCTGCGCTGGGCATAACCTTTCATCATCAATACCCGATCGTTCAAATAAACCATCCCGTTTTTAAATGCTGTTTTTCTAAATCCGGTTTTGGTGCTCAGCTCATCGATAGTCTTGCCTTCAGATTTTAATCTTGAAGTAACCGTGTATAAGTAGCCGTAGCCCCAGCTCCAAAAATTTAAGCCGGTTACCAATGCTTCGGCTTTTAAGGTTAAAGTATCGCCAGCTTTGATATTGGTTTCTGCGGATTTAAAGGTTTTAACTATTTTTCCATCAAGGTCTTTAAGTTCCACCTCATAAATCAGTTTTTTATCCGTTTCACTTTCATTTTTAACCTGCGATTCAGAAACCACTAAAGCTGATTTACCTTTAATATTGAAATCTTTAGCGTAACAGTAGTTACCCGTAGTTTTTAAAGTAGAATAAAGTGGAAGTGTTTGATATACATTACCAGTAACATGCAGGCGTACGTTTTTAGATATTCCCCCGTAATTGGCATTAAAATTTTTATCGTTCCATTGGTAGCCAGAGTTGGTCGCCTTTTCTTTGTAGTTCCAGGCATTATCGATCTTAACCGCAATCACATTTTCTTTGTTCTGATTAATTAAACTGCTAATGTCAAATCCAAAAGCCATCACGCCATTTTCATGCCGGCCAATAAACTTTCCGTTCAGGTAAAATTCACCCGCCTGCCTAATACCCTCAAATTCAAGGAATATTTTACTGCTTTTGTTGGTTTCTGAAATGGTAAAATGTTTACGGTACCAAGCAATACCGGTTGATAAATCTTCTATAGATTTTTTGAAGGCTTCATCTTCGTTCCATGCATAGGGTAGGGTAATCGGTTTCCATGCCTTATCATCAAAATCGGTGCTTTCTGCGCCAGGTAAATCACCTACAAAGAGTTTCCAGCCGGGATTAAAGTTGTAGGTTTTTCTTGGGGTAACCGGTTGTTGGGCAAAAGTGATAAAGGGCAGTAGCGCAACCATTAAGAAAAGGTAAATATGCTTCATTATTTTTGGTTAGGACTTAATTTAATAGCTAAGGATTTATCACGGTTGCAGCTGATTTCGCCATTGGCGTATTCTAATTCTGCCAGTTGAATCACACTTCTTCTAGTCGTGTAGTTATCGATTCCTTTATTTTCGGGTGTTCGGCCAGGGTGGGTAAAGTAATAGATATAGGCTTTATCTCCATTCACTACCACATCGGCATGACCGCCCATTACACCATCATCGGTTCCTTTTCCGGGTGCCTGTAAAATGTTTTTGGGCTGGCGTTTCCAGGTGAGGAGATCGGTAGATGAATATATGCCGAGACCGTTCCAGTTGTCGACCACCATCCAATAGGTGTTTTTCCAATAGAAAACTTTTGGACCTTCGCAGCCTTTATCGCCAATTAATTTTTTGCCGCTATCTTCCCAGTTGTACAGATTTTTACTGTCGGCATAATAGATGGATTTGCCAGCCATTTCATTGTTGTAATACATGCGCCATCCTTTGTTATTAGGCAATTTAAATACACAGGCATCAATGCAATGATCGGAGGCCAGGTTCAGTTTGGATTCGAATTTCCAGTTGATGAGGTTTTTACTCGTAAGGTGAACAATATACCTTGGGTGGCGCCAATCTTTAAAAACGCCAGGCACATAGGTTAAATACATGTGGTAAATTCCCTTATTTTCGATTACCTCTGGTGCCCAATGGGTATAATCGGTTAAGCGGTATTGAATATCGCAGGTATCACGATATTTCCATTTTACGCCATCTTCAGATTCAGCAATGCCGATACGGGTGCCATGTACCCAACTTACGCCATCGAGGTTTTTAACATTTGCCCTGCGGTTGGTATAAAACATAAACCACTTCTTTTCTCCTTCATTCCAGATCACCACCGGATCGGCAGCGCCATCGTAAACAGGATCGCTGTACAATGGCTTGGGAACTAGCGTTGTTTTGTTGCTTTTTTGAGCAAAAGCACATATAGAAAACAGTATCAAAAATGCAAGGAGGAGTTTTTTCATCTCAAATTGATCATTATTGGACCGTTTCTATACCATTGGGATAAAAACGCCATTAATAAAAAGGAAATATTTGGTTAAATAGTTTAAACGAGTTTAGCGTTTAAAATTGAGAGGGCCGTCCTGCTCTATCCTGTAGAAAATGGGCAGCGTACAGATAAACAGCTTTAAACGCTTTTCAAACGTTTGAAATAATGCTGCAGTGGTTGTAGTGAGGAAGTAACAAATACAATACGAAATACAGAGAGGGATAATAATAAGGTTTTTTTTAAAAAAGGTTGCATCATAAAGTTAATTGCTCATCAGATTCTGTCATGTTGTCCAAAGGACTCCTACGGAGAGCCTCCCGATGAAAATCGGGACAAGTCGTCGAAACACTTCAAAAGTATTTAAAACAAGTCCTTCGATTCTACTACCACTTACAGATTCCTATAGAAATTTCGTCATTGTGAGGAACAAAGCAATCTTAATGCGCACGCTGGTAGCGATCGTTGTAAGATTGCTTCGTCGGCTGAAAAAGCCTTCTCGCAATGACGATTTTTCGCGGCCTATCACCGCAAAGATTTTGATTTTGTACAATAAGTTATCCCTCAGGATGACAAAGCTATATTTATAATACAACCTTTTTTTAGCCCAAGCTATTTACCAACCCGGGTTTTGCATGGCTTGTTTTTGCTCAGCAGTTAAAGGCTCTCCACCAATTTTAAGTACATCTAAGAAACTTTGAGGAATTGGGCGCAGGTAATGTTTACTTGCAATCGGTTTAGCTTCCAGATTAAATGCAGCGGTACGGGTCACCAATGTTTTGGTGCGGGCCAAGTCTTCCCATCTCATTAACTCGCCCATCAATTCTCTCGAACGTTCATCCAAAATAAAGGCTTTGAACTTGTCTGCATCCGAACTTGCGCCAACTTTATCGTAAAAATCTTTGCCGGAGTTAAAAATATCGGCCTCACTATTTAAATGCATTGACGATAATGTATTGGTTGTCGTTACAGGGATATTATTCGATTCGAAATAGGTATTTTTGTCTGAATAGGAAACAATTGCAGAGGTTACTGCTGGATTCGTTTTATAAGAAATTCCACCATCAACGTAAGAAGAACGGTCTTCTCCATCTTTGTAGGCTGCACGATCGCGAACCGTATTTAGGTAAGGAATGGCCTGTGCATACTGACCCAATCGTCCGTAAGCTTCGGCTGCAATTAAATAGGTTTCGGCAAGACGGGCCAGAATTCCATCACGCTGACCGAACTGTGAAGCAACCAGGTTTCTGGAGCCATCCATAAATTTAGATAAAGCTACATATTGGCTCACACCGTAATTGCCATGGGCATTTAAGTAGCTTTGTGGTTGACCGGCAAAATACCTCACAAACATAGTTGGTTTGCGGCGCGCAAGATCTGTTGGTAAAGCAGGATCGGCCTTATCAACTATTGGCGTATATCGGGTATCGCCAGCATTGTTTACAATGTACAAAACAGCCTCTTCACCAACTACAAATTTTGGTTGTCCTTCTTGTGCCGGAGTAGGGGCGCTACCTTTAACCCATTTTGGAATACTGGCTGCATTATTGGCTACGTAACGTGTTTTGAAACTTTTCCAGAATCTTGAATCATTCACGCGGTCAAAAACGTCTAAGGCATAATCTGTTGATCTCATACGTTGAAATTCGCGTCCTCCAGCTATATCGCGTGTCATTCCGGGAAGGGTTTGGTAAACGGATGGATAATACAGGTGTATTTGGTTACCATATCTTCCTTGGGTTGCAGTATTGTTCGAAAACTGGGCAGCCAGGATAACTTCCCGGTTGGTTTCGTTTGCACCATCAACCGCGGTGAAGTTCCACAGATCGCTGTAGTTCGAAGCTAAACTATGCTGGCCGCTGCCAATTACTAAATCTGCATATTTAATTGCGTTTTGTAGATCGGCCGTTTTGGTATCGCCATTCCAGTCGTTGTTCATTTCACTCGCGCGGAACAGATAAGCCTTGGCCAGAAAGTGGGCCGCCGCCCATTTGGTAATTCTTCCTCTTTCTGCAGCCACTGTTGGCAGCAGATTATAAGCTTGTGTAAAATCCTGAATTACCTGCTCGTATACTTCTTTAGCCGAATTCCTTGTAAATTCATCTTTAATCGTTTCTACCGATTCGAGCTGTAAAGGCACCCCTCCATATTGCTTAACCAGTTTAAAATAATCGAAGGCACGCATAAAGTAGCCTTCTCCCAATCGGGTATTTTTGTTGGCACCAGTGTAATAGATGGGTACATTTTTAATCACGATATTGGCTGAGTTAATATTCGTATACATATTGTCGAAAACAGCCTGTACATCCACATTTAGCGAATTTAAGGTTCCGTCATACGAGTTCCACATCTGCTCGGTTCTATCACCACCAACAGTAAACTCATCTACCCCATAATTGGTGCTGGTGTAGGCCCAGGTATAATTAAAATGGAATTTTAAACTTTGGTACATACCAATAACCAATCCGTCTAATCCTTCTGTTTTTTGAAAATCGGATGTATTGCGTGAGTTGATCACTTCCTCATCCAGGAAACTTTTTTTACAGGAAGTGGGAAGAACCATTAAGCTTCCTAACAAAGCCACCCCTGATATAATATTTACAATCTTTTTCATAATCAATATTTTTTCACTCTGTTAGAAACTTGCGTTAATGCCAAATACAACACCTCTGTTAAAAGTAGAACCACCTAAATCCGGATCTATCCATTTAACCTTCGAGTAGATTAAACCAGGATTAATCATCTGGGCATATACCCTTAACCTCGATAATGTTAGTTTTTTAGTCATGTTGTCGGCAAAATTATAACCCAACGATATGTTTCTAACCTTGATAAAAGAACCGTCCTGATAGTTCATAGCACTTTTAAACTGGTCGCCCGCTGCACTACCGTAGTTAGGTGCAGGATAATCGTTGGTAGGGTTGGTTGGTGTCCAGTAATCTAATACACGTTGTGCAAAACGGCCCTGCAATGATTCGGCGCCAGTGGCGATAAGGAAATTATACCTTGCAATAATAAAAACAGATAAATCGAAACCTTTGTAGTTAAATGTGTTAGTAATACCACCGCTCCAGCTTGGTGTATAACGGCCCAATACCTGACGGTCGTTATTCGCATCAATTTTATAATCATTGTTTAAATCTCTTATCTTAATGCTTCCTGGTTTAAAACTGGTTCCATTGGCATTAAATTTTGCTATTTCTTTTAAATCATCTGGTGTGTCTTGCCAAATGCCATCTTTAACATAATCGTAAGCTACACTGATCCCGTTTCCGATAAAGAAAAGATCGGCAACCATATCGCCTCCGTTCAGTTTCACAATCTCGTCTCTACTGGTTGAAAAATTCAGGGTAGATTCCCAACTAAAATCTTTCGATCTAACGTTAACCGTATTTAGTGTTAAATCGAGTCCTTTGTTTTTGGTCGAACCAATGTTATCATAAGAGGTAGGATAACCGTTAATGATATTGATCTTTTTAAGCAAGATTAAATCGGTAGTTTTAGATTTATAGAGATCTAATGAACCGCTTATTCTTCCCTGTAGCAAATCGAAATCCAGACCTAAATTATACTGTTGGGTTTTTTCCCAGCTTAACAATTTGTTGGGAAATGAAATTGGGTTGGCCAGAGAAGCGTCTGATGCTACATAACCTATCTGGGCAGCACTGCCAAAGGTATAGGTAAGTGGTTGTAAAAGGCCTAATGTGCTACCAATATCCACTGATGAGTTACCGGTACTACCTACGCCAAGCCTCAATTTCAATTGGTTTACCCATTTAATGTTTTTCATGAAATCTTCCTGATCCATACGCCACGCCAGAGCTGCTGATGGGAAAAAATCCCACTTGTTGCCTTCAGCCAATTGCGATGCCCCATCCGAACGTAGCGATGCGGTTAAGAGGTATTTACTATCAAAACTATAGTTTACCCTTGCCATGTAAGATTCGAGGGTAGACTTTCTAAAATCTGTATCAAATCCATCCAAAGCAGTAATACTTCCTGCTCTTAATCCATACCAAAGTGGAGCAATCAAATTTATTTTACTGCCCGTTAGTGATGAAGATTCATCCTGAAACAGGGAAGAACTTTGTAATAAAGTTACTCCAAAACTGTGCTTGTTAATGGTTTTGTCGTAATACAATAAATGATCGAGGGTATAGGCAAACTTGTTGCTTTGATTTAACTGTGCATAATTGTTAACCGAACCGGGTATACCTGCATCGCGGTTTACCGATTTTGCGTCCTGGTACTTTCCATTATAGAAATTAGAAAAATCAGGGCCGAAATTGATGCGGTATTTTAACCCTTTTAAAATATTAACCTCAGCAAAAGCCGAACCTAGGGTTCTTAGGGTTTTACGAAGATTGATGTTATAATCGGCTTCGAGAATTGGATTCTGGATATTGATATCGCCACCTGGCAGGTTAATTCTATTGCCACTCGGATCGTAAGGAATAGCCATAGGGAGCATGCCACGCGCTGCTGCATAAATATTTCCAGCACCCGAAGCACTGGCCGCAACGAAACCATAGTTTTGCAGGCTATAGGTTGTTGTGATGTTAAGTCCCATTTTAAACCATTTAACGGGATTAATCTCTACACTTAATTTACCACTATATCTTTCAAAATCCTGCCCCAACTGTGTGCCGGTTTGATTCAGGTAGCCAAATGATCCATATGCTTTCATTTTTTCGGTACCGCCGCTTACACTCAATACATGATCTTGGGTAATCCCGGTTCTGGTAACTAAATCGCCCCAATCGGTAGTGGGAACCAGGCTGCCATCATAAACGCCATTTGCCCAGCCCTTTTCTATGTTTTCGAGCACATAGGGATCGCCAGCAAAAATTTCTCTGTCTTTAGCCAGCGTAGCTACAGTTGGATATTTCCGGGTATCGGTTATAGGCAATGCCCTAAATGCATCACGGCGAAACTCGATATATTGTGCCGAATTCATCATTTCCATCCTGTCGTTTAGGGTTTCGATGGTTGCTGTTCCTACATAATCCATAGTTAACCTCCCGGTTTTACCTTTTTTGGTGGTTACAAGTACAACTCCATTGGCACCTCTCGAACCATAAATGGCTGTTGCGGAGGCATCCTTTAAAACATCAATGTTTTCAATGTCGTTCGGATTAATGGCATCGATCCCGCCAGCTTGCAATGGAATACCATCTACCACGAATAAGGGCGAATTGCTGGCTTTTAATGACCTAAGACCCCGAATTTTAATATCTCCAACCTGACCAGGGCGCTCATTCGAAGTGATATCTACACCTGCTGCTTTGCCTTGCATGGCCTGTAAGGCATTGGTTACCGGCCTCGATCTGATTTCTTTAGCACCCACGCTTACAACCGCTCCGGTTAAATCACTTTTCTTTACAGTGTTATAACCAACAACTACAACCTCATCTAAATCATTTGTAGCGCTTTTTAATTGAATATTTATAGTCGTTTTTCCATCTACAGGTACTTCTTGTGTGGTATATCCAATGTACGAAACCACCAAAACCGGGCTGCTTACGGTTGATGGAATAGTAATGGAGAAAGCACCATTGGCGTCGGTAGAAGCAACAATGGTAGTGCCCTTCACTCTAATGCTAACGCCAACCAAAGTTTCACCTTTTTCATCAACAATCTTTCCTTTAAGGTTAACATCTCGTTTGCTCGTTGAAATGTTTGTACCCACAGTTCCTGGTGTCGTTTTACGGTTGGCCGCATTTGCAGTATTCGCCACGCAAAGTAAGCACAATGCCGACATAGCCGTAAGCAGGATTTTTTTGTACGAAGAGCCTTTTCGTCGTTTTAGATTTTCTGGATAAAAATTAAGATCCATAGTTTTATTGGTTATGTAAATATTTGGTTATTTAGCCAAATAGCATGTTAGATGGAGTATGCTATCTGTTTTGAGGGCATATGATTAAGCAATTAATCCATTCTTTTCTGGATGTATTACCTGTTTTAGGATGAAAAATGAGTTAGTTTTTAATGTTTGACTACAATAGTCTTTTCTTTGCCTTAAGGCTTTAAAATGGTAGTATAGGGGTGATTAGGTGCAAACGATTGCATTGTTTGACGTATAGTTTTTCTTGCTCATATAGGTGTCGATTAAAAGAATTAATGATATTTGGTTATACGAGATTAGAACTTTTATTTCGTTAGTCCATCCTGTTCCATCCTGTAATGTATAGCCAGATGTAAAGAGTTTTCTTCTTTGGCTAATAGGTTTTAGTATATTGTTCAATAGGTTATTTGGCTGCAACGTGGAATTAACTCATACTGCTTTTGACTTCGGCTAATTTCTATTCGACAGGCCATCACCTATTCGATATTTATAACTTCTTAACGGTTTATGATATAAAAATGGTCCATGTAAACACAGACCATTTTTATATTGTTTCAACCACAGTAAACCTAAAATTGTTCCTGCCTTTTAAAGTTAAAAGCTGTTGTTCCAATTAGGATTACGGTTAGGATCGATATAGATAGCAAATTAACCCAAACTGAAGGCGTTTGCTGCGGACTATATTTTTCCAATTTATAGTCCTTAACATCTGTACTGTCCACTGCTTTATTAAGAAAGATGCCTGGATAAAAATGCCAGCGGATCTGCTCATGATATTTTCTAACCGCCTGCTGGAAATCGAGGTGGGTATTAAGATCCGATCCAGCCATATTGTTTATCCCCAACTGGGTTTGTATGGTAGGGAAGAAAAACGCAAGTGTATTTGTAAATCGCTGTCTGGCGGCCAGTTTATTCTCAATTGCGTGCCTACTTGGCATTGCCTGATCATCGCCCATTTGTTGCATGGCATAATACCAGAACCAGCTAAAAGTTTTCTCTTGTGGGAAGGGATATTGCTTCAGTTCCGGATAATGTTCAAAAAACGGTTTCATCGTAACTTCTTTGGCCATATCCCATTTTTCGTGATATCCCTCGCGTTGGTTAATTACATTTTGCAGGGCTTCTGGCATGGGGTATTTTCGGGTAAGAAACAGGTTAAGTGATGCTGGAATTACAATGCAGATAAGTACCCAAATGGCAACCAATGCCGATGCATTAAAGTTCGATGATTTTGCTAAAGAAATGATAAAAAATGAAACTGCAAACCAGAAAGCCAGATAAAAGATAATGAGTGTAGTTATTGAAAAGAAAATGAAGTCTACGGGCAAATGCAAATAAAGGATAGCTACAAATAATAGTAATAAAGCAACAGAGAAAATTACGGCTACCCTAACTAAAAATTTTTGCCAGATTACCCGAAAAGACCGGTTGGTCTGCGCGCTTAAAAGCGACCAAACGCCACTTTCTTTTTGCTCCGAAAGTAAGTTATAGCTAAATGCAATAATCACCAGGGGAAATAAAAAGATAAACACAAAACTCAGGTCCATGTTGCCCAAAAGCAGGCTTACCGGGTTATTAATATCTGTATCGTAAATCTGACCTTCTAAACCCAGCATGGTTACCGAGATTAAATAAGGGTTAATATCCCGCTGCCCATTAGCAAAGGCGGCCCAGGCATTGGGTGCATTAGCCAATGAAAATTTATTGTGGTAAAACAATAAGCCAATATCTTTACCAAAATGATCGATATTGCTGAGGGTGTTTTTCTTTTGTAACATTGCTGCTTTTTCAATTACGGCCTGTTGGTTGGCAATAAATGTTTTGCCGAAATACAAACCGGCAACACCTGTAATCAGCAGCACAATGATGCCTATCCATGAGGAGCTGTTTCTAAAAAACAGTTTAAATTCGAGGTTATATATACTTTTTTTCATCCTTAATAGCTATATCGTTTTAATCCACCTGGTCGTGTATTGTAGCAGCATAACCGTTGCCAATAACCAACAGGCTAAAGCACTCAGTGCCAATAACTCATTTGTTATTACTAAACTTAATTTGCCAAAGTGGTAATTGAAATCAGGTTGCTCGGCCCAGTTTGCCTTACTAATGGCCAAAGGTTTTTCTTCTTCTCCTGGGGCAATGTTACTGATCTTATCAATTTGTAGTTTATTCATCTTTTGAGCCAGCTGATAACGGTAGACTTCTGTCTGGTTCTGAAAATCAACAAAGGTGTTAAAATCAGAGGCTGTTATGGCCATCGAAATATGCTTGAGGGATAAGTAAGGGTTTATGAAACCTGCTACCTTTGTAATGCTGTTCTGCTTTTCAAAAATTTTATTCAGTTCCTTTTGGTGGTTGCTGTAAATTTTTGAGGTTATTTTTTCGCCCTCTGCCATAATATAGCCACCATAGTTAAAAGGTAGTTTTTTTACATCGGTAACACCGTAAGTTTTGAGTAGTGAGTCTTTAATCGCAGCATAATGTGGGTCATCTGGATTATGGCTATCGCCCTGTTTATGGATGTCGGTAGCAATGGCATCGGCAAACGCTATTTTAGATGGGGAGGGGTAAATTTTTACGCCAACTGCCTGGGTGATCCTCGGCATAATGACCATAAAAAATATCCAGCAGGCCAATAAAGTAGTTAGGGCTGATTTAGAACTGCGTGCAAAAGCCGAGACCAAAACCGTAACAGCAGATACAATGAAGAAATAGATCGCATAGCTAAATACCAATATCATTAAGCGCAAACTGGCATCACCACTAATCTGCCAATGACTTAGTGAGGCCCATAACAAAATGGTAAGCAGCATAAGGGGGATAAATATCGACAAACAAACACCAATTATGCCCAATGTTTTGCCCCAAAGGAGCTGTTTCCAGCTTACATTTTGGCATAGCAGGATCTTTAATGTCCCCGATTCGCGCTCAGCCGAAATGCTGTTGTAACCTAAGAAGAAAATGAGAAGTGGTACCAGGAGTTGCAGTACCATGGCCACACTGATTTCGCCGAAGCGCAACATTCCGTTAGAAAAACCTGCTTCACTAAAATTTACTGTGTTTTGTTTATGCGCTTCTAAAAAGATCGATACACCTGCAAAACTTTCTATCCCAAAATCGAAGAAACTCAGTTCATGTTTCTCGCGAAAGGCGAGGTAACCATAGTGCGCCATCCGGTGTGGGTGTTTATCTGGCTTTGCCAGCCATTGTGCCCTAACCAATTCTTTATAATGCAGGCGCTGATTGTTTTGTGTTTTAAAATTCTGCCAGCCTACATAGGTAGCCAAACCAAGTGATAAACCTAATAAAAGGGTTAAGGCTAAGGTGGCCCTGTTGTTAAGGGCGGTTTTAAAAGTTTGTTTGGCTATAGTGCTTACTCTATTTGGCATTATATTCTATAGGTTACGTTAAACATTACATTTCTTGGTGTACCAGGGAAAAGGCGTAGATAGTTTTGTGCGCCAACCCAATAGGTTTTATTTAAAATGTTATTCATATTTACAGCCAGCTGCACTTTAGAACCAGCAGGCGAATAATAGAGCGCGGCATCTAACAGGGTATAAGCAGGCAGTACAAAATCTCTGATGTACAACGGAAGTTTAGTGCCACTGTACTGTAAGCCTGCTCCAAAACCTATTCCCTTTAGCTTAAGGGTTTCAAAGTTGTAGCGTGTCCATAAGCTGGCACTGTGTTTTGGCGTGTTCTGCACCCTCTGACCAATTAAATCAGGATTAAAATCATCCTTAATAATGGCATCTACATAACTATAACCCGCATTAAACTGCCAGTTAGACCTGATAAAGCCAGAAGTTTCCAATTCGACACCACGGCTGCGTTGGGCACCGCGTTCTATTAAACGGTTTACATCCAATGGATCATTTGCATTCATCAATAGGTTTTTCTGGTTGATTTCGAATACCGAAATGTTAACCATTAAACTTTTATTCAACCATTCGGATTTTGCACCAATCTCTTTTAAATCACTTTCTAAAGGCTTAAAATTGGTGCCTGCAGGTGGCGGAACAATAACCAGGGTTGAGGTATTGCCTTGCGGCTGGTACCCTTGTAAATAGGTTGCGTAAAGGTTAATGTTTGTGTTTATGGCATAGGTAATTCCGGCCCTTGGCAAAAGCTTATGCTGATAAATTTTCTTTTCGGTAGCCAATTTGTAGTTGCTGTAATCCTCGTACCACTCTTGTCGTAAACCCAATGTTAAGGTAAGCTGATCGTATTTTATCTGATCCTGCAGGTATACTGCATTAACCAGATTATATGCAGCTGGAATTTCTGTTTTGGTAAAAACATAATCGCTTAAATTTTTAATGGTATAGGCTGGGTTGCTCAGGTTAAAGTGCTCTACATTGGGCACTGGTGCATTTATACCATTTACGACCTTAAATAAATAGAGGTCTTTCTTTGTGGGATCGTACCTAGCTGCAATGGTTCCATCTTTTAAACGGTAGCCCTGAGCCGAGTTTTCGCCACCGCCCCGCAGTTTCTGTGTGTTTATTCTATCGTATCCGATTACCAGCTTATGGCTTAAAATAAAAGTATTGGTGTTAATACTAAAATAGGTGCTTAAGTTGTCGGTTCGCCATTTTTGCTGACGCTGAACGGCACGCATGGCCGCAAGGGTAGGGATAGCTTGATTGTTTTCATCCACACCAAAAGCATTGGTGGTTCTATGTTCTAAAAGATCTTCGTTCCAGTTCTGCTTCATATAGGCCACATTAAATACAATATCCTGCGTAAGGCTATGCGAAAAATTGGTCATCAACATTAAATCCTGACTGTTAAAGCGATCATTACTGGCGCCCATATTGAAACTGATCGGTGTACTTTTTAAATCGGTTTTACCAGCAATTGCACCAAAAATAGCCTGCCCGCGGTCTAACCTCGAATTGCTGTTATTCATTACCACTTCTACATTTAAGCTGGTTCGATCGTTGGGGATGTACGAAAAGGAAGGGGCAATCAGGTAACCTTTCCTGTATTGTAGGTCTCTGAAGCTTTTGCTGTCTTCATATCCCACATTAAGCCGGTAAAGCAGCGTTTTGTCAGCATTTAAAGGACCTGTAAAATCCAAAGCTCCTCTAATGGTGCTGAAACTTCCGGCCGAGAGACTGATCTCTTTGCGGTCTTCAGTCAGTGGTTTTTTGGTTACCAGGTTAATGCTTCCCCCTGGGTCTACACTCGAAAATGTAGCACTTGCCGGACCTTTTATTACCTCTATCCGCTCCAGATTATTGGTTAAAGGCTGGTTAAAATAATATTGACGGGTACGCATGCCGTTAATTATAGCACCCTCTTCGTTCTGGTTAATTCCCCTGATCGAAAATTGGTTGTAATAGCTGCTTTGTGATACGCTGGTTACATTTTTAACTGCATCGGCCAGTACAGCCGCCTGCCTGTCGGCAATTAATTCTTTCGAAACCGAAGAAATAGCCTGTGGGATGTCCCTATTCAAAGTAGCTGTTTTAGTGGCTGAAAAAGAATAGTTGCCATAATACTTTTTGCCATTGGTGCCTACCACTTCAACGGTCTGCAATTCTTCGTTAGTGGTTTGTAGCACAATCGCATCAAGTTTTAAATCACCAATGCCATTAAGGCGGTAAATGCGATTAAAGCTGCTGTAGCCTATGGCACTAATGGTGATGGTGTAATTGGCCGTTTTAGGTAAAACAACAGAAAAATTACCAAGCGAATCGCTGCTTGTATTCAGTTGATCTTTCCCATTCTTAAATTTAATAGTGGCTTTTTGGACAGCTTGGTTTTGGGTGTCGATCACTTTTCCACTCACCTTAATCTGAGCAAAAGTGATCAGGCTAAATGTGCTGAAGAGCAATAGCAAACAGATTGCACGGAAAATAGAAAGACCTTTATATATTGGGTACATGAAATGGATTTGTTTTTAAATAGTTTGTAAGTATAATTCCTGAAGATCGGCTGCAGTGATGTCGCTGGCTTTAAGTGTATGGATCAATTCGCCTTGTTTCATAATGCCAATGTGCGAACCTACATTTACCGCATTAAAAATATCGTGCGTAGCCATTAATACAGATTTTCCCTCGGCAGCTAATTGTTTAACCAGTTGGGTAAATTCTGCGGTGGCTTTTGGGTCTAATCCACTGGTAGGCTCGTCCATTAAAATAATCTTTGCATTTTTGGCCAGTGCAATAGCGATACCCACTTTTTGGCGCATGCCTTTACTAAAGCCCGATAAATGTTTGTGGTGGGCAGCTTCCTGTAAACCACATTGCTTTAAAAAACCGATCAAGCTTGAAGTACCATAGTTAAACCCTGCCAGTTTAGAAAAGTAATCGAGATTTTCAATGGCCGAAAGATTGCTGTAAAGCATAACCACCTCAGGAATGTAGGCCAGGTGTTTCCGCCGTTCGTCATCGTGCGCAGAGATTTCTTCGTTGTCGATTAAGATTTTTCCGCTACTTGGCTCAATAAAACCTAAAAATAAATTGATGGTAGTGGTTTTTCCGGCACCGTTTTGGCCCAGCAGGCAAAATACTTCACCAGGGTTAACGGTTAAATTAAGCTGATTTAAGGCCCGGTAAGATTGATAATTTTTGGATAATGAAATGGCTTGAAGCATAATAAAATATTGGCGCATACCAAACAGGCATGTGCGTTAAACAGAGTAAATTTGAAGGATATGAAAGGAAACTTCTTGTATGAAGATTAAGCCATTAGGCTAGGTGGGCCTTTATTGGCGCAGCATAGGATGTAAGCAACAGGATGCCTCATGAGGTAAACGCAAGGTTTTACCGTTGGTTTAACTGCGGATAAAGCAAATGCAATAGGAGTGGGAAAATCGAAAGAGTGCGATCGGTGTTTCAATACCTCGCACAATTTACATTTTAGCTTTGCCGAACTCAATTGTTTAAACAGGTGCGCCTCACTGTAGCTTTGTTTGTTGTAACCAATTTTTTCGGCACTATGATGATGCAGGCTTTCTATCAGTGTTGCATTAAGAAATACCGCCAATAGCAATACCGCCCATATACGGGCAAAAATTTCTTTGCGATATGTGTACACTGAATATTTCAATGCAACAAAGTTACATTTAAAAAATTATAAATCAAGTATTGTGTTGTGCTGTTATTGCTGAGTCGGTTAACTTTACATCGTTTCATTCATCGCGGATTAATATTGTCTTTCAACTCCGATACCATTAACAGCTCTACATGGAAAGTCGTCATTACGAGGAACAACGAAGCAATCTTTCATGATAGTGATCCTGCTATAAAGATTGCTTTCTCGAAAGGTCGGGGACAGGCTGTCGGCTGAAAAAGCCTTCTCGCATCCGATAGCTATCGGATAAAGATTATCTGAGGAGATTTTATCTTTTAAATTCTCTTGCTATTTATATCGGTTTTATGAGATAAAAGATAAACGCAGATTATCATATTTAAAGGTTTGCGCTTTGATGGGTTGCAAACTTTGTTATTAAGCCTGATTGAAACGGAAAGCCCGCAATCCGATCCTTCATCGGATGAGGCTTGAAGAGTAAAGCAGGGCAGGAGGCTGCCATAGAGCTTGTTACTTTCACTTTCTAAAAAGAAAATAGGGAACCGTTACATTAACCTAATTCCTCATTTTGTTTAAATTCATATAAAGTCCCCTTCGACTCCGCTCAGGGTGACATCCAAAGGTAAGGGTGACATTTCGATTGGGGAATCAGCATATATATTAATCGTTTAATCGACTTCGGACTTCTGACTAACTCCAATAATTCTTATCTTTATTTCAAGCTATGGATCCTAGAGAAACACTAAAAGCGCATATTTTAAAAACCGCTATTTTAACCGACGCAGCGTTCGATTATTTATTTTCCCATTTCAAGTTAAAGTCTTTTAAAAAAGGGCAGGCCATCATTAGCGAGGGAGATAAGGTAGATCACGAATATTTTGTGATCTCGGGTTGTTTAAAAGCTTTTTTTATCAACGATGAAATCAAGATGTATATCCTGCAGTTTGCTATGCCTACCTGGTGGACTTCAGATTATGGCGCCCTATACAACCATACCCGTGCAACCATAAGCGTAGATTGTATTAGCGATGCAGAGGTATTATGCCTTTCTAACGATGACCGTGAAAAGATCTGCAGTGAAATCCATCAGGCTGAACATTTTTTCCGGTGGAGAACAAACAGGGGCTATCTGGCTTCGCAGAAAAGGCTGTTGTCGTTTATGAATAACGATACTAAAGCCCGTTACGAGGAACTTTTGGCCATGTATCCTCAACTCTATAATCTCGTGCCCAAACATTTAATCGCAGCTTATTTGGGTGTTTCGAGAGAAACCCTGAGCAGACTTTACAACGCACAAAAATAACGCTTGCAGAATGTGATGTACATCACCTAAGCCCTGTAAAAATCCTCCTTTACTTTGTGTTGTCAAATCACTAACGATTGATAAAACAAAGAAATGGAAACTACAAAATTTGAAATTGTAAGCGCTCAAAGCAACATCAACTGGACTGGTAAAAAAGTTACCGGCGCACACAACGGAACCATCACGATTAAATCGGGTTCACTAAGCTTAAACGATGGTAAACTCAGCAACGGGAACTTTATTATCGATACCACCTCAATTGTAATATTGGATGTTACTGACTCTGCAACCAATGCACAATTCGCGGGACATTTATTCTCTGAAGATTTTTTTGCAACCGATCAATTCCCAGAAGCCACATTTATCATTACTGCTGTTGATCAAACCAATGAAGACAATACAGTAATTACTGGCGATTTAACCATTAAAGGCATTACACATGCTGTAGTTTTTGCGGCAGATGTTGTGGTTAATGGCAATACCTTAACCGCTTCTGGTAAAATCTTTATCGACCGTACCAAGTACAACATGAAATTCAGATCAGGTAACTTTTTCACCAACCTTGGCGATAACCTGATCTACAATGAATTTGAACTTGATGTAAAATTAACAGCATCATTAACTATTTAATCGAACAGCCATGCCATACGTAAAAATAGAAGTAACCCGTGAAGGTGTTACACGCGAACAGAAACAGACCTTAATTAGTGGAATAACCAAACTGATTACCGAGGTATTGGATAAAGATCCAAAGCTTACCCATGTAGTAATTCAAGAGATCGAATTGGATGATTGGGGCTATGCAGGCGAACAGGTATCGGTATTGCGCGAAAAAGGGATAACAGCAAACAATAAATAACCAAATAATAATCAAAATCATGAAAACACTAACCGTAATCATAACAGGCGCATCAACAGGCATTGGTCGCGCCATTGCAGCGTTATTTTTAAAACAGGGTCACAATGTGGTGATCAACGCTGCAAATGAAAACAATTTAATCACTGCTTTCAATGAATTAGGATCGCACCACCAATTAGCGATGGTAGCTGGCGATATCAGCAATATAAACACAGGTAAACGATTGGTAGAAACTGCCATAGCGCGTTTTGGTGCCGTAGATGTGCTGGTAAATAATGCCGGTATTTTTGAACCAAAACCTTTTTTAGAGGTAGATGAAGCGCACCTGGACAAATTTTTGAACATCAATTTAAAAGGCACATTTTTCACTACTCAGGCAGCCATCACGCAGATGTTGAAACAAGATGGTGGTGTTATTATTAACATCGGAACTGTATTGGTAGATCATGCCATTGGAGGTTTTCCTGCTACAGCACCCATTTCAAGTAAAGGTGGCATCCATGCTTTAACCAAACAATTGGCTGCAGAGTTCGGCAAAAACAACATCCGGGTAAATGGCATCGCTCCTGGGATTATTAGAAGTCCGTTGCAGGCCAAAAATGGCATTAGTGATGCGGATGCGTTTGCGGGTTTACATTTATTAAACCGGATTGGCGAAACAGAAGATGTAGCTCAACTCGCCCTGTACCTGGCAGAAAGTAATTTTGTAACGGGCGAAATCATCAATTTGGACGGAGGCCATGTAGCGGGGCATCACATTGGCTAAGAATAAAAATTAAAACAAGAACCAGGTATGCAAAGGGAACACTTAACCCCGGGCATACCTTAAAAAATTAAAACCATGAACAATTACACTGAAAACGCAAATGCAATAGCAGAGGTACTGTCATCTTATTTTAAGGGAGTTTTTAATGGAGACACAGCATTGCTCAGAAAAATATTTCACCCCCAGTCTATATTGGCTGGTGATATAAATGGCCTTCCATATTTTAAAACACTGGATGAGTATTTAGAAGGGGTAAGTAAGCGCAAAAGTCCGCAGGAGCTCAATGAAACATTCCGAATGGAAATATTGTCGATAGAAATTATCAATTCTATTGCAATTGCCAAAGTTCATCTGCCTATTTTTGATTTTAATTATTACGATCTTTTGTCGTTAAATCTAACCGATAACGGGTGGGTGATTGTGAATAAACTATTAACCAACGTAAAAATTTATTAGGATGTGGAATAGAACTAAAATAACCGAACTTTTAAAAATCGAATATCCGATTTTATTAGGGCCAATGGGCGGCGGATTTTCAACACCTGAACTTTTAGCAGCCGTATCAAACGCTGGTGGTTTGGGCAGCATCGGCGCATATACCTTAAGCCCTGAAGAAATTATAGAAACCGATAAAATTGTAAGAACAAAAACAGATAAACCTTACAATATCAACCTATTGGTAAATGATGTAGATGAGCATTTGCTTAATTATCCATCAGAAAAAATAGAGGAAATTAAACTATTATTCAAATCTTTTTTCGACGAATTGAGCATCCCATTACCTGATCTTGATGCCAATATTCCTTCAAAATTTTTGAAACAGGTTGAAGCCGTTTTTGAGCTGAAACCAGCAGTATTTAGTTTTATATTCGGCATACCTTCAAAAGAAATATTAAACGAAGCACGAAAGTTAGGCATTAAAACAGTGGGTGCAGCAACCACATTAGACGAAGCTTTAGCACTCGAAGAAGCTGGGGTTGATGCCATTGTTGCAACAGGATTTGAAGCGGGTGGGCATCGTCCTTCGTTTCTTAAACCGGCAGATGAATCGTTAACAGGAACTTTTGCATTGATCCAACAGGTAAAAGCGAAAACAAAAACACCTCTAATTGCTGCCGGTGGTATTGCCGATGCAAAAGGTATAAGGGCCGCATTAACACTTGGTGCAGATGCAGTCCAGATCGGTACCGCCTTTTTAGTAACCGACGAATCTAATGCAACGCCAATGCACAAGGCAAAACTTTTCTCCGAAGAATCAAAAAATACGATACTTTCTAAATCATTAACAGGGAGAATGGGCCGGATGATTGCTAACCGGATATCCAATGCTATTCGTTATGAAACTGAGGTATTGCCCTTTCCATTGCAAACCCGATTAATGGGGCCGTTACGAGCCGCTGCCATTGAACAGGGCAAAACAGATATGTACAATTTCTGGTCGGGACAAAACGCGGTAAACTTAAAATATACTTCTGCAAAAGAATTAATGGAGGTGTTGATCAGGGAGATGCATTAGTTCATTGGTCATTGGTTCATTTGTCAATAGTCTGTTTGGTTAATCGGTTAATTGAACGCTTATCCTCCACTAATATTGACTCTTCGACTCTGCTACCATTAATAGAGATAACTAAGGGGCGTCATCTCGACTGGAGTGCAACGGAACGGAGAGATCTTTGAAGCAAATTAATGAAACGAAATTTAAAGATTTCTCCACTACGGTCGAAATGACGACACTCCGAGATGATTTATTGGCCTTAAAATCCGCTGTCATTCGTATTTATTTTCATAAAATAAATTATCCCTCAGTGCGACATTTCGAATGATAAATCGACTTCAGGTTACCATTAACAGATTCCAATAGAGGGTCGTCATCTCGACTGGAGTGCAACGGAATGGAGAGATCTTTGAAGCAAATTATTGAAACGAAATTTAAAAAATTTTGCTTCGCAGAGCCTTCAGGTTCTCCGCTACGGTCGAAATGACGATGCTTGGAGATGATTTATCTCATTACACCTACTTTCATTTATTTTGATTATTACAAAATAAATTACTCCTCAAGGTGATATTTCGAATGAACTTCAGATTAAAAAATTCAGACGCTAGACTGTCCTACTGGTTATTGCAAATTGATAACTGACAACTGTAAACTGGTTAACTAAAGATTGATAACTGGCAACTGTTAACTGGCAACTGATCTTCGGACTCCCGACTAAAGACTCTGGACTAAGTGCTACTTCACCCGTACATTTTCTTCAGCTAACCTAACCGTTTCACTAATCCTTGTTGCTCTTGTTTCTGTTCTTTTGGCTTCTGATATCCATTTTAATATGGCTTTCTTTGAAGAACGAGGGAATTTATCCCAATGTGCTTGTGCTGATTTGTTGGCTTTAAATTCTTTTTTTAAATCATCGGGTACAATCAGATTTTCCACATCGTTCAGGGCATCCCACATGCCATTGGCTTTAGCTATTTCGATCGACTGTAGCCCTGCATGGCTCATCAATCCTTGGGCTATCATGTGTAAAGCCTTATTCTTGTTAATTGCGCTCCAATTGCTTTTAGGTTTTCTTTTGGAGAAAAATTGATAGCGGCTTTCTTCATCACGTTTCATTGTTAAACTATCAATCCAACCATAACAGAGCGCTTCATCAACTGCGTTGCTATGTGGTAAACTATTTGCTGGTGCATCTTTTTTATAGATAATTAACCAAACAGATACTTCTTTTTTATGGTTTTCGGCAAGCCATTGGCGCCAATCGGCCTGGGTTTTGGCATAAAAAGCTTTAACTCCGTTTTTTATTTCTTCCATAAAAATATAGTATCGTTTTTTTGATGCTTAATCTTATTAAGATAGTTAATTTACCATTAATGCAATTGTTTTAATTGAGATTTATATTGGCTAATCAATCTTTAAGGAATATATGGATATATTATCTGCGTTTTGTCGCTGATTAAGTTGGGGAACTGCTTATTTGATGCGGAAAATCCCTTTGGTAAAAAAATACCTGTAACTGCATAATGTCAAATTAGAATTCAATTACCGAATTTGATAAGGGTCTTCCTTGTTTTATTTTAAGCTGTTCCTTGTATTGCCAAGGGCTATTACCGAAGTTATCCAGGTTTGAATATCGACCTACTTGGAAAAAATTCTCAAACACATAAGGTAATCCTTCTGCATATAGGCGGCTATCTCGATCGGCCAAATGGAAATGGAGATGAGGGCCCGTAGATTGTCCGGTAAAGCCCAATAGCGCAATTACATCACCTTTTTTTACTTTATCGCCTCGTTTAACCCGGATACTGTTTGGCTTTAAGTGTTCATAAAAAGCATATTGCCCATTCGCAATCTTTACGGAAATATAATTACCACTGGCTTGTTCGGGTGCAGGGGTTTTGTGCTGCGAAACAGTTGCTGATTCATTAAAATCATTTAGTACCGAAGATACCGTACCATCGGCTACTGCTAGTATTGCATTTTGATAACCAAACCAGTTTTGGATAGAATCTGTATTTTTTGAGGCATATTTTCCTAAACTGTCTACGCGCATAAAATCGATGGCGAAACGGCCGGGAAGAAATTGCTTACCTTTTTCTGAATAAAATACTCTTCTATGTCCTGAAGCCCATGCAGGATCATAAATGGCAGTCCATAAACCTGCCTGCAGTGGCTTGCCCAATACTGTTGGTTTAGTAACTGTTGGGTGTAATGCTGTTGTGATAAATGCAGTTGTATTACTTTTGGTTTGGTGGTGAATCCAAAACTCAAGTTTGTTTACCATAGTTTCGGCTTTTAATACCTGGGTTTCGAGCTCTATATAAATCAAAGCAGAGCTGCCAGCAGGAATAATCAGGTTTCTGTTTACCTGATCGCTACTTTTTGTGCGTTCGGCCAGTTTTGGTGCATTTAGGTTAAGGTATGACTTATTTTGTCCTGATATGTTCAATGTTTTGAGTTCAATCGTATCTGGGCCATCATTTTCTAATTGAAGTTCATAGTAGAGAAAAGAATTTGTTCCGATCTTGATCCATGATGGATTTTGGTGAATAGATAATGATATTATGTCTTTATTTTGAGCAAAGAGGGGCTCAAAAAGTAGACCTAAACCAAGAAGAAAAGTGATGGTTAATAACTGTTTAATCATGTTTTAAATTTTATCAACTCCAGAGTAATTAGGTTCATTTGTTCATTTGCCATTAGTTCACTAGTCATTAATATAGTTCAAGGTTAATCGGTTAATTGTATAATTGGTTAATAGACTCTAAACGCCAACCCCCCAACTCCAAACTAACAATTGGTTCATTAGTGATTGGTAGATGTCGGTTAACCGGTTAATTGTATAAATTGCTAATTCACTCCCAGCTCCAAACCCTCAACTCCAAACTAACAATTCATTCACTAGTCATTGGTACATTTCAATATTAATTGGTTTTGTATAAATTAGTTAATCGACTCCAAACGCCAAACGCTCAACTCCAAACTAAGCCTTGCTCATTTATCCTTCACCTCATATATAAGCTGCACAACACCTGATGGAGCGCTTTTTGTTTCTTTTAATGTTAACCAAACCCGATTGTTAATTTCGCTGAACAGTAATTTTCCGTCACCCAATATTACGGGGTGTACAGCCAGCTGCAACTCATCGACCAGGCCGGTATTTAAAAAAGTCGATATTAATTTTGCACCACCGTACAGCCAGATATCTTTTCCGGGAAGATTTTTAATTTGGTTTACTTTTTCCACAATATCCGTTTGGATAAAAACAGCACCTGTATCATCGCTGATTTTGGTCTGCGAAAAAACATATTTTTTCTTGCTGTTAATATTTTCGGAGATCGATTTCATCAATTCATCCTCTTCTTCTCCAGGCTGGTAATTTCCCCAGAGATCGTAGCTGATTCGTCCATAAAAAATAGAATCTATGCCATCTAAAAAATCGTTAAAATTGGCATCGCCATCCATAATACACCAATCAATTTCTCCATTAGGCCCTTCAATGTAGCCATCAAGCGTAACGGCAAGATTTAGAATAATCTTTCTCATATTTCGAAATTATTTTGTCCGTTCGATGCTAAAAGCGCGATCTTCTTTATTAAAACCCACTTTAGGGTAATAATCAAAAGCGGTAGGTACCGATAAGAGAAGAAGCATACATTGATCACCGAGTTTTTGACGTGTAATAGCAATCATTTCTTTGCCTATACCAGCGCTTTTAAAGCCTGTAAATACAGCCAAGTCTGCCAGGTAAGCACACCAAACCCAATCGGTGATGGTTCTGCAAATCCCAACAAGCTTATCCTCTTGCCATGCGGTAACCAATAGGTCGGCATTTTTTAACATCAGCGCTATTCTTTCGGGTTCAGTTGGCCTTTTAAGTCCGGCCTGGACAAATAGTTCAATTACTTCTTCTGGTGCAGGGATTACACCTATCTCATAGGTAATATTCATATCAATAGGTTTTACTACTAAATTACAAAATATCACTTAATGGACTAATATAAAATCGGTTTTGAAATTAGATTTGACATTCATCATAATCACTTAATTCTTCAACTTAACCTTAAGTTAACATATACGCTCTTTCTTTGTTCAGTATTGCCTGATATAGATGCTTTTAACATGATCAAACCTTTTAGTGTTCTTGTACTTTTTTTGCTCTTCATTTCGAATGCGCTTGCCCAGGAAGAAAAATTCGAATCGATTATTGCGCTGAATCAAAAAGATCCGACTGCAGCCCTGGCTCAATTAAAAAAAATATACGCCAAATCTATCGATGACAATGATGAGCTTTTAGAAGGCAAATGTTTGCAGAAGATGGGCAAGATTTGTTATACACAGGGGCATTTCAGTCAATCGTTAGAGTTCTTTTTAAAAGCCGATAAAATATTCAACAATACCAATCAATCGCTTTTATTGGCCGCTAACCTTAACGATGCTGGCGTGCTCTACTATTATATGAAGCAGAAAGACAAGGCCATGCATAGCTATAACAAAGCCATCGGTATCTATAAAAGATCGAATAACTTAACCGGACAGGCAACCGTTTTGGGCAATATTGGGCAGTTATATGAAAAAAGGCAACTTTACGACAGTGCATTTTACTATCAAAAACTCGCTTTAAAAATAAACGGGCAGGTTAATGATAAAAGTGGGGCAGCAAAAATACACGAAAACCTGGGTAGTATATATGAAGATCTGGAGCGTTACGATTCTGCTTATGTGCATTTTAAACAGTCGTTAAATTTATATCAGGAAGACCATAATGATTTGGGTAGTATCGAGGTAATTAATAATTTGGGTGATATCCTCCGTAAAACAGGCCGGTACAAGGAAAGTATTGTACAAACCGAAACAGCGTTGAAACTGGCCGAAAAGATGGGTAATATTTATCAGTTAAGCTCCTGCTGCAGAGATTTGGGCAAGGCATTCGAACTGTTGAACAACATGGACAGCGCCTACCACTATGTAAAACTTGGCTATAAATACACGATCGATCTGTATTCGGAAGATGGTGCCCGGCAGGTAGCTTTTTTGCAGGTGCTTTACGATATCAATAAAAAATCGGATGAGATTAATAAACTGAAAAATGACCGAAAGGTGAACAGGATCATTGCTTTTTCTGCCACAATTGTAGTCATATTATTGGTTATTTTGGGATTTGTTATTTTTAGCAGACAAAGGTTAAAGTTAAGAGATCAGCAGATGCTGGCGCGGCAGAAGGCAATAGAGCACGATATGACCAGTCTGGAGCTCAAAAATCTTCAGCTCGAAGAACAGAACCTAAAGCAGTTGCTGGAGGTTAAAAGCAGGGAACTGTCTACCCATACCTTAAATCTGATTAAACACAACCAGTTTTTAGAAAACCTTAGAGGTACTTTACAGGCGATGGTAAAGGAGGATAAACGTGATCAGAAAAAGCAGATGAACCAGATCCTCGCCGAGATTAATCAGAGTTTTAATCACGAACGCAACTGGAAAGAATTTACCGTGGCTTTCGAACAGGTGCACCATCAATTTCTCGAAAGCCTAAAAAAATATAGCAGCGAGCTTACTTCAGCCGATATGCGCTTGATTGCGCTGTTAAAAATGAACCTCGATTCAGGCGATATTGCGACCTTGCTTGGTATATCTACCGATAGCCTAAGGGTATCGAGATATAGGCTAAGGAAAAAGCTAAATCTGGCACAAGGCGATAATTTATCCGCATTTATCCAAGCGTTATAACCGTTACATCGGCTGTGATATTATTACCTGTTTTTTTGATTTTAAGGGCTTAACAATTTGTTAATGTAACGGTAATGAAAGCATAACGGCGTTTTGATTCTTGTTTAATTTATTGATAATCATTGTGTTGTATTTTTGTGTTGCTTTTTGATATATGCTTGTTGTAACGCTGTTGCCTTTATGTAACCTCAATAATTTCTTTGTGTAAAATGGTGTATACACCTTTGCCCCGTCGATAATAAAAAGACATGACCAAACACAATGAATAAACGATTACAAATTCTGTTTTTACTTCTTTTTTGTGCAGGCACCGCAAATGCCACAAAACTGAAAGGCCACGTTTACGATAAGCAAACTGGAGAGGCCATTGTAGGTGCTACCGTGGTTTTAGAGAACCCAAGGCGCATAACCAATACCGGATTGGATGGTACTTTCGAGTTTAAGGATGTAAAAGCAGGTGCTGCCAAAATTAGCGTAAGCTACATTACTTACAAAACCATCGAGAAAACCTTAGTGATACTGAAAGAGGATAACGATCACTTAAAGTTCTACATGGAGAGCGATTCGAAAAGCCTTGATGATATTACCATCAAGTCGAATGCCGTTAGTTCTACTGATCAGGGGGCAAGGCGCCTGGAAAAAAGTGCTCCACAGCTGATGAATATCGTATCAGGAAGGTCGATAGAGATTTCACCAGATTTAACGGTAGCCAATGTGATGCAGCGTATTTCTGGTGTATCTATAGAGCGCAATAGCAACGGCGACGGGCAATACGCCATATTAAGAGGAATGGATAAACGCTACAATTATACTTTGGTAAATGGCGTGAAAATCCCAAGTCCGGATAATAAATACCGTTATGTTCCGCTAGATCTTTTCCCTTCTGATTTACTCGACCGTTTAGAGGTGTACAAAACGCTTACGCCAAATTTAGAGGGCGATGCCATTGGCGGTGCCATTAATATGGTGATGAAAAATGCCCCAGGCTTATTGCAGGTAAATGCCAATGTTTCTACAGGTTATAACCAATTGTTTTTCGACCGTAAGTTTACCAGCTACAATGCTTCAGATATTAATTATAAATCGCCTTACGAAATAAACGGGAAAAACTATAATGCTACACAGAACGATTTTAGCAAGGGAACACTCGATTATAAATATAAAACCCCTGCACCTAATTTAATCGGTAGCTTATCCTTAAGTAAACGCTTTTTGGATAATAAATTAGGGGTGGTGCTGGCGGGAAGTTATCAGAATACCTACCGTGGCAGCAACAGTACTTTTTATAATAATGCTGTTGTTGGAAGTGATGCTTATGCCAAAATTACGAGCAAAAGTTACCGTGAGTTTTCCGAACAACAGCAACGAACAGGTTTGCATGGGAAGGTTGATTACGTTTTTAACAAAGACCACCAGATCAGTTTATACAATGTATATGTTAACCTAAAAAACCAGCAGGTTAGAGATGCTGTAACCACTACTTATAATGGGGTTTATAATCCAACAGCAGGAAATGCAGAATTGGTTTATGATACCCGTAGCCGCTTAACCGAGCAACAGATTTATAATACTACGCTTCATGGCGATCATAAATTCTTTGATGATAAATTTAAAGTACAATGGTCGGCTGTTTATTCTTCGGCCAAAAACGATGTGCCCGAAAATACCAGCATCAGTTTAAATGGAATACAACAGAGTTTTCAAAGCAAACGTACCAGTTTGGTCAATACTAATCCGGTTACCCGTAGATGGGAACGTAATACTGATGAGGACTTAGCTGGCTACCTGGATCTGACTTACCAGGTTTTGGCTGGCGAACATAAACTGGATATTATGGCCGGAGGTTTATACCGCGATAAACAAAGAAGCAGTTTCTTTAACAACTACAATCTTGCCCCTAGCGCAGCCAATGCATTTGATCTTTACGGTGTGAATTTTCAGAATTATACCGATTTAAACCTCGTGGTGAGTAATTCTACAGGAGCAGTAGCTAATGCACTTACATACGATGCCACCGAGAAAATCGCAGCAGGTTATGGTATGTTTAAGTATAATTCAGCCAAATTAGAAGTGATAGGAGGGTTAAGAGTAGAGCATACCAATCAGGGTTATAACCTGCTTTTCCCTGCGGGCGAAGCTTTTCCAAATGGAAATCAGATTTATACTGATCTGTTGCCCAGTTTAACCGCAAAATACTTCTTAAGTGCAAAAGCACAATTACATGCCTCTTATTACAAGGCCCTTAACCGTCCTGGTTTTTATGAAATTGTACCTGGAAAAGTAGTTAATGAGGATTTTGTAGAGCGTGGTAATGTGAACCTGCAACGGGCCTTAGCAGATAACTTCGATTTACGTTATGAACTTTTTCCGGGCGCTTCAGAACAATTGTTGGTGGGTGCTTTTTATAAGCGGATCAAAAACCCTATTGAATATACCTTTCAGGCTGATGCCGTTCGTGGACAGGATATTTATTACACACCTGGAAACTTTGGTACTGCCAATAATTACGGTGCAGAGGTAGATTACATCAAGTATTTCAGTAAAATCGGCGTAAAAGCCAATTATACTTATACCCATTCGCGTATTGTAACGCCTAAAACCACAAGAAGCATTAATAGTACAACAGGTGATATCCAGGCGCTTTCTGTTGATCAGGAGCGACCTCTTTACGGACAATCAGCGCACATTGCCAACTTATCATTGTTATTTAAAGACACTAAAAAAGGCTGGGATGTTCAGGTTGCGGGTGCTTATACAGGTCCTCGTATTAACACGGTTTCTCAATTTTTAAATAACGATTTATGGCAAGAAGGTTTCATCCAGATGGATGCATCTGCCGAAAAACGTTTTAAAGGTGGCATTAGCGTTTTTGTAAAAGCCAATAACATCTTAAATACACCAACAAAATTATTTATAAAAGGTACAAATCCAGAAAATGACAAGATCAATGAAGATTTGGTCAAAAATGGAAACACCTTGATCAGAAGTGATTATTATGGGCAAAACTATCTTGTTGGTTTCAGATATAAGTTTAATTAAATAGAATTTAAAGATACAAAGACATGAAATCGAATCAGATTTTTAAATTAATGATCCTCATGGTGCTAGCCTTGGCAGGATGTGAAAAAGCCAATGTGGATGTAGATGCGACTGCTGTAGATGGTTCAGCAATTGGAGAAGTTTCAGGTGTTTGGGCGAAGGGCAGCACCCAGGTAATTAAAGGCGATGTGATTATTCCCGAAGGTAAATCTTTATCCATTGAAGAAGGGGTAACGGTTTTAATGGATACTGTTGCAAAACCCGAATTTATCGTAAAAGGTAATCTGTATGCTTTAGGCACCACAGAGAACCCTATCAAATTTACCGTAAACGATTTTTACAAAACGCCGTTAACCAGGTTTGGTAAACTCTGGGGCGGTATTTTGGCTGGTCCAACATGTGAGGAGCTGGTGCTTGACCACGTAATTCTAGAATATGGCGGTGCTAAAACATCGGATGCTTCTACTTCGGTAAAAATGGGCCTGTACAAGGCTGTTGCGGGCGAAAGTTTGCCTGCACTTTGGTTTGCCAATGCCAGAGGCAGATTGGTGGTTCAAAATAGTACCATCAGAAATTTTCAGGAAGATTGTACTTATATTGAAGGTGGAAGAATCATTTTTGCCAATAATGTGTTTTATACCACGGGTGTAACAGGAGGAGAAGCCATGAATTTTAAATCGGGCTGTTTGGCAGATATAGCCTATAATTTGGTCTATAGTACCAATACCAATGCCTTAAAATTATCTAACACTGGAGATAAAACACCACAAACATATATTATTGCTTACAACAATACGATGGTGAACACAGGCTGGAGAAGACCAACTGCGAAAGGTGGATCAATCTGGCTGGAAAGTACTGTGCGTGCCGATCTGTATAATAATCTTTTTGCCAATACCCGTTTTGGTGTAAAAAGAGATCCAAAAAAGCCTGAAGATAACCGTTCTGCTTACAGCAATAACTGGTATTATGGTTTCGATCAGGCCACTGTAAACCAGTTTCAGCCAACTGGCGATATTGTAGGCGGTAAAAACGATGTAATTAGTAATGTTGCCGGAGCAAATGACCCTAAATTTGTGAATTATCCTTTAAACACAGCGGTTACCAATGCCGATTTTAATACCACATGGGATTTTCACCTGCAAGGTAACTCACCAGCTTTGGGTAAGGGCATCACTAACTTTACCCGTCATCACCAGGCCGGAATTATAATGAAAAATGGTATAACTTATATCTCACCCTCACCATCAACATTTGTTGGTGCATACGGAACTAAAATATAAAATGAAGCGTAACAATATATTAAATCTTGCCACCCTTGTGGTTTTAAGCTTAACCATTTCTTGTAATGGTGGTACACAAAGCGGAAATAGTGAAGCAATAAAACCCTTATATGTATCTGATCCTGTCGATTTTGATACCGACGATCCAGCGATCTGGGTAAATCCCAACGATCCAGCACAGTCTTTGGTAATCGGTACTGATAAAGATACCAGTGGTGGCTTATATGTTTTCGACCTGAAAGGTAAAATCATTAAGTCAAAAACCGTAAAAGGCTTAAAGCGCCCAAACAACGTTGATATTGCCTATGGTTTATTGTTGGCTGGAAAAAAAACAGATATTGCGGTAACAACAGAACGTTACACCCATAAACTGCGGATATTCTCTCTTCCCGATATGAAAGCAATCGATAATGGTGGAATTCCTGTTTTTGTTGGTGAAACCGGTGCGGAGTACCGCGATTTGATGGGAATTTCGATATATACCGATCCAAATGGAAAAACTTATGCAATTGTTGGTCGTAAAACGGGGCCTAAAAACGGAGGTTATCTTTGGCAATACCTGTTAACCGATGATGGGAAAGGCAATGTTAAAGCAGATTTGGTTCGAAAATTTGGCCAGTATAGTGGTAAAAAGGAAATAGAAGCCATTGCTGTTGATAACGAACTGGGGTATGTTTATTATTGCGATGAGCAGGTTGGTGTACGCAAGTATTATGCCGATCCGGCCAAAGGGAATAAAGAACTGGCACTGTTCGGGCAGGGCGATTTTGCTGTCGACAATGAAGGGATTGCCATTTATAAAACTTCAGGGAATAAAGGTTATATTATCGTATCCGATCAGGGTGCTAAGCAGTTAAAAGTGTACGATCGGGTGGCTAAAACCAATACTGCTCATCCACACCCATTGTTAACCACCGTTAAATATTCGGCTAATCAAACAGATGGCATTGATGTGGTTTCAGTTCCTTTAAACACCGATTTTAAACATGGTTTGTTGGTGGCTATGAGCGATGATAAAACCTTTCATTTTTATCGATGGGAAGATATAGCAGGTAAAAAATTGACTATTGCACATCCATAACATTAACTTATTTTTTGGAAAGCAATTGCAGAAGCATTTAGGGAGGTTCAGTCCTGCTCCCGCTTCTGCCAATTTGAAGGAAATTGGCATTCCGCTTTGGTCATGTTTAAGGAGCATGAATAGTACTACTATTATGGGTAAAATAAACCCGACCGACAGCGTTATCCCCGATTTCTTCTATCGGGATAAAGCAAAGGACGGAACTAAGGGAGCCGAAGTACCACTATCCCTGCTTTCCAAAAAATAAGAATAAGTATAAAGATCTCTCTCTCTGTATGCATCAGCTATTGTTATTTCATTTTTATCGATGGGAAGATATAGCAGGTAAAAAACTTACTATTGCACATCCATAACATTAACTTATTTTTTGGAAAGCAATTGCAGAAGCATTTAGGGAGGTTCAGTCCTGCTCCCGCTTCTGCCAATTTGAAGGAAATTGGCATCTCGCTTTGATCAGGTTTAGGGAGCGTGAATAGTACTGCTATTATGGGTAAAATAAACCCGACTGGCAGCGTTATCCCCGATTTCTTCTATCGGGATAAAGCAAAGGGCGGGACTAGCGGAACCGAAGTACCACTATCCCTGCTTTCCAAAAAAAGAATAGATTAGGTTTAAATATTTCTAAGGTTGTCTCATAAATCTCATTCGAATTTGTAACGTTGAGCTTGTCGAAACGCCCTCCGCGACATTTAAGCAGGTCCTTCGACAAGCTACCATTGACGTTATTTTACAAATTATTATTAATCAGCATTTTAACTACTTTCGCATTTCCATCCAGCTAGGCCATAGCACGGTATCCCCGTTCTACTTAAATCCGGCCTAACAAATTTTTCGGGCTACACTGTTTTGGCCGCACAACTGGCTTCAAAAGAAAAATTTTCAGCCGGCATTTTTTGTTTCTTTTTGATGCCAAAAAGAAAGAGCCCTTCGGCGGCGGCGAGCCGAGGCAAGATCGTGGTGTATGGCAAAAAAATTCAATTATACGTCACTAACATTGATTTTTATGAAATAAATTATCCCTCAGGACGACAATTCTATATTAATGATACAGCCTTATTTTGCTAACAACTAAAATCACTACACGTCGAGCTTCAGCGATGACGGTTATCGATCTATACCGCAATATTATTCGATAATTTATATTCAGACGGGGTAATGCCCGTCTGTTTTTTAAAATACTTGCCAAAAAAAGAGGAGTTGCTAAAACGCAGTTCCATGGCTACTTCAGAGATATTCATTACATGGCTGGTTAACAGTAATTTCGCTTCCCTGATCACCATTTCATCAATAACTTTCCCCGCCGTTCTATCGGTTACCTGTTTAACCACCTGTGATAAATGCCTTGGTGTAATGCGTAAACAGTTGGCATAATAAATTACACGCTTTTCCTTTTTAAAGTTTTCTGATACCAGCGATAAAAAACGATTGGTGAGTTCTGTCCTGCTATCGTGAACAAAAGGCAAAGGATCTTTCTGTTTGTTTTTTAGCAGAAAGAGATCGTACAGCAGTTCCAGGAAGCTATTATGCACTATGTTTTTAATCTGCGGGGTATCTTTAGATACATTCAGCTTTTTGTGCAGGGCAAGCATATCGTAGTAAATGAATGTATATTCCTCTTTTGATAATGAAAATTTATGAGTAGGATCGTTCTGGAACATTCTGTAAGCTTCTCCGCTATTAAAGAATACCCCCTTTGTTTTTAAATAATTTTTGTTAAAATGGATACTGATGAAAGAAACATCGCTATTATCCTTAATCTCATAAACCGCATGTGGAAAAATGAGTAGAATATCTCTTTGATTTAATACATGCTCTACAAAATTTATCCGAAGGTTCATCTTTCCTTTTGTGATCAGAATTAAAGCATAACTCGATACGCGGAAAGGCTCCGAACTACAATAATGCGGATCGCTACTATGATGGATTTTCGCCATCAATCCATCATTTAAAGAAAGCGCTTCCTCATGGTTTTTTTCTGAAAAAGTTTTATTAAGTAACTGTGGTTGCATAAAATCGTTCAGCGTTTTTTTAATAATTTCTTAACAGATACAATCCTCTTTTTCACCACAATTTTAGCCATCCGGTTATGGATGGTCTTTCGCCTTTTATCTGTCGTATTTTGTATTCGCAAATGTAATGTTCGAGATCAATTTTGCAAGTAAAATTTTTTAAAATGACTAATTTCTGATTAATTTTCAATCTTTTGATTAATAAATATGTAGTTTTAATTGACTTAAAAACAGTAAATTATGTTATTTATTGTGCTTTTTTGTATGTTTTTTGTCGTTTTACTATTTTATAATAAAAGTCAGAATGTCAATTGGTCAATTCATCTGAATGTCACATTTCATCAATCCAACTTTTTGACCAATATATCCCACATTTGAACCTTTTTTTCGCTCCAATTCCGCGTTAAAATTGTGTTATCAAATCGTATGGTTAATGCAACCTTAATCTATAGGGTTGATTTTGTTATCAACAAATAGTATTCAAGAGCAGGCCAAACTTTCAGAACAGGGTTTTAAAAAACTGAAGAACAAAAGCGTTCAGTATGCGTAAAAAATTACAAGATAGAATTGCCTCTTTTAAGGATGCAGCTGTGATAAAGGAAAAGGGATTGTACCCTTATTTCAGGTCGATAGAATCTGCTCAGGATACCGAGGTAGTGATCGACGGAAAAAAGGTACTTATGTTTGGGTCAAACTCTTATTTAGGGCTTACCAATCATCCTAAAATAAAGGAAGCTGCAAAAGCGGCCATCGAAAAATATGGTACGGGATGTGCCGGTTCAAGGTTTTTGAACGGCTCGCTCGATATCCACTTAACATTGGAAAACCGACTGGCCGAATATGTTGGCAAGGAGTCTGCAGTGCTTTTTAGTACCGGATTTCAGGTAAACCTGGGTGTAATATCTTGTTTATTAGATCGTAACGATTACCTGTTGCTTGATGAATATGACCATGCCTCCATCATTGATGGAAGCCGTTTGGCTTTTGCACGTACCATTAAATATGCGCATAATGATATGCAGGATCTGCGCCGAAAATTAAGCAGGTTACCTGAAGATGCTGCCAAACTGATCGTTTCTGACGGCATTTTCAGTATGGAAGGCGATTTAGTTAATCTTCCTGAAATGGTAAACATTGCCAACGAATTTGGTGCCAATATCATGATGGACGATGCACACAGCCTTGGTGTTATTGGCTTTAATGGGTCGGGCACAGCATCACATTTCAATCTTACTGAGGATGTAGACCTGATTATGGGCACTTTTAGCAAATCGCTGGCCTCACTAGGAGGTTTTATTGCTGGTAGTACCGAAACCATCGAATATATCAAGCATCGCGCCCGATCGTTGATGTTTAGCGCAAGCATGCCGCCGTCAGCTGTAGCAAGTGTAATTGCTGCATTGGATATTATTGAATCGGAACCTGAACGGATTGATAAACTTTGGGCCAATACAGAATATGCAAAAAAACTTTTGCTCGAAGCGGGTTTTGATATTGGGCACAGCAACAGCCCGATCATTCCGGTTTATATCCGCGATAACATTAAAACCTTTATGATTACCAATATCCTTCAACAAAATGGTGTATTTATAAATCCAGTGGTTTCGCCGGCAGTGCCTTCAGATTCTTCTTTGATCAGATTTTCTTTGATGGCCACACATAGCTTCGATCAGATTGAATCAGCCATAAGCAAACTAAGTGCAGCTTTTAAGGCCGTTAACGTAGAATTAGTAGGAAGCCAATCATGAGAGAACTGGTAAAGGTTTCTGGTAAAAAAGCATTAAAGGCATTTGTAGATTTTCCGCACCAATTGTATGCGGCCGATGTAAACTATGTTCCTGAGCTTTTTATTGCCCAACGCGATCTGCTTACCCCAGGCAAACACCCCTTTTACGAACATTCAGAAATCCAGCTTTTTTTGCTGTACAATGATGGTAAAATCATTGGGCGTATTGCGGCCATCAACAATACCAACCATAATAAAGTTTACGGCGGGAATGATGGTTTCTTTGGCTTTTTCGATTGTATTAATGATGTAACAGCGGCTAATGAACTGCTTGGTGCGGCAGAAGAATGGCTTACGGAAAGAGGACTGACAAAAGTTTTAGGTCCGGTAAATTTTTCAACCAACGAAGTATGCGGATTACTGATTGAAGGTTTCGACGGGCCACCTGTAGCCATGATGCCATATAATGCACCATATTATCTGTCGCTTTTAGAGCAAATCGGCTTTCAGAAAAATGTCGATTTAAGGGCCTACCGCTACACCGCGGGCAATTATAGCGAAAGATCAGTTAAGCTGCTGGATAGGATAGAAGAGCGTTTGCTCCGGAATGATATTGTACTCCGCAAAATCAATATGAAGAAATTCAAGGAGGAGTGCAATGCGGTGAAGGATGTATACAACAAAGCATGGGATAAAAACCTTGGTTTTGTGCCGATGACGGATAAAGAGTTTGACTATAGCGCGAACGATTTAAAACTGATCCTTGACCCTGAGTTTTGTATCCTGGCCGAGCAACATGGTAAGATTGTGGGTTTTGCGTTGGCTATACCCGATATTAACCAGATCCTGATCAAAATTAAACGCGGAAGATTGTTCCCTACCGGATTGATCAAACTTTTGGCCAATAAAAAGAAAATTGATGGCATCCGTATTTTGTTACTTGGCGTGGTAGATGGTTACCGTAAAATGGGGATTGAAGCTTGTCTTTATGGCCGTATCATCAAACATTTCAAGGCCAAAAATATGAAATATGCAGAGGCCAGCTGGACTTTAGATCATAACGATCTGATCAATAAACCTATTGAAGATATTGGTGGGAAACTGTACCGGAAATATAGGATTTTGGAGAAAGCGATATGAAAAAGCGCGTGTTGATTACAGGGGCGACAGGATTTGTAGGGTATCACCTGATAAAATCTGCTTTGGCGAATGATCTTGAAGTGTATGCAAATGTACGTCAATCGGCCACTGCAACACATCTTAAAGATTTTCCGATCAACTATGTTGACCTTGATCTTTCTTCCATATACCTGTTGAAGGAAAATATAGAGGAAAAAAGATATGACTACATCGTGCATGCAGCTGCGGTAACCAAGGCAAAAAAACTCGATGATTACAATCAGATAAACGCCATTTATACCCGGAACCTGGCTTTGGCGGCTTCAAAATCGGCACATAGCATAAAGAAATTCGTATTTATCAGCAGTTTGGCCGCACTGGGGCCTTTAAATCGGAAAAATGAAAAACTGACAGATATGGGGGCATCAAATCCGGTAACCAATTATGGGATCAGCAAAGCACTTGCAGAGACATACTTGGCTCAGATTCCGAATCTGCCTCTAATCACCTTCAGGCCTACCGCAGTATATGGGCCGAGGGAGAAAGACATTTTCATATTGATTAAAACCATTAAAGCAGGACTGGAGCTGTATATCGGCAAACAGGAACAGGAACTGAGCTTTGTATACGCCACCGATTTGGCCAATATTATTATAAAAGCACTTGCATCTGATGTTGTTGGCAAAAGTTATAACATTTCTGATGGAGCAGTTTATAACCGCTCTGCGCTAGCTGCCCATGTGCGTAAGGCCTTAAACAAAAAAACATTGACCGTGAATGTACCTGTGCAAATGATTAAGGGCCTTGCCTGGTCGATGGAACGGTTGTATGGCGTGTTTAATAAGATTCCTGCTTTAAATGTAGATAAGATAAAAGAACTCACCGCGCTCAATTGGGGCTGCGACATTGAAAATATTCAGAACGACTTTGGTTTTGTGCCCCAATTCGGACTCGAACAAGGGCTTAATGAAACCATAAACTGGTACCGTAAAAACAATTGGTTATAAGATTTTAAATAAAATAGAATGAAACAACAAGTAAAAGCAGCTGAAGGCAAGCTGGGAATATTAATGCCAGGATTAGGCGCTGTAGCAACAACCATGATTGCCGGAGTTGCTGCAATTAAAAAAGGGATATCAAAACCGATCGGTTCGTTAACACAGATGGGTACCATCCGTTTGGGCAAAAGAACAGAAAAAAGAGAACCAAAAATTAAAGATTTTGTGCCTCTGGCTGGTCTTGAAGACTTAGTTTTCGGTGGCTGGGATGTTTATGAAGATAATGTTTACGAAGCGGCAATGAATGCCCGCGTATTAGACGCTAACCTTTTGCGCGACGTACGTGAGGAATTACAAGCCATTAAACCGATGCGCGCTGCTTTCGATAGAAATTATGTAAAAAACCTTGATGGTAAATATGTAAAAGATCTCGATAACCGTTACGAACTGGCTTTAGCCGTAATGGAGGATATTAAAAACTTCAAAGCAGAAAACAATTGCGATCGTATTGTACTGGTTTGGTGTGGTTCTACAGAGATTTATTTCGAAGCATCAGAAGTACATGAGTCGCTTGCTGCATTTGAGCAAGGTTTAAGAGACAACGATTTGCGTATTGCGCCAAGTATGATCTATGCTTATGCTGCATTAAAATTAGGAATTCCTTTCGCTAACGGAGCACCAAACTTAACAGTTGATATTCCAGCCTTAATCGAACTGGCTAAAGAAACCGATACCCCAATTGCTGGTAAAGATTTTAAAACCGGTCAAACTTTAATGAAAACCATTTTGGCGCCTGGTTTGGCGGCACGTTCGTTAGGTGTAAACGGTTGGTTTTCTGATAATATTTTAGGTAACCGCGATGGTTTGGTGTTAGACGATCCTGATAATTTTAAAACAAAAGAAGTATCTAAACTTGGTGTACTGGAAGATATCTTTAAACCAGAGGTTAACCCTGATTTGTATGGCGATATGTACCACAAAATCAGGATCAACTATTATCCGCCCCACGGTGATAACAAAGAAAGCTGGGATAACATCGATATTTTCGGTTGGTTAGGTTATAAAATGCAGATCAAGATCAATTTCCTTTGCCGCGATTCGATTTTAGCCGCACCGATTGTATTAGATCTTGCTTTGTTTATCGATTTGGCTAAACGTGCAAACCTATCGGGCATTCAGGAATGGTTATCATTCTACCTGAAATCGCCACAAACGATTCCAGGTGTACCTGTAGAAAACGACATTTTTAAACAGTTAATGAAACTTCAGAATACCTTACGTTACATTATGGGCGAAGAATTGATCACCCATTTAGGTCAGGATTACGAAGAAGAACTGATAGAAACAGTATAGTGTTTATCCACAAATTTCTTTCAACGGCTCTGGGAATCGGGTATATCGGCAAGGGCGCAGGTACTTATGCTGCTATAGCAACCTGCATCTGTTGGCATCTTTTCCAGAGCCCTTATACCAACCCTTATTTATGGCCGGTACTTTTCACTATGCTCATCGTGATTTTGGGGGTAATGAGTGCCGATCGGGTGGAAGAGATTTGGGGGAAAGACCACGGTAGGGTGGTGATTGATGAAGTGGCAGGAATGTGCATCACCCTGTTATTTGTGCCTTTAAAATGGGAATACACGCTAATAGGACTTATTCTTTTTAGATTTTTCGATATCCTCAAACCACTTTACATCCGAAAACTCGAAGAATTGCCAGGTGGTTGGGGTGTAATGGCAGATGATGTGCTGGCTGGGATTTATGCAAATGTTATACTGCAACTGGTTGTTGTTTTAGAACTGTTTTAACCATGATGTTCACTTATCTAAAAGCCCAGGCATCATCTTTAGTGGCCTCGGCAACAGATTTCGGTGTGACCATTATTGCCGCAAATCTTTTTGGCTGGTGGTATCTGGCTGCAAGTATTACGGGGACGGTTACAGGTGGGGCAGTTAATTTTTACGTGAACCGTAAATGGGTTTTTGAAAGTGAATCTACAGCAATTAAATGGCAGATTTTAAAATACGTTTTGGTATGGACAGGCAATCTGATCATCGTAACCACGGGTGTGTTCATGCTCACCCATTTTTTTAATCTCAATTATGTTCTCGCTAAAGTACTTAGCTCAGTTTTAACCGGGTTAAGCTACAATTATATCATGCAAAAGCAGTTTATTTTTTCAAGTTAAATGAAACCGATTTATTCATTTTTTCTCCTCGTGGTGCTCAGTTTTATTTTGCAGGTAAATGCTTTTGGCCAAAGAACAGTAGTATCTGGTATCGTGCGCGATGCGGTTACCAAAGAAACACTACCCAATGTTTCCGTTTTTTTTAAGGATACTAAAATAGGCATACAAACCGATGTAAACGGAAAGTACACATTGGTTTCTCCCGATCCTCAGAATGAAATCACTTTTAATTATGTAGGTTATCGAGCGGCTTTTAAAAATGTTATGCCATCTGCAACTCAGGAACTCGATATTGCATTGGTTCCTGATTCAAAAGCTTTGGACGAAGTGATCATTGTGGGTGGTAAAAAGATAAAATACCGAAACAAAGATAATCCCGCGGTAGAATTGATCCGCCAGGTAATTGCCCATAAAGATGAAAACCGGATTAAGAGTTACAATACGGTGTCTTTTAGGCAATATGAGAAGATGTTGTTTTCGTTGAGCAATGTTTCGGAAAAGTTTAAGAACAAAAAGATGTTCAGAAATTATCAGTTTTTATTTCAGGAACAGGATTCGACCTTAATTGGCGGAAAAAACCTCTTGCCTGTGTACATTCAGGAGAAACTGGCCGATAGTTACCTCAGTAAAGATCCCGAAAGAAATAAAACTGTTGTTATTGCCGAGAAACAGGTAAACTTCGATAGCAGGTACATCGATAATAAAGGAATGAAAACCTATTTCGATAGGATGTATCAGGACATCGATATCTATAAAAACAACATTTCGGTGATCAGTAACGAATTTTTAAGTCCGATTTCGGATGGGGCACCTGCTTTTTATAAGTTTTTCATTACCGATACGTTAAAAAATCAGAAACCTCAGGTTATTGAACTTTCTTTTACCCCCCGAAATACAAACGATATGCTGTTCGAAGGAAAGATTTATGTAACGAATGATAACCATTACGCCGTTACGGGTGCTTCATTTGGGGTAAATAAAAACATTAACCTCAATTTTGTCCGTGCGCTAAAAATCGATCTCGATTTCGAAGCCAACAACAAAGGCAAGTACAGTTTAAGCAAAAGCAATCTGTTGGCCGATTTTGGCATTGGAAAAACCAAAGGCATAGGTTTTACCGGCGAGCGTACCGTTACTTATAAGAATTACCAGTTTGATACGGTTCTGCCAGATACTATTTTTCAAGGGAAAAGTATCGTTGTGCGGGCCGATGCAGCAAAAAAAGACAATAAATTCTGGGAGCAAAACAGACTGGATACCATTTCGAAGAACCAGTTGAAGATTTATGGCAATATCGATACCCTGCAAAACCTTCCGTCTTTTAAACGGACAATGAAAATCGTTACGCTTTTATTTGCAGGTTATCAGAATCTCGGTCCTTACGAAATTGGTCCGGTAAATACATTTTATAGCTTTAACAATGTAGAAGGTTTAAGGCTGCGGGTAGGCGGCCGAACAACGCCTGAGCTTAGTAAACGGTATTATTTCGAAAATTATTTGGCTTATGGGATTAAAGATGAGAAATGGAAGTTTTTCCTTTCCGGAACTTATTCGCTAAACAATAAATCGATCTACGAATTCCCCCAAAACTACGTCAGGGCCAGTTTTCAACGAGATACTAAAATACCGGGACAAGAACTCCAGTTTGTGCAGGAAGATAATTTCTTGCTCTCGTTTAAAAGAGGGGTAAACGATATGTTGCTCTATAACGATTTTTACCGTTTAGATTATGTTAAAGAATTCGAAAACCACTTTTCTTACAACCTTGGCTTTAAAAAGTGGAGCCAAACGCCTGCCGGTGGACTCAATTACCTAAACGGAGCAAATCAGGCTGTTAACCGGTTAAGTACCAGCGAAATCTCCTTGCAATTACGGTACGCGCCGAATGAAAAGTTTTATCAGGGAAAAATATACCGTGTGCCCATTGCCGATCGCTATCCGGTATTTAATTTACGTTATACCGCAGGTTTAAAGGGTGTTTTCGGTGGCGAATACAATTACCATAACTTAATGGGCAGCATCGATAAACGTTTCTATTTATCGCAGTTGGGTTATAGCGATGTAACTTTCGAAGGTGGTTATATCGCAGGAAAAGTGCCGTTCCCTTTATTGGCCATACACCGGGCTAACCAAACTTATGCCTATCAGCTCAACTCTTATAACCTGATGAACTTTCTAGAGTTTGTGAGTGATCACTATGTGAGCATCAATATTGACCACAATTTTAACGGCTTCTTTTTTAATAAAGTGCCGTTGATCAAAAAATTAAAGTTGAGGGAAGTGGTGTCATTCAAAGCCTTATATGGTGGTTTACGGAATGAAAACAATCCAAATTTCCAATCAGGACTATACCAGTTTCCGGTTTACGAAAATGGTGCACAAAGAACTTATGCATTGGGTAACGAGCCGTATATGGAAGGCAGTGTTGGTATAGGCAACATTTTTAAACTATTGAGGGTCGACGTGGTGAAACGGTTCAACTACCTCAATAATCCGGAGGTTTCGGAATGGGGAATAAGGGCAAGGGTAAAATTTGATTTTTAAGAAAAAAGCGATGAAAAAAAATCTAAGAGACAGTCTGCAACAGGGCATATACAAGGTGATCAATCCTTTTGTAAAGGGATTGATAAAAATAGGTTTAACACCTAATGCAGTGACGACCATTGGCTTGATCCTGAATATCGGTGTGGCGGTTATTTTTGTACTCGGTGCCGAAAAATCGAACCGCGGCGATATGTCATACATCGGTTGGGGAGGAGCACTGGTGCTTTTTGCGGGCCTGTTCGATATGCTCGATGGTCAGGTGGCACGATTGGGAAACATGAGTTCGAAGTTTGGCGCATTGTACGATTCGGTACTCGATCGCTATAGTGAAATGATTATGTTTTTAGGGATCTGTTATTACCTGGTGGCGCATCATTATTTTTTAAGTTCCTTGTTTGCGTTTATTGCATTAATTGGGTCGATGATGGTGAGTTATACCCGTGCAAGAGCCGAGGGATTGGGAGTAGAGTGTAAAGGCGGTTTAATGCAAAGGCCGGAAAGGGTAGTAACCATTGGTGTTTTTGCCATTGCCTGTGGTATTGCAGGTCATTTTATTGGTGGCAATTACAAAGTTTACGTACCAGGTGTTTCATTCCATGTTTTCGAAACGATGTCGATTTTTACCATGCCCATTACCCTAATGGCGGTATTAACCAATATTACGGCAGTTAAAAGGTTACAGGAAGCCAAAAAAGGACTCGAAGCGCAAGAGTTTAATGAGCGAAACGGAAATAACAAGGCTGCATTAATTGCGGGTTTGGTGTTAATGGGAAGTTTAACAGGAATGCTTTCTTTTAACGCAAATGCGCAGGAATCAGATCCTTCTCCAATTACTTTTCCAACGCCTACAGCTATCAGCAATCAGCTGTTTTATTTACAGCGCGATCCGAATACCAATACCATTATCTGCCAGTTAAATGTAGATAAACATGGTGTGGTGAATAAAGATCAACCTGTAAATGTATTTTGGATGCGTTACGGAGATAAAGGTGAAAAGAAAGAACTGAGTTATATCCAGCGGAAATTTGCCTATGGAATTATCAGCAAAAATCTGGGTAATGGTCAGTTCGAACTGCGGTTTACTTCGCATAAAAAACTGCCGATGTACCTGAATAAATCTGGCGCAGATAAAAAATACCATGTTTTTGCCACGATAAACAATAAAAAAATGCAGTTAGAACGGATATTCCTTCGGATTGAGGGCGGTACCTTTTGGTTTCCGAATGTAAAATATGTAGAGATAAAAGGTGTGGATGCTTCAGAACCTTCAAAGGTGTTAGTTGAAAGGATTAAGGTTTAGCGGAGGAAGTTATGCGGGTGGCGTTAGTTCAAGGCGGAGTCTCCACTCGAGGTGTCATTCCAACTTGATTGGGAATCTTAGTGCAATAGGCTTTAGGGTTCCCGCCTGCGCGGGAATGACGATCGATTATATGATTTTGTCAGTCTGAGCGGAGTCGAAGACTTTCACTACACGCTCACCCGATCCGTCATTTCGAGCGGAGTGCAACGTAGCCGAGAAATCTATATTCAAAGATCTCTCCATTTCGCTTCCGATGAAAAATCGGTGAGCTTCAGTCGAGATGACGGCCAAAGGATAAACCGAAGACCAGTTAAAAATATTACCAATGAAAAAGAATTTTGTTTCAAATTCGACAGCATCTATCAGGATGTTTAAAAACGACTTTTTAGAAAGCTTATCAAAAGTTAGGTTTTATGTGCCTCTGATTGTTTATGTTCCCGTGATTGCTTTCCTTTTTTGGAAGGCACTTTGGGAAATCGAAATGCCTGTTTTAAATTTTGCAGGATGGTTTTTGCTAGGCCTGGCCATCTGGACCATCACGGAATACATCCTGCATCGCTATGTGTTTCATTTTGAGCCAAATGTGGAATGGGGCAAGAAAATCCATTTTATTTTTCACGGTGTACACCACGATTACCCCAACGATGCGAAAAGATTGGTGATGCCACCTTCAGCCAGTATTCCCATGGCCTTGGGCTTTTATTTTCTTTTCGACTGGTTACTACCAGATACAATAGTATATCCATTTTTCTCAGGCTTTATGATCGGTTATCTTTTTTATGATATGGTACATTATGCGCTTCATCATGCCAATTTTAAAAGCGGTTTCTGGAAACAGTTAAAACAGCACCATATGCTTCACCATTATTCCGATTCGACCAAAGGTTATGGGGTAAGCTGGACTTTTTGGGATCATATTTTTAGATCTAATTTTGATAAAAAATAACATGCAGCAAGAGGTATTGCTTAAAAACAGTTTTTATAATCTTCGGAATATTTATCTAACAGTTGCTATATCTGTTGGATATCTATTGTTATCAGTACTACTGGTCGGCTTTAAAACCGATCAGCTGGTGCTGATTTTTATTTTTAATACTTTGTTTTTTATCTCAAAAGGAACCAGGCAGTTTATCCTAGGCTTTTCAATCTTTATTGTCTACTGGGTACTGTTTGATTACATGAAAGCTTTTCCAAACTATCTTTTTAATACGGTACATATTGAAGATTTATATGACCTGGAAAAAAATACTTTCGGCATTAACTACCATGGCTTAATACTTACACCTAACGAGTATTGGAAAATTAACAGTACTGCATTTTTAGATGTATTAACCGGGTTTTTCTACCTGATGTGGGTACCTGTTCCACTGGCATTCGCTACTTATCTTTTCTTTAAGAATAAAGAACAGTTTGTTTGGTTTTCGCTCACATTTGTTTGGGTAAATCTGTTAGGCTTTGTGTTGTACTACGCTTTTCCGGCTGCACCACCATGGTATGTGCAGGAACATGGCTTCGAATTTATTGCGAAAACTGCTGGTAATACTGCTGGATTGGCCCGGTTTGACCATTATTTTAATATTACGCTTTTTCATGGGATATACAGTAAAGGTTCTAATGTATTTGCGGCCATGCCATCGTTGCACTCATCTTATCCCGTTATTGTTGTTTATTATGGTTTGAAAAACCGGTTGGGTAAGATCAATATTTTTTTTGCCGCCGTTATGCTCGGGATCTGGTTTTCGGCTGTTTATACCAGTCATCATTATACGCTTGATGTTTTAGCCGGATTAAGCTGTGCATTTTTGGGCATTATTTCTTTCAATTATTTAATACGCAATACCAGGTTGAAACAGCTTGTAGCTAATATGATAAGTGCCATCGGTAATTAGGCAATCAGGCATATTTAGCTGAAACAAAAGTAAATATGGATTTGAACATGGTTACCCTCAGCGCGATCAATTACATTAATGATTATGATTATTATAACTTGCTTACAGATTTAAATAGCGATACAAATTCAAAATCTTTTACCAAACTGAACGAAATTAGGGAAAGGAATAAACGCCATATTACAGCGCTTTTTCCTAATGTGAAATTTCGCGATAGTAGAAACCAGCTACTTGCAGTGGGAAGTTTTAAGCATGCGGTTAAAGCGAAGATTGAAACATTATCGAAAGGAAATAGAAGATTATCTGGAAACATTTAAAAAAGATGCTAAAAAAAAATAGCCAGGTTTTATAGAAAGATCAGAAAATAACTTCGAGATTTTTTGGTACTGAGGTGATAAACCCGTTTTGGTATTGAACAGGTTATTTTATATTAACATTAGCGCTGTATTTTTGGTTATCTATAGGGTTAGTATAAGTTTTCAATTTTTTGCATCATGACAGCAGCAATCGATTCAATCGGCAACGACCATCTTCAAGGTGCATGCCCATGTGGTAAGGGTGATAAATCGGATCTGGAAAGAATTCCAAGGACATTTATGATGAAAACCCTGTTATTCTGGTTACCCATGAAACGTTATAGGTGTTACCGCTGCATGCGTAACCGCTGGGTACTTGGAAGAAAATCACATCAAATCAGCCGATAAAAATCTATTCATGTAAAACCAGAATTGCTTTTACTGATTGTTCAGGACCTCAGATAAATGAATTAGTAGCTGGCTTAATCGTGCTGTAAGTTAAATGATGATTGTTAATAGAGGAGTAAGCAAATTGTAATAAAAGAAAAAGGGAATACCTGCAGCAATTGCTTTGGTTTTTCCCATTTTTCTATACAATAAGTATAAATCCTATTGAAAATACTGAGAAAGATCTGTTAATTTTCCACCTGATACATAAATAGATCTTGTAGGGGAAGTAACTGTTGTCTTGGCATCGATAATTAAAAATAGTTTAGATGTTCCTGCCTGAAAGTTAAATCCATCGTTTGCAAAGGCTGAAGTAATTCTACCTTCGTTGGGTTTAAGTGTAAATCCATTTGGTACCAACGGGCTGGTAGGGTTGTAAGGATCGTTATTGGTCCCTTTCTCTACAATATCGAAACTGTAAATATAATTTGATCCCGGTAAAGGTGGTAGTTCTATCGAATTGAAGGAGCCATCCTTGGGTAGTGTAAACCTAAGTTCGGGCATTACTTTTGTTCCAACGGTGGTGTTCGATGCGGTTTTAAGCCTGGTGTAAAAAACCAGATCAACGTCTAAATTTTTGAACTGATTTGGAAATGTAGTCTCAAATTTAGCACTCACTATCATATTTGCAGGATTCTTAGGAGGATCTAGTTTTACATTATCCACTATTTTAGTGCCATCAAATAAGTAACCGATATCCTGCTTTGGGATGGTAGATTCGATCGTTTTGGTAAATAGAATGGCCGTTTCTCCTTTCTTACGGATCTGGATTTCCCTTGTGGTGCCTTTGTCGATCAGGATAGACAACACTTTATTCACTTTTCCGGTTTCTGAGGAAATTACATTTCCATCTAATAAGAACTCGAGTTCGCCAGATAGCGCATAGCCCTTAATCTCTAATGAAATGGCATTGTTGTATATTTTAGTCCCATCATAAAAAATACTGATGTTCTGATCGAATGGTGCAGCTGTAATTGTTCTGGTGAGTAATATTTCAGAAGTACCCTTTTTTCTGATCTTTAAAACGGCATTTTGATCTTTTACAGCAAGAAGGGTTTTTAAACTGATACCACCAGCGGGTGGAGTAGCTATAATACTGTCTTTATACAGGTATTCCAGTTCAACATTGGTTGAACCGGTAACGCTTAATTGAATAATTTTAGCTGGTTCTGGTTGAAGAAGTTCTGCTTTGCGACAAGATAAACTTAAGGTTACAAAAGCAGAAAGAAAGAAAAGGGTAAAAATTTTTAGTTTCATATAAAGGGTAATTACATTTAAAAACAGCTGTCTGTTTTTGTAATAAAGAGACCGTACCCTTTGGGGTACGGCCTCCTTTAGTTAAGAGAGAAAAAAATTAGAATACAAGTTTTGACCACGTAGCTGCCCAACTTGGTAATGTAACGGTAGCAGGAGAACCAGGTGTGTTGTACCATGGCTGGCTTACACCAAAAGCGCTTGCGTTAGTTGCATTAACAACCAAATTATTGCCACCACCATCAACGTAAGTGCCAGATGCTGTAGTGATTGCGTTAACGAAACCATGAACAGATGTAGTACTGATGGTTGAAACACCGGCTGGAGCATCTGCATCGAAAGCGATACCCGTGTTATAGCCAGAAACAATTACATCAATTAATTCAACTTCCGAACCTCTGCGCTCGCGGATACCATTGCGGTAACCTAAACCTGCGATACCGCTGGTGTTTTCAGTTCCGAAGATATTTACATTAATTAAAGTTGGATGTGTTTTAGGCGTTAAGCTAAAGGTTGCATCTTCAGCAGGTGCATTGTTGTCAGATTCGATACCGTTAGAATCGCTGTTACCACCACTTGTACTGTGTGTAGCGTTTTTATCAGCAATGGCTACTGCATCAGTCAATGTTCCGGTAAAACCGTTATCAAAATCAAATTGATCGTCATCAGATGCTAAAGCAATTAAATTGCTTGGGCTCACTGTACCACCGAAAAATTCGAATCCATCATCAAGACCGTAAGAAACCTGTACGTGATCGATAGTAGTACCGCTACCTACACCGCCTAAAGTTAAACCATTTACCTCGATGTTTGTAGCCAACTGGAAACCTGCATATTCGATGCGTACATACTGTATAATACCGCGGTTATCAGCATCGTTTGATCCACCGTAATGGAACTGAGGTTGATCAGCTAAACCTTCAATCAGTTTATCGCCAACGTTGATCGTTGCATTACCTAAAACAATTAAACCACCTAAATCGCCTGGTTTACCTGTTGTACTGGCATCACCGTCTAAAAGGTAACGACTGGTAAATACAATCGGATCAGCAGCTGTACCAACAGCATTAATGGTACCATCTTTTGCTACAACCAATACACCGTTTTGTACACCTGTGGTATTTACTGATGCTTTAATATAAGTACCTGGTTGGATGGTTAAAGTTGCACCGTTTCTAACCGTTACTACACCACTTAATTCGTAAACGTTTCCTGCTGTCCAGGTAACAGAGCTGGTAATGTCTCCGCTAACGGCTACAACTGGTAATGATGATTGTGAATAATCTGCTGCTGAAGTGCTGCGGTTGCCGAATGAAGCTGATCCACCTTCATTTTTTTTACAAGCTGTAAAAGAAACAGCAACAATTGATAAAAGACCGATTAAATTTTTGAAATTTTTCATTTTCGTTTTTTTGTTTTTCATAGGATCTAATAGGTAGGATCCATGTTTTTTAGGTTGATTTTTTGGTTATTTAGGGATAGAGCAGATAATCCCTTTCTTTTTTATGGAAATAAAAGCTTATATATCACTAAATAGGATGTTTTTTATATCTTAGTATTTCTTATCGATAACTAAGCAGATCTGTTGACTGCCCTTGGCTTTTAACAGCAGGTTTTTTAAAATATTTCAGGTTTATCCTGATTGCCGTTCTACTAGAAATGATCGGTTTAAACGAAGGGTTCTGGTACAACCTTTCGTTTTTTTATGGCTATGCAGGAAACTTTGTTCCTCCTTTCTGATTAAAGGGTGTAAATTGATTTATATTGTTTTTCATGGTAGCTTTAAAAATTATAAGTAATAGAGGTACTGTAGGTGCGTCCGAATTTCTGGCTAAAGCTGATCAGGTCGCCATCATCATATTTGTCACTATAACCCTCTTTTAACCTTGTCCTGGTGCTGCGATCGGCATCGCCACCAACGTAATCAGGATTTACCTCGTAGCTGGCGGTGTTTCGATAAAAAACCGATGCCCTGTTCAACAGATTTCCGGCATTGATCTTTATCTCAAGCCTGTTTTTTAATAAACGCCCACTAATTTGCGCATCTATCTGTGCCCTAGATTTTTCGTATTCAATATCAGCGGGCAGTTCACTTACGATATATGTTTTATAGCCCGATTTGTTGTACATGACATTGAAGCTAAAATGGCTTGCACTATATTGTAAACCCAGGTTAACCAGGTAAGGCGACTGTCCGTACATGGGGCGGTTCTGTTTGCTTGGAGCCTCTATGGTTGATGGACCATTTGGATCTGTATTGGCCACCAGATATGTTCCTTTCACATCCGATCGCTGAAGGGTTAAATTGGCGTAGGCCGTTAGGTTACTAAATAGTTTATGCGTAGAAATAAAGCTGAAATTTTTCCGTAGTTCAAGTTCCAGCCCATAAACTTGTGCAAAATCGGCACTTTTTAAGTAGTAGTTGATGTTGCCTGAAGCAGTACTAAAGGTAAGCTCGGTGGGTGTGTTGAATTTCTTGTAAAAGCCTCCTGCAGAAATAATTTCACCAAGTCCCGGAAACCATTCTGCTTTCAGGTCGTAACTATTAATCCTGGTACTGTATAAGCCCTGGTTACCAAATTGTGCACCAAGATATGGGCTATATCTCCAAAATTGGCTATTGTCTAATAGTTCAGGTCGGATTACGCTACTCGAAAAGGCGGTACGGATATTGAGGCTGCTTGTGGGACTGTAAGTTAAATTGGCGGATGGCAGCCATTGCCAGTGTTTATCTGGTTTAATGCTGAATATTTTGAGGTTGGTGTTGTTTCCATTATTGATTTCATCGTATTTATAATATTCTGCACGTGCACCCCAAACCAATCTGAATTTCTCTAGAAACCTCGTGTCAAACATCAAAAAACCAGCCTGTGTAAGACTTTTGCCCTTGTATATATCCTGAAAGCCATTCCCAACATTATAGAAGAAACCATTGGCGCCACGAATGTTCTCGGGCTGTTGCATTTCTGCTATTGTTAAATAGCGTAAGCTATCTGGTAGGGTATTGAAGTTGGCCGAAAAGGAAGCAATAGTCCAGTTAAATCGGGCCTGTTTCCAGTTTCCGAAATATCCTGTCTTCAAGGTGTTTCTTATTCCTGCAACTTCAAAGGGAGTAGATGTAGACACATCCCACGAATAATGCTCTTCAGCATTTTCGTAATGGTGACGGGAGGTTGGGAGGATACGGGGTTCACTACTGTTTACAATATCATAAAAATACTGATATTCCTTGTCAATAAGCCTTGGTACCTGAGTAGCCAGTATTACATCTTTTTCGTTACGGTTGATCGATGTTCGGGCCAGATTCCATTCTATTTTAAATTTACCAGCCTGGTGCTGTCCGCTCAGTTTGTTCTGTAACAGATCTGTATATGTTGGATCATCTGTTTCTTCCAAACGGTTCGCCGGTGTATTGCCCGAAACATCAAAACTGTGCCCTAGCGTTCTCACCAACGTATTGTCGTACATGTGTGTATAATTGTTGCGGAAACTATATCTGTTTTTTCCTGATTGATAGCCAATGTTTAACAACGCAGACCAAGTGGTGTTAAAACCATAACTCGAACCAGCATTGTTATACAATTCGGAAGCAGACCAGTCTCCTCTTTTCTGTTGATCAAATGTGTTGATCTGTTGCGTGTTCCGGTAACTTACAGACCCAGTAAAACCAAGTCTCTTTTGTTTTAAAGTATCAATCTGGATCATTCTTCCGATACTGAATTGATAGTTTTGAGATGGTGCAGCTTGGTAACGGTACATTGTGAAGTTATCGTTGGTAAATAAACGGCTCTGCGTTTCTACCTTTTTTGCATATTCCGCTTCCGTTAAACTATTATTGGGCGCAACTCTTCTATCTGTTACAACAAGGTCTTCAGGATAATTCCTTCTGCCATCGTCAAAGCCAAAATAATCATATTTACCTCTTTTATGACTTAAAAAATCCTTACCAGTACTTTGGTCGTTGTACGATGTACCTGCAGTAAAACTCATAAAATTTTCTGTTGGGATATCTTTGGTATTGATTTGTATCAATCCACCACCAAAACTGGTGTTCATATCGGGCGTAACCGTTTTGCTTACCACTACATTATCAACAAGGTTAGAGGGAATAAGATCGAAGGAAAAGTTGCGTGTCTGCGCTTCTGTACTTGGCAGGGTCACGCCATCCAACTGAGCCGAATTGTAACGTTCTCCAATTCCACGAACGATTACAAACTTATTGTCAATAGTGCTTACACCACTAATGCGTTTCAAACTTTCACCGATGTTTTTATCGGGTGTTCTGCTAATTTGTTCTGCGCTGATCCCATTGCTGATTTCGGAGGCATTTTTCTGCCGGGCCAATAAACCCTCAACCGAAGCTTTTTTGTAACTGGCCGTTACTACTACTTCCTGTAAGCCTTTTGCATCAGGTTTTAACGAAATGTCTAATGGTGTATTTTTGTCTGCCTTTACGTTTACCTCGCTAATGCGTTGGGTAACAAAAGAAATATAACTAACTTCCACAGTATAAGTACCTGGTTCAACGCTTAAAGTGTAACTTCCATCGCTGGCGGTTTGCGTGGCTTTGCCTGTTTGGATAACCTTTATGGAGGCACCAGGAAGGGTTTCACCTTTTTCATCAAGTATTTTACCCGATATACGTCCAGGTTTTACCGGATCAGGAAGTTTGTAAAGCAATATGGTATTGGTATCAGCAAACCTATAGGCTACCCTGGTTCCTGAAAGTATTTTTTTGAGGATCAGTTCAAGGGGCATGTTTTTTACCTCGAGGCTTATTCTGCTGTTCTGGCTAAAAATCGATTTATTGTAATTAATCGACAAGCCTGCTTTTTCCTCTAAAAGACTAAGGGCATCCGAGATGCTCATTTCGGCTATTTTGATGCTTACACTACTTTCTCCTGGTGTTTGCTCAAAGTTTCTTGCTAATGCCTGATTTGACAAAAGGGCGCACAGCACCAACATAAATGCTGCTGGCCTGTAATCGAAATGGATAATATATTCTTTTATATATTCATAAAACCCTATTTTCATAGGTTCAAGATGTTTTTTAATTCTCACGGGTTAAAAACTTTTGTTTAGGAGCTGGATTGTTCGAGCAATCCGGCTCCATGTTTGTGTAAAGAGGTTTAATTTATTTTTCATAGGTGTAAATCCGGTAATAATGCGCAGGTATGTTTGCGCGCTCAAGTATAAGCTAACCTATCATTGGCAGCCCTCCCCCCATATGGTAATTGTTTTAGTGCCGGTATCTATTTTGTATTTCAGGTGTTTTCCACTCATTACATGTAGCTCTTCCATTACATTGGTGATGCTTTTGTTCGAAAAGGTGGCATTAAACCTGCATTGATTAAGTTTATTACTCTTTAGCTCAATGTTTACATTGTAATATCTCTCCAATGATTTGAGCATATTTGGTAGCGTTATATCTTTAAAAGCGAAGCTATTTTTGATCCATGCATTTACTTCTGTTACCCGTTCAGTGTGTACTGTATAATTATGTTCCCTTAAATGATAAAATATTCTCATGCCAGGAGTAAGTAGCGAAAGTTCTTTTAGTTCACCTTGACTGCTCTCCGAAACTTTCACTTTACCAGTGCGCACGGCAACACTAAAGGTTCCATCTTTCGGGTAAGCATAGATATTAAACGAGGTTCCCAAAACCTGTGTCTGCATCTGCCCGCTATGTACAATAAAAGGACTGGTGGTATCGCGTTTTACTTCGAAAAAAGCTTCTCCATCAAGCTGTATATTTCTTAAACCGCCCTTCACAAAATGTGATGGCCAGGTAAGCTTACTTCCGGCGCCGAGGTATACAATAGAACTATCAGGTAAAATCAATCTTACTTTCTCACCTTTTTGGGTGGTTTTACTTAAAAAGGCAATGGCTGTTTGTACAGGTTGTTGCGCTTTTTTATATGCATACCAGCCAAGCGATGCAGAAATGATGACCACAATTGCGGCGGCATATTTTAATAGTGGGAAGAGTGATCGGCTTTTTGGTTGGCGTTCCTCAACTTTATTCCATATCTGTGCAAGTCTTTGAACTGCGGCTAAAGAGTAATCGGTTTCGTCCGTTTGTTTTGTCCAGGTTTTTTCCATTACATCGTGAAATTCAGAATCGGCGTTTGCCGGGTCGGCCAGGTACTCCATCAGGATTTTTTCTTGCTCCGGATTGGTTTTACCTGTTAAATAATGTTCAAATAGTATTTTAATGTTTTCTTTCACTTTAATGTTTGTAAGCTTTTATGCTGCGCGCTATGGTATATATGTCTGAAACCTTAAATACAGCTATGCGGAAAAATATTTTTTTTAAAATAAAATGTAAAGTGCTGTTTAGTAGCGTGTTGTACTGTGGTGTGATAATAACCAATGATCAATTTGCAATAATCAATAGCAACGATTAAAAAGTTAATGATAAAGCAATAAAGATGCTGAAACAAGTTACCAATGACAGACTTAGAAAATCAGTCGTCATTTCGACTGAAGCGTAGCGAAATGGAGAAATCTTTTAACATACTTCAAAGATTTCTCCACTGCGGTCGAAATGACGATTCTACGTGGCATGTCATCTCTACTCCAATGTTGTTCTGAAAAACCAGACCTCTCAAGAGGACGCGCCGCTTGGGTTGCGCTAAAAAAAAAAACTTAATGTTCTTAACCTCTTAATGATGGAAGATGAAAAATAGGAGAGGGCGCTTATCTTAACGCTCCACGCCAACCACTTAACAAAGCAACACCAATAGAAAAGATAATATCGTTTCTGGAGAATAAGTGCTAAAATATTTCCGCATTATACCCAGTGATTTTTTGAGGTGATTGTTTACCGTGTTTTTGGAGATGCCCATCAACTGCGATATTTCCTCATGTGTATGGTGGTCATTTCTACTCATCAGGTATATTTTTTTTACCTGCGGAGAAAGACTTTCTATTGCTTCCTGTGCAATCTGTTTAGTTTCTTTGGCATTAAGTTCGTCTTCTATGGCATAAAAAGATTGCTCATGCTTAAGGTTTTCGCTACTGTATGCTTTTTCTCTGGCTTTTTTACGAAGTGTAGCGAGGAAATTGTTGCGGATAAGCGTATAAAGAAAGGCATCGAAATTCTTTTGCGGATCTATCTTCGATCTGTGTTCCCAAAGCCTTACAAAAACATCCTGAGTAAGTTCTTCAGCTTCTTCTTTGTCCCGTGTAAAATGGTAGGCATAACCATATATTTTTTTGCGGTACAGATGGTAAATTTCATTAAAAGCAGCTGAATTGCCAGTTTTTACTGCATTCAGGAGTTTTGCATTTTTAAAATCTTCCAACTGTTCCATAAGTAGCGGTTATGGGAGGCAAGTTAGTGGTCACGTTTAAAGTTAATGTTAACACAATGAAAACCTTTTCTATCACTTTAATCGGTGCGTAGTTACGATACTCTGTTGCGCAGATTCTGCCCTCGAATCCATTAAAATGCGATCAGCCCGAAAGCGCTTGGAAAGCACATTATTTATAGCAATCGATGTTTTGATGGCTTTGCCTGTTATCGCAGCGATTGCTGCTTTTACCATGGGATCTGCAGGATCACCCAGTTGAAGCAAGGGCAAAATACTCATTTCATTGATTGCGATATCGGGGTTGATTCCAGCACTATACCCACCGCTGCCCTGTGCATTAGAAAGTTTATAAACAATCGGGTGCATTTCCCATTTTACCTGTTTAGGGCTTCGTGCATCAAATATCCTAAATGATGCTTCATCTTTTCCCTTTGTTTTTTCGCCAATTAACACCACCTGAATAAAAGGTTTTAGGTTATTGATCATTACTTCTGAGGCAGATGCCGTGGCGGCTGTTGATAAAATATAAACCCGACTTAGGCCAAGGTTTTGTTGCAAGAGGGTGTTGAAATTTACGGTACCATCGAAAGTAGCTGCAGTACCAATAGATTCTGTTTTGGCTCCGCCATTTTTATTGCCCCTGTAGGTAATGAAAGGTTTATTGAACGATACATTTTTAGCGATCATGGCACATATGCCTGCTGCTTCTGCTACCTGACCACCCGCGTTATAACGGAGATCGAGGATAAGATCGGATACATCTTCTGCTTTAAAATTACTAAAAACAGGAGTGAGTGAGCTGGCTAAACCGCCATTAAAATCCAGAAAATAGAGGTAACCGATTTTTTTTCCGTCGCTTTCTATAACCTTGCTAATCTCCCGTTGGTCGAGTATTACACCTTTGCTTAAGTCAACAGTGCGTGTATCTGTCCAGGTATTGTTATTCAGCTCGGCTAAACCTAAAGAAAAACGGTCGCTGTTTAAGATTTCGGTTTGCAAAGCCTGTGCATTAGTAGCAGTTAAGGTTTTGCCGTTAATTTTACTGAGGTAATCTCCACGTTTTAAACCAGCCCTCGATGCGGGAGAATCCTTTAATACAACTTTAATGATCCCGATAACTTTTGCGCTGTTTTGGTCGCTTACCGTTGCATAATCAAAACCAAAATTTCTATTGCTTGGTATTGTGGTGCTTGGGTCGTTAGGGATACTGATATATGAAAAGCGATCGGATGCATTGCGGATGGAATTAAAAAAATCTTTTGGTGATAAACTGATATTAGGATCGGCAGGCAATTGCTCATTCCAATAATAGTAGCGTTTAAGGCTATCTAGTATCCAGGTGTTAATGCTCTCGTTGCTTCCAATTGGATAATCGGGGTTTTTATTGCCCTTTTTGCATGAAGGCAGAATGGCTAAAAATAGAATGACAAGATAAATGCTGTAATAAGTTGCTCTTTTTAATTGTGTTATGTGGTTTGTCATCGCCTTTCGGATTTTAAGAACAAACTTAAGACTACTATTGTTAACCCGAGATTAATTTTCAAAGTGGACTTATCTATTGCATATTTGAACAAGAAGGAGATATTCCTGTGCCGGGCAACTATTTAGCTGGAGGAAAATCCAGCTTGGCTGTATATAGAAACGGCTTAATTTACCTTCAGAATGGTAAACCCATTGACGCCAAAAACGGAAAAGCCACCGATTTGATTAATAATAAGAACCGTTAATCTCTGTTGCTATTTCAGCGTTTAAGAGATATATAAATTTTTAAGCTGAAAACAAAGAGGTTGTATCATAAATGAGATTTGTCATCCTTAGCTTGTCGAAGGACCTGTTTAAATACGCTTTAAGGTGTTTCGACAGGCTCAACATGACAGCTCTGGGCTGAAATTGCCTTTATGATACAACCTCTTTTTTATTATTTTATCGCTCCAAAAGCTGCAAAATAAGAGTTTTTGTGCAGGATCTCGGTAACGCTAAACCCAACTTTTTGCAATAATGCCAATTGATAGTTTAAAGAACGTGGGGTATCTTCATATTCAATATAATCAAATACCTTTTGCTTGTATGTTTCACCGCCAAGTGTTTCAAGGTAGGCCCCGTATTGATCTTGAAAAAGATTATCGATCAAAACGGAATCGTGTGCAATGAGGTCTGAAATCCAGATACTGCCTCCAGGTTTTAAAGCCTTGTAAACTTTGGTAAAAACAAGTTCCCAATCGGCATCGGTGCGCAAATGATGAAATGTTGCAGCAGCAAGTATAATATCGAAATGATTATCGGGTAAATTAAGGTTACGCATATCGTCCTGTATAACGGTTACTGTTCCGGTTGTTTGTACCGATACCCTATCGCTTGCCCGATCCAGCATCGGTAAACTCAAATCGTTAAGTGTACAGTTAAGGTTTGGGATTTTGCTGAGCATTTTTAACGTGTAATTGCCCGCACCACATCCAATATCCAACAGTTCTTTTGCATTTGGATTAATATATTTGGCCGCTCCGGTGCAAAGCTCCATGGTAAGTGGCGCATCGATGGTGGTTTGTTGTCCGCTCTCTAAGTTCGAGAAACGTTCTACATCGTTATCAAACCTTGTTTTAATTTCTTCATTTGTTGCCTTGTGCGAATAATCTTTACTCATTGCTTTAATTTTTTTGTAAAGTTAGTGCTGTTGATCATATTTGTAAAATATCAATTTTAGCATAAAACGATACCTGTTAAGTATTATAAATATGGAGCTCAGACATTTGTTGTATTTTAAAACTGTTGCAGAAGAACTTCATTTTACTAAAGCTGCAACCAAACTTTTTATTTCGCAGCCTCCTTTGAGCAGGCAGATTAAAGAACTGGAAGAAGAACTCGAAGTACAATTGTTTACCAGGAGTAATAAGCGGGTTGCATTAACAAATGCCGGAAAGTACTTTAAGGTTGAAGTGGATGCCATGTTTGCCAAACTGGAAGAGAGTAAAGAAGTGGTTCGTAAAATTCATGAAGGTATTAGCGGCGAATTAAAGATTGGCTACATCAGTTCGGTTTACCAATCGCACCTGGCAGAAATTTTAAAATTAATGTACCGGGAATTTCCCTATTTGAAAACGAGTTTGTTCGAAGTGCCTACACTTGCTCAAATTAAAGAGCTAGAACATGGTGGTTTAGATGTGGGGATTTTAAGAGCACCGGTTTTATCGGAAAAATTGAAAGTAGAATCTTTGTTTTTTGATCCATTTGTAGTGGTTATTCCTTTAGCAGACCAAAAAATTGATACGAAGAACGGACTTGCTGATTTTTTGAAGAAAAGCCCGTTTATATTCTTTAATAAAGATTTTGCACCGCAGTATAACCAGAAACTTATGGAAATTTGCCAGCGGATGGGCTTTAGTCCCGATATTACCCACGAGGCCAACAATGTACACTCTATATTACAACTGGTAGAAGCAGGCCTGGGTGTATCTATTTTGCCGTTGTCGTTAAAAAAACAATATGCACAGTTGAAAGTATCTTTTATTGAATTTGATGCTATTCCGGTCAACACAGAGGTGGTACTGGCTTATAAAGAATCAAATAAAAACCCGGCATTAACCTGGTTTATTAAACACTATGCTGAGTTAAAAATCAATTGACTTTCAGTAAGATAAGCATAATGAAATCCAGTACCATTAATCAATATACATTGATTAAAGACCGATGAAATTGAAAGAAAGGCCGTTCTCCGATGGGGGAGGCAGTCGTTTTTACAAATTTCAAAATCCTATAGCCACTCATTGGGCATTATTTTTCAAAAGAAACGGTCAACTGCCTAAAACAAGTTCAGTAAAATGGATTGTTGTAAAATTAACTCCAAAAGGTAGTTGATTTCCGATTTTCTACCATATCATTTCCGATTTTCACCTCTTTTAAACTTGTAAAAGCACAAATTTGCCGCAACCAACATCAAAAGCCTATGTTAAGGCTTACACAAAATGGATTATACAAGTTTACCTAACCTATGAAGAAATTATTGTTCACCATATGTTTCCTGGCCACAGCAGTAATTGCTCATGCACAAAAGGCAGCCGATGAAAAAAAAGCGATGAAAAATCTGCTCGACAGGCAATTTGAATTTGCACAGAAACAATATCAGTTACTGGCCAAAAACACACCGGCAGACCGCATGCCGAAAACCTATTATGCAAAAAATAATAAGCTGGAAACGAGCGATACCAAATGGTGGTGCAGTGGTTTTTACCCGGGTTCGCTACTTTATATTTACGAATACACTAAAGATTCTGGCACCTTAAAAGAGGCAGAAAAACGCCTTGCCGTACTAGAGAAGGAGAAACATTATACCGGAAACCATGATTTAGGTTTCATGATGTTCTGTAGTTTCGGCAACGCCTACCGCATTACAGGTGATGCGCGATATAAACCAACCATCGATACAGCTGCAGCTTCGCTTGCCACGCGCTACCGCCCTGCTGCTAGCGTAATCCAATCGTGGAATAGCAGTAAACAATGGAAAGGCCCTGTTATTATTGATAATATGATGAACCTGGAGCTGTTGGCATGGGTGTCTGATCATGGTGGCGATCCGAAATACAAGAAAATTGCCCTCAACCATGCCGATACTTCGCTTAAAAACCATTTCAGGTCAAACTATAGTTCCTACCATGTAGTAGATTACGATATGACCACTGGCAAAGTACTTAAAAGAGGTACGGCCCAGGGGGCCTTTGACGAATCGGCCTGGAGCCGCGGCCAGGGCTGGGGATTATACGGTTATACCATGATGTACCGTTTTACCAAGAACAAACATTATCTTAATCAGGCAAAAAACATCGCCAGGTTTATTATCAACCACCCGAATATGCCTCCCGATCAGATTCCATACTGGGACTTTAACGCACCTAACATTCCAGATACTTATCGTGATGCTTCTGCCGCTGCGGTTATTGCCTCTGGTTTGCTAGAATTAGGACAGTATGCAACAAAAAGCGAGCGAAAATTATATGTAGGCGTAGCAAAAAAAATGATCATTTCACTCTCATCTGATGCGTATACTGCAAAGCAGGGTGAAAACGGCGGTTTTTTACTGATGCACAGTACTGGAGCCCTGCCCCTGAAATCAGAAGTCGACGTTCCGCTAAGCTACGCCGATTATTACTATCTCGAGGCGCTAATGCGCTACAAAAACTGGTATTTATAACACACAAAAAATGGAAAGAAGAAAATTTATAGGCGCATTGTCATTAACCGGAGTATTTGGGCTGTTTAATCCTAACGAAATTTTATCCGCTACAAAAACTAATAACAGTACAAGTTCTCAACCAAAAAACGACAGAGAATATTGGTATAAACTGCTGTATAAGATTGCCAGCCCCGTTGTTTCCAATTTAGCCAATGGAACACTGATTAAAAATATGCCAGTGGTTACTGCACCGAAATTCGACTCCAGAACACCTGCTGTATCGTATTTGGAAGCTGTTGGCCGTACCTATGCCGGAATTGCACCCTGGCTTTCGCTACCTGATGATACCACAGCCGAAGGTGTTTTAAGGAATAAATTGAAATTACAAGCCATTCAGGGATTGGATAGCTGTTTTGCGGTAAATAGTCCTGATAAACTAAATTTTACCAGGGATTATCAGCCAATTGTTGATTCAGCCTACCTGGCACAAACTTTTTTAAGAGCACCTAAAGCGCTATGGGAACCGTTAAAGCCCGAAACAAAACGCGAAATTATTGCTTCGTTTAAATCATTAAGAAACAGAAAACCCTTTAAAAATAACTGGTTGTTATTTGGTTCTATTACCGAAGCCTTTTTATTATCGATTGGCGAACCACACGATGAAAGCCGCTTAAATGAGGGGGTAGATACATTAAACGCATGGTATAAAGGAGATGGTTGGTATGGTGATGGCGTAAACATGGCTTTTGATTATTACAACTCCTTTGTAATCCACCCGATGATGGTGGATACGCTAGCTGTTATGCTCGATAAGAACCTAATCAAAAAAGAACGGTACGATCTTGCCGTAAAAAGGATGCAGCGTTATGTAGTAGGGCAAGAGCGCATGATTTCTCCTGAAGGAACCTATCCACCAATTGGACGTTCGATTACCTATAGAACCGGCGCTTTCCAAGCTTTAAGTCAAATTGCCTTAATGCATAAGTTGCCAGCAACTATTCAGCCCGCTCAGGTACGTTCTGCCTTAACTAAAGTTAAACAGAATATGTATGGCATACCCGGAACTTTTGACGCAAAAGGATGGTTACAGCTTGGTTTTTGTGGGCATGATCCGGAAATAGCTGATTATTATACCTCTACAGGTAGTTTGTATATGGCTACACTATCGTTCCTTCCTTTGGGTTTGCCCGCTAGCGATGAATTTTGGGCCGCACCCTCTGCAGAGTGGACATCGAAAAAAGCCTGGGCAGCAAAACCATTCTCCAAAGATTATCATGTAGATTTTTAACCTGGAAAAAAGGAGGCTGTATCTTAAAGTTAAATTCGATTCAAATTGTTACGTTAAGCTACTTGATGAATCGGGATTTGGTTCGGAAAAACTAAGGATTGGGACGGGCTTGGTTCGGAGTTGGTTCGGACTTACAACAGAGTTGTGACAATTATATCCGAACTAACTATGTTTTAAAACCCTGTTAAATTTGTTGAAATAGTATGTTGATTACAATTCTTTTTTTATCTTAGTGTTAATCATCCCATAATTTTTAAAATTATGGCAATATTTAAACAAGGAATCAACGGTGGTTTCACCGGGAAAGTTGGGAGCGTAATAGGCTATCAACTAAATGGACAATGGGTGATGAAAGCGCTACCTAAATCCAGTGTAAAAAACAAAAAAGGAACAGCCCAACAAAAGCTTTGCAGGTTTGGTTTTACCAGGATGCAGCATTTCCTTAAACCCTTAATTACATTCATTAGGGTTGGGTACAATCTCGAATCTAAACTGAGGATGATCACCGCGCATAATGCAGCCAAGTCGTACAATATGCTCAATGCATTGGATGCAAATGGCGAAATTGATTATGCAAAGGTATGTCTAACCTTTGGAAGTTTGTTGGGGGCAGAAAAGCCCAACGTAGTTAAAGACGATGTGGGCCTTCATTTCAGCTGGGAAAATAATACAGCTAATAACTCGATTAGGGAAACAGATCAGGTGATGGTAATTGCTTATAATGTTAAAGCTCAACGGACTTATTTTAAACTCAGTGGCGCAAGAAGAATTGATGGGATGGAGACAATTGTAATCCCCGCATTTGAAAAAGAAAATGAATTGCATACCTGGATTTCATTTATTTCAGATGACAGGCAGTCTATTGCAATGAGTAGCTACACAGGGAATATTATCATTTAAGATACCAGTAACCAGTCGTACTCCATTAAAATATTATCAAGGCAATCTTTGCGACGCCTAAATTATGCTGTTTATAGTTTGCCGGGTTGATTATCGCCACAGGTTTACTTGCACCTGTCTCAATTGTACAGCAGTATAACAACGATAATAGCCGTTAAAAAATGATGTGATTTTTTTTACTACGAGCGAAGCAATTTTTTCTGATAATCAGTGGGTGCCGTTCCTGTCCATCGTTTAAATGCACGTATAAATGCGCTTACTTCATTGTAGCCAAGCATGGTAGATATTTCTTTTATCTGAAGAGAATCATCTTTCAAATACATTAAAGCAAGGTTTTTACGGGCTTCATCAGCTAGCTGCTGAAAATTGATCTCCTCACTTTTTAGTTTACGCTGGAGTGTACGTGGACTGAGATTAAAGTTACATGCAATATCTTCCAGGGTAACCATTTTCAGATAGGAGTTAGACCATATGTAATTGTAGATACGCTTTTTTAATGCCCGGTCAGATGCATGCGTATTTTGCCAGAGGCCCTCTTCCAAAAGCAAAACTTGCTGATGTTCGTGTTTTGATCTTATAATCCTTTCATTCCAGTAGGCAATATCAAATGAAATTTGAGTGGTTTTTGCATTTTTCTCCGGCCTACAACGCAGTATACGCTCATATTCCTCAAGGTTATCCAGCGATCTGGCGAAGCTGACCGAACTTGGGTACAGCTTCTTAAACAATAATCCGTCAAGTTCGTGTATTACCAGAACCATTAAAAGGTCAACGGTTTGTATTTCAGTTGTATTTTGATTCCAATCCCGAGTGGCCGGTACAAATATTATCGAAAAATGATGGTCATCCCTGAAAATTCTGAGCTCTACCGATGCTGAGATGATTTGGGCCAATGGGGCAGCATTAGTTACCGCTTCACCCACTGTTCTGCTCGTTTTTATTATTTCTCCGACAATTCCCAATGCCTGTAGCTGTAAGGATTCCCCAAAATGAAGACCGAACAAGTTGTCTCTACTTATAGATACAGCATTAAACCAGACATCATCGATCTGTTTAGCCGTAAGTGGATTTTTTGAAGTTGTCAGTTCATCTATGGTGATGTTTGAGGCACGGAGAAGTTTTTCTGCAGATATGTCTCTTTGAACCGCATAACCAATCAGTCTTGATATGAAATTTTTAATCTGATCTTCCATAGTAGATAAATATTGGAAGCTAAAATATCAATATAGTAGAGAATAAAAATAATTTGACGGGAAAAGATAGCTTAATGTCGTTTAATGGTAATCTCAACTTCAGTTGAACCTGCGAACTTTGGTTCAGATACTAAATAGAAAATATGATGGAAAATCAATCAAAAGAAACAGTGATAGAATTTTTGACCTCGGTTAAAGCGGTCGATCTTGAAAAAATTGGCCAACTATTGTCTTCTGATGTAAATTGGTCACAGCCTGGCAGCAACGAGATCTCAGGCCTAAAGCGTTCACAGCAGGAGGTATTCGGAATGGTCGGTAAGATGTTCGAGATTTCCGGTAACACATTACAGTTAGATGCTTATCAATCAATTAGCTTAAACGGCAACCGGGTTGCATGCCTGTTACACTGGATGGCAGAGAAGCCCTCTGGAGAAAAACTCGACGTTTACAATATAGATATTTACACGGTTGAGCATGGTAAAATCTGTAATGTAGAGATTTTTTCTGCTGATCAGGTGCAGGAGGATGACTTCTGGACAAACTAAGAGCCTGTTTAAATTTTTATAACAAATATTATGGCCTTTTGCTGTCGCACTGAGCGTAGTCGATTGCATTTATTAATGCGTTGAAATGGTCTTCGACTACGCTACCATTGATGTTGTTTTATAAACTATTATTAATCAGCACTTTAACCGCTTTCGCATTCCCATCCAGCTAGGCCATAGCACTGCTATCCCCGTTCTACTTAAATCCGGCCTAACAAATTTTTCGGGTTGCATTGTTCTGGCCAAACAACTGGCTTCAAAAGAAAAATTTTCAGCCGGCATTTTTTGTTTTTTCATGGGGCTTTATGTTTTCAACGGCATTCAAGCTAGCTGTGCTGGTCTTTTTGATGCCAAAAAGAAAGAGCCTATCGGCGGCGGTGAGCCGAGGCAAGACTGTGCCCTAAGGCAAAAAAATAAATGTATACGTCATTCATATTGATTTTTATAAAATAAATTATCCCTCAGACTGACATACGAAATAATTTTATTTAATTTTTAAACAGGCGCTAAGTAAACTTAAATAAATGCCGGACAGGCCATTTCTTACTGTCCGGCATTTGATATTGTAACACTAAAAATAGATGAAAGCAACTGAATCTTACAGTCCCATCGATGTAGTCTTGAGCTATTATTCTGCATTAGGTGAACGTAACATCCAAAAGATAATAGAAATGTTCCCGGAAGAGCTTGATTGGTATGTTCCTGGAGACGAAACAATCGCGCCCTGGTTGGGAACCCGAAATACCTGTGATCAGGTACGGGAATTTTTTGAACTGTTATGGCAAAATACAGAAGCCGTTTCTGCAATGATTGATCATATAGCAGTCGTTGGAAATGTAGTAATTAGTTCGGGGAATTTTCAAACTCGGATGGTGAAAACAAACAAAGTTTATAAATCGCTGTTTTTCACAGAAATAACGATTGTTGAGGGATTGATCGTTAAATACAGACTATTGGAAGATACTTTGGGTTTGGTAAGGGCTTTGGATGATGGGTTTTGAAAACACAATCTATTGACCGCTCTTCATTAAAAACAGATTGTTAATTAATGCTGATAAGCAGTTTGTTTTAGGGGTTTCTGGAATTGGCGGTTGAGGTCAATCAATTTGGTTTATGCAAGGTATATTATTTGATTTTTATAAATTTACAGTATGAAACAAGCAGAGACCGTTATCGATTTTTACAACAGGTTGCCAGACCATGCTCCCATCGATGTTCCACTTGATAATGCTGGCATTGGCCACATAAACGTATTCACAAGAGATAACTGCGCTGTGGTAAGCCCATACAGTCGCCGCGATTTTTATAAGGTTTCACTTATCATTGGTAAGGGAAAGATCTATTATGCAGATAAGTGGATACAGATTGATCGACCTGCACTGCTATTTTCAAACCCCATTGTGCCTTATTCCTGGGAAGCAGACTCAGATCAGCAGTCGGGCTGGTATTGTCTTTTTACCGAAGATTTCATTCAGCATAGTGAACGGGTAAATAACCTGCGGGATTCACCTTTGTTTAAGGTCGGCTGTAATCCGGTGTTCTTTCCAGATGAAGTTCAATTGCGCGAATTTTCGGCCATATTCCAGAAGATGCAGGCAGAAATGCACTCCACTTATCCGCACAAGTACGATGTACTGCGTAGCTATTTGCACCTGTTGATTCATGAGGCGATGAAAAATAATCCGGCCACAAATTTTCATACTTATGCCAATGCCTCTTCAAGGGTTTCTGCCTTATTTCTTGAACTGCTGGAAAGACAGTTTCCAATTGATTCTCCTACGCTTATACTCAAACTGAAAAACCCTGCCGATTATGCCGACGCTTTATCTGTACACATCAATCACCTCAACCGTTCTGTAAAAGAGGTTACTGGTAAAACTACAACCGCTCATATCGCTGCCCGGATTGTTAAAGAGGCTAAGGCACTATTGCAGCATACCGACTGGAATATCGGTGATGTTGCCTACAGCCTGGGCTTTGAATACCCTTCATATTTTACACTGTTCTTTAAAAAACACACCGGTTCAGCACCTACTAAATTGAGAGAAACTGTTTGAATATTATAACGATCTGTTTGATGATTATAAGTCGCGGTTTTGCTTTCTTATCTACATTTGAGTGAACAAAATCTGATCAAAATGAAATATAGAAATTTAGGAACAACCAGCGAAAAACTGTCTGCACTTGGCTTAGGCTGCATGGGCATGAGTTTTGCGTATGGACCTACAGACGACAAAGAAAGTTTAGCGACTCTTGAAAAAGCACTTGATCTTGGTATTAATTTTTGGGATACTGCCGATATGTATGCAAACGGAGCAAATGAGGCGCTCATTTCTAAGGTACTTGTACCTAACCGCAACAAGGTATTTATTGCAACTAAATTTGGATTCCGTTTTAAAGATGGAATTGCCGGCCCCAGTAGCGCAACGGGAACCTATTTTGATGGTTCTCCCGCCTGGATGAAAGTTGCGGTTGAACAGAGCCTGAAACGATTGAAAATCGATACGATAGACCTCTACTATGCCCATCGCGTTGACCCTAACATTCCGATTGAAGAAACCGTTGGCGCTATGGCCGATCTGGTAAGAGCGGGAAAGGTACGCTATCTTGGACTGAGTGAGGCTTCTGTCGCTTCTTTACGCAAAGCACATGCCGAGCACCCGATTGCTGCGCTGCAAAGTGAGTACTCGTTGCTTACAAGGGATGTGGAAAATGGGATATTGCAGACTACCCGTGAACTTGGTATTTCACTTGTGCCTTATTCTCCATTGGCTCGGGGCCTGGTTACCAATGCACTCGATGTAAATATCCTGGCTGACGATGATTTTAGAAGAACCCTGCCACGTTACCAACAGGAAAATATCGCCGGTAACAATAGGCTTATAGCTGAATTTGCGGCACTGGCAGGTACCAAGGGCTGCACACCTGCACAGCTCGCCCTGGCATGGGTGCTGGCGCAGGGCGAGGATATTATCCCGATTCCAGGCACGAAAAAAAGAAAATACCTGGAAGATAATGTAGGTGCGATTGAAGTTGAGCTGACAGGTGATGATCTTACAGCGGTTGATGAACTGATCAGGCGATATCCTATCACTGGTGAGCGTTATAGTGAAGGCGCAATGAAGATGGTTAACCACTAACGGACCTTCTATAACAGGCTATAGTTGGTGGAGGCATTGGTATGGGCGAAAGCTAAAGGGTAACCAGGAGAAATCGGGGTATATTCATACAAGGCTAACTATAAGAGCCTGTTTAAATTTCAATAAAAATAATTGCTATGTCAGTCTGAGCCTGTCGAAGACCCCTGTTTTTTATACCATGAAAGCACTTCGACAAGCTCAGTGTGACAGCGTATCATATGTAATATCGGTAGTGTGAGCGAGCGACAAAGAAAGATTTATTCAAACTTTGTCGCCCGCTTTAATTTAATTCGAATCAAATTAATAAATTTTCGGGTTCGAATAGGCAAATAGATAGCAATTATGAATTTTTACTATCTTTTTTATTTTTTAAATTTATACCATTGTTTATTCCATCATATTATTTGTCAAATAATATAATTGATTACTAATTCCGTCCGGTTTTAATCGTTTTCGTTTTTACAAAACCGATGAGTTCGTCCCGGTAATTCTCACCAATGGTTAGCAATAGATCGTTTTTCATCCGTACCAGGTTGTTCTCAATTTCCTCTAAATAGTTTCTCGAAATAATAAAAGATCTGTGAATCTGAATAAATGAATTATTATTCTTAAGTATTTCTTTAATTTTTGTAAGGGTTATATGCGCAACAACAGTTTTATGAGTAGTATATATTGAAATGTAATTCTGGATACTTTCAATTGCTATAATTTCATCAAACCTGATTTTTACCAATTTTGACTTATCATTTTTACTTTTAATAAAGAAGTACTGATCATCAACTTTTTTCTTTTCTTGGATAGGGAGAATACGTCTACTTTGTAATTTATGCAGTACTGTAGCAAAATGGCCAAGAGAGAAAGGTTTGAGGAGAAAAGCATCAGCCTCGATTTCAAATGCATCCAGTGCGTATCTGGAATGGGCTGTTGTAAAAATCAGGTTTCTTGTTTTACTGCGGATAATCTTGGCTAAATCTATTCCCGAAAGGCCTGGCATTTCAATATCCATAAAAACAATATCAAGATTATCTCCTGAAATAATGTGGTTCATTGCTTTAATGGGGTCGGTAAAACTTTCTAAAAGTTCATAATCGTCAAGGGTTGTGAGATAATCACATAGTAGTTCGAGGTTTGCGGGATCGTCATCGACCGCAATACAGTTAAATTTCATATAGAGAGCACTTTAAAGTTCAAATATAATAATCTGTAGGGTACGATTGACAAAAAAAGAGGTTTCATCATACATTTTATCGTATTCGTGGTACCATAATACCACTTACGTGTAATGGAAGCGGTTAGCTATATAAAATCTCTTTTTTTTCTTTCATCTTCGATCCGGAGTTCTCAAGCTTCACAAACAAACTAATTACTGGATAGATCGATCATTAAACGTATAAAAATGAGTTGGCCTATAGTAAATATTTTCTTATGTAATGGGTAGTAATGCACAGTCAGCTAATGTTGAATGTTGCAGTTGTTGTACTATGGTATATAAGTGAAAAAATAAAAATATGATGAACCAAACCCGTTTCTGTACTTTTTCTGGCAAACAGCTTAAAAGTTTCTTGTCAATCATTTTTTTGATCCATATCCACATTTTTTGTTTTGCTCAAACCTTTGAGGCAGGTGTGCATATACCTGCAGTGGCTTACAACCCTACGGATCGATTTAATTACTTAGGTAAAGATGTATCTCATTACGGTTTAGGTTGGTATGGCGAAGAAAATGGTGTTTCTCCCTATGCTTATTTATCAGGATTTCAGGGGGTAAAACTATTTACACAGGGTATTCCCCGCTTTCATTTGGATGGGGCAGGTAACCTTGGGCTTGGTACCATGAACGCTAATGCCAGGTTGCATGTAAATGGTACCGGTATCTTCGAGGATAATGTGAAAATACTGGCTAAATATGCTGCATGGGGCGAGGGCTTATTGATTGTAAAACCAAATGGCTGGGCAGGGCTACGCCTTGCCAAAAACGATCCCTCCGGTGGAGACTATAATGGAAACTGGGCATTGGGCTATACCGATTACTCTGGAAATGACTTTACTATAAGCAATCAGTATAACAATGTTCAATATAACGACATTTTTCATATTCGTGCAGATAACCGCTTTGTTGGGATTGGTACAGCCAACCCAACTTCAAAATTAGAGATAGCGGGCGGTGATCTCTCTGTTTCGGGAAATTTAATGGTATCAACAGGTAATACGACAGGAGGTGGGATAAAACTAGCTGATGATGGAGATATTGTTGACCTGAATGATGGATGGGCCACTCATCGTTTTAGTAATGGCTTAAGAATTACAAATGCAAATAGTGGGGGAGATCCAGTCATCCAGCTTGCCAATAACAGTATCATTCCAAGTTATTTCAACGTAGGTAATGTAGGTATTGGCACTGTTAATCCATTGGGTTTACTACATCTCAATGGAGCATATGCTACTACAGATGGTGGTAATAACTATCAGTTTGCTGGTACCGGCTTAATTGTGCAGGCGAATACAGGAGGTAGAATAGCCGATAGAGGCGCACAGATAGAATTTGTTGTGCCTGCTTCGGTTGATGGAAGTAATCCCTGGGGCCAGGGAAGGATTATTACAGTAGCGGGAAATAGCAACAATGGCGATGCTACAGGCAAAATGATTTTGGGAACGCGTAGGTCATTTAGTAAAAATGGTAAACCTGTTGAATGGTTTTATGGCGATGATATTGTAATAGTGGGCAATGGCAACGTTGGTATTAATACCTTAAATCCAACAGAAAAATTAGCGGTTAACGGCAAAATCAGAGCACGGGAAATCCGCGTTGATGCGCTGGATATGCCTGATTACGTTTTTGAAGAGGGGTATGAGGTTGGAACGTTGAAGGAGTTGGAAAGTTATATTAAAAAGAACAAACACCTGCCCGAAATACCGAGTGCTATTGAAGCTGAAAAGAACGGAATTGAACTGGGAGAAATGAATAAACTGCTACTCAAAAAAATTGAAGAACTCACCTTGTATATCATTGAGGAGCATAATCTAAATGAAAAACGCGGAGACTTATTAGATGCCCAACGTTTAAAGATCGCTGAATTGGAGAAAACACTAAAATCCTTTAAGAAATGAAATTCACATCTCGCATAGCTTCAATTTTTATGCTAATGATTGCCTTTTCACATCAGGCATATGCTCAGAATACTTTTCCAAACGCTGGCCCTGCAGGAGTAAATACTTTAAACCCTGCTGGTCATTTTCAGGTAAAGGGAGACTCTTGGTTTGATGCCTCCACCCTGTTTACACTGACAAATAATGCGACAGATTTTGGCCGCACCACTTTCATGTTGACAGGACGTTTCCAGCAGAATAACGATGCTTGGACGTTCGGTTCAGGTGCAAGGAATGCAATTGTATTTGCACAGAACGAATCTGAATCAGAGCTTAATGTGGGTGCCTGGGGTGAGGAGAAGTTTTCACTCCAGTTGGAAGGAAATTCCCGTTCACTTGGTTTTCTATCGAAACAAATGGGCAACACGCCAAATATGGTGATGAGCCAAAATGGTTATATCGGCATAGGAAGTGTTAGTCCGCGGGAGAAGCTCGACATATGGGGAGGTAGGGTTTCCATAACAGGAGACGACCATAGCGGCACGGCACTGATTACTACTTATAATGGTCTGGCGCTTTATTCCAATAATCAATTGTCTAATGGGCTTTCCATTAGTCCTGATGGAAATATCGGCATAGGGACCGGTACGGCATATGCAGGAGCGAAGCTACATATACAAGGTGGTGCAATGGTTCTAGGTAGCAATAGCATTATTCATAATACAGATGGTTATTTGAGTCTGGGGAATGTGCTAGCGAATTCTTCGCCAACAATTAGTGATTGGACCAACAAAACAACCATGTTGCTCAACGGTCAGGATTATTCTACCATCGGTTTTCATGATTCTGGATCAAGGGTAGATTTTATCCGTGTGGGCAATGGTACAATTGAGCTGGGTTACGATGGTGGGTTTGGGGCTCCTAATATCAAGTTTCCCGGTGGCATTTGGAACAGCGCGGGTAATGTAGGTATCGGAGTAAACAATCCCACTGAAAAACTTTCGGTTAACGGTACGGTCAAGGCCCGCGAAATCCGTGTGGACGGGCAGGGTGCGCCTGATTATGTTTTTGAAGAAACTTATCATAAACTTTCACTCGCCGAGGTTGAAAAATACATCCGTTTAAACAAACACCTTCCTGAAGTACCTTCTGCAAAAGAATTCGAACGCGATGGAATGGCCGTTGGTGAGATGAATAAGCTGTTATTAAAAAAAGTAGAAGAGCTTACGCTGCATTTAATTGATCAGGAAAAAATGATCCGTCAACAACAGATGGATATTGATGAACTGAAAAAAAGTACAGCGGCTAAAAGTATAAAAGGTAAAAACTAATGAAAATCAAGGCAATATTGTTTTATATCTTATTGATGTGCAATGGGACTGTTGTGTTTTCACAAGAGCATGGTCATTTCTTGGCTAATGCTGGATCCATTAATGAAACAGTAAGTCGGAATAAGATAAATATACATTCCTTACGGAATATAAAAGACACTTCGCCTCGCGTTGCTTCGATGAGGACATTTGTTGGTCCTTATGCACTAAGCACTTATGTACCCGGAAGTACAGATTTCAATGCTTATCAGGAACCTGGTCTATATGAATTTGAAACAGCAGGAGGAGCACTTACCAATACACCTCATGGCTCGGTAACCAGTTCTAATTTTAAGGTAATCAGTTTAGGGCAGCCTTCCAGAAATGCACAGCTGATGTTTGAAACTTCAAATAATGCAGTATGGGTAAGGAATAACTGGGATTGGGGTACAGGTATGCAACATACACCTTGGGATCGTCTAGCCCTGATTTCGGAACTTGGTACTTCGGCTTTTGTAGGCTACGCTTATGATGCTGATGCCTATACGATGGCAAGAAGGGACGATGGAGGTCACATAAAGGCTAACTATTTCAGGACTCAGGCCATACTTGAAGTGGGCTCAACAGCACTTACCGGGATTTTTGCCTCCTCGGGTGATGAATTTGTCCGAAAGTTTGATGTAACGAGTCTCCGTAATTTTTTAGGAATTCCGTCCCAGGGAGAAACATTTGCCAGTCTTACTTCAAGGGATAACCATACCTATAGCAATTTGGCATTGAGTAGGGCGGATACCCCAAATCCTAATACTACCGGCGCTGACCGTGATTATGGTAGTTTGGGTTTTTTCAATTCAAATTTTGGGATAGAAAATGCAAGGGTAGAGGCTTACTATGGACTTGGCCAGCATGTTGACAGGGGAGGACTGAAGTTTTACACCCGTGAAGGCGATGGACTACAGACCCGGATGACAATATGGCCAAACGGTAATGTTGGCATTGGAACAAGTAGCCCTTCTTCGAAACTTCACCTTAATTATGATGGAACAGCACTTAATGCTCCTCCACCAACATTTGGGGGGAGTGGCATTGTAGTCCAAGCTACTACAGGAGGGAGATTTTTGGATAAAGGCGCTCAGATTGAATTTGTTATCCCCGCGAATAGTGACGGGTCTAATGCCTATGGCCAGGGCAGGATTATTACTGTTGCGGGTAATGTTGATAATAGTAACGCAACCGGAAAGATGATTTTGGGTACACGGCGAATGTTTGATAAATATGGCAATGGATTGAACTGGTTTTATGGTGATGATATCGTGATTGATGGCACAGGGAATGTTGGGGTCAATATTTCTAACCCTTCAGAAAAACTAACAGTAAACGGAAAGATTAAGGCCAGAGAGATCAGGGTAGATGCCACTGGCATGCCGGATTATGTTTTTGCACCCAATTACGAGTTGCTGCCACTGCCAGCACTTGAGAAGTATATTCATCAATACCGGCATCTGCCAGAGGTTCCTTCAGCTGCTGAGGCAGAGAAAAATGGTATCGCACTCGGCGAAATGAACAAACTTCTGCTTAAAAAAATCGAAGAACTCACCCTGCACATGATTGAACACGACCGTAAAATGAATGAACAAACTGAAAAACTGAAGCAGCAGCAAATGGAAATATCCGAACTTAAAGGAAAGATCAAATGAAACATTTATACATTTTAATCTTAGCTCTCTTTAGCGGTATGAACTTATCCGCCCAGCAGTTCAGTTTGCCTGCCGATGGAAAATGGTATCTGGTGGCTAAAGTTGGTGGTTTGCATAGCGAATTTGAATACACGTATAAACATACCACAGCACATAAGCCTTCATTGGTATCGGGTAGGATCCAGTTTATCAATTCACAGAATTTTTCTATTCAGGAGCATCATAGTATGGGCTATGCAGCGTGGCTGCAACCACAGTTTGCACTATTAAATCTTGGAGGAGAAAGCCAGATATGGGTAAAAGCGGCAATAGGTGCAGATTTGGGGGTTTTTAAAGTGAGTAACCTTTTAGCAGGCGCATTGGAACTCGGTTCTATCAGTGACGACAACCTGAATGATAATGGTGCCATAGTAACCATCTTTAATACGATAAGAGACAATGCCCATACTTATGTTGGCAACCTGAACGTGATGAATGGGAGTGTAGGTATAGGGACTGATCTGCCCTCCGAGAAGCTAACAGTAAACGGAAAGATCAGGGCAAGAGAGATCAGGGTTGATGTTGATGCAATGCCCGATTATGTTTTTGCGCCAAAATATGAGCTGCTACCCTTACCTGAGCTTGAAAAATTTATACAAGTGTACAAACACCTGCCTGATGTTCCCTCGGCCAGAGAAGCAGAAAAGAACGGAATTGAACTTGGGGGGATGAACAAACTTTTGCTCAAAAAGATCGAAGAACTTACACTGCATTTGATTGAAAAGGATAAAGCTTTAGCTGCACAACTGGCAGATATTAATCTACTTAAAAAGAATACAACGGATCAACGTGAAACGCTTTCAGCATTACAAGAACAGGTTAAACAAATATTGGCAAGGCAATCCAAAGGAAAATGAAGAAGTATTTAATTTATTTAATAATAACCTTTAGTTGTGCATGGCAATTGCGTGCGCAGGCGCCGATCGTTACTACAGGGGTAACCATCAAAGATGCGTACGATAATGTGCTTGCAAGCAGGCAGGGGGATTTTGTACATCAGCTTATCGGTACCTATGCAGGCTGGGATCCGGAAGCAATTTTTGTTGGCGGTTACAATGCTTTTTCGGTTTACAATGCCACTTCCACCAAGAGAATTTATCTGGGTGGACCCTTTTCTGGAACCAATTTTCTAACGATGGACATTCCCTCAGGAAACCTCGGCTTGAATACTGGTAATCCACAGAGTTACTTCCACGGTGGGAACAATAAGGTTTTTGAGATATTGAACCCAAGTACGGAATTCAACAGCCAGTCTCACCTTATACTCAGTAACAATTCAACTGTAAGTGGCTCATCTGCAGGTAGTATAACCTGGATGGCTAAGAATGCTCAATTTAATAAAGGTATGGCTTATATAGGTGCTCAACTTATGGATGATGCTACCAATGATGCCCGCGCAAAATTGATTTTCGCCACCTCTAACGGCGCACAGCCCATGATGAGGATGGTTATCGATCCTGTAGGCAATGTTGGCATTGGTACGTTTAATCCCGAAGATAAGTTAACCGTAAATGGGCGGATCAAAGCAAACGAAATTAGGGTGAATGGGCAACAAACTCCTGATTATGTGTTTAATGAGGATTATAAAAACCTGTCTTTACCAGCACTCGAAGCTTATATCAAAAAACACAAACACTTACCCGAAGTGCCTTCTGCAAAAGAGGCAGAGAATAATGGAATTGAATTGGGCGAAATGAACAAAATATTGCTTAAGAAAATCGAAGAACTCACCCTTCACTTAATTAAGCAGGATAAGGAAATTAAGCTGTTAAAAAAGCAGCAATCTAAGCGGGTTATAATAGCAAAAAAACATTCAAGAAATATAAAAAATGGTGTTTACTAAGTTTACAGGTATATTATATGACCTCGATTATCAAGAGTTTAAAACTCTTTACAAAAAAACAGCATTTGAATATTTGGGGTTTCATCAAAGATTAAGTCACTTTCGTCAGCAGAAAGTTCCTGTTTGTGGAAAAGGGCTTGATTGAGCTTTTTTACCGCTATTTTTATCATGATATTCGAAATTGAGTTCTCAAACTCCCAAACAAACTAAATAACGCTTTATTAATGTCTATTTCTGTCTTATCCTAAATGCAGGGAAAGCCTTTGATAAAGAGCTATGCTAAATTTAATGTATGAACAAAGCCGTAATAACAGCTACTGTGCTGGTATTTTTTTGCCTGCATTCAGTGCAGCTTCTCGCGCAACTTCCTTCAACAGGGCAGGCTGTTATAGACAGTCTGAAATCGGGCAAGAAGAAGTTCTCCAAGCTAGATTCGCTGGCTATGCAAAAAATCCAGGAGACTAAAAAATCATTAAAGTTACAAGTAGGCGCACTAACTGGACAATCGGCTATAACCGGATCCTTAAGTAAGGATAGCCTGAAAAAAAATGTTAAAGAACAATCTTTGAGTGTTTCTTCGCAATATGTTAAAACAAAGGAACTGGTTACAGATAGCTTGAAATCGGCGAAAAAGAAATTCTCTAAGCTCGATTCAATGGCAATGGGGAAAATACAGGCGACCAAAAAATCAATATTAACGCAAGCGGATGAACGTGTAAAACAATCTGATATTGCTAAACTCTTAAAAAAAGACACACTCAAAAAAGGTTCTAAGATACAGTTTAGTGATGTGTCAGTAGGAAATGAAACCCAATACATTAAAACGCAGAACCCGGCCAATGGTAAAAACCTGTTAAATAATGTAACCTTTTATGGCCAATTGAAAATATATAATATTCCGGTTGATCTTTCATTGGCAAACACTTATACCGCTATGAGAGATTTTAGGTTCGATCAGGGCAATCTTTTTAAGTTCAATTTACCCAAGCCAAGTTTTAACCAGTTTTTTAAGGCAGATATAGACAAGTACCGGAACTTGCGCAAGAATGTGTTGAGTGGACAAACCGCAGAATCCTTTCTACGAAAAAAGATACAAGATAAGATTGCGAAGAACCTTAATCTTTCTGCTTCACCAAAACTACAGGCCTATTTAAATAATCCCGAAAATTTAAGAAGCATGCTCAAGATGGATGAATTGGAGTTGAAGGCAAAACTGAACGAATTTACAGCGGAAATAAAAGATCAGGCACAGAACGGGGGAAAACAGCTTAGTCAACACGGGCAAGATTCGCTTACCAACTTATTAAATGCTAAAAAGCAGGAATTGTTTACCGAAATCCAAAAGGTCCAACAGTCTGTATATGATAGTGGGCTTGACCCTGAAAAACTTGAATTACTGGAAAAAGTAGCCCAAGGTAAAATCTCGCAAAAAGAACTCGAAAATTTCTTTGTCTCAGAACTTGCTAAAGGAAAAGATATGGGCTTTTTACAGAAAAGTTATGCGCAGCTCCGTGAGTTTCAGGCTGGTAATTTTGGACATCAATTGCCTGGAAGTTTTCTCAACCGCGATCTCTTTTTAAATGGTTTCAATTTTTCTTTAAGAACGCCAAGAGGGCCGGTGACTGTGGGTTTAAGTACCAACCGCGACCTTAATTCAACAAAAGATGCCGGTTTTAATGCGTCCACCTTTGCCATCCCAAAACTCTACAGTTATTTAAGTGTACCCACTACAAATTTTTCGTTCGGTTCGGGCAAGCTTTCATGGGTGGGCACTTACGATCGGCAATTTAACGGAAGCTTTGGATCAGCTCAAAATGCATTGCCGAGAAATAATATGGTATTTACCGTTAGTCAGGCCTTTCGGTTCAGTAAGGCAGGAACATTTACTTTCGATGTTTCCAAATCCTCTACGCAATACAAAGAACTTGCTGCCTTTGGTCCAGATCAGTTAATAATCGATAGAAATACCAATGGTAATTATTTTAGGGATGATTTTCTGCAAACCATGTCGGTTGGGCTAAACCATTCTATCGATGATAAAAAGCTGGGAATCAGGAGTACTGTATTTGTTAATTATGCAGGTTCGGGATTTCAAAATCCCGGGCAACAGGGAATCGGTAACCTTAACCTAAGGTTTGGTGGAAATATCCGTAAAGAATTTTTCCATAAGAAAATGACACTTTCTGTACGCTCCGATTTTAAAAACATGCCAATTAGTGCGACAGACAATTCACATTGGAGTAACCATAACATTCAGCTCGATTCGAGATTCCGCATTTCCAGGTCGGCTAATTTGGGGATAAAATATATTGATAACGGTGTAGATAAGGTATCTCAGGGCAGCACTCCGGTATATGCCTCTAAAAAACTTCAGCTCGATCTCAATTCGAATTATAAACTGTTTGGGCAGCGCGGGTTTAGCCATGTAAGTGTGGCGCAGCAAGAAATTGCCAACCCCTTATCATTGGGCAATTCCAGTTTATTGCAGTTAAACTATGTGCAAACAGTAGTATTTAAAGACTTTTCACTTTCTGGAAACCTTTTTTATAACCGCGAACTTAATGCCAATACCATATTGGGTAATATGCTCAACTCAGATGCATCGCTACAATACCAGTTATTCAGCGGTGTTTCAATGTCGAGTGGATTAAGTTACCTCGATAACCAAAATCTTGCCCGTCAGGCCGGTATTAAACAAAGTATCCAGTTTATGCTGAAGAAACATTTTGATATCTCGGCTTATGTAGATATCCGTAAAAACCTGATTACCCCAACCTATCCCGATCTTTTTTCTACCAATAGGGGAGAAATATCTATACACTATTATCTCGACAGACAATGAGCAAGCTTAAACTAAGATTATTTATTTTATTTATTTCCATAAGCACAGTTGTGTCTGCCCAAACCAGTATTGTGTTTGTTCCAGAGGTATATGGTACCACGCTGAACGGTCTTTTTAGGGCATCTATATTCAATGCTTCAGGTGTGAAATCGGTAAGGATGAACATTACGGTAACGGAAGCACGTGCCGGAAAAATTGCCACCATACAAACGGGGGTATTTACCATTGCGCCGGGGAACAACATTATTCCTTCGGGAGTGGCCCGTACAGCCAGCGTGGCCATGGCGCAGAATGCAACGGCAAACTTTATCAGGCGTAACCAATACTTCCCACAGGGCGATTACGAATATTCATTTAATATTTATTCGGCGTCTTCAAGTCAGGAAATCATTATCGATCAAACGTTTAACAACGAAATTACGCCACCAGCGCCATTAGATCTGATTGAACCCTACGATCAGGACGAAATTTGCGAAAAAAAGCCATTGCTTACCTGGCAACCTTCTATACCAAAAGTAGATGGTTTGCTCTACCAGGTGATGTTGGTCGAAATTAAAGATAAACAGAATGCCGTTGAAGCCTTAAACTACAACCTGCCAATTGTGAATCAGAAAGGGGTAGTGGCCAATCTATTGGTTTATCCACCAAATTCAAAAGAACTGGTAGCGGGTAAAAAATATGCCTGGCAGGTGAGCGCCTACCGCGATCAAACGGTAATCAACCGTTCAGATGTTTGGTCGTTCGAAGTAAACTGCCAGGATAGTGTGAATAATGTGATCCCTGCTGATTATGGGTATAGGGATATTGAAGACTTGGCAAGAGGTAATAATTACATCAGCAACGGGTTTATCCGTTTCTCATTAACCAATTCTTACGGGCCTCAGAAAATCAGTTATAGCATTGTTTGCATCAACAACCCTTCAAAGAAAATCAGAAGCTTACCTACTTTAAGGCTTAAGGCAGGAGAGAACAAGATTAACATAGACATTAGCCGGAATTTTTCTTTCGACGACAATTATTCTTATATAATGAAGATACGGATGCCTGATGGTACCCAAAAGAGTTTAAGATTTACCTATAAACAATTGGCAGAATGAGGTTTGGATATGTAATGCTAGTAGCCTTATTGTTTAGCTGTAAGGCTAAAGACCAGGTAGCGCAGTTAAAAGACGATGATTTAACGGTTATGGCTATTCGTAATAGCCAGGCAACAGAAGGAGAAACCACTTTTCAGGTAAGGGTATTTCCATCAAAAGTAGTATTGGAAAATGGGAGCAATAAGCTAACTGAAGAAATGTTTTACCGCTCAGACAGCTGCATGTATTTGCTTCATGGTGATAAAAAAGATTATCCCTTGTACATAGAACCGGTATCAAACGGGGTTAAAGGAAGTTATGAGTTTCTGGTTGCTTTTAACAAAACACCTAATCAAAAAAGCGATACACTCATTTACCACGACAAATTTATCAATCAGAAAAAATACGTGCTTGCAATCAAATAATATGAATTACAGTTACAGAAGCAGGATTAAATTTACCGCAAGATTTTTATTGGCCCTATGGCTTTTACAGCTCGTACAGCCAATCAGTACATGGGCACTAACCTCCGGGCCTTCTCAGCCCGAGGCGCAATCTTTTCAGCCGGTTGGCGTATCTGATATGGTTGATCTGTTTAGTGGAGATTTTAAATATAATATTCCTTTAATGGATATTGATGGATATCCCATTAACCTGAATTACCAATCTGGGACAGGTATTGACGATGAAGCCAGTTGGGTAGGATTGGGATGGAATTTAAATGTGGGTGCAATTAACAGGCAGCTTAGGGGGATTCCTGATGATTTTAATGGCGATAAATTAAAGACACAACATTACACCAAGGCCAAAGTTACCGTTGGTGGCCGCTTAACCGCAAGGGCAGAATGGTTTGGAGGGGCAAAGGTAAGGGGGTCTTTTAGCTTTGGGGTTTTTAGCGATAATTATACAGGGATGGGGGCAGAGATTAGCGCAAATGCCGGTATGTCTTTTTCATTGGCAAATGATGGTATGCTCACGGCGGGTATGGGCATTGGTGTGCTTTCCAATACTTCTTCGGGAGTAGATGTGACGCCAAATATATCACTGTCTATTTTTGATAATAAGAGGGAAAAAGGATTGTTGTCTTCTTCTTTTAGCTCTTCTCTAGGTTATAATTCCCGCTCTGGGTTGAAGTCGCTCAGTTTTGGTCACAATTTACTCATGACCAGTACTAGTAATACCTATAACTTCAATACAGAACCGATCATGCCCAAAATACAGTATCCTTATTTTTCCGATTATTCGTCTTTTAGTGTAGATGTAGGCGGAGCGCTCTTTGGAGGCTATGCAGGAGTAGGAGGTACAGGGTATAGAAATATTAGATCAGTAGTAAATGATGGGAAACTAGAAAATCCTGAATACGGATTTCTTTATTCGGAAATGGGAAAGGATACCAAAAATGCTGTTCACGATTTTCTTCGTGAAAAGGAAAATCCCGTAATTCCTGAACTTCCAAACTTAGCATTGCCTATTGGAACTCCCGATGTTTTTAGTTACAATAGTCAGGCAGGCTCTGGGCAGTTCCGTCTTTACCGTGGCGGTACAGGTGTTTATTTTGACAATGAAGTGAACGATGCTTCTAAAACGAATACCGCAGGCTTTGATATTGGGGTTGGTGGCTACGCTCATGGTGGAGTCGCTATATTTAATCAAAGAACTTCCAATGTATCACGCAAGTGGACAGCCAATAACAATTACCTGAAAAATGGTGATTTTCAGAAAGAATCATTAACCGATCCCAAAGCACAGCATGTTTTCTTCAAGCACGCAGGAGAAAATAATGTGGAGGATAAGCAACTTTCAGATGATTTAGGTAGTGTAACGCCACTGATGGTTTCAACTTCAGGAAAAACGGCTAATGCAGCCTTTAAAAAAGTATTTGGCTATAACAGTACCATCACAGAGTCTATACCTGTTCTTGCAAAGAAGAATAAAGAAGTTCAATCATCAGTAGTTTCTTACCTTACAGCAGCGCAGGCGGCAAAGGTTGGAATGGATAAACAGATTAAACATTACAATTTTATTGATGAGATTGGATTTAATCCTGCCCAGTTTAACCCCTTGTCCGTTGAACCAACCAAAGAGCTCCGTGATACGGGTTACAGACAAAAACACCACATTTCTGAGCTTACTGTAACCAGTGGGGCTGGCCAGCGTATGGTATACGGCATCCCGGTATATAACCTGGCGCAAGAAGAAATTTCTTTCGCTCTAGCCAATACCAATGATAACCGTACCGGTAGAACAGATATTGTAAACATTAATCCCCTTGCACCTCATAGTGTTTTGAAGACTGATGGAAGAGGGATTGACGACTATTTTCACACTGAAAAGCAGCCTGCCTATGCTTACAGCTATCTTATTTCTGGTATTTTATCGCCAGATTATGTAGATAAAACCAGCGATGGTATTACGTCCGATGATGATGGAACAGCTATTAAATTTAATTACAGCAGGATTTCGAATTACAGATGGCGTACACCTTATGGCAATAAAAAGAGTGATAATACCCATGTTCCCGAAGCCAGTTTAAACCGCGGGCAACTGGCAGATCCTGATGATGATAAGGGCTCTATCGTATATGGCGAAAAAGAGATTTATTATGTACACTCTATCGAATCAAAAAATAAGGTGGCCTTTTTTATTACTAAAGACCGAGATGATGCCTTAGGGGTAAAATCTTGGCAGGGAGAACCTAGCTCGGTTGCTAAACAGAAGCAATTAGTAGAAATCCGATTATATTCTAAACACGACTATAGCAAACCAATCAAGGTTGTGAAATTTAAATATGGTTATGATCTGTGTAAGAGCACGCCAAATTCAGCTGCAGAGGGTGGTGGAAAGCTTACTTTACAAAAGGTATGGTTTGAATATGGCAATACCCATAAAGGATCTAATCATCCCTATGCATTTAATTACAATAAAGGCTTAAATAATAATAATCCTGAGGTGCGCTATGGAGTAATGAATACCGATCGGTGGGGAACTTATAAGCAGGGCGCTAACCCCGGTGGATTAAACAACGAAGAGTATCCTTATGCCGATCAGGATGAAACCCGGGCAGATGAGGCAGCAGGGCTTTGGAACATCAGCAGCATCGGTCTTCCTTCTGGTGGGAAAATTGCCGTAACCTACGAAGCTGATGATTATGCATACGTACAGAATAAACGCGCTGCAGTGATGGTGCCTTATCGGCTTAACAACGGTGGTGCAGATGAAATTAGCCTAACGGTTGATGAACAGCCACCCAGTACCGAGCGCAATAAAACCAGGTGGTTTAAAAAGAACTACTTAAATGGTTCCGATTATATTTATACCAAATCGACCATCAATTTGGGCAATTCCAATGCACCCGCGGCAAATGGGGGGGATGATTTTGTACCTGCCTACTGTAGGGTAGATAGTGTGCATTTCGAAGGTAGCGAGGTCAAACTGATATTGGAGCAGATAAGCGAAAGCGATGTAACCACTAACCCCATCCGTTTTGCAGCCTGGCAGAAACTTAAAAACGATTATCCGAAATTTGCCTACCCAGGTTATCAAAACCGTGTTGAGGATAACGGATCGGGATTTGAAGCTGCCATTACAGCTATTTTCAATGCTTCAGGCAATTTAAAAGAACTGCGCGAAAATTTTTATCAAAAAGCGAAAAGAAAAGGTTATGGATCCAACATTGATGTTTCGCGTTCTTTTGCCAGGATAAGCTTAAATTCAAAAGCCAAAATAGGCGGCGGTGCCAGGGTGAAAAAGATCGCAATCAGTGATGAATGGAGCAACCTCAGCGGTAGTGCGGCCAGGTCTGGCAGTTACGGGCAAAGTTACACCTATACTACAAAGGATGATACTGGCCGACAGATTAGTAGTGGTGTTGCCGCTTACGAACCTTCGGTAGGTAGTGATGAAAATGCATTACGCCAGCCTGTACCTTATGTGCAAAAAATAAAGGGTGCCATTAACAATTACTTCGAGCTGGAAGAACCTTTTGGCGAATCGCTATACCCCGGTGCAAGTGTGGGTTATAGTAAAGTTACCGTAGTTGATCTCGATCAGGATGGCAATGAAATTCTTATTGCCAATAGCCCAAAAACTGGTTATGTAGTGAATGAGTTTTATACCGCAAAAGATTTTCCGGTGCGGGTAACCGCTATGCCGATGCAGAAATACAACCCAAGGCCACAGCAACAGTATTCAATTATTTCGACCAATAGTATAGAAGAAATGATCCTCTCACAGGGATATATGATTGAACTGAACGATATGCATGGAAAGCCGAAATCCAATCGCATCTTTAATCAATCGGGTGCAGAAATTTCATCGTCGGTGTACGAATATCAGGTAGATAACCCAAAGGCGGTAGAAAAACGGTTAAACAATAATGTGAGCATCATTAACGCAAAGGGGCAGGTAGGCCCTGGTGTAATTGGCAGGGATATAGAACTGTTTACCGATTTTAGGGAACAAGAAAGCAGCAATAATGGTACTGCTATTAACTTTGGAGGAGACGTAATTCCTTTACCTTTCTTCGGTATTCCAATTTTTATACCGCATCTTCCTTTTGGGACGAACAGCGAATATAAACTTTTTAGGTCTGCATGTGCAGTAAAGGTAATACACACTAATGGACTGATTAAAAAAGTAATTAAAACCGAAAATGGTTCTTCTATAGCGGTAGAGAATGTGGCTTATGATGGTGTTACGGGCGAAGCGCTGGTAACCAAAACCCAGAATGAGTTTAAACAGGATTATTATTCGGTAAACCTGCCGGCTTACTGGATGTACAAAGGCATGGGCGCAGCTTACCAGAACCTGGGTACGATGGTAAAAGACTTTAATACGGGTACAAATGGTGTGATACAAAATGCAACTTACAGCAGTTTTGTAATGCCGGGCGATGAATGGGTAGATGTGGCTTTAGGTACCCATTATTGGGTAATTGAAACTGCAGGTGCCAAAAGATTAATCGACCGTGAGGGTAAAACTGTAACTGTAAATATACCACTGGCCAAAATTATCCGCTCGGGCTACCGCAATATATTGGGTACACCTACCACAAGCGTGGTTTGTATGGAAAACCCAATACAGGGTAGTCAGTTTAAATTGGTTTCGACAGGTGACCTAAGCAGTTTAAAGGTGATTTCTACTTCGGTGAATCTTTTTGATGAGGCTTGGGTGATAAATAATTTTAATTCTTCTATTCCTGCTGAAATCATTGAAGACAAATCCCTGAATTGGTACATGCGTGAAAATGAGTACGTACCCTCTTCAGGAGCCTCTGCTTGTGTTGATACTGAACCTGTTCAGGCTACAAATAACCTGGCTGCCTATTTGTATTGTAACATTGCAGGTAGTTTTTTCAATAGTCCTGGAAGGTTAAAGGCATCTAATGTTTGCCCTGTAGAGGTAAATTGGGAAAATACTTATGAATTTAGCATGAGTTTTACTGTTCCCCAAACAAAAACTTATTATGTTGGCGCAGGAAGAAATGGTTCATCGATGAGTTATATTTTTGATTGTACTGATGACGGAATTACATATGTTTCTCCAGTAAATCAATGGACAGTTTTGCCCGTTTATCTAACGGCAGGTGTACATAAAATTACAATGACAATACCCAAAAGCTCACTACCAAATGAGGCTATAGGAGTTGAACTTTACAATAATACATTGCAGCAAATTCAAAATGCAGGTGACGGTAGTGGAATTAATATCATTTTTAGTACTGCACAATTGAGAGGGAATATTCCTACTCAATCTTCTACTGTTTCAACTCTATTTCAATCTTCAACCTATTCTACCTTAGAAACCTATTTTCGAGCAAATTACAGGACCTATCATTATAGTTATTCAAATGGGCAACCGGTCGGTGTTTGTGATGTCGTTCAACCCGGAACAGTTAAAATTATCAATCCCTATATACAAGGCTTCATTGGCAACTGGCGCCCTTACCAAAGCAAAGTTTACCAAACCACACGTAAATACAACGATGTTTTTACAGCGGGTAAACGGGGTATGGACCTTAAAAAAACAGGCTTTTTAACCACTTATACCTCCTGGTGGAGCAATGCAAACGGTGGTGGTTGGATTCAGAATCCAACTTCAAACTGGGTAAATGCCAATACCGTAACCTTATACGATAAGTATGGCCAGGAGCTTGAAAATAAAGATGCTTTAAACCGTTACAGTGCCGCTAAATTCGATTTTAACGGAGAATTACCAGCTGCGGTGGCTTCAAACGCCATGAATAGGGAAGTTTACATAAATTCTTTTGAAGATTATAGATCTAAGTTTAATAGTGATAGTGTAGCCTTTAAAAATAAAACCATTAAAGGTGAGTTATATAACCCGGTTGGCGATAAGGGCTTGACGAATTTGATCGATAGTACGGTTTCACATAGTGGTAGATCCAGTCTCAATATCTATTCTACGGGTATTTTACTAGATACCAAAATCCATGCCGCAGAACATAAAACGGCTGGTTATCTCAGTTCATCTGCTACGGGTTATTCACTTTTAGGAACCACAGGTCTTTATCCAAACGGTTTTGAGCCTATGCCCAATAAGGAATATCTGTTTAATGTTTGGGTTAAGGATAACAATCCTTTAATCCGTAGCACAGATCTGAATATCAACATTAAAGGTGATGGCAGCACTTTAACTCCGGTAGATTTAAAATGCAAGGCGATAGTAGAAGGCTGGAAATTAATGGAAGGTACCATTTATACAGGAGGTTCTTTTGGAGATATTCCTGGAGCAACCTTGCAGCTGATTGTTAAATCTACAAATGGTGTAAAGCTGGATGATATCCGCATCCACCCTAAAGCAGCACACTTAAAATCTTACGCTTACGATAGTCGCAGTTTTAAACTGATGGCCGAACTGGATGAAAATGCCTTTGCTACTTTTTACGAATATGATGATGAAGGATCGCTGGTACGGGTAAAGAAAGAAACCGAACGAGGTATTGCCACCATTAAAGAAAGCCGATCATCGTACAGAAAGAACTAAAGATAATACAAATGAAAAACCGCTATAAAAACATCATATTCTTATCGCTGGCCATGGGTATTGGCCTGGCCGTATCTTTTGCAAGCATGGCAAAAAAATCGGCTAAAAAACCTGTTGCTAAAGTAGTAGCACCTGTTGATACCGTTTTTGTTGTGGATACCATAAAACTGGAGCGCTTGGCCAAAATTGCCAAAGATCTCCAGTTCGATCAGGAAAATATTTCCATCAGTGGCAAGCTTAGTGTGCACAATGGGAGCGATAGCAGCCAAAATGTAAGCAAGCTCCCATACCGTTTAATTAAACGGGGCACTACATTTTATTCGAGCCTGGGTTTAACCGAAACATTGAATGCCAATGGCCTTTACATCTATGTAGATAAAGGGCAAAAGAAAATTTTGGTATCACAGGGCAAAAAAATCACCGCGCAAAATATTCTGCCCGATATGCAACAGCTTATTAAGCGGATGAAAGAAGAAGAATATCAGATCAGGGAGAATGTGGTAAATGCTACTGAAAACAGGATTTCACTTTTGAACCCCAACCACATCCAGTGTAAAGAATATGCTATTTATTTTGATAAAACTAATCTCCATGTAAAAGGGGTAAGCATCAGGATGAGCAATATAGATGATCCTCTGAATGCCAAAAAAGATAAAACAGTCGATTTTAGGTATGCCAATACGCTTGCCGATGCATCGAAACTGATGAGCACACGCATCTTAAGGAAGCTGGCTAAGAATCAATACAGTACCACCGATGCTTATAAAGGTTACGAAGTAATTGTGCGCATGTAAACCTATTGAGGTTTAGTGTATTAGAGATTGAAAAATATTTTAAATCAGCTGATCATCGCTGGTTTATACCATAAGGAATTAAGAATAAAGATAATATGTTAAGAACGCTCCGTTTTGTTTTTTTTACAGTGGTGTTGCTTTTTGTTCAGCAGTTTGCTTTTGCAGCTGTAGAACCCTATCAAAACTTTTTGAAGGGCCGCATCAAGGTTGGCGATTCGTTATTGGTAAAAGACGAAAAGTTTAAAAACCCATCATTTAACTGGGCCGATATTACCAATATTTCGGTAAAGAATACCGTTTCACTACAGTTGCTTAGTGAGCAGGCCATTGCACAGTCTTTTAGTTGTAAATTAACCTTCAGGGTAGAATATTTTAGCAGTCCTGCACAGGTAGAACCAACCAAAATCGATTCGGCCAGTCTCAGCATCAATTACGATAAAACAGCCGGAGCAGCTTATAAAGGAAAGGATATTTTTTCTTTCGAAAACGGGTATTATGTAAAAGTGTATGTAACCGGTATTTCGAGTCCGCAATATGGCAGCCAGCTACCAGAGGTAATTCAGTTAACCAGTCATATCGATATCGACCGGAAATACGTTTTTAAACCTTTTCTTTTCATCGGTCTAAATGGCGAAACCACTTTGGGTACCCAAAGTGGACTTAGAAGATTAACTGCTGGTACGAGGATTAACAACAACCGGCAACTTGCCTTAAGCTGGGGATCTGTTTTGGGCGCTGAAGAATATGATATTGAATGGGTAGCTGTTGACGCTGAAAGTGAATGGGGGGCTATGGCCCAAAGTATGGCACCCCCAAATACCATAAGTTCTACCAATTACAGTAGCGCGCAGATTGCGCCCATGTTTAGGAACAACGCTACCCGCATTACCACCTATAATAAACAGCAGGACACCATTTCATTGGTGTATAATGCCGATTACATTGTGGTCAGGATCAGACAGGTTAGCTATACCCCTGATGGTTTGAGGAACGAAGGTGAGTGGTTTTATACTAAGGAAAACAATACCGAATATGCGGCATGGCCGCTAGACTGGCACGAGCCGAATCTCAACTGGCAATATTCTGCCGCCTTTGCCGAAGAAGGCAAAAAGAAAGAAGTAATCAGTTATTTTGATGGCTCCCTCAGGGGCAGGCAAACGGTAACCCTGAACAGCAGCGATAATGTAGCGGTGGTGCAGGAAAACGTGTACGATCAGTTTGGCCGTGCCTCAGCCAGTATTCTTCCAGCCCCGGTAAGAGAAAGCAACGGTTCTTCCTTTCTTCACTATTTCCCCGCTTTCAACGTCGATGAGGCAGGACATCCTTATAGTTTGAACAATCTCAATCTTTCCGGCTGCGAAATACAACCAGCTAAATTGGGCACAGGTTCAGGAGCATCGAATTACTATTCGGGCGAATTTTTGGGTACTACATTGGGCGGAGAAAGGGATTTTAATAAGTACATTCCCGATGCTGAAAAATACCCATTATCAGTAACGCAGTATACCGCAGATAATACCGGAAGAATCAAACTTCAGGGCGGAGTTGGGCCGATGTTTCAGCCTGGGCCAGAAGGCGGAAGACGTACTACCCGTTATTATTATGGTAAACCACAACAAGAGGAATTGGATATTTTATTCGGTAACGATGTAGGTTATGCTGAGCACTATCTTAAAAACATGGTGGTAGATCCGAACGGGCAAATCAGCATCAGTTATTTAAATGCGGGTGGTAAAACCGTTGCTACAGCGCTGGCGGGCAGAACACCAGATAACGTAGACGGACTTGCCTCAAAACCAGCTGAAAAAGAGGTGCGGAGCAATATTTTAAAGCCCGAGCAATTTCAGTTTAACGCCAGTACTTTAAGCCTTTCGGCAACTACCACCTACATGGCGTCGGTAACCGGGGATGCAAAGTTTAAGTTTGATCTCGAAAAGCTGATTCATACCTACCCTGAAGGACCTTTTCATCCCTGCAGCAGTTGTTATTACGAACTTACGGTGAGCATTGTAGATGATTGTAAAAATAAAATCCCATTTAGTTTACCAGGTGATACGCTAAGAATAGGAACTAGTGATGTGGTGTGCGATTACATCAGTAACCTGCCCGATAGTATCAGTACCATTTTTCCAAATATTGGTGAATATTACATCACCTTCAATTTTGCATTGAGTAAAAAGGTGATTGATAAGTTTACCGATAATTTTATTAATAAAGGGCAGGAAGCGCTGGTACTAAAAAAACGTGCCGACTTTGTAATTAAGTATTTAGAAGAGAATCAATTCTCAAATTGTTTTACCGATTGTAGCACTGCACGTGCCAAGTTGGGAACAGAACAGGCTTTTACGGCCATGTTTAAAGATAAATTGATGAAATTGGGAGAGGAGAACCCTGATAACTACAATGCCGTAATTCATACAACTTTCACTAAAATAAGTGATAGTATTACGGTATTAGTAGGAAAGTGTGCTCAGCTTTCGTCGCCCTGCGAGGTTTACCGCAAAGCCATGTTATTGGATGTATCACCAGGTGGGCAATACGCTATGCTCGATGCACAGGGCAATATGACAGAGCCATTAACCAATGTGCTCCTGATTAATTTCCATAATACCGTATTTATACCAACCGATTCTGAAAGTACGGCTTATAAAGAAAATTTGGTAACCAAAGAAGATGGCAGCACAACTTCTCCTTATGATGCTAATTTTAGTCATGCAGATCTGGTAAAATATTGGAAACCCGAATGGGCTGAAGTGTTTCTTACTTTTCACCCCGAAAAGTGTAAGCTCGATTTCTGTAACCAGCAGGTGGCCAGTAAAATGTGGGATCAGAAAATCGAAGCCATAGAAGAGGCTTCAACGGCAGGTTATAATACCGATAATACTGCAAACTGGTTGTTAAGTCTGGATCCGTTTTTTAATGGTGCAGGAAGCGTTTATGCTCCTCAAATGCTGATTGATCTGCAACAGTATAGCAACAAGGTGTTAAACCTAACCAGTATCAGTACCAAAAGTTTAAGTAAAGTAGTTGATTTCTTAATTTACTGCGCACCGGAAGGTTCAACCACCAATGGCGCTGGTACCCCAACCAACAATTGGGATTATTGTTCGCCAGTTTATGCCTGCAGGGTTTTCGATCGCGAATGGGCGTTATACCGCACCAAGTACTTAGAGCTAAAAAACAAATATTATAACCAGCTTAGGGATGCAACTACCTGCCAGGATAGTAAGTGTGTTATCGGTGCGCCATTTAGTACCAATCAGGGAGCGCCATCAACCGGAAATACTTGTACCAGCAGGTTAATGAGTACAGAGAGCTTTTTGGTAAGCACAAACACCTACAGGACCAAAGATATTCTGAACAATATTCAAACTACTTATTACTATGTTGCAGGTAATATTTCTAGCCCTCCAAATGCTGCGGGATACTGTAGTCAAAATACGGTAAGTATGACCTTTAAACCTTGTATTGATGTAATATTGGGTAGCAGTACCACCCGTTATAACGGTGTTTGGGAAATTATCTGTAAAGAGCCAATACCCGTTGGCTGTGGTTTAACTTACGAAATTTATGCTGATGAATTGAACGGGCCTAATAAGTTTTACCGGACCTATTATCCTGAGCGTTATTATTTCACAGTTATAGAGGGCTATGATCAAAATAATGAACCTCCAGCTTATTGTCCTCCAAATGGAGACTCATTACCAACCTATTTTTATCCGTGTCTGAATGTTTATGTAAATGGAAGCGCTTACTCCTATACCAACGTATGGCTAAGCACTTGCATAACAAACCTTAATCCCGGTGGCGGAGGCGGTGGTGGTGGCGGTAATCCATGCGATGTGCCAGTATCATCAATGATGCGTGCTGTTGCTGATAACGTAAACACCAATCTGGTACAGCCATGCGAAGAAACCATTCAGTTACAGGCCTCACGTACAGTGAACCAAGAGGTAGTAGCCGATTACCAGAGCCATGTCATCTATAGTGTAAGTACTGTAGCTGAAGCACAGGCAAAATCTGGCGTTGAAGCCAAAAAAAGTGCTTTTAGAAAACGTTTTGGTAACTATACATTTAAACCTTATTTCGCGCTTAAAATCAGGGCAGGCGAATATAAAATTTTTAGAAACGTATATGTTGCAAATTATATACCCGATACCAGTTCGGTAATTAGCCACCGCAGAAAAATAGAACGCTTTTTAAAAGAGCGTAAGGCATCTAAAACAATGGCCTTAGCCCGTTCTGCCAGTACTGATGGGCAGGAGGTGCAAAATATTCAGGAAAGTCAAAGCTTTGGCATTACAAGTGGCAACCATATCATATATACCGAACAATATAGTAATCCTCCGGTTTATATGTGTAGAAACGAATACTATTACAACGAGGAGCGCCAGTTGATCTTTACGTTGGTTAATTCCAATAATCAACCAGTAATAGCTACGAGTAATATTACGATCAAACTGCAGTTTTATCATATTTATGGAAGTTTTCCTCAGCCACCTCAGTACTGGTTTAGTTATGTAACCATTGTAGCTGGTCAATCTAGTAACTCGTTAATCTATCAAACAAGAGCATACACTGATAACGGAAGTGCTTGTGTTGCTGATGACAATTATTTCGATGGTATTGTAGAAATTACAGGACTTGATGATGCTGCCAGCTGCCCACCTATATACGCTACAAAGAAAAGCAGCTTCGATCCGGTAGTTACCCAGGCATCTACAAATCCTTATCAATACGAAAGTGATCAACAGGCTGCTTTAAGCAGCCAGGTCGCAACAGCAAGTAATTACCTGGCCGATGTATGGATAGAGCGCCTAAAAAAGGGACTTGATGCGCGCTCCATAGCTGAGTCTGATAGAAATACTTTAAGGGCAAACCTAATCGCTTTGAGCAGTAAAGCAGCAGATGTTAATCACCCATTTGGAGCCAGTACACTGGCAGATGGACAGCCATCCTTAATCATAAATGGTAATCAGGCCCGTTCCTTTGGTGATGTGATCCGTTTTACCTTAAACATTGGCGCATTTGATGACTTGCTTAATCCATGGCTTATCGATTCACCATACCCTTACGAACCACTGCAGCAGGCCACTGAGCAGTTTATTTCGTCAACAACTGATCTACTCTGTAATAAACTGGCCAGTTTAAGAACATCAACTGATAATGCCGTATTTTATCAGAATCTTAAAGATCAGTATGGTACAGTAATGAACCTTAGCTTACCCGAATTTTTAATATTGGTGGAAGGCTGTGAGAACTGTAAACATCTCCTTAAAAAAGACATCAAACTCCCTGTTTTTTTACAGGAAGGAACAAAAGGCTGCATTACTAAAGGTGAATTTGATGCAGCCATGACCGAGATGCGTGCTGCATTTTATAATACCATTAATACCAGCTGGAGCAATTACCAAACCATTGTGACCAACTATATCAACCAGAAGTTCGGTTTTACCCTGAGTTATGATGACTATAATGCTTTTGAAGGCCGTAGCGGACTACTCTGTAACGAAACCGGTTATGGCACAATAGCCGACGATCCTTATGCCTGTGCAAAATCGTTGATTGAACTCTCTTACGGAATGGGGAACAGGGAATACGAAGTGTACATTGCCGAAGAACGCCAGAAATTTGCAGATTCTTACATCAGTACCTGCGCGGCTGCAAAGGCCAATGTTACGCTGACTGCAAAAGAACAGACCTATCATTATACGCTTTACTATTATGATCTGGCCGGGAACCTGATCCGCACCGTACCACCAGAAGGGGTAACACTTTTGCAACCCAACGATATGGAGCTGGTTAAGCGTAACCGTGCCTTCAAAACATCCGATTGCAGTGGAGAACCAGAACGACCAATAACCACTGAAGCCTCCGCGCTTAGTAACTTAAGCAGCATCTTACAAAATACTGGCAACAACGCCATAGAAATGTGGTTATATGCGGCTTTAGATGGTAGCCGCCAGTTTATAGGCACCACGCCTGATATGAAATATATGCTACAGGCCTGCGTAAACGGTAATCTGGTAAATGTTGATATTTTTACCCTAAACCAAACTGCGGCAGATAATGTAAGCATTACTTTGAGCAACCATGTTACCGCAGATGTAAGCGATATTTTTCCGCTTGCCCCATGGACACACCTTGTGGTGCAAGGCGCCAATCTGGCGCAGGGTGCCCTGCAGATTTATGTAAACGGTAAAGGTTATGCACCTGTTGCCGGAGCACCTACAGCGGGCTGTGGCTGGGCCATTACCAGCAACCCGATTGCCATGCCCCATAATTTTGCCAATATTAAATATTTAAGGACCTACCACGACCGTTTAATGTCGGCCGGTGAAATTGCGGCCAATGCAGCTAGTGGCTGTTTTGCAGCAATTGATGAAAACGCGATAGCCAGGTTCCGTTTTAACCAACCGGCACCAGGCGGACCAACTACCCTTGCCGATAACAGTACCCAAGAAACGCAATATAACGGTATTTACCCTGGGCATGTACTTAAAACCAGTTATGTATATAATGCCACTAACCAGGTATTACAACAGGAAACACCAGATGGTGGGGCAAGCAATTTCTGGTACGATTACCTGAGCCGTTTGGTGTTTTCGCAAAATGCAAAACAGGCAGCAACTTCAGATTATAGCTTTACCAATTACGATGCGCTGGGCAGGATTTTTGAAGTTGGCCAGAAAAATCTTACAGGAGATAAAAAACCAACAACACCATACCTGGAAGATTCTCGGTACCGCGAAATTCTGAACAATAATACAGGAGCAGATAGCCAGATTACCCAAACTTTTTACGATGATAAAGCGCCAGGATCAGCGGGCGTAAATATTACCCTCGAGCAAGATAACCTGCGCAAAAGGGTATCGGCCAGTATTTATCGCGATAATAGAAGTACTGCAGCCATTAACGCCAGTTATTACAGCTACGATGTGGGCGGAAATGTGAAAAGGTTGTATCAGCAGATAAATGGCCTTGGCATAAAAACCCTCGATTACGAGTACGACCTGATTAGCGGTAAGGTAAACCTATTGGCCTATCAGCACAGCAGAACAGCTACACCTGAGAAAGACCAGTTTTACTATAAGTACGATTACGATAGTGAGAACCGTTTAATTGCCGCCTGGACCAGTACGCGGGCCAACATGACCAGCTATGGTTTTGGCAGTGAATTAGATAACGACTATAAACGTTTAGATGCTTCGTACCAATATTACCTGCATGGCCCATTAGCCAGGATGGAACTGGGTCGTGCCACGGCAAAAGTACAAGGAGTAGATTATGCCTATACCTTACAGGGCTGGCTAAAAGGGGTTAACGGAGCTACCCTGAACGATGCCAGCAAAGATATTGGTGCCGATGGTACTGCAATAGCTAAAGATGCATTGGCTTATAGCCTGGGTTATTATAATGGCGATTACAAAGCCATTTCAACTGCCGCTGGTGCTTTTGAGCAAGGTTACCAGGGCAATAATAACGATGCTGCCGGAAAACCTTTGTTTAATGGGAACATCAGTAACAGTACTTATGCCATTGCAGGCATTAATGGAGGTGCAACGGTTGGTTACAGTTATGGTTACGACCAGTTGAATAGAATCAAAACCTTCAGGCACCACGAAGCCATAGGCGGTACCTGGAATTCGGGTAGCGCGGGTAATAAATATAAAGAAGATTTTACTTACGATGGGAATGGAAACATCCTGGCTTTGCAACGGAGCAACCAGGGCGGTATAACAATGGATGCGTTTGATTATAAATACGAGCGTGATACCAAAACCGGTCGCTTAACAACTAACCGCTTAAGGCAGGTTGCTGATGCGGTAGGTGGAAGTGCAGGTGATTTTGATCTTGCTGCCGGACAGATAGCGGAGAACTACCGTTATGATCAGATCGGGAATATGATAGGCGATAACCAAAGTGGCGTCAACAATATCGATTGGTCTGTTTATGGAAAAATCCGCTCAATTGATAAAGGTGGTAACAATATTGCCTATACTTACGATCCATCAGGCAATCGGGTAAGTAAAACCACCAGTACTTTAAATACCTATTACGTACGCGATGCCCAGGGCAACAATTTAGCGGTTTACGATAATGAGGGCGGAACCATCAACTGGCAGGAACAGACTTTGTATGGCAGCAGCCGTTTGGGAATGTGGCGGCCGAGTATTAACTTAGCTGTTGCTGATGGTACTTCTCAATGGGGTACCTATGGTAAAAAGTTCTTTGAGTTAAGCAACCACCTGGGCAATGTGCTATCGGTGATTAACGATAACCGCGATTTTAACGGTAATGAGTTTCTTCCTGTTGCGGTGAGCGGAAATGATTATTATGCTTTTGGTGGGCAAATGCCAGGGCGAGCTTTCAATTCGTCTAACTACCGTTATGGCTTTAACGGTAAGGAGAACGATAATGAGGTAAAAGGCACAGGCAACCAGCAGGATTACGGCATGCGGATTTATGACCCGAGGATTGGGAAGTTTCTGAGTGTGGATCCGATTACCAAGCAGTACCCAGAGCTTACGCCGTATCAATTCGCAAGTAACACTCCGATAGCTGCAATAGATAGAGATGGATTGGAATCCGCAGTGATGATAGTTCCGAGAGGGGTATCCAACTATGATCATATGCAGGTAATTCAGGGGATGAACAAAACGTACAAAAATTTTTTTACGGGTGTTTTTACTGCCTCTGATGTAAATGATGCAACTGTAATAACTACTTGGATGACAAGAGGTAACAATGCAATTAACTTTGATGGTTCTCCTGCAACTAGCTGGGATAAGGGGCTTGCAGCAGCTGGTGCAGTTATTCCTTTTGTGAGCGGAAGTTTGTTGAAGCAGTCAGCAAAATGGGGTGCAAAAAGTGCTGAATGGCTTTACCATGCTAGTAAAGGAACAAAAGTTGCTGATGCAATATTAGATAATTCAGCTTTACGTAAAGCTTTGGGTGCTGCAATAAAAGCTGGCGAAGAAGCACATCACATTATTCCTGTTCAGTTATTGAAAGAGGAGAAGGTTGTTCAAGATGCTGTAAATGCTGGATTTGAATTTAATACTGCTGTTAATGGTATTGCGCTTAAAAAGTATACCAAGGCTGGCGAGGCTGTTGTTGATGGAGGAGTACATGCAAATCATCCAAATTATACGAAGCAAATTAGAAAAGCATTAAATGATTTCAGTAAAGCAAATAAGAATTACACACCAGCACAGGCAAAAGAGTTTTTAAATGATCTGGTTGGCGAATTGAAGAGTATCATTAAAAAAGAATCTATTGATGGAGGGAAAAAGATCAATGATATTAAAATAAAATAATTATGAAGCCCCAAGTCATGATATGTTTGGGGCCTCATTAATTTCAATACCAGTGATATCTAGTTTGTTGATTGTTTCTCTAATGCCTGCAGAAATGTATGTATTGCTATCGAACGGTAAATTACTTACCAGATCTAAAGTGGTATCAAACCGAGTATTTAATTTTAATTTTTCAGATGAAACTCCCCAGAGTAACCCATTATCTTTTTTTTGTTTTAAATAGTCTTCATATGAATTTAGCTCTAAAATCCCTTTCCTAAATGTGCTTTTAGTCCAGTAGAAAATCGAATTTGAATAATCAATTTTTTTAGTATTATCATCAACTAAATGCAGCCAATAATAGTCATGTACTACTCCTTTTTGATCTTTAACCAGGCATTTATAGTAGCGATGCTCCATTAGGTTGAACCCTTCCAAGATTTGCCTTACCTTATTGTTGACTAAAAAACCATAGGCTGAAATCGCCGCTTGAGATAGCACATCTGTAAGTTTAGCCTTTGGCTCCAGCTTAAACAATATCTCGCTGTCAAAATTAGAGAACTCATCGAACTGGATACTGTGAGCTAGATCTTGGTTTAGGCAACTAGCTTGAGGGAATACATTTCCAACATCTTTGCCGGTGCTGTTTTCTATTGAATAATACATGTTCTGATTGGTATTTAATCGCTTACTTATTGTATAATTTCGAGTTTGATGAGCCTGGCTTTAATTGCGCCATAAGAGCGTCCGTGCAGTTTAGCGAGTTGGGAGATCTTGGTGCCTTCGTTAAAATCCTTTAACAAAAGGCTGTCTTCTTCGGTCGTCCATGGCTGTCCCTGTTTTCCCTTATCTGCTAAAACTTTAAGTTCGGAGATTGCAAAGTAGAGCGCCCTGATTATGGGAGCCTGCTGGTAAGGGCTATCGGGCGGGAAGACCTCTCCCGTTGCAGGGTCAACACCTGCCGCCAGCTGCTCCAGTACCTCCATATGTACGTTGTTATCCTGCATGGGTTTACATGGCGCCTATCTTGGCTGATTTGATGAAGTAGTCTACAGTAGTAAGGAGGCATTCCCTTTCTTTTTCTGGTAGTACGGCAATATCCTGGAAGCGTTTGAGCATAGCGGGGTCCTTAAACAGATTGGCCTGGTCATTCTCACCCAGAAGATAGCCTACGGTGGTATCCAAAATCCTGGCCAGTTTCTTGGCTACATCGATTGACGGCACCATCTCGTCACGTTCATATTTACCGATGGTGGTATGCGAGGTAACGAAAGCCTCTGCAAGTTCCTTTTGCGAAAGGTCCTTTGCCTTTCTGCACTCCGTTAATCTTTTACCGAAAGTATCCATAATGCACCTTTTTATGTATCAATAAACCTATTGTGTAGTGTTATTGCCAAATATATGCATATAAAAATGTTTATTAAAATATCAAAGTGTTGTCATTGTAAATACAATTATGTTTCTTTGCACCTGATAATGTGTATTTAAAAATTGTAAACTTTTTTTTGGAGGATGGAAATAGCGGAAATAAGGCAGCGGCTCACGCTAGCGGAACTGGTAAGGCATTACGGGTTAAAGGCAGATAAACAGAACCGTTTAAGGTGTCCGTTCCACGATGACAAGACCCCGAGCCTGCAACTGTACTACAAAACGCAGACAGCGTTTTGCTTTAGCAGTAACTGCAAAATAAACGGCAAGGCGGTTGACGTAATAGATTTTATCCTGTACAAAGAAGGCTTCGACAAGCTCAGCCCTAAAGACGCAAAACACGAGGCCATCCAGAAAGCGGTAGAAATGCTTGGCATTCTTGAACACAAAAAAGAAAATAAAAACAGCAGTGAAAAAATCATTGGCGGAGCAGCTCCTTCTCTTCCGGAGAGGGCGGGGGCTGAGGCCGTAGAAAGGGCAATGTTCCTGGAGCGAATGTTTACCTACTTCAAGAATGCGGTGCACAACTCAAAGCCAGCCCAGGAATATCTGGAAAAGAGATGCATTGATTTCAGAAATACGGATGTGGGCTACAATGCAGGTCAGTTCCACCACGGTACAAGGAAAGACGAAGCATTGATAAAAGAATGTTTGGAGTATGGAATATTATTGGACCTGGGAATGAAGGCAAGAACTGGGGATGTAGCCTATAAACCTTTTGGTAAATGGTGCATTGTGTTTGCAATGAGAAACAAAACCAATGAAATCGTATCACTCTACTTTAGAAGCACCCTGGCAGACAAAGAGCAACGGCACTTTTACCTACGTGACAGGCAGGGACTGTACCCGAATTACCCGCCAGCAAATACCAGGAAATTACTGCTGACCGAAAGTATTATTGATTGCGTTACCCTTTTACAGCAGCCCGAAATAGCCAGCAGATACAACCTGTTGGCATTGTACGGAACGAACGGACTTACTGACGAGCACCAAAAATCAATCAAAGCGTTAAAAGAACTGGAAGAAATCATCTTTTTTCTGAACGGCGATGAGCCAGGGCAAAAAGCAGTGGCCAAATATGCGCCAATGTTGAAAGCTGAATATCCAAACCTAAAAATCACGAGTGTTGCTGTACCACAGAATGAAGATGTAAACAGTTTACTGCAGGGGCATAACCGCGAAATACTCACCCATCTGATTGATACCAGAAAGGAATGTGACTTTATTCTTTCAAATGAAAAATCAATTGAAAAAGAAAAAACTGAAACTCTTGAAATGTCTATCCATACTGAACAGCCAACAAAAGAAAGGGCAGAGCAACAACCCACAGGACTGAATACCAACAATCCCTACAACCTGAAATACCAGGGCAAGGAAGCAACCTATCAGATAAAGGGCTTTAGGATAGAGCAACTGGACAGCCTGAAAATCACCCTTCAAATACAAGTCCAATGAACAGCATCACCCTGAAATTGGACCTTTACGAGTATAAGCAGGTAGAAAGTGCCTGTAAACTGATAGCTGAAAAACTGGGCCTGCATAAAGATGTGGTAGAAGCTGATTTGATGCAACTGGCCAGTCTTTTGGAACATTACAAAGAAAAGCAGATGCATCAGGCCAAGGGCAAACAGGAAAGTAAGATACAGGTGCCTGCGGCCACAGTGACCAAGTGCATAGCGTTTTTAAAGCAAGAAAACCTAATCAAAAGCATAAACGGACTGATAGGCAAAGCTGGGATTATTGGCGAAGAAACCAACCGTGTTCTGTTGTTCGTTATTGCCAGCAGTTACAAGATGCCCGATACGCTGCACGGACTGATACAGGGCAGTAGCGGAAGCGGAAAAACAAGATTATTGAAAGTTATCAGCCACCTGATGCCCGATGAAGATGTAAAACGGTACACACGGGTAACTGACAACAGTTTCTATAACCAGGACGAATACTTTTTTGTGAACAAGCTATTATGCTTCGAGGATTTGGACGGACTGAAAGAAGATGCACAGCTGGCGGTAAGGGAACTGCAGAGCAATGAAATACTGATCACGAGTACCAGTATAAAAGATGCCAGCGGAAAAATAAGCGGTGGAGAAAGAACCGTAAGGGGGCCGATAGCCAGTTTGAGCTGTACCACCAAAGGCGAAATCTATGAGGACAATGTAAGCCGTTCATTCCTTATTGCAGTTGATGAAAGCAGGGAACAGACACAGAAAATCATCCAGTACCAGAATGAAATATCGGCAGGGCTGATAGAGAAAGGCGACCAAAGAAAAGTAAGTGAGTTTTTGCAGAACTGTATGCGATTATTAAAGCCTTATGAAGTGATAAACCCATACGCCCACAAAATCAAATTGCCCGAAGAAGCCCATAAAATAAGGCGGTTGAACGAGCTGTACCAAAGCTTCGTGAAACAGATTACCTTACTCAATCAATACCAACGAAAGCAGGACAAACAAGGCAGATTGATCACAGAAAAAGAAGATCTGCAGACCGCCTGTGAAATATTGTTTGAAAGTATTTTATTGAAAGTAGATGAACTGGACGGTAGTCTGAGGCAGTTTTTTGAGAAGCTAAAAAACTTTGTAGATAAAAAAGTTGGAGCCGTAGGCGGAAATCCCGATGCTTCGGGAAAAAACAGGGGGTACGAGTTCAACCGTTTTGAGGTACGGGAAGCTACGGGAGTAAGCAAAACACAGCAACATTACTACATACAAAAACTACTGCAGTTGGAATACCTGAAACAGTACGGGTTTGCGAACAGGGGCTTCAAGTATAGGATAGTGTATTGGGACAACATCGCAGGACTGAGAGCCAAAATAAAAGACAGCCTAAATAATCAATTAAATCAATTATAAGCGAACACTACGGAACACCAACCGAACACCAGAATATCATTCAAAAATCTTAAAGTCAATAACTTACAGCTTATAACCCTTCTGGCGTTCACCGTTCTAAAAAGTATGGATATATGGGCAGACCTTCAAGTATCATAGTCGTAAATGCAGACTACATAAAAATAGCACAAACATTCTATCAGTACCAAAAAAGATTGGGCTATGTGCCTGGCAGTTATCAGGCAAGTTTCAATTATCTGAACGAGTTCCTGAGTTGGCTGGAGCGCAAGGGGCTTTTAGAAATCAACGAAATACAAGCCCATCAAATCCAGGAGTATTACCATTACATCAGCGACAGGCCAAGTAAACAAGATGGTGGGGCGTTGAGCCCAAAAACAACGCATAGCCATATGCGGATATTGAGTGGTTTTTTTGAAATGCTTTTACAGGACGGGCAAATAAAAACCAATCCCACCAGTATATTAAAGTTCCCCTATCCAAAGGAAACCACCAGCGAAAGAAGTCGTTTGACACAAGAAGAAATAAAACAACTCTACGAAGCAACAGAAACGGCACAGGAGAAAGCAATATTGAGTTTGGCCTATGGTTGTGGTCTACGGGTATCAGAACTGGTCAACTGCAATATTGAAGATATCAAACTACGAGAAAAAATAATCATTATACCACAAGGAAAAGGCAATAAGAGGAGGGTTGTGCCACTATCAAATGGAGTAGTAAAAGACCTTTCAAGCTATTATTACAATGAAAGAGAAAATCTAACCAAAGGCAGGGACTACAAGCCCAAAAGTACCGCCTTTATGTTTCATTCCAGAGGTGGTAGAATGCAAAAGGCTACTTACAATAAAATGCTAAAAATGATTATTGACAGAACCTCAAACCTGGAACTAAAAGAAAAACAAATCACCATCCATTGCCTACGGCATTCCATAGCCACACATCTTTTGGAGCAGGGGATGCCAGTAGGACAGGTGCGGGTGTTTTTAGGGCATAGCCAATTGGAAACCACCCAAATGTATACACACATCAATCAAAAACAAATGCAAAACCTGATGCGATGATCCTTGAACAATACCTAAAAAATGAATAAAGCAAAACCAGTATCAGCGGTTACGAAAGCACCATAAAAAGATATGTACTGGCAATGGGGAGCAAGGCCGAAATTGCCACCTATACCGATGTGCTGGATTATATCGGGCTTTTAAGGGAACAAAATCTGCATCCAAAATCCCTGCGCAACAATCTTTTTGCCATAAAAATATACTATCGTTTCCTGGTGGCCACTGGAAAGCGGAACGACCATCCCTGCCAGCACCTGAACCTAAAAGACCAGATAAACAGAACTATACAGATTGAAAGCCTTTACCCAAAAGAAATATTGGAAAACCTTTTTGAAACCTGGGAAAGCAGAAAAAAAGTCAATCAGATAAGAGATAAAATAATCATCAGCTTATTGGTATATCAAGCTTTGGTGGTGTTGGAGATTAGCCAACTCAAAGTAAGCGATATAAACCTTGATGATGGAACGGTAAAAGTAAAAGGCAATACCAAAAATAAAAGCCGGACATTGAGCCTAAAACCAAAGCAAATACTGCTGTTCCATAATTATCTTCAGAACGAATTGAAGACTTATAGAAACAAACAAAAACCGAGTAAAAGAGAAGAATACTTTTTATTGAACGAGGACGGTCTACAGCTTTGGAGCGGTAGCATCAACCGAATGATAAACCAGGGCAAAGACGTTCAAAATAAATTAATCCCACTCAAAATAAGACAGTCTGTGATTGCCCAATTGGTCAAGGAAAACAACGATATCAGGATAGTACAGGAGTTTGCGGGACACCGAAGGACATCGGCCACGGAAGCCTATAAGCAAACAGGACTGGAGGAGCTGAAATCGGCCATTGACAAACTGCATCCGCTACAATAATCCCATTCGCACAGACCCCGGGCAAAAAATACAGCCACCCCGTACATACGGGGTTCCCCCTGTCTTTTTTGCCCTTAGCCTGGCCGACCCTTCTGGCGGTTTTTTGTCACGCTTTTTGTACCCCCACAGGGCAGCACATGCGCCTTTCAGTACGAGTTCCCCTACCTTTCAGGCTTATACGCTGCCGCCCCCTCAAACAAAAATCCCGCCTAAAAACCGCCCCAAAGCAACATAACATAACACACATTATAAAACTGCCCTCCACCGCTCGCCCGAAGTTGAGCCCACGGCGAAATCCCGACCCTTTGGGACCGTCGTTATAATGGGTGTTATGTTAAGTAGCCTCACATCCCAACGCCTGGCCACCACTCCGCCGTCTCCCTCCGGTCAGTCAGCGGCGAAGCCTGCGGCAGCAAGGCAATTGTAGTTGGGGCAATCTTCCAATGCCCCAAACCCCTTTGGATGTACGGCATGATAGATAAATCCGCTCAATCCAACCCGCTAACCAAAGCTTTATCCATCACGCCGTACCCGTATAAAGCTTTTTCTTTCAAATGAAAACCAATTGAAAGAAAAAACTTTCTATCTTTAAAATGTTTGAAAAAACAGAAGTTCTTTGACTGAAAAGCTGTGTAGAGAGGTGGGATATTGTCGCGGAAAAACGTACAGAGATTCCTGAGTGTGGATCCACTACAAAAGCAATATCCTGAGTTAACCCCATATCAGTTTGCAAGTAACACGCCGATACAGGCAATTGACTTAGATGGTTTGGAAGAATACCATTATACTCTAACGCTGATTAAAAATAAGCCCGTTTTTACTTTAAATAAGGTAGTCCGAGAATATGATTGGACTTTTTTTGGATTATTTCATATAGGTACAACTAAAGCGCCTCGTAAGGATGTTATTACTTATAATAATGGAATAAACACCAATACCTATGAGTTTAATAAAAGTGGTTATAATGGTACAATTGCTAAATTTAATCCAACTGGTGGATTTGAAGACTTAGAGGCATGGAAAGAAAATCCTAATATTTCTTTTGATGCGGCCTTTAATTCAAATTTTGAATTGGGCTTACAGCGGGGCGAACAATTGGCTGATTATGCTGTGGCGGCACATTTGACGACAAAGCTAATTACAACTAGAGCCAGAGTAGTAGTGCCTAAATGGAATGGGCCAGTAGACTATTCGAGTGTAAAAGAACCTAACACTGTTGGCCCTGGTTTAGAGACAACACGTACTCAACGTCAACGTATTTTAGATTACAATAAAAAAATAAACGGAGGCCTACTTAGAAGCGATGAAGATGGAAGTGTTCTTAATATGCCAACGAATGTCCCTAAAGGAGGTAAAGCAGATATGAAACAGGCTGAAGTAGATCATATTGACGAAAGAGTTACTGGTGGGTCAAATAGCATTAGAAATTTAAGAGTGGTTTCTAAAGAACAAAATTTAAAAAAGGAATCTCAAAGAAGAAATCAATGATAAAGGAATTTAAGGAAAATTTAGATACGGCTGTTTTTACAAGTAAATATGTAATGACCAATAGCAGCCCGATAGTTTATATAGCTCATCATGAGGATGGTGCTTGGGAGTTCTGGGGTGATCAAACTATCAATGAATCTGAAATAGTTGTTGTTTCTTTACAACAGATTATCAAAGTAGACCCAACAATCTTAGAGGTTTCAGATCTTCCTATTGGTTTTAATGCTATTCGTGAGACGAAAGAGAAGCCCTGGGTATTAGTTTCTAAAAATTAATTGAGCTGTATCAGTGAGCATCCTCATGGTAATTATTATCCTTGAGGATGCTAACGAAGCTTAATATATTTTTGCTTTAAGGCGTTTTTTGCAACATTTAGTAACGATGTATCTCCGTTTGCTGTTTCTAAACAATGGTTAAGGAAGTCAGAGGTTAATTGTTTGTCCCATCCAGCGCATGAGGCTGCTAATCCATATCTAGGATCACAATAAGCATACTCCTTTCCTATACGGTCCTTGTGTTTGTGTAAGTCCCAAGCTAATCTAATTAGCGTTTTTATTTCATCTGTTGAAGGGATCATTTTGTCATATCCAAGGGGGTTTAATGCTCCATCGACTATGGATAAAGAGCCTATTTTTAATAATTCAATTATTGGCTTTGCATCTTCTAGAGATTTTCGTTTTAGTCTAATATAGGTTTGTGCGGATGCATAGCTTATCATGCTATGAGGTGTGTTTAATAAAACTATTTTGCTGATTATCGGAAGTGCTTGTTTATAGTCGATCAAACCTAAAGCTAAAATCATTTCAACTTGGGTTTCCCATGTTTTTGTATTTTGAGATTCTTTTAAATAGGCATTAAAAAGGCTTTCTCCAAGCTCAATTAGTTTCTGTTTGCCAATTTCCTTGGCGCCTTTTCTTCTGTCGCTGGATTTGCTGGAAGTAAGAAATGTTTTGATTTGTTCTAATGTCATCATATTTGTTGAGCGTATGCTAGCTTACTTTTCTAAAATGCTATCTCCACTGCAAATGCCCATCTACGTATAGACGGGTTTTAAATGTTAGCAGTGATCAAGCCGGGCTTTTTACTTTTCCAGCATTTCGAGTTTGATGAGCCTTGCTTTAATTGCTCCATAAGAGCGTCCGTGCAGTTTAGCGAGTTGGGAGATCTTGGTGCCTTCGTTAAAATCCTTTAACAAAAGGCTGTCTTCTTCGGTCGTCCATGGCTGTCCCTGTTTTCCCTTTTGGGCGAGGCTCTTTATTTCATTGATTGCAAAATAGAGCGCCCTGATTACAGGAGGCTGCTGGTATGGGCTATCGGGCGGGAAAATCTCGCCTGTTGCAGGGTCAACACCTGCCGCCAACTGCTCCAGTACCTCGATATGTGCGTTGTTATCCTGCATGGGTTTACATGGCACCTATCTTGGCCGATTTGATGAAGTAGTCTACAGTAGTAAGGAGGCATTCCCTTTCTTTTTCTGGTAGTACGGCAATATCCTGGAAGCGTTTGAGCATAGCGGGGTCCTTAAACAGATTGGCCTGGTCATTTTCCCCCAACAGATAGCCTACGGTGGTATCCAGAATCCTGGCCAGTTTCTTGGCGACATCGATTGACGGCACCATCTCGTCGCGTTCATATTTGCCGATGGTGGTATGCGAGGTCACGAAAGCCTCCGCCAGTTCCTTTTGCGAAAGGCCCTTTGCCTTCCTGCACTCCGTTAATCTTTTACCGAAAGTATCCATAATGCACCTTTTTATGTATCAATAAACCTGTTTTGAAGCGTTATTGTCAAATATATGCATATAAAAATGGTTATTAAAATATCAAAATGTTGTCTTTGTAAACACAATTATGTTTCTTTGCACCTGATAATGTGTATTTAAAAATTGTAAACTTTTTTTGGCGATGGAAATAACGGAGATAAAGCAGCGGCGCCATAAAAAGATACGTGCTGACAATGGGAAGCAAGGCCGAAACGGCCAGCTATGCCGATGTGCTGGATTATATCGGGCTTTTAAGGGAACAAAACCTGCATCCAAAATCCCTGCGCAACAATCTTTTTGCCATAAAAATATACTATCGTTTCCTGGTGGCCACAGGAAAGCGGAACGACCATCCCTGCCAGTACCTGAACCTAAAAGACCAGATAAACAGAGCTATACAGATTGAAAGCCTTTACCCAAAAGAAATATTGGAAAACCTTTTTGAAACCTGGGAAAGCAGGAACAAATCCAATCAGATAAGAGATAAGATAATCATCAGCTTGCTCATTTATCAAGCTTTGTTGGTGTTGGAGATTAGCCAACTCAAAATAAGCGACATAAACCTTGATGACGGATCAATAAAAGTAAAAGGCAATACCAAAAATAAAAGCCGGACATTGAGCCTAAAACCAAAGCAAATATTGCTGTTCCATAATTATCTTCAGAACGAATTCAAGACTTATAGAAACTAACAAAAACCGAGTAAAAGAGAAGAATACTTTTTATTGAACGAAGACGGCCTGCAGCTTCGGAGCGGTAGCATCAACAGAATGATAAACCAGGGCAAAGACGTTCAGAATAAGTTAATCCCACTCAAAATAAGACAGTCTGTGATTGCCCAATTGGTCAGGGAAAACAACGATATCAGGATAGTACAGGAGTTTGCGGGACACCGAAGGACATCGGCCACGGAAGCCTATAAGCAAACAGGACTGGAAGAGTTAAAATCAGCCATTGACAAACTGCATCCGCTACAATAATTCCATTCGCACAGACCCCGGGCAAAAAATACAGCCACCCCGTACATACGGGGTTCCCCCTGTCTTTTTCGCCCTTAGCCTGGCCGCCCCTTCTGGCAGTTTTTTGTCACGCTTTTTGTACCCCGCATGGCAGCACATGCGCCTTTCAGTACGAGTTCCCCTACCTTTCAGGCTTATACGCTGCCGCCCCCTCAAACAAAAATCCCGCCCAAAAACTGCCCCAAAGCACCATAACATAACACGCATTATAAAACTGCCCCACAAAGCCCAAACACAACCAAAGCCGTCAGTTATAATGGGTGTTATGTTAAGTAGCCGCTCTTCCCACCACCTGGCCACCGCTCCGCCGTCTCCCTCCGGTCAGTCAGCGGCGAAGCCTGCGGCAGCAAGGCAGTTGTAGTTGGGGCAATCTTCCAATGCCCCAAACCCCTTTGGATGTACGGCATGATGGATAAATCCGCTCAATCCAACCCGCTAACCAAAGCTTTATCCATCACGCCGTACCCGTACAAAGCTTTTTCTTTCAGATGAAAACCAATTGAAAGAAAAAACTTTCTACCTTTAAATGTTTGAAAAAACAAAAGTTCTTTGACCAGTACTGTGTAGAGAGGTGGAATATTGTAGCGGAAAAGCGTACAGAGGTTTCTGAGTGTGGATCCGATTGCAGCTGAATATCCAGAGTTGACACCTTATCAGTTTGCGAGTAACAGGCCTATCGATGGAATTGATCAAGATGGACTAGAATATTTTCCTAGAAATTTTGAAACATCATTGATTTTCGGCGATTTTGCCAAGCCAAAAAGTAAGCGCTTGACTGACAAACAAATTAAAGAGAATGGAGCTCGTATGAATCGGATGGCTATAACAGGAACAGCAATCGGAACAGGTTTAGGTCTCGATATTTTATCTGGTGGAAGATTCTCTACGTTTCTAGGCGCATCAGAACTATTCTCTGCATTTGAACATAAAAGTGCAACCACAGATGAGGCTAAAAAAGAACAGTCTCAACGTGCGAAAAATGCACTAGCAAACAGTATGCTAAACTTTGGTTTAGGATATACTTTTAATAAAATGATTCCAATTTTTGCTGTGGCAGGAAAAACAGTCCTTAATAAAATGGAAAGAATAGGTATTTTTATGGAAGAATTGAAGTTAGCAAATCCTGTTAAAAATCAAACGGAGGCTATTAATTTAATAAATTCATCTCTTGATAAAGTTGAGGATGCATATAGCGGGATTAAGAAAGCTCCAGGTATACCTGATGGAAATGATGGAAGAATGTATGGAATTCTAGATAAAAAATATGTTAAAACTCTTGAAGACGGCACTCAGATAGCTACAACAAAGGGTCAAAGGATTGTATTAAATACTGATGGCAGTTTTAAGATACAGACAAAAGATGGTAGTAAAACTTTATTTGAGAAAGCAGGGGTAAAAAAATGATAGATCTTAAATATTTTGAAGGTTTCGTCAGAGATATTTTCTCTGATAGTATAACTTACATAGACTACTTTAAAGAAGATTTAGTATTTATGGATATTGATTGTTTTCCTAGCGAATCATATAAATTGACTCTAGCCTTATCTTCAGATGATGTAAGAGTTGCAACGGTAAGTAAAGAACCCGAACTTGATTTTTCTTTATATGATTACTTTTTTAAAGATAGGATTGAAGCTGAGAATTTTTTACTGTCAATCAAAGCGACTGGAAAATATCCCTCTAGTTTAAGCGATTTCTAGCGCAAGCATAAGTGTAACAGTGTTTGTGCTTTAAAATAATACTAGCCTGGCCTTGTGCCGGGCTTTTACTTTTCCAGCATTCCGAGTTTAAGAAGCCTTGCTTTAATTGCGCCATAAGAGCGTCCATGCAGTTTAGCGAGTTCGGTTATCTTAATCCCTTCGTTAAACTGTTTTACCAACAGCTCATCTTCTGATGGTGTCCATGGCTGTCCCTGTTTTCCCTTAACTGCTAAAACTTTAAGTTCGGTGATTGCAAAGTAAAGCGCCCTGATTACGGGCCCTTGCTGATAAGGGCTGTCGGGAGGGAAAACCTCTCCGGTTGCAGGGTCAACACCTGCGGCCAGCTGCTCCAGTACTTCCATATGTACGTTGTTATCCTGCATGGGTTTACATTGCCCCTGCTAGTCCGAGCGGATTGCAATTAGATAAATTTGTGCTGGTGCGAGTTTTTAACTCGTACCATAGTTTTAAAATTTAGAAAATGGCAATCGCCTGCTAGTCCGAGCGGATTACAATTAGATAAATTGTGCTGGTGCGAGTTTTTAACTCGTACCAATATAAAAAAGCTATAGTTCTAAAATTTAGAAGGTCGCAATCCTAAACTTTCATAATTTTCGAGACACAACAATCCAGTTGAGGCAGGCTTTGTAACAGCAGATTACCATTGTGAGGTATAGCAGTGCAATAGATTTTTCTGGAGAAAGGGGTTTATTAGAAATTGATATAATTTAAGTTAATTTGGATACGAGCTACAAGCTCGCACCAGCTTGGGAAAATCCGTTTAATTGATAAGGGTGGTAATGGAAACATTATCTATAGTTACGATCCATCAGGCAACCGGGTAAGTAAAACAAGCAATAACCTTAATACCTATTATGTACGCGATGCACAGGGCAATAACTTAGCGGTTTACGATAATGAAGGCGGAAGCATTCATTGGCAGGAGCAAACTTTATATGGCAGTAGCCGTTTGGGAATGTGGCGGCCAAAGATTAACTTAGCAAGTGCCGTTTTAAGTACAGGTAACCAGCAATGGGGTACCTATGGCAAAAAGTTCTTTGAGTTAAGCAACCATTTGGGCAATACCATGGTGGTGATTAATGATGTTCGGAAAAACGATAACGCTCCTTTTGAGTCTAACGTAATTAATGCCAACGATTATTATGCCTTTGGTGGACAAATGCCTGGCAGAAGTTATACTTTAGACAGTAACCCCGCCTACCGTTATGGTTTTAACGGTAAGGAGAACGATAATGAGGTGAAAGGAGCAGGAAACCAGCAGGATTATTCACTTTCTTTTATAATTTCATAGGCGTTCATGAGCTCGGCAGCGCCTCGGTTACGGGATGCGGATCTATGACCCGAGGATAGGAAAGTTTCTGAGCGTGGATCCGATAACTAAGGAATATCCAGAGTTGACACCTTACCAGTTTGCGAGTAATACGCCAATACAGGCGATCGATGTGGATGGTCAAGAAAAGTTTCATTATACTTTAGTTAGAACTGGTGATGGCAAACCTTGGTTGAAACCTGGTAAAGTTGAGAATTTTGTTGAGACTACGTCTTCATGGGACCCAACTTGGACAAGTTGGTTCAAGACTCGCACAACAACGGTTTCAAATCCTAGAAAAGAATATATTGTCAGTGGAGTCGCTCCAGTAACTTATGGGTTAGATGGTAACGGGCAGCAGACAGATAATTTTACCTGGACATTCACTTCTGAAAAGGATATGAAGAGTGCTGAAGCTCACGGCGGCCCATCAAATTATGGTGGGTGGAGTTGGAGTAACTCTGATCAGAAAGCCAGGACAGGAATGTTTATTGGTGTTTTCAATACAATGGAGGCTGAAGGAGAAAGTCCTAGCGGCGGACTTTCGGGACTTGGATCAAGGTTATGGCCTATGCCTAAGCCGCGATTGAATATTTCTAATAAAATTGGAGCAGATTTTGAGGCTCTTCTAGTTAAAAAACTTGGGGGCACTGGAAGCTTCACCAGTGGTGGTAGGGAGCTTGATGGTGCTTTTGGAAATGTTTGGTATGAAGCAAAAGGAGGCAACTTTTGGGAGAATGTTGCGTCCAAAGACCCTAGTAAATGGAAGTCGACATTTGGACAGAAAAAATCAATTTCTAATCAAAATGGAAAAATTTTTCAAGTCTATTCGGAAAAATCGATCTCTCAAGAATTTAAAGATTTCTTCAAAAAGAAAGGAATCGAATATTTTGAAAATGTAAAAGAATAATGTCAAAAATTGCAAGTATTGAATTTGGTGTTAATAATAACCCATTAAATAAGGATGTTCTTTCTTTGATTGATATGTTTCAATTGTCTGGATGGAGTATCAATGAGTACAATGTTATCAGATTTCTACCACTCAGAGACACTGATTTTGGTTGGGAATACTCGCCAATAACAGAAATTGAAACTGTGTATGCACAAATAAGGGAAAAAGAAAAGTTACAGGAATTAATTGGTATTGCCCTTTTTGCTAAAGATGTATCTATTGGAGTTAGTGCTTTATTCTATCCAAAATTAGAAAAGATTGTGTTCATTGCCGATTTAAATCGGAAGACAATCTTGAATACTGATATAACCGACTTAACATGGTATCTGAAAAATATAATTGCTGTCTTAAGTCAGGCAAAATTGTCGATAGAATATATTCGTTGCGAGGAAAGTTAAGAGAATTTTCCTCGCTAGCCCCTCACTAGCGCAAGTCCAATGTCATTAAGTTAAGGATATTAACATTAATTAGTAACTTATCTTATCAATTATCGTAAATGAATGATCGCTTTGCCATAAAAAGGTATGGCAATTAAAACACCATTACATTATGTTGCACTGAGCCCCCCCTGCTAGTCCGAGCGGATTGCAATTAGATAAATTTGTGCTGGTGCGAGTTTTTAACTCGTACCATAGTTTTAAAATTTAGAAAATGGCAATCGCCTGCTAGTCCGAGTGGATTGTAATTAGATAAATTGTGCTGGTGCGAGTTTTTAACTCGTACCAATATAAAAAAGCCATAGTTCTAAATTTAGAAAGTTGCAATCCTAAATTTCATATTTTCGAGACATGGTATATTTACAACCAGCTAGTTGAGGCAGGGTTTGTAACGGAAGATTACCGTTGGAAGTATAGTAGTGCAATAGATTTTTCTAGAGAAAAGGGTTTATTAGAAATTGATATAATTTAAGTTAATTTGGTTACGAGCTACAAGCTCGCACCAGCTTGGGGGTTATGACGATGTGACTCGAGGCGCTAGGAACAGTCTTAAATCAACAGAGAAATTTGGTGAAAGCTTAATGCTAAAAGGTGGTTTAGACTATTTATCCGATAAGTACAACGATCATTTAAAAAATAAATAATGCAAAAATCTTTTAGTGGAATTATTGTTAAGATTGTAGCGTCGATTATACTAATTGGCTTTACATATGATTTATATTCAAACTGTAAGTTTTATATAATTCGAAGAGCTAGCGTAGGTGAAATTAAAAGTATTATTCTAGGTGAGGGACATGATAAAGCTATCGTTCAGTTTACTTATTATAATAAGTTATTAAATCAATTAAAGGTGGACAGTGTGAGTCTGAATAATTACGATGCAAAAGAATTGAGGAGTAATCATAAAGATATAGTAATTTCATATACAAAGACTAAAGCATATTTAAATGGTTATAATACTCCAAGAGCATTAATCTTCGTTTTTGATATATTTATGATCTTTATAATGCTATTTTTTTTATACCCTTTTAAAAAAAGAAATCATCACTAGCGCAAGTCTTCGTGTGAAGGCTTGTGAGCTGGCTGACTTGTGTTTAAAATAATTTTAGCCTGGCGTATTTGTGCCGGGCTTTTTACTTTTCCAGCATTTCGAGTTTGATTAGCCTTGCTTTTATGGCTCCATAGGATCGTCCGTGCAGTCTGGTCAGGTCGGAGATTTTGTTGCCTTCATTAAAATGCTTTAACAACAGGCTGTCTTCTTGGGTTGTCCATGGCTGTCGCCTGCTAGTCCGAGCGGATTGCAATTAGATAAATTTGTGCTGGTGCGAGTTTTTAACTCGTACCATAGTTTTAAAATTTAGAAAATGGCAATCCTAAACTTTCATAATTTTCGAGACATAATAATCATAGATTATCTAAATTGCTATAAATTAGATAACGGAACAAAATGAGCAGAAAGTATAAGTTTTATAACAAAGAGGGACTATATTTTGTCAGCTTTGCAACTGTGTATTGGATTGATGTTTTTGTTAGGTTACAATATTTTAACATTTTGATAGAGAGTTTAGATTATTGTCGAAAAAGTAAAGGCATGGAAGTTTATTGCTGGTGCATAATGCCTAGCCATGTACATTTAATATTTAGTGCAAAAAATAATAATCCAGGCGATGTACTACGCGATTTCAAAGTACACACATCCAAGAAGCTTCAAAAGGAGATTAGTGAAAATATACAAGAAAGCAGAAAAGAGTGGCTGCTTTGGATGTTTAAACGAGCAGGAGAGAAAAACAGTAATATAACAAATGGCCAGTTTTGGCAAGAGCATAACAAGCCTATTGAGCTGTGGTCAAATGAAGTAATTGATCAAAAAGTCGATTATATTCACAACAATCCGGTTGAGGCAGGCTTTGTAACAGAAGATTACCATTGGAAGTATAGTAGTGCAATAGATTTTTCTGGAGAAAAGGGTTTATTAGAAATTGATATAATTTAAGTTAATTTGGATACGAGCTACAAGCTCGCACCAGCTTGGGGTGGCACTACGGAAGGTATTGTTAACGGGATACCTAAAAATGCGCCAGGAGTCACTATAAATAAAGTTAAATAATAAAATAATGAATAACAAAGGCGATCGCTTTTTATTGCAATGCAAAGTGAACTATTTTAAAGGGATTACTCCATCCAATCCAATTAATTATCAGGACTTGGATTACCAGCTATTAATTGACATTGGAGTGGAATATCTTCATAGTAATGAAATTGAAGAGTTTGCATATTTCTTTAGAGAGAGCCAATATTTTGTTCCCCTATGGGCAGCTCATATAATATATGATTATGGGAATCCCAATAATCAATTAAAAAAAGAGTGTTTGGGGGTCATAAAAGATTATTCAGAACATCCTTTAAATAGTAAGATTTCAGAGGAAGAAACAGCTTGGATAAAGTTACATCAAAATGAATTTCCCTCACTAGCCTCTGCTAGTCCGAGTGGATTGTAATTAGATAAATTGTGCTGGTGCGAGTTTTTAACTCGTACCAATATAAAAAAGCCATAGTTCTAAATTTAGAAGGTCGCAATCCTAAACTTTCATAATTTTCAAGATATAACAATCCAGTTGAGGCAGGCTTTGTAACAGCAGATTACCATTGTGAGGTATAGCAGCGCAATAGATTTTTCTGGAGAAAGGGGTTGTTAGAAATTGATATAATTTAAGTTAATTTGGATACGAGCTACAAGCTCGCACCAGCTTGGGGGCAGGAGTAGCTGAAGTGACGGAAACATTTCATAAAAAATATTCTAAGATTTTGCATATAAATCCTAATACTACAGGTTCAGGTATAAATAGACAACTTTTTGATAAATGGAAAAAGGCTTATTGGGAGAATAGATCGTTGGATTTCAAACTAAAAAAATAACATGGATAAATTTGAAGAAATAAAAAACCTTATTGAAGATAATTCTGAAATATTAAATTTTGCAGAATATGGCGATGGAGTTTCAGATGAAGAAATCTTGAGCGCGGAGAGGAGATTAAATGTAGTGTTTCCACCATCATATATATGGTGGCTAAAGCATTATTTTGGCGGGGAAATTTATGGAGATGAAATATTCAGCATTTATAATTCGGAAGATGAGGATATTCCTGGTGGCGATATAGTATATATAAATAAGCTTGATAGGAAAAATGGGTTTATTAATTCTACGCAGTTATCGATAATGAGTAATGATGTAGGTGAGACATTTTTTTTTGATTTGCTAAAGATCGACGAAAATGGCGAAGCTCCTGTGTATAAACTACCTAGTAATGAAAAGTATGCTAATGATTTCTTGGATTTTTTAAAGAAGCAAATCTTAGAAAAATATCTTTAAATAATGTATTTTTTCTCCCCTGCTAGTCCAAGCGGATTGCAATTAGATACCCAATCTGGTCTTAGCGTCTCGCTGAGACCTTTTGTTTAGTCTATTATTTTGTGCTTTAAGAATTAATAATACGTATGCAGCCCATTCCTAGCGCATGGCTTGATCTTAGTGACAATATACTTGATAGTTATTTAGACTTGCATGTGCTCTCATCTTTTTTCAATTATATTTACGAATTTAAACTTTTGTAAACATAGGAGACTTGCGCTAGGAATGGGCTGCATACGTATTATTAATTCTTAAAGCACAAAATAATAGACTAAACAAAAGGTCTCAGCGAGACGCTA
>NZ_JAGGPU010000019.1 GCF_018613605.1 Pedobacter sp. ISL-64 | reverse complement strand
TATATACCCTTATGGGCGCACGTACCATTTATCACGGTCCCCCCGCCCGTCTTCCCCGATATACATCTGGTAATACTTGGACTTCTTCATCGCCTCTTCCTTTGCCTTGAGCAATTTCGCAATCACCGCATTGCTGCCCGAAACCATACTGCCCGTAGCCAAAACCGTAGGCTGCAGGATCCCGTTCATCACCGAAATCACCGTAGGAAAAAGCAGGATGGCCATCCCCAGCGCAAATGGCCGTAATAGCGGATACATATCGATCGGCTCTGCATTGGACTGGTGACGGAACACCCTTGCTCCGATATACCACATTGCCCCAAAGCCGCCCAGCCCCCGGGCCACACCGATCAGCTTGCTGCACATCGGCAGCATTTCGGCATAGATCCTGTCCAGCACTGGCTGCATACCAGAGAGCGTTTCCGAAATACCCTGCGCTGAAGCCATAGCTGGCAGTAAAATACAGGGCAATAAAATCCCCATCAGCTTAAAAAAGCCGTTAAAAAATCCTCTCATAAAACCTGTTATTTATTTAAGACAAAAACCTACACCTACTGATAAAGTACTTTCAGACCTGCCACATTTACTTTCTCCTTCTGCCTTGCCCTATACACCTGCCCTGTCTGCACATTAAAACTCCGCAAGAATAAAAGTTTGTCTTCGGTATCGGCAAACAGCCGATCGATCATGCGCAGCCTTCCTTCGTCCGCCATGCGCAGCTGCCCTGCGGTCAGTACTGTTGCCAGTTCATCAAGGTTATCCAGGCTCTGCTCCAAAAGCTGGCCATACACCCTACCCAGATAATCCAGCTCTTCTATGCTGAAACTGCCCGAAGCAGAAAAAGCCCGGTAAGCCGCTTTATACTCCGATACGATCTTCACCTGCAAGGCAATCATATCCGCAACCTTATGATACTTCCTGACCTCGGGACTGACCAGCATCAGCCCGTCCAAAAAAAACTCATGCAGCGAAAAATTCCCTTTTGAAATGTTCCGTACCGTATTATATCCTGTGCTCAGCACTTCGTATCCTTTTTTCATGTCCCTAAGGATGTTCTTTAACTGGCTGAGTTTTTCTACATTCAGCAGCAATTGTTTTGCCTCCGTCGACTGCGCGTGAACATCAAATGAACAAAGGCCTAACAGCACCGACATCAAAACAGGCATGAAACCCCTAACCAAACAAAAACCTTTAATGCACTTCATATAAACTCATTAAATTGTCCACCGATTTTTCTTCACGCATTTTGATGCGTTGCAGGATACTCACCTGAACGGCGAAGTCCCGAACAAAGCTTGCCCTATCCTGCATCGCTTTATATATCCCGTCTAACCTCAAAAGCCGCTCCGCATCGCCCATTTCCAGCCGTCCCGAAGTCATGACTAAAAACAGTCCGTCCAGATCATCGCGACACTCGGAAAGCACTTTATCCTCTACTTCCCCGATATAACCAAAGACAGCAAGACTCAGCCCCTGCTCGGCTTTTAAACTAGAAAAAACCTTCATCATCTCCAGTTGAAAAGCCACGATCTCTGCAACCTTTACCGATTTCCTGATCGCAGGATTAACAGCCGCCAGTGAGCTGATAAAATTGTTATGCAAACTGAACTCCCCGTTAGCAAGATCTGAAACTGTATTCCAACCGGAACGGGCCACCTCATAGCCTTTTTTCAGATAGCCCGCATACAGCTGCACCGCTGCGATCTGTTCAAGCAGGTATTTTTCCTGCGTTTTTTTCTGCGAAAACCATTCCGACCAGGTCTGGCAACGCGCCAGCGTTGCACTTGACATTAACGCCATCAGCAGCGAAATGCTAAAAACTCTTTTTATATTTATCTCAATCATCTTATCTACCATTAATTTATTTACCCATGAAAGCCATCAGCTCCGCCATTGTGATCCATGTATCCGACCTCCCTGCTTCCCTTATCTATTACCAGGATATCCTTGGCTTTAGCGAAGACTTCCGTTTTGGTGATTATGTGGGCCTGATCCATGGCAGCGTGCTTGTCCACCTCAACGGCCAGATTAACCAGGGTATCAAAAAGATCCCCGGTGGTGCCCACCTTTGCATCGACTGCGACGAGGTTGACACCTTTTATGAGCAAATCAAAGCCAAGGGAGCCTTGATTACCGTGCCGATAGAAGACCGCCATTACGGTATGCTCGATTTCGCGGTCAACGATCCCGACGGCAATACCCTGGTTTTTGGAAGTTCTATTGTTTAAACCGGATCAAGCCGTTATCCAAACCAATAAACTATCCGCCCGCCGAGCCTATTCCACCCCGTAGATTTCCTTTAAAGTTGCCACTTCATCCACCGACCTTGCCCGCTGGATACTGATGCCGATGTTCTGCCTGTTAAAGGTCTGCAGGTCACTGAAATTGGTATCCAGCCTATCGGAAGCCTTAGCAATGATTTCCAACCTTTCCCCATCACTCATCTGCATTTTAAAACTGTTCACCACCAGCAGGATCTCATCCACATTCTTTAGGCTTTCATCCAGAATGCCCGAATAGACATTCTTCATATTCTCCAGTTCCTCCACCTTAAAGTGTTTATCCTGCTGGAAGAGTTTCCAGGCCCACTGGTATTCATCCACCAGTTTTACCTGCTTGGATGTGAGTTCCCTGATCCTTTTAAAATAAGTGATCGCCGATTTCACTTCCCAGAGTTCCTGATAATACTTACTATAAAGCTCCTTCTGCCGCTGCGACCAATCGGCAATCTCGGTCAGCTTTAATTTAGACAGCTGATTTTCCAGCACCTTCTGCGCATTCTGTAGCCAGATCGTTTCGTTCTGCAAACGCTGCACCTTCAGATCCACCGCCTTGATGACTTTTTTCACCCCTGCCTTTATCACTTCGAGTACCGCCAGCTGCGCATTTGCCCCTTTGGGCAGACTCACACAGATTGTCATCGCCGATACCGGAAGTATGATCATATAACTTTTCATAACCTTTCTGATTTTAGCGGCGAGATTAGCACCGCATTTTTTCACTATTTCCATTCCTATTGATTATTGATTTCAAAAAAACCTTAACGCACCTTCCGGTACACCCTGCGCCCGATCACCAGATAAGCAGAGTCCGGCACAAAGCGGATCACCCTGCCTTTGCGCATCTCCTGCACCAGCCCCGATCTGGCATCAAAAATCCCCGTCCAGCTTTCACGGCCCCATTCCCGTTTGCCTGGCCTACCCTCCGTGATCAGCTGGTAGCCCGTCCTGCGCTCGATGGAATAGCTATTCTCCCCCGCCCCAACCGAAAATACCAGCGTGTCCGAAGCCAAAGCAAATTCGCCCCTGGCATCGCTCACATACATGCCCGGTATAAAGTCCTTTTTATTGTTTCCTATTTTACATGCGCCAAGGATGCCCAGCACCGTAAGAACGCAACTCATTTCAAATACCTTTTTCATTGTTCCAAAATGTTATCCCAAAATTTAAATGATAAAAAACATCCAACTTTACCGCACCTTAACTGCCTCATTCCTGGAAGCCCTTAACTCGTCCGCCAGCACCGTAATGCCCTTTTCCCTGCTTCCGTAACGCCGTGCATATTCCTCCACCTTGATCTGTTCAGGCTCTTCAGTGGTAAAGGTCAGATACTCTTCCAAACTTACTTCTGTTCTGTACACCATCGATTTCTGCCCGCCCAGCGATATAAATACCTCCTTGTACTTGCGGTTAGGATCATTGGCCCTGTTCATCGACAGTATCTGTTCTTTCTCCTTTTCACTCAAGCCCAGCAGCTCCTGGATTTCACCGAACCTGTTCTGGAACTTGGACTGATCCAATAAGATCTTGCAGCCAGAACTGTTGATGATCGCCTGCTTGACAATCGGGGAGGAAATAATATCTTCTACTTCCTGAGTTACCACGATCGCCTCCCCAAAAAACTTGCGTACCGTTTTGAACAGGAACCTCAGGTATTCCGCCATACCTTCCTTAGCGATCGCTTTCCAGCTTTCCTCAATCAGAATGATCTTACGGATCCCCTTAAGCTTTCTCATCTTGGATACGTACAAATCCATAATGATGAGCGTAACCACGGGAAAAAGTATGGGATGCGACTTGATCGAATCAATTTCAAAGACTACAAAAGGCTGGTGCAGCAGGTCCAGGTTCTCTTTGGCATTAAGCAGGTAACCGAACTCCCCGTTCTTGTAATAGGGATTCAGTACAAAAAGAAAGTTATCGATATCAAAGTTCCGCTCCTGTACCTTGCCGTCTTCCAGCACCTGTAGGAATTCCTCCATTAAAAACTCATAAAAGGAATCAAAACAGGGAAAGACATCGGGATTACGCCCTAAAAAACCATAGTACAGGTTCAGCGCATTCGACACCGCCACATATTCCGACTGGCGATAGGTTTCCCCCTCCCTTTTCCATAACGCCAGCAGCAAAGTCTTGATGCTCTCTTTTTTCTCGGTATCCATCACATCCCCCGGTGCGAGGAAAAAAGGATTAAAAGCGATCGGGTTTTCCTCGGAATAGGTGAAATAATAGCCACCGGCATGCTCACAAAGCCCGCGGTAACTGTGGCCGATATCCACAATCACCACATGCGCATCCCCACGGAAACAGGAACGCATCAAATGATTGGTAAAAAAACTCTTTCCTGATCCGCTCGGCCCAAGCACAAACTTATTGCGGTTGTCGGTATACCCCAGCCGCATCGGCTCATCCGAAAGATCAACATGTAAAGGGTAGCCGGAAATCCGCTCACCCAGACGCAGGCCAAACGCTGAGGGCGAAGAACGGTAATTGCTCTCCAGGTTCAGAAAGCAACAGGCCTGCTCCGCAAACGTATCAAAGGTATCGTTCATAGGAAAGTCTGCCTGATTGCCCGGCACCCCGGCAAACCAGATCTGCGCCGCCCCGGCGGTCTCACTCTTGCACACCGCATCCATACCCGCCATGGCAGAAGCCACCAGGTTCTTCAGCTCTTTTTGCCGGACAGCATCCTCCGACCAGGCCATCACATTGAAATGCGCTTTGACCGGAAGCCGCTGCATCGTCACCGCCTCATTTAAAAAGCCGTTCACCGCATCCCTGCTTACCGCATTCTCCCTTGAATAAGCAGACAGCGATTGCAAACGCCTGCGCTTCGCCTCCAGCTGCTTTAAAGTCAAGCTACTGTCCCCAATAAAAATATACTGGTTATAAATATGCTCACAGTCCAAAAGCAGCCCCAATGGACTTGCAAAACCCACCGAAAACTTTGTCCTGTCCGTAGAATACCGATCATAATTGATCCTTGACCCGCACAAAGCTGGCAGGTCCTCCGCATCGGAAAGCGTAAAAAGCTCCACCTTTTTCTCCCCCACCGAAATCCCATCCCTAAGGTGTAGGTCCCGGAGCACCGATGGCGCATTTTCACCCAACAAAAAGCAGTAACGCTCAATAATGCCAGGCTTATTAGCCGTTCCCGCCAGCGCATCATCATCCAACCTAACCAATGACACAAAACCACTGTCCGAGAGCACCCTAGAAAACTGTCCCACCGCATCCAAAAAATCCGACAACAGCTGCTCATCAATAACGGACTTCGGCACAATGCTCCTACGCAGGATATTGCTAAAGCCAGAGCTGGACAGCTTCCTGCCCGCAGCCTTTTTCGTTAAAAACACATAACATTTATGCGCCAGCCTTTGCCTACCGGAAAAGAATTTCTCGCTGGAAACGCTCAAAAAATCCGCCCCCGGCACCTCCTTAAAACCATAAGCCTCCCGACCAAACCAATCCTGTTTATGGAACACCGTATGTTCCGGCAATAACCTGATCGCCCTTACCCAACCCTGGTGAAAAGCCTCATAATCCCGCGAAGAAAGCGTAAAGATCTCCGGCAGCGAAACCTCAAAGCCCACCGTAATATCCCCCTGCACCGAAAGCATACAATCCCTTTCCACCCTGTACACCGGGAACATAGCCGAAGCCCTTACCCCACCTCCAGGCAAAACAACATCTCTATTTCTTCCCATAACCGCTCCCTATTTTAAGATGGGTAAAAAGTTTCCTTGAATTGAACCACAGGTACACCGGAACCCGGCGCGACGCCAGATACTTCATCAGCCCGTACCGGCCAAAACGTTTACTCAAAAAATTCACCCCAACAAACAGCCCCGCTCCCAAAACCCCGGTTACCGGAAGCAGTACCACCAGTGGCAGACCCAGAATGTACAATACCGTAAAACCCAAAAGCAATACCACCAGCCCCGCGCTTAAATAAGCAATGTACTGCGCCTTCAGCCCCTTAAAACTGATTGGCCTGTTTAGCCCCTTATTAATCTGATAAACCGTTCCCATACCTACACCCCAAAAAAAGATTTAAGCACCGAAGTCACAATCACCAAAAAAACGCAAGATCCAAACCAGGCCGCCGCCACCTTGCCCGTATCCGGCTCCCCTGCATTCCACTTCTGAAATACTTTCACCGCACCGATGATCCCCATCACCGCACCGATCGCATACATCAGGTTAGCCCCCGTATTAAAATAACCCTTCACCTGATTAGTCGCCTCCTGTATCCCCGCCTGCCCGTTCTGCGCCAGCGCATCGCCCACTTCCAGCAGCAGGACAAAGCATAGCCCCACAAGCCCAACCAGACCGGCCCTGGCCCAGACCTCGCTTTTATCTTTAACCTTTTTTTCTATTTTCATTCTACACCCCCAATTTTTATTTTCCTTAAAACCCTTAAAAGCCAGCACAAACCCTAGCCCCAGAACCCCGCAAGCTCCTGCTTCGAAAGCGCAAAAGGCGCATGTGAACTGATAAAAGCCCTGACCTCCGCCAGCGCAGGATGATCTGCCATCTCCGGATAAATCCCCTCCAACCCCGCCATCATTCGCATAAAATCCTCCTTCTTACCATCCATCTCACCGATCAGATCAAAACACTTGCTCACCTCATCCATCACATCATCCGCCATCCCCACGCTTTCCACACTCACCACTTTCCTCAAATTTTCCGCAATCCCCGAACGGTCAAAAACGAGCTCCGACATCCGCACCTCCTGCACCCCAGCCTCCAACCTCACCTTGCCCATCACATCAGCTACGCCTCCACCAGAAACAGCAGCCATACCATTCCCTCTAGGTTCCCCACGGGCCCGGCACCAAACTTTTAAGAAATAAAAAAGTAGCCCGACCGTACAGATGCCCATCAGGCAGGCAGCAACAAAAAACATCGGCTGCCAATGAGAAAGAAAAAGTAACATCAAAGAAAATTTATCCGTCAAGCCCTATTGCTTAACTGGATCAAAGTTTCACAGAACGCAAAACTTTATGGCCGAGCTTGGAAAAATTTCGGAAAACAGAGGCGTTCCAAGCGATTGAGCTATAAAAGGAGATAGAACAGCTTGGAGAAAACAATGGCATAGCTTTTCTATGGAATAAGTGATCAGAGAGCAAAGTTTATATTGGACCTTCCAGTTATCATACTTAGTATATTTGCGATTATCATTTTTTATATCCTTGTTTTCCCCCGCCTTTTTCAGATCTCGGAACAGGGCCAACAACCGGATCACAGTTGCTTATGATATTATTCGCCAACTTGAAAAAATGACTCCGTTGGATCATAGCAATCAGTCAGCGTGAAAATATAACACAATGCTACCAGGGATTTTGTAAGCATCTTGTTCAAAATCAAACATTTTCTGAACAATATAAACCCCTACCCAGGGGACTCTGATCTCAAAAACGATTTTCTCAAGGCGGGTATCTATTTAAAAATGATATCAGGATATTCCTGACCACACAGGAACTAAGCTCCAAGCGGATCAAAAACAGCTTTACAGTTTTTTTGATTGTTTTATAAAAGGAAACCTGGAAGAGCCATCTAAAGCCGAAAGCATCCCGGTCAATTACCCCCCATAAAATCCCAAGTGTGCTTCAGCGCCTTAAAATCGGGATTTATTTAGCCGTACCGATAATTTTTGTAAGATATTGGAGAAGACGGGCAGCATTTCAATGCGTTCAGATATTCACTGTATATTAAATATGATATACCCCCCTTTGCAGTCGTAACGGTACTGAATAATTCAGAAGTCTTAGATCCTGAAATCAGAAAATGGTTCCTGCATCGCATCAGACACGGAAGTGAATAATTGATCTTTAAAGCTTTCTATTGCTGGCTTCTCAAGATCAGCCACTAAAGTTAGTTATTGATTTGTGCCTTTTACTTTTCCCCATTTTATAGCATCTTCCTGCCGGATCCTACCATTTGAGGTGTTTTTTTTTATAGCCTCTGAAAGAGATCTAATTTCCGAACTGGTGATGGGTAAAAAACTCACACAAACCAGGGATATTGGTAAGGGCTTTATAGCATTTTCTAATGCTCATCATTGATGAAATACAGGATTCGTCCTTTATTTTTCAGTTCTGCGAGCCAACTACATCGACATAGGATTTGTTAGCCTTATGTAAACTTTAGAGTATAGAGGCTGAGGAAAGTGCTATTGCGAAACACAAAAGAGAATGTAATTGAAGCCTTTTTTTTAAAACGTGGAATTAGATTTAATTTTTTGAAGATAGAGTAAAGATGCGATAAATCACGAAAAAGATATGCGCAAACGTTTGCCTATGGTTCCATTACGGTGTGGCCACATATACAACCTAAAAACTTTATATGACATATTTAAATCGTTTAGCATATATTTTAACAACAAATTAAAGCGAGAAAAATGACTCCTGAATAAGACAAACGTTTGCGCTATATTTGCCAAATTAACAAAAAGATGCTGTAAAAAAAGAGGCTTTAAAGTGTTCAATTTGAAAGCCGCCACCGTATTATGTTTTTCTGATCCTCTATTTATTCAGTGTTCTATCCAAAGGGAAACGCCAATTTTCTTTAAAATCAGAAAGAACGGAAATAGGCAAATAAAAACAGCTTAAAAGTTTGTAGCGTCCTTTTTCCTATTTTATTTAATTAAAGCCCAATCAGAACACATTTAAAATTTACTTTCATAAAACAGTAGGATCAGCGAGATTATGGCCATTGACTTATAGTACCATACAAGATAAAACAAAAACATTTCAGTATATTTGTTGGGTAAGGGGTGAGAGCCTTACATCCGGCGAAAGCCAGAGAGCGTTAATTTAGATTAGGGGTAATCATTCATTTGGTTATCCCTTTTTTCAAAACCACTACCTCCCCTTAACAGGATCAAAAGCATCCGCATCATCAAACTTTTTGTTCAGCCCCTCTTGCAACACCTCCAGAAAATGCGTCCTGCTCAACCGTTTCCGAGAACTGAGATCATCAAATCCCCGCTTAGGGATCCCTAGATCAATCTCAAAACACCTCCCCATCCGCTCAAAAAATTCCGTAATCCCTACCTTACCATTCTCGATCTGTCCCGATACAAACAGCGAATGCGCCAGCTCAATCAGGTTTACCTTCTCCCCCGTCCAGCGCATCCCGCCTACACGGACCGGCACAGCAGGCGTAACCGACCTGTCACCTAAGCCAATCCCGATTTCCAGCCCCGCAAGTTCAGCCAACAGCTCATCCCGCAAACGCTCTCCCGCCATAAACTTCGCCCAAAGATAACTCCATGGTGCAGCAAACTGTCCATCAGCATCCACACCCAGCCCTTCCAGCGCCACATCCCTTTTCCCTTCCCCTAAAAAATAAGCACCGTCCAGCCCTTCCATCCCCTGCCTGAAATACGCAAACTGCACCGGGGAGCGTAAAAAAATCTTCTGAACATAATTCAACTCCTCCCTAAGATATCCGATCACCTTTTCCCGCTCATCCACAGGCCTCCTCACATCCACAGCAAAACGGTCCGCCGCATAAACCTGCCAGCTATACACCCCCGGCCACACCACCTTAAAAAAATGAATCTCCTCTTCAACCGATCTAAAACCCTGCTCCAGCACCGCAGCCCTAAGCTCCGCCAAAGCCTCCCTTACCAACAGCACCACCCCGCGCATCTGCGCCAGCGGCATACTCTCCCGCCCATAAACCCCAGCCACAGCCTTCGCCACACGCTCCACAACCAAAATCATTTCTTCTTTTTCCATACCTTAATCCCTTTAACAAAAAATAAATAAACAGACAAAAGAGCACCAACCTATTATCAGAACAGCCATCTCCACACATACTAAAACCCACCACCCCAACGTTTTAAACAAGCATCCGTTCCGACAGGACAATATTAACCCGCAAAAAGAAAAAAATCATTGATCTGTGCCACAATCTACAGTTCATGGAAAACCTATTGCCAAATCAAACCGACCTGCTCGAAACCTTAAGCCAGATCGTACCCCTACCCTCCACCCTACAGCAGCGTATAAAAGACGAAACCCTCACCCAGAAATTCAAAAGAAAACACCTCCTACTCCAGCCCGGCGAAACCGCCAAAAGACTCTACTTCATCCAACAGGGACTCATCCGCACCTACTTCATCGACGAACACGGAAAAGAATGCACCACCTGGTTCATCGAACCCGGCCATCTCATCTACCCCAGCTACAGCTTTATCACCCAAAAACCCTCCTACGAATACATAGAAGTCCTTCAGGACAGCAAACTACAATCCCTGAGCTGGAACCAGATCAACAGCTACTACGCAGAATTCAAAGAAGCAAACCTACTCGGCAGGATCATTACCCAAAAGCACTACCTCCATAGCGAACAAAGAGCATATTTACTCCGGACCGCAACAAGCGAATACCGATACGAACTGCTCCTCAAAAAACACCCCAACATCGAACAGCAGATCACTCAAAACCACATCGCCTCCTACCTCGGAATCAGTCGCGAAACCCTAAGCCGGATCAGGAGAAAAAAACTAAAACGTGTCACATGACACAAAAACAGGCTTAATTACAAATGCAAAAATCTTACGAATTCATTCGGATTCGTTCCATTTAATAAAAATTAGGAGTCAAATACCCCTTCTGATAAAGTGATTCGTGGATATCTTTGTATATAACAAATTTGGAAATATCATTCAAAATCGTTATATTTACTGATGCAAAGCATATATGCTTTGCATCTATCTATAAAATAAAAATCCAGACCTTTTAATTTCAATAAGTATTTTGAATTATTCAAAAAAATATTTTAACTTTGCTAATGCAAAGCATATATGCTTTGCATTTATATGATTAATGGGTAGACCCAATAAGTTAAAAGAGGCATTGGAGGATATAATCCAATATTTTCAGGGGTACCCCCTGAAAGCATTTACTTATAAAAGACTTCAGACAGTAATCGATAACGTAAAGTCATCGTGGGACATCCCTTACAACCGCAGAGCGAAAGATATTATCGCTTTTTTGGTAAAGCAAGAACTTTTTTTAGAGACCCGCTTAACTCAAGAGCATAGTCATGGATTCATCGTTTATGGATGGAGAACGAAGGATGAATTCACGATAGTGTCCGGAATAAAAAAAGATGCCTATTTCATGTACTATTCCGCGCTCTTTCTACATGGCCTTACCCAGCAATTGCCAAAGACATACTATCTCAATAGCGAGCATTACAGTCAGCAAAGAAGTGGAAGCAGCCAAAATAAACTAACCCAGGAGGGAATTGATGCATCATTCTCTAAAGACCAGCGCAAAAGCGAACTGGTTTATTTGCTGGAAAGCAAACGAATTATCCTTACAAACACCAAAAACACCGATCGCCTGGGCGTGATGCAAAACCACAATGATTCTCAGCTCTTTTACTATACGGATTTGGAGAGAACCTTAATCGATTGCGTTGTCAGGCCAGCTTACGCAGGTGGGGTATTTGAGATACTCGAAGCCTACAAACTAGCGAAGGGAAAAATCAATACCCAAAAGTTATATGATTATCTCCAAAAACTAGATTATACTTATCCCTACGCCCAGTCCATAGGCTTCTACCTTGAAAAAGCAGGCTATCCCGAAAGCGATCTAAAACTTTTTGAGCTAAAAAGTGAATTTCAGTTTTACCTTACCTACAATATGAGAAACAAAGAATATAGCAATCGCTGGAAGTTATTTTTTCCCCGTGGCTTTTGAATGTAAGTTTCCGGCAATGTCCAAAACAAATTGAAAATAATAGTCAAATTCCTTGGGCTTTTCCCTTACATCAATTGTATCCAAAACAGAATCCCAGCTCTGACGGTGAAGTTCATATTGATCATTGAGACTTAAGAGATAATCCAGAGGGACTTTTTTGGCATCAAAAATACTGGTTAAAATACCCAAATCTTCATCGGAATCAAACTTGAGGTTAAATGAAGATACCAGGTTATGAATATCATAAAAATCCCTGGCCCTGGACTTCGAGGTCATGCTATACACAATATCCCTATAAGAGGGATTTTGTTGGCAAAGCGCCCTATATTTTTCAAGGGCCAACATCTCGGGAGAATAAACATAGACAATAGTCCCTTCAAAATCCTTTGCCCGCTTATCCGCCACGTATTCGTATTTGCTGATGTCCACCTCAAAAACAGTAGAATTATTGCCGCTGATAGGAATAGCCTCCCTAACACATTTGACCACATCCCCTTCCAGCGCAGAGAAGCGTTCAGAAGAGATTACTTTAAAATAAATCTTATAGCCACCCCAGAAATCCTTAACCTCTTCCCTGATATTTTTAGGCTTATCAATAAAGCGCACATCGATCACCTGAAGGCCATGCTTATTAAACTCTGAATTGAGGATATAATCAATCTGATTGCGAACATAACCAATTTCCTTTTCGGTAAAATCCTTTTCCATCGAAAAGTCAATATCAATACTACCCCGGTTAGATAGATCATATAAAAGATCAATTGCATTTCCACCTTTAAGCACCAGCAGAGCCATAAGGACTTCATCGTTTAAAAGTGCAGTAATAGTAAGCCGTTTTATCTGATCGAGTGTCTGTGCCATACTAACTTGGATTTCTCTAAAGATGGGGAATTTTATTTAAAGGTTGACATTTTAACCCATCATCCGGCTACCGAAGTAGACTGGATCATGTTAAAACTAAAGAGCGATAGATTGAATGACACCAAAAATACATGCGAACACATAACCCACATCTGTTATAAAAATATTTACAGTATTATTGTCAATAAAAAACTATTGAAAATATTCTTACAATATAGCTGGGATAGCGAGCCCCATAAGAAATGGGTACTGGAACTAGCCAACAGGCTTACCTCCGATGGCGTTGACCTGTGTTTTGACCGTTACGACCTCAAGGTCGGCTCAAATAATCTTCACTTTATGGAACAGATCGAATCTTCCCAAAAAGTAATTTTGATTATGTCCAGTGGATACAAGATAAAGGCGGATGCCAGATCTGGGGGAATTGGATATGAATATCAGATCATGTCAAGTGAGATCGCAGCCGAGCTGGCCTCAAACCAAAAATTCATTCCCATATTAAGAGACGGTAATCCTGAAATATCCATACCCAGAATCCTGCGCCCATTTTTATATCTGGATATGCGGGAAGATAAACGCTTTGAGCAACAGTACCTTGAACTCTTACACCTGATTTATGATGAACCCATGATCATAAAACCCAAACTCGGAAAAAAACCATTATTGGGCCAGATGTTGACCTCATCCAAGAAAACCGAGCAGCAACGCCAACTCGAGATCTCCAAAAGGGTACATGATATTGTAGCCAACCGACTTTATCAGGTTATGGCAAAAATCGAGGGTAGCATAGAAACAGACCGTGAACAGATACTTGATAGCATAGAGGATATTTATGAAAGGTCAAGGGACATCTCTTACGACAGATCTGAATTCATAGAACCCGAATTTCATGAAACTCTCAATAAGCTGCTACGCTCATTCGCCGATGAAAAAACCAGCGTACTGCTATCAGGCAACACTTCAGCGATTTGGAGCGGCGTAGGCAAAAGCACACAGTATCAGATAAAAACGATCATGCAGGAACTCATGATCAATATGAAAAAGCATAGTAAAGGAACAGCAGTAAGCTGGCGCTTTGAACGTGCAGGTGAGCGAATCCGGGTTCTCTACAGCGACAATGGGATAGGAATGAAAAAAGGTCAAAGCTTCAAAAATGGACTCAACAATGTTATAAACCAACTGGATGCAATTGGCGGCAACATTGACTTTGACCTGGGAGAAGAAAATGGACAAACAATTGACTTCTCATTTCCATCCTCGACCAGTCAAATTAATAAGGAATGGAATAGAAGCAGCAAACACTCAAATGCACAAATTGAATGGAGCGAGATCGACATTATGATAATCACCCTACTCTCCCAGGGAGTAGCCCAAAAGAATATGCCAAAAATCCTGCAATCAAAAAACATATCACCTTCTGGATTAAGCAGTATAGAAAAGCGGCTGGCTCACCTAAAATCCAGGCTATCTATACACAACAACGCGCAGCTGGTGAGTTACTGTAAAAATCATGGTATAATTTAATTTTAAAAATTTGCCTAACCGATACAGTTTTTTCTTTTCCGTATCGCATGATGAGTTTCAGATCAGCTAAAAGTGCAACAAGCACTCATCATCAACCCAGTGCCTTCCCCACTAAATGTCGAGTGAAATGATGACGGTAGATATCAAAATAACATATAAATCAATCACCCTTTATTGGGATTCCGATTTTTCGAATTTTACTCGACGAATTTCAGGTCGTACTTTAACTTTAGTAGTACGGCTCATATTTGTCCGAAGACCTCTGGGTTAAATCGCACACCCTACTTCCAGCGCTTAGTGCTTTATAAAATGTGCGCGAAAATACGAGGGGAAATAAAGGCAGGCCAGTGAGATGAGGATGTAACATAGGGCAACGGTGGGATAAACAATGTAAAGTGAGATTCTTCTCCCCTTTAGCGAAAGGAAAACATGGTCCTTAAAGTCTTTCTCGGAAATATAATCCTTTGCGGCGCGTTTCCAGTAGAGCAATTCTTTTTTGCTCACGCTGACATCAAAGATATCCACAACGGATTGCATCAGGATGGAAAACATGTAATAGGCAGAAAGGACATAAAAAACGACATCGAGCAACTTGATGTTCTCTAGCTTAACACTGTCGGAAAATTTGGTAAAAATGGTAAAACCCACCAATACAATGGCAGCAAGTAAATCACGAAGAAAATTGCTTAATAACGTGCGAACCTTGAGCGCGTAGAGATCAGACTGACCCTTTAAATCCTTTAGCAAATCACGGAGCTCCTTTAAGTAGGCATCCTTGCGTTCGATGATGACAAAATTGTAACGCTGTTGCGCCTGCTCAAAGGCGGGCGAGATATGTTCCATCAGGTTTTCGATCAGCCCCTTTTCCTGGTCTAGATCCAGCCCTAGCCTTTCGCTAAAGAGTTTCTTGCGGATAGTAACCTTGTCCTGGTATACCCAGATGATCAAATCAGTCAGCCTGCGATAAAAGGTGTCGGTTAGAGTTAAATTTGGTGTATCCATGAGCTTCATGGGCAGGCGCTTTACCCCTTCCACGATGAGCTTCTGGGAGCTGTAGAATTCGTGAACCAGAGCAATGGCCATACTGCTCGCCCCCTTTTTCATCACCTCGTTGGCCATCAAGGAGCTAAAATCCCCACTGGTAAGTACGTAACGCTCCGGCTCTGCACTAAAGGCATTGTCTGTGACAAAATGTACGTGCTCCTGGATCTGTGCCGCTTTAGGAAGTCCGCGTATCGCAGGGTAGGTCAAGGTATCTAGACCTGCCCTTGGCGGAAGGAAATAAAGGGTAGAATTTCCAAAAGGTGCTTTGAGTCCGTTGATGAGAACCTTCAACTTGGCATAGCTGCTCAAGGGCTCATCGGAATTGAACGGCCCAACTGCCTTCAGCCAGCTCAGACAATGTGCTGAGGAAAAGAAGAAGTTATAAAAAAAACCATCTTCCTGCGCCATTTGATACAGGATGCTCTTATTGAGGTGTATGGTCCAGTACTTGTAGACAAAGCCAAATTCACGGGCCTCCTCCAAGTCTTCACTATTATAGTACTGACCGTCGAGCTCAAGGCGGGGCATTGCGGAAAGGCCTGCCTGTCCTAAGGTCTTAAGAAAAGATAGCGCCCAGGGATAAAAGTTCGGAAAAGCCACGCCGCCGATCTTTAGTGATCCCCACTGCTCTTCTAACTGATCGTATCTCCTGTCAAGTTGATCGAGGGATCCCAAGATTTTAATAACGTGATCAAACATATTACCTCCCCTTATCGATATTTCTTATTTCACTGGTACGAATGACAATCTTCAGCATGCCCTCACTATCTCGTTCATTGTCCTTTGGTAGCTGCAGATTGGAGTCCCTCGCATCTCCTTCCCATTCCAGCTTGAGACCTTCGGCAGTTTGGCGAATGTTTTTAGTGGTTGATGAACTCAGCGTGCTCTTTGAAGGCTTAAAGGATTGTCCAGAGATGCCAATATCGTCAAGGAATGCCTTCAGGGATTTGGTCAGTCGATCCTTGCGGTCAGCATCCTCATCCATGATCACCTGGTCGATAAATTCCTTGGTCTTGAATATGGTAGCATTCGCCAGGTAGCTAACCGCCCGGGACTTATAAGAAGAACTCTCCTGGTCGGGATCAAGATCCATCTGGTTCATCATCGCCCACCTACCAACGCCTCTGAAAGCCTTTTTGGTTAACGTAGTGGCGGTCTCTATTGGAATAACACCCAGGAACTTGGCGAAATATTCGGTAATGCCGGCCTCTGCACTTCTTACCGAGCGGTCGGTGGCCAGCACCTGCCAGACACGGTCCCCGGAGATATCAATGATGGCTGCTTTCTGGATGGCCTTTTTATCCTCCACAAATGTATTCTTGATCTCTTCCAGCGCAGCCCGGTTGCGGCTGACTTTGTAATGGTAGACTATTTGATTGTCGAGCTTGAGCAAAAAGACCAGTTTTGACTTCCCGGAACTAACCAGGGCGGTGATGAGTACACCATCCTTAGTATTCTTGCTGTGCTGCGCCTGAAAGGCATAGGTGATCTTTTTAGAGGCATGGAGAAAATTCCCTTCAGCATCTTCAAGCAGGTCATTACAGTTTCGGAACAACTCTGACTGATCTGGATCGGCAAACTTGAACTGGGTGCCTTCGGAAACTTCCACAAAGCGTTTTTTAAAAAAGTCGAGTTGAACTGCGGTCAGGGTAATCTCATCGAGGTAAAGAGGTACAAGCTCTTCCTGGATGATAATATGGAAAATGAATTTTTCAATGACGAAGGATTGTTTTTCAGCTTCGGTGAGTACACTTTCTTTTGGCATGTTAATTTAGATTATGATTTGAACGTTGAGAATTAGTTACAATATAGGCGAAAATTTGTGGACCATATCGATAGTTGTTATTTTTCGTTAAAATATTTACCTCCTGTTTCAGCGCACTTTGCTGAAGACCGTGTGATAAAAAGAAAGCATTTTTATCTCTTGAATGTCCCCTGCTGCACTGGTTTCTTATTACAACGATCCAAGTTATTTAATTCTACTTGAGTTTTATTACGGGAAACCAGAATATACTTAATTTTAGGTAATTTTAAACAATCGAAGATCATCGATACGTTGGCAGGCAAAACAAGTGCAGGTTCGAAGGCTTGAGCTTTTTTTAGGCCACCTACGGGACGAAATTCATGAGAACAAGTAATTTGGTAACTATATATCAAGTTTGTTTACTACGTTTTTGTAATTTATATAATTACTTATTATTTGCAAGTCATATTCCAAAAGAAAAAAATTATCTATACTGGGTTTATCTATAATATTTATTTCAGTTTCCTGAAGTTTTTCTCTTAGCTCCATCAACAATCTACCAAGTGCATTAACTCCTTCATAGTAATCGCCACAGTCAACTGCCCCCCAAACTTTATCTGTGTCCGTGTATTCCACGATAGGCATATTTTTCGTAGATAATAATATTTCAGAAAATTTTTTTAAATTCTGCTGAAGTTTTATTTGTAAACAAAAGCGCATTATCTTAAATCTTACCGAATTCCAATCTGATCTTTCGGACCTGATGTGCAGGCGCGAGATTTTCTTAGCATACATAGGGCTTGAAGCGTTCAAAATTCTCTTCTGAATATCAAACTGCTTTGGGTATTTACATGCTTGATATAAATTTTCAATATTACCTATGATTAGGTTACCAATCCTAACAGGAAAACCAGGAGCCATATTAGATAGGCCACCTAACTCTCCTTTTGTACTACGAAATGTAATACATTCTCCTTTTAGGTATCTTCTAATTTGATTCTTTTTATCTTCCACGGTTTGCTACAGAGAACAAAGGTATCCAATTATGGTTTTCCCACCAATAAATTATTGGGCATGTGTTAGAAATATTCCTCCATGTGAATGCGTGACTTCCAGTTCCAAAAGTTTTATAACTAGGATATCCAAATCCAAGCGGACGAGTAGATGGACTCAAATTTTCAGCTCTTGATAAAATTTCAATACCTTTGTTCAGTAGAATTTGTTCATAACGATTTCTATTCTCAGTGGAAGAGTAAAACTCCTCCTTCCCTGGTCTCTTGTTGTCACGATAAGCATATTTCTCATGGTTTCCAGCTTCCAAGGATTGTAAATATTTCTCCCAATGATCGCAGTCGTCTGGTTTAATAGGATAGGCGTGATTAAATTTCGGATTACTATTATAATAGTTTATCCGTGGATCATTCTCTATTTCATGAACTCTATGGAAATTTAATGAGCTAAAAACTCCTCCAAAGTCCTGAGAAAGACCATATTTAACAATTTTATAGCCCCATGTATGTAGAAAGAAAAAGATTGGTATGAGTTTGATGCCTTGATTTTGAAATTCCTGATTTCCATAGGCTAAAACCTCTTTTTTAATATCTCTTTTAAAGGTACCCCCAGAAGCTAAAACATCATCAACATAAATCCAAAACTTGATGTTATCAGTATTACTAGTATTAATTGAAAAGCCAAATTGTTTCATGCAAATTTCTGTCAGGAATTCCAACAACTTAGTTTGACTTTTCTCTTCTGACTGACAACTTAGGAACCTCGAATCGTTTAGAAAGGACTTAATATCATCATATTTGTTGTATTTGGCCAGATAGTCAAAAATCTGTTCAAATTCACGAACTACTAATTCTTTCGAAATATAGGATTTAGGAAGAATATGATACAATTCTTCTAAGATAAACTGTCGATCATTCTCATCGAATTGATCTACCCAACGTAAGACGTGATCCTTATCTATAAAAATTTCATCATCGTTGCGATAGTCCTTTATTAAATTAACTATGAGAGCTGCTAATTCATCCATTTATTTATATCATTTAAATTTTACTTTAGGCATCTAATCATAGTTCCTAACATTGAGAAGCCTGCCTGATGCTTTTTTATTCTCCCCCCTTCATATTCATTAGACCTCATATTATTCTTGACTTTCTGGGTAAGACTTAATTATTTCCTCTAAATTTGTTCTTAGTGCTTTACAAACCTCCAATAGTGTTGACAATAAATAATCTGCCTTTGCATTTTCGATTCGACTAATCTTTGCCCTATTCACACTGCAATAACTAGCTAGTTCATCTTGAGACCAACCAAGCTGGTTGCGCAAAAACTTCACATTTTTACCTATTTGAATATAAAGATTTTGAAACTCCACTTTCATTTGAGAAAGTTGCCATAATCTGAAAAATAAAAACGTGTCAATATTGACACATATCGATTTTTTTTTATACCTTTATAATATTGATTAGCAGTTATTTCTTTTAATGCTGGTGATTAAAATAATTTATTTGGCATTTATTTCAACGAAGCCTTGCTACAATAGACCTAGGAATCTTAAAGCACGTAAGGCAATAGGTGAGTGATATGCCCATTTTCTATATATTTGTAGAAATGGGCCACTCTCCGTATTGCGTGCTTTTGAACTTCGGTTCAATCCCTTCCTAGGGGGTATTGTAGCATACGGAGGGTGGCCCATTACATACTCCTTCTTAACTTTATTGCTTAATGTCATAATTACAAAAGCAATGAAAAATATACCCAAAAATTTATTAAAGTTTCTTATCGCACTAATCATCTGTGCCCCTGAATAGTCCCACTAAACCAGGCGGGGCCGCCATGCCTATCGGTTAATGATCCAATAATTTCTACATGGCCCCCGTCCTGGTTTTTAACACCGCCAACCAGCGGTAATTTCCTTATCAACCAATCAAAACAACCAACATGAAAAAAACAGCAAAATACCTTGCACTGGCATTGCTATGCCTGAATTTCCGGCAAAACGCCACCGCACAGGACAACCTAACCATCCAACCCATCCGCGTCGGCGACAAACTGCCCGCATCCTTCTGGACACAACCCCACCAGATCTACCACAACGGCAAAACCACCACACAGACCCTGGAAGCCTATAAAGGAAAACTATTGATCCTGGATTTCTGGGCCACCTGGTGCAGCAGCTGTATCGTAAAATTCGCCTCGACCGACAGCCTCCAGAAAATCTACGGAGACCGGCTGGCCGTCATCCTTGTCAATGCCAAAAACACCAGCGATACCCCCGAACGCACCGCAAAAACAATGAAAAGATTTAACGACGAACTCATCACCGTAACAGGCGATACCATACTGACCAAACTTTTCCCGCACCGCGTCATCCCCCACTATGTCTGGATCCAATCCGGTCAGCTCAGGAGCATCACCGGCTCCGAACTGATGACCGAACAAAGCATTCTCGCTTCAATGGAAAGAAGGGAAATATTGGATAAAAAGCGTGAACAGCGGTTAAAGAAAGTAGGTAAAAAATGATAAAGGCAATATTGTTTATCTGTACGGCACTGCTTGCCGTGCAGACCCTGCATGCCCAGAACACCCTAAAAGGAAAAGTAACAGACCTGCAGACCGGAAAAAGCATGCGTGCCAACATAACCATCCCGGCCTTAAAAATAAAAGCACAAACCGATTCCGCAGGATTTTTTGAGCTAGCGGTAGCAAAAGGTCCCTGGAACCTCAGGATTTCAGCGATCGGCTACAGAACGGTCGACACCCTGATCAAACAACCCAACCAAAACCTCAGCTTCAGCCTGCTTCCCGAAAGCTACTACCTCAAGGATGTCACCGTCAGCACCGGATACCAGCAGGTCAAACGGGAAAGGCTCACCGGTGCCTACCAGCAGATTGACACCAAAACCCTGAACGAACAGGTCAGCACCAATATACTCGACCGGCTAGAAGCGGTCGGAAACGGCCTGACCATTGATCGTACCACCACCGGAGGACGCATCACCATCAGGGGCTTGAGCAGCATCAGCGGGCCAAAGGATGTGCTGGTTATACTGGACAATTTTCCCTATGAGGGTGACCTTTCCAACATCAACCCCAACGATGTGGAGAGCATCTCCATCCTGAAAGATGCCGCAGCCACATCGATCTGGGGAAGCCGTGCGGGCAACGGGGTCATTGTGATTACCAGTAAAAAAGGGCGCTACAACAGCAGGTTAACTATTTCTGCAAACGCAGTAAGCACTTTCATCCAAAAACCGGACCTCTATAAAATCCCCCAGATGAGCGTTTCGGATTATATCGATGTGGAACAGTTCCTCTTTGATCAGGGCGCCTATCTATCGGATTACAATTCCCCTGCCCATGTAGGCCTAAGCCCGGTAATCGAAGCGCTTTATGATCCGAACCTCAATACCACCCAGAAAAAAGCCGTGATCGACGGGTTCAGGCAACATGACGTGAGGGATGATTTTAACCGTTATTTCTACAAAACAGGGATCAACCAGCAGTACAGTATACAACTGGCCGGAGGTGGAGAAAAATACGGCTGGACCGCAAGTGCAGGCTATGACCGCAACAGCAGCGATCTGGGCGCAACGTTCAACCGGCTCAACCTCAGGTACGGGCTGAACATCACCCTGCTTAAAAACCTAAAGGCCGACATCTCCATGGCCTATACCGGCTCGGATTCCAAAAGCGGAAAGACCGCATTCGGTATGGTCAACGCCCATAAAGGGAGCCTCTATCCCTACGCAAAGCTGGCCGATGACAACAGAAATGCCCTGCCCATTGCACAGAACTACCGTTTGAGCTACCTGTCCACGCTGGACAAACGGCTACTGGACTGGAAATATTATCCCCTGACCGAAGATGAACACAACACCCTTACTTCCAGGCTGGATGACATCAACATCAATACCGGACTATCCTATAACTTTAAAGGGATCGACCTTAAATTCCTCTACCGGTTCGAACGCCAGACCACAGCATCAGAAACCCTGCAGGACCTGGGCAGCTTTACCACCCGGAACTGGATCAACAGTTTCACACAGATTTCCGGCACCACCTTGAGCTATCCTTTCCCCATGGGCGCGATAGACATCAAAAACAACAGCATCCTTACCGCTAACGACCTCAGGCTCCAGGCATCATACACCAAACGTTTCTCCAGGCATGGAATTGAAATGCTGATCGGCGGGGAACAGCGCGAAAGGGCGGATAACGGAAATACCAACCGCTTTTATGGCTATAACCCGGAACTGCTGACCTCCGTCCCTGTGGATTATGTCAACCGTTACCCCAACTATATCTCGGGCAATCTGGCCTTCATACCCAACGGCGCTGGCCTATCGGGCACCAACAACAGGTACCTCAGCCTGTTTGGCAACCTCACCTACGATTATGATGGAAAGTACTTTCTTTACGGCAGTGCCAGGCGGGATGCCTCCAATCTTTTCGGACTGAACACCAACGATAAATGGAAACCGCTCTGGAGCCTGGGCAGCGCATGGGTAATATCCAGGGCAGATTTTATGAAAGATGTCCCTATCGGATTTTTAAAGGTCAGGGCCAGTTTTGGCTACAGTGGGAATGCAGATCCGACCAAGGTCGCGCTGACCACGATCAGCTATTCCGATCCGAGGGCATTCACCAGGCTTCCCTTTGCCACGATCAACAGGTTCTTTAATCCCGACCTGAAGTGGGAGACCGTACAGACCTTAAACCTTGGCCTGGATTTCAGACTGCTCAAGGAAAGGATCAGCGGCTCACTGGACTTTTATGTAAAAAAGGGCAAAGACCTTTTCAGTTCCGTTCCTGTGGACTATACTACGGGCATAGGCGCTACGGTAATCAGGAATGTAGCCTCGATGCGCGGAAGCGGCGTGGACCTCAACCTGAACACCCTCAATTTCAAAGGTGAATTTGCCTGGGAAACCAATCTGAACCTGAGCACCAACCATGACCGTATCACGGATTTTTACAGGGCACCCACTACTGCCGGTAACTTTATCGGCGGCTCGGTACGCATCTCTGGCCTTGTGGGCAGTCCCGTTTATTCTATTTTTTCATATCGGTCCCCTGGACTGGACAGTACTGGAGATCCTATCGGATATATCAATGGTGTTCCCAGTAAGGATTACAACCAGATTACCCGATCGGAAACCAACCTAGACGACCTGAAATTCAGCGGTTCCGCGCTGCCCACGTTTTTTGGGAACTTGCAGAACAGGTTCAGCTACGAGGGATTTTCCCTTCAGGTGGCCATCAGTTTTAAGGCAGGTTATTACTTCAGGCGCAGCTCCATTGATTATGGTGCCCTGGTCTATTCCGTGGACGGCCATCCGGATTTTGCCCAGAGGTGGCAGAAACCGGGCGATGAACTGATCACCAATGTCCCTGCGTTCAGGTACCCGGTAATCGGCGACAGTGATAACTTTTACACCTATTCTGAAGTCCTGGTTGAAAAGGCCGATCACATCCGCCTTCAATATATCAACCTTGCCTATAGCCTCCCCAAAAAGATCCTGGGCAGGACGATCAGGTCCTGTGAAGTATTTGCGAACAGCACAAACCTTGGGATTTTATGGTCTGCCAATAAAAAAGGGATCGACCCGGAATACCAGGACGGCATATTGCCGCCCAAAACGCTTTCAGCAGGAATCAGAATCAATTTTTAACCAAACCGTTATGAAACCGAATATTTATACCCTTACAGCCATCCTGTTATTATCCATAGCCATGGGCTGCAAAAAATTCCTTGACGAAAAGCCGGACCAGAAACTTTCCACGATCCAAACCCTTGGTGACATGCAGGCACTGCTGGACAATTATCCTCATATGAACCAGAGCGATCCCTCCATGGGCGAATCCTGTGCCGACAATTATTTTATTACCGATGCGGTATACAACGCGCGGAACGAATATGACCGGAACCTTTATACCTGGGCACCGGAAAGGGTCAGTGCCCCAGCGGCAAACGCCTGGCGTGATGCTTTTACCCAGGTAAACATTGCAAACAATGTATTAAAGGCAGTCGAAGAAAGGGGCCCAACAATCACCGATAAACAAAAACTGGCCAACATTAAAGCGCAGGCACTCTTCTTTAGGGGAAAATCCTTTTTGAATGTGGTCGGTATCTGGGCCATGCCCTATGATCCTTCCACCGCAGGGATACTTCCCGGCATCCCTTTAAGAACGGACCCCGACTTCAATGTTCCTTCGGTGCGTGCAAACCTCTCGGAGAGCTATGCCAGGATCATCGCTGATCTTCAGGAGTCGATCGCTGGCCTCCCACTAAAAGACATTATCCAGACCAGGCCATCCAAAGCCGCAGCCTATGGCATGCTAAGCCGAACCTATCTTCAGATGCGGGAATATGTAAAGGCAGGAAACTATGCAGACAGCTGTATACAGATCAACAATGTTTTATTGGACTATAATTCCCTGAATGCAACCGCCAATTTCCCTTTTGTAGCCTTCAATTCCGAAGTTTCCTATGAGGGAATGGCCAATCCCGGTGGACTGATCCCCCAGTCGCGGGCGATGGTGAGCATGGAATTATATAGCCTATATGGACCGAATGACCTGCGGAAAGCCCTGTTCTTTAAAGTCAGCGGAACTGGCTACCTCTTCAAAGGCAGTTATGAAGGAACCGGAAACTATTTTAATGGTATATCTACCAACGAAGTATTGCTTACCCGCTCCGAGTGCAGGATCAGGAACGGAGATATCGGAAAAGGATTGGACGACCTGAACCAGTTGCTCCGCTACCGTTATAAAACCGGAACCTTTACTCCTTATGCCAACCTTAGCAGAGAACAGGCCCTAATCCTGATCAAAACAGAACGGAGAAAAGAACTGGCTTTTAGGTGCCTAAGGTGGGCCGATATCAGAAGATACAACCAGGAAGGCGACAACATCGTACTGAAAAGAAGCGTGAACGGCAAGGAATATCTTTTGCAGCCGAACAGCCTCTTATATGCACTGGCGATCCCGGAGGATGTGATCAAGCTCAGTGGTATGGAACAGAACGCGAGATAAAAAAAAATAAAAAAAGGGAGTGCTTTCGCACTCCCTTAATGCAGGCGCCGGGCATCCGTCCCCAGCCTGCATACTCCACAAAAAGAATCCGTTAAGGTTCAATCTTTGTGGAATAGGCATCCCCTGTAAGTTCCCCAACGGTATCGTAATTTTCTTCAAGATAATCGTCAAGATCCTGTTGGGTGGTAACATTATCAGGCACAGCGATCACACATGGGATATCATCACCTGTATCACAGCTTACCTCATCAGGGTCACCAGTAACTGGAAGATATTGGAAACCATTCAGGGCATCCGCTGAATCGTCTGAATCCAGTCTCCAGTAGGCATCAGCCCTTTTTTCCTTCACAGGCGTAAAGCCACTCTGAAGGGCAATCAGACCAAAGCCCAATAAAACTGCAAAAACACTTACATTCATTTTTTTTAATAGATTTTTCATAATATTTCCTGCTTTGTTGCTTTGAAAAAACAGGCGAAAAAGTTTGGTTAAAAAATTGATTAGTTTAAGAGGAGATGGAAAGGGGTGCACTGTGCACCCCTGACCGAAATTATTGACCTGACTTTCCCCGCCTCCTTTCCTTAAATGTTAGGATCAGCCCATACAGGGAAAGCCCAAAGAAAACCAGGTTGAAAACAAAATGCTGTTTCCAACCCATTTTCCGGAGCACTCCTCCGCAGGAACAAGGAATATTGGAATAGAGATGTAAAAGTGCACCAAGGATATACAGTGTAAATACCGCCATTAAAACCGTGGAGAGCAAAAAGCCATACCGCCTGGTAGAAGGGAAAGCCAGCAGTGCTACCACTAAAAGCTCCGATAGCGGAATACCGATAAGCAATGCCGGCAGAAACAGCTGTGGAAAAACCTGCCTACCGAGTTCAGCACGGAACCTATCCAGTTCATAAAGCTTGCTCCCGGCTGTATAAACAAACAACACAATAAGTGCTGCCCCTGCAACATTTAAAATTACCCTATTTTCCATTGTTACCTGATTGTAGGGTAAAGTTCTGCACCGTAAAAAGAGATTTTGCCCAAATTTTTGGGTTCTTTTAATTTCCTATACAATTAAGTTCAGGCGTTAAACCGGTTAAAACCATCATCCTTAATCCCCAGGAAAATTGCGATATCCTTATGCTTGGCCACATTGAAAAGCTCCCGATGGAGATTGTAATATTTCAGGTACCGTTCTTTTGAAGACAGCAAAATCAGATCGCTAGCATACGCGGACCTCTCCATTTCACATTTCGCACGCATCCGCTCAATAACAAGCTCCATATCCCATGACCGATCTTTGAGCCTGAGCAGTCCGGCATAAGAAAGTTCCAGCATGGTACAATCTGTTATCGCCTCAATATGGGTGAACGAAGGTTGCCTGCTAAAAAGGAAAGGGCTTCCAAAAAGAAAATCAGCAGTAAACCAGAACCAGGTCGTACGGCTGGTCCCGGTATCGGGATCAATGGTAATCTCCCGTGCAAATCCTTTTTGCAGGAACCATATCCTGGAAGAGCGCGTACCTGCTTTCTGTACCAGTTCACCCCTGTTATACCTGACGGGTACAAGCGATGACCTGAGCTGTTCTATTTCTGAGGGCGTTGGGCGGTAATGCTCACCGAAAGTGGCCAATAAGGCTTCTAGTTCGCTATGGGAAACCATGCAATGTGTTTTTGCTCAGAACAATCTACCGTTACTTTTCACTTCGCAAAAAAGGGGAACCCTGCTCCCCTTTCCCGCATCCAGGACTTTTAAAGTCCGCAAAAAAGAACGAACATTGAAATGACCGGTTAATAAATCAATAATTTCTGGACGTAATTTACTTTCAGGTCTTGGGGGTATTCAAGTTTTTTATGCAGGAGACACAAATCCATATACGAACGACAGAAATCGAAGGGTTAACGACATTAATACAATTCCCACTGGTTGTATAAAATTTATTCTTTGTATTTTTACTTAGCAACCCATTATAGATTAAGCAGATGCCATGGAACTTGAATGTATTGTGATAGATGATGAAACTTATGCCATTACGCAAATTGAAGATATGATTGCCATCACGCCGGGCATCGTACACCGGCAAAGTTTTGAGAATGCTTTCGATGCAATCCAGTATCTCCATAACCACCAAAGAGTGCATATTGTGTTCTGTGATATCCGCATGCCCTTCATCGATGGCATAGAAGCAGGCAAGCTGCTGAACGAATACTGCGATTTTCTGGTGTATGTTACCGCTCACCGGGAATACGGCAGGGAGGCTTCCGAACTCAATGCAGCAGGCTACCTGGTAAAACCGATAAGGCGGGCAGCATTCATGGAAAAGGTAAAAATGCTCATCAGCAGGATGCCGGTGCTAAGGCCACCGTTTGTGGACAACCCCTTTCTTTACATCAAAGGGAGCCTTAAGAATACCTACTTCAGTGTTTCATTTGAAGAAATTATATTGATCAGGGCAGAGGCTAACTATGTATCGATCAAAACAACCGGAGGTGCAAGGTTGAGCTATAATTCATTGAGCCAGATAGAAAAAAACATCGAGAACAGAACGGAGTTCATGAAGATCAACCGTTCGGTCATCATCTCGATGTTTTTTTTCGACCACGTTGACGGGTACGAGGTTTACCTAAAGGATAAAAGCAGCTTTACCCTTGGAAGGGAGTACCGCCCTGTTTTTTTTGAATTTCTAAAAAAAAGAATGTTCAACCGTTAGGTAAAACCGGCAAACCGCCCGAGACCGTTGAGGTGGTCGGTAAAATTGTGGTGGGATCAGAGACATTTGCCCTGGTATCACGATTGTTCAAACTTTTAAGATCACGGAAAGTGAATACAGTTTTTTTTGATAATGAAGGTCTTTTAAATTGTGCCATAACGCTTTAAATTAAATTTATGACCAATTTTATTGAGGATCGGAAACCCAGGCATTTTTATTATACGGTATGCATAAATTCATATACGAACGACAGAAATTTTTCAGCAAAGCAGTCTGGATACACCTGCTCTGCTGGAGCATCTTTATCTTTTCCGAAGTGGTGGTTACAGGCCTGTTGCGTGACCGCTTCAGCAGCTTTTCATTTTATTTCTTTTTCTATTCGCTCAACATTTCCTTCTTTTATTTTCATGCCTATGCCCTGACAGCTTTTTCAAAAAGGGTGGGTGTCAAAAGGTTTTTCTGGATCACGATTACAGTGGTCGCAGAACTGACATTGTATGTGGTTCTTACCATATCGCTCAGTATTTTCCTTAAGGAAGTACTAAAGTCAGAACCTGAGGGCGGATTAAAACTGAACCGGGTTTATTATATCTCGACGGTGTGGAGATGCATTTACTTCCTGCTTTATTCAACCGGTTATTTTTTCCTCAAAAGCTACCTCTCAAGACAGAAAAGGGATATGGAAAAAACGCTCGAAATCAGCAGGCTGCAAAACCTGGTGCTGACAGTAGAAAAGGACTTCCTGCGCTCACAGATTACCCCGCATTTATTTTTCAACACCCTCAATTTCATCAAGTTCAGCGCGGTGAAGAACCCTGCGGTCGCCGAAGATGCCGTAGACACGCTCTCCGATATCATGGATTTTGCCCTCGCCAGCAACAAACGTGAATATGTCCCCTTGAGCAGTGAGCTTGAACAGATCGGCAATATGATCGCACTCAACCAGATGCGCTATCAGGGCAAACTGTTTTTTGATTTCAAAGAGGATATAAAAGATCCTGAGATACAGATCATCCCTCTGGTCCTGCTCACCCTGACGGAAAACCTGTTCAAGCATGGGAACCTATCTGCACCCGACCATCCCGCATGGATCGAAATTACTACCGACCATAATACAATTGTTTTCCGATCCTCGAACCTTCCCGCAAAGTCTTCCCTTGGAAAAGGCCATGGAACAGGTCTAAAAAACATTATGTCGAGGCTTGAAAATGCCTATTCGGGAAGGTATAGTTTTGACTATGGCATGAACGGGACAAATTTCGATGTTGAGCTGAAAATTCCCCACCTCATATAAGATTACTCTTGCATTATAGCCAATGCGAACTGGTATCATGCCACGCAAATAATCAATAAAATGCACCTTCTGTTAGGTGTGTATCTTCTTGAGCTTTATTTGCCATTTAATTATTGAGTTATTGTTCTTTCGTTTTTTAAGAATTTCTGACCCAGGGAAATTAAATATTTATTCGATCTTTAAAAAGCGTTGATGGTTCCAGTAACCCAATTTTGACCATTCTGAAGCCGTTGGGATTCTAATTAAGTATAATTCCATTTCCTGAATCGCGTCATCAGTCCAATCCTTAACTTGAACCTTGATTTGATAATTTCCTAATCTAGTGAATTTAATATTGGCAACTTTGCACGAATTAAACCTATCATTTGCCCAATCATCTAATGCAATCAAAAGATCATCCTCGTTAGTTACAATAAATACATACTTTAATGACCTTCCATTAAAATGTCCATCCTCCCCCTCTTCGTCATTGAGAAGATATATTCCTTGATCTATTTTCATAATTTGTAGGCCTATCTTTCGTTACCATTAAGACTGGTTTTGCTTTTGATATCAATTCTTTTCGTTTTGAACATGCTCTTGAGGGTATCTCTTAAACCGGGAGACAACAGGTATTCCATCGGCCCATCGACGATTGCATTTTCAATGATCAACAGCTCAGCACCAGGAAAAAATTTAAAAACCTGTTTTTCATGTACACCGACTACCACACTGTAATCATCGGCGTTCTGTTCAATTTCCAACACCATGCCTAAATTGATCAGATAATCCCCAACCTTGAGCTCTCTAGTCCTGATCTGTTTTAAATCCTTAATCATATATACAAATTTAGCTGTAAATTATTACTTCTCAATCAATTAAAGGTTTATATTTACTTCTACTAAATTGTCTTTCTCATGAACCGATCGAAACTGTTACTTCCTGCTTTATTCGACTGGTTATTTTTTCCTTAAAAACTATATTTCAAGACAGAAAAAAATTTCACGACCATAAGGCAACTCGAGCGAATTTTTTTTACATCGAAACCGACTTAATTGGTTTGTCTTTAACATTTCGTCCTTTGCCTTTAACCGCAGGCCTATTTTCCTTTACCTTTCTCCCACCTCTCGTTTTTCCAACTTCCGCAGGTCGATCCTCTTCCGGAACACTTTCCTTGTTGAAATCTGCAATCTTTTTCAACTCACTTCTGACCAAATCTGCCACCTCCCTTTTAACCCTTTTATAATTCTCATCCACATCACTTTCCGTAACATTAGCCACTATCGGGATCGGCACACAATCCGCCTCTTCCCTAGCAATAGCCTCATGGTCATTCTGAATCTACCCATGAAACATCTTCAGCTTGATCTTTTCATTCGGACTATCTGCAACTATTCCCGCAAACTCACCAGATGAAAACGTTGCAATCTTGGATGCCGGAACCGCATAATCCATCTGTGTAGATTTAGAAATAGAAGTATCCGAACTGTTGATGCTCATGCTCTGCCTGTCCTGCATAATCTTGCCAAAAGTCTCCGAGAATTTTTTCGCACTGTCACCGGAAACCTGCCCACTAATGATATTGGCACAGATCCCCAAGATAATTTCAGCCTGCTCAGCACCATACTCCTTTTTCACCTGCTCGATGCTCTGGATCCCCAGCGTACAGGAAATCAGGTTCGATCTGCCCGTAGAAATCGTCGTGATCAGGTTAGCCACCAGTGTAGCATATTCATCAAATACCAGGCTGCATTTACTCTTTCCTTTTTTATTGATCTGTTTCAGCATCCTATTCACATACAGCGAAAGCACCGCGCCGTAGGTATCGATCTTCTGCGGGTTGTTGCCCATGCACACGATCTTAGGCTCATCAGGATTATTGATATCCAACGTAAAATCATTCCCCGTTAGCACATAATACAATTGCGGAGAAGCCAACCTTGCCAGACCGATCTTGGCCGAGGCAATCTGCCCCTCCAGCTGTGCCTGGGCATTGTTCTGCAATGCCGAGATAAATGGATTGATCAGCACCTTGATTTCCTCCTGCTGCTGCAATACGGCAAACAGGGGATCATAATCCGCCTGCATCAGCTCGATCACATGTGGCAGCGTGCAATACTTCCCGTTTTCATATTTTCGCAGGTACCATATAATTGCCGTTAAAAAATTGATCGGAGACTCCACAAAAAAATCGCCCTGTTTTTTCAACCAGTCACGGTTAAGCCCCATCATGATGGTCCGGCTCGCCTCGGTTGCATCGGTAATATCCTCCATACTGGCAGGATCTAATGGATTACATCTATGCGTACGGTTCAGGTCCTCAAAATTGATGATGTAAAATGAAGGGATGACCTTATAATTCTGCTGGTATTTCAGCAGCTTGTTATAAGCCATCTTTGTCAGGTCATCGAATTTAAAATCGTATAAAAACAGACAGAAGCCTTTTTTGATCTGCTGATCAATAATATGGCGGATCACAAAATAGGTCTTACCTGCCCCACCCGAACCTGATACTAAAATGCTGCGAAAGGGGTTCACACAATTGATCCAGCCGTTCCTTACCTCTCCCCTTAGGTTGTATTTTGTCGGCAGGTTAAAGGAATATTCATTTTCAAGCAGCCTTTCCTCCTGCGGAAAGGTTTCGTTCTCGCTGTTGAATATATCTTTTTGCATACTGTCTTTGATCAGCCTCGAAAGTTCAGTACCGCCTTTTAAAAGCAATAGGTACCCCGAACCAAGAAACGTCATATAAAAACAGACAAAAACATCCGGTGGAAAATGGAATAGGAAACAGATCCCACTTGAAAAATAAGCCATTAACCCAATAGCAAGCTGTAAAAGGATGGGCTTTAACTTCAGCTCCTCCGATTTTTTGCCCTTGGCCCCGATCAGTGAAATACCCAGAAAAAGCAGTACCACAGCCTTGGTCAACAGCGGATGCCGGAACATTTCCAGCTTTGCAAAATTGAAAAACAAACGGTCTGTAATCAAGGTGCTCAAACCCCATTCCCTAAAAGCCTGGTAACCGTAAATATAGATGTGCATACACAGGATCACCAAACTGATCATCCTGGTCATATCTAATATTTTGCGCAACCCCTGCGTATCTTCACCTGTATTCATAAGCTATAAATGTTGCTGTAGTTTTTTCCTGCGTTTTTTCTTTTTAACGGTCGGCTGCATGAAGCCCTCATCGGATCTTGAAAGTACCATATCGAGATAACCTATTTTTTCAGGCCTTTCCAGAAAGCCCTTATCGGTTATTCCTGTGAAGCGGAAATACTCATCCGTGTTTTCCTGCGATCTTTTGTCCAACTGTCTTAGCGGAATATCGCGCTCCCCAAAAGATCTTGTGAGCGAATTAGCACTATAGGCCTTTCCGAGATTACTGCCATTGAACACCGATTTTGTACCATGGTCAATAAAAGTGACACCATAAATCCTTCCCTGCTGGTTTCTTCTAAAATCAACGGTCACCCCAATCTCTTTTAAAGCCAATACAAAACCTGTTTTCGTGATGGACTGATAAGCTTTGAATACCCCGTCGATCTTATCTTCTAATTCATCCCTGAAAACTTTTCGACTCGTTCTGTTTTTATCAAAGCGCTTCTCCAGGTTATCCAAGGTTGGTTTGGCATAGATTGCGCTGGCCTTTATCGGAATGCCAACTTTATTACCATTTTCATTCAGGATGGAATAAAGCAGGCCGCGTTTCTCATACATCACCGAATCTTCTGCTCCCCTATCGGCGGTAATATTGAAAGCCTTTAATGCAGCATTGAACTCCGGAAAAGAACTGTACCTGTACTGCTTCATCACCGCGGTAACAATATTGCCGATGGTCCTTTTGGTTGGAACTTCCCCATAAACAGCCGGTTTTATCTTTGGTGAGCTGTCCAGCGACCTGCCCCCGGCAACCGTCAGGTCATATTTTTGCTCGATGGATTTCCTTGCCTCTTCGGAGTGTTTGTAACCGATGCCGTGGATATCGATCCTGCTCCCATCAACCCTGATATTGGTTGTGGCGATGTGCACATGCGGATGGTGGGCATCCTCATGCAGATACACTAGAAAGGGCTGGTGGTCAAAACCGATCTGTTCCATGTATTCCGAAACAATGCGCTGCAATTTTTCGCCATCCAATTTGTCCGATGGGTGGAAATTGAGGGTAAGGTGCAGGGCATTGGTTTTGACTGATGGGTTCAGCATCGTGCGTTTGTTAAAACGCTCTGCTTTTTGCGCGAGGTTCATTTTATCAATGTTGCCTGCAAAACCACTGGCCATAAAAAGCAAGGCTTCTCCTTTTTCTACCTTGTTTTCGTTATAGATCAGGATCCCCCTGATGTTTTTTCCGCTGACGATTTTTGCAACCACTTCCCGGCTAGTTTATCGGTGATCTCCAGTAAACGTTCAATTTTAATTTCGATCTTTTCATATAGCTCTTTTGTCCGCTCGGCATAAAACATCCTTGCTGCCTTGCTCGGACTGATGTGAAAATGGTAAGTCTGCTGGTTGATGTTAATACCAATTGACCTGATTTCTTTTCTAATCATGGCCAGTTCCTCCATCGGTCCGTTCATTGAGATGTCCCTGTGAAAAATCTGGACGGGCTCCTGCATCAAAATTTTTCTGGCCAGTTGTGAAAGGCCTTTGCAATCACTACTTTTTTGCATTTTGTTTAGCCGCTTGAGCGTCTGTTCATCTACCCTGATGCGGATGTAGTGTTTGAGTTTTTCTTCTTCTTTTTTGATCTTCGGTCTTGGCATTTTATGATCGATTTAAGGCTTACGAGTTCCGAGTAAGCCTCCAGCCGTTAGGATGGCAAGATATTTTTGTCCCACAAAAATCCATCTTGCTGCGAACCCGCGTTTGCCGAAAGACGTCTTACCCACACTTGATTGCCGGAATTGTTATATCATGTGATTCTCGATTTAGAGCTAAGAAACGGCAAACATGCCCGGAGGGCTTGCCTAATCCGGTGGCGGGGATTCACTTTGATAAGTTTGATTTTGAGGTGTGGCCTACCATGAAAAATATGGCCTTTAATGGTTTTGATCTTAGTCTTTTTCATCTTGAACATATTTGATATTCAAAGATTGTTAGTTTGAAAAATGAAAGAACCGAGCTTGGAAATTTTGTTCACAAAATAATAGGAACAGAACTACAAAACTTAATAGGAACAAATCAACCCAAGCGAAACCTTTATTCTAGTACAACTTGAAAGGTGCTCAATAGAACAACTTAAATCCTTTCTAACTTTAATGACAGTATTGAATCTAGCCGTATAGACGATTTTTTTTTTACACTTTAGGGCACTTAAAAGGTTCACTCCTTACAAAGAATATAAATCAAAAAACTAAATAACCAAATTGAAAATTATACAATAATAATTCCAAGTACCATAAAAGCAATGTTGTAAGGATTTGAGACGAAATCCCTTAAAAAGCATTTAAACATGATTTTTGTTTTTGGTATTATATCAATCCTAAAAGTCGCATGACATCAACCTACTTATAAACTACTTAAATAATTTTACCATCTAATACAGAATGAAACTAGATAGAAATCACCTTTTTTCAGTATCAACTTTACTGTCAATATTGTTATTATATTTGACGATAGCCAACATAAGCTCTCGATGTAAGGATTATCCAAAAAATGACTAATTGGGTTTTCGCCTACTCACAAAATGGCTGCCCTCCTTCCATCATAGAGGTGATCAAAGCTCGCTTGAATTAAAATTGGGCTGAAAATTCAGTAAAAACAATAAAAGTAGATTGATCATATTGAGTCGAAGATTAGTAACCTTTAAACATCCAATGCTCGGACGCTTTTGCCAAAACACCCAATATTATGTCTCCGACCTGTAGAATTTACTAAATCTATGAACCTGAAATCCATTATTCTCAAGTGCTGAGAATAATATCCTAATTGATGCTTTCCCCATATTCCGAACTGGGTCTATTCTTCCTATTTTAATAACCAAATTATAATATGCTTCCAAAAAACAATTAACGGTACAACCGTGATAGTTGAGCAATCTTTCATGATCTAAAAAAAAGATCTTAACACCATTTCTAACCCTTGCGCTGGTAATATGTTTGTTCAAAAAATCAGCTTATCAGGATCTTTTCTCCATCGTTGGCCGGTTCATTTACCGGCTCATGTTTTAAGGGTAACATCTCATTCCGATAAGTTAAAACTATACGTAGTGCTTCTAAATATTCTTCGTAGGTAGTTTCTTCCATTTTTTATTATGACTATAGTTTCCAGATCCTGACACCATAAAATCCAAGAAGCGGAATGACAGTATTTAGGATATATTACAAAGTGTTCCTTTTTGGTTAGGTTATATTTAATTTATTGAGCGCATAGATGTATCTAACTAATACCTTTTTGCTAGCATTTTATCGAATTTTTATGGTTATAAAACTAAAACAATTACTATTTCAACTGTCTAGCAAGTGCTATTTTGGATAGAGTTAATCGTACGCCCACTCTGTTGACATTATTGCATTTAACAAATTCTATTGTTTTGCAGGTATATTATATTGGAGCAAATAGTAATTTTAGTTTAACAGGCCACTATGACTCATCATAGTGACCTGTTAAAGGTTCTCTTATTTTTTCTTAAAAGTTATGGTGTAAGTTCCCTGGTTTACGTTGGCACTATCAAAGTGCTGTAACCTTACCCCAATGGTTTGACTGCATGGAAGTACAACATTATCAGCGCTACCGTCTACACTAACGGCCGAATAGTTCTCTGTACCATATTTTCCATAAGTAACGTTTGTAACAGAGGTACTGTTATTACTCGCATTAATGGCTATTACAATCGGAATTGGGTTACTATCAACCAGATATACAAACGAAAGGTGCGTTGCATCAATTATCTTCAGATTTATTGTGGCGCCTACAGCATAATCTACCCATTCATCTTTAACTATAGTAAAAGGTACGGAGGTACCAATTGCACCAAAATCGCTCATGTTAAATAAACACGATGCCGTAAAAGAAACATTTGCGTTGTAGTTCGTTAATGATGCCGTATAGGCGTTACTCCTACTACCACTAGCCGGAAATGCATCAATTAAAGTACCATCGGTTAAAATGACATCTGCACCGAAAGTGTAATTATCTCCCAAAACCGTTGATGTTCCAAAAAGCTCCTTTAATTTACTTTCGGTAACCACTACCGTTGCCGGAAAAGTGGTAATATTAGTCTGCAAAGTTTTAACATTGGTTTTAACCCCATTTTTGATCACAACTATATTTAATTTGGCACCTTTAGTATCTTCAGGCTTAAATATGCTTACCGTAATTTTACCGTTAAATGCGCTTGGATTAGCAGCTGAAATTTTTGTATCACCTGTGTTATCTATAAGCAATTGAGGGAGTGGCGTCCTATCAAAACTGGGCAATTTTTGATCTTCGTTTTTTTTGCAGGCAGAAACCGAAAGCAAAGCCATTATGATGTAAAAAAATGTTTTTTTCATTTTATATTTTAATTAATGCTTAGAATTTATTCATGAATGATAATTTATGAATCTACATATCCTAACCGAATGGTCTGAATATGTAGAATTTCATTTCAATACAGGTCAATTTATTGGACTACAAGCTTGAATTTTTGGGCTGCAGATCCATTAGAAATATAAATTTGCACCTTCGTGCCATTAGCTGAACTGCCATTATTTAAATCCAGTACAGTCTAAAATATGCGCTGAATATACTATTGGCATTTGTCCAACCCGTAATACCCGCACTTGTTATCGCTTCTGCGCCCCCTGTAACGCCTGTGGTAACATAAGCATTGCCACCAAGGGGCACATTTAGGGAGCCCCCACCTGTTGGGGTGGTGACCAATGCCCTACTGCGTAAAGGTTCTGGTTGGCTATTTAAAACTGTTTTCTTACACGGCACGAGGCTAACTACCATAAATAAAATCACAGGAGTTACTAAAAAAATTGATTTTTTCATTTTATTTGAAATTTCAATGATCTCTTAAAAAGGTTAATTTTGTCAATTACCAACCCGGTGTTTGGGTAAAACCAGGGTTTTTGCCAGTTAACTTATCCATCTCAGATTGGGGAACAGGCATAAAGTAATGTTTTGAGGCATCGAACACCCTGTTCTGAGCTTGGAAATAGGTAAAAGTAGTGTCAGTTGCGTTGGTTGGTGATAAAGTATAATTTACACCAAAAACAGGTTTATTATCAACAATTTCGGCAATTTTCCATCTTCTTACATCCCAAAAACGATGACCCTCAAACACCAATTCTATCCTTCTTTCGTGCCTAATTGCCGTTCTCATCTGGCTTTGGGTTAAACCGGGAGAAATATTAGGCATCCCCGCTCTTGTTCTAATTGCATTAATAGCGCTATATACCGTTGCATCTGGCCCAACAGCTTCATTTTGCGCTTCAGCATAGTTTAGCATAAGTTCTCCGGTTCTAAATATGGTCCAGGTCTTATTTGACCCTCCTGTGTTACCAGGCAATACCAAGCTTTCGGTCATAAATTTTTTCCACCAGTAATTTGTACCAGGTTCACTAGCATTGTCCTTATCGTTGGTATAAATATTTATGGTACGGTTTTTCCATTTTGCACCAGGATATAAAATAGAAGCATAAAATCTTGGGTCCCTATTTTTATAAGGATGTTTGGGATCCCATCCCGATCCTACTGCGTTAATAGCTACACCAGTTTTCATTTCATATTCATCAACTAGGTCTTGTATTGGTCCACAGTTGGTATAACCACTATAACCAAGAGGCTGCATCACCTGATCAATTGCTGTAGCACCGCCGCCGCCGCCGTCACCCATGTTTCTGCCCCAGATACACTCTGTTGGTGCATAGGTTAAAAAGGCATCGGCATATTTTGGGGTTAAGGTATAACCGTTCGCCAAAGCCATATCTAGCGCTTGCTTGCTTAGTGTTGCAGCAGTTTGCCACCTTGTAATATCATTGTTAGGGTTAAACAATGCACTGGCATAAAATAAAGACATTCTGGATTTTATAGCCATACATATCGTTTTTGTACCCCTGCCCCATAATGCATTACTGCTATGCTTCTCGGGCAGTAATGCCATAGCATCATCCAAATCTTTATTTATAAAAGCAATTACTACAGGTAAATCACTTCTTTCTAAAAATACTGCATCACCATCAGTAGCTGGAGCCAAAGGTTTAGCTAACAATGGGATTTTACCCCAGCCTCTAAATAGTACAAAATGATAGTAAGCTCTTAGCATCAAAGCTTCACCTTTTAACCTCGTTCTTCTATCTGGGTCATTCGGATCTTCTGGAACTTTGTCATAATTAGCCAAAAAAGTATTAATAGATCTTATAATGGCATAACCCTGAGTCCAATCTAAACTAATTGGGGAGAAATTAGAAGGATTCCATGCTGCTGTGTTAAAAAGTATGGCCCCGTTTGCCCATCTTTGTTTTGACTCATCTGTCATGGCTGAGGTAACATAGGAAACACCACTACCATAATTCCAAGAACCAATGTTTACGTAAAAATTATTAACAAAACCTTCGGCGTTGTTAATGTTATTAAACACCTCATTTTCACTAATGTAATCACTCGGCACTCGGTCTAAAAAGCTCTTTTTACACGATACGCCTGTTATAACTATAATTGTAATTATAATTGTATATATGTTCTTTTTCATCTATATATAATTTGTTTTTAATGGTGATGAAATCTTCATGATATTATTTTTCATAAACTTTTGAAGTTTAAAGACCATGATGGTTTCTAAAAATAATATCATTAAAATGTCATGGATACACCTAGGTTATATATTTTCTGCGTAGGGTAAAGTGCTGTACCGTTTGCAGTTTGCTCTGGATCAAAATCTTTATACGGCAATTTATCCCATGTAAATAGGTTAAGACCTGATAAAAATACTCTGAACGTATTGATCTTTATTTTACTTAGTACCGATTTTGGAAGGGTATAACCAAGCTCAATGTTTTTCAATTTTAGATAATCAGATGAGTAAGCAAAAAAAGTATTTAGTTGAGCATTATTCTGGCCACCTGATAAGCTATAATGTACCACAGGATAGGTAGCTGTTTCTGCCGTCGCTACTGTCCAAACATCATTTAATCTGGCCGGGCCTAAATATGGCACATAGGTTTTACCACCCATGGTACCTTGAAAAAGAACCGAAAAATCAATTCCTTTATAGCTAGCCCCTAACGATGCCCCAAAGGTGTTAAACGGAAAGTTACTCAATTGGATGGCAACCCTATCATTTTCGTTAATTAAATTATCGCCATTCATATCTTTAAAGCGTATATCACCAGGGATTACCGAGCCAGCAAAAGCCTGTTTCGGTGATGCATCAATTTCTGCCTGATTTTTAAACAGACCGAGTGCCTGGTATCCCAGCTGATACCCAACTGGCAAACCCGTTAATGTTTGGTAAGGATAAGCTAAGTTGGGTTCATCTCTTTCTAGAATTTTGCTTTTGTTGTAACTCCAGTTCACGTAACCAAATACACTTACTTTATCAATAGCAGTATTAAAGTTTAAAGAGGTCTCAAAGCCTTTATTTAAAACACGGCCCACATTAATGGCTGCTGGATTGGTAATACCCAAATAAGTTGGTATAGTTAAAGGGCTACTTAAAATATTTTTACGGTCTTCCCTAAACACATCTGCTTCAAATTTTAAGTGGTTATTAAAGAAACCGGTTTCTATACCAATATCCATCTTTTGTGCCTTTTCCCAGGTTACATTTGGATTTCCAATCCTATTGGATAGATAACCTCCTGCTGTAGTCGCAGAAGTACCAAAATCAAAACCACCTCCACGGGCATAATCGGTAATAAACAACCAACGGGCACCGCCAATCTGATCGTTACCTACATAGCCAAAAGAGCCACGCAATTTTAAAAGATTTACCGTTTTTGATTTATACCACGATTCGCCAGAAATTACCCAGCCTGCCGAAACTGCCGGAAAAAATCCATACCTACTTCCTTTAGGGAAATTTTCTGATCCGTTATAACCAACATTAAAGTCAACAAAATATCTAGAATCATAATTATAAGCTAGCCTGCCCACAAAACCTTCATAAGTTCTTGGTAAATCGTTGGCAACCGAAGTATAGTTTCTGTTAAACAAAGCCAGCCCTGTAAAATTATTCTTAGCAAATGATCTATTATAATTTAATTGAACATTATAGTTAAAATACCTATTAGCGCTTGTTGAATAGCTTTTTGACAATGAGCTTACCTGGCTAAAAGGCGTATAGGTTTCCACACCAGTTACTGGATCTTTTTTATATCTAAAGGCATCGAAAGACTGTGTTTGAAGATAATTTATTGCAGAATAGTTTTCGAAAGAGTATAGTGCCTTTGCACTTAAACCTTTGGTAATAAATGCTAATTTATGGTTTACCTCAACTGTTCCGTTGGTGCTGTTCCAGTAATTATCAAAATACCCGGCATCTTTTGTTTGCCCTAATGGATTGTTAATATTCGAGGTTGTCATTCTACCGGCCGCATATGTACCGTTAGGATTAAAAATTGGTGTAGTATAGTTTTCCAAAAGGTTTACATAGGTAAAAACAGTTTGGTAAGAACTACCTGGCCCTGTTCTCTGTTCCAACCGGGAAGCCAAATCTACCCTAACGTCCATCATGTCGGTTGCCTTAATATCGATATTGGATCTGAAGTTATATCGATCATATTTCTGGCGAATACCATACCTATTATCATCTGCTGCTTTAAAAAGGTTGCCCTGATTTAAATAACCCAATGAAACAAAATATTTTACATATTCGTTACCACCATTAATATTGGTGTTATATTGTTGCTGTGGTGTGTATTTTTTAAAAATCACATCATACCAATTAATATCCGGGTAAGTATATGGGTCTTGCTGACTGGCAAATAGCTCTAATTCTTTATCCGTCCAAATTGGGGCAAGTCCATCTTTATACGCACCTAAATTTTCTATATATGCTTTTTGTGGGCTACTAAATTTCTGCTGAAGGCGTTGGGGTGTTTGTACGCCATAATTAGCATTAAAACTAATATTGGTTTTACCAATAAAACCACGTTTGGTAGTAACCAAAATTACGCCGTTTGCACCCTGTATACCATATAGTGAGGTTGCTGCTGCATCTTTTAATATACTAATAGATGCTACTTCGTTCACATCAATATCACCAAAATTTGCATCCCCTCTGGGCAAACCATCAATTACAATTAGAGGCGAGGTAGCCGAGCCATAAGTACCTATACCCCTTATGTAAATTGTAGAGGCGTCTGACCCTGGTACTCCTGATGATTGGATAGAGGTTAATCCCGGGAGTCGTCCGGCGAGGGCATTACTTAAGTTTGCAACTGGACTTTGCTTTAATTCTCTGGTTTGAATAGTAGAAATTGCTGCAGTTACACTAATTTTCTTTTGTGTTTGCCCATATGCCGAAACGACCACCTCATTCAAACTTCCTGCCTCCGCCAACAACTGGATGAGCATTTCATCTTTAAAACGAGCTTTAACTTCCTGAGTTTGATAGCTAACAAATGATATAGAAAGAATAGCACCTTCTTCGACATTTTTAAGGTTAAATAGGCCTCCATCACCTGTTACCACAGCTTGGGTTGTACCTTTTACCTTGATTGTTGCGCCCGGCAAACCCAATCCCTGCTCATCGATAACTTTACCTTTTATATCTCCGGTAGTTTTATTGTTAATAGATTTATTTTTTTTGTCGTCATTTGGAACTGCTCGTTCTCTAACTACAATAGTTGAGGCCTCTATAGTATAAGTTAAAGGCTGCCCGGAGAAACATTTATCCAAAACACTGTTTAGTGTTGCATCTTTTACATTGATAGAAATGGCATTTGTTCTTTTTACCCCTTTTGAGTTATAAAGGATATCGAAACCACTTTGACTACTTATTTTTTCTAAAGCCTTTTCCAAAGAAATATTCTTCTCTGCAAGGGTAATCTTATTCTGAGCAAAGCTACTGGCGCTTACCTGAAAAACAAGGCTAAAAAGTAGAAATACAGTAAATTTCATGGTTAGTAGGATTTTATTTTTGATACAGGCGTTCCTGTACGACTTAAAATCGTAAAATTTCATACATTTGATTAGGTTAGTTTGTTAACTGCATTCTAGAATAGAAAACAGTGTACTTAGTTGGTTCTTGAAACAATAATTGAGGTACGAACTGATCATATAACCGGGAGTGTTTCAGCACTTCCGGCTTTTAACAGTTTGCATATATCTATAATCTATGGCATAACTGTTACTCTCCTTTCTTTGACTTTAAATTTAACATCATTGGTAAGCGTTAATATGTTTAATACCTCTTTTAAGCTCTTGGACCGAGAAATTTGACCACTAAAGCTTAGGTTGTCAGTAGATTTAGTATTATATTCCACATCAATGTTGTACCATCTGGATAACTTTCTTAAGATACTGGCAAAATCTTCGTCCCTAAAAATAAATCGCCCATCTTTCCAATCAGTTTCGGCCATGATATCAACCTGATGCACATTAAAATCTTGTCCTGATAAAACGGCCTGCTCTCCAGATTTAAGATAGCCCTGCTTGGCATTAATTTTTGAAAACACTTTTACCTTTCCTTCCAGCAGGGTGGTTTTTACCGCTGGCTCATCAGTATAAGCGTTTATATTAAAATGAGTTCCTAAAACCGTAACTTCTTGCCTGTTCGTAACTACGATAAAAGGTTTTGATTTCTCATGTGCCACTTCAAAATAACCTTCGCCAGTTAACTCAACCTTTCTTTGTTTGCCATTGAACTCAACAGGATACCGCAATGAAGAAGCTGCGTTTAGCCAAACCACAGTTCCATCGTTTAGAACAACTTTATATTGCCCTCCCCTTGGAGTTTCAATTTTATTATAAACTTCTTCTTTTGTCTCATCTAACTGATGAGCGGAGGTCACGTGAACATATTCTAACAATCCATTGGCAACTTTCTTTATGCCGACACCATTATTGATAGCAATCATTTTATTCTCAGAACTGTCCAGCACTACTTTACTCCCATTTGCCAATGTTAATACCGCTTTGTCTACCCCAGCTTTAATTAGACTTGCATAGTCTGTAACGACAACTGCATTCTTCTTTTGAATTCTGTAAATCCAAAAACTCAAACCAGTAGTAACCAGTAGTATTGCAGCAATACCAATCCATTTCCAGTTAATTTGCCTTTTAAGTCTGATATTACTACCTGATTTATATTTTGATTCTTCTTGGATCTTCCGCTTAATCTGATTATATGTTTTTGCTTTTAAAAGCTCTTCATCATTTAATTTCAACTCATTTTTTTCCTGAGCTTCCATTCGATTATAATACTCCTCAACCAGAAGCTTTTCAGATTCAGTAGCTAAGTTGTTGATGTATTTATCAATTAAGGTTAGAAATCGTTCTTTTTTCATGCTATATAAACTATACGTACCAAAAATCAACCGATACCCTACGGCAAATCCTAAATTATTCACAATTAACTGAATACAGTTGATTAAAATTATTCAATAACAACTTTGTATTGCCATACTCTTGGAGTTTCAATTTTATTTTAAAAATTCTGCTTTGCCCTTATGTAACCGAGTAGAAGAAGCTGCATGAATATATAACAACAATCCATTGGCAACTTTCTTTATGCTAACGCCATTATTCGTTTCAATCATTTTGTTCTCAGAACCGTCTTATACTAATCACATCCACTTGCCAATGTTAAAACGGTTTTGTTGACCCCAGCTTTAATCAGACTTGCATAAGTTATATCCCTACGGCTTTCTCCTCTTGAATTTTGTAAATCCAAAAACTTAAACCAGTAGTATTATAACAATATTAACCTATTTCCAATTACTTTGCGTTTTAAGCCTGAATTACTACCTGATTTATGTTTTTGGTTCTTTATGGATCTTCTGCTTAATCCTATTATATGCTTATGCTTTTAAAGCGCTTCATCATTTAATTTCAACTCATTTTTTTCCTGAGTCTCCATTCGATTATACTCTTCAACCAGAAGTTTTTCAGATTCAGTAGCTAAGTTGTTGAAGTATTTATCAAATACGGTTAAAATTGTCCTTTTTTCATACTATATAAACTATTTTCATACTATATAAACTATACGTACCAAAAATCAATAGATACCCTACAAAAACTCCATGACTAATTACAATTAACTGATATACAGAAAATTAAAATCAAGCTAGATAGTGAGAAATTAAAATGAGCAGGCACAAATCCACACTTAGCCCTGACCGGATGATTTTTAAAGATTTAGACATCTTTTTCTCAACAGTTTTTTCAGAAATATTTAATTTAATAGCAATTTGTCTATAAACTAACCCATCTTGTCTGCTCATTAAAAAAATTTCTCTGCAATCAGATGGGAGTTGGTTAATTATTCCTTCTATTAATTGTTGCTGTTCCTTAAATAAGGTTGGATTTTCTGTAATTATTTCTGTTGTAATATTAGCCAATCGTATGTAAAAATGACGATCTGTTTTTTGGGCGCGAATGGCCTTTAACACGGTAAATCTTACTGATTGATGCAGGTAGGCCTTCAAAGTCACGACTTCCAATTCAGCTCTGCGCTGCCATAAACTGACAAATACCTCCTGCAGTGCGTCAGCAGCAGCTTCTCTATCCTTTAAAATTGTAAATGCAGTGTGATAAAGCTGTTTCCAGAAGTGATTGTAAATTTCAGTAAATGCAGATTCATCCCCATTTTTCAATCTGAAAAAGAGATCATTCTGCATCGAAATTTGATAATTGGACATTGCTTATTGTTAACTAAAGGTAGTAGAAAAATTACAAAACAACTTATTTAATATTTTAACAAAGGAAATAATATCTAATTAAGGAGGCGAGGTAATCTAAACTCCTAAATCTTTGGGAATTTCAGAAAAAACGGCCGCCTGTTCCGCATTTACACAGTCCTTTCTCACTTTCGGTGAAATCGAAAGATGCATTTAGTCTCAAGCAGGAAAAATTCTTAATTTTGATGAGATTTTTCTGTAGTAAAACAAGAATTAAATGCCTAGCAAAAACACAGCACCTTAATTACTCACAAACCTTTCGTTACATCTCAGTATCTATTTAATTTTCCAACCTCCGAAAAACTGCATCAAAATTCTCCGATCATTATCCAAAAACATAATCCTTATGGAAATCAACATCGAAAAACCAAAAAGGAAAGTTTTGAGAAAAGGGATGAGAAGCAAGGCCCGAGCAGCAGTACCGCCCAATATCAAACAAAAAACCTTCAAACAGAAAGTAATCCATACTGACAAAACAAATTCAAACAAACCCTTGCCATCAACACACTTGGACTTCTCAAAACTTGATATAAGGAACCAGAAAAGTATCGAAAAAACTGATGACACTATTACCAGTTTATCCAACGAAAAAGAAGAAAAATTGCTAAATTTAATAGTTAAAGTCCTGGTCAGAGCAACATTAGACGAAATATATGGAAAAGAAAGCAATTAGATATTTAAGGTTCAGCGACAAAAAACAGAGTGAAAATTCGATTGAACGCCAGCGGGTAGTCACCGATCATTATATCGAATTCAATAAAATCAACCTGGTCGATACCTTTATTGACAGAGGCAAAAGCGCCAAAACATTTGACAGACCCGATTTTATTAAACTACAGGAATTTATAGGCCTATATCATAAAAACGTTGATTACCTATTGGTAGATCAGATGGACAGGTTCAGCCGCGATGCAGGAGAGGCCATGGGCATGGTCAAATCGCTACAATCTAAATATGGCATTCAAATCATAAGCGTTTCCGAAGGCATTGAATTTGACTATGATAAACCTGGGAGTTTTTTTAGGGCAGGACTACAGCTACTATTGGCAGAAGAGGACAATATCAACCGCAGCATTAAAATAAGGTCTGGCATATATTCCAAAAAAACAAAAGAAGGAAAATTCGTTTTCCGCATTACACCCTATGGATACAAAAAACTAGGCGAGCCACGGGACCGCAGACTAGTCATCGATGAACCTGAAGCAAAAATCGTCAGATTCATTTACGAAGCTTACTTAAAGAATGTACCACTTTACCTGATCAAACAAAAGGCCAAAGAACTCGGATTTGACAGAAAGGGTAACATGGCAATTGAAAGGATTTTAAACAATGCAGTTTATGCAGGCCTGTTAAAAGCCAAAGCTTATAAAGAACACCCCGGAGGACTCTTCCCTGCTATTCATGAGCCGATCATTGACATGATTTCGTGGAAAATGGTGCAGAGTAAATTCAACAGGGTTTCTAAAGCACGCACCATCGTAGATGATTCACTCCCACTGAGAGGTATTTTAAAATGTCACTGTGGTAATTTTTTAACCGGTGCACCATCACGCGGCAAATCCGGACAATATTTCTATTACTATAAATGTAGGTTTTCAAAACATAATAATATCAGTGCAAGAAAAGCCCATAGTCAGTTCGATATTGCACTAGAGCTGATGAGCCTCCCTTCCAGATCAATAAAAAAAATCAGAGACAGTGCAAACCAGGAAATTGAAAAAGAGCTTGCAAACAACAGGAAAAGACTGGCGGAAAAACAATTGGAACTTACAAAAGAACAGGAACTGCTGTATGCTGTGGAAGAAAAATGGATAAAAAGTGAAATTGATCAGGCGACCTACCAAAGATGGCACATTAAATACAAAAGCAATATAGACAATCTGGAAATTGCAATAGGAAGGCTAAATACCAATCACAGCGAGGCTTACGAAATACTCAACAAACAATTGGACGGATTAACAGATATAAAATCCGTCTTTCACAAATTTGACACACTCGAAAAGCGGGAATTTATAGATCTGGTGTTCGACTCAAACCTCTACTATGAAAGTGGCATCTATCGAACACCCACAATGCTAAACATCCTATCGATTAATTATCTCAAAATGAGAGAATTAGGAGTTATGATAGTAGATAAAAAAAGGGATGATTTAAAAATCATCCCTTCAAGTGCACTTGTAGGGATTCGAACCCCAAACCTTCTCATCCGTAGTGAGATGCTCTATCCAATTGAGCTACAAATGCGTTTCCGTATCGTTAACGGACTGCAAAGGTATAATTTGATATTTTAATTTCCAATTAAATTTAAAAAAAACCTTAAAATAATTCTTTGCAGAATATGCTTTATGCGCTTAATGCATCATTAATTGCTTTAAAATCAGGCAAATCATGTGCATCCTCTAAAACTTCAGCATAAGCAATTTTTCCTTCCTCGTCGATTACAAAAGCCGCTCTTTTGGAAACACCTTTCAATCCGAACACAAATTCATCATAAAAAGCACCATAAGCTGCCGACACGTCTTTGTTAAAATCTGATAATAATGGGAACTGGTAACTTTGTACTTCTTTGAACTTAGCTAAAGAGAATGGGGAATCGACAGAAATACCGATTACCTGTGCATTTATTCCTTCGTAATAGCTAAAATTATCACGCATGGTACATAATTGTTCTGTACAGGTTCCGGTAAAAGCCATCGGAAAAAAGTGAATAATTACTTTTTTGCCTTTGAAACCGGAAAGCGAAATTTCTGCCAAATCAGAACTATATAATTTAAAATCAGGGGCGGTATCGCCAACTTGTAATGCCATTATGTATTTTTTAGTTAAAATAATATATTTTTAAATTTTTTTATTGTTCAATTGCTTTGAGGCTCACGACTTAAGGTTACGGACTCAAGACTATTTTTTCATCTGTTGATCTAAAATTATCAACCCTCTTCAAAACTATGCGGACGGTAATCTAGATCTTTAATGGTCTTATCTAAAACAAAACCAGTTCTAATCGGTCGTTTAGCCGATTGATTTAAACTTGTCGAACTTACTTCATTAATAAATGATTGACCAAGGTTCCAAAACTCGGCAACTTTTCGCACTAAATCTGCAATACTCATGTAATCTTTACCCGATACATGGTAAATTCCTTTTGCATTTTTTTCTACAGCTAACAAGCAGGCTTCAGCTAAATCCTCGGCCAAAGTGGGCATGCGCCACTGATCGTTTACTACGTTAATAGGTGATGCTTTTTCCAAGGCCCCTTTAGCCCAAAGTACAATATTGCTCCGGCTCATATCACTGCTTATTCCATATACCAATATTGTTCTTAAGATTGCCCAGTTTGCTTTTGAGTTCTTCAACAGCTCTTCAGCCAGCACTTTCGATTCGCCATAATAACTTACAGGATTAACTGCATCCTCTTCTTTATATGGTCCGTCGGCACCATCAAAAACAAAATCGGTACTTAAATGAATAAGTTGAATGTTCTTTTCTTCACATATTGATATCAGCGTTTGAACTGCATCTACATTTAGATGACGACAAACTGTTTTATTGGCTTCACAAATATCAACATTGGTCATTGCGGCGGTGTGCACAATGGCATCAGGGCTGTATCTTTCAATAACTTCCCTAACCTGAACAGCATTTAAAATATCCATTTCTGCATATCTATACCCATCCTTTACCTGATAACGATTTGTTCCTTTGGAAGTGACAACAAGCTTTACCCTGCCTTCGGCGAGAATTTTTTCAGTTAATTTCTGCCCTAAAAGACCGTTGCTACCTGTTGTTAAAATGGTTTTCATACGCCTTATTTATGGCTCTAAATTATCTATAAAAACCATGTTGAAAAAATTTATAATATATATTTAAAATTAAGTAAGAAAAACTTAACTTTGCCAACCGAATTGGAGCCCCTATAAACAGCTTTAATTCATTGACTGTAATAAATTTACTCACAACAGATATGCCTAACTTAGGAAAAATAGCACAAATTATCGGCCCTGTGGTTGACGTTAGCTTTGCTAATGATGCCCATCTACCTAAAATTTTTGATGCGTTAGAGATAACGAAAGAAAATGGACAAAAAATTGTTTTAGAAGTTCAACAACACTTAGGTGAAGATCGTGTACGCGCAATCTCGATGGACTCTACAGATGGTTTAGTTCGTGGAATGGACGTAGTTGACACTGGTGCTGCGATTAAAATGCCAGTTGGCGACCAAATTAAAGGTCGTTTATTTAATGTAGTTGGTGAAGCGATTGACGGTATCAACACAGTTGATAAAACTGATGGTCGTCCTATCCATGCTACTCCTCCTAAGTTTGAAGATTTATCAACTGAAACTGAGGTACTTTTTACAGGTATTAAAGTTATCGATTTATTAGAGCCATACGCGAAAGGTGGTAAAATCGGTTTATTCGGTGGTGCTGGTGTAGGCAAAACTGTATTAATTATGGAGTTGGTAAACAACATCGCTAAAGCTTATGCTGGTTTGTCGGTATTCGCTGGTGTTGGTGAGCGTACTCGTGAGGGTAACGATTTACTTCGTGAGTTTATTGAGTCAGGTGTTATCAACTATGGTGACGAATTCTTACACTCAATGGAAAAAGGTGGTTGGGATTTGAAAGCTGTTGATACTGAAAAATTAAAAGAATCTAAAGCAACATTGGTTTTCGGTCAAATGAACGAGCCTCCTGGTGCACGTGCACGTGTAGCATTATCAGGATTAACTGTTGCTGAATATTTCCGTGATGGTGATGGCGAAGGCGCTGGAAAAGACATCCTTTTCTTCGTTGATAACATCTTCCGTTTTACGCAGGCAGGTTCTGAGGTGTCGGCTTTATTAGGTCGTATGCCATCAGCTGTAGGTTACCAACCAACATTGGCAACTGAGATGGGTTTAATGCAAGAGCGTATTACTTCAACAAAACGTGGATCAATTACATCAGTACAAGCGGTATATGTACCAGCGGATGATTTAACTGACCCTGCTCCGGCAACAACTTTTGCCCACTTAGATGCTACTACTGTACTTTCGCGTAAAATTGCTGAGCTAGGTATTTATCCTGCGGTAGATCCATTGGATTCTACTTCACGTATCCTTTCTCCTGCTGTTTTAGGTGATGAGCATTATAACACAGCACAACGTGTTAAAGAAACTTTACAACGTTACAAAGAATTACAAGATATCATCGCGATCTTAGGTATGGACGAATTATCTGAAGAAGATAAATTAGTTGTATCAAGAGCACGTCGTGTTCAGCGTTTCTTATCTCAACCTTTCCACGTAGCTGAGCAATTTACGGGCTTAAAAGGTGTATTGGTTGACATTAAAGATACCATCAAAGGATTTAACATGATCATGGATGGTGAAGTTGATGAGTATCCAGAAGCTGCATTTAACTTGGTTGGTAGCATTGAAGATGCGATCGAAAAAGGTAAAAAATTATTAGCAGAAGCGAACAACTAGTATCAAGATATACTGTATCAAGTATCAAGACTAGAAATTCTATCTTGATACTTGATACTAAATACTTCCTACTCAATCTAAAGAAAAATGAATTTAGAAATATTAACTCCAGATAAAAAAGTTTTCGAAGGTGAAGTAACAGCAGTTACGGTTCCTGGTACTTTAGGCTCTTTCCAGATTTTAAAAGACCATGCCCCTATCATCTCTACTTTAGAAGATGGAGAAGTTATTATAAAAGCAAACAAAGCTGATGAGCAACGCTTTTTTATTAAAGGCGGTGTAGTAGAAGCTATTCACAACAAAATTGTGGTTTTAGCTGAAGGCGTCGCTTAATCTAATTATTCGTCATGCTGAATTTATTTCAGCATCTGTAAAAAGACTCTGAAACAAATTTAGAGCGACGAAAACAAAAAGCCTCCTAGATTTAAAAATCTGGGAGGCTTTTTGTTTTATTGGTATTTCAAAAAACAATTACCTACCTTTACCGTTAGTAACGTAAAAAGTTAGCATGATACTTTCTTTTGGCTCTAAAGACACAGAAAAAATATGGAATGGCATCAGAGTTTCTAAAATGCCATTAGAAATTCAAACCATTGGGCGTAGAAAATTAAGAATGATAAGCAATTCCCAAAACATTCAAGATTTAACTATACCACCATCAAATAAATTGGAAAAGAAAAAAGGTAACCTAAAAGATTATTATAGCATCCGAATTAATGACCAATGGAGAATAATTTTCAAATGGGAAAACGGAAATGCAAGTGAAGTTGAAATTATAGATTATCATTAAAAAGAAACAATGGAAAAGCTACCAAACATACATCCCGGAGAAATTCTGAAGGATGAATTTCTTATTCCTTTAAATATTACAGCTTACCGTTTAGCGAAAGAAACAAATATTCCTCAAACCCGTATTTCTGAAATAATTAAAGGCAAGAGAAGAATTACAGCAGATACAGCATTGCGTTTTAGCATCTTTTTTGGAAACTCTGCAAAATTTTGGCTTGGTTTACAAGATGACTACGATATTGAAAGTGAATTGAATGAAAAACAAAAAGAATTTCAAAACATCAAACTTTTCGCAATAACATCATAGTTAGTAAAAATCTGGGAGGCTTTTTGTTTTGTGTTATTATTTAACAAAATCACAAACTGTTGCCGTAAATTCCTTATTGTTTTCATAATAAAGCATATGCGAGCCGTTTAACTGCACTACCTTTTGGTTTTTAAATTTATAATTTTTGTAATAGTTCGGTCCAACAGCGTGATCATCCTTACCCGTTATAATCAAGGCCGGTGTTTTAATTTCACTGGTAAGTAAAGCATAATCTTTAAAATATTCCGAATACTTCTGCACCTTTGTGCTATCCATTAAAGGCATAAAAAGAGTCATTCCGAAATCCGATGTACGTTTATAGGAATTTTCGATGCTGTCCATTTTGATAACGGTATTTACATCATTGGCAATATATTTATATCCAAGATGCACCGCGCTTAACTTTTTTCTAACCAGCGCCGCTCCATTCATTAATTTTTTAAAATCTGTTTCATTTATAGTGGTATCCTTTTTTAGTAACCGATATCCATATTCAATTTGTTCCTTCACCTGGTTTGGATTCATGAAATGAGCTATTGTATTCGCCATGATGATGCCAGATAAATGTTCTGGATACTTCAAGGCATAGTTAATGGCCAGAATACCACCAAATGAATGACTAAGTAAGTACACTTTTTCTACACCCAATTTTAACCGCAGTTCTTCAACATCTTGAACAATCCGGTCTAAACTATATTTTTTTGCATTTTGCGATTGACCAGATCCTCTTTGATCGAGGTAAACCATCGTTAAACATTTCTCTAAACTTGCTCCACCCATTTTCTCAAAAGAAAGAAAGTCCTGACCAGGGCCTCCATGCAAGTAGATACAAACAGGTCCTTTGCCTGCTACCTTAATAGATAATTTTACCGCATCAGAAGTTGAAATGGCCTGGTTTCCCATTTTGAGATGTGAGTTTGAATCTGACTGGGAACAGCCACTAAATAACACGATTAAAACAACAAAAAAGATATAAATTGTTCTCATAGGAATAGTTTCTAATATTAAATTACACCGCTTTACAATAAACAATCAAGCAAGTTTAATAATACTTTAATATCTAAAAAAAACACCAATAATTCTTGGCATTTTAACATCAAAATACAACCTGAATTTTCAATTTCATACAGCCTTTAACTCGTTTTAGGCAGAAAAATAGAAAATTTATAATGCAAGCATAACAAACAGACTGTATACCGTTTTGATATTTGGTCTACGGCTATCGGCATTAAATAACTAATCCAACTCTAGTTAAGAATAATATTCTGATTATTAATATATTTTCAAAATAATATTCTTATTTAACTTTTTTCTGATTTCTCTTGCATATTAATGAACCAAAAACTAAATTGGTTTTTATAAACAATAAGATAACAATGACTATTCAGAACAACATATTTTCTACCGCTACTACTGCAAAAGCAGCTGGCAATGTAGTGTTGTTACCTGTCATTTTACTTAACCTCCTACTCCTAAACATTTTATGGGGTAATAAGCGGACGCAGTTTAAATAGATTTTAAAAAACTAAATATACCTAAAGCGTCCCGATACAAACGGGACGCTTTTTTTAAATAACAAAAAGACAGTATTATGAACCGCCCATGATAAATAGTCAAAATAAAAAATGGAATGCTTATTTATCATGGTAAGCTCCATCTGACGGTTAAAAACAATAAGAATAAACAGATGAAATACTATAATTCTAATACGATTATTTACCTTGATGGACAGTTTGAAAAAGCTGTAAATAGCAGTACCGACCTTTACGGGCAGTCGCTACACTACGGCTATGCTGCTTTCGAGGGTATTAGAGCCTATAAAACACACAACGGCAACCGCATTTTCAAAGCTGCTGCCCATTTCGATCGCTTAGAGCGTTCTTGCCAGTTGGCAAACATTCCTTTCCCTTGGGATAAACAGGAGTTAATTGCAGCAACCTATAAATTACTTCAGTTGAATAAACTGAAAGATGCATATATACGTCCCCTGGTATTTTGCCACCCGAACATGAAATTAAACGAGCCGAGTGGGGTTTCGATCTTAATCTGTGCCTGGGAATGGGATGCATATTCTGGTAACAAATTGTTAAAATTAACAGTTTCTGATTATGAAAGACCAAACCCAAAATCGATTCCAATGGAGGCGAAATTGAGTGGAAACTATGTTAATTCTATTTTAGCTACTACTGCGGCAAATATTAAAGGTTATGACGAGGCTTTGCTTTTGGATATGCACGGTTTTGTTGCCGAGGCATCTGGTGCAAACATCTTTCTTGAAAAAGACGGAAAACTGTTTACACCATCTTTAGGAAATATTTTACCAGGAATTACACGTGCAACCGTAAAAGAACTTTGCACCGTTCTGGATATAGAATGCATTGAGAAAAAATTAACCACAGAAGATTTAAAAAATGCCGACAGTGCTTTCTTATGTGGAACAGCAACCGAAATAGCAGGTATAGCATCAATTGATGATATTGTATATCGCCCGTTGTGGAGAGAATCTCTCGGTTATACCATACAGCGAGCTTATAAAAACCTGGTACTGGAAAAAGTGAATTACGAAGTGATTATATAGTCCAAAGTCGAAAAATCAATAAAATAACTGAATATTAAGTAAAAAAAAGCATCCAAGCAGTAAAACAGATGACTGAAGAAATCAATCAACACCTCCCGAAGGCTTACCAGCAAATTAATGGTGCAACAAAAGCATCAGGATTTGACATGGCATCTGATGTGTTGACTTGCTCTTTGCTCAGAACACTTGCTTCTACCAAGCCTTCAGGTAAATTTCTGGAACTTGGAACAGGAACAGGCCTATCTACTTCCTGGATATTAGATGGTTTAGATCAAAATAGTACACTTACCTCGATAGATAATGACGCTAAATTTTTAGCGATTGCCAAAACTTTTCTTGGTGAGGATGAACGCTTAACATTAGTTGATACCGATGGTGCTGAATGGATTGAAAAGAATAAAGACAAAAAGTTCGATTATATTTTTGCTGATACATGGCATGGGAAATATTTGCTTTTAGATGAGGCGATATCTATGCTTAATACTGGCGGACTTTACATCATCGATGATATGTTGCCACAATCGAATTGGCCTGATGGCCACCAGGATAAGGCTATAAAATTGATCAAAGATTTAGAATCCCGTGATGATCTGCACTTAACCAAGCAGGTTTGGGCAACAGGAATCGTGATCGGAGTAAAAAAATAAATAAGATTAAATAGTTCTTTACTTTTTTAAATAGTTAGTATGTTTGTGATTCATCAAGACATGAATATAAACACAAACATTATTAGCAACCTAATTATTGTCATTTCTCAAAAGAGAGGTGGAAATCGTTGCGTATAATATAAAAATATACCATATCGAAACCGCCTCCCACAAGAGGCGGTTTTTTTTTGCCTCAAAAAGAAATAATTGAAATACAACAGAATACATACAATTTAAACAATGAGCGAATTAAACAAGTACAGTAAAACATTTACACAAGACCCTACACAACCGGCAGCGCAAGCTATGCTTTACGGAATCGGATTAACTGATGCTGATATGGCTAAAGCACAGGTCGGTATTGCAAGTATGGGTTACGATGGTAACACCTGTAATATGCACCTTAACGATCTTGCAAAAGATGTGAAAAAAGGGGTCTGGAATAATGATTTAGTGGGCTTGGTTTTTAATACCATTGGCGTAAGTGATGGGATGAGCAACGGTACAGATGGTATGCGTTACTCGCTGGTAAGCCGTGATGTAATTGCTGATAGTATCGAAACCATTTGCGGTGGCCAATATTACGATGGAATTATCTCTATCCCTGGCTGTGATAAAAACATGCCTGGCGCGATTATGGCCATGGCACGTTTAGATCGCCCTTCAATTATGGTTTATGGTGGTACGATTGCGCCTGGCCATTACAAAGGCGAAGAATTGAACATCGTTTCAGCTTTCGAGGCTTTGGGACAGAAAATATGTGGCAACCTTTCTGAAGAAGACTATCAAGGCATCATAAAACATACTTGCCCTGGTGCAGGTGCTTGTGGAGGGATGTATACTGCAAACACAATGGCATCAGCAATTGAGGCTTTAGGTATGAGTTTGCCTTATTCATCTTCGAACCCAGCAATCAGCGAGGAGAAAAAACAAGAATGTTTAGATGCAGGTAAATACATCAAAATTTTATTAGAGAAAGATATCAAACCATCTGATATTATGACGAGAAAAGCATTCGAAAATGCCATTCGTTCTATTATCATTTTAGGTGGCAGTACGAATGCAGTATTACATTTTATTGCAATGGGTAAAGCTATCGGTATCGAAATCACCCAGGATGATTTCCAGCGCATGAGTGATGTAACACCCGTACTTGCCGATTTCAAACCTAGTGGAAAATACTTAATGCAGGATTTACATCAATATGGAGGTATTCCGGCAGTATTGAAATATTTATTAAACGAGGGTTTATTACATGGCGATTGTTTAACTGTTACCGGAAAAACCATGGCTGAGAATTTAGCCGATGTAAAATCGGTTATGGATTATGATCAAAAAATCATCCAGAAACTAAGTGAGCCGATTAAAGCCACTGGTCACCTACAGATTCTTTACGGAAACCTGGCTGAAAAAGGTTCTGTTGCAAAAATAAGTGGAAAAGAAGGTGAGAAATTTGAAGGCCCTGCACGTGTATTCGACGGCGAACACGATTTAATTGCCGGAATTTCAAGCGGACGTGTTCAACCTGGCGATGTAATCGTAATTAAAAATTCAGGTCCGGTAGGTGCGCCAGGTATGCCAGAAATGTTAAAACCAACTTCAGCAATTATTGGTGCTGGTTTAGGAAAATCAGTGGCTTTAATTACCGACGGACGTTTCTCTGGTGGTACGCATGGATTTGTGGTTGGTCACATTACACCTGAATCCTACAAAGGTGGCTTAATAGGCTTGGTAGAAGATGAAGACCGGATTTTGATCGATGCGGTAAACAACATCATTAGCTTACAGGTAAGTGACGAAGTGATTGCAGCGCGTAGAAAAAACTATGTACAACCAGCATTAAAAGTAACAAAAGGTGTTTTATATAAATATGCTAAAACCGTTTCAGACGCAGCTAGTGGTTGCGTAACTGACGAATATTAAAATCAAAAAATCATCCCCCAGATTAATTGATTACTAATAAAATAGATTATGCAAATAATTAAAAGTATTCAGAATAGGATTTATGAAATCCGGGGAGAAAGAGTAATGCTGGATTTCGATTTGGCATCGCTTTATGAAGTTGAAACGAAGGCACTGAATCAGGCGGTAAAACGTAACATAAAGCGTTTTCCTGAAGATTTTATGTTTCAGTTAACTTCTGCTGAGTTTGAAGAGATAAGACTTCAGATTGGGGCAAGTAATCAAGGTACATCATCACAAATTGTGATGACAGGCGGAACCAACTTGAAGTCACAAATTGTGACTTCAAGTTGGGGTGGTACCCGAAAATTGCCCTACGCTTTCACTGAGCAAGGGGTAGCCATGCTGAGTGGTGTTTTAAAGAGCGATAAGGCGATTAATATGAACATTGCCATTATGAGAACCTTTGTTGACGTTCGGAAAATTTTGCTGAAGCAAAGCAATCTTAATGAACAGTTAACAGAAATTAAAGAACGGATTGGTGAACATGATGTTCAGCTCAACGAGCTGTATGATGCAATGGAAAATTTAATAGACGAGAAAATTGCTCAATTAAAATGGAACGACAGACAAAGAATTGGGTTTAAAATTAAAGAATAGTAGAACCGCAAAAACATAACTATGGAAACTGCACAAGATACAATACAACAAAACGAGGCGAAAGCAGAAACCTCAAAAACCTTATTCAAAGGAACAGGCTCGCAAGTTTTGTTGAATGGATTAATTGAAGAAGGTGTAACCACCATTTTCGGTTATCCGGGAGGAGCAATCATGCCTATTTATGATGCTCTTTATGATTATGCTGATAAATTAGAACACATCTTAGTTCGCCATGAACAAGGTGGTATCCACGCTGCTCAGGGTTTTGCAAGAGCAAGCGGCGAAGTTGGTGTTGTTTTCGCAACCAGCGGACCAGGTGCAACCAATTTGGTTACTGGCTTGGCAGATGCGCAAATCGATAGTACGCCATTGGTTTGTATCACGGGACAGGTTTTCGCCCACCTATTGGGAACGGATGCTTTTCAGGAAACTGATGTGATTAACATTACTACTCCCGTTACAAAATGGAACTATCAGGTTACTGATGCCAAAGAAATTCAAGAGGTATTGGCTAAAGCTTTTTATATCGCTAAAAGCGGCAGACCAGGTCCTGTTTTAATCGATATTACCAAAAATGCACAATTACAATTGGAGGAATTTCCTGAATATGTAAAGTGCAACCACATCCGCAGTTATCGCCCGAAGCCAAAAGTTAGGGTAGAATATATCGAGCAGGCAGCCGAATTAATCAATTCAGCAAAAAAACCTTTCATTTTATTTGGACAAGGTGTTATTTTGGGTAAAGCTGAAGAAGAATTCAAAGCTTTTATCAATAAATCAGGAATCCCTGCTGCATGGACCATTATGGGCGAAGGTGCTATTCCAACTTCACACCCACTAAACGTAGGCATGTTAGGTATGCACGGTAATTATGGCCCGAATGTATTAACCAACGAAGCTGATGTAATTATTGCCATCGGTATGCGTTTTGATGACCGTGTAACCGGTCGTTTAGATAAATATGCCAAACAAGCTAAAGTGGTACATTTAGATATCGACCCTGCCGAAATTGATAAAAATGTTAAGGCAGAAGTTGGTGTTTGGGGCGACTGTAAAGAAACTTTGCCCCTATTAACCAATTTAGTTAACGAAAACAAACACGAAGATTGGTTAGCTAAGTTCAGACAATATAACCAGGAGGAAATAGATCAAGTCATTACTCCGGAGCTTTATCCAACTGGTGATGAAATGACCATGGGCGAAGTATTGCGCAACATCAACGAAATCTGTGGTGGCGATGCCATAATCGTTACCGATGTTGGTCAGCACCAAATGGTAGCCTGTCGTTATGCTAAATTTAACAATACCCGCAGCAACATTACTTCTGGTGGTTTAGGTACAATGGGCTTTGGTTTACCAGCAGCAATTGGCGCTAAATATGGTGCACCTGATAAAACCGTTATTGCCATTATCGGTGATGGTGGTTTCCAGATGACGCCTCAGGAATTGGGTACCATTATGCAATTTGGCGCAGCAGTAAAGATTCTGATCTTGAACAACCGCTTTTTAGGTATGGTTCGCCAGTGGCAACAGCTTTTTCATGATAAACGTTATTCTTTCGTGAATATCACCAGCCCTGACTTTGTTGCTTTAGCAAAATCGTACTATATCGAAGCGAGCAAAGTTGATGAGCGTGCAAACTTAAGACAGGCATTAGAAACCATGATCAACCATGAAGGTTCTTATTTATTAGAAGTAATGGTTGGCAGAGAAAACAACGTTTTCCCAATGGTTCCTCAAGGCATGAGTGTAAGCGAAATCAGGTTAAAATAAGTAGAAAGGTAAAAACTAGCGTAATCGTCATCTCGACTGTAGCGCAGTCCCGAACTTTCGGGAGAGAGATCTTTCTTAACAACATTTAAAGATTTCTCCACAAGGTCTAAATGACGAATAGGTAAATAAGAAATTATCATGAGTACTGAAAATACAATAGAACATAAAATAGATAAAGCCGATTTAGACGGAAAGCAGGAATATACCATTACGGTTTACGCCGAAAACCGCATTGGTTTACTCAACAGGATTGCGATTATTTTCTCGAAAAGAAAAATCAATATCGAAAGTTTAAACAGTTCCGCATCAGAAATTGAAGGAATACACCGTTTCAACATCGTCATCCACGAAGGTTACGAAGTAGTGAGAAAGCTGGCCCGTCAGATAGAAAAACAGATTGAGGTATTGAAAGTTTATTTCAACACCAACGAAGAAATTATCTGGCAGGAATTGGCGCTTTACAAAGTTTCTACAGATGAAATTGCAGAAAAAGTAACCGTAGAGCGTTTATTAAGACAATACGGTGCAAGTGCGGTAGTGATCCGTAAAGATTATACCGTTTTTGCAGTAACTGGTCACCGCGAAGAAACTGATGCTTTGGTAAAAGCTTTAGAACCTTACGAATTAATTGAATTTGTGCGATCTGCAAGAGTAGCCATTATTAAAGACAGTGCTGGATTCCACGAAAAACTAAAGGAATTCGAAGCTTTCGAACCAGGTGAAGAATTGGTAGAAAACGAGTTTTTAGAAAAAGGCGGAAAGATTTTTACCATGTAATATGAAATGCAATAAAGCCATACCGATTTTAAGAATTTTCGATTACGATAAAGCAGTAGAATTTTACGTAAACTGGCTGGGCTTTAAAATAGACTGGGAACACACGTTTGAAGAAAATACCCCCGTTTATATGCAGATTTCATTAGGTGGCATCGAACTACATTTAAGTGAGCACCATGGAGATAGTTCTCCCGGTGCAAATGTATATGTAGATTGTGTAGGATTGAAAGCGTTTCATAAAGAAATAATAGATAAAAAATATAAGTACAACAGGCCAGGTTTGGAGAAAACTTTTTACGGAACCTGGGCAGTAACAGTAAACGACCCGTTCTTTAACAAGATTACCTTTAACGAAACATTAACCGAAGCTGAAAAACAAAACGATAAGTAGATAGATACGAATTATATATGATGAACGAGGTATTTGATTTTATAATAAACTCACGCAAGGCATTTATTAAGTTGATAGATGATTTAACAATCGAAGAATTAAATAAAATTCCGGATGGTTACAACAATAACATTATCTGGAATTTTGGCCATGTTGTAGTGAGCACACAAACGCTTTGTTATGTTCGTACAGGTGTATTGCAAGATGCTGCTTCGGTAAAATTTAACGAGTATTATAAAAAAGATACAAAGCCAACTTACACCGTAACAGAAGAAGAAGTAGCTGAATTGAAAGTTATAGCATTGGAAAGCATTGAAAAAATAAAGGAAGATTATGCAAGCGGAAAATTTTCAAACATCACTCCTTTTACAACAGCTACCTATGGCGTACAGATGAACAGCATTGAAGAAATTCTGATCACAACTATTGGTCATGATAATGTACACCAAGGTTATGCATGGGCACTGAAGAAACTGGTATAAAATAGGAGATGTAAGATAGATGAGATATGACTGATAAAAAAAAAGCCAGTGTAATCACCTCATCTGTATAATCAACCCGAAGTAAAAAAGAATATATAACGATAATTAAATAGAAATTAACCAATAAAAACAATGGCAAATTATTTTAACACATTACCTCTTAGAGAAAAATTAAACCAATTAGGTGTTTGCGACTTCATGGACAGTTCTGAATTTTTAGATGGCGTTAGCGCATTAAAAGGCAAAAAACTGGTAATTGTAGGTTGTGGCGCACAAGGCTTAAACCAAGGTTTAAATTTAAGAGATAGTGGTTTAGATGTAAGCTACACTTTACGTAAGGAAGCAATTGAAGGCAAACGCGATTCGTGGAAAAATGCAACTGAAAACAATTTTACAGTTGGCACTTACGAAGAACTGATTCCAAATGCAGATGTAGTAATTAACCTTACTCCAGATAAACAACACACCGCTGTTGTAAATGCAATTATGCCTTTAATGAAAGAAGGTGCTACTTTGTTATATTCTCACGGTTTCAATATCGTTGAAGAAGGCATGCAGATCCGTAAAGATTTAACCGTGATTATGGTTGCACCTAAATGCCCGGGTAGCGAGGTTAGAGCAGAATATGTTCGTGGTTTTGGTGTGCCTACCTTAATTGCAGTTCACCCTGAAAACGATCCTCAAGGTAAAGGATTGGCACAGGCAAAAGCATATTGCGCTGGTACCGGTGGCCATAGAGCTGGTGTGTTAAAATCATCGTTCGTAGCTGAGGTGAAATCTGATTTAATGGGCGAGCAAACCATCCTTTGTGGTTTATTGCAAACAGGTTCTATCTTATCATTCGATAAAATGGTAGAAAAAGGAATCGACGCAGGTTACGCCTCTAAATTGGTTCAATATGGTGTTGAAGTGATCACAGAAGCCTTAAAACAAGGTGGTATTACAGCCATGATGGATAGATTAAGTAATGTGGCTAAAATCAAAGCTTTCGAAATTTCTGAAGAATTGAAAGACATTATGCGCCCATTGTTCCAAAAACACCAGGATGACATTATGAGTGGCGAATTTAGCCGTACCATGATGGAAGATTGGGCAAATGGCGATAAAAATTTATTAAAATGGAGAGCTGAAACTGGCGAAACTGCTTTTGAGAAAACTCCGGCTGGCGATGTGAAGATCGGTGAGCAAGAATATTTCGACAACTATACTTTAATGGTTGCTTTTGTTCGTGCTGGTGTTGAATTGGCTTTCGAGACAATGGTACAGGCAGGTATTAAACCAGAATCGGCTTATTATGAATCGTTACACGAAACACCACTTATCGCAAATACCATTGCACGTAAGAAATTGTTCGAAATGAACCGCGTAATTTCTGATACTGCTGAGTACGGTTGCTACTTGTTCGATCAGGCTTGTAAACCACTTTTAGGTGATTTCATGAAAAAAGTAGATACTGATTTAGTTGGTAAAAACTTCAACGAAGGTAAAGATGGCGCTGTTGACAACAGAAAATTAATCGATATCAACGAGGCTATCCGCTCTCACGAAGTAGAGCAAATTGGTGCTACGTTGCGTAAGGCAATGACTGCAATGAAAGCGATTAAAACTGCATAGAAAACTTACAAACCTCGCAGGTTTTAAAAACCTGCGAGGTTTAAATAATTATATAAAAAGATGTCAAAAACATTAGTAGAAAAAATTTGGGATGCACATGTTGTAAAAAGTGAAGAAGGATTTCCTGATATTTTATACATTGATACACACTTAATACACGAGGTAACCTCTCCGCAGGCATTTGATGGCTTGCGCAAAAGAGGCTTACCTGTTTTGCGTCCGAAGCAGACTGTAGCAACTGCCGATCATAATGTACCTACGTTAAATCAATTGTTGCCGATTAAAGAGGAGCTTTCGCGCTATCAGGTTGATATGCTGACCAAAAATTGTGCAGAATTCGGAGTGGAACTGTATGGTTTAGGGCATCCTTTCCAAGGGATTGTGCATGTTATCGGTCCTGAACTAGGCATTACTTTACCTGGCAAAACAATGGTTTGCGGCGATAGCCATACCTCTACTCATGGTGCTTTTGGTGCCATTGCATTTGGTATCGGTACATCGCAGGTAGAGCAGGTTTTTGCAACGCAATGTTTATTGCAGTCGAAACCTAAAACCATGAAAATCGAGGTAAATGGCGAACTTGGAAAAGGCGTTGGTGCAAAAGACATTATCTTATACATTATTGCCAAAATCTCTGCCGCTGGCGGTACAGGTTATTTTATAGAATACGCAGGTTCGGCAATCGAAGCTTTAAGTATGGAAGCCCGTATGACGATCTGTAATATGAGTATCGAAATGGGTGCACGCGGTGGATTAATTGCACCTGACCAAACCACTTTCGATTACATTAAAGGAAGAGAATTTGCTCCAGCTGGCGAAGAGTGGGATAAGGCTTTAGCTTATTGGAAAACATTATATAGCGATGTTGATGCGAAATTCGATAGTGTTTTAACTTTCGATGCGGCAGATATTGCACCTATGATTACCTATGGTACAAACCCAGGAATGGGTATGGGTATTCAGGAACATATTCCGGCAACTGGTGCACAACCAGAAAAAGAAAAACTTTCGTACCAGAAAGCGTTAGATTATATGGGCTTTGATGACGATTCTTCATTAATCGGGAAACCGGTTGATTATGTATTCATTGGAAGCTGTACCAACTCACGCATTGAAGATTTACGCGAAGTTGCCGATTTTGTTAAAGATAAACACAAAGCCGATAATGTTACGGTTTGGATTGTTCCAGGCTCGAAACAAGTTGAGCAGCAAGCTAAAAACGAAGGTTTGGATAAAATTTTCGAAGCCGCTGGTTTCCAGTTACGCGAACCAGGTTGTAGTGCCTGTTTAGGAATGAACGAAGATAAAATCCCGGCAGGTAAATATTGTGTATCTACATCAAACAGAAACTTTGAAGGCAGACAAGGGCAAAATGCACGTACGTTATTGGCCAGTCCGCTTACCGCAGCAGCAGCTGCAGTAACCGGAAAAATTACTGATGTGAGGGATTTGCTGGAGAAGGCTTAAAATAAAGTCATACTGACGAATGAAGCATCTGCAAGCTAAGAAACAGATTCTTAGTTCCTCAGAATGACAACTTTTAAAATATATGATACTAGAAGTTGCCATATTAAATGTAAAAGCCGGATTATCGGCTGATTTTGAAAAAGCTTTTAACAAAGCACAAAAAATCATTTCCTCAATGGAAGGTTACATTTCACATCAGCTTCAAAAATGTATAGAGGTAGAAAATAAATATATCCTGTTGGTAAACTGGAAAACACTGGAGGCACATACCGAAGGTTTCAGAGGATCAGCAGAATACCAGGATTGGAAAAAGTTATTACATCACTTTTATGATCCTTTCCCAACAGTTGAACACTTTACTAAGGTAGAGGGCTGAAGGTTTATAATAAATATTAAATCAGTGAAATCACCCCAATTGGTGAAATCATTTAAATCTGTGTAATCATCATTAATAATGAAAAAATTCACAAAATTAACATCGGCAGTAGTGCCTTTAAATATAGAGAACATCGATACCGACCAGATTATCCCTGCGAGGTTTCTAAAAGCGACAACACGCGAGGGTTTTGGCGAAAACTTGTTCCGCGATTGGCGTTATGAAAACGATAACCAGCCTAAAGCTGATTTCGTGATGAACAACCCAACCTATAGCGGTCAGGTTTTAGTGGCAGGAAAAAACTTTGGTTGTGGCAGTAGTCGCGAGCATGCTGCATGGGCTATTCAAGATGCTGGTTTTGACGCGGTAATCAGCAGTTTCTTTGCCGATATCTTTAAAGGAAATGCCCTGAACAATGGTTTATTACCCATCCAGGTAAGTGATGAGTTCTTGGCGCAGATTTTTAACGCGGTTGACAGCAATCCAAAATCAGCCCTAGAAGTTGATTTAGAAAATCAAACGGTTACCATTGTAGAAACCGGTGCTCAAGAATCATTTGAGATCAATCCTTACAAAAAATCGTGTTTGATAAACGGTTATGATGATATCGATTTCATCTTGGCCCAAAAAGAATTAATCGCAGAATTTGAACAGGCAAAGTAATGCTTAAACCATTTGTCTACATACAAAACCTAAACTTAAGTTACCGCAATAAAGCGGTGCTAAAGGATTTGTATTGGGAAGTAAATGTGTGCCAAAACTGGGTTTTATGGGGCGAAAGTGGCAGCGGAAAAACTTCTTTGGCTAAGGCGATTGCAGGTTTAATTCCTTCACAGGGCAGCATTGAAATCAATTACGACGCCCAAAGTAAATTACCGGCCGAAGTTTTATTTGTAGAAAGCTGGTATCAGTTTAAAAACCTCGAAGGTGTTGCAAACTTTTATTATCAGCAACGCTACACCAGTTTACAGGCCAATGATACTTTAACAGTACATGCAGAACTGGTAGCTTACGGCAAAGAAAAAGGACTTCATTTCGATCTGGTTGAACCCATTTTAGAAGCACTGGGCTTTGCTACTTTTGCCAGTTCACAGCTAATCGAATTATCAAGCGGCGAACATAAAAAACTGCAGTTGGTTAAAGCCTTATGGTTAAAACCCCAATTGTTAATTATCGATCAGCCTTATACTGGTTTAGATAAAGCATCGCGCAAAAACCTGAATACACTTTTAGACCAGATTACAGCAGAAGGTGTACAATTAATTTTAATCTGTAACGATTTAGAATTTCCAGAAAGCATCGATTCTTTTGCAGAGATTATAGACGGGCAGATTGCAAGTTCATTCTCAAGAGAAATTGGAGACCTTCCACCTGAAATACATAAAAGGAAAATCCCCGCTTTTTTAAAGGAGTCGCCAATTTATTCATCAACTGATATGGTAACGATGGTTGATGTCAACATCAGCTATGGCGAAAAACAGGTGCTAAAAAACATCAACTGGGAAGTTAAAGCTGGCGAAAAATGGTTATTGCAAGGCCCTAATGGCTCAGGAAAATCTACTTTATTGAGTTTAATCAACGGCGATCACCCCCAATCTTACGCCAACGAGCTTTATTTGTTTGGCAACAGGCGTGGAACTGGCGAAAGCATTTGGGATATTAAGCAGCATATTGGTTTAATATCGCCGGAGTTTCATTGGTACTTCGATGCCACTTCAACTGTTTGGAAGTGTATTGCTTCGGGCTTTTACGATACCGTGGGCCTGTTTCAGCAATTGCCTTATAGCAAAAGAGCACAAGTTGATGAGTTGATTGAATATTTTGGATTAACCGAAAACAAAAATGAATTATTAACCGCACTTCCACTCGGTAAACAGCGATTGGTATTATTAGCGCGAACGATTATAAAAAATCCGGAACTGTTAATTCTGGATGAACCTTGCCAGGGTTTAGACCAACAGCAAACACGGTATTTTAACCAATTGGTTGATGAATTGTGCAGCAACGGGATGACCTTAATTTACGTTGGCCATTTTGAATCGCAGCTGCCAACCTGCATAGAAAAAAGAATATTGTTAGAAAAAGGCGAGGTAAAAGTCGTCGAAACTATACTAGAAAGCGTTTAGTACAATGAAGAAGAACATTTTAGTAATACCTGGAGATGGTATTGGGCCCGAGGTTACCACTTGGGGAAAAGCAGCATTAGAAAAAATTGCCGAAATTTTTGGCCATGAATTTGTGTTCGAAGAAGCTTTAATGGGCCATGCGGCTATTGAAGTTACCGGCGAGCCTTTGCCAGATGAAACGTTAGAAAAAGCAAGACAAAGTGATGCTATCCTTTTTGGAGCCATTGGCCACGCCAAATATGATAACGACCCAAGTTTAAAAGTTAGACCAGAACAAGGTCTGTTAAAAATCCGTAAGGAACTGGGGTTATTCGCTAATCTCCGCCCAATATTACTATTTGATGAACTTCTTCAGGCATCGAGCATTAAACCGGAAATTTTAAGAGGAACCGATATTTTGTTCTTCCGCGAATTAACAGGTGATGTTTACTTTGGTGAAAAAACACGTTCGGAGGACCGTAATACGGCTTCAGATCTAATGATTTACCACCGTTATGAAGTAGAACGCATTGCACATAAAGCTTACCAGGCTGCACAGCAACGTAACAAAAGATTATGTTCGGTAGATAAAGCCAATGTTTTAGAAAGCTCTCGCTTATGGCGCGAAACCGTTCAGGAAATTGCAAAACAATATCCTGATGTAGAAACTGAGCATATGTTTATCGACAATGCAGCCATGCAGTTGATCAAAAACCCTAAAAAATTCGACGTGGTTTTAACCGCCAACTTATTTGGAGATATTTTAACAGATGAAGCTTCACAGATTGCAGGTTCAATGGGTATGCTGGCTTCGGCATCTGTTGGCGAAAGCACTGGGTTCTTCGAGCCGATACACGGTTCTGCACACGATATTGCAGGTAAAGATTTAGCTAATCCATTGGCTTCTATCCTATCGGCAGCACTAATGTTAGAAATTGGCTTCGGACTAAAAGAAGAAGCCAAATTATTGGTTGACACCATCGACCAGGTATTGAAAGAAGGTTTTAGAACACATGACATTGCCGACCAAAATACAAACCGGTTTAAAGTTTTAGGCACAGCCGAAATGGGCAAATTGGTTCTTAAATTCTTATCACAAAAATTAATCACTTCCTAAACTTAAGATTATGATTCACGACCCGAACAAAGTTTATATTTTCGACACGACATTGCGTGACGGTGAGCAGGTTCCAGGCTGCCAGTTAGATACAAACCAAAAAGTAGAAATCGCTAAATCACTTGAGCTTTTAGGTGTTGATGTGATTGAAGCAGGTTTCCCGGTATCTAGTCCAGGAGATTTTAATAGCGTAATTGAGTTATCAAAAGCGGTTACCAACCCAATTATCTGCGCCTTAACCCGTGCAAATAAAAATGATATCGATGTTGCTGCAGACGCTTTACGTTATGCGAAAAGACCACGTATCCACACCGGGATCGGTTCATCCGATTTCCACATTAAACATAAATTTAACAGTACCCGCGAAGAAATTTTAGAACGTGCTGTTGAAGCCGTAAGGTATTCGAAAAAATTTGTGGAAGATGTTGAATTCTACGCAGAGGATGCCGGCCGTGCCGATATCGAATTTTTAGCTAAAATGGTTGAAGCAGTAATTGCTGCCGGTGCCACCGTGGTAAATATTCCAGATACCAACGGATATTGCTTACCAGATCAGTATGGCTCGAAAATTCTTTTTTTGAAAGAGAACGTAAAAAATATTGATAAAGCCATTATCTCTGTGCATTGCCACAACGATTTAGGCTTGGCTACAGCGAATTCTATCGCAGGCCTACAAAATGGTGCCCGCCAGGTAGAATGTACCATTAACGGCATCGGAGAGCGTGCAGGCAATACATCTATGGAAGAAGTCGTCATGATTTTGAAAACGCACAAGATTTTAGGCTTAAACACCCAAATTGATGCTACCCGTTTCTATGAAATGAGCCATATGGTGCGGAACCAGATGAATATGCCGGTACAACCGAACAAAGCAATTGTTGGTGGAAATGCATTTTCACATAGCTCAGGCATCCACCAGGATGGTTTCTTGAAAAACCGTGAAAACTACGAAATTATTAAACCAGAAGATGTTGGTTTCCCTGATGCAACTATTGTATTGACTGCAAGAAGCGGACGCCATGCTTTAAAACACCATTTAGACCGTTTAGGCCATAAATTGGAAAAAGATCATTTAGATATTGTTTACAAACAATTTCTGGTTTTAGCCGATAGCAAACAAGGCATTAACGATTACGATTTAAACCAATTGGTTGCTTTGCATTTGGCGTAAAAGCTGAAAGGTTAAGGACCAAAGCTAAAAGCGATCGGCGAATTGCCTTAAAAAAACTTTGAGGGGTGCCCCCCTTTGGAGGGGGCAGGGGGAGGATTTAAGTTTGAAACACAAACTTAGTTCACCTAAACCTGATTGAAATGAGCATGAAGCGCAGCGAAATAAAATGTAAAGCAGGACAGCTGCAACCGATTGAACACCAAACCCTGCTTTACAAAAAAATACAAGTGAAATATTAGTCTCGATACTCATATCTCTCTTCTTGATACTAAATTATGAATACTACAACACCGAATACATTAGATTTTTTATCTGCATCGCAAAGGTTAAAAGGAGTGGTAAAACGTACGCCTTTAGAGTTTAACGCCGGACTTTCTGCTCATTACAATGCCAATATTTATTTAAAAAGAGAAGACCTGCAAATTGTACGCTCGTACAAATTGCGTGGTGCCTACAATAAAATTAGCTCCTTGCCACAAGATGCATTAATTAATGGTGTAGTTTGTGCAAGTGCTGGTAACCATGCACAAGGTGTGGCCTATTCATGTAAAAAACTCGGCATTAAAGGGGTGATTTTTATGCCAGAGATTACACCGAAACAAAAGGTTAAACAAACTTACATGTTTGGTGGCGACAATGTTGAAGTGGTTTTAGTAGGCGATACTTTTGATGATTGTTTAAAAGAAGCTTTAGCTTACAGTGCCGAAAAATCAGCCACTTTTATTCCACCTTTCGATGATGAAAAAGTAATTGAAGGACAGGCAACGGTTGGTGTAGAAATTTACGAAGATCTACCTGACCTGGATATGATTGTAATGCCGGTTGGTGGAGGCGGTTTAGCATCGGGTGTAAGCGCTTACATGAAAACCGTTAAGCCTGAAGTGAAATTAGTTGGTGTTGAACCACTTGGTGCACCATCAATGGTTACGGCGATGGAATATGGTGGTCCGTTTACCTTAGAAGAAATAGACCGATTTGTGGATGGTGCAGCTGTAAAAAGAATTGGCCATATCACTTACGAATATTGTAAGGAACTGCTTGATCAGATGCATTTAATCCCTGAAGGAAAAATCTGCACGACCATTTTAAAATTGTATAACGAAGATGCTATTGTGGTTGAACCTGCCGGAGCGCTGTCTGTGGCTGCATTAGATCAGCTTAAAGACCAGATTGCAGGCAAAACGGTAGTTTGTATCGTAAGCGGTGGAAATAACGATATTGAGCGCATGCAGGAGATTAAAGAGAAATCTTTGCTTTTTGAAGGCTTGAAACATTATTTCATTGTACGTTTCCCACAAAGACCAGGTGCTTTAAAGTTATTTGTGAACGAGGTTTTAGGTCCACAGGATGATATTACCCGTTTCGAGTTTATTAAAAAAACAAATAAAGAAAATGGCCCTGCGTTGGTTGGTATCGAACTTTCTAATAAAAACGATTATGCAAGTTTATTACAACGCATGAAAGATTTTAAATTTGAAATTATTGAGCTAAACCAGGACCAGACTTTGTTTGAGTATTTGGTTTAAGGTTCTTTAACTGCCAAAATAATTTCGTCATTTCGAGCGGAGTACAACGACGTCGAGAAATCTATTCTAGATCTCTCTCCCGAATGTTCGGGACTGCGCTGCAGTCGAGATGACGTTTTTTTTGCACCATGACACAACTTATAAAAATGAATTTCAAAGACTTAAACAACAAGGCATTAATTTCTGACAGCGGTATTGATTGGGAAGATTTAGGAGCCGGTGTTAAACGCAAAATTATGGCTTACGATGACCAGTTGATGTTGGTTAAAGTAAAATTTGAAAAAGATGCCATTGGTACCATTCACAATCATCCTCATTTACAAATGAGTTATGTAGCCAAAGGAAGTTTTGAAGTAACCATGGGCGATGATAAGAAAATCTTAAATGAAGGTGATGTTTTCTTTGCCCCATCAAATGTATTTCATGGTGTGGTTTGCTTAGAAGCCGGATTACTGATTGATATTTTCAACCCACATCGGGAAGATTTTTTAAAATAAATTTTAATTAGGTCGTCATTTCGAGCGGAGTACAACGCAGTCGAGAAATCTATCTCGAGGCAGATCTCTCCACTCCACTGCGTTCCGGTCGAGATGACGACACTATGTGAAGATCGCCTAAACCTTCCACCTTAAACCTCCTAAGCCTTAATCAAAAGTAAACTTCACATTCTTATAGCCTAAACCTTCTATAATCGGTTTAAGTACCGTTGTAGCATTGGTTTTAGTCTGCGTTAAGATACTCGATTTTTTAACCTCAGCAGTTACTTGTCTTTCGGCGGCTTTATACGCTTCATCTACCAAACCGGCTTCGCGGAAGAAAGCCATTTTCGTATCGTAAACACGCGAATTTTTATGGTCGATTTTTACATAACATATTTCAGGCTGTGGCAAATTTACTACAGCGGTGTCCGCATCAATATCAATATCTTCACGGGTAATTTTTGTTAAGTCGATACAGCCTACTGCTTCGGCTTTAACAATCAATAAAACACTGGCTTCAGGTAAAAAGTCTGTTTTATTTTTATGTTCTAAAACATCGCTGATCTGGTACCTTACCAGCTCCAATTTACCAATGGCCTCAATTTTCCCTACCAGAAGCTGATGTTTGCTCTCTACAGAGGTATTGATGCTGAACTTTTTGGAGATAAATAAATACCCCGCAACGACTAAAATTAACCAGGGTAAGAGGCGAAAAAAGAGCTTCATGTTTTAAAAAAATAAGGTACCAACATTTATGTATTTAATCTGTTGCACAATAATTAATCCATTAATCCACAATTATATTTTTTTGGCAACAGATTTGTAATACCAATATCACACACACAAATAAACATTAATCAACATGAAAAAATTTACCATCTTAATGCTTTGCGTTGCCACACTAGGTCTGGCTTCCTGCAAAAAAGACACGATTGTTCAGCCGAGCAATGCCATTTTAACTGTAGTTAAAGATATATCTCCCAATGCATGGGTATTAAGTAATGACCAAAAAACATTTACTGCAGATATTTCTGTTCCTGAAATCGACCAGTATCATGTCGACAATGAAGGAACTTTGGTTTACATTTCCTACAATAGCGGTGCAAGTTATATTGCATTACCATTTGTTTATAATGTTGATGCATACAGCTTCGAAGTATATAAAGGTGGAGTATCTATCGATGTACAAAGTTCAGATTACCAGGCAACAACTCCAATAAAACCTACATCAACAGTAAGGGTAAAAATAGTTCTTGTTGGAAACGATTTATAACTAGTATTTAAAACTCCAAAAAACGACTGATGTTCAATTGAACGTGGTCGTTTTTTTTATGCTCTCCCCTGTTTAGTTGCAGGGCACGGATGTTCACTCCATTTCTTTCCAAAAGCAGTTCATCATAAAAACCTTTGTAGTACACATCTTTTACCTCATAGCGCCTGCTGCTCCAACTATTGCTTACTTCGGCCCACTCGGGGTAAAAAACAACGAATTCTTTTTCCGTTTTTAAACCAATTTTTTCGGCATCGGCTTTTGATAAAACCACAGCATTGCCTAAAATCTGAGCAGTGTAAATGTGTTTTGGGTGCTGGTAAATGTCAGCTGGTTTTCCAGTTTGCAGCAATTCTCCATTTTTTATTATAAGTAACTGATCTGCTAAGAATAAACCGTCGGCCGGATCGTGAGAAACTAAAATTACGGTAACGCCAGTTTCGGAGGCCACACGTTTGATATCGGCACGCAGTTGATTCTTAAGTAGCGCATCAACCTGGCTAAAAGGTTCGTCTAAAAGTAAAACCTGTGTATCGGCAACCATTGCTTTTGCTATGGCTACACGCTGCTGCTCTCCTCCGCTCAGTTCGATGATTTTTTTGTTCTGGAGTGGCGAAATCCGAAGATGCTCCATAATCTGAAGCGTTTTTTCGGCTTTGGTTTTAAGATCGGTATTCGATAGCTGTGAGGCAATATTATCGTAAACCTTCGCATAAATATTTAACGAAAAATCCTGGGTAACCATTTTCATCTGTTTGTGGCCCGGGATGAGCTGTTCATCAGGCCCTTTAACCCTTTGATCTTCGAAAAAGATTTCACCCTCATCGGTTTTCAGCAATCCGTAAATGGATTTCAGCAAGGTCGATTTTCCACTGCCACTCTCTCCGATTATGGCCACTATATCGCCTCTTTTGATTTCGAAACTTACATTTTTAATCCCACCGGCCTGTTCTGCCTGATATTGCTTGGTTAAATTTTTAACGCTGATTATGGTATTGCTCACGTGGTAAAGATAAGAAAAGGTAGAGGGTTTTAAGGTGGAAGGTTTAAGGTAAATATGAGACGAAATAAAAAATCCTGTCTCGCCTAACCGAAACAGGATCTGTTTTATTTGTGTGCTGCAGTTTTAATTTAAGCCGAAGGTAACCCCGAAACTCATATTTTTTAAGCCAGCTTGTTGCGAGGTAGTAAACATGTCGTTAAAATAATACTTGGTAAATAATCCTATACCACCATAGCCAAATCTAATTGTACCTCCATAACGAACCGATTGAAAGTGGTAGCTATCATATTGTTTTTCTTTACCACGTTCTTCGCTTATCTGTTTAATTTTTCCGTTTAACAAAAAGCTAACCTCCGGACCTAAAACCAGGTAAAATCTTTTGCTGTTTTTGTTTTCGCTGGTACGGAATTCGAAGTTTAAGGGAATATGTACATAACTGCTCGAGAATCGGTTTTTTGAAAAATGTACAGGTGCCTGATCGGTATATACAAATTCGTTAGAATTTTTAGCAATAGTAATGTCTTTTCGTAAGCGGATCAATGTCCAGTCGAACCCACCGGCTACATAAACCTTAAAGTTAGAATTGAAACGATAGCCAAATTGCAGAACATCGAAAGAGAAAGCACTGGTTTTGCCGCCTTTATAATCCAAAAAATCGTTGTTTGGAGATAAGTTGAAACTGCCATTGTCTATTAGCCTGGAGAAACCCCAATCAACTCTGGTAAAAGTAATTCCGCCCACGAAACGGCCTTTTTTAACTGAATCTGTAGATTTGGTTTTAATGATGATACCATGCCCTTCACTATAATCCATTTTCTTTTTGGTAGTATCTTGTTGAGCAAAAGCTCCTGGAGCCATAACACCGGCAAGCCCGCTTACCAAAAGTGTTGTATAAATTAGACATTTCATATATGTGTGTGTTGTTGAGTTATTGAATGAGTGAATTATTGAATGGTTTGAATGTCGTATCCTAAAATCTGTTAATCCTGATCAATACTGGCTTACTTCTTATTTCGTTTACCTATTTTAAATGGGCCGATATTAATCGATGCCAAAGAAGAATCATCATCATCAGTACGGAACTGTATCAGTTTATCTTTTCTTTTGTCCATTTTATTAACAATGAGGTTTACCACATCGCCAACATTACGGATACCTTTATTGTTCTGTTCGTTTTCATTAACAGGTTCATCCGTTTTAATTGGCGTTGCAACAACCGCAGTTACAACCTCTTCTTTCGGCTGTAAAATCGCCTCTAGTATTTTTGTTTTAATATCTTTTTTAGGTTCTTCAGCTTTAGCTATAGTTGTTTCTTGCTTTTGCATTTCAGGGGCCGTAACTATGCGTGGTTGCTCCACAGCTGGTTTAACTTCATGTTTCACCTTTGTTTTGGCAATAGCACTTACCGCCTTAGGTTGAACTGGCAAAACTGGTGTTATATTTTCAACTGGAGCAACAATTGTAACCGAAGAATCTTTAACAACCGGCTCTTGTACCAGTAGTTTCGTTTTTTCAATCGTGTTACTGGCCAGTTGTTTACCTCCGCTGCTTATATTTTGCTGTTGATAAACCAAAACGCCAAGTGTAGCAATTAATAACACAGCGGCTGCCGATAACCAATAAATCGGCATGATTCTTCTTTTCTTAGGTGCTATTTCGCTTTCAATATTGCTCCATAAATCCCTCGAAGGTGTTACTTCCGCATCAGCAAAAGCATCTTTAAATAACTGATCAAAATCCTTATCCCGTATAGGTTGCATAACCAAATCCCTCCATTTTTATAATTTCTTCTTTTAATATTGCCCTTGCTCTCGATAGTTGCGATTTACTCGCGCCTTCTGAGATTCCAAGTGTTTCTCCAATTTCTTTGTGCGAATAGCCTTCAATTACGTACATGTTAAATACCATGCGGTAACCATCTGCCAATTTTTGTATCACCTTCATTAAATCCTGCATCCCTAAAGTGCCAAAATCAAATCCGGTTGATGGTTGCTCGTAAGCTTCATCTATTTCAACCACATTTAAGCTGCGTAAATTTTTACGGTAACTTTCAATTGCAGTGTTCACCATAACCCTTCTAATCCAGCCTTCAAAAGAACCATCGCCTCTATACTCCTTTATTTTCTGAAAAATTTTAATATATCCCATCTGCAGCACATCTTCTGCCTCCATCCTATCTTTGGCATAGCGCATACAAACGGCCAACATCTTCGATGCAGTTTGCTTGTAAAGCAGCTCCTGCATCTTCCGGTCGCCAGCTTTGCAGCCTTCCATCAAATCGTTTATCGTATAGCTTCGCGTCAATTTCATTGTGTGTTTGTATATAGAAGATGGCAGATTACAAACAATGGTTGCATGGGGAGAGAAAAAAAGTTAAATAAAGTTAAATTCAGAAATATGACTACTGATTATCAGACAGATATAATTAAAATATTTTTTAAGAAAGATATAGATTTTTTATTTGAAAATGAACATGCAGCATTTCATCGGGGGCAGCAGTCCCGTGCCAAAGGCACTCCTTTGGAGCTATCCGCTTCAAAGCCTAGGTTCGTTCCTCACCTTCGTGTTTTTCGCTACTATCGGGTTTAGTTGGCAGGGACTTCCGAAGTTTAAAAGGAACAAAGCGCTGGGGAACTTCGGAAGTCTATAAAACACAAAACCCCGTAGGTTTTAAAACCTACAGGGTTTGAAATCTTATGAGACTAATCACCCTCAACCTTCCTACCTTCTACCTTCCATCTTTTTTCACTTTAAACAATTTGAAATCCTGCTTGTAGGTTAAGAAGAATGAATGGTTAAACTGAAGTTGTTTATCGGTATGATCAAGATCGATATGCGGTTCGAAACGTACATCAAGGTATAAATGTGGAATTAATTCTTTTTGGTATGCATAACGCAACGAAACAATGTTTCTAGCACTTTGCTTTAAGCCTGGACTGTACAGGTTATCTGAAACCGATTCATAAAGTGGCATACCTTTAATCGAAATAAAGTTATTGCCTTTCCAGTAAGAAGCCACCAAGCTGCCCCATTTACTTTCTACACCCGCATTTAACCATAAACCAAAGCCACCTTGATAAGCCCTTCTTTTATCAGGTGAAAAATCCTTATACACCGCAATATAGTTATCGGTATATACCTGTTTAATGTTGGTATTAATTGCTTTGTGCAGTTTTAAACCAGTTGCCCCGTTAAACATAGTCGTAATCGGAATTTCTTTAAGTACATCAATTTGTCCACCTTGATGGAAAGCCAAAAATTGGGCAGGCAAACTAAACTTCCAGCCATTACCTTCCGCAATGATGCTTTCGGTAGATAAACCGCCAACAATTTCTTCTTTGGCAGGATCACCCTTATAAATCATTTTCTGCCAGGCAATCCAGGCATCTAAAGTAAACTTCTTGCGCTCAACCAATAACTGTGTTCCGTATTCAATTGGCGTAGTTAAGGTCCTTTCGAAATCGTATAAAGGTTCGATATACTTATGCTGAATATTACCTTCTAAACTTCCGAAAATTAAAGTAAGGTTTCTTTTGTGGTATTTTACGCTGAATAAAGGTTTCGCATCGGAAATCCCGTTTCTACCAAAATCCTTTCTGATAAAAGCACCGGCGGTAATCGCCAGATTAGGATGCGCGTAGTAAACAATTTGAGGCTGTAACTGTGTTCCGTACAAAGTATAACCATCATGAAAATCGTTGGTATACTCGTAATTACGGACGTAGTTTAAATTGTAAAAATTAAAATGAACCTCGTTGGTTAAGCTGCTATCGGGACGTATCCGATTTTCGAAAGCCGATTGATCAAACTGTGCCGAAGCGAAATAAGCACTAAAAAGAAATGGTATTAGCAGTAAGGTCTTTTTCAGACCTGTAGTTGTAAACATGCGCTTGAATTTTATCGCCCAAATTTAAAATAGTTTTTGGTTTATTTAACCGCGAGGCACGCGAAGTTTACGCAAAGGAAACAAAGTGATTTACGAGTCGACCACCAAGGTACAAAGGACACAAAGCTTTTATTAACACCTCTAATTACAAACAATATTCTCGGTGCCCTAGTGAATTGTGGTATAAAGATTATTCGCCACGTTTTTTACGATAGTTCTTGTACAGTTTAACCGCAATCATAATGGCCATTGCAATGCCCATTATCCCTATTAAACCGTAAATCCAGTTAATGGCGTTTTTCAGGATTACCACGAATACAATGCCAATCATAAAAATCGTCGCCAATTCGCGCCACAACCTCAACTGAAAGCTGTTTAGCCTATATTGGTTGTTTTTAAGCTGTTTAACGATGTTCTGACAGATGAAATGATAAATGAGTAAGCCAACAACAAAACCTAGCTTAACCCACATCCAATCGGCTTGAAGCAAGCCTTGGTTTAAAGTCAGCATAGATACACCTGCCAAAACAGAAATGATCATGGCTGGGGTGGCAATAATTTTCCATAAAGTAGCCTCCATTTTAACAAACTGTTTTTGGAGGATACTTTTTTCGGGTTCAGGTTTATCGTTTGCCTCGGTATGGTAAATAAAAAGACTCAGGATATAAAACAGTCCTGCCATCCAGCTGATTACAAATACAACATGTACTGCTATGAAATATCGATAATATGGCAATAAGGTTTCTATCATTTATCTATTATGGGTTGACGAGAATTTAATACCTAAACTCTTTAACCACTTCAATTGCGTATTTAACGTTATCGAAAGGAATATCTGGCATTATACCATGGCCCAAATTGAAGATAAAACCTTCGGTACCACGCATACGTTCAAACAATTTATGGATCTGTGCTTTAATTACTGCTTTATCTGCATATAAAATATGTGGATCTAAATTTCCCTGTACGGCAATACCTGCTGGCAAAGCATTTTTAATGTTCAATAAATCAGCATTCCAGTCAACTGAAATTACGTCTGGTTTAGCTTCTGCCATAATCGGAGCAAAAACCGAACTTCCTTTACAAAAAGAAATCACCGGAATATCTTTTCTGTTTAAGTTAGCAATGATTTCCTGAATGTAACGGTGAGAAAACTCCTGGTAATCATTCCATGATAAAGCAAGTGCCCAACTATCGAAAATCTGAACAGCATTAACTCCAGCAGCAATCTGAAGATTCAAATAATCTGCCGTTACTGTGGCAATTTTAGCCAAAAGTTTGTGCGCCAGCTCTGGCTGATTGTGTATAAAGAGCTTGGTTAATTTAAAATCTTTAGATGAACCTCCTTCAATTAAATAACTCATTACGGTAAATGGTGCTCCTGCAAAACCGATCAATGGAATTCTGTTATCCAATCGTTGTTGAATCACTTTAATCGCATCGGCAACGTATTGCAATTCGTCCAGACAATCAACATTTAAGTTTTCGATGTCTTTAGCGGTACGTACCGGATTTGCAAATTTAGGTCCAACGCCTTGAGTAAAACTCAAATCACCACCCATAGCCTCTCCGGTTACCAAAATATCACAGAATAAAATCGCGGCATCAATATCCAACAAATCAACCGGTAACATGGTCACATCTGCTGCAATTTCTGGGTTTTTACACATCTCTAAAAAAGAGTATTTGTTTTTAATTTCCCAATATTGTGGCATAAAACGACCTGCCTGACGCATCATCCATACTGGTGGGCGTTCGGTTTGTTTTGAAAATGCTGCGTCTAAAAATAAGTTATTCTTCATGATTGTATTTGGTGTCGCACTACGCGTCATGCTGAATTTATTTCAGCATCTTTCTTTAGTTAGATCCAGAACTGAGTTCAGGATGACGGGCTGCCTAAAATTTTAATTTTGCAAAGGTATAAATAAAAAAAAAACGAAGTACCTTTTTATCCCTAAACTGGTGCTTCGTTATTCAAAATGACAATATTAATATTATAACTTGCTTATTTCTTTTTCAATTTTAACGATAATGTCTTTCGAGCGTTGTGTTTCGGCAAGCTCTTTGGCCAATTTCGTATAAGTTTCTGCCCTTTCTCTATCTTTCTTCCGCAAAGCGAGATTAGCCAAATGGATCAGTACATACGATTTCTCGTTCTTTCCTCCCACAGGAAAACGACTGGCCAACTGAAAGTGATACTCGGCTTTATCATAGTCTTCTTCCTTCAAAGCCATATTGCCTTGCATAAATTCATAATAACCCCTTCGGCTTTTAGCCAAGCGCTCAGGCTTAACCACCTCAGCCAATAAGGCTTTGGTTTTACCGAATTCGTTATTCTTGAAATGTTTTGATGCCATCAAAACCGAACTATGCTTAAAATGGCTCCAAACAACAAAGGCAAACAACAGTCCTGAAACAGCGGCCAGCTGATATTGATTGTAAAATACACAAACCAATGCAGCAAGCGCAAAAACTGCCATTAAAGCATATCTGCCTTTATTATTGTACATTAATGACTATCAGTAAATTTATAGCCTACACCGCGGATCGAGTGGAAATAAACTGGATTTTTTTGATCTGGTTCGAAATACTTACGGAAAGTTAAAATGAAGTTATCGATTGTTCTTGTTGAAGGATAAACATCATAATTCCAAACGGTTTCTAAAATCTGCTCTCTTGAAACCGCATCGTTTTTACGCTCGATCAACAGTTTCAACAACATCGTTTCCTTTTTGGTTAACGGAGTGATGGTACCATCATCGTGTTTTAATTCGAAAGAGTTAAAATAAATTGTTTTATCACCGATTTTGTAAGAATTCAATTCTTTTAAATCATCAGATTTTAAACTGCGTTTAACCAAAATACCAACACGAAGAATTAATTCTTCTAAGTTGAAAGGTTTAACCAAATAATCGTCAGCTCCCTTTTTCAAACCTAAAACACGGTCTTCTGAAGTGTTTTTAGCTGTTAAAAACATAATCGGAACTTCTGCATTCTCTAAACGGATTGTTTCGCAAACCTGGAAACCATCCATTTCAGGCAACATTACATCTAAAATAATTAGATTAAAGCGTTCTTCTTTAAAAATTTTAAGAGCGGTTTTGCCATCTTTAACGGCGTGAACTTTATAACCCTCAAGTTCCAGGTTTAATTTGATAGCATCTAACAAGTGATCCTCGTCTTCTACCAATAGAATTCTTAATTTTTGTGACATAATTGAGATTAACTAAATGTTACTTCAAAAATACTTCCTTGAGGCAAATTGTCTTTTACTGTAATATCTGCATCATGGTATTGTAAAACCTCTTTCACAATAAACAAGCCTAAACCTGTTCCTTTCGCTTTTCTGACATTCTCGTTACCAACGCGGTAAAACTTATCAAATATCAACATTTTTTCGGCATCTGAAATACCTGGCCCCTGATCACTCACTCTTAATTGAATATGTCCATCCACATCGTTTAAATGCACATTTATCTCATCACATGGGTTAGAATACTTTACTGCATTCTCAATCAGATTGGTTACTACTGACGATAAGGCAAATTTGTCACCCATTATCTGCAAATTTGGCTGAATTTTAGCATTAATGATCTGCTCGCATCCGCAAGAGTGAACCTGTAGCCTATCCGTGATTTTATATACCAGCTCCGAGAAGTTAAATTCTTCCTTCGGAAAAGTATAGGAACGGTTTTCGATCTTGGTGGCCAACAACATATTTTCGACCAGATCATCCAAACGTTCAATGTCTTTTAGCGAATTGTTAAGCAATGAAGTTTGACGTGCTTTATCCAGATCACGTTTAACAATGGTTTGGATAGAAAGTTTTATCGCCGCCAAAGGCGATTTCAGCTCATGTGTAATTGACATCAGAAAGTTCTGCTGCTGTTCCCTCAATTTATCTTCACGTTTTAACGATTGATGAAGGAAATAACCACCTATACAGAGCAAAAACAAAAACACCGAACCTTCGCCCATAATCATGGTCATGCGGCTTGGCTGCAAACGCACCACTAATGTTCCCCACGAAATGAGTTGAATCAATGCGTAAAGCAATAATGCGTAAAATATAATTATAGATTTCTTCATTCGTCGATTTTTCCTTCGGGTTGATTACACAGATTTTTGGATTTCACAGGTTCTTTTTCCTCATCCTAGCTTAAAAAAAGCCTTACTTCTTAAACACTAAATCTAATGCTTCAAAAATAGCACGTTTCGCTTTTTCCAATTCGATCTTAGTATGTGCTGAAGATACGAAACCAACTTCATATCCCGATGGGCCTAAATAAATTCCTCTATTCAATAACTCGCGGTGCATAATTTTGAATTTCTCCATGCTGCTGGCATCAATATCATCAGCCGATTGGATTTTATCTTTATCGGTAAAAGCAAACCAGAAGATAGAACCAATGGTAAATACCTTAAATTTATAGTTACGTGCGGTTGCAAAACGCTGAATGCTAGCCACAAATTCTTGCGCTTTGGTATTCAGATCCTTATAAAAGCTTGATTTGTTCAGCTCTGTTAATGTTGCAATGCCTGCTGCCATAGCCACCGGATTTCCAGACAAGGTACCTGCCTGATACACACCACCATCAGGAGAAATATGTGCCATAATTTCAGCACACGCACCATACATACCAACAGGTAAGCCACCACCAATGATTTTACCATAAGTAACAATATCTGGTGTGATACCATAATGCGCTGCTGCGCCCTCAAAACCAACCCTGAATCCGGTAATTACCTCATCAAAAATTAACAGAGAACCGTTATCAGTACAGATTTTGCGCAAGAAATGGATATATTCTTCATCCTGAATAATCAAACCATTATTTGCAGGGATACCCTCAATAATTACCGCAGCGATCTGATCTTTGAACTGAGCAAAAGCTTGTTCAATAGCTGTTTTATCATTTAGGGGTACAACGATGGTTTCTTCAGCAAAAGATTTTGGCACACCCGCAGAAGAGGTTTCACCAAAAGTAACCAAACCAGAACCTGCTTTAACCAAAAGCGAATCGCTATGACCGTGGTAACAGCCTTCGAACTTTAAAATTTTATCGCGACCGGTAAAACCTCTTGCCAAACGAATGGCCGACATTACCGCTTCTGTACCTGAACTCGTAAAACGGATTTTCTCTACAAAACGGTTGTTTTTGATAATCAGCTCAGCCAATTCATTTTCTAAAGCCGTTGGCGCACCAAAGCTCATTCCGTTCTGCATTACCTCGGTAACTTTTTCGCGGATTTTAGGATTGTTATGCCCTAAAATTAATGGCCCCCAGCTACCACAGAAATCGATAAACTGATTACCATCGGCATCCCATATATAACAGCCATCACCTTTTTCGATAAAAAGTGGTGTACCGTAAACAGATTTAAAAGCCCTAACAGGTGAGTTTACCCCACCGGGGAAATACGTTTTTGATTTTTCGTACAGCTCAGCAGATTTTACCCTCGAAATATCAGGTTTACTACCTGTATTTACAGGAATATCGGCTTCGTTGCCTGAAAACATTTTCTTTAATGAATCTAACATTTTTGTTGAGGTGTAAGGTAAAAGCTGTAAGGTTTAAGGCTAATAGCATGTGCTAGAAAACCGAAATATTACATTTACCTATGTTTTTTATACGTTACAGATAAAGGATTGGCAATGAAACCCTACGCCCTAAACCCTTTACCTTTAGCCTTTTTAAAGCCAGTTGTTATTTAAAATATCTTTAATATGGTAGGTGGTAATAATACTTGCACCTGCACGGGCGAAAGCATGCATGGTTTCCATTACTACTTTTTGTTCATCTATCCAACCGCGTTCGGCAGCTGCTTTTACCATCGAGTATTCACCTGATACATTATAAACCGCAATGGGCAAATTGGTATCCTGTTTTAACCTTTGGATAATATCCAGATAAGCTAAACCTGGCTTCACCATTAACACATCAGCGCCTTCTTGCTCATCCAAAGCGGCTTCGCGTAAAGCCTCTAATGGATTTCTGAAGTCCATCTGATACGCTTTTCTATCGCCTTTGCTTGGCGCACAGTCTGCAGCCTCTCTAAAAGGGCCATAATAGGCAGAAGCAAATTTTGTGGCATGGCTCATAATAGCGGCATTTACAAAGCCATTTTCATCTAAGAGATTACGTATGGCTTCAATCCTTCCATCCATCATGTCAGACGGCGCAAACATATCGGCACCAGCTTCGGCATGTGTTAAAGCCATTTTAGCGATTACCTCTACTGTTTTATCGTTTTGAACATAATCGTTCTCTAAAATACCGCAATGGCCATGAGTGGTATAAGAACAAACGCAAACATCGGTAATTACATATAAATCATCACCGAACTGTTTTTTTAATTCACGAACAGCAGTTGGAACCAAGGAATGATCATGATAAGCAGATTTCGCGTCTTCAGATTTTTCATCGCCCACACCGAAAAGCATAATTTTGTTGAGTCCTTTTTTCATTCCGGCCGCTACATCTTTAACCAGGGTATCAACCGAATAATGGTTTACCCCTGGCATGGCATCAATGGCGTGGGTAACATTGCTGCCTGGCACTATAAAATAAGGGTACACAAACATATCTTTCGATAACCGGGTTTCGGCTACCATCTCTCTCACCAATGGGTTTTTCCTTAATCTACGCGGACGATTTAACATTTTATTTGTATCAAGTATTTAGTACCAAGTATCGAGACCTGAATATCTTTTTATTTTTTCCTTCGGGGTGATTGCACAGATTGAATGATTACACAGATTTTTGGATTTCATAAATGACCTTACGCTTTCTGCCTTTTACCTTATGCCTTAAACCTTACTTAATCTCAATCCCAAACACTGCCTCAGCTAGTCCAATTTCATCAGGCGAATAAGGCAAAGCATATTTCACACCCATTTCATCAAATTTCTTACCGGTAGAGTTTCCAATAGCAATTACCTGTTGGCCTGGTTCCAATAAATTATCAGCGAAATAGGCATCAACATTTGACGGACTGGTAAAAATCAGCACATCAGCATAACTTTGGTCAATATCATCTTCGATTACTGTTTCGTAAATCGGCAGATCGATTATTTTAGCATCAGCTGGTAATGATTTTTGAATCGATTGTAAAGAATCCTGTGCTCTTGGAAACAGTATTTGCTGACCGCCAACCAATTGCGCAAAATCTTCGGCAACTTCGGTAATATCGCCACTTTCACCAACAAAATCGGCAATATGGCCAAATTTACGCAAGGCATCTTCAGATCCCCTTCCTACCACACCAAACCTTGTTTTCTTTGGCATTACCGGTTTTAGGTTGAAAAAATATTCTACGCTGTTGCGGCTGCTGAAGAAAACCCAATCTACGTGTCTTAAGATAAACTGATCTAAAACCGTTACTATCGGGAATGTACGGATTAATGAACGTCCTTCTATTTCAATATTATTATTTTCTAATGCCCTACGGAAATAACTGTGCTCGCCAATTTCGCGCGAGATGAAAACCTTTGCAGGCTTTTTTCTTTCCGCATTAAACTTGGCCACAATTTTTTCTGCTAAGCCTTCGGTACTTTCTGCACGTAAAAACAAACGCTCAGGAAAATGATCGGCGGTTTCGGCCTTTGAAGTCCAAATTTCGAATTTTCCGTTTTCCTTTTTGCAATAACAGCCCAATGGCATGTGGCAACCACCTTCGAAAAGGTTTAAAACTTTACGTTCTATATTTACGGTTTCGGCTGTTTCCGGATCGTGCAATTTTTGCAGTGCATCAAAAAGTTCAGTATCGTTTGCCCTGATCTGAATTGCCAAAGCGCCTTGTGCAGGTGCAGGAATAAATTCGGTAGTTTCGAGTTCTTCTACATGCAAATCGCTCACATCAAGATTTAAGCGTTTAACGCCAGCTTTTGCAATCAGAATGGCATCATAATCTTCATCACGAAGTTTTTGGATACGGGTGGGTACATTTCCGCGTAAATCTTCAACCTCCAAATCGGGACGTAAACCCAATAACTGGGCTTTGCGGCGATTAGATGAAGTGCCAACCATTGCGCCTTTTTTTAACGAAAGCTTTTGCGAAACATCTACACAATCTTTTAAAATCAATAGGTATTCGCTTGCTTCTTCACGTGGTGGTAAAGCGGCGATGATCAATCCTTCAGGGTGTGTAGTAGGTAAATCTTTAAGGCAATGTACAGCCAGATCAATTGTTCCACCCAAAAGCTCTTCTTCCAATTCTTTGGTAAAAAAGCCTTTGCCTTCCAGTTTATCCAATCTTAAATTCAGGATTTTATCGCCCTGCGTTTTAATGATTTTTATTTCTGCTTCTATTCCAATCGCAGCCAATTCATCTTTTATATGATTTGCTTGCCATAAAGCCAGGTCGCTACCGCGTGTTCCAATGGTTAATTTCTTCACTATAAAGGTTAAATGAGTTGCAAATTTAATTTAATTAGTGGTTTATACCATGAATTGTTTAAAAATGAGACAGTGAGGTTACAGAACCTATAATTTAAAGGATTTCTATGACATTATGCAATGGGTATCACATTTTTTAGTCATTCGGAAAGTTGATTGGAGTGATAAGCGAATCTAAATCGGTCTATAAAGATCTCTCCATTTCGCTGCGCTTCAGTCGAGATGACGATTTTTCTATTGGGCCCCCACTAATATATTGGTGAAGCGAATGACAGAAATAAGAATGGCAAAAATAAACTTGATGTTCTTTGCGGTAAAATTAAGGTTGATTTACCAAAATTTCTTTTGCCATTACCATTGGAACGCTGATGTATTTTTTCTCCATGTAGTTCATTACACGTTCTAAAACTTCGCGTGAGGCTTCATCCATCTGACTAATTTCATCGGCAAATACACCATTTATGGCTGTATTTTTGATTTCTTTAATCTTTCTTGGCACTTCCTGCATCGCCAGTTCGATACGGCGTTGTTTTAAAACAGAGAAAAATTCGGTAATGTTATTGCTGATAATTTCTTCGGCGTGCACCAGTTCGTTGTAACGTTCCTGGATATTTTTGCGCGCTACCTCTTTTAGTGATTCTACTTCGATATAATGTACAGGGTTGTTATGGATCACTGCGGGCGTAACATCATTCGGAATGGCCAAATCTACAATTACCTTTTTGCCCTGATCGCCATTTAAAAGTTTAGCGTATAAGGCTTCGTTAATAATTGCCTCGGTTGAGCCGGTGCAGGTAATGATCACATCAAATCCTTCATTAAAATCTTCAAGCGCTGCTAAAGGATAAGCCTTACCACCCAGCTCTCCTGCCAAAGATTCAGCCTTAGAAAAGGTACGGTTGAAAATCGAGAAATTTGAGTATTTATGTTTGTTGAGGTACTTTGCAATGTTCTGATTGGTTTCGCCAGCGCCAATAATCAAGATACGTGAGTTGCCACACATATTTAACTCTTTTAGCTTCCGGTAGGCCAATGAAACAACAGAAACCGGATTTTTTGAAATATTGGTGTGCGTATAAACTTCTTTTGCAGTTTTAACCACACGCTCCATAATCATACGCATGTAATCGCCAGTAAAACCTGCATCGCGGCAGTTTTCATAAGCTTTACGGATCTGGGCAAGGATTTCCTTTTCGCCAACCACCAAACTCTCCAAAGAGCACGATGTTCTGAGCAAATGGTTAAAAGCTTCTTCGTTTTCGTATACCGTAACATTATCAAGAAAACGCTCCATAAATTCAGGAGGCAGTCCCATGTCTAAAACAGTAAGGAATCTGGTTACAAATTCTTTGTCGGTTTTCTCTTTGGTAAGGAAAACAAACTCCACACGGTTACAGGTTCCGATGTAGAAGATTTCACTAACGGGAAGTTCTGTTTGAACATTCTTCAACCTGCTATCTAAACTCTGATCACAAATAACCAATTTCCCTAAAGATTTCAGATCGATGTGGTGATGCGTAAAAGCTATTACTTTTAAATATTCCAAGTGCTTCCGTTATTAACTATTATCGGGATACAAAAGTAACAGGGTGAACGCATGTGACTGTCATTAACCTGTAATTTACATCAATTTAGAACGGTTTTAAATAAAGAGCTTAAAGACTAATCAAACCATATTGATTTATATGAACAAACCAATCGTAAAATTTTTCTTTGAATTTACGCCCTCTTCTATGTCCTGACTGAATGTAACCACTTTTTATCCATTGCAGTATATTACGTGATTATGCCAAAATGGTTGCCTTCATCTGGCTTTTAATTTATTTTTCCGGAATATTAGAAATTGTTTTTGGGGGTTATTGCTGATTAAGATGAGCGGAAAGCTAGCGGCACTGTTAATTATACTGATGTTGATCACCTTTTTACCAGTACATTTCTACATGATCCAGGTTATTATTAGATAATGTATTTCCTTTTTTTGAAGCGCAGTCCCAGTGCTAATGGGAAAGGTCCTGTCCTGCTGTGCATTCCAATCCTTTTGGATAAACTTCGCAAAACAACAATTAACCTATCCAAAAGGGATTTCCATTTCCATCAGGGCCATTATACTCACAGTTGTGGTCAATATCCTTCTATTTTAAACACAAAAAATACACAACAAAATTGTATTTTGTAGGTTTATAATTTGTATCAATTCCTTAAATTATGATTACACAAAGCAATTTTAGCCTTAGCGGTTCTGACGGAAAATTAATTATTGGTGATATCACTTTTGATGAAAAAAACCCTAATACGCCCATTGTACTTTTTGTTCATGGCTTTAAAGGTTTTAAAGATTGGGGCGCACACAATTTAGTGGCCAGGCATTTTGCCAGCAATGGCTACCGTTACATTAAGTTCAATTTATCGCATAGCGGTGTGCCAGTTAATCACCCAAAAGATGTAACCGATATGGATGTCTTTGCCAATAATACCGTATCAAAAGAACTTTTTGATTTAAATGCGGTACTCGATTTTATCGAAAAAGCATACGGTAAGGATACAAAGGTAAATCTGATAGGCCATAGCCGCGGTGGCGGATTATCAATCATTGAGGCTGCGAACGATTTAAGGATCAACAAACTGATTACCTGGAGTGCCATTGGCGATTTTGCCAGCCTATGGAAAAAAGAACAGGAAGCCGAATGGAAAAAAAATGGCAAAATCTTCGTTACCAATGCCCGTACCAAAGAGCAAATGCCATTAAATATTGGTTTATTGGAAGATCTGGAAGAGAATGCAGCAGCATTGAATATTTTAGATGCTGCAAAACGGGTAAACATCCCCTGGTTGATTATCCATGGCGATGATGATGTAAATGTTCCTTTTGAAACCGCACAAACTTTGGCGGAGGCCAATCCGAATAGCAGATTAATTAAAATTGAAGGCGCCAATCATGTGTATGGGGCGACACAGCCTTATAATAGCGAAACTTTACCACCGCTTTTGTTTAAGGTTTGCGAAAAGGTAATCACTTTTATAAGTGAAGTATAAATTAATTATCTTGGGCCATCATAAATTATGGCTCAAGATAAAATCAACTTCTCAGGCTTCAATCAAGCTCTATTTAAGAAGATCTTAATTGGATTAACATTATTTTTCTGTTTTATCATTTTTCTTGACAGTAATTTCTCGCCCGTAAAATCAAATACTGAATTTATTGTTGATTTTGAGGGCTATCGCTCCAAAAACGGAAAGGAACGCATTTTTAGTGTTCAAACCCTTCATGAAAAATATAGGATCCCACCTAAACTTTTCAATGAAATAAACGAGAAAGATTCCCTGCTAATCTATAGATCAAAAGTAACCGGCATTATCCTTTATTATGGTTTAAGGAAATCTGATGTAATTATTGTTTGTAAAACCCGGTTTTTTAAGGGTGATTTTTTTGGATTAGTTACCAGTACTTTAGGTGTTTTGCTAGCGATAATTCTCTATTTTAACAGTAAACTAGCACAAAACGTTACCCTTCAAGGAATTTTAGTCTTTTTGATTATCATTTCTTTGGTTTTCCTAAGAAACTACTTTGGTGGAGATTATTTATGGGAGTTCTAATTTCTCAATACTAATCATCCCCTCTCCTTACAAAATTTCGCATATCACTACCACTAGGACTTTGGAAAATTTCCAGGTCGAAGTAGGGAACAGCCGCCAACAAATGATCAAAAATATCAGCGGCAACTTCTTCAAAACGTTTTAAGCCTTTTTCTTTCGAGAATACATAAATTTCGATCGGCAATCCATTCTCTGTAGCCTGCAACTGGCGCACCATAAACGTTAAATCGGTATTGATATAAGGATTACTCTCCAGGTATTTCTCGGCATAAACCCTAAAAGTGCCAATATTAGTCATGTGGCGGCCATTAACCAGATTATTGGGATTTACCGTATTTTCGGCATTATACCTCTCTATAAAAGCCTGCGTTTCTTTAAGGTAATCTTTCAAAAAATCAATACTCTGCAACCTTCCAATCAGCTCTTCATCGCAGAATTTAATACTCGAAATTTTAATATTAATGTGGCGTTTAATCCTCCTGCCCTCACTTTCCTCCATTGCCCGCCAGTTCTTAAACGACTCACTAACAATAGCGTAACTCGGTACAATAGTTACCGTTTTATCCCAATTCCGCACTTTAATGGTTGTTAAATTAATTTCGGTTACTTCACCATCTGCCCCATATTTTTCTACGGTAATCCAATCGCCTACCCTAACCAGGTCAATAGCACTCATTTGTACAGAAGCTACAAAACCTAAAATCGGATCTCTGAAAACCAAAATAAAAACAGCGGTAACTGCGCCAAAACCACCAAAAACATAAAGCGGCGATTCGCCAAGAATAATGGACAGGATGAGCACAAAACCAACAATATAAAATACAATTTTGGCTACCTGTTTGTAACTCCTAATGGGTTTATCGGCGTATTTCTTTGATGATTCCATGATGGATACCAAAGCATTCAGAAATGCATTTACAGCAAACATTACGGCTAAAACCATGTAGATTTTAGCAAATATTAAAGCATAAAATAACCCGTTTTTAAAATCGATAAAAAGATAAGGAACAACATTATAGATGATATAGGCGCCAAATATTAAAGCAAAAGCCCTGAAAACCCTAAATTCAAATAAAGCTTTTTGCCAGTCTGACTTTGTTTTTGCACTTTTTACCACACCGATAAAAAGCTGTCGGGTTAAAAATATGGTGATGAACAGAAATAGAATAACACCAAGCAACCCGATAAAAAAGTAAGAATAAACGAGTTCGCCATCAGCAAGGCCTTTGCCAGCAAGCCAGTTTCTAAGTTCGTTAAACAGGGATTGAAACTCCGGGATATTCATTAAGGCAATTTAGTGTTTATTGATTAGAAATTTAAATGGTGCTCAGAATTGATTTTTTCGAATGTCATGTTGAGCTTGTCGAAACACATTTACAACTTAAGGCTCTTCGACAGGCTCAGAATGATATATGGCAAAATGATTTGAAAATTCCGTGGCCTAAATCCCTGGTCTGTGTTCTTACAGGCCGAATAAACTAGTAATTATATAATGGTAATCTGTGGGGACACAGACCAAGGAATAAGATTTCTCGACTGCGCTGCACTTCGCTCGAAATGACGATCTAACGCCCTCGGTCTGTGTCCTCACGGACCGAAATAAAAAAGTAAATTATAAAAGTGGTCTATGGGTATACAAACCACGGAGCGCATTTTAAACCTTCTCTACCCAGTTGCCATCATCTTTAATGATGTCGATCAGTTCATCAAGCGCATAGGCGGTAGTTACATTTTTCTTTACCACTTCTTTACCGCGGTACAGGGTAATTTTATCTGGCCCTGTGCCTACATAACCGTAATCGGCATCGGCCATTTCACCTGGCCCATTAACAATACAGCCCATGATACCGATTTTTATTCCTTTTAAATGATCGGTACGTGACCGGATCAGCTGAGTGGTTTCTTGTAAATCGAAAAGTGTTCTTCCGCAGCTTGGGCAAGAAATATATTCTGTTTTACTGATGCGTGTACGGGTAGCCTGTAAAATCCCAAAACTGGTAGAATTAATCAACGAAAGGTTTTGACCTTCTGCATCAATCCATACCCCATCTCCAAAGCCATCGGTAAATAAGGCGCCAATATCGGTTGCAGCATAAAGCATTAAATGATCTGTGTCAGCATCCTGATAAGTTCTCTTAATAATTACCGGGATCTGAATATTTTTCTCCTGCAAAGCAACAAAAAATGCCCTTTGCTCGGCCATTCCATGTGTTGAAGAAGTTTCTAGAATTAAAACAACCGTGTCATCCAACTGTGCAATTGTTGTATTACTAAATTGTTTTGAATCAATCTGTACGAAATTCAAAAATTCGTCTTTAACATCCGCAGAACCATATTCCGTAAGCGTATATAAAGGATGACAGTTGTTTTTATCGTTAAGTTTTAACCAGGTTTCGTAATTATAAACTTGCTTTAAATTCCCAGGGAAAGAAAAAGATGGCAAATTATCAGCTAAGAAGGCTAAATCGCAAGCCTGATCAGCGAGGTTATATTTATCTAAACCTGCACTGTAATTGTAACCAATTGAACTTAAAAAGTAAGGATCTTTTAAGTTTTCCTTCGAAACATCGATCATCACTACAGGATGATGATGCCCACCAATATGCTGTACAGGTGTTGTAACGCGACGGTTGTACTCATAAGGGCTATAAGTTGGGAGTTGAGAGTTGAGAGTTTGGACCTTTGCAGGCGACTCAAAACTCTGAACTCCAAGCTCCGAACTCCTTTTAGAGTATCGATCTGCTAAAGCCTTAGCTACTGGTGCTTCAAACTCAGGATCTTCTGTTAGTGAAACACGAATGGTATCACCCAGTCCATCTTCTAATAAAGTTCCAATACCAACGGCTGATTTAATACGGCCATCTTCTCCATCACCTGCTTCGGTAACGCCTAAATGTAAAGGGTAATTCATCCCTTCTTTAGCCATGGTTTCTACCAGCAAACGGTAAGCCTGAACCATCACCTGGGTATTACTGGCTTTCATCGAGATCACCAGATTATAGTAATTCTGGTCTTCACACATGCGGATAAACTCCATTGCCGATTCAACCATTCCGCGGGGAGTATCGCCATAATGGCTCATAATCCTGTCAGAAAGTGATCCGTGGTTGGTGCCAATGCGCATGGCAGTGCCATACTCTTTACAAATTTTTACTAAAGGAATAAACTTTTTGTAAATCCGGCTTAACTCCGCATTGTAAGCGTCCTGTGTATATTCTAGATTCTCGAATTTCTTTTTATCTGCATAATTGCCTGGGTTAACCCTTACTTTTTCTACAATACGCGCAGCCATTTCGGCAGCATTAGGCGTAAAATGGATATCAGCAATTAACGGTACATTATAACCTCGGAAACGCAGTTCTTTTTTAATATTGGCCAGATTTTCGGCTTCTTTAATGCTCGGTGCGGTAATACGAACATACTCACAGCCAGATTCTACCATGCGAATCGTCTGTTCTACAGTACCTAAAGTATCCATGGTATCGGTAGTAGTCATCGATTGAATCCGGATTGGATTGTGCCCGCCTAAAGCAATATCACCTATGTTAACTTCTCGGGTTAAATACCTCGAATAAGCCGTTAAACTGTTGCAATATCCGCCTGCCAAATCATGTTTTGCCAATATATTTTCCATCTGTTTGCAAAGATAAGGATTGTTGGAATGTTTTAATGTTGGAATGTTGTAAAAGATAAAGCCAGGAAAGGCGAATAGCCTTCATTGTTTTTTATTTATCCAAAAACAAAAGTACCTTATTATTAAATTCGGAAACCATTTCTACAGGCACGTAATGCGAAGCGCCCTTAAAAATAAACAGTTGTGATTTAGAGATATTAGCCGCAATAAATTTAGTGTGCTTCTCTAAAATCATATCCCGCTCACCTGCCATTACCAAAACTGGTGCTTTAATCTTCTTCAGGTCAAAAGCAGTAATATGCGGTTCGGTAAGCAACATGGTAAACAACCTAACCTGATACTTAGATTTAACATCTTGTCTGGTTTTTAAACTTTCAATTGCTTTGCTAACCTCTTCTAAAGTACTGGTCGAAACTGCTTCATTTGGGTTTGTACATGCTCCGGTAACGGCGAGTTTCTTTATATATGTAGGATATTTAGCAGCCATAATCAATCCTGTATTTCCACCATCGCTCCAGCCTAAAATATTGGTTTTACTGATATGTAAAGAGTCAAGTAATGTTTTCATATCCTCAGCGTAGAGGTCATATGAAAGTGGCTGAGTACTGGAATCCGTACTTTTTCCTTGTCCACGGGTATCTACTGCAATAACCTTATAAATTTTTGAGAATGCTTTAATCTGTTTTTTAAAAACGCTGATCGATTGGCTGTTTCCATGCAATAATAATAGGGGTTCGCCTTTTCCATAGGTTTCATAATATAATTCGGCATCCTTTACTTTCACCCTGCCAGCTGCTGCAGTATTGCCTCCGTAATTAATGGGTTGTGGGGTATTAGGATTATAATCTGGTTTTATTTTTGCCTGACTGATATCTACACCATCAATCAATATCTGAACGTCATCAATCCATAACTTACCCGAGCCATACAGGGTTGGCCAAAAACAAATCCTTCTTACGTCATGGTTTAATGGCAATGTTAAACTATACTGCTGCCAGTCTACATTACCAGATATTCGGGTTTTTAATGAATTTTTGTATTGTAACATATCATAATCTTCGTCATCAATACGAATCGCAAAATCAACATGATGTGCTACATCTTTAAGCTTGGCATATAATCTTATCTCTACTTCACGGCCTTCGTATTTTGAGGGGATAAAAATTCCAGATTGCGTATATTTTGCAGGTCCATCGTTATTGAGGTTTTCAATTAATAGAGAATGTTGCCCACCATGTTTTTCTGTTGTATCGGTAATTATCGAAACTCCTTTTGAATTATTGATGCTAAACCATTTTGAAGCAAATTTTGTATTGGGTATTAACTTTTCAAAATCTAAATTATACTCATCCTTTGCAGATTTTAACGAATCTGATGAGATTTGGCAAAAAGAAATAAGTTGATAAAAGACAAAAATTGTGGTGAGAAGGATACGTAACATATTAGATTAATTTTACTAAAACTAATCAATAGAATAGTAGCTTAATTCTTATTTAACATTTTTTAACTGAAAGCAGAAATTGAAATTGGCTTATTTTTTAACGGTAGGTGGGTTTGGCATGCTTGCACCGACCAAAGTTTCATAAACGGGATGGCAGCGGCATCCTTTGGCTGTAAGCCTGAGCTTAATCTAAGGACAGCCAAAGATATAGCGTACAGCCCGAGTAACGAAAATAGTTGTATTGACTTTGCTTTTCTAACTTATATCAACCTATCTTTTATCACCAACGTATTGGCTGCAATATCGTGCCAACACTGGTTTTTCTTATTGAGGAAACTGTATAAATAGCCAAAGAAAACAGGAATTACAGATAAGATTTTAGAAAAATTCCTGACTAGAGAAACACCAAAAGAAACCCGGCTACCTTCTAGATCGGTTACTTTAATATTGAGGAGTTTTTTACCTATAGTGGCCTGACTGGCTGATGCTTCGGCAATACTGCCATAAATTAGCTTAATGATAAATATAGATGGAAATGGGATTAGAAAAGCCATAATCCGCTGATCTTTGCCTTCAATAAAAATATAACTCGTTAAAATGATAATGCTATATATTCCAAAAATAATAAAATGATCAATTACCGATGCCAACAGCCTTTGATCGAAAGCGGCAAAATATTGGGGTGCTGTTTTTTGATAACTAAAACCCAGAAGCTCACGCAATTCGGGAATTGCGTGAGCTTCTTTATAATCGTCCATTCCGGGCTTACGTATAAACGTATTCGCACTGATGTTTAAATCTTTCAGTTCGGTTAAACTATACGGCCCCTGTGGCTTTCCATTAATTACAACTATATATTGATCAGGATTCATTGGATTGGATCAGGATGATGAGATTTTAGGATTGTAAGATCCGCATTTTATAAAAATTTCTTCTACAAGAATAAGCCTTACACCCTCCACCTTAAAACCTTCTGCCTTTTTAATATCTGCTTACTTCAAAGTTACTCAATCCGCCATCTAAATTAATAAAGATTTTTTTGGTTGAGGTTTTATAGTTTGAGGTTTCGTAAACACCATCGCTCAATTTCTCAAAACCATCGAAATCTTTAGCTGATAAACCTGTTTTGGTTTTAATTCGGCAGCCTGAATTAGTAGGCACCTTAATGTTAACATCGGCCACGCCAGATTTCACAATTACGTCGGTTATTGGCAATAAATCTCCGAATTTAATATCCAAAGCTGCTGCTCCACCATCAAAGCGGAAGGTACGCACTTTGTAATTGGCAAAATCAAAGTTCGCTTCGCCAGCTCCCAGTTTCATTAAAATATCCCAGTTGGCTTCTTTATTCAATTTAAAGTTAACATCGTTACCACCATCACCAAAATTCCATTTACTCTTTTTATCGTCCATTTGGAAAGTAAGTACGATAGTGCTATCGGTAAGCAATTTCTTTAAAGAGAAGTTACCATGTCTTTTCTTTACGTCGGCATTAATCAACTCGGTTGTTTCACCATCAAGATTAAATGAAATGCCACCTCCAGAAATATTTAGTACTGTTTTTTTCGCATTATCTGCAGCTACAAATGGCTCAGATAAACTTAAGTGATTATATGAGGTATCACTATCGTTATCATCATCGTCGTTGTCGCCATCATTATGGTCGATATTAACATCGATATCTTTTTTGAAATGGTGCCCCCACCAGTTACCATGCTCGGGTACTTGCTGTCCTTTGTAAAAAAGGAACGACAAAGCCACTACTAAAACGCCAATAGAAATGATACTACCTGTTTGCGAGTTGTTTTTATTGAACAGGATATTTAAACCTGCTATAATTAAGAACACTGGCCAAAAGCTCCAAACGTTGCGCCAATAAAAGTTGATTACACCAAAGTTTTCGAGTAGAAGTACACCGCCAATAAAAAGCAGGATAATACCCCAAATTAATCTATCTAATTTCATTCTATTTATACTTGAGGGTTAGCGGATGTTGAATTATCATCTTTGTTAGCTGGTGCTGTAGGTTCATTTTCTACAATAGTTTCAGAAAAATCAGCTGTTTTTTGTTGTTCAGCTTCTTTTTGTTGTTCAGCCTCCTGTTGGTTCTGAAAAGCAGCCCAGTCATTCTTTCTTTTTGATTTAGCTATAATACTTACACCTAAGGCAATAAATATCAATGGCCACATGTACTTGAATAAATTGTGGATACTAAACCAGTCGGGTATAAAATCCATTTCGCGCATCAGGAAAAAACATCCTATCACTAGCAATACCAATCCGCCTATGGTGCGGCCAGTATCGTTAGATTTATTGAATTTGTCGAAATTGGGCTGTGTTTCGAAAGGCGTTTTTTGTCCACCATCAACAGGTTGCGTCCAATTCTGGTTTCCCTGGTTCGCTGGTCCTGCAAAAGGATCGGCAGTCCCAAAGGGTTGTGCATTTGGGTTTTTCTTGCCAAAGTAATCGTTAAATTTAGAAAATCTTGCTGCCGGATCATTATTAACCGGAACAATAATCCACATTACTATATAGGCAACCAAGCCACCTCCAGCCATAAATATAGCCGATAATGCAAACAATAATCTAATTATGGTAACCTCCACCTGCATATAATCTGCAAGTCCCGAAGCTACACCGGCAATCATCTTATCGTGTTCGTTTCTAAAAAGCTTCTTTTCCATAACGTTGTTCATTTTGTGTTTAAAAATCAAGCGGAGTAATCAAAACCTCGTCTACATTTACCCCTTTACTTAAGTTTAAAATGGTAAACAAAGTTTCTGCAATATCTTCAGGCTGTACAAATTTTTCATCCGGAATTGTTGTTCCTTCCCAGGATGAAGTTTTAGTAGAGCCTGGCAAAAATGCAGTTACTTTAACATTGTGAGGTGCTAACTCTTGCCGCAATACATGATTAAGACTTAACATCGCTGCTTTTGTTACACTATAACTGCCTCCATTTTTCATAGGTGCTTTACTGGCCACCGAACAGATGTTGAATATATGGCCTAGCTTGGCTGAACGCATTTTTTTTCCAAAAAATTTACTGATGTAATAACAGGCATTTGTATTTATATGCTGCTGTTTTTCGAAGGTTTCGTCATCCTCATCGAGCATGCTGCCAGGCAAAAAGATCCCCACATTATTTACTAAAACATCTACTTGATCAAGATTTATAGCAGTCGAATTTAAAAAAGCATACACCTCTTCTTTAACAGAACAATCTGCTGTCTGCGTAAAAATAGCATTCCCATAAGGGGTTAGTTCCTGTCGAAGCCTGTCGAGTTCATCTAAACCCCTTGCTACCAAAACTAAATCGTACCCATTTTGGGCTAATTTAGTCGCAATAGCTCTACCAATTCCTTTAGTTGCTCCGGTTATTACAGCTTTCATTTATTTATGGTTTAATTTTTGTTAACAAAAAACCATATTTATATTCAAAACCACGAATATTTTTACAATTAGCAAAGTGCTCCAAATTTTTATTGTTTCTTTGTAGTAGTATAGAACGATCATTTAAATTAAGCAAATACATACGGAATGAATTTTACCAATTTCGGCAGATACATCCTGCTACTCAAGTCTGTATTCAGAAGGCCGGAAAAACTGAAAATATACCTAAAAGAAATCGCCAAACAAATGGATTATGTTGGTGTAGGCTCTTTAGGTTTAATTGCTATCATCTCTACTTTTATTGGTGCAGTAATGACGCTACAAATTGCTTTCCAGTTGGTTAGTGATTTTATTCCAAAAACAATTATCGGTTCTGTAAACCGCGACTCGAGTATATTAGAGTTAAGCCCAACCATTAGTGCAATTGTACTGGCAGGAAAAATCGGATCGGCCATTTCATCAGAAATTGGTTCGATGCGTGTTACTGAACAGATTGACGCTTTAGAAATTATGGGTATAAATGCACCAGGCTACCTCATCCTTCCTAAAATTATTTCGGGCATAACCATGGTACCCATGCTGGTAATCATTTCTATGTTTTTAAGTATTACCGGTGGATATATTGGCGGTTCTATTTCAGGTGCCGTTACCCCTGCAGAATATATTCAAGGTATAACAACTGATTTTAATCCTTACACCATCACGGTTGCTTTGGTAAAGGCATTTGTATTTGGTTTCATTATTACATCAGTTCCAGCTTACGAAGGTTTTTACGTTCGTGGTGGTGCTTTAGAAGTTTCGCAGGCCAGTACAAGAGCAGTTGTAATTAGCTGTATCTCTATTCTTGTTTGCGATTATTTAGTTACTCAACTTTTATTGTAATGATCGAAATTAAAGATATTTATAAATCTTTCTCCGGAAATGATGTATTACAAGGCATTTCTGGAAAGTTTGAAGAAGGTGTAACCAATTTAATTATCGGTGGTTCTGGATCAGGAAAAACAACTTTATTGAAATGCATGGTTGGCTTGCATCAGCCAGATTCGGGCTCGGTATTGTACGATGGCCGTGATTTTACGCCGATGACCTACGAGCAGCGGATTGAGGTGCGTAAAGAAATTGGCATGCTGTTTCAAGGCTCTGCCCTGTTCGATAGTATGACTGTTGAAGAAAACATCATGTTTCCTTTAAACATGTTTACGGATCAAAGCAGAAAAGAAAAGCTTGAAAGAGTTGATTTTTGTTTGGAACGGGTAAACCTTGCAGGTAAAAACAAATTATTCCCGGCAGAATTATCTGGAGGAATGAAAAAACGTGTGGGTATTGCACGTGCTATATCTATGAACCCGAAGTATTTATTCTGTGATGAGCCGAACTCAGGTTTAGACCCAAAAACTTCGATTGTAATTGATGAGTTGATTCAGGAAATTACCGAAGAATACAAAACCACTACTATTGTAGTAACACACGATATGAACTCGGTTATGGGTATTGGCGATTATATTTTATTCCTACACGAAGGAAAAAAATTCTGGGAAGGCAGCAATAAAGAAATTGCACATACTGATATCCAAGAATTGAACGATTTCGTATTTGCCAGCCGCTTCATGAAGGCAGCAAAAGATAAGTTTTAAGAAAATTCTTATATTTGTAATATGACAACGGCTACAAAAAATATCATTCACAAATTGGAAACCTTACCAGAAAGCATGGTAAATGAGGTAGAAGATTTTATTGATTTTTTAAAAGCTAAACAATCGAAGAGCTTTCCTAAATCAGCAAGTGAAAAAGCAAATGTTGTTGAAGAACCAAAAAGCTTATATGGCGCTGCAAAAGGTTTATTTATCATCCCTAAAGATTTTAATGATCCGATAAATTTCTACTAAATAAAATCGTCATTGCGAGGCACGCCTCGTGCCTCGCAATGACGGACTATACATAATAATACATGATACAATTACTTGCCCCAACCCACTGGAAAGATTATGAACTGATTGATTGCGGGGATTTTGAAAAATTGGAACGTTTTGGAAATGTAATCCTTATCCGTCCTGAACCACAGGCGGTATGGAAAAAAACATATTCAGAACAGGATTGGAAAAAAACGGCCAACATTACTTTCAGGGGCCGTTCAGCTACTTCTGGCGAATGGGTAAAGAAAAATCAATCTATTCCTGATCGTTGGCATGTAGAATATAAAAATGATGAAGTGGCCATTAAACTCCGCTTAGGTTTAACATCTTTTAAACATGTAGGCGTATTCCCTGAGCAGGCAGTAAACTGGGATTTCATCTCTTCGTCGATTAAAAAATTTAAAACGCCACAGCCTAAAGTTTTAAATCTTTTCGCTTATACTGGTGCGGCATCACTAATTGCCAATGCAGCAGGTGCTGAAACTACCCACGTAGATTCGATTAAACAGGTAGTTACCTGGGCAAACGAAAACCAGGAGCTTTCAGGCTTGAAAGATACCCGTTGGATGGTAGAGGATGCCTTAAAGTTTGTAAAAAAAGAATTAAAAAGAGGCAAAAAATACAACGGAATCATTTTAGACCCTCCTGCTTATGGCCACGGCCCTAATGGCGAAAAATGGAAACTGGAAGATCATATTCAGGAAATGATGCAGGATGTAGTACAGCTGCTGGATGAAAAAGAACACTTCTTAATCCTAAATACTTATTCATTAGGATTTTCATCGGTAATTGTAGAAAATTTAATCCGTACCTCATTCCCATCAGTTAAAAACCTCGAAACCGGAGAACTGTTTCTACAGGCTACTTCGGGCATTAAATTGCCATTGGGTGTTTTTGGCAAATTCTGTAATGTGTAAATGTTGATTACTTTATTTTAAACTACCAGATTTCCACCCTACTTTCATCAAAACAGATTCGGAAACTGTCTAAACTTTAATTATCTATATAATATTTATGAAATTCCCTCAATTAGCAGGCACACTAATACTTGGTTTTGCCGCAATCAGCTTATTTGCCAACTGTAATTCAGACGGTAAGAGCAGTGGCGGTATCGGCAAAATCTTCTCTTCTGATTCAACTAAAAAGAAAACGGACTCAACGGTAAACGTAATGAAACCGGTTGACCCAAAGCTTTACGATTCGTTGGTAAAAAAACTGGCAAACGGAGATACTACCGGAAGATGGCCAGTAAAAAAACAACCATATCCTTTGGCGGGAGCCATTTTACCTTTTAAACGCATCGTTGTTTATTATGGAAACCTACATTCGAAAAAAATGGGTGCACTTGGCGAATATGCGCCTAAAGAAATGTGGAAACGTTTAAATGCTGAGGTTAAACATTGGGAAAAGGCTGATCCCTCTACCCCTGTACAACCAGGATTACACTATATTGCTGCAGTAGCAAGCGGAACACCGGGGAAAGATGGAAAATACATCAACAGAATGGGCAACAAACAGATTGATTCTGTTTTGAAAATTGCCAAAATGCAACCCAACACCATTGTATTTTTAGATCTTCAGGTAGCTTTAAGTACCATAAAAGCCGAGTTACCGCATATCGAAAAGTACCTGCAATTGCCATACGTTCACTTAGGCATTGATCCTGAATTCTCAATGAAAGATGGAACATTACCAGGAAAAAAGATTGGTACTTATGATGCAGCCGACATTAATTACGTAACGGGCTATTTAGCAGATCTTGTTAAGAAATACAATTTGCCTCCAAAAGTATTTGTATTGCACCGTTTTACTAAGAAAATGGTAACCAATTCTCCAAGTATCAAATTACGCCCAGAAGTTCAGGTGGTAATGCATATGGATGGATGGGGTGAACCTGAATTAAAAAAAGGTACCTATCGCCACTTTATACAGGGTGAACCTGTACAGTTTACGGGTTTTAAAATATTTTACAAGAATGATCTAAAGAAAGACCCTAAACGCCTGATGACTCCAGAAGAGCTGTTAAAACTTACTCCAAAACCGATATATATCCAATATCAATAATATACCAGACGCCCGTGACCCGAAATTACGGGCGTTCTTAATTTAATCATATAATCCGCTCTCAAAATGAAAAACCTTATTGCACTAGCGTGCGTCCTTTTAGCAGTTTGTACTTCAGGCTTAGCCCAAGAACTAAAAACCTCAAAATCGCTGGAAACGGCTTTAGAACAGTCGTTCCTATCCAAAAAGCCTGTACTGCTAATTATAAATGTGACAGGAATATCAAAACCAGTCAATTTGCCTGCCAATGTAAAAGTTAATTTTAAATCGGCTCTAGAAGAACCTGAAGTTGTAAACAAGATTGACGAAAACTTTATCGTTTATAAAACCACAATGACAGACACCAACATTAGGTCGATCATTAGAGAAGCAAACATCAAATCTTTTCCTGCATTTGTTTTCCTTCGTTCAAACAAGGATGTCTTTTTTAAAGATTTCGGAAACTCTACCGATCAAAAAAAATACATCTCAATGATTAATAATGCCTTATTAGCCTCAAAAGAAGAATCGATTTCTGATATGGAAACTAAATACAATGCAGATAAGAGCAATAATGTATTGTTAAAAAAATTAATCGATACCAGGAAAAAACTTGGAATTACGAACAACGCGCAACTTATTGAACAATATGCAAACAACCTAAAAATAGGAGATTTTAACGACTATCAAAACGTATTGTATATTTTGGAGGCCGGTCCATATAGCGATGGAAGTGCTTATAAACTAGCTTACACAAATAGAAAGATAATTGACAGCTTATACAGGACTGAACTGCCTCAAAAAAGATCGGCAATTAATAATGTCATTATCTCCAATACGATTGCTGATGCTGCAAAAAACAAAAACACCGCTAGGGCAATTTCTGCAGCTTCTTTCGCAAGAAATACATGGACAAAAGACTACAGACGAGGAGACAAAGCATACAATACCCAGATTTTATGGTACTACAACACCGTAAAGGATACCGCAAGCTACTTAAGAACAGCCAGTTACTTTTACGATAATTTCTATATGAATGTTAGTGCCGACAGCATAAAGAAAATTGAGGCTAAAGACCGTGAAGCTTTAACCCAAAAACACATAGCTTTTAGCCCTTATAAACAAACCATTTCTAAAGAAAAATTAGACAGCTTACAAAAAACCGCAGGAGCAAAAGTAATCACACAATCATTTGTCAGTGTTGGATCTCCATCAAACTCATATGCAAACGAATTAAATAATGCCGCATGGAAGTTTTATGAAATTGGTACTAAAAACCTTAATTACCTTAGTAAAGCTATGATCTGGAGTAGACGTTCTATCGAGCTGAATCCTATTCCTGGATATTACGATACTTTAGCGCACATTCTTTACCGCCTAGGCTATAATGAAGAAGCAATAAAAACCCAAGAAATGGCAATAGACAAAGCAAAGAGTGAAAAGACTTCTACAGCTAATCTCGAATCAGAGCTGAAGAAAATAAAAACCAAAACACTCTAGATCACATCCATCTTTTTAATACAAAGGGATTTGTCGATATAAGAACGAAGCCCATAACCGAAAACCGCGGGCTTTTTGCTTACCAAATAATTTTTAACAGAAAAAGTTTATAGTTTGCCATATAGTGTATAAATACTATATTGATCCCCTGTAAGTTACCGGCTTTTAAAACTTTTAGGAATAATCGACAGCTAACCAAACTTTAATACCAAAAAAATGTCTTTTTTTGATAGGTTAAAAAAGTTGGAATAGATTTTAGATAGGTAGAATATGCAAACAGCAACATTTGGCGGGGGCTGCTTTTGGTGCACCGAAGCCGTTTTTCAGACGTTAAATGGAGTAATCCAGGTTACATCAGGCTACATGGGGGGAGATTTAAAGCATCCCACCTATATGGAAATTTGTAATGGTAATACCGGGCATGCAGAAGTAATTCGAATCGCATTCGATGAAAGTATTATTTCGTTCAGGGAGCTTCTATTGGTATTCTTTAAAACCCATAATCCAACAACCTTAAACAGGCAGGGTAATGATGTGGGTACACAATACCGCTCGGTGGTTTTTTACGATAATGAGGATCAGAAAAAACAGACAGAGGAAATGATAGAAGATTTAACCCAACAACATATTTTCGATAAGCCCATTGCTACCGAAGTTTCCCCCATAGCCGAATTTTATGAGGCTGAAGATTATCATCAAAACTATTTTAGCAACAATCAGGGGAAATCCTATTGTGCATTTGTGATACAACCTAAACTTAATAAGTTTGCTACTGATTTTAAAGATAAAATTAAACCAGCGCTTTTGGAATAATTAAATTTCGAAAGTAAGTAAAGCATGTTGGCTTGCCGTATGAATATCTCTCCAAACCCTATTAATTTCTGATTCCTTTTTTGCAGCCGCTAAGCCACAGTATGGGAATAAAGTAGCTGCCGATTTCCAACAGGCATGGGCCAATTTACGACTGATTGAACTCACCTCCATTAAGATATCCTCCTTAATTTCACCATCGCCCATTAACTGATCCCAGGACTCCTCAAACGCATGGTAGAATTTGGCGCGAAGATTTAGTACCTCTTCTTTACAACGGTTAAGTTCGTTGTTAAAAAACAAAATTTGCGCTTCATTATATCTCCCCAATCCAGAACGCGAATAAAAAGATTGCTCTACCAGTTTGATAAAATGATTGGTCATTCCTAAACTATTTACTGTTAACGTGGTTTCTGCGAGCTGTAAAAAGGGATAATCAAAGCCTGAATCTGCCACTTCAATATGCTGGTTAATTTTAAAGGTCCTATTTTCGTCGACGTTTAAATCACAAACTTCAAAAGCATGACTGCCTGTTGCAATTAAACCAAAGTAAGACCACCCAGGTAAAATATTTACTTCCTCCTTTTTAAGGATAAATGATTTTATTTCAGGTTCTCCATTTTCATCTAAAATATCATCACCATTTTCGTTTTTAAGCGTGCAGTTGGCTGTAAATATAGTGGCGTGTAATGCCCCGCTGGCATAGCTCCATTTTCCATTAAGCAGATACCCGCTTTGCGTTTTAATGGCCACCCCACCAACGGCACCACTCCCGGCAAAACAAACTTCACGATCGGCAAAAATCTCTGCAGCCAATTCAGGATTTAAAAACCCTGCAAACCAGCCTGCACCTGCACAGAGTGTAATGGTCCAGCCTAAACTTCCATCAGCTTCAGCCAATTCTTCTTCCAATCTTAAAATTTCAGGAAGTTTTTTGTTTGGTCCGCCATAAATTTCGGGTACAAAAAGCTTAAACCAGTTTTCCTGATAGGCCAGTTCTAAAATTTCGGGATGAAGTTTGCCCAGTTCTTCCGAAATTGCTGCATAAGCTTTTACTTTTTCCTGCCAGGTGGTGGTTAATGTTTCTTGCATGATTATTTTTTGCTTTGCGTATGAAGGTAATTAAGCCAATTTGAGTCTGCTTTTGTTAATGATCTTCTTCCAGTCTAAAAACCCAAATATGGCTACAGTGAACAAAAACGTAGTTAAACAGGCCATAAGTGGAAGCTTTTTATGAAACAGCAGCGGAATGGCCACAATATTCGAAATGTTCAGGAATATCCAGTTTTCTATTTTACGCTTGGCCAACAGCCACATACCTGCCCATGCTGTTGAAGATACAAAGGCATCAAAAACAGGCACATCCGAATCGGTATAATGCCTCAATACAAGGTAAAGTACGCCGAAACCAATCACAGAAATTAAAACAGCAATGGTTAATTCTTTATTGCTCGACCATGAAACCTGATTTTCTCCGTCCTGTTTTCTTTTCTTCCAGATTATCCATCCGTAAACACTCATCACCAGATAATAAATGCTCAGTAAGGTTTCTGCATACAGCTTTACATTTAAGAGTAGAAACATCGATAACAAGATCGAAATTATTCCTGTTGGATAAAGCCAGATACTATTCTTCTTCGCCAGTAAAACTTCAGATACCCCAAAACCTACAGCCAACCATTCGATTAATGAGGTGTGTAAAATTTGCTCCTGAAAAAGCTTAAACCAATCTTGAAAATTCATTTACAATAATTTGCGTTGTGGCCGGTAAAAATAATTTGATACCGTTTTCGGGGCGAAACAGTTTTGTAAATTTTAACCTCTTCCTACGGCGGCATTACCCGCATCAGGTTCATTAGAAGGTGTAAGGTTTGAGGTATAGGGTGTAAGGTTAAACCCTATACCTTAAACCTTTTGGCTTAAACCTCTAAATGGGTATAATCTCAGCAAATTGATGGCAACAGAAATTGCGGAATCAAAAAGCACCCCTTTGAGCAAGGCAAATATAGGTTTAAAAATGAAAGATTTTGATTTTTATTCGACTTTGCAGTTCTGAGAGGTTAATTTTTAGCAAAACATTAGTTCGTCATTCCCAACTTGATTGGGAATCTTAAAGCTATTGCATTAGGATTCCCACCTGCGTGAGAATGACGAACCGCCGGGGACTATATATCGCCAAATCAATTAAATTGACAACTCTGGAATCTATTTAGAACAAGCCTAACTGCCCTTTATCGTCGATATCAATATCATCCGGGTTGGTGATTTCAAAATCTATTTTTTTAACAGGTTTATCTTCCATTTCGGGTTTATCTCCGGTTTTAACTTCTTTTTTAACAGGTTCGGCTTCTGGCTTAGACTTTTCTACTAATGGCTTTTCTACAGTAACAGGTTTTTCTTTTACCTCTGGTTTTTCTGGCTTAACCACAGGCACTTCTTTAGGTTCTTCTTTGCGTTCGAACTTTGGTTTTGGCTGCGCTACAACAGGTTTTTCTTTTACCTCTTCCGGCACTTCTGGTTCTGTTACGGTTTCCTCGTTCGCAATCGCCTCTTCGCTTGTAACCACCTCATCTAGTGTTTCTTCAGCATCCTCTTCCTCGTCAATTGTTGCTTCCTCAACCGCCTCAATTTCTATCTCAGGCTCTTCTAACACTACTTTTTGAACGTCGTGCGGCGACAGTCTATTGCCATTTGCTTTTAGTCCTTTAACATCAATCAGTTCTGCTAAGATTAAATCCAATGTTTCTGGGATTTGGGTTTTACCTTTTAAAACATCAACAATAATTTTCGCTGCCGGATTTGAAGTAAGGAACAACAACCTCGATTTCTGCTCCTCACTAATGAAAATGGTTTTCCTACCATTAGCTTGCAGTTCGAACGCAAAACGTTTAATAAAATAATTTTGTGCTTTGCCTTCAAAATGGACCGCGGCAAAAATTTTCTCCGGATCAAACTTCTGGATCAAGATCAGGCCATCATCAAAGTGGTTACTCAACTCGAAAGAACTTAACTCATAGAAGCCATCCTTGTGTACCTGTAAAATGCGGTCATCGCCATCAAATTCGCCCAGGTATTTTCCGCGACCATCAACATTTAAGCGTTTTAATAAATCATCGTACCAGATTTTCAGCCCTGATAAGGTAGAAACCCCTTTACTCTTCAGGATGATTTTTTTGACAGGATATTTCGAAATGATATTTCCCTGCGATCCGCGCCCTTTAATCGCAACTTCTGCAAAATCCTGATCGAACTGAAGTTTGCGCAATTTAGAGTGCGGTTTTAATGCAACATTTACAATTTCCGCTTCGCCATTAGGGTTAGCAGTAAAATATAAAACCTTCGAACCTTTCGATCCTTTGGTTAAATCGTACTCCTTATCGCGGGTTACGCCAACAACTGCAAACCTTTTAATGTAAGATGTACCACTAGCGCCATCTTTATAAACCATATTGTAAATGGTCCGCTCGTCGTTTTTCTTAAAAACCTGTGCGTGTATGATGCCTTTACCTACAAAGGTCTTATCGGCTACCTTGGTGATAATGCATTTACCATCCTCACGAAAAACAATTACTTCGTCTATATCCGAACAATCGGCCACAAATTCATCTTTACGTAAACCCGATCCGATAAATCCATCTTCACGGTTCATATACAGTTTTACGTTGGCCAGTGCTACTTTCGACGCTTCTACCCGATCAAACAAACGGATTTCGGTTTTACGTTCTCTTCCCTTTCCGTATTTATCCTTCAGTTTTTGATACCAGGCAACAGCATAATCGGTAAGGTGTTTTAAGTGATTTTTAACCACTTTAATTTCATCTTCCAGATTTTTCATCTGCTCATCAGCCTTTTTCACATCAAAACGGGTGATGCTACTCATTGGCTTATCAATTAGTTTCTTAAAATCTTCAGGTAAAATTTCGCGATATAACGATGGTTTAAACGGATCGAATAAAAGATGTAATACTTCTACAACCTGATCAAAATTGGTTGAGTTTTCATATTCAGGATTTTTGTACATCCCCTCCTGAATAAATATTTTAAGTAAGGAACTAAAGAAAATCTTCTCCTGCAACTCGTGCAGGCGAATCTCCAATTCCCATTTTAATAAGTTTTTGGTGTGTTTTGTATTCTCAATAAGAATATCGTTCACACTTAAAAAAAGCGGCTTATCCCCTTGAATAATACAGGTATTTGGCGAAATAGACACTTCGCAGGCCGTAAAGGCATAAAGTGCATCAATGGTCACATCGGGCGAAATACCAGGTGCCAGATGCACCACAATCTCTACATTGGCTGCAGTGTTATCTTCAATCTTTTTAATTTTGATTTTGCCTTTATCATTGGCCGATAAAATACTATCGATAACAGAACCTGTGGTGGTGCTAAATGGAACTTCGGTAATCACCAAAGTCTTTTTATCCTTCTCGGTTATTTTTGCACGCACGCGGATTTTGCCTCCACGCTGCCCCTCATTATAATTCGAAAAATCGGCCATACCACCCGTAAAAAAATCGGGTAGAATATTTGGGCGAACATTTTTCAATGCTTCTATCGATGCATCTAACAGTTCGATAAAATTGTGCGGCATTACCTTGGTAGCCAAACCTACCGCAATACCTTCAGCCCCCTGCGCCAATAACAAAGGGAATTTAACCGGTAAAGTAATGGGTTCGTTGTTACGGCCATCATAACTTAACTGCCATACCGTAGTATCTGCATTAAATACCACATCATTGGCAAATTTTGATAAACGCGCCTCGATATAACGTGGTGCCGCAGCACTATCGCCGGTAACCGGATCGCCCCAGTTACCCTGCATATCGATCAGTAAATCTTTTTGACCAATCTGCACCATCGCATCACCAATAGAGGCATCACCATGCGGGTGGTATTTCATCGTATTACCGATTACATTGGCCGCCTTATTGAAACGCCCATCATCCATCTCCTTAAGCGAGTGCATAATGCGTCGCTGAACGGGCTTTAAACCATCGTTGATGTGTGGAACTGCCCTATCCAGAATTACATAAGACGCATAATCGAGAAACCAGTTTTCGTATAAACCGTTGATTGGGGTTATGGTATGTTTGTGCTCTTCGTTTACGTTTTGATCTAATTCTTCACTCATTTATTTACAAAAATTGGCAGCCGTAAATATAATAAAAATGATTTCATAGAATGAAGAGAGGTTATTCACATTTCGAGATGGGAAATTTGTTAAAAGACAAGGGCAAGGTGCGTTTTGCTTAGCTCTTGCCGTCATTCCCGCGCAGGCGGGAATCTTAATCTTGGATCTTATAAAATGATTTCTCATCCTATCGGCTGGTGTCTCACCTGCCGAAATCTAAATTTGTTTGTATTGATTTGGAAAGCAGGGTTCCGTAAATTTTGTTTAATGTTTCCTCCGGCTTTCCGATGCGATCTTTTTTGCTCTCCAGCTCAGCCCAAGGCAGCAAAAAAGGATCTTCTCTTCAATCCGGTTTAGAAAAATAGTTTCGTGCTGCTATTTAGGGTTGCAGGATGCATAGAAATATCCCTAGACACTATTTGAAAAGTAAAAATAAATAAACAATTATAGGGTCAGCCGAGCTTATATTCCCTTATATGTCTTATATGGTAAAAAAGAGATAAGAAAAGATCCTTCACCGCATGCAGGATAAAAGATTTAATAGAAAAGTCGTCATCTCGACTGTAGCGCAGTCCCGAATTTTCGGGAGAGAGATCTATCTAGACAGATTTTGCTTCGCAGAGCCTTTGGGTTCTCGACTGCGTTGCACTCCGCTCGAAATGACGATTCGCGTGAAGGTACTCATCTCCCGAAAAAATATTGCACTATTCCACCCCCAACAGCACACCCGAAACATTCCATGCGCTTGAACTCGAACCTTCGGGTTTACCCATCGGGATGGTTACTTTTATGGTATGCGGTCCGGCTTTTAAATCACCCAAACTTATCCATTCGGGATTGGTAACTGTGCCTGGGCACCAGTTGGAACGGCTTAAATCTGACGAGGAAAGACCCGTTTCGAAATTTCCAGAGGCAGGATTCGATAATCGGTACGAACCGCAATCCTGGCGCCATGGCGTAAAAGCGAATGTTTCTTTTTCATCCAGCCAGATGGTGTTTTTCCGTGGTACAAACTCATCGCCATTTCCCCAGCCACCATGCCCGGTTGTGATGTAGCGCAGTTTTGCATCTTTTAGGTCTTTTGCTAAGGTGAAAGAAACTTCCAAACCCTTATCGCTGCTAAACATGGTTGCATATTCTTGTCCAGCCATTTCCATTACATTGGTCGAATTAAATAAAGGCAAAATCACTTCTTTGGCTTCCTTTTGTCTTCCTCCATTATGCAGTGTTATATTTAAAGAAACTTTATGACCGCCCTTGTCATAGTTACCAACAAAAACAGCTATCCAAACTTCTTTTCCATTTACCAGCGGGAACAGTTCTGAAACATCCTGTCTGTAATAAACTTTCTCCGCCCATTTTTTATCCTTCAGTTTTAAATTATTGTATTTGCCAACACCGAAAGGGGTAAAAAAGCGCATCAATTCTATAACGGGATTATAATTTGCTGTAGCCACAACACCCTGGTATTTCTTTCCATTACCATTGTCGTAAACCGGTAGGTCTTTAACAGAATTTTTAAGTGCATCCATTAAACTGATCTGTTTATCGGTTGGGATGATAAATACCGATCCTGTTCGATCATAAGCATCGCCGTTCGATTGTTCGGTTAAATCGACAAAAACATTGGGGCTGGACTGAAGCTCAGGAAATTTAACTTTCCTGGCAATCACGGTCCCTCCAGCAAAGCGGAATACAGAATCGTTCGATTGTGGTTTATCTATAAAATTGATTGTTTCGTTATTAAAAACACTTAGCGTGGTAAACCTGCTTTTCCAAAGCAAATCTTTATATGTTAATGCATCGGTAAGCTTAGCACTTATTTTATGCAGATCGATCAATTTCGAATTTTTAACTTCTTCAATTTTTGTAGCCGTTACAAAGCTACTGCCGTTACGCACCTGCTCTAAAACCAAACCAAGGTTCTGGCCCAAATTGGTTGGTGCCGCTTTAATACCTGCTTCAGTAGTGTACCACAGATCAATTCTATTCGAATTAACTACCGTGGTGGCCTTTTTGCAGGTATAACCCAAAATCACTTTGGTTTCGTTGCTCAACTCAAAAGTTTGCTTGCCAATTGCAAGGCTATCGGCAGTTGCAATCTGCTTATCTATACTTAAATCGGCAACCTGAAACAAAATTTGTGCAGGTTTCGCAACAATGCTTTGTTCGTAAGGATACTTTGCTTTACGATCGAGAATAGCAGTATTACTAATTAAATTCTGGTTTGCTGAAGCCATTACCACAGTTGGATTACGGTCTTCCCTGGGCTTCCCATCAGCGGAACGGAAGTAGACTATTTTATAAACCGCACTATTTTTAAGGACGGCCTGCGCATTTGCGCCAAAAGAAATAAAGAGGGAGAAAACGAGGGTGTAGAGTTGCTTCATTATGGCTAAAAAACCAAATATAGGGAATAAGATAAGAATATTATTTTAGCCTCATTTATAGAGAAAAGTCGTCATCTCGACTGAAGCATAGTCCCGAACTTTCGGGAGAGAGATCTACCTCGATAGATTTCTCGACTACGTTGCACTCCGCTCGAAATGACGGCCGACCCTATCTCTCCAATCTATCTTCAACAAAAGAAAAGGGCAACAAGCTCTTAACACTCGGCACTTTAAGCACTTCGCCGTTTAAACAATAAAAAATCACTTCAATCGGTGTATTTTGCTTACGCTCAAACTCTGCCATCACCTGTAAACACCCGCCACATGAGGTGATTGGTTTTAAAATCTCAAAATTATCAGTTTGGGCAGTAATGGCCATACTTTCAATAACGGCATTTGGGTGAGCAGCACCAATGGTAAAAAGTGCAACACGCTCTGCACAAAGTCCTGAGGGATAAGCTAAATTTTCCTGGTTGCTGCCTAATATCGTTTCGCCAGAGGCCAAACGGATTGCTGTACCAACCCTAAATTTAGAATAAGGAGAATATGAGGTATTTAAAGCCTCTGCTGCAAGTTCGCAAAGCGTTTTATCTGCCAATGTTAATTCTGTAATACTTTCGTATTGTTCAAAAGTTATATTTAGATTTATTGAATTCATTTGTAACTAATTAGGAAACCGCCAATATTAAATTTTTATAGCGGGCGAACAATTTAAGTTATTTTTTGTATTATTTAGTAAAACATGCCTTAAAATTAATTTTAATGGCATGCTTTTGGCATTTATCAAACACCAAACACGCTTAGCTTTGAATAAATACGTACGCAAAAGTCTAAAAATTTTATTGTGGGTAATTGCTTCCATCATCATTCTGGTTGTTGGTTTGGCGCTATCTTTAAATATTCCAGCAGTTCAGAATTTTGTTAAAGACAAAGCTATTAACTATCTTAAAAACAAAACCAAAACCGAGGTAAGTTTAGAAAGCATTAAAATTGCACTGCCAAAAGATGTGGTTTTAAATAAATTCTATATCGAAGATCGCAAAGGCGATACCTTATTATATGCCGAAAAACTGGCGGTTGATATTAGCTTATTCAAACTGTTAAAAAACACCATTGAGGTTAACAATATTGAGCTGAAAAACATACGTGCAAATGTTAAACGTATTAGTCCCGATACAACATTCAACTTTTCGTTCCTGGTTGATGCTTTTATGAGCGATCAGAAAAAGCCTGAAGAAAAAATAGATAAAGACACCACCTCTACCCTTAAATTCTCTGTCGATAAAGTTTCATTTGAAGATATAGGCATTAACTATCGTGATGATGTGGCCGGTAATGACGTGAAATTATATCTGGGTGCCTTTAAAACCAAAATCAAAGATTTCGATTTAGCCAATCAGCACTACGTAATTAAAGAATTAAGTTTAGTGAACACTTCTTTACGTTATCTGCAGCAAAAACCACTAGTCCACCTGGTGCAGCACATTACAAACAGTGTTGATAGCAGCGAGAAAGAACAGGGCAAACTGCCATTAATAGAAGTGCAAAACTTCATTTTTAGTAAGGTAAAGGTAAATTACGACGATCAATTATCGACCACCAAAGCCGTTGCCGATGTAAACGATCTGGGTCTGGTAAACCTAAAAGTAGACTTAACCAACAGTAAGTATGCTGTTGATGATGCCCATTTAAATAAATCGAATATCCTTTTTGCTTTTAAACCAGCGCCAAGTAACGATTTAAAGAAAGTTAAAGATACCGTAGTTCCCGAAAAATCGCCTTTGGGTTTAATCATCAAAAACATCAGTTTGGCCGATAACAATGTACAGTTTGATAATATTGGGGCAAAGCCTGTTCCTAAAGGCACGGACTTTAACCACCTTAAAATTACCCAGCTAAACTTAGGCGTTAGTGATGTAAGTTATAGCGCCGCTGGTATAAAAGCCAATGTTAAAAATGGATCGTTAAAGGAAAAAAGTGGTTTTGTACTGGATCAGCTGAGAGGCGATGCGGTGTATAACGACAAACAGATCAAACTGAGCAATTTCATTTTAAAAACACCTAATACTTCAATCGAAAATGCGACTGAATTAAATTTTACCTCGATGGAGGATTTAACCAAACATCCTGAACGCGTAAAATTGAATTTGACCTTCAAAAACACAAGCATTGGTTTAAAAGATGCTGGCTTTTTCAGCAATGCCGTTCCAGCAAATTACCGCAACGAAAAAATAAAACTAACAGCAGATGTTAATGGCTATCTGAACAACCTGAATATCCCAAAACTGCAGATCAGTGGGTTAAAAAATACACAGATAGATATCAGTGGAAAAGCGAAAGGTCTACCTGATATCAAAAAAACCTATCTCGATTTAAATATCAAAAAGTTTCACCTAACCAAGGGAGATATTTTGGTGGTAGTACCCAAAAAATCGCTGCCACCGACGATCGAATTGCCAAATGTAGTTGATGCGAAAGGCACATTTAAGGGTTCAATGACCGATTTCAACACTAACCTGAACATCAACACCGATATGGGTGGAGCGGTTTTGGTAGCCGGTATGAAAGGACCAAAAGGTAAGGAAAGTTATAAGGCCGACATTAACTTAAACAACTTTAACGTTGGCAGGCTATTAAAAATGCAACCTAAACTGGGTAGGATTTCGGTTAAGGCAAATGTAGCAGGCACAGGACTCGATCCTAAAAAAATTAATGCAAAATTTAACGCCAAAGTAATTAGTGCCTATTACAACAAATACACTTACTGCAATTTAAATCTTGCCGGGAATTACAGTAATCAGAACATCAGCATCAAGAGTAGCATGCCCGATAGCAATGCCAACTTTAATTTAGATGCTAAAGTGAATCTGGCAGGAAAATATCCTGCTGTAAAAGCCGACCTAAACTTAAAGCAGATAAATTTACAGGCATTAAACTTTAGTCCAACGGTATTAAGTGCAGCAGGTATAGTTAAAGTAGACCTCGCTACCGCCGATGCTGATTATTTAAATGGGTCGGTTGATATTACGAGCTTACAATTGGTAAAAGACAAACAAAAAATCAATGTAGATACGATTTCCATCCGGGCTAAATCAACCGCGACAGAAAACGAGCTGACCTTAAAATCTGAAATACTATCAGCAAAAATTGATGGCAAGTACCAGCTCACCAAAGTTGGCGATGCCATTATCAACGAAATTAACAAATACTATGCTTTTGGCACCGTTGCGAAAGTTCCCGACCAAAGGTTAAGGTTTTTTGTACAGGTTTACGATTCTAAATTATTAAAGGAGTTTGTGCCCGAGTTAACGGTATTCAAACAATCGCAGTTTTATGGATTGATCGATACACAAAAAGACAGCTTACAGATTAAAGGGAATTTCCCACAGGTGGTTTATGGCGATTTTAAGGTAGATACTACGGTTTTAAACATCAATAATGATAACAATAAACTGGCTTATAGTTTAACGGTTAAAAGTCTCCAAAGTCCAGCTATTGCACTCTTTAATACGGAAGTAAGTGGCGATGCTTCAAATAATAACTTAGGCGTTAACATCTTCTTGCGAGATAGAAAGCTTAAAAATAAATATGTAATTGGTGGTACCTTTCAATCGATTAATAAGGATTTCAAATTCACTTTAGATCCGCAAAAACTATTGCTCGATTATCAAAAATGGGTGGTTTCGCAAGATAATTACATCCAGTTTGGTGCATCAGGCATATTGGTTAACCAGTTCCAGATTAGTAATAGTGGTCAATCACTTTCCATCAATAGTAATCCTACCGAACCAAATGCGCCCTTGGCAGTAGAATTTAAAGATTTCCAATTAGAAACCTTAACCAAATTTGCAGAAACCGATACCACTTTGGTTGGTGGTCGATTAAATGGAACAGCGAATGTTAAAGATTTAGCCAGCACACCGAAATTTGAAGCAAATTTAACCATCGATCAGTTGCGTTATCAAAAAGATCAACTGGGCACTTTACGCCTGGCCGTAAACAACAATACCGAAAACGCCTTTGAGGTAAACGTTGCTTTAACTGGGGTGCACGAGTTAAGGGTTAACGGCTTCTATTATACTGCACCAGAAAGCGCTTTAGATCTTACGGTAAACATCGATAAGATTGAAATGAAAAATATAGAGAGTTTATCTGCAGGTCAGCTTAAACGTGGTACTGGTACCTTAACAGGCGCGTTAACAGTTAAAGGTGCACTAACAGCTCCGAAAATACTGGGCGATTTAACTTTCAATAATGCAGGCTTTAATGTGGCTTATGTAAATTCATATTTCCGCATGCCTAACGAAAAGATTTCATTCACAAACGAAGGCATCAGTTTTAACAATTTTACACTCCTTGACTCCTTAAACCAAAAAGCAACCATCAATGGAAAAGTTTACACCACCGATTTTAAAAATTATCGTTTCGGTTTAGATATCCGAACAAACAATTTCAGGGCAATCAATTCGACCGCAGCTGATAATGATATGATTTACGGAACGGTATTCTTAACAAGCAATATTAAAGTACGCGGAGATTTGAACCAGCCAGATGTGAATATGAACATCAATGTGAATAAAGGCACAAAATTCTTCTTCGCTTTACCTTCGAGTGATCCGGCGATTATTGACCAGGAAGGTATAGTACAGTTTATCGATGCGGATGCACCTCCTTTTAATGGGCAAAAAGCGCTTAAAGTAGATAGCATCAGCAAATCACCTATTAAGGGTCTAAACCTGGTGGCATCGGTTAAGGTAGATCCAGAAGCAGAACTGAATGTGGTTGTAGATCCATCTACTGGCGATAACCTAAAAGTTAGGGGTGATGCAGACTTAAATGTAACGATGGATCCAAGTGGTAAAATCAGTATGACCGGTCGCTATGAAATAGTTGATGGTTCATACAATTTAACAATCGCAGTTGTAAAAAAAGAATTTAAACTGGTTAAAGGCAGTAGCATCGTATGGACAGGGGAACCTACTTCTGCAACTGCAAATATTACGGCATTGTACGAAGTTAACGCAGCTCCTATCGACCTGTTAAATCAACCAGATCTTTACGAGGCCAGAACCAAATTGCCTTTCCAGGTTTATTTGATGATAAAAGGTGAATTATTAAAACCAACCATTTCATTTAAGCTCGATTTACCAGAAAATGAGCGTGGTGCCTTAAGTGGCCAGGTTTATACCAAGCTGATTAATGTAAACCGCGATGAAAGTGAGTTGAACAAACAGGTTCTTGCTTTACTTGCCCTAAACAGGTTTATTGCGAATAATCCCTTCCAAAGTTTGGCCGGCGGTGGCGGCGGCGTTTCTACCCTTGCCCGTTCGAGTGTAAGTAAGCTGTTAACGGAACAATTGAATAATTTAACCTCCGATTTAATCCAGGGTGTTGATCTTAACTTCGGTGTAAATTCATCTGAAGATTACTCAACAGGTTCGATGCAGCAAAAAACAGATCTGGAGGTTGGCTTATCGAAAAAACTGTTGAATGACAGATTAACCGTTAGCGTAGGAAGCTCTTTTGCTTTAGAAGGACCACAGGCTCCAGGGGAAAAATCGACCAATATTGCAGGAAACGTGAACGTAGAATATGCACTCTCTGCCGATGGACGATACCGTTTAAGGGCCTACCGCCGAAACCAGAACGATATGATTGTACAGGGACAGATTGTTGAAACAGGTTTAGGTTTTACGCTGGTGGTAGATTACAATAAATTTAGAGAGATATTCCAAAAGAAAAGAATAAGAAGAATAAGAAACATTGAACAGAAAGCACAAGATGAGAAAACTAACTAGACCGCTTTTATTTTTATTGGCCTGTTTAGTTTGGGCGGCTTGCAGCAGTACCAAATCGTTAAAACCAGGGCAGATTTTGTATACCGGTGCTGAAGTAAAAATCAATCCTGATTCATCAGGGAAAATTGACAATGAAAAACAGGTCAAAACCGATCTTGAAGCCAAAACAAGACCACGTCCCAATAAGTCGATTTTGGGTATAAAATATAAGCTTGGTATTTACAATCTTGCAGGAGAACCCAAAAAGCCAAAAGGCTTTAGAAACTGGTTGCGCAGACAAGGCGAAGCGCCTGTGTTATTGAACGATGTAAAGTTGAAATACAACAATGATGTATTATCCAGTTATCTTATTAGCGAAGGATATTTACAGGCAAATGTAACCGGCGATACCGTTGTAAAAGGAAAAAAGGGTAAAGCTATTTATACTGCAGTTACCGGGCAGCGATATAAAATCAATAAAATTAATTTTCCTCCTGATACCGGGGTAATCACAAAAATCATTAATGCCAACAAAGATAAAACCTTGCTAAAAGTCGGCGATTATTACGATATTGATACCTACAAAAATGAGCGGATCAGGATTGATAACGACCTGAAAGAAAACGGCTATTTCTATTTCAGTCCTGATTATTTAATTATGCAAGTGGATAGCACCATTGGCAAAAACCTCGTTAATGTTTCGGTTAAAGTAAAGGACATTGCTCCAGATGCAGCATTAAAACCCTATACCATTAAAAACATTAACATATACCCTAATTATTCGTTAAGAAGAGATAGTACATTAAGAAAACTAAAGCCGTTACAGTATAACGATTTCAATATATACGATGACCGGAATACCTTTAAACCAAAGCTTTTCGACCGCTTGGTGTTCTTTCAAAAAGGCGAACCTTATAACCGTAAAGATCATAACCAATCATTAAACCGCATGGTAAATGTAGGTGCCTTTCAGGATGTAAGGGTTGAATTTTTACCGCTTGATAGTTTCAAAAACAATCAGCTCAACCTTAACATTTTTTTAACCCCATTAAAGAAAAACTCTCTTACCTTTTCGGTGGTAGGAACAAGTAAATCAAACAATTTCGTTGGTTCGGAAGTGAAAGTAACACAAACCACTAGAAACTTGTTTAGAAATGCAGAACAATTAGATTTAAGTGTTAGTGGTGGTTTTGAAACGCAAACCAAAGGCACTTCATTAGGCAAAAATTCGCTTTCATTAACTGCTGAAGGAAAACTGACCTTCCCCAGGTTTATTGTGCCTTTTTACAAACCGAATAGCACCAATGCTTTTATCCCGAAAACCATTGCCTCGCTTTCTTACCAGATGCTCAACCGTGGTTCTGAATATACTTTACATGCATTTAAGGGACAATTTGGGTACAACTTTAAAGAAAATCTTTACAAGGAGCATAATTTCAATCCAATATCAATAAGTTATGTTTCTACGAGCTTCCCTGATTACGATACCGAGGTAAGAATATACCAAGAAAATCCATTATTAAGAACTACGTTAGAAAAGCAATTTATCATTGGCAGTAACTATAATTTCACCTATACCAACCAGATGGAAGATAGCCGGAGAAATAATACTTATTTCTTTGGGGGGTTAGAAACCGGGGGTAATGTTTGGGGAGCTTTTGTACCAAAAGATGATGAAGGAAAACGTACGCTTTTTAACATACCACTAACGCAGTTTATCAGGGTAGAAGCTGATTTAAGAGACTATTATAAAATCACCAGAAACTTAATCTGGGCAAACAGGTTAAACCTAGGTTACGGTTATGCCTATGGTAACTCTACTTCACTCCCATTTGTTAAACAGTTTTTTGCAGGCGGCAGTAACGATATCAGGGCTTTTCCGGCCCGAACTTTAGGCCCTGGTACTTACAAAGTTCCTGATGATGCTATTTTTGCCGATCAGGGTGGTGATATTAAGTTAATGTTGAACTCAGAACTGCGTTTTAAAATAGTGAGCGTACTTTATGGGGCATTATTTGTTGATGCCGGAAATATCTGGCTAAGGAAAGAAGATCTTGGAGAGCCTGGCAAACCTGAGACGGCAAGACTTGGATCTGGTTTTAAGCTAAAAAATGCCTTTAATGAGCTGGCCGTGGGTACCGGTGCAGGTTTACGGGTAGATGTCAGCATTTTTGTAGTCCGCTTAGATGTAGCTTTTCCAATTCGTAAGCCATATTTACCAGAAGGGCAAAGATGGGTATTCGATGATATCGCTTTCGGAAATAAGGATTGGCGTAAACAGAATTTAATTTTTAACATTGGGATAGGGTATCCATTTTAATTTTTCAATGAAAATAAGAAGAATAGTACATAAGGTTAAATATTTCTTCATTGCCATTTACCACCTTTTTATTGCCGCTGGTAAAGGTTTTGTAGAAGACAGGGTTACTAAATTGAGTGCTTCGCTTGCTTATTACACCATTTTTTCACTTACGCCGCTGATTATTATCATGCTATCTGCCGCTACCCTATTTTTTGGCGACAAAAAAAATGAGGAAACAAGAGGTCAGTTTTATGGGCAGGTTACCAAAATGGTTGGCAAAGAGGCAGCTACACAAATCCAAGGTTTTGTAGAACATGCAAACAAATCCGGGCAATCTACCATTGGTTTAATTATTGGGATTTGTACATTGATTATTGGTTCAACTGCTATTTTTATTGAGATACAAGATAGTATCAACATGATCTGGAAAGTAAAGGCTGTGCCCAAAAAAGGCTGGATAAAAATGCTTTCTAACAGATTATTGTCTTTCTCTTTAATTGTTTCGATGGGCTTTCTGTTGCTTGTTTCACTAGTGGTTAACACTGTAGTAGTTGGTTTGGGTTCTAAATTGGCCAACCTACTTTCGCAAAGTAAGATAGATGAAGTAATCCCCGTTGCAAACGATACAATGGCCATTCTAATTTATATTTTAAACAATGTAATTACGCTTGCGGCTGTTACAGCGGTATTTGCTGTTATATTTAAGGTATTGCCGGATGTAATCATCCGCTGGAAGTCGGCAATAATTGGCGCACTATTTACTGCAGTTCTTTTCAGTCTAGGTAAATACCTGATTGGGATTTACATCGAAAAAGGCAATCCAGGTTCTGCTTTTGGAGCAGCCAGTTCGATCATCGTTATTTTATTGTGGATTTATTACACCTCGATAATACTCTACTTCGGCGCTGAATTTACACAGGCCTATGCCGAAAAGTATGATAATGGTATTTCACCTAGTAAGTACGCCGTATTTACAAAAATTACTATAGTAGAGAAAAAGGTAGATGTTCTGCCACCGCAGCACCCGGAAGATACAGTGAATGTGCCTAAAGAATAAGTCGGTCGTCATCCTGAACTTGTTTCAGGATCTTTCCAAAACGTGATCGTCAAGCTATCCCGAAGCTTTGGGATCAACATCTTTCCTGCAAAATAGACCCTGAAATAAATTCAGGGTGACGATTTACATAACAAACGCCTTAAACAAAAAAGTCAAGTTCTTTTAAAACTTGACTTTCCTTTTTTATGCTACTTCTTCAGTAATCACTTTCGGTTCTTCAGTTACCTCATCCTTCTCTACCCTTAGGTTGCGGATAATATGCTGCTGCCTATCAGGCGTATTTTTACCCATGTAATATTCAAGCAAACTTTTAATCGTTTGATCTTTCAAAATAACGGGGTCTAACCTGATATCTTTCCCGATAAACAAACCGAATTCATCAGGAGAAATTTCTCCCAAACCTTTAAATCGGGTAATTTCTGGCTTATTTCCTAATTTTTCGATTGCATTTCTGCGTTCTTCATCACTATAGCAGTAAATGGTCTCTTTTTTATTCCGAACCCTGAAAAGCGGCGTTTGCAAAATGTAAACATGGCCTGCTTTTACCAGATCGGGAAAAAACTGAAGAAAGAAAGTCATCATCAACAAACGGATGTGCATACCATCCACATCTGCATCTGTTGCAATTACAATATTGTTGTAATGAAGTCCTTCTAAACCATCTTCGATATTTAAAGCATGTTGTAGCAGGTTAAATTCTTCATTTTCGTAAACCACTTTTTTGGTAAGTTCGTAACAGTTAAGCGGCTTACCTTTTAAACTAAACACCGCCTGACAATCTACATCACGCGATTTTGTGATCGAACCTGATGCCGAATCTCCCTCGGTAATAAACAAGGTAGTCTCATATCGTTTCTCGTGCGTAGTATTAAAATGCACTTTACAATCGCGCAGTTTTTTATTGTGTAAGGATGCTTTTTTCGCCCTATCGTTCGCCAGTTTCTTGATGCCTGCAATATCTTTACGCTCGCGCTCCGATTGCATAATTCTTTTCAACAAGGCATCAGCAACATCCGGATTTTTATGCAGATAATCATCCAATTCTTTTTTAACAAAATCGTTGATAAAAGTAGCTACCGATGGTCCTTCTGGTCCCATATTTTGCGAACCTAGTTTTGTTTTGGTCTGCGATTCGAAAACGGGCTCCTGTACACGCACAGAAATTGCTGCTATAATGGATGAACGAACATCGGCTGCATCAAACTCTTTTTTGAAAAACTCCCGAACGGTTTTCACGACAGCTGCCCTAAAAGCCGCCTGGTGTGTTCCACCCTGTGTGGTGTGCTGTCCGTTTACAAACGAATGGTAGTCTTCGCCGTATTGTTGACCGTGGGTCATCGCAATTTCGATATCCGGTCCAATCATGTGGATAATTGGGTAACGGATTTCTTCTGGCTTATTAAATTTAGAAAGCAGATCGTACAGCCCTCTTTCTGAAAAATATTTCTGATTATTAAAATTTACGGTTAAGCCTGTATTTAAAAACACATAGTTCCAAACCATACTCTCCACAAAATCAGGGATGTAATGGTAATTCCTGAAAATGGTTTCATCTGGGTAAAAAGTAATCGCCGTACCATTGCGTTGAGTGGTATCGATAATTGGCTGTTCATTTACAATTTCTCCCTTAGAAAATTCTACTTTTTTCGTTTTTCCATCACGATACGACTGCACCATAAAACTAGTAGAAAGTGCATTTACAGCCTTAGTACCTACCCCATTTAAACCAACAGATTTCTGGAAAGCATTGCTATCGTATTTACCACCGGTATTGATCTTGCTTACACAATCGATTACCTTGCCGAGTGGAATACCACGACCGTAATCACGTATATTTACCTTTTGTTCGGAAACAGTAATTTCGATGGTTTTTCCGGTACCCATTACAAACTCATCGATAGAGTTATCGACAATTTCTTTTAGCAAAACGTAAATACCGTCATCCTGCGCAGATCCATCGCCAAGTTTACCAATGTACATCCCCGGACGAAGCCTGATGTGCTCTTTCCAATCTAATGAACGGATACTATCGTCGTTATAAATTACTTCTGCCATACTGTATTTATCTGTTCTTCAATGAAAAACCTTGCATTTTTTGGTTTGCAAAGCAATGAAGAATTTGTAGAAATAACCCTGATGATTGAAATAAAAATATTTTCAAATACCTTCTTCAGAATTATTATACAATAATAGATTTATTCTGTGAGGCTCGCAAAAGAAAATTTCCACATGTAAACAATGTATGGCGAGTGGTTCATTAGTCATTGGTTCATTTGCTAACCTGTTTAATTGCCTCTGAGAACTGCCAATTGGTAATTGCCAACTGATTATTGTTCATCGTCTCTTTTTCATCTTACATTCCCCATTCAATCATTCTCTCACCCATCATCAAATTTCCCTATCTTCAACCCAATATTCATAATTCTATTTAATGCAACAAAAGAAGCAACTTTCGCTATTCGATTTATCCATGATTGTGGTGAGTTTGGTTATTGGCATGGGTGTATTCCGTACACCTGTAAACGTAGCAGCTAAGGCACAAATTCCCGAACTGTTTTATTTGGCCTGGTTTATCGGTGGTTTTGTAGCCTTTTGTGGCGCGTTAACTTATGCGGAAATTGGTTCCCGCTTTCCGGTAACAGGAGGATACTATAAAATATTTTCAGCAGCTTATCACCCATCCATTGCCTTTGCCATTAATTGTATCGTGATCATTTCGAGCGCAGCATCGGTAGCGGCAATTTCAATTATTGGTGCAGAATACCTGAGCAAAATTATTTTACCTGTTGATAAACAGAATGAAACCTATCGGGTTGCCATAGCCATTACCACCATTTTGGTATTTTATTTCATTAATCTGTTAGGCTTAAAAGCGAGTTCTAAAACGCAGAATGTGTTAACGGTAATTAAAATCGGAATGATTTTAACACTTATTTGTGCTATATTTTTTGGCGGACAAACACAAACAGTTACCCCAATTTTTAAAACAGCAACGGGTGCTTTACCTACCTGGTCTGATTATGGAAAAGCCTTAGGACTGTGTTTAATTGCCGTTTCTTTTTCTTACGCAGGTTACGCCCAAACCATCAATTTTGGTGGCGAAGTTAAAGAAGCTAAAAAAGTAATTCCACGTTCCATTATTATCGGCTTAACCATCATTGTAATTCTTTATCTGGCCATTAACTATGTGTATGTAAAGGTTATCGGTTTTGAAGAATTAAAATCAGCAGAAAGCATAGCTGCAATATTGGCTTCGAAGATATTTGGTCTTGCCGGATTTAACGCACTTTCCGTAATCATCTTTTTCTCCGTAATGGGTATGTAAATGTAAATCTGCTGAGTAACCCAAGGGCCATGTTTGCCATGGGCGAAGAAGGGGCACTGCCAAAAATATTCAGCAGGATGAACAAAAAAACAGAGGTAATTACCATTAGCTTAACTGTTTTTACATTAATTGCTGTGGTAATTATTTTCTATGCCAAAACCTTCGACAAGATTTTAAACTATACTATTTTCTTAGAAAGCATTAGCATGGCCAGTTCGGCAGCTACGATTTTCATCCTCCGGAAAAGAACGGCAAATCTTGATAAAAAAACCATCTATACTGTTCCTTTATATCCTATATTGCCTATAATTTTTATTGCTGCTTATACTTTCGTGGCCTTTAGCATTTATGCCGATGATCCGAATGCAGCTTTGAACGGGTTATATATTTTTGTTGGCTTTCTGGTAATCTATTTTGCGAGCAGATGGTTTAATAAGAAATAATTTTAATTTGAAAAGCAGTTGCGGTGCTGGTCGGTTTCGATAGTCCCGCCATACGCTACAATCTTTTTGTCATTGTCATCCTGAGCCTGTCGAAGGAGCTAAAAAAAGTATTTCTGCTACTGTCGGGTTTAAGATAGAAAGGCAGACCAATTAACAAACCTGATTGGAATGAACATGAAGCGCAGCGAAATAAAATGGAAAGCAGGGCTGATCTAACCGATTAACACTGAAACCTGCTTTACAAAAAACATAAAACAACCTAAAATAATTAATGAATAAAACACTCTCCTTAAAACAAGAAATTGCTTACGCTGCTGGTATGATTGGATGGAGCACGATGACAAACATTATCATCGTAATGCTTCCCTATTTCTATCTTCCCCCAAGCAACGCTGGCCTGCCACCTTTGGTACCACAACTCGTTTTATTGGGTGCGTTTAATATCCTTTCTATTATTGCTGCTTCAGGAAGGCTGGTAGATGCCATTTACGATCCGTTTATTGCGTCTAAAAGTGATGCATGTACCAATAAAAACGGTCGCAGGATGCCCTTTATGAAATGGGCAATTGTTCCTGCTATGCTTTTTTGCGGACTGGTTTTCTACCCGATCCAAAAAATGGAGAGCCTGCATAATGCCTGGTGGTTAACCATCACACTTTGTTTATTTTTTGTATCGGTTACCACTTATATTATTCCTTATAATGCGCTGCTGGCCGAAGTAACCAATACGCCAAAACAAAAAGTTAAATTATCGAGTTATCAGCAGGTTGGTTTTGTAGTCGGAATCATTTTATCGGCCTGTACCAACAACTTTGCCGATCTGGTTGAGGCTCATTTTCATGTAGCCAACCGCAGCGAAGCCATCCAGACCGCGATATGGGGTTTGTGTATCTTATCCGGACTGGTGATGTTATTGCCAATTTTCTTCATCAATGAAAAGGAATTTTCGGTTGCAAAGCCTACCCATGTGCCTTTATGGCCAGCAATTAAAAGCACCTTTAAAAACAGCAATTTTAAATATTACCTGATATCAGATTTCGCTTTTTATACGGCCCTGAGTATTATTTCAAGCGGTTTATTGTTTTTTTGTACGGTTTTATTGGGTCTACCAGAATCGGAAGGTGGAAAATTTATGGCTGCCATGGTTTTTGCGTCCTTGCTATTTTACCCGTTGGTTAATTTTGGTTCGGCTAAAATCGGCAAAAAACCTTTTGTATTACTTGCATTTGGCGTGTTGTGCTTAATCTTCGTCACCATTTTCTTTTTAGGCAAATTACCATTTGGTCCACATACACAGATTTACATCCTGGTACTATCCGCTTCGTTTCCATTAGCTGCTCTTGGTATTTTACCAACGGCTATTTTGGCCGACATTGCCCAAAGAGATACCTTAAAAACCGGAGAAAACCACGAAGGCATGTTCTTCGCAGTAAAATACCTTTTTGTAAAACTTGGACAAACATTGGGTATCGCTATTTTCGCCATGCTTACCATTTACGGTAAGGACCCCGGCAACGATTTCGGATTACGATTGAACGGAATTGTAGGCTTCGCACTTTGTTTGATTGCCCTATTGTTTTTTAGCAGGTTTAAGGAGGAGAAATAATCCGTCAGTAAAATAACTATAAAAAAAACGCATGGATGGCTGGTGCCTGTCCATGCGTTTTGATTTAAGCAAATTAGAATTAATAACCCGGGCTTTGTTTTAGGGTACCGTTACTTCTATCAATCTGATCTTGCGGTAAAGGGAAATAATCATCTCTGGTTTCGATGGTAATGCCTTTTAAGTAATTGAAGTACCCACCTTCAAAAGAAAAATAACTTTCCAGTGTTTGTTTTGTTACACCCCAGCGTACCAAATCGAAGAAGCGATGACCTTCTAATGCCAACTCTAACCTGCGCTCGAAACGCACCGCATTTCTTGCATAGGTATCATTTGGAAACGAGATGTACTGGCTAACTTTGTAAGCCGCCGCAGGAGTTCCATTTATATCACGAGGGGTAATTTTAGCAGCACGGGCTCTAACTGCATTAACCAATATTAAAGCTCTGCCCAAATCGCCTTTTTCCACGGCGCATTCTGCCGCCATCAGGTAAACATCAGCTAAGCGGATCAGGTTTACGTTTAATCCGGTTACGTTGGAACTTCCTGGAGCTGTTCCGCTCGAAATCTGAGCAGCATCAATGGTATTCTTAACAGCCAGGAAAGGGCCGCCATTGCTGGCGTCGCGAATCCAGGTATCACCAGGCATTAAACCCCAATCGCGATATGGAACGCCACGTCTTCCTATTGTCGATTCAATTCGTGGATCTAAAGGTAAAGTCTTATCTACTGCATAATTTGTTTTATCCGTTCCGGTTAATCCATAATCAGATTTATATGGATTAGTACGATAGCTGCCGTCCAATAGCGGTAAGCCAAGGGCATTTACCTTAAAGGAGTTGGCCAGGTCTATCGTTGGCTGAAAGAAACCGCAACAGTTAATCGGCGCATTACCGTACGGGAAGTTAAGCATATCGCCTACATTACCATTATCGCCGCCTGTGCCATCTGTTCCAACTGAATGTTGAACAGACATAATCGTTTCTGGTCCGTCTTCCTTGGTAATGTCAAAATTATCGCCGTAAGGCATATCAACCAAACTTGGTTTGGCCAAAATTACGGCATTCAACAAATCGTAAGCTTCAGGATATTTCTTTTGATATAAAAGCACCTTTCCAAGATAAGCCTGAGCTGCATATTTATCTACTCTACCTTTTTGATTTTTTGGTTTGGTTGTACTTAAATTGGCTACGGCAAACTGAAGATCATCTACAATATTAGGATAAATGTCTTTATCATTAGGAACAAAAGCACCACTATTCGCCTCAGTAACATAAGGAACCATTTTAAATATGCGAACCAAAAAGAAATAATAATGTCCACGCAACAATCGGGCTTCGCCCTGAATTTCTTTTGCACGGGCATCATCAAATTTGGCCGATCCCGAACCTGACTGTAAGCTAGCAAGGACTTTTAGCGTACGGTTACAGCGTTGAATTCCTTCAAAACATCTGTTCCAAATATTCGATAAATTATCATTTGTACTGGTTGGCGAATGCTGTTCAATGGCATTCATAGGCGGCTGATCTCCTGTGCTACTCCCTTTATGGGCATTATCAGATGCAACCTCGCCAAATAACCATTGGCTTGGTGCTGCACCATAATTACCCCATGTTCCGTCTAAATTCCCATTAAGTAAACTATAGGAACCTATTAAAAGTCCTTCAACCCCCTCTTGGCTCATTAACTGTTCCTCGGTGAGTTCGCCCTGCGGTTGCAATGCTAAAAATTCCTTTTTGCAGGAAAAAGTACTGCAAATTAATAAGGAAAGAAGAATATATTTTATATGTTTCATTTTGATAATTTTTAATTAAAAACCAACATTAATACCGATTAAAAACTGACGTGGTGATGGGTAAACACCCTGATCTACTCCTGGCGCAGAGAAGCCATCTACAATTTGACTTATTTCCGGATCCAATCCTGTATATTTAGTGATGGTAAATACATTGGTTGCACTAACATAAACCCTAATCTTATTGATGCCAGAATTTGGTCCAAAAGCTTTGGCTGTTGGGATGGAGTAGCCGATTTGCAAATTTTTCAGCCTTAAAAAACTTCCGTTTTGAATATAATAACTCGAAGAAGCAAACTCCAGATCAGAGGCCCCGGCATAAGCAGAAGGAATCAGGCTTGATGTATTGGTTGGGCTCCAGGCATCAAGTAATCTAACACTTTTGGCTCCATCAAAGGAAGGGAAATCTGTAAAATAGCGTGTAGCTTCAAATATATCATTTCCTTTTACACCATATAAGAAAGCTGAGATATCAAAATTCTTGTAAGATGCGTTCAAATTTATACCGTAAGTGAAATCAGGATGTGGGCTTCCAATAATGGTCCGATCTTTTGGATCAATAACACCATCACCATTAATATCCTGATAACGTAATCCACCAACCCGGGCACCTGAATAAGAAGGATTATTCTGAATATCAGCAGTACTCTGATAAATTCCTGCGGTTTTATATCCAAAAAATGAACCCAGTGGGGCACCTTCTTGTAAAACGCTGGTTTGTAAGCTCCTATAATTGCCATAAACCTGATTGAGAATACCTGGTGCCAACCTTACGATTTTATTGTTATTTTTGGAGAAATTTGCACCAATATCAAATTTAAAAGGGCCATCAGCGCTTCTTCCATAATGATAAGCGACATTAAATTCGACCCCTTTATTACTCATATCGCCGATATTTACAAAAGGTGAACTTCCCATTCCTACAATGCTTGCTGGCAGCGGTACCGGGTAAAGCATGTCAGTCGTTTTCTTGTTATACCAATCTACTGATCCATCAACAGCCCCACCTAACAAAGTAAAATCAAGACCAATATTTAAAGAATTTACAGCTTCCCATTTTATATCAGGGTTTTGATAGGCATTTTGTCGCACACCAGTTGTAAGACCATTACCGCCACCAAGCGCATAAGCTGAATTAACAATAGAACTTTGAAATCTATTGATATATTGATATCCCGGTATCCGTTGGTTTCCGGTTTGTCCGTATCCAACACGAAGTTTCAAATCGCTAACCCAATTGAGACTTTTCATAAACTCCTCTTCAGATAATCTCCATGCAGCACTTGCTGCCGGAAAATTACCATACTTATTAGCAGAACCGAAGTTAGATGAACCATCCCTACGGATAGTAAAACTGGCGAGATAACGATCATTAAAGGAATAATCAAGCTTTGCAAACACGGAGAATAGCGACCCTATTGCTCCGGTACTGGCATTGCTGATATTTGAAGAACCTGTATTTAAATAATAATAATCCGGATTGCCCAAAAGAAAGAAATCATTTCTTCCTGCAGTTAATTGTCTGGTTCTGGATCTGATTGCCTCTGTACCAATTAATGCATTTAAACTGTGTTTTTCAGCAAATTTTTTGTTATAATTTAAAGTATTAGTCCAGGTCCATTCTGTATTATACCCTTGGATTTCGCTTAAATTATTTGAATTATTGCCTTCAGAGAATTCCAAATTTGGATAACGCATAGATAAGCTATTGTAATTTTCGTAACGTATCCCAAAATTGGTTTTTAATACTAAACCCGGAATAATATCACCCTCACCGAAGATATTTCCAAAAAAGAAGTTGTTTTTATTAACATTATCCTTTGCCCTGAATAGAAATGCGAGTGGGTTCTCTGCATTTCCCAACTGACTACCGCGGCTACCGGCAAAGTTTCCGGCAATGTCATAAACAGGGATAATTGTTGGGATACGGTATGCCCATCCTAAAGCACTTCCCTGATCCTGATAACCGCCTGGAGTATTCGGGTTAACACCAAACCCAACACCTTCAGAGTAACTATATTGTGCATTTTCTCCGAAACGCACCCTTTTATTAAAAGCAGATACCGCAGTATTGGATCTAAAACTATAACGTTTAAAACCTGTGTATTTTATCGTTCCTTTTTGGTTCAAGTATCCGGCACTAATAGAATAGGTTGCATTGTCTGAACCACCCAGTGCACTAATATTATAATTCTGAACTGGTGCAGATTCGGTTATCTCATCAAACCAATTGGTACCTTGCTTATTTGCTTTTGTAATCTGATAAAACAGATTTGGATCACGGCTATAGTTGTACTTAGAAGGATCTGCATCTGCAGCAGTAACATTCTGACCGAGTTTTAAACCTGCCACCAAATATTCAGGTAATACCGGTACTGCGCCCGAACCATAGTTATCTCCAGCAGCAATAGGCTTTCCGGCATTAGTATACCCATTAAATACATATTGTGCATATTGTTGAGGATTCATCATTTGTGGGAAGCTATTTTTTCTTGGCGACTGTGTGCCATAGTAAGAATCGAGCGTAATTTTTGGTAGTCCTGCTGAGCCTTTTTTTGTGGTAATGATAACCACACCATTATTTGCTCTTGAACCATAGATAGAAGCTGAAGAAGCATCTTTCAATACTTGCATGCTTTCGATATCATTTTGGTTAAGCCAGGATAGTTTTCCCTCAAACGGAACCCCATCAATTACATAAAGTGGGTCATTGTTATTAATGGTACTAAAACCCCGGATTCTGATTTGTGGCGTTGAACCAGGAGCCCCGTCATTTACAATTTGTACCCCTGTTGCTTTTCCTTGCAACGCTTCTACAGCACTTGCTGCAGGCTGGGCCTTTAACAGTTCCATACTTACTACAGCCACAGAACCAGTTAAGTCTTTCTTCCGTTGAGAAGAATAACCAGTTACCACAACCTCTGTAAGGTTATTATTGTTGGCTTGTAATACAATTGAAATGTTAGTTTGGGTACCCACTGTTACTTCTTTACTGCTATAGCCAACAAAAGAAATAACCAACACATCAGTAGGTTTTACGCTCAGCGAGAAGGCCCCATTTGCATCAGTAGCGGTACCACCGCTACCATTTTTAATTTTGATCGTGGCGCCAACCACAGGCAGTTTATCATCACTTGCAATAACTTTACCAGTGATTTTTGATTGGGCCATTGCGCCGAGGGCAAATAACATCCCCAAACACAAGAGAAGAAAACTCCTCTTGATACAAGATAGATTTTGTTTCATAGGTTATAAATGATTAGGTGAAATAATGCGTACTCAATACGACTGATGTACTTCTAGGTTAATAAACTTAGCAGTATCAGGTGATCTCTGTCAGTTATGACGAGGTGTTTAAGTGGTTTAGTTTTTTGCTGGATTATGCCAATGCACAAAAAAAGGCAGGCATGCAAGAAAAATGGATTTCTCCTGAAGAGTGGTAGATTTTTTCTCATAAGTAAGTGGTTAGATAGGTTGTTAGGTATTTTTATTAATGATTTACATAATGATATTTTTTTAATTAAATAATGAATTAGTGTACAATATACACTTGATTAAAAATAAATATACATATAAAAATAATAATACTACAAAAAATACATAGACAAACAGACTATAAAACACTAACTAAAAGGATTAAATGCATTAGATCAATAACAGATCTGAGTAATAGATAACGATTTGAAGTTACATTTATCAAAAAATAAATTCTCATACATTTTTTTGTATCTTTGCCGCCGAAGCAGGAATAAGGGCTTGCCATTCTGAATGGCATATTCTCTCCGCAAGTTAGTCCTTCAACAATTGATTGTTCTAGCTTCTTCGATAAATATTACACAGAAACATACATGTTATTCAAAGAATTAAACCTCATTGAGCCAATTTTAAAGGCCCTTGAGACCGAAGGTTATACACAACCGACACCAATACAGGAGCAATCCATCCCAACGATATTAAAAGGTAAAGATTTATTAGGTTGCGCGCAAACCGGTACCGGAAAAACCGCCGCCTTTGCTATCCCGATGTTGCAGTTATTGCACGAAAAACACATCAATACCAAGGCAACCAAAAACATAAAGGCTTTAATTTTAACGCCAACACGCGAGCTTGCCATCCAGATTGAAGAGAGTTTTAAGGCTTACGGCCGTCATTTAAATTTACGCCATTTAGTAATTTTTGGTGGTGTAAATCAACACTCGCAGGTAGAAGCTTTAAGAAAAGGCGTTGACATTTTAGTTGCAACACCAGGCCGTTTATTAGATTTAATGAACCAGGGTTTCATCAGTTTAAATACCATCGAATTGTTCGTATTGGATGAAGCCGACCGCATGCTAGATATGGGCTTTATTCACGATGTGAAAAAAGTAGTGGCTAAATTGCCTGCAAAACGGCAGACTTTATTTTTCTCGGCAACCATGCCAGATGAAATCCAGAAGTTGGCAAATACGATTTTATCTAGTCCGACAAAAGTAGAAGTTACCCCCATTTCTTCTACAGCGGAAACAATTGTTCAATCGGTTTATTTTGTAGACAAGCCTGATAAAAAGAAATTATTGATCCATCTTCTTGAGGATAAAAAGATCGAAACTGCTTTGGTTTTTACCCGTACCAAACATGGTGCAGACCGTATTGTTAAGGATTTGGCACATGCTGGTGTTAAAGCTGCTGCCATTCACGGCAATAAATCACAAAATGCCAGACAAAGGGCATTAACTGATTTTAAAGACAGGAAAATCCGCGTTTTGGTAGCTACCGATATTGCTGCACGTGGTATCGATATTGATCAGTTATCGCACGTTTTCAATTTCGAATTGCCAAATATTCCTGAATCTTATGTACACAGAATTGGCCGTACTGGCCGTGCTGGTGCAAACGGGATTGCCGTTTCTTTCTGTGATGCAGAAGAAAACGAATACTTATTGGATATCCAGAAACTGATTAAAATTACGCTCCCGGTTGTTGATGATCATCCTTATCCATTAAGCTGGGAAAGTATGCTTGCTAAAAACCAGGTTAAACGTAAACCACAAGCCCAATCTAAAGGCGGTGGCGGTGCTAAAAAAGGTGCTGATGGCAATATGAGCGGTAAACCACGCAATGCCAGCAACAACAGAAGATTTGGCGGAAATAGAAAAAGAGGCGAAAGATAGTTCTTGAGGTGAAAGGTTTAAGGTGGGAAGATAAGGGGCTTAATTCATCTTCAACCATGAATATCCAGAATTGATATAATTAGTTCCGTCACCCTGAATTTATTTCAGGGTCTTTATAGCATGAAAGATGCTGAAATAAATTCAGCATGACGATGCACGTAAAAACCCGAGTTGTAAAATACAGCTCGGGTTTTGTTTTTTATACCCATCGGCAGTTGAGGGCGAAAAATAGGTAAAAGTGGTCCGTCATTGCGAGAAGGCTTTTTCAGCCGACGAAGCAATGACAATCGCACGAAAATAAAAAACCGGATTACGAAATGTAATCCGGTTTTTTCTATTTCTGGTTTAAGGCAAAAAAAAGGAATCCCTAAACCTTCGGCCTTCAACCTTACTAAACCACCACATTAATAATCTTTCCTTTAACGAAAATAATCTTTTTAGGTGCTTTACTATCCAAGAATTTCTGGAATTGCTCATCAGCCAATAAAATGCTTTCTACCTCTGGCTGAGCTAAAGTTAAGCTCAAATTCAGGTTCATTTTCATTTTGCCATTGATTGAAACCGGATAGGCAAACTCATCTTCTACCAAATACTCAGGTTTAAATGTCGGGAAAGCCGTATACGATAAAGTTCCGGCTTCATTACCCAACAATACCCAAAGCTCTTCGCAGATATGTGGCGCATAAGGTGAAAGGATAATCACCATATCTTCCAAAATCTGACGGTTTTTGCATTTCAGATCGGTTAACTCGTTTACTGCAATCATGAAACTCGATACAGAAGTATTGAACGAGAAACGCTCTATATCATCCTGCACCTTTTTAATGATTTTATGCAGCGATTTTAATTCGGCTTTTGTAGGAACAGCATCGTTTACATGGAAAGCCCATTCTTCGTTGTGAAACAAGCGCCAGAATTTACGCAAGAACTTAAATACACCTTCAATACCATTCGTATTCCAAGGTTTACTCTGCTCTAACGGACCTAAGAACATCTCGTACATCCGCAAAGTATCAGCACCATAGCGTTCAATCAAATCATCGGGATTAACCACGTTGAATTTTGATTTCGACATTTTCTCGACCTCAACACCACAGATGTATTTCCCGTCTTCAAGAATAAATTCTGCGTTAGCATATTCTTCTCTCCAGGCTTTGAACTTAGCGATATCTAAAGTATCGTTCTCAACAATGTTTACATCAACGTGCAATGCTGAGGTTTTATATTCTTTTCTTAATCCAGCTGATACATAAGTGTTAGTAGGTTTTCCATTCTCATCGTTAATGCGATAAACAAAATTACTTCTACCCTGAATCATGCCCTGGTTAATCAGTTTTTTGAAAGGTTCTTCTTCTTTGGTGTAACCCAAATCTTTCAAAAATTTATTCCAGAAACGGCTGTACAATAAGTGACCGGTTGCATGCTCAGAGCCACCTATGTACAAATCGACATCTTTCCAATATTCAACAGCTTCTTTTGAAGCAAAATCGTTATTGTTATTGGCATCCATATAACGGTACCAGTACCAGCTGCTTCCTGCCCAACCTGGCATGGTGCTCAATTCATAGTGCCCGCCATCTTTTGGCACCCAGTCTTCGGCCCTCGCCAAAGGTGGTTCTCCTGTTTCAGTTGGTAAATATTTATCAATTTCAGGAAGTAACAATGGTAATTCTTCTTCTTTTACCAAATAAGGCAATCCATCTTTAAAGTAAACCGGAATCGGCTCACCCCAATAACGCTGGCGACCAAAAATCGCATCACGTTGGCGGAAGTTTACTTTTGCTTTCCCTACTTTCTCTTCTTCCAACCAGTTATTTAAAAATGGAACAGCTTCTTTATATGTCATTCCGTTTATGAAACCAGAATTAATGTATTTCCCTTCTTTTGTCGGGTCTGCCTGAACATCTATCTCTTTTTGTCCGTCCAAAATCTGGATAATTGGCAAATTAAAATGTGTGGCAAATAACCAATCGCGTTGATCGCCGCTCGGAACGCCCATTACCGCACCAGTTCCGTAACCTGCCAACACATAATCAGCAATCCACAACTGCACACGTTCGCCACTTACAGGATTAATTACATAGGTACCCGTAAAAGCACCAGACACCGTTTTGGTATCGGCCATACGGTCTAACTCTGATTTCTTTTTAGTTAAAGCGATGTAGTTTGCAATGTCCTCTTTTTGTTCAGGAGTAGTTAATTCTGCAACCCACTCATGCTCCGGAGCTAAAACCAGGTAAGAAACTCCAAAAATGGTATCTACTCGTGTAGTAAAAACTTCAATTTGTTTATCGTTTCCTTCAACCTGAAACTTAACTGATGCTCCAACACTTTTACCGATCCAGTTACGTTGCATTTCTTTAATTGGTTCTGGCCAATCGATGGTATCCAAACCCTGCAAAAGTCTATCAGAATAAGCTGTAATCCGCATGCTCCATTGCATCATTTTCTTTTGCTCAACAGGGAAACCGCCACGTTCCGAGAAGCCATCTTTAACTTCATCATTCGCCAAAACGGTTCCTAAAGCCGGGCACCAGTTTACAGTACTCTCGCGAAGATAAGTTAAACGGTATTTCAACAATTCAATCTGTTTCTCTTCATCGGTAAAGGTTGCCCAGTCGCTCGGCATAAATTCTTTAGTATCTTCATCACAAACTGCTTTAACATCAGCTGTACCAGAAGCATTAAATTTTTCGATCAACGTGGTCATATCTTCTGCCCTATCGTTTTCGATATTGTACCATGAATTGAACAACTGCATAAAAATCCACTGTGTCCATTTATAATAAGATGGTTCACTGGTGCGTACTTCTCTGCTCCAATCGAAAGAAAAACCAATTTGGTCTAACTGCCTGCGGTAGGTTGCAATGTTTGCCTCGGTGGTAATGGCAGGGTGCTGACCGGTTTGTATGGCATATTGCTCTGCAGGTAATCCGAACGAATCGTATCCCATTGGATGCAATACATTGAAGCCTTTAAGGCGTTTATATCTTGAAAAAATATCTGATGCAATGTAACCCAGTGGGTGACCAACGTGCAGGCCTGCTCCTGATGGATAAGGAAACATATCTAACACATAATATTTTGGTTTATCAGAATTGCTTTCGGCTTTAAACGTTTGATGATCTGCCCAAAATTTCTGCCACTTTTGTTCTATTTCTTTGAATTGGTAATCCATTGCAAGTTTTAAATTTTTAAAGGGGCGAAAATACGGAAATTAAGGGGCTTAAAAAAGCAGATTAATGATAATATTTTGCCAGCAGAAATGCAGAATTAGAAGAAGTTAAGGGTAAAAACCTACACGTCTTTTGTGCACTTAGATATCATCCGATGCTTTATGCCAAAATAAATGTTTCGCTAAATATTTATCATAATAAACAATTTTAGCTCTATTACCCAACGAGATCGGCACCCTGAATTCATTTCAGGGTCTATCTTGCTTGGAAAGATGCTGAAATGAATTAAGCATGACGGCCCTAAGATTTAACACAAAAAAAAGCGCCATTGATGTTAAAAACCAATGGCGCAGCAAATAATCGGGGGATTAAGATCTTATCTTGATAAAGAATATACTTTAGTAACGTTTGTCTTATCAATTTTAGCAGTAAACTCTAATTTGTTTGCAGTAATACTGTTTATTTTACAATAATTCAATCCATCATTAATATCCATGCTGAACTGATCAGAATAAATGATCACATAAGTTCCGATTGTTCTGTTACCAGATAAACTCAACTCTACCTGATCGTCATTATTTGATTTGTAGTCAACATAATCACTTGTTGTACCATAGGTAACAGTCCCATTAATCTTTTTTGGATCTTTCAATGTTTCTTCAGCAGTATAACCGGAAGTTACAATTTTATTTAACGTCCATCGGCCTAACATCTGGGCTTTTAAAGAAGTATCATCTTTTTTGCAAGAAATAATTGTCGAGGCGATAAGTAAGAATAGGCTCAGAATAGTAATTTGTCTTTTCATAGTTAAATTTAGTTTTAAGATATCCATAATTAACGCCGTTTCAACAAATTTCGTACCGCGTTTTCACAAAAAGTAAATTTAATTAAAGAATTAATACTCAAACTAAAAGCAAAAGCTTTCCGTTAATATTCATTTAGCAATCATTAATTGGTGTTTATCAGGTATAATTTATATTTTCGCAGAAACAAAAATGAAATACATGGAAGAATTCGAAGTAAGTGATGCATCTAAGAAAACCAAAACCGTTTATATCTCCACTATAATCAGTATTGCTTTGGTTTTATTAATGCTGGGACTGCTTGGTTTGGTACTTGTACATGCCAAAAACCTGTCTAACTACGTTAAAGAAAACATCGTTTTAAACATTATTGTTGATGAAGGTGCAAAAGAAGCCGATGTTTTGGCCTTTCAGAAGGAATTAAATGCAAATCCTGCAGTAAAGCAAACTCAATATGTAAATAAAGAGCTTGCCGCAAGAAACTTAACGCAGGATTTAGGTGAGGATTTTGTTAACTTTTTAGGATACAACCCGCTAACATCTACCTTCGACGTGTATTTAAAAGCAGAATATGCGAACAATAAAAGCATCGATGCCTTAAAAGCAAGTATTTCTAAAAACCCTGTTGTTAAAGAAGTGGTTTACCAAAGCTCTTTAATTGATATGGTAAACAAAAATATCAGTACCATTGGCTTAATTATTTTAGCCTTTGCTGCACTCCTATTAATCATATCTATCGCACTGATTAACAACACCATAAGGCTGGCAATCTACTCACAACGCTTTTTAATTAAAAGTATGCAGCTGGTTGGTGCAACGAAAAACTTTATTCGACGTCCTTTCTTATTGTATGCTGCTTTACATGGCTTAATTGCTGCATTTATTGCCATCATAATTTTGTTGGCAACTTTAATTTACGCCCGCAAAGAGGTACCTGAGATCATTATTTTAAATAACTACCAGGAATTTGGCTTCGTATTTATAGGCCTTTTAATTGTGGGTATTTTTATAACAGGCATTAGTACATGGTTTGCAGTAAGCAGATATTTACGTTTAAAATCTTATCATCTTTATAGATAATGGCAGAAAAAAAAACAGGTCCGGTTGTAAAGGACGTTAAAAGCGAATTGGTGTTTACCAAAAAAAACTATCAGTTATTGTTAATCAGCATTGCAATTGTAGCAGTTGGCTTTATATTAATGATGGGTACTACTGGCGATATTTATGATTTCAGAAGGACTTTATTGGCACCGATAGTGGTGTTGGCGGGTTTTGCTTTTGGCATTTATGCTATCCTAAAAAAATAACTTTATCCTAAAGGATTATACTTGAAACGCTTAATTTATTAATTAAGCGTTTTCTTTATTTCTTATCTTTTCTAAACATATGAACTCTTTTGAAGCCATTGTCCTTGCCATTGTTGAAGGACTAACTGAATTTTTACCTGTATCGAGCACCGGACACATGATTATTGCATCATCTTTTATGGGCATTGCATCAGAACCATTTGTAAAACTTTTCACCATTGTGATACAATTGGGTGCAATACTTTCTGTTGTTGTACTCTATTTCAAAAGATTTTTCAAATCAATAAATTTCTACATTAAATTACTGGTTGCATTTATCCCAGCTGCCATATTTGGTTTGTTATTGAGCAAAAAAATCGACGAATTATTAGAAAGCCCAATGGCTGTTGGTATTTCGCTGTTAGTTGGCGGTGTTATCTTATTATTTGTAGACAAGTGGTTTAATAAACCAACTATCCATGAAGAGGAAAAAATAACCTATTTAACTGCTTTAAAAATTGGTTTCTTTCAATGTATTGCTATGTTACCAGGTGTATCGCGCTCGGGAGCCACTATTGTTGGCGGCATGAGTCAGAAATTAAGCAGAAAAGTTGCTGCAGAATTTTCATTTTTTTTGGCTGTACCTACCATGTTTGCCGCAACAGCTAAAAAACTGTACGATTTTTATAAAGAAGGGCACACCATTACCCATGAGCAGACTAACCTTTTAATTATTGGTAATGTTGTTGCTTTTGTAGTGGCACTTTTGGCGATAAAAAATTTTATCGGATACTTAAACAAAAATGGTTTCAAGGTTTTTGGATGGTATAGAATTGCGGCAGGCTTAATTATTATCATTCTTCTATTAAGTGGCCACAACCTACAAATTATATAATCTATGTAAATATTAAATGACTATCTGCTAATTGAACCGCTTTAAAATAGCAGCGATCTGCTTGAACTGTTATTTGAAAAGCAATTGCTGAGCGTATAGGTTAATATAGCCCCGTTATTCACTTTATACCGATAAAGAATCGGTATGCCCACTCCTATCGGGTTTAGCCTGGCGGGGCTTGTTCTGTTATGCCGTTTTACTCTGCACAAGCCTTGATTTTAGCCCTGACAGAAGCGGGCACGAATCCCGATTTTTCATCGGGTGAGTAAAGCGGATGGCAGGAACATGCTTTAAAAAAAGTGGATAACCTTGCGCTTCTAATCAAAAAACGCCCGATTCCAGATTATAGATAGTCATTAAAAAAATGGAGTAAACGACATTGAATCTGTATCTTTGCGCAAAAAAGATTTGTGAGTACTGAAAATTCAAAATTCAAAGATTTCAATTTTGCTGAAGGCGAATTGCTTTTAATCAACAAACCATACAAGTGGACTTCATTTGATGTGGTGGGCAAAATCCGTAATTCTTTAAAACCGCTAAAACTAAAGGTTGGTCATGCCGGCACTTTAGATCCCCTTGCTACAGGCTTGCTCATCATCTGTACAGGCAAATTAACTAAGCAGATAGACACTTTCCAGGCTGAAGAGAAAGAATATACCGGAACAATGATTCTGGGTGCTACTACCCCATCTTTTGATATGGAGACTGAGGTAGATCAGACTTTCGATATCAGCAAGACTACTGAAGGCGAAATTTATGCAGCCTGTAAACCTTTTATTGGCGATATAGAACAATATCCACCCGCACACTCAGCAGTAAAGGTAAATGGCGAACGTTTATACGTAAAAGCACGGTTAGGTGAAGAGGTAGAGCTGCGTAAACGTTTTGTAAGTGTTCCAGCGTTCGAAATCACACGGATCGAACTACCAGAGATCGATTTCAGGATTGTATGCAGTAAAGGTACTTACATCCGCTCCTTAATATCCGATTTTGGTAAAACTTTAAATAGTGGGGCTTATCTTTCTAAACTTACCCGTACACGAAGCGGAAACTTTTTGCTTAAAGATGCGTTTGAGGTATTAGAACTTGTTAATTATATTCGTAGCAAAAAAGAAGAAGTTAAAACTGCAGCAGAGGCATGAACCGCATCAAAAATAGGAACATCAGGTTTATAAAAGAAATTCTTTTAATTATTGCAGGTGTAACTTCGGCATGTTTTGGCTTAAAAAGCTTTTTAATGCCCAGTCATTTTATTGATGGTGGTGTTACCGGTATTTCCCTTTTGCTAAGTACCTTAACAGGCTGGAATTTATCGTACCTTATTGCAATCATCAACATTCCCTTCGTTATTTTAGGCTACAGACAGATTGGTAAAGGTTTTGCCATTAAAACGGCTATCGCTATTGCTGCACTTTCGCTGGCTTTAATTTTTCTGCCTTTTCAACCCATTACACATGATAAATTGCTTATTGCATTTTTTGGCGGTTTGTTTTTAGGAGGAGGAATTGGATTGGCCATGCGCGGAGGCTGCGTAATTGATGGTACAGAGGTTTTAGCACTTTACATCAGTAAAAACAGCATTTTAACCGTTGGAAATATCATCCTGATTTTAAATATCATTATTTTTGCCTTCGCAGCTTATTTCCTAAACATCGAAACTGCGCTGTATGCCATTTTAACGTATTTATCTGCTTCAAGCACTATCGATTTCATCGTAAACGGTATAGAACAATATACTGGTGTTACCATTATTTCAGAACATCAGGAAGCCATTAAAAGTTTTATCATCAGCGAAATGAAACGTGGTGTTACCATTTATAAAGGCGAAGGTGGTTACGGAGAAAAGAAAGATATCGATATTATTTTCACCGTGGTTACCAAGCTAGAAATGAGCAAATTACAAACCGCTATCCGCCAGATCGATTCGGATGCCTTTGTAATCCAACAACAAATTGCCGACTTAAAAGGCGGGGTAGTGAAACGCCATGCTTTACATTAATAAATAACAGAAATTTGGGCATGCCCCTAAGCTGTGCAAAGGGTCGGGCTGTACGCTAAATCCCCGATGAAACCTGTGAAACAAGCAAGCATGCCACAAAATAATAACAATAATGCTTAAATCGGGGGATACCGCTTCCATCCCTCATGCAAACCCCACACCGATAAAATAGATTTACCATTGAAAATATATCATAACCTTTCGGATTTTAAAAAATTAGATAATGCCATTGTAACCATTGGCACTTTTGATGGCGTGCATTTCGGACACCAAAAAATCATTAAACAACTGGTAGAAAAGGCAAAATCCGACAACGGAGAAAGTGTAATATTAACTTTTTTCCCGCACCCTAGAATGATTATAGATCCTGAAAACCAGGAGCTAAAAATGATTAATACCATTAATGAAAAAGCCGAAATTTTAAAAGGGTTAGGTGTAGATCATTTAATCATCACGCCATTTACCAGAGATTTCTCTAATCAGCTTCCTGAAGATTATATAAAAAATACATTGGTGAACAACATTGGCACCAAACATATTATTATTGGTTACGACCACCGCTTTGGTAAAGACCGTTCTGGAAATTTAAGCGATTTAAAGGCTGCAGGTTTACATTATGGTTTTAGTGTTGAAGAAATTATGGAGCAGGATATTCATGATGTTGCAGTAAGCTCTACCAAAATCCGCCAGGCACTCTTAGCGGGTGATGTAAGCTTGGCCAACGATTATCTGGGTTATCCTTTTTCTATTTATGGAAGGGTAATTAAAGGCGATAAAATAGGCAGAACTATTGGTTTCCCCACGGCGAACATCTTTGTTGAGGAGACTTATAAACTGATTCCGGGCGATGGCATTTATGCGGTTACCGTAGAAATGGAGTCTGAAGTCCCAAACCCTAACCCCTCAACCTTAAACCCTCAACCATACAAAGGAATGGCCTACATCGGGCAGCGACCAACCATTAACGGGATGACCAGAAACATTGAGGTTAATATTTTCGATTTTAACCAGGAAATTTATGGGCAGGATATTAAGATGAACTTTTTGAAATTCTTACGTCATGATGTGAAATTTACCGGATTAGAAGCTTTGACTCTTCAGTTACAAAAAGATAAGCAGGCTACTTTAGCTTATTTTAATGGGTAGGTAATTTTCAGCGTACCCAACATGGTCGTCATCTCGACTGGAACGCAGTGGAATGGAGAGATCTATCTAGGCAGATTTCTCGGCTGCGCTGCACTCCGCTCGAAATGACGATAACTCAAGGGGATGTTATTTCACAAACTCAATGTTAGTAATCTAAGTTAAAATAAGCTTCAAGCCCATTTTTAATCAGACTTTCCTTTCAAAAAAGCCTCTTTTTCATTATATTAGCAGCAATGAGGCTTTTTTACATCATCTTCTTTCTATCTATCTCTATTAATTTTGCGGCCTTCGCATCGCAGGAAAAAAGAAATGATGTAATATTTAAAAACACCAAAATAAGTTTCATTTCAAGTAAAAAAAACATCAAATCCAATTCTGATTTCAATCAGGACAGTGAAAGTCTGCAAAAAGATTTTATCAACAGTTCAATTGTAAAAATATCTTCCAGTGCTTTTGTACTCATCACTTTTTTGCTGCTCCTTTTTTTTAAGAACAAGATCATTAATGCTAGAGTTGTAATCAAAAGATTAAAGCATAATTATTGGTGTTTGTTTAAGGTGCTTTATCCAAAACATGTTTTTTGGTAAGTAATTTCATTTTAACCACTTTAACGTGGGATTATCAATAAAATGCCAGGTAATAAATTATATCTGGAAATAAATTATTTAAACATCATTACCCTTTTATATAGATGCATTTACCCGATTTAATAGCCGATTTAGGATTAATCCTTGCTGCTGCAGGAATAACTACTCTCATATTTAAACGAATTAAACAACCGCTGGTTTTAGGCTATATACTGGCCGGCCTGTTGGTTGGCTCACATTTAGATTTTTTCCCTTCAGTTACCGATACAAAAAGCATCAATATTTGGGGCGAAATAGGCGTAATTTTCCTTTTATTCAGTTTAGGTTTAGAATTCAGTTTCAAAAAACTGGTTAAAGTTGGTGGTTCTGCCTCCATCACCGCGATTGTAAAAGTTTTATTTATTATTTTGGCCGGTTATCTCGTTGGTAAAGGTATGGGCTGGAAAGACATGGACAGTCTATTTTTAGGTGGAATTTTATCCATCTCATCAACCATGATTACCATTAAAGCCTTCGAAGAACTTGGCTTAAAGCATAAAAAGTTTGCTGGTCTGGTTTTCGGAGTTTTAATTGTTGAAGATCTGGTTGCCATCTTGTTATTGGTACTATTCTCTACCCTGGCGGTTAGTCAGCAATCGGCAGGTACAGAAATGCTGTATTCCATTTTAAAACTGGCTTTTTTCCTGGTACTTTGGTTCTTGGGCGGAATATTCCTGGTTCCTTCATTTCTTAAAGCAACCAAGAAATTAATGAACGACGAAACCATGTTGGTGGTATCTTTAGCGTTATGTTTGGTAATGGTATTACTGGCCGATAAGGTGGGCTTCTCTCCTGCTTTGGGTGCGTTTATAATGGGCTCCATTTTAGCCGAAACTACACAAGCAGAAAGAATCGAACATTTAACCAAATCGGTAAAAGACTTATTCGCAGCAGTATTTTTTGTTTCGGTTGGTATGCTGATTGATCCCGCAATGCTGGTTAAATACTGGGTTCCAATTTTAGTGGCTACCATGGTTATTATCTTCGGGAAAATTATATTTACCATTTTAGGTGCGTTATTATCTGGCCAGCCGTTAAAAACTTCGGTACAATCGGGCATGAGTTTGGCGCAGATTGGTGAGTTTTCATTCATCATTGCCTCATTAGGCTTAACCCTTAAAGTAACCAGCGATTTCCTTTACCCTATCGCGGTAGCAGCAGCGGCGATCACTACATTTACCACGCCATATTTAATTAAACTATCTGAACCTTTTTACCAGTATTTGAACCGTGTTTTACCCAAAAAATGGTTAGATGGTATAGAAAGATACAGCTCCAGTACCGAAGGAATTACTACGTTAAGCGATTGGAAGGTTTTATTAAGGTCTTATATCTTTAATACGATTATCCACTCGGTAATCATCATAGCCATCATATTTTTGGCCTACAGGTACGTTCAGCCATTTATTGTGAGCAATATTGCCAACAGTTTAACTTCTATTATTATCAGCGTAGTGGTTTCGTTCATTTTAATGTCGCCATTTTTATGGGCATTATCGATCAGAAGGATTCAAAGAACAGCCTATTCTCACCTTTGGTTGAACAAAAAGTATACCCGTGGTCCGTTAATCGCAATCGAGTTTTTCAGAATTGCCTTAGGCATTTTCTTTGTAGGTTTTTTAATGTATGAGTTTTTTGATACCTGGATTGCTGCTGTGATTGCGCTGGGACTGATCATCTTAGGAATGGTTATCTTCTCCAGAAAACTGCAGTCTTTTTATGATAAACTGGAAAGGCGTTTCATGCTGAACTTAAATGCACGTGAGAGCCAAAAACCGAATATTTTACCCTGGGATACCCACTTAACAGAACTCACTGTCTCTCCCGAATCGGAAGTGGTTGGAAAAACGCTTACCGAATTAATGATCAGGGAAAAATACGGGGTAAATATTGCCTTAATCGAACGCGGAAGAAACAATATCCCAACTCCCGGAAGAGATGAACGGCTTTATCCAAACGACAAACTGTTGGTGATTGGTGCGGATGATCAACTAGCAGCCGTAAAAGCACTTTTAGAAATAGACAGCCCAGAAACAGCCGAAGAAAGTAATTTTCCGAATAAAGAAATGACCTTACAAAAGGTTATTGTTCATGCCGAATCGCCTGTTTATGGCCTGAGTATTAGAAATGCAGGTATCCGCGAAAAAGCACAGGCCTTAATTGTTGGTATAGAAAGAGGTACTGATCGGATATTAAATCCTTCTTCTGACTTTGTTTTCGATAACGGTGATGTAATCTGGATTGTAGGGAATAACAAGAAGATCAAGGAGGTTATTTAGTTAGTCCCAAGTCATTAGTCCGAAGTCGGGAGTCTAGATGCATAGATAGTATGTTTTTTCTCTTGCGGCCCTCTGACTTCTGACTTCCGACCAAAAAAACTATCTTCGTATATAACCTAACCTATGAAAGTTGATAGAGAAAAGAGTGAGTTTCTTGATGATATGATTGAGCAATGGCAAAGTGACGGCTTAATTAATAACGAAACCGGCGATAAACTCCGCAAAAGTTATGAAGCCAAAAACTTCGATTGGTTACGCCTGGCACAGTATGCTTTTTGGGTAGCTTTGGCTTGTGGTTTTATTGCACTAGGTTCGCTACTCATTGATAACTCCATCTTAAACTATTTAAAACGGGTTTACAATACACCAAACATCGTAATTGCTATTGTTTCTGGCGGATTGGCAGCATGGCTTTATATCTTAGGTTTTAAGCGAAAAAAGAAACTGGCCCATTTAAAGTTTAGTAATGAAGCTATCGTTTTCTCAGCAATTTTACTTACCGCAAATGCCATTGCTTATTTCGGGAAGGTACTAGACAATGGATCTGGCAATTTCTCCATCCTTATCCTAATATCAGTTTTCATTTATGGTGCTTTAGGTTATATATTCAATTCGCGTTTAATCTGGATTTTTGCTTTGATATCTTTAGGTGCCTGGTTTGGTACCGAAACAGGTTATTTAAGCCGTTGGAATTATTACTTCCTTGGCATGAATTATCCTTTGCGCTTTGTAGTTTTTGGCGCTGCATTAACCGCAGCGTCGTTTATTATGAAAGCTTTCCCCAAAACACACAACTTCTTTCAGGTTACTTATATCGCAGGAATGGTTTATTTGTTTGTCTCGCTTTGGGCCTTATCAGTATTTGGCAACTTTGCCAGTTTAGAAGAATGGTATAAGGTTAGGCAACTAAGCTTGTTTTATTGGGCATTAATTTCAGGAGCTGTCTGTGTAGCAAGTACGCTCTTTGGTTTAAAATACCGTGATGACATTGCCCGCGAATTTGGCATTACCTTTCTCTTCATTAACCTCTACACGCGCTATTTTGAGTATTTCTGGGACAGCTGGCATAAAGCTTTGTTTTTTTCTGTAATGGCTGCATCTTTTTGGTTGATTGGCAGAAAAGCAGAGAAAATATGGAATGTAGAATTTTTGAAATAAAATCTTATGGTTAATTTAAAGGGTGATTTTAAATGGAATTTCTTACGATCGTCACCCTGAATTCATTTCAGGGTCCTAAACACAAGAAAGATGCTGACCACGAAGTAGCTACAAGACAATTAAAGTACTATTCTGCTTTTAAAATAAATTCAACATGACGGATCGCCCTGAATTGAAAAAGTCAGACAGCGTCTGACCAATCTGAAAATATATCAATTTCCGCGATACAATGTTCCAGAAATCTAAAATGAATTAAAATCAATGAAAATATACCAACAAACTTTAGCACTTAGAGAAAGAAGAAGGGGTTTCCATATCATTACCGACGAGGTTGAAGATGCTTTACCTCAAATTGATGAGATTAACATTGGCATTTGCCAGGTTTTTATACAGCATACTTCTGCTTCGCTTACCATCAATGAAAATGCAGATCCTACGGTTAGGGTTGATTTTGAAATGTTCTTTAATAAAACTGTAAAAGAAAATGATCCCGATTATGAGCATGACTATGAAGGATCGGACGACATGCCTGCCCATTTAAAATCGGCACTTTTGGGCAGTTCAGTAACCATTCCGATTAGAAACGGTAGATTAGCGCTTGGTACCTGGCAGGGCATTTATCTTTGCGAGCACCGCAACCATGGCGGCCAAAGAAGATTAATCGTTACAGCTTGGGGCGAATAAATAATTTTAAACTTTCTTAACCTCTTTTTTAATTTCGGGATGATTATCCTGAATGGATTTACGCCCTGTTTCTATCTCAATTTCTTTTGTGGTAACCGCATAATGAGAAGGGTAAATTTCAGATCCAAAAGCAACTGCATAAGCCTTGGTAAATTCGGCACCAAAATATAAAATGATAGAAGAATAATAAGTCCATAAAAGCACAACTACCAATGAGCCTGTTGCGCCATAAGTACTCCCAACATCGCTCTGCCCTATATAAAGTGAAATGGCAAATTTACCAATCATAAATAGTAAAGCGGTAACTATTGCACCAGCAATTACATCATGCCATTTTATAATTGCATCTGGTAATACCTTAAATATTACACCGAATATTAATGAAATAACAGCCAAGGTTACAATTTGATTAAGGATGTAAAATACGACAACAGATATTTCGGCAAAGCGGGCTTGCAAGCGATCACTAAAGGCATCGAGTACAGATGTAACCGCTAGCGAAACCAGCAGTACAAAACCTAAACTGATAATTACAGAAAACGATAGGAAACGGTTTTGCAACAGCTTCACCCACCCTCTTTTCGGCTTCGGTTTTAAACCCCATATGGTATTAATAGAATCCTGAATATCGCCAAAAACGGTAGTCGCCCCAATTAATAGGGTTATGATACCGATAATTAAAGCGATTGTACTTTTTCCATCCAAATAAGCATTCTTGATTAACTGCTGTAAGGAAACGGCCGATTCTCTACCTAAAAATCCCTCAAGCTGGGCATAAACCTGTCCTTCGGCTATTTCTCTCCCTAAAAATATACCGCACAAAGAAATAATAACCACGAGCAGTGGCGCCATGGAAAACACCGTATAATAGGCTAATGAGCCACTAAGTTTCGTTACTTTATGATCATTAAATCCTGTAAACGATGCTTTTAAAATGCCCCATATTCCTTTTAATGTGATTTTATTCTTTGCCATAACAAACGATTTAAGATGAGATGCTCTAAACTTAAACCGCTCATATTTTGAATTGTTTGTTAATTAATGGAGCGAATACAGGATGTAAAGAAACTAAATGCACAAAAAAAGCTCCGAATTTGGTCGGAGCTTTTCTTTATCGATTAGATGATTTAATTTTATTTGGCCTTAATCCATGATGCAATATCGTTAACTAAAGTTTCGGATACGCTTACCGCTGCTTGATACTGGGCCATTGTACCCTTTTCGGTTTGAGAACTTAACAGGTGGTTTAAATCCGGGTAAAATTTAAGAACCACATTTTTCTTTTTACTTAAGGCAGCATTCCATAAATCAAAATCTACTTTGCCCACCTGAAAATCATTACCGCCCTGTAATACGTATATTTTAGGTTTCGAAAGGCTTTTTGCTACAGCAACCTGATTGTAGGTATTTAAATCTGTCCAATATTTTGCAGGCAGTCCTAAAATTAAAGAATCAGGTTTTATGGTAGTTCCCAACTGCGAAATCCTGCTTTTATCAATTTCCACGTAAGCATCTGCCAGTTGCTTTTTAAAGGCAGCTGTTGTATCGTTAGCCTGATCGAACATATACTTATTCTGATCAACAATAATATCTGTTAGTTTTCTGGCAGGTGTTGCTGCCAAAATAATTCCTGCTAAATCAGGTGTAATGGTGGCCATTTTAGGTGCCAGCATTCCGCCTAAACTATGGCCAAATACATAAACAGCTTTAGGATTAGCGCCAACAACAGTTTTTGCGAGTGCAATAGCTGCAGTTGCATCATCCAGCACTTCTTCTTTTACTGTAAATGCTTTATTAAATTCATTCGGATAGATTAAGGTCCGTTTTACATAACGAACAGAAGCAATGCCTTTGGAGGCTAAACCGCCAGCTAAATCTTTAAAGGGTTTATTCGCACCAACTGATTCATCCATATCTGCCGGACCAGAGCCATGCACAAAGACCACGATAGGGAAATTTTTAGCATTTTTTGGCGTGGTGATAATGGCTGCCAACTGTTTTCCTGCCGGCCCAATATATACCGATTTTTCTTTGTATAAACTGGTATCACCATAAGTTGGTTTTAAATAAGCGGCCGCTTTTCGCGACGGCGCGAGGAAGATTCCGACGATTTTCTGTAGTTTATTAAAACCTAAAATAAAGTTCTGATCCCCGTTGGCAAATTTACCTTCTACCGTTACTGCGAAAAACTCGCCCTGAGCTTTACTTTGAACGGCATCTAGCGATTCTGCCTTCCCATATTTTGCTCCAATATCTCCCCAAAGTTTCTTTAAACTTTCTTCCGTTAACTTCGTTTTTAAAGTATCGTCAAAGAAAGCGTGGGCATCTTTAAACTTCTCTTCCTGCAACAGTTTAAAAAAGTCGTTTGCACCGTTGAACAGCTGGATCACATTTTGAGAAAATGCTGTACTTGTAAATAATAAAGCGATTATAAATAAAAGGCTTTTTTTCATCCGTGTTTTGTTTTAATGGTAATGAGACTTCATGATTAATCCTTTTCTGGATTTAAAAAATCATGATGGTTCATGTATTGTGTTTGGTTGTTTACAATACCCAAAGTTAACAATATTTGGTTCTGAAAAGCCGCAACCTAAACTAGCCGTTTAGTTTTAACTAATTTTAACATTTGATGCCAGTTTCTTCCACAAAATGTATGGGATAAACATAATTAACAGGGCAATAAGTGGAGGGATTAAAAGCGATATGCCATCGCCAACAAATGCCCTGGAGGCAAAGGCGCCGATAAAATTAATGGCAAAACCTGCATAGGCCCATTCTTTAATGACTTTAAATTTATTTTGAAGGATGGATGCCGCCCCAAGCAGTTTTGCAATGCCAACAATGATGAGCAGATACATCGGGTAACCGAGGTGTTTAAGCACTTCTTTGCCTGCTTCCTGTTGAGTAATTCCGCCAACGCCATCCATAATCATCATTAATGCAAAAATAATGGTGGCAATCCAATACCATGTTTTTAGCTTCTTCATATTTATTTGTTTTTATCGTAGTTTATTAACCAGTTATTCCCAAAGCGATCTGTTAAATCGCCAAAAAGTGCTCCCCAAAATGTTTCCTGTAATGGATGCGAGGCCTTCCCTCCTGCTGAAAGTTTACGGTAAAAAGCCTGGGCCTCTTCTTCCGAATTACAATTCAGCATCATAGCAATCGAATTTCCCTTAATTAATCCGCGTTCTTCTACCATATCTGTTGCCATAATCACCAAATCATCTTTAGCCAAAACAGCATGCATAATACTCCGCTTCATAATATTGGGCATTTTGTCAACAATAAGCGATTCTCCAATGGTTTCGAAGGTCAATTCTCCTCCCAAACAACCCTGATAGAATGTCATTGCTTCGCGGCAGTTGCCATTAAAAGTGAGATATGAATTTATACTTGCCAATTGATTTATTTTTTGATGCCTACCATTAAGCGCACATCGGTTTCGTTAATATACATTTCGAGGCAATAGCCGTTTGGATCAATGTTGGATTGATTGAGCAATTTTTCGAAGCTCTTCCCAATCTGGCTAACATCTTTCATAAAATCGGAAAGCACTTCACTAATAAATGTTCCTTTCTTTATGGTAAAGGCTTCGACATCAAATTTCTCAGCTTCGCCATCTGTTATTTCTTCAACGGCAGCCTTATAAATAATCTCCCGCTTTTCGTTAGGCCTGCTTATTCCAAAATACCTGCGTTGCTTATCAAGTGGAAACAGGGCATGAAGTTTTTGATGTGCCGCTAAAACTCCGTTTGGGAAAGATTCGGCAGTAATACACATTACCTTAATATCCTCATTTAAAATATACTCTTCCATTGTCATTATCGGCATTACCGCTTTAAAGATTCAACTGTAAACGATTAACAACACAAACATACGGGCAGAAATTAACAAGCTAAATATGTAGAAGCGACAATTGCGGGGGTTGTTTACGACAATTAGCCTCGTTATATTTGGATTATGAAACATGTATCTATCTTAATTCCAGAGACTGCCGTGATTGAAGCCATTGCAGATCCCCGCTATCTATTTACCGCTGTTAACGAGTTTTTACAGGCATCGGGCAAACTCCCGCTTTTTAAAGTTGAGCTTATAGGGATGACGAAAGAGGTGAGGTTAAACAATAGCCTTTTTTCGGTGCACGCCGATAAACTGTTGCATGAGGTTGAGCATACCGATCTTATATTTGTACCAGCCATTAGCGGCAATATAGGTTATGCGATGGAAGCTAACCAGGAGCTACTACCCTGGATTATAAAACATCATGCTAAAGGTGCAGAAGTAGCTTCGCTCTGTATGGGTGCATTTTTACTGGCTGCAACCGGCTTGTTAGATGGGCGAAAATGTTCTACGCATTGGCTGTTTGCCAACCAGTTTAGAGAGATGTTTCCTGAAGTAGAGCTGGTTGATGGTAGTATTATTACCGATGCTCAGGGTTTATACTCTAGCGGTGGTGCAAACTCTTACTGGAACTTACTTTTATACCTGGTTGAAAAACATACGGATAGAGATACCGCCATTTTAGCGGCAAAATACTTCGCTATTGATATCGATCGCGAGAGTCAGCTGGCTTTTATGATGTTTCAAGGACAGAAGGGGCATGAAGATGCAAAAATCAAAAAGGCACAGGAATTTATTGATGGCAATTACCAGGATCGGATTACGGTAGATCAACTGGCCGATATGCTGGCATTGGGTAGAAGAAGTTTTGAGCGGAGATTTAAAAGTGCGACCAAAAATACAGTAATTGAATACATTCAAAGGGTTAAAATTGAGGCTGCCAAGCGAAGTTTCGAGTCGAGCAGAAAAAACATAACTGAGGTGATGTTTGATGTAGGTTATACAGACACAAAATCGTTTAGAGATGTTTTCAAAAAAATTACCGGTTTAACACCGATTGAGTACCGGAACAAATACCATAAAGCCGTACCTGTTTTGCAGGTTTAACTCATTTATAGAAAAAAAAATAAAAAAAATTAAGCTGCACACAATATATTCTATTTACAGCGTTTATGTATGTGAGAGCGTTAATTTAGATGACGGGGATACTGCCTAAGGGTGGAATCCCCGTTTCTTTTTTGTTTGTCATTCTGAGGGATAATTTATTGTATAAAGTCAATATAAATGATAGATGGATAAAGCAGGTGAATAATCTTGAAATATCGTCATTTCGACCGCAGTGGAGAAATCTTTTAAATTTGATCTCAATAACTTGGTACAAAGATCTCTCTCCCGAAAGTTCGGGACTGCGCTACAGTCGAGATGACGCCCCTTCTATTGGGGTCTATCAATTGTAGCGTAGTCGAAGGATCTCTTAAACAGATTTCTCCGTTCCGCTTCACTTCAGTCGAAATGATGGTTAAGTAGCTAAATAATCTATCACGCATTTTTAGGCACGTTGTTTCAAATAAAAAAAAGGGGCATTGTTAAAAAATGTCCCTTTTTAAGATATATGATGGAGTTAAGAATTTTAGCTTTCTTTATCAGTAAAATCAACAGGTTTCTTTTCAAAATACTGATCGAAGTTTTGCACTTTTTTAGGTTTTAGAATTACATACAATCCTAATCCGATTAATATTAAAGCTGTACTGATTCTTGACAGGTCGAAATCAAAAATAGTTATCGCTCTAAGGGTAAATAAACCACCTATTATAGTTAAGGCTAACCAGCTGCTGCCCTGGAAGTTTTTGCGGTAACCCATCCACAAACCTACGCCTAACATGATGGTGTGCCATTTCAATATCCAGTATGGAACATCTATACCAGAATTTCTTAACAAGAACACCGAACCGATTGCGATGATTAAAACACCTAAACCAAATTGTTTATCTGCGTGATTTTTTTTGATTAAATTTTCCATGACTGTTTGTTTTTATGATTCAAATGTATCACGAATACCAATGCCGGGGAATGGCTTTTCCCTCAGTTGTGATGTTTTATCGGTGAGTGAAATAAAACTGTCGGTAAAAAAATTATGAAATTTTGAGGGAGGGAGGATTTATCGGTGAAAATGTCAGTTTTGCTGCGTAAACACCAAAGAAGACGGAATTAAAACTTAATTTTCTTAACTCCTTAATGTTAAAAATTTGGATCACCATGAAGAAGTTAATATAATTAAGAGAAATAATCTCAATCATTAAGATTTTGTCGTCATTCCGCTTAACAATAACGAAATAAGGGGCACAAATGAAACTAATGGCTAATGAACAAATGAACCAACTATCATTCGAAAATGATTATATCCGTTCCTTCGCTCATAATTACTTTTGAAGTGATGTTAATGAATAATCCATGAGCCAATAATCCGTTAATCTGGTTCAGGTTAGCAGATAATTTTGCAGGATCATCAATAAGGCCGAAATCGGCGTCGATAATCAGGTTACCATTGTCGGTAATAAATGTTTTGTTAGCTACAGACCTCAATATACCCTTTCCACCAAGCTCATTAATCTGATCGGACACGTATTGATAGGCCAATGGAATTACCTCAACAGGAACAGTAAATACGCCCAGTTTTTTAACTTTTTTCGAAGCATCGGTAATGATGATGGCATTTTTACTCAGTGAAGCAATTATCTTCTCTCTAAACAGCGCCCCGCCTCCGCCTTTAATCAGATCGAGTGATTCTGCAAATTCGTCGGCTCCATCGATGCTGATATCAATTTCGCTTAAATGCCCGAGATCAAGAATTTCGATGCCCAAAGATTTCGCGAGTTCTTCTGTTCGGATGGAACTTGCAGCAGCTTTTATCTTTAGCCCATCTTTTACACGTTTACCTAATTCTTTAATGGCAAAAGTCGTGGTAGATCCCGTACCTAAACCTACTACATCACCATCTTTAACAAATTTTACTGCAGCCAGGGCAGCCGCTAGTTTTTCTGCATCTTGTTGCGTTTTATCTATAGTAGCCATAAAGTAAAAATAGGTTTAAATGATAAACATCGCAAAAACGAAAAAAAATTTACTACTGATGCAATAAATCGTTTTTATAGCGTTTATGTATATGAGAGCGTTAATTTAGATGATGGGGATTCTGCAATAGTGGAATCCCCATTTCTTTTTTAGGTATTTTAACGTCCCAATAAGCAGATCGTCATTGCGAGCAGGCTTCTTCAGCCGTCGAAGCAATCTTACAACGACCGCTGTTATAGCCAAAACATTAAGATTGCTTCGTACCTCGCAATGACGGAATTTTCTGATAATAGATTTCTCTCCCGAAGGTTCGGGACTGTGCTTCATCCGATAGCTATCGGATCCAAATGACGATGACTCACAACGACTCAACTACCTCACACAAATCAAGGCGGAAAAATTTTACGCACAATACAATAAATCGTTTTTATAGCGTTTATGTATATGAGAGCGTTAATTTAGATGATGGGGATTCTGCAATAGTGGAATCCCCATTTCTTTTATAACAAAAAAACGGCTGGTATTTCTACCAACCGTTTCCTAACAATTAAACTCACTTATTTATTTAAAGAATTTATCCAGCCTGCAATTTTTAAAGCTTCTGCTTTGGTTACTTGTGGCATTGGAGGCATTTCTGTTGAGTAACCCGGCCAATTTTGTGGCTGTGGGTTGTGGATCAACTGAAATATTTTCTCTGCTGAATACTTACGTTTTGCAATTTCTACGAATGGCGGGCCAATCTGTCTTTTGGTTTGATTGTGGCAGGCCAGACAAGTATTTTTTGTTAATAAACCCTCAACTTCTTTAAAGGTAGGTGCTTTAGTCGTAGTTGTAGGCTTCACCGGAGTAGCCGCTCCTTTTGCTTCAGGCGCTTTCCCGGTTGTTGCCTTTGGAGCGGTTGTTTTCTTAGCAGGAGCATTTACCGGTGCCGCCGAGTTTTTAGTACTTACTTCACTGGTAGAAAGTTTATTTCCATCGGGAATCTGGTTCAAGGTATAATAAGCTACCGGATGAACTAAAGAATAAAAACCATCTTGAGATCTTAAACCATCTAATGTTAAGGTATGGATATAATATTGACGAAGGTTTTGTACAATAATTCTGGCTTTTAAACCATCTGCTGAAACTTTAACCCCTGATATTTTTAGTTTCTCGGTGTTTACAGGAGGTGAACCATATACAGGATGATATTTGTAAATAAAGCTTTCTGCATCATATGAAGCTAAATCTTCAGCCGATTTACGATCTACAGGCATGGTAAACTCCACTTCAAAACCATCAGGCATTGCCCTAACCGCTTTCATTTCGAAAGGGGTTTTATTATTGTATATCAGTCTTTCTAAACCTTCGTTAGCATCACCTGCCGATCCCCAACCGCGGTTGGTTTCACCAACAAATAACGAACCGTCAGTACCCCACTCTAATCTCAATACGCCTGAACGGAAACCTTTACGGAAAAGGAAGGCGGCGCCTTGTTCCTCACCTTTAACCGTTTCCATAAAAATCCTCGAAATGATACTCATTCCCTGATCGCCGACTAAAATCTGACCAGCAAACGGGCCGAATGTATTTGTAGGAATTTTAACAGGTTCTGCAGAAGAGATTCCCAAAATACCATATGGCAACCAAACCGATGGCAAACGTAATTCAGGGAATACTTTCTTCATCTCGAATAAGGTTTTGAATGTTTCATTTACCCTATTTTCTGGTTTAATGTATCTTCCTTGTTCGTTTTTGGTTCTACGCTCGTCTATTTGCGAGTAAAAGAAATCTGACTGCAGTTTAACCGGAGAGTTTGGTAAATTGGTCCATCTTAAACTGGCCGGATGCCCCATAAAATCACCTTTATTTACTTTCCATAAACCACCTGAACCTACCCAGTCGCCCTGATTTTCAGTATAATAAAACTGGCCATCAATAGTGCCAATCCCCGCTGGCGAGCGAAAACCCGCAGCATAAGGACTCATTTTACCATCTTCAGTAATGTTCATGGCCCAACCACGCATCGGCACACGGCTTTCTGCTCTCCACCATTCTTCATCGCCAAAGGCCACGTTTCCGGTAACCATAAAAGTACCATCGGGCATTAACTTCGGCCCAAAACTATATTCGTGATAATGTCCGCTTAACGGCCATGCATAAATGGTTTCGTAAACATCGGCTTTGCCATCCTGATCTTTATCAACCAGTTTGGTCAACTCGCCGCGCTGTGCTACATATAATGCACCATTTTTATAGGCGATGCCCAAAATTTCGTGCAAACCATAAGCAAACCTGCGCCAGTAAGGCTTGGCACTTGTAGGGTTTTCTACAATGTACACTTCTCCTCTACGGGTAGAAATGCCTAAATCGCCATTTGGCAAAGTAATCAGACCACCAACTTCTAAAATAGGGCCTTCGGGTACGCGTACTTTATTTATTCTGAAAAAATCTTCTTCTTTCGGTGTTTCTTGCGCAAAAACTGTAGTAAAGCTAAAACTTAATGCCAGTATTGCTAATTTTTTAAATGTATTTCTCATTGTCATTCCAATTAAAACAAAATGGTATAATTTAACTTAGTTCCAATAGCTACGATAACTTCTTTCTTGCCATCAACTTCTCTGATTACTGGTTTAGCAGATCCTTCAGCAAGTTGGATATAGTAAGATTTATCATCAAACAGGTATAAACCTTTGGCTACTTCTTCGATATTAGAAGCGGTTGCCAATAGAAAATATAGATCTTTTGATGCTTTATCAACGGCAATCTCTCTTGTTAAACCTTGTCCATTCTCCATCACTTTAATGGCATCGGTAACATTTGTTCCATTAATGATGTACTTAAACTCCGGACGGTCTTGTTTATCCATTATATAACCTTTGGTTCTGAAACCAGTACCAGTAGTATCAGCAATCCACTTATCCTGATCGTTCGCTAATTTTGCAATGGCTAAAATTGGCTTTTTAGTAAAACGGGTAACACTGCCCAAAGCACGCGAGGTACCATTTCCACGGCCATCCCACATTGGTGTAGCATCGATAAAATCGCCATGCCATCCTTGTAATAATGTACCATTATCTAAATCGTAGCTATAAGCAACTTTTTCTGGTCCGCCTACCGAAATAGCATGTACCGAACGTACTCTTGGCGCAACATCAACAAAACTTCTGATCATGTTGTTGCTTGTTGCTTCAATGTAAATTGGATCTGCCCCACCGTTTTGGTTTGGTTTTGGAATTTCTGATAGTTCGTTAATCTGGATATTTCTAAACGCTACCGAACCGTGATCGCCCTGTAAACGTAAAGGTCCTTTTGCTTTTTCGGCTCCTGCTGCTCCTCTCGTTGCACCAAATAGCTCAACATTTTCGTGAATCAGTACACCGTTTAGTTCTGTACTGATAATTTTAGCATTTTGCGTTTTCTTTCCTGATGCATCAAATTTTGGTGCCTGGAAGATAATTTTAATGTGCTGCCATAAACCTGGCGCTTTACTTGCATTTTGACGGGGAGCAACACCTCCAAACCCTTTTTCGGCTTCAGGTTTGCTATCATCCCAACGTTGGTAAATACCACCATTGTTTGATGAACTTGGGTTTTTCAGTCCCCATGCGTCATCAATCTGAATTTCGTAATTACCTTGAAGATAAATACCAGAATTTGTCCCTTTTGCAGTTAAATAATCTAATTCTACTGTTACATCACCGTATTCGTTTACGGTATATAAGTCAGAACCCGCTTTTTTTGCTGTAGATTGATTAATCAATATCCCTTCACCTTTGGTTGTTTTTAAAACATTTTCGGTGTTTAGGTCGGCCACCACATTTTGGGCGAGCGACCATGAATTTGAAGGATTTTTAAAGGCTGAAAGATCTTTGAGATCAATACGCTGGCCAAATGCCAACAGGGTTCCGCAAAGCCAGAAAATGGCTGTAAAACCCGTCTTTGAAATGTTCATATACTTGGTTTGTTAGTTTTAGCCCAATTAGGACTAAAGATTTTTCCTAAAATATGAGACTGTATCATAAAGCGTAAACTTAATCCGTCCTTCGACAGGCTCTCCGTAGGAGTCCTTTGGACGGGATGACAATTCTATATTTATGATACAGTCTCTATTGTTTTTTCTATTTTTCTGTTGATAATGAATAAGGGAAATCAGCTGGATTTGAACCTCTGGTTTTATTCGGCGTTGCTGTCATATTGAAATTTAACACCGCACCTTTTTGCAAACCACTGTGGCTGATCCAGTTTTTAGAATATGGTTTACCGTTCATCTGTAACGACTGAACATAACGGTTGTTATCGCTATTGGCAGCTGCATTAATCACCACAGTTTTACCATTTTCTAAAGTAACAGTTATCTTTTTAAACAAAGGGGCACCCAAAACATACTGATCAACCGCAGGTGTTACCGGATAGAAGCCCATTGCCGAAAAAACGTACCAGGCAGAAGTTTGCCCGTTATCTTCGTCACCACAATATCCATCAGGAGTAGGTTTATACATTCTGTTCATGGTTTCTCTTACCCAATATTGTGTTTTATAAGGTGCACCACCGTAGTTATACAGGTAAATCATGTGCTGGATCGGTTGGTTACCATGTGCGTACTGGCCCATGTTTGCAATCTGCATTTCGCGGATTTCGTGAATTACACCACCGTAGGCACTCTCATCAAATACCGGAGGCATAGAGAACACAGAATCCAATTTGGTTACAAATTTACTATGGCCACCCATTAATTTGGCTAAGCCATCAACATCCTGAAAAACAGACCAGGTATAATGCCAGCTGTTACCTTCGGTAAATGCACCGCCCCATTTAAATGGACTGAATAGGCTTTGGAAAGTTCCATCCTGATTTTTGCCACGCATTAAACCCGAAGCCGGATCGAAAAGATTTTTGTAATTCATAGCTCTTTTCTTATAAGTATCTATCTCCGAAGCCGGTTTGCCTAAAGCTCTTCCCAATTGATAAATGGTAAAGTCATCGTAAGAATACTCTAATGTTTTAGCGGCATTTTCATTCTTTTTCACATCGAAAGGCACATAACCCAATTCATTGTAATATTTAACACCGTCGCGACCAACGGCTTCCATAGGCCCCTCGTTATTTGCACCATGTTTTAAAGCCTGCCATAACGTTTCAATGTCGTAACCACGCATACCTTTAATATAAGCATCAGAAACTACCGAAGCAGAGTTGTTCCCCACCATAATGTTTGCATAACCCGGACTGCTCCACTCTGGCAACCAACCGCCTTCTTTGTAATCGTTGATTAGGCCTTGTTGCATTTCCTTGTTGATTGAAGGATAAACCAGGTTTAAGAATGGATATAATGCCCTAAAAGTGTCCCAGAAACCCGTACCAGCGAACATATAGCCTGGTAAAACCTGTCCGTTGTAAGGGCTCCAGTGTACAATCTGGTTTTGTGCATCAATCTCATATAATTTATTGGGGAAGAATAAGGTACGGTACATTGCTGAATAGAAAGTACGGGTTTGATCAATCGTACCCCCTTCAACCGAAATTTTACTTAAGGTTTTGTTCCAAGTTGCTCTACCTTTTGCTTTCGTAGCATCGAAACCATCGTTAGCCAATTCTCTTTTTAGGTTCAAATCGGCCTGCTCAAAACTGATAAATGAAGAGGCCACTTTTGCAATTACCTGCTCGCCTTTTTGTGTGGCGAAACCAATAACAGCACCGGCATGATCTACAGTTAATTCTAAATCTTTATCGTTAAGTTTTTTATCATCCCAGGTTTTAGCCAATTTGAAATCTTTGTTGAAATAGATTACAAAGTAATTTTTGAAATTTTTAGGCAGTGGGCCACGGGCATATTTAGTGGTATAACCGATAATTTTCCTTTCTGCCGGTATAATTTTAATGTAAGAACCTTTATTCTGTGCATCTACTACCACATAAGCACTATCCGTTTTAGGGAAGGTAAACCTGAACTGGGCAGCGCGTTCTGTTGGCGTAATTTCGGTGGTTACATCAGCATCTGCTAAATAAACACTGTAATAATATGGCTTAGAAACCTCTGCTTTATGGCTGAACCAGCTTGCGCGGTCATCATCTGTGAATTTTAATTTGCCGGTAACGGGCATAATAGAAAAAGCGCCGTAATCGTTCATCCAGGGCGAAGGCTGATGTGTTTGTTTAAAACCGCGGATTTTGTCGGCCTCATAAACATAAGCCCATCCATCACCGTTTTTACCGGTTTGTGGCGACCACATATTCATTCCCCATGGCAAACCAATTGCCGGATAGGTGTTTCCGTTAGATAATGATGGCTTGGATGCCGTTCCCATTAAAGGGTTTATCCAATCTACCGGATCTGTAATTTTGCCTATTGTTTGCGCGAAGCTGGTTGATGCCGCAACACTCAATAAAGCGATAAATAATCTTTTCATTTGTTGTGTTTGTGTTTTATATGCTGGTATTTATTTTAAACTTCCGAATTTTTAACGTAATCTGCCCAGAGCGCATCTAAATCTTTACCCGTTAATTTTGTCCAGATATCTTTGGTATAAGTGTGATCTCTTAAAGAAGCATCAACCGTTTTGATTATACCTGGTTTTACACTTTTCTCCATCCAGGCAAAAAAACCTGCAGTAATGCGGTAGCTATTTTTATAACTATGTTCTGGCTTTAAAGCAGGTAGCGACCATTTGGCGCCTTCATTATCTACGCCAAATTTATAGCGTGCATAATCGGCAATACCTTCTGTTAACCAGCCCGGGCCAACGCTTCGTCCATAATCTTGTACAATGTGCATCACCTCGTGGGTTACTACATCAATATCTTCAGGATGTTTCACCATCCAGATCGAACTGAAAGTTACTTTACCATCAGCAGTTGCCGCCACGCCTTTGTAAGCTGTATCTACAAAAAATTTCACTTCTTTTATGGTAGCTGGATTATACGCTTTGGCCAGTTTTGGGTAAACTTCGAAAAAAGTTTTGATTAACCGTTTCTTCAATTGAGGGTCTAATTCCTTAAAATTGCTCTCGAACGATAATGTATAACCACTTTTCTTTGTGATTTCCTGTGCTTTTAAATGAGCTGAAAAAGCCGAAACAAACATTAGGAAGATTGAAAAAGTAAATATTTTTTTCATCTGATTATATTTTTATTGTGATGGATTGTTACTTTGGTTAGCCTGTTTAGTTCTGCAAAATAAATATAATATGTAAAACGATTTAGTAAATGATCAAAAATTTTACTTTGGTGATTATTATTTTTACAAAACACGCACTGGAGCAGGCAGTTTTTATTTGCACATATCTTATAAAACTTGGCTTCTTTGTAAATTTTCTTTTAAGTGGTCGTCATTTCGAGCGGAGTGCAACGGAGTCGAAAACCACGATTGCTCAGCGAAGCTAAATCTGTCTAGATGGATCTCTCCATTCCACTGCGTTTTAGTCGAGATGACGGCGTTCCATGTAGATAAATTTCTTATTTTTTGCTGCTGTAAGTAAGGCTTACCTTTTGTGGTTCTTTGCTGTAATCTTCCCATAGCTGGTCGACAGTTTTTCCGGTTAAGGCTGCCCAAGATTCCTCCTTGTATTGATGCGCTCTTAACTGTTGATCTAAAGTAGCAATTAAGCCAGGTTTAACATTTTGCTCTAACCATGCAAAAAACCTCGCGGTAATACGGTAACTATTTTTATAACTCTGCTTTGCATTATAATCTGGCAAACTCCATTTCGAGCCTACATTATCAACACCATATTTATAACGTACATAATCGGCAATACCTTCGGTTAGCCAAACCGGACCAGCACTATAGCCATAACCCTGAACAATGTGCATGGTTTCGTGTGTTACCACATCAATATCGGTTGGATGTGCTTTCATGTAAGCAGCACTAAACAAAATTCTATTTCCGCTTGCTTCTGCAACTGCTTTGTAAGCTGTGTCCACCACAAATAACACATCGTGGGTAGATTTATCGTTAAATGTTTTAACTAGGGTTGGGTAGATTTCGAAATAAGTAGCAATTAACTTCTTTCTTACGGTCGGATCTAAATTTGGATCTTTGCTGATAAATGTTAATTCATACCCTTTGTGTTTTTCTTTACTGTAAGAAACCCAGTTTTTTGAGAGTGCATTAAATAATTCTTTATCGATTTTAGATTGCGATTTACCTTTTACCCAACCGCTATTAACCTTAATTTCTCCTGCTTTAGCTTTAATGGTTTCGGTTTCGTTGTTGGCAAATGTTAGCTCAACCTTTCTCTTGGTACGATACCCATCGGCCATGGCAAATTTTGGGTAAACGTGGATAAAAGCAGCCTTAAGTTTAGCATCTACAATGGCATTTGTTGCGCTATCTTTATCATTGATGGTAACTTTGTATTCTTTTTCTCTGTTTTGAGCGAAAGTATTAGCGCCTATAAAGGATATCGACACAAATATTAATAACTTCTTAATCATGATTTTATGTGTGAGTTTTTGAAAAAGCAGAAATGATTCTGCTATTGGCAAAATCATTTCTTTTGGTTTATTGTATTATAATTTAATAAGCGATGGCTGGGAAATCTGTTTTGGCTTTGGCCAGCATTGGAGCCCAGTCTGCTCCTTTTTCGTCCTTTGGTCCAAAAGCCGTTAATGCAAGTGGTGCCAAATCTGCTTTCGCGGCACCGCTCCAAAAGTGAATAAACTCGCCAAAATTTATTTTTCTAGTATATTGTTGATAGCTTTTGCCCTGCACTGTAATTTGTTGTTTAGGAAATTGTTGAGACAATAAGCCAAAGAAACCATTTAAAACCTTTGCTTTACCATAGTTATCATAAATTGGAAGAAACCAATTCTTGAACCATTGTGTTCCTGCCTTAGGATAATTATCGGTAACAGTCATCATTTTATTGTACCAACGTTGTGCATCGGTGGTTCTATTTAAGCCTAAATACACATCGTATTGATAAATCTCCATCCACTTACTATCATGCCAGATATCGAAAGCCGGCGATTCTTTTACCCCTTTTGATGCTCCTTCTACGATGTGGCCGATTTCGTGAGTAGACAAATCAATATCATTATCAACGCCGGTAGTCCAGGCATCGAAGCTGCTGGCACCGCAATCTGTTACGTTTCTATAATCATGGCCTGCGTCTAGGTAAGTACCCGGATGTCCTCCGCTATATTTACCTGCATGATAAATTACAAATAAGCGGCTATCATCTCCGAATTTGCCGTAAGTTTTTTTGGTATAGTTCCAGGCTTCTGCCATGTAGATTTTTGGCCAGGTAATAGTTGGTTTAACATCGCCATCGTAATAAACCACTACGCTAGTATCATAATAAACTCGGTTTAGCAATTGAACATGCTCAAACCAATGCTCCTTCCATGTTTTTGGTGGTGTATCTGGTGGATCTACACTTTCATCCAACGGTGGCGGTGGCTTTACGGTTTCTACTGGTGCTTTTTTACTGTTGCAAGCTAACACAGCAAATAGTACAATTGCCGATAACGATAAAATTTTTTTCATAGCGCTAGTATTAATTATTTAAAAAAAAGCACCGAGTGAAACACCCAGTACTATATGTATTTTACCAGCCTGTATTTTGTACTATTACAGGAACTTTTTGAATTTCTCCATTTGGTATAGGCCACAAATAGTGTTTCTTTTGGAAAACCCTGTTTTCAGTAACCACTGGTGTAAAAAATCCTGGTGCGTTTTGAACAATATTTAAACCCCTGATCTGTGTATCGGTAGTTTCTGCAATTTTCCATTCTCTGGTGTAGAAATAACGATCTAATTCGAAAGCCAATTCAACACGTCTTTCTCTGCGGATCGCATCCCTCATATCTGTTGGCACTGGTAATGCGCCAGCACCACTTCCGTATGGTGCAATGCCTGCCCTGGTACGGATTTTATTTAGGTAGATTAAGATATCAGGATCTGAAGGATTAGACTCTTGTAACGCCTCAATGTAATCTAAGTAAATCTCTGCCAATCTGATCGTGGTGAAAATAGTTCTACCAGATGTCCAACCTGCAACCGTTAAATGTTTTCTTGAAGTGTAACCAGTTTTGCTATAATCGTTATTCGCAATGGCTCCTTTACCCGCATTACCACTATTGGTAAAATCGGTAATAATATTCGAAGAGGTGTTAATCCATTTACGACCAGTATACGTAATATCGGCATAAAAACGTGGTTCACGGTTAACAAACATATTACTAATTGCCCTTGTAGCACCTTGATCGTTAGGATCTGGTGCCTGATAACTTGATGTTCCGTTAGCAGTATAAGTTGGATCGCTTTCTATAGGTAAACCATTTACGGTAAAGAATGCATCAACCAACTGTTGAGATGGAGATAAGAATGAACCGCCTTTATCGCCACCAGAAGCACCATTATGGTTAGGGGCTAATGAATATTGATAAAGTGTTACATCACCTCCTCTACCGAAAATGATCTCAGAGTTCCAACCGTTTAAAAACACATCCCTTGTGGCTATAAAAGCTCTGTTAAATGCCGTATTTGGCAAACCAGCTGGTGTAGCAGCAACACTATAAAGTGCATAACTAGAATAGTTTGGGTTATTTAAAAATGCTTTAGCAGCGGTAGCCAATCTGGTCCATTTTGCAGCACTGGCAGTTTGACTGATCAATTGTTTACCATCTTGATTTTTAAGACCCGCATAATCAGTATTACCATTAAACAATGGACGGGCTGCTGTTAATAACGCTTTGATTTTATAGGCATCAGCAACAGATGCTGTAATGTGCCCATAATCTTCACTCGCTTGTGGGGTAGCAGGAAGGCGTGCACTTGTTGCATCTAACTCACTTACAATATAATCAATACATTCGTCCATAGAGTTACGTGGCTTACTTATTTCAGCTAATGGTGCATCAGATGCGATCGGATCATTTCCCAATAACACAACCGGGCCATATTGCCTAACCAAATGGTAGTAATAAATAGCTCTTAAGGCCCTGGCCTCGTTGTAATAACGATTAGCAATATCAATACCTCCAAGATTACAATCTGTACATTTGGTTACATTTGCCATGAAGGAACTTGCAGCCTGTATACCACGGTAAAAGTTTTGCCAGTGATAATTTACTTGTCCACTTGTTGCATCCCATGCGCCTGTATTCACGTTTTCACTAAAATTGGGCAAGGTATAATCTGCTTCATCAGAAGCAGCCGTCCACGGGCCAATATTTCCATTTACTGATGGTGCACGATCCTGGTTCTGATCAGGAAGGGTAGAATAAACATTTGCTAATGCACGATCAACAGTAGCCTTTTTTTCGTACATCTGATCGAAGGTAAGCCTATCATCAGGTACTTGATTTAAAAATTTCTTACAGCCATAATTGCCTACTACCAGCAATGCGCCAACTGTATATATCAATATTTTTTTCATTCTTTTTATTTTAAAAATTAGCGGTAAGACCTAAAGAATAATTAGAGGTTAATGGGTACCTCGTACCATTATTTGTACCAAGCTCTGGGTCCCAAAGTTTGAATTTACTAATGGTAAAAACATTATAGCCAGTAGCATATATCCTTAAGCGTTTAACACCAATAGATTTTATGCCTTCCTTAAGGGTGTAACCCAGGTCTGCATTTTTTAATCTTAGGAAGCTAATATCACGTTTCCACCAGGTGCTCGACTGGTAATTGTTGTTGTTGGTACCACCATAAGATAAACGTGGGTAAACTGCATCCTGACGAGGGTTTGTTGGTGTCCAACGATCTGTAGCAACAGCAAGCATATTACCTAAACCACCTGAATTGGCGAATGAAGGTATATTTATAAGAATATCTGCATTATCCTGTCCCTGGAAGAACAAGCCGAAATCGAAGCTTTTGTAAGTTAACGAGAAACCGAAACCATAAGTAGTACTTGGAATATCCCCTCTACCGATTACAGTTTGGTCAAATGAATCAATTTTACCATCGCCGTTTAAATCTTTATACTTGATATCTCCTGGCATTAGTGTACCAAATTGTGTAGGGCTCGCATTGATCTCTGCCTGGCTGTCAAATAACTTCTCAGCAATATAGCCAACACGAGTAGCAGCTAGTACATTAAGGCCGCGTTGCTCCATCCACGGATAAGCTTTTGGTGCCTGATCATTCTCAATTACCTTATCTTTATTGAAAGTAAGGTTAGCTCTTAAATTAAGCGTTAAATCTTTACCTAACTGCGCATCATATTGCAAGGTACCATCGATACCCTTATTTTCTACAACACCTAAGTTACCAATTGGTGTGTTAGCCAAGCCAATATAGTTTGGTACGGTACCCCTGGTAATAAATTGGTCTTTTCTTCTTTCTTTAAAGAAATCGACGATTAAAGACAGGTTATTGTTTAATGTTTTTAATTCGAAACCTAAATCCTGTTTACGCGTTTCAGCCCAGGTTACATCAACTCCATAAGCAGTTACACCTAATCCATTATTTCCAAGATTTCCATTCTGTCCGAATGTATAACCACCAGCATCACCTACTTTGGTTAAATAATAGAAACGATCGCCCTCACTACCTGCATAACCAGAACCACTGCCACCACTACCCACAATACCATCTGAGTAACGGAATTTAACCATTTGGAAGGTATTTTTAAGTGGCTCGAAGAATTTCTCGCTAGAAAGCAACCATCCAATACCTATCGCAGGGAAGAAACCATAACGTTTATCTGGTGCAAAGTTTTCTGAACCATTGTAACCTACGTTAAATTCGAAAAAATACTTATTATCGTAAGCATAGGTAGCACGACTCGCAATACCTTGTAGCCTGTATGGAAGGGAAAGTGTTAAGTTACCTGCAAATGGATTGGTGTTATCATTTTGATTGTACAAAAACAAACCACTTACCGCATGTTTACCAAATGTACGGTTGTAGTTCACAGCAGCTTCAAAATACATTTTCTTATCACCACCGTTGGCAATACCATAATTTAAGAAATCTTGCCCCTGAAGAACTAAACCATATTTATAACCAGATGCAGCATTGCCCGCAACATTATAAGGATCATTAGGGTTAATTCTATAAATGGTTTCTCTCTTAGTCCTATTGATTGAATTGCTGTTGTTAACATCAAAAGAGAACATTGTAGTAACCGATAAACCTGGGGTTACCTCTTTTAGATCTTGGGTTAAACGCATATTTGAATACAACTGGTTGCTGTAACCTACCCTATACCCATTTCTGGTAACATCACCATACGGATTACGTTGATCGGCCTGCGGACTAATACCTGGCAAACTTCCATTTGAATAAAGAACCGGAAAAGAGGTTGGATTGATTAAGAAAGCCTGGCTAAAGATATCCTGTGCGCTGAAGCTACTTGGGTAGTTGTTTTGCGACAAAATACCTTTGATACCTAAATCTAATTTAGTGGTACCTGTAATATCCCAGTTTAAGTTTGCACTAACATTGTAACGGCCATAGTTTTGTTTAACTGCTGAATTTATCGCGTCGTCAGTTTTAAATAAACCATCTTCACCATAATAGCCTAATGATACATAATATTTTGCATTACTTACACCACCTGATAGGTTAGCTGTTGCTGATCTGTTTCTACCAAAATCATTATAAATGGCATCGAACCAATTTACATTCGGGTAAAGAATAGGATCAGTACCGGCAGCTGTTTTCTGAACGGCATCTATTGAATATGCTGGTGTAAATGCACCTGCTGCACCACCTCTTAAATAATCTGAATATTTAGCCTCATTAGCCAAGTTCATATAATCTACACCATCAATTAATTGAGGTCTTTTGGTGAAACGGCTGACGCCTTCATAATATTCTACATTGATTTTCGGCGTACCAATTTTACCTTGTTTGGTATTAATCAAGATTACGCCGTTTGCACCACGGATACCATATACCGCTGTTGCGGCAGCATCTTTCAGCACAGTAAAATTCTCCACATCATACACACTGATGTCGTTTAAGTTACGGTTAGGAACCCCATCGATAATCACTAGCGGCCCTCTATCACCAGCTGTTAGTGAAGATATTCCCCTGATGAAAATATCAGATCCTGTTGCACCCGGTTCACCATTTCTCGAAACATTTATCACACCAGGAATACGACCAGCCAATAACTGACTCATGCTAGAAACTGGTTGTTTTAAATCAGCAACGTTTACCGATGATTGTGCACCAACCAAACTTTCCTTTTTTTGCGTACCAAAACCTACAATGGCAACCTCTTGTAAATTAGCACCAGCTGTTTCCCTTAAACGGATATCTAATGAAGTTTGGGTTCCAACTGTAATTTCTTTGGTATCATAACCAACATAAGTTACAATCAAGACTGTATTTTGATCAGGAACAGTGATGGTAAATGCGCCATTCACGTCTGCAGCTGCACTGGTAGAACTGCCTTTTACCTTAACACCTGCTCCTGGTAATGGTGCACCTGTTTCGTCTTTTATTATACCACGTATCACAATATCAGCTTTGGTTTGATTTAGCAAAACCGAACTGCTTATATTAATAGCAGAAGCATTAGCCGATGCATAAAAACCACTGCTTAAAGCTAAAGTAAAAGCGATAGCCTTAAAAGCACAATCTTTAAGCCTGAGCCTGCCCCCAGTTAAATTTGTATTTTTTTTCATCATAAAATTAAGTTGTTGTTAACAGAATTACTGTTATTGGGTCTATTGATCAGTTGAAAATAAATTTATTGCCTACCGGTTAATTCGGAAGAATAAATCTTAGTATACCTATTTACAGAATAATTTAACCGCAAATTACTGTTGCTCCTCAGGCACTTCAATTACACGCCACTCAGATAACTGGAACAAAGAGCCGTTATTATTTGCCGTAATACTAAGTTTGTAGTATTTATACAGGACTTTGTTTTTGAAATTGTAGGTTTTGGTCAGGTTACGACCCGAAAATGTTTCACCTGTTCTCGTATCAAGATCTACCCAGTTGCTCCCATCTGTAGAACCGCTTAATTTCCAGTTTTTAGGATCCCTGTCAGGAGCATCGCCACCTGATGTTAAAGTATAAGATGCCACTTGTTGAGGTGAAGGGAAGGTTAACTGGATATAAAGGCTAGACTGATAAGGATTGATCAGGAATTTCGAGTTAATATCATTATCCACGACCTTTAAAGATCCTTCTCCGGCAGAAGCCCCGCCAGAGTTTTCTACGTTAACAGAGAGTGCGGCTTTTGCCGTTACATCAACTTTGGCTTTCCAGGTAAAAAGATCTACTGAGGGGTATTTTTCTTTACCACACCCAAGAAGCAAAACCAGGACCATACAAAGTCCGATAGCGCTCCTTGTAATTTTTAAAAGAGTCATAATTAATTTAAGGTTTATTAGTTAGTAAAAAGTAATGATGAGAGCCAGAATAATGGATAATCTGGCAGTTAAATCGGTTTTGGAAGTAGTTACATCCTTCAATTAGACCGAAATATTGTTGCAGGCTGTAATACCTACCAATAGCTGGTTTAGTAATTTTTGTTCATCTTGAGTTTTAGTTTGGTTTGTTATCCGCTGGGAACGGGATGGTATTTTTTAATAGGTGTAAATTTTAGTTCATAGTAAGTCTCCTTTGATTATTGATTAACAAATAGTCATTTTAAAGTAATACTAAAACGTTTTATCTATTTGCCTCAAAAAAAAGCCTCAATCATTAGATTAAAACTTTTCCTGATATATTTAAATAAATGGGACGTGGCTAGTTAGTTTGTTGATTAGCTAAAACGTTTTATTAAACAATTATAAGAATATTATTGCAAACGAAAAATTAATTTCAATCTTTTTGAAAAAAATTACAATATAATTCTCGCATTAGCTCTAAAATGTAATAAAAACAGGCTATTATGATTGATTAAATTACCTATTTATAAAAAATGAAGGATAAATAAGGAAAAGCCACAGAATTATTTTATTAAAATTATAATTCCGTGGCTTTTGATAGAAATTTGCTAAATAGTTTCAGCGCTTAAAACCAGCATTTAAGTTAAGCTCAAATCGCAACAGCTTGCGGCACCAATTAATGCTGCATGTTCTTTTAGTTCTGAAATTTTTATTTGAGTATCTATTCCATTGCCTTTAAGTGTTGCGATTAATTCGGGAGCAAATGCACTAAAAGATTGTGCAATATTACCTCCAACTATTACAGTGTCTATTTTGTGTTCCTTAATAATAGGGATCAAGAACAGCGCGAGGTTATAACCAAATTCCATAAATACCCGGGTGGCAAAATGATCGGTTTCTACCATTTCCACCAATTCTTTCACGCCATCCACCGTTTTGCCGCTAAGCTTGTTAAAACGTTTTACGAACCAGCGAGTAGAAAGGTAATCTTCCGCAATTCCGTCTAAAAATTCGGAGTTCCAGAGGTCAGCATCAAAAGCTTTATAATTATAATTGAGGCAAAGCGATGAGCCGAGGCCCGTACCAAGCGTTAAGCCCAGCACACTGGCATTTCCTTTGGCAGCGCCAGCAAAAACCTCACCTTGTAAAAAACCTGCTGCATCGTTTATAAAGTGAATATTCTCTACAGGGATATCCAGTCGTTTAGCCAGCTCTTCTTTTACATTGATCTGGTAAAGTGATTTAAACTTATCCTGGTCTTTAATTAATGAAATGCCTTCACTATAATTAAAAGGGCCAGGCATGGCAATTCCAACATTCCGGGCACCGTTTTTAATATTTTTAAAAGCCTTATTGATGATATCGCACCATGCCGATAAAATCACTTCTTTACTCTCCTGCGAATTCACAGGGCTACGTTTGATGGAATCCTTCACCAAAGTTCTCGTTTCTAAATCCACCAATGCGGCCGTAATATGCGAGCCGCCAATATCTACACCTAATGCAACAGGCTTTTCCATTCTATATATATTTCTGTTATCTATTCTTTATAATCTGAATTAATTCGCCAAAAGTAGCAATTCAATATCTATTTACTGATTGAAAATGGCTTATCTTCTTCTAATAATCCTCTATTTAACGAAGGTTTAACATTCATCTCTAATTTTAACACCCCTCCTTTTAACAAATCGCTATGGTTTATAAAATTTTTGGTATAATTTTTACCGTTTAAGCTTGCCGATTTTATATAAACATTGGCAGCATTATTGGCGGGTGCCTCAATCACGAATTTTTTGCCGTTTTCTAAATGAATAGTCGTTTTTTTAAACATTGGGCTTCCTAAAACGTACTCCCCAGTACCTGGCGTTACGCTGTAAAACCCTAGTGCGCTTAAAACATACCACGATGAAGTTTGCCCCTGGTCTTCGTCTCCAGGATAACCATTTTCTGTGGCATCGTACAGTTCATGCATCACCTTGCGGGCATAAAATTGTGCTTTCCAGGGTTGGTTGGCATAATTATACAAGTACACCATGTGCTGTATCGGTTGATTTCCATGTGCATATTGACCCATATTGGCCATTACCATTTCGGTCATTTCATGGATCATCCCGCCATACGAACCCACATTTACTTTATTAGGCTCGCTGAAAACAGAATCGAGCTTGGAGATAAAATTGCTTTTCCCTCCCATCAAATTAATTAAACCTTTGGTATCTTGAAAAACCGACCATTGCCAATGCCAGGCATTTCCTTCGGTGAACGGGCCTCCCCATTCCGTTGGGTCGAAATTTGGCGACCATTTTCCCTCTGCGTTCCTACCCCTCATAAAACGGGTAGAAGGATCATAAACATTTTTATAATTGAACATGGGTTTCTCAAAAACCTTCATATAATGCTTATCTCCAATCATTTCTGCCAAATGGTAAGCGCAATAGTCATCGTAGGCATACTCTAGTGTTTTGGCTGTAGCTTCTCTGTATTTTGGATAAGGTACATAACCCAATTGGTTATATTCTGTTACACCATCCCTACCATTTGCAGGGCCCCATGGACCCTTATTCATTGCTTCGTGATAATAAGCATCTAGCGCCTTTTTCGGATCAAACGTTCTGATTCCTTTCGCCCATGCATCGGTTAACAAAGAAATAGCGTGGTTCCCAATCATACTTCCAGCTTCGCTGGGAAAAGACCATGATGGCAACCAACCACATTGCTCATAGGCATCGAGCATGGCCTGCATATAACGACCGTGCATTTCTGGCTGCACCAGTGTGTTTAGTGGAAATTGCGCACGGAAGGTATCCCAGAAACCCGTATCGGTAAACATATATCCATCATGCACTTTACCGTCGTACGGACTAAAGTAATATGGTTTTCCGGCTTCATTTATTTCATAAAACTTTCTGGAGAACAGGCTTGCCCTAAAAAAGCAAGAATAAAAAGTTTCCATATCTGCTTTAGATCCGCCTTCTACTTCTATCTTACCGAGCGATTTATTCCACACCGCAGCAGCATGGGCTTTGGTATCTTCTAAGGTCTTATCATTACCCAGTTCTCTTTTTAAATTAAGTTCGGCCTGTTGTAAACTAATATAAGATGAAGCAGTTTTCACCTGCACCTTTGTACCAGATTCGAACTGTACAAATGCACCTTTTCCCAATCCTTCAGCAGAAATAGAATCTTTTGTAATGGTATTACGTTTATTCTCCCAAGTACCGTAAGACTTAATCGGTTGATCGAACTGAATTACGAAATAACTCTTCCAACCTCTTTTAAAGCCTTCGCCATTGTTTACCCAGCCCGTTATTTTATTTTCTTTTGGATAGATCTGAACACCACTTAATCTGTTGTATCCGTCTAAAATTAAAAAGCTTCTTTTGCCTTTTGGATAGCTAAACCTGAGGTGTGCACCACGCGCTGACGGTGAAATTTCGGTGGTAATATCATTTTCGAATGTTACTTTATAATAGTTTGGTTTAGCAATCTCATCCTGATGACTAAATTTAGTTTCGCGTTTATCTTCATTTACAATCAGTTCATCAACCATTGGCATTAAAGAAAATACCGCATAGTCTCTCGTCCATGAACTGCATTGGTGCGCTTGCTGAAAGCCTCTGATTTTATCTTTAAAATATTGATATTTCCAACCATCGCCATTTCTGCCGGTTTGGGGTGTCCAGGTGTGCATACCAAATGGCAGTGCCGTCGTTGGATAGGTATTCCCCCTGGTAAGTTCGTGCTTAGAATTTGTGCCCTGAAGTGTGTTAACGTAGTGAACCCAATCTTTCTGCTGCGCCAGTAAACTTTTGGCAGCAAGGCAGCATAAAATGGATGCGATTAATTTAAATTTCATTTGTGTGTGTTTGTGTTTATTATCTTAAGCTGATGTTAACGGCTACACCCTCGCTATAATTTTCGAATCCCAAAAGCAGAGTTTTCGACTGGTTATCCCACTCATTTTTAGTGAGCACTAAATCTTTTCCACTGGTTTTTGCAGTAACTGCTACCGGTTTTGCCGGCAATAAAATCCGCATGATGTTATTTGTGTTTGCCGGACTCTTGGAAATAAAGCTGTATCTATTTTTATCAATTAGCTCACCAGTTACCCTCGATGCAGCCGCTAAAACTTGCGGCTTATTTTTATTTTCGATTTTATTGAGATCGAAAAGATAAGCCTGCGTTTTTGGATCGATTACTTTATGCTTTAAGATCGGTAATTCGGGATTGAAAAGGTCTATATAACTTCCAGATAGTGTTAATGGTTCGTTGCTTGGGCTTTCATCTACCACGGCAGCGATAACAAAAGGCCCACGGTTTAACACAAAATTGTTTTTGATGATTAGCTCCCCAGCTTTCGCATCCGTTTCGTAAGCCGCTTTAAGCGCTGAGATGAAATCGGTATCGCCACCAGCTTTCATAATCAATTCTTTAGGATCTTTCCTGATCACATAAACTTTGCCGCTGCCAACTCTATAGGCAGAATCGGCATTGGTTGGTTTTATTCCAAGCAAACCAAAAAGATGTTCTGAAGGGGCCTTAAATGTATTTCCATTGGTATTCCACCACTCTTTGATGTTCTGAAATGGATCATTATCCCTTCCGAAATATAAAAGAACGCCCCCACTTTTAACCCATTTTGTTAATAGCTCATGGTATTCGGGACTTAAAGGTTTCATGTTCGAATAACTCATAATCAAAACCTTAATGTCTTTTAATGTATTCTTATTGGCGAGATTTTCGATGTGTACCGTTTCCACCGGAATGCCATGTTTCAATAAAGGAATGGCTAAACCATAGGTGTTGGAAAGATATGGATCGCTGTATCCCTGATGTGTTGGAAAATTCTGGAACATTAAAGAGTTTGACAGCAAAACACCTATCCCCTGACTGCCGTTCAACTTATTTTTGGATAAGGGCATCTGGTTGAGCGAATTTACCATTACCTGCATTTGGGTGGCATAATCAGGCGAAATCGGCTGTTTTTCTTTCATGCCTTCTACCACGAACTTGCCTTTATAAATCCGGTTTGGCCAGGGCATTACCTCATAGTTATCGACCATTGGGTACAATAGTTCTGCGGTAAAGGTTGCCTGATAATTCACTTTGTAATCATCCCAGGATCTTGCCCTATCTTCTATCGGGTCGGTTAGAAAGAATATTTTCCTCCCAGTTGGAGCCGTCATCGAAACCATCGATCCATATTCGAGAAAAGCATTTTCGAACACACGTTCCTTACTTTTTCCATTGTAAAAAACAGGTTCGCGTGACGTACCGGTCCATACCTGAGCGATATAACCGTCCATACCGTCAAGATTTGCCAAACTGGCTTCGGGGCTTACAATATGCCAGGAGGAATAATTGAGCAATGAATGTGTAGGCACATAACATTTAACCCGCTTGCCCTTGCTTAAGCTATAGGTTTTAACGTAGCTAAAAACTTCTTTTAAGGCATTAAAGTAAAGCTGATATTTTAATTTTGATGAAAGATAGGTTGCTTCGGGCGATTCGTGTTGGGCCATCCAAGGGAAGCCATAAAATTTTTGCCACTCTTTTTTAAATGCCTCACCATAACCAGCTCTTGCCCAAAACTCAGGTTCTTCTAAATAAATTGCCGTTACACCTGCATCAATTGCCCTTTTTACATGCGTTTTCATGTAAGCGAGGTAACTTGCTGACGGGACAGTATAGGGAACATTGTTGCCATGCCAGATGGTTTCGCCATTCTGCATGACCTGACCTTCATCTAAATGATTTTTACCATCCCATTCGCCCAGGAAATAATCTTTGTATTGGCCCCAGGCAATGCCAGTCATAAACTGAACTTCATAACCCTTATCGCGGTAACCTTTTACACGTTCTTCGAAACTAACATTGCCATCGTTTATACCGTAAACCATTGCAATATCCGATCTCACATCATAATCAGGACTCCAGGGTGCTGAAACCTGGAAAGAAGTTTTTTCTTTAGATTTTACCTGCGCAAAAACATTATTATGCATTGCAAAAGCTACAATTGATAATGAAATTAAGGTACAGGATTTAAAGGAGATCATATTTTTATGTTTTCAGGTTTATGCTTGCAACGGCTATTTAATATTCCATTTATCGGCTAACATCTTGATGAAATAACCGCCAACAACACTTCTTGCCTGAAAGCCTGTCATTTTCCCATTGGTAGTTTCATGCCAGTCGCTCAATGGCACCTTACTCTCCGTTTCGGTTGCAAAGCGGTATATCGGACTTACAAATTTTCGAAAATCTGCTTCGTTATCGGCCAAAGTCGCTGTCCACATAATCCAGTCAGACTTGGTGTAAGTTCTGCGACTATCCAATGGTAACCCGAAATCTTTTTGTTTGGTTAAATAGAAATTAATTTCCTTTTTGTATACCTCTCTTGGAAAAAGATCAAGTTTTAAAAGTTTATCCCAAACGAGGTTGTATTTCTGGCTCCAGGTATTTTTATCGTTAAAAGTTAGTGCATAGTGGTCGCCATCATCGGCAAGTTTCATCCAGTTCTGAGCCATCTGTAAAGCAGCGGTTCTATATTTGGTAGCAACGTCAGTTTTACCTAGTAACTGCGCCATTTGGGCATAACCTCCCAAAGCCACAATAGCCTTTACAGATAAGTTGGCATTACGGGCCAGGTGACCTGCAAAATCATCGGTACACAATTGGTTTGCCGGATCGAACCCTTCTCTTAACAGGTAATTTGCCCAAACAGACATTACTTCCCAGTGTTTTTCGGCATATTTTGCATTTCCTTCTGCTTTGGTAATAGCAGCCGTTAAGATGAGCATATTGCCAGCCTCTTCTACAGGCATATCTTCACCATAGGTTTGGCCGTTGGCTAAAGGATAAGTACCTAAATCGTGTGCAGCAAACGGTTTCTTCCATTTTCCACTTTCTGAATAATAGAAAATACCATTCAGCATTCCTTTTAACAATTCGGGATTGTACACCAAAAATTGTGGCGCTGATGGATAAGTTACATCCACTGTATTGATTGATCCGTTACTAAAATTTTCTTTCGATAGGAAGAGGATATCGCCATTCGGTGCATATACAATTTTGTGCGCTGCAATAGCCTGTCTATAAGCCAATTTACACATATCAGCATATTCTTTTCCACCAGCTTTTTCAGCATCAGCGTATAGTTTTGCATCAAAAATGGCACATTTGGTTTTTAACGAAGGGTATTGGGCGCTGGCCTCGGCCAGTTGATCTTCGAATTGCGGTGAACCAGACTGTCTCCAAACGGGCTGCAGTTTTTCACCAAAATATTCAACCGATTTTAGGTCATCATAACCCAACATCATATATTTATCTACCGGGCTTGAAGAAACCGAACCGAAAGGAATAATACTGCTTAGGTTTAGGCTTTTCGAATTTAAAACCTGTGTTTGTGTTGGATATTTGGAATCGACGAAACTTTTTAAGCTTTCGTTCTGTGTAGCTATAAACTGAGTGGCATTAAACTTAGCAGGAACGGCCACATATAAATAGCCCCAATCGATACGCAGATCATCGCCCCGTTTCTTTAATACTGGCTGTTCTACAGTACCTGTTTTTAAGATGGAGAGATTGTTTTTCGAATTCTTCCATGCCGAAACACTTTGGTTTGGCGTATTTACGGCCAGGTTCGATGATGCACCAAAGAAAATATCTACGCCGTGTGGCTTGGCATCTGTAGATTTTACAGCATAATTGATATAACTGATTGGCCTTGCTGTTAATTTAATATCGTTAAGCAATAATGGGGAGGTAAAAGCTACCTGTAGTTCTACATGGCCACAGCTAAAAGTATATTTGGTAGTGGTAGCCTCTATAGACACATTGGTTTGAGTGGCGGGAGCAATTTTTACATTATCTGCATCTTCTTCTACAATCCCGGCATCTAAATGCCTGCCACCTGCTGTATTTTTACAATGGATGGCCAATACGTTTTTTCCTGTTTTTAAGATACCATCCTCGATTGGTAAGTAGCTATAATCAGAAACCCATCCGTTCTTTTTGTAAATTACTTTACCATTTAAATAAACAATTACATTATCATCGTGATTGAGTTTCAGGTATTTTTTTGCAGCCGATACATTGTCTACATCGAAGGTCCTTCTAAAATAAAGATCATCGCTATTCCATTTTGTTTTGGCAGAATTATCGTCTCCAAAAGGGGCTTCAGCTTTTTTCCAACTATTATCATTATAACTGTTATCTTCCCAACCTGCTTCAGGTTTGTCGAAACTGTAGCTGGCCTGGTATTTTAATGCATCGGCAGCTGGGAGTATTTCTTTAAAGGTTTTGCTTTCCTCCCCTAAAAACCGGTAAAATTTACCATCTACTTTTATAATGCCCAGCAAAGATTGCTCCTTGCCTGTCCAATGTTTAGTTACCGATTGGTTAAGCCCATTGCCGAAAGACCAAATACTGAAATATGCATCATGTGTAATTAAAGGATAAGCGGGTGCTTTATCTTGTGCTTTTGTAATTAAATTAAAAAAAAGACAAAGTGCTACTAAGGAAAGTTTTCTCATAAATTAATATTTGGTTGATAAATCGTTTTACTTAATTTATCAACCAAATATTTTTATTCTGAAAACTGAACGTAAATATGGAAGATAATTCTAGTTTAAGATGGTTTTTTGTTGTTAGAGCCATATTAAAGTAAAACGTTTTACCTACCCAATATTAAAGAAATTAAAATCATATTAAAATAGCGCGTCGTAACATTTAAGTTACCAAAAATTTAATCTCTAATAATTAATTTGGCTGGAATAATAACCTGTTGGTTTTCTAATTTGGTTTTGGTTGACAGTTGCTTAAGGATGAGTTTAATTACATTCTCTGCAATTTCTTCAAGTGGCTGCTGAACCGTTGAGATTCCGGGGGTATGCAGTTCGAAAGCCTCATGATCATCATATGCGATAACTGCGAAGTCATCCCCTATTTTTTTATTGATCTTTTTCAATACTTTTAAACCGCTAATAGCCAAATAATTGGTTGCAAACAAAACCGCATCGATTTTTTTATGTTCAAAAAGTGTTTTGATCTGCTCGATAGTTTCACTTTCTTCCTGGTTAAAATGGATCTTTAAAACCAGACTGTCGTCATATTTGATTCCGTTATCTTCTAACGCTTTTTTATAACCATCGTAACGTTCGATAATTTGTTCTACATTGATATCGGTGGTAACCAACGCAATGTTCTTTTTGCCCTGATCGATGAAACTCTGTATAGATTGATAAGAAGCATTAAAATGATCGGCCCCAACGTAACTGGTATTTATGTCTGGTAAATTTCTATCAAACAAGATTACCGGATTGCCGTCATCCAAAAGCATCTGAATATCTTCTTCTATTCCTTTAATCGGTGAGATAATGTAGGCATCAACCTTACGCGATTTGAACATATTGATTAATTCTTTTGCTTTATCTACGCTGTTTTCGGTGCTGGAATAAATAATTTTATATCCTTTTTTATAGGCCTTATCTTCGATTAACCTCGCTATTCTCGAAAAGAAAGAGTTAGATATATCTTCAATAATTAAACCAATGATGTTGGAGTTACCGGTACGTAAACTCCGCGCAATCTGATTAGGTTTATAACCACTTTCTTCGATAATTTTTTCTACTTTCTCTATTACTGCTTCGCTTATCGATTTCTCTTTAGCTTTACCATTAATAATAAAGGAAACTGTGGTAATGGATACGTTTGCTTTTACAGCTATATCTTTGATAGAAAGCGATTTCATTTGGTTGGATTTCTTTTAAGTTAATCAATTCAAAGCTAAATAAAAATTGCAGCTTTTAAATTTTGCATATTATAGAAACGCAATTTAACATTTTTTATGTTAATCGTTTTAGAAACGCTTGTTAAAGGGCGGCACAGCATAAATATGAAAGCTTAAAACAACAAAAGGCGCTATTGAAGCGCCTTTTGTATCAAAATTAATATCCAGGGTTTTGGGTGAGTTTCGTATTTAAGTCTCTCTGTCTTTGTGGAATCGGATATAAATTCCTAAAAGCTGACGAGGCTGTGTGATCCCACCAAGTAGTAGTTGTAAACTTACTGAAACGGATAAGGTCATCTCGTCTAAAACCCTCGAAAATGAATTCTCTTCCCCTTTCTGCAAGCAATTCATCTAAAGATAGTGAAGCAGTTGTATATTCATGAGACGGCCAGGTAGCTGCTGTATAAGCCCTTTTTTTACAGGTATTGATTAAGGCTACAGCATCTGCAGTTGCAACACCACCATTTTTGCGCATTATTGCTTCTGCTTTGGCAAAATAAATCCAGGTTAAACGGTAAACATTCCAATCGGTATTGTTGTAATTTGGATCTGGTTCTACACGTACACCATTAACAATGCCAGGTAAAGAGTTACCTAACTTATACTTGTTAAAACGGACGCCGCTGTTTTCTTCTCCTTCACTCATGTTTGATACCGTAGAATTTTTGGTGTTTTTTTGGATGTTATCTACAAATGAAAGGGGCTTACCCGCATATTCTACTGTACCAAGTACCGGAGAAGCAGGATCAGTAAACTTAAACTGCGGACCGAACAATAACCAGTTCGTTTTGCGAAGATCATCAGTTTTAAATGTTTCATAGACTCCTGGAACCAACACGATACCATCATTGCCATTTCTACCTCCACCATAAATATCTCTTTGTGCAAAGTGATAAAACTCTCCTGTCCACGATGGTTCAAATTTGGCTCTTGTAAAATCGTAGGCTATAGAAAATATTACCTCTTTTGACAAATCGTTGGTGTTTTTAAACTGATCGGAAATGTTAGGATCAAGATCCATATTGCCGTTTTGGCCACCTGCTTCATTATTGATTAATTTATCGGCGGCCGCAATACATTCATCCCAACGTGGCGTACCTGTCCAAACTTCTGCATTGAGGTACAGTTCTACCAGCATAGCATAACCGCTTGCCTGGCTCATTCGGCCCAACTGTGCCTTTGATAATTTAGGAACAGCGTTAATGTTATCTTTTATCTCTTTTTCAATAAAAGCAAAAACATCCTTACGGCTGGTTGTATTTGGCAAAACCGGATTGGCAGGATCTACAATATCGGTTGCCAGTGGAATATTTCCAAACAAATCCATCAATTTAAGATAGTGAAATGCGCGGAGCAGTTTTAATTCAGCAATGTAGCCGTCTTTTTCTTGTTGAGTAATGCCCATGGTAGAAATATCCCTTGATCCAATATTTGCAATCGGATCATTACAGTAGCCAACCCCGCCATACATTAAAGCCCAGGCATTGTTGATTCCTCCTTCGTCTACCGTCCATGAGTGGTAATGCAATCTTTTCCATTTACCGCCATCTTCGCCATGCGGACCTTTTGTTGGCCAGGCCAGCTGATCGGCAGAAAGTTCTGCCAGGCGCCACCAGCCATCTTGTTGTGATGGTGTTACCCAGGCATTGGCATGGGTATATGGTCTTAATACGGCAGAAATTACCTCATTTTTATTAGTGTAAAATTTTTCTGCAGGAATAACATCGTATGCATTCTCATCTAAGTTGGTGCAGGCAGAAGCCATACCAACAAATAGCGCAAGCGCCGTATATATTATTGATTTGTTTTTCATTTTATTTTCTATTAGAATCCTACATTAACACCGAACAAAAATGATCTCGTACTTGGATAAGCACCACGGCTATCAATACCGGGACCTAAGCCCGTATCTTGAACGAAATCCGGATCGTTGCCCGTGTAACCGGTAATGGTTGCTAAGTTTTGACCCGTAGCATAAATACGTAGGTTGCGGATGTATTTAGTTTTTAACTTAAAGCTGTAACCAAGCGTAACCTCATCAATTTTAACGTTTGTACCACTTTCGATATAATAGTCGGAGTACATGTAGGTATCTTTGATCTGGCTATATTTTCCGAATGCATCTCTCAGATAATTAGATCCGGTAATGGCCGGGTTACCATAAGATAGTGCTGTTGTGTTTAAGATATCGTAATCGAATTTACCTCTCAAGAACACCCTGAAATCGAAGTTTTTATAAGTAAAATTAGCGGTATAGGATGCATAATATTTCGGAATGGCATTACCTATTGGCGCTAAGTCTGATACGTTTTTATCTTTTGAATTGTTGATCTGATCATTACGTACCGGAACACCATTTCTATTAAAGAACAGCCATTTACCATCGGCATCGAAACCAGCAAAACGTTTGCCATAGAAAACACCAACATCTTCACCTTCGTAAGTGGTAATGGCATCCCCTAAATCTCCAGCACCACCAATTCCACCAAATGTTTTGTATTTAACAGCAAAAACATCGTTCGAATAAGAATTAAGCGTGTTTTTAATCGTACTACCTGTAAAATCCATACTAAACGTAAAATCTTTTGTTTTAACGGCCTGGTAGCTTAGGGCAAGCTCTATACCTCTTGATGAAATATTACCAACATTAGCGTAAATTGTAGATTGAACATAAGGTGGCTGAGGCGTAATGTAAGTATCCAATAAATCTTTAGTTGTTCTATCAAATACGTCTAATGAACCTGTTAACTTACTATTAAACAAGGTAAAATCGGCACCAATATTGGTTTCGCGTTTGGATTCCCATTTAAGAAAAGGATTTGGATTAATTGTTGGCCCATAGGTTTCGCGGTAGCTACCATCAGGATACAGATATTTACCACCTCCACCAAGCGTTACCCTTGATGCATTGTTAGCAAAGCCTGAGTTACCGGTTACACCGTAACCTGCCCTTAATTTTAGATAATTAACCCATTTCACATCCTTCATAAAACCTTCTTCGGTAACATTCCAACCCAATGAAACAGCGGGGAAATTACCCCATTTGTTATTGTCACCAAATCTGGAAGAACCTTCGTGCCTTAAAATTAACTGCAACAAATATTTGTTATCGTATGAGTAGTTAATCCTTCCAAAGAAGGCGATTAAGGTATTGTCATTTTTGTAACTGTCCATCCCTGCTTTACCATCAGCCAAAGCTTGGCCGGCCCCTAAATTATCTTCGTTAAACTGATCGTTTAAGAAGCCGCGGGTATTTGATTTTGCACCCTCTTCTATGTTATAGCGATAACTGTAACCTGCCATTGCGGTAAAAGAATGTTTATCGGCTATCGTTGTATTGTACTGTAAAGTTGGCTCAAAAGCATAACCTTGAGAAAGGAAATTATTTTTAAAGGCGTAACCCCCACTTGGGTAATCACTATTTTCTACCGAATTTTCACTCTTTAGTTGAGCATAACCACCATCAACAAAGTAATCTCTTTGTAATGATCCAAATACTGATGCTTTTAAACCTTTAACAATATCGAAATCAGCTTTCAGATCGGCAGAAGTTGTTTGCTGCTTACGGTAACTGGTTTGGTTAAACAGTTTTGCGTATTGATTGGTACTCTGGTTATCATAATAGAATGAACCATCAGAATTATAAATCTGCTTTGTAGGATTTTTAGCCAATTCTTCTTCCCAACCACTTCCATTTAGTTCATTATCAAAAAATGATGAGGTGACTCCGTTAGAAAGTAAGTTCGCATTATTAATATTGGTGGCTAAATTTAACTGGATATTTAATTTATCATCAAAACCTTTTTGATTGATATTTAACCTTCCGGTGTATTCTTTCCTGCCGTTTTCTAAGGCAATACCCTGTAGATCGCGGAAGTTTAAACTTGCCCGATAGCTTGTTTTATCCGTTCCTCCAGATAGTGCCAGATTATGGTTTTGAGATAAATTGTCATGATTGACCAATTTATCATATAGATCTTCACTTCCACCATAATCTACTGCATTAATTTCGCCAGCATTAATTTTAGCCCTGAATTCATCTGCCGTTAAAAAGTCTAATCTGTTTTGGATAAACTCCTTACGGATATAACTGGAATACGTAAATGTTGGCGGTCCTGGTTTACCTTTTTTAGTAGTAATCAGAATTACACCTGCATTGGCACTGGTACCGTAAATTGCTGCACCTGATCCATCTTTTAATACATCCACCGATAAGATATCATCTTGCTGCAAAAGATCAGGATTACCACCTGGGATACCATCAATTACATACAGCGGACTTGCGCTTCCGGCTACAGAAACCACTCCACGCAATTGTACACTTGGCCCTGAATTGGGATTTGAGCTATTTGCCCGGGTAATGTTTAATCCAGCAACCTTACCCTGCACCAGATCTAAGGCACTACGGGCGCCACTTTGCCTAAATTGCGAAGTATCTACATGGGCAACTGATGAGGTAACTTCTTTTGTTTTTAATGTACCGTAACCAACCACTACTACTTCATCTAATTTTTGAGATTGCGACGGGACTAAATTGATGGTTAATGGCGTTGCTCCATTACCAGCCGGAACAGATCTAGTTTGGTAACCGATATAGCTAAATATGAGCACATCGGTTGGGGCAGTAACATTGATACTGAATTTACCATTCTCTTGTGTTACGGTACCACCAGTTTTGCCCTGGATTTTAATACCAACACCAGGTAAACCGATTTTCTGCTCATCTACAACGGTACCGGTAATTGTTTTTTGAGCTGCTACACCTGCAGGAGTAGTACCCGCAGGTGTAGCAGGCGCTGCTGTAGTTGGGGCCGGTGAAGGGGCAGTTACCGGACGCGAGCCACCAAGCGGGTTTGGTGGTACTTTTACCGAATCAGCAGGTTTTGCAACTGGCACCTTTTTGGTTGTGTCTTGTTTTTTAGTTGTGTCTTGCTGAAAATAATAGCGGTTGAAATTGATTTTTTCGCTCTTAATTTTTGCAAACAACTGGGGGCTTGAAAGTAGGACCAGGCATAGGAATCCTGTCGTCCTGAGTAAAATGTTTTTCATTGGCACTCACTAGTTTAGTTTATAATTAGTTACGCAATGCGGCCAACATTTTTACCAAATTAATAAGAGCAATGAGATTAATTAGCTTTAGTTAGGATTTCCGCAAAACGATTTAGTAACGCCTTAAACAGCATATTGTTTTAAAAAAAACGAAAAAACCTTAAATTGTTACGTTTGAGGAAGAGCTAGTTTAGTGCAGATATTTGGAGATTAGCTTAGCCGTTTTTGCCGAGGCACCTGGTTTTCCCATGAGTAAAAGCAGTTCATCATAATGTTTTAACATCTCACTCCTGCCCTCCCCTGTTAAGATAATTTTGAGTTCTCCGTTCACCTTTTGGGTGTTACAATCTTCCTGGATAAGTTCGGTTACAATCTTCTTGTTTACGATAAGATTAACCAATGAAATAAACTTAATTTTCACCAACATCCTGGCAATGGCAATTGAAATCGCGCCCCCTTTATAAACCACCACTTGTGGCACTTTAAACAAAGCAGTTTCTAGCGTAGCTGTTCCTGAAGCTACAATTGCAGCATGGGCATGGTGCAATAAATTATAGGTACTGTTAAAAAGAAGATGAACTTTTTTATCGCCCGTAAACTGGCGATAATAACTTTCGGTAAAGGTTGGTGCGGCTGCTATGGCGAAAATATAATCGGGATGGTTTTCGGTAACGCTCAACATCACCGGGAGTAAACGTTCTATTTCCTGCTTGCGGCTACCAGGCAACAGGGCGATAATTTTTCCATCTCCTAATTGATGGTTTTCGCGAAAATTTAAATCAGGCGTAAATTGCGCAATTTCGTCTAATAATGGATTGCCTACATAATCTACCTGCATGCCCCATTCTTTGTAGAAATCTACTTCGAAAGGCAAAATGCAGAACATATGATCGACAACCTTTTTGATTTTCAGCACCCGTTTTTGGTTCCATGCCCAAACTTTAGGCGAAATATAATAACATACTTTAATACCATTGGCCTTTGCAAACGCTGCGATTTTTAAGTTAAATCCCGGAAAATCGATCAGGATCAGTACATCGGGCTTCCATTGTAAAATATCGTTCTTGCAGGCTTTAAGATTTTTGAAAATGGTCCTTAAATTTAGAATTACCTCTGTAAAGCCCATAAAAGCCATATCAGCATAGTGTTTAACCAATTCGCCACCTTCGGCCTGCATTTTATCCCCCCCGAAATACCTGAACACAGCTTCGCCGTCCTCAGCTTTTAAGGCTTTCATTAAGTTGGCGCCATGTAAATCGCCTGAGGCTTCTCCGGCTACGAGGTAGTATTTCATGTTATAATTTTTATAGAAAAAACGTCATTGTATGTAAGAAAAAAGTGATCTTCATTCCCGCGCAGGCGGGAACCACGAAGTGCTCAGCAAAGCTAATCTTAAAGCCTATAGCAGTAGGATTCCCAATCAAGTTGGGAATGACGAACCGACTTGATCAGTCATTGTTACTCTTGTATTTCTCTTAAAAAACTTTATAAGCAAAAAATACAAAAGCGCACAAAAACGTTGCGGCCAATATACCCCTGCCAATATTTTCTTTGTTGTATTTAAAAAAGTATTGCATGGTATAGGCATTTATGGCAATCCCGCCGATATACAAAAGATCGGCTTTTGCAAGAGACGCCACATGGTTAATGATGTACCAGGCTATTGAACAACAGATTCCAGGTATTAGTAATCCAATGCCCAAGCCAACCCATACCGAATTATTTAATCTTTTCAACCGATCAATCATAATGGCAAGCGCTTAACCTAAATTAATGCCATCTGGCGCTGAAACTTTAGTGCCGGCACTTGTAGATTTAGCAGCATTATTGCCAATAAAATCCCAACTGTTTATTGCTTGTATGGCATGGTGCGCCGTTAAATCAAACTGGACCGGAACAATAGAAACATAATTGTGCTCCAATGCCCAAACATCGGTATCTTCTCCTTTATCAAAATTTTCAAAAACACCGGTTAGCCAATAGTATGGGCGTTTGTAAGGGTCAGTTCTTTCATCAAATTCTTCCATCCACTTTGCATTGGCCTGACGGCAAACCTTAACGCCTTTTAGCTGATCGCCTTTTGGGAAATTCACATTTAAAAGGGTTCCTTCTGGTAAACCATTCACCAAAACCTGCTCACAGATGTTTTTAATGTATTTTTTGGTATGACTAAAATCGGCATCAGCTGCAAAATCGTCTAATGAGAAACCAATAGATGGAATTTTTTCAATTGCGCCCTCTACCGCAGCAGACATGGTACCTGAATAAAGTACATTAATCGAATTATTTAGTCCATGGTTAATTCCTGAAACGCATAAATCAGGTTTTTTACCTTTAAAAATCTTATTTACAGCAATTTTAACGCAATCAACCGGGGTTCCGCTGCATTTATACATTTCTACACCTGCATAAAGATCAACCTTATCAAAACGGATCGGCTTACCTATGGTAATGGCATGTCCCATTCCGCTCTGCGGACTATCTGGTGCAACCACCACTACATTGCCCAGCTCCTGCATTACTTCCATTAAATTCTTTATGCCCGTAGCTGTAATCCCGTCATCATTTACAACTAAAATATTTGGCTTTGTGCCCTGCTTTGTCATGCCGGTAAAAATACAGATTATAAATTCAAGGCACAATAAGCCATGATTTATATGCTAAAATCATTTATTCCTAGATTTTTAGTTTTGAAATCAAAATTATTTCATTCCCTGCCAGAAAGCATATATATTTGGATAAATAACTTATTAAAAATGAAGGCTGTATTTGAGATCATGCTTAAACCAACAGGTACACACTCATTATCATAAACCAAAACCAATTCAATGAAATTCAAACTATTTACTTTGGCTTGTTTTCTAATTACAGGTGTTTTAGCGAAGGCGCAAACAACCTATCAATGGAAAACAGGAACATCTGGTGGCTTTAGCTACAGGTATGTAACCAACGATCCGACCAAAACACGTTTTTATACTTTAAAAAACGGTTTGACAGTAATTTTATCCCAGAACAATAAAGAGCCGAATATTACCTATAAAATGGCGGTAAGAGCGGGCAGTAATACCGATCCGCGTACCAATACCGGTTTAGCGCACTATTTAGAACACCTTTTGTTTAAAGGAACGGATAAATTTGGAACCTTAAATTATGCCAAAGAAAAACCACTTTTAGATAAGATCGAGGCACTTTACGAAACCTACAACAAAACTACCGATCCGGCTAAACGTAAAGAGATTTATAAGGAAATTGATAAAACTTCGGGCGAAGCTTCTAATTATTCTATCGCAAACGAATACGATAAAATGATGAAATCAATCGGGAGTAATTCTACCAATGCCCATACTTCGGTAGAGGAAACCGTGTACGAAGAGGATCTTCCATCAAATGCCATTGATAAATTTTTGGCCGTACAGGCAGAACGTTTCCGCGCCCCTGTTTTCCGCATCTTCCATACAGAGTTAGAAGCTGTTTACGAAGAAAAAAACATCGGTATGGATAACGATGGCCGTAAAATGTATGAGAAAATGCTGTATGCTTTATTTCCAACACATAACTACGGACAACAAACCACCATTGGTACCATCGAGCATTTAAAAAACCCATCGTTAATCGAAATCAGAAAATATTACAACAAATATTATGTGCCCAATAATATGGCCTTAATTATGAGTGGCGATATTAACTATGATGATTTAATTAAAAAAATCGACAAGGACTTCGCTTATATGGCACCTAAACCTTTGTCGCTTTATAACCCTGCACCAGAAAAACCATTAACACAGGTTCAAACGGTTGATATTTATGGCCCAAGTGCCGAAAATTTATATGTTGCATACAGGGGTTTTGCCCAAAATACGCACCAAAGTTTATTGTTAGATTTAATCGGTAGCATTTTAGCCAACGGTAAAGCGGGTTTAATGGATATCAACATCAATAAACAGCAAAAAATGTTGAGGGCAGGCGCCGGTTATAACTCGATGAAAGATTATGGAATCTTCATCTTATCTGGCTCACCTAAAGCCGGACAAAGCTTAGAAGAAGCGCAAAAATTATTGTTAGAGCAGGTAGAACTGCTTAAAAAAGGCGAGTTTGATGAAAGCCTGATTAAAGCAACTGTTGCAAACATTAAATTAGCGGAGTTACAAAGCTTCGATAATAACGATGTGCGTGCAGATTTCGCGATGAATGCCTTTATCCAAAACCGTGGTACGGAGTGGGATAAAACCCTGGCATCAACCGATGCAATGGCTAAAGTAACCAAAAAGGAAATTGTAGATTTTGCCAATAAATTTTTCGTCAACAACTATGTTTCTATCTTAAAACATAAAGGTGAAGATAAAAGTATCGTTAAAGTAGAAAAGCCAGCCATTACCGCTGTAAAAACCAATGTTAATGAGGTTTCTCCATTTACGAAAGACATTATTGCTGCGCCGGTAAAACCCATCGCCCCTAAGTTTTTAGATTATACCAAAGATCTTAATTTCGGTAAAGCAGGCATTGCTGATGTAATTACGGTTCAAAACACCGAAAACGGAATTTTCCGTTTAGGCTACCGTTTTGATATGGGCTCGTACAACTATAAATTGTTGCCTTATGCTGCTCAATATTTAGCGTTCTTAAGTACCGATAAATATTCGGCAGAGGATATTAGTAAAGCATTTTACAACATTGCCTGTAGCTACAGCATAAACGTAGGTACCGATGTAACTACAGTTTCTATCAGTGGTTTACAAGAAAACTTTGATAAAGCTGTTGCCCTGGTAGAAGATGTACTGGCAAATTGCAAAGCAAACGAAAAAGCCTTAGAAGATTTAAAAGGCCGTTTGTTAAAATCGAGAGATAACGCAAAATTAAACAAATCATCAATTCTTGGTGGTTTAATGAGTTATGCACAGTACGGTGCCGATAATCCTTTCAATTACGGATTAACCAATGATGAGATCAAAAATATGAAATCGGCAGATCTGATCTATATCTTGCACAACCTTACCAATTACAAACACACCATTACTTATTACGGCCCTAAAACTTTAACAGCATTTTCTGCTGATATTGCAAAAGCACACCCATTGGCTAAAGAATTTACAGATGCGGCGCCAATTAAGAAATTTGTATACACCAAAACCGATTCGAACAAAGTTTACTTTGCCGATTACGATATGGTGCAGGCAGAAATCCGTTGGGTACGCAATGGTGGCTTATACGACCCTGCCAATGCTGCAAAAATCGCCTTGTTTAACAACTATTTCGGTGGTGGCATGGGCTCAGTAGTATTCCAAACCATTCGCGAGTCTAAAGCACTGGCTTATTCTACTTTTGCGGTATATTCTTCTCCAAATACCAAAGAAAAAGAAAATACCATTATCGCTTATGTAGGTACACAGGCAGATAAAATGAACGAAGCAGTTGCCGGTATGAATGAGTTATTAACCACTTTACCAGAGTCTGATAAATCATTTGCATTATCAAAAACCAACTCATTAAATGGCTTAGAAACCAGCCGTATTACCAAAGACGGAATTATCTATAGCTATTTGGCAGATAAAAAATTAGGTTTCGATCACGACTCGAGGGTTGATGAATACGCCAACTTAAAACCATTAACTTTTAATGATGTAAAATCATTCCACCAGACCAATCTTTCTGGCAAACCTTACAGCTACTGTATTGTTGCTTCAGAAAAGAAAATCAACATGGCTGATTTAGCAAAATTTGGTCCGGTAACTAAATTAAGCCTGGAGCAGATTTTTGGATATTAATAAGGCGGAAGGTAAAAGGTTGAAGGCTTAAGGTAAAGGCCTGATGCTTTAATATCAAAATTACTAGCGATTCCCGGAAACGGGGATCGCTTTTTTTGTTTGGTTATTAGTTCATTGGCTATTGATCCATTGCCTAGGGGGTAATGCTTAAGTCGGTTAGCTAAATGCCAAACGCTAATCGCTAGCCCCAAAAGTGTTTTTCGGATCATTGAACTGTGGATTTGTAATCCACGCCGAAGAAGACTTATTTAACCTTTACAGTCATGAGTTCTGACAAAGAAGCGGTGAATGGTAATGCAGAATTTCTATTTGTTTTATAGCCGTCAAGAAGCGTAATATCCCATTTAATATTTTTGAGCTCCTGCTCTTTAACTTCTTCAAAATCATAAACCAAATAAAAATCTTGGCTTGGATCTGGGTATCCCCTCTCTATTAAATTTTGCTTAGAAAATATATTAAGTCCTGGCATTTTCACTTTATAAAGTTGGTTGGTTATGGTTTCGTTAGGTCCATGCAGTAAGAGATATTTGACAGAAGCTAAATTAACATCTAACACTTGTGTACCTTTCGATTCTCTCGTACGCGTATTATAGAGCCGATGTTCATTTATCCAGTCACGTTGTTTATCCTGATAATAGCCAATCAACACATAAGTATCGTCTGGTTGTAAATCTCTATTTATTCCAAAAGCTTCTGGCAAACGCTCCCGAACTTCATTATTTGGTTTATTTTTATGAATTTCATAAGCTCTAAATGCTGTTTTCTCTCTCTGTGATGCCCTGTTTAGGAAATGTTTAACTACTTCAGTTAAAAAGCCTTTTAGTGCTAATGTTCCGTCATCAAATTTATCAGGCCTAATTGCAAAAGCGCCTAAACCGGGAAGTACTTCATGAAATCCTTTTGTTTGATAAGCATCTTCATTTTTTCCGGGATAAAGAACGTATGCTCCTCCCGTTCTTCTTATTGCATCTTTATAAGCATGCATTTTAAGTAAGTCACCTCTTTTGGAATTGCCTTTTAACTCCTCTGTCTTTTCACTTGTTAGTACTTCTTGGGTTAAGTCGTCACTGTGTTCATCTGTATCATCACCAAGTATATCTGCTATTCTTTCAAGTTTGTACTTAGCATCGAAATGAATATGAACAATAAGTTCTTCTGTTTCCGCATTACCCTGATCGATTCCTTCAGGCCAAACAGAAAGTGTATAATCCGGTCTCATGCTTTTCGTCCAACTTCCACTGTTAGGATACTCATTCTTACCTGAAAAAGTACGGTTAAAATTGAATTGAATATTTAAATCCCTTACTTCATTTTTATATACACCATTAATAGCGATATGATTTCCTTGTTTGAGCTGTAACCCTAAATCATCACTTGTTGGCTTAATTAATTGTTCCAGTTCTTTCGATTCAATTCTAAATAAGTCTTTAATAACATCTAACAACTTAAAAAACAACCAATACTCATAGAGCGTTGCAATATCCCTTTTACCTGCAGCATATACGTCTTCACCACCTCTCCAAATTAGTTTCGCAGCAAGATCAAACATCAGCCACGATCTAAAAACCTCTCTATATCCTTCTTTACGTTGTAAAATAGGGCTATTAAAGGGTATTGTATCTAGATTAAATATTTCTTTGAATATGGGATGCCCAAGATATTGTTCCAATTTACCCTCTAAAACTGTTGCTTCTGTTTTCAACCTTGAGTTATTCCTAGCCAACAATTTTATCTTACTCACCAATTCTAGGAACGAATCTAAAGCAAATTTTATAAATCTATTCTCGGGTGTATCAATCGATTCTTTATTATGAAAACCTAATATTTTTTGCGGCACCGATTTCAGAATCTGCTTTTGAACCAAATGATGTTCTTTTGGCAAACTCATTCTATTGGAACAAGATGAGATTTGTCTAATTGTTTTGTTATCAAAACGCCTAAAACTTCTGATATCTTTTTCAATTTCTGTAGCTACCCATTTCGTTACTGGGCTCGAAAACACCTTATGTAAAGCATCACCAAATTCGTCTGATTCTAGTATAGATTTTATAAAAGCAAAACGTTGATAAAGTGTTTTAGGATCGCTATCAAAATCACTCACTAAATTTTGAGTAACTGGTGAAGAATGAAGCAAAACCAAGTCTGTTGCACGCTCAGTAATATCTTCAAGCATTATCCTATAGTCGTCACGATAACTTGTTTTTTGCGACTGAACCTCTAAAACTAAAGTACCGCATTGGTTTCCTTTCGAATAAATATTAAGAGATAAAGTTCCTACAAAAATATTAGGTACAATTCTTCCAACATTCGGATGTGCATTAGATCTCTTAATCAGCTCATGGTTGCCTAAAGTATATCCAGCAGGAAGCTCATATTCGTAAGAATGGCCTTCTATAAGCTGAATATTCGCCTCACCATTTTCGAACGCCTCAATATCATCAATTTTAAAAATTGTTTGTTCGCCAGATTTCTCTCCCCAAAGTTTACATGCAATAAACGATTTATCCTGTAATAGGATCTCAAATTGAAGATCACTTCTCATGCTTTTTAAGCTTCAGCATAACTGGTAAATCCATTGTCCATTAAATTGCTATACATTCTTGCAATTTTTTCCAATGAAATGGGATAAAGTGCAACTGCAGCATAATCTGTTTCAATCTTAGCATCAAAAACGTCTGCAATTTTTATATCCTCTTTTAAACACAAATTACCTAGGCTTTCTAAAACCGGTGCTAACTTTTTACGCGATCCATGCACTTTGGGCAATAATTTTTGCATAATAGCTGCATCGAATATTTCTTTTAAATCCCAATCAGGTTTTATCATTTGAGCTATTGAAACAAATCGCAATATTTCGGCTGCACTGCGATAACCAAATTCAGAGCCTGTTTTTTTTAGTTCTTTAAAAAACGCTAGCATTGGTTCTTTAATTTCATCTTGCCCAGCTGCAGAAGTAATCTTTTGTTTAACTAGAGAAAGGAATTGCGCAGCCATGTTGCTTCCTTGGGCAGCCAATACTTCAAGATTTACTTCAGCTACATTATTTAAGTAAGTACTCATTTCTTCTGTTGTAACCCTGAACTCGATTACATTTGCCCGATCTAAAACTTTTGGGCTAAACATATAGGTAGTTTCATCAATATTTACCGTACCAATGATGAATAAATTGCTTGGCAATTCAATTTTATGTGGCACACTGTCCAAATCACCTTTAGAATGTAACTCTATACCACATTTAGATTCCATGGCGCTTAAAAAGTCTGCAAAATAGCGTTCTACATGGCTTAAGTTCATTTCATCAAGAATTAAGAAATAAGGCTTGTCCTGATTCTTATTTGCATTAATTATTAAATTTAATGCACCATTTTGTGGCAGAATATACTCATTGGTATCTAAAGCACTAGGAAAACCTAAAAGTGGTTCTCTATTTGTCCAATCGGCACCAACCGAAACAATGCAATATTGACTATCATTTTCACAAATCCAACTGGCAAAAGCCTGTGCCAATTTGGTTTTACCTGAACCTGAAAGACCGGTTAAGATTACGAATGGTTTGGTGAGTAACGAGGAAATAAAACGGGTGACTAAGCTCTCTGAGAATTGGAGGTTAGACTCTACAGTGTCATTAAGAAATATATTAATATCAAATTTATCATCATTATAGTCCCCTATATTTTCTATTAGATTAGATAAATGCGGAAGATTTTTCTTGTAGATATTGTAGTAGCTTTCATTAATCAAATAGGCTAACTTAAGAGGGCACTTTGTGAGATAAGCTCCCTGATTCAAATCAAGCTTCTTATTATAAAACACTCTTTCATCGAATCGTATTGAGTCTAATAACTTTCTGTTAGATTCTTTAAGTATATTTTCTCTATTAAGAATTTCAACATTTTGAAAATCTTTTAAATTAATTTTATACGCAGGGCCATTAAAACCAGTACCTTTTATTCCTGCTACCTCTTGATAACTAGAACTTACCACCGAAACCCCTACAATTCCCTTATTATCAACAAGGTGAAGAACAATATCACCTTCTTGTACTTTCCTCATGTTTGAATAAATATCAGCTTTTCCTTTATCTTTTTGTGGAGACCAGAGAATTTTACCAAGTGCGGCATCTCCTACGATTCTGTGTTGCTTATTTTTTACTAAAGTTTTTTCCACCCAAACATTTGTAGGGTGTGGTTTATCAGAATGATCTTTCTTCATTATAATGAAATTATTCTTTTCGAGAAGGTTAAAACAAGGGGTCTTTAACCCACCTTCAAATGAAGATCGATCTAGTTCGACTCCATTTGCAAATATGTTAGCAAATGAAACGACAAGTTTCGGCGGATAAAAGTTATTATTATAAACTAAGTCATAATATTTGGAATCCGAACCTGAAGGTATTCCTTCCAAATCTATTTTTTTAATTGCTTTAAGTAAGTGATCTTTATTAATATTTGGAGGTATTGCCATTATTTTACTTAGATAAGCGAATATATTAAATGTTCTCGTATAAATTCCTGAACTCTCACACTTAAAAGGATATTGATGAATAATTAAAAATGATATTTTTATGTATATCTTTTTTACTAAATTGCTCTCCTAGCTTGGAAGGCAGGGTTCCGTAGGTTTTGATTAGTGTTTCTTCCGGCTTTCCGCTACTATCTTTTTTGCCCAATACCAAAACGCTCAGGCCGCAAAAAAGGATCTCCCCTTCAATCCGGTTTAAAAACGAAATTTTGTGGTACTACCAGGGCTGCAAAGTGCATAAAGAAATTCCTTCCTGCCTAAAAGTTCATTAATTCATTACTACAAAGTACAAAAAAACCTAATCTCGTCTTGGTGTCTTCATGGTTCAACAGCTAAAAATATTTCAGCGCCTCCAAAATTTCCTTCACCGAAAATTTAGCGCCACAAACAAATTCATCAGCTGCTCCATAGTAAATGATTAGTTCATCACCGTTAACGATGTGGCCGTTTGTAAACACAACCTCGCCAAAGAAACCATGCAGTTCGTAATCTGTTGTTGGTACCATAATCGGTTCTTCGGTTCTGGCCAATACTTTCGATGGATCATTTAAATCCATTAGAAAAGCGCCTAAACAATATTGATGTTTTCCGTTTGCACCGTGATAAACTTCGAGCCATCCTTCTGCGGTTTTTATGGGTGCTGCCCCGGCGCCCACACGTGCACTATCCCAGTGGTTAGGCCTGGTTTTAATGATACACCTGTGTTTGCCCCAATGAATACCATCCGGAGATTCGGCCAGCCAGATATAATTACCACCCAAAGCTACACTGCTAGGGCGGTGCAAAGCGTAAAATTTACCGTTAATGCGTTCTTCAAATATGGCACAGTCTTTATTGTGCGGCGGGATAATCATGCCGTGTTTCTCAAAGCTTTTCCAATCTTTTGTTGTTCTTAATCCAACCCCTACCCCATGGGCAGATACCGAAGTAAAGGTTAAATAGTAGATTTTATCGATTAAGGATACGCGGCAATCTTCTATTCCAAACGTTTCATCTTCTCCCTCACCCTGTAATAAAGGATAACCGGCCGATTGATAAAAATGCACACCATCATCACTGCAAACGAGCCTTAAGTGCGACAATGTGGTTAAATAATCAGCACCCTGATAATTGATCACCCGTGGATCATTATCTACCAAACCAGGATCGGCCTCCGCTATCTCGATAATTTCGATACCGTTTTTCCTTAAAACCGGAAAAGAAATAAGTCCTTGTTTTTGCCCCGGCCGTTCTGCTACCCGCACCAGAAGCCATATTTTATTTTGAAAGGTAAAAACACCGGGATTTAAAAGGCATGCAATTTCCAGGCCCGCTGTACTCGGTACTAAATCTTTTGGACAAAGTATTGGGTTTTGAATAAACCGTTGTGCAATATCGGCCATAAAAAATGATGTTAAAGCAAACAGGCGACCAAAATTGGCCGCCTGTATTTTATTAATAAAATTGATGTTATAATGAATTGATCCATTTTACAAGCTCATCTCTTCCTTTTCCTGTTTTTTGTTGCAGTTTCCCCAACAATTCGTCGTCTTGTCCTTCTTCGTGTTTTAAATCATCGTCAGTTAAATCGGCATAAGCTTGTTTAACCTTTCCTTTTATTTCATTCCACTTCCCTTTTAATTCTAACTTATCCATGCTCGTGTTTTTTTAAAAAATAAACTTATATACTATAAAAACAGGAATAATTTTTTTTTGTTTTAAAACACCAAAATTATTGCAAAAAAGGCAATATCTTACTTATCTTCCTGATTTAAGCCTAATTGCATAGGACACGGTTTTAGTATTCCCATTAGTGTCAATCACTTTCAGTTTTATACTTGAATCTATTACTTGCGTACCTACTGAGGTCGTAAAAATCGTAACATGATGAGTGCCTTGCCCATCAGTTATCGTTCCTACACTCGATGGCAATGTCCAAGTAAGTGTAGCACCTGGAGGTATGTTCTTTCCTGAATAGCTATACTCAATTCCGCCCCTTGAAATTGTACTTGGCCCCAAAATACTTGTATATATTGCGGGAATTCCTGTAATTCCAGTTTCAGATAATATCCAATCAGCATATGCTGAAACTCGTGCGTATCCTTTTGCGCCTACATTACAATCACCCCAACCATTCACAATTCCAACTAATAATTTACCTGGATAGCCACTTCCTATTGTTAAAGGTCCTCCACTATCACCATAACAAGGTGCTTGTTGAGAGGAACTAGTAGAAGATGTATGTAAAAAATTTGGTTCGATTGTCGAAATTTTAACATCGGCAGCGTATAAATTTGTTGGCGATGTCCCAGAGTGAGTACTTAAATCATATGAAATAAGCCCCCAACCAGAGACTATAGCTAAATCATCTATAGCTATACTATTTGAATTTTTATCATAATTAATTGGTAGAATATTTACATCATAACTTAGAGGTGTGGCCAACCTTATTAAAGCTATATCATTATTAATAGAAGATGATGTATAGTTTGGATGCCTGATGATCTGATCGACATTTAAAGTTACACCTGCATTAACATTTGTAGAACCAGCTTTAATGGTTATTTGATTTGCAACTAACTGTTGACCATTACTACCATCAGTCACAACATGGGCAGCTGTCAGTATCCAATTTTCACTTAATATAACTCCTCCAGCCATTCCTCCATCACTTCTGAAAACAGCAATTTGATATGGAGCATCGTTAATCGATATTTGATTTCCCCCAATTACATCTTTCAGCTTATTTTTTATACTCATAGTAGAATTCTCAGGGTCTTCTGAAATATTCTTCTTTTCTTTTTTACAGCTGCTCACAAAAATAGCAAATACGGCAATGATAAAAATTTTTTGTTTCATAGTTTTCATTATTAGTTCGAGTGTTTAAGACTACAATATAACTATTATAAAGAACAAACTATATACAAAAATATCATACATTTTTAACGAAAAATAAATACAAAACTACAATCTGATTTGCCTTTTTAAGCGATTCATATATCTTTAGATTTGCTAAATATATGAATCCAAGTATTTACAATGGATTACATTACGTTTACATAACGTTTATTTTATCCCTAACTAAGCCTAGAATAACTAATATCATTTTTCAGTTAATTATACCACTACTACAATACCCTATTTACATTTTCATTATTAAAATAATAACACCAGATATTTCAACTCACTTCGATTTTTTTGCAAATTTTTAACTACATTAATAGTATTATTTCTATTAATTACTAAACATTACTAATTAAACTACCAATTTGATGAAAAAACTACTCTTAAGTATGCTTTTGTATCTCGGTGCAATTTCATTTGCTTTCGCACAAGGCAAAGTGATTACCGGGAAAGTTACGTCTACCTCCGGGCCAATTCCGGGTGTCAGCGTATTTGTAAAAGGCTCACCAGCTAACGGCACACAAAGTGATGCCTCGGGAGCCTTTAAATTAACCGTTTCGGATGATGCTAAAACACTTGTTTTTAGCTTTATTGGTTACAAAACCAAAGAAGTGCCTATTACAGGGCAAACCATTAACGTAAATCTGGATGAAGAGAACAACACTTTATCGGATGTAATTGTGGTTGGCTACGGTACGCAAAACAGAAGAGATGTAACGGGATCAATAGCGAAAGTAACAGCTGCCGATCTAAAAGACAAGCCCCTAACAACCGTCGAAAGTGCTTTACAAGGCAAAGCACCTGGCGTATTTATCAACTCTAGCAGTGGTAAACTGGGCCAGGCACTTCAAATTCGGGTAAGGGGTATTTCTTCCATTTCGGCAAGTAACCAACCTTTATTTGTTATTGATGGCGTTCCTATTGTAAGTGAAGCATTAGGAACCTATACTGAAGCCGATAACCCGCTTGCAGCCATTAGTCCTGACGATATAGAATCAATGGAAGTTTTAAAAGATGCAGCATCTGCAGCAATTTATGGGGCAAGAGGATCGAATGGGGTTGTGCTTATTACCACCAAAAAAGGCAAGCAAGGAAGAACCAATATCGATTTTGGATATTACGCAGGGTTTAGCGATCCAACCAAAAAAGGCGATTTTTTAAATGCTGACCAATACCGTCAATTATTAGATGCAGCTTTTAAGTATAACAACTATGATGATGGAGATTACGCCAATGCTGCAGAAATGTGGAAAGATTATACGGGCACAGATGATTGGACGAACAACAACAATACCAATTGGGTAAACGAAGCTTTTAGAAAAGGGCACACACAACAATATAGCTTAAATATTAATGGCGGTGATGCAAAAACCAGGTTTATGCTTTCGGGAAACTACAATAATAATGATGGAATTATAGTTAACAACCGTTATGTACGTACTGGTGGCCGGTTAAGTTTAGACCATACAGTTTCGAAAATCTTAGATGTTGGAGGATCAGTTAACATTTCTAAAGTAGATAATTACCGTATCCCTACTGATAATGCTTTCTCTAATCCATTACAATTAAATGCTTTGCCTCCTATTCAACCGGTACGCGATGCATCAGGTCAATTAAATGGTTCTACTGTTTATTATAACAGTTTAATTGATTATGAAAATGGTAAAAATCTATCAACCACATATAGAACTTTTGCCAATGCATATGCAAGCTTAAAAATCACACCCGATTTAGTTTTTAGAAGTGAATACGGCTTTGATTTTAACAATTTGGAAGAAGAGCAGTTTTTAGGATCTAAAACACAGGATGGCGGTAGCACAGGAGGTTCTTCTACAGATTATATGGCCAAATCCATAAACTTCAATACTAATAATACCTTTAACTATACCAAAACTATTAACGAAAAACATAGCCTAAATGTATTGGCTGGTTTTGCCTTTCAAGATACGAAGTTCAGGTACTCATCTGTAACGGGAACTACTTTACCATCTGATAATTTCACCAAAATTGCCAGCGCAGCGATCATCTCTGCGGGTACTTCTTCAGAAACACGACACACATTTGTTTCGTATCTGGCCAGGGTAAATTATAAATACGAAGAGAAATACTTGTTAAGTGCTTCGATAAGAACAGATGGTTCGTCGAGGTTTGGCGTTAACAATAGATATGGAACCTTCCCGGCTGTTTCGGCAGGCTGGATTATTAACCAGGAAGAGTTTCTAAAATCGAGTAGCTGGTTAAGTTTATTAAAACTTAGAGGAAGTTATGGCTTAACAGGTAATGCAGAAATTGGCGATTTTGCCTCTAGAAATTTATATCAGGGCGTTAATTATGCTGGCATTGGCGGTACGCGTCCGAGCCAGTTAGGAGATCCGAATTTAAGCTGGGAAAACACAACCAATTATAACATAGGTTTAGATTTTGGTTTTTTCTCAGACCGGATTTCGGGCACAGTAGAATATTATAAAAAGAAAACAACCGATTTATTATTAAATGCACCAATTGCTGCAACAAACGGTTTTTCATCCATTACAAGGAACATTGGCGATATGCAAAACAAGGGATTTGAATTCTCCTTAAATACCAGAAATTTTGACGGGGAGTTTAAATGGTCTACTTCTTTTAATATCTCACTTAACAGAAATAAGGTTTTACGCTTGGTTGATGACCAACCTATTTATCCCGGAGGAAGATTTTTGGGAAGAGTATCCGTTGGAGAGCCATTAGGTTACTTTTACGGAAAAGCATATGCCGGTGTAGACCCCGCTAATGGCGACGCACTTTATTATGTTGATGCATCAAGAACAAAAACAACCAATGAATACGCTGTTGCACAAAACCAAAAGCTGGGCGATCCAAACCCTAAATTCTTTGGTGGCTTTGGAAATCGTTTCTCTTTTAAAAATTTCGATCTGGACATTCAGTCGCAATTCGTTAGCGGTAATGATATTTATAATATGGCAGGTGTTTTTCAATCAGCAAACGGCGATTATTTTGATAACCAAACCATTGAACAGTTAAATTATTGGACACCTACCAACACCAACACCCCTATACCACAACCAAGGTTTGGTGAAGGAAATGGAACAAGCCCATCATCCAGATGGATACAAGATGGGGCTTATCTAAGGATAAAGAGTGTAACCTTTGGCTATAACATCCCTAAAGCCTTTATAAATAAGTATAAATTACAGAATGTAAGGATATTCGCATCTGCACTTAACCTATTCACCATAACTGGTTATAAAGGTTACGATCCGGAGGTGAATACCCCAAGTGGTGGTTCGCTCCAGTCTGACAACATTCAGCTCGGTCACGATTTTTATACTCCACCACAAGCAAGAACAATTACTTTCGGTGTAAACATTGGCTTATAAAAACATTAGATATGAAAAATTATAAAAATATATTAGCTGCATTTCTTATTGTTCTAAGCGTATCTGGCTGTAAAAAACAATTAGAAATAGATCCTAAACAAAATATAGATGCCAGTGTGGCATTAAATAATACTGCCGATGTGCAAAACGCATTAATTGGTGCATATACTTTCTTAGCAACTGGTGATCTGTATGGAACAAATCTTGTTTTCTTACCCGATATTTATGCCAGCGACAACTATCTAACCTGGCGCGGCAGTTTTACAACTTACCGTAACATTTCGAGCAAGGCTATTGTAGCGGATAATGCTGATGCGAGAAGAACATGGGTAACCGCTTACAGTGCAATTAACACCGCAAACATTGTGCTTTCTGCTTTAAATGTAGTAAGTGATGCCGAAACGAAAAACGTAATAGAAGGTAAAGCCTTGTTTATAAGAGGGATTATGCATTTTGAACTGGTAAGATTGTACGCTTTGCCTTACGATGCATCCGGTGCTAATACAAATTTAGGGGTTCCTATTATTACAAAAGCAGTAAAAACCATTGATAATGTTACCAACAGTGTTGCCAGAAATACGGTTATAGAAGTTTACACGGCTGTTGAAAATGATTTAAAATCTGCCATAACTAAATTGGCATCGGTAGATGATCAATACGCCGCCAAAGCATTTTTAGCAAGGGTATATTTACAAGAAGGTAAATATGATTTGGCAAGGGATGTTGCCAATGATATTATTACCAACAGTCCATATCACCTAATTACCAATTCTCTTGAAGCGCCTTTCAGAACCAAAAATTCGAGTGAGGGGATTTTCGAAATCAAACAGAACGAACAAAGTAACGCAGGAACATCTAACGATGGTTTAGCTACTTTTTATGCCAGTTATCAAAATGCTACTGGTGGAGATGTTGGTAGGGCTGATGCATTGGTAAATACCACATTTTACGATTCATTTGAAACAGGTGATAAAAGACAGACCGAAATGATTTATGATGGTACCGGTGCCAGAACAGGACTATTTACAAAGAAATGGTATAGCTTTTATGATAATATTCCGGTTTGTAGAATTACTGAACAATATCTAATCAGGGCAGAATGTAATTTTAGGTTAGGTACTAATGTTGGAGCTACTCCAGCTGAAGACATTAATACATTAAGAACCAGGGCTGGATTGGGAAATGTTGTGCCAACACTAACAATTATCTTAAACGAACGCGAAAAGGAGTTAGATTATGAAGGTTTTAGGCTTCATGATTATAAACGCACTAAACGTTCTATCGGAACCTTTGCCTATGACGATCCTAAATTGGTTTTCCCAATTCCAGATCGTGAAATAAATGTGAATAAAGCTTTGAAGCAAAACCCAGGTTATTAAAATTATATACCAACAAAAATGCCCCAAAAAATTTGGGGCATTTTTGTTATCTGTCACTTAAATTTAAAGTTTTTTTGCTGCCGCTATAATTTCTTCTACCACGCCTGGATCAAGCAGCGTAGAAGTATCGCCTAAATTAGTGGTATCCCCTTCGGCAATTTTACGCAGAATTCTACGCATAATTTTGCCCGAACGTGTTTTGGGCAAACCAGAAACAAACAATATTTTATCAGGTTTGGCTATCGCACCAATTACACGGGTAACCGTTTGTAAAATATCCTTTTTAGATAATTCTGCTTCGCCATGCATTTCAGGGTAAATTACAAAAGCATAAATGCCCTGGCCTTTTACATCATGCGGATAACCCACAACTGCACTTTCTACCACACCAGCGTGCATATTAATGGCATTTTCTACTTCAGCGGTACCAATTCTATGTCCGGAAACATTTAATACGTCATCTACGCGGCCGGTAATTCTATAATAACCATCCTCATCACGTAAACAGCCGTCGCCTGTAAAATATAAATTCTCGTAAGTAGAGAAATAAGTTTGTTTGCAACGTTCGTGATCGCCGTAAGTGGTACGCAACATGCCCGGCCAGGGGAATTTGATACAAAGATTTCCCATTACGCCATTTCCTTCAATTTCATTACCATTTTCATCAACTAAAATTGGCTGAATTCCTGGTAAAGGCAATGTAGCAAAACTTGGTTTGGTTGGTGTTACCGTAGCAATAGGCGAAATCATAATGCCACCCGTTTCCGTTTGCCACCAGGTATCAACAATAGGCGCTTTACCGTGCCCGATTTTCTCATCGAACCAATGCCATGCTTCTTCATTGATCGGCTCTCCTACCGACCCTAAAACGCGGATTGAGCTTAAATCTTTGCCGTTTAATGGGTCTTCACCAAAACTCATTAATGAGCGGATAGCCGTTGGAGCAGTGTATAAAGTATTTACTTTATGTTTTTCTACAATATCCCAAAAACGAGATGGGCTTGGATAAGTAGGAATACCTTCGAAAAGAACTGAAGTAGCACCTTGCGAAAGCGGTCCGTAAACAATATAAGAGTGACCGGTTATCCAGCCAATATCGGCCGTACAAAAATAAACCTCACCAGGCTGATAGTTAAATACATTCGAAAAAGTATAACCAGCATAAACCATATAACCACCACAGGTATGCACCACACCTTTGGGTTTTCCGGTAGAGCCAGATGTGTAGAGAATGAACAGCATATCTTCTGCATCCATTTCTTCCGCTTCACAAATATCATTTACGTGTTTAACTTCATCTTCCCACCACACATCCCTGCCTTTCAGCATCGAAACAGGTGTACGGATATGGGTTAACACGATACATTTTTCTACGGTTGGGCAACCAATTAAGGCATCGTCAATTACATCTTTTAAAGGAATTTGTTTATTGCCACGATAAGAACCATCGGCCGTAATCACTACTTTACATTGCGAATCGTTAATCCTGTCGGCAATAGATTTAGCAGAAAATCCACCAAAAATAACCGAGTGAACGGCACCAATTCTTGCACAGGCCAAAACAGCAATAGCCAGCTCGGGCACCATAGGCATATAAATACAAATACGGTCGCCCTTTTTTGCGCCATTACGTTTTAAAACGTTGGCAAAACGGCAAACGCGTTCGTGCAACATTTTATAAGTATAAGTAACACTTTCTTCTTCAGGATTATTAGGTTCCCAAACAATAGCAGGTTTATCTCCATTGGTGGCTAAGTGCCGATCTAAACAATTTTCGGTAATATTAAGTTTAGCACCTTCGAACCACTTGATATTTGGTTCGTTAAAGTTCCATGATAATACTTTGAACCAAGGCTTGCGCCATTGAAAGTTTTGCGCCACTTCGCCCCAAAATTGTTCTGGGTTTTCTACGCTTTTCTTATAATCTTCTTCGTATTGCTTAAAAGATGTAATTTGCATTGCTCGTTCTATATTTTGGATTAGTGGGGGCTAATTTAAATAAATAATAATAAGGAGAAATAGTCTAATCGTATCAAAATGAATATCAAACGTTTGATAAGAAAAAATTATTTTAAATAGATGTAATATAGGAAGAATTTAAGATTTGGCATTAACAAACGTTGCACCAACCTTTTGCGCCCACAAATATTAATTATAAAAATAATTAGCTACGCTATTGCTGTTTACAATTATTATTCAGATATTTGCACACTCTTAAAAAAATTAAGCGGACGATATTAACAACTATATTTACAAGTCATGTCAAGAGTTTGTGATTTAACAGGAAAAAAAGCAATGGTAGGTAACAACGTTTCTCACTCAAACGTTAAAACCAAACGCAAATTTTACCCAAACCTACAACTTCAGAAATTTTATATTCCTGAAGAAAACCGTTGGATTACGTTGAAAGTTTCTACTTCAGCGATTAAAACCATCAATAAAGTGGGCATTAGCGAAGCAATTAACCGTTTCGTAAAAAAAGGATTTTTGTAAAAAACATTAACTGTTGAGATTAACAGTTTTCAATTTATATTAAAATGGCAAAAAAAGGTAACAGAGTTCAGGTTATTTTAGAATGTACTGAACATAAAGAAAGTGGCATGCCAGGTATGTCTAGATATATTTCTACCAAAAACCGTAAAAACACTACTGAAAGATTAGAATTGAAAAAATTCAATCCAGTATTGAGAAAAGTAACCGTACATAAAGAGATTAAATAAGGTTGAAGGTAAAAGGCTTAAGGTTGAGGGTTTAACCGCTCATTCAATCTTTCTATCATTCAATCATTTAAAATTATAAGAACATGGCAAAGAAAGTAGTTGCAACCCTTAAAACAGGTACAGGTAAAGAATATTCGAAAGTAATTACAATGGTAAAATCACCAAAAACCGGTGCTTACTCATTCAAAGAACTTATCGTACACAACGACCACGTAAAAGATGCTATTGCATCTAAATAAGGTTAATATTTTTTAATATTAAAAATATTAAAGGCCGTTCCGTTTTAACCGGAAGGGCTTTTTTTGTTAGTGAAATTTACGTTCGGAAATAATTGATTATCTTTGAAAAAAGCATAACCATGGAAGCGTATAAGTTTAAAGCAAAAGTTTCTGAAAACGGAACTATTGTTGTTCCTGACGGATTTGATATAAAAAATAAAGAAGTTGAAGTGATTATTTTGGATGAAGTGATTCAAAACGCACCAAAAAATAAGATGAAAGATTTTCTTGACAAATTTTCGGGAGTATTGGAAGGGATTGATCCAGATAAGGCTAAATACGACTATCTTATGGACAAGCATAAGTAAATGAATATTCTATTTGACACCAATATTTTTATAGATATAAGTCTTAAAAGGGATCCTTTTTTTGATGACTCTTTCGAGGCACTGAACAAGGTTGATGACATAAATATAAATGGATTCATTTTGGCCTCAACTTTTACTGATATATATTACATCTGCAAAAAAAATATAGGTCACGTTAAAACAATAGATATTCTTCTTACGCTTATAAGTACAATAAACATTCTTGGCATTAATAAAGATACAATCATCTTCGCAATTCATTCTAATTTTCCAGATTTTGAAGATGCAGTACAAAATGCTGCTGCAGAACTAAATCAGATTGATCTTATTATAACCAGGAATACGAAAGATTTCACCGACAGTAAGATACCTACGCAAACGCCTACCGATTTCCTAAAAAAATATAAAAATAACTAATGGGTTTATTCGATTTTTTCAAAAAGAAAGAAACTGCACCTGAAGCTCAGGAAGCACTGGATAAAGGTTTAGAGAAAACTAAAGACGGTTTCTTTAATAAAATTACCAAAGCTGTAGCAGGAAAATCTTCTGTTGATGATGAAGTGCTCGATAATCTGGAAGAAGTTTTGGTTACTTCTGATGTTGGTGTAAGTACTACATTAAAAATTATCAAACGTATCGAAGAACGTGTTGCCAAAGATAAATACCTCAATACCTCAGAACTAAATTTTATCCTTCGTGACGAAATCCAGTTACTTTTATCCGAAAACAACAGTAACGATTTCCGCCAGTTCGAATACGGCGATCATAAACCTTATGTAATTATGGTGGTTGGCGTAAATGGTGTTGGTAAAACAACCACTATTGGCAAACTGGCTCATAAACTTAAAGAATCAGGCTTAAAAGTTGTATTAGGAGCAGCCGATACCTTTAGGGCAGCTGCCGTTGAACAGATTAAACTTTGGGGCGAGCGCGTTGGCGTGAGGGTTGTGGCACAGGCTATGGGTTCTGATCCTGCTTCAGTTGCTTTTGATACCCTACAATCGGCTGTAGCCAATGATGAAGATGTAGTAATTATCGATACCGCTGGACGTTTGCATAACAAAATCGGATTAATGAACGAGTTGGGTAAAATTAAACAGGTAATGCAAAAGGTAGTACCAGGCGCACCACACGAAATTTTATTGGTGTTAGATGCCTCGACCGGACAAAACGCTTTTGAACAGTGCAAACAGTTTACCGAAGCTACTGATGTTAATGCATTGGCCATTACAAAATTAGACGGAACAGCAAAAGGCGGTGTAGTAATCGGAATTTCAGATCAGTTCAGAATTCCCGTTAAATATATTGGCGTAGGAGAAAAAATTGGCGACTTACAGCTTTTTGATAAGAAAGAGTTTGTGAATAGTTTGTTTAAATAGCACTCCGTGGTTGATTCCACTGAGGATTTAGTCTACAATTCACTTCGTGGTTGATTACACAGATTACAGGATTACACAGATTTTTATTAATTTCAGTAATGGAAGAATATGAAAATCATGAGCTTACAGGAATTATAATTGGTTGTTGCTACAATGTTCATACGCAGTTGGGACCAGGTTTTTTGGAGAAAATCTACGTGAATGCGCTAAAAATCAAACTTCAACAAGCAGGTTTAAATTACACGGCGGAAAAAGAATTTAGTGTTGTATTTGAGAACGTTGTTGTAGGAAAATTTAGGTGTGATCTTTTTGTTGAAGACAAGGTAATTGTAGAATTAAAATCAGTAACAGGGTATCAACCTAAGTTATTTCAAAGTCAACTTATATCATACCTAAAAGCCAGCAAAATTAAAACCGGATTATTGATTAACTTTGGCAATACAAGTTGTGAAGTAAAACGGTTATCTGTTTAACAGCTTGAATAGATATTAAAACCTTAAATCTATTAATCCGACAATAAGATTAATCACCGAAATCATTAATAATCGGTGTAATCACATATTATATGAATACCAAAATAGTAAGAAGTAAAAGCGCAATTAAACAACCAAAAATTAATGTAATTACATTAGGTTGTTCAAAAAACATATACGATTCGGAAGTATTGATGGGCCAGCTGCGTGGCAACAATTTAAATGTTGTGCACGAATCAGACAAGATGGGCAAAGATGATATCGTTGTAATTAATACCTGCGGTTTTATCGATAATGCTAAACAAGAATCAATCGATACCATTCTACAGTTCAGTGAACTAAAAGAAGCCGGCAAAATTGGTAAGGTAGTGGTTACAGGTTGTTTATCTGAACGCTACAAACCCGAACTGGAATCAGAAATCACCAACGTTGATGCCTTTTTCGGCACTAACGATCTACAGAATATTTTACACGAGTTAGGTGCCAATTACAAGCACGAACTTATTGGCGAGCGTTTGCTCACCACTCCTTCTCATTTCGCTTATTTCAAAATTGCCGAAGGCTGTAACCGTCCGTGTTCTTTCTGTGCCATCCCGTTAATGCGTGGCAAACACTTGAGTAAACCAATGGAAGAATTGGTTAACGAGGCTAAAATACTAGCTAAAAACGGTACAAAAGAATTGATTTTAATTGCTCAGGACCTTACCTATTATGGTTTAGACCTTTATGGTGTGCGCAAGTTAGATGAGTTGATGCGTCGTTTATCGGATGTTCCCGGAATCGAATGGATCCGTTTGCAATACGCCTACCCTTCTGGTTTCCCCATGGAAATTTTAGATGCCATGAACGAGCGCGATAACATCTGCAAATACCTGGATATGCCATTACAGCACATTACCGATAATATGTTGAAATCGATGCGCCGTGGTACCACCAAACAAAAAACCATCGATTTAGTCAATCAAATCCGTGATAAAGTACCAAACATCGCCATGCGTACCACGCTAATCTGTGGTTATCCTGGCGAAACTGAACATGATTTCGAAGAAATGAAGGAATGGGTTGCAGAAACCAAATTCGATCGTTTGGGCTGCTTTACTTATTCGCATGAAGAAAAAACACATGCACATACCTTAGTTGATGATATTTCTGACGAAGTAAAACAACAACGTGTTGATGATATTATGGAAATACAACAAGGTATTTCGTTCGATATTAATCAGGATAAAGTAGGCAAAACCTTCAAGGTGCTGGTAGATAAAAAAGAAGGCGATTTCTTTGTAGGCAGAACCGAATTTGATTCGCCTGAGGTTGATAATGAGGTTTTAATCGATGCAGCTACAGGTTATGCCGCTAACGGAAGCTTTGTTAATGTGAAGATAGACAGGGCTGAAGATTTCGATCTGTATGGTACGATAGTATAAAACAAACCCTCAGTTTTGCCTATAAAAGAGAAGTCCAGTTTTGAAAACTAGACTTCTCTCTGATCGCATATTTTACTACTATTTCTTATCTACAGGTCTATTTTTAATCTGACTAGGTTTTAACCAGATTTTAGCACCTTTCGAGTTTACATAATATTTTTCATTCTTCGCATTGATGTAAACATTAGATCCATCTGGAGCCATTTTACCTTTCCAGGTTTTATCTGCAACTTTCGAACCGCCTTTTACTGCTACTTCGGCAGTTTTATTACCTACAGATTTAGCACCTTTACCAATTGCTTTACCGGTATGATCTAATGCTTTACCTACTTCAGTTTTTTTCTTTTCCTGAGCATTTACAGTTAAGGCTGCACCTCCAAATAAGGCCAGCGTTAATAAACCCATTACTAATTTTCTTTTCATGACAGCTATATTTTGTTTAGAGAATAACAGTTGATCATAAGATTTGTTTTATTTCTGTTACACTAATAAAGATAAAGTTTTAGGATATTATTTTATAAGTAGAGAACAATAATCAAGGGTAAAAGATCTTGATTTACAAAAAAGCATAATTGCGCTAATTCGTTGAAGAGCTTCCTAATGGAAAGTTACTTAAAATGCTTTAAGTCAAATTTTTATTTTTTTGGAGCGCATGGTCACAGCAGCTATTAGCGTCTGTTCCCGTTCTCCGCTATATCCTTACGCTGCGCTTCAGGGATGCCGCTTCGCCCGGGGCTAAACAATTGGTGCTGCAAGAAATACAAAACGCCTACCTACCTCTTTCATAAGCATCCATTTTTTATTTCTTGCAAAGCCCCTCATTCAATAAACCTTATTGAAGCAGTTATCCTTTTTGTTGCACCACCAAAAATATACCGACTAACGATCACAAAAAGATAATAGCGAAAAGAAGGACTACCCGAACCGAAAAGCACCAAACTTGCTTTACAAAAGATTTAAATTGTTTTTTTTTGAAGCGCAAAGGCAGTAGCAACTATTAAGATTTGTTCCCGTTCTTCGCTGTATCCTTTCGCTGCGCTTCAGGGATGCCGCTCGCCCGGGGCTAAACAATTGGTGCTGCAAGAAATACAAATCATAACAAGGTTAAGTACCACAGTTGTCAGTCTGAGCGCAGTCGAAGACCTCTAGAGATAAATAAATTAAATAGACCTTTTGACTATACTAGCATTGATAGATTTCGATAGAATGATCGTCATCTCGACCGAAGCACCGCGAAGTGGAGAGATCTTTAAACTATATTATTGAAATCGAATTTAAAGATTTCTCCACTACGGTCGAAATGACGGTACTTCTAATTGACTCACCTCTTTAAATTCTCCTGTAATTATATTGATTTTATGAAATAAAATATCCCTAGGTTGACATTAATTTAATTTCTCGGCCAGCAATTTCATTTCGATATGTGGCGAATGGTTTTCATAAATAATACTGTGCACCGCCTTACAAATTGGCATATCTACATTGTACGCCTGATTTTTAATATGCATACATTTAACTGCATAATAACCTTCTGCAACCATATTCATCTCCAATTGGGCAGATTTTACGGTGTAACCTTTGCCTACCATGTTACCAAACGTACGGTTGCGGCTGAACTGCGAATAGGCTGTAACCAATAAATCGCCAAGATATGCCGACTCCATAATATCCCTGTTGATGGGGTGAACGGCATCGACGAAACGTTTAATCTCACGGATGGCATTGCTGATCAATACGGCCTGAAAGTTATCGCCATAACCTATGCCATGACAAATACCGCTGGCTACGGCATAAATATTTTTTAAAACCGCAGCATATTCCGTCCCGAAAATGTCGTCTGATACGTTTGTTTTAATGTAACGGGTATTTAAAAATGAAGCAAATGTTGATGCTTTGTCTACATCGGTACAGGCTATGGTTAGGTATGATAATTTTTCTAAAGCTACTTCTTCGGCATGGCATGGTCCGCTAACCACTAAAATATCATCGTATGGGATATTATAATTTTCGTGCAAAAATTCGCCGATAATCAGATTATCTTCGGGTACTATGCCTTTTATGGCTGAAATGATTTTTTTGCCCTTTAAATCTTCGGCGGTGATGGAAGTTAAAGTGTCTTTTAAAAATGCTGCCGGAACGTTTAGAATTACAAATTCGGCAGATTTTATGATGGAATTGATATCTGAAGAGATATGGTCTTCCTGAGTAAGTTTAATCTCAACAGAACTAATATAATTAGGGTTGTGTTTAAATTTTTTAATGTGCGCTATGGCTGCCTCGTTGCGCATCCACCAAAAAATTTCCTTTTCAGATAAATTATCTGCAAGCATTTTAACAATGGCAGTAGCCCAGCTCCCGCCCCCAATCATTGCTATTTTAGGTACCATGTTTTAAAGAGGTATAAGGCTTAAGGTAAAAGGCATAAGGTTATTATGTCCTACGTACTAAAGCTCAAGGTAAAAGATGTAAAGTTTAGGCTGAAGAACCATATTCCACATCCAAATCTTACATCTCAAGCTCGCAAGTTACTATTTCTTGTAGATATTTACGATAAAAAGTGTGAGGTGAATAGGCAAAACCCTACACCTCACACCTTTAACCTTACGCCTAAAAAGGCTATTTCTTAGCGTCTTTGCTAAACAATTGGTCTTTAGATGTTTTTTCTACAATCATTCCGTCTTTTAATTTGTTTTGGATGGCAGAATAAGGACCGGTAACAATTTCCTGGCCAGTTTTAACACCAGATTTCACGATAATAAACTGGTCATTTTGGATTCCTGTGGTTACCTCTGTCTTTTTAACCTTTTTAGTTTTAGCATCGTAAGCATAAATATATTGCTTCACTTTTTTATCGGTTAATTTAGATTTCTGTTTATCGGTGTTTTCCTGATTGCCCTGGTTTTGACCAGCATCGCCAGATTTACCACTATCAGTAAATACAGCCTGAATTGGAATAGCTAAACCTGTTAACGATTCGCTTTCGATATCAACTGTGGCCGACATGCCCGGGCGGAAAATAGATTGTTGTTTACCCGCTAGTTCTTCAGTAATTCTAATTTTTACAGAGAAATTGGTTACCTGATCTACTGAAGTAGATACCGCAGTACCAACAGCTGTTGATGAACTTGCAATTTCGGTTACTACACCTCTAAATTTTTTATCGGAGAAAGCGTCAACCTCAATCGAAGCTTTATCGCCAACTTTAACACGGGTAATATCGTTTTCGTTAACATCAACATTAACTTCCATTGATGATAGGTTAGAGATACGCATAATTTCTGTACCTGCCATTTGCGACGTTCCTAAAATACGATCTCCCAATTCGATTGACAATTTTGAAACCACACCATCAACCGGAGCATAAATTGTTGTTTTAGCCAAGTTTGCACCAGCTTCTTTAACATTTGCCCCTGTTTGCTCTAAAGTAAACTTAGCACCGGTTACATTTTCTTTTGCACTGGCCAAATTTGCTTTAGCTGTTAAAAAAGCAGCCTTTGCCGCATCAAACTCTGAAGCCGATATTACTTTTTTCTTAAAAAGCTCTACATTACGTTTGTAAGTTGCGTCTGCATTTACAAAGTTAGCCTGGTTTTGTGCCAATTGTTGTTGCGCAGCTGCAACACTTGATTTTTGCGCATTAAAACTCGCTACGGTTCTCTCGTAGCCTGATTGCAAAACATCAGGGCGTACTTTACAAAGCAATTGGCCTGCTTTAACAATATCACCTTCTTTTACCTTTAATTCTACTACCTCTCCCGATACTTCAGAACTTAATTTAACCTCAGTTTCCGGTTGAATTTTACCACTTGCAGTAACTGTTTCAACAACAGTTTTATCTGATGCTTTTTCTGTAGTTATTTTTTCGGTTTTGTTCCCGCCTATAACTCCAGTTAGCTTTAGTATAACTAGAAGAGCTATGATAGCAACTACGGTAATAATAATGTGCTTCAGTTTCATAATTTATTGATTGTATTTCGTTTGTTGTATTATGTTGTAATGTTTTAAAGTTAAAACGTTGTAATGTGACGGTATAAAACTAAAACTTTCGTTTTCTATTTTTCAGCTTTAAATCTTAAAATGTGATCTGTTTACCCAAATAATAATCAATTACTTTAGCCCTGAACAGTAAATCGTATTTTGCTAAGATAAAATCTATTTCGGCTTTGTTTCTATTGGTTTGAGCAGTACTGTAATCCAGCGAGTTTACCAATCCTACATTGTAACGTTGATCGATTACATAAAAAGCATCTTTCTGGGCCTGAAAAGCATTTTGGGTAGAAGAGTATCTACTTTGTGCGGCACTAAGATCGGCAACTGCCTGATTGATTACTTTGATCAAATTGTTTTTTGATAGCTGCTCATCAGTTTTGCGCTGCATCCAGTTAATTTTCGCTTTCCTTACCGCTGATCTTGTTGTAAAACCATTAAAAATCGGAATGGAAATTCCCATACTCACATACTGACCAAAGTTATCAGATAATTGATCGGTGAATTTCGATATTGGAAAACTCGAATTAAACTGATAGTAATAAGCCGATCCTAAACCAGCACCTAAACTAATCTGAGGAAAGAATCCACCCTTAGCTACAGCAATACCTTTTTCGGCTGCTTTACTGTTTAATTCCGCTAATTTAATATCAGGGAATGTGGCTAAAGCCTGGTTATAGATATCAGTAGGCACATAAGTGGTTTGAATATTACCCATCTCATTAACCAAAGGAGGCTGAACCTTAAAAGTCATTGGAGGTTGAATCTCCATCAATTGGCCTAAAGTTAAATAAGATATGGTTAGCTGGTTTTGAGCATTTGTTAAATTAAGCTCGGCTGTGGCTGCCTGCGATTTTGCCTGAGAAATATCGGCCAGGGTTTTATTTCCAACATCTAATAGTGCTTGTTCTCTTTTTAAAGTAGAATTGGCTACATCTAATTGTTGCTTTGTAGCCTTTACCTGATCTTCATTATTTAACACCTGAAGATAAGCCGTAACCACCTGAAGGATCAGATCGTTCTTTACCTTTTCTACGTTGGTTTCGTTAGCGGCCAGTAAAATTTTGTTTTGTCTGATCTGGTTCAGTTTAGTACCACCCTCAAAAAGCGAAACATTCGTACTTACGTTTGGACTTAAATTATAATTTTGAGTGTTTTCGAATAAACCTGATACCTGTTGACTTCTACCCCATTGCATCGACTGGTTAATGGTACCATTTAAGGTAGGTAAGAGTGCGTTTTTAGATTGACGAACAGTTTCTTCACTTAAAGAAGCACTAAAAGCGGCTTGTTTAATATTTAAATTGTTTTTTAATGTGTTTTCAACTGCCTGTTGAATACTGATAACTTCTTGAGCCTTAATTTTCTGACTAAAACTTAATGCTACTAATAACGCAGATCCGGTAATTAACTTATTCTTGGTAAACATCTTCATAATTTGTTTCAAATCTATATAAACAACTTTAATAATTTCAATCTGTACAGGCATTTAGTAACTTTGTAGCTAAAATGTACCTGATCAAATCACCGCTTCTGCTAAAATGGTATTATCCATCACTATTATGGAATAAATCCCGCACCGAAAAAGTTATTTATTTGACCTTTGACGATGGACCCATACCCAATGTTACAGATTTTGTATTAAAAACTTTAAAAGTCTTTAATGCTAAAGCTACATTTTTTTGCATTGGCGATAATATTGTAAAACACCCCGAAGTTTTTGAACGTGTAAAAAACGACGGACATGCCATTGGCAACCATACTTTCAATCATTTAAAAGGCTGGAAAACCGATAATGAAACCTACCTTCAAAATACACTAAAATGCCAGGAACTTACACAAACAAATCTTTTCCGCCCACCTTACGGAAGGATTAGGAAGAGCCAGATCCGCAGTTTGGAGTTTGGAGTTTGGNNCTCCAAACTCCAAACTCGAAATCGTAATGTGGGATGTACTCAGCGGCGATTTCGACACTAAGCTTTCGCCCGAAAAATGTTATCAAAACGTGATTAAACATACCGAAAATGGTTCTATAATTGTATTTCATGACAGTTTAAAAGCATTCGACCGTTTATCTTACGCACTTCCAAAAGTATTGGCTTATTTTAGTGAAAAAGGTTTCACATTTTCAACGCTTTAGCCTTAAGCTAATCCTATGCCAAGGCATTAAATACACGCCAACAATCTGATTATCAACAAATTAATATATCAAACAATAAATAACTGTTCAAAATCGCACAAATCTGTCCGATAACGAACGGTTAAGCCAGGTTAAGATCCTATCGTTTATAACTTCTTTATTACGTGATTAACAGCCGCCCAATTAACATGATGTTGTAGCGACCAGTTTTTAACTTTTTTTCTTGATGCGATCGTCATCAGGCTGCATCATATTTGTAACTCAATTAGAGTTTGTCACGTTGAGCTTGTCGAAACGCCTTTCGATCTATTTAAACAGGTCCTTCGACAGGCTCAGGATGACAATTCTATATTTATGAGACAGCCTCAGCTTTTCTGCTAGATAGACCTCGAAATGAATTACTTTCGGCAAGCTCGCTTAAAGCTCGGTTTACTACCTAGCTTTCCGCTGCGCTACAGATCAGTGTGACGATTATAATATAAAGCTGAAAGAATAGAGATTTTATTTATAACAGCCACTCAAAAAACACTTACTAATTGCATAAACCCAGCCATAACTTATGTGTTTTTACTGCCTTTAATTCCCCCTCTCTTTCGCTGTTTAGAATAATTCCAAATTACTTAATCGCCTGCCCAAATTACATTTAAGGGTTGTTTTTTGCTATTTTTGTTTTAACCAAAAAACTCGGCCCTATTGGCTCAGTAAACGCAAATTAATATACAAAAACAGTATTCTTTTTTGTAAAAAGCGGGTGTACATTTTGTTGCACAATCTTATAAGAAAAAGAATAAAATAGCTAAGATGAGTATTTATAACGATTATATCCAGGAGATTGAAGACAGAAAAGCTCAAGGTCTTCATCCCAAACCTATTGATGGAGCAGAATTATTGAGTGAAATCATCGATCAAATCAAAAGTGTAAATAATTTTAACAGGGCAGATGCTGTTAATTTTTTCATATACAACACCTTGCCGGGTACTACCGGAGCTGCTGGTGTAAAAGCAGAATTTTTAAAAGAAATTATTTTAGGCGGAACTATCGTTGCAGAAATTACACCTGATTTTGCTTTCGAATTGTTATCGCACATGAAGGGCGGATCTTCTATCAAAGTGTTGTTAGACATTGCGCTGGCCGATAATGGTGATAAAGCCCATAAAGCTGCAGATGTACTTAAAACACAGGTTTTCTTATACGATGCCGATACCGATCGTTTAAAAGAAGCTTACAACAATGGCAATGCCATTGCTAAAGAAATATTAGAAAGTTATGCCAGGGCTGAATTCTTTACTAACCTTCCCGAAGTACCAGAAGAAATCAAAGTGGTAACTTTTATCGCCGGTATTGGCGATATTTCTACAGATTTATTGTCTCCAGGTAACCAGGCACACTCTCGTTCAGATCGCGAATTGCATGGCAAATGCATGATTACGCCAGAGGCTCAGGAGGAAATTAAAGCGTTGCAGGCGCAACACCCTGATAAAAGTGTAATGCTGGTAGCTGAAAAAGGTACCATGGGTGTAGGTTCTTCACGTATGTCGGGTGTAAACAATGTTGCACTTTGGACGGGTAAAAAATCTAGCCCTTATATTCCATTTGTGAACATAGCTCCAATTGTAGGTGGTACCAATGGTATTTCTCCAATTTTCTTAACAACAGTTGATGTAACAGGCGGTATTGGTATCGACCTTAAAAACTGGGTAAAGAAAATGGATGAAAATGGCAATGTTATCCGTAACGAAAATGACGAGCCGGTTTTAGAGCAGGTTTATTCTATAGAAACGGGTACAGTACTTACCATTAATACAAAAACTAAAAAATTATACAATGGAGATCAAGAACTGATCGACATTTCAAAAGCGTTGACACCGCAAAAAATGGAATTTATCAAAGCTGGTAGTTCTTATGCTATCGTTTTTGGAAAAAAAATCCAAACTTTTGCAGCTAAAACTTTAGCTATCGAACCTTCGTTAGTGTTCGCCCCTGCTAAAGAGGTGTCTATTGAAGGTCAAGGTTTAACGGCTGTAGAAAAAATCTTCAATAGAAATGCAGTAGGTTTAACACAGGGCAAGGTTTTACATGCTGGTTCTGACGTTCGTGTAGAAGTAAACATTGTCGGTTCTCAAGATACAACAGGTTTGATGACCGCTCAGGAATTAGAAGCGATGGCTGCTACAGTTATTTCTCCAATTGTTGATGGCGCATATCAATCAGGTTGCCATACCGCATCTGTTTGGGATAAAAAAGCACAGGCAAACATCCCTAAACTGATGAAGTTTATGAATGACTTCGGCGTTATTACTGCCCGTGACCCTAAAGGCGAATACCATTCAATGACCGATGTTATTCACAAAGTATTGAACGACATCACTATTGATGAGTGGGCAATTATCATCGGTGGTGACTCGCATACACGTATGTCTAAAGGCGTAGCTTTCGGTGCGGATTCTGGCACGGTGGCATTGGCTCTGGCAACTGGTGAGGCTTCGATGCCAATTCCTGAGTCAGTAAAAGTTACATTCAAAGGTCAAATGAAAGAACACATGGATTTCCGTGATGTAGTTCATGCGACTCAATTGCAAATGTTGCAACAGTTTGATGGCGAAAACGTATTCCAGGGCCGTATCATCGAGGTACACATCGGTACTTTACTGGCTGACCAGGCCTTTACCTTTACCGACTGGACAGCAGAGATGAAAGCAAAAGCATCTATCTGTATTTCGCAAGATGATACTTTAATCCAATCTTTAGAAATTGCTAAAAATCGTATTCAAATTATGATAGACAAAGGTATGGACAACCATAACCAGGTTCTACAAGGTTTGATCAATAAGGCAAATAAACGTATTGAAGAAATAAAAACAGGTATCAAACCAGCTTTAATGCCGGATGATAATGCTAAATATTATGCTGAGGTTGTAATCGATTTGGATCTAATTGAAGAACCAATGATTGCTGATCCGGATGTGAATAACGTAGATGTTTCCAAACGTTATACGCACGATACCATCAGAGACTTAACTTTTTATGGTGGCGATAAAAAAGTAGATCTTGGTTTCGTAGGTTCTTGTATGGTACATAAGGATGACCTGAAAATCGTTTCTCAAATGTTGAAAAACGTAGAGAATAAAACGGGTAAAGTTGAGTTTAAAGCACCATTGGTAGTTGCGGCTCCTACTTACAATATTATTGATGAGCTGAAAGCAGAAGGCGACTGGGAATATTTACAAAAATACTCTGGATTTGAGTTCAGCGATGCCTTACCTAAAGCTGCAGCGCGTACGGAATATGAGAACATCATGTACTTAGAACGCCCGGGTTGTAACCTTTGTATGGGTAACCAGGAGAAAGCGGCTAAAGGCGACACCGTAATGGCTACGTCAACGCGTTTATTCCAGGGCCGGGTGGTAGAAGACAAGGATGGTAAAAAAGGAGAGTCTTTATTGGCATCTACGCCAGTAGTGGTTCTTTCTGCTATTTTAGGTCGTATTCCAAGTATCGAAGAATATAAAATAGCAGTAGAAGGTATTAATTTAACCAAGTTTACCCCTATTTCTACGAAACAATAAGAAACAAATAAACTATATTATTGTTAATAAAGCATTAAGGCTATCCGATAATCAGATAGCCTTTTTATTTACACTAACAATTGAATAGAATGGTTTTAAATAACATAATTTGACAAATCTTAAAAATAAGTATATTAAAAATTGTTTAATTTAGTTAGTGTTGTTATTAACAATAATTTAAAAAAAAATAAAGTATGGCTTTTGATATAGACATGATTAAAAAGGTTTATGCAAGCTTTGGCAGCCGCGTTGAGGCTGCGCGTAAAGTGGTTGGCAGACCTTTAACATTATCTGAAAAAATATTGTATACACACCTTTGGGATGGAGATCCTAAAACGGCGTTTAAACGTGGCTCTGACTACGTAGATTTTGCACCAGATCGCGTTGCGATGCAGGATGCAACAGCTCAAATGGCATTATTGCAATTTATGCAGGCTGGTCGCCCACAAGTGGCTGTACCTTCAACAGTTCATTGCGATCACTTAATTACGGCTAAAGAAGGTGCTGCAATAGATTTACCTCATGCTAAAACCGAAAGTGCCGAAGTTTTTGATTTCTTATCTTCTGTATCGAACAAATACGGTATCGGTTTCTGGAAACCAGGTGCTGGTATTATTCACCAGGTAGTTTTAGAAAATTATGCTTTTCCAGGAGGAATGATGATCGGAACCGACTCGCATACCGTAAATGCGGGTGGCTTGGGTATGGTTGCCATTGGAGTTGGTGGTGCTGATGCCTGCGATGTAATGGCGGGTTTACCTTGGGAGCTTAAATTCCCTAAATTAATCGGCGTAAAGTTAACAGGAAAATTAAACGGGTGGACTGCTGCTAAAGATGTAATTCTTAAAGTTGCGGGTATCCTTACCGTAAAAGGTGGTACAGGAGCAATTGTAGAATATTTTGGCGATGGCGCCACCTCAATGAGCTGTACAGGTAAAGGCACCATTTGTAACATGGGCGCCGAGATTGGTGCAACCACTTCTACTTTTGGTTATGACGAAAGTATGGAACGTTATTTACGCGCAACGGGTAGAAATGAAGTTGCTGATGAAGCAAATAAAATAAAGGAATATTTAACAGGTGATGCTGAAGTTTATGCTGATCCGGAAAACTATTTCGATCAGGTTATTGAGATCGATCTGGATACTTTAGAGCCTTACCTAAATGGCCCTTTTACACCAGATTTAGCTACTCCGGTTTCGCAGATGAAAGTGGAGGCAGAGAAAAACGGCTGGCCTTTAAAAGTCGAATGGGGATTGATCGGTTCTTGTACCAACTCTTCTTACGAGGATTTATCAAGAGCAGCCTCTATCGCAAACCAGGCTATTGTTAAAGGTTTGGTAACCAAATCGGCATTCGGTATCAACCCAGGATCTGAGCAGGTACGTTATACTGCAGATCGTGATGGTTTCCTAAAAACTTTCGAAGATTTAGACGCAACAATTTTTACCAATGCCTGCGGACCATGTATTGGAATGTGGGACCGTACCGGGGCAGAAAAAGCAGAAAAAAACACGATCGTACACTCGTTTAACAGAAACTTTGCTAAACGTGCAGATGGGAACCCTAATACTTTCGCTTTCGTGGCTTCACCAGAAATGGTTGCTGCAATTGCAATTTCAGGTAATTTAGGCTTTAATCCATTAACCGATACCTTAACAAACGATAAAGGCGAACAGGTTAAATTAGACCCACCTACCGGTTTTGAACTGCCAACAAAAGGTTTCGCTGTAGAAGATGCAGGTTATCAGGCACCAGCAGCTGATGGTTCATCCGTTCAGGTTTTGGTTTCTCCAACTTCGCACCGTTTACAATTGTTAGATCCATTTACCCCTTGGGAAGGTACCGACTTAAAAGGTTTAAAACTTTTAATCAAAGCCAAAGGTAAATGTACAACAGATCATATCTCAATGGCTGGTCCATGGTTAAAATTCCGTGGTCACTTAGATAACATTTCTAACAACATGCTCATTGGTGCGGTTAACTATTTCAACGATAAAACAGATAACGTTAAAAATGAATTAACGGGTGAATATGGCCCGGTTCCTGCAACGCAACGCGATTATAAAGCTGCTGGCTTAGGATCTATTGTTGTTGGTGACGAAAACTATGGCGAAGGTTCATCACGTGAACATGCCGCTATGGAACCCCGACACTTAGGTGTTCGTGCTGTATTGGTAAAATCTTTTGCCCGTATCCACGAAACTAACCTAAAGAAACAAGGTATGTTAGGTTTAACCTTTGCAGATAAAGATGATTATGATAAAATCTTAGAGGATGATACCATCGATATCGTAGGCTTAACAGAATTCGCTCCAGATAAACCATTAACATTAGTATTACACCATGCTGATGGTACCCAAGAGCAATTCCCGGTTAACCACAGTTATAACGATCAACAAATCGAATGGTTTAAAGCTGGTGGTGCGCTAAATATTATTCGGGCTGAAGCAGCGGCTAAGGCAGCGCTTTTGTAGATTGAAGTCCGAAGTCCAGAGTCGGAAGTTCGAGATTTTTGACATCGTATCAATCCCGTTTTGTTAAATCAGGACGGGATTTTTTTATTTGGAAACTACAATATTAGTTCTATTTTTGCTACTTGAAATAAACTAATCAAATTAATGAAAAAGCTCTTTCTTGTGCCATTACGGCCATGACTTTCTTTGCTATACAAGGCAATAACGAAACTGATATTGAAGGTTTTGGTCTTCGCACCGGTATTGCTTTAGGTTTCGGCTTTTAATTAGACATATCAAAAAATTTAATCCCGTTTTGTTTAAAAGCAAAACGTTTTTTTTATCATACCCGTAATTGCATAAACTATGAAAAAACTTCTATTATCATTTGCCATCCTAGCCATATTTAATTTAACGGCGTGCAAAAAAACTGAGTCTGAAAATAATTCTATAATTGGTAAATGGCAAGTTGAATCATATGTGATCACTAATTTCGAAAATACAGGAAAAGATCAGGACGATACCAAAGACGAAAGTCCAAGGCCAACTCTAGAATTTAAAGAAGACGGTAGTTTACATGCTATTTTTTATTTCAAAGATTTGCCAGGAAGCAACCAGAATACAATAGATGATGTGCAGGTAAAATATACCATTACTGGTGATAAAATAAACCTAAGTGGGGATTTAGCCTTTAACCACAATAGTTTTACCTTTTCTATTTCAAATAATACCTTGATTTTAAAGAGAACCGATAAATCAGCCATTGGAAATAAGAACGGAGAAACTCATACAGAAAATACAACGGTTACTGCCAGTAGATTATAGTGTTACACTAATTTTTTGTGAAATAAGGTACAATCCCGTTTTGTTAAATCAGGACGGGATTTTTATTTAAAGGCTGTTAAAGTCTAAGAGCCTGTTTAAAAATGATATTTTTTTTTACTTATAGGCAACCTGAGTTCGATTAATAATAATATTTTAAAAAGCTATTACCGGGTGTTTTTTATGAGTGCCGTCACCCTGAATTCATTTCAGGGTCTTAATAGCAAGAAAGATGCTGAAACAAGTTCAGCATGACGATCGCATTAGGCAAAGGAGCTATTAAAGCAATCATTATGATCCAATATTAATCGAACTCAGGTTTATAGGCAATATCAATCCCGTTTTGTTAAATCAGGACGGGATTTTTTGTTCTTTTACCAGATACCGCTTAAAATGATGTCTATTTATCCAATTTGTCACATTGTCCAAAGGACTCCTTTGGAGAGCTTGTCGAAATGCTTTAAAATCGTTTTAAAAAGTCCTTCGACAGGCTATCAATGACAGATTCTAAAAATCGGTCGTCTTTCCCGCGCAGGCGGGAATCTTAAAGCAACCGACAAGCCCCTACCAAGGCATTATGATTATCTTCGATGAGCACTTCGTGGTTCTCAATCGAGTTGGGGAATGACGATACCCCGTATCCTGTCACCGTCACTCCATTGTTTTTCTAAAAGTGGTTTCTCAGTATAACAAATCTATCATTTAGGATTTAACCTCTTTCTTTTTTCGGAAAGCAGTTGCAGTAGTTCTTAGGTTGGGGTTAGTCCCGCTAATGCTGCTGCTGGTTGAAGGAACCAGCATTCGCGTATATCGGGTTTAGATGGCAGAGACAGAGGTGCTTTTCACACAAAAATCCCCCTGGATGCCATGAGGGGAAGTTTGCCTTCCTTGCAGGAAATGAGCGCTCTAGCCCCGGGCGCAGCGGCATCCCTGAAGCGCAGCGTAAGGATATAGCGGAGAACGGGAACAAACTTTAACAGCTGTTACTGATCTTGCGCTTCAAAAGATCAAATAAGTATTTTCTTTTTTTTGGAAAGCAGTCGTGGTAGTTCTTGGTTGCGGCTGGTCCTTACCAATAACTATTTTGTCTGTTATTTGAAAATTTCCATTTTGAAGATTAATTATACTCATTTTTATTTCCAATCATAAGAAAGTGCTCGAACAATATTAGCAATTGCCTTGTCTGATAAATTATAGCGTTTAGCAATAAAAGTATGGCTTGTTTTACAGCCTAAGATCAAGTCAGTATTATTCCACAATTCAAAGTCACCTGCTTTTATCCAAATTTCAATGAATAAACTTAATTCACTTTCAGGTAATGTACTGTCATTTGATACATACTCGTGAAATGTCCAGGGTTGTGTCCAATTGTCGAAGTCTAATATTTTTTTTTCGAGTGTTTTCATAAATGACTTACAACGGGTTTATTTCACTTAAGACTGTTCAATAATTATTCAAATTCATAACCGCAATCGTAGCAATGATGACATTTATTCGCCTTGATGGGTGTAGTTAGGGTTAAAAAGGCAAGTATAGTTGCCCAAATACTGTATTTTTTATCGGTAGCCATTCCATAACCCACATTGGTAGATCCACATTTCTTACAAACTGTTTTATCTTCCGCTGATTCTTCTTCATCAACAATTTCATCTGATGATTCAAAAGCCAAACTATTGTCTTCAGCTAGTAAAGCATTAATGGCCTCTACATCTCTTTCAAAAACAATGAGTTTTACACCGCCAATGGCCTGATTGTAAAGTGGATTTAAGGTTGCAACATTTTCATCCGCAAGGAAACAGGCAAATCCACTATCTTCCAATTTAGCTTTAATAATATTGGCCTCCATTGGATTGTAATAAGTGCTGTAAACTACTGTTCTATCATTCATCAACCAAACTTAAGAATTTGTTTAATAATGAAGAAGAAAACAGCCATATATCAACTAACTTTTTAGGAAATTTTGCCACCAATAGCCCGAATCTTTAATGCTGCGCTCCTGTGTTTTAAAATCGTTATAAATCAATCCAAAGCGGGCAGTAAATCCTTCAGCCCATTCAAAATTATCCATTAATGTCCAGGCCATATAACCTGTTACATTTACACCTTCCTTTTTGAGCTTTAGCAGTGCATTTAAATAAAGTTTAAAATATTCGATCCGCTCAGGGTCTTCTACCCTACCGTTGATCAATTTATCATGATAAGCGGCACCATTTTCCGTGATTATGATATTTTTGACATTTGGGTAAGCGGCAAACTGTTTCACGATATTATAGAAACTATCAGCATTTACCTCCCATCCCATTGCGGTATGAGGCTTTTTTCTGCTCTTGGCTTTTACCTCCCAGGCCTGAATAACCGGAATAAAGGCATTATACTTAACCACCAAAGGGAAATAATTTTGAAGACCGATAAAGTCAAAATCAAATTTCATCCGTTCGTGAAGCCGCCAGGTACCATATTCGATCTGAAATTTCTCTAACACATCCCAATTGGCAGTGGGAAAACCCATGCCTTGTGTAGGTTCTACAAAAAGACGGTTCATTACGCAATCAACACGTTTTGCAGCAAGGATATCACTATCACTCTGGGTACTTGGGATTACTTCCGAGCAAGAAAAAGTAGTTCCGATATTAGCCTTGCTAATTTCTGCGCGTAAAATCTTGCCCCCATCTGCCTGGGCCAGTGCAGTATGTAATACCGCTGAAAAGAAATTACCTAATCCTGTTTTCCCTGGGGCATGAACGCCTAACATATACCCCAAAGAAGTATAACCGAAAGGCTCATTCAACACAATCCAGTTTTTCACTTTATCGCCATATTCTAAGGCACAGATACTCACAAAAGCATTAAAAGCAGCATTGATGCTAAAGCTTGTCCAACCGCCCTCATCTTCCAAAGCCTGTGGTAAATCCCAGTGATAAAGCGTGATGTAGGGTGTTATTCCATGGGTTAAACATTCATCAATAAGGTTGTGATAAAAGCGGATGCCTTCCTGGTTAATCTCTCCCCTGCCTGCAGGTAAAATGCGCGACCAGGCAATAGAAAATCTAAACACTTTAAAGCCCAGCAGTTTAACTAAAGCTATATCTTCAGCGTAGCGGTGATAAAAATCGCAAGCAGGATCTAATTTGTGATTCTTTTTTATTTTTCCATTTTTCGCAGTAAAGGTATCCCAAATGGAAGGGCCTTTACCGTACTGGGTGGCTGTACCTTCTATTTGAGCAGCAGCAGTAGCCACACCCCATAAAAAATTTTGGCCAAAATCACTTGCATTAATCATTCGCTATCAATTAATTGCCATAAGTTGCAAGTTTAATATTAACAAATCATTAACAAGGAATAGAAAAGACTTTTTATCTACATTTTAATTGTTATTCTTTTAATCTCAGATATTATGATCCGACGCCGTATTTAAATTAGAGATGTACCGTATAGTTAATTCGATTCGGAGAAAGCAACTACGGTGCTTTAACCACAGTAGTATCCTGTGCTAGCATTGGTACTTTATAATTTCCGGTATCTAAACTAACTTTAGGCAATAGTTTTTTTATACTGGCTAAATCTGCTTTACCTATCCTCGTTTGATACACATACAGAAACTTTAAATTTTTCAGTTTCTTTAAATGATTAATCCCTTTTGCAGTAATTTTTGTCCCGACCAAACTCAATGATTGTAACTTCTCTAAATCTTTCAGCGATGCTAAACCTGCATCTGTGATCTGGGTATTATTTAGGTTTAACCTGGTTAAGTTTTTGCAATCCTTTATTGCAGTTAAGCTTTGATCGTTTACTTTATTGTTTTCTAACTTAAGCCAAAGGAGCTGTTTTTCGATTGATTTTATCAGATCCAAAACATCTTTACCCATCGATTGTGCATTGATAAAATTGGCCGAAAGGTAATTGGTATGCTGGGCAACCGGGAATACGGTAATCCCTGCATCGGTAAACTTTTTCAATACTTTATTATCAACTGCCGAAATTTCTTCAGTTGGAATATCACTGGCTTTGATTTGCCCGGCCCCACTTTCGCCTTTTTGCAGGCTGGCTAAAATTGTTTTTATATTTTCTGGTTGGGGAAGATCTTTAAATTTCTTTTTAAAATCGGCGCCATTATCAATCCACCATTTTAATAAGGCAATCTCATTGTTAGTGAGTTGAGGCTTTTCTTTAGGAGCCATGTGGTCTTCATCATTCAACGGCAATAAAATCCGCTTCATCAGCTCACTATCATCAGCTTTACCCTTTACCAGGGTGTGTCCATCTTCTCCACCTTTTAAAATATATTCTTCCTGGTCTAACCTAAGCTTGCCTTTCTGCTTTTCGCTGCCATGGCAACTATAACACCTATTTTGAAAGAGTGGTTGAATAGCATTTTGGTATACAAAGGCTTCCTGAACATTGGGAATTGGTGGTATGGCTGCACCACCTTTTGTACTGCCCGATTTTAACGGTGCGGTTAAATAATCAGAACCATGGGTTAAAGAACCTCCCAAATGCCCTGTAATTGAAATGAGCACTATGAGAACCACCGCTATTGTACCTAGTATGGCATTTGATTTAACCTTTTGGTAAATAATCCATAAGATAAAAGATAAAACAGCAACACTGATTCCCATCCATTGGTGATTACTCACGAGTTTTCCGTCATAATCGCCTCCATTGGCCAATAAATAACCAGTAATGCAAGATACTACAGCACTTAACGCACCCAGAAGCAGCATAATAGGAATGGCTGGTTTTAGGTTGATAAACTTTGCAGCAAATGATAAGAGAATACATATACAGCTAAGTAACAAAATTCCGATAGGAAGGTGGACAAAAACTGGGTGAAAGCGGCCGAAAAACTCTAACATCTTATTGATATCTCTTTCTTAATAAATTCATCATGTAAACATTTATTGCCCATTGATCGGCAAGGGGTTGGCGCGTATAAGGCAGGGTAGGCATATAATCAGCCGGGCCAAATTCGGTAAGAATGGTCATACGCTCGCCGTTTTTCTTTTTGCGTGCTATAATTTTATCCCACCAGGCCAGGTGTGCTTCTACTACTTTTGCCCATTCTGGCGCCCGTGGATCATTTACCTGTGGTCCTTCGGGGTGCCCAACCCGCGAGTGGATATGTTCTGCCTTTTCTAAAATAAAATCGATGGTCTGTTTCTGGTCAGATAATAAACTTTCGTGCACATTGCACCAATGCGAAATATCTAAAGTGAATTTCAATCCTGGATTTTTCTCAGCAAAATTTTTAGCAACATGTGCAGCAAACATCATACGGCTACGATGCGTTTCGTGATAAACCGGTATGCCCGACGATTTGCTCTTGGCCGTTGCGTAATCGATAATCTGTTTATTTTCTTCGTAAGTGAAATAATCTTTTCCGGAATGGCAATTGATGTAAACAGGTTTTTGATAAGTATTGGCACAAATAGCATCTAAACTTTTTTTGAAAGCAGCTAAGTGCTCAGTTATGTTCGACTGCGATCCGGCGCATAAAAATCCGATTTCCAGTTTATATTTCTTAACCGCATCAAAAAGTTCTTTTATCGCTTTGTCTTCACCAGGCCACCATACTTCAATGCCTTCATATCCTTCTTTTTTGGCTGCTGCGCAAAACTCATCTCTTGTGCCTCCAAAACCCCAATCGGTTTGCATAAATAATAGTTCGTAGCCAGCTTTTGCTTTTATATTTTTAAGTTCGTTGGCGCTCATGTTTTGGATGGGGGCTAAAATTGATGCTGCCGTTACAACAGCTGTATTTTGTAAGAATTCCCTTCTGGTTTGGTTCATTGGTTTATTAGTTCATTGGTTCACTGGTCATTCGTTCATTAGTCATTGCCAACTGCCAATTGAAACTGGTTCATTGGTTCACTGGTCATTAGTCATTGCCAACTGCGAATTGAAAACTGCCAATTGAAAACTGGCTATTCCATCATTCATTTTACATCAAATTATCCATCTCTTTAAAGATCCTTCATTGCTTTCAGGATGACAGATCACGAGACCTTATCAACTTCCGACTCCTGACTTAAGCTACAATCTCTGATATCACCTTACCTGCCACATCGGTTAACCTAAATGGCCGTCCTTGGAAAGGATAGGTAAATTGTTCGTGATCGAAGCCCAACTGGTTTAAAATAGTGGCTTGAATATCAAAAGCATCAACTTTTCCGCTTATGGCACTATAGCCAATTTCATCTGTTTCGCCATGTGTAAATCCTTTTTTCACACCTCCGCCGGCCATCCATATGGTAAATGCTTCTGTATGGTGATCTCTACCTTTAAATGGATTTTGAATACCATTTCTGTTCTCCATCATTGGCGTACGCCCGAATTCACCGCCCCAAACAACCAGGGTTTCTTCTAATAAACCGCGTTGTTTCAAATCGAGTAATAAAGCTGTAATTGGCCTGTCAATGGTTCTGCATTTATTCTTCAGTCCGATGTTAAGTGAGTTGTTTGGATTATCGCCGTGCGCATCCCATCCCCAGTCGAATAACTGCACATAACGCACCCCTTTTTCTACCAGTTTACGGGCAAGTAACACATTATTGGCAAAACAAGCTTTACCTGGTTGTGTACCGTACATTTCGTGGATGTAGGCTGGTTCATCATTGATGTTCATCACCTCTGGTGCCGATATCTGCATGCGGTAAGCCATTTCATACTGTGCTATCCGCGATAAAATCTCAGGATCGTTATACTCTTGATATTGCTGCTCGTTAGCTTTATTAATGGCTTCGATAGACGCTTTTCTCAAGTCCCGGTTCATTCCATCCGGATCTTTTATAAACAGTACCGGATCTCCTTCACTTCTACATTGTACACCTTGATAAACAGAGGGTAAGAAGCCACTTCCCCAAACACTTTTTCCGGCATCAGGGAAACTACCCCCACTGGTAAGTACAACATATCCCGGTAAATTCTGGTTTTCTGATCCTAAACCGTAGGTTACCCAGCTGCCCATGCTTGGCCTGCCCAATCGCGGTGAACCTGTATGTACCAACAACTGCGCCGGGGCATGGTTAAATTGATCTGTTTTTACAGCTTTCAAAAAGCTTACCTCATCTACCATGGTAGAAAAGTGTGGTAAATTATCACTCACCAAGGCTCCTGATTGGCCATATTTGGCAAAATTAGCCTGTGGACCCAACATTTTAGGCACCCCGGTAATAAAAGCAAATTTTTTCCCGGCAAGTAATGATGGAGGGCAATCCTGGCCGTCCATTTTCATGAGCTCTGGTTTAAAATCAAATAATTCTAATTGAGATGGAGCACCTGCCATGTGCAAATAAATTACACTTCGGGCCTTGCCTACAAGTGGTGGCGATTTTGGCAATAATGGGTGTGCAGGATCGTAAGCAATCTTTGTTTGTGGACTCGAAAAAAGATTACCGCAGCTACCCAATAACGAACCCATTGCCAAAGCACCCAAACCCATCGCACTTTCTTTTAAAAAATGGCGCCGCGAGTTTAGGCGTGCATTTGCTTCATGTGCTTCTTTAATTAACCTATGTGCGTTTAATTCGTCTCTTGTCATAACCGATCAAATCAATTTTTGGTAACCACTTCATCCAGGTTAAGCATTGCATTGGCGACTAATACCATTGCCGCTTCTTCTGGCTTAAATTTCTTTTGTTTATCGCCCATAAATGCCGATACACTTGCCGAATTTTTTCTAAACTCGCCAAAAGCCTTGGCATACAGGTCTTCGAATACTTTTAACCTATTTTGAGGGATCGTTTTATATAAGATCAATTCATAGCCCTTGGCAATTTTAGATTTGCTGGTGCTTCCTCCTACTTTTTCCATGCGTAGCGCCAGTTTTCTTGCCAAATCGATATAAACACTATCATTTAAGGTTACCAGGGCCTGTAATGGGGTATTGGTTCGGATACGGCGCGGACTACAAACCACTCGCGATGCGCCATCAAAGGCAATAGCTGATGGATATGGGGCTGTTCTTTTCCAATAAGTATAAATTCCCCTGCGGTATTGTTCTTCTCCACCACTTAGCACCCATTTAGCACCACTATAAGGCGAAAACCAAATTCCTTCAGGTTGCCAGGGCATTACCGGTGGCCCGTACATTTTATTACTTAATACCCCGCAAACGGCAAGACTCTGATCTCTGATTTGCTCAGCACTTAACCTGATCCGCGAACCCCTGGCGTAAAACTTATTAAACAGATCTTTTTCTTTCAGTTCTTCGGTTACCTTACTATCTTGTCTGTAAGTTGCCATCATCACCAGTTCCTTCAACATTTTTTTAACGCTCCAGTTGTATTTGTACATAAACTGATAAGCCATAAAATCTAAAAGTTCCTGGTGGGTAGGCGCCATTCCCTGGGTGCCCATGTCTTCTAAAGTTTCTACCAAACCAGCTCCGTATAACTGCTCCCATAGTCTGTTCACCATTGTTCTCGATACAAGAGGATTTCTTTTATCGGTAAGCCACATGGCTAAACCCATCCGGTTATTAGGTGCATTTTTAGGCATAGCAAAAGCCAAAGAATTAGGTACACCAACTTTAACTTCTTTGCCTTTCGAAGTCCATGCACCACGCTCAAACACATAGTTTTTGCGCTGCATGCTCAATGGATTTTCGACCATAATCGGTGTTGTTGGCACCTTTGCATTCATTAAATCAGTAAATCTTTTTTTATTGGCCACATACTCAGGCATGCCTTTTCCGGGAAACTGTTTGGTAAAATAAAACCAATCGAAGTACACCATAAATTCGTCAGGATTTTTTACAGAAGAATTGGTGTACTTTAAATACACATCCTTTACCCCGCTTTGCTTTGCAAAATCTACTTCTACATTTTCATAACCTTTAGTTTGGGCCAGTTTCCACGATTTTACAACAGGGCCGTTTGGTGAGCCTAAATGTAAACTCATTGTACCACCAGGTTTGCTGCAGTTGTAGCGAAAAATCAATTGGTCAACATTTTCAAGGTTTACAGATTTTAACCTTGCAGATGAGCTATTTTTAAAATAAAGTGCAATGTTATGATTACCGATTACTGAATTCACCAATTCATCGGCCGTTGTAGAGTTTATTGCCGGCTGACCAGTTTTTAAGAATAAATCAACTTCGGCAGCGCTTTCTTTACCCGCAACAGTTTTAACCCAACCGGTTAAATGATTGAGCTCGTTTTTAAGACTATCATTAAAATCTTTAAGTAATGGGTATTCTGCAGAAACGTCTTCATCCCTTGTATTATTAAAATACGACGTGAATTTATAATACTCATCATGTTTAAAAGGATCGTATGGGTGGCTATGGCATTGTACACAAGAGAAAGTTGTACTCATTAACCCTTCCCAAGTCGCATTTACACGATCTAAAACCGCCGCCGTTCTAAATTCTTCATTATTGGTCCCCCCCTCGTCGTTGGTTGGCGTATTTCTGCTAAAAGCCGTAGCAATATATTGGGCATCAGTTGGATTTGGAAATAAATCTCCGGCAATCTGATCGGTAATAAATCGATCATATGGCATATCGCGGTTAAAGGCCTTAATCACCCAGTCGCGATAACTCCAGATATCTCGGTTAGGATCACTCTCGTAGCCTTTAGTATCAGCATAACGTGCTATATCCAACCACATCGATGCCCAGCGCTCGCCAAATTTAGGCGAAGCCAGCAAACTATCAACCAGCACATTGTAGGCTGCCTGTTCGTTTTTACTGTTCAAATAAAATTTGGCCAGTTCATCTGATGGGTAGGTACCGATCAGATCTAAACTCACTCTTCTCAATAGGGTAGCCTTATCAGCAGTTTTTGATGGCTCAAGTTTATTTTCTTCAAGCTTTGCAAAAATAAATTTATCCAGATCGTTGCGTATCCAATCATTATCTATATCTGGCAATTCAGTCGGTTTTACACTAACATAAGCCCAATGGTTGCCCCATTTTGCACCTTGTTTTATCCAACCACTCAAAATATCAATTTCATCATTATTTAAAGCGGGGTGCTTATATGGCATCCTTTCGTCAGGATCGCTTGATTTTAAGCGTTTGATAAATTCACTATCCTCCGGATTGCCTGGAATAATTGCCGGTTTTCCGCTTTTGGTTTTAGCCAAAGCCTCTTCCCTAAACAACACGCTAAAACCGCCTTGTTGTTTAACCCCACCATGACAGGAGATACATTTTTTATTTAAAATGGGCTTAACCTGCGTGTTAAAATCGATCCGTTTCTCCGACGAAAAAAGCGAAAAGGCTATTAAGGTAATCACAACCAGCACGAAGCCTGATGCAAATAATATTTTCTTTTTCAATAACATTTTGGTTAGAATAAATTTAAGCTAATTTTTAGACCTCTTAACTTGTATACAAAGTTAAAATTAAGCTAAACATTTATCAAAAATTACAGCAGAGGCGAAAATTAGACTAAATCGCTAGATTTCGCTTCCCATAAACCAAAGATCAAGAAAAAAATAAACCACAAAAATGCATTAACTTGCTCAAAAAATGGATTATCTTACTTTTTATTAAGCATCACAGTGGAGAAACGCCAAGTAGGACAGAAAAATAGTTTTGATTTTCAAAAAGCCTTTATCATTCCCAGGAATGTACTTATAAAACAGTGCACTAAAAATGAAATCATAAACAATTTATTTATTACCGATATTGGTTATTACCGTAAGGCATTGAATCACTATATAAAAAGAAATAATGGTTCAGATCAGCATATTCTGATTTATTGCGTAGAAGGAAAGGGAAACGTAGAATTTCAGGATACTAATTATCATATTGAAGCAGGTAATTTTATTATTATTCCGAAAGAAACAGCACATACTTACCAAGCTGACCCAGCGTTACCATGGACTATTTATTGGTTCCATTTTTCAGGAACCGGTGCTGATCAATTGGTTGCTTCGTTACAGAATTATAAGGCTTATGCGGGTTTTAGTGAAGAACGGAATATGTTGTTCGATACTATTTACAACCGATTAGAAAGAGGTTTTAGTAGAGAAAATATAATTTATGCCAATTTATGTTTTCACCAATACATTGCTGAAGTTGTTTATGCCGATAAACATCTCGTTAACGATAAAATTATGGAACCTGATAAAGTTGAAGAGGTTATAGATTTTATGCGGAAAAATATTGAAAAGATGCTTAGTTTAAAGGAAATGGCACTGGCTGTTTACCTTTCACCTTCCTATTTATCGGCCATTTTTAAAAAGAAAACCGGAACCTCACCGATCGATTATTTTAACCAGCTCAAAATTCAGAAAACAACACAATATTTGCTGTTCACCAACCTGCGGATTAACGAAATTGCACAAAAAGTCGGCATTAACGATCCTTACTATTTTAGCCGGCTCTTTTCAAGCATCATGGGCATTTCGCCGAAAAAATACCGCGATAACAGGTTTAATTAAGACATTTTGGGACTGCGGTCAGACGTAATTATCTAAGAGGATTTAATATTTCAAACCATTCTTTCAGAAATATAATGATCAATATCAAAATTTGCCCAAATAATTTCCCGATCCACCATGGTGAAACGTTGATAGTGATTATATATTGATGCCACCTTAAAATCTGGCTCCATAACCAGCCACCACGTTTTACTATCGGATTTTAGATCCACGCCAACTAAACAATACATCTCTTTTATCTCATCCAATGATTTTTCAAAGTTGGTATTCTCGAATCTTTTAAAAATTAAATATTGCAACTTGGCAATTATAGCATCATAATCAGAGGCTAGTTTTTTAACAAGTTCGACTTTATCATCTATCTGCTGATCTTGGTTTTCTGTACCAATTGATAATTCAATATTATGATAAGGATGAAGATTTGGCACTACCCCAAACCAGTTTTTATCTTTTCTGTTGTAGGTTAATCGTCCAAAAGGTTCAACAATGATGCTTTTGGAATCAGTATACACACTTTCTTCTTCTTTCCGAAGTGGGAAAACCTTTAAACAAATAAACATGATCAAAAACGAAGGTCCGTAAGTAACAACAAATTCATCAACAGTAAGAGACATTAACTTTCTAAATACCAATAAGTAAAGCATAAAAAATGCTATTGAAGCCATAAGCGCATTATTTATAATCCTCTTTTTATTATAAGCTGACTGTGCTATGCCATTAATTTTGCGCATATTAAATAAAAGCGCAAAGAAAGTTAAAGCGATAAATAGAGCGGCGTCTTTTAGATCCAAATAAACATTAACGCTATAATTTGAAGTAATAATTGGCAATATCTTAAGGTATGCCATCATAATTCCAAAGGTTACCGGAAGACTAAGCAACATGGTAGTTAATGTTACTTTTAAGATATAAATGAGGGCCTGTTTCATGAGAAATCGTAATTTAGAATAGTTTTTAGCATTTTGTTAAAAATTACCTTGCAGTCAGATGGTACCATCTGACTGGCAGTAAATACATGCGGTTTAGCGCCTTAAACTTAGCATCAGTGTCAGATGGTAACATCCGACACCACGAAAATAGCAATATCCAACACCACAGCACCAAGATTAATCCAAGGTTAAACCAATTTCCTTCAGTAAAATAGCTGCATTAAAAGTCTTACATGGTCCGTGTTTTAGTAAATAATCAAATTTCATTTCACCTTCGGTGATCTGGATATCAAAGTGGAAATTACGGACGGTTTCGGGGTGATCGATTATCAGATCTGCCAGTTGCAAATCGTGTGTAGCAAAAAGCGCAGGTGTTTTTTCGGTAATCAGTTTTTGTATAAAAACCTTCGAGCCCAAATATTTATCCCTACTGTTTGTACCCCGCAGCATTTCGTCAATCAATACAAAAGTATCTTTGTCTTTAACTACATTATCTAAAATCATTTTCAGGCGGTTTAACTCTGCCTTAAAAGTTGAGGTACTTTCGTTCAGCGAATCTTTAATCCGCATATAAGTATTGATCGAAAAAACCGATAATTGCATGGTTTTCGCACAAACCGGTGCACCAGTGTAAGCCAAGATCATATTAATACCCAAAGTACGCAGAAAAGTGCTTTTGCCGGCCATGTTAGAACCCGTTACAATATCTACAGTTGGTTTTGCTTCTAAATGAAAATCGTTATCCACCCGAACTTGCTTGTTAATAAGCGGATGGCCAATATGGGTGGTGGCTAATACAAATTGATCGGCTACCACCGGAAAAACCCAATCTGGCTGATTATAGGCTGTTGTAGCCAATGATATCAGCTCTTCAAAATCGCCTAAATGGTCAAGGGCCGAAATCACATCCTCTGATGAAGATTTATACCAAATATCTAAACTGATGCAGCACTTTAAATCCCAAAGTAAAAGTGCGTTCAATATACCACCAACCAGGATATTCAGCCTGGCATCAAAATTCTGGATAATTTTAGATAGGCCCTTAATTTCTTTGCTTACCGGGATTTTCGAATCTAATAAACTTAAGGTGTATGAACGCTGCCAGTTTTGATTCTCTGTCCATAAAATAGCGCTGGCATAACCGTTTAACAGATTCGAACTTCCACCAAAGGTGTAAAAAACCTTATTAATTTTTGAGCCTAATAAAACGTTCCACCCTGTATGTATTACAAATAGAAGTGCCAGTATTTTCCAAAAAGCAGCGCTAATAAGAAGTGCCGCCAAAATTAAACCAAAAGAAATATAAGGCACCAGCTTTACGTAAAACCTCAAAAAACTACGCTTTACAAATTCCAATTGTGCACCCAATTGGTGTTTAAGCTGTATTTTAATCTGCTCTATTTTATCGGGGTCGTAACCATGCAGATTAGCCCTGAAACTATAAGTTTCTGCTATCTTATCTGTTATTTCTTTTATGGCTTCCTGGCGGAGTAATATCTTATCTCTAGTCGGTTTTTCTACGAATTTTTTAGCCAGGAGGTTATTTCCGCTTTTGGTACTACAACGGTTGATCAGTGCAAACAGAGATGCGCTTCCAAAAATATCAAGATCGGAGGTATAGGGATGCAGTTCAGATTCGAAAGCCTTACCATGATCGTAACCATTCGCTGTTCCGTTCAAAATATTCCATTCATTCTGATAAACCCACAAGAGTTGTTTTTTAAAATCGATTTCGCGGTCTAGCTTACTTTGCCTCCGTACAATAAAGGCAAAGGCAATAATTGGCACCAGCAATGCAAACTGAATTAATGTGCGTAATCCATCATCCGCAGAACGTAACAGTAGAACAAAAAATAAAATTTCGGCCAGGAACAGGCCTATCCGGATGAAGGAAAGTTGATCGATTATTTTTTTGGTCTCTGCTATATCAGTGGTAACCTGCTTAATTTTTTGGTCGTAATCGGCTATTATTTCTGCTTGTTGTTTTAACATGATATCGCTTCGGTGTATATATTTTCGAAGGTATAAGATCGATAGATTGTCTTTTTTGTTACAATTTTCTCTAAGTTTGAATCTCGAAATTCTAAAGATAGGTAAAATATTAAATGAAGATTACACTGATCGCCATTGGCAAAACAGAAGATAAATATTTAATTGAAGGAATTGATAAATACATCAACCGTTTAAAGCACTATATTAACTTTAGTTTTGTGGCTTTGCCAGATGTAAAGAATGTTAAAAACCTAAGCGAGGCCCAGCAAAAGGCAAAAGAAGCAGAGTTGCTGCATAAACAAATTAACAATGGCGATGTTGTTATTTTATTGGATGAAAAAGGAAAAAAATATTCATCCGTAGAATTTTCAAACTACTTAAATAAACAGATGGTTGGTAGCGTACAGCATTTAATTTTTATTATTGGCGGGCCTTATGGATTTGATGAAACCATTTACAAAAGGGCAAATGGATTAATTTCGCTGTCTGACATGACCTTTTCTCATCAAATGATCAGATTGTTTTTTGTAGAGCAGCTTTACCGGGGATTTAGCATTTTAAAAGGAGAACCTTATCATCACGCTTAGAAAAATGCCATTAGGTTAAGGGTTTTTAACCACAGATGCACACAGATAAACACAGATTTTTATATCTGTGTGCATCCTTTTTATCTGTGGTTAAATTATGTTTACCGCCACGGAGCTTAACATAACGACATCATGCTTAGAGATGGAAAATGGTTGAGGTAAAGATGGGATATGGAAAAACAGGATTAAAATCATCATTAAATAAAAGAAACGATGTTACTAGATAAATATAAACGGGAATACAGATATAAAAGCAATCAGAACGGCAACAATAAATACCTATGGATCAGCATTATTGCATCATTGGTTATTATAGCTTTGCTTTATTATTTCTTCGATTAAACCCCACAAAAAAACACCAGACAAATTGCCTGGTGTTCGCTATAATTTGGGTAAATAAAGCTTAAACGCCTTTTTTACTGGTCATACTTGCTTTTTTAGCTGGAGCTGAAGTTTTAGTAGTTGCTTTAGCACTTGCTGATGCTTTAGATCCTGTAGCTTTTTGTTTTTTATCTGAAGCTGCTTTTTCTTCTGATAACTTAACCTCTGCTGGTGTACCCGGCGTTTCTGGAGTTTCTTCAGTAAACAATGGCAGGTCTTTTAATAGGTTATACCAAGTGATAATTTTCTTCATATCAGAAGCATAAACTTTCTCCTGATCGTGACCTGGTGCTACTTCAAGGAAATAAGCGCGTAAATCGCCTTTCAAATCCGGAGTAGATCCTTTTGCTGAAATTTTAGCAAAAATATCTGCCAATTTAATTTCCTCATCTTCGCCATACACGGTAATATCTTCTAACGAAGCTAATTTTGTGTTCGTGATGTTAGCTACAACTTTAGTTTTTTGAGCATCCAAGCCCTCTAAAATGTAACCTACTTTATTTTGTCCAACCAGTTTAAACAAACCCGGTCTGCCAGATACGGCAACAATTCCTCTTAAATTCATATTTTTTTTGAGATATGAGATTCGAGATATGAGATATGAGAAATCACTCAAATCAAATAACTAAAACTCTTTGTTCAATTATTAAATGAGATAGAGCATCAATCGGAGAAATCAAGTCTCAAATCTAATGTCTCAAATCTCGTATCTATTTTTAATCTTCTAAAACTTCAATGTTTAAAATTTTATCACCTTGACGGATATCATCTACAAGGTCTACATTCTCAACTACTTTACCAAAACAAGTATGGTTACGGTCTAAGTGAGCGGTATTTGTTCTGCTGTGGCAAATAAAAAACTGTGAACCACCAGTGTTGCGGCCAGCGTGAGCCATAGATAAAACACCACGATCGTGATATTGATTTTCTCCGTCTAATTCGCAATCAATTTTGTAACCTGGGCCACCAGTACCTGCTAAATGCGCTTTAGCCGGATCTTTTGAATTTGGGCATCCACCCTGAACCATAAAGTTAGGAATTACACGGTGAAAAGTTATACCATCATAAAAGCCTTCTTTAGCTAATTTTTTAAAGTTTGCAACGGCTTTCGGCGCATCATTATCGTAGAATTCTACAGTCATTTCGCCTTTTTCTGTTTTTATTATTGCTTTACTCATATCAATATCGGTACTAATTTTAAATTTTATTCACCTAAAAAACAATCGTATTTTTTTAGTAGAGGGCAAAAATAACAAAATTGTATAACTTATAACATCATTAAATTTTTCTATACAGTTTAAATGCGGTATTTTAGTGTTTTAAGCATACCGATTTGATAAAGAAATATTATATCCTGCTCATTTGCCTGCTTTGCTCCCTGGGGCTAAGGGCTTCTTCTTTGTTAATTTACATGGATGAAGACCAAAAGAACCACCTTAAAGCATATGGTATTGCCTATTGGACAATCAGCAAACAACTAGAGGTTGATTGGCTTTTAAACTATCGTGGAGGAAGTTTTTTAATTAAATACAATAAAACAGTTGAAGACGAGCTTAAAATCCGTGGCGTATCGTACGAAGTAATGGCTGATGGAAAGGTAACCAACCTTTTAAACGAAATCAGCGATCCTGCGGTGAATATGGAGATGGTTAAGCTGGAGAAAACACCAAAAATTGCGGTTTACTCTCCAAAAAGCAAATTACCATGGGATGATGCCGTTACACTCGTTTTAACCTACGCCGAAATTCCATACGATGTAATTTATGATGATGATATTTTACAGGATAAATTGAGCAAATACGATTGGTTACACTTGCACCATGAAGATTTTACCGGGCAGTACGGCCGTTTCTGGGCTAATTTCAGGTACGCAACCTGGTACCAGGAAGATGTTAAAAACCAGGAAACCTTAGCTAAACGCATGGGTTATAAAAAGGTTTCTGAAATGAAATTAGCCGTTGCCAAACACATTAAAGAATACTGTGCTGGTGGAGGCTTTTTGTTTGCAATGTGCTCGGGCACTGATAGTTTCGACATTGCTCTTGCTGCTGATGGGGTAGACATTTGTGCCCAAATGTTTGATGGTGATGCTGCAGATCCAAATGCACAAAGTAAACTGGATTTTAATAAAACCTTAGCCTTCCAGAATTTCAAGTTAGATAACAACCCAATGAACTATGAATTTTCAGATATCGACGCTACTCAAACCCGTACCCTGAACCAAACCAACGATTACTTTACTTTATTCGATTTTTCGGCCAAATGGGACCTCGTTCCAACCATGCTTACCCAAGACCACGATAAGGTGATTAAAGGTTTTATGGGGCAAACCACAGCATTCAGAAAGAGTTTAGTGAAAACAAGCGTAACTGTTTTAGGCGAAAATAAAGGTGCCGCAGAAGTAAGATATTTACATGGCGAAATTGGCAAAGGTCAGTTTACTTTTTACGGCGGGCACGATCCGGAAGATTATCAGCATGCTGTAGGTGATCCGCCAACAGATTTAAACCTGCATCCAAATTCGCCGGGGTACCGCCTGATCTTAAATAATGTGCTTTTTCCCGCAGCAAAAAAGAAACCTCAAAAAACATAAGTTGCAGGATTTAGCTCATGGCATTATTTATTTCAGGTTTAAAAAATTGTTAATTCTCCCCTGTATTCCTGTTATGTATACAGTAACTGGCTCCTCATACCATTTCTGATTCGTATCATCACTACACTTAAATGTTGCAAAAATCATACTGAAAACCAATACATTAGCTATTCAATTGTAACACGCTTGATACTTTGGCACAGCTTTTGGAATTGAGGCTTGTAATTAACAACAGGTTTAAGCCTGAAATTTTAAACAAGATTCTTCTAAAAGAAAAATATTATGAAAAAGTTACTATTAAGTGCATCAGTTTTATTATTAGCAACAGGTGCATTTGCACAAACAAAAATGACTAGTGAAACTGCTCGCTTTGGAATAAAAGCTGGCGTTAACCTTTCTAAGTTTCATGCGGGGGGCGATGATGCCGCAGCCAATAATTTTAATGATAATGCAAAAAACAATGTTGGCTTCAATGTGACCGCATTTGGTGATTTTGGTGTAGGAAATAATTTCTTCATTCAACCAGGCGTATCATTACAGAATAAGGGTAATAAATTTGAATCCGTAAACACAGCAACTGCAGGAAACAATACCATTACGACCACATCTTCTATTAAAACCAATTTAATGGCGATTGAGGTACCCGTAAATGCGGTATTAAGAATTCCTACCGGTGATGCCGGCGCAGTTCAGATTAGTGCTGGTCCGTATATCGGTTTTAACATCTCAGGTAAAGACAAAGGAGAAAACACGGTTACAACAGTGAACAACTCCAATAATACCAGCGCTACTGTTACGACTTCTAATGATAGAGACTTATCTTTTGGTAGTGCCAGCGATAAAAATTATAACAGTACCGAATTTGGTGCAAACTTTGGTTTAGCCTACCGCACAAATTCAGGATTTTTAGTAGGTGCTAACTATGGCTTAGGTTTAACAGATTTGACTCCGAAAGACAGACAGGCTAATACCAATAAATTAACTAACCGCGTGTTAGGTTTCTCAGTTGGTTATTCTTTCTAAGCGAAAAGCCTTAAAAGCAAAAGCCTCCTGGATTATTAAATCGGGAGGCTTTTTTATGCGCTATTATTTAGTCGTAAAAGTTCCAGCTTACCCCAAATTTTAATAGGGCATCTTGCATGGGGTACCTGTTTACAGTGTAATAACCCGGTTGGAATAAACCCTGGTTTACAAAATCGTATTTAACAAAAATATTGGCCCTTTTTAAATTTGCTTTAAAAAAGACATCAATTACTGGTTTTGAAGCTAGGTTTGTTGGATTGCGTTCATCAATATAAAACTGCGCTGTTGCGGGTGAATATAAGTAGTTTGCATATTCAGAATTGTACCTTACATCAAATCCCACATTAGCCTTTAATACTTTAAAAAAAGTATTATCAAAATAAATACTGTTATAAGTATAAAGTTCAGGTGTTCTTAACACTGCATTTTTATCTGTTTTTTGATAAGCGATATAATTTTCCATCACAAACTTACCAAACCTCGATTTCTTTGATACATCCAACCTGATTAAGCTAATATCGGCAGTAGCCTGTTTTGGTAAAATGGCAGTTGTACCATTGGTATGGTCGGCGGCAAAATAAACATAGTTACTGGTTAAGAAATATTTGGCTCCGGCAGTAAAACCATACTTATCATTGATATAGTTAAATGATAAATTGGCAATTTTAGTGTTCTTAAAATCGCTGTTTGTCCATTGGTAATGGTTGCCATGATAGTAATTAAAAATAGCCGCTGGCGATTGGTTTTGTACATAAGCACCCAACTCGATCCTTCCTATGGTTTTACCTAAAAGGATTTTACTTTTTGCCTCATATAAGTAATCGCCTGCATTTTCACCTTGCAAAATTTGCTGTACATCTAAATTGAAATCGATATTATTAGAGAACCGATAGCCCGCTGCACCTAAAATGGTAATGTTTTGATAAGCAAACCTACTGCGCTCGTAATTGGTTGCATCTTGTTTTATACCAAGATATTCGTGTTTATAATAATCGTGTTTAATCCCCGCATCAACCTTCAGTTCATTTTTTATAACCGAACTATTTTTTGGTCTTAAAAAGAAACTATAAATAAATTCATTTTTGATATGTTTTACATGGGTCGAATCATTCGTAAATATTGTGCTCGCAATTCCAGGAGGCAGTACATGATTAACATCCGTTCCATTTTTGTAAAAATCGAAACTGTCGTTATTATACTCAAACGTATACGAAACCTTGTTGGTTGGTAAAACAGCATTGTTAACATTTGCAGAGGTATCTATCCTTCCTACGTAATAAGTTTGCTTTAAGAAAACGGTGTTTTTGCGGTACAAATTTCTTGAGTCTGATAAATTTACCGGTTCTGCCTCTCTTGCAATTTTAGAATAATCAGGATCGAATAAACCTGTGGCTACTGTAGAACCATTCTCGTAGGCACGCATGGTATTAAAAATTGCCGATGCCCACATATTGTAACGTTTGCTTGGCGATTGGTACCATGAAAATACGGCAACATTCAAATTATCGCCACGTTGTCTGGCGTAAAAGCCTTTAGAATCGCCACGGTTAAAATTAAGCCCAACATTCCAGTTTTTTTTAATATTCTGTGTGTGGATGGCTCTAAAAAGCTGCTCTTTTTGTCCCGCACTAACAAAATATAAGCTGGTAAAAGGGGTTCTGGCCTGATAGTAAATAATATCTTCAGGCGTTAAAGCGTAATAATCAAGCGAATGAAATCCTGCGTCAAAGCCAATCCTTTTACTAGGCTCGTATAATAATGGCCTTGCTGCCAAGCCCATATTACCATTGTTTATGGTTGGGTGCAAGGGCTGTAAGAGTGGGCTGTAATTCTGGATATTGGTAGTTGAGGTATCTAAAGGCAGCAACACAATACTGTCTTTAGTTAACGACAGCTTGGTAAATCTGATATATTTTGCGGTAAAAACGACAGAATCCTTCCCCGAGTCTAGTTTCTTCCGAACAGAATCCAATTCTTTGTTGGTACCAACACTTGTTTTTAAATCTTGTGCAAAGGTTTTGTTAATGCCTAACAGCAGTAAGATAAAAAAACAGATTTTAACGACTTTATGCATCTTATAGTTCAGAAATTAAGCGGGTTAAAATCTCCGTCATTTTAGGCTCGGCTTTGGCGGCTGCTGCTAAAATTTCTTCTAAATTAAAAGGTTGCAGATCTTCCGGAAAACCCTCATCCGTTAACACGGAGATGGCAAAAACAGGTAAACCAGCGTGATTGGCCACAATAACCTCAGGCACGGTACTCATACCAACGGCATCAGCGCCAATTAAACGCAGATATTTATACTCAGCTTTGGTTTCTAAATTCGGTCCGGAAACGGCAACATATACCCCTTTATGACAGTTAATATCTACATCTTTAGCTATTTCCAGCGCTTTAACTATGATATCGCGTTTATAGGGCTGGCTCATATCCGGGAAACGGGGCCCTAATTCACTTTCGATTAAGCCACGCAATGGGTTATCTGGCTGCAGATTAATATGATCGTCTATAATCATTAAATCGCCCTTTTTAAACTCAGGATTTAACGAGCCCGCAGCATTAGATACAATTAAGTTTTCTATACCCAAACCTTTCATTACCCTAACCGGGAAAGTGATCTGTTGCATGCTGTAACCTTCATAATAATGTAGGCGCCCTTGCATCGCAATAATTTTCTTTCCGTTCAATGTTCCAAAAATCAGTTTCCCGCTATGAAATTCTAAAGTAGAAATTGGAAAATTTGGAATATTAGAATACATCAATTGATGCTCAACTTCGATTTCTTTTACCAAGCCACCCAAGCCAGTACCTAAAATAATCCCTATTTCTGGCTTAAAGTTCTCTGTTTTACGTTTTATATATTCAACGGTTTCTTCTATTGCTCTTAACATAGTTTAAAATGAGTTCGTCAAAGGTAATCTTATCTTCTTCAAATAATTCAACCTCTATGGGTAAATAATATATAGGTAAATCTACCAGTAAATCTTCAAATCCGGTAGCTCTTAAACGCTTGCTATCCTTTTCTGTTGTGATAATGATTTTATCTTTTTTAGTCCCTGCCAAAAAAACCGATTTAAACTTTTTAATATCATCATTTTTAAAAGCATAATGATCCCGAAATTCTTCGTGTTTAATGGTTTTAGTATATTTTTCAAGCTCTTCTATTAACGGAGCGGGATTTGCAATTCCGGTGAGCAGGAAAATTTCGAAATCTCTAATCGACTCGAGCGTGCGACTTTCGTTACGGTATAAATGAATAAGATCGCCATACTTGAGATAAGAATGTAATACTGGTTGATTGGCATTTGGCTGCAGTTCATTTATAGCGGCCTGCTGGGCAACATGTAACAAAGGAACCGGCGATTTTGTGACCAATAATATATCGGCCCTTTTACGCGAGGAGAAAACATCTCTTAAATTTCCCGCCGGCAACAAAAACTGTAAGGTACCCAACTTTCTAAACTCGAAAAGCACAATATTAAAACCTGCCCTTACCGCGCGGTGCTGAAAGGCATCATCAAGGATAACTAAATCATGATTCTCTTTTAATTGCTTAATCCCATTTACACGGTCTTCGCAAACAGCAACGGTAATACCTGTAAATTTTTGATGGTACTGTAATGGCTCATCTCCTATCGTTTCGGCCGTCGCAGCGCCATCGGCAACAATAAAACCTTTCGTTTTCCGGCCATATCCCCTACTGAGTATGGCTATTTTAAAGCCGGCCAGCAACTTCACTAAATATTCTGTTGTTGGTGTTTTGCCCGATCCGCCAACGGCTAAATTGCCTACACAGATTACCGGCAAATCGAACTTTACAGATCGCATCAATCCCCAATCATAAAGTTTTTTACGAAGAAGAATAGCCATTCCATAAATGATCGAAAAAGGAAGCAGTAAAAGGCGTAAATAGTTCAGTAGCATATCGTGGTTTCAAAAATACTGATTATTTAAAAAAGAAAGGCATGGCTTTAATCCAATGCACAGTAAAGCAACCATTGGTCTGACGAAATGGTTTGTAAGAATTTCGGCTAACGCTCGTTTCTAGTGAGTGTTAAATAATTTATCGTTTATAAACGATGAAATCGTATAGCTACTTCTGCACTCTTTTGGGAACGAGCAAAACCAAGAGAAAAATCGATTAAGATTATTAGAAAAGCAGTGCCAGCAGGCAGAATTAATGTTAGTCGGGCTTTCCGCTAAACCTTTTGTTTTGAAGAAAAACAAAAGTGTATCGCTGCAATCCCGTTTAATCAAAACCAGCAATACTGCTATTAAAGTTTTTTGAGCTTTCTTTAAAAAACAATTAGTTGTATAAACTATTTATCGTTTATAAACGATGAAATCGTAGTTATTTCTGCACGCGTTTGGAAACGCGTGCAAGCGTATTTAAAATTGTTCCAAAATATCTTTATCCGATTTATAGGTTTCTGCAATTACCTGGGGAATTGTTAAATTATGTTTCTGATAGAGTACTGTCCAAAGCTCAATATTATTTTTTTTAGGGTACTGATAAAAATCTTGTCTAAGTTTTAAGGTAGAGTAATTATCGCTGTTTTTTTGTTCAGGATCGATATTTTCCAGAAAAAGCAGCTCCATTTCTGCCGACGGCTCACCTTCCGAAAATAAACCGGCCACTACATTACACTTTAAATACGTAGAAGATAACTTCGACAAACCATTATCGATGGTATAGTTTTGCCTGTTTATCCAGATCATGCTTTTATTTATCGTAGCGATATTACTTTCCATTCCTTTAATCAGGTGTTTATCTACCGTGATATAAACCCAGCCATTCTTGCGTTTGTACAATGCATTTCTCTCTCTTGTGAAAGAGATCTTGTAACATTTTGTCCCTTCATATTCAACCTGTCCTTCAATTTCGTAATCATTATCCTCGCTGAGCATATTATCGTTAAGATTACTTACAAAATAAGATTTAAGCTCAATTCTTAAATCAACAGCGTAATTAATCTTCACCCCTCCTGTTTTTTTGAGCTCCTTAAGCCTTCTTAGTCCCTCTAGCTGTAACCTGATATCGTTTTTATATTCATCGGTATGAAGGTTAAATAATCCCTCGGCATAACTGTAATATTTGCCATCCTTTACCATATACTGCCTACACAACAATTTTTCGCTCACCACACCGGTATCGGCAAGGTGCGCGACCGCATTTTTAATTAAGGCAGAGGCAAAATTGGCAGCATAAATATGCACATCGTCTAATTTAGTGTATTTGTCTTTTAGCTTAACCATGAGGTCACTTGTACTGCTGCGCTCATCAACTTTAACTGAATTGCCTTCGTAACCCACCGAACTGAAAGAAAGCGATTGACCTTTATTTAAGGAATCTATTTTAAAGCTGAAGTTTCCTTCAGGATCACTCAGGGCAATTAATTTCTGCTTATTATAAATCGATACGGATGCGATACCTTTATTGGCTTCGTTAACCACTTGTCCTTTAATAAGCTGTTGCGCCAAGGCGCGCGAGGAGATGAAAAAGCAGCCTATTACGATTGAGAATATGATTTTTGAGTGATATGACATAGGTAGGTTGAGGCTTTATTTAGCTAATATTTGGTTATTTAGGTGTAAAATAATTATTCTCTTTAAATAACATAAATATACTGGATTAAGTTGGGTATTCGGCGCAGGGCGTTTGGGGTCGGTTAAGTATTAAACAATGAACTAACAAAAGTTATTCGACCATATTTTATCTTTTTTTATTATCATTGTTATCTACCAAAACATATTTTAATGTCTCCGAACAAAAGATTAGTAGTGGGCCAAGGCCAGATTAGTGGATATATTTCTATTTTTTTAGCCGTATTGGCCTTATTTGGCATTCTCTGTTTTCATTATCCAGAGAAGTTAACCACACCTGAATTCCGTGAAATATACACAAAAAACAGTATGGAAGCCCTAATGCTTGGAGGCGTTATTGCAGCATTCTTCTTTTCACTGTTAAGTTTAATCCTCAGTAAAAAACTAAAATGGGCCTGGCCAGGCTTTGCACTCGGTGCTTTAGCTGTAATATTGGGTGCTTTGAGTGTAGAAGGTAGAGATGTAGCCAAATCGGGCTGGCATTTTGGCCTTGATTGGATGATTTTAGATCTCCTATTAATGGTTGCCATTTTTGTTCCATTAGAATTATTCTTCCCCAAAAACAATGAGCAAACCAAATTCCACGAAGAATGGCGTACCGATTTAACCTATTTTGTAATCAGCCACCTTTTCATCCAGTTTTTCGGTATTGTAACCCAAAAACCTGCCGTATTGTTTTTCGGCTGGATAGGTTTAGATAAACTGCACACCTGGGTACAGGGTCTCCCATTTATAGTGGCCTTGTTTTTGGCTTTTTTCAGTACCGATTTGTTTCAATACTGGGCACATCGTTTTTTCCATACCCGGGTATCGTTATGGCGTTTCCATTCCATACACCATTCAACACAAAATATGGATTGGCTGGCGGGAAGCCGTACCCATTTTATTGACATCTTTTTCACCAGAGCAATGACTTTTATCCCGCTTTATGTTTTGGGCTTTTCATCTACCGTTTTCAATGTGTACATTATATTTATTGCGATACATGCGGTACTCATCCATGCCAACACCAGGATTAATTTTGGTCCGTTAAAATACATTTTTACAACACCCCAATATCACCATTGGCACCATTGCGAAGACCCTAAATATTATGGACATAACTTCGCCTCAATATTTCCCTTTATCGATATGATGTTTGGCACCTATTATTTACCTGGCAAAGAATGGCCGGCAGGAACAGGTGTACACGAAGCTTCGTATCCGAAAGGTTTTGTCAAACAATCCATTTATCCCTTTACAAAAAGTCCTTTTGATACCGATTTAAATATGGAAGAAAGAAGCGATAGATAAAGCAGATTAGCTAACGCTCGTTTAATGACAAGCGCAAAAGAGATAATAATTATAAAGATTATTTGGAAAGCAGCGTCTGTAAACATAATTAATGTTAGTCGGGCTTTCCGCTATATTCCCGATGAAGAATCGGGAGATGCCGCTGCAATCCCGTTTATTCAAAACTGACACTGCTACTATTAAAGGTTTTTGAACCTCCCAGAAAAGACAATCAACCGTCACAAACGATAAAATCGTAAAGCTATTTGTGCACTCGTTTGGAAACGAGCGCAAACGAAAAAATGAAACTGTCTGATGGTAACATCTGACAGCACCTTGCTCCGACAACACATTGCACACCCACCTCGCTGCCCTCTGTGTTTTTTCTCCATGATCTCTGTGGTTAAAGAAGCTTAAATGGAACAAACCCGAGTTTTAAATGTTATATTGGGATTCCATCTTATCATATGCAGGCCGAAACAGAAATTTTAATTATTGGTGGTGGATTGGCAGGTTTAACAGCTGCACTTCACCTGAATAAGGCGGGTTTAAATGTTACGTTGATCGAAAAAGATACCTATCCCCACCATAAAGTTTGCGGCGAATATATTTCGAATGAGGTGCTCCCCTATTTTGAATGGCTCGGTTTGGATATTGAAAATCTGGCACCCACATTAATAAGCGAATTGCTTTTCACTTCCCTTTCTGGCAAAAGCATAAAAACTAAATTACTCCTTGGCGGCTTTGGTTTAAGCAGATACACCATCGATCATTATCTCTATACCGAACTGATCAGGAGAAAAATAAACGTAATTCATGATCGTGTAGTACAGATTAACTTTGCCAACAATCAATTTACGGTAACAACTACAAACCACTCTTTTGTTGCAGCTTACGTTATTGGCGCTTATGGAAAAAGATCAGCAATTGATGTTAAGCTAAACCGGAATTTCATCAATAAACAATCGCCCTATCTGGCAGTTAAAGCACATTACAAAGCCGATTTCCCCAATAATCTGGTAAGCCTTCATAATTTTGAAGGTGGCTATTGTGGCGTTTCGAAGGTTGAAAATGACCGATTGAATATCTGTTACCTAGCTAACTATGAGCGTTTCAAAAAACACAAAAACCTGCTTGCCTTCCAGGAAAACGCACTCTATAAAAATAGACATTTGAAAACTATTTTCGAAAATGCTACCTGTTTATTCGATACACCATTAACCATCAGTCAGATTTCTTTCGAAACTAAAGAACCTGTGTATAACCATATTTTAATGATTGGCGATACTGCCGGATTAATTCATCCACTTTGTGGCAATGGCATGGCCATGGCCATCCACAGTGCCAAAATTGTTTCAGAACTTTTGCATCAAAGAATGGAGGGAAAAATCGGTTCGCGTGCAGCATTGGAAAAAACTTATACTTTACACTGGAATAAAGAATTTAAAAGCCGCTTAAAAGTGGGCAGCGTATTATCTTCTTTGCTGAGGAACAATAAATTCGAAAGTTTGGCCATGAGTGCGTTGACTAAAATGCCCTTTCTTCTCCATAAAATAATTAAACAGACACATGGTAAACCGATCAAGATTTTATAATAAATGCCAGTAGATACCACATATAGAAGCACAGCACCGGAGATTATGGATGACTTTGCCATGGAAGGTGAGATATTACGCGATGCACTGGATAAAATAGCCAGCATCAACCAACTCCTTGGTGGTAACAAAGTTACACTCGAGGGGATTAAAAGCCTAATCAACAGCAAACCAAAGGACAAGGTTATTCGTATTACTGATATTGGTTGTGGAAATGGAGATATGTTGCGCACTTTAGCTGATTATGCAAATAAACAAGGTTTGCACTTTATTTTAAAAGGGATAGATGCCAATAGGTACACTATAAATCATGCACAAAGTTTATCTAAAAACTACCCCAACATAACCTACTCCTGTAGCGATATTTTTGATGATTTTAGTAAAACAGAACCTTGCGACATTATGCTTTGTACTTTAACCCTACATCATTTTAAAGATGAAGAAATTATTGATCTGCTTGAGAATTTTAAAAGGTTGGCAACAATGGGCATTGTAATAAACGACCTACAAAGAAGTGCAGTGGCGTATTACCTGTTTAAAGCATTGTGTTATGTGTTCCGTTTAAATGATATGTCGAGAGAGGATGGCCTAGTATCAATTTTACGTGGGTTTAAAAGGGCAGATTTGCTTAATTACAGCAAACAATTAAAGCTAAAATCGAGTTCAATAAAATGGAAATGGGCTTTCCGCTACCAATGGATAATTAAAACAATATGAGCGTAACCGTAAAAGCAGTAAGTAAAGCCTTGCCCGAATTTTGGAGGTCAACCGATGAGATTTTAACATTTTTAGATATTTGGCTAAAAGATCAGGATGATCGCTTTATCCGAAAGGTAAAAAAGATTTTTGAAAGTGCCGCGGTAGATAAAAGATACTCGATCATGTCGCCCGAAGCGGTTTTTAGTAATTTAAGTTTTGAGGAGCGAAACAACATTTATGTAAGAGAAGGGATAAAGCTGGGTGCCAAATGTTTGGAAACCGCACTAGAAAGAGCCAACTGGCAAGCTCAAGATTTAGACTACATCATTACGGTGAGCTGCACCGGTATCATGATCCCTTCTTTAGATGCTTTTCTGATTAACTTACTTAAACTGCGTCAGGATATCGTGCGGCTGCCGGTTACTGAAATGGGCTGCGCCGCTGGTGTATCAGGCATGATTTATGCAAAGAATTTCCTGAAAGCAAATCCTGGTAAACGGGCCGCAGTTGTTGCGGTAGAATCACCAACGGCAACCTTTCAATTAAACGATTTTTCGATGGCCAACATTGTAAGTGCAGCAATATTTGGCGATGGTGCCGCCTGTGTACTGTTAAGTTCGAATGAAGAAGATAGTGGCCCAGAAATTTTGGCTGAAGAAATGTACCATTTTTATGATGCTGAAGAGATGATGGGATTTAAACTTACCAATACCGGACTACAAATGGTACTGGATGTAGCAGTTCCAGAGACCATTGCCAATCATTTTCCAGATATTATTCATCCTTTTCTTTCCAAAAACGGCCTCGATATTAATAATATAAACCATTTAATCTTTCATCCGGGTGGAAAAAAGATTATCCAGATTGTTGAAGAATTATTTGGCCGGCTTGGCAAAAATATAGACGAAACGAAAGAAGTTTTAAGGCTTTATGGAAACATGAGTAGCGCAACAGTTCTTTATGTTTTAGAACGGATTATGGATAAAAAGCCAATGCCTGGGGAAAAAGGACTGATGTTAAGTTTTGGCCCTGGATTTTCGGCACAGCGCATACTTTTACAATGGTAATCATTCAACTAATCACTAATGAAAAAAGAGATCCTAGCTAAACTCCCTTACGGCAAATCTTTTCTATTTGTTGATGAGTTGCTGCATGTTGACGAAAACGGCGTAATCGGGACATATACCTATCCTGAAAACCTTCCATTTTACGAGGGTCATTTTAAAGACCGTCCGGTAACGCCCGCGGTGATCCTCACTGAAACCATGGCACAGATTGGATTGGTCTGTTTAGGCATTTACCTGTTAAAAGATATTGATCAAAATATATCCATCGCCATGACCTCAAACGCTATTGACTTTTTAAAACCGGTTTATCCTGGTGAACAGGTTACAGTAACCAGTGAGAAAGTGTATTTTAGGTTTAATAAACTGAGTTGCAAAGTAAAAATGGAAAATGCAGCAGGCGAAATGATTTGCAAAGGCAGCATTTCGGGCATGTTAATATCAAAAAAAAATGGGTAACAGAGTAGTAATTACCGGTTTAGGCGTATGCGCACCCAATGGCGCTACCATTGATGAGTTTTCGGATGCCATAAAAAAAGGGCTTTCAGGCATCCGCCATCAGCCCGATCTGGAAGCCTTAAACTTCTCTTGTCAGATAGCAGGCAAGCCAGTACTTAGCGAAGAGCAGATCAGCCAATATTTTACACCGCTTGAATTACGAAACCTAAACAGTACAGGAATTATATATGGTGTTATTGCTGGATTGGATGCCTGGAAAGATGCGGGCTTAACCATCGAAAATAATGAAGAGCCCGACTGGGACAGCGGTACTATTTTCGGAGCAGGCACTTCTGGTATAGATAAATTTAGATGGGCAATTAATAAAATAGATGCGCTTGAAATCAAAAAATTAGGAAGCTCTGTAGTGATACAAACCATGGCCAGCGGCGTAAGTGCATTTATCAGTGGCAAGCTCGGCTTGGGAAATCAGGTAAGCACCAATTCATCTGCCTGTGCAACAGGAGCAGAAAGCATATTGCTGGCTTACGAAAGGATTAAAGCAGGTCAGGCTACAAGAATGCTAGCAGGAAGTACAAGCGATAGCGGCCCTTACATTTGGGGCGGTTTTGATGCCATGAAAGTTTGCACCTTTAAACACAATGATGAACCGGAAAAAGGTAGCCGCCCTATGAGTGAAACGGCAAGTGGCTTTGTACCTGGAAGCGGCGCGGGTGCTTTGTTATTAGAATCGCTCGAAAGTGCAGTGGCTAGAAAAGCCAAAATATATGGCGAAGTGCTCGGCGGTCACATCAATTCTGGCGGTCAGCGGGGCTTAGGTACTATGACTGCACCAAATCCTACCGCTGTACAGCGATGTATCCAAACAGCATTAAAAAATGCGGGTATTGAAGCCCAGGAAATCGATGTGATTAATGGCCATCTTACCGCGACAACCAAAGATGCTCTGGAAATAGAAAACTGGAAAGCAGCACTAGAACTACCTGCTGATGATTTTCCGTACATAAATTCTATAAAAGGTATGATTGGCCATTGTATTGCTGCATCAGGGAGTATAGAATGCGTGGCCTCGATGCTTGAGCTTTCAGAAGGATTTATTTTTCCCAATATTAATTGCGAAGACCTAAGCCCTGAGATTACCGCTTTAATTGATGCGAAATGCATTCCGCAAACTTTAATTCAACAACCAATTAATATCTTAGCTAAAGCCAGTTTTGGTTTTGGTGATATTAACGTCTGCATTATTTTTAAAAAATATACCCATGAATAAAGAAGAGATCATTGAAGCCTTAAAAACAATAGTTGAACCTTATAGCGAGGAGGTATCAGCATTGGCACATATTGACGAAAACACCGATTTTATAAACGATTTAAAAATAAATTCGGCCAACCTGGTTGATATTGTTTTAGATATTGAAGAGAAATTCAACATCGAAATAGACAACGATTCGATGGCTAAAATGCTTACAGTAAAAGCGACCACAGAAATTATAACTCAAAAACTGGAAGCGCATGCTGGGTAACGATATCGTTGATCTGGATCTGGCTAAAATCCAAAGTAACTGGAGGCGTAAAAATTATCTCGATAAAATTTTCACCACCGAAGAACAGTTACTGATTTCATCAGCAAAAAGACCTGATGAAATGGTATGGCTGTTATGGAGCATGAAAGAATCGGCTTATAAAATTTATAACCGTAAAACCGGAATCAGAAATTTCGCCCCTAAAAGTTTAAATTGCACTATTTATCCAAACATCGATCAGATAAAAGGCATAGTAAGTATTGACAACAATACATATTTCACTAAAAGTGATATACAGCTACAATATATTCATACCATTGCTGCCCCTGTTTGTAGTGCGCTAGAAGAAATTATGGTAACCATTTACGAATCACCAAATCATCCAAGTGATTATAAATGCACTAAACCAGGTTGTGTAAGCCACCACGGACGATATTTGGCTTTGGCTTATAATTGATTATATCGCTTTAATGAATGGATAAAAAGATCTGCAAGACTAAAAAAAGCTATGTGCCGATATTTCGTGCTTAATTTTAAATTCACTCAATTCATCACAATTCCCTGTTTGTTCGAGGTACTTTTCTAACCCACACTTATTGGCATCAAAATTCCATTTATTTGTCTCATCACCTATGTGGCGGAACAGGAATATTTCATCGTTTGTTGAATAAGAATTTCTGCCAATAACTTGTTTAGCACTTATAGACCCAGAAAAGAGTTCATTGTTCCGGTAAGAATAATCGTAAAACAAATAATGTTTTTTATTTACATATTGTTCATAGTACTGAGCTTGTTTCAATGAATTAGTCTTCTTATCTAAAATCCATAGGTAAGAAACCACAAGCTTTTCATTAAGAGAAAGATTCCCTTTAACCTTAATAATCGTATTAAGGCTATCAGATTGAATACTTTCTTCTGTAATATTGAGTTTTAGGAGTTCGTGGAAATGATTAGGCAATAATCCCAAACGTAATTTAATTTGAGGATTACTCCCGTAAGTTACCTTCGGACGGCTATTTGAGTTAATCGGATTACAAGAGTAATCGACATTTAATTTTACTTTTTTACTGCTACCAGCGACAATAAGATCTTTTAAATCAGGACAATTCAGGTTTAATAATCCTTCATTTAACAAGATAACATTTTCGTTATTTCGAACAACAGACTGCCTCAAAAAAATCTTCGCGTTAAAAGCATTTGGATTTAATTGTAGAAAAGATGCATTCAATAATGAATCAATTGTTTTTCTTTTGTTAAAATTTATTTGAACATCATTTAACTGAAATGTCTTTGCTGCTAAGTTTATATTTTTCGCAAGTGAATCAGTCAAAACAAGAATAGAAACTTCATAAAAAGGAAAGGTTACCTTCAACGTATCACCCAATTTTGCACTGGTTTCAAAATAACCAGATGCATCACTATTGCCAACATGTTTGCTGGAAATTATTATTGAGGCGCCTATTAAAGGTTCTTTACCATCAAAAACATGTCCAGTAAGGTAAAATGTTTGCGCATCAACATTACCAGAGAATATAAAAAACAAAGTCGCTAAAAAAACATTTTTAGCGTTACATATATAGTTAAACATAAGATGGTTTGTAAGAGGGAATAAAAAGAGCAGGGCAAATACCTGCTCTTTTCGCTTAATTATTTTCCATGTGCTCCGTCTGAGCCCAAAGTAAGGCCAATATTATCCTGTAACCAATGATAAGCATCATCCAAAGCATTACCAACTGCTTCGAATGCTCTGCTAAACCAGCTTCCACCATCAATTGATTTCATTTCTGTTAAAGATAATTCTTCAACCTCATATTTTTTTAGATTTTTCATATTGTAATTTTTAATTGGTTTTAGGCATGCCATTTAGGCCATCGGGTTTATTTTAGTTATTTAAAGGTTTGAGGTGGGATCAGTACCTACCACATCGGTAACAATTTCGTGCACTACATCCAAAACAAATTCTTTTATCGAATTCCACGCCCTGCCAATCCAGCTACCTCCTTCAACAAGAGATATTTCTGAGAGGCTCATCTCCTGAACATTGAAATGCTCTAGATTTAATTTTTTCACAATTTAGATTTTATTTAATTCACCTACTCTTTAAAGGCTTTTCGGTTTACGCCTTTTGTTGCAACACTACTAAATTACTTTTGCCCACTCTACAAAAAAAGGAGTGGATAATTTTGCTGATAAAAAACCCCAGCATTTATATTCATTAACTCCTGTGGTTTCAAAACCGTAAAATCGGCTCTAATATTTACTTCAAATGCTTGGGTATAATAATATGTTTGTAACTGTCGCGAGTATTCTATTGGAGCCCCCATTAGTTTCAACTCATCTAACACCACGTATAGTCTCGAGGTTGAAATTGATAACCTTCTTGCTAAATTTTCAGGAGCACCTGTACGACTTTCTTTTATCAGTTTATGGATGATTTTAATGCGATCGATGTATTCTAATAGTTTCATAATAAGACTTTGGATAATTAAATGCTATCTCTTACAAATTCAAGTGAGGGGGTTATTAAACTTGTTAGGTCCTCATCACCAAATTGCTGTTTCCATAAATTGGCGTAATGGCCATTTGCAATCATCATTTCAGTATGGCTCCCCTCTTCTACAACCTTTCCTTTATCTAATACAATAATCTGATCAGCTTTTCTAATCGTAGGTAACCGATGCGCAATGATGATGATTGTTTTCTTTTGCATTCTCAACAAGTCTATTGTTCGCTGCACATACTGCTCCGAAGCCGAATCTAGAGAGGAAGTGGCTTCATCCAGAATTAAAATTTCAGGATTACGGTACAGTGCCCTTGCTATTGCAATCCTTTGTTTCTGTCCGCCTGATAAAGAGGCTCCGTTTTCTCCTAAATATGTCTGAAAACCTTCTGGCAGAGCTTCAATAAAATCGATAATCCCTAGTTGTGTACAAATACTAATAATCTGTTGCATATTTGGCTCATAATCGCCAATGGCAATATTTTCGATTACATTTCCTGCAAAAAGGTCAATTTTTTGCGGCACAACGCTTAGTAAATTTCTTAAAGAGGCATTGTTCAAATACTTAAGCGCATGATTACCAATAAAAATATTGCCCGATTGTATGGGATAAATATTTTGAAGTAATGACATTAAGGTAGACTTCCCAGATCCGCTCTCTCCTACAATTGCGGTAAAACTTCCAGCCTTAATTTTTAGGTTTAAATCATCAAACACATTTACACGACTGCCATATCTAAAGGCTACATGTTCAAACCTGATATCGCCCATTAATTCTTTCGTAAGGAAAATGCTCGATGAATTTTGTTCAATCTCCAGGTCCATAATTTCGAATAAACGATCGGAGGCGATCATTGCATCCTGGATAGATTTATTTGCTCCAATTAAGGAAGTAGCAGGACCAGTAAAATAACCAATAAGGGTATAGAAAGAAAACAATTCCCCAGGGGTAATTTCGCCATCTAAAACATAACCTGCACCCACCCAAAGCAAGATGATAGTGAGCATACGGGCAATAACCTCAGTTGATGTTCCAGAGAAAACAGAGTTTAATCCTGATTTATAAATTGTTCTGAGCAGGCCAATAAAATGAGCTTCTGTTTTTTCGTTGGTAAACCTTTCAAGGCCAAATCTTTTAATTGTGGCTACATTATTTAAGCCCTCCACCAATTGCGATTCCAACTCGGCCGATTCCTCCATCAACTTGCGCTGCATTTTCTTGTTCAGTTTATTGCTGATGAAATAAATCAATAAATACAATGGAATTACAGCCAACATCATTAAAGCGAGTTTCCAATAGTAACTGAACATTAAAATAAAAGAGAATACAACAATAAAGCCGTTTACAACAAGGTTAATGGAAACATCGTTGATAAAAGCCCTTATTTTAACGGCATCGTTTACCCTTGAGATAATTTCGCCCACCCGCATGGTATCGAAAAACTGCTGAGGCAGTTTTAAGAGGTGTTTGTAGTAGCCCAATATCAATCGGGCATCTATCTGCTGGCCCGTGCGGATCGTAAAAATAGTTTTAGCCGTTCCAATAAATAATTGCAGCGCTAAAATTGCCACCATCATTAAGCTCATTAAATTAAGCAGGTTCCGATTACCTTCTACCAGAACATGGTCGGTTATTTTTTGAACAAAAACTGAGGTAGATAGTCCAAGAATGGTATAAATCAAAGCACCAAAAAGTGCCTGCGTTACAATACTTTTATGCGGTTTAATCAGGTTCCAAAAACGGCTTCTGGTATCAATCTTTTCATTGCCTTGCTTAAAACCCTCATCAGGTAACAACAGAACCAGTACGCCTGTCCATTCGCTTGTAAATCCATCAAAAGTTTTACGGTGTTTTTTCCCATCGCCCGGGTCCATTACTTCAATGTATTTATCGGTTACTTTATAAATAACTACATAATGCTGCAATTGCTTCCTTACCACCACATGCGCAATGGCTGGCAATGGAATTTTAGAAAGACTATCTAAACTGCCCTTTACGCCTTTTGCTTCAAAACCCAGTTTATTTGCAGCCTCTATCAAACCTAAAACATTGGTTCCTTTTTGATCGGTGCTGGCCAATTGGCGGATGCGCGCAACGGGCATCTTTAATTTATAAAATGCAGCTATAGATGCCAAACAAGCGGCGCCACAATCGGTAATATCGCGTTGTTTTATTAGTGTAGACATTAGAAGGGAGATGTGAGATTTGAGACTGGTGATGTGAGATTTGAAAATTTTCTGCTTTGGTCTTTTAGCTTTTAACTCCGTTTGGATTTAACCAATCGTCAACTTTATCATAAAGCAATTGATACAAGTTTCGTTTTGCAATAGTAAAGTGTGCGTTAAAGGTCATCCCCTTCTTTACTTGTCCTCTATAACCGTTTTTTAACTTTAAATAATCCCGGTCTAATTTACACTTCACTTTAAAATAAGGGCTTTGGTTAATCAATATAATATCGTCAGAAATGTCGGCTACTACACCAGCAAGCAAACCCCATTGGTTATAGTTAAAAGCATCGACCTGAAACCTGACGGTTTGGCCAGCTTTAATTAAACCGATATCAGCAGGTTTAATATAACAGATGGCCAGCAAAGCACTATCAGGCGATATCTCACCAATTTTCTGATTGGCGGTAATGAACGAACCCAATTGTAAACCTGATAGATTTTGCACCGTTCCGGATACCCCTGCGGTTAAATGATATAATTTCTCCTGCTCGGTTAGCTGGATTTTCTGACTATCGAGATCTTTTAATTCTTTTCTATATTGATTAGATTCTGTTTGCCACTGTGTTTTGTACTTTTTAGCCACTAAATTATAATCAGAAAGCGCCTGATCGTAATTAAACTTATATTGCTCATACTCTGCTTCGGTAACAACCTTTTTGGTATACAATGTTTCATACCTTTTATAAATTTTGTATGCCTGTTCGCGTGCGTTTAGTGCATTCTGAATCTGCTCCGCGTATTGTTGCCAGCTTGCCGCGTACAGGCCGGTTTGCAATGCAGGTGTCACTGCATTGCTTAAGTCGACCAGTTTTAAAACGAGGAGCGCATCATTTAATAAATTTTTTAATTCACCAGAACGATTATTCAAAATCAAATTTTGTGTTGCAGGTATAGTAGGGTCTATATTTAAAAGGAGTTGTCCTTTTTTTATTTTTTTGTTATCGGTTAAATTAATCAGGGTAATTTTCCCAGCCACAGGTGCCAGCAGTTCTGTTCTTTCGATATTACTCTGCAAAGAACCATTCCCCTTAACGCTTACTGTTGTATAAATAAAAGGTAGGGCAGCTAAAGCCGCAATAATGAATAGTATGGTGGCAGAATAAATAATTTGTGTCCGTACCTTGGTATGGTGTAAAAAAATGATGGAATTATCTTCAAAATTGGCGTCTTCTATAAAAGGCATAATCATCAATTGGCTGGTTAAGGCCAAGTTTGTAATTATTAAATTATACAAGAAAAAAGATACACGAAAAGGGGGATTGTAGGGATGAAACTGTTTTTAATCTTTATAAAATAAAAAAAACCGATAGATGCATCAATATGCATTATCGGTTCTCGATATTTCAAGCGTACCTGGCTTTCTAGGAATTAATTTATTTCATATTTAATTAAACACAACTTGTTTTTGCTCAAATTGCAGTTTAGATTAATTTAAGGTGATTAACGTTATTTAGACAAATCAACACCTACATTTTTACCATTAGGGTTTCCATCATTTCTGCCAATTTTATATGCAACCATCATGGCACTAAACAAGAGTAAAAACAAGATCAACTTAACCCAATTATTTTTTAGTGTTTTCATGGTGATATGTGGTATGAGCATCACTTATTTCCTTCTTATGGAGATTAAAATCTTTAGCAATACTACGTCCAAAAGATTCTGTTATTTCACCTAAGAATAGAACAGATAAAAGGATACCCCATATTGTAGAGAGTGTTTTTATTTTTTTTTCAGAATTGTTATTCATATTGCTTTAATGAAGGTTAATTGTAAGAATCCTTTTTATAGGCTCTTCCTTTAATTCTATTCATAAGACTAGTTAAAGCTAATTTCATAATATAGACTACCTAGCTCTTTACCGAAAAATAACCGGTAAAAATTAAGACAGAGTGATAAGAAATAGTACAAAGAAATAAAGTCTGTCTTCTTTTTTTATTGAGTAATCCATAGTATTAAATTATATCAGTTATAAATTTATACCCAAAAATCAATGGGTAATTATATAAATTACCCATTGATTAATTAACCTTTTACAGTAGGTATAAAAGTTATCTGGCACATCTATTATTGTTCAATTTACTTACTATGTAAAAAAGAATTATACATTTTTCTACCATAATCTTCACCCTTTTGCCATGTTGCGAAACAAATAAATGTAATTATTGCAACTACCAACAAAGTCTTATATTCTGACTTATTATTGTATTTATTCATAAATATTTGATAAAATTTTCAAAAACAATTCTTATTCAAATACTATCCATACAAATGCATCTTATATTATAGATAGTTTACTCGTAAATATACAGAATTAAGTGAAAACTTGCTTCAGTAAACGATTATTTGTGCTTTGTAGATTCATCCCAGTACCCATAAGCTACAGCTGCAATAAATATTAAAGGTACTAATCCAAATCCACCATTGATTTCGGATTGCTCTTCTGTTGTTAGTTCAACTATCATCATGATTAATGTAATTGATTATACAACGTTCTGCCCATTTTCTCTCCAAGGAACCATGCTCCTCCACAAACTGCTACTCCCGCTGCAATAATTGCAGGAATAATGCCGCCATTAATTTTTTTCATTTCCTTAGCGCCCAATTCCTGAACGCCAAAATTTTCTAATGCTAATTTTTTCATTTCGTTTAATTTAAATTTTATTGCTTACTCGTTAAAGGCTTTTCAGGTTTTGCCTATGTTGGCCTAACATGAAACAAGTATTGGACATTAAATTTCAATCAAAAAAAAAGATACACTAAAGGGCATTTAATAAGGACGAAAAGAGGTTATAACAGCTGAATAGCCAATATTGAATGAAACTGGCGCTACCCCAGATATTACATTTCATACGCAAAATATAAGACAAATATGTATTTTAAAATAGTTTATCCTTTAAGTATAAATATCGACTATAATTGTAACTGAAAACTATGAAAAAAAATATCTTCTACTTATTGCTCCTATTTCCATTTTACAATTTACAAGCGCAAAACTGCAATTGTGGTGATAACTTCAGCTATCTTACCAATAGAATAACAAAAAATTATGTTGGTTATGCTGATAAAGTAACGCCCGCAAATAGTCAGCACTTTAAAAAATTTACTGACAGTCTGCAACAGGTAGCCAATCAGGCCAATTCATACAAATGTTTAAGTTTGTGCCGGGAGTGGTTAAGTTTTTTTAAAGACAAGCACGTTGATTTCGGTATGGATTTCGGCAAACTTAACCCCGATTCCGTAAGGATATTTTTTGCGAATGAAGAGAAAACAAGCTGGACAGAAAATACTTTTAAATCTTATTTACAGCAAAATAAGACAACATTAGATAGTATAGAGGGAATCTGGAATTATGGGATATACGAAATCGGGATCGTTAAAGACCAGACAAAAACAGCTACTGAATTTATTGGTTTTGTAATGAAAGCAGATAGCTCACGGTGGATGCCACAGCAAATAAAACTTAAAATTAGGGAAACGGATAATCAATATCAAACCATCTTTTTTAATGGTGGCGATCATTCTGTTAACTATCCCAAATTGAATATACGAAAAGACCTTTTAGATTTTGGCTTTTTTGGGCAATGGAAAAGAGGAGAGAAAAAAACAAAAACAGTATACCCGCCCAAATTTACTGCCCCCGATTTAATGTCAAGTTTTAAAGTTTTGGACAATCAGACTTCCTTATTAACGCTTCCATCTTTTGATTCTAAATATAAACTAAGGATAGACAGTCTGGTTGCCAGTAATAAAGATAATTTGGAACATACAGAACATTTGATTGTTGACGTACGCGATAACCCAGGAGGATCGACCCATTGCTTTGAAAAACTCATTCCATATTTATATACCAACCCGATCCATGTTGATGGTGGTTTAGTGCTAGCAACAGCAGATAATATCCGTGATTGTTATGAAAAGGATTATCCATATGCAACGGCAGCTTCGAAAAGAACCATGAAACGGAACAATAAAAAATTAAGGGCACATATGGGTGAATTATACCAGCTTTATAATGGAAATACCATAAAGCGCTCAAAGGTTTTAAAGAATCCTTCGCGCATTTCTATTTTAATTAATGGAAGCACAGCAAGTAGTGGAGAGCTTTTTATTTTAAGAGCAGAACAAAGCAAAAAAGTAACCTTATTTGGTCAAAACTCTGCAGGCTGTGTAGATTACGGCGAAATGGTAATTATACATCTGCCTTGCAATGTTTTTAATCTGGTTTACCCTGCAGCAAAATCTTTTCATGCTGTAAAGCGCCCTCTTGATAATATTGGCATTACACCTCAGGTAAAAATCGGAGACAATGTGACAGATTGGATTGAGTTTGTTAAAAAGTATAAAAACTAAATATAAGTTTAAACTTATACCATACAATCCACTGGTTTCGTATATACAAACAGCTATTTGGTGTATATATTTTGGCTTTTACATTAAAAAAAAACATCTTTAAGCACATTTATTTAACTACCTAATAAAATACCTTAATGAAAAACAACAAATTAGAAAAAAAGACGGTGTTTCTTTTTAAGAAAAAAGCAATTGCAAATTTGAGTAAAGAGCAGATGAGAAAAATTAACGGAGGGAGTAATCCAACTACTGAAAACCCTGTTTCAACAGGCACCAATATTTGCAATGAGACTCTTAACCAAACTATTTCTCTTTAACTTAATTCAATTTATTCTCCAGGAAACCAATCAACTACTTTCTAGTAACTTTATTAAGTTGATAAAAAAATTATGAAAATTATATATTTATTACTTTGTCTATTTCTCTCGATTAATTGTGGGGCACAGGTTTGTAATTGTTCGGATAATTTTGAATTTATGGTGCAAAGAATTAAGAAAAACTATGTTGGCTATAATGACAAGGTTAACAAATTGAATCAAAAACAATTTGAGCATTTTACGGATAGCCTTCAAAAAATAGCAAATAAAACTGAAAGTAATAAATGTATTTCTCTTTGCAGAGAGTGGCTTGACTTTTTTAAGGACAAGCATATGACTGTTTTATTTAACGCGAATCAACCAAAAGATTCTATTATTCATTTTTTCTCAAAAGAAGCGAAAACGAATTGGACTGAAGATAAACTAAAATCTTATTTAAATAATCCTAAAAGATCTGTAGATAATATAGAAGGCATTTGGAATCATGAATCTAATATCTTCAAACTTGGTATAGTTCGCGATAGTTTAATCCATAATGAGTTTATTGGGTTCGTGATTAAAGCTGATGGAATATTTTGGTCTCCACAACAAATTAAATTCAAGGTAAAAAAAATAAATCAAGCTTATAATTTCACCTATTTTCTCGCCAGAGATCACTCAGATTACCTAGCCAAAATGGACTTACTAAAAGATACCATTAATCTAAATGAGCTTGGTAAATTCTACAAAAATACACCGCCTGAGCATAGATCTCAGCTGGGAATAAACAATCCTAAATTTAAAAATCTTGATGACAAAACAAGTCTTTTAACTATCCCTAGTTTTTCCATTGAGCTTAAAAAGGAGACAGATAGTTTGATGATTAAAAATGCTTCAGTACTACAAAATACCGAGCATTTAATTATCGATGTAAGAAATAATGCTGGCGGAGCTGCAAGTGCTTTCGGAGAAATACTACCTTACCTGTATACCAATCCAATTTTAACAGAGGAAGCACAGGTGTTAGCCACAGATGATAATATTAAAGATGGATATGAACGAATTATAAACTTAACTTCTGGCGATATAAAGGAAAGTTATATAAAAAAAGTAGCTAACCTAAAAGCACATCGTGGCGAAATGTATCTGCTTTACCGTGCTGATACTATCAAGTACAACTCTATATTAAAAAATCCTCAGCGTGTATCCATTTTAATGAACAAAAAATCGGTTAGTAGTGCAGAACTCTTTATTTTACAAGCTAAACAGAGCAAAAAAGTTAAACTTTATGGCACCAATAGTTCAGGTTCCATTAACTACCTCGAACGCGTAGAAACCCAAATGCCTTGTAATTTTTTCACACTAGTTTATCCACCGGCAAGATTACTTATCGCGAACAAAGAAAAAGCCAATATTGGTATTAAACCCGATGTAGAAATACCTGCAAATGTTAAGGACTGGATAAAATTTGTTAAAGATTATAAATTGTAAATTTTGCTTTTACTCAAAAAACATAAAGTACTGTTATACCATATCTACTTTTGGGTAGCTTTTACAGCTTTAAACATAATTTTGCGCTTTTCAAGAAATCCAAATTATGTGGCTAATGTATGGGAAAACTTGCTTACCGATATTTTAATATTAAACATTCCAACATTATACGGATTCTATATAAGTTGGTATGCTTATTCCAAATTTTTAGAACCAATTAAAGTAACCAAATTAATTGTATCTATAATTTTAATATTTATTACCTATACAATAGTTTGGTATGTGGTAGATTACTGGATACTGCCGCAGCTTGGCAAAGATTACACGCCAACATCAGAATTTATATTCTGGCAATTTATTGCAGTTATATTTTATATTTTTATTGAGTGTAACATTGTGGCATTCGGATTTCAATATTTCAAAAAAACGCTCAAGCATCAAAAGCGCTTAAGGCAAATACAAAACGAAAAATTAGAAATTGAATATGCTTTTTTAAGGGCTCAGATAAATCCACACTTTTTAAACAATACTTTAAACTTTTTTTACGCTAAATCATTGCCACTGTCCGAAGAATTGTCAAACGGAATAATGACATTATCAGAGATTATGCGCTATTCACTACAAATAGATCAAAATAATCAGTTGATGCCCTTAACGGACGAAATAGAACATGCAAGAAACATCATCAATATCAATCAATTACGTTTTAACAATCGTTTGTGTATAGATCTAAATGTTGAAGGGGATGCACAAAATGCTACAATTGTCCCCCTAACCTTGGTTACCCTACTTGAGAACATTTTGAAACATGGAGATTGCATTAATCAAGACGCTGGCGCTCTGATTAGTTTGAAAATTGAGGAAGATAAAACCCTCATAATAAAAACTTTTAATAAAAAATATAGTAAACAAAATAAATCCTCTAATGGAACAAGTCTCGAAAATTTACAAAAAAGACTTAAAAGTTATTATGGGGCTTATTTTAAATTAAGTATAAATAATCAGGATGATTTTTATGCACTTAGCTTAACCCTACCCAATAAATATAAAACGCGTTAAATAATTTAATTATCACAATTAATTATAAAATGATAACCAAGTTAGAATTTCTCAAAAAGCACCGATTAATCATCTATCATATAAGCTTGTGGTTAGGATATATTGTGCTGACTATTCTAGCGGGTCTTTTCAAGTCACCTAAAGCTTATTCAACAGGCATCCTTTATTTCTTCTTTACTTACTTGCCCGATATATATGCCTTTTATTTATGTTGGTATATTTATTCCCTCTATACCTATCCTTTAAAAGCGTGGCGATTAATTATTGGTTTAATTTTTGCACATGCTTCTTATGCTGTTTTTTGGTACATTACTGGCTATTACATCAGGCCTTTTGTTTGGCCAGATGGGCCTACACCAAGGGCGTTTCAATTCTTCGATTTTATCACTTTAAATCTATACAAGTTTATTAAATATGCCCTTTTATCCTTTAGTTTATTTTATTTCCGCCAATCCATTAAACGAGAAAAAGAGTTAAAAATAATTGAAAAAGAAAAGTTTGATACTGAAAATGCTTTTCTCCGTGCACAGATTAATCCTCACTTTTTAAATAATACGCTGAATTTCTTTTTTGCAAAGTCTTTACCCTTATCACAAGAGCTTGCCGATGGCATTATGACACTCAGTAAAATCATGCGCTATTCCCTGGAAATGGATAAAGATGACCGCATGACATTAATAGAAGAGGAAATTGAGCATATTAAAAATGTAATTAAAATTAATCAGCTTCGTTTCAATAACAAGTTACAGATCGATTTTAGTGTGAATGGAAATACCGATAATGTAAGATTGATTCCATTAATTCTAATTACTGTTGTAGAGAATATCTTAAAACATGGCAATTGTACAGATAATTTGCATCCTGTTAAAATAGCCTTAAGCATTAACGAAACCGACCATCATATTCGTTTAAGCACTTGGAACAAAAAGAAAAAAGGGCCTAAAGAGCTCTCGAGTGGTATAGGTATGGAAAACATAAAAAAAAGACTCGCAAATCATTACAAAAAAGGGGTTGCGTTAAACATTAATGAAACCGAGATTGATTACAGCCTTGAATTAACTTTGCCTTACAATAAGGTTACCGATCACCAAGAAAAACCATCATCATCTGACAATTTAGGCTTTTTGGAACATTTCAAGATACCACAAATTAAACCTCAACCATACGCCTCATGATTAATTGCATTATTGTTGATGACGAAGATCATGCCATTGAAGTAATACAACATTACCTGAAATCTGTTGCCGCAATACAGATCGCCGCAACATTCACCAATCCGATTGATGCCCTGAGTTTTTTAAGCAGTAACCCGGTAGATCTCATTTTTTTGGATATTCATATGCCAGAGATATCGGGCATTGATTTCATCCAAACGATGAACAACAAAGATGTGCAGGTGATACTTACCACTGCCTATAAAGAGTTTGCCACTGCAGGCTTTGATCTTGATGTGGTTGATTATTTAGTTAAGCCTATTCCTTTGCCCCGTTTTTTACAAGCCATAAACAAGGCTCAAAAGATTATTAACACTAAAAAAAACAGCGCACCTGTGAACCAGCAGGATGATGATTATTTCATGGTTAAAACAGAGGCTAAAGGTAAAATGCTAAAAATTAATATTGCCGAAATTGATTTTGTTGAAGGCATGAAAAATTATATTGCTTTTCACCATAATGGAATTAGAACGCTTGCGCTTCTAACCATGAAAGATGTAGAGGAAAGATTGCCCAAAGCGCAATTTATCCGTGTGCAGAAATCGTTTATAGTGGCGCTTAATAAAATCATCTCCATTGATGGAAACAGGATTATTCTAAAAGGTATTTCTGCAGAAATATTGATAGGAGAAACTTATCGCAAAGATTTTTTAGACATGATGAAGCAAAAGCTGATTTCGTAGCTAGTTGCCTATCCACAGGCCTATTTAACCGCGAAGAGCGCATAAAAGGGACGCAAAGCACACGAAGAAACTATAGCGCACCACAGGCTATACATTAAGAATTTTGCAAACTCACCGCCCTCTGCCTCCAGCTCTTCGAGGAGAGGGATTGCACACCATTTGCCAATCACATGCCTTAACAGAGTGAGGTTCTATCCCCCTATTTTACTCACTGCCGGTTCTACCTAGCCCCGCTCATATCTTTACC
>NZ_JAGGPU010000001.1:476555-538299 GCF_018613605.1 Pedobacter sp. ISL-64 | reverse complement strand
TATAAAGGTAAAGATATGAGCCGGACTGAGGGGCTCCAAGAACCACAAACCGCCCATTTCCTAATTTCAAAAAACACTAATCTCTACCTGGAGCACAATGCCTTTACACTACATTAAAAGATCCTTCGACTACGCTCAGGATGACAAACCAATAGTGATAACATCCGACACCACGAAATAGGGAACGATTAGTCATTCAATCCTTTGCCATTCAAAATCTGTGGCATAAATTTCTCTACCCTTGCCTCACGGGTTTTAGCTTGCTTGGGCGCCGCAAAATGAAGCAGATAAGCTCTTTGACGGCCGGGCGTTAAGGCTTCGAATGCAGCTTTTAAATCTGGAATATGATCTAATTTATGCTGAAACTCAACCGGAACGGTATATTCCGTAGTCTTTTTCAAATCTACTTTCAAACCAGCTTTTTCTACTTCAATGGCTTCATAAATATAAGTCTTCAAAATAGCTTTAAGCTCCACTATTTCGAGGGCATTGGTAAAGCGCACCTGCCGGCCTACTTGTACATTCTTCGTTTGCTGGATCAGGATCCTAGCGATATCATTCAATAAAACGCCTTTAAAAAATAAAAATGCACAGTATTCTTTAAAATCATGTATTAAAACGATGTTGCTGTTGTGTAAGGTATAACAAGGCACTCCCCATTTTAATTCTTCGGTAAGCCCACAATCTAGGGCAATTGTCCGTAGCAGCAACAGTTCTTCCTGCCACTTTTTCGCTTTGTTAAAATAAAAATCAACTTTTGGATTCGTTTTCATATCAGTCGAATTTGCTCGTTCCTTTGCACTGTTCCTTCCTTATGGTTTAAATTATTTTAGTTAACTGAACTAATTTTTCTATCTGCAGGCCTAAAATACCACGATACTACAGTTAACACAAGCAGTAATATCGGTCCGAAGTATGCTGAAGTACTGGTATCGCCAATTGCAATATGTGAGAAAACAGCACCAGACATGACAAAGAAAAAACCTGCATAAGCCCATTCTTTCAGTAAAATAAATTTAGGAATTAACACCGCAACCACGCCCAAAATTTTCCAAACTCCTAATATAGTCAGAAAATAAAGTGGATAACCCAATTGCGTAAACAATGCCACTTCTTCTTTCATTTTTATCAACTGTACTATTCCTGTTGATAACATGCCTAGCGACAGCCAAACGGTGGCAATCCAATAGATAATTTTGTTTCTTTTTGTCATAATGTACTATTTTAATTGATTTACAATGTTTTGTAAACGGTTATGTGCCATATTAATACCCTGAGCAAAAGGCAAGGCAAGTATTTGATCCCTTAATGCTACTGATTTATAAACTACATGCATAGTAAGTTTACTGCGATCATCGGTTAGTTTATCAAACTTTAAAAACTCAAGCTGAACGCCAAAAGGTGTATTTTCCATTTCGAATGTCCGCGTTATTTTTTCATCAGGCACAAACTCGTGTATAACTCCGGTGGCTACAAACGCTACATTCCCTTTAGCATCAGCAGTTTCGAACTGGTAACTGCCATACTTTTTGTTTTCAAGTTTCAATACTTTTGTCCCCATCCATTGCGCTATAATTTCAGGTTCAACATAAGCCTTAAAAAGCAATTCTACAGGCAGATCAAATTCTCTGGTAATGATCATTTCCTGTTTGCCATTTTCGGCATCAATTTTTGTTTTCTGCTCCATGTTATGCTATTTGCTTGGTTTATAGTTTTTCATGATATCTTCCAGTTTATTAAATCTGTCGTCCCACATCTTGCGGAACGGCTCAATAAAATCGGCAATTTCTTTCATTTTTTTTGCGTTAGTGTGGTAATGAATTTCTCTGCCGTTTTGTTTTTGCTCCAACAACTCGCATTCCGTGAGGATCTGCAGGTGTTTTGAAACAGTTGGCCTTGCGGTGTCGAAATTGGTAGCTATTGCACCAGCCGTCATCGATTGTGAAGCAACTAAAAGCAATATCGCCCTTCTCGTAGGGTCGGCAATGGCCTGAAATACATCTCTTCTTAAATTCATTATGTAGCTATTTGACTACAAATATAAGTGTAGTCACTTAACTACGCAAATTTTTATGAAAGTTTTTTTAATAGGGCTTTCTTCAACAGATCGTCATAAGTTTGGTTTCATCCGTTATATGTATTAAAGCATCAGGATCCTGCTTATAAAATTGAATATATTTGATCAGTGTATGCAAAAAGAGGAGAAATCTCCTTTAACAAACCTGAAAAAACCATGAAAACGTATAAAATATACCAGATAGATGCTTTTACAAAAGAGAGATTTAGTGGAAATCCGGCGGGCGTAGTTGTGAATGCCGATGGGCTGACTGATGCTCAAATGCAACAGATTGCCAAAGAATTAAATAATTCTGAAACAGCCTTTCTTTTTTCTCCCGACGACGATGATTCTGATGGCTTAATCAGGTATTTCACACCAACATCCGAAGTTCCCATTTGCGGCCACGCCACAATAGCCGCAATGTACGCAAAAGCCATTGAATACAGTTTAGACTCTTGTATTTTGAAATACAAAACTAAGGTTGGCATACTGCCTTTTGAGATCATTAAGAAAAACGGGGACTATCAGATAATAATGACCCAGGGTAAATTTGAACTCAGCCCGATATTCGATAACACTACCACTCAACAGATATTATCAGCACTAGGACTTCATTATAATGACACTGATGAAAGATGCCCCGTACAGATTGCTTCTACAGGACATTCGAAAGTGATGATTGGAATAAAAAGCAGAGAAAAGCTGAACAATCTTACCCCTGATTACAATAGTTTGATTGATCTAAGTAAACAGATTAATTGCAATGGCTATTTTGTATTCACATTTGACTCGGACGATGATGATGTATTAACATATGGAAGAATGTTTGCCCCTGCAATCGGAATAAATGAAGATCCGGTTACAGGTAATGCAAATGGACCTTTAGGCGGATACCTCATACAAAATAAAATTGTTGATTTTAAGGATAGTCTCTTCGAATTCAATGGCAAACAAGGAGAAAAGATAAACAGGCTCGGAATGATAAGCGTTAGCGTCGGAATTGAAAATGATCTACCGTCGCTAATTAAGATAAAAGGCAACGCTACGGTAGTATTTAAAACTGAAATTAAAATATAACAATTAAAGGCTTTACTGCATTCAGTATAACTTCACCTAGCCCCTAAACGCAAAAAAAAACCACAACTTTCGTTGCGGGTTTTGGCTCCCTCTGCTGGGTTTCCCGACGAATCGGGATCTTACTCCCCAGCGGCGCTCTGATTAAAAGATGGAGCTATCCAACTATATCTAAACCAATTTGTTACAAGCCACCAAAGAAATCCCGTTAAATATTTGTAACGAATTTTAATTAATATGGATTTTATTGGGCACATGGCTTCTGATTTTAATTTCTCCAAAGCCAAAGATCTAGCACTTAACTTGATGTATTGATTTTTAGTTTTGCAGTCAGGTCGTGGAAATAACCTGGAGACCATATTTCAAGTACCTTTGGATCCTTTATAAATCTGGAGATATCAGCTTTGACAAAGTCCATTTTAACACTTTCGATCTTTTCGCTTAATAACTTTCTGAACTCCTCCTCATTGATTGTATCTTTTTTCCAGTCACCGCTATCGGTCGCCCTTAGCAGGAAATGGTCGAGATTGAGGGAATATCCTTTTTTGATGTACCACTCCATATCATACCAGTCCCGCCCTTTTACATTCGTGCCCCACTTGCGAAAAAGCAGTGCATGCATCTTTCCGGCAAAAAGATCGGGAAGCGACAGACATTTCACGTAAAACGAAAAGGGCTTGAGTAATAACTTTTCCTCAGCAGAAAACCCTAATGGCGGTTCCTTATCCACTTCTATCTTGATCTTGATACTGGCTACTTCCTTAAGTCCGTTCTGCGGGATGACACCCTCCAACACAAGTTCCTTCCAAATGGTTTCCGATTTTAGAAAAGCTGAGTTGATGTTGCTCTTCGCTGTCTTCTGTTTTTCCGAAATAGATACCTGCATACCTAGGGCAGCGAACTCATTTATGATAGCATCTTGGTATTTTTCCAGTGAAAAATTCAGATCAACAGCAAGCAAAGAAAAATCCAGATCCTCTGAAAAGCGTTCTAACCCGTAGAATATCCTGAGGGCAGTTCCGCCATAGAATGCCGCCTTTTCAAAAAAACCAGCTCGGTTAAGTCCTGCCAATGTGATCTCCTGCATGATTTCCCTCAATGCATCTTTAGCTTCCTCCTTGTTTGCGGGATGATAACCTTCAAGCCATTCCTTTATCATATTTTTTCGATCATTTTGATTAACATTTCCAGGCTTTCCTTTTTGGGTGCATTTTCGAGCCAGCTTAACATAACATTAAGATCAAATTTAGCAAGGTCTTCTTCCTCCATTCTCAGGTTTCCAAAAACATAATCCCTTGCAGAAGACTGGCTTCTTAAGATTATGCCTGCTGTTGTAGCTATTTTATCACATAGCGCCTTTTCCGGAATCGCTATTATTGCCTGTTGGTCTTTAGACAAGTTCACGGTAGCAAGACCGAAGGCGTAATAAGGCAATTGCAGGTTAGTGTAGGTAAATAGCCCAATATTGGTCTGAAATTTCCTAGAGGCTTTTGTAGTCATTGAAGTGACCGCAAAAACCTTCTCTGGAATTAGTCCGTAATGAGCGAGCGCACTTTCCATTGAAAGATAACTTGGTCCAAGTATATGGTTGGCAAGCAGCGCGCTTTCAGGTCGTTCAGCGCCAAGGGACCTACCTGCGATATAAAGCCCTTTTTTGACCGGCTCAATCAGACCATCTACTTTTAAAGATAATATTTTATCGTTTGGCCTTTTATAGTCTTTCAGAAGGCCTGCCAAAAGCTGGTGGGTCAGCGGTTGGTTAGATAACGCTCTTAGTGCCGCCTGGATATCCATGTTAAATATTTATAAGATAAACGGTTTAATTTCGTTTATCTTATGTCAAAAATACATAAAATATTTAGATATGCAAAATATCAACAAGATAAACGACTATCATTCGTTTATCTTATGTTATCCTTACAGCCACACTGAATTAATATAAACTTAGCACAGAAGGCAATAATCAATCCTTTCATCAGCCTTGGTCAAATACCTTGAGTTCATTGGCACTAAAAGAGGTGACGCTTCGGATAAGGTCCTGATGGCCAGTCTATAGCTGTCCAAATCGCTGGATTTCCTTTGTTAAATAATTTGTAAAAGTCATATACCCCTGTTGATATTGGGGTTTTTATCTGATTTTCAGACTTGAAAATCCTTGCTCCCTCTACTGAGCTTTTGGTATTGATCCCTGAACTCCCTGCGCTCAGGATAAATTTCTCGCTCAGTGCTAAACGCAAAAAACCCACAACTTTCGTTGTGGGTTTTGGCTCCCTCTGCTGGGCTCGAACCAGCGACCCTCTGATTAATCCCGCACGTACGGGACTCGAACCAGTTGAGCTAGTAGACCTGTAAGTATTTCACCGCCGATTATCCTTTCTATCAGCTTTCTGCTCTTTTGTCTTTTGATAAACCTCTCGATCCGTACTGCATCAACCTCTTGCCCGCCACAAGAGAATACAGCCTTTAGTGCCCAAGGTCTGTGTTTAGAAGTAAAAGTTGCCAGCTCAGACCCATTGTGCTCACCCAGTCTCCGCACGTAATCATTCGTATAGCCAACATAATAAATATCGGAAGTAAGGGAATAGAGGATATAAATGTAAAATTCCATAGAACACAAAAAAACCCACAACTTTCGTTGTGGGTTTTGGCTCCCTCTGCTGGGCTCGAACCAGCGACCCTCTGATTAATCCCGCACGTACGGGACTCGAACCAGTTGAGCTAGTAGACCTGTAAGTATTTCACCGCCGATTATCCTTTCTATCAGCTTTCTGCTCTTTTGTCTTTTGATAAACCTCTCGATCCGTATTGCATCAACCTCTTGCCCGCCACAAGAGAATACAGCCTTTAGTGCCCAAGGTCTGTGTTTAGAAGTAAAAGTTGCCAGCTCAGACCCATTGTGCTCACCCAGTCTCCGCACGTAATCATTCGTATAGCCAACATAATAAATATCGGAAGTAAGGGTATAGAGGATATAAATGTAAAATTCCATAGAACACAAAAAAACCCACAACTTTCGTTGCGGGTTTTGCTCCCTCTGCTGGGCTCGAACCAGCGACCCTCTGATTAACAGTCAGATGCTCTAACCAGCTGAGCTAAGAAGGAATATTTATTTATTCTGGTTGTGTTTTTATTAATACTGATCAAAATCCTTTGATCTTTTCTTAAACTCTGATTAATCCCGCTCCTGCGGGACTCAACCAGCTGAGCTAAGAAGGAGTACTGGTCATTTCCTAAAACGAGGTTCTTTGCACTTAACAGCACACATACCCTTGTTCGTTTTGGGAATGCAATATTAGGGCTTTTAAATTATTTATGCAATATTTGCAGTGAAAAATTTTAAAAAAAAATTAACACATAGATATGAGCCTGATAATCATAGGTACTGTAGCTTTTGATGCTATTGAAACTCCTTTCGGAAAAACAGATAAAATTGTAGGTGGAGCAGCAACTTACGCAAGTTTAGCAGCTTCCTACTTTTATAATAAAGCAAAAATTGTAGCAGTAGTAGGTGATGATTTTCATCAATCAGATATTGATACCTTCACCACACACGGTATTGACACCGAAGGACTACAGATTAAAGCAGGTGAAAAATCATTTTTTTGGTCAGGAAAATACCATAACGACATGAATAGCCGTGATACTTTAATTACGGAATTGAATGTACTGGAAAATTTCGATCCAATTATCCCAGAGAGCTATCAAGACTGCGAATACCTGATGTTAGGCAACCTAACCCCACAGGTACAGCAAACGGTAATCAAACGCCTTAAAAACCGCCCGAAATTAATCGTAATGGACACCATGAACTTCTGGATGGATATCATGATGGATGATTTATTGGAAACCATTAAAATGGTAGATGTATTAACCATTAATGATGCCGAAGCGCGTCAGTTATCGGGTGAATACTCATTGGTTAAAGCTGCTAAAAAAATCCTTGCCATGGGACCAAAATATTTGATCATTAAAAAAGGTGAACATGGTGCATTGTTATTCCATGAAGATCAGATTTTCTCAGCCCCGGCTTTGCCTTTGGCAGAAGTATTTGATCCAACAGGTGCCGGCGATACTTTCGCAGGTGGCTTTATCGGCTATTTAGCTAAAGTGGGCACAATTAACTTCAATAACATGAAAAATGCGATCATTTATGGCTCTGCTTTGGCTTCTTTCTGCGTAGAGAAATTTGGAACGGAAAGGTTATTAAATTTAACCAATGAAGAAGTTGCAGCAAGAATTCAGGAATTTGTAAGCTTAAGTGCTTTTACAATAGAAGTTTAATATAAATTAATTGTCATCCTGAGCCTGTCGAAGGACTTAACACGAGCTGTTTCGACAGGCTCAACATGACATATCTTAATTTTAATTGTACCGTTTAAATCTACTCTTACAAAAATCAATTTGGTATAGCCAATACGGCTATCGGTACAAATTTTTCAAAAACAGCTTCGGTATGGGGTGCATCAGGCAACTCGTCGGTTAAATCCTGCCCAGCCCAGTGCTCATAATGTTTACCGTTCCGCCACAGCCTGCTATCGGTCATATCGTAGATCAAACCTTTATAAGCCACCCATATTTGAGGTTTGTCCTGTCCGTTGCGTAAAGCGAGCTGCTGCTTGGTATAGCTGGGTAAATCCATTTAAATTAATTTCGGGTTGAAGATAATTAAAAAAGATTGTCCTTCGATTACGCTCAGGATGACATCTTTTTTAAAGAAACCATTGTCAGTCTGATCGGGTCGAAGATCTTTATATTGGGTATTTCAATTTATTATTCTCATTTGAAGCGCAAAGCTTTTACAAAATACCAAGTTCTCTCCCGTTTTACACTTTTACGCTTCGCTGCCTCGTACCTCGTTGCTGCACAGTATCGCTTCAACCGGGGCTAGGTGGACACCAGTATTTCATTTGTACGGCTGCACGGTGCACAACCCCTTGTTTCTAAACCCGACTGGAGCGAACACGAAGTGCAACGGAGTAAAGCGTAAGGCGGGACTGCCAGCCTCCAAGGACCGCAGCCCAATCATTTCCTAATTTTAAAACACTACTTTAAGATGTTCTTTTAACGCCCTTGCTTTTAAAAACCTCGTAAAGAAAAACATTCATCAACAACAGCCCCATTAAATAAAAATGATCTTCGAAAGGGATTGTACCCACTCTAAAACCAAGGTTTTGCTTATCGTTATACATCACCACAGGTATAGAAGTTAAAAACCCATTTACAATATAGAAAGGAATAAGCGAAATTAGGTAGGCCCTATAGAACTTGTACATAAACCTAAAATCGACATTTACATATTCTACATAGGCCAGCACTATAAATAAAAAGCCAAAATTGATCAGTGTGTACCACCTGTTATAACCAAAAAACAAAATGGCCACACAAAGCCCGAGGAACAAATTACTTACTGCGAGGCTATACTTTTGCAAGTCGTTTTTTGGAAAATAGGCATTCAAACATTCGTAAATAAACACACAGGCATAAGGAACTGTTAAAAAGAATAGAATCTCTTCTAAAGGTAGTCCCAAAAGATTTGCCCCAATAAGGTAATCGGGATTAAAAGACCACACATTGAGCTTGGTAAACAGGATATCCCAAATTAAAAACACCAAGCCCGTGATCAATATTGAAGGGAATACAAACTTCCATTTGCTAAAAAAATGAACCTTTTTATCGAATGATAAAACCAGGGGAAAGAAGATTACAGCAAGATTGATAAGTAGATAGGTATAATTCATGCTAAAGGTGTTTTGTCAAAATTTTAACTTCCGCTGGCGTACATTTTTTACTGTCGATCATAAATTTAGCTACGTTTTTAACCAGTTCGCGATCGGCTAGGCCAAAATTTTCATTTTGATAATGTTTAAGGATCTCTTTTTTATCCTGAGCTAAATCTTTACTAAAGCCGAGAAAAGAAGGTGTATAAAACTCAATAGAAAACCGCATAAATCGAATTTCCATATTTTCCTTATCCATATCAATTGCTTTTTGCATGGTTTTGAGCGATCGGCCCACATACTTAATCTTGTTGTATGGATTCCATGAGTGCTTGGCCTTAAGTGCCTCCAACGTTCCGGTGTAACCAGTAATTAAGGCGGTTTTATTGGCCAGCTTGCTCAGTTTGGTAAATAATGAGTCGGTTAGCTTCGAATTTCCTACCGCTTTAACCATATTAGTTTTTAATATCGCAATTTCTTGGGTAGATAACTGGGCGTAAGTAATATTGCTTGCTGCAAACAGCAGAAAAAATATAATGCGTAGTTTAATCATGAGTTTGGGCAAAGGTAAGAAAAGCTAAGCGCTTTTGCTCTCACTGTCATCCTGAGTGCAGCGAAGGATCTCTAACCGATGAAACACAGAACCCAACTATCGGTCCAACCGAGTTCCAATAAAGATTACTTCCAATAAAAGAAAGATTCTTCACTGCGTTCAGAATGACAAACCTCCCTTTACTGTCATCCTGAGCATAGCGAAGGATCTCCAACCGATGAAATACAGTACCCAAACTATCGATCGAATCAAGCCCCCATAAAGATTACCCCCAATAAAAGAAAGATTCTTCGCTGCGTTCAGAATGACAAAACACTTTAGTTAAAATCATAAAAAACATTTATTTTTAATTATGGATCATAATTATTTCGTTTACATTTTAACCAATAAAAACAAAACTGTGGTTTATACCGGAGTAACAAACGATCTAGAAGCAAGACTTAGACAACATATAGAGAACAAAGAAAATAAGTTCGCTTTTACTTATAAATATAATTGCCACTATATGGTTTATTTTGAGCGGTTTGAACACATTGAATATGCTATTGAACGAGAAAAAGAAATAAAAGGCTGGACAAGAGCAAAGAAGAATGCGTTAATTGAACGTAAAAACAAAAATTGGGATTTTCTTAACGACATGATTGTTGAAGGATAAATCATTTGTTGATCTTGGCGTTATAGTGTCATCCTGAGCATAGCGAAGGATTTCCAACCGATGAAATACAGCACCCAAACTATCGATCGAATCAAGTCCTCATAAAGATTACTACTAATACAAAGAAGATTCTTCACTGCGTTCAGATTGACAACCACACCGAATGACAAAAAACAAAAACAAAACGCAATAAAATTCCTTTATTTACACCATGGAGAAAAAACCCAGGGTTACCATTATCGGTGCTGGCTTTGCAGGTTTGACTGCTGCAGCTTTATTGGCTAAGGATGGTTGTGATGTTACGGTGATCGAAAAAAACGAAATGGCCGGTGGCAGGGCCAGAACCTGGCAAAAAGACGGATTTCTTTTCGATATGGGCCCCAGCTGGTACTGGATGCCAGATGTTTTCGAAAACTACTACAACTTATTTGGCAAAACGACTTCTGATTTTTATGCGCTAAAAAGATTAAGCCCTTCTTACCGTATTTATTTTGGCAAACAGGATACTATTGATGTTCCAGCAACATTAGCTGATTTATATGCTTTATTCGAAAAACTAGAGCCAGGAAGCAGCAAAAACCTAAAACACTTTCTTGATCAGGCCAAATACAAGTACGATGTAGGCATGAATGAGTATGTTTTTAAGCCTTCGCACAGTGTGATGGAATATTTCGATCCCAGATTGGCTGTTAGTGGAATCAAATTGCAGCTTTTGGGCAATATGCGTAAACATGTTTACCGGTTATTCAAGAATGAGCGTTTGAGGAAACTTTTAGAATTCCCGGTTTTGTTTTTAGGTGCCACGCCACAGAACACACCTGCCCTATACAGTTTAATGAACTATGCCGACCTGATTTTAGGCACTTGGTACCCTATGGGCGGCATGCACAAAATTGTGGCTGCTATGCAACAAATAGCCGAAAGTGAGGGCGCAAAATTTATTTTCGATACCGAGGTAACCAAAATTGAAGTGAAAAACAACCTGGCAGAGTACGTAATTACCAACAAGGGCAACTTTAAAAGTGATTTTGTGGTGGGCAATGCCGATTATCACCATATTGATCAACATCTTTTTGATAAACCTTACCGTAATTACAACGAAAAATACTGGAATGAAAGAACAATGGCTCCCTCCTGCCTTTTGTTTTATATCGGATTAAATAAAAAACTAGACAATATATTACACCACAACTTATTCTTTGATGAGGATTTCGATCAACATGCCGAAGAAATCTACACCAATCCGCAATGGCCATCAAAGCCCCTATTTTATGCATGCTGTCCTTCCGTAACGGATAAAAGTGTTGCACCGGAGGGCTGTGAGAACCTTTTCTTTTTAATTCCGGTTGCACCTGATTTAGCAGATAGCGAAAGTAAAAGGGAAGAATACTTTAATTTATTGATCGAACGCTTTAAAGATTTAACCGGTAACGATATTGGCGGTAACATTTTGTTTAAGCGCAGTTATGCCATGAACGATTTTGTGGAAGATTACCATGCCTTTAAAGGAAATGCGTATGGATTAGCAAACACTTTGAAACAGACGGCTTTTTTAAAACCTAAGATGAAAAGTAAGGTAACAAATTTTTTATACACCGGACAGTTAACCGTTCCGGGCCCCGGTGTACCACCTGCAATCATATCTGGGCAAGTGGTAGCAAAAGAAATAAAAAAAAAGTTAAAAAAAGCTTGACAAATTTAAAATTTCCCTTATCTTTATAACCACAAAACAAAAATACTGCAATAAAGCTTCAAAACACATAATCGTTCGGGGTTTGCATTTGTTTCGAAATAAGAGAGAAGGCGAATTGTTGAAAGAAAAAATAAGAATCAACTAACCAAATATATGATAAGCAAAAAGGCCTGATTTTTCAGGCCTTTTGCTTTTACGGTCTTTTCCACTTTTGGCTATTTCATGCTCCATAACTGTTTTTGAATACTGCCTTGGGTTGATAGACCCGATAGCGCGTAAAGCCAGCAACTGAGGAACGAAACGTGGACTTGAAGAGATAGCGGGAGCAACCGAAACTAAGAACTACCAAACATTGCGCTCCAAAAAGAAAATAAAAAGGCCCAGATAAATCTGAGCCTCCAGTTTTTCGATGGATGTATCTTAAGCCACTTCTGATGCGGCAATTTCTTTCGAATATGTTTTTAAGTATTTTTTAAGTATCCCTCTTGCTACATGGATACGTGTTTTTACTGTTCCAATCGGAATAGCCAACATATCTGCAATTTCGTGATACTTATATCCTTCAAAATAACGAATAAAAGGCACATAATACTCTTCAGGCAATTGCGAAAGGGCTTTATCGATATCGCCTAATACAAATTTACTTTCTGCCTGATTTTTAGTTGCACTAAATGAAAGGTTTGCAGAAGAAATATCTTCGCTCTGCGTAATTAAAGTATTCGTTTTTACTAAACGGCGATAGTTGTTAATGAAAGTATTTTTCATGATGGTAAATAACCAACCTTTTAAATTCGTACCCTCTTTAAACTTATTGTAATAAGTGATCGCTTTCAGCATGGTATCCTGAACCAAATCATTTGCGTCTTCTGCGTCTTTTGTAAAATTTAAAGCATAAGATCTAAGCGATACCGAGTGATGGTTAACCAGATGATTGAATTCAAATTTTGTCATGATATTTAGCTTTAGGTAGATAAAAAAAACAAATGAATTATTGTCCATTCGCTATAACCTAAACAAACTTAGTACCAAAATTTTCTGGCATGGCGCCAAAAGCGTATAACCACATAAGGGCTGGCTTTCGTCACAGAATATTTACTTCTCTTTCTAAAGTGACTCCAAAAGTAGACTTTACACTGTCTATAATCTGTTCAGAAAAATTATACACTTCTGTGCCAGTTGCGCTGCCATGGTTAACTAAAACCAAAGCCTGGTTTTTCCAGGTACCTGTTTGGCCTATCACTCTACCTTTCCAGCCACATTGCTCAATTAACCAGCCGGCGGCCAATTTAATTTTATCATCAGCTGTAGGGTAATGTACCACATCGGGGTGTTTCGCCACAATATCAGCAAATTCATATTTTTCAATCACCGGATTTTTAAAGAAACTACCTGCGTTGCCAATAGTAGACGGATCGGGCAGTTTGCTTACTCGGATATGCGATACAGCAGATGAAACATCAGCAATATCCGGCTTTTCGATGCCCCTGTTCAGCAGCTCGGTTTCAATGGCACCATAGGAGGTATTAATTTTTGCTTCCGCCGATAAACGGAAAGTAACGGATGTAATAATATACCGGCCCTTCAACTCACCTTTGAAAATGCTTTCGCGGTAACCGAAATGGCAATCGTCATAAGTAAAGGTTTTGATTTTTCCTGTTTTGATCTCAAAAGCGTTGCAGCTTTGGAAAACATCTTTAAGCTCTACCCCATAAGCACCAATATTCTGTATTGGCGAGGCACCCACAGTACCAGGAATCAGGCTTAAATTTTCTACGCCTGCAAAATGATGCCCAACACAGTAGTTCACAAAATCGTTCCATACTTCGCCGGCACCGGCTATTACCAACACTTTATCATCAATCATTCTGGATTGAATGCCTTTGATGCTGATTTTAACAACTAATCCCTTATAATCCTGAGTAAATAACACATTACTCCCTCCACCAATAACCAAGAGCTTTTGAGATTTTACGATTTCGTTTTTAAAAAGTCTGGCTAAATCTGCTTCAGAAAATATCTCGGCAAAGTAACTTGCCTTAACATCGATACCAAACGAATTATACGGTTTTAACGAAATATTTTCCTGGATTTGAAGCATATTGATTCTGGGTTATGCTGCAAAAGTAAAATAAAAAATAGTTAAGGAACGATTTTGGTAATCCCCTTATCGAAATTAAAGCTTAAAGTGTCGGCTTTTTCTCCTTCAACTACTACTTTCGAAAGCTGCCAGCCGATGAAAGCTGGTTTGGTTTTGGCAACGTCCAATAAATGATACCTTTCTTTGGTTAATTTAGCACTAATCAACCCTACACTATCCGACTCTGCCTGACTCAAATGTTCTATCTCACTCTCGAGGACAGCTAAAGTATCATCTAACTCATTTCCTTTTTTTAGACTATCAGCATAAGCCTGAGGAGAAATATTGTAAAGGCTATCTAATTTGGAACTATCAAAATTCAAATCCTGATTATTATTTTCGTGTTTAGCTTCTACAAGTGCAATAGCGCGATCTTTATTCGTTTTTTTACCGCATGATGTGATGACAACAAGCGACAAAAGCACAAAGGCATAGTAAATTTTTCTCATGGCATAGGTTTAATAAAAAAGAACAAGCATCCTGCCAAGAATGATTAAAGTATAAAACAAAACCTGTGGGCCTTATTTTTTTAATGCCTCATCAATTTTCTTTTTAATTGCCTTACCTTCATTACTCTGTTTTAACCTGCTCGAGAGTGCACTGTATAATTCTTCAGGCGAGCCAAAATCCAGCCCCATACCTGAGGAGCGGAATGGGCTATAATATAAAGGGATTAATTTACTCAATTCCATAAGCGCAATAGGTGAATCAGCATTTTGTTTAATAAAATTCAATTTTTTTTTATCTCTAAAGGCAGCTAATACATCTTTTGTTTGCTGAAGATAAATCCCACCACTAATTATCTTTGCAGGTTCCAAATTATATGGATTTTCAATATCCAATTTAACATCTTCCAAAAAAATTGTTTTCAGATTAGCACTTCCGCCCACATACCAAACCTTCTGTTTTATCTTGGCTTTTACTTCAGCTAAGGTAATAGCTCCACGTTCATCAATAAAAACAAAACCCGCTCGCAAAAGTTTACCCTCCAGGTCGGACGTGGCCGATAGTTGAAAATGATTGCCATCCATTGGCCTCACCAAAAACAAATCCTTTTTTCCTGCAACTGTTGCATTACTTACCAGGTAAGCAAATTTTGCATTTTTAGGATTTTGAACTACCCCTTCTACTGTGAATTTAATTGTTTGTGCATGTAGCGAGCCTACGAAAAGTAGCACCATGCAAAAAATTAGTTTTCTCATAGGTTATTATATTTATAACACTAAATATAAAACTAATTAGTTAGTTAAAAAATATTTTTAGTCGTTTTTCCTTACAATAATAGCCAAAAAGACTTCCTTTATCTCTAATTTCGAAAATTGCAAAAAACAGCACTAGATCTAAAATATTTTTTTTTCCAAACACTTCTATTTAATTACCAATTAATATTTAAAAATCTTTTTTAGTTCTTTTTCTAAATTTTCGCCGCGTAAATCTCGACCAACAATCATACCTTTTGGGTCAATAAGATAATTTACAGGAATGGTTTCAATGTTATAAATCTTTTGTGCTATATTTTTAAAATCGCTTAATTGGAGCCACGTTGTTACCTTATCTTTTTTAATAGCTTCAAGCCAGTCTGTTTTCCGTGATAATTCGTCTCTCGTTATGCTTATTATCTGAAATCCCGATTTTTTATATTTATTAAAAGCTTTAATAAGGTTAGGGTTTTCTGCTCTACAGGGCATACACCAGCTTGCCCAAAAATCGACCAATAAGTATTTACCTTTAAAATCATTTATACTATAAATTTTACCGGTAACATCGGGCAATGAAACGTTTTTCATCATGTTACCAACTTTGAGTTGTTTTCCTAGTAGTATTGCATTGATTAATTTTTCTGCTGACGGGAGTGCCTTTATTTCAAGACCTAAAGTATTAAGTAAAGAATCGATTTCTTTTGGTTCGGCTACAATTCTTGGTTTGCCATGAGGCCTATCTGCATACTGCCAAAGTGCATATAAACCTACCGGGGAATTTGCATTTAATTTTATTGCAGGTAAATAAATATTTTGATCAAGTGCAATATCTACCGAATCTCTTATTTGCCAAATCTTTTTTTCGACATCGGTTATTTTTTGATTTTCGTAGTTAACATTACTAACCAATGTTTCAGCCTTTTTTGAAAAAGCATTAGCGTGTTGATCAAGTTCAATTATGCCTAATGCTATTTCCGTGTATGTTTCTGGAATTTTTGGAATCAGATCATTGCTGAATGTAATATCATAACTCCCTGGAGTCATCCAAAACCTATTTGAAGTAAGCCTCTTATCTTTCCAATAAAAATCCAATATTAAATTTAATGGTTCGGCAAGTTCAGTTTCGTAATTAAAATCCTGATTTTTAACTATAACAGTATCAATTTTTCCATTTAACCTTGCTAGGTCATATCTTTTTATTACAACTTTCAACGGCTGTAGGCTAAGTGAATTAAAATCTGCTTTTAATCTCAACATGCCCTTCACAGCTTGTTGGGCATTTGCAAAGGTTATAAAACTGATTAATGTTGCAAGAATGAGTAAATACTTTTTCATATTTTATAAATACGACTGGCAATTCAATTATAGTTTTGCCTTGGCATCGATACTTTTCTTCAGTTCAATACCTTGTTTACTGTTTTGAAGTTTGGGTGAAAGTTCATTAAACAATTCGCTTGGCGAACCCCAGAGGCTGGTAAATTTGTCTCTGTGAGCGGCATCAAACAGGGAAGTGGTTTCTTTAACACCATAATATGATATTGGAGAATCTGGATATTTCTTTATAAACGAGATCAATTGCCTTCCCCCATCCCTTACGGCCATTTTATACTCATCATCTTGTTTTGTTAGGATTCCACCTTCAATGATTTTGGACGCTTTGGTTTTGCCATATTCGTCAATCGATAAGGTTAAATTCTCTAGGACTACAAGCCTTGCATTCCTCCTACGACCTGTTACCCAAATTAAATTTCTAAATTTCGACAACGCCTCTTCTTTAGAAATATTCCCTCTTTCTTCAACAAAAACACTTGCATACTGATAATCTTTACCTTCGAGATCGAATGTTCCATTAAACTCAAATTTCCCATTTACCACAGGTGTTACCATAAATATTTTCTCATCTGAAAGTGGGATCTGTTGAGATAGGGTTGTTAAATAAACATATTTAATGCTATCTGTATTTGCAATTACCCCCTTAATCGTAAACTTGGCGATTTGGGCACCTGCCGACGACGCAATAAAAACCAAAAGAACGAATAAGTACTTTTTCATATTTATCTATTTATAAAGTAAATATAAACTAATTACCTAGTTAAATTACATCAATCAGTTTTTATTAAGTTCTTCCTTACAAACAACAAACCAAAAGCCTTTCCTTTTTCTTTGCCTCTATTTTTATGATGAACCTTATGTGCTTTTCGCACGGCTTGCAAATAAGTGTTGTCGCTTTTAAAAGTTTTAAATCTCCGGTGCACAAACCAATCGTGTACCACAAAATAAATCAGACCATATAAAGTAATCCCTAAACCAATAAAAAACCGGTAACTTAAATTATCTCGATCGGCATACATTAAAAACAAGGATACTGCAGCAAATAATGCGGCAAACAGATCGTTCCATTCGAAGAATGATTTTGCTTTTTGGTGATGGCTTTTATGCATAAACCATAGTGGTCCATGGAATAAATACTTGTGTATAAACCAAGACAAACACTCCATTGCTAGGATGGTAAACAATACAATAAAGATGTTGATTAGTGCTGACAAATTTTCTAAACGATTGGTTTGTAAAGATATATAAACAGCGCAAGAAACAAAATTATGTCATAAAATTGTAAGCTTAATGCGCTTTTCAACAAACCTTTCATGACTAATCATTTTTTAGCACTATTTTTGACTAAAATATTAAAAAAGTCAGAAAGTAGAAAAGTAAAATGATTGTAGCCGATAAAAAGAGAGAGCAAATTATTGATGGCGCTATAAAACGCTTTATCCATTTTGGTATTGGTAAAACCACAATGAACGATATCGCAGAAGATCTTTCCGTTTCCAAACCATCGCTTTATTATTATTTCCCGGATAAAAAGCATTTAATTATTGGAGTAATAGAAAGGGTATTTAACGACTTCTTTGAGTTGATTAAAAAGAAATACAATCCAGATCAACCTTTGGAAGACATTCTTTTTAGCACCATAGAAGTGAGGAACACTTTCTTCCAAAAATATTACATGTTAAGGATTACGGAAGGCATTCCTGATTTATTGAACGATGATGTGATCAAAGGGAAGTTACAAACGCTTAAAAGCTCGGAAAAAGATTTCTTCGCAGAAATTTTTAGTCAGGCAAAAGGAAAGGGAGAAATTGAGCACGATGATACTGCGCATGTTGCAGAACTTTATCTGGAAAGCTTGATGGGCCTTTGCACCATGTGCATTATGGAAACCGGTAAAGATCTTTTCCCCGATAAAAAAGCATTAAACAAAATGACACTGAAGCAAAAAAACCTCACCACCATATTTGTGAGAGGTTTACGATGTTCAGACTGAAATACGGCGGCCGCAACAACTGACAAACCGGTTGTAAACAGGCCACAAATTTTAAATAGATAAGAACCCAAAAACAAAAAAACAATACATTATGCTTAGAGTAAAAATGGTAAGGTTAATGCTCATACTGCTAATCGGCTCGGTTTTACCGCAGCTGGTGCTTGCACAGCAGCAAGTTACCTTAAAAGATGCGCTAACCTATGCGCTCCAAAACAACACCAAGATTCGAAACTCGAAATTGGATATTGAAGGCGGAAGATACAAGGTGGAGGAAGTTAGGGCACAGGCCTTGCCTCAAATTACAGGAAATGTTGGTTTAACTTATAATCCTATTATCGGTCAGCTGGTTGCTAATTTCGGCGGACAGACACAGGCGATCAAATTAGGTCAGAACTGGAATTCGACTGCAGGTGTTCAGCTTTCGCAACAATTATTCAATCAACAGGTTTTTACTGGTTTACAGGCTGCGAGATCGAGTGAGGAATATTACAACCTTACTTCAAAATTAACTGAAGAGCAGATTATCGAGCTGGTGGCCAACAATTACTACCAGGTTTTGGTAAACAGACAACAGTTAAACGTAATTGATACCAATATTAAAAACGTTAAAATTGTAGAAAAAATTGTTTCAAACCAGTTTAAAAACGGTTTATCCAGAAAAATCGATGTTGACAGGATCAATGTAAACCTAACTAACCTGAATACACAACGTGAGCAGGTGATTAATGCCATTACCCAATTGGAGAATCAGTTAAAATTCTCGATGGGTATGCCGGTTTCTACGCCGATCAGCTTACCATTTACCGAATTAACAGAAGTAACTACTTTACCTGTATTTACAGACTCTATCGATCTGGCAAACAGAACAGAGGTTAAACTTTTGGATAATCAGGATAAACTTTTATCACTACAAAGAAAGGCATACGTTGCCGAATACTATCCATCATTGGCTTTAACGGGTAATTATACCTACTCGAGCCAAAGTGATGGTTTCGATTTCTTAAAGTCGAATGCTGCTGCAATCGGATACGGCGCATCGGCAGTTGGTCTAACTTTAAAAGTGCCAATTTTCAATGGTTTTTTAACACGTTCAAAAATCCGCCAGGCAGATGTAGATATTAAAAAAGCAAGAGAGAGCAGAAAAGAATCTGTAAACTCCTTAAACCTGGCTTATGAGAACGCAAAAATCCAATTGCGCAACAACATCAACACCATTAAATCGCAACGTAAAAATGCCGATTTAGCGCAGGAAATTTACAAAAGCACACAAAACAATTATAACAATGGCTTAGCTTCTTTAACCGATCTTCTGGATACAGAAAATGCACTTACTGAGGCGCAGAACAGTTATACACAGGCTTTATTAAATTACAAAATAGCCGAAATACAATTAATCAAATCAAACGGAAATATTAAATCACTAGTACAATAGAAATGAAAAGAGTAATTACCATAATTATCGTAATTGTTGTTGCACTCGGTGCAATAGCTTATGTTCTAAGCAACAATAAAAAGAAGAACGAAGAAAAAACTGCTTTCATTGCTAAAGGTGGTGGTGCTGTTGCCGTTCGGGTTGCTCAGGTAGAGAGAAAAGCTGTGAATTTAGATTTCAGTGCAAACGGAAACTTCATTCCTAAACAAGAACTTAACTTCTTATCAGAAAATGCAGGTCGTGTTACGGCTATTTATGTTGATGAAGGTGACCGCGTAAGCAAAGGCCAGGTTTTGGCACGCGTTGATGCAGAAATTATCAATACAGACAGAGAAACTGCTGAAGCAACTTACCAGAATGCAGTGAGAGACGAGGCCAGATACCAGAGCTCATTCTCAACTGGTGGTGTTACGCAACAACAGTTAGATCAGGCTAAATTGGCTACAAAAAATGCAAAACTGCGTTTACAGGCTTCACAAAGAAGACTAAGTGATGCCAACATCAAATCGCCTATCAATGGTATCGTAAACAAAAGATACATCGAAGTTGGTGCTTTTGTAAATACCCAGGGCACCGAGTTATTCGAATTAGTTGATGTTTCTAAATTGAAACTGAAAGTAAACGTTAACGAATCGCAGGTTGCCAATCTTAAAATCGGCGATCAGATCGAGATCAAATCTTCGGTTTTCCCAACTGATAATTTCTCCGGAAAAGTAACTTTCATCGCTGCTAAAGCTGATGCAACATTAAATTTCCCGATTGAAATTGAAGTAGAGAATAGTCACAAAAACACTTTAAAAGCCGGTATGTACGGAACTGCAATATTCAAGTTCCCTAAACAAGCGCCAAGCATCCTTATTCCACGTACTTCGTTTGTAGGTAGTGTAAGTAGCAATCAGGTTTTTGTATTGGATAAATCTAACAACACATCTAAAACCCGCACTGTTGTGGCTGGCCGTATTTTAGGAGACAATGTTGAAATTCTTGATGGCTTAAAAGAAGGTGAAACTGTAATCACCAGCGGGCAGATTAACTTAACTGAGGGTACTCAGGTAAGTATTGTAAAATAGTCCACTTGGCAGTTATCAGTCTACAGTTTGTCATCCTGAGCCTGTCGAAGGACGATATTAGTTCAATTGCAATAAATAATTAAAATGAAGATAACAGACATATCTATAAAAAGGCCTTCGCTGGTTATTGTGGTGTTTACCGCACTTACTTTGCTTGGGCTACTAAGTTACTTTTCGTTGGGTTATGAATTACTTCCAAAATTCTCTAACAACGTAGTATCTATTTCGACCATCTACCCTGGTGCTTCACCAAATGAGGTTGAAAATACCGTAACCAAAAAGATTGAGGATGCGGTATCATCGATGGAAAACATCAAGAAAATCAACTCTGTATCGTTTGAGAGTTTATCTACGGTTACCATCACCTTAACTGATGCGGCAAACATCGATATTTCCTTAAATGATGCACAAAGAAAGGTAAATGCTATCCTTTCTGATCTGCCAGAGGATGTAAAAACGCCGTCATTAAGTAAATTCTCTTTAGATGATTTACCAGTAATTACCATGTCGGCATCAGCCAATATGGATGACATTACCTTTTACGATTTAATTGATAAACGTATTGCTCCGGTAATTTCGAGGGTGAGTGGTATTGCTCAGGTTAACTTAGTTGGTGGTTCGGAACGCGAAATTCAAGTATCGTTAGATGCTGATAAATTACAAGGCTACAACCTTTCAGTTCCACAGGTGCAGCAATTAATTTTAAGTTCTAACCTAGATTTCCCTACAGGAAGTGTTAAAACCCAAAACCAGGATGTATTGATCCGTTTATCGGGTAAATACAGAAGTATGGAAGAGTTGAGAAACCTGGTTTTAACAACGACTAAAGATGGTGCACAGATCCGTTTAGGTGACGTTGCCGACGTTCAGGATTCGCAAAAAGAAACTGAAAAACTGGCACGTATCGATCGTAAAGCATCTATCGCCATTCAGATCATTAAACAAAGCGATGCAAATGCGGTAGAAGTGAGTAAAGGTGTACATGCCATTATTGCCAAACTAAAAGGTGAATACAAGGCCAATAACCTCGACATCAGAATTGTAAACGATAGTTCAATCTTTACCTTAGAATCAGCTGATGCGGTAATCCACGATTTAATCCTGGCGGTTATCTTGGTGGCTTTCGTAATGCTTTTCTTCTTGCACAGTTTACGTAACGCGTTAATTGTAATGGTATCGATTCCGGTTTCATTAATCGCTACGTTTATCGGGATTAGCTTGTTCGGCTTTACCTTAAACTTAATGTCGTTATTGGGACTATCACTCGTGGTAGGTATCCTGGTGGATGATGCGATTGTGGTACTGGAAAATATCCAGCGACACATGGAGATGGGCAAGAACAAAGTAAGAGCAGCATCTGATGCAACAAGAGAGATTGGTTTTACCGTAGTATCTATTACTTTCGTAATTGTGGTAGTGTTCTTCCCGATTGCGGTAAGTACGGGTTTGGTATCGAACATCTTACGTCAGTTCTGTATTGTGGTAATTATTGCAACGTTGCTTTCGTTAGTAGCTTCATTTACCATTGTACCTCTTATCTTCTCTCGTTTTGGTAAGTTAGAACGTATTGAAGGTAAAAACCTATTTGGCCGTTTCATTCTTTGGTTCGAAAAACAATTAAAGAAATTTACCCTTTGGATTACCAGCATTTTAACATGGTCGTTAAACCACAAAGCCTTAACATTAATTATTGTTGTGGTGATGTTCTTTAGCTCATGTGGATTATTGGTAGGCGGTTTTATCGGATCGGAGTTTTTCCCTAAATCAGATAAAGGTGAGTTCCTGGTGCAGTTAGAGTTACCAAAAGATGCCTCTTTAGAGCAAACCAACTTTTTAACGCAAAAAGCTGAGGCTTTCTTGGATAAACAACCAGAAATTACACAGTTAATTACTACAGTTGGACAATCGACCGGTGATTTCGGTGGTACACAGGCTACAGCCTATAAATCGGAGATTAATGTTAAACTGGTTGAACGCGATGAGCGTAAAGGCGTTTCTTCAGATATTTTTGCCACTAAAATGAGCCGTGCACTGGCTAAAGAATTAATTGGAGCAAAAGTTAAAACCGTTCCGATCAGTATTTTGGGTATTGCAGAAAACGCACCGATCCAATTGGTGGTGATGGGTTCTGATTTAGACAGCGCATTGAAGTATGCTGAAGGTGCTCAAAAAGTGCTTGCGGCTATCCCTGGTGCTACAGAGATTAAATTATCAGTAGAAAAAGGAACGCCTGAGATTAACGTTCAGGTAGACCGTGATAAGATGTCGGCCGTTGGCTTAACTTTACAAACTGTAGGCTCAACCATGCAGACTGCTTTTGCGGGTAATACCGATGGTAAATACCGTAAAGGTGAATACGAGTACGATATCAATATTCAGTATCAAAACTTCAACCGCCAGAATATTGATGACGTGCGTAACCTGATTTTTGTAAACAGCGATGGTAAACAGATCAAGTTATCACAATTTGCAACCATTACAGAAGGTTCAGGTCCGAGTCAGTTAGAGCGTTTAAATAAATCTACTTCGGTATCAGTTAAGGCACAGTCAATCGGTAGACCAACAGGAACCGTGGTTGCTGAGTTCCAGGCGAAACTGGAAGAGCTGCAAAAAAATGGCAAACTTAAAGCCCCAATTGGCGTAAGTTATAGCTGGGCGGGTGATCAGGAAAATCAGAGCGAAGGTTTTGGTACTTTAGGTATTGCTTTATTGGCTTCGATCATTTTGGTTTACCTGATTATGGTTGCGCTTTACGATAGTTTTATCTATCCATTGGTGGTAATGTTTTCGCTGCCTTTAGCGGTAATCGGAGCATTGTTAGCTTTAGCTTTAACCAATAACTCAATCGGTATCTTCACCATTTTAGGTTTGATTATGTTAATGGGTCTGGTAGCGAAAAACGCGATTATCCTGGTCGATTTTACCAACCACTTAAAGGCCGAAGGCAAAGAGACTAAAGAAGCGCTTGTATTAGCCAACCACGCACGTTTACGCCCAATTTTAATGACCACCATAGCCATGGTATTCGGTATGCTTCCGATTGCATTGGCAAGCGGTGCAGGTGCCGAATGGAAAAATGGTTTGGCCTGGGTTATTGTTGGTGGATTAACCAGTTCATTATTCTTAACCTTAATTGTGGTACCAGTGGTATATTTAATATTCGACAGAATGTTAGAACGTTTAGGCTTTAACAAAAAAGGAAAAACAATCGATGAGTTAATGGTAGAACCATACAAACACAAAGATGTAAACGAATACGATTTAGATCACGGACATTAATAAACATCCAGATTAACAATCAATTTAGCCCCGATCCCAAATCGGGGCTTTTTTATGGCTTTTTTTTTTAGCCACGCAAGCACAGAAAACAAGAAAAATTTATCCGCGAACGGGTATCCCAATCCGCAGCCATGGTTCGTGTCCGCACGAACCATTTCTTTTTGCCACGGAACGCGGAGGCATGGAAAATTATGCCTAAGGAATGTCGCCCATCAATTTGCTAACCCAATACCCTCGCCATATTGTGGGCTCTACCAACCATTTTATTTTTCACTTGCTGCATTTAGAAATTTTGATGCCCGGATAATATACAATGTTGTCTTCAAACAAATTATGTAGCAACATTGTATATTAGGGATTATGTTTAAACTCATTCTAAGTCTGTTCCTGATCTGTTCTACCCTTCTGGTTAATGCGCAACACCCTCCTGTTTTCCCGGCGATGACTACTGATTCGAACTTCGTTAAGGTTTCAAACTTAGATATCACGCTGGTAAAATACAGTTACAAACCTAATGGCATTAAATTTTTAGTTGTACATGATAATGAAGATACTGGTGTAAAAGCAGGTTTTGATTATATCCGTTGGAGCGGTGGCGAGCTCATCGACAGTCAGTATGGCGGTGTAAGAGATTATTATTTCACCTATATGGATGATCAATATCGTATAGATCCCAACGCCATTTATACCGAGGCAGGTGTAAAAACAAGGTTAAAAAAAGACTTTTTCAGCTCTAACGAAGTTGAAAAAGCAATACTTAATGCAGGCAAACAAATTGTCGATTTTTACGATCCAAAAGCCACAGGTTATTTTTTAACCTTGCATAACAATGCCGATGGTGGTTTTGGCATTTCCTCTTATTTGCCAGGTTACGATTTAGCGAGTACGGCCGATTCGGTTTACATCAACTTCCAGATGGATGGCGATGATCTTGTTTACGTAACCGAGCCAAGGTTGTTCAGCAGTTTAAAAAAGGCAAATGTGAATGTAATTCTTCAATCTAAATTTGTTTCCAATGACGGTTCGCTTTCGGTGTATGCCATGCAAAATCACATTCCCTATATTAATGTGGAAGTGCAGCATGGGCATCAGGACGAAAATTTAAGATTGATTGAGCTGGCTGTCGCAGCCCTTAAAGAACATGGATTGGTGAAGAAAGAGTAGATTATTAAGCATTTTCATAACTCTCCTTACTAAATTTTGATATTTATGTACAGGTAGCGCACTCCAAATGAAATAATGGTTTTAAAATTAGGAAATGATTGGCCTGTGGTTCTTGGAGGGCAACAGTCCCGCTCATTTCAAGTCCTCGCTGCACTGTGGGCTTTACATTGCAATCGGGTTTAGGAACGAGGGTTTCTGCATCTTGCAACCCAACAAATGAAATGCTACCTTCATCAATAGCCCCGGTTGAAGTGTTACCCTGCAGCAACGAGGTACGAGGAAGCGAAGCGTAAAAACGTAAAACGGGAAGGAACTTCATGTTTTGCAGAAATCCTGCGCTACAAATGGAAATTGGTGTTTTAAATGAGGAAATGAGTTGCCTGGGGTTCTTGGAGGGCTTCAGTCCCTCTTTTTCATTTCAAGTCCTCGCTGCGCTGTGGGCTTTACATTGCAATCGGGTTTAGAAACAGAGGTTTCTGCACCCTGCAACCCAACAAATGAGGAACTTAATGCTTTGTGGAAACCCTGCGCTCCAAATGATAAATATAATTTATTTAACAGTCACAGCTAATTTATCGCTTTTATTTTTGTGATCAGGAAAGTAATCAGCAAACCAAAAACAGAAATTATCCCGAAAGAATAACGCAGGCTTGATAGTTGCGAAACATAGCCTATTAATGGCGGGCCAAACAAAAAGGCAAAATAACCAATACTCGAAACCATGGTTATTGCTTTACCAGCAGGCACTTTCTTATTGTTACCAGCTATGCTATATACCATTGGTACAATACTCGAAACACCCAAGCCAATAAGCATAAAACCAAAAATAGCGACAATTAGGTTTGGAAATATTACGGCAAGCGCCATCCCTATCGATATAATGGCACCGCTGATCTGAAGGAGGTTTTTCCGCCCGAATTTACCAATTAAAAACACCCCTAAAAACCTTCCGCTTGCCATCATAAACATGAACGACGCATAACCTATAATCGCCTTATTATGAGGTAATTTTACCACATCTTCGAAGTAAATAGCGCTCCAATCGAACATTGTTCCTTCGGTGGCCATACTACAAAATGCGATAACGCCCAGTAACACCAAAATACCCTGTGGCATGGTAAAAAACTTCGTTTTCTCAACCACCGTATCTGGTTTATTATAGTTCAGCAACTTTTTCCAGTTAAGCGCAACATTGCTTAAGGATATCAGTGCAATGATCCAAAAATGGGTATACATGCCTAATTTTAGGTTAACCAGCCCCAGGGCAATTAAAGCCCCCGTTAAATTACCAATACTCCAAGCCCCATGGAAAGAACTCATAATGGGTTTGCCGTAATAATTTTCACCTGCGACACCCTGTGTATTTAAGGCGATGTTACAAAGGTTCCCGGTTATACCAAACATCACCAAAAAAGCAGCCAACTGCCAACCAGTTGTGGCTAATGCTAAAAAAGTTAATGCAATTGCATAAAGTGGCGCAGTTGCCCTTAGCATTTTCTTGCTGCCAAAATGAGTGGTCAATTTCGCCGAAAAAAACATCGTTATAATCTGCCCCGCAGGTAACGCAAAAAGAATAGAGCCTAATTCTGCATCGTTTAGGCCCATAGAAGCTTTAAAAGTTGGAATCCTACTGGCCCAACTTGCAAAGCACACCCCTTGCATAAAATAAAAGGCAGATATTGCAAATCGTACTTGTTTCGGAGAGCTTTGCGCTAATACAGGTTTATCTTCTTGTTTACTTAAAATCCCCTGTTCTTGCGTACTTTCTTCCAAAATGATGTTTTAAATTATAGATTGAATTGCAAAGTTCTTTAAATCTATTGGAAATACCGACAAGTTTTTAACATTTTATCAAAGAATTTGGAGAATACAGGGTTAAAATATTAAACTTTCCATTTTTCCAGTTCATAAGCACTATCCCAGAACATCCATTCTAAACGGGTTGCCATTTCGAAAGCATCCAGCATTTTTTGTTGGGTTACTGCATTAGCCTGCGCTGCCATTTGATCAGTAATATCGATCGCCTTTTCTACCGCAGCAGCAAATTCGACGCCCGCATACATCTCGATCCACCTTTTGTAAGGATTCTGGTCGCTATTTTGCTGTGCAAAAATATGATCGCCAACGGCTTTATAAATCCAAAAACATGGTAAAACAGCCGCCACTGCAATTTCTACATTGGCATACGCAGCCTGACTAAGGATATAATTGGTATACAAAAGTGTAGATGGCGTGGGCTGCACTTGGTTAGCTAAACCAAATTCCACAAAATAACTTTCATGCAAACTACGCTCGGCAAAAATTGCCCCTGTAGAAAACCCGGCAAAGGTCATCACCAAATCTGCATCCTGCATTCGGCTACTAATGGTGCTTAAAGTCCGGCCGAATTCTAAAAGGTAATAAGCATCCTGAGCTAAATAAAAGATAAATTTCTCTTTGGGTAAAGTTCCATTGCTCAACTCTTGGTTAAAAGGCATTTTTAAAATTTTGCCATAAATGGGTTTAACTCTTTCCCAGGCCTGTGCGCTCCACTTCATTGTACAATTAGTTTTAAAGGTTCGAAAAAGTGATTTAATGGCCCATTGCCCTTGCCAGTTTTTACCTTGCTACCAGTTTGTAAGGCCCGGCTGATGTAGTTTTTCGCATTTTTTATTGCGATAAGTAGCGTGTTACCCTTGGCCATTTCGGCGGCTATGGCAGATGAAAGTGTACAACCTGTTCCGTGTAGATTTTTAGAAGCAATAAAGACACTTTCTAATACTACTGGTGCATCGTTTCCAGAGATAAAAACATCGTAAATGATTGGGCCTATTAAATGTCCTCCTTTTATTAAAACGGCTTTTGCACCTTTCTCGATGATTTTTCTACCCCCCGCAATCATGCCATCGAGGTTATGGATCTCCTGCCCTGAAAGGATAATGGCCTCGTCTATATTTGGGGTAACCAATGTTACCAAGGGGAATAATTTTTCAACTAACTGGGTAACGGTATCAGCTTCGATTAACCGATCGCCACTGGTGGCTACCATAACCGGATCTAAAATCACGGGAACATATTGATTATAGGGTTTTAATTCCTTTTCGATTACCTGTACCACTTCAGCACGGTTGATCATGCCGATTTTAATGGCCACTGGCGCTATATCATCTAATACCGCCTGTAACTGATCTTTAATCATTTCTGCTGGAATGCCATGCACTGACCGCACCCCCACTGTATTTTGTGCCGTTACAGCTGTGATTACCGAGGTGCCAAAACAGCCCAAAGCAGAAAAGGTTTTTAAATCGGCCTGGATGCCTGCACCGCCTCCACTATCTGAGCCGGCTATTGTTAATACATTAATATAATTCATTGCTAAATGACTTCATTTTGTTGTACAACTTCAGGAGTCTTCAAATGCAGTATGCATTTTTGCGCAATTTTTGCAGACAAACTAATTTCCTACGCCGGCATTATCCGGATCAGGTTCATTTATACGGCATAGGGTGTAAGGTCTAGGGCATAGGGTTTTTCACCTTCCGCCTTTTACCTTTTTACCTTTCACCTATAAAATGGGTATGTTCTCAGCCAACTTATTTGAAGGCACCCCTAAAGTTTTATTTTGTAGCGCAATATAGGGCTTTTTTTATTCTTCGTTTATATAAAGGAATTATATAAGAAGAGTTGTCAACTTAATAGCTTTCGCTATTAAGTTGACAACTCTAAAAACAAAAAACCCCGATATAAAACCGGGGCTAAAACATAATAATTAATAAAGGGATAGAGAGACTATATTTTATCGGGCTGATAGAACCGAACGGTACCATCAGCCTCGTTTGACACAATTAACAAACTTCTTCCATTAGGGCTATCTTTTGGTTTAACAAACAATAAACCTTCAGGGGCATCGCCCGTAGAGAATAGTTGAACAAATTTTGGTGAGGCTGGTATAGTTACATCATAAACAGCAATCATATCTGCACGTTCCATACCAATAAAAGCTAAGGTTTGCCCATTTACCTGTGCAACGGTTACACTTTCAACCTCTACACCTTTATTGTCAGACCGGTCATCGTCATATTTACCTGCATCAATTACATGCTGTTCTAAATCTTTACCAATGTTGGCTACCAAAGCCCCAGTATTTGCATTAAGGATGCTCACACTTCTTCCACCTGTTGAGTATAATTCCTGATATACTTTATTGGCACCTACCATAGTATACCCGGCAGTATTTGTTACCGTAAGTCTTCCTAAATTAGCATCTAACTGTAAGGTTGCTGCGTTAGGAAATTTAGCTGCATCTAAAACAAGGTCCTTTACACGTACTTCTTCCTTTGCATCTTTTGGTGTGTAATCCTGCCTGGTATCCCCTTCATTGGCCAAGGCCAGATAGGCATTACCACCAACAGTAAAATACGAAATTGCATCTGGCAGATAAAAAGCCTTGATTGGCCATGTACCTAAAACTTTTTTACTGTCTTTATCGCTTACATCAAAGGCATTGTCGGCCTGGCTGATGTCTCTAGTGCCTAAGGGATTGATTTTGGTAATTGTTCCTGCAACAATATCTACTTCGGCAACGCCATTGTTTTCTTGTAAGGTAACGTACGCTTTTTTAGAATCAGGGCTTACTGCAATATATTCTGGTTCGATATCTTGTGTAAAACTTGCATTTAAACCATAAATCCTGAAGCCACCTGCAAGCAAAGTTGCTTTTTGTGATTCAAAAGCGGCGAAATCTAATGTTTTTACAGAATAGTTGTCTTTGATGTTAATGATCGAAATGGTTCCTTTAGGATCAACGGTATATGCAAGATCTGGTTCGCCTTCGTTAGCCGATAAAATATAGTTTCCATCAGGACTGAAAGTTACCATATCGGGCATGGCACCTACGGTAATTTTTTTAACTTCTTCTAAAGTAGATGTTTTTAATACCACTACATCACCATTTCCCTGCTTATCTGCGCCATCTAAAGCGATTACTAATAAACCATTACTTACAGCCACACTATTAATACCAGCATTACCTGCAAAGGTTAAAGTCTGCAATTTTGTAACGGTTGGGTATTTGCTCATATCAACTACATCAACCTTGGTTCCGCCATCGTTACTCACCACAAATAATTGCTTGGTTAAGGGATCGTAAGCTGAAATTTCTGAAGCAAATTCTCCACCTAAATCAATGGAAGCAATTTCTTTAAAACTGTCGATTTTTTCAGGAACGATAGCTTCCACCGGAGGATCTACAATCGGATCATCAGTTGGATCTTTTTTGCAGGCAGTAAATGCCAATGAAGCAATAAGGATTGCACCAAATAGTTTTTTACAGTTCATGGTTTGTTTAATATCTGAACCGCAAAAATAGAAGCACACAACGCTAATTTTAGGCGTTAATTGTTATCATTTTATTAAGAAAATATAAAGCGATTACAATAAAGTCTTGTGATCAAACAATGCAGATCTTCACCCAATTTGAGGGTTCAAGAAAAGAAATGTCATCGTTATAGAGTTGTCAACTTTAATAGCCAGTTGGCTAGAAAGTTGACAACTCTAAAATTAAAAAAGCCGACAATTTCTTATCGGCTTTAGATTTTTGCATGAGGGATAGCAGTGTAAATCCTTTTGTTGTTAGCTGAAAGCACAACAAAAGATTGAAACGTATAGCCCGACCCTTGCGCAGCTTGGGGCATGCCCAAATATTTAACTTTAATTAATCGACAGTAACATCGATCGATTAAATATGTATTGCTCTATTATCAGTTGCAGCAAGTGCAGCTTCTTTTAAGGCTTCGGTATAAGTTGGGTGGGCATGGCAGGTACGTGCAATATCTTCTGCAGATGCACGGAATTCCATTGCAATAACTGCTTCTGCAATCATATCTGCTGCACGCGGGCCAATCATGTGTACACCTAAAACTTCATCAGTAGCGGCATCGGCCAAAACTTTAATGAAACCATCGGTATCCATACTCGCCTTTGCACGTCCACTGGCTTTGAAAGGGAACGAACCAGTTTTATATTTAACACCTTTTTCTTTTAACTGCTCTTCGGTTAAACCTACAGAAGCAACCTCTGGCCAGGTGTAAACCACACCAGGGATTAAGTTATAATTGATATGTGGTTTCTGACCTGCAATGGTTTCGGCAACGTATGTACCTTCATCTTCTGCTTTGTGTGCCAACATAGCACCCGAAATTACATCACCAATAGCATAAACACCTTTAACCGAAGTTTCTAAATGCTCATTAACCGGAATTTTTTTACCTCTTTCTTCAACAGTGATACCGATTTTATCTAAACCTAAACCTTCGCTGTAAGCCGTACGACCAACAGCAACGATACAATAATCGGCTTCTAAAGAAATGGATTCACCCTTAGGGGTATCAGCCGTAACAGTTACCGTTTTACCTTTTGTGGTGGCGCCGGTAACTTTATGGCCCATGTAAAACTCCATACCTAAAGTTTTCTTTAACACACGCTGAAGTTCTTTACCCAAACCAGCATCCATAGTTCCGATGATAGATGGTAAAAACTCAACAACAGAAACTTTAGTACCTAAACGGGCATACACCGAACCTAACTCTAAACCGATTACACCACCACCGATTACCACCATTGTTTTTGGCACTTCTTTAATATTTAAAGCTTCGGTTGAGGTAATAATGCGTTTTTTATCGATTGGTAAAAATGGTAAAGCGGTTGGTTTAGAACCAGTAGCAATGATTACGTTTTTAGCAGATAATGTTTCAGTTGAACCATCAGCCTTAGTAACCAGAATAGTATTTTTATCCACAAAAGAACCAACACCTTCGAAAGAATCGATTTTATTTTTCTTGAACAAATAAGTGATACCCGCTGTATTTTGGGCAACAACATCGTCTTTACGGGCGATCATTTGTTTCATATCAACCTTTAAATCTTTTAAGTTGATACCATGGGTAGTAAACGTGTGAGCAGCGTTGTGAAAATGCTCTGAAGAATCTAATAAAGCCTTAGATGGAATACAACCTACATTTAAGCAAGTACCTCCAAAAGTTTTATATTTTTCAACAACTGCAGTTTTTAAACCTAACTGAGCACAACGGATTGCGCCTACATAACCGCCCGGCCCTGAACCGATAACAACGACATCGTATTGCATAATTTCTTGATAATTTTGATTAGCCAAATGTAGGGAAAAAAGGCGGAAAGCTGAAAGTCGATTAGGCAATAGTCGTTGGTAATTAATTCATAGTAGAGGGTTTGATGGTCAATAAAATAGATAATCGGGGTTCAAAAGTCCGTAGGTTGATAAACATATGAAAACATTTTACTTTAGAACTATAAAAACAAGTGATCAACTTACACGCTCTGCCCAAAAGTGAGTAAATTACTATCTGGATCGAGCATTGCAAATTCCTTTTGTCCCCATGGTTTTGTTTGTAAGCTTCCATTGGGATGAATGCTTTGTTTAGTTTCGACCATCGATTTGTACAGCCCTTCAATATCGTTTGTACGGATATAAACTTGCCCATAGTTTTCTTTCGGATCTAGTGTTTCGAACAGAAAAAAGTGGATCTGAACCTGATCCTTTTGTACAATCAGGTAATCTTTAAAATCGGCACTCCCAATGTCTTTAAAGCCTAATTTATTCACATAAAAATCTCTGGTGATTGCTTTATCACGCATGGGAAGTTTTGGGTTGATATCTGTTAGCATATTTTTTTATTTCAAAAATCGGTATTTTCCCGAAAAGCTGCACTTGACCGAGATCAGGAAATTCATTGATTTGCCCTTACCCTGCTCAATGTTTCGGGGGCAATCTTAAGGTATGAAGCGATCATTTTAACGGGAAAAACCTGTACAATGAGCGGCTTGGCATTTTTGATGTAATTATATTTTTCAACTGGGCTTAGCGAACGATCAAATAAATATGTTCTGTTATTGGGCTGGTCAAAAATTCTACCCAGGCTTAAAAAGGACTGTGATTTGGCGATTAAACTATGTAAATTAGTTAAACTAAGCTCCAACACTTCAGATTTTTCAAAGGCCTTGATCGTTGTATCGGAAGGTTTTTGCTCAATCAGGCTTGGGTGATTGTACATCCACTCTTTTGGTAAATGCAAATCAATGATTGTTTCGGTGATATCGTTAGACTGAAATTGAAAAAAAGAACCCAATAAAATGAAATAAACAGATTGACAAATCTCACCTTGACGCAATAGCACATCATTTTTCTTAAATAATTTTCGCACCGTCTTTTCTTCAAAAAGAAGCAGATCATGGTATGAAAATGATCCGACACTAGCTAAAATTTCCTGAGCTGACATCATGTAAAACTAAATTATTTTAGCGGATGAGGTATCAAAACAACTTATTGATTAGCGGCTTTTCTGGTGATTAAATAGGCAACAATCAAATTTGGAATCCAGCACAACCAGGCAACAACCAGGTAGGCTTTTGAAAAATCGCCATAAACCATTGTCAAAATTGGCAGCCAAATCCTTAATGTTACCGCAGCAAAACAAGCCGCATAACTATAAACCATCATTTTTTGATGTTTTTCAATTTCTGCGCTTTTGATGTGTAAATAAGCCTTTAGAGTAGTGTAAAACCAAACGAAGCCTAAGCAAATAAATCCCGCGGAAGAAACCCATCCCCCTGTTGCAAAAAAGCCAATATAAATACCCGTTAATGCGCTAAGCAGTACAGCAACCACATAAACTTTACCCAGTTTTCGGTGAAGTGCCATGCGCCTATTTCTCATTTTCGGACTAAATTGTGTCCAACCGATAAATAAAGCGATTCCTCCGAAAATGATATGCATATAAAAACCAATGTTCCAGAAAGTATTGGTCAACAACTCAACCGATTTTGAATTTAACAATCCAAATTTCCTATCGATCAAAAAGTAAATCGTTGGGTAGAGTCCAATCAGCAATGCGAAGGTTGCAAATAAAATCCATAATCCTTTTTTTACCATACAAAATTCTATTGCTTTATACTCTATTGCTTTATACTAAGCTAGTTAATTTTCAAGAACTAAATCAATTCCTTTTGCAGCATAAATTCTTTAGCATTCGCAAAGCTGAGGAACAATTCGTCAGCTATTTTTAGTTTTTGATGCGCCCGTACATTGCTCTGAATGGCGTAACAGGTTATGCCTGCAGCCAGAGCAGATTTAACCCCATTTAAAGTATCTTCAAAAACGATACATTCATCTTTTTCAACGCCTAACCGCGCTACGCATAAGTTATAACTTTCTGGATCAGGCTTAGATTTACTTACATCTGTTCTGGTAATAAATAAACTGAAATACTTAGCCAAACCGTTCCGCTCAAAAACGGCTTCAACATCAATTTTAGGACTAGCAGTAACCACAGCCAGAATAAGCCCCTTTTCATAAGCAAACTTGATAAACTCTAATGCAAAGGGCATTAACTGAATATCTGTTGTTCTAAAACCATCAAAAGTTATCTTTTCTCTTCTGTTAATGAAGCCTGCTAACTCTTCTTCAATTTTATACCTGTCTATTATAGTCTTTGCATTTTTGGGCAAGGGGATTCCAGCGTAATTTGTCAACCAATCCTTAAAATCCAGTGTAACTTCGTATTCACACAAAAACTTATTCCAACAATCGAAATGAAATTGCTCAGAATCAATTAATGTACCATCTAAATCAAACAGTAATGCTTTTATTTTACTCATTATAAATTTTTACAGAAATGATGATTATGGAATCATCTCAAATAAGAAAAATTGTTGTACCTGAGATTTACCGAAATTATTATCAACACAAAAAATCAAAGAGAGATGCCCATTTGGCAATTTTGGTCCAAATGTTACCCCTTCAAAATTATCGATATGTCGGTTCAAGGAATCAAAGTCGAAAAGCAATTTCTTGTTTAAGGGCTTTGGAGGGTTTTGCACAAAAGAGCTATTATTGATTTCATTTTCAGCACTCCGTAAATCAACCAGGTAAAGTTTTAAAAAGGTATGATCATCGTGGCCTTTTGCCCAGGCTCTTTCCATTACCAAAAGCGTATAATTATTAATGGCTAGTATTTCGGAAATTCCATTTACATTCCAATCGTTTTCAACGGTAGGTTTAACTGGCATTGCCCCCAGATTATAAGCATACTGGGCAATATTCTTTTTAGTAGCTACATCAAACTTTAAAATCCGCGTTAAGGCTTTATCATATTCAAAAGCAGCCTGAGGTCCATCCTGATAAAGTGGTTCTTCTAAACTGGCATACAATGTTTTGTACTGATCAGCATAAGTTAAACCTTCAAATAAAGCATTTTTGCGCGGCCCGGTTTCGGTTTTTGCAAACTGAAAGCCCTTAGGCATTGGAATAGTATCCAGAAACTTTCCTTCGGTAGAAATAAAGGTTAAGCTGGGCTGAACTATCGTCGTATCACCGTCCTTAAACAACCTTTCTCCCTCACTGCTCCAAATCCATTGTTTGGTTAAGGGGTTATAACGAACCGATTCGCCATCAGGTTTTACAGTTTTATCAGTTCCGTATTTTGGGTATGGTTTTCCGTTTTCCTGTAAGATATAAGTAACACCAGTTACCCGAACGGTATCGATCTTATTTTCTTTGATATCAATCTTTGCGGTATAAATCCTCGCCGGACTACGTTGTGATGGATCATCACTGATCATATAATACTGGTTTTGCTTTACATCGTAATCAATCCCCGACAAACCACCAACAACCGTATTTTGGGAAATTGGATTTAAGGGCATAATGTATTCATCCAGAAACTTTAAAGAAGAAATACTGGTTTCATTTTGCTTAACCGCAGTATACTTAGTTGTAGAACAAGATGAGAGCACAATAGCAAGAACTGAATAAACAAAGAAGAGCTGCGATACAGGTTTCAAATCGAAATGTTTAGGCTGTAAAAATATGGAATTTTGGCGGCTTGAGATACGTCACCCTGAATTTATTTCAGGGTCTTCTCGTAAGCAATTTGCTCCAATCGGAAATTCAGTTGTGTTGGATATTCCGATCTGACACAAAGTGAATACAGATATTGAAACAAGTTCAGTATGACGTACAGCGAGAAATTAAACAAAAAACAGTTGGACATTACCATCCAACTGCACATCTACTGGAATTATAAGTAGTGTCAGATGTTACCATCTGACACTGATAAAACTAAGATTAAAACAACTTACCAATTACACGGTAAGTAATATTTGTTCCATCTACTATTTCTTCATAATAAACATCATCAGGCGAAACAAAATACTTTTCGTTTTTAATGGTTACTTCTCTGCATCCCTCTGGCAATTGATTAATTATATCGCCGATATTATGCGTATCAACGGGGCCGTCAGTTGTGTTTAAAATACCGTCTTTCCCAGCAACCACATATACGGTTTTACCATCAGCATTTTCTTTTTGGGTATAATAAACGCCTTTGTATTCGTAATAATCAACCCCATTAATGGTAACCAGATTAGCATCCGATGGTAAATTCGGAACCTCAGCACCAACTGGTGGGGTTACCACTTCGTATTGACTGTTGTTTTGTTGATAAAACAATCCGCCAGAATAATAGAACTGGTTAGCGCCATAATAAAACGGATAATAGCCATAAGGCAATACGCCAATCCTGAAACCTAAAAAGGGCCTGTAAAAATTATAATAGCTATAATATGGTCTGTAATAAGGCCTTCCATAACCCGGGCGATAACCATAACCTGGCCTACCATATCCCGAACCTGGGCGATAACCTGGTCTGTTATAACTGTAATTAGGTCTTGGTGGGCGACCGCCATTGCTTGGTGCATAACTACCTCTACTTGGCGCATGCATAGATGGCTGTCTGGAAATAGAACCACCGCCTCTAGATGGGCTTATCGAACCAGATCTACCACCTCCGGAAGAACCTCCACTCCTACTTGGCCGCTGTGCAGAAACGCTTTCAATGCTTAAGGTTGCAATCATCGCTGCTGCAGCGAAAACAACCAATCCTTTATTAAATAACCTATTCATTATTTCGTGTTTATGTCGATTATGTATATGACGGTGAAAACTCCTAAAAGATTATCCCTTAACACTATTTAACTAAATTTTGATAAAGTGATGACGAAGGGAGGGTTTTAATGGCAAAATACATCAAAATCCTTCCATCTTACATGATTCCATCTTTGCTAACAAACCTTTTACGGGCGATTTTTTCTAATCAACCACGAATCACCTATATTTAAATTTTATTCCTAAAAACTAGCTTAAATGAACCTTACAAGAATTTTCAGTCTTTTATTTTGTCTGTTTATTTCTAATGAATTAATAGCCCAGCAAACCGATTCGGCATATGTTAGAGAAAACTACACTAAAATTGAACGCCAGATCCCCATGCGCGACGGGGTTAAACTCTTCACTTCTATTTATATACCCAAAAATCAAACCAAAAAATATCCATTTTTAATTAACCGAACACCCTATACCGTTGCACCTTATGGTGAAGATAAATATAAGCTTAGTTTGGGGAATTTTCCGGCGATGATGCGTGAAGGATTTATTTTTGTATATCAAGACGTGAGGGGCCGATGGATGAGTGAGGGCACTTTTGCCGATATCCGTCCTCAACTGGTTGGAAAAAAATCTAAAACAGCTATTGATGAAAGTACGGATACTTACGATACCATCGACTGGTTGGTTAAAAACGTAAAAGGCAACAATGGCAATGCGGGTATTTATGGCATTTCCTACCCTGGTTTTTATTCTACCACTTCTTTGCCAAATGCACACCCAGCGCTAAAAGCCGTTTCGCCTCAGGCGCCAGTTACCGATTGGTTTATGGGTGATGATTTCCACCACCGTGGTACATTATTTCTGATGGATGCTTTCAGTTTTATGGGCAATTTTGGTGTGCCGAGACCTAAACCGATTACACCAGATAAAGGACCTAAAGGTTTTCAGTTCCCTATTCAGGATAATTATCGCTTTTACTTAGAAGCCGGATCGGTTAAGAACCTAAAAGACAGATACTTTGCAGATAGTATTAAATTCTGGAACGATTTATTTAAACATCCAAACTTAGATACCTTCTGGAAAGCACGTTTAATTACTCCGCATTTAACCAATGTGAGGCCTGCAGTGATGGTAGTGGGTGGCTTTTTCGATGCTGAAGATGCCTATGGAACTTTTGATACTTACAAAGCAATTGAGAAACAGAATCCTGGCGCCAATAATATCCTGGTTGCAGGACCTTGGTTCCATGGCGGCTGGGTACGTAGTGATGGTTCTTATTTCGGCGATATCCCTTTCAGCAAAACCACCAGTATCGATTACCAGGAGCAGTATGAACTGCCTTTCTTTAAACATTATTTAAAAGGTGAAGGCGATTTTAATGCAGCAGAAGCCAATATTTTTGTAACAGGAAGTAACGAATGGAAAAAGTTCAAAACATGGCCACCACAAGACGTAGAAAACAAAAACCTGTATTTACAACCTAATGGAAAGCTCAGTTTTGAAAAAGTTGGCAGAACCGATAGCTGGGATGAATATGTGAGCGACCCTAATAACCCTGTACCTTACCAGGATGGCATTCAGGCCAAACGTACCCGCGAGTACATGATCGATGATCAGCGTTTTGCTGCCCGCCGTCCGGATGTAAAAACTTATCAAAGCGACGCTTTAACAGAAGATATTACCTTAACAGGTCCTGTTTTGGCCAACTTGGTGGTTTCGACTACTGGAACAGATGCCGATTATGTAGTTAAACTGATTGATGTTTATCCTGAAGATGCACCAAATCCAGAACCTAACCCTAAAAACCTGATTATGGGTGGTTACGAAATGCTGGTTCGGGGAGAAATTATGCGTGGAAAATACCGCAACAGTTTCGAAAAACCTGAGCCATTTGTTCCTGGTGCCATCACAAAAGTAAATTACCCTTTGCCCGATGTGGCGCATACTTTTAAAAAAGGCCATAAAATTATGATCCAGATTCAAAACTCATGGTTCCCTTTAGCCGATCGCAATCCGCAGAAATTTATGGATATCTATCAGGCAGAACCACAGGATTTTCAAAAAGCTACACACAAAATTTATCACGACGTGCACAACAGCTCGTTTATTACAGTTTCGGTGTTGAAATAATAAAATCCATCATTGCGAGAAGGCTTTTTCAGCCGACGAAGCAATCTTAAAACGATGGTATTAAGATTGCTTCGTACTTCACAATGACGAAAATAATACTATAGTGCCTTGGTTCGTGTCACCACAAACCAAACACATGAATAACTAACTTATTATAATAAAATGAAATACTTAAAACTAATGATTATCCTGCTTTCGGCATCCTCTGCCTTTGCGCAAAGTGATGCAGGGTATCCAAAAGCCAATTACACCAAAAAAGAAGTTTATATCCCAATGCGCGATGGAACTAAACTTTTTACCGCCATCTATACCCCTAAAGATGCAGCCAAGAATAAAAAATATCCGATGATAATGCAACGTACCTGTTATAGCATTGCCCCATATGGCGAAGATAAATTCCCTGTAAAATTAGGCCCGTCAGAATTGATGATGAAAGAGGGCTATATCATAGTGTATCAGGATGTGCGCGGTCGCTGGAAAAGCGAAGGCACCTGGACCAATATGACCCCAGTTATCGATAACAAAAAAAGCAAAAAAGAGGTTGATGAAGGTTCTGACACTTACGATACCATTGATTGGCTGGTTAAAAACGTAGCCAATAACAACGGCAAAGTTGGCCAATGGGGAATTTCTTATCCGGGCTTTTATACCGCGGCAGGGATTTTAAGCAATCACCCTGCATTAAAAGCATCATCGCCACAAGCACCGATTTCAGATTTCTTTTTTGATGACTTCCATCACAATGGATCATTTTTGCAGAGTTATTTCATGACCTATCCGGTATTTGGTGTTCAAAAAACCGATACTACCTCTAAAGCCTGGTATAATAACCAGTTAATCCTTCCAAAAACAAAAGATGGTTATCAGTTTGCGTTAGATTTAGGCCCTTTAAGCAATGCAGACAAATATTACAAGGATAATTTTTTCTGGCAAGAAACCGTTAACCACCCAAACTATGATGAGTTTTGGCAAAAACGTGGATTGTTGAAACATTACAATACCATTAAACCTGCAGTGATGGTTGTTGGTGGATGGTACGATGCTGAAGATTTATCAGGCCCGCTAAACATTTATAAAACCATCGAAAAGAAAAACCCTAATGCCTATAATACAATTGTAATGGGTCCATTTGGACATGGAAGATGGAGCCGCGAAACCGGTCATACCATGCATAGTAATGTGTATTTCGGAGATAGCATTGCTACCTTCTACCAGAAAGAAATTGAAGCTAAATTCTTTAATCACTTTTTAAAGGGCAATGGCGATAAAAACGCTGGCCTGCCTGAAGCCTATATGTTCGATACCGGTAAAAAACAATGGGAAACTTTTGCCAAATGGCCAACAGAAAAGGCGACTAAACAAAAATTATATCTAGGTGCTGATGGTAAGCTTAGCATGACTGCACCCAGTGCGGCCAGCTCAGTAAACTACATTAGCGATCCATTAAAGCCTGTTCCATATACCGAGGATTTAACCACTACATTGGGCTTTACACCACACAATTACATGAGTGAAGACCAACGTTTTGCGGGCAGAAGACCAGATGTATTGGTCTATCAAACCGATATATTGGATAACGATATTACCTTGGGAGGCGAAATTATGTCGCACCTTAAAATTGCAACCACGGGTACCGATGCAGATTTTATTGTAAAGCTGATCGATGTTTATCCTGCCGATGAGCCGAACAACTCTTACATGCCAAACAAGAATATCATTTTGAGCAATTACTGGCAAATGGTGCGTTCGGAAGTTATGCCTGCACGCTTCCGCAATAGTTTCGAAAAACCCGAGGCCTTGGTAGCCAACCAGAAAACGGATGTGAACTTTCAGCTACAGGATGTATTACACACCTTTAAAAAAGGACATAGGATTATGATCCAGGTACAGAGTACGGCATTTCCTTTGTTTGCACGTAATCCACAAAAATTTGTAGAAAACCCATATAAAGCAACAGAAGCCGATTATATTAAAGCTACGCAGACTGTATTTAACGATAGTTTTATCGAAGTTGATGTGATAAAATAATTTGATAAGCTCACGCTCGTTCTAACGGGTGTGCAATTACCAATCGTTTTGAACGATCAACAAAAACATAACAAATGAAAAAGTTACTATTCATCCTTTCCATAGTCATCAGTATTTCAGCTGCGCAGGCACAACTACTCGGCAAGAATCAAGTGAACTCCAGAGCCGATAGCCTCCGTGGAACACTCACCCCTTTACGTACTTGTTACGATATTAGTTATTACCACCTGGATGTGAAAATAGATATCGACCAGAAAACAGTAAGTGGCAGCAATGAATTTTCTTTTACCGCCACACAGGATTTCACCAAACTACAATTCGACCTTTTTGACAACCTAAAAGTAGAAAAGGTTGTTTACAAAGGCTCCGATTTACCTTTTACACGAGAATATAATGCCGTTTTTGTAACCTTCCCTAAAGCCGTAAAAAAAGGGAGCAAAGATAAATTCACTGTTTTCTATTCAGGCAATCCTACGGTGGCTAAAACACCACCCTGGGATGGTGGTTTTATCTTCAAAAAAGATGAAGTAGGCAATCCTTTTGTTTCTGTGGCCTGCCAGGGTTTAGGAGCAAGTGTATGGTGGCCAAATAAAGATCACCAGAGCGATGAGGTAGATAGTATGTTAATCAGCATTAGTGTCCCTAAAACTTTGCAGGAAATATCTAACGGAAGATTGAGAAATACTGTTGATAAACCCGATGGTTACAAACAATACAATTGGTTTGTCGCTAATCCCATCAACAACTATGATGTAACCTTTTACATTGGCAAATATGCCCACTGGCAAGACAGTTACGATGGTGAAAACGGAAAACTCAGCATCGATTACTGGGCGCTGCAAACCGATAGCGCCAAAGCCCGCCCACATTGGGATGCCGATGTTAAACCGATGCTAAAATGTTTCGAATATTGGTTTGGTCCTTACCCATGGTACAAAGACGGTTACAAACTGGTTCAGGCACCACATTTAGGGATGGAACACCAAAGCGCAGTAGCTTATGGCAACCAGTTTAAACCAGGTTATTTAGGCAAAGATTTAAGCGGTACCGGCCATGGCTTAAAGTGGGATTTCATCACCATCCACGAGAGCGGCCATGAATGGTTCGGCAATAACATTACCTCAAAAGATATCTCCGATATGTGGATTCATGAAGGTTTCACCAATTATTCGGAAGTATTGTTTACCGAATGTACCGAGAACAAAGCAGCTGCAGACGAGTATGTAATCGGATTACAGAAAATTATCCAAAATGATATTCCGGTTATTGGCCCTTATGGTGTAAATAAAGAAGGCTCGGGCGATATGTATCCCAAAGGTGCAAACTTGATTAGTACCATCCGCCAGTTGATTAATGACGATGAAAAGTTCAGACAGATTCTTCGCGGGCTAAGCAAAACATTTTACCATCAAACGGTTACCACTGCTCAGATCGAAAATTACATCGCCAAACAAAGCGGGCTTAAACTGGATAAAGTTTTCGATCAATATTTACGTTATACAAAGATCCCTGTTTTAGAATATAAAATCAACAATGGCACTTTATCTTATCGCTGGATAACCGATGTTAAAGGTTTTGATATGCCTGTGCGTGTAACATTAAAAACAGGTACTTATACCTTGATTAAGCCTACAAACGATTGGAAAACAGTTAAAGTGGATGCCAGCATAAACGATGATAATTTCAAACACGATCCTTTGTTTTACATCAACATAAAAAAAGGATAATAATATTTCATCGGCGCTCGTCATTCCCAATTCAATTGGGAACCACGATTGCTCATCGAAGATAATCGTAATGCAATAAGCTTTAAGATTCCCGCCTACGCGGGAATGACGAGCGTCCTAATTATAATTTGTCAATCCGACTATAGTCGAAGTCCCTCATAAAGAGAATTAAATTTCATCTTATGCAACTTTTCGGCAAAACCATCGTCTTATAAGAAAAAGCTCATTATTCATCTAAAAAAATAAAATCTATAACCATGAAAAAAGTATTTGCCATATTATTAGCCTCCCTAACATTAACCTCTAGTATTAATGTAATCGCAAAAGATCAAACCCACATCAAGTCATCAAAATACAATAGTGATGAAAGAGATGTAGCTAACTTTACCTCAGTTGCGGGTGCAGGGCCAATCAATATCGTAATCACTATAGGTTCAAAAGCAAGCTGCCGTTTAGAGGGTGATGCTGATGCTATTGCCTCTATTGTAACAGAAGTAAAAGGAAATGCACTCATTATCCGTCCGGAAACTAGCATTACCAGCTGGTCTAGAAAATACGAAGACAAAAAAATAACGGCTTACGTTACTGCACCTTCGCTAAAAAGCTTAACCATGAATGGATCTGGAGCAATGACGGTAAATGGCAAAGTTAGTGCTGGAGATTTCGCAACAGTTTTAAGCGGTTCTGGCAGTATAAAAGTAAATGCCGATGTTGACAATTTTAGCGGCGTAATTAGCGGTTCAGGGGCAATAAATATTACAGGTAACGCAGATCATGCTAAAATAGTAATCAGTAGTTCAGGCACTTTTGGTGGCAAATCTTTTGCAGTAAAAACATTATCAACAACGATCAGCGGATCAGGAACGGTTAACATTGCGGTAGATGAAAGCATTAGTGCCGTAATCAGCGGATCTGGAAGTGTAAATTACTCAGGCGACCCAACTGTAAGTAAAACAGTTGTTGGCTCTGGAAGAGTGAGAAAAGTATAAATTAAAGCCTTTTTAATAGAGAAACACCTGCAAGAAAATTGTAGGTGTTTTTTGTTGGCAAAGGATCAATTATTAGCTTCATTTCCCAACGCGATCGTCCTGAACTTGTTTCAGCATCTTTCTAACCTGAGTTTGATTAATAATGTGGGCTTGGTTCATGATATTGGCATTTTGTATTCGGCGGTCGTCACCCTGAATTTATTTCAGGGTCTTACTTGCCTAAAAGATGCTGAAACAAGTTCAGCATGACGTAACGCCTAGTCTCGCGTAAGAAAACAATCGAACTCAGGTTTCTAGATAAGATCATAGGTCGAAAGGTGCTTTAACATTCTTTCTTTATTTCGAAAAGCAAACTCAGTGCTACTATTAAATGTTAGTCCCGCTATTATTCCAAGTCCTCATCCCGATGAAGGATCGGGCTTCCGGGCTTTCCATTTTATCGGGTTTAGGCACTCAGATCTGCAAAGGAAATCTAACCGTTACTTAAAGAAATTATAATTTATGTGGTATTGGGCAGTATTCATTTGTATATTTAAACCACGCTATAATCACAATACTAGCCATCAAAAACATAATGTATAATGGGTTTATTCAACGTATTTAAAAAGAAAAACATTGTAGAAGAAAATGAACAGATAGTAGAAAATGATCCGTTAGAGAATTTTCCGGAACTGCTTAGCGCTAAGCTTTTATTCCTTGACAAACCCAACTTTAATAGCAATCAGGTATTAACCGAGGTAAAAAAACATTTTGAAAATGCCGAGCATTCCTTCTCAGAAAACACTTTCATTTTTTTATTCCCCGATCATCCCATTCAATTTGCGGATGCAACAATTCCCGCACAGTGCACCATAATGATACCTGATCAGGGCAAGCCTGAGGTAGAAGTTCCAGATGCCGCTTTTCAACAAAACTGGCATTGGCCTGAAGCCAATCAAACTGCAAGAAACTGCACTTATGAAATATTGGTAACTGATTTAATGTCGAGAACATTACCCTATAAAGAACGCTTAAATATATTTATGGATTTCTTAGTAGCAGTGATCAAGATAACTCAACCAAATGCGGTTTATTCATCTTCAGCACAAAAAATCTTAAACCCTACCGATATCATTAACATTTGGGATACCGATAAAATACAAATATTATGTGCAATTTGTAACGTACGGTTATACAATGCAGGCAGCAATACGGGCCACAAAGAATTGCTGATGGATACCGTAGGTCTTCACACCATTGGACTACCAGATTTTCAAATTCGGTTCTCTACAGCTGATGAAAATGAAATTGCAAATTTATTATGGACATACGCTTACTATGCTTATGAATTTGGCGATATTATAGTTGACGGGAACACACTTGAAGGATTAAAAGCTGGCTCAAAATGGAAATGTGAAAAGCAATTTTCGCTAGTAGCCCCAGAGAGAGTTGTGATAAATGTAACGCCAGATTAACGATTCCAGCAACAGAAATCCTGTTTCGGCTTTAAACATTTATTCGCCTAACAACATTTCAAATAATCCCTTAAAAATTCGCATATGCTTACCGAAACCTTAAAAACACTTTTCAACCGTGATTTAAACAAGCTAAAATCCGAAATCGCGTCGTATAAAAACGAAGCGAACTTATGGATTATAGATAAGGAGATCGCAAATTCCGCAGGGAACCTTTGTCTGCATTTAATCGGCAACCTCAACACTTACATCGGTGCAACTTTGGGTGGCAGCAATTACATCCGAAACCGCGAACTGGAGTTTTCGTTAAAAGAAGTTCCTAAACAGGAACTTATCAACATGATCGAAGCAACCCTAGTGGTGGTTAATGAAACGTTGGGTAAAATTACAGAAGAACAGCTCAATAGTGAATACCCAATGTTAGTATTTCAGGAGAAAACATCAACCGAATTCTTCCTGGTTCACCTTGCCACACATTTAACTTACCATTTAGGGCAGATTAATTATCACCGAAGGTTACTGGATGTATAATTTATTGTCATTAGAAACAGAAGCCAAGCGTTGGGCATCTAGCGTAAAGCGGTCTACGCTAGATCGTCATTGCGAGGCTGGGTCAGCGGGAGCAGAAGCAATCTGCTTTGCAAAATAGAATATATGTAGATGAAAACCATAAAAGCAATCGTATACCTAACCGTCTTATTATTGATCATTTCTACTTTAGCAACATTAAAACTAGAGGCTGCATCTGACGGATTTGATCAATACGGATTCCCATTAACTTTTTACGATAGTTTTTCTGGAAAGTGCGATAATTGCTACCAGAATTTTGGTTTTAAACCGTTCAATTTGCTTTTGGATTTTTTAATCGCCATTATTTGCGCCTATATAATGGTTAGGCTTAAAAGTATATTTGGTGAAAAACAGCATTAAAATAGTATTTAAATTACCCATGATACAACAACTCTTTGCCCAAAATGCAACCAAAATATTAGAAAGCGATGAATCTGTTATCGGGTTAGCCGTGGGCGGCTCCTGGCTCAGCAACGAAATCGACGAATTTTCAGACCTCGACCTCATTTTGGTTACCAAAGAAAAACTATCAACAGATAAATCGAAAATGCTGCAATATGCCAGCCTTCTTGGCGATTTAATTTCTGCATTTACAGGAGAGCATGTCGGCGAACCTCGCGTATTGATCTGCCTTTATGACAAGCCATTGCTCCATGTTGACATTAAGTTTTTAACCCTTGATGAATTTGTTTCAAGAGTAGAAAACCCGATACTATTAATAGACAGAGACAATCAATTACAGCAAATTCTTGATCAAACTGAAGCTAAATTCCCTTCACCAGATTACCAATGGATTGAAGACCGCTTTTGGACCTGGATGCATTATGCCCTCTTAAAAATCGGCAGAGGTGAGTATCTGGAAGCTTTAGATTTCTTTGGTTTTTTAAGAATGGTGGTGTTTGGTCCTCTACTACACATCAAAAGCAACAACCTACCTCGGGGTGTGCGTAAAGTAGAATCGCAGCTCTCTTCCGAAGATTTTAACTTACTTAAGGGTACCATCGCCGAATACAATAAAACATCTTTAATTACTGTGTTAGAAAATGCGATAGCGCTTTACAAAAACCTGAGAGGTGATCTTTATACTGCAAACATCAAGCATAACCCAAAAGCAGAAGATGCTGTAATGCAATATTTAGCCATGATAAAAGAAAGATAGTAATTTCTTGCAGCTGAAATCAAAAGCTACAGCATTAAGATTCCCACCTGCGGGGGAATGACGAAACGCGAGATTATTCAATATTTTCTGTGTTTCCGTGGCAATTCTAAATTGAACTTAAAACAAAAAAGGAGGCTTAAACCTCCTTCAATATCTTTTAAAACTGAACCCCGATTAACCACATATTTTCGATGTAGTTAATCTTCTGACTGGCCTTATCGTACTCATCCCAGCCAGTGGTATGCACATTGGTTAAATTGGTAGCGCCGAATTTAGTGGTATTTTGTAGGTAAACGTTTTTCCACACATAAAACTTAAGTCCAACTTTTGCAGAAACACCGTAACCCGAAATACTGAAGTGGTTATTTCTGCCCTGTCCGAACAAACGTACATCTGAACGCGGAACCATCATGCCACCACCTAAACCGGTTTCTAAGGTTAAGGAAGTATTGCCGCCCGGAGCCACCCAAATATCATCATAACGTTCAATTTCGATATTTGCATAATTAAAACCATCAGTATGCTCGTAGGTTATCATGCTCTCTTTAACATTAATGCTTTGCCCGTTATAATCGCCTGCCAAATTACCCGTAGGTGTATTGGTTGGAGAAATATTTGGCCCGATGTGACCAGTGATCGCTACTGTTTGTGGGATGTCCATTACATATTTCATGTGGTCCCAACCGATTGAGATGCTGTAGTTATCTTTGATAAAATAACCTGCACGGATATTGTATTGCGGTACGGTGATAAGTCCCGGATTTAAATAAGCCCAGCTCAATTTCGATTGTCTATCGTGTGCAACTACATCTTTTAAAGTAAAATCGTAATTCGGGCCTTGAAACCTGATATCACTTTTCCCATACCACGAGCTGTTGTATCCCCAGTGAAAAAAGAAATCGCCTTTACGCGAAAAATTCCTTTTATGCTCAGGGTTAAATAAACTTTTTGAGGTTGGGGTATGAGCGGTTGAAGACGTCTGAATCTCTTGAGCCTGCATCCGCTTGCCAAACAAGAGTGCTAAAAATAGAATGGTAAATCTTTTCACGCGGCAAATTGAGCAAAAAGACCAATCATTTACAACAGGTTTAACATTTTGTAAGAGTTGTTGTACAAAAAATGACTTTAAAACATTAAAACCTTGTGTAAACAGCCAACTGAATAATATTATTTACCGTATTATTTAAAACACCATGAGTAGCCTGATTCATATAACCAGCTTCCAAATCAAACTGTTTCGAAAAACGGTAACCTGCAGCGAGATATAACCTGTTCTGATCGAAAACACTACTGTTAATTTTATCCTTATTCTGAAGATTTAAAAACACCTCGTTCTGCAAAGCCACAAATGGTCCTTTAGTAAACGTTGGTTGTGTTTTTTGAAGTGGCTGAACAAGCCTGAAAAAATAACGGAAACGCTGCGAAAAAACATCTTCACCAGTACGACCGATGAAACGTTGTTCTACCCTAAACCTATGGCTGGCAAAAACCGATTTTATTTTATGACTATAAATGTATTGCTCAAATATTCGGTGCTCATGTAGGGTAAGATCAGGGCTCTCTGCCGATTCTGTATGTGTAGTTTGCCATAAATACCCTAAGGCTACATTGTGCTTATTGTTAATAAAATATTGTAAAGCCGGGCGCACCAATGTATTTCTCAAATAACCCCAATCATCAGCCGAACGCAGTTGAACATCGAACTGAAGCCCCCATTTATCATTAAATTTGGTGTTATTTAAAAACATAAACCAACCCGAATTTTGATGTTGGGTTTGCGCATAAAGCTTTCCAGAAGCCATGATGATGAGCACCACGGCAGACAATACTATTTTTTTCATAAGAAGAGATAACCGGTTTTATCTGTGTGGCGCTAAATTAAGAGAAATATAGTAAAGTGAAAAAAGAGTTGTTAATTAGTTAGATAGTTAGGGTTCGGAGGTCTAAAGTTCAAGGCCTAAGTCTGTAGTCCATTGTACAATTTATTAAAAACTGTGCTCTCCTGTTCTCTGTGTAAAACTCAATGTCCTCTGTGGTAAAAACATAACCACCTTTGCGTTTCTTTGCGAAACACTTTGCGCTCTTTGCGGTTAAATACGTTCATTATTAAAATTTCATTTAACGTTAAGCGATTAAAAATTTATCTTCGTTAAAGATTTGGGCATTACGGTATTTTCAATACCCTTAAAATTGCGCTTATTTTAACATTACAAAACGTAAAATAGAACAAAAATGATTATCGAACCTAGAATGAGGGGCTTTATCTGTTTAACCGCACACCCTGATGGTTGTGCACAAAACGTAAAGAATCAAATTGAATATGTAAAATCTAAAGGAGCTATAGATGGTCCTAAAAAAGTATTGGTAATTGGTGCATCAACCGGTTTCGGTTTAGCTTCGCGTATTGCTGCTGCTTATGGATCTGGCGCTTCTACAATTGGCGTATTTTTCGAAAAAGCACCTTCTGAAGGCAAAACTGCATCACCAGGTTGGTACAATAGCGCAGCTTTTGAAAAAGAAGCACATGCTGCTGGATTATATGCAAAAAGTATTAATGGCGATGCTTTCTCAAAAGAAATTAAAGAAAAAACAATTGAATTAATCAAGGCTGATCTGGGTCAGGTTGATTTAGTCATTTATAGCCTGGCGTCGCCAGTGAGGAAACATCCGGATACAGAAGTGCTTCACCGCTCTACATTAAAGCCTATCGGTGGAACTTATACTAATAAAACCGTCGATTTCCACACTGGTAATGTGACCGAAATTTCTATCGAGCCCGCTACCGAAGAAGATATTGCCAATACCGTTGCTGTAATGGGTGGCGAAGATTGGGCCATGTGGATTGATGCCCTAAAAGCAGAGAACCTACTTGCCAATGGTGCAACAACAGTAGCTTATTCGTACATCGGCCCTGCTTTAACTGAGCCAGTATACCGTAAAGGAACCATTGGCAGAGCTAAAGATGATTTAGAAGCAACTGCTTTTAAAATCAGCGATAAATTGAAAGATATTGATGGCAAAGCTTATGTATCAGTTAATAAAGCATTGGTAACGCAGGCAAGCTCTGCTATTCCGGTGATCCCCTTATATATTTCATTGTTGTACAAAGTAATGAAAGCCGAAGGTGTGCACGAAGGTACAATTGAGCAGATTCAACGTTTATATGCTGATCGCTTATATACTGGCAGCCCTGTTCCTCTTGATGAAAAAGGAAGAATCAGAATCGACGATTTGGAAATGCGTGAAGATATCCAGGCAAAAGTTGCCGAACTTTGGAAAGAAGCAACAACCGAAACTTTACCAGCAATAGGTGATTTACCAGGCTACAGATCTGATTTCTTAAGCTTATTCGGTTTCGAAATTGATAAAGTTGATTATCAAAAAGATGCCCAGGAAGTGGTAGAAATTGAAGGTTTAGTAGATTAAATTAATAACTACGAAAGGTTCGTCATTCCCAACTTGATTGGGAATCGTAATGCAATAAAAGATTCCCACTTGTGTAGGAAAGGCGACCGTTAAATATGAAGTACTCCATCGTCATTTCGACTGGAGCAAAGCGGAATGGAGAAATCTAATAATTAATTATAAACGGCTGGCCTTATAGCCAGCCGTTTTTATATTCAAGCCATATGAATTTCGATTTACAGCCTATATTAGCAAACGATTTAATTACGATAGTTCCCTTAAAAGAAGAAGATTTTGAATCCCTTTTTGTAGTAGCATCCGATCCCTTGATCTGGGAGCAGCACCCCAATAAAGACCGCTATAAAAGAGAGGTCTTCGAAAATTTCTTTAAAGGAGCAACAGAATCGAAGGGTGCTTTTATTGTTTATGAAAAAGAAAGCAACAAAATTGTGGGCAGTTCCAGGTACTACGAATTGGATGAAACAGACCATTCAGTTGCCGTTGGTTACACTTTTATTGCCCGCGAGTTTTGGGGAAAGGGGTATAATAAGGCTTTAAAAACTTTAATGTTTGATTATGCTTTTCAATTTGTGGATAAAGTAATCTTACATATTGGGGCTACTAATTTCCGTTCACAAAAAGCAACAGAAAAATTAGGAGCCCTTAAAATCGCCGAATTAGAAGTAGCCTATTATGGTGAGCCCTTAAAATGGAATTTTGTTTATCAGATCGATAAAGATAAGTGGGTAAACCGAGCATCATAAAAGGAATCAATCACAGATTTTCAGGGATAAACACAGCTATATTCTTAAATTCAATTGTCCTCGTTTGTCACAAAGTGATTCCTTTGGAATAACGAGGATGACCATGGGTTTGCATTTGTAATGCAATAAGTAGCTAATTAATAGCCGGTTTTAACCACAGATTTTCACAGATCAACACAGATACTATATCCTCCTTATCTGTGTTCATCCACTTCATCCGTGGTAAAAAGAAAAAACTAGTGGCGGCAAAGACACTTAAATTAGGAAAAAAAATAATTCCGTGTAAATCTGTGCTTCTGTGGCAAACACATTTATATTCATCTGTGGTTCGCATCCAAATGACAAGAGCATAACCGAATAAAATCGTGTTTATGCTTTAGTATTGTTATCTTTGTATAATTCTCCATTCCACTCACCTTTCAAAACAATACAATTAAATAAAATATGGCTAAATCTCAGGCAACATACAGTAAAAAAGAGAACGAAAAAAAACGGTTAAAAAAACAAAAAGACAAACAAGAGAAAAAAGAAGAGCGTCAATCTAATGCAAAGAAAGGTTTAGCGCTTGAAGAAATGTTTGCGTACGTTGATGAGAATGGTAACATTTCGTCTACTCCACCTGATCCGAAAAAGAAGAAAGTATTCAACATTGAGGATGTACAGATTGGTATAACAAGACAAGAAGACATTATCGATGAAAACCCGGTTAAAAAAGGAACAGTAACTTTCTTTAACGAGAGTAAAGGTTATGGTTTCATCAAAAACACTGAAACACAAGACAGTATTTTCGTTCACGCAAACGGTTTAATCACCCAGATTAAAGAAGGTGATAAGGTTACGTTTGAAGTAGAAATGGGTCAAAAAGGACCAACTGCTGTTAAAGTATCAAAGGTTTAACAACCACAATTCAATTCTTTTTGCAATTCCTAATTGCAAAACATGATTAAAATTCTGCAGAAAACTCTGCTGCGCTAGGTTTTATAACCATTTATAATTCCGTCTATTTAAGCATAAAACCTTGCGCATAATTTTACTCTCTTTCTATTTATTTTAGAAAATCAGGTTCAATCTGCATTGGCTACCTCGGTCCCGCCATCGCTATTTTCCTCATTTCGCTGCGCTTTCATTCCGGGCTATCCGCTTTGTCGGGTTTAAGTGGCTAGAACAGCAGCTTTTTTTAATGGATAAGATACACGGATGAATATTTACATGATAAAAAGAACAATATTTTTCAGCTTAAAAATTACTGTAGTCGCAATTGCTTACCCTTGATAGATTTTTTAGATAGTAGCATAATCCTTTGTTAATAAACCCGATAACAACGGCAGCCCCCGATTTTCCTTCGGGGCTAATTGTATAGCGGGACAGGTTTTGCCCTGAAATACTGACGCTCATTTCCAAAAAATTAAAAAAAATGATAATCTCGGTGTGGAATTTGTGCACGGTTTACATCATTACAGTACACACAAAGAAAATACACATTATGAAAAAGTTAATAGCACTTGCACTGGTTGCATTTTTAGGATTATCATCAGCGATGGCTCAACAAGTAGATTTACGTAGAAAAATTAACGTTAGCGGAACTGCAGAAACAGAAGTAACACCAGATATTATTTATATCGGTATTTCGCTTAAAGAATACCTAAACGGAAAGAAAAAAGTAGACATTACCGAGTTAGAGAAACAATTATTTGCAGCAGTACAAAAAGCAGGCATTGCAAAAGAAAATTTAACCATTAGCAATTTAAGCAGCTGGAATTATGCTACAGAAAAAAAGAAAAATCCCGATTTCTTAGCCAGCAAACAATACCGCTTAAAAGTTAGCGATCTAAACAAGTTTAATGCAATATTAGAGTCGATAGATGCTAAAGGAATCGCCAACACGAATATTGAAAGCTACGATTACTCTAAAATTGAAACCATAAAAAAAGAGCTTAAAATTAAGGCTTTATTGGCAGCAAAAGAGAAAGCAGCTTATATGGTTGAGGCTTTAGGCGATAAATTAGGTGGTGTAATTGAGATACAAGATGGTGGAGACAATGTAATACAACCTGTTTACAGAAATTACGCGATGAAAGCTGAAATGGCCGATGCCGCTGGCGCTCCTGAAATTGATTTCAAAAAAATTAAGCTGAATTTCACGGTAAACGCCGTTTTCGAGATCAAATAAGACTTTTAACCGTTAAATCAATGCTTTTTAAAACCTACCAGAACATTTTGGTAGGTTTTTTGTTACGTAGAGATCGAACACTAAAAAATTAGATATTATGAAAAAATTCATCTACACGTTAGCCTTGGTTTTCTCTTTAGGCATTAGTTTTAATTCAGCTCAGGCAGCTGATAAACCTGCGAAAAACCCAACAGAATTAACTGCCGAACAAGCAGTGAAACTGGAAAGAATTAAAACCCGTGTTGAAGAGATCAGAGACATGGATAAATCGAACTTAACAAGAGCAGAACGTAAAGCTTTACGTAGCGAGTTAAGAGAATTAAAAGGTCAGGCCCGCGCAGTTTCTGGAGGTGTTTACCTTTCAGTTGGTGCAATCATTATCATCATTTTATTGTTGATCTTGATTTTATAATCAATACCGCATCACATCTATCTATATAAAAACAAAAAGCTTTGCATTACTGCAAAGCTTTTTTTATGCTCGTCTTGTGAAGTTTACTCAGTCTTGCGCGAAAGAAAACTTCGCAAGTCTCCGCGGCGGTCTAAGCAAAACTAACGAAGTTCACTGCGTACAAGCCCATTGAAACTTCATTAGTTTCCCTGACTAATCTATAATATCAAAACCGGTATATTTCACTAAAGCTTCCGGAATTTTAATTCCGTTTTCGGTTTGGTAGTTTTCTAAAATAGATGCCACAATACGCGGTAATGCCAATGCGCTTCCATTTAATGAGTGAGCCAGTTGAGCCTTCCCTTCTTTTCCTTTAAAGCGTAATTTTAAACGGTTACTCTGATAAGTTTCGAAATTTGATACAGAAGAAACTTCTAACCAACGCTCTTGTGCGGCACTCCAAACTTCCATATCGTAAGTCATGGCAGAAGTAAAGCCCATATCGCCACCGCATAAACGCAATACGCGGTAATGTAATCCCAGCTCCTTTAATAAAGACTGAACATACTGGCTCATATCCTCTAAAGTTTCGTAAGATTTATCAGGATGGGTAATCTGCACTACTTCAACCTTATCAAACTGATGTAAACGGTTTAAACCACGTACATGTGCACCGTATGAGCCCGCTTCTCTACGGAAACAAGGCGTATAAGCGGTATTTTTAATTGGAAGATCTTCTTCCTTAACAATTACATCACGGTATAAATTGGTTACCGGAACTTCGGCTGTTGGAATTAAATATAAATCATCAACAGTTGAATGGTACATCTGTCCTTCTTTATCTGGCAACTGCCCGGTACCAAAACCCGAGGCCGCATTAACCAAATGAGGTACCTGCATTTCTTTATAACCTGCTTCAGTAGCATGATCTAAAAAGAAATTAATCAAAGCACGTTGTAACTTTGCACCTTTTCCTTTATAAACCGGAAAACCTGCACCAGTAATTTTCACACCCAACTCGAAATCGATAATATCATATTTCGCAGCCAATTCCCAGTGCGGCAAAGCCTTACTTGGTAGCTCAGCAGGCGCTCCATGCGTTAGAACAACCTCGTTTTCTTCTGCCGTAGATCCTTGCTTTACCAAATGGTATGGTAAATTTGGCAACTGAACAATTAAATTATGCTGAGCCGTTTCCAACTCATTTAATTTATCACTCAGATTTTTGATATTTTCCTTATGAGAAGCCGTTTGTGCTTTGATTGCCTCGGCTTCTTCTTTTTTGCCGGTACGCATTAAATCGCCAATTTGTTTGGCAGCTGCATTCGCTTCAGCAGAAATATTATCCAGGGAAGTTTGTGTAGAACGGCGGTCTTCATCAATTTTGATGATTTCATCTACCAGTTCTGGCTGTTTAAAATTACGGATACTTAAACGTTCTAAAACTTTCTCTCTATTTTCGCGGATATAGTTAACTTGCAGCATTATTTAATTTTTTAAGCAAAGATAATAATTAAGTCGTCATTGCGAACGCAGTGCGGCAATCTGTCAACAAAAAGATTGCTTCGTCGTTCCTCCCCGAGAAATCGGAGCCAGCTCTCGCAATGACGGACACAGAAAAATATGGATGGCAAACTATTTCTTGTACCAACGCCTATAGGCAATTTGGAGGATATGACCTTTAGGGCAATCCGTATATTAAAAGAATGCGATTTAATCCTGGCGGAAGATACCCGCACGAGTGCCCCGATGCTTAAACACTTCGGCATCGATAAAAGGGTTTTTTCTCACCATCAGCATAATGAACATAAGGCCACTTCAGAAATCATTAGGTTTTTAAATGAAGGGCAAAAGATTGCCTTAATATCAGATGCCGGAACACCTGCCATTTCCGATCCGGGTTTCTTCCTGGTACGCGAGGCCATTAAAAATGAAATTGCAGTAGAATGTTTACCAGGAGCAACAGCTTTTGTACCGGCTTTGGTTAATTCGGGCTTACCTGCAGATGCATTCTGTTTCGAAGGTTTTTTACCCGTAAAAAAAGGCAGGCAAACAAAGTTTAAAAAATTGGCAGAAGAAGACCGCACCATTATACTTTATGAAAGCCCACACCGTTTATTAAAAACTTTAGAGGAATTTGCACAGTATCTGGGTGCCGATAGGCAAGCTTCGGTAAGTAGAGAACTCACCAAGATGTTCGAAGAAACTGTTCGTGGAACTTTGGTGGAAATAAAATCACATTTTGAAAACAATACTTTAAAAGGAGAATTTGTAATTTGCATAGCGGGGAAACCCAACATTAAAAGCAAAAACAAATATGAAGATGCTGAAGAGTAGCATCGAAAACGTAACCAACACAACAATTTAAAAATATTATGATTAGCATAGATAGATTTCTGAGTGACGAACAAGACCCAAAAGCGGTTGAAAAAGTTATTGGAAAATTAAACGACCTTTTAACAGCAGGCGAAGAACTTTTATATTTAGCTGTACAGAAAAAACCAGCGGTAAACTTGTTACCAGATAGCATCGCGATTTCTAACAAGCGCATTTTTTATTGCGAGCCTGGTAATTTAGGTTTAACCATGAACTTCAAAGATATTTCGTGGAAAAGCATTAAAGAGGTTTCGTTTAAGGAAGAATTTTTTGGTTCTAAATTTATCTGTGTACCACAACATGGCGAAAACATCGTAACCGAATTTATTCCGAAAGTACAGGCGCGTAAGTTACATCAGGCTGCAAACCAGCAATTGGATGAGTATAAGGAAATGCTCCGTCAGCAAAAACTGGAAGAAAACCGTGCAACGGCTTCCCCCATCAATTTAAATGCACAACCTCTTGCCGAAATTCCTGCTTACGAACCGACGCCTGAGCCAGTACAACCCATTATTCAAATAGCTGAAGTTGTAGAAGAGCCAGAAGACGAAACCACCTTAAAATTACGCAAGCTTAAAACTTTGTACGATAAACACCTGATTACCCAGGAAGAATATGAAGCTAAAAAAGCAAATATTTTAGATAGTTTGTAAATAAAAGGCCGTCACCCTGAACCGAGCCCTAGCGAGCTCACCGAAGGTAATTTATTTCAGGGTCTTAATTGATGTAAAAGATGGAAAGAGGCGGATGTGTTTATATATTAAGCAATTTTAAACATACAGTTCTTTATATTGGCGTAACATCAGAGTTGTATTCCAGGATTAAAGAACATAAAGATAAGTATTATCCTAATTCATTTTCTGCAAGATATAATTGCAATCTTTTGGTGTTTTTTGAACAATTTGACAGTATTGAAGAAGCCATAATAAGAGAAAAGCAATTAAAGAATTGGAAAAGGGCATGGAAAACAACCTTAATAAATGAATTGAATCCTAATTGGGATGATTTATTCTTAACCCTTGAATAACTGCTCCGCTCCTTTAAGCCCTTATAATAAAACAGCATTTAAGATGCTGAAATAAATTCAGCATGACGATTTTACCGATTAGTAATGAAATCTAAACAAACTTACCTCCTCGCCCTCTTAAGTGCATTTTTGCTTTGGCTAGCCTGGCCACCAATGCCTTTTACCACACCTTTGTTGTTGATCGGCCTGGTGCCTTTGTTTATTGCGCTCAATTCCATTTCGGACAATGCTGAAAAAAAGCAGGGGAAAAGAATTTTCTTGACTGCAGGCTTAACATTTTTGGTTTGGAATACAGCATCAATTTATTGGGTGCACAATGCTATAAGTGCGTATAATGGTCCGGCAGTAGCCCTCCCCGTTTCTTTAATTCCTTATGGATTAGGTGCACTTTTAATGACTTTTGCTTTTTGGTTATACTATCGATTGGGCAAATACGTAAATAAAAAGATCGCCTACCTTGGGTTAATTGCCTTTTATATCGCTTTAGAATATTTGCAACAAACCTGGGATTTAGCTTTCCCCTGGATGACTTTAGGTAATGGTTTAGCAGGAATGCATCAGCTGGCGCAATGGTATGATTATACTGGTGTTTACGGAGGTTCACTGTGGATTTTAGTGAGCAATATCCTAGCTTTTGAAGCTTACAAGAAATTTAAATCACAAACAGGTTATTTAAGGTTTAGAACCGCAGGAATCTGGGCTTTGGTGGTGATTATTCCCATCAGCATTTCATTAGCCAAATACTTTACAGCAGAACAAAAAGGGACGCCAAGCAATGTGGTGGTGGTTCAGCCCAATATAGATCCTTATCAAAAGCTGGAGAATATCCCACCTTTGGAGCAGGTTAAAATCTTAACACATTTATCCGATTCGATCGGGCAAACCAACACCGAATATTTTATCTGGCCGGAAACGGCTATACCAAGTTACGACAACGAAGATCGGATCCGCGAAACGACAACCTTTAGCACCCTACAAAACTTCATCAGTAAATATAAAAACGGCACACTGATCACTGGAATAGAAAGCATTAAAATCTATCCCGACAAAAAAACACTTTCTGCACAGTACGACCAGCAGGCAAACCTTTACGTTGATCATTTCAATACGGCCATGCAGATTGAAAATTCTGCAGATGTTCGCTTTTACCATAAATCCAAGCTGGTACCTGGGGTAGAAAAAATGCCGTTTCCGAAAGTATTTTCCTTTTTAGATGGGGTTTTCGCGCAACTTGGTGGAGCAGTTGGTGGATGGGGCTGGCAAGAAAAACCGAGTGTGCTTTATGCACAAAGTGGAATCGGAGTTGCACCGGTAATCTGCTACGAAAGTCTTTGGGGCGATTGGATTGGCCAATCTGTTAAAGATGGAGCACAATTTATTGCTATTATCACTAATGATGGCTGGTGGGGAAATACCTCGGGTAAAGACCAGCACATGATGTACGCCAAACTCAGAGCAATTGAAACCCATCGTGATGTGGCCCGTTCTGCAAATACTGGAATCTCCTGTTTCATTAATCAGCGTGGCGATATTACACAAAGCACCAAATGGTGGACAAGAACTGCAATAAAGTCCAACATCAACCTAAACGACGAGATTACCTTTTATGTAAAAAGCGGAGATATTATTGCAAAAATATTGAGTGCTTTAGCGATTGTCTTAGCATTGATTATTCCTTATAGAAAATGGGTGAAAAAATAAAAACCCGTCTATAAACTTCTAATTATAAAAACATGCAACAATTTAAAAACCTTAGGTGGTCTGTTTTATTATTACTTCTCACATTAAATTTTGGTTGCGATCAGATTTCTAAAAAAATTGTGCGTACCGAGATTAGCGATTACGAACACATCAGCATTATAAAAGACCGTTTTACCTTAACCAAAGTAGAAAACAGTGGTGCATTTTTAAGTCTGGGCGATAATATGCCCTATATTTTTAGACTCATTATTCTAACAGGCTTGCCATTACTATTTTTGGGCTATGGCTTATATTTCCTCTTTGCCAAACGCAATTTACCAATGAGTATGCAAATTGCTTTGTGCTTTCTGATAGGTGGTGGAATTGGCAACCTATATGATCGGATTGTACACGGATCGGTTACCGATTTTATGCATATGGACTTTTACCTCTTCCAAACAGGTGTTTTCAATTTTGCAGATATTTCGATCATGATTGGTGTAGGTATATTGCTTTTCCAGTCGATTAGAAGTAATAGACTAAAACACCAGGTAGATTAGGATAGTAGGCAAGATTTCGTATCGCTAATTAAGAATACAAAATAAACATGTATTAAAATACAAATATGTATTTTTTGTATTATATTTATTCATGTAATACTCAATTGCAGCATATTACGATCTAAACCAAAAACCTAAACTATGAAACACCTATTAACAAAAACTATGCTGATTGCATTGCTCTCAGTAATGGTAATCTCGTGCTCGAAGAAAAATGAGATACCAGCAGATCAGGAAAACGAAACTGTTCAAAACCAAAAAGTTCTTGCTTACATCAAAAATCTTGGATTTACAGATGCACAGATTGTAGAAAGTGGCAATAATTACGTTGTAGACGGCGATATCGTATTTAGCAAAACCATGGAAGTTCCTGCCGATAATGGAAAACCAATAACAGAGCAATATTATAATGGAAATATTGTAACCAATAGCAGCAATATCCGTGTTAAAATCGATCCTTCTATAAATGGCATGATCAGCGAAATCAATTCTGCAATCAACCAATGGAATACGGTGCCTAATTCTAAAATCAAATTTGTAATTACAACAGGTACTATTTATGATATTCTAATTAAGGTAGACAATACCATTGGAAGTTCTACTTGTGGACAGGCTTATTTATCAACTTCTAACGGTAAAGCTGGCAATACAGTTTGGATTAACCAGAACCTGATCCAAAACAATTCTTTTGCGCAGCGACAAAGAACCATAACACATGAATTTGGGCATACCATTTCATTTAAACACACCAACCAATCTACAACCATTAATGTTCCAGGGGTTGGAGGAACCGACGCACTATCATTAATGAACGGTGGGCAATGTGGAAGTGGCGCAACTGTTTTATCAGCAAAAGATAAACAGGCTACTGCAGTATTGTACCCTTTATAATTAAAAATCAGATAAATAACCTAAAAAGATCGTAATGCAATGGAAGCTGTTTCATAGAAACAGCTTCTTTTTTTGAAATAGTATTTGTCAATTATTTTAATACAAGGATTTCTTAACAAAGAATTACCAGCTTTAAACAAACATATTTTTATCTTTAGGTGTTAAACAATCTAAAAATAAAATCCAATCATGAAAAGAAATGCAACAGCCATATGGCAAGGTTCTATTAAAGAAGGTAATGGTAACATCACTACACAAAGCACCACTTTAAATAACACTCAATATTCTTTTAATTCTCGCTTCGCAGAAGGTGTTGGCACAAATCCTGAGGAATTAATTGCTGCTGCACACGCAGGCTGTTTTACCATGAAATTATCTGCTAACTTAACTGAAGCCGGATTTGTAGCTGATAAACTGGAAACTAAATGCGAAATTAACCTGGATCCATCAAAAGGTGAAATTGTAGAATCACACTTAACGCTAACCGCTTCTGTTCCTAATTTAACACAAGAAAAATTTGATGAGTTAGTAGCCGATGCAGAAAAAAACTGTCCTATATCTAAATTATTAAACACGACGATTACCGTTAATGCGACTTTAGCGTAAATAAATAATCTTTTTTGTCATGCTGAGGCACGAAGCATCTGAAATCGGGACTTCGTATCTCAGCATAACTATCTATTTGTGGATTACTGCGATATTAAATTAATTGTATAACTTAGCTTTACAAGCTAAGTTAACATGAAAAAATCTCTCCTATTCTTAAGCACTGTTTTATTCCTAAGCAGCTGCATCAGCTTTAGTAGCCAACCGGAAAGAGCCGCCAACTCAAGTGGTAAAAAAGAAAATACTGAAATCAGTGACGTCGACTTTAGCAAACCTGTTTCCGAGCGAGATTTGGTTGCAATTGCAAAAGGCACCGAAATCAATAAAGTCAAAAAATTAGCGATCAATTCGCTTAAAGATGAAGCTAACTTATTTCATATTGCCAGTTTTGACGATGATATAGCGGCAAGAAAAATTGCAGTTGCCAGGTTGACCAATCAAGCTAATTTATTTCACATTGCCAGTTTTAATGACGATGCAGATGTAAGAAAAATTGCTATTGCG
>NZ_JAGGPU010000001.1:0-476465 GCF_018613605.1 Pedobacter sp. ISL-64 | reverse complement strand
CTTATTTCATATCGCCAATTTCGACGATGATGTTGCGGTAAGAAAAATTGCAGTTGGTAAAATGGACAATCAAGCAAACTTATTTCACATTGCCAATTTTAATGACGATGCAGAAGTTAGAAAAATTGCTACTGCGAAAATGGACAATCAAGCCAACTTATTTCATATTGCCAGTTTTGACGGCGATATAGAAGTACGAAAAATTGCAGTTGGTAAAATGAACAACCAGGCCAACTTGCGCCATATTATCTCTTTTGAAAAAGAAAGTGAGGTAAAGCAACTTGCATTAAATCAGCTCAATAACAATTAAAAATGATTAGTGGCAGTTTCTGCTTTGCAGTGAGTAGGTTAAACAATTAATTGATCAACTTTTTAAACATTACAATTTTCCGGCTCCACAACAACTTAAGCCATATATTTCCCTACAATCGGCATTCTTCTGCCCATGCCAAATGCTTTTGGTGATACCCTTAAAATAGGTGGTGTTTGATAGCGTTTAAATTCTGCAACATTAACCATTTTCAGAATCCGCAGCACCAATGCCTCATCAAAACCTTGAGCAATAATGGCTTTTGAGCCCTGTTTCTTTTCGATATGCTGATATAATATTTTATCGAGAATTTCATATTCCGGTAAGGAATCAGAGTCTTTTTGATCAGGCCTTAACTCTGCAGATGGTGGTTTAACAATGGTATTGACCGGAATTATTTCCCTTTCTTTGTTAATGTATTTGGCCAGCTCAAAAACCTGCATTTTGTATACATCGCCTATTACCCCAATTGCACCGCACATATCGCCATATAAAGTCCCATAACCAACAGCACACTCGCTTTTGTTCGATGTATTCAATAAAATATAACCAAACTTATTACTCACGGCCATATTAATAATGCCACGGATACGGGCCTGCACATTTTCTTCGGCAAGGTTAAAAGGCAAACCTTTAAAAGCTGGTGCCAGTATATGATCGAAAGCTTCTGCAACTTCTTTAATTGGAACAATTTCGTGCATACAACCAATATTGTTAACCAAATCTAAAGCATCTTGAACAGAATGGTCGGAAGAGAATTTAGAAGGCATTAAAACGGCCATTACATTCTCTGGGCCTAACGCACGACAAGCCAAGGCACAAACCACAGCGGAGTCGATCCCACCTGATAAGCCCAAAACGGCTTTACTGAAGCCAGATTTACTGAAATAATCTTTTATACCTAAAATCAATGCGTCATGAATCTGCTCAATATCGGTCAATCTTTCCGATTGAGGATATTTATTACGCACATTTTCAACCTCTTCCAGATCAAAAACCTGAAGATCCTCTTCAAAATACTTCATCTCTGCTTTCACGGCTCCATCAGCATCAAAAACCAAAGAACCGCCATCAAAAATAATTTCAGTCTGCGCACCAACCTGGTTTACATAAAATACAGGCAGGTTATACTTTTTTGCATTATCGCCCAATACTTTAATGCGTTCATCATCATGGGTGTAAGAGAAAGGAGATGCCGCAATATTAATCATCACATCTGGCTGCTCCTTAATCAGCTCATCCATTGGATTAGAAACATATAGTGGATTATCGTTGATATTCCACAGATCTTCACAAATGGTTAAGGCAATTTTTTTTCCCTTAAAATCGATACAGTTAAATTGTGTGGCAGGTTCGAAATAACGATATTCATCAAATACATCGTAGGTAGGTAAAAGTGCTTTTTTAACCACGGCTTTAACTTTCCCTTCTTCGATGAAATAGGCTGCATTAAACAGATCTTTTCCTTGTAATACTTCGTTTTTAATAGGTAGGCCCACAATACAGGCAATATCTGTACAGTGTTTGGCTATTTCCTGAGCAGCAGTTTCGCACAATACGATAAACTCATCAAACTCCAAAAAATCTCTTGGTGGATAGCCACAGATAGCAAGCTCGGCAAAAACAACCAAATCTGCACCTTTATCTTTCGCCAATTGAATATTTTCGGTTATTTTTTTCGTGTTTGCCTCAAAGTTCCCGATATGGTAATTGAGTTGTGCTAGTGCTATTTTCATATTAATGTATCAAGTAGTGAGTATCAAGTATCAAGACAAATATCCAGATTAAAAGAATACACCGAAATTAAGTTCCAAATAATGATTTCTAACATCTCTGGCTTTATCTGTTACAATATTAGTGAAACCGTTATTAAAAGTTAAACCAGCCACGATACTGGTATTGCCCGAAATATCAAATTCGCCGCCGCCACCGATGATTAATCCCGCACGGTAAAGTTTAATGTTATCGGATACATTTAAATTATCGCCAACAACCGCTCCACCTGTTACAGCATCTTGTTTAGCACTGATGTTGATTGAATTAGACAATCCAAACTGACCATACCAGCGTTTTCCATCAGTCTTTACCGTTTTTAGTTTAATGGTTAAAGGCAGGTCTACATATTGTAGTTTATATTTTAAATCGTAAGCTTTCGGTGCTGTACTGCTATTGGTTGCGTAATAAGGTAAAACATTGGCCTCAGTACTTTTACCATTAATTGAGGTGATGGTTAAAGCGGTGGAAAAACTATAATTCGGGGCAAAATTAAAATCGCCAATTAATCCATAAGAAAAACCCAAAGCTATTCCGTCTGTTTTTCCCTGCTCGGGTTTAATCCAACCAAAGGTTGGCGTAGCGGTTAAACCTAACCTAAAGCCGTAATTGGTTAAAGGCGAATTTTGCGCCCATGCGCCAAAACTTAAAACAGACAAAATTAAAATGGTCGATATTCTTTTCATGCTATAGGTGTTTATATATATTTGTTGTACATGATGTATAACGTAAAACACTGGCAAATTTATCTAATTTTTCTTTTTGCCATCACATTTATTTCCTGCAGGCAAAGCAACAGGCCCGATGTAACCAATATACAGGTAAACATTACAATCGAAAGATTTGATAGCGAGCTATTTGATGGGAAAAACAAAAATGTTATTGAGGTAGATAAACAGCTTGGTTCAAAATATGGTGTGTTTTATGACGATTTTATCCACCGGATTCTGGACAGCAAATATTCAAATACCGAATCGTTAGCCAATTTGTACCGCGACCAGGCTTATACCGATTTAAGCAAAGAAGTTGATAGCGTTTTTCCAAACTTAAAAGTGCAAGAAGAAGGATTGACCGAAACTTTTAAATACATTAAATACTATTATCCAAAAGCTAAAATTCCAAAATTTATTTCTTTTGCTTCAGGTTTTGCTTACCAAATGCCAGTGGGCGATAACTATTTGGGTATTGGTTTGGACATGTTTCTGGGCAAAGACAGCAAATTTTATAAAGCGATTGTACAAAGTGTACCCTTATACCTTTCGAGGAGGTTTGCACCTGAATATATTGTGCCCCGTGTGGCCGAAACATATGCCCACGAAGAACTTTTTGCTGAGCCTGATGATAACACGACCCTGTTGTCTAAAATGATTTTCCAGGGGAAAGTTTTATACTTTCTTGATCAAGTTTTGCCTGAAAACACAGCTGATTCTATTAAAATAGGCTATACACAACAACAATTGGATTGGGCACAAAATTTTGAAGGAGATATTTGGGCATATTTTTTGGAGAACAACTTTTTATACCAAACCGATTATCAAAAGATCCAGGTATTTTTATCTGAAGGGCCTTTTACCCCAGGTTTAGGCGAAAATAGAGATTCGGCACCAAAATTGGGCGTATGGACAGGTTGGCAAATTGTAAGGAAATATATGAAAGCGCATCCTGATGTTACTTTACAACAATTAATGGCAGATAACGATGCACAGAAAATTTTAAATCAATCGAAGTACAAACCCAAACAACAAAAATAGTCCTGAGTCCGGAGCCGTTAGTCCTGAATCAATTTATTAAATAATCATCCTAAATTAAATCTATGAAAGTTGGCATTGTATTATCAGGCGGAGGCATTAGGGGAATAGCACATTTAGGCGTTTTAAAGGCCTTTAGTAATTTAGGCATTACCTTTAGTCACATTAGCGGAACAAGTGCAGGAGCGATAGCCGGAGCCTTTTTTGCAGCTGGCATAGATCCAGAAGAAGGTTTGAATATTTTCCTTAAAACAAAACTCTGGCGCTTTGTACGCCCCGCAGTAGGGTCGTTAGGCTTAATTAATATTGAAAATACTGCTTTAATTTTAAAGGAATATTTTCCGGAAGATTCAATTGAGAAGCTAAAAATACCTTTAACTATTGCTGCTGTAAACTTTAGTGAAGGCCGATTGGTTTATTTTACAAAAGGACCGCTTATTAGGGCTATTCATGCCTCTAGCTGCATACCTGGTATTTTTAAACCCATTATGATTGATGGCCAGATGTATGTGGATGGCGGCATTTTAAATAATTTCCCGGTTGAACCTTTAATGGACGACTGCGATTTCATTATAGGCTCGTCCTGTAACCACCTTAAACCTGTTGATAAAATTACCGGTATTACCAATTTAATGGGACGCGCAGGTATAATGTCTATTAACCACGATATGGAAAGAAAAGCAAAATTCTGTAACGTATTAATCGAACCAAAAGGTTTAGGGGCTATTAGTACATTCGATATGAAACGTGCAGAAGATATTTATTGGCTGGCACACGAAGAAGCCTTGATTACGATTAAAAACAGTCCAACAATTTCTGAATTAATTACAAAATAGCAAGTAGATTCACTTGTGGATTTCTTGCGATATGTAATATTTAAACTACAATAAAATAGTCTATATTAAACAAATAAACGAGTGTAAAAAATACACTTATGCAATAAAAATATTACAATTCTCTTGGTGTTGATATGATATTATTTTACTTTAGGATTACTTTGCAAGTGTAGAGTAAATTAAACCTAAATGTCTATCTATGTTTTTCAACCTGATTATTCTTTTTCAAAGAAGAAGAATTCCTGTTTTTACGATCTTCTAACTTGATTTCCAAGTCAAATACAGATCATTAATTTTTACCTAAAAAAACCTAAACATGAAATTCTTAAAATTAAATAAAACCCTATTAACTGCCCTGGCGCTAACCACAGTATTATTCGCATGTAAAAAAGAAAAACCTACAGAGACGGCAGATTTACAAAAACCTGAATTATCAGCTGTTAATCCCCTTGGCGACATCCAGATCTGTACAGAAAGATCATTGGATGGAACTACCCCAAGAGGCGCCGTTCTAAAGTCAACAAAATGGATTCCTGGAACTACGATTAAAGTAAGTTTAAACGGAAGCACATCAGCCATCAGGGCTAAAGTAATCCAATATGCGAAAGCGTGGGAACAATATGCCAACATCAAATTCAACTTTGTAACAAACGACAATACAGCCAAAATCAGGGTAAGTTTTGTAAGTGGGGATGGATCTTGGTCGTACATTGGAAAATCAACGCCTAGCACTGGTGCGACTATGAACTACGGTTGGTTAACTGCAACTACAGCAGATTCTGAATATAGCCGCGTGGTAATCCATGAATTTGGCCATGCCTTAGGATTGATCCATGAGCACCAACACCCATTGGTGGCCATTCCATGGGATAAACCTGCTGTTTATGCCTATTATGCTGCTGCACCAAATTACTGGACTCAGGCAGATGTAGACAATAACTTATTTGCAAAATACAGTACCACACAAACCAATTATAGCGCTTACGATAAATATTCGATCATGCACTATTCTGTTCCAAACGAATTAACCATCGGTGATTTCGAGGTGGGATGGAATACCGTATTATCACCTACTGATAAGTCATTTATCGCTTCAGTATATCCATTTTAGAAAATAAATTATTACACATAGTGGTTTTAAATAACCACTATGTGTATTTTGTTGTTGTAAAATAAAAACAGATATGCTGATCGCTTTGCGGATTTCCTTTATCAAACCATTTTTAACCTGCTTAACACTCTTTTTATTCTACCAAACTGCATCGGCACAAGATAATCCCTATAAATGGGAGGTAAAGCCTTATGCAGGCATTCAACAATCAAGATTTGATTGGTCTATTGCAGGTAATGCAGCTGGAACCAGTCCGAATGTATTATCAGAACTCATCTGGAAAAATCTTAAAGGGCCTAGTTTTGGCTTAGACATTAAATACAATATTACCGAGCGGCTTAGTATTAAAGCCGCTAACCATTACAGCAGCATAACCAAGGGCGAGGCAGAAGATACCGATTATGCAGATGATAACCGGCAAAATGCTTTTTATTTCGATCTGCTGAACGCAAATAAAGGTTATTTATACGATGCCAATTTACAGCTCAGTTACCAACTGTTCAAATTTGGCGATTTTAACATCAATCCAATTGTTGGACTGTCATATCATCAGCAAAAATTTCATTTGTTAGAAAGCGCAACTAATCCTGATAGCAAAGGCTTAAACTCTACGTATGTAGCAAGATATAAAGGATTCGATTTTGGAGCAGAACTTGTTCTTAAAATGCAGAAATTCAGTATAGGCGCTACAGTTTTAGGCGGCTTTTATACTTATTCGGCAAAAGCCAACTGGAATTTAATTCCTGATTTTGCAAAACCTGTAAGCTTTACACATAAGGCAAATTCCTTTTCATTGAGTGGCGATATCAATCTGGCTGTACCATTAAACAAAAGTTTACGGATAGAAGTTGACTATAAGATCAATAACATCAACACTTACTCTGGTGTAGATAAAGCTTATTTTAATAGTAGACCAACAGAGGAAACTCAATTTAATGGTGCAAGTTTCAGAAAAAATGCAGTATTGCTGGGCTTAAATTTTAGTTTTTAATTTTTTAAGGCAACCAAACGCTCGCCTTCCAATACGGGAATTGTTTTGCATAGATTTAACTGCAGACAGAAAACAACATCTTCTTCTATATTCAACTGAGCCAAACGATGGCTATGTGATGATTTGTGGAGGTATTTCCTCAGATCTGCCTTAGCTAAGGCATACAAATCTTCTGCAGCCACGCTAGAATCATCAAAATGTTCGAAATTTTGACGGAGATTATTTACCACAGCACCCGCAAAAAGAGTATCCTCTAAATTGAACTGATCTTTCCAACCGGCGCAAAGCAAAAGCACATTCTTATCCCGACTTTTCAAATAATCGCAAAGTGAATCTAAGTTCAGGAAGGAGCCAATTACAACCTGATAGGCCCTTTTCTGAGCCAAATGCAAGGCCTTAGTTCCATTGGTAGTAGTTAACACGACCGTTTTTCCGTTCACTTTTTCATGGGTATAAGAGAATGGCGAATTACCGAAATCGTATCCTGCTACCACTTCTCCATTTCGTTCTGCCGCCAATAAAAATCCGCTATCACGATAGTTTAAACAATCTTCTACCTGAGCAACTGGAATAATCGCTTCAGCACCATTATCTATTCCGTAGGTAATAGATGATGTGGCTCTTAAAATATCGATAACCACCACAATGCTTTGTTCGATATCATATAAATCAATCAAGGCTGGTGTTAAACAAACTTCTATTTTTTTTGACATGCAAAGGGAGGTGAAAGGCGAAAGGTTTATGGTTTATGGTTAGGGGAGATATGCCCTACGCCTTAAACCTTAAACCCCAAACCTTATTTATAAAAAGGAAATTTAACCACTTTAGCTTTAATTGGCGTATTGCGGATTAAAATAAAAACTTCAGTTCCTTCTTTAGTGAAATCTTTTGCGATGTAACCCATACCTATCGCTTTTTGCAAAGAAGGTGCCTGGGTACCAGAAGTCACTTTACCGATAATATTTCCTTCGGCATCAGCAATTTCATAATCATGGCGCGGAATACCACGATCGATCATTTCGAAACCAACCAATTTCTTTTGAATACCAGCTTCTTTTTGCGCCAATAATGCCTCCGAATTGGTAAAAGATTTAGAAAATTTGGTAATCCAACCTAAACCTGCCTCAATAGGCGAGGTAGTATCATCGATATCATTTCCATATAAACAGAAACCCATTTCTAAACGTAAAGTATCGCGTGCACCTAGGCCTATTGGCTGAATGTTGTACGGCGCACCTGCTTTAAAAATAGCATCCCAAATTTGATCGGCATATTGGTTTTCGAAATAAATTTCGAAACCACCAGCGCCAGTATAACCTGTTGCTGAAATGACTACGTTATCAACACCAGCAAAAGCACCTTTAACGAAAGTATAATATTCCATCGATGCCAAATCAACATCGGTTAATGTTTGTAGAGCATCTGCAGCTTTTGGTCCTTGAATGGCTAAAAGAGAAGTTTGATCAGAAATATTATGCATTTCAACATCTTTCGAATTGAATTGTTGAATCCAGTTCCAATCTTTTTCGATGTTAGAAGCGTTTACCACCAACATATAGGTTTTATCATCTATTTTGTAAACCAAAAGATCATCAACAATACCGCCATCTTGGTTTGGCAAACAAGAGTACTGAACTTTCCCATCGTATAATTTAGACGCATCGTTACTGGTTACACGTTGAATAAGATCCAATGCGTTTTCACCTTTCAGAATAAATTCGCCCATATGGCTTACATCAAAAACACCCACGCCGTTACGAACAGTTGCATGTTCGGCGTTAATACCTTCGTAAGTAACAGGCATATTGTAACCTGCAAATGGAACCATTTTAGCGCCTAAAGCGATGTGTTTTTCTGTTAATGCGGTGTTTTTCATCCGTAAATTTTATTTTTTATGATAATGAAGCCAGTATAGCTGATATTCTGTGAATTATGACGGCTTTATTCGTTATTCTTCTTGGGGTGCAAAAGTACTAAGAAAAAGACAAAATTTTGAGGTTAATTTTAAGGAGTTTTTAGATGATTTTTCTATTCATCCTTCATGCTAAACTTGCTTCAGCATCTACTAAAGATACTTACGCACTCACCAATTCTTCGTAAATCTTCAGCATTTTACTAGAGATTAAATGAACACCATGGTCGTTTTCTACTGTTTTGCGAGCGTTCTCTCCTATTTCCACCCAACGTTTAGGGTTAATGATACACTGTAAAATCGACCGGTAAAATTCATCTGCAGAATCAGCAATTAAAATATCATGGCCATGCCTGCAATTAATTCCCTCTGCAGCAGTAGTGGTGGCTATGATGCATTTTTTCATGGCCATACCTTCAATAATCTTTACCCGCATTCCCGTGCCAGAGATTAAAGGAACAATCATAATTGCTTTAGAATTCATAAACTCTACCGCATCGAAAACTTCTCCCTCTACGATCAGGTTTTCAGAATCATATTCGAAGAAATGTTTTTGCATGTTTTTCCCTGCGATATAAAAACGAAGATCTTTATTTAGTTTTTCAATATCGGGCCAGATATCATCCAAAAACCATTCTAGTCCTTCCTGATTCGGTCGCCAGTCCATTGCACCTAAATGAAACAGTGTAGGAAAACTGGTTTTACTTTTATCTACTTTATATTTTTCTAAATCGATGGCAACCGGAAAAACCGACATCGGAATTTCGCAACCAAACATTAATATGCTTTGGCGATCGGGCTCGGAAATGGCAAAAATATGATGAAAACGGTTAATCTGATCGGTTTCATATGCTTTAAGCCGCTGGGCTAAAAAAGCTAAATATTTACGTCTAATGAGAAACTTTTCAGAATGAGAAAGACGTTCCCAAAGGGTAAATTCGATATTGTGTGCCCTATAAATGAGTTTGGCATTACTGTTTGCCTTAACCACATCCAGATAAGGAACAACAAAAAGCCCCTCAAATTGAATAATATCGAACACATTTTCTCGTAAGAGATTTTCTAACTGTCGCGCAGCATCTTCGCTATAATAACGGGAAACGTTATAAGATTCGTTAGTGAAAATATTAAAAAATGCCGACCATACATTTACATCTGTATCTAAATCGTAAGTATGGTATTTAATCTGTTCAAAAATAGGATCGTAGATATCCTCGATGTCGATCCGTCCTTTTGAGGGATTGAGGCTAAACAAAGTAATATCTGCGCCAAGTTGCAGCAAACCTTTTATGGTGTTATAAACCACGATAGGATAACCACTATTTGGCGGAAAGGGAACCCGCTTAGTAATCAACAGAATTTTCACAATGTTGTGAAAATACGAAATTTTAGGCGTTTTTTGAAAACAGTTCTAACTGAGGGTCGCTCACATTAAAAGTTTTGCGGTGAAAAGGCGATAACCCGATTTCGATTACAGCCTTACGGTGTGCAATTGTTGGATATCCTTTATTCTGCTGCCAATTGTAATGTGGAAAATCGATATGCAGATTGGTCATAAATTCATCACGGTGGGTTTTCGCCAATATAGAAGCGGCGGCGATATTTAGATATTTACCATCGCCCTTTACAATGCAACTGTGTGGAATTTGCGGATAGGTTTTGAAACGGTTGCCATCAATTACCAGGTATTGTGGTTGGGTATGTAATTTTTCAATCGCCCTGTGCATAGCCAAAAATGAAGCATTTAAAATATTGATCCGGTCTATCTCTTCATGATCACAAGAAGCTACGGCCCAAGCTAAAGCTTCCTGTTCTATTATAGGTCTCAGAGAGGCCCTTTGCTCATGCGATAACTGCTTAGAATCATTTAATCCTTCTAACACAAAACCCTTTGGCAATATTACCGCCGCGGCAAAAACAGGACCAGCGAGGCAACCTCTTCCGGCTTCATCACACCCGGCCTCTAATAATTCTTCCTGATAGCAGTTTAACAACATATTGCAAATTTACTGAAATAGAGATAGTAAGGAAATTATTTTGTTCAACATCTTATAAACATTAATTTTAAGGATAAACAATTCTAATGCACGCTATTAAACTTACTTTACTTTTTTCTTTGATTTGCCTTGTAGGTTTTGCACAAAAGAAAAAATACGATATAATGAAGCCACCAGTGGAACCGCCATCTAGAGCAGACTATGCTGTTTTAGAAAAACGCATGGCCTGCATCCATCGAAACACTTATTCACTTGGTGAAAGATTAAAATTTTTCCCGTTTAACCAATACAAAAAGGTAATGTTGATTTCTTTCGAACTACCTGAGCCAAGTGCAGAAATTAATATTGCTGGTAAAACTCAGCCTAAAAATCATAATGAGAAAGAATTCACCCTAGCTTTGTTGGCAAAAAAACAAAAACTAGATCAAACGAGAATCAAAGAAAATAGGATTTTGTCAGCATTGGAGATTGATAAACTAACTGACATCCTATATAATTTTGGCTATAAGTCTACCAAGAGCTATAAGGGATTACTGATAGGAGATGATGGATATAGCTGTTATAATCCCAGAAATGCAATTGTATTTTTAGATGAAAAAGGATTGATAGCAGAATATATTGAGATTTGTTTCGAATGCCACAGAAGAGAAGATAGCTCAGAAAAAATAAAAACAGGAGAATTTTGCACCGAAAAATACGACTTGATCAGAAAATATTTTTACACAGTTGGAATTAAATACGGAACAGGCAAAAATGTACATTAATTTTAGACTATGAAATATAACGAAACCTTAGCGCTTCGCGTTGCCGAACGTTTAATGCATATACAAGATGTAGAGGAAAAAGAAATGTTCAGTGGGCTTATTTTTATGGTGAACGGCAAAATGTGTATAGGTGTTTCTAAAAACAGCATGATGGTGAGGCTCGACCCCAATACTTTAGAAAATTTATCCGATAAAGATGGCTGGCAGCAGATGGTTATGGGTGGTAGACCAATGAAGGGCTACGTTTCGGTATCAGAAGATGTTTTAGGCCGGAATGATGAACTGGATTTCTGGGTTAACCTTGCGCTGGCCTTCAATCCTTTTGCGAAAGCATCTAAAAAGAAATAGTCAAATAACTAGCCATTATCTCACTAGCCTTTAAAAACTAGCAAGAGCCATATTTTTTGATTAATTTTGTAGTTCTAATCAAATTTTATGAAAAAAGGGGCTGCTATAGCGGTATTTCTGCTATCGATTTCATTTACTGTTCTGGCTCAAGTTAAAAGAACTGCAACATCAACAGAAACTAAAGAAACAAATTCACAACAATTAAGGGTTCAGGTGCCAGAAGGGCATTATTGTGATTACTGTAAACTAAATTACCCCGAATCACATTTCCCTTGCATTATGAAATCCATTAAGGGCAAATTAGATGTAGCCACTGGCGAAGTAAGTTTCGTGACTGGGCAGCCTATCGGAGGTATTGTGGTTAAAGGAGGTAAAAATCCAGGAGACGATGCAATTACCCTCGTAACCAACTCAAATGGAGAGATAGAATTTAATAATGCCAGTGCAGGAAATTATAAATTTATCATTTTGGTACCTTCCACTAATCCCAAATCGCGGGTAGCAGGCACGCCAATCGGTGGAATAATTGTTAAAGGTGGTAAAAATCCTGGTGGCAGTTTAATTACTTTAATTACGAATGAAAACGGAGAAATCGAACTCAACAATCTTCCTGTAGGCACCTATAAATTCACAGCAATGGGAGCTTCTGTAACAGAGAAAAGTAATCCGTTATACAAATCGAGTTATTCGGAAAAGGTAAATCCGCTATATAAAAACTAAAATCGTTAAATTTAGTCCACCGTCCATTTTTTGGCACTATTATGGAATCTTTCAAATCTGTGCATCTTTAAATTGTTACACATTTAAAACACACATTATGAAACGTTTAAATTTAATATTGAGCCTTGCCTTTCTTTTGATTGGGGTTCAATTATTTGCCCAAACCAATAAGGAAACTACACTGAAAATTGTAGCAGATAAAAATTATACTTTTGTTGCCAATACCGCCATGCCGATGTCGAACAACGACATTAATAAAGTATTAGCGATGATGCCTGGTAGTCAGGGTGGTGGTTCTATAAACCTGACGGGTTCGCAATACGATGTTAAGGTTACCAAAGACAGTATTGTTGCTTATCTGCCTTATTTTGGAAGATCTTTTTCTGCTCCGATGGATCCTACTCAAGGTGGTATTAAATTTACCTCTAAAGATTTCACCTACACAGAATCGAAGAATAAAAAAGGATCTTACACCATCCAGATTAATACAAAGGATGTAAAAAGAGAAAACTATCGGTTTACCATTAATATTTCGACCAATGGTTATGCTTCATTAACGGCAAGCAGCATGAACAAACAACCCATTATTTTTAACGGTTATTTAGACGAACCGAAGAAACAGGATTAGTACGGGAAATCTGGCTCGATAAATCGTCATTTCGAGCGGAGTGCAACGCAACCGAGAAATCTATCATAATAGATCTCTCTCCCGAACGTTCGGGACTGCGCTTCAGTCGAGATGACGATTACTCTTTCACAATCTGTTATAAGTACGACCCTAGCTATTTCTTAATCAGCTCGATCTGAAAAATATGGGGCCATTTTTTACCAGCAACAAAAAGTCTTTTAGTTGCTTTATCATAAGCAATGCCATTTAGTACGTTATTAGCCTTTTCATCTTCGGTTTTAAAATAATCAGCTGGCAATAGTCCGGATAAATCGATCTTGCTTTCAACGGCACCCGTTTCTGGGTTAATAATTAGAATTTCATTCGTAGTGTACACGTTTGCGTAAATTTTCCCATCAATAATTTCCAGTTCGTTCAAATTTTGAATTGGCCCTTTGTTATCAAAAACATCAATCGAACCAATTTTTTGGTAGGTATCTTTATTTAAGAAAAAGATGGTATTCGAACCATCCGTATTCAATACTTTCTCGCCATCAAAAGCCAGGCCCCATCCTTCTCTGCCGGTAGTGTACGAAAATTCAGATAGTTTTTTGAAGGTAGCTTTATCATATACAAAGCCAATTTTTTCGCGGTAAGTTAACTGGATAATTTTGCTTCCGATTACAGTTATGCCTTCTCCAAAATACTGTTTATCCAAATCTGCTTTCTGAAGGATTTTCCCTGTAGAAGGATCTACTTTACGCAAACTGGAATGACCATAATCGCCAGCACTTTCGTAAAAAAAGCCATCATGATATTCTAAGCCCTCTACATAAGAAGAGGTATCGTGAGGCAAGGTTTTAATCACTTTATAGGTATATTCTGTTGGCGCCTGAGCCGCTAAAACATTAATATTCGAGGTTAAATCTTCAGATTTTCCAGCGCCAAATATTTTGGCTGTTACCAAATGGTTACCCAATTTCAGACCTTCAGTTTTAAGTTTGATGGCCGAAGTATCGGCTTTTGAAATCATTTTAACGGTATCGATCAAGTAAACTACAGAATCTACTTTTTGTTCGGCGCCAAATTGTACTTTAACATCAAACTCGTTTCCTGACGGCACATTAAGACCAGTCATCGGCGAAATAAAACTACGGTAGGTTGTGGTAGAATCGTCTTTACACGAACTTACAAATGCAAGTGCAATTCCGATAAATATGAAACTTTTAATGGGGTTAATCTTCAGGCCAAAACGCATCTTCAATATGGTTTAAATTATAATTTTTATTTTTTGTAAATGTAATTGCAATAATATCAAAACGGATATCATTTTGATGGTTCATTAATTCAATATAGGCATTAGCAGCCAATTCCATCTGTATTTGCTTGGCTTTGTGTACAAATTCTTCCGGTTCGCCAAAAGCAACCGAGCTCCGGGATTTAACTTCGACAAAAATCATAATCCCATTTTTATAAACGATTAGATCTACCTCGGCTTTACCATGTGTCCAGTTTTCATCTAAAATCTCATAACCCTGGTCTTCCAGATACTGCTTCGCAATACTTTCACCCGCTTTACCTAAATCATTATGAAACGCCATATCGAAATTTTTTACTGGCCTATCGTCATGATTGAAAAGCCGTCATTTCGAGCGGAGTGCAACGCAGTCGAGAAATCTATTGTCGATCTCTCTCCCGACTTAACGTCGGGACTACGCCTCGGTCGGGATGACGAAATCTCTACAGGACTTCTTGGCAAGTGTAATTTATTTAACAATAACAGAACCCAGGAACTTAGAAATCTCTCGCTCAACCCCTTTAATCACCCCATAACGTTGCATTAAAATCATTTGGTTATCCTCGTTCTTTTCCTCTTTAATTTCTTTCAACAGGTTCATCAATATTTTTTCGACTTTACGCTTTTTAAGGTGAAAAATGCCACCTAAAATAGTCGCTTTTAAATTCATCGTTTCATCTTTAACATAGATAAGATGTTTATTTAACCAGTTCTCACTTAAAGCATATTCTGAGGTTGAAAGTGTAATGGCCAGATCGGCAATATCTCTATCCTCATGTTTAACAAAGTGGTTCGACGTGGGTAATCGGCCGTTGTCGATTTCTGATTTATAATAATCGATAATTCTTTTGCAAAGTGGATCATCAAATTCGACATCGCTCAGGTTCTGCATGATGAATGAACCGATGTACATATCATCAATTTTATCCCAGTTTACAAATTCGTGCCCGAAAGCCAGTAATAAGCGCACAATTTCTTTTTCCTGATGCTCATTCTCTTCTGCGGGTGCTTCATGACCCATTGGGCCTGCACTATCATCCCATAAATCATCTGGCGGACCAAGTGGTTCAGGTGCACCCGAAGAATATGGTTTTGGACTTGAAGCAGGGTTAGCCCTCTGGTTGTTATCAAAACTTTTCTTAAGCTTGGCTGAGCGCATTTTATTGAGTTCGCCAAGTAGGATGTGTTCATCGATTTCGAGCAAACTGCTACACTCGCGGATAAAAACCGAGGCTTTGATCTGATCTGGAATTTTAGCAATACTTTCTACAATATCGCGGATAATGCCTGCACGTTTGATGGGATCATTGCCCGCATCTTTAAGCAATACATTCGCCTTGTATAAAATGAAATCTTTTCTATTCTGCTCGAGATAGGTTTTAAAAGCACCTGCCCCAACATGGTGCATATAAGAATCGGGATCGTGGCCATCGGGGAAAGAAACGATTTTCACGTTCAGTCCTTCTTCCAAAATCATATCCAAACCACGGAGGGAGGCTTTAATACCTGCAGCATCGCCATCAAACAAAATGGTAATGTTCTGTGTAAAACGTCCGATCAGTTTAATCTGCTCTACGGTTAACGAAGTACCCGAAGAGGCTACTACGTTTTCTATTCCAGCCTGATGTACCGAAAGCACATCGGCATAACCTTCCGCCAGGTAACAGTTATCCAAATCGCGAATGGCTTTTTTGGCATGGAATAAACCGTAAAGTACATTCGATTTGTGATAAATCTCACTTTCTGGTGAATTTACATACTTAGGGACATTTTTGTCGGTTTTTAAAGTCCTACCTCCAAAACCGATGATCCGGCCTGTAAAGTTGTGGATCGGAAACATTACCCGACCGCGAAAGCGATCGTAAATTTTGCCGTTATCGTTTTTGATCGATAATCCGGTGGCTTCTAAAAACTCTAATTTATGTCCGGCGTTGATTGCGCTTTGCGTCATCGCATCCCATACATCCGGAGAATAACCCACCTCAAATTTTTTAAGGATGTCTTCCCTAAAGCCACGTTCTTTAAAATAACTTAAGCCAATGCCCTTTCCTTCATCTGTTTCCCAAAGCTGTTTTACAAAAAATGCAGCAGCGTACTGCGAAACGATATAAAGACTTTCTTTGGCACTTTGTGCTTCGGCATCTTGAGGGCTCAGTTCGGCTTCCTCAACTTCTATATTGTATTTATTGGCTAAAAATTTAAGTGCTTCGGGATATGAATATTTTTCATGATCCATAATAAAGCGCACTGAATCCCCCCCTTTACCACAACCAAAACATTTGTAAATGCCTTTAGTTACGGATACGTGAAAGGAAGGTGTTTTTTCGCCATGGAAAGGGCAATTACCAATTAAACTGGTTCCGCGTTTTTTTAAGTGCACAAAATCCCCAACTACCTCCTCAATACGGGCGGTATCCATTATCTTATCTATCGTTTCGCGGTTTATCATATCCCCAAACCCCTAAAGGGGCCTTTGCCTTTCTATTAATGTAAAATATATTTTCTTCGGTTCGCAGTAACGCTACAAAATCGTCATTGCGAGAAGGCTTTTTCAGCCGACGAAGCAATCTTTTATGCTATTAATTTATTTTTAAACTGTTAACGCCATACAGGAAAGATTGCTTCACCCCACCACACAGTCCCCTTCTACAGTTCGCAATGACGTAACCGACATTTACCATTCTTTCACTATCTCCCATAAATCCTTCCATTCAGGATTCATGGATTGAATTAATTTTATCTTTTTTTTTCGGCTTCCGCCTTTAATTCTCTTTTCTTCTGCAATTGCTTCCTCAATTGAATCATAAGAACAAAAATAAACAAGTTTATTCGTGCTATATTTTACAGAAAAAGAATTAGGGTATTCTTTATCTCTATGTTCTTTTATCCTAAACATAATATCTGAAGTGACCCCAGTGTATAACGTGGTATGGGTAAAATTAGTAATGATGTAAACTGTCCCTCCCTGTTCCATTATTCTATTTTAAGTCCACCGTTATACAGGATAGATTGCTTCACTCCACCACACAATCTCCTTCTTCGGTTCGCAATGACGATCTCTGGTCCGTCATTGCGAGAAGGCTTCTTCAGCCGACGAAGCAATCTTTTATGCTATACTCTATTTTCAATTCTATCATTCTAAAACAAGAAAGATTGCTTCACTCCACCACCTAATCCCCTTCTTCAGTTCGCAATGACGAATATGTTTCTATTTTACCAAAGGCAATAACTGATCAGCAACCAATTTATTACCTGTTTCATTTAAGTGTACTCTATCAACAGTTAAAATGCCTTTTTCTTTATCCTCTGGATTATTTTTTGCTTCGTACTCTGCAAAAATTTTCCTTAAATCGCATACAGGAAGATTATTTTTTGCAGCCAATGTTCTAATACCTTCAGCATATTTATTCAAATCGGCATCTAGCTCATTCGTACCATCTTTTTTCTCACCAACAACTGATGGAGTAACCAATACCACTTTGCTACCTACACCCTGAATTTTATTGATCAGCGCCTGATAAAACTTTAAATATTTGTCATAATCGGTTCCGGTATGAGAAGATTGTTTATGCCAAACATCATTAATGCCGACATAAATCACCACTAAATCGGGTTTCTTGTTGAGCACATCATCTTCTAAACGCAGGTATAAATCGTAAACCTTGTTGCCGCCAATTCCGGCCCCAATTATATCATATTTAGTAGAATCGAGCGATTTTCTGATCAGGGTTACATATCCGTTTTTAGAAACACCCTGTTGGGTAATCGAGTCGCCAAAGAAGATAATCCGTTTTGGTTTAAATGTCATTGATGTTAATGCAATTAAGCAAAAGCTTAGTAAAATACTCGTTTTAAATAATGTTTTCATTTTATAATTGGTTAGGTTATTTTTTATCGGTCTTTTTAAAATCCAGGTCCTGGAAATCGAAACTAAAATCGGTTAGCGGCGAAATCGCTTTTATTTTAAAACCATCGGCCGAAGCATTGTTATCTAAACTAAAATTAACAAAAGCATCGGCATCTAAACTTCTATCGTACCATTTTACAATAAAGGTATTTCCTTTGTAGTAAGTCATGTCGCCTTTCAATTTTGGAGCGTTTTTAGCCTGAAAATGCATTTTACCGTTTACTTCACTGATGGTAACGTCGCCAAACCATGAATCGTGGAAAGTGCCATAATAGTTTTTAACATCAGGTTTTGTAGCCGAGAGTTTTTGTTGAGCTGCAATATCGTTCCAAACTTTGCTTACCATCTCGTCAGCCTGCTTTTCGTTTCTGAGCCTGTTATCGTTATAGGTTTTAATCCGGTCCTGTCCTTTAATACCAAGATAACCATCTTTAATCGAATTGGTGATCGAATTAAAAGCAGCACCAGATTGCTGATTGGTTAATACAATAATGCCCAATTTCATCTCTGGAATAATCGTTACCTGTGTTACAATCCCTGACAGACCGCCTGTGTGTGTTGCCTGAAAATTGCCATTTACATTACTCAAAAACCAACCTAGGCCATAACTACTAAAAGCAACTGGATTACCGCCTGCAATAATGGTCTGCGGCGTCCAAAGTTCTCTTGCCACAGCAGGACTGAATAATTTCTTGTCAAGAGTTTCGCCATATTTGCCGCCATTGATCATGGCCATTACCCATTTGCTCATATCGGTAACGTTCGAATAAATTCCACCGGCGGCATTTGCGATCTCTCCAAAGCTTAGTCCTACAGGAAGCAGTTTACCTTCGTAAGGGGCATGACCGTCAATTACATTCGATTTGTCTTTTAAGCGGTACCAGGAAGCTGCCGTTTTGGTCATGCCTAATGGTTTAATGATCCTGCTTTCAATAAAATCTTCATAAGTAACTCCTGAAACCCTTGCTACCACATCGCCAGCAACAATATACATCAGGTTATCGTAATCGTATTTGGTACGGAAAGAGGAAACCGGCTTTAAATAACGCAGGTTATGGATCAATTGCTTTTTATCAACGGTTGAAGAATCTGGCCAGATCATTAAATCGCCCGCACCTAAACCCAAACCACTGCGGTGCGTGAGCAAATCGCGGATGGTAAATTCGCTGGTTACGTAGGCATCGTACATTTTAAACTCCGGAATTACATCGGTAACTTTAGTATCCCAGGTGATTTTCTTTTCATCAACCAACATACCCAATGCTGCAGCCGTGAATGCTTTTGTATTTGATGCCACACCGAAAAGGGTATGCTCATCAACCTTTTTATTGGTTTTGATGGAACTTATCCCATAACCTTTTAAATGGATTACTTTACCCTCTTTAATTACAGAAACCGCAATTCCGGGAACATTAAAGGTGGTGAGTGTTTTTTCTACAACACTATCGATCTGTTTTGAAGTGAGCACCTGTGCATGTACATGAAGGCCCAAAAACAGTGATAAAGCTAATGATATTTTAAATTTTAACGGGGAAAGGAATTGCATATTTATTGGTTTAAATAATCGTTTAAAGATAATAAATCTTTTTATGCGTCAGTTAATCCATATAGGTGCTTCATATTGTAAAGCTATCATCATGTCGAACTCGTTTCAGTATTTTGTTATTATGAGAAAGATCCTGAAATAAATTCAGGATGACGACCGCCTACCCCAAATCCTTATTTTCCCTTTTCGAGTTTATAATCTTTATGAACGATTAAAAAACTTGCCCGTTCTTCTTTTTTGAAAGGGTAATCCCAGTTACCCTGATAGGTGATTTTAGTTGGCAATTTATCTTCTCCGAAGTAGCCCATTTCGATGTTCATCTGCACATCAAAATCGAACAGCATGTTGCTGTATTTCATATCTACATAACGCCCCAGAATATTGAAATTTCTTTTATCGAAAATGGTAACCAGTTCCTTGATCATGATGCCATCTTTTGTCCAGCTGCTTAAATCGGGTTTAACTGAAACCTTAAAACGATAAACCGGAATAGAATCAAGATAGGTGCCGCTGGTGAAACCATAATCATAATACTGGCGCATATTGGATGAAAATATTTCGGTTTTACTGCCAATAAAAGGAACTTTTACCGGACGGCCAGGATTAAAGATTAATGTTTTGAGTTTGTCTTTATAACTTTCATTTGTTCCGCCCTTTCCGTCAGGCTTGGGTGCATTGGGGACAAAATCGGTGTTATAAGCATTCATAAAAATGTAATCGAACATCTCTACCGTATAAAGTTGGTATTTGCCATTTTTCTTATAAATTTTCCCGGTATCCTGTTTTACCAGATACTCCATTTTATAAGGACCGCTATTGTTATGTCTTATTTTACGGTAAATTTTTCCATCAACCTTGTTCTTTTTATCGTAACTGTAAATCCTGTTTTCGGCAATGAAAGAATAACGTTTCATATCCCTAAACGATTGATAAAAGGAAGTATCGTACATCACCTTTCTGATAAATGTCTCTACATTCAATTTTTCAGCCTTGATATTTACTGCAGAATCGAGCGTAATGGTTTTAATTGTATCAGGATTAAAGCGGTTGATTTCCTGAGCGAAACCTGTGTAAAAGAGCGACGTTAACAATAATAACAAAAATACTTTTTTCATGGAAGGTAGATGTAAAAGGTAAAATGGATAATGTATCATGAAAGATGTAAAACGGGAGAAAGATTAATTCCGTCCATCTTACATCCTCCACCTTATCATTAATTCCCTAATTGTTTTAAAGCAATATAGGCCATTAATCCTGTTGATATTTTCAAGGCATCTTCATCAATATCAAATCTTGGTGTATGTACTGAATATTGCGTCTCCTTTGCGGCATTCCCAGTACCTAAACGATAAAAACAGGCATCTGTTACCTGCGAGTAGAAAGAAAAATCTTCGGCAGCCATCCAGATATCTAAATCAACCACATTGTCTTTCCCCAAAAATTCTTCGGCAAAAGCCTTTGCATTTGCTGTTAATTTTTCTTCGTTAATTAAAAATGGATAACCTCTATGGATATCAAAATCGCAACTTCCCCCCATACTTTCGGCAATTCCTTCAGCCATTTTTTTCATGCGTTTATGTGCTTCATCTCTCCACCCCTCATCTAAGGTTCTAAACGTACCCTCGATTTTTACCTCATTTGGAATAATGTTAGTTGCTCCATTGGCATTTACCTTACCAAAAGATAAAACCGATGGTGTACGTGGATCGGCATTGCGACTAACAATCTGTTGCAAAGCAATAATGATATGCGATGCAATTAAAACCGGATCGATATTTTGGTGAGGCTGCGCGCCATGACCACCTTTCCCGGTTACAGTAACATATAATTCATCTGTTGAGGCCATGTAAATACCTGAACGGAAACCTACTTTACCGGCATCAATTAACGGCATTACATGCTGACCAACAATATAATCAGGTTTTGGATTCTCCAATACACCTTCTTTAATCATGATACTTGCTCCGCCTGGCAACAACTCCTCTGCAGGTTGGAAGATCAATTTGATGGTTCCACCGAATTCATCTTTCATTTGGTTTAGGATATGAGCTGTTCCTAAAAGTGAAGAAGTGTGAACATCGTGTCCGCAGGCATGCATTACACCATGGTTTTTAGAACGGTAAGGTTTGTCGTTTGCTTCGTGAATAGGTAATGCATCCATGTCGGCACGTAATGCGATTACTTTATCAGATGGCTGGTTACCCTTAATTAAACCTACCACACCGGTATTAGCACAATCGGTATATTCAATTCCCCATTTTTTTAATTTATCCTTGATGAACAATGAAGTTTCGAATTCTTTGAAAGATAATTCAGGATTGGCATGGATATGTTGACGATAGCCCACTACATCGTTAAAAATGTTCGCGGCTAGTTCTTGGATTTTATTTTTGATCATTACTTGTTGTGGTATCTAAACTTGGTGCATTAATTTTTTCCCTAAAAATAAACAATGTCGGGAAGTTTGGCCTGAGTTCGTTTATGAGGCGCTGCGCTTCTAAGCGTGTTCTAAAATCGCCCACTCGAACATAATAGTTAGGTTCTTTATAAACGAGGTAGGTATTATATTTAGGATAAAGTCCTTTAAACCTTGCCTGTTCGTTAAAAACCTCGCGCCGGTCTGACCCATAGAAAATCTGTACGCGGTAACCGTAAGCCGAAACAATGGGCTTACCCGGCTTTACCTCTCCAGAAGTTTTATAAACTGCCAAACGTTTGGCAATTAAACTATCAATTAAGGGATCTTTTATAACCGTAACCTCTCCTTTTTGTGCAAAAGCAGTGGTAAAAAGGAACAAACAGCCTATAAAAGTTAATATTGTTTTCATGTGTAAAAGACCTTGGCATTTAGTGAGCAGATGAATAAAATATCATCTCATTTCTTCTTAACAACAAGAATGCCGAAATCGTTGCAAAAATCGGCATTCTTTATGGGTTAAGCAAATAGTTTAATGCTACCTATTTATATGATTAAATCATTGGGATTCTGATTAGTAGGCCAAATGGTATGAATGATGAGTTGAAAATCATTACATTCATAAAAAATAATGTAATCAAGTACGATCAACCCCCTTATATTATCTTTTGATGACTGAATCCCTAATTGGGGATTTCTGATCAATAATTTTAGTTCCTTATTAAATATCTTGTAGAGTTTTGCCGAATATTTTTTATTACCATTTCTTTGAGCATAAAACTCAAGTATGGCAAATAGCTTAATTCTTGCTTTGTGAGACCAAATTATTTCTTTAACCATTTTCCTATTTCATCATCCAAACCTGATTGGGTTACAAACAGACCATTATTAATTTGTTTTTGGGATGAAATAATTTCTTGTTGTTGTTCTGGCGACAGAGCTAAGGTTTTATTTTTGGCGCTGCCCTCAAGAATGGTAACGCCAAGTTCTTTGAGTAATTGTCTTACAAATGTGCTTTTATTCTCTGGAATTTTTATGGTAAGTGTTTCCATATCTCAAAAATACTAAAATAAAACCGTAAACAAAAAAGCCGGATTTCTTATCAAAATCCGGCTTCATCAACTTTTTAACTAATTCCTATAAATTTGCTCCATGGCAGTTCTTGAACTTCTTGCCACTACCGCATGGGCAAGGTTCGTTTCTACCAACTGTCGCCTCCTTACGGATTGGCTGTTGCGGCACGGGCTCACGCGTATCGCCAAATTCGATACCTGGTTCTTCTCTACCAAATTCTTGTTTAGTAGTTTGCAACTTCGGCTGTTTTACCGGAGCTGGTGCTTCTCTAACCTGATCTGGCTCTTGCTGAACCGGGATACCGCCTTTATATAAGAAACTTACTACTTCTTTATTTACCGCATTAAGCATGTTTTTAAATAGGTTGAAAGCTTCCATTTTATAAATCACCAATGGATCTTTTTGTTCGTAAACTGCATTTTGTACAGATTGCTTCAAATCATCCATTTCGCGTAAATGCTCTTTCCAGCTATCATCGATCAAGGCAAGGACAATAGTTTTTTCGAATGAACGAACTACTTCTTTTCCTTTGTTGTCGATTGCTTTCTTCAAATCAACCGCTACCTGAATACCACGGATACCATCAGTAAACGGAACCACAATCTGTTTGATGTGCTCGCCACGTTCCTGATAAACCTGGGTTAAAACTGGTAATGATTGTTGGATAATGGCTTCCGATTTACGTGCGTAAAATGCTTCAGCTTCATCGAATAACCTTTCAGTTAACTGAGGGATGTTGGTTGAAGTAAATTCTTTTTCGGTAATGGCCGTATCTAAAGAGAAGTTTTTGATTACCTCCAGTTTAAAACCATCGTAATTTCCTTCTTGTTTATACTCGCTTACGATATCCTCAGCAACATCGAAAACCATATTGTTCATATCTACATCTAAACGCTCGCCAAATAAAGCATTTTTACGTTTAGCATAAATTACAGTACGTTGCGAGTTCATTACATCATCGTACTCTAACAAACGTTTACGGATACCAAAGTTGTTCTCTTCTACTTTCTTCTGTGCACGTTCGATAGATTTGGTAATCATCGAGTGTTGAATCACTTCACCATCTTCGATACCCATACGCACCATGATGCCAGAAATACGCTCAGAACCAAATAAACGCATTAAGTTATCTTCTAATGAAACGAAGAATTGAGATGAACCTGGGTCACCCTGACGACCTGCACGACCACGTAACTGTCTATCTACACGACGAGACTCGTGACGCTCGGTACCCACAATGGCTAAACCACCAGCTTCTTTAACACCTGCACCCAATTTAATATCGGTACCACGACCAGCCATGTTGGTTGCAATGGTTACAGTTCCTGCCTGACCAGCTTCGGCAACAATATCGGCCTCTTTCTGGTGCATTTTCGCATTTAATACATTGTGTTTAATTCCACGAAGTTTAAGCATACGGCTTAACAACTCTGAAATCTCTACCGATGTTGTACCCACTAGTACCGGGCGACCAGCTTTTGGCTCTAGTTGCCCTGTTTCAGGATTAACCGCAGGAATTAATGCACCTTTAGCATCGAGCTTAGGCACAGCTCTACCTGTTGGATCGTATTTGATTACCGGTTTGCCATCTTTTTGTTTCGGATTTCCTTCTTTATCCAGTTCATATTCTGTTTCATAATGAGAATACGGAAAAACAAGAAACTGAATTTCTGAAGCAACAGCGTTATATTTTTCACGAACGGTACGGTAAACGTAATCCTGCTCATCTTTTCTAGAAATATTTCTGTTGGTTGGAATTTCTACCACATCTAATTTATAGATTGACCAAAACTCGCCAGCTTCTGTTGTCGCGGTACCCGTCATACCACAAAGTTTGTGATACATACGGAAATAATTTTGCAAGGTTACGGTTGCATATGTTTGGGTAGCATCCTCAACTTTTACATTCTCTTTAGCCTCAATTGCCTGGTGTAAACCATCAGAGTAACGACGGCCATCCATAATACGACCTGTTTGCTCATCAACAATTTTAATTTTTCCTTCATCGATGATGTATTCTACATCAATTTCAAATAAAGTATAAGCTTTTAACAATTGGTTAACCGAGTGGATGCGTTCTGCTTTAACAGAATAATCGCGCATTAGGGCATCTTTTTGAACTACTTTTTCTTCTAAAGGCAGATCAGATTTCTCTAGATCTGCTACTGCAGTACCTACATCAGGCAATACGAAGAAATTCGGATCTTCACCTGATTGGGTAATCAGTTCGATACCTTTTTCCGTTAATTCAACCTGGTTATTTTTCTCATCTATATAGAAATACAATTCAGAATCTACTTTAGGCATATTCTTAGATTGATCTGCCATATAGTGGTTTTCGGTTTTCAACAACAAACCACGAACACCGCTTTCACTTAAAAACTTAATTAAAGCTTTGTTTTTTGGCAAGCCACGGTATGCACGCAATAAGGCTAAACCACCTTCACCTTCTTCGGTTCCGCTGTTGCCTGCGTTGATCAATTTCTTCGCTTCGTTTAATGCTTGGGTTACATAGGCTTTTTGTGCATTAACCAAACGTTCGATACGTGGTTTTAATTCATAAAACTCATGCTCATCGCCACGTGGAATCGGACCTGAGATAATCAAAGGGGTACGGGCATCATCAATCAAAACTGAATCGACCTCATCCACCATTGCAAAATGCTGCTTGCGCTGCACCAATTGATCAGGTGTTTGCGACATATTGTCACGCAGGTAATCAAAACCGAACTCATTATTGGTTCCATAGGTAATATCTGCAGCATAAGCTTTTCTTCTTTCCTCAGAGTTTGGCTCATGTTTATCAATACAATCTACACTTAAACCATGAAATTCGAATAACGGCCCATTCCACTCACTATCACGACGGGCCAAGTAATCATTCACGGTAACAATATGAACACCTTGTCCGGCCAATGCATTTAAATAAGCCGGCAATGTACTTACCAGGGTTTTACCCTCACCAGTAGCCATCTCGGCAATTTTACCGCTGTGCAATACAATACCACCAATTAGCTGTACATCGTAGTGCACCATATTCCAAACTACTTCGGTTCCTGCAGCATCCCACCTATTCGCCCATTGTGCTTTATCGCCAACAATTTTAACATTGTTTTTCCTTGCAGCATAATCTCTATCGAACTGTGTTGCGGTAACCTCTAAATAATCGTTTTCGCTTAAACGATGAGAAGTTTCTTTAATTACAGCAAAAGCTTCCGGAAGGATTTCCAAAAGTACTTTCTCCAATTCTGTGTCGCGCTCTTTACCTAAGGCATCAACCTGATCATAAATTGCTGTTTTTTGGTGAAGATCTAAATCTTCGCTTTCTGCATCAGCTTTTAGTGCTGAAATTTTCTCATCAATTTCGGTTAAAAAGGCCGAAATCTTTTCTTTAAATTCTATGGTTTTACTACGTAACTCATCGTTGCTAAGCGCAGACAGTTTACTGTAGTATTCGTTAATTTTAACAACTAATGGCTGAATAGCCTTTATATCTCTTTCTGATTTACTTCCGAAAACCTTCGCTAAAAATCCTAACATTATAATATTTTAAATCGTATTTATTATTAAAAAATGGTGTGTTACAACAACCAAGCCATTGTCTTTCTTAAGTCAGTTTGGCAGTTGTTGGTATGAATGAGGCTAAAAACCTCTCAAAAAATCTTGTAGAGAAGAAAACTAGGGACTATTGTTCTTCGGTTTTTTTCTGATTGTTAAATCGGCAATTACCTGATTTACGCTCACATATTTTGCAACTTTTAATTGGGCTTGGGTCCCGATTAAAGCTAGCTTGGTGTACGATAACAGATAAGGGTTACGGTCTTCATTAAGTTGAACCGACTCTTTACCCGTTGAATTAACGCTGATATTATGCTCATTACAATATTCGTGTAATATCCTTAGCCCTTCAACGCGTTCGGCTTTTGCCAAATGTGTTAAGCTAAAAAATACAAGCGATATGGTAACCAGGTGTTTCATTAATAGCGGCAAAGCTAGTTTTAATCTTTTATAAAAAGAAATTACATCATCGCAAAAAGCGTTCCTCAATTTCTAAGCCTTTTTTCGCGTTTGTTTTTTAAAGATTCGAACATAGATTAAATTGAATATAAAAGCATAGCATAATCCTTATAATTGTTTTATTTTCATAAAGACGTTAGGATTTCTTAGCGTCTTTTTTAATTTTATGCCATGTCAATGAAAGTAATTACGCTATGCTATCGAAAAATAATTGATGCAACCAATACCAGCACATGGGACAAGTTTGTACATGAAGATAGTTTTGCTGAGTTCAAAATGCAGGCACAGTTTTATAATCAGGAAGAGCGGTTTACTACTTTCGCCGAAATGGTACTGCATGTTCCAGAGGCAGAGAAGTTACATTTTTTGGTCAGTGCCACTATTACTGGTTATTTGCGCCAGTTAAACGGAATTATCCCGGATGTACTGGATAATTTAGGCAGGCGTTTCCTGACTTTTGAAAACTTTAAGTTCGAATTGATCAATTCGGACATTAACAGTCTTGAAAAGCATAAAGTGGCCATCAATTTTTTCTCAAAACCGCTGGTTTGGCACGATACAATAGATAATTTGCTTTTGGTATCGCAATTTAAAGAAAGTAATGAGGATGAAGTTTTCACTAATCTTTTTCAGATCCAGCCTTTCGTAAGTATCCACGCCATAAAAAACATTGATTAACAATGGAACTCAAACCTGGAAAAATATTTTTAGCCGATGAGCGGGGCTTAACAGAAACTTCGGCACTAAGAAGATACAGCACCTTTAATTTTGAGAAATATTACAGTGAACACAGAACACCTTTCGGCAACTTATTTTTATGTAATGATGAATCGATTGCTGGCGGAAAGGTTACGTTTTTTCTATGCAAGGAAGATTCGCTCCAGATATTTATGCCCATTACTGGCGGAATTGATATTGTTGCCAACGGAAAAGAATTTGCTTTGGAAACCGGGCAAGTACAGGTGTTGAATATGGGTAGGGGTGAAGTTTTAGAAATCAGCAACCCCTATCAAAACGATGTGATTAATTACATACAATTTGGCATTAAAACCGATATGTTTTTAATGCGGGCAAGTGAAATGCTTTTCAGTTTCGATTTTGAGAAAAACAAGAACCAGCTGCTCGAAATTATATCAAACCCAAAATTACCTTTTAAGCTGAGTGCAGGCATTTTTGCTGGCCGTGAAGAAGCAGTTTGTAAAATGCAAAGTCCAAACCATCGGTTCTATGCTTTTATTATTGACGGGGCTTTCGAAATTGAAGGCCGCTTGATGCACTCAAGAGATGGTTTAGCGCTCTGGGATATTGAACATGTAGAACTGGAAGCATTGGGCAACAATGCAATTGTAGTGGTTTTGGAGTTTGGATTTTAATGCCTCCATCGTTCTATTTTCCCGCCGATTTAGAAGATTGTCGCAGCGTTTTTCGATAGGCTTAGGCTGAAAATTCGTCGTGAAGTCAGATGTTACCATCTGACTTATTGCACATCTAAAAAGATTTGATTCAGTGTAAGATGATAACATCTTACACCAATAATATTTTATTGACGCTGGGTTTTGCGTTAGGGATTGGATGGGTTCAGTACCGATTCTTCATCGGTACCGCAGCGAAGCGTAGCCCTGTAAAGCCCGCCCCCTTTCCCGTTTTTCACGGGATTGGGGAACGCCCAAATAATAAATTACCAGTTTATCCTTCTACAGACTCAGGATTGAAATTCACCTTCTGTTATTCTGAGCCCACCGTATAGAATTTTAATTTACTGAATAGATTCTGAAACAAGTTCAGAATGACGAATCGTATGAAAAAGACTGCAGTGCAATCAGATGTGACCATCTTACCTAGCGTAAATCTAAAAAGATGATTCAGTGCAAGATGGTAACATCTTACACCACAAACAAAAGCCTACTATTTAAAAACTACTTCTGTAGCCCCGTAACCAAACTTTTCTTTTCTGGCATCCATGTATGTTTTTACATGTGGATTTTTACTGATTAGTTTATGGATTTTATCTCGTAAAGTACCATTTCCTGAACCGTGGATAAAAACGATTTTATCGAAATGATGCACAACCGCAGCATCCATCGCAGTTTGAAAATGATTGATCTGTATCTGCAGCATTTCATCAGCTTCCAGAAAATGATGATCATCTCTCAGTTTTTCGATGTGCAGATCGATTTCTTTTTGAGGGGCTGCAACTGTTTTTTTCTCTTCAGTTGATTTAAAAAAACTTTCTTTTAATTTTTGCGGATCGATGGTTACCGGAACCAGATCATCCAAGCGGATTAGCCATCCCTTATTTCTCAATTGAGGCAATTCCTTTTGTTCGGTGCTAAAATCTTTTGCCCTAAATTTCTTACGGATTACCAAGGGATCGATAGGTTTCACATCAGCTTTGCTAAATACTAAAACCTGAAAGTTAAATTCTGGCCAAAGATCAAGATCAGCCAAGGAAGCAGAATAAACTAAAGTAGAGCCGTAAGATTCGATTATCCCATGAAAAGCACCTGCATACTTCTCTTTACGCTCGGTAGTTAAGCTTACCAATAAAATATTTGGAGAATGGTTCTGCAGGTGAAAATGTACCACATTACCGGCCTTATCATCAGTAGCAACAGCTATATAAATACCATTTTCGATTTTGTTAATACTGGGGACATTTACATGGACGGGTTTGGGGGCATCTAACTCTTCGGCTACCACACCATGACCATGTACAGAAGTTAAATTACTCACCGCAACAGGTATCTCGAAACCATCTTCATCGGTAACACCTAAAGTTTGGCTATCGATTATTTTAGTTACATAACCTTCACGTTTTTCATCAACAAAACGCACAAAATCTCCCAGTTTAAATTTCATTACTTATTTTTTTTGTAAAGGTTTTCAATCTAATTCGTTGGTTCAATCAAGAAGTATTTTATCACACACCATATCTTCTGACCTTTCGACTCCTCACTCAATTAATGACGAGTATCGTTTCCGTGATAAATGCTCAGGTAACTTTCATACCTTGAAACTGCAATTTCGCCGTCGTTTACCGCGGCTAAAACAGCACAGCCGGGCTCGTTAATGTGCCTGCAGTTGTTAAAACGGCAATTGTGCGAGGTTTTAAAGATTTCTCTAAAAAAATGACCTAGTTCTTCTTTTTCGATATCAATCACACCCAATTCTCTAATTCCGGGAGAATCGACAATGAAACCGCCCTGTGGTAATTCGAACATTTCGGCAAAAGTAGTGGTATGCTGCCCTTTATCGCTCCAGTCCGAAACCTCCCCCGTTCTTAAATCACGATCGGGCAATAATGCATTAATCAAACTCGATTTCCCAACGCCCGAGTGACCAGATATCAGTGTAATTTTATTGGTAATCAATTCCTGAATAACCGGAATATTAATGCCTTTTAAAGCCGAAACTTCGTAACAGGCATAACCAATACGCTCGTATATCTCTTTAAACTCCTGAAGAATTTCTAAACCCTCTTTACTAAACAGATCGAGTTTATTAAACACCAAAACCGCAGGTACATCGTAAGCCTCGGCCGTAACCAGGAAACGATCTATGAAACCTAAAGATGTACGGGGCGAAGCCAGCGTAACCACCAACATTGCCATATCCAAATTTGCAGCCAATATCTGCGCCTGCTTACTTAGGTTGATCGATTTGCGGATGATGTAGTTTTTACGTGGTAGCATTTCGTGTATCAAACCCTGGTTGCTATCCCGTTCCAGATCAAATTTCACCCTGTCGCCAACCGCAATCGGGTTGGTGGTTTTAAGTCCTTTAATCCTGAATTTACCTACAATCCGGCAATCATAGCGTCCGCCATTATCGGCCAAAACACTATACCAGCTCCCTGTAGATTTAATAACTAATCCCTGCATATTTGCGGTAAAGGTATGAATATGATTTCATTGGTAGAAGCGGCTAGCCAGGATAAAAGTTTGTACATTAATGATGAAGAATAAAAAGGAATACAGACATTTCGGCGATATATTTTGTTATCCATTAAATATCTTACATAAATCCAACGCTTTAAAAGGCAAAAAACCTAAATTTGCGACAATAAAAATCAAAAATATAATGAGTTTCAGAATAGAACACGATACCATGGGCGAGGTGCAGGTACCAGCCGACAAATACTGGGGTGCACAAACCGAACGCTCACGCAATAACTTCAAAATTGGGCCAGAAGGTTCGATGCCAAAAGAAATTATCCATGCTTTTGGATACCTGAAAAAAGCAGCTGCGCTTGCCAATACCGAACTTGGTGTATTATCAGCAGAAAAAGCCGATTTAATCGCTAAAGCTTGTGATGAAATTATTGCTGGACAGTTAGATGATCAATTTCCTTTGGTAATCTGGCAAACCGGATCGGGTACACAAAGCAACATGAATGGTAACGAAGTGATTGCAAATCGTGCCCATGTAATTAACGGTGGTTCATTAGCTGATGATAAAAAAGTACTTCACCCTAACGATGATGTAAATAAATCACAGTCATCAAACGATACTTACCCAACTGCAATGCACATTGCAGCCTATAAACTTACTGTAGAAAACACCATTCCGGGTTTAGAAAAATTAAGAAATACTTTAGCCAAAAAAGTAGAAGAATTCAGTTCGATCGTTAAAACCGGGCGTACACACTTTATGGATGCTACTCCACTTACCTTAGGACAGGAATTTTCGGGTTATGTACAACAGATCGATAACAGCATCAGGGCCATTAAAAATGCTTTGGTTATGGTTGCCGAGCTGGCTTTAGGTGGTACCGCCGTTGGCACAGGCTTAAATACACCAAAAGGATACGATGTTTTAGTGGCTAAAAAAATTGCTGATTTAACCGGTTTACCATTTGTTACGGCTCCAAATAAATTTGAAGCCTTGGCAGCGCATGATGCAATGGTAGAGCTTTCTGGTGCTTTAAAACGTACTGCGGTTGCTTTAATGAAAGTAGCAAACGATGTAAGAATGTTAAGCTCTGGCCCACGTTGTGGTATTGGCGAAATTGTAATTCCTGATAATGAACCAGGATCTTCAATTATGCCAGGTAAAGTTAACCCTACGCAACCAGAAGCTTTAACTATGGTTTGTGCACAAGTAATCGGTAACGATGTTGCGGTTTCAGTGGGTGGGATGAGCGGCCATTTCGAACTTAATGTGTTTAAACCACTTATTGCGGCTAATGTACTACAGTCGGCCCGCTTAATTGGCGATGCCTGCGTTTCTTTCACCGATAAATGTGCGGAAGGAATCACCGCTAACTTGCCAGAAATTGAGAAACATTTACAAAACTCTTTAATGTTGGTTACGGCTTTAAATCCGCATGTGGGTTATGAAAACGCCGCTAAAATTGCGAAGAAGGCACATAAAGAAAATAAAACTTTAAAAGCTGCAGCTGTAGAATTGGGCTTGTTAACCAACGAACAGTTTGATGAATGGGTTCGCCCGGAAGATATGGTTGGCAGTTTGAAATAATTAATTTTCAAAGATGCTATAAAATATAAAATTTGTCATCCTGAGCTTGTCGAAGGACCTATTATAAACTTATAGTAAAACGTTTCGACAGGCTCAACGTGACAAATCCGAGTGAAAGTATTTTATGCCACAACCTCTTTGTTAACTGCAATAATTACAGATCCAAATCAATACGATTAATTAAAACATAGACAAAATGAATTCAGTACTCTCTATACTCATGAGCGTGTTATCTGTTATAGCTCCATGCATTGTATTTGGAACCTGCTGCTATTTTTTAGCAAAAAAAAATGTAGTTGAGGCCATTTTAATGACCATAGGCTCAGGAATTGGTATACTGATACACTTATTTTATATTCTATTGCCACTATGGATTAGTAGCAGGAATATCCCCTATACTGAAGTTTCAAAATACTATACTTTAATCGGTATTATCGGTGCACTAGCCAATATTTGTTTCGCGGCGGGCTTTTTAATTTTGGTTTTCAATACCGTTAAAAAGAACACTTTATTTAACGATCAGTTTCCTAAAAGCATCGATTAACAATACAATGAACAAGCTGCACCAGGGTTTAAAGAATTTCTACATCATCCTTTTTACGTTATCTATCTTACATGTAGCTTGTAGTCCGCGGCCTAATATACAGGGCAAAGGTGAAGATTTTATGCAAGGCGTTTGGAATGAAGATTCCGTCGCTTTTAGCAATAAACTGAGCAACTACACACAGCACCATTTCAAATTTACCTGCGATTCTGTTTATATTGATATGGTTACCCACAGCAAAGTAAATTTTTACGAAGATTCTTGCTACAACAATGGCATTTGGAAAGAATATGCCAGAGGCGTTTATGTAGTTAAAGGCGATACCCTATTTGTTGGTGCCACCTTTACACACGCTAACCATAAACAAAAAATATCGGGATGTTACCGCATTGGCCGATACGACAAGAACTTCCTGATCAAAAAGAAATCTGCAGATACATTATTGTTAGAAAGTTTAAGTGACCAACGCGAAATCAAATTAACCCTCAAAGAAAAAATTACCTGCATCCAAAAAGAATTATAAAATGATTTTAACATCAATTAAAAAGAAATTAACCATTGCGCTAGTTTTTGGTTTTTTAGCTTATCTACCAATTCAGGCAAATGCCTGGGGAACTATTGGTCACAGGGTAGTTGGCGAAATTGCCGATAGTTACTTAAAAGCTAAAACACGCAAGGCTATTCAGGGCATTTTAGGTTATGAAACTTTGGCCATGAGTGCCAACTGGGGCGATTTTATCAAATCAGACTCTACCTACAATTACATGTATAACTGGCATTTTGTTAATCTTCCGGCGGGACTGAACAAAGAAGGCGTTTACAACTTTTTAGAAACTGAAAAATCACCTAATCTTTACAACAAAATACTTGATCTAATTGCTGTATTAAAGAAAGCAAGCAGCACTGCAGCCGAAAAGAAATTGGCTTTACGTATGTTGGTACACCTGGCGGGCGATTTATGTCAGCCTATGCATGTTGCCCGTAAAGATGATTTGGGTGGTAACCGCATTTCGGTGTTATGGTTCAATGAAAAATCGAATATCCACAGGGTTTGGGATGAACAACTTATCGAATATCAGCAGTTGAGCTATACAGAATATGCGAAAGCAATTAATCACCCTTCAGCAATTCAGCTGTATAACTGGCAAAACACAGGCCTTAAAGATTGTATTTACGAATCGTACGGCATTTGCAATAAAATTTACGATACCACCAAACCGGATGCTAAATTAAGCTATCGCTACAATTTTGATTGGGTTGATACCCTTAACGAACAGCTATTAAAAGGTGGTGTTCGATTGGCGAAAATGTTAAACGACATCTACGGATAATATTTTAGATATTCTCGATGCCCCAACGCTAAAAAGCTTGGGGCTTTTTTTTCATCCGTTGTAGCATATCAGAAGCTAGTTTCGTTATCTGATGTATACCAAAATCAATTATAAACTGATGAAAAAATTACTACTTATCTTAACCCTATGCCTGGCATTTGCCTGTAAAAAGAAAGAAACTCTTGCAATTGACGATATTACAAGTTACAAATGGCCCTTGCAATCGGCAACTGTTAGTCCTGTTTTAACCGTAAACGGAAAATCGAGCAGCAATTTCATGACGCTTTCAGGACCTAGTTCTTGTTTAAACAACAATTACGCATTAAGTTTTTCATCAAACGGATCTTATGCCTTCACCTCCACAGGTCCATTATGCGACATGTTTTCCTTTCAAAATGCCAAATGGACAAAAAGTGGGAATGAAATCACGCTAAATACTGGTTTCGGCAATACAGAAACTGTAAATTTAAACGGGACAAATATCATTCAAAAATATACTTTTGAGAAGGATGGAACAACCTACACCGTTACTTATATATTTACAGCAAAATCTAAATAGTATTGAAAATTTTAATGGTTTGCCTTGGTAACATCTGCCGTTCACCTTTGGCCGAAGGCATTATGCGCCATCTGGCAGATAAACAGAACTTAAATTGGGAAATTGCTTCGGCAGGAACGGGTAATTGGCATATCGGCAAAGCCCCCGATCACAGGAGTATTTCAGCGGCGAAAGCGCTAGGTTACGACATCAGCAAACAGCGGGCACAACAATTTAACCGCTCCATGTTTGCTAAATACGATCTGATTTTGGTTATGGACCAGAATAATTTAGCTGATGTTAAAAACCTTGCTAAAAGCGAAGAAGAGCGAAAAAAGGTTAAACTTTTTCTTGATAACGACGAAGTTACAGACCCATATTGGAATAATGCCCTGTTTAACCCTGTTTGCAGGCAGGTTGAAGAAAGATGTATAGAAATTATCAAACAACTTTCTTAAATTTAAAGCTCAATATTCATCACTAACCAAGTCAGCAAAAATGAAAAAGTACCTGTCCCTATGTTTATTAATTGTATCCGTTTTTTTATTCCAAAGCTATACCACCGCTAAGAAATCGGCAAAAGTTTTAGTTTTTTCCAAAACCAAAGGCTTTAGGCACAATTCTATTGAAACCGGAAAAGATGTTATCCAAAAATTGGGCGCCGAGCATCACTTTGATGTAGATACCACGGAAAATGCCGATCTGTTTACAGAAGATAATCTTAAAAAATATGCTGCTGTGATTTTTCTAAATACTACAGGCGATGTTTTAGACAATAAACAACAAATAGCCTTCGAAAGATATATCCAGGCTGGTGGAGGTTATGTGGGCATCCATGCCGCAACCGATACTGAATACGATTGGCCTTGGTACGGCAAATTGGCCGGCGCTTATTTCATCAGTCACCCAGCTGTACAGGAAGCTAAATTTATCATTAAAGACAAAAAACATCCTTCAACCAAGTTTTTTACCGATTCAGTTTGGATGAGAAAAGATGAGCTATATAACTTTAAAGATATCAATCCAGATATTAAAGTGCTGATTACCTTAGATGAGAAATCGTATACCGGCGGTAAAAATGGTAATTTCCATCCTTTTAGCTGGTACCACAATTTTGATGGCGGAAGGGCTTTCTATACCTGTATGGGCCATACTAAAGAAGGCTGGACAGAAGATAAATTCCAGAACCATTTATGGGGCGGCATTGAATATGCCATAGGCGGACAAAAGAAACTAGACTACAGTAAGGCTCATTCTAAATTCTAAGATCAAGGCTGAGCTTACTGAACGATTAGGCAGCGGGCTCAACCTTTCATTCCCCTCTAATAAAACAACTGAGAAAGCACATTGCTTGCACTTGGAGCAGCAGGTTTTAAAGCAGTAAACTTGGCCAATTGCGCAACCGTTAAAGCAGTTCCCAGTTTCGATTTCAATCCAGAAAACAATTTACCAAATTTGTTTTGATAAGCAGCAGGATCTGTTTTTTGAGTAGCCATAATGGTTGCTTTCTGCACTAGAAAATCTTTCACAATTGTAGTTACGGTTGGTTTTTGAACCGGAGTTAAACTTAAGGCAGGAGTAAGTTTACCAATAATACCAGAGGTTAAACTTGCCGCATCGAAACCCCGTACTTGCTGCAGCAACGGATCCAACTTTATTTTTAAAAGACTTTGTGAATGAGACGCAAAGTTTAGGCTCAATATCAGGGCAGATAAAATCAATATTTTTTTCATTTCAATAGTTATATATTTAACTAAGGCAAACAATTTACACCTTTTAGGAATGAATATTTATGAAGATCTGGCTTTTTTCAGATTAACCAAATAAATATAATTCAGCATACAGAAAGAGGCCACAGCCCCGAAAGTATGCCATAAAAAGTGAGTACCAATTGTAAATACATCCCATTTATCGGCAATTCGAAAAGTTAGCGCGAATATGAAAGCAATTAGGGCAAAGCCAACCCATTTGCCGTTTTTCCACTCTGTTTTAATCAAGTACCCAAATACCGGAAATAAAACCAGTGCAGCCATAAAAGCATAATTGATGTTGATGAAGATCTGGAAATCGCCGTTGCTAAAGAGCCGTCGCACGTAAAACTGAAAGAAAGCATAAACGGCTACAATTAAAACGGCAAAATACCACTTGGTTAGTTTGGAAAGAAAGTAAACCCCGGCTGAAAGGCATAAGAGCATAATCGGCATCCAGTCCATCATAATAAAAATTGGCCAACGCCTCAATCCATGATAAGTGGTGCCTCCAATTCCACCTATATAAAGTAAAACCAGGGCAATGGTCAGAAAAGTATGCTGTTTAAAATTCCCCCAAATTTTTATTGTCCAATACACTGCAATAGCTAAAAAAAAGCAACTTGTTATAGTATTAAATGGCTCAGGAAAAAGCTGGCTAAGATTAGTTTCAGTATACATTGTACCTCCATCGGGAGGATTCTGGATAAAAGCGCTCATAATTAATTAACGTAAACTGAAATTAAATGTTTGGTGAATCCATGTAACGATCAAGATGTAAAAATAATTTCGTGTTTACATTTTCAAGAGGTTAAATATTGGTTAACTCTTTTCCTTCAGCTGGTATTTTTTTGTACTTTAGGTGGATCTAAGCTATAATGATGATGAAATACATATTAATTTTTTTTCTATTCTTAACAACGGCAATTTACGCCCAAACACCGCCTAAACCTTACGGTGCACTACCATCAAAAAGGCAACTGGCCTGGCATGATATTGAAGTTTACGGCCTAATCCATTTTACGCCAACTACATTCGAAAACAAAGAATGGGGCTTTGGTGATGCTGACCCGAAAACATTTAACCCAACAGATTTCAACGCCGATCAAATTATTAAAGCAGCCAAGGCCGGTGGATTAAATGGCATCATCTTAGTTGCAAAACATCATGATGGTTTTGCTTTATGGCCAACCAAAACGACCGATTATAATATAAGTAAAAGTCCTTTCAGAGCAGGCAAAGGAAATTTAGTTAAAGAAGTGGAGCAGGCTGTACGTAAAAACGGTTTAAAGTTTGGGGTATACTGCTCACCATGGGACAGGAACAACGCGCTTTATGGTACCGATAAATATTTGGCCATTTATCAGGCCCAGTTAAAAGAACTTTACAGCAATTTTGGCGAACTTTTTATGAGCTGGCATGATGGTGCTAATGGTGGTGATGGCTATTATGGTGGTGCAAAAGAAAAACGCTCGATAGATAACACTACCTATTACGATTGGAAAAATACCTGGGCCATTACCCGTAAAATGCAGCCCATGGCCAATATTTTTAGCGATATAGGTTTGGATATCCGCTGGGTAGGTAATGAAGATGGTCACGCAGCGCCAACCTCTTGGGCTACTTTTACACCGATGGCGCCTGATGGGAAAAATGAAGCCGTTCCCGGTCAGGCAAATTATCCGCAAAGTCCTGAAGGAATACGAAACGGTAAATTCTGGATGCCAGCAGAATGTGATGTTCCTTTAAGAAAAGGGTGGTTTTACCATGCCAACCAAAAACCTAAAACCCCAGAAAAACTGTTCGATCTATACTTAAAAAGTGTTGGCCGTGGCGCAGGTTTAGATCTTGGTTTAGCACCCGATACCCGTGGACAACTTCACGAGGATGATGTTGCTGCACTGAAAACTTTTGGCGACATGGTTAAACATACTTTCGAGAATAACCTGGCCAAAAATGCCCAAATTAAAGCGAGCAACAGTAGAGGCAAAAAGTATGATGTTACTTCCCTGCTTGATGGTAAAAGGGAAAGTTACTGGGCAACACAGGATGATATCCGCCAGGCAAGTTTAGAAGTAGATTTAAAAACAGCTAAAACCTTTGATATCATTAGCCTACAAGAGTATATTCCCTTGGGTCAGCGAATAGAGGCTTACACCATCGAGGTATTTGAAAACAATGCATGGAAAAAAGTTTACGACGGCACGAGCATCGGCGCGAAACGTTTGATTAAATTGGAGAGTCCCGTTACAACTAATAAAGTAAAAATAACCATAACTAAATCTCCGGTTTGTATTACGCTAAGTGAAATTGGGATATATAAATTCACAAACTAATTTGATTTGCCCTGCTTAAGCTATCACTAAGTTTGAAAGTGAGTTCTGCAACATTGGATATTTCTTTGGATGTTTGTTTACTGTACTTTGATACGCTATCAGCTTGAATATCCCTTAACATCAAAGCAACAGCAAGAGACATTTTTTTTGCAATTTCTGCTTTCTTCGAACGATCGTAAGCCTCTAAATCTTTAAGCTTAAGAGGCTTCATCTGTTTGATAATTTGCAGGTTATTCTGGCTGGGGATAATGCCATAATCGTTCACTTCTCTAAGTTTTTCCTCTTTTGATAAGGATGCTTTCAAATATAAAAGCTGATTAAAGGAAATCAGGTTATCGCTAAAACTATCCCTTAGCTTCTTGTATTGTTGCGTTTGATAATTCGGAGTAAAAAAGGCTACTCCAAACGAAAAAGCAATAAATAAAACAAACACGCCTGCATAACGCAATTGAGTATTCTGCCAGGGCTGCTTTTGTAATTTAAAGCTAAAAATATAGCAGATTATAAAACCAGCTATCATACCTGCAATATGTGTTGCATTATCAGTTGATTTAGATAATGATCCATTTAAAATAATTATCGCAGTTACAAAAACTGTACTGATCAACAATGCCCGGCTTGCATTTTTCTCAAAATATTTATTGAGCAAAAGTGCTATAAGTGCACCCATTACTCCCATAACCGCACCAGAAGCGCCAAAAATATAACCCACTTCGTGAAAAAGCAAGCTGATAAATCCGCCACAAATGCCACTTAACAAATAAATAGTTAAGAATTTTTTCCAACCTAATTTATTTTCAACCATTAACCCTAAATAGATTAATGCGTACATGTTAAAAAACAGATGAGAAAACGACCCATGGATAAACAAGCTCGAAATTAGTCTCCAATATTGCCCATCAAGCACCAGGAATTTATTGCTCACACCAAAATAAACCAATAAGGTTTGTATTTTTTCAACAAAACTTTCTTTAGAACCTGTTTGGTAGGCTTGTGTTAGTAAGTATTGCCTGTAAACAAATGTTACAAACGTTATTAAAACCCAATACAGAACATTCAATGCAACCAGGATTGGGGTAACGATATAACCCTTTTGAGGAAAAAACAGGAAGAAAACATTTTTGATCTTATTTTTAATGGCTAATGGGGCCTTTTCAAAATAAGTACCATCGGAAGTGGCAACTAATTCATGGAATTTGACCCTAATTTCATTCCACGAATCCTTTAGGTGATACTCCACGTATTCAAATTCATGAAAGAACTTTTCGAGGTTTGAATCATTCTTCCCATAATCATTTAAAAGCAGTTGAATGCCTACGCATTCGCTTTTTACTACGGCGAAATTGCGGATAATACGGATCGAGATCTCCTCACTATAGGATTGAAATGATAATGGTGTATAAGCAATAATCCCGGTTTCCGATAAGTGACTTAACTTCCAGCCCAGATTTTCGATTGCCTGCCTGGCAATAATTAGGTATTTATCTGCCGGAAAATCGGCCAAAGGAATATATTTTTCAATTTTAGGCGAGTAACCCCAACTGATTGACATAGCGCGTTATATTTTTTTCGCTACTAAGATAATATAAGGTGATAGATTTTTGCTTTCGAACGGAATAATCTTCGTAAATACTTTTCCGGTTAGCCAAACTACTTTCTTAAATAGACGAACGCCTGCAGATTTCTGGCTTTCATTTTCCAGCCATACACTAAAACGACCAAAATAACCAGATTTTACTTCTTTAAGTCCGGCATGCTCGCAGATAGATTTCAATAACGCGGGATCCATGCTATCGATATTATGCTTATCATAATTTTCTCTATCGAAATTCTTTTGAAACCAGCCGTTAACCGCCTTAAAATTTGGCAACGTGATAAACAAAGTGCCACCTGGTTTTACAAAAGCAATATGACGGTTAATAATATCGGCAGTATCGTTAAAGTGTTCGATTAAACCGCAGCTTAGTACAAGATCATACTGCTTTTCGGGCGTGTAATTAAAAAGATCGGTTTCAATAATATGGATATCCTTTTCCGTTAATCCGTTCTTTTCTAAAAGCTCATTTACAACCGGTGGATGAACAAAATAATCGAGAAGGGTAACATCAAGTTGAAAATATTTTTTCAGGAATACGGCATAATAACCGGGAAAACCGCCCAATTCGATGGCCGTTTTAACATTATCTTTCTGAATAACATCAGCCAGTTGTTGATGAAATAAATAATTTGAAGGTAACTGAACAGCTAGTCCTTTCTTACTTTCCCAATAATTTACCCAAAAAGCCCTGTCGGTTAATAAATTTGCCATGTTTTAAATAATTCCAATCCCAAAGAAACGGAAAAATTTGGTTAATTGTTAAAGTGGTTAACTGTTTAAACTGTGAAATTGGTTAATCGTAGACAGCACCATGCTATATACAATTAACCGATTTAAACACTTAACCGGTTAACCCTTCTTCCGATTAACCTTATTTAAGGTCCTTCAAAATCTCAGCCACTGCTTTTTCGAGCTGAGGATCTTTATCTGTCAGGCGGTCTTCGAAAGTATTTTTCACAAAAATATCGGGTTTAACGCCCTCCTTTTCGATGTTTTTGCCATTCATGGTATAACAGCCCCACGATGGTAAACGGTAAGAAGAACCATCAACCAAGCCTTTAGCAGAAGTAAAAATAATCCAACGGTAGGTTTCCGTACCGATAATCTTACCCAATTTTAATTGTTTAAACCCTGCCGCCGTCATTTCAGCATCACTTAAAGATTGTTCGTTAATTAGCAACACGATTGGCTTCGCTGCCGGACCAAAATTACTTTGTGGAGCCATTTTACCGCCGCGGTATTTCCATTGTAAATAAGGGCGCTGAGAAAGGAATTTTAGCACATCATCATGTACGTTCCCTCCGGTATTATAGCGCAGATCGAGGATAATGGCCTCCTTATTTTCTTCTTGCGCAACCATATCCAATAAGAAAGTTTCCAATTCGCCACCCCCCATGTTTTTCATATAAGAATAAGCAATCCTGTTGTTGCTCCATTTATCGACATTTTTATGGTTTTGAGCGATCCACTCATCGTAAAGATTTCCGCGCAAAGTGCTTGAGCTTTCTGGATGTACGTTTACAAAAACATCTTTTCCGTTACGCTTAAAGGTCAAAGTGATTTCTCTATCCAATGATGGTTTACTAAAATAATAATCGCGGTCTATTTCTTCATCTACCTTAACGCCGTTTACTTCTGTAAGAATGTCTCCTGCCAAAATATTGGTTCCGGTGCGGGCTGCATTACTTTTAGCGGCAATGCGTTCAACTTTTAAAGGATTTTCATTATCGAAGATGATTCCTGTTTCGTTGGTGATGTAAGTAAGGTTTTTGCGTTCCTCTGCCCCCGCACTGTTAAAGCCCATGTGCGAAGAATTTAGTTCGCCCAACATATCGTTCAATAAAATCCTCAAGTCACTACGGTTGTTCACATAGGGCAGATAAGCTGCGTAACGTGTCCTCATTTTATCCCAGTCTACGCCATGAAATTTTTCGTCATAAAAATTCTCATCTAAACCTACCCAGGTTTCGTAAAACATCTGGTTAAACTCGGCATTCAGGTTTCTGGTAAATTTATAACCGTGGTCTACGCGGTCAAGCTTGTTCCCTTCCAAGGTATATTTGTTGATCGCTCCTCTTGATAAAACGAAAAATTTATCACCAGTCGATACAATCGAGTAATCGCCCCCATCGGCAACTTTTTCAGTTTTATTGGCTTCAAAAGGCTCAATAGTAGTGCGATAAAGACCTGGTGCGCCTCCCTCATGGTTAGAGGAGTAAAACACATAGGTTTTGTCGCCTTTGGCAAAAGCATCCGTTCCAAATTGGCCGCCAAATGCAGGACCAACCAGTTCTATGCGATCTAAAACATCCTGCGTATTAATGGTAATTACATTTGCTGGTTTTGGCGTAGGTTTTACCTCGGTCTTCTTTTTAGCTGTATCTGTTTTTGCTTTTTTATCATTTTTATTATCAGTTATTGCAGGCTTAACTTCGGTTGGTGCAGGCTTGGTTTCTTTAAACAGGTCATCAAACTTATCAGAACGGTAAGGTTCGTCATAATTATTCAATGCCATACGGTAAATGTGTGCATTCTGCATTCCCGTTGGGTAAGACGGCTTGGTACGGGCACTGGTAAAGAAAATATATTTGCCATCGGGCGACCACGCAGGCCCTGTTTCGGTAACACCTGTATTGGTTAAATTGATGGTTTTATTACCCTTGATTTGATGCACCATAATATCCTGCTCGAAATTCCGGTACACCGTAAAAAGCACATACTCATCATTTGGCGAAAAGCTTGGTGCTGCACTTTGTAGGGCCCAAAACTCGTCGGTCACCAAAGTTTTGGCATCAAAAGTTTTAAGATCCATCAGCTTGAGCTCGTTTCTGCCACTCAGGTACACGGCCATGGTTTTGGTTTTGTTTAAAGTGATATCGCGTACATTTGCTTTATCCTTTGTCAGCTGTTTTACCGATCCTTTTCCGTCACCGGTAATGGTAAACCAGTTCTGATAACCATTAGCTGTTTGGCTGAACAAAATCGTTTTGTTATCGGCCAGCCATTTGCATTCTAAAGCACGCTCACCACTGTTGGTAATCTTACGGATAAATTTTCCGTCTGCATCGCTTACAAATACTTCACCACGTGAAATAAAAGCCATTTTTTTCCCGTCAGTAGAAACATCGAATGCTGAGATATTTCCACGCACATCATACTCTTGCTCTTTACTCAACACCTGGTTACGTGAAGTACTGATATTGATTTTCTCGGTTTTCTTCGAAGCTACATCGTAGGTGTACAATTGATAATCTTTCTCAAACACAACCGTAGTTCCATTGGCCGAAACAAAGGGGCGTTTAATGGAAGTATCAAAATTAGTCAGGCTTGTTTTCTTGCCCCCGATAAAAGTGTACAAATTGTATTCCTCATTGCCTTCATCTGATACAAAAAAAACATTCCCTTTTTGATCAACACTGGTCCAGAAATCTTTCCCGATATAATCGGTATAACGTTTATAGCTTTTCGATTTTGGGTTATACGATTGGATATCTGGATTATAGGCTCCTTTATAGTGTTTGCGGTTTGCAAATCGGTAACTCTCCCAGGTATCGTTAAAAAACAGTTCACCACTTGGCGATTCGGCGATGTGGTGCGTGGTATTGAAATAATTATCGAATAAACGGACGGCCGTGCCACCGTTTACACTTACTTTATAGCTTGAAAAAGAATTATAGCGCCCAGATGTGAAATAAATTGTTTTCGAATCCCAGCTCCAGTTGTCTACTTCATCCGCAGCATCGTTAAAAGTTAATTGTTTAATATCTCCACCTGTTAAAGGCATAACATACACGTCGTAATTACCAAACTGGTTTGATGAAAAAGCCATCCATTTCCCATCAGGAGATATTTTCGGATTAATTTCTTCACCCTGCATGGCTGTAACCCTCGAAGCCACACCTCCTTTTACGGGTACTTTCCAAATATCACCATCATAGCTGAATACTATTGTTTGTGCATCGGGCGTTAAAGCAGGGTATGCAGCAAAGTAGGTTTGCCCTTGAGCAAATGAATGGATAGACAACAAAAATGCTAGTGTCGCTAGCGATTTTAACAGGGATTTGATCATAATTTATTTTGTTTGGCTTTGATACATGAAAATACACAACAGATTTTATATTCGTAAACAATAAAATGTATTTTTGATTGATTTGAAAGTAGTACACCTAAATACCTATGATGGAAATGGCGGAGCAGGGCGTGCCTGTTTGCGTTTAAGTGATGCCTTAAAGGCCAGTGGAATCGATTCAAAAGTATTGGTTTACTATAAATTTGGTCAAAACCCGAAGATAGATACCTTTAGCAAGTCGCCTTTTCAAAAAGCCAAAGCCATTTATAACATCTTATCTGAAAGATATTATGCAAAATGGCTCAGCAAATCGATAAAAACACCTTTCAGTTTGCAGTGGTTTGGCCGTTCAGTAATTAATCATCCGGATGTTAAAAATGCCGACATTATCCATTTACATTGGGTAAACCACGGTTTCTTAAATCCTAAGTTTTTGGCGCAGCTTGATGAACTGGAAAAGCCAATTGTATGGACTTTTCATGATAGCAACGCTTTTACAGGTGGGTGCCATGTGCGTTATGGATGCGAAAATTTTCACCAACAATGCGGTAATTGCCCGATTTTAAAAATAAGCGGCAAAAATGATATTTCGCACAAAACCTGGGTACGTAAACAAAAAGCTTATACCGAATTGAATTTCCACATTGTGGCGCCTAGCAAATGGATGGCTGCATCTGTAAAGTTCAGCAGTTTGTTGGGCACCAGGAAAGCTACAGTTATCCCAAATACGATTGAAACAAAAATTTTCAAACCTTATGTTAAATCGGAGGCGAAAAAAATCTTAAAGATCAATCCTGATAAGTTTGTACTAATGAGCGGATTTATGCCTTCAAAAAACGACAAACATAAAGGAACCCCCTATTTAATCGAAGCTTTAGAAATTTTATCGCGTAGGCCTGGAATACAAAAAGGAAATATTGAATTGGTTATTTTCGGAAATAAGGAAAATGCAGAAATGCCCGAATTTCCTTTCAAAACCACTTTTTTAGGCACCATTAATAAAGATGATCATTTAGCGAAATGTTATTCTGCTGCAGATGCATTTATTACGCCATCATTGGAAGATAACCTCCCCAATACCGTGATGGAAAGTTTATCGTGCGCTACACCCGTTGTTGCTTTTACTACTGGTGGCATACCTGATATGGTGAAACACATGCAGAATGGCTATCTCGCAGAGTATCAAAATGCGGAAGATTTAGCAAACGGCATTGAGTGGCTGTACCACCGTCCAAATAAAGAAGAAATCCAAAAAGCGGCCAGATTAAGTATTTTAACAGATTTCTCGGAAGAAGTAATCGCTGCCGAGCATATCCATCTTTACGAAACACTGATTGATCTGCAACCGAAATAAGCTCAACCTTCTAATAAAGTTTCACAGTTCTATTTACAATTCAATTGGCAAAATCTAATTTTCTTTCCAACAAACAAAAATTTGGTCAATCTTTATTAAATTTATAGCGACTGAAACTGTTAAATGGAAAGCATCACAAATTATTCTGAAAGTATTAAAGCATTAAAATCAGCTATTTTATCGAGTCGGTATAAAGCTGCTACTTTAGTAAATAAAGAACTTTTGCTATTATATTTTACAGTTGGTAAATTCATTTCAGAAAAGATAAAGAAAGAGAAATGGGGCGCAAAGGTTATCGACAACCTTTCTGCTGATCTACAGACCGAATTACCTGGCTTAAGAGGATTTTCTGGAACAAATATTAAACGGATGAGGTTCTTTTTTGAATCTTGGGAAGAGCATATACTAATTAGTCCGTCAATAACGGACCAATCACAACACACGGATATTAAGCAAATTGAATTTAGTCCATCAGTAACGGACCAATTTCAAAAAACATTTTTCAATATTAGTTTCACTCACCACATCGAAGTTTTACAAGGTTCAAATTCAATTGAGGAAAAAACGTATTACATTCAAAAAGCGGCCATAGAATTCTGGAGTGTAAGTACATTAAAACATCACCTCAAAAATAAGTCATATAGTAATTCTGGCAGTTTACCTAACAATTTTTCAAAAACGATTACCAACGAAGAAACAAGGAACAAAGCACTCCAATCTTTCAAAGATGAATACCTCTTGGATTTCATTAATATAGAAGATGTTGATGAAGAGGATGAACGTGTTTTAGAAAGTGGCATTGTACGAAATATCAAAAAGTTATTAATGTCGTTAGGAACTGATTTTGCATTTATCAGCAACCAGTATAGATTGATTGTTGAAGACGAAGAATATTTTTTAGATCTTTTATTTTTTAACCGCCGTTTACAATGTTTGGTTGTTTTTGAACTTAAAACCGGGAAATTTAAACCCGAATATTTAGGTAAAATGAACTTTTATTTATCTGCTTTAGATGAATACATTAAACAACCACATGAGCAACCCTCAATAGGCATAATACTTTGCAAAGAAAAGAAAAATAAGATTGTAGAGTTTTCGTTCCGCGATTTTAATAAAGCGATGGGTGTTTCTACCTACAAAACCAGTGCAATATTACCAAAAGCATTTAAAGGTTTGATCCCCGATGCAGAAACCTTTAAAAAATTAATGGACTAACATGCCAAAGCTAACTGTCATTACCATTGTATACAATAACGTTCGCGATATCGAACGCACTATCCAGTCTATCCTTAATCAGACCTATAAAAAAATTGAATATATAGTAATTGATGGGGCGTCTACAGATGGCACTTTGCAGGTTGTTGAACGTTACAAAGATCAGATTACAAAAATTGTATCTGAACCGGATAAAGGCATTTACGATGCCATGAACAAAGGTTTAGCACTGGCTACGGGAGATTATGTATTATTCATGAACTCAGGTGATGAGATTTATGATGAACATACCGTTGAGGATGTTTTTGCCTCTGCCCCTGGTGCCGACATTTATTACGGGGAAACGGAAATGTACAATGATAACTGGGAAAATTTAGGCCGCAGAAGGCACGAAGCACCCGAAGAATTTGATTGGACCAGCTTTAAATACGGCATGAACATTAGCCACCAAGCCATTTATATCCGCCGCAGTATTATTACACCATACGATTTAACTTATAAGTACAGTTCAGATATTGATTGGATCATCAAAGCGGCAAAAAAGGCATCTAATATTGTTAATGTTCACCGTTATGTAGCGAAATACCTGGTTGGTGGCATGAGTAAGAAAAAACACCGCGAGAGCTTAAAAGAACGGTTTAACATTTTTACTAAATATTATGGTTTAGTACCCAATATTTTTCACCACATCATTATTGCAGGTAATTTGGCCTTGTATTTTGTAAAACACCGTAGGACTAACGACTAGGTATTTTAGCTCAATATATTAATTATCGAAGTATCGTCATTTCGAGCGCAGTCGAAAAATCTATGTAAATTAATTTAGTTCAAAGATCTCTCCATTTCGTTGCACTTCAGTCGAGATGACGCCCCCCTATGGAATTTGTTAAATGGATTGGAATAAAAGATACCACCTTAATCTCAAATTTCTAAAAACAATAATTTCCCCGAACTGTCTTTAATACATTACCTATTAAAAATTTAAAGATTATGGGACAATTAAGTAACCGCACTATTGCTGTACTTACAGAAAGCGGATTTGAAGAAGTAGAATTAACCGAGCCAGTTAAAAGGTTAAAAGAAGAGGGCGCAACCGTTCACATTATCTCCTCAAAAAGCGGAAAAATAAAAGCCTGGGACCATGATCATTGGTCGATAGAAGTTGATGTAGACAAAACCATTTCTGAAGCAAATGCCGAAGATTATAATGGTTTGCTTTTACCGGGCGGTGTTATCAATCCTGATCAGCTTCGTGTTAACGAAGATGCGATAGCCTTTGTAAAATCGTTCTTTGCCGATGGGAAACCAGTTGCAGCAATCTGTCATGGACCTCAAACCTTAATTAATGCAGATGTGGTTCAAGGCAGAAAAATGACCTCGGTAAAAAATATTTCACAGGATCTGATCAATGCAGGTGCACTTTGGTCAGATGAGGAGGTGGTTGTAGACCAAGGTTTGGTTACGAGCCGTACACCAGAAGATTTACCTGCTTTTAACGATAAAATTGTAGAGGAATTTGCCGAAGGTGTTCACGAAGGGCAGCACGCCTAAAAACTTTGGACGCTCTTTCTAGATTCACTCAAAAACGGTTGGCAAATTGTCAGCCGTTTTTATTTTGTCTTTTCCTCGTGCCGTCAGATGTTACCATCTGACAGCACTTATAAATTTATAACTTAACCTGCCTAATAATATTTTTAATGTTCAATTCAATAATATCGGTCATGGTTTTACAGCGCAAATAATTTGTATCCTTAAAATAATCGCTCATACTCTGTTTTAGCAGCGCGATGTTCTCAGGTGTGGTTAATTCTTCCTTATTAGAAACATCACGGAGATCGGTTAGACGGTGCCGTTCGCTTCTTACACGGTGCACAATAGACGAGCGTTCTTCTTGTTGGTATTGAAGTACGGTTTTCTCAGTTAATTGCTCCATGCTCATTTTTACATATGGCAAGTTCTCTTTAAAAAACTGGGGCAAATAAACCTTTAAATTCCCTTCGTAAAACTGTTGGTCGAAATCTATTGCACGGATACGAAACTGAATATCATCAAAATCGGGTGTAATCTGTACCACAAAATTATACGCTCGCATATCACCCAAAAGCATAATCAAACAACGTTCATTAAACTTTACGAACTCTTTTGCTATCCTGGTCGGATTAAACTCAGGTGTATATAATTGTCCTTTTGTAAAAACATCCCCCGGAATCCCCGCAATATGTTCTTCCACTAAGGTATTGCCATCAACAAGATAATTTACCTGATTGGGTGAAAGGATTTCTTCCATTTCCAAGCCATAAATCCGCGAAGCATCGGCTTTTTTAATATAGAAATAATCGTAAACATCATTTAAACGGTTTACAATGCGGATACGAAATGGATGGGTATTTCCGAAGGTGCAATATTCTATTTTATCAATGTATTTATGCTCCACAATCCGCAGATTGCCAGATGCTTTTAAGTTTGCATAAATTTCCTTTAAACCATCATGCAAAGTTTCAATTAAATCCTGTGCATAAATCGGCCCTTCCCAGAGCGAGTCCTTCCCAAACTTATCCATTAAAGGAAAAGCTTCGTTAAACTGCATTAAATCATTATAACCGATGGGCAATTTTGCTTCGCGCTGGTAAGTACGTAAATATTTCTGCAAAGCAGGAGTTACCGGAAAAATCGGCTTCTTTTTCGAAATTCTTACATCGTTATTTTCCATGTAGAGGCAATGTACTATTTAAAAATTTAACCGCAAAGGGCACAAAGTTTTCAGCAAAGAATACAAAGTTGCGTATTGCACAGTGCTCTTTGCGTCCATTTCTTAGCGTACTTTGCGGTTAAGGCCTAGGGTATTTAAATGGCAATCCACTCAAATACCGGCTGATTTTTCGATAGGGATAATTCCCTGCGCCGTGATCGGCAAACTGAACAATAATGGTTTTTGTTTTCGGATCAATGTACAACCTTTGGCCGAGCATGCCTTCTGCAGCATAATCGCCGTTATCACCTTCCTGTGGAACCCACCAAAGATAGTGATGGGCTGATTTTTGCCAGCCTTTTGCCGATGCAGGTTTTTCGGCACCTATATTTATCGATTGATTTACCCAGCTTTCTGGAACAATCTGTTTCCCCTTGTATTTGCCTTTATTTAAATATAATCGACCAATTTTGGCGAAATCGATAGCCGTAACCTGAAAGCGACTTGCAGTGTTTGTTAAACCGTTAACCTGATCTAATCCCCAGGTGGCGTTATATTGCGTACCGATCTGTTTCCATACATTCGCTTCAAAATATTGCGCTACCGATTTACCAGTTGCCTTTTGCAAAACCCAGCCCAACACAATCGGATCGATGCTTTTGTACTTCCAAACCGTGCCGGGTTTATTCACCAGTTTAACTTTCATCAATTGGGCTTCCATATCATCCGTATAATAATATTTGGCTTCATCAGAAAAAAATGCCTTAACAATCCCACCTACAGCATCCTGAAACTCCAGGCCGGATTTCATATCTAATAGGTTTTTTAGTGTGATCTCTTGAAAAGCTGGATTTGATTTTAACTCGGGAATATACTCGGTTACTTTCTCGTTTAAACTTTTAATGCTATGATCATTTAATGCTTGTCCGATCATAATAGAAACCATGCTTTTGGCACCAGAAAAAATGGCAGTTAAGGTGCTATCACGATAACCTTTATCATATTTTTCGTATAAAACACTGTCATTCCTGATCACGATAAAAGCGTTGACCGCTCCATTTTTTAAATATTCTTTCAATGGAACAGATTGATTATTTCCATCCAGAACATGAAGTGTATCTAAATCGTTCCGTTGCCTGGCCGATCTGATAAAATGAAAGGCAGAATCACTTTTAAGTGAAATTTCCTGTGGGAAAATTTTATATGTTTCAGCACCAGGTGTTCTATATTTTAATACATTTAACAGATAAGGCTTCCAGAGAAACAGTGCGAACAGCGATAAAAAAAATGCATAGATCAGGAACAGTAATATTTTTTTGAAGGTTTTCATGGGTAGGCGTTATACCAACAAATATAAAATATTTAGGAAATTATGCCTGCTTCAGCAATTCATTTGTGGTAAAAAGAAGTTGATGTTTAGGTTTATACTTCCACCTTTTATGGCTCCAAAGCCAATACTCGGGCTTTGCCCTGATAATTTCTTCCAAAAAACCGGTGTGCATTTCAGTAATTTCGAATTCAGCGGTCCCGGCCGGATTTAAACAAAGGGGCACACAATCTACCATGTAAAAACCACGTTTAAGCACATTGATTTTGAAATAAAAGATAGGCTGGTTAGTACGTTTTGCAATTTTTTCAATCCCTAACTGAACGGAGCTGGGCTGATGCATAAAACTTGTCCAATAATGCGACTCGTCTTTTGAGGGTGCCTGGTCATTCCCAAAACTAAATATGCTCGGTTTATCTTTACTCGCCTGCAAAGCCCGTATGGTTTGCCGCATGGCAATTAATTTATTGCCAAATTTACTACGTACTTTTTTAAACCAATGATCAACTGTCGAATTTGTTAAGGGTTTGTAAATTGGATAATGATCTGCAGAAAAGTTAAGCCCTATACCCAAAGTTCCCCACTCCCAGTTACCATAGTGTGCTGCACAGATCAACACACTTTCTCCTCGATCTAAATATTCCTGAACCTGCTCTTTGTTTTTAAATATGAAACGCCTTTCGATTTCTTTTTTTGAGATACTGCTCATTTTAATAATCTCGAAGACCAGCGAAGCGAGGTACCGGTAAAAGCGTTTTTCGATAACCAAAATCTCTTGTAATGTTTTATCAGGAAGTGCATTTAATAAATTTTCCCGAACAACTTTACGTCGGTAGCCGAAAACAAAATACAGTAGTAAATAAGCTCCATCGGCCAAAATGTATAAAACAGATAATGGGAGCAGAGATAATACGCCTAAAAAAAATACTCCCAAATGGGAAATCCCCTTTTTAATCATACCAGAAATTTTATAGTGCTAATTTAAAAAGCACCTTAAAAAATTATGCCACGAAAATGTTAGATTTCATATTTAGACAAATGGATTAGCCTAAGCCATGGCATCCATTATGTTCTGATCTTTTTTGATGATTTCTGAAATCTTTTGCTCAGGTTTATATTTCCATCTGCGGTGGCTCCATAACCAGTAAGCCGGTGCTTCTTTGATCATATCCTCTAAAAAGTGCGTATGCATTTCGGTGATTTCGAATTCAGCAGTTTCTGCTGGGTTTAAACAGATCGGCACACAATCTACTTCGTAATAGCCTCTTTTTAAATAATTTATTTTGAGGTAAAACACCGGGCGGTTTGTTTTTCTGGCTATTTTCTCAACCCCTAACTGGATGGAAGATTCCTGATTTAAAAAAGTTGTCCAGTAATTCGATTCATCTTTTGAAGGTGCCTGATCGCTTCCAAAAGTAAACATGGTCGGTTCATTTTTACTCGATTGAATAGCCCTTAAAGTTTGACGCATAGACACCATATGGTTGCCAAACCTGCTTCTCATGGTCAAAAACCAATTATCAAAAGCTTCGCTGCTCAACGGTTTATAAATTGGGTAATGTTTGCCAGAAAAGTTTAAGCCAATAGCCATGCACACCCATTCATAATTGCCATAATGTGATGAACAGAAAAGCACACTTTCGTTATTTTTGAGATAAGCTTCTACCAGATCGGCATTTTTAAATTTTACCCTTTTATTTAATTCCTTTTCAGAAATGCTTTTCATTTTAATCACTTCAATAAAAAGTGAAGAAAAAAACTTATAAAAACGTTTCTCTACGGTATTAATTTCTGTAGTATTTTTCTCGGGGAATGCATTAACCAGATTTTCTTTAACCACTTTCCGGCGGTAACCAAAAACATAAAATATTAACACATAAAAAACATCCGCCAATCTGTATAAAATAAATAGCGGCAACAGTGAGAGCATATTTAATAAAAATATACCCATTTTGGATAACCCTTTATTAATCATGATTTGGGATGATTAGTTTGCTTGCAAAAACACAAAATTAAAGCTGAACGCAAAATTAATTGCCATGCAATTGTTAGTTTTTTATTCCCAAAGGTTTTATGAAAAAATACTGACAAAAAAAGAGATATCTGATTAACAATTAAACTGAATTACAAACACTTAACGCAAGCGATTACCTAATTTATAAACTTCAGAAAGCCATTTTAGACGCTGTTTCTCAGTTGATTTTTTGATAATTCCTACATAAGTAACTTTTACCGGATCTACCCCACAGAACTGAAGTACACTTTTCTTTAACTGGTTAACACTAGGGCGACCGAACGATAACCAATAATACCAAGAAGGCTGATCTAGTGTCGTAATGATTCTTGCCGTTTTTCCCTTTAACAGCTTATCCCACCAAACACTATTTTCGCGATACTGAAAAGTAATACCTGGTAGAAACAGTCGATCGATAAAACCTTTCATTATCGCAGGCATGCCACCCCACCACACAGGATGTACCCAAACCAAATGATCAGCAGCTTTGATTTTTTCCAAACTTGACAGCAAATCGGGCTCTAATTCCGTCCTTTGGCGATACCCGAAAGCCAGGCTGGGATTAAATACTAATTCAGCGAGATGAATTAATGAAACATTGGCACCTGAATCTTTAGCGCCTTTATAATAGGCTTCAGCCAACGCAAAATTGATGCTATCTTTATTTGGATGACCATTAATGATTAAAATATTTTTCATGTTGTTTTATCTACAACACAAAATTAACACAGGCCTTGCGCTCAAGAGGCAGACAAATGTCCTTAAATGATTTCTTTCCGCAGTCTGCTTAAATGTCTTGGCGTAATGGCCAGAAAAGATGCCAGATACTTTACTGGAATTTGTTTGATATAATCTGGATGACTTTTAAAAAGCTCTATATACCGTGCTTTGGCTGCATCTTTTTGATACATAAACACACGATTCTCTAAATGAATATATTGCTGTTCAGCTATTGTTTTGAATAATCTCAGCCCATTAATGCTCGATTCGGTCAAAATATCTATAACTTCTTTTTTAATGATCAATAAATCTACATCACTCATGGCCTGAATATTTTCTACAGTTGGGTTTCCGGTAATCAAAGATGAATATGCTGTCATAAACTGATTGGGAAAAGTAAGGCAATAGGTATATTCTTCTGCGCTGGTTGATGTATAAAATGAACGCAAAATCCCCGATTTTATAAAAGCGACTTCCTTACAAATTTTATTCTCGGTAATAAAGAATTCTCCTTTTTTTAATGTTCTTGGTGTAGCGTTTGCTGTAAAAACATCAATTTCTGCCGGCGAAAGAATATTAAAGGATTGTAGGTAGCTTTGCATGGATATTATATTGTTTTGGAAAGATAAGTAAAACTGAAGAAACCTAATACCACCGCCCCAACGCCCCTAAACCTTATTGCAGCGATATCCCCCGATTCTTCATCGGGGATTTAGCGGAAAGAAGGACTAACAATAAAAAAAGCCTCGCAATTGCTTTCCATATCATTTTCGACCACCTAAGCCGCTTTAGTTCAACTTAGAATAATAAAACATAAATTATGCGCTCAGATGTTCTTAGATGACTCAGGTGGTAAAAACAAACGGCAATTTGTTATGCGCTATTATTAATACTAATTGGTAAAACGCAAAAAAGCCCCGATTTACATCGAGGCTTTAGTATCAATATGTTCAAAGGTTTAAGCGAATTGCTTTCCTTTAACTTTACGTTCTTGTTCTGTTAAGAAGATTTTACGTAAGCGCATGCTTGCAGGTGTAACCTCGATATATTCATCAGCTTGGATATACTCCATTGCTTCTTCTAAAGAGAATTTAATTGCAGGTGCAATACGGGCATTATCATCAGTACCTGATGCACGCATATTGGTTAAGGCTTTACCTTTAACAATATTTACCACTAAATCATTATCACGGATGTGCTCACCCATAATCTGACCTTCGTAAACATCAACTCCTGGATCAACAAAGAAACGACCTCTATCCTGTAATTTATCGATTGAATATGCGGTTGTTTGTCCTTTATCCATTGATACCAATACACCGTTTGAGCGGCCAGGAATTGTACCTTTCCAAGGTTCGTAAGCTTTGAAACGGTGTGCCATAATTGCCTCGCCAGCAGTAGCAGTTAATACGTTGTTACGTAAACCGATAATACCACGAGATGGGATTTCGAATTCTAAATGCTGTAAATCACCTTTTGGCTCCATAATTAACAACTCACCTTTACGTTGAGTTACCAATTCGATTACCTTACCAGAAACTTCACCCGGTACATCAACGATTAAGGTTTCAATTGGCTCACATTTTTTACCGTCGATTTCTTTAACAATAACCTGTGGTTGACCAACCTGAATTTCGTAACCTTCGCGACGCATGGTTTCGATTAACACCGATAAATGGAGAATACCACGACCGTAAACCAACCATGAATCAGGAGATGGAGTTTCTACAACTTTTAAAGCTAAGTTTTTCTCAGTTTCTTTGATCAAACGTTCTTTAATACGTTGAGAAGTAACCAATTTACCTTCTTTACCGAAAAATGGAGAGTTATTGATGGTGAACAACATGTTCATCGTTGGCTCATCAATACTGATTACTGGTAATTGTTCCGGAGCATCAAAGTCAGAAATGGTATCACCAATATCAAAACCATCAATACCAACAACGGCACAAATATCGCCTGAACTTACTTCTGTGGTACGGATTTTTCCTAAACCTTCGAAAGTATAAAGTTCTTTTACTCTTGATTTAACAATTTTGCCATCGCGTTTGATTAAAGTAACCGGTTGGTTTTCTTTAATTGTACCACGGTGAACACGACCGATTGCAATACGACCTACGAAAGATGAATAATCTAACGAAGTGATTTGCATCTGTAATGTACCATCGTTAATTGGTGCAGGTGGAATGTTAGCCACAACCGCATCTAATAAAGCGAAAATATCAGTAGTTGGCACCTTCCAGTCAGTACTCATCCATCCTTGTTTGGATGAACCGTAAATTACCGGGAAATCCAATTGCTCTTCTGTTGCCTCAAGGTTAAAGAACAATTCGAAAATCTGCTCATAAACCTCTTCTGGACGACAGTTTTCTTTATCCACTTTGTTTACCACCACAATCGGTTTTAAACCAAGGGCCAAAGCTTTTTGCGTTACGAAACGCGTTTGAGGCATTGCACCTTCAAAAGCATCGCAAAGTAAAAGTACACCATCTGCCATTTTCAAAACACGCTCTACCTCACCGCCGAAATCCGCGTGACCAGGAGTGTCAATAATGTTAATTTTTACGTCTTTGTACTGAACCGATACGTTTTTAGATACAATCGTGATACCACGCTCGCGCTCTAAATCGTTGTTATCCAATATCAAATCTCCTGTTTGTTCGTTGTCACGAAAAATAGAACAAGAATGTAAAATCTTATCAACCAAAGTAGTTTTGCCGTGGTCAACGTGTGCTATAATAGCTATATTTCTAATCTTTTGCATAAAATGCGCCTCAAATTTGGCGCAAAGATAGTGTTTAGAAATGGATTTTCTACTATATTGCGTACTATTTAATACGATGATAATGTTGCAATTATCTCATTTTTAAATAGAAAGGCGGAGTACTACTTTTTTCAATCAAATAAGGTTTGAACAAAATGTTTAAAAGAAAACATAATCTTTAAATTAGCCACAATGAATTACAACACACCCCCTATTTTAAAATATAAATGAAAATTGAATCACACACCGTAAACAATACCAATATTGCCGAAATTCTTTCGGAAGAAATAATTATTAATAACGCAGCCGATGGGCTAGACTTATTGGGAAACTTATACTACCAGGATTTTGATAAAATCATTATACACGCACAGAACATCACACCTGCTTTCTTCGACCTAAAAAACGGAATAGCAGGAGAAATTCTCCAGAAGTTTTCAAATTACAGGGTAAGCCTGGCCATTATTGGCGATTTTAGTCCATATCAAAATAAAAGCATAAAAGATTTTATTTATGAAAGCAATAAAGGTAAACACATCAACTTTTTGGGCTCGACCGCTGAAGCGCTAACAAAGCTAGCTGGTTGAGAGATTTATGTGTTTAACCATTCTTCGTAAGAAATTACACCCAATGCTGGCTTTGCTTCTCCTTCTAAAATGGCTATAAATTCTAATGCATGCCCATCGGTATCATTAAAATAAATAGCTAAGGCGGGCATCCACGTAAAAACCATTGGCTTGTGATTTCCATTATTAAGAAAATTATATGGCTTTAGGTTTTTAGATTCGAGAAAGTTAACCGATTTGTTCAGCACATCTTCTACATCGCAACGGAAGGCAAAATGTCTGATATCAATCTCATCTTTTGGCTTTTCCCAGATTCCAAGCATGGCTTCTTTAGGTTTCCCGATCCAAAAAAATGCAATTTTACGTTCTTCTTCGTAATGGCATTGTATTAAGCCCAAAATATTGCTATAAAAATCGATCGATCTTGCTAAATCTTCAACATAAATGTGTGTTTCAAATAGTCCTTTTATCATATAGTGAAGGTACAGATAAGTCATAGCCGCAAAAAATCGTGTTTTTCAATACCGCCATCAATAAAATCGATATCTGGAGCTTAATGGGTTACCAAAAACTCAAATGCTGTATTAAGAATAAATAACCCATCGAAATGAACAAAAGGTTTTTAAAATATGCAGGCAGGTGCAGTATTGCTTTTATCACATTGATTGGGCTTTATTTTCTAATCGCCTTTTGTTGCTCGCGCATTACCATAAATACCAACCCTTCAAACCCTAAAGAGGTTGCCATCTACATCATGACGAACGGTGTACATACTGATATTGTGGTTCCGGCAGTCAGCGCTGAAATAAACTGGACAAAAGAAATCCGTTACCAAAATACGCTTGAAGCCGATAGCACTTATCAATACCTGGCTATGGGCTGGGGCGATAAAAAATTCTACCTCGAAACACCAGAATTTTCGGATCTTAAACTCAGTAACGGACTAAGGGCAATCTCTGGATTAAGCACATCGGCCATGCACACTACTTATTACAAAAAGATACTGGAAGATGCAAGCTGTAAGAAAATCATGATCAGCAAAACGCAATACCAACAACTGATTAATTATATTTTAAATAGTTTCAGAAAAGATGAAGCAGGGCATTTGATCAATGTTAAATCAAACATCCATTATGATATCGGTGATGCTTTTTACGAAGCAGAAGGAAGTTACAGTATTTTTAAAACCTGCAATACCTGGGCCAATGCAGCATTAAAATCGTGTGGACAAAAAAGCTGTTTGTGGACCATTTTCGACACCGGTATTTTTTTAAAATATCAACAATAAAAATACCGTGAAATAACTATACAGGTATTTCACACCTTTAAGCAATTCTGCGTACAAATTTACCCGTCGTATTAATCGGACAGCACAAAGCGTTAATTTTATTCTTAAACGAAGTATTAACCTTAACGCTATGCTGTTCAACTCTTTTAGCTTTGCTGCTTTCCTGCCCATAGTTTTTATACTCTATTGGGTTCTGGGGAAAGAACGTTTAAGATCTCAAAATATATTATTGCTGGGTGCCAGCTATTTCTTTTATGCCTGCTGGGATTGGCGGTTTATGTTCCTACTCATTTTTTCCACATTATTGGATTATTTCACCGGGTTAAAAATGATGGAAAGCAAAAATAACAGGGCTAAAAAATTTTGGTTCTGGCTGAGTATTTCCATTAATCTCGGTTTTTTAGGCGTATTTAAATACTATAATTTCTTCGCCGATTCTTTTGCTGATGCTATTGCAAATTTTGGCCTTCAGGTAAACCCATGGACATTAAAAGTCATTTTACCTGTTGGTATATCATTTTACACTTTTCACGGCCTGTCATACGTAATCGATATTTATAAGAACCGTATATCGGCAGAAAAGAACTTTATCGATTACTCGTTATTTGTAAGTTTTTTTCCTCTACTGGTTGCCGGGCCGATAGAACGGGCCACACACCTGCTTCCTCAGATCAAAAAAGAAAGATCTTTTGACTACAGCAGGGCAATTGATGGCTTACGGCAGATTTTATGGGGCTTGTTTAAAAAAATCGTCATTGCCGATCAATGTGCTAATTATGCCAATATGATTTTCAACCATTCAGGCGAATATTCGGGCAGTACATTGTTGCTTGGTGCCATCCTTTTTGCCTTTCAGATATATGGAGATTTCTCTGGCTATTCTGATATCGCTTTAGGTACAGCACGTTTATTTGGGATAGAGCTGTTAAGAAACTTTGCCTACCCCTATTTCTCCAGGGATATTGCCGAATTCTGGCGTAGATGGCATATCTCGCTATCCACCTGGTTCAGAGATTATCTTTACATCCCCTTAGGCGGAAGCAAAGGCGGAACCTGGGCAAAAGTGAGGAACACGTTTATCATCTTCCTTGTGAGCGGTTTTTGGCATGGCGCCAACTGGACCTTCATCATCTGGGGCTTATTAAATGCGCTGTACATTATGCCCTCGATAATTTTCAACACCAACCGTTCGAATCTGGATACCGTTGCACAGGGAAAGACATTTCCAAGCTTAAAAGAATTAGCAGCAATTATATTAACATTTGGATTAACAGTTTTCGCCTGGATATTTTTCAGGGCAAATTCTGTACAGCATGCTTTCAATATCATATCAACCATTGGTTCCGAATCGTTTTTCATCATTCCTCAAATACTGCCGATTAAACTATTTCTATTACTCGCCTTGTTTATACTAATCGAATGGAATGGCAGGATGGAGCAATATGCCATTGCCAAATTCGCTTTATCGTGGCCAAAACCAGTAAGATGGGGTATTTATTATGGCCTTGTTCTGGTAATATTCTTTTTCGCAGGGGCGGAACAGCAATTCATTTACTTTCAATTTTAATTATGAAAAAATTCGTTAAATATATCGCCATCTTCCTATTTCCCATCATACTTCTAGGTGTTTTTTTCGAAGTTTTGATCAGAAAAATCCCAAACGATTATGAATACAAAAAAAACTATCTCGATCACCATGCCAAAGAGGTAAACATTTTATTTCTGGGCAGCTCCCACGTGTATTATGGTATCGATCCAAAGTATATCAAATCGAGTTTTAATGCGAGTTACATTTCACAATCATTTGATTATGACCTGGAAATTCTAAAAAAATATAAAGATCAATGGACCAATTTAAAATACATTGTGATCCCAGTTGATTATTTTTCCTTTTATGGCCGTTTAGAAAATAGCCCCGAGGCTTGGCGTGCGAAAAACTACCGCATTTATTATGATATCAATACCGATCATAAAATTTTCAACGGAACAGAAATGTTGAGTAATAAATTCGACATCAATTTAAGCCGGCTTTTAAACCATTATGTTAGAGGTGAAAATGATATTAGTTGTAGTAACCTGGGCTGGGGATCGAGTTATAAAGCGATCAACCATAAAGATTTAATGATAAGCGGGGCAACAGCCGCAGCAAGACATACGGCTAAAGACAATCTTCAATATTCAACTAACCTGCATTTATTGGATGAAATTATAGCCTTTGCAGAGCACAAACATATTAAGGTGGTGTTGTTTACCAGCCCAGCTTATAAATCTTATGTATCGCATTTGAGCAAAAACCAGCTGAATACTACACTTTCAACCATCAAGAAACTAAATACCACACATAGTACAGTGAAGTATTTCAACCTTTTACAGGATAGTTCTTTCCGTGAGCAGGATTTTTACGATGGCGATCACCTTAACGAATTTGGCGCAAAAAAACTAAGTTTAAAAATGAATGTGCTTTTGGGTAAGATATAATTGCTAAACCTCAAATGCCCAATCTAAAAAGGCAGGCATTACACTTTCCCAGGTTGGAACATCGTGTTTACCCCCAACTTTTTCATAATAAAATACATTTTCGGGCCGTTTATAGCCTTTATTCAAGAGTATTTTAACCACATCAATTGTATCATCTATAGAATCGATGATCATATTTTTATTCCGATCAGCCTCCTCATCTTCCGTTCCGGTCATTAACCAGAATTTCATATCAGGTCTGGCAGAGGTACTTTCTAGTTTTGCATGCATAATACGATCTGCATCAGTATACCCTTCTGTCAGATCTTTTTTTCTCCACCAAAATGCCCCTGAAAAAACACCGATGGCATCAAAAGCAGAAGGATTATTCCAGGCAATATCAAAAGCAGACAAACCGCCCAAAGAAAATCCCGCAAAACCTACTTTACCAGTTATCGGCATCGCAATTTTCTTTTTAACAAAAGGCAAAAGCTCTTTGATCACGAAATCGGTGTATAAATCGGCTTTCGCTCCACGCCCTTTAAAATCGGGCACACCCGCTACACCATATTCCATTAGTCTGTCTTCTGATGCCCTAATAGCCACAACAATTAACCTGTGGTTTCTTTTACCATGGTGGGCTTCTTCCAAAATCCGGCGGAAATCCATTTTGGCCACATCCTGCCCATCATTTAATAAAAGAAGCTCTATTTTCTCATTTCCCAAAATACCTTCAGGTGTATAAATATCTATTTCTACCTCGTGCTTTAAATAAGCAGATGGTATTTTAAAATTGCTTTTGTTAACTTTTACTGATAGAATTGTCGTGTACATCATATTCAAAATCCCCTATCACATGGCTATCGCCTCAGAATTCGGGGCAAAGGTACAAATCTTGCTAAACTATTAATTATCATAGGTTAATTTTTACAATAGGCTTTTGATTTGCATCATTTTTACCGCTTAAACTATTCTTTTTGTAGAATTTAATTTATACCTTAAGTCATTCAATTTTAATTATGGTTAAAGAAGAACATAAGAAATGGTACAGCCCGAATTTAAGTGGCGAAATCGACATGCTCATCTTTGGTCACGGTGGTATCCCTATCCTACTGTTCCCGACAAGCATGGGCCGATATTTTGAAAACAAGGATTTCAAACTGATAGATTCTGTTGAGGGATTTATCAATGAAGGAAAAATTAAGATCTATTGCCCCGATGGGGTCGACAAATTAAGCTGGTACAACAAAAGTATTCATCCTGCCGACAGGGTTAAAAACCACATCTGGTACGACAAGTATTTATTGGAAGAGGTAGCCCCTCTGGCAAGGCACGAAACCGGGCACAGCAAAATTATTACCGCTGGCTGTAGTTTCGGAGGCTATCATGCTGCTAATTTCGCTTTTCGGCATCCCTGGTTGGTTAGCCATATGTTTAGTATGAGCGGGGCTTTCGATATTTCTGGTCAGTTGGATGGTTTTTATAATGATGATGTTTATTTTAACAATCCGGTTGATTATCTGCTGAATAATAGTAACCCCGAACTGCATTATATGAAAATTGTTTTGGGCACAACCGATCGCGATATGTGCAGGCCTGACAATGAGCGTTTAGCTGATATTTTAAACAAAAAGGGCATCGACCACTGGCTTGATATCAGACAGAATGCAGATCACGATTGGCCCATCTGGAGAGAAATGTTTCCAGATTATATTGCACAGCTTTAGTTTGGTCCAAAGTCGGCAGTCTTAAGTCCCGAGTCGATTTAGGATATAATTATCAAACAATTAACCGATTAACCAGTTAAACATTTAAACTAAAATTTACCAATGAAGAAAATAGGGATTTTATTTGGACAGGAACGCTCTTTTCCTGAAGCCGTAATCGAAAGAATTAATCAAAAAGCAGAAAAAGGCATTACCGCCGAAGCTGTTAAAATCGACAAAATATTTCAGAATGCACCATTAGGTTATTCGGTAATCATCGATCGTATTTCGCAAGATGTACCATTCTACCGCGCATCACTAAAAAATGCCGCCATTACCGGAACTGCCGTAATTAATAACCCATTTTGGTGGAGTGCCGACGAGAAGTTTTTCAACAATGCACTTGCCGAACAAATTGGCGTACCCGTACCCAAAACAGCCTTAATTCCATCTAGAGAACACCCTACAGGAACCACAGGAGAATCTTTCTCTAACCTAACCATGCCGTTGGATTGGGATGCGATTTTCGAATACACTGGTTTTCCGGCCTATATGAAACCTTATGATGGTGGTGGCTGGAGAGATGTTTATAAACTGCATGACAAAGAAGATTTTTTTGATAAACACAGCGGTACACAACAGCTGGTGATGCTTTTGCAGGAAGAGATCATTTTTGAAGAATATTTTAGGTGTTATTGCATTGGTGGCAAATATGTCCGTATTATGCAGTACGACCCACGGAATCCGCATCACTTGCGTTATGCAACTGAAGGCAAATCGCCAGATGCGAAGCTGCTTAAAACTGTAGAAGAGTACACCCTAAAGCTATGCAAGTACTTAGGATACGATTTCAATACGGTAGAATTCGCGGTGCGTGATGGAGTGCCTATTGCAATCGATTTCTGTAACCCCGCACCTGATGCGGATATCAAAAGCGTTGGTCAGGAAAATTTTGATTGGGTAGTAGAAACTACGGCAAATTATGCCATTGAAAGAGCAAAAGCGCAAAAAGACGGGCAAGATAATCTAACCTGGGGCGAATACATTAAATCGTCGGTTGGAGGCAAACCATTAATTGTGAAGGCTGCACCAAAGGTGGCTAAATCGACAACAACCGAAAAAGCACCGGCAAAGCCTAAAAAAGCTGCACCAAAAAAATAATTGGGATTTAAAATTTAATCAACACTAGGATGAACGAGTTTACGCTGGGCATAGAAGAAGAATACATGGTAATTGATCCCGTTACCAGAGAGCTTACTTCTCACGACCAAAAAATCGTAGAGGCCGCACAAAAAATCCACAAAGACCAGGTTAAGGCAGAAATGCACCAGGCTGTGGTAGAAGTTGGAACGGGCATTTGTAAAACGACCACCGAAGCACGTAAAGAAATTTCCCAATTACGTTATACCGTATCGCAGCTCGCCGGCGAGCAAGGCTTAAGGATTGGAGCTGCTGGTACACACCCCTTCTCACATTGGGAAAAACAGTTAATTACAGAACATCCCCGCTATAATGAAATTGTGAACGAACTACAGGAGGCTGCACGTTCTAACCTCATTTTTGGGCTGCACGTACACGTAGGTTTTCAATCTCGCGAGCTGGCCATTCATATTGCAAACCAGGTGAGGTATTTCCTGCCCCATGTTTTTGCCCTATCTACCAATTCTCCATTCTGGGAATCGCGGAACACGGGTTACAAATCTTTTCGCACAAAAATTTTCGACAAATTTCCGCGTACGGGCATTCCCGATATTTTTAACAGCATCGAGGATTACGATAATTATGTAAAACTGCTCATCAAAACCAATTGCATGGACAATGCGAAGAAAATTTGGTGGGATATCCGTGTGCATCCGTTTTTCGACACCGTTGAGTTCCGCATTTGCGATTGCCCGATGCTGATTGATGAAACAATGGCTTTTACTGCACTATTTCAAGCCTTATGCGCCAAACTGTACAAACTGCGTTTGCAGAACATGGAATTCATCAGCTATTCGAGAGCACTAATTAACGAAAATAAATGGCGTGCTGCCCGTTATGGAATTGATGGGAACCTGATCGATTTCGGGAAAGAAATGGAAGTAAACTGCCGCAACCTTATTTTAGAATTATTGGATTTTGTAGATGATGTGGTAGATGATTTAGGCTGCCGTGATGACATTAGTTATGTGCATAAAATATTGGAGCATGGCACAGGCGCAGACCGGCAGTTGGCAGTTTACCAACAAACTGGTAACTTTGAGGCAGTGGTAGATTACATTACTACTCAAACACTTATAGGCGCAAAGTAATTTTATAATGTATAAAAGTAGCTTAAAGGTGGCCGTTATTGACATGAATAACGGTGCACCTAATCAGGGTATGCGGGGAATTCAGGAAATTTTATCCCGTTTTAAAAACGATAACAATATCGATCTAAGCTTTGATATTTTTGATTTAAGGCAAAAAGGAGAAATACCGGGCATCGGTTATGATGCTTATATTTCTAGCGGTGGCCCAGGTAGTCCGATTGAAAGTAAGGGCGAACAATGGGAAAATGATTTCTTTAATCTCTTAGATCAGATAGAAGCTTTTAACCATAAAAACGATGAACGAAAAAAGTACGCTTTTTTGATCTGCCATTCCTTCCAATTAGCTTGTAGAAAATATGAATTGGGCAATGTAACCGAAAGACGATCGAATGCTTTTGGCATTTTCCCGATAACCTTAACGGAAGATGGAGAAAAAGACGAAATTTTTAATGGCATTACCAACCCTTTCTTTTCAGTCGACAGCAGAGATTGGCAAGTGATCGAGCCAGATTTTGCTGCTTTCGAGAAAAAAGGCGCTAAATTATTGGCCATCGAAAAAGAACGTAAACATGTCGATTTAGAACGTTGTATGATGTCGATCCGCTTTTCCGATGAAATCATCGGTACACAATTCCATCCAGAGGCTGATCCGGTAGGCATGAAAATGTACTTACTTCAAGAAGAAAAGAAAAAAGCAATTGTTGATATGCACGGAGAACAAAAATACCTGGATATGTTAAACAGTTTAGACGATCCGGCAAGGATTGTACTTACGCAAAGTGTTATTTTACCTAATTTCTTACAAAAAGCAATTGGGGATTTGCAAGTGGTGTAAACAAATAGCCGCCATTGCGATCGTGCGTCATTTCGACTGCAGCGTTCCAAAGGAACTCCTTCGGAGGAGAAATCTTTTACAAAACAATTCAGAGATTTCTCCATTCCGCAATGCTCCAGTCGAAATAACGATCTCTCTTTAGTAATGACGAAAACTATATAAACTTATGATACCTGCTCAACGCCAAAAATACAATCAGCAATTTACAGAAGAAAAATACAAAACCTTCATCGCTAAACTGCAAAATGGTTATCCGAAAATCCCTTTCAGGGTTGCAGAAACGCCAGTATTTATTCCGAAAGCATTGAAAGAAAAATTGATTGCGGCAGGAGAAGAAATTATAAACCTGATTAAGCAACCTAATTTTAAAGCACTTACTCAAAAGGCAATCCCCTCCAACTGGGATGTACCTAATGAAAATGCACAGCCCCACTTTTTAACCTTCGATTTTGGTATTTGTAAAAATCAAGCCGGAGAACTTACACCCATGCTAATCGAAATGCAGGGTTTTCCTTCCTTATATGGCTTTCAGCATCACTTGGCTAAAACTTTCCAGACAAATTTTGAGATTGACGGTGCTGTGAATCATTTCTTAAACGGCTTTAACGAAGAAGCGTACATCAAGCTACTTAAAGAAGTAATTATTGGCTCCCACAAACCAGAAGAAGTGGCCCTGATGGATGTAGATGCGCCTAACCAAAAAACGGCTATCGATTTTTTTGTGACCCAAAAAATGTTGGGCATTAAGATTTTAGCACTGGAAGACATTAAAAAAGTAGGTAAACAGCTTTTTTATGAAGAAGATGGCGAAAAGATCCAGTTAAAAAGAATTTATAACCGCCTGATATTTGATGAGGTAGCCAATAACACCGAAATTTTCCAAAGCAGTTTCGATCCACGCGAAGAACTGGATGTAGAATGGGTAACGCACCCAAACTGGTTTTACCGCATCAGCAAGTACACCATGCCATTTTTAAAAAGCGAATTTGTACCCGAAACGCTTTTTTTGAACGAGGTAAAGGTTATTCCTAAAGATTTAGAAAACTACGTACTTAAGCCATTATTCTCTTTCGCTGGTATGGGCGTAATTATCGATGTAAGCGAAACGGACATTACCAATATAAAAGATCCCGAAAACTGGATTTTACAAAGAAAAGTAAATTACGAGCCAGCTGTACACGCACCAGATGGTGGCGTAAAGGCTGAAATCAGGATGATGTATTTATGGCCCGATGGTGGTGAGCCTCAGCTTTGCATTAATCTGGTAAGGTTAAGCAAAGGAAAAATGATTGGCGTACGCTACAACGCCGATTTCGATTGGGTTGGCGGTACTGTAGGTTTTATGGAGGAATAAATTTATAAGTTTAAGTGGCCTATCAGTCTGAGCCTATCGAAGACTTATGCGATGCTCCTTCGACGAGCTATCAATGACGTTATTTTGTAATCGTTTAAATATGAAAGTTTATATCGATTTTGTATTTCCGCCCAACTAGGCCGTAGCACCGTATCCCCGTTCTACTTAAATCCGGCCTAAAAAATTTTTCGGACTGCACTGCCCAAGCCTACCTGCTGGCTTCGAAAGAAAAATTTTCAGCCGTTGTTTTTTGTTTTTTCATGGGCCTTTATATTTTCAACTGCATTCAAGCTAGCTCTGCTGGTCTTTTTGACATCAAAAAGGAAGAAGCCCGTCCGGCTAGGGCTAATAAAAACGCTCCATCCTGCGCCCCACTCTGAAGAGGGGAATCACATATTGCACAAGACCAATAATTAAATGTCATTTATATTGATTTTTATACAATAAATTAACCATCAGAATGACAATAAAAGCTAAGCTTTTTACATTCAACTGAACACCTTCCTCCTAAAACCCTTTATATTTGTATTATGGATATTCAAACGATTTTAGTCTTTTTACTTTTTGCGGTAGCATTGGTATATGTTGGCCGTTTGGTTTTTAAATCTTTACAGGTAAAAAAAGATGGATGTGGTGGTAATTGTAAATGTGGTGTAGATTTTTCCGATATTAAGCCCGTAAAAAAATAACATTCCGCCTTTATGATTCATCAGTTCCAGAAATACTTACAGGAAAAAATAGAAATAACTGATGAACAGTTCGAAAGCATATCATCTGTTTTAAAGGTTAAAAAATTCGAGAAAAACGAAATAGTTCAATATACCGGCGATAATTTTAAACATGGATATTTTGTAGGCAAAGGTTTATTACGCGCGTACTCCATTGATGCGAAAGGCAAAGAACACATCCTTCAGTTCGCCCCCGAAAACTGGCTGGTTTCTGATCGCAACAACATGAATAATGAGCCATCAATATTTTTTATCGATGCCATCGAAGCAACCGAAGCCGTGTTAATGCCCAACAATTTCATGGAAGAAGCCGCCAGGCAAGTACCATGTTTGCAACCCATGCAAATTAAACTACTCAACAATTCGATCCGTTTTATGCAGAAAAGGATCAATATGTTATTAAGTGCTACGGCTGAAGAAAGATACCTCGATTTTATAAAACTCTATCCTAATCTTACCCTCCGCGTACCACAATGGATGATTGCCTCTTATTTGGGCATTACTCCTGAATCGTTAAGCCGTGTGAGAAAAGAGCTGGCCAATAAACATTTCAGGCCTTAGACTGAATTTTGAGTGAATGAATTTTGAATGAGTGAATGTCTTGGCTAAATCCCAATATCCGATCCTTCTCTCAATTTCTCATTCAATAACTCAATCATTCTTTCATCCAATCATTCTGTCATTCAATTATTTCCCTTTCTTACCATACATCAATCTGTAGTAAAAACCTGCGCTGTACTTTTGTGTTGTAAATATTAAACATCTCAAAAAACAAAAGATATGGCAACTACAAAATGGACATTAGATCCAACCCACAGCGAATTACAATTTAAAGTAAAACATTTAATGATTACTACTGTAACCGGTAGTTTAAAATCTTTCTCAGCAGAATTATCATCTGAAGGTGATGAATTTGAAAATGCAGAAATTTCTTTCAAAGGTGATATCGGTTCAATCGATACAGGAAATACAGATCGCGACAATCACTTAAAGAGCGGAGATTTCTTCGATGCTGAAAAATTTGCACACATCGAATTTAAATCTAATTCAGTAGAAAAAGATGGCAGCGATTATATCGTTAAAGGCGATTTAACCATTAAAGGCGAAACCAAACCTGTAAAATTAACTGCAGAATTTGGTGGTATTGCTACCGATCCATGGGGAAATACCAAAGCAGGATTTACTTTAAGTGGAAAAATTAACCGTTCAGAATTCGGTTTAACCTGGAATGCTGCATTAGAAACCGGTGGTGTGATGGTAAGTGAAGAAGTTCGCATTTTAGGCGAATTACAGTTTGTAAAAAGTGTATAAGTGATAGGCGTTTGGCGATAAGCGTGGATTATCCGTCAAACGCCAAACGCATAACAGAAAGGTTCCAATCATGGAAACAAAACAAATAGAAAAAGTACTAAAAGCGCCAGCGCCACATATGGTTGGCGATGGCTTTAGGGTACACAATTTTTTTCCAAGTGGATATAAAATCAACATGAGTCCGTTTTTCTTAATGGATTATGGTTCAAAGATCGAATTTTCTGCCAGGAAAGAACCCAGGGGCGTTGGTGTTCACCCACATCGAGGCTTCGAAACGGTAACTATTGCCTATCATGGTGCGGTTGCCCATCACGATAGCTCTGGAAACAGTGGTGTGATTTACCCCGGCGATGTACAATGGATGACTGCTGCAAGTGGTATACTACATAAAGAATATCACGAAGCGAACTACAGCTTAGCTGGTGGTCCTTTTCAAATGGTTCAGCTTTGGATTAACCTGCCTGCTAAAGATAAAATGGGTAAACCAAGATATCAGGCAGTTAAGCAGGCTGATATGGCTCATTTTGATCTTCCCGAAAATGGAGGAAAAATCGAGATCATTGCTGGTAATTATCGGGGTATAAAAGGCAATGCAAATACCTTTACCCCCATAGAACTCTATAATGCCAGGCTAAATAAAGGTGGTGGAGCTACTTTTAACTTTCCTGAGAATTTTAATACCGGATTTATGGTGATTGAAGGTTCGATCAAAATTAATGGGTCCGAAACCGCATCCGTGGATGATTTTATCCACTTCAAAAACAAAGGTGAAGAGATTAAGATCGAAGCGCTAGAAAATAGCGTGGTTTTGATTTTAAGTGGAGAACCTATAGATGAGCCAATTGTTCAGTACGGTCCGTTTTTAATGAATACTGAAGCCGAAATCCATCAGGCCATTGAAGATTACAACCAAGGTAGGTTTGGTTATTTAGAGGAGTAAACAGAAAATCGTCATGCTGAACTTGTTTCAGCATCCATCATACTGAATAGATAAATAAGCCGGCATTTTTTATAAAATTTGTCGGCTTTTTTGTGGCTTTATATTACAGGACAACCCAGTTGAAAACATCCTCTTACCAGATAACAAAAACCAGAAGATCCTGAAACAAGTTACCAATGACAGATTAAAAAGAGAGATCGTCTTTCCCGCGCAGGCGGGAATCTTAAAGCGCTTGCATTAAGATTATTCATAAGTTTTCCTTTTTTCAGAGGTATTCATGAGCACTCCGTGGTTCCCAATCAAGTTGGGAATGACGAACCGCCAAAACTTGCCATCAATAATCCGATGTATTTAAAAAATTTAACCTATCAGGATAACGACGCATATCTTAATTTACGCAAGAAAACCTTAACTTCTTAATGATGAAAAGATCCGGGAACACCACTTATGCACCTGATAAACAGTAAGTAAATCAGCATCTTAAAACTGGAATAACGATCCATCATCTTAACCATTCTTATTAATCATTCATCCAATCTTCATATTCGTTAGTGACATTTGATTAATAAATCAGAACAGAAAAATGTCCGGAAAACAAATATTTCAAACTGAGACCAAAAGACGCTGGCATACATTTACATGGGTAAGCCGTACGTTTTTTTTAGTCTTCATTATCGCAATCATCTGCGTGGTGTACACACTATCTTCAGTACAGGCACCCAATTTGCCTTTTATCAACACGAATACACCGTTAACACAAAAACAATTAGAGAAGTTAAAAAAATCGCAACAGTATAAGGATTTCACCATCGAAAAATCTAAGCTGCAAAAAATTAAAAAAGATCGTGAATACCGCATTTTAAGCCATCGAGGTAACAGCAAACGCATCAACATGGCCTTTTACGTAAGCTGGGCAGCCAGTAAAGAATCATCAATATCAGATTTAAAACGCAACATCAGCCACTTGGATATGGTAGCTACAGAATCGTTCTTTTTAAATGGTGATTCTATTGTAAATAAAGTAGATACTGCGGCATTAAAAGTAATACATGCTGGCAAAAAATCGGCTATTGCAGTGGTTTCAAATTACAATAAAGATCATTGGGATGGTGCGGCAGTAAGAAGATTATTAAACGATGAATCTGCCCAGCAAAAATTGATCTACGATCTTATAGCAATTACCAAAAAATACGGTTATAGTGGAATTAATATAGATTTTGAAGAGCTCAATCTCCAAAATAGCGATAGTTTTAACGCTTTTATGAAAAATCTATATACCCAGTTCCACGCCGAAAAACTGATAGTTTCTCAGGATATTTCACCTGAAAACGACGATTATAAGCCAGAAATCCTTCAAAAATATAATGATTACCTCATATTAATGGCTTATGATCAACATACCGAACAAAGTAACGCAGGCGATATTTCTCATCAGGAATGGGTAGAAGAAAAGCTTGATGATATTTGCAGTAAAGTTAATGCCAGCAAAGTAATCCTTGCATTGGCTTGCTACGGTTACGATTGGCCAAAAAATAGCATTGGACAGCCGGTTACTTACGAGCAGGCGATGACAATGGCAGTTAATTATAAAAGCAAAATAAACTACAATCCTGCTTCTGCCAATTTAAACTACACTTACAACGATGGCAGTGGAATTAAACATAAAGTTTACTTTACTGATGCGGCAACCTATTTTAATTTAATCCGCAAGGCGGATGATTGGGATATTGCTGGTGTAGCCTTATGGCGTTTAGGCTCGGAAGACAAACGCTTATGGTCTTTTATTTCTAACGACCTTAGTTTGGATACACTAAAGAAAAAACCCTTCGATTTACGCAAAATTGCTTCATTAAATATGGGTGGAATCTCCTACTTAGGCGATGGTGAAATTCTGGACCTGATTTCTACCCCTACACCCGGCAGTGTAAAGTTCACTTTAAATAAAGATAACTTTTCTATTGCCGATCAAAAGTATATCAGACTTCCAGAGCAATATGTAATTAAAAGGTTTGGAGAGGCCGATAAGAAAATCGCCTTAACCTTCGATGATGGCCCCGATCCGGTTTATACACCACAGGTATTAAATATTTTGAAACGGGAAAAAGTGCCTGGCTGTTTCTTCGTAGTTGGAATTATGGCTGAACAGAATATGGAGCTGCTAAGACAGGAATATAATGATGGTTATGAAATTGGAAACCATACTTTCTTCCATCCTGATATGTCGGCCATTGGGCCACGACGGGTAAAATTCGAGCTAAATGCTACCCGTCGCTTAATAGAGGCAGTTACTGGCCACAGCACAATTCTGTTCCGTGCACCATTTAATGCAGATGCCGAGCCCCAAAATATTTCCGAAATTCTACCTGTTGCACAAAGCCGTAAAGAAAATTACATCAATATCGGGGAATATATAGATCCTGAAGATTGGCAACCAGACAAAACTGCCGATCAGATTTTTAACGAAGTAGTGAAACAACAAGACAACGGTAATATTCTTTTATTACATGATGCTGGTGGAAACCGTGAAGCTACCGTTGCAGCCTTGCCCCGGATTATAAAATTCTTCAAAGCCAAAGGATATACTTTTACAACCGTTGGCGATTTAATGGGCAAAAAAAGATCAGAGCTCATGCCTGCGGTAAAATCTATGGCAAATAGTGGTTTTTCTGGCTCTGGTGATTACTTTTTCATCAATTTCTTTTACTATGGAAACATGATTTTAAACATCGTATTTTCTGTAGCGATTGTACTTGCTATCTTAAGGACCATATTTATCGCCTATTTAGCCATCAGACAGCGAAAAAGAGCAAAACGTAATATCGATAAATTGATAGTAAATCCATCAGAAAAAGTGAGTATTATCATTCCGGCTTACAATGAAGAAGTTACTGCTGTACAAACCATTAATAGTCTGTTAAAAACCACCTACCCGGATTTTGAACTGATTTTTGTGGATGATGGTTCGAAAGATAAAACCTTCGAAATTATTAATGAACACTTTGGCAACCACCCTCAGGTAAAGGTTTTCCGCAAAGCAAATGGAGGCAAAGCATCTGCATTAAATTATGGCATTTCAAAAGCAGCTTCCGAATTTGTGGTCTGTATAGATGCCGATACACAGCTAAAAGATGATGCTGTTACCGAACTGATGCGTTATTTTTATAGTGAGCAAATTGCGGCAGTAGCTGGCACTGTGAAAGTTGGGAATGCCAACAATATCATTACCAAATGGCAGTCTATTGAATATATCACTGCACAGAATATGGATAGGCGTGCTTTCGACTTATTAAATACAATTACTGTTGTGCCTGGAGCAATAGGTGCTTTCAGAAAAAATGTAATTTTAGAAATTGGCGGATTTACCATTGATACACTTGCCGAAGACTGCGATTTAACCATGCGTATTTTGAAAGCAGGTTACCGCGTAAAAAATTGTGATACTGCAATTGCTTATACCGAAGCACCAGAAACGGTGAATATGTTGCTTAAACAACGTTTCCGCTGGAGTTTTGGCGTAATGCAAAGTTTCTGGAAAAACAGAAAAACACTGCTAAACAAGAAATACGGTTACTTTGGGATGGTAGGAATGCCAAATATTTTGATCTATCAGATCATTTTGCCGCTATTTTCTCCACTTGCCGATCTTTTTATGTTCATCTCATTAATTAGCGGTCTATTTTCGTTAAGTGCTATAAATAATTTAACCCTAACCGGATTTTCAGGAATTTTAAGCCTGCATAACGGTTTTGGCCAGGTACTTTTCTATTATATCATCTTTATTGTTGTAGATATGATTTTTGCTGCCATCGCTTTCCGCATGGAAAAAGAAAAATATACAAATTTACTTTACATATTTCCACAGCGGTTTTTCTGGCGCCAACTAATGTATATTGTACTATTCCGTTCGTTCAGAAAAGCTATAAAAGGTGAACTGGAAACCTGGGGAACGTTAAAGCGGACCGGAAACGTTAAAGAGCAGCAGGCGTAATGCTTTATCATCAAGATATCGTCATTGCGAGAAGGCTTTTTCAGCCGACGAAGCAATGACGACCCTTATATTGGAATCTGTCAAAGGTAGCCTGTTGAAGAGCTGGTTAAAATGCAATGTAAAGCATTTCGACAAGCTCAATGTGACAGTTCCGAATCAAAATTTAATATTATTACATACAAGCAAAAAAAAACATAAACAATTCATAACAAGCTATTTAAAAAAACATTATCATTGTTAATGGAAAAATCCAACCAAACTATATTTTCCTTTAAACAGGTTTTATTTACTGCGCTTATTGCCGGAACATTAGATGGATTGGCAGCAGTTATATTTTTAGGAAAGATGAATTTTATGGGGGTATTTCAGTATATCTCCAGTGCTATTATGGGGCCAAATGCTTTTGCTGGAGGGATTAAAACGGCTCTTATAGGTTTAGCACTCCACTACTTTATTGCTTTTTGCTTCACCCTGATTTTTACTATTGCATCAATAAAAACACCTGTTTTACGAAGGAATATTATCCTGTCAGGAATAATATATGGCATTATCGTTTGGACGATCATGACCCTCCTGATTGTTCCACTAACCAAAATACCTGCAGCACCGTTTCATTATGAACGGGCGATTTTAAATGCAGTAATTCTGATTTTTTGCATAGGCTTGCCGATTTCTTACTTGACCGCCCGAAAATTCTAGTAGGAATTAAGGTTTTTCTATCAGGCAAACGGCATAAGAAACAACACCTTCTTCCCTGCCGATAAATCCCATTTGCTCATTGGTAGTGGCTTTTATCGAAATATCCTCGGTAGAAATTCCAATGGCTTCAGCAATATTTTGTTGCATAGCAGGAATATGAGGGTTAATTTTTGGCGCTTCTAAACAAAGCATCGCATCTATATTGCCAATTTGCCATCCTTTTTCGGTCAACAATTTAACCGTTTCCTTCAATAAAACGAGGCTACTGATGCCCTTCCACCTATCATCTGTATTCTTAAAATGGAAACCAATATCGCGAAGGTTGGCTGCCCCTAAAAGCGCATCGCAGATGGCGTGAAGCAAAACATCGGCATCCGAATGCCCAAAAGCACCTTTATGATGATCTAATGTAACTCCACCAACAACAAAAGGGTGCTGATCTTTTAACTGATGTACATCGAATCCGAAACCTACTCTAATTTTCATGGGTATTTAGGTTAATTGCTTAAATACGTTAATCTGTTAATTATAAACTAATAGCTTAAAATTACTTTTTAACAATCTTTTTGTCTCCAAAGTTAAACAATAGACCAAAACGTAAGGTATTTGCAAGTGGACTTGTTTGTGCATTTGCAATCAAATAAGAGAAATCTATATTAAAAACGTTGTATTTTAATCCAAGGCCCAGGGTAAAGTAGCGGCTATCGCCTTTCATTGGGCTCTGATAGTTGTAACCTGCTCTCACTGCAAATTGTTGGTTATACCAGTACTCTAAGCCTGTTGAAATTCCTACTTCCTTTAATTCTTCACTAAAACCGCCCGGGGCATCACTAAATGAACCAAAAATTCCGGCAGGTACTGAACGGTTAGGGTTTTTTCCGCTCACAATGTTATTGTTCGAATCGTATATCGGCTGCGTTGGCACCAGTAACTTATTAAAATCAAGGGCAAAAGTTAAGGTACTGAAATCGTCGACAGTAATTGTAGACGCGCCTCCTATTTTAAAATTTGTTGGTAAAAAGAAATTTTCTCCACCATCAGAATAGCTCATTTTTGTTCCAATGTTGGAAATATTAGCGCCTGCAGAAAGAACAGTTTGCCTGCCAAACATTGTAGTTGTTGTTTTGTATAGGCCCGACACATCTACAGCTACCGCATTTCCGCTATGAACCTGCCCTGATGATGAAAATTGACCTGAAGCTAAATTTGAATAAATATACCTTAATGATGTTCCTAATGAAAATTCCTCACCAAAATTACGGGCAAAAGAAACATCAAAAGCCAATTCATTCGGATTGGAAATTCCCAGGTCTTGTTGGTTGATGTCGGTAAGTTGAATAGAGCCTAAAGAAAAATACCTTAATGAGGCACCAATGGTATTACGATCATCCAATTTATAAAAGCCACTTAAATAAGCAAGATTAATATCAGGTACTAAACTTTTTAACCATGGGCTATAAGAAACAGAAAATCCGTAAGGTTTATCTAAAAATGCAAGTTTAGAAGCATTAATACTGGCTGAATTTACATCACCAGCAACAGCCACGCCAGCATCGCCCATTGCACCGGCACGGGCATCGGGTGTAATGAGCAGAAATGGAACTGCTGTTACAATATTGTTTGCCTCGCTACCATTTGTTTGTGTATTGCCTATGGTTACCTGAGCATTTGTTTTACCAAACACCAAGGCCATTGAGAGTGCAGAAAAAGCAAGTTTACTGATGTACTTGAAATTCATCCTTTAAAGGTACGTAATTTTAGATTTTGGTATTTAGCAACAACTGGAGAATATATTCTGTAACGTAAAACCAAAACTTATATTTCACCAAATTACGAATTCTATGATTATTTACTAATTAAACCTACGATTTTTACATACAGGCGCGACTGCAAAAAACCTAAACCCATAACTAATAACCATTTAGATTCATAATTGAGCTATTTTCTTTTTTCCATAAAAATTATTAATTCGATTTGTCAACTTAATAATCTTTAAATCAAATATGGTTAATTTATTGCAATCTCTATAAACTATAACAATACTCTTTTTATATATACGTGTTTAAGCTGTCACTAAAAACATAAAAAAAATTAATATTGAGATGACCTGAACTGTAATAAAAGTAATTCTACCTATTGGGCCAATGGCTTGCTAACAGCACTTCTCAATCATCTCACTTTCTTTTTATCTTGCTTATTTATAATTATTTAACCTAAATTTAACTGAAAAAGTAAGTAGACACAATACGATATAAAATAATACGTTATCACTCAAAAATATAATCGATATTTTATTACCACATTATTTATATATTCATTTAAAATTGTTTAATTTTATCGGTTGAATCCCTATAGGGACGATTTTCCCAACGAACTATATGAAAAAACTGTTACTATATTCTTTTACTTGTTTGTCATTAGCTGCCCTACTTACGAGCTGTAGCTCAAAAGGAGGAAACAGTTCTAGCAAAACAGGTATTCCTTATGCCGATAGGAAAAGCAAAAACAACCAATCTGGTGCTTTTGCTGTAGCTACTCAATACAAGAGAGCTCCAGGACCAGGCTTGATTCCAATTGAAGGTGGAGTTTTAGTTGTTGGTGGTAGTGCCATCGAAGTACCGGGTGTTGAGCCAAATATTTACAATTATAAAAGACAGGTTACTGTTCCATCTTTTTACATGGATGAAACTGAAGTATCGAATACCGATTGGTTAGAATACTTACACTGGATCAGATACAACTACCCTGAAGATCGTGAGTTTTATTACAATGAGCTTCCTGATACTTTAGTGTGGCGCCGCGCATTATCTTATAACGAACCTTATGTAGATAACTATCTAAGACACCCAGCTTACCGTGACTACCCTGTTGTAGGTGTTTCATGGGAGCAGGCATCACGTTATTGCGAATGGAGAACTTCGAGAGCTAACGAATTTATTCTACGCGAAAAAGGAATTTTAACTGATTATAAAACTTTAGCCGGTAATGGAAAAAGCAATGCTGCTACTACAGCTGCGGCGACTCCAAAACCAGACAAACCTTTTAATACTGATGCATATTTAAATGGCCAGTATGATGATAAGGGGAAAAATGCGCCAATCGATTACAATACAAAATCAGGTGCAGCTACATCAACCGCTGGAGGAACAGTAGCCCCAGCATCTGGAGGCAAAAACAATCAGCCTAGAAGAACTGCGACACTAGAGGATGGTGTAATTATGCAGCCTTATCGTTTACCAACAGAAGCTGAATGGGAATATGCTGCTTTAGGTTTAATTGGCAATACAGAATACGAAAACATCAATCAGAATAAAATCTACCCGTGGAATGGCTTAGGTGTGAGCTCTGCCAAAAAGAAAACCAGAGGTATGATTCAGGCCAACTTTAAAAGGGCACCTGGTGATTATATGGGTGTTGGTGGTTCATTAAATGATAAAGGAGATTTAACTGTTCCCGTTATTCAATATGCACCAAACGACTTCGGCTTATATAATATGGCTGGAAACGTGAATGAATGGGTTAATGATGTTTACAGAACAGGTACATTTACCGATGCAGATGCATTTAATCCATATCGTGGTAACTATTTCACCAATAAAAAATTAGAGGATTCGCAAAGCGGAAAAATCGCATTGGATAAATATGGCAATCCGATTAAGGAAAATGCTTACGCTGGAAGAAAACAAACCTGGGCAGAAAAACAGGCACAGGCGAAACGTTCTGATTCGATTTCAAAATCGACTGATCCACAATCTCCAGTAGCATCAACCAGTTATCAGGCAGATCAAAGAGGTTACCGTGATAGACAAAATATTTTATTAAATGAAGAAGGTGTAACGCTTGTAAACGATAAATCCAGAGTTTATAAAGGTGGTTCTTGGAATGACATGGCTTACTGGTTAAACCCGGCAACACGCCGTTTTATGCAGCAAGATGAATCATCTGCAGAAGTTGGTTTCCGTTGCGCCATGACTATGCTCGGCGCTCCAGAAATTAGTACTGCAGGTAAAAGAAATTTTAAAAACCCTCCTCAAAAACCCTACAGGGTAAGTAGAGGTAAATAAAAAAGAAAAGTCCCGACATTAAATCGGGACTTTTTTTTTGTGGTTTTATATTTTGTTAGATAATTTAAGTTTGACGGATTCAAAGAAAAATCGTCATCTCGACTGGAGCGTAGTCCCGAACGTTCGGGAGAGAGATCTATCTAGCCAGATTCTCGACTGCGTTGCACTCCGCTCGAAATGACGCCTATTTAGATAACTTAGGTAGCGAGAAATAAAACTACTTAAATTGAACCAAGATCTGGTTCTTCTCTACCTTATCGCCCTGCTTAATCAAAACTTTCTTTATCACACCATCAGTTGATGATTTTAGGATATTTTCCATTTTCATGGCTTCCAGCACCAGTAAGTTATCCCCTTTCTTTACCTCAGCGTTTTCTTCAACCAAAACCTTTAGTACTAAACCAGGCATCGGTGCTTTAATTTCTGAAACTTTATTAGCAGTTAAATTATCCAACCCCAACTGTTTTAACAAAACATCAAACTGATCTTCGATGCTAATCTGATAAATATTACCGTTAACCTTTATTTTACAGGTTTTATCTGCTTTGTTCAGCTCAACCAGCTCTGTATTAAAAGATTTATTCTGGTATAAAACGTGCGTAATATTATTCCCAATTGAACTCAGATCGAATTGAATAGGTTCTCCGTTTACCAAAAAAGATAACTCCTTATTTTCAACCTCGAATAAAAAATGATCGTTTACTTTTACTTTATACATTTGTTATTGGGTTAAAGCATACTGAACCAAATTTGCGCCCATTTTAAGCGCCTTAGTCCTCGTTTCTTGTGTATCTTCAGGATATGTACCAAAATCTTCCCAGCCATTCCCTAAATCGCACTCAAAGGTGTAATAGCATACAACTCTACCTTTATAAATCAACGCAAATCCCTGTGGCCTTTTATTATCATGCTCATGGATTTTTGGCAAGCCTCCCGGGAACTTAAATTTTTGGTTATATAATGCATGGTTGGCCGGCAATTCGACAAAACTAAGTTCCGGGAATACTTTTTTCATCTGCGGGCGGATAAATTTATCCAATCCATAATTATCATCAATATGAAGAAAACCACCACCTGTAAGGTATTGCCTTAAATTTTTAATTTCCTGATCGTTAAAAACTACGTTTCCGTGGCCAGTCATGTAAACAAATGGATAATTGAATATTTCTTTCGAGCCTACTTCTACGATACTTTCTTCGGCATAAAAATTAGTCTTCAAATTGGCATTGCAGTAGGCGATTAAATTGGGTAAAGCTGTCCTATCCGCATACCAATCGCCACCACCATTGTATTTAAGTTTGGCCATGCGGTAGGTTGGCGGGAATGAACTAAAAGCAGAAAGCACAAAGTACAAAGCTAAAACTCCTACACAGGCAGCAATAAACTTAAATTTCGGAAACTGAAAACTGAAAACTGAAAACTTCAAATTGATTATCGGTTAAGGTAATTGATTTCAAAACAAACAGATAATGCAGCCGTTTCTGTGCGCAATCTGTTATCACCTAAAGTTAATGCTTTAAAGCCTTTGTTCAAAGCTAAATTAACTTCATCAGGTGTGAAATCTCCTTCAGGACCAATGAGAATTAAGTATTTTTGATGTGGAGCTACAAGTCTGGATATATATTGTTTCTCCCCGTTATCGATACAGTGTGCTATTAATTTATGCCCATCGAATGATTCTTTTAAAAAAGCATCCAAAGAAATGGCATCATTTAATTTTGGATGATAGGCTTTTATCGATTGTTTTACGGCAGAAGTAATCACTTTGTTGAGCCGATCCTCTTTAACTATCCTACGCTCCGATCGATCGGTAATAATTGGTGTAATTTCATCAATACCCAACTCTGTAGCTTTTTCTAAAAACCATTCGATTCGGTCGATATTTTTAGTTGGCGCAACAGCAATATGCAGGTAATGATTTCTTTTATGAAACTCCGTTTCTACTTTTAAAATGGATAAGGAGACTTTTTTCGGATTATCAGAAGTGATTTCAGCGGTGTAAAAACCACCATTTCCATCCACCAGATTAACGATTGAGCCAACGGCAAGTCGAAGTACCCTAACACAATGTTTACTCTCTTCTTCGTTAAGTGTGTAAGTATTTTGGGTTATATCTGGTGTATAAAAAATATGCATAGTTGAAATTAGTGATTATCAACCATATCTCCTTTATTGATTACCAATTCTAATTTAATGGTTTCGATGTTCTTTTCTGTCTTTTTAAGGATAGTAAACAGGTAGCCATATGATTCGTTGCTTTCGCCTACCTCAGGAATACGTTCAAAAACGTGAGAAACCAATCCACCAATGGTATCGAAATCTTCATCCTCTGGTAGATCGTGAGGTAAATGTTCATTTACATCGTAAACTGTTGCAAATGCATTTACGATAAATTCATTATCAGAAACTTTTTCTACTAATGGCTTTTCTTCATCGTATTCATCCTGGATTTCTCCAACAAGCTCTTCAACAATATCCTCTAAGGTAACCATACCTGCCGTTCCGCCAAACTCGTCCAATACAATAGCGATTTGTATGCGGTTACTTTGCAGTTCGCTCATCAAATCGTTTATTTTCTTGGTTTCTGTTACGAAATATGGTTTTCTGATAATATCGTTTAACGTCCAATGTTGATTGCCTGCGGCAACCAATGGTAAAATATCTTTTGCATGGATAATCCCTACGATTTTATCCATAATCTCATCGTAAACCGGTAAACGTGAATACCCTTCTTTAATAATGGTATCGATTACTTCTTCTTTCGGAGAGGTTAGCTCAATACCCGAGATCTTGGTCCTGGGTACCATGATATTCTTCACCACGCGCTCATTAAAATCGAATACATTTTTAATCAGCTCGTGTTCATTATTATCTAATGCGCCGCTTTCTTTACCTTGATCTAATAAATACTGAAGTTCTTCCGTACTATGAAGTGATTCGTGCCCTCCGGAGGTGTCAATTCCAAATGGTTTTAAAATAATAGCGGCCAGGCTGTTCAATGTCCAAATGAATGGCCTAAATACCACATAAAATATCTGTAATGGAACAGAAACAAATAAGGTTGTTGCTACTGGCCGTTGGATGGCAAATGATTTCGGAGCCAACTCACCAAATACAATGTGCATAATAGTGATCACGGAAAAAGCGACTACTGTTGAGGCCGAATGGATAAAAGCATCGCTAAAGCCCCATTGCAAGCTGTCGAAAAGATTTTTAAAGATAGTATGCATAACGCCCTCACCTACCCAACCTAAGCCAAGTGATGCAAGCGTTATACCTAGCTGTGTGGCGGCCAAATATCCATCAAGGTTATGAATAATCCCTTTGGCCATTTTGCCTACCCGACTGCCTGTTTTTGCTTTAATTTCAATCTGTGATGCCCGGACTTTTACAATTGCAAACTCTGCTGCAACAAAAAATCCGTTAAGTAACACCAAAAATAACGCAAAGAATAATCGCCAGCCTACAGAAGTGGTATCGGGTTCTTGTACAGCAACCAAAACTACGTTTGTGGGCAGGATTGCACTTAGCTCAAAATTTAAAAACAAACATACCGTGGGTAAATCCATTAAGCTAATTCTCTAAATGTTGTGTTATAAAGTTCTATGCTTTCTTTAATTACTTTATGCGCATAACGAACACCTAGTAAATGTTCGATAGTTACATTTTTATCTTCTAATGCTTTATAATCCTGAAAGAAACGAACAATCTCTTTCATTTGGTGTGGAGGCAACTCATCTAAATCGTTGATATAGTTTACCGACATATCGTGAGCAGCTACAGCAATGATTTTATCATCCTGTTCACCATTATCAACCATATGCATTACACCTACTACTTTAGCCTCGATCAATGTCATTGGATAAACATCCACTGAGCAAAGCACTAAAATATCTAATGGATCTTTATCATCGCAATAGGTTTGCGGAATAAAGCCATAGTTTGCAGGGTACATTACTGATGAAAAAAGAACCCTATCTAACTTGATCAGACCTGATTCCTTATCTATTTCGTATTTTGCTTTCGAACCTTTTGGAATTTCAATAATTGCGTTTACAACCTCTGGAAGGTTTGAACCAGGAGATACGCTATGCCACGCGTGATGATCGTCTTTTGCCATTTCTAATTTAAATCTGTTTTATCCTCTTCAGGGCCACTTACTACTTTACTTTTTACAAAGGTAATTAATAATGGTATAGTTGTAATAAGGATAAAGCCAATAATAATATATAATAAATAATCGTTAATTTCTTTTTCAAACCTTCTGCCCAAAAAATAACCGAGCAAAGTTAACGAGCAGATCCAAAGTACGCCACCAACAACATTGTATAACGCAAACTTTTTAAACTCTAATTTTACAACCCCCGCAAAAATCGGTGCAAAAGTTCTAACAATTGGCACAAACCTGCCCATAATTAATGCGAAGGCACCTTGTTTGTGATAATAATCCTCTGCAGCTTTTAAATATCTCTTCTTAAAAAAGAAACTATCTTTTCTGGTGTACAATACGGGGCCAGTTTTACGCCCAAACCAATAGCCGGTAAAATTTCCAGAAATGGCTGCGAAACACAAGCCCGCCAAGAGCACCGCAATGTTCACATCAAGCTTGCCTGTTGCTACAAACATTCCCGCTAAAAACAATAAATAATCACCGGGAAGAAAAAAACCAAAAAACAGGCCCGTTTCTGCATAGATAACGAATACGACGAGATAGAAACCACCCTCCCTCAATAATTTCTCGGGATCAAGTAGCTGATGCAGGTTATTCCAAAAATCGTGCATATTCAATTATTCGTAAAACTACAAATAATTATTAAACAACAGCATACCTATATCAGGTTTAAAATAATTGCAGGGTAAATACCTAAAATTAATGTAATGGCTACAGAAACCAGTAACACAATTTTGTACTGTGCCGGGGTTGAAAGTTCTGTTTCTGCACCGTCTTTAAACCACATGGCTACAATTACCCTAAAGTAATAATAGAAGCCAACCAGTGCATTTAAAATCGCAAATGCAACAAGCAAAGTTTTATATTCGGTCATTACATTCAGGAACATTAGATATTTCCCGATAAAACCAGCTGTTAGCGGAATACCTGCTAACGAAAGCATCGCTACTGTTAAACATAATGCTATTAGTGGATTACGTTTAGCTAAACCATTGAAACTTTCGAAGCTATCGCTACCCGTCTTTTGTTTTACTAATATTAATACCGCAAAAGCGATAATTGATGCGAAGGTGTAAGCCGCGGCATAAACCAATACGTTGTTTTCAGAGTTTTTGGTTAACACAATAAGCGAAAACAATAGGTAACCCGCGTGCGAAATACTCGAGTAAGCCAGCATGCGTTTGAAGTTCTTCTGGAAGAGTGCAGTTACGTTTCCGATAAATAAGGTTAAACAAACAATCACCATAAGCGGTGCAACCCAAAAATCGTGGAGTGGCGCAAGTGAGCCAGCAAATAACCTTAAAAAAGCAGCAAAACCTGCAGTTTTAACTACTGTACTCATAAAAGTAGTGATTAAGGTTGGCGAACCTTCATATACATCTGGAGTCCAGAAATGGAAGGGAGCAGCACCAATCTTAAAACTTAAACCAATCATCATCAAAATTACTCCAGGATAAAATATTGGAGTAATTGTCTGACTATTTACCAGATAAGCTTGTATTTTATCTAAATCGAATGATCCTGTAGCGCCATAAATTAACGTAATACCAAATAACAGGAAGCCTGTTGAGAAAGCTCCCATCAAGAAATACTTTAAAGAGGCTTCGTTAGAGGCAAAATCCTTTTTACGGATACCAGCCAGGATATATAAACTCACCGACATGATCTCTAAGCCTACAAATAACATGGCCATATTTTTATACGACACCATCATGAGCATTCCCGCCAGTGCGAAAAGAATTAAGGTATAATATTCAGCTATATTATCGCTTTTAGCGTGGAAATAGTTCTGTGTTAATAAAAAGATTAAAAGTGTACCGATAATACAGATCCCTGAAAATGCCAGGGCGAAGTTATCTGTCTGCATCATTCCGAAATGAATAGCATTGCCGTTCCATGCACAAAAAGTAAATCCTAGTGCAGTAAGTAAGCCAACAACGGTAAGTGGTAGTAATGCTTTATTTGCCTTAAACAAACCTGCATAAAGCACTATAAAAGCTGTTATACTAATGGTTATAATAATATTCATTGCTTAATTTACTGTGTTTAATTTTTGATTTACCTGTTCTAATAAATGTTGTACAGATGCCTCTGTTAAGTGCAAAATTGGTTTCGGATAAACACCCAAAACTATAATTAATGCACATATGGTATAAAGAACCAATTTTTCAGTTCCTTTAATATCCTTGAAAGTGATGGTTAAACTATTGGTTTCGCCCAGCATTACATTCTGGTACATGCGTAACATGTAAACTGCACCGAAGATAATGGTTAATCCTGCAATAGCTGCAGCCCAAATGCCGTAATTATAAACGCCCATTAGCAATAAGAACTCACCAATAAATCCATTTGTTCCAGGTAAGGCTACTGTTCCTAAAACAATGATCAGAAAAGTAAGGGCTAACTGAGGTGCTACTTTGGCGATTCCTCCCAACTCTTCAATTTTATTTGTTTTTACCCGAGAAAATATAATATCTAAAACGAAGAATAAACCGACTACATTAATACCATGACTTAACATCTGTACCATTGCACCTTGCATACCTTGCTGGTTGAAAGCGAAGATCCCTGCTGATATTAATCCAACGTGGGCAATAGATGAATAAGCTACTAAACGTTTTGCATCTTTTTGTGTAAAAGCAATTATCGAAGCATAAACAATACCAATGATTGATAAAATAATAGCTACCTGGCCCCAATCGTGAACGCCAGCCGGAACAATTGGCAACAACCATCTAATTACACCATAGATACCCATTTTTAACATGATACCCGACAACAGCATCGTTCCTTGTGTAGGTGCCGCTGTATAAGTGTCTGGCTGCCAGGTGTGGAAAGGAAAAATCGGCATCTTAATCGCAAAAGCAATAAAGAAAGCCCAGAAAATCCATCCCTGTTGCGCACTATCTAAATTTAAGGCATAAAAAGCCTGGATATCGAAGTTGTGGGCTGGGTTTTGAAGATACAGGTAAATAATCCCCATCAACATAAATAACGAACCTGCAATAGTATACACGAAAAATTTCATGTTGATACGGATGCGGTCTTTTCCTCCCCAGATGGCGCAGATAAAGTAGATTGGAATTAATGCTGCTTCCCATCCGATATAGAACAAGAAAGCATCTAACGATGTAAATACCAATAACAGGCCACATTGCATAAATAAAATTAAGGCATAAAATGCAGCCGGATTTTTATACTCGTGGTTGTAGCTTGATAAAATGATAATCGGCACCAATAAATTGGTTAGCAATACTACAAGCATGCTAATACCATCAATACCTGCGTGGAAATTGATGCCCAGGTCTGCAATCCATGGCAAATTAACCTCAAATTGGGTACTTGCATTTGGAATGAAATTGCAGGCGATAACCAAAGCCAGGCCCAAAGAAACAACCGCAAATACGGTCGAAACTATTTTAGCCGACTTACCCGCAAATGCCGTGATAATTGCACCTGCAAGCGGAAGAAATATAAGTAGTAAAAGTTGTTCCATTATTTAATTTTGAACCCTTTTTATATGTATAAAAATGTATATAATAACAATGCGACGATACCGAATACCATCATAAATATATAGAAACCTACGTTTCCACTTTGCAACAAACGGATGCCCTTACTGGCTTCGTTTGTACTCCATCCCAATCCGTTTACAATTCCATCGATCAACTTGTTATCGATAATTCTGTAAAAGAATTTCGAAAGTGCATCTAAAGGTTTAGTGATCAAGAAATCGTAAATCTCATCCAAATAGAACTTATTGTACGATAGTTTTGCCAATACAGAGCGTGGTGATTCATCAGCAACAGGAACGCGGGCTCCCCTTACATATCTGCTATGAGCATAAAATAAAGCGGCTACAGCGGCTGTTACCGATATTGCCATTAAACCTATTTCTGTTGAATGACTTAAATCCAGTTCGTGCTGAGCGACACCTGCACCTGCTAACCAATGTGCTAACCATTCGTTTCCACCAAAAATATGTGGCCAGTTGATTACTCCACCAATTGCAGCAAGAATAGCCAATATGATTAATGGCAATGTCATCGCTGTTGGCGATTCGTGCACATGGCTTTCTGCATGGTGTGTTCCACGGTATTTTCCGGAGAAAGTAAGGAACATCATCCTGAACATATAAAATGCAGTTAGGAATGCCGTTAATACACCGATTCCCCAAAGAACCGGACTATCTTGGAAAGCGTGCGCTAAAATTTCGTCTTTTGAGAAGAAACCAGAGAACGGTGGTAAACCTGCAATGGCAATGGTACCAATCATCATGGTTAAAAAAGTAACCGGAAGTTTCTTTCTCAATCCACCCATATGGCGCATATCCTGCTCATGGTGCATGGCATGAATAACCGAACCTGCGCCCAAGAATAATAGTGCTTTAAAGAATGCGTGGGTTAATACGTGGAAAAACGAACCTGTATAAGCACCAACACCTAAACCTAGAAACATATAGCCCAGCTGCGATACGGTTGAATAAGCCAGTACTTTTTTAATATCAGTCTGTGTTAAAGCAATAATTGCAGCAACTAAAGCTGTAGCCGCTCCAACAATAGCAATAATGTGTTGGGTAAGCGGAGCAAGATCGAACAATACGCTTGAGCGGGCAATCATGTAAATACCAGCGGTTACCATCGTTGCTGCATGGATCAAAGCCGAAACTGGTGTTGGTCCGGCCATCGCATCAGGTAACCAGGTAAACAATGGCAATTGTGCCGATTTACCGCAGGCACCAATAAACAACAAGATCGTAATTAGAACCAGCGTATCATTACCAGGTAACATGTTCGCTGCCTGAGGGAAAACTTTAGCAAATTCTACACTACCGAAAGTGGTGAAGATTAAGAATACGCCTAACAAAAAGCCTAAGTCGCCAATACGGTTCATTACGAAAGCTTTTTTAGCTGCTGAGGCATAAGCACTGTTTGTATACCAGAAACCGATTAACAGGTAAGAGCATAAACCTACGCCTTCCCAACCGATAAACATAACGATGTAGTTTGATCCCAATACCAATAAAAGCATGAAGAATACAAACAGGTTCAGATAAGCAAAAAACTTACCGAATCCTGCATCATTGTGCATATAGCTGGTAGAATATAAATGGATCAGGAAACCAATTCCAGTGATGATCAAAAGCATGATCGAACTTAAAGGATCAACCAGGAAAGATAATGGAATGTGTAATGCACCTGCGCTGATCCAATCGAATAAAAATACTTCGTGAGATTTTTGTGTGTCGCCTTGTAAACTAAAGAAAATAACTACGCTGATGATAAAGGAGGCTAAGATTACCCCGCTTCCGATGATACCAACAAGTCCTTTAGATAAAGAGTTTCTGCCTAGTCCATTAATTACAAACCCTAAAAAAGGAAGTAACGGAACCAACCAAATCAATTGTTCTATTGTCATTCTTATTATATATTTACCACTTAAGGCGATTTAAAACATTAATATCTACTGATTTCGTATTTCTGTAAACCATTACGATAATTGCCAGGCCTACTGCAACCTCTGCAGCTGCCAAAGCCATAATGAAGAATACGAAAACCTGCCCTGATGGGTCATTGTTATGAACTGAGAATGCTGTTAAAAGCAAATTAACCGCATTTAGCATCAGCTCAACCGACATAAAAATTACAATGGCATTTCTGCGGGTAAGTACACCTATTACGCCAATAGAAAAAATAATAGCACTTAAATAGATGTAGTGGTTTAGCGGAACGCCTGCTGCTTGTGTGAATAAATTTTCCATTATGCTTCTACCTCATCTCTTTTAGATAATAAAACGGCCCCAACCATTGCTGCCAATAGTAACAGAGATGACAATTCGAATGGCAATAAGAATGGGCCAAAAAGCTCCTTACCTAGATTTTCTACCAACCCTAATCCTGGATTTTTCAAAATCAATGGACTGGTAATACTTGCTGATTTTAAAGAACCGATTAAGGTTACAACCAAACAACCGCCAGCAATTACACCTACGATTTTGATCAGTGGCGATTTACTCGGTTCAGTTTCTTTGTTCAGGTTAAGTAGCATCAGTACAAAAAGGAACAATACCATAATGGCCCCCATGTAAACGATAAAGTTTACTACTGCTAAAAATTGTGCGTTTAATAGCACGTAATGAACAGTGAAGGTAAAAAAGGTAAGGATTAAGTATAATACACTGTGGATCGGATTTTTTGCAAAAATCACCAGCAGCGAAAAGATGATACTTAATGTGGCTACGAAATAGAATACTTGTGTACTCATTAATTGTTTATTTATTTAGTTCCATGGTTTGTGTCTCCACAAACCATTAATTATCTTTCGTTTCGTAAAAACACGAACCGAGGCTTAAGCAATTTTATTTATGTCTTCGTCATCCTGAATTTATTTCAGGATCTGGCTTGATAGATACTGGAACGAGTTCAGCATGACGATTCTATCTAATTATTTTTTCATTTCCAATGGCGCCTCTACCAATTTATCTTTCCCGTAAATAAAATCTTTACGTAAATAATCAGCAGGAACAATAGGCCCATCTAAATAAATGGCCTCTTTAGGGCAAGCTTCTTCACATAATCCACAGAAAATGCAACGCAACATGTTGATTTCGTAAGTTGCTGCATATTTCTCCTCACGATATAAATCCTTCTCTTCCGGTTTACGTTCTGCGGCAATCATGGTAATGGCTTCAGCAGGACAAGATAAAGCGCACAAACCACACGCAGTACAACGTTCTTTACCATTCTCATCGCGTTTTAACGAGTGCATCCCTCTAAAGTTGGTGGAGAATTCTCGTTCTACTTCAGGATATCTTATTGTAGCCTCTTTTTTAAATAAGTGACTGATGGTGATCCCCATACCCTTAGCAATTGCTGGCAGGTACATTTTCTCCATAAAGCTCAATGGCTTTTGTTCCAGTACTTTTTTCTTATTACTTAATGATTCCATAATTAAAACTTCTCAATAATCGCAATCACAACACCTGTTATTATAATATTGGCAATAGCCAAAGGTATTAAACCTTTCCAACCTAAATTCATCAATTGATCGTAACGGAAACGAGGGATTGTCCAACGTACCCACATGAAGAAAAAGATAAACGCACATATTTTACCAAAGAAAACTGCTGTACCAAAAAGCGGTGCCCAGGTTGGGCCTAACCACACCGCCATCGAATCCATGCCAGGGTAATTATAACCGCCCCAATATAATGCCGCCATTACTGCCGATGATACAAACATATTGATATATTCAGCAAATAGGTAAAAACCTAATTTCATTGAAGAATATTCGGTATGATAACCACCGATTAATTCCGTTTCGCATTCAGGCAAATCGAATGGCGCACGGTTGGTTTCTGCAAATGAACAAACCATAAAGATTAGGAATCCAAGTGGCTGATATAAAACATTCCATCTCCAGCCATGTTGCTGATCAACGATTTCTTTTAAGCTTAAGGTATTCGTCATTAAAAGCAAAGCGATGATCGATAATCCCATTGCAATTTCATAACTGATGTTCTGCGAAGCTGCACGGATCGCACTTAACAAAGAGTATTTGTTGTTTGAGGCCCATCCCCCAATCATTACGCCATAAACACCTAGAGAAACGACTCCAAAAATGTATAAAACTCCAACATTGATATCTGAAACCTGTAAAGGAATAGTTTTGCCTGCAATTAAAACAGGACTGCCCCACGGGATAACCGCCGTACCTATACAGGCACAAAGCAATGCCAAACCCGGGCCAGCGATAAATAAAAACCTGTTTGATGAGGTAGGAATAATTTCCTCTTTCATAAACATTTTTAATCCATCGGCCAATGGTTGTAAAATACCAAAGGGGCCAGCTCTATCAGGGCCTAAACGATCTTGTAAATATGCAGCAACTTTACGTTCTGCATAAGTAGAATACATGGCAATAACTAAACTGATGCCGAAAATTACAGCTACCAGGATAAATTTTTCTATAACAAAACCGCTATCCATTAGTATTTAACTGTTTTATGTAATTCAATTTCATTTGCAGCTTGTAATGCCTCATTTGGCTGAATTACATGCAAAGGTTTTAATGTTTCGTAGTGATTAGATGCAATTACCGAAGTATCATCAATGTGTGTTGGGTGTTCAATTACCCAATCAGTAGTTGCTTTTTTATCGAAGCGGCAAGTATTGCAAATAAATTCTTCTACTTCTCCAAACTGATCTTTACGTGCGGTAACACGTAAAACATCTGCGCCTTTATACCAAAGTGTTACTTTACCGTTGCATTTTTCGTGATCGCAATCACGGTGCGCATCAACTGGTTTGGTAAACCAGACACGATTTTTAAAACGGAAAGTTTTATCGGTTAAAGCACCTACTGGGCAAACATCGATTACGTTTCCAGAGAAATCGTTATCAACAGCCTGGGTGATGTAAGTAGAAATTTCGGAATGGTCGCCACGGTTTAAGATACCGTGAACACGTTTATTGGTAATCTGATCGGCTGTGAAAACACAACGGTAGCACAAAATACAACGATTCATGTGCAACTGGATTTTATCACCTATATCAATGCGCTCAAAAGTACGACGCTCAAACTCATAACGTGTTTTTTGCAAACCGTGCTCATAACCTAAGTTCTGAAGATCACATTCCCCTGCCTGATCGCAAACAGGGCAATCTAAGGGGTGATTAATCAATAAAATCTCTACAACACCTGCACGTGCTTCCAAAACTTCTGGTGAAGTAATGTTAAGCACTTCCATCCCATCCATTACGGTTGTGCGGCAAGAAGCCACCAACTTAGGCATTGGGCGAGGATCTTTCTCCGAACCTTTAGTCACTTTTACAATACAGGTACGGCATTTACCGCCACTGCCTTGTAATTTAGAATAATAGCACATTGCTGGCGGAACAATATCCCCTCCGATTTGCCTTGCAGCATTCAGAATGGTTGTTCCGTTATCAACCTCTACTGTTATTCCATCTATCGTAACCTTAACTTTTTCACTCATGGTTAATGATATTCTTTTATTTTTTATACTTCTACCATCATTGCGAGGTACGAAGCATTTTTTTTAGTTTATTTTTCTTTCGAAATCCTGTAACCAATTTCTTTTCTTGGTTGTGCTTTCTGCTCAAGTAGTTCATCAAAATATTTAAAGATTACTTCAATATTTTTATCCTGATTATCTACCTTCTTTTTAATCTTTTCTACTTCTAATCTTAAATTAAGATTAGAAGATAACAGCTCTCTAATCTCCGTAAATACTCTCACAATTTGAATATTTACTGCTATTGCCTGATCACTATTTAGAACACTTGCTAGCATCACTGCCCCATGTTCGGTAAAAGCATGAGGTAATGCTGAAGAGAACTTTAATTTATTCAGGTGTTCAAACTGCAAAATTAAACTGTCTTTCTCCTCTTTAGTAATTTGAAACATGAAATCTTCTGGAAAGCGTTTTATGTTTCGTTTTACTTGTTCATTTAATCTCTTAGTTGTTACTCCATAAAGTTCAGCTAAGTCACTATCAACCATCACTTTTTTATCTCTCATTTCAATTATTTTATTGAGGATAATTTCAGCAGGTATCTTTACTAGCAACTTATCTTTACTCATATTTTCATTTTCAGTATTTTCAAGGTGGTCGCAATTTGCGACCAGTTCATATTAAGCAACTCTCAACGTCACAAATTCAGACCTTGTAATTTTTATTTCTCTTCCGTTACCGGAGCTTTCTCAATCGGGTTTGCATAATTTGCAATACCATAGTTTTGGCTCTGGCTTTTAACAGGTTCTTTAATGTGCCATTCAAATTCATCTCTAAAGTGACGGATTGCACTGGCTACTGGCCAGGCTGCTGCATCACCTAGCGGACAAATTGTATTTCCTTCAATTTTGCGTTGAATATCCCACAATAAATCAACATCTTCCATTTTACCATGGCCGTGTTCGATTTTGTGTAACACTTTTTCCATCCATCCAGTACCTTCACGACAAGGAGAACATTGTCCACAACTTTCGTGGTGATAAAAACGGGCAAAATTCCAGGTATTACGAACAATACACTGATCTTCATCAAAAGCGATAAAACCGCCTGAACCCATCATGGTTCCGGTAGCAAATCCACCTTCTGATAACGATTCGTAACTCATTAAACGAGGTTCGCCATTAGCGTATTTCAAGGTTAAATTAGCAGGTAAAATAGGCACAGATGATCCACCTGCAACCGTTGCCTTTAAACGTTTACCATTGGCAATACCGCCACAATACTCGTCTGAATAAATAAATTCTTCTACTGGTAAACCCAATTCGATTTCGTAAACGCCTGGTTTTACTAGATTACCTGATGCGGATATTAATTTTGTACCTGTACTTCTACCAATACCAATTTTTGCATATTCATCGCCACCATCGTTGATAATCGGCACAACTGCAGCAATAGATTCAACATTGTTAACCACTGTAGGGCAACCATATAACCCTGCAATTGCCGGAAATGGTGGTTTAATCCGTGGATTACCTCTCTTACCTTCAAGCGATTCTAACAAAGCAGTTTCTTCACCACAAATGTAAGCGCCGCCGCCTGGCTGAACATATAATTCTAAATCGTAACCTGTTCCTAAAATATTTTTACCCAACCATCCTGCAGCTTTAGCCTCAGCAATTGCTTTTTCTAAAATGCGGATCTGAGGCATCATCTCTCCCCGTACATAGATGTAAGAAACCTTAGCACCTAATGCGAAACTCGATACAATCATTCCCTCAATTAATGCATGGGGAATATAAGTCATCAAATAACGGTCTTTAAAAGTTCCTGGCTCTGATTCATCAGCATTACACACCAAATAACGTGCAACACCCTCTGGTTTAGCCAAAAAGCTCCATTTCATCCCGGTTGGGAAACCCGCACCTCCGCGACCGCGTAAGCCCGATTTCTTAACTTCTTCAACAATCTCTTCAGGTGTTAAAGTTTTAAGGGCTTTTTCCACAGCACGGTACCCGCCTTTTTGGCGATAGACTTCAAGTGTATTGATGCCCGGTACGTTTATATGCTCAAGTAACAGTTTTCGAGACATTTTAATTAGTCTATAGTCTGTAGTCCATAGTCCATAGCCATGAGTCAAAACGACTCTCGACTTAAGACTTTCGACTTAGGACTTATTTTTCAAATCTTCAATCAATTTATCTACACTGGCTTCGGTAAGGTTTTCGTAGAAAGTATATTCGGGGCTAATCTGCAACACCGGACCGAAACCACAGGCGGCTAAACATTCAACTCCTCTAAAGCTGAATAAACCATCGGCAGTAACTTCACCTTCTTTAACACCTAACTTGTTTTCCAAGTGGTTTAATATTTTTTCGGCACCAACCAAGCAGCATGGACCAGTACGACAAACCTCCAAAGCATATTTACCTTGTGGTTTTAAGAAGTACATGCTATAAAATGTTGCTACCTCATAAACTTCAATCGGTTGGATATTTAAATATTCAGCAACTTTATCCATTGCCGATGTACTTACCCAAAGGTATTCTGCTTGTACCAGGTGCAAAAGCGGTAGCAAAGCTGATTTGCTCTTATCTTCCGGATAACGGCTTTTTACATCATCAAATTTGGCCAGCAATTCTGATGAAAACACTACAGGTGTTTGTTCTTCTACTTTAAGCATCTAATTCTCCTGCAATAATATTCATACTACTCATGTTGATAATGGCATCAGACAATAACATGCCCGCGCTCATTGGTGCAAACATCTGGTAGTTTACAAAACTTGGTCTGCGGAAGTGTAAGCGGTACGGTGTACGGCCTCCATCGTTAATCAGATAGAATCCTAATTCACCATTTCCGCCTTCTACAGCGTGATAAACTTCTGCTTTAGGTGCATCAATTTCACCCATCACAATTTTGAAGTGATAGATTAATGCTTCCATATTGTTGTAAACTTCTTGTTTTGGAGGAAGGTAAAATTCAGGAACATCAGCATGAAAAATACCTTTTGGCTCTGTTTTTAGCTTCACGAGCGCTTGCTCGATAATGCGGAGACTTTGCCACATCTCTTCATTACGCACTAAATATCTGTCGTAAATATCGCCACTTGTACCTACCGGAACTTCAAAATCGAAATCCTGGTATGAAGAATAGGGATCGCTTACACGAACATCATAATCTACACCGGTAGCACGCAAAAGCGGACCTGTCCAGCTGTATTCTAAAGCAGCTTCTTTAGTTACTTCTGCAACACCAGCCGTTCTATCAATAAAAATACGGTTACGTGTTAACAGGTTTTCGAACTCTTTTAACGCTTTAGGGAATTCTTTTAAAAACTTATCAATTTTAGCAAAGGCGATATCATTGAAATCTCTTTCAAACCCACCAATACGACCAATATTTGTGGTTAAACGTGCACCACAAACTTCTTCGAAGATTTCGTAAATGTGCTCGCGGAACTGGAAAAGGTATAAGAAAGTGGTGGTGGCTCCGGTATCCTGACCAATAATCGTGTTACAGATAATATGATCGGCAATACGCGAAAGCTCCATAATGATTACCCGAAGATAATCTACACGTTTCGGCATCTGAATATTTAACAACTTCTCAACCGTCATGTGCCATCCCATATTGTTAATAGGCGACGAGCAATAGTTTAAACGGTCGGTAAGTGGTGTAATTTGATAAAACGGGCGATGCTCGGCAATCTTTTCGAAAGCACGGTGGATATACCCAATGGTAGAAACGCCGCTTACAATACGTTCGCCATCTAATTGCAAAACGTTTTGAAAAACGCCATGTGTTGCAGGGTGCGTTGGGCCTAAGTTTAAGGTTACCAGCTCACTTTGCGGGTCGTTATCTGTAAATACCGGATGGTTATGATTCATAGTTTACCTTCCAAAAAATTCGTCTTTTTTATCTACTCTGTTCGGATCTTCCAATGGATATTGTTTCAACATCGGGTGAACACCTAAATCGTCCATATTTAAAATACGGCGTAAATCAGGGTGACCTTCAAATTTAACCCCGAACAAATCGTAAGTTTCGCGTTCCATCCAGTTGGCACCTTTCCAAACAGTTGTTGCTGTAGGGATAGTTGGATTTTGTTCTGAAATGAAAACCTTAATCCTAATCCTAACTTTCTCTACCATGTTGTGCAAATGGTAAACCACTGCAATACCATGATCTTTACCAGGATAATGAACCGCTGTAATATCGGTCAAGAAATTAAAACTCAAATCGTTTTTAAGGAACGATAATACATTGATGATAACATCTTTGGTGGTTGCAAAAGTTAATAAGCCATATGGCTCAGAAACTCCGGTTACCTTTTCGCCAAACTTATCGCTAAGTTTTGCCAGAATATTATTATTTAGCGTCGTTTCTTCCATTATTTAATGCCGTATTGACCTAAAAGTTCTTTGTAATAATCAGAATTTCTTCTTCTGCCCGACTCGTTTTTCACTAAATCCTGAATACGTTGAAAACCATCTAAAATGGCTTCAGGTCTTGGCGGACAACCCGGAACGTAAACATCCACCGGAATAACCTCATCAATACCTTGCAATACGGAATAAGTATCGAAAATACCACCGCTACTTGCGCAGGCACCAACAGCCATTACCCAACGTGGCTCTGCCATTTGGATATAAACCTGTTTTAATACCGGGGCCATCTTTTTTGCGATAGTTCCCATAACCATTAAAACATCAGCCTGACGGGGAGAAAAACTTAAGCGTTCGGCACCGAAACGACCAAGATCGTAGTGGGAACCCATGGTTGCCATAAACTCGATTCCACAACAAGAAGTTGCAAAAGGTAAAGGCCATAATGAATTTGAGCGGGCCAAACCAATCACTTTATCAAGAGAAGTGGCGAAAAAGCCAGATCCTTCTATTCCTGGAGGCGCATCAACTATATTAATTTCACTCATGTTTATAAACAAAAAATGCTCATCCCTTTGCAGAATGAGCAACAAATTTACAATATTTTAAAGGCAAACAAACTAGCTTTACTCGATTTAGAACCTTTCTAAATAACCAAAATGACTATGAGTTAGTGTAAGTGATACACATTCGGTTTTCAGTTCTCAACTTTCAGTTCGCAGTTTTGAAATTGCTAACTGAGAACTGCCAACTGACTAGTTCCAGTCTAAAACTTTTTTCTTAATTACGTAGATAAAGCCTAGCAACAATGTACCCATGAAAATGAACATTTCGATCATTCCATCCATCCGTAATGTACGAAAATTAACCGCCCAAGGATACATAAAGATAACCTCCACATCAAACAGTACAAATAAGATGGCTACTACAAAATATTTGATAGAGAAAGGCTGACGTGCATTACCTACTGATTTAATACCAGCCTCAAAAGTTTCTAATTTATCACTTGTTTTACGTTTTGGACCTAAAAAGTGAGTAGCAACCAATGTGGTTACCACAAAACCTAAAGCAACAATTACCTGAAATATAATTGGTAAAAAATCTATAGCCGAACTCTGCGCTTGCATATTATTTATTTTATGTTGCAAAAATAAAAGAAAAAGGCAGAGTAACCAAACTCTGCCTTTTCTAAATTATTTAACTTTTTAATTATTTACCTTTAGCTTTTGGTTTTGCAGCAGGTGCAGGTGATTGTAACTCTTTTAATCTAGCCGCAGCGTAAGTGTCTGCAGGATCTAATGCCAGACTTTTGGTGAAAGCATCAATGGCCTTAGCTTTATCCTTATCCGAATACCAAGCGCCAATGTTATTATAAGATTCTGATAAGTTAGTCTTATTTGCAGCTACTTCTTCAGGTTTTACCAAACTCACATATTTCTCAAAGTATGGTATTCCGGTTCCCTTTGGATTAGCTTTGTCATCTACTAAATTTGCAATTCTTCCTCTTACAAAGTATCCTAAGGCAAATTCTGGAGAAACTTTAGCTAAATGGCTTAAAGCAGAATCTGCCTCAACTAATGCAACAGTATTAAGCGGTTTTTTCTCTTTCTGGGCAATGTAAGCTTCGTAGAATCTAGTTTGACCTAAATAGTAGTAATTAGTAAGCGATCCTTTTCCATTAGGATTATATTTAATGGCCATTTGGAAAAGTTCAGCGGATTTAGCATATTTCTTTGCCTTCATTAAAGCTAAACCAGCTTCCGCCAAAGCGTCGGCATTGTTTGAATCAATTTTAGCAGCCTCAATAATATTTTTTACGGCTAAACTATCTTGACCAGCTTGCAATTGTGATTTTCCTAAATAAAGATAATCGTTTCCTAAGATTCTAGATTTATCCTTTTCTTTGGCAAAAAACTCGGTCATGCTTGTTAAAGCTGCTGGATAATTCTTATTCTCATAAGCGGCCCAGCCTTTAAGTCTAGCTACTGTGTTTGCCTTTGGATTATTTGCTGGAACTTGCAAAGAAGTGGCCACTTGCTCTAAGGTTTTGAAATCTTTTGCATAGAATAAAAATTGAGCATAACGCAATTGAGATTCCAAAGATTTATCAGTTAAATCCATGTATTTTTTATAATTCTCAATCGCTTTTGCTGCTTTTTCTTTATCTGTACCAAAGCTACTCCATTGTAAGTATAACTCACCTAACTCGCGGTAAGCAGGGCCATAGTTTGCATCAGCAGCAATTACATCTTGTAATTCTTTTTCACCCTCAGGAAAAGCCCTAGATTCTTTGTACATTTTACCAATCTGCGTTTTGGCTCTCCTGTTATTTGGATCAACATCACCAACCCGCATATAAGGGCCTAATGCCTCTGAATTTTTTTTCTGTAACGCATAAGCATCACCTTGTGCCAAGAAAACTTCCGCATCCTTATCTTTAGAATCTAATTCATCAGCTTTGGTAATGTTAGCCAAAGCGCTAGTAAAATCAGGTTTAGATACATCATCACTAGGTTTATCCTGTGCTAAATAAGCTTTACCGATATACAAATAAGTTTTGTAATCTTTTGCTGCCAAAGCTACTGCCTTGTCGAAATTAGTTTTAGCAGAAGTTGGGTTATTAGATAACATATCTGCTTCACCTAAACCAATTAAGTTTAAGTTGTTTTTTGGATCAGCGGTAATACCCTTGGTAAATACGGTTCTGGCCGAGTCAATATAACCGGTTTTCAAATAAACCAAACCAAGATTGTAATAGTTATTACCATCAGTTGCTTTTGAGCTCACCAATGACTTAAGCATTGATGATGCTTTCTGATACTGCTCCGCGTCGATGGCTTTTTTCGCGTCATTTAAATCTTGAGCAAAAACTGCAGAACCCATCAACACCAAACCTACATTTAAGGTTATTGCTTTCTTTAAAATTTTCATAGTTCTTTATTGTTTTTTAATGGTGATGAAGCTTGCATAGCCATGCAGGTTTCATCGGATATTCTGTTTTTTTATTTAATAAAAATGAAGTGTCTCTTTAGATTTACTTCGTGGTTCAATTTATAATTTTTAATTTAATTTCCTTTTGTCAGGTTAATTTGCCTTGGCATTAATTTATGCGGGCCAAGTCCAGATTTAAGTACAATCAATTGTCCCCTCTGACTTCTTAACCATGTTGCAAATCCTGTGCCTAAACCATCTCTTCCCTCGCAATCTATAATATTTATATTTCTTAAGAAAGGATAAACACCGTTAATTAAGTTATCTTGAGTTGGTTTATAGAACTGATCGTCTCCTACCTTGCCTTTTACATTCTTTACACCCAGCACTTTTATTTGAGAAAGGTACTCGCTCATCTCTGTATCTTTGTCAGTGATCCAATTCACGCCCAAAATACCAATAAAATTTTTATCTTCTGCAATAAGTTTAATTACTTCTTTGCTAGAATTTTTAGAGTAAACACCTGTAGCTGGAAATTGGCTGATATGGGCCAACTCTTTAAAATATTGAAAGGTACTTGAATAAGCGTTATCAAAGACCAATTTTTTATCTGATTTCTTCCCCTGTAATATATCAATCACCTCTTTAACGTTAATTGTACTATCCATATTGCCCTGATTGGTAATTAAAGCAAGACCATCAATGGCAAAACGCGAAGAGTTGATTTTGATATTACGCTGGTTATAATACTTTTCTTCTGCTTTGGTTAATAACCTTGGTAAAATAATTACCCTTACACTATCGTTAAGAAAAGCAGGCAATAATTTTTCTTCAGGTTTTACTGTTGTCTGAAATTTTGCATCCGGATAATCCAAACTAAAAATATCGATCTGATCTTGAACAATCGGTCCAACACTTTCATCAACCAATATTTTCAAGGTACCGCTTGTTCTGGTTTCTTTAACTGCATTGGCTTTATTTTTACGCTTGCAGGATACAAGTAAAGCTAGTACACAAAATATTAAAAGGAAATTTTTCATTGAAATGATTAATCGCGCCTTCCAAGGCTTAAAAGTCTTACAAATGCATAAATAATTAAGAAGATACCGATTGTGATGCGGCCCCATTGCGGAATAGTGCTCAAGCGCAGGGCAATTGGCTCATAAAATATAAATGCAAAGCCCAATACCACATAAAAAACGAACATGACAAGGCCTAAAATGAGCAAAAACCGCTGTTTAGGCGATTTTTGCTTAAAAATATCAAAATTTAACATCTACTATTAGTTCAATGTAAAGTTAACGTTGATGTTGTATTTTACCCTTACCGGCTTACCATTTTGGATACCTGGGTTCCAACGTGGACTAGCTTTCAATACACGGATGGCTTCTTCATCAGTTCCGCTACCCAAACCACGGGTAACTGTGATATCTGTTAATTTACCATCTTTTTCAACAACGAAAGATAAAAATACTTTACCTTGAACGTTGTTTTCTTGTGCCATTGGCGGGTACTTTATTGCTTTACTTAAGTATCCATAAAACTTAGAGATACCTCCAGGGAATTCTGGTTGTTTCTCAATACTAACAAAGTCGTAAACTTTATTATCATCAACCGCAACAGCAGCTTCTCTTTTTGGTCCTTCACCTACCGGTTCAGCGATAACAATATCTGCTGTTGGGTCACCTTTAATATCTCTCTGCCCTGGATCTGCTTCCTTCAATTTTTCAACCGTAGGTGGTTCATCACGAACCTCGATATCTGGTTTTACAATTGGAGGTGGCATTTTCACCTGGTCAACTTTTGGTGGTGGTGGCTCTACCGGTGGTGGTGGCGGTGTTTTAGGATCTACTGGTGGTGGTGGCGCTAAAATTACTTCTTGTGCTTTTAATTGCTCATCTTCATGATCCATTGAGCCTTTAATCAGGCTATAGATTTTAGGAGAGAAAAATAACACAATAAATATAATAGAGCCGATAATTAATGCTTTTGAGGTGTTGGCACCATTGCTTTTACGCAATTGATACGCACCGTAGGTTTTGTTTTTATCTGCAAAAACCACTTCAAGCCATTCTTTTCTGAATATATCTAACTTCGACATAACTATTGGTTTTACTGATTATAAAATTCCTTTTTCTTTCATGAACTGCTTCTCATTGTCAAGGATGTTATCATCATCAATCTGACGAACCTTAACTTTAAGAATTTCCAGCTCATCCATCATATCTACAAAGTTTTGGAATGTAGAACCTGATGTTGGTTTTACCAGTACAACAAAGTCTCCAGCAACGCCCGAGGCATCAGCTGCCTTTCTATTTTTAACAATAGCATCTTCGATTTGTGAACCAGATTCTATAGTTGGTGCGCTTTCGCCAGCTACTCCCATGTACCATGCTACCTTATTGCTTTTACCCAACAAAATAGTCATTGTTTTACTTGCTTTCAGCTCCAATCTGTTCTCAGGTAACTTTTCGTTCTTATCTGGCTTTGCAATATCCATCGCTTGAGGCGTAGAGATTACCGTTGTTAAGATAAAGAATGTTACCAAAAGAAACATTAGATCCACCATCGGAGTCATATCAACCCTTGGGGTGGCTTTCTTCCCGCCTGTGTTTAATTCTGCCATTTCTTATTTCTTTTTAGCTTCAGAGTTGGTAACCAATAAAAACTTGTTTACACTTTGTTTCTGAAGTACATCAATAATCTTTTTAACTACCGGATATTCTTCTTTTGCATCACCTTTGATACTGATACGCATATCCTGATTATTAAGCTCCTTAGTTGCTCTACGCGCATTTAAAACCCAATCGTTTAACTGATTGTCAGTCGAATCTGAAGGTATACCAGGTTGTACCCCTGGTTTCATACGATCACCACCATTTAAAGCAATAAGTGATTTTAAACTCTGGATCGGAACGCCGAAACTTCCTATGTTCGAAAAGCGTTGTATCTCTAACGGTGTGAACGATATTTTGTACTGTTCGCCCATTAGTTCTAATGTTTTCGCTCTTACTTTTGTACCTGCTACTTCAAAGAAAACTTTCCCTTGCCCAATGGTTAATGTCGCATTGTTTTCTACCGGTACCTTAAACTCATACGTCGATGAAGGTGTAGAAACGGCTAGTGGTTCTGGTTGCCTTGCTGTAGCAGTTAAGATGAAGAAAGTAAGTAACAATGAAGCCACATCACACATGGCAGTCATATCTGTTACTGTACTTGTTCTTTTAACTTTAATTCTAGGCATAATATTTTTTACTAGTTTTAATAATGATGATCTTTTTTCCGGTTTTCCATAAAGCCGGTAAAAATTTTTTCAAAATTCTTATTTATGCGAACTAGCGTATGTTTGAACGATGCTGAAACCAGCCTCATCGATAGCGTAAGTTAACTTGTCGATTTTAGAAGTTAATACGTTATACATGATAATTGCCACAGTAGAAACCAAGATACCTGTCGCAGTGTTGATCAATGCCTCAGAGATACCTACCGCTAATGCTGACTGATCTGGTGCTCCAGAGTTTGCTAAACCGGCGAATGCACGGATCATACCTGTTACTGTACCCAATAAACCTACTAATGTACCGATTGATACCAAAGTTGCAATTACTGTTAAGTTTTGCTCTAACATTGGCATTTCTAAAGCTGTAGCTTCTTCAACCTCTTTTTGGATTGCAACGATTGATTGTTCAACATCCATATTGGTATCTGCTTCAACTTCACTGTATTTTTTCAAGCCAGATTTAATTACGTTAGCAACTGAACCTTCTTGTTTATCACACTCAGCTTTTGCTGCTTCGATGTTACCTGCGCTTAATAAACCTTGTACTTTGCGAATGAAAGTGTCTAAGCTAGATTTTCCACTTGCTTTACCAATAACGATGAAACGTTCGATAGAGAATACAATTACTACTAATAGTAATCCAACTAAGATCGCTACGATAGGACCTCCTTTGTAAGCTGTTCCAAGATAGTTACCAGGTAATGGTAATTTTTCTCTGTCACCATCGATAAAGTTACTTCCTTCTCCGAATACGAATCTCCAAACACAGAATCCAATGATAATACAAATTGGAATAACGAATGTTGCAAATACATTTGAAGCGCTAGAAGAGCTCTCTTTTTTAACAGTTGTTGGTTTTGGTGCGTTTGCCATTTTTTTTGAAATTTTAGTTTTAGTTCTTGTTTTTAATTTTTAGCTGTTTTTTTCTTTTGTACTACACTCAACGTTTCATATCCGAAATTGTTGCGAAAAACAAATTTATAAATTGATTTTAAATTACAAATTAATAAATCAATAAGCAATTAAATCGTTACTTAGAATTTAGTTTCGGTAAATCACCTAGGGTGTATAACAAAAAAATTGCCCCAGCCGAGGCAATTCTTTCACAATAAAAACTAAAAAAAAATCGAATTGCAAATTTTTCGCTCAAAAAATGCATTTTAAAGTGCATTTAACATAATTTTAACGCTTCGTGTCTGCTTTTTGGTACTTTTGTCAGTTCGAACTGCTTGAAATTCTCAGTAAAGGCATCCGACAGTTCGTAGGCTTTCAAAAAGTATTCTTCCTGATTGCTCCATGTTTTGGAGGGGTCTAAAATTTCGTCCGGCACCCCAGGACAATTTAACGGCATCATCAATTTAAATACATGATGTTGCTTATATTTATTATGATCTAAGTCTCCATTTAACGCTGCCGTAATCATCGCTCTGGTATAACTTAATTTCATCCTTTTACCCACGCCATAAGCTCCACCGCTCCAACCCGTATTTACTAACCATACGTTTACCTGGTGTTTTTCCATCTTCTCGCCCAATAGTGCGGCATATCTAGATGGGTGCAATGGCAAAAAGGCTTTACCAAAGCAAGCCGAAAACGTTAACTGAGGTTCTGTCACCCCTGTTTCTGTTCCTGCAACCTTGGCTGTATATCCGCTCATAAAGTGGAACATGGCCTGTTCTACATTCAATTTTGAAATTGGAGGCAATACGCCAAACGCATCTGCAGTTAAGAAAAAGATATTTTTCGGAACAGCCGCTATTGATGGTAAAATCGCATTGTCAATATAATCTATTGGATAAGCCACGCGGGTATTCTCCGTTTTACTGATGTTGCTATAATCAACCTCCTTCGTGCCTGGAAAAAAATTGATATTCTCCAGCAACGAGCCAAATTTGATTGCCTTAAAGATCTGAGGCTCTTTCTCTTCGGTTAAGTCTACGCATTTTGCATAGCAACCGCCTTCGAAGTTAAATACAGAATCTTTACCCCAGCCATGTTCATCATCACCGATCAATCCTCTTTCGGGATCGGCAGACAAGGTGGTTTTTCCCGTCCCTGACAAGCCGAAGAATATAGCGGTATCGCCATCTTTACCCACATTGGCCGAACAATGCATGGATAGCGTATTCTTATATACTGGCAGGATAAAGTTTAAAACAGAAAAAATTCCTTTTTTAATTTCACCGGTATAACCAGTTCCCCCGATCAAAATCATTTTCCTGGTGAAATTGATGACGGAGAAGTTTTCCTGTCTGGTTCCGTCAATAGCCGGATCGGCCAAGAAACCTGGCGCAGCAATGATAGTCCACTCTGGTGTGGTCCCCAAACGATCCTCTTCAGGGCGGATAAACAAATGATGAGCAAAAAGATTCTGATAAGCAGTTTCTGTAATTACCCGAATGGATATATCGTAATCCGGGTTGGCACAGGCTGAAGAATCGCGGACATAGATTTTCTTATCTTCAAGGTAATTTGTTAGCTTATAAAACAGCTGATCGAATTTCTCCGGAGAAATTTTAATGTTTACATCGCCCCACCAAACCTGATCTTCGGTTACTTCGTCGCATACAATAAAACGGTCTTTAGGAGAACGTCCGGTAAACTTTCCGGTGTCAACCGCCAGCGCTCCTGAAGCAGCCAGCGTACCTTCTTTATTTAATAAGGCATCATCAATTAATTCCGTTGGAGATAATTGGTACTTTACAGCAATGTTTCCACCTAGATTTAAATAGCCTAAATCTGGCGTTTGCAGTTTCTTTTTGCTCATAACAATAAGTTAGTTAGTACAGCAAAGGTAAATACTTATCACCCACAAAAACTAGTTTTGAAGCGTAATTTTTTACATATTGTAGCAAATACACTATTATGTAAACATTTTATTTACAGATGTTTACACCCATTTTTACAAGATAAAAAAAATTAAAAAATTACACTAAGTATAAAAACAGAATCTCTGCTTACAGCGTGCATATACTTTTCCTAAATTTTTGTGAGATAAGGTTTTAGGCGTTTTAATTCTGCTTTGGCATATCGTTTCTTAAGTGTTATAATAATAACTCCTGCAGCTCCTCTTAAGCCATACAATGCCGTTGTCCCAGCATCTTTTAAAACCTGGACATTTTCTATGTAATCAGGATTAAGGATGCCACTTTTTGCCTGTAGGCTATCTAAAGTGTATGTTTTCTTCTTATAGTGTATTAACCAGAGCGGTGAAGTTGGCACAATTGGGCCTCGACATACCCATCGAACATTGCTCGTATGCTGTGAAAAGGCTTGATTACAAAAAATGGTTAAAAATGTGATGAGTAAGAGCATTCTTAAATTCGACATGGCTTTTTATGATAAGATTCAGGAGTACCTGAGAATCCATAAGGCTGTTCAGAAAAATAATACTGTTATTTAAATTTATAATACTCGTTTACCACCCGCCCAATGCCATTAAGTTAAGACCGCTGTTGTCAGTCTGAGCTTGTCGAAGACCTTTTAAGTAATCGAAAACAAAAAAACATTTGTCCTTCGACAGGCTCAGGATGACAATGTTTTTGTTTTCTCCTTAACTTAATAACATTGCGAGCACCCCTCAAGAGGGGAATAAATAGATGCTAGAACGTCAACCCGCATTAATAGTACCACAACCCAAATTTAACTAAACCTGATAAAAGCGGCAGCTCCCGATCTTACCAACAACAAAACTGCACTACCATCGGGACTAAAGCGGTTAGCAGGGCTGCACCATCTAAAGAGGTACTACAGCATATTTTCTAATGATTAAAATTTACTGACCAACCACCCCGCCCTACAGGTACCCCTCCTTGGGAAAAGGAAGGGAATTGGAACCGTCGCAGTAAAAACAATATTGGTTTTGGGTTCAGAAAATGCAGCTATTTCATCTACTTAAACGTTTTAATAGAAATTTCGAAATAAAAATCAAAAAAAATTTGCATTTTAAAAAAATAATCTCCTACTTTACGGTGTACAAAGTACACAAAGACAAAATGAATTTTAACACTTCGATTATTACAACGATTATTATTACCACCGGTATAAACCAGCGGGGCTAATTTGTTGTAAATTGAAAAAACATAAAACACAGAAAGCGTCCCGATGAAAGTCGGGACGCTTTTTTTTTAAACCCATGCTGAATGAAATCTGTACGCGCAACCATGAATTATCCGCACAGCATCAAACAGTTAAAACCAATATAGACTAATGAAAGTACTCAAATTCGGCGGCACATCCGTAGGTTCGGCCGAGAACATTAAAACCCTCTTACGCCTGGTTGGCGAAGAAAAACAGAAGAACAGCCCGGTAGTTGTATTATCGGCAATGAGTGGTGTAACCAATTTGCTTACCGATATGGCCGAAATGGCCGAGCGTGGAGAAGATTACGATGCTCATTTAAAAGAAATCGAAGCAAAACACTTTGCTGTAATCCGCTCGCTTTTACCTGCGGCTGCACAAAACCCTGTGTTTACACGTTTAAAGATTTTTTTTAACGAATTGGAAGACCTGTTACAGGCTGTGGCCAATCTACGCGAACTGAGCTTGCAGACCAAAGATCAGATTTTAAGTTACGGCGAACGCTGCTCTACTTTTATGATCAGCCACATTGCTTCTCAAAATTTTGGCGATGCGCTTTATGTTAACGGTTCTGACCTGATAAAAACCGACAGCAACTTCGGTCAGGCGAAAGTAGATACCGAATTGACTGAAATGCTGATCAACAATTTTTACCAGGAAAATAAAGACAAAGTACTTTTTGTTACTGGGTTTATAGCAAGCAATGCAGCAGGCAGGGTAACAACTTTAGGCCGTGGTGGCTCTGATTATACCGCAGCGGTATGGGGTGCGGCCTTAAATGCCGAAGAAATAGAGATATGGACGGATGTAAACGGCATGATGACAGCTGATCCACGCATTGTGAAAAAGGCTTTCTCGTTACCGGAATTAAGCTACACCGAAGCCATGGAACTGAGTTATTTTGGGGCGAAAGTGATCTATCCGCCAACAATGATTCCTGCTTTTATGAAGAAAATCCCGATTGTGATTAAAAACACTTTCGAACCTGATTTCGCAGGAACTTATATCAAAAGCGATGTTAAAGCATCGAGTTTACCCATAAAAGGAATTTCCTCTATCGATCATATCAGCATTATTAACCTAACGGGTAGTGGTATGGTAGGTAAGGCAGGCTTTAGCGGAAGATTATTCTCACTACTTTCGCGCGAACAGATCAATGTAGTATTGATTACACAGTCTTCATCAGAACATAGCATTACTTTCGCTGTTAAACCAACGGATGCTTCACAGGCCATTTCTCTAATCAAAAAAGAGTTCGAACTGGAGTTAGACGCTAAAAAACTAGAACTTCCGGAAGTTGAAAATAACCTTTCAGTTTTGGCCATTGTTGGCGAAAACATGAAACGTACACCAGGTATGAGCGGACGTTTGTTCAGCGCTTTAGGCCGCAACGGTATCAATGTAAGGGCTATTGCTCAGGGATCTTCAGAATATAACATTTCGGTAATCATCAGCAAAGACGATTTATCGAAAGCAGTAAATGCAGTGCACGACGCTTTCTTTACCGACCTGAAAAGAACATTAAACGTTTTCTGCCTGGGCACTGGAAACATTGGCAAAACCTTGTTTAACCAACTGAAAGAACAGATGCCTTTCTTAGCGGCGAATAACGATCTACAGGTTAAGATAACGGGCATCAGCAATACACGAAAAATGATTTTCAGCCCTGATGGCCTTTCGTTAGAAAATTGGGAAACTGAATTGAATACAAATGGTGAACAGGCAGATTTAGCGGGTTTTGTTGACAAAATGAAAGCCCTAAACTTACCAAACTGCGTTTTTGTAGACAACACCGCTGCGGAATCACCAATAGAATTTTATCAGGGCATCTTCGAAAGCAGCATTTCGGTAGTAACCTGCAATAAAAAAGGAAACTCGGCAGATTACGCCCAGTATAAATCATTTAAAGATACCGCCCGCAAATTTGGTGTAGATTTTTATTACGAAACCAATGTTGGTGCAGGCCTGCCAATTATACGCACCTTACGCGAGCTGATGATGAGTGGTGATAAGGTAGCGCGGATTGAAGCGATTTTATCAGGAACCATTTCTTACATCTTCAATAATTTTAAAGGTGATGCCGGTTTTTACGAAACTGTGAAGGAAGCGCAAGGACTGGGTTATACTGAACCAGATCCTCGCGACGACTTAAATGGAAAAGATTTTATGCGTAAAATGCTGATCCTTGCCCGTGATGCTGGTTATCCGTTAGAAGCCAGTGATGTAAAAATCGACAACATTTTACCAGAAGCCTGCTTAAATGCTACATCGGTTGAAGATTTCTATTCAGAATTACAGGCAAATGCAGCATACTTCGAAAATTTAAAGAATACCGCAGCCAACGATGGAAAAGTTTTGCGTTACATCGGTAAGCTTGAAAATGGAAATGTAGAAATCAGCCTGCAAATGGTTGACGACAGTCATCCTTTTTATATGCTATCGGGAAGTGACAATATTATCTCTTTTACAACCGATCGTTACAAAACCCGCCCGTTGGTAGTGAAAGGCCCTGGTGCAGGTGCAGAAGTTACCGCTGCCGGAGTTTTTGCGGATATCATTAACGTAGGTACTTTAAATAAGTAGCAAGATGAATTCGGTTTTAGACAAAAAGAACGAGATCCTTCAGCTGGTTAATCAGGCGATGATCGATTTCGAAAATATTCCGGATGAGGCCTGGAATAATAAACCGCAGCTTTTAAAATGGTCTAAAAAGGAACTGTTGGGGCATTTGGTAGATAGTGCAGTTAATAACATCCGTCGTTTGGTTGTTGGACAATACGAACAAGGGGTTAAAATTATTTATCATCAGGATGAATGGGTAAGCTACCAAAACTACCAGGAGGCAGCTATTGCGGAAGTTATAATGCTTTGGAAGTTATTAAACTATCAGATTAGCCGGGTAATTGAAAATATTCCAGAGGAAAAGCTTCAAAATACCTGCGACACAGGAAAAGGGAAAATAGAAATGCACACCCTTTCTTTTTTTATCGATGATTACTTAGTGCATTTGAAATATCATTTAAACCAAATAACGCTTAACAAATAGCTAAGCCAATTAATAATGAAAAATAGTATAAAAGTTTTCGCTCCGGCAACCGTTGCAAACGTAGTTTGTGGTTTCGATGTACTGGGTTTCGCTGTAAACGAACCTGGCGATGAAGTTGAAATGCGATTTACCGATACACCTGGTGTGGTGATCAAAAGAATTACTGGCGATGATGGCCGTTTGCCTTTAGATGCAGCGAAAAATACCGTAAGTGCCAGTGTTCAACATTATTTAAAGCATATAAACCGTTTGGATGTTGGTGTAGAAATTGAACTGCACAAGAAAATGCCTATTGGTAGCGGATTGGGCTCAAGCTCAGCCAGTACAGTAGCTGGTTTGTTTGCCATTAACAAATTAATGGGCGATTTATTAACCACTAAAGAGCTGGTTCCTTTTGCCATGAAAGGCGAAGAACTTGCCTGTGGTTATGGCCATGCCGATAACGTTGCCCCTGCATTATTGGGCGGCTTTGTGCTGGTGAGAAGTTACGAACCGCTTGATGTAATTTCTTTACCTACGCCAGCCGGCATGTATGCGGCAATTGTTTATCCAGAAGTAGATGTGCCGACCAAAGATGCACGCCAAATGATCCGCAGTAAAGTAGCATTAAAAGATGCGGTTACCCAGTGGGGAAATGTTGCAGGTTTAGTGAGTGGATTGTTCATGAATGATTTTGATTTAATCGGAAGAAGCATGAAAGATGTTCTGGTAGAACCAACACGTTCAATCTTAATCCCAGGTTTTGAAGAAATGAGAAAACTGGCAATGGAAAATGGGGCAATCGGTTTCGGAATTTCAGGTTCGGGTCCATCTGTTTTTGCATTAACTCAAGATGAAGAAACAGCCAGAAAAATAACCAAATCGCAACAGCAACATTTACATAAAATAAATATTAACAGTAAAGCTTTTGTATCTCCGGTTAACGCCGAAGGACCAAAAGTGATGTAGATAAAGCCTAAGGCAGAAGGTTAGGGCGTAGGGCTGTACTAGGCGCCATAACCCTAAACCTTATACCCCATAATCCCTATAACTCAAAATGAAACTATATTCAACCAACAATAAAGATTTACGTGTTTCTTTCAATGAAGCCGTTTTTAACAGCATGCCACAGGATAAAGGCTTATATATGCCTGTTGAAATCCCACAGCTTGACCCCGAATTCATCCAGAATATAGAAAAATATTCTCTGCCTGAAATTGCTTACAAGGTAGCTTCAACTTTATTAAAAGATGAGATCCCTTCAGATGATTTAAAAGCTTTAATTGATGATGCTATTAATTTTGAAGCACCGGCTGTTAAATTAGATGACAAAACCTTTGTGCTCGAATTGTTCCACGGTCCATCTTTGGCCTTTAAAGATTTTGGCGCCCGTTTTATGAGTCGTGTGATGTCTTATTTCTTAAAAGACGGCGAACAACTTTTAGATGTTCTGGTTGCTACTTCTGGCGATACCGGTGGCGCAGTGGCTTTGGGTTTCTTGGGTGTGCCGAACACCAGAGTAACGATTCTTTACCCTGAGGGGAAAGTGAGCCCGATACAGGAACTGCAGTTAACCACCAACGGCGAAAACATCAGAGCTGTTGAAGTTAAAGGTACTTTTGATGACTGCCAGGCTTTGGTTAAACAAGCTTTTGCAGATGATGAGTTGAATGCGAAATTTAGATTGACTTCTGCCAATTCGATTAATATTTCGCGATTAATTCCGCAAACATTTTATTATTTCAATACTTACGCCCAACTGAAAAAGCAAGGTTTTAAAGACGTTGTGTTTTCAGTACCAAGTGGAAATTTCGGAAATATTGGCGCAGGTTTATTGGCCTATAAATTAGGATTACCCGTTAAGCAGTTTATCGCTGCTACTAATGTTAACGATACCGTTCCGCGCTTTTTAGAGAGTGGCGTATATGAAACGAAACCATCTACACAAACCTACTCGAACGCGATGGATGTAGGGGCACCAAGCAATTGGGTACGCATTATGGATCTTTTTAATCAGGATGTAGAAGCCATCAAAAAGGTGGTTACCTCCTATCGTTTTACTGATGATGAAACATTGGAAGGGATCAAAGAAATTGACAGCAAGTTAAACTATGTAGCTTGTCCGCATACCGCGATTGCCTATTTAGCAGTTGAAAAATACAGGAACGAAAATCCTGCAGACAAAAGTGCCGCAGTTTTCTTATCTACGGCACACGCTTGTAAGTTTCCTGATATTTTCCCTGCAGATATTGCAGCTAAAATCGAAATCCCTGAACAGGTAAAAGCTTTGGAAAGTAAACCAAAACATGCAGATCAGTTAGATGTGGATTTTGAAGGATTTAAAGAGTATTTGCTTAAAGGATAATAAGTATACATTGTTATTTCGAAGGCTGATCATTGTCAACTCGATTGGGAACCTAATGCAATTAACAGGCATTAAGATTCCCGCCTGCGCGAGAATGACGTGTCTATAAGATTAATACCTGAAGTTAGTCGGGATTTGTAATCCTTAATCAAAAAGTCAAACAACACAAAGGTCCGGACTATAATCCGGACCAACTTGAAAATATTTATTTAATTAACAGAAGCGAATGCTGTAGAAGTAATGCTAACATTATTAAATGTTGCGCTCCCAGTGCTGGTGGTAATCGCTTGTCCATTAAATCTAAAAGTGCGTGAACCTGGGGCTGCAGTATAAATAATAATAGTATAGGTGCCGGCCGTCAACGGACCATACGAACCTCCACTTGGGCCAAAGTAAGCACTAACAGGAGTAGGTCCGTATAAGTAAATAGAGCCGTTATCACCAGTTCCATTACTTAAATTTAAACCAATGCTAAAAAATTTACTGGCACTACTTTCAGCCTTAGTATTTTGCAAAGGTAACGCAGCCAGCACTGTACAAAACAGGAATAATTGAATAAGCTTTTTCATAATAATTGTTTTTAATTGTAGATTTATATTTGGTTAACTATATAAAAATAAAAATTTAAGCGTTAGGTAGGATCGTTTTATTTATAAAAACAAAAAGGTCGGAACATTACTCCGACCTGAATCAACTAAAAAAACTACTTTGTATTTCTGGATTTTAAACTGTTTACCTCTGCCCTTAATTGTTCTATTTGCTCTTGTTGCTCTTTTATGCTGGCGACCAAAAGCGGGACTAATCTTTCATAATCTACCTTGGTAATAGTAGCATTTTTAAAAGCATTTTTGCCTGATGCATAACTTTTTGCCTGTACAGAAACAATTTCAGGAAAAGCTATTTTAGCGTCAGCTCCTACAAAACCATACTGTGGTTTAGCAGATAACTTCAGTTTTTCGGCCCAGGCTTTATCATAACTAAAACTTACAGGTTGCAATTTAGTAACCTGATTTAGGGCATTTTCTACTGGTTTAACATTGTTCTGCACAACTTCTTGTGCACTGATTTTTAAAGCGGCAGCGACTAACAGCACTGCAAATGAAATTGCTCGTTTCATATATATTATTTATAATTTTTAAAATAGGGAATTGGTTCCGTTTTAGCCAAACGGAGTTTAAACATAAAAGGATATGCTTATACGGAAGGTGGCGGCGTTAAAACCTCTGGAAAGTAAGCCAATTGAAGAGAATAATCAGGAATAAGCACCTTTTTTGAAGTTTGAAGTGGGAAATATAACGCTCCGTGAAACGCGATTTGCTGCACCGCATATTCGGTTTCTACTTTCTTTTCTTCCTTCTCTGTTGCGTCGTCATTTGTGGATAAAACTTCAATATTATTGGTAGAATAGTTTAAATACGAAACCGCATGACTTACTTTTAAGAAAAAAGCTATCGCAATGCAGGCAATAAGTACATATTTAAGGCCATCTAATTTCATCGGTACAAAGATAAACGCTACAGCATTAAAACAATAATTTTAAGGTTAAAGTTCTGTAAGAATTTCAAGCATAGCTGTCGTAGCCAACTCAACATCAGCGGCTGAGGTCCGCCAGTTTACAAAAGCAGCACGTATTCCTTTCTTCCCGTTATAAAATGTAGGGGTCATAAAAACTTTTCCGCCCGCGTTTAACTTATTCAGGAATGTTGCAACTAAACTTTCATCTGTCAACGAAAAACAAACGGTATTTAGACGTACGGGTGCCAACAACTCGAAGTTTGGATTTTCATTAATAAAACCGGCAAACTGTAAGGCCACTTCGACATTACTTTCTACAATTTCCTGATAACCTTGTTTTCCATAACCTGTTAAGGTAAACCATGCAGGTAAGGCCTTTAAACGGCGGGAATTTTCTGGCAAAAAATTTAAGTAACTGAAATTTTCCATCGGATTGCCCAAATAAGCTGCATTAGAATTCTGAAAGGTTTCTACCTGTAACAATTGGTGTTTTTCTTTCACGAAAAATACTGCGTTTTCATATGGTACATTTAGCCATTTGTGGCAATCTACCGTAATACTGTCGGCATGTTCCCATCCTTTAACCAAATGATTATATTTTGGCGAACAAGCGGCAAAGCCACCAAAGGCTGCATCTATATGCCACCAGAAATTATATTTTTCTTTTAAGGTATTAATGGCTTCAAAATCATCAAAATCAACCGTATTTACTGTTCCGGCACTGGAAATCAATATGAAAGGTTCGCCATTTAAGGCTTGGATTTTCAGTTCGAGATCGGCAATATCCAATGCTTCGCGGTTGCCCTGCATTACGTTTACCTGAATAAAATTGCCACTTCCCAAGCCCAGCATGGATAAGGATTTTATGGCTGATGAGTGTGGTGTAGCCGACAGCACTTTTACAGCACCCGATATCCCTTCTCTGGCAAAATCTTTCCCAAATTGTTTGCCAATCCATTGCCTTGCAACAGCTAGGCAAGTAAAATTAGATAAGGTTGCCCCGGTTACAAAACCACCGAAAAAATCTTTGGGCAGGTTAAACAACGAAAGTAATAACTGGATGGTTTCGAGTTCGATGATGGCTGAAACGTCGCCGTTACCTTTTGCGCTTTGTGTGTTTTGATCGTAGATAGTCGACAGCCAATCGCCAGCAATGGCAGCAGGAGTTGTTCCACCGGTTACAAAGCCCCAATATCTTGGCCCAGATGAGGCCACCATAATAGGCTCGAAACGTTGATTAAATTGCTTTAAGGCTTCAAGTGTACCAAAACCTCGCTCGCTTAAATCCCGGACAATCTCTACTTCAGCAGAACTGGCCGTAGGCCGCTCATGAATTTGGTTTAAATAATCTATTCCCTGTTGTTTAACCTCTGTTAGTATGGCATCAAGGTTTTGTTGGTCGGTATTTAAATTATTCATGATGATAATGTTTATGGAATAAAGAAAAATACGTCATTGCGAGGTACGAAGCAATCTTAAAGCGCTGGGTTAATTAGCGATCGTTGTAGGATTGCTTCGTACCTCACAATGACGATGCTTTTTAGGCTAAAATATAGCCTTCGCAATCTTTTTGGTCTGTTCTGGGCGGCCCATGGTGTAAAAGTGTAATACTGGAGCACCGAAATCAATCAGTTCTTTACATTGTTTAATCATGGCTTCAGTACCTATTTCTTTTGCCTCATTATTATTTTTAGCGTGCGATAACGCATCCGTTAACTCATCAGGCAAATCGATGTGAAATATTTTAGGCAGCACATTTAACTGCGATAAGGTACTTATAGGTTTCAAACCTGGTATAATTGGAATGTTAATATCGTTTTCCCTGCATTTTTTCACAAAATCGAAATACTTCTGGTTATCGAAGAACATCTGCGTAACAATAAACTCCGCTCCCGTTTCAACCTTCTTTTTCAGGTATTTGAAATCGGTACTCATGTTAGGTGCTTCGAAGTGTTTTTCAGGATAGCCCGCCACGCCGATACAGAAATCACTTTTAAAGGTTTCTACGTCTTCGTGGAGAAATTTACCTTCGTTATGGTTCTTGATGTGCTCGATTAAATCCGTAGCATAACAGTGTCCGCCAGGAGTTGGCACGAAATTCCCATCTGCCTTACGTGCATCGCCACGCAAAGCCAAAACGTTATCGATACCTAAAAACTGTAGATCGATCAATGCATTTTCGGTTTCTTCCTTGGTAAAACCACCACAAATTAAATGTGGAACGGCATCAACCTTATATTTATGAATAATAGCTGCACAAATGGCAATGGTACCCGGACGTTTACGGTAAGATACCTTTTGCAGCAAACCATTGGCCTGCTCTTTATAAATGTAATCTTCGCGAAGAGAGGTTACATCAATAAAAGGAGGATTAAATTCCAACAAGGGCTCTATCGCGTCATAAATCCATTGTATACTTTGCCCTTTAATAGGCGGCAATAATTCAAAAGAGAACAAGGTTTTACCCTTTGCGTTTTTTATATGGTCTGTAATCTTCATAACCTATTTTTGGGTGTCATGCTGAGTGCCAACGAAGCATCTCTAACATTGTAGCAGTTCTTATTTCTGATGACTGCAAACATCAAAATTATATGTTCTTCGGTTTGAGATCCTTCGATTCACTCAGGATGACAAATCGAAAATATTAATAAGCTAAATTTGGACTTAACCACCGCTCCACTTCTTCAACCGGCATATTCTTTCTGATGGCGTAATCTTCAATCTGATCTTTGGTAATTTTTCCTAATCCAAAATACCTCGAATCGGGATGTGCGAAATAAAACCCACTTACTGCTGCTGTTGGATACATGGCATAACTTTCGGTTAAGTGAAGTCCAATTTTATTCTCCGCATCAAGCAATTGGAATAAAGTTCCTTTTTCGGTGTGTTCCGGACAGGCAGGATAACCTGGCGCGGGACGGATACCTGCGTATTCTTCTTTAATCAATTCCTGGTTGCTCAGATTTTCATCCTGTGCATAACCCCAATATTCCTTACGTACCCGTTCGTGCAAGCGCTCGGCAAAGGCTTCAGCTAAGCGATCAGCCAATGCTTTAGCCATGATACTATTGTAATCGTCGTAATTAGATTCGAACTCATTTACCAGTTCATCAATCCCAATACCTGCGGTTACGGCAAAACCACCGAAATAATCCTGAATACCACTTTCTTTTGGTGCGATAAAATCAGATAAAGCATAATAGGGCTGCCCATCTACTTTTTCGGCTTGCTGGCGAAGGGTGTGTATTTTAACTAGTTTGGAGCTTGGAGTTTGGGGTTTGGAGTCTCCCAACTCCGAACTCTCAACTCTCAACTCGATGTCGTCTCCTACCGTGTTTGCTGGCCAGAAACCGATTACAGCTCTTGCTGTTAATAGTTTTTCGTCGAGGATACGTTTTAATAAAGTCTGTGCATCATCAAAAAGTTTCTTCGCTTCGTCGCCTACATTTTTATCGTCGAAAATTTTCGGATAACTGCCGCGGAGTTCCCAGGTATGGAAAAACGGCGTCCAATCGATATAGGGAACCAGTTCGTCTAATGGGTAATTATCGAAAACCCTTGTACCTGTAAATTCCGGAACGGGTAGGTTAGGCTGAAAATCAATCTTAAATTTATTTGCACGTGCCTCTTCTAAGGTTTTAAAACGTTTATCCGATCGCTTATTTAAATGCGCTTCGCGGGCTTTGTCATATTCTGCCCTGATACCTGCCACATAATCGTCTTTTGTTTCAGGATTCATCAAGGTGCTGCAAACGGTAACGCTTCTCGAAGCATCTAACACGTGGATTGCTGGTCCTGAATAATTTGGCGCTACTTTTACCGCAGCGTGGATTCTAGAGGTCGTAGCTCCGCCAATAATTAATGGAATGGTAAAACCTTCACGCTCCATTTCTTTTGCAAAGTGAACCATTTCATCCAATGAAGGGGTAATTAATCCGCTTAAACCGATAATATCAGCATTTATTTCTTTGGCTTTTCTAATGATTTCCTGTGCAGGAACCATCACGCCCATATCTACAATTTCGAAGTTATTACAAGCCAATACTACACCCACAATATTTTTACCAATATCGTGTACATCGCCTTTAACAGTAGCCATTAAGACCCTTCCTGCTGATGAACTTTGGTTTTGATCCGGGTTATCAAGCTTTTCCTGCTCAATAAATGGCAATAAATACGCCACGGCTTTTTTCATTACCCTAGCCGATTTTACTACCTGAGGCAGGAACATTTTTCCGGCACCGAATAAATCACCAACAATGTTCATTCCATCCATCAGCGGACCTTCAATTACCTGAATCGGGCGGGCATATTTTTGTCTGGCTTCTTCCACATCATCATCCAGGTATTCTACAATTCCCTTTACTAAAGAATGAGATAATCGCTCTTCAACAGAACCTTTTCTCCACTCTTCATCTTTAACTACCTCTTTACCTTTCGATTTTACGGTATCGGCATATTCTACCAAACGCTCTGTAGCGTCGTCTCTTCGGTTTAAGAGTACATCCTCTACCCTTTCTAACAATTCGGGTGGAATTTCCTGATAAACTTCTAGCATCCCTGCATTTACGATCCCCATATCTAACCCAGCCTGAATGGCGTGATAAAGAAATGCGGAGTGCATTGCTTCGCGAACGGTATTATTTCCCCTGAAAGAGAAAGAGATATTAGAAACCCCTCCGCTCACTTTAGCATGAGGTAGGTTTTCTTTGATCCAACGGGTAGCATTTATAAAATCAACTGCATAATTGTTGTGCTCTTCCAGTCCGGTTGCAACGGTTAAAATGTTCGGATCGAAAATAATATCCTCTGGCGGGAAACCAATTTCGTGCACCAGAATATCGTAACTTCTTTTACAGATTTCTTTTCTGCGCTCGTAATTATCGGCCTGTCCCTGCTCATCAAAAGCCATTACTACTACCGCAGCACCGTATTGCATAATTTTGCGTGCACTTTCGCGGAATTTCTCCTCTCCTTCTTTTAGTGAAATAGAGTTTACAATTCCTTTTCCCTGCAAACATTTTAAGCCATTTTCAATAACCGACCATTTGGACGAATCGACCATGATGGGCAATTTGGCAATATCAGGTTCAGAGGCAATGAGATTTAAGAATTTGGTCATTGCTGCTTCCGAATCCAACATCCCCTCATCCATATTCACATCAATTACCTGCGCACCACCTTCAACCTGTTGCAAAGCAACGGCCAATGCAGCTTCATAATCGCCACCTAAAATCAGTTTAGAGAATTTGGGAGATCCGGTAATATTTGTTCTTTCACCAATATTTACAAAAATGCTTTCTGGGGTGATGGTTACAGGCTCCAATCCGCTTAAACGCATATAAGGCTCAAGAACCGGTATTTTCCGAGGTTCAGCTTTTCTTGCATTTTTAGCAATACAGCCAATATGCTCTGGCGTGGTACCACAACAGCCGCCTACAATATTCACAAAACCAGAGGCAATAAAATCGTCAACTAAATGTGCCGTTTCATGCGGCTGTTCATCGTAAGCACCAAACTCGTTTGGCAAACCAGCATTTGGATAGGCCGAAACATAACAGCCTGCTTTTGCTGCAAGTTCCTCAATATGCGGACGCATTTCTTTAGCACCCAAAGCACAGTTAAAACCGATACTTAATGGTTTTGCATGCATTACAGAGTTTAAGAAAGCTTCGGCAGTTTGACCTGAAAGTGTTCTTCCAGAGGCATCGGTAATGGTACCAGAAATCATGATCTCCAGCTTACGGCCAATTACCTCTTCGTATTTTTTAATGGCTACAATAGCCACTTTAGCATTTAAAGTATCAAAAATGGTTTCGATTAATAATACATCAGAACCGCCATCTACCAAACCACGCACCTGTTCGTAATATGCCGCTTCGAGCTCATCAAAATAAACTGCCCTAAAACCAGGATCGTTTACATTCGGCGACATGGAAAGGGTACGGTTGGTTGGGCCAATAGCACCAGCAACAAAACATTTACGGTCTGGATTTGCAGCCATGAACTCGTTTACGGCTTCTTTTGCCACCCGCGCGCCCTCAAAACTCATTTCGTAAGAAAGGTCTTCCATCTGGTAATCGGCCATGGAAATGCGTTGTGTACTGAACGTATTGGTTTCGATAATATCGGCACCAGCCGCCAGATACTCCAGGTGTATCGTTTTTATAATATCCGGACGTGTGATGTTAAGCAAATCGTTATTGCCTTTTACATCACAGGGATGGTTTTTAAATCGCTCCCCTCTAAAATCTTCTTCGGTTAAGGTATATCGCTGAATCATGGTACCCATTGCACCATCAATCACCAAAATACGTTTCTCTAATTCTTCTCTTATGCTCATTTGTTGTTTTAGTAGCAAGTGGCTAGTATCAAGTATCAAGACTAAATGATAGATCGAATTAACCTCAGGTAAGGAGCAAAAGCATAGACAAATTTGTCTCGATACTTGATACTCGAATACACGATACTTATATGGCTTATTTAAAAAGTTGGTACGTGAATCGTAATCCTAAACTTATCTGTTTCCGCTATTTGCAGAATAGAATTTAGCACCTTGTATGGTTACAGGTTGCTAAGACTTCGTTGGGTCTAATCCCTCCGTCTTTCTTAATAAGCATACAAAAATGCAACAAAGCAACATCAATTCCAAAATTTATCGCTTTGCTACCAAATAAAATTACAAAGGCCATGCAATTCTGCACGGCCTTAAGAATATTGTTCTGTTAATGACTATTTTCTGCTTCCGAAAATACGAAGTAAGAAAAGGAAGATATTGATGAAATCTAAATATAAATTCAAAGCAGCCATTATTGCCAGTTTTTTAGTGTCTGCTTCTGGAATTGCTTCTCCACTCTCCTGAATTCCCATCCCAATTCTTTTGATTTTCTGCACATCATAAGCCGTTAACGCAGTAAATACTGCAATACCTACAAAAGCCATAATCAGGCTAAATTGTTCGCTTTTAATAAACATGTTAAGAATGCTCGCAATAAATAATCCCGCAACACCTACCATTAAGATAGGGCCGAACTTGCTGAGATCAATATTAGTGGTATAGCCCATAAATGCCATAATACCGAAAATACCCGCAGCCGCAGCGAAACAGGTAATTATTGACGCCCCGGTATAAATTAAGAGAATAAAGCTTAAACTTACTCCTAATAAAATAGAGAAAAGCACAAAAACGCCTAATAGTGCACCATAAGATAATTTGTTAAAACCCGCGCCCATTAACAAAACTAATCCAAGTGGTGCAAACATGGCTACGTAACCTAAAGCAGTTCTTCTACCGGTTTCAAAATCGATTAACGATCTTAATGCACTTTCACTGTTAGAAATATAAAAGGCAGAAAGCGTAGATAATAACAATGCCACGAACATCCACAAGAAAACGTTTGCAAAGAATTTTTTAGAAACAGATCTTTCCTGTACAAAAACACTGTCTTTTTGATATTGATAATTTTGTTGTTCCATTTTAAATTTTGTGTATTTAACTATATAAAAATAAATATTTAGTTTAATCTTTTTGTCAGCAATTCTTCAACTTTTTTAAAGAACTGTAACGGTTTTAATGTGCGCCATGGCAAGTCATCAAAAGCACCACCAAAGTTAATGTAATAATCGATGTTATTATCCCTGAACTCGGTAATTACATGTTCCTGAAAATTAACTCCAACAATCCAGCCATCTTCTACTTCCTGAAACCACTCTTCGTAATAACTGTCATCAGAGGCATGAAAATTCAGTATATTTTCACCGATCAGGATAAATTTATTAATGCCTTCATCCATCATCAGTTCTAAAATATCGCGCTTCATTAACATGATGTCATTGTTAATCGCATCGTTCCACTCGCCGATAAATTCGATAATGGCATAACTGTGGTCATAATCTGCATACAAAACCTTCATATAAAGGGTATTCGATCCAAACTCGTCCCACTGTGGGTGCAATAAAAAGTTATATATCTGCTTATCGAAGTAAAGTTCCGAATATTCGGTATTGTAAAATGGCGATCGCTCATCTTCTGCCGAAATATAATCATCTCTCCACTGATAATAAGGCTCAATTTCGTGCATGCTTTTTTTTAATTATTGAAGGATCGAATTTTGAATGAGAGAATGATTAATGCTACTCTTACATTCTATCATTCAAAATTCTTTCATTCACTCCATCCATCCTTCTCTCATTCTAACATTTCTCAGTGTCCTGCTTCAACTGCTTTACGTACACTTCCGTAACGGGTTAATAACTCAGCTGCTTCATCGTAACCTATATTTAGCTCATCGGCCACCATTTGTGTACCGCGGTCTACGAGTTTATGATTGGTTAACTGCATATCGACCATTTTATTGCCAACTACACGCCCCAACTGAACCATGACGGTAGTGCTTAACATATTTAACACCATTTTTTGCGCCGTACCAGATTTCATGCGGGTAGAGCCGGTTACAAACTCAGGGCCAACCACCACTTCAACCGGAAAATCCGATTCTGCAGCAATAGGTCCGCCAGTATTACAAACGATGCAACCTGTTAAAATACCATGCTTACGTGCCGTGTTTAATCCGCCGATTACATATGGCGTGGTACCTGACGCCGCCAGGCCAACCAAACAATCTTTCTCGTTAATTTCAAATTCCTGAAGGTCTTTCCAGGCTTGTTCGGCGTCATCTTCAGCAAATTCTACCGCTCTTCTAATGGCTGTATCTCCACCGGCAATAATTCCAACAACCCAATCAAAAGGAACACCATATGTAGGTGGGCATTCTGATGCGTCTACTACACCTAAACGACCACTTGTACCCGCACCTATATAAAAGAGACGGCCACCTTTTTTCATTCGCTCGGCCACTGCCGATGTTAATTTTTCGATCTGAGGCAAAGATTTTTCAACTGCAAATGCGACAGTTTTATCTTCGTTATTAATGCCCTGCAAAACTTCTAACACCGACATCTGATCGATGTGGTTATAGTTAGACTCTTGCTCGGTAACTCTATTCATAAATTTAATTTTGATAAAATTCGGTAAATTCTTTCTAAAAACTACCCTAAAAACTCAAAAATATCTGTCATAAATTTCAACCCATCGCTCCATCGCGTTAATTAATGTTAAATATTATAAACAAAAGACATGAAAATGCAGTTAAAAAATATATCAACTCGCTAATTTTCATAAATTTGCAGTAACGCTGATGAAAAAAAATACCCGAAATAACATACTGATTGCTGTGAGCTATTCTGTAATTTTAATAGTAGGTATGTTTTTGGGCATAAAATTCATTAAAGACCAAGGTTTTGGCGTTAAAAAAAGCCCTCAGCTCGCTAACAATAGCGACGAAAAATTAAACGAAATCTTACACATCATCAACGGCAATTATGTTGATGACATCAATACCGATTCGCTTCAAAATTTACCTATTGATAGTGTTTTACACCAACTCGATCCACATAGTGTTTACCTGCCGCCAACCGATGCGCAAGACATGACCGATAACCTGGAAGGGAACTTTGAAGGTGTGGGCATAGAATATTATATGCTTAACGATACCATGATGGTTACCGGCGTGGTTAAAGATGGCCCTGCTTACCAGGCGGGGATAAAACTGGGCGATAAAATCCTAAGTATCGATACGGCAGTTGTAAGTGGAAGAAATTTACCAAAAGACCAACTTACGGGCCGTTTTAAAGGCAGATCAGGAACGGGTGTTAGCGTGGTGCTTTTACATCCAGGTGCACCACAAAGTAACCGCATTATGGTTACGCGAGGAAAAGTAAACATCAGTAGTATTGATGCCGCTTATATGATCAATAACGAAACAGGTTATGTACGGATCAGCAAGTTTGGCGCCAATACCGATAATGATTTCTCTGTTGCAGCCAATAACCTGAAAGCAAGGGGCATGAAAAAACTGATTCTTGATTTGCGTGACAATGGGGGTGGTTATTTTACTGCTGCTACAGGTTTGGCCGATCAGTTTTTAGCCGAGAACAAACTTATAGTATATACCCAGGGTAAACATGAGCCACGTACCGATTATTTTTCTACGGGTACTGGCGCTTTTCAAAATGGCAAACTGGCCGTCCTGATTAATGAAAATACCGCTTCGGCCAGCGAAATTGTTGCTGGAGCCATCCAGGATCTGGGACGCGGAATTATTGTTGGCCGCCGCTCCTTTGGTAAAGGATTGGTACAAGAGCAATTTGCTTTTGGCGACGGTTCTGCATTGAACTTAACCATCGCTAGATATTACACACCATCTGGTCGCAGTATCCAAAAATCGTATAAAAAAGGTTACGACGCCTATAAACATGAATTAGACGAGCGCATGATGGACGGAGAGCTTACCGGAGACCGGACCTCTTTTCAAGATTCTATTGAGAAAACAGAAGGCGTAAATATTCAGCCCAACAGGAAAGTTAAACCGATTGGCGGTATCCAGCCTGATGTATTTGTAAAACTAGACACAAGTGGCTACAATAAGTTTTACAGCAATTTAGTGAGCAAAAAAGTGCTTTCTGATTATGTATTTAATGTACTTACCAATAAGTATAGTGCCAGTTTTGTAGAGCAGAATATCAATATCTTCACTATAAATGATAACGACTTTAAAGACTTTATCGGGTATCTTCAACGCAAAAATGTAGCGATAGACCGCTTTCAATTGTATAATTCGAAAAATGTGATTCTGAATGATTTAAAAGCTTTGCTTTGCCGTTATTATCTGGGCGATGTAGGCTATTACAAGGCTACAAACCAAACCGACAACGCCGTAAGACAAGCGCTACTTAACCTTCAATAGCCATATTTTATATTTCATGGCAAATCAATCTAGGGGCCAAAAAGAATTTTGATTCCACAAATTAAACTTATTACAGAATAATATTCTTAATTCAAAACAAATAATAATACTATATTTTGTTTTGTTAATTTTGCCAGCAAATCATATGTTTATGGAAGCGAGCAAATTACAGGAAAAAGATCAACAGGTATTAAATGATCTATTAGAGAACGTTAAGAAACAGACCGATTTATTCTTAGGTTATCCCGTTTCAAAGGACTTCGATTATCAATCACTTTCAGATTTTTTAAAATATCCGATGAACAACCTGGGTGATCCTTTTGTTACTTCAACCTATGCCGTAGGCTCACGTGAACTCGAAAAAGAAGTAGTCCAGTTTTTTGCTGAACTTTTCCGTGCGCCTGTAGATAACTGGTGGGGTTATGTAACCAATGGCGGCTCAGAAGGAAATCTTTATGGCTTGTATCTTGCCCGCGAATTACATCCAAAAGGAATGGTTTATTATTCTGAAGCTACACATTATAGCGTACAAAAGAACCTGCACTTACTCAACATGTCAAATATCGTCATCCGTACCCAGGAAAATGGAGAAATCGATTACGAAGACCTTGAACACACCATTAGGATGAACCGCCACATGCCTGTTATCATTATGGCCAATATTGGCACCACCATGACTGAAGCACGTGATGATGTGGCCAAAATTAAAAGCATCTTAAAAAAATTGGCTATCCAACATTATTATATCCATGCCGATGCTGCACTTTCTGGCACCTACAGTGCATTGATTGAACCCAGACCAGCATTCGACTTTGAAGATGGCGCAGACAGCATCGCCATTAGCGGTCATAAGTTTTTTGGCTCGCCGATGCCTTGCGGTGTGGTGATTGCCAAAAAATCGAACCGTGATCGGATTGCCCGTTCGGTGGCTTACATCGGGAGTGTTGATACCACCATTACCGGATCTAGAAACGGCCATAGCCCCTTATTTTTATGGCACACCATTAAACGTTTGGGTATAACAGGTTTAAAAACCAGGGCCATGCACAGTTTAGCAACTGCAGCTTATACCGAGCAAAAACTTAAAGCGCTGGGTATTGCAGCGTGGCGAAATGCGAATGCCATCACCGTAAACTTCCCTACCCCATCTGCTACAATCTGTAAAAAATGGCAACTGGCAGCTGAACAGGGAAATTCGCATATCATCTGCATGCCCAACGTAACGCAAGCGCATATCGATCTTCTGATTACCGACCTAAAAGCAGAAATTGTGTTGCAGGATTGACGCGATACAAACATTTTAATGATCCCGATGTTTAATAACGACGCTAATCTGGCATCCACATTAAACATATTTATATGAAAATAATAATTGTAGGTGCTACAGGCACATTGGGCAAAAAAGTAGCTGAAGCTTTTGCACAAAAACATGAGATCATCCGCGTAGGAAATACCAAAGGCGATGTTCAGGTAGATATTACCAATGAAGCATCGATTAAAGCCATGTTTAAGCAGATTGGGCCATTCGATGCCTTGATCAGTACGAGCGGAAAAGGCCCTTTTGCGCCGGTAAGCCAGATGACGGGTGAGGTATTTAAGAGCGGCTTACTAGACAAACTATTGGGCCAGGTTAACCTTGTGCTTATCGGTCAGCATTACATTAATAAAGGTGGCTCATTTACGCTAACTTCGGGCATATTGGCTGATCATCCCGTTGCAGCAGGCGCCGTACTAAGCGCAATAAATGGAGGATTAAATTCTTTTGTTCTCGCTGCTGCTCCAGAACTCGAAAATGGGGTTCGTATAAATGCCATCAGCCCTAACGTGGTTGAAGATTCACCTGCTTATTTCGATTCTTTTCCCGGCGAAATTCCGGTTACCATGGAGAAAGTAGTTAAAGCTTACGAGAAAAGTGTACTAGGCATTGTAACAGGACAGGTAATAAAGGTTTATTAATTACGCTCGGCATTTTAAGACATTTTTTTTAACAAAAGCTTGTTCTAAAATTTTGGTTATTCAAAACCCAAAGCTTTATATTAGTCTATCTAACAAACTCAAGCATGATAGAAACAGAACGCCTCATTTTAAGACCACTAACACACGATCAACTTTTAAAATACATTAAAGATGATCATTCACTTGAAGAAGAGTTTGGCCTTTTGCCAACCAAAAAAACATTTCTCCTTCGCTTCATGATGCTTTGGAAGAAACGATTTTACCTAACGTTTTCGATAAGGATAAAGATTATCTGTACCATACCTTATGGACAATCATATCTAAACCCGATCATAGAATGGTAGGCGATATCTGTTTTGTTGGTGAGCCTGATCCAAATGGCGAAATTGAAATTGGTTATGGTACTTACGAAGAATTTAGAGGTAAGGGCTTTATGACGGAAGCCGTGGGCCGATTAATAGAATGGGCTAAAGCGCAGGCAAAAGTGAAATCCGTTTTTGCCGCCACTACAAAAGATAATGTAGCCTCGTATTCCATTTTAGAAAAAAACAACTTTATCCATATTGGAGAAGTTGATGATATGTTAAGCTGGAAAATTGAATTGAAATGATGTTGGAGGCACGGATTAATTTTGTCACCGAGACGCGGAAAACCATGCGTTAGGATACGATTTGCCGAAAGGATAGATAGCCAATATAGAAATCATGCTCTTATTATCGTCATCCTGAGAGGTTAGTTTTAGGAAAAGCAAAGGAGGGGTGATGCAGGTCAGTAGAATCGTCATTTCGACCGCAGTGGAGAAATCTCTGAAGTATGTTAAAGATTTCTCTCCCGAAGATTCGGGACTGCGCTTCAGTCGAAATGACGACTGATTTTCTAAACCTGTCCTCTAGTCTTAGCGTCTCGCTAAGATATTAATGATTTTATCACAGTATAAATTTCGTTACGAGCCACCTTGATGCACCTGACAATGCGCTACAGCACAATCTCAAACAAACTTAAACTGATTCCTTCATAGTGTTTCGGCAGTCCATCAGTTTTTTCCATGGTTACCATCCCAACATAATCAAAGCCACAGCCTGTATAATATTCGAGTAGTTTTTCATTATCTGCCCAGGTGTCCATTCTGATAAACTTAATGTTATTCTTTGCAGCGTAATCCTTAGTCCATTTGATAATTTCCTTCACAAAAGAATAACCTCTAAATTCGGGATGGGTTACAATCCTATGAATATAAATCGCATCATGATCCCGCTCTCCCCAAATTAACTGATCGTTAAACGTAACGGCAAATACACAGGCCACCACGCCATCTACAAGAATTTTATATTGGCGGTTTTCATCAATTTCGGCTTGCACCATTTCTCTACTAAAGCCTTGCCAATGTTTATTAAATACTTTCTTCTGGTGGGCAATAGCCATATCGTAAAACTCGAAAATGATATCGATGTCAGCTGCCAGGCTATTTTGTACTTGTAATTGCATGAAACAAAGGTAAGGGTATTTTCTGACCACAGATAAGAAGATAAACACAGATCTGGATATTGGCCGTCATTCCCACGCAGGTGGGAATCTTAAAGCTTGTGCATTAGGGTTCCCAATCAACCCGATAGCTATCGGGTTGGGAATGACGATCTCTATAAATATCGCTTCAGCCCCAATGTTGTGTAAAAAATGATCATTCAGAATGACAAAAAACAAAACAGGGCTGCTTTCGCTATGAATGCAGCCCTGTTTTAAATAACATTGGTTTTAGGCATATTGGCCTTACGCCTTCCACCTTTAAACCCTCAACCTCAAACTTATTTCTGTCTGAAATAAATCTGAATTGGTGCACCGGAAAAATCGAAGTTTTCTCTTAATTTATTCTCGATGAAACGCTTATATGGATCTTTAATGTACTGTGGCAAGTTGCAGAAAAAGGCAAACATTGGCGAAGTAGCATTAATCTGGGTGATGTATTTTATCTTAATGTGTTTTCCTTTTAATGCTGGTGGCGGGAATTTTTCGATCAACGGCAACATTACATCATTTAATTTAGATGTAGGAATTTTCTTACTACGATTTTTATAAACTTCTAAAGCCGCTTCAATTGCTTTGAAGATACGTTGCTTATTTAAAACTGAAGTAAACACAATTGGCACATCGGTAAACGGGCGGATACGCTCATGAATCTGCTCTTCAAAAGCTTTCATTGTTTGGGTATTCTTTTCGATCAAATCCCATTTGTTAACCAAAATTACTATACCTTTTTTGTTCTTCTCGGCCAGGTGGAAGATGTTGATATCCTGACTTTCGATTCCTTCTACTGCATCGATCATTAATACCACAACATCAGCTTCTTCTAAAGCTTTAATGGTACGCATTACCGAATAAAACTCCAGATTTTCTTTAACCTTGGTTTTTTTACGTAATCCGGCAGTATCGATCAGCATAAACTCATGACCGAACTGGTTATAATGAATTTTGATTGAATCGCGGGTTGTACCTGCATTTGCGGTAACGATATTACGCTCTTTGCCAATTAATGCATTAACCAAAGAAGATTTACCCACATTTGGTCGACCTGCGATGGTAATTTTAGGCAATTGGTTTTCTTCTTCAGGAATATCTTCGAAGTTTTTAACAACCTCATCCAACAACTCTCCTGTTCCAGAACCCGTCATTGATGATAATGCATATACTTCGCCTAATCCAAAACCATAAAAAGTATGGATTTCGTTATATAATGCGGTATTGTCTACCTTATTTGCACAAACATAAACAGGCTTATTACTTCTGCGCAATACCTGGGCAATGTCATCATCCAAATCAGTAATGCCTGTAGTTACATCAACCATAAAGATTAAAACACTGGCTTCTTCGATGGCGATCATTACCTGCTCGCGGATGGCGGCTTCGTAAACATCTTCTGAATTGGCTACATAACCACCTGTATCGATTACGGTAAATTGTCTGTCTGTCCATTCGCCCACTCCATAGTGCCTATCGCGGGTTACCCCGCTGATATCATCTACAATCGCCTTACGGCTTTCGGTTAATCTATTAAAAAGGGTGCTCTTGCCTACGTTTGGCCTGCCTACGATGGCTATAATATTACTCATGGTGTTCTTTTGATAGTTAATGGCTTATAGTTAATGGTCGTGATGTTTAGGCAAGCTGCTCAAACTATTTGGCTATCAGCCATTGACTATCAACTACTAACCGATTTATTTCGGGCTGCAAAGGTAAGGTTAATTTTCGTAACCTCCATTAATATTAATTTTTATACTTTTCTAAAAGTCCTTTTATCACCTCTTCTGTTAATTGATTTCCTTGTAATAAAGGGAAGCCCTCCCACCTAACAATTCCTTTCGGATCGACGAGAATAGCATGTGGAATACCTTTAACCTGAAGTGAGTCTTTTACCGTTCCCTTAGTGTCTATGGCTTCAAAATAGTCGATTTTAGGATTATTAAAAGCTTCTACTTTTTCTGCTGCTTCATCAGAAACACCAATAATTACAATTTTATCGGCATATTTTTTCTGGATATCGTTTAATGTAGGGATATATGCCCTGCATGGTCCGCACCAGGTTGCCCAAAAATCGATCAGTACAAACTTCCCTTTGGTATTGGGCTGTTTTGAAATCCATTTCTCAACAACTAAGTCTGGAGCCTTTTCGTTCAGGATAGATTTTGCCCACAATTTTTTACCATTGTTTGATTCCTGGGCAAAAGCTGCTGTACCGATCAGCAGCAAGAGGAACATTAAATTTTTCTTCATATCCTAAAAATCGAAATTAATTATCGTAACCGAAGCTTTTTAAATAATTCTTTTTGCTTCGCCAATCGGGAATTACCTTCACAAACATCTCCAGGAAAACCTTGTTGTCTAAAAATTTCTCAATCTCTAAACGTGCTTCGGTACCTACCTTCTTCAACATGCTTCCACCTGTACCGATTAAAATGTTCTTTTGCGAATCGCGTTCGACCACAATTTCTGCAGTAATCCTGATCAATGCGCCTTTGCCATTTTTCATTTCCTCTTCTTTAAAACTCTTCACAATTACCTCAGTACTGTAAGGAATTTCTTTCTGATAATTAAGGAAGATTTTTTCTCGGATAATCTCCGAAACGAAGAAACGTTCTGAGCGATCGGTTAAATCTTCTTTGTCGTAATATGGTGGATGTTCTGGCAACATTTCGAGCACACGATCCAATAATCCGTCGACATTGTGTTTATGCAAAGCCGAAATTGCATAAATAGCAACCGGATTTAGCTTCTCCTGCCAGTAGGCAATTTTCTCATCAACCTGTTCTTGTAATGCTTTATCTATTTTATTGATGAGTACAATTGTAGGGATATTACGATTCAGAATTTTTTCCATAACGTCTTCCTCATCGTGCGCTTCGTTGATGTCGGTTACGAACAAAAGTACATCGGCATCGGTCAAAGATCCGTTAACAAAGCTCATCATACTCTCTTGTAAACTGTATTTTGGCTTAATTATACCGGGAGTATCAGAGAAAACGATCTGATATTCTTCTTCATTTACGATACCTAAAATGCGGTGTCTTGTGGTTTGTGCCTTAGGAGTTATAATGCTAAGTCGCTCGCCTACAAGCACATTCATGAGGGTAGATTTACCTACATTTGGTTTACCTATTATACTAACAAAACCTGCTTTATGCGCCATTAAAATATTTTTTAAAAAAAATTTGCAGCACAAAGAAACGAATTATATCTTTGCATTCCAATTCGGAAACAGAGTTAAGGATTTAATTCAAAGAAAAAAACGAGTTGTATAGAGTGCGGGGTGGAGCAGTTGGTAGCTCGTCGGGCTCATAACCCGAAGGTCGCACGTTCGAGTCGTGTCCCCGCTACCAAGAAGTTGGGAGTTGAGCGTTTTAAGTTGGGAGTTTCTCCAAACTAAAGACTCCAAAGTCAAAACTCAGATTAATGGCCCGTTCGTCTAGGGGTGAGGACGCCAGATTTTCATTCTGGAAACAGGGGTTCGATTCCCCTACGGGCTACTAAGCTTCTAATCGAAGTATTTAAAACCCTGCAAATTGTATGATTTGCAGGGTTTTGTCGTTTATAGTGGTTTCAAAATATTCAATTTTTATCAATAAAAAAGTGAGCTTTTCAGTGAGTACTTTAATCAGTCTTACGGACTCACTGAAAACGATATAATATATTGATAATTAACATGTTAACCACACTCACATCTTGATTTAGGTTCGCTGCAAGGCTAATTTTGTTTAACCTAAATTATTGAATCATGAGTACACATTATTCCTTGCTCTTCTACCTGAAGAAACCGAAAAACTATGTTAGCGGCCCAAAAACAATCTACATGCGTATTACCGTCGATGGGATACCCAAGGAAATCTCTACAGGTCGTGAATGTGATCAGTCCCGTTGGAACTCAAAGGCCAACCGGATCAACGGCACCAAAGAAGAAAGTAAAACCCTTAATGCCTATCTCGATACCCTTGAACATAAGATGGCAGATTGCCATCATGCTCTTGTAAAGGACGGATCAGAAATTTCCTCCGAAATACTAAAATTCAAATTTTTGGGTAAAGACAGTGAAAAACACTATTTGATCACCGAGTTTTTAGACCATAATAAAAAAATGGAAGCCCTCATAGGGAAAGGGTATAAACCCAATACCTTAAAAGGATATAAGACAACGACAGGACACTTAGCAATGTACCTAAAAGAAAAACTTGGCTTAACTGATATTGATATTAAAAAAATAAATCTCGCCTTTATCTTGGGATTCGAGTTTTATCTACGTTCCGATATGTCATGCTCCGAGATCACAACAGCGAAGTATATTAAACATTTTAGAAAAATTATCAACTTATGCCGAGCTCATAAATGGATTACTGATAATCCGCTTGTATTTTACAAAAATAAAGCGAAGCCAACAGAAAAAGAATTTCTTACGCAGGACGAGCTGGAAAGAATTGAACAAAAAGAGTTTAAAATTAACAGGATTGATCATGTCCGTGATATTTTTATCTTTTGTTGCTATACTGGTTTAGCCTACATTGATGTTAAACAATTACAGGTTTCCGACATAGCCAAAGGCGTTGACGGAAAACTATGGGTACTAACGAATCGTGAAAAAACGGAAACAAACTCAAATATCCCGCTCTTGCCACAGGCGTTAAATATAATTAATAAGTATGTGGACTACCCTCCATCTGCTTCCAAAGGGTTAGCCCTACCCGTGCTAAGCAATCAAAAAATGAACAGTTATCTCAAGGAAATTGCTGATCTATGTCAAATCAATAAGGAGATAACCTTTCATAAGGCACGTCACACCTTTGCCACCACGGTCACCTTATCAAATAATGTTCCTATTGAAACAGTTTCCAAGATGCTCGGACATACCAATATTAAGACTACACAACATTATGCTAAGCTTTTAGATACCCGGGTTGGAAGCGACATGCAAACATTACAACAGAAATTGAAACTTCAACAAGATCAAACAAACGATGACACTGATAAAAATTGAATGCTCCTACGTCTGATCCTTTTATTAAGCGCGTTAGCAACTCATTACAAAAAAATCCAGAGAAAACTATTCCTGGATTTTTTTGGATCGTAGACAATCGAAAACGGTAGATGTATCGGTTATAAATTGAAAGCCTGATAATGAGTTACTCAACTATTATTAAATGTTTTTGCTATTTGTAACTATAATAAACTTAAATCGGCTCCCATTAACAGGATGCCATGATGGAACATATTCAATATATCCATACTTTACCAGTTCAGAAAGAAACTTATGGTAACTGACAATGTTACCTATCCGCGAAAAATGCATGAGCTTCTTACGGCTGGTATAAAAAAAATCCAGCGGTCGATCACTATTTTGATAGTATAACAATGCCATCAAGAGCGCAACATGATAAGATGATAACCTCTCATCATCACCTATGCATCTTATTATTTTCGAGAAAAAAGAATCCGAACTATCCATATAAATGCTCTATTTATCTCCGTTCATCAGTTTTTTAAGATCTTCAAGACGATAGTACATGCTCCCACCAATTTTTCTGTATGGTAATGTGCCGTTGATTCGTAAATTTTGTAACGTTCCCGGTGACACCTTCAATATTTTACGTACTTCACTACTCTTAAGCCATTCCCGGTCGACATCCGATTTAATCTTTCCTTCGATAACTTCCCTGATCTCCTGGACGACCTCCATTTTAAATTTCAGCAGATCTTCACGTGTTATAATTGCTATTTCCATTTGCAATAAGTATTTTATTTAAAGGCAAAGCCTTAATTGATTTCTGTAATTTGCAATATCTGCCCTGTTTTTGGCAACTGCTACCAGCTAATATATTTCATAAAGTTTCCAATTCCCGTTGACTGGCATTGAACGACATCAGATGGCTTTCAATGGCTTTAAAGCACGTATTACCTGATTGCATTAACATCAATATATTTTACCGCTGACTCTGGTCAAATTAGTTCATAAGCAATTTCAACAAATCATCTGACGCTCCCAGACCCGAAGATCCCTTCGAAATCTAATAATGGCAAAAGGTGTTCTTTATATAAGAATCAATCTTAATGATTCCTGTAATTCCCTAACATTTACCTTATCTGACTGGTATATCTCATATAGTTTTCAATTCATGATAAGCGGTATTGGATGGATTTAATGCAGTCATGAACTCACCGCTTTAACATCGATTTATTTTACGATTGGGTTAAAATTATGGGTGAATATATTTTCAAACGAAACGGACAAAAAGGCAGCCAAGGTAATGCGGTCAGCCATCACACCGCCCACCAAAAGACTACGGCATAAACGGTTTCCTCCCCATAAATGGGTCCCCTCCAATTATTCCGTTTCCTTCTGGTTTTTCACTATTGACCGCAGTAGTTGTCTGCTTTCTTTTTTTCCGTTTTTTCTTTTGAAAAAATTATTTGGAAGGCGGAACGGCAAAACAAAGAAAGGCACAGCTAACAATATTGTACAACAATTAAAATCTAAAAAAATGAACATCATTGGCAGATTAACAGCAGATGCAAAAGCAAGCATCCTCAAGGACGAAAGGTCAGTCGTAAACTTTTCTATCGCGGTAAACGACAGCTACAAAAACAAACAGGGTGAGTGGATAAAGCTCACTGAATATGTAGACTGCTCATTTTGGCAGTCTCTAAAAGTACTACCAGTACTCACGCAGGGAACATTGGTAGAACTCACAGGATGGGCAAGTGCAAGGGCGTGGACATCGCAAAGCGGTGAGCCGAAAGCAAGAATCAATTTTCACACTTCACAATTCAAGGTATTAAAAAGGGGTGCTAAAAAAGAACAAGAAACAGAAACTCCGCAGAATAGCTACACTACAAACGGGAGCAATCCTGAAAACGAAGACCTCCCATTTTAATCCGTTTCAATCAATCAATTCAACATAAACAATTTAAAATTCAATATCATGGCACACAATTTAAATTTTAACGACCAAACAGGTAAGTATTCCTTTTTCAGTGTTCAGCAAAAAGCATGGCACGGACTAGGACAAATTGTAGAAGATTATCCTACAAGCGGGGAAGCGATTAAACACGCGGGACTGGACTACGAAGTCATCAAAGCCCCTTTGTTTACCAAAGGCGGTACAATGTCGATTGATAATGATGGAGAAATAAAAGAATCTTCCGAAATCCTGTTACCTAACAATTTTGCAACACTACGCACCGACACCAATACTGCACTCGGTGTCGTAGGCAAAGACTACCATATCGTACAAAACAGAGAAGCCTTTTCATTCTTTGATGCCATTGTAGGCGGTGGGGAGGGAATCCTGTACGAGACAGCAGGAGCGTTAGGAAATGGGGAACGCATTTTTATCACCGCCAAACTGCCCGACTATATTCGTGTAGGCAATGGCGATGACGTCACCGAGAAATATATATTCCTGACCACCTCTCATGATGGTAGCGGAAGCATTACAGCCGCATTTACCCCTATCAGAATCGTCTGTCAAAATACCCTTAACGCTTCACTGCGCAGTATGAGCAATGTCGTGCGTATCAAACATACCGCAGGGGCTAAACAACGCTTGGAACATGCCCACAAAGTAATGGGACTTGCCAACAAAATGAGCATAGAGTTAGAGGGCATTTTTAACCAATGGGCAAAAGTACGGGTAAACGACAAAGAAGTTAAACGCCTTATCCAATTGGCGCTATGTCCCAACAAAGAAACTTTGGAGCATCTGCAAAAAGGTAATGAAGACGAAATATCAACAGTTTTCAAAAACACCGTAGAAGATGCCTTCGCCTATGCGATGCTATCCGATACACAGCAAATGGAAACCACAAAAGGAACTTTGTTTGGAGCGTACAATGCGGTGACAGGCTACTATCAGAATGTACGCAGTTACAAAGATGGAGAAGCCAAACTACAATCCATTGTCATGGGTGGCACAGCGCAAGGGAAAGCCCAAAAAACATTTGACCTCTGTACCTCTTTTGAAAAAATCGGTACGGATGCACTTTGCTTCAATTAATCATTAACCATTGGCAACCGCTGTAATGGTGGTTGCCTTAAAAAATCAACAATAAAACTTTCGGGAGGAACAACAGCCGACGAAGGAAAGGATGCCGTTGCCGTATGCAAATGGATCATTAAAACCAACTCAAAATATATCGATACCGATCGGTCGCACGACTACGATAGGGAAACAGTAGCCGAGTACCTTAATCAAGCTTTTCAGGATGCAGGGTATAACCTTGATGAACTTTGGAAAATATAAAAACTAACCGAATTAAATACCGATGACAATAGAAATCTATAGAGCCACCCTCAAATACGATAAAGGAAAAATAAACCTCTGCATAGTTTCTCTAAATGGAGAACAGGGAGCAAAAGAACAGATAATTTCAGGCGAAGGATGTCCCGAATCCGCCATTATCAAAATAAAAAAGTTAACCGCAAAAGCAGTGTAATCACAAAATAACAACGATATGAAACCCTTAGAAAAAATGAACAACGTAGAAAAAGGAAAATTCCTTGCGGACTTATTGCCCGAAGAACTACCCAATATAACCCCATTTATTGAGCAGGAAATACAGCGTTTTCTCAAAAATGAAGACCACAACAAAAGCATTTGGAAAGGCACTTTAATAACAGCCGATTTTTGGTACAGTCTTGTCCGGAATGTCGAAAAAGCAATAAAACAATACGGTAGCAGACTGCATAAAAATCACCGATGGTTTGCCGACCAATTATTTGATGGTTACAATGCACTGTTCACCATTAACTGCCTTGTCGAATATGCTTCTAAGGTAGAATGTAACCCAAAATTAAGGCAGGGAATACACTTCCTTTTCAGTGAAGCAAAAATAATTCAGACAACAATAACGATGAATAATTATGGCTAATTGGTGTTGTAACGAAGTAATATTTGAAGGTGAATACCTTTTGATTTTACAAATAAAAGAGCTGTTTAAAATAATGGCGGAGAATGAAGAAAAAGAACAGCGTGGGCAATTACCTGATTGGGTAAAAGCAGATGAAGGCTACTTCTTTGATATATGTTGGAATGTATCTGACAAACTCACCTATAAAACCAAATACAGACCGAATATTGACCGTCTTGCCGAAATCGCTAATGAATACGATTGTCATTTTGAATGCAAATACGAAGAATTAGGAGATGGAAGATATGGCAAGGCGACTTATATCGAGGGTATTTTAGAACATATTTATTTGGAAGCCAAAGATTTTGCGCAGTTCCATTTTGATGAAAATACTGACCAATATCATTTCGAGGGTGGAACCTACGAAAGCGAGAGCGATATATTAGAAATGATGTTGGAACGTAAAATAGCAGGTTCAATTAATAACAATCAAAATTTACCATCATGAAATCATCAGATAAACCAACAGAATACTTAATGCTAAAAGCAAAAACGGACAGCGAGTGGGATGAATGTGATTATGCAATAATTCGTATTACCGAAAACTGGAGAGAACAAATGCAAACGCGTCTGGATGCCATAGCACCCTTTTCAGGAGCTCATAATGGTCTTTGTACAATGGACTATTTCGCAGAAGTGTATTTCTATAAGGATGATAACGATATAGATTCTATGGAACTGCTTGGAGAACAACATTGGTCATTTGTAATTCCAAACAAAAAGGATATAAAATTCCTATCCGCTAATGAAAATAGAACGACGGGCTGTATGCTTGAAATTGCAACAGATGGTTGGGCGAACTACTCCACACATCGTCTACAAGACGAGGAGTCTTGGACAGTAGATTTTTCCATTGCAGAAGTGTTACAACTTTTTGATGGATGAAAGATAATTGAGTGATAGAATTACAAGGGAAGCTTACCAACAATCATCAAAATAGAAATTATGAAAATCGGAATTATCAAATACAGAAAATACGAGGAACTGGTTTTACTAGACGGCTCATTCATCACAGAAGATTTATTCAAAATCATTTTCAGTGACCCTGATTATGTAAAATTCCAAATTGTTGACGAAAAGGAAAATCTGCTATTATCCACCCATTATAATGAAACAGGGGAAGGTGTAGAATTCCTTAATGTGGTCAAAGTGACGCGCGAGGTTGAAATATTGGGAACTACATACGATGCCTACAAAACCCCTTCTATGGTACACAAAACAAAAGTAACATGGAAAGCAGTTCTTTCAGAGTTTAAAACCAAAAAGGGTGCCCAAAAATATGCAGATAGAATCAATCTTAAAGCAAAGATGCTCATTGAAAAATTTATATACAAAACCAACCACCAGCATGAAAATAATTAGCATAAACGGTTATGAATTGGAAGTAACCGACCTCAATAAAGCAATTTAACAGCATGAGCAATTTAACAGATAAAACAGAATACAGGGCACTCAGTATCATTGCCCGAATAATAAAAGAGTTTGAAAAAATGCACTATTTGGATATGAGCAAAAACGACGATTGGGATACCTGTAGCGCGAGAAATTTATTACAAGGAATTGTTGAAAGCAATGGATATAAAATCAATTATGACCAAAACAGTAAAAAACCACTTTTAAAAAATCAAGATGATGGCTTACGAAAATAATAATGATTTCACGGACTGGATTTATAACAGGTATGTGGAAGCCCTGCGAAAAAACGATACCATACGGGCGCTAGTTTTTTTAGACGTGATGAACCAATATTTCATTAAGGCACTTACCCAGAGCAGGTTCAGCAAACAAAAACGATATATGGGTAACCTGCTAAAATCCATTGAAAAAGCCCATAAAAACGGCACAGCCAACAAGCTTACCCTTATAGGAGAAGAATGGCAACGTGAATTTCAAAAAGCAATGGCAGACTACGAAAAAAATCTCCGTGAAATGGACTTTGACGAAGAGACTATAAGAGAATTAATCATTGAAAAAAGATTCAACTACGGCAACGATTAACTTTTTCAGTCGGATAGCCCAAATCAATTTCACACATTAAATACCAATGATATGGAAAACAAAAAAAATAACGCATTTGCGGACTGGCTTTTTAACCAATTTGTAGAAAAAGAAAGAAAGTATGGCAAAAGTGTCTCCCACAGATACCTTCTGATTTTTTCAAATTACGTCGAACTCGGATTTGACTATCAATGCCCTAAAATGGCAGAACAAAACGCACGTATAACCCTTTCAAGCATTGACTATGCGGTTTTCAATTGGAAAACACATCTCCTAGACCTTAAAGGCAAAGAAGGACGACAAGAACAACGCCAACGGATGAAAGCATACAAAGAAAGATTAAAAGCTTTTGGCTACTCCCAAGATGAAATAGCAAACCTGCTGATCGAAAAATACATGCTCAATAACCCTAAAGAGGAGATTTCTCCGGACAAGCTCATTTAAATACAGCCCTGTTACCGTACAATTTAACACTTAATACAATGGAAACATTTATAAAATCCTATAAAAGAACGCATCATGGACACAACTAACTTTTTTAAACAGATAGCCCAAATGAATATCACAGGTGATATACAAATTACCCTCAAAAAGGGCGCAGAGAACAATTGGATAGTATCGGTACTGCTTAATAATGAGCATTGTGGCGACAACGCAAAAAACCTTATTGTACCCTGTACCCTTAGAGGAACAGCAGAAGAATTGGACGATGATTTTTTTGGAACCATTACCTCGCCACTAGAGAGAGCATCGGGGCTGATGGTCAACATGGAATCCTTTATGAAACAATTAGAGGAATCTAAAAAGCAGTCCGCAATGGAAAAGGAAAAAACCGAAAAAGAGAAAAAGGAAAAAGACGGAAAGGACAAAAAATTTCAGGAAGCCATGTCAAAATCTACCGACTTGGAAAAAGAGCTGAAATACAAAGAATCGTGGACAGCACTACCGAAAATCGGCGACTTTCCTGAGCATTCAGAAGCCATCCGTAAGCGGATGAGAGAACTTGAAAAGTTCCTTGCACCAAGCCTTTTTAACTTCGCACCCGAACCACAGGAAGAAAAACCCGAACCCGAAAAAGGGGCTCTTTATCCCGACCATATGGTAGACACGGTAGAACAGGAGATGGAATCTGAGCATGAGGGTGAACTGGAATATTAACAAAAAATTAAAAATTATGTTACTAGCAACTCAATTAGAGCGAGTATTTATACTCAAAGATAAAGGTCAGGAAATCAAATTGACCGATCCCGAGCCAAAATGGAGTGTTGAAAGTGTTTTAAACTTCTACTCCAATAACTACCCTATTCTAACCACCGCCAAAATATCAGCCCCACAGATTAAGGATGATACCGTGCAGTACAGTTTTGAGAGTGTGATGGGAACAAAAGGATAACTAAAAATCAAAAAAATGAATCATGCAACAACATATCGTATCGGGAACAGTAAAAACACCCGAAGAAAAAAAGGGGCGACAGTTGAACCGACAGCTTCAGGAATTTGCACATTGGATGGGGCGCACAAAAGATGCGCAGGAAATCAGGAAAGACAAAAGGCAATCCGTACCGATAGCCATGCTTCCAATGGTTTTCTAAAGACTTCATTTCTGCCAAAATTAAAAATGGAACAATCTCTCCAAACTCATCAGCAAACAAGTAAACTGGAAAGGGAATTTTATATTTCCCTTTCCAGACTTGCAAAGCACTACGGGATTGAACTGCTCGAAACAGGGCAATTTTCCAACCCTTATAATATAGCACTTTCCATATGGGATGCTAAAACCAAGCTACAAAATAACGTTTATAATCTTGAAAACTTGCAGTTGGCTCAGGAAAAGAACAAAACTTTTCTGATGACGCAGGAGTGTTGCAACACGGGATTAACCCTGTACTATATCCCCGCACTTCCACTCTTTGCAATGCTTAAAGATAAAAGAAGAAGGAAAACCGCTCTTTTACTACTGTCCGTTTGCAGTTATTTATATCATGTAGCAGATATCCCCTACTACCGTCAGGAAGGCAGTTATTTATTTTGGCAGTACGAAATGATGGGTGATTGGCTTGAACAGGATGAGGAGGAGATAGATCACCCAAATTATAAAGATGAACTTAAACAGGCAGAATGGATAGGTGAGCAAATGGAACAAAAAATGTTTAACCGCAAAAATTTAGCGGTGTTTGAACACCGCTTAAATCATCTCAAAGAGAGTGACGAATTTGATACTGAATGTCTGAAAATGGCAAAAGAAGCCTTTTCACTTTATACGCTATATCCTGCCGAAAGCATTTTTAGAAATGCAAAACAAATGAATGCCGAAGATGAGGACTATGACGAGCAAGAGTGTGTACCTATGGAAAAATACATTTCCTTTTGGGCAGATAGTAGCGGTTGGCTCTCTGAAAGCATTTCTGAATGTATCAATAATGAATTTAACGAATACAGCGAACTTGATCAACCCACAATTTTCAAACGTTTTGACGGAAGTCCGTTGACAGACAAAAATCTGAATTTTGAAAATCGGCTGTTTGATTTATTAGATGAATTGATTTATCTCTTAAACACCTATAAAAAACAAAAAAAATGAACACTTTAACTGACCTTACAGAAAATTTCGGAACATTATATCATCCTAAATCGGCATTGATTTTCTATCAAACATTAACAACGCATCCCGATTGCTACGTAGAATCATTCGATATGGACAAAGACGGTAATTTAATTAATGCCCACCCCTTAACTGTCAGGGAAGCAAATGTTTTAGCCAAATCGCTTACAATAGAAAGCGGAGATAAAAAGCCCTTTTTAAAATCAAATGGTATTATTGGCAGTCATATTTTACAGATTGACCCTGTACATAATGGTATTGTAATATGGTTCAGCAAAGCACAGTCCAGGGATATGTTTTTTGTAGAAAATTTAGATATTCCAAACGGAAAAGCTAACGTACCGCCTATGCTTTGGGTAGCTAACCGAAACAAAATTTCGGTGTATGCCCTTAAAACAGGTAGCAGACCTACAGAAAAAACACCGCTTTATCATGCGCCATTTTTCAATGTGCATTCTGACGGTGCTGTGTGCATGGGTACCGTAGATGTCAGGATTAAGAAAACCGCATCACTAGAAGAATTTACCACCGCTTGGGAAAACTATTTTTTCAACTCTTATTTCAGCCACCTCATGCAGAGCCATAATCCAATAAAAGGAAACCCTGTAAGTATTTGGAAAAAGTTAATCAACACCGATAAGCATTTCCCAAAAGATGTATTAGTAAAAGCAAACCAAACTTTAAAAAACCTACTGCGATGATAACGCCCAAAAAAACAAGAGTCCACTTTACAGATAACTACCTGCTTAATCCGACTAATCCAATTGAAATCAATTTAATCGGAGCAGGTGGAACTGGTTCAAAGGTATTAACCGCCCTGCTTGAAATGAACCACAGTTTAATTGAATTGGGACATGCCGGGCTATTTGTCAGGTTGTGGGACGATGATATTATCACCGATGCCAATTTGGGAAGACAACGATTTGCGCAGAGTGAAGAAGGTTTATTTAAATCCGTTGCGCTAATCAACCGTGCAAACAGGTGGTCTGGCACAAACTGGAAAGCGGAAAGCATTAAATTTCAAAAAAATGCTTTAGGAAAACAACCCGAAAATGCACAGGCAAATATTTACATTTCCTGCGTAGACAGTGTAAGTGCACGTTTTGAAATTGCAGAAATTTTGAAAGAGGTTAACAACCGTTTGGCTTACCGCAACACCCCAAAATATTGGATGGATTTTGGGGTGCGACACGAAAGTCGCATTTAATAAGTGAAGGGCTGTAAGAAGTCCTTCCCAGTCAGTGTCCAAGACTGGTTCCCACTTCCTACGTGGGGGTTGAGCAATTGACCTTTGCGAAGCTGGGATGAAAGCCTAAGAAAGACTCTAACCATCAGAGGCAATCGGGCAAGGGAAAGACTGGACGGGTGAACGCAAGTGAATCTCCATAAGCTCCGTCACTAGCCAACATCGGTGGATGGAAATTACGATGTATTGGGTCATAGAAATGTTTTGTTCCGAAGAAGCATTTAAAGATATGGGAGATGCCATACTTTCATATTAGGACACCAAGACCCCGGGGTATAGGAGGCACCCACACCCAGTCGTATCTTATGAATGCGGAACGTGGAATCCCGATGAAGTCCCAAACAATTGGGTAGGCAAACCGTAAGGAATGCTGAAATCTTCAGCGGGGACAGGAAATCTCAAGAAGCGAATGCCGTCAGCCGAAAGGCAAAGGGAATACATAACCTGACGGATAGGGCTGTCAAAAGACAGAAATACCCGACCTGAAAGGGTGCAGACGTGAGATTGGTGAATCTCTTGAAGAACAATGTAATAGTTTTTTAATCAAAGGAAAGTTAGATGCAAGACAACTTAGCAAACGGAACAATGAGCCATACGGACTGGAATTCCATTGACTGGAATCAAGCAAATCGTGTGGTAAGAAACCTGAGGCAGCGTATCTTCAAGGCAACTCAGGCTGGCGACTATATTAAAGTTCGCCAGTTACAAAAACTTATGTTACGAAATTACTCCAATACGCTTGTTAGCGTAAGAAGAGTAACACAGGTGAATGCAGGTAAATATACTCACGGGGTGGATAAGGTGATTGTGAAGACGCCAGAAGCAAGGAGCATCCTTGTGGATGAAATCCAACAATTCCAACCTTGGAAAACCCAACCCGCCCGAAGGGTGTATATACCGAAATCGAACGGCAAACAAAGACCTCTTGGAATCCCTACCGTTCTTGACCGTGTGCATCAGGCAAGGGTTAAGAATGCATTGGAACCCGAATGGGAAGCAAAGTTTGAAGGTATAAGCTACGGTTTCAGACCGGGACGAGGATGTCATGATGCAATAATGGCAATCTACGGCTTCTCACGTCCCAACAAGAAAAAGAAATGGGTAGTCGATGCCGATATCAAAGGAGCATTTGACAATATTGACCACGAATTTCTATTGAATGCTATCGGAAATTTTCCTGCACGTCAACTCATAAAGAAATGGTTGAAATCAGGCTACGTTGATAAAAACGTATTCCATGATACGGAAGCAGGCACTCCACAAGGGGGAATAATCAGTCCCTTGTTAGCAAACATAGCACTTCATGGTATGGAAGATGCTTTGAAAATCAAACGGGCAAACAGTTCGGGTGTCGTTGTAGGAACGAGAGGAGTTGTAAGATATGCCGATGACTTTGTGGTCTTTTGCGAGACCAAAGAAGATGCAGAGAAATCAATCTGTGAATTACATACATGGTTAGCAGAACGTGGTTTGGCATTGTCGGAAGAAAAGACCAAAATCGTCCATCTTTCAGAAGGATTTGACTTTCTCGGTTTTAATGTCCGATTATACAACAGACCATCAACCCCAACTGGCTATAAGCTCTTAATCAAACCGAGTAAAAAGTCTGTACAGTCATTCAAAGACCGTTTAAAAACGGAATGGATGTCATTAAGAGGTGCGAATGCAACCGCTGTAATCCACAGGCTTAACCCTATTGTACGGGGATGGGCAAACTATTACAGGATTGGTAACTCCGTTGATGCGTTTAAACACCTTGATATGTTTATGTTTCTAAGAGCCGTCAGGTGGGCAAAAAGACAGCACCCAGGCAGGTCATGGAAATACATCACACAGAAATATTGGAGACAATGGAACAAACAAAGAAAAGATAATTGGGTCTTCGGTGATGAAGAAACAAAATTTCATCTTTGTAAGTTCACATGGGTCAACATAAAACGTCATGTGATGGTCAAGGGAAAAGCTTCCATGGATGACCCTTCTCTGAATGGTTATTGGCTAAAAAGAGAGGCTAAAAAGGCTTCTTCATTAGCAAAGCATCTACGGATTATTGCCGCTTCACAGGGATATATATGCCCTGTATGCAAACAATCCATTTCTAATGGTGAGGAAATCCATGACCATCATCTCATTATGGATAGGAATAATCCTGACCGTAATTTATGGAAGAACCGTAGAATCCTGCATCTTTATTGTCATCAGCAAGTGCATTCATCTAAAAATAGGAACAATGAGTTATTATACTGAGTTGCTTTATGATTTGCTTGAGCCGTATGCGGTGAAAGTCGCACGTACGGTTCTGAGGGGGGAAGGGATTAGTAATAATCCTGACCTACCCGACAACGCAAAGTTTACAGGACAGGTTATCCTGCAAACAATTGGAGAAATTAAGCAACCCAATTCCAATAAATATGAAACAGTTGCCAAACTGCCTTTTGTTACCGAGGAATTTGGAGAACTCTTAAAACAATCTGAATCAGAAGACGACACGCCAAGCTGTTCTTTAGCTGAAGCATTGCAAAAACAGGATTTGTTCATCAATTCTGCATTGGCTCAAATGGGTTGTTCTCTTTTATGGAACTTGTTCCGCAATGGAATGACCGAAAACAGAGGATTTTTTCTTAATCTAAAGGATTTTCGATCTCAACCTATAAAAGTATAAATACGCAATGCCCGAAAATATCGGGCGGCGCAAAGACAACCACTCACACGGTTCGTGGACGTCTTTGCGCGGAAAATCGGTGCAACAACATTCGGTCATCATCTCACTCCGCCCTGAAAATAACCGAATGCCGTTGCGGTTTTTTTCGGGATATTACTTATATCCCAATTAATGTTTGATAATGAAATATTTTTAAAGAACCATGAAATAACAATCTTAAATTACCTTCAGGGAGAAATGCAACAAATTATGTATATTTTATCATAGATAAAATTCTGTCCGCCTGGTTGAAATCTATCTATAGACAATATCGTTCGTTTGCGATCTTTATAAGGTTACCATTAAAAATTGTATTAATCTTGGGTCTTTTAAATTCTTAAAAAAGATTTTAAATATAAAGGAACAATTATCTGTTATTAGCCGGCAGCTTACGCTAATTTGGAATGGAATAACCTAGTGTAAACCGAAGCGTATTATTTAAAAACGCATTTTATTAAGCCTGTATATCTTAACTGTCCTCTATATCTTCCCTTCGCTTTTTTATGAAATCTTTTGGTCTCATGCCATTGAACTCCTGAAATAAATCTGAAAAATTACTTCTGGAAGCAATTCCACACTCTCTTGCCAATGTTTCGATTTTATAAGAAAGTAATTTTTCTTCCTGATAAAGTTTCTTTGTAATAAAGGCTATACGTAACGCGCTCAGATACCTTTTAAAATTATCGCCTTTATACTCGTTAATTACCTGCGATAAATACGTATGATTTGTATCAAATTTGGCAGCTAATTCAGTTAAATTAATTCCGCTTTCCAAAAATCCCATATTGTTTTCAAAATCCTCTAATTTAAGGAGAAGATCATCTACTATTTTTTGTTCGATATCCGATTTTTTGGAAGATTCAGCTGGTGCAGGAATAAGATATCCGTTGAGAATTTTTTGTTCCACAACCCTATATTTCTCCCGCAACCGCTTCTCAGCCCTATATCTGAAAAAGAAAGTGATAATAAGCACCATAGCGATAATCCCCAAAGCCCGAATGACCCACGCACTTTTGGCGGAATTTTGCTCCAGTCTCAATTTTTCCTCCCGCAAGTCCCGTATATCATATTCACGGTGAATTTTAGACGACAGGTAGGCAAAATCTTGTGCAATAATACTGTCAGCTTTTATCAGTTGAGTAGTATAGTACAGCGCTTTTTGTGGACTCTTTTCCTTTTTATATTCAGCAATCAATTCCTCATAATTATTCCTGAGTTCTGGAAGTATAAAATTGTGTTTCTGAAATACAGAATCTACTTTCTGAAAATATATTTTTGTATTATGCAGATCCCTAAGTGCCTTATATGATTTTCCTATATAGGAATAACATACTGTCGCCCAAGCAAAATCGTCAACATTGGCAATTGAGATCAGTGAGACATTTAAAGATTTTATGGCATTTCGATAATCTTTTTCCCTAAACTGGCTAATCCCCCTTTCCTTCAGGAAATAACCGTATTCCTGTTTATAGTCATCATTTCCGGTGGTAAGTGAAACTCCAATATTTACCAAAGAATCTGCTGATTTAGAATAACCAAGATAACGATAACAAACAGCCATTTGATGCAGACTATTATAATAGCCTTTTACATTTCCATAAATTAGGTTGCGATTTATATTCTTTTTGGATTCTGTTTCAAAAAAAATTTTCGTTTGCTTAAATAAATCTAGGGCTTCATCATAATGGCCAATGTAGCTTTTAACTACGCCAATTAAATAAGCCAGCCTGTTTTTATGGTACTGATCATTAGTTTTTTTTGAATACTCATAAGCTAACATATATTCACCCAATGCCAGTTTATATTTTTTAAAATTAAAATAATAAACGATTCCCTTGTGCAGGTAAGCTCTACTCCTTATACTATCGTTCTTTGTTAAATTTGATGCCCAGATTGCGCTGTCGGCATATTTTAGTTTATCGCTTGAATGAGGTGAATATTGAATTCCATCCAGATATCCCTCAACTAACCTGGGATATTTCTTTTCTCTTTTAGCCTTGGCGATATACTTTCCTATTAAGGGCAGCGCACTCGAATCATTATTTGCCCGGTCTTCATATTCCCTTTTTATCAAATAAAAATCACTATACACCTTCTTTTGTGCAAAAAGAGGTTCGCTAAGAAGTATTAGTATAATAAAAACATAAAAATTAGGACGAATAAGTATCGACATGGTAATGTTTCTATATCAAAATTATGAAATTTAAGCCAATTACCACCCACACTTAAGTCAATCTCAAAACAATAGGAAACGAATATCAACAAACTGAATATCAATAATTTAAAGTTGTACCAAAGGATACATTAGTACGTACTAATGTATCTTGTAGGGCAACCATTACTTTTCTCGCCTTGAAATATCATATACCTTCGATTCCAGAATTCTACTAACCAATCCGGCCGGATAATTTTTCAAAACTAACTACCATGAAAAAGATTATCCTATCAATTTTAACTATAGCAGGAATTATTTCTCTACACTCCTGTAGGGAACTGGATGAAGACCCAGTTGCGGATTTACAAATCCAGAGCAGGCAATCATCAATGAAGGAAACAAATAAAGATTCTGATAGCACTAATACAATTGTGCTAACACAACAATCAAATATTGATGGCACAATAGATACTGATCCTCCGCCTAAAGATGGTGGTCAGTGGAGAAACAGGGATTAACAATAATCCGCAGGATAGTATTGCAGAAGGCTTAAAAACTAATCAACAAAAATGTCTATTGAAAACTATTAACCATGAAAGCAAAAACCATCATTTTAGAAATTATTGTTGCGCTGTTAGTGCTATTATGGATCTATACTGCAATAAGTAAGTGGGGAAACCATCAGGCATTTTACAGGCAGCTGAGCTGGAACCCAACGACAAGTGGCTATCAGGATATATTATTTTATTTTCTACCCGGAATTGAGCTATTGGCTGCATTGCTACTACTCATAAAACCTTTGCGGAGTTCTGGGTTATGGATATCAGCGGGGTTAATGACAGTATTTACATCGTATGTCTTCTATGTAATTTTTATCGATCCTACAAAAGCCACTTGTACCTGTGGAGGTGTATTATCAGCAATGACCTGGAAACAGCACCTCACTTTTAATATAGCGTATCTATTAATAAGCTGTATCGGAGTATACCTACACAAAAAAGGTTCTCAAAGTGATCAAACAAATTTACTGATGAATTAAAACGAAATAATGCAATATCGAAAAGAACATATAATCCTTATTAAACCACCGATAATAAAATTTTGGGATTATCAAATTGGGGGTAGCCGAAAAACCATTAACAGAGTAGGCAAAACTAAATACAACCAAATATTATGAAAAAGCTAACGAGTATGTTGGGTTTGCTAGCAGTTGCAGCAGGTCTAACGGCAGCAGTTGCTATGGCTCCTGCGCCAGAGAAATCAACAGTGAAAGCATCTGCAACTGATTTGCAATGGTTCGACATGGATGGAAACTACATCGGGCCTGATACATTGGAAGACAAACGTGAAGAATGTGGAACACCGACAATTGATTGTGCAGTTTACTACCAATCGCTTGATCCAACGGGTGCACCAGAGGGAGATCCAACAGTAATCCAAGGCGATCACGAGCTTTAAAAAGGAGACCACCGAGAAAACTCGGTGGTCTTTTTCCTTATTTTAATAGATTAGTTTAAGCATCCTCTAGGATAATTACCTTTCTCTTTCTCGTGGTTTTTTCGATTTTCAGGTCAAATTTCTCCAATTCTTTATTCATAAAACTGAGATCATCTGTATTCCACTTTACCTGAAAATTTATAATTTTTTCATCTCCCATTTCAAATAGGACAAGATCTTTCCCATATTGATTGATGGCTCTTTCTACTGCCGAGACTGTCTTTTTATTAACTACTAAAACAACATCTTTTTTCATACTCGGATTCTTAATCTGTGCCTCGCCCTCAGAGACAATTGCCTGGCGGAATTTCGTCCCTCCTCCTTTCATACATATAACATAGCATGGAATATCCATTATTATTTCATGGCTCTTCACCCCGAAAGCACGATCAAGGTCAGCAATCATATACTTACTAAATCCTTTTGTTGTAGTCCCCTTATATATGAGGTCATAACAGAAAAGCCTCGTAGTATCAAAGGTCCCTTCTAACCAACTTTTCACCGGATTGTGGTCACGCCTTATTACACGCGTAGGGTCATGCCGCGTCTGATATGAATTATTGGTATATGCAAAATCGTAGAGATAAACCAGAGAAAGATTATTAGCGGTAATCCTTACGCGCCCTGTTGCTTTATCAACATTTGATCTTGACATTCCTGCAAGCTCACTACGCCAGGAACTAAAATAGGAGTAATAGAGTAGTTTATTCTTATTTTCTTCATAACGTATCGTTAGATCCGGATTGTGCGCATATCTAACCGATGCATCCAGCTCATCTTTTTTTTCAGCTAATGTAAGTGATTTGTTCTCTATTAATTTTTTTACGTTTTCACGTGATGTGTTTTTTCCGTCAGTAATAGCCACTATAGTCCCATTTTTATCGATCCATATCTGATGGGGGAAACTTACTGCAGGGAAAATTTTACGAACGAGTTTATCGTTAACTGATTGGGTTAACTTTATTCCGGTAACATTTAGATTTGTTCTCCAGAATCTCTCTATTTCCTCTTTTGATTGCCATGTGACGGGTAAGATCTTCAAATCATTGGCATACTCGCTTTGCAAACTATCAAGATGTCTCATATTACTGACACATGGAATACATTCTTTAAACCATACATCTATAATAATTGCTTTCCCGTTAAAATCACTCAGCTTACCATTAGTGCTCGTATGATTTAACATTGTAGCAAAATAGATGTCAGGAACTTTATCACCTACATTTAACGGCTTTATGGATTGTGCTATCGACAAGGTAAATGATAAGATTAGAGTTATAAATAATCCCGATTTAAATATTGATTTCATAAAATTTACGTATTAATTATAGCCTGGATTTTGAGTTAAATTTGGTGCTGCTAATATTTCAGAATTTGGAATTGGAAACAGTCCTGCAGATGGCGTCCAAGTACTTTTCATTGAGCCGAGGACCTGGTCAAGCTTACCTGTACGCCTGAGATCGTACCACCGTAGACCCCATTCTACAAAAAGCTCAAAGCGTCGCTCCACCATAATCGCATCAAGTAATGCTTGCCCGTTAAGAATAGATAGGCTGCTCAAACCGGCGCGGTTTCTAATCTTATTCAAATCATCAATTGCGGTTATATCTCCCAAATGCGCTTTCGCTTCGGCACGATTCAAAAATACTTCAGCAAGACGTATCATCATTTGTGCTTCCACTTTCGTAGTTCCAAGTGCACCGACTTTGTATTTGTAGGGATATTGGTACGTTATGCCTGACACCGTTTTTGTGGCTATCCAACTTGTCTTTCGTTTGTCGACTCCGGAGAATGCATTGTACAAAGCTGCTTGCAAAGGATAATTGGGGCGTACTGTAGCGGCAGTCAAAGGAACCATCTGCTGCCCCTCAAAGGTATTCTCAGATGCGCCACCAGAAGCAGTTTGCCAAATCGCTTCGTTACTTCCAATAAGAAATACCTTATTGAGATCGGGTTCCAGAAAATAAGTACCTCCCTGACTAATTACTTCATTACTTGAGGAAAGAACTTCATCCCAGTTCCCCAAATACGTATAAATACGTGATAGCATTGCCAAAACCGTATAGTAATTCACCCTATACCTACCGTTGGTTGGGTATGCCTTATTGACAAGTGACTTAGCCTTTTTTAAATCGGATATAATCTTATTTTTAACTTCAGCAATTTGGGTACGTCCCATCAGTGCTACGCCTGCGTAATCCTCCCCCGTCAAAACCAAGGGTACATCACCAAAAAGGCTCGTTAAATGCCAATAACAGTAAGCTCTCATAAAATACGCTTCACCCAAAAGCTGATTCCGCAAGGCTGGCGCGATTGCGGAATCCTGTAAACCGCTGATACAACTATTTGCCTGGTATATTACTTGATACAGGTTCCGCCAGAAGTTGTTGTAGATAAAACTATTAGCAATACCAAGCTTGCTTTCAGTAAACTCAACTGCATTTGCGTTGGTGGAGGTAGTGTATAATTCGTCTGCATACAATCCCAAATACACAGTCGATCCTCCTGCACTAACATATAGACTTGAGTTACACATAGTGGTATATAAACCATTGATGGCCGAAATTGCTGTTTCCTCTGTTTGAAATACTGAACTACTGGCGATCTGGGTTGATGGCGGACCTACAGTGATAAATTTTTTACATGCACCTAAATGCAAAAACAGTAGTGCAACCGTAAAATATAAGATTCTCTTTTTCATGATTAATAAGAAATTTGTAAACCAACAGTATATGCTTGCAATGCAGGCAACACCGTAAGGTTTTGGGTTTCCGGATCGTATCCCTTGGTAGCGTTAAAGGTCATTAAGTTTTGTCCTTGCACATAAACCTTCCCGGTCTTTGCACCGATTTTAGACAAGACTTTATTTTTAAACAAATAACTTAGCGACACATTACGCAATCGGATAAACGACTGGTCGCTGTAGGCAAAACTGCTGTTTAGGGTATTGCTTGCCTGTGTTCCGGCGCTAGCTGATGTAATTTTAGGCAAGTCAGTTACATCTCCGACTTGCTTCCATCTGCTGGCCAACAAGTCCGGCAAATTACGTTTTGAGCCAGCTGGTATGGAAATACCATACAAATAATAATAATGGTTACGTCCGATTTGTCTTTTAAAATCGATAAACCATTGTAATTCGAATCCTGAAAAACTTAGCGTATTCTGCCAACCACCATAAAATTTCGGATCAGTACTCCCATTCAGCTGATAGTCGTTAACATTAATAGCGTTATTCCCATCTATGTCCTGAAACTGAAGTAGCCCCGTTTGAGCATTTACACCTGTAGCAGTGTATTTATAAATACTGTTTAGTGAATGTCCAACAATGTATTGTGATTTATAAGAGCTGGCTTCAATACCTGGAAATGATGTCAAGGTATTTTTGGGGATTGTTATATTAAAATTGCTTTCCCACCGAAAATCCTCTCCTTTTATTGGGGTAGCACTTACGCTCAATTCCCAGCCTTTGTTTTCAACCGTTGCAGGGAAATTAGCGATAACGTTAGCAAATCCTGTTATATAAGGTAGCTTGTAGTTTATTAACTGGTTGTCACTACGGTTTTTGAAATAATCTACCGAAAATAAGACCCTGTCTCTCAAAAACCCTAATTCCAACCCGACCTCGATTTTTTTGTTTCGTTCCCAAGCATAATTTCCATTATAAAGATTATTTGGAATTAGCGCGGAAGCACCTACATACGCATTAGTGGCTGCTTTCCATGTTTCTACAAACTGATAGTCGCCTATCTGGTCATTTCCGGTGACCCCGTAACTGGCTCGTAGTTTACCAAAACTTAAAGCAGAAACATTCTGCATCCATTTTTCTGTGGAAAAAACCCAAGCTGCGCCAACAGCACCAAAATTCGCAAACTGTTTTCCTGGACCAAAACGACTGCTGCCATCTCTACGGCCTGTAATATTCAATAGATATCTATTCGCAATGTTATAGTTAATCCGACTAAATAATGCCTGATAGCGGTATAGTGAAGAGAAACTACTGGCATCAATAGTAGTAGCAGCATCAAAGCTTTCCAATAACACCTCACTACCATAACCCGTTCCTATTATCGTCAGAGCAGAATTACTTCTGGAAAGAAAGGTTGTTCCCACCAAGGCCGTCAATTTTCCCACCCAAATTTGTGATGTGTATTCTAGCTGGGGTTCTATATTCCAACTGCTAAGTTGATTCTTTCCGAATGTTGCTTCGTGGCCCTGTGTGGGATTAGTTGGGCTCTTAGCATCTGCTGGTGATAACTTTTGCTCATTGGTAAACTGTTGATTGTAGCCTGCCAGTATTTTTGCCGATAATCCATTCCATATTTTGTACGATGCATTAAGGCTGCCTGCAAGGTTATTTGTATTTATATTATATTTTTCCCTTAGGAATGAATATGGATTTTCAATACTTGCGCCATTAAATGTCCATTGTAGCTTCCCGGTTCCATCAAAGAAAGCGGGAGTATTCGGACTCAGAAACGTATAAAATGTCAAATCCGAGGTCGCGGACCGATTCTGTACCGAAGTGTAGCTTCCGGAGAAGTTTACGGTAAACCTATTATCTACCGATTTATGTGTGATATTAGCAAGCATACTTCCCCGCTGGTTAGGTAAATCAGAAGGAAAGATGCTTGTTTCTTTATAGTATGTTCCGCTTAACAGAAATTGCGTTGCTGCACTTCCTCCAGAAAGAGAAAGATTAGCGTTTGTTGTATATCCAGTTCCACCCAAAAACTCTTTTTGGTAATCCGTATATCTACCTTGATCGTAAATCGTCAGATCAGGAGCATTAATTAGGGTCGGTATGGTATTGGAATTTGCAAACGCCTCATTCCGCATAGCAGTGTACTGCTCAGTATTAAGTAGTGGCAGCAGTTTTCCTACTTGGGTAACCCCCGTATTAAAGTTAGCGCTAATCTGTGTTCTGCCCGCCTGCCCTTTTTTGGATGTTATCAATATAACCCCATTAGCTCCCCTTGAACCGTAAATAGCAGTAGCATCTGCATCTTTCAAAATCTCAATACTTTCAATATCATTAGGGTTGATGGCATTGAATGGGCTAACGCCACTACCTTGGTTGACATTGCTGATGGCTGAACCTATCAACTGTATGTTCTCGTTTCCAGCAGCAAATGGTATCCCGTCAATTAGAATTAATGGCTGCGAACCTTGCGAAATGGAATTTCTTCCCCGTATCTGCATAGAAAAAGACGAACCAGGAACTCCTGATTGTTGAGTTACCACAAGCCCAGGAACGCGCCCAATTAAAGCTGCAAGGGGGTTTGAAACGGGTTGCCGTTCGATATCCTTTGCGGAAACCGAAACAACTGAACCTGTGTTGAGACGTTTTGTCGTTGTACCATACGCTATGACTTGGACATCGTCTAATTTAGAATCACTTCTGCTTAGAGTAATACTGTTCGCATTTTTTAAATTAACTTCCCACGCATTGTAACCAACGTAGCTAACGATCAGAACTGCATTATCAGCAATGTCTAAAAAGGTATATTTTCCGTCGCTGTTTGTCATTGTGGTTTTGTTAGTTCCTTTTATAGTTAAACTAGCTCCCACCAAAGGCTGACCATTTTCGTCAATTACAATTCCTGTAATGGTTTGTTTGGTCTGCTTTTCTTTCGGTATTTCTGACTCAACTGGCTTTTCCTTTACAACAATGGTTTTATCTAGTATTTCATAGGTAAAAGGGAGGTCTGCAAAGATTTTATCCAATGCTGTTTTGAGTGGTGCATTAGTAATGCTCGTAGTAATGGGTGTATTTTTATCCAGCATTTTGCCACTATACCAAAACCTGTAGCCTGTTTGCTTTTCTACCTGTTTGAATATCTGATATAAGGGGGTTGCCTTCGCTTCTAAGGTTACATTTTGTGCCTTTACTCCTGCTGCTGTAGCAATAAGGCCAGCCAGCATCAATGTAAATATGATTAAATGTAACCTCATGACCGTGGAATTTAAAAATGTCGTCTGAATGGTCTTTTTAAGAAAAGACCAGAAAACTGTTGTACTATGCCGTACGGGATAGCGCCAGTTTGCTGAAAAAATCATAAGTTTGTTTTGGTTTTGCTGCATGGTCATCCCATTCTGAGAGCGTTAAGATGCCTTGCAGTTAGTTGATAAATTGGTTAGTGCCGATTGTTCACAAAGCCCACTTGAACCGGAGCATCCTCGAACGATGTCTCCGGTTTATTTTTGTGGGTTTCTTAACTAATCCTAAAAATTGAAAAAACTATCTCATAGGCATTTGCGGTTTAAAATTGACATATTGGACTTTTATTATTCCTACTGGACGATTAGGGTTGTTGTGTTATTTTCTTTTTTTAATTCGAACTGAACATTGCTCAATTTCAGGATACGCAGAACAGTAGAGAGATTTGAATCACGCTTGATACCGCCGTTAAATACTGTCCGAGTAGGAATGCCTTTGTATTTAATTTCGACGTTGTACCACCTGCTTACTTGCCTAAGTACTTCTTGAATTGTTGCATCCTTGAAATAAATTTCGCCGTTCTTCCATGCAAGCGCAGTCTCTATATCGGCTTGACGCACATTGATATTTCCATTGGCAATTAGGGACTGCTGTCCGGGTTTTAAGATGATATTATTCTTGTGAGTTCCATTGAATATAGGTGAAACTTTTACTGAACCTTCTTCAAGTGTGGTCACTGTACGCCCTTCATCGACATAGCTGTTGATATTAAAATGTGTTCCCAAAACCTCAACTTCCTGCTTTGCGGTTTCAACAATAAAAGGATGCTGTTTGTCTTTGGCTACTTCAAAATAGGCTTCACCAGTTAGCAGTTTTACTTTCCGCTTATCGCCCTCTTTTAAGTTTGTAGAATACTGCAATGTAGTTGCCGCGTTAAGCCATACTCTGGTACCGTCAGACAAAACAATCTGGTAAGTTTCTCCGTTCGTAGTTGAAAGTGTGTTTAGGTTTTTATCTAAATTATCATTTGATCCAGTGACAGTATAAACGACTTCGCCATTTTTATTTTTTGAGACACTGATCCCTCCTTCATTTGCAATGCTCCCATTGGAAACTTCATTGAGCAAAATCTTCTTACCATTGGCAAGCGTAAGCATGGCAGCACTATGCCCCGGTTTCACATCCGTGATTAATTCAACCTTTTGTTTTGGCGTATGGTAGTTCAAGAGAAGGTAGCTCCCACCAAGTAAGGCAGCGATAATAATTGCCGCATATGGAATGTATTGTTTAAGATGAAGTTTTTTTCGTGGCTGTAGCTTCTGACGAAGCTTATATTCAACGGAATCTACAATCTCATTTAATTCAGTATCATCATTTACCGCAATATCTTCTGATAAAGCGCGAGTTATAAGATCTCCCAGTTCGTTATCATTCTGCTTGCCAAAGTATTTCAATAACGCATCATACTCGTTCCTGCTAATACTTTTATTCAGGTATTTAGTAAAGAGTCCTTTGATATCGTGAGAATTTTCCAAATCTTTTTCTTTAATAGTAATACGGAGATGGAGACAAAACCAATAGCTGTATAATTAAAAAAAAAGTGAATAATTATTAACTTCCTGATTTTCAGACAAAAAAAATATTAAACAAGAATCGGAAAGAGTAAATACTGTCAACAAGAAAATGAAACTATCCTATCAGATGATTGCAGAATATTACAGCTGCAAACGGGATTGCTTTATCGTAATTATCTCTTAGGAAGCGGTTTGCCTTGGTGATGTGATCATTGACGGCTGCTTCTGAAATCTGTAAGAGTCTGCTTACCTCGGCATAACTTTTCTTTTCTAGTTTACAGAGAAGAAAGACTTTCTTGCGCTGTTCAGGAAGTTTGTCAATAGAACGAAAAAGCTCGCTGTCCGACTGTACCTGTGATATTTCATCAAATGGATTATAGAGATCAGAAATCCGATACCATAATTCTTCAGCAAGCTTTTTATCCGTGGAGATTTCCCGAAAATAATCATTGACAAGATTTGTTGCAATATGATATAGGTAAGCTTCGATAGGCTTTTCAACATGAATGCCTTTTCTGGTATTCCATAATTTAATAAAAAGTTCCTGCAAGACATCTTCAACCAGATAGCGAGATTTGAGCAATCTTAAAAGGCGTTGGGTGATTTTGTTTTTATGATTTGAGTATATTTTTTCAAAGGCAGAATAATCCCCTGCCCGCAACCTAAGTAGCAGTTCCTTTTCATCGATTATTGATAAGGATTTCATTGTTTGAAAGTGATATTAAGTTAAAGTTAATCATTTACTTTAAAATTTTCGATAATAATAATATTTATATAACACAACTGTGATATATTTAAGTCTATGATTATCCGTTAAAAATATATTTGGAAAGATAAATCTAAAATTAGCAAACATATCTTTCACGAAGCTTTGATTGCTATGTAGCATTTTAACATACGTACCGTTTAAGAATTTGAAATAAGGCTGCGCATAGCTTTATTTTAGAGTTATTCATGAATTTAACTCCCTTACCCTACTCCATGTCTTATTAGTTGATATTTATTTGAAACCACCCTAAGAACAAGATGTAATTCATTTATTACCATCCTTACCATCTGTTTCAGTCTTTTCAAGATCATAGGATTCTAAAAACAGCTTTTCTGTAGAAACAATTTCGTACCTAGCTATTGTACTAAACTGAGTTGTATCCCTATCATAGAACAAGTATTTATCATTACTATAGAGCAGTTTAGCATTTGGATATTTAGCCTTCAATTTATCCGTTAAATTAGTGATATTACCGACCTCACTGTAATCTCGTTTAGTAAGGACATTATAGAAGGTGGCGAGTACAATTGAAACTGCTATAACGTAGGTAGCCTTCTTACTAAAAGTTTGCAAAACTGTTTTATCTTTTTTAAGCAAAAGAATGACAGCTATATTGGCAATTATAAGATAGGCGATCTTTATAAGCAGTTTATAGTCTTCGCGAACAAATAACACAACTGTCAATGCAATCAGCATTAGGATGAATATTGAAAGGAAAACAAGAGTACCCCAATTTGCTTTTATATTTGTCCTAGCCTCATGATATTTCAAGTTAACAAAAACACCAAGCAAAAATATAGGTACTTTGACCAGTATAGATATACCATCAATGGGAACCTGTGTTGGAGAATAATATAAAAGAAGGGTAAATGATTTTAAACAAAGTGTAACGAACTGCTCGCACCCTCCCAACAGTGTTGGCAAGATAAGCAGTAGCGCCAGGTTTTTAGTTAGTACTGTAGTTAGGTTCCTTGTTATGGACGTGGCTGGTGTTGATCTGGGCATTTTAGAATTTTTGGCAAAAATAATATTTCAGTCAGCTAAGTTGGCAAAACTAATATATATTATTATGCCACAGATATAGCTTTCTTTCGCCACTTCCATCACAAATACTTTCCGATATGAAGTTTTTTTAATTTTTATAATTTGCTATATTGCATTTATGGATAATCAGCAACCTACATTAGAAGAGTTAGAGGTTTATCAAAAGGTAAACCAATATCTTGAAAGGAAAATAGATAAAGGAAAAGATCAAGATCGTTTCAGCATTCTTCCTAAACAAAAATGGCTAGCGATAATTATTATAGTTGCTGCAGCCATTATAGCATTTTCTTCTTATTATGGTCTTACTACCCTCATTTTTGGGGAAGAATTTTGGCTTCAATCTGTAGTTGGCGGTAATGTAAAATAGTGTTTGGATCAGGAACGAAGATAAAATTTTACGCTATTATTAGTGTAATCTGTTTGAAACAACAATTCAAGATTATTGCATTTTAATTCTAGGTAGTCCAATTTCATGTTCCTGTGGATATGGAAGTCTATGCGTCATACTTACATCTTCTCTGATCCTTTGATGGGCTTCATACTGTTTGTCGTTATCATAAGTATATCTAGGATCAGGAATCATTGGCATTTTTTCCATTTTGAGAATGGTAATCGTTGGAAAATGAAAATCTACTTCTACAGTTCCCAGGAGCAAATAGCAGCCGCCTCCCTTAAATGGATATTTTTGGAGGCAATCAGAGAAATGTGCGGTATCAAAATAATCGCCTTCGGCATCTATCCATGTTCCGAAGAACATGGTCCCTCTATTGGTAGGTACGTGTTTTCGTGAGATTAGGTAAGCAAGCATCTTAACCTGTTTCTTGTGATATTTTACAAGGTCCTTAGACATTACCGATCCACGGTATTTAGTGACCAAAAGATCGAAAGGACTGCATGATACAGGAAAATCTAACAGCTCAATTTCATCAAAGGCATCTTCAAACACTTCTCTTTTAAGTTCAGGAAACTGGTATTCTTTTATAGGCTCTTCAAACAGTGCTTGCATTCTATTTTCAGGCTTGAAATCGTTTAGCACCATCCGAGCTTCAAGCAGAAGTTCATTTTTTTGCTTGCCCGTAAAGCGGAAAGCATCAATAAAAATAAGAATCTGCATGTCAGCTACGCCAATCGGAATTCGTTTAATAAAATCCCCCAGTGATCTGAAATCGCTGTTTCGATTGCGTTCTGTTGTAATCATTAAAGCTGTTTTCGTTTCGAGGGCTTGCAAATGCATAAAACCTAGATATAAGTCGTTTCCATAAAGAATAGTTTCCCAATCGCTTTTATTTACACATGGGTTTAGTACATTCGCTCCGGACATCCTTGCTTCATGAACATACACTTCGGTGCGGTAAAATCCACCTCCGTTATTGATAGCGGCCACCATAAACTCTACAGGGTAGTAAACTTTCAGGTAAAGGCTCTGGTAACTCTCCACTGCATAGCATGCGGAATGTGCTTTGCAAAAGGAGTATCCGGCAAAGGATTCGATCTGACGGTACACCTCGCTACTGAGTTTTTCTGGATGTCCCAATCGGTGACACGATTCAAAGAAGTGATCCTTTACTTTTTGCAGTGCCGCAAGCGACCTGCCTTTGCCACTCATAGCCCTACGTAAAACGTCACCGTCGGTTGCTGGAAGTCCACCAAAATGCAAGGCAATTTTGATCACATCTTCCTGGTAAACCATGATTCCATAGGTTTCACCTAACTGCTCCTGAAAAACAGGATGAAAATATTCAAACTTATCTGGATAATTGTGCCGGAAAATGTATTCTTTCATCATTCCGCTTTGCGCTACTCCAGGTCGGATAATAGATGATGCCGCAACAAGCACTTTATAATTATCACATTTTAATCTTCGGAGCAGACCGCGCATGGCCGGACTTTCGATATAGAAACAGCCGATGGTTTTGCCCTGGCTCAGAAATCTATTGCATTGGCTTTCATCTTTTGAAAGGTGGTTATCGCGGATATCTACATCAATTCCTTTGTTCTTTTTTATCAATTTTACAGCATCATTGATAGTAGCGATACCCCTTTGGGAAAGAATGTCAAATTTTTCCAACCCGATATCCTCTGCAACATGCATGTCAAACTGAACAATGGGAAAGCCTTTTGGCGGCATCTCTAGTGCTGAGTAATTTGTTATCGGTTCTTCAGAGATCAAAATTCCACAGGCGTGCATGCTTCTCTGGTTGGGGAATTTTTCCAGCATTTTCCCGTATTTATGAACTTGCTTTACAACAGAATTCTGATCATGGTTTTCAAGGGGCTGGGTCGCAAGAGCATCCAGTTCCTCCTTAGTCAGACCGAATACTTTTCCGACCTCCCTAAAAATAGACCTGTACTTGAATTCAACATTTGTTCCACAGAAAGCAACATGGTCTTTGCCGTATTTTTTAAAAATGTATTCCAGTATGGTATCACGTTCCTGCCAGCTCCAGTCAATATCAAAGTCGGGCGGTGTTTTCCTATTGAGGTTTAAGAACCGTTCAAAATAAAGATCCAATTCTATCGGGCAGATATTGGTAATGCCAAGGCAATAACTGATAATGCTGTTGGCACCGCTTCCCCTTCCGATATGCATAAACCCCATCGAATTGCTGTATTGTAAATGTCCCAGGTGATGAGAAAATAGCCACTAAAATTAAGTTCATCGATAACCTTGAGCTCTTTTTCAACCCTCTTTCTCGCGACCTCATCATTTGTCCCATATTTTTCTACTAAGCCTTCATAGGCCAGTTTAGTAATCAGTTTTAAATCATCTTCTTGACTCCCGGTATAGTGTTTTTTATTCCTTGGAGTGGAAAACTTAAACTCAAAACTGCATTGGTCGAGAACAATCTTAGTATTCTCTATAATCTGTGGATATTGCTGATATTTATCCAGTAATTTATGATGGGGTATTAAAAGCTCATCTTCTTTGCAGCACTGGTCGACCCTGAGCTTGGAACCTAAAATATTGAGATCAATAGCACGTAAAACGCGGTGAAGGTTATACTCCATTTTTGTTTTAAAGGTAACGGGCTGCAGAATTACCATCTTAGAGATCAGGCTTTTCCATTCCGCACGGAATAAAAGATTCAGTTGTTCAGGCCTGATTCCAATATATTCGTTTTCTGAAAAGGTCTCTGGTATATTTTCAATGGGATAAACGGTAATCGCATTTTTAAAATTGTGCTTTGTTTTTGGCAGTGATATATTGTTGCAGTTGCGATTGGTCACCAATTGGTTGATTTCAGCAATACCCCGGGCATTTTTTGCCAAGGCGATATAAATTAGCTCATCAGCCTCTCTGATTTCCATTCCAACAATAGGTTTTATATTTGCTTCTAAGCATAATTTATAAAACTCGTAAATGCCCGTAACCGTGTTGATATCGGTGAGGCATAAAGTATCGATCCCCAATGCACTAGCTGACCCTACAAGGTCTTCTACAGAGATTGTCCCGTAGCGAAGGCTATGATAGGTATGGCAGTTAAGGTACATTGGTTAAAATTTTAATTTTGTTACAAATATTTAAATCCCGAGGCACGACCAACAGCATTTTTACCAAAGCGTTTTTTAATGTAATCCATCGACTGGTAAAGGCTCATCATTTCTTGTGTATCCTCGAAAATATTCATCTGATATTCTCCATGTACAAGTCCTGTGAGTTTTAGTCCGACCAGACGGATGCGCATTCTGCGTGTATAGACCTTATCGAATAGTTCTAATGCATATTTACATATGGCGTGGTCAGATGAGGTATAGCTTACACGGCACTGTTTGGTTTCGGTATCGAAATTGGAATAACGGATTTTGACGACAATTGTAGAAGTGAGCCATTTTTCATCCCTGAGCTGATTGGCAAGCTGCTCAGCCATGCCTGTTATCATAGACTTGATCGCTATAATATCAATCGAATCATTGGTAAAGGTACGCTCAGAAGAAATCGATTTCCTTTCCGAATATTGTATAACTGGTGTTTCATCAATTCCATTTGCTTTTTTCCACAGTTCCAGTCCGTTCTTTCCCATTAATTTCTGCAAGACCTCAGCAGGCATTTCAGAAAGCGTATGAATAGTCCTGATCCCAACTCGGGAAAGAAGCTTGTAGGTTTCCCCGCCGACCATGGGGATCTTCCGGACCGATAATGGGTTTAAGAAGGGCCTCACCATAATATCCTTTATTTCCATATGGCCAATGGGCTTTGCTTCACCAGTCCCTATCTTGGAAACGGTCTTGTTATTGGAAAGTGCAAAACTGAGCGGGAGCCCTGTATTCTTCATTACACTTGATGCCAGGTCCTGTGTCCACTTATAACATCCAAAGAATTTATCCATTCCTGATAAATCCAGATAAAATTCATCAATACTTGCCTTTTCCATGACTGGGACTTTTTCTTCAATGATCTCGGTCACTTCATGGGATAGCTTAGAATACAAATCCATATCCCCTTTGATTACTTTAGCTTCAGGACAGAGTTTGAGTGCCATTTTTATAGGCATGGCTGAACGCACTCCAAAACGGCGGCTTTCATAAGAACATGATGCCACCACACCGCGATCTCCCCCACCGATAATAATTGGCAAACCGTTCAACTGTGAATTATTCCTGCGTTCGCACGATACAAAAAAAGTATCCAGGTCCATGTGTACAATCGCTCTTTCCATCTTACTAAATAAATACCTTGCAAAATTGCTAATATATTTAGCAAAAAGATTTAACTTTGTTGGGAAGAATTTTGACAATGTTATATTTTGCAGGAAACATAAGGTATCTAAGGGACAAACTTGAAATCTCGCAGAGAATGCTTGCGGAAGGTCTAGAAATAGACCGTAGCCGTCTTGCAAAGTACGAAGATGGGCCTACTCAAGCGCCATACGAGCTATTGGTCAAGATATCACGCTACTTTAATGTGAGCATTGATCTTTTACTGACTGTTGACCTTAGAAAATATTCATTGGATGATATTGTCAATCTTTCGGATAACAGGATTGTGCTTCCGATAAAAGTCGGCAGAACGGGAGAAAATAAAATAGAAATAGTTCCTTACAAAGCCCAGATGGGCTATGTCAATGGTTTTAGTGATCCCGATTATATCGAAGGCCTTCAGCACATTTCTCTTCCTTTCCTTAGAAACGGAAAATACCGGGGGTTTCCGGCAGAGGGTGATTCGATGCCTCCTTTCAAAGACAGCACCTACATAATCGGACGCTACACGGAAAAAATCGTTGACATGAAAGTGGGTAAAAACTACTTGATTGTGACCCGGGGCGGCTTTGTTTATAAGCGACTAGCGCGCATCACGGAAAAATCGATATGGGTCGAATCCGACAATGCCATTTTTGAACCCTATCAAATTTCTTCCTACGAACTTCTTGAGGTTTGGGAATATGAGTACAGCCTTTTGAAGGACTATGATGTACTGGATTTTACAGATCTAAAAGTAAAAGAGTTGATCTTTTCTCTTAAAGATAATATTATCAATCTTGAAAAACATTTGATACGATAAATCCAAGATGAACACTTTAAAGAACATCAGGATCTTGTATTTAGTATTTAATATATGTATAAATTTGTCAACCTATAAACAACAGTGATATCTTTTAGATCACATATCACCACCGAAGAAAATACTTATAAAGAGTTTTTCCATCAGTACAACCAGTTAGTCTTTTCCCATATCAAAAAAAAGATCGGAAATGAAGACGATATAATGGATGTACTGCAAGATGTTTTTATACACCTTTGGGAGTACCGCCACAGCTTGTATTCTATCAATATTGAAAATATTGTTTTCAATACATGCAACCAAAAGATCGCTAATTTTTACAGGAATGAAAATAAATCTTTTGAGAATGAAAGCCTGATTGCCAATCATGCCGATACCTCTATTCAAGATTTAATCTCTGCAAAAAAGAAAGAAAAGCGTTTAAAAAAAATCGAGGAGAACATCGAACTCCTTATCCCTCCGATCCGTCAGCAGATTTTTAAAATGAACAAACTGGAAGGAATTACCCAGCAGCAGATTGCGGTTCAACTAAATATCTCAAAGCGTACGGTCAAATACCATATTGCAGAAGCGATGGCTTTTCTCAGAGATCGCAATAAGTCTTAAAAAAAGTTAAAATTTGCATTTATATAGTTAAAGTTTCTTAAAACTACTGTCCCTTTATTCCAATTCGCCATAATATATAATATAGACCTATTGTATTATGGAAGACAATGAAAATATCAAAAAGGGTTTCTCGCCTGATCAGGAAGAACGTGCATGGCAAAATATCCTGACAGGGATAAGGGCTAACGAACGAAAGAAGAAACTGAGAAGACTAAGAATATATAGTACAGTTGCAGCGACAATACTACTGGCTATTGTTGGTTTAATTGGTTACAATACCTTTTTCAAGCCAGAGGTCTACCTGGCCACATCACAAAATTCTGAAATCAAACTAGCGGACGGTTCTATTGTAATCCTTTTGAAAGGTGGTAAACTGACAGTGGAAAAATCATTTCCTTCTGACACAAGAGAGGTATTCCTCAAAGGCGATGCGATTTTCAAAGTGGCAAAATCAAAAGAACACCCTTTTATAGTTCATGCAAATGGATATGAAACAAAGGTACTTGGAACTGTATTCAAAGTTTCTCAAAGCGGCAAAACCTTTAAAGTTGATCTGTTCGAGGGAAAAGTATTGGTATACCGAAACGAACTGTCTAAAGAACCTATTGTTCTGAAACCACAACAAACATTCACCAATCTGGGTATTCCCGAAGCTGCTTCTGTAACAGCGACAAAAGAAATGAAGTCGGCATCGATAACTGATAAATCAGCATCCCTAATATTTAAGGAATGTCCTGTAAAAGATGTGTTTAAGGTCATCGAAAAAACGTATGGGATCAGCATAAATTATCCCCCTGATTTAGAAAATAAAAAGATTACAACTACTTCAACAGACGCAACAGCAGAAGTAGCAGTTCACATACAGGCCTTTTACCTTAATCTTAAATTTAAACAAACCAATGATTCAATTTTTGAACTGGAAAAATAGGTTATGGTGCCTTATGACACCAGCCATGATACCGGATAGATAAAGATGGTAAGATACAAAACGACCGACGGTTGCCCCCGTCGGCCACGTATCAAACTAATAACAAATCTTCACAGAGTTACTAATTTTAATACAATGCAAAAATATGAAAAATATTTGCACTGCTGCCCTATTGCTTTTATCGGGGGTAACGCTCTTTAGCGGGCAGCAACAGAACCTTTCTAATTTGAAGGTTAACTTTTCGGCAGAAAGAGTTTCTGCCTCAGATGCCATTGAACGTTTTATGGCAGAAAACAAAATCAAATCTTTCGCTTACTCTACTGGTGAGCTGAAAAATTTTAGGATTCAAGAAGTAAAATGCAGCAATGAACTCCTGCTCGATTGTGCTAATAAGATATTAAAGGGCTTACCCTTTAAAGCGCTGATCTTTAACAATGCAATTATTATCCGGCAGAAAACCAAGAAAGTATCGGTTGTTTCAGATACAAATGAAAATCTTCTCCTAGTTACTACCCAACCGAAAAGGAAAGATACCATTGACCTTTCTAACAGGGAAAGCAAGATCGAAGAAATTACGCTCAATGCTGGGTATTATGCTGTAAAGGATAAAGAACGTACCGGAAGTATTTCTAAAGTTACAGCAAAAGATATCGAAAACCAGCCTGTAAACAATGTGTTGTCAACCGTTCAGGGACGTATGGCAGGAGTAAGCATTACACAAAATTCAGGTATGCCGGGCGGTGGCTTTGATATTCAGATCAGGGGAAAAAACAGTCTGAGAACCACCAGTAATACAGGTATTGACGGTAGTCAGCCGCTGTATGTTGTTGACGGTGTACCTATAGGAAGTGAAATGACCTCTCCCTACTCTGGCGTAATATTGCCGGGCGCAAGCATTAATCCGCTCAACAGTATCAACCCAAACGATATCGAAAGCCTGGAGATACTAAAAGATGCCGATGCAACTGCTATTTATGGATCAAGGGGTGCCAATGGCGTTGTACTAATCACTACCAAAAATGGTAAACCGGGAAAGCTTCAATTATCTTTTAATACTACATACGGATTAAGCCATGTTGCGTCGAAGATGAAAATGATGGATACCCAGCAGTATCTCGCTATGCGTAAACAGGCATTTGCAAACGACGGTATCACTGCATATCCTGCCACTGCCTTTGATATCAATGGTACCTGGGATCAGAACCGCAGTACAGATTGGGTAAAAATACTGATCGGAAATACCGCAAGCTCATCAAATTCCCAACTATCAATAACAGGAGGCAGTGAAACCACTACATTCTTATTAGGTTTTGGTCACAGTGAACAGACCACAGCTTTTGGCAGTGGTTTTAAATACGTCAGCAATAACATTTCAAGTAATATCTCCCACCGCTCTTTAGATAGAAAGTTCCAGTTAAATGTTTCCAATATGTTCTCCATACAAAAGAACAATATTGTAAGATCCGACGTCACAAGGCAGGCTTATTGGCTAGCGCCAAACTCGCCTCCACTTTTTAGCGAAAACGGAAGTCTAAACTGGGAAAACAATACTTTTGCCAATCCCGTCGCACCATACAACAGTACTTATAATAACGAAACCAAACAGCTCCTTACCAATATCAATACAGCTTACGAATTGTTTTCAGGTTTTAGAGTTAAGCTTAATGGCGGTATTAACTATCAGACCCTCGATGAAATAGCTATACAGCCTAATACGATGTATAATCCATCATTCGCCCTTGGACAGTCGAGTGCTACTTCACGGGCATCCCGAAGCAGGCAGGACAGGTTTTCATTCATCATAGAACCACAGGCCAATTGGATTTATAAAAGCGATGGTCACGAATTTGATATTCTGATCGGTGGAACTTTTCAGCGTGACCTCAATCAACAGGGTGCTATGACCGGAATTGGCTTTGAAAGTAACCAGTTTATTGAGAATATCGGTGCTGCACAGACCAAAACGATTTCTGACCAGATAAACACAGAATATAAATACGCAGCAGTTTTTGGTAGGATAAACTATCAGTTCAAAAATAGGTATATCTTGAACGTTACGGGAAGAAGAGACGGAAGCAGCCGCTTCGGACCGAATAAAAGGTTTGCCAATTTTGGAGCCGTAGGTGCCGCGTGGCTGTTTTCAGAAGAAGCATTTCTCAAAAACAGCAAATGGCTGAGCTTTGGAAAACTCCGTGCTAGTTTCGGTTCGGCGGGAAGCGATAATATTGGAGACTACCAATACCTTGATACCTATACTGTTTCTTCTTCAATATATAATGCAGTTACGGGTTTATTACCCTCACGCCTGTACAATCCCGATTATAGTTGGGAGAAAACGGTAAAACTCGAAACGGCAGTAGAACTTGGCTTTTTTAAGAATCGATTAAATCTGACCACAGCATGGTATCTTAACAGATCCTCAAATCAGTTGGTTGGAATTCAGCTACCCTCTATAACAGGATTTCCATCGGTTCTGGCAAATCTGCCAGCAATAGTCGAGAATACAGGATTCGAATTGGAACTTAATGCACGTCCCTTTAAGTCAGATAGATTTCAATGGGATACAGGTTTTAATATCAGTTTTCCAAAAAACAAGCTGATCTCCTTCCCCGGACTGGAAGGCTCAACTTATACCAACCAGTACATGATCGGACAACCCACTTCAATTATAAAAGTTTATCAGTTCGAAGGAATCAATCCGCAAACTGGTCAGTATCAGTTTAGAGATTTTAATGGCGACGGAAAAATATCCTCTCCCGACGACAATAAAGTCGTAGAAAAAATTGGTGTGCAGTTTTTCGGTGGATGGAACAATACCCTGCGGTATAAAAACTGGGACTTATCCATCTTGTTTCAGCTTGTTAAACAGAGAAACCGGAATTATAACAATATTATGCCTGTTCCGGGAAGCATGAACAACCAGCCTTTAGCGGTTTTAGATGTTTGGTCTACAGAAAATACCTCGGGTTTCTACGCTCCATACCGCTCCGGTGTTAATGCGGCGCATAATTTATTCCAGAACAGTACAGCAGCAATTTCGGATGCCTCATTTATCCGCTTGAAGAACCTCCAGATTGGTTATAAAATCCCTATTAAAAACGGAATCTTTAAAGATGTGAAAATCTATTTTCAGGGACAGAATCTGTTCACCTTTACCAAGTACTACGGTATTGATCCCGAGTTTATCGCTATGGGTTATCTACCGCCTTTGAGAACCTATGCATTTGGCACACAGTTTAACTTTTAAAAATCTAAAACAAATGAAACTATTTAAACTTATCAATATTGTTCTATTATCGTTTATTACAGCATTTATCTGTATTTCATGCGAAAAATTGGTAGAAGTAGAGATACCTAATAACCAGATCACTACTGATCTGGTCTTTCAGGATGCGCAGACCGCAAATGCAGTTTTGGCAGGGCTTTATGCCGGAGTAAGGGATAACTCCCTGTTGGCGGGAGACAAAATGGGTCCACATTTAGGGGTTTATACCGATGATCTGGATTCCTATTCACCTACGGCCACAAATGGAATATATGAACTTTATCAGAACCAACAAACCGACATCAATGCACTGATCTACAGCAATTGGACAAGCACTTATCAGCAGATATTTATCGCCAATGCAATTCTAGAAGGCGTTCAGGCTTCCGCCTCACTCTCAACTTCAGAGCGGACCCGCTTAAAAGGTGAAGCCTTGTTCTTACGTTCTTTGCTGTTCTTTTACCTTCAACAACTTTTTGGGGATATACCCTATCCCCTATCTACAGATTATAAGATCAACACAACTTTACCAAAGACACCTGCATTTGACGTATTGCAAAAACTTGATTCCGACCTTCAGGAATCTATAAGCTTGATGAATGATGCTTACAACAATCCTGAAAGAATTTTTGCGAACAAAAAAACAGCGCAACTTCTCCTGGCAAAAGTCTACATGACCCAGAACCGATGGTCGGAAGCAGAAATTGTTCTAAATAATATCGTTCAAAGTCCTTTATATTCTTTTGAGAATGACCTTAGCAAGGTGTTTCTAAAATCGGGAAGCCATATTCTTTGGCAGCTTAAACCTAAGAATCCTGGCGATGCAACCAAAGAAGCCAGTATTTATTACTTTACAGGTGCAGTAGCCAACAATTACGCTTTAACAGCAGATCTTGTGGCAGCTTTTTCCACTACAGATCAAAGAAAACAAAAGTGGATAGCAACAGTTACAGTAGGTCCAGACACCTGGTACCGGACTGATAAATATAAAAACAGATTAGCGAACACAACTGAATATTCGATCGTCTTCAGGTTGGAAGAGGTTTATCTGCTACTGTCCGAGGCATTGGCAAAACAAAATAAGATAGCTCAAGCCCTGCCTTACCTCAACGCGACAAGGCAACGGGCAGGCATAAATCCCATAATAAGTCCAGTTTCTCAATCTACACTGTTAAATGAGATACTACAGGAAGACAGGCGAGAATTTTTCACTGAAATGGGCCACCGTTTTTTTGATCTTAAAAGAACGGGACAGCTTCAGGTTTTAACAGCTGTTAAAACCCATTGGCAAACCTATCACGAATTGTGGCCACTTCCTCAAAAGGAATTGCAGCTTAATCCCAATTTAAACCCTCAAAATACTGGTTACTAATGGAAAGAATAATGATACTGTTGATCCTATATTTATTGGGAACTTACCAATGCCTTAAAGCCCAGGACAAAAAAGATGTCGTGGATCATGAAATGAACAGCCAGTACAGGATAAAGATTTTAGGTCTTTCAGAAACCGGAACATGGGCAATGGTTGGAAAATATTATGACCGGAACCGCGATACCACAATGGTAGTCAACGCCTCAGTTCCCAATACCAGCCGTGTCAGTATTATAGGAAAGGATCTGATAAAATCTTTCCTAAAAGATGAAGCTGTTATCACCTTCGGTAATAACAAAGCAGAATACACGAGCCTAAGAACACTCGAAAAAATTATTTATTTACATGTTAAACATATCAGTGTCCTACCAAATGCAGGACAATATGGAATCATCGACGAATCCGACATATTAAGTGTTTTCGATGTTAACGGAAAAAAATTGTATAGTTTGAATGACATCAAAAATCTTCCGGCCACAGACCAGTCTGATAAAAGTTTTGTTTACAGGAAAAACGAAAATGGATACGAAATAATTGATATCTCGGGCAACAGGCCCAAGATCATATACAGCACACAAAATATCATCAAACGTATCGAGATCAGCAAATCTGCAACCCACGTTATTATTGTTGAAACAGAAAGATCTTCCATGTCTGAAACGCTTGCATTTCTTAATATTAAAAATGGAACGGTTTCGAAACCTTTATTACCCACGACAAAAAAGGATGCATACCTGGGTTATATAGAACATGGAAGTTCATGGATAATCAGCGTAAACACAAAAACTTTAAATAATGAAATTGTTGACATCTGGTATGGAAATGACGGCAACCTTATCAATAAAGATCAGGGATTTAATGTAACAAGTAATTATTGGTATTACAATACAGAGACAGAAGATTTATCTGCTTTGCCATCTCAGGAGTATAATTCAATGCTTCCTACCAGAAATAAACGCTTTTTATTGGTGTATAACAATGGAAAAATTCAGAATTATATTTCAGTTGTACAGAATATAGATATGGATATCTATGATGTACAGACAAAGAAAACGGTAAAACTAGATACCATCAAAGCTGCAACACTTTTAATGCCTGCCAATGGGAAGAACATCTTATACCGCTCGATGAACGATAAGTGGATTTTGACCGATCTGGACACAATGGTAAAAATAGAAATTAACGAAAAGTTTCTGCGCGATCCCGCCTTTAGCACTGACGGGAAGTGTATTTATTTTGAAAGTGAAAAAGGACTGTTTACTTATAATATTCTCAAAAAGATTCTTACCAATGCTGGGATTGGGAATAGCCAGCAGGTACGGATAGTCAATAAAGTAAGAACTAACCTAGGAGGTACCAATCTCAATATTAGCACAATGCAGATTCAGAGTGTACGACCAATACTTATCGAAGTAAAAAACAAAAATGAAAACACTGTAACCTATATTTCCCTTTTTAAAAATAAAGAAAAAATATTGATACCGGAAACCTCGAACAAAATCAGGGAACTGTACCACAGCAAAGGGCTTGAGAAAATCTGGTATACTTCTGAAAATTACAACTCACCAGCTGCGCTGTACAGTTCCAATACTAAGAAATCAACGCGTACCCAGATCCTGTCACCAAACAAAAATGATCTGTCGGTAAAGGATTTAAAAATGGATATTATCAGTTATAAAAATACAGAAGGTAAACCTCTAAAGGGATTATTTTATTATCCTGCGGATTTCGATGCGGCGAAGGTGTACCCTATGGTTGTGCGGATTTATCAGGTTCAAAGTACCATGCGGAATGAGTATCAGGTCGTGGGCTATGAAAACCCAGTAGCATTTGATCTTAGGGCACTAGTTGAGAGAGGTTATTTTGTTTATCTTCCAGACATTGTTTTTGGAGGAAAGGGCACGGGACTTTCTGCATTGGACTGTGTGAACAACGCACTGGATGCGCTTTCAAAGCGATCATATATCGATCGTTCCAAAATCGGACTCACCGGACATTCTCATGGCGGTTACGAAACAAATTTTATAGCTACCCATTCAGACCGTTTTGCAGCTTATCTATCAGGATCAGGCAACAGTGACATCCTAAGGTCCTATTTTTCTTACAACAAGAATTTCCGTAGCCCATTTTATTGGCAATATGAAAATGGGCAATATGAAATGCCTTCCTCTTTTGCAGAAGATAAAGAACTATATTTTAAAAATAACCCCATCCATTATGTCGATCAGGTCAATGCGCCCATTTTATTGTGGGCAGGACAAAAAGACGAAAATATCAGGTGGGATCAGTCACTTGAGTTTTATATTGGGCTCAAGCGAAATAAAAAGAATGTTATTGCTCTGTTTTATCCCAAACAGGGCCATGCTCTTGGACTTGGAACACCTGAGCGTATAGATCTATACGAAAAGGTTTTTGATTGGTGGGACTATTTTCTAAAAGGAAAAAGAGTCAGGTGGATCGATGTACAAATCAAAAAGGATGCTTTATAGCATCCTTTTTTGGTTTAGTTCACTTTGAACAATTCTTCACCACACATGGTTGAAGAGATTGGTTCCTCATGAAGCGGCGTTACGCTGTCAGCCGTCCAGGTACATGTTTCATTACCCAATGTACTACATTGTTGCTCCGCATTAATACACTTACCACTTACCGCGTCAATACGGTAAGCATCTATTAATACATTTTTACTGGTTCCGGCTTTTGTTGCAAAAGCAGCTCCTGCGCCCATCAATATGACAGCAACAGGAAAGATAAATTTTTTCATAATAGAAAAATTTAAGGATTAGTTTTTGCCTACTCTATAAGGTTTTCGGCTTCCCCTGGTTTAGTATTTTATAATGGTATCCTATAATGATACCTGATCAGTTCATTCCTGATGATAACAAAAAGGTATTTATCGGTTCCCATCATGTTTGACATTGTGTTTTCTTTTTGATTGTATATATAAAAGCTTCCAATATATTCCTGTCTGTCAATCCGGTACATATCGATAACAGATGCTTTCTTCCATGTTTTCGAAGACTCATATTTTCCCATAAGATTTGACTGATTAAATAACAATTTCCCATTTAATGTCTGGTTTTTGTTAACAGTTAAAGGCGGTGCACTCATTTTGTGTCTGCCATCCGTGAGCCTCCTGCTGACAATTTTGGCCATTTTTGTAGTATCAATGGTGCGGAGCCTTTTTTTGATATTCAGGCCACTATCTATCACGATAAATTCATTCCTATAGGAGTACGTATAAACCAGATCAGTGGTATAACTGCTTTTAATCAACTTACCATCAGAATCAAAAACACCATCAACCTGTTTTTCAAGTATAGAGGGGAATATCTGTACTTTGAGATTGGCCTTAAGATCCAGTTTTGCCAAAGTATATTGTCTGTTATTGCTATTTTGGGTTCTAATTGCAAATTTTGAAGAATCTATAACTACCAACTGATTAAAGTATGCATCCTTGTAGCTAATGGTCCTGGCAACAGAATCCCCAAACTTCCCTCTATAGATAATGGGCACACTTCCGTCAAAGAGGTAATAAAAAGGGGCTTTTATCTGTATCTGTAAATTCCGGAATTTGTAATCAGATTTATCAAGATGGATTTTCATTTGTGATGTTCCATTCAAGGCTGTATCAATTAATGTCAATATCAATGGCGCGGTGACGTTTCCAAGATAAATCTTGCTACTATCTATTCCAGCAAAATAATATGAATTGAGCTTAAGGTCTAAAGTTTTGTCTTTTATCACTGGGTGTAATAAAAACCTCCGCGTGAAGTTGTTCTCTCTTTTTATGATGTTCTCAGAAGATAAAAACAGACAGATAATCACCCCAGCAGAAACAACACTTATAGTTATAGATGTAACTATAGTCTTATAAAGTTCCCTCTTATTCTGCTGTTGAAGAATATAGATTCCTGCAAATGCAATGAGGATACAGACAATATTAAAAATCAGATGTTCTGTCCAACCTAACTTTTCAAGAATACCACCACATGAGCAGGGCACAAAATCACTATAATTTAGAATTAGATAAATATATACCGTGAAACTCACCATAATTCCCAACGAAAGATACAACCCTATTAGCCTTCCGTTTTTTATACAAAGTACTCCCGCAATGATGAGTTCGCAAATGATAACCACATAGGAAATAAATCCTGCATAAGCGCTTAGTAATGGGGATTGCGCCAACTGGATCTGAAAGTTTTCAAAATCAAGCACCTTATTCAAGCTCGCGTAGATGAACAGCAATGCAAAAAAATAAGCTGCGATGATCGGTGCAATAGATACCAATTTTCTCATCAGGGGTGTGATTTAATTTCTTGGGCTAAAGTTCCAGAATTTAATAGCAGAAAAAATTGCAATTGGTATAAAAAGCATTGGAAAAAATACCAATGTTATTTAGGAAAGTATCAGCAGTATTGCGAATAATAAATATTAATACTTACAATACTAGATCTGATCAAAAAACCTTGGAATTGTCTGAAGGGAGAAATGGTATCGTGTATGGAAAAGGAAATACATATTATTGTAGTCTGAAAAATTGTTTTTATACGCAATTTCTTTAAGTGTATAACTGCTAAACAGAATATCCTCCAGTGCATTTAACATTTTGAGTTTATTTTGAAACTGGTGAAAAGTATCCCTTAGATATTCTCTACAATCCCGCTGAAAACGGTTATAGTTGATACCTAAACTACCCGCTAGCTCCCTGACAGTTTTGGACCTTGTTAATTCCACATTAAAAACGATATTATCAAGATACCTGAGGTAACTAGGTGAATATCTGATCAGCTCGTCTAATAAGGATAGTTCATTCAAGAAAAACAACACAGTGTTACTCATACTGTCCACCGCCCCTATTCCTGCATAAAGATAAAGTCTGCCTTCGCTATGAATATGGACGTTGATAGGCAGAATAGAAGATTTAACCTCATTACTGACTAAGTTTATCAGTTTCCGATCAAGGTTGCTTCTTTCGTTGTTGGAGCTGGTAAGATCAAAGCTTTTAACAATCTGTTTTTCATTGTACTGGTACTGATTGGGCGCAATATTGACACTCTGGAAAAAGCTGATATAGGTTTCCAAAATCTTTTTTGCTGAACGAGCCAGTATTTCCAGATGGTTCGTACTCAACAGTGCTGATCCCGCTGAGAGTTGTGAAAATCTGATCATCGCTGCTTCTATACTTTTGTCTACTAGAGAGAGTAAAAAAATATTCATGAGCGTACCTTTCTGATTTAGAAAAACTAAACAAAAAGTCAATGTAATCCATTTAATTTACAATATCAAATTAATTCTCATTAATGAGAATTAAATCAACAAATGTAACACAAAAGATATTCCTCAGGCCAGTTAGAAAAAATACTTATCCGGATTATGGACTATCTAAAACAAGCAAAGCCACCATGCAGGTGGCTTTGCTTGTTAAATTTGCCTTTTCTTTTTGTAATTGATTTCCTCCAGCTTTTGCTTGTCTAGGGTTATATGGTTTTTCGGCTCTTCAATCGTTATAGCATTATGACTTATTATAATCTATCTCTTTTAGATGCTCCATTGCTATACTTGCATTCGGTTTGCCCACTGATTGCTGCATAAAGTCTTCGACAACTTGATTTAAAGTTTCTAAATCGCCTTTTTTTTTTATGAGAGTAGTTAAATATTTAAATCTACCTATTTCAGTAGTACCTGTAAAATCTCTGTTTATCCAATTATTGATTAAATCTTCATCAGATAAACGTTTATTGATTTCCGGTAATATCAGATTTTGAATGCTAGCTATAACGTCTAATGTTACATTAGTAAGATCATCTGATACTCCAATTTCCCGCCAGTAATCAGGCATCCCAGGCATAAATGCTCCAACTCTTGCTGACCAATGGCAATCTTCTACATCAGGGTGAGAACCGTCAAATACATTATCCATTTCACCCAAAATATCGGAATAAATTCCAAAATTAATAGTTAACCTGACTAAATCATTAGTACTTTCCCTGCTTTTCTGAAAGTTAATAATGCCAAAGTTTTTATCCGATTTTAAGTAAAATGTATTTCTTTTTTTAACAAATTTCATTTGCTTTAAAAAAGGTGAAATTTGTTTGATAAGTTCTTTAAAAATGTCCATAATTTATATTATTTTTTTCTGACTACCTGCACCGGATATCCATTGTTTCTAACCCAATCATAAGATGATCAATTTATAAAGGAATTGTTCCGTCTCTGGTCTTTGGTATCTTTTCAAATTAAGGATATCACCATTAACACTATCAAGGGAATTTACTATTGCCAAATTCAGTTTCCCTGGATTCCATAAGGTCCTAATATTTGATGTCGGCGGAATTTTATAATGATTTTATTCAGGCTCAATGTTAGTAAAAACAAACACAAGTGAATATTCCTTAACTTTTTCTTTTTTAGCAGGGACTGAATAACTAATAGTTAGTTTACACTTCTTGGATTCATTTTCCATCAAAATTTCTGTAAGTTCAAATTTTGTTTCAAAATTCTCGTTTTGTATAGTGCTGGTTTTAATTTTGTATCCAAATTTTTCGAATAGGGAAGTTGAATTGTTGTATTCATTAATCATATCATCTGCATTATAAAACACAACTTTTTGATGTATTGAATATCTCCCCTGTTCCATTTCTTTGTTTGTTTGAATAAGGGAAATCTGCCCCTCCTTAATTGGCCCAGTAATAAATGGATTTTCCGATAGCCTAGTATTAAAGATGTGTGTATCCTCGCTGTCCGGCTTATCTTTATCCCAGCTTATTCCTTTTCTAATTGACCATTCAAACGTCAACGAAGAATACCCTACCATAAGTTTAGGGGGTAGATTTATTTCTAAATCTAAGAAAAGCTTTTTTAGCTGACTATTTACATTTTCTTGTCCAAACATTCCTGTACTCAGAAAGATTAATAATGCTATTACTATACTTCTCATTTCTAACTTTATCTTTTTTAACTCTACAATTAACGTCTTAATGATGTTAGCCCTTGAGTAAATCTGCCAATAGCTGATTCATACGCTTTTCTCTTTCTACTTTTTCTCCTTCCTCTCCGTTCCAAAAATCAAGATATATCTTCTCTCTACTAAAAGCAGCCTCTGCCCATTTTTTCACTTCGGGTTCAATTTTACCCTCTAAAAATAACTGAGTAAATGCTAATGAAATTATTTTGTCATCTATCCTACCTAGATCAATATATTGATTAGTCATTGTACTAACTAACCTTTTTAATCTTTCAGGGTCCTTACCGTCCATGTAAATATCAAACCATGGGTAGCCCGAGCTTACAAGTTCCTCGTTTAAAAATTCCCTTACATTCCTATTTGGATGATCATTTTTCCAATCACTATATAAGTAATAGATATCACTACCAGTATCATTTCCAAAAGGTGACCACGCATCCAAAGGATCATAATAAAAACTACTAACCATTATCTTTTTTGCAGCTTCGCTTCCATTCTTCCATTCTATTTCTTTATACTTTGGTGAATCTTGACCACTACAAATTTTAAAGGAAAACATGCATGTGGCAATTATTAAGATATGTATCAATTTTCTCATAGTTTAGTTCTATTTGTTCTTGTAAAAAACAAAGGCAGGAATTCCTGCCCTTGTTGATAGGTTATTGTATTAATTCTTTTAAATCGAAGATTGCAGGAGATTCGAACATTGTATTAAAGATATTACTGTATACAAACGTCAAAATATCACCATCTAATTTAAAATTTTTAAAATTGGCATCTGTCTGTATCTTCGAAGTTTCAAAATCTTTAAGTGCAAACCGCTTACCGTCAGAATCTCTAACCAAAGCCAATTCGGTCTTTTCTGCAGAAATGTCCATAACAATGGTATAGACCTCCTTGTTGTACTTTAGTTTTTTCTTGAGTGGAGAACTGGTTATCTTCCAATCTTTTTCCCTAAGCTCCTCTAAAGACTTGATTACTTCCGATTTATCAGTTAGGAAATAATCATCGGAAAGATTGTTAAAAAGAATTTTCCATTTTTCTATTAGAAAATCTTTTTTTTCTTGCTCAGTAAGCTTGTTCCATTCTATATGTTTTGTAGATATATAAAGATTGACAATTCCATCATTAACTTTTTTTTCGTAATGCAAATCTTTAAAAAGCTCAATATTATCGTCTTCTATACTATTTGAAAACATTAACATATATTTTTGAATCTTTTTATCCCTACTGATTTTATCTTGGATAGCGGGTATAAGTAACATTTCAAGTAATGTTCTATAATTTTGTAACCCAATAAATTTAGTATCATCTTTAGTTGATGAATAAATTGTAAACCAAATATTTCTCATTATTTTAATTTAAGATAGTCCATTAAAAACCTTGTTACAGCATCGGCTTTTGGATATTTCTGAGCATAAGGCATTTTATTATGAACTTGCCAATATTGCCACACATAATATTTCTCAAATACAAATGCCTCCATTTCGCTAACACCTGTATGAAGATACATCCAATTATGCGGTCCATCTCCAGCGTACCTTCTATTTAATTTCGGAATCTGATTCTGTGGTCTGCCATCAGGATCTTGCGCTCTTGTTACTCCAAATTTAGCGATATCTTCTTTACCCATGATTGTATAAACATATGCTTTTGGTGGGCCAGAACTATCACCCCTTACAGATAATAATAGTCCTAAAGCAAATGTTCTCGCAATTATTGCTGTCCCGGTTCCAACTGCCGATGACCAAGTGAGGCCACCGCCAGCTCCAATAACACCCGCTCCGGCACCTTCGACAGCAATAGCACCCATTAATACTCTTGCAGTAACTGCCGATATAATTCCGGCTGACGCTAAATGTCCGATTTCGTCCTGCGAGAATGGCGGCTTTGTACCTCCACCAGCACCATACTGGCCGAATCCTGCCATTTGGAAATAATTTTCAGTTTCGCCCTCTTCATTAAATCCCGGAGAAATAATATATTTATATCCGGCATTAAGGCCATCTGTAGACGTCATCTTATTATTAAACACATTTCCTGTGTATGTTATTCCTCCTACCATTCCACCAAGGAAATTAGAACCAGTAAAAGCAGAATTTAAACCACCGGATATGATTCCAGGTAAGACGTTTTTGATAGCACCTGCGTTATTTACAATGTTTCCTAAAGCTCCAGAAATAGCAGCTCCACCAAGTGCACCTCCCAATATTGCACTCCAATTGTTTTTCCAATCCCATTTCGCAGGATTCCATGAACCATTCGCCTGAACACCGCTTAAATATCCTCCAATTAAAGCGCCTGCAAGAAACAACCATTCACCATTAGGATCATTGTACATCAATGGATTATTCATTACATATCCATACTTATTGTAATTCTGGGTATTGGATGGATCTTGTATATTTTCATCGGCATTTAAGAATCTTCGAAGTAAAGGATCATATAATCGTCCATTCATATGGATGATACCTACATTCATAAAATGTTCATGACCTGTATAACCTCTATCAATAAGCAATACGTAATCAGCAATAGTTGCTTTATCTATGGTAATCGCTCCATTGCCAACTTTGAGATGAGTGAAATTCCCCCATGCATCATAATGTCTTTGCTCCAGCCTATTGCCTGCTTCATCACTAATGGCAAGGACGCTTCCTACATAATCCTTGTGAAGGAATTTATAAGAACCATTGGTTTCGCTAAAATTTTTGACATATACGATACTTGATTCATAAGGATTACCTTCAATATATATAACATGTTTTTCCTCACCTGTGCTTTGATTCCTAATTACTTCAAAATCTCCACCTTCACTATAAGTCTTAGTAAAAGTAGTTTGCCAGACAGGTGGAAGTGGTTCTGAGTCTCCAGATGCGGGTGCACTAGACCCTGTGCCGCCACCGCCGTCACCAGGAATTCCTATTTGTTTAAGTTTGGTGATGTCTACGTACTGGCGCGTATTGCTCAGACCATAGTCAAAACTTACCCTGTTTTTCTCTCCATTGATCTTTACGGGATCATTATTTTCATTGTAAGCAATACTTTGAATCAGGTCGCCAGTATAATTTTGTGCTCCAATAGCATTTAGTGTCATCCCCGTTGCTTGATAAATCTTTGTGGAATTTTCAAATTTAATTGCGCCAACCTGATCGTTCGTCGTAATTCTACCTTTTACATCATAAACGTTTCTATTCAAAGGAGTGCTGCCTGTCACAGGATCTGTCCAGCTTACTAAACGATTATTAGTGTCATAGATAAAGGTTTCCAGGATAGAAAGATCACCTAAGGTCGTACGGCTTACTAACTCATTTTTAAGTGCGTTAAAACTATATTTGATATTTAACAAATTTGGTTTGATCACTGATCCATGTATAATCTCCTTTAGGAAACCATTATCGTCATAGTCATTCACAATGTCTACTGCCCCAAGTTTATCCCTTTTAACTTGTCCTTTTGCATTGGTTTCTTTCAGTTCCCATAAAACTTTTCCCGAATTCTTATCCTTAATCTGGTAAAGTTCACCATTCCAAGCACTATATATATTTTCTATAGCAACTTTAGTAGTAATACCTGCGGAAACCAGTTCTTTTTCATAAGAAGTAATCCTCCCTTTGTTATTATAGATAATGTCTTTTTGACTGTATGTTTTTCCATTACTGTTCTCTACCGAAGATAAAAGTCTTCCATTTGGATCATAGGTCAAAGTAGAACTAAAGTTCTGCCCTTTTATCAGTCCTGATTTTGAAGTAGGAAGCCCTTTTGTATTGTATACGAAAGTAATCGTCTTATTAGTCGTTTGTCCCGCATCTATCGTGGAGTACTCTTTCTGTGTGACAAGCTGTCCAAAATTGTTAAACGTATATTCTTTATATCCTTTTGGACTAATTGTTTTTTTAGATCTTCCTAAACCATCATATTCATATTTATATATTCCATTGGACGGATCATTAAATTCGGATTTTCTACCCCAAATATCATATTTTGTGGAAACTGAATTTTCCGCATATTTAGCAAGTATTTGCTGTCCAGCAGCATTGTAGGAAAACTGTATCGTTCCTCCCGGATCTGTCGTTGAACGAACATTGTTTAAGGCATCAATAGTTTTGGTAGTTGTTTTCTGATTTCCATTAACTTCTTTAACAGTTGTGGTTAAGCCAGTAATAGTAGTTTCTATCTTTTTTCCATTAAAGACTGTAGTAGTTACTTTTGCAGGAAATACCGTGTCATCATATACAATAGAATTCCACTGAGTCGCATTTTGTCCTTCAAAATAAGGCTCTGATTCACTGACTTTTCTGCCTAATTCATCATACTGTGTGTCTCGAGAAACGAACTGTCCTTGGCCAAAGGCTTTGCTTGAAGCTTTAAAGCTTTGACCCAATTTATTCGTGAAACTCTTTGACACATCACTGCCAGGACTGTTTTGCGTCACAGTGACATTGAAGTTATTATCCTTATCGTATTGGTAGGAAGTTGTGCCGCCTAAATTAGTGGTTGAAGTTAATAATTTCCCCCAATTATCGTAGGTATTGTTGATAACATTACCAAATGGATCAGTTTGTGCTAAAATTTGGCCCGCATCAGAATAGTTAATAATCGTCTCTAAGCCTAAATTATCAGTTGCCTTTTCAACGAACCTACCTTTAGAGTCATAAAGGGAAGCTGTTGTTTCTGTTCCAGAATCGACACTATTACTTACAACTTGCTGGGTGATATTGCCGAAACCATCATAATTATAAGTTTCTATTATATTTCCTGTATTATCCCTATTCCATTTTTTTACAGTTTTTATCCTGTTATTTTCATAGGTATATTCTACCTTATCAGATTTACTATCGCCATATGCCTGCACAACATCTGTTTTACTCTTAACACGCCCTACATAATAATCTGAGCCAATTCCTAAAGGGTTGTTATAATAGTCATAAGTAGATGTTGTTACTGCTAAGGTCGTATTGATTTTAGAGATACTCTGTGAAGGTAAATAATATAGACCATAGTTTAGTGCAGTTTCAGCAATTGAATTCATTAAAAAATCTTTCCCTCTAGTTGTTTTTGGAAGAATCGCTGTAACCACTTTAGCCTTGTTGGCATTTGAAACTGTCGTTACTAATTGGCCATTTAAGATTTTATCAATTTGATACGTTGTTGATTTTAAACTTAATAGCTGAGTATTCGTTTCAGTAAGATTTGCCGGGAATACCAAAGCATCATTATTTGTTCTGATAGACCACTCTTTCACTGGAATCCCATCATTTAATGGATCTATTTCTGTACCTGACCAGATTTTAGTGTTTTCAAATCCCTCAGCATACCAAGAAGAGCGGGCTACTTGGCGGAAACCAATCATCCCTTTTCCTAAAATATGGGAAACTAGACCTCTATATTTAAAATCCTGTTTTAATACCTTGGTTGCTCCTGGCTGCGTAAGCTGCGCAACTACCATAACTTTAGATGCTCTGCTGAATTCCAGATAAGGATAGTTCTCTGCCTTAGTAATATCATATATTGTAGGATTGATAGTCTTATCAAGCTCCTTATAGGCTATATTGGTTGTGATTCCAGCCTGCGTGATTCCAACAACACGACCCTCCTTTGCAATATCATAATAGGGTTGAGATATTGTGTTTTGAAGGTGTGGTGTGTCAGGATTGCCTTTTCCACTCATAAAGACGAATTTCTTCATCATAGAAGCCGCCTGATAGTTGAGTGCTACTCCTCCATATTCATATTCGCTATAAGCCACTTCATCTGCAATATTGTCAGTATTCAGAAAAACTGTGGAACCAGAACCAGCGCAACAACTTCGTGGATTTTTGTCAGGGTTTAATCCCATGTGGGCTAAAACACTAATATATTCATAAGAACGTCTGACATATCGCATTGCATTGGGGTTATCTTGCGGCCAACCTTTCGTATAATTTCTTCCAGCCCCTAACTGTACAAGCTCATCTTTCCCATCATTATTAATATCATAAGCTAAAAATTGGCTTGGATAATCAATGCTTATATTATCATTAGCATCTTGAGTTTGAGTTCTTGTACTTTGAGGAATCTTAAAGGTTTTTGGTCTTTCTTCTAAACCAATTCCTGTAGATAAGTATACCAGCCAAAGATCTGAATCCTCCGCTTTAGCGATAAACAAATCACTTAATCCATCACCGTTATAATCTCCCACCAAACTTTTATTCCATAATCCAGCAATACTCCCTAAGGAATTGAATATACTATTTGTAGGAAATGCACTGATTGATGTCAGATATTGCCCATCTATTTTGGGGAAAGTAATTAAGTAAGGTTTTTTATCACTATCAAGCTTGAGAAAATCTATTCGTCCATCGCCGTTGAAATCTCCAGTTCTATAATTCGCATAATTGTTATCGTCAAAGGCTAATGAATAATGCCAGTTTTCACCAGGAATGTTTTCGTCAAGATCTATAGCGATGTAACTTTTATAATCTGTGCAATTTTCAGGATATTTATTTACTCCACCTGTAGTAGGGTCAGGATTCGGTGTACATATCTTGTAATTTAGCCTTAAGATCAGCTCACTTAATCCATCTCCATTAAAATCAAAATTATCAATTCCTAGTATGGTCATAAATGTTGTACTTGTGCCTGAAGTGGTATTATTTATACTCAGACCACCATAATCATAGGTGTCAATATCAGAAATCGTCTTTTTAAAATCCAGGGCGAGGGTATTAGTTTCTGAAACAGTATAAAACAAAAGATCTAAATCTTTTTTTGAGGTGGTAGCATTGGAAACCTTTTTGTAAATGACAAATCCCTGCTTATTGTATATTAAATTATTCTTTTTGATATTTACAGCAGTAGCTGTTCTTAAATCTGATTTAGAAATACTGTTTCCTAAAAATACGGGAGTACCTGCATGGAAGTCATAAACATCTTTAATCAGATACAACCCAACCTGAGGAATTCCCGGAGCATTAACGGTTGCAGGAGCAGTAGTGGAAAAATATCTGATAATATCTAGCTTTCCATCACCATCAAAATCTCCTGTTAAATCAAAATCGCTATCTAGCTTAAAAACACTTCCAAAACCCCAAGCTTGTACATTAGGATCTGGATTTACTTCATAAGATTTTTCATAATTAAAAGAAATTGGGTTGGCGGGTTCATCCTTACTATTAAAAACCTGGATTTTATCTATATACTTGTACCCTGTCTCTTGCACATCACCTTTATAGGTAACAACATATTTCTTAAACTGGGTTCCACCGGATGAAACTACAACAGATCCTAATATCCTAAATTGTGAAAGAAGTACTCCCTTAATATATGCTGTTTCTGCATTTGTTCTTATGCCATAATTAAACTGGATTTTATTAAAATGTGGCTTGTTAAGCGTTTCATTTCCACCCCATTCAATTTTGTCTATAATTGAGGTATTCTCTAAGCTAACGTAAGTATAAGAAATGTAATTTCCATTACTATCTTTTAACTTTACAATATTATAATCAATTGGCGTCCTTGCACTACTGTTTCCAGGTGCTGTCCCACCATACCATGCCTGGGAACCATCTTCAAAAGTTACCTCCCAATATTCAGGGCCGTTAAAAGACGCGACAGCCCCTTTTGACTTTATTTTAATATTAGAATATTTTTCAGTTATATATTCTGCTCCATCTTTTCCATACTCTCCGGATTTTAAAATAAGACGCTGCCCATTAAAACTGTAATAATCTGTATAATCCAATTGTACTCCTCTGGAGACTGTATCTTTATCAATTGTTTTCCCAACCCTTGAAATTGCTGTGATTCCACTAATACTTCCGCCATAGCCTACAACTCCATTCCCGGAGCCACTGGAGTAAACAATATCAATTTTAGGAGACATGTTCTTTACTCCAGGTGGAACATCGATCGGTACTGTAAATTGAAGCTGACCAGAATTCGTAACATCAATATTTCCTTTGGTATCATGGAAATATGGTAATGGTGCAGTCTGTGAAAAACCAAGTATTGAAACAAAAAGTAATACCAGGAATGAAAACAATTTCATTTTGTTGTTGTAAATCTTCATGGTAATATTATCTTTTAGTGATGTTTTTGCTAAATACTCTTCCGTCTTTTAAGGTGAAACGGAGCACGTACACGCCCCACTCATAGGATGACATATTAATTTTCAACTGCTTATTTAAACTGGGCATATTCTGCTGTTGGAATTTCCAATGAACTGTACTATGCTGATACAAGGAAACAGATTCAATTAATCCGTCAACTTGTTCTGTCCAATCGATAGTTAAAAAATCATTCACCGGAACAGGGTATAAACGTATCTGCTTCCAGAATGATTTCTCATCCAAATCGTTTACTGTAGTGGTAACTACAGTTGCAGTTTTATCTTCAGTTTTTACAGGCGTATCAGGTGCTTGCTTTGCATTGACATCTGGCCCACGATAACGTTGATTGCCAGCTTCGTCATATTTGAAATAGACCGTTTGGGAGAACCCTAGAAACCCTACCAATATGGAGAATAGGGAAAATACTTTTTTTCTCATAAATTACTAGTTTTTTTGGTTATGCAGCGAATTTAGAGCAAAATACCCAGGGAGGCATCCTGCTTTTGCCCATATCTTCATCCGTGATTTTACGGATGCGCCATTTATATTTTTAGATTGTTATTACTTTTGCAAGGTTAAGACCTTGAAGCGACAGAACTTGTCGCATTTAATTTCTTTCCAAAAAAAGTAATGACTATAAATAATTTGTCACCACTTTTTGAATAATTTTGCGGCTAAGATATTAAATTTGTAGATTAAATAATACAAATTTGGTTATGAATTTAATAACCAATAGTTATAAATTTGCGTATGTTGATTCTGTTAAAATTAGTAATATTGTATAATTAAATATACAACATGATAACACTGGGAACAAAATTAACCAGACTAAGAAAAAAGAAAGGATATACTCAACAAGAGATTGCCGACTTATTACATATTTCCCAGCCAGCTTATCATAAGTGGGAAACGGACTTAACACGACCTGCGGCTGATAATTTGCTAAAGATTTCCGAGATTTATGAAATTGATATTAAAGATCTTTTGGAAGAGGCACCTACCTTTAATATAACGAATAGTGATTGTAGTATCCAGAATATAGGTAATTCAAATTTCTATGCTGAGTCTCCGGATCTGATTAACGGACTTCTAAAAAACCAGGACGCTATTACAAATCTCCTTAATGTTCAGAATAAACTTATTGAGACCTTGATTAACAAAATTAAAGAGTAACAAAAGCTGACTTTTTACTTAATTGTTTTTTGCTCCCTACTTACAATAGAACCATTCTCTCGAAGTTATTCCACTTACTTTAAAATTCTTTTAAACTAAAAAGGATCTTCACTATTCGAGTGGAGATCCTTTGTTTTAAATTGCAATTTGCACTGCTGGCATCAATTATCTTTGTTATTAAACTGAAAACCCATTTTCTGTTCATTTCCTTTGTTATCGGAAATCGAGATGTCAAAGGACTGCGTCACTTTCGATTCAGATATATAATATAATGTAAATTCTTTTTGGGGCAGAGAAAATAAGTCGTTAGGTTTTAATATTTTACCTGAAAGAATTAATTTACCAATACCGTCAAACTGAAAATATCGTATTTTATATTTTACACCTTCGTAATTGCCTTCTGCTTTAATGGTACACCTGATAGTCACGGTTTCTCCTTTTGCAATGCTTTTTGGAACAGGCATAACTTCCAGCTCAAACGGAAAATCTGTTTTAATTTCCAGTTCCTTATCGCAGGAATTGAGTAGACCTATCATTACTATCAGTGATAATGTACAGACCTTAAATATCAGTCTTTTTACGAACGACCTTTTTTCACTGTCATTTTTTTTCATTGGTTGATTATTTGAGGTTTAAAAAATATATCGAAGGCCTACACCTGTTGAAGGCCGAAAATGCTCCACTGAGGTTCCCCAGATCGCCTTACATTTACCTTGTATCAGTATTAAAAAATGATCGGTCAGATATGTCTCTACTGAAAGCCTTAGCCCCGCTCCGTAAATAAAACTGTCAGCATTCTGAATTACGGCACCATTGGAAAGTACAGCACTACTTTTGTTGAACACTTCATATCCTGCAACAGCAGTAAAACCCATATTCAGGGATATGTTTTTGCCCCAGTCCCGTAGTAAAGGAAAACTGTAGCCTCCCTCTACGATATAAGTTTCAACCGGGATTTCAAAGCTCTGAAAAGCATGCATTTTGCGGGAATATTCCACTGCATATAGCTGGTAACTCCCATCCTTCCCATTGACTGTTAAACCAGCCTGAACGAAAAAGTTATTATTCCATGGTTTTTTATCAGAGATTAACCCAACGGTAGCTTCAAATCCCTTTTGTCCTTTTAGCAATCGTTGCGCATGAATACCTGTGCCTGTCGCTAAGCAAAGTATTATTGTAAATAGGTATTTTGTCATTTGATTCAATTTTTGGTTATCGTAATGGTTAGAATACCAGCTTTAGATTTCTAACCGGTGATGCATGGATCAGATCTTCATTTGTTATTTCGAGACTTTGGTGCCGGCCTCCATTACGTTCGAATATTTCTATCATCAAAACCTTGTCATCAGCAAGGGTAAACTGGTCAAGCAGAAATACATTACGTTCCGAACGATTTTCAGGCACATCTGTCAGTGGCTGATAGGATCTCAGGGGAACCAATTCGTTTTCCTGCACTGCAGTCAATTTTGATGTTTTTCGATCTACAATCTTGAAAGTCATAAAATCGACAGAATAAGGTACGTTTGTATTATTCTTAAGTTCGGTATGGAAATAATATTTACCATCATAGATATAAATTCCTTTAAGTAAAAAACTGATTCCAAAACTGTAGGAACCGATATGCCTGATCAGTTTTTTATTCTTGGTATAAATGGTTTTCAAAGCTGCCGCAGTTAATGTGGGCCGGTTACTTCCCAGATCTTCAAACAGCACATCGTTTACTTTTTCCTTATCCTGATGCTTGAACATTTTAAGTACATCATAATTTAAAGTTGCCGGATATCCGCTGTAAAAAACATCAAAGCTGTAAAACCTACCATCCTCTGTGATGACCGAAAAATTGGTTTCAGACTCAAAGTTTCTTACTGCCGCTTTTACGCGCAATACATTTTCCGCGGCGTCGGCTTTTCCAGCTATCAGGTTCTCACTACCTAGGTCTACGTACTTAATCTTTGCTGGAAAAATGATATGACTTGTCTTATCATAGGTAACCGTCAGCCAATAGGGTTCAATCTTACCTGTTTTTAACCGCGATTGGGTAATCACACTATCTTTCATCGATATGCTGTCCTGTTCCTGCGCATTTATATGGAGAGAAAAAGTTAAAAGCAGCATTAGCGCGCAAACATCTTTTAATAGTATTTTCATATTGTTATTCTTAATTATTGTTATTTTTTGGCGATCAGGAATACCTTGTAGCCCGTTTTCAGGGTAACTTTCGGCGTCCTGACCTTCTTTGAAAAGTATCCGGAAATTCCCTGAACTACACTTTTGCTCAGATCACTTGTGATCTGCTGCCCGGCAGTTGAGCTCAGCGATACACTGGTTCCCGAAGTGTTGCCCATATTGGCAATGGTTTCGGTAATGGCGCTTCTTTCAGCTGACACCGAAACGGGTAGACCAGGCTGCCCCTGTAGATCATAGGCAGAAATTTCTACGGGGATGATGTTGCCCCCAAATTCTATAGAACTGATTAAAAGCTGCAATCTTGAACCCTGAAACTTTGCTGTTCCGGTCAGTACAGTTCCTTTGGGGATGATCTGGCCGTCAATCGTCGCATTTTCCAAAAGCCTGATACCAACAGCACTATTACCAACAACGAGCTGCTCCTGGTGGATGCAGGCACGGATGCTGTTTACGGTTTGAAAAGATTCCCTGGTTTTTCCGATGCCGAAAAAATTGCGATTTTTTCCTCTGCTGAGTTCAGCCAGCCAGGCACTATCGGATGGTTCCCTGTTCAAAGCGGACACAATAATATTAGTGGCTGGGTACAATGCAGCGAAAGAAAGTTTCTGCCCTGTTTTTTCAAAGGTGTCTTTTGGTCTCGTTGTTTCCTTTACTTCTGATTTCACGTTGCCACCAGTGGGAAAATACTTTGCTGCCATCTGGTAGGATTTTTCCATCAATGCCAGTTGGCTTTCCACGGGATTAGTCTGTCCAACATTTTCCTTTTGTGCCAATTGCGATTTCAAGGACCGGACTTCGTTCTGTAACTGTGCAGTCTCTCCTTTATCTTCGTAAAAATTGCCCAAGGTACCCTGAATGTTGCGGTAGCTGCTCAGTGCCTGATTATGGTAATCTGGTAGTGGCGCGGCAGGATTTGAACCTGGTTTCGATACATTCGTCTCTGATGCAGTACTGTCACCGTTCCAGTAATCCGAAAGGGTAGCTAATGATTTCTTCCTCTCAAGTTCTTTCTGCTCCATGAGGTCACTTTCGTAAGCTTTGCCCTTATCTTCCTGCATTCCTGCATCGCTCGCCTGTGGCACCACCTCATTCAACCCAACCTCGTCCATTGCTTTTTTATCAGGTACAAAAATCATGTACATACAGGCCACAAAAACGATGGACATCAGCCCGAAAATAATCGGTTTCCTTAGTTTCTTCAATCTGTCCTGCGATGTTTCCACCGCTTCAGGACTTTCGGTCTGTCCCACTTCCGTAAGCTTGACCGAGGTGTTATTATTATCATTCTCTTTCATGTTGTTTATTTTTTAAGATGATTGATGATGAATCCCCCAATTGATTCTCTCGTTTCAGAATTGGGTTTTGGATGTGCTCTATGCCGTTTTTCCGCGTTCTTCTCTCTGTTTTGGCATCAAACCACACTGTCGCGATCACGCATGCTGTGATAAGCAGATAGCCCGCGAAAAAGAGCACGATAAACCTTCGCTGTTTACGCTCTGAGAGTTTTGACCACCGTTGTTCTATGCGGCTTTCCCAGACATGGAACATTGCTCGTAGTTTTTTCATTGGTTTAGGTTTTAATTATAATTTTGATTTTTACAGGCGCAGCCTTCGCTTCTTTTCCTGAAATGACTTGTGTTTCGGCGTATCACTGACCAGTTCAATGGCCCGCTGAGTGGATGGTACCTCATCTAATGACAGCTTATTCAATTCACATTGTTTGGTAGGGCCATCACCTTGTTTCTCGATAATCATCTTATCCACGCCCATTTGTCCTTGGTCCTCTTTCAGCCACATATCGCATGAAACGAACTGTTTCCCATCCCCACTCCAGCTGATGTATGTGAGCAACCATAAGCCGTCGTTACCGGCAATCCTATTTTCGATTTTACCATCAAAATAGTCTGCTACAATTTCCCTAAGTTTCCCGACTGAATCTCTTTGCGCCATCATATAACCGTCATATCCTTTGGCGGTAAGTGTATCGACAATCCTTTCTTGCTCTTTTTCTTTATCCATAAGAAAGATTTATCGTTCTACAACCTGGATATCTTTGTTTTCAAGCACCCTGAATCTTTCCATATTGAAGCCCTGCGGATTGTTGTCGGAGCGGACCGAGTTTACCAAAAAGCAGGATGTAACAAGGTTTCTTTCCGTGACATTACTGGATCTAAGGATAAATTGTCTGGCAAAAGTTTTAACGGCATAGGGATAAGTTTCGAAATCACAATGAACGCTGTCCACTTCGATGCGCTGCTGCACATTTCCAGAAATAATCCGGTTGTAATAGCCTTTTTCGGACAGATCTTTATAGTAGTCAAATGCGCTTCTGTCTGCAAGGTTGAATGCCCTTTTCATATTACTTTCAATTGCATTTTTATCAGGTGCCAAGGTGAAAAATAGCTCATGGAAACGCCGTACGTGTTCTCTTGCTTCTACGGGACGGTTGACTGTGGCATCCTGCGCAAGTGCCAGCATCAGAGATTTACCGTTATCCAATACGTAAATCTTTTGCCTTTGCTTTTCGGCGAAATCATAGGATTTCCATACGGCAAATCCCATCACCGAGATACACACCACCGCAAATATGATGGCATACAGCCTGATCTGAAGGAAACTATTTTCAATATTTCTTAATGTTTTAAATTCCATTTTTTATATTTTTTTTGTGAATTGAATTATTTCAATAACTGACCTCCAATATTGCCTGCCGCTGCACCAGCGCCCGCACTGGCAACATTTCCTGCTTTTTGCGCAGTTTCGGTAACTTTGCCCATGAAATTATCGGCACCACCAGCCTGGATGACCCAGCCTGTTACCGTTGGAATGGTGAAATAGCCCACGATGCCGATGATCATAAATATGGTATAGATCGTGTTCGAACCATCAGGAATAAAACTCGGATCAGAAAGACTTTCAATATCTTTTTCAAGCATCAGAGATTGCAGCTTGGCTAGCATCGAGCTGAAAATATCCGCAACCGGAAGCCACAGGTAAACACTGATATACCTTGTGATCCATTGATTTAAAGTTGACTGAAATCCATCCCACACCGAAATGGCAAAGGCAATAGGTCCTAGGATTGACAGGACGATGAGAAAAAATGTCCTTATCGTATCGATGACCAGTGCAGCAGCCTGGAAGAGAATTTCCAAAAGATCCCTGAACCAGTTTTTTATGCTCGTTTCAAGCTTGTAGCTCTGGCGTTCTAGATACATTCCGGCCATTGTTCCCAGATCAGATGGTGACCAACCCAGTTGCTCCAGCTTTTTATCAAATTCCTCATCAGAAATAAGATAGGCCTGTTCTGGATTGCGGAGCATTGCCTCGCGTTCCAGTTGGTCTTTTTGCTGTTGCAATTTATTCAGGTCGAGAACTTGATTTTCAAGCATTGCATGTGTGCCTTTTACAACGGGGCTTAACACCGCATTGATCGTTCCCAATACTATCGTGGGAAAAAACATAATGCAGATTCCAAGGGCAAATGGCCTTAGCAATGGAAATACATCGATGGGTTCTGCTCGGCTCAGGGCTTGCCAGACTTTAAGGGCAACATAAAACAGGGCTCCTAGTCCCGCCACCCCTTTAGCCACCGCCGCCATCGTTGCAGAAAGTGGGAGCATCTCGTCATAGAGCGAGCGTAATATTTCATGAAGATTATCGAATTCCATAATATTTAAGATTTAGAGGTGATCGGTTCTACCAGTATTTTTGATTCGCTGTACCATACAGTTGCAGTACGCGCTGACTATCGTTTTTCTTTTTGGCCCTCAGGTAGCTGACCGATATATTTTTATTGGTATAATAGCGTACAAGCTTATAGTAATCACTAACCTCTTTATAGACACGGTCGATAATTTCCATACGCTCTTTATCGTTCATGGAAAGCGATGAAGAATTAACGATCTGTTTGAGATCACTTAAAAGCCCTCCGCTTTCATTCAGTAATTTGGCATACCCAAATGCAATGGCGCTTAGTTCCTGCGATGAAAAGTTCGGATCATCAATCATCTTCCCGAAATTCGTGACATACACCTCGGAAATATCGCCCACCATCAGGACAGTCTGCTGTACCTTACGGGCATCTTTGATCAGATTATTGACCGCTTTGAGTTTATCATAATACTCCTTTCCCTGCTCATAGACTTTTTTGACTTCATTGAAATTTTTGATCACATTGGAGACCGTATTGGAAGTCTGCACAATTTCATTGGCAGAATTTAAAATACCAGATGCCAGATTGGTAGGATCAGTTACAACGAACTGAGCCTTCATTGTTGCCAAATTCAATAATAGGCCACAGAATAAGATTAATTTTTTCATTGTTTTGATTTTAGAATGTTATAATTATTTTGAAATTTTATGGGTTCTCACTTTTGTAGGCAGCGATCCTCTTTATAGATAGCTCTACGTTGCCATCCAACTCTTTAGCCAGCTGCATCACTTCGAGCTTTTCTGTTTCTTCAGTAGTGTAGGCCAGATATTCCTGAGCGGAAACCTCTGTAGCATAAACTGCAGAATGTGTCCCGCCCAGACCGATCCATACTTCTTTATAAAAGCGGGAGGGATCGTTGTTCATATTAATAGAAAGCACCTGCGCTTTCTCTTTGTCAGTGAGCCCGAGCATCGCCTGAATATCATCGAACTTGTTCATGTACTTTCGCTGATCCAAGAGGATCTTGCAGTCCGAGTTGTTGATAATACTTTCCCTGACAATTGGTGAGTGGATAATATCATCGACCTCCTGTGTAACTACGATAGCCTCGCCAAAGAATTTTCTAACGGTTTTAAACAAATATTTTAAATATTCCGCCATGCCCTCCTTGGCTATCGCCTTCCAAGCCTCTTCAATTAAAATGAGCTTTCGGATGCCTTTCAGCCTTCTCATCTTGTTAATGAATACTTCCATGATGATGATCGTTACAATCGGAAATAAGATTTTGTGATCTTTAATCGCGTCGATTTCAAACACAATAAACCGTTTTGTTAAAAGGTCAAGCTGTTTCTCAGAATTGAGCAGGTAATCGTATTCGCCGCCCTTGTAATAAGGTTCCAATACATTTAAAAAATTGGCAATATCAAAGTCTTTTTCGCGAACCTGCTTTTCTTCCAGGATCTTACGATAATCGCCTCTAACGTACTCGTAGAATCTGTTAAAAGACGGATTGTAATTCTCCTTCTTGATCCTATCGATATAGCCGCTCACCGCATTGGAAAGGGCCACTTCCTCGGCTCGGCTTGGCGGTTCATCATCTCTTTTCCAAAGCGTCAATATCACGGTTTTGATACTTTCCCTTTTTTCAATATCGAAAACGCCGTCGTCGGTGTAGAAAGGATTAAAGGCTATCGGACTATCTTCCTTATAGATAAAATATACCCCGTCCTCTCCTTTCGTTTTGCCTTTGATCAATTCGCACAAGCCTTGATAAGAATTACCCGTATCGACGAGTAAAACGTGAGCTCCTTGCTCATAATATTGTCTCACCATATGATTGGTAAAAAATGATTTACCGCTTCCCGATGGACCTAGAATGAATTTATTCCGGTTGGTAATAATGCCTTTTTTCATCGGCAGATCAGAGATATCAAGATGTATAGGCCTTCCTGTCAGACGATCGGCCATTTTAATTCCAAAGGGCGATGGCGAATTTTGGTAATTTGTCTCTTCAGTAAAAAAGCACAGCGCCGGTTCTATAAACGTGTAAAAGCTTTCTTCACTTGGAAAATCTCCCGCATTACCGGGAATTCCTGCCCAAAACAAAGTGGCAACGTCTGTCGTGTTGTGGCGTGGTTTACATTCCATCAGGGCCAAAGCACTACCCGTATCGTTCTTCACTTGTTTAAGCTCAACAGCATCATCCGACCATGCCATTACATTGAAGTGCGCCCTTATGGATGACAGTCCATGAGAGTGCGCTTCGTTCAGATAGCGTTCGATCCATTCTTTATTGATCTGGTTACTACGGCTGTATCTTCCCAGCGAATGCATATTTCGTGCAGATTTTTCAAACTTCTTGAGGTTATCATCGCTGTTATCAATAAATAAATATTGATTGTAAATATGATTACAGTTCAATAATAATCCGACAGGTGCAGCAAAGGACAAACGGCAGTCACTACGGTCTGTAGATAATTTTTCATACCGGCTATCTGTGGCTACTGTTGACGGGAGATCATCGGTGTCGGATAAAGTATGCAGACAGAGCCTGTTATTTCCGATCCTCATTTCTTCGCTCCCCAAAGCAATGTCCTGCAGTGCAGTCCCCGGTTTTCGGGAAAGCGTAAAATATTGTTCAAGTATACCCTGCTTGTCCTTGCCGCCGATAATATCCTCTTCACTTAGTTGCTGGATTCTGATAAAGCCGGAATCATTTACGATCCGCTCGAACTGGCTTACCGATTCCATAAACCTTCCAACCGCTTCCTTATCCCTTATTTCCTTTGGAACTAATACCCCTTTGCAAAGCGAAGAAAAATTGCTCTGCATCCGCATCCTGTCTTTGGAAGTTTTGGTAATAAATACATAGCAATAATGATTGAGGAATGGGCGCTCGTTAAAGTGCTGCTGATATGACTTACCAAGGAAACTCAAATCGTCTTTAATAATGTCAGGTTGATAGTTCTCCTTGATGTACCAATCCTGTTTATGGACCACGGTATATTCAGGTAATGTTTTCACTGCTTTATGCCATGCCGAATGGATCGCATCATAATCAGGTCCTGCCACCGTAAAAATCTCAGGCAGATGAACTACGAAGCATGCAGTAATGTCAGCTTCCTTTGAGATTATACAATGGTTTTCTACCGCAAGCAGTGGAAATTTACTCTCCAGTGTGGTTGCCTTTGAAATATTTCTCATAAGGCACCTTTTTTATGGTTGAACTTGAGATAACGGTAGATCGGTTTACGGCAGATGATGAATTTGGGATGCCTGCTTTTTCCACCGATTTTCATTAATCCGTACTCTCCATATTTTTGGTTGAGCTTGAATGTCTGCCAGATTAAGAGCGAAGCCCCTCCTGCCCCAACTAAAAGACAGATGTAGGAATTAACCCCAACCATGTATAGGATCATTGTCAGGATAAGAATACCCAGCAGTCCGCCTGCAAAAATGAACAGGTACTGCGCTTTTAAGCCCTTAAATTCTACTGTCCTCCCAATACCTTTGTTGATGTTGAATGCTGTATTATTCATAAGGCATCAGTTTAAAGGAAGAATGAACGAAGGATTGTTGCAGCTACGATCAGGAAAATACATGCACCAAACCAACTTGCCGCTGTCTTGCTGGTGTCGGGATCACCGCTGCTGAACTTATTGTACACTTTTACCCCGCCGATCAGTCCCACCACGGCACCAATCGCGTAGATCAGCTTGGTCGCAGGATCAAAATACGATGTGACCATCTGGGTCGCTTCCGTAATTCCTGCTGCACCATTCCCCTGCGCAAACACGCCCGATACTGACAGTAAAATCATTCCTGCCAGAATCAGTTTTTTTCTTTGTTTCTCCATGTGAAATTGAATTATTTGTTAACCATTTTCCCGCGCCTTGCGGGACTTGAAAACAAATGTATTGGGGAAGCAAAGACAGACTAACAAACTGGCAATCAGTGGAATTACTTGGCGTTAAAAGGCTTTTAAAGTGAAAAAAATCGTATATTTGATAGAGATATTTTTAAGAAAAAAAATAGAAATCCAATTTGTAAAATGATGAAAGAATCAAAGAAAAATATACCCAACCTGCACCCCAATTTTTTTTGGGATTTCAGATTTGATGAGATCGAATGAGAAGCTTATAAATGGTAATCGGTCGCATCGTTGAGCGTGGAGGACAGGAAGAAATTGATGAAATCATTCGTTTCTATGGTCACGAAAAAGTGATCAGGGCTATCCGCGATGAAATCCACTTTCTCCCTAACTATGGCTATTGATAAGGTATTAAGATTTTTTCCTGAAATCAAGAAAGAAGAAATGCACTGTTATCAGAATAGGAAAGACAAACCTTATCACTGGATTTAACTTCATGAGTAAACGTTTTCACAATTCCGGCAGTAGAAGAAACAGCCGTCGCGCAGAAATAAAAGCAAAAATTGTTGCCTACATCATTGATTTCAGGGTTCAGCAAAAAAGTAAATGTTATGTTATCAAACCTATCTCAAAAAATAAAAGAATGCCAAAAATAGACCGTGTATTTTTTTGGGACTACGACATAGAGGCAATGGATTTTGACAAAGCCTATAGATCAATCATCGGACGCATTGTAGAACGTGGAGGACAGGAAGAAATTGACGAAATCATTCGTTTCTATGGGTATGAAAAAGTGATCAGGACGATCCGTGACGAAATTCATTTTCTCCCTAATTATGGTATTGATCATGCATTAAAATTTTTCCCCGAACTCAAGAAGGAAGAAATGCACTGTTATCTGAATAGAAAGGACAAACCTTATCAGTGGATTTGATTTAATAATAAAAATAATAGATACTGAACCTCAGATCGGATTTTTTTAGATTACAAAGACCCTGGTAAAGTGAAAAATATTCATTAAATAATATGATCTTAAACATTTTGTACAGGTTTAACCCACATTCGATTATTAATATAGTAATTCATGTATTACAATCACATTGCTTTTAATAATGTTGATTTTTAAATAGTTAGTTTTCAAAATACTTTTAAAAATCAAAATTAGAGAACCGAGGATTCGTTCTTGGTTTTTTTATTGTTAGATTAGACAAACAGGCATAAAAAAACGTCAGGCTTTATGTTCTGACGTTGAGAATAAATATGTATTGGATAAATTTAAATGAGTATTTTAAACTTTGCTTTTTACGCTTTGCTTTTAAAAGTTCTTGATGGTATCTGTTCCTCGCCTATTATTTTTCTTCTTCATCATACAGCTTCTGCTCATCATCCGATAATTCATTCCATTGCAACCCTTAGGGTGCGCCACCACTTGTATGCCCAACAATAAAGGCGAAATTTTCATCCTGATTGATACCCCATACCAGCCCTCTGCTTTTTGCCAATGCTGCTTCCTTCATTTGCTTTTTCTGTGCAGTCACCAATTCAACAGAGCGTTTGACCGCTGTTTCATATTCCTCTGTAACAGTAATCCCTAAGATCCGCAATTCTGTGATCGAACAAAGTAGGTCGGTGTGATAATGCCTGGCATAAGCCCGTACCAGGTGCTTTCCCGTATAAGTTGGCAGCCACTGCTTTGCAGACTGCAGCCTTCTTGCACGCGGCATTGTTCGTTTAGCCTCTTTATTGCCTTTTTTCTTTCTCTTCTTAGCCATATCAAGATATAGTATTGATTGAGGGGGGAGTTTTCAGTTACGTTTCACATTTCGTGGCGTATACAAAGATCCGATTTTTCTTACTACTATGGTGTGACCACTGTAGTCTGTGGGATCATTCATTTCTCTAAGATAGGAAGTTTGCCTACACAAACTCTCTTTCACAATTCACAGCTTACGGCCTTTTCGCGGCAGCTTACTTTCATTTTGTTGTATGGCATCTTTGCCGGAAACCGGCTCTGTATACTGATTCTTTTTCAATCCCGATTCCTCTAGCAGTTTTTGGGGAATATTGGTATTTAAAATTATTCTTCCCTCTCTAAGAGTCGGAAGTATTTCATTTACAAGAGCCCTTTTAATGACTTGCAATCCACTTGCATTCTTGAGGTAATTGGCTAACGGCATCTTGAAACGCCATAATGAATAAGATTCATTAGGAATACCCACCACAACTCCTCTTTCCATCTCTTTTTTAATTCTCGTTTGAAATCTCTTAAGATCTCTTTCATCAAGCCACTTATCCAGAAGTTTGTCAATATGGCTTTCAAGATTCATCTCAAAAGAGTAATCTTTACCCTCTGACCTAAATTTATCAGGCGGAAGTGTTTTACACCAGGCTTCGGCCCGTTCGATAAGCTTTTTGCCCTTTTCATCGTCTGCCCTATAGCCCGTTGGTCCGCCATGCCCCGTATTAGAGGCGGTTCCTGCTTTCCTTCCTTCAATATACAGAGTGGCTGCGAATGCATTGGTCTCCTCGCTGAGCAGCTCACTATATTGAATATTCTTTATTTCAATTTTCATAACTCATTTAAAGTTTTGGCCCGTTTCTTTTTATTGGTTTACTAGCTTTGGCAGTTTCGCTTTTAATGGAATTTGCTTTGTTTTCACGAATAGTTTCTTCTATACCCGTATCTTTCCAGGCAACCTGACCAGCTTTGAAATGAGACTTCAGGTTACTTTCCTTTAAGTTAGACAGCTCTTCAAAACCATGCTTTCTGTTATACCCGATCGGGTCCAAAGCACTTTCATGAGGTACGCTGACAACAATAATATCTTTAGGTATTTCGGTTATCGAGCTAAAATCAATCTCCTTAAATTCATGCGTTTTAGGATTGTATGGAATGCAGTACTCTTCCTTTCCATCAACGTAATAGTCTTCGATCTTAGAAAATACAATCCCTTCTGACAAGAAATCGTCTTTGGCGCGCAGCATATCCATCCGCAGATCAACATAAAAAGGATGACCTGCAATATCAACAATGGGTAAAAGACCGCTAAGCCGTTCTTTTAATGCGGTCTGGTCAACCATTAGATCAAAATCGCTTTTAGTTGCAAACATCTCTAAGGGAACGCCATATTTCGCAGACATGCCTTCCGGATCGAGTGTCACCAATTCCGGCAGACTTACCGTAACCGTTTCTCCACGGATAAACGAAGACGGTATATTCTTTTCCGTCAGACTATACTCAAAAGCATATCCATTGTGGTTTCTAAGATCCCGCATCTCAAAAAGCGAAATCGTATTGTTGGGATTATTACTTTCTATTAATTCCAGTTTTTTTACATCAACAATAAAGTCTGTTCCTTCTATATTCACAACAGGCAATTCTCTTTCCATAATTCCTGGTATTAATTCGTTAAATAAATAGGGGAAATTCTGCTTTTATACAAAGTCTCCAATATTAAAATCTGATAAATTATTATTCCGCAAAATGGAAGAACCGGGATCTGCTTCGGCGGAAAGGCTTCGGTCCAATAGATCAGCTATTCTTCTCGAAGCCCCTTCCATAGAGTTTTCCAATAGACTGAAAAGTTCGGTTCCCTGTATTTTACGAACAATATCTACCGCTTGTTTCTCTAAAGATGGCTCGGGCATTTCCTGGCTCAGTAACATCCCCACGGTACTTAGTTCCTCAAAGGTGACCCCTGTGGCGAAACCGTCTTCACCATCAGAAACTCTATATTTGCCCCATTCTTTTTCCTCATCTTCAAAATCGGGCATTTGACTAAAAACTTCTTCCGGCTCTTCCTGCGGAATTTCTATATCGAAATCATCTTCTTTGATTTCAGTGGCTAAATTATCTGATTGGGGCTCTTGTTCCTTACTTTGGCTTTCAGGGGCATTCTTTGGCGTCGAAAGTCTTGTTGCGGGCCTGGGCAATCCCATTATTTGCGGTAAAATGATCGCCGCTTTCTCCTGGCTTTCTTTCTTAACCGGTCTTTTTTTGATCACAAATTTATCCTCCAGCAGTAAAAAGATGACCACAAGCAGGCATATTACAATGAGTGTTTCCATAATTATATAATAGATTTAAGTGTTCTGTGAAATTGAGAAAAGTGTATTTTCTCATAGGATAGGTTTATTCCTTTCATTAAAAAAGTCGGTAATATCGACTCCGAATTCCTGGAAATGATGTTCGAAAATATTATCAATATAGGAATAAAGTGTCGTCTTCTCTTCCCTGGTCAATTGAACAATGCGAAGAAGCCGCTCGTGATATTCAGGACGTATGTATACCACTTTCCCAGTGCGTCCCGATGGGTAACGGTTGGTAAGGAACAGGGCTTCATATGTTCTCAGTGGTTTCTTACTGATTTTCCCATTTTTCTTAGATGTCATAATTCAAATATTTTATAAAATTGGTTTGTACTTCTCGTTAAAACTTGTAGTGATCTCTTCACCGAATTCCTGAAAATGATACTCTAATACATTGTTTAAATAGGCATAGATGGACAGTTTATCATCACCAATGACCTGAACAATTCGGGAAAGGCGTTCATGAAATTCAGGGTTTATGTATACGGATTTTCCATTGCGGGCGTTGCTGCCTGGATTTCTGAAAAACAGCTCTTCATAACCCTTATCGTTTGTCTTTACAGTCCTGCTTTTTTCTTTGGCAGCGGACTTTATTTCAGCTTTTGAAGGAGATTCGGGAAGCGGTTTCATTCCTTCTTTTCGTACACCGTATTCCATCTGGTTCATGATATATTCCGCATTGAATACCGGACTGGCCTTTTCTTCATTTTCCTCGTTCATAATTCTTATTGTAATTTTAAGATTGTTAGAAATTCTTCCATAAAAAGGTCGAGATGACAGGTTTTCATCAATCGCAGATCAGGAGGCAGTAAAGTGGACCGAAAGGCTGTGCTTTCCATTGCCTCACCTTCTTTTCTGAATCTTTTACTATCCTTGATATGGCTTTTCATAAGAGAGAAGCCCAGACCTTCTATAAAATTGGTATAGAAATCGTAGAGGGAAGATTTTTCACGCCGATCAACTTCGTTCCAAAAAAGCCTGATATCTTTAATATTGCTCTCTTCATTCTTCATAACGATATCACTCAGGGCCTGGGTAAAGCTTAAAGTACTTTCAACAACCACACGATCGGCAGTTATGGGTGAAAAAATATAGTGCATGTTCATAAGGGTTTTCAATATCCCGGCAGTATTTACTGTTCCCGGAAGATCAAAAAAAACAACATCAGGAGGAACCACTGAAGACGCTATAAAATGTGAGGCTTCCTGTATCGCCGTTTCTGCCCGGCAATTAAAGATCGGGTAGGCTTTCTTATTAAGTGTCATAAACTGTTTTTGAGCCAATCGTTTAAAGGCCTCATTTTCCATTACGGTTTTCAAATCCCGGTCACGCATTTTTGTCAGACTATGCTGGGGAAAATCACAGTCAAATACCGCTACCTGATAACCCAGGCGGTAATGCAGCGTACTTGCAACAAGTGCTGTAAAGGTACTTTTACCAACACCCCCTTTTTGTGAAGAAAAGGCTATAAATAATGGTTGATCTTTTGTTTTCATTGTATATATTCAATTATTAACTTATGTTGTTACGTACTTCTTTCTTGCTAGAAGTAACTATTATTCTATTTTCTCACCTGCGTTTACCGGTGCAGACACCAATAACGCAGTGCGTATCATTCCTTATGCTTAACTCAATACCTTTAGATATCTTTACGTATTTATCCTGCGCTCTTCATCCCCGCGCATTTCTTCACTTATCTCCATTTAATTATCTGTATACACCACTGTTCGTATAATTCTCTATATGACCATAATTACGGGGATGTCTATAACCGTTCGCAGGTAGCTTTTATCGTCTGTACGTATTTACGTACTTACGATTCCACATGCTTACTACCGCTTTCATATACAAAGGAACATTTATAAGCTGGGGCAACACCTAAGTTGGCAGCATTTGGCGCTCACAGGAATCATTTGGCATTACACTGGATATCAACACTTTCAATATTCCGCCCGAACTTTGTAAAAAGATTTTGAAATGGATTTTACAGATAACTGCTCCGGTAAATCAGGCAGTATGCTCAGCAGCTCAAAGCTGCCTTTCTCTGCTTTATTTAATTCATCCCGCAGGGTGAATTCTCTGTTCACCGGAACAGAGCAAGTTATGTTTTGAGCTGCTGGAAATGAATTTCCGCAGCTCAAAACGACTTGCCCTTGCAGGGGGCTGGAAAACCGCTCCGAAGTCGCAGTTTTATTAACATTACAATTGGATTAATATGGAAGATAATATTCAACACAAACAGAAGAAAGGAGGACGGAATCCTAAAAAGAATCCTGCCATATTTCGCTATTCGATCAGCCTCAATGCAGAAGAAAACAAGCATTTTCTTTCCCTTTTTAAGCAATCGGGAATGAAGGTAATGGCACATTTTATTACGGCCTGCCTATTTCAGAAAACAATTAAAACCGTAAAAATTGATTCATCAGCTCACGATTATCACATACGACTAACCAATTTTTATGGGCAGTTCAGATCAGTTGGTGTCAATTACAATCAGGTTATTAAGATTATGTACCGCAATTTCTCTGAAAAAAAAGCCTCTGCATACCTTTTTAAATTGGAAAAACAAACCTTAGAAATGGCCAAATTAATTCAGGAAGTGATTCAATTGACTCAGGAATTTGAAACTAAACATCTTAAAAAGGAAAAATAAATGATCGCAAAAATTGGTAAAGGTGCCAATTTATTTGGCGCACTTAATTACAACCAACAGAAAGTTGACAAGGAAAACGGACAAATATTATTCATTCAAAAGATAGCCGAGACACTGAATGGCCAATATTCGGTATCACAATTACACCATTCTTTTGAGTTTTATCTCTCAGCAAACCAAAAAGTAGAGAAACCTGTTTTGCATATTTCCCTTAATCCTGATCCAAAAGACTTGGTTAGTGATGAGGCTTTTGTTTCAATAGCCCAGGACTACATGAAAGATATGGGATATGGCGATCAGCCCTATGTGGTATTCAAACATACCGATACCGAGCGCACCCACATTCATATTGTATCCACCTGCGTAAAGCTGGATGGAAAAAAGATTTCAGATAAATTTGACCATCCACGTTCAATGGAAATTTGCAGGGAGCTTGAAAAAAAGTATAATTTACTGACTGCAACCGAACAAACTTATTCTACAAATGAAAAAACATTTAATTCAGTAGACTATAAAAAAGGCGATATTAAGAGCCAGCTTGCTGCTGTGGTCAGGTATCTCCCCAAACATTACCGGTTTCAAAGCATTGGGGAATATAATGCCCTGCTATCACTATTCAACATTACGGCGGAAGAAGTTAAAGGGGAATTACAGGGTAAACCGAAGCAAGGTTTAGTTTATTTTGCAATCAATGAAAATGGAGAAAAAGTGAGCAGCCCCTTTAAGGCATCTCTTTTTGGAAAAGGTGCTGGCTATTTTGAACTTCAAAATCATTTTGAAAAATCTAGTGAACTCCTTAAAAAGGAAAAGACAAAACACCTACTTATAGGTTCCATAGAAGTTGCGATGCATACCGTATCTGATGAGGAAAATTTCAAGCAGCAATTGGTCGGACATGGAATTAATACTGTCGTACGAAAAAATGCTGAAGGTCGCATCTACGGTATTACCTTTATCGATCACAACTCTAAGACGGTTTGGAATGGCTCTCGTCTTGGTAAAAATTTATCGGCTAATGTATTTAATCAATGGTGGAACAATAATCAAAAACCTCAAATAAATATTAATACAAACGAAAAAACTATCAGCCCACTCCCGTCGCCAGAATTACCGATTGACGAAAAGCTGCATAATATTTTTGATTTTCTAGATAAGGAGGAACCAGGGTTTACCGAAGGATTGGGAGGATTATTGCCGCAGGCTCAAGGAGATAATTTTGAAGAACAGCTATTTGAAAACCAAATAAAAAGGAGAAAACGCAAAACAGGCAAATAAGAATAAATTAACCACAATAAGCAGCCTTAATTATTGATAACTCTCATCCGCCTTGCTAATATCCTTTACTTAGTGTAGCGAACTACTAAATAGCTATCAAACAAAAAATCTAATCAACCTGGCAACTTTATGAATTATTATTTATCAATCTTAACTGCATATTTTTTTTATAGATAGAATAAAAACCACCCACGAGCCGATTTAATTGTATAAGTACCATGATATAAAATTATTAATTGTTTTATATTGTTATTATCAACCCAGTTCCAAGACAGATCCTCAAACCCCAACTACCAATGTCATCATTTTCTGAATACCTTATTTTGTGGTACCTTATCTTGTATTAAGTGGACATCAAAAACTTTAAAATTAAAAGCCCTGTTTACCTTTTCGACCTTATCCGTTCTGTAATCCCTGATCTCAAGGATTCTAAAACTAGATGGATCCAGCCATTCTCCCGTCTCCTCTTTTAAATAGTAATCTCCCTGATGGTTGTAATATGTCTGTATTAAAATTCTATTTTTTACTATTTTATATTTCCCCCAGTTCCATATGTCCATTGTACTGACTCTTTTTCTTTTGGGACTTTCGAGGTAAGTGTTGATCATTCCTTCAGACACGGCAATCTCACAAGATAAATCGACAACTTTTACGCATTGATTTCCATAACCATTTCGAACTGTATATGTAAATCAATGCGGAAAACTTTCATGTAAATTCCTTTGCCCTGTTTACTGTCAGTAACATTTGACCGCTCATAGATAGAATAGTAATAGCCATTACTGTTTAATTTTTTTTCATCTCCATTATCCCAACTAGTCAGTCTCCTTTTATCGTGTATAATTCGAGGAATACAACTATATGTTAGTAGCAGTAACGTAATGAAAAGATGACCTGTTATGCTTTTTACCATAATGAGTAGGGATTAAATTTTCTATACTGAGTAGGGATTAAATTTTCTATACTGAGCATATGGAGCAACGTTCTACACACCATTCTAAAACCAGGCTACGGTGGAACAATTTATGCTCGGACCAATTTTGAAATGCATCTCTTACATATTCAGAGTCTATTCCCATTTTACCAATCGGGGGTCCAGTTTTCAAGTATTCCTTTCGGTAATCTTTTCTTTTCATATATCACACCGAAATGGCGTTCCAAAACAATGGAATCGCCTTTTACAAATCCTTTTTCATTGCTGATGAATAAGTTACAATTTCCGATCGTTGATATTCTAGTCTGGATCTCTCCATTTTCCTTAATTGTAAAGTAGCCCATCTTTGCTTTTAAGGGATTAAAATCTTCTCTTTTCAAATGGGCCGTATCACTTTTGGATATAATAAACAAGCCCAGTTTCCCACCTCCATAAAATTTGAAGTAGCTGGTGTAAGCATAGTCCGTATCACTGTCTTTTTCATAATAGGTATATTTTTTTAGCGATTTATTGTAAAAGAAATTAGTTTTAATCTTATACACCGCAGAGGTATCGATTAGGCTACTATAGTTTCCGGCCACATCCAGCTTCCGTATAGCTTTCCGGGGCAAGCCATAACTTGTTTTAACTCCCGTATAGCAACAGGCGCTTAAATGTAAAAGCAAACCTGCACCAAAAAATATTTTTTTTACCATGATGAAAATTGATTTAGTGTTTTATATTGCATGAATCCTTCCCATTTCCATGACTGGTTCTCAAATCCCATCTGCCGCTTATCGATAAGGGACTTACCATTGAACCAGGGAATTCTCAGGTTGTGGATCGCCTGATCCTGAATGGCATGGCGAACATGTTCACTGTTAACACCGACCCTTATATTTTTATAGCCTATGGTTAGCATGCCCATCCTGTACTTTGTGTTGAGCTCTCTAACCAGGCCGTTCGGCATTCTCCTTCCAAAATCATCTATACACATAGGATCACGGTGCTGGGTAACCGATCCATTTTCACGAATATAATCCCTGTTGCCAGTAAAAAGGCTAAATGCAGCGCTTACGTTGCCAACAGACAGTGAAAGAGATGCTGTCCGGTAACGGTCTTCATCATCACCAAATGGTCCAATTGAACCATCATTTTCATAAAAAGCCCTGAATTCTCCGAAATGAAGTCCTATCGTTCCCGTGCGTTGATTAAATTCGCGCATTTCCCCTGAACCCCACCATTTGTTTGTCCCAATGGTAAACCCGTTTGTACCGTTATCATAGCCCGCCATTAATGAAGCCCTGATTTCAGCTCCTCCTTTCCCAAATCCTTGATAATTCCCATAAGCCATAAAGCCAAAGCCAGCAGCAAAACTCCATTTTCCGGTTGAATACCCAACACTTAAATTTGCGCCCATACCGAATGATTTACCAAACACTATCGATGGAGAAATACTAAAATTGAAATCGCCTATTGAAAAGTTTGCAGATGGCATAAAACCACCTACAAAAGCCGTTGCAAATGTCGTTCCCAATGAATTGCTGATCAGCCCAGCTGGATTAACCCCTCCTGTAACCCCACCTATAACAGCCCCTGTAAGCATGGACATACCAAGTCCGCTCCAGCTCCAATCGCCTGTCCTTATTGCGGAGGCGACATAACTTACACCCCCGGTCAGCGCACCGATCAAAGCTCCAACCGCAAAAAATGCCCAGATAAATTCCCCGTTTGGATCGGTAAACATCAGTGGGTTATTCATAGCATAACTATAACGGTTATAAGTTTGTGTATTGTAAGGGTCCTGAACGAAATTATCAGGAGACAGGAATCTGTGAAGTTTAGGATCGTACAAGCGGCCATTCATATGAATGAGACCTACACTGAGCAAGTGCTCATGTCCCGTGAAACCGCGGTCAAGAATTACAAAAGCAGCAAGGTCGTTACCCAAACCGTCCTGTAATTTAACAATATTACCCCATGCATCGAACTGACGCTTTTCTACAACCTGTCCCTGATCGTTAGTGATCATCACGATGCTTCCCAGATGGTCACGGTGCAGATAATAAAGATCTTGTGTACTCTGCCCGCTTATATGCACCTCTTTCCATATAGCCGGCGCGTTGTAAGGATCTCCGCCCAGATAAAATACAAAACTGGTTTTCCCGGTTTGGATATCGTTTGTGATTTCCATGCTTCCTTCCTCGCTATAATGCCGTCTGTACCGCCGCAACATTTTATCAGTCAGTTCGTCACCATAATACATATGAGCCCGACCCAGAGAAGCATTATACTGAAAACCGATGCGCTCTTTGCTTTGTTCAAAAATTTCTACCGGGCTTTTAAAGGCATTATAGCTTATCTGTTGTAATGGGCGATCCAGCTGATAATATGCATCTGCTGTACCATTTAAGTTCAGCTCACTTTGGCGGTAAGAGTTACCATCATAAGAGTAGCTGCCCAGTTGGCTATTATCAGTTATGCGGCTGCGATTATCATACTCTTGACTGTTGTTGCCCAGATTGTCATGGAAACTGGTAAGGCGGTCCTGACTATCATAGCTAAAGCTTTCGCTCCAATTGAATGCACTGTTACTTCTGCTGTTGAGCAGTCCTCGCAGGCCGTCAAAGCTGTAACCCTGGGTCATCAGCGTTGTGGGGGTGCCCGAGATATTTTCCAGCATGTTCTGCTGTAAAAGTCCATAAGTATCATACTGCATCGTATTTTTTAATGCTGTACCCTGAATAGTTTCCGTAAGGTTTCCCTTACCATCGAGCGCATTGACCTTCCATATTATCTGCCCTGTTCCCTGTAAAGTAGCCTGCAACAGTTCTCCATTTTGATACTGCATTTCTATGGTCTTTGAGGCTATTATATTATTCGATTTGTTTTTAGCCTCATAACTTTCGGTACTGATGCGACCGAAGCTGTCATAGGTGAACCCTTTTACAAATCTTGCATGGAGATTATCTTCTATGGTACTGGTTATCCTTTTATCGCCGTCATAGTTGTAAGTGTAGGTTGCATTGTTGCCATCTGCGTTGGTCAGTGCCATGTTGGTCAGCAGCTTTGTAGTGCCGTCATAAGTATAATCCTGCTGCATATTGGTGTCGTCACCCACAATTTTCTTTTGGGTAATTCTGCCTGTCGCATCCCAGGCATTCTCCGTAATGCCTTTCGGTGTAATTTCTTTGGTTAATTGGCCCCAGCTGTCATACTGGTATTCGTATACCCCCGCCGAAGGGTCAGTTAGTTTCGTTTTACGTCCCCAGCCATCCTGTTCTACAGTTTGTGTAATTCCAGCGTAATAAGCAGTCTTCATATTACCATTGGCAAAGTAACTGTAGTTAATCGTTCCACCAGGATCTTGCAGACTTACTACTTGCCCCATAGCATTCTTAGTGGTGGTTATCGTTTTTGTTCCGTCACTCACAGTCATACTCAAACCGTTATAGCTGATGTTGGTTACTTTACCTGTAAAACTGGTGGACTGCTTTGGTCTTCCATATTCATCGTAAGCAAGATAGTTCCACTGACTGGCCGACCCTGGAGGTGCAGGCTCGCTCTGACGGTAAACACGCCCATAGACATCGAATTCAACAGCATCAGCAACGTCATTACCTAATAATGTTGATTGGCGGCTACCACGCTTCTGGCCGAAGACATTGTAATGGATAGCACTTGAACTTCCATCGTCGTTAACCTCCTCCACACTGATCGCGCCCAGAAAAGAAGGTGAATAATAGATTGTTTTCTTTTTGCCAAGATAGTTTGTGGTGGATATCATTCTGCTCCAGGTATCGAAAGTGTTAGTTGTAGTTTGACCGTAAGGATTGGTTGTAGTCAGCGTATTGCCTGTACTGTTATCATAGCTGGTTGTAGTCACCATTCCATCTATGTCTGTATTGTTAACCATAAACCTCCCGGATGCATCATATTGCATTGCGATTGTCCGCTGTGCACCTCCTGGTGCAGTAGTGGTTTTTTGGGTCACGTTACCAAAACTATCATAAGTCATGTCCTCTATTACCCAGTCGGTATTATTTCCTTTCTTTTTCACCTGCGTGGCTAAAAAACCACTATAAGTATATTGATCCTCCGTTGTAAAAATTTCCGGACCATTGCTAAGCGTAGCCTTGGTCGATAATGGCCGGCCAATGTAATTGCCTGACGGGTTGCTATCATAGGTCATCTCTGTTAATTTTGATCCGGTACCATTGAAATTGCTCGTGCTTTTCGTTACATTAAAATAGCTATCATATTCCATGGTCTGGGTACCGAAGGTTTCGGTGAGCATATCCTTGCTGGCTGTTCCCACAGCTACATTGACAAATACCTTATTGGGCAGAAGCTGTGTGCTATAAACCTGGTCTGAGCGGCTAATGTAATCAGAGAGGGATGCACCGTCCGGTACACCACCCGCTGGTGCAGGGCTGGTCAGCGCCAGATCTTTTATAGCCGGGTTGATGTAGGTAGACTTGGTACTGAAACTACGGACAGGCGCCCCCCTCAAGAGCGGGTCAAAGAGGCTGATATTGAAAATACGGTTATTATCATTGCTGTTTACATGCCAGTTGGTACGGATTGTTTCGCTAAAGCCCATAAATCCCAGACCGCCGATATGGGTTACGGCCTTTCCATAACCAAATACCTGGTTCAGCTGCTCCCCGTTATAGTTTCGCGTTATCTTGCTTACCACGCTCACCCCTGGGAGCGTATGCAGGTCCACAAAAGGATAGGTCTGATTATAACTGATCTCATATAAGGGTACATCAGGTGTACTTTGTTCACCCGTAAGTTCATTATAAGTGATCGAGTGGCTTACTCCATCCTGTGAAACAGTACCGATCTGCGCTTCTTTTCTAAAATCTTTATAAAACCGGAATAAGGAAATCGTGTAATCGCTTATAAAACCAAATTCTGGCCTAAAACTTTGTCTGTTCGGGTTCAGGAATATAGGTATAGGGTTATGCCTCAGATTAGTGAACTGGCTCTGTGTATAGGCTGAAGTAAAGCTGGGGGCAAAGACAAATGAAGAAATACCCAAATTGTAATGGATATTAAGGTTGATCGTTCCTCCATTAGTCCCATTCTGAGTTACAGTTTCGGCACGTATAATATCAGTCTTTCCATCTCCATCTACATCACAAGGTATAAGGTAATATTGACGTAAAACTTCCGAACCCGCACCAGAAGGGCTTGACCAATAGGCAGCGGTATTGCTGAAAGAATGGTACTGTTCCTCCTTGATAAAAGCTTTTCCGGTAGACATAAATGTGGCAAAAAGAGAATTATTTCCTGTTGAAAACATAACATCCATTTTACCATCACCATTATAATCACCCAAAAGCAGCGGATAATTCAGCGTTATTCTGCTATCATTTCTCTGCCATAGCAATTCTAACGTGTTGGATTGAGAATTTAAAGAATAAACATACATTACTCCATTAGCAACCTGTAGTATATCTGTCTTGCCATCTCCGTTCACATCGGCTGTGTATAACTTCTGTATACCGTACTCTAAGGATAGGGCGAGGGTGCCAACATTGGTAATATAGTTGCTGGTCAGTCTTCTGTCCATATTAATAAAATAGGCTGATGACCCGATATTGGTATAATTTTGAATACAGGTATTAGCTTCTTCGAGGAGGTATTCATCACTTATTACCCAGCCATAGTTTATTGCAATTAAGTCAGTTAGTCCGTCACCATTAAAATCACCCGAGACAAATTCATTCTCCAAAGGATTGTTGGTATGGTTTCGATAATCGCAAGTCGAAGGATAATCCGGGGCAAAAGGGGCATCCCATACTTTTTCATACTGAAACAACAGTGGGCTGGATATACCATTAGATAACATTTCAAATTTATATCCGTTAGGACCGTTTCTCTTTACAACGATCATCCCTTGTTGCGGCATCAGTTTGTCGTTATGGCTAAGCCAGGTGGCAGGGATAATCTGTTCAAAAAGACCCGTATTCACCATCACACCGAACTGTTGACTCGAGGTGTTGGCTGTCACGTCAAAAAATGCATAGAACTTACTTTTATCGAACTTTTTGTAGAACAAAAAATCCATAGTACCGTTACCTGTAAAGTCAGCTGTTATGATCTCTGAATTACTTGCATCTATTCCAGATATACCAAAATTTGAGATAGTGCTTGAAGGGATAACATTTCCTGCTGTAGCGTAGGTAAAATATATTGGCTCGAATGCTTTTGTTTGATCTCCATTCAGCTCCTGTACCGAACTTATACGCTGATAGTTAACGTCTGCCACGACCTCATACGTCAGCAGATAATTCCTGTAGGCTGTTCCATTAGCTATTATAGAAATGTCATTTAAAAGGCCAGTATTATAGAAAGCCTCTCCTCCTGCATAAGCCTGTTCCGGCCGTAAGCCAGCTCCATAATTGAAATTAATTTGATTTATACCTGCTGATGAACCCAGAGCGCCGTAGCTGATCTGGGTTATTAGCAGGCTATTAAAAAGATTACTATAGGTATAATTGATACGTGCCCCGATGGGGTTTTCAGAATAGCTTATACTATACGAAGATGCTGTTTTTGCAGAGCCTATACCATAGTATGCTTTTGAACCATCAGGGAATAATACTTCGAAATAATCCGGGCCTGTCGTTGTGCCGCCCCTGGAAAATATTCTGATGTTCGAATAGTTTTCAGTTTGGTATTCTGTGCCATCAGCGCCATAGATACCGCTTTTTAGCAGCAGGCGCTGGCCATCCATTGCAAAACGGTCATCAGCATTATAGTTGATGCTGCCTACAAATCCATCGTGGAATATTGTCGCAGGGATGCGCGAGATTACCGATATCCCTGAAATGTTCCAGCCAATCCCTAAATTTCCGTTACTTCCCTGACTATTATAAGATAGTGAGACCTGTGGTAATGCATTTCCGAGACCTGGAGGAAGACTGAGGGGAATTGTATAAGTTGCTCCTCCGGTTGCAGAAACGTCTAAGAATGTCTTAGTACGCCCGGCTTCAATGGAAGCTGAAGACAGTACGCTGCTGCCAGCTAGTTTTGATTTGCTTCCGGTTGCACTGGATCTGCTGTCAGGCATTTTCGATGCCTGTCCAGTACCGTTTGTTGTAGCCGAAGGTTTTAATAACAGCGTATCCCTTTTGATTGACGGAACAGCTCCCGAGCTTATCTTGATCTCCGCACAGGGGATGGCAATTTTTTCGATAGATCTTTTTGTAGTATCTGGATTTTTGAATTGCTGTACCTGTGGCGTTTGAAAGGCTGCGCAAAAATGCATGCTGGTTACAAATAATATGAAGTATAGAGAGAAGCGGAATTTCATGAGGTTGAGGTGTTAATAGTTTAGATTTTGATGAGTTTTATAGTCTCTGTTTGAGAGTCAGAATATTTGGCGATCATCAGGTAGGTCCCGGGCGGCAGCCTGCCAAAGGAAATCTGGGTTTCGCGTTGATCAGATTTATAGCTGGCGCTAAAGACCCTGTTACCGCCCATACTAAGCACATCTATACTTTTCAGATAAAGCTTTTCCTGTACTTTCCAGGCCACATTGAGTGTTTCACTAAGGGGATTGGGAAAGACCTTAAGCTGTCTCCCATTGACTAAGCCTTCATTTTCAAGATCGGAATTGGTTTCAAGGTTCATTTTTTTGGCTATATCCATGCTCCGCGGAGAGGGGCAGTTTATGCAGACCCAACGTCTCTCGATCTGGTTTCCAGATGCATCATAACTGAATGCAAGTTTTTGTGCATTTGACACTGTTACCAAAAAAGTAAAGAGCAGGATAAAATAGATTCTTTTCATAGCGTTAATTTAGAGAGAGGACCTTATCTGTAAAATGGCATGCCATAAATTGACCTGTCTGATTTTACTTACATTAAAATTGGTCAATCACGAACGCATTGAAATTTTATTACACCAACTACTGAGTTTATTACACAAAACCACCTTTTTGGAGTTAGATTGGTTTTTAATCAACATTTCACATTTCGTCTCCACTTGTTAGCCATCTCTTTTCGGAATACATTTGACTTTATAAGACTACACAGTAATGTTGTTTGATGCCGTTCCCGCGACCCATGCTATGCGCTGTATCTCCGGTGAAGAACCGGCAGAATGCCGCTGATAGGCCGATTTTATGACAAATTCTCAAACCCCCACAGTAGATTCAGTATTTCATGCCGTTATCCGCAATCCTGCCTAGAAAACAAAGCCAAGCTGGCACATTGCAGCTAAGTCTGACTGGCGCATCAATCCGCACCTGGAAAAGGTATGTGCCAAATGAGCAAAAAGCCATATGGTAGAGATGGCAGGAGTCAGCCATTCGGCTTACATCTCGCATGCTAAAGAAGTAGCTCAACTTATTGCAGCAGCTATAGGTAAAATACAAAACAAATAATCACCGTGATAATCAATGGTATTAACAATGCATTAGCTCAAGGTCAATTCTATCCGACACCGTGCAGGCTTAGGATCTTAGTGTCATCTGGCGCTAAGAAGCGCCAACGGGTGCCAGTTTATAGTACATAATTGCATTTTGATTTAGCTTGAACCTCCTAACATTAAAATAACAAAATGCAGGGAGAAGACGATTTAAGAGGTCTGGCTAAAATCATGGGATTTATGCGGGCAGTAAGCATACTTATATTACTCATACACCTTTATTGGTATTGCTATGGATTTTTCCTTCAACAGCACTGGAACCTTGACCTGATCAATAAAATCCTGGGAAACTTTCAGAAAACAGCAGGATTATTTTCGCACCCACTCTATACCAAGACTTTTTCAATCTTGCTGCTCGCCTTGAGTTGCCTGGGAACCAAAGGGGCAAAAAATGAAAAGATCACCTGGAAAAAAATCCATACTGCGCTAGTGGTAGGTTTTATTCTTTTTTTTCTTAATACCCCACTACTCAAACTTACAGCTCAGGCTGCAGCTTTCTTTTATGCCCTAACGCTCATGGCAGGATATATCTCGCTGCTCATGGCTGGGGTCTGGATGAGCCGCCTGCTGAAAGATAATCTCATGGATGATGTCTTTAATACAGAAAACGAAAGCTTCATGCAGGAAACCAAGTTGATGGAAAATGAATACTCTGTCAACCTGCCCACCAAATTCTACTACAATAAGAAATGGAACGATGGCTGGGTTAACGTAGTGAATGTTTTTAGGGCCACAATTGTACTGGGAACCCCTGGCTCTGGAAAATCATATGCTATAGTCAACAACTATATTAAGCAACACATCGAAAAGGGATTTTCCATGTATATCTACGATTTCAAGTTCGACGATCTTTCCACCATTGCTTACAACCATCTTTTAAAGCACGCAGATAAATATGAGGTAAAGCCAAAATTTTATGTGATCAATTTCGATGATCCAAGCAGAAGCCACCGCTGCAATCCTATTAATCCTTCCTTTATGACTGATATTTCTGATGCCTATGAATCAGCATATACCATCATGCTTAATCTTAACAGAAGCTGGATCCAGAAACAAGGTGATTTCTTTGTCGAGTCTCCAATAATTCTTTTGGCAGCTATTATCTGGTTTCTTAAAATCTATGATAATGGCAGGTACTGCACTTTCCCCCACGCCATTGAATTGTTGAACAAAAAATACTCAGATGTATTTACAATTCTTACTTCCTATCCTGACCTGGAAAATTACCTATCACCTTTTATGGATGCATGGCAGGGAGGGGCACAGGATCAATTACAGGGACAGATTGCTTCAGCAAAAATTCCATTATCGAGAATGATCTCACCGCAGTTATACTGGGTAATGACAGGAGATGATTTTTCGTTAGATATCAACAATCCCAAAGAGCCAAAGATCCTTTGTGTCGGAAACAACCCCGATCGTCAGAATATCTATTCCGCTGCATTGGGCTTATACAATTCCAGAATTGTAAAATTAATTAACAAGAAAGGGCAGCTGAAAAGCTCAGTCATTATTGATGAGCTACCCACAATTTATTTTAGGGGCCTGGACCAACTCATCGCAACAGCCAGAAGCAATAAAGTTGCAATTACATTGGGGTTTCAAGATTTTTCGCAGTTAATACGTGATTATGGCGATAAAGAAGCCAAAGTAATACAGAATACGGTTGGAAATATTTTCAGCGGTCAGGTAGTTGGCGAAACTGCTAAAAGCTTATCTGAACGCTTCGGAAAAGTACTTCAAAAACGTCAAAGTCTGAGTATCAATCGAAACGATAAATCCACCTCGATCTCAACACAGCTCGATAGTTTGATACCGGCCTCCAAGATTTCAACACTGACTCAAGGTATATTTGTGGGCGCTGTATCAGATAATTTCGACGAACGGATTGAGCAGAAAATCTTTCATGCGGAAATTGTGGTAGATAATGAAAAAGTGGCGCAGGATACAAAAAACTACAAAAAAATTCCCCAGATCCTATCCTTCAAAAACGAGCAGGGAGAAGATACCATGAAAGACACAATTGAGGCTAATTACAAGCAGATCAAACTGGATATCGTGGAGATCATTACCGATGAAATGGAAAGGATAAAAAATGATCCCGACCTGCAACATCTCTTGCAGTAAGCAAATCTCCTGTAATCTTCCAACGGCGAATAAATAAATTAGGAATGATAGTTTTATCCAAAAACAAAGCAAGATTTTTAGCAAAGAATGTTCTGGATATAGTAATATTTTATTAAATATGATGGTGACCATTACAAGGTAGTCACCATCTAATATTTCGTTTTCTTAGGTTTCATTTTCTTGTTTATAGACCATCAGGTAAGTGAGAAACGCCTTACATGATAGTATAAAATAACCTCATAAAGAAAATCCACTACAAGTATGCCCAATCAATAATTTGTCTTAAGGTCTTCTTTATTTCCTCCTGTGCTTCTATTTTTCTGATATCAATTCCGCAAAGAAGACCATCGTTGGTATGGGCAATTAAAGCCATATAATAAATCCCCCCAATAAGAAGAGCTGTAACAGGTCTGATATTTTTATCTTTATTTTTAAAATACTCGTCGGTAATCCCGGCAAAAAACTGCTCACCTAAAAATTCACGCTTCTCGTTTAGTTCTTTCAGAGAGGTTGAACTTTCACTTATTCCCCAGCTTATGATGCTGCGCAATTCCTCATTGACCACAAGGGTATTAAGCTGGTTCTCCAATAAATCACATAACATCTCTTTTCCGTGATCACTTCTGCTTTTTTCCACAAACTCCTCTGTCTGCTCGATGTTAACAGTATAATAATCACGGCTGTTAAGATATTCTTTTACCAAACCCTCCATACTCCCGAAATACTCGTAAATAAGCTTGCGGTTAAGATTTGCTTTTGCAGCTATCCTGCTGACATTTAAACCTGTAAAACCATCTTTCTTCAGGATCGCTCCTACCGCATTCAAAAGTTTATTTTTAGTTCTTTCCTTATCCCTGATTGGGCCGCTTGTAATCTTTCTGGTCATTTTGTTAGGCTTAATACTGCAATTTCTACTTTTTTCATCGATTAATCAATAGTTACTTATTGCTTAATTTGCGGTTCCATCTGATTAAAACTTAACCCGGACTGCCAGGGTGCCACCTGTTTGTGTGCTGAGAGCTTCTTCAGATGATGCAGGCACCTGGTTTTGTTGCTGCTCTTTTTCCTTTTCAGATACGATAGATAACAAAATCTTACGGTCTATCGCGGCAAGTTCAGTCTTTAAATTACCAAGCTGAACTTCTTTATTCCAATTGGAATTAACGATATCTTCCAGGACGGTGAGATCTTTTTCCAATCCCGAAATTTTAGTCTTTTCCTGCTCCATCAGACCCGGTATTTTATCTAGTGCGTTTAGAAAATTCAATGCTGCCAGTTTTGAATCGCCCGCCATCTGTCCATTATTGTAAGAGTATTTCAGGTTACTCTCTCCCATCACAAAGAAACGGTTCTGCTTAATAGTAATGCCTTCCTTTTCTGAAGCCTCGGTTTTAACCAGTAAGGAAAAGCCATACAACGTACCAATTTCCTCATATTGCCCTTCTGTTCTGGCTTTTTCGGAGATAAACTTAAGTTTAGCACCAATCTCTTTAACATCCGTACTCGATGCCAGACCAACTAGTTGAACAGGATTTACAATTATACCCTCCTTATCCCTTTGTATCCTCTTTTGCAAATTATCCCAATCAAGGCTAAACCTTTCCAGTCTGGACCTTGATTCTGCCAAAGTCGTGTTGTTCTCATTCAATTTATATTTTGAGTTAAATTTCGACCGGATAAAAGCCTGCCGCTCACTTTCAAGCCCTCCTATTTTTTTCTCTAGCTTAGCTTTATCCAATAAATCAGTATTGCCAGAAAGTATGGCTACATATTCAGAATAATTCATTCCCGACTTTTCATCCATACCTCCTTCGTCTATAGTCCGTTTTCCCAAATTATTGTTTTTGAGCTGGTCTATAAAAAGTTGCTTGTTAAATAACAGATTAAACTTATAACTGTCCAGAGATTTTTCAACAGCATAGATAAGAATGTCCACGATATTACCAGCAAAGTGTTTAGCAACCCTGTTACCTTTTCTCACCGCCCTGCCATGACGTTGTTCAAGATCGCTCGGCCGCCAGGGGGTGTCGAGATCATGGACGGCTACAGCACGCTCCTGCCCGTTTACTGCGGTACCTAGCATTTCAGTAGACCCGATCATCACCCTGATGCGCCCTTCATTCATAGCCGCGATAAATTCCTTTCGCATTTTGTCATTCTTCGCCTCCTGAATAAAGCGAATCTCATGAGCAGGAATATCATATTCATTAACAAGCTTTCTTCTGATCTCAGAATAAATATTCCATTCACCCGGTTTGTAGGTACCTAAATCTGAAAACACGAACTGCGTACCTTTCTGAGCATTATACTTTTTGTAATACTTTGCAATATTGGAGGCACAATGAGAAGCTTTGTTATCAGGATGATCCTGGTATATTGAACTGATTAACCTCATATCCAGAGACATCTTCCGTGCATAGTCGGTGGCGATCAGCATTTTGGCCTTTTCTTCCGATTTTGATAACGGCTCCCGGCCAAGAATCGTAGCATCTCCCGTTTTAGCAAACTGCATCAGCTTTTTAATGAAGATTTCCTGATCAGGTGTCGGCGGAATGTTATAGAAAATTTCGTTTTTTTCAGGGCGGTCAATCCCAATATCCTTTGCCGTTCGGTAATCGGTGATCTCCGAATAAAACTGCGCAAGTTCCGGCACTTTGATAAAGTAGCGGAACCGCTCTTTCTGTACAATATTATTGGCTACAGAAAACTCATAATCCGATGTTTTTCTTGCATAAATGGCCGCCCATGCATCAAAACAAGTAATGCCCTGTTTTTCCATCGCCTTTGGCCGTAAATATTTAAATAACAGATAAAGTTCTGTTAGCGAATTACTAATCGTGGTTCCGGAAAGAAAAGTGGCCCCAAGATCTTTTCCCGTCCGCTCCTGAATCGTTCGCAGGGCAAACAAAAGGTTCATTGCTTTTTGACTTCCCTGCATATTTCCTAAGCCCGATACCCTTTCATGCCTGGTATTAAACATCAGGTTTTTAAACTTGTGGCTCTCATCCACAAGCAGATGATCGATACCCATCATTTTAAAGTCAACCACATCATCCTTTCGGTTCTCAATATCGTGTTCAAGCGTTTTAAGTTTAACTTCCAGATTCTTCTTTCGCACAATAACCCCTTTAAGCATCGCTCTTGAAATTTCTTTACCCTGCGACTCTAAAGCACTTAAGTTTTCTTCAACACTTTGCAGTTCTGCTTCCAGAATTTCCTTTTGCATTTCCGGCGACTGAGGAATCATACCAAACTGGTCATGGGTGAGAATCACACAGTCCCAATCATTGTTCTTGATATCCCCAAAAATCCGCTGGCGTTTCTGAGGGGTAAAATCCTCTTTACCCGGATATAAAATTTTAGCGTAGGGATAGGCTTTCCTGTAGGTTTCAGCAATCTCGTGAACATTGGCCTTCAGTCCCAGAATCATGGGCTTATGCGCCATTCCCAGCCGTTTCATTTCCTGAGCAGCACAGCACATAATGAGCGTCTTGCCTGCTCCTACTTCATGGTCACAGATCGCGCCTCCATTGAGCTTAATCATCCATACCGCATCTTTTTGACTACCATAAAGATCTTCGATGCCCAATGCCCTGCGGTCAAGACCCGGAAAATCCTGATGGCTGCCATCATACTGCGGGCGAACGAAACAATTAAAGGTATCATTGTACTTATCAGTAAGGGCTGTTCTAAAATCTTCGTTTTGATCATACAACCAATCCGTGAAAGCTTTTCGGATTTCGTCAATTTTAGTATTCGCCATTTGTATGGCTTCCATATCGCGAACTTTCATTTCCTGATCGCCAACGTGAATGGTTTTGGTAATATCCGGGGTCGTATTGACCAATGCATGTTTGAGCAGGGAAATACCGTCATAAGTCCGGCTTTCAGATTTTATAGCATGTTTTTCAGTAATCAGGATATTCTTTTTATCGCAGTTAATTGAGAAATCATCAGTGTTTTCACTATAATAAATCCGTACATCAGTATCGAAAAGATGAGAAGCAAACCGTTTGTAAATATCTGTCGGTATCCAGCGTTCTCCTAAATTGAAATCCAGTTCTTCAAACTCAATGCGTCTTGGAACTGCGGCCTCCAGTGCTTCGAGACTTCGTTTTGCCTCTTTGTCATCAGGATTCGACAGTAAATATTGCTCAATGTCCTTTATCTTTTCAACGACGTTACCCGAAATAAAGCGCTCCGAAATTTCAAAGTCATTTTCTATTGGGTTAAATAATATTCTTCCCTGTAGCATTGTTTTAAGCTCTTCATTGCCCAGACCACTGATCTGAGACATATAGCCAAGATTCACTTTACCATACCGGTTCAGTGATGCAGCCAGCGCCTCGTCCGCATTATCCGTTGCCAGTGCTGTGGTCGAAAAACTAACCGGATGATGGAAAATATCAGCTTTATGGATTACTCCGCCTACTACTTGTTCGAGATAGGGAATCTCTTTTCCCGCACTGTCTGTTTTAATCAGCTTTATATTTTCAGCCGAATTGATAGACCCGAATTTTTTAACAAAAGCATCATAGTGCTGATTAAGCGCTTTCCGCTCAGCACCGAATTCAACATGATTTTGGGCTTCTTTTTCGTATAGATTGATATAGGTATCTCTCAGCAAAATATAGGCTTCAGCCCGGGATTTTTGCAAGGAAGGTAGTGACAAAGGATGAAATACCGCCGTATTTTTATTGGATTTAAAATCTTTCAGATAACCCACCAAACCACGATCACTCACCAGACAGTCATTCCTGTAAAAACTTTCGAGCTCGCCGTTGTATGGGGAAGGAACCAGTGGCGTAAGGGTGTTTGCATCATCATTGACTCCCTGATTAAACAGATCACCAATTACATTCTCTTTACCTTTAAAGACTGGAATGTAATCGGGTTCAATGCTGGTCTGAACAGCTACATCACCAAATAAGTCTCCATGAACGGGAGCGGCTCGCTTTTTATTTTGTTTTTTATTTATTTTCTTGCTTGTTTGCAGGGGTGCCTGTATGCTTGGTTCAAAAAGATCAAATAGACTTAATTGTACTTCCTGACCTGTAGGAGAAGTTGTTTGAATTTCTGCAACTTTTAGTTCTAAAATTGGATTTTGTATTACAGAAGGCAAGACTTTGGGTGTAATATTGGGATCTATAAGGGGCTCATTACTTCTTTCGCTTTTATATAACTGTATATCTAAAAATTTTGCAAAATCCTCCCTAAGCATTTTTTGCAGGTCGCTGGAAATTCCTTCTGCACCATTCTCATGTAAATAAATCAAGGCGGATTGTCCATAAGGATCAGTACCGACCACCTGCGAGGTGTGTATGATGCGGCTATTATCCTGAAAAAAAGCATTGCCCGGTGTATTAAATTCCGTCAAGCAGCTTTGGCAAAATAATTCTTCGGCCACTGTAATACCTTGCTTGATACTGTTTTTTTGAAGAACGATTAAATCACTGCCGACTTCAGTTCCGGCATAATCCGTGAACAGGTTGTTAGGAAGCCGGATAACCGATACCAGATTATTATCTTTCATTAATGCCCTACGTATCGTCTCATTTTTAGGACTGTTGAGTACCCCCTGCGAAGTAATAAAAGCCAGAAGTCCGCCCTCACGTAGCATATCCGATCCCTTTAGGAAAAAATAATTATGAATACTTCGGGCCGCCAGTATTCTTGCATCATCTTTTCCTCTTGAATAGGAAAGATCAAAAACAGAAATATCTCCAAATGGAATATTACTGGCCACTACATCAAAACTCCTTTTCTCAGACTCCTCTATCTCCTCAAAACCGGTGTTCTCAATATTGTAATCTGGATAAAGTTGTTGTAGAACTTTTCCGGTTAAGAGATCTTTTTCGTAAGCAGTAACCTGCGGTAAACCGTGATGGGCAAAAGATTGCAAAAAAGACCCGATACCAGCCGAGGGTTCCAGAAATTTTTGGATAGCTATCCCACTGTTATCTAAACTTTGAGCAATAGCATCAATGATTATTGGTGGCGTATAAAATGCAGATAATATAGAACTCCGCATACTCTCGACATAACGGCGATACTGCTTTTCATCGCTGGCATTACTCTTTAAAACCTGATGGAGCTGCTGCGTTATAGGAAAAAGATCGTGTTCGGTTTTTCTCCAATGATTGATGTCAATCTCATGTTCAAACGGATTAAGGATAAATTTGAGCCCGCCAAATCCACTGTATCGTAATAGAATTTCTCTCTCACTTTCAGTCGCCTGTCGTTTCTTCTGTTCTAATTGAAAGACCACCTTCAAAGCCTCAATATTTTGGCGGAGGTGCTTCTTTTTATTGAAGCCCATGCTCCTCAATCCAGATTTGAATGCTACCCGTTAATTCCGTATAGAGCGCATTATATTCAATGGTATACGCGAAATCATCAGTTAGCTCATAAGCTTTAAAAACAGGCCTGCAAACTGGGAACATCTGCAAGGCAAATGACCGGAGCGCCTCATCGGCCATAAGGGTATCAAACTCTCGGCAGACCACCTCAAATACGGTATCGAACTTTGAAAAATGTAGATCTTCAAATAAAATGAAGTCAGCAATTTCATCACACTGCTCAATCGAATTCCCACTAAGGAAAGCGCCTTCATAAGCGTTGGCAGCTAAGTCAGATCGGCGCGAAATAAACTTATGGTCTCCCCATAATTCTGGGAAACTGTTATTGATATGTTCCTGTAATCGTATTTCGAAATACGAAAGGTCTTTTTGAGTTGTTTTCATAAAATGTTCTATTTTTATTTTGTGATTTTTTTTTGTAAAAGCGTCTTGTCTGCTCGTTACTCTGGAATCGCTCTAGATTTTTTACTGTTACTATTGACTTCATTAATCAGTAATTCATACATTAGCATCTTATATCTAGAAAAATTATACAATGAAAGAACTGGTTGAAAAAATTAATGCAGAGTTTGAAATTTTCAAAACGGATGCTGGATTACAGGTAGAAAAAGGTAATAAAGCAGCAGGAACAAGAGCACGTAAATCGGCTTTGGAGCTGAGTAAACTATTCAAAGACTTCAGAAAGGTTTCTGTGGAAGAAGCTAAAAAGTAAAAATAATCCCTGTTTTAGGACAGGGATTGTTTAAGTTCTTCATTTCTTTCCTGATGTAAAAGGCACCCAAGGTTTGCTTAGCATTTCGAATTATTTTTTGCGGAATTTATTATTATCAAATTCAAAAGCTGTTTCCGCCTGATCATTTAGTGTGATCCTGGCATCGAATTTCTTGCCCGCCTTACTGGTCATTCCTTTAATTAAGCTAGTATTCCTTTTGCTGATAAGATTCTCAACTTCTTTTAGACTTAATTGTACCCCGCAAATACCACGAAATAATATCCAGCTGCAGGCCGCATCAGGACATTTAACGACCTTATCCCGAATAATTAGATGCCTGACCTTGCATTTGGGGCACAGTAAATCAGGCAGTTTTTCGTTATTTAAAGGCACCGATAATAAATCTTCTGTAATTGATTTGGTATACTGTTCAATCTCCCTTTGAAAATCGTCGGAACTGGTTTCTCCATTTTCGATCTTTTGTAAAGCGCATTCCCATTCCCCTGTCATGGTTACATCTGCAATTTTCTTTTCCTTTACTAACTCATAAACCTTTAATCCCTTTTCTGTTGGAAGAAGTGATTTTTTTTCGCGTCTGATATAATCACGATTAAATAAAACCCCAATGACTGCAGCTCGTGTAGCAGGCGTACCTAAACCAATATTTTGAAGTGCCTTTCGCTCATCAGTATTTTCAATTTCTTTTCCACAGGTTTCCATGGCAGCCAGTAAACTGGCTTCAGTATATAAGGCAGGAGCTTTGGTTTCTTTCTCTACTACATTTGCTTCTACGATCTTTAATCTGTCACCTGATTTAACCACTGGAAGAGGCTCAATTAAATCTTCATTGTCTTCACTAAAATCGCCTCTAACAATGCGCCAGCCTGGTTCAATGATCTGCGTTCCTCTTGAAGAAAACTCATAATGGAGAGCTTCTATGCTAATGGTCACAATTTCCTTTTGACAAGGTGGAGATACCGATTCTAACATGCGATATGCAATCATATCATAAACAGCGGATGCAACACCGGGTAAAGCTGAAGGAACTTTCTCTGTGATCAGTAAACCATGATGGTCTGTCACTTTTAAATCATTGACAATTCTTTTACTTAAATGTCCCAACTTTACTTTTGACACCGACTCTAACAAGGACTTGCGATCATTTAATGCCTTGATCAAGTGCGGGATTTCAGGCCATACGTCTTCAGGAATATAACAGCTCCCAGTCCTGGGATAGGTGATAAATTGCTTTTCGTACAGGCTTTGAGCAATATTCAGCGTTTCTTCGGCAGAAAGATTGAGTTTTTTATTGCATTCTTTTTGTAAACCCGTTAAATCAAACAACAAGGGAGCCTGCTCTGAAACTTTTTTAGTTTCAGCATTGGTGACTACTCCCGTTCCACTTCTGAGAATCAATTTTAATGCATCTTCACCTTTCTTCTGATTATCCCACTTGGTTTTAGAAATGCTGGTAAAGTCTACCGAGTCCTTCGTATGGTGCAGCTGAATCTGCCAGTATTTCTGAACAGAAAAATTTTTGTGATCATAAAATCGCTTACAGATTAAGGCTAAGGTAGGTGTCTGAACCCTCCCTAATGAATAAATGCCATAGCCTGCAGAAATACTCAGTGCCTGGGACGCATTGATGCCTACAAGCCAATCAGCCTTACTCCTGCTTTGTGCAGCGAAATATAAATTATCAAAATCATTCCCAGGTTTAAGGTTCATAAAACCCAGTTTAATAGCCTTTTCCGTTAGGGAACTAATCCACAAACGCTCAAAGGGTTTATCACACTTTAAATATTCATAAATGTACCTGAAGATCAGCTCTCCTTCACGTCCTGCATCTGTAGCAACAATAATGCTTTCACATTCTTTTAATTTTCTTTCAATGATTTTTACCTGTTTAGCTGCTCCCGGATCAATAACATAAGACTTTTCCTTTTTGATTTTCCGGATGGTCAATAGAAATGGATCAGGTAAAATCGGTAAAGATTCTTTATTGAAGCCTGCTATTCCATAATCTTCGGGCATAGCAAGCGTGATGAGGTGCCCGAAAGCCCATGTCACACAATAACCCTCACCCGAAAGATAACCCTCATTTTTATCTAAAGCCCTTAGCAATCCGGCAATTTCGCGGGCAACGCTCGGCTTTTCCGCTATAACTAATTTCATCTTAATTTATTTTTAATTTGATGCTTTTGAATTACACTTTGGGACCTTTGCTGCGAAGAGGTCTCTTATTTTCAACCTGCTGTGTCTCTTTCTGTTTTTGGTTATCCGGTTCGCTCTGTCCTGATTTTAAAGGCTCTTTAATACCTTTAGTTGATTCGTTGGTTTTTCCTTCTGAATTAACTGCGACCTGGGTTTTGTTTTCTTCCGCTGGTTGAGCTTTTGCTTTTAGCTCGTTCGGGTTCTCAAAAGTGAACTTAGTATCTTGCGTTTCTTTATCAAGGGTAATGTAACCTTGATATCCCTTACCCTTTTTGTCAATTAAACCCTCGATCTTTACGCTTTTTCCTGCTTTCAAATCTTCATATTGTTTATCTGTAAGCTCTTTATCTCTGAAAACTTTTGGGACTTCCTGAACCTGATTAGGCTGCAGTTTGTTGGTAATCGTATTATTAAATAAAAATTCCACATAACGTTTTTCAGCATTAAACTGAACACGACCATCAAAGGGTTCCCCTTTATTTGAAGTCATTCCTTCGAGATAAAGAGGTTTCCCATCCATTAAAGTCTGCTTTTGATCAGCATTCAGCACCACACCTTTGAGAACATCTGGAATTTTAATTCTGTCAGTTCTTAACGCGACGATTTCATTAGTCAGTTTATCAATACTGATAATGGATGGAATTTTCTCACCTACATTTTTAAGATTTTCAAGCTCGACAACCCGACCCATATTGCCTGTTGACAATAAATTTTGCTTGTCCTCTTTACTAAACTCATGTCCAAAGAATTTAAAGTCCAAATTGGGTTTTTTGCGAATACCATGAATGGCCACTGTTACTTCTCCTTCAGGATTTTTTTGCAAGGACAGTCTGGCATCCATTCGTGTTATTACCGTTCCCAGATTAAGACTTACAGGAATAAGTTTATCTGTTTTGAAACCTTTCAATAAATCGTCGAGAACATTCATTTTCTCTAATTTCTCCTGATGAAGCCCTAGTTTGGACATCGTATTCCAATCAATTTCTTCGACTTTGTAGCGGTTTTCGTTTGTTTCAGGAGCATTATGATTTGTTCCCGGCAAGTTTGTTTGTTGCGTTGCTTCTGGCTTTTCCATATTGTTTTGATTTTGAGATTTATCTTTATGCTGTTTTTCAGCAGTCACTTCATATTTGGAAAGGATTTTATTTGTCCCATCCGATGGAGCGTCAATTGACTTTTGCAGTTCATCAGCTGTTTTAATAGCCGATTTCGCTGGTACTTTAAAGAATGAAAAGTTGGTGGGATTTTTTATCTGGCTGAAAAAATTGGAAAAGAAATTCGAAAAAAAATCACCGTGTTTATCCACTCTCATGAACTGGTTTTGATTTTTCTCATCAGCAGGAACAGTTTCCAGTTCCCCATTTTTCCCAATGCCCTTAACAGCTTCAATTCTCATTTTTTCCTTATTCAAAACCAGTAAAATATCCGATAGCTGGTCAGGAGATAGCTGACTAGCTGTTTCTTCTTTAAGATTTTGTTCTGTTGGGTTTTCTAACTCACTCATAACTCACGATTTAAGATTTGATTACCAAAGTAAATGGTATATCTCTTAGCTGAATAGACTTGGCTTCCCTTAGCCATTATTTGTCATTTATTGGCTTTATTTTGAGCTCGTATTATTAGAACTGTTGAGGATAAAATTTCTGACATCAGATAATTTGTAATACAATTTCCCGCTGATGGTGAAGTATTTTAACCTTCCGGAAGATCGATAACGCTGTAAAGTGCGGGTGCTTATTTTAAGAGTACGTAGTACATCCTGATTATCCAAAAGTTCCTCATCTTCTAGCACCATGCGCCCTGTAAGGTTCAAATTCAGTTGATCGGAAAGGATATCAAAGCGTTCCATGATTCTTTTCATCCAAAAGCTAAATTCCATTTTGTCTATTTCCATGATGTTATGATGTTAGGGTTTATTAATCCACTACCAGATTACCGTTGGTATTGTGGTAATGCATCACAAAATTGATAAGACGGAATTTCTTTTGTGGGCAAGTTTTTTACAAAAAAAAATGGGCAAATGGAGGCATGTTATGGCATAAGATTATAATAAAACGACATGCAGTATTAGAAGAAAAGCAAGCTAATAGCTTGTTAACTGAAATTGAGTGAAAAAAAAAGGTCTTGAAAAATGATTTTTACCAATGGGATAGATATGGGCAAATGGGAGCAAACCTTGAATGGTTAGAAGAGCAGATAATAAAGGCAGTTTCAATATTTAGTTACCAGGCACCACTGCCTTTACTATTGAGTCTTGGATGGATTTAAAAAAATTACATAAATTCTTTATCCATATATTGTTCTAAAGAAGATTTCAGACGTTCCAGGAAAAGGCCACGGTTTCCTGCACGGTATTTCATCTTATGGAAAGCATGATGAAAATCACCCAGCTGGATATTAAAAAGGTTTTGAAAGGCAAGCGCGACTTTTCGAATACCTATATTACCATTTCCGATGCATTCCGTAGCATGTAGTGCATAGATCAGCTCAATAAGGGCATTCTTAGAAGCCGTCCAGTGGACCATTTGATCACCAAAATCCGAAACTGAGATCCTGTTAAACTCCAGATCATTTGTCGTTCGCATCAATAGGTACTGATAAAGGAGATCACTTTCGATGATCCGTGAAACTTTGTAATCATAATAAGTGGAAAAAAGTGGATCGGATTCAAAAAAATGACTTTGCAGCCCCAGGTTGAAATCTATGTTTCCACGAATAAAATAGGTATCATCCTTTTCCCTACTTCCTGACTGGTAATACCGATAGAACTCAGAACTGGAAATATGCTCTTTGTAATTTTGTTCTAAACGCTGTAATTCACTGTCAAAATAAGTCTGGTAGATGTTACCAAAATTTATGGGCCGTCCGATCTCAATACGGAATACTTTATTATAATAAAGTAGTTTCCCTTGAACTTCCGGCTTGATCTTCCGGAAAAATTCTATTTCATCGGCTTTCTCGCGAAATCCACTTGATATTACACGGTCTCTTAAGTCGTTGAGCAACTCCTTTAGTAAAATGGTCATTTTCCTGGATTCTTCAATAGCATTTTCAGAATCCAAACTGATTTGCTGTTCAGCATCTTTGATTTTTTCGTGAACGATTTTGTAAAAAGTTTTCATGGTTATAAGGATTAAGTTATGATTACATCCTCTATGGATGCCTTTTTAATCAGCAACTTAATCATTTATTATAATTATTTCTCAATAGTGAGAAATAATTTAATCATAAAATACCTCCATCTATCACGTCCTGTTAAAAACTTTCATTTCGATCCGGATCGTAAAATAGTATAGATACATTATTCAGTAACCGCTTATGAATTATTTTAAATCACACGCACAGGAGCACAAAGCAGGTGTCGTGCGATATTTTAGATTGGCAAAGAATTCGTAATGGAAATGTCTGCACTGGAACGTAAAGGCTTATCTTTTTTTATTTATATTAATAATTACTATAACAACCATTAATACAATAAATAATTGAACGACCACAGGATGTGCCATAAGTCCGACCTATAAAAGAATTAATGTGAATATGCTTCTATAGAGTAAAAAAGCAATTAGAAAGCGTTGGAAGTACGCAGTAAATTATGATGTAAAATATAAACCAATTATCATCATTTCTTTTATTGCTTTCACTAAAGTGCCCCATAGAAAGTAAAAACTATTTCAGTGAAAGAAAGTATCACGCACAATTTTCGCAAATATTTTTAATAACACGTGTATTATGTTCAAATTACCAAACATTTACAGCAATAATTTTTTTTAGAAAATAGAAATTATAAATTATTTATGGTAGTTTCGTCCCGTGGGGGTGAGAGCCCACGATCATTATTTACATAATGAGAGCGTTAATTTAGATTGGCAGGCGCATTAAGTTGTGTCTGCTTTTTTTCTGCAGCTTTCCTCCACAGGCATTTAACTTTCTGTCTAGCTCACGGAAGTGGGATATGGATAATCATAATTCATCTTTTTTTATGAATATCCAGCCAAAGGAAATTGATATTTATTCAATCTTTAAAAAACGCTGGTGGTTCCGGTAGCCCAATTTTGACCATTCTGAGGCCGTCGGAATTCTAAGTAAATACAATTCCATTTCATAAGCCGGGTCATCAGTCCAATCCTTAACTTGTACCTTGATTTGATAGTTTCCTAATCTAGTTATTTTAATATCGGCAACTTTGCACGAACTATACCTTTCATGTGCCCAGTCCTCTAATGCAATCAAAAGATCATCCATATTAGTTACAATAAACAGATACTTTATTGACTTTCCATTAAAATATCCATCCTCCCCTTCTTCGTCATTGAGAAGATATATTCCTTGATCTATTTTCATAATTTTAATGCTCGTTTCTATCTAACTTTAATGAGGCAGTTCAACAAATAGATAAGAATAGAACCCGGCTGTTAACTTATCAGTTAAAGCCTCAATCTTTTGATGTGGGTAATTTATTGTCGCTTTATCAATAAAAGCCGTGATTTCGTTATCCGTCAATTTACTAAAGCTTTGACTAAAATCATGATTAGTTCCTGTTAAGCGTTGAATTTCAAGCATTACCAAATAATGTATTTTATAATCTTTTTCCATAATGTTCTTCTTTATTTAAGTGTTCCAACCGTGATATTGTATTTTTTTCCTTTTCATAAATAATAAATAGTACTTCATGTAAACTACAACTAACTTAATCAATTAAAAAATCCGAAGTGGTGCTCTTCGGATTTTTATCTTGCTTTTATCACAAACTATTAAATTATCTCTAACCATTTAGATTAAAGGCAAGATGATTAAAATCAACCTAATCGATATTGATTTCATCGAGCGTATGAAAAATTATGTTGCTTTCCACCACAACGGTATCCGTACCATCGCACTGACCACTATGAAGGACATTGAAGGATAATTGCCTGAGGAGTATTTTATCCGGGTTCAAAAGTCCTTTATCATTACAATAAATAAAATTACTGCGCTTGATGGAAATAGGGTCATTCTCAAAAATATCTCCTCAGAAATTTTAATTGGAGAGACCCATAGCAACATCTCTTGGAAACAATCAAAAAAAGCAGATTATATAATTGTCCGCAAGCCTACTAATTTACCACAATCTTTTCTACCCGCATTTAACTATGGAACTGACCTGCTACAAGATTGATTATATTATAATAAGCTCTCAATCATTTTGGTAATCTGATCCTCAAGCTCTTTATAAAACCCGTCATATGACTGCGCAATTCTGCCCTGTTTATCAATTAAATAAAATGATGGGTATCCATCAAATGGAAAGGCTTTTTGTATTGATCTGTCTGAGGTGTAACTTGATGTTTTTACATTCTCCTTCAGATCGAATTTGAGAATAGCCTCTGGTGTGTCAATAGGATAAATGTTCAATATCACTAAATCCTTACCGAGGTATTTTTCATTAATCCTATTTAGCATTTGGGCGGCTCCCACACAATGTGGACAGCCAATCAAGCTAAAGTTGATTAATAAAATTTTTCCCTTTTGTTTTTTAGCATCCAATTCCAAACCTGTCAGATCCCTAGCATGTAAAGTTGGAGCGATAGTCCCATTTGCTAAAAATACCACGGGCTGTCTGCTTACAGGTAGTTTAAAATGGCTGGGTATCGAAGTATTAGAAAGATCGGGAAACTTTTTTTTATTAATAACGAATTTGCTATAGTTATGGATTTCGATAAGACCAAATACCGTACCGTCATCTCCACGCCCCTTAAATCTACTGATAATCTTGATTGGGAATTTTGTTGTTTTGTCAATAATATAGTTACTGATATTGTAAAAATGCTCACTATTGTCAATTGTATCGGATTCAACAATTCGAATATTAGCAAACTGCATTCCGTTGATAATTGTATCCTGATATTCACGTCTATCAACCCTCATTTTCGCAGATAACTTTTGCATCTTTGTTGCCCAATAGGCCAGAGTTCTTGTGTCCTGGTTCAGCACCTTATCTTTTTCAACATTATATGTACTATCCTTAAAGTTTAACATCACCAATCTATTTCCGTCAAAAGAGTAAGAAATATCTCTTCCTTTCAGAAAAAATCGGCCATCTGCAAACCGATCCTGAAATGAAATATATGACCTTAAAGTATCTGCATAAAAATCTTCTTGAAATGAGAATTTAGTTTCTACAATATCCGTATAGCTGATGTTTTTTAAACTTTTAATTTTTTCTGAGGACTTTACCAGAAATTGGGCACAGGCATCCCCAGAAAAAAAAAGAAACAGTATCAGACATATGAGTGCCAGCATTCTCGGGATAAATGTTATCATAATCTAAAATAAACAAAATTTGAGATAAATAAATTTGCTATAAAAATTGTTGAATTTCAAGCATTACTAAATAATGTATTTTATAATCTTTTTCCATAATCTTCTATTTTATTTAAGTGTTCCACTGGTGATATTCTATTTTTTTCCTTTTCATAAATAGTACTTCATGGTAAACTACAACTAACTTAATCAATTAAAAAATCCGAAGTGGTGCTCTTCGGATTTTTATCTTGCTTTTTTCAAAAACTACTAAATTATCTCTAATCTTTTAGGTTCTTATTTTCATTACGCAAACCTAAATTTACTTCCTTATGTTGAAGCTACGTCAAGAAATATTGATATCCCCAAATTACACCAATTCACAAATAAACTTATGATCAGTTGCAATGTTGCGTATTTGCGAGGCGACATTAGTTTTTCCATAGCATTAAAAAAATTTTAGGTGGACAAGTACAGGTTTGGGTAGCTAGCCATTGTTCAACATTTTCGTTATGTTTCTAAAAAAACGTTGCAGTAAAGAGCTTTCTTCCGTAATTATTTCTGCATCGGCCTGCATCCCCGTCTTTAGGACGATCTTACGATCTCGATCTTTATTCTCAAAATGTTCGAAGCTTACTTTTGCAATAAATACACTATCGCGGTAGGCAACATCTGAAATATAGGTTAGTCTTCCCCTGATTATACCATATTGTTCATAGGGATAGCTACGCATTTTCACCAGTGTTTTTGCGCCCTTTTTTATTTTCCCCATATTGTATTGCGGGATCTGGATCTCGCCAAAGAAATCAGTATTACCTGGATTTACAACAAACACTTCCTGATTAATCTGCACATTCTGGTTTTGCTGGACAATACCTGCAAAACTTACGTGTCCTTTAACCGGAGCAGTTAAAATATGCTGCATCATCCAATTATCACTTTCTGTGATGCACTGGTTTAGAGCCTGCACAAATTTGGACTGTTCTTCAGCGATCGTATGGCGCAGATCTAACAATTCCTTCTCTTTAGCACTATAAGTCCCTAAATTAGTAAGCATTGCCGTCTCACTTTGCTGCAATGGGTATTTCGCCGAAAGATATTTGTTTTCCTGCTGTGAAAACTCACTTCTGGATATGACCTTATTCTTATATAATTTCTGGTAAGCCTTGTATTCCTCTTCCTGGTTCGTATACTCCAATTGCTGTATTTGCTGCTGCTTTTGTATCTGCCTACCTAATGTTTTAATATCTTTCAAATCTTTCTCAAGAAAGACCATACGGTTAAGATAATATCCGTTTTTAGTTGTGGCCTGATATTGGAGGTACTGCTGATAGAAATTCTGGTAACTGCCTTGTATTTCGCCAAGATTCAACCCTTCAGGCAAAACGATTGTCTCAAAGTTTCTTTTTGAAATTCTTGACTGTACCAGTTTAAGTTCATAGTTTAACTTCAGTATATCTTCGGCTTTTGCAGTACTCTCAAAGTATGCCAGCGGCTGCCCAGCCTCTACAGCCTGACCTTCTGAAATAAGCAATCTCGTCAGTTTTCCCGTTTGTTTTGCCTGAACAGGCTTTGGGGCATTAAGGCAATTCACCTTTAAGGTGGTTTTAACTATATCGGGATAATTGATAAACGATGAAAGTAAAATGATACCACCCAGAATAGAAAATACCATAGTAATTCCCCATCGCAAAATCCATGATGGCACAGCAGTTATTATTTCATTTACTTCCTCACTATTAACCTCTTGATCGAGTATCTTATCTGGCATAATGTAAAAATTTAGTTCCCAAGCTCAAGCTGGTTTTTTACCAACAGGTAGTATTCTCCCTTGCTTTCGGTGAGTTCAGCATGTGTACCTTGTTCTATTATTACACCTTTATCAAGGACAACAATATTATCGGCATTTTTCACCGTGCTGAGGCGGTGTGCCACAACAACGACAGTCCGTCCCTTAAAAAAGGTTTCGAGGTTTTCCATAATTACTTTCTCGTTAATTGCATCAAGTGCGTTTGTCGCCTCGTCAAAGAAGATATATTTCGGGTTTTTATAAATGGCCCTGGCAATCAAGATCCGTTGACGCTGCCCCTGGCTGATACCGTTACCTTCCGCACCGATCTTTGTGTTTAAACCCAAGGGTAGATTCTCTATAAAGTCGGTGATATTAGCCATTTCAATGGCATGTTTGAGTTTCGTTATATCAGGATATTCATCACCCGCTGCAATATTCCTTGCAATACTGTCCGAGAAGATAAAACCATCCTGCATCACCACACCGCACAGGCTCCGCCAATAGCGAAAACTGACCTGGTTAAGATAACTGTTTCCAATCTTTATATCTCCTTTTTCAGGTTCGTAAAAACGGAGTAGTAATTTTAATATCGTTGTTTTACCGCTGCCGCTCATCCCTACTATAGCTGTGGTTTTGCCTTCAGGTATGTCCAAAGTAATATTTGACAGTACTGGTTCATTACCAGCACCTGGATAGCTAAAAGTTAAGTTCTGAAGGGAAATACCCTTATCAAAAGGCAGTTCTTTAATAAAAGTCTTGTCCAGAGGTTCTTCATCATCCATTTCACGGATTTCGTTTAAGCGTTCTAAAGATATTTTGGCATCCTGAAACTGTTGGACAAAGCCAAGCATTTGTTCTATCGGACTGTTCAGCTGGCCAATGATATACTGTACGGCCATCATCGCACCCAATGTTAGCTGACCATCGACGACCGATTTGGCTACCAAAAAGGTAATGATGATATTTTTGCCTTCATTAATGAAGAAAGCACCAGCTTGCTGGTACTGCGTTAATTTCAGACTTTTGATATTAAAACGGAAAAGTCCTGCCTGTAACCGTTCCCATTCCCAACGTTTCTGTTGTTCGCAGTTGTTGAGTTTTATTTCCTGCATCCCACTTATCAACTGCACTACTGCGCTCTGATTTTGTGAGGAAAGATCGAACCGCTTAAAATCCAAAGAACGACGCTTTCTTAAAAAAAGCATTACCCAAATGCTATACAGTACAGTACTTACAACAAAAATAATGAAGATGGTAATATTATAAAACGCTAGGACAAAACCGAACACGATCAGGTTAAACAAAGAAAAAATAACGGTAAGCGTAGATCCGGTAAGAAAGCTTTCAATTCTTTTCTGATCATTCATCCGCTGCATAATATCCCCGGTCATTTTGCTGTCGAAAAAATGCATAGGCAGCTTCATCAGCTTGATTAAAAAGTCAGTAAGGATAGAAATATTAATACGTGTACTGATATGCAGCAATATCCAAGAACGGATAAAGTCTACACTTGTCCTTCCAATAAATAACATTGTCTGCGCAATGAGGATAATGTAAATGAAATTAATGTTCCGAGTATTGATCCCGATATCAACCACAGACTGGGTGAGGAACGGCAAGATCAACTGCAACAGGCTTCCTACGCCAAGCCCGGCAAAAAGCTGGATAACAAGTGCTTTGTAACGGTAGAGGTACTTTGCCAGGTATGAAAGATCCAGTGATTCTGTCTTATCACCCTCTTGCAGGTAAAAATCAGGTGCAGGAGAAAGCAGGAGTACGATACCTTCACTTTTCTCATTATTTGCCCTGGCGCTCCAATGCTTTAAAAATTCATTCTCAGAATATTTTAAAAGCCCTTTGGCAGGATCGGCAATATGATAGTATTCCTTTTTAACCTTATATAGTACAACAAAATGATTCTGATCCCAGTGTAAGATCAGTGGAAATTCTGATTTCTTCAACTCATCCAAACCAATCTTCGCCCCTGCCGTCCGAAAGCCAATCTTTTCAGCAGCTTCGCTTATCCCCAACAGAGAGACCCCTTCACGGTTTAACCCTGATATGTCCCTAAGTTTTTGCAAGCTAAAGTTTTTGCCATAATGTCTGGCCACCATGCGCAGACAGGTTGGCCCGCAGTCCATCTGGTCGGGTTGTTTATAAAAGGTGAATATTTTCACTTGCGTAAATTAAAAATGGAAGCTTTTCTTTCTCTGCCTTTGGTTGGTCTAATGTTATATTCTTTAATCATTTACCGGGGAACAACTGCTGCAACAACTTGCTAAGACCGTCTCCGTTTAGATTTCTTGCTATGATTATCCCATTGCTGTCGATCAGATAGTTTGTGGGAATATACTTTATACCGTAGGCTTTTTGAGCCACATTTGCAAAATCGCTTAACTGATACCAGATCGAGATCTTATCCTGTTTAATAGCTCTGAGCCAGTTTTTTTTTAATGCCGGACTGTCCCTGCTAATACTGACAATGCTGAAGCCGTTACTACTGTACTTTTTAAATTCCCTCAACAGTAATGGGGCTTGCTGCCTGCACGGGCCGCACCAGCTCGCCCAAAAATCTATCAAAATATACTTTGCCTTTATTCCCCTTACACTAACGGCTCTACCGGCAGTATCTAAGAGAGAGACATCTTGGAGTACTTTTCCAATGGACATACGCTTTGAGAGGTCTATATTACTTTCGAGAATACCTGCTGAAGGCATTTTTCGCACAGCTTCGCCCATCCCGTCAAGGAGTTCACTGATCTTATCCGGTTCGGTCTTGATGCGTTGATCTGTTATCGGCCGGTCAGCATACCGTGTGAGGGCGTACAGACCAATTGCCTCATTTGGAAAAGAGCGAACAGTTTTCAGATAAATTTCACTATCAATCACATTTTCAATCGAGTCCCTGATTTTTCCAATTTCCGCTTCTACATCTTCGGTTTTTCTGTTCAGATAACTGACTTTTCTAACAAGGCTGTCAGATAAGGCTTTGTAGGACTTGACACGGTTATCCAAACTTGAAACCTTGGCCAAGAATAGGTTGACCGAACAAACTGCTAATTTGGCTTCATACTTGTCAGTCACTGAAATATCCGTTTTAGACCCGCTCCAAAAGGATGTGGAGGTCTCCGGTTTATCGTTCCACTGGATATTTACAACGAAAAGTTCAGGTTCTTTAAAGCTCTCGCTGTATGACACCCTCTGGTGCAAAACAGCCAGCGTATCTTTTTTTAAAGTGTAACCGTCAAGAGCTACTTTTTGTAGTATGACCAATTTCGGCTTTTCCTTAACCGCCGTGAAGTCTATTGCAAATTGCGCAGAAGAATCTTTCTGTTGGGCATGTATCCCATACGTTAGCACCAAAAGTATAATGATAGTGGTAAGGGTCTTCATCTTTTCAATCCTTATTAAATACAGGTACAGTTATAATGCGTCAATGCTCTTTTTTAGCTCAATCCCGTTAGGACTTTTTTTGATTCTTTCGGATAACAGTGAATACAGAACTTTGAGAGGTTGTTTCTTGTCCATATCTCCCCTGGAAGGCGCATCATTCATCTGAACCATTTTGTCAATCATGGATAGGCTTACGGGTGAATCAGGATATTTCTTTATAAATTCGACACTTTTTCCCTGGGCTACCGCGGGCTTGCTTTCATCCCACTGTTTAGTCAACTTACCTCCGGAAATAATTTTTGAATTTGATGCCAGCTGGCCGTTTTCGATCTCAAAAGTTACTTCTTCAAGAATCACCGGTCTGAGATTTTTCCTCCCGTTGATCCAAACTCCCTGTTTAAGTTTTGAGTATAGCTCATCCATAGTGATGTTGCCTCTTTCATCAACAAACATGACTGCAGGTTTAAAATTTTCCCCTTTTAAATCTGTTTTACCTGAGAAACTGAAGCTATTGTTTTTAATTGGAACGACTTTGAACATTTCTTTATTCTTAGCAACAACGAGATAGGCAAACTTTGCTGATTTGTCGTTTTTAACAATCCCTTTAACAAGATAGCTGTTAGTCTGCGCATTTATTAAAAGGGGAAAAATGGAAAGAAGTATTATGTGTGTAAGTTTTTTCATAAAGGAAATTAGTAAATATTTTCTGGTATGACGAATCATACCAGAAAATTAATTAATTAGACAAAGTTATGAGCAACGGCCATCGCAATAATCGTAAACCCCATCATCTGTAGGATCATATTCCTGCCCTATAACAACGCAACAGTTAAAGCAGATATCATAATCATGGTAATCGCCTGTTAAACATGGATTAGCTACGGGAGTGTTACCTCCCATTACATTTTTCATCTCAGCTCTGCTGAGTAAATTCATTTTTTTCATTGGTTCAATTTTTATTTGTTATTAGTATTGCCGTCCCTTCACGCAGGGTCAACTTTAGCGATGGAGGTAAACGCCTTCATTCGTCTTTGGGCAGAATCGTTTGCAACCGCACCACCCTTTTTGTACAAAATCTTAGTCTCTTTTTTATAATGAAATGCTTATTCAATTAAATACCTTAAATCCGATGGATGATAAGGTTGTGGCAATTTATATCCATTGACAAGAATGGTCGGAGTAAAAGTTATATCTGCCATCTCACACCATTCATTTTGCTTGTTTATTGCTAAAATCGTTTCATCATTCAAATTTGACGGATATTTTTCTGCCCAGAATTCATACCTTTTATGTTGATGCTTGTACCAGTCACTCAGTGCATTCCCGACAAGTGTTTTATCGGGCAGCTGGTTCAAAGAAGTTAAGTGCATGGCTACCTTTGTCCGCTCTTTTTGATTATGACCGGTAGTGGCAAAGAGAACCTTGACTTGGAGATCATCCCTGCTGTTTAAGAGCTCTTCCAATGTTTCATGCGCCTTTCCGCAAGGTCCACAGAACGGATTGCTAACCATTGTGATTACAGTTTCAGCAGCAGGGTTGCCTAAGATAATAGGCCGCAGCTCATCGCTTACCGCATAGCGCACCTGGCTGGTCAGCGTCTTGCCAAACAGGTTTTTATTGTATTTAAACTTTTTCAACTGTTGTCTAAGCGGAACTACCTGAACAGATGCATGCAGGAGCGGTTTTAGAAAGGACCACACCAGAACCGGCAAGAGAAAAGAAATAGGTAAATAATAAAATAAAGGAAGATGAAAACTGATATGATAAGATGCAGATGTTACATTGATCAAAAACTCCAACCATAGAATAATCTGTATGCTACAGCACAATACACACCAGTTTTTTCGCGTATATTGGTAGGCAATAGAATACATTGTATATGGAAGTGCAAGCACGTTCAACCAGGCAAGAAGATGTAGGGAAAGTGGGTAGATAAACAGGAGCAAAAAAGATCCCGCAAAATAAAAAAAACCGACCTCACTCCAGCTTAAATAGTGTGTTATTTGGGCTGCATCAGATTTCAGGATAGCATTACAATCGCCTTTTCCCATCATACCGCACAGATTCTGGATAAATGGATTTTTGCTATCGCTGCTTTGTATTAACAGTAATATGCTAACAATTACTCCCACAAGCTTTACAGATGCTAGCAATACATGGAGTGAGGTGAATGAAGCAGATATTGCTGCTAAGATAAAAACGGTTATCCCTAAAACTACAGAAATGGGCACAGCCAGTTTTTTCAAAAAATAGTTGAAATAATGCTGCTGGTAATTTTTTTCCCCGCTATCCACCTTTTTTTCTGCATGCAACGCAATGCCATCCCACTTTTTTAACAGTTCATCTTCCGTCATAACCAATTCCTGATGCTGTCCATCGGAATAATTCACTTTTCCATCATCAATGTTCAATATGAGAATAAACCGTCCACCATTTTCTCTAAGATGCGCTAAGAACGGGAAGAACAGTTCTTTAGGATCATAGTCATTCTTTTCTATTCTGTAGGTCTGGTTCTCAACATTCCACTCTGATAGACAATCACTCAACGCGAGTACACTTGGGTATTCAGGATGATCCTGGATGCACCTATCACTGGTAACTGGAGTAACCTTGATCCTTAATTGATTTAAAAGTGCAGTTAGAACACCTTCCAAATTGTACTCTTTCTGCTTCAACAGTTTCATATTATCTATGCTTCGTTATCGCGACCAGCATTTGTATATCGTTTGCTACGTAGTCACCTCATTATTATTAGAAGCTAAGTTTGATGTTTTTTCTTCTAAATCAAAGGCTCGAAAATATCTATTACACCAAATCCATGTTTCAATGGATGAACCCGCTTCCAAAGCCGGACGAACTGGGGTAAAAAACATCTCATTAATTAAATACTCTGATGAAATACTTGAACAGCACAGAAAATAGTCCAAGAAAAATTGCCCTCCCTAAATCTAGCATTTAGGCATGAATTGGTACATTGAACTATATAAATCAGAAATTCACTTTCTGAAATTCAGCAGTCATTGTAGTATTTATAAAAAAAGAGAGATGGATATGTCCTTACCAAATGGGCGTTCGTCCCTGTTATTACCTGTTTGGTTTAATATGTTTGGAGACGATGCTAATAAATAATACTTTTAATTTTTAAATACATACATCTACAATAACATGAAAAACAAAAAATTAGAAAAAAGGGTTCAGTTTATCTTTAAAAGAAAATCAATTACGAACCTGACCAAAGAACAAATGCGTCACGTCAAAGGCGGAGATGGCCCTACAACTGAAATCCCATCAACACTACCGGGCTGTGTTGAAGACAAACCAACGCTGAACACCATAAGCCTTTAATCATAACCGAGACCGATAAAAACCGACATGAATAGATATTTTAGACATCTTGTTTCTTTTATACTTGTTTTCTCATGCTTTTCTTCAAGAGCCCAGAACTGTAGCTGTAGCGATAACCTGAAATTTGTTGTAGAAAGAGTAAAGAAAAATTACGTTGGCTATAACGACAAGATAAATAGCTCAAATAGAAACAGGTTTGAGCTATTTACCGATAGCCTGATAAATGAAGCCTATAAAGCACCCACTTATCAATGCCTGCCAATTTTAAAAAAATGGCTTTCTTTTTTTAAGGATAAGCATCTTGGTGTCAGCTACGATGACAGTAATTATAGCAAAGAGCAAATAAGGACTTATTATGCCAGAGAAGAAAAAACAGGCTGGACAGAAACCATATTCGATACGTATTTAAAAGAAAAAACAAGTAGTCTGGACAGTTTGGAAGGTATCTGGAAGGATCATACCGGAGCCTACCAGATAGGTATTGTAAGGGATATAAAAAGTAAAAATGATTTTATCGGTTTTATTATAAAGGCGGACGGTACAAGATGGACACCACAACAGGTCAAATTAAGAATTACTAAAAAAAATGACCGATATTTTCTAAAATACTTTAGGGCTGTTGATCATTCACTTAATCCCCTTTCATTCCAAAAAATAAAAGATACATTAACACTTGGCGATGGGGTTGTCACTTCAAGATGGTATAAAAATTCAGTAGATATTCCGCAAACGCCAAGTCAAACCCGCAGCAGTGATCCTGGTCCCAAGTTTACAATATTGGATGACAAAACCTGTCTATTTTCGATGCCTTCATATGCATCACTGGCTTATGTAAGTGTCATGGATAGCATCATTAGAAAAAACTCGGATGAAATAGCAAAGCGTGATCATTTGATAATAGATCTTAGAAACAATTATGGGGGGTCGGTACTTATTTACGACAAGTTAATCCCGTACATCTATACCAATCCGATTTTAACCGAGGGAGCAAGTGTCCTGGCTACTGAAGAGAATATCCGGGATTATTACAGTCAAATCCCATCAAATGTTCCCGACAGCATGAAAAAGATATTTGAGAGGAACCTTAGCAATTTAAAATTGCATATTAATGAGCTTTATCCCCTATATCCTGTAGACACGGTTAAACTCACCAAAGTATTCAATTCTCCAAAATATGTTTCTCTGATCATAAACAGCAATACGGCCAGCGCAGCTGAACTTTTTATTTTACAGGCAAAACAGAGTTCCAAAGTTAAACTTTACGGCGGTAATTCTTCAGGGGCAATAGATTATTTGGAAGTTGTAAGAACGAAATTGCCCTGTTACTTTTACAGCCTAGGTTATCCGGCATGTAAATCTTTAAGACTACCTGGTTACCCACTGGATAACATCGGTATCAAGCCGGACGTAAAGATCCCTGGCGATGTTTCCGATTGGTTAAATTTTGTAAGAACTGATCAGGCGAAAAAGAGGCCATGAAAAAAAAATATAGAATAATATTATTCCATGCCATCTTTTGGCTTGGCTATATGCTGATCAGTACCTCGATTGAATTTGTGGTCAACCCAAAAGATTATTTTTTTAGTATCGGGGATTTTTTCTTTACCCAGTTTCCCAATATATGCACATTCTATTTATGCATTTATATATATACTAAGTATGTAAATCCGCTAAAGATCTATCTGCTGACCATCGGTATCGTATCCGTTTATCTGTTTTCCTATTTAAACTGGTATATAACAGCCTATCATATCCGGCCGTTGATAAAGGCTAACGGAGGGCCAACTCCGGCATTTCATATGTGGACATTTGCGGTTCCGGTTCTTTGGCTGTACATCAAATATTCATTTTTTGCATTTGGATATTACTATTCTACAGAGAACATCAAATATCAAAAAGCGTTACGTACCGTCGAAAAGGAAAAACATCATGCACAATATGCATTTCTAAGGGCTCAGATCAATCCCCATTTCTTAAACAACACACTTAACTTTTTCTATGCCAAATCCCTGCCTTTATCAGCAGAACTGGCCGATGGGATCATGACGCTGAGTGAAATCATGCACTACTCTCTAAAGCAGGACCGAGAAGACCAGACTACCTTGCTGGACGAAGAGATTGCGCACATTAAAAATGTGATCACCATCAACCAGCTGCGTTTTAACCATCAATTACATATAGATTTTGAGGTCAGCGGTCCAACGGCGAATGTGCGTATTATTCCGCTCATCCTGATTACCATAGTGGAGAATATATTAAAGCATGGTAGCTGCACAGATGAGTCAAACCCGGTTAAAATTGGCTTGACAATAAATGAAGATAAACATTACATCCAACTCAAAACTTTCAACAAAAAGAAAAAAGGACCGAAAGAACTCTCCAGTGGCATCGGCATGGAAAATATCCGCCAGCGGCTCAGTCACCATTATGGGAAAGGTTTTAACCTTTCTATCCTTGATACAGAAACCGATTATCAACTTGAAATGACATTATATCCTTTAACAATCAGAACTACTATCGCAATATAAAATTTCCGAAGATCATTCACCATATCACAGCCAATATTTATCAAATACCTCTCTACCATGATTAACTGTATTATCGTTGACGATGAAATACATGCTATAGAAGTTTTACAGCATCATATCAAATCTATCGCTCAACTCAACTTAATTGCCTGCTTTACAAAGCCTACAGAAGCTATTACTTTTTTGAACGGCCAGCAGGTCGATCTTATCTTCTTAGATATCCATATGCCTGAGATATCAGGGATAGAATTCATCCAGGCGGTCCGCCATATCAGTTGCCACTTTATTCTAACAACAGCCTACAGGGAATTTGCCGCCGACGGTTTCGATCTTGATGTTGTCGACTACCTTATAAAACCCATCTCGCTAAATCGTTTTTTACAAGGATTCACGAAAGCTCAAAGAGCAATCAGCTCCAAAACGGATCATACTAAGGATTCTATTGAAACAGATTATTTTATGGTCAAATCACAGATTAAGGGCAATATGATCAAAATAAACCTAGCCGACATTGATTATATAGAAGGTATGAAAAACTATGTTGCATTTCATCACAAAGGTATTAGAACCGTTGCGTTGATTACCATGAAAGACATTGAAGGAAAATTACCGGATAAATATTTTATGCGTATTCAAAAGTCTTTTATTATTGCACTTAATAAAGTAACAGCACTTAATGGAAACCGCGTAATTCTTAAAGATGTTTCATCAGAAATTTTAATTGGAGAGACCTATAAGCAACATTTTTTAGAAACAATCAAGAAAAAGCAGATTATATAATTATTATCACTTAAGGCAATAAATTTTACAATAATCTTTTACACCTAGATTTAACTATGGAACTGACCTGCTACATTGTTGATGATGAATGCTATTGCATCGCTTATACTTCCGATCTCATTACGGCAACTAACGCATTTAGGATCATCGGGACTACAACCGATCCTAGAACTGCAGTAACGGAGATAAAGGAACTTAAGCCTGATGTTATATTTACAGATATCAATATGCCATATATTTCGGGTATTGATCTAGCCGCCCAAGTTGAACACATAGGATTAGTGGTATTTATTAGTTCTAACATACTATTTTTGCACCCTGGGATAGATCTTCAGAAGTCCATGTTTCTAGGCAAGCCTGTGAGTTTACATGAGTTCTCAAAAGCTACCGCTCAAATTAAATCAAGATTAGGTCATAGGGCATAACAGCAACATAAAAGTAAGAGGGATAAGGTCAACAAAAGGATTGATTATTTATGGCATCCCTGCCGGACGGGCTTTCCGCTGTATCTCCCATACCGGAGGATGCCGCTACAATACCTGATGCAGACAACCCGCGTTTTCGATGTACTAATTTTTGCTTATCAGCAGGAACCTGCACCAACCCATATTTTTATACAGTTAATTTCAATGGATGATTATATCCACCAATCTATTCTTTGTTTGGCTTTAAATCTACTTTTTTAGCAATATGAATTCTTTTTGTTTTAAACATATCTTTTGCGAGATTTATCATTGGTACAGATATTAAGTATTCTGAGTAGTCATCGACTATTACATTCTCCATTATCAACAATTGTTCACCTGGCATAAATTTCAAAACATGTTTTTCATTTTTAATTCTTATTGTAATTATATAATAATCAGCGTTCTGCTCAATTTCACGGACTAATCCTAAATTGATCAGATAATTTCCAATTTTAAGATCCTTAGCTTCAACCTTTTTTATATCCTCAATCATATCATTAGGTTAGTGAAAATAAATACTAATATAAATATAATCTGCATCTATGACTAGATTACTACGGTATTAAAGATTTTCAACCTTGATCAGTGAAAAATAACAGATCGAATCGAAATTAACTCAATGTATAAAGGAAGATTTTCTACAATTAGTTTTTTTTAACAGTCTAATTAATATTGTTTTTATTATCTGTAGCTATAACTATTTGATAATCAAATTAAGAGAAACAATTACAAAAATTACCTTGAAATTTGTTGCAGGAATAAAGGTTTTCTTCTATATTTGCACCAGCAATAGCAGCTAACAAAATAAGATATCAGAATCGAATGAGTAATTCGATGAGTTAACAAAACAACATTTTGTAAATCACTGATAATAAGCATATTGCTCGATAGGTTCAATTCCCCTACGGGCTACAAAACCGCTACAGAGCTGAGCGGTTTTTTTTATCAGTTTCAATACTGCAAAATTGAAGGTTGGTATTTCCCTTAAAAAATACAATAGAGTGCGGGGTGGAGCAGTTGGTAGCTCGTCGGGCTCATAACCCGAAGGTCGCACGTTCGAGTCGTGTCCCCGCTACCAAGAAGTTGGGAGTTGAGAGTTTTAAGTTGGGAGTTTCTCCAAACTAAAGACTCCAAAGTCAAAACTCAGATTAATGGCCCGTTCGTCTAGGGGTGAGGACGCCAGATTTTCATTCTGGAAACAGGGGTTCGATTCCCCTACGGGCTACAATCCCGTTTTACGATAAGTAGAACGGGATTTTTTCTTTATAAGCAGTAACTCCAATCTATCCCCGAATTCTTTTAGCTTAATACTGCTTCCGCATACTTTGTTTAACTTTTTCTCTATGCTGTTTGCCCCATGCATCCAGTTCACCCAATACATTCTTTAAAGTTTGGCTATAGTCGGTTGCTTCATAAATAATGCTTACAGGTATGGTGGGATATACTTGACGTTTGATAAAGTCATTCAATTCCAAATCTTTTAATTCTTTTGCTAAGACCTTGGAGGATATTCCGGCAACTTCATTTTGAATTTCATTAAAACGTTTGGACGATTGTACAAGGGAAAGGATCAAAGCCAACTTCCATTTTCCATTCAGCACATACAATGCATCAAGAACATTCTTAAGTGAACCTGCACATTCCATTTTATCCGGTAGTGACTGATTTTTAACGACTTTCATAACAGCAAAGATAATCACTTACCGCAATGTAAGCACTTACCTTTAGGTAATGCGTAACTTTTTATCAACCGGTAAGCCTAGTTTTGCTTTTCATTAATTAATAAAATTTTATGAAACATATCCTTCATTTAAAATCAAGCATACAGGGCGTAATATCGTACAGCATTAAATTGGGTGATGCCATTGTTGAAGAAATCCAGAACAAATATCCTGGCAGTACGGTTGAAGAACTCAATCTGGTAGATGTTGATATACCACACCTTAAACCTGAAGTATTGCGGACATTCTTTATCCAAAGTGATCAATTAACTGAAGAAGAAAAAGCATCTATCAGCCTTTCAGATGCACTGGTTAAACAACTATTATCTGCAGATATCATCGTAATCGGCGCACCCCTGATTAATTTCACTATTCATTCATCACTGAAGGCATGGATTGATCATATTACCAGGGCAGGAATAACATTTGTATACAGTGAAAATGGTCCTATTGGAATGGTTATAGGTAAAAAAGTTTATGTTGCCATGTCGTCAGGTGACATTTATTCTGAAGGGCCAGGGAAAGCTAACGATTTTGTTGCCCCGTATTTAAAGGCCTTTCTTGGGTTTTTAGGAATGAGCGACCTAACCGTATTCCGCGCTGAAGGACTAAAAGTGCCTGGAGTTAAAGATCAGGCTTTTAACAAAGCGATTGAAAGTATAGTGATCGACTAATTTTTTTAACCCATAATGCATGAATAAAGCAGCAATACCGTTTACTTAAGGCTAAAACCGGTTAAAAAATATGAGGTGGTTAGTGCAGTCGATGAATAATTATTGTTAGAATATTGAAACAACACCCAAAATCCCCTGCAAGAGTTCGAACAAACTCCCATCCACCCTACGAAAAAGCATCAATCTGGTAAAGGTTGATGCTTTTTTTATATCCAATACGGAGGCTTATACCTATAATTGCATATCGGACGTTACTCACGCACAATCAAGGCAATTCCTTTTCTTTCAATTTGTTTTAAGCGATGCAAACACTCCATCCCAATCAACAGTTACCTGTTTATACCTTAGAACCCGACGAAATAGCGGGAAATAAAAATTTCAGGGTTTATCATTTCGAAGGTACTCTACCAAACCAGTCGGAACTGCTTATCCCCCACCGGAAAGATCATTACCTGGTTGTTTTGAACAGACAGTCCGATAGCCGTCAATGGATTGATATGACGCCCTATGTACTAAAAAACAATACCATTTACTTTGCTGGTCCAAGCCACATCATTGTAAAAGAAGGTTTTAAGCAGTTATGGAGCACTGGCATTGCTTTTACAAAAGAGTTTCTCTCCCTTCAGGAAAATGCTTCATTAAGTAAACTACCCATTATCGAAAACCGGCACGATGGACATGAATTAGCCTTAACCGCCGCTGATCTTAACTTTGTAGAGGACATGCTCGCCAAAATCAATACCGAATATCAAAAGCCGAGCGAATGGCAACAGCGTATGCTTACTGCCTACCTTACCGTGCTGCTTACCTATTTAAGTCGGCTGTATACCGAACAGTTTAAAGAAAGTGATCATTCCGCAGATAAACTTTTACTGAAAAGTTTTCAGGCAAAAATAGATGAAAATTATCGCGAACTGCACGAAGTGGGCGATTATGCCTCATTGTTGAATATTTCTGCCGGACATTTAAGCGAGGTGGTGAAAATACAAAGTGGCAAACCAGCCATTAAACATATCCATGAACGATTGGTACTGGAGGCTCAACGGTTGCTCTTTCACACAGAGCATTCTTTAAAAGAAATTGCCTTTGACTTAGGTTTCTCTGATACCTCTTATTTTAACCGCTTTTTTAAACGGGAAACTGGTGTAACGCCCGCTACGTACAGAGCTAATATCCGCGAAATGTACCATTAATACCATTGGATGTGTTCTAGCCAGATAACGCACCCATTATACATTTGTACTATGAAAACAGTACTGATTACAGGAGCAAACAAAAGCATTGGCTTTGAAACAGCCAGACTGTTATTACAGCAAGGATATTACGTATTTCTAGGCTGTAGAGATATCAAAAAAGGTGAACAAGCCATAAATCAACTAAAATCAGAGGGATTAACTGAGGTAGAGCCCATAGAAATTGACGTAGATAACATCGAATCAATTAAAGCCGCAGGAGAATTGCTTGGTCAGAAAACCAAGGTACTCGATGTATTGATCAACAACGCTGGTATTAGTGGTTCCATGCAAAATGCATTGGAAACCGAAATTAGTGTATTTAAACAAGTATTTGAAACCAACTTTTTTGGTGTAATTACAGTAACGCAAACATTTATAAATCTATTGAGACAATCGCCAGAACCAAGAACCGTTAACGTTACCTCCGGTTTAGGTTCGCTTGCCTTGCATAACGATCCTACATGGAAATACTATAGTGTGAAACCTGTGGATTACGTTTCTTCGAAAGCCGCCCTTAATGCGTATACCATTGTATTGGCCAATAACTTGCAAGGTACTCCATTTAAGGTAAATGCAGTCGATCCAGGTTATACAGCAACAGATTTTAACCATCACTCGGGCCCGGGAACTGTACCAGATGCAGCAGCAAGAGTGGTAAAAGCAGCTACATTGCGGCCAGATGGGCCAACAGGGCAATTCTTTAGTGACGATAATGCCCCAGAGACTGGCATTAGTCCGTGGTAACCCGAATTTGCTATTGAGATGTAGCTAAGTTTGTTTAGTAATTTTCTATATAACTTAAAGGGTTTGTATCATAAATATGGAATTTGTCATCCTGAGCCTGTCGAAGGACTTAGTTAAATATGCTTTTATGTGTTTCGACAAGCTCAACATGACAAAAATCTAAGGATAAAATACATTTATGATACAACCTCTCTAAGTTGTTCTTATTTCATAGCCAGTTGCTGATCATCAGCCTCAGCCATTTCTTTATAAAAAGCCTTAAACTGATCGATCTTATCCAAAGGGACATAATCTTTCTTTAATGCAAAACTCCGCTTTAAAACGAGTTTATTTCCTTGTTGTACACTCTCTAGTTTAAAATCGACAAAATCATTGCTCAGTTGAACCGCTTTAAAAGGCTGAACCATAGCTTTTCCGGTTGGAAGCTCTAACGATAATTCCTGATTAGACTCATCAACACCAAACAATTGGGTAAGATCGATACCAAATTTCCGCGGCGAAACCACCTGTAAAGCCGTTGCATACGATTTGTTTGACCATGGAATAGAGAATATCGACATGCCTGCTACACTTTTGCTTACATTGAGCAATTTGTACGAACAGGCTGTTCCCACAGTATCTGAAGTAGATTTTGAGGTATTGAGGTTGGTAAAACTAAGGTTAAAAATCTCGTTTTCTGGATAGATACCGGTTAAATCTTCTTTCATTTTCTTGATTTGATCTGCACTGCTCAAATCGTTAAAAACACTTCTGATATAGCTAGACATTGATCCGGTATTCCAATTGGTTTCCTTAACCGTCATATCGGCATTTTCCAGCTTAACCTCGGTTTTATAACCCATCATATTTCTTCCTCTTATACCCGGATTAAACTTAGTGAGTGCTGTGCTCGTTTTATTAATTTCGAGGATATTAGATCCTAAGAAAGTATTGCTGAAAGTATTAAAAGGCAATGTTCCGGAAGTAAGCTCTACCCAGTAATCTTTCCCTCCTATAGTAGATTTGGCAATACAGTGATTAAATTCTATACTGGGTAACAATAACGTATTCTGCCCACGATCTCTGGTGTTTGCCAAAGCCAGCGTCGCTGTAATTCCAGCTTCTTTGCACATACTCACAAAAAGTGTAGATACATCTTTACAATCGCCAATTCTTGTATTAATAACCGTTGACGGGTTTTGAGGAATAATACCACTCTGCCTAAACGATACGGAGCTGTATGCGATGTTGGTAATGATGTAATTATAAATCATCTTGATTTTGGTTAAATCATCTAAATTACTTTTACCTGTAAACAAATCGTTTACTACTGTTTTTATTTCATAACTGCTCCGTGCTTTAGCCGATGCAATATTGTCATACCAGTCTGCAATAAATTTCCAGTCGGGAATAGATGATAAATAAAGCATGTTTGTTACGTCATCCATTGGAGGCATTTTATCCTCATACCTCAAAGCTTCCTGTTTATTTTTTCCCCATACATACAGGTCAAACTCGTCTTTTGCCGTTTTAACAGGAGCAATGTCCTGCTGTGAGAAAACATATTTAAAAGCTTTATCGCGGTGGATTAACAATGAATACTTAATATTAAGGTTATCCAAACCATCGCTAAAATAGAAAGAGTCCCAGAAGTGGGTAGACATTGTCCCAACATGGAAATTTTCTATTTTATAGCGGATATTAATTACATCACCTATTTCGAGGTTTGTAAATACCAACTCATTGTTATTGGTTTCGGCAGGAACTTTTGTGCCATTTGCTTTTATTACCTCAGCTATTTCGACAGCATAATTCTGATCATTGTTATATGAAATAGCATATTCTTTAAAGCTTTCAAGGCCTTTTTGAGTCAGTATTTTTGCAGTAAAAAAGTGTTTCTCTTCTGATCCACCGTTTTCATAAACAACTTTCTGTACTTCATTATTCAAAACCACAACCTGCCCATCGGGATATTCTGTTTTAGATGGCGCCTTGCTAACCATCACTTTAACATCGGGTTTATCGAAATAATCGAATACAGCTTTTTTATCCTGAAGTGTTCTTAATAACTGGATAACAGTGTAATTATTCGGGTCGATCTGTAAACTCTTTTCGTATGCCTTAATACTTTTCTCTTTCTGTTTATTTGCATTATACAGTGTACCTAACTGAGAATATACAAAAGCATTGTTTGGATCGATCTCGAGCACTTTTAAATATAATTTTTCTGCCTCATCGTATTGTTGCAACTGATAATAAATGCCAGCTAGGTCAGTGTAGATCGAAAATCCGATCGGATCGTTCTGCAATTCCTTTTTGTAAATATCTATACCTGCATCGGTTTCTCCTTTATCAAAATGCAGCTTTGCCACATATTTAGCAGCCTTGTAATCGTTATTTTCATCAATATATTTTTGCAAAATATCAATCGCCTTAGGGTTTTTCCTAATCTGCACTTCGATAAGGTATTTTAAATTGATAATATCTGCTGAATTTAAATATTGTGGATAAATTTTCTCCACCAGGTCTATAATTTCAGGTTGTTTTTTCTCTTGGCCAAGTATATTTAGTTTTTTCATCAACACCGTTTCATTCTCGCCATAAATTTTTTCCAGTTTAGCAAGAACTTCTTTTGCCCTCACGTAATCGTTCTGTTGGAAATGCTCGGCATATACAAGCTCCAGGGCTAGCAAACACTCCGGATCGTGTGTTTTAATTTCTTCTCTGAGGGTTTCAATTCCGGTTCTATTATCAGCTTTAACAAACAGTTCTATCATCATCAGGTTGAGATAGGTACTTTCAGGAAAACGTTTTTTAAGTTTCTCCAGGATCAACCTTGCATCGAACACATTTCCTAAACGCAAATAAAGCTTAGCCATCATTAACTGATTTAAATAGCTCTGTGGTTTTGCTTTCAGGGCATCTTCGAAATATTTAAATCCAAGTGGTTTTAGCTGAACTGGTACAGGGTTTGTTTCTTGTGAATATGCCTGTGGTGTGCTGGTAGTAGAAAGGTTGTTTATTGGTGTTCCGTTGGCATCAGTTAACCGCAGCATAAAATTCGATCTACCCGCATAGCTCTCGCCTATCTGCACCAAAATGCGGTTATAGCCCTGATTTAATTTAACTGGCACAATGTAAGCGTCAAGATCGTTGTTTCTTTCTTCTGATTCGCTGATTAAAAGCTGATCATTTAACCAAACCTTTACCGATCCGGATACTCCGATTCTTAATTGCGCTACTGTACTTGCAGGTGCATTAACAAATGTTTGGGCAAACTGTAATGCATTTTCATAAGTGTTATAATAGGTAAAATCGAACCATTTATCATGCCGTACATAAGGTACCGTTCTCCAGCTAAATTTTCGGTTCTTTTTACCCGTAAAAACATAATTAAGTTCTGGATGGGCTAAAATATCATCGTACAGTTTATCGAAACCGCTGGTCGAAATATTTTCATATTCACCCGTGATTAACCAATTTTCAATTTCGCCAATCTTATTGAAATACTGATCAGCTTCGGCATATTGTTTTTCCTCTTCAAAATGCGAACCTAACGATGCATAGGCCAATGCATTGATGGTGCCGTCAACATCTTTTCTCGCTGCCAGTTTTTTATAAAATTCCAACTGGTCGGCCGTCTTTATCTTCGACGCATTATTGGGCAAATCGCTCCAAAGTGCAACAAGATATGGTTGTGGGTTTTTAGCCGTATTGGATAATTTATTTAAGTAGTTAAAACCTTCTTTGGCTGGCCGGTCCATTTCAGTCATCATAGATAATGCAACATTTGCTTCATCTGAAAATGCAGGTTTAAGTGCTGCCTTCGTAAAAAAATCGCGTGCCGCTGTCCGGTTGTTTTTAAAAAAATATTCCCAACCTGGGTTCAAATTTGTTTGTGCCTGAATAGACGAAGAAACAAGAATTGAGAGAATTAATAGTTTAAATTTCATTTTGTAATTATAGAAAAAAAACAAATCTGAATCAAAGCAATTTAGATTAAAAATAAGCAAGAAAAACACGGCTCATTACTGTACGCGAAACGATGGTTTAAGTCTATAATGCTGAGGAAGGGCAAAAGGAGAATATAAAAAACTTAGGGAGTACCTTTTGAAGGTCCACAGGCAATAATTCCGTCATTTCGCGAATTCAGCTTTAAAAAAACAAAAGAGCTAAGGTGACAGTTTAGGATAAAGCGTCATTTCAACCGCAGTCGAGAACCCGAAGGCTCTGCGAAGCAAAATCTTTAAACTATCCCAACAAGCATAGTTTAAAGATTTCTCCATTTCACTGCATTCCAGTCGAAATGATGCCATGTCCTTATCGTTCATTACTTTGGAAGAATGGTTACAATTACTCTTTTATATCGGGTTAGCCGGGGTGTTCCTTTATCGGTAACCTTCAAAATGAAGTGAGTAGTTTGAGGACCATTTACCTCTGGCGCTTTTAATTCTGTAATAACAGACATGTTTTCTGCCGGAGTGACCGCTATTTTATTAGGCAAAGTTCCTGCTTCCCTGTATTGAAACCACTGAAAACTCAGCGCATCTCCATCGGGATCATAGGATTCACTGCCGTCAAGACTAAATGTCTCGCCGGATTTTACCTTGAGCTGTTCAGGCGTATTGAGTTTCACAACAGGTGGATGATTAGCAGCTTTATAATCCGTATTGCACCAAGCCATTCTTGCCGCAAAATCATTCTGGATTTCTGCTCTCCATCTCCAAATCGTTACATGGTTGTTTTTGTAGGTACCTGTGTCTTTTACAATGGCGCTCCCCCATTTGCCTGGCACCCAAGGTGTATATTCGTCTTCGGCATTTGTCCAAAACGGTCTCGTCTCTTCTTCCAGCGGAACAATCCATTTTACCTTGGGGTCAAAGGGTGGTTTGTAAAATTCATAACGTCCGCCCCAACCTCCCCAATTTGGATGTTCTGGGTTGTTCAGTCCATTGGGAATCAGCGAAAGCCATGACGGGGTATCACCCTCCATGCCAAAAGACACATCAGGATAGATTGCCCCGAGCGGCCCATGTCCCTGCTGGATATTTCGCGCAAGCCAATCATTACTCACAACTTCGTTGTTAGCGCCGGGGAATACGCTTAAGATAGCTGACCATGTAGCTGTATAATAATTTCCCGGGCTTGCGATGTAGAAAAGGCCAGGAAAATTCTTGCGTATCCATGGCCCCGAATTATCCTGGTCCGAAATCGTGTATACCCTGAGCTTGCTTATCAACCTTTTTGCTTCCCCTTCGCTTTTAGTCTCCCTAATTTTCCAGAGTGCTTGCGCCAGTATATTCGGGCCGCCCCAAACAGTCACCCATAAAGGGCGGCTGTCATCCTTTTCAAGCATCTTGATAACCCAGTCTGAACCTTCCGAATCTTTGCCTTTTCCTACGCCTTCCATCCCATAAACCGGAAGCCCTTTTTTTACCAGGCTTAATAATTTTTGCGCTGTCGGAAATCCAGGTTCATGTTTTAGAAGGTTAGGCTGCACCTTCTCATAACTATGAATAACTTTTTCAATGAGTTCTGGGCTAACCTTTTTTGATTGATGAATGGATGTTGAAGCGATGAGCCCTTCAATATTGATTTGATTGGAGTATAGCATTAACCGGACCATCGACATAAAATCATCAGGCTCATTTCCGATGTCTGTAATGGCAATGAGGCGATATTTGGCAATTGTTTGTCCAGAAGTTGTAAGGTGTGTTGCCAGTATACTACCTAATATAAGTAGCATCAGTCTTGTCTTCATTATTTTAAAAGGAGTTAGGGATAAGAAACGTATATAAAAAGAGAGCAAAGCGCATGACTTTAATAACAAACAGCTGTAAATCAGTTTATTAAAAAATCACAACACTCTCGGGCTCAAAGCTAAAATTATAGAAATTTTTGTAAACGTTGCTGACTTTTGCAAAGAAATAGTACCAGAACTTGGAAAACAGTTTATTGAAGACTATTCTTTAGGCAAACGAAACAGAAAAGCAGGCTTGTGCAATAGGCCTAAGGGACAGGCATTTCAGTGTTTTCCAATCGAAATGACGAGATTTTTTTTGTGGTGTCAGATGTTACCATCTGGCACACTAATTTAAAGATTTCCCGGCATCACTGCACTTGCTCGAAATGAGGCCTGACATTTAGACCTTAAATTTCGAGCTACATAGATGCTGAAACGAGTTCAGCAGGACGACCGCAGCAACCGAAATGACAAGAAATAATTTTATTCTAACCGGATCATTTCACCGGTTTTTACCGATTCATCGCAGGCAAAAGCGATCCTCAGGCTATTTACAGCATCTTCGGTAGCATCAGTCAAATCAATATCTTCTGTAATGGCTTTTAAGAAATAACGCTGCTCACGATTGCACAGCTCCTGATGATCGGGCTCATCAGTAAGGTCTACCCATTCATCAGCTTTGCTGAATTCATCATTGGCATCTAAATCGGCATGATGTATTTTAATCGATTCGGTTTTGGTATGCGCATCAATGTTATCAGAGTTTCCGGCTGCACCTGCTTTTTTGGTCATGATAGATACTGATCCTTTTGGGCCAAAAACATCTTTAATAAAAAAAGCATTATCGCTCACCATCGGACCCCAGCCAGCTTCGTACCAACCAATAGAACCATCTTCGAAACGGATCTGCAGCTGCCCGTAATTGTAATTCCACTCCGGGATATCGTCAGTAAGCCTGGCACCAATGGCACTCACCTGTACAGGCTTCGATCGGGTCATTTGACACATAATATCGATATAATGAACGGCACAATCAACAATTGGGCTTAAACTTTTCATCAGGTTACGGTGCACCGTCCATTTAGGTCCATGGCTCTGTTGGTTCAGGTTCATGCGCATCACCAAAGGTTTTCCCATTTCCTGAGCCAGCGATGTAAATTTCTCCCAGGAGGGATGATAGCGGAGGATATATCCCACCAATAACTTTTTGTTCGCTTTTTTAGCAGCTTCTGCCACCGTTATTGCACCTTCAACGCTATCGGCCAATGGTTTTTCGATAAACACATGGCAACCATTTTCGAAAGATTTTATGGCATAAGCTTCGTGTGTATCGGGATAAGTAGAAATGCAAACGGCATCTGGTTTGGTTATTTCAAGTGCCTCGTAAAAATCAGTATACAATTCATATTGTCCACCTAATTTTTCGTTAAGTTTTTCTTTGCTCTTACCGATAGAAACCAATCCGCAAATTTCAAAACCGGGTAGGGTGTGATAAGCTGTGGCATGGGAAGCGCCCATATTGCCACAGCCTACTACTAATACCTTTAAATTCTTATTTTCTTTCGACATACTAAATCTTAAACCCCCAACGTCCAGCCTTTACGGTATTCGCGTTTCACAAATTGATTTACTTCATCAAAATTGGTCACCTTCATATTTATTTTGTCCCAAAGCATTTTGATATCTCTGCCTGGGTAACTGATTTTACCTGCTGCATCTCTGCGTTGTACATCTGTGCCCCTAATGGCCAGGTTGGCAATCAATAAAGTTTCGGTAAGTGGTCCGGCAATTTCAAATGGCGAACTCAGTTCCATTTTTCCATAACCGGCAATGGCGGCTTCGGCAAACTGAGTATAATGGCCTTCTTCCTGATTAGCGATACGCGGGATAGTGATTTTCGTTCTATCTGATTCGTTGCGAGAGAGTGGTAACAACTTTGGATTTTTGCCATAGGTTTCACAGATCATCTTACCTCTTGTGCCAATAAAAAGCACACCATTATCACCGAAACTTTCATTAGGTCCCAATTCTTCCGGACGTTCTGGTTTAATGCCTCCATCCATCCAATGCACCTGAACCTCATGTTTGGTTTTTGGCGTTTTAGCGAAAGTCAAAATGACGTGGCTTGATGGCGGACAGCTTTCCGCTAAATAAGCACGCTTAAATTCATCAACATATACACTGCCTACGCTGCATTCTACGCTGATTGGAGTATCCAGACCTAACACCCTAAAAGGAGGCTCTACTAGGTGGCAGCCCATATCGCCAATGGCTCCGGTGCCGTAATCCCACCATCCCCTCCAGTTAAAGGGAACCAGTTTATTTACATATTCTTTGTATGGAGCACTACCTAACCACAAATCCCAATCGAGTTCTTTCGGTATTTCGGCTTTTCCACTTGGCCACGAAATTCCCTGTGGCCATACTGGCCGGTTAGTCCAACAGTAAACGGTATGAACTTTACCTATCCTGCCTGCATCGTACCATTCCTGAAGTCTTCTTACGCCATCGCCCGAAGCACCCTGATTACCCATCTGCGTAACCACTTTATAGCGGTTTGCGGCTTCGGTTAACATTCTGGCTTCGTAAATATCGTGCGTTAAAGGTTTTTGCACATACACGTGTTTGCCCAATTGCATGGCTGCCATGGCAATTTGCGCGTGGGTATGATCGGGTGTTGATACCGTTACGGCATCAATGTTTTTGCCTTCTTTATCCAATAACTCACGATAATCTTTGTAATATTTTGCCTTTGGGAAGTTTTTTAGAGAATTTGCAGCTCTTCTATCATCTACATCGCATAAAAAAGCAACATCTGTTTTTCCTCCCCTAACAATACTGGCAATATCGCCCTCTCCTTTTCCACCTGCACCTATTCCAGCCAATTGCAAACGATCGCTTGGCGCCAGAAAACCTGGCCCACCCAACACATGGCGGGGTACAATCATAAATCCAGCGGCAGCAAGTGCTGTTGTTTTAATAAAGTTTCTTCTCGAATTTTCTGTTTTCGAATTTGCCTTATCTTCTATCATTATTCAACCTGTTATAATGCTAAATTTAACTTATTTCTTTTTACCTGTAACTTTTGTATCAGTTTCTTTTTGAGCTGTCTCTTTCTTGCTCAGATCCTTAATCCTGATGTTGCGGAACTGAACAGGAGAACCATGACCTAAGAAGCCGATATGTCCGCTTTCGCGTAATAAACCCGGATGTTCTTTATGATCTGGTGTGCCGTTTTTCTTAAATGGTTCGATATCGCCATCTAAAATTACAGTGCCGTTCAAGATCACTTTAATCTTCGATCCTTTGGCAATCACTTCTTCATAGTTCCACTCTCCCGAAGGCTTTAAAAACCCTCTTTTGGCAGGGATAGTACCATAAACCGAACCATGGTACTGGTACACTTTCAGGTCTTTATAAATTGGCGCATCATTATCCAGTATCTGCAGTTCCATACCCACGTAAGCAGCATCACCTTCCAAAGGAGCTCTGATTCCTAAACCGTTGTTTGCACCTGGGGTTAACTGAAATTCGAAACGGTAAACAAAATCGCTGAATTCTTCTTTGGTAAATAAGTTACCTCCTGATCCTTTACCTGGTTTTGGTCGGATAGCGATGTTTCCATCTTCGATAACGTAATCAGTAGTATTACCTGTCCAGCTATGCATATTGGTTCCATCGAACAATACTTTATAACCTTCCTTTTTCTCTTGTGCATTGAGTTCAAAAGGTTTTGGACGAGGAATTTCTTTGATGTAGATATCGCGGTAAGCAACCGGCGAGCCATGTGCCTGCAATTCGATCTGCTCTTCTGCGAAAATCGGCAAACTTCTGTCCCAATAATTTTCTAAGATTACATTATCGGTAACCAACTGTCCGTTCAGATAAACGGTAACACGGTCGCCTTTCATTAAGATTCTGAATGTATTCCATTCATCTAACTTGTTATCGGCTACTTTAAGCGGTTTACTTTCGTTCGTTTGATTGTTGTACAAACCACCCGAACCGACCTGAGCACCAACTTTTGTACGGGCAAGGTCCCAGATCTGTACCTGTGGTGTACCGCGCAGGTAAATACCCGCATCGCCTTCTCCTTTTTTATCATCGATGATTTTCCAGTCTACCAACATTTCAAAATCGCCATACTTTTTAACAGTAGCAAGGTTATTGCCATGACTTTGAAACTGTAGCTCGCCATTAATCACTTTCCAGCTTTCCTTTGCTTCGGCATCAGCTTTTGTTTGCGCCTCGGCTAAGGCTTTTTCATCCATTTTTGATCTTTTGATCGGATCGGCCACAAGTCCTTTCCAGCCGGATAAATCTTTGCCGTTAAAAACCTGAACAAAGCCTTCGCCGGCTTTCATTTCAGAAATATACTTACGCATACCTTCTTTCTGGTAACCGGCATCGCCTCCGGTAATTACTGTAATGGTTTTATTTAATAAGCCTTTTACAATGTCGCCATTGTAAGTTCCAGCCATGGTAATATTCATCACCGTGTTTGCAGCAGCCTGTTGTAAAGTAACATTATCTAAATACTGACCTGCAAATACAATCGCATTAAAACATTTGGCCTGTTCGGTATCTTTAAGAATCTGCTGTTGTTGTACTGGTGTTTTAGCCACTGCCATCGCATTGCGCAACAATAATAAGCGCTGCTCAGCTGGGTACTTTGTATTTCTTACCAAAGTTAAGTAACCCACAATCGCCTGGTTCAAAAAGTCTGGATTGGTCGTGCTGCGTGCAATACCGATCAATGCATCCGTCGAGCCTGCATCCGACCATGAAGAAAGTGCTTCAATTGCGGCTTTTTTGGTGGCATCGTCGCCTGTGGCGTAAGCTTCTGACACCGATTTTAACGATTGCTGGCCACCTAAACTGCCCAGTACCTTATAAAACAACAATTTCTTATCAGCAGGTGTATTACTCATTTGCTGGACAATGGCATTGGTTTGTGCCGCTTTATCTGCTGATCCTTTTACCGAAGCAATAATGGCATCCTGTACAGCAGTAAGTTCGCCGGTATCGGTGGTTTTATTTAAAAGATCAAATAATTGTGCTTTATTTTCAGCTACTGCTACATGTTGTAATGAAAGGTATGCTGCTTTTCGTACTTCAGGTTTTTTACTATTTAATGCAGTATAAATAACTTCCGTTTGGCTTGTTGCTGCACGGGCAGCTAAAATATTAATTAAGGCAACCTGCACTTCTGGTTTAGCTTTCGGAAGATAAGCGCCAATTTTAGTGGCTACACTTTCGCCTTTTATTCTTAAAATACCATTAGAAATGCCGGCAATATCTGCTGTATCTCCTTTGCCCATTAACTTCAACAGATCGTCTATAACCTCTTCCTGTCCAAGTTTTACAGCGGCGTTAATTGCAGCCAGTTTTACCTGCTGATCGTCGCTTTTAATTAGTTTGAGTACGGCTGGCAATGCAGATTTTGCTTTGCTATTGCCAAGCATGTCTAAAATAGAAACCTGAGTTGGGGCATCAACCTTTTTTAACTGGCTTACCCAGGCTGCACTATTGGTATCATTTACACCTGCAGCAGCAAATTTAACCGCAGCCGCACGAAATTCGAACTGTTTATCGGTCATGGCAGCTAACAAGGCTTGTTGATCGGTTTGTGTTGCCGAAAGTAATTTTAAGGCCGCAGTACGTTCGTTTACCTGATCATCAGCCGTTGCTTTTTCTAATATTGTTTTGGCTATTGCTTCCACTCCCACTTTATCTGTTGCTACGTTTTTCTGTGCGTACACCAATAAAGCCGCAACCGCATTGGTTTGGTCGTATTTATAACCAGCTTGTTCAGCAGCCTTTATCAAAATTTCTTTAGCAGATGCATCGCCAATATTGGCCAGTGCATACAAACTTACCTTGGTTAATGCTTTATCTGTTCCAGTAGCCAATGGCGCAATAGCTGTAGCTGCTGCTTTAGCATTAGTATGGCCCAATGCTTCTACAATGGCAATTTTTGCTTTGCCGTTTGCTTTACTCAAGCCACTAACCAATGCATTTGTAGCAGAGGCAGTACCAATTTTGGCCAGTGCTCTCGATGCTTCATCAGCCAATTGTTCGTCAGCAAGATAATCTGTTAAACAGGCTACCGCAGCATCATTTCCTACTAAATCGAACTGACTGATGATAAATGCTTTGTTCTGTTTATCGGTTAGTTTGGGTAACGCTTTGCAATAGGCGCTGATGGCCATACTCCTTAAATTCTGTTGACCAGTTTTGGTAGCATAAGCAGTAAAACCACCTACTGCATACTCAATAAGGGCGTTGTTTCCTTTTTCAGAAGCGGTTAAACCAGTAATCAAGGTTACATAACCTTCTTCACCTAAATCGGCAACTTCTTTCATATTGCGTTCTAGTTGCGCAGCATCTCGGGCAGGTAATTGTGCCAACAGATCGGCAATACGTGTGGTTGTAGTTCTCTCGTCTTTTTTATCTTGAGCCAGAGCCCTTGCCGTAAATAATGCATTTGTAAGCATTACAATGGTTAGCAGCACCAATAATATTTTTTTGTTCATGATGGTTTGTATTTGAGATGTTTTAAATAGAAAATGGTGCACGCATTACGGGATTAATCAATCTGTTAGCAGCCTCATCATCTACGAATTCTTGCTTAACCGGGTCGAATTTTAACGATCTTCCCAATCTTAAGGCAGCCAAACCAATATTTACAATGTTGCATGAACGGTGTCCGTTCTCTTCATTTAAAGCGAATTTTTTCCTCGTCCGTACCGATTCTGAAAATTCTACAATCTCAGGATCAGGATCAGGGAATTGCGCCAGTTTACGTTCCAGATCAGGAATATCAGATTTAAAACCCGGATACAATTTACCTTTTGGACCTTCTATATAAGGCACATTGGTATCTTTACCTTCACCGTCTAAAATAATCTGGCAGCCATCGGCATAAGTATAGGTAATCCTGCGCCAAATGCCTACTGCATCGGTATGTTGTTGTGGTGCATCAACCTCTACAGAAATTGGGTTGGTATCATCCTTACCTAAAAAGTATTGAATCGGATCGATATAATGTTGTCCCATATCGCTTAATCCACCACCATCATAATCCCAATAACCCCTAAAAGTTTGGTGAACACGGTGTGCATTGTAAGGCTTATATGGTGCAGGGCCTAACCATGCATTATAATCTAATTCTGGCGGTACGGGCTGAGGCGCTAAATGATCTTTGCCCACCCAATAAAATTTCCAGTCGTAGCCCGTATGTTTACTTACGGTTACTTTTAATGGCCAGCCCAACATACCACTATCTACCAATTTTTTAATCGGTTTTACAGTAGTGCCCATTCCGTAAAAGGTATCTTTAAACCTAAACCAGGTATTTAACCTAAACATTCTACCATGCTGTTTTACCGCTTCTACCACCCTTTTGCCCTCGCCTATGGTATGTGTCATTGGTTTTTCGCACCAAATGTCTTTTCCTGCATTGGCAGCATCTACAGCCATTATACCATGCCAGTGCGGCGGGGTAGCAATGTGTACAATATCTACCTCAGGTAATTGTATCAGTTCTCTATAATCACTAAATGTTTTTACACCTTTATCTAACATTGATGCTGCTTGTTTAAGGTGGTTTTGATCAACATCACATATGGCTACTACCTGGGTACCTTCGTAGCCAAAATGGCCTCTGCCCATTCCTCCAACACCGATTACGGCTTTGGTTAATTTATCGCTTGGGGCAAGATATCCTTGTCCGCCCAATACATACCTTGGGACAATGGTAAATGCTGCCAGGCCAATTGCAGATTTTTTGATAAAATCGCGTCTGGTGTTTTGTTCATTTTGTGGTTCTTCTTTAGTTTTCATTTGTTTCTTGGTGTTGTAAAAACTTATATGATAGTTTGGTTCCAAAAGCATTAGGATGCTGGAGCATAGGATTTATCGATCTGGTTAGATTAAAATTACAAGGTTAATGTTAATAAGAAATTATTATAAAGACAAAACATCGTTGATTTCTTTACGTATTAAAAAAACTTTAGTAAATTTTTAATAGAAGTTACCTATATTTATCGAAATAGTGCAATCAACAACATGAATCTTAATCTATTAAATAACCTAACATCAGACACCAACGATAAGCAGTCGATCCAAAAACACAAGCTCATAAAATACCTTTTTAATTTAGGGGCATCTTCAGTTTCTACTTTATGTGAAATTATGGAAATGAGTACGCCGAGTATCCTGAAGCTTCTGCTTGGCCTGATTGATGAAGGCTGGATAGAAAAGAAGGGCTATGGTTTATCTATTGGGGGGCGGAAACCCGACCTTTATCGTTTAAAGGATAAAAAGATTCTTATTCTCTGTATAGACATTGAATTATTTCATACCAAAATAGCCATTATTGACAACAATTATAATTTTGTGTTGGATGTTAAAACCATTTCGGTGCCTATTTCAAAAAGCAGGACTGATTTTTTCAACATTTTACATACACACCTTCAGGATATCTTAAAGTCGGCAGGTATTCAGCATAGGCAGTTTATTGGCTGCAGTGTTGGCATGCCTGGCTTAATTGATGCTGAAAAGGGAGAAAATTACAGTTATTTCTTAAGCGATGATGAAAATATCCCTTTAACAGCCGCATTTGAAAAAATGCTAAATATACCTGTAGTGATCCAAAACGATGTGAATGGTTCATCAATGGCAGAATTTACCCACGGAATGGCTAAGGGCAAAAAGAATGTACTCGTATTGTTAATGGATTGGGGCGTGGGCTTAGGCATTATAATGGACGGAAAATTGAGGCAAGGCACCTGCGGTTTCTCTGGCGAATTGGGCCATATGCCTTTTGTAGAGAATGGCGCACTCTGTTACTGTGGAAAACACGGTTGCCTCGAAACCGTTGCATCTGGAAACGCGCTGTCAGAAATGGCAAAAGAAGGTATTTTATTGGGCAAAAACTCTATGCTTACCAACCTCTCGAACGAAGAACTGGAAAGAATTGAGCCCGCCCTGATTATTAAGGCAGCCAATAAAGGTGATCAATACGCTATTCAACTGCTCTCCAATGTTGGCACTCATATGGGCAAAGGAATAGCTGTTCTGATCCAGCTATTCAACCCCGAACTGATTATTTTAAGCGGCAAAATTGCCGGGGCCAAACAATACATCACATTACCCATGCAACAGGCAATAAACACTTATTGCATGACCCAAATTAGAGAAAAAACAACGATAGTTTCTTCCGAGCTGGGCGAAAACTCCAGGCTATTAGGATATGCAGCAACAGGTATCGATCAATTTTTAGGCGCCTACATCAAAAAGGTAAAAAAGCTTAAGAAGTAAGAGCCTGTTTAATTTTATTATAAATTATTAGTATGTCAGTCTGAGCGTAGTCGAAGACCCGTTTTCGATACACTAAAGTCACTTCGACTCCGCTACCATTGACGTTATTTACAATTGTTTACTAATAAGATGTTTGCGGCGCTATAATTTCCACCCAGCCAGGCCACAGCACCGTATCCCCGTTCTAATAAATCGGCCTAACAAATTTTTGGGAATCCACAGGCCAAGCCTATGCAGAAACTTCAATACAAAAATTTTCAGCCGACACTTTTGTTTTTTCATGGGCCTTTATGTTTCAACTGCATTCAAGCTAGCTCTGCTGGTCTTTTGGTGCCAAAAGAAAAAGGCCTGCCCGGCTAGGACAAATAGAACACCCCGTCCTGCAGACACCCCTCTAAAAAAGGGGAATTATATACCAGCTGATATTTTAACATCATAAGGATCTTTATGAAATAAATTATCCCTCAGGGTGACAAAAATGTTAGATAAGTAAAATAATTGTATCAAATTTAAACAGGCTCTAATATTCCAAATGGCGCAAACCACCCTAAATTTGTCTGTTATTGGCACCTTATTTTCCAATAGCTTATTTAGATTTGTATAGCAAATTTTAAACCGAGACCGATGGAAACATATAAAAAAGCAGGACATGAAAAGGTAAATGGCATTAACATGTATTATGAAATTTACGGGGAGGGAGAAATTCCACTGGTATTGATACATGGCGGCGGTTCTACCATTCAATCTTCATTCGGCAGACTTATTCCTTTTTTGGCAAAATCCGGCCGGGTTATAGCTGTTGAGCTTCAGGCTCATGGACGTACCAGCGACCGTGACCAGGCAGAATCTTTTGAGCAGGATGCAAAAGATGTGACCACTTTATTAAATCAGCTAAAAATAACAAAAGCCAATTTTCTAGGCTTCAGCAACGGCGGAACAACAACCTTACATATTGCAGCACACCATCCGGCTGTGGTGAATAAAATCATTGTCATTTCGGCCAATTACCAACGGGAAGGTTTAATTGATGGCTTTTATAATGGCTTTGGAGATGCAACCATCGACCATATGCCGGAGCCGCTTAAAACAGCTTTTTTAGCAGTAAATCCAGATCAAAACGCGCTGCAAACGATGTTCGAAAAGGACAAACAGCGCATGCTTGATTTTGTCGACCTCAGCGCTGAAGATCTGAGGGGAATTACCGCCGATACGCTTTTAATGGTGGCAGATAAAGATGTGATCAAGCCCGAACATTTGGTTAAAATGTCGAGATTGATTGCAAATGCGCAACTGGTTATTTTACCTGGTATGCATGGCGCTATGATTGGCGAAAACCTTAATCCGGATATTAGCGATAAAACAATTGAGATTACGGCACATCTGGTGGAAACTTTTTTAAACCAATAGTTATGAGTGCATTGAGTTAATCCACATAAAATTTACCCTCCTCCTGATTTAGCATTTAATATCTTTGCCGGATGGAACACGTATTGGATAATCCAATTTATTATGCCTTAACATCCGGACATAGCCATATTGCAAAAGGCCTTGAAGAGGTAAAATATTATATCGAAGATATCACCGCATTTGCCGGCTTAAGAGATAATTCGCAGGAAAACCTAAACACCCTTTATCAGATCAGCCCTGCAGAAAGCCTTTTTGTATTTTTCTCCAAAACACCTGTCGAAATACCTGCACAGTGGGAATTGTTAACTCATATCGATATGTTTCAATTTGTTTTTCGCAGCAAGGAAATACCAGCAGCAGATGCAACTGGAATAACAGACCTTAGTCTGGAACACGTTACAGAAATGATCGATCTTGTGGAATTAACTAAACCGGGGCCTTTTCTAGCCAAAACCATCGAGCTTAGTAATTACACAGGTATATTTGTTGATGGGAAATTGGCAGCTATGGCCGGACACCGATTCCATCCCAGCCCTTACCGTGAAGTAAGTGCAGTTTGCACCCATCCCGTTCATTTAGGCAAAGGTTATGCTTTTAAGATTTTACAAGAACAGATTAAAAGAATATTGCTCCGTTCGGAAATACCGTTTTTACATGTTAGAAATGATAATGAAGGCGCCATTAAACTTTATCATAAATTGGGTTTCGAGATCAGGACAGACATGATTGCCTACGTCATCAAAAAAGAGACTTAGACCAAGAAGAGAATGTTTCTAAATAGAAAACCGTTCAGAAATTACCATTTCAATCCTTTAGTTTTGCATTAAACTAACACATACATGTCTAAAACAAAACTTACCATTAACAATAACGGCTCTGTTAAAATTGAGGGCGATTTCGAAATTGTAGATAGAAACGGAAATATTTATGGCTTACAGGGCAGAGAAGTACTTTCGATCTGCCGTTGTGGTTTATCAAAAAACAAGCCTTTTTGCGATGGTGCACATAACGGCCATTTTGAGCATGAGGCAGTAGCCTTTGATCTTCCTCCAAAAAAGGTGTAAGGTCAATCGTCATTTCGACTGAAGCGCAACGCAATGGAGAAATCTTTGAACTATGTTAAAAGATCTCTCCACTACGGTCGAGATGACGATACCTCCCAGAATAAATTACATACCTACCCTGGATGGCGCCATGCCATAAGCTTTTTTAAAAGCGAAAGAGAAATGCGACAGGTCTTTAAAACCAACTTCGAGGTACACATCTGATGATTTCCAGCCTTTTTCGGTTAGGAGATAATAGGCATCATTCAAGCGCTTTTTCTGTAGCCAGCGATTGGGCGAAAGGTTAAAGATCTTCTCAAAATCTCTTTTAAATGTGGCCAAACTTCTTCCTGTTAAATAAGCAAAACGGTTAATATCTACATTAAACTTATAATTGGCGTTCATATAGGCTTCCAAATCAATTTTTCCAGGTTCCGAAAAATCGAAAAGCACATCTTTTAATATTGGGTTGGTCTGCAATAAAATCATTACCGCTTCTTTAACTTTTAAATCGATCAAAGCCTGATTAAATTCGTTATTTCCGTCTAAATATGGCCATATCGAATCGATATAATTTTTTAAAAGACCATTGGCCGCTAGCGCCAGACCTTTAATATCCTGATTGGGCTTTTGCATATGCAGATCATATTCATTGCTGATGCTGTGCAGAATATCCTGGTCGATGTTTATGCTAATCGACTTAAACTCTCCTCTTGTTGGCGGGTATTTGGTATACCGGGCTAATTGATTTCGCCTGAAAAAACGAAAATCACCATCCGAAAACACGAATTTCTCTCCTCCGATAAAAATTTCAGATGTACCCGCAATAACCAATCCCAGCGAATGATTGGGAATAAACTGTTCGCCCTCACTACTTTTCTGGGCATAACACGAATACAGGATATTTGGGCTTTTGATTTGATTTGACATCTTGATCAAATTTATGGATTTAACATTTAACCACAGATAAAAAGGATGCACACAGATAAAATATGACGCTGCTAAAATCTGTGTTTTCTGTGTGCATCTGTGGTTAATATATTTACGAAAGCTGGAGGATTAATGAAACTATTCTTTAGTAAAAGATTTACCCAGATCAGTTGCCAAAAAATTCTCAGCCTCATCATGATCTGTGGATAAACTTACGTCCATCCATTTCTCCATTTCGGCAGTTCTGGTAGCATCAGCATGTTTAAGCATTCCAATGGCTTCACTTCCAAATACCAGGTGTACGGGTGGCTCAGGGTGCTCTACCAGTGCCAACATGGCTTTCGCTGCTTTTTGCGGATCGCCCATCGGTATAAAGTTACCGCTTTGGAAAAAATCTGAGCGCTTTTCTACAGTAGATTCGTACCCTTCAACGCGAGGTGCATATGACATTGAGGCACCAGCCCAATCGGTACGAAAACCGCCAGGTTCTACACAGGTTACATAAATCCCTAAATCCACTACTTCTTTTGCCAGGGATTCACTAAAGCCGCTCAACCCAAACTTTGCAGCCTGATAAATACTCACCCCGGCATTACCTACTCGCCCGCCTATCGAGCTGATTTGAAGAATTCTGCCCGAACGTTGTTTGCGCATAAATGGCAATACAGCTCTCGTAATTTCGATCGGTGCATATAAATTCGTTTCCAACTGACTGCGCACCTGTTCTTCAGTAAAAGCTTCTGCTGCACCAACAATACCAAAACCCGCATTGTTAACTAAAACATCTATTTTTCCAAAATGGGCTACAGCCGATTCTACTGCCAAATACACCTGATCGTAATCGGTAACATCTAAAGTGATCGGAAAAATCTGATCAGGATATTTTTCTACAAGATCTTTTAAAGCTGCTGTATTTCTTGCTGTTGCCGCAACCAAGTCGCCTTTTGCCAATACTTGTGCTGTTAGGTCACGTCCCAATCCACGGGAACTACCTGTTATAAACCAAACTTTTTTCATTTTTTCTATATTTTATGAATCAAAGGTAGGCTGATAATCGAGGTGAAGCTTTGCTTTAAGGCTCAATTTACTTTGTTAAAAAGCTCAATTGGTTTATCAGAACTTTTAAGTACAATCTGCTGTTAATTAATTAGTAAATACTTGGGTTATGGCGAAAGAAAAGAAAAAAGGAAAAAATAAAAAAAAGAAAAAGAAAAGCGGAAAAAAGAATAAGCTCGGTGTTAAAAATTCATTGGTAAACAATATTAATGCCCGAAAGACGAAAGGGAAATCGAGGTCTAAGAAGAAATCAAAAATTAGTAGGAAAGCCTATAAAAAAATGCAAAAAGACTGGAAAAAGTAATTATTGATGTCTACCTACCCGAGAATCCGGGCAAGCAGTTGATAAAAAAGCCTTCAGGCAAGGATGATCAACTTTAATTTATTTCTTAGGTAGTACATGGTTTTCCTTTGCCCAGCCTTGCCATTTTGCATCTAGTTCTTTTACCTTATCAGGATGCTGAGCCGCAACATCGTTCAATTCGGTCTGATCATTTTTAATGTTATAGAGATGCCAGGTAGAATCGCCAGAAAGATTAACCATTTTCCAATCGCCGGAGCGCACAAAACTGGCGTTAAAATGTTCGTTAAATAAGATTTCGTGTCCTTTTGGTACCTTTCCTTTTAAAGCAGGCACCAAACTCATTCCTTGCATTGGCTTAATAGTGTTGCCCATATAGCTGCCGGGATACTTCGCATTGGCAAGTTCGACAAAAGTGCTCATAAAATCCATTACATGCCCTACCTGATTGCTATAACTTCCTTTTTTGGCAGCGATACCTTTTGGCCAGAAGGCAATCATCGGCGTATGCACGCCACCTTCGTACGATTGTGATTTTGCCAGTTGATAGGGCGTATTGGCTACATTTGCCCAAATTGGTCCGATTGAGGTATAACTGGTTTGCGGACCCGGCATTACTTTCTTATAAATGGGATAGGCAATTTTTTCGCCAGCCCTTGTTTCACTTGGACGGTCGAAACCTGGCCCATAGCGCATTGCATCTTCAGGACTTGCACCATTATCGCTCAAAAACACAATCAATGTATTATCCAATTGATTGGTTTCTTTTAGGGCTTTAATAATCCGCCCGATACCTTGGTCCATCCGATCAATCATTGCTGCGTGTACAGCCATTGCCATTTCATCAAATGCTTTTGTAGGATTATCTTCCCATTTCATGGTCGATTTGCGTGGAGATAAAGGAGCTGTTTTAGGATCGATCAACCCCATCTCTACCATTCGCTGATATCTCGCCTCACGAATGGCATCCCACCCAACTTTGTAGGTATCTTTATATTTCGCGATATCATCTGGTTTTGCCTGCAATGGCCAATGCGGCGCATTTTCAGCTACATAGAGAAAAAATGGCTTATCACCTTTGCTAAATTCACGGATGTAACTCGCAGCAGTATCGTTAATGGCGTCCGTATGGTAATAATCTTTAGGTACCTCTTTAATCGGCGTTGTACCACTTACCAAACTAAAAGGGTCAAAAAAATCGACCACTCCCCAAAGTGTTCCGAAGAATTTCTCAAAGCCTCTGCTGGTTGGGTATTGATCAATTGGAGAAAACAAAGGAAAAGATGTTTTATGGTTTAGCCAGTCTAGCTGCGCTTGCGGTGTAGGTTGTTCTATGGTATTTGCAACATGCCATTTACCCGACATTGCCGTCCTGTATCCTGCTCCTTTTAGAACCTCTGCCAGCGTTACTGTATTTTTGGTAATGGCACCACGATATCCTTCAACACCTCGATCGGTAGTCATTTCGCCAATGCCAGCGTTGTGGTTATAAAGCCCGGTTAATAAGGCTGCACGTGTTGGACAGCAACGAGAAGTATTATAAAAATTTTTGAAACGGACACCATGGCTCGCCAGATAATCGATATTTGGTGTTTTAATTTCTCCGCCATAACAGCCGATATCAGAAAACCCCAGATCATCGGCAAGGATGACAATGATATTGGGTCTTTTATCAGCAGCTTTCTTTGGCTTGGGTTTATCGGTAAAAGCGGTTAAAACAGCTACAATAAAGATTAAAAACAGGCCAGAATATTTGGTAAATGTGCGCATATTACCTAAATTAAAATAAAAAGCCGAAAGATCCAGTTTCATCAATTAATTTGTTGCAAACACAACTAAATCGTTTTATAAACGCCGAAAAAATTTCAGTGCTTCATCTAAACAGATGCCGCCTTCGCTTTGTGATAGGTAAAATACGACAGCAATAACACGATTAAAAATACAACCGGACCAACGCGGTTATTGATTGGATCGCCCGATGCCGTATGCGCAATAAATGCCGAAACAAATGTAAATGCAAAACCTGCATATGCCCATTCTTTCCATTGCCCTTTTATCGGCAACAGTAATAAAACAGCGCCTAAAATTTTGGCAACGGCTAATTCTACCCTAAAATAATCAGGAAAGCCAAGGTGATGAAAAGCCTGTTTAATGGTTTCATTAGTTAGATAGGAATAGGCCGAGAAAGTCATCATTAACGAAACCAAAGCAGAGGATATCCAGTAAATAATTTTGATTGTTTTTGTTTTCATATTATTTTTTTGATGCAAACTTATGTAGTTTTACTATCTAAAAGATATTAGTATCCCAAAGGATAGTGCTATCCTTTACGAAAGCTTATACCTTTGTATTATGGGACCAAGAAAAGAACACCGTAATCTAGAAACCTGTACAGCAAGTTTAAATGCGGTAAAGGATGCGCTCTATGTGTTAAATGGTAAGTGGAAACTTCCCCTGATTATTTCTCTGCAAGAAGGACCACTGCGTTTTAATGAGATCCAAAAATCACTTGGAGAAATTACGCCCAAAATATTATCGAAAGAACTTAAAGATTTAGAATTAAATGAATTTGTGATCCGGAAAGTATTTTCTACCACTCCGGTTACCGTAACTTACGAGCTTACCCCTTATAGTGAATCGCTTGAAAGAGTAATTGATGAACTAAGGGATTGGGGATTAAAACATCGCGAACGGTTGGTTAAAAACAGAAAAAGCGAGTTGGTTGAAGCAGAAATGGCGACCTCACTTTAGACCGCCAAATTTGATCTGCTAGACCATCCATTTTGCTAAAAAAAGCAAAAAACTGATAATGATAAAATTCGGCTATCTTTGTACAAAATAAAATCGATGGCGGTATTACATAAAAAAGAAGAAAAAATTCAGGCAGTGCTGGGTAGGTTGCCTAAAAAATATACAGACGAACAATTTGTGGAGATGTTTATCAGACTTTACTCTAAAGATTGGGGCAAAATTAAATCGGCTTACATTAAACAATCTCAGGATAAAGAACCTGGAACCATCATCAACATGCCGAAACCAGAGGTATATTTACGACAGATCCTGGCAAACTATCTTCAACAAGATCGTGCTCCGAAAGCAGTAGAGGTTAAAGAAGAACCTGTTGTTGAAGCACCGGTTACCGAAGTTAAAAAAGCGAAGGCTCCAGCTAAGAAGAAAGAAACTGTAGCTGAAGAAGTGTCTGCTGAGGTTAAAAAAGCAAAAGCACCTGCTAAAAAGAAAGCTGAAGCAATTGAAGAACCAACTGTAGAAGTTAAAAAAGCTAAGGTGCCTGCAAAGAAAAAAGCGGAAGCAATCGAAGAGGTTCCGGTAGTTGAAAAGAAAGCAAAAGCAGCAGCAAAAAAGCCTGCAGCAAAAAAATAAAAAAATATTTTACATCAAATATAATAAATCACCTTTTTGGTTGTTTATATATACGAGAGCGTTAATTTAGATGACGGGGATAGGTCGGTATGATTTATCCCCGTTCTTTTTTTGCCGAATAATTTAATACGCTCAAAGCATCTCTCTTTCATTTAAGAGATCAATTTTGAATAAAATCAAAAAAATTTACACCTGATATAATAAATTGACTTTTTTGCTGTTTATATATACGAGAGCGTTAATTTAGATGACGGGGATAGGTCGGTATGATTTATCCCCGTTCTTTTTTTAGCCATTTTTTCGGCTATTTTACCATTTATTTTTTCCTAATTATTAGCCACAGGAACAGAGAAAATACTGATCTGCAATTCTTATTCTAAGAGGTCTTTATTAAAAAATCCAGCAACCAATCACAGCGATACGTCATTCCCAACTCGATTGGGAACCACGGAGTGCTCATGAATGCCTCTGAAAAAAGGAAAACTTATGAATAATCGTAATGCCTCGGTAGGGTTTGTATGTTGCATTAAGATTCCCGCCTGCGCGGGAAGGACGACCCTTCTTTAAAATATGTCATATTACAATCCGTCAATAAGAGTACAAGAAAAATCTTTCAACTCGTGCCATAATTCGTTTTAACCTACCTCCCAGTTTTACATCCAATTGTAAACTTTATTCTTTTAATTGGCATATCGGGAAAAGTCGATATACATTTGTGCCATGGATCAGGTAGAAATATTCAAAGCCCTTTCGAACAAAACACGTTTACAGATTTTAGGCTGGTTAAAAGCCCCTGAGCTACATTTTCCCGAACAGCCCAATGCCGATTTTGAAAATGTAGGTGTTTGCGTTGGGCAGATTCAGCTTAAAAGTGGTTTATCACAAAGTACCATTTCCGAATATCTGTCTATTTTACAGCGTGCCGATTTAATCAGTTCAACGCGCTTAGGCCAATGGACTTATTACAAACGCAACAAAGAAGGCTTAGAAAAATTAAGCGAAATCATCAATACCGAATTATAATTTAGAAACATATGAACACAGATAGTTTATTTAGGCCTTTTAGCCTTAAAACATTAAATATCAAAAACAGAATAGTAATGGCCCCAATGACGCGGTCATTTTCTCCGGGTGGCGTGCCAACAGCCGATGTTGCTAGCTATTATGCAAAAAGAGCTGCTGGTGAAGTGGGTTTAATCTTATCAGAAGGAACCGTAATTAACCGTCCATCTTCTTCTGCCGATCCTAACATTCCACATTTTTATGGTACCGAAGCTTTAGCAGGCTGGGAGAACGTTATTAAAAGTGTACACCAGGCTGGTGGTAAAATGGGACCACAGATCTGGCACCAGGGCATTATGGATAACCATGCATCTGGCTGGTTGCCAAGTACACCTTTTGAAGGTCCATCAAGCTTAAACAAGCCAGGTTTCGAAAACGGCGTACCGATGACTGATGCAGCCATTGCAGATACCATTGCGGCTTTTGGCCAGGCGGCAGCAGATGCCAAAGCGCTGGGCTTTGACACTGTTGAAATACATGGCGCGCACCAATACCTGATCGATCAGTTTTTTTGGGAGGGTACAAACAACCGTACCGATATTTATGGCGGTAAAACCTTAGCTGAACGTACCCGTTTTGGTGTTGAAGTAATTAAAGAAGTACGTAAAAGGGTTGGAGAAGATTTCGCCTTAATTATCCGCTTATCACAATTTAAACCTGCTGCCTACGATTTCAAGTTGGCCAAAAACGAACAGGAAATGGAACAGTGGTTAACGCCAATGGCCGAGGCCGGAATTGATATTTTTCATTGTTCGCAACGCCGTTTCTGGGAGCCTGAATTTGAAGGTTCTGATTTAAATTTTGCAGGTTGGGCTAAAAAAGTAACCGGAAAAGCGACAATCTCAGTGGGCTCAGTTGGTTTAGATGGCGATTTCTTTGGCGCTTTCGCAGGCCAGAGTTCACAGCCGAGTTCATTAGACGAACTGGTACGCAGAATGGACCGTGGCGATTTCGATTTAGTAGCAGTTGGCCGTCCGCTTTTAGCAGATCCGAACTGGGTAGAGAAAATTAAAAACAACCTTACAGAAGAATTGAAAGGCTTTAGCAAAGAAGCTTTAATGGAATTGGTATAAAAACCATATTTTTTCTTTTTAAGTTTAGAAAGGCATCTCGAAAGGGCTGCTTTTTTGTTTCTTGTGATGTCAGATGTTACCATGTGATGTACATACAAGCATAATTAAATTTCTTAAAGAACCCTTCTTTCGAAATGCCATTAATCAGTCAGATGGTAACATCTGACTGCACATACATGATAAGGAAAGCAATACCGGCAATACTTCGGCTGCTCCAGCCCCGCCCTTTGCTTAATCCGACTGAAAAAGTCGGGATAACGCTGTCGGTCGGGTTTATTTTACCTCCGACAGTAGCAATGCCCTAGCCGCCTAAACCCGATCAAAGCGAGATGATCCCGATTTAAGCACTTATTTTTGTTGTTTTATGGTGTGCTTGCTTGTTTCAAAGGTTTCATCGGGAACAGAAGCGGGAGCGGGAGGACAATGACCCAAAAGCTTCTGCAACTGCTTTCCAAAAAACCTAAACAGGGCCTTTTTCTTGATAATGAGGTTTCGTCATCTCGACTGGAGCGAAGTGAAGAGTTCCATTGAGACAGATTTCTCGACTCCTTTGCACTTCGCTCGAAATGACGTGAAGAATAGAATTTCAATCTAAATCCCACCCTTTTTCCTTAAATTCACGTCATCAAAAAATTGATTGTACCATGTCGAACATTAAACTCATTATCGAAGAAGACCAGCAAATATTGGCAATTTTATGGTTGGTAGGTTGCTGCCTTTCAGAGAGAAACGGATGGTTGGGCCTTTTTCTTTTATCGACCATATGGGCCCTGCTGCAATGAGCGATCACGAAAATCTCGATGTTCCACCTCATCCACATATCGGTTTATCTACCTTAACCTTTTTGTTCGAAGGTGAAATTACACATAAAGACAGTTTGGGTTCGGATATTGTAATTAAACCCGGACAGGTAAACTGGATGACTTCGGGCAGCGGCATTGTACATTCGGAAAGAACCCCCGAATATCTTCGCCATACCGATAAAATGCTCCATGGCTTACAAATCTGGGTAGCTTTACCTAAAGATTTGGAACAAATGGAACCTGAGTTTTGCCATGTTGAAGAGGCAGACATTCCAAGCTGGGCAGAAGATGGTGTAAGTTTTAAATTAATCGCAGGAGAAGCTTTTGGCTATAAATCTCCTGTTCCGGTATACAGTCCGCTATATTTTTTAGAATTGAAAAGTACCAAGCAGCAAAAGCTAAACATTGGCGATTACCTGTTTGGAGAAAGTGCACTTTATATTTTAGAGGGTGCAATTGAAAGTGAGGGGAATATTTTTGAGCCGCGTTTAATTTTAATTGCCAACGACGCCAAACTATGCGAATTTACCATGCACGAAAACACCACGGTTTATATTTTCGGAGGCGAACCCTTTCCTGAAGAGCGTTTCATTTACTGGAACTTTGTTGCCTCTGACAAAGAACTGATTGAAAAAGCCAAAATTAAATGGCTGGAACAAAGTTTTAAACCCGTTCCTGGAGAAACCGGTTTTGTGCCTTTGCCAGATCAAAACCCAAAGGTTAAGAAATAAACCCTGATGGAAATACAACAGACTAACAACGAAAAGAAAGGGCAGTTCGAAGCCTTAGAGAACGGCTTACAAGCAGGCGTTATGGCATATGTTTGGGCTGGCCCTGGCAAATTCATTATTGACCATACCGAAGTAAATCAAGATTTTGCTGGCAAAGGTGTAGGAAAAAAGTTAGTGCTTGCCGCCGTAAGTTATGCCAGAGAAAACAAGATGAAAATTCTTCCGCTTTGTCCATTTGCAAAAAGTGTTTTCGATAAAACGTCAGAAATTCAAGATGTATTATTTTAATCTTGATTAATTCTTCCTGCCAAATAAATTCATATTTACTGAAACGGCCACGCCTGTTGATGATAATTTAGAATTTCCATAACCAATATTGGTTAAGGGTATTTTCATAAATGGTTTAGCGCTAATGCTTAAATTATTATTTATTTTGTGCTGAAACTCGACACCAACATTGGCTATACCTAAATAATGCTGATTCTGGTTTCTGACTTCATAGCTTTGAGGGCCTTGATAAGCTCCATTATAAGAATAGCTGTATTTCTCTTTCAACATTAAATAACTAGATAAACCTGTACTTACTGAAATTGAATTTCTACGTCCATCAAAAACCTTATAGTTCACATTAATTGGAATGTCAATTACATCGCAATTGGCGTGAATATTTGCTGGATTGGCCTTAAAAACATAATTGCTGTTAGGGTTGTATTGGCTAAAATCTGAGTCGTAGATTTTCTTAGCGTAAGCTGCCCCGGTAGTAACACTCAATTTCTTTGTTAGGAAGAGCGTAGCCTCTACCCCAAAACCGCCACTTAAACTACTTTTGCCTGATTTCTGCACACTGGTTAAATCTGGTGCAGCCAGAATACTTAAAACAAATCTTGATTTTTTCTTAAAAACCGGAGGTTGAATTTTCTCTGTTTTTCTTGAGGCAAGTGTAGCAACATAATCTGGTTGTTCAAATTCTACAAGTTTAGGTTTAGCACTTATTTGCGGATTAGACAGTACATTAGTTAAAAGGTTGTGATTAATATAATCGCGTGCTAAAACTTTAGGAAAATCTGTATTAAATGAGCTTGTTATAACCGCTTTATGATCATCTGTAGCTTTATTATTCTCGTTATTCCCAACCAATAAACTTTTTTCACTATTCTCGGTCGAAGGATTTTGCGCTGTTGGCTTTTCGATTAAATCTGCCTTATTATCTAAAGGCTTGTTGTTCTCTTTTTTGTGGGCATTTGTATCTGTTTTCACCACTGAATTGTTTTTTGACTGATCACCATTCGGCTTAATCAATAAAAAAACCACAAGCAACATTGCGGCTACTGCAGCCACAGCAGTTAACCAAATTAACGGCACTATCCTCCTTTTAGGTGTTGGATGCAATCTCTCCTCCAGATTATCCCAATCTAAATCATTAAAAGGAAGATCGGGATTTTCCAATCCATCCTTAAATAATTTATCTATATCTTTTCCCTCTGTCATTGCATGTTTGTATTTAACCTCACCTGTAAAAGGTTTCTATCTACCTCCGAACTCCTTACCTGGTAAGTTTTCGCATCTGTAGTTTTTAGCATTTCCTGTAATTTCTGTCGCGCCTTAAACAGGTTCGACTTTGATGTTCCTATCGATATTCCCAGCATTTCGGCAATTTCCTCATGGCTATAGCCATCTATAGCGAAAAGGTTAAAAACCGTTCGATAGGCCGGACTTAGGTCTTGAACCAATGCTAACAAATCATGATAAGCCAATTTATCGTACACAGAGTTTGTATGTGCAATATTTTCATGATCCTGAATATCTACATGATCGGCGAATTTTAAATTGGCACGATAATAATCAATGGCAGTATTGGTTATTATCCGACCGAGCCAAGGCAAAAAGGCCTTCGAAGTTTCGTATTTGGTTATATTTTTAAAGGCTTTAAAAAAGCCATCGTTCAGTATTCCTGCAGCATCTAGCCGATCGTTTGCATAACGCAAACAAATCCCCATAGCAAAGCTATAGAAATGTTTGTATAGTGCTTTTTGACTATCCCTTTCATTTCTAACGCACCCTTGAATATACTTTTGTATAATATCTTCACTATCGCGGCTAGCGGTCACAGGTTCTCCTTTCAAAATACATTACGGTAAGAAATTACAAAAGGTTGCCTCAAAAAAGTATTTTCTTTAAAATAATTATTATTCGTTCGGTTATGCTAAAATTCTCTTTTCAACAAGCAACCATTTACAAGCTGACGGCGTAATAGCAGCATATTAATGATTAAAGTTAAAACTAAAAACAAAAATCTTATGCTAATCTACTTAAAAAGAAATCTATTGGCTATCGTTTGCATAGCAATGGTATTTACAGCCTGCAAAAAAAGCAGTTCAGACGAACCTACAACACCACCCGCTACCAATAACAATAAGGGGATTCAATTGGCAACAGATGCCAAGTTCGGGACAGTATTAACTGATAAAGATGGTAAAACTTTATACTTTTTTGCATCTGATGCTGCAGGTACGCCAACCTGTACCGGTGGTTGCGAAACCGCATGGCCACTTTATTACTCAGCCGATGCCAGCACCGATTTAAACCTGAACAAAGCAGAAGTTGGGGAGGTTACCCGTGCCGATGGCCGTAAACAAAGCACTTACCGTGGTTATCCACTTTATTACTTTGCTAACGACGTTGCAAAAGGAGATATTAAAGGCGATGGTGTTGGTGGAATATGGTTTGTGGCTAAACCCGATTATTCATTGATGCTGGCCAATACACAACTGACCGCGAACAATATTAATTACACCAGTACCTATGCTGTTGGCGATGGCAAAACCATTTACTTGACCGATAGCAAAGGCCGTACCTTGTACGCTTTTGCACCGGATAAAAATGGTGTAAACACATATACCAAGAGTGTTACACAAGAAGGTATTTGGCCGGTGTATGAATCTGAAGTGCTTAATGTACCCTCTGCTGTTGCAAAAGGTGATGTTGGCATAATTACTGTGGCTACAATTGGCAAAAAACAGTTAACTTATAAAGGATGGCCATTATACTACTGGGTATCAGATCTAAAAAGAGGCGATAACAATGGCATAGTAATCGGAAAAGGGCCAGGTTTAACTTGGCCAGTATTACAGCTAAATGCTACAATTGCTCCGGCGCCATAAAATATTTGGGTTAGGCGGGTAGAATGGTCGGCTGGTGTTTTCACAGCCGGCCTTTTTTATACTTCTAGTAAGGCTTGTTTAATTTTTTCGGCAGCTTCAGCCAATTCTTCGCTGGTTGGCTTTAATTTTTCTTTACTAAAGTTCATGTCGCTCACATTATTCATTGGTATTAAATGAATATGAGCATGCGGAACTTCCAATCCGATAACCGAAACACCAACTTTTTTGCAAGGGAAAGCTATTTTTACACCTTTAGCTACAATTTTAGCGAATATCCAAAGGCCAACATACAGATCTTCATCCATATCGAAGATATAATCGGTTTCAATTTTCGGAATAACCAAAACATGCCCCGCCGTTAAAGGCTGAACATCTAAAAATGCTAAATATTCTACAGTTTCAGCAACAACATGTGCACTGATTTCGCCTGCAACAATTTTTGAAAAAATAGTCATAAGGTGGAAGGTTAAAAGGTGTAGGGTGCAAGGTTTAGGGATTTATAGCGGAGAACAGACCTTAAGCCTTAAACCCTCCGCCTTCTACTTTATCTCGATATCTCTAAAACTTCGAACTGCATTTTACCTGCTGGCACTTCGATTTCGGCGAATTCGCCTACCGATTTACCTAACAAACCTTGTGCAATTGGCGATTTAACAGAAATTTTTCCTGTTTTTAAATCTGCTTCCGTTTCAGCTACCAACTGGTAAGTCATGGTAGCACCGTTTTTAACATTCTTTATTTTAACAATCGATAAAGCAAGTACTTTCGATAAATCTAATTTAGATTCATCAATTAAACGTGCGTTTGCCAACGTATTCTTTAATTTTGAAATTTTTGCTTCATGCAAACCTTGCGCTTCTTTAGCAGCATCGTATTCTGCATTTTCCGATAAATCACCTTTATCCCTCGCTTCTGCAATTGCTTTAGATATTAGCTGACGACCGGTGGTTGTTAAATAATGAACTTCCTCTTTTAATTTATCTAACCCCTCTTGGGTATAGTATGTTACCTCTGTCATTGCTCTATTAATTTTATTCAAACGCTATAAAAAACAAACAAGACTATATAGTTGGTTTGCTACATAGTCTTGCTTCAATTATAACGAAGATAAAATGTGGAAATTACAAAAGCAAATAAAAAATTAACAAGTGACCAATATTTTAACCTTTTGTGACGCTCAACGTCAATTTGAAGCATTAATTACGCCTTAAAATAAAGACAAACACATTCTTTCTCTATTATATTTATATGCCAGAATCACCACAATAGTAACATTCATTTATACACTTATCCAAAATTCAATCATTAGTTCTATTTTTAGCTAAAATTATTCGTAAAAAATGAAAAAGTTATTCTCTATTGCCCTACTTATTTATTTGGGTGGTTATACTGTTTCTGCCCAAGAACTTTATATGCCTAGAAATATAAAAGCAGCATACGCTAAGGGCACCCGTGCTATGAATGGAAAGCCTGGCCCTAACTATTGGCAAAACCATGGTAAATACAATATGGATATTAAGGTAGATGCCGAAACCAAAGTGGTAAGCGGTAAAGAAGAAATTTTGTACAGCAACAACAGCACTGATACTTTAAAAACTTTAGCCATTCGCTTTGTAAACAACCTGCACAAACCAACCTCACCGAGAGGTGGCGCGGTAAGTGAAGATTTTTTAAGCACAGGCTTAAATATCAGTTCGTTCACTGTTGATGGCGAAACGTATAAAGTAGATAGCAAAAACTGGGGAACAGTTGGCAATGTAAAACTGAACAAACCGTTGCTACCAAAATCGAAAATTGCGGTTAAAATAGAGTGGGATTATCCCCTATCAAAAGAAAGTGGTCGTGAGGGACAGATTGATCCAAACTCCTTTTTTGTGGCTTATAGTTATCCGCGTATATCGGTATATGATGATTATAACGGCTGGGACCGCATCCCACACACCGATAGGGCTGAGTTTTATAACGACTTTAACGATTATGAATTCACGATCAAAGCACCTAAAAACTATGTGGTTTATGCAACGGGCGATTTCCTGAATCCAGATGAAGTATTACAACCAGAAATTTCTGCACGTTTAAAAAAATCATATAATGGTGATGAGCTCATCCACATTGCTACTGAGCAGGAAATGAAAGATGGCAAAGTAACCCAACAAAAAGACTGGAACACCTGGAAATTTGTAGTAAAGCACATTACCGATGTTACTTTTGCTTTGAGCAACCATTATGTTTGGGATGGCGCAAGCGTAATTGTAGATAAAAAGACCAATCGCCGTGCAAGTGCCCAGGCGGCTTACAACCCAACTACCGGAACAGATTTTACCAACTCGGTTAAATATAACCTTAATGCTTTAGATTGGTTCTCGAACAATTGGCCAGGAATCCCCTATCCTTACGCTAAAACTATTGCTTTTCAAGGTTTTGCCGATATGGAGTACCCGATGATGGTTAACGATTCTCAATTTGGCGATCCTGTTTTTGCACAATTGGTTCAGGACCATGAAGTGGCACATACTTACTTCCCCTTTTACATGGGTATTAACGAAACCCGTTATGCCTATATGGACGAAGGCTGGGCAACAACGTTCGAATATTTAATCGGCATTGCAGAACACGGCAAAGAGGCGGCTGATAAGTTTTACAAAAACTTTAGGGTAAATAAATATATCTATGATAAATCGACAGAAGAAGATCAACCGGTAATTTCCATGTCCGATCAGGTTTCGGGTTCGGGTTATGGGAATAACTCCTACGGAAAGGCTTCATTATCTTATCTCGCCTTAAAAGATATGCTGGCTGATGAGCTATTTAAAAAAGCATTGCATACCTATATGGGAAACTGGAATGGCAAACACCCTATTCCATGGGATTATTTTAACTCGATGAATGCGGGATCTGGACAAAATTTAAACTGGTTTTTCCAGAATTGGTTTTTCACCAACAACTATCTTGATTTAGCCATTACCAAGATTACACCGGCAAAAGGGAAATCGACCCTAACAATTAAAAATGTTGGTGGCTTTGTTATTCCTTTTGATATAGTGATTACTTATACCGATGGGAAAACTGAAACGATTCATAAAACGCCAGCGGTTTGGAAAGCAAACCAGAAAGAGGTGAATGTAATAGTTAATACAGCTAAAAAAATAAAGTCAATTGGTTTAGATAATGGCATTTATGTAGATGCTACGCCGAAAGATAATGTTTGGTATGCTAAATAGTTGACAGTTTGCAATTTTCAGTTGGCAGTTCGATATGACTACCAACTGAAAACTGTTAACCGTTTTCTGCTTTACAAGTAGGTTCGTGTTTAACCGGAAAATTTAATGAATTGGCAATAAAACACATTTTATTTGCCTCATGATGCAGCGAAGCTGCAAGTTCGTAATGTGCCTTATCGGCTATTAAAACCTGGGGATGAAGGGTAACCTCTCTAAAACGACCACTGCCATCAGCCGATTCTTCCATTGTACCTACTGCCTCATCTTTATAGTCGATTACCACGATCTCATTTTTAGAACATAAGTGTAAATACCAGAGCATATGACAGCTGGATATTGAGGCCAATAACAGATCTTCTGGGTTATATTTAGATTTATCGCCCAAAAAAGCAGAATCAGATGATCCTGAAATATCGGCTTTGCCTTTTACTGAAATTACATAATCGCGATCGTACGAACGGTAATCCATTGTACCTGAGCCTTTATTGCCCGTCCAAGTAACTGTAGTTGAATATAAATGATCTTTCGGCATGATAAAATTGGTTAGATTGTATAGCCAATTTAAGAAAATAAAATTGAGTTTATCTATTTTTTAGACCTATATGATTTTAAAATCTCATGGGGGAGTGCACAGATTTCCGTGCTTTTTCCTGCGAAAATCTGCTAGGCCGGATAGTAGGATGCAGATAGTATGGTGCAGAGACAGGCATCCGTAGATTGATTACTTTGAAACTATGAGGGGCACGCTGGGTCGTCATCCGATAGCTATCGGATCTCGCGCAGGCGGGAACCTTAAGCCATAGGCGGCTAATATATTCGTGCTTTTTGTATTTTGCCTTCCCCCACCATTTCCCATACCTCAATACCGACACAGCTGTGGTCCAAAATAACCCTAAGCTATGTTTTTCTTTACCTTTTACTTAGCTATTCTTAACCTGATAATCGAAAGTAATGCAAACTTCATGAATAGCCCACCTGTAACGAAGTCTCACTCCTACCGAAGGGGGTTCGAAGCAGTAGGCAAGTAGGTGTACAGCAAGGAATAGCCAAGCCTGGCCGGAAGGTGGCTTGAACGTGGGGTAAATGTGGCGTAAAGGTGGGGTTTAAGGATTTTTAATCAGATCGATTAAATTAAGTAATCATCCTTTTGTTTAACCTAATATACTAAAACTATGACTCCCCGGAATGGAATAATCAAAATTAACGGGCAACTGGGCAATCTTGTTTTTTACAAATGCAGAAGTAACTGCAGGGCAATGCTTCACCCAGGGTTAGATGGCAGAAACAGTTGTTTATTTTAGGGTTTGAAGGTCACAACCGCTCTGTATGAACCTAATGTAATGAATCCCGACGTTAAGTCGGGAGTAATGGAAAGCAGGGCAGAACCTCAAATATTAGCAGTGCCCCCTGTGTTCCAAATTAAACTAAGTCAGGATTATGATTCACTAAAAATTAAGATTCCTTAACTTCTCAGCCAAAACCTCCGAAATTTTCCGGTAAGAATCGAATGTCCAACCACCAACATGCGGCGTTAAAATCACTTTTTCGTTATTTTTTAGTTCATCATACCAAACCTGTTCGCCCAATGCAGGGAATTTTTCTGTTTGCAGTACATCCAATCCGGCACCTAAAATCTTTCCACTTTTAATCGCAGTCAACACTGCTGGCGTATTTACAATTTCGCCCCTCGCGGTATTGATAAAGAAAATGGGCTTTTTAAAATGGAAGAAATACTCATCATCAACCATCTGTCTGGTTTCGGCTGTTACGGGAATATGCAAGCTCAGTACATCGCTGTGTTTCACAATTTCTTCCATGCTTACCTCACGGGCAAACGCATCAGAAAATCCAGTTTTATATTTATCATAGGCCATTACATCAACCTCGAAACCCGCCAGTTTCTTCGCAAAACTCTGCCCCATAAAGCCATAACCAATAATCCCCACCTTTTTGCCTTTCAATTCGTAACCACGGTTACCTTCTCTATCCCACACCCCGTTTCTAATCTCAATATCGGCCCTGCGGAAGTTGTTCATCAACGATAAAAGCAGACCTGTAGCATGTTCGCCAACAGCATCACAATTGCCTTCAGGTGCATTAATCAATTCGATATTTCTTTCAAAAGCAATTTTATCATCAATATTATCTAAGCCAGCCCCTGCCCTTGCCACAAACTTTAAGTTTGGAGCGGCAGCAAAAATTTCGGCGTCTATCCTAAATTTAGTTCTTACCGCAATACCTGTATAATCTTTTATTTTATCTAATGTTTGTTGGCGGGTAATCTGTGGTTCATCATCAACCTGGTAACCCATAGCAATGGCCTGCTCTTTAAATGCAGGGTGCAAATCATCAACAATTAATATCCTATTCATAATAAACAAAAGTAACATTTTGCAAATTGTTCAATTGTATTATTCTTTTATAGTTTTTGTAAAACTGAGGACTGCTGATTGAGAACAGTTGATTGCCGATTAACCCACAAAAATATTACTATAAAATGGCTGTAATAAAATAGTTACGGCTCCTTAATTAAACTTAGTTGCCGTTACTTTGTCTCCCTTTATAAAAACACACGAAATTTTATTTTTTAATGAGACTTTTACAATCGAGAACAATACAGATTACCCTTTTACTTTTAAGCTTATCTTTTAGTCTTTTCGCGCAAACAGGTGGAAAAGCAAAAATTACCGGAGTACTTAAAGACGCAAAAACACAAGAAACCATTCCCTTTGCTACCGCTGTTTTAATTGATAAAACAACAAGCAAAAATGCAAAAATTGCCCAAACAGATGTAAATGGTGCATTTGTAATGGCAGATATCCCAACCGGAACTTTTACCTTTAAAATAAGCTTTGTTGGCTACCAAACCATGGTTAGAGATAACGTGGTAATTACTGCCGCCACGGGTACATTAAACTTTGGCGACATTAAAATGAATCCTTCAAAAGGTAATATGCTAAGCGAAATTACCGTAACAGGCCAAAAACAAGGCATGCAAATGGGGATCGACAAAAAGATTTTTGCTGTAGACCAGAGCGTAATAAGCGAAGGGGGCTCAGCAGGCGATTTATTGCAGAATGTTCCTTCAGTTTCTACCGATATGGATGGCAATGTGAGTTTACGTGGCTCTACAGGCGTAAAAGTTTTAATTGATGGAAAACCATCTTTAATTGCCGGCGGTAATGTAGCGCAGATTCTCCAATCGATCCCGGCCAGCTCTATCGAAAGTGTTGAGGTAATTACCAATCCATCGGCTAAATATGATGCAGAAGGTCAATCAGGGATCATCAACATCGTGCTGAAGAAAAATACGAAACTTGGCTTTAACGGTTCAGTTGCACTAACTGCAGGTAACCGCGATAACTATAATGCCAACACTAATTTAAGTTTTCAGAATAGCAAAGTAAACCTTTACGGAAACTATGGCTATCGCTATGGCAACCGTTTGGGTGGCGGTTTCCAGGATATTACCTACAAAACACCAACCAGTTCAACAGCTTTCGCAAATCAGAATACCGTTTCTAATTCATCTGATAGAGGACACAATGCTAAAGCTGGTTTAGATTATTATCTGGCACCAAAAAGCGTAATCAGCTTATCGGGCGGTTTTAACTCAAGAGAAAATGAGCGGAACGAGCTGCTTGATATTAGACAATTAAGTGCAAGCCAATCACCTGTTTTATTAAGCAACAGAACCAATAATAATGACGGTTATGGAAAAAGTTATGATCTGAATTTAGATTACGTACAGAAGTTTAAAAAACCGAAAGAAGAGTTAACCTTCAACTTTGGTTATTCGTATGGAACAAACAACAACGACCAAACTTACAGCACCAACACCACTAACCGAAATGGTGTGCCGATTGATGAAACCTTAAGTTTACAGCGCGTATTTAATACCGGTAACAATACCAATTACAACATCCAGACTGATTATGCATTACCTGTTGGTAAAGCCGGTAAAATTGAAGTTGGTTACCGTAGCCAGATCCGCTTAGGAAACAATGATCAATACGCAGATTCGATTCCTACAAATACGAATATTTATGTCAGCAATAATAAGTTAATTAACGGTTTCGATAGTAAGGATCAGGTGCACGCACTTTATTTCAATTACCAGAACCAGATTAAAGATTTTGGTTACCAAATTGGATTAAGAGGAGAAGATGCGCGTTTAGATACGCATTTAGAAGGTTACACGGGTAATGTATTAACCACGGCCGAAGGAAATATCCACTACAAAAGGATATATCCAAGTGTTTTCTTAACGCAAAAATTAAAGGGCGATAATCAACTCCAATTGAGTTATACACGCCGTGTAAACCGCCCCCGTCCCTGGGATACCAACCCGTTTTTGGATGTTTCGGATCCTTTAAACTATAGAGGTGGTAACCCGAATTTATTGCCAGAGGATGTACACTCTTTCGAATTGGGATATAGTAAATACTGGAAAAAAGTAACCTTAACTTCGAGTTTGTATTTCCGCCAAACCAATGATGTAATTCAACGGGTAAGAAGTACGCCAGTTAATGGGATCATTACTTCAACCCCTCAAAATTTAACGAATCAAATCAATAGTGGTTTAGAGTTAATTGGCCGTTTCGATCTGATTAAAGCTTTAAATTTTACCACTAATGTAAACTTATATCAAGCTAAGTTTGCAGGAGATGCGAGATTTGATATTGCATCGAGCAGTGGATTTAGCTGGAATGCCAACCTAACTGGAAACTTAACTGTTGCAAAAAATGTATCGCTACAGGTACGCGGCGATTACAGAGCACCGGAAGTGATGGCACAGGGAAAACGTAATGCCATGTACGGAATTGACGGCGGAGCCAAATACGATTTCCCGAACAAAAAAGCATCTTTAAGTTTCAATGTTAGAGATGTATTTAACACCAGAAGATGGAGCATGACAACCGAAGATAAGGCAACTATTGTTGATTTTGAACGACAAATGCAGGGAACAATGGGCAACTTAACCTTCTCTTACCGATTTGGAAAAACAACATTTACGGGAGCTAAAAAGAAGAAAGACGATCAGCAGGACAACCGTCCTGATGAGGGATCATTTTAATAACCGAAGGTGCTTAGAAAAATATTTCTAAGCACCTTTTTTTAACTAATCAGATATTGGAAAAACTTTTACCTAAGCTTTGCTTTACCTTATTGATTTTACTCAAGGCCTTTGCTGCGCTTGCTGTAGAGAAAGGTGTAATCAGCGGAAAAGTGATTGAAGAAGTTGGAGGATTATCTATTCCATCGGCAGTAATATCTGTTTATATCGACGGATCTGAACAGCCCATAGTTACATCTGCCACAGATGAGGATGGCCATTTTAGTATTAAAAATCTAAAAACAGGAAATTATAGCATTAGGGTAAGTTTTGTTGGCTATGCCTCATTAAAAGTAAATGGAATAGCCATTACAGAAAAAGATTTCGATAAAAACCTGGGCGCATTAAAGCTAACCTCTGAACAAAATTCTTTGCAGGAGGTAACCATTACCGTCCAAAAACCACCTATCGAATTCGGAGCTGACGGTGTTACCTACAATGTTGGCTCAACACTATTAGCCGAAGGCAGTACCGCAACAGATGTATTAAAAAACGTACCAATGGTGCAGGTAGATATTGATGGCAACGCTACCATTGCAGGAAAAAGAAGTACGAGGGTTTTTATTGATGGTAAACCCTCAGACTATATGACCTCTAACATCGCTGACCTGCTAAATGTGCTACCTTCTGATGCCATCGATAAGATAGAAGTCCTTACCAATCCACCATCTAAATATAGCGGAGATGGAGAAGGCATCATTAACATTGTAATGAAAAAAGGCTTTAAGGTTGGCTTTAACGGTAATGTAGGTGTTTCGAGCGGATTGCAGGGCAACGGTAATACCAACGCCAATGCATCTTACCGCGGAAAATCTTATGCTATAAATGGAAGCGCAGCTTATCGTTATAATGTTGGGAAAGGTGACAGCCACAATTTCCGCGAAAACTTTTTTCCCGATACAACTTTCTATTATGACCAATATGGGGCTTACCGGAACCATAACAACGGTGGAAATTTTAGAATAGGTTTAGATTGGACCATTAGTCCAAAGCAAAGTCTGCGGTTATCAACCAATTACAACCTCAATAATTCAAATTCAAATGCTACAACCGATCTTCATTACTTAAGCGAAGAACGGATAGAAAACCGTCTCCGCAACCAGCATAATACGGGTAAAGGCAATAGTAATAACTTTGTTTTTAATGCCGATTACGATCTTCAGACCGATACCAGCGGAGGTAAAATATCTTTAGGATTAAATTTCAATACCAACAAGAATATCGATTTTAGGGATTATAGCACCACTTATACTCAACCCAATACATCAGCCCCAACTTTACAGCAAAATAATAACAACACCGGGAACAGGGGCCTAAACGTAACTTTAGATTACGAAAAACCAATATTCAATAAACGCGACCGCATTGAAGCCGGGCTAGCTTTTAACTACAGAAAGAACGATAACGACTTGTTAATCGAAAATTTTAATTTTGTAACGCAACAGTTTGTACGTAACAACAAATTATCGAACCAGTTTTTATACAATGAAAACATAGCTGCTGCCTATGCCTCCTACAACTACCGGAAGGTTGGCTGGGGTGTTAAAACGGGAGTTAGGGCAGAACTTACAGATGTAGCTTTCGATTTATCTACTGGGCAGAATTATAATGTAAAACCTTATTTGAGCGTTTTCCCTAATTTATCTTTAAATCGATTTTACCGCAAACGGTACAATATTGGTGCTACCTATAGCATCCGTGTAAACCGGCCAAGAGAAAATACCTTGAACCCACAGGTTAATAATGTTGATACACTTAATATCTCCTACGGGAATCCTAATCTATCGCCAGCTTACACCCACCAGTTTGATGTTAATTTTGGGGCTTTTGGCCAGAAATGGTCATTCAACCCGCGGCTTTCTTATTCTACCAGTCAAGGAGTTATAGAACGCTACCGCACGGTAACGTTAATTCCAGGCTCCAATACAGCCAGATCTGAAAGCACTTACGATAATGTCGGCACCAATAATTCGCTATCGCTTATCTTAATCGGGAATTATCGCCCTACGAATAAGGTATCGGCCAATGGAAATTTCAGTGTGATCCAAAGTAATTATAAATCGCAATTAAACAATTCGCTGAACCGAGATGGTTTGAGTTTTAGAGGGGCAATTGGTCTATCGATGCAGTTGCCGCTTAAAACGGCTTTCGAATCGAACTTAAATTATGCCAACAATACTAATGCACAAGGCCGGAGCAAAGGTTCCATTACTTCTAATTTCTCGGCCAGGAAAGTCTTTTTGGGTAACCGGTTAAACCTTCGCGTAACAATAAATGATATTTTAGGAAACAGAACCAATACCTTTTACAATGAAGGCCAAAATTTCAGGCTGGAGAACTATTCAACCAATAACACGCAGAATTTTACTTTTAGCCTAAATTATCGTTTCACTAAAATTACTGTAAATAAAATTCCACCACCGCCGCCTCCTGCAAAACCACAGTAAGATAAAATCATATTGCTTATCTTGCACCATGGAAGAGATCAACCCTTGGAAAACACTAGAGAGCGAGGTAAAGTACGATAACAACTGGATCCGCTTAACCGAACATCAGGTGATTAACCCCTCTGGCGGAAAAGGAATTTATGGTACGGTTCATTTTAAAAACCTGGCGATCGGAATCCTCCCACTAGATGAAAATTACAATACCTGGTTGGTTGGTCAATATCGGTATGCCCTAAACGCTTACAGCTGGGAAATTCCCGAAGGTGGTGGCCCATTTCACGAAGCATCGCTAGAAAGCGCCAGAAGGGAATTATTGGAAGAAACGGGAATGAGCGCCAGAAACTGGAAAGAGATCCAAAGAATACATTTATCTAACTCTGTGAGCGATGAACTGAGCATAATCTATGTTGCTACTGGTTTAATTCAAGGTATCGCGATGCCAGAAGAAACGGAACAACTCGTGGTAAAAAAATTGCCCTTTAATGAGGCTTATCAAATGGTTTCGAATGGAGAGATTACCGATTCGATAAGCGTTGCCGCAATTTTAAGAGCAAAGCTGATGATAATGAATGGCGAATTGTAGCTCGGACAACCACCAAATGTTCCTAACGGAACATAAAAATATTGCATATTTTTTTGCTACCCAGCATATGTCCCAACGGAACATTAGGGCAACCTGGCGAATTATAATTTTTTTTTAAAAAAATGGCACCTCTATTTACTCTAAGTGCTTATTATTTTGTCAATAAATCCATTAAGCTGTTCCATAGGAACAAATCCTGGTAGAAATAATACAATAAAAAATATTGCATATTTTTTTCTGCCCAGCATATGTCCCAACGGAACATTAGGGCAACCTGGCGAATTATAATTTTTTTTTAAAAAAATGGCACACCTCTATTTACTCCAAGTGCTTATTATTTTGTCAATAAATCCATAAGCTGTTCCATAGGAACAAATCCTGGTAGAAATAATACAATAAAAAATATTGCATATTTTTTTATGCCCAGCATATGTCCCAATGGGACATTAGGGCAATCTGGTGAATTATAAAATCTTTTTAAAAAAATGGCACACCTCTATTTACTCCAAGTGCTTATTATTTTGTCAATAAATCCATAAGCTGTTCCATAGGAACAAATCCTGGTAGAAATAATACAATAAAAAATATTGCATATTTTTTTATGCCCAGCATATGTTCCAATGGGACATTAGGGCAATCTGGTGAATTATAAAATCTTTTAAAAAAAAATGGTACACCTTTATTCTAAATCCATAAGCTGTTCCGTAGGAACAAATCCTAGGTAGAAATAATGCAAATTGCAATTTTCGTTCCGTAGGAACGTTTCGTGGCCAATAAAAAATTGTACATCTTTTTATAATTCAAAAAATTGCACCTAATTTAAGATTGCAAAACAATGCATCAACCCTTATTTAATAAGATATTTGTTTTAAATTGCCTAGCAATTCTTAAATATTAAATCATCCCAAAATTATTAACGTCCCTTATCGGACAAGTCCTCGGCGGCAAAAATTGCGGTTTGCGATTTTCGTTCCGTAGAAACGTTTAATGTTGATTTAAATTTAAAATGCCATGCCGAATACCTATACCCAATTGCATATTCAATTTGTTTTTGCCGTTAAATTTCGGGCCTCATTAATCCATAAAGATTGGAAGGAAAGGCTTTTGAAATATATCACAGGGATATTTCAGGCAAATAACCATAAAATGATCCAGATCAATTGTATGCCGGATCATATTCACATCTTTGTTGGTATGCGGCCGCACCAATCCATTTCCAGCCTGATTCAGAATGTAAAAACAGAAAGTTCAAAATGGATTAACGATCAGAGATTTTGTAAAGTTAAATTTGCTTGGCAAGAAGGTTATGGCGCATTCTCTTATTCAAAAAGCCATGTTCAACAAGTTATTCAATACATCCAAAACCAGGAACAGCACCATAAAAAGGAGACCTTTTTACAGGAGTATACCAGTTTCTTAAAAACGTTTGAGATTGGATACGAAGAAAAATACATCTTCAAAGAACCAGAATAATTTATTATTATCTTTGCCATCTATTAAATCAACCAGATGAGCAAGCTTTTCGGATATATTTTAAGCCCTATTTTTTATATTTTCTTTGGATTAACACTTTGTATCTTCCATCCTATACAATGGATTTGCTTTAAGCTTTTTGGTTATAAAGCGCATAAAGTTTCGGTAGATATCCTTAACTTTTTCCTAACCTACTGCCAGATCTTTCTATTCAATTCAATCAGTTTTAAGAATGAATACGATTTACCGACAGATAGACCAATTATTTTTGCCGCAAACCACCAGAGCATGTACGATATCCCTTCGTTAATTTGGTTTTTAAGGAAACATAGTGCAAAATTTATCTCTAAAATTGAGCTTACCAAAGGTATTCCATCCATATCCATTAACCTGCGTTTAGGCGGTGGGGCAAACATCAACCGAAAAGATAACAAACAGGCCATTTCCGAAATCATTAAACTTGGCCGTAGAATGAAAGAAAACAATTGGAGCACTGTTATTTTCCCAGAGGGAACCCGGGCGAAAGATGGTCAGTTGAAAACATTTCAATTTGGAGGTATTGCTACCATATTAAAGGTAGTTCCTAATGCCTTGGTTGTTCCGGTAGCCATAGAAAATTCGTGGAAAATTGTTCGCTTTGGCATGTTTCCGTTAACCACTGGCAATGCGCTAAAATGGACGGTTTTAAAACCGATAGAACCAGGCGCAAAAACACCAAATGATATCACGCTTGAGGTAGAAAACGAAATCAGGAAAGCTTTAGGTCAACCAATGGCACAGGCTGCTGTTCTGTAGTTTTATTTATTACTTCTCTTTAAAGATCCTTCGACTCCGCTCAGGATGACAATCGCGGCAGGATCATTCCGTGGTTTCTGTGCTTCCGTGGCAATTAAAAGGTTAATTGTTTGAACTGATTAAGCGCCTAACGCCAACCGCTCTAAATGTTCTTATTTCCGATCACCCTGAAAAATTCATCGCGGTAAGTATCGCCAACAGGGATAATCTTCTGATTGATGGTAATGCGGCTACGCTCAATACTTTCAATTTTATCAACAGCCACAATATAAGATTTGTGCACCCTGATAAACTGACCTTGAGGTAAAGCTTCTTCCATCTTCTTCATACTCTGTAGCGTAATTACACGTTCATCTTTCGTAAATATCGAGATGTAATCTTTTAAACCTTCGATGAATAAAATATTGTGCAGATATATTTTTTGAATCTTGTGCTCTGTTTTAACGAAAATATAATCTTGCACAGGATTTGCTGAGCCAGAAAACGGTGCAGGTGTAACGATGGGCTGTGCTACACTTGCAGGGGCTTCAACAGGTTTTACCTGATTATGTACTTTTTCCACCGCTTTATAAAAACGGTCGAATGCAATTGGCTTTAACAGGTAATCCGAAACATTTAGGTCGTAACTTTCTAAAGCATATTGTGGATAAGCGGTAGTTAATATGTAGTGGCATTTATTGCCAGCAATTTTTAAAAACTGGATTCCGGTTAGCTCTGGCATTTGAATATCTAAAAACACAAGATCAATCCCTCCACCCTGAACAATCTGTAAAGCTTCAATAGGGTTTTCGCACCTTTTAACCATGGTTAAAAAAGGTACTTTCGAAATATAATCCTGTAAAATATCAAGCGCTAAAGGCTCATCATCAACAACAATACAGTTTAAGTTCATTTTAGGTTATTATTTTAATTAATGATTTTATCCGGTTTATGTTTGATTATCGGATTATATGTCAATCATCAGTTCACAGGTATAATGAGTAGCCGAATTTACAACATTTAATTTATATCTATCAGGGTAAACCAATTGTAATCGTCGTTCTACATTGGTTAAACCAACCCCTCCTTGTGCATCTTTATTCTGTTGATTCTTTTTATTAACTACACTAAAATGCAAAATTTTCTGGTTGGCAATGATATTAATTTTTACTGGTTCTGCCGGATCGGTTACTACACCATGTTTAAATGCATTTTCTACAAATGAAATCAACATTAAAGGAACAATTTTTTGATTGTCAATTTCGCCGTTTAAGGTAAGCTCTATATAGGCACCATCTTTAAACCTTATTTTTTGTAGTTCGATATAACTGGTTAAATAGTCTACTTCCTTGCTTAGCGCTACTGTTGGGGTATTGCTCTCATAAATCATGTAGCGCATAATCTCCGAAAGCTTCATAATGGCATCGGCTGTTTTATCCGATTTCTGATAGGCCAGGGAATAGATATTGTTTAGCGAATTGAAAAGAAAATGTGGGTTGAGCTGCGATTTTAAAAACTGAAGTTCCATTTCGCGTCGTTCGCTTTCTAAATTCCGCTGAATCCTTTCGCTTCCAAACCAATCGATGGTGAATTTGATAATGCAGCTGCTAATCATGAAAAAGCCGCCAATAAAAGCTTTACCTGCAAAATATTCATTCACATTGTACTCTGCTTTTTCGCCTCTTACCATCATCATATCTGCAGGATTTAACACTGCAATAATTGTCTTAATTAAGGCTGCAACTGCAATCATCAGAAAAAAAGCGAGAACATAAAGCCAATATTTTTTTCTTCTCTTAATAAGTTCAGGGATTAAAAAAATATAGTTTATGTAGAAAAGGGAAACATTCAGGATTCCAAATAGCCCAAATGAAATTAATTCTCGTTTTAACGTTATTTTCGAACCGGTCGTTATTACAATAACAACAGCAGCCACCAATATTATTGCCCAGAAAATGCTGTGCAATATTAAAGCTCCCTTATTTTCTTTCATTTACAAGTTGTTTAACAATAAAAAGCAGTTAACCAGCATATTTTAGTACTGCTTTTTTTCATGCATCCAAAATAAATAAAGTTTTATCGATTTACTTACACAATCTACCAACGGGCATTTTTTTTCTACCAACGGCCCAATAGGCAAATTTTATCGACAAACGCCAAAAATGTCTGTTGATCTAGAATCTTGAACACTTGGTATAATAGATTTTAGCAGCTTGTTTTTCTTGAGTTTCTTTGAATCATCAAAACGAAAACAAAATGAAAACATCATCAGCAATCAACTTAAAAAATGAAACAGTAATTACTGATGGTATTTTCGCAACCGCTCAAATAAAACTATCGATCATGAAAAAGTTAGCAAACACATCGCCATTTTTACTTTTATTATTACCAGTATTTATGATGATTATTTTAACACTTACCGTTAGCACCAATCAGAATGATGCAGAAATAGTTGTAAAACCTACAAAAACATCTGGGTCTGTTGTGAAACAAGTAACTGCTATTTTCAAATAGAAACAATGGGTAATTACGCTATCGAAACTGTAGGTTTAAACTTTAACTTCGGTAACCAGGTTATTGTAAAAGATCTTTCATTACAAGTACCAAAAGGCAGTATTTACGGCTTCTTAGGCCCAAATGGGGCTGGAAAAACAACCACTATAAAAATCTTGCTCAACCTGCTCAAATCGCCATCCGATCAGGTTTTTATATTCGGTAAAGAAATAAACAGTAATCGCATAGCTACCCTTAAACGCATTGGTGCGCTAGTAGAACAGCCAGCCATTTATGGGCATTTAACAGGGAAAGAAAACCTCATTAACCGCTGTATTCTGTTAGGCATAAAAAAAACGAAAGCTGATGAAATGCTGTCGCTAGTAGGTTTGACAGACGCAGCAAATAAAAAAGCCAGTAAATATTCGTTAGGTATGAAACAACGGCTAGGCATTGCGCAGGCACTAATTTCAGACCCGGAATTACTCCTGCTGGATGAGCCTACAAATGGCTTAGATCCAAACGGCATTATTGAGGTCCGGAACCTCATGATCGATTTAGCTACAAAACACCAAAAAACAATATTGGTTTCAAGCCACTTATTGGCAGAAATAGAAAGAACAGCAACCCATGTTGGCATTATAAACAAAGGTCAACTATTATTTCAGGGCACCATTAACGAACTTCATTTACTAAGCAAACCAATGCTCGAAATCGAAGTCGACAAGATCGAAAGCGCAAGCTCCCTTTTAACAAAGTCGGGTTATGAAATTATAGCAAAAACCGAAAAGATAATTACTATACCATTTACTTCATCACAAAAAAGTGGAGAACTAAATACATTACTTATCCAAAATGGTTTTACTGTAAGCAGTCTTTACCAGCAAAGAAAAGACCTCGAAAATTTATTCCTTGATATTACCAAAACAAACTAACATGCACGCTCTTTATATTTCTTTAGTATCAGAATTTTACAAATCCAGAAAAACCTTAGCCTTCTGGGCAGCTATATTATTACCGGTTATTATATGCGCATTAATCAGCTTTGGTTTTTATTCCGACGCCGAGAAAATCATCGCCAGGCAATATCCTCCAATGGTATTATGGGCGCATTACAGCGGTGCAGCACTCGGCGTAATGGGATTCTTAATAATGCCCTTCTATGTTATATTCATGGCCTTTTCGGTCAATAACATCGAACATAAGAACGATACCTGGAAAATGTTATTTGCCCAACCCCTAAATAAATTTTCGATTTATGCGGCTAAATACCTGTATGCGGTCCTGTTAATATTTATCTGTTTATTCTTATTTGCGACACTTACCTATGCCTTTGGCCACTTATTACAGGTATTGTTGCCTAAGCTTAATTTTAATCAATACAACCCGCTAAATATCCTGGTTAACTCTTACGGCAAACTATTCTTATCATCTTTAGGCATTTTATCGCTACAGTTTATATTAAGTTTGCTATGGAGCGATTTTCTTAAGCCAATGGGCATTGGCTTTATTGGAACCATTATGGGCATTATTACCGCAAATGTAGGGTGGAAATATGCTTACCTGATTCCTTATTCATTACCTGCTCTGTCTTTAAAGATGACCAAGGTAAAAAAAGGAGGCGATCCGCTGGATTTTCCGGTTTTTACGCAGGAAATATGGACAAGCTTGATTTATGCTTTGGTTCTTTTCATTATTGGCTATTTTATTGTAACCAAAAAGAGCATAAAATAGTTTCAATCTGTAAATTTCTTGTACCAGACAATGCGATATGTAAAAATCTCATTGGATAATAATTTGAAGTGGTTTAAAGTGTATTTTAGATCAAAATCAACCACCAAATTATTCATAAAATGATCAAAAAATTTACAATTACCGCATTGGCCTTTGGCCTGTGCTTTTCAGCTTTTGCACAAGACACCCCTGATGCAGCTGTAGTACAAAAAATAAGAAAGGAAGGTTTAGAAAATTCGAAGGCAATGGATATTGCTTTTAATTTAACTGATGTAAGCGGTCCCCGTTTATCAAACTCTCCGGGATTAAAAAAAGCACAGGATTGGGCTGTGAAGCAACTAACCGATTGGGGATTGAAAAATGTACATCTTGAAGCCTGGGGAACTTTCGGTAAAGGCTGGCAGATAGACAAATACTATGCCGCCACTACACTTCCTTACTATCATACCATTATTGCCTCTCCTAAAGCATGGACACCCGGTACAAATGGCCCGATCAAATCGCAGGTAATTTTAATCAAGGCCGATAGTGTTGCCGATTTAGCAAAATATAAAGGCAAATTGGCCGGAAAAATCGTTATGATGGATCAGGGTACCCCGCTAACAAGTGGCATTAAGCCCGATTTTCTGCGCTATGCCGATACTACCCTGGCACAAATGGCCGCAGCAAAACCACAAACTGCAGGCCCAAGACAACGCCCTACTGGCGGGCCAATGGCCGATAGAATGGCGCAGATGATGAAAATGCGTGAAATCCGCGCGGCAATGAGTGCCATGCTGGTAGAAGAAAAAGTAGGTTTAATTTTAACTTATGCCCGTGGAGGACAGGGGACGTTTTTCACCAGTAACGGTGCTTCTTATGCTTTAGATGCAAAACCGGTATCGCCTGAGCTTGAAGTTGCAGCAGAAGATTTCTTGCATATATTGCGTCTTTTACGTGCTGGCAAGCCTGTAGAAATTGAAGCTGACATTAAAACCTCTTTTTACGACCAAGATCCTCAAGGATATAACGTAATTGCCGAAATACCTGGGACCGATAAAAAACTAAAAGATGAAGTGGTAATGATTGGCGGGCACTTCGATTCGTGGCATGCGGCAACGGGTGCTACAGATAATGCAGCAGGTTCTACCGTAATGATGGAAGCCATGCGTATTTTAAAAGCGATAGATTTTAAACCAAAGCGCACCATCCGTATTGCACTTTGGAGCTCAGAAGAGCAAGGTTTATTTGGATCGAGGGGTTATGTGGCAAAACATTTTGGCGATCCGAAAACGATGGTATTAACACCAGACCAGAAAAAAATATCAGCTTATTACAACCTCGATAATGGAACAGGAAAAATCCGTGGCGTTTATTTACAGGGCAATGCAGCTGCTGGTCCAATTTTTCAAAGTTGGTTAACACCTTTTAACGATCTTGGCGCTACCACCATCACCATTAATAACACAGGCGGTACCGATCACCAAGCCTTTGATGCCGTAGGTATCCCAGGTTTCCAGTTTATTCAGGATCCTGCCGATTACAATACCCGTACCCACCATAGCAATATGGATACTTATGATAGGCTTGTTGAGGATGATTTAAAACAGGCGGCAACCATTATCGCTTCTTTTGTTTACAATACTTCGCAGCGCGAGGCACAGATCCCAAGAAAAGAACTACCTGCTCCACAACCCGCAAGACCTTAAAGCAATATACTGTATAAACAAAAGCCTGCTGATTTGACTTTAGTATCAAATAGCAGGCTTTGCTGTTTAGAATGAGAGGTTATGCGTATCTTAACCTTTATAAGGATAATATTCTTTCTTTAAAGGCCCAAACAATTAATTGATAAGAATTCTTAAGATCGAGCTTTCTTACCATATTTCTTCGGTGCGTATTAACGGTATGCTCGCTGATAAAAAGCATTTCGCCAATTTCTTTACTGTTGTATCCCATCGATAACAAGTGTACAATTTCAACTTCCCTTTCGCTGATCGAACTGTGATTTTCCCGTAGCAGGATATTGTTTATCATGTTTGAAAGAATTAAATGGTTAAATGTTTCTATAATCAAGCTTTATTAAAAAATTAGACTTATTTCAAAATAAGTTCAAAATATTTGTTTTAATTGGCCCCACGGCATTCATTGTTTACAATCACAAATTATTCAGCTGTTATTGTATACCAAAAGTAGTGGTACGCCGCAATTCGGCGTTAGCACAAAACGCCTTAAATGAAAGGGTATTTTTACGGTATTTAATATAATCCTATAAGACAGGCAAAAGATTGTTTTTTTTTGATAATTTTATTTCTCAATTTAAGGTTATCGTGAAGTTTTAAATCCCACCCCACTTTAACGTAAAAACAAACTATATAGAAATTTTCAAATGAGTTGAGATAATGAGAAGCATTTAACTTTAGCTTTCACTAAATCACTTACCTAGCATTTTGAAACCAAATAAATAAACATATGACTCAAGATTTTTTAACTAACGAAGGTAAAAACAATACCATTCCAGTAAGTATTGCCAGCCAAATGACAGCTGCTTTCCGCAAGAGCCAGAACACAGAAAAGGGCACATTTACAGAGGCGGCGTGGTTTCCTGCAGAGCAGATTACAACATTAGCAAAAAAGATGACCGAACTAGGAGGTGATGGCATTAGGATTTATTTTGGAAGATATACCGACGATATCATCAATCAGATCAATAAGCTTGATTATGGCGATAAAATCCCTCCAACTTATTCAGAAATGAACACTTTACTCCTTGTGGTTACCAAAACGATTGACGGCAAATCCTGCACCGATTATTTTATTGATAAAGATTACGGCGATCCAATACCACAAATTACCGATCCAGAAAACAGAGCTGAGTTATGTCCACAATTTTGTGATGAAAATAGTAAATTGATGCCGTAATACATTTTCTATGACAGGAAAAATTGCTACACAAATAGACATATTTAAGGCCCTAAAATTTATTGTTCCAACTATTTGCTCATATATTGAGCTGCTTTGTCTGGTTTTTGCATTATACTTTTTATTCAAAGACAAATCAACATTTTGGCGGATCACAATTTGGTATATGGCCGTTGTGGTGTTGACTGAAATCGTTGGAAGGTACTTTGCGAGAACATACCACACAAATTTATGCATTTACAATATCTACACAATATTTGAAATTTCTTTTATTACTTATGGATTTTATACGTTCATAAAACAATATGCAAACATAAAGTACTGGCTAATTGCAACATATGCAGCAACAATGATAATTTATACAATATTTACTTTGATCTACGGTATAAATGTTTATAATGCTTTTACGATAAGTGTGGCATCTGTGGTTTTTGTAATCTATGGCTTATTGTATTTTTATCTGCTCCTGAAAGACGAAAATTATATTGATTTAAAATTTCACCCTGCATTTTGGTGGGTGGGCGGAACATTAATATTTTATTTTGGAAGCACACTCGCGAATTTTTTCGATGATATAATTCAACAAAAATTTTTAGGAAAATATAACACTCGCTTAATAATCTACACAACACTAAATCTATTTTTATATGGCTTTTGGGCCTATTCATTTATATGCAGAGCTCGTCAACGGAAAACATGTCCTTAATTCTACTGGCATCATTTGTTTTTCTTTTGATGCCAATATTTCTACTACTTTATATTAGGTCTTACAATCGACATAAAAAGAACCATTTTCTGGAAAAGCAGAATATGCAGCAAAAATTTGAGTCCGAAATGCTTCAAACCCGCGTTGAAGTACAAGATCAAACGATGCAGAGTATAGCCACAGAATTACATGATAATGTTGGCCAGTTGCTCAGTCTTACCACACTCACCTTAAACTCTGTAAATTTAAACGATGGGGAAAAGGCAAAAAAAAAAATCGACAATTCGTTAGCCCTTGTTAATAAATCTATTAAAGAATTAAGGGAGTTGGCAAAACTATTACATGGTGAACAACTGGTAGAAAATGGCATTGGCCACGCAATTGATCAGGAAGTTAACTGGTTGAATAAAGCCGGTTCGTACGAATTAAAGATCAATAACCAATTAACCGATCTGCAAATTACATCGCCGAATAAAGACTTGATCATTCTTCGTTTATTGCAGGAAATCATTAATAATATCATAAAACATGCCCAGGCAACCTATATTCAAATCGATTCGCATCTGGCAGACAATACTATATATTTAAGGGTTTCCGAAAATGGGATTGGTTTTAACCCCGAAGAAATTAGATCAAAAAAAGCGGGAATGGGACTAAATTCTATTTATAAAAGAATTGAGATGATCAATGGAAAATTAATATTAAATTCGACTCCAGGCGAAGGCACTTCCATTTCCATAGAAGTTCCATACCCTTAATTGTATGCAAGACCAAAGTATCTCTATCGCTATTGTTGATGACCACACGCTTTTCCGTTCCGGATTGGCCAGCCTATTGGAAGAATTTGATGAAATAAATGTCACGTTTGAGGCTGTAAACGGATTAGATCTCCAGTCTAAAATAAACAACCACAAACACGTTCAACTGGTGCTAATGGATATTAATATGCCGGTAATGGACGGCTTTGCAGCAACTAAATGGGTTAAAACCAATCATCCAAATGTACATGTGCTTGCACTAAGTATGCTCGAAGATGAAAAAGCGATTATCGGAATGCTTAAAGCCGGTGCCGGAGGCTATATGCTTAAAGAATCAACCCCATCAGATCTGCTAACCGCAATTAAAGTAATAGTAAATAAAGGTTTCTATGTAAATGAGCTGGTATCGGGCAGGCTTTTGGTGGCGCTAAAAGACAGTGATCAAAAACCGGTATTCTCTGCAAGAGAACTTACATTTTTACAATTTTGCAGTACCGAACTTACTTATAAGGAAATTGCCAACCTCATGAATGTTAGTCCGCGCACAGTAGATAACTACCGAGAATCTCTTTTTGCAAAGCTGAATATTAAATCGCGCACCGGATTAGTGGTATATGGTATCAAAAACAACCTGATTACAATATAGTCCTCATTTTCGCAGACAGATCACAACAAACTGATTTACAGAAAATTACAGATTTAAATTCAATACTTTTCTTAAAGTAAAACCTTAAAAGGGAACAAAAAGTCGTTCTCGTTAATTTTTCTAATAATTTATTCAATAAAATTTGGATAACTAACTAATTAGTTTTAACTTTAGTTAAGGCAAAGTAATTTGTCATCATCCTTATTATTATTAACTATTATGGAAATTAAAGATTTAACCAAAGCCGAAGAACAGATTATGCAGGTTTTATGGCAATTGGAAAAAGCATTCGTCAAAGAAGTTATTGATGAACTCCCCCTCCCCAAACCTGCGTACAATACCGTATCAACCATTATTAGAATTTTAGAAACCAAAGGTTTTATTGGTCATGAAGCCTTCGGTAAGGCCCATCAATATCATCCCCTAATCAGCAGAGAAGAATATAAACGCCATGCAACAGAAAAATTGTTGGGCAATTACTTCGAAAATTCGGTAGAGAGTATGTTCTCTTTTTTCGTTAAAGAAGAAAAACTGGATTTAAGCGATGTTGATGAAATTTTAAAAATGATTAATAAAATTAAACATAAGCCAAAATGAGTTTTGCCCACTACCTATTACAGGTGAACTTATACTTAATTGTTTTTTTCGGTTTTTACAAATTACTGTTAGATAAGGAGACCTACTTCACTTTAAACCGCATTTATTTAGTAGCTGCGGGCGTTTTGTCGTTATCTATACCCTTTATCCGTTTAGAATGGCTAACGGAGCAGAAAGCGGCACAACAGGTTTATACTTCAGTTAATTGGGAAGCCGTATTAGCACAAGCAACGATTGTAACGGAGCGCAATACCGGTTTTAACTGGGGGAACGCATTCGTTTACATCTATTGCGCAGGTATTTTGTTCTTCTTAGGTAGATTGGTATTTAACCTATTAGCGGTTAAAAAACTTATCTCAGTAAGCAAGGCTGGCTCGGCTTTCTCTTTTTTTGGCAAAAAAGTAATTGATCAGGAATTGCCACAAATGGATGTGATTGATATTCATGAAGAAGCACACATCAAACAATGGCATACCGTAGATATTTTATTTTTCGAAATTATAGGGATTATCACCTGGTTAAACCCTGTGATTTACCTTTATAAAAAAGCAATTAAAAATATCCACGAGTTTTTAGCTGATGAACTTGCTGCCGAATTTCAGGGTGATAAGGCAGAATATGCGATGTTATTGCTAAGTAAGTCGTTCGGCATTTCGCCAAATGCCTTAACAAATGGCTTTTTAGAAAAATCATTGATCAAAAAAAGAATTTTCATGCTTCATAAAGAGCGGTCTAAAAAGATCGCTATTATGAAGTATGGAATTTTTATCCCCTTATTTGCCCTTCTGATTGTTTTTTCGTCGGCTACTGTACGCAAAAATGAGAAGTTGTTATCCATTACCGATCAAATCCCTTTAGAGAAACCGATTGAGATTGTAGAAAACATGGTTACAACACCCGAGAAAATAATTGTAGCACCTAAAATTTCAGTTGATGGCAAAACAGATGCAAACTGGAAAGGATTTTACCAGTTTCTATTAAGAAATATTAAATACCCAGGCACAGCCAGCAGTGATGAGGTACAAGGTAATGCCCAGATAAAATTTAATCTAAAAGGCGGCAGGGTTATCAATATTACATCAAACGTAGAACTGGGGGCAGGTTGCGATGAAGAAGTGATGAAAGCAATTTTATCTTATAAAGGATTTAAAACTGTAGCAGATGGCAAATATGCTTTAACGGTAAGTTTTAAAATTCCAGAATCTTCAGAAGAGTTTAAGAATAAATTATTGCCTAAATCGGATGGATATGTAAATCTGAACAAGATTAACATTATATCTTATCTTCCTAAAACCATTGAAACCGGTGCCGTTAAATCTGAAAATACGGATAAAGTGTATGATTTCGTTTCAATCGAGAAACAACCGGAGTTTCCGGGCGGTATAGGCAAGTTTTATCAATACCTGGGTGGCAGCATTAAGTACCCGAAAATGGCACAAGATAATAATGTGCAAGGTAAAGTTTTTCTCAGCTTTGTTGTTGAAAAAGATGGTTCATTATCAGATGTCCAAATCACACGTGGTTTAGGAAGTGGTACCGATGAAGAAGCGATGAGGGTTATAAAAGAATCGCCAAAATGGCACCCAGGAATCCAGAATGGCTTAGCCGTTAGGGTAAAATACAACATCAATGTCAATTTCACCTTGAATACTGATCCTCCTAAACCGCTTAAAACATTATCACAAACCTCTTCCGGCATAAGACTTAAAAGCGGTATCAATTTTAACGGTCTTATTATATTAGATGGCGTTAAACTAGCAGAAAACAGCCAGATAAATTCGATAAACCCAAATAGCATCGAATCTGTTGAGGTTTTAAAGGATCAGACTGCAGTAAGCCTATATGGAAACAGGGCCAAAGATGGGGCAATTTTAATTACCACTAAAGAAGCAAAAAACAGTGCTTTCAGGCAGCCAGACACAAAGGAGCTTACTATCGACAAAACTTCAAATTTTTTCGAGCTTAAAAGAAAATTCTAACCAAAATGAAAAATATAATCGCTTTTACCATAATGATGGGGTTTAGTTTAGTTGCTTTTGCCCAAAAGGCAGATAGCACAAAAACAACCAAAATTACGCTTAGGGGCATACCTGCCCCTGGCACTGAACCCTTAATTGTAATAGATGGCAATAAACAGTACGTAAGGGGCACATCATCACTTAGCGAGGTTGATCCCAATAACATTGAATCTGTAAGCATCTTAAAGGATAGTTTAGCAAGCGCTAAGTATGGGGCTGATGGTTTTGCAGGTGTGATAGAAGTTAAAACCAGAAGTGGTTTTTTAAGCAATTCCAAATTTAAAACCGTTCCGATAAAAATTGGCGATACCAAGTTAAAAGGGAAAGTATCAGGATTTAGTGTGCAACCAAATGTACCTAACCCTAATACATCTATAACCTTAAGAAATCTATTGAATAGAGATTTTGACCCGAAGGCCGAGCCGCTTTATATCATTGACGGAAAAGAAGTTTCAGAGATAAAAAGTTTGGATAAAGAATCTATTGAATCAATAGAAGTGCTTAAAGACTCATCTGCAGGAACCTTACACGGTGATAAGGGCAAAAATGGAGTGGTGATTATTACCACTAAAAAATCAAAAGCAATTCCCAAGAAAAACTAAATAATCAATATTTAATAAAAAAACAATGAGAAAGCTAATCTTTTTAGCCCTAATGGGCATCGCCATGTGCTTAAATCAAGCAAAAGCACAAGACAATTCAAACAAAGTTTATGATTTTACCTCCCTAGAAAAGACACCCGATTATCCTGGAGGAATTAAGAGATTTTATGAATTCTTAGGCCGTGAGATTAAGTACCCTGAAGTAGCTAAGAAAAACAGCACACAGGGAAAAGTATTTGCTTCTTTTGTAGTAGAGAAAAATGGGACACTAACAGATATTCAGATTACCAGAAGTCTGACAAAGGAAACGGATGACGAAGCCTTAAGAGTATTGAACAAATTGCCAAGATGGAATCCTGGATTATTAAATGGAAGACCTGTTCGTGTGAAATACAACATCAATGTTAACTTCAGTATGAGGTAAATCCGAAATGGGCGATTGGCTAAACACACAAAACCCCAGCAAAATTGCCGGGGTTTTATGTTTTCTCTCCTGTCTCGGAAGACTAAATTTAGAAAAACTTTAATGTATATGCAAATATTACAGAATAAAATTTCTAAATATGCAAAATTTTAATATGCAAACATAAGATTATTGCGACTTTCGCAAACTTTTATTTCGAGACCGCTTTGTTGTGCAAGGTTTCGGTTTTTAATTTATAAAGTTTCATATGTTTTCATAACAGCGGGAAAATGTTAAATATGTATCTGTTTTAGTCGTTAGCATGCTAACAAATCATTAAAATTTATTCATTATTTATTCTTGGTCTATTAACCAGTATTAGTCTAATAATATGTCTTAAACAGCTATTTTATGATTAGTTTGTAGTTCCCTTTAAAACTAAAAAGCCTCCACGTTGTGGAGGCTCAAGAACCCAGCGGTTAAGCTGGGTGCACAGTATATCTTTTAAACGGTTTCTTCTGAAATAAATTTTGCAGATGCAAAATCGCGGTTCATACGAGCGATGTTTTCTAAAGAGATTCCTTTAGGGCATTCGGCTTCGCAAGCACCAGTATTGGTACAGTTTCCAAAACCTTCAGCATCCATTTGCGCAACCATGCTCTGCACCCTGCGGTAACGCTCTGGCTGACCTTGTGGTAACAATGCCAACTGAGAGATTTTAGCTGATACGAATAACATTGCTGAAGCATTTTTACAGGTTGCCACACAAGCACCGCAACCAATACAAGCTGCGGCTTCGAAAGCAGCATCTGCCTGCATTTTAGGGATTGGCAGGTTGTTCGCATCTTGCGCATTACCTGTGTTTACCGAAATAAAGCCACCAGCAGCAATAACTCGATCGAATGCAGAACGATCTACGGTTAAATCTTTTACTACCGGAAAAGCTGCTGCTCTCCAAGGCTCAACAACAATGGTATCGCCATCTTTGAAAGAACGCATGTGCAACTGGCAGGTAGTAACCAAGTCTTTTGGTCCGTGCGGACGGCCGTTGATAAACATCGAGCACATTCCGCAGATCCCTTCGCGGCAATCGTGATCGAATACCACAGGCTCTTCGCCTTTATTAATTAATTGTTCGTTTAATACATCGAACATCTCTAAGAAAGACATATCCGGTGAAATATCGGCCAATTTATAATCTACCAAAGCACCTTTGGCATTGTTATTTTTTTGACGCCAAACTTTTAGCGTTAAGTTCATATTTCCTGTACTCATGATATTGAGATTTAAGTATCAAGTAACGAGAACCAAGTATCAAGACTTGAATTAAATCTTGATACTTGATACTTACGTCTTGCTACTATTTATAACTTCTTTGTGCTACTTTAATATTTTCAAACTTCAGCTCTTCTTTGTGAAGTTCGAAGTTTACACCTTCTTTAAATTCCCAAGCGGCTACGTAAGCATAATTCTCATCATCACGTAGTGCTTCACCTTCTTCTGTCTGATACTCTTCACGGAAGTGACCGCCACAACTTTCGTTACGGTTTAACGCATCAATACACATCAACTCGCCTAGCTCGATAAAATCAGCAACGCGGCCAGCTTTTTCCAATTCGGTGTTTAACTCATCAGCTGTTCCAGGTACACGAACATCGCTCCAGAATTCAGCACGTAAAGCTCTGATTTCCTGAATTGCTTCATTTAAACCTTTTTCGTTACGGGCCATACCACATTTCTCCCACATAATGTGACCTAAACGTTTGTGGAAATGATCTACCGACTTAGTTCCTTTAATATTGATCAGTGTATTTAAAATACCAACTGCTCTTTCTTCAGCCTCTACAAAGGCAGGGTGATCAGTAGGGATTGCTTTTACCGAAATCTCTTTTGATAAATAAGCACCAATGGTATAAGGAAGAACGAAATAACCATCAGCCAAACCTTGCATCAAAGCAGATGCACCTAAACGGTTGGCACCGTGATCGGAGAAGTTAGCCTCGCCAGTACAGTATAAACCAGGTACCGATGTCATTAAGTTATAGTCAACCCATAAACCACCCATGGTATAGTGAACCGCAGGATAGATACGCATTGGTGTTTCATAAGGATTTTCACCGGTAATCTGCGCATACATATCGAACAGGTTACCATATTTTTCCTTGATTACTGCGGTACCTAAGCGCATGCAGGTTTCTTTGTCAGGATTGTGGTTACCGGCTTTAGAAGCTTCGATTTTTCCGTAACGTTCTGTATTGGCTTTAAAATCTAAGTATACTGCTAGCTTAGAAGCACCTACTCCATAACCCGCATCACAACGCTCTTTAGCAGCACGGGAGGCCACATCACGAGGAACCAGGTTACCAAAAGCAGGGTAACGGCGCTCTAAATAATAATCTCTTTCATCTTCAGGAATTTCTGAAGCTTTACGATTATCATCTTTCTTTTTAGGAACCCAGATACGTCCATCGTTACGCAACGACTCAGACATTAGGGTTAATTTAGACTGGTGATCGCCAGAAACCGGGATACAAGTTGGGTGGATCTGCGTATAGCATGGGTTTGCAAAATAAGCACCTTGTTTGTGCGCTTTCCAGGCAGCAGTAACATTACTTCCCATCGCATTGGTAGAAAGATAGAATACGTTACCGTAACCACCTGTTCCCAATACCACCGCATGACCGAAATGACGCTCTATTTCTCCTGTAATTAAGTTACGTGCAATAATACCACGTGCTTTACCATCGACTTTAACAACCTCAAGCATTTCGTGGCGGGTATACATTTCTACTTTACCCATACCAATCTGGCGTTCTAAAGCAGAATACGCACCTAATAATAACTGTTGACCAGTTTGACCAGCTGCATAAAAAGTACGTTGTACCTGTGTACCACCGAATGAGCGGTTATCTAACAAACCACCGTACTCACGTGCCAAAGGCACACCCTGAGCCACACACTGATCTATAATGTTGGCACTTACTTCGGCCAAACGATGCACATTGGCTTCGCGGGCACGATAATCGCCACCTTTAATCGTATCGTAAAAAAGGCGATAAACGCTATCACCATCATTCTGATAGTTTTTTGCTGCATTGATACCACCCTGAGCAGCAATTGAGTGTGCTCTACGTGGTGAATCCTGGAAGCAGAAACATTTTACTTTGTAACCCATTTCGGCCAAAGTAGCCGCTGCCGAAGCACCCGCTAAACCCGAACCTACTATGATTACTTCAATAGTTCTTTTGTTCGATGGGTTAACCAAAGGCACAGAAGACTTATATTTTGTCCATTTGCTGGTTAATTCGCCTTCTGGAATATTTGAATTAATATCTGACATATCTTTTGTGCTAAAAATTATTGAATAAGACCGAAATAAACTGCAATCGGCATGGCTGCGAAAAGGATCGAAATAATAACCGAATACCAAACGCCAGCTCCTTTAATTATACCGTTATATTTTGAGTGGTTCCATCCTAATGTTTGGAATGCGGAAGCAAAACCATGCAATAAGTGGTAGCATAAAGAAAACATAGCAAGAATATATACGACAACCCTTACCGGATCCTGAAATTTCTCTTTCATTACCGCATAAAGATCTTCATGTCCGTTAGCATCAACCGTTGGGATTCCTGTAAAACGGGAAACTACCCAAAAATCTTTCAGGTGAACGACCAGGAAGATCAGCAAAAGTGTACCCAATAAGCCCATAGAACGGCTGTACCATTTACTGTTTGCCTTACCATCGTTTACGGCATATTTAACAGGGCGTGCTTTTTGATTTTCCAACGTTAAACGCAACGCCTGAAAAATGTGCGCAAGCAAACCAATAAACAACACAATCTCGCCAGCCCGGATAATCCAGTTAGTGGCCATAAAATGTGCGCCTACGTTAAATGTTAAACCACCGTCGCTAATAAAAATTAAAGCATTAATACCGCAGTGTACAATTAAAAAAAGTATCAGGAACAAACCTGTAATACCCATGATGAATTTCTTCCCTATTGAAGAAGAAAATGCATTTCCGAAACCACTCATTTGATTAGGATTTATATCTAAATTTCTTGCAAAAGTATCTAATTATGAGTTTAATTTATAAACGAATATGACAAAACAACGATAAAACATTTATTTAGAAACATTCTAAAGCATATTCGGAAATAATTGAAAGAATACGGGAATATTTGTGGTTTCATAAGCTTTTTTTCCATTAAGAAATGAAGATCATTAAGTCCTAGGAGGACAATAGTATTTAGTATCTTATCTATCGAGTAAGATTTTGAAGTATTCATTAATCATAGGAACGATACTTTTGGTAATATTATCCGTGAAAAAATTGATCAGCAATCCCTGGGGAGCATTTAGAAGTTTCATATAGGTCAGTAATTGTGCCTGATGAACGGGCAAGAGATTGGAGATTGCTTTTATTTCAACAACAACACAATCATTAACAAATAAATCGGTGCGTAAATCTAAATCTATTGGCAAATCATCATATACAACCGATAATGTTAACTGTTGCGAAACAACATAACCGTTTTTCTCCAACTCATACTTTTAAGCAGCGCTCGTATATACGCTCTAATAGGCCTGGGCCAAGTACATTATGAACTTTAATTGCAAAACCTGTGATCTCGTAAGATAATTGTGTAACTTCTTTTTTAGTCATTCCCTAAGCAATTAAAATGAAACATGTATCCTACATTACTTTTTAAACATGCAGAATTAGGGGATGATTAAAATAAGTTGATTATTAAGAACTTACTCTGCAACTAAAATAACATTTTTCTTCTTAACTACCTTAATTTCTTAATGGTAAAATGTTATTAATGGCGAAATCCTAAATCCCCTCTCCAATAACTAAGTTTTTCGTTATATTGCAATATCAAATTGTTAATATGAAAAAACAGCTCTATTTACTTACTTTATTAGCGGGCCTCTTCTCTTCCTGCGATCCAACTCCCGCTACATTTAATCTCGAAACCAAAAATTTTGGCCCAAATGCCGTAATTACCATTCAAAGCGCTGAAAAGGGCGAAACACTGAAAGTTGAAAACATTACCAATAGCAATCAGACTTTTAAAATCAATATCCCAATAAAAGGCTATGCCACTTTAAGAACTGAAGATGGCAGTCGCACCGGAGAATATTACTTCTATCTTGATAAAGGCAGCTTCAAAGGCGTCCTTGATGGAAAAAACCCTAGCATTTATCCACTAAAGAGCGTTCCGGACACAGAGGGTGAAGAATTTATCGATTTCTACAAACTGACAGGCAATATGAGTAAAGACATACTCGATAGTTTGAATATTGCAGAACAAGAGCTAGATCAAGCTAACCAGAGCAACATTATGGAGAAAGCTCAAAAAGCAGATCGGTGGAGAGCGAAACAGCTTCAGCTTAAACTGGAAATTATCAGAGCTTTTGCCAAAAAGTATCCCAGCTCAACGCACACACTTTTTTTATTAGAACGTTTAGGAACGGTAGAATCAGAAGCGAAGCACTACCTGTCAATCTTTAATGGCTTAGATAAAGAAGTTCAGGAAAGTAAAAAAGGCGAAAGTCTTTTAGCTGAAATTACACAGGCCAACCAAATGATGGCAGGAAGTAAAATGCCAAATATTGAAGGAGAAAATATCGAAGGAAATAAATTCGATTTAAAAGTATTAAAAAAGATAAATCTGGTAACCTTTTGGGCATCATATAGTGGTAAGAGCCGCAGAGATAACCAAACACTGACTTCACTCTACGAAAAATACAAGAATAAAGATGTTGAATTTATAAGCGTATCATTTGATAAAAAGCGTGATTCGTGGCTTAAAACAATAAAAGAAGACAAATTAATCTGGCCTCAATATGCCGACTTTAAAGGTTCCAAATCGCCAAATGCAAAAAACTTAAGCAATTACAACGTTACTTACTTCTTTTTAGTAGATAAAAACGGCACTGTATTAACCAACAATGATCTTTCTTTAGATTTTGTTGACAGTGAAATCAGCAAAAATTTGGCCGGCAGATAAATGTGAGGATCCGCAATTCAAAAGTTGATTCCACAAAAAAAATCCCGATTTGCATCGGGACTTTTTACGATTTATGTGTTTGAGTTTTCTTAAGCTACTTTAACATTTACCGCGTTTAGGCCTTTTCTACCTTCTTCTACATCGTAGTTTACGGTATCATTCTCGCGAATGTTATCGATTAAGCCTGAAGCATGAACAAAAATTTCGGCATCGCCATTAGATGGAGTGATAAATCCGAAACCTTTAGTTTCATTAAAAAATTTTACTGTTCCTTGTTGCATTGTATTGTATTTTAATTTGTTTCAAAGATAGAGTTAAATCCCTATAAATCAATTTTTTATTTTTTTTATTATATAAATAACGCTAAATATATTGATAGTTTGCCCTTTAAGCCCGATTTAGCGCCCCGATTTAGTCTATCATTGCTCGATGTATCGCCCGGTTTTATCAATAAAGCACGTTCAAAACAGGCCTTTGTCTCCACTTTTCTACCTAAAAAAAACAAATAATAATTCAACATATAATTCCCGTCGTAATCAATACAGACTATCTGGAAAGAAATCAGGTTAAATTAACTATAAACCAGGTTTTCGTGCTGCTCATAATTTACCTTCAGATTTTCGGTAATTTTCACCACTAATGTTTCGTTTTCTTTACCATTGTAACTTAAGATTAACAGATCACCAATAATTTCGTGTAAAATTAATTTCGGGCTGGTATAGGTGATCGATACCACATGCGCTGCTTTATTTAACAGATCTGAAGCATAAATATGTAATTCGGCCCAATCGAAAAGGATCGGGTGATCTTCTAAATCGCTTAAAACAGGTATTTTATGTGCTAAGGCAGCAATGCTGTTCATTACGGAGTACTGAAGTTTTTGGTGTAATGTATTTGCCTTTTCGCTGGCTTGCTGCATCTGAGAAAAGGTATGTGCGCGCTCATCTAAGCTGTATATTTTTGATCTTTTTTGAAATTCTTTGTAAGTATCGTGAAATATCCGTCTTTCAAAATCTGTTCTGCACATAAAATTGAAATATTGTTTTACGCTGAGGTTAATGCTAGCTAAAGCCATAATATTCGGTTTTTGTTGCTGATTCAAATATGGAACAATAAAAAAAATTAATTTATAGCGTATCGGTAAACGCTGATTATCAATCGGTAAATAGCGAAACTAAATCTTGATTATGAAAAACGGATGAATATTGGTTTGAGTACAGGGATTTGGCCGAACAGCCGGTTATTTAAGATATTTTAACATTTCAAGATTTCCCAGAACCAGTCGCCAATTTCATTTTTTTTAAAACAGTTTAATTTCCAACAGGTTATTAATATACAAAATAGGTATAACCAAAACTTTTACGATATGGAAACGAGAAACAACCATGGTTTAATCCAGGCTTTACTAGATTGCGCGCTAGCTTGCGAACATTGTGCATCGTCCTGCTTAAAAGAAGAAGACATCAACATGATGATTGACTGCATTAAACTAGATCGGGATTGCGCAGATATCTGTACCCAAGCTGCCCGGTTATTGCAAAGAGATTCAATTATCGGGCATCAATATTTATTGCTCTGTGAAGAAATATGCAGGCTTTGTGCAGCCGAATGTAGCAAACACGATCATGAACATTGCAGACAATGCGCTGTTGCCTGCGAGGAATGCGCAGATGCCTGCCATGCCAATCACGAACCGATTCATCAGGATTAAAAAAAAGCGTCCCGATTTGAAATCGGGACGCTTTTAAAAACTATTTTTATCAGATTAATTACTGCGCTGGGAAGCTATAATTATAAGAACCTTGCTCGCCAACACCAGAAATACTTACCATGTTGTTTCTACCCAAAGGCAATGCTTTTTGAACATCGGCTACAGAATTTACAGGTTGCCCATTCACTTTAGTAATGATTAAACCCTTTTCTACACCAATATTATCAAATGCTTTTCCTGTGGTTACAGACGTTACTACAACACCACTATTTATGCCATATTTCGATTTCTGTGCTTGAGTAGCAGGAGCAAAAGTTGCACCTAGTTTCGAAACCTCAGCGCCTTTGCTTGTTGCATTTTTGGCTGTAAGGCCTACGCTGGCTTCTCCTTTTAAAGTTACGGTGTAATCTTTAAGCGCACCATCTCTCAACACTGTTAGCTTAACCTTATCGCCTGGATTTAAACGACCAACTCTTTCCTGAAGATCAGGAGAATCGTTGATCACTACGCCATCAACTTTTTTAATGACGTCTCCTGATTTAATGCCTGCTGCTGCAGCACCACCACCGGCAACTACATCATTCACATATAAACCGCTTATTTCGTTGGTTTTAATGCCTTCAGGTTTATCTTCTCCGCTTAATGGCACAAAGTTAACGCCAATATAACCACGTTTAACCGAGCCATATTTCATAAAATCATCAACAATTTTACGGGCAAGGTTAACTGGAATTGCAAATCCATAACCTTGATTGTATCCGCTCTGCGATGCAATTGCTGAGTTAATACCTACTAATTCGCCATTTGCGTTTACAAGCGCACCACCGCTGTTGCCTGGGTTAATGGCTGCATCGGTTTGGATAAATGATTCGATACTGGTATTTGCCGGACGATCCGGTCTTTTACCCGTACGTTGGTATTCGCGATACTCCTCTTCAGTAATTTCGTTGCCTTGTTGCTCGCGACCAATAATACCAATACTACGGTTTTTTGCACTCACAATACCAGCTGTTACCGTAGTATTTAAATCTAATGGGAAACCAACGGCTAAAACCCATTCTCCAACCTGTACATTATCTGAGTTACCCATTTTTACAACAGGCAAACCCGTTGCATTTACTTTAATTAAAGCCAAATCGGTATTCGGATCGCGGCCAATTACTTTTGCCTCAACTTTACGTCTGTCTGTTAAAACCACCTCTACCTTCTCTGCATTTTCTACCACGTGGTTATTGGTTACGATATAACCATCCTGACTGATAATTACACCAGAACCCGATGCTGCTCTAGGCTGACGTTGCATCTGGCGGCCACCGCCACCAAAGAAATCTTCCATCATATCAAATGGAGAAGAACTTCTACCACCGCCGCTTTGTGCCGCATATGTAGTTTTAATGTGAACTACACCAGGTGCAACTACTGCTGCCGCCTGCGTAAAATCTGTTGTTCCCGCTGATGATACTTTAAGCGGATTATTTGCGAAGTATAAGTTCTGTTTTTCAGTAATGGTACTGCCAGTTTGGTTACGCTCAAATAGTTTGTAACCTCCAATTGCTGCTGCCCCACCTATAAAAGCAGCCAACACGGTAATTCCTAATATTTTTTTCATGTGTTTGTATATTGTTTTTTAATGGTCATGAAGCTATTAAAAGGTTAGCATTGCTTTAAAAACCGCTAGCTTTTAATGGTTTCATGTGTTTGTATATTGTGTTTTTTAAAGCCATGATTTATTATAAGCTGATTTGCTAGCTAATTGTTTGGTTAGCTTATAATATTCATTTGTTAAATGTTATTATTTGCGAGAGCATTTTCACTTTGATTTAAGCAGAATGCTCCAGCAGTTTTTATCTGCTCAAATTTTCTTTCGTAAGTTTATTCAAATTTAATACCATATAAACGATATTTGTATCCTCAAAGCACTTAGTTTTGTGTTAAAAAATGTTAAATTAAAAAGCACAAACCACTAATTACCTTTTGCAACTCAAATATTGCATTAAAAAATGAAGCTTTCATGAAAATTAATTTCTTTAAATACCAAGGCGCAGGCAACGATTTTATTTTAATAGATCACACGATGAGTCCGTTAAAAAATATTGATAATCAATTAGTTGAACAACTATGTCATAGAAGATTTGGCGTTGGCGCCGATGGATTAATGTTTATTACCAAACATGAGGATTATGATTTTGAGATGCATTATTTTAATGCTGATGGTAAGCTGGGCAGCATGTGCGGAAATGGTGGCAGATGTATTGTTGCCTTCGCCAAACAACTCGGAATCATCGATCGCGAAACAAACTTTTTGGCAGTAGACGGCCCGCATTATGCCAGAATTTCAGAAAATGGCGAATGGGTTGATTTACAAATGATTGATGTAGATACCATTACCAAAGATGGTGAGGCTTATGTACTGAACACTGGCTCGCCTCATTATGTTGCTTTACAAAGCGGTTTAAAAGACTTTGATGTTTTTACTGAAGGGAAAAACATCCGCTACAATGGAACCTATGTAGAAAAGGGCATAAATGTAAACTTTGTAGAAGATAAAGGCGATCATTTATTTGTGCGTACCTACGAGCGCGGTGTTGAAGATGAAACTTATGCCTGTGGTACTGGGGTAACAGCTGTTGCCATGGCCATGGCGAAACACAAAGACCAAACCGGTCATATTAAAACGGCCATTAAAGTTTTGGGTGGCGATATTAAAATAGAATTCGATTACGATGGTAAGAAATTTACCAATGTATTTTTATGTGGCCCGGCTAAACTGGTTTTTGAGGGAGAAGTGGAGTAATCTTCTTTTTTAAGCTCGTAGGTTTTAAAAACCTGCGAGGTTTGAATCCTATCTGAACATCTCGTGTAAACAGACACCATCCGTGTATTTTGTTGCCTCAATACGCAACATTTATTCTAAAAAATCGTATATTTCCTTTGGATTTAACAGCTTTTAACATCTGTCGCAAGATATTTACACACTGTTTTTTATGCCAAAAAATACGACAACACAATCTTTAACAGCACTTTAAAGGAAATCCGACAGGTTTTCAATCGAAAAATAAATCAATCGATTGATTAAATGACAGAATTCGGACAGATATATTTTTTTTTAGGCTCTATTTTTGGGCATTTATTGGCGAAAATCGAAGTCCTATATTTTTTGACAACGCCCTTAATTCCGGAAATTTAAATTTAAACACACAGAAATACCCATGAGAAAAGTAACAACTCTCTTTTTTAGCGTGAGCATTGGTATGCTTCTAGCGTCCTGCGGAAATAACGATGCAGCTAAAAAAGCTGCCGCTGCAGCCGCAGCTGGTCCACAAGCTTACCCTGTTTTTACAGTAACCACACAAAATACAACATTAGATTCTGATTATCCAGCAACAATTGAAGGTATTCAAAACATCGATATCCGTCCGAAAGTTGATGGTTTCATTGAAAAAATATTGGTTGATGAGGGTGCTGTAGTTAAGAAAGGTCAATTGCTTTTCACCATTAATGCACCACAGTACGAGCAACAGGTTAGGACAGCACGAGCAGCAATTAGCAGCGCCGAAGCTGATGTAAATGCTGCCCAGCTAACAGTAAATAAAACCAAACCCCTGGTAGAAAAAGATATTATTAGCAAATACGATCTGGATGCAGCGCAGCTAACGCTTCAAAGCAGGAAAGCTGCACTGGCACAAGCGAAAGCAGAATTGGTAAATGCACAGGTTAATTTAGGTTATACTTCGATTACCAGCCCTGTTGATGGCGTAGTTGGTAGTATCCCTTTCAGAAATGGAAGTTTAGTGAGCAGCAGCAGTACGCAGCCGTTAACTACTGTTTCTAATACTTCTAAGGTTTACGCCTATTTCTCATTAAACGAGAAACAGCTTTTAGATTTTTCCAATACCTATAAAGGCAACACACTTGCACAGCAAATGAAAAATATTCCGGCGGTGAGTTTGGTCCTTGCCGATGGAACAATCTATGCGCAGAACGGCAAGATTGAATCCATCAACGGGCAGATTAACACCAGCACTGGTTCGGCAAGTTTAAGGGCAACCTTCCCTAATCCGGTTTTCTTATTAAAAAATGGCGCAAGTGCATCGGTTAGAATTCCTCAGCATGTTGAAAATGCAATTCTAGTTCCTCAAAAATCAACTATCGATTTACAGGGCAAAAAGTTCGTCTACATTTTAGGCGATTCGGCTAAGGTGGTCAACACTCAAATTGAAGTGATGGAATTAGCCAAGGGTAATTTCTACGTGGTTACCAAAGGACTTAAAGCTGGAGATAAAGTTATTTTAGAAGGCTTTCAATCGTTAAAAGACGGGATTAAAATTAAACCTGAGGTAAAAAACACCGATTCAGTTTATGCTGAAATAAAAAAATAACAATATAGTCAGTGCAATCACACTACATCAGTGTAATCCATATTAATTATGTTTAAGAAATTTATAGATAGGCCCGTTTTATCAACAGTTATATCCATTATAATTGTAATATTAGGTGTATTAGGCCTTGTAACTTTACCCATCTCTCAATACCCCGAAATTGCACCGCCAACCGTTCAGGTATCGGCTTCGTACCAGGGGGCAAATGCCGATGTGGTTATGAGTAGTGTTGTTGTTCCGCTGGAAGAGCAGATAAATGGTGTGGAAGACATGACCTACATGACTTCCAGTGCCAGTAATGATGGTACCGCAACCATTACCGTTAACTTTAAATTGGGCACAAATGCCGATTTAGCAGCGGTTAACGTACAGAATCGTGTAGCCAGGGCAACCAGTTTATTACCTGCAGAGGTAACCAGATCGGGTGTAATTACAGCAAAAAGACAGGCGAGTAACTTGCTTATTTTTGCCATTTACAGTGATGATCCATCATACGATCAGAAGTTTTTACAGAATTATGCCAACATTAACATCATCCCTGAAATTAAAAGGATTAGCGGTGTGGGTGATGCAAGTGCATTTGGTACTTTAGATTATACCATGCGTATCTGGCTTAAGCCAGAAGTAATGGCTGTTTATGGTCTGGTACCGAATGATGTAAGTGTAGCCTTGGCAGAGCAAAACATCGAAGCTGCACCAGGTCAGTTTGGGGAGCAGGGAAATCAGGCTTTTCAATACACATTAAAATATAGTGGCCGTTTAAAAACGGAAACTGAGTTTAGCAACATCATTATTAAGGCGGATGCAAACGGACAGATTCTTCGTCTAAAAGATGTGGCCAGGATAGAACTTGGTGCACAAAGTTATGCCAGTTATGTAAAGTTTAACGGCAAACCTGCTTTAGGTATTGCAATTAGTCAAACAGCGGGCTCGAATGCGAAAGAAGTAATCGAAAACTCGATCAAAACTTTAGATAAAGCAGCAACTTCTTTCCCTAAAGGTGTTCATTATGAAACCGTAGTTAACGTAAATAACTTCCTGGATGCCTCAATCGAAAAGGTAATCCATACCTTGATCGAAGCATTTATTTTGGTATTCTTAGTGGTATTTATTTTCCTACAGGATTTCCGTTCAACTTTGATTCCGGCAATCAGTGTTCCGGTGGCTATTATTGGTACCTTCTTCTTCCTGAGTCTGTTCGGTTTTACCATCAACCTGTTAACCTTATTTGCATTGGTACTGGCCATCGGTATTGTGGTGGATGATGCCATTGTGGTGGTTGAGGCCGTGCATGCCAAGCTCGATGCTGGTTACAAAGACCCTAAAAAGGCAACGAAAGATGCGATGGATGACATTAGTGGTGCGATTATTTCGATTACACTGGTAATGGCGGCAGTATTTATTCCGGTAAGTTTTATCCAGGGTTCGTCGGGTGTATTTTATAAACAATTCGGTTTAACACTGGCTATCGCGATTATTTTATCAGCGATCAACGCCTTAACATTAAGTCCGGCACTATGTGCGATGTTCTTAAAACCGCACGCAGAAGATCACGAAAAAAGTAAAAATTTCTTACAACGTTTTTATACTGCTTTCAATACTTCATTTGATGCCGTAACGCAAAAGTATAAACGCTCTGTTGGCTTCTTAGGCAAAAAAAGATGGCTTGCAGGTTTAGGAATTGCTGTTTTCGCAGTGGTGTTAGTGTGGATTATGAATACAACGCCTAAAGGTTTCGTGCCAAACGAAGATTTAGGAACGGTTTTCTCTGATATTTCATTACCACCTTCTACGTCACAGGAAGAAACCGATAAAATTATTGTAAAAATCAATGATATTGTAAGTAAGGTGCCAGAAGTAGAGGCTACATTTAGGGTTGTTGGCCGAAGTTTGATCAGCGGCTCGGGTAGTTCTTATGGTATGGTTATCGCAAGGCTTAAACCATGGGATAAACGTAAGCGTGATGTTAAAGCCATTATTGGTGAATTATTTGCAAAAGCATCCAGCATTAAAGGTGCGAAGGTAATTTTCTTTGCTCCGCCAACCATTCAGGGTTTTGGTACCGGTGGTGGTTTCGAGTTCCAGTTACAGGATAAAACCGGTGGCGATATCAAAAAATTCAACGAAGTGGGTAATGCATTTTTAGCCGCGTTGAGTAAACGTCCTGAAATTCAATATGCATCAACCTCGTTCAACCCGAATTTCCCACAATATCAGATCGATGTAAATGTGGCAAAAGTGAAACAAGCTGGCTTAACGGTTAGCGATGTGTTGGGTGTTTTGCAGGGTTATTATGGTGGTGTTTATGCCTCAAACTTTAATAAATTTGGGAAACAGTACAGGGTAATGTACCAGGCAGATGCTAAATACCGTGCTAATCAGCAAAGTTTAACCAGTATTTATGTGCGTAATTCGAGCGGTACAATGGCTCCTATTTCTGAGTTTATCACTTTAGAAAAAGTTTACGGGCCACAGGCTATTTCACGTTTCAATTTGTATACCTCAATTGCAGTTACGGGTAACCCGAATGCAGGATTTAGTTCTGGTGATGCCATTAAAGCGATTCAGGAAGAAGCCGCGATTCATCTTCCAGCAGGTTATGGATATGAGTTCTCCGGTTTATCGCGTGAAGAGGTAAGCAGTGGAAGTCAGACGATTTTTATCTTTCTACTTTGCGTAGTCTTCGTTTATTTCCTGCTTTCGGCACAGTACGAAAGTTATATCTTACCATTAGCGGTATTGTTTTCGCTGCCAATTGGTTTAGCCGGAGTATTCATCTTTGATAAGATATTTGGTGTAGATAATAACATCTATACGCAGATTACCTTGATCATGCTTGTGGGGCTACTGGCAAAGAATGCCATTTTAATTGTAGAGTACGCGGTAGACAGGCGACGAAAGGGAATGAGTATTATTAACTCGGCTATTGATGGTGCAACTGCCCGTTTACGTCCGATCTTGATGACCTCTTTTGCCTTTATCCTGGGCTTATTGCCTTTAATGTTATCATCAGGTGTTGGTGCAGCAGGTAATACGTCAATTGGTACCGGAGCTGTAGGCGGTATGTTAATCGGTACTATATTCGGCGTGTTTGTAATCCCAGCCTTGTTCATTGTTTTCCAAACCTTACAGGAAAAAATCAGTAGCAATTCTCCTTTTGAGGAAGGCATTGATCGCGAACAAACAGAAGAAGAGTACGAGTTAGCGGTTAACCGTCCACATTAATTTTAAAACCATGAAATTTAGATATAAGCATTCCATTTTAATCGGTGTAGCCATCCTCAGCCTAAGCGCTTGTGTAACTAAAAAATACGAGCGCCCACAACTTAAGAGCGAAGGTTTATACCGTGATAACAATAATACCGATACAACAACCATTGCCGATGTGCAATGGAAAACGTTGTTTTCAGACACCACTTTACAATCACTGATCCAACAGGGGATAAATGAAAATTTAGACCTGAAACAGGCCATCGAGCGCATTAAAATTGCAGAAGCAACACTAATACAAAGTCGTGGAGCATTATTGCCAAGCTTACAGGCTGATGTAAATGTAACCGACAATAAAGCTTCGGCAGCAGCGCAGAATTTTCCGGCAGGGATTAACATTAACCTGGAAACCCAAACCTATAAAGCACAGTTGAGTACCAGCTGGGAAGCTGATATTTGGGGGAAATTAAGTAGTGCAAAGCGTGGTGCTTACGCTACTTTATTACAAAGTGATGCAGCAAAACGCGCTGTCCAAACACAGTTAATTGCTACCATCGCTAATAATTATTATGCTTTATTGGCCCTTGACAAACAATTGGCCATTACCGAGCAGACCATTAAGGTTAGAACACAGGATGTTGAAACCATGAAAGCGTTAAAACAAGGCGCCGTAGTTAATGGCGCGGCTGTTGTACAGAGTGAAGCCAATTTATACGCCGCTCAGGTAACCTTGCCCGATTTGAAAAGAAGCATTAAAGAAGCTGAAAATGCATTAAGTGTTTTAGTGGCTAAAGCGCCGAATGCGATTAACCGCACAACTTTGGATCAACAGACCCCTTATGCTAATTTACAAACCGGCGTTTCTGCACAATTGTTAAAAAACCGTCCGGATGTGATAGCTGCTGAATTTGGTTTCAGATCGGCTTTCGAAAACACAAACGTAGCTAAAGCTTATTTTTATCCTGCTTTAACCATTACAGCAACAGGCGGCTTATCAAGCTTACAATTACAGGATTTCTTCAGCAAATCTATTTTCTATAATTTGGTAGGGGGTTTAACGCAGCCAATTTTTGCTAAAGGCGCAAACAAAGCACGTTTAAAAACAGCTGAGGCTAATCAACAGATTGCTTTTTACAACTTTCAACAAACACTGTTAACCGGTGGACAGGAAGTATCGAATGCTTTGTACGCCTATCAAACAGCTTCAGAAAAAGAAGAAACAAGGGCAAAACAAATTGCCTCGTTAACCAAAGCAGTGGATTTTACCAAAGAATTGTTACGTTATAGTTCGGCAACAAACTATACTGACGTTTTAACTTCAGAACAAAGTTTGTTAGCAGCCCAATTAAGTGGCATTAACGATCGATTACAAAAACTACAATCGGTGGTAAACCTATACCGCGCATTAGGCGGTGGCTGGAAATAAACAATAATTAACAAATTTTAAGGCATTCTGATTTTCAGGATGCCTTTTTTATTTAGGCCAATCCACAAATAGCATTACAATTTGATCAATCGCGATAATAAAAACGAGCGTATGCTTAGTCAAGCGCTCAATTATTTTTCAGAAAAATAATGTACGTTTGTTTCACTAAAACGCTAGCCACTAAATAGTTTATTTGTATTTTGGCTGCACCAAACAATTTTATGCGCTTCTCAAAACTGCTAGCCCTATTTGTCGGCTTATTTTTCTGCAATAATATATATGCTCAAACTTATGTAGTAATCAGTAATGCCGATAGCGGCCCTGGAACACTAAGAGAGGGGTTAACACAAGCGGCTATAGCCAATAGGATAACTACTTTTACCATTAACTTCAATTTGCCAGGCACGCCTAGCGACAATGCCAACCGTACCATTAGGTTACGTTCGGCATTACCTGTGGTTTCTTCAAATGTAGTAATCGATGGCACCTCGCAGGTTGCGTGGCCAGCACTTGGTGTTTCTGGCGCGAAAGTAATTTTGGAGCCTGAGTATCCAAACACTACGTTTTCGGGATTGGTAATCGGCCAGTCATCAACCACGCAGATCCAAACTACTGGCGTTGAGGTTTATGGTTTATACATCCGGAATTTTGCTACGATCAATAACTTACAAAATGTAAATATGGCTCAAGGCTCGGGAATTGTAATCGATTATCGTGCAAATAATATTACCATCGGTGCTCCAAATAAAGGAAATGTTATTGGAGGGAACATTAACGGTATTATTGTGCAGAACAGCTATTATTTTAACACCATCACCGCTACTAAAATCAAGATCCAATCGAACTTAATCGGGGTAATATATGATGGAATAACACCAAACACCAATGTTTTTGGTATTTCGGCCAATTTATACGATAGTGCACTAGATGTTGGTGGTGATAATCCTGGTGAAGGAAACGTAATTGCCGCAAACCGGATTAATGTAGATATCACCCGGTCATCGTACTCCACCAATGCAAGGTTTGATGTCAACGTGATCAATAATAAAATCGGCGTCGATTATACCGGCAAAAAAGATTTCCATGAATTACCGATATTTCTTTCTTCCTCCGCTTTAGAAATTGCAGGTTTAAAGGTCAATGCGGTAAATACGGCACTTTATGTGCGCAATAATATTATCGGTGGAAACAGAACTACAGGGGTTTCGATCACCAATTCAGATTTTATTTTAACCGGTAATGCCATTGGTACCGATGCTGCCGGAGCAGTAGTGATGAGTAACGGAATTGGCGTAAAAATAGAGTTGGGTGCAGGAGGAACCATCGGCGGCGCAACACCTGCCGAAGCAAACTTAATTGCCAACAACAATTTCGGTGTCGAAACGGTATCTTCAAAACCCGTAAAAATCACCAGGAACAGTTTCTTTTGCAACAAAACATTTGGCATCGGAAAAACGCTATCTATCCTTCAACCCTACATTCAGATACTGAAAAAAAGAAATGATTATGTTTCGGGCAGGGCTACACCCAATTCAGAAGTAGAACTATTTTATACTATAAATTGCCAAGGTATCTGCGAGGGCAAAACCTATATCGCAACTGTACAGGCTGGTAGCGATGGTCGTTGGGAATACAACGGAACCCTAAGCGGAATGGTTACTGCAACAGCCAGCTTATTAAATGCAACCACCTCTCCTTTCTCTACTGCTGAATTATTACCAAATGAGGCGATAGTAGAGCCTGTAACCTGTAATGCCAATGGATCAATCACCATCTCAGAACCCCGCGAAGGTTTTACTTTTAGCTGGGTAAAAATAGAAACAGACGGTAGCCGAGTACCTAAAGGAAATACACAAAGTATCTCCAATTTAGATGTAGGCACTTACGAGGTAACCGTTGATGATGGCTGCAAAGCATTCCCATCGGTGTTTATCATCAAAGATCAGAAGTTAACTAAACCTACTATCCAACCCATTTCTCCCATCTGTGGACAAACCACTTTTACATTTACCGCCGAGGTTTTAAGAGGAAAAGGTGTATTAAAATACGAGTGGATAAATACCGCAACAAATGCAGTAGTAAGCAGAGGAAACCCGACAAATTTACCAGAAGGTACTTACTTCGTAAAAGTATCGGATGAGGCAAACTGTTCGTTAGATTCTGATCCGATTACAGTTAAGAGGAAACCTCAACCTAAAATTGGGAATCCAACTAAAACCACCTCTGCAGCATGTGGTAAAGAAAACGGATCTATTGTAGGCATTACCATTACAGATGCAACGGGTACCTTAAACTACAAATGGTTTAAACGTGATCCGATCACAGGAATTTTAGGTACAGATGTGGTGTCAACTACATTGGATCTGGAAAATGTTGGAGGTGGTAACTATACCTTATCTGTTTCTGATGAAGGGCAATGTTCGCCAGTTTCCTCATCTTTCTTTATCGGCACTTATAGCGATGTTGCCATTAACGGAGGAACAGTTACCCCAGCCAGATGTGGAGTTAACAATGGTGTTATTGATGGTGTATCGATTACCAATGCCGATACCTACGAGTGGTTAGGTCCAACCGGGCAAAGCATCAAAAAAGGACCGTACTCCCCTGGTATATCAATAAAAATGATTGACCTTGCCCCAGGAACTTACACATTAAGAGCGAGCAATTCACTATATACCTGCACCTTAGACAGAACTTTTAGGATAGATGCATTAACACCAACGGTTTATACCTTTACACCAACCGTTAACAGCACCACCTGCGAGTTGATTAACGGAAGTATCAATCTGAACTTCAGCTCAGTTCTTCCAACATTGTTTAAATGGGTAGATGAATCTGGAGCTACAGTTGCAGGTGCAACCAAAACAGGGAACATTATTGAACTTAAAAATTTGCCAGGAGGCAATTACAGGATGTTTGCCTATGATGTGAACAATTGTGAAACCATTTTAGGGCCATACGCCATCAATATCACGCCAAAACTAAACATCGTATCCAATACTGCAACCGTAATTAAAGATGGCTGTACTTTACAGAGAGGTTCTGTTAAAGGCATACAGGTAATCGGTGGTATTCCGGCTTACGACTTTAAATGGATAAACGAAGCAGGTGAAGCTGTTCAGTACACTCAAGATCTAATTAATGTTGGCGCAGGCACCTATCGTTTAGAAGTAAAAGACAAAACATCTTGTGGTTATGCCATCAGCGAGGCTTACATCGTAGTAGATGAGCCTTTTAAAATCATAGCTCCCATCATCAACGATCTACGCGTTTGTTATGTTTCGGATATCGTTTTACCTGTAATTGCACCAGAAGAAGGCACCTACCAGCTCTTTGAAAAAATTGATGATACGAAGCCATTTTTAGAAAACACCAACGGAATATTCAAATTTAGGGTAGCCAAAACGGCCGACTATTTTGTGAGGAGAAAACTGGGGTCTTGTACAAGCGAGTTTACCAAGGTACATGTAGAAGTAACACACGATAACCTGGAGGTTACCAACACCATGACCCCGAATGGGGATGGTATGAACGATGTTTGGCAAGTGAGGGGTTTACCAGATTTTAAGGGCACCAATATTAAAATCTACACCCGTGGCGGTCAGTTGGTTTACGAATCGATCGGCAATTATACCAAACCTTTTGATGGTAGATTTAGGGATAAAGAATTACCAGCAGGGGTTTATTATTATGTGATCGATTTGCGGGCTGAATGTAAACCGCTAGGTGGCAGCATAACACTTTTACGTTAAAATTGCCTACTTGGACAAACTACCTGATAGCGGTTATTCAATAAAATACCCAGTACAATTTCGTGGGTACCATTATTTACCGAACGTAATCCTGAAGTATTTACATCATAGGAATAACTCAGGTTTACCAGCGATGCAATATTAAATCCTGCTAGAAGCGAAAAAGAATCGTTGTTCCTGAAACTGGTTCCAACCCAAAACTTATCCCGATAGGCAAATTTCAAATTGGCATCGAAAGTAGCTGGAGCGTTGGCCCAATAGGAAATCAAACCAGAGGGGATCATTGCAATATCCTCATCCAGAAATATTTTATAACCCGCGGTTCCGTAAAAAGTAGCCGCTTGGTATGGGCTGGTTTTAACTTGATTATTTACAATACTGCTTTTATTTCCAACCAGCTGTTTTGCTGAAACACCAGCAAAAAATCGTGGACTATACAACCAAATACCTGCGCCAATATCGGGTCTAATTTTGTTGTTATAATCGGCAGAGAATAAAGGGTCGCCCGATTCATCGGCTATAATTCCGCGCACATCAACACTGATCGATTTAAATCCGCCTGATAAACCAACTGATAAATTTACTTCGTTTGTAAGGCCCAAATGATATGCATAGGTTAAATTCACATTAGTCTGCCGAACCAAACCGGCTTTATCCGTCATGGCCACCAGGCCAATTCCATGGTGAGGCTCTGCCGCGGTGTAGCTGTTTACAAAACTTCTGCTCATTGGATTGTCCCCATTCCCGGCAAATGAATTTACATTGCTCCGAACAAAATCTTCGCCAATAGCGGTACTTAAAGAAAGGTATTGTGTACTTGGTGCACCTTCTAAACCGCTCCACTGTTTGCGTAAGCCTATTTTTAAATCTGTATAATTATCTATTCCCGATAATGCAGGATTCAACAGGATATTGTTAAAAATATATTGGGTGCTCCGGGGGATTTCTTGCCCATAGCTACAAAAGAATAAGCAGGCAAACAGAGAGAGCGCGTAAAAAAATTTCATTTAAACCTTAATAGTGATGCGTTAATTGATTGATACTAAAAAGCCTATCAATACAAGGGCTAAGATAATAAGTTGTAGTCAATTATAAAGCATTTAATATTTATCTGCCTTTAACTTCAAAATAAGCGCTCCATCCAATAGTAGCAATTAACCATTCTTTTAAATTTCGATAAAAACTGATAATTTTTATCTCAAAAACGGCTACTTCTTTTTGATGTAACCGCAAAATATTGTAAGTTTAAAGTTTTTTAAGCGCTTAGCTTAGAAAAAATTTTAAGCCAATCAATGTTACGTGTCGATAGTTCTAAAGCCTGTAAAGTGGTGTACTCTTTGTGCAAACATGAGTACTTGGGCTATTTAATTGAACCTCACGTTGTTCAGCTCAATCCACAAGGAGATTTTTCGTTTACTTATCAACGGATTTTTACGCATACCGCAGAAGAATTTAATGCCTGTTTAAGTGATATTGATTATAAACTGATCAAAATTTTAGATGACATTGAGCAAGACTCGCTGATTAAAAAATATTATAAAAAACTAATCAGGCCAACTGAGTTTTTCACTAAAATTTTCGACAATAAATTTTATGAAAATGTTCGCCCTAAAATCGAAAAGAAACTTGCCGAAGCTTTAGAGCTTTTAAAGGTAAAAAACGAGCTTTATGTAATGGACAAAGATGGCTGGCCGGTAGAACGCAAAATCGAACTGGCTGATGAGCCTGCATCTATTCTTTTTCATTTCCGAAGGAACGAAACTGAAACACGTTATTTTCCGACCATCAAATATCAGAATCTGCGCATCGAATTTATGTTTAAAGAAGCACAGATTATCAGCAACAAACCTGCATGGTTATTGCTTAACGATGTATTGTACTTTTTTGATCAGGATATTGAAGGAAAAAAACTGCAACCCTTTTTAAATAAACGCTTTATTGCCATACCCAAAACAACCGAAGCCACTTATTTTGAAAAGTTTGTAGCCCCTTTAATAGAAAAGCACCATGTGTATGCCGAAGGTTTCGAAATCAGAACCGAACAATTTGAGGCAACACCGGTAATTAAAGTTTTATATGTTGATGGTGGTCTTTCTCAAATTCAGCTATATTTTAAATATGGCGAATATACTTTCCCGGTAGAGAATGCGCACAAAGTAACTGTACGTTTAGAAAAAACTGCCGATAACTATATTTTCCACCGCATCAAACGTTCGGCAGAATGGGAGAAAAAGCAGTTTAATTTGCTGTTATCCTTAGGACTAAAAAAAACGAGTTCTTTATTCAGCAACCTGGAAGTAGCTTCTGCTGAAGAAAATCCAAGTTACGGGGCTATAAATTGGGTAAACGAGCATATCGAAATTTTACAGGCATCGGGTTTTGAAATTGAACAGGCTACAGGACAGAAAAAATTTGTTTTCGGTGCCAGCAAAATAGATCTTGAAGTTAAAGAAGGAAACGATTGGTTCGATATCCATGCTGTGGTGTGGTTCGGAAAATATCAGATTCCTTTTCTTTCACTAAAGCAACATATTCTACACAAAAAGCGTGAGTTTTTGTTGCCCGATGGTGAAGTAGCCATTATCCCTGATAAATGGTTTACACAATACGGCAGCTTGTTCAGTTTGGCAGAGGCCGGAAAAACGCTAAAATTAAAGAAACACCATATCGGTCTCATCAATGATCTGGCTGAAGATAGCCTGGCTAATGTTACGCTTGAACGCAAGTTACAGCGATTATCAGACTTTGAGGATATTGCCGATACGCAAATGCCTGTTCATTTTAAAGGCAGTTTACGCGATTACCAGAAAGCCGGCTACAACTGGTTCAGTTTTTTACGCGAATACAATTTCGGTGGCTGTTTGGCCGATGATATGGGTTTAGGTAAAACCATCCAGACATTGGCCATGCTGCAAAAGGTGAAGGAAGATGACCAATTGCTCGAAACGCAGACAACCTCGCTCATCATCATGCCTACCTCTTTAATTTACAATTGGTTAACGGAGGCTAAAAAGTTTACACCAAAGCTTAAAATACTGGCACATACCGGTACCAACCGAAATAAAGATGTTGCCAATTTTGCCAATTACGATATTATCATTACCACTTACGGTGTAACCAGGGTAGATGTAGATGAATTGAAAAACTTTTATTTCAACTACATTATTCTCGATGAAAGTCAGAACATTAAAAACCCCGCATCAAAATCGTTTAAAGCCGTTAGAAGCTTAAAATCTAAACATAAACTAATTCTGAGCGGTACACCCGTAGAAAACTCAGTAAGCGATTTATGGTCGCAGCTGACCTTTTTAAACCCTGGTTTATTGGGTACACAGGCATTCTTCTACGAAGAATATGTACAAGCGATAGAAAAGAAAAAGGACGAAGAAAAAGCGCGTAAACTGCAATCGATTATCAAGCCATTCGTGCTCCGTAGAACGAAAGAGCAGGTGGCTGCAGAATTACCACCAAAAACGGAGCAGGTAATTTATTGCGACATGAGCGAAGATCAGGCCGCTTACTACGAAAAAACAAAATCTGCATACCGTAACGATTTATTGCAGAGCATGGACGATGGAACTTTCGCAAAGAAACAGGTACAGCTATTACAAGGGTTAACCGCCCTACGTCAGTTGGCCAACCACCCTGTAATGATTGATGGCACCTATGTTTCAGATTCAGGAAAGTTCGAAAATGTGATCCACACACTGGATAACGTACTTAAAGGCGGACATAAGGTTTTGGTTTTTTCTCAGTTTGTAAAACATCTTGATATCTTCAAAAAACATTTTGAAGCGGAAAATATTCCATTTGCTTATTTAGATGGTGCAACCCGTAACCGTGGCGAAATTGTTTCCGAATTTCAGCAGAATACTGAGCTGAAAGTCTTCTTAATCTCTATAAAAGCAGGCGGCGTAGGTTTAAACTTAACACAAGCTGATTATGTTTTTATTCTCGATCCATGGTGGAACCCAGCAGTAGAACAACAAGCCATCGACAGAACGCACCGTATTGGTCAGGATAAAAAGGTTTTCATCTATAAATTCATCGCAAAAGATACCGTAGAAGAGAAAATATTGGCTTTGCAGAACCGTAAAAAATCGCTCGCAAACTCTTTAATTACAACCGAAGAAAGTTTCTTTAAATCGCTGAGCAAGGAAGATATACGCGATATATTGAATTAAAGTTGCCACAGGCGATTGGCTCATTAGTCATTAGTTCATTGGTTAGCATAGCCCATATCAGCAAGTTGAATTTTGGAGATAAACGCTTTGCGCGTCATCCTGAACTTGTTTCAGGATCTTAATAACCAATAAGATGCTGAAACGAGTTCATCAGGACGATCCTAAGAGGAGATCCCACAATTAAATTTCTTTTCAAAACTCATTTCCTTCTTACTTGTTATACAGTAGAACATAAATTTAACCATTATGACAAATCAAGATTTTAATACCGCTGTAAACAATGTTAAGGAAGCCTGGAAGTACCCAGAATTGTTCGAAAACGTTTCAAAATCTGAACGTTGGTTATCTGGCGCTGCAGGAACATATCTACTTTTTAAAGGCATCACCAGCATTTTTTCGCATCCTGTAATTGGCCTTACGGGTGCAGCAATTGGTGCAGGATTACTATACCGCGGCATCACGGGTTATTGCCCAATGCGCGATTTGGCAGAACAGCGTAAAGAAGATATTGCCCCTGACGAAGTAATTATAAGCGAAACCTACGTTGTTGACGATTTGGGGTAAAATTTTAAATACGAAATTTCCTTTTCTTAATAAACTGGTTAACTTTAAAAAGTTAAACCACAATCATGAACAAGTACACACTATTATTTATTCCTGCACTTTTTGCAGGGCAAGCTATGGCACAAGATAAAAAACCAGATCCTGCCAAAGACCCAAAAACAACCGAGGTTTGGGAACCCGTTCCTAAAATTGTTACACCGGGCAAATTGCCTCAGGATGCACCATCTGATGCTACCATTCTTTTCAACGGCAGAAATTTAGATGCATGGCATTCTGTTAAAGATCCATCGAAACCAGCTGCCTGGACAATAGACGATGGTTTTTTTACGGTAAAAAAGGGCACTGGAAATATCGAAACCAATAAAAAGTTTACCGATTACCAATTGCACATGGAATGGAAAATTCCTGAAAACATATTTGGCGAAGGTCAGGCACGTGGAAATAGCGGTGTGTTTTTAGCATCAACAGGTGGCGGTGACGACGGTTACGAAATCCAGATTATGGATGCTTATAACAATAAAACCTATGTTAACGGACAAACGGGCAGTGTTTACAAACAAGCTATTCCATTGGCAAATGCCAACAAAAAACCAGGCGAATGGCAATATTATGATATCATTTGGAACGCACCGCGTTTTAATGAAGATGGAACAGTACAAAAACCAGCAAGTGTTACTGTATTTTTAAACGGCGTACTTTTACAGAACGGATTTGTACTAAAAGGGGAAACCAGGTATATCGGTGCACCAGAATACAAAAAACATGGTCCTGCTTCAATCAAATTACAAGATCACGGCGATCCAAGTCCTGCAATCAGTTACAGGAACATCTGGGTAAGAGAATTATAATTTCAACAAAACAACAATAAGAAACCTGCAGATCAAAAGTTTGCGGGTTTTGTTTTATAAGATAATTTCATTGATAATTGTACCAAATTTAGTGTCGATTTTTTTTTATGAACAAAGGCAGATTAGAAGCATTTAGTGATGGAGTAATTGCAATTATCATTACCATTATGGTTTTAGAAATTAAAGTTCCGGAGCATGGCGAAACTTTAGCAAGCTTAAAACCGCTTATTCCAAAATTCATCAGCTATGTTTTAAGTTTTATCTACGTGGGTATTTACTGGAACAATCACCACCATTTACTGCATGCAGTTAAAAAAGTAAACGGATCAATGCTTTGGGCAAATCTTAATTTTTTATTCTGGCTTTCGTTATTCCCAGTAGCAGCCGGATGGATGGGTGAACATCATTTTGCCTTATGGCCGGTTGTGGTTTATGGTGCTGTACTCCTGCTTGCCGCTGTTTCTTACACCCTGTTGGTAATCGTAATCAAAAGAACAGAAGGTCAGCATTCGCTTGTGGTACATGCCATTGGGAATGATGCAAAAGGGAAATTCTCATTACTTTTTTATATCGGGGGCATTGCACTAAGTTTTATAAACCCATGGATTGGCGTTGCACTTTATTTCATTGTAGCCTGCATCTGGTTTATTCCGGATAAACGCATAGAAAATGCAATGCGCGAGCAGGGTTTAATTGATAACGAACACTAGTATTAAGGAGCCTGAAGCAGTTCCATATACAATTCCCGAACGATCATTTCAGCACCTAAACTCATTAAATGATCGTTCGGCAACTGACAGTCAATTAAATCGATATTCATTTTACTTAAAAAAATCAATGCTGCTTTTGACGCATTGCTTACATGGCTAAACATACTTTCTCCACAAAAAACACGATTTACTTTTAAACCATATAGGCCACCCACCAGCTGATCAGCCAACCAAACCTCTACACTGTGCGCGTAGCCCTGCTGATGAAGGCTAATGTAGGCATCTTGCATTTCGTTGGTAATCCAGGTACCGTCCTGCCCTTTCCTTTCGGTAGTTGCGCAATTGCGGATCACTTCGGCAAAAGCCTGATTAAAAGTAATCTTGAAAACTTCCTGGTTTAAAATTTTCTGCATGCTCTTACTGATCTTAATTTTATCGGGATAAATCACACAGCGTTTGTGTGGCGAATACCAGAGGATTGGTTCGCCTTCACTAAACCATGGAAATATACCATTCGAATAGGCGATTAACAACCGCTCCGTACTTAAATCACCACCAATGGCCAATAAACCATCCTCTTCTGCCAAGGCTGGGTCTGGAAAGCCCGGATTGTCATCTAGTAGCTGAAAAAACATAGGCAAAAATAAGAAAGAAAACAAAGATTAAACCCTGGCGTTTTAAATATGTCATACTGTAAAACAGTCTATTATGAGCGCAAAAGATAATTTCTTAAAAGTAAAACATCTTTACAACCGGGCAGGCTTCGGGGTTTCTTATGCCGACTTACAAAAATTAAGCAAAAAAAATCTCGATAAAGTGGTCGATAATCTGCTTAAAGATTCCCTAAAAAACGATCCCATTAATTTAGTGAACGATTACGAATCGAAACGACAACTTTTGGTTCAGGCGGGTTTATACTCGAAAAAAGACCTGACCGATGAAGAAAAGAAAATGCGCCAGCAGATTGTACGGGAGCAAAACGAAGTAAGCCGCGACCTGAATATTGCCTTCATTACCAAAATGATCAATACCGATGCCCCGTTGAGGGAGAAGATGACCCTTTTTTGGCATGGCCATTTTGCCTGCCGCAGCAATAACCCGTTTTTTGCGCAACAATTAAATAACATCCAAAGAACAAATGCCCTGGGCAGCTTTAAAACCTTACTGGTTGAAGTTTCCAAGTCGCCCGCAATGCTGCAATACCTGAATAACCAGCAGAACAGAAAAGGTAAACCAAATGAGAACTTCGCCCGCGAACTCATGGAACTTTTCACCCTTGGAAGAGGAAATTATACCGAGCAGGACATTAAAGAATCTGCCCGCTCATTTACCGGCTGGATGTACGACAAAGATGGCTCGTTTATTTTCAGGCAAAACCTGCACGATACTGGGACAAAAACCTTCTTTGGTAAAATCGGCAATTTCGAAGGCGAAAATATCATCGATATTATTCTCGAGAAACCCGAAACCTCACAGTTTATCGCTCGGAAAGTATATAAGTTTTTCGTAAACGATAACCCTAATGAGGCTCATGTTAAAGAACTTGCCACACATTTTTACAACTCGAAATACGACATCGGCTCGATGATGAAAAAAATGTTTACATCTGATTGGTTTTATAGCCCTGAAAATGTAGGCACAAAAATTAAATCACCCACTGAATTTTTAGTAGGCTTAAGTCGCGAGTTTTATGTTACCTATAACAAACCACAGGTTTTAATACAGCTACAAAGCAGTTTGGGGCAATATTTATTTAACCCACCTAATGTAGCGGGCTGGCCTGGCGGACAAAGCTGGATTGATAGTTCATCATTAATGTTAAGGATGCGCATTCCTTCGCTTGTTTTAAATGACGGGGAAATCGATTTCAGCGGCAAAGCAGATCCTGAAGATGAAGCTGTAATTGCCTTAAGCAGAACAGCTACTACCAATGCAAATGCCAACATGAAACCAAAATCGTACGTAAACGCAAATGCAGACTGGCCTAAATTTTTAGATACTTTACCAAAAGGATTAACGCCGTTGGAACTCACCGAGTTTTTATTGCAACCGAAATTAAATGCCAAAATAACAACAATGGTAAGCGATAATAAAGGATTGAGAAGTACAGCAGTCGAAATTACCAGCATGCCCGAGTACCAGTTGTGTTAATAGTCGATAGTTGATGGTCCAATAGCCGATTAGCTGAGCACTCAAACCAATGAACTATTGACAAATGAACAAGTGAACCAAAATATTAACAAGATGAACAGAAGAAATTTTTTAAGAAATACAGGATTTGTTGCAGCAGGTTCGCTATTTGTTCCGGCTTTTATGAAACCGCTTGAGGCCATGGCCCTTGATGAATTGAGTTTATACAAAAACTTAGTTGTGGTACAGCTTTCTGGTGGAAATGACGGTTTAAATACGGTTATTCCCTTTGGAAACGACATTTATTACCAAAAAAGAAAAAGTATTGCCATTAAACCTGAAGAGGTAATTAAATTGAACCACATGCAAGGGCTAAATCCGAACATGGCGGCCCTGCAAGAAATTTATGACCAAGGCTGGATGACCATCATCAACGATGTTGGCTACCCCAACCCAGACCGCTCGCATTTCCGTTCGATGGATATCTGGCAAACGGGTAGCGACAGCAATCAATTCTTATCAACCGGATGGATTGGCCGTTATTTAGATAGCAATTGCCAAACCTGCAAATTCCCTTATACTGCGATAGAAGTAGACGACTCGCTTTCTCTGGCCATGAAAGGGCAAACCAAAAAAGGAATTGCATTAAAAGATCCCGCAGCTTTGTTCCGTAATACGAACGATCCCTTTTTTAAGGCCATGTTGCAGAATGATAAGGAACATTTAGATGAAGATAATTTAGGTTATTTATATAAAACCATGATCGAAACTTCATCCTCTGCCAGTTATATCCAGAATACTTCCAAAATTTATCAGTCGAAATCTACTTACCCTACTTCGGGTTTTGCAAACCAATTGAAAACGGTTTCTAAATTTATTTCTTCCGGATTAAAAACAAGGGTTTATTATGTATCCTTAAGTGGTTTTGATACCCACGTAAATCAGATTGGTCAACAAGGTAATCTGCTTAAACAATATAGTGAAGGTATGGCTGCTTTTTTGAAAGATCTAAAATCGAACAATAAATTGGAGGATACCTTGGTAATTACCTTCTCCGAATTTGGCCGCAGGGTTGAACAAAACGCCAGTAACGGCACCGACCACGGAACGGCAAATAATATGTTTGTTTTTGGTGGAAAATTGAAGAAACAAGGGATCTTTAATGCTGCGCCTAATTTAAGTGATTTGGATACAGGCGATTTAAAATATCAATTGGATTTCAGACAGGTTTATGGTACCATTTTAGATAAATGGCTGGATGTAAATAATGCTGATATCCTGAATAAAAAGTTTAATACACTCGATTTTATATAGATCTTACAAGAAGTCAAGTTTTATACCAAATTGCTATGAAACTTGACTTCTTTTCTATTTATCTCCTTTTTAATACATAAACAGGCCTACTGCTGTCTTTATCAATCTGATCGGTATAGGTATTAAGAAGTTCATAGCCATATCTTTTCAATTTATTGAGACAATCTATTTGGGAATTGAAAAGCAAATCATTTCCGTCGTCGTCTCTTACGTTCATTTCTTTAGGCCGTTTGAATTTTTGCCCATAATCTACCCTGGCAATATAGGTATCGCCACCATTATAAATCGGTTTTAATTCGATGTAATCTACCTTGATATCACTTAACTTAAAGCCATTTACATTTTGAGCTTTAGTACGCGACAGCCCTAAGCACGCGACGAATGTCGCTGCAAGAATTAATTTTTTCATGTTGTGTTTCTTTTGTGTGTGATTCTAAATTACGAAGAATGATTTATACTTTTAAGATCAGTATCGACAAAAACGAATTAATGCACGCATGGAAAAATTCTTGCTTTTTTTTATCTCTATTTCATTGCTGCTCGGCAATAAAAGCGTTGCGCAAAAACAGCAAAACAAAGTTTACAAAACATTTGTAGCTGCTGATTCGGTTGTTATCCTCAGCCATAAAGTAACTTATACCCCAATAATAAATATAGGTGACTACTCCCCACGTTTAATTGAGAATGGAAAGCTGAACGAAAAAATCATAAAGCAAAGACTTAGACTCAGCAAAAAAGATATCGACTCATTGGCAAGCATCTTAATTACACCTCTTAAATTGGGAGAAACATTCGAGCGTGGCAAATGCTTTATCCCACATCATGGAATTTTAATCTTCAAAGGCGATAAATGCTCATTCTTTGATATCTGCTTTGACTGTAAACACTTTGTGACCTCCGATGACATTAAACTTTCGGATAGCTCAAGAATTATTACATGGAAAAAATTAAAAGCCTTCTTTAAAACGCGTAAAATGGATTACCAGATTCCGATGGTTGACGAAAAGGACGATTAGTCTTGTAACAAATACTTCCAAATTAAATCTTAAACTAAAAACATAATGAACTTTTTAGGCAATATTATCTGGATTATTTTTGGCGGTATCTTTATTTTCTTCGAATATATTATTGGAGGCCTTATCCTTTGTCTAACCATTGTGGGGATTCCTTTTGGTATCCAATGTTTTAAATTCGCCATTGTAGGCCTTGCTCCTTTTGGCGTTAAAATAACCGATACCTCATCAAATACAGGCTGCCTTTCTACTATCATGAACCTGATCTGGATTTTATGTGGCGGTTTCTGGATTGCCTTAACGCATTTATTTTTTGGTATCCTGCTTTGCATTACCATTGTGGGTATTCCATTTGGTCGCCAGCATTTTAAGTTAATGAATTTGGCATTCACGCCTTTCGGAAAATCGATTTCCTGATTTGAGGTAAATTTATACCGTTCCGTCATTTCGACTGCAGTGTTCCAAAGGAACTCCTTCGGAGGAGAAATCTGTAAACATTTTTTTGAAAAGCAGGTTCTGTGCTTATCGGATCCCAACGTCCCGCCATTCGCTATAGCCCTCATGATCCCGATGAAAAATCGGGACGGGGCTGTCGCTACTGTCGGGTTTATTGAACTTTGGCCTGCTCCCATTAGCAAAAACATTGTACCTAGCCCCGATTGAATGGGATGCCCACGATACTTTATCGGGGCAGGAAGGACAGCTATATATTGCAGCGTCATTTCCAACTTGATTGGAAATCGTAATGCCTTGGTAGGATTTTAAGCCTGCGCGGGAATGACGCCCTTTGAAACTATTAGATCAATCCTATTGATTTAGAATGTTCAATCGCTTCCCCGCTATTATTAAATAAACACGCACTCACCCCTTTTTCCTCAACTTTGTTAAGCAATTGTCTTGTTTCTACTTCTTTTTCAGGACGAATATTGCGAATGTAGACCGCTTCGATATTTTTTGGATACTTCTCCACTATTGTGGAATAAATTTTTGGGTCCTGCTGCGAGTTATCACCAAAAAACACAAACTTCTGATTGGGGAAAGCATCTAAAATCCGCATTACCCTCAATAATTTACCCTCATGGCCTGTTTTACCTGTGCTGACTAAATCTTTCCATCGTTTTAATGTATTTAAAAGAAAAGCACCGTCAGGCAACTTGTTAAACCTAAAAGTCTCGACCAAATAATCGTAAAGGTTCCATTCGCTGCTGCTTACATAAAAAAAGGGATTGGGCTGATCTGATTCAGTGTGCGACATGGCCAATTGCTGATAATGACTGGCTGCATCAGGAAAGGTTTTACGTGTATGTGGATTCTTGATAAACAGCTCTCTCAACCGCCGCCCTATAGTTGCCGAATGAGAAATCATCACGGTATCATCCACATCCGAAATAAAGGCATATTGCGTAATGTGCGGTACATATACCTTACCCTCACCTGCACTTAAAACCTTCCCGTTTTTATCAACAGCTTCTACCTTAACAAAGTGCCAGCCTGCAGGCACATCATGTTCAGCTTTCCATTCGAATTTAAAAAAGCCATCCCCTTCGGTTTTATTGTAAATCGTTTGATCAAAAAATTGCAACCGCACCTCAACAAAAGCATAGGGTTTTAGGATAAAGAGTTTTAAAAGATGTACAATATTAATAAACAGATTATTACTATAAACCTGCTGCGTTTTCGCCTTGCGTTTAAAAACATGACCATAAACAATCAAATTATGCGTGTGGCCGTAGCCGTGATATACTTTAACACTAACAGATTTATTCATCTGTATTAAAACAGAGTTTACTAAAAGTTGTTTGTTGATATAAACCATAAGGTAACACATGAAATTATTATTCATCATCAATCCAGCCTCAGGCAGCCATGACATTAACTTAAAGGAAGTAATTTCTACCTATTTCGATGCAAAAGATACAGAAATTGATCTTTTTGAATTGCCCAAAGATTGTTCTTTAGAGAAGATAAAACAAAGAATTACAAGTTCAAAAGCAGATCGCGTGGTAGCAGTTGGTGGCGACGGGACCTTAAAACTGGTTGCCGAATGTTTGTTGCATACTGAAACGCCTATCGGCATTATCCCTAGCGGTTCTGCAAATGGGATGGCGAAAGAATTAGACATACCAACTGATATTGAGCTGGCTTTAGCAATTTTGGATGAAGGCCGTTTGCAAAAAATCCATGTGGTTAAACTTAATGACGAAATCTGCATTCATTTATCCGATTTAGGTTTTAATGCCTACCTGGTAAAGAAATTTGATACCCTGCCCCAGCGCGGTATGTGGGGCTATGCAAAAGCCACCTGGCATGCCTTATGGAACCACAACAGAATGGAAGTGCAACTGAAACTTAAAAACGAAACCATTACCTCTAAAGCAGCCATGGTGGCTATTGCCAATGCAACCATGTACGGCTCTGGATTAAAGATAAACCCTGACGGAAAATTAGATGACGATCTTTTCGAAGTGGTTTTGGTAAAAGATTACTCCTACCTGGAAATATTAAAAATATGGATCACCAAACTGCCCTTCAACCCGAAAAAGATAGAAGTGTTTCAAACTGCTGAAGTAAAGATTTCCTCAAAACACAAAGCACATTTCCAGGTTGATGGAGAGTACATTGGCAGGGTGAATACTGTTGAAGCAAAAATTCTGCCTGCTGCCATAACGGTGGTTTTACCTAAGGTTTCAGAAGGATGAACGGTGAATTTTAATCGTAAAATACAGCCTGAAGAATTCGGCAATAAAGCAGATGCGGAACAAAATATCAAACCACCGTTCGCCGAGGTTTAATACTTCTGGTAAATAAGTAATAAAGCCAATGGAAAATACCCAAACCACCAAACGGAATGGAAACTGAATATAATAAGTAATAAAGCCGAATTTCTTAAATAAGATCAAACCCGCTGCCGATGCAAAAAGCGACACAAATAGGGGCAACAATAAAACAACCTTGGCCTGCGAAAGTATCTGGTGGGGGATTTCGTTCAGGTGTGTTAAAATCTGCCAAAACTGTTTAGCCAATAATGCAATGCTGATGATATCCAATAAGGCAAAAAATCTGCTTGTGTTTTTCATTTACTTACAATACTTTGCTAAATAATCGTCAGCCATTTTACTTCCCATATATTTAACAAATAAAAAATCCTCACAGGCACCTTGTTTATCGCCCTGTTTTATTTTTTTTAGGGCCATTTTTATCCGGTCATCCAAGTATTCATCATCAATGCCTAACTGGTTTTTAATGGCAATAATCTGAACCTCTTGTCCGGGTTTTGCCTGGTCGATGTTTTTATAGAAATTAATTACAGAGTTAGTTAAACCTTCTTCAGCCAGGTAAGTACGGATAGCTTCCTGAATGGCCTCATTTGATTTTCCTTCACAATTATAGCCCGAAAGTTTAAAATTAACCGGAGCTACAATCGAAACTGTTGTATCGTATCCTGCCGGAACCTGCCATTTACCGCTGCTTAAACGCACCAAGCGCAAGGCTTCTTCATCCAGGTCAGACAATATTCCTTTACTAATTTTGGAAAAATAAACCTTACCCTGGCCATTGAGCTTAAAACTCACGCTCACAGTTCCCTGAATACAATTATCTTTCGAAAACTGGGGATAGATCGTATTTTCCCTTAAGAAATTCGTAAAACCACTTTTACCCGATTTAAACTGAACCTGGGCCATGGCCAATGAACAGCAGAAAAGTAAAGAAAGGGTAAGCAGGTTTTTCATGATACTAATTTACTAAAAAAAACCGAAAGCATTTTACCACAGAGGGGCACCGAGTTTTTCACAGAGAAATGAGAAATATAATTGACATTTAAATAGTAAGTTCGTCTTTCCCGCGCAGGCGTGAATCTTAAAGCACACACTAGTAGCGATCGCTGTAAGATTGCTTCGCCGGCTGAAAAAGCCTTCTCAATGACGATCCTCGCCGCCTATCATCGCAAACAAATCTCTCTGTGGCCTAGGTCCTTTCCCTCTGTGTTCTTTATGGTTAAAAACTAAGAAAAATTAGTTTTTAAAATCAAATTCGGGTCGGGGCAGTTTGCCAGGTATTTTTCTCGTTCACTAAATCTGCAAACCCCAGGGTAATCGCCTTTTAATCCTTCCATATTTTCGATCAATTGAAAATGAAGGTGTGGCGGCCAGTAACCGTTCTCTTCTTTTGGGCCTAATTCTGCGATTTTTGCGCCTGCTGGAATAAATTTACCTTCCTCCAGCCCATTTAACGAAGCTAGGCTTAAATGCCCATATAACGCATTAAACTTAAAACCATCAATTTCGTAAGCCAAGATGATTGTTGCGCCGTAATCGCCAAAGTTGTTATTATTGGCAAAGCTCTGAACGGTGGCATCGTAAAAACTATAGACCGGTGTTCCAGCTGGCCCCCAGATATCTACACCTAAATGTAACCTGCGGGCTTCTTCTCCGGCATTAAAATGAGCACTTCGTGAATATATGGTACGGTGTTCATCATAACCGCCAATTCCATAACGAGCATTGTTCCGGGTTAATTTTTCATTTATCCAGGCAGAAAATAAATCGGTATTATCCAGAATTTCATTTGTTAACTCGGTATTTGCCACAGTAAAATCTAAAGGTAAAAGCTGGTCATGATTTACATCAAAATCAACCACCTTGTGGATCAATGAAGCATTCGCTCGAATAATCTGCTCAAAAGTTTGCATCCGTAATTTATTTGAAGATATAAATGAAATTGTAAATGTAGTGAGACAAAGCCCCTCCTATTACAAATAAGTGCCAAAGCTCATGGCTATGCATCCACCTAAATAACTGTTTATCCTTTGCATAATAATAGGTTCCGGCAATGTAAAAAACGCCACCGAACAGTAACCAAAAAATTGCACCAAAAGGTAGTGTACCTAGCATTTTCTGTAGCAAAGGCACAATCAAACACCCCATTAAAATATAAATAGACAAAGAAATGGCGGTACTTTTTAAGCGGTTAAAGATTTTAAGCAGGCAACCAACAATAGCTATAATCCATACAATAGCAAACAAACTCCACCTCAACCAACCATCAAAAACTAGTAAAGCAGTTGGCGTGTAGGAGCCTGCTATCATCAGATAAATACAGCAATGATCGAATTTTTGCCAAAAACGTACACCATAATCGGTAGCCGGATAACCATGATACATGGCACTTACGCCAAAAAGGATAAAAGTGCCAATGCTATAAATCCATGCAGCAGTATATTCAATAGGTGTATTGCATTTTTGAAGCAATATATAGCCTGCCGGAATTGCAATTAACGCCGGTATAAAATGAGTGAAGAAATTAACGGGTTCCCTTAGCTTCCTCACAAAGATTATTCGCTGTCTTCGTCCTTCTGTCTGGGTTCTTTTGCAATCTTCTCGAACAGATGATCCATCCGCTCTACATACTCGTTCGTGTCATCTACAAAGAAAGTAAGCTCTGGCACTACCCTAACCTGATGGCGGATTCTGCTTCCCAATTTGTACCTGATTTCGCCCGAATGTGCGTTAACTGTATTGATAGAAAGCGTGGTGTTATTGGTATTAAAAAAGCTCAGGTAAACTTTAGCCACTGCCAAATCTGGCGAAACCCGAACACGGGTAATGGTTACCAATGTATTAGGCAAAAATGCAGCACCTTCCCGCTGAAAAACCTGTGCTAACTCCTCTTGTAATACTCCTGCAAATTTCTGCTGACGTTTACTTTCCATAATGTATTTATCTATCGTTATTTTGATGAAACCTCGCAGGTTTTCGAAACCTGCGAGGTTTATTTTTGCACCCCAATAACGGAATTTAATCTAATATAACAAATTACTATCATACGGGTACCTCGCTATATGCGCATCTTTGACCTTATCGTACAATAATGTTTTAAACTCTTCTAAGTTTTCTTTTTCTGTGGCCGAGATAAATAATACAGGTACTTTATCGTGGCTCATCCAGCTTTTCTTAAAGTCTTCTAAAGTCAGCTTGCCATCATCCTCTTCATCATCAACCTCAGGCGAAACATAAGCATCAATCTTATTAAAAACTAAAATCATGTCTTTATCAATCGCGCCAATATCTTTCAAGGTTTCATTGACCGTATTAATCTGATCTTCGAAGTTAGGATGCGAAACATCAACCACGTGGATCAACAAATCGGCTTCACGTACTTCATCTAAAGTAGATTTAAAACATTCTACCAAATGGTGAGGCAGCTTGCGGATAAACCCAACGGTATCGGAAAGCAAAAAAGGTAAATTCTCGATCACCACTTTACGAACAGTCGTATCTAAAGTCGCAAACAATTTATTTTCTGCAAATACTTCCGATTTCGACAGCATGTTCATGATGGTGGATTTACCTACGTTGGTATAGCCTACCAATGCTACCCGAATTAACTGACCACGGTTTTTACGCTGTGTTTCGTTCTGCCGGTCTATATTTCTTAAACGCTCTTTTAGCAAAGAGATTTTATTTAAAATAATACGTCTATCACTTTCTATCTGGGTTTCACCCGGACCACGCATCCCGATACCACCTTTCTGGCGCTCTAAGTGAGTCCACATACCGGTTAGGCGTGGCAAAACATATTGTAATTGCGCCAGTTCTACCTGTGTTTTTGCCTGTGCAGTTTGGGCCCTGTTGGCAAAAATATCGAGGATCAGATTGCTTCGATCTAACACCTTAACTCCAAGTTCACGATCGATGTTACGTAATTGCGACGGTGATAATTCATCGTCGAAAACCACCACATCAATTTCTTCTGATTTTACATAAGCTTTTATCTCTTCCAGTTTTCCCGTACCCACAAATGTAGCACGCTCTGGTTTAAGCATCTTCTGTGTAAAAACCTTTTCTACCTTTCCCCCCGCTGTATCGACCAAAAAAGCCAGCTCATCTAAATATTCTTTTGTTTGGGCTTCTTTTTCACCAGGTGTAACCACTCCGACTAAAATTGCCCGTTCCTGCACTACGGCAGTATCATATGTCTTTTGTTTTCCCATGTAATTGAGGCAAATATACGAATTTGCCAACGTGTAAATCCATTAAGCTTCGTTATTCCGTCATTTCGAGTGCAGCAAAGCGTAGCCGAGAAATCTTTTAACGATAAGTCCATCTAAAGATTTCTCCGCCATGGCCGAAATGACGATTTTTCTATAAAACTCGATCTATATCTGCCCTACAAATTCTTTTATTGCAACACCTGGATTGTCAGTCTTCATAAAATTCTCGCCAATTAAAAACCCGTTAAAACCTGCGGCCTTTAGATCTTTAATCGTTTGTGGATTGCTAATCGCACTTTCCGAAATCTTTAAAAATTCATTAGGGATTTTATTTACCAAATCGAACGAAGTCTGGATATCTACCGTAAAATCGCCCAGGTTTCTGTTGTTTACACCAATAGCATCCAGATTCGGACAGATGCTCCGTTCCAACTCTTCCTGGTTGTGCACTTCTAACAACACATTTAAGCCTAAGTCTTTTGCAAACTTTCCGAAATCGTTAATCTGCTGAGGGGTTAATATTGAGGCGATCAATAGAATAATATCAGCACCCCAGGCTTTTGCTTCCAGGATCTGATACTCATCGATCATAAAATCCTTCCTCAAGATCGGAATATTGTTTGCCGCCCGTGCTGCCAGAATATCGTCGGTTTTACCGCCAAAGAAATCGACATCCGTTAATACCGAAAGTGCAGATGCACCCGCAGCATTATAAGCCTGCGTTACCTCTGCAACATCGGCAATGCCATTGATTAACCCTTTTGATGGCGAACGACGCTTAAACTCTGCAATAATGCCGGTACGGTCTTCGGCCAATAGAAACTCCTTAAAAGAATAAGGTGTTCGTTTAAAATGCACCGAATTTTCTAAATCCTGTACAGAAACCAAAGCTTTAGCAGCCGCAATTTCTTCTTTTTTGCGTAATACTATTTTATCTAATATGTTCATTTTACTTATCCGTCGTGCTGATCCGATAGCTACCGGATTTGTTTCAGCATCTAAAAGTTAACTAATCCCAGTAAGATCCTGAATCAAGTTCAGGATGACGACCGGATGAATAAAGCACTAGGGGGTTGAGGTTAACCAGTTTTCCATCATCTGTTTCCCATACTCCGTTAACACACTTTCAGGATGAAACTGTACCCCGCGTACATCTAAAGTTTCATGCCTTAACGCCATAATTTCATTCTTATGATCTCTTGCTGTAATTTTTAAACACGAAGGGAAGTTATCTTTACTCACTACCCAACTGTGGTAGCGACCAACATTTATGGTTTGCGGGCATTCCCAGAACAAAGGCTCATCGCCATCTACAACAGTTACCGGTGTAGCAATTCCGTGCATTGGTCTGCCCAGGTTCAATAAAGTACCGCCAAAAACTTCGGCTATGGCTTGCTGGCCTAAACATACCCCAAAAATACTCTTCGTTGGCGCATAAGTTTTAATTACATCTAATAACAAACCAGCTTCTTCCGGAATGCCCGGCCCAGGTGAAAGTAAAATTTTATCATACTTATCTACATCGGCCAGATCGAATTTATCATTTCTCCAAACTTCTGCTTCATAACCAACTTCGTTAATTAAATGCACAAGATTGTAGGTAAAACTATCATAGTTATCAATTACTAAGACGGTTTTTTTATCTATATTTTCCATTTTATTTCCTGTTAACGGATTTTACTCCAAACTAAAAACTCCTCACTCCCAACTATATTCCCTCTGCCATTTGCACCGCTTTACGCAACGCCGCAATTTTATTGTTCACCTCCTGCATTTCAGTTTCGGGAACGGAATCGGCCACAATACCCGCACCTGCACGGTAATGCAGTTCGTTATTCTTGCTCATAAACGTCCTGATCATGATGGCATGGTTAAAATCTTCATTAAAGCCCATAAAACCAATTGCACCAGCATAAAAATTCCTGCCCAGCTTTTCGTTTTCGTCAATCAACTGCATGGCTTTGTATTTTGGCGCACCACTTAAGGTACCTGCCGGATAGGTATCGGCAACTACTTTAAAAGCACTTACGTTTTCCTGCAAATGACCACTCACTTTACTTACCAGATGGATCAGGTGTGAATAGTATTGTACCTCTTTAAAAGATTTTACCTCCACGCGGTTACAGTGCCTGCTTAAATCGTTTCTGGCCAAATCAACCAGCATTACATGTTCTGCACTTTCTTTCGGGTCTTGTTCTAATTTACGGGCCTGTTCAGCATCTTCGATGTCGTTTCCGCTGCGTTTAAAAGTTCCTGCGATTGGGAAAATATTGGCCGAATTGTTTTTGATGGTAATCTGTGCCTCTGGCGAAGAACCGAACAATTTAAAATTCCCATAATCAAAATAAAACAGATAAGGAGATGGGTTTATCGAACGCAGGCAACGGTATACATTAAATTCATCACCAGAAAATGCTTGTTTAAATGCTCTTGAAGGCACAATCTGGAAAACATCACCGCGGTAAATATGCTTTTGTAGTTTCTCTACCAGATCCATAAATCCCTGATCGGTTAGGTTTGAACTTTCCTCACCGCGAAGTTGAAACTTATATTCAGGGTAATTTTTATTCTGGATCAGGTACTCCATTTTTTCAAGCCCACCCTCTTCTTCTCCTTCGAAAGTATTTTTGAAAAGGGTGATTTCATTTTTAAAGTGATCGATGGCAATGATATAACGGTACAGGTGATACTGCATTTCCGGAATTTCTTCACCCTCTGGTGTTTTAGAAGTAAACTTTATATCTTCAAAATGTTGTACTGCATTCCAGGTAAAATAGCCAAACAGACCGCTCGAAATAAATTTAATTTCGGGTAATTCCGTTTCTCTGAATTTATCTTTAAAATCGGCAATTTCTTCAATCAGGTTTTTACTTTCGGTAATCTCTACGGCGCCATCAGGAAAATAAGTCTCTAATCGCGATCCCTTCAAAATAATTCCTGCTACCGGATCGGCACAAACAAAACTCATCGAGTTTTCTCTGCTGTGGTAGTCAGAACTTTCTAACAGGATGCTGTTAGGATACACATCACGTAAGCGTAAATAAATGCTCACTGGCGTTGTGGTATCGGCAAGCATTTTTTTGTAAGTCGTATTAATTTTATACATGATAAAGGTAAATGGTGTAAGCTATAGGGCTTAAGGTTTGCATTTCGTATTTTTTAACAATAAAAAGCCCGGCGTGTGGTTCTACGCCGGGCTTTAATGGTTCTTTAATAAGGTTTAGGTTGATAAACTATATTTTGTTCATACGCAGCCAGCGCAATTCGTTCGAATTACTTTGCCAAAGCCATGTATGTATATTGTTGATCATGAGCAACAAAAATATAAAGAATTTCCAAAAATGGAAATAATTATGAAAATAAATTTAGTCCGAAGTCGAATACAGCATGTGCTCTTCGCCACGCGTCCAGGCCCCTGCTTTTTATAATTACTATGAAACCCCAAAAAACGATCTACCCGGAACTTCTTTTACCATTAATAAAATGGTTACAATAATCAAAATCAATGCTAAGCCAAAGAAAACTGAAATGGTACGGTGTTTTGCAACAGCGTCAGCAACTTTTTTCGATTTAGCATTACCAACAGTAATTAAAATAATCGCAATTATCATCATACTGATGTGCTCCATTTTAAAATAACGCACCGCTGGTGCACCGGCACTGCTCAACTTATACCAGCCTTCGCTGAAATAAAGTACCAAACCAATCAACAATTGAATGTGTGCACTGATTAAAGTGAAAACATTTAGCTTTCTATCACCTTCTGTATAGGTTTTATTACCAAACCAGCCAGACAAAGCCTTAACAACGGCAATAATTAGCAAAAGAAAAACCACATAGCGCCATCCAGAGTGGGCACTTTTTAAAATATCGTTCATATCAATTAATTTCTATGACTCAAAAATAGACATTAATTGTAAAAAATAGGATATTCAACAGATTGAACGCTTATTTATATTAGTTTTAAACAAATTAAACACTAAACTTATTATGAAGAAAATTTTACTTGCCATCGGGCTGGTATTTTCTACTACAATTCTGTTTGCACAGCAAACTTCCTTTCCCGTTAACGGTTCTTTCGATACCCGACCTGGAATGTTTGCCTTTACCAACGCAACAATAGTAGTTAATGCCAACCAGACTCTAACAAATGCCACACTTTTAATCAAAGGACAAACCATACAGGGTATTGGTGCTGGTTTAGCCGTACCTAAAGGCTACGTGGTAATCGACCTTAAAGGAAAATTTGTTTACCCCTCCCTAATTGATGCCTTTACCAGTTATGGACTTAGCGAAACACCTGCACAACAGCGAGGTTTCGGCGGTCAACGTCAGTCTATTTTCGTTTCTACCAAAAAAGGTGCTTATGGCTGGAACGAATCAATCAGGCCGGAAACTTATGTAAAAAGCATCTTTTCTACCGACAGCAAAAAAGCAGATGAATTACGTAAGGTAGGCTTTGGTAGTGTAAATGTAATTAACCGCGATGGTATTGCCCGCGGCGTTTCTGCTGCTGTAACTTTAAACGAAGGTGCAGATAACAGCGTATTCTTAAAAGATCAAACCGCAGCAAACTATTCGTTTAACAAAGGAATATCATCAAACGATTACCCGACTTCGTTAATGGGCTCTATTGCGTTATTGCGTCAAACGTATTACGATGCGCAATGGTATGGCAAACAAAAAGAGGAGTACAACATTTCGCTAGACGAATTTGGCAAGCAACAAACTATGCCGCAAATTTTTGAAGTTGATGGATGGCAGAACATTCTGCGTGCTGATAAAATCGGAAAAGAATTTGGCAAGAAATACATCATTAAATCTACAGGTGATGAATACCAACGGATAAACGAGGTTAAAGCTACCGGAGCTAGTTTAATTATTCCCGTAACTTTCCCTAAAGCTTATGACGTTGAAGATCCGGCAGAGGCCAGAAACGTCACTTTATCACAAATGAAAGGCTGGGAACTGGCACCAACCAATCCAGCCAGCTTGGAAAAAGCAGGGATTAAATTTGCTTTAACGGCATTCGGCCTGGAGAACAGTCGCGATTTTTGGGCAAACATCCGCACTGCGATAGAAAATGGCTTAACTGAAAAACAGGCCCTACAATCGGTTACCGAAATCCCTGCCTCACTCTTGGGCATCAGCGATAAAGTGGGTTCCCTAGAAAAAGGAAAAGTAGCCAATTTTTTAATCTCATCTGATAACCTGTTCAAAAACGGAAACATTATTTTCGAAAACTGGGTACAGGGCAAACGTTTCATTGTTAACAAAATGGATATAAGCGATGTACGCGGTACTTATAATTTAAACGTTGATGGTATTGGTGCTTTAATCCTAAAAATTATCGGAACAGGTGGCGGATCGACAGCCGCTATTGAAAGAACCGGTGTAGATAGTGTTAAAACCACAGCAACCTTTACCAGAAATGGCGATTGGGTAAGCATCAATTTCAACCTAAAGAAAAATCCTAAGGGTGATGTCCGGTTAAGCGGTTACATTACTTCGGCAAACCCGGTTACCATCAAAGGCGAATCGGCTCTGGCTGATGGCACTACGGGAAAATTTACAGCAACTTATAAAGAAGCCGCAAAAGAAACACCTAAAAAAGAAGAGCCAAAAAGCACTTTGGCCATGGGGCCGGTAATTTATCCCTTCTCTGCCTTCGGAAGCACTGAACTGCCCAAACAAGAAACGGTTTTAATTAAAAACGGTACCGTTTGGACGAATGAAAAAGATGGAATCCTCCAAAATGCCGACGTACTTTTAGAAAACGGAAAAATTAAAGCGGTTGGCAAAAACCTTTCGGCAAGCGGTGCGAAAGTGATCGATGCTACCGGTAAACACGTAACCGCTGGTATTATTGATGAGCACTCGCACATTGCAGGTGCAGGCGGCATTAACGAAGGTGCGCAATCGGTTTCTGCCGAGGTACGCGTTGCCGACATCCTCAATTCTGAAGACGTAAACATTTACCGCCAGCTGGCCGGTGGTGTAACCACTTCACAAATCCTACACGGGTCGGCCAATCCAATCGGTGGCCAATCGCAATTGATTAAACTGCGCTGGGGCAAATCGCCAGAGGAACTGAAATTTGCAGGTGCGGATGGTTTCATCAAATTTGCTTTGGGCGAAAACGTGAAACAGAGTAATTTCGGTACAGGTGCCCGTTTCCCGGTTACACGTATGGGTGTTGAGCAAACTTTTGTGGATGAATTTACCCGTGCAAAAGAATATGAAAAAGCTTTATCAGTGAAAGGTAACAGCGTACGTAAAGATCTAGAATTAGATGCTATTGTTGAGATTTTGAACAACAAACGTTTCATTACCTGCCACTCTTATGTGCAGAGCGAGATCAATATGTTAATTCATGTGGCTGATAGCTTAGGATTCAAGATCAATACCTTTACGCACATTTTAGAAGGCTATAAAGTGGCCGATAAAATGAAAGCGCACGGCATTGCAGGTTCTACCTTCTCCGATTGGTGGGCCTATAAAAACGAAGTGGCCGAAGCCATCCCTTATAACGGAAAAATCATGCACAATGTTGGCGTAACTACCGCTTTCAACTCTGATGATGCCGAAATGGCCCGTCACTTAAACCAGGAAGCAGGAAAATCGGTATTATACGGTAACGTTCCGGAAGAAGATGCTTTTAAGTTTGTAACCTTAAACCCGGCAAAGATGCTGCATATCGACGATAAAGTGGGCAGTTTAAAAGCAGGTAAAGATGCCGATGTGGTGATCTGGACCGCCAATCCACTTTCTGTTTACGCCAGGGCAGAGAAAACTTTTGTGGATGGTATTGCGTATTGGGATATCGAGAAAGATGCACAGGTAATCAAAGCTCAACAGACAGAAAAAGCACGCTTGATCCAGAAGATGTTAGAGAGTAAAAGCAAAGGTGGCCGTACACAACGCCCATTAGGCGATGCACCACGTCTGTACAATTGCGAAACCTTAGAAAACTATTCAGCAGAATTAACCGAGAAAGAACATGCACACTAACATGAAAACATATTTATTCAGTCTGGCTTTTTCGGCTTCGAGCCTGATGTGTTTTGCACAGGCAAACCTATCGCCAGCTAAAAAACAAAGCAAAACCATCGCCATTACAGGTGCAACCGTGCATATTGGCAATGGAACAGTGATCGAAAACGGAACCATCCTTTTTGGCAACGGAAAAATTATCTCGGTTACCGCCAACGGACAGGTTCCACAGGATGATGTAATGCGCATTGTGGCTACAGGTAAACATATTTACCCAGGCATTATTGCCGCAACCACCAACCTGGGTTTAACCGAAATTGAAGCCGTAAAAGCAACATTGGATTTTCAGGAAATCGGCGATTTCAACTCGCACATCCGTTCTATTGTGGCTTACAATACCGACTCGAAAGTTCCGGCTACCTTGCGTAGCAATGGTGTATTAATGGCACAGCCAACACCACAAGGCGGAACAGTTTCGGGCAGTTCATCAGTTGTTCAGCTCGATGCCTGGAACTGGGAAGATGCAGCACTTAAAATCGACGATGCCATGCACATGACCTGGCCAGTTACGCCACGTTTCAGAGGCGGCTTCGGTGGTTTCGGCAGACCGCAACAATCGCCAGAAAGCTTAGCAGAAAGAACACAGGCTGCCATTGCGCAGCTAACATCCTTCTTTGCCGAGGCCAAAGCTTATGCTGAAATCGGCAAACCAGATGCAATTAATACCCGTTTCGAGGCGATGAAAAAAGTATTCGCCGGTAACGAAAAATTGTTTATCGCGGCCGAAAGTCATAAAGATATTGTTGCAGCCGTTAATTTCGCCAAGAAATTTGGCATCACCCCGGTAATTACAGGGGCAGATGAAGCTTACCTGATCATCGATTTCCTGAAAGAAAACAACATTACCTTAGTGGTGAAACAGCCCCATGCTTTACCTAACAATAATGATGACGATGTAAATATGCCTTATAAAAATGCTGCAATATTGGCCAATGCAGGCTTAAATGTAGTATTGAGCATTGATGGTTACTGGCAACAGCGCAACCTGCCTTTTATGGCCGGTACGGTTACGGCTTGGGGCTTGGACAAAGAAAAAGCTTTATCAACCATTACCTTAAACGCTGCAAAAGCGATGGGCATTGATAAAACCGCGGGTAGTATTGAGACTGGCAAAGATGCTACTTTCTTTATTTCAGCTGGCGACGCTTTGGATATGCGCACCAACAAAGTGGAGCAGGCTTTTATTCAGGGCAGGGATATTAATCTTGATAATCTACACAAACAGTTGGATAAAAAGTTCAGTGATAAATATATTGCTGAGAAGAAATAAGTTAACACCAGTTTAACACAAACGGCCGATATTGATTTATCGGCCGTTTTTTATTTTAACATCAGGCTTAAAAACTACCAAGGACTAAACCTATTATTAATATTAAATCAGGATTCAGTTAACAGCACATTAACATCTTTGTCATCATAAAAAATCAGAACTAATCATAATGAAATCTGCCTGAACAGCAAAAAAACAGGCTCAGGCAAGCTTCATAACCGTTAAAAAAACAAATGATGATGAAAAATTTACTTATTGCAGTGTTGTTCCTGTTTTGCCTTGTCCAGAACCGGGCATTTGCACAAACAACCCAGGCATCAATTTCGGGTGTAATCACCGATCAACAAAAGAAATCTATTCCTGGAGTTTCGGTGCAGATCAGAAACAATTCAACAGGTTTCACTACTAAAACATCTACCAACGCTCAGGGCGAGTATACTTTTAAAGAGCTTCCATTGGGTGGCCCTTATTCGGTAAAAGCCATTTATGTAGGTTTTGGCGAGCAGATCAGAAATGGTTATATGTTAAACCTTGGCGATGTGGTTAGGGTAAACGTTGCCATGCAGGAAGCTTCGCAGGATTTAGACGCAGTACAGGTTGTGGCTTCTGGTTTGAGGAACAAAGTTCAAAACTTTGGCGCTTCTACAGAAATCTCGGCCAAAACAATGAACCAATTACCTGTAAACGGGCGTAATTTTTCTAACTTAATGGATTTATCTCCTTTAAGCCGTGGTGGAAATATTTCGGGGCAGTTAGGTTCTTCTACAAATTATACCATTGATGGAATGAATGCTAAAAACCCAACATCAGCCGGTAGTACTACGAGTCGTAGTGGTGCACCATATTCCATTTCTATTGAGGCCGTTCGCGAGTTTAAGGTAGTAACCAATCAATATGATGTTACTCTAGGCAGAGCCGGAGGCGGTACAGTAACCGCTGTAACTAAATCTGGTACAAACACAGTAAGTGGAAGCGCCTTTGGTTATGGCCGTGCAGATTGGTTAGCCAGCCGTTACGATATTAGAGGTGTAAAGCGTGACAATGATTTCTCTACTTATCAATATGGTTTTACTTTAGGTGGCCCGATTATCAAGGATAAATTACATTATTTCGTTGGTTTAGATCATCAGAAAGATGCTCGCCCATTAATTATTGCCGATGTTAACGGCCCCGCTGATGAAGCACGTTTCAGAATCACTAATAGTACTTTAGCACAGTTTTTGGATGTTGCCCGTACTAAATATGGCGTAGCAAATACACCTCAATATGGTTCTTTCGACAAAAAGCGCGGCTCGGATGCTGCATTTGCCCGTGTAGATTGGCAAATTAATGATAGAAATTTATTAACCATTCGTGATAATTACACCAACGATAGAAATCCATTAGGTTTAGCAGATAACACCGCGATAAATTTCTACGAAAGTTACGGTAACGATAAAAATGTCGACAATAATTTATTGGCAACTTTACGTTCAACCATAAGCAGCAAAATCACTAACGAATTAAAAATACAACATTTATATACTTTCCAGGCGAGTACCCAAAATGACGAATTAACAGGTGCCATTCCAAGAGCAATTGTAGGAAATATAAAATCTGACCTTGCTGATGGCACAAAGGGTATCTCTACCGCAATACAAATTGGCGGCCACCGTTTCGGACAAGAAGGTTTTACCAATAATGTTTTTCAACTGGTAGATAATTTTTATTATAATACGGATAAAGTTAAATATACATTTGGTGTTGACGTGATGTATACCAATGCAAAATCTCTTTATGGCAGTGAAGTGAACGGCCGTTTCGAGTACTCAACTTCTCAGATTCAAGATCCTGCTTTTCCAAATGACCCTACAAAAAAGATCGAAGTTCCAGCAATCACAAACTTTAATAACCTTGCTCCAAACAGATTTTATCGTGAAGTACCTTTGGTTGCAGACCCAACGGTTAAAGCTGGTATTTGGAACGCCGCTATTTACGGCCAAATGCAGACTAAATTAGCAAAGGGTTTAGATTTTATAGGTGGTTTACGCATTGATTACAGCACTTATCCAAAATCGCCACTTAATCAACAACTATTTGATGCTATTGGCGTGAGAACAGACCATGAGTTGAAACAATTTTTAATTCAGCCAAGAATTCAATTTAACTGGGATATTAATGAAAACCGAACAGACTTTGTTCGTTTCGGAGCAGGTATTTTCGGTTCGGATGTGAACAACTATGTAACCATTAATAACTTAACCTTTGATGGTAAACATTTAGCAACAGTTGATGTTTTCGGCGCAAATGTACCAACACCAAACTTTATAGGTTATAGAAATGGTACTGTTGCTACACCTTCACTAAGTGCTTTACAGGTACCAACTATCAATACTTATGCAGAAGATGCAAAAATTCCAGTGGTTTATAAAGCCAACTTATCATACAGTAAATTAATCACCGATAAATTTAAGGTTGGGATTACGGGTTACGCAACATTAGGACGTAACAACTACATGTATGTTGACAAAAATATGGCGGCAAATCCATTCTTTACCCTTCCTAACGAAGGTAACCGTGGTGTATTTGTACCAACGTCAAGTATAACAGCAAGTAACGGTGTTGCTGATTGGAAAGGCGGTCGTTTAACTAATCAGTTTGGCCGTGTGTTAGAATTAAATAGTAAAGGTAAAGTAAATCAATTCGCTATAGTTTTAGATGCGACCTGGAATTATTTTAAAGATGGAGAAATCTCTGCAAGTTATACTTATAACGACACAAAAGATAATACATCGTATAATGGCAACGTGGCAAACTCTGCTACTTTATCTCTACCTGTTAAAGATGATCCTAGAGATTTGAGCAAAATGTCTTATTCAGATAATCAATTCCGCAATAAGGTTGTTATTTATGGAACGTCTCCAAGTTTTTATGGCTTTAGATTAGGCGTTCGTTACTCTGGTATTGGTGGTACACGATATAGCTTATTGGCTGGCGGCAATATTAATGGAGATTTTGTGGCCACAAATGATTTAGCTTTTGTATTCGATAGAAACAATCAAAATATCCCTGCAAATATTCGAACAGGTTTACAGACATTATTGGATAATCCAGATGCAAGCCAAAGTTTAAAAGATTATATTAATAAATATTCTGGTCAGATAGCAGAGCGAAATGGTGGCGTGAATGACTTTTTTGGTATTGTTGATTTAAAATTAAGTTATCAACTACAATTAAATAAAAAGCACAGTATTGAATTCTCTGGAGATGTGTTTAATTTTGCAAACCTACTTAACAAAAAATGGGGTGTAAATGAAACTTTGGGCAACCAGGCTTTATACGCCGTTAGTGCATTTGATGCTACAAACAAAGCTTATACTTATCGTGTAAATAACACCGGCATTGTTACACCATCAGGTAACCCTTGGCAGATACAAATTGGTTTACGTTACGGATTTTAACAACCGTTTAGCTAAGTTTCTTAGCTTAAAGTCATAAAAAAAGGGAATGGATTTTTATCCGTTCCCTTTTTTTATGTTTGCATTAACAAACAGCAAAACTTAATGGGATTATTACTTAACTACCTGAAAAACCACAAGTGGATTGTGGCCTTAGCGTTATTGCTAGCAGGCATAAATATTGGTTTTTCACTTTTAGATCCATACATCACCGGTCGCATTTTAGACCGCTTTATCAATAAAAAAGATTCGTTAACCTATAACCAATACCTTTGGGGCTCTCTTGGTTTAATCGGACTGGCTATTGGTGCAGCCATGGTTTCGCGTATCGCTAAAAACTTCCAGGATTATTTCACCAGTGTGATTGTTCAAAAAGTTGGCGCAAAAATGTACGCTGATGGTTTGCAACATTCTCTAAAATTGCCTTATCAGGTTTTCGAAGATCAACGTAGCGGAGAAACCCTGGGTATTTTACAAAAAGTACGTTTGGATTCAGAGAAGTTTATTACCGCCTTTATCAGTATCCTTTTTGTAAGTTTAATCGGAATGATTTTCGTTATCGTGTATTCGGTTTCGGTAAGCTATAAAGTTACCTTAGTTTATTTTTCAGCTATCCCGATCATCAGTTTCGTAAGCTGGTTTTTAAGTCGCAAAATTAAAACCATCCAACGCTCTATCGTTGGCGAAACCACAGCTTTGGCAGGTTCGACTACAGAATCGTTAAGAAACATAGAACTGGTTAAGAGTTTAGGTTTGGCCGATCAGGAAATTGACCGGCTGAATAAAACCACTTACAAAATTTTGGGCTTAGAACTTAAAAAAGTGAAATATGTGCGCAGTATGAGTTTTGTTCAGGGCACAACCGTTAACCTGGTCCGCAGTACAATGGTACTGGTTTTACTGCTCCTTATTTTCGACAATACGATTTCTGCCGGTCAGTATTTCTCATTTCTTTTTTACTCGTTCTTTCTTTTCGGACCGCTACAGGAGCTGGGCAATGTGATTTTAACCTGGCGTGAGGCTGAAGTTTCGTTAGGTAACTTTAAAAAGATTTTAAGTACACCGATTGATAAAAAACCTGAGAATCCAACTTCTATAGCAAAAATTAAGGATTTAACCTTTAACAATGTGGGCTTTAAACACCTAACAGCCAATAGAAATGCCTTAGATAATATTTCGTTTAAAACCCATCACGGGCAAACCATTGCATTTGTTGGTCCATCGGGTTCTGGAAAAAGCACACTGGTAAAACTATTGGTGGGTTTATATCCGGCAAAAGACGGTGAGATTTTATACAATGGTATCCCAAGTAACGATATCGATCTTGATGCCTTACGCGAGAAAATCGGTTTCGTAACACAAGACACGCAATTGTTCTCGGGTACAATAAGAGAAAACCTGCTGTTTGTTAACCCTAATGCTACGGATGAAGAATGTTATAAAGTTTTAAACCAGGCAGCCTGTCAAACTTTGCTAGCCCGTGCAGATAAAGGTTTGGATTCGTTAATTGGTGAGGGTGGGGTTAAAGTCTCGGGAGGAGAAAAACAACGTTTATCTATTGCAAGAGCACTGCTCCGTCAGCCAGATATTTTGGTTTTTGATGAGGCCACTTCTTCGCTGGATTCGATTACGGAAGAAGAGATTACCAAAACCATTCGCTCGGTTTCAAATTTAACTGATCACATTACCATTTTGATTGCGCATCGTTTATCAACAATAAAACATGCTGATAAAATTTATGTTTTAGAGAAAGGCCACATTATTGAGCAAGGAAGACATGAAGAACTAATTGCACAAAATGGTTTATATCAAGCCATGTGGCGCCAACAAATTGGAGAAAGAGTTGTTGAAGCTTAGGAACAAAAAGAATTTGTCATGTTACTAGCTCAAATAGAAAGCAACCAGATTGCAATTATCATTATTATAGCTGCCATACTTTGGCTGGCATTAATATTAGCGGCATTGTACCATATATCGAGAAACAACAGCATTGGTTTCTCGGTAAAAGTACTTTGGTTTATCATTATCCTGCTTGCCCCCTTTTTAGGTTCCATTATTTATCTAATCTGGGGTAAGAACAAGAAGTTTTAATGTTTCGTGGCCGATGGCTCATTAACTAATCACAAAATATAGTATCGCCATGGTCCGTGTCCTCACGGACCATTTCTTATTCAAAAACAAATACTGTTAGTAGAATAAGTCTATTTTTTTTGGAAAACAATTCCAGTAGTTCTTCGGTTTGGTCCTGCCCCGCTGTTCCTCCTGCCGATAGCTATCGATAAAAAGAACAAATGCCCTCTATCGGCATCCGTGCCATCGGGTTTAGATGGCCAGGGCAAACGTATAACTGACATTTTTAACCGCTATAGGTTTTGCATGAGGGATAGCAGTGGAAATCCTTTTTTGATTTTTCTTCAAAAAAGATTGTAACGGATAGCCCGACCCTTGCGCAGCTTGGGGCATGCCCAGATTATTTGCAATAAAATATTTCCCTTATCGCCATGGTTCGTGTCCTCACGAACCATTTTTTGTATTTCATCACCAAGACACAAAGGCACAATAGTACTTAATTATCATTGAGTTTCAGAGTTGTCAACTTTCCGGCAAACTGGCTATTAAGTTGATAACTCTTTTAGTAACTAAGCAACCTTGCTGGTTTGTTCGTTAATATCCTGCAAACTCAGTTTCGTTAAAGATTTCGTTTTTAACCATGTAATTCCAGCAATTGCCAATGTCATCGTTCCACCAAAAACTACCGATGGGATAGTACGCATTAACTTTGCGGTAAGGCCCGATTCGAAAGCTCCGATTTCGTTCGACGACCCAATAAACATGCTGTTTACTGCCGATACACGTCCGCGCATTTCGTCGGGTGTTAACAATTGCATAATGGTTGATCTGATGATTACACTTACGCTATCAAAAGAGCCTTCTAAAAAGAGAAAGAAGAGCGTTAAGTAGAAATTTTTAGATAAACTCCAGCAGATGATGCTTAAGCCAAAACCGGTTACGGCTATCAATAAATTTCGCCATGGTTTGTTCATCGGCGAAAAACGCGTCATAGCAAGCATGGTAAAAACAGATCCTGCAGAAACAGCGGCCCGCATAAAGCCTAAACCCTCGGGTCCAACTTTTAATATATCATTTGCAAACACGGGCAATATGGCTACCGCACCACCAAAAAACACCGAAAACAGATCCAAACTCATTGCCCAAACCATCATTTTGGTTTTAAACACAAAATTTATTCCTTTAAGCAAACTCTCTTTAATATTTTCTTTGGGCACAAACTGCGGAGGGTGTACTTTTAAAAAGAAAATACAGATAAGGGCTATAAATACAAAAGAAATAATTACGATATAAGTGATGGTAATACCGAAGAAACCATAAGTTATTCCTCCTATTGCCGGCCCTAAAATAGAAGCCATCTGCCAGCTCGAACTGCTCCAGGTGCTCGCATTTGGATAAAGGTTTTTTGGCAAAATCTGAGCCATTAAAGAGAATGTAGCCGGACCGAAAAACCCTCTTGATATCCCCATCCCAAATACGAGTACATACATAATTAAGGCAATTAGATTAACCTTGAAATTAAACAGGGTAAAAATAATATCGAACTGCCCAAGGTTAAACTGCGGTAATGTTACCAGCAGCATAATGAGGGTACAAAGAAATACGCCTCCAAATACTTTGAGCAATAAGCCCCTTTTTTCGCTCTTATCTGCAACATAACCTCCGTATAATGCAATCCCTATAGCAGGAATAGCCTCACACAGGCCTACAAACCCTAAGGCCAATGGATCTTTTGTTACATGATAAATATAAATCCCAAGCACCACTGCCTGCATTTGATAGGCAAATGTGAAGAAAAAACGCATGCCTAAATAAGAGCGGAACTCCCTAAAGCGCAATGCGGCGTAAGGATCTGGTTTTGTAATAACCGAATTGAGGTCTGAATCTGCCACAGAAAAAAGTTTATTTGCAAAACTACGCTTTGAAAATTAAATACGGGAATGGCCAAAGTCTTAAGCTTACCTGTTTTTTCTATTGAAACGTAAAAATATCCGATCGGCCAGCTCCAGATATTATTGCATAAAAAACCCGATGAATAATATTATCCATCGGGTATCTAGATTGGTTAGCTTAGTAACCGGGGTTTTGTTCTAGTAAATTATTTTTGTTTACTTCATCGCGACTAAATGGTCTGAAATAAAGTTTATCGTTCCAACTCCTGTTCTCTTGCGCATTCTCCTCTACCGGGCTATAGGTATAATCGTAAATGGTATTATCGTAATGATAAGGGGCAGGCATCGTTTTTCCTGGTTTAAATTTACCGGTTACCTTAATATAAGTGGTTTTTCTGCCTAATGTTTCACTGGCGATTAACCACCTGCGGGTATCATGGTAACGTTGTTCTTCGTAGGCCATTTCTATGCGGCGCTCATGGCGGTAAGCCGCTCTAAGGCCAGCCTGATCTGTTGCGGTAACCGCAGGCATACCTGCCCTGAAACGGATTTTATTTAACCAGTTTGTGGCATTGCCCAATTCGCCAAGCTCAATACTCGCTTCGATATAATTAAATACCGCTTCGGTATATCTAAAGAAAGGCCAGGGCACATTTTGCGACATCGAGGCATCTACAATAGTTGGATCTGGATCGATAAATTTATGGTAGTAATAACCTGTCCAGCTGCCGTTCCAGTTTTCGATAGAACTTGCACGTGTATCTAAACCTCTAAAGTCAATTCTCGTATTGTTATCCATTAAATCGTATACTCCAGTTTGGATTTGACTGGCAGGATCGACATTACCAGATGCTTTATCGCGTGGTTTCCAGCCAGCACCATCATATAAAATAGTGGCGTAAAAGCGTGGATCTCTATTTTGATAAGGCTCAGCTTTTTGTGCTGGGTTTGTCCAACTAAATTTAGAACCGTCTTTCATTTCATAATCATCAACCAATAAACCTATCGGCGTATTACCTGCCCAGTTATGGTAACCGTTTGGACCATTTTGTTGCGCATGCTTAATATTATTCTGAACTATGAAATAACGTGCAAAAATTAATTCGGCAGCTGCCGTAGCATCTATGTTGGGCGCTTTACTGGCACCACCCATTGCTATACTTTTATAATTCCTACTTCCTTCCGTTGCAGATACTGGCGTAGATAAATCTAACAAATAGCCTTTTGTGGCATCCATTACTGCCTTTGCAGCCGTTTGAGCCAATTTATAACGAGCGGCTTGATCTCCACTTGCATAACTTAAGAAATCTAATTTTTGAGCGGCAATTCCACTAACTTTATTTGTAAGTTTTGCCCTGTCGTGCAAATCGCTCGCCGCATAAATCAATACCCTTGATTTAAGTGCCAAAGCAGCGGTAGCAGTGGTACGCCCCTTTTCCATCGTTTTGCCTGTTAAAAGTTTATTCGCCTCATCGCAATCTTTAATAATGAAGTTTACACATTCTTCATAGGTATTACGCTTTACGTTGTAATTATCGTTGAGTACGTAAGTTTTTGTGATAATAGGTACTGCTCCATAAAAGCGTAATAACTGCTGATAAAAATAAGCACGTAAAAAATATGCTTCACCCGCCAGCTGGTCTTTTAATGTTTGGCTCGTTAGTGCATTATCTCCACTGGTAATTTTCTCGATGGCAATGTTGCAGGCCCTGATGCGGTTATACATTTGTTTATAAGCCCACGTATCATCCACCCAGCCCAATGTAGATGGGTTAATGGTAGCACTATTAACCAGATCGATACCACGGGTAGGGTGTGTAAACAAGGCTTCGTCAGAAACTGATGCTAACATCTGCTCAGAAAAGCCACCGTTACCCAATCCATTATAGATATCGTTCACAAATGCCTGCGCAGTTGCAGGATCTTTCCATACCGATTCGGCAGGCACCTGACCAGGTGATTCTACGTTCAAAAAATCCTTTTTACACGCAAATGCAAAAAAGGTAATAAGAACCAATAGATATAAATTTCTATTTTGAATTATTGTTTTCATATTCTTCTTTGTAATTGATAAACAGCTATACATTGTTAAAAAGTGGCTTTAATACCCATATTAATTACCCTGGCTTGTGGATAGTATTGTCCACTTGTATTGGTTGATTCAGGATCCCATATCTTGATTTTATCAAACGTAGCCAAATTGAGCCCGTTTGCATACACCCTTACACTATTTAACCCAACCTTTTCAACCAACGTAGTTGGCAATGTATAACCTAACTCTACATTCTTAAGTCTGATGTAGTTATTGCTCCTTAACCAATAGGTATTGTTTAAGGCATTATTGCTATCGGTATAATAGGTAGCACCTCTGTTTGATAAACGTGGGTTTACCGAACTTGGATTATCGATACTCCAGCGGTTCAGGTATGACCACTCTAAGAAGTTACCAATATCTCCCGATTCTGTTAGACCAACAATCTGCATTCCGCCGGTTGCCCCTTGAATAAGCACTGATAAGTCAAATCCCTTGTACTGAACATTAAAATTTACACCACCTGTAAAAGTTGGGGTTCCGTTTTTATCCAAACGGATCTTATCATCTGCATTAATTTTACCATCGCCGTTAATATCTTTAAACTTCATGTCGCCTGCGCGAAGATTACTCGTCAATGCACTGTATTTTTGTTTATTGATATCAGCTTCTGCCTGATCTTTAAAAACACCATCATAATCGTAAACCAACCACGAACTGGTTACCCTACCTGTAGAACGCTGCCATTCTGGAGCACCAGGGGTTTCATCCCAAAAAACGATCTTGTTTTTAGCATAACCACCATTTACACTCACACCAAAATTTAAATCACCAACCTGGTCATTGTAGCTTAATTTAAATTCGAAACCTTTGTTGTTTACTTTCCCTAAGTTAACTGGCGGTAAGCGATCGGTAATACCAGAACTTTCAGGCACCGAACTACCTCTGCTGATCAGAATATTTGTACGCTTATTATAGAAGTAATCAAATTCTAACGACAATTTATTATTTAAAAAGGATGCATCTAAACCAATATTGGCATTATTTGCTACTTCCCATCCAAAATCGAAATTGGGCACTTTACCTTCAGTTAAGGTTTTGGTTACCAGATCATTAAAAGTATAGGTGCCAAAGTTCATCAAACTGAGGTACTGATATTCCTGCAGGGCATCGCCAAAATAGGCTTCAGCTCCCATTTGCCCCCATGAGGCCCTTAATTTCAAATTGTTGACGAATTTAACATTGTCTTTGAAAAACGGCTCTTCAGATAAACGCCAACCTACTGATACCCCTGGGAAGAAACCGAAACGTCTATCTGTTGGAAAGATATAAGATCCATCTACCCGCCACAAAAATTCGGCAAGGTATTTTTCTTTATAATTATACCCCACCCTTCCAAAATAGCTTAACCGTGCTCTTTTAAATAAATTATTCGGGTCACCAGGATTATTACCTAACGATTGCTCCCTTTCATCACCTGCAAGTAACTCTTGAACAGATGATGATATAAAGTATCTTCTAAACGCAGTAAAACCGTCGTTGTTAACTGTTTCGCGTGTTACGCCGGCCATTAATCCAATAGTATGGTCACTAATCTTTTTATCATAGTTAACCATTCCGGTTAAGTTTATGGCCAATTGTCCGCCTGCGGTTTCCCTAAGTCTAGGATCGGTATATTGAGAGCGCACAGTACCTGCAAGCACTGGCGTTACACCATCGGCTGCAAAGGTTTTCTTGTCCCAATCGTAAAGTGTCCAGGGCAATTGCCAGTTTTTTTGCCTGCCGGAATATTTATCTATTGCAGCTGTACCCGTTACCTTCAATCCATCAACACCAGGAATTTTAATTTCTACTTTACCTGTAGTTTGAAAGTAATCTCTAACATCTTTATTAGTTCCTGTTAAGTCTGTAGTAGAAACCACCGGATTATAACCATATTCAATATCTCTACCGGGCAACCCGTTAGGCCATATGGCTATCTCATTAGGCCTTCCCCGCATTAAGAATCTAAAGATATCACCCGCTGAAACCGTTGGGAAATTACGATCTTCCTCTCTCGCACTTACCCCCAATGTTGTAGTAATATATTTACTTAATTTTGCTTCCAGATTAAAACGCATATCATACTGCTGATAACCTGTGGCAGAGTTTTTATAATAGCCATCCTGATTTAGATAACCTAGTGAAAGCAAATATTTAACATTTTCACTCCCTCCATTAATCTGGACATTGTGTCTTTGCTGAGGCGACCAATTTTGGAAAGTAGTTTTAAACCAATCAGTATTGGGATACCTTAAAGGATCTGAGCCGTCGCCGAATTTCCGGATTTCATCTGGTTTGTAAGCTGCATTAATCGTTTTACCGCCGGTTGATAAATAAGTACCTGTTGTTTTGAAACTATTCCAAGCTGCCGACCATTCATTCGGATTAAGATCAGAGCCGAAAATATTCAGTTCATTTAAAATCTCAGCATATTGAGTAGAATTGGCCATTTTAGGTATGCGTGTAGGCTGTTGTAGGCCATAACTAAAATCATAAGAAAATTGTGGTTTCCCCGATTTTCCCAATTTTGTAGTAATGAGGATTACTCCATTTGCAGCCTGCGAGCCATAAATAGCTGCAGATGCATCCTTTAGCACCGATACACTTTCTATATCGTTCGGATTTAGCCGCTCGATCCCACCTGCCCGGTTAGGTATTCCATCGATTACTATTAAAGCATTGTTATTTCCGAGTGAATTAATACCCCTGATCCGGATCGTAGAACCGTCGTATCCAGGCTCCCCGCTTCCTTGCAGTGCCGTAACGCCAGGTAAACGACCAGCCAATGAATTGGTTAAGTTTACTGAAGATGATTTAGCCAGTTCTGTACCTTTAACCGATGCTACAGCACCAGATACAACTGCCTTTTTTTGGGTTCCATACCCCACTACTACTACTTCAGATAGGTTTTGGTTGTTTTCTAATAAACGGACATTAATATTGGTTTGGTTTTTTACCTGAATCTCTTGATCTACATAACCTACATAGGTAAATACTAAAATAGCATCTTCGGGTACTTTTATGCTAAATTTTCCGGAAGCATCTGTTACGGTAGTTGCAGCACCTCCTTTTAATTTAACACTTACTCCAGGAATCGGACCTTTAGCATCGGTAACCTGTCCTTTCACAATAATATCCTCAAGCGGAGGTCTGTAAAAATCAAAGGGTTCTTTTTCGTGCAATGATGCTTTAGCAGACATGCTGGTAAACGGCGAAAAAACGAGACACCCACCGCAAACAAGAAACATGCTACTTCTGGCAAAAGTCTTCCATAGATTTTTTTTCATAGTTTTCAATTTATTTTGGTTAGATAATAATTGTATTATAATTTAATACTCATAAGTAATATCGAACTGTCATTACACAAATCAATTATACATGACTTATCGACATAATCGCTTACACCACTTAACATCAAAAAAATTAAGGCTCCCTTCTAATTACGCCAATAAATCATTGTTAACCATATCAAATCGGCTTTAATTAGTTCAAAATTCATTTTTGGGATTAAAAATTACAAGGTACGATGTACCTAATTTTGGACTTGCCGACGCTACAGTTCACATTTGGTTACACGCAAGATAGGAATATTAGGAGGTAAAAAAAAGGGGGTAAAATAATATTTATAAGGGGCTGATTAGTAAAAAAATAATTTCAAACTACACAAAGTAGCACTAATAATACAGCACTAAATATTATTGCAAAATAGGAAGAGAAGAAAATTATAATAATTGGAAGAATTCAAACTCAATACAAGATTAGCTTATTTTGTCGAAAGAAATGCCCCTTTCTAATTTTTGCAGGTAAGCTTTTAAGATTGCATTTTCGGGCTTTGCCAGCTGCGGATCGTCTTCAAAAAGTGCGATTACGGTGTTACGTGCTTCAGACAAAATAATCTGGTCTTTGGCCAGGTCGGCAAGCTTCAGATCTAAAACGCCGCTTTGCTGAGTTCCTGTAATATCGCCAGGGCCGCGTAGCTGTAAATCTATTTCTGATATCTCGAAGCCGTTGTTGGTTCTTACCATTGTTTCCAAACGAATCTTACCTTCTTTACTCAGTTTATTCCCACTCATTAATATACAAAAAGACTGTTCCGCACCGCGGCCTACCCTACCACGCAACTGGTGCAGTTGTGAAAGCCCAAACCGTTCGGCATTTTCAATTACCATTACCGAAGCGTTAGGTACGTTTACGCCCACCTCTATTACGGTAGTGGCTACCATAATTTGGCTTTTACCATCGACAAACTGCTGCATTTCGAACTGTTTATCGGCATTGGGCATTTGCCCGTGTACAATACTCATTTGGTAATCAGGCCTAGGAAACTGATAGCTCAACTGCTCAATTCCAGCTTCGAGATGCAAAAGATCTAATTTTTCGCTTTCCTTAATTAAAGGATAAACAATGTAAACCTGCCTGCCTTTGGCAATTTCCTGCTTCATAAAACCGAACATCCTGAGGCGTTGGCCTTCAAAAAGGTGTTTGGTTTCTATTGGTTTTCTGCCCGCAGGTAATTCGTCAATAACCGAAACATCAAGATCGCCGTATAGGGTCATGGCCAAAGTACGCGGAATTGGCGTAGCGGTCATCACTAGGATGTGTGGGGGAATAATATTTTTCCGCCAAAGCTTAGCGCGTTGCTCTACACCAAAACGATGCTGTTCATCAATCACAACCAGCCCCAAGTTCTTGAATTGAACCTTATCTTCAATCAGGGCATGCGTTCCGATCAGAATATCGATTTCTCCATTCTCTAATTGCTCATGCAAAACATTACGCTCCTTCTTTTTGGTATTTCCTGTAAGGATAGCAACACGCACCAGGTCGTTGGTTACAAGTTCTGTAATAGAGGCATAGTGTTGGCGCGCCAAAATTTCAGTGGGAGCCATCATGCAAGCCTGGTAGCCGTTGTCATTTGCTAAAAGCATACTCATCAGTGCAACCGCAGTTTTGCCGCTTCCTACGTCGCCCTGTACAAGCCGGTTCATTTGCACACCGCGTTGTGTATCTATCCTAATTTCTTTAACCACACGCTTTTGCGCATTGGTTAATTCGAAAGGTAAAAACTCATTATAAAAGCGGTTCACTTTTTCACCAACCTTTTCAAAAGTTACACCTTTAAATTTTAACTGGCGTAAATGTTTATTGTGCAAAAGCTGTAATTGGATGAAGAATAATTCTTCAAATTTTAGGCGTCTTTCTGCCGCACTTAAATCCTTCACATTTTTAGGAAAATGAATATTCAGCAACGCCAATCTTTTATCTGGCAGCTGATACTTATCAATGATGTATTGTGGTAAATTTTCGGGAACCTGGGGGATGATCTGATCCAACAAGCCAGCGATTAAACGCTGTAAGCCTTTTGAATCAAGATTAAACTTTTTAAGCTTCTCTGTTGAGTTATAAACCGGCTGTAAGGTTAAACTCCCCCGTCCCACCTGTTTGCGCTGGTACAGCTCCATTTCTGGATGCGAAATACTGAATGTACCGTTAAAGATGGTTGGTTTCCCAAAGGCCACGTAAGCGGTGCCAACAGTGATATTGTCATCAACCCATTTTAGGCTCTGGAACCAAACCAATTCCATAATTCCGGTTTCATCTTTAAAAACAGCAACAATACGTTTTGCTCTTTTATCGCCAATTACTTTTTTGCTGATCACGCGCCCAATAATCTGGATATATTGCGAATCAGGATTAATCTGGTTAATCTTGAAATATTTTGTACGGTCGATATACCTGAACGGATAGTGTGCAAGCATGTCCTGATAAGTGAACAGGCCGAGATCCTTTTTCAAAACATCGGCACGGCCTGGCCCAACGCCCTTTAAAAACTCAACAGGTGTATCTAATACCGAATTAAACAAAATATTTTACTGTTTCTTGTAAACAACACTCTTTAGCAACTGTCCGTTAAAAATAACGATCGATAGCAGCAAAAGCAAATAGGCAAAAAATTGGTGCAGATCTATTTTCTCTTTAAAGTAGAAAAATGCAACGGTAAATGCAACTATAGGGTTGAGATAGATCAAAATACCCAAGGCCGATGAAGGCATGCCCAACAGTGCATACGAATTTAAAAAGAGTGGAATAATGGTAAATACAATGGCAATCAACAATATATGCGACCAAAAGAAGGTTTCGGTAGGAAAAGGCGCAGCATTAAGAAAATACAACGGAAGCATTATTAATCCTGATAAAATTAACTGAACGCCCAAAAAATTAAACTTATCTACATCTTTAATTACTTTTAGCACAATAACATATATGGCATAAAAAGATGCGATGATAATGGCCCACATTACTTCATGTATAGAGCCTGTTGCCAATAGGATGATGCTTATAAATGCAATGATCAGGGCAATAATTTTAGCCTTTGTTAACTGCTCTTTTAAAATGATAAATCCACAGAGTGCAGTTAACAATGGGCACACCATATAGGCAAAGGCGGCTGCTTTTAAACTTACACTATTTACGGCATAGATATAAGTGAACCAGTTTCCCGTGATCAGAAATGACGACACTACGGTAAGCAACAATAGTCTTGTTTTCTTACGGGCGCTTAATGATTTTAAGAAATTCAAATCATTCTTTAATGCTTCCCTTCTGAATAAAAGAATAGTTGCCCAAACTACGATAATGGAAATAAATATCCTGTAGTATAAAATTTCGTGTGGCGGAAAACCTTTTATGTTACGCAAAGGTATAGACATTGTTCCCCAGATAATATAAGGAACAATGCCGGCTATAAAATATTTGCTTTTACTATCTGCCAAAATTAGCCTACAATGGCAATTACAGAAATTTCTACATTAACATTTTTAGGCAATACGGAAACCTGAACCGTTTCGCGCGCAGGGAAATCAGCAGTAAAATACTGTCCATAAACTTCATTTACCTGAGCAAAGGTACCCATATCGCTTAAGAAGATAGTAGACTTTACTACGTTATCGAAAGTTAAACCTGCTTCAAGCAAAACTGCTTTAAGGTTACGCATTACCTGGTGTGTCTCTTCTTCAATATTGCCAATATTTAATTCTCCATTTTCGGGATTAATGGCTACCTGGCCTGATACGAATAAAAAGTTTCCGGCTTGTACAGCTTGACTATATGGTCCAATTGGAGCTGGAGCATTGGTTGTTTTAATAATTTGTTTCATACAATTTTGGGGTTATTTAGCAAGCCATTGGATTAGCTTGTAGATGATACCTGCAAGAAAAATTAAGATGGCCAATGCATTTATAAAATGCATAATTTTCAGATTGATATTATTTGGCCTGTTTGGGTCCTTTTTTCTAAAGAAGTACATAACACAAACTTAGCTAAAAAGCTCAACACAGAAAATTAAAAGGCACAAAAAAAGTCCTGACTTTCATCAGGACTTTTTTAAATCTTATATTGAAATACTAGTTTCTAGCAGTTTCAACACGACGGTTTTGGATACGACCTTCTTCAGTATCGTTAGAAGCAATTGGATTAGCTTCGCCATTACCTTTAGTAGCAACTTGACTAGCGTTAACGCCAGAGTTTACTAAGTAAGTTTTAACAGAGTTAGCTCTGTCTTTAGATAATTTCAAGTTATATGCAGCAGTACCTTCGCTTGAAGCGTAACCGTTTACAGTTACTTTACCACCGTTTTCACGTAACACTGAAGATAATTTATCTAAAGTAGGGTAAGACTCAGTTTTTAAAACTGAAGAGTTGAAATCGAAACCGATTTTTTCGAAACCAGTTACATTGCTAGTAGCAGTAGAATCAACTTGTGGTTTTGGAAGAGGACAACCTGAACCATCAACAGCAGTACCAGCAGGAGTTCCTGGGCATTTATCGAATTGATCAGCAACACCGTCACCGTCAGTATCTTTTTTCAAATCTTCAACTGATTTTTCAACAGCAGAAACACGGTTTTTCAATGCTTCAACTTCTTGACGTAAAGTTGGATCTTTTAACTCATCGTACATAGTAGCTAATGGGTTAGTCCATTCTAAACTTGGTTTAGCAGAAGAACCTAAAGAGAATTCTAAACCAGCATAACCGTAAGAGAATTTATCTTTAGTTTGACCTTTTGCATAAACTCCGTCTAAGTTATCAGCATCAACAAAGTTCATTGTGTAACCTAAGTTAAAGTTAACACGCTCAGAAACTTTGAATTTAACACCAGCACCAACTGGAATGTAGAAACCTTTTACGTAATCTTTAGCATCATGTTTGTCATCAGCAGGACCAGTAGCTTTACCTTTCCAGTCGATAACAGTACCATTACCTAAAGTAACTTTCGGAGCATAAGCCATGTAACCCGCACCAGCAGTTAAGAAGAAACCTACTGAGTTCTCACGACGTAAGAAATCGATAGAACCTACGTTTACAACACCACGTAAATCTACAGCATATTGTAATTCAGTTTCGAAGTCTTTTACAGCTGGGTTAGTAATACCTTCGTTAGTACCTGAAAGTTTACCACGAGTTCCGTTTAATTCTAAACCGAATGAATGACCTAATTGTTTACGGATGTTTAAACCGTAACCTAAGTTAGCATCCCATTTGTTGAAGTCATTGGTACCACCGATAGCAACAACTGGCATTAAAACACCACCATGTACACCGATAGACCAAGTTCTGTACTGACCTCTACCGCCAAATACCTTGACAGCAGAAGTTGTTGCAGGTGCATCTTGAGCGACAGCAAGAGAAGCAACTCCTGTTAATGCCACTAAAGAAAGCGCAACACTTTTCTTTAAAGTAGAATAATTCATAATCTTTTTTCTTTTTTAAGGGTTAAACAATTTAATTGATTAATTTTTTAGTAATGCCAAAATTAAACAAAATTTTAAATTTTCAAACTTTTATACAAACTCCGTTCCAAACTTCACAGTAATTAATCATTTTATTACATTTGGCCATTGCCCATATAAAAATACCATTTTCATGAAATATCCTACTATTGATCAGTCATTATTTATTTTAAACAGAAAAAACTTTTCTAATTACTTAAAAAACAACTCATTAGCTATATTCAACTCAAGCGATGAATTTCCTAGAAGTGGCGATCAGAGCTTTATTTTTAAGCAAAACCCTGATTTATTTTATTTATCTGGAATCGATCAAGAACAAACAATATTGCTATTATATCCTGATTGTCCTAATCCTTTGTACAGAGAAGTCCTGTTTTTAAGACAGACTAATGATTACATTAAAGTTTGGGAAGGATACAAATACACTAAAGCGCAAGCTAAAGCTGCATCGGGTATTCAAGCGGTATATTGGATAGAAGATTTTGACAACATATTGCATAGCATTGTGAACTATGCTGAACATATTTATTTAAATACAAATGAGAATGATAGGTATGCCCATGAAGTACCTTATCGCGATATCCGTTTCATTGAGAAAATGCGGGCAAAATATCCGCTGCATCATTATGAACGTTCGGCACCAATTATGCGAAATTTACGTGCAGTTAAATCAGATGTTGAAGTTGAACTGACTAAAAAGGCTTCAGCAATAACACGTGATGCCTTTATCAGGGTATTAAAATTTACCAAGCCCGGCGTTAAAGAATATGAAATTGAAGCAGAGATTATCCACGAATTTATCCGCCAAGGCGGAACAGGCCATGCCTACACCCCTATTATTGCTTCCGGCCATAATGCAAACATCCTCCACTACAATGATAATAATCAGGAATGCAAAGATGGCGACGTAATACTTTTTGATTTTGGCGCCGAATATGCCAATTACAATGCAGATATGAGCCGCTCCATCCCTGTTAACGGTCGGTTCACCCAAAGACAAAAGCAGGTATACAATGCAGTATTACATGTAATGAAAGAGTCGATTAAATTAATAGGCGAAGGAACCATATGGAATAGCTACCACGAGCAGGTTGGCGAAATTATGACTGAACAACTGGTTAAGCTTGGACTTATTTCTACAACAGACATGAAAAACCAAACGGCAGCGTGGCCAGCTTATAAAAAATATTTTATGCATGGCAATTCACACCATTTAGGCATTGATGTACACGACTTTGCCGGAAGATACACGCCATTTGCAGCAGGCAATATTTTAACTGTTGAACCAGGAATCTATATTCCAGAAGAAGGCTTAGGCATCCGTTTAGAAAACAATATTCTCATAACCGCAAAGGGAAATATAGATTTAATGGCCGATATACCATTAGAAGCTGAAGAAATTGAGGAGATTATGAACAGTTAATCCAATTTACCTTGGCCGTTTTTCCGTTAACCGGTTCCAACAATTTATAGCTTAACCATTACTGATAAATTCATCAGCAAAACGATAAATATTAAAATCATCTTGCTTTAAGGCTGCCTGAACTTTTTCTAGCAGCCTTTTTTTATCAACAATCTTCATTTTTTCATACTGAATGAGTCTCCAGGCTTTCTCTGCAAACAGAAAAGCCCTTCGGTTATGATCAGCAGTAAGCGGCTTGATTATCCAAGCGCATAATTCATCAATACCTGTATTTTTATCGGCCACTGTTTTTAATATTGGGATAGTCTTCGTGCCCTGATGAACAATTTTCTTTAAATTATTGGCAAAAATAGCTGCACCTTCTCTATCAGCCTTGTTTATCACAAAGCAATCGGCAATCTCCATCAAACCAGATTTGATATTCTGCACCTCATCGCCCGATTCTGGAACCAGCACCACGATGGTTTTATCTGCTAATCCGGCAATTTCTACTTCCGATTGCCCAACACCAACAGTTTCTACAATAATCAGATCAAAATTAGCGGCTTTTAAAACATCAACCATCTCGATGGTTTTCGCCGAAATACCGCCCAGAGCGCCCCGCGTAGCCAACGAACGGATAAAAACATTTGGATTGTTAAACTGACCGGCCATGCGGATACGATCACCAAGCAAAGAACCAAAATTAAATGGAGAGGTAGGATCTATCGCCAATATGGCAATGCGCATTCCTTTCGTAACAAAATGACTGGCTATTGCATTTACCAAAGTACTTTTACCGGCGCCTGGAGGTCCGGTAATGCCTAAAACGGGGACATTAACCTGACTATCTAAATCTCTTAAAATCGAATCGGCCGGTGTAATGTTGTTTTCGACAAGGGTTAATGTTCTTGCCAAAACCTTGTAATTCCCGGCTTTTACTTCGCTTAAAATGGATAGATGCGTATTCATCAATAAAACTATCTTTGTACAAATAAACAAAAATTATCAGCTACAAAGCATCCACATAATGAAAGTTACCGGTTTTACCTTTTTAAGAAATGCAATTGTAAACGATTATCCGGCAAAAGAAGCCATACTTTCAGTCTTACCTTTGTGTGATGATTTTATAGTTGCACTGGGCAACTCATCTGATGAGACTTCTGAAATGGTTAAAAGCATCGACCCTAAAATCAGGACCATCGATACCGTTTGGGATGACAGCATAAGGGAAGGCGGTCGTGTTTTTGCTGATGAAACCAATAAGGCCTTAGCAGAAATAAACGAAGATACCGATTGGATGATCTACATTCAAGGTGATGAAGCCATACATGAAGATTATCTCCCCTTGATCAAAAAAGAAATGGAGCTAGCGCTTAACAACAGCAATGTAGAAGCCTTACTTTTAAAATACAAACATTTTTATGCTTCTTATGACTATCTGGCTGAATCCAGACGCTGGTATAGAAGAGAGGTTCGGATTATAAAAAATTTACCCGGGGTAAGATCTTACCGCGATGCGCAAGGCTTCAGAATTAACGACAGAAAACTTAAGGTTAAGCTAATTGATGCTTACATTTATCATTATGGCTGGGTTAAACCACCAAAAGGATTACAAGGTAAAGTGCGGAACTTTAATCAGTTTTATCAAACAGAAGAATGGATTGAAGAGAATTATCCCGTGCAGGAAACTTATGATATGCACAATGCCGATCGTTTAGTTCATTTTAAAGGTAGCCATCCAAAAGTAATGCAAGAAAGAATTGCTGCTGCAAACTGGAAATTTGAAAAAGATTTAACCAAGGAAACTCCAAAAATGAATTTCCGCAGGAGGGTTTTGCAAAAAATTGAAGATTTAACAGGAATGCGTTTGTTCGAATACCGGAATTATAAAATTGTAAAGTAGTCTACAATTTAAATCTGCCTATATTTGCATAATTTTTTTTCTTCTAAATACACGATTTAATTAATGGAAAAGCCTAAGGTCTTAGTAACTTTTGATTCGATGAAAGACGCCAATTGTGGCTATTTTTCATTTGGAAAAGGATTAGGCGACGCATTAATCCAGGAAAACAAAGGGAAGTTTGAATTAAAATTTTATCTTTTCAAACAGACAAAATATCTTTTTAACGGCTTGGTTGATATCATTTATCTTTCGAGATTAGATCGGTTATTTTTTAAGAAAAAAAATGATTTCGAAGTTGTTCATCTCTCTGATCAGACCTGCAGATTAAGACCAAAAAGAGTTAATGCAAAAAAAATAATGACCATTCACGACATGAATAAGGTTCATTTAAAGTTTAGCAGGCCACACAGAATCCAGGCATATCTAAAAAAACTGGGCAAGTTAATATCACAGTGTGATAAAATTGTATGCATATCGCAGTTTGTTGCAAATGATGTAAAACACTATTTCCCTGAGTCAGCAAATAAAATCAGTGTAATTTATAACGGGGCCGATAAATTAGTTTCAGATGAAAATCATCAGCCAGCTTTTAAACCTGGAAAGAAATTTCTATTTACCATTGGTTTGCTTTCGGTACAAAAAGGTTTTCACTTATTACCTGCATTATTAAAAGATAACGATTTTGAACTGGTAATTTCTGGAAGGGAAACACCTCACAAGCAGCGAATTTTAGAGGAAGCAGAAAAACATAATTGTTTGGATAGGGTACACATTACAGGGCCAATTAGTGATGAAGATAAAGCCTGGTACTACAAAAATTGCGATGCTTTTTTATTCCCTTCAGTTGCGGAAGGTTTTGGTCTTCCCGTAATAGAAGCCATGCACTTTGGAAAACCTGTTTTCCTCTCCAAATTCACCTCACTCCCAGAGGTTGGCGGCGACGTGGCTTATTACTTCGATAATTTTGAACCTGAACACATGCAGGAAGTATTTAAAAAAGGAATGGATGATTTCGCTCAAAATAATCGTGCTAAAGAAGCAATTGCCCAAGCAGAAAAGTTTTCGTGGGAAATTGCAGCGAACCAGTATCTGAATTTATATCAGGAATGTTTGGAATAACAGTTCTTAACCTGTATTCTATAGCCCAACGGTTGACGCGAAACATTCCGTAACACAGCATCTCAATCCATTCCATAACCTAAGAATTGTAATTTTAATTATGTTGGGCTTCACGATCTTATTCATATGTATGAAAAACCGTACATTTGCTCGGATTTTATTATATTTTTCCCCCGACCAGGTACTTCCTGGGTTTTGTTATATATACAATACTCAATGAAAACATATTTTCGTTTATTATCATTTGCCAAACCCATCGAAAAGTTTGCCATACCTTATATTATTGCAACATTATTCGCCATAATTTTTAATACTTTTCTATTCACATTACTAGGCCCACTGATGCAGGCTTTGTTTCTTGGCAAAGTGGTTACGAACATTAAACCGGATAAAGTTACAGGCTCATTAAATTTTCTTGGCAGGTTTAATGATTACATGGATGCCATAATTGCACACGATAAAATACATGCGTTGCAAATTATCTGCGTTGTTATTATTGCAACGGTATTCTTATCTAATTTATTCCGTTATTTTTCTCAGCGTTTTATGGAAGATCTGCGCGTGCATACTTTATTAAACTTAAGAAAAACAGTTTTTAATAACGTTATGAATTTACACGTGGGCTACTTTAATAATGAGCGCAAAGGCGATATCATTTCAAAGGTAGCATCTGATGTGCAGGTGGTTCAGTTTACCGTAACCAATACCCTACAAGTGGTTTTTAAAGAACCGTTACAGCTTATGTTCTTCGTAGGGGTTTTAATCTCCATCTCATTGAAATTAACGTTGTTTTCATTGTTGGTTATCCCAATATCTGGTTTTATTATCAGCAAAATAGTAAAAAGATTAAAACAGCAGGCAACACAATCGCATGAATCTTTTGCAAAGATGATCGGATTTTTAGATGAATCGCTCAGTGGAATAAAGATTATCAAAGCCTTTAATTCTACAGAAAGAATGAAGCAAAAGTTCGATGACGAAAACAAGTTTTATTCGTTTTTGAACAGAAAGATGGCAAGAAGGCAACAGCTTGCTTCCCCAGTTTCGCAAACACTCGGGGTTTTGGTTGTTGTATTTATCTTATTATATGGTGGCACCTTGATTTTAAGCGGAAAGGGAGATCTTGAAGCAGCAGATTTTGTGGTTTACTTGGCAACATTCTCTCAGGTGATGCAACCTATTAAAGCTTTAACCGATTCATTTAGCGGAATACATTCTGGAATTTCTGCCGGAGAACGGGTTTTAGACCTAATAGACACTAAACCATTGTTGGTTAATGAACCAGATGCGAAAGTTCTCGATGATTTTAACAGTACAATCAGCCTTCAAAATATATCATTCAGTTATGGGGAAAAACAAATCCTTAATTCGATAACCTTCGACATTGAAAAAGGGCAAACAGTAGCACTTGTCGGGCCATCTGGGGGTGGAAAAAGTACATTAATGGATCTGCTTCCACGTTTCCATGATCCAAAGACAGGAACAATTAAAATTGATGGCCACGATTATCGGGAGCTTACTGTCGAAAGCATCAGGGCGCAAATGGGAACCGTTAATCAAGAGTCTTTTCTATTTAACGATACCATTTTTAATAACATTGCGTTTGCCAAACCAGATGCCACAATGGAAGAAGTTGTTGCCGCAGCGAAAATTGCAAATGCGCACGATTTTATCGAGAATACAGAAGATGGTTATCAATCTTTTGTTGGCGATCGAGGAAATAAACTCTCTGGAGGCCAGAAACAGCGTGTTTGTATTGCAAGGGCTGTATTGGCTAATCCACCAATCATGTTATTGGATGAGGCCACTTCAGCATTAGACACCGAATCAGAAAAATTGGTACAGGAGGCTTTAAATAATTTAATGAAAAACCGCACCTCAATTGTAATAGCGCACCGTTTAAGTACAATACAACATGCCAATAAAATTGTTGTTATAGATAAAGGCAGCGTAGTAGAAACTGGAAGTCACAATGAGTTAATGAACAAAAATGGTTTATATAGGCGCTTAATCGACATGCAGGCTTTTAACGACTAACATTTAGATGAAGAAAGTACTATTTTTTATGCCTGATAATCCGCTAAAAAAAAATGCGGGCAACAGAACCAGGGCTTTAAGCATGTTAAGCTATTTTAAATCAAGGAATTTTGAAATTGATTTTGTAAGCGAGTATTTCACCGGAAAATGGAACGAAACAGATATTAAAGCATTTGAGCAAGCAGGCCTAGCCGATAATACTTATGTAATTAAAAAAAAACCATCTAAAAAGAACATACTCTATTATCTGCTTTTTTATAAACTGCCTAATTTCTTCTATCAGAATAGGGCTTGGTTCTTTCCGCTTCAATTCCCTGAATTGGTCACCTTAAGGTTTAAGAGGGCTTTCAAAAAAATTCTTAAAAACAACGATTACGATTACATCTTTATCAATTATGCCAGTTGGGCTACATTGGTAGAGGATAACTCCTTTACAAAAAAATCGATAAAAATAATTGATACACATGATTTTATAACCGCTCAACTTCAAAAAAAAGTTAATATTGGCCAATCTTTTAAAGAAGAAATCAGAAGGATTTCTTTGTTTGATATCGCTTTAACCATTTCTGTAGAAGAACAGTATATCTTTAGTCAATTCTGTAAAAACAAGGTGGTGTTAGCGCCAATGATGCTTGATAAAGCTCAAAATCTTCATGCTAGTAATGAGAAGTCGTTTGATCTGATATATGTGGCCAGCGATAATGTGCACAATCAAAAAGCTGCCAAATGGTTTTTTAAGGATGTGTATCCGTTATTACCAACCGGCTTGCAGATATGCATCATTGGACAGATAAACGAGCATCTTTCAATAAAGGCGCCGAATATTGTTTCCGTAAACTTTGCCGAAGATTTATCAATCTATTACCAAAATGCTAAAGTAGCGCTATGCCCTATGCTTACGGGCACTGGAACCAAGATAAAAGTAGTAGAAGCGCTATCTTATGGTCTACCGATTGTTTGTAATACCCGTGGGATCGATGGACTGATCAACAAGACCGACAATGGTTGTTTGGTTAGTGATGATCCCGTTGAATTCGGAAATAACATCATGAAACTATTAACAGACGAATCGGAATATAAAAAACAGGCAGAAAATGCCTTTGCTGCTTTTAGCATCAATTATGAAAAAGAACGTTGTTACAAAAATCTTGATACTGTTTTTGAAATAGTTTAATCACTCAAAATAAAATTGAGGGCATGTAATAACCTTTTTGTTGTAAGGAAGTGTAATGGAAAGGCTGTTTTTTCAAGATAATTTAATAGAGATATGAATTAAAGAAATCGATTTGTGAATAAATTAATGTATAACCTAGATCGAGCATGAGTAAAAAATTATCAATTATAACTATCAATTACAACAATAAGGCGGGGTTACAAAAAACAATTCAAAGCGTGGTAAGCCAAACTTGGCAAGATTTTGAGTTTATCGTTATTGATGGAAATAGTTTGGATGGAAGTAAAGATGTCCTTAATACATATTCTTCATTTTTTAGCTATTATGTATCTGAACCTGACAGTGGCATATATAACGCAATGAATAAGGGCATTAAGATTTCAACAGGTGATTATCTAATGTTTTTAAATAGTGGAGATTCTTTAATTGACAATACCATTTTAGAGAAATTGAATGCTGAATTAAATGGTCAATACGATATTTACTATGGAGATATCCTACACATTGATGGAATAAAAAAAGAGATCCGCACTTTTCCTGAAAAGTTAAATTTCGCTTTTTTTTATGAACAAAATATCTCTCATCAAGCAAGTTTTATTAAGGCGAAGCTGTTTAAGGATATTTTTCTATATAATGAAAATCTCAAAATTGTAGCTGATTGGGAATTCTTCACTTATGCAATTTGTAAACGCGAGGCTTCATATAAACACTTAGATTGTGTAATTGTAACTTATGATGGAACTGGAATATCCGCAAATTCAAAGAATCATCCAGGAATCGATAAAGAAAGAGATACTTCTTTGAATAGATATTTCCCTGAATTTGTTAAGGACTATGAATATTTGAAAGAGATAAAGTTTAAAAAGGCAGAACAATTTATGCATATAAAAAAGTATCCGATAGCCTATAAAATTTTGAAAGGCTTTATGAATATTATACTTTTATTTTTGCCAAAATTTAATAGAAACTAAAATGAATAGTTCTTGCGTAATTGTAATACCAGTGTACAAGTCAGAGCTTTCATTTTATGAAAAGATAGCTCTGACCCAATGTGGAAAGTTATTGTCTGATTATGATATTGTAATACTCAAACCAGATGATTTAGACATATCGAATATGCAGATAGGATTCACTTATAGTGAGGTGTCTTTCCCAAGTTTTTATTTTAAAAGCGTGTTTAGTTACAACGATTTAATGCTTTCGGAACTCTTTTATGAGAAATTCTTGAATTATAGCTATCTACTCATCTATCAATTGGATGCTTTCGTATTTAAAAATGAATTAAAATATTGGTGCAGCTTAGGTTATGATTATATAGGTGCTCCATGGTTGAGAGAAAAAGAATTCCCAACCTTATTTAAAAAGACCAAAGAGAAGCTTAGGTCCTACCTGCACAGAAGATATAATTTACTTGATAAACAAGGTCGGCCTGATATTGCACGACAATTGTACAATCATGTCGGCAATGGAGGCTTTTCGTTGAGAAAAGTTAAATCTTTTTATCATATCTGTATTCAAGAAAAAGAACTCGTAGAAAATTACGTTGGCCGGAACAGCAGCGATTATCATGAAGACATGTTTTGGACCATAGAAGTGAACCGCAAGAAGAAGAGAATAAAGATTCCCACTTACAAAGAGGCATTAAACTTTTCCATTGAAACAGCTCCACAAAGGGCAATGACTTTAATTAAAGGAAACATGCCTTTCGGTTGCCATGCGTGGGATAAAAACATCCATTTCTGGCAACCATACTTTAAAGAAGCAGGTTATCAGATTTAACTGCGCCAAATTTCTTTATTTAGCATTAAAAATAGACTAAAGTTGTTTTTTCTTAGCTTACTTCGCCAAAATATTTTAAATATTTCTATCTTTTTATACCCAGATATTTTCATCTGCTTTAGAAAGAATTTGAATGCATGTTTTTCAGCAAAGAAACTTTCTTTTTTTGATAACCCCTCTACATCTATCGGTAGGTCAGCGGCCCATTTTTCATGTAATTTTAATGTTTCCTCTATCCAGGTTTTACAATAATTTCCTTCTGAGAAATGTTCTATCAATACTTCAAAAGTTACAACGGCATAGTGTGTTTTATGTACTTGAAGTGAAAAATCCAGATCATAACAATGAAATTTTTTAAATGTTTCCTCATCAAAATTATTAGCTTCAACTATTTCTTTTCTGGTACAGAACCAAACTCCATCTACAACAACTACGCTTGAATACTTTTCATTTTTTACGTTTTGAGAAATGTGTTTTGTTTTCTCTTCGCTAAATTTATAGCGCTGAAGGATATTAACATAATTGATTTTTTTTTCACCGGCGCTACAAAACCATCCAGACGGAACTTTAGTTTTATAACTATTTCCGGCTATGCCAATCAATCCTATTTTCTCATCTTCATTAAAAATATCCGCAACAATAATACCCCAGTCTTTCGTTTTAATACTGATATCCTCGTGCATATAGCAAAGTAGCTGATATTTGGCCCGCTTTGCCCCTTCATTGTAAATTTCGCATAATCCACGTTTTCCATCAGCATTATCAAAACTGATAATTTCATGTTCAACTCCTATGGTTGCGGCAATGTTCTCCTTAACATCAGAAAGCTGATCTTTATTTACGGAGGCTATAATTATTGATATCATAGACCTAATTAATGTTAGCTGTTTTTTGTTTACATTTATTAATCTTATTCCAATATTCCTTTATAAACAAGAATTTGCCTTTACTCAAAAACTTCCTCCGTTTTTGTAACGGGAAGAGTATATTATAGTGATTAAAAAAGAAAATAAAATTTAAAGCACTATCAAAAAAACCTTTATCGCCTAAATACAAATCCATAAGATGATTAATAAATGATTCTTCTCCCTTTTGTTTAAGAAAATTATAAAAATACTGCAGCTGGTTCTTAGTCGATTTATAGTCGACTATTGCTAAGGCGGATAGATCGGAATCAGACAAAAAAACTTCTTGATGAACAACTGAATTTCGATGAACCCTGTAATCCGTTGTAATTTCGTTAAGATATCCAAGTTCATTATAATAACTCGACAGAAATCCAATCCACCAATCGTAATAGCCATGTTCAGGGAAAGGAAATGTTTTTTCCAAAAATACTCTTTTAGCTAAAATAGTATGCCCAGTTACATAATTGTTTATTAGAATAGATTTATAATCAAATTTTTCAGTCATAGGGTGTTCTAATAATAACTTTCCTACTGGCTCACCCTTTTCATTTATTAATCTTGAATTTGAAAATATAACTCCTTTTTTGGCAATTTCAAGTTGTAACCTTTCCAACTTATTACTATACCAGACATCATCCTGATCACAAATTGCAATTAAATCCCCCTTACCTAATCGTATTGCTTTTTCAAAATTCTTATTGAATCCTAAATTTTTTTCATTCTTATAAAAATGGATAAATTGATATTGATTAGCGTATTCCTCAATAATATCAATAGTGTGATCAGAAGAAAGATCATCTACAATGATGATTTCGAAATTTGTATACGTTTGGGTTAAAACACTTTCTATTTGTGTTCTTAAATACTTCTCTCCATTATAAGTACACATTACAATTGAGATTAGAGGATTTTCCATACTGAAATAAAATTAAAGAATGTTTTTTTTGGTTAGATTCTCTAATTCTAGGGAAGCCTGACTAGGTGTAAAATAAGATTGTTTTCTTACTTTATGTAAATTGAAACAATCGTCTGTGATAATTAATGTACCATTCTGCAACCCCAGCCAATGTTCGAAATAATAACGGTCTTCGGTAATAAAAGGTTCATCACAATTAATAATATAACTTGCCCGGGCATACCAAAAATTAAACCATATCCATCCACCCCTAGTACCTTGTTTTTCCGAATCACTATTATCTCCAATAGCAGGCATTAAACCTATTTTATTTATTCTTTTGTCGTTAAAGATTTGCAGTTTTTTCCTCCAATTTTCAAATGTTAGTTTAAGCAAAGTTATTTCTTCAGTTTTACGGGAATGAACATTATAACTCATTCCTTTTGAATGGAAATATATTAAATAACTATCAGGATTTTGATGGGCCAGGTCATAAACTAATTTAATCGCAGGAAATTCGAAATTATTTTCTTTTGATGTTGTAATTATAGCATCTACTACCAAGGCTTTAATTAATTCGATAACAGGTAGGGTATCATCCTTGGTATCTGTAATATGAACGTGTAAATCGGCCTCGTCTAAAATGCCATAACTTTTTAACTGGAGTAGTTGCCCGGAAATTATTCCCCGCCAGTTAGAATTACGATTAACATAAACATAATAAACGATCTTTATCTTTTTTGATTTCTCATTGAGATTAATTTCGATATCCGCATCATAGTTATCTTCAATAATGTTATATTTCCTGCCATTATAGTCGAGCTGTAAAAACTTCACTTTTCCAAATTGAGGGTCGGAAAACACTTCATTAAAGTTTTGCTTCGCTGGGATGTGGATTTTACTGCCAATTTGGAATTTTTGTAAAACCAATTCAGTTACATCAATAACTTCAATAGCATCCATATTAATGTTAAAAACACCATAGATAGCTTTAAAATTTATATTATCCATGTTATTATTTACCACCAACAGACCATCTCATTTTAGTTTTCAAAATTAATTTAACTAGAAATAAAGTTACGAAATATGCAATTGAAAATTTCAATATGGAATAACCTATGTTTGTCCAAACAGAAAAATTCTTTGGATCTAAATGAAAAGGAACAAATATAAGAGGAAAAACTCTTTCTATTACAACAGCGTGAATAAGATAGATGCCAAAAGTCGTATTTCTGGGATCGATCCTTTTCTGAAGCGAGGGAATATTGCCAATCTTTAACATTAGCACAAAAGCAACTATTGAGTAAATTATATTACTTATTCTCAAGGTATTGTATGGATCAGGATTACCTGATTTTAAAAGATAGGCAGCCTCCCAATCAGCCAACAAAAAAGCAACAACTACAGCCAAAATAAGACTTATTAGGGGCGTTTTTTCTATCCATTTCTTGAAGTGATCGTAGTATCGATTCATATAAACACCTAACCAGAGATAAAAAACAAAGCCGAATAATGCAGTAGAATGTTGCGTAATTATCCAATGATGGTACAAATTAAAACTATAAAATATAGAAATAAAACCTAAGATTACACCAAACCATATGCTATATAAATAACGTTTAAAAATAAGGAGTAGACTAATACAAATCAGAAAATTTAATATAAACCAATAGCTTGTAAAAAATAAAGTACTTACAATTCTATCGCCAGCATAGGCAAAAAAATGCGTCACAATCCGATCATCACTTCCTTTACTATATGCAACGTAGCGGTCTAAAAAATCAAGTAACACAAATACTAAAATCCAAAATAGCCAGGGCTTTATTGTATTTTTAAACCGGTTTCTAAGATATTGACCGGGGGTGTATTCTTGAAATTTATAATTGATTAAAAATCCTCCAATTAGAAAAAAAGAGATAGTTCCAAATTTAAAGAATTGCATAACGGAAACTTCAACGAAAGTATCCAATTTATTGATATAACTAAATCCATAAAACACTGATGCATGTTCAAATACAATTCCAATCATAGAGATACATCTTATCGTATCAACAAAATCAAAATTTTTTTTTGGAGGTGTTGCTTGTTGTGTTAAATCAGTATTCATTAAACGCTTTGGTAGTTGATTTTACAAATATCCGCAAAAAAAAGAGTCCTGAATTGATTCAGGACTCTTTTAACATTTATGTATGTAAAATATTACAGTCCCAGATAATACATTAAGACTGTAAGATATCTCAATCTATTGCTATAAGGATAAACAATTTATGGTTTTGTTTTATAAAGATATCCTTCAATTCCTTCATAGTGATAGCCAGGGTAATTGCCAGAAGCCGTTGTATAATAGTGATCTGTATTGTTATAGTATCTATACAATGGCACTGTACCTGGAAATTGATTTATATACATATATCCTACAACTCCTTGAAACTGATAGCCCGAATAACTACCATTAGTAGTTGTATAATAATGATCTGTGCCATTATAATATTGGTATAAAGGAACACTACCTGTGGATTCTTCTTTATATAAATAACCTTCAATTCCTTCAGAGTGATAACCAGGGTAACTACCATTAGTTGTAGTATAATAGTGTTCTGTCCAATTATAAAATCTATATAAAGGGAATGTTTCATAGACTACATTAATCTGTCTATCAGCGATATATTTTTCAACCGCTGCCTTTACCTCTGCTTTTTTAACCGGATCAGTTATAAATTCATAAATAGGTACAGCATTATCTATAGCTACTAAAGCACAATTTTTAGTATTTACACTTTGTTCCCATCCAGATATATTGACTGATTCAGAGGAATATCCATTTGAATCAAACGAAACACTTCTCCCCGAATTCGTTCCACCATAAAATTTCAAACCCAAAGTTCTTTCCCTACTCTCATTAAAATCTCTTGTCATTTCTTCATTACTTCTTGTCGAAGAAATATCTATACCAAATTTTTTTACAAAAAAGCCTAATGCTCCCTCCAAAGACTCTGTCTTCTTCTGAGTAGTCGTCTCATTCACTATTGAGCCGTTAAAATCAAAAACTAATCGCCCTCCTAAACTAATATTTGTTAAAACATGCGTACCGTATCTTTCTATTAAAGCATCGGCACTAGTAGTATTAACATTATTTAAAAATTCAGGGGTTAAATAATTTTTAAGTAAATCTATACTAACATCTCCAGTAAATTGAATAATTTTTATTCTATAAGTTTCTTCAAACCGAGCATACGAATATTTGTTTGAAAAACTGTATATATTTTGATTTTTATTCTTAGATGTCAAAGAGCCCGTAAAATAAGACTTGCCGTCTTCTGTAGGAGATTTAGTTCCTGCAGTAACTGATAAACTAAAATTCCTTTCTTTTATTACGTCTTTTAAATATTCATAAGCAGTTGCCCCATAGTAATAATATTGTTTTCCTTCAGTAGTCGTTGGTGTATTAATACGATTGAAATAATCTATTTCAAACCTTTTCATATCAATAACTGTTGCATCTGAAGCATTTTCAAGAGCCAATGGATCTCCCGTCATATCATAACCGTAGCCTAATAAATCCCACTTTTCATCACCTGCGATCGCTAAATTTTTATGATTGCCAGTTAGTCCCTTTTCTTCTGCAAGCTCATTTTTCTTGCAACCACTAAATGCAGCTGTAATTACACACAGCAAGCAAATAATTTGTAATTTGTAATTGTTTTTCATCGGTATTTATCTGTTATTTTTTTCACAAAACTACCGACAAGAAATATTAATTATGATAATTTGTAGTTATCAATATAATTATTAATCATACTCACTTATAAATTAGTAAATACTAAATTAAAGAGTTAATTCTACATACATATTGCTTGATAAATATAAAATCAATTAATGTTTTAACCTCAGTCTATTTTCGATCATACCAACATTGTCTTGAGCACTAAACACAGAAGATTGTGCATCTACATTTCCTTTTAAAACGCCGGCAGTTTTTTTTGGAGCCAACTGTATTTCACCCCTTATTGCTGAAAGCGTAGATTTCAAACATCTTTCTTCAGGATCGCCTAATATAGGATTTGCAGATCCAACAACATTCAAATCAGGTTCCATGCCATTGAAATAATCAGACCATCCCTGTGCATTTTTAATTAGAAAGCTACTGAGATAAACCGAGTATTGATCGATATTAACGCCGAAAAAACCCACTGGTTTCCCATATGTTGTTTCTCCAATTAATTTAACATTAAAATAAGGTTTCAAACAGCTAATCAATAATTCGCTTGCCGAAGCTGTTTGGCCAGATACTATGATGTACACATCCTGAATTGATTCTAAAGTTCCCTTTTTATTGAATTTATAAGTATTGCCATTTTCTGTATAATCAACATCAGCTAATGTAGCCAAACGGCCGTTGTAAATTACAGTTTTTCCTTTCTCATCTAGATACGGTTGATGACGCAGAATTGTTGCCTTACCATTTTGAAGTGTTTGATTAAATTGTTCTGAATACATTATTTTGCCGTTTAATGCACTTGGAGTGATTAGATTAGCAACATACTCTGCTGTTTCAACATAGCCGCCGCCATTAGAACGTAAATCTAAAATAAGATATTTAGGTTTAGCAGCTGCCATTTCATTAAAAACCTGATCTAATTTCAATTGAGCGTTAATTAAGGAGGGGAATGAGCCTAAGGCTACATAAGCAATCACCTTATCGTCCAACTCGATGATGCGCCTGGCCAACACAGCTTCTCCGTTAATAACTCCTGCACGAGTTCCACCACTATTAGATCGTCCGATCTGTAAATAGGAGTATTTTGGCACGCTATTATAGCTTGAGATTTCAAATGGTTTGCCCGTTACAGGGTTTAGTTTAAGTTGTGAAATATCAAAAAGTTCGTTCTTAATAGCACTTAATTCTGGTTTGGTGTTGCTGTATTTTTCTCTGGGATTAAAATTGCTATAACTAGGCAATACATCATTCCATAAGTAAATCTGTTTTGCGTATAGAAAAATAGAATCGAGGGTAAATTCAGTTCTTGTTCCCGTAGATGGCGAAACAATTTCATCCTCATTTGTACCTTTTGGCCGCTCTTTTTTGCAAGAAGAATAAGCAGCCAGAATTAATAAGAAGATAACAGATTTTATTAATATGCTATATGTAATATGATTATTGTTATTAGTTTTCAATTTTATAAGCTCAAGATTTAACTAGATTAAAACCATTTACAGGAATCATTATTTTTTTCCTATAAATTAAATCCGCAACAAATAAACATATTTTATTTATTAATTTTGACAATCCTGTATTATCACAATGTACTTATTAATATACAATAAATAAACATACGGAAATACAAGGTTATTAACGCTTCTCAACATGTTAGATATAGGAAATACTTTAAGAAAGTATAGAAATAAAAATAATTACACGCAGCAATATGTTGCCAATGTAATTGGAATAAGTAGGGTTACTTATCGAAAATGGGAAAATAATGTGGTCGATTTTTCACTCTCACAACTGAGCAAAATTGCGGTCCTCTATGATATTACAATCCATGAGATTATCACCCAATCTGATTTTAGAAAGAACAAAATAATTTCTCTTCAACAAAAAGGGCATCAATGTTATTGATGATGTATGCTATTTTACTTATGCGTTAATCGAATCGATAGTATAGCCGAGCTTTCCATAACTATAAATTAGCACATACAAATACCGATATTTTTAAGATACAAACTCAATATTATCCGATAATTTTAAGATTGAATATTGTGAACATAAAAAAAGTGACCCTTTTGAGGCCACTTTTTTTATATGTTTTAAAAAACCTATTACAGCTTTCTAGCTACTTCTACTTGTTCGTAAGCTTCTACGATATCGCCAACTTCGATGTTGTTAAAGTTCTGAATGTTTAAACCACACTCGTAACCTTTATTAACCTCTTTCACATCATCTTTAAAGCGTTTTAACGATGCCAGTTCACCAGTGTATACTACAACACCATCCCTAACGATACGGATTTTGCTGTTACGGGTAATCTTACCATCCAATACCATACAACCTGCAATGGTACCCACTTTAGTAATTTTGAAAGTCTCACGGATCTCAACGTTAGCCACAATTTTCTCTTCAAATTCTGGATCCAACATACCTTCCATCGCTGATTTAATCTCGTTGATTGCATCGTAGATGATAGAATATAAACGGATATCGATCTGCTCAGCTTCTGCAAGTTTACGAGCACCTGTTGATGGACGAACCTGGAAACCAATAATAATCGCATCAGAAGCCGAAGCTAACAATACATCAGATTCTGAAATCTGACCAACACCTTTACTGATGATATTGATCTGGATCTGCTCAGTTGATAGTTTCAATAGTGAATCGGCCAATGCCTCGATTGAACCATCCACATCACCTTTAACAATGATGTTAAGCTCTTTAAAGTTACCGATAGCCAAACGACGGCCGATCTCATCCAATGTAATGTGTTTCTGTGTACGTAATCCCTGCTCACGTTGTAACTGCATACGTTTGTTTGCAATATCACGTGCTTCGGTTTCACTTTCTAAAGCATTAAATCGATCGCCTGCAGTAGGTGCACCCTGCATACCCAAAACCTGTACCGGTTGTGATGGGCCTGCTGATTCTACTTTAGCACCACGCTCGTTGGTTAACGCTTTTACACGTCCGCTATAACTACCTGCCAAAATTGGATCTCCAACTCTTAACGTACCGGCCTGAACCAATACCGTAGTTACAATACCACGTCCCTTATCTAATGCAGACTCAATTACAGTACCTGTAGCTCTCTTGTTCGGATTCGCTTTCAGTTCTAATAATTCAGCTTCTAATAATACTTTATCTAAAAGTAAATCAACATTTAAACCGCTTTTGCTTGAAATTTCCTGTGATTGATATTTACCACCCCAATCTTCAACCAAAATATTCATTACTGATAACTGCTCACGCACTTTATCTGAATTAGCACCTGGTTTATCAATCTTTGTAAAAGCAAATACCAATGGTACCCCAGCCGCTTGTGCGTGGTTAATCGCCTCTTTTGTTTGAGGCATCACCGCATCATCCGCCGCAATTACAATAATGGCAATATCTGCAGCCTTAGCACCACGTGCACGCATCGCTGTAAAGGCCTCGTGACCTGGCGTATCTAAGAAGGTTACTTTTTTGCCGGTTGGTGTAGTTACCATATAAGCACCAATGTGCTGGGTAATACCACCTGCCTCACCAGCTACCACATTTGCTTTACGGATATAATCCAGCAATGAAGTTTTACCGTGATCGACGTGACCCATAATCGTAACAACCGGAGCTCTTTCGATTAAATCTTCTTCTTTGTCTTCCTCTTCAATTACGTTTTCCTCATCTTCATCTGGTTTAACGAATTGGATTTCGTAACCAAACTCGTCAGCAACAATAGTTAAAGTTTCAGCATCTAAACGTTGGTTAATGGAAACGAACATACCAAGGCTCATACAAGTTCCAATAATTTTGGTAACCGGTACATCCATCATGCTCGCTAACTCATTAGCAGTAACAAATTCTGTTACTTTTAATATTTTCGATTGCGATTCAAGCTCGTTTGCTGCCTCTTCTGCATTATAAGCTACATCATCACGTTTCTGACGGCGCAATTTAGCACGTTGTGCAAATTTACCAGATTTACCAGCTCCACTTAAACGAGCAAGTGTTGCTTTGATCTGATCTTGAATTTCTTTCTCAGTAGGTTCTTCCTTAGGTCCGCTTGGTGTAGCATTTCTATTTTGAAAACCTGGTCTGTTATTGTTGTTGTTTCTATTTCCTTGGTATGGAGTTCCGCCTTGTCCCGCTGGTCTGTTACCTTGGTATGGAGTTCCACCGCCTGGCCTGTTACCTTGATAAGGTGTGCGTGGTTGTCCTGGTGTACCACTTTGACCTTGGCCCTGACCTGCAGGGTTATTTTGTCCTTGCTGGCCTTGACCGCCGTGTTGACCTGGCTGGCCCGGTGCTCCTGGAGTTTTTTTGCGTTTACGCTTACGTTTAGCAGCTTCACTATCGCTAGATGATGCTACTGGACCGTTTCTTCTATCCGGAGTTGTAGGTAAAACAATTTTACCAATAATATTCGGACCGGTTAATTTAACGGTACGTGCTTTAATTACCTCAGGCTCGTTGCTTACCGGTTTTGCTTCAGCTGGTTTTTCTTCCACTTTAGGTTGTTCAACTGGTTTTACAGGCTCAGGTGCTTTAGCCACTGGTGGCGCTACAACTGGCGCTGGAGCAGCAGGTGTTTCTTCCTTTTTAACCTCAACCGGTTTCTCTTCCGCTTTAGGTTGTTCAACTGGTTTTACCGGTTCAGGTGCTTTAACCACTGGCTGTTCTACAACAGGTACCGGTGAAGCAGGTGTTTCTTCTTTCTTAGCCGGGCGTGTTTTCGAGTTAAGATCGTTTAAATCGATCTTTCCTACAATTTTAACCCCTGGCAATCCAGTTTCTTCAACCTTATCTTCTGCTTTAGTTTCTTTTACCGGCTCTACTGCTGCCGCAGGGGCTGGTGTTGGCGCTGGCGTTTCTACCTTAGGGGTTTCCACAACCTTTGGTTTCTCTACCGGAGGTGTAAATGATTGAGCATTTTTAATTAAAATCTCTTCATTTTTCTCAAAATCGGTATTCTTCTTCGGCGCTTCTACTGGCTTTTCAGTCTCAGGCTCGTCACGACGTATTTTACCAATCACTATTTGTTTGGCTTCTTCTCTTACGATCTTATCTCCCTGATACTCTTTCAATAAGGCATTATACATATCTCCCGTAAGTTTAAACATAGGGCTCTTCTCGGCAGAGAATCCCTTTTTGTTTAAAAACTCAACGGCCGTACCCATGCCTATATTAAGTTCTTTAATAGCTTTAATTAAAATGATTGGTTTGTCGTCTGACATTTAGCTCCTGTTATTGTTTTTTATTTAATACAAAAGTAGTGTTTATTTGGCAATTACACCACTTATTCAAATTCTGACTTCAAAATTTGAACCACTTCTTTAATGGTTTCCTCTTCAAGGTCGGTGCGTTTTACCAAATCTTCTACTGTAAGTGCTAGTACACTCTTAGCAGTATCGCAACCGATAGCCTTTAATTCATCAATGATCCAGCTATCAATCTCATCTGAGAATTCTTCTAAATCAACATCCTCGTCGTTTTCTTCTCCGGCTTCGCGATACACATCAATTTCGTAGCCAGTTAACTTACCAGCCAGTTTAATATTGTGTCCGCCACGTCCAATTGCCAATGAAACCTGATCTGGTTTTAAGTAAACCGATGCATGTTTGGTTTCATCATCCAATTTAATAGAGGTGATTTTTGCCGGGCTTAAAGCACGGGTAATGTATAATGAAATATTATTGGTGAAATTAATCACATCAATGTTTTCGTTTTTCAATTCGCGAACGATACCGTGGATACGTGATCCTTTCATACCTACACACGCTCCAACCGGATCGATACGGTCATCGTACGATTCAACAGCAACTTTAGCACGTTCTCCTGGTTCGCGAACAATTTTCTTAACGGTAATTAAACCATCGAAAATTTCTGGAACTTCCTGTTCAAAAAGGCGTTGCAAAAATTCTGGTGCTGTTCTCGAAATGATAATTTTCGGGTTAGCGTTGATCATTTCTACTTTAGAGATTACCGCTCTTACAGAATCACCTTTTTTGAAATAATCTGCTGGAATCTGCTCTGTTTTAGGCATTAAAAGTTCGTTACCTTCATCATCTAAAACCAAAGTTTCTTTCTTCCAAACCTGGTAAACTTCACCTGTTACGATTTCGCCTACTCTATCTTTATATTTTTTGAAGATTTCGTCTTTCTCTAATTCCAATACTTTAGAAACCAAAGTTTGACGGGCAGCTAGAATTGCCCTACGGCCAAAACTTTCTAAAGTAATCTGCTCGATATAATCATCGCCAACTTCTAAAGTGCTGTCTAATTTAGAAACCTCAGCAAGCTCGATCTCTAAATCATCATCCTCAGAAAATCCATCCTCCATTACTTTTCTCGTTCTCCAGATCTCCAAATCACCGTTATCCGGATTCACGATAACATCACAGTTTTCGTCTGTTCCGTATTTTTTACGCAACATGCTACGAAAAACCTCTTCCAGCACACTGATCACCGTTGGGCGATCTATATTTTTGAAATCTTTAAACTCTTGAAAAGAGTCGATCAAATTAATTGTTGTAGTACTCATTTTTACTTAAATGAAATTAACACACTTGTTTCTAATATATCATTAAACGGAACATCTGTTTGAATTGCTACCGCCTTTTTCCCTTTTTCTTTAACCGATTCTTCAATCAGCAGATTATTTTCTGTAACCGCCAGCAGTTTGCCTTCTTTTTTTAATCCTTCTTTCAGCTTAATGCTTACTGTACGGCCAATATTTTTATTGTATTGACGGATTAATTTTAAAGGCTCACCAACACCCGGCGAAGAAACTTCTAAATTATAAGCCTGTTCTATTGCGTTTTCTTCTTCGAGATGAAAACCAACATGCCTGCTTATGGCCACACAATCCTGTATGCTAATACCTTCGTCGCCATCAACATGGATAATTAATTTATTGTTTGGCAACATTTTTACTTCAACCAGAAAGAGTTCTGGCCGATCTGCTATTTTTTCCTCAACGAGGGCTGCAACTCTCTTTTCTACCTGCATATTTTAACCTGATTTCATAGAAAAAGGGGACACTGTCCCCTTCTCTTTTCTTCGATTACGATGCAAATGTAGTAATTTTTTAGAAAAAATCAAACACTTAGGCTAATTATTATGCTGATTATTACCGTTTAAGTGTTTGTTGCTGCGCTTTTAAATTCTGTTTACCCTTCCCCATAATCAGATCGCCCACGGTTGCAAATTTTATTCCGATGTAACTCTCAACCAGATATTCTTTACCCTTAAGAAATGGCCGATCGGGATTAAATACGAGTGAATCGCCTAGTATCTTAACCTTGCCGGGCACTTCCAGCTCATCCTGGATACTGTCCAGATCGCCCGGTTTTAGCAAAACAGAAACCAAATTAAGTGTATCTGCGTTAGCCTGATAGGCATTTTTAACCTGCAACAGACTCGCCTCATCAATATTTTTAACTATTATTGATGAACTATCCCCAGAAAACTTAATTATTGGCCTGTTGTTTGTATTCGAACATGAAAGTGCAAATATAGCAACAGCAATTATGGCCTGGTATTTAAAAAAGCATTTGAACATTTACAAAAATAAACAATTATGAGATTTATTATCGAAATCCTTTTGATGGGATTAGCCTTTTTTATCGGCGCAAGAATAGTACCTGGTGTACATGTTGATGGTTATGCAACATCCATTCTTGCTGCAGTACTGGTTGCACTTGCAAATTCAACCATTGGGTTCATTTTAAGATTATTAACATTCCCTGTTAATTTTTTAACGCTCGGACTGGTATCATTTATCATTACCGTTTTAATGATTTTATTGGTTGATAACATGATGACCTCTTTTAACACTTCGGGTTTTATCGCTGCTGCATTTTTGGCTATAGTTGTAGCCTTAATTAAAGCAGTGTTTAGCGCTGTAGTTGGGGAAAAGGAATAAGTTGGGCGTTTTGAGTTGAGAGTTTGGACTAGCGACTCCAAGCTCCCAACTCCAAGCTCAAAACTACCGAATCACTTCTCTCGAAATCACCATTTTCTGAATCTCAGATGTACCTTCGTAAATCTGGGTGATTTTAGCATCGCGCATTAACCGTTCTACGTGGTATTCTTTTACGAAACCGTAACCACCGTGCACTTGTACAGCTTCGATGGTTACATCCATCGCCACTTTTGAAGCAAAAAGCTTGGCCATAGAACCGGCCTGTGTGTAAGGTAAACCCTGATCTTTTAACCAGGCAGCTTTATAAACCAATAACCTGGCGGCTTCGATCTGTGTAGCCATATCGGCTAGTTTAAAAGCAATGGCCTGATGTTCAGAAATTGGTTTGCCGAATGATTTACGCTCCTTAGCATACTGCGTGGCCAACTCGAAAGCCCCCTGTGCAATACCTAAAGCCTGGGCCGCAATACCGACCCTCCCGCCTTCTAAAGTTTTCATGGCAAACTTAAAACCGAAGCCATCTTCACCAATCCTATTTTCTTTTGGCACCTTCACATCGTTAAACATTAAAGAATGTGTATCAGATCCGCGGATGCCGAGTTTATTTTCTTTTGGTCCAACGGTAAAACCTTCCATCCCTTTCTCTACAATAAAAGCATTGATACCTTTATGCCTTAACTCTGGGTGGGTTTGTGCAATAACCAGATAGGTTGATGCAGTACCGCCATTGGTGATCCAGTTTTTTGTACCATTCAGTAGATAATAATCACCTTTATCTTCAGCGGTTGTACGTTGCGAGGTAGCATCAGATCCGGCTTCGGGCTCCGATAAACAAAAAGCACCGATTTTTTCTCCCGCTGCCAATGGCTTTAAATATTTTTCTTTTTGGGCTTCACTGCCATAGGCCTCTAATCCATAACAAACTAACGAGTTGTTTACCGAAACTACTACCGATGCAGAGGCATCTATTTTAGAAAGCTCTTCCATTACCAAAACGTAAGAAATGGCATCGAGTCCGCTTCCGTTATATTTTTCGCTCACCATCATCCCCAAAAAACCAAGTTCTCCAAGTTTTTTTACCTGCTCGGCCGGAAATTTCTGATGTTCGTCTCGTTCGATTACACCCGGCTTTAATTCTTGCTGCGCAAAATCGCGGGCAGCTTGCCGGATCATGATTTGTTCTTCACTTAATTCAAAATGCATAACATTTATGTATAAAAGGTTAGTAAATCAAATGTAGCATTTATGATCCGAATTACTATGGCTGCATAGTAATTTATTTTACCTCGTTATACTTTTATAAAGTATAAAAAAATATTATCACATTTAAAATGAAAGTATTAGCTAGAATAGGCTTTGTGTTAATGTAAGATTATTATTTTTGTTAAATGAACCTAGGGCAACAAATATTATTTTTCTTTAGTGCCCTGGGCGCATTTAATGGCTTTATCATTAGTGCGTATTTGTTATTCTTCAAAAAACCAAAATCCACATCTTCTTTTTTTCTTGGGCTTTTGCTTATTTCTCTTTGTTTAAAGATCAGCAAGTCGCTTCTTTTTTATTTCTATCCGGCCTTACCTGGCATTTATATTCAAATTGGCATTTTAGGAAGTTCATTAGTTGGTCCATCTCTTTTTTATTTTATTAAATCGGCTTTAGGACAAAATTCAAAGCATAAAATTGCACAGAAAGGGACTTATCTTTTTTGGATTTTTGCAATTGTAATTGCCAGCTTCATTGCGCCCTATAACAGTAAGCCTGATGTATGGGAAAATTACATCGGCAGAATAATTTCTATACAATTTACAGTTTATATTGTACTATCTGCCTGGTTGCTCAGAGCTGTTTTTACCAAAGTTTTCGGCAAAGGGGGCAAGATTTCTACAACTGAGACACTATTGCTATCTATATTTATTGGAAATATAATAGTTCCGGTGGCATTTAAATTACCTATCTTCTCATTTTTTAATGGTCCTTGCATAAGTGGGGCTTTATTTTTCTCAGCCGTTCTTTACTTAAACACTTTCTTGTTTATTAGCAGAAGAAAAAACAGCAATCATTTTTCGGGCAGCCAGGATTTAGTTCGTTATGCCAACAAGAAGATAACCGACGAACATGCCTTAGCACTAACAGAAAGACTGCAGAAGATTATTTTGGAAGACGAACTTTATAAGAACCCAGACCTAAAATTAAATGATTTAGCCAAAAAAATTAACATTTCGGGTCACCAGCTTTCGCAATTGCTCAACGACAATTTAGGCAAAAGTTTTGCGGCTTACATTAACGAATTTAGAATAAACGAAGCCTGTGAACTGATTGTTAACGACAGGGGCATTAAGCTCGAAGCCATTGGATATGAGGTGGGCTTTAACTCCAAATCTACTTTTTACACCGCTTTTAAAAAACACAAACTAACAACCCCGATGCATTATAAGGAACAGCTATTAGTTGTTTCATCAAACTAAATTTGGTCTCGTTTTATAATTCCGAACGCCTAAATCTGAGATTCAAAACCCCTTCTCTATCCTTCTATTCTAGTTTTGGAGCATTCTGCAAAATCCAAACACACGAAGATGAAACCGACATTGTTATCATGCCTATTCTTATTTATATCGCTATCTCTAAATGCACAAACGATTAAAGGAAAACTGATTGACCATAAAACCAAGCAGGCAATACCTTTAGCCAATTTGGCTTTGGCTGACAAAGACCATCCAGCATTAATCAAATATACCAATAGCGACACCACCGGTTTCTTCGAATTTAGAGACCTGCCAAACGGAAAATACATTTTATCGGTTACTTTAGTCGGTTACCAAAAAACACAAAAAGAGTTATTGATAAATGAGAACAGCCTGAAAACAATTGATGTGGGCTACATTTTAATGGAGGAAGACACTAACCTACTCCAAGAAGTAACCATAACAGGGGGAGTACCAAATTTTAGCACAAAAAATGGTCAGATTAAAATTGGTATTGCCAATAATGTGTTTTTCAAGTCTGCTTCTAATTTGTTAGATGTGTTTAAGAAACTACCTGGCTTGCAGGTTAACGAGGATGGAACAATCTTAATGGCAAGCAGGGCAACACCAACCTTATTTGTTGACGGCAAGCCGGCAAACATGAACAATGATGAAATCATTTCCTACCTCAGCAGTTTGTCGCCAGATATGGTCGAATCGATTGAAATGATTAACCAGCCTTCATCAAAATATGACGGAGAATATCAGGGAATTATCGATGTAAAACTGAAGAGAAACCATTCTTTAGGTTTAAGAGGTACCTATAATGCTCGTTTTCAACGAAACAATTACAGTTTATTGGAAAATAATCTATCCCTGGTGCTTAAAACAAACCGGTTTGTTTACGACTTAAGGTTAGGCAATACCATTGGGAGCACCTTTTATAAATATTATTCCTTGCAGTATTTAGCCAATACAAACGCCATGAATACCGATACCAGAACCATTACCTCCAACCAAAACTTTAATGTGCAGGCAAGGGTAGCTTATGAGGTAAAAAAAGGGCAAAACCTTGAAGCTTTTGTACGCACCTACCAAATGGATAGAAATGCAGTATCTGACAATCAGCTGCTTACCCAGACCGCTAGTTTAGATCATACCATTGCGCTTGTTAAAAGCGATAATAATGCCTTTCCTAAGCAACATAATTATTCAGGCGGAATCAATTACGATGCGCAATTTAAGAATAGCGAACTTCACATAATTACCTCTTTGGCCCAAATAGACAATCAACAAACCGAAGATATCCAGAACCGTAACATACTTAACAATCAATTGTTAAATTACTGGAAAACAGACTCCAGAAATAATATAATGATTCATGCGGTACAAACTGACTACAGCCGAAAAATAGGCAAAGGAAAGCTAGAATTGGGCGGAAAATTTGCATATACAACCACTCAGAACAATCTCCGCTATGATACATTAGCCAATGATGTCTTTAACTTAGACCCTAACCGGAGTAACCAGTTCCACTACCAAGAGTATATTGGCGCAGGCTATCTTTCTTACATTGGCCAGTGGAGTAAGTTTAATTACAGCTTAAGTTTAAGGGCAGAACATACACACACAATAGCCAATTCGATTACTACAGGCAGTATTATAGAAAAAAAGTATATAAAATGGCTCCCAAGTTTGAACATTACTTATGCCATTAACGAAAGCGAACAGCTTAGCTTCAGTTATACCAGACGATTAACAAGGCCAACCTTTGCCATGTTAAATCCTTTTCGCTTTTATTACAGTCCACGACATTATTGGATAGGTAATCCTTACCTACAGCCCTCTACAACAAGTCTTTTCGCGATGTCTTATAGTATAAAAAGCCTTAATATTTCGCTAAATGCAGGAAAGGAAACAGATCCAATGGGCCGTTATCCTGAATATAATCCGGCAACTAATGAATTGATTTTTCTGGGTAGAAACCTACCCCACAGAAAATTTGCAAATCTACAGCTAAGCGCCCCCATAACAATGAACAAATGGTGGCGGATGAACAACAACATCACCTTCTATTACAACAAGGAGCTAACACCTTACTTTGGAAATACCTATGAAATACCCATATATAATTATGCGGTTAATGGTAGCCAGGTTTTTACCTTAAAAAACTGGGTATTGGATGTAAGTTATACCTATGAATCGAAAAGCGGTAATGGACTTTATATTATGGCTCCCGTTTACGGAATTGATTTTGGTGTGCAAAAAGCCTGGTTAAAAAACAGGTTCAACACTAAACTTACGCTTTATGATGCATTCGATAACATTAAAAGAAGGCTTATTTTCAGGGAGAAAAGTATTATCAACAACGATTTCTACCACTATTTTGCTTCGCAAAGATTGGTTTTTAGTTTAACATTTAATTTTGGAAGTTCGACTTACAAAGCCAGGGAAAACAAAAAAAGCGAAGAAGAGAATAGGGCCAATTAAAAGAAATTAATTACCGATTCCGTTTCTTAAATAAAATCAGCATGAGGCTCAAACAGCCCAATAACAATATGAGCAAAACCTGTGAAGAATGAATAATGGTTGAGTAAGCTAATCCATCTTTAAAAGAAATAGAATAAAGTACCAGTGATTGGGCAACCATCCAGTGAAAAACACCAATCCCGCCCTGAACAAGGGCTGCCATAGCAAAACCAGAAAAAACAATAGCTGTAAATGCAGCATTAAAATGTAATCCCGAAGTAGCTTGAATAGAAGAAAAGGCGAAATACATAGAAAGTGAGTAGAAAAGCCATATCCCTAGTGTATACGTTAAAAATAATCCTTTTCGTTTTAACTTACTGTACGAGCCAAATCCCTGGCGCAGACTTACAAAAATCCGCAGGAATTTATTGCTGAACTTTTGACGGAGAAAATAGATTGCGACTAAAATAAAGGAAAGAATAACAAGGCCAATTCCAACCAGCCATAAATAATTAATGGCACCTAATTTTTCAACAAGGTTAAGATAAATGACATTGTACAAAAAGTCGGAAACGATATCATATTGAAAAGTCACCATGGCTATACTGGTGAGAAAAAGTACCAGTACATCAAAAAGCCGTTCGGTAATTACGGTACCTATAGAAGCAAACATGGGCACCTTTTCGGCTTTGTGAATCACCGAACAACGGCCAATCTCTCCAAAGCGCGGTAAAGCAAGGTTAGCCAGATAGCCGATTATTACGGCATGGTAAGCATTCCAGAAACTCACTTTGTAATGAATAGATTTGTACAGCATTTGCCAGCGCAAAGCACGTAATACATGCGCAATCCATACGGCAAATGCAGAAGTAATTACCCAAAAGTAGTTGGCGGTTTTAATTTCCTGCCAGATCTTTCCTAAATCCTGACCTCTAAAAGCTAAATATAAAACCCCTATCCCGATTAAAAACAGGATGATATATTTTAGCGCTGTTTTGAGGTCGAATATCACAAGGTTATTTTAGCAAGTGGTTGTTATCGTCAGGAAAAACCAATATTGGATTGTATTTTTTGGCTTCTTCTATTGGTAATGAGCCGTAAGACATAATGATGAGAATGTCGCCAAGCTGAGCCAAACGGGCTGTTGCGCCATTTAAACAGATGGTTCCGGTACCGCGTTCGCCTTTAATTACATAAGTTTCGAAACGTGCACCATTATTATTATTTACAATCTGCACCTTTTCATTAGCGATAATGTTAGCTGCATCCATCAAATCTTCATCTATCGTAATACTGCCTACATAGTTCAATTCGGCTTGTGTTACCCTAACACGGTGTATTTTCGATTTTAATATTGTGATAACCATTCGGCAAAGTTAGTAATCAGTTTGGAGTTTTCAGTCATCAGTTTGGAGTTTCGCAAATCGGTAAATTCTGATTCTTGATACGCACATCGTGACTTTACTTAATAATCATATTATCGATCAGCCTGGTTGAACCTACTTTTGCGGCAACCAGCGCAATCAGGTTATTTTCATGTTTTGATTTAGCTGGTTCCAATGTATCGCCATTGGCAATAGTAAAATAATCCAGTTCAACACCATCAATATTATGGTAAAATGTTTTGGCCTTATCTTCTAATTCCGACAGAGAATATTCGTTAAAATGATCGATAACGAACTGTAGCGATTTACTCAACACGAGCGAATGCTTGCGATCATCAGGGGATAAGTGGATATTTCGGCTGCTCATGGCTAAACCATCGCCTTCGCGGATAATCGGACAGGTAATAATGGTGATGGGCAGCTTAAAATAAGCCAGCATATTCTTGATCATTAATACCTGTTGGAAATCTTTTTGTCCGAACATGGCTACATCTGGCTCAACGGCATCAAACAATTTTTTTACAATCTGTGTTACACCTTGATAGTGGCCCTTTCTAAATTCGCCTTCCAACAGAAATTCGGCATTACCCAAATCAATGTGCCAAGCCTCGTCGGCCCCGGCAGGATACATTTCATCTACATTAGGCATAAATACACCGTTACAACCAGCATCGGCCAGCATGGCTAAATCGTGTTCGATTGGGCGTGGGTATTTCTCTAAATCTTTGGGATCTGTAAACTGTGTTGGATTTACAAATATGCTACAGATAATGACATCGGCATTTTGTTGGGCCAGTTTTATCAACGATATGTGACCATTGTGCAAGGCACCCATAGTAGGCACAAGTGCTATTTTTTTACCTGATGCTTTTAAGGGTTTTAAAAATGCCTTAAGTGCTGCTTTGGTTTTAAATATTTCCAATTTGGACAAACTAAATTAAAGCCGTAAAGGTGTAAATTAATCTAAACGAAACCAAACAAATGCTTGCTATATTGATAAATAGTATTATTATGCTTACCTTTGCAGCTCATTATCTTTTATTTAACTTAATATTTTCTTAGAATATGGAGATGGCAAAAACGAAGCTGCTGATTGTTACACACGAGATGTCGCCTTTCCTCGAGCTTACTAAAATTTCTGAAATCACGCGCCAATTACCACAAGCAATGCAAGAAAAAGGATTCGAAATCCGCATCTTGATGCCTAAATTTGGTAATATCAACGAAAGAAGAAATCGTTTACACGAAGTAATCCGCTTATCAGGAATGAACATCATTATCGATGACAACGATAATCCTTTAATTATTAAAGTAGCCTCCATCCCAGCTGCACGCATGCAGGTTTATTTCTTAGACAATGAAGAATATTTCCAACGCAAACAAGTATTTAGAGATGCAAGCGGGAAATTCTTCGACGACAATGATGAACGCACAATTTTCTTTTGCAAAGGCGCATTGGAAACCGTTAAAAAATTAGGTTGGGCACCAGATATCGTTCACTGTCATGGCTGGATGAGTGCATTAGTTCCTGCCTATATCAAAACAACTTATAAAAATGATCCTACTTTTAAAAATTCTAAAGTAGTATATTCTGTTTATGAGGATGGCTTTACAGAGAAATTAAATGCTAATTTCGCGAATAAAGCAGTAATGGCCAATATGACTGAGGATGATACGAAAGCATTCTTACCATCTGATTGCGACAGCATGCACATTGGTGCGATAACACACGCTGATGCAGTAGTTTTAGCAGATGAAAACCTAAATAAAGATGTGTTAAAATTTGTTAAAGATTCCAATAAGCCAACATTAGCTTTTAACTTAACCGAGAATTTCGAAAACTTCTATACTTTTTATGAAGAAATTTCGAATGACGAACTGGTTTCACTTGCTTAATTAAGGTATTATTATTTTAAATATGAAATTTACAAAACAAGACTTATTAACCCTGTTGATAGGTCTTTTTCTTTTTGCATCGTGCAAAAACCCTGATGGTGTTGGTTTAGATGTAGATCCGAACGCTGCAATTACCGGAACGCTGGTGGTATCTCCTGTTAAATCTCAACTTGTACAAGAAGACGCTGCCAACACCGCCGGATTAAACCGTTATCCATTGGGATACATGGTAGACCCTACCTTTGGAAAGACGGAAGCCGCTTTAGCAATGACCGTTTATCCTATCATTAACACAGATTTCGGTACTGCTCCGGTATTAGACTCTGCAGTTTTGGTATTAAAATTAGATACAACATCTACACTAACCAAATTTTATGGCGATACCACCAATTCTAAATACAGTATTGATGTTTATCAGTTAGCCAATAAAGTTACAACTTATAAAAGTTCTGATGTACAAGCGATTAACAACACACTTTTAGGAAACTTTACAGGTAAACTTGCACCAAATACCAAAAGGAAAATATCTGTTATTGTTCCAGGCAAAGCTGATACTTTAAAAACCGTACCTGCACAGATCAGAATTCCTTTAAACAAGGCATTTATACAAAACGCTATACTTAATCTGGGTACTGCAGGAACAGCAACAGATGCTAAGTTTATAGAATCGTTTAAAGGTTTGTATGCACAGATCAATAAAACATCTTCTACAGGTGTTGGAGGGATTGCATTCTTTAATTTTTCGGGAACTGACTCTTACCTACAGCTGGTCTGGAAAAAAACAAACTCATCAAGCGGCATAGATACCACCAGTGTAAATTTCCCTATTGGAAAGATGGTTACGAATGCTGCACAAACTGCAAATATAGTTTCTGGTATAGCAGCTAATATTAAACACGATTACACAGGTACACCTGTACAGGAGCAGATTACAACTCCAAATCCTTCTGTTTCATACAATGTTACCTATTTACAAGGTTTAGCCGGTGTAAAAACCAAGTTAAGCTTCCCAGCATTGACAAGCTTTAAGGATACTTACGGGAAAGCAATTATCAATAAGGCAGAATTAGTTGTAGAGATAGGTGAAAATGCACCAGCATATCCTTTTAATGCTGCTCAACGGCTTTCTTTATATCGTTGGGATATTGCACATCAACCAGCCGATATACCTGATTATACAACCTTTTCAAGCAGTGCTTCTGGTGGCGCAGCACTTTTTGGTGGTTATTTCGATTCGTTAAAGAAACGTTATATTTTTATTGTAACCAGTTATGTTCAAAGCTTGATTGATAAAAACGTTGAAGATTATGGCACATTCCTAGCTCCTACATCTTATACTGATTTCCAGAGAACATCTACCGCTACATCTGCAGAAAGGTCGATTATAGGCGCCAGCGATGCAACTGCTAATAAGATAAAGTTAAATATTTACTACACTAAAATTAATTAACCATTTTAGTGTAGCATAAGAAACTCCTGCTGGCAAAACTGGCAGGAGTTTTTTTGTATCATTATTTTAAGGCTACGAAATATAAAGCGCATAAAAAAAGCTACCTCTCATCAGGTAGCTTTTTTTATTCATTTTAACCTTTAATTAAAACGGAAGATCTCCATTTTCATCTGATGGGCCAATTGTAAATTCATCTTCAATTTTAGCTTCAGAACTTTGATGCGTTGGTGTAGTTGGACTTTGCTCGAAATCACTTTTTCTGCCTAACATGGTAAAATTTTCGGCCACAATTTCTGTTACATATTTTTTAACCTTTTCTTTGTCTTCAAAGGATCTTGTTCTTAATTTGCCCTCTATGTAAACCAGTTTGCCTTTCTGAAGGTATTTGGAGGCAACCTCTGCTAAGCCACGCCATAACACAATATTGTGCCATTCCGTTTGTTCTACTCTTTTACCGTCTTTGTTGTATGTTTCCGAGGTGGCTAATGGAAAACTGGCTACTGTTACGCCACCATCTAAATGTCGCACTTCAGGGTCTTTGCCTAAATGGCCTACTAAAATAACTTTGTTAATCCCAGACATAAATATTTTTGGTTAGTTGTTTCGTTTTCTAAGTGCGCACCGAATAAGATGGTTAGTTACTCCATTTTGTTCTTATAAAAATATTCCAGAACAAAATCATGGATTACTTTTGGCTGCGGTAACTCATCTAATTTACTTAAAGAAACCCAATTAAGTTCCTTTTGTTTATTAAAGTTAAATATATAATTTTTTAATGCAAAAAATTGTACATGGATTATTTGGTGAGTTAATATGTGCTTTTTGGCTCTTATAAATGTAAAATCGGCGTTGTTTCCGAATACAGATTTTACCCGATCGATGAACAATGAATCGCTCCACTCGCATTCTTCTGTAGTTTCCACGCTAGGGAAATCATATAAATGCTGCCATATATCCCCAGCTTGTCTTTCCCTGATCAATACTTTTTCATCTTCAAAACAAACAAAATAATTAATATGCCGGTGTTTTTGTTCGGCTTTGCGAATTTTAACCGGTAGCATATTTACCTGGCCAAGGTTAAAAGCATAACACTCCTGACTAAGTGGGCAAACGCTGCAATTGGGCGATTTTGGCTTGCATTGCATGGCTCCGAACTCCATAATAGCCTGGTTATATAGCGCAGGGTCTTCTTTATAGAGTAAATCATTTGCTAATGCATAAAACTCTTTTTTGCCGGCCGGGCTATTTATTGGCGTAGCTAAACCATAGAACCTGGAGAGTACCCGAAATACATTTCCATCTACCACAGCCCGTGCTTCTCCAGACGAAAATGAGGAAATGGCAGCAGCTGTATATTCACCAATCCCTTTTAATTTTATGAGTTCATCATGCAGATTTGGGAAGATTCCATGATAATCTTTCACCACAATTTGAGCGGTTGCATGCATATTCCTACCCCTCGAGTAATAACCCAATCCTTGCCAAAGCTTCAAAACTTTGGCTTCGGTAGCACTGGCAAAATCGGCAACTGTAGGAAAATTCTCTAAAAACCTATTAAAGTACGGAAGTCCTTGTTCTACTCGTGTTTGTTGTAATATAACCTCTGATAACCAGATGGTATAAGCATCATTGGTATGCCTCCAGGGCAAATCTCTCTTGTTTATCAGGTACCAATTGATGAGTTCATTTTGAAATATCATTACCGCAAATTACGGTCTATTTATCCGATTAAAAAAAAACTTGCAATTGCCTGATAAGTCTAGTGATAAAAAAATCATCTTTTATTTCCCTATCTCATTAAAAAGCAATACTTTTGCAACCCCAAAACAGTAGTAATATTAAAACATAATATATAATAAATAATAAAATATGACTAAGGCAGATATTATTTCAGAAATATCAACAAAAACCGGAATTGAGAAGGTTGATGTACAGGAAACAGTTGAGGCATTTTTCAAGGTTATCAAAACCAGCATGATTGGCGGTGAAAATGTATACGTTAGAGGCTTCGGAAGCTTTGTTGTTAAAAAGAGAGCGCAAAAAACTGCGAGAAATATCTCAAAAAATACTGCAATAATTATCCCAGAACACTTCGTTCCTAGCTTTAAACCAGCAAAAGTATTTGTTGATAAAGTAAAAAGCAATTCAAAAAAAATTAACGTAGAAGCCTAAGTCCTATATATGAATAGCAACATCAGATCAAAACAAACCATAGTTATTGGAGCGATTGTATTGCTTGTTGCATTCTTATTTACAAGAGACATTAAGGGTTTGGTTAAACCAACGGAAGAAAATGGAAAAATGCCTTCAAGTGGTCCAATGGCCGGAGCAGCTTCTCCATCAACTACATCGGCACTAAACCTCGAAACTTCGTCTACTGCTGCAAAGAATGTAATCAATAAGAATTTGGCTACAGACATTACAGCTTTAGAAAACAGCTACAAAGGCGCAAATGGCGCAGAGAAGATTGAACTTGCTAAACAACTGGCTCAGAAATGGGACGATGTTGAGCAAATTACGCCATCTGCACTGTATTTAGAAGTTGTAGCCGAAGGCGAACCATCATCAAAATCGTGGTTAGCTGCCGGTAATCAATTTATAAAAGCTTTTGAAAGCACACAAGATAGCATAGCGCAACCTGCTTTATTGCAGAAAGCCAATGTATCTTACAAAAACGCATTAGAGAAAGACTCTACAAACATTGAAGCTAAAACAGGCCTAGGTGTAACGATAGTAAACGGCTTAGGCGCACCAATGCAAGGTATTGCAATGTTGTTAGAAGTTGTTGCTAAAGAACCTAAAAATGTAAAGGCCAATATGAATTTAGGATTGTTCTCCATAAAATCAGGTCAGTTTGATAAAGCAATTCCTCGTTTTAACACCGTAATTGCCGCTGCTCCAACTCCTGAAGCCTATTTTTATTTAGGAACAGCTTTAGAAAATTTAGGCAGAAATAAAGAAGCAGTAAATGCTTACCTATCAAGCAAAAAATTAGCGGCTAACCCAACCTTATCTTCATTCATTGATAAGAAGGTGGCTGAACTAAAGAATAAAAATTAATTAACAGATTAATAAAAACATTTAAAACTTAAAACTATGCCAAGCGGTAAAAAAAGAAAGAGACATAAAATGGCTACCCACAAACGTAAAAAACGTTTAAGAAAAAACAGACATAAGAAAAAATAGTTTCTTATTTGATAAAGCCAGTTAAACCTCATAGTAAACACTATGAGGTTTAAACAATTTATATGATTTTTTTATTGTATATCTTTTTGGCTACATCACTGTTTTTATTTACTATCCATTTGTTAATAGGCGAAAGCCTTAAATCTGTAGCTGTTGGTAAAAGAATTAATTATCAATTCGACTCCTGCCGGAGTTACCATAGCGTTGATTGAAGACAAACAACTTGTTGAGCTTCACAAAGAACAAATCAATATTAACTACGCTGTAGGCGATATTTATTTAGGCCGCATTAAAAAAATTATGCCTGGCCTGAATGCCGCTTTCGTGGATGTTGGTTATGAAAAAGATGCTTTTTTGCATTACTTTGATTTGGGCCCTCAGGTGCAATCTTTAATTAAGCTAACGAAGATCAAGCGTAATGGCTCGGTTACAGGCACATTATTAGATAATTTAAAGCTAGAAGCCGATATTAACAAGGCTGGCAAAATTTCTGATGTGCTCAGTAAAAACATGCTCCTACCTGTACAAATTGCCAAAGAGCCAATTTCTACAAAGGGACCGCGTTTAAGTTCCGACATTTCGATTGCCGGCAGGTATGTGGTACTGGTGCCATTCTCCAATACCATATCTGTATCAAAAAAAATTAAAAGTAATACCGAACGTAATCGTTTAAAAAAGATTATTGAAAGTATTAAACCTCAAAATTTTGGGGTCATTATCAGAACCGTTTCTGAAGGCAGAGGAGTTGCCGAAATGCAAAAAGATCTTTTAGATTTAATTGCTAAGTGGGAAAATTTCATTAAAAAAATGCCATCTACCGAACCTTCAAAAAGAGTTTGGGGAGAAATGGACAGATCATCAACGTTAATCCGTGATATTCTGAACCCTGATTTTACAAACGTTTACGTGAGTACGCCAGAGCTGTACGATGATATCCGTTCTTATGTTCACGACATCTCTCCCGAAATGGAAAAGATCGTTAAACTATACAAACAGAAAGAACCTATCTTCGATCATTTTGGTGTAGAAAAGCAGATTAAAAACGCTTTCGGAAAAACAGTAAACTTACCAGGCGGTGCTTACCTTGTTGTAGAGCATACTGAAGCACTCCACGTTATAGACGTGAATAGTGGAAACCGTACTGCCAGTAAAGAAAATCAAGAAGAGAATGCTTTACAGGTAAACAAAGAGGCGGCCAAAGAAATTGCCCGTCAATTGCGCTTGCGCGATATGGGCGGTATTGTGGTAATCGATTTTATCGATATGCACAAACCAACAAACCGTAAAATGCTATTCGATTATTTGCGTGAGCTGATGTTATTGGATAGAGCCAAACACACTATTTTGCCTCCAAGCAAATTTGGTTTGGTACAGATTACCAGACAACGTGTTCGTCCGGAAATGAATATTGTTACGGTAGAAAAATGTCCGGCCTGCGATGGGACCGGAGAAATTAAAGCGAGTATCGTTTTAATGGATGATATTGAGAACAACCTTAATTATATTTTAAGAGAGCAGAATGAAAAAGGTGTAACCCTTTGCGTACACCCATACATAGAAGCTTATATTACAAAAGGCATTTTCAACCTTCAACGCCGCTGGTTCTTTAAATACGGCCAATGGATTAAAGTTAAGGCACAATCATCGTATCACTTAACCGAGTTTCACTTCATCTCCGCAAAAGATGAAGAGATTAAATTATAACTCAAAACACATTTAACAGAAAGCCCGGATTTTTTAAATCTGGGCTTTTTTGTTTAAGTGCATTTCAAACCCAAAATATTAATTAAGTGCCTCACTAAGTTGTGCTCAGATGACTTAGGTGGTCAATATTTTTGGAAAACAACTGTCCTGTGCGTTTTGGCCACTTAGTCCTGCTATCCCTCCAAGTCCTCACTCATTCTTCGCTCTGGGCTTTCCGTTCTATCCAGGTTTATCAACAATGGCTCTGCATTTTATAGTGATGTTTCAAACCTCGCAGGTTTTGAAAACCTGCGAGGTTTAACGTAAACGCGATTCGGGCAAACGATTAATTGTTCAAAAAAATAAAAACACTTTCAATCCTGAAAGGTTAAATTCGTAATCTAAAATTTTAATCAATTGGCAAAATCAAAAAGTGCATTTTTCTGTCAGAGCTGTGGCTACGAATCGGCAAAATGGTTAGGTAAATGTCCGTCTTGTAACCAATGGAATACCTTTGTAGAAGAAATTGTAGAGAAAAGCTCCGCTTCTGTCCCAACCTGGAAAAGCGATACTACTAGCCGCAAATTAAGCAAACCAAGCAAAGTTGATGAAATACAATCGTCAACTGAACGTAGAATATTAACTGGCGATAAAGAATTGGACCGCGTTTTAGGTGGTGGATTGGTAGAAGGATCGCTAGTGCTCATCGGCGGTGAACCGGGTATCGGGAAATCGACCTTGACGTTGCAACTGGCTTTAAATTTAAAGGGCAAAAAACTGCTCTATATCTCCGGTGAAGAAAGCGAACAACAGATTAAAATGCGGGCAGAAAGGATTCAGGAAAGCCCCTCGTCCAACTGTTACATTTTAACAGAAACTTCTACACAGAATATATTTAAGCAGGTCGAAATTCTTGAACCTGAAATTTTAGTTGTAGATTCTATTCAGACTTTGCACTCCGCTCATATCGATTCAACACCAGGCAGCGTATCGCAGGTAAGGGAATGTACTGCCGAATTATTGCGTTTTGCAAAAGAAACCGGCGTACCTGTTTTCCTTATCGGCCACATCACCAAAGATGGCGCTATTGCAGGGCCTAAAATACTCGAGCACATGGTTGATACGGTTTTACAGTTCGAAGGCGACAGGCACCACGTTTATCGCATCCTAAGATCCATCAAAAACCGGTTTGGTGCAGCCGCAGAACTCGGGATCTACGAAATGCAGGGCAGTGGTTTAAGAGAAGTTTCCAATCCATCAGAAATCTTGCTCTCACAACGTGATGAAGAGCTGAGCGGAATCGCCATAGCCGCAACCTTAGAGGGTGCCAGGCCGATGTTGATTGAAACACAGGCCTTAGTGAGTTCGGCAGCATATGGAACTCCTCAACGCTCAGCAACAGGTTTCGATACCAAAAGGATGAATATGCTCTTAGCTGTTTTAGAAAAACGCTGTGGCTTTAGATTAAGTACACAAGATGTTTTCTTAAATATCGCCGGCGGAATTAGAGTTGAAGACCCTGCAATTGACCTGGCGGTATTAATTGCCATAATATCATCGCATCAGGATATCGCTGTTTCTTCAAAAAACTGTTTCGCCGCAGAAGTAGGCCTATCGGGAGAAATTAGGGCGGTAAACAGAATCGAACAACGTATTGCCGAAGCAGACAAATTAGGTTTCGAAACGATTTACATCTCTAAATACAACTTGAAAGGAATTGATACAAACAAATACAACCTTGAGATTAAAGCAGTAAGTAAGATAGAAGAAGTGTTCAGCCTTGTTTTTGGATAGATAAAAGGTGGGGAAACAGCTCAACAAATTTCCACAGAAAGAAGATAATATTCTACACTCCTACAACATCATTGAATATTAGTAATCCGGCAAAAAAAACAACAACTACCTGTATACAAAGACATTAACTACAACCAAAGCAAAAATTAAACTTTTGGATTCTAGTTTGCCTATAACAATTTAAATGTACATCATAAAATGTGATTTGCAATTATAGGGATGATTTTCCCCGTTAATGGATGTTAGCGGGGATTTTTTGTTTTCATTATTAATGAAAAATTTTAAATAACTTTGATTAGATCATTAACCGGATAATTATAAAACCATGCAAAAAATCATTCTAAGCTTGGGCTTTTGCCTATTTACAGCATTTTCATTTGCTCAAAGCGCATACACTGGTCAAAAATTTGGAGAAGTTAAACCAGGCGATGTAAAACCTGCTGCAAAGATGGAAGCTGCCATGGGGGATAAAAAAATTGCCGATATGAAAATCGAAGGCAAGGTGGTAGATGTGTGTAAGAAAAAGGGCTGCTGGATGACTTTAGAAATGCCTAATGGCGATCCAATGCGGGTAACTTTTAAAGATTATGCGTTCTTTATGCCGATGGACATTGTGGGCAAAAAAGTAGTTTTGGATGGATTAGCAAAGAAACAAACCATCTCGGTAGAAACTTTACGCCACTACGCGGAAGACGCTAAAAAATCTCCTGAAGAAGTGGCCAAAATTACCGATCCTAAAAAAGAATTGGCTTTCGAAGCTAAAGGCGTAGTGATTTTGGATAAATAATTAATCTCCAATAGTTAGTCGTCACCCTGAACCGAGCCTTAGCGAGCTCACCGAAGGTAATTTATTTCAGGGTCTTAATGGCGGCAAAGAAAGATGCTGAAATAAATTCAGCATGACGAACTGAAAAACGGAACAAAAAATAACCCCGGTGCATATTCTGCATCGGGGTTACTTTTAAATGGTTTCCAAATTATAAAACCCAGTTCCAACCAAATTCGTCAGGTGCTAAACCGTAACGGATATCGTTTAATTTTTTAGCAATGCCATTAGAAATATGTCTTGTAGATGGGTCGGTCAATTTATAGCTCTGACCATTATAGCCCATTTCGCCTACATGTGTTACTGTAGCTGCAGTTCCTGCGGCAAAAGCCTCTGTTAAGCTTCCGTTTTCAATTCCTTCAATCACTTCTTTAACAGAAACCCTACGTTCTTCAACTTCTACTCCAGCATCTTTAGCCAGTTTAATAATAGTATCACGCGTTACACCATCCAAAACAGTACTGCGTACTGACGGTGTAACCAATTTGCCATTAATTACAAAAAGTAAGTTGGCAGTTCCAGCTTCTTCAATAAACTCATGCGTTACCGAATCTGTCCAGATCAATTGATCGTAACCTTCTTTTTTAGCTTGCTCGAAAGGATATAGTGAACGTGCGTAATTTCCAGCAGTCTTGGCAAAGCCTACACCACCTTCGTCTGCACGCGTAAATTCAGTTTCAATTTTAACCTTAAGTGCACTACTGTAATATGGACCAGTTGGTGTAGTTAACAAAGCAAATTTATAGGTATCAGATGCCTTAACGCCCAAATAAGGGTCCATTGCAAACATAACCGGACGGATGTATAAAGCATAATCTTCTTGATTAGGTACCCATTTCTCATCAACATTGATTAATGCGGCCAAACCTTGCATAAAAATTTCTTCAGGAATACCTGGCATCGACATTCTGGCTGCTGATTTGTTAAAACGTTCGAAGTTTTTATCAGCACGGAAAACACTAATTTTACCATCTGGTTGGCGGTAAGCCTTTAATCCTTCGAAAATCGCCTGTCCGTAATGAAGTGCAGAAATTGCCGGGCTCATCGGAATTGGGCCATAAGGAAGAATCTGTAAATTTTTCCATTCGCCATCTTCGTAGTCGGCAGTAAACATGTGATCGGTAAAAACCTTACCGAACGGTAATTGCGAAAAATCAGTAACAGCCAAACGTGTTTGCGCTGCTTTGGTGATTTTTATATCTAATGTCTCGGTCATTGTATTTGAATTTTGAATGGGTGAATAATCGAATGGCTGAGTGTTTTACCGCTCATTCTCTTTTTCAATAATTCGCTCATTCTGTCATTAATTATTTCGCGCAAATTAAGAAAAAACAGGCTTTTTTAATAGCTTTTTGCAATATTAATCTTTGTTTTTAAGTGTTTTAAGTACACTAAGCACCCAACCTTTACCCCACTCTTCTATTTGCTCACCGGTCCACAAGAACGGATAAAAGATTCTCTTCTGAAAACGCGGAGGCAGATACTTTTGCCAGTTGGTTCCACCTGTTGCTGCAATATCAACCGGATCTTTCTCCAAATAACGTACGGCCGATTTGTAGTGCGATAAAGGCCATTCTACATTTACATACAAATCTAACTTACGCAACTCCTCTGCAAGGGCAGAAACATCGGCTCCATTCGCTTGCAATTGATGGTATAAAGCTGAAAAATTGGTTAAAGTGCGATCTTTAGCCAGTTGTAGAAAATGAGCAGCATACTTTTTAATAAATTGCTTTAAGGTTAAAGTTTGCTTACCTGAAGACAGCTCGGTTGCACCGAATTTCCAGTAAATATTTTCGAATTGTTCTTCTATTGTTGCAGTCCTTAGTTCTTCGCGTTTGCTTTTATCTACCAATTGGATAAAATCTGTAGCACAGATCTCGATCATCCGGTACTGGCCAGATTGGAATCCACTGGCAGGCAATAACGACATGCGGAATTTCAGGAACTGCTCTTTCTCCATACCATCAACCATCACCTCGAAAGAAGTGGTTAAGGCATTGAAATAAGCGTTGATCCGTTTTACGCGTGCAGTAAAAAATTCGGCAGTTAAATTTTCATGTTCAGCAATCTGCCTGCATTCGTGCAGTGCAAGCTTAAAATAAAGTTCCGTGATTTGATGGTACATGATGAAAATCTCTTCATCCGGAATTGGTGTTTTAGGATTCTGTAAGCTCAGTAAAGTATCCAAATGAATGTAGTCCCAATAGGTTAAGAAATCGGCATATAAGAGCCCATCGAGGTACGATGCCATATCTTGCCCCATTGCCGTATACTTTTCTTGCAGTTGATGTAATTTGTCTTTTATTTCGGGTGTGAAATCCATGGTTTAAAGTTAGCTGCACAAAGGTGATAAAGATTTTGCAACAAATAACTAAATTTTATACATTTGGGACAATGGCGATGGAGTACCGCCAAAACCGCCCAAACAGGCTGATGACTCCTACGATTTTTATTTAAAATTGAATGCAAATGCCTGTTAAAAAACTAACAGAAGGATTTCTTCTGTCTATTAAACATTTTATTAAACTCGACTTCGGATTACTCTTAATCAGCACATTAAAGTGGCTATTGATTTCTGCAATATTGGGTGGGATTATAGGCTCTGCCTCTGCCCTGTTTTTAGAAACTTTAAACTGGGCAACCAATTACCGTGAACAGCACCTCTGGATTATTGCCTTTTTACCAATTGCGGGTATACTCATTGGCCTAGCTTACCATTACTGGGGTGCAGCCGTTGTAAAGGGCAACAACCTCTTAATTGAAGAATTACAATCGCCCAAAAATGTGATTCCGCTGATTATGGCGCCACTCATTTTTGCAGGCACGATTATTACCCATTTATTTGGCGGCTCGGCTGGAAGAGAGGGTACAGCTGTGCAAATTGGAGGAGCCTTTGCCGATCAGTTTACGAAACTGTTTAAACTTAAAGCCAGAGATCGAAAAGTGATCCTTATCTGCGGGATCGCTGCTGGCTTTGCCTCTGTTTTCGGAACACCTTTGGCAGGTGCAGTATTTGGATTGGAAGTTTTCGTTATTGGAAGTTTAACCTACAGTTCGATTCTTCCTTCATTTATTACAGCAATTATTGCCGATTATGCCTGCAAAAGCTGGGGTGTTGGGCATACCCACTATTCCATTTCTCTGGTGCCGGAAATGAATTCGATCAATTTACTGTTATCCTTAGGTGCTGGAATATTATTTGGACTGGTGGCGAGATCTTTTTCGGCCTTAAACCATGGTTTATCAAGTCTTTTCAGTAAAATCAAATACCCACCATTAAGGCCATTTATTGGTGGACTAGTTTTAATTGGCATTATTTACCTGATCGGAAATACACGATATATCGGCTTGGGCATTCCGGTTATTTCAGAATCCTTTGTTCAACAAGAAGCGTATTATACATTTGCGATCAAATTATTTTTAACAGCATTTACCCTGAGTGCAGGGTTTAAAGGCGGCGAAGTTACTCCACTTTTCTTTATTGGGGCCACACTGGGTAGTTTTTTGAGTTTCTTTATCCCCTTACCTCTTGGACTGTTGGCGGGAATGGGCTTTGTGGCTGTTTTTGCAGGGGCAGCGAACACCCCTTTGGCTTGTATTTTTATGGGCGTAGAGCTATTTGGTACCTCATCGGGAATTTATATCGCCTTAGCCTGTGTTACTGCTTACTTATTTTCAGGCCATACGGGAATTTATCGGTCGCAAACGATAGGTACACCTAAGCATTTGTTGTTGAAGAGGCATCAGTTTTTGAGGTAGGTATTAGGATAAAGATCGTTTGAAGTACTTTATTACACCGTTCGGGAACGAATATGAGTGTGGAAAAGTCGTCATCTCGACTGAAGCACAGTCCCGAACTTTCGGGAGAGAGATCTTAATATAGATTTCTCGACTACGCTGCGCTCCGCTACCATTGACGTTATTTTACAAACTATTATTAATCAGCACTTTAATCGCTTTCGCATTCCCGTCCAGCTAGGCCATAGCACTGCTATCCCCGTTCTACTTAAATCCGGCCTAACAAATTTTTCGGGCCGCACTGCTCAAGCCAACCCACTAGCTTCAAAAGAAAAATTTTCAGCCGGTGTTTTTTGTTTCTTTTTGACACCAAAAAGAAAGACGCCCGTCCGGCTAGGACAAATAAAACACCCCGTCCTGCGGACACCCCTCTAAAAGAGGGGAATTATATACCGCCTGAAATTTCAACGTCATTCATATTGATTTTTATAAAATAAATTACCCCTCGAAATGACGATACTGGTTAGTACAGCACCCTAAACTTTATGGTATGCTCGATCTTTTTAAGCGATTTAAACAATTGTTTATCGTATTCTGCATTGATATCGGTAATGGCATAGCCGATCTCAGGATTGGTCATTAAAAACTGGCTCACAATGTTAATGTCGTGCGTGGCAAAAACAGTATTGATTTTCGCCATAATACCCGGAACGTTTTTGTGGATGTGAATTAAGCGATGCGATTTCTCAATTTTTGGCAATTGTAAGTTAGGGAAATTACTGCTCAAATAAGTTGCTCCAGTATTCATAAAATCGGCAACCCTTTTCGGGATAAAATCGATATTACGTGGATTATTTTTAGGGTCATCGAAAACAACAATACCTTGTTTGGTACATAAATCGAGATCTATTTTATTTTTCGTATTACCTAAATAACCTATAGTTTTTAGTTTAGCTGCGTTTTTTAACTGTTCTTTATTTATTTTTTCGCCATCAGCTAAAAGAATAATTCCCACATCCTTTACGTATTTATCTTCAAAAGAAGTTTTATGCCTAATTGATAAACCATCATTTTTAAGGATAGAAATCGTTAAGGGATCAACTTCACCAATTACCAGGCAAAGGATTCTGTTTTTAGGATAAGAAATTGCACGCGGCAGATCGTTTACGTACAAAAACTCGTCGAAGCTTGGTGTTACATGGTCAGCTTTCGAAACAATACTTTCACGGGCTATATTCTCCGTAAATGCAAAAAATTTATTGATGATACCGCTTTCGCGCAACTGGAAATCAGAATATCCATCGCCAATACCGAATAGTTCGCCTTCGAGCTTTAAATGCTGAAGTAATTTTACTTTGCCACCCTCTTCACTTAAAGGATTGGTATGATCATAATCTATAATTTTACCATCGCCAGTGGTTACAAAGGTATTGGCATAAATATTTTCCTTTTTAATGTGGTATTGGCTCACTACAGGAGTAATAAATTCCTTAAATCCGCCAGAAACAATCAGCACCTCATCGGCATGTTTCTTAAAAAACTCAGCATTACGCGAAAAAGAGGTAGACACTTTCTTTTTCAAATGTTTGATGAGTTGTTTTAAATGATCTTCGTTAGCTTCTAGAAGCTTAACACGTTGTGCTAAACTTTCGGAGAAGGAAAGTTTTCCTTCCATGGCAAAATTGGTATAATCTTCAATTTTTTGAAAAATCGCCTCTTTATCTGGGTGGTTCTTTAGCGAAATTCGTGCAAGTTCATCAAGTGCTTCTACCTGTGTAAAGGTACTGTCAAAATCGATGATGTAATAGGCTTTCTGTTTGGGCATTATCTTAAATGTTGGGTAATTTCTTTTATGCTTTCGGCAACCGGCTTAAAGGTAATGCCAGTTTCCGTTTTTATTTTATTGTTATTGTAATAACTTAAGGTTAAACTGCTCTTTGCAGCATCTTTAGTGATGGAAGGTTGTTTACCAGTGAATATGGATGCAAATTTTAGCGCCCTCCAGGCTATTCCGAGCATCCATGGTTTTACCTCTCTTTTTGGTGCTTTAACGCCAAAACCCTGTGCAATTTCGCTGAACAGATCTTTATAATGATAATCATCGGCAGAAATGATATACCGTTCTCCCGAAACTTCCGCCTCCATTAACAAGATCATCGCTTTGGCCACATCTTCAACATCTACAAAACCAGAAGCCCCATCGGTGTAAAAGGGAAAACCACCTTTTATCAGTTTAAAAATTGCTCCACTCCCCTCAAAGCCCGCATTTTTACCGATAATTACCGATGGGTTAACAATGATAGCGTCTAAACCTTCAGTAATGCCCCGCCAAACTTCCATCTCACCCTCGTATTTCGATAAACCGTAGGCGTGTGCTCTGGCATCATATTCCCAAAAGTCTTTTTCAGTAATTTTATTACCCTTTTTGGCATTTCCTAACGCAGCAACTGAGCTTACATGCAATAAACGGCAACTATTTTCGGCACAAAGATTTACAATGTTCGAGGTTCCTTCTATGTTTACATGGAAAAGTTGCTTTTTATCTTTTGGGTTGAAGGACACAAAAGCTGCGCAATGGTAAACTTTGGTAATCCCGATAAAGGCATCTTCCAATGCAGAAGGCTCGTTAATATCAGCCTCAAACCATTCAATGAGTGGGATATTCTGGATTTGTGAAGGGATTTTAGATTTCTTCCGCCTCAAGGCCCGAACAGTTAAACCCCTATCGGTTAACTGCTTAATTAATTCAGATCCTAAAAATCCAGTTCCTCCGGTTACCAGTATCATTTTATTTTTTTCGAGCTATATGTGGAAATACGCATTCAAAAATAGATATTTGAGCCGAGAGTTTTAAATATATGTCATTAACGGATTTCTTTTCCCCTATAAACCCTGATAGTTTTACACCCAAGCAAGGATTTTTCACAAGTCAGCTGGGGTTAAAAGCGCAGATTTACACCGAATCGTTCCCCGATTTTGAGGAGCACACCTACGATCTGGCAATTTTTGGGGTACTTGATGGAAGAGGCGCCGTTAACAATGAAGGCTCTGCCCTGGCACCCGATTATTTTAGAGAGAAATTTTATAAACTCAACGAAGGTGCTTTTAATAGCAGGATTATCGATTTAGGCAATATTAAACACGGCGCAACCATTGGCGATACCTACATTGCCATCAAGATGGTGGTTTCGGAACTGATTAAAAAAGACATTATTCCAATCATTATTGGCGGTGGACAAGACTTAACTTATGGCCAATACCTGGGTTATGAAGATTTAGAGCAAAAAGTAGATCTGGTGGTTATAGATAACCAATTTGACATTGGCGATGACGACAATGAAGGAATTGCTACCCGCTCGGACTGTTACCTGAACAAAATTTTCCTGCACCAGCCCAATTACCTTTTCAATTTTAGCAATGTGGGTTATCAAACTTATTTTGTAAACCAAGAAAGTTTGAGCGTGATGGATAAATTATATTTTGATGTACACCGCTTGGGTGAATTTGCTCAGGACATTACCCTAACAGAGCCCATTATCCGTAATGCAAACATGATTAGCTTTGACATGGGCGCTATCCGTTCTGCAGATGCCGCAGCAAATGCGAACACCACGCCAAATGGTTTTGATGGCGAAGAAGCCTGTCGTATTGCCCGTTATGCTGGCATGAATGATAAGTTGACCTCAATTGGTTTTTACGAGTTTAATCCGGCCTATGACAATAATGGACAAACGGCCTTCTTACTTGCTCAAATGGTATGGTATTTTGTTGATGGATTTTATGCCCGAAAAAAGGATTTTCCGCTAACACCGAAATCACAATTTATGATCTATCGAACCAGTTTAAAAGACGGTTCGGGAGAAATGATGTTTGTGAAAAGCAAAAAATCAGACCGCTGGTGGATGCAGGTCCCTTACCCTTCGGGACAATCTAAAAACGAGCGTTACCACCTTGTGCCTTGCAGATATGATGATTACCAGACTGCTGTTAATGGCGAAATGCCCGATTTATGGTGGAGAACCTACCAAAAGCTGAACTAAAAGCTATCCCTGAAACAGTCTATCATAATTTTACACAGCTATTTACGTTTTAGCGGTACAGATTTCTATATTTGGACAAGATTAAACTAACCTCATGAAACCATCATGATTTTCAATATCACAAAGTAAAATCAACAAATCATGATAGCTTTATCACCAATGAAAAAAATATTATACAGATGAAAAAACTATTATTATCTGCGATGGCACTATTGCCCCTTGCAGCCTTGGCACAGAAGCCATTTACAGTTAATGGCGATATAAAAGGATTGAAAACCGGAGATAAGGTTTACCTGATCTATCAGGGAGATGGTAAAAACATTACCGATTCGGCAACTGTAACAAATGGCACTTTTGCATTTAAAGGAACATTGTTAAATCCTGCACAGGGAAGTCTTTTCTTAAACAAAAACCCTTACGTAAACCGTCCGGCACAGGGTGAGAAATTAGATGCTTTATCGCTATATGTAGAGCCGGGAAATATAAAGCTAGCGGCAACGGATTCTTTAAAGAAAGCAACAATTACTGGCTCACCAGTTAATGACGATGCAAAGAAATTAAAAGCATTAACTAAACCTGTAGCAGATAAACTTGCTGCAATTAATGCGGAATATGCAGCCTATACACCCGAGCAAAAACAAGATAAAGCTGTTATGGGCGCTTTAGGTGCCCGTTATGAAAAAGAAGCTGCTGGAATGGCTCCATTATTATTACAGTATGCAAACGGCAATCCAAAATCATTTATCGGCTTAAGCGCAATTAGCCAATTGGCTGCAGATCCTGATCAGGCAACAGCAGCAGAAAAAGCTTTTGTCGCATTATCTCCAGACTTGAAGGCAACTACAACAGGTAAAAAACTTGCTCAAATATTCGATGCTGGAAGAAAAACCGCTGTAGGTGCCATGGCTATGGACTTTACGCAAGTTAATACTGCAGGTAAACCTGTTAAACTATCCGATTTTAAAGGTAAATACGTACTGGTAGATTTTTGGGCATCATGGTGTGGCCCATGCCGTCAGGAAAACCCAAATGTGGTAGTAGCTTACAACAAATTTAAAGATAAAGGCTTTACTGTATTGGGTGTTTCGTTGGATGGAGGAAATACCAGAACAACTAAAGCAGCATGGCAAAAAGCCATCGAAGCCGACAAGTTAACCTGGACGCATGTATCTGATTTGAACGGCTGGAGCAATGAAGTGGCTCAAATGTATGGCATCCAATCAATCCCGGCTAATTTCTTGATTGATCCAACGGGTAAAATTATTGCTAAAGGATTAAGAGAACAAGCGTTACAAGACAAACTTCAAGAATTACTTGGAAGTAAATCGAAATAAAAAAGCATTCAAAACAAAGAAAGCCCCAATCAAAATTGGGGCTTTCTTTGTTTATACGAAAACGCATTATGCAGATTTTAAGAAATCCAATACGTTGATAAAATAATTCTCCAACCCTTCGTAAGGGTCTTCTCCCGGAATCCACGATGCGAATTTCCAATATTCCCAATCTGCATTTTCGATTACCGGCGGGATTAGAAGAAAATATTGCTCTTCCCCTAAGCCAGCAACAATAATGCTTCTGGCCAGTTTAATTGCTACCTCAAGCAATTCGATATTTTCTGTCCAAACTTCGATCAGCTGTGGATCAACATCCTTTAGAAATGCAATATCACTTGCTTTTGAAAACGACGGATCAACGTGTTCATTTGGCGTGGTAAATCCATTGGCAATCAACAGAAAATCTTTATAATCCGTTGGAAACGTTACTCCTAGTCTTGCTTCAGCCTCTTGTATTTCAGCTAAGGTAGCAGGCTGATTACCTAGCCACTTTGCTTCGGTTTGCTCAGGTGTAAAACTAAACTCTCCTTGTTTAATTGCGATTTCGGAGATCTTCTTAAGTACTTTTTTCAACTTATGTTCTTTTTAAATTAAGTCAAAACCAATATCTTCTCTGAAATATTTCCCGTCGAAATAAATTCTGCCAGCATCAGCTGTTGCAGATTGTAAGGCAGTAAACAAATCTTTTTGCAAACTGGTAATCGCAATTACCCTTCCTCCATTTGTTTTCACGACATCATTTTCTAACAATGTTCCGGCATGGAATGCGTTAGAATGACGTAGGTTTTCAATTCCGGTAATGGCTTTACCCTTCAGGTAATCGCCTGGGTAACCACCTGCCACAATCATTACAGTAGCAGCTGTTTGCTCAGAAATAACCAAACTCACCTGGTTTAATTGTTTGTTGGCAGTAGCTAAAAACAACTCTACCAAGTCGTTTTCAACTCTAGGGATCACACTCTCTGTTTCAGGATCGCCCATACGCGCATTGTACTCGATTACAAATGGCTCTTCCCCTACTTTTATCAGTCCGAAGAAGATGAAACCTGTATAATCGATATTATCTTTCTTTAAACCCTCAACTGTTGGCTTAATAATCCGTTCTTCTACTTTAGCCAAAAATTCTGGTGTGGCAAAAGGAACTGGCGAAACGGAGCCCATACCACCAGTATTTAAACCGGTATCGCCTTGACCAATCCGTTTATAATCTTTAGCTGAAGGCAGTGTGATATAATTTTCGCCATCGGTTAAAATAAATACCGAAAGTTCTATCCCGCTTAAAAATTCTTCGATTACTACTGTTGCCCCGGCTGCACCAAATTTACCGCCAAGCATCAGTTTTAATTCTTCCTGAGCCTCGATGGTTTCGGTACAGATTAACACACCTTTACCTGCTGCCAAACCGTCGGCCTTTAAAACAACTGGCAATGCATGGTTTTGCAAATAAGCCAAGCCATCTTCTAAAGTTTCGGGGGTGAAAGATTTTGAGGCAGCAGTTGGAATACCATGGCGCTCCATAAACTGTTTAGAAAAATCTTTACTCCCTTCTAAAATAGCTCCTTCTTTTTTAGGTCCGATAACTGGAATGTGCGCAATGGCTTTGTCGGCAAGGAAAAAATCGTGAATACCATTTACCAAAGGTTCTTCCGGACCTACTACAACGAGTTCGATGTTTTCGGTAAGCACTACTTTTTTAATGGCATCAAAATCGTTTACATTGATATTGATGTTTGTACCATAAGCTCCTGTACCACCGTTACCTGGAGCAATAATTAGTTTATCGCAGTGCGAAGACTGGCTCATTTTCCAAGCGAATGTGCTTTCTCTGCCGCCTGAACCTAAAAGTAAGATATTCATATCGGCAAAGATAATATTTTAGTAACAAGTAGCGAGTATCAAGTAATAAGACTTGTCATCAAATACTAGCTTCCTTTAGCGCTTCGTGTCATTTGCTCGAGCATATCCCACATTTCGTTCGGGATTGCTTCCAGACCATTCATCTGGCCTGCTCCCTGCAGCCATTCGCCGCCATCAATGGTAATTACTTCGCCATTAATGTATCCAGAGAAATCGCTCACCAGAAATGCAGCTAAATTGGCGAGTTCCTGATGATCGCCAACTCTTTTCAACGGTACACGGTTTTTGAAATCGAATTTTTTGGCTAAATCGCCGGGCAATAAACGCTCCCATGCGCCTTTGGTTGGGAACGGACCTGGGGCAATCGCATTGGTACGAATACCGTATTTACCCCACTCAACGGCCAAAGACCTTGTAAGTGCTAAAACGCCACCTTTTGCACAGGCAGAAGGCACAACATAGGCTGAGCCTGTAAAAGCGTAAGTGGTAATTATATTTAAAACTGTTGCCGCTTGTTTTTCCTTAATCCAGTGTTTACCAAAGGTAAGTGTACAGTTAACCGTTCCTTTTAAAACGATATCGATAATGGATGAAAATGCATTGGCTGATAACCGTTCGGTTGGAGAGATGAAATTACCCGCAGCATTGTTCAATAGTACATCAACTGAACCAAATTTTTCTAAAGTTTTGGCCAATACGTTTTCTACCTGTGCTACTTCTCTTACATCACAGGCAACTGCCAATACTTTGCCACCTGTTTTTTCTTCCATTTCATCGGCAGTTTTTTGCAGTACATCCTGTTTTCTGCTTGTGATTACGAGGTTGGCTCCTAATTTCAAGAAATATACGCCCATTGCTTTCCCTAACCCCGTTCCACCACCTGTAATTACAATGGTTTTTCCTTTTAAAGCGTCTTCTCTGAGCATTGGTGCATTATAACTGAACATAGTATATTGGTTAATTGGTTAAAGCTAACTTGCTGGGAATGGTTAAGTGGTAATTGTTGAAACTGGTTAACCGTGCTGTAGTAATCGCTCAGTTGTTTGAACCGAGTAATCGACTCCAAACGCCCTGCTCCAAACTCCAAACTTACTTTCTCTGCAGATTAGCTAAAATTGTTTTTAAAATATGGCGTGTTGCCGGCGACCACCATTGTGCTAACATTTTTTCTAAAGTAGCCGACTGATCTGCAGTTACGGCAGCAATTAATTCCTCGCGTATATTTAACTTGCTTTGCGACCAGGTATTACTTTCGAGCTCCATATATTTCTTAATCTTACGTTCGGCAGCAGTTAACAAACTTTCATTTTTCACCAATTCATCAACCAAACCGACTTTTAAAGCTTCTTCGGGGCTGTAAAGTTTACCTGAAAGCAAACTACGACTGGCTTCAGCCTTACCTAACCAAAACGCATACAATTGAAAAATACTATTTGGCACAATAATACCTACTGGTACCTCATTAAGTCCAATAATATATTGTCCTTCTGCCATTACCCGATAATCGCAGGCCAATGCCATTACGCATCCGCCGGCTGGGCTATGGCCACTGATTGCCGCTACCATCGGTTTTTTAAATGAGACCATACTGGCTGTAAAACCCAAAAACAACTGCCAGAAAGATTTAGCCTCTTCTTCGTTATAGTTATAAAGTTCTACCAAATCCAATCCAGCAGAAAAGAAAGGTGCTGTACCGGTTAAAATTACACCGCCAATGTTATCATCGGCGATAATATTTTTAAGCATATCGTCAAGCTCGGTAATCAACTCGCGGTTTAAGGCATTCGATTTTCCTCTATCTAAGGTAATGGTTGCCAGGCGGTCTTTAACACTTACTTTTATTGTATTCATATTTTAAATAGCATCAAGATTTAAGAATCTAGTATCAAGATAATATACCGCAGCATAAACTATGCATGCATACTAATTCAAATTTATCTATTTTTCTCTATTTAACATCATAAGTGTAAACTTTTCTTGCTAAATGCCCTACTGTATCTATTCCTTCTACTACTACGCGATAGGTTCCAGGCTCATCTGCATTATAAAATTCGAATTGTGCTTTTCCATCTTTATCTGAAACAACCTGTGGATTCCAATAAATAGTTGTTCTGAAATCGGTCCTGCTGCTTGAGCTTGCCGCATCATATTTTGGTGAATAAAACTCTCTTGAAATCGTAAATCCTTTTGGATTAAAGGTTACAATTCCTGGTGCATAACGATCGGTACTTCTTCCCCCATCACCACGTTTAGTTGTAATGATAATTACACCTCCGCCACCTTGTGAACCATAAATTGCAGTATTTCCGATACTTTTTAACAGCTCGATGGATTCTACATCGCTAGGTGTAACGTTATCCAGAAAATCGGCCTCCATTTGTATGCCATCAACAATAATACGAATTGGTGTGTCTTGACTGCGCATCAAGTATGGCACATTCCCCCTAAATATCACTCCTGGTAAACGGCCTTGCAAACATTGCGATAAGGTAACGCAGGTAGATAATTGATCAGCGGTCATTATGAAATCGGCTCTTCCCGCACCATTTAGGTTGGATGAATTCTTCGCCGGGTTTTTCTTTTCAGTAATCGTTACTTCTTCGAGTTTAATGGTCCGCTCCAGCAGGCCTAAACGGGTCATCTCATTAAAATAGTTATCACTTTCTTTAATATACTTCATTAAAGTATTATTCACATTGATATCGATATCGGCTCCATTTTTGTTCTTGGTTACAATCTGCCCGGGAACGATATCAAGATTAATATCCACAAACTTCCTTTCTGTTTTAGTTCTGGCCTGAACAACAAATTTTGTACTATCGCCAAAACTTAAATTATCGAAAACAAACTTTCCTTCGGCATTGGTTTCCGTATCCAAAATGTACATCGTTCCTTTTGTAGCCATTAGCATTACCTTACCACCAGGTACAGGTTTATTGCCTTTCGTTACCGTTCCGCTAATGGTAATAGACTGCTCGGGTTTATAGGTAATATTCGGACCAACACCATTGATAATATTTTTCCAAAGAAATCTTCTCCAGCCCTGGGTAAGCATTAAGTTATCGAGTTCCTTTTGTGTTTGAAGATCATCCTTTAAAAAATAATGGTTGGGTTTCTCCACATAGCCACTCAAATCAGAGGTAAGTAACAACGAGGTGAGGATATTAGACTCGTTATTTTCATCAGGTGTTACTTTTGCCGTATTGGTTACAGCAACCGAAAAACTACCTAAAACGGGCTTGCTGTCATTAGCAGCATCGAAAGTAAAGGCTGCTTTTCCTCTTTTTGAACCAGAAACTCCTGATGCATTAATCGATATGTCAATTAATTCGGCCTTGTTATTAATAAAAACCAACCGCTCTGCCAAAGGTTGATTGCTGCTTGAAAATAAAGTAAACTGTACAATACCAGTTGGCAGGTTCTTTTTTGGAATATTGGCCACTAGTACCTGTTTATCCATTTTAGCTTTCGAGCCATAATATACATTGCCACCATGCTGCGCCACAACTTTTAGTTCATCGCCATTCACAAGATCTGCACTGGCCATAATTTTAACCACCACTTTACCTGTATCTAAAGCATTTACAGAAAGTGCATAACCACTTTTAACGGCCACAGGTAATTTAAACGTTTTTTCTGATCCATCCTTAAATTTAACCTTTGCCGAATATGACTTACCTGCCTGATTATTAAACACAAAGCTACCCATACCTAAATAATTGGTGGCAAAACTGGTTACTTCATTTCCCCCTTCGTCTACTATACCCCCTTCTACATCTTCACCGCGACCATCGGCATTGACAGCTTTAATGGCAACTTTTTGGGGCAATTCTTCAACAAGTGTTCCCCCCTCTGGCATAAACTGTACATCAACATTGTTAGAGGTGGAAGTGATCGGGATAGATTTGATTACTTTTTGTTTATTATCCAGCGCGATGGTCGCAATAATTTTCCCTGATTTATTTTGGAAAGATTGATTGTTTGTGAAGCTAATTACCGCATCACCTGTTAAACTTGTTTTAACTTTACCCTTTGTAACGGTACGGTAATCTAACTGAACTTCATAACTTACTTCATTTTCACTGTAAGCCACGCCATTTTTATCTTCAAAATGAACTGTTGCCGTTACTTTATCTGCATTGTTCTCTTTGGTAAAACTGTAAGAAGTTTTTGTAAAAACTTTGTTAGCCCAGCTATTTCCGATCTTAATTGTCTTATCGTAAAAGAATTCGGTGCCAAAATTCCTCATGTAATTGGTATAGGCCCTAATTCTATAATTGCCCTCACCAAGTGAATCTGTTAACTTAAAATCGCCCCAGGTAATTCCTCCCATAATGGGTAACTTAACTAGTTTTTTTAGCGAATCCTTTTCATTTATCAGCTCTACATACAGGATCTTACTAATGCCCGAAGGGGCCGAAGTCTTGGTATTTACAACATAGGCTTTGAACCAAATATCATCGCCAATGGCATAATAAGGCTTATCTAAGTGAAGGTGAACTTTTTCTTGTGGATTTTTACTGGTGTAATCTTCGAGTTTTTGCAAGAGCTGACTAAATGGATCATCATCCATTTTAAATGCGGCAAAAACAATAAGTAGAGATAGAAAACTGATTGCGAGAGTAATTTTGAGTTTCATGTGGTTAGGTAACAAATAAATACGTGTCAAGGTACAAAACCTAAGGCATATTTTTATGAAGATACCATGAAATTTAGTTTCAATCTAAATTTTTAGTTCACAACTACAGAAACACTTTAATTTATCAATATGGCTTTGAAAATGAAGGATTCAGTGTGCCAACCCTATCGGTCCGTTGTTCATAAACCCAACAACAACCATAGCACAAGGCTTTCATTTCCAAGAACGAAAATATTCCTTTAGCTATTGATTTGGAAATGAGGGGCTCTGATCACTTGGCCTCACCAGCCCGCTTTTGTTTCTGCCGATGAAAAATCGGCATTCACGACAATCGGGTTTAGAAACAATGTTCAGCAGCCCGAAAAACAGTTCCTTGTTAATAAACCCGACAACAGCGGCGGCTCCCGATTCCTTCTATCGGGACCACAGCGAATGGCGGGGCTAAAGCAGCCATAGCACACCCCCTTTCATTTCCAAAAAAGAAAAAGATACCAGTTTTCAATTGGCTGTTGGCAGTTAAACAATCTCTAAAACTTATTCTTCCACATCATACTTTCTACCGGTCTGGTGGTTTTGTTGTTGTATTTAGCATTACCTTTTGAATTGTACATCGTTTCTATTTTACCTTCAACAACAAAATAAATCAATTGGCCAATAGGCATTCCGGCATAAATTTTCACAGGTTGTGCTACTGATATTTCTAATGTCCAGGTATTACAAAAACCAACATCACCTTTACCTGCTGTTGCATGGATATCGATACCTAAGCGGCCGGTACTGCTTTTACCTTCTAAAAAAGGCACATGTCCGTGTGTTTCGGTATATTCTAAAGTAACACCAAGATATAGGGTACCGGGATGAAGGACATAACCATCTTTAGGGATTTCGAAATGTTCGATTTCATTGTGCGCTTTCGCATCGAGCACACGGCTTTTATAAGTAGCCAGGTATTTCCCTAAGTGCACATCATACGAGTTGGTTCCTAAACATTCGCGTTTAAAAGGCTCAATGATGATTGTTCCCTTCTCAATTTCTTCTAATATCCTGCTATCAGATAATATCATTTTTATACGTATTTTTGGCCTAAATTATCATTTATTTAAGATAATTTTGCATGTAATCTCCAATTTAATCAATGCCAATAATTTACAATAAAAATATTGATCAGCATTCTGTTTTAGCAATTTGGAAAATTGAAGAAACGGAGGAAGAATTGTTGGCCGGACTGCAGCTTAAGCAGCATGAACATGACATTATTTCGTCATTAAACAGCGGCAAGCGGTTACTGCACTGGTTAAGCACAAGATTACTATTGAGAACAATGCTTAATACAACCGAGTATATCGACTGTCAGTTTGATGAACATGGCAAGCCCTATCTGGTTAATTTCGACTATCATATTTCATTAAGCCATTCTTATGATTATGCTGCCGTAATGATTAGCAAAGATCATGCTGTAGGTGTCGATATCGAACTGATTAAGCACAAGATAAAAAGCATTAAACACAAGTTTTTAAGCGATGTAGAACTTGCCCAGAAACAGATTGGCGATAATACAGATGGCTTATATGTTGCGTGGTGCGCTAAAGAAGCTATTTATAAGTGGCATGGCAAAAAGGGTTTAGAATTTAAACAGCATATCCATATTAAACCTTTTAAGCTAAAAAACGAAGGCTCACTAAATGCATTGGTAGAACTGCCAACAGGTACGCGAGAGCTGACCGTTAATTACTTTAAAACCAAAGACAGCTACATGTTAGGCTATGTAGCCAGCAATTCTTAAAATAAATGGAGATGAACGAGACAGCGGAAAAAGCAATTGCAACAGATTTAAAGCCAACTATTTTTACAGACTGGGGCTTAACAGACTATCAGGAAGCTTGGGACAAACAGGAAAATCTGTTAAATAAAACGGTGGCCATTAAGACAGAAAACCGTGTAAACAATACCAATAAGCCTACCCCAAACCATCTTGTATTTTGCGAGCACCCACATGTTTACACCTTAGGTAAAAGTGGGCATCCCGAAAATTTATTATTGGATGAGCAGGGATTAAAAGATAAACAGGCAACCTACTATAAAATAAACCGGGGCGGCGATATTACTTATCATGGTCCGGGGCAGCTAGTGGGCTACCCTATCCTTGATCTTGATAATTTCTTTACCGACATACATTTATATTTACGCACGCTGGAAGAAGCCGTTATCCTTACCTTAAAAGATTATGGGATAGAAGCTGGCCGTTATCCCGGTTTTACGGGGGTGTGGTTAGATGCCGATAACGAAAAGGCTCGTAAAATATGTGCCATGGGTGTTCGTTGCAGCCGTTGGGTTACCATGCACGGTTTTGCCTTTAATGTAAATGTAGATTTAGATTACTTTAAAAATATTGTGCCCTGCGGCATCGATGATAAGGCTGTAACTTCTTTAGCAAAGGAGCTGGGTTATCATCTTGATATGGAAGAGGTAAAAGGAAAATTAAAGAATCATATTGCCGAGCTCTTTAAAATGCAGCTGATTTAATTGGTTGAATAAAACTAAACCGAACGCTAATTCGTAGATTAAGCTATGAAGATTTTATTAAGCGCCATTTTATTTTCTTTCTTAACTTCGGGCTGCACTAAACAACAGCCTATGCCTATTGAACCCGTTATCGACCGAACAAAAGCTTCTTCAAATGGAGAAGGTAATTTTACATATCTGGCACTTGGCGATTCTTATACCATTGGCGAATCGGTTAAACCGGCAGAATCTTTTCCTTATCAGCTTCAAAGTTTATTAAAAGCTCAAGGCAGCAGTGTAACAAATCCAAAAATTGTTGCGGTTACCGGTTGGACTACCGATGAACTTCAGGCAGGTATAAAAAAGGAGAATTTAACAGGCACATATAGTTTTGTTACGCTCTTAATTGGTGTAAACAATCAATATCGGGGTTATCCGATAAATACGTACAAAAAGGAATTCACAGAATTGTTACAAACGGCAATCGCTTTTGCCGGAGGCAACAAGAATAAGGTTTTTGTAGTTTCTATTCCAGATTGGAGCGCTACGCCCTTTGGCAAAAACTCGGGGCGAAACCCACAAACGACTGCCAATGAAATCGATAGCTTTAACGCTGCAAACCAAGAAATCACGCTTTCAACTGGCGTAAACTATACCAACATTACCCCGGCATCTCGAAATGCAGCAACTGATTTATCGCTAGTGGCGAGCGACGGGTTGCACCCTAGTGCTAAAATGTACACCGAATGGGCAACCGCTTTATTACCAAAAGTGGCAAATGTATTGAAATAATTAAACGTTTGTTTATGCTGTTTTTAAATTAAAAAATATATTTTAGTTTAACTATTTAAATTAATACACTTAAAAATTGATACTATGGAAGATCAAAAACCTCAAGAACAAGCACCCTTCGGTCAGCAACCGTTTGGACAAACACCATTCGGAAATCAAGGCCCAGCGCCAAAGAACTGGCTTGTAGAATCAATTCTGGTTACATTATTCTGCTGCCTGCCTTTTGGAATAGCTGGTATTGTAAATGCGGCTAATGTTAATAGTAAATATGCCATGGGCGACTATGCAGGGGCTCAGGCAGCATCTCAAGCCGCCGGCAAATGGACAAAAATTGGATTCTTTATTGGAATTGGAGTTTATGTCTTATATATATTATTTTTTGTGGTGCTCGGTTTTGGCGGTGCCATGATGAGTAATTACAGATAGATGAAATTAACGTACATCTTAGGAATCATTATAGGGTTAGCACTTGTGATAATTTACTATAAATTTAATCCTGAGATGTACAATTTCTTTCCGGAATGCCCTTTTCACAAATATTTACACCTCGACTGCCCTGGTTGTGGTTCACAAAGGGCAATACATGCCCTGCTTCACCTCGATATTAAAAAAGCTGCAGGATATAATCTACTCCTTGTACTCAGCTTACCACTACTCATTACCCAGCTGGCTTTCAAAATTTATTCTTTTTCAACAAAGAAGAAGCTGGTGATGCGCTTTTGGTATAACCCAAATACACCTAAAGTAATTTTTGCTATCGTAATGATATTCTGGATCGCCAGAAATTTGCCCTACACACCGTTCAACTATCTCGCTGCTTAACTAGACCATTGTAGCAGTAAGGTGGTTATAATCTTTTAGCACCGCCTCTAGAAACTGCAGTTCATTCATCCCCGCCGGAATGGCTACGAAAATATGTTCTTTGGTTTTAGACGCCATGGCATAAATTAAATTGGCATTCCCTGTTTGGTAATAGCCGGTTAACACTTCATGAATTAGTTCTATATCTCTATCGTTTAAATGCAGAACTTCCTTAAACTGCGGTTCATATTCTTCAGGTAAATTAAAACTGAAAGCCACGTTAGAAAATTCGGTTCTTGGTTTAGTTTTAATCAATGTCGTTTTTGCTAATATATCACCCAATCTTTGATGGTTTTTGGTTACTGCTACAGAAACCAGTGCTACAACGCCCCATCCAAAAGGAAAACCAAAATCAATCATCCTAAATAACCACCTAAAAATATACTGTCCAAGTGTTGGTTGTGTACCATCAATACTAATTACCTTTATCTTTAACACCTTCTTCCCCAAAGTCTGGCCATCCATAGTGATTTCGCAAACCAGATCGTAGAAAGCAAAAATTGCAAGGAAAATAAAGAAAACAACTATTGCAGCACTTCCCGACATCGCCATCTGTGCAGCTCCCATTACCACTAAAGTAATTATAGCGAGAATTAGAAATCCAGCCAGATCAATACACCTTGCAGCTATACGCTCTCCAAGGCCAGCAATTTCGTAATCAATATCAATATTTTGAGCAGTGCTAATTCTGATGCTATCCATATTCAAACATAATTTTTTTTTAAGGATAATAGCTGTAGGCCGATCTTTATTTTTTAAACTAAAGTTTTCTTATATTTTCATACTTAGATTGTTCATCTATGTATATTTGTTAAGCCTGGTTAATTGATTTGAATATAATGCCGGTTTCATTTCCATAAAAAATTAGCTATTTTAACCCGAGATTTGGTAAAGCCTTTAAATGAGAGAAGCATTATTTGTTAAACAGAATTCGAAGAAGTGGCAACATTATGATTCCATGCAACAGGCAAATCCTGATGAAGTGGCCAATCAGTTTATCGAAATCACTAACGATTTGGCTTACTCAAAAACGTTTTATCCAAATTCGAAAACAACCGCTTATCTCAATGGCTTAGCCTCTAAATTACATCAATCCGTTTACAAAAACAAAAAGGAAAAATCGAACCGGTTTATCCATTTCTGGAAAACAGAACTCCCCTTAATATTTCTACAACACAGAAAACAGGTATTTTATGCATTGGCATTTTTCTTGGTTTCTTGTGCCATTGGTGCTTTATCGGCAAAATACGATGATACTTTTGTGCGATTGATTATGGGTGATGGTTATGTAAACATGACAAACGAAAACATTGCCAAGGGTGATCCTTTTGGGGTTTACAAACAAAGTAATGAGTTTATGATGTTTATGCAAATTGGGGTTAATAATATTTATGTTGCGCTATATACCTTTGTTTTGGGGATTATATTTTCATTTGGCTCTATTGTTTCATTATTCAGAAATGGCGTGATGCTGGGCTCATTCCAATATTTCTTTTTTAGTAAAGGATTAGGCTTTCAATCGGTTCTGGTTATCTGGATTCACGGCACATTAGAAATATCGGCAATTGTTTTGGCAGGCGCGGCTGGTTTAATTTTGGGCAATAGCCTTTTATTCCCCAAAACGTATACCCGTATGGCTTCAGTTTTAAAAGGGGCCAAAGATGGATTAAAAATTGTAATTGGCCTGATACCGGTTTTTATAGTTGCAGCATTTTTTGAGAGTTTTGTTACCCGACATACTGAGATGCCGCTATGGTTAAGTATGTTCATTTTATTATCTTCTGCGGCTTTCATTATTTGGTATGTATTTATATACCCCATAAAAATCTACAATAAACAAGCAACACTAAATTAACATGCCAGGGAAAATTGAATTTAAGAAAAGAAGAGATTTCGGACAGGTGATTAACGACACCTTTACCTTCATGCGTCAAAATCTTAAGCCCCTCATTAAAATATATTTCACATTTTGTGGCCTATTTTTACTGGCTAGTATGTTAACCATGTTATTGCAACAATACAAAATGGTTAATGTAATAAATACGGGCATTGGGAACAGATATGGCAAAAGCTCGGGACTCGGGGCTATTTACGGTATTGAATACTTTTTATCACTATTATTTAGCATGACAAGTTACGTCAGTATGAGTGTTGCCATACTTTCTTATGTCGCTGTATATGTGCAGAAAGGGAACCAAATACCAACCACCGATGAAGTATGGGGATATTTTAAGTATTACTTCTTCAGGATTTTTGGCAGTTCTATCCTATTGATTATCCTGTTATGTATAGCCTTTATGTTTTGCCTTGTACCTGGCTTCTGGCTATTCCCCTATGTGGCCATGATGTTCCCCATTATGGTAATCGAAAATGGTTCTTTAGGTTACTCTTTTAGCAGAAGCTTCAAAATTATAAAAGATAATTTCTGGATTACTTTCGGCACGCTTGCCGTTGTTTGGATTATTGTTTCTGCCTGTATGAGCATGATTGTTTTACCTACAAGTTTATTTAATATGATTGGTATGTTTACGCATAAAACCCCACACATGTCTTTAACACTAACCATGATTACAACAGTTTTGCAGTCATTATGCCAGGTGTTTACCATCATCCCCATCATTACCATTTCATTGGCCTATTTCAGTTTAGTTGAACAAAAAGAAAGCCCCGGCCTAATGGAACGGATTTCTAATTTTGGCAATACCGAAAAACCTATAGATACCAGACCTGAAGAATATTAAAATGCAGCGCGCACTCTTCCGATATCTTCTTGTTTCTCTTTTGTTTTTTATTCCGGTAATCAACAAAGCACAGACAGCTAAACCTAAGCCTGTAACTGTTGTAATTAAAACAGATACCAGTAAGGTTGTGGCCTCAAAATTTGATAAAGAGGCCATAAGCAATTATAAAGAACAAAAAGAGTTTCAATACGACGAAATGGGTCAACAACAATTATCGTTATGGGACAAATTTTGGTTATGGTTCTGGGGTATAATCGGCGAACTGTTTCAGGGAGCAGCATCCAACATTTTTTCCAGGTATATTTTTATCGGACTTGGTGTTGCGCTGATCATATTTATTGTGGTTAAAGTTATTGGAGCAGAAAAAATCTTCGCTAAAAAATCTAAAGAAACAATCCTTCCATACGGTGTAATTACCGAAAACATCCATGAGATAGATTATGAACAGGAATTACAAAGATTAGTTGCCGAAAGAAAATTCCGTTTGGCCGTTAGGCTTTTATACTTGAGGGCGCTAAAAAAATTGAGCGATGCCGAAATTATCCAATGGCAGCCCGATAAAACCAATTATAATTATTTAATGGAAATCGGTAAGCCAGAGCTGAGAAACGATTTTAGCCAGCTTACCCTACAGTTCGATTATATCTGGTATGGCGATTTCCCTATCGATGAAGTGAAATTCGACCCTATCAAGCAATCATTTAACCAGTTTAACAACCAGATTAAATGAAAGGCTACAAATTATACCTGATTATCGGTTCCATTCTAATTTTGGGTTATTTAATTGCGCAGTATAATAAGCCTACGCCAACAAACTGGGCGCCAACATATGCTATTAAAGACAAAATCCCATACGGAACATATATTTTATACAATAGAATCAAAGATATTTTGCCCTCGGCAAGTATTCAACAGTCGAAAACAGCCGTTTATACTACGCTAAAATCTAAAAGATTCAATAAAACGGCTTATATAATCGTTGCGCAAAAGGCAGATATTAGTAAAACGGATCTTGAACAGCTGATAAAATATATGCAAGCGGGCAATGATGTATTTATAGCCACTTATGATTTAGGAAAAATAAGGACGGAACTTAAAGTGCAAACTTCTACGGCAATGTCTCCCGAAGGAAGTACCTTAAACTTCACCAATCCAGAACTAAAAACTGATGCAAACTATGGTTTTGAAAGAGGCATCGGCAGCCAGTATTTTAGTAAAGTAGACACCAATAAAACGACAATATTGGGCGTAAATGGGAAAGGCCAGCCTAATTTTATCCGTTATGCTTACGGAAAAGGCAATCTCTACCTCATCGCAGAACCTGGTTTTTATACTAATTTTAATCTGTTAGATAAATATGGTGCAGAATATGCCGCTAAAACCTTGAGTTATTTACATGGAAATAAGCAGCTCATTTTTGATGAATATTTTTCTGTGCAAAAGAACACCGCTACCGATATGCTCAGGGTATTCTTTAAACATCCTGAACTGGAGTTTGCATACTATCTGGCAATATTTAGCCTGATAGTTTTTGTCTTGTACGACATTAAGCGCAGGCAAAGAATTATCCCAATCGCAGATCCGCTTACTAATTCTTCTTTGGCCTTTGTTAATGTGGTGGGCAGTGTTTATTACCACGAGCGGAACAACCTCGATATAGCCTTAAAAAAGATCAATTACTTTATGGAGTACTTAAGAACCAGGTATTATCTAAAGACCAGCGATATCGACAGCAAATTTGCTCAGGTGCTAATAGAGAAAACAGGCATTAATGAAGCGCTGGCCAAAACCCTGACTAAACATTTTATCCAAACACCAACAATGGGCGATTTAAGCGATACCCAATTAATTAATTTAAACGAAAGCATAGAACAGTTTTATAAAAATACGCAAAGTAATGGAACAAGAACAGTTTAACCCACGCACCGATTTAAGCGCCTTAAATGAAGCTGTAAATCAAATCAGAAATGTACTTGGAAATATCATTATCGGCCAAAAACAGGTTATTGATTTCTTAATTGTTGGTTTGCTTGCCGACGGGCACATCTTAATTGAAGGAGTACCCGGTGTAGCCAAAACGCTGAGCGCTAAATTGCTGGCAAAATCTATTGATGCACAATTTTCGAGGGTTCAGTTTACCCCCGATTTAATGCCATCTGATGTTTTAGGAACCCCGATTTTTAATACCAAAATAGGAGATTTCGAATTTAGAAAAGGTCCTATTTTTGGTAATATTATTCTGGTTGATGAAATTAACCGTGCACCGGCAAAAACCCAGTCGGCCTTGTTCGAGGTGATGGAAGAGCGCCAGGTAACTATAGATGGCCATACCTATATCATGGACGAACCTTTTATGGTATTGGCCACGCAGAACCCCATTGAGCAGGAAGGAACATACCGCCTGCCTGAAGCACAATTGGATCGGTTTTTATTCAAAATAGAGGTTAAATACCCTTCTTTAGCGGAAGAAACTGCGATTTTAATGGCTCAGCACACTTTAGTTAATAAAACATTATTAAACGATGTAAAACCAGTATTGTCTGTTAAACAGATACAAGAGGCTAGAGCAATCATCCGCAATTTGTTTGTAGAGCCAAAATTATTGGAGTTTATTGCCAAAATCGTAAATGAAACCCGCAACAATTCATCGCTTTATCTGGGCGCTTCGCCAAGGGCATCTTTAGCAATTGTACACAGTGCAAAAGCTTTCGCTGCTATTCAAAACCGCGACTTTGTTACACCTGAAGATATTATTGCTGTTGCAGGCCCTGTATTAGCGCACAGGATTTTGTTATCACCTGAAAAAGAAATGGAAGGATTAACCACAAGCGACATTGTTAATCAGATTATTAAAAAAATTGAAGTACCGAGATAAGTCAGTTTGCAGTTGCAATTTTTAGTACACAGTTTGCAATTAACCGATTAAATAATTTATACAGTTAACCATTTCAACCGATTAAACAACATTGAAAAAATTCTTTCAGCAATATTATAACAATCTATTCCTAAGCGATCGCTTATTTGCGGCTTTAGGCCTCTGCATTGTACTTTTTTTGTTGAAATTCTTTTTTGCCTGGCTGGGCGATATTCCTGAAATTGCCACTGGCGCCGTTTTTGTTTTATTTTTTATCGATATTTTTATTCTATACCGCAATACCCAAGGGATTGATGCCAAAAGAATTACCTCGAAACGTTTGAGTAATGGCGATGAAAATCCGATACAAATCGAAATCAGGAATAGTTATGGTTTTGGGGTAAATGCCAGGGTGATTGATGAAGTACCTTTTCAGTTTCAACTCCGGGATAAAGATTTTAAACTTCATCTAAAATCTGCTGAAGTAAAATCGATCCACTACAACCTGCGACCAACAAAACGTGGTGAGTATGATTTTGGTTTTATTAGAGCGTACATCAGTTCACCTCTGGGCTTAATTAACCGCCGTTATAATTTTGATGGCGCCAAGATCCTGCCTGTTTTTCCTTCTTTTATTAACCTTGGTCAATACGAATTGATGGCCGCTTCACGCTATTTAACAGAATTCGGGATCAAAAAAATCAGAAAGGTCGGACAAAGCAGCGAATTTGATCAGATCAAAAATTATGTTGGTGGCGACGATATCCGTACCATTAACTGGAAAGCTACGGCCAGAAAAGGTGGTTTAATGGTGAATACCTATACAGACGAGAAATCGCAGAATATTTATTGTGTAATTGATAAATCGCGTGTAATGCGCATGCCTTTTGAAGGATTAAGCCTACTCGATTATGCTATAAATGCAGCCGTTGCACTTTCGAAAGTGGCCATGCTTAAAGAAGATAAAGCAGGTTTAATTACGATATCTGAAAATATCGGCGCTGTTGTGCCAGCAGATCGTAAAGCTTCTCAGCTTGGCAGTATCATGAATGTGCTTTACAAAGAAAAAACGAGATACCTTGAAAGTAATCTCGAGGCACTTTATTCCGCGGTACGATCAGTAGTAAAACAAAGGGGCCTTTTGGTTTTCTTTACCAATTTCGAAAGTTTATCGGCACTGCAAAGACAGTTGCCTTATTTAAAAAGAATAGCCAAATACCACTTATTGGTAGTTGTATTTTTCGAAAATACTGAACTAAAAGAATTAAGCACAGCACCTGCAAAAGACGTAGAAGGAATTTACCATAAAACCATTGCCGAGAAATTTATCTACGAGAAAAAACTAATGGTTAAAGAACTCAACAAACATGGCATTTTAGCCATCCTTACCCCGCCTCAAAAACTTACTGTTAATGTAATTAACCAGTATTTGGCATTAAAGGCACAGCATCGAATTTAGTTTGGAGTTGAGAGTGGTGAGTTTCGAGGCACTGTTCTACTAGACCATGTCTGGCAACTCCGAGCTCCAAACGCCCAACTCAAAACCCCCTACTCCTCTTCCCTAAAATACACCTTGTAAAAGTTCATCGATTTATCATCGTCGTAACCTTTTTCGATCATATCTTTATTGCCATGGATATAAATATGGAAGTTTTTATCCAACTTTAACACGCTTTTATAGGCTCGGGCTTGTTTTTTAACAGCAGATTCGGCGATTTCAAAATTATCGGCAATCGGACTTTCGTACTCTTGCTCGTAATTCTTCTTATAGTTTTTGAATGATTCAATGCCTTCGGCATTTCCAATTACTTCATTACCGAATTCCTCAATATCAAAGGTTTCTTTTTCTTTGAAATACTTCATCGAGCGGTTTAAGAGATCGATTTTATCCGCTTTACTGATTTCGTAATCGTCATCAAGTTTCTGCGTAACGAAGTTTTTGTAAACCCCTAAAACATTATTGGTTTGGTTATAACTGTCGTTCCTGATTTTTAGCTTCAAAAATTCATCTTTCCAGTAAACAGCAGAATCGTTGCTACTTTTCGATTGATCCAACACCACGACTTTATAGCCCTCTTCTTTATCAACGTTAAAAATCAGGCAACCTTTATCCAATTTATTAATACTGATGGCGTCTTGCTCGTAACTTACATTAAAGCCATCCTGCTCCGGGTAAACTTTTAGGTAGGTATCTTTTGTTTCGGATTTAAAAACCCCAACTACGTCCAATTGCTCGCCTTCTATCTGCACCTTTTCAAAATAAGCAACATACAGCTCGCCAGATTTAATTTTTGGGTGATTGGCTACATCGTATAAATGTTTGGCCAGTTGTTGCGAATCTTCATGAAAAAGTTCGTTGTTTTCGAAAATTTCATGAACGAAATGGAATACTTCGTTCAACTCCAGATTATCGTTAGGATGGTAAAAACGGTAGACCTCATTTACCTTTTCGAAAGGTTTTAGGAAATACTGCATCAACAGGTTTCCCAACACTTCATCATCAATTTTTAAAGGAGCATCAGATAATTTATAATACTCTTCAAGCAATTTATTGCCTGTGTGGTGGATAGAAAGTTGCTTAAGTGAAGCCTCGAAAAATGAAATCATGGGGGCAAAAATAGTAAAATCATTGGTTAACCTTCTCGGTCATTCAATCATTCTCTAATTCAATTATTTCTTAATATAAACCTCGGCCCGCTGCAGAAAGCTTTTTTCCTTTAATGATGCCTCAACCTCATTTATAGCCTTCATTAAGTTATTTTCCGTATTCATAATTTCTGCTGTGGCTTTAATAATCACATCCCAAACAGGCTCCATAGTGGAAAGAAGTGCTGTACCCTTTTCTGTGAGTTCAACCAAACGTTTACGGGTATCTATTTTATCTTTTTTAGACCGGATCAGTTTCTCCTTCTCCAATTCTTTTAACAAACTGATGGTAGAAGGATGTGCATAACCAATTTCATCTGACAACGAAACCACGTTCATCGTTGATTTTTTATATAAAGTATAAAGCACAGGGAACCATTTGGGTTGAAAATCAATTCCGAATGCTTTATAAATCAACAGACCATCTTTACGGATCTGATCGCTCAGCCTTTGCAATCGGGTAGAAATGGCCAATAAACCAGAAGCATCAATTACATTTTGTTCCATTAAAGAGATTTTAAATCCAGACTATAAAAAACATTGTCTACAGCCATCCTAGGGAAGTAAACCGGCAAATCTTCCATTGCAACTGATTTAAATCCGTTACGTTCATAAAAACGGCAGGCGGCCTGCAATATGTCTTTTGTGCCCAAATATACCTCATTCAGGTTATTATCCTCACAGTATGCTAGAAGTGTTTTCAATAAAGCTTGCGCAACACCAAAATCTTTTCCTCGGAATTCCTTTTTAACAAACATTTTTCTGATTGCCCCCGATTGATGCTCAGGAACAGCAATTAAGGCAATGGTACCAATCAATTCACCATTTAGTATGGCACCCCAAAAAGCGCCGCCAGAACCATCGTAATTTTTTTCTATATCCAACAAATCCGGCTGTGCTGCCAGGTCTATATCTACATTAAATTCTATTTGCTGGATGGGCAGAATTAACCCAATAATCGCTTCACAGAATTGATTATCTAACCGTTCAATTTTAAATTCGTTTTGCATCGCTAAATATTATTGAACAAATATATGTAGTTAACTACATATATTCCAAATGCAAATATCATTTGAACCTCAAATTTTAGGAAATACCTGGTTACTGGAGAAGGTTATTTTGTGTTCTTTAACTTATTGAGAAAGTCGACTATCTTTTTATCGGCATAATTGGCCACGCCTTCATGCTTGAAAGATAATCTGCCCTGTTTATCAAAAATAACTGTTGTTGGTAAAGCGCCTGCAAATACTTTTTCAGGAATCTCACTTTCTACTTTATAAACGGGCATCGCATATTTACGGTCGGACATAAACTTGCCCGATTTGACAAAATCGCCATCTGCATCCGCAAAAATGAAAACAACATTTTTATCATCTTTAAACTGAATGTATAATTTGTTAATCGATGGCATTTCAGCTCTACAGGGAGGACACCAGGTTGCCCAGAAATTAAGAAAAATGACTTTTCCTTTTAAATCGCCAAGATCAATCACATTTCCTTTTACATCCTTAAACTGGATTCCGTCAAGGCTCGTTGCGATTTCCTTTGGGCTTTCAACTTTTGGCGAATAAAAACCAATTTCCATTAATCCCCTAATTAAAAACGCTTTTGCATCGGGCACAAAAACAATTACCAAAAGGATAATGATAAATAACGCATTGAATATATGTTTCCTGATAAATTTCATTGCCTATCTGCTTTTCTTATGGTAAATAATAACGAAAACAGATTCGTAATTGGTATGGAAATAATTTTTCCCGGAAGCAATAATGCCTGAAAAAAAAGCATAAAACGGTTCACATCGTCAGTATATTTAAAAGGATTATCGATAAAGCCTAAAAATCCCATATTATTATAATCTGGTTTAATATAAATGTAATAGCTCACCACTAAGTAGACAAGGCTAAAGAATATGCCTAAACAGGCCGCTCCATTTTCAAAATCCTCAAACTGGTTAAAGGGAATGTAATAAATAAAGATTAGCACTGCTGCTAAGGCAGCGCCACCGGCAATGATGATCCAGATTCGTGGCCAGTACAATTTATGGTGATAAGTTTCTATGCTCCCTGTTGGCCCTGGATTGTTTCTCTCAAAAAACCATTCAAATATCGACATATTACTAATTTTGCTGTTGCGTTACCCGAATTTCTTTATCCGAGCATTACTAATCATGCTTCCCCTGTTAAACCATTAACTAAACCACGAGTCATAACACCATAAATACAATGTTACTTTGTAAATATATATAATTGCTTAGGAATTACTACTTTTGGCCTGTTGAAAAAGCATAGACAAAACATTAAGAAATATCTATCGGCATTTATGCTGATTGTATTTGCTATTGCTTTAACTCCGTGGAGTGTACTTCACCACCATAACCCTCTTCCGGTTGTGCAGAAAGAGGTCAACTGTAAACATGTTAGCCACGTGCAGGCCCATGGCGATACCTGTTTAATCTGTAATGCTAGTTTTGAAAAAAATTATGTGCAAACGCACCACATTTACAGAATCTTCTTATCAGCCAAAATTTTTAACCGAACCGAAGCGACCTTAAAGAATGCCTTTACCGAAATAAAGCGCACTTGCCTACGTGGCCCCCCATTAGCATAATTTTTTCTTTCAAGCGCATCCGCGCTTAATCAAATTATTTATTTGAGAAACTAAAACTAGCTTCATTTAGCTATTGCTTTGGTTTTTCTATCATTTTTATTTACTACAACACATGAAAAAATTACAGCTTATTGGCTTGGTAATTCTATATACATTATTAAGCAGCACCGTTTTTGCTGCCGCTTTAAAGAATATAACAGGTAAGGTTATTGATGCCAGCACCAAACAAACGTTACCAGGTGCAACCATTTTTATTCCTGATTTAAAAGTTTCAGCAGTAACCAACAATTATGGAGAATTTACGTTGAATAACCTTCCTTCAAAAGGAAGTTATCTTATTGAGGTACATTATGTTGGCTATAAAACCACTACACAGGTGGTAAATTTTGCAAGCGCAGCCGGATTAGAATTTTCTTTACAACCTACTGCCATAGAAACAAAGGAGATTGTAATTACCGGAAGTTTGATCAGTAGTACCAGCAAAAGAAATAGTGCTTCTTCTGCAGTAATTGGTAAGGATCAGCTTCTACAGCCTTCAACAAATTTAATTGATGCGTTGACCAAAATACCTGGTGTATCGCAAATTACTACTGGCCCATCTATTTCTAAGCCTGTAATCAGAGGCTTGGGTTACAACAGAATTGTAACTTTAGATGATGGGATAAAACAACAAGGCCAGCAATGGGGCGATGAGCATGGTATTGAAATCGATCAGTTTAAATCAGACCGCGTTGAAGTTTTACGTGGCGCAGCATCGTTAATGTACGGTTCTGATGCACTCGGTGGTGTAATTAACCTATTAGAGCCAAGTACCGCACCCGAAGGGCAGATTAAAGGAGAATTTATTACCAATTACTCTACAAATAATGGCCTTACCGCTAACTCGTTAATGTTAAATGGTAACGAAAACGGGTTTGTTTGGAGAGCCCGTGGAACGTATAAAAATGCTTACTCTTTTAAAACACCAACAGGTTACTTCCCTAATTCGGGCTTTAACGAAACCGATTTAAGTGGTATGGTAGGTTTAAATAAAAGCTGGGGTTATACCCACTTAAACGTTTCGAACTTTCATAACAATATTGGCTTTTATGAGCCGACTTTAGATGACAATGGAAATTTTGTAAAAGAAGATGGTAGTGCTTTTACCAACGATGATTATAAAAACCGCACTTTAGAATACCCTCGCCAGGATATCCGCCACTTTAAAATTGCATTGAACAACAATTTCATTATCGGTAACGGCAACTTGAAAGCTGATTTTGGCTATCAACAAAACCAACGCCGTGAGTTAGATGGACCGGACCCTGCCTTATTCTTCGATCTTAAAACCTACAATGCAGACCTGAAATACTATATCCACGAAACCAATGGATGGCAGCCCGTTTTTGGGGTAAGTGTAGATGATGCACATAGCCAAAATAAAGGAACAGAATTTTTAATTCCAGCTTACGATACTTTTGGTTTAGGTGTTTTTGCTTTTGCCAAGAAAAACTGGGAGAACAATACATTTAGCATCGGTGCACGTTATGATTTCAGAAAAAACAACGGAGAACAATTGTTTGATGACGGAGAAGAGCTTTTCGCACCTTTCAAAAATAAGTTTTCCAATGTAAGCGGCGCATTGGGTTTTACGCACCAATTTAACGAAGAATGGAACTTTAAAGCCAATGTGGGTTCTGCATTTCGTGCGCCAAATCCAGCAGAGCTAGGCTCGAACGGTGTGCACGAAGGTACATTTAGATATGAAATCGGTAACTCTGGCTTAAGTCCTGAGCGCAGTTACCAGGTAGATGCAGCTTTAGAATATGAAGGAAAAATTGTAAGCGCAAGTGCAAGTGTTTATAACAACTACATCCACAATTATATTTACGCTTCCAACAATGGCGAACAAAGAGAAGCTGAAGGTACACTTTATGATGTTTACCGTTACGGACAGGTAAACGCGAATCTTTACGGTGCTGAAGCAAGCTTAACCATCCACCCTGTTCCGTTTATCCACTTTGAGAATACCTTTGGATACGTTCATGCACAGAATAACACTTTAAACAGGCCACTTTCATTTATTCCTGCAGGAACTTTGAGAAACGAGTTGCGTTTCGAGCCTAAACTTAAAGGAACAAATGATGCCTACCTATCTGTTGGTATCAACTCGGCATTTAAACAAACACGTGTGGATGATGTTTTCGAAACGCCAACCAGCGGTTATACGCTATTAAACGCAGGCATTGGTGCTACATTTAATTTAGGCAAACAGCCAATCAAACTATCTGTTTCGGCCAACAACTTGTTAGATCAGAAATATTATGATGCTTTAAGTAGATTTAAACCAGGCCGTTTTGATCAGGAGAATCCTAATTTAGGTGTTTACAATACCGGTAGAAATATCACTTTCGGATTGTATGTTCCTTTTACACTGGTAAAATAAAACTCACTAAATACCATTTACAGACAAAAAGCGGGGTTGATCAATAAGATCACTCCGCTTTTTGTTTAAGTATATCTAAGATTAATCGTCATTTCGCTATTATCGACGGGCTCCAATAGAAAGGTCGTCATTTCGAGCGAAGTATAACTGAGCCGAGAAATCTGCATAGACAGATCTCTCCATTTCGCTACGCTTCAGTCGAGATGACGCCCTATTTATTTGAGGTTGTTATCCAAACCCAATCACTTCTTAACCACTGTCCTCTTAGCCCTCACATACTGATTTGGCCATTCGGTATCATCGCCAAGTACCTGCGCCGCATGGGTAGGAAAATAGGCATCACGCAGCGATTCGCGTGCAATAAAAATCAAATCAGCTTTGCCTTGTTCTAAAATTTCTTCCGCCTGCTGCGCCTCTACAATCACGCCTACTGCACCTGTATAAATGCCAATTTCATTTCTGATCTTATCAGCAAAAGGAACCTGATAGTTTGGCCCCGCAGGAATAAAAGCATCGGGCACATTACCCCCCGATGAGGTATCAATTAAATCCACACCGCGATCTTTTAGCACCGCTGCCAATTGTAGCGAGTCGTTCTCGTTCCAGCCACCTTCCGTCCAATCCGTTGCAGAAATGCGAACAAATAAAGGCAAGTTTTCCGGCCATACCGATTGTACAGCTTCAACCACATCGATTACCAAACGAATACGGTTTTCGAAACTTCCGCCATAAACATCTGTACGTTTATTGCTCAGCGGACTAAAAAACTGATGTAGTAAATAACCGTGCGCAGCATGTATTTCTACAACTTTATAGCCTGCATCCAATGCACGTTTAGCTGCTGCCCGGAAGGCAAAAACAATATCCTGAATCTCTGATATCGTTAATTCATGTGGTTCAACCTGTCCTGGCTTAAAAGAAATTGGAGATGGCGCAATTGGTTTCCAGCTATTTTCACCAGCGGCAATTTGTTCGCCACCTTTCCAGGGCACTTCACAACTGGCTTTTCTACCTGCGTGCGCCAGTTGAATGCCTGCAATTGCTCCATTATCATGGATAAACGAAACAATCTGTTTTAATTTAGCTACATGTTCATCTTTCCAGATGCCCAAATCGGCATAGGTAATTCTTCCATCGGCAGTTACTGCAGAAGCTTCCTGGATAATTAAACCTGCACCACCAACGGCACGGCTTCCTAAATGCACCAAATGCCAATCGGTTGCAAAACCATCAACAGCAGAATACTGGCACATTGGCGAAATAACAATTCTATTTTTTAAGGTTACATCCTTTATGGTAAAAGGAGAAAATAATTTAGACATAATATTGGGATATTTTACCGCAAAGAACTCAAAGTTTTTTCGCAAAGGAAAATAAAGTCATTTGCCCAAGCGCTCTTTGCTTTTCCACAAACATACAATCTCCACATTAAGGATGTTTTAATGCAACAATTATTAGACTGATATTTTACCTTCCCGTGGCGTAGGGCGCGGAGCGATAGGCGTGAAAACGCTAACCCCTATTCGCTCAGCGCTAAACTTTTTTCAAAATAATTTGGAGATCATCAAACAACATCATACATTAGTGTATTATTTAACTAATACAGTAGATATGATAAATATTAACAATCTTAATTTTGGCTACAGCAAGCATAAGCCATTATTTAAAAATATGAGCATGCGGTTAAGCAATGGTCATATTTACGGTTTGCTTGGAAAAAATGGGGCAGGCAAATCGACCCTGTTAAAAAATCTTGCCGGTTTGGTGTATGCACAGAGTGGCACGTTGGATGTAATGGGCTTTAACCCGGCCAAAAGACAGCCAGCACTATTAGCGCAGATTTGTTTTATACCTGAAGAATTCTATTTACCATCAGTAAAAATAGATGCCTATTTAAAAGCAAGCGCACCATTTTATAAAAATTTTGATCACAGTTATTTTACTGATCTGATAAAAGAATTCGACATTCCGGTAGAGCAGAAACTCATTAATATGAGTTACGGCCAAAAGAAAAAGGTAATTATTGCTTTCGGGTTGGCTACACGGGCGAAATTGGTCATTATGGATGAGCCTACAAATGGATTGGATATTCCTTCTAAAGCACAGTTCAGAAAAATTATGGCTTCTGCCATGACAGATGAACGGTGTATCATCATCTCCACCCACCAGGTTAGAGATTTGGACAACCTGATCGATACCGTGATTATGCTTGATGAGAACGATATCGCCCTTAAAGCTACGGTAGAAGAAATTACAACAAAGTTAACCTTCAAGAAAGTTAAAGAAATCGATGATAGCATCATCTACGCGGAGGCATCACTCTCTGGGTATAATGCTGTTATGCCAAACTATCATCAAGAAGAAAGCAAATTAGATATGGAACTTCTTTTCAATGCTATACTTGCCGAAAAAATCAAATTTAAACCTTTATTCAGTTAAGCGATGAACAACACATTCAATATTAATAGATTTGGCTTATTGCTTAGAAGACAATGGCTTGATTTTGGAAAAATTTACCTGATCAGTTTCGGTGTATTAATTGGGATTTTAGCCCTTATTTATTCCATAAGCCTAACTGATGATAAATTGAAACACCTTTCTTATGATACATTAAACTTCAGGTATCCGTTATTTTTGATTACGGGCTTGCTTTTCGTGAGCATTATAGCTAACAGTTATTTTATGCACTTAGGGCAAAAGCCCAAGGCAATTATTAATATTTTGATTCCTGCATCCAGCATTGAAAAATTTTCATGTGGTATATTTTACACTGTAATAGTTGCAATACCAAGCTATTTGCTATGCTTCTACCTAACTGATCTTATCTTTGTCTCGTCTGTCAGGTCAACCCATACGCTAGTATCAAGTTATAATGACCATTACGGTAAAAAAGTAGTTATAGATAACCTAGCGTATTTCTTTTCAACTACGACTGTTAAGCAATTTTATGAGTATTACTACGTGCCATTCTTAATCAATGCTGTTTTTTTACTAGGTTCTATTTTTTTCCAGAGCTTCCATTACATTAAAACAGCAATTTCGGTGATGGCCTTCGGGGTATTTTGGGTTACTTCGACAATTTTTGTTATGAAAAAATTAACTAACAACACTGTTTGGGTTGGAAGCCATTATTGGCAAGACGAAAAAAATATTTTTTTCCTAACAAGTTTAATTGGCATATTATTAACACTGGCATTCTGGTTCATCTCATTTATACGTTTAAAAGAAAAGGAGGCCTAAATGGAATTTAATAACAACAAGGCAATTTACCTACAGATAGCCGAATATGTTTGCGAACAAATTTTGCTGGGTAAATGGAAAGCCGACGAAAAAATACCATCAGTTAGGGAAATGGCAGTAGAACTTGAGGTAAACCCCAATACGGTAATGCGCACCTACGAATTATTGCAGGGCAAGAATATCCTTAACAACAAAAGGGGAATAGGTTTTTTCCTTGCTGATGATACTATCGATCAGGTAAAACAATATCGTAAAACTAGCTTTATTGACAATGAACTGCCCAATCTGTTCAGGAACCTTTACCTCTTGGAAATTGATTTCGATGAGCTAAAATCCCGCTATCAAACTTTTGTATCACAAAACTTTAACGCCTAAAAAATGAAAACAAGTAGTAAACTTTTAATAGGGTTAGCACTTACCCTTCTTATTGTTCCCTTAACAGTAATGATTTTGATTGCCAAAGCAAACCGCATCGACAATAAAACTTATAATAAAATGCTAATGGGAGCCGAAAATATTAATAGCGATTTAGATCGGTTTATCAAAAAATATCCGGTCAAGGCATTTCATAATGTAGTGATTAGTGGTTCGGAATCATCTTTTCTTAACGTAAAAATTATTGCCAGTGATAAGTTCTTGTTTAAAGCAACCACAGCTCTTGCCTCTGATATCGATTACAAAATAGACGATGATGGAAAACTTCATATCTCTTTAAAAAAAAGAAACAAATATCAATATGGAACACTGTTGATTTTTTCGCCAAATTTAGAAAGTATTATTTTTAACAACGTATCGATTGATGACTTATCAGCGAATCAGGAAAGTTTAAATGTGGAAATCGTAAAAGGCATAAACTTCAGATTAGGAGAAGGGATGAAAATTAAAGACCTGCACCTTATAAAGCAAACCGTTTATGAACAACAAGATGTAGTGATACCAAACATAATGATTGAAGATGCGGCGATTAAAAACCTGAAGGTGGATATTAATACCGGATACCTAACTGTAAACAATACAACGCTAGGGAATGTAGATCTGAATTTAAAAAATGCAAAAGCAGAATTCAAAAATGAGGAAAATAAAAATGTGGCCCCCATAGATACCCTTATATTAAATAGCCTGGGAAAGAATGAAGTAAATTTTCAACGCATTAAGATTAATAAAGCGAGTGGCAAGCTCTCTGATGAAACAAGTATTCAAATACCTATGATCAATCTGAAGCAAATAATTAAATAATGCTTTTACCTAGAAGAATAATAACCTTTTAAAAATTACCGTGATTATTGCAAAAAGGGCATGATTTTTAAGCTAACTAATTGGCAAAAGTTTAACTTGGGCCAATTAGCTTTTTAGTTTTACATCATTACCCATTATGAAGAGATACTTCCTTTTACTTATACTTACTTTGTTCGTTTTTAGCCATGCACAAGCACAAAAAATAGACACCCTATCTATCACCCTTGATAACGTTAAATACCCATATCCGGTTAAATATTTCCCTATCAATACAGAAGGGCAGGATATTAAAATGGCCTATATGGATGTTGCACCAACCGCTGCCCCCAACGGAAAAACAGCAATCCTCTTTCACGGTAAAAATTTTGGCGGTTATTATTGGGGTAATGTAATTAAAGCCTTAACTAACATTGGTTACCGGGTTATCGTACCTGATCAAATTGGTTTTGGCAAATCATCTAAAGCATTTATCCATTACAGTTTCCACCAAATGGCTACCTGGAATAAAAGACTGCTGGATACCTTAGGCGTTCAAAAAACCGTGGTTTTAGGTCATAGTATGGGCGGTATGCTGGCTACGCGTTTTGCCTTGATGTACCCGGAAAGAACTGAAAAACTCTTGCTCGAAAACCCAATCGGGCTAGAAGATTATAAAACTTTCATTCCTTATATCACCACTGCACAACAATACCAAACCGAACTTAAAACCACAGCCGAAAGTGTTCGTAAATATTACCAGGGTTCCTATTTTACCTATTGGAAACCCGAATACGAATACCTGGTGAGCATTGCCGGAGGGGTAACCAATAGTTCCGACTACCCACGCTGGGCTAAAGTTGCCGCACTAACTTATACTATGATTTATGAACAACCTGTGGTCTACGAATTTCAGAATTTAAAGGTTCCTACTGTTTTGTTTATTGGTAAAGAAGATAAAACCATCGTCGGCAAAGGCCTGCTTACGCCAGATCAACAGGCTTTACACGGGCAATATAAACTTTTAGGAAAGCAGACTGCAGCCAAAATTATCGGGGCTAAAATTATCGAATTTGATGCCTGCGGACATATTCCGCATATCGAAATTCCGACGGAATTTTTGGTAGCATTAACCGGAAGTTTGTAAATATAAATATTTTGAGTGATCGTCATTCTCACGTATCCGGGAATCCTAAAGCTTATAACAAGCACTGTAAAGCATTAAGATTCCCAATCAAGTTGGGAATGACGACAACACTAAATCTAATTAATCTCTTTCCCTACAATTTTATTAATACCCTGCATTTCGAAATCGATGTCCTGCCCCATCGATTTCATTTTACCATACAGCTCTACACGTAGGTGGCTGTTAAGTACAATTCCGGTTTTCATATCAAGTGAGGTTTCTCCTGAGTTGGTTCCTTGTAGATCGGTTTCCATTTTGTTGCCCATCACTTCAAAATTTCCTTTTGAGACTAATGTTCCTTTTACGCTCAAAATAGCAATACCATCTTTCACTTCCTTCAATGTGTATTGTGTAATCGTTTCAATGGGCATACTCATCTGCATTTTAGTATCAACCGTCCAGCTGTCGCCTATTTTAACGGGTTTATCAGGGTAAATTTTAAATGACGATTCCATGGTCTGTTTTACTACCTCGTTGCTAAATTGTTTACTTAAAGCATTTTTAATCTGTTTAACCTGACTGGTATCTTTAGTCATCCTTGCCGCCATATTATCGAGCATTTTATCGATACCAGCGACTGTTTTAATCCCACCGTTTGGGGTTACAGTCATATAAAAAGACGCCCCTTTTAAGCCGCTAAAAGGATTCTTTTTGGTACTATCCTGATCATCTGAATTGAGGGTCATGGTGTTGCCCATCGCTACAGATTTCATGAAAATTCTGTTATATATTACTTTCACATCCTTTTCGCCACTATGACCTTCGGTAATATCAAAAGTATAATCCGTTCCAATGCTTTGGGTTAAATGCACATCGCGGCCAGCAATTTTCTGGTTAATGATCTGTTCGGAAGTAAGTGTGAAATCGTACTTATAACCCGTTGGATAATTTTGTCTTAACACATAGGTTTTCTGTGCAAAGGCAGTTATAGAGACTAGGCTCCAGATGATTATTGTAACTATTTTTATTTGATAATTGACCATTTTAACCTGCAGGCTGTTGCGCAAAAATGCGGCTTAATTGAAAATATAATTCCGGATGTTTTTCCCTTAACTGTTCAGGTTTTTCAAAGAAATATTCAGAAACCACAGCAAAAAATTCAGCCTGATTGGTAATGGCATAAGGGTTAATATCCGATTTATTGTCTTCAATTTTTTCCATTTCCTCATGCATCATCTTAATCCAGGGCAAAGTATATTCATGTGCAATTAAATTCTCTGGAACACCATCTGTTGCGCCGTCAGATTTATCCAAAAGATGCACAAATTCGTGTATAGCGGTATTTTCTTTCCCTGCACTTTTAGAAAAACCATGTCGCAAGGCCGAGCGTGATAAAATCATCTGTCCATTCATATAACCCGTCCCTACCATACCCATAATATTCCTTTCGCCACCTTCAAACTGGAAATCTTTATTAAAAGTATCCGGATACAATAAAACGCTGGTTAAGTTTTTGTATTGCCAATCGTCAAAACCAAAAATGGGGATAACTGCGCTCGAGGCAATCAGCAACTCATCTAATGTTGTCATTTCTAAACCCACCGCTTCTATCTTAACCGTGCTGAAAAACGCGGCCACTTTCTGCTCAAACCTCAGCTTATCGGTCGAATCGAGATTATGGTAATACCCTACATAATCATCCAGTATCTTTTTGTCTACATCCGTTAAAGGCTCAACAGTAGCCTTCTTTTTTTTAAGGATGAGATAAAGGGCAATTAGAAAAATAGGAATTAAGTAGGCAAGTGGAAGCGAGTTCATAACAAGGATTACACGGATTTAAATGATTGCACAGATAAGGGTTAGCTTTCGATAATTTCTAATTGGATCAAAACATCCTCACGTGTAACCGGATAGGGTTTATTGTTTTTTATGGCTTGATAAACAGCTTCGAAAAGCGGTAGATAACTTCCTACTTCTGATGGAATTGTCTCCTCAGTTTTATGGCCTTCAGCAGCAATGGTTGTTAATAAACCATCCTTACTTGCGGACTCAATGCCGTAACCCGGATCGGTTAATTTCATACCCGCCAGCAGCTGTTCTTCCTGAATATCCGTTCTTTGTTTAATAAAACTTCCATTTACGCCATGTAAAACAAATCCTGCCTGTGGGTTTACCACCAACATGCTCGAAGTAACAAAAACATACAAACTATTAGGGTAACTCAATTGGATCGAGAAATAATCGTCGACCAAAGTACCTAATCTATTCTTACCCAGAATTTTATGGTAACTCAATGGTTTGCCAAACAGGCATATTACCTGGTCTAACAAGTGCGGGCCTAAATCGTATAAAAGTCCGCTGGCCTCTACCGGGTTTTCTTTAAATGCTTTCGGCCCAATTACATTACGGTAGCGATCGTAACGCAGGTGCATTTCGTTCAATTTACCTAATTTACCGCTTTCAATCACCTTTTTAACCGAAGTAAAATCACTGTCCCAACGGCGGTTCTGGTAGAAAAAGATTTGTTTCCCTACACTATCGGCAAGTTCAAAAAGTTCCTTTGCCTGCGCAGCTGTTGCCGTAAATGGTTTTTCAACCAGAATGTGTTTATGCTTGGTTAATGCTGCTTTCGAATGCTCATAATGAAGATTATTAGGTGTATTAATAACAACCAACTCTATTTCGGCATCATTTAAAAGCTCCTCAACACTATTATAACTTGTAATACTTGGGTAATCATTAACTGCGTTTTTATGGCTGCGTTCTACTATAGCCTTTAAATTGAACCCGCTGTGTGCCTGTAAAAAAGGAGCGTGAAAAACTTTCCCTGACATGCCGTAAGCTAATAAACCCGCATTAATTGTTTTATTGATATTCGTATCCATAGGTTATAAATGTAGCTAAAAATACAATTACGATTCAAGCTTTAATGTTAAAACCGCAAAGCTTTTACTTAGGCCTTACACGTTTTTACACTATCTTTGCACAATATGAAGCCGTCGGAGATTAATGCCAAGTGGAAAGTTTTACAGGAAAAGATTTCAAAGGAATTTGATTCAGATTTCCCTGATTTAAAAGTAATGCTTTTTTTAATCGGTGTTCAGGAGCTGGGCAAAGGGCCAAAGAAATACAGCAAACGCCAAAAAGAGGAACTGATGCACATTGCTACCTGCCGTTTATTAAGCGAAATGGGCTTTTATGAGCTTGAAGGCTTAGATCAGGATGGTTGGCCACATTGGAAATTAATTAAAGCGATACCTCCCTATACCATGCTTGAGCAGGAAATGCTGATGAAATCGCTCGTGGTAAGTTATTTCGAAGATATTTATTCGTAATGCGCAGACTAACTTACGAAGTTGACCACTGCTTGGGCTGAGCGAAACTTCGTAAGTTTTGCGTGGCCAGTGCAGTGATTAAAATTTAATATTTCTTTTAGAAAGCAAGACCATTTACATCTATTTAAGTTAGTCGGGCTTTTTGCTATATCTTCCAATCCGATGAAGAATCGGGATTGGAAGGATGCCGTTTCAATCCCGTTTAGATCATTCAGTTTGTGCAAGTATTTGGGGCTGCAGGGCGGTTAGAAAACTTCCGAAGTTGGCCTCGACCGTAGCCTAAGTGAAACTTCGGAAGTTTGGACCTGCCCCAGCACCGAACCCAAGTTAACTAAACCTGATAGAAACGGAAAGCCCATAACGCAGTGGGGGCTTGAAGTGGATAGCAGGACTTTCGGAACCGATGTGTGCAGGAACCTGCTTTTCAAAAAAACAGACTAGTTTATTATCTAGTGTCAGATGGTAACATCCGGCACCACAACAGCACAAAAAAAACCCCAGTGGATGTACACCGGGGCTGCATTTATAATGACCTCATAGGTAGAGGAAAATTGCGATATTATCCTTGTTTTTGTGCTGTCGCTTTTAACGCATCGTTAGCAACGATTACAATCTCTACACGACGGTTAGCTGCACGGCCTGCATCAGTTTCGTTATCTGCAATTGGCTCAGCAAAACCTTTACCAATGGTAACTAACCTTGATGATGGAACACCTTGAGAAACCGCATAAGCTTTAACCGCTGCTGCTCTTCTTTCCGATAAACCCATGTTATATTGTTCAGTACCACGGCTATCGGTATGACCGATAATTTTGATATCAGTATCAGGATATTGATTTAATGACGAAGCTAAACTCTGTACGTTTGTTTTAGCTGCATCTTTCAAAGCCGTTTTATCGAAATCGAATAAAATACCGCTATCAAATTTCACAATAATTCCTTCACCTTCACGAATAACTTCTGCGTTAGGAATAGCTTTCTGGATTTCAGCTGCCTGTCTGTCCATTCTACGGCCGATAAAAGCTCCCGCTGTACCGCCAATAGCACCACCAATTAGGGCACCTACTGCTGTATTACCGGCTTTTTTACCGATCAATGCACCAATAACACCACCAGCTGCAGCACCAATACCAGCACCTTTTTGTGTTTTAGTTAAACTATCACAACTTTGGAACGCCATCGATCCTACTGCTAACCCTATACTTAATGTTGCTATTCTTACTTTTGAAATACTCATAATAATCTAGATTTATAATTCTACTCATTATATTCAAACACAATGCCAAAAAGTAACCGAACAGTACTTTCTGTCTATTTTGACCGAATTTTACTCCAAACACGAACTATATACACACAAAAAAAGAGTCCCGATCAATGGAGACTCTTCGATATTGTATCATTCTTAGTACAAAAACTAAGCAGAGAAATAACTCTCTAACTCTTTCAATGTATTTTCATCTGTTTTAAAATCCTTAATTACCTGCCCTTTTTCAACCAAAATGATCCGGTTACAAACGTCGGTAACGTGATTTAAATCATGACTGGAAATAAAGGTAGTCATGCTGCCAGTTTGCTCTTTCAACAATTTCTTTAAACGGATCTGCGTGGTTGGATCGAGGTTGGCAAAAGGCTCATCTAAAATTAAGATTTCTGGCTTCTGCATCAGGGCAGCCGCAATTCCTACTTTATTCTGATTTCCTTTACTAAAATCGCGGATGTATTTTCCACTGTTTAATATTTCTCCATTAAAGAACTCACCGTATTGACTCAAATAGGCAGAAACATCTGCCACACTTAAGTTATTTAAACTGCCGATAAAAATAAAATACTCCTCCGGGGTTAAATAATCAATCAGAAAACCTTCATCCAAAAATGATGCAGTATAATTCTTCCAGTTATCGTTGTGCATTACATTTTCGCCTTTTGATAAAACCTCGCCGTGAGTTGGGCGGATTAAATCTAAAAGCATCCGGAAGAAAGTGGTTTTACCAGCGCCGTTATTTCCAACCAAGCCAACGGTTTCGCCAGCAGCAATCTGCAGATCTTCGATGTTTACAACGGTTTTATCGCCATAAATTTTTTGTAAATTCTTAACTTCTAAAATCATAATTATTCTCTAAAGCCTTCGGCTATTTTATAACGTTGTAACTCTAATCTTTTTGCAATGTAATTAACCCAAAAGCCCCGCAACAATAACATGGCCAGGCCAAAAACAGATACGGCAACCAAGCCCCAGTAAGGTTTGTTGAGGATGCCAAAGGGCACATAAATTAATATTGGTGTAAGCGCATAAGGAAACATTAACAACCATTGTGTAGCACCGGTACCCTGATAGTTAAAGCTTGCCGCCTTGGTGATATCTAATCTTTTATAGTTTAATGTAGCAAGATAGAGCACCACTACGGTACCAAAACCAATGTTGTATAAATAGGCTGCCAAGTGTAAGAGTAATAACTTCGGACTTAAAAACCCGTAAAAACTCGCCAATAAGGTAATAATGGTACAGCCAATGGTAAATAGTAAAAATTTAGCCCTGATGTAATCTTTAAAATTGATTTTATTGGCTAATATCCCGTCAAAATGGGCACTTTGCCATGCAAACATAAACTGGCCATAAATAATGATCGAAACACCAGTCATAAAAATGGCACCAAACATCATTTGGCCGAAAGCATCGCGATCTATTGCTTTTTCTTTATAAAAAATAAAGCCGTAGAACAGGAAGAAGAAACCAAGAATAACCGAAGAACGAGGGCGTTTGTGGCGAAGGATTAATTTCAGTTCTAAAGCTGCGAGTTCGCCAACTTTACCAAAGCGGTTAAGGAAAGCATAATCGGTACTGCCTTTTTTCTCTTGTTTTGTACTTAATTCTTCTACATATAAATTTTTACGCAAGAAATTAGAATTGAAGTAAAAAATACCAACAGCAGCAATTGTAAATGCAAAACCATATAAAGGCTGTGCAGCGATGGCCCTGAATACCACATCAGAACCTGCCATGATTGAGATAACCTTATAATATTCTAAAGCAGCAAAGGCAGCAATAACAACCAAGCCTAAAAAGGTATAAAGTGTATTGGTGATCGATTTCCGCTTGATGTACAACACCAGATAGTTATTAAAAATCATGATCGAAAATATAGAGATGATGTACATAATTGTAACCAGGGCTCCGTACTCAACAGAAATTTTAATGAAACAAAAAGGAAGAAAGATAAAGAATGGCCATATATTAAATGCCGAGAATAATGCCTTAACATTTAAAAATTTAATAATCTTACTCTTCTGGATCTTTAGGTGCAAATAAGGAATAATACTAAGGGTTGGTAGCTCCTGAAACTGCATGCGCATGATAAAATCGAATGCAAAATAATAGAGGATAATGCCGTTAAAGCTTCTTAGAATGTTTTGATCTGGAAAAATTTTCGGAAGAAAAATACTCATCCCAAAGCCTATCCCAACGGCTAAAGCAAAGAAGTAGAGCATAAAAAAACCCAAAACAATCTGGCCAGCAATACTACTGCCTCTGTTTCGCGAACGCCAGAAAGATTTTCTTTGATGGCTTAAAAAAGTACTCAGCATATTTAGTTTAGGTATTTGATTTTAGTCAATATACTTATTAGTATGCATTAGGCAGAAAATGTTACACTAATATTTGTATTTGTCTTTCCAGTTCTGCTTAAGTTTTTCACGCAACTTCTCTTCTGCAGGGTTTTTTCCCGGATCGTAGAGTTTAGTGCCACTTAATTCTTCTGGAAAATATTCTTGTGGTGAAAAATTGCCTTCATATCCGTGCGAATATTGGTAATCTTTTCCATAACCGATATTTTTCATCAGTTTGGTCGGTGCATTACGGATATGCAAAGGCACAGGCAAATTTCCGGTCTGCTTAACCAAAGCCTGTGCTTTATTAATGGCCTCATAAGATGCATTGCTTTTAGGCGAACTGGCCAGATAGGTTACACACTGCGATAAAATAATCCGCGCCTCCGGATAACCGATTACATTTACTGCAGTAAAACAGTTATTCGCCAAAAGCAGGGCATTAGGGTTGGCATTACCAATATCTTCTGAAGACAAGATCAGTAACCTACGGGCAATGAACAACGGATCTTCACCACCTTCTATCATCCGGGCCAGCCAATAAACGGCGGCATTGGGATCGCTGCCACGGATGGATTTAATAAAGGCCGAAATGATATCGTAGTGTTGCTCTCCGGCTTTATCGTATAACGCAAGGTTCTGCTGTGCATGCGCCAGCACATTTTCGTTGGTGAGTATAATTTTATTTCCACCGATGCCATTAATGGCAATTTCGAGCACGTTTAACAATTTCCGCGCATCACCACCCGATAAACGGATCAATGCTTCGTGCTCTTTTATAGCAATATTCTTCTCTGAAAGAACGCTATCTTTTTTAATGGCTGTTTCCAATAAACCCGCTAACTCCGTTTCGGTTAACGATTTTAAAATGTAGACCTGACAGCGGGAAAGTAAAGCGGAGATCACCTCGAAAGATGGATTTTCGGTTGTGGCACCAATTAAGGTAACCAAACCTCTTTCTACTGCCCCCAACAGACTATCCTGCTGCGATTTGCTAAAACGGTGAATCTCATCGATAAACAGAATGGGTAGGCCTAAAAAACTATCCTTCAGCTGTGCGGCCCTGTCGATCACCTCCCGAATATCCTTCACGCCACTGTTAATGGCGCTTAAATTAAAAAAAGGACGATCTAATGCCTGCGAAATGATATAAGCCAAAGTTGTTTTACCTACACCTGGAGGTCCCCAAAAAATCATTGAAGGGAGCTGACTGCTTTCGATCGCTTTGCGCAATACTGCACCTTCTCCAACTAAATGCTGTTGACCAACATATTCATCGAGATTTTGAGGGCGCATACGTTCGGCTAAAGGAGGCAGGTTTTGCATAATGGTAAATATATAAAAATTGAGTATTTTGTTTGTCGATAATTTACTAACCAAATATTGAAAGCATAAATCCCAGGTTGTTAAAACAAAAGGACGGATGCTTTAGTTCTAATTTATTGTTATGGACATTAAAAACTTAGATCACCTTGTATTAACGGTTGCCAATTTAGAAAGTACCTGCAGGTTTTATAACCTTGCCCTGGGAATGGAAGTTATTGAGTTTGGCGAAAACAGAAAGGCTTTGAAATTTGGGAATCAGAAAATTAACCTGCACCTATATGGAAGTGAGTTTGAACCAAAAGCTTTTAAACCCATGCCCGGAACAGCCGATCTATGTTTTATTACCGATTTCCCCTTACGCGAAGTGATGCAGGAACTAAAAGAAAAATGCATAGAAATTGAGGAAGGGCCTGTAGAACGCACTGGCGCCGATGGGAAAATCATCTCTATTTACCTCCGAGACCCGGATATGAATTTAATTGAAGTGAGTAATTATTTGTAGCTTGACATCCAGACTGTATCATATTTGTAATTCCATTCGAATTTGTCACGTTGAGCCTATCGAAACGTCTCTCCGGATATTTAAACAAGTCCTTCGACAGGCTCAGGATGACACCTCAAAATCTCGTTACAAAAAGCGATGTTTTGATTGCATTAAGATTCCCAATCAAGTTGGGAATGACGCCCCATATTGTATTAAGCTCCAAGAAATTAGTCCTCAATCTTCGAATGGTGTTTGGTATCTTTCATGGTGGTATATAAAATCAACGAGATTAAAATACATCCGGTTACATACCAATAGAAGTAATTTTCATGGCCAATATTTTTAAACCATAGCGCAAAATATTCTGCGGTTCCACCAAAAATTGCAACCGTTAAAGCATAAGGTAAGCCCACGCCCAGAGCTCTGATTTCGGCGGGGAACAGCTCTGCCTTAACTACCGCATTAATGCTCGTATATCCGCTCACAATAATCAAGGCGCCAATCATCAACAAGAATATGATAGTGGTATTGGTTTCGCCAGCCAAGCCGGTTAAAATTGGATAGGTACATAAAGTGCCTAAAACACCAAAACCAATTAATAAAGGTTTACGCCCAATTTTATCAGATAACAAGCCAAATAAAGGCTGCATAACGGCAAAAACAAGCAACGAAATAAACGATAACGTTGTGGAGGTTTCTTTACTGAGGTGCACGGTATTGACCAGAAACTTTTGCATGTAAGTGCTAAATGTATAAAAGGCAATCGTTCCGCCCAAAGTTAAGCCTACTACGGTAAAAACTTCCTTTGGATATTTCATAAGTACCGCAATGCCACCTTTTTTGTCTGCCGAGTTTTTGCTTTTAAAAGCCGACGTTTCATCGATATGTCTCCGTAGGTACAGCGCGATAAAAGAAAGTATAGTGCCGATAAAAAATGGAATCCGCCAGCCCCATTCATGCAGTTCGGCAGGTGTAAGCAACCAGTTTTGCAAGATCAATTGAATACCCAAAGCCAGTAACTGCCCACCGATCAGGGTTACGTATTGAAAGCTTGAATAAAAGCCTCTATGTTTTTTAGTGGCCATTTCGCTGAGGTAAGTGGCAGAAGTACCGTATTCGCCGCCAGTGCTTAATCCCTGAATCAATCTTGCAAAAATGAGTAATAGCGGAGCTGCAATCCCAATCTGTTTGTAACCTGGGGTTAAACCGATAATCAATGAGCCTATTGCCATGATGAGTACAGAAAGTGTCATCGAACGTTTTCGCCCTAACCTATCTGCAATGCTGCCAAACAGCCAGCCACCGATAGGCCGCATTAAAAAGCCTACTGCAAAAATACCTGCGGTATCTAATAACTGTGCAGTTGGATTACTATTAGGGAAAAAGGCAGGAGAAAAATAAAGTGCAAAAGCAGAATAAGTATACCAATCGTACCACTCCACAAGATTACCGACCGAACCACCAAAAATAGATTTCAACCGATATTCCACATCCTTAATTTCCTTCTGTTGTAATGCTTTTCCCATATTAGAGAATTATTGAATGATAGATTTTTGAATGAGTGAATGATAAACGAAACTTAAATTCTACACCAGTTGTTAATCAAAAATATAATAATTTTATAAAGAAAGAATGGAGTTATTCCCATCGCGATATCATTCACTCTTTTCGTCACTCAAAATTCAATCATTAAACAATGAAAGATAATTTTTCTACCCAATCTGCCGATTACGCTATCTACCGACCAACTTATCCGCAAGAATTATATGACTATCTGTTTTCGCTGGTAAAAAGCAAAGAAACGGCGTGGGATTGTGCTACAGGAAATGGACAGGTTGCGCGTGTATTGGCCCAATATTTCGATGCCGTTTATGCGACAGATATCAGCGAAAATCAATTAAAAAATGCTTTTCAACAACCAAATATTACTTACAAAGTGGAACCTGCAGAACAAACATCGGTAGGTAATGCTAGTTTTGATCTGATTACGGTGGCACAGGCCATTCATTGGTTTAATTTTGAAGCATTTTACACTGAGGTAAAACGAACACTAAAACCAAATGGCCTTTTTGCAGCGATTGGTTATGGCCTAATGTTTATCGATAAAAAAGTAGATAAGGCTGTACATAAACTTTACGAAGATATTTTGGGTAAATATTGGGACAGCGAACGCCGTTATATTGAAGAAGGTTATAAAACCATCCCCTTTCCTTTTGAAGAGATCGTTGCTCCTCATTTTCAGATTAAAACCACCTGGAATTTTAACCAAATGATCGGCTATTTAAATACCTGGTCTTCTTTGCAGCATTATAAAAAGGCGAATGAACGCAACCCATTAGAGTATATGTTTACCGAATTAAAAGAAGCCTGGGGGGATGATGCGGAGAAAGACGTTCATTTCCCGGTTTTATTGCGCATTGGCAAACTAGCATAACCGCAAAGAAAAGAAGAAAAATGCAAAGCGCGCAAAGTTGGGTACTTAACCATCCTCTGCGTTTCTTAGCGAAATCCTTCGCATTCTTTGCGGCAAAAAATGCGCAAATTATTTCAACAACTCCAGAATACCCAAAACAGTCAGCTTTTTCTGCTCTCCGCTTTGCATATCTTTTAGGGTAAGTTCTCCGCTTGCAATTTCATCACCACCGATTAAAATTACATAAGGGATGTTCTTCGCATCGGCATAGGCCATTTGTTTTTTTAGTTTCGCCGAACTTGGGTACAACTCTGCTGAGATCCCCGCATTTCTGAACTGCTGAACAATTGGCAAAGCATATTTTTCAGCTTCTGCATCAAAATTACTGATCAACACTTTTGTGCCAACTTCTGCTGAGGCAGGGAAAAGGTCCAGCTCTTCCAATACATCATAAATGCGGTCGGCACCGAAAGAAACACCAACTCCGGTTAAATCTTTTAAACCGAACATACCGGTTAAGTCATCGTAACGGCCACCACCACCAATGCTGCCCATCGCTACTTCGTTGGTTTTAACTTCGAAAATGCAGCCGGTGTAGTAGTTTAAACCTCGCGCTAAAGTAATATCCAATTCCAGTTTAGCCGTTAACGGCAAGCCATAAGAAATCAAACTTTCCACATATTCGAAAACCTGTTCAATTTCTGCAACACCTTTTAAACCTGTTTCTGATTGTGCCAAAACAGTTTTCAAACTAGTCAGCTTTTCTTCATTAGTGCCTTCCAACAAAATTACCGGACGAAGTTTTTCTAAATCTGCTTCGGTAAAACCACGTTCCAACAATTCTTTACTTACGCCATCTAAACCGATTTTATCCAGTTTATCGATGGCTACGGTCATATCGATAATTAAATCTGGTTTACCGATAATCTCAGCAATACCAGATAAAATTTTTCTATTGTTAATTTTTACGCTGAAATCTTTCAAACCCAATTTGCTCAAAGCTTCATTGTAGATTAAAATAAATTCAGCCTCGTTCAATAAACTTTCAGATCCCACCACATCCACATCGCACTGATAAAACTCACGGTACCTGCCTTTTTGTGGGCGGTCTGCACGCCAAACGGGTTGTACCTGAAAACGTTTAAAAGGCAAAGTAATTTCGTGTTGGTGCATCACTACGTAACGCGCAAAAGGCACCGTTAAATCGTAACGCAAGGCTTTTTCAGAGATTAGCGGAATCAGTTTATTGCTATTATCTTCATCTGCAAAATCGAAAGATTTCTTTTTTGGATCTTTAAGAAATTCGCCACTGTTTAAAATTTTAAAAATCAGTTTATCGCCTTCGTCACCATATTTCCCTGTCAAAGTCGAAAGGTTTTCGAAACTTGGCGTCTGGATTTCGGCGTAACCATATTTTCTGAAAACCGTTTTAATGGTATCGTAAATAAAGTTACGTTTTACCATTTCAACCGGAGAAAAATCGCGGGTACCTTTTGCTAATGAGGGTTTAATAACTGACATAGCCGCAAAAGTACAAAAATGTAATGTTTATTAACCACAGAGTTTTTAAAAGAAGGCAAGAGACGTTGGTGAACCACAAAGACACCAAGGACACGAAGAAGTTTTTATTTAGAATAAACAAGTCTCTCGAAAGCCAATCATTTGTCTTGGTGCTCTTTGTGTCTTGGTGGTTTATAATGATGCGACAAAACTACTTCCCTAACACCTCTTTCACCAATTCCCGATTTGGTTTCGATACCGGAATTTTATCACCACTATCCATTAAAAGCGTTCCACCGTCTTCCTTAAGCCAGCTTTTTACAAATTTTGGGTTAACCAAATGGCTTTGATGTGCCCGCACAAAATCATGGGGTTTGAGCAGATCGGAATATTCTTTTAATGATTTTGAAATCAAAAGCTGATCACCGTCGCTAAAAAAGAAGTTGGTGTAATTGTTATCCGCTTCGCACCTGATGATTTCTTCGATACCAACATATCTAATTTCACTCTGTTGAGGTAACGCTATCCTGGTAACTCCTTTAACGGTATCCTTTTTGTCGATTCTTTCTTCAATTGTAGGATTTTGATAAGCAAGCGGAGGTGCAAAGTTTATGGCTACGGTATTTGGGGCAGCGTTTGATGACGTATTACGGTTTTTTTTAATCAAAAAGTAGATCAGCATAAAAATGCCACCAAAAAATCCGAAAAAGACAAGGCCTGCTACGAAGAGCATAATTACTTCCGCGCTACCCATATTTAAAAAGTCGGCATAGGCAATATGAATACCATAGGCGAGGATAAAAACCAACCCAAAGATTATCTTATTTTTCATTTTTAGCTGGCTTAACACGTCTAATTAAGTATAAACATAAAAAAATAAAACCTATAACGAAGGTCACAGCAAAAAAGCCCACGACCAAAAGCATTATTATCTCTGCTGCACCAAGATTCAAAAATTCTGCGTGCGCAACTTGTAAGCCAAAAGCAATGATAAAAAAGAATAAAAATAATAATTGTTTCATGTTGATTGATTTAAATGGTTCAACGAAAGTAATGACGCGTTATCCATTTAAAAATCAACATTGAGAATAAGTCGGTTTGCGATGAGGATTGATGGGTAGACTTTTAGTATTTTACGAGCGCTGTCATAGTTGAAGCCCATTATACCGGGAGAATTAAAAAAAGATCCTTCGACTACGCTCAGGATGACACCTCTTTAAATTTAACTATAATTTAATCACGTTAATATTACCCCCCAGCTTTTTTTACTTTATAGCCATCTTTCTGAAGAATGCCCATTACTTTATCGCGCACATCGCCCTGGATCATGATTTCGCCATCTTTAACTGAGCCACCTACACCACATTTGGTTTTAAGCATTTTGCCCAATACTTCTAAATCTTCGGTACGCCCTCTAAAACCAGTAATTAAGGTTACCGCCTTGCCACCACGGTTCTTTTTATCGAGCATTACCCTTAAATCCTGATGATTGTTTTGCGAAGTAACAGTATCATCAACTTCTTCTTCGTATTCGAATTCTGGATTGGTAGAATACATAATTCCGCCAAGATCACTTAAACTATTTTTCTTTGGTTTCATGTTTTATAAAAGGTTCATTGGTTCACTGACCATTTGTTCATTAGTTTGGGGTGCATGGCCTAACAATTCGTTGCGGCGCCAGACTTGAGCTTGCGAAGCAATCTATTTGATCAGGAACAACACCAACCGCGTAACGCTTAGCGCCACACTCAAGGTACAATTACTTTGAGCGAAAGTGGATTTACTACCGCGTGTATCTCTGTCCCCATTTGTAAGGGCTCGCCATCTACATGCACTGCACCAGCTTTTTCTCTGGTAATTTTAATGTTTTTGCCTTTAATAATTTCAATCATATCTGATGTTTCGGCCTTCCCTCTTAACATTACATAACCCAATAATGGCAATTTTATTATCGGAAAAGGTTTAATAATGCAAACATCAAGCAAGCCATCTTTTACCGAAGCATTAGGTGCGATATAAACATCGTTGCCGTACTGCGATGAATTGGCAATGCTAATGGCAAAAGCTTTTTTGGTATATTGAACGCCATCAATATTAATGAGATAAGTTTGGGCTTTATAGTTAAAAACCTCCTTAAAACCCAGCTTTACATAACCTGACAGACCGCGTTTTTTATCTTTCGAAAAAACAGCGCTCAAATGGGCATCGAATCCCATACCGGCCAGATTAAAAAAACATTTGTTGTTAAACTCGGCAGTATCAATCTCATCAACCCTAAAATTATTGATCAGGGAAAGTGCATACCTTAAATTTTTCGATATTCTTAAAAACCGGGCAAGGCCGTTTCCCGATCCAAGCGGTAAAATCCCCAAAATCTTTTTGTGTTTTAACACTTTACTGGCCACCTCGTTAATGGTGCCATCGCCACCCGCAGCAACAATTACATCAAAATTTTTAGTCGCAGCCTCGTCTGCCAATTCGCCGGCATGACCAACATATTCACTAAAAACAAAGTTCGGACTAAACTTTTCCTTATCCAGGTATTGATCAATAAAATCAGGGATGCGTAATTTCCCTCGCCCACCAGAGATAGGGTTTATAATAAAGAGGATATTGATCTTTGTGTGCAAAGTGTAAGAATGAGTGCACAAAATAATCTATAATTTTTGAAATAAAGAAAATATGCTAATTTTGCAGCAGTAAAAAAGTGGATTGATTTGCTATCCCGACACCTCGGGACCGGATTGCAACCACTTAAAAAAATTGCTAATGCCTCCTTTCAATCATTTAAACACCTGTTTCCAAGGGGTTTGGCAACTATTAATTTGTTTATTTACCATTAATTTATTTAATAAATGTCATATTTATTTACATCAGAATCTGTTTCTGAAGGCCACCCAGATAAAATCGCCGATCAAATTTCGGATGCATTAATTGATAACTTTTTAGCATTCGATCCAGAATCAAAGGTTGCTTGCGAAACTTTGGTAACTACTGGTCAGGTTATTTTGGCTGGTGAGGTAAAATCTAAAACATATTTAGATGTACAACAGATTGCCCGCGATGTAATCAAGAAAATTGGCTATACCAAAAGTGAATATATGTTTGAGGCCAACTCTTGCGGAATTTTATCGGCAATACACGAGCAATCTCAAGATATTAACCAAGGTGTAGATAGAAGCAACAAAGAAGAACAGGGTGCTGGCGATCAGGGTATGATGTTCGGTTACGCCACCAACGAAACGGAAGATTATATGCCTTTGGCATTAAACCTTTCTCATAAATTATTACAGGAACTTGCTGTTCTGCGCCGCGAAAATAACGAAATCACTTATTTACGCCCAGATGCAAAAAGCCAGGTTACTTTAGAGTACGACGATAACAATAAACCAATACGTATCGATGCGATTGTAATTTCTACACAACACGATGATTTTGATGAAGAAGCAACAATGCTGGCTAAAATCAAAACTGATTTAGTGAATATCCTGATCCCAAGAATTATCAAAAGTAATCCTGCATACGCACATTTGTTTAACGATAAAATTGAATACCACATTAATCCAACCGGTAAATTTGTAATTGGTGGCCCTCACGGCGATACTGGTTTAACCGGAAGAAAAATTATTGTTGATACTTACGGTGGTAAAGGTGCACATGGCGGTGGTGCTTTTTCGGGTAAAGATCCAAGTAAAGTAGATAGAAGTGCGGCTTACGCTACACGCCATATCGCTAAAAACTTAGTGGCTGCTGGCGTGGCTGACGAAATTTTGGTTCAGGTATCATATGCTATCGGTGTTGCAAAACCAATGGGTATTTACATCAATACTTACGGTACTGGCAAGGTGGGTAAAACGGATGGCGAAATTGCTAAAATTGTAGAATCGATTTTCGATATGCGTCCTTACTTTATTGAGCAACGTTTGAAATTAAGAAACCCAATTTATAGCGAAACGGCTGCTTATGGGCACATGGGCCGTACGCCAGAAACGGTTACCAAAACTTTCAGAACACCAAACGGTGACGAAAAAACAGTTACTGTTGATTTGTTTACCTGGGAGAAATTAGATTACGTAGATCAGGTTAAAACTGCTTTCGGCATTTAATTCTTCTAATAAATTTATAGAAAAAGGCGTTTTTGCAATGTTGCAAAACGCCTTTTCTTGTTTTAGACTTATGAAGTCGACAGGGCTAACGGCAATGGCAGAATTCGTAAGTATCCAAGCGTTTTTTTTGAAAAGCAGGGTTCTGCGCACATCGGTTCCGAAAGCCCCGCCATCCGCTTTACCTCACTGCGTTCGGTGTTCGCTCCTGTCGGGTTTAGTTAACTTGGGCAGGTGGTTCTTGGGGGGAGAAATCTTCTCAAGAAATAAATCTGCTGGAACTTTGCGGTTTTCCGATAATAGGAGCAAAAGCTAATGTATTTAAACCTGCTCCCGCTTCTGCTCCCGATTTTTCATCGGAGCAGAAGCGGGAGCAGGACTGAATAAGCCGATACACTACTGAACCTGCTTTTCAAAAAACAATACAAAATATTTTTTCCTACGCTAGACTTACGAAGTTTTCCCTGCACTTGCCTCCTAAGTAAGTTTAGGCCAAATGGTATTTCAGTTCCTGATGACTGCCTTGCTCTACTACTAAACCTTTATCCAATACAATAATTTTATCAGCATTGTTCAACGTGCTCGATCGGTGCGTAATTACAATTACGGTTTTCTGTTCGGCTTTTAGAAGCTCGATCATGCGTTGTACATGTTGCTCAGAAACCGAATCTAGCGATGAGGTGGCCTCGTCTAAAATCAGAATTTCCGGATTGCGGTATAAAGCCCTTGCAATGGCAATGCGCTGCCTTTGTCCGCCTGATAAAGATGTACCGTTTTCGCCCAAATAAGTCTGAAAGCCCTTAGGTAAAGCCTCAATAAAACCAATTAAACCCAGCTTAGTGGCAATATCAATAATCCTTTGCATATCGGGTTCTTCTTCGCCAATGGCAATATTGTCGATTACATTACCGGCAAATAAATCAATCTGTTGAGGCACTACCGATACCATTCTACGAAGCGACGAATTGGTAATGTATTTCAGATCATATTTACCGATGCGCACATTGCCCGCCTGTATCGGATAAATATTCTGCAGGATAGACATTAACGTTGATTTTCCTGATCCACTCTCGCCAACAATGGCTGTAAATTTACCTTGTGGAATGGTTAAATTCAGGTTTTCGAAAACGGGTAGCCTTGCCCCATAGCGGAAAGAAACATTTTCGAAATGAATATCCCCAATTTTATCGGTACTCAGTTCAATCTGGTTCTCATCACTTTCGCGTTCCAGATCCATAATTTCGAATAACCTGTCGGCCGCAATTACCGCATCCTGTACGGTTTTATTCATCCCGATTAAAGAAGATACTGGTCCTGTAAAATAACCGATCAAGGTATAAAACGACAATAGTTCTCCAGGGGTAATCGAATTGCTTAATACATAACCTGCACCCACCCAAAGCAATACAATGGTAATCATGCGCGAAATAAACTCGGTAGAAGTACCCGATACAACGGCATTTATATTCGATTTAAAGCCTGCCTGGAGCAACTTAATAAAACGGGTTTCGGTTTTATCGTTGGCATGATCTTCCAAGCCGAAACGTTTAATGGTACCTACAGCGTTTAAGCTCTCTACCAATTGCGATTCGAGCTCGGCAGCATCTTCCATTAACCTCCGTTGCGTACGTTTGTTAAATTTATCGGTAATTACATAGATTATTAGGTATAACGGGATAACGGTAAGCGTGATGAGTGCCAATTTCCAATAGTAGGTAAACATCATGATGAACGAGAAGAAAACAATAAAAATGTTGACTACAAAATTTACGCATACATCATTTAAAAATGTTCTGATTTTTACCGCATCATTAATCCTCGAAATAATTTCGCCCACCCGCATGGTATCAAAAAACTGCTGTGGCAAACGGAGCAGGTGTTTGTAGTAGCCTAAAATAAGCTGCGAATCGATTAACTGGCCTGTTTTTAAGGTAAAAATTGTTTTTGCCGAGCCAATAAACAGCTGTACCAGCAGAATAACCATCATGGCTATGCTCATGAGGTTTAGCAGGTTATGGTTACCATCTACCAGTACAAAATCGACTAATTTCTGAACAAAAATAGAGGTGGATAAACCCAGTACAGTATAAACAATAGCACCAAATAAAACTTGCGTCAGAATGCCTTTATGCGGTTTAATCAAACTCCAAAATCTACCCTGGATTGATTTTTTTTCATTGCCGATCTGAAAGTCTTCTGATGGCAACAATAAGACTAAAGCACCAGTCCATTCCTTTTTGAATTCATCGTGCGTTTTACGGTGCACTTTCCCATCTATAGGGTCCATCACCTCTATAAACTTACTGTTTACTTTGTAAATCACTACATAATGCTGAAGGATATCATTCACAATGATATGTGCTATAGCGGGCGTAGGTATTTTAAATAAACTGTCAAAAGGTGCCTTTACACCTTTCGCTTCAAATCCTAATTTTTGGGCCGCTTCAACAAGTCCTAAAACGGTTGTACCTTTTTTATCGGTTCCGGCAAGCTGCCTGATGCGGGCAACAGCCAAATCCAATTTATAATGAGCAGCAATTGAAGCCAGACAAGCCGCACCACAATCTGTTATATCTCGTTGCTTAACTTTTGTACTCATTGCTTCTATGTTTTTTGGATTAAATTCGGATTAACCCAATCATCTACCTTATCATAAAGTAATTGATATAAACTACGGTCGGTTACTTTAAAACGAGCCGTAAAATTCATTCCTTTTTTGAGGTATCCTTTGTAACCGTTTTTGAGCATCAAAAAATTTTTGTCCATTAAACACTTTACCTTAAAAGCAGGCTGGTTACCATTTAAGATCACAATATCGTCCGAAATATCGATCACTTTACCTACTGCCAAGCCCCACTGGTTATAATTATAGGCATTGATCTGAAAATGCACTTCTTGGCCTTTTCTAATCAGGCCAATATCTGAAGGATTGATATAACAGTAGGCAGCTAAACCCGCATCGGGCGAAACCTCTCCTACTTTTTGGTTGGCAAATACGTATGCGCCATTCTGCAAACCGACTAAGTTCTGAACTGAACCATCTATCGGCGCACGTAATACGTATTGTTTTTTCTGCTCATTAAGCTCTGCCTGCTGGCCCGAAAGTTGGCGCAGCTCATTCCGGTAACCATTGGCTTCAGTTTGCCATTGGGTTTTATATTTGGTACGCACCATTAAGTAAACCGATTCGGCCTGCTCTAGTTCGTATTTGTATTTTTCGTATTCAGATTGCGTAAGTACTTTATTCTGATAGAGCTTACTATAGCGCGCAAAGTTGCTCGCGGCCTGTCTTTTTGCAATACCAGCATTTTTTGACTCCTGCACATATTGTTGCCAAGAAGCTACATATTGACCGCTTTGCAAATTTGATGACCCACCGTTAAATGATAACAGCGTGCTAATGTCTTGTAAAAAATGGGTGATCTGGTTTTTGCGGGTTTCAACCAAGGCGTCCTGCTGTTTGGGTAAACCCGCATCAATGGCTAAGAGCGTATCGCCTTGCTTAAGTCTTTTATTATCCGAAAGTTTGTACTGTATTAACCGGCCATTAACCGGTACAATAAGTTCTGTTTTTTCGATGGTCGATTGTAAAACGCCTGTCCCATTTATACTAATGGGTATTTTAACAAATGGAAGGGCAATCAAAACAATTAAAATGGCTGCCACGGCAACGACATAAATTAACTGACTTGATTTACTAATTTGAGAACGGTAAACGAGAGCGGTATTTGAAATTCTTTCTGTAGAGTAGCTGGTTAACGCCATAGTGTTGAAATCGTAAAGCATCCGCTATTCTGAAAACCAGAACAGCGGATACAATAAATTGCTTATAGACTCCAAACAAGTTTCAAAACATTGGTAACTGTTTTGCTTAAAAATGTCGAAGTGTCTGCACCAACTGCATTTAAAGTTCCTGCAAGAGAAGTTAAAAGTTCGTTTAATGTATTGTTGATAATACCACCACCTTCAACTTGTGACATTTCAGTTGTGTTCATTTCTTTAACACCAAGATTTTTTAATTCTAAACTTTTCATACTAGATTTTTTTTGAGTTTTAAGACCCCTACTCTTTTGAAGGCTTTTCGGGATGCGCCTGATGCTTGGCCAAACACTTCGACTAATGTAACATTATTAGCTATATGGATGTAGTATTAAACACCTAACACAAACGTAACGATTCGTTAATAATCCAGAAAATAGCCCTCCAGCACATAAAAAACGCAATCACGACCAAAAAACTAGGGTATTAGTTTTCATATTCAATTTATTCATTAGCCTTAAACCGCTTTATATTCTTTTTATTCGCTGTTTTTTAAGTAGTCTGCTTTAAAAAAAATAGCTTGATCAGATGCCGTTCATTTTCATAAATACAGTCTCCTTTTCTGCAATATGATCGTCGTCAATGGCATAAGATTTAATATTGGCAATTTTCATTTCATCAATTACATCAACAAAATCCTTGAACTTAGCCGTTTTAGCTGGCTTGATAATGACGATCATGTATTTGGCAGGATTATGCTGATGAGTTTCGGCAACCAGTTTCTCGTTTTTACTAATTTCTTTTTGAATATTTGCCACAGGTATAATGTGCATATCTGCCTTTTCAATTGTACCCATGTAACAAACGGCCTTGTTGTTTTTGCCGAGCAGGATGGTCATGGTACGCGATTCGGGATAAGGCACAATATCTGCACCGTCATCCTTAACTGGCTTAGCAATATCTGCCGCATTTAAAGATCCCAATGAGGTGGTGAGCATAAAAAATGTAGTTAATAAAAACATCAGATCTACCATTGCGGTAAGATCTACCCTTGGGGCAGGTTTTTTGGTTCTTCCTTTCGCAGCCTTGCCGCTTTGAGATTCGTTTAATGTTGCCATAATAATTTAGGTTTTTAATGATGATGACAAGCCCTATCAAATTGCATAAAAAAAGCGATTAAAAATTTAATCGCTTAAGAAAAAGTCGTCATTGCGAGGAGGAACGACGAAGCAATCTTACAACTGTGGGTTTATGGCTACCGTATTAAGATTGCTTCGTCGGCTGAAAAAGCCTTCTCGCAATGACGATCATATTAATACTACTTCACTGCTTCAATTACACCGCAACCCACCCTTGGCCCCGAGTTACCAGTTGGTTGTGTAGTATAATCGTCGGTACCGCCATGCACAATAATTCCACGACCGATAATGTTTTTAATATCACCATCTTTAATGCTCCATCTATCGGTAGTAACCGAAAGCGTGGCATGGCCTTTATTATCCAACATGATGTTGCCAATGTCACCGCTGTGATAATTGGCAGATCCCCATTTGCCGTGAGCTTCTTTAGTTGGGTTCCAGTGGCCGTGTGTATTTTCGCCCATATTGCCACAATCGCCATGTTCGTGAAAGTGGACCGCAACATTACTGTCTGCACGTGCAGCAAAATTCATCTCGATGTCCATCTTAATTTTTCCATCGCTTAATTCGTAAAACTTTGCCGTTCCAATGGTTTTTGTATTATCAGCTGTTTCGGTCAAAGTGGCCTGGGCAATTTCTTTGTCAGTTTTGGCACAAGCACTGATAAGTGCTACGCCTGCAATAGCTAAGCTTAGAAGATATTTTTTCATTTTATAAAAATTTAGTTTACATAAGAAACAGATTGACAATCATTTAGTTTGCTTTAAAAAGAAGGATGCTAAAACCATTTCGAATGCCACTTGTTTAAACAGTATAAAATCGTATAACTATGGAACAGCCAATTGCAATGAACACTTTAAGTCAAATTTTGGAGAAATTGAGGCTGAAAGGGAAAGATAACGAATTAAAAATTTCTGATCATGGTAAGATGCAAAGTAAATCGCTCGGAAAAATTTATAGCCCCGAAGATTTAACCATTGTTAAAACTTATCGCTTTGAAGGAGATTCAGATCCTGCAGACAATTCAGTATTGTATCTGGTAGAAGATCAGGAGAAAAACATTGGATATATATTAGATGCTTACGGCATCTACTCTGATAATGAAGGACCGGCATTTGATGATTTCTTAAAGAAAATTCCTACCGAAAATAGAGATGAACAGGAACTTTTCTGTTAATAGCCTAAAAATTTTATTGGAAGGGAGAATTAGCGTAATCTGATTCTCCCTTTTTGTATTTTAAAATATTAGCAGGTTATAATTCCGTAATTTTGCGCCTCATTTACCAGCGACAGATGAAAAGCAAAATCAATATCCCACCCATACCAGCCGTTTTATTGTCTATTATCAGCGTGCAATGTGGGGCGGCAATTGCAAAAGGACTTTTCCCACAAATTGGTGCCGCTGCTACCGCATCGTTACGGATCGGTTTATCAGCGATCATCTTATTAATCGCTTTTAGGCCAAACCTATTTAAACTAAATGCCAAACAATGGAAATATGTTACCCTATACGGTGTTTGTTTAGGGGTAATGAATATGGTATTCTATATGGCTATAGCAAGAATTCCGATCGGTTTAGGCGTAACTTTAGAATTTGTTGGCCCATTGGGCCTGGCTATTTTTGGATCTAAAAAACCTATAGATTTCCTTTGGGTAGTACTGGCCGCAGCCGGCATTGCACTAATTGCCCCCTGGGCCAGTACAGGGCTAAATGTTGTGGGTGTATTGTTGGCACTTTTAGCCGGCATTTTTTGGGCAGCCTATATTATACTGGGTGGTAGGATCTCAAAAATAATGAAAGGTGGTGATGCTGTTGCCATTGGAATGTTATTCGCTACCATAGTCATCTTGCCATTTGGTGTTTTTAGCGACGGCTTAAGTGGCCTTAATCCAAAATTACTGGGTTTAGGAGCAGCGCTTGCTCTACTATCAAGCGCCATCCCGTTTACCCTCGAAATGAGAGCCCTTAAGCAGCTTCCTGCCCGGACTTTCAGTATTTTAATGAGCCTCGAACCCGCCATGGCTTCATTAGCTGCACTCGTTTTTTTACAAGAATACCTCACTTTAAAAGAATGTTTTGCCGTGGCTTTCGTTGTTATTGCTTCTGCGGGTTCTTCGTTAACAGCCAGGCGTGCAAAACTGTAATTAGGCCAGTTTTTCTGTTTTAAAAATTACAATACCATCCGTTAACATATCTGCTTGCGCTACAAAGGCTAAGATATAAGGCTGCTGATCGTGGAGATCCAAACCTGCCTGATCTTTCCACTCCTCTTGAAAAATAAAAGTATTATCAACTGCAGATTCATGCAGATCGTACTGAATGCAGGCCTCCTCTTTGCGGGAATTTACCACCATATCCAACAGCATAGTTCTTAATGCCGCAGTGGTTTCTTTTTTACTTTTAACAATTGCTGTTAGATAAATGCTCATATACTGCTGTATTTAAAAAATTTTGGGTTAAATGTTCCTCATGCAATTTAAGTGCATTCGTTATATCTGCGTTCTTTTCTACATCGTGAAAATGGATGCCATCTATGCGTTTCATTCCGGTAAAAGCGTTCATTCTATGAAAACCAAACAATACACCATCATCCACACTGGTTTCCATAAAAAATTCTTCAGGTAAGGTAAATGCTTCTTTGGGTGCGTTCCACGATGATGTTACCATGTACTTACGGCCATGCAACATCCCTCCGGTGCCGTAGTTTCTTGTCGGATTATCTGCTTTACGGCCATCACTTACATAGATTCCTTTTTTATGCCCTTCGGTAAACACAACATCGATATATTGTTTAAACCCATATGGTAACTGAAACCACCAGATGGGTGTATGGTAAATTACAACATCTGCCCAAACATATTTTTCTACTTCCTCTTTCGGATCGTAGTCATGATTGATGTTAGTTATTTTCACTTCGAAATCTGCCAATGAGGAAAAGAAACTGGCTGTAGCATCAGCTATTGTTTCGTTAAATCTGCCGCCTGAGTGACCAAATTTTTGTCCTCCGTTGATGATGAATATTTTTGTCATTTCGTTTTTCTATTTGATAAAACAAAATTACAGCGCCGAAATCTATTATTAAAACAAGTTAATTCATAGCTTTGTATCAGAATTATAATAGCAAGATTATGGTTAATTTAGAATGGTACAGAAGTTTCAAGGCAATTTATAAAACAGGAACCTTAACCGGTGCAGCAGAGAACCTGTTTATTTCGCAGCCTGGGGTAAGTTTGCATTTAAGTTCTTTAGAAAGTTACGTTGGCTATAAGCTGTTCGAACGTACGGGGAGGAAGATGATTCCGACCGAAAAAGGAAAAGTGCTTTATAATTTCATTGTAGAGCCGCTTACAAAACTTGAGGATGCTGAAAAACATTTTCAAAAAAGCACTGAGAAACATACACCAACCATTAGCGTAGGCATGTGTTTCGAAACTTTCCAGATTACGCTCGAACAATATATCTCTACACTTCCTTTTAATGTGATCATCCGTTTCGGCGAATATCCTGAAATGTTAGACCAATTGGATAAAGGTATTTTAGACCTGATTATCACCCCACAAAAAGGCAATTCGGCCAATGTAGAACACGAGGCTTTTTCCTCCGAAACCATTGTTTTAGTAGGTGGAATAGAAACTGATGGGCAAACTTTTAATTCGTTGGTTAAAAAGAAAGATTTAGCCGGAATGGAAGCCTGGTTAAAACAGCAAAAGTGGTATGGAACAGCCGGCGATATGGAGCACCTTCTACGTTTCTGGCAGCTTAACTTTGGCAAGCATGCCGATTTTCGCCCTAACTACATTGTACCTAACCTCAATTCGATTGTGCGCTGCTTATCCGGAGGAAAAGGCCTGGCTATTATACCCGATTTTCTTTGCAAAAAAGAAGTTGAAGAAGAAAAAGTAAAAGTAATTTGGGAAGGCACCTCAAAACTGACAAACACTTTATATTTTGGTTGTAGGAAAAACACCCAGTATGCATCAGAAATCCACATTATTAAAAAACTTTTTAAGGAGGTTATGGTTAGTATATAGTTTATATTGAAAATGATCATGGTTAGATCCCTGATTTAATTTTGCTTAGACAATAGATAAATAATTATTTCAGATAATACTTTAAGCTTCCATAATGAGTTATCCTAATCACCTTTTAAGTAGCGATCAATTATTAGAAGTTTTTAATTTGACCCATACGGCCACAGCTGTTCATGTTGGCGAAACGGCCATAATTCAGGCGGCAAATGATGCAATGCTCAGAATATGGGGAAAAGACAGGAGCGTAATCGGAAAATCGTTAGAAGAGGCTTTACCTGAACTTAAAGGACAACCTTTTATCGATATGTTCAGGAAAGTATGGTTAGAAGGTTTAGTTATCTCAGGAAAAGATACCGCAGCGGATTTGATGGTTGATGGTAAACTGAAAACTTTCTATTTTGATTTTGAATACCGGGCCATAAAAAACGATGCAGGTAAAACCATTTGCATTTTACACACTGCAATTGATGTAAGCGAGCGGGTACTTAGACAGCAGGCCGTAGAACAGGCGCTTGAAAGAGAAGAGGCGTTACAACGCGAGCAAACTTTAAATGAAGAACTGGCGGCTACAGTAGAAGAACTTGCCACAACCAATGAAGAGCTTGTGGCCACCAACGAAGAACTCCAGGAAACACAAGAAACACTGCACGTTTTAAACAACGAACTGGAATTAAGGGTTGTTGAGCGCTTTAACCAGCTTTCGGAAAGCGAAAAGCGTTTTAGGACCATGGCGGAAGGAACCGATATTTTTATTGCTGTTGCTGATGAAAGTGGAAATGCCATTTATTTTAATAAATCGTGGGTAAAACTCACGGGCCGATCGATGAAAGATCTGCTCGACTTTGGCTGGACAGATTTAATTCACCCTGAAGATCGGGATAGGTATATAAATATTTACCTTTCGGCCCTTGCCGAAAAAAGACCTTTTACCGGCGAATTTAGAATACTAACTAAAAAAGGCGACTACAGATGGTTGCTTGCGAGTGGTCCGCCACGGTTTCATGCCGATGGCTCATTTGCCGGTTACATTAGCTCCTGCATTGACATTACAGAACGGAAGTTAATTGAAATAGAGCGACTGAATCTAAATAAACTTATAGAGGCCAGTTCAGAATTTATAGGCATTGCCGAATTGGATATGTCAATCCAGTACCTAAATCCTGCCGCATTACAAAAACTAGGTTGGTCTGGCATTTCGAACAGAACAATCTTAGATTGTGTTTTTCCTGAGGATCGATTAATGGCGGAGAAAATTCTACCAGGAATTTTAAAGAATAATACCTTCAGACAGGAGATTCGATTCTGGAATGAAAAAACAGGGAATCCTTTTTGGATTGAATGGAATGGCTTTGCCATTCGAAATGAAACCGATGAAATAGTTGCCATTGCTACGGTAAGTCCTGATATTACAGAGCGAAAACTTTATCAGGAAGAACTGCAAGGTATAAATATGGAAATGGCAGCAGCAAACGAAGAGCTGGCCACTACAAATGAAGAACTTGCTAAAACGCATGATGACCTGATCAAGTACACCAACAAACTATCAGACAGTGAGGAAAAACTCAGACAGGCGATAGAAACGGGCAGAATGGGTACCTGGAGCATCAATCCTAAAACACTTGAAGTTACGATGTCGAGCTTTGTTAAGGACTTGCTGGGCTTGCCTTTGGATAAACCTGCAGAAATGGATATGATTATGAAGGCCGTGAATCCGGATTACCATAACATGCTTTTTTCGGCGCTGGATAATGCCATGAAAAACCATTTACCTAGTGATACGGAATACCCGATTAACAATTTAATTAATGGTCAGGAAAAATGGGTTAGAGCAACCGGGCGTGTTTTTTTAGATCAACAAGGAAATCCAACGGAGTATTCTGGCCTTTTCATCGATATTACGGAGCAAAAATTAGATGAGATTCGAAAAAACGACTTCATCGGAATGGTTAGTCACGAGTTAAAAACACCGCTAACTGCAATTAACGGTTTTGTGCAGGTTTTGCAGCGCAAAGCGAAAAAAGATGAAGATAACTATGCCATTATCGCTTTAGATAAAGCGCACAGCCAGATCAGGAAAATGACCGCCATGATTAATGGTTTCTTAAATGTATCCCGTTTAGAATCGGGCAAGCTGCTTATCGAAAAAACAAACTTTAGCTTAGATGAGCTGCTGAAAGAAACCATCGAAGAAACTTATGTGTCGCAATCTTCGCATCAAATTATATTAAACCCAACATGCGAGGTTAACATTAATGCCGATCGGAATAAAATCGGGAATGTGCTTTCTAACCTCATCAGCAATGGCTTAAAATACTCAGACAATGGTACACGTATCGAGATTACCTGCAAATTGCACGATACTGAGGTTGAAATTCAGATTAAAGATGAGGGAATAGGTATAAAGCCCGAAGATATTGATAAACTTTTCGAACGTTATTACCGTGTGCAGGGTAACCACACCATTTCGGGCTTTGGAATCGGGCTTTACTTAAGCGCCGAAATTATTGAAAGACATGGCGGCCGGATATGGGCAGAAAGCGAAGAAGGTAAGGGTTCTGTTTTTCATTTTACTTTGCCATTGGGTTAATTAGCACAGTTTTTACCGCAAAGATCACTAAGGTTTTCGCAGAGGTTTTTCCTGAAATTCGTCATTTCTAAGCACAAACGCCATTGTATTGTATCGTCATTCCCGCGCAGGCCTATCGTGTGGACACATCT
>NZ_JAGGPU010000018.1:139463-178003 GCF_018613605.1 Pedobacter sp. ISL-64 | reverse complement strand
AAAACAAAAGCAATCTTATATTATATAATGTAGGAATAACTTGCGTGACTGAATATACTTCCGAAGCCATCCTTACACCCCTGCTCTTTTAAACTTCGAAAGTTATTTACTGAAATCATACCTATATAGTAATAAGAACCTGCTTTGCTAAAAAAGATTAAAAATTCACTCTGCAACCTTCTGAAGTCATCTACTGAAATCATACTATATATATGTATAGGAATAAAAAAACCTTTCAGATACATTGGGTATACCATATATGTTAAAAATTGTTAACTGTTATATTGTACTGAATTGCTTTGCATAGCTTAGTGGCCAATTGTTTTTATTGATGTTATCGTATTATTAATTATCTTTGCAGAATGTTTAAAGTTAAACACTTAATTATTTTAGTATTTGTTGCCGCTCTGGGTATTGCGGGTTGTAAAAGTCGTTTCGAGAAATTGAGAGCGAGTAATGACGTTGCAAAAAAATACCAAGAGGCTCTTCGTTTGTATAATAAACGTGATTACAGTAAAGCATTGGTGCTTTTTGAGGATCTTTCTCAAAAATATCGTGGCCGTGCAGAAGCTGAGGATCTGAACTATTATTATGCTTATACTTTATATAGATTAAGTGATTACACAACTGCCAGATACCAGTTTAAAAGTTTTGCAGATACCTACCCAGCAAGTAAAAATGCCGAAGAAGCGAGATACATGGGTGCTTATTGTTTCTATTTAGAATCTCCAAATTTCTCTTTAGATCAGGAAAATACCTATAAGGCTATAGATGCACTTCAATTATTCATCAACTTATACCCTACCAGCGATCGTGCTGCAGCCGCTGGCAAATATATTGCCACATTAAGGGGCAAGTTAGAAGATAAAGCTTTTGAAAATGCCAAAATGTACTTAACTACCGGACCAAGCAATGTAGACAACTACAGGGCAGCGGTTATTGCTTTAAAAAATGCGCAAAGAGATTACCCAGATATTAAATATGCTGAGGAAATGGATTTCTTGATGATTAAAGCGCAGTATTTATACGCAAAAAACAGTTATATCATCCGCCAGGAAGACCGGTATAATGAAGCACTTGCTTTATATACTGAGTTTACTGAAAACCATCCTGACAGTAAATACACTAAAGATGCAAAGGTACTTAAGGATGATGTTGAGGCTGGTATTGTGGCTACAAAACAAGAATTGGCATTATATGCCGCTGATCAGGAAAAATACAAGCAGATGTTGATCAGAACTGGTAAATTAAAGGATACCGTTTCTACAAAACCAACTAATGCTGATAACACAAATATTAAAAACAAGTAATACATGAATACTAACAAACCTGCTGTACCAAATACTACAGTAACCAGAAACGTACACGATTTAGATAAAACTACAGATAACTTATACGAATCTTTAGTGGTAATTGCTAAAAGAGCAAATCAGATTTCGAACAACGTTAAAGAGGAGTTACATGGTAAATTGGCAGAATTTGCTTCAAGCAACGATAATTTAGAAGAAATTTTCGAAAATCGCGAGCAGATTGAAATCAGCAAACATTACGAGCGCATGCCGAAACCTGTTTTGGTTGCTATAGATGAATTTTTGAACGAGAAAATTTATCACAGAAATCCTGCTAAAGAACAAAAGTAATTAGCAGAGGGCAAAGAGCATGGCGCAGTTTTATAAGCATATCAATGCTCTATGCCCCTTGCTCAACACGCTATGCTGAAACATAAAAATATAATCCTTGGCGTTTGCGGTAGCATCGCAGCATATAAGTCGGCTTTTTTAGTTCGGCTGCTTGTAAAAGCTGGTGCAAACGTAAAGGTTATTCTTACCCCTGATGGTGCTAATTTCATTACACCACTTACCCTTGCTACGCTTTCTAAGAACCCTGTTTACACCCAATACTTCGAAGAAGAAACTGGCGTATGGAGCAACCATGTTGAGTTAGGCTTATGGGCCGATTTAATTATCATCGCTCCAATAAGTGCCAACACGCTGGCCAAGCTGGCAACAGGCATCTGCGATAATTTATTAACGGCTGTTTATCTTTCGGCCAAATGCCCGGTTTATGTCGCCCCGGCAATGGATCTGGATATGTGGAAGCATGAAACTACTCAAGCTAATATCGAAAAGATTATCAGTTTTGGGAATAAGGTTATTGCCCCTGCCAATGGCGAACTTGCCAGCGGACTTTGGGGCGAAGGCCGAATGGCAGAACCTGAAGAAATTGTTTCCTTTCTAAACGATGCGATTAAAAGATCGATGCCTTTATTTGGCAAAAAGGTAATGGTTACTGCTGGTCCTACGTACGAGGCGATTGATCCAGTGCGTTTTATTGGCAATCACTCATCAGGCAAAATGGGTTTTGCCCTTGCTGATGAACTGGCCAGCCTTGGCGCTGATGTTACATTAGTTGCCGGACCAACTGCACAAAAATCTACTCAAATTTTAAAAAGAATCGATGTAGTAAGTGCCCAGGAAATGTTTGATGCCTGTTCATCGGTATTCCCTGAAACGGATATCACCGTAATGTGCGCCGCTGTGGCAGATTATCGCCCTAAACTGATTGCCGCTCAAAAAATTAAAAAACAGGATAGTGGCCTGGTTTTGGAACTGGAAAAAACAACTGATATACTCGCTTCTTTAGGTACAGCAAAAAAAGCGCACCAGATTTTGGTTGGTTTCGCTTTAGAAACCAATGATGAAGAGAATTACGCCAAAGGTAAACTAGAAAAGAAAAACCTAGATCTGGTGGTTTTAAATTCTTTAAATGATAAGGGCGCAGGTTTTAAATCAGATACCAATAAAATTACTATTTTTAACAAAGCTTTAGAACGGACTGTATTTGAAATGAAATCGAAAAGAGATGTTGCTAAAGATATTTGTGCGGCCATTTTAAAAATTGCAAAATGATAAAAAAAATTGTCTGGATATTGTTATTGGTTGGTTTCGGGAAACTGCATGCACAGGAGCTAAATGCGAGGATAACACTGCTGGCTCCCCAGGTTTCGAACATCAGTAAGCCAACTTTAGATGCTTTGCAAAAAACAATCCGCGATTTTTTAAACAATAACAAGTTCAGCAACGAGAGTTATAAGCCTCAGGAACGGATTGAGTGTAGTTTTGTCATCACCATCAATTCGTGGGATGGTGGTTCCGGATATACTGCAGAAGCACAGATCCAAAGCAGCCGACCGGTTTTTAACAGCTCTTACAATAGCACTTTGTTAAATATGAGTGATAAGAATTTCGATTTTAATTTCAATGATGGTGCTACAATCGACTTTTCTGATCAGAATTATATTTCCAATATCAGTGCCCTCCTCACCTACTATGCTTATACCATCATCGGAATGGATAAAGATAGTTTCAGCAAAATGGGCGGAACTCCGTTTTATAAAAAAGCACAGAACATCATTAATCTGGCGCAAGCTTCGGGCAATACCGGCTGGCGTGCAGCTGATGGTTTACGCAATCGTTTTTGGTTTAATGAAAACGTTTTGAATCCTATTTTTAGCGAACTGCGCAATTTTATCTATAGCTACCATTTAAGCGGCCTCGATCAGCTAACCGATAATGACAAGGGTTTAACACAAATTGTTGCCGCCCTGCCTGCCCTTCAGCAAATGGATAAGCAAAAACTGGGTTCCATTTTCCCAAATGTTTATTTCGCATCAAAAGCCGAAGAAGTAACCAATGTACTTTCTAAACTAAACGGCCAGGAACGCATGAAAGCTTACAATATGTTGGCCGAAATCGATCCGGCGAATATTGGTAAGTACGAAGGGCTGAAGAAAAATTAGTTCATTTGTCAATGGTTCATTGATCTATAGTTTGATCGCTCATCGTTCATTACTTAGGAGTTGATTATTGTCTCGACTAAACTACTTCGGACTCCGGACCGCCGACCTAAGTCAGTTTTTCATAGCAGGGGTTTTCCTTTCAAAAGCCAAATAGGCATGCAACATTCTGCCTTTCCATGCGTCTTATATCACAGTTAACCGGTTAAGCAGTTTCGACAATTAACCAATAACGTTAAAAATTTGTTAAAATATTTTGATCTTACGAATATCTTCGTACATTTGAATACGAAATAATTCGTACAACTTGTAACATATGACTAATCATAACATCAAACCAACAGAAGGTGAAATGGAAATTCTCCAGGTACTTTGGCAAAAGGGGAATGCAACGGTAAGAGAAGTTCATGAGGCATTGAATAAAAAAGACTCTGGGTATACCACAACTTTAAAACTGATGCAGATTCTGCATGAGAAAGGAATGGTAGAAAGAGATACCAATCAAAAAACGCATATCTATAAAGCGCTTGTTAGTCAGGATAAAACTGAAAAACAATTGGTAAACAAAATGATCGATAACGTATTTAACGGATCGGCAGCGAGATTGGTAATGCAGGCTTTGGGTAACCACAGTGCAAGTGCAGATGAGATTGACGAAATAAAAAAGTATTTAGATAGCCTAAAGTAAGGCTAGCGTTGAAGGTTGAAAGGTGTAGGGTTTAGATCCCTAATAAACAGTAAAATTTTCGGATTGTCCCCGTATAAAAAATTAAAACCACCGTTATGGAAACTTTATTACAACAGTTCATCAAAGCATTTGGCTGGAGTATTTTAAACTCACTTTGGCAAAGCGCCATTATTTATGGCATTCTATTTATTGTAATGCTCAGCATTCCGAAGCTGGCGGCTAAACATAAGCACAACCTTGCTTTTGGCGCCATCATTTTAATGTTTATTGGCTTTGGCTATAATTTCATTCATCAGTTAACATTGAATGTAAATAATCAGGCTCCCGCAATCAATGCACAAAATATACAGGTTTACCAATACTTTAACAACCTACCGCCAAGTTTTAGCAGCAAGGCAGAGCAGTATTTCCCTATTGTAGTCGTATTTTACATTATTGGTATTTTGCTTCAGTTATTCGTAATCGTTAAAGGTTATGGTCAGCTTTCAAAACTAAAGAAAGAAAGTTTAAGTGCCATTCCAGATAGCTGGAAAGCCATTTTCGAGCAGGTAACTGCCCACCTTAAAATTAATAAAGTTATCCAGTTCCATTTGTCTTCTATTGTTAATGTGCCTTTGGTTATCGGTTATTTAAAACCCGTAGTATTATTTCCATTGACCCTGGTAAATCAATTAGACAACGATCAGGTAGAAGCAATATTAATCCATGAGTTATCACACATCAGAAGAAACGATTTCTTATTGAACCTGATTAAAACAGCCATAGAAACCTTATTATTCTATAATCCGTTTGTGTGGATGGCGGGTAGATTTATACACATTGAGCGCGAGCATGCCTGTGATGATCTGGTATTAAAAATTACCGGAAAACCATTGAATTATGCCCATGCCCTACTCAAACTCGAATTATTAAAAGATAAAAACAGTCCGGCTTATGCACTAGCAGCAACAGGCAAGACCCAGAATTTGTATCAACGCATAAAAAGAATAACCAACATGAAAACAAATTATTTAAATGCCAAACAACAAATGGCAGCCTTAACTTTAGGAATAGCCTGCTTGTTTTCTATTGCCTGGATCAATCCAACAGAAAAGAAAAAAGAAAATAAAAAAACGCCTAAAATTGAGGTTTTGAGTGTAATCAACCATCATGATGTGAAAACCATTGTTTGCACTGATACCACTAAAAAACGTAAAATTAAAATTGTAACCATTGATGCGGATGGTAAAAAAACCGAATATAACTCGGTAAAGGAAATGCCTGATAGCCTAAGAAAAGATTTTTACAGGGATGAGCTTTTTGCAGGAAAAAATATCTACAGACTGCGTTCCGATAGTAATTTTAAATTTAAATTCAGCGATTCGCTATTGCTGGCAAAAATACATAAAGAGTATAATTCACCGGAAGCGCAGGCTAAATGGAAAAAATTTGGCGAAGATGTGGCCAAACAATATAACTCACCAGAGGCACAGGCTAAATGGAAAAAATTTGGAGAAGATATTGCAAAACAATACAACACACCAGAAGCACAAGCCAAATGGAAAAAATTTGGAGAGGAAATGCAAAAGAAAATGAATTCTCCTGAAGCCCAGGCAAAATGGAAAAAAATGGGTGAAGATATGAACAAAGAATTCGGTTCACCAGAAGCCCAGGCCAAATGGAAAAAAATGGGCGAAGATATGGCTGCTAAAATGAACACGCCAGAATTTAGAGCACAAATAGAGAATATCAGGGCGCATGCTTTAAAATCAGGAGATATTGCAAGATTATCTGGCTTAAGCAGATTACACGCTGATTCTTTATTTAAAACCAAAGGTTATCAGCTTTCTCCGGATGGTATAATTTTTAACAACAATGATAACTCGAACAGTAACGTAAGACAAACTGAAGAGTACAAGAAATTGAAAGAAAAATTCGACAACGAGGTAAAAGAGCTGAAAGAGAAAATGGAGAAGAAAGAGAAAAAGGAAAAGGTAGAAGGTGGTAACAAAAGCTCACAGGTAACTCCGGCAGTTATGTTATACAATAATCAAGATTTTACCAGTGCGGTTAAAGCCCTGAACACACTAAATGCTGTAGTAACGTATAAAAAATCTGATTTTACCAATGCCAATCAAACAGCTATAAAAAGTTATGTTCAGGCAGCCAACTTAAAAATTACAGATGATAATGCAATTAGTATTTCGATAAAATAACAACACATAAACCAAACAGATCATGAACAGCGAAGATAATTCTTCGCTGTTTTTGTTTTGTATTCACCCGTTGAATAAATTTTAATATTTTTGCTTAGCTATGCTACAAAAACTTTCTATACGTAATTACGCATTAATTGACAGTCTCGATATCGAATTTGATAAGGGCTTAAATATTATAACAGGTGAAACTGGCGCTGGTAAATCCATCATTTTAGGTGCATTGTCGCTAATTTTAGGCCAGCGCGCAGAAAGCAAATACTTTTTTAACCAGGATAAAAAATGTGTTATTGAAGGAAGTTTTGCACTGGCAGATGAAAACCTGAAAGAACTTTTTGAAGAAAATGATTTAGATTTCTCGAACGAAAGTATACTGCGTAGAGAAATATCTATAGACGGTAAAACCAGATCGTTTATTAACGATACACCGGTTAATTTATCAATTCTTAAACAAATTGGTGAAAAATTGATCGACATCCACTCCCAGCATGCCACCCAAGAGATTAACGATACCGATTTTCAACTGTTAATTGTCGATTCTTTAGCTAACCACCAATCGCTATTGTTTAATTACCGCAGCGGGTTTAAAAAACTAAGACAAGATACCAACCTGTTGAAGAAATTGGTTAGTGAGGCAGACGAAGCGAGAAACAAGCAAGATTATGAGCAATTTCTATTTAACGAACTCGAGCAGGCAAAATTACAGGAAGGTGAACAAGAAGATTTAGAGCAAGAGTTAGAACGTTTAACACATGCCGAAACCATAAAAAGAGCTTTACTTACCGCTTCCGGTTTAATTAACGAAAGTGAACCTTCTGCCCTCCAGATATTAAAAAAAGCTTCATTACAACTTCAAAGTATAGAAAAGTTCGATCCTGCAATTAATGTGCTGTACGAACGTTTACGCTCGTCGATTATTGAAATAAAAGACATTACCGATGAAGTTTCTACAATAGAGGGAAATACTATACACAGTGCCGATCGGTTAGAAATTGTAAACCAAAGGTTGGATCTGTTTTATACCCTGCAACAAAAACATAGGCTTGCCAATAATACCGAATTGCTGGCATTTCAAAATCAGTTGGAAGAAAACCTGAACAAGCTGTTATCTTCTGATGAGCATATCGAAAAACTGCAGAAAGAAATCGATCAGCTTAAAATAGAATTGCATAAACAGGCTGACCAATTGAGTGCCAACCGCAAGAAAGCAATTAAAGTGGTTGAGGAACAAACCGGTATTACTTTGAAACAGGTAGGTATGCTTAATGCTAAATTGGTTTTAGACCAAAAAGTGTTGAACGAATTGAATAAAGATGGTTTAGATGAAATCAATCTGCTCTTTACGGCCAATGCTGGCCAAGCCCCTGCCCCGGTAAATAAAGTAGCATCTGGTGGTGAGTTATCGCGACTAATGTTGGCCATAAAAGCTTTATTGGCGAAACACACTTCGTTACCGACTATTATTTTCGACGAGATTGATACCGGAATTTCTGGTGAAACCGCGTTAAAAGTTGGAGAAGTAATTGCTGATTTAGGACAGAACATGCAGGTAATTTCGATAACGCACCTGCCCCAAATCGCAGCTAAAGGCATATCACATTACTTTGTTCATAAAAATGAAGATCGCGGAAAAACCACAACAGGCATCCGTAAACTTAAACAAGAAGAACGTATTGGTGTAATTGCCGAAATGTTGAGTGGGAAAAACCCCGGTGCATCAGCAATTGAAAATGCACGGGAGCTGCTCGCCTAATAAAGCTTCTAAGCTTTCTGGTATAACTCTATATGTAGACAGGTGTTCCCACCTGACTAAGCCGTATTTGTAGTGTTTTTTATAAAAGATAAATAGTATATTGATTTGATTCAGTGTCCGATGGTAATCTGACACCACGATATAATTAACCCGCAACTCCTTAATCGATGTACAGTCGGATGTTACCATCTGACTGATTGTAAATAAGATTATTGTAAATTTGCCTCATCCTATCTGACAGCTAAAAGAAAAGAATTAATAATTTTACATCTACAGCTTACATAAACTAAATAATTAGTTTATATTTAATCAATGAAATCTTTTATACTTCTACTTTCATTATTAATCGTCGGTAAATTTTGTTCTGCACAACAAAGTTATATCCTTTCGGGCATGGTAAAAGATAAACGTGGTGAGCCTTTACCCGGGGCTGGCGTATATGTAAGCGGTTATAAAATTGCAACAGTTTCTAACAATGACGGCACCTACACACTACCGCTAAAACCTGGTAACTACGATATTTTAGTACAGTTAATCGGCTATAAAGCTTTAAACAAAAATGTATTGATTGCTGATAAAGCCGTAAAACTTGATCTTATCCTCGAAGAAAGTGTAACCCAATTGGCCGAAGTAACCATTAAACCCGATCCAAGCAGAGAACATTATATTGCCATGTTTAAGGGGTATTTTATTGGCACCACCCCAAATGCAGCGCAATGTAAACTCATCAATCCGAACGTACTGATTATTGATTACGATAAAGAGGAACATAAACTTACAGTCAAAACCACCCAATTTCTGATTATTGAAAACAAGGCGCTTGGATACCGCATTAAGTACCTGCTGAACAATTTTGAATACGATAGCAAAACCAGGATCATTTATTATGAAGGTTTTCCTTATTACGAAGATTTAAAAGGATCGGCACGCCGGAAGAAAATTTGGGAGCAAAAGCGGATTACCAGTTATTTAGGTTCTCCACAACACTTTTTCAGATCCATTTATCATCACCGCGCCACCGAAGAGGGGTTTATTATTAATAAACTGATTAGCATACCAAATCCGGATAAACCTTCCGACAGTATGATTAACGCCAACATTAAACGCTTAACAAAAGTACAGGATGGCTTAACACGCACATTAACTTTTACGTCTGGAGATTCTTTGAGCTATTGGATAAAAAAGAAAAATCTCCCAAATGGGATTTCTATTTTAAGCCGTGCTCCGGTAGCGCAGGATACATTGGTACACGCGAAGAATCAAAGTATCAAAAGCTTCAATTTTACTGATCAACTTTATGTTGTTTACACCAAAGAAAGGGAAGATCCTTCTTACGCCAACCGGATCGGCCTGTCTATTGCACGGCCATTAGATATGCCAGATTACCAGATTTCTACCATCACCTTACAAGTTGTTCCGGTATATTTTTACGAAAACGGATCTATATACAACCCTCGTTCGATGATTTATTCAGGTTACTGGGGCTGGGAAAAAATTGCCGATAGTGTACCCATGGATTATTTGCCGCCAGCCGATTTCGAGAGGAAATAAACATCAATCTCATTAAAGGAAAGGCAGTTATTAGGCTTAGAGACCAAGTATTTCTTTATTATTTTTGAAAAGCAAATACAGTACTTTTTTGGTTTCGAAAGTCCCGCCCTTCGTTACAAATCCTCGCCCTCATGCTTCGGGCTGTGGGTTTTTCACTTTGGTCGGGTTTGGCTGGCAAAGGCCAGTAATACTATTGAGGGTTTTGGAACCACACAGAGCACCAACCTTTGTTAAATAAACCCGACAGAGCGGGTAGCCCACAGTGAAGCGTAGCGTAACGAGGAAACAAGCGATGGCGGGATTGCTCTAGCCATGAAAAACAGACCTTCCATTTCCAAACCGAACAATCTTTATGACGAACCTGATCCGTTTTGGAAATGGTCGTCATCTCGACTGGAGCAATGCGGAATGGAGAGATCTATCTAGCAAGATTTTGCTTCACAGCGCCTTCGGGCTCTCGACTCCGTTGCACTCGTCTCGAAATAACGATCACTATTAAATGTTAAATTTGTTAAAAATCTTTTTCGTTTTTAATAAATATTACGCCTTTTGGTTACATTCGTCTCTATGATTAAAAGCCTTTTAGTAGCCCTTACGCTAATCATGTTGGGTACTAATGCCATTGCTCAAAACACCTTCTCGATTAGTGGTTTGGTTAGGGATCAAAAAGATGGATTACCTGGCGCAAGTATCTATTTAAGTGGATATAAAATTGCTACAGTGGCTGATAACGACGGACGATTTAAATTATCAAATCTAAAACCTGGCAGTTATGATCTACTCGTTCAGCTGGTTGGTTACCTCCCCTATTCTAAAAGTGTAATTATTTCCGATAAATCGGTGCAGGTAGAGCTGGTTTTGAAAGAAAATGTTGCGCAGCTGGAAGAAGTTGTAATTAGGGCCGATCCTAACCGTCAGAAATATATTAACCAGTTTAAAGATTTTTTTATTGGTAAAACTCCAAATGCCTCACAATGTAAGATATTAAATCCGCAGGTTTTAAATGTAGATTTCGACATTACCAAAAGTACCTTAACGGTTTCTACAACCGAGTTTCTGATCGTAGAGAATAAAGCTTTAGGTTATCGGCTAAAATATATGCTCGACCGTTTTGAGTACAATTCGAGAACACACATTATTTACTATTCCGGGCATCCATTTTTTGAGGAATTAAAAGCATCGGCAGCTAAAAAGAAGAAGTATATCGCCGCCAGAGAGGTTGCATATTATGGTTCTTCGCAACATTTCTTCCGTTCCCTTTATGCCAACAAAACGCAAGAAGAAGGATTTATCATCAACAAGATGGTAAAAGTGCCTAACCCTAACCGCTATCCTGAATATTTAATTAATGCCAATTTAGAAAAGATTAAGGCCGTACCCGAGAAAACGGGCATTAGGCAGAATAAAGGTAAAATAGATACCGCATTGCTCGCCTTTTGGACCAAACAAAAAGAAATGCCCCGAACCATTGATAAATTTTCGAGAGCAGAGGTGCTTACCGATACATTGGTGCACTATTTTAACCAGAACTTAAAATACATTAGTTATACAGATGCATTGCTGATCCAATACACCAAAGAAAAAGAATCTCTGGCTTATTCTAATACCGGATTTTGGATCTTCAGGCCTTTGGATGTACCCGAAAATGAAATTTCTGTTGCCAACTTAACCGGCGAAGGCGTACGTTTCTATGAAAATGGTGGCATTTACGATTCCCGGTCGCTCTTGTACGAAGGTTTCTGGGCTTATGAAAAAGTGGCCGATATGGTGCCGATGGATTATGTTCCGCTACCTAAGATTAAGTAATGTGAGATTGCTGAGGTAAGGTGGAAGATTGATCTAAACTAAAAATGTTGAAAAGTAGCTAATCTTAGAGACTAAAATTACTAATATTTTTAGTAATTTTAGTCTATGATTGGTGAAGAAGAAAAACAATATTTTAAAGGACGAGGCGCCCAAGTTAATCCACATAACAAATTTTTAAAGGATGTTTATGTAAAGGAACATGATGAAGGAATAGACGATTGGGAGGAAAGCGATCGTAAAACCTCCTTTATTTTTGAAAATTCGAAAACCATTGTAAACAAAGTTGACAGCCCCGATGTAGGCATGGCTTATTCTTTAAATCCCTATCAGGGCTGCGAACATGGCTGTACCTATTGTTATGCCCGGAACTCACATCAATATTGGGGCTACAGCGCAGGAATAGAGTTTGAGCGGAAAATAATTGTTAAACAAGAGGCGCCTGCGCTATTTAAAAAATTCTTAGAGAAAAAAGGCTGGGATGCCACCACTATTTCCCTTTCCGGTAATACCGATTGCTACCAACCTGCAGAAAGAAAATTTAAACTCACCAGGCAATTGCTCGAAATTGCATTGGCCTATAAGCAGCCCATTGGTATGATTACCAAAAATTCGCTTATTCTTCGCGATCGGGATATTCTACAAGAAATGGCGAAGTTAAATCTCTGCATGGTTTATGTTTCGATTAATAGCTTAAACGAAGATTTACGGCAGGTAATGGAACCCCGAACTACAACTGCCAAACAGCGGTTAAAGGTGGTAGAGGAATTGAGTAAAGATGGAATTCCTATGGGTGTTATGGTTGCCCCTCTTGTTCCTGGTTTAAGCGACCATGAAATTCCTAAAATTCTAAAAGCCGTAGCCAATGCAGGTGCGCTAAAGGCCGGTTATACCGTTGTACGACTAAATGGAGCTATTGGGCAGATATTTGAAGATTGGCTCCGCAAAAACTTTCCTGATCGTTTTGATAAAGTTTGGCACATGATTCAGAGTTGCCATGGTGGGAATGTTAACGATAGCAGATTTGGCGACCGGATGCGCGGAGATGGCAATATTTCGCAAATGATCAGGGATAATTTTAGGCTCCACTGTCGCTTAAATGGCTTAAATGTAAAGGATATAATTTTAGACCACTCTTTATTCAAGATTCCGAGTAATCAGGCAAGTCTGTTTTAAAAAATTTTGAGGAGAAAGCCCCTCAGCGCTCAGGGCCGTGGTTTTATCATCACGGCCATCTCAAATATTGTTGGTCGCGATTTGTAATACAACTGCGTTGACACATCTTTTTTAAGAATAGTTTAAGCATCATGCTAGGTTCCTTAAAAGAAGTACAGGCCATACCGAAGAACGCCGTCAACCCCAAGAGCCAGGGAAATCAAAAAAACAGGTGCAGTTCTCGTAAATTGGCACTAACAAACCTGAAACGCAGTGGTTTTGTGTTCATAAGCGATGATTCAATGTTTAAAAATATTGAACACAAACCCCGAAGGGCTCAATCAGCCCAAAGAAAACACAAACAAAAACTGATTAAACGAAGTGCCACTGTTTTTTTGATGTGCATGGGATTGTGCAAAAGGCTCATTGCCGGATCCGATAGCTATCGGATGACAAAGCGCTTTGGGTGCTTTGGCGCTCCAAAATGCACCAGCATTCTTGAGCACAAAAAAATAACATAATCTGCGAAAAACTACCATGCCCCGCGGCATAGAGCGAAAAAACTATAGTTAACAGTCGGTACCGATTTGCAATCGGGATCTTTGAGGTGTGGCTTTGTAATCCGCCTTAGTAAATTTGTAATCCACGCTGATAAAACTTAGTTTTAACGCCATGAACATTGCATTAGTAACTTATCTGGATAAAGGCGCTTATGATAGTGCCACAGTTGAAAACGAAGATGATAAACTCTTAAATTTCCTAAAAGAAAAAGGACTCAACATTGAAAAAGTAATCTGGAACGATGAGCGTATTAAATGGGAAGATTATTCGCTTGCCATTTTAAAATCGCCATGGGATTATTTTGACATGATTGAAGACTTTTACAGCTGGCTTAATCATTTGGAAGCAAAAAATATAAAATTGCTTAACCCCATTGAGGTAGTGAGGTGGAATGCAAACAAACAATATCTGCAGGAGATTGAAGCTGCCGGATTAAAAATTACACCTAGTTTTTTCATTCAAAATAAAGAAAGTGCAAATCTTGAGCATTTCTTTGAGAAATTTAACACCAATAAATTAATTGTAAAACCCTGTGTGAGTGGTGGTGCAAAAAATACATTTAAGGTAACTACAGATAATGTGAACGAGGTTAACCAAAAATTAAACCTTCTTATTCAGGATGAAGATTTTATCATTCAGCCTTTTCTACCAGAGATTCTGGAAAACGGCGAATGGTCTTTCGTTTTCTTTAATGGAGCATATAGCCATTCATTAATCAAACAGGCTAAACCTGGCGATTTTAGGGTGCAACCAGCCCACGGTGGATCCGTTCATCCGCAAAAACCGAGTGAAGAACTGATTGCTACAGCACAGCAATACATAACGTTATTTGCTAAAGGTTGCCTTTATGCACGAGTTGATGGTACTTTCGTTAATGGCGAATTTTTGCTGATGGAACTGGAATTGATAGAGCCTTTTCTGTTTTTGAACACAGAAACCGAAAATTATGAGCGGTATTATAGCGCGTTGAAGGAGTTGATTTAAAACAGCATCTATCAAACAGTTTTGTAAACCTGAGTTTAATTTATTGTACAAAATTCAATATGATTGAAAGGGGTCGCGAATTGATAGGTCGCGAGGAATCGTCATTGCGAGAAGGCTTTTTCAGCCGACGAAGCAATCTTACAACGATCGCTACCAAAGTGCGCATTAAGATTGCTTCGTGCCTCGCAATGACGAAATTCTTTTTGGATCTGCCGATGGATAGCCTGTTGAAGGGTTAATTAATTACGGTTTAGCGTTTCGACATGCTTAACGTGACAATCTGAAATTGAAACGATAATAATAATTTACAAATCTCTATTTCGCTGCAAAACCTGCACTTCTGTACTTTGGCCAGAAGCCGTATTTCATCAACTGATGTCCAATTGTACCCCGTAGTTTTAACCCGGGCCCGTACATATGGCCATTGGCAGATGTATGTGTTAGGGTTTTTATAGATGCCATATACTTGCTATGGCCAAGAGCTGCAGCACCTAAATTTATGCTTCTGGTTAGCGAGCTAAATAGTAGCCTAATATATCTTAAACAAAAAAACTCCCAATTTTCATTGGGAGTTTCTTATTTATTTACTTGAAGAATCTTCTTCTTTTTTTGGCTCTTCTTTTTTCTTTTCGCCTTTTTTGTGGATGATCGAAATCAGTTCGGTAGTTTTATCGTAATCAATTTCTAAAACATCACCTTCAGCTAATTCGCCTTTAAGAATCTCTTCAGCGATTGGATCTTCTAAATATTTCTGGATAGCTCTTTTTAACGGACGAGCACCAAAATTACTATCAAAACCTTTATCAGCAATATATTCTTTAGCATTCTCAGTTAATACAATTTCATAGCCAAGGGTATGAACGCGACCAAATAAAGCTTTTAATTCGATATCGATAATCCTGAAGATTTCGTCTTTACCTAAGCTATTGAATACCACTACATCATCAACACGATTTAAGAACTCAGGAGCAAAAGCACGTTTTAATGCACTTTCGATTACACCACGACTGTGAGAATCGGCCTGGTTTGTTTTCGCTGTTGTAGAAAAACCAACCCCTTGACCAAAATCTTTAAGTTGACGCGCACCAATATTAGAAGTCATGATGATGATTGTATTTCTAAAATCAACTTTACGACCTAAACTATCGGTTAATTGTCCTTCATCCAAAACCTGTAATAAGATATTGAATACATCAGGGTGAGCTTTTTCAATCTCATCCAATAAGATCACAGCATAAGGTTTTCTTCTTACTTTTTCAGTTAACTGTCCACCTTCTTCATAACCTACGTATCCTGGAGGCGCCCCAACTAAACGCGACACTGCAAATTTCTCCATATACTCACTCATGTCGATCTGAATCAAAGAATCATCACTATCGAACATGAAACGGGCCAATTCTTTCGCCAATTCTGTTTTACCTACGCCTGTTGGACCTAAGAAAATAAATGAACCAATTGGTTTTTTAGGATCTTTTAATCCGGCTCTTGTACGTTGAATGGCTTTGGTTAATTTTTTGATCGCCTCATCCTGACCGATAATTTTCTCAGCCACCTTATCGTACATGTTCAACAGTTTTGCACTGTCTGTTTGTCCAACACGTTGTACCGGGATACCAGTCATCATCGAAACCACTTCGGCTACATTATCTTCTGATACCTCGTAACGTTTAGTTTTGGTTTCAGCTTCCCACTCTGCTTTAGCTTTATCTAATTCTTCAATTAAATTTTTCTCTGTATCGCGCAGTTTCGCTGCCTCTTCATATTTCTGGCTACGTACAACCTTGTTTTTCTCTAATTTGATATCTTCAATTTTAGCTTCGATATCAATAATGTTCTGAGGAACGTGGATGTTGGTTAAGTGAACACGTGAACCTGCTTCATCTAAAGCATCAATGGCTTTATCTGGCAAGAAACGATCAGAAATATAACGCGATGTTAAAGTAACGCAAGCTAAAATAGCTTCATCAGTATAAGTTACACCGTGGTGTTCTTCGTACTTATCTTTAATGCGTGTTAAAATCTCTACAGTTTCATCCGGTGTAGCTGGCTCTACCATCACTTTTTGGAAACGACGGTCTAAAGCACCATCTTTTTCAATGTACTGACGGTATTCATCTAATGTTGTGGCACCTATACATTGAATTTCGCCCCTTGCCAAAGCAGGTTTGAACATATTGGATGCATCTAATGAACCCGAGGCCCCACCAGCTCCAACAATGGTATGGATCTCATCAATAAATAAAATTACATCAGTAGATTTTTCAAGCTCGTTCATCACGGCTTTCATGCGTTCCTCGAACTGGCCGCGGTATTTTGTACCGGCCACCAGTGATGCCAAATCTAATGTAACTACACGTTTGCCAAAAAGCACACGCGAAACTTTACGTTGTACAATGCGTAGCGCAAGGCCTTCCGCAATTGCCGATTTACCAACTCCTGGTTCTCCAATTAAAATTGGATTGTTCTTTTTTCTGCGGGATAAAATCTGCGACACACGCTCAATTTCTTTCTCGCGGCCTACAATAGGGTCTAAACGACCTTCTTCTGCAGCTTTTGTTAAATCACGGCCGAAGTTATCCAAAACAGGGGTTTTAGATTTTATATCTGAAACCTTTTTAGGCGTACTAAAGCTTTCCTCTTCGCGATAATCGTCATCGCCTCCTGTAGAAGCACTGTTTGAGATATCATCTCTGAAACCATTTTTATTCACTTCAACCTCCTGTTTAAAAACATCGTAAGTAACACCATACTGCAATAAGATTTGTGAGGCGATGTTATCATCATCTCTCAAAACCGATAACAGCAAATGTTCGGTACCAATTAAATCGCTTTTAAATATTTTGGCTTCTAAGTAAGTGATTTTTAAAACTTTTTCTGCCTGTTTTGTTAATGGAATATTGCCTAAGTTTACTGTAACACTCGAAGTACCGCGAACGGCATCTTCAATTGAGCGGCGCAATTTACCGGTATCAACCCCTAACGATCGTAAAATTTTTATAGCCATGCCATCGCCTTCGCGGATGAGGCCCAATAATAAATGCTCGGTTCCGATGTAATCGTGCCCTAAGCGGAGCGCTTCCTCCCTACTAAAAGAGATTACATCTTTAACCTGTGGTGAAAATTTTGCTTCCATAATACCTTTCTTAACAGCTACGTCCCTAAACTATAAAATAACTTTATAAAAACGAACGTACTGTTTTCTTTATTTTATCAACAATTGCGCCATATGGGTGGATAAAGAGGCTTTTGAATGCCTGAGAACCCAAAATTCAATGTAAGATTATCGTTTCGATAAATACTATTTTATTTATATCTATCTACGTAATAAGTGTTCTAAAGGTTTTAAAGGGACATTTGCCAAAAACATCCGGTTATAGATATTTTATTGTCGGTTTATTGTAAGGATTTTTTCGCCATCAAAAACTGACAATTTGTATCTTTTTACTTAGGCAATTTACAAGTTTTGACAGAAAAACAAAAAGAACGTGACATCATTTAACAATTTCATTAGATAAAAATCAACAAACTATCCGATCAACCATACCTGTTATTACCCTATTACGAAGTTAACTGTAATTACGTTGTTTTTGTTTTCTAACATCGTAGTTTATTGTAATCCATTTATCATAAAATAAGCCTATCTTTTAATACAGAAACCAACTACAGCGCTTTAGTGGTTTCAACCATAAAGCGCTTCGGCAAAATGATGTTTATTATTTAATGATAATTTCTTTAAAAACTGTAACGGAACATCGGCAACACCAAGTTTATCACATTTTGAAACTACATCATTTAAATCGAAATGACCAGATAGCGATTGATAAAGTTCTCCATCAGTCTGCTCAAATCCCATACTCCAATCTGTAAAACAACGCTGCTCATATTTGCCAATTTGCAGTAAAACAACCGATTCATGACGTTCGTCATTTACGATTTTGTTAAAAAGTCTGCGAATGATCCGTTCATCTCCTTCAAGTAATTGCATAAACCTCCCTTTACTCTTTGTAATCTGCAGACCTCTTACATATAATAATACCCCAGTAATGTTATTCCGATTATTAAAATTTCTGCATTGATTAAGCAAGGCTTTAAATTCATCATTATTAAACAAACTGCTCGCTACGCTTGTATAAATTAAATAAAAAATGGGTTTTAAAATTTCAATCTCTAATTCCATAAGGTAATTAACGCTAAATTTTATGTTTTTCCTAAAACACGCCTACTATCTGGTTATTTCCACAACAATTCTGGCAAAACATGATCTTAACGACTCAGATTAAACAAAAAGATCACCGAAAAATCTATTACTTGTCCTAATACACCAATAATCTAAAAAACAACGAGCATAACTCTTGCTTTTATTTTAGTTACCAAAAAAACTTGTCTCTTTTTCTTTACAATGTACTGCCAAACTAAAGAGAAGCAAACGTTTGCGCTTAATAATATCGGCAATATAAGCATACAATATTTATCACCCTTCAAAAAAGGCTTAAATAGTAAGCACACCATCCATTATATACAATTTAAAGCAAACGTTTGCGCTGCATTCGCGGTTTGATCTTGACTTTTATGGTTATAGTTTAGTAAAAATCATTTTACTAAAAAGTATATTATTAATGAACCTAAGAATAACTTTTAGCCCTCCCTAATCTGATTAATGCTCCTCAACAGACAACAAAACAGTAACTAATCTAACCTAAAAAACATGAAGAAAATTCTTTTAATGATTTCCTTTATTGCGTGTATTTTCGTAGTAAAGGCACAAAACCGTAGTATTTCTGGTACGGTAACCGACAGTAAAAAACTCCCGCTTCCGGGAATTACCGTGACCGTTCTGGGCACAAAAACTGCCGTACAAACAGATGCCAACGGAAAATATACTATTAGCGCTGATAATGAGAGTACCCTGGAGTTTAAAGCCCTAGGTTTTACCACACAAACCATTAAAGTGGGCACAACTACTTCTGTAAATGTTTCCTTGGTAGATCAAACTACTGAATTGGATGCCGTAACAGTTGTAGGGTATACCACAAAGAAGAAATCAGAAATTTCGAGTGCAGTAACTACCGTAAGTGGCTCGCAGCTAAATGATGTAACTTCTGTAAACCTCGGCAACTTGCTACAGGGTAAAGCGCCTGGTGTGGTGGCGAGTTCTGCTTCTGGCGACCCTACTGCTGGCTCGAATGTAGTGGTACGTGGCGTAGGTAGTATTAATGCCGGTACCGGGCCACTAATTGTAGTTGATGGAAACATTGGTGGTACGTATAACCCGGCCGATGTGGATAACATTACCATATTGAGAGATGCCGCAGCCACAGGTTTATACGGATCGAGAGCTGCCAATGGCGTTATTATTGTAACCACCAAAAAAGGAAAAGCGGGAGAAACCAGATTCAGCCTAAACTCAACCATTGGCATTGCAAAGGCTACTACAGGTAACTTTAAGCTAATGGATGCTCAACAACTTTACGATTACCAAAAATCTTTCTTTACTACTCCGCCAGCTGCTTCGGTACTAAATACCAATACCGATTGGTGGAATGAGGCCTTTAGAACAGCAATGGTAAATAACCACACGTTAACCGCATCTGGAGGGAGTGAGAAAACTCAATTTTATATCTCAGGCAACTATTTTAAAGAAGAAGGAACTTTAATCAACAACGATAAAACACAATATAGTTTAAGGGCTAACCTTACCTCACAGTTGACTAAAAAATTAAAATTAACGGCTTTGTTAAGCGGAATTGTAATCAATGATAATTATAACCCTGAAAGTGCTGTTTATCAGGCTTATTTAAATATGCCATACGATCCTGCTTATAATGCGGAAGGCAGTCCAACTGACCCACGGAGTATTCCTTCCTGGAAAGGTAGAGACCGCTCGAACTTTTTACAGAGCTTGCAATACAATTACTCAAAAGCAAGAAGTTATACCACAACAGGTGATATAAACCTGGATTATGACCTACTCAAAAATCTAACAGTTTCCAGTTACAACAGGGCCACAATTGCCAACGGCAGGTCGAACAATTATTACGACAGAAGAAGTCAGAGCGGTGCAACAAACCTGGGAACAGTATCTTTAAGTAATACTTTCTCTACTACACTTTTATCATCGAACAGAATTAAGTACAACGTAAATTTAGGCAATCATAGCCTGAGTGTTTTGGGTGTTGCAGAGATAGAAGGTTATAAATATGATGAAAGCGGAATTACCGCCAAAGGTTTGCCAGCCGGATTGGATGCTACAAATACAGCAACTGATATCACAAATAAACCCACAGGCAGATATGATCAGTATCAAAATATAAAATATCTTGCGCAGGCGGACTATAGCTATCAAGGCAAGTATTACTTAGTTGCTTCTATAGTAAATGAATACTCTTCGCGATTTGGGAAAAACAATCCCGCAGCAACTTTTTATCAGGCAGGCGCATCGTGGATCCTATCTAATGAAGATTTTTTAAAGAGCAATACCACACTTACCTTTCTAAAATTACGCGCCAGTTTTGGTACTACCGGTAATCAACGTTTTACCACGAATGATAGCCCTGATGGTTTTTATCAATCGTTGGGACTATATAATTTAAATGCAGGAGCTTCATATAATGGTCAAACAGGTGCCTTTCCCACCCAAATTGCCAACCCGGATTTGACCTGGGAAAAATCGAGAGCCTACAATTTAGGCCTGGATTTTGGATTATTTAAACGTATCGACATTACTATTGATGCCTATGACAAACGCAACTCTGATCTGCTATTTGCTGTTCCACTTCCTTCAACAGTGGGTTATGGAAGCATTAGAAGAAACATAGGTGCGGTAAGAAACAGAGGTATTGAGCTCACTATCAACGCTAAAAATATCCAGCAAGAAGACTTTAAATGGGAAACCAGCTTTAATATCTCTTTTAACCGCAACAAAGTTATGGAATTAAATCAAGGCTTATTGGTAGTAAACACCAGTACCCAGCCCATAGCTTTGGGTCATGATATGGATGAATGGTACATGCAAAAATGGGCAGGGGTAAATCCGGCTGATGGCAAACCGCTTTGGGAAAAATTAGACGATCCTACCGGTGTAACCAGTACTTATAACCAGGCTACCAGACAATATACAGGTAAATCATCAGCGCCAAAGTTTAGTGGCGGATTAACCAATACATTGGAATATAAAAACTTTACCCTTTCGGCTTTCTTAAATTTTGTATATGGCAACTGGGTATATAACGATAGCCGTTTCTATTTCGATAACGACGGGGTATACGAAAGTTATAATCAACAGGTATTACCTAAAGGTTCGGTACGATGGACAACTCCTGGGCAAACTGATGCAACCCATCCACAGGCTAAATTCGGCGGTAATCTTCAATCGCATCAAACCTCTACCCGCTTTTTAGAAGATGGAAGTTATTTAAGATTGAGAAATGTAACCGTAGGATACAATTTACCTACCACTTGGTTAAAAAAGGCCTCAATAAATGCAGCCCGCTTATATGTGAGCGGCGACAACTTATTTACGGCCACCAAGTTTTCGGGTGTAGATCCTGAAGTTGATCTTACTGGTGGTATTTCGTCTTTCAGATATCCAACCAGCAGAAGATTTGTTTTTGGCGTTAACCTAACATTCTAATTATTAATAAGATTATCATGAAAATATACCATAATCACATCATAAAATTCGCCATTGTAGCCAGTGTTATTCTTTCTGCATCTGCATGTCGTAAAACTTATTTCCCCTCTGATAAAGCGGAAGATAGTGGACTATTAACTACAATCGAAGGTAAGCGTACGGCCACTTTAGGTAATTATGCTACCCTAAAATCATTAAACTACGAAAATAATTACCATTGGCTAGCCGAGCTCCCTTCTGATGAAGTAGCTCAGGGCCAAAACTCATCAAGTGATGTAACCAATTTATATAAGTATACCCACCTGGTAAATTCTGCCAATGCAACTGCTTATTTCCAGCAAGCCTATTATGTTGCATCTGCAACAAATAAAATCATTAAGCTTATTCCAGATGGTTCATCTGCTGATTTACTGCAAATTAAAGGTGAAAACTTATTCCTAAGGGCGATGTTGCACTTTAACCTGGTACGCATGTTCGGAAGGCCTTATGCCCAGAACCCTACCACCAATGCTGGAGTTCCAATTTTGAGCGAAACGGTAAGTGAAACCGACGCTGCTATAATCAAAAGAAGTACAGTTGCCCAAGTTTACGATTTTGTAATTGCTGATCTATTAAAAGCTGCACAATGTATCACCGTAGAGAAAAGCAATAGCTTCGCTACAAAAATGGCTGCTTATGCACTCTTATCAAGAGTTTATCTTTATATGGATAACAACGCCAAAGCCGTAGAATATGCCAACTTGGTTATCAGTTCAAACAAGTATCAATTGATGCAGGATGCCGCCTATCAAACCTATTTTAGAGGCGATCCAGAAAAAAATACCGAAAATATCTTTGCCATCAAACACACCAAAACCGAGAACTACGATTATTCAGCTATTGGCTCGTTATACTATAGTGGCGATGCCAATGGTAATGCCTTAGGCCAGGGAGAAAGCGGATGGGGAGAAATATATGCTTCTGTAAAGTATTATAATTTCCTTAATAAATATCCTCAGGATAAAAGAAAAAGCTTTATTTCACCTTTAATCGTAAATGGCGTACAACAGTTAAATACAAAACTAACCCCTGCTGCACCTATTTATTATGTAAATAAAAATAACCTGCAGGAAGGCGTGATTAATTTAACATCACCAGTTTACCTCCGTTTAGCAGAAATGTACCTAAACAGAGCGGAGGCCAATGCCAAGCTGAACAATACGCAATTGGCTTTGGATGATGTGAATGTAATTAGGACCCGTGCAGGAATTCCAGCTTATACTTTGACAGATGTTACGCCAACGCACAGCATTTTAGATATTGTACTGGAAGAAAGATGGTTAGAACTGGCTTTTGAAGGTCAACGAGCTTACGACCTATTTAGAAATAACCGCCCAGTGGTAAGAGATTACCCAGGCACACACTCTACCATTAATGGCTCAGTTAATCAAACCATTAACGCTACTGATGCGCGGGTAATTTATTTTATCCCACAAACCGAAAGAGATAAAAATCCTAATTTATCTCAAAACCCTTAGAAAAGAACAAATCTCATATCATCAGAGCAAAAGCCTTTCAATCCTGAAAGGCTTTTGTTTTAACTAATGTTTACGGCATCTACTAAGAATTTATCCGATGCTAAAAGTAAAACATTTGCATCTCCTCTTACCTTATCGCTGTTTTTTTTGAAAATACGCTGATAATTATGTTAAAATGAGATTAGAATTGGTGGTTTATTCTAATAAGTCATTGGTTCACTCCTCTCATCAAATCATTATTGAGAAGGTTTTTTCAGCTGACGAAGCAATCTTTTATGGGAGCGCTTTTTTAGGGAGGGTCAATGTGCTTATAGAGCGTATGATCAGATAAATTACTAACCAGTTAATTGAAAAACTTATGAGAAACGCAACAAAACATTGCTCGCTGATTTTTTATTACTTATTACATCAATTTTAATTTGACTTAGAATGCCCTATTAATGGCTGTTTTACACCCCATACATGCAAATCTGGTTCTATAGCTTTGATAAGTAAATAAAAACAGAACCATGAAAACAATATTTGATAAAACCATTCGAAAACAATTGATTGACCGGATTAATGCCCTTAACGAAAACAGCACCGCTTTATGGGGGAAAATGAATCTTTACCAGATGTTAAAACACTGTAGGGTATATGAAGAAATGATGCTGGGCAAGAATCAATATCAACGTGTATTTTTAGGCAGGCTGTCTGGCAAAATGGCACTAAAAGAATTTACCCAGGATGATAGTCCAATCAAACAGAAAACGCCTACCCTTAGCCAGCTCAAGATCAAAGAAAAAAGCGGCGACATTGAAGGCGAAAGAAAAAAATGGATTGCACTGCTAAATGAATATGCAAATCCTGCTGGTGCTGAAATTATACATTCTTTTTTCGGGAAACTGAGCCAGGAGCAAGTTGGCCAGCTGGTTTATAAACATACCGATCATCATCTTCGCCAGTTTAATAGTTAGGTGAGCGAAAAAATGTTTGTTTTCGAGTCTTCAAATTGGATCATATCGCTTCCGGATTAGATCGCATTATATTCTATTGTTGTTTAATGTTATCGAAAGTTAAAGTATAATCATAAAGCACTTTGTAATGGGCTTGTTGTTCTTATCTTTGTGAGCAATTTTGGTGTTGCCATTATTTGGTTGGGTAAAATCAGTCTGTAAGAAAAACTGTTAACCTTCCCTTAATATCAATCATAGCATTAAACTACTTTAAAACAATACATTATAATGTCTGACGAAAAAATAATCTTTTCAATGGCAGGTGTAAACAAAATTTACCCTCCACAAAAACAGGTTTTAAAAAATATTTACCTTTCTTTCTTTTACGGTGCCAAAATCGGGGTTATTGGTTTAAACGGCTCTGGTAAGTCATCTCTTTTAAAAATCATTGCCGGTTTAGATAAATCCTACCAAGGCGAAGTGGTTTTCTCACCAGGTTATTCAGTGGGTTATTTAGCACAGGAGCCGATCTTGGATCCTGAAAAAACCGTGCGCGAGGTGGTTGAAGAAGGCGTCGCCGAAGTAACTGCTATTTTAAAAGAGTACGAAGAAGTAAACGAAGCTTTCGGCTTAGAGGAAAACTACTCTGATCCTGATGCCATGGATAAACTGATGGCCAGACAAGGCGAACTTCAGGATAAAATTGATGCATTAGGTGCCTGGGAAATTGATTCGAAATTAGAAAGAGCTATGGATGCCTTGCGTTGTCCTGATCCTGACACTAAAATAGGTGTATTATCAGGTGGTGAGCGCCGTCGTGTGGCCATGTGCCGTTTATTGCTTCAACATCCTGATGTATTATTATTGGATGAACCTACCAACCACTTGGATGCCGAAAGTATCGATTGGTTAGAGCAGTTCTTACAAAATTACGAAGGAACAGTTATTGCAGTTACCCACGATAGGTATTTCTTAGATAACGTTGCCGGATGGATTTTAGAATTAGACCGTGGTGAAGGTATTCCGTGGAAAGGAAATTACAGCAGCTGGTTAGAGCAAAAGGCAAAACGTTTATCGCAGGAAGAGAAAACAGAGAGCAAACGCCAGAAAACTTTAGAGCGTGAGTTAGAATGGGTACGTATGGCACCAAAAGCACGTCATGCAAAATCTAAAGCACGTTTAGCCAACTACGATAAATTAGCTTCAGAAGATGGCAGAGAAAGAGAAGATAAATTGGAACTTTTCATCCCTGCTGGCCCCCGTTTGGGTAATGTGGTAATTGAAGCAACAAATGTTACCAAAGCTTATGGCGACAAAGTATTGTTCGATAATTTAAACTTCTCCCTTCCTCCGGCAGGTATTGTGGGTATTATTGGCCCCAATGGTGCAGGTAAAACCACTTTGTTCCGTTTAATTACTGGTCAGGAAGAAGCAGATGCTGGTACATTCCGTGTAGGCGAAACCGTTGAGTTGGGTTATGTAGATCAGATGCATAACGATTTAGATGCCGATAAAACCGTTTACGAAAACATTACCGATGGATTGGACAATATCCAATTGGGTACTAAAGCCGTTAACGGACGTGCCTATGTTTCAAAGTTCAACTTTAATGGTGGCGATCAACAGAAAAAAGTAGGCATCCTATCAGGAGGTGAGCGTAACCGTGTACACTTGGCCATTACCTTGAAAAAGGGAGCCAATGTATTGCTACTGGATGAGCCAACCAACGATATCGACGTAAACACTTTACGTGCCCTGGAAGAAGCCCTAGAAAATTTTGGTGGTTGTGCCGTAGTGATCAGTCACGATAGGTGGTTCTTAGATAGGATTTGTACACACATCCTGGCTTTCGAAGGTAATTCTGAAGTTTATTTCTTCGAAGGGAATTATTCAGATTATGAAGAAAACCGCAAGAAACGTTTGGGTGATGTTACCCCAAAACGCATCAGATATAAAAAACTGAATTAACAAAAAGTCCCGATGAAAATCGGGACTTTTTGTTTGAGGCACAATTTTAATTTTTTTAAAACAAATTCGGGAATTGGAAAAAGATAACTTCAAAACGAGAGGCTGTCTTAGCTTAATTTTCTTTCGAACTTGTCACGTTGAGCCTGTCGAAACGCTTGTGATAAAACCATTAGAGTGCAATACTATTGCAATTCCAGATGTCATGCTGTGAGGTATCGTCATCTCGACGGCAGTGGAGAGATCTGTGAACTTTGTTAAAAGATTTCTCCGTTTCGCTGCGCTTCAGTCGAAATGACGACCGATTTTATACATCTGCCAATGGTATTGGAGGCGAAGGGCCTTATCGATTTAATGCCAATTTTTCAAGGCTTTTTTTACCGCAGCATCTGTTACTTCTTCCATTATTTTATAACCTGCAAGGTTAGGATGAACACCATCAACCGTTAGTTCGGCACGCTGCCCTTGTCGTTCATCTACCAGCGGTGTCCAATAATCTAAAACAGTATAATTTTTTTCTTTGGCGTAGGCCACAATTTTTGCATTTAAGTTCACAATGCTATCGGCCGCTTTAATGCGCTTATTCCATGGATATTCGTAAACAGGCAGGTATTTACAGAGTATCACTTTAATGTGATGCAGCCTCGCCAGTTCTGCCATCGATTTAATGTTATCCATAATTTTATCGATGGTAACATGGCCTGTATTGCCGGCTATATCGTTGCTCCCCGCCAAAATGATCACTACCTTTGGTTTAAGGTTAATTACGTCCTGCCGGAAACGGATGAGCAATTGTGACGAAATCTGTCCGCTTATCCCCCTATCCAGATAAGGTTTATCCTTAAAATATTCAGGGTCTTTTTGCTTCCAGAATTCGAATATCGAACTTCCTAAAAAAACAACTCTTTTTTCTTTTCTGGTTGGTGGCGGTAAAAGCTCATTTTCTTTCTGGTACTTGCTTAGCGCAGCCCAGTCATCAGCAAAATTCTCCTTTTTAGGTTTACTATTTAACGAATCTGTCTTCAGCTGTGCAAACGAACTGCTTGCAAAGACCAATAAAAAAAGGATTAGGATTTTACTTTTCATAGGATATTCGATTTGAACAAAACGCTAAACTAATTAATTCCCCATTAATTAAATTCTACTCCGCTTAAATTTAAATTCGTTCTGTTTCTTTTATTGCCAAACTGACTCAGGTTATAACCCAGTGTTGCCTGCACAAAACGGCTGATAAAGCGCGTCCTGTTTTCGGATATGGAATTGTTGCTAATACTGGTGCTAAAAAGTGAGCCTTGATTAAACAGATCGTTCGCCTGGATAGAAAAAAGGAGTTTATTATCCTTTAAGAAAGAAGTATTTAATCCCATGTTCACTAATAATGGATTGCCAGCATATAGGTTATAACCAAAATTTAAGCTTTTAGATGCCGATGCATTTACCCTAAACCGTTTATTTGGAATCCAACTGGCACTGCCATTTAAAGCCAGAACCTGGATATTCTTAATGTTCTGGTTCATTACAGAGTAAGTGTTTGAACTAAAGCTATACGATACACTGCTATTGAAGGAATATTTTTTCTCATTCAGGTTAAACCTAAAAGCATTCGAAACGTTAATTCCACCGCTCCGGTTTAATACATTTTCGGTATAAAAAACATTGCGGCTATAGGCAATATTTCCATTAACGGAGAGCGACAGTTTGTTGGTTAACAATCTTTTATTGAAGGAATAATTACCACCTATATTATAAACACCATTTACATTCTCGTAGGTGGTTTGTTGTTTTAAACTGTTTAGCGTATCTCTCAGAAAAACCGTATTGCTTACAACACTATTAAAAGCAAAAGTTCCTGATAAACCTGCCATAATACTCAATCCCGATTTGAGGCCAAATTGATTAAAGCTCAAATCGGCAGTATGGCTCGAAGTTGCTTTCAGATCTGGGTTACCGATAATCAGATTCTGTACATCGTTATTGTTTCTAACGGGTTGTAGTTTATTAAAATCAGGCGAACTGGTGTAACCATTATAGCCAAAACTCAAATTGCCATTATCTTTAATCTGATAACTTAAATTGGCAGATGGCGAAAAGTTTAACTGATAGTTTTTTAGCTCTTGCCCTGTGTTCTGGTATTTACCTATAATAATACTGGGCGAAAAATTAAGACCTAAATTATAACTGATCCGCTTTGCGTTGGTATTAAAACCGATACCAAAATTCTGATTGATAAAATTGGACACATAATCCTGCCCGAGCGAATCGACAACAAAACTGTTTCCCAACGGATTGGTAACCGTTGTAGTTTGCAAATTGCGGCTCCTGCTAACCGAAAAACGGTAAGACAGGTTAATAAAACTGTATCCCGTACTGTCGTTTGGCTTTTTTAATGAATTGGAAAATTGGAAATTGCCCCCAAAATTGGAGTTCGAGGTATTATTATCAACCAATCTGTTCAGTAAAGAATCTTTAACCAATACGTTGGTGGTTTCGTTGTAGTACCTGATAATATCATTAATTGTACTGTTTGAATTTCCTTCGCTTGTGCCGAAATTAAATCCCATAGATAACGATCGTTTATTATTGGCCAACCGCCTAGACCAATTGATACTTCCATTAACATTAGGATTACTGTTCCGTGAACCTGAATTAGACATCAGATCCTGTTTGATAAAACCTGTTTTATTGGAAGTAGAAACCGCATCGTTACGGGTATCGGCCAAAGCCCCATTAAGCGAAATATTAAGGTAATTCTTCTTTGTGGCTCCATTTAAACCGAGGTTGATGTTATTGTTTAGCGATCTGGAATTATTGGCACTTTCTCTCAAATCGAATATTGTTCCCTGCGGGTTAAACGTTTCGAGGTAATTGCTCTGAATAGATTTATTAATTCCATTACTAAAATGATAGCCGCCATTAAAGCTAAATTCCTTCGAAATTTTGTCTCTGATATTACCATTTAAACCTCCATTGTTCATTTTGGTAAACTCATTATTTGTAATACCATAACGGCTTCCAAAACCAATTTGCTTCGTTTTTTTCCAGATACTACCGTTACCGCCTAAATTATGTGCATTGTTGGTGGCAGAACTCATATTTACTCCGCCAAAAACACCTTTGTCCATGCCAGGCTTAGTAATCAGGTTCAACATTTTTTGTGGCGTACCTACTTTTATGCCTGTAAAATTGGCTTCATCACCATAATCCTCAATTACCTGTAGTTTAGCAATAATATCGGCGGGCAACTGTCTGATGTAATCTTCTACGTTACTGGTAAAAAAATCTTCTCCATTTACCCGCAACTTGGTCATTTTTTTGCCCATGGCGGTAACAGCACCTTTTTCGTCAACCTCAATGCCTTGCAGTTGTTTTAACAGATCTTCCACTTTATCATTTTCTCTTATGGTATAGGCAGCAGCGTTATACTCAATCGTATCTTTCTTGATCTTAATGGGGTCTACCTTTACTTTAACCTCCACATCTTCGAGACGGATCGTTTCCATCTTGAGCATAATGGGTTCTAAAACGGAGTTTTTTTTCGACGATTCGATTTCGTAGATAGAAGCAAACGACTTATAGCCCAATGCAGTAATGGTAAGGTAGAATTTATTTCGGGTTACTTTTGCGAATGCAAAGTTTCCCTTCGCATCTGAAGTTGAGCGGAGCGTATCTTTATCGGTAATCAATCGGATGCTTACGCCCTCAATAGGCTTCTTCAAAGAATCGATTACACTACCACTTATTTTAAACTGAGACTGAGCGAGAGCGTTAAAGGAAAGTGTGATCAGTATAAAAAATATTAAAAAGCATAAATTATTGCTTTTTTTCATCCCTCGGACCTCTTTTGTAAATCACAAGACCATTTAAAAAATTACGCAGAATCTGATCGCCGCAAGGTTTAAAATTCTCATGGTCTTCATTTCTGAAAATATCGCCCAGTTCTGCCTTGGTTACCTTAAATCCAACCAGGTCGCAAATGGTTATAATATCCTCTGTTTTTAATGATAGGGCTACTCTTAGTTTTTTTAATATATCGTTGTTGCTCATTTTTAATTATTGAATTGTAGAAGGATTGAATTAGTGAATGTTTAAAGGTTGTAAAGTTGGAATGTTTTAATTTGCAAAAAATACTTAAAACTTTTAGTGTGACTACCCAGACTTCCTACTCCGGATTGGAAACTCCAAACTCCAAACGCTAAACTCCAAACTCATATCAACTCGCTACTTCTAATTTAAGTTTTTTCCCTTTAATTTTTTCGCCGCTCAATGCTTTCAATAATTTTTCTACTTTGCTTCTTTTAACCGCGACGTAACTGGTGGTATCTTTAACTTCGATCAGGCCAAGATCTTCTTTTGTTAAAGTACCTTTCTGCAAAAATAAACCTACAATATCAATTTTGTTAATTTTATCCTTTTTGCCATGTGCAATGTATAAAGTTACCCAATCGCTGGCTTCTGGTAATTTATACTTTTCGGATAAAACTTCCTCCTCAATATCTTCCGGTAAATACTTATAGTGTTCTTCTGAAGTTAAAATGGCATAGGCCGTTCCTTTTGCATGCATCCTTGCGGTTCTGCCATTGCGATGGATATAGGCATCTTCGGTGTAAGGCAATTGATAATGTACAATATGTTCCACCTCAGGAATATCCAGACCACGGGCAGCCAGATCTGTTGTGATTAAAATCCGATGGCTACCATTTCTAAATTTAAGTAATGCCTTTTCACGATCGAACTGCTCCATCCCACCATGAAAAACATCGTGACCTAAACCATTTTCGAAAAGTAAATCACTTATCCGATCTACCGTTTCCCTGTGGTTACAGAAAACCAATGTATTTTTACTACCTATTTTACTCAGTAATCTGAAAAGGTAATCTAACTTATCGGCAGCAGGTGCTGTTATTTTTCTGAGCTTTAGATCTGGTTTTGCTTCGATATTTTTTGAAAAATCGACTTCAACAGGCACATTTAGCTTTACAAAAGCCGGAATTTCTTCCATTTTGGTAGCAGAAGTAAGTATACGTTGTTTTAGCGAAAGCAGCGAACCAATGATATAAGACATGTCTTGCTCAAAGCCAAACTCCAGTGCTTTATCAAATTCATCTAAAACTAAGGTTTCGATAAAAGATTCGTCAAAGTTTTGATGCTCTAGATGGTAAGCTATCCTGCCAGGTGTTCCGATCAGGACGGCAGGTGGATGTGCAAGATTATTCTTTTCTATCCGTACGGCATGACCACCGTAACAGCAGTTTACTTTGAATGAAGTACCCATTTGTTTAAAAACCTGCTCTATCTGTAAGGCGAGCTCTCTCGAAGGGACTAAAACCAAGGCCTGTACTCCTTTTACTCCGGTTTTTAGGTTGGAAAGTAATGGCAATAAAAAGGCCAGCGTTTTCCCTGAACCCGTTGGCGCAATCAATATTACATCTTTACCAGTCTTGGCGGCTTTTACAGAAGACTCCTGCATCTCATTAAGTGCAGTAATATTTAATTTTTTTAAGGCATTTTCTATCATTCCGCCATAAAGGTAATCATTTCTCTTTACGCCCAGAACTACAGCCTTAGTTACGGCTTAAAAAATCTTTCCCTCAGTTTCCGCAGCGTAGAAAAGTTTAATCTTTTCTCGAGCAACATTAACATGTTACCACGTTTAGACATTGATGATAACACTTTTTCGTTAACGGCATCAACCGAAGATAAGATCTTGTCTGCCAGTTCATCTGCAAATTTATTCGCTCTGCTATTTTGTAATAACTGGAGCTCTTGAATTAATTCTGCTCTCATAATTAAGATTTTTTAATGAATGTACAAATATTAACGGACCGAATAATAATTTGTTTCAACAAATAATAAGTTCATCTAAACTATTATCACTAACTTGTTGATAACTAACTTTTTGTTAGCAAATAAACAACCTAACCTTAACACATATTTAATTTTTAGCACTTATTTTTATAAAAACCTGATTACCATTCGTCCCAAAGGGATTCCTTTGGAATTAACCTCAAAAAATACAAATGTATGACGTGGAAAAAATTTAGTGGTGAAATTATTCAATCTTCAATCCTCGAAGAAGTAGAAAACGCGATTATCAGAGAAACAGAAAACGGCTATAAGCTTAAAGTTTGCATCGGTACCGATTCGCAGGTAAAAGGCGCAATAACCGATTTTGCAACCGTAATTGTGCTGTTAAGAGAACATCATGGCGGTTTTATGTACATCCACCAGGAAAAGAGTACACAGCAGGTAAGTATTAAGGAAAGAATGTTAATGGAAGTACAAAAATCTATCGAAACCGCTTATTCCATTTGCGATCTACTAGACATTTACGATGTGGCCTTAGAAGTACATGCTGATATCAACACCAGCCCATCATTTAAATCGAATAAAGCACTTAACGATGCCATGGGTTATATTTTAAGTATGGGCTTTATTTTTAAGGCTAAACCAGAAGCATTTGCCAGCTCTACCTGTGCCGATAAAATGGTGCATTAAGTAAGTCGGAAAGCTTGGGGTCAGAGGTCCGAAGTCGGGTACCGTCATTTCGAGCGCAGCCGAGAAATCTGTCTAGATAGATCTCTCCATTCCACTACGTTCCAGTCGAGATGACGACCCATTTTTTTGGAATCCGTTAATAATAACGGGATGGAGAAATCTATCGGATCAAAATGTAGACCTTTTTTTGCAATCTCTGCACTTTCATTCTGCGAACTTTGCGGTTAAAGCTAAACTATCCTCAACAAAACTGCATCTTTATTGTTGTGCTTTAAAACAAGAACTTGAAAACTTATAGATTGGAATTTACCCAAAAACTCCCTGTTGATTTAGACACCGCTTGGGGTTTTTTCTCCTCTCCATCGAATTTGGTAGAGATTACGCCAAAAAACATGACCTTTGATGTAACCTCGCCAGATATGGGCAACACGAAAATGTACCCTGGTCTCATCATTACCTATAAGGTTTCCCCTTTGTTTGGTATTAAATTAAACTGGGTAACGGAGATAACACACGTTAAGGATAAGGAGTATTTTATCGATGAGCAGCGGTTTGGCCCATTTGCTTTCTGGCACCACCAGCACCATTTCGAAAAAATAGATGGTGGCGTATTCATGCACGATACCTTACACTATAGCATTGGCTGGGGACCAGTCGGTGCTATTGCAAATGCCATAGTGGTGAACAATAAAATCAACGAAATTTTTAAGTTCCGTTACCAAAAGGTTGAGGAATTATTTGGTAAGCTTTAGCTACCACTTTTTAGTAGAAATGGTTTCGGCTTTCTTTTTGGCTTTTTCTACCCTATTGGTTGCTAAATACTTCTTAAAATCATCGCCAAATTTTTCTATCTTATTATAAGCGCTGTTTAAAATGTCTTTCCATGCGCCCGCACTCAATTTACCAGGTGTACGCTCTAATGGTACGCCAATTTTAGTAGTGGCTACAAAATTTCCGTAACGGTCTCTCTGGTAGGGAACAAACAACAGATCGGTTAACCAGAACCTATATTTGCCATTACGCGCTTCAAAAACAAAATTATAACTTACTTCTCCGCTCGGATGGCCGGCCACTAAAATTGTTTTATCGATCACCATCGTTCCTTTCGCTAATACAGAAGAGTCGGTAATACTTTCTTGTGTCATCGATTTTTTATAAGCCACATTAACAAAAAAACTGGCCCTTTGCAATAAAGTATCTTTGCTTACCAATTGCGAATCTACCACCTTATAATAGATAAATTTACCGTTATCATCTTTCGAAAACTGTTTCTGTTGTGCGGATAATTGAATTGAAAAAAGAGCAAGAATAATAAAAAGAAGATGTTTCATTTGAAATCGGTTAACAGGTAAATCTAAATATTTAAAGGTACTAAAAAGCCATCCCGATTTAGCACCGGAATGGCTTAATATTAACAATTATTTCCTTAAAAAGCGTAAACTGCTGCTAAAGAGAACTGGCCTCCATTTGGTACCGCAGCGCCACCTTCTTTGAAGAACGGTTTGTCACTGTTATGGTCTAATCTTACTTCTGGTATAAATGTTAAACCACCAGATTTAATATTTGCAGTAAGTGTTAGAGCTGTAGTAGAAGTAGCTGCGGTTGTACCATAAGCTTTAGCTTTAAAATACTCACCTCTCAAACCTAAAGTTACAGCGTCTAACACAGCATATTGAGGGTATAATGCAGCACCTGCATAACTTCCCTTTACCGAACTGTCTTTAATATCATAATTGGCTGCATTTAAACCCAATTTAAATTTCTCCGTAATTTGATAAGAAGTGGTTAAATCGATTATGGTTCCGTACCCGCCAAAACCAGCTCCTGATAAGGCGTTGATATAAGCAGTCCAGCCTTCAACTGGGGCAACCATTAACTGGCCGCCGATAGCCGAAACACCTCTCGAAGCTGAGTAAACGTTCCAATCGTTAAATAAACCCGCCATTAAACTTACTTTATCGCTGAATTTATAAGTGGCTTTAATCCCCGCATTTTGGAACGGACCATTGGTAAACAGGTAGGAAGTAGAATAGTTAAAGTTTCCAACTGGAGAGATTACCTCATATCCAATAAATGTACCCATGTAACCTGCTGTCATGCTAAACTGATCAGTAAAATCGTAGTTAACATATAAGTTTTGAATATTAAAAGACGAACCACCCGCGGCGGCATCAGGAATAGATTGGGTTTGTCCTCTTGGGCCAAAAGAAAGCTCTCCAACAAATGAAGCTTTGCCTGTTTTTTTCTTCAAGGCAATATCAATCATACCTAATGATACCGAATTATGATCACTAGCAAAAGACGTAGTGATGTTATCGCCCCGTTTAGCAAAATCATACTTAAAGTACGTATCTACCGACCCTGAGATTTCAAGTGGTGATGTAGTGGTCTCTTGAGCCAGGGCACACGTAGTGCTGGCCATTGCAAAAATAGCGGTTAAAAGTTTCTTCATGTTTGAGCTTATTTTGAGTTTAGATATTATAAAATCCTTAAGATATTGATTCTGTTAGTGGACTGTTTTTTTCGATATAGATCGCTCTTTCTTCAACTAGCAAGGTACCTTGAGAGTATTTCTCATCATGTTGAGAGGCATCAAGACCGATTTCTTCTTCTTCTTCTGATACGCGGATCGGTTGAATTAAGTTGATGAATTTGAAGATGATGAATGATACAACAAAACTAAAGAGTATTACGATTACCGCACCTTTTAATTGTGTTACAAAGAAAGCCGGGTTACCATAAAACAAGCCATCAGCACCAGCAGCATTTACTGTTTTTGTTGCGAAAACACCTGTTAACAACATACCAACTATACCACCCACACCGTGACAAGGAAAAACGTCTAAGGTATCATCTAAACTAGTTTTTTGTTTCCAAGAAACCACAAGGTTAGAAATAACTGCGGCAATAGCACCAATAAATATACTAGATGGAATACTTACAAAACCTGCACCTGGGGTAATGGCTACCAAACCAACAACCGCACCGATACAAAAACCTAAAACTGAAGGTTTTTTACCCCTTGCAACATCAAAGAACATCCAAGATAAACCTGCAGCACCAGCAGCTGTATTAGTAGTTAAGAATGCAGAAACAGCTAAGCTATTTGCGCCTAATGCCGAACCTGCATTAAAACCGAACCAACCGAACCACAATAAACCAGTACCAATTAATACATATGGAATATTTGCAGGTGGAACTTCTTTATGCTCTAAGTGAGATTTTCTACGTTTTAAAACCAATGCACCAGCCAATGCAGCCATACCAGCAGAAATGTGAACTACGGTACCTCCTGCAAAATCTAATACACCCATTTTAAACAAGAAACCTTGCGGGTGCCATGTCCAGTGTGCCAACGGAGAATAAACGAATATTGCGAATAAAACAATAAATAAGATGTATGAAGTAAAACGGATACGCTCTGCTACAGCTCCTACCACTAAACCCGGGGTAATAATGGCGAACATTAATTGAAACACCGCAAACAAAGAAAGCGGAATGGTTAAATCTGCTCCTCCTTGAAGATGTGGTGCTCCAGAATTTACACCCTTAAAGAACAAAAACGTCGATGGATTTCCAATGAAACCACCAATAGTGTCTCCGAAGGCTAAACTAAAACCTACTACTGTCCATAAAACTGTAATTACTCCTGCTGCTACAACACTTTTAATCATGGTAGATAATACATTTTTACGATGAACCATTCCACCATAAAAGAATGCAAGGCCTGGAGTCATTAAAAATACAAGCGCAGAAGCGATTAATATGAATGCGATATCTGGCCCACTATACTTGCCTTCGTCAAAATTAGGAAGAAGTGGAATAAATAGAGCGAAAATTGCGACAATCATCAATATCGCAAAAGGCGCATACTGTTTAAAGGAGAATTTACTCATAGTTTTTAGTTTAATTTGTTTGTATTGTTTAAATAATTGAAATACGCTTGATTTATTTTTCTAAAAATACGACATATTGTAGTTTTTACACCATTAAATTGAAATATTTTAATAAAAATGAATAATTTTTATTAAACAAAGCAAAAATTAGCCTTAAAAATAAAAATAACAAAAAATACAAGGGATTTTAATGTAAGTTTTTAATAAAAACAAAATCACATATTAACCATCATTTATATGATTTTAGCTAAAATTTATAAAAAATTAGCTAAAAAAAACATCAATAACAGAAAAACCCATGAAATTTCATGGGTTTTTAAAAAAATTATCGAAAAATTTAACTTTTTATGAAAAATAAGCAGAACCTTGAATTACACCTCTTTTTTCAATTTCTTTATCCATATAGGTCTGAATTGCTGATTTGTTAAGCCCCCAGTTAGGTGCAATCAACAAATCCCAATCCGAAATACCAAAAAGCCGTTGAATAACAATATCGGGGCGCAATAAAGGGATTAACTCGCAAAGCAAGTCGGTATATTCTTCAAGAGAAAACAGCTTAAAAGGCCCTTTTTTATATTTAGCGCCCATTATCGATCCTTCTACCACATGAAGGTGATGAAATTTTACAAACTTGATTTGTGGGAAACGGTTAATTTCGTGGATGTAACCGTGCATCTGTTCTCTCGTTTCCCACGGAAAGCCAAAAATGGTATGCACACAAAGATCGAGCTTACTGTCTTTTAAAAGTTCTACCGCAGCAACAAATTCGCCATGGCTGCAGCCCCTGTTGATCTGATCGAGCGTTTCATCATAAATCGATTCCATGCCCATTTCTAAATCTACATCGAAGCGGTCGGTATAACTTTCTAACAAAGCTACCTTTTCTGCATCGATACAATCAGGACGTGTACCTACAGCAAAACCAACAATATCTTCGGTATTAATCGATAGCGCCTCATCATACATCATCTTTAAATAATGTACTGGCGCATAGGTATTGGTATTAGGCTGAAAATAAACAATATACTTATCAGCTTTATAAGAAGTTTTAGCCCTTAACATGCCTTCGGCAAGCTGATCTTTAATATTTGGATTTTTACGCGAAGGCTCCGGCGTAAAAGAATCTACGTTACAATACGTACAACCACCGTAACCTTTGCTCCCATCGCGGTTGGGGCAGGTAAAACCACCATCTACAATTACTTTAAATACACGCTGCCCTTTATACTTTTCGCGCAAATGCGTGCCGTAATTTTTATAACCCTTTATCCCTGAATCTACTAGTGTTCCCATTATTTGCAAAAATACGCTTTTTGTTCGAGACGAGTGATTAGGGAGGTGAGATTTGAGATATTAGACAGGAGATGTGAGATTTGGCGTACAATTAGGGTTTAGGGTTTAGGGTTTAGGGTTTAGGGTTTAGGGTTTAGGGTTTAGGGTTTAGGGTTTAGGGAAAACAATTTCGAACGGCTAAGTTTTAAAAAATCATTAATTTCTTTTTAGAAAAGCAAAGCCTGTGTTTCATGGCAATGTTAGTCCCGCCACATGCTCATACGCCTGCAGGCCTTACACACAAGGGCCGGTATCCGCCATGTCGGGTTTAGAAAACTGAGTTT
>NZ_JAGGPU010000018.1:0-139267 GCF_018613605.1 Pedobacter sp. ISL-64 | reverse complement strand
TGAAACCTGATTTTCAAAATGAGATAGGAGAGGATAGATTTGAGATATGAGACCTATGACCATACAAGGAAAAGCCGGTTGACAGGCAGTGTTCTTTAATGTAAAAAACCTCGCAGTTTTTAAAAACCTGCGAGGTTCCATAAGTAAATTCGTCATCTGGTATCATCATCCTGAACTTGTTTCAGGATCTATTCTACCATTAAGATGCTGAATTAAATTCAGCAGGACGATCGCGCGTACTTCTCAAATTAAATCAGATTAACTTTGCTGCTCTCTTTTGTTAATAAAAAAGTAGACAGGCACCCCCAATAAAACAATCACAAGCCCTGGCCAGGTATATTGTTGTTTATAAATTAAGAGCAAAATGCAAAATGCTGCTCCAATCAATAAGTAAATAATCGGTGTAACTGGATATAACCAGGTTTTATAAGGTCTTTCGAGACCAGGTTGTTTTATCCTTAAATAAATAACACCAAAAACAGTAATCATATAAAAGAGCACAATGACAAAGGATATCATATCTAAAAGATTACCATATTGCCCACTTAAACATAAAGCAGATGCCCAAATGCCCTGCATCCAAAGTGATCTTTCAGGAACTCCATTTTTATTGTTTTTTAATGCTGCTTTAAAAAACATCCCATCTTTTGCCATGGTTTGAAAAACCCGTGCACCTGCCAATACGATTCCATTAACACAACCGAAAGTAGAAATCATTACCAACAATGCAATTACAATTGTGCCGATTCCACTACCGAAAATCTGTTCTGAGGCTGCAACAGCAACCCGATCATTGAGGGCAAATGCAATACTCTCTCTGTTTAGGGTATTGAGATAGATAAAATTGACTAATAAATAAAGGATCATCACTGCTGAAGTACCTAAAACCATAGAACGTACAACATTTTTTTTAGGGTTTTCGATTTCTCCCGAGACAAAAGTTACATTCTCCCAGGCCACACTCGAAAATACCGAACCAACCATGGCCGCTGCAATTCCCCCCATTATTGCCATTCCGGAAATGGATTCCCATCCCGATTTCAAGAAATTGCCGCTTGGATCTGTTTTAAGATTATTGAAAGCATCCCAGCCAAAGCTCATATTTCCGGCCCAAAAACTGTTTTTCACCAAAAGAAAGCCTAAAATAATTAAGCCGATTAAAGCGACAATTTTAGACCCAGTAAAAATGTTCTGCAAAATTTTACCGCCTTCAACACCTTTTGTATTAATATAGGTTAAAAGCAGAATCACACCGATGGCTAAAATCTGTATCCAGGTAATTTTATAACCACCGCTTTGAAAAATTGGAGCAGCATCGTTTAAAGCTGGTATTAGATAGGCCGTAAATTTACCAAAAGCAACAGCAACAGCTGCAATAGTGCCGGTTTGAATTACAGTAAACAAGCCCCAGCCATAAAGAAATCCCATCATTTTACCGAAAATCTCTTTCAGGTAAGTATATTGCCCGCCTGCTTTAGGAAACATAGAAGAAAGTTCTCCATAAGAAATTGCAGCTGCAACAGTCATCACTCCAGTGATCACCCATACCACAATCAACCAATAACCAGAACCTAGATTCCGCATGATGTCGGCACTAACAATAAAGATACCGCTTCCGATCATCGAACCCATTACCAGCATGGTGGCATCAAAAAGACTTAATTTTCTTTTAGAAGGTCCATCTTCTTTTTCAATATTCATTTTTAGTTTGGTTTAGTTTGTGGCTAATTTATTTAAAAAAAAGAAAATAGGAGTACTTCGCTTGTATTATTTTAATTGAGCGAAATTTTATTCTACTTGACAATGAAAAATTTAATCACAAGAAAAATATTTTATTATCTTGCTAGATATAAGTACGTAGTTTGGAGAGAAGCGTTTGGCGCTGAACGTTTGAAATAGATTAAACAATTGACCGATTTAAACAGTTCACCAATTAAACAACAATGTAAACAACTAACCAAATATAAATCAATTATTAACTATGGATTTTTTACAAAACAATTTAATTTACTGTATTCCGGCGCTAGGCCTTGTTGGGATTATAGTTATGATGATTAAAAGCGCCTGGGTAAACAAGCAAGATGCAGGTGATAAAAACATGCAGGAACTTGCTGGCTATATAGCCGATGGCGCTATGGCCTTTTTAAAAGCCGAATGGAGGGTATTGAGCATTTTTGCTGTTTTTACGGCTGCTCTCCTAGCCTACTCTGGAACAATTACCGAAATTAAAGGTGTTCCGATGCATTCGAGCTGGATTATCTCTATTTCTTTTATTATTGGAGCGGTATTTTCTGCAACTGCGGGGTATATCGGGATGAAATCGGCAACAAAAGCCAATGTAAGAACCACACAAGCGGCGAGAACAAGTTTAAAACAAGCGTTAAAAGTTTCTTTTACTGGCGGCACCGTAATGGGCTTAGGCGTAGCTGGTCTTGCTATTTTAGGTTTAGGTGGATTATTTATCGTTTTTCTACAAATATTTCATGTAACGAGTGTCGATAGTACCGAAATGAGAACTGCTATCGAAGTATTAACCGGTTTCTCGTTAGGTGCTGAATCAATCGCTTTATTTGCCCGCGTTGGTGGTGGTATATATACCAAAGCTGCCGATGTTGGTGCCGATTTAGTGGGAAAGGTAGAAGCCGGAATTCCGGAAGATGATGTGCGTAACCCCGCAACCATTGCCGATAACGTAGGTGATAACGTAGGTGATGTTGCAGGTATGGGTGCCGATTTATTCGGTTCTTATGTAGCAACCATATTGGCCACCATGGTTTTAGGACAAGAAATTACCGTAACAGATAAATTTGGCGGCATGTCTCCTATCCTTTTGCCTATGGTAATCTGCGGATTGGGTATTTTATTTTCGATTGTAGGCACTTGGTTTGTAACCATTAAAGATGATAAATCAAATGTTCAGACGGCTTTAAATCTAGGTAACTGGTCATCAATTTTGATTACAGCAGTAGCTTCGTTCTTTATCGTAAAATGGATGTTACCCGAAACATTAAACTTACGTGGTTATGAGTTCTCTAGTATTAATGTGTTTTATGCCATTATTGTTGGTTTAGTAGTGGGTACAATTATGAGTATTGTTACCGAATATTTTACCGCAATGGGCAAAGGCCCTGTAAATTCTATTATCCAACAATCATCGACCGGACATGCGACCAATATTATTGCAGGTTTAGCTGTTGGAATGAAATCGACTGTTATTCCAATTTTGGTTTTAGCAGGAGGAATTATGTTATCGTACCACTTTGCGGGTTTATACGGTGTAGCCATTGCAGCAGCAGGTATGATGGCCACTACGGCTATGCAATTGGCCATTGATGCTTTCGGACCAATTGCGGATAATGCAGGTGGTATTGCCGAAATGAGTCAGTTACCTCCTGAAGTGCGTGAGCGTACCGATAATTTAGACGCCGTTGGAAATACAACTGCAGCAACCGGTAAAGGATTTGCCATTGCATCTGCAGCCTTAACCTCTTTAGCTTTATTTGCTGCTTTTGTAGGTATTGCAGGTATTACCTCGATAGATATATATAAGGCACCAGTTTTGGCAGGATTATTTGTTGGTGGGATGATTCCTTTTATCTTCTCTGCACTTTGTATCCAGGCGGTTGGTAAAGCTGCAATGGATATGGTTCAAGAAGTCCGTCGCCAGTTTAGAGAAATTCCTGGCATTATGGAGTACAAAGCTAAACCAGAGTACGAAAAATGTGTAGCCATTTCAACCAAAGCATCAATCCGCGAAATGATGATGCCCGGCGCTATCGCCTTAATCACGCCGATAATTATTGGTTTCACCTTTGGCCCGGAAGTTTTAGGTGGATTATTGGCCGGAGTAACCGTTACCGGTGTATTGATGGGGATTTTTCAGAGTAATGCAGGCGGTGCCTGGGATAACGCCAAAAAATCTTTCGAACAAGGTGTAATGATCAATGGCGAAATGCACTACAAAAAATCAGAACCACATAAGGCTTCGGTAACAGGGGATACTGTAGGCGATCCTTTTAAAGATACCTCGGGCCCTTCAATGAACATTTTAATCAAATTAATGTCTATTGTTTCACTAGTTATTGCTCCATACATCGCAGTTAAGGCAATTGCCAGCGAACATAAGCAAGAAGTTCGAAAAGAAATCAGAATTGAGCAAAAAACCGATAGTTTAGGTAACGTAATTACGGATACTTTAACCAATACCACCGACACTTTAAGGCGTTAGTTGTAAAAACATTGATAAAATAATAGCTAAAGGGATTTTTTAACCAAAATCCCTTTTACATTTCCGTAATTTTTAATTACGTTTGGAGCTGAATTAATCTAAACAAAAACTATAATATGGGTTTATTTACTAAAAAGCCAATGCATCTATTGCTTGAAGAAGCAGGTGATTCAAGCAAAGGCTTAAAGCGCACACTTAGTGCAGGTGCATTAGTTGCATTAGGTGTAGGGGCTATTATTGGTGCCGGGCTATTTGTTCGTACTGCTGCTGCAGCCGCTCAAAATGCTGGACCATCAGTTACAATCGGTTTTATAATAGCTGCAATAGGCTGTGCTTTGGCAGGTTTATGTTATGCCGAACTCTCTTCTTCTATTCCAATCTCTGGTAGTGCATATACTTATACTTATGCTACTATGGGCGAGTTAATGGCTTGGGTTATTGGATGGGATTTAGTGTTGGAATATGCTGTAGGTGCCGCTACTGTAGGTATAGCCTGGAGCGAATATCTGAATAAACTATTGGTAGAAGTATTACATACCTCACCCATACCCTACGAGTGGTGCCACTCGCCTTTCCAATCGCATCCAGATGGTACCGTAAATGGAATTATGAATCTTCCTGCCTTGTTTATAGTAGGCTTGTTAAGTTTACTTTTAATTAAAGGAACTTCAGAATCTGCTTTTGTAAACGGTTTAATCGTAATTACCAAAGTGGGTATTGTTATCTTAATTATTGTTTTAGGTTGGGGCTTCATCCACGAAGCAAATCACCATCCATACATTCCGGCTGCTACCACTTATGTAGATCATGCAGGTATTAGCCATAGTTTTGGTGGTTTCTGGGGCGTTATTGGTGCTGCCGGAACGGTATTCTTTGCCTTTATCGGTTTTGATGCTGTAAGTACTGCCGCTCAGGAAACTAAAAACCCTAAAACAGCAATGCCAATTGGTATTTTAGGATCGTTAGCAGTTTGTACTGTATTATACATATTATTCGCACACGTTTTAACGGGAATTGCACCAGTTGAGTTTTTCAGAACTAAAGGTGGTGAAGCATCTGTGGTAGCTGCAATTAGCGAATATATGACCGGGTACTCATGGTTATCTAAATTAGTAACAGTAGCTATCTTAGCTGGTTTCTCTTCTGTAATCTTGGTGATGTTATTAGGCCAAAGTCGTGTATTTTACTCGATGAGTAAAGATGGTTTATTACCTAAAATGTTCAGCGATTTACACCCTAAATTTAAAACACCTTATAAAGCAAACTTAGTGATCTTGGTAATAGTAGGTTTATTTGCTGCATTTATCCCTGGTGATGTAGTTGGTGATATGACCAGTATCGGTACATTATTTGCATTTATGTTGGTTTGTGTAGCGGTAATCATCTTAAGAAAAACTGATCCAGATCTTCCTCGTCAATTCAGAACACCTTGGGTACCTTTAATTCCGATTTTGGGTGTTGCTGCCTGCGGTTTAATGATCCTTGGTTTAGGCTGGACAAACTGGTTAAGATTATTTGGCTGGTTAGCATTAGGATTTATCATTTACTTTGGATACAGTAAAAAGAATTCTCATTTGAAAGACGCTAAATAAGTTATATTTTCAAAAAAATTAAAGCCTCGACTTAAAGTCGGGGCTTTTTTTATGTTAAATAATTATTAATAAAACTACCTTTGCAAAAAATTGATAACATGTACCGCTATTTTGCTAAATTTAAGATCACTTATTTCTTCTTAACGATTGTTTTGCTATTCATTTCCGCTGCGGGATATGCGCAGAGAACAATTAACGATGTAATGGATTCTACCACGGTTAACCATTTGCTCATTATCTCTAAGAAATATGGCTCATTATCTTTTAGCGGATACCTGCAGCCTCAATTCCAGGTTGCGCAAGCAAATGGCACACAGGCAGAATACCAGGGAGGTAATTTTGGCGAGTTTACCAATAATCGGTTTAGGTTAAGAAGAGGTCGTTTAAGGGCAGATTATATGATGTTAACAGATGATGGCAGTCCTTCTACTTATTTTGTACTTCAGTTTGACGGTACAGAACAAGGCGTTGCCATTCGTGATTTTTGGGGACGTTATTACGAAAATAAATGGAAAATACTGGCGGTTACTTTAGGGCTTTCAGGCCGTCCGTTTGGAAACGAACTGCAATTATCTTCTTCAGTGAGGGAAGCGCCGGAGCGTGGCCGGATGTCGCAGATTTTAATGAAAACAGAACGAGATCTGGGGGCTACGTTTACCCTAAATCCTCGTTGGAAAGATGCCCGGTTGAAAAACTTTGTATTTGATTTTGGTATTTACAACGGACAAGGCCTAGCCGGTGCTGGAGAATTTGATAATAGTAAAGATTTTATCTTCAGGTTAAGCCATAAAACCTATGCATTCAATAAATTTACCATTGCGGGCGGTATAAGTACGCTGCAAGGCGGCTTAAACCATCGTTTGCCCGTAAGTTATAAGATGGATAGAATCGACAACCAATGGAGAATGATGAAGGATTCGTCGGCCAATACCATCAATAAGGTTGCTCCAAGGAGATATTATGGTGCCGATATTCAGCTGGCTACAAAAACCAAGAGCTGGAAATCTGAATTAAGGGCAGAAGTGGTATCAGGCCTACAAACTGGTACCTCAACGACCTCAACCACTCCTGGCTCTTATCCCGTTGACAGTAAATCGGTCGCCCTGCCTTATTATACCCGAACCTTCAATGGTGCTTACTTTACATTTGTACAAACCTTGAATAGCACCGACAATCAGCTTATTTTAAAATACGATTGGTATGATCCAAATTCAAAGGTGAAAGGGCTTGATATTTCAAATACTCAGGGGCTTTCTCCAGCGGATGTCCGTTTTGATACTTTTGGATTTGGTTTTTTACATCATTTTAACCCACATTTTAAGGCTGTACTTTATTATGATATCATTAAAAACGAATCGACCCAAATTCAGGGTTATACTGCTGATAGAAAAGACAATGTGCTTACGTTAAGAACACAGTTCTATTTCTAATAAATAACTGTACAATTGAGGAATTGATACAAATTCCGCTACCTTTGCTTAAAATTGCGCCGCTATGAAATTCGATTTTATGACGTTCAACTTAAGCCAGATCCTATCCACAACGATGGTGCTCTTCGCTATTATCGATATTTTGGGCGCCATTCCCGTTGTAATCGAATTACGTAGAAAAGCAGGTCATATCGAATCAGAAAAAGCATCTTTAGTCGCTACAGGCTTAATGATCCTCTTTTTATTTGTTGGCGAATCGTTATTAAAAGTAATCGGATTAGATGTAGAATCTTTTGCCATTGCGGGTTCTTTCGTGATCTTTTTTATTGCCATGGAAATGGTATTGGGATTAACGATTTTTAAAGAAGAAGCACCAGAAACAGTCTCCATCGTTCCGTTGGCTTTTCCTTTAATTGCCGGAGCAGGAACAATGACTACCCTACTTTCGCTAAAAACAGAATACCATACCCAGAATATTTTAGTGGGCATTATACTCAATATGTTGTTTGTATACTTTGTATTGAAAAATACCAACAGACTGGAAAAACTTTTCGGAAAATCGGGCTTGAACATCTTACGTAAAGCCTTTGGGGTAATTTTATTGGCTATAGCGATTAAATTGTTCAGAAATAATACTGGGCTTTAAGGAGGTTCAGCTAGATCGTCATTTCGACTGAAGCCTACCAATTTTTCATTGGTAGCGAAATGGAGAAATCTTTGAATGTAAGGTTAAAGATTTCTCCACTACGGTCGAAATGACGATCACACTATTAATGACGATTCTTTAATCAATCTGTAACAATAATTCCGTATATTCATCTAACAATAAAGCTTACATCATGAACAGCTTTGAAGAATATACCTTAATAATTGGAGCAATAGCCGTTTTAATCGAAGCGGTGAAATACGTCAGAAGGAATTTCAGATCCTGGTTTGAACATACGTAGCGTCTCTAAAGCGATCGTCATGCTGAATTTATTTTACAAGTAGAAACAGTGTTTTCAATTGTCTTGTAGCTACTACGTGGTCAGCATATATGTTAAGACCCTGAAATAAATTCAGGGTGACGAACCGAGTAATTAATCCTGGCTTTTCTTAATCAACCTCGCCACAAACATCGTATCGGCATTGTTTTCATAACCCTTTATCAATTCCATTTTTTCCAGCGCTAATGGCAACTGATCAATCATATGCTGAACAATGGCTTCATTTTCTTCGGCAAAGGCAGAGCAGGTAATGTAAATTAAGGGCTTACCCGGCTTTAAATATTTTACAATATTTTGGACAATCCCCTTCTGGATGCTGGCAAATTGATTAATTTTCCGTTCCTCGAAAAATGTAAGCATTTCGGGTGTTCTGCCCCATGTTCCTGAACCAGTGCAGGGCGCATCCAAAATGATCCCGTCAAATTGATAGTGGTGTAAAACCTGATCGTTGTTCTGTAAAAGATCCAGTTCCTTTTTATGGTACTTTTTGATACCGGCTAAGCGGAAACGTTCATCTAAATTTAAGAGTACACTTTCTCTCAGATCAGAAACCAAAAGCTCAATCACAGGCTCCAAACTATGCAACAGCAGCGTTTTCCCACCAGATGCCGCGCAGCAATCCCACCATTTATCCCATTTGTTCGGTTTAAAATAATTGCCCGTATGCTGAGAAGATAAATCCTGAACCTGATAACTACCTTCTTTTAATATGGTTTCTAACTTGGTTCCATTAGGCAAAGCCAGAGCAGTATCAGAAATCGCTTTAACCGCAATGTTTTCATCTTGTAATTTTGCAATAATAGCTGCAGATTCTTCTTCACCTATCCTGATAAACAGATCTGGCTGTTTAAAGAATGAGGTACTAAATGCTTCCCGGTCTAATCCATCAGATAGATTTGCGTGAAACGGATATACCTCCTGCAAATCAAAATCCGGATACCTGGTTTTAATGATGGATATTTTTTCTCCCAGCGGCAGTATAATACTTTCCTTTAATTCCGGCAGATTTTTCTCTACAATAAGGCTAAGTGTATCGTGGCATAAGAAATCGGCAATACTTAAACGTTCTTCCTGTGGAAGTGCCGATAAAGCCTTACCTAATCTAAAAAAGCTATACATATGACGTGTAGCCCATCTCCTATCGGATGAACCCATTTGCTTATGCTGCTTAAAATAGGTTGGTAGAAAACGATGCAAGGGCATACTTCCATCATAATTACTCAAAATCTGTTCAAAGGCTCTTAACTGATGATCTGCTCTCATGCGATAATTGAAATGGAAGAAAAAATTATAGAATTACTCAACTAGGTTTAATGCAAAGTTTTTAAACTTCAGTAACATTAAACTGGTGTTAATATAGCCTAATTTTTCATCATGAATAAATGAAAAGTTATTATGGAGGCCTTTATATTTATCTTTTACCAGATAATCTCTATAATCCTCTCCATAAGTAGTTAACAGTTTACCGAAGTAATAGCCAACATCAAAGCCCTTAAAGGCGTATTCTCCAGGTTCAAATCCGTATCTGTATCGATATTTTTTAATAAAGGCAACAACTGCACTATTTTTGTAGTCTATTTTATAAGACGAGCTGATAATGGTATTTAGGTCTTGTAATTTATCGGTAGGATAATTCTGTTTTACCCAATTGGGATGACCAAATAGATTAATACTATAACCACCAGTGGGTAGATGCTTTAATTTATACAGTTTTTCTACTGTTGGCAATACAAAAGTCCTGTCGGATGAGGTAAGCACCACTGCATATTCTTTTCCTTTGATCATTTTTGTTTCAAAAGCATAGGCCGAAGCATACTCTTGTACCATAAACTTGGTATTGGCTTGAAAATAGTTCCTTATTGGTGCTGCAAATTGTTCGTCTTCTGTTTTCTTAGGGTTAATCAGTACCACTATGGTATTGGCAGGATTATAATTTTTAGCAATGTATGTGGCTATCTTTTTTCCATGTAAACCAATATTATTTACAATGGACACCAGATTTGGATTATTAAATTCTGCAGGTTCGGAAGCAGCCAAAGGAGATACTATGATTGCATTGTTTTCTTTGGCATAATTGGAGATAAACTTTAATCCATCAGGAAAAACAGGGCCAATAATTAAATTGCTTTGTTTAAAACGCTCATTTTTGTACAAAACCGATATATGTGCATTATCATCCTGCGTATCGAAAACATTGAGTTTAAAATTTAAACCCTGAGCCGCGGCAGAATCCAATCCCAATTTAAAGCCCTGATAAAAATCGATAGGCATAGCATATTTTTCGATATCGGCTTTTGTTGCTGTTTTTAAATTCAGCTCATCCAATTTAAAAGGAACAAGTAAGGAAACACTTGCCTGCGAAAACTTTTTGATAGGCTTTTTATCTGCTGGCTTTTCTTTTTCAACCGGTTTTTCCGTTTCAGGCTTGGGTGTCCTGATTTTAGGCGAACAAGCACCCAAAACTACCGTAAACAAAACCAGCAACCAATAAACCTTCTTGAAATTCATACCTATCATTTTTAACAAAATATGCTAGCAAAGTTTATTCCACCTTGCTAGCATAAGCATATTAATTGTATATCGACTCCCGACTCAGGACTCTGAACTAAAAACTATTCCCACTCGATAGTTGCAGGTGGTTTAGAGCTGATATCGTATACCACTCTATTGATCCCTTTAACTTTATTGATGATCTCGTTTGAGATTTTAGCCAATACCGGATAAGGTAAATGGCACCAATCTGCAGTCATTCCATCAAGTGATTCAACCGCTCTTAATGCAATTACATTTTCATAAGTACGTTCATCACCCATCACTCCTACAGATCTTACCGGTAGAAAGATTGCACCTGCCTGCCATACCTGATCGTAAAGACCTGCTTCTTTCAAATTATCGATATAAATTTTATCTGCATCTTGTAAGATAGCAACTTTTTCTGGGGTTACCTCTCCGATAATGCGGATACCTAGGCCTGGGCCTGGAAATGGGTGACGGCCTAAAATAAACGATTCTAACCCTAAAGTGGTGCCTACTCTTCTTACTTCATCTTTAAACAAAGTTTTAAGTGGCTCTACTACTTTAAGTTTCATAAAATCTGGTAAACCACCTACATTATGGTGCGATTTTATGGTTGCCGACGGCCCTTTAACCGAAACCGATTCAATAATATCAGGATAGATTGTACCTTGGGCCAACCACTTTACATCTTGGATCAGGTGAGATTCTTCGTCGAAAACTTCGATAAATACACGGCCAATAATTTTACGTTTTGTTTCCGGATCTTCCACCCCGGCCAACTGACCCAAGAATTTGTCTTTAGCATCAACGCCTTTAATATTTAAACCAAAATCTTTATACTGCTCTAAAACACTTTCATATTCGTTTTTACGCAATAAGCCATTATCAACAAATATACAGTGTAGGTTTGTACCGACGGCCTTATGCAAAAGTACCGCTGCAACACTACTATCAACACCACCTGAAAGTGCCAAAACAACCTTATCGTTACCTACAGTAGCTTTAATATCGGCAATTGTGGTTTCAACAAAAGCAGCTGAAGTCCAGTCCTGGCTACATCCGCAAATATCAACCAAGAAGTTTTCTAAAAGGATTTTCCCATCAATACTATGCGTTACCTCAGGGTGAAACTGGATGGCATAAGTATCTGAATCTTTAATATGGTAAGCTGCCACTTTTACGCTATCAGTACTGGCAATCAGCTCAAAATTTTCTGGAATGTCGGTAATGGTATCGCCATGGCTCATCCAAACCTGTGAGCCGATGTTAATGCCTTTAAATAATTTATTTTCCTGGTTTACAAAATTCAGGTTAGCACGACCATATTCGCGTGTTGAAGATGGTTGAACTGCACCGCCAGAATGTTGGGCAATATATTGTGCACCATAACAAACAGCCAATAAAGGAAATTTTAAATGGTATTTCGATAAATCGATTTGAGGTGCATCTTCCTGACGAACGGAGAATGGACTACCCGAAAAAATAACTCCTTTTACATCAGGCGTAACCTCAGGAAGATTGTTGTATGGATATATTTCACAGTAAATATTTAGTTCGCGAACCCTACGAGCGATGAGTTGTGTAAATTGCGAACCAAAATCGACGATAATGATTTTTTCTTGCATCCGCAAAGGTACCAATTAGATATGAGATTTGAGGCCCGAGATTTGAGATTTTTAGCGGAAAAAGTCAGGAGTCGGCAGTCAGGAGTCCGAAGTCAAATGCAGAAAGATAACTTAAGGAAAACAGTATCCATCTTAACATCAATTATTCGATCAAGCATTATGAATTATAAGCTAAATTAGGCCGAGTAGCTCCTCATCAGTCATGGCAAAATCTTCTCTGAAAATCACTTGAGCCTTTCCATCAAGTAGACCTATTTTTCTTTTTTTACCATTTGTAGATTTTTTAGAAATAAAATAATTGATGATTTCATTTCTCTTCCAATAACCTAAAGCGATTCCGGCACCTACAATAAAAAAACTTATTCATTTAGGTAAAATACGCAAAACAATTTAACCTTTATCAATCATGTAATTTTTTATTCACGAATTAGCGCCCCTTGCTCTTAAACTTACGAAGTTCTCTCCTGCTCTCCCTCTGTGAAACTTCGTAAGGTACTGCGCCATTCACCAATGAACAAATGACAAGTGAACCAATGACAAATGAACCTTTATGATTCTATCAAAACTACCTCAACTCCAAATTTCCGCAAAAAGTCTACTCCTTCATCGCTAGGTAAACCTTTGTAAGCCGCGTAGGATTTAGAATAATACACCAACTTAATTCCTGAAGATAAAATCAACCTTGCGCAGGCAATACAGGGCGATAAGGTGGTGTATAAGGTACAACCTTCTATTTTCGAACCGTTTTTAGAAGCGTAAAGAATAGCGTTTTCTTCAGCGTGTAAGGCCAAAGAGCAACTTCCCTTACTATCACGCGCACAGCCATGCTCTGGCCATTCCTCGTCGCAATTGTGCGTACCGGCCGGTGGGCCATTATAACCGATAGAAATAATACGGGTATCCTTTGTGAGCACTGCACCTACATGGGCACGCACGCAATGCGAACGGGCTGCCAAATCGGTGGCAAGGTTCATAAATATCGAATCGAAACTTGGTTTATCTGCCATTATAAAAATCAAAAAAGCCACAAAGAACTAAATCTCTGTGGCTGCAAAATTAGTTTATTAAAAATTAATGTCCACCAGAAATTTTTTGATCAAAGTTTATTCCTTGTGATCTTAATATTCCAGCTACTTTCCAGGCATAGAATGCCAAGTAAGCAAAACAGATAATCCCTACAACATAACTGTATTGAATACCTGTAAATTCTGATACAGCACCTTGTGCCCAACTAATAATACCACCGCCCATAATCATCATAATTAAGAAGCTACTTCCCTGACTGGTGTGTTTACCTAAACCACTTACTGCCAAGGTAAAAATACAAGGCCATAAAGTGCTACAGAATAAACCTACACTGGTAATGGCATAAACACTTACCATTCCTTTAGTAAACATTCCGATTAACAACGCAGTAATACCTATTGCCGAAAAGATTAGCAACATGCGGGCCGGGTTACCTTTACTCGCCATATCAGCAGCAATTAACACCAATATAATCAAACCGTATACATAAAATGGAGCAAGATCATGTTTTGCTATAGCATTTACAGCTAAGAAAATACCAAAAGCTAAATATGGTGCAATAAAACGTAATACTTTTTGTGTGCTGATATTATCAGTAAAAGCTTCAACAGCACCTGTCCAACGACCGATCATCATACTTGCCCAATATAAAGAGATATAAGGGGCAATATCTTTAATGGCAAAGCCTAAATCCTTCTCCATATAAGCTGGTAGATTACTTGCGGTAGATACCTCAACACCCACATAAACAAATATGGCAATCATACCCAAAACCAATTGCGGATATTGCAAAGCAGATCCCTTAATCGATTTAGTATCCTCAACCACAGCTTCAACCAAAGCAGGTCGATCAGGCAATGATGACATTTTTAAGAAAACAGCAACGGCAATAAAAGCAACTCCCAAAATTAGATATGGAATTTTAACGCTTTCTATACTAATATTTGTAGTTGCATTTGCCGCAGAACCAAAAATGGCGAAACTTACAATAAGTGGTCCAATGGTTGTACCAAAGTTATTAATACCACCGGCAAGCGTTAAACGTTGCGAGCCTGTTTTAATTGGCCCTAATGCAATAGCTAATGGATTTGCAACAGTCTGCTGTAAGGAGAAACCTAATGCCACAATAAATAAGCCTGAAAGCATTAAAGGAAATGAATGCATGTTTGCTGCAGGATAAAACAATAAGGTTCCAAGTGCCGAAATAACCAGACCAAGCGCAAGCGAATTTTTATAACCCAGTTTGTTTACAATATCTTGTCCTATTATAACAGAAATACCGTTATAAATTAAAGCACCCACTGTATAAGCAATATAAAATGCCAATGAAACCAATTGACTTTCGGCTTGCGATAAATCAAAAGCTTTTTTAAATACCGGTATTAAAATATCATTACTGGCGGCTACAAAGCCCCAAAAAAAGAATACCGTAACCAAAGGAATAAACTGCCCCCACTTGGTTTGTGTTTGTTCTGAACTCATTTTTTAAATCTAGTTTTAGTGGCTCTAAACATAAATAAAAAAAAATGAAAACCAGTAAATTTTATGCAACCTATGCAACAAAAATAAATGTTATATGTTTAGGTATAAAATTGCATATTCGCATATTATAAACAATACAATGCATGTTTGAAGCCATATTACTAGGTATAGGAGCAGGGATTATTTCGTCGTTTTTAACAGGGCCGGTATTTTTTTCAATGATCAAAACCAGCATAGAGAGGGGCTTCAAAGCCGGGTTTTCCCTGGCCGTTGGCGTAATTATCAGTGATGTGATCTTAATTGGCCTGGTTCTTTTTGGCAGCCAGTTTTTTGATTATAAAGCAGAATTTGATAAATATGTAGGCACCATTGGGGGCCTATTCTTGTTAGCCGTAGGTATATATTACCTGGTTTCTAAAATAACGGTACACTATAATAGTTCAACGCTTCAAAAAGTAAGTAAACGTGGCTATGTAATAAAAGGTTTTTTAATGTGCATCCTTACCCCCTCTACCTTAATGTTCTGGATTATTGTAAGCGGAATCATTTCGGTTAAGTTGAACAACATGCTGAACGAAAAATTAGTCTGCTTTTTTATTGCCATGGCTACCCAATTGAGTATAGATGGTGCAAAGAGTTTTTATTCAAGTAAACTCCGTTATAAAATAAAGGAAGATGCACTTAAAAAGCTAAATAAAATCGCAGGTGTGGTTATTATCTTCTTTGCCATTTGGCTCATCGTTAAAACTTACCTGAAGTTCTACGCATAGGTTTACCACAAAGATTATAAAGAAAACGCAGCATACACATCTTATTGTTAGCCACGGAAACACAGAACACACAGAATTTCCTCACGTTTTGTCACCCTAAGGGTTAATTTATTGTATAAAAATCAATATGAGTGACGTGTAATTGATTTCTTTTTCCACACACCACGGTCTTGTCTCGGCTTGCCGCCGCCGAAGGGCTCTTTCTTTTTGGCATCAAAAAGAAACAAAAAATGCCGGCTGAAAATTTTTCTTTTGAAGCCAGTTGTGCGGCAAGAACAGTGCAGCCCGAAAAATTTGTTAGGCCGGATTTAAGTAGAACGGGGATACCGTGCTATGGCCTGGCTGGATGAAAATGCAAAAGGAGTTAAAATACTGATTAATAATAATTTGTAAAATAACGTCAATGGTAGCGCAGTCGAAGGGCAGACGAAAATACAAATAATTTTATTCCGCCGTGGTTCGTGTCCTCACGAACCGCTAAAACCATCAATTCTTTTCTCCAATATATCAGTAATAACACTAAAACAGATCCTGAAATAAATCCGATAGCTATCGGATCAGGACGCACTGTTGGGAAACAATTGAACCTTAATGAAGTTAATTAATTTGTGCCTTTGTGTCTTGGCGGTTAAAAGTTTTGAAAAGCAGGTACAGTACTACTATTATCATTAGTCCTGCCAATGCTTCAAGTCCTCGGCAAATGAAGAATTTGCCTCCGGGCTTTCCGCGAATGTCAGGTTTAGATTAGGGAAGATCGTACTCAATCTTACGGTCATCCTGAGCGGAGTCGAGGGCTCTTCTCCAGTGTTCTCCCTGGCAAAAAATGAGCAAAAAAATAGCCCATATTACTATGAGCTATTTGTTATTCAAGTTCCCCTTTATGGGATTTAATGGCCTAATAAGCCCTTTGGTTATTTCCTTCTTTCCAGTTAACGAAAGCTTTATTTACCACTTTATTACCACCCGGGGTAGGGTAATTTCCTGAGAAATACCAGTCACCTTTGTTTTTCGGACAAGCTTCATGCAAGTTCTCTAAACTTTGATAAATTACTTCAACCTCAGCAACAGTACCTTTTGGCGTAATAATCTGTGCAATTTTAGCCGAAATTTCTTCAGGCGTAAACGGTTTATAAATTTCCTTAACGTGGTTTACAATTTCCTCTTTAGGTAAAAGCAACGAAGCTTTACATTTCGTGTAAACGTCTTCGATCACCTGCCACATACCGCGCTCCGTTAACAACTGAATAGCCGCATCGAAAGCCACGAACTGCCCCATCCTGCTCATATCGATACCATAACAATCAGGGTAACGGATCTGAGGTGCAGAAGAAACAATAATGATTTTCTTAGGGTGTAAGCGGTCAACAATTTTAATGATACTCTGCTTTAAGGTTGTACCACGTACAATCGAATCATCAAGTGCCACTAAAGTATCCTGATGGTTATTGATAATACCATAGGTAGTATCGTAAACATGTGCTACCATTTCGCTACGGTCTGCGTCCTGAGTAATAAAAGTTCTCAGTTTTACATCCTTAACCGCAAGCTTTTCTACACGGGGCGCTAAAGATAACAGGTCTTCAAGCTGCTGATCTGTTAATGTTTCTTTTTTATGTAAAAGTATATCTTTCTGGTGCCTGCGCACATATTGCTGAACACCATCAACCATTCCGAAAAAGGCTACTTCTGCCGTGTTTGGTATAAATGAGAATACTGTATTTTTTAAATCGTAATTAACGGCCTGAAGGATTTTCTCGCTTAATAAGCGACCTAACTGTTTACGTTCGCGGTAAATCTCTACATCACTTCCTTTTGAGAAATAAATACGTTCGAAAGAGCACGACAATCTTTCGGTTGGCTCGCGGAACTGCTCCATGCTTACCTCACCGTTTTTCTTGATGATTAAAGCATGACCAGGATCGATCTCTTTAACATCTTTGAACTGGATATTAAATGCAGTTTGTAAAGCAGGCCTTTCAGAAGCTGCTACAACAATCTCATCGTCATAATAGTAATACGCCGGGCGGATACCTGCCGGATCGCGCATAATGAACGAATCGCCATTACCCACCATACCACAGATCGAATAACCTCCATCCCATGTTTTGGCCGAACGGCGAAGGATATTTGCAATATCTAAATTATCAGATATTTTGTGTGTAATCGCAACGTTATCATGCCCTTCTTTTTTGTACTGATCGAAAAGCTCCTGGTTTTCATCATCTAAAAAGTGACCGATTTTTTCCAATACCGTTACGGTATCTGCTTTTTCTTTTGGATGCTGACCTAACTCGTACAATTGCTCCAATAATTCATCAACATTCGTCATGTTGAAGTTACCTGCAATTACCAAGTTACGTGTCATCCAGTTGTTTTGCCTTAAAAAAGGGTGGCAATTTTCGATGCTGTTTTTACCATGCGTACCATAACGCAAATGGCCCATTAACACCTCGCCGATAAAGCTTACGTTGTTTTTGAGCCATTCTGTATCCTGCATTAATTCAGGGGTGTTTTCTTGGATATCGACAAATTTGTTCTGCACATATTCGAAGATATCAGCTACCGCATTAGATGCCATGCTCCGGTATCGGCTAATGTACCTACTGCCCGGTTTCATATCCAGCTTAATGGTGGCAATACCCGCGCCATCCTGGCCGCGGTTATGCTGTTTTTCCATTAAAAGGTATAATTTGTTAAGGCCGTAAAGTGCTGTACCGTACTTTTGCTGGTAGTAAGAAAGTGGTTTTAACAGGCGAATAAAAGCGATTCCGCATTCGTGTTTTATCTGATCACTCATTGTGTGGGTTTGAAGCCGCAAAGTTATCCTTTTAACTTGTTACAACCTAAAGAAAAATGTTTTCTTTTATTATGATGAGTTTAGACTGACAGATGAACTAAAAGTGCAACTAATCTATTTCTAACTCTAATCGCCCTTTCGAATTAATTCGAATATGTTCAAATAGCCAGCTTAGTTAGTGTAGGTTATACACACTTACCTGAATTACCTACAGACATCATGCTATTCAATTAATTTCGTGTATTAACAGTTGGCGTTTTGCAGTTACCGATGAAAAAGAGAAAGATTACTGAACCGTCTAGTTGTACTGGCAACAAATCAATTTAAAGATTTTTATCAATAAAATAGATGCTGAAACAAGTTCAGCAGGACGCAGCTCAGGAATTAACAATTTTCAATGCGCAATTTCCAGTTAACCAATTCAAACAATTAACCAGAGTTCAGTTTACAGTTAAACAATCATTCTATCCGATTTCAACGGCTCTCCGAAAAAAATAGAGGCGTGTTCATCAAAAGCAATTGGATCGCCGCTGGTATAGAAATGCCTTTCGCCCTGTTTAGCTAGTTTTTCTTCCATCTCAGGATGTCGCTTTAAATAATCAGCTAAACTGTTGGCTATAATTTCGCCTTGCGTTAAAACGCTTATATGATCAGGGAATATCTTCTTTAGCTTAGGCATTAATAAAGGGTAGTGCGTACAAGCCAATAGCACACAATCGATAGCTGCCGATTGGCTCAATAACTGATCACAATATTCATTGATAAAAAAGTCCGCGCCAGATTGTAAGTGTTCGTTATTTTCAATCAGTGGAACCCACATCGGGCAGCTTTGCTGGTAAACCTTAATCTCAGGAAAAAATTTATTGATCTCTAAAAGATAAGATTGAGAATTAACTGTACCTCTGGTCCCCATCACGCCTACCGATTTAGTACTTGTATAACTATCAATTACCTCAGCTGTGGGCCTGATTACGCCAAGCACCCTTCTACCGGGATATTTAGCAGGAAGATCTATTTGCTGGATCGTTCTAAGCGCTTTTGCAGATGCTGTGTTGCAGGCAAGAATGACCAAATGGCATCCTTTAGCAAAAAGCCATTCTACGCATTCTAAAGTATATTTATAAATGGTCTCGAAAGAATGGTCGCCATAAGGCGAACGGGCATTATCGCCCAAATAGATATAATTGTAATCGGGCAATTTATCGGCAATAGAACGGAAAACTGTTAAACCGCCGTAACCTGAATCGAAAATACCTATTGGCGAAGCCTGCATTGTGTTGGAAAGTTATAGATAAATATTGAAAAGTTGAATCTTTAAAACGGTCGTCTTCCTGAACTTGTTTCAGGATCTGCTGCGCTGAAGTTAAACATCAAAGATGCTGAAATAAATTCAGCATGACGAAACTGTGTAAACAAAAAAACGGAACTAAGTTAAACTTAATTCCGCCTTATATTTTGAATTGATAAGGAGATTTTAAACTCCGAACTTCCGCTTCAGAACTACTTTTTAGGTGCCGCTGGTTTTGCAGCAGTTGCAGTGATTCCTAATTTAGTTTTTACTGAAGCAGTAATATCATCACCACCATCCCAGAAAACTAAATTGTTACCACCTTGTCCGTTTGCGATATCGAAAACGTAAGCTAAACCTTTTTCTTTAGCTACAGCAGAAATTGCAGTTGCAACTTTAGCCTGGATAGGTTGGAATAATTCACCTTGTTTAGTACCTATATCTTGCGACGCTTTAGTACGCGCATCAGTAATGCGTTTTTCTAAATCCTGTAATTCTTGACCCGCAGCTTGTAATTCTTTACCCACTGTTTCTTTGTTAGCCTCACTCAAAGTTTTTTGCTTAGCTTCTGCTGCAGCCATTTTACTTTGATATTCTTTGATCATTGCATCAATATCGGCTTGCTTTTGTTTACCTAAGGTTTCTAAAGTAGTTTGAGCTGTTTTAGCCTCTGGTAAATTTGCAAATACCTCTTCAGAATTAATGTGACCCAATTTTTGTTGTGCACTTGCCATATTCGCTGTAAACAATAACCCTGCTGCTACAAAGAATACGTTAATTAACTTTCTCATCGTTTTATTTTACTTTTTTATTTTTTTCTAATTGTTTTTCTTCAAAAATCAGGGGCGAATATACTAATTATTTACAGTCCCTGGTTTATAACCTAATTTTACAATTACGTCATTACTAACATCGTAACTGCTGCTTGCATAAATCATCATTGTTGCTTCACTGCTCTTGTCGAAAATGAAGTCTAAATATTTAGATTTTGCAATCTGTTTAATCGCCTCGGCTACTTTATCCTGAATGGGTTTAATTAATTTTACCCTGCTTTGAAAAAGATCCCCATCTGGCCCAAACTTAGAACGTTGAAATTCTTTAGCCTGTTTTTCCTTTTCTATAATCTCGTTTTCACGGCGCTTGCGCATATCATCGGTTAACAAAACCTGATCGGCCTGATAAGCCTTGTACATCCTGTCAATTTCAGAAAAATTCTGATCTACCTGTTGCTGCCATTGTTTAGAGGCAACATCTAGTTGACTTAGTGCCGATTTATATTCTGGTAAATGTTTCAAAATATACTCCGTGTCTACATAAGCAAACTTCTGTGCAAAGGCACCAAAAGAAGTGCAAAGTAGGAATGCGATAAAAAGATACTTCTTCATTTGTGTGTGTGTTAATGATATAGTTAATAACCTAAGCTTTCTTTAAACTCCTATTGCAATGATTTATTGCATAATTAGTTAAATTTTTGTTCTTTATCAATTAAAATCCACCTAATTGTTGTGCGATACTAAATGTAAAATTTTGCTTTCCTCCGTCTGATAGTCCAGGTATGGTATCAAACGCATGTCCATAATCGATACCCAACAAACCAAATATAGGAAGGAAGATCCTTGCACCTACACCCACCGATCTTCTAACGTTAAAAGGATTAAAATCACCAAATCTGTTCCAGGTGTTACCAGCTTCTGCAAAGGCCAAAACGAAGGCTGTGGCTTGTTGGCTTGCAATAACGGGATAACGTGCCTCTAATACATATTTGGTATAAATTGGGCTACCTGATTGCTGCGCTACAGCCGGATCGGATCCATTCGGGATAACAGCATTGTTAGCGTAACCACGCATCGCGATCAGCTCAGATCCCTGCAAGAAATCGAATCCCTGCATACCATCACCACCAAGTTTAAAACGCTCGAATGCTGATTGGCCAACTGCTTTGTTATATTGCCCCAAGAAACCAAACTGGGCCTGCGCTTTGATTACCAGGTTTCCGGCTACACGCTGGTACCATTGTGAATCGAATTTCCATTTGTGATATTCTGTAAAGCGATATTTCTCCCTATCTGATGCCGTTGCATAGTTTGTTTTATTTAACAATGAAAACGGAGGCGTTGCCTGAACGGTGAAACGTAAGAATGATCCAGATTTAGGGAAGATCGGCGAATCTCTTGAATCGCGGCTAATCTCCTGTGATAAACTTATGTTGTAAGATGTGCCCGTATTGAATAAATATCCTGAATAGTTATTTAAGATGTACTGTTGTACACTAACCGCATGGCTTAACTGGAAATAGTTATCTGGCCAGTTTAATCTTCTACCCAAACTAACCGTTACACCATTTAAACGTATTTTTTGAAACTGCGCATTATCTGAACTTAATCCATTAGATTGTAGTGAAGTAAATGCACTCACACCGAAACTTACCGGTTTCTCGCCACCAAACCAAGGTTGAGAGAAGGAAAAACTATATGATTGGTAATATTTACCGTTGGTTTGTCCACGTAAGCTTAATTTCTGTCCATCACCTTTTGGCAATGGTTTGTAAGCTTTTAAATTAAATAAGTTACGTAACGAAAAGTTATTGAAAGTTAAACCTAATGTACCAATGATACGGCCACCACCAAAACCACCTGATAACTCAATCTGATCTGAAGGTTTCTCTTCTACAGCATATTCAATATCTACAGTACCATCTGCCGGGTTAGGACGAGGTGTAGGTACAGTTTTAGACTCGTCGAAGTTACCCAATTGACCGATTTCGCGGATGGTACGGATCAAATCACTTTTGTTAAATTTCTGTCCGGGTTTGGTACGGATCTCACGTAAAACAACTTTATCGTTTGTGATGGTATTACCTTTTAAAGTAATGCGGTTGTTGGTATACTGTGGTCCTTCGTACATGCGTAATTCCACATCAACAGTATCGCCATAAATTTTGGTCTGTACCGGATCGATATTAAAAGTTAAATATCCATTATCGGTATACATACTGTTAATGTCGCCACCGTTTTCGCCACCGCCGTTTAATTTTTTATTTAATTTTTCTTCGCTAAAAACATCCCCTTTTTCGATGGTTAATACTTTTTGCAAAATACTATCCGGATAAATGGCATTACCTGCCCAGGTAATATTACCGAAGTAATATTTTTTCCCTTCGTAAAGGTCCATCCTGATGTTAACCTTTTTCTTGTTGTGCTGGTAAATGGTATCCTTTAATAATTCGGCATCACGATAACCTTTCTCGTGCATTTTGGCAATCATTTTTACCTTGTTCTCTTCGTATTTCTCTTTCGCGAATTTTCCAGAGCCCCAAAAGCGCCACCAGGCAAATTGTTTAGGGGTTTTAAGGTATTTTCTAAGCTTTGCTGATTTAAAATCTTTGTTTCCGGTAAAATCGATATGCTGTACTTTAACACGGTGACCTTTATCGATATTTGCTTCTAATACCACACTGTTTTCTGCATTCGGATCTTTACGAGTTTTGTAGTCGATCTGGGTAAAGAAAAAGCCCTTATCCAACAAGTATTTTTTAACAATGGCTGAAGTGGTATTGTACAGGTTATCGTTTACGATTTTACCTGTTTTATCATTTAGCTTTTCTTGAATTGCAGTTTTTTCAGATTTACGGATACCTTTTAAATCGATAGAACTTAAACGCGGGCGCTCAACTACTTCAATTTCAAAATAAACCGAATCCTGAACAAACTTTTCGATATTAAGTTTAACATCATCAAACAATCCCTGCGCCCAAAGCGTTTTAATCGCATCAGAAGTTGCCTCGCCAGGAAGCACGATTTTATCGCCTTTAGTTAGTTTAGATAAGGTAATCAATACTTCTTTGTCTAAATATTGGGTTCCGGTTACCGTGGTACCACCAATGATATATTCTTTTGGACTAAAATAATCGAGATCTAAGCCACCAACCTTTAAAGAAGGGGTTACCGGTGCCTGACCTTGTGGACGTACTTGAGCGAAGGCCGGAGCGGCTAAAACTAGTAGGATTAAAACTTGAAATATTCTTTTCATTAAAATTAATTGTTCAGTAATGGCCAAAAGGTAACGATATTTTATAAAGCAAAATTTCTTTACGTTGTTCCCTTATTATGGTTTCATTTATCGTATAAAAGTGGTGCTAAGTTAGTTTAAACGCTTGTTAAAAAGTGTTAAAAGAAAAATTAGTTTAATTGTTCGCTAATTTTACCAAAACGGCGTTCGCGTTTTTGATAGTCTACAATAGCCTCGAAAAGATCTTCTCGTCTGAAATCCGGCCATAAAACATCAGTAAAATAAAACTCGGTATAAGCCATTTGCCAAAGCAGATAATTGCTGATACGGTGCTCACCACTGGTCCTGATCATCAATTCTGGATCGGGTATATTTACCGTTGTTAGTTTTGATGAAAACAGGTCTTCGTTTATATCATCCAAAGAAATGGCATTGTCTTTTACTGCCGATGCGATTTTTTTGGCAGCCTCCAAAATCTCCCACTTTGCGCTATAGCTCAACGCTAATGTTAAAGTACATTTTTCGTTATGGGCAGTCTTTTCCATGGCTTCTTTTAAGTCATCTATACATTCTTGAGGTAAAGACGCAATATTGCCAATGGCATTCAGCTTAATGTTATTTTTATTAAGTGTTTCGGTTTCTTTGTTGATGGTAGAAATCAGAATCTGCATCAATGCATCCACCTCTTCTTTAGGCCTGTTCCAATTTTCTGTAGAAAAAGCATACAAAGTGAGGTACTCAATACCTACTTCCACACAACCTTCTACAATGTCTTTTACAGAAAGCACACCTTGTTCATGTCCGAAAACCCGCACTTTACCCTGGCCTTTTGCCCATCTTCCATTACCATCCATGATTACGGCAATGTGCCTTGGCAGGCGGCTATAGTCTATTTGTTCTTTAAATCCCATTAATTATGTCAAAATCAGCTTAAAAGGAATAGCATTTTGAGGATACAAAGGTAAAAGATATGCCAACACTAACAAATAGATAAGTGTCCCTTTTTCTAAAATCGCCTCTTTGAGTACCCGCTTGTCCGATTTGGTAGCGTGAAGGATCGGATAAATTGACCTGATTTTGGCCATTTCCAACGATTACAGGATTAACCGGATAGCGGCCGCTTACATCGTCAATATAATCGGTAAGTGGTGTCCGGTAACCTAGTTCAGTAAAAACACTCCAGGTATTTTTGTAATTATACCTTAGCCCTAATCCATATGGGATAGTTAAAACAGCATTGTTGTAACCATTTTCCTGGCCTTCGGTTCTGAGTCGATCTAACCGGTATCTTTCACCATCAATTTTTACCCTAGGTTTAAAAACAACTAAACCAACACCAGTAAAAAGGTAGGGAGTGAACTGTCTGGTTCCGCCACCTATACTGAAGTTAAAAAAATTAAAATCGATCAGCCCGCTAAACTCGTGCATCGATGTTTTAAAACGGAGGTTTCTTTCACGGAACTGTTCATTACTAGAATTAGCATCATCTGCCTTAACTTGTCCGTAAGTATAATTTAAGCGAACGCCAAAATATTGGTTAAAGTTACGTTTTACATAAGCACCGCCAGAGAGTCCGCTAATCTGCAATGGATTATTTTGATTGAGATCGCCCATGTAACCTGCTCCTCCACCCATTAGCCCAACTTCCCAGGTGCCTTCTTGCGCACGAAGAATTTGTCCGCTAAAGATAAAAAAGAGGAGAATTAAGAGAGGTTTGGTTGGCGTCATACTTAGTAGTTACGGGTATCAATGCCCCATAATAATTTATTTCTTAACGTGTTTAAGTAGGTTTCATTGTTAAGGCGGATAAGATTTACACAAAAATCTGCCTTTTTTATGCTAATTTTTACTGAACGCTCTACGGTGACAGTTCGGCTATCACAAGAAACCAGAAATTTTGATTCGCGTGCTTCTACCTCAAAAGAGAGTTTATTATCATCTGGTACAACCACCGGCCTTACATTTAAGTTATGCGGTGCAATAGGCGTAATTACAAAGTTTTCAGAATCGGGATAAATAATCGGGCCACCGCAGCTTAATGAGTAAGCGGTTGATCCCGTCGGCGTTGCAATAATCAATCCATCGGCCCAATAAGAATTAATAAACTCATTGTTCATTGAGGCATGGATAATCATCATGGCAGAATTATCGCGGCGGTGAATGGTAATGTCATTCAGTGCAAAATTCTCTTCTCCAAAAAGGCCATTATCCGATTCTAAAGTTAAAAGAGAACGGGAATCTAGGGTATATTCTCCGTTAATTAAGGCTTTTAGCGCCGATCCTATTTCATTTTTATTGATGCTGGCCAGAAAACCCAACCGGCCAAAATTGATTCCTATTACGGGTATGCCCGAATTACGGATTAACGATAAAGTATCCAGTAAGGTACCATCGCCTCCTAAGCTCAACAATACATCGGCAAGGTCTTTTAGTTCGCTATGGTTATGAAAAATAACCGTATTGGCAGGCAACTTAATTTTGCCATGAAGGGATGTTTTAAATTTTGAATATAAAACCGGCTGGATATGATGCTCGGCTAAATGATTAAAAACCTCTTGAACGTAGGGCAAAACCGTGTCATTAAAATCTCTCCCGTAAATTGCAATCCTCATAAAGTAGGTTTATACATTTAAATAGTTCATGAAAGAATCGTAACGCTCCTGCGACCCATCATCAATCTGCGTGTTATTGTATACCTCTTTTACCAGATAATCATATCTTTCGAAAGAAGCTACCAATGAAGTAATTTCTGTTTTATTTACTTTGAGCGTTACTTCTAAACGTGTAGAATTTTCGAAAGAATTCACGTAAGAAGAGAGCACCTGTGCATTATCGGCTTCAACAATCTGTGCAATATGTGCCAGAGAATTATCGCGGTTACTGATTTCCAAAACGATAATTCCCCCAGGTTCATTTACAGCATACTGTTCGGCCACGGCATTTACCATGTTATTGATCGAAATTAAACCCAGGTAATTTTTCTGTTGATCTAAAACCGGAACAGCTGTCAATTTTAACTGACTCAATAACCTGATTACATCATACGTATGTACGTTACTCAACACGAAAACATTAAGTATGTTTACCGCACTATCGCTTAAAAGTGTATCGTGATTATCAATATTTAGTAAATCATCTTCAGAAACCAGCCCCAATAAAGTTACCTCGTTAACAACCGGCAAATGCTTTAGTTTAAAATCGTTCATACGATCTAAAGCTTTCTGCACCGTGTCATCGGCCCTTAGTGATGGAATTGCATCTGATATGATTTCTGCTGCAAACATTTATTTTAACAATATTCTATCTAAAAATTTCTCTAAAAATGCATTAAATATTTCCGGATGTTCCATCATAGGCGCATGCCCACATTTATCAACCCAATTTAATTCCGAATTCGGCAACAATTCATGAAATTCTTCTGCCACTTCTGGTGGCGTAACCTTATCATTTTTACCCCAGATTAAAGAAACCGGTATGGTAATTTTCGACAGTTCTTTAGCCATGTTGTGGCGTATTGCCGATTTAGCCATAGTTAAAATCCTAATAACCCTCGATCTATCGTTAACCGTTTTAAAAACATCATCAACGAGTTCTTTGGTTGCAGTTGCAGGATCGTAAAAAGTAAACTCTACTTTTTCCTTAATGTAATCGTAGCTCTCTCTCCGCGGGAAAGAACCTCCAAAAGCATTTTCGTATAAGCCAGAGCTACCTGTTAGTACCAAGGCTTTAACAAACTCCTGATGGGCAACCGTAAATACCAAACCCACATGGCCACCAAGCGAATTACCAACAAGTACTACCTGGTTTAAATTTTTATATTTTAAAAAGCGATGAAGATATCTCGACAATGCTTTTACGCCCAATGTTAAAATAGGCAAATCGTAAATTGGTAAAATTGGAATAATTACACGATAGCGATCTTTAAACTGTTCTATAACCAGTTCCCAATTGCTTAGTTCGCCCATTAGGCCGTGTAGCAATACCAGTGTTTCGCCTGTTCCAGCTTCGATGTATTTAAATCCGTCTTCTTCTATTATCGGGTAGGTCATATATATTCTAGATGGTATTGTGCTACTAAGTTAGTAGAGTAAAATTAAATTTATGCATTTCTATGCCATTTTTCTGAAATAAAATCGAAAACGGTATAAAAACGCCCTTTGTAAAGCGGTAAGCAACTAGCGACCAGCGATAAATGCGCTTTAAGCTTTACTCTTTCTGCTTTTAGCCTTAAATTAAGCTAGTTTTTCTTTAACAATCTCAGCAATTAATTTACCATCAGCTTTACCTGCAAGCGCTGCATTTGCCATGCCCATTACCTTCCCCATATCCTTAACCGATGTAGCACCAGATTGTTTGATTACAGCCTCAATAATTGCAGCAACCTCTGCCCTATCTAACTGTTTTGGCAAAAACTGACTGATCACTTCAATTTCTTCTTCTTCTACCTGATACAAATCTTCGCGATTTTGCTGCTTGTAAATATCAGCAGATTCGCGGCGTTGTTTAATCAGTTTCTGAAGAATTTTAAGTTCAGTTTCTTCCGTAATTTCTTCTGAAGATCCTTTCTCTGTTTTAGCTAAAAGTAAAGCTGCCTTTATTGCTCTTAAACCTCTTAACTGTGCATTGTTTTTAGCCAACATGGCTTTTTTTATTTCCTGATCTATTGTGTTTGATATCATTTCTTTAATTGGTTAATCGTTCCAGGGGTTAAGTGGTTAATTGTTATAAGGTTAATCGGTTAAATGCCATTGCTATTCACAACAGTTAACCAGTTTAAACAATTTAAACAGTTAACCCCTACTTATAATTGTTGCTGTAGCCTGTGCGGTAGGCATAATCAGCATGTCGTTAATATTAACATGTTTTGGTCTGCTTACTACATACCAAATGGCATCTGCAATATCGTCGGCAATTAATGGCTCCAGGTTTTCGTATACTTTTTTCGCCCGGTCTTCATCACCTTTAAAGCGCACCACCGAAAATTCGGTTTCTACCATCCCTGGATTAATTTCGGTAACCTTTATGCCGTGGGGCAATAAATCTATACGCATACCTTTACTCAAAGCATCAACAGCATGTTTGCTGGCACAATATACGTTTCCATTTGGATAAACTTCTTTTCCGGCAATAGAACCAATGTTAATAATATGACCTGATTGGTTTGGTATCATCCAGTTGGAAACAATTTTGGTTACATAAAGCAAACCCTTAACATTCGTATCAATCATGGTGTCCCAATCGTTGGTATCGCCTTTATCAATCGGATCTAAACCCTGACTTAAGCCCGCATTGTTAATCAAAACATCAACCTTTTTCCATTCTGCCGGCAAAACCTCTAAAGCAGCGGTAAGACTTTCTTTATCGCGAACATCGGCAAAAACCTGTTTGATGGTAATGGCATACTTATCTTCTAAATGATGGGCAATTTTTGCCAACCGATCTTCTCTGCGGGCCAATAATACCAGATTGTAACCTTGTTGGGCAAATGTATGTGCACAAGCTTCGCCAATACCAGAAGTTGCGCCTGTAATTAATGCGATTTTAGACATTTTTATGAATTTTAAGTCTCGGTAATTCTTTAAGATACCATCTTTGATTTACCTACACCAACAAAGGTAAGTTTTTTTGGATTGCAGGACTATTGAAAAATCAAACTGAATGTTAATTGACGTAATTTCAACTTATCTATTGGATTGGCATAAACCGTATTGTCGTGCTGAAGCAAATCGTTGGTCGAATACGAGAGTTTTATTTCGGGCGACATTTTAAAATACTCGAAGTAAATATCGAAACCAATACCTGTTTCGTACGACAGGTAATTTCTTTGATTTTTTAAAAACTTATTTACCGGTGTTTCGCCTTCATCGAAGGTTTTCTTTTTCGAAGCTATATCTATTGAATATTTAGCGCCGCCTAACCAATATACCCTAAAATTGTTCATCCGGTTCGACTTCACCTTTAAGCCTAATGGAAATTCGAACATGGTTGCCTGAACTTTTCTTTCAACCACGGTTTGAAAGTTTTTCGTTTGCCCATTGCCTACGTTGATCGGCGCCATAGGTTCATACTCGTAAGTTACTATCCTATCACTAAAAATAAGCGACGGCGTTGCCCTGATATCGAAGTTATCAGAGATCATTCTGTTCATTACAAAACCCAACCCAAAACCTTGAGATGGTGAGCTAGAAATAGAATTTAGCGTTGAGGTAACCGGAATGCCCGAATTCGGATCGTAAGAAGGATCCAGAGAATTTGGCACCTCATAAAAAGGCGATCGCCAATTTTGCTTTTTAAGAATTTTGTATTCGGCTGAGATATATTGGAAATTAAAACCAAAACTCCAATCTTCATCATCTATTCCACCGCCCCAATTTTGAGCAAAGGCGGTTGTAGAAATCATAAAAAGTGAAAGAATGAGGCTTAATTTTCTGATCATTTGGTTCCTACATATATCGAACTTATTCCAAACGTTAAAATTCTTTGTTTGGTACTTTTAAAGCCAACTTTTTCCATCAGGTTGGTAAAATCTTCTCCGTCGGGAAAAGCTGCTACCGATTCTGGCAAATAGGTATAAGCTCTGTGGTCTTTAGAAAATAGTTTTCCAAAGAAAGGCGTTACCTGTTTAAAATAAAAACTATACAGTTGTTTTACCGGAAAAACCTTTGGTTTCGAAAATTCCAGTATCACCATTTTCCCGTTGGGCTTTAATACCCTGTACATATCAGTTAATCCTTTTTCGAGGTTTTCGAAATTACGCACACCATAAGCGCAGGTAATCGCATCAAAAGTATCATTTTCGAAATGCAGACCTTCAGAATCGCCAACCTGAACGGTAAAAACTTCGTTTAAACTACGCTCGTTAATTTTCTTCTTGGCTACTTCTAACATACCTTCAGAAATATCAACACCAATTACCTTTTCGGGATGAAGCTTTTTAATGGCTTCAAAGGCAAAATCGCCAGTTCCTGTAGCTACATCAAGCAAAGTTCTCGGGTGGATGGAAACCAGTTCTTTAATGGCTTTCTTACGCCATAATACATCTATCCCTAAAGAAAGAAAATGGTTTAAAAAATCGTAAGTGCCCGAAATGTTATTAAACATGGTTGCAACCTGCTCCTTTTTAGTTGCATCTTCTACTTGGTATGGGGTGATATTCTGATTCATGATATGGGGCAAAGATAGAGAAAAGAGTTTGCAGTTGGGAGTTTAGAGTTTGCAGTTTAGCGATTGCCTTAAACTTTACGAATTGCTGACGACGGTGGGTTTTCTACTCCACACTCCAAACCCTCAACTCAAAACTAATTGTTACCTTTGTACCATGATTATCAAAACGGCAACATTTGTTTGCAGCAACACCCAAATTTCGGCACTACCCGTACCAACTATGCCCGAATATGCATTTATTGGCCGCTCTAATGTGGGTAAATCTTCATTAATCAATATGCTGGTTAATCAACATGGATTGGCAAAAACCTCTCAACGCCCTGGCAAAACACAGTTAATTAATCACTTTCTGATTAACGAGAAATGGTATATTGTCGATTTACCAGGTTATGGTTATGCCAAGGTTTCTAAAACCAGCAGAGAGAAATGGGAGAAATTTATCCGTGCCTATATAACCAAAAGAGAAAGTTTACAATGTGTTTTTGTTCTGATAGACAGCCGTTTAGAACCTCAGGGAATTGATATTGAATTTTGTTATTGGTTAGGTGAAAAACAGATACCGTTTTCGTTAATTTTTACCAAAGCCGATAAACAGGGCATGACCACCACTCAGAAAAATGTAGCTGCCTTTAAGAAAAAATTAGGTGAATTTTTCGAAGAAATTCCTGCCACCTTTATTTCTTCTGCAGAAAAAGGAACTGGAAAAGATGAAGTGCTTAATTTCATTTATGAGGTAAACAAAGACTTTGTTGTTCCTACAGATTATAAGAAGTTTTAACCAGTTTTCAGTCTACAGTGCACAATTTTCAGTTTAACAATAAAAAATCTGTGTAATCAAATAATCTGTGCAATCACCCCGAAAGGGAAATTAATCAGTTCTAAAAAAAATGAAAAAATACTTTTCACTCGTATTATTCGCCCACTCTGTTTTTGCACTACCATTTGCTATGATTGGTTTCTTTTTGGGCGTAACCACAACAGAAAATCCATTTTCCTGGTATAAACTGATTTTAGTTTTGCTCTGTATGGTTTTTGCCAGAAACTCGGCCATGGCCTTTAACCGTTACCTGGATAGAAATATTGATGCGAAAAACCCACGCACTAAAATGCGCGATATCCCTGCAGGTAAAGTTTCGGCAAATGAGGCGTTGATTTTCGTTATTGCCAATTGTGTGCTTTTCTCCATTACCACCTACTTCATTAACCCGCTTTGTTTCTATTTATCGCCTGTGGCTTTATTTGTGGTTTTGTTTTATAGTTATACCAAACGTTTCACCGCGCTTTGCCATTTGGTATTGGGCTTAGGGCTGGCGCTTGCGCCTATTGGCGCTTACATTGCCGTAACCGGACATTTTGCGCTGGTTCCTGTACTTTACTCCTTAACCGTATTGTTCTGGGTAAGTGGATTTGATATTATATACGCATTACAGGATGAAGAATTTGACCGGGAAGAAAAATTACACTCCATCCCATCGACACTTGGCATTAAAAATGCTTTGAATGTTTCGGTGCTGTTGCATATACTCTCTGCCACCTGTGTTATTTTGCCTGTGTTTTTTACATCCTTTAGCTGGGTTTATTACGTAGGTATTGTGTTTTTCTGTTCGATGTTGATTTATCAGCACCTACTGGTAAAACCAAATGATATCAGCAAAGTAAACAGGGCGTTTCAAACCTTAAATGGTTATGCTTCGGTAGTGTTTGCTATATGCTTTTTAATAGACGCGTATTTAAGACATAAATAAAAATGAGAGAATGATTGAATTTTGAATGAGAGAATATAGCATTGTGCCTTAAACCATTCACTCCTTCAATCATTCCAACATTCAATAACATAAATAAAATGAGTAAAGGCCGAATGAGAGAATGATTGAATTTTGAATGAGAGAATATAGCATTACGCCTTAAACCATTCACTCCTTCAATCATTCCAACATTCAATAACATAAATAAAATGAGTAAAGGCCGAATGAGAGAGTGATTGAATTTTGAATGAGAGAATATAACATTACGGCCTTAAACCATTCACTCCTTCAATCATTCCAACATTCAATAATTAACTATTATGATAACTAAGAAACCTAGAACATACATTCCACAGGAACTAAACATTACCTGGGAAAATTTAGAACCACTTTTTACCGAACTGCAAAACCGCGAAATAACCAGCACTGCTGAGTTAGAAAACTGGTTAAAAGACCGTTCGGAGCTTGAAGCTGCTTTAGAAGAAGATTTTGCCTGGAGATATATTAAAATGAGTTGCGATACCGCAAATGAAGAATTGGTTAAAAACTTTCAATATTTTGCAACTGAAATAGAACCGAAAATTTCTCCATTCGCCAACGAATTGAACAAAAAATTTGTCGAAAGTCCTTTTATGAACGACCTGGACAAAGAAAAATATTTCGTTTACAGCCGTGCGATAAAAAAAGCATTAGAGCTTTACCGCGATGAAAATATTGAGCTGTTTACCGAATTGCAGGTGAAACAACAAAAATACCAGAGCATTACAGGCGCCATGAGTGTTGAGCTAAACGGTCAGGAATATACTTTGGAGCAAGCCTCGATCTTTATCAAAGATTTAAACCGCGAGGTACGCGAAAATGCATGGAAAACGATTCAACAACGCCGCTTAATTGATAAAGATGATTTAAACGTGTTGTTTGATGAGTTGATTAAACTGCGTAATCAGGTTGCCTTAAACGCGGGTTTTGAGAATTATCGCGATTACATGTTCCAGGCTTTGGGCCGTTTCGATTATACCCCACAAGACTGTTATGATTTTGCCAATGCTATTGAAAAAGAAATCGTACCGATTTTAAAAGAGCAGGCCGAAAAACGCCGAGAAGCTTTAGGACTAGAAGTATTAAGGCCTTGGGATTTAGAAGTAAGCATTAGTGGCAAGCCAGCTTTGAAACCTTTTAACAACGGCGAAGAACTGATTGATAAAAGTATTGCCTGCTTTAATGCCATTGATGAAAAGTTAGGCTCAAAACTGGCAACAATGAAAGCCAATAAGCTTTTTGATGTAGAGAGTAGAAAAGGTAAAGCGCCCGGCGGTTACAATTATCCTTTGGCCGAAACGGGAGCGCCTTTTATATTTATGAACTCGGCAAATTCGTTGCGCGATTTAACTACAATGGTTCATGAAGGCGGCCATGCAATTCATACCTTTTTAACGGCAAATTTAGAGCTAAACGATTTTAAGCATTGTCCATCTGAGGTAGCCGAACTGGCATCGATGAGTATGGAATTAATCTCAATGGATAAGTGGGATGTTTATTTCGACAATGAAGAAGATTTAAACCGTGCTAAAAAAGAGCAATTGGCTGATGTTTTGAAAACTTTGCCTTGGGTAGCCGTAATTGATCAGTTTCAACACTGGATTTACACCAACCCCAACCATACGGCGGCTGATCGTGAAGAAACCTTTAAGCAGATTTTTAGCCGTTTTGGTGCTGGTTTTGCCGATTGGACAGATTTAGAACAACAATTTGGAAATGGCTGGCAAAAACAACTGCATTTATTCGAAGTTCCTTTTTATTATATCGAATACGCAATTGCCCAGCTAGGTGCCATTGCGGTTTGGAAAAATTATAAAGAAAATCCTGAAAAGGCTTTAGAACAATACCTTGCTGCACTTGCTTTAGGTTACACTAAACCAATGAATGAGATATATGAAACTGCCGGAATTAAATTTGATTTTAGTGCTGAGTATGTGAAAGAGCTGGCGAATTTTGTGAAGGAAGAACTGGAAAAATTAGGGTAAGGTGGAGGGTTGAAGGTTTTCCCCTCAATTGAAATACAATAAGGGTCGTGGCATCTTGCTGCGACTTTTTTGTTTGTTTTTAAACAAGGTCGTTGCGAGGCACGAAGCATCCTAATGATTTAGCTATATTTTCAACTTGTCGTAGCATTTCGCTAACGCTTTTTTGCAACGGAAACGCAGAAGACACAGATTTTGTAAGGCTCTTCGACTCCGCTCAGAGTGACAACCCGAAGGAGAATTATCTAAAAGAAACTCCATCACATCACACTTTAAACCTTAGGTAATACCAATGAACAAATGACCTATGAACTAATCGTTAGTCTGTAAAAAAATGTTAATTGGGTTAAACATTGTTAAAATCTACAAGTGAATGCACCTAATGACTTAGTTTCGCTTTAATTCCTAATCAGATAAAAGGAAAAACTAATCATCAGCCTATCAATTAACAATGAAAATATTCGCTCTATATTTTATGCTCTCCCTATTATTTTTGAATGTAGTTTCTGCGCAGACTACAAAAATGCACATTACAGGCACGGTAATTACCAAAAACGGCGTTAAGGTTTCAGCTAACCTTAAATTTACCAGTTTAGCAGATACTTCTTTTGTTAAAACAGTTAGCACCAATCAAGAAGGAAATTATGTATTAGAAAGCCTTCCAAGGGGTAAGTTCACTGTTGAAGTTAAGGCTGTAGGTTATCAATCGATAAAAGAAACATTCGAACCATTTGTAGGAAAAACTACCCTCGATTTAAGTTTTAACCTTCAGGCAGAGATAAAAGAACTCGAAAGTGTTGTCATCACTGGCCGTAAACCTTTAATAGAACGCCATAACGATAAAACGGTTATGAATGTAGAAAACAGCATCGTTTCTTCTGGTAATACAGCGCTCGAAGTGCTCGCTAAAATGCCCGGTGTATCGGTTAATCAGGATGGGGTAATCAGTATTAGAGGTAGGTCTGGTGTAAATGTGCTGATTGATGGAAAATCAACTTATTTATCTGCAGAACAATTGGCTACCAGATTAAGATCGCTAAACAGTAACGAAATAAAAACTATTGAACTGATTACCAGTCCTTCTTCTAAATATGATGCTGAAGGAAACGCAGGTCTGCTCAATATCAAGTTAAAAAAGAATGCCAACTACGGCACAAACGGAAATATAGATTTAGGTTTTGGCTATGGAGAGAATCCAAAAAGCGACGCCGGAATATCCATTAACCATAGAAATAAGAGCCTTAACCTATACGGTAGCTTCGCGAACAACAACAATAAAGCCACCGAAAATCTAGACATTTTGAGAGTAGTGAACGGGAGTGATCAAAATACCTATTTTCATCAATCAAATACACAAACAAGATCTTCGCACAACAACAATTATAAGGCGGGGATTGATTATTTCATCACCGATAAAAACACTTTAGGTTTCCTCACCACAGGTTATTTTAATAACGGCCACGACCTATCCAACGGCCTTACCGCTATTGGCCAAAGTTTTACAAAAGTCGATTCTTCGATTGTTGCCGATAATCCATCGAAAAATAAATATCGTAATCAGGCTTACAACCTCAATTACAAAAGTGTGATGGATACCTTAGGTCAGGAACTTTCTATCGATTTAGATTATGCCAAATACCATAGTGAAGAAAATACTGTTTATCAAAACTCATTTTTCGAAAAGGGTGGCTCCAGTTATAAATCAGCATCTATATTTCGGAATGCCACGCCTTCTTTTATAAAAATAAAAGCTGCTAAAATTGATTATACAATTCCATTTAATGCCAAAACAAAACTGGATGTTGGACTAAAAAGCAGTTGGGTAAGTACGGATAATGACTTTCAGTTCGAAAATTTTACAGAGAATGGCTGGAAAAATGACATCAGTAGAAGTAACCATTTCATTTACGATGAAAACATAAATGCGGCTTACGCTACTTTAAAATGCGAATTTAAATCGACCAGTATTGAAATTGGTTTACGAACTGAACAAACCAACTCAAAAGGTAACTCCATTAATGATAGCAAAATTGTAAAACGCAGCTACTTTGATTTTTTTCCAAGTTTTAACATCAACCAAACTTTAAATCCGAATAATGAGATTGGTTTTTCATACAGCAGAAGGATAGACCGGCCAGATTATAAATCGCTAAATCCATTTGTTTACTTTGTCGATTTGTATACCTTTAGCCAAGGCAATCCTTTTCTTAACCCACAGTATACCAATACTTTTCAAGTATCCTACAATTATAAAAAAACATTAAATATTTCCTTTGGATATAGCACTACCAACAACCTGATTATTGATGTTTTGCTGCCAGATAACGAGAAGAAAACACTCTACCAAACGGTAAAAAACCTTGATAAACAATATGCCTACGATTTAACGATTGGCTATCCTACTACCATTACCAAATTCTGGAGTATGGACAATACGCTTACCAGTACCTATAACCAGATCAAAACCGCAAACTTAGGTGATGGTATATACGACAGGAAGAAAGTAAATTTTACGGGAAACAGCAGTCACAATTTCACCCTTAGCCCATCAACTGCAGCAGAGCTTTCTGGAGAATATGCATCATCGCAGATTTATGGCACTTATGCCATTAAGCCCTACTATGGGATAGATTTCGGGATCAAGAAATCATTCCTCGATAAAAAGCTCAACGTTAAACTTACAGCCAATGATGTTTTCAATACCAGAAAGGCAAGAATTAGCAGTGCACTCTCGGGCTTAGATTATAACCTAACTCAAAAGCAAGAAAGCAGGGTATACAGACTAAGCTTAAATTACATTTTTGGCAGCAGTAGTATTAAAGGCAACCGAGAACGAAAAACCAGTGTAACCGACGAAGAAGGCAGAATTAAATAATTATTAATACTTATACTTCTTCTTTTTTTCTAAGCTTTAAAATGATGAACATTACCAAAACTGATATTAATATCATAATTAAATAGCTGTAGCTCAGGTTGCGTTCATCTTTAGCGGGGATCAGGTTTACGATACCATAACTCAAAAAAGAAACGATCACATAGGTAATCCCTCCTGTTAATCCACCTGCAATGCCTGCGTTTTTCGGAAATTTGCTCAGACAGAAAGTAAAGTAATTATTAAAGGTAAAGCCCGCTCCTACATGGATCAAAAAGGCGAAGAAAATTAAAGACCAAAGGTTCGAAACGAAATTTAAACTTACAATCATCAGGACAACAAAAGCTACCTGAAACAGTGAGTTGATCATTAATCGCTTAAAGAAGGGCCTGTTAATGGTGGCCTTGCCAATAAAGCCTCCAACCATCCATGCAAAACCTAAAAACAAGGAGCTATAACCTGCAATAACCGGCGAAAAATTAAAGTGGTGCTCAATAATAAACGGGCCGGTCATATTGTAAACCATCACCATACAATAAGCTAAACCCAACATGACAATACCGAGTGTAAAACTGGTAGTTTTAATCATTTCAACATAGATCTTTGTAATTTTTTTCAGTTGAAAATCGGTAAAATGCTTTAATGTTTCGCCACTGAACAATAACTCCAGCACTGCAAAAACAATTGCAAAACCAGCCAAAAAATAGAAGTTGGATTCCCAGCCAAATACCGTTTGCAGATAACCCCCAATAAACGGTGCTACAATTGGTCCGGTAGACCAGATGATGGAAAACAAACTTAGGTAATGTTTTAACTGATCGCCCTCGAAAAGATCAACAAAGTATGCTCTTTTTGCTACTACAATTGCGCCTACAGTAAGACCATGAATAATGCGCATTAAATAAATAAGGTAAATGTTATGGGTAGTTGCAATGATGATACTTGCTGCAGCGAAAATTAATAATGCGTATAAACAGATTTTATACCTTCCAAAACTATCGAGCACACTGCCGATAAAAAGTTGAGCAACCCCATAGCTTATTAGAAAAATGCTGAGTGTAAGTTGAACCTGAACATTGCTCACCTGCATTTCACCAGCCATGGTAGGTAATGAGGGGATATAAATATCGGTAGCAAAACCCGACAATGGAATTAAGGCAAAGGCCAGTAAAGTAGCCAAACCCTGGTGACGTTCTTTAATGTATTTTATTTGTGCTATATCTGCATTCATATTGGTACTGTAATGGTATATAAATATTCCAATCAAACAAGACATATATTGTTTTATGCACCTTACTGATTATTGACAACAAAATTAACTGTTTCACTCATCCTAAAATTATGCTAATCAAACAAAGGATTATTCAGGCCAAATAATTTCATTTTTTTACTTTAATCTAATAATTGCCATCCTTTTTGATGGCATTTGCCTACTAGCGCGTGGTGTATTGAAAATTATATCCTGCTTTAAACGTTTTTAACCAAACTTTTTATAAGTTTGAGGAAACAAGCAAACAAAAGATGTTCGAAAAGCTATTCAGAAAAAAATCCATTTCCAAGATATTACAAGATGCGGCAAAAGGCTATGGCGACCATGAAAACACATTACATAAAACACTCGGAGTACGCGATTTAACAGCTTTTGGAATTGCAGCGATTATTGGAGCAGGGATTTTTAGTACGATTGGCAAAGCAAGTGCAGATGGTGGTCCGGCGGTAATCTTTTTATTTATTTTTACAGCAGTAGCCTGTAGTTTTGCAGCCTTTGCTTATGCAGAGTTTGCTTCAATGGTACCTGTTTCTGGCAGTGCTTACACCTATTCTTATGTAGCCTTCGGCGAACTGGTTGCCTGGATTATAGGGTGGTCGCTTATTATGGAATATTCCATCGGTAATATTACGGTAGCCATATCCTGGTCTGATTACTTTACAGGATTACTCTCTACCATCAAAATACCTCCCCTCGGCATAGAGGGCATTCATGTACCCGATTGGATGACAATGGACTATTTAAGTGCCTATAACGGACATAAACATGCTGAAGCGCTTCTGGCGGCTGGCAAAAACCTGGCAGATTTAGATTCGGCTACAGCATTGGCCAATAATGCATGGCTTACCGCCCCAACAATCGGTGGTTTTCATCTTGTTGCAGATATTCCTGCTTTAGGTATTATCATTTTAATTACCTGGTTAATTTACCGTGGAATGAAAGAAAGCCGGAATGCCAGTAATGCGATGGTGGTGGTTAAACTTGCGGTAATTCTTTTGGTATTAGCGGTAGGTATATTTTATGTAGACACAAAAAACTGGGATCCATTTGCTCCGAACGGTGTTTCTGGAGTTTTAAAGGGAGTTTCGGCAGTATTTTTCGCTTATATCGGTTTCGATGCCATTTCTACAACGGCCGAAGAATGTAAAAATCCACAACGCGATTTACCGCGCGGAATGATGTGGGCGATTATTATATGTACCATCCTTTATGTGGCTATTGCACTGGTTTTAACAGGTATTGTTAAGTCAGATACCTTAGCTGTGGGCGATCCATTGGCATTCGTTTTTGATCAGATTAACTTAAAATTAATGAGCGGTATTATTGCCGTAAGTGCGGTATTTGCCATGGCCAGTGTACTTTTGGTTTTTCAAATGGGTCAACCACGTATTTGGATGAGCATGAGTAGAGATGGCTTATTACCAAAATCTTTTTCGAAAATTCACCCTAAATACAAAACGCCTTCGTTTGCTACCATTGTGGTAGGCTTTGTAGTGGCAGTACCATCGTTGTTCATGAATCTTACTATCGTTACCGATCTGTGTTCTATCGGAACACTTTTTGCTTTCGTACTGGTTTGCGCAGGGGTTTTAGTATTACAGAACAGGCCTGATGTACAGCGTGGAAAATTCAAGATACCTTATGTAAACAGTAAGTTTATTGTACCTATTGTTTTAATTGCGACTATAATTTTTGCATTCACAAAATATGGGAAAGAAACCAAAGCTTTCTTTTTCAATTCTCCTAAAACAATCCAAACGGTAACTTTTGTTACTTCTTTAAGTGGCGATGAACTTAAAATTGTTAAAGAGGAAATTGTTAAAAATGCATCGCCACAAATTGTATTGGCAGAAAAAGTAGATGCAGAATCTTATTTAAGTGCATTGCCGGCCGATCGTTACGAACAGTTTATTTCAGCCTCAAAAGTACCTGTAGAAAAGAAATACGAAAGCGGTTGGGGGTTGTTTAAACACAAAATCCCTATGTGGATTTTCTTGATCATCTGTGTGTTGATCACCTACTATTGCATTACTAAAAACTTGTCGTTAATTCCGGTTTTAGGATTGATTAGCTGTTTGTACATGATGTGCGAACTTGGCATTTCGAACTGGATCGGCTTCGGCATCTGGCTGGTAATTGGCCTCGTGGTTTATTTTGCCTATGGTTACAGGCACAGTAAACTGGCAAAAATTGAAAGTTAATTATAAATGAAGTATAATCCTTTAATACATCATCGAAGATCGATCAGGCTAAAGGATTACGACTATTCAAATGCAGGAGCCTATTTCATAACAATCTGTTGTGAAGATAGAATCCATAGATTTGGAAAAGTTTCAGACAATAAAATGATCTTAAATGAATCTGGAACTATCGCCTACAATGAATGGATAAATTTATCCGATAGATTTCCAAATTTCGAACTTGATGTTTTTCAGATCATGCCGAATCATATGCACGGCATAATCATTTTATCAGATGTTGCTGTCGGGGCGACCCTTGCGGTCGCCCAAGAAGAAGATGAATTAAACAGGGTGACCGCAAGGGTCGCTCCGACAATTTCCGACATTGTTGGCGCATATAAATCAATTGTTTCTAATGCGTGCCTGCAACTATTCAAATCGCACGATAAAACAATGGGAAAGCTATGGCAAAGGAACTACTATGAACACATTATTCGTGATGAAAGAGCATATAATAACATCTCGAACTATATTATAGATAATCCCAGTAAGTGGGACGAAGACAAATTCCATTTATAAAACAAAAAATCCCCTTTCTTTACCAGAAAGAGGATTCAATTTATTTCTTCTTTATAAAGGCCAGCGCAGTAATCATCACCAACCCCAATCCAGATGCAATCATATAATTATTGGCATGATCGAAATGGTACAGTTTAGCTATGGGTCCAGCTATAAACAAACTGACCCCCAATATTAAAATCGCAGTTCTCATCAGTTAAACCGGCAACCTGTTCAATTCAATATCATCTGGTGTAACGAAAATCAACGGAACTTTCTCTACATCAACATAACTGCTATCCAAGCCAAAACTCCGCTCTTCTGATAAACTTAATTTTTTAAGTATAAAGTAATAATCCATAATCTGTCTTTCATAGAAACTTAACTTGGTAAACTTAGATAAATGTTTTTCTAAAAGAACAAACCTGAAATCGCCAGCAATTTTATGCTTGTTTAAGGAAGTGTACTGACTGGTAATATCGATTTCTCCATTCTTCACCAGTTCTTCAACCACTTTACGATACAATAAGTTTACACGTTGCTCAATCCTGAAACCTAATCTAAAATCAATTCTGATCAGTTTACCCGGGATCAGAAATTCAACTTTATAATCTAAGGTATACGGCTCGTCCATTACGTCAACATGCACCAACCAGTACACATCGGCACGTTTTGGTTCCTTTTGTATAATAGAATAGATAATTTTTGATTCAATCTCCGTTTTAAAGTTGGCACTGGTTAAATAAACCAGCTGAGAGGAGTATTTCGGAACCGATTCATCTCCGCTTAGTTCAGTTAGAATCTCATAATAATCCTCAATTTCGACATATTTAACAAAGCGGTTTTTGATTTTACGGGCTACAAACCAGCTCCACATTACCGTAAACAATAACGAACCGATTAATACCGTTACCCAACCACCATGTAAGAATTTGGTTAAATTACTGATCAAAAATGTTCCCTCAATAATTACATAAGTAAAAAAGAATATCGCTACTAAATATTTCGGGAAACGTTTACTTCTCAAATAAAAACTCACCAAAATGGTCGTCATTAACATGGCTATCGTAATCGATAAACCATAGGCCGCATCCATTTTCTCTGCTTTTTGAAACAACAATACAATGCCACAGCAACCAATCCAGAGCATCCAGTTAATAGATGGAACGTATAACTGGCCTTTAGAAACCGATGGGTAAACAATTTTAATTTTAGGCCAAAGGTTTAAACGTACTGCTTCAGCAATTAAGGTAAAAGACCCACTAATTAAAGCCTGACTGGCAATTACTGCAGCCATAGTAGCCAAAATAACCATTGGTACCTGAAACTGATCAGGAACGATCTGGAAAAATGGATTCATTTTTGCGCCAGGAACATAACTCCCGCTGTTCTGCAAAATCCAAACGCCTTGCCCTAAATAGTTTAAAATAAGGGTTAATTTCACGAAAATCCAACTGATTCTGATGTTATTTCTACCGCAGTGGCCTAAGTCAGAATATAAGGCCTCAGCCCCTGTTGTACATAAAAATACACCGCCAAGAATTAAAAACGCTAGTTTATTGGTAACCAGTAAATGAATGGCGTAATAAGGGTTAAAAGCCTTTAGGATAGTAAAATCTTTAACAATAAAAGACATACCCAATACACCCAAAACAGCAAACCAAACAAACATTACCGGGCCAAATAGCTTTCCTACCAGATTTGTTCCGAACTGCTGGATAATAAATAAGATGGTTAAAATGGTTATTACAATTGGAATAACCGGTACCTCAAACTTATTGGTAAGCCCCTCAATTGCAGATGTTACGGTAATACTGGGGGTGATAATACCATCTGCAAGTAATGCACAGCCACCTACAACGGCTGGAACCACCAGCCACTTCGCCTTTTTTCGTACCAGTGAGAATAAAGAGAAAATACCACCCTCACCTTTATTATCGGCTCTTAGGGTAATAATAACATACTTAATGGTGGTTTGTAAGGTTAATGTCCAAATAATACAAGATAAAACCCCTAGAACATTTGTGGGATTGATATCTTGTTTTCCCCCTAAAATTGTTGTAAAAATTGCATTTAAGGTATATAAAGGTGATGTACCAATGTCACCGAACACAATTCCTAAACTAATTAGAACACCGCCGGCGGTTAACGCGTTGACATTTTTATGATTTGACACTTCGTTGATTATTTTTTGCGAGCAAAAGTAAACTAACTATAACAATATAACAACCAAATTATTGTGTATTTTTAACACTATGAAAATTAAATTTTATTGTTAAATTGTGTTAATTTATGGGTTTTAAACAAAATGTTTAATTTCTTTGTTTAAAATTAATACATTTGCTATACCAATTTGATGAAACTCTACACTAAGATAACGTTACTCACAAAACTTGCGTGCACATTGTGCATTGTGTCACTGTGCGGCGTAAATTCTTGGGCGCAACAAGCTGATAGTATTCATATTAGCTTAAAAAACAGAACCAAAAAAGTAAGCCGAATTCCTGAAATTAAAGCCAATATCACACCTTACAAGCCGCTTTATATGACAGTAGGCGGCTCTGGAATATTCAATACTTACTCCACAACTCCAAAAAATACAACGGTTGTAGCGAAAGATAAATTGTTAACCATCGTAAAAATATATCCTAATCCGGTTGAAGATCAGTTAAATATTATCCTTTCCATTGGAAAAGATGGTACTCAAACGACAATCAAAATCATCGATTTACTAGGAAACGAGGTAGCAACACTCTCAAACGAACGCTTAAACGCTGGCGAACAGACCAAAAGCTTCGTCATTCCTAATAGAATTAACCCAGGCATTTACTTTTTGAGGGTTATTGCCGGTTCCGAAAGCCAGGTAAAACGGATCTCGGTTTTATAACACCATTTTCTTTTCTATTTTTGATTGATGTGGATTTAACTCCCGTCTATTTTATCATATTTCATATTCTTAAGAATGAAAATCATCGCCATTGGCCGAAATTATGCCGAACATGCAAAAGAACTGAACAATCCGGTTCCAACTATACCCGTAATTTTTCTGAAACCTGATACAGCTGTTTTAAAAGACAATAAACCTTTTTACCTGCCTGATTTTTCTGATGATGTACATTACGAATTAGAAGTGGTATTAAAAATCTGTAAAGAAGGAAAACACATCGCAGAAAAATTTGCCGCGAATTATTATGATGAAGTGGGATTAGGCATCGATTTTACCGCTCGTGATATCCAGAGCAAACACAAAGAAAAAGGATTGCCCTGGGAACTTGCCAAAGCTTTTGATAACTCGGCACCCATCAGTATCTTCCATCCTAAAAGTGATTTTGAGGATCTTTACAACTTAAATTTTGAGTTGAAGGTAAATGGAGAAAGCCGCCAGGTAGGCCATACTAAAGATTTATTATTCTCGTTCGAGAAGATAATCAGCTTTGTTTCTCAATATATTACTTTAAAAAAAGGCGATTTAATTTTTACCGGAACACCGCAGGGCGTCGGAAAAATAAATAAAGGAGATAAATTGGAAGCCTGGTTAGAAGGAAAGCAACTTTTAAATTTTGATGTAAAGTAACGAATGATTAAAAACCCGATCCAGCATAAGTTAAAATTTTTGGTTTCGATCTGCCTTTTATTTGCTTCAACTTTTGTTCAGGCGCAACAGATTTATAGTACGAATAAATACCCTATTACCGATTTCAGACAACCTTTGGATATTAGTCCTCCTGCCCTTGCAGGTTCTTTTGGCGAAATCCGCGGCAATCACTTTCATTCTGGAATTGATTTCAGGACCAACCAACGCGAAGGTTACCCTGTTTATGCCGTTGCAGATGGCTATATTTCGAGGTTAAGGGTTCAGAACAGTGGTTTCGGACAGGCATTGTACATTAATCACCCTAATGGTTTCACTACTGTATATGGCCATCTTCAACGGTTTGCTCCCAAAATTGCAACCATCGTTAAAAACCTTGAATACGAGAAAAAATCATTTGAGATTGATGAGTTTCCCGATGCCACATTAATTCCCGTACATAAAGGCGAGATTATTGCCTGGTCTGGCAACCGAGGTAGTTCGGGCGGTCCGCATCTGCATTTCGAAATCAGAGATACCAGAACAGAAGAGACCATAAATTCGCAGTTTTTCGGGATTGTTATACCAGACAATATCCCTCCGGTTATTCATGGTTTATATGTGTACCGCTTAAACGGCAAAACCTTTAACGAATCGACACCTAAACAAGCCATTGGCATTAGCGGAGCAAATGGCAGTTACAAAACCACAGCCCCCATCAGTTTAACTGGCGAAGTTGGTTTTGGCCTGGTGGTAACCGATCGGCATAATGGTTTATCGGGCACCAATGGCGTATATTCCATTCAGTTAGAGGTAGATGGAAAAAAAGTATACACTTCTGCTCTTGAACGTTTTGCTTTCGAAGATAGTAAAGCCATTAATTCGCATATCGATTATCCTACCTACTTAAATACTAAAAGAAGTATCCAGAAAAGTTTTGTTGAGCCTGGTAATCCTTTAAAAATTTATAGCGGTTTAGTCAATAGCGGTAGAATTAATTTTAACGATGGTGCTTCGCATCAGCTGCGCTACATCATAACAGATTCGAAAGGGAACTCGTCTGTTCTACCTTTTACCGTAAATGCAGGTACTGCACCTATTGCAGCGCCGGTTATTCCCCCTGGAATAATTTATCCTTATAATAAAGTGAATGAGTTTAATACCGATGATATTAAAGTGGTTTTCCCAGTCGGGACATTGTACAGCAATTTAAATTTCACTTATAAAAAGTTGCCTAAACCAACGGGAAATGCCTGGTCGGCTGTACATCAGATTCATAATAAGTACACGCCACTGCATATCGGTTTCGATATCTCGATCAAGGCTGATAATCTTCCGGAAAACTTAAGAAGCAAAGCCCTAATTGTAAATAGCAACGGTACATCTCAGGGTGGGTTTTTTGAAAGTGACTATGTTAAGGCTACTCCAAAAAACTTCGGCAGTTTTTATATCGCTATTGATACCCTTGCACCAAGGATAGTACCTGTAAATATTGCTGAAGGGAAAAACATGGCCGGTTTATCTAAAATATTTTTCAGGATCAGTGATAATTTATCAGGGATAAAAAGTTTTAATGGTTATATCGATGGCAAATGGGCTTTAATGGAATTTGATACGAAAACAGCTACACTTTGGCATAGCTTTGACGAAAGAACAACTTCTGGAAAGCATATATTGGAATTAGTTGTAGTGGATATGAAAGAAAACACCAGAAAATACACAGTAACATTCTTTAAATAGGATCAGGATTTTTAAGATTTAAGGGTTTTATGATCGAGTTGCATCAAAACCATAATTAAAACTAAGAAATGTCATCTTTTAACATAAATTGAACAGTATAATAAGTTAAAACGTTTAAATTGCGTGTAATCTTAAGCATTCAATCAATATAACATTCTAAATTCAATCATTATAAATATGGCAGCGTTAAAAGAAGGTGATCAGGCACCGGCAATTACATCAAAAGATCAAAACGGCATTGAAGTTTCTTTAAGCGATTATCAAGGCAAAACGGTTGTTCTGTATTTTTACCCTAAAGATGATACACCAGGCTGTACTGCCGAAGCTTGCGATTTCAGGGATAACTATCAGGGCTTACAAGCAAAAGGCATTGTGGTTTTAGGTGTTAGCGTTGATGACGAAAAATCGCACCAGAAGTTTGTTACCAAGCATAACTTACCATTTACCCTGCTTGCCGATACCGACCAGAAAATTGTAAACGACTACGGTGTTTGGGCAGAAAAAAACATGTACGGCAAAAAATACATGGGTACGGTACGTACCACTTTCATTATAGATGGCGATGGAAAAATTGCTCATATCATCAAAAAAGTTGACACAAAAAACTCAACACAACAAGTACTCGATTTAATTAATAACTAATTATGATATAGCGGGTAAAATATTACCTTTGCTATGTAACAACAACCTCTTATTTTAATGAAACATACAATTAAAGAGCTAGAAGATATTGCCTCTCAAATTAGAAGAGATATCGTAAGAATGGTTCACGGATGTCAATCAGGTCACCCAGGCGCTTCGCTTGGTTGTGCAGATTTTTTTACAGCTTTATATTTTGAAGTATTGAACCACAAAACAGACTTCACAATGGAAGGTGCTGGCGAAGATCTTTTCTTCCTTTCGAACGGACACATTTCTCCGGTATGGTACAGTACACTAGCTCATGCTGGTTATTTCGATAAAAGTGAACTGGCAACTTTCCGTAAACTGGATTCTAGATTACAAGGCCACCCCACTACCCATGAGCATTTACCAGGTATCCGTATTGCTTCAGGATCTTTAGGTCAGGGCTTATCAGTTGCTATTGGAGCAGCTTTAGCCAAAAAATTAAACGGTGATAAATCTCTCATCTTCGCCTTATTGGGTGATGGAGAATTACAGGAAGGACAAAACTGGGAAGCAGCAATGTTCGCCCCTTTTAATAAAGTAGATCATTTAATTGCATCTGTTGATTATAACGGACAGCAAATTGATGGTCCTACAAGTAAAGTTCTTGCCTTAGATGATTTACAAGCTAAATTCGAAGCTTTTGGCTGGCATGTAATCAATACCGATGGTAACGATATGAAAGCAATCGTTGAAGGCTTACATTATGCTAAAACACTAACCGGAAAAGGTAAACCAATTTTAAATTTAATGAGTACTCAAATGGGTGCTGGTGTAGATTATATGATGGGCACACATAAATGGCACGGTACAGCGCCTAATGATGAGCAGTTGGCAGCAGCGTTAGCGCAATTACCAGAAACTTTAGGGGACTATTAAACTAGATTTGAGACAATAGATATGAGATTTGAGACGAATTTTCGCCTGATCTCACGTCTAAAATCTCATATCTCATAGCTAAAAACAAAATGAAAAAATATACATATACAGAAAAAAAAGATACACGTTCGGGTTTTGGAGCTGGTTTACATGAGGCGGGAAAGAAAAACGAAAATGTGGTTGCATTATGTGCCGATTTAGTTGGATCGCTTAAAATGGATGCTTTTATTAAAGATTTCCCTGAGCGTTTTACACAGGTTGGTATTGCAGAAGCAAACATGATCGGTATTGCAGCTGGCATGACTATTGGTGGTAAAATTCCTTTTACAGGTACTTTTGCCAACTTTTCTACAGGCCGCGTCTACGACCAGATCCGCCAATCAGTAGCTTATTCTAATAAAAACGTTAAAATCTGTGCATCTCACGCAGGTTTAACCTTAGGCGAAGATGGTGCAACACACCAAATTTTAGAAGATATAGGTTTAATGAAAATGTTACCAGGAATGGTAGTAATCAATCCTTGCGATTACAACCAGACTAAAGCAGCAACTATGGCCATTGCAGAATACGAAGGCCCGGTTTATTTACGTTTTGGTCGTCCGGTAATCCCTGTGTTTACAGATCCAGATCAAAAATTTGAGATCGGTAAAGCATGGATGGTTAACGAAGGAACAGATGTTACCATTATTGCTACAGGCCATATGGTTTGGAAAGCGATCGAAGCCGGTGAGAAATTAGCTGAATTGGGTATCGATGCTGAAATTATCAATATCCACACCATTAAACCTTTAGATGACGAAGCCATCTTAAAATCAGTTAAAAAAACTGGTTGTGTGGTTACCTGCGAAGAGCATAATAAATTTGGTGGCTTAGGCGAAAGTGTAGCGCGTTTGTTAACTACAGAATTGCCAACACCACAAGAGTTTGTAGCCACTAACGATACTTTTGGCGAAAGCGGAACACCAGATCAATTAATGTCTAAATATGGCTTAGATGCTGTAAACATTGTTGAAGCTGTTCAAAAAGTAATTGGCAGAAAAAAATAAAATTTAAAATTTAACCACAAAGACACCAAGAACACCAAGCATAACCAAACCTTTGTGTACTTAGTGTCTTTGTGGTTTTATAATTATCATAAATGAAACAAGTTGAAGATTCAGAAATTCTTGCAATGTTCGCTGTTGAGCGCACGCGTAATGAAGCCTTTAACCTGTTGCTGAAAAAATATCAGCAAAAAATATACTGGCACATCCGCAGGCTGGTTTTAAACCACGATGATTGCGACGATCTTTTACAAGAAGTATTTGTTAAAGTCTGGAAAAACCTTGATAAATTTAGGAGCGATTCTCAGCTTTATACCTGGATTTACCGTATTGCCACCAACGAATCCATCACTTTCTTAAACAAACAAAAACAGCGGAACAATACACCTTTAGATGAAGTATCATCCGAGCTTGCCGATAACTTAGTTGCCTCATCTTATTTTAACGGCGATAAACTTGAGCTTAAACTGCAAAAAGCAATCCTTACCCTACCTGAAAAACAACGGATTATCTTCAACATGAAATATTTCGACGATATGAAATATGAAGAGATTTCTGAAGTGTTAGGTACCTCCGTAGGGGCTTTAAAAGCATCATTTCACATCGCTGTAAAAAAAATTGAAGCTTTTATTACAAATGATGAAATAGACTATTAAACCTTTTCACTTTAATTGTATCATATATCTGTGATGAACGAAAATATAGAAAATAACGATTGGATGAACGAAGCCCCAGCCCTTGCGGCAATGGGGAAACGCAATCCTTTCTCCGTTCCTGATGGATATTTCGAAAATTGTGATGAGGCTATTTTTTCTGCTGTCTTTTTAGATGGATTGAAACAGAAAACCAGTGACAATAATTTTGAAGTTCCGCAGAATTATTTTGAAGATTTAACAGAGCGCATACAAATCCGGATTGCCTTGTCTGAAATGCCTAAAGCAGAACAGGCCTTTACAGTACCCGAAAATTATTTCGACACACTGCAGCGTAGAATTGCCGATAGGATTGCAGCATCCGAACCTAAAAAGGAAGTCAAGATTATTCCGCTATGGAGACGGAATATTGTTAAATATGCAAGCGCAGCCTGTTTCTTATTAATCGCCTCGTTTGGTGTTTATTTTTACCAGAACGGCTCGACCACTGCGGTTCAGCAAGCACAATCTGCAGAAGCGATGAACGAACAGCTATTATATGATATTGACGAAAGTACAATCATCGATCATTTAGAAGCTCAGAACACAACATCATCTACCACAAAAACAACTTCTGTGTCAGATACAGAAATGGAAAACTACATCTTGAGTAATTTCTCATCAAGTGATTTATCTCAGGAACTAAATAATTAATACAGAAATGAAGAATTTACTTTTTGTTGCTTTAATGTTTTTATTACCCACAACCCTGTTGGCACAAAAACCAAAGGGAGAGGAAATAGAATCACTTAAAATAGCTTTTTTCACTCAAAAACTGGACCTATCATCAGAAGAGGCTAAAATTTTCTGGCCGATTTATAACGATATGCAGGCAGAGCAAAACGCCTTGCGCAAAGAACGCATGCAGAAAATGATCTCTTTTAGAAAAACAACTGAAATTGATAATCTAACCGATGCACAGGTGCAAAATTTAATTACCAGCGAATTCGACTTTAAGCAAAAAGACCTTAATCTTGATAAAAAATATTACAACAAACTTAAAGCGGTATTGCCGATAAAAATTGTTGGAAAGTTTTACCGCGCCCAGGAAGGTTTTAAAAGAGAGTTACTCAATAGATTTAAAGGCCGCCAAAAGCAATAAAGAAAGAGACTTACAGCAATGTAGGTCTTTTTTGTTTTAAAGCACTCTTTCATTTCCGTACTTTTGTGCCATGCTTACCCAACGTCAGTTGTTTTTACAACACAATGCACAAACCTCTCCTGAGCCGCTTATGCTCGAATTTGTAAAGGCAAAAGGAATTTACATTTACGATGCCCAAAACAAAAAACACATCGATCTTATTGCCGGTATCGGCGTAAGTAATGTTGGTCATTGCCATCCTTCGGTGGTGAAGGCCATTCAAGAGCAAGCAGAAACCTATATGCACCTGATGGTTTATGGCGAATATGTGCAAACGCCTCAAGTAAATTTTGCTAAAGCCCTTGCCGATATCCTACCCGAAAGCTTAAGCTGCACCTACTTTTTAAACTCAGGAACTGAAGCTGTAGAAGGTGCCATGAAACTAGCTAAACGTTATACTGGACGTAAAGGATTTATTGCCTGCAAAAATGCTTACCACGGGAGTACGCAGGGTGCCGAAAGTTTAATGGAAAGCGATTTCTATTCCTCCGGCTACGGCCCGTTCTTGCCACATGTAAGTTTTATCGAACATAATAACATTGCTGATCTCGAAAAAATCACCTCAGAAATTGCCGCTGTTTTTATCGAACCCATTCAGGGTGAAGCCGGAATCCAGGTAGCCGATTTAAGCTACATGCAGGCTTTGGGGACAAAATGCACAGAAACCGGAACTTTGTTAATCTTCGACGAAATACAATCTGGTTTCGGCCGCAGCGGCAAGATGTTTGCTTTCGAGCATTATAATGTTGTGCCCGATGTGCTGCTCCTAGCGAAGGGAATCGGTGGTGGAATGCCAATTGGGGCTTTTATAAGTTCACTAGAGATTATGTCGGTATTATCACATACCCCAATTTTGGGTCATATGACTACTTTTGGCGGTCATCCGGTTTGTTGTGCTGCTGGGTTGGCTACCTTACGTACCTTGGTTGATGATCATATTGTTGAAGAAGTAGAAGAAAAAGGACAATTGTTTAAACTGCTCCTTCAACATCCTGCCATTAAAGAAATTAGGGGAAAAGGTTTAATGCTGGCGGTTGAATTTGAAAATTTCGAGATCAATAAAAAAATCATTGATGCCTGCATTTTAGATGGTGTGTTATCAGACTGGTTTTTACATTGCAGCAATTCTATGCGCATTGCTCCTCCTTTAATTATTACAAAAGAAGAAATTGAAGAAGCTTGTGCGATCATCTTAAAAAATATTAACTTAGTTGCAGGGTAAAAGCAAAGCGCGTAGCGTAAAAAGCTGAGAGATTAAAACTAATAATTGTTAACTGAAATGAATGTACTAATCGTTGAAGATGAAAAAAGCCTGGCGCTTGAAATGGATGAATTCTTGAGCAAAGAAGGATTTATTGTAGAGCATGCCTGGAAAAAATCTTCTGCAGAAGAAAAAATATTTGTAAACAATTATGATTTCATTTTACTCGATTTAGGTTTACCAGATGGTGATGGTTTTGAAATTTTAAAACAGTTAAAAGCAATGAAAGATCGCGATGATGCTGTAATTATCTTAACCGCCCGTAGTGCTGTAGATGACCGGATTAAGGGGCTTGATGAAGGCGCAGACGATTATTTACCAAAACCATTTTCGCTAAATGAACTTTTAGCGCGCATGCATGCCATTACCCGTAGAAAACATAAGTTAGAGAAAAATGAAGTAAACATTCATAATTTTTTGCTCAATATCCAGAACAGGACCGTTTCATTTGGTGACGAAAGATTAAACCTCACCAAAAAGGAATTCGAAATATTTAACTATTTGGTGTTGAACAAAAACCGCGTGGTATCTAGAATGAGTTTAACTGAACACGTTTGGGGTGATATTTTAGAAGTCAATTCTGATTCCAACTTTGTTGATGTTCATGTTAAAAACCTGCGAAAAAAACTTGCAGCAGTGAGTGTAACAGATTGGTTTGAAACCGTAAGGAGTATTGGCTATAGGATTAATTGCTAAAGAGTCGGGAAGTGGGAAGTCAGAAGTTAAGCGTCCATCTACCAACGAACCAATGGCAATTGAACCAATGAACCATTAAATAAAATGAAGTTACAGGTTAAGTTTTCCTTATACAATGCAGTAACCAAAATCGCCATCATCTTGGTGTTGGGGGCTATCATTTTATTCTCGTTAGACAGACTTGCCTACAACCAACTTGATAACCGTTTAATCAAAAAGAAGAATAAAATCATCAAAAATTTAAATGATAATGAGATCGACAGCCTTTTAAACAAAGAACAATCATTTACCGACTACAATATTTTAAAGGAAGAATTTATTGTGTTAACGGATATACCCGACAATCAAAAAGATTCTACCGCGAAGGTATTTACCGAAAAAAGAGAGATAGAGGGCGATATTGAAGTATACCGCATTTTAAACTATAAATTCTCTTACCATACAAACTGGTACAACCTAGAAATTGGGGAAACGATGACAGCGCTCCAATCGATTAAAAATTCGATCCGCTTTTATATGCTCATTGTACTCGTTGCAGCGTTGCTCATAACCCTGGTTGCCGATTTTACCTTCTCTAACTTTTTACTCAAGCCATTTTATCGCATTATCGACAAAAAAATCAACTTGGTTGATGATCCTTCCCATTACAATTACCAGAATATCCCTACCAGTACCAGTGATTTTAAAATCCTTGATAATAGCATAAACTCTTTAATGCGTAAAATAAATACGCTTTTTGCTTTAGAAAAGCAGTTTATAGCTAACGTTTCGCATGAACTGCTTACCCCCATTTCAATTTTAAGTACGCGCTTCGAAAATATGCTCAACACACCAGATATTCCGGTAGAGCATGAAAACAAAATCTACGCCTCTTTAAAAACGTTAAACCGCTTAAAGGTAATTATCAACAGCTTATTGCTCATTTCGAAGGTAGAAAACAATCAGTATCTAAAAACCGAAGAAATTAGCCTCAAACAGGAAATCGATGATATATATGAAGATCTGGAAGATCGAATAGCAGATAAAAATATCAGTTATAATGCTCACCTTTCAAAGGATTTTCATTTTACTGGAAATAAAGCGCTGATACATACCCTTTTAATCAATATCATCAATAATGCAATAAAGTATAATATTGAAGGGGGTACCATTGCCATAACAGATAAAACCGAAGCTGAAAAATATATCCTCACCATCAGCGATACCGGATCTGGTATGAGCGTGGCACTTGTAGAACATGCTTTCGATCGGTTTAAAAGAGGAAATACCGAAGAAAACGGCTTTGGTCTGGGGCTGGCCATTGTGCAAAGTATAGCCCGGTTTCATAAAATAGAGATTGATATTAAATCTGACGAACACAAAGGAACCAGCATTTCGTTGTTTTTTTAAATGAAACTTCCCTGATAAGGCTATCACATAGCTCATATATTTAGGATAGCTTCATTTCCGATGTAAAGATGGGTACAGGTTAATGAATCTTTTTGGCAGGGGCTTTGCTTAATAATAAAAAAAGAATATATCCTAATGAAAAACATTATCCCAATACTAGGAGCAGCCGCTTTATTGATGGCATCTTGCCAGGGCGGCACGGCAAAAAAAACACAGGCTAAAATAGATTCCACAATAGTAACCAATGCAACAGGAGCAAGCCCCGACTCTATTCGGTGCTACCAATATATTAAAAACCGAGATACTGCCACCCTATCGTTAAAAACAGCGGATGATAAGGTAACAGGTACACTAGGTTATAATTTATACGAAAAAGATAAAAATGCGGGCACTATAGCCGGAATTGTTAAAGGCGATACCATAATTGCTAACTATACTTTTCAGTCTGAAGGCAAAACATCAATTAGGGAAGTGGCTTTTTTGAAAAAGGGTGATCAGTTAGCAGAGGGATTTGGCGATGTACAGGAAGTAAAAGGAGAAACCAAGTTCAAAGACCTAAGCAAACTAAAGTTTGATGAATTGATGACTTTTGACAAAATAGATTGTAAATAAATTCCGAAGAACCGTCAGTCCCAACTTGATTGGGAATCTTAATGCCTAACAAAAGTGCTTTAAGATTCCCGCATAAGCGAGAATGACGATTTCCTATAATTTGAGCTTTACTTAGTTACTGCTTCCTTCGCTGCTTTCGTCCATTCTTCGCTTAACTTAAGCATATAATCAGAGTATTTTTGTATTTCATTTGGCTTTAGCTTGCTTGCCCAGCCCGTTGCCTGATTTGCCCAAGCCGTGTATTTATCGCTTAATGCTTTAATTTCTGCAGCATTTTTACTTTTCACAGCTGCAACATATTCGTCTTTAAGTTTAGCATATTCAGCAAGCCCTTTGTTTACCTCTTCACTTGAGAAAGTTGGAACATCGGTTTTAACTGTTTCAGTTGTTTTTGTCGTTATTTTGGTAATGGTGTCTCCATTAGCGGAAATTTCACTAGAGTCTTTGGTTGTTTCCGTTTTTTTAGTGCTATCACACGAAACCAATGTAGAAGCCAATAAGCCTGCTGCAGCGATAGATAAGATGGTGTTTTTCATGACTAATTTGGTTTTAGTCCTGAACAGACGAAATATGATGCCAAATCATAAAAAATCCGATCAAATACTTAAATATTGTGACCGGATATCTTAATTATATTAAATATTGTTGTGCTATAAGTCTTCGAAGCGTTCCCAAAAACCATCAACAGGCAGCTTGGCAAATATATTTACGGGTTCTTTTTTAACCGGGTGTATAAACTGTAAACGGCGGGCATGTAGGCAAATGCTCCCTTTTCTGCTTCCGCGGGGATAGCCATATTTATTATCACCCATAATCGGGCACCCCATTGATGAGAGCTGAACCCTGATCTGGTGCGAACGTCCGGTTAAGGGATCTACCTCTAAGAGGTAATAATCGCCAACCTTCGCCTTTACTTTGTAAGAAAGCTCCGCACGCTGACTACCAGTAACCTCTGTATTATAATAGGAAACCACATTTTTCTGCGGGTTTTTAACCAGCCAATGGATCAATGTAGCCGACTCTTTCTCTGGCTTGTTCTTCACCACTGCCCAATAGGTTTTCTTTACTTCTCTATTTTTAAAAACGGCATTCATCCGTTCCAAAGCCTTACTTGTTTTAGCAAATAAGATTACGCCGCTCACCGGCCGATCTAAACGGTGTACCACCCCTAAAAAAGCACCATTGGGTTTATTGTACTTTTTAGCGATATACTTTTTTACCTGTTCATCCAAAGGCTCATCGCCGGTTTCATCAACCTGCACAATATCACCTGCCCTTTTATTAATGGCGATTAAATGGTTATCTTCAAAAAGGATGTCGTTATCGGTAATTGGCATCGGTTAGTTTATTGGTTCATTCGTCATTAGTTCACTTAACAAAGCAAATCGTCTATTGCAAAAGTCAATTGGTTAATTTGTTTAAAGTTGGATAGCTTATCTGCGCTTGAAAAAACCCCAAACTCAAAACGCCCAACCCCAAACTTAATACTGTTCTTTCTCGTTCGGAAAATCGTTTGCTTTTACATCACGAATGTACGATTGTGCTGCGCCCAAAATTTCATCGTATAAATTAATATACTGACGTAAAAAACGTGGTTTAAACCCTTTCGTTAAACCAATCATATCATTTACAACCAAAACCTGGCCGTCGCAGTCTTGTCCGGCACCAATACCAATAGTTGGGATATTCAAGCTTTCTGTAACTTCTTTACCTAAAGCAGCAGGAATTTTTTCTAATACGATAGCAAAACAGCCCGCAGCCTGTAAAGCCAAAACATCTGTTTTTAACTTATTTGCTTCTTCTTCTTCCTTAGCGCGGACTGTATATGTTCCGAATTTATAAATCGACTGAGGTGTTAAACCCAAATGCCCCATTACAGGTATTCCTGCTGTGATAATACGTTGAACCGATTCGATAATTTCTTCGCCGCCTTCCAATTTAACACCGTGGGCGCCCGATTCTTTCATAATCCTTATCGCTGAGTTCAAAGCTTCCTTTGAATTTCCCTGATAAGAGCCAAAAGGTAAATCGACAACAACAAAAGCACGTTTAACTGCTCTGATTACCGAGGCAGCATGGTAAATCATCTGATCTAGCGTAATAGGCAAAGTTGTTTCGTGACCAGCCATTACATTAGAAGCAGAATCACCTACAAGTAGAACGTCTAATCCTGCGTCATCTAAAATGGTAGCCATCGAGTAATCGTAGGCCGTTAACATAGATATTTTTTCACCACGTTGCTTCATTTCCTGTAAAGTGTGCGTGGTGATGCGTTTGATTTCTTTATGTACCGACATGGGATTTGTTTTGTGTTGCCAAAAGTATTGTTTTTTCTTTAAAAAGGTATAAGGTTTGAGGCATAAGGTTTATTGTTGAGCAACCTTACGCCCTACACCTTAAACCTTTCACCTTATTTCACTTTTCTCTTTACATTTCCAATCTAAAACTCTATCTTTGTACCCCGAAATGGAAGGGATATATTCATCTTTTTTTGCACCCAGCAAAAACGGCTTTAATGCCGAAAGCCATTCTTTTTTCAACTCTTTTTTAAATCAAAATCCATATTGTAATTACCATGACTAACTACACCAAGTTACCTGCGATTTTATTACTGGCCGATGGCACAGTTTTTTACGGCAAAGCGGCCGGAAAAATTGGCACCACTACTGGCGAAATTTGTTTTAATACCGGGATGACAGGTTACCAGGAAATTTTTACTGATCCAAGTTATTTTGGCCAGATAATGGTTACCACCAATGCGCATATTGGTAATTACGGTATCCACAAAGATGAAATCGAATCTGGTTCGATTAAAATTGCTGGTTTAGTCTGCAAAAATTACAACATCGTTTATAGCCGTAAAGAAGCAACAGAATCAATTCAGGATTATTTTCAGAACGACAACCTGGTTGCCATTTCTGATATCGACACACGTGCGTTGGTTCGCCACATTAGAGATAAAGGCGCAATGAATGCGATTATTTCTTCTGAGATTACGGATTTAGAAGAATTAAAACAAAAATTAGCCGAAGTACCTTCAATGGAAGGTCTAGAGCTTTCATCTAAAGTAAGTACAACCGAGCCTTATTTTTATGGCAACCCTGAAGCGAGCTTAAAAGTGGCGGCTTTAGATTTAGGTATCAAGAAAAATATTTTGCGCAGTTTCGAAAACCGCGATATCTACGTTCAGGTTTTCCCGGCGAAAACTACTTTTGCCGAAATGGAAAAATTCAGCCCTGATGGTTATTTCATTTCTAACGGTCCTGGCGATCCATCAGTGATGCCTTACGCCGTAGAAACAATCAAAGATATTCTAGCGGTAAATAAACCGATGTTCGGGATCTGTTTAGGTCACCAGTTATTGGCCGAAGCTAATGATATTGGCACCATGAAAATGTTTAACGGTCACCGTGGATTAAACCATCCGGTAAAAAACATTATCAAAAACCACTGCGAAGTTACCTCACAAAACCACGGTTTTGGTGTAATTCCTGATGAGGTTAGAAACTCTGATAAAGTAGAGATTACACACATTAACTTAAACGATAAATCAATAGAGGGTATCCGTGTTAAAGGCAAAAAGGCATTCTCGGTTCAGTATCACCCAGAGTCTTCACCAGGTCCACACGATTCGCGTTACTTATTCGACGATTTTGTTGATGTAATGAAGGGCGAATTAACCTGGTAAACTACAAGTCTTTTTATTAAAGCATTAAAACACTGCTCAATCGTATTGGCAGTGTTTTTTTATTTAAATTAGAACATGTTGAAAAACCTTTTTATTGCGTGTATTGCTGTTTCATTGTGTTTGTTCAGCTCCTGTATTTCCAGATTGTCGAGGCCAGCAATTACAGGCACTATATTGGATTATCAGAACAACCCTGTTGTTGGCTGTAAGGTGGGCGAAACCATTACAGATGCAAATGGTAAGTTTTATTTAAAAGAACTCCGTTATAGTAAATTTTTCATATCCGAAATCTTCATGATGGAAGCCCCTCCCCTTCACTTTTCTGAAATTATAAAAAAAGAAGGATTTTTGAGTTACAAAATAGAAGGACATAACCCTTTTGGTGGCGGACAGGGAAAGGGTGCAACTGCTAGCATCGACACGATTTACTTAAAAAGAATAAATGAAGTACTTAACGCTAAAGATTATATTTATGCGGACTGGAAATTTGTCGCGAATAAAAGCTTAGACACCCTCTATGGCACAAATGCCAATTTCAGACTTCAAAATTCAGTAACAAACAACAGGGAATTTATAGAGAAAATACAATATGGGTTAATCTATAAATTTAACGCGACAAAGAAACCAGACACCGCGTGGAGTACTGAATCATATGATCTAAAAACTACCTACCGGGTATCGCTTAAAACCAATGGAACCTTTACGGGGAAAAAGGTACGCGAATACCAAAACCCCTGGAAACACAGAATGGAATACGATCGCACTTATAGAGAATCGTATGTTATTCCTACCGACAGTATAAATACAAAAGGAAAGTTTAGTTTTCTAAAAGATCAAATTGTTTTCGGCGAAGCTTTTAACACGGCTAAAAACACTTATAAAATAGACTCGATAGATCGCGATGTGATCATTTTAACCAAAAAGAGCACCAATTAATGTTTTTACCTACTACAAACATCATTTTACCGACATTTTCGGTTATCCATCTACAAATTCATTCTCTATTCATTTAAAGCTGCTTACATTCGCAATATGGAAACAAAAAAAGCCATTATCAGCGTTAAAAACCTGGTAAAAAAATACGATGATTTCGTGGCCGTTCAAGGGCTTAGCTTTGAAGTTTACGAGCATGAGATTTTTGGTCTGCTTGGCCCTAATGGCGCCGGAAAAACCACTACCCTCGAAATTATTGAAACCCTAAGGGATAAAACCTCGGGCGAAATTATTGTTGATGGCTTTTCTGTCGACAAACAGCCGCAGGATATTAAACAGATTATCGGTGTACAGCTACAGGCAGCTGGTTATTATCCAAATCTGAATCTTATCGAACTGATCGAACTTTTTGCTGGTTTATATGGTGCCAGCATCAAACCGATGGAAATGCTGGAGAAAGTAAACCTTCAGGATAAGGCCAAAGCCAAATACAAAGCACTTTCTGGCGGCCAGAAACAGCGCTTCTCTATAGCAACTACATTAATCAACCAACCCAAAATTATTTTTTTGGATGAGCCCACTACAGGCTTAGACCCACAGGCCAGAAGAAATCTCTGGGATCTGATTACAGAAATCCGTAATGCAGGCACCACCGTTGTAATCACCACCCACTATATGGACGAGGCTGAACAACTTTGCGATCGCGTTGCTTTTGTAGAACGCGGACAGATTATCGCGCTGGATACTCCTGATAATTTAATAGATAAATTAGTGAGCAGTGGTTTTGAGCGCAAAAAAGAGGTTAAAAAGGCCAATCTGGAAGATGTTTTCATCAACCTTACCGGCCAGGAATGGAGAGAATAAGCCCCCACCCCCTAAAGGGGAGCTTTAAACTAGTGCTAATACATTTTTTAAAAAACAAAATCCAGCAGAACTAATATGCAAAAAGATATACACGAAAGAAATTCAGACTCCCCTTCAGGGGCTGGGGGTTACAATAACCTTACAGCAACCCTTGCCCTTGCCAAAGCGAGTTTCCGGTCAATTATGCGGAGCCCATCGGCAGTGGTATTTACGCTTGCTTTTCCTTTGATATTTATTTTAGTCTTCGGATTTTTAGGTGGTGGAGGAACACGCATCGATGTGGGAGTAACACCAGGCGCTGATGTAAACAACCCGGTAATGGGCATGTTGGAAAAAACAGGAATGATCCGCCTGGTTAAAGATAAATCGAAAGCTGAGTTTGATAAACTGTTAGAAAAAGGCAATGTTGATGCCATGATTGATGTTCACAGAAAAGTCAATTCAGCTGCTTATTCGGTCAACGTAGTTTACACCTCCGCATCAAGAGATAAAGGCGGGATTTTAAAATCGGTTTTAAACAATATTTTTTACGATAAAACATTAAAACCAACAGTAGCAGAAATAAAAGAAAGCACCATTACAGGCCGTGAATATAAAACCATCGATTTTATACTTCCTGGGCAGTTAGGTTTCTCGCTATTAAGCACGGGTGTTTTCGGAACTGCATTCGTTTTTTTAAGTCTGCGCCAAACCCTGGTTATTAAACGCTTTTTTGCAACACCAGTAAGGCGTTCAAGCATTGTAATCGGCGAAGGTATTGCCCGCATTGGTTTTGCCTTAATTGGTGCGTTGTTTATCATTTTGATAGGTCATTTCTTTTTTGGCTTTACACTGGTCCATGGTGCGCTCACCGTCGTCAATATGCTCATGCTGGCTACACTTGGTGTGATTGTTTTTATGGGCTTTGGTTTTATCATTTCAGGCATTGCCAAAAGCGAAAGTATGGTACCTCCAATATCAAACATTATTACCCTGCCACAGTTTTTATTATCGGGAACATTCTTTTCCATTGAGGCTTTCCCAAGTTGGTTACAGCCGATTAGCAGAGCCTTACCACTCACCTATTTAAACGATGCCATGCGCAAAGTAGCTTTTGAAGGGTTAGGTTTGTGGGACGTTAAATTCCAAATTATGATCCTATTACTTTGGGGCATTGGTATTTATGCCGTTGCGGTAAAAGTATTTAAATGGGAATAATTAAATAAAGAAGGTTTTTAAATGGTAGCAAATCTGCTATCATTTTTTGGATAAAATCTTTAATATCGGATAAGTAAATTTTTATATCCAACCGATATTTATTATATTTGGGTGTGTGGGAATTCGATTTAAGCAATTTAGAAGAACTACTACCTCAATTAGATAGGTTGTACGAAAAAAAGGCCAGGCTGGAAACCTCAAGGCCACTGCCTAATAGCGCGCTACACCGTATCAAAGAAGACCTCACCTTAGAATGGACTTACAACTCCAATAGCATAGAAGGAAACACTTTAAGCCTCAAAGAAACCCAAATGGTTTTACAGGAAGGTATGACCGTTAAAGGGAAATCACTGAGAGAGCATTTTGAAGCCTATAACCACGAAAAAGCCATCGATTACCTCTATACCATAGTCAATAAGAACTACGCGCTTAGAAATATCGATATTTTGTCGCTTCATGGCTTAGTGCTCAGGAGCATTGAAGATGATTATGCAGGCCGTCTAAGAAACGGCGGTGTTCGTATTGTTGGTGCAAATTTTACCCCGCCCAACGCTAACAAAGTTTCTGATCTATTGGATGAATTAGTTGGCTTCGTTAATGATAATCCTTTAGGCTTAAATGACATTTTACTGTCTACCATTTTTCATCATAAATTGGTTTGGATTCATCCTTTTTTTGATGGAAATGGCCGTACGGTGAGGCTTGCCATGAATTTACTGCTCATGCGCAAAGGCTTCCCACCAGCTATTATCCTCAAAAACGACAGAAAGAAATACTACGAAGCACTTAACCAAGCCAACAAGGGCAATTACCATAAGCTTTGTTTGTTAATGTTGCAGGCCCTGGAGCGCTCGTTAAACATCTATATAAATGCATTGCCAGGAAACACCTACGGAGATTACGAACTAATATCGCATATTGTTTCAGAACCTGATGTTCCATATGGACAAGAGTACGTGAGTTTGTTAGCGAGGCAGGGTAAAATAGATGCTTACAAAGAAGGTAGAGATTGGCTTACCACAAAATCGGCAGTTCAAAGCTATATCAAAACACGAAAAAGAAAACGTTAACCTTTTTTAACTTTTTACAGACTGATATTGATGTAATTTTACCGAAAAACATTTAATGAAAAGCTTGATTATCTTTTGCAGTATTTTATTGATTGCCAATACTTCAAAAGCACAGTTTAAATTCTTAGCTAATAACAGCTCTGACCAATACAAGGCCAAAATTTTTGTTGATAAATGCGAAGGTAATGCTTGTAGCGGAAAAGCTACAATTATTATTTACGATAAGGCCACAGATAGAGAAGTAGACACCTTCCATTCTGAAGATTTGGATTTTGGCTTAACTGAAACCCAGAATGCCAAACTTGGATGGCTCGATCTGGGCAAATACCAAACACCTCTAATTTTTGGTGATTTTAATTTTGACGGCTCTGAAGATATTGCGATAAGAAACGGTAATAATGGCGCTTATGCCAGTCCATCTTACAACATTTATTTATCATCAAAAGAAAACAAGTTTCTACTGAATAAAGAACTTACTAAAATGGCAAGCGAAAACCTGGGCATGTTCGATATTGATAAAAAAACAAAGCAGGTTTCTATTCATCAAAAAGATGGATGCTGTTTTGACAAAACCATCAATTATAAATATGATACTAAAAATGTGCTTTACGAAGATTCATCGGTAATTGAAGATTCGAGTATTGCAGATAATGTTACGGTGATTATGCAAAAACTTGTTGATGGAAAAATAAAAAGAACTGTGCAAAAATTTAAGATGAAAGATTATTACAATCAATAAGTCGAATTTTTAACCACAGGTACACACAGATAAACACGGACTTCTGCGTTTGTTCGCTTTTTATTTTTTTCTGGTGGTCGCGTCGAGTTACGACATACCAATAAGTTTATTTTTTAGTGTCTTAGCGGGATGCTAAGATCATATTGTGGTGTTATGACCGAGAGTCGTCACCCTGAATTTATTTCTGGGTCTATATTGCAAGAAAGATGCTGAAATAAATTCAGCATGACGATCGCCTTATACAAATTAATGGATTTAAAGTGCGGCTTTTACCAAAAATGGCAATATTTCTTTCTGGAAACTTACAAAGTTCTTACGAACGTCAGAATCGCTAACAGAGGTAAATGCAAATGAAAACACTATGCTCTTACTGGCTTTTAGCAGAAAGGCCAATCCTTCTCTTCTGGCAGGATTATTCTTAAAGTTATCCAATTGCAGGTAAGCAGCTAATAATAAAGCTTCAAGCTGATCTGACAAATGTTTTAAGAATTCCTGTGAGTTTGCATTTTCACGAACAAAATCCCACCCGATAAATTCGTTACACGCCGTAAAAGATAAACGGCTGGTTTTCATCACCAATGCTTTTAAATGTTCTTCTTCTGATGCATAGCTTAATTTATTATGCAGGATTTCGTGAAGATTCTGATCAAGGTAATCCATTAGGATACTATCCAGCACCTGTTCTTTACTTTCGAAATATTTGTAAATTGTTGCTTTGGCAATACGCGCCTTTTTAGCAATTTCGTTTACACTGGTTTTATGATAACCGTATTTTCTAAATAGTTCTTTGGCAGCCTTTTTTACTGTTTCTTTTATTTTTTCAGCTTCCATTTTAATTGCTTACGTGTAATAGTGTATTGCCCTGCAACGAAATATTGTATGCTTTTAAGCTTCTTTCGGCGGGTGCCTTTTGTGGACTTCCGTCAAGCAGTGAAAATTTTGCGCCCGAACATGGATCGGTTGCGGTAAACCCACTGTCATCAGGCACTACTTTACAAATTTTCTCTGGATTTACGGTACTGCAACGATCAAATACGACATAATTGTTGGATGATATCCTCACAATAATTAAACCGCCAACACCCCGGTCATCAACTAACATAACATTATCTTTTTGTTTAATGGAAAACTCTTGAAGTGTTACATTATAATTTACCGGCACATCAGGAATGTAACCTTCATCTTTACCACAAGCTGTGGCAATCAAGAGTACAAACAATATGCTATATAAATACTTCATCATTAAATTAAAGCAGATTTAAATTGCTTCAAGAAACGTACATCGTTTTCAGAGAACAAACGCAGATCTTTAATTTCGTATTTCAGGTTGGTAATACGTTCTATTCCCATTCCAAATGCAAAACCGCTGTATTTTTTCGAATCGATACCACAATTTTCCAAAACATTGGGATCTACCATACCGCAGCCCAAAATCTCTACCCAACCGCTGTATTTACAAAATTGGCAACCTGCTCCTTTACAAATGGTACATGAAATATCCATCTCTGCAGATGGCTCTGTAAAAGGAAAATATGATGGACGGAAACGCACTTTTGTACCTTCTCCGTATAATTCCTGAACGAAATAAAATAAAGTTTGCTTTAAATCGGCAAATGAAACATTTTCATCAACATACAAACCTTCTACCTGATGAAAAAAGCAGTGTGCACGTGCAGAAATAGCCTCGTTACGGTAAACGCGGCCTGGCATAATTGCCCTGAACGGCGGTTGGCCCTGCTCCATCATGCGTACCTGAACGGAAGAAGTATGCGTACGCAGTGCGATATCGCCTTTTTCTCCACCCTTTTTTATGAAGAAAGTATCTTGCATATCTCTTGCAGGATGCTCTTCGGGGAAGTTCAGTGCAGAGAAGTTATGCCAATCATCTTCAATTTCAGGACCTTCTGCTACTGTAAAACCAAGTTTAGCAAAAATCTCTACAATTTCACGGCGCACTAAAGCTAAAGGATGGCGTGAGCCAATCTCGAAACCTTCACCGGGTAAAGTTAAATCCTGTTGCGCGTTTTCAGTTTTCACCTCAGCACTTTCCGTAGATTCTTTTAAGGTGAGGTATTTTGATTCGGCAAGTTGCTTAAACTCATTTAAAACTTTACCTAACGATCTTTTTTCTTCAACAGAAACAGATTTGAATTCGTCGAAAATCTCTTTGATTACGCCTTTACTTCCTAAATATTTGATGCGGAATTGCTCTAACTCGTCTGCTTTTTCAGTTACGAAAGCATTAATTTTATCGGTATATTGTGTTATTTTGTCCTGTAACATGGCTTCAAATATACGGCAAATTATCCAATAATTTTAGGGGTAATGAGTTCAAATAATCTGTTTACAATACCATTATAAAAGAAAATGAACCGATAACTATAAAAGCCGCTTAAGCGGCTTTTATAGTTATCGTAGATATATAGGTTTTAAATTACACCCAATTCTTTTCCTACCTTAGTAAATGCGGCAATCGCTTTATCTAAGTGATGTTGCTCATGTCCGGCTGATAATTGTACACGGATTCTCGCTTTACCTTGAGGCACAACAGGATAAAAGAACCCGATTACATAAATACCTTCTTCTAACATTTTAGCAGCAAATTGTTGTGCAATTTTTGCATCGTACAACATTACCGGAACAATTGGATGGAAACCTGGTTTAATATCGAAACCAGCTGCAGTCATTTTTTCACGGAAATACTTCGTATTATTTTCTAATTTATCTCTTAACGACGTGGTTTCACTTAACATATCTAATACTGCGATAGATGCACCTGCAATTGCTGGTGCTAAGGTATTAGAGAACAAATAAGGACGTGAACGTTGACGTAACATATCAACGATTTCTTTTTTACCTGAAGTAAAACCGCCAGATGCACCACCTAAAGCTTTACCTAAAGTACCGGTAATGATATCGATACGATCCATTACGCTGAAGTGTTCGTGTGTTCCGCGGCCATTTTTACCGATAAAACCTGTACAGTGCGATTCATCGATCATAATCAAGGCCTCATATTTATCGGCCAGATCTGCAATTTTATCCAGCGGAGCAACCGATCCATCCATAGAGAAGGCACCATCGGTAACAATGATTCTATGTCTGCAATCTTTGGCAGCAATCAACTGTTTTTCCAGATCTTCCATATCTGCATTTTTATAACGAAAACGTTGTGCTTTACACAACCGAACACCGTCGATAATTGATGCATGATTTAATTCATCAGAAATAATGGCGTCTTCTGCATTAAATAATGGCTCAAAAACACCGCCATTGGCATCAAATGCAGCAGCATACAAAATGGTATCTTCTGTACCTAAAAATTTAGAAATTTTAGCTTCCAATTCTTTGTGTACATCTTGTGTGCCACAGATAAAACGTACCGAAGACATTCCATAACCATGATCGTCGATCGCTTTTTTAGCCGCTTCTATCACCTTTGGATGAGAAGAGAGCCCTAAATAATTATTTGCGCAAAAGTTAACTACTTCAGCACCGCCACTTACTTTAATGTCGGCACCCTGAGGGGTAATAATAATTCTTTCGCGTTTAAATAATCCAGCGTTTTCGATTTCTTCAAGTTCTTTCTGAAGAACAGGTTGTAATGTTTTATACATGGCCTTTTTATATGGTTAATTTTACGCCCAAAGTTATAAAAAAAAGTCTTTACAGACCTAAAAAGGCAATTTTAACAACATACTTTAGAGACAAACGTTTGATTAGTTGGCTAATGGTGATTAGGTTTATATTATTCTGAAAAAAATTAATATTATCCCATTTTTTTTTCAACTTAACAAACTTTAACACATGCCTATATGTATAGTCTTAAAAGTTATTCGATATTTATAGCTTACTAATCTAATTTATGATAAGAATTTGCGCGCTCCTATTTTTTTGTGGCCTCACCAATTTTGTTTTTGCTCAACAATTTACCATCACGGGTATAGTTAAAGATACCAACGGGCAGCCTGTTCCTTTTGCATCGGTTTATTTAAAAAACACCACTACCGGCACATCTGCAAATGTTGATGGGAGATATTCGATGAAGCTAAAAACGGGAGAATACACACTAAATTTTAGGGCTGTGGGCTACAAACAGCAGGAACATATCATCAACCTTACCGACGATATTTCGCTCAACGTAACCCTAACATCCGAAAGTTATACTTTAGAAAATGTAAACATCAGGGCAAATGCCGAAGATCCGGCTTATGCCATTATCCGCAAGGCCATTAATCAGAGAAAAACACATTTAAATGAAGTTAAGGAATTTAGCTGTGATGTTTATATCAAAGGCGTGCAACGTTTAAGAGGTGCCCCTAAAAAGTTCTTTGGCCGGGATATTCAAAAAATTTTAGAGCTTGATACGAACAGAAAGGGCATCATTTATTTATCAGAATCACAGAGTAAGTTCAATTTCAGAAGGCCTAATGATGTTCATGAGGAGATGATTTCATCAAAAGTTGCGGGAAGAAACAATTCTTTTAGTTTTAACAAAGCATCTGATCTTATCATTAATTTTTACGATAATTATCTGCTTGAAAACAAATTAAGTGCGAGGGGTTTCATCTCTCCAATTGCAGATAATGCCTTATTTTATTATAAATACAAATTACTTGGCGAAACCAAAGAAAATGGAGAATTGATCCACAAAATCCAGGTTATTCCCCGCCGTGAAAATGATCCAGTATTTAGAGGGATCATCTATATTATTGATGACAGTTGGAGAATATATAATACTGATGTTTACCTAACCAAAAACGCTGGGATCAATTTTATAGATACCTTAAACATCAGTCAGCAGTTTACCAAGGTTAAGGATATTTATATGCCTACCGCTATTAATTTTCAATTTGCAGGGAACGTACTGGGCTTTAAAATTGCAGGTTATTATGTAGGTATTTATAGCAATTACAATGTTGACCCTAAGTTTCCTAAAAACTTTTTCAATGGCGAAATATTGAAAATAACTGAAATGGTGAACAAAAAAGACTCTACCTACTGGACAAACAATAGGCCGATTCCTTTAACAGGTGATGAAAAGCTTAATTACGTTAAAAAAGATAGTATTGCTAAATTAAAGGAATCGAAAAAGTATCTCGATTCACTTGAAAAAGACAACAATAAGTTTGGTATCGGCAAATTGCTGTTAAGAGGATATAGTGTTAACGATCGCTATGATAAGGAATACTGGTCTTTCGATCCGGTACTTAAAGCCATATTTTACAACACTGTAGAAGGTTTTGCGGTAAAATATGCGGTTACGTACAGAAAGGATTTCGAGAATAGAAGATCTTATTCTATCCGGCCCGAACTGAGGTATGGTTTTGCCAACCAAAAACTTACCGGAAGTTTAACCGGAAGTTACTATTACAATCCGCTTAAAAGGGCCAGTATAGGTGCATCGTTCGGAAATGGCATTTTTGACCTAAACAATCTGGGCTCAATGACTGCACTAGGCAATACCATTAACTCGTTACTTTACGAAAAAAACTTCTCGAAATTTTATGAGAAGAGTTTTATTAACATTAATACAACCAGAGAACTGGCAAGCGGCCTTCAGGGAAGTGTAAGTGTAGATTATAGTAGAAACAAAAATTTAAGTAATAACTCAACATTCAAGTTTATTGATGCAAAGGACAGGGAGTTTACTTCGAACAATCCATTTAGTCCGGCAACAGAAACACCACTTTTCCCAACCTACAACTCGTTTAGTGCAACTGCAAGCTTAACTTATACTATTGGACAGAAATACATTACCCGTCCGGATGGCAAGTTTTACACCGAATCTAAATTCCCAAAGATGACTTTATTGTATAAAAAAGGGTTTAAAGGCGTGTTAAACAGTGATGTTGATTATGATTTTGTAAAACTTGAGGTTTCTCAGGATAGGATCGGATTGGGATTATGGGGTTATACTTCATTTTTAGCAGGTGTAGGCAAATTTCTTAATAATGATAAAATGTATTACCCTGACTTTAAACATTTCGCAGGTAACATCTCTACCATCTTCCCTCCTAATTTGCGGAAGTTTCAATATTTAGATTTTTACCAGTTCAGTACTAATCAACAATATTTCGAAGCGCATTTAGAGCATAATTTCGCAGGCTTTTTCATGAATAAGGTTCCGTTATTACGTAAGGCTAAGTTGGAAGAATTTATTGGAGGTGGTTATCTGTCTTCTCCTGAAAAGCGAAATTATAAAGAATTTTATTTTGGTATCCAACGTTTGGTGTTAAGAGCCAGTTATGGCTTCGCGTACGATGGTGCCCGCAAATTAACACAAGGATTTAGAATAGCTTACACCTTATAATAAGGTTTAAGGCGTAGGGTATAAGGCGTAAGGTATACTCAGCCAATTTTGGCTGTTTTCCTAAAAAGGGAAGATTCTGAAATCAGGAGTTAAAAACCTTCCACCTTACCTTCTACCTTCTACTTTTTTTCACTATCTTTGCCCCGCTTTAAACGCCGTTTGCAACGGTATCAACAGCGTTATGGAAAAATATCAGACATTACTTTACTATTGCTATAGTTACATAGCAGAGGCAGAACAATTTGCTGCCGATCACCTTAAATTTTGTAAATCATTAGGTTTAGTTGGCCGTATTATCGTTGCTGATGAAGGTTTAAACGGCACTGTTTCTGGTACGGTTGGGGCTTGCGACGCTTATATGAAAGCTATACATGCCGATGAAAGGTTTGCAAAAACAGAATTTAAAATAGATAACGTTGAAGAGCCTTCATTCCTTAAGATGCATTGTCGTTATAAATCAGAAATTGTTCATTCTGGTTTAAGAGACACCTCGATTATTAATCCGAATGAAAAAACAGGCAAACATTTAGAGCCTGTAGATTTCATGAAAATGAAAGATGATGAGGATGTAATTATCCTGGATGTCCGCTCCAATTATGAGCACAATCTTGGTAAATTTAAAAATGCATTAACACTCGATATCGAGAATTTCCGCGATTTCCCTGAACAGATTAATCAACTTGCCCAATATAAAGACAAGAAAATATTAACCTATTGTACCGGAGGTATTAAATGCGAAAAAGCTTCTGCCTTGCTTTTACACCATGGCTTTAACGATGTTTACCAATTACATGGTGGCATTATTAAATATGGAAAAGAAGCCGGTGGAAAGGATTTTGAAGGTAAGTGTTATGTTTTCGACAACCGCATTGCTGTTGATGTAAATGCGGTAAACCCTACCATTGTTTCAGTTTGTTATAACTGTGGTAAAACTACCCCTAAAATGATTAACTGCGCCAATCCGGAATGTAATGAGCACATTACCCAATGCGATGAATGCGGCGATCAGCTTCAGGGCTGTTGCTCAGTGGAGTGCACTACCAATCCACGGAAACGCCCTTACGATGGTACAGGCTATTATGTAAAGGTTCCGCAGCCGGTAGCAGTGAAAAGCTAGGTTTCGGGTTGATAGTTCGTAGTTGATTGATGAGTTCCAATTGTGGGGATTATAACATCATAAGTTTTTTGGAGCACAGTGTCATTGCAAACAACAAGGGTCCGGTCCTGCTGTACGTTTTACTTTGCCGATGAAGAATTGGCTTCGTGCCACTGCCATCAGGGCTAGTTGGCAGGTTCCGGTATTCTATCCTTAATTTACTTAACTGCTTAATGTTTCTTAACGCCCCAATGCTGAAGACAATCAACCATTATAATATTACATAACAACGTCCTCTTTTAATAGGGCGATTGTTGATCATTTATCAAAAGCCTTCCTCTTTAACCAATAGTCATGAACTATAGGCCATTAACGATCGACTATTAAACAATTTTTCATTTACTTTGTGTATTAATGGCTTTACCTATTAACCATTTTATGCTAAACTATTTCCGGCTCCTATTATTATTATTATTACCCTGCTTCGCAATAAATGCCCATGCATCAGAAATTAAAAGCATAGGCGTTCCATATATAGAAAATTATCCAAAATCGGTTTATTCGTCAGGAAACCAGAACTGGAGTATAGCAAAAGATAAAAATGGTGTAATGTACTTTGGCAATGCTGAAGGACTTTTAACTTTCGATGGCCGCTACTGGCAGAAATATCAGATGCCCAACAGGCAAATTGTTAGATCGGTCGCAACAGATGATAAAGGAAGAATTTATACCGGTAGCTTTGGTGAATTTGGCTTTTGGTCGATTAAAAGCAACAAGTTAACCTATAGCTCACTTACCAATCTTTTGCCAAAAGGAATAAAAATCAATGATGAAGTCTGGAAAATATATGTAGATCAGGATAGGGTAATCTTTCAATCCTTTTCGAAAATATTTCTCTATAAAAACAACAAAATCGAGGTTGTAAAATCGCCATCATCCTTTCTGTTTCTTTATAAGGTGAACAAAAGGTACTTAATTGAAGTACTGGAAAAAGGTTTGTTCGAGCTCATTGGCAACAAATTGATCCACATCCCAAATAGTGAAAAACTTGGCAAAGAAGGAATTCTTTCTATCCTTCCTTACAAAACCAGTGGCCTCATTATCGGCACCAGTAAAAATGGATTATTTACCTATGACGGAAAAGATTTTACGCCGCTAAACACATCAGCAAATAGCTATCTTAAAACCTACCAACTTAACAATGGAGTAAGTTTATTGGGTAAATATTTTGCTTACGGCACTATCCTTAATGGCCTGATCATTATTGACGAGAATGGAAGAGTCGTGCAGCGGATCAATAAATCGAGCGGTTTACAGAACAATACTGTTTTAAGTTTATACGCCGATAATGAACAAAATCTTTGGACGGGTCTTGACAATGGGATCGACCGCATAGAACTTAACTCTCCCTTATATTTTTATTTTGATAAAACAGGTCAGTTTGGTACTGTTTACTCCAGCATTATCTTTAATAATAAAATTTATCTTGGCACCAATCAGGGTTTATTTTATAGCGAGTGGTCGCCAGATAACCTACTGCCATTTAATTTTCGGTTAATCTCTAATTCGCAAGGGCAGGTATGGGAACTCACCATTATTGATAATGAGTTGATCTGTGGACACAATAGCGGCACATTTAAAGTAAACGGCGATAAAATCGATTGGTTATCGAGATCATCTGGTGGCTGGACGATAAAAAAGCTAAATTCGAACCCGAATTTCCTTGTTCAGGGTACTTATACCGGGCTTTCGCTTTTTACAGAATCTCCTGCATCAGGATTAAAGTTTGTTACTAAAATTGCCGGATTTGATGCCCCTTCCAGATATGTAGAACAGGATAATAAGGGGGATATTTGGGTAGCGCATGCTTATAAGGGGCTGTATAAATTAAGCTTAAGCCCTAACTACACGAGTGTAACCAGCACCAAATATTTTGATGAAAGGAACGGTCTGCCCGGAAATTACAACATCAATATATTTAACTTAGAAAACAAGATTGTCTTTTCTTCTGATGCAGGTTTTTATACCTATGATGAATTAAGCAATAAGTTTACCAAGTACGAAGCACTCAATAAAGAACTCGGTTCTTTCGAATCCTCCAATAAAATTATTAGCGCCGGTGGCAAAAAATATTGGTTTATTAATCACGGCAAAACAGCACTGGTTAACTTTAGCGAACCTGGTAAAGTAGAAATAGATTCGAATCAATTCAGCATTTTAGATGGCAGGATGGTGCAATATTATGAGAATATCAGCCGAATCAGTAATTCCATTTACCTGATCAGCGTTGATGATGGGTTTGTAATCTACAATCCTACGGCTCAACTGAGTTTGCAGAAACAAAAATTGTCTGCCGTACTGATCAGGCGTGTAGAAGATATTACCGATAAGTTTTCGCTCATCAGTGAAGCCGGAAACGGTGAGGAAGCAACAGAGATCCAAAACAGCCGTAACAATATCCGCATTTCTTATGCATTGCCCTATTACCGACAGGCTAAGGTTAAATATCAGTTTTATTTAGAAGGATATTCTAAGGCCTGGTCTGATTGGAGTTATGCCACACAAAAAGATTTTACCAATTTAAGTGCTGGCAACTATATTTTTAAAGTTAGGGCAAAAATCGATGATACTTCAGTAAGCAGGGAAACCGTTTATTCATTTACTATTTTGCGTCCATGGTATCTAAATAATTGGGCCATTTTGTGTTATGTTGTTTTATTTGTGGTAGTGTTGATTCTGGGTAAGAAAATTTACGAAAGAAAACTACAGCGGGATAGCCAAAAAATCAGCGACCGCTTACAGGCCGAGCAAGAAGAGATCCTGAAACAGGAAACAGAGATCAACGAAAAGCAGATCATCAAGCTGCAAACCGAAAAATTACAGGCAGAACTCGCCTCGAAAAATAGAGAACTGGCCAACTCAGCCATGACCCTTGTTTATAAAAACGAACTGCTCCAAAAGCTGAGCGATGAGATCACCAAATTAAAGGATGAGAACGGAAAAAAACTCTCAGATGATCAAACACGCAAAATCCAGAAAGTAATTAATGATGGAATGAATGATGAGCGAGATTGGCATTTATTTGAGAATAGTTTTAATGAGGCACACGAAAGTTTCTTTAAAAAATTAAAGGCACAGCATCCCGATCTTGTTCCGAATGATTTGAAACTCTGCGCCTACCTCAGGATGAACATGAGTAGTAAAGAGATGTCATCACTGTTGAACATTAGTTTAAGGGGTGTAGAAATCAGAAGATATCGCTTACGCAAAAAGCTCGAAGTACCGCACGATAAAAACCTGACAGAGTTTTTAATGGAACTTTAATCTTGCAGCTAGAATCAAATTAGAGCGGTCAAAAATTGCACGAACCAGCCTCGGGAACGTTTGCACAAAAAACGATTTTTGAGGCTTTTTCATGTTATCTTACTCAATCGGCACTACATCATTACCTCTCATAGCGAGCTTTTTGGCCCCACAAAACACTTAGTGTTATTTGTACACTTGTGTATTTATTAATGTGATGTTAAAATCTAAAAAACTGCATTTTTAGGCTAAAATGGCATTTGGTTTATTTGATTGAGATACCCCACAGTATCAGATGATGTATTAATGTAGAGGTAAAAACACTTGCACATCAGCAAAAACAACCCCACATTTAACTAACAATTAAACTAAATTTATAATAAAGCATGAAAAGAATCTTTACAAGAATCTCTGTTCTCGCTGCATTTTGTTTGCTAACAATTAACGTAGCATTAGCGCAAAACATTACCGTAAAAGGTAAAGTAGTTGATGGGGGTGATAAAACTCCGTTACCAGGCGTAACTATCTTAATCAAGGGCACACAAAATGGTACGCAAACAGATGTGAACGGCAACTACTCCATTAGCGCGCCGGCCAATGCCACATTAGTATTTAACTTTGTAGGCTATACAGCACTTGAGCAAGCTGTAAACAATCAAGCTACTTTAAATGTATCATTAGCTTCATCAACACAACAACTAGAGCAAGTTGTGGTTGTGGGTTATGGTACACAGCGAAAAATTGATGTTACAGGATCAGTAGCTACCGTTAAAGGTGAAGACATTGCAAAGCAGGCCTCTACCAACGCGGTAAGTGCGTTACAGGGAAAAGTTGCAGGGGTTAGCATTACCAACAACGGTGCACCGGGTTCTTCTCCAAAAATTACCATTCGCGGTACTGGTTCTATTTATGGCAATACGGGTGTATTGTATGTGGTAGATGGTGTTTGGTATGATGAGGTCAGTTTCCTTAATCCAAGCGACATTGAAAACTTAAGTATCCTAAAAGATGCCTCGTCTCAATCTATTTATGGTATCCGTGCGGCAAACGGCGTTGTATTAATAACGACCAAAAAAGGTAAATCAGGTGATCCCGTAATAAATTATAACGGATCCGTTGGCTATCGAGTAGTTACCAATCAATTGGCTATGGCTAACGCAACAGAGTATGCTACAATAATAAATGAGTTATCTGCAATTAATGGCGCTCCTAACCTTTTCGCAAACCCATCAAGCTTTGGCGAGGGTACCAATTGGTATAACCAGGCATTCAGAAATGCGTTACAAACCAATCATCAAGTATCTATTAACGGTGGTAGTGAAAAGAGTACTTATAACTTTTCTTTAGGTTATACCGGAGAAGATGGGATTGTTAAAACACAAAACTACAAGCGTTATACAGCTAAATTTTCTAACGATATTCAGGTATTAAAGCCTTTAAAAATTGGTTATACCATTTCAGCAACAGCATCAAACTCTGATGATGTTAACGGCTCTATTTTCCGTCAGTTATATGCAGCCGGTCCAGTAGTTCCGGTTTATTATGCTGATGGTACCTATGGTGATGCGAATGATTTTAGTTTAGGTGGAGGAAATAATTTTAATCCTCAGGTAACCTTAGATTATTTTAATCAAAAGTCTAAAAATTACCGTTACAATGGTAATTTTTATGCCGAGTTAAATTTTGCTAAGCACTTTACTTTTAAAACAAGTATAGGCGGAGATTTTGGTCAGGCTGAAGTTCGTGGGTACACTCCGGTTTATCAGGCTACACAGGGGCAAAGAAACGACAAAAGCTTATTAGAAATTAAAAGAACCGAGGATAGAAACTGGATCTTAGAAAACACCTTAACTTATAAAAATACTTTCGGTGATCATAACTTAACAATTTTAGCAGGTCAAACTGCCCAGAGAAGAAAAAATTACTATATTAATTCATCAGCGCTTAATGTTCCTTACTCAAGCGAGGGCGATCTATATTTAGCACTTGGTAATGCTGCAGATAGATCAGTAATTGATGGTGGTAGCTTAACAACCTATTCTTCTTATTTTGGTAGAGCAAATTACTCATTCAAAGACCGTTATCTTTTAAATGCAACGATACGTGCTGATGCAGCATCGCAATTTTATGGTGGAGGAGACCTGTGGGGTTATTTCCCATCAGTAGGTGCTGGTTGGGTAATTTCCAATGAGGATTTTATGAAAGATCAGAAAATCTTCAATAGCTTAAAACTAAAAGGATCATGGGGAAAAGTGGGTAATGCTGGTGTTCCTGTAAACCCAACAACGCTTGTAGTAAAACAAGATGGCGCTTATGTTGTGGTATTTAACGGCGTTGCTTACACTGGCGCAAACGTTAGTTCATTAGTGCCATCGTTCTTAAATTGGGAGCGTACTACTGGTACTGACATTGGCCTTGAAGCAAGTTTCTTAAATAACAGATTAAATGTAGAAACTGGCTTTTACAATAAAAAAACAGAGCAAGCAATTTTCGAAATCCCTATCTTATCTTCTATTGGTACCTCTTCTGGTAAACAAATTGGCAACCAGGCTGATTTACAAAATCGTGGTTTTGAGTTTTTGGCTACTTGGAGAGATCAAACTAAAAGTGGCTTTTCATACTCTATTAGCGGTAACGTTGGGTTAAATAACAACAAAGTTTTATCAGTTGTTACGGGCCTAAACCCTATTTATGCGGGTGGCGCAGGGCTTTCTAATGGAGGCTTAGCAACACGCACTATACAAGGTGGTGCAATTGGAGAATTTTATGGCTATAAAGTAGATGGGATATTTCAAACTCCTGCAGAGGTTGCAGCATCGGCTCAAAAAACAGCAAAACCTGGCGACTTTAAATACATTGATCAAAATAACGATGGTGTAATTGATGGTAAAGATAGAATTGTATTAGGTAATCCTAATCCTAAATATAATTATGGTTTAAGCACTACATTTGGCTACAAAAATTTCGATTTAACCGTTGATATACAAGGTGTTGCCGGGGTAGATGTTTACAATGCCAATATTGGCTCGCGTTTTGGAAACGAAAATTTTAGTAAAGATTTTTATGATAACAGATGGCATGGAGCAGGCACTTCAAACACCTATCCTTCTGCAGCAGTTGGCTCAACCTTTAATTCCGCTCCAAACTCTTTCTATGTTGAAGATGGATCATATATCCGTATAAGAAATATCCAATTAGGTTATTCGTTACCGTCAACTTTAATGAATAAGTGGACAATGAAAAAAGTAAGAGTTTTTGTTGATGCGCAAAACCCTGTGACCTTATTTGGATATAAAGGTTTTACCCCAGAAATCGGTGGTACGCCAACAAATGCAGGTATCGATGCGAGTGTGTATCCACTATCTGCAGTTTACAGATTAGGTGTTAATGTTACTTTTTAATATCAAATAGCGATGAAAATAAATTATAAAAATACCTATATACAAAAGATGGGGATAGTAGTTATCTGTTCCTCACTTTTAATAATACCTGCTTGTAAAAAAAGTTTTTTAGATGTTGATCCACAAGCACAGCAACCTGCGGTAGTTTTCTGGAAAGATGCTAGCGATGCTGCAAAAGCGGTTAATTCGATGTATGCACAGCTCAGAACTTGGGGAAATACCGCTTTTCCGGCATTAGCGCTCGAAAGTATGGGTTCTGATGAAGCAGAAAAAGGTAGTGCGGCAAATGATTCTGACTATTTAAATGCCTATGATAATTTTACAGTAACATCAACAGAAGGGCAAATGGGAGGCTTCTGGGAAGCACAGTATCAAAATATAAATCTTTGTAACCAAGTGCTTGATAACGTTCCAGGGATCAATATGGATGCAAGCTTAAAAGCACGTTATTTAGCCGAGGCAAAATTTATTAGAGCATATTCTTATTTTAGATTGGTTCGCGCTTTTGGCGATGTACCTTTGCGTTTAAACGTTCCAAAAACACCGGCTGAGTTTAATATTCCGAGAACGCCTAAAGCGCAAGTATGGGCCGCTATCGAGAAAGATCTGGATGATGCAGCAGCAGTTTTGCCTCAAACCTATCCAGCTGCTGATTTAGGCAGAGCAACCAAAGGCGCTGCGCTCGCCTTACATGCAAAAGTTGCTATGTATCAGCAAAAATGGGATCAGGTACTTTCTTTTACAAATACTGTAATTACATTGGGTTACGATTTATATCCTAATTATCAAGAGGGCTTTAGAACTAACCACGAAAATAATATCGAATCAGTTTTTGAGATACAATGCGAACTTTTATTGAATAATAAAGATGCTTCTAACTCTCAATATAGCCAGGTACAAGGTGTACGGGGTAGTGTTGCAGGTTGGGGTTTTAATGTACCTACTCCTGCTCTAGTAGCAGCTTACGAAACTGGTGATCCCCGTAAAGATGCAACAATAATTTTTAGAGGAGAAACTACTCCCCAAGGTGATGCTATTAGTCCGACTGGAGATAATCCAATGTATAATCAAAAATCATATGTACCATTTAGTTTAATTGTAAGCGGTTATACAGAAGGCTCGCAACAAAATGTTAGGGTAATAAGATTTTCGGATGTATTGCTAATGAATGCAGAAGCTGCAAACGAGCAAGGAAATCCCACTTTAGCTAAAACATCATTGAACAGGGTACGTGCGCGTGCACGCGGAGGGATTGCTGGTATTTTACCAGATGTAACCACTTCTGATAAAGAGGCTTTGCGCCAGGCGATTTGGAAAGAAAGACAAGTAGAATTAGCGATGGAGTCAGACCGTTATTTCGATGTAATTCGCCAAGGTCGTGGAGCGGCCATATTTGGTCCTAAAGGCTGGAAAGCAGGCAAAAACGAAGTTTGGGCAATACCCGCAAATGAGATTGATAAAAGTGCAGGAACTTTAACTCAAAACCCAGGTTACTAATCGCTAATTTTTACGAAAATGAAAACAAAATATTTTTTATTATTGACAGCTGTAACCTTGGTGTTATCATCATGCCAAAAAGACTTTGATCCAACAACTTATGCACCAGCCTTAAACATTAATGGCTACACGAGTTCAAAACAGATTGCTCCCTCAAGCCTAATAGCTTATTGGGCATTTGATGGCAGTTTAATTGATAGTGTATCGAATACAGCAGGCACCAATACTGGTACCAGTTTCAGTACCGGTATTAAAGGGAAATCGTTACAAGGCGCATTAAATGGCTACGTAACTTCCAACACGCCAGCGGCAGTACAAAATTTAAAAAGTTTTACGCTCACCTGCTGGTTTAATATGCCCCTTAATGATAAAGGAATTGTAGGATTAGTTGATGTTGCAAAATCATCCGATTTTTGGGGAAATCTAACGCTGTTTATGGAAAATAACGGAGATGCTTCAACTGGCAGATTGGTTGCCCGTTCTTATACAGGTGTGGTTAACAACGGCGGAGACAATTTTTTAAAGATTGTTGATCCTTGGAATAAATGGAATCAAATAGCCTATTCATATGATGCTACCACTTCAACCTATAAAGTATATTTTAATGGCTCTAAAATCGGAGAAAAAGTTGTAGCAAACTTGGGTCAACTAACCTTTCAGGATGCCTCTAAAATGGTTTTTGGCACCGTGCAATTTCAAACAACACCTAGTTTAACAAACTCAACTGGCAAACAAGATTGGGCGAGTTATTTAGTAGGTCAATTAGATGAAGTTAAAATTTTTAACAAGGCACTAACCGATGTTGAAATTGGTTCATTATCTAAACTAGAAGGAAGAGGAAAATAGTTTTCCTCCCTGATAGACCAAATTAAAAGGGCCACCGATTGGGGGCCCTTTCAACTACCACACTATGAAAAAAAAATATTTTTATATTTTCATCTTATCGGCTATTTTTTTTGGGTGCAAAAAAGGCGATACACCAGCACCGGTTGATCCGCCTGTTACACCATCATCTTTCGCTTTTAGCGATTTAAAGGTAAACGATGCTTACAGTGGCTTTACCTATTATGGCTTAAACAATAACCCAATTATCAAAATAACATTCTCATCACCAATCAATTCGGCTTCTATAAGTGGCAACGTTACCCTTACCGATGCCTCTGGAAATCCGGCAGCATTCACTTCCAAATTAGAGAACAACGATAATACGGTTGTAATTACTGCTACGGCATTGCAGCCCATTACTAAATATATCTTAAACGTTAATAACAATTTATCATCAAAAACCGGTGGCAAACTTCAATCGGCGGTTGCTGTAAACCTGATCACTGCTGTAGATGATGCAGATAAATTTGCCCGCATCAGCGACGACGACCTTTTAACTTTAGTTCAAAAGCAGACTTTTAAATATTTCTGGGATTTTGCACACCCAACCAGTGGCCTTGCCAGGGAAAGAAATACATCTGGTAATACCGTAACTTCTGGTGGATCGGGTTTTGGAATCATGGCCTTGGTTACTGGTATCAGCAGAAATTTCATCAGCAGGGCCGATGGATTGACGAGGATCCAAAAGATGGTATCCTTTTTAAAAACTGCCGATCGTTTTCATGGCGCCTATCCACATTGGCTGGATGGCAATACCGGAAAGGCAATTCCGTTCAGCACCAAAGATAATGGTGGCGATCTCGTTGAGACTTCATTTTTAATGGCAGGACTAATCACTGCCCGTCAATATTTTAATGGAACTGATGCAGCAGAAACTGCGTTACGAGCTGATATTAATAACATTTATAACGGCGTAGAATGGGCCTGGTACAGAAAAGATAACAGTAATACACTTTACTGGCATTGGAGCCCTAATTATAACTGGGACATGAACCTACCCATTAAAGGCTGGAACGAGTGCCTAATCACTTATGTGATGGCAGCAGCCTCTCCTACTTATTCGATCCCTAAAACTGTTTATGATAATGGTTGGGCACAAAATGGAGCAATGAAAAATGGGAATACCTATTATAGTGTTCAACTTCCTTTAGGAACAGCCAATGGTGGCCCATTATTTTTTGCACACTATTCTTTTTTGGGTATCAATCCAACAGGTTTAAGCGATGCTTACGCAAATTACGAAACACAGACTAAAGCACACACGCAGATTAATTATAATTATTGCAAAGCTAATCCGCTCGGAAACTATGGTTATGGCGAAAATTGCTGGGGTTTAACGGCAAGTGATATTCCTAACGGATATACTGCAAGTGCGCCGAACAATGATATTGGCGTAATTGCCCCTACCGCAGCCTTATCATCTTTTCCGTATACGCCAACCGAATCGATGCAGGCGCTAAAATATTTTTATTATAAACTGGGCAACAAAACCTGGGGAGACTATGGTTTTTACGATGCTTTCTCGCTAAAAGATCAATGGTTTGCTTCTTCTACTTTGGCCATAGATCAAGGACCAATAGTAGTGATGATCGAAAATTATAGAACCAAATTAATCTGGAACTTATTTATGTCGGCTCCCGAAGTTAAAACAGGCATGAAAAATCTTGGTTTTAACAGTCCCAATCTTTAATATTATACCTCAGCAATGAAATTTATATTCCGAAACTTCCTTTTATTATCATTTACCCTTTTTACGCTATCATCATGTGCACAGCGTGAAAAACAGGCATACAATCCTGATCTGAAGATCAAAAAAAACCTTACCGACATTGAATTACTGGATCTTGTGCAAAAACAGACTTTCCAATATTTTTGGGATGGGGCTGAACCCACATCAGGTGCTGGTAGAGAACGCTTTCATGTGGATAATGTGTACCCGGAAAATGATAAGAATACAGTGGCAACCGGTGCAACCGGCTTTGGCTTGATGGCCATTTTAAGCGGTATTGATAGAGGTTATGTAACAAAAAAAGAAGGATTAGACAGATTAAACAAAATATTGGATTTTCTATCCAGAGCCGATCGTTTTCATGGTGCATGGCCGCATTGGATAAATGGAGAAACTGCCAAAGTACGTCCTTTTGGGCAAAAAGATAATGGAGGCGATCTCGTAGAAACTTCTTTTGTTGCACAGGCCTTAATCTGTATTAACGAATATTATAAAAATGGAACGGATGGTGAAAAGGCATTAGCAAAAAAAGCTGATGAACTTTGGAAAGGAATCGATTTTAACTGGTACCGCAATGGCCAAAATGTATTGTACTGGCATTGGTCGCCAGCGTATAAATGGGAAATGAACTTTCAGGTTAAAGGTTATAATGAATGTTTGATTATGTATGTAATGGCCGCCTCATCCCCCACGCATGGTGTCCCTTCAGAGGTGTATCACGAAGGTTGGGCAAGAAACGGGCAGATTAAAACTAATTTCAAATTTTATGGACATCCTTTTACACTTGATTATCAAGGTCAGAAAAATTCAGTAGGACCATTATTTTGGGCACATTACTCCTATTTAGGTCTAAATCCGAAAGGTTTAAAAGACCGTTATGCAAATTATTGGGAAAATAACGTAAACCACACACTTGCCATACACGATTACTGTGTGGCCAACCCAAAGAAATTTAAAGGTTATGGAGAAAACAACTGGGGTTTAACAGCCAGTTATTCGGTAAAAGGTTATGCAGCACACAATCCTCAGGAAGATTTTGGCGTAATCTCTCCTACTGCAGCTATATCATCGATCCCATACACGCCAAAAGAATCGATGAGGGTAATCAGGCATCTTTACGAAGATCTGGGCGATAAAGTTTGGGGGAAATATGGTTTTTACGATGCCTTTTCAGAGCAGGACAATTGGTATCCGAAAAGATATTTAGGTATCGACCAAGGCCCAATGGTTGTGATGATCGAAAATTACAGATCAGGCTTACTTTGGAAACTTTTTATGGGAAACAAAGATGTTCAAAATGGATTACAAAAATTAGGTTTTGAACATCCTACTTTAAAAAAATAAAATGAGAAGGCTGATTATAACAATAGCAATCATGATCTGCACTGCTTCGGCATTTGCACAAAGTCAAAAAACTTATTGCAATCCAATCAATGTAGATTATGGTTATACACCATTCGAATCTTTTACCGAATGGGGGAAACACCGTGCCACTGCCGATCCGGTGATTGTAAATTATAAGGGTGATTTTTATCTTTTCAGCACCAACCAATGGGGTTATTGGCATAGCGCTGATATGCTGAACTGGAAATTCCATGAAAGAAAATTTCTCCGTCCATGGAACAAAACAAAAGATGAACTCTGTGCACCAGGGGTAGGCATCGTTGGCGATACTATGGTCGTTTTCGGGAGTACCTATACTAAAAACTTCACTTTATGGGGAAGTACCGACCCAAAAGGGAACAAATGGTTCCCATTGGTTGATTCTTTAGAAATTGGTGGCTGGGATCCGTCCTTTTTTACCGATGACGATGGCAAATTTTACATGTATAACGGAAGCAGTAATAACTACCCCATGTATGGTGTAGAATTAGACCGCAAAACTTTTCAACCTAAAGGTACCCGCACACCAATGTACCTGCTTGAAAGCTGGCGGTATGGCTGGCAGCGTTTTGGCGAATATATGGACAATACATTTCTTGATCCTTTTGCCGAAGGTGCATGGATGACCAAACATAATGGCAAATATTACTTTCAATACGGAGCACCAGGAACCGAATTTAGTGGTTATTCTGATGGAGTGGTGGTTGGAACCAAACCTTTGTTTTACGATAGCCCATTTACGCCTCAATCTGATCCTTTAAGTTATAAAGGTGGTGGATTTTCGCGTGGTGCAGGGCATGGTGCAACCTTTCAGGATAACAGTAAAAATTACTGGCACATTTCTACGAGCATTATCTGTGTAAAAAACACCTGGGAGCGCAGAATGGGTATCTGGCCAACCGGTTTTGATAAAGACGATGTGATGTGGACCAATACTGCCTTTGGAGATTATCCGCTCTATTTACCTTCCGAAAGAAAAGAAGGTGGTCCGGCAGGCCCTGGTTGGATGCTAATTAACTATAAAAAACCCGTTACTGTTTCTTCAACTTTAGGAAGCTTTAATGCCAATAATGCTGTTGATGAAAGCATTAAGACCTATTGGAGTGCCAAAACCGCTAATAATGGAGAATGGATCCAAACCGATCTGGGTAGCTTGGCAACCGTTAATGCCATCCAGATTAATTATGCTGATCAGGATGCAGAATTTATTGGTAAACAGATCGGAATTTACCATCAATATAAGATTCTATCATCAACTGATGGTAAAAAATGGACTACCCTGGTTGATAAAAGCCAGAACAAAACCGATGTGCCGCACGATTATATCGAACTGCAGACACCAGTAAAAACCAGATTCATCAAAATGATAAACATCCATATGCCAACCGGAAAATTTGCCATTAGTGGCTTACGTGTTTTCGGCAATGGAAATGGAGAAAAACCAACAAAGGTTAAAAACCTGATTGTATTGAGGACAGAAAAAGATAAACGCAGCGCCTACATCAAATGGCAGCCTGTTGATAATGCATTTGCCTATAATCTTTACTACGGTACTGCGCCAGATAAGCTATACAATTGCATTATGATCCATGATTTTAACGAGTACTGGTTCAAAGCAATGGACAGCCAAAAAGCTTATTATTTTACCATTGAAGCAATAAATGAGAATGGTGTATCGGCAAAAACCGAGGTAAAGAAAGTTGATTAATAAAATACATAGCTCACGCTCGTTTCTAACGAGTGTGGAAATAAACAATCGCTTTAAGCGATTAATGTAAAACACGATAAAATCGTAAAGCTATTTAGGCATTCGTTGGAAACGAGCGCCAACTAATAAAAAGAATAAAACACACATATAATGAAGAGAGCGAATATCCTGGTTGTTTTTTTAACCCTGCTTGTACCGAATGGATCAGCACAAACAAAAAAACCTGTTTCGGCAGCAGATGCAAAGATGAATACCTTCATCAGCAATCTGATGGCGAAAATGACCGTTGATGAAAAAATTGGTCAATTGAACCTGCCAAGTTCTGGCGATATCACCACCGGCCAGGCTAACAGCAGCGACATTTCTAAAAAAATCAGAGATGGACAAGTTGGTGGTTTATTTAACATTAAAGGAGTAGATAAGATAAAGGCAGTTCAAAAGATTGCAGTAGAAAACAGCCGCATGAAAATCCCATTGCTTTTTGGGATGGACGTAATTCATGGTTATAATACCGTTTTCCCCATTCCTTTAGGAATGAGTTGCGTTTGGGATATGGCCACAGTACAAAAATCGGCAAGGGTTGCTGCGATAGAAGCCAGTGCAAGTGGAATTAACTGGACCTTCTCTCCTATGGTTGATATTTCTAGAGACCCGCGTTGGGGCCGCATTTCGGAAGGAAGTGGCGAAGATGCTTATTTAGGTTCACAAATTGCCGCAGCCATGGTGAAAGGTTATCAAGGTAAACTTCAGGCCAATAACGAAATTTTAGCCTGCGTAAAACATTATGCGCTTTATGGTGCTGCTGAAGCTGGCAGAGATTATAATACCACCGATATGAGCAAAGTGCGCATGTACAATGAATATTTCCCTCCTTACAAAGCCGCTGTTGATGCAGGAGCAGCCAGTATTATGGCCTCTTTTAACGAAGTTGATGGTATCCCTGCAACCGGAAGTAAATGGTTAATGACCGATGTTTTACGTAACCAATGGGGCTTTAAAGGGTTCGTGGTAACTGATTATACGGGTATCCCTGAAATGATTGCCCACGGCATGGGCGATTTACAAACTGTTTCTGCTTTGGCTTTAAATGCTGGCATTGATATGGATATGGTGGGCGAAGGCTTTTTAGGTACTTTAAAAAAATCATTGGCAGAGAAAAAAGTTGGCATGGCACAAATAGACAGGGCATGCCGATTAGTGCTTCAGGCAAAATATAAATTGGGTTTATTTGCTGATCCTTATAAATTCTGCAATGCAGAAAGAGCAGAAAAAGAGGTTTTTAGTCCAGCTAACCGTCAGGTTGCACGCGAAATTGCAGCTGAAAGCTTCGTGTTACTAAAAAATAACAATAATATACTTCCATTAAAAAAATCAGGTACTGTTGGCTTAATCGGTCCACTGGCAGATAATACCGCCAATATGTATGGTACCTGGAGTGTTGCGGCTCTTTTTGATAAATCGATAACTGTACTTCAAGGTTTAAAAAATGTTTTGGGTGATAAAGCGAAAATTTTAACCGCACGCGGCGCTAATTTTTTAGCAGATTCGGCTATGGAGCACCGTTATGTAAACATCCACAATCCTACTTACAAACGCGATCCTCGAACCGAGGCAGAAATGATCAAGGAAGCGCTAGAGGTTGCTAAAAAATCGGACGTTATTGTGGCTACCATTGGCGAAGGTTCTGAATTTACAGGCGAAAGCAGTAGTGTAACCGATATCCAGATTCCCGAGACACAGAAAAACCTGTTAAAAGCACTGGCTAAAACTGGCAAACCTGTGGTACTGGTGTTATTTACCGGTAGGCCGTTGGCATTAAACTGGGAGCAGGAAAATATTCCTTCCATTTTAAATGTTTGGTTCCCGGGTAGTGAAGCAGGAAATGCAATTGCCGATGTACTTTTTGGCGATGTTAATCCTTCGGGTAAACTGAGTGCAACTTTCCCTCAAAATGTAGGTCAGGTGCCCTTGTATTATGCACATAAAAACACCGGTCGACCGCTGGCAGAGGGTAAATGGTTCGAAAAATTCCGTTCCAACTATTTAGATGTAAGCAACGATCCTTTATATCCATTCGGTTTTGGCCTGAGCTATACCACGTTTAATTACAGCGATGTTAAATTAAGTTCAAATACCTTAACCAAAGGGAAAACGATCACGGCATCGGTTACACTAAGTAATACGGGTAAATATGAGGGTAAAGAGGTCGTTCAATTATACATTCAAGATCTTGTGGGAAGTATTACCCGTCCGGTAAAAGAGCTAAAAGGTTTTCAAAAGATTAATTTAAAAGCCGGAGAAAGTAAAACCGTCACTTTCAACATTTCAGAAAATGATCTTAAGTTTTACAATGCCGATCTAAAATTCGTGGCTGAACCTGGCGATTTTAAAGTATTTATCGGAACAAATTCACGTGATGTAAAAGAGGCATCTTTTACACTGAAATAAAGACAATTAGGTTTGGTTATGAACCCTGTGCTATTGTAAAGTAGCCAGGGTTTTCTATTTTTGTTAAATGAAACCATCATGATTGATCAAAACACACCTTGAAATAACAAATCATGATAGCTTTATCAACTTTAAAAATAATATAAAACGGATGAAAAATATTTTTTTTACCATCTGCATTCTTTTTTCTGTACTCTTTTTAAACGCCCAAGACTTAAAAAAATACGACAAGGGAAGCTATATCAAAGGAAAGGACTCTATTTACTACAGAATCCTGTTTCCCGAGAATTTTAATCCCGACCAAAAATACCCGATCATCTTCTTCCTCCATGGAAGCGGCGAAAGGGGGAATGACAATACCAGTCAACTGGTACATGGTGGAAAATTGTTTTTAAAAAATGATTTACGCAAAAATTTCCCTGCTATTGTTGTTTTCCCACAATGCCCATCAAACGACTTTTGGGCAAATGCCAATTTTGAGAAAGATGCAAAAGGTAAAAGGAGAATCAGTTTTGTGGAGGGTGGCAAACCAACCAAAATTATGCATGCGCTACAAGGCATGGTTAAAAACTTCCTTAATAAACCTTATATAAACAAAGAGCAGGTGTATGTGGGCGGTTTATCAATGGGGGCAATGGGTACTTATGAGCTTTTAAGAAGAGAACGCCGCAAATTCGCCGCTGCCATTGCCATCTGTGGTGGCGATAACACCAATAATATTAAAAAATATCAAAAAATACCGCTTTGGATTTTCCATGGCGCAAAAGATGATGTAGTTGATCCGGCTTTTTCGATTGCCATTGCCGAGCGCTTAAAAACCGTTGGTGATGAAATAAAGTTTACGCTCTATCCAAATGCAAACCATAATAGTTGGGACAGTGCATTTGCAGAACCAGAGTTATTGAGCTGGTTGTTTTCGCATAAGAAATAGTAGATTAAACCTCGCAGGTTTTAAAAACCTGCGAGGTTTATATATAGAAAACTAATACTCAAATTCTTTATTATCAACTAATTGTTGATGTCTTTTGATGATATTCTTCATAAAAGGACAATCCACCAAACCAATCAATAACTTCTTCTCTTTTCAGCGATGTAGGCTTACCGGATAAAATTATGCTGTATGATGAATATGGATAATCTCTAAAATCTTTTATTACTCCATGCTTTTGTGAACCCATCTAGTCTTAGCGTCTCGCTAAGACCTTAGTTTTTTACTTAGTTTTTTACCGTATAAATTGGAAAACGCATAAATTGGGAGGTCTTAGCGAGGCGCTAAGACGAGAGGATTCTAAAGGAATTGTAGTAATCATTCTTAAACTTAAAGAAATTCATAGAGAAATCAAATATCATAAGCTCCAAGACCTCGCAGGTTTAAACTAGACTAATCCAGACCTCGCAGGTTTTGAAAACCTGCGAGGTCTTAAAAAATAAAAATTACAAAAAAGGTCCCGATGTAAAATCTGGACCTTTTCTATAAATATCTGCTTGCTATTATTCTGCCATATTATGGTAAACCGCCTGCACATCATCATCTTCCTCTAACTTATCGATCAATTTCAAAACATCAGCTGCCTGCTCTTCCGTTACCTCATGGTGAGATAAAGCAATACGCTCTAATTTTGAACTCTTTAACTCTATGCCTTTTTCTTCTAAAGCTTTTTGTAAAGATCCAAAGTTTTCGAAAGCTCCTTGGGCAACAGCGATATCGTTTCCTTCTTCATCAGCCTCTACATATAGTTCTTCTAAACCGGCATCGATTAATTCGAATTCCAATTCTTCCAAATCTAAACCTTCGGTAGCCGCAAAGCGGAAAACAGATTTGCGGTTAAAAACAAAATCTAACGATCCGGTTTTACCCAAAGAACCATCCGTTTTGTTAAAATAACTACGAACGTTTGCTACGGTACGGTTCGTATTATCAGTAGCGGTTTCAATTAAAACGGCAACGCCGTGTGGCGCATAACCTTCATATACAATTTCTTCGTAATTGGCCATCGATTTATCAGAGGCACGTTTAATTGCCGCCTCTACCCTATCTTTTGGCATGTTTACCGCTTTCGCATTTTGCATCGCCGTACGTAAGCGCGAGTTGGTTTCCGGATGAGGTCCAGACTCCTTAACTGCCATTACAATATCTTTACCAATACGCGTAAACTGAACCGCCATTTTGGCCCAACGCTTAAATTTTCTCTCTTTTCTAAATTCGAATGCTCTTCCCATTATTTTAGTATTGAGATATAAGATAGGAGATAGGAGACCTTAAGCCTTCAACCTTTCAAACCCTGTACCTTTATATTATTTCTTTAAATTTTTTAACATGTCTGCTGTCAGTTTCGATAAATCGAATTCTGGTTTCCATCCCCAATCTTTTGCTGCATAGTTATCGTCTATAGAACGTGGCCAGCTGTTTGCAATCTGCTGACGTGGATCATTAGCGCCGTAAGTTAATGTAAAATCTGGAATATGTTTTCTGATTTCTGCGGCTAAAACCTCTGGTGTAAAACTTACCCCACCAAAATTATAGCTGCTGCGTACTGAAATCTGATCTGCGGGGGCATCCATCAGCTCGATTGTTCCGCGGATAGCGTCATCCATATACATCATCGGCAATTCTGTATCTGCATTTAAGAAACTCTGATAGCTACCTTTTTTAAGTGCATCGTGAAAAATATGGATCGCATAATCTGTTGTACCACCACCTGGCGCAGCTTTCCAGCTGATTAATCCTGGATAACGGATACTCCTCACATCCAATCCATATTTTTGGTTATAATATTCGCACCAGCGCTCGCCTGCCAGTTTACTGATTCCATAAACTGTATTCGGATCCATTACACAATATTGTGAGGTATTATCTTTTGGCGAATTCGGCCCAAATACAGCGATAGAACTTGGCCAATATACTTTTGCAGTTTTATATTCTAAAGCTAAATCTAAAACATTCAATAAGCCGTTCATATTTAAATCCCAGGCTAGCTTTGGATTTTGCTCGCCTGTAGCCGATAATAAAGCCGCTAAGAGGTAAACCTGTGTTGGTCTGTATTTATGGAAAATGCCATTGATCATTGCCTTATCAAGCACATTCACAAATTCAAACGGTGCAGAGTTTTTGATATCATAATCCGGCCTGCGTATATCGCATGCAACAACATGATCATCACCATATATTTTACGTAACATGGTTACCAACTCGGTACCAATTTGCCCGTTAGAGCCTAAAACAACAATTTTTTCTTGCATAATTTTTTTGAGATTGAGCAAAGGTAAAAAAATGAGATAAAAGGCGATAAAATATTTATACTTCGTGTATAGAATAATGGTTAATTGTTGAATTGTCTTGGCCGGTCAAATTAACATTGCAACCATACAGCTTTAAAACTTTCAATATTCTAACCCAACTTAAAAGTCAAAGCCAAATAAATTATTACATTTACTACACGCGTACCGAATAACCAAATAATAAATGACTCACGCTGAGCCTGAAAAATCTGAAGATTTACTTAAGCGCCTAAAACTAGGCGATAAACAAGCTTACGAAAAAATATATTTCACCTACAGTAACGAGCTATTATTGGCAGCCTACAAAAAAACAGGCGATAAGGTAATTGCTGAAGAGCTGGTACAGAATATTTTTATCTCCCTTTGGGAAAAACGGCAGGAAGCACAGATCAATAATCTCCAGGCTTATTTGTTCGGCGCCCTGAAGTTAAGTGTAATCAACCACATCAGGAGTTTAGTTATGGAGAATAAGTACATGGAGTACCAAAGCCTAACCTATTCAGAAAATCATCAGGATACCGCAAACCTGATCGATCTTCACGACCTATCTTCCATCATCGAAGAAGGTATTAATTCGCTACCCGAAAAAACACAGGAGGTTTTCAGACTGAGCCGTTACCAACACCAATCTACCAAAGATATTTCTACTGGCTTAAACATCTCCGAAAAGGCTGTAGAATACCATATCACCCAATCCATTAAAAGAATAAAAGAATACATCAAAAATTTTTATATCTTTTTATAACTGATTATCAGTTATTTACAGTTTATTTCATTTTTTATCCCTCGCACCTTTAGGGTTTCGCCTCTGTTGTGTTACTTGTATAGTATAAGACCAAATATTCTTTTTTATGGACCAGAAATCATTTTACGATTTACTAAGCCGTTACGAAAACGGAAATTGTACTGAAGCAGAAAAGCTTTGGATAGATAAATGGTACCATAACTTAAATAACCAGAATTTTAAAGACTTATCATCAATTGCGCTCGAAGAAATGCAGATGAATACCTGGCTTGGCATTAATAGCATTGAACAGAAACCAATAAGCGCATTAAAAGTTAAAAAGCTTTGGCCAAAATTGGCTATTGCAGCATCTATTATCATTGCATTTTTTATTGCTGGTTTATATTTAACCAATTACAACCATGCTGAACAATCTTTTATTGATGAAAACAGCAATTTAAGCTTAATCAGCAAAACCAATGATACTGATCGTCCCATCATTATAGCGCTTAGCGATGAAAGCACGGTAACACTTAAACCGCAGGCCAATATTATTTATCCAAAGATTTTTGCTGCCAACAAAAGAATGGTTTATTTAAAAGGAACAGCCTTCTTTTCGGTAAGCAAAAACCCAAAGCGGCCGTTTTATGTGTACAATCAAAAACTGGTTATACGTGTTTTGGGTACCAGCTTCTGGGTAAAATCATCAACTGATAAACTTCCCGCCCAAGTTGCCGTAAGGACCGGAAAAGTTCAGGTAGAAGAAAATCAAAAAAATTCGCTATTTACTTTCTCTAAAGAAAAACTGGCGAAACCAATTCTGCTTACGCCAAATCAAAAAGGTGTTTTTTCCGACCACAAATTAAATAAAACATTGGTAAGCAAGCCTATTCCATTGGCCGAAGCTTATAACATACCCACAAGCTTGAGCTACAATTTTAAAGAAGAAAGCATTAAAGAAATTTTCAAAACCTTATCTGAAGCATATGGGATAGAGATAAAATCGGATAATGAGCAGATTTCGACCTATACTTTTACCGGAGATTTAAGCAAAAAAGGGCTATATGAGCAGCTCGACCTGATCTGTGGAACCATATCAAGCAAATATTACATCCAGGGAACCAGCATTGTGGTTTCCAATAAAAACTAACCAAATATATAAATATGATGAAGAAGAACCACAACACCAACAGCCCGTAACCGCGGCGCCATTTTCCATAATATTTTTCTAAAAAACAAAGCCGACAATGTGGGGCATTGCCGGCGAGTTAAATACATCAGAAATGTATTCATGGTATTTCTATGTCCAATAAATCCAATCATTTAATGAACAATAACCAAATTTATGAAAAAAAATCAACTTATTTCGCTGGCGATATATGCAATGAGAGTTTCGATTTACCAAATACTTGCAATAATAATTTTTACTTGTGGTGCTTTTGCCAAAAATGTCGACGCACAAGATTTTCTGAACAAATCAATTTCGATTAAAGCCGATCAAACAGATATTAAAACCATTATAGAAAAAACAGAACACTTAGCCAATGTTAAATTTGTTTACAGCCCACAATTAATAAACTCCAACCGTAAAGTTTCTATTAACGTGGTTAATCAAAAGCTTAAATACTTTCTTGAGAATTCGCTAAAACGTTATGACGTGGGATATAGGATAGTTAAAGATCAAATTCTGCTCTATTCTATTCCCGCCAATAACAACCTCGAACTATTAAAAGCCTTTGAAGGCATTGTTACCGGAAAAGTAACCGATAGTAAAGGCAATGCCATCCCTGGGGTATCAGTTACCGTTAAAGGAAAATCAATCGGGACCACAACCGACGAAAATGGCGCCTTTGCACTAAAAGGCTTAACTGTCGACAGCCGTGTAATCGTGGTAAGATACGTAGGTTTCATTTCCAAAGAAGTAAACCTATCACCTGGCAATGCCGACGAAAACCTGAGTATCAACCTATCAGAAGATAACCTACAATTGGAAAGTGTGATGGTAACCGGTGGTAATCCAAAGAAAAAATTAGAAAGCAGTGTGGCCTTAACTTCAGTGAGTAATAAAGATATTACCAACCGGGCACCTTTAAACAGTACCGATTTATTAAAGGCCATACCAGGTTTAACGGTAGAAAGTACAGGTGGTGACGGTCCGGGAAATGTTTGGGTAAGGGGCTTTCCGCAGCAGGGCGGATATATCTTCCTGGGTATACAGGAAGATGGTTTACCGCTTTTACCAACAGGTTTCAACACCAACCCATCTGTAGATCAATACTATAAAACAGATTTAACCATTCAGAATATCGAAGCGGTTAGAGGTGGTAACGCTTCTATTATCCAGGCCAACACACCAGGTGCTGTGGTTAACAATATCAGTTACGTGGGCGCTGATAAACAATATGGCCAGTTTAAATTTACCACAGGTTTTTCGCAAGGTTTATACCGTATTGATGGAAATACCGGCGGAAAAATAAACGATCAGATTAAATATAACATTGGTGGTTTTTACCGTACCGATAATGGCGTGGTAGATCAGGGTTTTAATCCAGCCAACCAGGGTGGACAGATTAAAGGCAATATGACTTTTAATTTCAAGAATAATAAAGGCTTTATCAGGGTGTACGGAAAATACCTCAACGATAAAGTTCAGTTCTTGTTAACCAGTTATTACCCTTACGATGCTACAGGAAAGCCAACCACTTACCGCGATTACGATATGGCTTCGCAATCGATTGTGCCCATGCAAACCGAATGGAGTTATAACGATCCCGCAACCGGAAGCCATAATTTTAGTTTAACAGATGGTATCCACACCAAATTGGGGTCAGCTGGTTTCCAATTCAACTACCTAACCGACAGTGGCTGGCAGATTGTGAACAATTTCCGTTATCAAAATACCCATACAAACTCTACTTATACCGTTCCGGCAGGAATTGCTGCCAGAACAACAGCTACACCTTATTACTATCCAGGTGGGGCAGTTGCACCTTTTGCAGCAGGCGATTATGTGGTAACCTCTAATGCTAATGGGCAAATAAACAGCGATGTTCAGGTTGTTGATTACCTTGATCTTAAAAAGACCGTAAAAAACCACAGTCTGAATATCGGATTAGGTATTCACCAATATAACCGTGATGATTTACGTTATGCATTCCGCTCTTTTACAGAATTTAAAGAGCATCCAAGTATTATTTTGCAAAGTCCAACAGGTGCAGAACGCACCATTCAAACTAAAAATACCTTTATTGGGGACACCAGAACGCTATCGGCTTATGCTGGCGATGAGATTAAAATATCCGAAAAATGGCGTTTAGATATTGGCGCAAGAATCGATAACCAGAATGTAAAAGGCGATAGACCATACTATGCCTTAAATGCAAATGGAACCGTGAATACTACTGCAACTGCCACAGCAAACATTTTAGGCTATACTTCTTATGATGAAACCTTAACAAACTGGGCAGCATCTGTTGGTGCCAATTACAAAATCAGTGCTACTGCAAGTATGTTCGCCCGCGCAACCAAAGCCTATAACGCACCAAATATTGGCGATTATAATGCTTCGGCCTATAATGCTGCAAATATTAAAAAACGTCCGGTTTATTTAGGAGAGGTGGGTTTTAAATATGCTAAAAACAATCTGGCCATTTTTGCATCAGGTAGTTACTCTGCAATTAAAAACACTTCGTTAACGATAAATGTACCAACAACTTCATCAGGCCAGCAGGCATTGGTTGCCTTTGGCTCTACCCGCACATGGAGTGCCGAATACGAAGTTTCGTATAAAATATTTAAACCATTGAGCTTAAGACTAACAGGAACTTTACAAGATTCTAAATACACCGATTATGAAGCCAATACAAACACCAATGCAGCTGTTGCAGCAGAGTTTGGCAACCGTACCTACAGTTTCACAGGAAATAGAACCGAACGCGTACCGGTTTTAAATACCGAATTAGGTGCCAATTACGATTATAAAAACTTTAACTTATATGTAGCGGCAAATTATGTAGGTAGCCGTTTTACATCACCCAGCGACAGCTATAAATTACCTTCGTATGTAGTAATGAAAGCAGGTGCAGGATATAATTTTACTAAAAAGATTTCGATAAGATTTTGGGCAGACAACTTGTTAAATGCAAAAGTGCTGACAGAGGGCGATGTTCGTGGAGATCAGTTCAGAGATTTCTCAACCGTAACCCCTGGCACATTAATGATTGGCAGAACATTACTTCAACGTACTTTCTGGGGATCATTAGCTTATTCATTCTAACAAATAAAACCGGAGTTCACGCTCCGGTTTTTTTAATTCTAAAACATAATGACAACAAGAAGATCATTTTTACAAAAGGTAAGCCTTGCTGGTGCAGCAGCTTTTTTAAGTCCATCATTAGTTACAACAGCTTTAGCTGAGTCTGCTAAAGTTTCAAAAATCGGAATCGGACTTTTCACTTTAAGGGAGCAGTTAACTGCAGATGTAAAAGCGACCATAGAACAGGTAGCTAAAATCGGTTATAACCAGGTAGAAACCTATTATGGTTATCCTGGCAAATACGAAGTGAAAGGTTTTTGGGGTTTGGAAGCAAAAGACTTTAATACCTTATTAAAAGCAAATGACCTCACTTCTCCCAGCGGCCATTATAACCTAACTGATTTTTTATCCTCAGGCGACGATAAAATGCTAAAATCGCACATCGAAACCGCAGCCACCGTTGGCCAGAAATATTTCGTTATTCCAGCTTTGCCTACCGATATCAGGGCCAATGGAACATTAGATGATTACAAGCGCATGGCCTTAAAATTTAACCAAGCGGCCGAGCTTTGCCAAAAGTCAGGATTGAAGTTAGCTTACCACAACCATAACTTCGAATTTAAAGATCAGGGTAATGGGGCTACAGGCTACGAAATCCTGCTCGCTGAAACCGATGCCAAACTGGTAGGTTTTGAACTCGATATCTTTTGGGCGGTAAATGCAGGTTTAAACCCTGTTGATATGTTCAAGAAAAATCCGGGCCGTTATAGAATGTTTCATGTTAAGGATATGGATAAAACAGACAAAGCAGTTTTCGTGGAAGTAGGCTCTGGCAGGATAGATTTCAAGCGCATTTTTGCTGCCGCTAAATTGGCCGGAGTAGATTATATTTTCACAGAACAGGACATCATCAGGAAAGCACCTTATGAGAGTATAGCAGAAAGCTACAACTACGTCAAAAAAAACCTACTTTAAGCAGATTTTCCCCTTAAAAACCCGGTGTTTTTAGATTTATTAGTAAATAATACACTTACCAGTACTAAATGTACTTTTTACACCAAGTTAAATCGATATAAAAACACGGTTTAAATACTATTAGAGTGGCAAAAAGTAATTTATTTAGAACAATTCTACTCAGTAACAATCACATTGCATACCGATAATTTAACTTAAAAAAGTTATTCTTTCCGTTATATTTTTTCTAATATTACTAATTCAACACATAAGTAACCAATATATAAAATCATAAAGACGATGCACAGAAGAGAAGCACTCAAAAACGTTGCATTTTTGCTGGGAGGAGCAATCTCAGCAAGTACAATGGGCGTTTTATTTGAAAGTTTTACGCTACCGGAAAACGAAAAGAACTTTGTCCTCTATTCTTTGGAAGATGAAAAAATTTTTGCTGAATTCGCTGATATTATTGTTCCGACTACCAAATCATCTGCGGGCGCCAAGGCTGCAGGTTTAGGGAAGTTTATTCCCATGATGATGAAAGATTGTTACCCTGCCACCATGCAAACCTCATTTGCGCAAGGTTTTAAAGATCTTCAGGCTAAATCAATGAAAGATTTTGGAAAAAGTTATATCACTTTAACACCAGCCGACCGTAAAAAACTAATGATCGATTTAAGGGCAATCGCGCTTGCCCAAAAAGAGAGCAAATCAGAAGAGAATAAAGATTTAGCTTACTTTTTTATTACCGCAAGAGATTTAACCCTACTTGGTTATTATTCTTCAGAAATTGGTTGCACCAAAGCACGCGAATATGTGCTTATTCCAGGCCGATATGATGGCAATGCGCCATTAAAACCAGGTCAAAAATCCTGGGCAACCTAATTTCTAACCACAACAACAAAACATCATGAATTTAAATACAAATTTAAAAGCAGAAAATACTTACGATGCTATTGTTATAGGATCGGGAATTAGCGGTGGCTGGGCTGCCAAAGAACTTACAGAAAAGGGCTTACGCGTGTTGATGCTCGAAAGAGGAATGAACATTGAGCACATTACCGGTTACGAAACGGCGATGAAAAATCCATGGGATTTTAAACATGCCGGAAAACTTACCGAAGAGCAAAAACGTACTCATCCGGTACAAAAAAGAGATTATCCTTACCAGGAAGCAAATGAAAAATGGTGGGTAAACGATTTAGAATGTCCATATACAGAAGATAAACGTTTCGATTGGTACCGTGGTTTCCATGTTGGCGGAAAATCGTTAATGTGGGGCCGCCAAAGTTATCGGTTTAGCGATCATAACTTTGAGGATAACAAAAAGGATGGTCATGGAAATGATTGGCCAATTCGGTACGCCGAGCTTTCTCCATGGTATGATTATGTTGAGCGTTTCGCAGGGATCAGTGGTTCGAAAGAAAACTGGCCAACCTGTCCGGACGGTGAATTTCTTCCTCCAATGGATTTAAACATTGTAGAAAAATCGGTAAAGGCCCGCGTTGAAGAACATTATAAAAAAGAACGCATCATTATGATCGGCCGTGTTGCCAATCTTACTGTTCCGCACAAAGGCCGTGGTAATTGTCAATACAGGAACTTATGTAGCCGTGGCTGTCCGTTTGGTGCTTATTTCAGCACGCAGTCTTCTACCCTACCTGCAGCGATGGCAACAAAAAGATTAACGGTTAGACCATACTCAATCGTAAATCACATCATTTACGATAAAGACACCAAAAAAGCAAAAGGCGTAATGGTAATCGATGCGGAGACCAACAAAACAATGGAATTTTATGCAAAAATCGTTTTCGTTAACGGTTCTACATTAGGCTCAACATTTGTGCTGTTAAATTCAACATCCGAAGCCCATCCAAATGGATTGGGTAATGGAAGTGGTCAGTTAGGTCATAACTTAATGGATCATCATTTCCGTTGCGGAGCATCTGGAGAGGCAGAAGGTTTTGATGACAAATACACTTATGGCCGCCGTGCAAACGGAATTTACGTACCAAGATATCAAAACATTGGTAACGATAAACGCGACTACCTGCGTGGATTCGGCTATCAGGGAGGTGCAAGCAGGGCAAACTGGCAAAGTGATGTAGCCGAACTATCTTTCGGAGCAGATTTAAAACAAAAAATGACTACTCCAGGCAAATGGTCTATGGGCTTGGGCGGCTTTGGAGAAATGTTACCTTATTATGAAAACAAGGTATACATCGATAAAACCAAAAAAGACAAATGGGGACAACCCGTATTGGCTATTGATTGCGAATATAAAGAGAACGAGAAAAAAATGCGCGTGGATATGATGAATGATGCTGCCGAAATGTTAGAGAAAGCCGGCATGAAAAACATCAAAACATTCGATAATGGCTGTTATCCAGGTATGGCCATCCATGAGCAAGGAACGGCAAGAATGGGTAACGATCCAAAAACTTCGGTACTGAATAAATGGAACCAGATGCACGAAGTGAATAACGTTTTTGTAACCGATGGATCTTGTATGCCATCAATCGCTTGCCAAAACCCATCGTTAACATTTATGGCTTTAACTGCCCGTGCTTGCGATTACGCTGTAAAAGAATTAAAGAAAAAAAATATCTAGACAAGGTAAAAGGCGTAGGGTTTAAGGTATAAGGGAAATCGCCCTAAGCCTTACACCTTACACCTCACACCTTTTATAAAAATGAGAAGAAAATTAAGAATGGGCATGATAGGCGGTGGAAAAGACGCTTTTATCGGTGCCGTACACCGTTTGGCTGCCAATATGGATGGCCTTATTGAATTATCTGCCGGAGCTTTAAGTGTAAATCCCGAAATTGGCTACGAATCTGGAAAACTCCTTTTTCTTCCAGATAACAGAATCTACTCCAATTACGAAGAAATGCTGACGAAGGAAAGTGAATTGCCAGCAGATGAAAGAATCGACTTTGTAACCATCGTTACCCCAAACTTCGCCCACTTTGCTCCCGCAATGATGGCTTTAGATAAAGGTTTTAACGTGGTGATTGAAAAACCAATGACTTTAACTTTAGAAGAAGCAAAACAGCTGAAAGCGAAAGTAGAAGAAACGGGTTTAACACTGTGTTTAACGCATACTTACTCAGGTTATCCAATGGTTAAACAGGCCAAACAAATGGTTAGTGAAGGTGCTCTGGGTGCAATCAGAAAAATTATGGTCGAATACCCTCAAGGCTGGTTAAGTACCTTATCAGAACGCGAAGGAAATGCTCAAGCCGCCTGGCGTACCGATCCATCTAAAACCGGAAAAAGTGGTAGCATGGGCGATATTGGCACTCACGCCGCTCATTTGGCAGAATATATCACTGGCTTAAAAATCACTAAAATCTGTGCCGATTTAAGTATTGTTGTTCCAGGTAGAGCTATCGATGACGACGGAAACGTATTGTTAAAATTCGATAATGGTGCCAATGGTGTTCTTGTGGCATCACAAATTGCTGCCGGAGAAGAAAATGCATTAAAAATTAAAGTATATGGCGAAAAAGGTGGCATGGAATGGCACCAAATGGAACCGAACACCTTAATTGTAAAATGGTTAAATGCCCCTGCTCAAATCTACAGAACAGGCAACAGTTATATGGGCAGTTTCGCACAGCACAATACCCGAACTCCTGGTGGTCATCCAGAAGGTTACCTAGAAGCATTTGCAAATATTTATAAAAACTTTGCATTAACAGTAGATGCGAAGTTGAATAACGAGCAACCTACTGCTGAAATGTTAGACTTTCCAAGTACTGAAGATGGAATTAGAGGAATGGCATTTATCGAAAATGTAGTGGCTTCTAGTCACTCAGACCAAAAGTGGTTAGATTATAAATTATAACAATCAAGCATGACAACGATAAAAGGACCAGCAGTATTTTTAGCTCAATTTATAAGCGATGAAGCCCCATTTAACTCCCTAGACAGTATTTGTAAATGGGCAGCAGGTTTAGGTTTTAAAGGCATTCAGATGCCAACCTTAGATACAAGATTTATCGATCTTCAAAAAGCTGCCGAAAGCAAAACCTATGCAGATGAACTGAAAGGAAAAATAGCTTCTTATGGCTTAGAAATTACTGAACTTTCTACACACTTACAAGGTCAATTGGTTGCGGTACACCCTGCTTACGATGATCTGTTTGATGCTTTTGCACCAAAAGAAGTACACAAAAACCCAAAAGCAAGAACAGAATGGGCGGTGCAGCAAATGAAATATGCAGCTAAAGCCTCTCAAAACTTAGGTTTAAATGCGCATGCCACATTTAGCGGCTCATTATTGTGGCAATATTTCCATCCCTGGCCACAGCGCCCAGCAGGATTGGTTGAAGAAGGTTTTGCAGAATTGGCAAAACGCTGGACACCAATTTTAAACGAATTCGACCAATGTGGCGTTGATGTTTGCTACGAAATACATCCAGGTGAAGATTTATTTGATGGCGAAACCTATGAAATGTTCCTCGCTGCGGTAAATAATCATCCTCGGGCATGCTTATTGTATGATCCATCACACTTTGTGTTGCAACAATTGGATTACATTCAATACATCGATTTTTACCACGAACGCATAAAAGCGTTCCACGTTAAAGATGCAGAATTTAACCCTACAGGCAAACAAGGCACTTTTGGTGGATACCAGAGTTGGGCAAACCGAGCCGGTCGTTACCGCTCACCAGGTGATGGTCAGGTTGATTTTAAAACCATTTTTAGTAAATTGGCGCAATATGATTTTAAAGGTTGGGCCGTTATGGAATGGGAATGCTGTATCAAAAACCAGCAAGATGGTGCCCGTGAAGGTGCAGAATTTATTAAAAAGAACATCATTAACGTAACCGATAAAGCATTTGATGATTTTGCAGCATCGGGTAGTGATAGCGCTTTCAATAAAAGAATATTAGGATTACAAGATTAACAAAACACACAACACACATGAAAAAAACATTTTTAATTTTAGGCGCCGTAGTCATTTTTATGGCGTCGTTTTCAAAAGCCGATTTAACGAAGGAGAAAACTGTGGTTGCAGCTGCAACAGTAACAAGCCATGCTGCTTTTCAATCAAATCCAGGAGAAAAACTGATCAACAAATCAGACTGTCTGGGTTGCCATAACAAGACGAACAAAATTATTGGTCCTGCATACGTAGAAATTGCAAAAAAATATCCGGCTACCGAGAAAAACATCAACATGTTAGCCGATAAGATTATTAAAGGTGGAACAGGGGTTTGGGGCAATATGCCGATGACTGCTCACGCTACCCTTAAAAAAGACGATGCAAAATTAATGGTAAAGTATATCTTATCTTTAAAGAAAAAATAATCGACCCCAATTAGCAAATCGATTTACTTATATGAAAACAGAGCAAGAAAATAAAAACACGAGTAACCGCCGTGATTTTATTAAGACCACAGCTATTGCCGCTGCTGCGTTTATGATCGTACCCCGACATGTTTTAGGTGGCCCCGGTTATCTGGCACCAAGCGATCGTTTATTGGTTGCCGGTATTGGTGTTGGCGGAAAAGGCCAAAGCGATTTAAGCATGTTTTACAAAAGCGGAAAAGCAGACATTGCTTTTTTATGTGATGTAGACGATCGCCGTGCAGCAAATAGTGTTAAAGCTTTCCCTAAAGCAAAATACTATAAAGATTGGCGCGAAATGTTAGATAAGGAACATAAAAATTTCGACGCTGTATCTGTTTCTACTCCTGATCATAATCATGCTATTCAGGCTTTAGCAGCTATGCAATTGGGCAAACACGTTTATGTGCAGAAACCTTTAACACATGATATTTATGAAGCACGGATTCTAACCGCTGCTGCAAAAAAATATAAAGTGGTAACCCAAATGGGAAATCAAGGTGCATCAAACGATGGTCCGCGCCAAATGAAAGAATGGTACGAAGCTGGTTTAATTGGTGATGTACACACGGTTTATGCATGGACTGATAGACCGGTTTGGCCGCAAGGCATTCCTCGACCAACAAAAAAAGCCGAAATCCCCGCCGAATTGGATTGGAATTTATGGCTAGGTACTGCGCCTGAAAAAGATTATATTGACAAATTGGTTCCTTTTAACTGGCGTGGCTGGTGGGACTATGGCACTGGCGCCTTGGGCGATATGGGCTGTCACTTAATCGAAGCTCCATTTAGCGTATTAAACTTAAAATATGCAAAAGAAGTTCAGGCCAGTGTAGGTTCTGTTTATGTAGATGAATTTAAACGCGGTTATTTCCCTGAAAGTTGCCCTCCATCAAGCCATGTTACCTTAAAATTCCCGAAAACAGATAAAACAAAAGGCGATGTTACCTTACACTGGATGGATGGTGGTATCCAACCAGAACGCCCTGAAGAATTAGAAGCAAGCGAAACTTTTGGCGATGGTGGTAATGGGACCTTGTTTATTGGAACTAAAGGCAAAATGATGTCTGAAACGTATAGTGCAAACCCGAAATTATTGCCTTTAAGTAAAAACAAAGACATTAAGGTAGCACCAAAATACACACGTGTACCAGATGGCGCAAACGGGCACTATAAACAATGGGTTGAAGCCGCAATTGCGGGTTATGGCAAGCAGGAAGTAAGTTCGCCTTTCGAAATTGCAGGTCCATTAACTGAAGCTTTACTGATGGCGAATTTAGCAATCAGAAGTTTCGATATCCAAAAAACAGTAAACGGTAAGACTACTTACCCAGGCAGGTACACTAAAATGCTTTGGGATAACGACAATATGAAAGTTACCAATTTTGACGAAGCCAACCAATTTGTAAAACGCGAATACCGCAAAGGCTGGAACAATTTAACACTTTAATTAATAAGTACATTCGTCATTGCGAGGCATGAAGACAACCGAACGCAGAGCGTTCGTGAATACCTATAAAAACATAAGTAAAAATGAATAATCCTACAACTGGCAAAAGGTTCAACATATCTTTTCTTCAGCATTAAGATTGCTTCATACCTTGTATGACAACAAATAAAAAAAATGAAAAAAATCTTTCTTTCTGCTTGCATCTTGTTAAGCTTAACACAAATATCAAAGGCTCAAAAGGGCTTTAAGCCACTTTTTGATGGTAAAACAACAACAGGCTGGCATACTTACAACAAAACTACGGTTGGTAGCGCCTGGCAGGTTCAGGATGGTGCCCTTCATTTAGATTTAGCGACCAAAGGTAAAGACGGTGGCGGCGATTTGGTTACCGATAAGGAATACGGCGATTTCCATTTAAAATATGAATGGAAAGTGGCTCCAAAAGCAAATAGCGGTTTAATTTTTTATGTTCACGAGGAACCAAAATACCATGCTACCTATTCTACAGGCTTAGAAATGCAGGTTATTGATAATGACGGCCACCCAGATGGAAAAATCACTAAACACCGTGCCGGCGATTTATACGATCTGGTAAAAAGTTCATCAGAGCCAGTTAAAGCTGTTGGCGAATGGAATAAAGCCGAAATCATCAGTAAAAAGGGCAAACTAACGCTAATTTTAAATGGTGTTGAAGTAGTAAAAACCAGCCTTTGGGATGATAACTGGAAAAAGATTGTTGCGGGCAGCAAATTTGCAACATGGGAAAACTGGGGAACTTTTAAAACAGGCAAAATTGCCTTACAAGATCACGGAGATGAGGTTTGGTACAAAAACATCTCTATTAAAGAACTATAACTGAGGTAAAGGGATGAAGGTTTCTTTTCTTTCGCTTAAACCAGACATTTGAGTTAGAAAGCGGGAAAGCATAAAGTTTATCCGCTTTCGCATTAACCTTACACCCTATACCTTTAACCTTATACCTTAATACAACCTTATATAAGCCAAATGAATAGCACTACTCGCTTTAAACTCTCTGCCATGATGTTCCTGGAATTTTTTATCTGGGGTGCCTGGTTTGTAACACTTGGGACTTTCTTAGGAAACAACCTTAAAGCCACGGGCTCAGAAACCGGAGCTGTATTTTCAACCCAATCATGGGGCGCTATCATTGCTCCTTTTATTGTAGGTTTAATTGCCGACAGATATTTTAATGCTGAGCGCATTTTAGGTGTGCTGCACATTGTCGGAGCACTATTGATGTACCAAATGTATAATGCTATAGATGTAAGTGTTTTTTATCCTTACGTATTGGGCTACATGATTCTTTTTATGCCAACACTGGCGTTGGTAAACTCAGTTTCTTTCAATCAAATGAAAGATCCGGAGAAAGAATTTTCATCGATCCGCATATGGGGTACCTTAGGCTGGATTGCTGCAGGTTTATTAATCAGTTATTTCTTCCATTGGGATTCAAAAGAAGGTACAGAAGCTGGCTTATTGAAAAATACTTTCTTAATGGCTGGTATAGTATCTTTAGCTTTGGGTTTATTCAGCTTTACCTTACCAAAGACCCCACCCAAAGTATCTTCAGACGAAAAAATTACCGTTTCTGATGTATTAGGTCTAGATGCTTTAAAACTTTTGAAAGACAGGAACTTCTTGATTTTCTTTATTTCATCTATTTTGATCTGTATCCCTCTGGCTTTTTACTACCAAAATGCAAATCCATTCCTTTCAAATATCGGTATGGATAACCCTACGGGAAAAATGACGATTGGTCAGGCTTCAGAAGTTATTTTCTTATTATTTATCCCAATATTCTTTAAAAGATTCGGTTTTAAAATGACCATCTTGGTGGGCATGCTGGCTTGGGCAGTACGTTATGCATTATTTGCTTACGGAAATGCAGGCGAACTGAGTTTTATGCTGATTTTAGGAATTGCATTACACGGTGTTTGCTACGATTTCTTTTTCGTTTCAGGACAGATTTATACCAACTCTAAAGCCGGCGAGCGTTTTAAAAGCTCAGCCCAAGGCTTAATTACTTTAGCTACTTATGGCGTAGGCATGTTAATTGGATTTGCCGTAGCAGGTAAAATTTCTGATGCCTACAAAGCAGCAGATGGCGTAATGGACTGGAAAATGATCTGGATTATCCCAGCAGGAATTGCATTAGTGGTATTTTTATTATTTGCATTGGTTTTCAACGATAAATCCAAAGCTGAAATAGAACCTAAAACTGTTTAATATGGCGTCGAACGTAAATAGAAGAAATGCTTTAAAGAACATCATCGCAGGAACTGCTGCGATTGGTGTTTCTTCAGGATTTTCAGCATTAGCAATGGATAAATCAGAATCAGATCAGCCACTAAGGCTAAAAGGAAATATCAATCATGCCGTTTGCCGTTGGTGTTTTAGCGGTTTAGATGTAGAAACGCTTTGTGTTGAAGCTAAAAAGATCGGCATTAAAGGCATTGATTTAGTTGGGCCAAAAGATTGGCCGACTTTAAAAAAACATGGCTTAGAATCGACTATGTGTAATGGTGCGGAGATTAATTTAGTGGATGGTTTTAACGACGAAAAATTCCACGAAAAGTTAATTCAAAACTACACAGCAATGATTCCACTTGTTGCCGAGGCAGGTTACAAAAACCTAATCTGTTTTAGTGGAAACCGCCGGGGTAAAGATGACGAAACAGGCTGGAACAATTGCGTTAAAGGGTTGAAACAATTAATCCCATTGGCCGAAAAACACAATGTAGTGTTGGTAATGGAATTATTAAACAGCAAAATTAACCATAAAGATTATCAATGCGATAGAACTTCATGGGGAGCTGAACTTTGCAAACGCTTAGGATCTGAAAACTTCAAATTGTTATACGATATCTACCATATGCAGATTGATGAGGGCGATGTAATTAGAAACATTAGAGATAACCATCAATACATAGCCCACTACCACACCGCTGGTGTTCCGGGCAGAAATGAAATCGATGATACGCAGGAGTTATACTATCCCGCAATAATGAAAGCCATTGCCGAAACTGGCTTTAAAGGTTTCGTTGCACAAGAATTTATACCTAAAAATGCAGATAAAATAGCCTCGCTAAAAAAGGCAGTTTCTATTTGCGACATCTAAAAATATACCTATGTTATCAAGAAGAAGTTTTATTTTAAACAGTAGTATGGCTGCAGCTGCAGCACTTTTGGTTCCATCATTTGCTTGTGTGGCTTCCGATAAAAAATCAGTTGGTCTGCAGTTATATTCTTTAAGAGATGAACTTCCGAAAGATGTAAAAGGGACAATAGCTAAAGTGGCAAAAGCTGGCTTTAAAGAGGTTGAAACCTATGGTTTTTCGATAAAAGATCAATTTTGGGGCTTAACACCAGCCGAATTCAAAAAATTGCTTGATGATAACGGATTAACTGCACCAAGCGGTCACTACGGTTTAGGCAGCTATTTAACCGATGGAAACACTGAAGAATTAAAAGCAGCAATCGCTGCTGCTAAAGTGCTTGGAAGCGAATATGTAACCATTCCCTGGTTAGATGAAAGCATCAGAAAAAGTGCCGACGACTACAAAAAAATTGCAGTTAAAATTAATGAAGCCGGAAAATTGGCCAAGGAAGCCGGTATTAGGTTAGCTTACCACAACCACAATTTTGAATTCGAGAAACAAGGTGATACCACTGGTTACGAAATATTATTAAAAGGAACCGACAAAAATCTTGTTGATTTTGAACTTGATTTATATTGGGTAGTTCGTTCAGGAAACGATCCGATCAAATTGTTTAAAGAAAATCCAGGCCGTTTTACCATGTGGCATGTGAAAGATATGGATAAAGCAAATCCAGCGTTAAATGCTGAAGTAGGAACAGGTTCCATTAATTTCAAACCTATTTTTGCTGATGCCAAGCTTTCGGGCATGAAACACTTCTTTATAGAACACGAAACCAATTACAAGCCAAACCCAATGGAATCTGTTGCAGCTAGCTGTGCATACATTAAAAAAGAAATTATTTAAATTTTAAATGATGAATTCAAGAAGAACTTTCTTAAAACAGGCAGGATTAGCCGCAGGAGCGGCATTATTAATCCCGTCGTTTGCCTTTGATAAAGCAAGTAAAAATGTTGGTTTGCAATTGTACTCTTTACGTAATGAACTGCCAAAGGACGTAAAAGACATTATCGAAAAGGTAGCACAAGCCGGATATAAAGAAGTAGAAACCTATGGTTTTTCTAATGGAAAATTCTGGGGCTTAACACCAAAAGAATTCAAAGCTTTGTTAAATGCGAATGGTTTAAAAGCACCAAGTGGCCATTACCATATGGATGATTTTGTAAAAACCGGAAAAACAGACAGATTAAAGGCCGATATCGAATCTTCAGCAGCCATTGGCGGTAAATACTTTACCATCGCTGGTGCACATGTAGATATGAGCAAAGGTGTAGATGGCTTTAAGAAAACTGCTGATGATTTTAATAAGGTTGCCGAAATTGCAAAAGCATCTGGTTTAAAATTCGCCTACCACAACCACGATTTCGAATTTAAAAAATTAGGTGATACCACTGGTTACGATGTTTACTTAAGCGAAACCGATAAAAATCTGGTAAATTTCGAATTGGATTTATACTGGGTGGTACGCTCAGGTAACGATCCGTTAGCTTTGTTCAAAAAATATCCAGGCCGTTTTCCAATGTGGCACGTTAAAGATATGGACAAAGCCAAACCTGAATGGAATACCGAGGTAGGTAAAGGTTCTATTGATTTTAAAAGCATTTTTGCTCAGGCAAAACTTTCAGGCATGCAACATTTCTTTGTAGAGCACGAAACCAATTACCAACCTGATCCAGTTGGTTCGATTAAAACAAGCTGTGATTATATCAAAGCCAATTTGATTTAAAATTTATCCAAACCTCGCAGTTTAAAATTGCGAGGTTTGGACTACGCTTATCGTCATCTCGACTGAAGTGTAGCGAAATGGAGAGATCTATCTCCAAAACAGCAAACCTTCAATTCTTCAACAATATATTTTAGGTTAGAACTGCTGATCTGAGTTATCTAAACCTGATAGTAACGGAAAGCCCGTAGCGCAGTGGAGGCTTGAAGTGGATAGCAGGACTTTCGGAACCGATATACACAGTAACATGCTTTCCAAAACAAAAACATCAAGCAATTCGCTAACGGAGTGTTGAATAGGTTGTCGTTTACAAACGATAAAATTGTATAGCTATTAATGCACTCGCTAGGAAACGAGCGCAAACGGCATTAAAACCTCCGAGCCCTTCCTAAATCGAATTATGCCTAATCTTTTTAACCTTATTTTCTACTGAAAAAGTAAGATTTTAAATATTAAAAGCAAATTTAATTGGTAACAATGGGGATATAAGCTTAATTTTTAGCATATTTGGGCTTATATCAAATGTTTAATAATATATAATTAAAATTTAAAATGAAAGTAGCAGTAGTAGGTGCCACCGGATTGGTAGGCACTGTCATGTTAAAAGTATTGGAGGAAAGAAATTTCCCTTTAACAGAGTTGATTCCCGTAGCATCAGAAAAGAGTGTTGGCAAGGAAATTACTTTTAAGGGTAAGAAGTTCCCAATTGTTAGCATGGATACTGCAATCAGCATGAAACCAGATATCGCTTTGTTTTCAGCAGGTGGAAATACTTCATTAGAGCATGCTCCACGTTTTAAAGAAGCTGGAACAACCGTTATCGATAACTCTTCTGCATGGAGAATGGATCCTGCAATTAAATTAATTGTACCAGAAGTTAATGCACACGAACTTTCTATCGATAACAAAATCATTGCTAATCCCAACTGTTCTACCATTCAAATGGTGGTGGTTTTAAAACCTTTACACGATAAATATAAAATTAAACGTGTTGTGGTTTCTACTTACCAATCGGTTACAGGAACAGGTGTTAAAGCGGTTGAGCAGCTAATGAACGAGCGTAAAGGCATTGATGGTCCTAAAGCTTATCCATACGAAATTGATTTGAATGTTCTTCCACATATTGATGTTTTCATGGACAATGGATATACCAAAGAAGAAATGAAAATGGTTAAGGAAACGAACAAAATCATGAGCGACGATAGCATTAAAGTTACCGCTACTACAGTTCGTATCCCGGTAATGGGTGGTCACTCAGAATCGGTAAACATCGAGTTCGAAAATGACTTCGATTTAGCTGAAGTGCGAAGTATTTTAGAAAAAGCACCAGGCATAATCGTTGTTGATGATGTTGCCAACTTAAAATACCCAATGCCAAAAGATGCTCATGAAAAAGATGAAGTTTTTGTAGGCCGTATCCGTAGAGACGAATCGGCGCCTAAAGCTTTAAATCTTTGGATTGTTGCAGATAACTTGCGCAAAGGCGCTGCAACCAATGCCGTTCAGATTGCCGAATATCTAATTCAGAAAGAATTAGTTTAATTAATAACCTCAAGAGAAGTCCCCCGGTATAAAATCGGGGGACTTTTTTTATACCCGCTCTCCACCATGAAACATATTCCAATCGCTTTAATATATTCCAGGTTACTGATTGGTTTTATAATAATTCTATTAAGCTTTTTCCAAGTCAATCATTATTCTTTTCTTGCAATCACATTATTATCGATCGGTTTATTAACAGATGTATTTGATGGAATAATAGCCAGAAAACTCAATATCTCCTCAGAAAAATTAAGACGTTTAGATTCCAGTATTGATCAGGTATTTTTTATCTCGGTTGCGGTTGCTACTTATATCCAATGTCCCGATTTTTTCAAAGTCAACTTGGTAAAACTGATTGTCCTTGGTGCTTTCGAAGCTTCAACCTATGCATTAAGCTATATCAAATTCAGAAAAGAAATCGCTACGCATTCTATCGGCGCTAAAATTTGGACGTTGACTATATTTGCCACTTTGGTCGAAATTATAGTGCATTGCGAATCGGTTGTATTATTTGAAATTTGCTTTTGGCTCGGATTGGCAACCCGAATAGAAATACTTGCCATCGTTTTCACGCTAAAAAAATGGACCAACGATGTACCTACCATCTATCATGCGGTAAAGCTAAGGCAGGGAAAAGAAATTAAACGTAACAAGCTGTTTAATGGATAATTTGCTGCGATATAAAAACTGAAAAAAAGATTGTAATCACTAAATTATATATAAAAAAGGGATTGTAATAACTAAATTATATATAAAAAAGAGATTACGATTAAATTTTTCATTATATTTGTTATTGAATACGATATAATGAAATGATAATTAGAAGTCTGCAAACGCACATAGAATCAAAATTTTTCAAGCAAAAAGCAATTATAGTTACCGGCGCAAGGCAGGTAGGTAAAACCACTATGTTAAAGCAATTGGTACAAAAAACAGAACTTCCCTTGGTTTTTCTTAATTGTGATGAAGCCAATGTTCGCACCGCATTAACCGACATTAGCATTGAGCGACTAAAATCAATCATCGGTTCAAATAAATTCATTTTTATCGACGAAGCTCAACGGGTTGCGAATATCGGTTTAACATTAAAATTAATCGTAGATAATTTTACCAATGTGCAACTTTTGGTTACAGGCTCTTCATCATTAGATCTGGCCGTTGGTATAAAAGAATCGCTAACGGGAAGAAAATTTGAATATCATCTTTTTCCTTTTTCGGTAGCAGAGCTTGTTGATGATACCAATATCCTTACTGAAGAACAGGCATTGGAAAAAAGATTGATCTATGGCTCTTATCCCGATGCGATTAATTATCCAGGAGAAGAAAAAGAACTCTTAATGAACTTAGCCAATAGTTATCTTTTTAAAGATATTTTATCACTTACAGGCATCAGAAAACCTTTACAGCTCGAAAAATTAGTACAGGCCTTGGCCTTGCAAATTGGTAATGAGGTTTCGTATACCGAGCTTGGCCAGATGATTGAAGCCGATAAACTAACCGTTGAGCGTTATATCGATTTATTAGAGCAATGTTTTGTTGTATTTAGGCTGGGGGCATACAGTAGTAACCTACGGAATGAAATAAAAAAGAGCAAAAAAATATATTTCTATGATACTGGGATCCGCAATGCAGTGATCGAAAACTTTAGTATGCTTGCGCTGAGGCAGGATGCTGGTCAGCTTTTCGAAAATTATATCATATCGGAATATATAAAGGCCAGTAATAACAAAAGAAAGCATGCAAAATATTATTTTTGGCGTAGCTTTCAACAGCAGGAAATTGATCTAATAGAAGAAATTGATGGAAAAATAAATGCGATGGAGATAAAATGGAATGAAAACAAAAAAGTAAGATTTCCATCAACCTTTTTAGATGCATACAGCACCAATGAAACATACGTTATAAACAAATCTAACTATACCAGCTTTCTGATATAAATAATCTTTGGCAAAAAAATGAAATTTTTCAAATTACTAACCTTATTCGTTTTCTCAGCAACAGCCACAATTGCCCAAAACAGAATCCAAAATCTGGAAAAAGCCTTCAATAATTTATTAAATGATGAGCAGGCGAAACATGCCATCGCATCACTTTGTGTTTTGGATGCCAATACAGGTAAAACCCTGTATGCTAAAAATGAGCAAATTGGTTTGGCTACTGCTTCAACATTAAAAACCATTACCGCTGCTACGGCTTTCAGCATTTTAGGGAAGGATTTTCAGTTCCAAACCACATTGGCCTATACCGGAACGATTACTACAGACGGAACACTAAAAGGAAATCTGATCATTATTGGCAGCGGCGATCCAACCTTAGGTTCATGGCGTTATCAAAACAAAGAGAATGCTGTTTTAACACAATGGGTTGCTGCAATAAAATCGGCAGGAATAAAAAAAATTGAAGGTACAGTAATTGGCGATGACCGCATTTTCGGTACACAAACAACTCCTGAAGGCTGGGTTTGGCAAGATATTGGCAATTACTATGGTGCCGGGACTTCTGGCTTATCCTGGCGCGAAAATCAATTTGATATTCATTTGAAACCTGGAAGTAGTACAGCAGATGAAGTTAAGGTAGGAAAAACAGTTCCAGCAACGCCTTATGTGCAGATCATAAATGAACTAAAAACCGGAAGTCCGGGTTCTGGCGATAGAAGTTACGCTTTTCTTCCACCTTACAGTAATGTTGCTTACCTCCGCGGAAGCTGGGGAGTAGGCATTGCCAAAACAGGCATCTCTGTGGCCCTCCCCGACCCTGCTTTTGATTGCGCTTATCGTTTACAGGATACTTTAAAAAGATTGGGTATTTCGACTGGTCAGCAAGCCACAACGGCAAGGTTAATGACCTTGAACAATCAGGTCATTCCTTCGCTTACACAGAAAATAAGCACCATCAGTTCGCCTAGTTTAGGCGAGATGACCTACTGGTTTTTAAAGAAAAGCATCAATTTATATGGCGAGTCATTTTTAAAAACCATTGCGATAAAATCAGGCAAAGCAGGTACAACAAGTAAAGGAGCGGAAACCGAAATCAATTTCTGGGCCGATAAAGGCATTGATAAAACGGCATTAAACATTATTGATGGTAGTGGACTTTCTCCGGGAGATAGAATAACAACTTCGGCAATGGCGGATATACTTTTCCAGATCCAGAAAGAAAACTGGTTCGGAGATTATTATAATGCACTACCCGAGTACAATGGTATGAAAATTAAAAGCGGAACAATAAATGATGTTTCGGCATTTGCAGGCTACCACACTGATGCTGCAGGGAATAAATATGTAATCGTTATTAACATCAATAACTATAGCGGAAGCGGAATTAATAAAAAATTGTTTAAAGTATTGGATGAACTCAAATAAAAACCAATTGATATAAAAAGTATGGCACATTTTATAAAAAACCTGCAAACTGTTGATGGATTGATTTCGAATTTATATAAAGACGTTTCTATTGAAGAAATGACTAAAAAAATTACCGGTCTCATGGAACAACAAGGCTATAAAGTCTTCGACCATCAATATGGAAATTTAATTTTAGAGAAAGGGAGCCGAACAAAACGGCTTTTATTAGGCGCATTTGCAACATATTATAAATTTAGTGCAACCATGTCGCCAAATACTGAAAACGAACTTACTGTAAATGTTTTTCAGCAGTCGAGCGGTATGTCTGGAGGTTTAATCGGTATGAACCAGGTAAAAACAGAACTTACAAGATTAAACTTTTTGTTTTCGAATATTTAAAACCACTACTTTATTTGGTTAATAATATACATTTTATCATTCGTGCCGTCACCCTGAATTCATTTCAGGGTCTTAATAACAAAAAAGATGCTGACCACGTAGTAGCTACAAGACAGTTGAAAATACTATTTCTACTTGTAAAATAAATTCAGCATGACGATTGTAGTAGGTAATCCTTCATTTCAAATACCAATGCAGTTATCATTCAAATAATTTCTCCTGAACAATATCCAAGCCACAATAAGATTCAACGGAATAAGGATTAATCCGAAGCCAAACATGATAAATACATAAAAAAGGAGAAACAGGCTAAAAACCCGTATCAAAAACCCTTTAATCTGCATCGCATTTAACAAAAGCAGGCTTCTAAATAACAGAATCGCAGAAAAGGCAAATGCGATTAACCCAAACGATGTTAAAACACCAAAGTTGGTAAATATCCAACAGATTTCGGGCAGTAATAAAACGAGATAGTTTAAACAAAAGCTAAAAAAAATCTTTTTTTTGGTAAAAGGAAAATTCGGCAAGAAGGATAAGTATCGATCATTAAAAATCTTTTCCTGATAAATGAGCACCACATGCGCCACCACAATACAGGAGGTAATAAGCATTAACAAGCGCGAATTATCTTTAAGATCTGTAAAAACCAAAAACACACTCGAAATCAAAACCCACGAAAGCAGTTTTGCGAGCACATAAGCCAACTTCGATTGATTGAAAACCTGAAAAGTATACAACAAGAAAACAGGTTTGTTCCATTTTCCGCAGATCCTGATCAACCAATTTGGTTTATTGGCCTCGATTAAACGGTTACTTTCTTTTAAACAGATATAAGCACTGAGCACAATCAAAAGACCCTGAAATAGCAAGATCCCAATAGAAATAAGATAATACCCAAATACAATTCCAATGGTTATGGCGTACAGCGTATAACACAATATAGGGATAAATATGCAGGTCTGCACCGCACACCAGACCACAAACTGCTGTTTTTTGGTTGATGAGGTGAAACTATAATACAAAAACTCCTGCTGGGGCAAAGCAAGCTGACTCAAAACATATTTTAAGCTCTTGTAAGCATATAACGAACTGCCTATAAGATAGAAAGTCATCATTAGTGGATTACTCACCAAACTAATGGTAAAAAAAAATTGCCAGAAATCAATCTGGTCTGGCAGAACCGTACCCAGGGTATTGATAAACAAACAATAACTCATCAATATCACAAAGATGAATACCAACATACCTGCATGCATACGGTAAAATCCATCAACAAATATTTTTCTTAAGGCAGCGTTTGAAAGTGAAAACATTAAAAATTTAGCGTTAATTTTTTATCCTCGATATTGATCTGTTTAAGTCCGGGCAATTTTTCCACATCCAATGGCTGATGTGAGGATAGTAAAAAACTGATTTTTTCATTTTGGTGTTTCTCACTGATCCATCGGTATAATATTTCTAACGATTCTACATCGATTGTATTTAAAGGTTCGTCTAATAAGATCAGTTTAGGTTGTCCTAAGAAAGCCAATACCAATGATAGCTTTTTCAGCATACCGCTAGAGTAAGATCCCAATGGATTATTGATATAAGATTTCATTCCCATATCGGTGATTAATGCCTCTGCCTGACCTGAAATTGTACCTTTGGCTTTGGCAAATAGTGCAATCATCTCTGATCCGGTTAAAAATTCAGGAAATAGCGGCTCGGCTTCGGCAAAGTTTACAAGCTTTCTATAAGAAACACCATGGTTTTTTATATAAATAGTACTTATTGCTATATCACCTTCGAAAGATAATATCCCTGCAATTGCTTTCAACAGGGTACTTTTTCCTGAGCCGTTACTTCCTTTTATCCAGAAAACACCTTCAGGAATTTTAATATTATCTATCTTTAAAACAAGATGATCGAAATAAGATTTTTCAAATTGACTGAAGTGTAACATAAAAGGATTTTATTTCTGACTTTAGTTTTAATGAAAAGTTACAGACCTTATTCATCCTGATAAATTATATACGATGCAATTAATTTTACGCCCTTACCAACCAAGTGATGTTGAAAGTTTGGTTAAACATGCTAACAATTTCAATATTTCGAAATATTTAACCAATAAATTTCCTGTTCCTTATGAGAAAAAAGATGGCGAAGCTTTTATTCAACTCGCACTAAGTCATGATCCCTTACAGATCAAGGCCATTGTGCTAAACGGTGAAGTAATTGGATCCATAGGTGTGCATCAACTGGCCGATATTTACAGCAAAAGTGCAGAAATGGGCTATTGGATTGCTGAAGATTTTTGGGGTAAAGGCATTGTTCCGCTTGCCATAAAAGAAATGCTTAAATATGGTTTCGACACCTTCGATATTGAAAGAATTTTCGCACGGACTACACATACCAACCTGGCCTCGCAGCAGGTTTTAAAGAAATCAGGCTTTATTTTCGAGGCAGCACTAAAAGGTACTATTTTTAAAAATGGAGAATATTTTGATGAATTGATTTTTGGATTTAGGAAACATCAGCTAAGCAAAGAACAGAATTAAAACATTTTGTTAAACTCGGAGCTTATTGCGTAAATTCGTGGAAACCAAAAACAACAAAGCAATGAAATTATCGATCAAATCAGTAGTGCTGTTTCTAGCGCTTTTAGGTGCAGCAGATTTCGCAAATGCCCAGGGAGCCAAATTCCCGCAACCGAGTAGCGGACAAACCATTATCCAGGATTTTGGATTAGGCAAAATAACTTTAACCTACTCTCGCCCGAATGTTAAAGGCCGCAAAATTTTTGGCAGTATGGAGCCAATGGGCGTAGTTTGGCGTAACGGGGCAAATGCAGCCACACGTATTAAATTTACCGATGCCGTTAAAATTGAAGGCAAAGATTTACCTGCAGGCGAATACGGTCTGTTCAGTATCCCTGGCAAAAATGAGTGGACGGTTATTTTTAATAAAATAGCCGATCAATGGGGTGCTTACGAATATAAGGAAAGTGATGATGTGCTTCGTGTAAAAGTAAAAACAACAGCTTTAAAAGATAAAGTAGAAACCCTTAACATGCAGTTTTCGGCTGTTAACGAAACTTCGGCGCAGCTAAATATGATGTGGGAGAATAGTGCGTACTCAATCAATATCACAACTTCCATTGATGAAAAAGTAATGGCAAACATTGCTGAGGCGATGAAAGGCGAAAAAAAGCCCTATTTTAATGCTGCAATGTATTATTATCAAAATGGAAAAGATTTAAAAACCGCATTAGAATGGATGACTGAGGCAGAAAAATCTGACATGAAAGCACCCTGGTTTAAATACTGGAAAGGCCGTATTCAATTAAAAATGGGCGATAAAGCTGGCGCAACAGCTACTGCACAACAAGGCATTGATGCCGCAAAAGTGCAAAAAGTTGATGAATATGTACGCTTAAACTCAGAACTTTTGGCTGAAGCAAAGAAATAAAAAGTAATGTTTCGGTCGGTGTGACACCGACCGATAGCATATCTTAATCAGATCTGGCTTACCTCCTAAGAATTACAGAACCTAAGTAATTTAAACACGATTGAAATGAAAGCCCGGAACGAGGAACGAGTGAGGACTTGAAATGAGCGGGACCAGCCCAAACCGACGTATTACTGAAATTGCTTTTCAAAAAAGTATTAATGTACCTACGCTTCTAAATACCTCTTGCCATACACTGGCTTACCGACCAATATTAACTTAAAATTAACCGCTGGTTAACTTGAACAACTATCGTAACATTAACCCTTAAAACGCTTTATTTATTTAAAAATAATACTAACTTTGATGTTGCACTTAGTAATTGTACTTTATACACTAAGCAGGTTAAAAAATCAATAAAAAATCAAATAAAAATGAGCATAATCGTTAATGTCCATGCCAGACAAATTCTCGATTCGAGAGGCAATCCAACAGTAGAAGTAGAAGTTGTAACAGAAGCAGGTGCTTTTGGCCGTGCAGCTGTACCAAGCGGTGCATCTACTGGACAATATGAGGCTGTTGAATTACGTGATGGAGATAAATCTACATATTTAGGTAAAGGTGTTTTAAAAGCTGTAGAAAATGTAAATACTAAAATTGCTGATGCATTAAGAGGTATTGATGTTTTTGAGCAAAATACAATTGATAAAATCATGTTAGACCTGGATGGTACCGAAAACAAAGGTAACTTAGGTGCTAACGCAATTTTAGGTGTTTCTTTGGCTGCTGCTAAAGCTGCTGCTGATGAAATCGGTCAACCATTATACCGTTACATTGGTGGTGTTAACGCTAACACTTTACCAATTCCGATGATGAACATCATCAACGGTGGTTCACACTCTGATGCGCCTATCGCTTTTCAGGAATTTATGATTATGCCAGTTGGCGCACCTTCTTTCTCTGAAGCTTTACGTTGGGGAACTGAAGTTTTCCATAGCTTGAAAAAAATTCTTCACGATAGAGGTTTATCTACTGCAGTAGGTGACGAAGGTGGTTTTGCACCAACTTTTGACGGTACTGAAGATGCAATTGAAACGGTATTAAAAGCAATTGAAACTGCAGGTTACAAACCAGGTTCTCAAATCTGTTTAGCTTTAGACTGTGCATCATCTGAGTTCTACAAAGATGGTAAATACGACTATACTAAGTTTGAAGGCGCTACTGGAGTAATTCGTTCTAGCGAAGAGCAGGCACAATATTTGGCTGATCTTTCTGCAAAATATCCAATTATCTCTATTGAAGATGGTATGGATGAAAACGATTGGACTGGCTGGAAAAGCTTAACCGATAAAATTGGTGACCATGTTCAATTGGTTGGTGATGATTTATTTGTAACTAACGTAACCCGTTTACAACGTGGTATTGATGAGGCTACTGCTAACTCGATCCTGGTAAAAGTGAACCAAATCGGTTCTTTAACTGAAACCATCAATGCGGTAACTTTAGCACAAAACAATGGCTACACTTCGGTAATGAGTCACCGTTCTGGCGAAACTGAAGATGTTACGATCGCTGATTTAGCTGTTGCATTAAACTGCGGACAGATTAAAACTGGTTCTGCATCACGTTCAGACAGGATTGCTAAATACAATCAATTATTACGTATTGAAGAAGAATTAGGTGAAAACGCTCGTTTCATCGGTTCAAAATTTAAATATGCTAAAAAATAATGTATAGGATTGGGTTTAAACCCAATCCTATAATGTTAACAAGTTGAAAAACTTATTTGTGAAACATCCGGAGATTTTAAATCTTCGGATGTTTTTATTTTAATACTATATTTGTTTGTTGGATTTGGGTTTTCTCAAATCTCACATCTAAAATCTCATATCAATATATGAAACGTTTAATAGATCTTTTCCGAAATAAATATTTCCTTGCTACTGTCGCTTTTGCGATGTGGATGCTATTTTTCGACAAAAACGATATGATGTCGCAATACGAGTACCGCAGTCAGGCCAATAAACTGCAGGAAGAAAAAGAATATTTCGAGAAAGAAACCGCCCAGGTTAAAAAAGATTTAAACGAACTGAATACCAATCTGAATACGGCTGAAAAATTTGCCCGCGAAAAATACTTCATGAAAAAAGACAATGAAGATGTTTTCGTGATTATTCAGGAAGAGAAGAAAGATTAGTTTTCAGTAGACAGTGTTCAGTTAAAAGTTTACAGTTTTGAGTTAACAATCAAACCATAAAACAATTCTCTTCCAGTTAAGCGATTAACCACTCAAACAGTTAACCAATCTAATGCTCCACATCCTTTACATTATCGCCATAACAGCCGAAGCCATGACTGCTGCACTTTCTGCGGGAAGACGTGATATGGATTGGGTTGGTGTTTGCATTATTGCCTGGGTTACAGCATTAGGCGGCGGGACGGTTAGAAATGTACTATTTGGCCATTACCCAATGAGCTGGGTAGAACATCCCGAATATTTGGTAATCACCGCAGTAGCAGCCTTACTGGCAGCGTTTATTGCCTCGATTATGACTAAACTCAAAAAGCTTTTCCTTTATCTTGATGCTTTAGGTTTGGTGGTTTTCACGATTATTGGTTGTCAGGTTGCACAGGAAATCCATTTACCTTATTTAATTGTACTTTTTAGTGGAATGATTACCGGTTGTGCCGGTGGGGTGCTTCGTGATGTACTCTGCAATGAAGTTCCATTTCTTTTTAGAAAAGAGATTTATGCCAGCGCAGCGATAGTTACCGGCGCGGTTTATATAGGCATAGAGCATTTTCACGGAAGCGAGATGCTGGCTACTATTTTAGCAGCCGTAGTTGGATTAGCCCTAAGATTACTTTCTATCCGCTTCGAATGGCACATGCCTAAGTTCGTTTATCGTGATGAATGGCACTGATTGAGTTGGGAGTTTTTAGTTGGGAGTCTGAAGTTTAACCACAAAGAAGGCTAGGTTTTCGCAAAGAATTTATTAACTGATGTTCAGTTTTTTGATGCTGATTTTGTGAAGTTAAAGAGCCTTTTTATTAAGGCGGTCATCACCCTGAATTTATTTCAGGGTCTCTCATCCTAAAAAGATGCTGAAATAAATTCAGCATGACGAACTTAAATAACGCCGATAAAAACGGCAACGCTTTGTGTACTCGGTGCTTTTTCCCTACTAACTCTGTGGTTAAATCGGCACCATGTACTCCAAACTCAGAACACCAAACTCCAACCTTAGAGTTCCCCATTTCTTTTCCTTAAGAACCACTCTACTCCCAGCAAAATTAAAATTAAGCCGAATAGCCATTTCATACTGATCAGTTCGTCGTATTTACGGTCCTCGTAGCTAATGGTTTTAATATTTTCGTTTTTAGCAATCTCATCAGCTATTTTGAGCAGGTTTTCGGGCATAAACAATTTACCATTGCTTTGTTTAGACATCGTATTTAAAAGCTGGTGATTAGCTGTTGTCTGCTGAAATTCTGCAATCAACGCATTTATATAGAAACTACCTGTAGCCGTAAATTTCTTTCCACCCAGCGCTGTATTGGCGAGATAAGAATAATTCCCTGCAGGCATGGTTCCCGCATCTAGCTGATAAGCATTTTCGGTTTTAGAAAAAATATAATTAAACACTTTGCCCGCTTCGTTTTTAACCTGAAGATTAACTTCCGACTCATTTACAGGCTGATAGCTATCGTTATAAAGGGTGCCGTTAAACTGAATGGTTTCAGTTTCATCGTAAGCAGACTTTGAAGTAAACACCTTAAACCTCCGCTTATCATCTTTAACAGAAAGATATTGAACTGTTTTTGAAATCAGATCGTTTAAAACCGATTGATTGCTTTCATTTTCAGCTTCCGAAAGTTTCCATCTCCAGAGCCCCTCTCCTATCAAATAACCCGTCTTTAAGCCATTTTCATTCGCGAAGAACAGTAATGGCTGCTGCGTGCTTACTTTGCCGATACGTTGATTAAAAACAGGTGTTGCGCCTGCATTTACGGTTAACCTTCCAAATGGACTAAGCAAGGGATCGAAGGCAGAAATTTGTTTTTTATCTTCCTCGGTGAGATTGAAACTGGTAAATCCATTGGCAAAATCGGCATATACTTCTTGAATAGAACCATTGGCAGCGCCTAAGTTCACCTGGTTTTGGATCTGATTAAAAGCATTTACATTGCTTTGAGCGCCCAAAATGTACCAGATCGGTTTCTTTAATCCAATTAATTTCTTTAAAAAATCCGACGAAATATTTTGCGCATCTGGCAATTGATATAATACGATTAAATCGAATTTAGAAGGATCTGCCGCATTCAGATCATCAGCAAGGGCTAGTTTAGCTTCGTAATGTTTATTGAGTGAAATGGCTTCCTTTAATATGCTTAAATCGGGATGTGGTGAAGCTGCAGCCAATAATACTTTCTGCCGACCGTCAATAACCTCAATATAGAAAGTTTGAATATTGTTCCGCGTAGTAATCTCATTTTTTAAAGCGCTCAATTGAACAGTATACTTTTGGACGCCAATTTTACCCGCATGGATTTTTACGGGAATCGTTTTAACAAACGAACTGCCGGAGATGGCTATATTCTGTTGCTCAACCTTAGCGCCGTTTTGGCTCACCGCTAAAGAAGTACTTTCGCCATCACTTTGAAAAGCCTGAACCTGAACTTCGATCGTAAAATCGTCATCCAGGTACACAATATTATTGTAATTTACGTTCGAAATTAAAACATCGCGCTTTGGGATACTATCACCCAGGGCAATAGTATAAACCGGGGCATTGATCTGATTTACGCTGTACAGCGGATTTCCACCGTGATTAAAAATACCATCGGTGGCTAAAATAATGGCGCCAACATTTCTATTGGTATATTCATCTCTAACTTTCTGAAAAAAAGCCGAGGCATCTGTTAATTTTCCCTGATTTTTAAAATCGAAACCATCTGCAACCTGATCGCCAAAGTGAAGCGTTTTTACCTCGTACTTATCTGATAATTTATCCTGTAAAGCTTTAAGGTTATTTTCGTATAATTTTTGGTCGAAACCAACTGCCTTAACCTGACCTACAGAAAGAGAATTATCTTGTCCGATAATGATTACGGGTTTATCTAAAGTATAATTTAATGTTTTGATGAGTGGTGCAAATATTAACCACGCAATGGTAGTCACTACGATAATCCGTAATGCTGTTAAACCATACTGAAGCTTTTTATCCAAATTTTTGTTGCCGCGATACAGCAACCAGGCATACAACGCGCCTAACGCCAAGCAACCGAGAAAAAACAAAATAGATGTACCCGAAAAAAAACTGTTCATACTTTTATAAAGATGGTAATTTTGGGGAAATTTTCAAGATTTTTAACCGCAAAGCACACAAAGAATTTACGCAAAGTATCGCTAAGACGATGTGCATCCTGCAATTATCTAAACTTAGCGTTCTTTGCGTTAAGGTAATAAGGAAATCTCAGCGGCCCTTTGCGGTAAAAAATTATAAATTCATTAGCTTTAACCAAATCAAAATTTATGAAATTAATCTGTTTAACGTTTTTAGTGTCTCTAAGCCTTATGGTAAATGCCCAAAATAATTTTAAAGCCACTCAAATTAAATTTGAAAGAGTAGAAAAGGCCTATAATGAAAAATGGGAAACATTGAGAAAATTTGTTCTGGCAGCTGGCTATGGTAATCAGTTTTCGATGTTGATCAATGCCTATAAAACTGAAGGAAAACTAGAGATTTGGTTAAAGAATAATTCGGCTAAAACATATTCGTTGTTTAGAACATATGATTTCTGTGCACATTCTGGCACCATTGGTCCAAAAGTGATTGAAGGAGATGGGCAAACACCGGAAGGTTTTTATTACATTAACGTTTTTAACCCGATGAGTAATTTCCATCTATCGTTAGGTGTGAATTATCCAAACGCTGCAGATTATGCCCGAACTGGAAAGGGCAGAAGACCTGGAAGCGATATTTACATCCATGGTAATTGTGTAACCGTAGGCTGCATTCCTTTAACCGACGAAAAAATTAAAGAAGTTTATATTTTAGGGGTTGAGGCCAGAAATGCAGGCCAGGAAAAGATTCCGGTTAACATCTATCCTTTTAAAATGACAGATGGAAATATGAAGAAATATGTTGCTCAATTTCCTACACAGGCCAGTTTCTGGAAGTCGTTGCAGCTAGGGTATTCAGCGTTTGAGAAAAATAAAAACCAAGCTAATGTAAGTGAGGTAAATGGGAAATATGTTGTGAAGTAGTGGAAATGTTAAGGTTGGAATGTTGTAAAGTTCTGCTTTTAAATAAGGAAAAGGCGTAAGGTTTAGGGTTATTACCCGCCTTACGCCTTTACTATTTTATGGCTTTAGAAAGAAACCCCTCCACCTTAAACCTTATGCCTTCTACCTCCTACAGCATCCCGCCGCAAACAGATAAAGTTTGGCCAGTTACGTAAGCACTCATATCTGAGGCTAAGAACACGCAAACATTGGCAATATCTTCAGTTTCTCCGGCACGTTTTAAGGGAATATCTTTTTCCCATCCTTCAACAACTTTCGGATCAAGAATATCTGTCATTTCGGTGCGGATAAATCCTGGTGCAACAACATTTGCACGGATATTTCTCGAACCTAATTCTTTAGCAATTGATTTGGTAAAACCAATGATACCAGCTTTAGATGCAGCATAATTTGCTTGTCCGGCATTACCTGTAGTGCCCACAATAGACCCCATATTGATAAAAACACCTTTACGGGCTTTCATCATTACTTTAGAAGCTGCTTTGGTTACGTTGAAAATCGATTTAAGGTTAATATTGATCACATCATCCCAGTTTTCTTCGCTCATACGCATTAACAAACCATCTTTGGTAATCCCCGCATTGTTTACAACGATATCAATTGTGCCAAATTCGGCTACGATATCGTTGATCAATTGTTCAGCTTCGGCAAATTTAGAAGCATCAGAACGGTAACCTTTAACTTTTGTTCCGAAGCTTTGTAATTCCTGCTCTAAAGCTTCACCTTTTTCTACTGATGATAAATATGTAAAAGCTACATTAGCGCCCTGTTCGGCAAATTTTTCAGCTATTTTACGGCCGATTCCTTTAGATGCGCCTGTAATTAATGCTGTTTTTCCTTCTAATAATTTCATTTGTTATTTTTATTGTTTGTCAGTCTGAGCTCAGCCTGCACTGAGCTTGCCGAAGTGTCGAAGACCGAACATGTTATTTATTTTTATAGTTTGATAATCTTACAATTTCGTTCCAATCTTCTTTAAATAAAGCTTCTTTTTTCTTTCTGCCCCAGCCTTTAACTTGCTTTTCCAAGTCTATTGCATCTTCTATTTAGTCAAATCTTTGATGATATTTTAATACTACAGGCCTTCTTGAAAAGGTATAAGCAAAAACATTTTCACCCGCATTATGCTGCGAAAGTCTAGTTTCTAAATCATTTGTTACGCCAACATAATAACTTTTATCCGAACACTCCAATATATAAACAAAGTAATTATGTATTTTCGCCATGAAAGCTTTTTAGTAGCTTAAAGTTACAAAAAATTATTTCTCGCTAGAGATGTCATGCCTAACCAGTCGAAACACCACAAAAAGTCCTTCGACAGGCTCAGGATGACAACCACAAAAGATTGACTGCCAACTCCAAACTTAAACAGCTGGTTCTTGCTGGCTCAAACAATGAAAGCTTCCCAAACCCCAAATAATATCTACTGAATTGATACCGATCACTTTCCGATCAGGGAAACAATCTTGAATAATAGCTAAAGCTTTCTGGTCGTTTACATCATCAAAAATTGGCACAATTACCGCCGCATTGGCGATGTAAAAATTTGCATAAGATGCAGGCAAGCGAGTATCTTCATGAATAACTGGCGATGGCATCGGCAATTGAACAATATTCAATGATCTGCCATCTTTCAGCTTCATGGCTTTTAAGGCCTCTAAATTTTCTTGTAACAAGATATAATTTTCATCCAGCGGATTACTTTCTACAACAGTTAAAACCGTATCCTCGTTTACAAAACGCGTAATATCATCAATGTGGCCGTCTGTATCGTCGCCAACGATTCCATCTCCTAACCATAATACCTGATCTTGACCATAATATTCAAGCAAATATTGTTCAATCTGCGCTTTGGTTAAATGCGGATTACGATTTTCATTTAACAAACAGGCAGTAGTGGTTAAAACCGTTCCAGCGCCATTAAATTCTACTGAACCTCCTTCCATCACAATATCTGGTGTAAACAAAGGTAAATCGAAATGTTTGGCAATTTTTGTCGGAACTACATCATCCAGGTCAAATGGCGGATATTTTCCGCCCCAGGCATTGTAACCCCAATCAACCACAGCTTTTTCATTTCCTTTTAGCAAAAATGCAGGCCCATGATCACGGCACCAGGCATCGTTGGTTTCATTAAAATAAAATTCGATCTGACTTAAATCCGCATCTACCTTTGTTAATTCAGAAACAGCAAAAGCTTTCATTTCTTCATCTTTCACATTGATGCGTACTTTTTCGCCTTCGGCAACTGCTTTGATAAACTGGCAATATGGTTCGTAAATGGTTTCGATTTTACCAGGCCAGCTCTCCTCTTTATGTGGCCAGCTTAACCAGGTTGCCTCATGTTTAGTCCACTCGGCAGGAAAAGCATAACCTTGTTGTTTCGGCGAATAATCAAATTGGTTGATATTTAAATCTTTTCTTGGAGGAAAGTTTGACATTTCGTGTAGTCTTTTAATTTAAAGGTGTCACATTGAGCTTGTCGAAATGTTAAGTCCTTCGACAGGCTCAGGATGACACCCATGTGTGGTTTTCGCTTTAAGTTTTGGTCTTTAACCTTTCTGCTTAGTCCCCGTCAATATATCTTTTCGTAATCGGCTGGTAAGAATCAATCCTTCTGTCTCTTAAAAATGGCCAATGCTTACGGAAGAAATCAGATTCTGATAAATCCAGCTCAACTACTTTGGTTTCTTCCTGATCGTGAGAACCTAAATAAAGTATTTTGCCTTGTGCGTTTGTGGCAAAACTTCCACCCCAGAATTTCATGGCACCATCTTGCTCAAAGCCTACACGGTTTACGCTTACTACGGGCACACCATTTGCAACCGCATGTGAACGCTGGATGGTTTGCCAGGCATTGTATTGATCTTGATTGGTTTCTTCATCCTGATCGGTAGCCCAGCCAATAGCAGTTGGATAGAACATGATATCGGCACCCATTAAAGCGGTAATACGTGAAGCCTCTGGATACCACTGATCCCAACAGATCAGGATACCAATTTTAGCAAATTTGGTTTGAAAAACCTTGTAGCCTAAGTCGCCTGGGGTGAAATAAAACTTTTCATAATAAGCCGGATCATCAGGAATATGCATTTTACGGTATTTACCTAAATATGAACCATCAGCATCTAAAACAGCTGTTGTATTGTGGTATAATCCCTCAGCACGTTTCTCAAACAAAGAGGCAATAATTACCACGCCTAATTCTTTGGCCACCACTTGCAAAGCATCAGTAGATGGGCCAGGGATAGCTTCAGCTAAATCGAAATTGTCGTAATCTTCAACATCGCAGAAATACAAAGAAGTAAAAAGCTCTTGCAAACACACAATCTGTGCACCTTTTGCAGCTGCTTCCCTTACTTTAACAATCGCTTTATCTAAATTTTCTTGTTTATCTTTAGTACAACTCATTTGTACCAAGCCAACTTTTACTTTCTTCATTTTTTAAAATTATTGGATGAGCGAATGATGGAATGAATGAATTATTAAGCCATTCAGTCATTCAAAATTCTATCATTCTAAATCTGGCTGCAAAGTTACTATTTTGTTTAAAAGTAAAACGGCATAATTGTGTAATTGTTTTTGAAAAGCAGATGTATATAGAACCAGATTCTTCTCTTTTAATGCTTATTTATACAACAGGTTTAAGATCCCTTTTTTCATTACAATCTCAATCCTATCATTTGTAGAATAGTTTTTAATTATGTCTAGTTTAGTATCTAAGATAATTTCCCGTCCACCCTGTTCCAAGATTGTCAGCTCGTATAGGCCAACAGACTTGTAACCACCTTTTCGCTGAATTTTCCCTGTTACTACACCCTTAATTTTAACAACTTCATTTCTTCCGAATATTGAGTTTATAAACGTTATTCCACACCCAAACAAACTGCGTACTATAAAAAAGTAAACGATTCCGCACATCAATAACGTTTTCAACATGGACCCCCATATAATGTAATTGCCACTTTTAAATTTGCGATAAATAAAATATACAAGAGCTGGTATACTTAATGGCAGAGCTAGCATGTCGATTATTCTTTTGGCTTTAACGCATTCGTATAAATCAAACTTCAGTGGATATAAAATTAAAAACACGCAGATCACAATCAACAAAGCAATTAAAAAAATATCTCTCTTATTATTCATTTTTATTTTAGTCATAATAAAGATCGAAAATTACGATCAAAATCAACCAAATAAAAAGCCCCGATTTTCATCGAGGCTTTCCATTCTAACTCAAAATCAAACTAAGGATTAATATTGTCCTTTTTAGGTTTTGCTTTTGTTTCTACAATTTCTGCAACCGCTACCACTTCTTTCCGCTGTGCTGGGTCCATCAACTCCATCAACTTCAATCCCAACAGCCCATCCATTGCTGAACCGCCGTGGTTACCTCCACTACCACCAATCAGTACATCAGGGATCAGTTTCACATTACCTTTTGATAATTCTTCGGTAATTTTGTAACGGGTAAAGTTTTCGCCGCCCAGAGCTTTCACTGCAAGTTCGTAAGCTTCGGCGGTTGATTTACCTACCGCTAAAATTTTACCTGCTTCTGCATTACCGGTTAACGAAATCTGTTCAGCCTCTGCCGATGCCCTTAACTTTATCGCTTCCGAATCGGCCTGCGCTCTGGCTTTGGTTGCTTCAGCCTCAGCATGAGCCCTCATTTTTGTAGCCTCAGCCTCTGCTCCCACTGCGAGTTTTACACCAGCCGCATCACCTTCCGATTTTTTTACCGTTGCACTTGCGGTACGTTCGGCAATCTCTACACTTTGTTGTGCCTTCACAATATCTTTCTGCATATCGGCAATCGCGGTTTCTTTCTCCATCCCCTGACGCGTTTCCTGTGCCTGTTTCTGGGTTTCGTAAGTAACCTTTTGTTCTTCTGCAATTTTACGGTCGGTTAAGGTTTTCATTAACGACTCTGGCGGAACAATGTCACCAATTAACGTATCAACCGCATTTACGTTATACTCATCAAGCACTTTACGGATATGTTCTTTAGCCGATTCCTGACGCTCCTTACGGGTACTTAAGAAAGCAATCACATCACTTCCCTGTGCCGAGTTACGGAAATAGTTACCAATGGTGGGTTCTAAAACCTGCGAAACCAGGTTCACCATATTACCAAAACGTGCAATTACTTTAGGCGCTTCTGTAGTTGGTACGTGGATAATCTGCGCAACATCTAAATTAAAGGGGAAACCATCTTTTGAACGTACGGTAATGGTTGATAGGTTTTTATCCAGATTATGCGCCTCACTTCGCGCCGATGCCCAGTTTAACACCAAATTGGTTGTTGGTACCAGCTCTACCTTCATAATGTATTTGTTAATTGGATATTTACCAGGACCAAGGGGCTCTAACCAAACACCTTTTGAGCCTTTGCCAACAATATTACCGTGTTTAAAGTCTGCACCGGTTAGGTCATTTCCGTCGGTACCAATAAATGAGATTACAACACCAACATAACCGATTGCAATTTCGGTCATCGGAATTTCCTCTAACTGGATTGCCCATGGATTGAGGTTATAAGAGCCTGCCAAAATTACCTGGGGCTGCAAACCACGGTTACCACCTTGTTTTATAAAGGCATCGAAATCCTGGAAATTGTTGTGTCCATCAACAAGCTTGCCCGCAATCTGATTGGCCTCAATCGGTAAACCATCTAAAGTGGTTACAATGCCCACCATGCTTTCCTGAATGCGAATCATATCCGTAACAGAAACCTGAAACAGCATCGTATTGATACGATAAGAACCCGAGGTAATGTAAGACGTTTGCCGGCCTCGCTGACCACCATTTTCGAGAAACTTCACTGCATCCTGAAAATTATCAGACTCTACCCTTTGCCCAAGGATATTTCCCGTCGGGATTTCCGAACCATCCTTGGCCATAATCAGTCCGATTTTCCCTTCTGGGATGATGGTAAATTGTTCCATCGTTACGCTGTACTGCCAAAACCACATCCCGAAGTACAATCCTGGCGCCAGTGTTTTTCCCTGAAAACCGGCTTCGCCTTTAACCGCGATAATGCGGCCATCGGGCAACTCCCGATCGGAACCAAAGAGTACGAATTTTTTAGTAATCAACCCGATCCTATCTTCAGGTACGATGACCATCCCGAATAAGAAACGTAAAATATATTTGTATAAAATGATGCACAACAGTGCCACTAAAACCCACCAGTAATTAGAAATGAGCGCTTCCATAATTATATTTTTTTCTTTTTTTGTACCTGATAAACCATTCATCAGTCTGCCAATTGATAGCAAACCACGTGCTCAATGCCAGCTTATTAAGGCTATTCTGAAAGAATATTTACTTTGAACCTAAGGCCTCAGAGATTGATTAAGCCGTCTGATTTCCCGAACATCATCTGCACTTGATATTTTGTTAAATCGTTTAACCTAACGCTTAAAAAGAGGCAAGGCGTGACTTCGGACTTCGAATAAATACTTTGGTTTTGGTAAAAAGACTAATGTTACAAAAAGACAAAAAAGATGTCCTCTTTTATACTCAAACAAAGTGACTATTTTGCCATACGTTATTATGTTTTACTGAACACTTTTATTTGTCGTTTTTATAGGTACTCTGCTATAAGCTATAGTAAAGAATGATTTGCTTGATAATTTAATGCTGACTGCAATGGAACGTTATTGAAACGAAAGCGTGTGGAATTGCGTGAAAGTGAAGCGATCTGTTCGGTATTAAACCTGACAGGAGCGGCAGCTTCCGATCCTTCATCGGAACTAAAGTGAATGGCAGGACTACAGTAGCCATTAACCATTATCCATACGTTTTCATAAAAAAGAACCTGTATTATTTTATGGTTATTACTTCTTTTTAGGAAATGAACAGTTCTGTGTGCTTGGCGGTTTTCAGTCCCGCTCTTTGTTCCAAATCCTCGTGCAGATGAAGAATCGGCCCTGTGGGTTTTTCACGCCGATCGGGTTTAGATACAGCAGGCGTTTAGGCACTCCGTCATTGAAGCTAATTTTTGATTGGATGAAGCAATCTTAATGCGCTCGCTACCGATGAAACAAATGCTTAGTTCCTCTGCATCACAGAGGCCCAGGGTTTTACACGCCTATTTCTACACGATATTCTTGCTGCAGTTCGAATAGGCATTTTGCACACAGGCAGCCATCATACAGTTCAGAGATATACTGTACTTCATTAATGCTTAACTGCACCACGCTACACTGGCACTTGGTATAAGAATTTGCCTTGCACTCAATAGCTCCATTACATCGCTCGCAAGGAATGATTTCGTGTTTAGCGCTATGAATGTGTGAAGACATATACAAAAGTATAAACAAAAAATAAGGTTTTGAGCATTTGCCCAAAACCTTACGATATTATTAGATTCATCATCCTGAACTTGTTTCAGGATCTATATTATACAAGTGCTGAACTAAATTCAGCATGACGACTGCGCGAGTCTAACCCGAACAACTAATGCATCCTTCTTCCATTGAACAAACTGGTCCGTCAACGATTTCTTCTGCAACCTGATCTTGTGTCATTTCAGCTGGGATAACCGCTTCAATAGCTTTACCCCCTTGGTTCTCTACAGTAAATTTAACTGCTTGAGAAGCTGCCTGAGTACGTAAGTAGTACATACCGGTTTTCAAACCTTTCTCCCATGCATAGAAGTGCATTGAAGTTAATTTTGAAGTATTTGGTGCATTGATAAACAAGTTTAACGATTGCGATTGACAGATATAGGCACCGCGATCTGCAGCCATATCGATGATATTACGCATTTTGATCTCCCAAACCGTTTTGTACAATTCTTTAATGTAATCTGGAATCGAATCAATTGCCTGAACAGAACCATTAGCCAATATGATCTGGTTTTTCATATCGTTGTTCCATAAACCTAATGCCACTAAATCTTTCAATAAGTGTTTATTTACCACTACAAACTCTCCACTTAATACCCGACGGGTGTAAATGTTAGAAGTATATGGCTCGAAACATTCGTTGTTACCTAAAATCTGAGAAGTAGATGCAGTTGGCATTGGTGCAACCAATAATGAGTTGTACACACCATCTTTAACTACTTTTTTGCGCAATGCGTTCCAGTCCCAACGGCCGCTATCAGGCGTAACATTCCATAAATCGAACTGGAATTTACCTTTAGATAATGGCGAACCTTTAAACGTTTGGTAAGGACCATTTTTCACAGCCAAATCGTGCGAAGCCGTCATAGAAGCGAAATAAATCGTCTCAAAAATATCCTTATTTAAACGTTTAGCCTCATCACTTTCGAAAGGTAAACGCAATAAGATAAAGGCATCAGCCAAACCTTGTACACCTAAACCAACGGGACGATGGCGCATGTTTGAGTTTTCAGCTTCTGGTACTGGATAATAGTTATGATCGATGATTTTGTTCAGGTTTAAAGTAGCCTGATAAGTTACATCGTATAATTTTTGGTGATCGAAAGCACCATTGATTACGAAACGAGGCAATGCCAATGAAGCTAAATTACAAACCGCAACTTCATCTTTAGAGGTGTACTCGATAATTTCGGTACACAAGTTAGAGCTCTTAATGGTACCTAAATTCTGTTGGTTAGATTTGCTGTTCGCTGCATCTTTAAACAACATATAAGGCGTACCGGTTTCAATTTGCGAATCTAAGATAGCAAACCAAAGCTCTTGTGCTTTAATGGTTTTACGGCCACGGCCTTCTGCTTCGTATTTAGCGTATAATTCTTCGAATTCCTTACCGAAACAATCTGCCAAACCTGGTGCTTCGTGCGGGCAGAATAATGTCCAATCGCCATTATCTTTAACACGTTGCATAAACAAATCATTAATCCAAAGGGCATAAAACAAATCGCGCGCACGCATTTCTTCTTTACCGTGGTTTTTACGAAGATCTAAAAATTCGAAAACATCTGCATGCCAAGGTTCTAAATAAATAGCAAAAGCACCTTTACGTTTACCTCCACCCTGATCTACGTAACGTGCAGTATCGTTAAATACACGTAACATTGGAATAATACCGTTACTTGTACCGTTTGTACCACCAATATACGATCCTGTTGCACGGATGTTGTGGATACTTAAACCAATGCCACCTGCACTTTGCGAAATTTTAGCTGTTTGTTTTAAAGTATCATAAATACCTTCGATGCTATCATCCTGCATGGTTAACAAGAAACATGACGACATTTGAGGTTTTGGTGTAGCTGCGTTAAACAAAGTTGGTGTAGCATGTGTAAACCAACGCTCGCTCATTAAGTTATAGGTTTTGATTGCGCTATCGATATCTTCTTTGTGGATGCCAACAGAAACACGCATAAACAAATGTTGAGGGCGCTCTACAATCTGACCGTTAACTTTTAAAAGGTAAGATTTTTCTAAAGTTTTAAAACCGAAATAATCGAAACCGAAATCGCGGTCGTAAATGATAGAACTATCTAAAATATCCTTGTTTTTTTCTATAATCTCATAAACATCATCAGCGATAAGCGGAGCCGCTTTCTGCGCTTTCGGGTCGAAATATTCGTACAACATTTTCATCGTACCCGAGAATGATTTAGTGGTGTTTTTATGTAGGTTGGAAACCGCAATACGCGATGCCAACAAAGCGTAATCAGGGTGTTTTGTTGTTAACGAGGCAGCAGTTTCTGCAGCAAGGTTGTCCAACTCAGATGTTGTTACACCATCGTATAAACCTTCGATAACCTTTTTGGCTACATCGATTGGATCTACCAGATCTGAATTTAAACTATAGCACAACTTTTGAATGCGGGCTGTGATTTTGTCAAATTGCACCGCTTCTTTGCGGCCATCTCTTTTTAGTACGAACATATTTTATGAGATTTAAGTTTTATTATTAAGTCGTGAGTATCAAGTATCAAGACCTAATCATCACTTTGTATTTTTGTTATTTATTTATTAGTATCTAGTAGCAGGTAACAAGTATCAAGATTAAAACCTTTTGCCTTCTACCTTAAAAGTCTTCATCTAAAGAAAACGCCTGTTTATTATTATCAGCTGAGGTTAATACACCACTTTTCTGATAATCGCCAACACGTTTTTCGAAGAAGTTGGTTTTACCCTGCAACGAAATCATTTCCATAAAATCGAAAGGATTGGTTGCATGGTATATTTTCTTGTAACCCAGCTCCTGTAACCATCTATCGGCAACAAACTCAATGTACTGGCTCATTAATTTTGCATTCATACCAATTAAGGCAACTGGTAATGCTTCGGTAATAAATTCCTTTTCAATTTCAACTGCATCGCTGATAATGCCTTGAACTGCTTCTTCACTTAATTTATTGCTCAACATGCTATATAACAAGCAAGCAAATTCGCAGTGCGAACCTTCGTCTCTCGAAATCAACTCGTTACTGAAGGTTAATCCCGGCATTAAGCCACGTTTCTTTAACCAGAAAATAGAGCAGAAACTTCCGCTGAAGAAAATACCTTCAACAGCAGCAAAAGCCACTAAACGTTCGGCAAAGGTTCCGTTGTCGATCCAGCGCAAAGCCCACTCTGCTTTTCTTTTTACTGCAGGAACAGTATCAATAGCGTGGAATAAACGGTCTTTTTCTTCAGGATCTTTAATATAGGTATCGATTAACAGGGCGTAGGTTTCAGCATGAATATTTTCCATCATAATCTGGAAACCGTAAAAACAACGTGCTTCCGGCAATTGAACCTCACTCATGAAGTTAACTGCAAGATTTTCGTTCACGATACCATCACTAGCAGAAAAGAAAGCAAGGATGTGAGAAATGAAATGCCTTTCGCCATCATTTAAATTGTCCCAGTGTTTTTGGTCGTCAGAGAGATCAATCTCTTCTGCAGTCCAAAAACTAGCTTCGGTCTTTTTATACATTTCCCAAATTGCCGGATACTTAATCGGCAAAAGCACAAATCTATCTTTGTTTTCTTGTAGTAATAATTCCTGTTCCATACGCTGATGTTTTTAATTCTATTTTTTTAACAGAGCCGACAAAGGCACGCATCCATCAATTTTATATGATGATTGTAATGTCTTTTATCAAAACGCTGTTGTGAAAGTGCTAACCCTATTGCCTGACAAACAACTGAGTTTTTAGTTAGGGAAAATTTAAAATTGCAATCAGGTGATGTACGTATAAATTACTAAAAACTAAGCTTTTATATTTGTTTTCAAGCGCAAGAAGTTAAAGAACTTTGTTATAACAAATATATATACGGTGGCCCTTTTTTGTGAACCAAAGTTGTTAACACCCTGTTCAATTGCTGGGGAAAAACGATCAGTCGAATATCATTTTCAAGCGAAAAAAAAGCTAATCGTTTCTTTTCAAGGGCTTAGCAAACCAAAATGAGTGTTAATAACTTAAATTTAAGGGGTATAATTGGCTCCAAATAGAGCCAAGAGGAGTATCATTCAACCGTATAACTGAGGCTTACTTTAGCTATGCCTTTACGGAAGATACCGATCTGTTTTGCAGCACGTTCAGATAGATCTATCGCCAATCTTTTAGAGAAAGGACCACGGTCATTTACCTTTACTACTACCGATTTTCCGTTATCTGGATTGGTTACTGTAACCATGGTGCCGAATGGCAGTGTACGATGGGCAGCTGTTAGCTTTTTTGCCCGGTATTTGGCGCCACTGGTGGTGCGGCGGCCTTCGAATTTTCTGTGATAATAAGTTGCGAGAACTGTTTTTTTAATACTATCCGGTTCATTTGATGAATCAGAATTCTGTGCATTGCTCTGTAAAAACAGGAAACAAAAACTTAATAACAGCAGATACTTCATAGGCTAAATTTTCTTTGTCGAGCCTGCAAATATAAGCATTTAGTTTATAATCAACAATTTGTAGAAAAACAGCTCCATTTTGTGCATTAAAAAAGGCGTACAGCTAATCGCCGTACGCCTCTACCTAACCCTTCTACATCCACCTTATTTTTGATCCGGCACGAAATTCATTGAGATCGAATTTACACAATGGCGGGTGTCTTTATTGGTAAATCCTTCGCCCAAAAATACGTGGCCAAGATGCGCGCCACAGTTGGCACAAACAATTTCTGTACGGGAACCATCGGCGTCAGGAATACGCTTTACAGCACCTTTAATTTCATCATCGAAAGCAGGCCAGCCGCAGTGTGCATCGAACTTACTTTCCGAACGGTACAAGGCCGCATTACAACGTTTACAGGTATAAGTTCCTTTATCTGTTGTATGTTCATATTTACCTGTACCAGGGTATTCTGTACCTTTATTTACAATTACTCTTTCTTCTTCGGGTGTTAATGGATTCCAGTTCATTTTCTTTTTTGGTATGATTTGTTCTGTTTCCTTCGATTGTTTTACGGCTTTCTTATCTTGCTTTTGGGCACAAGCAGAAATACCTGTTATTAAAACAACAGCAGAAACCAAAAATAGTTTATTTAACATCGTTTTCATACCTCAATATACGCTATAGATTCTGTTTTGGTTTGCAGGTTTAGAGGAATGGAGTAGTGTTTACCTCACCCTGACAAAGTTTGTGGGGTTTGTACTGTAGCGCTATCCCTCTCCTGGAGGAGAAGGATACAAAGTAGGTGCTTTTAACCTATAGTTCATAGTATAGTTGTGTCTTCATGAAATAAATCCACCATGACGGTGTAGATTCATTTAACCCATTAGTTAAGCATTAAGATTCCCGCCTGCGCGGGAATGACGGAATGAAAACAAAAAAGACAGGAATATAAGCCCTGCTCTGTGCACTTTGCGCCTTTTCTTTGCGCTCTCTGTGGTTAAAAAACAAAAAGCGCTTCGAACCTAATCGAAACGCTTTTCTATAACGAGATTTTTAAATCTTATTTAGCTAATTCTTCTGCCATTGCAGCACCGATTTCAGCAGGACTTTCTACTACACGGATACCACACTCGCGCATGATTTTCATTTTAGCAGCTGCAGTATCATCAGCACCACCAACAATAGCACCAGCGTGGCCCATTCTACGTCCCGGAGGCGCAGTTTGACCAGCGATGAAACCAACAACTGGTTTAGTACCATGTTCTTTGATCCAGCGGGCAGCTTCTGCTTCCATTCCACCACCAATTTCACCAATCATGATGATACCATGAGTTTCAGGATCGTTCATTAATAATTTAACCGCTTCTACAGTAGGTGTTCCAATAATTGGGTCACCACCGATACCGATAGCCGTTGTAATACCTAAACCAGCTTTAACAACCTGATCTACCGCTTCGTAAGTTAAGGTTCCTGATTTAGAAACCACTCCTACGTGACCTTTTTTGAAGATAAAACCTGGCATGATGCCGATTTTAGCTTCATCAGCAGTAATTACACCCGGGCAGTTAGGGCCGATAAGCGTAACATCGCGGTCAGCAATATATTCTTTAACCTGAATCATATCCTTAGTTGGGATACCTTCAGTAATACAAACAATAACTTTAATACCGCCTTCGGCAGCTTCCATAATTGCATCAGCAGCAAAAGCTGGTGGCACAAAAATGATAGATACATTTGCACCCGTTTTATCAACGGCATCTTTAACAGTATTAAAAACAGGCTTATCTAAATGCAATTGCCCACCTTTGCCAGGCGTTACACCACCAACTACGTTTGTACCATAGGCCAGCATCTGCTCAGCGTGGTAAGTTCCTTCGTTTCCGGTAAAACCCTGAACGATAACCTTAGAATCTTTATTTACTAAAACGCTCATGTATCAATATTTTTTTTGTGCAAAGCTAATATTATTGTAATGGAATTCAAATCTAAAACCACATTATTTAGTTCGTTTTTTCAGGAAAATGTAAGGAAATGGTTTATGGCAGCTGTAGCCCGTCATAGGCTTTATTCAGAAGTAAAGTTAAGAGTGCCTTTATAGCGCTTAGGTGCAAAAAATAAATCCTTTTTGAGCCATGTCAGGAGCAAGCCTTTCGGTTATAAACCTGACAGGAACGGGCATCCCGATTTTTCATCGGGATAAAGTGGATGGCAGGACGGAACCCCACCTAAAAACGGCAAACCATACGTTTTCAAATCAAAATATCAACATTTAGGATTGGGAAATGAGCAGTTCAGCGCTTTTTGAGGGCTGCACTCCCGCTCTCCGTTCCTCCCGACGTAAAGTCGGGACCACTGCGATCGGATTTAGTAACAAAGTGCTGGTGCTTGTGGCAACATGTCAGGAGCAAGCCTTTCATTATAAACCTGACAGGAACGGGCATCCCGATTTTTCATCGGGATAAAGTGGATGGCAGGACGGAACCCCACCTAAGAACGGCAAACCATACGTTTTCAAATCAAAATATCAACATTTAGGATTGGGAAATGAGCAGTTCAGCGCTTTTTGAGGGCTGCACTCCCGCTCATATCTTTACCTTTATAATAAAAATAATCAAAAGAGGGAGATAAACTTGTAGTCCCGCAAGACACGAAAATTAATCGATGCCGTCGTGAGAGGATAACCCTCCCTTTTTTTATTTCTTAAAGTTTGAACAGTACCTATTGACCATTTCGCTGTATTTGGATCATCTATACCATGAGCAAAAGCTAAGAGAGATTATTGATTATTTCAATCTAAATAATAAAGGTATGATGAACTTAAAGTATTCTATCGGAATTGATGTTTCAAAAAAGGATTTTCATTGCTGTTTGTCGGTCATAGACAGCAGCCAGAAAGTAACTGTAAAATCCAGCCGTAAGTTATCCAACAGCCCTGGCGGTTTTAAAGAGTTTTTGGCATGGATCAAACAGCACCAGAAAGAAGAGCTGCCCCTGCGCATTGTAATGGAAGCCACTGGGGTCTACCATGAACAACTTGCGTGGTTTCTGCATTCCAAAGGCTTAGTGTTAAGTATTTTATTGCCAAATAAGGCTAAGAAGTACCTACAGGCAGACGGAGCAAACTCTAAAAATGACAGTATAGATGCCCGCGGTCTTGCTAAAATTGGCGCAGAAAAGAACCTGGAGCCCTGGACACCCGGAAGTGAGAAATTATATGAACTTAGGCACTATACCCGTCAGCATCAAAACCTAAAAGAGACCATCAATGTTATGGGTAACCAGCTTGAGGCACTCAACCATGCTCAGTTCCAAAGCAGGGAAGTTATAAAGCAACTGAACAAAACAATAAGACTGCTTGAGCAACAAGTATTAGAAATGGAAAAAGCAATGGAAAAGCTTGTTAAAACAGACAAGATTTTAAATCTTCATTATGAAAATATTACAGCAATAAAAGGGGTTAGTCTGCTATCATTTTGTGTAATTGTCGCTGAAACCAATGGGTTTACATTATTTAAAAGTTCGGCATCTTTAGTGAAATATTCAGGTTACGATGTGATAGAAAACCAATCAGGCAAGCATATAGGAAAAACAAAAATATCAAAAAAGGGAAATTCCCGGATCAGAAGAATTCTATTTATGCCAGCATTTTGTGCGGTAAGGGATGACCAGCCACAATTTAAAAGTCTTTATGAAAGAGTTGTTGAGCGAACAGGATTTAAGATGAAAGGCTATGTTGCCGTACAAAAAAAATTATTGGTAATGATGTACCATCTTTGGAAAAATGAGCAGAGATACAATCCCCAATTCACCTTTTTAGAAAAAAATAATAGCTCCAGAAAAATCCAGAGCTACACATGATAAAATTCCAGAAGGAAGTTTTCACTAAAACAAAGGTAAAGTTATTGTACTGTTTTACAAATGGAAGCCATTTAAATTAATGCTTCTCAGAAGCTAAATTTTTATCAACTTTTATTTGCTTTTAAAGACAGTACCTCTCCGCTTTATCCCGATGAAGAATCGGGATGCTCGCTCCGATCAGGTTGACGTCG
>NZ_JAGGPU010000017.1 GCF_018613605.1 Pedobacter sp. ISL-64 | reverse complement strand
ACCGTTAATAAAGGTATTGAAGCCTTCATCCATCCAACCATATTTACGTTCGTTGGAACCCACAATCATAGGGAACCAGGTATGGCCGAATTCATGATCGATTACGCCCCATGCACCTGCTTTTTTAGCTTTCCAACCACAAAAAACAATACCAGGATATTCCATGCCACCTACATTGGTAGCCACATTAACTGCCATTGGATATGGATATTCGAACCATTTGGCTGAGTAGTGCTCAATGGTAGATTTTACATATTCTACACCACGGCCATATGCATCAATGCCGTTGCTTTCTACTGGTTGTGCAGAAACAGCCAGGGATTTTTTACCGCTCGGCAAATTGATTCTTGCCGCATCTAACACAAAAGATTTAGATGAAGCCCAGGCCGCATCGCGGGCATTTAAGATTTTAAATTTCCAGGTTAATTTATCTTTCGCCGGACGGGATTTTGGATCTGTTACCTCCTCTTCTGTACGGATGTGAACGGTAGCATCGCTAAGTTTAGCGGCATTCCACCTTTTTAATTGTTCTGGTGTAAAAACTTCGGCAGGGTTTAATAATTCGCCCGAGCCCATTACGATATGGCTTGCCGGTGCGGTAATGGCAAAATTAATATCGCCATATTCGCAATAAAATTCACCGCCGCCCCAATAAGGCAAAGTATTCCATCCTAGCACATCATCATACACACACATCCGTGGAAACCACTGTGCAATAGCAAAAATTTCACCATTTTTTGTAGTTAAATGTCCTGTCCTGTCCGAGCCCTCTTTTGGGATAACGAAAGAATAGTCCATTTTAACAGTTACAATATCACCATTAGCTGCCATTGGTTGGTCTAAACGGATCTGCATGCGCGTATCTTCTACCAAAGACGTAAATTTTACGGCAGCAGCTTTTTGCAATACACTGATGTTCTGGATTTTATAACCACCATCAAATTTTTCACCTTGTGCACCATAACGGCTACGCGCTGGTGTAATGGCATAGCCACGTGAAGTTTCTTTAAAAGTATTTTGGTCTAATTGCAGCCATAAATAAGGCAATTTATCGGGACTGTTATTTTTGTAAGTAATGGTAACGGTACCCGTAACCGTATTTTTAGTTTCATCGAGATTAGCTGTAATGTTGTAATCAACGCGGTTTTGCCAATATTTTGGTCCGGGTGCGCCAATTGCAGAGCGGAATTCATTCCCGTTTTGTGTATAAAATAATGGTCCAAAGGCTTCAGCAGGATTATAATTTGTAGCTGGTGCCGGTGTTGTAGCTTGCTGGGCCGATGCAGAAAAGGCAAAAACGCAACAAACCAAACATAAAGTTATTAGTTTAGTCAATTTCATGATAATAATAAGGTTGTAATCAGGTGGTAAATATAAAAAATAACCACATATAGATTTATATGTGGTTATAATGTTACCAATAATCGCTATAATGCTACCGATAGTGATTACTGTATATTAATTTGCTTTTAACTTCGGCAAATCCTGTAGTTTTCTTTCTTGCGGGGTTAATTTTTTCCACGCTACAAAGGCACGTGAAATATAATAAGCATAACGGTATGGCCTTTCTGCCTTTACTGTCTCTACTGAGGGGCGATAAATAATCATGAAGTTTTTAAGTTCCTCGCCCTCTAGCTTGGTCATATCCGTAATGGCCTTTGCGGTAAAGTTCTCATCGATTTCCTGGAGATACATTTCCTTTTCCTCCAAATCGGCCTCTTTTCGTTGTTGTCTTCTATATTTACCATAGCCAAGATTTAGGTTTAAGCCCCCAACCTTGTCGGTCATGCGTTTACGGTTTAGGTTTCCACCTGTACTTAATAGTGTATATTTTTCCGCTAATGGATCTTTCGCATCTGTAATCCGGCTATTCATCCGCACTGCTGTAATATCTACATCTTTTAAACTGTTCGATTTAACCGGAAGATATATCGTTCTATTTAACAGGTTGGTTAAGTACAGCGTATCGGTATGATAGCCAACGGCAGAAAACTCTAAAAGATCGCCAATGTTTGCACCAATGGCATACTTACCTTCTTTATTTGTACTCGTTGATTTTTTACTGTTCAGGTTTCTGATACTAACACCAGGAAGAGAGAGCGTTTTTTTCGAGTAATCGAAAACCGTGCCTGTAGTTACCGTTTGTGCAAAAACGCCAATGGGCAAGGCAAGCAATAGAAAAATGATCAGTTTGTACATACTCAAAAGTAACTTAGTTCGACATTTAAAAGCTGCATTTAACAAACTTTAACATTAGAACAATTGAATCAGGCTAGTGTTTTTAAATAATTGTCATCATCAAATCCAATTAATATGGCTATGTTGTTTTGCTCAATAATCGGACGTTTTATTGCGCTGGTATTTTCTTTTAAATAAGCTATTGCCAAATCTTGGTTATCAATTTTAGCCTGCTCTTCTTTAGTGAGTTTTTTCCAGGTTAAACCTTTGCGGTTTAATACCGTTTCCCAACCAAAGGTATTACACCATTCATTTAATTTTTCAGTTGTAATGCCTTTTTTCTTGAAATCGTGAAATTCAAAATCAACCTGATGTGCTTTTAACCAATCGAGCGATTTTTTAACTGTATTGCAATTTGGAATTCCGTAAACGGTCATATTGAATGAATGAATTTTTAATGGTTGACTGAATGTAAAAGCAAAGTTAATAAACTGTTTAGCTTTATACTTAATATTTTGAAGATCCTTATTTTATTGTGGCGCTGGATGTAGTTTCCAATATTTCTATCTGACACTAATCGTAATTATTCATTCGGGTATGAATCCAACTATCAGTCAGATGGTAACATCTGACAGCACAATGAAGAAAGTTGACAACGCTAAAAAACCGATCTTAAAATCAAATAACCTAAAAGTCCTATTCATTCATCCCATTTTTTGCCCCATCCATCACATTTTAAATATAGATGTAAATTCTCTTCGTAAAATTGTGGTATAAACTAAAACAAATGGTAATTCTATCAGGTAACCCATCTACAATAAAAACCAAAAGCATCAACCAGCTTGAATTTTGGATTTCTACAACACTATATGTGCTGGCCCTAATTGGTATCTGCTCATCCACAATCTATAGCTCGGGCAATTCTTACCGTTTTGAAGAAAGCCATCTTGATTATAGTGTAATGGCAAACTTCTTTATTCCAGAATTATTTAAGATCACCAATCTGTATATCAGCTTTTTATTGTTCAATTTTTGCCTCATGCCACAACTTGCAAATAAGAATAACATAACCCTTAATCTTATTCTTACGGTTTTGGTCACAGTATTCTCTGTAGTAGCCTGGATGGTTTACAATACCTATTCTCAAGCATACAGGTTGGTTGAATATGATAACATCGATAACGCTTATGGGATCTTTTTTGGCGAAGCTTTTACTTATATTTTCTTTTTATATCTACTCTTTAATGCTTATGCCTATTTTAATGAGCGGGGCTTAGAATTACTAAAAAGAATCCCGGTATTAAAAAATTACCATAGCAACATCGTTCCAGAGCTCTTTATAAGCACCAAAATCTGGCTGATTTCGCTCATGATTTTTGCAGCCGTACTTTCAGTAAGAATAGATTACGAAATACTGATCGTTTGGGTAATTGTACCACCGGTAAATATCTTTCTAGCTTTTTGCTCTATTTATTACGTTATTCCAAACCTCAGAAAGGATTTTAAAGGTTTTGGCCGGTATTTTTGGGGAAATGTAGGTTTAACCATTATCCTCTCACTGCTACTGTCGATCGTCCTTATCCCTTTTATGCGTAATGGTGCTGTAGTGCCGATTACCTTACTTTTAAACGCAATATGCTTAATCTGCATCACTACGCCATCTGCATGGTATATTTACAAACATAAATTTGAAAAACAGAGCGAAATCCAGATGCTTAAAACAGAATTAGGCAAATCGGATGCGAACCTAAATTTCTTAAAATCGCAGATCAATCCGCACTTCTTATTCAATGCTTTAAATACCTTATTCGGAACAGCTTTGCAGGAAAATGCAGAAAGAACGGGCGAAGGGATCCAGAAACTGGGCGATATGATGCGTTTTATGCTCCATGAAAATACCCAGGATAAAATTTCGTTAACCCGAGAAGTAGAATACCTGAACAATTATATTGATTTACAAAAGCTCCGTACCTCTCGATCTGCAGATATCAGGATCGATACACATATTGAAGAGCAGTTAAATAGCCTGCAGATTACGCCGATGCTGTTGATTCCATTCATTGAAAATGCATTTAAACATGGTATTAGTTTGCAACAGCCTTCGTACATTAAAATTACCTTGCAAACCAAAGAAAAAACTTTGTATTTTGATGTAAGCAATAGCATTTACATTAAGGCAGATAACGATCCGGAAAAATTAAAAAGTGGCATCGGATTAGAAAATGTTAAACAACGTTTATCATTACTTTATTACGGAAAACACGAATTAATTATCCGCGAAAGTGCCAATGAGTTTTTTATTCATTTAACTTTGCATTTGGATTAAGGCGGTAAGTTCCCCAAGAGAACAATTGATAAACGAAAATTGGCCTAACCAGAAATTTGTTTGTAAAAATCCCTATTATTGATCTCAAGATGTCGTCATTTCGAGCGCAGTGCAACGAAGCCGAGAAATCTATATCAGCAGATCTCTCCATTTCGTTTCACTTCAGTCGAGATGACGATTGCATGTTACCTTGAAAATGCTTCCTTTGTCAGCACCACAAAAAGAGAAAAAACGTAAAGAAAAGAACATACAAAATGATTGCCATTGCTATAGATGATGAACCGATTGCACTAGAGATTATAAAATCGCATGCCTCAAAAGTTCCATTTGTAACATTGCAACAAACTTTTACAGATGCCTTTGCAGCCATCAGCTATCTCCAGCAGAACAAGGTTGATTTAATTTTTCTGGATATTAAAATGCCAGATATCAGTGGAATTGATTTTTTAAAGAGTTTGAGCAAACCTCCAATGGTTATTTTTACAACAGCCTACACTGAGCATGCTGTGCAGAGTTTTGAACTCGATGCTGTAGATTATCTGTTAAAACCTTTTTCACTTTCTCGTTTCCTAAAGGCTTGCAATAAAGCCCAGGAACTTTTTAACCTGCGCAACCAGAAGCAGGAAACAAAAACAGCATATATTTTCGTAAAAGATGGTTACGAGCAAATTAAGGTGGAGTTGGACGAAATCCTTCATGTGGAGGCTTCAGGCAATTACACCAAGATACAGCTGAAAGACAAACTTTTAAGCTCGAGGATTACCATTAACGATTTGGCTGAACTGTTGCCAAAAGCAGATTTCATTCGCTGTCACCGGGCTTTTATTGTAGCTAAAAACAAAATATCCAAATTTGACCGCAACCAGATTTGGATTGGAGAAAAAATTATTCCTATAGGTGCAACTTATGGAGGCATTCAGTTGACCTAACACTGTTACAGATATGATTTTACATCCTGCTATTTATCCTTAAATAGCAGTAAAACCACCTCAAACCTAGACCTGATTGACGGGGAAAGCTCCCGGTTTAAGCACTTGTTTTCACTGTTTTATATGTGCTTGCTTGTTTCACAGGTTTCACCGGGACTTGTACCAAAAGCAGGACTGCAGCAACCAAACCATTACTGAAATTGCTCTTCAAATGTTAATAATCAATAACAGCCACTTATGCCATATTAAGGCTTTACATTTACCCTAATTCCTGCTGAGTGGGTAGTAAACTCTGGTGCATACATACTTTGCAAGCTAGTAATTCCATTTGAAAAATTTCCGGCATGAGTAACCCTTAATGGATATTCAAATACGTAGGTTCCTTTAGGCATATAACTAATAAAGAAATTGGTTGAAGCATCTTTTGTACTTTCATAATAGCCCAAACCATCCTGATATTTATACATGGAGATTACGTTTACAGGCTCAAAGCCCGATGAACGCATATCTTTCAAATGAATATATTCCATATCCCTATCACAATAAATTTCAATACGCACTTTCAATAAATCGCCAGGGGCCAAAATATTGGTTGCCGTAAGTGGAGTTAAAACATCGCCTTTTGCGCTAGCTTTTTGAACAAACAATTGTTTGTTGATTTTAACACCTGTGTTGGCTGGGGTAATTTTATCCAATTGCTCAAAATATTGCCAGTACAATGCGCCCCAGGCCACGGTTTGGTTGTTGTTTTTAACCTCTACTTTCCCCATTTCTGGTTTTATATTAGCCGCTGCAATAGTTAATTTTTGATAACCCGTTCCGGCTTCTTTTACGGCATTAGGTTGTTGCAAATCTGCTATTTTTTGACCGCCAATAGTTATTTCAGGTTCATTGCGCTCTGTCAAAAGGTTAGTACCTTTCATTAGCAATGCATAACAAGCCGCCGTAGTGGCTTTGGTTGTTTTCCAGTCGTTGGTCTGTTTGTTTTTGAGCAACCAGATTTTCATTTCCTCCACCGATTTGGCATCGTTAGCCACTTCGTCGAAAGCCTCTATTAATAAAGCCTGTGTTTCTATCGGGCTTTGGTACCACCACCAGCCAGCTTTATTTGTAGCCCAGTACATGCCGAGTTCATCATTCTGCTGAGCCGTTTGATTTAATAACGTAATGACTTTTTTGGCTTCTACCTCATTGCCGTTTCTATTTAAAACCAAGGCGGTTTGTGCCAACTGGTAAGTATCAAAGGTTTTCCAGCTCGCTATTAATTTTTTCAGATAGAAATCTTTGGCCTTTAAAAAATCTGCATTGTTATTTTTTTGATTGGTGTAACTTCTGGCGAATAGATAGTGCAACGGCAAATAGGCAAAACGTTTTCCTTTCACTTCATCTTTATAATCTTTAACCAGCTGTGCATCTAAATAAATAATGGCTTTGTTAAGCATTACATTAAAACTAGGATAAGCTTTTTCGTCAATCAGTTTTAGTTTTTTTAACTGGCCCATTCCTAAAACTATGTGCTGTGTAATGTACCGATCTTCCTGCATGCCATTAAACCACGGAAAGGCACCATTGTTAAATTGCATTTTCTCTAACTTTTCGAAGTTGTTTTTTAACTCGTAAGTCATTCTATTCAAATCGAAAAGTATGGCCAAACGTTTTTTACGCTCGTTTTCATTGTCAGCATTACGCACCCAAGGCGTTTCTTCTAACAAAATTGATTTGAGCTCCTGGTTTTTCTCCAAGTTAGACAAGAGGGCTTCGCCATTATTTGTATTTTGCCATTGTTCGAAAACGGTTTTAATTTTTGGTGAGGAATTAATGATACCTGTTGCAAAACTATTGGCATAAAACCGGCTAAAAGTTTGTTCAGCGCACTCATAGGGGTATTCCATTAAATAAGGTAAAGCTTGCACGGCATACCAGATGGGATTTGAGGTAAACTCGAAAGTTAAACTTTGGTTACGTAAGGTTTTTGAAGCTCCTGATTTCTCCAGCTTCACAAAGTCGAAAGTTTTACTGGTATTGCCACGCACGTTTATGGGCATACTTTCGGTAACCAACATAGCATTTGCCAAAACAGGAATGGTATTTTCTTCACCATCGCTAAACTTACCACTTTGGGCCAAAATTTTGTAGGTAATGGCATTAATTCCCGACGGAATAATTAATGTCCATTTTAAAACCGTATTGCCCGCATCATCAACTTCAAAAGTTTTTCCGGTTTTTTCGTTTGTTCCAAAAATCTGGATCGGTTTTGCGGTTAAGGCATCTGTAAGTGCTAAACTGGCATTACCGATAAGTTTTTTGCCTGCCAGGTTATTTAGTTTGGCGCTTAATAAAATGGTATCCCCTTCGCGGAAAAAACGTGGCGCATTAATGGCAATGGCCAATTGTTTCTGGGTAACCAATTCGTTGGTGATGGATGCCGTTTTTAAATCTCTGGTGTGTGCAAAACCCATCATTTTATAGCGTGTTAAACTTTGCGGGATGGTAAACTCGATCTTGATTTCGCCCTTGGCATCGGTTAACAATTGCGGATAAAAAAATGCGAGCTCGCTGAAATTGGTACGCGGTGTAATGTTGGGTTTTTTGATGACAGGCTTGCCATTCACGATTTCTAAACCTGTTTTAGGGTCATAGCTGTTAATGCTTACGAAATCATATGTCCCAGCATCATCTACTGCAACTGCTTTTTCTTTTAATTTTTCAACTGTTGGAGCTGCGGCACTTAATCCGGCAGCCCTCCCTTCCAAAGTTGACATCCCTTTAATTTGAACAACCGAGCCAGTCATGTTTTGTTTTTTTTGTGCTCCGTATCCGGTAACCACCACCTCATTTAAAGCTTGCCCATCTTCTTTCAGCGTCACATCAATCCGTTTTTTAGCGCCTACTTTTATAGAATGGTTTTTAAAACCTATAAAAGCAAAACTCAATGTTTCTCCTATTTTAGCATCATTAGTATAAATACCAAAAACATTTGTAGTGGTTACTGTTTTGCCCGATTTTACCTGTACACCTGGTAATATTTCACCGTGTTCATCGAATACCACCCCGTAGGTTAATTTACCATTGGCCAACTCAGCTAATTTCTGAACAGCCTCAGGAGATAAACCCTTTCTTTTGGGCTTTTTCAGATTGTTTATATAATTGCGGTAACTATAGTTGTAGCCACCATAGTAATTGTAACCAAATAAATTAAGGTTTTCGTAACCACGTGTAATTAGGCTATAATTATTTTCAGATCTTAAAAACCATAAATAACCTGGGTTCGCGATGTCATTTACATTGAAGTGCCAAATGTAAAAATAATAGTTAAAGCCTGTAGGTAACTGCGTATTCCAATCCATTCTTTTCAAGTCGTCCAAACTTGCGTCGTATAACGTAGCCACCATTTCGGCCATCTGCTTTTCACCATTTTTATTACTGATCTGTAGTTTCCAGCTTTCTTTTTCACCGGGCTGAAGCTTATTTCTAAAGGTTAAAAACCTGATATCTAACTCTTTTTTCGGATCTATAATTTTAACCTGTTGCATAGAACTATAAACCATACCTTGATGTACCATGGTAAATTGTACCGCAAAGCCATCCTCGTAATTACTTTTCGGTTTAATTTTAACAAAACTTTGTTTTGGCGATAGATTAAGCCATACTTTTTCGGCTATACTGTCACGATAATAAACTTCATAATATGCCCTGCTGTTATCGGCTAAGCCTGCCAAGCGGAAAACAGCACTTTCAGTCGCTTTAATCACGCTTACTTCAGGAGCAATCCATTCGATATTAGATTGTATCGTTGCAGGCGCTTCATTATAGATAACTAAATACTTATTTACTTTAATGGTATCGTTCTGCTCGTTTATGGCCATTAAATTGATTTTATAATAACCTGGTTTTAGATTTTTTTGGTTGAAGATTAAACTCCCCCGACCATTTTTAACAGTAGGGCTTTGTTTCAATTCTACCGATTTTATTGGCCATTTGGCGACTTCGAGTTCGTTGTTATAATCCTCATCCGGAAAATTTTTAATAAACTCCTCTTTACTTAATGCATAGTTCTCGGCATAAAACGGGCTCTTGTTCATTAACCTGGATGGCGCCTGCAACAAACTCCATTCTGCCTTAACATTCGCTTTAATGGGTTCGTTGTTTAAATTGGTTACCCAGAATGGGATACTATCGGTTTTGTTGCTTACATAAATAACCTGTTCGGTACTGACATTAAGATTGATATCTTTTTGCCCCACATTTATCGCTGTGGTTTTCGTTCGGGTTTCGCCATTTAAATCCGTTACCTCAGTTTCAATCTCGTAGCTATAATTCTGTTTGGTATTGGTGGCCTTTGCAAAAAAGGTGATATCGAATTTGCCACCTGGTTTGGTATTTGTTTTGCCACTGGCAATCTGCTTTCTTTCACTATATATATTTGAACCATAAATAGCATTACGTTGCGTGTAAGTTAAGTGGTAATCGTACAATACTCTACGGAAAACCTTATAATTTACCTTTGCATTATTTACGGAATATCCTGAAAAAGAACTGGCTTTACCTTGTACTTTAATGCTGTCGTTCAGTTTGTAGTGCTGATTAGGTTTATCAAAAACGACCTCAAAAGTTGGGCGTTTGTATTCCTCAACCTGTACATTAATACGTCCATAATCGGTTTCAATTTCCATCTGGCCATTTAATTTCCCCATCGGGATATTAAAAGATCCTTGAAAAGTACCAAAATCATTGCTCGTTACATTAGTCGAAGTTATTTCCTTTCCGTTGGCATCATTAAAAAAAACCTCAAGTGTTTTATTTACTTCTATTTTATTTTTGCCATCTTTCGATTGCAAGCATATACCCTTGTAGTAAATGGTTTGCCCTGGCCGATAAATAGGTCTATCAGTAAAAAGAATTACACGTTCTTTATCATCGTCATCCCGATAGGTGTTATAATTATTGATGTTTACTTTCAATTCATCTTTTCCAAGAGTGGCCACCGCAAAAGACATATTCCCTTCGGTTTCATTTGTAGTTGCATAACCATTTTCATTAGTGATAATTAAATCGCCATTAATATATTTCCGCTTATTATAATCATATCGCTGTTGTTGGATTTTAACATTTTTTAAGGGTGCACCATCGCTAAGCTGGCTAACAAAATATTCATGTTTTTCAATATTGCGCCTGTTGATTACAGCCATTGCAGTAACCTTAAAATTAATATTGCTATAAACAGTATCTTTTTGTTCACGGTTAACGGTTTGGGCAATCAAAGTATAATTACCAAAGGGTAAACCATCTATCTTATCAATTAGTGTATGGCTTTGGTAATCGCTAGTTTTTGGCACCACGACCAACCGTTTTTTGATTACTTTATTTTGGTTAAAAAAAGTCAAAAAATCGCCCTTGTTTTTAAACTGTTCGTAATCATTTTGAGATTCAGGCGCTTTAAACAACCTAATATGTACTGTATCTGTATTTTTATACGATAATTGCAACTGTGCAGGTTTATCCGGCTGGATATATCCTTTTATTTTAATTGATAACTCACTGCTTTTAATCTGCTTGATTAAATTTTCAGCGTTTCGGGCACCGATACTTTTGGGATAGGCCTCAACAGCTTTTTTGGCTAAAACAACGGCTGTTAAAAGATTTTGTTTGTTGGTATCAACAGGCAATTGCGCATTTTTATGCATAAGGGCCTGTTCATATAAGATATCGGCATAAACTTCGGTTTGGGTGCTTTGTTCAGCCAAATTACTCAAAGCGTTATTGTACAATTCCTGATTCTCGCCACTGAAATTTTGCAGCACAAATTTTAAGCGTTTTAAATCAACATCGGCCAATGCCGAAAAGTTATCGCTGTTTTGATGAAATCTGATCAGATTTTTAAACAACTGCAAAGCTTGCGGTTTAAACAATGTACTATCATTTGTGAGTTCCATCACCAAAAAATCCTGTCTGTTGCCAAACCAAGCAGCATTGCTCATATCAATTGAGTCATCATCATATTGTGTAAGGTTAATCTGTGTGTTGCTAAAAACATCGATGGCCCGGTGTGCAAGCAGATCATACAGTGTTGGCCTGTAATTCCGGTTATTTTTATCACCCGCCAAAACGGCATCCAAAACATCAACTTTAGTTTGTTGCAAAATTTCGGCTTCTTTTAACGATAACAGGTAGTATTTTATCGTTTCTTCGTTTAGTTTTTTAATGCTCCAGGTTTTAATATCATTGCCAATATCGCCCTGTACTTGTGTACGCGATCCAATTTGCCACCTGTTTTGTTGCAAATAATTCCAATATGTTTCGGCTAAAAGCGACTGTAAAATGCTTTTTTCGGGTTGTTTGGCATTGCTAATATCTGTGCGCAGGTCAACCAAAATTTTATCAAAGGCATTCTCTTCCAAATAGCTTTGAAACATCATCCGGTAGATAACCGATTTGATCAGCAATGGTGCATTGTTCTCTTTATTTGCCGCTTGATTTATTTTTTCGATCAAAGCCAGGGCATCCTTGGGTTTGGCCTGGTTAGCAAGAGAATCTACCCGATAAAAATCGGCCAGCGTATATTTATGCTGAGCAGAAACATCGAAGGAAAACAAAAAGGTAAAAAGAAATAAAGCGGAGATACGTAATGATATGTTCATAAGATGGCTTTGCGTTTTATTATAGATGGGCAGAACGTAAAAATTCCATAAGCGGTTAAAATTTTATCTGATGATTATACTAATCTAACTATAACTGAACTAAATGTTACAAGTAACAAACATTAAGGTTTTTAACATTCGAAGCATAACATTATCTTTGCCCCATGTCAACACAATTAAAAAATCTATCTGATTTCTCTCACACCACCGTTCCTAGTGGAGCAAACTATAAATTTGGAATTATCGTAGCCGAATGGAATGCCGAAATTACCGGTGCTTTGTACAATGGTGCTTTAAAAACATTATTAGCTAATGGTGTTGCCGAAGAAAATATAATTTCTTTACCGGTACCGGGAAGTTTCGAATTAACAGGCGGTGCAGAAATTCTATTGAGCAAAAGAAGCGATATAGATGCTGTAATCTGTTTAGGATGCGTGATTCAGGGTGACACCAAACATTTCGATTTTATTTGCGATGCAGTAGCACAGGGTGTAACCAATGTTGGCATTAAATACAGCAAACCAGTTATTTTTGGTGTTTTAACTACCAATAACCTAGAGCAGGCACAAGATCGTGCTGGCGGCAAACATGGCAACAAAGGCGATGAGGCTGCTATTACAGCGATTAAAATGGCTGATTTTTCTGCTCAAATTTAAACTTACGTTTTAATAATTATTTGTAACTTAGAATTTTAAAATCTATCAGATCCGATGAAACCATCATAACTGGTTCATGATAGCTTCATTACCATTGAAACAAACTTATGCAGATGAAAAAAGTAGCCATTTTATTATTGGCGGTGTTTTGCACCATTACCATTTTAGAATCCTGTTCTTCTAAGCTTTGTCCTGCTTATGGATCTTATCCTGAAGGAAAACGCAGAAGGAATTAATCTACCTCATTTGTAATCTCATATTCAGGTCATTTACAGAACTTTATTTAACTGTAATTGTTGTCCTGTAAAACAATACGTATAATATCATGACTTGGGTTAACTTAACTTCAATAGAACAGCTTGACGAGATCAAGAATACAAGCGGTTTTAGCCTTATTTTTAAGCACAGCACACGTTGCTCAATTAGTTTAATGGCTAAAAAGAACTTCGAATTTGATTGGGACATCATTCCCGCTGACACAAAACTTTACTTTTTAGATTTAATCAGCTATCGTGATATTTCCAACCAGATTGCCGAAATCTTTCAGGTAGCACACCAATCACCGCAGATTTTATTGATTAAAGATGGCGATTGTGTATTGGAAGCATCGCATAGCGATATTTCTGCAGATGAAGTTGCAGAAGTAATCGCGGCTTAACCATAAAGTATTTTCCACAAAAGAGGGTATTCATGCAATTGGATACCCTCTTTTGTGTAGTAAGAATATATGCCATATTTTTTTTGAAAAGCAAGGTCTGGTCTGCTATCGGTTACTGTGGTCCTGCTGTACACTGTAGTCCCGATTTTTCCACTCGGGAGCTGCCGTTCCCATCAGGTTTATTCCTTTAGGGTCTGTGAATAGAACATCAAACGTTCCTACGGAACGAAAAAATCTTTCTCCACAAGTGTTACCTGTGAAACGTTCCTAACGGAACGAAAGAAAACCAATGTTACTCATGAACCATCCATAAGAATATGATGACAGATAGCTATAACGTATCGGCCGTCCCTTCGGGACGAATGGTAGGTAGCAAATAACATTTTGTTATTTGTGTTCGTTCCGTAGGAACGTTTGGTGATGCAAATGATCAATTACCTATCCCATTATGGTCTGTGCGGACACAGACCATGGAAATACCTAAAACAAAAAAGTCCCGATTTACATCAGGACTTTGTATAAAATAATATCGTTGTTTCAATTAAGCTATTACAGCATTTTCTATTTTCAATACTTTCGATGTTCTTGTTCTGGTTTCTTTGCAAAGTTCTGGGTCCTGAGCTAAGGCTTTTCCATAGGTTGGGATCATTTCTCTGATTTTCGCTTGCCATTCGTCGGTAGCTAAATCTTCTGCAAAGCACCGGTTTAATAGATCGAGCATAATAGAAACAGCTGTTGATGCACCAGGAGAAGCGCCCAACAAAGCCGCAATAGAACCATCAGCAGCACTTACCACCTCGGTTCCAAACTCTAAAATACCACCTTGTTTTTCGTCTTTTTTAATTACCTGAACACGCTGCCCTGCATATTCTAGCTCCCAATCTTTAAGTTCGGCAGTTGGCAAATATTCTTTCAACGCTTCCAACCTGTCTTCTGGCGACTGCCTAACCTGCTCAATTAAATATTTTGTTAAGTCGAGGTTGTGCAATCCGGCAGAAAGCATCGGACGGATGTTATTAAATTTAATTGATTTTGGTAAATCCAGGAATGAACCATTTTTAAGAAATTTGGTAGAAAAACCAGCATACGGCCCAAACAACAGTGCCTGCTTGCCATTAATCATTCTGGTATCTAGATGTGGAACCGACATTGGCGGCGCCCCAACCGCAGCCTTGCCATATACCTTTGCATGGTGTTTTTTAATAATTTCTTCATTGGTACATTTCAGCCATTGCCCACTTACAGGAAAACCTCCAAAACCTTTTCCTTCAGGAATATCTGATTTTTCCAATAATGGCAAAGAACCACCACCGGCACCGATAAATACAAATTTAGCTACACGTTTACGTTTATCGCCGGTTTCTAAATCTTTAACTTTTACAATCCAGTTGCCGTCTTTATTCTTTTTCAGGTCACGGATTTCGTGATTGAAATGCAGATTAACATTACTCTGTTCCTTTAAGTTGTTAAACATATCACGGGTTAAGGTTCCAAAATTAACGTCGGTTCCCAGATCCATTTTTGTTGCTGCAACTTTTTCGCTCTTTTTACGGCCATCCATAATTAAGGGTGCCCAGTTTCTTACAAGCTCAGTATCCTCGGTATATTGCATGTCGCTAAACAGATCACATTGGGTTAATGCGTCGTAGCGTTTTTTAAGATATTCTACATTCTTTTTCCCCCAAACAAAACTCATGTGAGGAATATTGCGGATAAAATTACAAGGGTCAGAAACCAATCCCTTGTTCACTAAATATGACCAAAACTGCTTGGAAACTTCAAAATGCTCAGCAATCTGAACTGCCTTTTTTATTTCAACCGTGCCATCCTTCTTTTCGGGTGTATAGTTTAATTCGCAAAAAGCAGAGTGTCCCGTTCCGGCATTATTCCAGGCATCAGAACTTTCTGCCGCCGCAATATCTAAACGTTCGTAAATTTCTATGCTTAAATTGGGCTCTAATTGTTTTAACAAAACACCCAGGGTTGCACTCATGATGCCAGCCCCTATTAAAATTACATCAGCGTCAGTTTTACCAACTGTCTTTTTCTTTTTTGTCATCTTAGCTTAAAGGAGTTACAAATTTAGAATGATTTTAAACATCCCACGAATTTTAGGGCATTAAATCTGAAAAAATTGCTAAAAAATTAGAAATACCCCTCTCTTTTTGACATGTTCTAATCAAATTTTAATCCAAAAAATAGTTTAATTAATAACTAAGTAAAAAGAACATTAAACTAACCATCGAAACCCATTGTTAATTTGCTAATAACACTTTCTTTTTCTTTTGAAAATTTATCATTTTAGTTTTAAACGCTTGAAAAAATTTAAATTTTGACAATCAGGACATGTTCTGAAAGGCTAAATTTATAAGAATCTGCATTTTTCATTTTTTTTCTTCCCTAAAATGTTAGTTTTATACATCTATTTGTTTAAAACATGCCTCATGAAGAAAATAATTTTATTTTGCGTTGTCCTATTTTTAGCTGCCTGTTCTGGCGAAAAAACCGATCAGCTTTTACTCGAACTTGATAAAAAGAAACTGGCTGAAAACATCAATTATGATAAAATCATATTTTATAAATTTGCTAAAATAGCAGTCCGTTCAACTGCCGTTCAAGATACTACCCAGCCCGAGTATCAGAAATTCAGCAAACAGGCCCAAAGTGTTGTCAGGACGCTGAACAAAGTAAACGCACACAACAATGAAAACATTTCTGTAATAGACGCCTTAAGGGTGTATAAAGAATATCGTTCGGTTAAACAATTTGTAAAAGAAACCGATGAAGATGTTTTTCCATTGCTAACTGCAGGCTTTATCGCGATGAAAACGGGCGTAAAAACACCACAACCATTTTTTAAGGATACAAACAAGGCCTACTATCAAAATATAGAACATGCCATTTTAAGCATGGCTGTACTGGCCACCAGAGATCTGGGGCAACCTTTTGCGTTATATGAATGTGCTAAAACTCAACCAGAACTGCTTGATGATTGCGAAATTAAAACACTTTTAGAATTTGTGCGCGGTTTCTTGTTTTTTAGCAACAACTTATTTTATCTATCTGAAGATGGTCTTTCGAGAAACATTAAATGGCTGGATAAAAACGAGAAAATCCCACTCCCCTACACCAAATCATTTTTTGGCTGGAGCCGTTTAAACGATGAGCAGACTCATTTGGCTTTCCATAGTATGAACTATCTTTTTAGAGGTTTTGACCGAATGAGAATGGAGCGAAAAATTGATGAGGAAAGATCGCTTGAAGATTTTGAGGCTTTTTTAAACGACATGAACAAACTCGGCATCCAAAACGAACTGGTTTGGGGGATAACCGTTTATCTGAATTTAAAAAAGGAAAGACCAGAGCAGTCGCTTCCAGCATTGGAAAAGCTGAGCAAAAGCCCATTATTTTCTAAAAACGAACGCGAAGCACTACAACAAACTATGGTATATGTAAAAGACCGTAAATCAGATAAGGCACTAACTGGTGTGTACGACAAAGCGTTTATCGGTAAAATTGCCACTAAATACATGATTGCGGTACTCTCGAAAATAAACTGGGAAAAACTGATGAAACAGCAGGGTGTTCCTTATACCGAAGAAGTATTTGCCGGCATAGGCAAGTTTAAGGCGCTTTCTAATTCGGTGAGTGAGTATACTCAGCCTTCAACTATAGAAAAAGGGAAAAAAGAGATTGGCAAAAAAGGCAGCGAACTGCTCGAAAAAGCTAAAGGTTTTTTGAACTAAAAGATGATTCGTCATCTCGACTGAAGCGTAGCGGAATGGAGAGATCTATAAGTTAGATTTCTCGACTACGTTGCACTCCGCTCGAAATGACGACAACCGAGGCTATTCGTGTTGATCTCTATGCACAATAAACTGTCCCTCAATAATGGCTTAAAATATTAACCAATTTACCAAATGGATCTCTGGTGTAAAACCGCCTTACACCCCATGGTTCATCAGCCGGGCCGTATTCGATCGGAAATCCGGCGGCTTTCACCTTTTCCAATATTTCATCAACATTTTCAACTTCAATGGATAGATCTGGTGTTGGGGTACCCGATCCGCCTTCGGAAGCAAAACTGATCTGTACACCCATTTTTTGCCCTGTCGCACCATAAGTTGCAATCCAACCATGATCCATTAGTAGATCAAGCCCCAAAATATCTTTATAAAAACTGGCTGCATCAGCAATTTTTTGAGTATTAATATTAAGTACTATTCTTTTCACCATAAACAGAAGTTTAAATTCCTAAGATAACAAAAAGCCCTGCAATGTTTATTGCAGGGCTAGTCAAGCACGCTTATTAATTTTTAAGCTTCGCCTTAAATATTTTTTCCAGTTTCTCTATTTTGGGCTGAATCACCAATCTGCAATAAGGTTCACTTCCGTTTTTGTTGAAATAATTCTGATGGTAATTTTCTGCAATATAAAATGGTTTGGCCGCTTCTATAGCTGTTACCACTTTTTTGCCATAAGCATTGGTTTTATTCAGCTCTGCCTTATATTTTTCTGCCAAAGCTTTTTGCTCAGCAGTGTGGTAAAAAATTACAGAGCGATATTGTGTACCGCTATCAGCGCCTTGACGGTTTAATGTTGTAGGATCGTGGCTTTTCCAAAAAACTTCCAATAAGTCATCGTAAGAAATCACCATTGGGTTATAGGTAATCTCTAAAACCTCGGCATGCCCGGTAGCACCGGTACATACCTCCTCATAAGTTGGATTGGTTAAAGTACCGCCTTCATAACCAGATTTAACCGATACCACGCCTTTTAAACGTTGAAAAATGGCTTCAGTACACCAAAAACAGCCCATTCCGAATGTAGCTTTCTCTGTCTTTTTTCCTTGTGCATTTGCCTGATTTAAGGCCAATACCGATAAAAGAATTAAAATTATTTTTCTCATTTCGTGTTTATTTGTTTTTAATTGTAATGAGGCTATCATGATTTTTATCTGATTGTTGATATGGCAAATCATGATGGTTTCATTGTGTGTGTTTTATTTTATTAGTCGCAAATAACCAATTTACCTTACAGTTCATCAGGTTATTTTCTAGCTAATTATACGAAATTAAATAAGTTGTAGTTTGCGTTTAAATTATAATGGATTTAGTGTGACAATCAACTATTCTATTGCTTTTGCAATTTTGTTAATAACTTAAAAAACTGTATATTAATTTATTAAGCACTTAATACACAACCGAAACGCACTTATTAACAATTCTTTTTAAATTCGTAAAACATTAAATATAAAATTATGTCTACACCGTATATTCCTTGTTTAGATTTAGGCTCTTACATCAATGGTTCTGCAGAAGACCGTAAAAAGTTTTCTGATGAATTGGGCAGGGCTTTTAACGATTCGGGTTTTGTTACCATTACCAACCATGGTTTAAGCCAGGAATTAATTGACAAGCTTTATGAAAATATTAAAGCTGCCTTTTCGCTTCCGGTTGAAACCAAAAGGAAATATGAGAAACCAGAATTAGCTGGTCAACGTGGTTACACCAGTGCAGGCAAAGAAACTGCTAAAGGAGCCAAAACCCCAGATTTGAAAGAATTCTGGCAGATTGGCCAGGAAGTAATTGATGGTGATCCTGTTAAAAATGAATACCCTGATAATGAAGTTTTAGAAGAATTACCAGAATTTAACAAAGTAACAGGCGATATTTACAAAAAACTGGAAGAAAACGGGACACATTTATTACGCGCCATTGCTACTTACCTGGAATTGCCGATCAATTATTTCGACAAACACGTTCATAACGGAAATTCTATTTTAAGGGGTATCCACTACTTCCCGATAGAAAATCCTGAAACCATTCCTGATGATGCGGTACGTGCAGGTGCACATGAAGACATCAATTTGATTACCTTATTAATTGGTGCCAGTGCAGACGGTTTAGAAGTTTTAACCCGCAGCAATGAATGGTTGCCAATTAAAGCACATCACACTGATATTGTGGTGAATGTGGGCGATATGTTACAGCGTTTAACCAACAATAAATTAAAATCGACGACACATAGGGTGGTAAACCCACCTCGTGAACTGATGAAAACCTCGCGTTTCTCTGTTCCTTTTTTCTTGCACCCACGCAGCGACATGGACCTAACAAGTTTACCATCAACCATTGATGCCGAACACCCTAAAGCTTATAGCGATATGACTGCGGGCGAATATTTGGATGAAAGATTAAGAGAAATTGGATTGAAGAAGTAGTTCGGAGTCGTGAGTCCTCAGTCATGACTCCCTAGCGAATCGTAAACAAAAATAAAAGCATCGGCCCAAAAAACCGGTGCTTTTTTGTTATTTTCAAACATGCATTCAACAACTTTAGAAGTTTTTGCCGAGATTGATGGCATTGGCTCTGCTTCGGGTCTATTCCTTCACGAAGATTTCCTTTATATCATTGGCGACAACAGCGGCTACTTGAACGAATATAACATCAAAACCAAAAAGCTACGCAAAATTCAGATTTTATTTGATAAAACACTTGATCAGTTAGAAAATATACCTAAATCCTTAAAACCCGATTTCGAAATCCTTTGTCATAATAACAATAAGCTCTACATATTAGGTTCGGGCTCTACGCCCAAAAGAAACCTGATGATCGAATTCGACCTGAAAACTCAAAAAGTTATTCAGAAAGACCTGACTGAAACTTATTCCTTGCTTAAATCTATTTCCAAAATAGATGATCAGAACTTTAACCTCGAAGGCGCAACCTTTACAGGCAATGAGTGGCTACTTTTTAACCGTGGCAATGGGCTTGATGCAAAGAATGGCGTATTCAAAATCCAGGGAGCAGATTTAGCTAAAACAAAACAAGTTAAGTTCAACCATTTTAAGCTTCCAAATATTGATCATGTAGAATCCTCTTTTACCGATGCTGTATTGGTGAAAAATGAAATATTTTTCATCGCTACCGCCGAAGATACCAAATCGACTTATGCCGATGGCGAAATTCTGGGCAGTTTTATCGGCAGTATTAACCTACAGATTTTGAAGCTAACCTTCAGCAATAAAATTTCTGGCAAACATAAATTTGAAGGCATTACTTTACTTAGCCAAAACGAGCGTAGTACAACTTTTTTATTGTGTGAGGATCGTGATAACGAAGAACTTAAAACGGTGATTTATAAGTTGGTGATAAATCATTAATTTAAATATTAATCCTATATTCGAATTGATTCCTTATTTTCTGATAGCATCCTGCTAAAAAAATAATTATGCTTAAAGAGAATTACCTGCAAGATTATCAAAATTTATTTGCTGTTTTTAATGCCATTCACCCCCTTAGTGAGGAACTAAAATCGGCTATTATTAAGAATAGTCATATTGCTCAAGTCAAAAGAAAAACCACGCTGTTAAGCGCTGGTGAAAGTAGCAATACCATATATTTCATTGTAGCGGGTGGGGCCAGGGTATACTATCTTGATAAAGATGGCAAACAAACCAATACCTGGTTTTTATTCGAAAATGAACTATTGATTTCTGTTTATGGCTTCTTTACCGGACAGCCCAGTTTTGAATATATTGAAACCTTAGAAGACACAACCTTAATAGTAGTAAAAAGAGAAAAACTCGATGAAATGTATCTCCAGTTTATGGAATTTAATTTTATCGGCCGAAAACTCACAGAGTATTATTATATCCGTAACGAAATACAGGCCAACGAACTGCGGATGTTGAGCGCAAAAGAACGTTATGAGCAGTTACTCAAACGAAATCCCCAGCTTTTCCAAAGGGTTTCTTTAGGCCATATTGCTTCCTATCTCGGCATCTCACAAGAAACATTAAGCAGGATTAGAAAGTAAGGTGTTTTTTTGACTTTTATCAAAAGTTAGGTGGTCCTGAGCATATAGATTTGTTTATCTAAAACAAAAACTATGAAAAACAAATCTAAATCTCACAATCATCCCTTATCAAGATTATTACTTTTATTAGTATTTACCCTATTATTTATTATTTCGTGTAAGAAAAATGAAGAAACAATCTTAAAAAAAGATACGATACAAGAAGCTCAAGAATGGTTCCGCTCAAAAACAATTAATCAAAATTTAAATACTTCCATGTTTAGGAGTAAAGGCATTAATAAACTTTCTACCCTAAGCCCACAAAGTTTTGCATCGATACCTGCAAATGCAGATCATACCTTAAATATAGAATGGAAAAATGCCAAGCAATATCAATCAAATGATAGCACTATAATAGAGGTACCTGTTAATACCAAAGGTATTTTTAAATTTAACACAGAACCTGCAAATGATAAAAAGATAAGTATCAACAAAAGTTTTACAAGGGTTTTATTCATTGAAACAGCACTTAAAACAGAGGGCTATTTCATGACCATAATTAGTAGCGACACCTACCTTGCAAAAAATGGCTCTAACCCCTACAACAACTCTCATTTAAGAAAAGAAAGTGATTTTGAAGGCACCATTGTTTACCATGATCTAAGTGGTAAAATGCTTAATGCTTTTTCCATTAGCAAATTAAAACTAGCTAATAAACAAGCTTCGATTAATCCAACCCCTAAAGATAAAATAAGCATAGCTATCCCAGATAATTGTGTGGGTACACCTGTTTACGAAGTAATTGGAACAGACTGTTATGATATTGGCGCTTATTACACCTACTGTGAAAATGTATATAGTATTTATTTAGGTTCTACAGGATGTGGAAGTGGAGGGGGAATTACTAATCCGAATGCCCCAGGAGGTGGAGGAGCAGGAGATAGCGGCACAACAAGCATGACCATGCCTCCGCCTCCTGCTATACCAATAACAGACATTAAAAAGTTCCTAAGTTGTTTTGATAAAAGTAAGTCTGCAAGCCTAACTGTTTACGCAGAAAAGATAGCAACGTCATTTCCTGGGCATGCTTTTATATCTATTAAACAGGGATCTAATACAATGGTATTGGGATTTTATCCAAAAGAAAGCTTTCCTAGCACTGTTTCAGGACCTGGAGTAATGGGTGAAAATGGTGAGCATGCATATAATGCAGCTACCAATTACGGAGATATCTCTTCTGAAAAATTACAAAAGATCATTGATACTGCTATCAAATTCTCATCAAGTAATTATATATTAACCAATAATAACTGTGCTAACTTTGCACTAGAAGTACTACGAATATTGGGAGTAACAGATATTACAGGAATTTGCACTCCGGATAATATATATGATTTAATTAAACCATACGCAACAAGTACTAATGGTAAAGCCCCAAAAACTCAAAGAACTTGTGATTAATTTTAATACTATGAGATACTTAAAAATTTTATCAATCATTTCTTTTCTGCTCATTAACGGATTAGGAGAACATGGAATTCCAACTTTTGCTGGTATTGGGCTTTGTATATATCAGTTTATAAATGATATACTCACATTCATCCACAATAACAATAAAGAGATTTCTTGGTCATTAGGCTTAATTGGCATTTCTACAATTATTTGTATTTCAATTATACTGTTAGCAAAAAAATATAAAGATCGCTATTTATTAGCGCTTTCATTAATTATACTACTTGGCATTGAGATATACATGTCGGGAGTGCTACGTTATTATGATAAGATAGATCCCTGGTTTATCTTTCCAATGTTGGTGTTTTTAGTAAGTTCAATAACACTAGTTGCAAAAAGCTTTAAGAAAATTGTTTAAATATTATATCTTAAATATATTGCTTTTCGGTTAAACTTTATAATAATACGCTTAAGAGTGGTGAGAATTCATCGCTCCTTTTGATCTTAACTTTTTTATTGGATATTTATCAAAATCAATCTACAAGGTATCTATAGTTCGTTTGGCAAAAAATTAGCTGATGATTCTAAAATTCAATTATTATCGAATCGCTTTTTGATAAAAGTCAAAAGCCAGCTATTTATCCATCCCACGATATTTTAAGTCTGATTACCGGGCCAGTTGGAAGTAAACTTAATGACAATGGTGACCACGCTTATGATGCTAGCATGACTATGTTAAATATCGCTCCAGAAGAATTTCAATTGGTTCAAACAAAAGCTCTAGCACAAAAAAATTCTAGCTATGATATAAACAATTATAATTGTACTAATTATGCATTAATATATTTAACATTATTAGAGATGCAGACCACCAAATTGAAATTAACGATTGGAAAGGCACTTCTGGTTTCAATTATGGAAACCCCCAAATGGCTTATACAACAAACTATTAACTATGAAAGAAAATGGTTATACAAATATTACTAAAGGAGAAAAAAAGCTCCGGCAAAGAAAGGAGAGTGTAATTAATATGAAAAACGTTCAACATCCAAGGCTTCTTATTCTTTTTGTTGTTATATCTTTTTTAGCAATCTTTTTATAACTGGCGAAAAAAATTCGTTGTTCATGTTTATGTATATAATACTTCTTCCATTGTTAATCATTGATGACTCAGGAAATATATTTTCCTTAACCATAAACAAAGAAACTATATTCATAATCGATATATTATATATAGCTGGAATTTATTTTTCAATATTTCACTTACTATTAACCTACTTCCGAAAAGTACAAAGCAACAGTATCCAACAAGCCCTATCTTTCCTAATTCTTACAATACCTGCTTGACAAGTACTTTCTAAGCCTATAGAAAATACATATCCTATAGCTACAATTATATTGTTTTTATCTACATCTATAATAAGTTTAGCATTTACGATTAGGGAAATTGCATCAAAAGATCATCAAATTAATAGTGATGATAAAGTTTAAATTCATATTAAATGAACTCACAAAAAATACTAATTGAATTATATGCAACAAAACCATTCATAAACCAAAGATGAAAAACTTATTTATTATTTTATTTTTAGCAATAGCATTATTGTCTTCTAAAATTTCATTGGCGCAAAATACAGATAGAAATTTTGGAAAAACTCCTAACGGTCTGTATAAAAAAATTGAAGCAATGAAAAATTCAGGTAATCCAAATGCTAAAGTATCAAAAGCCAATGCTCCAACATCTACAATCTGCGACTAATTATGAAAACTAAAATTATCTATATATTCATTGGAATGCTAGTAATCATAGCATCTAACGTTGGTCCGCTTCACTCTGTATTATCGCTTTTTTTAGATCTTGATAGTGGACATTTCAGGTACAGTACATATAATGGCGAATTTACTTTTGTAGAACGTTCAAAGGGAGTTAATTTTGCCATGATGAACAGGAGGTTTAATGAGTCAAAAAAAAACACGTCATTAAAACCGTTGAAGATACACAGGTTATTTTCTAAAAATCCATTATGTTTTTGGGATGGGCAAGCTATTTTAATGATAAACGATATGACTTGCCTTATTTAAGTTGGAAAGAGGTTAGAACACGGCGAGGGTATGATTTGGAGTATGCTACTTCTTACCAAGATTTTTAGAAGGATAGAATTACAAACTGATTTAGGCCAATCAATGCGCGCTTTAAAAAACAAGGGAGACAGTAGAATTAAGACAAGTCCAGGGAAAGCTCCTTTAGGAAAAGGTTCTTGTAAATAAATTGGAAATCATGAAAAAGACACTAATAATTTGCCTTGCTATTTTGATATTGATTAATGTTCCGCCAATATCTTGGTTTTGCAAGATAATTACCGAAGACTATACTTATTCCTCTTATAATGGAGTAATTCAATATCAAGAAAACTTAATGAAAGGAACAAATTTTAATACTTACGCAGAAAGCTTTGATGAAAGAATTAAAAGCGATCCAAATATTAAGGATAAACAATTATACAGAACATTTACCTTAAAGCCTTGGCGGTTTTGGGAATGGCATGAATGGGTTGTCCATTATAAAAGATTTATGCTCCCCTATATTTCTGAAGAGCAAATTTTACAGAATAGAAAAAAAGAGGGATTACCTGAAAAGTATTAATTCAAAAGATTTCTAATGACTATCACACCAATGTGAAAACCCCTCAATGGATCGGTTATATTTTTCAACGACCAGAGATGCACCGTATTCATCATGAATACGAAAAACACAGTAATAATTATGGAGATATTGTTTGGTGGGATATGTTATTCGGAACTTACGAGAACCCAAAAGAATTTAAAAGTTCGTGTGGGTTCGACAATGAAAAGGAACAAAGACTATTGGATATGATAAAGTTTAAAGATGTACATAAGCACTAACCTTTCTAATAATTGATACTTACTGATAATTAAACAAGATGAAAAACTTATTTATGATTTTATTTTTAGCGGCATCATTACTGCTATCTAAAATTTCATTTGCACAAAATACCAATAGGGATTTTAAGCAAATATTGCAGACCTATTATTTATATAAAGATAAAGATGTTGTTGATAAAGCCATTGATTTCGTAAACAATACCACAATGGATTATAGTAGATTAAACCCAATAATAACAGGTTTCTTTGGTGCAGCATTTCTTACCAATGAAGCACTAAAAAAAGATTTCACACTGAATATTAATCGGATAGAAAAAGCTGAATTTAAACAATTATTTATTTTTATTTTATCTTCAAACATTGATACGCTTTATTCGCAAACTAAAATTTCAGTGTCATTAAATGACATGAATTGGTCTTCGTTTTTTGCAACAGGCTATACCAAATATCTTGATAACATTATATCACACATACCGCATATGGAAAACAGAACTGATGTAAATTTATTTTTGGCTGGTGCTTCGGCAAAATGGTCGTTATGTAGTAATTCGAAGCAAAACGATGTCGTTAATAAATATCTTAATTTGTTAAAGGATAAAAATCCCTTACTTAAAGAAATTTTAGAAAATGAGCCACAATATTTTAATGAAGTCATAATTAGCATTTTGAAGAAACAAAAAGAAAACGGTATTTGGAATTAAATTGCTTGCTTTATAGTGTTGTCGACTTTAACAAATCGGCTATTAAAGTTGACAAGCCAGAATTTTAATTCTTCAACAAACTCCTTACAGAAATCTGTGGTGTTTCACCCGCCGGTACAATAGAAATGGCATCATTTTCTATCGTTTGCCCTTCATCGAAATAATAACCTGCGGTACTGGCATTATCGCGCTGATCATTTTCCGTCTTTATCTTTTGTTGGATAAGTAACATTTATCAAATGGCTTTTCATCGCAACCTGAACCTTTTTTGAGGTTAGCCTTGCTCCTGTAGCATTAATGCAATCCAACTCTATGATTTTTGAGCTGTTTAGCCCCGATAGATCGAGTGAACTTGCCAAACGGATATTAAAAGATTTACCGCTATTGTTTTTTACCGAAGCCAACACTTTGTAACGATCGAAATTTTGATCTTTTATGGTTAATTTTTCTTTGTTAACAACAGAATAGGTTACTGCAATTCCATCTACATTTATGGTTTCTCCATCTTTAATCTGTTGTGCGTTTGCAACGCTTATCCCTCCGATAAAAAGCAAGAACAGCGCTAAAGTTTTGATTCATTTCATATTTAGATATTTTACAGGTTTATTTCTTCGATTCGTCTATAGCTTTATTTACCACATCCTGAATTCTTCCTCTAATCTTCAGATTGGATAGTTTATCCGTAACGGTAGGATTAACACGGTTAGACAAAAACACATACACCAAACCGCGCGATGGATCTACCCAAACACAAGTTCCGGTATAACCAGTATGACCATAAGTTTGCGGCGAAGCCAGTTCAGATGGGTAATGTTTAGTCGTATCTGGATCCCAACGATCGAAACCCAAGCCTCTGCGGCTAACATTCGATTGTTTCGAAGTAAACATATCTACTGTCGAATTCTTGAAATATTCTACCCCGCCATAAGTACCACGGTTTAAAAGCATCTGGTAAATAATGGCCAGATCGTTGGCGCTGGCAAATAAACCTGCGTGACCAGAAACACCACCAGCCAAAGCCGCACCCTGATCGTGAACATAGCCAACTAAAAGGGTTTTCCTGAAATAGCTGTCCATTTCGGTTGGAATAATCTGCTCTGGTTTAAAACGGTTACGCGGTAAAAAACCTGCCGTTTGCATGCCTAATGGTTTGTAAAAGTTTTCGTAGGTATATTGATTTAAGGGCTCTTCACTAATATGCTCTACAATATCTTTCATTACATACATGCTGATATCGCTGTATACATATTTGCCACGTGTTTTTATTGGCGAGTTTAACATTTTAGGCCACATAAAATCTTTAAAAAAGCCTTTTTTAATGTAATAATTATCGGCCACTTTGGTAGGATATGCTGCCGAGGAATCCCTGCTGTAATCGCCAGTTTTCACATAATCATGAAAAGGGATATAGGGAATGAAACCTGCCTGATGCAACATCACTTCGCGCACCTGAATGTTGTTCATTGGCGTAGTACGTGCCTTTGGGATATAAGCACCAATATTGGTATCTAATTTTAACTTTCCTTCTTCAAACAAACGCATTACGGCAGGTGTGGTTGCGGTTACCTTGGTTACTGAGGCCAGATCGAAAATATCGGTTACCTTATCGGGCACATTGGTGTCATAAGTATGCGTTCCATAGGCTTTGTTAAAGATCACCTTACCATCTTTAGCCACCAAAACCACCAATCCCGGCGTTGCTTTCTGCGCTATGGCCTCAGCAGCAATGGCATCAATTTCTTTTAAGTTGTTCGAATTTAAACCTGCATCTTCTGGTACCGTGTACTTTAAGCGTGTGGCCGTTGTAGTAAAACCTGAGCCCATGGTATAACGGGCAGAATAAGCAGTAGTTAACTTATTTGAAGCGGCAATGCCACCAAAAATATATTGCGGCACAATTGCGGCAGCATCTGCATTGTTCTGGGCAGTCCAAACAATTGGCGATTTTAACAGGTCGAATGATTTTAAACCCGGTCCGTTACCAAAAAAAGAAATAATTACATGTTTATTTTTACTGATGCTATTGATAAAGTTAATGTATTTGGCTTTGTTTACATTCTGATCATCAATGGAAATTAAAATGGTATTAAAGTATTTTAAATCATCTTCTAAATCGTTCAAATTCACGCTATCTTTATAAGAATCGGCAGAAAATGAAGTAATTTTATCATATTTATTCGCCAAACTATCAAAAACAGTACTGTAAGCAAAGCTCAGACTAACTGAAGCAATATTCTTTTTCTCCAGTGATTTTAAGGGAATAACACCATCCTGATTGTTTAACAATACGGTTGTATTAGCTATCGCATTGGCAATAGCCAGTTTTTTCTCATTCGCTGTATGCTCCTGTGCGCAGGCCATTAAACATAAAATATTGCAGCAAAATGCTACAACCAGGATACACAATCTATTTCGCTTCATATACTTTTTCTCCGTTCAGGTAGGTTTTTAAAACTTTGGTTTTTAATATGTTTTGTGGTGTTGATTTCAAAATATCGTGATCGAGCATAACAAAATCGGCTAATTTGCCTTTCTCCAAACTACCCTTTTCATGTTCTTCAAAATTGGCTTTTGCTGCCCAGATGGTCATTCCGCGTAAAGCTTCTTCGGGTGTTAGGGCATTTTCCATTTGGAAGCCCCCTTTCGGAAAACCTTTTGCATCTTCTCTCACTGTTGCAGCATAAAACGTTAATAATGGATTAATGTTTTCGACCGGAAAATCAGTGCCCAAAGGAATCCAACCGTTCTGCTTTAACAATTGTTTGTAAGCATAGGCACTTTTTAACCTTTCGGCACCTAAACGCTGTCCGGCCCAGTACATATCGGAAGTGGCATGGGTAGGCTGAACGGATGGAACAATGCTGGCCTTTCCGAATAGATCGAAATCGTTGGCATTTACCACTTGTGCATGTTCAATGCGCCAGCGCTGATCGTTTTTGCCTTTTAAAATTTTATTGTAAATATTTAGAATTACCCTATTGGCCGAATCCCCAATGGCGTGGGTACACATCTGGAAATGATTGGCTGCGATCTGTTTGGCCACTTCTTCAAAGTGTTTTTGATCGCTCAATAGAAAACCTGTTTTATTTGGCATATCGCTATATGGATGCAACAGGCAGGCCCCACGCGAGCCTAAAGCACCATCAGCATAAACTTTAAATGCCCGAACATTTAACCGATCGGTTTTGATCGGCCCACGACTAAAAAGATATTTATAATTATCAGGCTCGTCAGAAAGCATTACATAAAGCCTCATTTTAAACTTGTTTTCTTTCTGCAGTTTTTCGATGAATTCGACAGCCAGATAACTTAAGCCACAATCATCAATGGTGGTTAAGCCTGCCGCGAAACAGTTTTTCTGTGCATCGATAAATATTTTTTCAGCCAGTTTAGCGTCTGGTGATGGGATTTTACGCTCTACTAAAGCCACGGCATTATCGATTAAAACACCAGTTAACTTTCCGTTTTGGGTAAGCATATCGCCACCTACCAATTTCTGCTCGCCTTTAATGCCTGCATCATCTAAGGCTTTTTGGTTAGCAATGGCCGCATGGCCATCAATGCGGTTTAAAAATACCGGGCGATCAGGAAAAAGTGCCGTTAGTTTTTCATTTGTTGGGAAAGCTTTATTGTCCCAATCGTTTTGGTCCCAGCCATTGCCAATTAACCAACCATCGGGGTGCGTTTTGGCAAAGTCGGTTAAGCGCTTAAGCACTTCATCCCACGATTTTGTTTCTCTTAAATCAGCTGTCTGCAAACTTTGTCCGTAGCCATAAAAATGGGCATGAGCATCTATAAAGCCAGGATAAACAGCTTTCCCATCGGCATTAATCTCTTCTTTGCCAGCGTATTTTAATTTGATATCATCACTTTTGCCAAGTTCCAGAATCTTACCATTCTTCACTGCAAAGGCCTCAACTGTTTCGAACTTGTTGTTTACGGTATAAACCTTGGCATTATAAACAACTACATCGGCTTCTTCTTTCTTGGTACAAGAAGTCAAAAGTATAGCTAGAAAAAGGCTGTATAAAATGGATTTCATATCGATAAAGATAGAAAATTGAAATCATTGCCTTTGTAAATTCGGTTTTACAGAAAGGACGATTGTCATGCTGAGGCACGAAGCATCTGTAACCAATCAGTACACCTGTTAAATTCTTACTACTTAATTTCAGCGGCTGTATTTTATCGGTAAAGATTCTTCACTGTGTTCAGAATGACAGCCTCATGGGCCAGAGATTAAAAAAGAAAGTAATTTTTCGTGTTTTAAAGATCCTTCGACTCCGCTACCATTGACAGATTCCAATAGAAAAATCGTCATCTCGACCGAAGCACAGCGGAGTGGAGAGATCTTTGAACTATGTTGTTGAAATGGAATTTAAAGATTTCTCCTCCAAAGGAGTTCCTTCGGAACACTACGGTCGAAATGACGATACTTCTAATCGACTCACCTCTATAAATTCTCTTGTCATTTATATTGATTCTTATAAAATAAATTACTCCTCAGGATGACAACTTATGTAAAATTGTCTGCTAAGCAATTCAATCCTATTTACCAACAGTCATTTACATGTTGAGTTTTAAACAAATCGGGTTCTTTAAGCTTATTTTGCATAATTTAGCAAATTCACTTTGCCTTAATACATGACTGATATTATTCACTTATTGCCTGATGCTGTTGCCAATCAAATTGCTGCCGGAGAAGTTGTTCAACGACCTGCTTCTGCGGTAAAAGAATTGCTCGAAAATTCGATAGATGCAGGTGCAGATAAAATTCAACTGGTAGTAAAAGATGCCGGAAAGGCATTGATTCAGATTATAGATAACGGCTGTGGGATGAGCGTTACCGATGCCAGAATGTGTTTCGAACGCCATGCCACTTCGAAGGTAAAAAAAGCCGAAGATTTATTTGCCATCCGTACCATGGGTTTCCGTGGCGAGGCCATGGCTTCTATTGCGGCAATTTCGCAGGTAGAAATGAAAACCCGTAGGCATGAGGATGAAATCGGCACATGTATCTCCATCGAAGGTGCACAGGTAACCAACCAAGAGCCCGTTGCCACCTCAGCTGGGACACAGATTTCGATTAAAAATTTATTTTTCAATACGCCTGCCAGAAGGAATTTCCTTAAAAGCAATCCGGTAGAAATGCGCCATATTCTGGATGAATTTCAACGTGTTGCATTGGCGCACCCCGCTGTTTTTTTTAGTCTGCACCATGATGGCACCGAGATTTTTAACCTGCCAAAAGGCAATTTAAAACAACGTATTGTCCACCTTTTTGGCAACAACTATAACGAACGTTTGGTTCCTGTTGAAGAGGAAACGACCATTATTAACCTTAAAGGCTATATTGGTAAACCAGCTTTTGCAAAGAAAACCAGGGGCGAACAGTTCTTTTTTGTGAATAACCGTTTCATTAAAGATCCGTATTTAAACCACGCAGTAAGTTCGGCTTTCGAAGATTTATTACCAGATGATAGTTATCCGCTGTATGTACTGTTTATAGAGATTGATCCATCAAAAATTGATGTAAACGTTCATCCCACTAAAACAGAGATTAAATATCTGGATGAAAAATCCATTTATGCAATCATGAAATCGGCAGTAAAACGTTCAATTGGCCGTTATAACATTTCGCCGACTTTAGATTTCGATCAGGAAACAGGTTTTAGCAATATGATTACTCATAAAGCGGTTGAAGATATTGTTCCACCAAGCATTAATTTCAATCCAGATTTTAATCCATTTGCCATCGATAGCAGTTCTACATCGGGTTATGCCACTTCGCCAAGAAATTATGAAGCCAAACCGAGTGCTAAAAACTGGGGGTCGCTTTACGAAATAACGGAACAGCCAATTGTAGAACAAACCTCTATTTATGCTGACGAGACCGTTTTAGAAACCAAGCAAAAGCAGTACATGCAATTGCATAACCGTTATATTGTTTCGCAGATTAAGTCGGGATTGATGGTGATCGATCAACAAATGGCACATGAGCGAATCCTTTACGAGCGTTTTCTCGTACATCTGGATGATCGCAAAGGTGCATCGCAGCAGAGTTTATTTCCGCAAACCATTACACTAAATGCCAATGATTTCGAACTGGCCAAAAGTTTACTGGATGATATAAAAAGTTTAGGCTTCGATGTGCGCGAATTTGGTAAAAATACGTTGGTAGTAGAAGGCGTTCCGGTTGATCTGGGCAGCAGCAATATTAACGAAACGCAGCTATTTGAACAGTTGATTGAGGGCTTTAAAAACTCGCAGCAGGAACTAAAATTAAGCAAACGCGATAGCTTGGCCAGAAGTTTAGCAAAAAACAGCGCTATAAAAGCGGGAACAAGCCTTGGTCAAGAGGAAATGAATACTTTGATTGATGAGCTTTTTGCCTGTAAAACACCTAACTTTAGCGTGAGCGGCAAACCGATTATCCAAACCATTACTTTGGCAGAGTTGGATAAGAAGTTTGAGAAATAGGTTTAGGGTTTAGGGTTTAGGGTTTAGGGTTTAGGGTTTAGGGAAAACAAATGAAGATTAAACTTTGCCGCTTAAAAAGAATAAAGAATTAAATGAACAATATACATATTCCACCGGTAGTAAAAAACCTACTGATTATTAACATCTTATTTTTCGCGGCTAGCTACCTACTCACAACGCTCCACCTTGATGATCGTTTAGCTGTATATTATTTTGATTCTCCGAAGTTTGAGATATGGCAGCCGATTAGCTACATGTTTATGCATGGTGGTATAGCACACATCTTTTTTAACATGTTTGCATTGTATTCTTTTGGAAGTTTGTTAGAATCGAGATGGGGAGGCAAAAAATTTATTGTCTTTTATTTTATTACCGGATTAGGTGCACTGGCATTGCAGTGGGCCGTACAGGCTTACGAAGTACATCATATTATAGGTAGTGCCACTAATAACGGAAAGATAAACCTTACCGCATTATTTCAGGGGGAGTTTAACACAAACCAACTTTCTATGGCACAAGCGGTTACACTACGCAGCATCTATTTTGGCGGTATGGTAGGTGCTTCGGGTGCTATATTTGGTTTATTGGTTGCCTTTGGCATGCTTTATCCAAATGCCGAATTGTTTATTATGTTTATTCCGGTTCCGGTGAAAGCAAAATATATTATACCAATTTATATTTTAGTAGAGTTATCTTTGGGTGTTGCCCAGTTCGAAGGCGATTCTATAGCCCATTATGCCCACTTAGGTGGTGCTTTAATTGGCTTTATACTCGTTAAAATATGGAAAGACAAAAACGATACATTTTATACACTCTATGAATAATACTTTCAAAGATTTAAAATACAAGGTTTTTCAATCGGGCAACCCATTGTTCTTTTACATTGGGGTTAATGTGATGCTGTTTTTAATCACCGCCATTATTGGTGTAATTGTTTTTTTAGGTCGTATCCCTATCGATTTTGATTTATGGCTTAGAGAATATGTTGGTTTACCTGCCAGTATTTCCAAACTACCTGAACGCTTTTATACCATATTTACGTACATGTTTTTTCATGATGGGATTCTTCATATCCTATTCAATATGCTCGGTTTATTTTGGTTCGGCAACATATTCATGAATTTCTTAAAAAGCAGACAATTTCATTTTGTTTACCTTGCCGGCGGTTTATTTGGCGGCTTATTTGCCATAGCCATATTAAATATATTTCCAGTTTATTCTGGTGGATTAGCAGGAGTAACCATTGTAGGGGCATCTGCCGCAGTGATGGCCATTATTTTCGCTGCTGCAACGCTGGTGCCTAATTATACCATCATGTTGCTTTTCTTTGGAGAGGTTAAAATTAAATGGATTGCCATTATTTATTTTGTACTCGATTTTATTGCCATTGGATCAGTAAATGCCGGCGGAAGTTTAGCGCACATTGGTGGCGCACTTTTAGGTTTCACTTTTATTAAAAGTTTGCAGCGTGGAAGAGATTGGAGCAAGTTGTTCGAACGCAAACCGAAATTAAAGGTAGTTCGGAATGAAAAACCGGTTAAAAAACCCGAATTTAAAGGCGGCGTTTCCCAGCAGGAAATAGATGCCATTTTAGATAAAATATCAACCTCAGGATACGATAAATTAACAGCAGTAGAAAAAGAAAAACTATTTAAGGCAAGTAAAGATTAATGGCCACAAAAAAGAAGAAGTATAGTTTAGTGGATAAACTCCTTTTGCCCATTGCCGTTGTATTGGCAATTGCATTGCTATTGGGGGTTCTTGCCGGAAATATGGATCCAAGAAAACATGCCATTATTGCTTTTTTTGGTCTCGCCTATCCCTTTGTCCTATTCGCTAATATTATCTTCTTGGTGTGGTGGTTTTTAAGCAAGAAATGGATTTTTGCAATTGCCACCGTTTTGGTTATCGCACTAGGTGCTAAAACTTTAAAAGCAACTTTTGCCATTGGTGGCGATGAAGGTGGCACTGAAAAAGCAGACAATAGCATCAGGATGATGACCTACAACGTGCATAGCTTTAAATTATACGGAGAAGACAATACCGAATCGGTAAAAGAAAAAATGCTTCAGGTGGTGAAAGATCAAAATCCTGATATCATCTGTTTCCAGGAGTTTTTTACCCGTTACAAAGGCGCTTTTGATACGGTTGATAGCTTGAAGGTACTACTAAATACAAAATACTACTACTTCGTACCCACCAATAAAAACGATTACGAAGCTACTGGCTTAGCCATATTTTCTAAATTCCCCATCAAGGATTCTGGTAAAATCCCTTTTGTTGAAGGTTTCCCTGGCAACATGGGTATTTATACCGATTTAAACATCAAAGGAAAAACCTTAAGGGTTTACAATGTGCACTTTCAATCTATTTCTTTCGAAAAGCAGGATTACGAATACTTGGATAAGGTAAAAGAAATGAATACCGAACTGCAGCCATCTAAACGGATTTTAAGAATGCTGAAAAGTGCCTTTTTGAAACGTAGCGGTCAGGTTGATATTATGAAAAAGGAAATGGCAACCTGTAAAACGCCTTACCTTATTGCTGGCGATTTTAACGATACCCCGGCTTCTTATGTAGTTACCCAAATTACCTCCGGATTAAACAACAGTTTTATTAAAAAGGGTACCGGTTTTGGCAAAACCTATAATGGTAAGTTCCCTAATTTTCAGATCGATTATATTGCTACTTCTAAGGAACTTGAAGTGTTAAATTACAAAATTACCCAGGCCAAGTTATCCGATCACTTTCCGGTGCGCAGCGATTTGAGGTTTGTGCCTTAATTTCTTTTAAGATTTAATATTCCGTTGACTGAAGTCAACGGCCAAAACTAAGGCTCTTCTTTGGCGTTGACTTGGATATAAACAAGAATCATGGCAATTGCTTATAACAGATCATTCCTTATTGGAGCGCAAGTCCTGTATAAAACAATAAGTTTCTTCCCGTTTTACGCTTTTACGCTTCGCTTCCTCGTACCTCGTTGCTGCAGGGTAACGCTGCAACCGGGGCTAGATGGTTCAAACAGTATTTCATTTTTGGGGTTGCAGGGTGCAGAACCCTTGTTCATAAACCCGATAGAGCGGAATAGCCCGGAGCGTAGCGAGGACTATAAGCGAAAGCGGGACTGCAAACCGCCAAGAACCACAAACTGATCATTTTCTAATAATGAAACAACATTAACCATATAAGAATATAAGCGACATGTAAGCTTTATGCAAATGACGACCAGATTACTCGCTATTTTATTTTCTTACCATACATCAACAATAGGTTTATTCCTTATCTCCATATTTGCTTCATAAAATTTAAAAAAAATCTTCAAAAATATGAGCTTAATAGATGCCCTAAACTGGCGTTATGCCGTTAAGAAAATGAACGGTCAACCTGTTGAACAAGAAAAGGTTGATAAAATTATTGCTGCTGCACACTTGGCACCAACATCTTCTGGTTTACAGCCATTTAAAGTGATTGTGGTAACCAACCAGGAGTTAAAAGAAAAAATCGCACCGATTGCTTATAACCAATCGCAGGTTATCGATTCTTCTCACCTGCTAATTTTCGCAGCCAACGAGAACTATACTGAAGAAGGTATTGATGCCGTTTTTAGCAGAATGAACGCTGAACGTGGCTTACCAGAAAGTGGAACTGATGCATACAAAGCGCAGTTAAAAGGTATGGTTTTATCTAGAACAGCAGAAGAAAACTTTAACCATGCTGCCCGTCAGGCTTATATCGGTTTCGGCATTGCCATTGCAGAAGCAGCTTTGTTAAAAGTAGATGCCACACCAATGGAAGGCTTTAATGGCCCTGCTTTAGATGCACTTTTAGGTTTAGATAAAAAAGGCTTAAAAAGTGTTACCCTATTGCCATTGGGAAACAGGGATGAAGCTGGCGATTGGTTGGTAAACCTTAAAAAAGTACGTTCACCTAAAGAAGAATTTTTGATCGAGTTTAAATAACAGGCAAACAACACTATATTTAAAACGGGCCGCTATTTAGCGGCTTGTTTTGTTTTAGGAGAGTCAGTTTGGAGCTGGGCGTTTGGAGTCGATTAACCGATTTAAACAATTAACCGGTTAACCTAAAAAGTACTCTCGTATTAGATCCTGAAACAAGTTCAGGAGGACGGTATACGGGGAATGAACCAGAGAACTAATGACCAATGAACTTAAATCTTTTGTAAAAAAATGTTAAACATCATCACATTTTATGTGCTCTATTTATAATTGGATATATTTACGGGCTTAGCATTTAATATCCAATACATGAAGATTTTTAGATTATCGTTTATAATACTGTCACTTCTATCAGCACTAAGTTTTTCTTCGTCGGCACAAACCGACACCATTAGCATAAACAGCATCATTACCAAAACGAATAAGGTATTGAGCGATTATCCTGCAGAGAAAATTTATCTTCATTTCGATAAACCCTATTACGCTGTTGCCGATACGGTTTGGTTTAAAGCATATGTTACCGAAAACCAGAATTTCTTATCTGCAATTAGTAAGATCATTTATGTTGATGTGATCAATCAGAAAGATTCGCTTATTCAAACCCTAAAATTACCGATTACCGGTGGTTTTGCTTACGGCAGTTTCCCCTTAGATCAGATTAATTATAAACAAGGTAACTACCATATCAGGGCTTATACTTTATGGATGCTAAATAGTGAAGATCCTGCTTATTTTAACAAGACTTTTTATGTAGGGGAAGCCATTGACAAGGAAGTAAAAACCCATATCACTTATAAAAATACCTCTACTGATAAGTTAGAAAAAATTGATGCGCGCGTACAATTTAAAGATGCCAATAATAAACCTTATGCCAATAAAAATGTAAGCTGGCAAGTGGTTACCAGTTATACAGTTATTGCCAAAGGAAGGGGTACAACAGATGCCAATGGCTTTTTAACAATAGCCATGAGCAATGCGCAAAAGGCAGAATATCAATTACAAAAAGGCGAACTGATTACCAGCATTAATACAACTGATAAAGATGTAGCCAGCAGTAGCTTTCAACTTAAAAATGCTATCGTAAGCAAAGATTTTCAATTTTTCCCTGAAGGTGGAAGTTTAATAGCCGGCTTAACCAACAAGGTAGCCTTTAAAGCCATTAAAAGTGATGGTTTGGGCATTAACGCTAAAGGCACGGTAACCGATAACGACGGCAAAACTGTTACTACTTTTACCGCTCAGCATTTAGGAATGGGCAGTTTCAACTTATTGGCTGAAGCTGGAAAAACCTACAAAGCGGCAGTTGCTTATGCTGATGGCACTACTCAAAATTATAATTTGCCTGCAGTGGCAGCAAATGGTGTTGCCATAAATATAGATAATAGCAGCGCCGATAATGTGGCCATAAAAATTGCAGCAAATGATGCTTTCTTTGAGCAAAACCAAGGCAAAAAGCTTTATTTAATTGCGCAGAGTAAAGGCGTTATCTGCTATGGTGCGCAAACAGCATTATCAAACAAAACGTACAATACCACCGTACTTAAATCTAAATTCCCGAATGGAATTGCACAGTTTACCTTATTTAATGAATTTGGTAAACCATTAAGCGAGCGCTTGGTTTTTGTTCAGCATAAAAATACCATGGCCGTAACTTTAACCAGCGCTGCAACTACCTACGGAATCAAGAAAAAGGTTAAAATAAATGTGGCGGCTAAAAAAGACGGCGCCCCTGTAGAAGGCAGCTTCTCGGTAGCGGTTGTAGATGAGTCGAAGGTTCCATCAAGTGAGGACGCAACCAGTACTATATTAACGGAGCTATTATTAAGCAGCGATGTAAAGGGTTATATCGAAAAAGCAAATTATTACTTTAATGCACCCGATGAGAAGAAAAACGCAGATTTAGATGTATTGTTACTTACCCAAGGCTACCGCAGTTTCAAATACACCGATATTATCGCCAATAAATTACCTAAAATTGATTTCTTACCCGAGCAAGGCATCGAAATTTCGGGTATTCTAAGGCAGAACAATGGCATACCGGTTAGAAAAGGAGCTTTATTATTAACCATACCTGATAAACGTTTTAATTTAGAAAGCACCACAGATCCTGTTGGGAATTTTAAATTTCAAAACCTGATGTTCAACGATTCTTCTAAAGTGACCATTACCGCCAAGTATAATGTAAACTATAAAAACATGACATTAAGCTTAAACGGTGCACCTATTCCTGCTTTAACGAGAAACTTTAGCGCAGCCGAAGAGGTTCTAAACATCGATAGTGCTTTAACCAGTTACCTCGATAACAGCAAAAGACAATATGCTTATTTACACACTTTAAAAGATGTAAACATTAAAGCAGCCGTGGTTCCTAAAGTAAGCCATAAAGATTACCCGGCACTAAGCGGACTTAGCCAAATGGCCGACCATGAAGTGAGTGGCGATCGATTAAAAGGTTGTGGTTTACTGATTAACTGTTTACAGGGCATGTTGGCTGGTGTTACTTTTGCAGATAACAATTTCTACGTGAGCAGAGATTATAACCAGGGCAAAAAAATCCCGATGGGTATCTTTATCAATGGAATGAACGTGGATGTAAACCAGATCAATACACTTGATGCCAATCAGATCGAATCAGTTGAGGTATTTTTAAGAGATGAATTAGGCTTGGTAAACCGTGCAAACAATGTAAATGGGGTTATTGTATTCAATCAAAAGAAAGCACCTAAAGGCACTAAAATATCTAAAGCGCAGCTAATGGATATGCTACCCAAATACTACGAACTTACTTTCTCACCACAGGGTTACAACAAAGAAAAACAGTTCTATTCTCCAAAATACGATGTTCCTGCGAGCATGAACCGCAATGATTTAAGAACTACCATTTACTGGAACCCTAAAGTGGTAACCGATGCTACGGGTAATACTTCTTTCGAATATTACAATGCAGATGGCAAAGGCCAGTATAAAGTAATTATCGAGGGTATAGATGCTAACGGAAATTTAGGAAGATCGGTGTTTAAGTATCTTGTTAAATAGGGAATAAGGGAAATAGGATTGCAAGCTGGATGGCAGGTTTGCAATGAATCGTCATCTCGACCGTAGTGTTCCAAAGGAACTCCTTCGGAGGAGAGATCTTTGGACTATATTAAAAGATCTCTCCGCTCCGCGTTGCTTCGGTCGAGATGACGACCTTCTTTTGGAACCTGCCAATGATAGCCTATCGAAGGGCAAATGTTTTTTATTTTCGACTATAAAAGGCCTTCAACAACATATCATTGAAGTTTGCAGTAGAACGATTCCTTGCAACCTACTACGCTCATTCATCTTACATCACCTCAAAAGGCAACTTTTTCCCTTTTAACCCAGCCAGAACATTCTTAACAATAATCCGTGCCATGGCTGCTCGGGTTTCTTCGGTAGCTGAGCCGATATGTGGCAAAACAGCAACACTTTCCATCGATAGTAAAGGATTATCTTTATCCATTGGCTCCGGATTGGTTACATCTAAACCTGCTCCCCAAATGATCTTGTCTTCCAGCGCCTGGATCAAATCTTTTTCATTGTGAATACCACCTCTGGCCGTGTTAATAAAAATCGATTTGGGTTTCATCTGTTTAAAAACATCAAGCGTAAATTTATCCTTTGTTTCGGGCGTTAGCGCAGTATGTACAGATAATACATCACTTTGTGCCAAAAGTTCTTCGAACGAAACATATTTGGCTCCGATCTCTTTTTCAGCTTCTTCGTTACGTGATCTGTTGTGATAAATTACCTCCATTTGGTAGGCAGCCTTACATTTTTTAGCCATCTCTAATCCAATTTTCCCCAGACCAAAAACACCCAGCGTTTTGCCGTTTACCTCAATTCCCAGTTCGGGTGATGGCTCATAGTTTTTCCATTCGCCTTTAATGATTTTTTTGTGCGAGAAAAAGGCCTTTCGCGATACGGCAAGCATCAATAAAAAAGCAGTATCGGCAGTTGCGCCGCTCAAAACACCAGGCGTATTTCCGATTGGAATATTTAATTTTTTGGCGGCAGCTACATCTACCTGATCGTAACCTACAGAATGTAAAGCAATAACCTTTAAATGACTACAGGCCTTTAAAAATTGGGCATTAATCTTATTTGGCCCGACGCTGATCAAGGCATCCTGACTTTGACAGGCTTCAATCAGTTCTTCGGCTGTAATCTGTCGGTTTTCTTTCCATTGGGTAATCGAAATATTGTTTTCTTCCAGTTCTTTTATGCCAACTGAAGCAATGTTGCCACTTATAAATACTTTCATGTTTTATTTAACACTAAAAATTCTAAGGTGTTTTGGATAATACGAATTGACTTATTTATGGATACTATTTCACAGTTGCTGATAGCACCTGGTAAGTATTGGCACTAAAATAGCCCAATGCCTGATTAGAAATATTAGAAGCTGGATTGGCTGGAGTTGTACCCTGGTTTGGCCCCCGGTTCGATTGCTGACTTAAAGCATACCAATAATCGAAAATATTCGAATCGATACACTCCATTTCTACTTTAATCTTATCGTTCGAATTCAACTCATCACTGTCGTGGTCGTTAGTAGGTGGTTTAAAAAATAGCTGAATCCTTAAGTCGTTTCCATTTGTTAAACGATCGTTATTTACATAGAAACGTTCCGATAAAATATCATTTACATAAAGGTTAAAATGGTAAAAATTGGTTTCGTTGACCGGGTCTTTTAAAAATACAGCAGCAGTTTTGCGTTCGCGACCAAAGAAAAAGTTTTTAATCACCCCTATCGAATCCATTTTAACCACATTGGGCATTTTTGAACTGGCGGTATAAGTTTGTCCCTCGGCAGTAACGGTTAAATTATAGGTAACACCCGGCACGCCCTTCATTTTATTGATATAAGTTCCTGGCGTTGTGCCTTCTTTAAAAACATAAGTATTTCCCTTATTATCGGTTACAGTTACGCTTGCTCCCGAAACTTTCGGAAAAATATTGGCTTCGGTATAACCGATGGTTTTGCTGATCTTAATCTGCTGGTCGATCAGCGAATCGTTAACCACACCTTCAATTACCAGTTGAGGATCGGCATTTTCGGTTTCAATTTGAATAATTTTCTTGCAACCTGTAAAACAGAAAGTGAACAGCGAAAGGTATATAATCAGTTTTTTCATGCTTTTAAAATTTAAAGTTCCAGGTAATCGAAGGGATAAGACCGAACAGCGAAGTTTGCTGGGCAGCAGTTTTGCCTGGATGATCAGGATCAGTAATAAATTCAATGGCATAAGGATTTTTCCGGGCCAATAAATTATAGATTCCAAAATTCCAGCTCGATTGGTATTTCTTCCTCACTTTCCCCTCTAAAGTTGCACTTACATCCCAACGCATATTATAGGGCATTCGGCCTGCATTTCTTTGCGTATAATAATAAGCAGCCTGGCCACCAATAGTATATTTCCCCGCCGGATAAGTAACGGCATTACCAGTGCTGTAGATAAAACTCGAGGAGAAAGTCCACCGCTTGGTCATGTTGTAAATGCCCACTAACGAAATATCATGCGTACGATCTTGCCGTGCGGGAAAATATTTACCATCATTAAGTTCTGTAAATTTACGTTCAGTACGCGATAAGGTATATCCCACCCAACCGTTCAGCTTACCAAATTTTTTCTTAAAAAACAGTTCCATTCCATAAGCCCTGCCTACTCCATATAAAAGTTCTGATTCTACATTTGAGTTAGCCAATAATTCGGCCGCATTTTTATAGTCGATCTGATTCTGGAGCCACTTATAATAAATTTCTCCCGAGAGTTCGTAATTGTTATCCTGAATATTTTTGAAATACCCCAAAGCCACCTGATCGGCAATTTCGGGTTTAATATTGGTACTGCTCAACACATACTGATCGGTTGGTGAACTGGAAGTAGCGTTGGTTAAAATATGGACGTTCTGGGTATTGCGGTTATAAGAAGCCTTTATCGAATTTTCTTCGTTAAACAGATAGCTCACCGAAAAACGTGGCTCCAGGTTAAAGTAGTTTTTATGGAATTTTCCCTTGGCTACATTTTCTGTCGACAGGGTATTCCCATCGGCATCATACGTACTAAAATTACCAGGCCCCATTAAAGAAAAAGCAGCCAAACGTACACCATATAAAAAGTTTAAATGTTCGTTTACGGCCCATTCGTCAGAAATGTAAGCTGCTGATTCTATGCCATAACGCCTTTCCTGCGTAAGCGAATTTACCTGTGATGCTTCATCACTATCAATATCAATTGGCGAAATACGGTGCTGTGTAGCATTGATACCAAAACGAAGTGTATGCTTGTTGCTGAAATACTGGAAATCTTCTTTAAAGTTAAAATCCCGAACCAGTGAGGTTGCTTTAAAGTTGGTCGCATCATTTAATAAGCGAACGGTGTAATTATAGTTGTTGTAAATTAACGAGGTATTTGAAAACAAACGATCGCTAAAAATATGGTTTAAACGGATGGTGGTGGTTACATTGCCCCAGTTGTTTTCGAATAGATCTTTTACGCCGATATTATCCTTGCCAAAATAGCCGGAAATATAAATGGTGTTTTTATCATTGATCTTATAATTTGCCTTTGCATTAATATCATAAAAATTTAAGGTACTCCCATTTACGGTCGAATCGGGCGAAGACCTTAAAAACAGATCGATATACGTTCTGCGGAAACTCACCATAAAAGAACCCCTGTCTTTTACAATCGGCCCTTCTGCTTTTACACGCGAGGCAATCAATCCGATCCCACCCTGAAATTTAAATTCCTTATTGTTCCCATCGTCCATTTTAACATCTAAAACCGACGATAAACGACCACCGTACTGAGCAGGCATACCACCTTTGTATAAACTTACATCCTTAATTGCATCAGCATTAAAAGTGGAGAAAAAGCCAAGCAAATGAGAGGAGTTGTATACCACCGCTTCATCCAGAATAATTAAATTCTGATCGGCAGCACCACCGCGCACATAGAAACCTGTGTTCCCCTCACCACCCGATTTTACGCCTGGTAACAGCTGGATGGTTTTTAAGATATCCTTTTCACCAAGCAGTACAGGTATAGAATTAAGCGATTTCATATCGATCCTTTCCAAACCCATTTGCGCACTTTTAACGTTTTCGTTTTTACGGTTATTGGCACTTACTGTTACTTCATCCAAATCGTTTGCACTTTTTAATTCCTCGTTCAGCTTGGTATCTTTAATTAAACTGATGGTTTTAACAATGGATGCATAACCCGTATAACTTACAGCCACAGTGTAGGTACCTTCAGGTTGTGTTAAAGCAAAATAACCATAATTATTGGTTAGGGTTGCTGCGGTAGAAGCTCCGGAAATCCGGATGGTTGCACCGATTAAAGTTTCGCCTGTACCTGCATCGCGGATGGTGCCGCTAATGGTAAATTTCTTTTGAGCAAAAATAGGGGTTGAGAGAAAAAGGAGGAAGAATAAAGCTAAGTAGTGTTTTATGAGCATATTGGCTACTATCTAATTTTTAAGGTGGAAACCAAATGTACGAAATCCAAGTCCTATTAATGGATAGTGGGGAATTTCTTAATACAAGTTTGGGTTTTACTTATTAATAACGGGATAAATGGCAATATGGTGTGAGCGTAACCGGTACGGACTCAAATGATCTTTACCCGCCTGTTGAAAGGTGATCAGTTTTGAAGATTCTTCAGGCATATGGCAGTCGATACAATTGGTACTGAGCGATCCTTTAGCTAAAGTAGCTTCGCTATGATTGGTAATTTTGTGGCAATTGATACAGCGCTGAGAATAGAGGCTTAAATTCCCTTTAATATTTTCGTGTGTATTGTGGCAGGATTGGCAAGTCATGGTTTCACTTTTCCGATAACAATTACTGCCCTTTAGCATGGCACTTTGGTTACCGTGTACATCAATATTACCACCGCCAAAACCTGTAAAATCCTGCGAATAATAAGCCTCTAAATCGTCGCCCGGCTGGAAACCGAATACAGATCGCTGTGCCACCAAAGTATTGCCCGAATGACAAACAGCGCAAACATCCATCTTTTGTTTTCGGGTAAGTGTTTTATACAATGTGATAAATTTTGCTGTCTTTTCTTCGGGGTTCTCCAGATGAAAAACAACATGCTGTTTGCCGGGTCCGTGGCAACGTTCACAATCTATCCCATAAATAACAGCGCCCTTTTCCATTTCCTCATCTTTTGAAAAAGTAGATTTTTGTGTGAGTTTAATAGCTACATAAGATGTGTGGCACTCTAAACAACGGCTCGTTATCGCCCGGTCATAATAAAAGCTTTCTTTTGGAAAACCAGGGCTGATGGCCCAATTCTTAATAGCAGCGAAGTAAGATAAAGGCAGTTCGTACATTTTCTTGCCTTGCCAATAGGTATAAGTATAGGCTTTTTCGCCTGAACCAAATTGCATATCAAACTTTTGCGCACGCACAGCTTTGCCATCCTGATAAGCCACCTGAAATATGCCGCTATCCCTCTTTTCTATTATTACTTTTTGGGTTGCATCATATTGGAAACTGTTCGAATCAGGGGCGAAAATTTTTAATAAAGCTGCATCTACCACGGGCTTAGAAGTTAAACCATGCGGACTATGTGCATAAGACTGCGATAAATCTTTATGACATTTAACACAGGTAGCCGCTCCGGTATAGGCTTCGCCCCTCGCATCTTCAGGCAATCGGTCGGCAACATTCATGCATCTAAGAACAACAACCGCAATGGCAATTGCTCCCAAAATGAGCAGGATACGTTTTACGCCTTTCAAGATGATGTTTTGTTTTAATTTACAAATTGAATATAACCAAAATTATAGCCCCCTGCATCTGTCAGCACCTTAATTTTTTGCTTGCCCGCCTTTAAAACAACGTTCTTTACCGCAAAGGTTGCAAACTTCTTATTATCTCCGGTATTTGGAACCGCAATATCTTTAGCCGCTACTTTGTTATCGATCATAATGGTCATTCTACCTGAAGCATTATCTGCCGCAGCATTTATTTTTAAAGTGTAGGTTCCCTTTTGCGAAACATTTACGGTATACTGTAACCACTCTCCTTTTTCGATATGGTTTACATAATACTTTTCGTATTGGGTAGAATCTTTTGCAATATCCACCCCATCATTCCGGTAAATCCGACCACGGTTACCTGCACTTCTTTTTCCTGTTGAGGTATGGTAATCGGCAGTATCTGTATCGAAATAAGCTTTGCCATTTTTACCTAAATCGTAATCTACGGCATACACAATGCTTTTATCTCTAATAAGACTGGGCTTAAACGGCTTGGTTTCATTACTAAAAGGCTGACGGATCATCGCATCGATCACATCCCTGTGAATAATCGTATTTTCTAATCTCGAATAAATAGCCAGTTCCATTAAACCGCTGTATACATTGCTATCTTTAGGTTTGTCTCCACCGTTATTGAAGTACTTTACCAGCGCATCGTAATTGGGGTTCGATTTAATTTCCATCGGATTATTCGCTCCTATTTTTTTCAATGGCCACCAAGCCCAGCCGATGTTATTTTTTTCTAAAAGGCGGATGGCATCAGTAAACCAAACATTAGAATTTTCTCCTGTTTCACCAAGCCAAACCGGAATATGCTGTTCATCTCTGGCCTTAATAATGTGTGCTATTGACGCCTGATCGTTATAATTCCAGTATTTATGATAACTCAAAACCATGTTTTTATCCCACAGTGGAAAAATGCCATTATAATTATTGCCCCAGCCATTGCCTTCGATAATAATGATGTGTTTTTGATCAACCTCGCGGATGGCTTTGGTAATCTCAATCATTAATTTTCTTAAAGGCGCATTCACTTTTTCTTTTGTTCCGTTTTTATCTTCTTCAGGATTTGAGAAACCGTAGTTAGGTTCGTTCAAAATATCGTATGCACCAATATAAGGTTCATCTTTATAACGTTCGGCCAGTTTTTTCCAGAGTGCAATGGTTTTTTCCTGGTTGGCCTTGCTATCCCATAAATACGGTTTTGATGGATCGCGGTCGGCAATGTTTAAATCATTCCCTTGTCCGCCAGGTGCAGCGTGCAAATCTAAAATCAGGTACATTTTATTGGCCTTACACCAGGCTAACAGGCTATCGGTTAAGGCAAAACCCTTTTCCAGCCAGGTATTTTTGCCTGCAACCGGCTCTTTATCTACTGGCAGGGTGTATAAATTGTAGTGCATGGGTAAACGGATGGAATTAAAGCCCCAGCGTTTCAACGAATCGACATCGATTTTGCGCATGTGGTTGGCCAACCAGGCATCGTAAAACTCCTGGGTCTGTTTTGGGCCCATCAGTTCTTCTATCCGTTCGCGGATGCGGTATTGTTGTGCCTCTTGGTTGATTTTGAGCATATAACCTTCCTGCAACATCCAGCCACCTAAACCAAAGCCGCGGAGCAAAACATTCTCGCCTTTTGCGTTCACTATTTTTTTACCCTCGGCTTTTAAAAACCCTTGACTAAACCCTGTAAACGAAACAATGCTGAACAGAAAAATATATAAGATTGATTTTGTAAAAGACATAAAATAAGATTAGGTTTTAGATAATTACCAGATATATGTGGCTACAGAGCCTTTATCGAGTGTTGCAACAAGTGATTGGCCGTTAAAGCTAATATTAAACTTAGCGGTATTTTTACCACTATTGGCTACAATTAAAACATGTTTTCCACTAGGTGTTTTAAAGGCAACATTTGGCAGATCGGATAAATCGTTAGTAGCAATGCGAACAGCACCTGGACGAACAAATTTAGAAGCATGCGCAATGGAATAATAAGCCAGATTTCTGCTATAAGAATCTTTATCAATGGTTACTGCGCCCTGGCACATCGAACAGCCACCCCTATCGGTATAAGGCTTATTTTCTGGGTCGGCGGCCAAATTCCACTCCAGTACATTTTTACTCCAGTTGCGGGTAGCGCCAATAATTAAACGCCTAACCGGGTTCACAATTTTAATATCTGTAGCATCTGGTTGTTCTACCACCATTTGCTCAGAAAAGTAAATGTTTTTATCGGGATGGGCATTGTGCACATCGCTTAAAGCTTCAATTTTTCCTCCGTACAGGTGAAAGGCAGATCCATCGATATATTTTTTGGCTTCCGGATCATCTAAAATCGTAATCGGATAATCTGGGCGGTCGGCATTATGGTCATACACCAGAATTTTAGTTTTAATCTTGGCCTTAGCAAAAGCCGGACCGAGAAATTTCTTTACAAAAAGCGCCTGATCTGGTGCAACCATGAGTAAGCTAGGGTTATTGCCCGGATGCAAAGGTTCGTTTTGAACAGTAATGGCATCGATAGGAATACCCTCTTTTTGCATTTCCTGTACATACCGAACAAAATATTTAGCGTAAGCATCGTAATATTCGGGCTTTAGCATGCCCCCACGGGCATCATAAGTAGTTTTCATCCATAAGGGTGGAGACCATGGCGAACCCATAATTTTTAGCTTAGGGTTAATCGCAAGGATTTCCTTCATTACCGGAATCACATCCACCTTATCCGGGCCTAAATCAAATTTAGCCTGTATTAAATCGGTTTGTCCTTCGGGAAGGTCGTTATATGAAAATACTTTTTCGTTTAAATCAGAAGCACCAATGCTCAAACGGATGTAACTCACGCCGATGTTGTTTCCATCGGTAGCAAATAGCTCTTTCAATAAGGCGGCCCTGGCTGAGGGCGACATCTTAACAATGTGCTGTGCACTTCCGCCGGTTAAGGCAGAACCAAAACCATCAATGCTTTGAAAAGTTTCTTTTTCATTTACCACAATCGTTGCGTGATCATTTTTAGCTGTAGCAAAACTTAAACCTGCTGCCTGTTTAGCAAATAATACAGATCGATCTGCCTTGGTAAGCCAAACTTCTGCCTGGTTTTGGGCAATAACGGAAAGAGAAGAGCAGGTAAAAATACAAGCAATAAAAAGACGAAGCGGTTTGGTAGAAAGCATAGATAAAAATGAAAATCGGATTAAAAAACAGGAAGAAAGACTGTGCTTTCTCCCTGTTAACAATTAAACTTTAAGCGTGTATAGATGAGCAATTATTTTGTTCCACCCCATTCTTTGCTCTGAAGAATTTTGGTGTTGTTTAACTCAGCCTGTGGGATCGGCAAGGTCTCGTTTTTATTTGCCTGAAATCCTTTAGAAGCCAGTTTAGTTGGGGCAAGTCCCCATCTCACCAAATCAAACCATCTTTGTCCTTCAGCCACCAGTTCCAAACGTCTTTCTTTCATGATATTATCCATGGTTACCGCAACAGGATTTAAACCTACACGGGCTCTTACGGCATTGAGGAAAATATAAGCCCTGGTACCTGCACCAACTGCAGCACCACTTTTCAATAATGCTTCGGCTTCCATCAAGTAGGTATCAGCTAAACGTATTTCGTACATATTCTGACCAAAGTTTAATTCTAACTGGCCAACAGCTGCTTTGGTAGAAACTCTTCCCGCATATTTCTCAACAAAATATCCGGTATTATCATTGGCATGTTTGTAGGTTACAATACCCGCTTTTTCCAAACTATCTAAATTGGCAACAGTAGGTTTATTACGCGGGTCGTAGTGAATTAAGTCAAATAATTCTTTCGTTATTGGCATAACACTCCATCCCGAAACATAGTCTGGTGCTTTTGCAGCAATTACAGGCACATAATTACGAGGCCCTACCAGAATGCCCATCACATTACCTTCACGGCTTCCAACGTTACCCCAGCCCATGTTAGAGGTAGTATTGTAGCTGAGTTCTAAAATAGATTCTGAATTGAACTTGTTTTTAACATTCCATAAATCGGCAAAGTTTGGAAGTAATTTATAGCCATAAGTGCTTGCACCAGGAGCCGTACCATTTACAAGCGCAAACTCTGCGGCTGCCGGAGCCCATTTTTCTTCCCATAAGTAAACCTTACCTAAAACTGCATGAACTGCACCTTGATTCAAACGCCCTGCATCCGCAGTAGGGATAGTTAGAGGAAGAGCAGGTAACGCTTCAGCTAAATCTTTTTCTATTTGTTTATACACATCTGCGGGGGCAACCTGCGTAACATCAAACATACCAGAAGGCTCTACCGGTGCTAAGATTAATGGTATATTTTTGAAGATACGTACCAAATCAAAATAAAATATAGCACGCAATGCTTTAGCTTCGGCAATATACCTTGCCTTGGTTGAAGCATCCATTGTAATACCTTCTATTTTTTTCAATAAAACATTTGCACGGTAAACACCGGTAAAACCCTTACTCCATAAATAACTTGGGGCACCTGATAATGAGTTTACCGTATAGTTATTCATCGCTTGCATATCTCCTAAATCTGATGGAGAATCGGCACCGGCGAAATGATCATCTGATGCAGAGCTAAATAAATTAAGTTTTGTGAGGTAGCCACTAGACTGATTACCCAATTGATCATAAACAGCTACCAAACCAGTAAAAGCCTGCTGCTGGGTTTGATAATAACCTGTCTCCAGAATACGTTCACGCGGATTTACATCCAGTTGTTTTTGACAAGAAACGATTAGTTGAGAAGCGGTTAAAAGGGCTGCAATAGCTAAAATATTCTTTTTCATTTTATTTTTTTTTAGAATCCAACATTTAAACCTACCATAAACGAACGGGCCTGTGGATAAATACCTCTATCTACCCCCAATACAGTTCCACCGATTTCGGGATCGTAACCTGAATATTTTGTAATGGTCCAAAGGTTTTCACTCATCAGATATACCCGGACTTTTTGTGCGCCAATTTTTTTAATCACATTAGCTGGAAGATTATATCCTACCTGAAGGGTTTTTAAACGGAAGTAATCTCCTTTTTCCAAATAATTTTTAGAGAACTTTGTGTAGTTTCCGTTAAGATCCTTATCTGCAACACGCGGAACAGTAGTGGATGGGTTTGTAGGCGTCCATCTATCAAGAACTGATTGTTGCCAGTTTCCATAAGTTACATCTAAACGTCTTAATCCCTGGAAGATCATATTTCCGCCTACACCGTTTCCGAAGGCAACAAAATCAAAGTTTTTATAAGCCAGATTAATGGTAATACCGTAGGTATATTTTGGAAGCGGACTACCCAAATAAGTTCGATCACTACCATTTATCGTTTCATTTCCATCTAAATTGGCAAATTTAATATCTCCGGGTTTTGCAGAAGGTTGCAGTATTGTACCACCTGGCCCTGTGTAAGCATTAATTTCTGCTTGTGATTGGAAAATACCAGCCACTTCATATCCATAAAACTCATTGAATGCACGTCCAAGTGCGGTACGGGTAAAGTTACCCATGCCTTGAAAGCTCTGTGCGTTATCTTCAATAAACTCTCTTCCGGGCAATAACTTGGTTACCTTATTTTTCAAGGTTGAGATATTAGCGTTGATACCTAAACTAAGTTCTCCGATTTTTTTTCTGTAGCCGACTTCGAATTCTATACCGGTGTTCTGCATATCGCCAACATTTTCTGCGGCACCACCAGCTGCACCTAAATAAAGCGGGATAGATGGTGTTTGCAATACGCCAATAGTTTTCTTTTTGAAGTAAGAAGCACTAAGCGTAAAATCGTTAAATAAAGTAGCATCCAAACCTATATCTATTTGGTGAGTTTCTTCCCATTTCAAATCAGGATTTGATAAAGCAGCCGGACTCCATCCGATAGTACTTACATCTGTAGTACCAAAAGAATAATTACGCCCGCTATTCACCAATGATACATAACTGAAATCACCAATGGCATCGTTTCCTGTAATTCCATAGCTGCCGCGTAATTTTAAGAAATTAACGATCTTGTTTTCTTTCCAGAAACCTTCTTTTGTAGGCACCCATCCTATTGAGGCTGAAGGAAAGTAACCAAATCGGTTGTTCGTACCAAAGCGTGAAGAACCATCACGACGAACAATACCCGTAAATAGATATTTTTCATCATAATCATAAGTTACGCGGGTAAATAAAGAGTTAACAACATGCAAGGTACCATCACTACCGTCACCCTGAATATCGGCAGTGGCCGGTTTATAATTTAAATTAGCCTGATAAAAGTCTTGCGCAATGATATTGTTGAACCTTACGTTTAAGCCACGGTTATTATTGTCCATATAATAACCTTGACCAAAAATGGCGTATGCATGGTGTTTACCAAAACTTTTTGAGTAGCTAATGGTATTTTCCCAGTTATAATTTAAGGTCATATTCATCTCACGATAGAAATTCGTCTTGGTATTTGTATTAGATGGGCTTAACCAGAATAAAGGGGTATAAGACTCAGAACCATAAAAAGCAAGTTTAGTTCCTAATGAAGATCTGAATTTTAAATTTTCAATAGGCTCAATTTCTAAAAAAGCATTACCAACAATGTTGTGGTCCCAACCGTAGTTACCCAATCTGGTTTGAATATAAGCCAGCGGGTTACTCATTTCCTGACCAACAGGGCCTGAAATACCATAAGGAAATCCTGTTGCGGGGTCTCTAATAATATTCGCAATGGTATAAGGAGACTTGCCTATAGCCGTTGGGTCGGTTTGAATAACCGGGGTAATTGGATCTAAATGGATTGCTGAACTTAAAGGACCACCGAACTCGCTATTGGTATTACCTAATGAGCTGTTAACCGAATGGCTATAGCCTAAATTCTCACCAAAGCTTATCCACTTAGCAGGCTTAAATGTAGAATTAAGGCGAATGTTAGCGCGATTAAAATTAGAAATCGGTGTGGCTACAATACCTTCCTGATCCAGATAACCAAAAGAAGTATAAAAGGTAGATTTATTCGTTCCGCCCGAAACGCTAAACTCATGGGTCTGTCTGCGGGCGTCGTTATTAAAAACAACCGATTGCCAATCAGTACCTTCTCCATAAGATGATGGATTTGCATACGGAAGTGTTAAAGGGCCATCGGTTGCTGCATTATAGCTATTTGAATAGGCTTCATTCCTGATTGTTGCGTATTCACTTGCGTTTAGCAATTTGAGCTTTTTAGCTGGTGCTTGTGTACCGTAAAATCCATTGTAATTTATAGCTAACCTTCCTTCTTTACCCTTCTTGGTTGAGATAATAATTACGCCGTTTGCGGCTCTGGCACCATAAATTGCCTGCGAAGCTGCATCTTTTAAAACCTCAATAGATTCGATATCTGACTGATTTAAATAACCGATCCCGCCATTATCTACAATTACACCATCAACAACCCAAAGCGGATCGTTATTACCAGAAGATGCAAAAGAGGTGAAGCCCCTCACCCTCACAGTTGAAGCCGATCCTGGCTGTCCGTTACCACTTGCAATGGTTAAACCAGATGTTCTTCCCTGTAAAGCTTGCTCTACTCTGTTAATAGGCATCGATTCCAGATCTTTTGCCTTTACGCTGGAGATTGATCCGGTTACCAGGGCTTTTTTCTGTGTACCATAACCCACAACAACCACTTCTGTTAAATCTTTAGAATCGGCTGTAAGCGAAACATTGATACGGCCTCCTGCCGGAACAGTTACCGTTTGCGTGGCCATGCCAATTAAACTGATGGTTATTTTTCCACCCACAGGTGCCTGAATGCTAAAAACCCCATTGGCATCAGTAGATGCTGCCTTAGTTGTTCCGTCAAGCTTAACGGTTACGCCAGGTAACGGCGCACCATTTTGTTCTGTTACTTTTCCTGTAACGGGAATGTCTTGTGCCAATAAGGCAAAGGGAAATGCCAAGATACAGTAAACGAAGAATACGAATGTAAATCTTCCTCTCATAGAAATTAGTTTTAAGTTAATATTTGGTTAGTTTATGACCGGGGAGTTTGGTGGCCCCGTTTCATAAATCAAATCTATAGCGGTGCGTAACAATAGCAGAATTTGTTGCTACTACACGAACCATACAGAAGCCCTCAATTCACTTAAAAAAAAGAAATACAGACCTACATAAGCCCTACAGGCAAGCGATAAAAATACTGAAAATCAGATAATTAACTTATTTCAATAGAAAATGTTTCAATTGTAACAAAAACATCGGCTTAAGATGTCTTTTGACGGGCAATATTGATCAGAAACTCATATAAATTGGTTTCTGGTTTAAGCTGAAGCTTCTTTCTTAAACGGTATCTACCCACTTCGATGGCCTTAATGGTTACGTTCATCAGCTGCGCCATTTCTTTTGATGATAGATTCATCGATAAATAGGCACAAAACTTTAAATCGTTCTGACTTAAATCAGGATAAAGGTCTTTGAGTTTATTGAAAAATTCGGTGTTTACATGGTTAAAGTGAACGCTCAAGTGATCCAATTCCTGGTCCTTTTTTTCTACATCCCTGATCAGCCTGATTAAATGCCTGAAACTTGGCGAGCTCTCATTAATATCGTGGTTTTTAATTACCGCCGATATTACTTCTTTTATTTTGGCTAATACTTTACCCCGCTGAACCAAATGCATGGTCATGGTAGAGAGTTCTTTGTTTTTATAATTTACATCCGCTTCTAACTTTTCGTTTTGCAGCCTCACAATTTCCTTTTCATTCCTGTCCAGTTCGAGCTGATGGAGATAACTCATCCGTTCCTGCTCTTTAATGTGTTTCCGCTTTTGCCATTTAATAATCAGTCTGATGAGCAGTACAACTAAGATCAAGTAAAAAATTCTCATCCAGATGGTATTGTACCAGGCGGGTAACACCACAAAAGTATAGCCCACCACGACCGACTCGTTGCCTACGTCTGTTCTGGCCTTAATGTTAAAAGTATATTTCCCAGCTGGCAAATTGGTGTAATCCTTTTCACTTTTGGTGCCCCAGGCAGACCATTCGCGATCGAAGCCAACCAGTTGATAGCTAAATTTGATGTTCTTATCGTGCTCAAAAAGTGTAGAAGCATATTCGAAATGGATAGAATTTAAACTGTTGATGTATTCTGGTATCTCTTGTTGGTCTTGTTTAGCAGAAATTACCCCTTTGCTCACAAAATAACCACCAAATACCAAACTGTCTTTATTTCCAAGCAATTTAACCTGCCCTAGGGTTACAATTGGCTTGGTGATGTTTTGAATATACTTTTCATAGTTAATATGGTAAGCCCCTTTATTTGCCCCAATAAATATATTCTTGCTATCGAGCGTATAAATAGATTCAAAACCGCCAACTACTTTCCCATCCAGTTCGGGCAGGTAAAAGATAGTGAAGGGATTTGCACCAGAAGGATGTTTAAAATCGATCACGCCTACTTTTTTATTGCTTACAAACCAGATATTCCCATCACCATCTTCCTTCATGTATTGAACAGAAACGCCATTTAGGACATTGGCCAATAATTTAAAACGGACAAATTTTTGTCTGCCTTCATCATATTCATAAATACCATCAGACGTCGCAATAACTACCCTGTTTTTAATATGGAAAACATAATTGTAAAGTTTGGAGGGTAAACCACTTTTATCGGTATACAAAGTGGTTCGGAGCACACGTTTATGATCGGGTTGCAATTCTATTTTATATACGCCATGGTAAGGGTGTGATGCCCAGATGCGGTCGGGATTATTGTTATCTGCTACAATAAAGCGTAAGGTTTCGGCAATGCCTCCTATTTTCCCCGCGTTGATAAAACTGGAGTTGTTATAGGTTATTTTTTGCAGTCCGGCATAAGTTCCGGCAATTACCTCACTACTCGGATAAATATTATCCGGGGTTTGGTACATCCACGTTCCGATCAGGCTGTAAATCGGCCTGGCTACATTGTCTTCTACCAGTAATGTTCCATCCTCATGCGCCATTAATAACTGGTTGTTAATCTCATCCAGGCCCCAAACCTGGCCTTTGGTATTCTTTACCTCTTCAAAATAGGCAGGTGAGTAGCTTAAATCCTGTACCCCTGAACTTACTTTTGCCCGGTATAAGCCGTTTGATGTACCAATATAGATCGATTGGTTAAATTTCCGGAAAGCATAGCTGGTAATCTGTTTATTACGGTCAGGAAAAATATTCTTAACTGCACTGTTAATGGCCACATAGGCTATTCCATCATCCAGGGCCAGCCACATATTTTTATCACGATCGATCAGAATACCCCTTACGTTATTGTTCTGCAAACCTTCTCTATAATTGTATTTCTGAACCAGCTCGCCTTTGCTATTCATAATGTACACACCGCCTGAGGTGGTGGCTACACCATACAAATGCTGGCTGATCTGATTGGTAAAATAAATCCTATCGTTTAAAAACACCTGATCCAACTTTGTTTTTAAAGGTATTAGCTGGTGGTTAACCACCAGAAAGAAACCCTTTTTCAAAACAGAAACCAGCAGGGTATCGCCCCCATAAGGCAGAACAGCTGTAATGCTCGAGCGGTTTAAAACACTATCGCTACAAAAGGGTTTCCACATTTCGTGGTCGTAAATCATTAAACCTGAATCTGAAGACTGCGAAAAGACTTTATTGTTCGCCATTCCCATAAACAGCCAGGTGGTGGTGGTTTTATAACTTTTAATTACTCCATCTTTATAATGCAGAATAGCATGTATCGACCTAAAAAACACCTCGTCATTGATGATGGAAACACCCCAGATATCGGCCAGTTTCCGCATGCTCTCTGGCAGCAGGTTTAATAAAGAAGTATATTTCAAAACACCCTGTGCATTGGGGTAAAAGTATCCAAATTCATCCTGTCCGCCCACATAAATGCGGTTTTTAGAATCGATGCCTACCGAACGTACCGAGGTATAATTGGGCAGCCTGAAAAGGTTCCAATAGCGTCCGTTAAAAGTGAGCAAACCTTCGTTGTTGCCAAAATAAAGCATACCGTTCCTATCCTGCTCTACGTCCCAGTTCTGGATGCCGGCATTATACTGCTCATTATTATAATTTACAATCTGCGGAATAGCCAAAAGATCCTGGGCATGCACACCATAGCCTATTAAACAAAATATAATCGCAAGTAAAAGTTTATTCATCTGGTTAGGGAGGATGATTTGAACGCAATAATAAATATATAATTTTAATTCTGATTAAAGACTAAAGCTGAAAGACTAAAGACCAAAGCTAAAAGACCAAAACTACCAGTTCCAATGCAAAACTAGCTGTGTAATCCCCAAATCTGTGTAATCATACGCTTTAGCGAAAACTTAGGTGTGCTTAGGTGCCTTATTTAATAAAGCTAAAGAGCATGTTAACTTATATGTTCTTATATGTCTTATATGGTTAAATCTTTGGCGTACTAAGGTGGTAAGAAAATAATGATGCTTGTTTTTGGAGCGCAATGCCTGTGGTGCTTAGCTGTGTTCCAGTCCCGCTTTCACTACAAGTCCTCACTCATACTTCGTTCCGGGCTTTCCGTTCAATCGGGGCTAGGTAACGGGATACAATGCATAAATTAAAGTGATATATTTAGGGTGTTAAGGTAGTGAGAAAATATATAGTTTCTTTTTTGGGGAACAATAAATAGCTTGCCAAAACCATTTAATAAAGTTAAAAGAGCATATTAACTTATATGTTCTTATATGGCTAAATCTTTGGCGTACTAAGGTGGTAAGAAAATAATGATGCTTGTTTTTGGAGCGCAATAGCTGTGGTGCTTCGGTGTGTTCCAGTCCCGCTTTTACTGCAAGTCCTCACTGCGCTGTGGGCTTTCCGTTCAATCGGGGCTAAGTAATAGCGGGCAGTGGTGGTAAAACCAATTATTTCAGCAAATAGGGTTCTACAGCTTTTCGCCAGATGGCATAACCTGTAGCATTCATATGCAACATATCTTCCACAAAAAGTTCTGGTCTTAATTTTCCATCTTTCGTTAACATTAATGGATAAACATTAACAAACTTCGTATTGGCTTCTCCACTTAAAAATTTTTTGATCAGTGCATTCGAAGCTACTGCCTTTTCTTTAAATTTATCCCTGCTCGGACTTGGTTTAATAGAGATGTAAACAATAGGCACCCTTGGTAACTTTGCCCTAATGGCCTGCACTAAACGGATGGTACGGTTTAAAACAGTGTCAGGTGTAACCGTTTCGTTTGGTAAATCATTCTCCCCCACATACAGTACAATCTGCTTAGGCTGGTAAGGGAAAACAACATCATTTAAATAAAAGATAATATCGTTAATTACAGCACCACCAATACCGCGGTTTAAAGCATTGTATTTGGCAAAAATCTGTGTACAGTCGTCCCACTTCCTGATGGATGAACTTCCTACAAATAACACCGGATGAACGGGTGGTTTGTACATTTGATCGTATTTTTTAATGGTTTGCACGTCATCCCAAAAATTAGGTTTCTTTTGGGCATAAGCAGTTATAGTTAAAAAAGAAATCAAAAGGAAGCTTAAAAATGATCTTTTCATGCGAATAAGGATGTTTAGAGGCTCACAATATACCAATATCCTATTTTTTACAATCAATTCAATCAAATTTATTACTGTCGTATGTAAAAAAATAAATCGAAGTTTTTCGTGGAATAGTGCCTGATTCGCCTGCATTGAGTAATGCAGGCAAACAGGTCTTGCTATCATCAACTAACCAAACATATAATGATGAACAAATATAGATCTTTATTTAGAACTATTCTAAATAATTAACAAATTTTAACTAATACAATAGTAAAACACTAATAATCAATTCCTTTAATTTTAAAGAAGAACGCTTAATAACCCCTGGAATGAAGCTTTTTAATAAAATTTTTCAAAGAATTCTCCTTGCAGGCATCCTACTATATCAAACTAAGTCTGTTGAAGATTATTAACGAACAATTTGCTATAATTAGTATAAAAGAGTTTCCTGCTGGTGTCGCAAATCTACGCAGAGTAAGTTCAAAGATCTCTCTCCCGAAAGTTCGGGATTGCACTCCAGTCGAGATGACGATAAGTTTATAACGTTTCTGCGTCGATCATCTTAAATCTGCGGGCAAATAAGAACTAAGGGTTTTCCGCTGATACCGCGAATCTCCACAGAGCAAGTTCAAAGATCTCTCCGTTCCGTTGCACTTCTGTCGAGATGACGATTGATAACAGATCATAATTTTTAGCCACGGAAGCACAGAAACCTTGTTAATAAACCTGTATTCTATGGTTT
>NZ_JAGGPU010000016.1 GCF_018613605.1 Pedobacter sp. ISL-64 | reverse complement strand
AAGCACATCGTACTCCTTGCCTGAAAAATTTAATCTAGCTTTGAAAGCCATAGTTTTAAAATTTAAAGGTTAAAAAATTTGATTTATTGTAGCCTCCGCTACAGTATCAGCATTAACCAAAGATCAGGCCAATTACGCTTTATATTGCTCATCTATAGCGAATAATCTTATTTTTGAAATCAAGATAAAATTCTGAAAACGCACTAAACGATTAGTTAACCGAGTTATTATTGTGGAAAACGTGTGGAAAAGTTTTAAGATATTTTTAGTGTTACAAATACAACGTGATAGAGAATAACTTACGTAACTGTAGTGGTTTTACCCAAGATGTAGTCTTTTTGGACAAAAATTTCCAGTAACTTAAGTTTTAAATTAGCTGTGAACCAAATTTTTCCATTTTAGCTACCCATTTTTGGCTATAATGATTTTCAAGAGAATGTAATTCACCGATGGTATTGGTGAGCACGGGGCTCATTCTGCATTTCTCGAAAACAACTTTTTTGATGGATAGGTAAGTTGTTTTCTTATTTGCTTTCCATTCTTTAAAAGTAGCCTCATCCAAAATAGACACAATCCGTGCCGAACGACCACTAAAATTATTGTTTACGTTTTGTTGCTGGGTAGTAAAAATCTGGTCAGGCATAAATAAACGATCAAAAAAACCCTTAATCTTTGCGGGAATATGGTCTACATATACAGGACAAAAAAGCACTACATGGTTACTCTGCCTAATTGCAGTTAAAGCTTTTTGCAAATCGGGCTCTAACTCGGCAATCTGCCTGTTATTGAACAGCTTATTCGAGTTGAATATGAGGTCGATAATGGCCAACTCTCGTACGATTGCACCAGCACTTTCGGCACCTTGCTTATACGCGTTAATCAGGAAATTCGTAGATGCGTTTTTTTCAATATCCCCATTCAGGATAAGTATTTGCTTCATTTTTTTTGATTAATCTGATCAGGCCGATGCATTACAAAATTATAAAGAATTTGTTAAGTGTTATGCATAACCCATAAAAAAACCCAACGCTGGGGTTGGGTTTTTATTTTCAGCTATCAAAAACTATTGCTGATTATATTCTGAACTCCATGTGGTATTTTCATCTTCACCTTTGTGTCCATCCAGTTTTACCACAAAACTTTTAGCCGGGAAATATGGTGTAATGTGGATATCCAGGTGGATCCTGTCTTTTTGTTGTTCATCTCTTTCGAAGCGCATAATTTTAAATCTCTCGATTAAACGGTCGGCTCCCTGAATACCATCCAAGAACTTAACAATCTGGCCACGCAAGTCTTGTTCCGTTTTAGAAGTCCAGTTTTCGAAAGCCCTTCTGTTCAGGAAATCGAATAGTACTTTGGTAATATAATCGAATACACGTACAACCGAATAAGTTTGTAAACCGATGTTATCGCCATTAAATAAGGTTTTGGCAGAAAAAGCCATTACTTTACCATATTCGTTAACCATTGGCACCAAGCCTACTCTTTCTAAATGGGAGATTTCACTTTTCTTTAAATCGAATTTTACACCATCTACTTCGTTTATAGCACCATGTTTTTTACCTGCAGTAACCTGCGACATTAAGGTGTAATACATTTTACCTGCAAGTGCTGCTGATCCGGGTACGGTTAAATCGTCTTCCTCACCCACTTCTGCAACTTTACCACGGCCAACCAACCAGTTACAGGTCATGATTACGTTCGACCTGAATGCGTCACCTCCGGTAAAGTTTGCTGCGGTAAATAAATCAAGTACATCATCCGGCTGATCAAGATCGGCAAAATCGGTTACCAGCATGGCTTTGTTGTTATGCGCAATTTTACCCCATCTCTCTAGTACTTTATTGGAACCCATATAGCCGGGCACAACCATTAACGAATAGTTATTACGGAGATCCAAACGGTCGTAATTCTGTTTTAACTCATCATCTACGTATTCAATAAAACGCGGATTATCGAGATCTTTGATCTGATCCATTGATGCATTTAACAGCACCACATTTTTAAGTTTGTCAGATTCGGTATTTTTATAGAATAAATGTACCGAACGGTATGCCTGCTCCAGTTCTCTCGTACTTTCTAATGCGGTACCGATGTTTTTATTCAGGTTTTCTTCGGCAGCATTCAACTTTTGAGCGCTTTTTTCTACCATATCGGCAACTGAAGTAGAAGATTCAAGCACATCAATCCAAAGCTGGATTTTCTTTTTCAGCTCATCGCGTTCTTTCTTTTTCTCATCACCGGTTAAAAAGATCTGTTTACGGGCTTTACGTTCAGGGTTTAAATTCTGCAGACCATCAACAGTGGCTTCCAACAGATCGAAACCGCCAACACGGGCCAGTTTTTCGAGGTTATCTTTAAGTGATGTTTTTTCTAAGGTTTTGGCTTCAGCTGGTTTAAAGCCTGCCTGGCCTGTATTTCCGTCGGTTTTTAATTCTTGAGGGTTTGACATGTTTTCTTGGCGTTAAGATTATTTATTTTGCTCCAATTCGTCAACAAAGTTCTTCAAAGCGTTAATGAAGGCCGACTTTGTTTCTTCGTCATCAAGTGTAGCTTTTAAGGTTTTGTTCGATTTTAACTGTTTGATTACATTAAGCGACATTTCTCTTTCGATGTTCACATTAGTAAGGTAATTACTTTGGTTAATGATGTTTTTCACACCAAAATCGCCCAGATCGTTAAAGTTTATTGTTTCGCCAACTGTAGATCCATCCTGCTTTTCGAAAGCTACCTTCACATTTGGTTTATAATGTTCGAATACATCTTTCACCGTTTTTAATCCCTCTACTTTTTCGGGTTTTATCGGATCGTTATCGGTAAGTTTCTGTACAAAAAGTGTTTTGTTGTGGGCAATTTCTGCGAAAGCTTCTGAGGTGTCAATTTTTCGCTCGTTACCACCAATTTCATAATTAAACATAGTATGTTGATTTAGGTTTACGATTATTTTTTTTCTAATAATATAATAGTTAACGTTTTAACTCAATTTTTGTTCCAATGTTACGGTTTCTGGCTGAATAATATTCCATTCGAGTTTATCTTCGGCTGCATGTTTGCTTACCACAACCTTCGATCCTTTTTTTAGTTCACCAGAAATGATGTATTTCGAGATTGGCCTGCGTAAAAGATTTCTGATAACCGCCGATAGCTGCCTTGCACCATATTTTGGTGTAAAACCATCTAAAGCGATCATTTTTTTGGCATCTTCTGCAATTTCAAAATCGATACCCATTTTATTGAGCGATTGTACCAAACTGCTTAACTGGATTTCGAAAATACGCACCACATTACTTTCGTTTATCGGCGCAAAAGGAACAATTTCGGAGATCCTGGCTAAAAATTCGGGGCGAAAATGCCCGGCCATTACCTCCATTAACTGATTTGAAGCAGGGATTACACCTTTTCCGATCTGTTCCGCAATCCATTCACTACCGATGTTCGAGGTAAAAAGAATCAGTGAATTGCTAAAATCGCCCTCTTTCCCTAAACGGTCGTGCATGTGGCCTTCGTCCAGGATCTGTAAAAAGGTATCGAAAACGGAAGGGTGCGCTTTTTCAATTTCATCAAAAAGCAGTACAGAATAAGGCTGTTGCCTGATTTTATTCACCAATAAACCACCTTCTTCGTAACCTACGTATCCTGGAGGCGCGCCATAAAGTAAGGCGGCACTGTGTTCTTCTTTAAATTCGGACATATCGAAGCGGATCATCGCTTTTTCATCGTTGAATAAAAATTCGGCGATTGATTTGGCCAGTTCGGTTTTACCGGTTCCGGTTGGCCCCAGTAAAAAGAAGGATCCTATTGGCTGTCCTTTTTTGTTCAATCCGCTGCGCGATTCGAGTATGGCATCTGAAACAGCTTTTAAAGCCTGATCCTGCCCTACCACACGCTTTTTAAGGTAAGCTTCCATATTGAGCAATTTTTCCTTTTCACCGGCCTGCAGTTTACCCATTGGGATACCTGTTTTGTAGGCCACTATAGAAGCAATATCTTGTTTGCTGATGCGATCGCTTTTTTCAGCGGCATATTTTTTTAATTCCTGTAGGCTTTTGGTAATATAACCCCGGTATTCATCGGCTGTTTCGAAAGCATCCGTCTGTGTTTCATCGGTTAAGCGGCCCAGCAAAACCGGACTTAATTTATTCTGAAGCAAAGAGAAAAGCCATTTATAATCGGCAAATTTCTCTGCTTCCGATTCTTCGGCATTGGCATTTAAAGCTTCCAGATCAGCTTCCAAACTTTCGATTACCTGATCAGAGGTATCGTTCATCATTTTCATGGCAGCCATTGTGCGGTCGAGCAGATCGAATGCAGAATCAGGGAGCCTCCTATCTTTCATGTAACGTTTGGCCAGGCGCACACATTCGCCCAAAGCATCGGGTTCGATGGTTAAGGTATGGTGTTCTTCGTATTTTACGGCCAGTTTCTGCAGCATTTTAATAGTGCTTTCTTCGTTTGGCTCATTTACCTGCAACACTTCAAAACGCCTGCTGAAAGCCTGCTCAGGCTCGATAATTTTGCGGTACTCATCAATGGTTGTGGCACCGATAACCGTAATTTCGCCACGAGCCAGTTCTGGTTTCAGCAAATTACCTATACCCGCACCCAACGGCCCCTTACTATCCAATAAAGTGTGGATTTCATCAATAAACAGCACAGCCTTTTCAAACTGCTTGATTTCTTTGATGATGTTTTTTAAACGGTCTTCTATTTCTCCCTTGTAAGAGGCTCCAGCAATTAACGAACCTAAATCGAGCTCAAAAAGCTGCACGGGTTTTAAACTCTCGGGTACATTCTGGTTTACGATATCAATGGCAAAACCATCAACCAAAGCGGTTTTACCTACGCCGGCATCACCGGTTAGGATTACATTTGGTTTGGTGCGGCGGCAAAGGATTTCCATCATCTGCCTGGTTTCTTTATCACGGCCGATAATAGGGTCGGTTTTACCATCGCGCACCATCTGTAATCTATCTATACAGTATTTATACAGGGCATTGCCTGTGCTTTTGCTTTCAGTACCAGCGCTTGTTTTATCCGGCGAAACCACCCTCGAAATTTCTTCATCTTTTACATACAGATCCAGGATTTCACGTTCTTTAATCGGGAACGATTTTAATTGATCGGGCTGAAAACCGATGCCCGGTTTCGCCAATGCGGTTAATACACATACCGGGGTAATTAAATCCAATCCCAGTTTAATGCGTACATTATCGGCCTCTTCAAAAATCACTGCAATCTCAGGCCCTCCACTCACATTATCCGTAAAACTCGCCGATTTTGCCTGTTCGTCAATCCGCACTTCAGCCCATTCGCTAATGTATTCTTCATCTTTACCAATAGAGGTAATGAACGAGCGCAGGCCAACATCTTTATGCATCAATCCTTTGAGCAGGTGAGCCGCAGTAAAAACCTCGTTTCTGTACTCTTTAGCTAAAGACTGTGCAATATGCAGGGCTGTTTTGACCGATTCGCTTAAATTTGTAACTGCCATATCCCTTAGTTGGTTGTAGGCAATACTGCCGGGTTAAAATTATTTTCGGTGATGTAGTAATATATTTTGCCGTTCGAAATAAACTGCTGCTCAATCTGAGTAGCCCTTTTAATCTGCTGAACCGATTGATTTAATAATTTAATGTAGCTTTCGAACTCTTCGAGTGGCATTTTAGAGCTGTTCTTTAAATCGCCTACCGTATATTTCTCTAAAAATTTGTTGTTTAAAGGCAAGCCGGTTACCAATTTAATGTAGTTAGCCAAGGTTAAACGCTTTATGTTGCCCGATGACTCTTTAATACCCAGCATCTGTTTTGGCATTTTCACATAATTTTTAACAAGTTTACTCCTGAAAGAAGACTGATCGGCCTGCAAATTCTGTCCCAACATCATCGAAAACACATCTACAATCTGCTTGTACTCCATGTTATTTAAAACGATGGCATATTGTAATGTTGAGGGGTTGTTTTTCACTGCATCAACCGACAGATTTGCAGTGCTATAATATTTAAACGCATTGTGCGGCATGCGGTCTGCAACTTCCGCGCCAACGGGTTCCGGCAATAAGCCTTCTACATCGGCAGTCAGGTTTTTACGCGATATGCCTGTTAAACGGAAAGCGCTATCCAACGAACTGATCTGGTTATAGATATCGGAGTTGGTTTCTTTTACGAAACGGCGTAAAGCAATCGTCATGCTCTGGTTAGAATTTACCGAACCTTTTGTCGGGAAAACTACCCCACCCTGGATTAAACTGTTTTTAGGGTAATCTAAATAGTAAGAGATAGAATCCTGTAAACTGGTATTATAAGGCTGGAAGCTTTTTAAACCCTCGCCTTTTACCATGGTGTTTTTTCTATATTCGGCAGCGCGGATAGCCGATTCGGAAACGAGTTTACGCGCCTGGATTACAAAATCGTTAAATGACTGATTGAAATCGCTATACACCTGTAAGGCTAAAATACGGGCATCTGCCTGTGCAACCTGCTCACTCAATTCGTTAATCAGGTAATTGTTGGTTCCGCCGGTATTTCCGGTACTGCCAACTAAAATAATTAAATTGGTTTCGTTCTTTTTTGCTTTAAACAAGCCCAATCCGGTTCTTATCGCCTGAAAAACAGGCTCTTCGCTTACTTCTCCATTACACCTAACAGTGTTTTTAGCCTGATTTGAAAGGAACGTCATCAACTGCCTGTAATCATTCTGGATCGGGCTTACAAAAATACCTTTTAAAGCGCAACCACTTTCACCACGGTACACTACACCACCAAAGTTCACTTTTGTTCCTTTACCAAAATCGCCCATAATATTTTCGAAAGAAGCGATGGTATTGGTCATTCCAGAAAAATATTTGGTCATTGGGCTACCACCGTCCACAACAAAAACAACATTTACCTTGGTTTTATTTTTACGGAGGTTCAGGTAGTCCTGATAAGAAAGCGCAGAACCGTTAATGGTTAATATTTTATTGTCTTTTTTATTGTAAACATCGGCAGCGATACCTACCGTGTTACCTCCTTCATCGCTTGAAACAACAGGCACACTACGCAGGATCAGGTTTTCCCTTGGCAATAAGGGATCTACAACGAAAGTTGTTCCTTTATTAATCCCGTTTTTGAGGGCTATAGAGGTAGAATCATCCCTGTCGTAATCTCCTGGTTTAACCGAGGTAACGTACAAACGATCGCCCCAGCTGTGTACAGCTTCGGCAGAAACCCAACCGTAAATACTTTTTAAAGCGGTATCTGCAACCAGCTGGTCATCAGAACCTATCAGGTATTTCTTACCATCTTCTGATTTTTTGTAGATATAGGCAATTTCGTGCAACCTTACTTTTGTACGTCGGTCTTTAAGTTCGGGTGTATTGTAAACCAAGATAGAATCAGTAGTATCGAAATAAAACTTTGGTTCGGTTAAGGCATTTTTCCCGTTTACGATACCGATGGCTTTTTCTGCATAACCTGTTTTTTGGTTAGAGAAAGCGCGTTGCCATAAAAGCAGTTTAGATTTTGCAATCCAACCATAACTGATGGCACTTTTTTTATCGTTTATTTTTCTGCCCCTGATCATTCCGGCCTTGTATTTAATCAGTTTCAGGTAGCCGTTTTCTTCTTTTGAAACATAGAAAGGTTCCATAAAGCTGATTTTTTTCATAATCAGGCTTCCACCTGGTGCAGTAGTGGTATAATTATCTTCACGGTCTGAAAAAACAATCCATGGCAAACTGCTGCTACTGGTATTGTCCATTACGTTTATACTTTCTGAAGGCCTTTCGTAAGATTTAGGCATGTATTTTACTCTTTTGCCAAAGGATGCCGGCGATTGTGCATAGGCAAACGATATTCCTATAAAAAGGAGGGTTAAGGCATAGTATTTTTTCATAATCTGTAGATGAGCTTTAAAATTAGGTGAGCGATTAATTTATCTTGTTTTGGCCGGAGCATCAGCAGTTGTTGCCGCAGGTTGGGCCGTTCCCGAATGTTGCTTAATGTTTACCAAGCTGGCACAGGTGGAATTTGGCTTGATGGTTAGCTGCGCTTCATCAACGGCTATTTCGCCCCCAAAGGTGAGTCCCATGCAGTACGAATAAATATCGGTCTGTTTTTTCTTACCGTTCATTTCTACATTTACCGTTACTTTTTCGTTACCGCACATGTATTTGTTAACGAGATAGTAATAGTTGGAATTAAAATCGGCACCATTGGCAATGGCCTGTAAACGGGCCCTGATATCATCAATGGTTTTACGTTCGCCATCACCAGGCGCAACAATATCTTCAACGATTTCGGCATTTGGATCAGTGATCAAAATGTTTAGGAAAGCAGGTTTACGGCTTTTATCCGAGCGCAGGCGTACCACATATTTCCCTGGGGCCCGGTAGGTGTATAAAGCAGTTTTTCCTTTAACATCTACGCGTCCAGTTTCGCCGAACGACCATTCGAAATCTTTTCCTTCCCCGTCTCCTTCGAGCCTGATTTCTTCATTAACCAAACCCGCGGTTGGGCCGCTAATGGTTAATACACTATCTACAACTGGTGTATGAACGGTATCGCGTACGGTAACCGGAAATTCCTGACGGAGTTCTCCATCAACAGTTAAGCGCACAATGTAAGTGTCGGGCTTTGTGTAGTGATAAGAACCGGTTTTTGTGGTGGCTTTTTCACCGTTTCCGAATTCCCATAACCATTTTGTAGCTTTTGGGGTATTATCGGTAAAAACCAGGCTTTCATTTAAATAAATTTCATCTTTTAAGATCCGCGCATCAATTGTCCTTTTTTCGAACAATGAACTTTTAAATAGGAAAATAAGACCTGTTAAGAGCAATACAGCTAATAGGATGTAGAGAATAACATAGCCCTGCGAATTTGAATTAACTTGCTTGGTGTTTGTGTCAGACATAGGTAGCGTTTTTTATAGGTTGTTTTTGAGGTATTTATCTAGCAGATATCGTTTGCTGCAATTGTCGCCTGTTGAGAATACAATCGTCCAATTGTCGTTTATGCAATTCGATATCCGTAATGTTTCTGTTCTGTTCCTGCCTATCGTAAAATAACCTGTCGTACAGCTGTGCCGTTTGAACAAATATTTTATAGCGCTGGTCTGATGCTTTACGGTCAAACGCGGCCCTGATAGAGCCTAATGAGTTCTGTATATCGTTTTTCAAGAAAACCGCCTGTACATTTGGGTTGTAGCGGGTTATCTGTTTATAAGTGGTATCAATAGTAGGCGAAGTTTCTTTTACCATACTTTCGAATGTTTCGTTCTCGCTGATTTTCACTTCAAGCTCTTCTTTGGAGATTTCGTAGCGCGATTTATCACTATAAAAAATACCAAAACTTAAAAGCCCTACGGTAAAAACAAACAGCGCTATAAAAAACAAGAATTGTTCGCGTCTTTCTTTTATACTTAATTTTATCATAATCGTTTAATTATCGGCCGAACCGTCCGTTTCTGATCTTCGTTGCCGTAGCCTGGTTTGCGCGGTGGCAATCGTTTATCTGTTCCTTATACCTTTGAATATCGCCCCTTGATTTAATAAGCGAATCTTGTAGATCGGCCATTGCACCAACATTGTTGTTTATTTTGGCGTAGAGATCAAAACTCGGACTGGTTTGCGTTTTTTTGGAAATAAGGTCTTTAATCCTGTTGTTAGCGCTTTGGATATCGCCCAAAAGGATACTCTGTTTGCTCATTTCGTTGGCATTGTAATCGCGGTATTGGGCAAGTTCTTTAAAACGGACAAGGATAAGGTCGAAATTGGTATTGATATCTTTTCTTAGATAAGATAGTTTTTCGGTTTCCTTTACCTTTTTATCGAGCAGGGTATACTCATAATCGGATGCGGCAAAAAAGAGATAAATACAGAGAATAGAGAAAAACGTTAGGAATACAAAGTTCAAAATAAACCTCGTATAAGCAGTCCTGATTTCGATGGCATTAATGGGTTTCATAGAGCATTAATAGTTTCACATAGCGTTGGTTATCATATTAATCTGACATCTCCCTCACATAAAATCATTCAAAATTTTCAAATTAACACTGTACTATAACAATTTTTAATATTTGTTGTTTGGTTATTAAAACGATATTATTTCTTTTACTTTTAACAAACTTTAAGCCAAACCGTGTATGTCTGGAAATTTTTACAACAAACCCTTCAGATTTAGGTCGGTTTTCTCAGGCATTGGCCTTCAGCCAACTGACCTCGGAAAATCGATTTCGAACCACCTAGAACTGATTATTTTTACCCGTTTTGGGGAGCATCGGTTCCATAACGATTTTGGATGTGAAATATGGGATCTCGACTTTGAGTTAATCGTGAGCGAGAGCATTTGGGAGGAAAAATTCCGCAAATCGTTGCTAAAATCCATCACCGACTGTGAATTTAGGATATATAATACCGAGGTAGAAGTACGTATTACTGAGGTAGAAAATGTATACCCACTACGTAAGATAACCGAGATTAAAAAAAAGGTAGATATTAGCGTTAGAGCACTAATAAAAACCACAGGAGAAAAATATTTTTTTAACACCGCTTTATTTCTTAGCCCATTATCAACTTAATCTAAAACGCCCCAAATATTCTACACATGAAACCAGTTTTTTATTCATCAAAAGATGAGATCCGGAACAGAATTTTAAAAAATGCTGAAGATTTCTGGAATATTAAAGACAGTAACGACTTCGATCCACTTGTTAGACTGATTATTGAGGCATTAAGCAATGAGCTTTTTAATGTATCCAATGATGTTAAAAATTTAGAGAACAGGATCTTTGATAAGATCAGCCGTATTTTAGCGCCCGATCATTTAACTTCATCGTTACCGGCCCATGCCATTATGCACGCCAGACCGATTGAACAACAAGACTACCTTTCGATCTATTCGCAGTTTGCATTTAAAAAGAATATCCCGCAGGAAAATGATAAGGCCAAGAAAACCGATATTTTTTTTAGCCCGCTGCATACCGTAAAATTAAATAATGCATCGATAAGATACATCGTTACCGGAAATACCCTTTTTAATGTAGAACAATTTGGCAAACAGCCTATACATAATAGCCTTTCGGGCACTTCTGTAGAGAAAAACACCATATACATAGGTTTTAACGGCATTAAAGACTGGATGGATTTTAATAAACTGAATTTATTTTTCGACTGGAAAAATTATTCGGTGCCCGAAAACACTTACGATCTGCTCTCGCTGGGGAAATGGTTCTACAAAAACAACGAGCTCGCCGCCTATACAGAACGTTTTATGGACGAGCCTTTAACGGGTAAGGTACAGGCTCCGTTTCAGCATAAACAATTGCTTAATCTGATTAAAGCAGACGTTTTACAGTTTTACAGCAACAGGTTTATTACCCTGGGCGATCTTAATGATTTTAATATCGACGAAAGCAGAGAACTCCCTCCTGAGTTTACCAACCTATTCCAACCGGCTGTTTTAAACCAGATCGATAATTCGGTAAAATGGCTTAAAGTAATTTTTCCCGCAGCTATAAACCAGGAAATGCTGAACGAGCTTCATATTTATATTAATGCGTTCCCGGTGGTAAATAAACGGTTAAGCCAGATCAAACACCGGCTCAAAACGATGAACAATATTATACCGATTAAAACGGAATCATTGGATCAGATGCTTGCGGTAGAAAACCTGAAGGATAATAAAGGGAAAAGTTACAATGAGATTCCTTACACCAATGAGAACGAAAAAGGAGACGGATCTTTCTCGATCCGGTACGGAGGCACGGAGCGCTTTGATACGAGAAATGCCAAAGAGCTGGTAGATTACCTTTTTGAGCTGCTACGCGATGAGAAAGCAGCTTTTACTGCTTACGGACCTGATTTTTTAAGTACCATACTTAAAAATCTGGAACAGAATATTGCGCTTATTGAACAAAAAAGCCGCTCGGCGCTTAAAGACATTAAAGAACTGCCCAGCTATATTGTATTGAAACCGATTGGCGATGCGGATATTTTATTCCTCGATATCTGGGTTACACAAGCAGAAGAGGCCAACCACATTAATGCCGGAAGCCGTTTAGTGGTATACGATAACAATAAGGTAAATGCAGAGAGTATCTTTTTATTGAGCCAAACGAAAGGCGGCCGGTCGAGATTGAATGCAACCAACAGGGTGCAGGCTTATAAATATGGTTTAACCACAGCCGACCGTATTATTACGAAGGCTGATGTGATCAATTTTTGCCGTTACGAACTGGGCAACAAATTAAAGGGCATTACCTTGGCCAAAGGCTTGATAATGGATAATAAACCAAATGCGGGTTTTATTAAAACCACTGATATTTTGATCGAACCTGCAGATCAGCTTAACCTTAGCGGGCAGAATTGGGAAGAACTGTTGAGTTTAACTTTGGCGAAATTAAACCTAAGGAGTACAATGAATGTGCATTATAGGATGTTGTTAAAGCCGGTGCTGTATAAAGCGGTTTAAGTTGAGGATATACCTCAAAGAAGTCGTCATCTCGACTGGAACGCAGTGGAATGGAGAGATCTATCTAGATAGATTTCTCGACTCCGTTGCACTCCGCTCGAAATGACGATCGCATTTATATAAAAAGGCCAGAAGATGATGTTATTTAAAGATATACCGTATACCCTAAATAAGCACTCTCACCATCCTCGCTCAATACCGTTTCCTGATAATCGGGTGAAGTAAGGAGTTCTACGTTAACCTCTGCATCTACAGGGATTAAATAGCTGATAGCCATATCCAAAATGGCCCTGTTTTTTTGTCCGGGAATAAACTTAACCAGTTCCTGTGGCGAAGTTGGACCGATATTAACATTATAAGCTTCGTGTTCGGGGGTAAAGCTATCACCAATGATGGTATCAATCCCCAATGCGCTTCCACCCAACTGCATCTGCATTTCTTCAGCAATTTTTACCGGTGCAATATTGGCTGTAGCATCCACAATGGTAAGTGGCAGGTTAAACAGTGCAGTAAGTACTTTTGATACAAAACCGATGTCATTTCTCTTTTGCTGGATTTCGGGCAGCAGGTGCATCCAGATGATGCTTTGTTCTTTGTTGAGCAAATTAAATTCATCCCATCCGAATTCAAAAATCTGACTTAAATCGGAATAGGTTGTTTTTTTATCGAGCATATTTTCATATAGCTCGGTCATGATCCTTACATAATTAATTTCCGTATCAAAGGGTGTAAAAAATAACCTGGCTTCCTTTTCTTCCTCTCTCCTATCCCTGATATCTTTAATCATAGATTCCTCGTCCATACCGGCACTACCGGTTGGCGGACGGTGGAAAAGCCCCTCAGGTAGCATATCATACAATCCTTCGCGGTTGGTACTGATGCGGATACGTTCGTGCCTTCTTTTTTCAGAATAATAAGCCGTGGTATCCTCAATATCTTTTGCAAAAGCGCGTTTATCGGGCCCTAATGGGATAATTTCAATCCTATCGGCATCAATTACCTTACGTTCAATCAGGTCGGCAGCGTGGGCAACGGCCTTGTAATCTGTAAATAGTTCGTTATTAATCAAAGTTTCCTTTTTCATTAAACTTTAAGGCTTCATTTTTGTTATAGGTTAAATTTTTATTACCGAAAAAATAACGATTATAATCAAATATTAAAGATACTATATTTGCAATACATCTCATCTATAAAAATTTAATGGACGTTCAATCATTTTTTATCCGCTTTCTCTTGTTCCCGCTGATCTTCATCGTATCAACAGCGGTGCTTTCCATCATCAACAAAAAGAACCAGTTTCTCAATAACAAAAGACTTATTGTAAGTGTTCTGCTCATCGGCATTATTTTAGCCCTTCCGGGATTTTTAGGGTTCCTAAACTTTAATTTTATGCCCTGGGGCTACATTATCTGCTGTATTTTTTATCTCTTGATGGGCACGATTTTCGTTTATCTGTTAACTAAATACTACCCTAAAGATGTACTGGAGCGCAAGGTTTTTATCTTTTTCGCTACTTTAATTTCGGCCATTTTAGCTGTTTATTTATATCAGCTTGCCTTTAACTGGTTAAGCTCGGTAAATTTTGGGTGGTTTGGTGCAGGCAGTATCACCTGCTTTTTTGTTCCACTTATTTTTTGGTGGGCTTATGTTTCACTACTTGGTATCCCTTCAGAAATCTACAAGATCTGGAAATACCCTGATACTCCATTGGACATCAACATGGACCACGTAGATTTTAACCGTTTATTGGTACTGGAGCTGGAGCTTTACAAAAAAAGCAGCGATCCCGAACCTTTAAAGGTAAAGGTAAAAGCTGTAGAGAACATGAACTTCGGTATCTGGTTCCACAAGTTTATTGATGATTACAATTTAAAATTTGCCAAAAGCCCTGTGGAATTCAGGGGCGACGATATGGAAAATTATAAATGGATTTTCTTTATCAAAACTTCTTTTTTTAAACGCAATATTTTCATCGATCCTGATCTCGACATTATCGAAAATGGCATTACCGAAAAAATGACGATTTACGCTAAACGGGTATCTGAAAACGTAAACAAACCCAACGAAGTTGGAGAAAGTGCTATCTTTATCTAATCTATAATTAAAAACATCTACCATGATAAAGCCGCTAAAATATAAATCCATTAACTGGATTAATGGCATGAAGCTTTCCAGTGATCATTTTACATTAAGTGATCTTTATTTGCAGGACTTTGTACGCGATGCCGCCTCTCTACATCTAAATAATAGTAATTACGGATTTTTACCACCTTTTGCGGGTTATAAAAGTTCGCACGATATCGAAATTATCGAAAAAGCAACCAATCATATCGAGGTAAGGGTGAGATATTGTAATGCCATTACGCCCGAAGGCTGCCACATTGATATTGTACAATCGGATAATATGGATACCCTGGTACACAACCATTATTTTGGCCAGTCGGAACCGAGAAACTATGTGATTTTATTAGTGGTAAGTCCGTTTAACCGTGTACCAACAGGCACACCAAATCCTGAAGAAAACCCGATCCGTTACCCTGAACTTGCCAAAAGTTATGCTATTGCGGTTTTACCAGAGAGTGAGGTGGGTTCACAAACAGCAGATAGCTATTTCTTAACCATCGGGCAGGTTTACTACGAAAATGGCAGGTTATCAATAAACAGCAGTTATATACCGCCCAGCTCAACCATAACAAGTCATCCAGCCCTGATTAGATATTATGAATCTTTTAGTGTTTTACTAAATGATTTACAGCTGGCGGCTTTTAAAATTATCGACAAAACAGGAGGAAGAGACAACATTACGCCGCTAGGCAGGAATATCCGTTTAATATCAGAGAAAATTGTAGATTACATTGCAGGTTTATTTTACGAATATAGAAACATTGCGCACCGCGAATCGCCTGCAGTTTTAGTAGGTTATTTCTCCAGTTTGGCGCACATTTTTTTTACAGCAATTAAACTGATTGATCCCCGCGAAAGAGAAGAACTGTTAAAGTATTTTTACGAGTGGAAAGATGTAACCCCAGGAAACTTTGAAGAGCTTTTAGCCAAAACCATCGAACTGGTTTACGATCATAAACAAATTAACAATAGTATGCTAATGGCCAACGAATTTATGAGTGTATTGGTAGCACTTTGGAATAAGTTGAGTGGATTAGAATACATTGGCCAGCACAAAGAAAATATTGTGGTTGCCGAACAGCAAGTTGTACAGCAGGTACAGGCCAGAAAAACCTGGACATTGCTGGATTAAAATTATTTCTCGGAGTAAATTAATAATGAAGCAGTACCCATAACCGGGTACTGCTTTTTTTATCTTGATTTTATACAATAAATTATCTCTCAGGGTGACATCTTTTTACGATTTATCCCTTAACTTAATGACATCAGGCGTAGTAATTCCTAAAAATGTTAATATTGTTGGCGGTACACTATACAAATAAGGTACGTCCGTCGTAATAGATTGTTTATATTTAAATATTAGGAATCAGGGCAATCCAACTTCCGCTTTCGGAATAACTTTTAATCGAAAGCAATCTGCTGCGGGCCTGAAATTTTATTGATGTGACAAGCGCACTTACCTCCACTTACTTTAATCACAACAGATTTAGTTTGCTTGGTTTCTACAGAGGTACCAGTAATTTTCAGATCATCTCCCTGTTCTGACAGACCAAGTTTATTATTATCATCAACGATAATAAATACGCCTTTTATGGTATTTGTATAAATACTCGAATTAGCCGTTAGCCGCTCTCCTGTTCTTTGGTTGATTACATTGAAATCTTTTACTTCAGCGCCAGCGCCTTTATTATCTATAAATTTTAACACTACCGAGGCAAATTCTTCAGTGCAGATTTTGTCCCCACAATCAGAAGTGGTTTTATTTTTTTTACAGGTTAACAGGGCAATACCCAACAATAATACAAGCGCTATTTTTTTCATCGTCTATTTGGTTTTTAATAAAAACGACAAAGCGCATTAAAACGCTACAAAAGCATTGGCTTTGAAAGTTATGATAGTCAAAAAAACAAAAAGCCTAAACTTTTCAAGTTAAGGCGTCTGTGTGGAATGGACGAGGATACAACAGAATTATTTATTTGATTTTTATTACCACTTTTCCTTTGGCACGACCACTTTCTACATAAGCTATTGCTTCATTGACCGATTGGAACGGAAAAATTTTGTCTATCACAGGCTTAATAGCCCCGGCATTTATAAGCGTCGTAATTTCATTCAACTGAGATCCGCTAGCCCTCATAAACAGAAAGGAAAAATCCACATTCAGCCTTTTTGCTTTCTTCCTTACTTTCGAGCTTAACAGGCGTATAATCAATTTCACGAACCAGGAGGCACCGATTTGTTTTGCAAAATCCGGATCGGGAGGACCAGAAATCGAGATGAGCTTTCCACCTGGTTTTAATACCTGTAGCGACTTTTCAAGCGTCAATCCGTCCTGGCTATTTAAAACCAGATCATAATCATTCAGAACTTTCTCAAAGTCATCCTTTCTATAGTCTATAACAACATCTGCACCGAGACTTTTTACCAACTCGATGTTGGCCGTACTTGTAGTTGTAGCCACCGTAGCTCCCAGATATTTAGCCAACTGAATGGCAAATGTGCCCACACCGCCTGAGCCAGCCTGAATGAAAACCAGCGCTCCTTTTTGCAGCTACCCTTTTTCAATGAGTGCCTGCCAGGCAGTGAGGCCCACGAGTGGGATGGATGCCGCTTCTTCCATGGTCAGTTCTGCAGGCTTTATTGCCAAATCAGCCTCATTAACGGCAATGAATTCTGCAAAAGTTCCGATACGATGATCTGCGGGCCGAGCATAAACATGGTCTCCAACCTGAAACTTTTGCACCTGCGCACCAACCTTAGTTATTATACCGGCCAGGTCATGGCCCAGAATAAATGGTGTTTTATAAGGCAAAAAAAGTTTGAACTCCCCTTTCCTTATTTTGGAATCGAGAAGGTTTATGCCGGCAGCGTATACTTCATCAGCTTTCAATACTGGAATGGGTACGTTTTCATCTTACCACCTTCCTTGCTTTTATATTTGTCTATAATGAACGCTTTCATTTTTTTTATTTTATATGTTTGATGAGAATCGTTTCTAAGATTTTAATGGCCCGTAACCTTTCTTGGGATTAACCAAACCAAAAGCAATTCCTGGAAAAAGCCGGTTGACGATATACAATGCTTTTGTATCCCCTACACGGATGGTAAACTGATCCTTCTTGAGACCTGCGATAAGCGCTTTTACCAGACCTTCTGTGGTCATTTTTTTGCTGTTCCTATCAGCCGTCATTTCTGTGGCCACAACAGGAGGCAAAAGTTCAAAAACCTTTACGCTGCTGTTCAAAATCTGAAGGTGTTTTCTAAGTGATTTAGTGTAAAACTGCAGTGCTACTTTAGAGGCTGAATAAGTTGCTTCCAGCAATGATGGAACATAACTAAGTAATGAGGTCGTGTTGATGATTGCGCCTTCTTTCCTTGATTTCAGCATGTCTATGAAAAGATTGTTAAGCCGGATAACCCCAAGGTAATTGACGTTTATTTCGTAGGCAGCATCTTTAAAATGCCTTTCGTTTGCCGATCCGAGATTGATTGGATCGGTTAAAACACCTGCATTGTTGTATAATATATCAATACCGCCCAGTTGCTGTACCTGGTTAAAAAGCTTTTGTGCATCATCGGCTTCTGAGACATCACTTTTAATGGCTATAATTGCCGGATATAGTTTCTTGGCATCATCTAATTTCCCTTGGTTTCTGCCAGTAATGATTACGCTGGCACCTTTAGCCAAAAATTGTTTTGCTGCTTCCAGCCCGATACCTGATGCCCCACCGGTGATCAGTACCGTTTTTCCTTTTATTTGCATGGTTTTTTTATATTTAGACTTTTTAGTATATTTTATTGCAATTTGGCTCTTTATTTAAGATGTATTTATGTCTTTTTTAGCTAAGTTTTAAAAAAAGACTTTTCAGTATATTTTTAATAAAAAAAATTAGATCTCGTAACTTTCTAATTCCGCTTTCAGGTTTTTGAGCAAACTCGCCATCGGTTTTGCCGTGTTCATAGACCTGCACATAATCACTGCACCTTCAACAGCAGCTACAGCTTTAAATGCATATACAGCAGGGTCAAGTTCGTCAGAAAACTCTCCATCCTTAATGCCCTGTTTTAAAATACCAACAAATATTTCCTGCCCACGCCTTATTACACCGGCTATTTTCTCTTTAATTGCCGGAAAATGGTCATCAGATTCGACCGCAACATTAAATATTGGGCATCCGCCTTTTAAGTAGGTGTTCAAAGGATCCTTGTAAAAATCGAGAAAGGCAAACACTTTAGCCTTTGCTGTTTTACCCTTACCGATAGTTGATAACATTTTTTCACCGCTGGTTTTCAGCATAAAATCAACAACTTGCAAGGCAAGGTCGTCCTTACCTTCAAAATGACCATAAAGGCATCCTTTAGTCAATTTTGTAGCAGCAAGCACATCGTCTATATTAGCGCCTGATATTCCTTTCTGATTAAAGATAGGGGCTGCTGTTTCCAGAATGAATTGCTTTGTTCTTTCGGCTTTAGTAAGCATATTAATGAATTTTACACCACGAAAATATACTAAAAAGTTTAATTAAAAATACTTTTTAGTATATTTTATTCTTTATGGTATCGAAATGACAATCACCGCGATCTAAACAAAAAGACAAATATTCCGTAGCGCCTGATTTATGATTTACGGATGCGGGTTATTAACTTATGCCGGAAACTGTTCCATCGTTTTAAAAAGTGGCTCTTCTCTTTGTTGCCCATCTTCAATTGCCCAGTTTGCCATGGCGTATAACACAGGTCGCAAAGCCTGTCCCGCATCCGTCAGGCTATAGGTAACGTGCGGCGGTATCACAGGTAATGCTACCCTCGAAATCAGTCCGTCTGCTTCCAGCTGCCTCAAATGTTGTGCAAGCATCTTTTCTGTAATATGAGGCATTGCTTTTTTTAACGCTCCGTACCGTTTTGATCCAGACATTAAGTGGAAGATAATAATCGGTTTCCAGTAGCTGCCAATTTTTTCCATCACGTAGGTAACCGGGCACAATTTAAAGACCGTTTGCTTATTTAATTGTATGGTGGATGTTTCTTTAACTTCATTCATTTTACACTTACTTTTAGGTGCGTACTTGCACAAATGTTAGTTCAAATATACCTTTGATTCAATTAAAATATCACAAAATGAAAAAAATTCTTGTATTTGGTGGTTCTGGCGGAACTGGAAAACACTTTATTGAACAGGCACTAAACGCCGGATATGCTATAACGGCTATTGTCAGAAATCCCCATGCTTTTACAATAATGCATCAAAATCTAAAGGTTATTAAAGGAGATGTTTTAACTCCACATACCTATGAAAAAGAGTTTGATGGGCACGAAGCCGTGGTCTTCTGTCTGGGTATCCCTAAAATCCAGCAAACGACTTTGTATTCGTCTGGCATCCGAAATATTGTAAACATTATGGAGAAATCTTGCCCGAAGCGCCTATTCTGCATTTCGTCAGGCGCATTAGACATCCCGCCTAAGAGCTCGTTCATCATGACTTTTCTATTGAAGCATGTATTGCAAAAGCTCTATAAGCCTATATATGCTGATATGCGTATAATGGAAGGAATAATAAAGACGTCCAGCTTGGACTGGACAATCGTTCGGGCGCCAAAACTAACGGATGGCAGGGCAACAGGAAAGTATAAAAATATAACTGGCTTGCCACTAGGTGGCATTCCGAAAATCTCGCGTGCTGATTTGGCCGCTTTTATGTTTACGCACCTCGTAGACAGCGGGACTTTTAAAACTACAATTGACGTGGCCTATTAAATGATCAGAAAATGAAAGAATACATTTTAATTAATCGTGTTCCTGCGAATTACTTCTCTGTAATCTGACAGAAAAAAATGCCAGTAGAGTGTTCCAATTCCAGACCGTGTGAACATTTGTATAACAAATTTGCTGATTATTAGCCATATCCCAGATCTAAATACGGTTATTTTGCTTCCCTAACCAATATATATATATATATCTTATATGAAAAAACAAAATTCACTGACAGGTGTAACCAGGAAGGTTACTCTTGTTATGGCTGCAACCTTGGTATTTGCAAGCGCTGCATGTTTAACAGGCTGTAAAAAAGACGAAAAGATCGCACCTGGGGAAGTTACCGCTCCACCCCCTCCTACCAAAGCTGTCGCCACGGTAGAATCCTACCAATCGGGTACACATAACGGCTTCTTTTGGTCGCTTTGGAAGAGTGACGGCGCAACTGGCACAGTCAATTACGCCAATGGTACCGGGGGGAATTACAGCGTAAACTGGAACGGCTTTAACGGTAATTTCACTTGTGGCAAAGGGTATTCAGTAGGGTCAACAACCTATAAAATAGGCTATAATCTGGGTGCTTATTCAAACTCTGGAGGTGGCACTTTTGGCTGGTATGGATGGAGCAGAAGCCCTTATTATGAGTATTACGTGAATGAAACCTGGGGTGCGGTTTCACCTCATAGCGGTACTTACCTGGGAACATTTGAAACCGATGGTGCAGGTTATAACGTATGGACCCGATGGATGACAGGTAAAAATATCGACGGTGGTGACGGCTTCAGGCAGATTTATAGCTCCAGGGTTACAAAAACTTCTACCGGACAAAATCACGTCATTACTTTTGCCAACCACTACAACAAATGGCAAAGTTATGGATATACGCTTGGTCAGCTAAATATTCCTGCAATTATGGTTGCGGAAACATGGGGTTCTAATACGAATGGCAATATTAACTGTACCATCTGGGCACAGTAAACATTTGTTTAAACCGATCACAACCACATACTGCCGGGCAATAAGCCGGGCAGTATGTACTGCAGGTACTTTCTGATCAATACCTGGATTAAAAATGCTTTTAATATTATTTAACATTAGTTATCATGAGATCCATACTTTATTTCCTTGCTTTTTTCATTTTTATCCTTCCCGCCTGCCATTCGCCAAATCCTAAAAATATAGATGGAAATAAAAAATCACTGATCGGAAAATGGCATCGGTTTTCCAGAGCGAATGGATATAGCGAATTTGATATTGATTCGCTATATGTAGTTTTCTATAATCAGAAAGTTGGCCGGTTTAAGCTTCCTTATAAAATAGAAAATGATTCTTTAAAATACCTTACCAAAGATTATGTAGCTAAGATTACAGACTACGGAGACTCACTTCTTTTGGAAGGCAACGATAGTACTCAAGCAGTGTTGCACAGGTTTAAAGAACCACATGTTCCTTTTGCAACAATTCCTGAACAAAAAGATTCTGTATCATTTGCATTATACATCGCTGATTTCGATAAAAGATTAATCAGCGAGTTTGAAAAAGCCGGAATAAAGATTTCTGATGGTATGGAAAAACGTGAGGGACCTGCATACGAAGAACTGTTAAAAAAAAAATCAGCAAATAGGTAAACGTAAAGTAAATGCTCCTGTAAGCTAGTATTACATGGAGCATTTATATTCAGTTGAGTAGCCGTTTTCTCCTTAGCAAGCCAGGCCAAGTGCCACTATCAGCCCTATGTACATCATGTCCAAACGCGACTTTCTGCTTTCATCAATGTGCTGCGCCTTTGCTGCCAATTACACTGCCTACTTTGTCCGAGAATGCGCCATTTGCGCCTTTTGAATACCTTGCCATAATTTTTGTTTTTTATTGAAAAAATGTTTGTTCAAAAAAGGATTGCTGTTTATACCGGTATGTTTAAATCCATGCTCAAACCTAGCAGCTTAGCAGCACTGGTGCCTCATTTTGAGCTTAAATGAGCCAAATTGAGCTAATTAAGGCCGTTATTGAGCTAAAATGGACCGTCACGGTTCTGAGGCGGCGGTACAAAGGCCCGGGCGCTTGTGGCGGCCTGCTTAAGGGCAGCATAACCGTAAGCGGTGGCGCCATTCTGCGAAAGCAAGCGCTGGCTTTACCTTTTAGGTAGAGAAAAGGTAACGCCGGGGTAACCCTGGGGTAACCTTGGGGTTAACCTGGTAGCAACAAAGGGTAAAGAACCGGTAAAGCAGGGGTAATTAAAATACGGCCCTTTTGCTGGCTTTTTAGTAGGCAGCCAGTAAATTTTCAGGTAAAAACGATCGCCACCAGGAAGTTTTATAGGCTTTAATATGCCATCTTTTACCTTACTTTTGTAGGTGCTTTCGCTAATGTTCGGGCAATCTTTAACCTGTTGCTGGGTAAGCTGCATATTAGGGTTGCCAAAGAGATCGATAAAGTAAAGGCTAGTTGTTCTTTGTTCAGTATAAGGTAAATGTTGTACATTACCTGTACAAGTGCTTCAGGGTTATTCATGCAGCGTTAAGTATGCGCTCAATTTTTCATTTCAAACATGCTAACTTCAGAATATTGATCGTTTCTTCTTATGGGTTCATTCTTTTAAACATTCCCTGTATTTCAACGGGTGTTGCTTTTGATAACATTTCGCTATATCCAAAGGTCAATTCATTCTTGTCTTCTTTTAGTTGTTGAAATATTGCGTTAATAAAATCACCAACAGAAGGGTGCTCGCTGTGCAAGCCTTTGCCACCCAGATCAGTGTTAAGGGCTGGTGGGATCAATTCGATGATCTCTATATTTTTTGATTTTAATAAATGCCTCAATGAAATGGTAAACGAGTGGAAAAAAGCTTTTGTAGCACAATAAACGGGCACTTTTGTAAGGGGCGCAAATGCCAGGCCGGAGGTTACATTTATAACAGTTTCCAATGATTTGAGTCCGGTAAAGAGTGAAGTTAAATGCAAAGGCGCTAAAACATTTATTTGAATCTCATTTTTTGCTTTATCATAAAAGTGCTCATCTGAAATATCCATCCAGTTTTGAATGCCTGCATTGTTTACCAATACGTTCAAATCACTGTGGTGTTCAGCAATCCATTGATAAAGTTCCGTACGTTCAGATTCCTCTGATAAGTCGCAAACCTTTGTTATTACAGCCGGGAATTTGTTAGACACCTCTTGCAGCACTTCTTTCCTTCTGCCACAAATAATAACCTGGTTTTTTTCCTGAATAAATCTTTCAGTTAATCCCAAACCGATGCCAGTGGCTCCGCCGGTAATTAAAATTTTATTGTTTGAAAGTTTCATTGTTTTTTATTTAATATTCAATGTTTAAAAAATTTTTATCTTTCTTCAAGTCTATACCCTTTAACTTGTTCCATACACAAGCAGACTATAATCCCAACAATTTTTCTGCATTCTGATAACCGATTTTTTCTTTGGCTTCTTGTGAAATAGCCGCCGTTTCAAGGAATTGCCTGATGTGTTTATCGTATAGGCGAAGTTCTTTATACTTTTGCATCAAATCATTATACATATTCCTGTTTCTCTTACCAATTTTTCTGTTCATTAGCGCTTCTACAGGGATTATTGAAATACTTAAGCTATTTTCACTTTAAAATAACTGAAGTCATGGGAAATCCCCTTAGAATTAAAAGTGTGGCTCAGATCAATAACGAGCGTGGGCAGAAGACCCTGCATCCTTTGGTCAGTGTTCTTGATCAGTCGCTATCGAAGCCCGTAAAAGAGGCACGTTACATTTCTGATGTGTACATGATCTTTTTAAAAGACGAGAAGTGCGGGGAGATGAAATATGGCCGCAATCACTATGATTACGAAGAGGGAACACTTCTTTTTATTGCACCCGGGCAGGTATTTGGTTTTGAGGAAAGCGAAAACATGATACAGCCGACAGGCTGGGGATTATTCTTTCATCCCGATCTGATCCGTGGCACCCATCTCGGCAAATGCATTAACGAATACAGCTTTTTCTCTTACGATGTTAATGAAGCACTTCATGTATCCGATGCAGAAAGAGAAATAGTGCTGGAGTGTTTTAATAAGATCCGGTATGAATTAGCTCATCCTATTGATAAGCACAGCAGGACGTTGATCGTTAGCAACATCGAAATGTTTCTGAATTATTCTGTTCGGTTTTACGACCGGCAGTTTCTCACCAGAGAACATATCCATAAGGATGTATTGACTGGATTTGAGGGATTACTGAATGAGTACTTCCAGTCGGAAAAGCTGCAAACGCTGGGATTGCCTTCCGTTTCGTATTGTGCAGCGCAACTCAACCTGTCTCCAAAATATTTCGGAGACCTGGTAAAAAAAGAAACAGGAAAATCAGCGCTAGAGTATATACACCTCAAACTGATTGATGCCGCGAAAGAACAGATCCTTGATATTAGCAAATCGATAAGTGAGGTTGCTTATAGGCTTGGCTTTAAATATCCCTCACATTTTACCCGTTTCTTTAAACAACAGGTAGGGCATTCGCCGAATGAATACCGGAATTCAATGAATTGATTGTAGCCGGGAAATAATTTCTTGCCGGCTGCAACTTATAATAAATGTATCACATTGATAACATCTACTCATTTATATTAGCGTTAATGCTTTCATAAACCAGATCATTTGTCATCCCTGACATACCTATTTTAGTTTACTAAAAACCTCCAGCATCGTTTCATTATCTAGGCTGTTCATATCTATCAGTTTTAACGTTTTTACCATTTTCAGGGTCGTTGTTTTGTAGTGTTGAAAGTGCGGTGTTTGCAAATGAGACTGATAGGCTGCTTTACTGGCATATATTTCTATGATCCTAACCTCAGTAGGGTTTTTCTGTTGAAACATAGGAAAAATGGCGATCACACCAGGCTCGATTTTTATAGAAGCCGCGGCCTCCTGTTGCAAAATGGATTTATAATCTTCGAGGTATTCGGGTAAAATTTCGATTTCAGAAATACGCACCATCATATCCTTTTCAATTACCGGAACCAATGGTTTTCCGATTATTTTTCTGATGGTATTTCCCTGTGTTTTATTCACGTTTGTTTCAACCAGTGTTGCTAATTGCTCCAATTGATTCTCAGTTATGCCTGTATTCTTTCCCATGTTGATATGAGCCTGCAGCTGACCTTCGACACCAGGCATCGAGGCAAGAGCCGCAATTGTTACCATTTCTCTTTGCTGATAACTCAGCACGTTACTGACAAAAATGTCGGCAAATAAATGTTCCTTTAAAAAAGCATCAATACGCGGTGCAAATTCCCCGAAGCCTGGGGCAGGTTTTGATTGTGGGGCCTTGGTCAGTTCTTCCAACACTTTTCTACCCTGTTCATATTTATTTTTAGGATTATTTTCTACAACAATTGTTTTCCCTACTTTATCATTGATTCCTTTTTCTGCTCTCTCCTTTGCAACAGTTATAAAAACGTTAATGGCATTAAGGCTTCTTGGAAAGCCACAATACGCATAAAGCTGAACGAGCGCTTCTTTGATTTCGTTAATAGCAAGCCCGGAATCTAACCCTTTATTCAATTCCACTTTTAATAGTTCCACGTTTCCCGTTGCTGTAAGTGCCGAAATCTTTATCAAGCTTTGCTGTTGTGCAGACAAATCCGTATTAGCTGTTTTGTTTGGTTGTGCATTCATTTTGATCATACTTATTGTGAGCACAAAAAATAGTATCTCCTTTAAAAATTTGCTTTTGCCCATCATTTTGATTGCTTAATTTTTGTTGGCTGCGTTGAACTCTTCATCAGTTACAGGGTTTAACCAAACTGCATTAGTTTCGCCTTCATAATTGGTAATGGCAATGTGTACCATTTTTTTTTCGGCGGTAGCTCCATGCCAGTGTTCTACATTTTCTGGTATGTTGATTACATCACCTTTTTTGATGACTTGAGCTGTTTTCCCTTCTTGCTGGTAAAGGCCCTCGCCTTCGGTTATAATCAGTACCTGCCCTTTAGGGTGCGTATGCCAGTTGGTTCTTGCCCCTGGTTCAAAAGTTACGCTACCCAACACAAAATTGTTGTTCTTGTCTTTTGCCAGAAGTGTCTGCAGATAAGCATCTCCCGTAAAATATCCATTGGTTAATTTTTCTCCTTTAGGGAAAAGAGCCGTGGTGTTTTCTATTATCATTTTTTCTTGATTTTTATTGCTATTGCAGGCCGTTATAGAGAATGAAATTCCCATTATAAAAGCTAATAACATTATCCTGAAAATTGTTTTCATTACAATGAGTTTGTCTTATTGTACCAATTCACGGTTATTTTTAGTTTCAGATTGCATTTCTCACTAACAGTACACAAAGTTCGTTACTAAAGCTTGCAATGCACTTATACAGAATACTGTTTTATTTACCAGTTTTACGGTTTTTGAGCTGAATAGACATGGCTGTGGCCCTGTTTACTTGATTTACGTAGTAATTATTCACCTAATTATTTTGGTTACCTCATTAAAAGAAGAAACGGATATTATAGCATAGGAATAAAATGACTACTCCACAACTTTTGGTATTGATCCTAATATTGGGACTGAAAAAATGAATGCTTTGGAGTTTCCAGAAAACGAAAAAGCCTGTAAACATTTAATTTACAGGCTTTTAGTTAAATTTAAAACTATTTTCGCGGCTGAACGGGGGCACAATCGAACCCCTAACTCAACTTTTATTGTTCATCAACGACCAAAATTCATCCAAAATAACTGATAATGAATCAGTTGAAAAAGCAAAGAAAATAGGCTTTGAAAAAGGATTACAAAAATATCTGGTAAAAAAGAAAAAAGGTGTGGGCCAAAAATGTAATTTTCGGTTTGAAAAAATGGTGGGCGGGAGCTGATCGAACACCTAAGATTTACTTATCGAATTGTAACATAGACGCAAAAATTTTTCAGCGGAATTAACTTGCAGCGATTCTCACATAAGAAGCGGGCGATTCGTTGAGTAGTTTTGAAGATCAATTACTACCTCAATAAGACAACACACCGTGAACTAATAAGTAAAAATATTTGAACTTAAAAGAACAGATTCATTTATAAAAGAGTTATAGATTTGTTTTATAATTGATTTGCAAGTATTAAAAGGTTCACTGCATTATCCTTATTTGTAACTTCCGGATCTTGAAGTCCTATGATCAAACATCAATTAAAAAAGCAATCCAAGAAGAGGTAGATTAAAAAATAAGTAAATGAAAAAAATGATTAAAGTTCCAACTTCATTGATTGGTTGTGATGCGCCGCAAAATGCATTGATGTTGGATGGCTGTTCAGTTATAGAGCAGTGTATACACAGCACGGAAGTTAAAGGAACAATGTACCTCGAACAACATTTACTGCTCATTGTGCTGGAGGGTTCAGTCATTTTAACTTATGGGAAACAGGAATATAAAGTTGGTAAGAACGATATGATTTTACTGAAGAAAGCAACTGCCGTAAAATATCATAAATTCGGGAATACTGAAAATGATAATATCTATGACAGTTTAATGTTCAGCATCAAAGATGATCTCCTGAAATCTTTTTTGTCAACTTCAGAAATTAAGGTACGTAAACCTGAAGGAGAGATAAAAACAGGTGTTTATCCAATGAACGAATGTCTGGTTGCATTTGCTCAATCGTTAAAGCCCTATTTTTTTGATCATTCTGTGGTGCATCCGGGACAGCTCCGTCTGAAAATTATGGAATTACTATATGATGTTGCGGAATGTAACCGAAATATGTTTTTACAGATCCTCCAGCTACATGAACCAGTACGCACAGATATACGTAACGTGGTGGAACAGCATTATGCTTCACCAGTCTCGGTCTCAGAATTGGCTTATCTTTCTGGTAGAAGTCTGTCTAGTTTTAAGAGGGATTTTCAAAATATATACAACGAAACACCCGCAACGTGGGTAAGAGAAAAGAGACTGGAAAAGGCGAAAGAAATGCTGGAAACATCGGTGATGTCTATTTCAGATATTTGTTACTCATTAGGGTTTGAAAATGTGTCCCATTTTTCAAGAATATTCAAAGAATTTCACGGACAGGCGCCAAGTGTCTTTCGCCATTAGATCATCAAAATATAAACTTATGAAAATATTAGTGATCGGAGCGAATGGTAGAGTTGGCTCACTTTTAGTAAATAAATTGGCTGCTCGACATCAGGTTATTGCTGGCTCACGGAATCCTGAACCAATAAATAATTCGGATAACATTGAGCATTTGTATATCGATTTATTAAGCGATGTGGATACTATTGCAAAAAGTATGAACGGAGTTGATGCCGTTTATTTTGTTTCCGGTTCACGAGGAAAAAATCTATTACAAGTAGACTTGCATGGAGCGATAAAAACGATGCAAGCTGCAGAAAAGGCGAGAATTAAGCGCTATATATTGCTTAGCTCTGTTTTCGCATTGCAACCAGCATTGGAAAGAATCTTTCCTAAGCAATTTAACAGACTATAATATTGCTAAACACTATGCTGACCTTTACCTTACTACCCAGACTAACCTGGATTATACCATTTTGCAGCCTGGCGCACTTAAAGAAGAACCGGGAACTGGAAAAATAGAGACAAATGTTACCAGTCCTGGATCTAACGCTATAGCCAATGTTGTAGACACACTTGTGGCGATATTGGCAAATAACTCAACAATTGGCAAGGTAATTCTGATGCATGACGGCGGTACTCCGATTAGTGAAGCCATAACTCCAAGGGGGTAATATATATCCAAACATTTTTAATGCTTAACCTGAATAGTACACCATCATGGTATGAAATAAGCATAAACAATCTCTCCATTGAATGTTATCTAAAACTGATAATCAGTCAATAAATCTTCCTATCCTTTTACATACTAAAAAAGGACTAATTAGTCAAAATATTTGAGCTAATTAGAAAAAACACCCAATTTTCATCATTGTACCTTTGTTATAGAAAAAGAGCTTAATAGTTCTGCTAATAATCAGTATGTTATGCTCATTTAGAAAACATTAATAAAACAAAACGATTTATGAAAAAGAATCATGAACCCAAAGGTCCTGTACAGGGCTTAGCAGAATTGAATATTGATGGATCACAAAAAAGCAGCAGAAAAATAGCGAGAAAACTGTTTTCCCCAATACCAACTGTACTGATATTCTCTGCGCTAACAATTGGAAGCTTATTAATTTCGTGTCAAAATAGTAATAATCAAAATAATAAAAAAGAAGTTATGCAAAACAATCAAGAACAAAAGGATGGAATCCTTAAAGCAATAGATTTATATGTTGAAGCGGGAAAAAAAGGAGACGGAAATATCGCGAAAGCAGCATTCGCCTCAACTGCAACAATGTCATGGTCAGAAAGTGGAGAATTGAAAAGTGTTCCTATTCAGGTACTGTTTGATGGATTTTCTGCAGCAGAGCCAATGGAAGCGAGTTATAAACTGATTACTTTGGATGTTGAAGGAGATGCTGCAATAGTGAGAATCGAATCACAATTTGGACCTAACAAATATGCCGACATGTTTACATTGGTAAAAGACGGTAGCGATTGGAAAATCATTAGTAAAATTTATCAGGTAATAAAATAGAAATCATGTCAGCAAATCAAAACATCAACACGGTTCAAGATTATGAAGATGTCTTGGCAGCAATGGAAGGATATGTCCAGGGACTGAAAACAGGAAATGTAGAAGATCTGAAAAAAACATTTCATCAGGATGCCATTATGTATGGTCATTTAGGCGATGACCTATCACAAGGCAGTATAGATAATCTTTACACCTACGTTGAGAAATTTGGCGCAGCACCAAACATCAAAACCAATCTGACGGTTTTACACAAAACACCTACTACAGCAATTGTTCGCGTTGAAATGGAACACGATGCTGCGGATGAAGATTTCACCGATTACCATTCATTGATCAAAATCAAAGGAGAATGGAAAGTTGTTGCAAAACTATTTCACCTGTACACTAAATAATCAAAAGTTCTTACGTTGAAGTTCTTACTGGGAGCAATATTTTGCTTCCAGCGGAGCTCTGCGCTTTAAAAAAAATAAAAATGTCAAAATTATTCAGTCCATTAACTGTCAAATCAGTCACATTTAGAAACAGAATCATTACTTCTCCAATGTGTATGTACATGGCTGAGGATGGATCTGCAATTGATTGGCACCTCGTTCATTATGGTTCCAGAGCAATGGGAGGAGCAGGTACAGTGATGCTGGAAGCAACCTCAGTTCGTGCAGATGGACGTATTGGCCTCGGAGATCTGGGGATCTGGAAAGACGAACACATCGAAATGCTAACTAAGATTACATCTTTTATCAAAAGCGCCGGAAGTGTTCCTGCTATTCAATTGGCTCACGCAGGTAGAAAAGGAAGTACCTGGGCCTCAGGCCGTGAAAGTCACCCTTTGATGCCCAATGAAGAAAATGGATGGGAAGTGATCGCGCCATCTGCAATTGCATTTTCACCAGAAATGCAAATACCCCGCGAGATGACCTTACAAGATATTGAAGATATTCAACAAGCGTTTGTAGATGCTGCAGTTAGAGCTTTAAAGGCTGGGTTTAAACTGATTGAAATCCACAGTGCACACGGTTATCTGATCAATGAATTTTTATCTCCTATCCCAAATAAAAGAACCGATCACTACGGGGGAAGTATAGAAAACAGAGCAAGGTTCTTATTTGAAATTATTGACAGAGTAAAAGCAGTATGGCCTTCGGAACTTCCAATTGCTGTACGTATTTCGGCAACAGACTGGATTGAAGAAGGATGGAACATTGAGGACTCATTGTGGTTGAGCAGAAAATTATCTGAGAAGGGAATTGACATTGTTGACGTTTCTTCAGGTGGTACGGTTCCAGATGCAAAAATTACAGTCGGTTCAGGCTATCAATTGCCATTTGCAAGCACAATCAAACGCGAAATTAAAGATCAAATATTGGTTGGAACAGTAGGTATGATTACCAATGCACACCAGGCCGAAACGATCTTGACCAATAGAGATGCCGACCTTATTTTTATAGGCCGTGAACTTTTGAGAAACCCTTATTTCCCTTTAGAGGCAGCAAAACAGCTTCGTTCGGAAATCCCTGTACCCAAACCTTATGAACTCGCATTTTAATATTAAGAGACAAATTTTATGAGTATTTATTTAACTGTTGTTGTAAAAGCAAAGCCTGAGCATCAGCAAGAAATCAGGAACCTTTTATATAGTCTTCCGGAATTATCCAGGAAAGAAGATGCCTGCATTGAATATGATGTTCACCAGAGCATTGATGATGAAAACATCTTTATTCTAAATGAAAAATGGCAAAGTCTGGATGGGTTAAGTCATCATAATGAACAAACTTACTCAAAAGAGTTTTTTGCAGCTTTCGACAAATTACAAGGGCAACCAATCATTTATCGATCCAAATGATTCTGAGCAGCGTTTTTATTGTTTATAAAATTTAGAAATATGAAAAAATTAAATGAATCTGTAACGATTATTACCGGAGCATCTTCCGGAATTGGTGCAGCAACAGCATTAAGACTGGCTAAGGAAGGAAGCAGAGTTATTTTGGTATCCAGAGCTGATGATAAAATAGAAAAAGTTAAACAACAGGTTGAGGATGAAGGTGGAAAAGCAGAGCTTTTTGTTGCAGACGTTACAGACATTGAGCAAATGAAAGCTATGGTGGAGTTTGCTATCGAGAAATATGGAAGGATAGATAACCTGGTAAACAATGCCGGCCTGATGCTTTTTTCACAATGGAAAGATGTTGCGGTGGATGAATGGAATGCGATGATCGATACAAATATCAAAGGGTATTTAAATGCCATTGCAGCAGTACTTCCTAAATTACTGGAGCAAAAATCAGGTCATATTCTCAATATGGGATCTGTGGCAGGAATCAACATTGATGTGGGTGCCGGAATTTATCACGGAACCAAATTTTTTGTGCGGGCAATAACTGAAAGTTTGAGAAAAGAAGTCTCTGTTCATAAAGGCATCAAGATAAGCCTGATCAGCCCAGGAGTCATCAACACGGGATGGGCAGATAAAGTTACCAACAAAGAAGGAGCAGAAATTGCAGTTCAATTAAATAAACAAGCTATCGAATCAGATGATATTGCCAACGCAGTGCTGTTTGCATTTAGCCAGCCGGATAATGTTAACGTGAATGACATAGTGATCAGTCCAACTACACAAGACTGGTAGTAATTAAAAACAGAATAATTTTTACGTAATGAATAAATACAATAATCTATTTGTTCCCTTATTATTGGGGAACGGTATTACTTTGAAAAACAGAATTGTAATGTCGCCCATGACCACCTGGGCATCTAATGACGACTTTACTATATCTGATGAAGAAGTCGAATATTATCGCAAAAGAGTAAATGGTGTAGGATTGGTAATCACTGGATGTACACATGTTACAGCAAATGGCATAGGTTTTACTCACGAATTTGCAGGGTATGACGATACATTTCTTCCAAGTTTGAAGAAGTTGGCGAATGCCGCCAAAAGTGGTGGAGCACCGGCAATTTTACAGATGTTTCACGCAGGTAACAAAGCTATTCCTTGCCTTATTCCAAATGGCGAAGTGGTAAGTGCAAGTGCAGTTCCAAGCGGACCAATAGTGCTTTTTGAAAAAGAAAATCTTCCCAAAGAATTAAGTGCAAATGAAATTCTGGAAATCATCAAAGCATTTGGTGATACCACCAGAAGAGCAATTGAAGCCGGTTTTGATGGCGTTGAAATTCATGGCGCACATGGGTTTTTGCTTCAGAATTTTATATCTCCATTTTTCAATATAAGAAACGACCAGTGGGGAGGTTCTCTTGAAAATCGTTTGCGACTGAGCCTGGAAATTTTAAAAGAAGTTAAAAATATTGTTTCAAAATATGCCGATCGTCCTTTTGTGATAGGTTACAGAATTTCACCTGAAGAAATGCCTCGGCAGAGCTACGGACTTCCAGAAACATTCATGCTAATGGATAAGTTGATTGAGGAAAAAATAGATTATTTGCATTTCTCTTTATTGGATGCTGTCAATCAAAAACCGATTGATTCAGAATTTTCAGATGAGCCAATATCAGTTGTACTTAACAATTATGTTAATAACAGGGTTCCTGTTCTTGTTGCCGGAGGTGTTACAACACCTGCAATGGCTGATCAGGTTGTAGGTTATGGTGTATCGATGGTGGCAATTGGCAGAACTTTGATCGTTAATCCGAATTGGGTAGAGTTAGTTGAAAATGGAGAAGAAGAAAAAATAACTTCAATTCTTAAACTTGATACAGTGGAAGACAAAGAGGACAAGTTAGCCAAAAAGAAAGTTGCTTAGGTTGCAGTAAAAAAGCTTAGGTTAACGATATTAATTTAATCACCAATGAAAATAGCATATATAACTTATAACGGAGCGCTTAAATATTCATCAGCAAATGGCTTTAATGAAAATGAAGATTTGCTGCCATTTTTGGAAAACAAAGGCTTGGATATATCCTCAGAGATATGGGACGATCCCCTTGTTGATTGGGAGAAATACGATGTGGCCCTATTGAAAACTCCCTGGGACTATCATCAGAAATTCGAACAGTTTAAGCTTTGGCTTGAAAAGATTGAATCTTTAAATATCAAGCTGCTGAATGACTATCAGACTGTCAGGTGGAATATGGACAAGCATTACCTAGTAGAGATTGCAGCATCTGGTTTTGATATCATACCATCCATATTTCTTGAGCAGGGCTGGAATGAGGCGCTGATACCATTATTTGAAAAATTGGGGTCTGATAAAATAATCATAAAACCTTGTGTAAGTGGTGGTTCAAGAAATACAATTGTTCTGGATAAGAACTCGGACATTGAAGATAAAGATCGTGTTTTAGCGCTTGTGTCAGAAGGTGATTTTATCGTTCAGCCACTAATGCCACAAATCCAGGAGGGTGAATGGTCTTTTATCTTTTTCGATGGCAAGTATAGTCACACCATAATAAAGAAGCCAAAAACCGGCGACTTTAGGGTGCAACAAATCTTTGGTGGAACAATAGAAATTGCATCACCAGACCAACAATATATTGACAATGCTGCTTTGTATGTTTCGAAGTTTGCAAAGGATGCCCTCTACACACGGGTTGATGGTTTAATGGTTGATGGTAACTTTATGTTAATGGAGATTGAACTGGTAGAGCCATTCCTGTATCTTTCTTATCATCCAGATGCCCCAGAGCGTTATTTCCATGCCCTTCTTAAACATTTAGCCAAATTCCAATAAAGCGGAACCATTATAAAGACACAATTAACGGATCAAGCAAAAAAGTTGTGGATGAGGTATTTGTGGATTGGGAATAGGAAAACAGCGCTAGTAGTGCTTGGCTACTGTAGTCCCGCCTTCCACTTTACTCCGCTGCGCTTCGTGCTCGTTTCAGTCAGGTTTAAATAACAAAGACAGTGGTTTTTGGCTGGATTTCCGCCTGAAAATTGGTTCAAGGTTTAGTTCATTTTCTTCTTAACATCCTGACTCCGGATTTTCGGTCTTTCGGACTTCTTCTGTACAACCCCAGATCAATAGCCCCTACAGCAGCGAAATCCTTTTGGCTTGCGGTTCATGAGCAGTATAGATCGAGTTTCCAAAAGATTGGAGTGTATGGAGGGAATGCCATTGTTCGTAGCAAGCCATTGCGCTCCAAATTAATATTAGCTCCCAAATTTACGCTTGATCCACAACTTTTGGTATTGATCCATACAAATCCTTTTTCTTGCGAAAAAATGAATAATTTGGAGTTTCCAGAAAACGAAAAAGCCTGTAAACATTTAATTTACAGGCTTTTAGTTAAATTTAAAACTATTTTCGCGGAATGGACGGGACTCGAACCCGCGACCTCCTGCGTGACAGGCAGGCATTCTAACCAGCTGAACTACCACTCCTTTTGTCCGCTTTAAAGTTCGAACCTCTTCCCCTTTCGGGAATGCAAATATAGATACTATATTCTGTTTATTACTATTTCAGGCAACATTTTTAGCTATAATTACGTAACCACCTGACCCTCATTCTAAATAATTTAATTTGAAAAGGTTATTAAACAAAAAAGCCTCAACTTTTTTCAAGTTAAGGCTTTTATTGCGGAATGGACGGGACTCGAACCCGCGACCTCCTGCGTGACAGGCAGGCATTCTAACCAGCTGAACTACCACTCCTTTTGTTCTTCTTTAAAGTTCGAACCTCTTGTCTCTTTCGAGTTTGCAAATATAGAGACTATATCTTAATTCGCAAACTTTTTTTTAAAAAATATATAACTCCCTATCCTACAGCACCTTCCTGCATCTTTTCTGCATTTTCAGCAAACTGAAGGGCACTAATAATCTCCTGAATATCGCCATCCATGATCGATGGAAGGTTATACATCGTTAATCCGATACGGTGTTCGGTAACCCGTCCCTGTGGATAATTATATGTTCTGATCTTTGCCGAACGATCTCCTGTGGATACCATTGTTTTACGTTTAGCGGCAATATCACCATTCTTTTTCTGTAATTCGATATCGTAAAGCTTGCTACGCAACATCTCCATCGCAATAACACGGTTACCCAATTGCGATCGCTCTTGCTGGCATACCACCACCAAACCCGATGGCTTGTGCGTTAACTGCACCTTGGTTTCCACTTTATTTACGTTCTGTCCACCGGCACCGCCTGAACGCGAAGTTTGCAGTTCGATATCTGCTGGGTTAATGTACAGATCAATTTCTTCAGCTTCTGGCAAAACAGCTACAGATGCCGCCGAAGTATGTACACGCCCTTGAGTTTCGGTATCAGGTACACGTTGCACACGGTGCACGCCACTTTCGTATTTTAACTGACCATACACATCATCGCCACTCACTTTTAAGATCACCTCTTTATAACCACCGGCTGTACCTTCAGTTACATCAACAGTTTCTACTTTCCATCCCTTAGTTTCGAAATAACGGGTATACATGCGGTATAAATCGCCAGCAAATAAAGCCGCTTCATCGCCACCAGTACCACCACGAATCTCGAATACCGCGTTCTTAGCATCTTCAGGGTCTTTAGGAATCAACATCAAACGGATATTGCTTTCCATTTCTTCCTGCTGCTTTAAAAGCATATCCAGTTCTTCTTTTGCCATCTCACGCATTTCAGCATCTTTCTCAGTAGCTAAAATTTCTTTGTTGGCATCAATATTACTCATTACATTTTTGTAGATTTTATATTCGTCTACAATCTTGCCCAAGTCTTTATATTCTTTATTTAAAGCCGCAAAACGTTTCATATCCTGAATTACATCCGGATTGCTCAACGATTCTTCCACATCTTCCCAACGCAGCTTTATAGCTTCTAATTTATCTAACATATTTATTCTTGTTGAAATTTCCTGACGGTCGGTATAGGCCCAAAAATTCAGGAAATGCAAAAATAAGGAAAAAAGCTGAATTAGTTTGTTTAGGATTAGCGGTTAATTGGCCAGGCGCTTGAGTATAAATTGAAATGTTTATAGTTTAATTAGAAAATGAAAGGTTCGTGCCAGTGGCCGTCAGTAGCCCCGCTATCACTTCAAGTCCTCGCTGCGCTGTGGGCTTTTCATTTTATCGGGTTTAGAAACAGAGGGGGTGCTGCTAGGCGAAACGCAACCTTTAATAGCAGCAGGAACCTACGTAACTAAACGGGATTGAAGAGGCAGCTCCCGATTTTCTTTTAAAATCGGGACTATAACGAAAAGCTCGGCTAACATTAAACTGATCCACAGACATTGCTTTCCAAAAAAGAAAGCTCTTCATCTACGCTGCAGGTATGAAAAGGAATTTACAGTATTATCGAATGGTTTTTGGAAATGAACAGTTCTGTGCATATGGCAGCCGGTAGCCCCGCTATCAATCAAGTCCTCGCTGCGCTGTGGGCTTTTCGTTTTATCGGGTTTATGAATCGAGGGCGGTGTAGCTAGGCGAAACCCAACCTTCAATAGCAGCACGAACCCGCCTACCTAAACGGGATTGAAGTGGCAGCTCCCGATTTTCCTTTAAAATCGGGACTACAACGAAAAGCCCGGCTAACATTAAACTCAGCTATAGACATTGCTTTCCGAAAAAAATGAACTTAAAAATTAAGCATCTGGGTTATAATACTCCAATTTTAAATCCACACCATCAAAAACCCCATAAGAATTATAGTTGAGCCATTCGCCAATATTAACATACCGGCTCCCATTACCCAAATCGATATCGAGCGGTAGGTGCCTATGTCCGAAAATAAAATAATCGAAATGCTCCTTATGCAATTGCTCTTTGGCATAAATGGCCAGCCATTCTTTATCCTCACCTAAAAAAACTTCTTTTTCAGTTTGTGCAGCCCTACTACCCTGGCTCCATCCATTGGCAATACCAATACCTAGATTCGGATGCAAACGGGCAAACAACCATTGGCAAACCTTGCTTCTAAAAATCTTTCTCAAGAATTTATATTTGTTATCCCCTGGCCCTAAACCATCGCCATGGTGCAGGTAAAATTTCTTACCGCTACGCTCCATGACCATTTCATCGCTGATGATTTTCATGCCAATTTCCTGCGTAAAATAATCGCGCACCCACATGTCATGGTTACCTTTAAAAAAATAGATTTTTATCCCGGTATCGGCCATGGCGGCCAACTTACCCTGTAAACGTATAAATCCCTTCGGAATTACTTTAGCATACTCGAACCAGAAATCGAAAATATCGCCCATTAAAAACAGTTCGCTGCAATTCGGCTCAATAAAACTCAGCCAACTTACAACACGCGCTTCACGGGCACGGCTTTCGGCATAATTTGGCGTGCCTAAATGAAAATCGGAAGCGAAATAAATATTCTTAACCATGTACAAATTCAAAGGTAAGGCAAAAAGCTGAAAGACTATAATCTGTGCAATCTCAAAATCTGCGTAATCATCCCTTAAGGAAAAAGCTTAAAGACTAAAGCAGAAAGACCAAACATAAAGACGAAAGCTTAAAGACCAGAGGCTAAAGCAAGAAAACTAAAATCGCCTTAACAAATCGGTGTGATCCCTAAATCTGTGTTTCCGTGGCAAAAAAACTTAATACCCTTAATTTCTCAATGATGAGATCCCCGAAAACAAAAAGCTTAAAGACTAAAGCAGAAACACCAAAGACTAACATAACGAGCCAAACTCCGTGTAAATCTGTGTTTCCGTTGCAAAAAACTTAATGTCCTTAATTTCTCAATGATGAGAACCCCGAAAGCAAAAAGCTTAAAGACTAAAGCAAGAACACTAAAACTAAAATCGCCATAACAAATCGGTGTAATCTCTAAACCTGTGCAATCAACCCAAAGAAAAAAAAGACATATATTAGTAAACAAATCTTATTAAAGATGAAAAAACAAATTGTATTGAGCTTATTTGCATTAAGTCTTTTCGCCTGCAACCAAGGCAAAAAACCTGCAGAAAAAATAACATTGATGAAATACCCTGAAACAAAAAAAGACAGCACAAAAGATAATTATTTCGGAACAACCATTGCAGATCCTTACAGATGGCTAGAGAATGATACCTCAGCTGAAACAAAAGCCTGGGTTGTAGCCGAAAATAAGGTTACTCAAAACTATCTCGAGCAGATCCCCTACCGTACTGACATTAAAAAGCGCTTAACAGCATTATGGAACTACCCTAAAGAAAGTGAGCCATTTAAGGTTGGCGAATATTATTTCTTCGCCAAAAATGACGGGCTTCAAAACCAAAGCATCTGGTTTATTAAAAAAGGGTTAGATGGCAAGGAAGAAGTTTTTCTCGATCCAAATAAACTTACAAAAGACGGAACGGCAGCCATTTCGATTTTGGGCTTCTCTCACGACAAAAAATACCTGGCCTATTCGATTGCGCAAGCAGGATCAGACTGGAGCAATATTTATGTAATGGAAATAGCCAGCAAAACCAAATTAGCTGATGAACTAAAATGGACGAAGTTCTCTGGCGCAGCATGGAAAGGCGATGGTTTTTATTACAGTAAATTTGATGAACCTATTAAAGGAACTGATCTTTCTGCCGCCAATAAACACCAAAAAGTATATTTCCACAAATTGGGAGAGGAACAGAAAAATGATCAATTAATTTTTGAAGATAAAACCAATCCAAATCTATATTTCGGCGCCAATGTTACCGAAGACGAACGCTTTCTGGTGGTTTACGCCAGCGCTGGCACTTCGGGCAATGCATTATACTATCAAGATCTGAAAGCACCAAACAGTAAAATTGCCTTATTGGTTAAGGGTTTTGAAAACAACCACAGCGTTATTGATAATATTGGCGATAAGCTATTGGTAAATACCGATCTGGGCGCTGAAAACAAACAGGTGGTTTTGGTCGATCCAAAAAATGCAGGTCCTAAAAATTGGCAGAAAATCATCCCCGAATCTAAACTGGCACTAGAAGGTATTGGAACTGGAGGAGGATTTCTATGGGCATCCTATCTAAAAGATGCAAGCACCAATATTATACAGTTTGATTTAAGCGGAAAGAAAATTGGCGACGTAAAACTGCCAGCTATTGGAACAGTTGGAAGCTTTGGCGGCTACAAAGAAGATAAAGAATTCTTTTACACCTTTTCTAATTTCACTACTCCCGGTACTATTTACCGTTACGACATCAACAAGAGCGAATCTATATTATATAAAAAATCTGGACTCCAATTTAATACCGATAACTACGAAACCAAACAGGTGTTTTATCCATCGAAAGATGGCACCAAGGTACCTATGTTTATCGTATCAAAGAAAGGGATCAAGCTCGACGGTAACAATCCTGTTTATTTGTATGCCTATGGTGGTTTTCAGGTTAGTTTAACACCTGGATTCAGTCTATCTCGGATGCTATTTTTAGAACGTGGCGGCATTTACGTACAGCCTAGTTTACGTGGCGGAAGCGAGTATGGCGAAACCTGGCACAAAGCCGGTATGCTATCAAAAAAACAGAACGTTTTCGACGATTTTATTGCCGCAGCCGAATATCTGGTTAAAGAGAAATACACCAATCCATCTAAAATTGCCATATCTGGTGGCTCAAACGGCGGACTGTTGGTAGGTGCCTGTATGACCCAAAGACCCGATCTATTTAAAGTGGCGCTACCAGCTGTTGGCGTTTTAGACATGCTTCGCTACCATAAATTTACTGTGGGCTGGGGCTGGGCAGTTGAATACGGAAGTAGCGACAAAAAGGAAGATTTCGATTACCTGATTAAATATTCGCCGCTCCATAACCTAAAAAGCGGTGTTAATTATCCGGCAACATTAATAACAACAGCAGATCACGATGACCGCGTAGTACCTGCACATTCATTTAAATTTGCAGCAACCCTACAGGATAAATATAAAGGCGAAAACCCGGTTTTAATTAGGATCGAAACCAAAGCAGGCCATGGCGCAGGCAAGCCTACAACGAAAGTGATTGAAGAAGCGGCTGATGTATGGAGCTTTGTGTTTCAGAATTTAGGGATGAGTTGGTAGCGCATTTTTTGTCATTCTGGGCTCCATAGATGGTCGTCATCTCGACTGGAGCGTAGTCCCGAACTTTCGGGAGAGAGATCTATAATCGATTTCCCGACCTACGTTGCACTCCGCTCGAAATGACGATATCTTGCAGTAATCATCACGAAAAATTATGCTCCTAATATAACACCATCCCATTTCCCACTAAACCTATAGACCAATTATAATTTGCTTTAAACTGCTAAAAACCCTTAACTTTTGTTTTTACCCAACGCAAAGCATATAAAATACTGAATACAACAGGATTACAAAATTATCTAGAATATTTCTAAATAACAGGATTGATAATACTTTATTTTGTAACTTTGCGTCAAATTTTTTTTAATGATCACTACTGATATAGCCGTAATAGGCGCTGGTCCGGTTGGCTTATTCGCCATTTTTGAAGCCGGTTTATTAAAAATGCGTTGCCATTTAATTGACTACCTGCCTCAGGTTGGTGGTCAGCTGTCTGAAATTTACCCTAAAAAACCGATATACGATATCCCAGGTTATCCTTCTGTGTTGGCCCAGGAACTTATCGATAACTTAATGGAGCAGGCAAAACCTTTCCATCCAACGTTTACTTTAGGCGAGCGTATTGAAGGTTTAGAAAAGCGTAGCGAAGCTGATTTCGTTTTAACGACCAATATGGGTACTGTTATCGAAGCCAAAGTTGTGGTAATTGCAGGTGGTTTAGGTTGCTTTGAGCCTCGTAAACCTGCTGTAGAAAATTTAGAGAACTTTGAGAATGGTAAAGGTGTAAACTATATGATCCTTGACCCAGAGAAGTACCGTGATCAGAAAATGGTGATTGCCGGTGGTGGCGACTCTGCTTTAGACTGGACCATTTACCTAGCAGAAGTTTGTTCTGAATTAACTTTGGTGCACAGAAGTGAGAGTTTCCGTGGTGCTCCAGATTCGGTTGCTAAAGTAATGGCATTGGCAGAAAGCGGTAAAATCAATTTGATTTTAAATAGCAATCTTCAGGCGGTACAGGGAACCGACAAATTAGAACAAGTTGAAATTGTGCAGAACCGTACCATGGAAAAAACGGTGGTAGAAGCCGATCACTTAATTCCTTTGTTTGGTTTGAGCCCTAAATTAGGTCCGATTGAAGATTGGAACTTAAATATCAACAAAAGTGCAATCGAGGTTAACGTTGATGATTATTCGACAAACATCCCTGGAATTTATGCCATTGGTGACATCAACACTTACACCAATAAACTAAAATTGATTCTTTGTGGTTTCCACGAGGCTGCATTAATGAGCCACAGTGCTTATTCTTACATGAACCCAGGGGTGAAATATACCATGAAATATACAACTGTAAACGGAGTTTCAGAATTTTAAGCTTTCTACTATATTTGTGAATCAATATAAGTAAGCTAAAAAATGGAAAACAATATTAATATATACATGCAAGAGCCGGATGGCTCGGTTACTGAACACGTTGCACCAACAGACATGGGTTTAAGCCTGATGGAGTTTCTAAAAGCATCAGAGTACGATATCCTAGCTACTTGTGGCGGAATGGCCTTATGTGCTACCTGCTGCGTTGATGTGTTAGAAGGCGAAGAAAAACTTAACGAAATGACAGACGATGAGTATGCCATGTTGGATACTTTGCCCGATCTGTTACCAAATTCGCGTTTAGCCTGCCAACTGCAGTTAAACAACAATATGGATGGATTAAAAGTGAAATTACACGGCGTAAGTTAAGTTGTAAAACATATTAAAGAGAAAGGCGATTCCTAAAGTGTCGCCTTTTTTACTTTATAGGTATAGCTCAGAGTACGAATTGTAAATGGCTAATATAAAATTATAAATTAATCTGGGCGTTACCCAATCCCGTGAAATACGGGAAAGGGTCGGGCTTTTCAGGGCTGCGCTTCGCTCCGGTACCGATGAAGAATCGGTACTGAACCCTTACAATCCCTAACGCGGATCCATCGCGATCTCGGAATTTCGTTCAGCGCCCGCTGTTGCTAAACCTGATAAAGCGTAAAGCCCGGAGCGAGGCACGAGTGAGGACTTGAAGCGATAGCAGGACTACGATCCGCCACGACGACAGAACCCATCATTTCCAAAAAAATTAATTCAGCTAGGTTTTCAACCCAGTGCATTAAGATTGCTTCGTACCTCGCAATGACGACTCTTCGCTACTGAATATTTACCTTCTGCTTCTCTATATTCCAGCCATACACCTCTACTGCCAGGTTATTTTGTTTCCCTGTATATTCTACAATTATCGTTTTGCTTTCGCCAGGTAAAATACTCACGTAGTTATCATCATAAAAAGCAGGGAGTACACGTTCGCCAGTATTGCCATTTATTAAAGCAACACGGTTAAAAAACGCTACCGGATTGCCATTTGCATTGGTTAAAGTAACTGCTACCTTGCCGTTTTTCTGATCAACTGCTGCAACTTTTATTGGTGTTTGTTTGATGCTTTTTAAGCCCGAATATTCACCATCCTTACCTGGAAGCCAATAAATATTCTCGCTTAAAATATTTTGCTTTTGATCTAAAATCCTTAAAGAAACAAATACACCTTCTTTTTTATCCAGCTTGGTTAAGAACTCGTTCATAGGAAAAAGTCTTCTCACCGAAGATGGACCAACCGAATTGAAGGCCTGAGAGTAGAAATAATCTTTTCCGTCCATATCATAAGCTTTCGCCTGTACCATCAGGTTGTTTTTAGTGCTAAAGCTATTGTTTACAATGGTAACCATGCTATCCAAAGGGTTCATCATCACATGCAAAGGTTCACTTCCTTTCCTTAAGCCATATAAACAGGCATTAGGATCAAGGTAATAATCATACATCTGTCCACGCATGGCTGTCCAGGGGTTTTGGGTTTTCCAGATGATAGAACCGGTATACCAGTCCCACATTTTGTTCGAGAAACCTTCCATTAATGCTCTGTATTGATCGTAGTTGGCCAATTGTGCTTTCATTGCAAAATCTTCTGCGCTTTTTGGCCTACCGTATGGATTAAGGTATTGCTCGTAAGAGATATATTTATGATAATCCCATACCGAATCGGGCTTGGCTTTGTATTGCGGCGCAATCAGGTTTTCTTTTGGGATAAAGCGGAGCAGGGAAACGTAGTCGCCTACCCCTACCGATCCTACTTCCGAATTGTAAGGAAATGTTCTGGTACCCCAGAAAGTTTTAATATCCTGTATGCCGTATGGACCATCACCGTTCCCTCCAATGGAATTGAACGACATTTCATCGCTATTAGAGAAATCAAAAAGTTTTCTTGTGCCATCCAGGCGTGGCAGGATATCATTTTTTAAGGGTTCTAAAATATCTTCTGGCGGTGTAATTTCGTTTCCTCCACACCAAAAAGCCAGCGAAGCATGGTTCCTGATCATTTTGATCTGATCTTCAATGGCTGTTAAGGTTAAATTATGATCATCCGGATAATTTCTGCGCGTCCATTGATCTTCTTTTTTCATTGGATCTACCCATCGGCCGTTGCAATCGCCACTAAACCAAAAATCCTGAAAAACCAACAAACCATATTTATCACAGGCGTTGTAAAACTCAGGTCTTTCTAAAATTGCTCCTCCCCAAATCCTGATCAGGTTGAGGTTCATATCTTTATGGTAACGCACTTCAGCATCGTAGCGGGCATCGCTAAAACGGAGCATCGCATCAGAAATAATCCAGTTACCACCCTTAATAAAAATCTTTTGCCCGTTTACAAAAGCGCCCATACTCTTGGTGTGCTCGTTCCAGATATTATCTATTTGGCGAACCCCCACTTTAAGCTGTTCTTGATCCAAAACCTGATTGGCTGCTATAAATTCTATCTTCACATCATACAGGTTCTGCGGCCCGTATCCGCTTGGCCACCATAACTTAGGGTTGTCGAGCTGTAAATCAGGAAGTTTAACCGTAGTGGTTTTATTGGCTGCGATAGTCGCAGGCTGTTTAATCAGCTTCCCAGCAATTTGATATTGCAAAGTACCCGAAATAGTCTGACCTGTAGGGTTTTCTACTTCAACTGAAACTTTAACGGTAGCCGGATTTTGTTTTCCTTCTGGTACGCGCTTGCCTGGGACCAAGGTAATTACCTGTGGATTCAGGATATTGATGCTTTTTGTTTTCTCGATGGTCACTTTATCCCAAATACCCGTATTACGATCACGCGTAGGCTGAATCCAATCCCAGCCGGCGGTGTATTGTGTGGTTAAACCTTTGGCAATAGTGCCATCACCACCCTGGCCACCGTTCGGGTTACCCGGAAAATCCGGAGGATAAACAATTACGGCCAGCCTGTTTTTCCCGTTTGAAGATAAAAGTTTAGTGATGTTATACTGTGCCCTTAGGTGCATACCCACCTGGGTTTTTGGATTAACTTTTTTTCCGTTTAAATAAATTTCGGCTTTGTAATTTATTCCCCTAAACTGCAGCCAAACTTGTTCGTTACCCGCCGCGCGCTCCTCAAAATCTTTTACAAACCAATAGGTGTAATAATCGTTACCGGTTTTATACACATCAGGAATTTTCTCATTGTTCATTCCATAAAATGGATCGGGTACTTTTTTGTTGTTCAGCAAAGTAGTTAATACTGTTCCTGGTACAGTTGCAGGCATCCAACTGTTAATCGAAAAGCCTGTTTTCGAAATTTCTGAACCAGTAGATTTAGCATCTTTGATATTGGTACATACCCAACCCGAATTTAGTTCATAGCGCTGTTGTGCATTTACGGTCAAAACCGAACAGAGTAAGAGAAGTAGGAATATTTTCTTCATTATTATTAAATTATTGAGTGATTGATTTATTGAATGAGAGAATGTTTTATTTACTGAATGAGAATTTTCACTATTGGTATAGTAAGCATTCAATCATTTTCAATTTAATCATTACTTAGTTGAAACTGGTCTGTCTTCTTGTTTTACCCCCCAGGTTGCTGATGGTTTATTGCCCATATAAATTTGCATATTTCCGCCAGTTATCATGGTTTTATGCAGGATATATGATTTAGTATAAGCTTTGCCATTCAGCACAATTTTCTGAATGTACTTATTCTCCGCACTATTACCCACAACCTTTATATTGAATTTCTTATTCCCAGGCAGCGAAATTATCGCATCATTAACTAATGGCGTTCCGAAAACGTAAGCCCCGTTTGCCGGATTTACAGGATAGAAACCCATTGCCGAGAAAACATACCAGGCACTCATTTGACCTACATCTTCGTTACCACACAAACCATCCGGTTTTGAAGAATAAAAATCTTTGTCGATTTTACGGATCAGATCGGCAGTTTTCCATGGCTGGCCTGCGTAAGTATATAAATAAGGAATGTGGTGATTGGGTTCATTTCCCTGCGCATAATTACCGATCAATCCGCTAATATCCGGCGAACCGTTGGTTCCCAAATCTAAGGGTAAGGTAAATAGCGAGTCGAGTTTGTTGATAAAAGCTTTATCCCCTCCAAAAAGATCAATCAATCCTTCTACATCTTGCGGTACTAACCAGGTATATTGCCACGCATTCCCTTCTACATAGTCATCTTCACGGTGTTTGGATGAAAAAGGATCAAACGGGCTTCTCCGGTTTCCGTTTGCAAGTTTACCACGCATAAACTGAACGCTCGGATCGAAATATAAACTATACAGTTTCGATCTTTTGCTAAAGTAAGTGTAATCTGCTGTTTTATTCAATGCCTTAGCCATTTGTGCAATGCAATAATCATCAATAGCATACTCCAAAGCCTTACCCACTGATTCGTTTATTTTATCGGCAGGAATGTATTTAAGCTCCTGAATGTATTCGATGCCATCTGTTTTCTGCATGGCCGATTGTTTTATCGCTTTGTATGCCAGATTTACGTCGAAGCCACGGTATCCTTTTAAATAGGCATCAACAATAACCGGAACGGCATGGTAGCCCACCATAGTATTGGTTTCGCTTCCCATTAAATGCCAAACGGGTAGTTTACCCTGTTGTTTATAGATGGCCAACATGGTATTTACCACATCGCCTACCTTATCCTGGTGCAGGATGGTGTACAATGGATTAGCCGCACGGTAAGTATCCCACAATGAAAAGGTGGTGAGGTTATTGAAATTTGCCTTTTTGTATACCTTTTTATCTGTACCGAGGTAATCTTTGTTTACATCGTTAAAAAGTGACGGGGCCACCATGGTATGGTACAAAGCAGTATAAAATACCTTTTTGGTCGTATTTGAAGCCTCAATTTTCACCTTGGCCAGTTCTTTCTCCCATTTCGCATCACTGTTTTTAACTGTGGTGGTAAAATCCCAGCCTGGCAACTCTGTTTTTAGGTTTAAAATGGCATTTTCAATGCTTACCGGAGATAAAGCAACTTTAATCTGTAGTTTATCATGATTAATGGCATTGAAGTTTACCGCTGCTTTTAGTTTTTTGCCAGATAATTCTGTACCACTTTTAACGGCTGTGCTATCATATAACGCAATACTTTTAATCGGTTGTGAAAGTTTAATTACAAAATACAAACGCTGATCGTTGGCCCAACCTTTCGAATTACGATGCCCTACAATAGTGGTAGCATCAAGCTGTTTAAATGATGCAGATACAGGTGCGTCCCAGCCTATACCTTCTATCAAATCAATAATGATATGTGGGTTTTCGGCACCTTTTTTAAAAGTATATTGGTGAAAACCTACTCTTTCAGTTGCTGTTAGTTCGGCTTTAATCTGGTATTTATCAAGCAATACACTGTAATAACCAGCTTTGGCTATTTCATTTTGATGCGAAAATTTAGACAGGTAGCCGTTCTGATCTTCGGCTGTTTTACCTTTCTCGAGCAATAATTTACCAGTTGCAGGCATGATCGAAATATCGCCCAGATCGCCGATTCCGGTACCACTTAAATGCGTATGTGCAAAACCGGTAATGGTATTACTAACATAATTATACCCACTGCACCAATCCCAGCCTTCAAAAATGTTGTTCGGCCCCAGCTGAACTGCACCAAAAGGAACATTTGCACCTACAAAAACGTGACCGTGTTTTGCCGATCCGATTAATGGATCTACATACCGGGTAAGTTTGGTGTTCTGCTGCGCAGCTGCATTAAGGGAGAATAGAGAGGCTGTTAGAAATAGAATAGACGAGGTTTTCTTGAACTGCATGTGTGCTTATAATTTCTTACATTAGAATATAAAGCCTAAAAGTAAAACGTTTTACGTTTATTTTCTCATAAAGGGGAAAGAATTGTGCTAAAATTAAGAAAAAGATAGAAATACACCATTTTCAGGTATACAACGGGCTGCATTGCGTATTTCAAGGCCACCACCTCCTGCTGAAATCGTTTTACAAGTAGAAAAAGTATTTTCATTTGTCTTGTAGCTACTTCGTGGTCAGCATCTTTATGCCTGGAAAGATCCTGAAATAAATTACCAATGACAGATTGTAAAAATCAGTCGTCATTTCGACTGAAACGCAGTGAAATGGAGAAATCTGTTTCGATAGATTTCTCGACTGCGTTGCTCTCCGCTCGAAATGACGACCATTCGTGCAAGCCCCGTTACCCAATCTCCAAAACAATTACCTGATCGGGTTCTGCACTATTTAAAGTTGTAGTAATGGTTAATTTTGATTTTTTAAAGGTATAGTTTACCGCGCTTTTGTCTTTTAACAAATATGCTTTTTTAATTTTCTTTAGCGGAACGTTTTCTAAGTTAAGCGTTGCCGTTTTTCCGTCAACAAGGTGGATATAAACTTTGTTGTCGCTTTGCGTAATGCTTCCCCAGGCCTGCGGTTTTATAAATCCTGCTTTAGTACCGTAAATACTTTCACCGTAAATTTTAAGCCAATCGCCCAAACCTGCCAAACGATTTTGAAACTCGGGCTGGATTTTACCACTCGGCATCGGGCCGATGTTCAGTAAAAGATTAGACCCTAAACTTGCAGCTTTAACCAACATATGTACCAGTTCTTTATTCGATTTGTAATAGGTATCGCTCAAATTATATCCCCACGAATTTGAAATGGTTTCGCAGGTTTCGAGCGGTAGTTTATCTGATGCCTTTTGAAAACTTAAGCCTGATTTATTTTCACCAGGAAGATCGCGTTCGAACATTTGAAAATCTTCTCCGGCAAAGGGTGTAAGGTGGTGATTGTTACCAATCATGCACTGTGGCTGAAGTTTGTGGATTAAACCATAAATTTCATTGTATTTCCAATCAATCCGTGATGTCCTGTCTTTCGATCCTTCTGGTTCAGTCTGATCCCAATGCCCGTCAAACCAGATCCCGCCTATTTCACCATAATTGGTCAACAACTCTGTTAATTGGTTTTTCATGAACTGCAAATAGCTTGCATAATTACCTTTGCCCGTTCTACCTGAGTTCTGTCCGGTACGGCCAGTTTCGTGTGGATAATCTTCTCTTCGCCAATCTAACAGCGAATAATACAGGTATAGTTTTATGCCTTGCTTATGGCACTCATCGGCCATCATTTTTACGATATCTTTTTTGTAGGGCGTATTCATGATATTGAAATCAGAATATTTGGTATCCCACATGCTAAAACCATCATGGTGCCTGGTAATCAGCGTAATGTATTTCATTCCGGCATTCTTCGCCATGCTCACCCATTGTTCGGCATTAAACTCAACAGGGTTAAAAAAATCTTTAAGGTTTGTATAATTATGAACATTCAACTTTCGTTCGTTCATTACCCATTCGCCGCTCCCTGGTACACTAAAAGGACCCCAGTGGATAAATAAGCCAAAACGGGCATCGTTAAACCATGCCCGCTGTTTTAGATTAGAGGCTGTAGGTGTATAATCCTGTGCTTTTAACTGTAAGGCAATTAATAGCACAAGGCATATTAGGGTTAATTTCTTCATAAGGATAGTGGTATCGTTTGGTTAGGTTTTAGTCTATTGATGCGGTGGCTTTGGTTGGTTTTCCAATCACCTTATAATTTCCATCGCCTTTTAAAATGGCCAGGATCTGCGATTGGTTGGTAAAAAGATTTTTTGCTGCAGCCAATTCTTTATCGTACTGGAAGCTCTGCTCAATTCTTCCTTTTTCGTAAAAATATCGGCTTACGATCTGTGTTTCTAAAACTCTTTTTATTTCTGCTTTATGGCTAACCAAATCAGTTTTTTTAGAAGAGGTAAGTTTATATTTAAGATTCTCCAGATCGGTTTTTACCTCAGCAGATTTATTTTCCTTTTCGGCTTCTAAACGTAAATCGGAAAGCAACCTTTCGGTACGGCTTAGGTAGGTTAAGTCTTTATCGGCCAAACTGCCAGAAAATGCAGCATAGTCCGCATCAGATAACTGGAAAGTTTTGGCTGAGGCCAAACTTGGCTTTTCTTTCCTGTATTGATTTGCGTAGTTAAAGAAAAGGTTTTTGTTAAGCATTGAAATGGTAATCGGGCTGAGCTTTATGGCATCTACCACAATATCGGGATAAACACCATTACCACTGTACACGTTTCTTCCTGCTTTGGTTTGGTACATTGCCATGGTCGAATCGGCAAAACGTTCTGCAATACCATCGGCATTTTTATGTGCATAATCTAATTTTTGGATGCACCTGCCTGATGGTGTATAATATTTTGCCACAGTTACTTTAACCAAGCTGTTATAGGGCAGGTTAAAGGTTTGCTGAACCAAGCCTTTGCCGTAACTACGTTGGCCAATTACAATGGCACGATCTAAATCCTGTAAAGAACCCGCAACAATCTCTGAGGCAGAGGCCGAATTACCATTTACAAGCACTACTAACGGAACTGAAGTAGAAACTGGGGTTAAAAGTGTTTTATAGGCAATGGTTTTCTCTACATTTTTGCCTTTTTGGGTTACAATAAGCTGATCTTTATTCACAAAGAGGTTCACAATTTTAACCGCTTCCTGCAAAATACCCCCGCCGTTGTTTCTCAAATCTAAAACCACACCTTTTGGGTTTTCTTTTTGAATAGCCAACAGCGCATCTTTAACTTCTTGTCCAGAATTTTCAAGAAATTTATCAAGTTTGATGTAACCGATGCCATCGCCAACCATCCCTGAGTAAGAAACGTTAGGCTGTTTTATTTCATCACGGACAAGTTTTTTAGTGATTTCTTTTCCATCTCTGATCACCAACAAATCAACAGCTGTGCCTTTAGGGCCGCGCAATAATTGGCTAACTTCTGAGCGGTCTTTTCCTTTTATGGCAATCCCGTTGATGCTCAGCACCTGATCGCCGGCTTTAATATCACTTTTATTTGCAGGATAACCTTCGCTTACTTCATTGATAAACAGTTTACCATCAATAAAAACAGTACCTGCCCCAATACCACCATATTGAGTGCTCACATATTTTAGCTTGTAATCTTCAATCTCCGATTCTGGGACATATTCGGTATAGGGATCTAAACTATCCAACATGGCATCAATCCCCGTTTTCATCAATTGGGGGGCATTGGTGTCATCAACATAATTGATATTGATTTCTTTATAAAGCGAAGCAAAAATATCCAGATTTTTAGATACCAGGAATAAATCTTCTTTAAATGAAAAAGACAAAACAGCCACGCCAAAGCCAGCTGCTAAAAGACCATATTTTAGTTTCTTCATTCCCTTATATATTTTAATTCCGAAGGGCAAGTTAAATGAAATACCGCTCTTTTTGGAAGATTATTATTGATTAAGTACAAACGTAAATGTACAAAAACCGATAAATATTAAAAACAGCTTATTTGGGCTAAGCGTAAATTAAGCGTTACGCGAAAAAGAAGAGGATGAAAACAAGGAAAAATTTACTAAAGTCTGTTACCCTTGGTATCGGCAAGTGCTTTTTGAATGGTAAATTCGATGTACGTGCGGTCGCGTTTTACCAAACGCATTAAATCTTCAATCAGTTGATCTTCTTTGCCTGGCGTAAATTCTAAAGGCTCGTTCGCCAGATCGCGATATTTCCTTAAGAACTTGGTTTTTACTTTAAATGCAGTTTCTGAAGTAAGTTGAAAATTAGCCATGGCATATTTTATTTGATGCAAAAGTAAAAAATATTTGCTCAGGTTAATACCTTTTTATGTGATGTGACAAAAAAAGTGGAGATTCGCGGATTCTTTTTGCACGATAATTGTGTTAAAAGCACGTTATAAAACCTAATCGGTATAAAAACCGCTTAATACAAATTTTTAAAAATGAAATCATGGCAGGTATCATCGATCGTTTATGGTTTTATAACCTTTAAAAAACAAATTAAACAACATGAAAAAAATCATCTTCTCTATTGTTTTCCTAACCTTGGGTTGGGCAACATCAAAGGCACAAACGTTTAACCTCGGAGTTAAAGCAGGCGTAAACTTAGCAAAGTTAAATGCAGATTTTGCAAGTGAAGAAAACCGTTTAGGTTATCAGATTGGTGCCTGGGCACGGATTGGTGGCGCTAGTTTTTATGTGCAACCAGAGGCTTACATTGGCAGCAAAGGCAATAAATTTATCAGCATTACGCAAGATAATGGCAACGAAGTTGCAGCTGAAGGGAAAGTAAAATTTACTACTTTAGATGTTCCTGTTTTATTGGGAACAAAATTTGGTGCTAAAAATTTAAACTTCCGCTTAATGGCTGGTCCGGTTATTTCATTTATTCTGGATGAAAATTCGTCGTTTAGTTCTGCTTATCAACAAGCAACCGATTTCGACAACTACAAAAACCAGGCACTGGGCCTACAGGCTGGTGCTGGTGTAGATGTGGGCAACATTTCGGTTGATTTACGCTACGAAGCCGGTTTATCCAACATCAGTAAAAGTGAAAAATACAGCCAAAAACCGAACTTGTTTCAATTGAGTTTAGGATTTAAAATTTTGTAATTTTTTTCAACAGAACGATTAAGAGGCGACCAATGGTCGCCTTTTTTGTTTAATCCTTGTTTAGCAATTGAAAAAGCTACTTCTTAACCTGTTACAGCACATTTATTAATATGTAAAATTGGCATTACAGCCCTGTTTAAGCCCTAAAAAATGCCGATTTTTATGGTAAAACAATTAAACGAAAAACAAAATGAAACATCCCATTCTTTTACTGTTTGCTATTATTATATCGCTCTCTGTAAAAGCCCAAAATTTTAAATATGCTTTTGTAACTGATACCCATGTTGGGTCATCAACAGGCGAAGAAGATCTTAACCGAACTGTTGCTGATTTAAATATGCTGAATGACATCGATTTTGTGATCATTACTGGCGATATCACCGAAATGGGTACCAATAATGAGCTTAAACTGGCTAAAGATATCCTATCAAAATTAAATAAACCATACCACATTATCCCTGGAAACCACGATACCGGATGGTCAGAATCAGGTGGTGTAAATTTTATCAAAGCGTTTGGCGGCGATAAATTTATTTTCGATCATAATGGCTACCGTTTTATAGCATGTGCATCTGGCCCTTACGTAAGGATGAGCGATGGGCACATTCCAAGGGATGCTACTGTTTGGATGGATAGTGTGCTTAAAGCAACACCTAAAAATATGCCCATTATTTTTGCCAATCATTACCCATTGGATAACAGTTTGGATAATTGGTACGAAGCAACAGATAAGTTAAAGAAATATAATATCCAGTATGCCATTTGCGGCCATGGGCACAATAATCATCCTTATAATTTTGAAGGTATTGAAGCCACAATGGGCCGCTCCAACCTAAGGGCAAAGGATAGTATTGGTGGGTACAACATTGTAACGATGACCAAGGATATTGCATTTTTCCAGGTTAAAAAACCAACCCAGGATATTCTTCCGGCATGGCGAAAAATTGCACTAAAAACTTTTCAGGCTGATTCAAAAAAATATAATCGTCCTGATTTTGCCATCAACAATAAATATGCGGGCACGAAGGAAGTTTGGACTTACCACTCCAACGCAAACGTAGTGAATACACCAACCTACACATCTAACAATGTTATTTTTGGCAATAGCTTAGGTTTGGTTGAAGCCTTAAACAAAAATACCGGAAAAAAAGTATGGACATTTAAAACCAAAGGGGCGATCTACTCATCACCAGCTGCTGTTAACAATATGGTTATCTTCGGTTCAGGGGATGGCACTATTTACGCATTAAGTGCAAAAACAGGAAAAGAAATCTGGCGCAAAGAAACAACTAACTCGGCATTAGGTTCGCCGGTAGTTCGCGGGCAACGGGTATATATAGGTGGCAGCGATAATACCTTTAGGGCATTGGACGTTAAAACAGGGAATGAAATATGGGCATTTAAAGAAGTAGAAGGTACAATTGTGGGCAAACCACTTATTTATCAGGGCAAAATTATTTTTGGATCCTGGGGCAGGCATCTATACGCACTTGATATTAACAGCGGGAACTTGTTGTGGAAATGGAACAATGGCCAGGGTAACCGGATGTTTTCGCCAGCTATGGTAACGCCTGTAGCTTATAACGGCATCGTTTACATTGCAGCCCCCGACCGCTATTTAACAGCTATTGATGCTAACAATGGCAGCACGCTTTGGCGAAACAAAGAAGCTACGGTTCGGGAATCGATCGGACAATCGGCAGACAGTACCATCATTTATGGCAAAACCATGCAGGACGAAATCGTAGCTTATAAAGCGCAGGCTCAAGATCCGGGTGTACTTTGGCGATATAATGTAGGCTTTGGATATGAACATGTACCATCCATGTTGATTGAAAAGGACGGAAAGGTGTTTTTTGGAACAAAGAATGGTGTTATTTATGCTATCGATCCTAAACAACAAAGCACGGTTTGGGCACACAAAATAGATAATTCGATGATCAATACCGTAAATGTGATTAATGGAAAAAATCTTGTTGTAAGCACTATGGATGGAAAAGTAGTTTGGTTAAACACTAATAAGTAGGCATAAACAATTCATATAAAAATCATTTATAAATTGCAACCTTGTATTTTGAGAATTCATAAGCCTTTCGTACATAGAATAAACCGTACTTACCAACTGGATATATAAACCTTTTATTTAGCTTAGAAAATTAATCATAACCAAAAAATACAGGCATCTTTATAAATAGCTATTAACCTGAGTTCGATAATTAAATGTCAATTTTAGCTGCTTAAACTAGGTTTTTGGTTAGAACGTTCGTCACCCTGAATTTATTTCAGGGTCTTTATTACTAAAAAGATGCTGAAACAAGTTCAGCAGGACGATGAACCTAAACATACTGCCAATAAAGGATGATTTTTATAAAATAATTATCGAACTCAGGTTATTAACAAAACACGGATTTAATTTTCATTAAATCCGTGTTTTGTTAATTATTGCCAACCAGGATTTTGTTTTAAGTCTATTCCCTGATCTTTATACAGTTTAATCTGATCAAGTGGCAGCGGGCTTAAATATACTTTGTCATTATCAAATGTCCTTTGCGTTTCTGGTTTAGGGGCAGGTATTATATACCCTTCGGTTGTTCCATCAATGGTTACAGTTGCTTTGGGGTAATCTGCTTTTTTAATCCAGGCTCCTCTGTTAATACTAGTATTTAATTTAGTATCAATGTAAGCGTATTTCCTCCACCTTTTCAAGTCATCATTTCTAAAACCTTCCATCATTAACTCGATCCTTCTTTCTCTACGAATTTCCCAAATTAATGAAGATACTGTGAGATCTCTCTGTGGATCATTGTAAACCACACCATTAATGGCTGGTTGCCCACCTATGACCTGAAGATTAGGCATTGAAATTCCACCTCTTTTTCTTAATTTATTAATGGAGTTATCCAAATCGGCTTGAGTTAATGTTCCCAGTTCAGCAGAAGCTTCTGCAAAGTTCATCATAACTTCTCCTAAACGAATAATAGGCGCATCAGTAGTGTTGGTACTAGATAGTGCTTCAGCTGTGCCCCATAAAGTTTGATCCTCCATTAAGAATTTCAAAACAGAATAACCACTTGTTGAATAATTAGAAGCTATGCCTGGTAAACGCAGGTCAGATACAAATGTTTCTTTCATTCTAGGATCACGGTTTGCCATTACATTAGCTATAGACTTATCTCCCTGATAAAGTGGTGATACTGAAGCTGGAAGGCCATCTGTACACAAATATGCATCAATAGCATTTTTAGACGGGCCAGTTTGAGGCTCTCTGTTTACATAACTTACTAATGAATGCGTACTTTGGGCAGTACCATACTGTCTGTATAGAATAATTTCAGGATTTCCTTTAAGGTCAAGAGAGCTAAATAAGGTTCTATATTTAGCTCCTAATGAATACCCGCCTTTCGTCATCACTTCGTTAGCTGCCCATTTAGCTGCTTCTAAATACTCGGTTGCTTTAGCAGGGTTAATATTCGAATATTTTAGCAAGGTACCATGATAAAGAAATACACGGGACATAAATGCCAACACAACGGATTTGTTAACAATTTGTCCGTTTGGCCCAACAAGAGCGTCAGTCGCCCTGACGTTTTCAGCAGCGTATTTAAAATCTGCAAGCATGTTATCTAAAACAACAATCTGTGGATCTCTGGGTTTATATAAGTCTATTGAAGTTTCTTCCAAAGGTTTGTCATAGTAAGGAAAATCTCCAAAAGCTTTAACCAAGTCGTTATATTCCAAAGCACGGAAAAAACGACCTACACCAACCCAGTTCTTTTTAATATCATCAGATAAGTAAGTTGAATTACTTACTCTATCTATAAATATATTGGCTTTTCTGACAAAAGTAAAACTCCATCCTCCGCCAGATGTAGGAACATTTTTGGTAAATGCAGTAGGAGTTGTTGGTGCAAAATCATCATTTAATGTTTCTCCGGAAAAATATTTCCCAAATGTAAATCCGGATCCGTAACCTGTAAAATAACCTGTGTAAAATCCCCAGGCAAAGGTGCTCACCTCTTTCTCTGTTCTCCAATAAGTATCATCAGAAAAAGAATCTAGTGGCTCCCTTTCCAAAAAATCTTTTTTACAACCGTTCCCTAATATCAAAATAAGGAAGGCTATTATAATATATATCTTTTTCATCGTTTTAATAGTTATAAGGTTACTTGAACACCAAATGATAATGTCTTTCTATAAGGATAAACTCTTCCAAATGATGCCGCATCAGTTTGATCTGCTGTATAGTCAACTTCTGGATCTATTGGAATTCCTACATTAGAAATCGAAAATAAATTTTCTCCACTTAAGTAAAATCTTAGCTTATCAATTTTCACTTTGCTTGTTAAACGTTTTGGAAAGGTATAACCCACAGTAATGTTTTTGGCTCTCAAGTAGGCCATATTTAATAAATATTTCGTTTGAGTTAAAAAATTTAATGAGTTATTAGATTGGGCCTGATTTGTTGGTCTTGGATAGAAAGCATCGGGATTAGAAGGCGTCCAATAATCCATTTGATGCTCAAAAGAAGCCTCAGCAGGATTCCAACCTGGAACAAAGATTGGACCCGAAGCCCAAAAGTCTCTTTTTCCTACCCCCTGAAAAAATGCATCAATATCAACACCTTTCCAGGAAGTACCTAAACGGAATCCATATTGGTAGCGTGGCGTAGAATTTCCAATTACTTTTAAATCGCCGTGATCATCAACGGTATTAGCGCCATTATTAATTACGCCATTACCATCAAGGTCTTTATATTTAACATCACCTGGGCCATAAAAGAATGAGGCGGTTTCATATCTGCTTTGCGAAGGAATGCCAGGTTTTAAAATCCATTTATTATTTGCATCCTTTCCTGAAAAATCATCTGAAGTAAAATAACGGTCGGTTTCATACCCCCATATTTCCCCAAGAGTTTTACCTTCATAATTACCTGTTACAGATAATGTTGTGTTGGCAAATTTGGTAATTTTATCCTGAAAATCAGATAAGGTACCCGTTAAATTGATCATCAAGCCATTTCCAAAAGTATGATTATAATCAATTGCTAATTCCCATCCATTAGTTGTCATCTCTCCATAATTTCTTCGGGGAGACGTTGCCCCAAAAGATGAAGGAAGTGTTACTCCGGCACTTAACATATCGGTAGTTTTTCTTTTATACCAATCAAAACTTACTCCTAAGTTATTTTTAAAGAAACGGGCATCCAAACCTAAATCAAATGTAGTGACCGTTTCCCAAGTAAGGGATCTGGATACTGCAAGTGGAGTACTTATAGTCACCTGGTTTGAACTGCCAATCCACCAGCCAGAATTTGATGTATCCATTAATGGGATAAAAGGATAAAAATTATTTCCAGTTACCACATCCTGATTACCCACTGATCCATAGGATCCGCGTATTTTTAAAAATGACAGTACATTTTCTATTGGCTTTAAAAATGATTCTTCTGATAAAATCCACCCGGCAGACATTGAAGGGAAGAAGCCCCATAAGTCATTTTTAGGGAAACGTGATGAACCGTCATATCGACCATTTAATTCAAGGAGGTATTTGTTTTTATACACATAATTGATACGCCCAAATAATCCTTTTGAAGAGTAATGCCTATTGTATCCATCAACAAACTGATCACCAATGGCTCCTGGAATTGCGCCTACACCAGGATCTAATAATGTATTTCTTTTCGAGTACTGATAATTTTTTTGATAATAATCTATATCTCCACCTAAAATAACCTTGAATGAATGGTCACTAATATCTTTGGTGTACGTACCGTAAAGTTTACCAGCATTTACATCAGTCCATGCTGAACCAAAAGCTGCATAATCATAAGCAACCGACTGATAATTTTTATTTACCGGCGGTAAATCGCCACCTGCCCAAAAATCAATGCCCCTGGTTCCACCTCCAATAATTTTCGAATGAGTATTGGTTGATGAATAGGTATAGTCTGCATCAATCGTTAATCCTTTTAAAGGTTTAAAAGTCGCTCCTGCCTGAATCCTGGCTAGGCCTGTTTTTTCTCTATTCATATTGGCCTGTTGAACTTCTGTAACTGCGCTTCTGAAAGGTTCACCCTGATAGGTACCATAGGGATAAAATTTCGGCCAGCGATAAAGATAGTACCAAGGACCAATTGTTGCAGTACTAAAGATAAATGGTGTTGTTGTTAGCGTATTTGTGTAGAAAATCTTTCCTCTAACATCAAGATAGTCCTTTACTGCAGTGTTAACACTCACAGACATGTTATAACGGTCGAATTCATCGGGGTTAACTTTCAAAACACCATTCTGGTTCAAATAGCCCAAACCAATATTATAGCTGGTTTTCTCACTTCCCCCACTTACACTTAAATTATGATTTTGTTGCGGAGTCCATTTTTTCATGTATTTATCTGCAGCATCCCATGAGCGATAAAAAAATAATTTACCATCACGGAGTTCAAAATCCCTTCCTCTAACCATTTCATCACCTAAGTCCTGTCCTCCATATAAACTATCCCATTCTTTCATTTTGCCAATAGCAATTTCATCAATGTACATTCCTACAATACCTGGTTGAGTGGTATTAGGATTTGTACGTTGTAGAGCTGACAATGCAAAGGTTGCCCCATCGGCAGCATTAGCTATTTTCTGCAAGGTTGTTGGCGTAGACCAGGAGAAATTATTTGTATATGAAATTTTACTTGGCGTGTTTTTCTTTCCCGATTTTGAAGTAATTAAAACGACTCCCCACGCCGCCCTGGTACCATAGATTGATGTAGATGCTGCATCTTTTAAAACCGAGATACTCTCGATATCGTCTGGATTAACCAATTGCAAACTTTCAATCTCAACATTATCAAGTAAGATAAGTGGTTGTGATCCTCCTCCGTTTAAAGACCCCCTTAATCCTCGAAGTGTAATTTTAGGATTTTTCCCTAATTCACCACTAGGCGTGGTAATACTAAGGCCAGGAACAACACCCTGCAAACCTCTGGCAACATCAGTAATTGGTCGACTCTGCAGTACCTTCGTATCTACAGTACTTACTGCACCTGTTAGGTTTGCTTTCTTTTGTGTACCATAGCCTACCACCACAACCTCATCCAAACCCTTTGAATCGGATTTAAGAACGACGTTTACGATAGTATTGCCATCAACAGGTTTTTCGAGAGTGGCATACCCAATAAAAGTATATACCAATACATCTGTTTTTAATGCCTTGATGATGTAAACTCCATCTCCATTAGTCTGGGTAATGGTGTTGCTTCCCTTTACTCTGATGGAAACGCCGGGTATAGGGCCATCTTCTGATGTAACCTTACCCGTAATGGTAGTTTGTTGTGCAATGGCATGGGCCAGCAACACAAACGTACCAAGAAAAATTAATAGTAGTTTTTTTTTCATAAACGTAAGTTTAGAATTGTTTTGTAGTTTAGTCTTAATACCGCATAAAACAGCAATATTTAAGTAAATATCACTAATTATTTGATTAAAAAAAACAAATTTGGTTTTGCAACATCTATATTACCGCACAAACACGCAAAAAAGCGCATTATCTGATTATTAAGCAGTTATTGCATTATCTCTATTCTCTTCTGTGCTCCTAAAAAATCTGGGAAATAAAAAAGCCAACCACTATGGGTTGGCTTTTATATCTGTAATTATAATCTATCTGATTAAAAAGAACGATACGTAAGGTCTACGTGGTGCCGTTGCGATGCCACTATAACCACTAGCAAAAATGGTATAAACCCTTTTGTTTAAAAAAGTACTTGCACTGGTATAATTGGCAAGAACCGTTGCGGTTGTTATTGCTGCTCCAGCCGGCCTGATTTTCCAGGTTTTTGATTGCGCAGACCTTAATGTAATCTCGTTAGTAATGTTTAAATAATTTACGTTGCCTGCAATGAGCGAGTCTTTTGTATTATCGCTTGCACTGGTTCCGTAATATAGATCTACTGATGGTACATTTGGCATTAAGTTGATAAACCGATATTTACAATAGGCCGTATCCGGCCTGGTAAAACTTTCCTGAGTTAAAACATTTTTGGTATTTGCAGCGGTATCGGTAATATGCGCAACATAATTTTTGCCTGCTTCTATCTGGAAGGTTGTACTGTAAAGCACAACTGAATCAGTTCCATCATCTTTCTTTTTGGGAAGAATAATCGATAGTTTTAGATTACCAGGACTTACAGCAAGAAAATCAGCCGTAGAACTGCCCCCTGTGTTATACCCACCACCAGGAAAAGGAGTACGTGCAGTAATTACACTACTAACTCTTTTATCGTTAATTTTAATTGCTATTGCCCTATTGTTATAATAGTAAGAGGCATAGTTCACCTTTAATAAAGCCTGGTCGCTGGTCAATTTTTCGGTTTCACCATAATCGAGTACATTTTTGGTGCAACCAGCTAAAGCCATTGCAATAAACAGACTGGCAAATAAGTTAGAAAATATTTTCATCTTGATATTTTTTAAATTAAAAAATTATGGCTGGCTAAACCAGGTTTCTTTGGTCATGTAGTCAACGTCTAACCCGCCCCACTTGCGTAACTCCTCACTATTCCAAACATATTCAGAATTGTAACGTGGCCTGAATCGATAAGCATATTTCCCGCCTAAAAGAAGGTCGGCTGTAGGAATTTGATAGAACTGCCTGAAGACCGTTGCACTGTAATGATGCTTCCTGATATCAGACCATTGCTCTAAACCGGCCCAACCCCATTGGGCAATGTATTTTTGCCCCATGATGTCGGCCAGTGTTAGTGTTGCGGCACTTTGGGCAACTTCATTAGAGGCCAAATAAGTATTGATTTCGGCATCGGTTATCAAAGGATCAGGGGTTTTAGAAGCCCTGCCATAAGTGTTGCAAAAAACCATATGGCCAGATATACCAGCCCTGTATGCAGTAAAAGCATCTGCTGTTTTTCCCTGTAAAAACAACGCTTCTGCTTTTGCGAACTGTAATTGCGAATAGGTCATGATTGGGTACCTTGCTGCATCGGCAAAAATATATTTTCCATTATAAGTAGTAGACCCTGCTGGGATACTGCCGAAAACAATAGGAAGGCCAGACGTACTGCTTCCCTGCGTTGGAACACCGGCTATATACCTGCCCAAAGTAGCTGTAGCCGTACTTGCCGGCAACATCCTGCTCAACCGTGGATCGAGTGAGCTTGTTGGATTTGTGGTAGGCACTCCCCTCACTCCACCTGCAAGATAGTTTAAGATCGTGGTCGAAATCCGACCATAATAAGTAGATGTTGTACCAGATGGATTTATATAGCCCAATGTGGGCCCGAATGGATTGGTATCATCGGTACTTGCTGCAGAGAAATAAACCGTTGCTGATTCTGTTTCGTTGACAAAAGATAAATCAGTGTATTTAACAACACTATCGGCGTACATGGCTTTAAACTCTGGTTTATTTACCAGATGACTGTACTGTAATGCATAAATTGCATACACAAATTTTCTCCATTTGGTCATATCGCCTTTATAAATCCCATCACCGGTAACACTTGCCAATTGTGTAGCATAATTAAGCGGGCTCTTCATTGTAGAATACTTAAGCGATTGCTCGCAATAGTAGCGCACTTTTGCATATACTTCTGGCTGATCATGGTAAGGGAATCTTAACATCCCAGGGGTAAACGCCTCATCCAAAATGATTGGCCCGTACAAATCTGTTGTTTGTTGATAGGCCCAAGCTTTAATGGCATAACCAATTGCAGCATACTCATATTTTTGATTGGCAACTGCATCATTAATTAAATTCTCCAGGTTCAAACCCAAATCAACATAGGTCATTCTCCAGATTACGCCTCCATTGTCGCTCGAACGTACAAAAGTGTGTTTTTCAAAAGCAATAGATCCATCATCAGTTGATGCACCAATAAGATTTTGCGTAATTTTCCAGATAAAACGATAATCCTGTGACGTTCCGTTTGTCATTTGAAATAGAATTGGCGGCAGCAGCAGTTCTGCCTTACTGGTTTGTGGCACAGCAGGGTTTGTATTGATATCGAGGTATTTTTTACATCCTCCAGCCATTAATAATACTGCCGAAGCAATATATAGTTTATATAATATTTTCATGTTGTTCACTATAATTTAACCCTAAATCCTACATTAAAACCTATCGGTTTGCCAACATTACCATAATCGATACCGAAACCTCCAATCCCCCCAACACCTGGCGAATTTGCATTACTCTCTGGGTCGCCACCTGAATAATTGGTAATCAATATCGAATCGGTTAAGGTAAAAAATGCGCCGAAGCTCTGGATAAATCCGATGCGTTTAACCAGCGATGGTGGAAAATCATATGCCAAAGTAACATCCCTTAAACGCAGCGTTTTGATGTTCCGCTCCACGAACATTTCTGGCGAAACGTTCAGAGAGTAGTAGTTAGAAGCATAAAATGGTGTTACTGCAATCGTATTAACCGTAGGATTGTCCGTATTTTGCAATCCATCGGCTAAAACCCCTTTAATTACGCGCGGCAGCTCTCTATCGAGGGTTTTCAAACTGATCCCTTTAATGTAAGATGCGTATTCGGTACCGTTAACTACATCGCCACCATATCTTAAATCCCATAAGAAAGAGAGATTAAAGCCTTTGTAGCTAAATCTGTTTACAAAACCTAGCGTAAATTTTGGATTCCTGTCTCCAATGGGATAATATTGTGTATCAGAGCTTGTTGGCAAACCAGAGGACGTATTAATCAAGATATCCCCTCTATTATTTCTATCAAACCTGGTTCCGCTAATCGCACCCGTACTATAGCCAGGATGAACTGCGCTCCTGATTTCACCAATTACCCAGGTATCAGATTCGTAAAGTTCCGGAAGCTCATTTGCCAGCGATAATACCACGCCACGATTGCGGGTAAAGTTAAAAGTAGTGTTCCAGTTAAAATCTTTTCCTTTTATCGGGTTACCTGTTAACTGTACTTCGATGCCACGGTTACGTACCGTACCCCCATTCATCATCTCTAAAACGAAACCTGTACCATAGCTTAAGCGTGGGTTAATGATCTGATCTCTACTTAATAGGTTGTAATAATTAAAATCAAGTCCGATCCGGTTTTTCAGAAATTGCATTTCAGTACCGATTTCGAAATTTTCAGATACCTCCGGCTTTAAGTCTGGGTTACCACCATAGTACGAATAGGCATAACCACCACCTGTAAATCTTTTAGCTTCGTAGTTTGTACCTGTAGAATATTCTCTCCAGGGCTCTTTACCTGTTAATGCATATGAGGCTCTTAACTTACCATTATCCAGCCATGGCAAAGCTGTTTTAACGGTGGCCAGATCGGTAAAATTAAAGGCCAAACTTGCTGATGGATAGGCAAAATATGGATTGTTTGGCATTAACCGCGAAGCGCCATCAACCCTACCCGATAGGGTTAAATACAATAAGGTTTTGTAGCCCATTATGGCCTGTGCAAAAGCACCAACTGTACGGTAGCGGTTTACATAGGTTAATGTACGCTGTGTTGTTGGCAGCGTATTATTTATACTGTAAAAATTTGGATCATACATATTCGTACCACGCTGAGAATCGGTAGTAGAATTATAATCGTTAAAAGTAGCACCAATAACATAGGTATTGTTAAAATCTCCAAATTTATGCTTGGCACTAGCCGTTAACGATCCATTAAATACCTTGGTCAACTGATCATAGGTCATTACCGTTCCGCCTGTCGGGGCTGCGGCAGAACCCGAACCCCGGTAAGATTGAGCATGATATACCGACAATCCTTTGGTATTGGCAATGTCGGCTCCAATAATCCCATTAATCCTTAACCATTTTGTCGGCTTTAGCTCCACATTCGTATTTGCAATTAACCTGTTAACTTTATCGTTATTCACATTTTTAACAACATCCCAAAGCGGGTTATCGAATTCCGAATAGATGCTTGCCAGATGCAGAACCCTGTTTCCGTTGATATCTTGGTAATTCTGAACATCGTAAGCAGAACTAAACCGCATCAACTGAAGCAAAGATCCGTTAGCACCTTTATTTGCCTTATCATTATTAGAATTGATGTAGTTGAAAGTGCTTGTTAGTTTCAGTATCGGTGAGATGGTACCAACAGCAGTTATCCTCGATGAGATCCGCCTATAACTTGTTGTAGGGATTGTTCCTTTACTATCGGTGTATTCGTTAGACCAGCGATAAGAGAACTGTTCAGTTCCTCCCTCAAAAGACAAGTTGTGTTTTTGTGTAAACCCTGTTTCAAAAAAATTATGGATATTATCGTAAAGCGGTGTACTTGGTAAAAATGCCGGTCCAAAAAAGTTAGAACTTCCACCATCGTAAACTCCATTAGAAACGCCAGAATTGTATTTAGTCTGTATTTCCGGAAACTTATTCAACTGTTCTACCCTAAACGAATTATTATAATTAATACTCCCGCGACCAGCCTTACCTTTTTTTGTGGTAATCAAAATTGCTCCACTGGCACCGGCACTTCCATATAACGCAGTGGCCTCAGGCCCTTTCATTATTACATAACTTTCGATATCGTTTGGGTTAATATCCATCCCCCGGTTAGAGTAATCCTGGTCTCTGTTTGCGGCTCCCGAAACTAGCTCTCTTGTTTGATTTAATGTACTGTTGTTAATCGGCACACCATCTACAACAATCAGTGCGTTATTATCTCCGCTGATCGATACAAATCCTCGTAAAACAATCTGCGCAGAGGCTCCCGGGTTTCCATTGGTACTGTTAATCGATAAACCTGGAACACGACCTTGCAAGCCTCCAAAGAAATCGTTTCTCTGGGTTTCGGCAACTTCGGATCCGGAAACTTTTGGCGTTGAATAGCCTAACGATTTAGCATCGCGATCAATCCCATAGGCAGTAACCACAACCTCATTAAGATTGCTGGCATCAGCAGAAAGGGTTACATTAATCGTGCTATTTGCACCAACAGCTCTTTCAACACTTTTGTATCCAACATAAGAAAATGTTAATACATCGGTTTTTAATGCCTTTATCGAATAATTTCCGTTACCATTGGATTGTGACACCACGGTACTTCCCTTCACCCGGATAGAAACGCCGGGAATGGGGCCGTCAGCGGAGCTGACCTTACCGGTAATCGTTATCTGTTGCGCGAAAACTTGCGCACACAGCATAATCATACCGATAAAACTAAAGAATAGTTTTTTCTTCATAATTTGTTAGTAAGAAAGTGGTTATTAGAAGTTGTTGTTTGTATTCCGGTTTATCAAACGTGCAAATTACCGCAGCTTTGATGTTAGTTAAGTAAATATGATGAATGTTTTTGAAAATAAAAACAAATAGGAAAGATTTATTGTGCTAACAAACAAAACTTTATCGCACAAACACGCATAAAAACGCAAATAATATAATTTTAAAATCTTTTTATACATTCGTAGAAAATCAAATGATTTATGCTGAAAAAAGAACGTCACGACTTCATCATGCGCCAGATTAACCTGCATAACCGTGTTCTAACATCCGACTTAGTGCAGTTACTTAATGTTTCGGAAGATACAATCAGACGGGATTTACAAGAGCTTGTTGATGAAAACTTGCTTTATAAGGTTCATGGAGGCGCTTTATCGAAATCTTATCACAGTTCTTTTGACGATAGTACGGTTTATGCCAGAGATAGCAAGATTGCGATTGGCAAAAAAGCCGTTCAGTTGATAAAAGACGGCATGGTAGTTTTAACCGGAGGAGGAACAACGATTTTAGAATTTGTTAAACGACTTCCGCAGGGCCTATCTGCTACATTTTTCACCATTAGTCCGCTGGTTGCTGTAGAGCTCGCTAAATACAATAATATCGAAGTGATTTTAATTGGAGGCTTATTTTCGAAAAATTCGCAAGTTACTTACGGCGGACAAGTAATTACACAGTTATCTGAAATCAAGGCCGATTTATGCCTGATGGGAACCAGCGCCATCCATCCCGATGAAGGCCTAACAGATACCTACTGGGAAATTAACCAGCTTAAAAAAGCCATGTTAGCCTGTGCAAAAAAAACCGCTGTACTTTGTATTTCCGAAAAGCTGGATATTGCTTTAAGATTAAGGGTTTGCCCGATAGAAAGCATTAGTTATCTGATAACTGAATTAGATTTAGACCATGAATCACTTTCGCGTTACCGCGAAAAGGAATTGAATATTTTATAAAAAGAGGTTGTATCATACAGATTTGTCACCCTGTCCAAAGGACTCCTGTGGACAGTATTTGAGCTGAAATTGTGTTTATGATACAACCTCTTTCATTTTGCTAGAAAGTTGGATCCGCAGGGGTATTGGTATTGTTATCTCTTTCTGCGAAAGGATAAGGGAAAAAATTACGCTTGCGATCAGCTAAAGGCTGATTAAATCTTCTCATATCCTCAAGTTTTAGCCCTGACATGAAAAGCTCAATGCAACGGTGTTTGTAAATCAGATCTAAAAGCTGTTGCTGTGTATAAGGTCCGGTTAGTGCTGCCAATGCTGCGCCCATTCCATAATTAGCATCGAGCACATTTCCTGTTGCAGGGCGTGTTACTACCTTATTCAGCTCAGTTAATGATGAGGCTAGGTCAGGAGTAGCCTGGCGGGCATACGCCTCAGCCTTAATTAATGTCATTTCACCAGGAAGATAAACTGGAATTGGCGTTAAGCTAGCCGCACCAAAACCATTGATGCGCACTGTCGTGCTAATTGCCGTATAAAATGGAATCCTCGCATCGCCTACATCCGGGGTATTAGCACCAGTTTGCCCTAAATTTATATTTTTTGGCTGAATTACATTATTCGTAGAGGTAGCAATCTCAAAAATGGGATTAAGATTTTGCGCGTCATAAGTTAGCGCCGACCTTTTAGTTAAATCAACAGCATTGGCACTACTTAATGCAAGGGCATAATTGCCAACAAACAACGCATAACGAGCCTTTAAAGCATTGAGCGTATTCGGGATATCTACTCCCGTAGGAATATTGCTTAAAAACGAGGTGCTGATTGGGTTTGCTGCAATTAAGGCCAAAGCGTTATCAATAGTTGCAATAGCTTTGTTAAAACCATCTGTCCTTGTAATAAAAGTTACGTTCTGCCCAGTTCCGTTTGGAACTTTTTCCCAAAATTCCGACAAATTACCCAATGCCAAGGCTTTAAAAATACTAGCATGTGCAATTAAGCCCGAAGCCAAACCTTTATCGGCAAGATTAGCGGCATTATTGATCACATTATCTGCATCAAAAATGATTTTATTTGAACTGGTCCAAACATTTAGTAACACTGAATTTGTACCATCTACCTGCACTCCTCCCGTCATCAGCCGGTCTTCGTTGGTATTTCCTGTATTAACAGAAATTAACTCATTAGTAGTAATGCCATTAACAGTAATTGCTGCATACATGAGCCCCGCTCTTGTTGTGGAGAAATTTTTCTGAAGACCAACCGTAATCCCGGTCAAACCTCTTGCAGAAAGGAGCACATCATCAGCTACAGCACCGTTAGGATTTAAATATTCCTTTTTACAAGCAGCCAGTGAAAGGGCCATTGCAAAGAAAAATGTGTAGCGAATATATTTTGATCTTGAATTTTTCATCTTAATATGATTTATTTTTTCCAATAAATTAAAACTTAGCTTGTAAACCGAAAGAAAAAGTACGTGGAATAGGCACAGAGCCAAAATCGATATTTCTCAAAATTGTGGATTGACCACCAGAGTTCAGCTCAGGATCGTAGCCTTTGTAATTATCCCACGAAATCAGATTCCTTCCACTAAGATTAACAGTTAAATTTTTAATAAATTTAACCTGGCCAATATTATAGCTCAAAGAAATCTCTCTCAATTTCACAAAAGATCCATCATCAATACGCCACTCTTCTACATTGTACGCACCAGCCACATAGCCTCTAGGCAATTGGCCAAGCTGCTCTGCTTCGGCAACTTTTCCATTGCCTACACCTTGACGTGTTCTCCAATCTGCGTTCCAAACGTCCCCTCCTTGAACAGCATCCAGTTGAATGTGTAAGCTCAATTTTTTGTAAGTAAAATCGTTAACAAAAGACCCTGTATAATCTGGGTTCGGATCGCCGATTACTTTACGCAAAACATTACCTGCGGCTTGACCTGCAGTTAAAGGAATACCAGCAGGGTTTGTCGCAATATCTCCACTTGCTGTCCGCTCAAAATATGTCCCATAAAAAACACCTACCGGATAACCGTCAGTGATAGAAACAGGCGCACCAGCATTGGTTGAAATTAATCTTTGTGCACCTGAACCTACAATTTTATTTCTATTTCTGTTGTAGATTAGCGTTGATGTCCAGGTAAAATCTTGGGTTTTTAATGGTACTCCTGTAAGCATGAGCTCTATCCCTTTGTTTTTAAGCGATCCACCAATATTATCCAAAAGGCTGGAATACCCTGTGGTTGGAGCAATTACCACTCCCAATAATAAATCTTTAACGCTTTTATTGTACCAGCTAAATGTTAGGCCCAAACGGTTATTAAAAAACGACATATCTGTACCTAACTCCAATTCTTTTTGACGCTCTGGTTTAACATCAGTATTAGCAAGCGTACTGCTGGATGCCAGTGATGTTTTGCTGTTTAAGGCGCTAGGTAGATACACATTAAAACGATCGTAAGCACCGATGCCAGTTAAATTACCCGATTCGCCATACGCCGCCCGAAGTTTAAATGCATTCCACCAAGATGAAACACCAAGATCCTTCCAATAATTAGCAGACGACAACACATAACTTACATTTGCTTTTGGATAAAATTGTGTTCCGTTGCCTTCACCAAAAACAGTTGATTGATCGACCCTGATTGCTCCCGTAACAAAAAGATGGTCTTTATATTTAAAATTCTGTTGTAAATAGGCCCCGCTTATTGAGAATTCTGAACGGTTATCATTATTGGGAAGTATCGTACTCGCCCCATTAACCGTCTGAATAAGTGGCGCAAGCCCCCTGCCATTTAACAAACTAAACAAATCTTTCTGATACTGATAAGATCCACCTAATTGTGTTGTCGAACTTAATAAGTCAGATATTTTTGCATCATAGGTGAAATTTAATTCATTATTAAACAGTGTAGTTGTTGCATTTGCCGCACTGGCATAACCATTTAATGATGGGTCTAAACTAGCTCCACCACCATAAAAACCTGTACTCACATTATAAGTAAAGGGCGGAATAAATGTTGTTCCATTTTGAATGGAATTATCAACCCCCATGGTATAATCGATAGTCAGGTTTTTTACGGGATTGAGCTTTAAACCTAGATTGGCAATAATGCGATTGGTAAACTGGCGCTGCTTGATATCTTCAATAACAGAAACTGGATTAACACGACCGCGTTCTCCAACAGCTTTTAAATTGCCCAATATATCTGTTGCAAAAATATCGTGAAAGTTACCAATAATGGTTACAGAGTTCATTGGTGAAAAGAATGAATTACCATCTGGTTTTTCATTGGCATCGCTATGCACATAGTTAAAACCAGCTGTCATCTTTGCCCAGTTATTAATTTTTTGATCAAGATTTGCCCTGAAGTTCATTCTTTTAAAATCCGTGTTTTTTATGATTCCCTGATTTGAGAAATAACCAGCCGAGGTATAGAATTTAGTGTTGTCATTACCTCCAGAAACTGAAACTGAATTATCTGTACCAATACCTGTCCTGAAAATATAATCCTGGTAATTATACCTGGTTACCGGAGTTTTTGCGGTCTGTAAAACAGGAGTGGCACCAGGAGTGGGTGGAACTGTTTGAATGACATCTTGCGTTACAGAGTTCGCATTATCCCCAAACCTAAAAGGCGCCTGGTTTACTTCAATTTGCTTACGTAGCTCGCTTATGGTTAGACTTGTACTAAAGCTCACTTGGGGCTCGCCGGTTTTACCTCTCTTGGTGAAAATCTGGATTACCCCCGCATTTGCCCTCGATCCATAAATTGCTGCAGCTGCCGCACCATTTAAAACCTCAATATGATCAATATCTGCCGGACTAATATCCACCATCCGGTTTTGCCCAATACTTCCGACAAAGTTTCCGCCATCATAATTGGCTGATGTATTGGTTACTCTGGTTGTAGAATTGTTTACAATTACGCCATCAATGATGTAAAGTGGCTCTGATGATGAGTTAACCGAGCTCACCCCCCTTAAACGAACAGAAATTCCACCCGCTGGGTCTCCAGAATTTTGGCTGATTTGTGCGCCGGGTGTTTTACCTTGTAATGACGCCAGCGCATTTCCACTAGGCGCCTTGTTTAAATCATCACCTTTTACGGTACTCACGTAACTACCGAGCTGTTTACGGGTAGTTCCTTGAGAGGTACCCGTAACAATTACCTCATCGAGCCCCACGGCATCGCCACTTAAAGCACTATTTGCCTGAACTGTGGTATTATCGCCAAGTGTTACCGTTTCGATATTCGATTTAAAGCCGATAAAAGAAATCTGAATCTGGTATTTACCAGGGGCTAAATCAACCGAAAAGCTATACGTTCCACTCGAACTTGTGCTTGTTACGAGATTTGTATTGATAATTTTCACAACTGCACCTGGAACAGGGCTATTATTTGCGGCATCGGTAACCTTACCGCTTATGGTATACCGTTTGTTTTGTGCCTGCGCCATTTCTGTAAATAAGAGCAGCAGAAATGGGATCAACAAAATTGCGAAGAATCCTGGCGACCATTTTAGGTAACTTTTTTCCATAAAATTTGGTTTTGTTAGAAGATTTTGTTAAAACAAATTTAACAAAATACCGCACAAACCAAATTTTTAACCTGTACAAACTGATTTACAAAATTGTGCTTACCTAGACTGGTAAACTGATTTTACCCATGCAAACCGAAGGTACTCCTTGCCTATCGCCAAAGCCTATCGGTTCGCCACAGAGTGTTTCGTTGGCCAAAACAGCAAACAAAACAGCCTCTTTTGCATCGGGATCAATATTCAAGTCTTCAGTGGTTAGGAATTTGCAAAAAGGTAACTTGCTTTTAAGAAGTTGTACAAGGAAGGGGTTATGCATTCCGCCGCCACTCATAAAAACCTTTGTTTTAGCATCTTCACCAAAACAATGCTTAATCGCATTAGTAATGGTTTCTGCAGAAAAATGACATAAGGTAGCCATTATATCGGCTGCACTTAGACTAGTTGTTGAAGACTGTTCTTGTGCGCTGATTAAATACTCCAGATTAAACAATTCCGGTCCTGTGGTTTTAGGAAAATCCAGATCAAAAAAGCTGCAATTTAATAACGCAGACAATAGAATGGGATTAGATTCGCCAGCCAAAGCAACAGCTGCATTTTTATCATAAAATTGATTAAAATGTTTCTGCATATACTGGTCCATCAAAGTATTTCCTGGGCCAACATCCGTCGAAAAAATTTCACTGGCATCCGTACTGCCCGGCAAATAGGTGAAATTTGCTATGCCGCCTATATTTAACATTACCCGATCTTCGCCAGCTTTCGAAAATATTAAATAATCGCCATAAACCGCTAAGGGAGCACCTTCGCCACCAGCGGCCAAATGTTTTTGCCTAAAGTCAGAAAGTGTAATAATTCCGGTTTTTAGCGCAATATGGTCTCCATCACCAATTTGTAATGTCCCGTTTGGGTAATCGGTCATTTGATGCAACGATTTTGGTGCATGAAATATGGTTTGTCCGTGGCTGGCTATAAAATCTATTTCCTCATTTTTATAGCCCCATTCTTCCAGGGCTTCATTTATTAGTTGGGCATGGGTATTTGCAATATGCTCATTCATTAAGCACACCAATTGTAAATCGACTTCTTTTTTAGAAAAAATGGCCTTTATTTTTGTCCTAAAATCAGCTGTATAACCTGCGGTTTTAAATTTTAAAATCCGGATATCCGTCTCAGCACCTCTTCCCTTTACCAAACAAAGCGCAATATCCAGTCCATCCATTGATGTACCACTCATTAATCCTATAATTAAGCGTTCCGATTTCCCTGCTTTCGAATACAACTTTTCAATCTGTGTGTTCATATTGGCTTTTTATCTTAAAAAGATCAAACGTTTGTCTGCCCCTTTAATCGAATTTTATATAAATACTTGCAATAAAAGTAAATATCCTTTGTTACAAATTGGGCATAACTCTCTATATTTACTGCTCCGTACATTAAAATCCATATAAAAAAAATGGCTAGATTAAATCTACTGGAGGAGACACGTTTCGAGAAATTACCGGTAAGCGTGTTCGAAAATCCAAAAATTGCTTCAATTAATGTTGCACACCGCATTGCCGAGCTCATTAAATCTAAACAAGCAAGCAACACACCTGCAGTACTGGGCTTAGCAACAGGTGTTACCCCAATTGCAGTTTATGCCGAACTGGTTAGACTGCACAAAGAAGAGGGCTTGAGTTTTAAAAACGTAATTACTTTCAACCTGGATGAATATTATCCAATGGCGCCAACTGCGGCACAAAGTTATGTTACGTTTATGAACGAAAACCTTTTCAATCATATTGATATTGATAAGAAGAATGTTCACATCCCTGATGGTACGCTTGCACTGGAAGACATTCCTGCATTTTGCTTAGAATATGAAAAGAAAATAGGTGATCTTGGTGGTCTTGATATCCAGATTTTAGGTATCGGCCGTACAGGTCATATCGGATTTAACGAGCCGGGGTCTGCACCAAATTCTGGTACCCGTTTAGTTACTTTAGATGACCTTACCCGCCGTGATGCCGCACGCGATTTCGGTGGAAAAACCTTCGTACCAACTAAGGCCATTACCATGGGTATCGGTACAATTTTCAAAGCAAGGGAAATTATATTAATGGCCTGGAGCCGTAAAAAGGCTTCGATTATTAAAAAAGCAGTTGAAGGCGAAATTTCGGGCGATGTTCCGGCAACGTACCTACAGCTTTCTGACCATGTGGAGTTTATCCTTGATGCACCTGCAGCTTCAGAACTGACCCGTTTTGACACCCCATGGTTGGTTAAAGACTGTGTTTGGACAGATGCTCTGATCCGTAAAGCGGTGATCTGGCTGGCCAATACCTTGAAAAAACCGATCTTAAAGTTAACCGAAGACGATTACAACAACAACGGTATGGCGCAACTGGCTACTGAAAAAGGACCAGTATACAATATCAACATCCACATCTTTAATAAATTACAGCACACCATTACAGGTTGGCCAGGAGGTAAACCGAATGCTGATGATTCTCAGCGTCCGGAAAGAGCTGAACCTGCTAAAAAGAGAATAATTATTTTCTCACCGCACCCTGATGATGATGTGATCTCGATGGGTGGTACTTTTCTCCGTCTGGTTGATCAAGGGCATGACGTACATGTAGCTTACCAAACCTCAGGTAATACCGCGGTTTGGGATGATGATGCACTTCGTTTTGTTGAGTTCAATGTAGATTTTACAGAGAAAATGGGTATGGACAATACCCATTTGAAGGATCTCTACAACAAAATGAGAACCTTTATTGAGCAGAAACAACCAAACCAGATAGATACGCCAGAGATCCAAACGGTTAAAGGACTAATCAGAAAAGGCGAGGCTATTGCTGGCGCAAGATATTGCGGTCTTGAAGATGACCATATCCACTTTCAGGCGCTTCCTTTTTACGAAAGCGGTAAGGTTCAGAAAAACCCGGTAACGGATGCTGATATCGAACTTACAATAGCACTATTGCAAAAAGTTAAGCCTCAACAGGTGTATGCGGCAGGCGATTTTGAAGATCCGCATGGAACGCATATTGTTTGTTTTAATATTATTTTAGAAGCATTAAAACGTTTACGCAAAACCGAAGCTTGGGCACAAGATTGCTGGTTGTGGATGTACCGCGGTGCATGGCACGAATTTGAAACATATGAAATCGAAATGGCTGTTCCAATTTCTCCGCAGGAGCTTGAGCGTAAAAAATATGCGATTTTCAAACACCAGAGCCAAAAAGACAGAGCAGTTTTCCCTGGTGATGATGCTAGAGAGTTCTGGCAGCGTGCCGAAGACCGTAACCGTGATACTGCAAAAGCCTACGACGAGCTTGGTCTTGCAGAATATGAAGCAATGGAAGCTTTTGTACGCTGGAAATTTGTGGATTAATTAGTGTTAAAATAAATATTGATCCTGCCTTGTTAACTCAAGGCAGGGTTTTTTTTGCCTACGAAGTCTCGATGGCCAAGGGCGCAGCAAGAATTCGTAGGTTTAATGAAAAACTTACGAAGTTGACCCATCACTCTATCTCAGCTAAACTTCGTAAGAAACTACTCCTTTTATGTTTTATTCTAAAAATATTTTTATATATTTCAATCTAATTAGTCATCCCTAATCATTTATTCAAACTTTTAGAATATGAAGATAGAGGAAGGCTGCTGTTACCATATTTACAATAGGGGAAACAATAAGGGTAAGATCTTTTTTGAAGATGGAAATTACATTTTCTTTTTAAAGCAGTTTAAAAAGTATGTCATACAATCGGTTGATGTATTGGCTTACTGTTTAATGCCAAATCATTTTCATTTTTTCATCAGAATAAAGGATAGGTTGAATTTTGAAAAAGGAATTAAGAATATGCTTATTTCTTATACTAAAGCAATAAACCAAAGTTATAACCGAGTTGGTGGCTTATGGCAAGGAAGATATAAATCGAAGAAAGTAGATTCTGAGGCTTACTATATCCAAATTATTACTTATATACACCAAAACCCATTAACTTCAGGATTGGTAAAAAAAATGGAAGATTATAAGTATTCTTCTTTCGGTTCATTTTTATCAAATGAACCAAGTTCAATTTGTAAATCCGAAGTATTAGAATTGTTTGGTGGTTTAGCAGGCTTTATAACTGATCATAAGATTAATGATAATTGAGTGTTCAATTGGCCCAACTTCCGAAGTCTTGATGGCCGAGTGCAGAAAGACTTCGGAAGTTTTAACTAGACATTTCCTTAGACTTACGAAGTTATCCTAACCCACCGTCCTTCCTAAACTTCGCAAGTAATTTCTCATTCTAAAAACAATACTCTAAATTAGTTTGCTGAACCCAAACAAGCTAATCATGACCGAACCTAAACAACGATTGTTATCTCTTGATTTTTTCAGGGGATTAACCGTAGCCGCAATGATCTTAGTGAACAATCCGGGCAGTTGGGGGCATATTTACGCGCCTTTAGAGCATGCGGAATGGAATGGATGTACCCCCACCGATTTAATTTTCCTATTCTTCTTATGGATTGTTGGTGTATCCATTGCATTTGCCATGAGCAGCAGTAAAGCAGATCCGCCTTCACATCAAAAAACCATTATAAAAGCCATTAAACGTGGTATTATACTTTATTTACTCGGTTTCTTTTTGGCCATTTTCGGAAAAATTATCAGTACCATAATAGATGACAGATCAATTTGGGAGGCTTTTCAAACGGTTCGTCTTTTAGGCGTTTTACAACGAATAGGCATTGTTTTTATCATTAGCAGTATCATTTTCATCAAAGTATCGAACAAAACCATATTCAAAATCTTAATCGTAATCCTTGCCCTTTATTGGGCATTAATGACATTTATTCCTGTACCGGGAGTAGGCTATCCCAACCTGGAAAAAGAAACGAATTTAGCTGCCTGGATCGACCGCGGAATTTTAACCGAAGCACATACCTGGGCCTCATCCAAAACCTGGGATCCGGAAGGGGTTTTGAGCACATTACCAGCAGTAGGAACCTGCTTATTTGGCATTCTGGTTGGCGTTTGGATGCGCAGAAAAGACGTCGACAATGCAACTAAGGTGGCCTGGTTATTTACTACAGGTATAACCGCTGTTATTTTAGGTTTACTTTGGGATTTACAGTTTCCGATCAACAAAGCCCTTTGGACAAGTTCTTACGTACTCTATGCGGGCGGATTGGCGTCGATAGGAATGGCACTTTGTTACTGGATTATCGATGTTCAGGGTTACAAAAAATTTACCACTCCTTTCGTTGTTTATGGTGTAAATGCCATAACAGTCTTTTTCTTAGCAGGCTTAATGCCGCGGGTATTAAACCTGATCCAGATTACCAAACCTGACGGTACAAAAACAGGATTATTGGTGCGCTTTTATGAAACTTGTTACACTCCGTTTTTTAGCCCCATAAATGCTTCCTTAGTTTGGGCCATAACCTATGTGCTCGGTTTTTATGTGTTGTTATATTTTATGTATAAAAAGAACATTATTATTAAGGTTTAGTAAATTTACGCTATAATTGATTGTCCCCCTCTGCAATTGAAAAAGAAAACCACCATATACGATATAGCCAAGGAGCTTGATATTACAGTGTCAACTGTTTCCAGGGCGCTTAGTGGCTTTCCGGCAATAAGTGATGCCACCAGAAAGGCTGTTGTCGAAATGGCTAAAAAACTAAACTATAGTCCAAATAAACTCGCATCTGCATTAAAATCTGGTAAAACCCATATTATTGGTGTAATTGTGCCAAGTGTACAGGCACATTTCTTTGCATCTATTATCCATTATATAGAAGATGGCCTGAAGGACAGTGGCTACCGCGTTATTATCTACCAATCCAACGAATCTGTTGAGAATGAAATAAATGGCGTGAGAACCTTACTAGAAGCACAGGTAGATGGCATTATGGCTTCAATGTCTTTAGAAACAGAAGACGTTTCGCACTTTGCCGAAATTATTAAACAAAATAAACCCCTTATATTATTCGACCGTGTAAATGTAGATTTAAAAGTCCCAACCATTACACTTGATGATTTCAAGGCAGGTTATATCGCTACGAAACATTTAATCGATCAGGGTTATCAAAAAATTGCATTTGTAACCACTGTTCACCAGATTAAAATATTTAACGACCGCTTGGAAGGATACAAAGCAGCCTTAGCAGACCATGACCTTCCGCTAATGGAAGAACATATTATTTTTGGAGGTTTATCCATTAAAGACGGCCGATTTGGTGCTGGCAAGTTAATGCGCAGCAGAAACAAACCTGATGCTATTATTGCAGGTGATGACTTTACTGCACTGGGTGTAATTAAAAAGCTTAAAGAGATTGATGAAACACCGCCCGAAGTTGGTGTAATTGGCTTTGCTAATGAAGCATTCTCCGCTTACATTACACCTAACCTATCAACAATTGATCAGCATGCATCACAAATGGGCAAAGAATGTGCTAAAATGTTTCTGAAAATGATTAATCAGGAGAGCCCATATGCCAATATGGAGCATATTGTGCTCAATCCAGCTGTTGTAGAAAGAGAATCGACCAATAAAAAGAGTTAAAAAGCCTATTATTCCTTTGCTAAAGGAACTTCAATACCAACAGGCCCACTAGGTTCACTTTCATTTTTTAATCGATCAAGCGCAGTTACAAGATAGCTATACCGCTTTCCACTTTCTATACTGGTATCAATATACGAAAGATAATCTTCAAAGCTTATTTTAACAATGTTCTTAGGATCGAGTACCGAAATTTTTTCTCCTTCATTAAATCGGTAAATTACAAATCCTGAAGCCGTTTCTCCATCTTTTGCTTTTAACGGAAGTTGCCATTTTAAATGTACACCATCTTTTAATGCATCAGCCGTTAGGGCCTGGGGCTCATTTGGCGGCACCTCATCAAGCCAAGGCATTTGTGGCGGCAAAGCAGGATACTTATAAAAATCATTCTTTAAGGAGTCGCCTACTGCTTTAGCAACTGTACTTAATGATTTAGAACTAAAAAACACGCTCCCTTGAATTCGGTTGTTATTTCTTATGTATCTAATCTGATTGGGTATTTCACTTAAGTTTTTCCATGCGGCTTCTGCCCTTGAGTTTACCAGATAAGCACCCTGCCCAATATAAACATGCCTACCAAAGGTATTATTGCTCCACCAATCAACTAAAACGCCATAAGGTGCTACTCTTCTGGTAAACGTAAAATAAATTTGAGGATTAATGTAATCTACCCAACCTTCTCTAACCCATTTACGACTATCGGCAAAAAGTTCTGCATAATTGGATAGGCCACTGGTAGCAGAGCCTTCGGGATCTTCATTTTTATTTTTCCAGATACCAAAAGGGCTAATGCCAAACTTTACCCATTTTTTATAGTGGTGAATACTATCGTCCAGTTGCTTGATGAGCAGATCGACATTGTTGCGCCTCCAGTCTTTTATATCTGAAAAATTATTCGGGTATTTGTAAAAAGTATTACCATCGTTAATCGTTTGCCCCTCTACTTTATAAGGGTAAAAATAATCGTCGAAGTGAATTCCATCAATATCATATCCTTTTACCACATCTAAAATTACCTGAACAATGTATTCCCTCACATCTGGAATACCAGGATCAAACTGTTTTTTGCCACCATAGGTAAAAAACCAATCAGGATGTTTACGATAAGCATGGTTTTCACTCAATACAGCCGTGCTGCTCATACTGGCTCTATAAGGGTTAAACCAGGCATGAAGCTCCATTCCCCTGAAATGGGCTTCTTTAATGGCAAAGGCCAGCGGATCATAACCAGGTGCTGGAGCCAAACCTTGTTTACCCATTAACCATTGGCTCCAAGGCTCTCTGGATTTTGCATAAAATGCATCGGCTGCGGGCCTAACCTGCAAAATAATTGCATTCATCCCTTGGCTTTTATGTCTTTCTAAAATGCCAATCAGCTCCTGCTTTTGCTGATCGATACTCAGGCCTGGCCTCGATGGCCAGTCTATATTGGTTACAGTAGCCACCCAAACGCCCCTAAACTCCCTTTTTGGTGCAATTTTTGATAAAGGTTGAGCATTTAATATATAAGGTACTACAGTTAAAGATAAAAGTGCGTATAGGAAGTTTTTAAGCATTATTTCTTGTCTTATTTTTTATTCAGGTTGTGTGTTTGTGTTGATTTGAATACAAATGAACATCAGCAAGTAAACGATTTTTTTTAAAAACTCTTATAAGTTTATTAAAAATTTTAATTTGCGCCCTGCTAAAATTAATTGTGTACCCCCATTTACCTATGGAGAACAAAAGTATATTAATTTACAGAAGATACAGCGTTATTAAAATGGAACCACAAAAGATTAATAAGGGTGATAGAAACAAAATTTACTTCCTGGTCATCGTTATTGCAGCTTTAATTGGCACAAATGCTTACTTGTTTTTTAAAGATCGAAAGCAAAGTGAAAGATTTGTTACAGTTAGCTCAGAGAAGGATAAACTACGGCTCGAGGTAGAAAAAATTGAGGTTGAGCTGGACAAGGTTAATGCATTGAACCTCGATTTGAACGAGAAGCTTGTTGAAGAACAGAAGCTTGCCCGGCTAAAAATCGAGGAACTTAAAGCAGCCTTAGAAAAGAACCAGATTACTCAGGGCGAACTCGACAAAGCCAATACACAAATTAATGAACTGAAAACATTTGTAAAAAACTACAATGATCAGATTATTCAGCTACAAAAAGACAATATTTTTCTAAAAAATAGTCGCGATAGCTTACAGAATACCCTAAGAAACATCAGCAATAAGGCATCGAATTTAGAGAACGAAAATTCTAGTTTAAATGCGAAAGTTAAAACTGCCGCAGCATTAAAACTTCAATCCGCCGAAATTATTGCTTTCAGAACAAAATCAAGCGGTAAAAAAGTTGAAGTAACCAAATCATCTACTGCAGAGAAGTTAAGCGTACGATTTAATGTTGTACCTAACCAGTTAGCAGAAAAAGGGCATCACAACATTTATCTTCGGGTATTCGATCCGGCAGGAAACCTGCTAGCAGACGAAGGAAACCATTTTGAGGTTGATGGGCAGGATATGCAGTTCAGCCATTCTATTTTTATTAACTACAATAACGATGACAGCACCTATGTTATCGACTGGGCAAACCCTAAACCATTTATAAAGGGCATATATACCGTAATTTTATATGCTGATGGTAATACCATGGGCAAAGCACAAGTGGAGTTGAGATAATACCCACCATCTGATTAACCAATCTACCTTGTTTTTAATTTAAGCTAAAGGAAAGTTCAAATAGAACGTTGTTCCTAAACCACTTATAGAGGTAAACTTAACTGAACCGCCGGCATTTTCTACAGCTTGTTTAACAAAAGCTAAGCCTAAGCCCGTACCTGATGTTTTGGTAGTGAAGTTCGGTACAAATATTTTATCGTGCAGGGCTGGTGGGATGCCTTTTCCATTATCTTTTATTTCGATATATGCATTTTTTGCATCTACATATATAATGATGGTAATGCAGCATAAAGTTTCCTCATCAATAGCTTCTATTGCGTTTTTAAGCAGGTTATTAAACGTTCTCAAAAGCTGATCGTGATCGGCCATGATTTCGATGTCCTTCTCACTTTTATCAAGCACATCAATGGTGACGTTTTCGGTGCTTTTAAATACCTCTCTTGCCTGCTCAATAATCGGAAGTAAAGAAAGCCGCTCCAGATTGGTATCGGGCATTTTGGCAAAATTAGAAAACTCAGAAGCAATTTTCGAAAGGCTATCAATCTGTTCTATAAATGATTTGCTAAACTTATTAAACTTCAGTTCGAAGTTAGGATCTTCCTCTTTCCACGATTTCTCTAACAGCTGAACACCTAATTTTAAAGGCGTTAGCGGATTCTTGATTTCGTGGGCAACCTGTTTCGCCATTTCCCGCCAGGCGCTCTCCCGTTCCGATCTGGCGAGCTTAATCGCACTATCTTCTAAGGCCGCAATCATGTGATTATACTCCTTAATTAAAGAGCCGATCTCATCATGCCTACGCCATACGATGGGCTCGTTCTTTTGCCCGATTTTCGTTTTACTAATACTTTCCTGAATAAAAGTTAAGGGACTGGTAATCTGATTGGCCAAAAATACAGCCAATACTCCAATAGCCACAAATACCAGGGCGTAAAGATTAATCAGGTTACTTACAAATAACGCCAGTTTATCTGTATATTCTTCTTCGGTAGAGTAATTTGGCAGGCCGATATAGGCAATTGTTTTATTTTGTGCATTCCTGATGGGGGCATATGCCGCAGCGTAGGTTAAGTTGCCAATTTTCTCATCTGGGTTGATAAATTCTGATCGATGCAAGCCCCCTAAAGAAGCAAAGGCTGATGGACCCATCTTTTTACCAATAATTTTATAATTATAGAGTTTTGGATAAGTGGTCATGATCAGATTGCCGCTCAGATCATATAAATTTAAATCAGCATTATTGATATCGGCAAAATTGTTAAAATCTGCTGCCGCATTCTCGTCGTTTGCAATAATACCATTACTAAAAATCTGCTTTTCAAAATTCTGTTGAACCTTCCTTATCTTATCTTTTAATATAGTATCCTGCTGCCCACGGTACTCATTGTTCATGTAATAGTAAGTTCCCCAACCTACAATAACCAGCGTTGCCACCACCGCCAATACAATCGACACCTGGATTCTGGTTTTGTACAAAATTTTATTGGCATTGATCATTAAAGATCTATTGATACTAAACCAGCCCACCTTATCATCATCGAGATTTTTGATTAGCCATATTAAACCATAAAGTAACAAAGAGAAGATGATAAATATCAGGAAGAAAAACGATAGCGCAGCTAAACGTTCTACATAATCTACCTTCTCTTTACTGATTACAACCATTTTGCTATCAGTAGGCTTATAAATTAAATGGCTGTAACGAAGTTCATCATCATTACTGGTTATAAAATCATCCTTTTTACCTTTAAATATGCTCCCATCTAAAGGGTAAGTATAATTTCCAGATTGATTAAGCAATTTATTATTGCTGTACAAGGCAATAGAATAACCCTTAAAATCTTCATCTTTGATCATTTTTTGATCCCCCAAGAGATCGGGTAGGCGATTGTTATAATTATACGGCTTCGAGCGGAGTTCGATAACAAGCGTGCCCAATAAACTGCCATTATCTACAACCGAAATGATACCAAAGTAATCCTGATAACCAAATGTATTGTTAACCTGATAAAAAAAGTTAGATCCATCAATTTTAACAGAGCCCGCCTCAACCAGGTTTTTATATTTATCAATCGGTGGTGTATCAGAATTTTCTATCGAAGCACCCAATCTATCATATGGATAGATCTGATAATCGTAGCGGTTTAAATAGCCATCTAAATAATCTTTGATATGATTTTTGAGTACCGAGTAACTGCCTTTTCGGTTTTGAGTAAAATAGCTTGTCAGAAAATTATCTTTAACAATTTCATTCCCCAAAGTACCTAAAGCAATAATGGCATTCGGATCTTCTGACGATTGCACTTTCCTGGCCAAAGGCTCGCGCAAACTTCTTTCCTTAATATCTTTATACTTGGTGTATTTAATAGACGTATTAAAGGCCAGGCAGAAAAACACAATGGCAAACATGCCGATTGAGAAGTTTTTTTCTTTTAAATAAACAGCCCGTGCCACGATAAATAATACAAGGGCAAAAACGATAAAAAATGCATTAAAATCTACCACTAGTTTGTAGATAAAAACACCTGCAAAGCCAATTAAGAAAATAATGACCCGCTCTTTATTGGTAACATTTAATTGACTGCTTACCGTTGCTGAAACAACCGTTATCAGGTAAATCTGAAACCAGGCCAGACATAAAATCACAATACCTACCCAACTGGTACCGCTAAGCTTAAGGATATTAACGATATCGAAATTAATTTTTGAGTTAAAAATCAATCCGAAGAAAATATCATCAGTATCCCAAACTATCCGCCCTATCAACACCATCAAGCCAGCCTGAATAACAACTCCAATTATTTTGCTCCGCTTAATCCATCCCGGAAACTTATATTGTTCCTTATGGTTGTACATAAACAAGAGCAACCAGGTTAGTGCAATTACATTTAACAGAAAATCACCAAGCGAAGGCATCAGAAAATTATCGGCATATATCCTCGGATCAAATAGATCTAAAGTAAACCTGTGGTTAAACCAACCATAATATAAATCTGTTAACCGAAATGCCAGGAAGAAAAACAACAATAAAAAAGTACCCCAGGCAATATGGCCACGCCGGGCAATAAACGAACTTAAAGAGTTAAAAAACATGCAAATGCACAACATACCGGCAACAAACAACCATAATTGCGTACCCGAATAATGAGTTTCTGCATACCCCGGCTTAACCTTAAGTCCGAATAAAAACTTATTATCCAGGCTTTTTATTACATATACATCCTTATCGGTAAAAGATGCAAATGTTAATATTTTGGTATTTGATAAAATTGGATCGATATCATTTTTAAAATACTTTGTTTCTTTAAAAGGATATTGAGATTGAATGGTGATTAAGAAAATAAGGCTAAAATCGCCCTGGGTACTTTTAATCACCTCATACCAGCCGTTATAAAAAAACAACACCGAACTACCCTCTTTTATTGTAGTTGGATCTATTTCTGATATTTTGTAGGTACTCCAGAATTTAAGCTGATTGTTTTGGTAGGTTAATAAATTTATACCACTCTTTTTGCGATAGTTATCGATAAAATCTATTGCATTATTAGGATCGAGATGAAATTGCTTGGCTTTGGCAACCTGTTTTTTATCAGCCAGAAAACTTTGAACAGATCTTTCTTTGATTAAAAGGTTGTGCTGAATCTCTTGTGCATCGTGCTCGAGGAGCTCATTTTTGGTTGTAAACCTGCTTAACGAAATAGAAGTTGCAATGAGGCAACAGCCCAAAACAAGCAATAGAAATCTTATTTTTACACCAAAGCTCATTTTCATCTACGGATAAAGATATTAAATATTGATAAAAAACAACGCCATAAACAGCTGAGTTTATGGCGTTGGCACTAATATTCTATTTTGAATAAATTAAGCTATGGCAGCACTACTTGTTTGTACTTCGCGGCTTACCTTTTTAACCAATCCCTGTAACACATTACCTGGGCCAACTTCTACAAATTCAGTTGCACCATCGGCTAACATGTTCCCTACTGTTTGTGTCCAACGTACAGCACCCGTTAATTGTTTAATTAAATTGCCTTTAATTTCAGTTGGGTCAGTATATGGCTTTGCATCAACATTTTGGTAAACCGGACAAATTGGTACAGAAATATGAGTGGCCTCTATAGCTGCCTGTAATTCAATTTTTGCGGGTTCCATTAAAGGAGAGTGGAATGCACCGCCTACATTTAATTTCAGAGCTCTTTTAGCACCTGCTTCTGTTAGTTTAGCACAAGCCAGATCAATCCCTTCCATGCTGCCCGAAATTACCAATTGCCCAGGGCAGTTATAATTTGCAGGAACTACTACGGCATCAATTTCTGCACAGATTTTTTCAACGACATCATCAGCTAAACCTAAAATAGCGGCCATGGTTGATGGTTGTGCTTCACAAGCTTTTTGCATCGCATTTGCACGGGCAATAACCAGTTTTAATCCATCTTCAAAACTTAATGCATTTGCGGCCACTAATGCCGAAAATTCTCCTAACGAATGACCTGCAACCATATCTGGTTTAAAATCATCGCCCAACACTTTGGCTAAAATAACCGAGTGCAAAAAGATTGCCGGTTGGGTTACATTGGTTTGTTTAAGCTCCTCATCTGTTCCGCTAAACATAATGTCGCTAATGCGGAAACCGATAATTTCATTGGCCTGTTCAAATAATGCTGCAGCTTTTGGGTGCTCATAAAGATCTTTACCCATACCTACAAACTGTGCTCCCTGTCCGGGAAAAATATATGCTTTCATTATAATTAGTTTGGCGTATCGCGTTTATCGGCTAGCGTTTTTATCTATTGCCCTATCTTGATACCTATTACTTTCTACTTGATACTTGTTCTTAACTCCTGATACTATTTACTTGACACAAACTAGTCTAAACTTGCCGTAATTAACCTTAAAAATTCGGCTCTTGTTTTATCGTTACTTAAAAAAGTTCCGGTAAAGGCTGATGTTGTGGTTACCGAATTTTGCTTTTGCACGCCGCGCATAGACATACATAAGTGCCTGCATTCCATTACCACTGCAACGCCCATGGGGTTAAGGGTATTTTGAATACAATCTCTGATTTCGTTCGTTAACCGTTCCTGTACCTGTAAACGACGGGCAAAAGCATCAACTACACGTGGGATTTTACTTAAACCAACAATGTGCCCGTTAGGAATATAAGCTATATGTGCTTTACCGAAGAATGGCAGCATATGGTGTTCGCACATTGAATATACTTCAATATCCTTAACCACAACCATTTGGCTATAATCTTCTTCAAACATTGCGCCCTTCAGAATCTCATCAGGTTTTAAATCGTACCCATGTGTTAAATATTGCAGCGCCTTAGCCACGCGCTCCGGTGTTTTTAGTAAACCTTCGCGTTCTGGATTTTCGCCCAACTGGCCAAGAATGTCTTTATAATGTGTAGCTACAGCTTCAATTTTATCTTCGTTGTAACGGTCTATTTTTACATAACCGTCTCTCGATTCGCCTTTCAATACGTCTTTATCGCTCATTAATTCGGGTTTTTAACCAAAGTATTCAACAAAATTATTTTCGGTTTCGTAGATTTTTACGCAATGTAAAACTGCGCCGCTCTCTGCAATCGGAGCCCAAAGCTGTTTCCAGATTTCTATGGCCAGATTTTCAGTTGAAGCCAACTTGCCTTTCATAAAATCTACATCAAGATTCAAGTTTTTATGGTCAACCTTATCTACCACATAGTCATTCATTACGTCTTTCAGCCATTTCAAATCAACAAGAAAACCTGTTTCCGGATTCACTTCGCCTTTAACCGTAACATATAACCAATAGTTATGGCCATGCCAATTGGGATTGGCACATTTACCATAAACTTCATTGTTTTTATCATCATCCCAATCGGTACGGGCCAATTTGTGCGCGGCATTGAAGGATGCTTTTCTCGTTATGTAAATCATTACTATAAAATAAAATGCAAATATACGGATAAAGGTTTAAGCTTAAAGACTAAAGACCAAAGCTTACATAAAACTTAAATGAAAACAATCTGCTAACTTTACGTTATGAAAACTTTAGTTGTTGCTGCTACAAAAGCCGAACTCACCTTCTTTTATCAACATTTTAATTTGCCGGATGGAGATTTTGTAGAGAGTAAAAATTTCGATCTGCTGATCACTGGTGTTGGAATGGTAGCAACAGCCTTTGCCCTGGGCAAACATCTTTCATCTAAATATAGCCTTGTGGTAAATTTCGGTATCGCTGGAAGCTTCGATCGGAATATAGCTTTAGGTACTGTATTAAATATTACCGAAGATACTTTTGCCGAACTGGGCGCCGAAAATGGAGACGAATTTTTAACCATAAGCGATTTGGGTTTTGGGGAAAACCATTACACCTCGAAAACACACAAAAGCGTTAACCTACCCGTAGCAAAAGGGATAACCATGAACTGTGTAACGGGGAGCGAAAAAAGCATTAAAAATCTAATCAAGAGGTTAAACCCAATTACCGAAAGCATGGAAGGTGCCGCGGTTTTCTATGCCAGTAAACAGTTAAACATCGATTGTTTACAGATTAGAAGTATATCTAATTATGTAGAGCCAAGAAATAAAGACAATTGGAAAATTGGCTTGGCTATTAAAAATTTAAACGATTGGGCCATTGCTTTTGTTGGAGAAATGAACTGATTATGACTGATTAGTTTACCGCAGTACTTAATTTTGATTTATGAACCCGACACAATTAAAATAATTATTTTAATTGTCAAAGGCTCCATCTAACAACTGAAAACAAAAAAAATAAATAGATGAAACTTACACTTGGATTTTCTCCCTGCCCTAACGATACATTTATTTTCGATGCACTGATTCACCATAAAATTGACACTGAAGGGTTAGAATTTGAGGTTTCTTATGATGATGTAGAAACGTTAAACCAAAAGGCACTTAGAGGCGAATTAGATATTACCAAGTTAAGTTTCCATGCTTTTGCCTATGTTGCCAACCAGTATGCTTTACTCGACGCTGGGAGTGCCCTGGGTTTTGGTGTTGGGCCGTTATTAATCAGTAAGAACTATTTCGATGGAGAAAATGACGCTGAACTCCAAACGCCAGACTCCAAACTAAGAGTTGGAATACCAGGAAAATATACCACCGCTAATTTCTTGCTGGGAATTGCTTATCCTCATTTACAAAACAAACAGGAGCTTGTTTTTTCTGAAATTGAATCGGCTTTACTTAGCGAGCAGATTGATTTAGGACTGATTATTCACGAAAACAGATTTACCTATCAGGATAAAGGTTTAACCAAAATTGTTGATTTAGGCGATTATTGGGAAAAACTAACTGGTTGTGCCATCCCATTGGGCGGCATCGTAATCAACCGTAATTTAGATCGCGAGGTACAGTTAAAAGTGAACCGTTTAATCCGCCAGTCGGTAGAGTTTGCCTTCGCACATCCAAAATCGGGGATCGATTTTATCCGCCAGCATGCCCAGGCTATGGAAGAAAGCGTGATGTACAAACACATCGAATTGTATGTGAATAAATACAGCATAAACCTTGGCGAAGAAGGCCGAAAAGCAGTTGATACCTTATTTAAACTTGCTCAAGAGCGGAATATAATCCCCGCTATTCAGGAGAATTTATATATTTAACCACATTTTTACTACCATACGTAGTGGCTGTATCACAAGTTGTAATTCAGTCGAATTTGTCACGTTGAGCTTGTCGAAACGTCTTTCTAGACATTTAAACAGGTCTTTCAACAGGCTCAGGAAGACAATTCTATATTTATGATACAGCCTCCTTTCCTTTAATACGTTACATTGGATCCTGAAACAAGTTCAGGATGACGAACCGATCTATTAACTCACCAGCAGCTTATAGCCTTTTCCGTGCACATTAATAATTTCTACTGTCGGATCTGCCCTGAGATACTTACGTAACTTACTCAAAAACACGTCCATGCTCCGTCCGTTAAAGTAATTATCATCATGCCAGATACTTAACAATGCCTCTTCGCGGGTTAATACGGTATTCTTTTTCAAACACAATAAACGCAACAGTTCGGCCTCTTTGGTAGAAAGTTTTTGCTGGTGATCGTTGTCGGTAATAATCTGGGTTGTATAATCGAAATGATATTGACCGATAGAAAACTGTGTTTCGGCAGCCTCATCGTTGTTATCTGTTTTATTGGCCACACGCTTAAACATTGCATTAATCCGTAGTAAAAGCTCTTCTATACGAAAAGGTTTGGTAATATAATCATCACCACCTAAATCATAAGCAGCAGATTTATCTTCCAGCATGGTTTTAGCCGTTGCAAAAATAATGGGTACCTGTGTGTTTACCTTCCTAATGTCTTTACCCAAAGTAAAACCATCTTTTTTGGGCATCATCACATCCAGAATACATAAATCGAAGTTCTGCTTATTAAACGTTCTCAATCCATCCTCACCATCGGTGCATAATACTACATCAAACTTGCCTTTAAGCTGCAAATAGTCTTGTAACAATAAACCTAAATTTGGGTCGTCTTCTACCAGAAGTATTTTTTTCATTTTCTTGTTTTTATTCACATATGTAGCACTGGCTACACTGAAAGTTTGATTCTGAATATGCATAGCAGTTTAATTTATGTTGTAGATTAAATTAATACTCCACTATATTAGCTAAATTATACCTGTTCTATTTTAATGTATCGATAAAGCAAGCTTTTGTACCGATGTTTAACTGTTTATAAAGGTAAAGATATTTCGAACGTGGTTCCTCTATCTTTTTCGCTACTTACCTTAACGGTTCCATTCAATTTTTTTATTATATCCTGAACATAATTTAAACCTAAGCCAAAGCCTTTAACATCGTGTAAATTACCTGTTGGCACCCTATAAAACTGGTCGAAAATCCGTTTAGACTGCTCCTTGGTCATTCCAATGCCTTTATCTGCTATTTCGATAATTAAATTTTTACCTGTATTGCGGGTAGTAATGGTAATCTCTGGCGTATCGCTACTGTATTTATTTGCATTATCAATAAGGTTATAAATTACATTAGACAGATGCAGCTCATCGCCATATACAATGGCATGCTCTGCATCGGTATGTACATTGATAACGGCATTCCTTTTCTGTAATTGCAATTCCATGCTATCCAGCACAATCACAATCAAATCGTTCACATCTACTTCGGTGTTCTCCATTTTAAGCTCACCTTTTTCTAAGCGGGCAATACTTAAAACACGTTCGATATGATTACCTAAACGAACATTTTCGTCATAAATAATCCCAGCCAGGCGCTTTAACCGGGCCTTATCTGCTGTAACCTCCGGATCTTTCAAAGCTTCACTCGCAATCATAATAGTAGCCACAGGGGTTTTAAATTCATGCGTCATGTTATTGATGAAATCTGTTTTCATCTCCGACAGTTTTTTCTGCTTTAAAATGGCATAAAGGGTATATGAGAAAATAAAAACAAGTACCAGTAACAGGCCGATGGATGAGGCGAGCGTTGCACTTAGGTTAGAAATAATTGCCGAATTTTTATTCGGAAAACTGACGAAAAGCATTCCGGGATCGCGAAAGATATCGTTTCCAAACAAAGGTGTTTTATAGGTATTTTCGGGCAAAAACTCTCCTTTAACGTTAGATGCCGTCATATAAATGGTCGAATCTTTTCTCGCTAGCGAAATCCGGTAAGAAGGTTCTAGTGTAATATTATTGGCAAGGAGTTCTTGCTTTAATAAAACGCCTAAGGAATTAAAATTAATGCGTTTATAGATTGGTACATTGGTTTCCTGCAATTCTTTAGATACATCCTCAACTACACTCGATCGGGTATATGAAAAAGTATCTTTGCCCAATGCTGCAATTTTAAGCTCTAATTTTTTCCGCTCAATCTCATCTTCACGTTGAAATTTTTTCTGTAAATCGTTTGGGATCTTTGGAACATTTGCGAAACCTGGAGTACCATCTCTGGGATCAAAAACCAAATATCTTAATGTATCAGGCAAACTTTGCATGCTTTTAAATTCGAATGCTTTTGGTGGCGCCGTAAAAGGCTTTGAGCGCATGCTATAACCTTTTAAAATAAGGCTCTTAATATCAATAATTGCATCCATCTGTAAATCCAGCTTGTCGCCGTTCTTCGAACTCAACGAAGTATATTCCCTTTCAGAAATTACATTGGGCGCCCGATAAGATACGCGGATAATACTATCTTGTTGGTTCAGGTAACTTTCGATCTGATTTTCCCTTTCGGCTTGCCGCAGTTCTGCCTCTTGTACATATTGTTGCCGTAAATCCTTAATGTCTAATGCCCGTTGCCTGGAGTCTTGTAACTGCTTCAGTTTATTTTCGGCATCTTTACGGTTTAAGTGATCGGCAACATTTCTACGTTGTAGTTTATTTACTACCGATGTTAGCGTTTGGTTTACCTGCTCATCAAAAAGCTGAGATTTTAGTTTATACGATTCCCTGATGTAATACAGCTGCATTACAAAAACACCAAGCAAAGCCACCGTCATTAAAACGGTAATTAACCAAAAACTCTTTTTCTTCATGAACTAGATTGGTTTTAAAATCAAAAAAACCGGAGCATAATCTTCTTAAATCTAAACAGATATCAAAAATACTGATTAGCTAAGCGAAGTGTTTGTTTTTAACATATTTTAACAGCGCTGAGAAGACTTCCGAAGTTTTTGGGAGCACGGGGCCCGGTAAACTTCGAAAGTCTAAGCGATGGAAGAACTTCGGATTCTGAGGTGGGCCAAAAAAAATGCCGAGACTAAAGCCTCGGCATGGTTCAAAATTGTTTGCTTAAAAAAGATTCTTTATTTAGAAAGGCAAATCATCATCTTCACCTGGTGCATTGCTTACATCAACCGGAGCTGCATAAGCTGGTGTAGCTGCTGGAGCACCTGCTGCAACTGCATTTATACGCCAAATAACCAAACTGTTAAAATATGATGTTTTACCTGCTTTATCTGTCCAAGGGCGACCGCGTAAATTAAAGAAAACCTCAACCTCATCGCCTGCTTTAAATGTATCTAATAATGCAGTTTTATCTTGTAAAGCCTCAAAACGGATATATTCTGGGTATGTTGGATTTTCTGCGTATTCTATTATTAAATCACGCTTTTTAAACGTTTCACTTACTTGTTGTGTGGCACCTACTTCGTGTACTTTTCCTTTAATTTCCATATCTAATACTACTTAATGTACTATAAACATCAAATCTCTATAATTTTATTGATAACTTCGCATATATTATGATGCAAGTTTTCCACAATAAAAGCAAGGTAATTATTACCTGCAACAAGCGCCTTTCGCCTTATTTACAAGAAGAAGTTACGGCTTTAGGTTATACCATCGAGCGGTCTTTTGCTACGGGTGTTGAGCTCAATATCACGCTTACCGAGTGCATAAAGCTCAATTTGAACTTGCGCTGTGCCAGTCAGATTCTCTACGCCATAAAAAGTTTCAAGGCCATTACACCTGATGATTTATACAATGAAATTGCAGCCATTGAGTGGGAAGAATTGATCGATTTTTCGGGTTATTTCTCGGTAACCTCAAATGTTGATAACCCAAATATTACTACACCGCTTTTTGCAAACTTAAAAGTAAAGGATGCAATTGTAGATCGCATGAAAGAGAAAAAAGGCATCCGCCCGAACTCTGGATCTGATGCAAATAAAACAGTAGTGCATTTATACTGGAAAGATGCAGATGCCGATGTTTTTATGGATACTTCTGGCGAAACCCTTGCCAAACACGGTTACCGTAAAATACCTGGTAAGGCCCCCATGTTAGAAGCTTTGGCCGCGGGGGTTATTTTAGCAACAAACTGGGATAAGAAATCGCCATTTATTAACCCAATGTGCGGTTCAGGAACATTAGCTATCGAAGCAGCACTGATTGCAACCAACCGTGCCCCTGGATTATACCGCATGAATTATGGTTTTATGCACATCTTAGGTTATAATGAAGAAGATTTTTTTGCTGAGCGTAGGATTTTAAAAGATCAGGTAATTAAAAATGTTGACCTTAAAATCGTAGCTTCCGATCTTTCGGAAGATGCAGTTGAAGTAACCCGGAGAAATGCTAAAACTGCTGGTGTTGATACTTTAATCGAATTCGAAGTTTGCGATTTTGAGTTAACAGCGGTTCCTGAAGATGGCAAAGGTATTGTTGTTTTTAACCCTGAGTATGGTGAGCGTTTAGGGGTGCACAGCAAGTTAGAATTGACCTATAAACGCATGGGAGATTTTATGAAAACGAAATGCAAGGGCTATTCTGGATATATTTTCACTGGAAATCCTGATCTTGCAAAGAAAATTGGATTAAAAGCTGCTAAAAAAGTTGAATTTTATAATGGTAAATTAGACTGTCGTTTACTAGAGTATGAATTATATGATGGCTCCCGCAGAGCACCGTTAATTGAGGCCTAGTCTTTTTCATTGAAAATTAATATATTACGCTCTCTTACGTACCATAACGTAGAAAATTTTGAAGAATATGGAATTTGATGACATGGACCATATGCCCGAATGGGAGCATTTTAGCCGATTTGGCCGAGATGATGAGGATGAAGAAAATCTATCAAGTGTTGATGCAGAAAAGGTAAGGCTAAAAGTGACCAGGGCTAAAAGCCTTTACAACCAGGCAAGAGCCGTATATAAATATGCTGCCCTGTTCTGCGAAACACTGGAGGGAGAGATGGCAGAAATGACCGCTAACTTAATTATGCAGAATGCCTTAATGTTATGCCCTAAAATTGTTGGGGCAGAAGGTGCAGATATGTATATTTTAAGAATGGAAAATGCCTCTATTATCCGAACCAATTGCCGTGAATTAGAAACCCAGGTGAGAGCAGCAGATATGTTCGAAATCTGCACCCCAGAATATAAAGACATTGTTTTAGACGAAATTGAAAAATTTCGTCTACTCTTTATCGAATGGGTTAAATATTTCGAAAAAGACGAGTTTGAAGATGACTGGGGGCTATATTAACCCTTAAATAATTAATTTTTCTGCGTTTTCTTACCGCCCACCTTTTCTCTCGTTGATTTGAGCTGCATAACGCAATAATGTTCTAAATGTATCCTATCGCTCCTTCCACCTAAAGCACAATCAATACAAGAACCTGATTATCAACTAAAAACAAAACACTTAAACATTTAGGTTATTTTTTTGTTGTAACAATTAGTTCATTAATCCGTTTCGCGTAATTCCCAATAGTGCTAAAATTAATACTTTTAAAAACTGTTGCGGTTAAAGTTTCGTACATAATGAAATAAACATTAAAAAAAATTTATCCCCTTTTTATGGAAGATGTATTGGCTTTAAAGACAAAGAACGTTGCCGGCAATATTAGAAAAATTAGAGAATACAGAGACTATACTCAGGATTATCTGGCGGCGAAATTGAAAATATCTCAAAATGCCTATAGCAAAATTGAGCTCGGTTATAGTAAATTAACGATCGATCGTTTGTTCCAAATTGCAGCAATTTTGGAGGTTGAAGTATCTCATTTATTAACCCTTAACCACAATGATTTAATTAAAATTATTGCCGATGATGAGAACCGGACAGCAGCCGCGAGTTAATACCCAGGCGCTGTTGATATCATTTCTTTTACCCTGCAAATAATTCCAATACCTTTGGAACAAATTTAGAACGATGCAGGCTACCATTCAAAAAACTATCGATTTTGTTCAGAAAACACTAGCCAATGCCGAGGCAGGGCACGATTGGTTCCATATTGAGCGTGTTTTTAAAACCGCTCAGACCATTAATCAACAAGAAAATGGCGACGAACTTGTAGTCGCCTTTGCCGCATTGTTGCATGATATTGCTGATCCTAAATTTAATAATGGTGATGAAGAACTGGGACCGAACATGGCTGCTTCATTTTTAGCATCGATAGCTGTTGATGCTGAGGTTATTGCCCATGTTAAACTGATTATCCAGAACATGTCGTTCAAAAATAGTTTTGATGGCACAGGTTTCACCTCAAAAGAAATGCAAATTGTACAGGATGCAGATCGTTTAGACGCCATCGGAGCCATTGGTATTGCAAGAGCATTTACTTATGGCGGATTCAAAAACAGGGTACTTTACGATCCGGCTATTTTACCCGAAGAACACCTCACTAAAGAAAGTTATAAAAATACCACCGCGCCTACCATTAACCATTTTTACGAAAAACTGCTGTTGTTGAAAGACATGATGAATACTGAAGCAGGGAAAGCAATAGCCATAGAAAGACACAATTTTATGCTTCTATACCTGGAGCACTTTTATAAAGAGTGGGATGGTAAATAACCAGCAATAAGCCATAAAAATACCTAATAGTAAGTATTCCGAAACCATGCATTAGGGCTTAACTTTACAAAAATTAATCCTCATGCATCCTTATAAACTAAAATACCATAAAAATAGTGTTTTGTTAATCGCGATGGTTGGCATTCCTGTGTTCGTCATTTCCTTAATGCTGTATTCTCTTTTTAGTTTACCTTCATCGCTTTCCGAAACGTCCACTTTGATATTTGTTTCGCTATCAATTATTCTAATGGCACTTCTTTTATTATGGATTACCAAAACGCAAATTTTTGTACGTAGTAAAATTTTAATCAGTGAAAAAGGTATAAGTTTTAAATTAAAAAGTACTTCTTTCTTATACCGGAGAACCGAGTTTTTTTCTGGATGGGAAAATGTAACCAGTGTAACCGAAATGTTCGATAACCACAATGGAGGTTACTTTTATCAAATTGCATTTAAAGACCCGGATTTCGTGGCCAACTTTAGTCCACTTAAAAACCACGAAGTAGAGGCCGACCGCTTCTTTTCTGAACTGCAATACTATCAGGAAAGTTATAATATTGCACATCAACTGCCAATAAGCAGAAAGCTTAACCCTTCGAACAGTTTTTAGTTAACATTATTATTCCAAAATAGAATAGGTTAGACAAATCTATTTTGCTAATATTTTTAGTTATTAAACTATCTTTGTTAGCAAATATATCCCTATGTTTGATCGAATCCGTGAAAAATTAAATATTCTTGCTGACGCCGCTAAATATGATGTTTCTTGTTCATCAAGCGGCGGCACGAGAAAAAACACCAATAAAGGCCTTGGCGATAGCCATACATCCGGCATTTGCCATACCTACACTGAAGATGGCCGATGTGTTTCGCTTTTAAAAATCCTCCTGACTAATCATTGCATCTACGATTGTTTATTCTGCGTTTCGCGGAAAAGCAACGATGTAAAACGTGCAGCCTTTACCGTAGATGAAGTGGTAGAACTGACCATGAATTTTTATCGCCGCAACTATATTGAAGGCCTGTTTTTAAGCTCGGGGATTTTCAAAAATGCCAATTTTACCATGGAACGGCTGTTGCTAGTGGTTAAAAAACTCCGCTTGGAACAGAACTACAACGGCTATATCCATTTAAAAACCATTCCAGGCGCCAGCGATGAACTGATTAAGGAAGCTGGCTTATATGCTGATCGGATGAGTATTAATTTAGAAATGCCAACTGAAGCTGGCTTGAAGCTTTTGGCTCCCGAGAAAAACCACGAGGAAGTAATTAAACCTTTAGCTTTTGTGCAACAGCAGATTAACCAGTTTACTGCCGATAAAAAACTGATCAAACATGTACCAACATTTGTACCTGCGGGACAAAGCACACAGATGGTTATTGGCGCCACACCCGAGAGCGACAAAGATATTATGTACACCGCGAATACCTTTTACAAAAACTTTTCGCTGAAAAGAGTTTATTATTCGGGTTATGTACCCATTAGCAACGACACCAGGATGCCTGTACTTGGTACACAGCCACCATTGCTGAGAGAAAACAGGTTGTATCAAACCGATTGGTTAATGCGGTTTTATGGCTTTAAAGTGCAGGAAATTTTAAACGATGCCAACCCGAACCTTGATATTGATATCGATCCAAAATTAAGCTGGGCGATTAGAAATATGCAGCATTTCCCTGTCGATATTAATACAGCTGACTATAAAATGATTCTCCGGATACCAGGTATCGGCGTAATGTCGGCCCAAAAAATTGTGCAGGCCAGAAAGTTCGGAAAACTCAGGATTGACCAGTTGAAAAAAATCGGCGTAGCTTTTAACCGGGCCAAACACTTTATTATTTGTTTGGATAGCCCCTATCAGCTGAAAGATTATCAGGGCACACAGATTAAAGCTTTTATTTTGGCCGAAAGCCAGAGCAAATATTTAAAAACAGATAGCAACCAGATGATTTTGTTTTAAAAACTCTAAGGTCATCATTTCGAGCGGAGTGCAACGAAGTCGAGAAAACTATTATAGATCTCTCTCCCGAAAGTTCGGGACTACGCTTCAGTCGAGACAACGACCAACCTAAAAAAATCATATGACCTACATTTTCGATGGCACTTTTCAAGGTTTATTAACCGCTGTTTTCGAATGGTTTGAGCGTAAGCCGGGAAAAGTTGTACTAAAATCTACTTCAATTTTTCAGCCTGAAGCTTTTGCAGAAAGTTTTACAGTTAACACCAATGCAGAAAAAGCAGATCGGGTTTGGGCAGGGCTGCAAAAGAAACTCAAAAAGGATTGGCAGCGCAAATACTATTGCACCTATTTATCAGAACTGCCCGAAGCCTACAATCACCTCTTTCAGTTTACCGTATACATTTTTCAAAATCAATTGGGTGCAGAAAGTAATTATGGCAATCCGCATGTAATTGCACTGGCTAAATATGCCAAAAGCGTAGAAAGGGAAAAACACAGAATGGAAGCATTTATCCGTTTTCAAAAAACTGGTGATGGGATATTTTATGCCAATATAGATCCTGATTTTAATGTGCTTCCGTTAATATCCAATCATTTTAAAAACCGTTATGCCGATCAGCCTTGGGTAATTTACGATTTAAAGCGTAAATATGGCTTACATTATAATTTAACACGCGTTGAAGAAATTACGATCAGCTTTAGCAACGGTGCAGATAAGCAAAATCTTGCGCCAGTTTTAATGGACGAAAGTGAGGCATTATATGCCACCCTTTGGAAAGATTATTTTAAAAGCGCCAATATTGTAGCCAGGAAAAACACCAAACTACATTTACAGCATGTACCCAAAAGGTATTGGAAATATTTAACAGAGAAAGTTCCAATTTAGCTAACAACAGTTGACAACTCTAATAGCATACAGGTTAAGTCCGAGCCGTCACCCTGATCCTGAAGCTTCGGGATCAGGGGCTATGTTGCAGGAAAGATGTTCATCCCTTGGGAAAACTTAAGAATTAAATATTATATTTTGGCTAAAAAAATTAAAACTTACTGCCATGCTGACACCCACATTCTCAATTAGTGTGAAAAGTTTGACAGTTTGGTGAAAATTTGTCCCGCTAAACCTCTTGGCATAAAAAGTGTTAATTGTAAGCTTAGTTAAAAACTCAAATCAAAATAAAAAATAATAAAAGTTATGGCGTTAAACCTTAAACCAATTGCTGGCAGTTCGAACAGAGTAATAGTTGAACCGGCTGCGGCAGAAGAGAAAACTGCATCAGGTTTGTATATCCCTGATACCGCAAAAGAGAAACCATCTAAAGGAACTGTAGTTTCTGTTTCTGAAGAAGATGCTGAAGGTAAAAAAGCGAGTGTAAAAGTTGGCGATGTTGTAATTTATGGTAAATACGGTGGTACCGAATTCCCTTACGAAGGTAAAGATTACTTAATTATGCGCGAAACTGATATTTACGCTGTTGTTGGGTAATAATTAATGATTGAATGACTCAGTGTTTCAATGAGTGAATTCAGCATAAATCAAAGAAATAAATATTAAATGAGGGAAACTCAAACATACTCTCATACAATCATTCAAAATTTAAAAAACAATGTCAAAACAAGTAAAATATAACGTAGAAGCTCGTGATGCCCTGAAAAGAGGTGTTGATATTCTTGCAAATGCAGTGAAAGTAACATTAGGTCCAAAAGGACGTAACGTAATTATCGATAAAAAATTCGGTTCACCAGCAATCACTAAAGATGGTGTTACCGTTGCAAAAGAAATCGAATTGAAAGATGCCGTTGAGAACATGGGTGCTCAAATGGTTAAAGAAGTAGCTTCAAAAACAGCTGATATTGCTGGTGATGGTACTACTACTGCAACTGTATTGGCTCAGGCAATTATTACTACAGGTATTAAAAACGTTGCTGCTGGTGCAAACCCAATGGATTTAAAACGTGGCATTGACAAAGCGGTTGCTGCTGTTGTAGAAAACTTAAAATCTCAATCACAAGCGGTTGGTGATGATAACAATAAAATTAAACAGGTTGCCTCTATCTCGGCTAACAACGACGAAGTTATCGGTTCGTTAATTGCTGAGGCAATGAGCAAAGTTGGTAAAGATGGTGTAATTACGGTTGAAGAAGCAAAAGGTACCGAAACTGAAGTTAAAACAGTTGAAGGTATGCAATTTGACAGAGGTTATTTATCTCCATACTTTGTTACCAATGCGGATAAAATGGAAGCTGAATTAGAAAATCCTTACATTTTAATCTACGACAAAAAAATCAGTAACATGAAAGAATTGTTACCGGTTTTAGAAAAAACTGTTCAAACTGGCAAACCATTGGTTATCATTTCTGAAGATTTAGATGGCGAAGCTTTAGCAACATTGGTAGTTAACAAAATCCGCGGTTCGTTAAAAGTTGTTGCTGTTAAAGCTCCAGGTTTTGGTGATAGAAGAAAAGCAATGTTAGAAGACATCGCGATCTTAACAGGTGGTATTGTGGTATCAGAAGAAAGAGGTTACAAATTAGAAAATGCTGATTTAACTTATTTAGGTTCTGCTGAGAAAGTTGTTGTTGATAAAGACAATACAACCGTAATTAACGGTGCTGGTAACTCAGATGATATTAAATCACGTGTTAGCCAAATTAAATCTCAGATCGAAACGACTACATCTGATTACGATAAAGAAAAATTACAAGAGCGTTTGGCTAAATTAGCTGGCGGTGTTGCAGTTCTTTACGTAGGTGCTGCTAGTGAGATTGAAATGAAAGAGAAAAAAGACCGTGTTGATGATGCTTTACATGCAACCCGTGCGGCTGTAGAAGAAGGTATTGTTGCTGGTGGTGGTGTTGCTTTCATCCGTGCAGTAGAAGCTTTAGCTAACTTAAAAGGTGCTAATGAAGATGAAAACACTGGTATCCAGATCATCCGTCGTGCTATCGAAGAGCCATTACGTCAGATTTGCGAAAACGCAGGTATTGAAGGTTCTATCGTAGTTCAAAAAGTTAAAGAAGGTAAGGCTGATTTCGGTTACAATGCACGTACTGATGTTTACGAAAACTTAATTGGTGCTGGTGTTATCGATCCAACTAAAGTAAGCCGTGTAGCGTTAGAAAATGCAGCGTCTATTGCAGCGATGTTATTAACTACTGAAGTTGTTTTAGCAGACGAACCTGAAGAAGGTGGTGCTCCAATGCCTCCAATGGGCGGCGGTGGCATGGGTGGTATGATGTAATACCATTCTATAGCGAAATTATTTCGTGTAAAAATACACCCTCAAGGTATAAGACCTTGGGGGTTTTTTTATGCCTTATTACAGCAAAAACGAAGCTTTATCGATTCTATAACCCATTCATTTAGTTGATGTTGGTGTAAAGTTTTATAAGCGTAGTACAAAAACCACGTTCTTTGCAACGAATATTTATTGACGCGTCTTAGGCCCAGTACTCATTTCTGAGATTGGATTAAAGCAAGGTTCACTAACAAAGCTTCCGGAACGCAATAAAATCATTCCTTAGTGTTAGAGATTTATGAAGATTCGTTGTAAAAGGAAATGGCTTTTTCTTGTCCTATTTTTTGGGGCATTTTTGTGTACGTCAACAAGTTTTGCCCAAGTTAATATTGGCACAGTAGATCCTGGACCGTTTACACCTGGCAGTACGATTGCGGTTCCTTTTACTGTACCTACCAGCTGCATATCCCAGGCTAATCAATTTCAACTGTACTTATCAGATCAAAATGGAAATTTTGGTACTGAAACACTTATCGGCACTTATGCTGGCTTTTATAGCACTTACATAAACGGATTACTCCCTACAGGCATTACACCGGGCACAGGATACAGGGTAAGGGTAAAATCAACCAATCCGGCATCCATAAGCGCGGCCTCGTCGACATTTGAAGTAAAGGCAGGAGCAGCGGTTGAGGCCAAGCTAAGTTCAACTTTGTTAAATGCAGCAAACGACGAAACCTTTGGTACCTGTATCAGTAGAGCCAATAATTCTTTCTCCCTCACAAATGAATCTACAGCAAACAGTACCGTTACCGCAACCATTACCGATGAAGTAAGCGGCGGAAACTTGCCGCCAATCTCTTTTCCTACGGCAATACAGACCTTTACTGCCCAACAAGCACATTACACCATTTACACCAAAGCGGTGATGCCAAATGGCGCTGTGGCTACAAAAGCCTATCTGCTGATCAACAACAAAGCGATAACAGCTTTTGCTAACACCGGAAATACGGTGTTATGTTTACCATCTGCTGATTTTACCTTTAATGTTGATGTTACTTCAACTTCGGGCATACAAAATAATTTCCCCGGAGATATTTATACTATCACATGGGGTGACCAGGCTACAACGACCCACACCCTTTGCGAAATTATTGCCAATGGCGGCAAGGTAACGCACCCTTACACCAAATCATCTTGCGGAAGTGTTTCTACATCCAGTGCTGGCACAATTTACAACGCTTTTGATGTATCCATTAGGGTATCAAATGCTTTCTGTTCTACAATGGGGACACCTGTTTCTTCTTCGGCCAAGGTAGTGGTAAAACCGATAAACTCATTTACCTTTAATACACCGGGCTGTACAAATGCCAATATCACATTTGTTAATACCTCCCTTTTGGGCGAAAATCCGAATACCAATACACCAGCCTGTACCCCAAATAATGTAACCTATAACTGGTATGTTGATGGCGTGATTAAAGCGGCTGATAAACCAAAATCATTTAATTTAGTTTACAGTTTTCCAACACACGGAGCGCATATCATCAGATTAGAATCTAAAAATATTACTGGTGAGTGTGATGCCGATCCTGTAGAAATGACCATTTGTATTCAAGATCCACCCAAGCCTGCCTTTAGTTTACTATCCAATACAACCTGTGCCGGAACAACGTTAAAAGCGTCTGATCTTTCAGTTTTGGATAATATATGCGAAGCCGCCAATAATTACTTTTGGTCGGTTTCTCCAGCAGTTGGTTTTACAGGAGGTACAGACGCAACAAGTAAAGAACCAGTATTCAACTTTATTAATCCGGGCACTTATACCATCACCTTAAACATTACTACGCCATCTTGCGGTGTGATTACCAGTCTGCCGCAAACTGTTGTGGTAAATGAAAGCCCGACAGCTACACTTTCGCCTGATATCACGCTGTGTAACCTCGCTACTTACGATTTTAACAATACCACAACAGGGCCAACCAAAACCTCAATTACGGGCACCACCCAAGATTTACCCGATACCTACACCTGGACGGTTACACCATCAGGATCGGGCACTTACAGCTTTACCGGAGGTACAACTGCCAATACCAAATACCCATCGATTAAGTTTGATAATTACGATACTTATACGATCTCTGTTACACATAAAAATAACTGTGGTACCGTAACCAGCACTCAAAAAGTAACCTTTAGTACAGCTCCTGTTGTAAATGCTGGGTTAGACCAAAGTATCTGCTATAATGATCCCGGCTTTACCCTAAGCGGTACCATAACAGGCGCTACTACCACGCAAAGCTGGATTGGTGGATCGGGAACCTTTACACCGAGCAGAAACGATTTAAATGCAACATACATCCCGACCGCAGCAGAGAAAACAGCGGGTATAGTTACTTTAAAATTAAGGGTAACAACGGCATTGGCGGCACCTTGTAACCAGATCGATGATGATATTATTTTAAAAATAAAACCCAACATCAGCTTAACGAGTGCAGCAACTAAAACCATTTGCACGGGCAATAGCGAGACCTACACACCAACTTCTGCGGCAACAGGCGTTACTTATACCTGGACGGCTACAGGAACAGCATCTGCCTCTGGCTACACAACAACTGGAACCGGGGATATTAATGATGTACTCACCAATGCTGATCTTAATGCAGATGCAAATGTTACCTATACCATAACACCTCATTTAGAGGGTTGCGATGGAACACCATTCTTATTACTTATTGTGGTTAAGCCCAATCCCATTGCAACAGCAACGGCACCGAATCCAACAATTTGTAATGCCACCTCATCAGCCATTACGCTATCAGCAAATCTAACTGGCATAAATTATACCTATACCAGTGCGATAACCGGGGCAATAACCGGAAATAGCAATAGAGCAGTGGCATCAGCAGGGATGCAGATCAACGATATTTTAACCAATTCAGGCACCACCCCTGCTACGGTAACTTACACCATTACGCCTGTATCTACAAATGGCTGCCCAGGTACCCCCGCCAGTATTACCATTATGGTTTTGCCAAGCGCAACACTGCCAAATGCCGGCCCGGATGAAGCGATCTGCAATGCCAGCACTTACACCTTAAAAGGAAATACACCAATAGTTGGCACAGGCAAATGGACAATCGTTACTGCGCCAACAGCCGTAACTTTTGCTGATGATACTCAAGGCAATACAACAATTAATGGTTTACAGGCAGGAAATACTTATACCCTTAGATGGACGATAAGCGACACCAACTGTTCTACATCCAGTGATGATGTTCAGCTCACTGTTAACCCGCTCAGTGTTGGTGGTACAAGCACAGGCGACGTAAATGTATGTGCGGGTGCAAATAACGGAAACATCAATTTAACAGGACAGGTTGGAAATATTATCCGTTGGGAAAGATCTATTGATAACGGGGTTAACTGGTCTACCGTTACATCAACAACAAATCCCTATGTGTTTTCTAACCTCACTATAAGCACACAGTACCGTGCAATAGTACAAAGTGGTAGCTGTGCAGAAGCCATATCAACCTCAACTACCATCACAGTAAATCCTGGTACCGTTGCGGCAAATGCAGGCGCAGATCAAAACTTGTGCAGTGGAAATGGCATTACCTTAAATGGGAACAATCCTTCACCCAACAGCGGTACTTGGACTTTAACATCAGCACAAACTGGCATTACCATAACCGACCCTACACTGTACAACACCACGGTTACTGGTTTGGTACCAGGCCAGACTTATACTTTCAGGTGGACCATTTCTGGTTTTAACGGCTGCCCCCCATCCGTAGATGATGTAACGGTTACTTATTACTCACCTGTTACTAATAATATTATTGCATCATCAGCACCAGTTTGTGCAGGCCAAAGCATCGGCATTACGGGCGATACGCCTACTGGCGGGACGGGAATATTTGCCTACCAATGGCAGAGCAGTACCGATGGAAATACCTGGAGCAATATTCCTTCGGCCATCAACAAAGACTTAAGCCTAATTGTAAGCTCCTCAACTTATTTCAGAAGATTAGTGAACAGCACCATCTGTACTTCAATTAGTAATTCGCTACAGATTATCGTTTTACCAGGCCTAACCAACAATACCATTTCTGCCGATCAAAACATCTGTATCGGTGCACCTGCAGCGGCTTTAACGGGTACTACACCGAGTGGTGGCAGCGGAACTTACCTGTACCAATGGCAATCGAGTTTAAATGGAACAGCCTGGAGCGATGTATTGGGCGCAAACAGTGTAAGCTTTACACCTCCAGTACCAACCGTAAGCATTTATTACCGTCGGTCGGTAGCCAGCGGCCCTTGCAGTAAGAATTTAAGCAACCAGATTAAGATAACGGTTAATCCACATGCTAAGGCAGAATTAGTTTTTAATACAGATAAAGCTTGTTCGCCCTTTGTTTTAACAGCCACCAATATATCGGCTACGCCTTATACAGACCGCAACAATACTTACACCTGGTTTGCTAATGGCGTACAGATTGGTACAGGAATTCCCTTTCCTGGCTATACCATTGCAACAGATAACGAAAGTGTTATTATCAAATTGGTCGTAACTAGCAGCCTGGGCTGTGATAACGATGAAACCAGTCATGCTTTTAGCACAATACAAAATGTAACCGCCACCTATACACAAAATGCAACATCCGACTGCGGACCTTTAAACGTTGTTTTTAGCAATACTTCCAATTCACTAACAGCAGCTACCTTTAACTGGGATTTCGGAAACGGCACCACTTCAAATTTGGCTCAGCCGCCAGCGGTTACCTACCAGCCAGACCCAACAGGAAAAGATCTTACTTATAACGTTACTTTAAAGGCAACTACCGCCTGCGGCACCACCACGCAAACCTCAACCGTATTAGTAAAAGCAAAGCCGGTTTCCGTTTTTTCTCCTGATAAAACAACAGGCTGCTCCCCTCTCCCTGTTACCTTTAGCAATACTTCCCCTGGAAATTATACCAGCTATACCTACGATTTTGGTGATGGTTCAGCACCTTTAACCGTTACAGATAAAAATAGTGTAAGCCATACTTATACCACTTTGGCTGTGAGAGATTACATTGTAAAAATGACCGCAACCAATGAATGTGGAAGCAATGAGTCTCAATATTCTATCCACGTTTCGCCTAATGACATTACGCCAGAATTGGTAGTAAACAGCAACCAACTTAAAGGTTGTGCACCTTTAAAAGTCGATTTCTTTAACAATACCAAAGGTGCCAGCACTTTTGTTTACGATTTTGGCGATGGAAGCACTACAGTAACCCATACTGCACCCGAAACCATATCACATACATTTACCCAACCTGGAAAATATACCATTACCTTATACGCATCAAACAACTGTTCTAATGCTTCAACAATCGAAACTGTTGAAGTTTTGCCACAACCTTCTGTGAGTTTCACATCAGATAAGACAAGTGGCTGTGATGGTGTTACCGTAAAGTTTAAAAACACCAGTACAGGTGCTATTGGTTATGTTTGGGATTTTGGAGATGGTTCTCCAATATCCAACGCTATAGAGCCTACGCATACTTTTAATGACCAGGGGAAAAATTATACCGTTACCTTAACAGCAACCAATGCACTAGGCTGTACAAACAGCACTACCATAGCTGATTTTATCCATGTTGTTGCCCCACCAATCGCTACATTCACTGTTAGTCCTGGCAATGAAGTATCCATTCCCAACTATTCATTTGCCTTTAAGGATATCAGTACCGATGCCGTAAGCTGGGAATGGACTTTTGGTGATGGATCGGGATCAACCCTGCAAAACCCAAACCATACCTATGCCAATGAAGGCACTTATAATGTAACCCTGAAAGTGCTGAACAAAGAAGGTTGTTCTTCAAGCACCTTCCAATCGGTGCGGATTATTGGTGTACCGGGTTACTTAAATATCCCCAATTCATTTATGCCCGCAAGTGCGAAAAACGAGATTAAAATCTTCAAAGCAAAAGGCCGCGGCATAAAAGAGTGGCAAATGTCTGTTTTTAACAAATGGGGGCAGTTACTTTGGGAAACCACCAAACTTGACGATGGGGCCCCACTGGATGGCTGGGATGGCACTTATAAGGGACAAGAACAACCACAAAGCGTTTATTACTGGAAAGTAGATATAAAATTTATCAATGGCAGCGATTGGAAAGGAATGACTTACGATTCATCTCCTCCAAAGAAAACGGGTGTAATATATTTAATAAGATGAGGAGGAGAGAGATAATATTATTTGTATTTTGGTTGCTGCCGATGGTTTCGTTGGCGCAGGACCACATTTATTCGCAGTTTTACAATGCGCCGATTTACTTAAATCCCGCTTTAACAGGTCAGTTTGAGGGCGACATTAGGTTTAATGCCTTATACCGCAACCAATGGACGGGTCTAGCCAGTGATTTTTCGTACATGAGTGCTTCTGGCGACCTCAATCTACGGAGATTAAACAGCGGCATTGGCCTAATTTTTAACCGTAGCAGCGAGGGTACTGCTTACCTGGTAAAGAACAATATTGCCCTAAGCTATTCCTACATTATCGGCGGAGACGATTTTGCCTTGTCATTTGGCTTACAGGGAGGCATTACTAACCAAAAGCTAAACTGGGATAAACTTGTTTTTGGCGATCAGATCGATATCAATACAGGGTATATTCCTGGTAGTATTTCTGGCGCCGAAAGACCAAGTGTAGATAGTCGGTATTATTTCGACTCCAATGCAGGTGCCAATCTGGTCGTGGGGAAATTCATGATGGGATTAGCACTACATCACCTTAACCGTCCGGATGAATCCTTATCGGGTTTTCAAGCTAAGTTGCCGACGCGTATCTCAGGCAATTTAAGTTACAAGTTAACCTTGGTGCCAGATGAGTACGATCGCGATGGGAATTACCTCATCCCATCCATTGTTGCCTACAAACAGGGCAATGTAAAATCGTTCAGTGCGGGCATGCAATATAAATATGCGGGTATAAACGCAGGTATATGGTACCGCAATGATGGCAATTCGAATGGAAATGATGCGATTGTTTTTTCTGTAATCTTCGATATTTTTAACCGCAGAACAAACGGCGAAAAATTCAGGTTAGGCATCAGCCATGATGCTACAACCTCTAAAATCAACTACACCAACACCGGCGGAACATCCGAAATTGGCGCGGGTTATGAAAAATATTTTCCAAATAGTTCGAATGGTGGCAGGTCAAATGGCTTAAGATGTTACGATTTTTATTAATTTGCCTTTGATAATTCAAGGCGATGAACGAGATCATAGACCAAAACCATTTCATTACACAAAGTGAAATCAATAAATTTCTATTGGCTACCCTGCTTTGTGGCATAATCGGAGCAGAACGAGAATACAGAAGTAAATCTGCCGGACTCAAAACCATGATGATGATTGGTTTGGGTGCTACCCTATTTACCATTCTGTCCATCAAAATCGGGCCAACCAGTCAAGACCGCATTGCCTCTAACATTGTTACTGGAATCGGATTTTTAGGCGCCGGGGTAATTTTCAAGGAAGAAAACCGCGTTAAAGGACTCACCACGGCTTGTATCATCTGGATTGTTGCTGCAATTGGAATGGCCGTAGGATCAGGTTATTACGAACAGGCTATAGGGGTAACCATTGTGGTTTTATTGGCGTTGATTATTTTCCCTTTTTTAGAAGAAATTGGCGATCGTCGTTTTACCAAAAGGCTTTACCGCATTGTTAAAAAACAACATACCCATGGCGATTTAGAAAGTTATGAAGAAGTTTTCCGCGAAAGTAAACTTAAACCCCAACGTGGGAAACACCAACTGGTAGATAATATTATCACAGGAAACTGGATTGCTACAGGCACGCCTAAAAATCATCAGAAATTTGTGGAGCGCATGCTTAAAGATGATGAGATTATTGAGTTTGATTTTTAACCGAATCAAACAGATCTACCCTTTGGGTTTGTAAGGCCAGTTTTTTCTCGTCAACCACCATTGTGTCTGACCAGCGATCGTGCCAGGGGCTACTAGGAGTACCTAAAGCGCTTAACGCATTAAATGGGATAGCCCTTACAATATTCCGGACAAATATTTTTTGAAAAGACATATCACTACCATCCTCGTTTACGGCCCTTGTGCCGGTAACTAATTTACCTATCGATCTTCCGTTAGACATTGCTTCGGTCACAAACATCACTATACCATAAAACAATAGCGAAACTAAACGCAGTGACAAGTCATCTACCCCCACTAAAAGGCTTGGCTTTAAAACACCGATCACTATTCCAAGTCCGAATGCAAGGATATAAAATACGATTACATCGATAATATAATTAACGAATCTTTTTCCGGTACTAGCCCGGCAGTAATCCAAGTTAATTTCGAGGTAGTTATTATTGAAGTTCATTTTTAGAGCGTGTATATCAGACCTTTCTAAGGTAAAACATTTTGATGCTCAGTCAAAATTAATTCATCAAAAATCATAAAACAATCATAGCTTTGTGTAACTATATTCATAATGATCAAGGAACAGATTTCAGTTTTCGATATTTTTAAAATAGGCATCGGCCCATCCAGTTCACATACCTTAGGCCCATGGCGGGCCGCACAACAGTTTGCAGCTTCGCTTGCCCAAAACAATTTGATTGATGAAATTGAGGGCATAAAAATATTGCTTTATGGTTCGCTTGCCAAAACAGGTAAAGGCCATGGAACTGACGTAGCTATTCTACTCGGTTTAACAGGAGCTGATCCGGTAACTTTTGATGTAGATGCCGTTACACCAACCTTCGAGCGCATCCAAAGAGATAAGAAATTAAATCTTGCTGATCATTTAATTCTTGATTTTGATTACGATAACGACCTGCTTTTTCTTTTTGCCGAAAGTTTGCCCTTTCACCCAAATGCGGTTACTTTTCAGGCATTTTTAAAAGGGGGAAGAGCATTTTCAGAAACCTATTACTCTATTGGTGGCGGTTTTGTGGTAAAAGAAGGCGAAGACAATAGTAAGAAACCACAGGTAGACCTTCCCTTTCCTGTAGAAAAAGCAAAAGACCTTTTACACTGGTGTTTATCTACCGGTTTAAAGGTGAGCGAAATCGTAATGGAGAACGAACTGGCCTGGCGTACTGAAGCAGAGACAAAAAAAGGCATTCTACAGCATTTTGCGGTGATGCGCGATTGTATTTATCGCGGATGCCATACCACAGGGTTTTTACCCGGCGGTTTAAATGTGGCACGCAGGGCATTTCCGCTAAATAAACGATTAATTGGTAAAAGTGAATATTCAGATTATAATAGCTGGGTAGAAGCCATTAGAAAAGGTGGAAACGGCTTTAATTATACTTTAGATTGGGTAAGCTGTTTCGCGCTAGCTGTTAATGAAGAAAATGCATCTTTTGGCCGTGTGGTAACTGCCCCTACCAATGGTGCCGCAGGCGTAATTCCAGCCGTATTACAATATCTTATTACCTTTTGCGATAGTTACAGCGAAGAAAAAATCATCCAGTTTATTGCCTGTGCTTCAGAGATAGGCAGTATTTTCAAAAAAGGAGCAACCATATCAGCCGCCATGGGCGGATGTCAGGCCGAAATTGGCGTTTCCTCGGCCATGGCTGCAGCAGCGCTAACCGAGTGTTTAGGCGGCTCGCAAAGACAGGTTTTAATGGCAGCAGAAATTGCCATGGAACATCATTTGGGTTTAACCTGCGATCCGATTGGCGGTTTGGTACAGATCCCTTGTATCGAAAGAAATACCATGGGCGCTATTAAAGCCATTACAGCCAGCCAGTTAGCGTTACAAAGCAATCCTGATAAGGCAAAAGTAAGTTTGGATGCAGTAGTAAATACCATGTGGGAAACCGCCCTCGACATGAATGCCAAATACAAAGAAACATCTGACGGAGGATTGGCAACCAATATTCCAATCAGTTTACCAGAATGTTAATTCAACATTGTTGCAATAAAATGATCGATTTATTACAAATTTCCTGGCGCCAAATCACCAAGTATTTTTACATTCGCTGAATTATTAATTATTCATAAAAAAATGATCAACTACACAAAAATCAGTGTGATTGGTTTGGCTTTGTCGTTATCTATATCGGCGACTTATGCGCAAGACAATCTCGTTAATTCTTTAAAAAACAACCAAAGCGAAAACAGTGCTTCTTCTTTTAAATTTACTGAAGTGATTAACCTGGCCAATACACCAGTTCAGAATCAAGGATCTTCAGGAACTTGCTGGAGCTACTCTACCAACTCATTTTTAGAATCAGAAATGATTAAAGCTGGTAAACAGCCCGTAACGTTATCTCAGCTTTTTTCGGCCCGTAACGCTTATGTAGAAAAAGGTAAAAATTACGTGCGTATGCATGGTGCGGTTTCATTAGGCGATGGTGGTGCTTTGCACGATGTAATCAACATGTACAGAAAATACGGTGCAGTTCCGCAAGAGGTATACACCGGATTAAATTATGGCACTAAAATTAATAAAACTGCAGAGCTTGGCGATATCGAAAAAGGTGTTTTAGAAGCTGTTGTAAAGAATGCAAATGGCGAGTTAACCCCAAACTGGTTAAAAGCTTATACTGGTGTAATTGATGCTTATTTAGGTACAGTACCAGAAAACTTTACGTACAATGGCAAAAAATACACACCAAAAACTTTCGCTCAGGAAGTGGTAGGTTTAAATGCCGACAACTACGTAGAACTTTCATCGTTCAACGATCACCCTTTCTATAGCAAATTTACTTTATTAGTGCCTGATAACTGGTCTTTCGATCAGGTTTATAACGTTAAAGTAAACGAGTTAACAGACATCATCGATAACGCTTTAAAAGGTGGTTATACCGTTGCATGGGCTACAGATGTAAGCGAAAAAAACTTCAGCTGGAAAAACGGTGTGGCTTTTGTTCCACAAACGCCTTTCGCTGATATGACTGTGAAACAGAAAGCAGATATGTTTAACGGTCCGCAGCCAGAGATGGAAATTACGCAGGAGAACCGTCAGCTTGCTTTCGACAACTACCAAACTACTGATGATCATGGTATGCACATTGTCGGTTTAGCCAAAGATCAAACAGGTAAAGAATATTATATCGTTAAAAACTCTTGGGGAGCAAGTAACGATTATAAAGGATATTTATACGTAACCAAAAACTACGTAAAATATAAAACAACGGCAATTTTATTAAACAAAACAGGTATTCCATCTGCAATTTCTAAAAAATTAGCTTTGTAACTAAATCTAAATCATTAAAGGAGCCGCAGAAGAAATTTTGCGGCTTTTTTGTTGGAGTTTAACCGCAAAGGGGGGCGAAGGTTTTCGCAAAACCTAATTGTCGTCACCCTGAATTTATTTCAGGGTCTATCCTAGCAAGAAAGATGCTGAAACGAGTTCAGCATGACGATCGTGTCAAGAAATTGTGTTAAAAATTGGTCTCTACGAATAAATGTTAATCGAACTTAAGCGCATAAGATTCCCTCTGCGCCTTCTCTTTGCATACTCTGCGGTTAAAACGAGATAATTTTAAACCAGGCCTGAATAAGTTAACACCAACCACCATAAAGCCGTGGTGATAAAACACAATAAAATTCCGATTCCAACCACCAAATTAGAAAGCTTCGGATTAAGGTTATACTGATCGGCTACCAAACCAGCGGTTACGAGTGTTGGCATAGCCATTTCGAAAATCGTTATTTTGGTAATCATTCCATTCATACCTAAAACAAGTGCCATAACTAAAACTACCAATGGCGCTAAAATCAGTTTATACAATAAAGCAAAGCTGATGTGTTTCAATTCACTAAACCAACCGCCAAATTTTAGCTGCAAACCTATTGAAAACAATGCCAACGGGCCAACCGTACCAGCCAGTTTCTCGAATAATGGATCTAGTGAAGAAAGGTTAATAAAATGTGGGAGGGTAAGTGCTAAAACGCAACCAATAAGCGGTGGGAAAGTCATTACTTTTTTCAATACCAATTTCGGGCTTAACTTTTGATTCTGCGTGGACCGGATGGCTACAATAACGCCAATGGTAGCTAAAAGCATAAAGGTAACCTGATCGCAGATAATAGCGACAGCTAGTTCTTTTTCGCTAAAATAAGCTACAATTAAAGGAAATCCTACAAATGAAGTATTACTTAAAGAACTGGTTAGTTTTAACCCACCAGCAGTGGATTTATTAATATTCCGGATGCGGCTATACAGGGTAATAAATAACCATCCAAATAGCCAGACACAAATTGGTGCCAGTACAGGAAAGAATAGATCCTTAGTCCAGGTAATGTGTGGCAGATATTTAAAAGAAACTGCGGGTAGTGCGATATAGATAATCCAGGCATTAATGCCTTTGTGCGCATCTTTGGGGAGCGATTTGCTTTTTCTGAAAAGAATCCCGGCTAAAATGCATAAACCTATAATAATGAAGTTTGCCATTGTTAGCGTAAAGATAATTTATAAAAGAAAAACGCCAATAAGAAATGTACTTATGGCGTTTTAAATAATTTATACCGAAGGTTTTGGTTTTTTCTTTTTGTTCCAAACCTTTTTCTTACCCTGATGTTGAGGCCGTTTTTCCTCCACATGCGTAATTTCTATTGCAGCTATGCTTTCTGGCAGTGGCATGCGGGGAACTTCCTTCTCGATTAATTTTTCGATGTTATCGAACTTGCGTTTATCTCTTCCATTAACCAATGTAATGGCCGTTCCTTTGGTTGCAGCTCTTGCCGTACGGCCAATACGGTGTACGTAATCAGCCGGATCGCCAGGAACATCATAATTGATTACCAAGTCGATTCCCTCGACATCGATTCCGCGGGACAACACATCTGTTCCGATTAAAATTGGCAATCTCCTGTTTTTGAAAGCCAGTAAAATATCCTCGCGTTCTTTCTGCCCTAAATCGGAGTGAAAAGCTTCTGCTTTAATACCCAATCCTTTAAAGGTTTTATACAACGCTTTTACTTTTTCTTTCGTCGAAACGAAAATGATACTGCTTTTGTATTGCCCACTTTTAAAAATATCGGTTAATAAGGCCTGTTTCTGTTGGTCGTGAATGTTATAGGCTTGTTGATCGATCCCCTCAGCAGGTTTAGCAATTGAAATGGTAATCTGCTTCGGTTCGTGCAAAATCTTACCTGCCATGGTTCTTATTTTCGGGGCCATTGTAGCCGAGAACAAAAGTGTTTGCCTTTTCTTTGGCAGGTAGCTAATAATGCGGATAATGTCGTCGTAAAAGCCCATATCCAACATTCTATCTGCTTCATCTAAAATTAAATGCTGCAAATGTTCCAGTTTTAACACACCTGATGATAAATGTGCCATTAGTCTGCCCGGAGTGGCAATAATAATATCTACACCATTGCGCATAGAACGTTTTTGCTGTTCGTAAGCGATACCATCTCCCCCACCGTAAACAGCTAAAGAACTGATATTGGTAAAATAAGCTAGCGCTTCAACCTGTAAATCGATCTGTTGCGCAAGCTCGCGCGTTGGAGCCAGTATCAAGGTATTGTTGTGCCTATCGGCAGCTTTGCTAATTTTATCCATTACGGGTAAAAGGTAGCTGGCCGTTTTTCCTGTACCGGTTTGAGCGCAGGCAATCAGATCATGATTATCTAAAATTACCGGGATGGCTTGTTCTTGTATTGGAGTAGCGCTTTTATACCCCATGGCCATTAAGCCTTCGTATAAATCGGGGTTAAAATTAAAGTCGTTAAAATTCAATCTATTGTGTTTATGTCTTTTAGCAAAAGTACCTTAAAATACCGCTAATAGCAAACCGCATTTTAATATCGATATATTAAATGATTTTAAACGGCATATGTGGTAACACTTTAGGTGGTATAAAAACAAAAAAGCCCCGATTGTTATAAACAACCGAGGGCCTGGAAATTATAATAGACGAAACTTAGTCTACCAGAATATCTTTTTCTGGTGTATTCGTTTCAGGGTTTTTAGGTAGGGTAACCTTCAAAATTCCATCAGCATAACTCGCTGAAATATTTTCTACTAAAACTTTTCCGTTTAGGCCAAAAGCCCTTTCGAAAGTGCCGTTGCTATATTCTCTGCGGCTATACTTTTTAGCCGAATCGGTTTCTTCTTTAGCTTGGTAAGAAATGGTTAATACATCATCTTTGGTAACCACCTTTAAATTCTCTTTAACCAAAGCTGGTGCAAAAAGCTCAATAATAAAGCTGGTTTCTGTTTCTTCTATATTAGCAGGTACTTTTCTAAAGCCCTGGTTAAACATGGCGTGTTTGTGGTGACCAAAAGGACCACCAAAGTGCCTTCCAAATCTTCCTTCTCCTGCGCCGAAGCGACTATGCATCTTGCCCGAATGGCATCTATGTTCGTTGTACATTTTGTTTAATTTTAATTGTTGTTTATTCTGTTAATTTATCGGCTTAAGCCAATATTAGTTGTAAGCCGCCTGCTCCGTTTTAGGGATACCCAATAGCTGTGTAATGATATTTGCGTAGGGATATGAAGGCGAGAAAACGGCGTAATCAAATTTCAAACCCCTTATCTGAACCAAAATATCATCGATAAATTTCATTGGCTCAAGCAGTGCGCTGATCAATCCCGATTTAGGTTTTTCTTCTTCATCAATCGCCTTTTTCCCTTGAAAAACGTTCAATTCCCGATTGTAGGCTTTAAAGTCAGCGCCGATTTGTTCGATAGGAACCTTAAATTCGTCCGAGCTAAAGAAAGTTACCTTCTCCCCTCGGGTAATCAGCTCGTTTGCCATACCCAAAATCGGACTAACATCGGCTTGAGATGGATCGCTTAAAAAAAGTACCTGTGACATAACGTTATCTATTTACTTTGTTTACACTGTCAACAGGACTAATCACGGCATTATCCATTTTTCTGTTATGGTGACTGTAACTATGGTTTCTATGATGTTCTTGCTGGCAATCATCATGATAATGCCTGTTTTTAAAATCTAACCGATCGCGATATCCATTCTGAACGGCCAGTACATTTAAGCTGTAAAAAGTTCCTGCAGCAACAGCCAATGCCAATAATATTCTAAATGCTCTCATGGCGGTTAATAATTTACGTTAATATTGTTAACTGTTCCATTGCCTTGTACGGTTGGCCTGTACCATTGGTTATCGATCGGCACAATTGGGTTGTAGTTATTTTCGAAACCGTTAAAGCGGTTATGGAAATAATGGTGACGCTTACCGATAAAAATCCTGAACATTAAACCGATCAGCATGATGGCCAATATAAATTTGAACACAAATGGTATGAAGAAAGCGACTGTACCAAGTACAATCCCGAGTCCTATGGTTTTTAATATTTTTTTCATCTTTTTATATATGTTGTTATTTGTGATGAAGCTATCATGATTTCTCCCGTTATTTTGGGTTTTGAAAATCATGATGGTTTCATCTTCTTATAATTTTAAAGTATTGTAATCAATTCACCTTAAATAAGTTGAACTACTAATACTGTTGTTTTTGTTATTTATATAGGAAGACGGAACAACTTTACTTTTACTTTAAATTATTTTGATTTTTTTATTCGTTAAGGAATTTTGTCATCCTGAATGCAATGAAGGATCTTTTTAAATGAATTAAACTGTTGGTCTGTGAGCGAGCAATTAATAGAATCTACAGTTACTCGTTGATCCTTTCGTTATGTCATCCTGAGCGGAGTCGAAGGATCTTTTCAATAAATTTCGGAGGTGCGTCTTTCGAGTGGAGTGAAATGCAGTCGGGAACGGCGAAGTGCTGGGTGAGGCTAACCCTATGTAAAAAGATCTCTCTCCCGAAAGTTCGGGACTACGCTTCAGTCGAGATGACGAATCTCAAGAGATTCTTCACTTCATTCAGAACCACAGTAAAACAAAAAAGCCCCGATTTTAATCGAGGCTTCTAAATTATTCCTTATTGCGATGGTGGCCCCATCCGCCACATCTCCGTTTATATTCTTCTTTGAATTTTGCTCTCTCCTCATCGTTCATCGTCTCCCATTTAGCACGCATGCTCCTTGCCCGCTCACGGAAGCCATTATGTCCTCCATGACCACCTTTATTAAAGTTTCCAAAAAGCAACCTACACAGCACAAGTAAACCGAGGGCTTGCCAATAATTAAGTTTGCCTGCATGTGCCACCTCAGGTAAAATCCAATTCCATAAAAACATAACCACATAACCCAATACCGCTGCAATAAGCACCGCTACGGGTAAAAAGAAAATAAATTTCTTGCGCCGATTAAAATTTCTATTCATCATGTCTGCAAATTTAATAGTTAATAAATTCCTGATATAAATTTTGTAAACGGTTACGCAGGTGTTTTACAGCATAACCCTTTCTTGATATTAATGTTTTGATATTCTCACCGCTTTCATCCGCCAGTTCCTGAAAAGTGCGTTCTTCCAATTCGTTCTGAACAAACACGTAACGCTGATTCTCCGGTAGTTCTTCCAAGGCCAAAAACAGTTGATCCCAGAATAGTTTTTTTAAACTTTCTTCTTCTGGCGAGTAAGCCTCGGCAAGTAAAATCTCTTTAAAATTGATTTCGCCATCTTCACCTTCGAAAGTAAAATCTTCTAACGATTCTTCTTTTTGTTTACGGTATTTATCAGTGATCTTATTTCTTGCCACCCGGTATAACCAGCCACTAATCTGCTCAATGGCGCCAGCCTCGGGTTGATTGCTGAGCTGAAACCAAACATCCTGTAAAATATCTTCCGCATCCTCATCCGTATTCACCCTTCCACGGATGAAACTGAATAAGCGCTTACCATAATTGGCAACCGTTGAAATGATATTTTGAGGTTCGTTTGTTGGCACTAAATTTTGCTTAATAACCCAGTAAACGGATGAAACTCAATATTACTTTAAATTTTCTTTACTTTTTTCGGAAAATCGATTTTTTTAGTCAAAAAACCCTGATTTTTAGCGGCTTATAGTGGCCATTTTTTGAGTGATCCTTCGTACAGTTTTTGATAAGTTGGCGCAGCAATGCCAAGTTTTTCGGCTTCGCGTACAATGTAGCCTGTTAACGACTCAACTTCTGTTTGTGGTTTTTGATTGAGATAATCGCGGTGCATGGACGAGGTAACCTCGTAGGGCATCGATTTCATCGTATTTAATGTTTTGCCCGAAATGTCATCACTAATGGTTACGCCTTTAGTCAGGGCAAGGTTTTTCACTTCTTCAATTAACTTCAGAACAGTTTCAAGATTTTCTTCCAGTACCTTTCCGATAGTGCTATCGAAATAAGATGTAGCGGTAGCCATAGGAGAAATAAATATAAATTTTTCCCAGATGGCGGTAGAGATTTTATCCGAAACCGTTACATCGATTCCTGCATCAAACATTAAATCTTTCAGATGTAAAACCGCTTCGCTAAGTGGCCCATCCATACCAAAAGATAGCTTTTGAATGTTGCCTGAATTTTCGATTATACCAGGCGATTTAATTTTGGAAACGATAAATGCACAGCCTTTTAAAACATTTGCATGAGGTAGGATTTCTAAAATTTCATCACTTGCACTAACGCCATTTAAAAGTGGCAATAATATCGTGCTATGGTTGATTAAGGGCTTTAACTTTTCAATAGTTTGTTTTAAATCATAGCTTTTAGTGCAGATTATAATATAATCGGCCACGCCAATTTTATTATAATCATCGGTAGCTAAATATGACTTGGTTACAAAATTTTCGTTCCCTTTTATTACAGTTAACCCCTTATTTTGGATCTCATTTAAATGTTCGCCACGGGCAACAAAAACAACTTCTACATCATTTCCGTTGCTATATTTCTTAGACAGTAAGCCTCCGAAATATCCACCCACCCCACCAATTCCTACAATAACGATTCTTGTTTTATTTGGCATAATAAACAGATTATTTCAATGCACCCGTTGGGTTATTTCCTTTATCCACTACCGTTTTAATATTCCCCTCTAAATCAGAAACATATATTTTGCTTTGCGTAAAGGATTTTTCAGCTCCGCTATAAAAAATCCGATCATCGGCCGTGAGAAAAACATAAGGAACATTTACACCGTTTGGCGAAATCCGTTGTACTTTTTTACTGGCCAGATCTAAAATATAAACGGCTTCACTCGGCCCCGTTAATCCGTCTAAACTATCGGCATTTCCTGCATTAAAAATCAGTTTTTTCCCGTCTTTTGTATAAAAGAAACGGTTGTTGCTTGCAATGGAAAATTCTTTCCCGATCAAATCGGCTATCAATTTAGTATCGATTAACTTTCCGGTACGATCAAAGGTGTAAAGTTTGGTAAGATCCTGTCCGACGATTTCCTTTTCATTTTTCCAGGTTGGTGCATAAACATTTATTTTAGATGCACTATCGAGCATCACATATCCAGAATTATCGGTTTTTACAACACCTATCTTCCATAAGTTTTTACTGTTAAAAATATTGAAAGCGATCGCAGCTCCATCAGGCGACCACATGGCCTGATAATAATTATTACTATTTACCTGCAATTTACCCTGGCTCTTGTTTTCCATATCGGCAATCCAAATGGATCTGTTCCCGGCCGAATCGCTCAGGGTATATGCCAGTTTATTTCCGTCAGGAGAAATAGCCGGATCGGTAGCACCGCCGAACGAAATCTGTTTCATGGTATCGATACTCGTGGCTACAATTTTATCTCCGTCCTGATAGGCTAACGCGAAATTTTTACTACTTAAAGAAACGGTATCTAAAACGGCTTTCGCATTTTCTGCTTCGGATTTATTGTTATTGCAGGAAGTAATTAATGCAACGCAGGGAATTAAAATAGAAACTAATGTGGTGCTGATTTTCGTCATGTACAATTTTACAAATAGTTTTTGTGTCTGCGGTTTTTGAAGGGAAGCAGAAGCTATATTTTACTTAATAAAACTTTATGTTGATCGATTTTATCCTTCGCTCTCGTTCCTGTCTCCACGAGCCACAATCAATACCTACACTTAAATCTAATTCAGTCTGTGAGGACACACAGACCAAGTAAGAAGACCGAGGCAATTGATTTCTTTCCGCCGTGGTTCGTGTCCTCACGAACCACAATTAAACGATTAAATCTTTTTCTTATCCGCGTAACCAAATACTTTTTGCAACAAGGTTGTACTTCTTGAGCTTAAGTTTCCCCTGATTTTGAGTTCTTCCTTCGCAACTTCAACAAATAAACCATCTATCGCTTTTTGTGTAACGTATTCGGTTAAATTCGTATTGACAGGCTTAACCAAAGGCAGGCGATTGTATTGTGTTGTTAAGTCGCTATAATATTTGGTGGCATTTACCTTATTTAAACTTGTGGTTACAATTGGGCTAAATTTTTGCATCAGCTGGGAAGTAGTTACCCTTTTAAAGTATTCGGTAGCTGCGTTTTTGTTACCCAACAGGATATTAGTCGCATCGGTTAATGTCATTTGTTTAATGGCTGAGATAAAAATAGGCTTTGCTTCGGTAGCAGCATCTTCTGCGGCACGGTTTAGGCTTACAATCACATTATCGCAAAGTTTGTTCAAGCCTATGCCACGTAATGTTCTTTCAACCTTTTGTGCTTCAGGAGGCATCAAAATTTTAACGGCCAGATTGCCTAAAAAACCATCTTTAAGCGAAAGCCTGTCGGCACCTGCAGAAACACCAATTTGCAGGGCTTCCTTAATCCCCTGTCCTATTTCAAAAGTAGATGGCGTTCCGGTGGCAGCTGTGGTAGTGCCCTGTTTTTCGGTTACTTTTTTAAATATATCACTCAGTTTAATCTGTGCGCTAACATTTAGGCTTGTAAATATCAGCATGGCCAGTGATGCCGATAAAATATTGATCTTTTTCATTTTGTGTGTTTAATCATGTTTAGCAAAACAACTGCCATAATTCTTATTTACCCTCAAAGATAAGCCTTTGCACATGGCAATAATGTTAAACCACTTAAAAAGATAGGGAGCAATGTAAAATATTTAGGCCCTTCTCTTCCTAAAAAATTAGTTTATGTGCCATCACTCAGAAATATTTTTTATACTTGAAAGATAATTCGAAATAGCTACCATTTTTTTGAGGTTTATAAAAAACACAGCTGGGAACGCCCAGCAAGAAGACGCCAAACTGATTGCCCAGTATAAAAATACGGGCGATTTAGACGCGTTGGGTACGCTTTACAATAAATATATGCATTTGGTGTTCGGGGTTTGTTTAAACTACTTCAAAGATGAAGAGCAAAGCAAAGATGCAGTAATGCAGATTTTTGAAGAACTTGTAACGAAATTGAAAATGCATGAGGTACAGAACTTTAAAAGCTGGCTTCATGTTTTAACGCGGAACCATTGTTTAATGGCACTACGTAAATCGGCGAAGCAAAATAATGTCTCATTAGACGATACTTTTGTGGAAAATAGCGAGTTTGTGCATCTGGATATAGACAACACAAAAGAAACGCAGCTTACCATTATGGAAAAGTGTATGGAAACTTTGCCCGAAGAACAGCGAAAAAGCGTAGATTTATTTTATTTACAAGAAAAATGTTATAAAGAAGTAGCTGATATTACGGGCTACGACATGCTTAAAGTTAAGAGTTATATCCAAAATGGTAAGCGGAATCTGAAGATTTGTATAGAGAAAAACAGTAGTGAATAACGGTTGGTTAGATATTGATGTTCTGGAAGATTACCTGGATGGTAAGCTTGATGCTAAGGCTATGCACTTTGTAGAAAGACAGGCTTTGGAAGATCCTTTTGTTGCCGAAGCATTGGAAGGACTGAAAAAATCGCCCAAACGCAGGCAAACACTTTCTATTTTACAAAAGCAACTGTACGACCGTGTTTCGGAGAAACCTATAAAACGCAAGCTTTGGGGCATTACTACCCAAAGGTTAAGTATTGCAGCAACCGCAACCGTAGCATTTATTGCAGTAAGCATTTTATTCTTTATGCGCGAAACTAACCGCAGGAACGCCGAACTTGCTGCGCATAAACAGGGCGGTGTGATGGTTCAGTTAGATAGTACAACGAATATTGCTTCAGTTCAACCCAAACCTAAAGAAGATACGGTTACTCAGAATTCGACAAAGGCTGCTTTGGTAGATAAGGCAATTAGAGCCGCAAAAACAGGGGATTTAGCGAAAAACACTAAAGCAAAACCTGCATTAGAACGGGCAGAGCAACAAATGGCCGAGGTAAAAACGGCGAAAATTGCAACCGAGAGCAATCGCGCTAAAGCGAAGAGCGCGGTAGGCTTTGGCAATTACAGACCAAGCCCAATTACGATAAGCGAGACTGTAGTGGCAGCTGCGCCGGCATTAGGCTCAAGTAAAATCGCATTTAGTGGCAACGTTGTAGACCAAAGCAATGGCCAACCTGTTCAGGGTGCCGTGGTAAAGTTAGCGGGTTCTAAAAATGTAACCGCAACCGATGCTAAAGGTTATTTCTATTTACCTGCCGATAGCAATGCAAAAGATAAGGACTTATTGATTAACGCTATTGGCTTTAAAGAATTGCCTGTAGCTGGTCTGCAAGATCCTAATGCAATTAAAAGTGCTTTAAGTGGAAATAGATCACTAAACGAAATCGCATTAATTACAGGCTCATATGGGCATAAGAAAGAAAATATTGCTGCACCAAAAATTACACTGCATGCAGAACAAAACCTGGATGGAAAATCGACCGATGATATTACAAAGCCTATTCCGGTTTCTACTATTAACTATAGCCAATATTTAGAGAATAACAATAAACTTTATAACCCTAAAGGGCCGGAACAATTTGTGATTTTAAGTTTCAAAGTTAAAAGTAACGGACGACCAACAAATATCAGCGTTATAAAATCACTGAACAAAAAAGCCGATGCGGAGGCAAAACGACTGATTCAAGAAGGTCCGGATTGGGTATTGCCTAAAAATGGAACTGATTTAGTAGAAATAAGCGTTAAGTTTTAATCTTCATTTCAACCACAAGAATAGATGAAGTATTATACCAAGAACACAGCAGATACTATCAGCTTTTCGCTCTAGATCGGCGTTAAGAACAACCACATAGAACTTAGTGTTATGATTTAAATTTAGATGTAAAGTGTTTTCTTTTTATTCTAACGCTTTTAACCGTGAAGAATGTAACGCTGTCATTCTGAACGCAGTGAAGAATCTTTTAATGAATAGTAAAGTATGATTAAAGATCCTTCGTTGCACTCAGGATGACAGTCAAAAATTAGACTGCAGTAGAGAACCCAGAGGCTCAGCGAAGCTAATCTTAAAGCGCTTGTATTAAGTCCCATCCGATAACTATCGGATCGAGTTGGGAATGATGATCTCTTGTAGCTACTTGGCATACTTTGCGAAAATCTTTGCGCACTTTGCGGTTAAAACAAAAAAGACCAAGGCTATTAGCTTTGGTCTCTCAAGTTATATATTAAGGATTTTGTTTTTATTTTAAGTAATAGATCACGGCATAAATAATTGCGGCTAATGTAGCCGAAACCGGAATGGTTAAAATCCAGGCCCAGATTAAGTTGATGGTTACACCCCAACGTACTGCAGAAACGCTTTTTACTACACCTACCCCTACAATCGAACCTGTAATGGTATGCGTTGTAGAAACCGGAATACCGAAATGCTCTGTAATACCTAAAGTTACTGCCCCAGCGCCTTCGGCAGCAACACCTTCCAGTGCGGTTACTTTGGTAATTTTGGAACCCATTGTTTTAACAATTTTCCAGCCCCCGCTCATTGTACCTAACGATATTGCCGAATAACAGGCAATTGGCACCCATGCAGGCATAGCTTCGAAATTAGGAATTACTTTTGAAGCGATTAAAGCTGTTGCAATGATCCCCATTACCTTTTGGGCATCGTTACCTCCGTGAAAGAAACTTAATGCCGCAGAAGAGAGCAATTGCAGGCGTTTAAACCATTTCTCAGCAGTTGCTGGCTTAGCATAACGACAGATATTGATAATGATCAGTGTTAATACAACTGATATAACCATACCGATTATTGGTGCCAGTACAATGAAAGAAACAATTTTTATTACATAACCCGTGTTTACAGCATCAAGCGGACTAGCGCCTATAAGTAAAGCATGTGTCATACCTGCACCAGCAAAACCGCCAATTAAGGTATGTGACGAACTTGAAGGGATACCATACCACCAGGTTAAAAGGTTCCAGATAATTGCAGCAACCAAACCTGCAAGGATAACTTCTAAAGTGATGTAATTTTCGATTACCGTTTTAGCAACTGTATTGGCTACTTTGTGGTCGGTAAAATAAAAGTAGGCAGCGAAATTGAACAACGCAGCCCACAAAACCGCCTGAAAAGGCGTAAGAACTTTTGTAGAAACAACTGTTGCAATCGAGTTAGCGGCATCGTGAAAGCCGTTAATGTAATCGAAAGCAATAGCCAGAATTACAACAACAACCAATAAGGTAGTTACCATGTTTGTTTTTTATTAAGCGTTTTTAACCAAGATAGTTTCAAGCACATTCGCCACATCCTCACACTTATCTGTCGCTTTTTCTATCGTTTGTAAAACCTCTTTTTGTTTAATTAATTCAATCGCATTGGTTTCGTATTCGAATAAACGGGCTACCGCTAATGTAAATACATAATCAGCCTGGTTTTCGCCACTGTTAATACGGATACAAGCATCAGCAATTACGCGGATGTTTTTGAAACTGCGTAATTCTTTAATTGCTTTATCAATATCAGTACACATTTCTACCAAAAGCTCGGCAATTTTAACAATCGGCTCGTTAATGGTATTCATGTTATACATCTGCATACGGTTTGCAGTACCATAAATATAATCGGCAACATCATCAACGGCAGTAGCCAATGCATGAATGTCTTCTCTATCAAATGGCGTAATAAAGTTCCTGCTCAGTTCAAGAAAAATTGAATGGGTAATATCATCACCTACATGCTCTAAGCGCTCAATTTCTTTAAAAATTGTTTTTCTGCTTTCAGCATCACCTGTGCTAACCATTTCTAAAAGGGTTTCTGCAATTTTTAATGCATTGCTACCTGCCTGCTCGAAAAGCGGATGAAACTTTTTGTCTTGAGGTGTAAAGAACTTAAAAATATTGTTCATGTTAATTTTAATATGTTGCAAAGCTACAAGCCCAATGTTAAGTTAATGTTAATTTATTAATTATATTAACTAATTATCTCCTTATTTAGCCAGGAGTGCGTTATTTCTATATTTCAGGTAGCTGACAATGAAATAATTAAAGAAGTTCATTGGCCATTAGTGCATTAGTTTGCCCGCTTCGGTGTAATTAGCGCCTTCATGACAAAAGAGTTAAGGGTTGTCTGCTAGAAACATCAAAAATTACCCGCCTTTTTGTAGCGTAAAAGCAAAGGTTGTGCCTATGCCCGGCGTACTTCTTACCGAAATGGTTTGTTGGTGTGCCTCTAAAATGTGTTTTACAATGGCTAAACCTAAACCTGTGCCTCCAACTTCTCTCGCCCGATGGGTATCAATGCGATAAAAACGCTCAAACAAGCGCAACAAATGCTTTTCTTCTATGCCGATGCCATTATCGGTAACTTCGATCAAAACCTGATCGTGCAGTTCAAAAATCTTAATGGCTGTTTCGCCACCATCAATGCCATACTTAATACTGTTTACCAGCAAGTTAATTAATACCTGCCTAATCTTTTCGCGATCGGCCGAAACCAATGTAATAGCAGTATATTTATCTTTAAAAAAGAGTTTAATGTTTTTTGCTTCAGCGCGGTCTTCGAGGTTTTCCATTACCTCTTTTGCCAATTGCACAAAATCGAATTTTTGGTAGTTAATTGGCGATTCGCCTGTTTCTAACTTTGAAATAACATCTAAATCATTAATTAAATAACTCAGTCGCTCTACATTGTTTTCAGCTTTTTTTAGAAACAATACAGCCTGATCCGGGTCATCTACCAAACAGTCCTGTAGCGTTTCAATATATCCTTGAATGGCAAAAAGCGGGGTTTTAAACTCGTGCGAAACATTGGAAAGGAATTCTCTTCTAAACTGTTCCTGTTTTTTTAATAAATCTATTTCTTTTTTCTTTGCACCTGCCCACTCCTTTACTTCTTGCTCTACATCATTAATCGGATCAGAACTCACGTACTCGCCGAGCGCATCTTTTAAATCTTTACCTAATTTAAGGTTATGGATGAGTTTGTAAATGAGTTTAATTTTAGTGTAAATATATTTCTCCAGCAAATAATAAAAAACCAAAAAACTGCACAGAAACGATACGCCAAAAGAAATAGCCATGTAATACAGGCTATGCTGAAAATAAAAATTAACCATCCCGATGGAAAGACCAACGGCGAGAGCAGTAAATAGAACCAGCACACTTAATTTCATGCTGCAATTTAAAGCTTTTTATGTTAAATGTGTGTTAAGAGACAAAGGGTTGATTCATTTTTTACGGAATGTTAAAAACCAAAAAAGCTTTCCCTTTTGAGGAAAGCTTTATAAAATACGGGTAAGTATTACTTATTTCTTTGTCGAGTCTGTTTTAGCTGGAGTCGAAGCAGCAGGCTTAGTGCTGTTTAAACTTCCGCCAAGTGGAGATGGTGATGGTGTTTTATCTAAACGCTCTTGTATAGCTGAGTTTCCAACTGCTGCAGTACCACCGCTAGTTTTAGCAATTGTAGTAACGGCAAGGGTTAACACTACGATCAGAGTTAACAATACCCACGATCCTTTTTCTAAAACATCGCCGGTACGTTGTACACCAAACATGTTACTGGTGCCACCGCCTGTAGCTAAACCTCCACCTTTAGGATTTTGTACTAAAACAAATAAGCCTAAGGCCACACACGCAATAATTAATAAAATGATTAAAAAGGTTACCATGGTAATATTATATTTTAAAATTTCTTTTCTATAGATTGAATAAGGTCGGCAAAGTAACGGCTTTTTTCCGGATATTTCAAACTTAATTTTTTATAAGTATCTATGGCTTTGTGATAAAGCATTTGCTCGATATAAATTTTAGCTAAAGTCTCCGAAACAAGGTCGTAATTGTCTTCTGCACTTTTCTTTGCCTTATTTTCATTGTCTATCTGTTCTGGCTTCGGAGGCTTAATTGTTGGATCTTCTTTTAAGAACCGCTCGATAATTTCAGCTCCCTTTGCATCTTTAATTTCGGCAGAAGGATATTCTGCTAAATGATCGGCTACCTCGAAAGGCGTTTGAATGTGAAAGATGTGCTCTACATATTGCTGTTGAAACTCAGCTCTTTCTTGCTGTTGGTTATTTTGCGGCTGTGGTTTTACTTTACCAGCGTTAGGGCGGGCATAAGGCTGAAAAATCTGCTCGTGCTCTTTACGGGTTTTAGCCAACCACCATAAAAACGTGTACGGAAGCTTATCGTCGTTATATTGCGAAACAAAATTCCTTTCGGGCTCATCAGGAACAACCGTTTCAATTTCTGGTGCGGTTGTAACCACATCCGTACTTAATTTCTGTTCAAAGGCAAAGAAATCGGTAGCAGCTACACTTTCAATAAAAGAATCATTATCTGCAGGTAAGTCCATTAAATGACTATCAATACCCGGCAGGTGATTTGGCGTTTCTATAGGAATTACTGGGTTTTCTGAGTGAAGATCCGGAGCTAATTCTCCTATTTCTTCAAAAACTACCTGTTCATCCTGTGTATTTTCAGCAACTACCTCTTTAATTTCTTCTTCTGTTGTTTCGCGGACTGCAACCATATTTAATACATGGAACAGTACATGCCCCTGGCTATAAAGTGCTGCTTTTGGTACTGCTGATGCATTAGCCTTGGCTAACAGTAAATGAATGGGCTGGGCATATGGAAATTGCGCCACCATTTCCTGCAACATGGATACATGCTCTGGTCCAACCTTTCCAGGTTGCGCAAGTAAATCTGCCAGTAGCTTTTTGTTATCCATTATCGAGGTTTGCCGCTAAGTTAAAAAAATGTAGACGGGTTTTGAAAATTTTGTCTTTTAGAATCCTGCTTTATTTACCACTGTGCAAATGCACGGTTAAAAATATCTTCCGATAATTGTTTGTTGATGTTTTCGATAGCTCCGGGCAATAAGGTTTGAATTGGTGCCCCATTGATCGGAAAATCGAAATATCTGGTAAAGCTTTCTTCAAAACTTTCTTTTTCGTGTTCCTTTATATTGTTCTTATACTTTACCGAAACGGTTATGGTTAATCTGTTTGCACCCGAAGTAGGTGTAGCACTATTTTGAAGCGCAACCGGCTTAATATCATAGCCCGTTATTCTGCCTTCAAACGATGCATCGCCTTCGCCTGTGGGAGAAATAATCAATTTGGTCTGATTACGGATCCGGGTTTTTAACGATTCAGTAATCTGGTTACTTAATGTTGGTACCACTAATGGTGCATTATTTTCAAATACCCGAACAACCACTGTTTTTAATCCTGTTGTTGATGCTCCATTGAATTTATAAGAGCAGGCGCTCAATATTGAAGCAATAAGGATTAAAGCAAATACTTTTATTTTCATCAGTATAATTATTAATTTATGCTCATTGTTTTCAATGGCGTTAATGAGCTCGCAAAAGCTCGGTTTGTTTTTAAAGTCGATGAAGCTATAAATTTAATTCTTTAATTTTTCTGTACAGGGTACGCTCTGAAATGCCCAGTTCCTGTGCAGCAAACTTACGTTTACCCTTGTGTTTTTTTAATGCTTTTTTAATCAGATCCGATTCTTTATCCACTAATGATAAAGATTCTTCTACCTCTTCGGCCTCGTGTGCAAAATAATCAGTATTGTTATTGTTGTTATTATTATTGCTTGGTGTAGGTTGCTGAATGGTAAAGGCATGCTCTTGCCCTGCGGGCAGTTCTACATCGCGGTATAGCTGATTGATATACTGAGGATTATCTGCCAAAACGGTAGCGGTATTTCCGCCATGCTGAATAATTTCGGCAACAAGTTTTTTAAGCTCAACCATATCCTTTTTCATATCGAAAAGTACCTTGTACAAAATATCTCTTTCTGTAAAATCTTCTTTCGACTGAGAATTAATCGTCATTGGCAGGTTACTTCCGGCCTCGTTCGGGATATAGTTTAAAATGGCTTGTCCGGTTACATTTCGGTCTTTTTCCAATACGCAGATCTGCTCGGCAATATTTTTTAACTGACGAACATTACCCGGCCAGCTATAATCGGTTAAGATCTGAATGGCATCTGGCTCCAAATGTAATGCAGGGCTACGGTATTTATCGCTAAAATCGGCAGAGAATTTTCTGAATAATAAATAAATATCTTCTTTACGCTCTTGCAAAGCCGGTATGCGCAATGGAACGGTATTTAACCTGTAATATAAATCTTCGCGGAATTTTCCGTTTTTAACGCGGTTATATACATCAACATTGGTTGCGGCAATAATGCGAACGTCTGTTTTCTGAACTTTAGATGAGCCTACGCGCAAGTATTCTCCGCTTTCTAAAATACGCAGCAAACGTGCCTGTGTACCCAAAGGCAGCTCAGCAACCTCGTCTAAAAAAATGGTTCCGCCGTTTGCTACTTCAAAGTAACCCTTACGTGCCTCATGTGCACCTGTAAAAGATCCTTTCTCGTGACCAAACAATTCAGAATCAATGGTTCCTTCGGGAATGGCGCCGCAGTTTACAGCAATAAAAGCACCGTGTTTACGGGCACTCATTTGATGGATAATCTGCGAGAATACCTCTTTACCACTACCACTTTCGCCTGTTATTAACACCGACATATCAGTTGGTGCTACCTGGCTTGCAATATCGATAGCACGGTTAAGCAATGGCGAATTGCCAATAATACCGAACCGCTGTTTAATATTTTGTGTATCCATTCTTTACATTTGAGTATTGAGATTTGAGATATTAGACTTTACGCCTCTTGCCTTCTACCCTCTACCTTTTTAAACTATTTTACCAATTAACGTAGCTGATGTACATTTTTCGATAAATACATTTGCATACTGGCCTGGTTTAACGCCTTCAATTGCAGGGAAAATCGCCATGGCTCCGCTATCTCCTCTTCCGCAATAATCCAGATCAGATTTTTTAGAAGTGCCTTCAATCAAAACACGAACGGTTTTACCCACCCACTCTTGTAGGCGCATTAACGAATGTGCTTGTTGCTTAGCTAAAATCTCAGCTAAACGGCGTTTTTTTACTTCCTCAGGAATATCATCTTCCAATTTACGGGCAGCTAAAGTTCCTGGTCTTTCAGAATAAGTGAAGTTATATGCAAAATCATATTCTACGTAATCCATCATGCTCAGGGTTTCTTGATGCTCTTCTTCTGTTTCAGTACAGAAACCAGCGATGATATCGGTAGAAATTGCACAACCCGGGATAATGTTACGGATGGCATCAATACGATTAATATACCATTCGCGGGTATAAGTCCTGTTCATTAGCTCCAATATGCGGGTATTCCCCGATTGAACTGGCAAGTGGATATAGTTACAGATGTTATCGTGTTTGGCAATGGTATGTAAAACCTCGTCGGTAATATCTTTTGGATGCGAAGTAGAAAAACGCACCCTTAAATCAGGACTAACCAAAGCTGTTTGCGCTAAAAGTTGCGCAAAGTTTACGGTTTCAGTTCCATCTTCCGATGTCCAGGTATATGAATCTACGTTTTGGCCTAAAAGCGTAACCTCACGGTAACCAGCTTCAAATAAACCTTTTGCTTCTTGTATAATGGAATGGGCATCGCGGCTACGTTCGCGGCCACGGGTAAAAGGAACCACGCAGAAAGAACACATATTATTGCAGCCGCGTGTAATAGAAATAAAAGCAGTTATTCCGTTGCTGTTTAAACGAACCGGACTAATATCTGCATAAGTTTCTTCACGGGATAAAAGTACGTTAACCGCTTTATGTCCACTTTCTACCTGTTCAATTAAGTTAGGCAGATCGCGGTAAGCATCAGGGCCAACTACTACATCAACCAACCGCTCTTCTTCTAAAAATTTAGATTTTAAACGCTCTGCCATGCAACCCAAAACCCCAACAATTAACTTCGGGTTACGGCGTTTTTCGACGCCAAACTGCGACAAGCGGTTCCTAACCCTGGTTTCAGCATTTTCACGGATAGAACAGGTATTGATGAAGATTACATCGGCCTGGTGATAATCCCCTGTGGTTTCAAATCCTGTTTCAGAAAGAATAGAGGCAACAATTTCACTATCAGCAAAATTCATTGCACAACCATAACTTTCTATGTATAATTTACGGGCATCGGCCTTAATTGGTGTATCTAAAATTAAAGCTTCACCTTGCCTGGCTTCATCGTGCGTCTTATCCTGTACTTGTAAATCAATCATTATTTAAAAACATTTTGGGGATTGCAAAAATACATAAATAAAATTAAAAGTGACAAATTGACATATTTTGTTTAAATGTTTACAGTACGATTATGATAAGACTGGGAGAAGCTCCCAATTAATCCATATTTTACATAGCTGAATAAAAATTTTTTGGAAATGTATGGTTCGGTGCCTGGTGGAGGGCTGCAGTCCCGCTATCCCTACTGCCGATAGAAAAAATTGGCATTCGTACTATCGGGTTTAGATTACAGCTGCTGTTGCTACTATGAGTGGTTTCCATGCCACCGTCCTAACCCACCTAGCCCTTGGCGGAGCGGTACCCTGCAGGCAGGAGGCATCCCGAACTTTCGGGAAAGCGCACAAGCGCAGTAAAGGAACAAGCGGTGTTTCTTATACTGCCCTTGCGCTCCAAAAACAATTTTTACAAAATATAATCTGATTAGCGCTATAGAACTACCCGATTCTTCGGACAAAAGGTTTTGGAAATGTACAGTTCGGTGCCCGTGGAGGATTGCAGCCCCGCCCCCGCTTCTGCCCCAATTGAAAAAATTGTGGCATCCCGCTAAGGTCGGGTTTAGGTTACAGCTGTTCTTGCTACTATTAGGGGTTTCCGTGCCAGCAACCTAACCGATTTAGCCCTTGGCAAAGCGGTACCCTGTAGGCAGGAGGTATCCCGATTTTTCGGGAAAGCGTACAAGCAAAGCAAAGGAACAAACGTTGTTACTTACACAGACCCTGCGCTCCAAAAACTATTTTATCATTCTCCCCTATTTGTCTTTAGGCTTTTCCCTTTCCACTTCGAAAAACCTTTCGCTCTTCTATCTGTTACCTATCGATAAACCATAATAAATGACAGCTCAGCATAGAAATAAAGTTTGGATCTGGATAGGAAGCATATTCGGCATATTGATTTTAATTGTTGCATTTGGCGCCATGTTTTTAAGTGCCCGATGGAAACCCATATTGACCGAAAAAATTAAGGCCGGGGTTTATAATGGCTCCCACCACCTCTACCGGATAGATTTTAAAAGCATTAACTTAAACGTAATTACAGGTAGCCTGGCGCTGCGCGATGTTACATTAATGCCCGATTCGGCCGTTTTCGATAGCTTAAGAAAAAAACAACTAGCACCTGCACATACTTTCGAGCTTAAATTGAAGAAACTACAAATTAGCCGTGTTGGAATATTAACGGCCTACTTTAAAAAACGGATAGCTGTAAATGAAATCCTTTTACAAAAGCCATCTATCAATATGATTTTTAACAAAGTAACCAAGAAACCCGACAGCATAAAAGATGAAAAATCGCTTTACGAGCAGATTTCGAAAACTTTTAAATCGGTACGTGTTAAAAGCATTAAAATTGTAGATGCAGATTTCGATTACATCAACAAAACCGCAGCAAAAAAAACCAAAAACTCGATCAAACACCTCGATGTTAACATTAACGATTTTTTATTGGATTCACTTTCGGGAAATGATACGACAAGATTTTACTATACAAAAGATGCATCCTTTCAGATTGCGGGTTATAAATCGATAACGAAAGATAAAATGTACTCAATGAAAGTTGACACCATTAAAGGCTCTACAGCATCAAAAAAAATAACGGTTAAAGGATTTAAACTTACCCCATTGTACGATGAGCTTACTTTTGCAAGAAAGTACAAGATCCAGAAAGACCGGTATAACTTCAATTTTGATAAAATAGAATTTAACGGCGTCGATTTTATTGGTTTAAATACCGACCAGAAACTGCATGCAAAATCGCTGAGGATTGGCCCCGCAAATGTTGAGGTTTTTATGAGCCGCGAATCGCCTCCGCCTCCAGGCTTTGATAAAGGCCGAAACTACCCGCATATGGCCCTAAAAAGATTAAACATACCTACCCTGATTGATACAGTAAAGCTGAGAAACATTAATGTTAAATATGCTGAATTTAACCCGGCGAGTAAAAAAATTGGATCGGTTGACTTTAAGGCGCTAACAGGAAACATTTTAAATGTAACCAACGATAGTTTACAATTGCGCAAAAAGAGCCATGCTCTGGCAGATTTAAACTCGCTTTTAATGGGGACCGGAAAGCTGAATGTAAAAATCGATTTCAACCTTACCGATAATAATGGTGCATTTACCTACAGCGGGAATCTGAGTAAATTTGATATGAAAAAGTTAAATCCACTATCAAAATCGCTGGGTCTGGTTGAAATAGAGAGCGGCAATATACAACATGTTGATTTTAAGGCGAACGGAAATTTAAGATCTGCAAGGGGATCGATGAATATGTTGTACACCGATTTAAAGGTGAAATTACTATCAGACAATATTGATGGCGAGGGAACCAAGGAAAAAGGTTTTTTGTCTTTTTTGGCCAATGTCATTTTAGTTAAAAACGAAAATCCACAAAAAGGCGAAGCACCAAGAACAGCAAGCATGGCCAATACCAGAATTAATTCGGCCTCCTTTTTTAACCTGATGTGGAAAACCGTTTTTGTGGGTATAAAGGATATTGTAGGCGTTGGTGTGGTTCCTGAAAAGAATCCGGTAAAACAGCAAAAAGTAATTGCAAAAAAAATAAGGGAACAAAAACGGGCAGACAGAAAAGCAGCACGGAAGGCCCGGAGAGAAAAAAACTGATCTTATACTTTTCAAATATATGTTTATAACCGTATATTGCTAATAAAACCACAGCCTCTCATTTTTTAATGCCTGATACCAGAAGATACCGTTATAAAGTTTTTAAATGGATTGCGTGTACATTACTCAGTGTTTTTATTGTACTTGCAGGTATAGCCTGGTTGTTAAATGTTAAGTCTCGCCCTATTTTAACCGATAGGATCAAAACACTCCTATACAAATCAACCGATAGTTTATATACCATTAGTTTTACCAAGGTTTCTACCAATGTTTTTACGGGCAATGCCACCTTACAGAATGTAAAAATAATACCTGATACCAATCGGTTTAAGCAACTCATAGCCTTAAAAAGAGCACCAAATAATTTATATACGGTGTCTTTAAAAAAACTGGTGGTGAAGCACTTCCACCCATTAACCTTGTACCGAGAAAAAAAACTTCAGCTGGAAGAAATCGTATTTGATAAACCTGAAGTAACAATGGTTAACCGGCAATTTGCTTTTAACGAGGGGCGTGCACCCAGGCCCATTAAATCGCCTTACGATATCATCTCTAAAAACCTGAAAGAATTTAGCATTAAAAGCATCAGGTTTAAGGATGTAAGTTTTAAATACATTAATAAAAATGTACCCAATTCAGTACCTTTCTCTATTGATGACCTCAATATTACCTTAACCGACCTGCTTGTAGATTCTACGTCTGCTGAAGATCCTACAAGATTTTATCTGATTAAAGATATTGTGATTAATCTGAATAACTATATATACCGTACGCCAGACAAGATGTACGATATCCAATTAGATAAACTGGATTTTAGGGCAACAACGGGTAAGTTAAGGATTAACAGTTTTGCTTTAGTACCACTGCACGATGAGATGAACTTTGGCAAAGTTGCAGGGTTTGCGAAGGAACGTTTCAACATCAAGATGAGCGACATTATGCTTAATGGGATTGATTTGCCTTTATACATTAGCAAACAAGAACTTTGGGCAAAAGAAATGGCCATTACCAACGGTTTCGTTTCAGTATTTAACCATAATGGCCTCCCCAAAAAACACCAGGAAAGCAAAGTCGGAAAGTTTCCCCATCAGCTTTTGCAGCTTCTTGATGCGCCTATTCTGGTCCAGAAAATCCAGCTGAAGGATATAAATGTGAATTACGCTGTTTACAACAATGAGAGTAACCAAAAGGGGCAGATTAGTTTCGAGCACACCTCGGGCATTATAAAAAACGCCACCAACCTCGAAAAAATTAAAGCCATAAACCCTATTATGGAGGTTAACCTAAACACTTACCTGTTTGGGCAGGGAAAGCTTGGTGTAAACTTTATATTTGATCTTACCGCTAAAGATGGTGCCTTTTCTTACAATGGGGTTTTACACAATTTTAACGCGCGGGTTTTAAATCAGATTACCAAACCCTTAGGCTTGGTCCGCATTAACCGTGGGAGCGTAGATAAATTGAAGTTCAATTTTAAAGCGAACGATTTAGGCGCTAAAGGAACGGTAGCGTTCTCCTACTACGACCTTTCTGTAGCGCTGATGAAAAACGATCCTGAAAAAGATCACCTGGTTACCCGCGGTTTTCTTTCTTTCTTAGCAAATGCTTTAATCATTAAATCAGAAAACCCCGGTGCAGACGGAAAGCTGATACCTGCAACCGTAAATTACAGCAGGCCGGCAAATACATCTTTCTTTAACATGATCTGGAAGAGCCTTTTTACGGGCATAAAATATAGCATCGGTATTACGGAAGAAAAGCAGAATGAAGTACGTGAGCATATTGCAAAGTTTAAAGCCATGCGGGCCAATCATATGCAAAGGAAACAGAAGCGCTTAGAGCGGCGGATAAGACGGGAACGGGAACAAAATGAAAAGCGATAACATTTTGTAACCTTTTCTTATCTTTATTCTCTAAACCTTAAACTAAAATTATGATTATTGCCCTCGTTATTATCGGATTTATATTCCTTATCGGGATTTTCTTTTACAACTCGCTTATTGGGAAGAAAAACCAGGTAACCAATGCCTTCTCGGCCATTGATGTAATGCTTAAAAAACGGTTCGACCTTATTCCAAATCTTGTTGAAGTGGTAAAACAGTACACTACTTACGAGCAGGGGACTTTGACGAAAATAGTTGAACTAAGATCTAAAGCGGGCTCACCTAACATCAGCAATGCAGAAAAAGCAGATTTAGATGCACAATTGAGCAGCAGTGTGAAAGGTTTAATGGTTAACATCGAAAATTATCCTGATTTAAAAGCCAATACCAACTTTATTAATCTGCAAACCACCTGGACCGAAAGCGAAGAGCAGATTGCCGCTGCCAGAAGAACCTATAATGCTTCGGTAACCGATTACAATAATTCGATTATGATGTTTCCAGGCAGTTTATTTGCGGGAATGTTAAATTTCCAGCCCATTGCCGTTTTAGAAACCACAGCCGAGGAGCGCAAAAATATTAGCGCAAAAGAACTCTTTAATAATTAATGTCGTTCGATATTGCAAATAATGTAGCCTTACAGCAAGTTTTGGCTACAATGGAGGTAGAGCGCAAAAGAATTGCAGGTACCCAAACCAAAGGCTATATTTTTATTGCCGCGGGCATTCTGCTCTGTGTTTTAGGCTTTTTTTTAGGTTTTCCTATTCCTGGTGTAATTGGCGGCTTAATACCCCTTATTTATGGCGGTGTTTTGTTATTTAAAATCAACGATTCTTTAACAGCTTACCAAAATGCCTACAAAACCAATGTAATTGGTGCTGCCCTTAAATTTTTAGACGAAAGTTTATCGATTAATCCCTACCAGGGAATTGAAGCTTCGGAGTTTATGTATACACAGTTGTTTAGCAATGAACCTGATCGTTATAAAACAGAGGATCTGGTAACTGGATGTGCTGATAAAACCCGGTTTTATTTTGCTGAGGTACATGCCGAATATAAAACAGTAACCCAAACAAAAGACGGAACCCGAACAGAGTGGCACGACATTTTTAGAGGAATTATCTTTGCTGCCGATTTTAACAAGAAATTTAATGGTGTAACCATTGTCAGACCAAAAGATTTCGGAGCAGCTTTTGGCGCATGGTTTTCAAAAAACCTGTTTTCTTTTGGCAGTAACGATGTTATTCAATTGGAGAATCTAGACTTTGATAAGACTTTTGTGACTTATGGCTCCGATCAGGTCGAATCCAGATATATCCTTACACCTGCCATGATGGAGCGGATATTAAACCTCAACCATCAAACAAAATATAACATCAGTTTATCCTTTATCGAATCGAGGATGTATATCGCTTTCCCGCTGAACCGGAATTATTTCGAGGCGCCTGTTTTTAAATCATTGCTCAGTCCAGAAACCGTAAATGAAGATATCTCCACCTTAAAGTTTATGTATGATATTGTTAAGGAGCTAGACTTGAATACAAGGATTTGGGGAAAGGAGTAACTGATAGGGTATTCCTAAGAATTAAAAAGAAGTCGTCATCTCGACTGGAACGCAGTGGAATGGAGAGATCTGCCACGATAGATTTCTCGACTTCGTTGCACTCCGCTCGAAATGACGATCTTTCGAGCAATAGAAAACTTCGGAAGTTTAGCAAGGCCTGGGCCTAGACTTACGAAGTTTTCCTGCTCATCAGCCTCTTGAAACTTCGTGAGTCTTCGGCATTAGCTCAAATGTTTTTTCACAATTTCTTCCAGTGCAGCAATATCAAAGGGTTTCGATAAGTAACTATCGGCACCAGCTTCATCGGCTAATGAAGATATATCATTATTGGCCGAAAAATAAATTACCGGAATATGTTTTAAATCAGGATGGTTTTTTAATGCCTTGGTAGCCTGTATCCCTCCCAGATCGGGCAACCAATTATCCATAAAAATTAAATCAGGCATATATGCTGCAACCTGTTCTTCTATGTTATTGGCATTTTCAGATGTTTTTATCTCATACCCCGCATCTTCCAAAATAAATGTACAGAGATCAAGGATATCCCTATTATCATCAAAAACAAATATTTTTTTTGCAACTATCATATTAACTTCCGAAAAGCAATTAACCATTTAACTTATTTATATAATCAGCCATATCGTGGCTATCCAATATCAGATGCGGCTCAACATTCAGCACTGCCTGTTGCGGCATATACGGCATTATGGCCGTATTTGGATTCTGTATAACCACTCTACCTCCAAAATTGTTTACACTTTTTAACCCCTCTACTCCATCTGCATTAGACCCTGAAAGTAGAATACAGACTAATTTTTCTCTAAAAACCTCGGCTGCTGATTGAAAGGTAACATCAATTGATGGCCGGGAATAATTTACTTTTTCCGAATAATCTAAAGATATACTTTGGTCTTCCTCTATCAGCATATGGTAATCTGCAGGTGCAATAAAAACTTTGCCCGGGCTTAAAAACTCTTTTTCTTCTGCTTCACTAACCTCTAGTGTAGTGCGCGATTTTAGCAAATCGGTTAAAAGAGATTCGTTGCTTGCCTTACGGTGAACCACCAATACAATGGGAAAACCAATATCTTTCCTTAGGGCTGGAAAAATTTCGAGCAACACATCTAAACTACCAGCAGAGCCGCCAATAATTAATGCTCCACAAGGCGTAGAATCTACAGTTTCCGCCATATTTTTTCCATTTTAACCCTTTTGTATTCTTTGGCTTTTGGCCAAAACTCCAAACTTTCTTTACTTCCCAAGGCAAGGTATCCTAATTTCTCGATGCTACTATCAAAAAGGTTAAATACTTTATGCTGCAAGTCTTTATCAAAATAAATTAATACGTTTCTACATAAAATTAGCTGAAACTCATTAAAAGAATGATCGGAAACCAAATTATGCGTAGAAAAGATCATCTTACTATTTAAGCTTTCATCAAATTTTGCCAAAGAGTAGTTCGCCGTGTAATAAGCAGAAAAATCTTTTAAGCCACCCGATTGCAGGTAATTTTCTGAATACTGCTTTAAATAATTTAAGGGGAACATGCCTTTTTTTGCCTTATCTAAAACCGATGGATTAATATCGGTAGCATAAATAAGCGATTTATTAAGCAGGTTAAGTTCTTTTAAAACAATGGCAAGCGAATAAGCCTCTTCTCCGGTAGAACAGCCTGCCACCCAAATGCGGATAAATGGATAGGTACCCAGCACGGGAAGGACATCGTTCCGCAAAGATTTATAAAAAGAAGGATCGCGGAACATTTCGGTAACATTAACCGTAATTTCCTCTAAAAACCGCTTAAAATATTGCTTATCTGTTTTAACCGTGTAACGAAATTCGGCGAAACTCACAAAATTATCCAGTCCGTAAAGACGTATAATTCTCCTTTTTATTGATGCATGAGAATATTCCAGAAAATCATACCCATGGCTTTCCAAAACATCATTCAACAGGATTTCTACCTGTTCATTATCTATCGCATCACTTATCACCTGCTATTTTGTAAAATTTTCGATTTGCATTAATAATTCGTCAACATTTATTGGTTTTGAAACATAACCCGATGCACCTGCGCTTAAGCAACGTTCCTTATCGCCAACCATGGCTTGGGCAGTTACCGCTAACACAGGGATATTCTGCATTTTAGCTGATTTTTTCATCGCGGCAATAGCTTGATAACCGTCCATATCCGGCATCATCATATCCATTAAAACGATGGCAACATTGTCATGTTTCTCCATAACAGAAAACCCTTCCCGGGCACTTATAGCAGATAAACAATCGAAACCTTTGGTCTTTAAAACAGCTTTTAAAGCAAAAATGTTTCGGTTATCATCATCAATTATGAGAATTAATTTTTGAGGCATAAAAATAAAAAATGGTTTATGATTTATGATGATTTTCGTATAACCAAACCCTTAATAACGATATCAGCTGATCCATATCTACTGGTTTGCTGATATAATCGGATGCACCTGCGGCAATGCACTTTTCGCGATCGCCCATCATGGCTTTTGCCGTAACGGCCAAAATAGGTAGGTTCCGGTATTTGATATCCTGCCTGATGGCTGTTGTAGTTTCGTAACCATCTAGTTCTGGCATCATCATATCCATTAAAACAACATCAATTTCTGGGTTTTCATTTAATAGCTTGAGGGCTTCCTTACCATCGGTTGCTGCGACCACTTTCATCTGGTGCTGCTCTAACATTTTCGTTAAGGAGAAGATATTGCGCACATCATCATCCGCTACCAGAACCGTTTTACCAACCAATACATCCTGTAATTCGGAAAACTTTTTAGGTGTTTTGCTTTTTTCCTTGCTTTTTTCTTCTACCAGATGAAGGAACAAACCTGCTTCATCCAAAATACGTTGATAAGAATGTGCCGTTTTTACAACGATAGAATCAGCATATTGTTTGATCCGGTTTTCTTCTCCCTTTGAAAGGTTTTTACCGGTGAAAATGATGATCGGTAAATTCTCTAAACCGGGTGTTTTCTTTACCACTTCAAGGGTTTCGTAAGCGTGTTTATCAGGAATACCCATATCCAAAATCACGCAGTTAACCTCCGGCTTATGCAGGGCAGAAACACTTTCGTTTACTTGGTTAACAATTTCTGTCTGGATATTAAAATTGCTTAAAAAATAACTTAATGCCTTGGCATGCTGTTCATTTTCTTCTACAATAAGTACCTTTTTAGGGTGACGGCTTAAGGCATGCTCTAGTTTTGAAAATATTTCTTGCATGTGCTCAAAAGCAAAAGGTTTATTTATAAAATCTACCGCACCTTTTAACAAACTTTCTTTCTTAACCTGTAAAGAAGACATAATGTGCACCGGGATTGGACGTGTTGAAGGATCCGCTTTCAGCTCTTCCATTACCTGCCAACCATCTTTAACAGGCAATTGGATATCGAGTAAAATGGCAAGTGGTTTAAAGGTTTTCGCCATTTCAATACCAGCATCGCCACGAACGGCAACCAAACCTTTATAATTTCTTTTTCGGGTAAAATCTAAAAGTGTTTTGGCAAAAGGGGTATCGTCTTCAACAATTAAAATCACCTTATCATCAGGTTGAATATTATCTCGGTCATCTTCAATCTCTTGTGGAATATTTTCGACCGTTAAGTGGCTCACTTTTTTTACCGGAGCCTCTAAAGCGATTACAGGCTTCTCTATATGAGGTACAGCGCCATCAAAACCTTTATTTCTATCAATGGGCAAGGTAAGTGTAAAAATACTTCCTTCGCCCTCTGTGCTTTTTAAATCTATATATCCGCCCAATAGTTTTGCCAGCTCTCTACTAATTGAGAGTCCAAGGCCTGTGCCACCAAATTTGCGACGTGTTGAGCCGTCGGCCTGTTGAAAAGCTTCGAATACCATTCCTTGCTTTTCGGGTGCAATACCTACGCCTGTATCGGTAACTTTGAATACCAGCGCGCCTAACTTTTCATTTTTAGTAATATTTAGGGTTACCGCACCTACGGTAGTAAATTTAATAGCATTTGATAGCAGGTTTTTAATAATCTGCTCTAAGCGCATTTTATCGGTATGAAAAAACTCAGGAACTTCTGCCGATTTTTCGATAACAAAGTTTAAGTTTTTATCTTTAGCCAAAGGATTAAACAGCGAACGCATGTTAAGGATAATCTCATCAACCTTAATATTTGCCCGATCGAGTTCCATTTTGCCCGCTTCAATTTTAGAAAGATCTAAAATTTCGTCTATTAAACTTAAAAGACCCTGACCTGAACTTTGGATAACCTCTGCATATTCCTGATGCTCGCGATCCATAGCCTCATTTTCAGCCATTAATCTCGATAATAACAATATCGAATTAAGTGGTGTTCTTAACTCGTGCGACATATTGGCCAAAAACTCTGATTTGTACCTCGTACTCAGTTCTAAAGCTTCTGCTTTTTGCTGAATTTCTATATTGCGTTCTTCAATCAGTTCATTTTTTTCTTCCAATAGGCTGCTTCTTTCTTCCAGCTCCTGGTTGCTTTGCAACAATTCTTCTTGCTGTACACGTAATTCTTCTTCGCTGGCCTGAAGTTTTTGTGCCTGTGCTTCGAGCTCTGCATTTAAGCCTTCTAACTCATTGTGCTGAACCTGCAATTCTTCTGATTGTGCCTGCGTTTCTTCTAATAACTGCTGAAGCTTTTGTCTGTTCTGTGCGCCCAACAATGCGGTACCCACATCAGATAAAACCAAGTTTAAAAAGTGTAACTGCAGGTCGCTGTATTTACCGATAGTGCCTAATTCTAAACCGCCTATTGAAATTTCATTTCTAATAATTGGAAGTACGATTAACTGTGCTGGTTTAATATTCCCGGTAGCATGTGTAATGGTTAATTCGCTCTGTGGAACATCATCCAATAATATTGGCTTACCTGTTTTAACCGCCTGGCCAATTAAGCCTTGGCCAAGTTCTAAGGTTTGGGTTAGATTTTGTCCTTGCAAAGCATATTGCCCTTTTAAATGCAGATATCCATCATCTTTAAATAAATAAAGGGCACCGATCTGGCTTTTGGTATAATTGGCCAAAAACTCAATAATATCTTCTGCTAAACGGAAAACATCTTTTTCGCCAACCATTTTTACGTTTAAGTTAGCTACGCCAGTTTGCAACCATTCATTCTCTTCTAAAGTATCGAAAGATTTTTTCAATGATGATGACATTGCGTTTAGCGATTCGGAAAGCTCGCCAATCTCATCCTGGCTTTGGCTATCGAGTTTAATGCCATAATTTCCATTAGAAATTTGATAGGCAATTTCTTTAATGGCAACAATACGTTTTTCCATCTCGGATTTTTTATCTTCAATTTCCTGTTGAAGTTTAACACGTTCATCGAAATCGACTGATACTCTCCGGTAAAAAAACAACGTAATCAGAATGGCAAGGAGCGCTGCAATTAAAATCAGTATCGGGGTATAAGATGTAAGTTTATTTAATTCGTTGGTTCTTTCTTCAAGCAGCCTTTTCTCTTCGGTTATAATGTTGCTTACAATTGATCTGGCCTCATCCATATAAACTTTGCCTTGAAACAAAACCGTAGGATCAATAACACCGCCTAAAGTTTTAATCTCTATGGTCGATTTAATGATATCCATTCTTTTAAAAAGAATTTTTTTAAGCGCTGTTATATTTTTTTGCTGAACGCTGTTATGCCTGGTATTGAGTTCAACTTTTTTTAGTATCGAAGCGGCCGAATCGCTGGCACCATAATAAGGTGTTAAAAACACCTTGTTTCCAGTTAATAAAAAGCCCCGCTGACCAGTTTCGGCATCTTTTAAATAGGATATAATATTCTCCGTATTTAAAATTACTTCATCACTGTGTTTAACCAGCTCGGTACTTTTAATAAGGTTGCCAATACTTACATAAGAAGCCAGCGAACTGATAAATAGAATAATTAGCGATAAGCCAAGGCCTAAACGTAAATTATTTTTAAGAGTTGTTTTCATTATATGGATTAAGGATAATTAGATTTGATTTTTAAGGATTTCCTCTTCTGTGGTGGGGATGATAAAATAAAACTCAGAACCTTCATCCGGCACACTTTTCACCCCAATTGTGCCTCCGTGGCGGTTAATAATTTCCGAACAGATATACAAACCTATTCCAAGGCCATTAAACCGGTTGCTGTTATCTTCCACCCGATAAAATTTATCAAAAATCTTATCTTGCTGCTCTTTTGAAATACCAATACCAAAATCTTTTACTGCCAGATAAAGTTTTTCATCTTTAATATTCGTGGTTAGATTAACCTGATTGGTACCCGGAGCATATTTAATAGCATTCGTAATAAAATTGATGACCACTTGCTCCAAGCGCATTTCATCACCAAATATCATTTCGTCTGTTTTGCCCAGTTTGCTGATTTTAAAATCAGGATTAGATTGCTGCAACATCTCGATGGCATTGTTTACCATGTTATCAGCATAAAAACTTTTCATGTTAAACTTCATCTTTCCACTTTCAATTTTTGAGATATCGAGCAGATCGACAATTAATTCGTTTAGTTTTTCGAGCTGGGTACTCGCTTTTTCGAGATGGTTCTGGGCCATGGTTTTATCATCTCTGTTAAGGCTGCGCTGTAGCAACTGAATGTACCCTTTTACGCTGGTTAAAGGTGTTTTTAGCTCATGACTGGCAATGCTGATAAATTCGTCCTTTTTATGTTCGGCCTGTTTTCGGAATTCGATTTCTTCAAGCAATTTTTCCTGCACCTCGTTAAGCTTTCTATTCTGCTCGTAAATGCGATAAAATGTTTTTATTTTAAGGAGCAGCACATTAATATCAACGGGCTTGGTAATGTAATCCAGTCCACCGCTCAGGTACCCTTTGGTAATAAATTTTAACTCTGTATTTACAGCAGAAAGAAATATAATGGCGGTATCTTTTGCCTTACTAAAACCAGAAATGGTTTCGGCTACCTCGAAGCCATCCATATCTGGCATTTGTACATCGAGAATAATCAGGACGTAGTTGTTTTTTAAAACTTTTTTCAGCGCCTCTTCGCCAGACGATGCGGTATCAACCTCAAAACTGTGTGCCTGTAGTACTTTCTGTAACGAGATCAGGTTTTCGGGCCTGTCATCAACTATAAGGATCATCTTTATTAAAACAAATAAGAAGCCGGGATAATTATGTTTGGTTTTGAGACAAAAATCTCATTAACTGTAAACAAACAATGCGCTGTAAAAAAAGTTTTTATTTTTTATAAATTATTCGAATTAAAGGTATCGCCCTGTTTAATATCTCCAGTTTCAAAACCTTTTTTAAACCAATACATCCGCTGGGCAGAGGTACCGTGGGTAAAAGAATCGGGTTGAACATCGCCTGTAGCCTGTTTTTGCAATTTATCATCGCCTATGGCATTCGCAGCAGTTAGTGCTTCTTCTATATCACCTTCATCCAATTTAAAATCTTTAAGGTTTTGTGCATTGTGCGCCCAAAGTCCGGCAAAAAAATCGGCTTGTAACTCTAATTTTACTGACAAGCGGTTATATTCTTTTTCGCTCACCTGGCCACGTGCCTGATCTAGTTTTTCCGAAATTCCCAATAAATTTTGAACGTGATGGCCTACCTCATGTGCAATTACGTAAGCCTGTGCAAAATCTCCGGCAGCACCGAAACGGTTTTTTAAATCATCATAAAATGATAGATCGATATAAACTTTATGGTCACCTGGGCAATAAAATGGCCCAACGTTAGCTCCTGCATTGCCACAGGCGGTTTGCACTGCTTCTCTAAATAGTCTGAGTTTAGGATACTCATACTGCTTGCCCATCGCCTGAAATTCTTTATCCCATACTTGCTCGGTTGATTCCAATACACCCGCTACAAACTGTGCCTGTGGATCATTAGCCGGAACGCCCTGCTTAACTTCTTCGGTGCCTGTAGTAGCTGGAAGCTGACTAACCAAGCCAGTTAAATCTTTGCCAAAAATTAGGCCGAGCACCACGATTATTATACCTACACCCCCACCGAGGATGGTTTTCCCCCCGCCACCGCTTCTTCCGTCTTCTACATTATTACTGCCTTTACCAAACCATTGCATAATTTACTTTTTTAGTTTAATGAATAACCTTAATTATGGGACAATTGTTATACTAAAGTATAAATTATTTTTATTGATTTATTCTTTTGGATTATTGCAAAAAAAAGAAGCCAAGTTTTTAACCTGACTTCTCCGTATTATCTTATTGCATCGCAGAATGAATGCTAACTATTAAAAACAGTAATTGCTTTTGCTATCCTTGTTTTAGTTTCTGTTATACCCAGCAATACAGCAATATCAAAAACACCAGGCCCAAATTTACCGCCCACCAGCATAATGCGGAAAGGCAACATCAATTCGCCTGGTTTAAAGCCTTTTTCTTCGGCCAAGGCTTTAAAAGCCGCTTCGGCAGATCCCGCATCAGTTAATGTTAAACGATCAGCAAAAGCATTAAAAAAATCAGCTTTTTCGGCTGTCCATTTTGGTTTTACCGAGTTTACATCATATTCTGCCGGCGAAGTAAAAAAGTAACTGCTCTGTGCCACAAAATCAGGCAATAAAGTACAGCGATCTTTAATTAAATCAATAACGGTATTTAAATAAGCATCATCGTTTATTTCAATGTCAACTTTTTGCAACTCCGCTTTAACGCTTGCCGCCAAGCGCCCTGCGCCCTGCGATTTAATCCACTCATGGTTATACCATTTGGCTTTTTCAAAATCGAATTTAGCCCCTGCCTTACTTATTCTTTCTATCGAGAATTTTTCTTCCAGCTCTTTTAACGAGAATAACTCCTGGTCGGTACCATCATTCCAGCCTAAAAGTGCCAGCATATTGATAAAAGCTTCGGGCATAAAACCCATTTCTTTAAATCCTTTGGTTACATCCCCAGTTTTAGGGTCGGTCCAGTTCATCGCATAAACCGGAAAACCTAATCGGTCGCCATCGCGTTTACTTAATTTTCCATGTCCATCTGGCTTTAAGATTAAAGGTAGATGGGCCCATGCAGGCATCTCCGCTTCCCAGCCTAAATATTTCCAAAGTAAAATATGAACCGGTGCCGAAGGCAACCATTCTTCTCCCCTAAAAGCATGACTAATTTCCATCGCCTTATCATCAACCACAACGGCTAAATGGTAGGTTGGCATTCCATCAGCTTTTAGTAATACTTTATCATCAACCAACGAGGTTTCGAAGCTTACATCACCACGGATTAAATCGTTAAAATGTACAATTTCATCGGTTGGTACTTTAATGCGGATAACATGCGGTGTTTTGGCTGCCAATAACTCTTCAACCTCGCTAATGGTAAGGGTTAAAGAATTGCGCATCTGCATACGTGTGGCCTGCCCGTATTGGAAATTTGGAATTTCTTTACGTTTGGCATCTAGATCTTCCGGTGTATCGAAGGCGTAATAAGCATAACCATCGCTAATTAACTGTTCGGCAAATTTACGGTAGCTGGGTTTGCGCTCGCTTTGGCGGTACGGGCCATAAGCCCCTGGGTTGTTAGGGCTTTCATCAGGTGTAATGCCACACCAATCTAAACAGTTTACAATATATTGTTCTGCACCTTCTACAAAGCGGTTCTGATCGGTATCTTCTACACGAAGTACAAAAGTTCCGTTATTTTTTTTGGCAAATAAATAATTGAACAAGGCAGTGCGCACACCACCTAAATGCAAACCTCCGGTTGGGCTTGGGGCAAATCTTACTCTAACTTTCTTATCCATAATTAAGCAAAGAGCAGGGAGTTAATAGCTTAGCGTAATGGTGTAATCCATGCACTAAGCACAACGCACTATGCTCGGTACAAAGATATATTTTTCATCCATTTTATAGTGTTTCATCTGCGATGAAGCGATCATGCATTCGAAATGATTGCTTTAAGGTTTTTGAAAAAGCATAATGGTTTTATGTTTTTTCCGTTTTGTTATGTAATTTGGCTAGCTAAAGCATGAATCCTTATCAAAAGAAACGCCGCTGGAAGTTTTTCCTTCTCATTTTTGCCATCTTAATTGGCATTGCATCCGTATTTTACACTGATTCTTTTGTAAAAAAAATGGAACGCGAAGAGGCCGACCAATTTCATCTTTGGGTGAAAATTCAGGAGCGATCTATGTTTTTATATGACAATGATGATTACCGCACAATAGTTGAAACCGTAAGAAAAAACACCAAAACACCTGTAATCATGACCGATTCGGCTGGAATGATTACTTCTTTTAACGGGCTTGACAGTACAAAAACCAACTACCCCATTTCGGATGCCAAACTTACTTACGATAGTTTATATTTTGTAAGGCAGTTAAGGCAAATGAAGACGCAGCATCCACCTGATGAAATGAATATCTTTGGCAGAAAATTTAAGGCTTACTATCGCGACTCTTTCATTTTAACACAGTTGAGGTATTTCCCATACATCCAAATGGGCGTTATCTTCCTTTTCCTTTTAACAGCTTATGCAGCATTCAGTTCTGCCCGGAAAGATGAACAAGACCATGTTTGGGTAGGTTTGGCTAAAGAAACGGCTCACCAATTGGGTACACCAATATCATCACTCATGGCCTGGACGGAGCTAATAAAATCTAAATTCGATGCAGAAGATGATCCGTTGATTGCCGAAATGGAGAACGATATTAAACGATTGGAAATTATTACCGACCGTTTCTCGAAAATCGGTTCTAAACCTATACTCGAAGATCATACGGTTTACATCGTAATCAGCGATTTTATACGCTATTTTAAAGTACGTACCTCAGATAAGGTTAAATTCAGCATTACCGGCGATGAGCAGGTAAGGGCCATGCTAAACGTTCCATTATTTGATTGGGTAATTGAAAACCTTTTAAAAAACGCAGCAAACGCAATCGAAAACGAAGGGTCAATCTCCATTAACATTATAGAAAATTTAGCCAAAGAACAGGTGTTTATTGATGTGAGCGATACCGGGAAGGGTATTCCGAGATCTAAGTTCGATGCCGTTTTTCAACCCGGCTATACTACACGTAAACGTGGCTGGGGCTTGGGCTTATCGCTTACCAAACGTATTGTAGAAAATTACCACAGTGGAGAAATTTTTGTAAAAGACTCTGAACTGGGTAAAGGCACAACTTTTAGAATAATATTAAAAAGCAGTTTAAGATATGAACCGACCACAGCCTAACGAATATCCAACTTGGGGCGAAACCTATATCAGTAAAGTAGATCGAGATATTTTCGAAATTTTAAACGATCAGATGCTAAGTCTGCCTGGCTTGTTTAGGGCAAACGCCGATAAGGCTGATTACGCCTATGCTGAAGGCAAATGGACACTAAAAGAAATGTTAGGTCATATTATTGATGCTGAACGTGTTTTTGCCTTTCGCATTACCTGTTTTGCCCGAAAAGAACAGCAGCCTTTACCAGGTTTCGAGGAAGATGACTATGTAACCAATGCCCGCTTTGCCGAGCGAGATCTGGAAGATCTGATCGAAGAATTTATTGCACTTCGTAAAGCCAATTTATACCTTTTTAAATCTTTAAACGAAGAGGAACTGAACAGAAAAGGAATTGCTTCGGGCAGGGAAATTAATGTAAAATCTATTTTATTTATTGTGGGTGGCCATATTATCCATCATGTTTACATTTTAAAAGAACGTTACCATGTGGTTTAAAAATTTCACAGTTGACGAGCTGAACGACCGCCCTAAAAATCATTTAGGTGCGCTGCTCGACATCCGCTTTACTGAAATTGGTGAAGATTTTATTATCGGAACCATGCCTGTTGATGAACGTACACATCAACCCACAGGGATTTTGCACGGCGGCGCCTCGGTGGTTTTGGCAGAAACCTTGGGCAGTATTGCTTCTTATATGTGTATAGATCCTGAGAAGTATGTTGCTGTTGGTTTAGAAGTAAACGCCAACCATTTACGGCCAGTAAAAAGTGGTTTGGTAAAAGGCATTTGCAAACCTTTACATATTGGGGCCAAAACCCAGGTTTGGGAAATCAAAATTTACGATGAACGCGGAAAGATGAACTGCATTAGCCGTTTAACCGTAGCGATTATTAATAAGCCGCAGTAGATGTGCTGTCAGATGTTTCCATCTGACTGTTATTTAAATCTAAAAGTAAGTTATCTAATGCTGACAATACAAGAATAAAGAGAAGGCAAGTTTTTATAGCGATGTGGCCATTAAACTTGACTTCTCTGATATTAAAACATTTTATTGCTATCCAGCCATTTCTTCTCTACAAGGTAAGAAACAATTAAACCCAGTCCGCCGAAAATTCCAATGAAACCAAAGTAAATGGCTACCGATTGTCCTTGCTCACTACGCGTCATGTCGCTGCCGAACACTCCTCTAACTGTAAATAGTGCTACCAACAGGCCGATTCCTAAACCAACCAAAAGCAAACCGAACTTTAAACTTAAAAACGGTTTTGGTGTAGCCTTATGCACCCCCGGATCGATTCCCCTTTCGATCATTGCCATTTTCTCTTTGTTTGATAGGTAGCGAATTCCGAATACCATTGCGAATGCACCTAAAAAAAGTGAGATTGGGATTAATATACCTTCCATGATTATAATTTTTTAATTTGTAAATATTCTATTGTTTAAATTGAACCGTGTTCTGTGTATTATGACTACATACTTTTTAATCAGGTTACACCCCCTGCTGAAAAAAAATCGATAGCTTTATCAAACATTAAAAATTCTCTTGTACAGTCAGTTAAAAAATATAGAAATCTTTAAGCCGCTCAGCAATGAAGCTTTAGAAAAGTTAGCTGCTGTTTCTAAGCGGGTAGAACATCAAAAAGGAACGATTTTAATCTATGCAGATAAAACAGAGCCTTATTTCTATATCCTCGAAAGTGGTATTGCAAGAGCCTATTCTGACGGAGAAAACCAACAGATAACCTTTTGGTTCGGGCAAAGTAGTGCCGTTCTTTTTTCTTTTAACAGCTATATTAATAATAGCCCCGGTTACGAAAATATTGAGCTATTGGAAAACTGCAGTTTAATTCAAATCAGGCTAACCGATCTTTTTTTGCTTTACGATCAACATTTAGAAATTGCCAATTGGGGCAGAAAAATTGCAGAACAGGAGTTAATTGCTACTGAAAGAAGATTAATAGACCGGGCTTTTAAAGGGGCAGCAGAACGTTATCAGGATTTTGTAAATCAATCTCCCGAACTGATTAAAAGAGTAGCCTTAAAACACATTGCCTCATACCTGGGCGTAACACAGGTTACCCTGAGCAGAATAAGAGCAGCTCATAAATAAATTCATTTTTTAACATTTGTAAAATGTTGCCTGATGAATGTGCCTTAAATTTGCAGAAACACATTTATCATGAACTGGATTATCTTAATTATTGCTGGCCTTTTCGAAGTTGGCTTTACAACCTGCCTTAAATTATCGAACAATTTTTCGAATATAAAATGGAGTACGGCTTTTTTTGTCTGTATTATTTTGAGTTTCTTATTGCTAAATAAAGCAACCCAAACTTTACCCATGGGAACTGCCTATGCTGTTTGGACGGGTATCGGTGCCGTAGGAACAGTAATTATCGGAATTTTTTATTTCAATGAGCCAGCAACCTTCTGGCGGATATTTTTTATCTGCACACTTATAGGCTCAATTGCAGGATTAAAGTTCTTTGCTTCACATTAGCGAGCGCTTACAAAGTTTAATTATATTCATTAGCTGGTGAGCAAAAAAATGGTTGATTCCTTTTTTTGGAGCGCAATGCCTGTGCAGGTAATCAAGTTGGTTCCCGTGTTCCGCTTGTACGCTTCGGCCTCGTTCCTCACCTGCAGGGTACCGCTTCACCCGGGGCCAAATGGCCAAAACAGCATTTCATTTTTAGGGTTGCAGGGTGCACGCAGGCTGTTCGTAAACCTGATGGCAGCGGCAGCCCCGAAGCATGAGGGCTACAGCGAGCAGGACTGCAATCTCCAATGAAAAACCGCCCTTTTGTTTCCAATCAATAAAAAATTATATCGCCTATTTACCAAGTAATTTTCTTTTCGGAGCGCAGTGCCTGTACCAGAAATCAAGTTGGTTCCCGTGTTCCGCTTCGGCCTCGTTCCTCACCTGCAGGGTACCGCTTCACCCGGGGCTAAATGGCTAAAATAGATTTTCATTTTTAGGGTTTGCAAGGTGCACCCACGATGTTCATAAACCTGATTGTCGGGAAAAGCTTCCGATCCTTCATCGGAACTTGTACCAAAAGCAGGACTGTAACCTCCAATGAAAAGCTGCCCTTTCATTTCCAAAAAACCGACCTACTTAAACTATTCATTTGGCAATTGACAAATAATAAATCTCTTTAACTATGTTCCACGTGTAACCTACTTATCTTTAATGTAGTCTTACTGCTAAACATGGAGCAAAAACCTACAGATTTAGAGCTGATCCAAAAAGTGTTGAACGGCGAAACCGATCAGTATGCTCTATTGGTAAAGCGCCATCAGCGATTTGTATTTACGCTTGCTTTAAGGTTTTCGAAAAACAGGGAAGACGCCGAAGAAATTGCGCAGGATTGCTTTGTAAAAGCATATAAAGCATTGGGCACCTTTAAACAAACAGCTAAATTTAGTACCTGGCTGTACACGATAACCTATACTACGGCGATGACTTTTTTAAGAAAAAACCGATTAGATACTACGTCAATACATGGTGAAAGCACCATTTTACAGCTCGAAAACCATACCTCGAGCTTTAATGCAAATGGCTATGAGCGGCAGGATAGCCATGCTTTTTTAAATATTGCCATTACCCACCTTTTACCAGACGATGCTGCTATTATTACCCTATTTTATAAAGGCGAACAGAGTTTAGAAGAAATTGGCGAAGCACTGCACATGGAACCCAATACGATAAAAGTAAAGTTGCATAGGGCCAGGCAAAGACTTAAAGAAAAATTACAATATTTGTTAAAAGATGAAGTAAAGGAGTTACTATGAATACAATAGAACAACAGCTTTGGGATTATATTGATGGGAATTTGGATGATTCTTCAAAAAAAGCCATCGAAGAAAAAATTGAATCGGATGCCGAGCTTAAATCGCAGTACGAGGATCTGCTAAAGCTTAATTTAGTTTTCGATGGGCTCGATCTTGATGAACCTTCTATGTCTTTCAACAGGAATGTAATGGAAAGTGTTACCTTAGTTCCTGCCCCTATGGCGATGAAAACAAAGGTTGATAAAAAGATTATTTATAGCATTGGGGGCTTTTTTGTGGTCTCGCTACTCGCCTTATTGGGTTATGTGTTTTATAACGCTAACCTCGAAATGCCTCAATTCGATTTAAAGGTGAATTTCGATTTCAATTTAGAGAAATACATTACGCCTACGGCTATTTATGCCTTTCTTTTTGCAGATCTGGTGATCGGATTACTTTTTCTCGACCAGTTTTTAAGGAAGAAAGTTGCGCAGAAGTAAGAGCGCTTAAATTGTTCCCGCAGATCAAATTGATTTACGCAGATTTATGCTCATCTGCGCTTTTCCCGAAATCTGCGGGAACTCAGCAAGGTAAATGTTACCCCAAGGTTTTTAAAATCTCTAGTCCCCTTGGCCACTTACCAAATCCGGCATCTGCATTAATATGGCCAGCATTACCGATATTAATAAATTCACTCCCCCAATTTTCAGCAAAAAGTTCAGCCCTTTCTATTGTTACCCATTCATCATTCGAACTGGCTACCACAATGGTTTTAAAGTTTATTTTATCTAAAGGCACGTGATCAAAACCAACCGTCGAGAAAGTATATCGGGGCGCTTCTAAATCGCTTGGTGCAACCAATAAAGCACCTTTAATTTTCTTCTGATATTGTTTTGCCCAATTGGCAATTGCAATACAGCCCAAACTATGTCCAATTAAAACCACATCAGCCAAATTATAATCAGCAATGGCCTGATTTATTGTTTCAATCCAGTCTTTGCTGGCAGGTGTATCCCACTCTTGTTGATTAATGCGGATAAAATGATCTCCAGATTTTTCGAAATGCGTTTGCCAGTGATCCGGGCCTGAATTACCCAAACCAGGAACAATAAAGTAGTAGGTCATAATAAATTGGAATAGATCTTAAATGGGCTCAGGTGGCGAAAAAAGAAAATAAAAAAAGGCCGCCATCGCAAGAAAGCAGCCTTCTCTGTAAATATGATAAATAAATTAAATTACTTTCACATTAACGGCATTTAAGCCTTTTTTACCGTTAGCAACTTCGTACTGAACTTTGTCGTTTTCACGGATTTCGTCGATAAGACCTGTTGAATGAACAAAGATTTCGCTATCGCCATTCGCAGGTACGATAAAGCCAAAACCTTTAGTTACATTGAAGAATTTTACTGTGCCTTCTTGCATTGTATTAAATATTAAAATTAAGTATGCAAGGTAAGTTTTAATTTTTAAAATCAAAATAAATTTTAACATTTTTTTAACGTTAAGATTTTGTAAATAGCAGATTACTAGGGCTTTTTAATTGCCTTCCCAATTATTGTTAAAGTAATTTCGCTATTATGCGGAATCCCGAGTGTTGTACCGGGAGCCACATCAAAAAGGTTTCTAACATAGATATCTGCTATACCCTGAGCCACCTTTTTTTTAGCTTCAACGTTCTCGGGAAGCACATTATAAATCGTTTTTACGTGTATCCTTCCCTGAAAATTTATCACCGCTGCAACTTGATAAGCAAAATCTTTATAAGCCCGATCTATCCTGATAATATACTGCGGAAACATATAATCGTAAGCTTCGGTCCTGTTATTGGCGCGATCAACGGTGCTGATTTTTTCTACCCTTACAATTTTACTTTTTGGTATAAACTGAACCGGATCTGTTGCAGCAAAAGCACTATCGCTATTCAAGTTAACTTTTGCAGCACGCTTCTCTATAAAAGCAGTATCGGCCTTGCTTGGTTTTTGCAGATCGGCAGCCTTGGCCTTCAATTTGTTTTTAATATAATCCTGAGCGTAAAAAGTCATATTTACATCCGAGCGAACATCTGAAGCAATTACTTTTCCATCAACCTGAATCCGCTGAAAAACCAAGCTATCCTTACTGATGTGTTTTACTTTAAAAAATTCCGCAGCAAAATTATATACATTTCCGTGATCGTACTGCATGTAGAATTTTTGCATTCTTTGCTTCTGTGGACTCCAGGCCGACATGGTATCTTCTTTAACCACTTCAATGATCCAAGATGGTTTTTGCATAAAACCTTCCGTATTAAAAGAAAGTCCGTTTTTAAAACGGCGTTTTACCTCTTGATAGCGGATGCCTTTTACAGGCTCGAAAGTAAAATCTCTTAAAGTTGGGTCATTGGTTTTAGTGCCAAACTTACAGGCAGAAAGCATCAGCACAAAAAAGAAAAAGTATATCGTATTTTTAATCATTTCAACAAAAATCTTTGGCTAAAATAAGTTTTTTTAACCAGAGCTAAACATGCTGTTATAGATACAGGTTTATCTCCTTACTTGTTTTTTCACTAAAATGACGTTAGCTACTTTGCGCTGCCCTTCATGGTCCCATTTTTTATTATCAGTTGGATAGTTGATAACACCATTATCAGGCATTCCGTTTACCCACATTGTTGTAGAACCACCGCCATCAAAATTTAGGGCACTGGCACAGCCCAACCAACGCATTAATTTGGTTAGTTCGAACAAACTCATGCCTGCGGAGTTTTCATTTCTTCCATCAACGGTTAACAAAATCACTCTCCCGTTGGGTTTTATGCCCAGGCAGGTACGCGGATGCCGCAAACGGCTAAAACCAGCAGTATCTAACGTTTCATCAACATGGTTTAAAGTTAACAAAGGGCCGTTTAACAAAACATTTTGAGCGGTCAGTTTTGTTTCCCAGTCAGTTGTTCCATCCCATTTTTTGATCGAAATTTTCCCGTTTTCAATTACAACCGCTGCTTCCTGATGCCTTGCCCGATTTCCGTTTTTATCCAAGCGGTTAGTATTAATGGTTTTTCCATTAACACGAACAAAATCTACTGAACCTCCATTTTTTACATCGAAAAAATTACCATTTGCCGCAGCAATTGCTGTATCGCGTAATCCAAAATTACTGGTGGTAATTAGTTCTTTCTCTTCTGCCCCAATAGCAAAAACCGCCTTCCGACCTGTATTTTTTATTTCTAAAAACGAAATGTTTTCGTTTGCAGCGAAAAGGTTTTTCTGATCAAAATGATGTCGGTATAACACCACCTGTTTGGCAACCCTGTTTTTCTGCCATCTGGTTTTTACTACGGTTAAAGAATCGGCATTCTGGCCAAAAGCAGATAAACCGTAGGTAAATAAGATAAAGGCAAATAATAATCTTTTAAGCATAATAGCTGTTTTAACCATAAAATTAAAAAACTGCCATGTGTTTAGCCTAAAGCATCAAAAATTATACAAAGGGGGGTTAAATAGATTCGTCATTTCGAGCGAAGTGCAACGAAGCCGAGAACCCGAAGGCTCAGTGAAGCTAAATCTGCCACAATAGATCTCTCCATTCCGTTTCACTACAGTCGAGATGACGAGCCGTCTATTGAAACCTGATAGGTTTGGAACAAAAAAACGGAGCGATCAATTTAATGATCTGCTCCGCTTTTTAATTTTGAACGAATTAATTTGGATGCTGAATAATCTAACATTCAATCCTTCTATCATTCAATCATTTATTTTTTAGGATCTAAAATATCTTTAATTCTGATATTCAAATCTTCATAATGTGCTTTGGTAATGGCATCACCTGCTGCTGCTCTGGCTTTTGTAGTAGCCAATAAGGTTTTTAACTCTGCTCTAACCAATGGTCTGATATCAGATAAACCAACATTGATTGGCGTTAAACCGTAACTTGCTGCATAATCTACAGGGAATCCAACCGGAAGCTCTGCTTCTTTAGTCATTAAATCCTGTAAACGGTCTACATAAGCACGTTGTAAATTACGTTTAAATGCATCTGCTCTTCCTGCAACAAAAACCGACGATCTTAAGTCCGTAAATAATTCAGGCAAGGTATATGCTTTTGCTGCACCGTTTTTAGTTTCGTTATCTAATAAACGAGCAATACGCGAAGCGGATAATAAATTGCCTAAAGTATTTGCTTGAACACTTTTAATGCGGTTTAACAATACACCATTATCAAATTTACTGAGTTGATCATTGCTGATTAACCAAAGCGGGGTAGTAAATAATTGTTGATTAAAAAAAGCAATGGCTTCTTTTTGCTTTGCTTTAGGCAAATAGGCGTAAACTGGCCCTTTTTGCTCGTAGGTTTTAAAGTTTTCGCTTAATCCACCAACGTTTGTTGCCACATGTCCCATATAACGGTTAAACTGGCCAACAATTTCGGTGTAGATTTCTTTTAAATCACTGTAATCTTTACCTTTTTGATAGGTCCATTTTTCTACGTTAGGCAAAATACGTTTTAAGTTGGCAATACCATATGTACTTGCTTTCATGGCATTGTCGCCCAAATCTTCGCTCTGCAAACGAGGATCTAATGAAGTTCCCTGACGGCCATAGAAATACAATGGATTACCTGCATTTTTCAATGTCCACTGGTCTAAAATTTCTTTTTCCTGTTCTGCAGTTTTGTTTCCAGGAATCCAAGAATAACCCCATTTCACTACCCATTTATCGTATTCTCCAATTTGTGGGTGAAGCTTGGTTACGCCATCGCCAGGTTGAGCGATGTAGTTAAAACGCGCATAATCCATAATAGATGGTGCCGTACCATGTTTATCTGTAAATGCTTTTGAACGTAATGAATCAACCGGGTAAGCATAACTCGAGCCAAAGTTGTGTGGTAAACCTAAAGTATGACCAATTTCGTGTGAAGAAACAAAACGGATTAACTCGCCCATTTGCGCATCCGTAAATTTAGCTTTACGAACTTCAGGATTAATGGCTGCAGTTTGTACAAAATACCAGTTACGCAAGAGGTTCATTACATTGTGGTACCAACCAATGTGCGTTTCTAAAATCTGTCCGGTACGTGGGTCGCTAATATGCGGACCGTAAGCATTGGCAATATCTGACGCAAAATAACGAACAACTGAATACCTGGAATCTTCTACACTGAATTGAGGATCTTGTTGAGGCGTTGGCGCTTCTTTACCTATAATGGCATTTTTGAAACCTGCAGCTTCAAAAGCTACCTGCCAATCGTTAATCCCCTGGATTAAAAATGGCACCCATTTTTTAGGCGTTGCAGGGTCGATATAAATTACAATCGGTTTTACCGGTTCTACCAGTTCGCCACGTTTATAGGCGTTGGTATCTTTTGGAACCAAATTCCAACGGTGAATGTAGGCTGTACGCTCTGCCTTTTGTGCATTGCTTCCATAATCGATTTGAGATTGACCAAAAAAACCAACCCTGCTATCCATTATTCTGGCTTTTACAGGGATTTTTGGCAATAATAACATCGATGTATTGAATTCGAATGTAACCGCTCCATTACTATTATCAGTTGGAGATTCTGCTGCACGGTAAGTTTTAGCCGTTTTTACTTCAACATTAATAGGGAAAGTTTTTACCGTATCGATATAAGAGCGTGTTGCATCGTACATGGTAACTTTATAAGTCTTACGGATCTGATCGGTAGCACCAATAGCCATTACATCACCATTATAAAAATCGGTAACATCAATCACAACTCCTGTCGTGTCTTTATTATAAGCCTTAATTTCAAAGCTGGCTAAAATCTGTGCAAGATTAGAGTTTTGTACCGATTCGTACATATCGTTGTTTGGGTCGGCCTTTGTTGCATAGCTTGGTACGCGGATATAAACTTGTTTACCTCTACGCTCCCATTTCCATACCTGCTCATTTAATTGTTCACCACCATATTGCTGGTTACCTACTTTTACGCCTGCGGGTACTTTGGCCAACCGGGTAACTACAAGCATTTCGCGGTTAATCATCGAATCTGGTATCTCAAAATACCATTTATCGTCTACTTTATGTGTTTTGAATAAGCCGTTTGTTGTTCTGGCTTTTGCGGTAATTACTTCAGAAAACGGCTTAATTCCTTCTTTCTTTGGTGCTGCTGCCGGGGCTGCAGTTGGAGTTGCTGGGGTAGCTCCTTTTGTTGTTTTAGATTTTTTCTGGGCATATACGGAACCTGATCCGGCTACACCAAGTGCTACGATACCTGCGAGGACAAGTACCTTAAAGTTTTTCTTCATGTGTATATAAAAGTTAGTTTGCTTGGCAATAAGAGGTTAAAGTTAGAACCTTGTTACACGACAATTCTTTTGTAACTGGAAAATTACGCTTTTTAGATCCTCTTTTCAAGGTGAACCACTTTAAAATAGACTTGATTATCCCTAAAAATTTCGAAAATTACACTTCTATCTGCTTTTGATTTAAACATTTCGGTAAGCTCATTTAAAGAATAGGCATCTATACTTTTGAAATTTACCGCAATAATTTCATCATCAGGACATAATCCTGCTTTTTCGGCCGGACTATTTTCGTCTATTTCTCCAATCAGAACTCTTTTATACTCCTTCTGATCTAGATAAAGCACCATACCAACCATATCATGTTCGAAAGGGGTTTTGCTTAAACCATTAGGCTTAACATAAATAAAACCTCCCTGGTAATTAAACTGGATATTAAATTTCCGCAGCAAATCCGCTCCGACATTACCGTTCCGTTTGGATAAATCGATCTTATCTGCAATAGTCTTAAAATCAGGAAATCCTGCAACAACGTCTTTAAAAACATGGCCGCCTACATTAAACTTGTCTACACGGCCAACATACCCCTTAATCTGGCCGCTAAGACTCATCCCTAAATTTGCTTTGATTTTTTTTTCAGGCAGCGGGAATTCGGTTCCATGGAGCATTTCGAGCGATAAAGCATGGCTGGCTCCTGTGTCCATTAAAAACCTAGCCTCAACGGTCTTACCACCAGGAACATCAACAGTACCTAAAATATACGGTTTCTGATTCTGAATCTCAATTGGTATTTTTTTGCCGCGGTATTTAATTTTGGCATCGTGGTCGTAAATAATCAGCCTATTTTCACTATATCTTATATCAACAATAAAACTGTTAAAAAAACTGAAACCCAACAAGCCATAAATTTTCAGCCCTAAATGCCCCGACAGGTTAAAGAGATCTTCTTTTAAGATTGCCGTTGGTATATTCTTAATGCTTGTACTGCCTACTTTAACATCTAGACTTTGGGAAACATAGGCTTCTACTGTTTCAATGCCCAAGCCAGATACTTTAATTTTACGGAGTTTACTAAAATTCAAAGAATCGATAATCGATGGATCGGTAATAATCATCGGTCCAACTCCGGTATCAAGAACAAAATCATACGGCCCCTTACCATTTACATACACCGGAATAACCATTAGGTTTTTGATGCACTTAAAAGTAATTGATTGTTTTTGCCGGTTTCTTTTAAAAAGGAATTCCTGGCCAAACCCAGAAAAAGCAAGAAATATAAAGCCCAGGCAAATTGTCAGTTTACGTAAACAGATTATTACACCGGGGTTATATTTGGTTAACATTAAACTAAATTTAATAAATTAGTTGGATAATTATGTCAGCTAAATTTAGAACATGTTTCTGCTAAAAACCCAATATTTCACTTTTCTTGCATTTGCACTATATATTTGTTTGTTAACAAGTTGCTCAACCAATAAAATCATTTCAAAAAAAGTAGCTAAAGAATTTAAAAATTCGCAGGTAATCAAACAATATCAGGTTGGTTTCGCCCTTTATAATCCTGCAGATAAAAAAATGATTTTTCAGAAAGATGCCGATAAATATTTCACCCCAGCATCTAACACCAAACTTTATACTTTTTTTGCGAGCTTAAAAATGCTGCCCGATTTAATGCCTGCTTTAAAATATATTGAACGGAATGATTCATTGATTTTTTGGGGTACAGGCGATCCGTCTTTTTTACAGTTTGCAGTAAAAGACAAATCGGCTTACAATTTTCTTTTGGCTTCGAACAAAAAACTATTCTTTTCTCCAGGTCGGTATTCGGGCAGTTTTTTCGGTGACGGCTGGTCGTGGGATGATTACGATTATTATTATCAGCCAGAAATTACCGAAATGCCAATTATGGATAACATGGTTACTTCTACTTATGCCGGTTCGAATAAAATCAACATCGAGCCCAAAGTTTTTGCACCATGTTTTGAAATAGATTCGACAAAAAAAGCAGGCAGTTTTCAGGTAAGCAGAGATTTTTTAAGCAACCGCTTTCACTATCCTGCCATTTCAGTACAACCGGGCTATAATCAGCAAAATCCATACAAAACCAGCGCACAGGTTACGGTTGAAGTATTATCAGATACCTTACACAAACCTGTCGGAATTATAAACTTAAAAATACCATCAGATGCTAAAACTTTGTCTGGCGCAAAACGCGATTCGGTTTTAAAACACATGATGTTACCCAGCGATAATTTTATCGCCGAACATTTGTTATTGGTTTGCTCCAATCAGATTGGCGATACATTAAGTACAACAAAAGCAATTGATTACATTACGAAAAACTACCTTTCTTTTTTGCCTGATAAAGTAAAATGGGCTGATGGATCTGGTTTGTCCCGTCAGAATTTATTTACTCCACGTGATAATGTATACCTCCTTGATTCCATTTACAGGTTAATAAACAATCCGGATAAACTTTTTAATCTGTTGCCTGCAGGTGGTAAAAGCGGCACATTAAAAAATGCTTACCCTAAAACAGACAAACCTTTTGTTTTCGGAAAAACAGGTTCGCTCGGGGGTGTTCATAATCAAAGTGGATACGTGCTCACAAAAAAGGGTAAAACATATATTTATTCTTTCATGAACAACAGCTTTGTAAAACCAACTGCCGAGGTACGTGCAGAAATGGTGAGGATAATCACTTATATACACAATACTTTTTAAGCATATGTAGCATCAAATAACACCTAACCTATGAAAAAAATTCACCTATTAATTGGCATCTCTACCATGCTCATCATATCATCTTGCAAGAAAAATGACCCGATAACCGATCCTACAGAACCTCCTATACCTGTTACACCGTACGTACCAGATAATAGCTTTAAAATTGTAAGCTATTTTCCAAGTTACCGGGATCCTGCCGGTGTTGCTGATTCGAAATATAAAATGATTACACATCTATTTTATGCATTTCTAAACCCTAACCCCGATGGCAGCTTAGCAACATTGGAGCAACCCGCCCGCTTTGCAACAGTAATGCAAAAAGCCAGGGCAAATGGCGTAAAAACAGGCATTTCGATATCTGGCACTAAAAGTATTTTTGTAACCATGGCGGCATCTGCAACGGCCAGAAACCTGTTTGTAAAAAATGTACTAGCTTTTGCCAAAACAAATAATCTGGACGGCGTAGATATGGACTGGGAATATCCAAGTACCAGCGACGGGTCGGCAGACAATTACGTGCTGTTAATGAAGGAACTTTCAGATTCGCTACACAAATACCACAAATTTTTAAGCGCAGCTATAACCCCGGGCGTATATGCGGGCAGTATTCGTGATGGATTAAAATCGGAAGTTTTTCCTGCTGTAGATTTCTTTAATATTATGGTGTATGATGGCATTGGCTGGGATAAAAATGAGCCTATACAACATGCATCCTATAACATGGCCGTTGCCAGTTTAAATTATTGGTTAAGCACCCGCGGTATGCCAAGAGAGAAAGCCGTTTTGGGTATCCCGGCTTATGGTAAAAATGCCAATAACTCGGCTAAGGCCTATCGCGATTTTGTAACAGCGGGGGCTGATGTAAGTTTAGATAATGCATTAATTGATGGCGTTCAATTTTACTTTAATGGAACCATAACCACCAGGAAAAAAGCTAAACTCGCTAAAGATATTGCAAATGGAATCATGTTCTGGGAATTCTACCATGATGACAATGGCGAAAAATCTATTATCCGTGCTGCAAATGATGAGCTTGGACGAAACTACAATTAATATGAAGCCTAACTTTAAATCGATTGATCAACCTTTTTCTAACAAAATAAATATTGAGAAAAACACCTATTTATATTTTGGTGGAACAGCTTATTTGGGCATTTCCAAAAATCAGGATTTCATTGATTTATATATCGAAGGGATTAAAAAATTCGGTTTAAACAACGGAACAAGTCGTACCAACAACATTCAATTAGGTATTTATGATGATGCCGAAAAAGTAGCTGCAGCCCGTTATGGGGCAGAAGCGGCACTGATTACTTCGAGCGGTTATTTAGCTGCGCAGCTTACCGTTAAAGCTTTATCGAAATTAGGAAGGGTAATTTATGCCCCGGCTACACATCCTTCATTATGGTTAGTAGAAAACCAAACCAGAAATTTAATGTCGTTTAAAGCGTGGGAAATGGAAACGATTGAAATGATAAATTCATCTGAAGAAAAAACCTGGATATTAATTAGTAATTCGATGAACAATCTTCTACCAGAAATTTATGACTTCACCTTTGTAAAAGAAATCCGCAGGGATAAAAATATAATTCTTGTTGTTGACGATTCGCATGGAATAGGCGTAAACAACAATGGTATGGGTGCCTTTGTAAATCTCCCCAAACAAGAAAACACCGAAAATGTAGTAGTTGCTTCAATGGCAAAAGCACTGGGTGTAGATGCAGGTATTGTTTTGGCCTCGAATAAAACGATCGATAAACTTAAAAGTACAAATACGTTTATTGGCGCTTCTCCGTCTAGTCCAGCAGGGATTTATGCATTTATTCATGCCGAAGAAATATATCGAAAAGCTTTAAATAAACTGAAAAATAATATGCTGATGTTTGAAACGGCATTAAATCTTACCTGGAAACACGAGTATGGTTTTCCGGTATATTTGCTCGGCGATATTAATTTCTCAGAACGCCTTCTGCAAAGGCAAATCTTAATTTCATCTTTTCCTTATCCAAATCCTAGCGACCCGCCTTTAGATCGTATAGTGCTTTCCTCCTGGCATGAAAAAGAGGATATTGAAAGGCTGATAACAGCTATAAATTTTTAACCTTTCCTTATCCAATTAATTTTTCAATATTTATGACATGAAAAAACTGTTCGTATTACTGTCGTTAACGCTTCTCTTTGCTAATGTAATTTCTGCACAAACCACTAATGTTTGGATTGTTAGGCACGCTGAGAAAGATAAGTCTAACCCACAGGATACCAACCCCAATCTCTCTGATGAAGGAAGAGTTCGGGCAGGAGATTTAGCAACCTACCTAAAAAAGGTAAAATTTGATGTTGCTTTTGCCACACCAACAAAAAGAACGCATCAAACATTAGATTCATTGGTGATTCCGAAGGTGATTGATTATAAAGACATTAAATCACTTGTAGACAGTATTAAAACCAATTATGTTGGCAAAACCGTTATTGTAGCGGCCCATTCTAACACCGTACTCGAGATTATTGAAGCCCTTGGCGGCAAAAACCTAAAGAAGAATTAACAGATGATGATTACGATTATATTTTTGAACTGGCTGTAAAAGAGGATAAAGCGAAGGTAAAAATGGAACAATACGGGAGGCCACATCATTTGTAACCCTAGTGGCGGCTGGTATTACCACCTGACATTTGTCAAACTAAATATCAACAATTTAGTAAGATTGTAACATCTTACATCACGGATAGATAGCCCCATAAAAATATTTGAACTCAGGTTAATAGGAAATGGTTGGTTCTGTGCTTTTGGCTTTTTCAGTCCCGCTTTTGGTTCGAATTCCGATGAAGGATCGGAAGCTCTTCCCGACAATCGGGTTTATTTAACCTGAGCTGGTACTAGAAACTCAAATCTTTCATCCGCTAAAAATAAAAGTGAGGTTGTTTCGAACAGGCTTTTGTTAGCTAAACCCGACAGTAGCGGGCATTTCGATTAATCGGATAAAGCGAACGGTGGGAAACAGCACCTATGAAATGCTGCCCTTTCATTTTCTAAAAAGCAGAAGGATTTATACTTAATAACCTGAACTCAATGTCTTGCTCTTTGCAATGACTAATTATGCTAGGATATGCATCCTACCCAATGAACTATTGACGAATGACCGATAAACCGCTTAAAGTTTTTCGAAGGGAATATCCATTAAATCGTACTTTTTCCAACTGGCAAAATCATAGTGCCACCATTCGTTCTCCAGTACATTCATCTGATATTTACCCATTATTGCAATTAAAAAATCGCGGTTCTTTTTAGCCTCTGGCGATACCTTCTCATATTTAGCCGCAGCAGATGCCAAAAAACTGTCGTAAGGTGTCGGCATCGTTATTTCCTTACCTGTTTTTAAATTGATCAATGTTAAATCTACCGCGCAACCTCTGTTGTGTTTAGATCCCTTTGCCGGATTAGCCACAAAGTTTTTATCACTGGCCTTTTTATAAAACTCAATGGTAACAGCATAAGGCCGGTAACCATCGAGTATTTTCAAGCCATAGCCTTTTTTATTTAATTCCTTTTGGATTTTTTTTAATGATTCCACTACTGGTTTTCGGGCAAAAGCCCTTGCCTGTTTATACATTACCTGCTGCATAAAATTATTCTTAGTGGCGTAGCGGATATCTAATTTGATATTGGGAATGGCTTTCTTGATTTCAACCAATTCGTTATTTGGGTCCGTTTTTACCGATGCGAGGTATTGATTATATGAACTCACCACCACCAGTTTTTTTATAGCGGAAGGTTTATTTTGGGCGCTAACAACCACTGAGAGGAAGAAAAATAACGTAAAGAGATTGAGTTTCATATAATTGGTATTTGATATAGGTCATTACCGCTGTTAAGTCAAACGGTTGTCAGTCTGAGCCTGTCGAAGACCCTTACATTTGATAACCAACAAAATGTCCTTCTACATGCTCAGGATGACATTTCGTTGGTTTTATCCGCTAAATTAATAGTCTCGTTACTGCAAAGTTTTATTGATTCGAAACCACCAACAATTCAAGATCCTTAAATGGCAGATTAAACATATCAGCCAGATCTTTATTGGTACAGTTTCCCTGATAAATATATAGCGCTTCGCGGATACCAGGCGTATTCCATACCATATTCATTAGACCTCCAAATTCACCTATATCCAATAAAATTGGGGCAAAAATGTTCGTCAAAGCGTACGATGCTGTTCTTGGCACACGCGAAGCAATATTTGGCACACAATAGTGAATTACATCGTATTTTCTAAATACCGGATTGGTGTGGTTTGTCACTTCAGAAGTTTCAAAACAGCCTCCTTGATCAATGCTTACATCAATTACCACCGAATGTGGTTTCATCCGGGCAACTGTCTCTTCCATTACTATGCATGGACTACGTCCGTGGGTAGCTCGAATGGCGCCTATTACTACATCGCAGGTTACAATAGCCTTATTCAAAACAATAGGTTGCATTACCGAAGTAAATACCCTGCTTCCTAAATTATTCTGCAGGCGGCGTAAGCGGTAAATGGAGCTATCGAAAACTTTAACCTCGGCTCCCAACGCCAAAGCTGTTCTGGCGGCATATTCGCCAACCGTTCCTGCACCCAAAATGACAATTTCAGTTGGAGGAACGCCAGTAAAGCCGCCGAGCATTAAGCCTTTTCCGCCTGTTACATTGCTCAAATATTCCGCAGCAATTAAAATAGAGGTCGAGCCCACTATTTCGCTCATGGCGCGTACTACGCTTAGTACATTACCTTCATCGCGAAGATTCTCAAAACATAATGCGTTAATTTTTTTATGCATCAGCGCTTTCAGATAATCCTGCTTTAGCGTTCCGGTTTGCAACGAAGAAATTAGTGTTTGCCCTTTATGCATCATCTCAATCTCTTCCAACATGGGCGGTGCAATTTTCACCAGGATATCAGCATCGAAAACCTCTTTTTTGTTATAGGCAATTTTAGCCCCCTGCTCAGCATACTCGGTATCAGAAAAATTAGCCCCAATGCCAGCGCCACTTTCCAGAACAACACGGTGCCCATTGTTTACCAATAATGCAACAGATAAAGGGGTTAATGCAATTCTATTTTCCTGGAAAGAAATTTCCTTGGGTATTCCTATATATAGACTGTTTTTTTTATTTCTGGTTTCTAGCTTTGCCTCTTGCGTTTGTAGTAAACCCTGACGAGCTATATCGGCCATTCCTTCGCGTAATCCTGTAGCCATGTTGAATTTAAAATTTTGATAGTTTTAGGTTGTTCAAGATAAGGAAAATCTGTTAATTTATTGATAACTAATTGTTATACCTTCGAAAATCTGAATAATCTGCGGTTTTCATCCAGCACATTTATCTCAATTTTAATATGTTTTTCGGGTAGCAACTCTTCCACTCGTTCAGGCCATTCTATTAAACAAACTCCCCCACCATAAAAATATTCTTCATAGCCCAAATCATAAGCTTCATGAATATCTTTTATTCTATAAAAATCGAAATGGAAAACCGAGCCCTTAGGACTTTCATATTCATTAACAATAGAATAGGTAGGGCTCGAAACCACATCATCAACACCTAAATGTTTACAGAAATTTTTAATGAAGGTTGTTTTCCCAGCACCCATATCACCCTCAAAAATGAAGACTTTTTGGCCACTGGCAAAATCTGAAAGCTGTTGTGCAACAGCAGGTAAATCGGCTAAACTGTTAACTTCGATATCCATTTTAAAAAAATAAAGGCAAAAGTAATACATAATTGCATTGCTTTTGCCTTTTATATATCGTCATTTCGACCGCAGTGGAGAAATCTTTCCCGAATCATCTCGTCAAAGATTTCTCCATTCCGCTGTGCTCCAGTCGAAATGACGAATTTATTTATGTTCTACCTTGGCGAATACGTCACCACTGGAATAATCATTTCCTCGAGTGAAATACCTCCATGCTGGAAGGTTTCGTTATAATAATTGACAAACTGATTGTAATTATTCGGATAAACAAAATAGCTATCTTCTCTTGCAAAAATATAACTGCTGCTAATATTGATTTTTGGCAACAAAGCATCATGAGGGTTTTTAATCAAAAACACTTCTTTTGCATTAAAATTAAGGTTTCTTCCTTGCTTGTATCTTAAATTGGTGTTTGTGCTTCTATCGCCTATTACTTTAACCGGTTTTTTAACACGGATGGTTCCATGATCGGTTGTAATGATCACTTTTACCTTTTTCTGTGAGATTTTTTTCAATAAGTCCCAAAGTGGTGAATGCTCAAACCAAGATAAGGTTAACGAACGGTAAGCAGCATCATCATTGGCCAGCTCGCGGATCATCTGCATATCCGTGCGGGCATGGCTTAACATATCAACAAAGTTGAATACAATGGCGTTGAAATCGTTCTGCAACAAGTTATTGGTCTGATCAACAAGATCTTTCCCCTGCTCAAAAGTGAGTATTTTATTATAACTGAATTTACAATCTTTTCTTAAACTACGTTTAATGTTATCGGCCAGAAAAGCTTCTTCGTGCATGTTTTTTCCACCCTCATCATCATCGTTCTGCCACAGCTGTGGGAAACGTTTCTCCATATCCAAAGGCATCATGCCCGAAAAGATGGCGTTACGGGCATATTGCGTTGCTGTTGGCAAAATGCTGGTGTACATATCTTCTTCATCGATCCTGAAATATTCAGAAATTAGCGGATTAATGATTTTCCACTGATCGTAACGTAAATTATCAATCAGAATAAAAAAGACAGGTGTGGTATCGTTAATATGAGGGAAGGCTTTTTTCTTTAACAGCTCATTAGAAAGCAAGGGGGCTTTATCTTTTTCTTTAATCCAACCTAAATAATGTTCTTCGATAAATTTAGTAAACTGTGTATTGGCCTCCTGTTTCTGCATGGTTAAAATTTCATGCATTTGCGGGTCGTCGAGTTTTTCAAGTTCCAGCTCCCAAAAAACTATTTTTTTATATACATCCACCCACTCTTCATAATTCAGCCTGTCGCCCAGCGTCATACCCAATCGGCGGAAATCCTGTTGATAAGCCATGGAAGTTTTTTCGCTTACCAAACGTTTATTGTCGATTAGTTTTTTAATGGTTAACAAAACCTGCTTAGGGTTTACGGGTTTGATCAGATAATCATCAATTTTGCTACCAATCGCATCCTCCATTAAATTTTCTTCTTCACTTTTGGTAATCAATACAACAGGAACATCGGGGTTTAAATTTTTAATGGCTCCTAAGGTTTCGATCCCACTCATCCCCGGCATATTTTCATCCAGGAAAACCAGGTCAAAATGCGCTTTTCCAAATGCCTCCAACGCGTCGTTTCCATTGGTAAATGTGGTTACATGATAACCCTTATCATTTAACAATAATATATGAGGTTTTAATAAGTCGATTTCATCATCGGCCCATAATATTTTAGTTTCTTGCATGTTTTTGTAAAAATAGGTAAGTATTGCCTTTTAATTTTGGCAGGTAAATCAAACTATAAATAAAAATAGCAATTTTTGTACCGTATCTACCTATTTAACTATTTTTAACGATTGAACAAGAAGAAAATAATAAATGATCCGGTTTACGGTTTCATCAGTATCCCGTCCGAATTAGTTTACGATGTAATCTCACATCCGTATTTCCAACGTTTGCGTTATATTAAACAGCTCGGAATGACGCATTTGGTTTATCCCGGAGCTTTACATACGCGTTTTCACCATGCTTTAGGGGCCATGCATTTAATGAGTTTGGCCATCAACCTTTTAAGAAGCAAAGGACATACGATTACCGATGGCGAAGAAGAAGCAGCCATTTTGGCCATTTTATTGCACGATATCGGCCATGGCCCATTTTCACATGCCTTAGAGCATTCTTTGGTTACCGGAATTAAACATGAGGATATTTCAGCAAAGCTGATGCAGGACCTGAATACACATTTTGATGGTCGTTTAACTCATGCCATTGAGATTTTTAATGGCACCTACCCTAAAAAGTTTCTTCATCAATTAATTTCTGGTCAGTTAGATCTCGATAGAATGGATTATTTAAATCGTGACAGCTTTTTTACGGGCGTTAGCGAAGGTGTAATCAGTTTCGACCGGATTATCAAGATGTTTAACGTGTACGATGATGATCTGGTGATCGAAGAGAAAGGCATTTATTCGATAGAAAAATTTTTAATTGCCCGCAGACTGATGTACTGGCAGGTTTATCTGCACAAAACGGTTATATCGGGCGAGATGATTTTGGTAAAGTTATTAGAGCGTGCAAAAGAATTATCGGCTGCCGGAACCGATTTATTTGCATCACCATCATTAAATTATTTCTTGACAAACGATATTAGCGAGGCTAATTTCTTCTCCCAGCACGAAAATCTCGAACATTTTACCAACCTGGATGATCAGGACATTTATGCTGCAGTTAAGGTTTGGACCACACACCCAGATAAAATTTTGTCTACATTATGTAAAATGCTTACCTCCAGAAATCTTTATAAGGTAGAAATGGGCAACGAAATGGCCAATCTCGACCGCGTAAATTTTTTACAGGATGCGGCTGTTAATTTATTAGAAATCAAACCCGAAGAAGCAAGATATTTTGTTTTTACTGATTCGATTCAAAACCGCGCATATAACGCAGGGGTTGGAAATATCAAGATTTTGATGAAAAATAACGATATTGTTGATATTGCGAAGGCGTCTGATTTGTCTAATCTCGAGTCGCTGCAAAAAACTGTAGAGAAATATATCCTCTGTTACCCCAGAGGGATTTAAGGTTATTTAACAAAATATTTAACTTTTGCTGCCGTTTTAAGTCTTATTATTGTGTAAAATATACACAGTTTAACCCGAGCAGGTTTTTTTGTTCATATCAATTTAACATATACCTTTGTACGATGCAATTTACTGCCACGCAGATAAGTCAGTTTCTAAACGGTTCCATTGATGGTAACCCTGATGTAGCCGTTACCGAACTTTCTAAAATAGAAGACGGAAAGGAAGGCTCTTTGTCTTTTCTTTCGAACCCTAAGTACGAAAACTTTTTGTATTCCACTCAGGCGTCAGTTGTTATCGTATCAAAGGATTTCGCCCCTACGCAACCATATACCAGTACATTAATACGTGTAGAAAATCCATATAGTGCTTTTACAATCTTGTTGGATAAATATAATGAAGCCGTTAATGCCCAGACTGCACAATCTGGAATTGATAAACTTGCATTTGTTCACCCTACAGCAAAAATTGGCAAAAACGTATTTATAGATGCTTTTGCCTATGTAGCCGAAAATGTAGAAATTGGAGATGGCTGTAAAATAAATGCGCAAACCTTTATCGGTGCGAGTTCTAAAGTCGGCGAAAACAGCACCTTTTTCCCTGGTGTAAAAATCTATCACAATTCAATAATCGGCAGCAGGGTTGTTATTCATTCCAATACCGTTATTGGAAGCGATGGTTTTGGTTTTGCCCCGCAAAAAGACGGCACTTACAATAAAATCCCTCAGATTGGAAACGTTATAATCGAAGATGACGTAGAAATTGGCGCAAATACAACTGTAGATCGTGCAACAATGGGATCAACAATTGTAAAAAAAGGTGCAAAAATCGATAACCTGATCCAGATTGCACACAATGTAGAGATTGGCGAGAACACGGTTTTAGCCGCACAGTCGGGCATATCAGGAAGTACAAAAATTGGCCCTAACAGTGTTGTTGGCGGGCAAGTTGGTATAGCCGGGCACTTAACCTTAGCTAAGGGTACTCAGATTGGCGCACAGGCCGGTATCAATTTTAATATTACAGAAGAAAATAAACAATGGCACGGTAGTCCGGCGCAACCATTGCGCAACTGGATGCGTGCCTCAGTAATTTTCAAACATCTTCCAGATGTAGAAAAAAGAATAAATGCGCTCGAAGAGGAATTGAAAAGGCTCACAGCTGAACTGGAAAAGAATACAATACACAATGAACGTTAGACAAAAAACGATTAAACAAGAAATATCAGCATCTGGTGTTGGTTTACACACAGGCGCTAATGTTACTTTAACATTTTGCCCGGCCCCCGAAAATCATGGCTTTAAATTTCAGCGTATTGATTTAGATGGCCACCCGATTATTGAAGCCGATGCAGATAACGTTACCGATACCTCACGAGGTACTACACTTACCCAAAATGGCGCTAGCGTAAGTACCGTAGAACATGTAATGGCATCTTTGATTGGTATGGACCTCGATAACGTACTCATTAAATTAGATGGCCCGGAAACACCAATTATGGACGGGAGTTCTATCCAGTTTGTTGATTTACTGGAAGAAGTAGGTGCAGTTGAGCAAAATGCAGATCGCGAGTATTTCACCATTCCACATAACATTACCTATACCGAAGAAGATAGAAAAGTAGAAATTGTGGCCATGCCGTTAGACGACTATCGTTTTACGTGTATGATCGATTATAACTCTCCTGTTCTGGGTAGCCAGCACGCTGGCATTAACACCATTGCAGAGTTTAAGAAAGAAATTGCTTCTTGCCGTACCTTCTGTTTTTTACATGAATTGGAATACCAGTTATCTCACAATTTAATTAAAGGTGGTGATTTAAATAACGCCATTGTAATTGTAGATAAAGAGGTTACGAAGGATGAATTAAGCCATTTGGCTAAATTATTTAACCGTAAGGACATTGATGTTGCTCCGCAGGGAATTTTGAACAACATGGAATTGCGTTACCAAAATGAGCCTGCCCGTCATAAATTATTAGATATGATTGGCGATTTAGCTTTGGTTGGCATGCATTTAAAAGGCCATATTATGGCTGCCCGCCCAGGCCATGCAGCAAACATTGCTTTTGCTAAAAAAATTAAAGCAGCGATTAAAAAAGAGAAAAACAAAAAAATACAAAAGGTCTACGATCCAAGTGCAAAACCATTATATGACGTTGTTCAGATTATGGATATTTTGCCTCACCGCCAACCATTTTTATTCGTTGATAAAATATTAGAACTTTCTAAAAACCACGTGGTAGGTGTTAAAAACGTAACCATGAACGAAGAGTTTTTTAAAGGTCACTTCCCTGGTGCACCGGTTTTTCCGGGCGTAATTCAAATTGAGGCTATGGCTCAGGTTGGTGGTATTTTAGTGTTAAGTACCGTTCCAGATCCTAGAAATTATTTAACCTATTTCTTAAAAATAGATAACGTACGTTTTAGGGCCCAGGTTCTTCCTGGCGATACTATTGTTTTCCGCTGCGATTTACTTGAACCAATCAGAAGGGGTATTGCCCAGATGAAAGGTGTAGGTATGGTTGGCGAAAAAATCGTTGTCGAAGCCGAAATGATGGCTCAAATTTCAAAAGTTAAACAAGCAGAACCCGCCCAATAATGATACAACCTTTAGCATACATACATCCGCAGGCAAAGATTGCCGAAAACGTGGTAATCGAACCCTTTGTAGTGATACATAAAGACGTTGTAATTGGAGAAGGAACCTGGATCGGATCGAACGTAACCATTATGGATGGCGCACGTATCGGCAAAAACTGCCGTATCTTTCCTGGTGCTGTTATTTCTGGCGAACCACAGGATTTAAAATTTGCAGGTGAGGTTACCACTGCAGAAATTGGCGACAATACGACTATCCGCGAATGCGTAACCATTAACCGTGGTACAAAAGATAAATGGAAAACTACTATCGGTAGCAATTGTTTAATTCAGGCTTACTCACACATCGCGCACGACTGTGAAGTTGGCAACAACTGTATTTTCTCGAACAGCACTACCTTGGCTGGCCACATTACCATTGGAAACAATGTGGTTTTGGCGGGTTTGGTTGCGATACATCAATTTGTTAAAGTGGGTTCTTATGCTTTCGTAACTGGAGGTTCATTGGTACGCAAAGATGTTCCCCCTTATGTAAAAGCAGCTCGTGAGCCACTTTCGTATGCAGGAATTAACTCTGTTGGTTTGCGTAGAAGAGGTTTTACCAACGAGCAGATTGACGAAATCCAAGAGATTTACCGTGTACTTTTTGTAAAACACAATAATGTAACTAAAGCTTTAGACATGATCGAAGCCGAATTTAAACCAACGGAAATCCGTGATGAAATTGTAGATTTTATCCGTAATTCTAACCGTGGTGTAATGAAGGGCTTTGGAATGGGGAGCTAATTAAGGTAGAAGGGTTTAAGGTGGAGGGTAAAACCCATTGCCTTAACCAAACTCAAATAAATATTCATGAGTGATTTAACACTAATCAGAACCGCTTCAGATAATGCCGATTTTAGAACATTGGTCGCATTATTGGATCAGGATTTAGCTGTTAGAGATGGTGACGACCATACTTTTTATGCTCAATTTAACAAGGTTGATACCATTAAGGAGGTTGTTGTAGCTTATCAAAATGGAGCCCCCGTTGGCTGTGGCGCCATAAAGCCTTTTTCAGCAACAGAAGCCGAAGTTAAAAGAATGTTTGTACATCCAGATCATAGAAACCAGGGAATAGCTGCTAAAGTTTTAAATGAATTAGAGAGCCGGGCTGCTGAACTCGGTTTTACTTCATGTGTTTTAGAAACAGGCAAAAAACAGCCGGAAGCCATTGCCCTTTATCAAAAGGTGGGTTATCATATCAGACCTAACTACGGACAATATGTCGGTGTTGATAATAGCGTTTGCATGATAAAAACGATCACCGCCAAACTCCAAACGCCTAGCGCTTAACCCAAATGAATATTACTTTACAAAATGTTGGCAGAAGGTTTAATAAGGAATGGATTTTTAGAAATTTAAGTGCCGAATTCTCCTCTGGCAATAGTTATGCAATATTAGGACCCAATGGCTCTGGCAAATCGACATTATTAAGCGTTTTAACGGGTAGCTTATCTCCTTCGGAAGGAGAAATTTCATTCTCAGACACCAAAGAGATTTCTGTAGAAAATATCTATAAATACATCAGCCTGGCTGCACCGTACCTCGAACTGGTTGAAACATTCACCCTAAAAGAAAGTATTGATTTTCATTTTAAGTTCAAAAATTTTGCTCTGGGACTCGATTCAAAAAAACTGATCACCATACTGGGATTAGAAAAAGCAGCGAACAAAGAAATCAAGTACTTTTCATCGGGAATGAAGCAAAGAACCAAACTAGCTTTGGCATGTTGTACCAATACACCAATTTTATTTTTAGATGAGCCAACGAGCAATTTAGACGTTCAGGGAATAAATTGGTACCGCGAACTGATCGAAAATTTTGGAAAGGACCGCCTAACGATAATTGGCTCCAATCAAATACAGGAATACGATTTTTGCACAAAGCAGATACAAATATCAGATTACAAGTAAGTTACATAGAAAATCCACTCCCTACAAAACGTCTGTTTTGTCATACATTTGTATTAAAAATAAATTTTTTAAAAAACATTTTGTAATTCACAAATTATACTTACCTTTGCACCACCAAAAAGAGAAACAATTATTTAATTTATCTCTTCAAGTAAAAGATCATATTTCCGTATTTCGGAATCAAAATATATAGCCCGCAAAGGCAAAGAGTTTTTCATAGTTTAGTTTGAGGTTTAGGTTGATTATGCCTTTGGAGTGGTTCCCAAAGGCATTTCTTTTATACAGGGATTTTTAAGGATTAACGTCGCTAAAAAAATCATCCGCGTATGCTTTCAGACCAACTAACAAATGACTTTTGAATCAATAATCCACAGATTTTCCTTTCCAAATCATCATTCCTTTTTTTAACTTTGGTGCTCAAAAATTAACAAAACTAGATTTCATTATAAAATGGCAAAGGCATCAGAAGTAAAAAGCGGAAATGTGCTTCGTTTTAACGGAGAGTTGGTAAGTGTAGAAGAGTACATTCACCGTACCCCCGGAAATTTAAGGGCTTTTTATCAGGCCCGCATGCGCAACGTAAAAACCGGAAAAATTGTAGAATACCGTTTCCGGACCGATGAAGAGGTGACCATTTGCCGTGTAGAAACCAACGACTATCAATATCTTTATGAAGACGGCGATTATTTGGTGGTGATGGACAACAATACTTTTGAGCAATACAATATCCCCAAGCTGCTTTTCGGAAACTCCATTAAGTTTTTAAAGGAGGGCATGAATGTAACCATCGCTTTTGAAAGTGACGAACCGATTGTTGCACAACTCCCTAATAGTGTAGAGTTAGAAATTACCTACTCTGAACCCGCTGTAAAAGGCGATACCTCTACCAGTGCACAAAAATATGCCACCGTAGAAACCGGTGCTGAAATTAGAGTGCCTCTATTTATTAACCAAGGAGATAAGGTTAAAGTTGACACCAAAACTGGCGAATATATGGAGCGGGTAAAATAGCATAGTTGAAGGTTTAAATTTCCTTAAACCCTAAGCCTTATACCTTAAACCTTTATAGGTTTTTATCAAAATAATTTTACCTTTGCCGTCACGAAAAACTGAAATATAAATCCAATTTAGGATAACACAATATGGCAAAAGCATCAGAAATTAAAACAGGTAACATTCTTCGCATAAACAACGAGCTGGTTACTGTTGACGAATGGAATCACCGTACACCAGGCAAAGGTGGAGCATTTTACACTGGTAAATTCCGCAACATTAAATCGGGCAGAATTGTTGAAGCACGTATGAATACCGACGAGGCTGTAGAAATCTGCCGCGTTGAAACCAATGATTATCAATATTTATACGAAGAAGGTGATTATCTGGTGGTAATGGACAACAACAACTACGAACAGTTTAACGTTGAGAAATCACTGTTCGGTTCGGCTATTAAATTCTTAAAAGAAGGCATGAACATCATCGTTTCTATGGAGAGTGAAGAAGCAATTATGGCTCAATTGCCAAACTTTGCTGAATTCGAAATTACCTATTCGGAGCCAGCTGTTAAAGGCGATACGTCTACAAACGCATTAAAAGCTGCAACATTAGAAAACGGTGTTGAGGTGAAGGTTCCGATGTTTGTAAACCAAGGAGACAAAATTAAAATCGATACCCGTACCGGCGAGTACGTTGAGCGAGTAAAATAACTTGATTAGAATATATGAAAGCCTCTGAAGTGAATTCTTCAGAGGCTTTTTGGTTTCATAAACCTGTGAGATTTAAACCCATAATGCTAAATAACAGTATCTCTTATATGTACTAAGGCGGTCATTTTTTAGAAAAGCAAGGTTCGTGCGGTTGGGCTACGACAGTCCCGCTCATATCTTTACCTTTATAATCAAATAATCAAAAAGGGAGAAAAACTTGTAGTCCCGCTAGACACGATAATTAATTGATGTTGATGTAAAAGGATAACCCTCCCTTTTTTATTTCTTAAAGTTTGAACAGTACCTATTGACCATTTCGCTGTATTTGGATCATCTATATCATGAGCAAAAACTAAG
>NZ_JAGGPU010000015.1 GCF_018613605.1 Pedobacter sp. ISL-64 | reverse complement strand
CAATCTATGCCAGAATATTGGTCAGAAATGGAATAAAAATGAAAGGATTAGTAGCTGTACAAAGAAAAATGTTAGAAATGATGTACACGCTATTCCAAAACAAAACTGCTTATGACAGAAAATACCTTGAAAAAGGGAATAGCGTACAGATACAAGATCAGCACGCTATTACAAGCTAGTTCTATGACTGCCTTATATAACAAAGATAATTAATTAAATATTTTTTTGGAAATCAACACAGAATCTTAGTGGTTAGGGAACTGCTATGGCTGACTTGTGCTTTACAAAACTTAATAAATTAATTCTTGGTAATCATTTAATAAAGCACCAAATCAATAGGAAATAAAAAACCGGAGCCAAGATTAGAAAACTTGAACTCCGGTTAAGTACCCAAGAGGAGATTCGAACTCCCACACCTATACAGGCGCCAGCCCCTCAAGCTGGTGCGTCTACCAATTTCGCCACCTGGGTTTATGCTGCAAATATAATTTAATTTTGGATTTTAAAAAGCGTTTAAACTTCAATTTTTAAACCATCGTAAGCCAATCTAATCTGTTGGGGTAAATTCTTTTCTACATCAGCGTGTTTACCCAAGTTATGACTGATATGTGTAAGATAAGTGGTTTCTGCACCTACCCTTTCGGCAAAAGCAATGGCTTCGTTTAAGGTAAAATGAGAAATATGTGGTTCTTTTTGCAAGGCATTGAGCACCAATATTTTGGTTCCCTTTATTTTTTCAAAACTTTTCTCTGATATGGTTTTAGCATCAGTAATGTAAGTAAAATCGCCAATCCGGTAGCCTGTAATGGGTAATAAATGGTGCATCACTTCAAAAGGAACAATGGTGCTTTCGCCTATTTTAAAATCTTCGCCATTGGTTACCGTATGGAGATTAATCTGTGGCAAACCATGGTATTTAGTTTCAGCAAAAATGTAATAGAACTCTCTTTTTAAAGCCGTTTGAACCCTGTCTGTCGCATAAACATCAATTACCTTATGCAGCAGGTAATTAAATGGCCTAATATCATCTAAACCGGCAATGTGATCTTTGTGTTCGTGGGTAAACAACACCGCATCAAGATTTTTTACTTTTTCGCGTAAAAGCTGGTAACGGAAATCAGGCCCGCTATCTACTACAATGGTTTTATCAGCTGTTTCAATTAAAATAGATGTTCTTAAGCGGTTGTCTCTTTTATCAGTAGATAAACAAACTTCGCAATTACAAGCAATTACAGGAACGCCTTGTGATGTACCAGTACCTAAAAAAGCAACCTTCATCTGCTTAAACTTTCCTTTCTATAATTGTAATGCTGGAGTTGTATCTTCATTAAAATAATTCGGTTTGCTGTAAGGATAGGTAGAATTGGCGCTGTTTTTCTTCTAACAGGTTTTCGTCTGTATTGGTTTGTTTAACCAAAGCAACCAATGCAGCAATTTTTCCTTCCAGATTTGAAAATTTGTTTACCACAACAACCTTATTGTGTTCGAGCAGGCAAGAACCCGTTTTAAAGTTTCCTTTCTCATAACGAACCTTATAGCCCATAGCAAAAAGCAGGGTTTCTAATTTCTCTAAGGTATGGTTTGTTAGTGGCAATGACATTGGAAACAAACTTAGATAAATCTGCGCAGCATTCATAAACACATGATGAAAAATTTATCAACCACTATGTTCATTTCTAAAACATGTAAAAAAACAGATCTCTGTATCAATCGGTTACGAATTACTATAATATGCTTTACCTATTCCTATCAATGACAGACTCCAATAGAGTGGTCGTCTTTCCCGCGCAGGCGGGAACCACGATTGCTCAGCGAAGCTAATCTTAAAGCGCTTGCATTACGATTATTCATAAGTCTTCCTTTTTTCAAAGGCATTCATGAGCACTACGTGGTTCCCAATCAAGTTGGGAATGACGAACCGCCAAAACCTGTCATCCAACTCCTTTTTTTTGGCTAAAAACTGATCTCTATCAATGACATATTCTAAAAATCGGCGTCATCTCGACCGTAGTGGAGAGATCTTTTAATCTAGTTCAAAGATCTCTCTACTGCGCGTTGCTCCGGTCGAGATGACGACTCATTGTAAACCTGTCATCCAGATCCGCTGTTTTGGCTAAATACTAACTTCTATCAGTGTCGAGAACCGTGTTCGCTCCTGATAGTTTTATTGAAATGCGCTAAACAATACACCTAAAAATCTGATTTCAATAAAACAAAAAAGGTTCAGCTGTTTCCAGCTGAACCTTTCAGGTTTCATCCCGCCTAGGCGAAATAACAATTATCTTAAATCTACCACTTCAACACCAGGATATTTTTTAGCATCGAAAGCAAAAGTAGTTTCTGGTACATTTACGTTTGGCAAAAAAGTTTTCACATTGTAAGTGTATTTATTACCGTTTTTATCGAACAATACCACATTGGCAATCTGTTTAGCTGCTTTATCGATACTTAAACGCACTTTGAAAATCGATTTTTTAGCATCAACAGGTGTTAAATCAATCATTTGATAAGTTTTGGCACCTGCTTTTTGTTCACCAGTGTACACATACTTAAATCCTTTTTCGTAAACCGTAAAAATCTTAGCAGGATTAATGGCATCGCCACTATTATCTACATTGCTCACTTGCACCTCTTTGTCTTTTTTCAAATAAGTCCATTGGCTTTTACCATCGCTAAATAACTCCTGGTTAGTCATGGCTACTTTATACTTATTAGAATTGGCTTTAACATACAAAGTACCTTGCTGGGTTTCTTTTACTTTAGCTTTTGGATTATCCAAAGTGAAGGTAAAATCTGTTTTTACAATATTATACGATTTGTATTTTTTACTCACCTCTGCTAAAATGGCTTTAGCTTTCGCATCAGTTTGAGCATAAGTTGAAGTTGTAAAAGCAACTACAACCATTAATGCTGAAATTAATTTCTTCATCTTTTCTTTTTTAAATTTTTCCTTTGAAACGTTAGAGTAGATTTTTTGCTATTGGTTTAATCTAATCTTTGTTATTCATACTATTCAAGAACTGTTCCAAAGAATATTCGTCGGGATATAAAACCTCGCGGGCTTTACTTCCTTCAAAAGGGCCAACGATTCCGGCAGCTTCTAACTGATCGATAATTCTACCTGCCCTATTGTATCCTAATTTAAGTTTACGCTGTATTAATGAGGTAGAGCCCTGCTGATGCATCACAATCAGTCTGGCAGCATCTTCAAAAAACTTATCACGTTCGTTAGGATCAAAATCGGCCTTACTTCCCTCTCCTGCTTCATCTATATATTCGGGCAGCTGGTAAGCATCGGCATAACCACGTTGGTTACCAATATATTCAGAAATCCGGTCCACCTCAGGTGTATCAACGAAAGCACACTGTAGCCTGATTAAGTCGCTACCTGTAGATAAAAGCATATCACCACGGCCAATTAACTGATCGGCGCCACCGCTATCTAAAATGGTCCTCGAATCGATTTTCGATAACACCCTAAAGGCCAATCTGGCCGGAAAGTTGGCTTTAATGGTACCTGTAATAATATTTACCGACGGACGCTGCGTAGCCAGAACCAAATGGATCCCGATCGCCCTTGCCAATTGGGCCAAACGTGCAATTGGTGCTTCAACCTCTTTACCGGCGGTCATCATTAAATCGGCAAACTCATCTACCACTAAAACAATGAATGGTAAAAAGCGGTGACCGTTATTTGGATTAAGCTTACGCTTAACAAACTTATCGTTGTATTCTTTTAAATTCCTAACCTGTGCATCTTTTAATAAATCGTAACGCTGGTCCATTTCGATACAAAGTGAATTTAAAGTATTTACAACTTTTTTGGTATCGGTAATAATGGCATCAGCCTCTCCTGGTAGTTTAGCTAAAAAGTGTCTTTCAATTCTGTTGAATAAAGTTAACTCTACTTTTTTCGGATCGACCAGTACAAATTTCAGTTGTGCAGGGTGTTTTTTAAACAACAGCGAAACCAGAATGGCGTTAATACCAACCGATTTACCCTGACCGGTTGCCCCTGCTACCAATAAGTGGGGCATTTTAGCTAAATCGGCTATAAAAACCTCATTACTGATGGTTTTACCCAATGCTATAGGCAAATCCATCGTGTTTTGAGCCCATTTTTCGGTATTTAGAATACTGCGCATGGGCACCATTTCCGGGCGTTGGTTAGGTACCTCGATACCAATTGTACCCTTTCCTGGCATTGGTGCGATAATACGGATACCTAAGGCAGCTAACGAAAGCGCAATATCATCCTCCAGGTTTTTAATCTTCGAAATCCTTACCCCAGGGGCTGGAATAATTTCGTAAAGGGTAACCGTTGGACCAATGGTTGCCTTAATCTTATCAATTTCTATATTGTAATGATTAAGGGTTTCGACAATTTTATTTTTATTGGCTTCCAATTCTTCAGCATTTACCGAAATTTTATTGGTGCCGTAATTTTCGAGTAAATCTATGGTTGGATACTTATAACCAGATAAATCTAGTTTTTCATCATAATTACCGAACTGTTCAACCAGATCATCCGATTTTTTTTCTTCTTCAGTTTTTTCGATCGTAAACGCAGGCTCCTTTTCGGTTTCAATTGGTGGTTCTACTGTTAATGGAAGTGTTGTTGCCGCAGCAGTAGCCAGAGGCAAATTGGTAGCCAACGGAGATAATACAACAGGTGCTACAGTTTCTTCCTCTTCTTTTTCTTCGAAACGGCTTGGCTGCAATACCACGTTTTGTTGTTTACGTTCGTTACTTACTGGCTTATCACGTACAGGAAATTCAATAGACGCTGAAGGTTCTTCGAAAGTTTTGTCCTTTACCGCCTGTTCTCTAATATCATTCACATAATCTGGCGTTTCGTTGTCTAGGTAAACTTCTTTTTCTTTTCGCTCTGGAAATTTAAAATCGATGTTATATGCGATAATTAAAATGGTTAAACCAGCAAAAGCGATTAATCCGGCAACCCCAGCTGCGCCAATTTGGGCACCTAATAATTTATTGCTCCAATAACCAAACTCGCCTTCTAAATAATGTGGCGATTCTGACCAGAAACTATGTGCAAACCCTAAGGTTAAGGATATAAACAGTAAAAAGAAAAAGCTATAACCTAATGTTTTAGAGATAGAAAGGATTTTAACTTTAAATAATAAACGGTAACCGATAATAAAAAAGGCCAAAACGAACAAGAAAGATGCAATACCAAACCATTCGTAAATAAACTGATGTGATAACAAAGCACCAAACTTGCCTAACCAGTTTTGAACTACCGGTATAGAAACACCAGCTTCTTTAAGTTCTTCTGTTGTTTTAAAAAGATTGCCCCAGCCACCATTTGCATCGATTACATAACTCTGGTCATCTTGCCAGGTAAATAAATAAGAGGTAAAAGCGATTAAAAAGTAAAGTGACAATATCACAAAAAACAGACCTGCAATTTTAACTGCACGGCCATCTGCCAAATCGAAGCTTGGCAAAAAATCTCTTTTTTCTTTCGGCTGCCGACCTGATGATGATCTGCCAGGTGCACTTTCTGCACCTTTATCTCTGAATGTATTGGTTTTAAACTGGTTACCCCTTACCGACATTTTCTATCCTAAATAATTTAATATTGAACAAACTTAGATAAAACTGCGCAGCATTAACGAAAGCCTAACAAAAAAAATAATCACAAATTGTAAGCATTACTGTTAGAACTTTTTATCATACCACTCGCTATTTTCAAGAAGAGCTAAATTTGCACCTCTATCTATTGGTTTTATAATCTGCCTTAAATTAAATAAAAATATTCATCGGGCATTAAACCTTAAACAGAAATTATTGTCTATTATTTTAACAACACACAAGTTGTTACGTTTTATCAAATGAAACGGATTTTGTTTTAGGTTTTATCCCGTTTTGCCTGGAGAGGTTAAACGGGATTTTTTTGTTTATAAACCTTATAACCTCAGCCTGATTAATTTCTATTCGTAGCGACCATTTTTAGCCTCTTTCTCCTAACACGATCGTCATGCTGAACTTGTTTTATTATTATTTGAAAAGCAGGGTTCTGTGCACTTCGGTTGCGACCGTCCTGCTATCACTTCAAGTCCTCACTCATTCTTCGTTCTGGGCTTTTCGTTCTATCAGGTTTATTTAACCTGAGTCTGTAGTTCTTAGGGTTTAAATCTAATGATTGCGAAGACAGTGGGTTTGCGTTAGGGATTGTAAGGGTTCAGTACCGATCCTTCATCGGTACCGGAGCGAAGCGCAGCCCTGCAAAGCCCTGCAAAGCCCGCCCCTTTCCCGTATTTCACGGGATTGGGTAACGCCCACATTAATAATAGTTGCAATTTTAGCTAACGGCCCATACAAAAAACTTACAGATTTTGATTTTTGCTAATTTGCCTTACACTATATATATTTAGGCAATAAAGTTTACAATTTCTTAATTTTTGTTAATTTAAAGCGATTTTTGAAACAATACTATGGGCATAGCGCAACTCGAAGAGCAAATTGAGGCTGGAAATTTACAAGCAGTAAAAGAAATTTTGGTTGGAAATCCAAAATTGGCAAATGTTGATACTTCTCATCACATTTCGCCATTGTTATTGGCCTGTTATTATAAAAAACAGGAAATTGCTGATTTAATTGCTGAATTTGTAGATGACTTAACCTTGTTCGAAGCTTGTGCAGTGGGCAAATTTGATGCAGCATCGCAATTAATATTTCAAAATCCTAATAGTATTAACGAATTTTCGGAAGATGGATTTACGCCGCTAGGTTTAGCCTGTTATTTCGGTCATGAAGATCTAGCCCGTTTTTTAGTTTTAAAAGGTGCGGATGTTAACCTGCCATCAAAAAACGGGTTTAATGTATTTCCGATCCACTCGGCAGTTGCCGCCAACAATTTTAATATTACCAAGACACTTTTAGAAGCTGGTGCATACCCGAATGTTTGTCAAAAAGCAGGATTGGCACCCTTACATACCGCTGCACAATTGGGCAACATAGAATTGATTATTTTATTGTTAGAACACGGAGCCGAAGTTTCTTTGCGCATGGAGGGCGGAAAACTGCCTGCAGATTTAGCCGCAGAAAAAGGCTTTAACGAAATTGCAGAGATTTTAAGAGACGATGATTAATTAGTCTGGAGTCGTGAGTCTTTAGTCAAGAGTCTGATTTAGCAACCATCATCCATACTACCGCTTACATTTTATTCCCAAATCCTCGACCGCATTCTTTTCATGTACGTCCTGATATCGAGCACAACAGCTGCCAAAAAATAGAACAATATTGGAAAACCTACCGCTAAAAACGACGAATAAATAAAAAACAAACGCACTTTCGCTGTGCTCATGTTCAACTTGTTAGCCAAATAAGTAGAAACGCCAAAACTCTGTTGTTCAAAATAGGTTATAATTCTTTGGAACATTTTAAGCTTATTTTAAAAATCTTAATAACAATACCACAAGATAAAATCATTGAAAACCGAAATCATAATTTGATTTCCAAACTCTAATTTAGCAATAATAATCGGTTAAATTCCCAATAGCATATTCTATCTCAATTATTCCAAAACCAATTTTTCGAAATCCTGTTTATCCTCGTGTTTAATAAAAAGCGTTTGTTGTTCTTCCAGTCCTGAAAACTTTTTGATCAGTTCTGCCTTAAATTTATGGATATCGACATCTTTGTTTAAAATAACAGTTAAGGCATCGGCATTACCCCTAACCTCAATAATCTGATTAGGATATAGTTCTTTTAGCTCGTGTGGAAATTCCATAATTTAAAAACAGATTATAGTGTAGAAAGTTTTGTTTGAAATCAGCATCTGGTTAGGCCTGCTTTAAAATTTTAATTCCAATACCACAATATAGACATTTTTTCTCATCGCAGTATTGCTTTTTCAGCTGCAAAATTCCTTGCGAAGCAAATGCATGATCCATCTTCACTCCTGCCCCGGTAAATTTATCTGTAATCGCATTTTGCTCAGCTGGCAAACGCTCCAACAATTTTATCGCCCTGCTAATATAGTATTGTGTACCTGTGTGTTTACCATACGCGAATAAAAACAAAGCCACCGTATTTAACAAAACATTATCAACAGATGTTTTCCCAATTTGTGTATTTACACCTGAGGTTTCTTTTTTAAAATGATAATGTGTTTTCCAGTAATCGTTTACCGGTAGGTTTTCAAACAAAGCATGCAATTGGGCTATGTCTTTGACTTCCATTATTTTAGAAAAAAGATGGTTGGCTTTTACAATTAACGCTGCAAATTGCGCCAATCGGATCGTAGGAAAGTTTTGCGGCCTCATCCGCATAAATTTCCACATCGAAGCTTCTATAGGTTTAATATTGTATTTCTTTCGAAGAAACTGGAATTCTGCCTTTAGCTTTTTAGGGTACTCCTCTTCAAACTGATCATTTAAAAAACCAGCGGCACCAAAAACCAGCGCTTCAATTTGGTTTGGGTTATTTTTGTGCTTGGCATAAATTTGCTGCGAAACGGTTTTGGCAAACAACTCAAAAGGCAGGGCATTTATTTTAAAGCCAAAATTACGCGCCATGAAGCGGTAGAAAGTCTCATCCCAATTCCCATTTAATTCGTTTAAGGTTTCGGTAACAGCATTCGTTTTTTGCTCGAAACGCTCTATTAAGGTTCTTGATAAAAAAGAATCGACAATTAATTGATCTACCGCTCCAATTTGTGCAATGCAGGGAAAATCAGTTAATGTGAGAAATAGGTTTTCGTATTTTCTGATGAGATCGGCAGAGATACGCTGTTTTAATTCCAAAACGGGCAAAACAGTATTATCTATTCTTTTTATTTCCGCATCATGCTCATAAACAATATGTAGGATTACATTTTCGTAAGCGGGATTAATCTGATGATTGTGTTTTAACCAATCTGACGACCTGAGGTGAATTTCTACATTACCCGCCCATGTGGTATTGCCAATTTCGATTTTCGCGTTAAAAAAATCCGGACCAGCATTTTTGTTTAACAAGCCTGGATTGATAATTTTCAAGTTTTCTCCAGCGGTGGTTTGCAGCCCGCTATAATCAAACGACCTGAATTGCCATACATAATGAAGAAAATCTTCTGGAAAATTCATTCTTCAAGATAGTAATTATTTTTAGAATCTGTAGTTTAAATCCTTCGCTTCTGTAGAATAATTATTAAATACGTATGAAATTAAATACCTATTATTACTTTTTTCAAATACAAAATACCAGGTTGTATTTGGGTTCATATTGAAATGAATATAATATTTCCCAAATTTTAGAAGTGAATTGGGAGCGGTATAATGTTTTTTGTTATGAATGGTTCTTTCAACATTATAAATTATTTTTGAGACATAGTTTAAGGCACTTTCTTTATGGGAAAAGTATCCATCATAAAACAAATCATCAATTAGTTGATTAAAATACAAGAGCACCGAAGGATGAAAATTTACAGCTATTTCCAAGGCAGTTTTTGTATGTTCTCATGGGCGGATTTCTCAAATTGTGCTGCAGAAATACTTTGAGCCCATTTTTCATCAAATGATACATCATCTTTCTTTACGTAAGCAACAGCAGCCTCTTCAACAACAAATTGCTTTTCTTTTTTTAAGATGTTGATCAGTTTTTGTTTTTCTTCCACTGTTAATGCCTTAACCAGTTCAGTTAACCTCTCAAAGCTTATTTTTCCTGACGAATCTTTCATAACTGTTATCTTAGTATTTAAAGATAATAATTTTAGGTCACTTTAACTTCGGCCTTCTTTTTATAATTGGTAATAAAAACCCCTGCAATAATTAAAACGGTTGCAACGACTAAATCTATACCCACCTTTTCATTTAAAATTAACCAACCTAAAAATATGGCAATAATGGTATTGAAGTAAGTTAAGATGGAAACTTCGGATGCTGAAACCTTTTTAAGGGCATAATGATAACAGAAATAACCTAAAACAGAACCGAAAACCGCCAAATAAACTGTGGCAAATATGCTTTCGGTTTTCCAGGAATTTACATCAGCCTTGCCAGAAAATACCATTGCTAAGCCCAACTGAATAATGGCCGAAAACACAAACTGGTAAAATAGATTTAAGAAAATATATTGAGGCTTACCGCTATGTTTCTTCGAATAAATGGTACCGATTGTCCAACCTGAAACGGCAATAATCAATGATAAAATCCCATTCCGGTAACCTGGTTCGAGCAAATCATTCAAACCATCTCTAAAAATAAAGACAATACCTAAAAAACCGATAAAAACACCAATAAATCCTTTTAAACTGGCCTTTTGAATCCCCAGAAATACGCATCCGAGAAATACGAGCAAGGGAGAAGTGGCGTTAATTAAGGAAGCCAATCCACTTGGAATAGTCTTTTCGGCAACAGTTGTCATGCCATTGGCAATTACCACCATTAAAATAGACAATAAGATCTGTCGTTTAAAACTCGTCCATCCAATCCATTTTAATTCCTTCTGTTTAATTAACAGAACCAATATAATTATCGAAGCGACAGATTGACGAATGGCTGTTACATACCAGGCCGGAATGCTTTCTACGGCAATTCTTATTCCTAAATATGTTGTGCCCCATATTAAGGCCACGCCAAATAGGGCGAGGATGAGTTTAATATCTATTTTTGATTTCATGATTGATATATGTTTAACCACAGATGAACACGGATAAACACAGATATTTTAGAGATTATAGCTGTTGAGCATTCTTTTTATTTTAACTCTTGGCTTACCAAAATTTATGATTAAACCACAGCGTCTATTACAAGCGATCAAATAGTTCATTAACTGTGCCTGATGGATATCGCTTATTACTTTAGTTGTTTTTAGTTCAACAACAACTTCATTTTCAATAAACAAGTCGACAAAATAATCTCCTACAACTTGATCATCATAGAAAACCTGCAATGCGTGTTGTTTTGCAACGATTAATCCAGCCTTTTTAATTTCAATGAATAATGCATTTTCATACACTTTTTCTAAAAAACTACTACCTAAAGTATTTGAAACTTTATATGCAGCTCCAATTATTTTTTCAGTGATCTCATTTAGATTATCCATGAATCCAATTTATAAAAAATATTTCGACGCAAGTGTGTTGAAAACCCAAATCTGTGTTTATCCTTTTTATCTGTGGTTAATTAATTCAGCATCAATTAAGATCTGCTCCATTTCTTTTTGAAGTTTCAGCGCTTCTTCCCTGGCCTTTTCTGCAAAATCTTCTCCCTGGCTGGCATAGATAATGCCTCTCGAAGAATTAATCAGCAAACCGCATTGTGAATTTAGGCCATACTTGCACACTTCATTTAAATCTCCTCCCTGTGCGCCAACACCTGGCACTAAAAGAAAGTGATTCGGTGCTAATTTACGTACATCACCGAAAGCTGCGCCACGGGTTGCGCCTACCACATACATCATCTGTTCATCTGTAGCCCAGGTTTGCGATGTTTTAAGTACTTTTTCAAAAAGTTTATCTTCGCCAATTTCCTGTAACTGAAAATCGGCATGGCCGGCATTCGAGGTTAAAGCCAAAAGAATGACCCATTTATCTTTAAAAGTTAAAAACGGCGTTACCGAATCGCTCCCCATATAAGGTGCTACGGTAACCGAATCGAAACTCATATCTGATGATGCGGCATTAAAAAACGTTTCGGCATACATGGCAGAAGTATTTCCAATATCGCCACGTTTGGCATCGGCAATAGAAAAAATATCCTGAGGAATATATTTCCAGGTTTCGATCAAAGTTTCCCATCCCTTTTTTCCATAACACTCATAAAAAGCAGTATTGGGTTTATAAGCTACACACAAATCTTTTGTGGCATCAATAATCTGTTTATTGAATTCCAGAATCGGATTTTCATACTTCAATAAGTGTTTTGGTATCTTATCTAACGAAGAATCTAATCCGACACATAAAAATGAACGTTTTTTTTGTATCTGCTCGAAAAGTTGTTGCTTTGTCATATATGGGCTTATTTGCTGCAAATATGAAGATTTTTAAGTTTTCTGAGCGACAAAATAATGCTCACATTAATTATTTTTATAAACATTTTAAACTTTTGCTTGCAGATTACGTTTCAAATACATACAATTGCAACATAATTTCTCAACCGTTTATCTGAATATCCCAGAAAAAATTTATCAAGACTTGTTTTTTGTTACCATTTTTTAAAAGCACATTTTGCTTTTTATTCAGCTTGTAAACAATTATGAAACAATTTGAGCATTTTCCACAATGAACTCATTTAATGTTTTATAGCCTTAAGAATTTATACACAATGAAACTGCCAGGCCTACACTAACACAAATATATTTAAGCCTGTGTAGATTTATAACAGAAAACATCCGTTATAAACAAATGAAAAATTTCTTGAAACATATATATTTAGAATGTTTAGTAAAACAGAATTAAATGATAAGCTCACAACAGAATTACGTGAGCTAGCAAAAAGCTATGGCATTGAAGGTGCCGACTCCCTAAGAAAAATCGACCTTGTTGAGGTACTTTTACACCAACAGGAAATTATAAATGCTGCTAAAACTGGTGCAGACCCTTACAGCGAAATCGAACCTATTGCAGCTGCTCCTGCAGCTAAAACCAAAGCTGTAAAAGCGCCTAAAGTTGCTGCTGCAGCAGCTGTTGCTTCTTCTATAGTAATAGCTGATAAGCCTGTTGCAGCAGATAAACCTGCTGTAGCCGACAAACCAGTTAAAAAAAGAGCCAGGTTAAGCAAAGATGAACCAGCCGCACCAATAGAAAGAAGAAGAGATTCGGTAACCTTATTTGACGAGCCTCAACATCACCAACAACCTGAAAGACAGCCCGACAGAATTGTTGAATCTGAAGAAAGTGTAAAACCAATCTCAGCTTTAATCGAAGAAAGTTCTGAGGTGCTTCCGGTGGCTCCGAAGCAAAAACAAGAGCCAAAAGAAAAGCAGGAAAAACCTCAGCGCGATGAAAACCGCCAGCAGAAACAGCCAGGTGGTGGCAATCACCACAAAAATGAAAACAGTTACTCCAACTTAGATTTCGATAACGTAATTACAAATGAGGGTGTTTTAGAAATTATGCCTGATGGTTACGGTTTCTTGCGCTCTGCTGATTACAACTATTTAACTTCTCCTGATGATATTTATGTATCTCAGTCTCAAATAAAACTTTTTGGTTTGAAAACCGGTGATACTGTAAAAGGTAGCATCCGTCCGCCAAAAGAAGGCGAAAAGTATTTCCCACTCGTTCGTGTAGAAACCATTAACGGCAGAATTCCTGCTGAGGTTCGCGACCGTGTTCCTTTCGATTATCTGACTCCACTTTTTCCAACAGAAAAATTAAATTTATTTACGGATAACAGCAATTACTCTACCCGTATTATGGATTTATTTACACCGATTGGTAAAGGACAGCGTGGTTTAATTGTTGCACAACCAAAAACAGGTAAAACCAACCTGCTTAAAGAGGTTGCAAATGCAATTGCTAAAAACCACCCTGAAGTTTATTTAATTATCTTATTAATTGATGAACGTCCGGAAGAGGTTACCGATATGGCCCGTAGTGTAAGAGCAGAGGTAATTGCCTCAACTTTTGATGAACCGGCCGAGCGCCATGTTAAAATTGCCAATATTGTTTTAGAGAAATCGAAACGTTTGGTAGAAAGCGGACATGATGTGGTAATCCTTTTAGATTCGATTACACGTTTGGCCAGAGCTTACAATACAACAGCGCCAGCATCAGGTAAGATATTATCAGGTGGTGTTGATGCAAATGCTTTACACAAGCCAAAACGTTTTTTCGGTGCGGCACGTAATATCGAAAATGGTGGTTCATTAACCATTTTAGCCACCGCATTAACCGATACAGGTTCTAAAATGGATGAAGTGATCTTCGAAGAATTTAAAGGAACAGGTAACATGGAGTTACAATTAGATCGTAAATTATCCAACAAACGTATCTTCCCTGCAATTGATATTACGGCTTCAAGTACCCGTCGCGATGATTTATTATTAGATAGAGATATTTTGCAACGTGTATGGATTTTACGTAACCACCTTGCCGATATGAACAGTCAAGAGGCGATGGAATTTGTTCAATCTCAAATAAAAGGAACAAAAAGTAACGAAGAGTTCTTAATTTCGATGAACAGCTAGTTTAAGGCTGGAAGGCAAAAGGTGTAAGGCTTAAGGTTCCTATTTGGATGCCTAAGCCTTACACCTTAAACCTTATACCCTATACCTCATGAAAAAGCATCTCCCTAATGCGGTTACCTGTGCAAACCTTTTTTCAGGTTGTATTGGAATCGTTTTTGCATTTAAAGGCAATCTAGAAACCGCAGCCTATTTCGTTATTTTCTCCGGAATTTTCGATTTTTTTGACGGTATGGTTGCACGTTTATTAAATGTAAAATCGGCAATTGGAAAAGATCTTGATTCTTTGGCAGATATGGTAAGTTTTGGGTTTTTACCAGGTGTAATCATGTTTCAACTTTTAAAAGCCAGCGATTATTCATCTGAGTACCTTCCCTATTTAGGTTTTTTAATTACTATTTTTTCCGCCTTGCGGTTGGCCAAATTTAATAATGACGAAAGGCAAACAGAAGATTTTATTGGCTTAAATACGCCAATGAATACCTTGTTTGTCTGTTCGTTGCCTTTTATTGCAAACGATTATCCTCAGATTATTTCCTCTAGTATATTATTGATCGCCATTACAGCCATTACAAGTTTCTTACTGGTGAGTGAGATCAAAATATTCTCTTTAAAATTCAGCGATTTAAACTGGGCGAAAAATAAAATCAAGTTTATCTTCCTCATCCTATCTACAATATTAATTGCCTTTCTAAAATTTGCGGCTATTCCTTTTGTATTGGTGCTTTATATTGCGTCGTCTGTATTGCATTTTAGGGGTGCTACTCTAAATAAATAATCCTGAGAGATAATTTATTTTATAAAAATCAATATAAATGACGTATGAAGTTTAAGGAATAACTCCCTCAAGCTTTCGTCATTTCGAGCGGAGTGCAACGCAGTCGAGAAATCTGCCTAGATAGATCTCTCTCCCGAAAGTTCGGGACTGCGCTTCAGTCGAGATGACGACGCTTTATTGAAGTCTGTCAATGGTAGAGGTTAGAATTTTTCAAATACATCGGAGTTTTGATGACAGATTCGTAAATTATTAAGCCTTATGCTGCTGCTGATTAATTGATTAACTTACTTATTATCAATAATTTACAAAATCTGTCATTGATAATATAGTCGAAGGTCCCTTTTTTTTCGTTTTATAAGCTTTAAAAGTCTTAATAGTATTGGTAAAGATACGAGCTGGGCGATCCTAATAAGCCTTGGCCGCCTCCGTAAACACTAGAAATTTGATATATTAAAGCTTTTTAACCTCGAGGGGATCATCGATATTACGGCAGATTGACAAAATCGTTTCTCCCAATAGTGGATGTATCACCTCTGGTGCAATCTCAGCCAAAGGCTCCATTACAAATTTTCTATCCTGCATATGGGGATGAGGTACCTGAAGTTTATCCGGAATATTGATAATTTGATCTCCAAAAAGGATAAGATCAATATCAATTAAGCGCGCTCCCCATTTATCTTCCCTCACCCTGCCCAACTCCTGTTCAATACTTAGTGCAAGATCTAAAACTGCTACCGCGCTTAAATTAGTTTGTAAACCTACGGCCTGGTTTAAAAAAGCAGGTTGGTTGGTTTTACCCCATGCAGCGGTTTCGTAAAGAGATGAGATGGCTATCACCTTACCAATTTTATTGTTCAATAGTTCGATGGCTTTTTTCAAATTCGCCTCTCTATCGCCTAAATTCCCACCCAGTAACAAATATGCCGTGTTGTACTCTAAAGCTTTATTAAGCATCATGTATTTTTATATCTTTACAACACAAAATTAAAACATTTAAATGAGAGAATTCTTTAAGTATTTATTTGCCTCTATGCTGGGCTTTTTCTTATCGATAGTAATTGTATTTGTGATCTGCTTCGTAGTTGTTGTGGGTCTAATATCTTCTATTGATAGCGACAAAACCGTTGTTGTGTCTAACAATTCGGTACTATTCCTAAATTTAGACCAGGCCATTACAGAACGTACACCCAAAAACCCATTCGGAAACCTGCCAATTGTTGGCGGTGAAGAAAAAGATGGTATTGGCTTAAACGATTTCTTAAAAGCGGTACAAAAAGCCAAAACAGATGATAATATTAAATGCATCTACCTGAATGTGAGCAGTCCGAATGCAGGTTTTGCAACTTTGCGCGAAGTTAGGAATGCGTTGATCGATTTCAAAAAATCTCACAAAAAAATTATTGCCTACAGCGAAGTGTATACACAAGGCGCTTATTATTTAGCTTCAGTTGCTGATAAGGTATATCTAAATCCCGAAGGCGCTTTAGAATTTAAAGGTTTTAGCTCTGAATTAACTTTCTTTAAAGGAACTTTAGAAAAAGTTGGAGTAGAAATGCAGGTCATCCGTGTAGGAAACTATAAAAGTGCAGTAGAGCCTTTCATTTTAGATAAAATGAGCGATTATAATCGCAAACAGGTTACAGCTTATGTTGGCGGATTGTACAATACTTTCTTAACTGATATTGCGCAAAGTAGAAACATTCAAAAAGATAGTCTTTATAACATTGCCGATAATTACAAAGTACAACAGCCACAAGATGCCGTAAACTTTAAAATGATCGATGCCCTGAAATATAAAGATCAGATTTTAGAAGAGCTGAAGGGATTATCTGGAAGAACCAGGGGTGAAAATATCCGTTCGGTTACGATTAATGATTATGCGAAAAACAATACAGATACTGGCGAAGGAAAAGATAAAGTAGCCGTAATTTATGCCAATGGCGAAATTAATGGCGGCGAAGGTTCTGACAACCAGATCGGTTCGGAACGTATTTCCAGGGCAATTAGAAAAGCACGATTGGATGATAACATTAAAGCGGTGGTTTTACGTGTAAACTCACCCGGAGGTAGCGCACTTGCTTCGGATGTGATCTGGAGAGAAATTGTATTGACCAGAAAAGAAAAACCAGTTATTGCATCTTTTGGCGATGTTGCCGCATCAGGCGGTTATTACATTGGTTGCGCTGCTGACAGTATCTTTGTGCAGCCGAATACCATTACAGGCTCTATTGGTGTATTCGGTATTATTCCGAACTTCCAAAATTTAATGACCAACAAACTGGGCATTACATTTGATGGCGTTAAAACTGGTAAATACGCCGATATTATGGCTACTAACCGCCCAATGACTGCAGGTGAAAGATTCATCATCCAAAATGAACTGAACAGAATTTATAGCGGTTTTGTAAGCCGTGTGGCCGATGGCAGAAAGAAAAGCAAAGCATATATCGATAGCATTGGCGGTGGCCACGTTTGGATCGGTACAGATGCCGTTCAAATTGGTTTAGCTGATAGAATAGGAAGTTTTAACGATGCCATTAAGGCAGCCGCTAAAAAGGCTAAATTAAAGAATTACAAGGTTGTAGAATATCCTGATGTAATTGATCCATGGAAATCGTTAATGGATGAGGGTACAGACAGGATTAAAACCTATTACACCAAACAAGAACTTGGCGATAACTACATGCTTTACCAACAAATGAAAAAGGTAATTGCAAGCTCTGGCATTCAGGCCAGAATGCCATTTGAAGCAGCTATTAAATAATAATTAAACCTCGCAGGTTTTGAAGGCTGAAGCGTTTAAAAACCTGCGAGGTTTATATAAAGTTATTCATCTCATGTCTCAAATCTCCGATCTCACGTCTTTCCTACTCTATCACTTTCCATTCGGGATGCAAAGTAAGATAAGTCGCATTAACCGGAATATTCACCTGATGAACCGTTAAGGAAATACTTTTCCCTTTTAAAAATTCAAAGCCAATTCCGTTTTTTTTGGCATCGTAAACCGTAACGGTATCTTTATCTTCATTTAAATAGGCAGAAAGTTTTTCAATGGTTGGGAACTTCAATTTCGCTTCTTCCAAATTGCTCCCGGTTGCCAAGCCATCCTTTGTTTTAAACTTATTGGAGGTAACTCTAATCTGTTTTACATCTTTTACACGCATACTCGTATCCCGATAAGAAGAGTATACCGCAATTTCGTTGCGGTGTTTCGCGGTAGAATCGTCACTGTACCAAATCCCCCAGGCTTTCCCCATTGCGGCATCACCGGCATTTGGCCTGCCTAATTTTCTACCTACCTCTTCCATATCCTCTCCAAGTACAATTTCTCCAACTGACCGACCAGCGACAACCAAAAAGCGCTCATCAACACTTTGTGTTGGGGCTGATGTTAAATTACTTACTGAATCGGTATTGTGATCTGTTTTACTGGCAGATTGACAAGCGGCTACACTCATACTTAATCCCAAGAGGGCGAATTTTATAGATTTCATGATTGTAAAACAACAATTTAATAAAATTGTGTTTTAATTTTATGAGCACAAGAAGGATTTGAGGCATTATTTCCTAATTTTACCCCTTATGGAAAACAAGACCATCGCCCGTACCTTACGCCTTCTATCGCAGCTTATGGAACTGCACGAAGAAAATCCCTTCAAAATTAAATCTGTTGCAAATGCCTATTTTAAGGTAGATAAATTACCCTTTGCTTTAAAGGATAAACCTTTAGATGAGCTGGATAAAATTGAAGGTATTGGTAAAGGACTGGCTTCCAAAATCATTGAACTTCTCCAAACAGGAGAACTAAAAGAGCTTAACGAAATTCGAGAGAAAACACCCGAAGGTGTAGTAGAGATGCTGGCCATAAAGGGCATCGGACCAAAAAAGATATTCATTATCTGGCGTACCTTAGGTATAGAAAGTATAGGTGAATTGTATTATGCCTGTAACGAAAACCGCTTAATCGAAGCCAAAGGTTTCGGTTTAAAAACCCAGGAAGAAATTAAGAATGCGATCGAATTTAAACTGGCGGCCAACGGACGGTTTTTATACGCCCAGGTTGAAGGTTTTGCCAAAACTTTATTTACACAGCTTGCGGATTGGACCGGAAAAATTGACAACAGTGCCGTTTTGGGCTTCGCCGGTCAATACCGCCGCGCCTGTGAGATTATCGATGAACTGGAAATTGTGATCGGTGCTAAACTAATTGATCCCCTTAAACAAAACTTGCCTACTTTTGAAGCACTCTCGTTGATTGAAGCGGAAAATTCTTTCATCTGCACTACTGAAGCTGGTTTCAGGATAAAGATTTATGTAATTGAAAAAGCTGAATTTTATTTACAATGGTTCAAACACACAGGAAATGCTGAACATGTAGAGCAGGTTTTAGTATTAGCAGGTAATGGTCCTTTTACAAGTGAGGAAGAAATTTACAGCAAAGCAGGTTTATCTTTCATCGTTCCTGAACTTCGTGAAGATTTTGATGAAATTGAACTGGCGAAAGCAGGTAAACTCCCTACCTTAATTCAATATGAAGATTTAAAAGGCAGTTTGCACAACCACTCTACCTGGAGCGATGGCGTACATACCCTGGAGCAAATGGCGCTATACTGTAAAGAAAACTTAAATCTTCAGTATTTAGGGATATGCGATCACTCTAAAACCGCTGTTTATGCGAAAGGTTTAAACGAGCAACGTGTTTTTGGTCAACACCAGGAAATTGATGAACTAAATAAAAAACTTGCTCCCTTTAAAATCTTCAAAGGTATTGAGAGCGACATTTTAAGTGATGGCTCATTGGATTATTCGGATGATATTTTAAAAACATTCGATTTTGTAGTGGCTTCTGTGCACAGCAATTTACGTATGGACGAAGCAAAAGCAACCGCACGTTTGCTAAAAGCTATTGAAAATCCATATACCACCATTTTAGGGCATCCAACAGGCCGTTTATTGTTAAGCAGAGCCGGATACCCGATAGATTATAAAAAGATTATTGATGCCTGTGCAGCAAATAAAGTCGTGATCGAAATCAATGCGAATCCCTTACGTTTGGATTTAGACTGGCGATGGCACCGTTATGCTTTAGATAAGGGCGTATTGCTTTCTGTAAATCCAGATGCCCACAGAACCGAAGGTTTCCATGATATGCATTATGGCATTCTAGTTGCCCGTAAAGGTGGGTTAAGTGCCGACAAATGTTTAAATGCTTTTTCTTTAGAGGAGATAACAGCGTATTTTAACAGTAGAAGGGTTTAGGGTTTAGGGTTTAGGGTTTAGGAAAAACATGCCCGAAGTCATCTTGCTTTAAATCTCACAAATAAATCGGTGTAATCTCTAAATCTGTGAAATCAACCCGTAAGGAAAAACTGATAACAATTTGATATCAGTATAATCACCCAAAAATCTTTAATATCTTTGCCCCCATGATAAGTGAAATTGCCAACCGCATATTTAATCAAGTAATTACAGACTACCATAAGTTTGATGATATTGACCATCCGGTTGAAAACCCATATGATGCCGAAAGTTTAGAGCATCTCTTTTACGTTAAAAACTGGATCGATACGGCACAATGGCATATGGAAGATGTGGTACGTAACCCTCAAATTGATCCTGTTGAAGGTTTGAGCTGGAAAAGACGTATTGACGCTCAAAACCAGGTGCGTACCGATATGGTTGAGTTTATTGATGGTTATTTCTTAAATCTTTATCAGGGAATTTCAGTTTTACCAGGTGCAAAAATCAATACAGAAAGCCCTGCATGGGCTATTGACAGGCTTTCTATCCTCGCACTAAAAATTTACCATATGCAGGAAGAAGCTGAACGGGAAAGTGCTTCAGCTGAGCACCGTGCACAATGCCAGACGAAATTAAATGTATTGTTATCGCAACGCGAAGATCTTTCAACCAGTATTGATGAATTATTGGCAGATATTGAGGCAGGCAAAAAATACATGAAAGTATACAAGCAAATGAAAATGTACAACGATCCGAGTTTAAATCCGGTATTGTATAATAAAGCATAACCGTTCAAATCGTCATTGCGAGGCACGAAGCAATCCTACTACTTTCGCTATTCAAACCCATAGCTTTAAGATTGCTTCGTGCCTCGCAATGACGAACTACTTGGAAAATATGGCCGCAACCCAAAAAATTATTGTTTTACGCTTTTCGGCAATGGGCGATGTGGCCATGGCAGCCTCTGTTTTACGCGAATTTTCAGAGCAAAACCCATCTGCAGAAATCATCATGGTGAGCAGACCTGCATTTAAGCCATTTTTTGATCGCATTCCGAACCTGATCTTCCACCCTATCCAACCTAAAACTGTCCATAAAGGAATTGATGGTTTATACAAACTCTATCAGGAACTCCGTAGCTATAAACCAAATGCAATAGCCGATTTACACGATAACCTGAGGAGCAGGGCAATTTCTACTTTCTTCCGTTTAACGGGCACAAAGATTAGGCGGATAGATAAAGGAAGAGCAGAGAAAAAGAGATTAACACGTAACAATAACAAAGTTTTTAAACCGCTCAGAAGAACTGTAGAGCGCTATGCTGATGTTTTCCGCGAATTGGGATTTGCGGTTAAACTCAGTTATAAAATAAATAAATCCCCTCAGGAAATTCCAGCAAATGCACAAGATTTATTCGCCAATAAAGCAACAAAAAAAATAGGCATCTCACCTTTTGCGCAACATGTTTATAAAATATATGCCTTAGAAAAAATGGAAGCCGTAATTGCCACATTAAGCAGATTGGGTTATGAACTTTTCATATTTGGTGGTGGTAAAACAGAACATGTAGCCGCCGAAAACTGGACTAAAACCTATAAAAACGCCCATAATTTAATCGGTAATTTTAACCTAACGGAAGAGCTTGCCATTATCTCAAACTTGGATTTAATGTTAAGTATGGATTCATCCGGTATGCATATGGCATCGCTTGTTGGTGTACCTGTAATTTCAGTTTGGGGACCAACACATCCATATGCTGGTTTTTTGGGTTACGGGCAATTGGAAAGCGACTGTATCCAGATTGATCATCCTAGCAGGCCAAATTCTATTTATGGAAACAAACCCTGCCTTTGCGGTGTTGAAAACTGTATAGACTTAATTAAGCCTGAAACAATTGTAGATAAAATTAAAGAGAAATTAAATGGCTAAGCAATTACTTTTGGTTCGTCACGGTAAATCGGATTGGGGAAATTTAGATTTAAAAGATTTCGACCGACCGCTAAACAAACGTGGCAAAGAAAATGCGCCAGAAATGGCTGAAAGATTGATTAATAAAGGCTTCAAATTAGATCTGATTGTAAGTAGTCCGGCGAAAAGAGCCAAATCTACTGCTAAATACTTTGCAGAAGCCTACAATATAGACCATATCCAATTTGAAGAATCTATTTACGAAGCCAATACCAGCGCCCTGCTTAAAGTGGTTAACGGATTAAATAATGGCGCAGACCATGTAGTGATGTTTGGTCATAACCCCGGTTTTACAGATTTTGCGAACGAGTTATGCGATGCCGATATTTACAACATTCCAACTGCGGGCATGGTGTTAATTTCTTTTCCTTTTGATTCATGGCAAATGGTAAGCAAAGGAACAGGAGAATTGGTGTTTTTTGATTACCCGAAGAATAGTGATGAAGTTTAAGGCTTTTACCATTAAGGGATTAAGAACATTAAGGATTAAATTCATTAATTGGCTTCAGCCAACTGTATAAATACTTAAAACGGCTTTAGCCCATTGGCGCTGGAAAGGTTTTTCCCGACAAGCACAATCTGTCGTAAAATAAACCCGGTAGTAGCGGCAGCCCCCGATCCTTCATCGGGGTTATAGCGAATGACGGGCCTGAAGACGCCAAGAACTACTGAACGAATATTTCTAAAAAAATATCGCATCAATTTAAAATATCTCAAATCAGGTATGAATATCACAAATCAAATAATTTTATTACCTTTGAATATATAAAAACGAAAATCTGGCAATAGACATTTCGGTGAATTCATAACCTAAACTCCTCTGGTTATTTCATAATTCGTATCGCCAGAAAATTTATCCATTAATTTATCTGAACATGAGTTTTGACTATAATACTACGCGTAGCCATTTAATTTTATCGGAATATGGCCGTAACGTACAAAATATGGTGAAGTATATCTGCGAATTACCCACCATTGAAGAACGTAATAAATATGCCCAGGCGGTTATCGACCTGATGGGTTTTTTGCAACCACATTTACGTGATGTTGCCGATTTTAAGCATAAACTTTGGGATCACCTGCACATTATTTCTGGCTACCAGATTGATGTAGACAGTCCTTATCCTAAACCATTAATTGAGAATGCTTACATTAAACCAGAGCCCCTGGCCTATCCTCAACAAAGAATTACCTACAAACACTATGGTAAAACGGTTGAGAATTTAATTGAAAAAGCCATGCGCGAAGAAAATGCCGAAATTAAAAAGGCAATGGTTCAAAGCATCGCAAATTTTATGAAAATGGCTTATGTTACCTGGAATAAAGATAATGTGAGTGATGATACCATTATTAAGGACTTAAAGTACCTTTCTGGCGGATTGTTATCACTTGATGAAGGTGTTAACCTGGCCAAGGTAGAATTTAGAGCGCAAAACCCTCGCCAAAGTAATAACAACAACAATAACCGGGGCAGAAGCAACAATAATAACAACAACGGAAAAAACCGTCAAAATAACAACAATAATAATAACCGTCAACGCAACAACAACAATAAACCTAAATATTAAAGGTGAAGGGTAAAAGGCATAAGGTGGAAGGTTAAAGGCCGACACTATTACTTGATACCTGATACTAAATACAAAAAATATGAACGCATTTGAAATAACAGGCGGAATTAAATTAAAAGGCGAAATTACCCCTCAGGGAGCCAAAAACGAGGCTTTACAGATTTTATCGGCTGTATTGCTTACTGAAAAGAAAGTAACCATCAGTAATATTCCCGACATTAAGGATGTTAACAAGCTGATTGAGTTACTTGGCGATTTAGGCGTTACCGTTGAGCGCATCAATAAAGACACCTATACCTTTGAAGCTAAAAATATTGATTTGAATTTCTTTGAATCTGATACTTTTAAAGCTAAAGGCGGTGGTTTACGTGGTTCGATTATGATTGTTGGGCCATTGTTGGCACGTTTTGGTAAAGCAGCAATCCCAAAACCAGGTGGTGATAAAATCGGTCGTAGAAGACTGGACACACACTTTATAGGTTTCGAAAAATTAGGTGCAAAATTCGTTTACGACAGCAAAAAAGCTTTCTTTAACGTAGATGCAACCAATTTAAAGGGTGCATATATTTTATTAGACGAAGCATCGGTAACCGGAACGGCAAATATTGTAATGGCGGCCGTTTTAGCAAAAGGCACTACAACTATATACAATGCTGCCTGCGAACCGTATTTACAGCAACTCTGCAAAATGCTTAACCGCATGGGTGCAAAAATATCGGGCATTGGCTCTAACTTGTTAACCATTGAAGGCGTTAGCGTTTTAGGCGGAACTGAGCACAGAATGTTGCCGGATATGATCGAAATTGGCTCTTTTATTGGTATGGCTGCAATGACAGAGTCAGAAATTACCATTAAAGATGTTTGTTATGATGAACTGGGTGTAATACCAGAGGTTTTCAAAAAACTGGGCATTAAATTAGAACGCCGTGGCGATGATATTTATGTCCCTTCTCAAAAACATTACGAAATCGATACTTTTATCGATGGTTCGATTTTAACCATTGCAGATTCTCCTTGGCCAGGTTTTACACCTGATTTATTGAGCATTGTGCTGGTTGTGGCTACACAGGCAAAAGGAAACGTTTTAATCCACCAGAAAATGTTCGAAAGCCGTTTATTCTTCGTGGATAAATTGATCGATATGGGTGCTCAAATCATCTTATGCGACCCACACCGCGCAACCGTTAATGGTATTGATAAAAAATATAAACTTCGTGGAATCAGCATGACTTCTCCTGACATTAGAGCTGGAGTTTCATTGTTAATTGCAGCTTTATCTGCTGAAGGCAAATCGACCATTTACAACATCGAACAGATTGAACGTGGCTATCAGGATATCGACACTCGTTTACGTGCCTTAGGTGCGCAGATTAAACGTGTAAATGCTGATGCACCGAGTCATTAAGGTATAGGGTTTAAGGTAAAACCCAAAGCGAAAATAACATAAAGAAAACGTCCGGGTAATAATTACCAGGACGTTTTTATTATAAACCCTGAATGGCAAAATAAATCAAGGGTATTGTTATTATAATGCCAATAATTAAGGGGATCCAGATTGGCTTGGCTCTGTATTTAGTATCCTTCCCTATGCTTTTATTCCAAAATATCTGATACATTATTGTAACTCCTACTGCATTAATAATTAAAGAAACTCCCATTGATGGATTTGGAATGAATTGAGCCAAATTAATTTGACCAAACGTAAATAACAATCCGAACAAAATTGGTGTGCCCCATCTTTTCCCAGCATTTTTCAGGTTAATGGCCATCATTACAGCACCGAAAAATACAGAGAAAAGAATTGAAAATACGTAAATTGCTGTTTGAGAATAGAATTCAGGAGCATCAATATCTTTAATTACATTTTTGTTCCAACCTTTTAGACTATCATACTGTACATTTTCTTTTAGTCTGATTTTTTCTTCAATTTGTTCATCAATCCCATCAGGTAAATCAACGTTTCTGTATTTTAATTCAGCCAATGCAGTTCTAACCCCTTCCGAAGTATGTTTATCCACATGATCTAAGTAATATTTTAATTGAGTATCAGTTTTAGCCGATAAGATTTCTTTGAGCGTTGCCATATTTTTTAATAAGAAAGGCCGCAAGTTAATAACTTACGGCCTTTAGTAAAATTTTATTCCTTTTAAGATCCTGAAACAAGTTCAGGAAGACGATGGCTCGAGTTACTCCATCTCACATTCCCCATTTTACATCCTTATCCCGATATTGCGTTAATTATATCGTATTGTGTGATAATTTCGATCTTACCTGATTCATCTTCCACTAAAACGGCTGAGTTTTCTTTATTGATCAATGAAGAAATTTTATCAATTGAGGTGTTTAAATCAACAAAAGGGAAAGTAGCCGTCATAATTTCTGAAATCGGCGCAGATTTTAAACCTGGATTTTCAAGTAATGCACTTAAAATATCACTCTCTGCAATTTTACCTACAATCATTCCTTGTTGCGTTACAGGAATTTGAGAGATATTCATCGATTTAATGGTATTGATGGCCTCAAGCACCGATTTTTGCGAATCAAGTGTTACAATCTCTGTGTTTTCTTTTTTAGCCAGAATAGATTTAGCGGTTAATTTTTCGTCCTGTAAAAATCCGCGTTCGCGTAACCAATCTTCATTATACATTTTGCCCATGTAACGGCTGCCGTGATCGTGAAAGATAACGACAACAACATCTTCAGGCTTAAGCTTATCTTTTAGCTGTATTAATCCGCCAATGGCAGCACCAGCAGAGTTCCCAACAAAAATACCTTCTTTACGCGCAATATCGCGTGTCATTAAAGCAGCGTCTTTATCTGTAACCTTTTCAAATAGATCGATTACATCGAAATTTACGTTTGCCGGAAGGAAATCTTCGCCGATACCTTCTGTGATGTAAGGATAAATTTCATCCTTATCAAATATCCCTGTTTCTTTATATTTCTTGAAAACTGAGCCATATGTATCGATTCCCCAGACTTTAATATTTGGATTCTTTTCTTTCAAATATTTTCCTGTTCCAGAAATGGTTCCACCAGTACCCACGCCAACTACCAAATGGGTAATTTTACCTTCCGTCTGCTCCCATATCTCAGGACCAGTTTGCTCATAATGAGCCTGTGAGTTGGCTAAGTTATCATACTGATTAGGTTTCCATGAATTTGGAACCTCGCGTTCTAAACGCGAAGAAACAGAATAATAAGAACGGGGATCTTCAGGCTCAACATTTGTAGGACAAACGATTACTTCAGCGCCAAAGGCACGTAAAGCATCAACTTTTTCTTTCGATTGTTTATCAGTAGTGGTAAAAATACATTTATAACCTTTAATAATGGCTGCCATAGCCAGGCCCATACCTGTATTTCCGGATGTCCCTTCTATAATTGTTCCACCTGGTTTTAATTTACCACTTTTCTCGGCATCTTCAATCATTTTAACCGCCATACGGTCTTTAATTGAGTTGCCTGGATTAGTAGTCTCTATTTTCGCCAGAATTGTTCCCGGAACCCCTTTTGTTATCGTATTTAATTTTACCAATGGCGTGTTGCCAATGGTTTCTAAAATATTATTGTACCACATATTGCAAAATTAAGCAATGGCATTAAGTATTTTATAAACTATATTTTATTTGAAACATAATTCCGAAAATAATAAATTAAAAGAATTTAATTCCATAATCTATAATTATGATAGGCATTATAGATTGATTATTGGGCAAAATGCAATTTCACTTTCCTTATAAGAGTTTATATATCTTTCCAGGTAACGAAACAATAATCCCCTGCATTTCTAATGTAAGGATTACGATTGCCAGTTTACTTTGCTGAATATTCAATTGAATGCAAAGCTCATCTATAGAAAGTTGGCCGTTTTGTAATGCATCAACAACCCGCTGTTCGTTAGGCGTAAGGCTAAGGTGTAGCGTGGTTTGCGCCTCCTTTTTCTTTTCTCCCACCTCATCATCCCAACCCAAGTAATAAATCAGATCATGAGCATTATTTATTAATCCGGCCCTATTGGTTTTAATCAGGAAATTACATCCTTCCGAAAAAACATCATTTGTTCTACCCGGAAAAGCATATACATCTTTATTATAAGAATTTGCGATTTCTGCGGTAATTAAGGCGCCTCCCTTTATTGATGCCTCAACTACAATGGTAGCATCTGCAATCCCTGCAATAATCCGGTTCCTTTGTGGAAAATTAGGCCGATCTGGATTGGTTAGGATCGGGAATTCGGTGAGCAGGCTTCCATTCAAAACCATTTTTTGAGCAATCGTTTTATGAATTTTTGGATACAATCGATCTAAGCCATGACCAAGCACACCAACGGTAGGAATATTATTTACCAAGCATTCTTTATGGGCCGTTATATCGATACCATAAGCCAAGCCACTCACTATCAAAACATTGTACGGCGCTAAAACTTCGCACAATTCTTTACAGAGATTTTTTCCATAACTTGTTGCATTACGGGTTCCAACGATACTGATGATACGCTGATGGTTAAAATCAACTGTGCCTTTGGCATAAAGCAATATTGGCGAATCGATGCAATTCTTTAACCTTTTAGGGTATTTTTCATCAGAGAAAAACAATACTTCTATTCCATGTTTTTCAATAAAATCTAATTCTTGCCTGGCCCTTACCAAAGCATCGGTACTACGAATGGCTTCAATTGTTTTCTCTCCAATACCCGGAATCTGCAAAAGCTGCTTTTTGTTTGCAGAAAACACATTTTCGGCGCTTCCACAATAGGCAAGAAGATTTTTGGCCGTTACCGGGCCTATCGATTTAATAAAAGTTAAGGCAATTTTATGGAGCATGCTCATGATCTGATAAGGTTAAATAAATGCGGGATGATTTATTTCCTTAAAGCAAGCTTAGAAATCAATATCGATTAAACTTTTTAACGGAATATGAATATTATTCTTTAGCTGTATATATTTTTCTGTAACAGCCCAAACTGTAGTATCAACTCGTTTTGGACCAATGGTAGTATTAAAAGTAATGACGGCTTTTGATTTAAACTCATTACCTAGCCTTTGCGCTTCATCAAGTTTTGTTTTTAATTCAGTAGTATGATCTTCTTTTGCATTGATGATGTTTAAATAACTGATATGTTCCTTTTCTACAATTTCTATTGGCATGGTATCTCTTTAACGATTAATGTTAAACAAGCTTATCAATTTTTTATAAAAAAAACAACAATATTTTCTCAAATAATGCAATAATCGCATAAAAAAGGCCAGATTTGAAATACAAAACTGGCCTTTTTGGTACAATTTACAGCTAATTACTTAAATTTCAGCTTTCTAGTTTCAACCATACCTTTAAATTCATGGTCCATCTTGCCTGAAAGATCTTCAACCTGTGTTTTAGATAGCGGTGAGGTACTGCTAATGGCATTATCTTTAAAGAAAGAAGAGAAACCTCCATTGGCTGAATAGTATAAAGCCTGTGCCAACAGCTTTTCCGTTGGATCTCCAAAATCTTTGGTTACGTCATCAAAAATATCTTTATCAACTGCCATTCCATCAAAGTAACCACCTTGATTTAATTGATTTTTGGTTTCAAACTGGGGAATATATAAGTCGTTTTTGTCTATACGGATGGAGAAAAAACCAACTGGTTTGCCATAAGTTTTCTTGCCAATTAGTTTAACATCGATTACAGGTTTTAAGTTGTTAATTAACAACTCGCTTGCCGATGCTGTACTACCTGTTACAATAAAGTAAACCCTGGTTAGACTATTTAATATACCACGTTTAGCAAAAACCTCCTGGTTTCCCGCTGCAACTGTAGGTTTGTAAGAATAATCAAAATAAGAGTACATCCGTGTTACACCATCATTACCTTTAGCGTAAAACTTCTGGTTTTGAAGAATAGTGGCTTGATTATCCTGCATCGTCTGTGTCCAGTAAGTGGTATACATCACTTTACCATTTTGAGCGGTTGGTGCAATCAAATTAGTAAAGGCTTCTGATGTAGCAACCGAACCTCCTCCATTATAACGTAAATCGACAACAAGTTCAGTAATTGCATCTGTCGAAAAATCTTTAAATGCTGCATCCAGAAAATCCGTTGAATTGGTGGTAAAACTATTAAAAACAATATATCCTACCTTTTTCGCTCCTACAGTATAAGTTTTGGTAAAAAGTACAGGATTGATATTATAACTTGCTCTGGTTATCGTTACATCCTGACTAGTCCCATCTGGTTTTAAAACCGTCATTGAAACCGTTGGGTTCGTACCAAAAATAGCATTCACTATATAATCAATCCTTGCATCAGTGGTATTAATATCTGTGCTACCATTAATTTTCGTAATCTGATAACCTCTTTTTAAGCCTTGAACACCAGCAGGTGATGTTGCATATACATATTTAATCCTTAGATCATTCGCGCTGGCAAAAAATACAGAGAAACCAAAATCTCCAGCTACGCCACCTAATTCTCCAGCTACAGTACCATCATCGATAAATGAATATTTATCTTTTCCTCCGGTACTTGGTAATGCTTTTAAAGCTGCTAAAACCGCATTGTTTGAATTATACTGTCTCGGATTAAAGGTAGAATAACTTGGCATCCCAACATTCCAATAATACGTTTGCTGTGCATACAGGTAAATCGAATCCTTAGTTAACTCTGCCCGGGTTCCTGGAGTGCCTTGCGGTGCACCATCTCCATCAGGATTATTATTCGATTTTTTACACGATACTGTAAATCCAACCACAATAAGCAAAGCATATAAAAATGCATTTTGCGAAATAAATTTTCTAAGCATATTTACTTGTAAATTTCTAGTGACACAATATACGGCAAATTAATTAATTTAGATTGTTGCTCATCAAATTTATTTGCACCAACAACTAACGCCTGGTTAGGCGATAAATTGTTGCTGTTTAATATGTTCTGAAAAATATCTGCTTTAGTTAAACTTAGCTCCTCAACAAAATATACCGTAAGATATTGCTCTAGTCCATTCCACTCTGTTTGCTTAATTTTATTAAGTTGTTGCTCAGGATTGCCAGCAGTTACAATAAATATTTGTTTGCGGTCTACCACAAGTTCCTGTATAAACTCGAGCATATTTTTATAAAGCAAAAGTTTTAAAGGTAAACGGGCATTCTGATGTAGAAGATCAAAATTATGCTTATACTTCATATCAATGGTAAACTGATCTGCTGTTTTCTCAAAAAGTTTTTCAGTACCATTACTTTCGTATGCTGCACGCATAAATTCAATAATAGACTGTGCACTTTTTTGCTCGGTATATTCTATAAACTGCGCAAACAGATAATAAACCTGTAGCAAATAATCCTTCTCTGGAAAAAGTACATCATCCAATTCAAAAATTACAATCTGCTTGTCTTTCACGTATTGATATGCATCCATGTTAAATTGTAAAAAGTTTTAAATCATCAGCATCGTTATAACCAAATACTCCATTTAATTTGGGAGCTACATTTGCAGGTAGAGAAGCCTCCTCGGTTGAAAAAATCTGATCGCCGTGAATAAACACTGCAAAATTTTGATAAGTGAGCTTTTCTTCTGCTAGATAGTCAGCAATTACATCTGCATCAGGCAATAGCACCTGAATACCATACTCACTAAAAAGTACAGCAGATTTAGCCAATGGCTCAAGCTCATAATGGTGTAAAGGGATAATACAATCTATGGCCTCAGTGATACAAAAATTTAATAGAATATGAGCGATACTGTCTTTATTTAATACACCTAACGATGAAAAGGCATAATTTTCAGTTACAATCCCCGGTACATCACCATAATCGGCAAGTAAAACAAAATGACTGGGAAATGCTTTCATCAGCTTCAAAGCCTTAGCATTGTTCCCTCCTGTTATCAGTATTTTCAAAGTATAATGATTGAATGAATAAGTTAATTAATAATAGCGCTACTAAACTAGGGAATGATCTGATTTTATACGATTAAACCATCTTTCATGCTCACTACACGGTCGCTGGTTTTTGCAAGGTGTTCATTGTGTGTAACAATCACAAAGGTTTGATGGAAATTATCGCGCAAACTTACAAACAACTGGTGTAATCCGGCTGCATTTTCAGAGTCTAAATTCCCTGATGGTTCATCAGCCAATATAATTGAAGGATTATTGATCAGCGCTCTTGCAATGGCTACACGCTGCTGCTCACCACCAGACAGCTGATTGGGTTTATGCTGGGCCCTGTCTTTTAGTCCAAACAGATCTAACAGTTCAAATGCCCTGGTTTCGGCCTGTTTTTTATTGGTTTTGGCAATAAATGCCGGAATGCAAATATTTTCAATGGCACTAAATTCTGGCAACAAATGATGAAACTGAAATACAAAACCGATATTCTGATTGCGGAAAGTACTCAGCAGATCGCCATTCAATCTATTAACAACAGTGCCTTTTAGTTCTACAGACCCGACATCAGGTCTATCCAATGTTCCTAAAATATGCAATAAAGTACTTTTACCTGCACCAGATGGCCCAATAATACTTACAATCTCCCCTTTTTGCACTTCAAAATTTACACCTTTTAAAATTTGTAGATTTCCGTACGATTTTCTTATTCCAGTGGCTTTTAGCATGCTTCAAATTTAATAAAAAAGGTTAAAGACTAAAGGTAAAAGCATAAAGACTAAAGGCCAAAGGCTAAATGCATAATACCAGACCTTTGAAATCTATGTAATCCTTTAATCTGTGTAATCATACCGAAGGAAAAAAAATAATTTTGGAAATATCAATTTCTTATTTAACTTTGAAAAACAAAGCACTTTTAAAATGAGCACTCAGGAAGAACAATTAAATACCTTAAAAGATATCAGACAAATGATGGACAGGTCGTCGAGATTTATTTCTTTGAGCGGTTTATCTGGTGTTTTTGCAGGTGTTATTGCTTTAATTGGGGCTTATTTTGCAAACGATGAAATTAACAAATTCATCGGCAAACGCGGTTACGGTTATGGCGTTGATGGAGAAATGGACCTGGAGTTTAACTTAATAAAACTTGGTATTTTTGTTTTGGTGATTGCGCTGGCTGGAGGAGTTTTATTTACCTATAGAAAAAGTCAGAAAAACAATCTTCCAATCTGGGATAAAACCTCTAAATCACTTATAATTAATTTATTTGTCCCGTTGGTTGCCGGAGGTTTGTTTATTATTGCTTTATTGATTAACCATCCGAACACTTATGCTATTGTTGCACCAAGCTGTTTAATTTTTTATGGTTTGGCGCTTATTAATGCCAGTAAATATACTTACAGCGACATTCGCTACCTGGGGCTTTGCGAGGTAATACTTGGATTAATCTGCATGTTTTACGTAGGTTATGGCTTAATTTTTTGGGCTTTTGGCTTTGGTGTATTGCACATTGTTTATGGTCTTTTAATGTATTTTAAATATGAGAGAGGTCAGTAAGGATGAAAAACCCGATAGCAGATTTAAATAAAATATTCGATAGCCGGATCAGGTTGGGCGTAATGTCTATTCTGGTAGTAAACGATGAAATTGGCTTTAACGACCTGAAACAAATGCTCGAATTAACAGATGGAAACCTGGCCTCACACCTGAATACTTTAGAGCAGGCAGAATTTATAAAGGTACACAAAGGCTTTATCGGCAGAAAAACCAGTACCACCTACGCTATCACGGCTTTGGGCAAACAGGCTTTTAAAGCACATTTAGATGCACTTGAAAAAATGATCAAAAAACTATAAGCTATTTTTTTTAACTATTTACTTTGAATTTCAAAGCACTTTTAAAACAAACAATACAACCATAAAAATTATAAACCATTATCATATCATTATGAAAAATAGATCCAACCTCTTATCACTCTCTGTTCTGCTGGGTGGCCTCCTGTTTACTTTTCTATTTTGGCAAGAAAGGTTAGCGCTCAATCTGCTTATTTATAGTATCTATTTACTCGCTGTCACCTTTATTAATCCAGATGTAGTTAAAAGTATAAAGCTAAAAATTTACGGTTTAGCACATCTTTTGGCCGCAGTACTGGTGGTAATTAATAATTCTGATTTATCTGTTGCCACCTATTATATCAGTTTGCTGTTATTTATCGGTTTTAGCCATAACCAGCAGATCAGAACGATTTTTGCCGCTTTTCTTGCCAGTATTTTACAAATGATCACGGTTCCTTTTAATGCAGTAAAACATTTAAGTAAAATAAGCATAGGTAATTTTAACCTGAAACCTTTTTTTAAATTGATCAAGTACATTTTTATACCTGTTATTGCCGTAATCTTTTTTACGTGTTTGTATTCTGCAGCGAATAATGTTTTTGCACATTATGCCGAAAGTGTATTAACTAACATCGGTCAATTTTTTGAAGATATCCTCCATTTCTTTTTCAAAGATTTAAGTATCGAACGCATCATACATTTCTGCTTTGGATTAGCCTTAACAGGAGGTTTATTACTCGCATTTTTTGATAAAAGTTTAGAAAAAGCAGAACTGAAATGCAAGGAACAATTAGTAAGGATCAGAAGAACATCAGGTCAAAAAACGATTTGGTACCACCTTGTAGAAACATTTAGCGGCAACCTCTTAACACGGAAAATGGCTTTAAAAACCGAATACATTGTAGGCATAATTTCGTTTGTTGCCCTTAACCTCCTATTGTTGTTATTAAATGCCATCGATATTACCACGCTTTGGTTCGGTTATAAACCTTCGGGAAATTTCTCTGGAGAGCTACACCAGGGCACCAATACACTAATCTTTAGTATTGTAATGGCCATGGCGGTAATCCTTTACTTTTTTAGGGGAAATCTGAATTTTTATCGTAAAAGCAAAACATTAAGGGTGCTTGCCTTTACCTGGATGGTTCAAAATTTCATCCTGATCATCTCCGTATTTATCCGTGATGGTTATTATATCGAATTCCATGGTTTAACACATAAAAGAATCGGTGTATTGGTATTTGCCATTCTTTGTATCATTGGTTTGTCCACCGTTTATTTAAAGGTAGCCAAGCAGAAAACCATATTCTATCTCTTTAAAGTAAATGGGAACATCTGGTTTGCATTACTACTTGCTTTTAGCACCATTAACTGGGATGTTTTAATCGTAAAATACAACCTCAATCATGTTGATGCTGTTTCTATCGATCCTTATTATTTGACCTCTTTATCAGAAAAGACACTCCCATTCTTAGATAAAAACAGGTCAAAAATCCATCCTTCAACCAATAATGATTCTGAAGTTGCCAAAGTAGATCAGCCAGAAAAAGCGCTAATGAGAAAATTAGACGAGCGAATTGGTTATTTCAAAGAACGTTACGAGAAATCGGGCTGGTTATCGTGGAATTTACAGGATTGGAATACGGCGGAATATTTTGGGTTAAATAAATAAAATCATGTCAAAGAATCTGCTAGCGCTACTAATAATTTTTCTATCCATTTTGCAGGGGCCATTTATATATTATTATGGAGGGGGTTTTATGTCCTTTGTATTTATACTACCGTACCTTTTTATTGGACTTATTCTGTCATCATTTTTACTATACAGTATTATAGCTAAAAAAGGTATAACCACAAAATTCCATATAACAGCATTAATTTTCGGCGTTTGCCTAGGTACTATTTCACTTTTTAGTGAAGACTTTTTTGAAAAAATTGATTGGCATTTCAGAAAAGGACAAAGAGAGGAAATCATATCACGGATTAAAAGTGGCAGCATAATATACGATGCTAACAAATCAGTTCATCGTCTGGACGAATTTAAGTACGCACTAATATCAAATGGAGGAAATGACATTTCAATATCCACAAATGAAAAAAATCAGGTAACGGTAGAGTTTTTCATTAACCGTGGTTTTTTAAGTCATTATTCAGCATTTGTATATACAGATGATCCGAATGAAATTAAGCGATTAGAAAAAGAAATTCAATCTTCTTATAAGGAAAATAATTTTAAAATCACAAAAAACTGGTATCGCTTAAATTATTGATAAACTAAATTATAATTAACCGCTCAACCCTTAGCTCCCTGATGCAAACCGCATCGGGGAAACTAAAAATTATTTAATTATCCATTTAAAACGTATATTAAAATATAAAAATCATGAAAAATCAAGAAACATTTAATTCAGGCAAACTAAGAATCATCATTATTTTAAGCGTAATAGCATCAATATTAGCTATTCCTTTAATAGCCATGCAATTTACAAATGAGGTACAGTGGGACTTAAGGGATTTTGTTGCCGCTGGCATATTATTGCTTAGTACGGGTTTAGCCATCGAGCTTGTAATTAGAAACATGAAAACAGGCACCAGCAGAACCATAGTCCTAATTGTAATTTTAATTGCATTGTTTTTAATCTGGGCAGAAATGGCTGTTGGAATTTTTGGGTCGCCGATTGCAGGAAGTTAGCACATTTTTAAAACAAATGTATAATGCCATTTCCAAATACAATCTAATATCGGCGATCTTAAGCCAATAAGCACTTTTATTGGCTATACTCACCTTAAATCAAAATTAACGACAATGAAAAAAATAATCTCAATAACTTTATTAAGTTTTACCATACTGGCATCATCCTGCACTGGGGAAATTAAAACCATTTCTACGGAAACAAGTAACATTCAAACGAAAAGTCAGCCTAAAATACAGTACGATTCTCCAATTATCATTGGTAAAACAGATATTCTGCTATACCCATTAAGATTAAATGATGGCGATTACGATAGTTATAAAAGAGACGTGAATTCCAATCATTGGAACCTCATCTTTCACAATGTTATTTCAGGTAAAAGCGAATTATTGACTAAAGAAAAAGTTATTATCAACTCCTTCAATATTGGTCATTCAGAACATAGTCCAAATAATCAAAATACTTTATCCGATCAGTTTATCTACTATGATATTACCGATTCTGACTATGATGGCAATAAAAAACTAACAGACAAAGATCCTAGTAAACTTTACCTCTCTAACCTGGAGGGAAAATCATTTATCCGGATATCTCCAAACAACTATGATGTAACTAGCTGGAAAATAGACGATAAACATGATTTAATATTAATGGATTTGATAAAGGATACTAATGGAGATAAAGAATTTGATGATAAGGATGAGGTTGAATATTTTACATACAACTTAAAAACAGGATCTTTAAAAGCTGTCTTCGACAAGAACTTTAAAGATGAAATTAAAAATTTAGCAAAAAAAGTATTGTAGAATAGCGACATCTGCTTCTTTATTGAGGTTAAGCCCCAATAATCAGCTCGTGTACCACATCACTTTTCCCGATTAACACAAAACGTTCATTTTCTGAAAAAATCGGCAATTGCTATTTGTTTAAAGGGTTTGAAATTGTAGCTTTGGGCAAATTTTGTAGCAAATGAATATTCACGAATACCAGGGTAAACAAATATTAAAAAGTTTCGGTGTTAACGTTCAAGAAGGAATAGTTGCCGATACTCCTGAGCAAGCTGTTGAGGCTGCTAAGCAACTGAAAATAGATTACAATTCTGACTGGGTTGTAATTAAAGCGCAAATCCACGCTGGTGGTCGCGGTAAAGGTGGAGGTGTTAAATTAGCCAAAAACCTTGAAGAAGTTAAACAACGTGCAACCGACATTATTGGTATGCAATTGGTAACTCCTCAAACCGGTCCTGAAGGTAAATTAGTGAGTAAAATTTTAGTTGCTCAGGATGTTTATTATCCGGGCGCTTCTGAAACCAAAGAATTCTACATCTCGGTATTGTTAGACCGTGCAAAAGGCCGTAACATCATCATGTACAGTACAGAAGGTGGTATGGATATCGAAGAAGTTGCTGAGCACACCCCACACTTAATTTTCAAAGAAGAAATCGATCCTAAAGTTGGTTTACAAGGTTTTCAGGCCCGTAAAATAGCTTTCAAATTAGGCCTTAGCGGTGTTGCACATAAAGAAATGGTTAAATTCGTAAGCGCTTTATATAAGGCATATGATGCAACTGATTCTGCGATGTTTGAAATTAACCCGGTATTAAAAACAAGCGATGATAAAATTATTGCTGTTGATGCTAAAGTTGATTTAGATGAAAATGCATTATTCCGTCACCCTGATTACGCAGCAATGCGCGATACTATGGAAGAGGATCCGATGGAAGTTGAAGCAAGTGCTTCTAACCTAAACTTTGTTAACCTTGATGGTAACGTAGGTTGTATGGTTAACGGTGCTGGTTTAGCAATGGCTACCATGGATATTATTAAATTAGCCGGCGGAGAGCCTGCTAACTTCTTAGACGTTGGTGGAACTGCAAATGCTCAAACGGTTAAAGCGGCTTTCAACATCATTTTGAAAGATAAAAATGTTAAAGCAATTTTGATTAATATTTTCGGTGGTATTGTTCGTTGTGATCGTGTCGCACAAGGTGTTATCGATGCTTACCAAGAAATTGGCGACATTCCAGTTCCGATTATCTGCCGTTTACAAGGCACAAATGCGGTAGAAGCTAAAAAATTAATTGATGAGTCTGGCCTTCAGGTTTACTCAGCAATTGCTTTAAAAGAAGCTGCAGATTTAGTGACTAAAGTATTGGCTGAACAAGCATAGGCTTAAGCTAAAAGTCGAAAGACCAAAGCTTAAAGCAATACATATTTTAAAACCTTTCAGTGAAAACTGGAAGGTTTTTTTTTATTCCCTCTTTTAGAGGGGTGTCCGCAGGACGGGGTGTTCTTTAACCTATCATTACCAGCAATTCAATAGCAATCGACTTAAATGTACTAAGGTGTCTTAGGTGGTCAATATTTTTCTTGGAAAGCAAGGCTCTGCACATTTCGGTTCCGGAAGTCCTGCTATCAAACAATCTTTTTGCGGTTGTCAGTCTGAGCGGAGTCGAAGACCCTGCAACGAAAAATACTTTCGTTTTATACAATGTTAAACTTACAAAGTCTTTCATGCGCCCGAGCCCTTTTAGACTTTGTAAGTTAATCTACGCGGAACTCTAAAATATCACCTGGCTGGCAATCTAAAGCCCTACAAATTGCCTCTAATGTTTCCAAACGAACGGCCTTCGCTTTGCCCGTTTTAAGTATCGATAAATTAGACATCGTAATCCCTACCCGTTCACTTAATTCGGTTAACGACATTTTACGTCTGGCCAACATTACATCTAAATTTACAATTATAGGCATGGACTTATATCGTTAAATCGTTTTCTTGTTGCAGCTCAATCCCTTTTCTAAACACAAATGCTATTGTTAAAAGTGTTAAGCCAAAAATCAACAGCCAGATCTGAAAATCAACATTCTCAATTATCTTGAATACTAAATCTTGTCGATTATTTGATTGATTTGCATAAACCATAGCGTTATAAATAAACAGCAGAAATGGAATCGTAGTACAATACCATCCCATACGTGTAAGCCTACCTGTATTTTCAGTACTAAAAACATTGCCTATCTCTATCGAATTAATAAAACGATAGAGATAAACCAACACCCTTGAACTAAAGAACATAATTATCAATATAAATAAACCCTGTACCAAATCCAACAGCCCACCTTTTTCACTATCTGTATACCCATCTTCAAAACCCTTGGACGCATCTTTAAGCGAAAACAGCATTACGACCAAAAGTGTTACAACATAACCCATTTTAATTAACCTAATTTGATTCTGCGTTTTCATAATTATATCCTTAAATCATTTTCTTGTTGAATTTCTATTCCTCTGTTTAGCACCTGTAGTACTTTCAAAATCTGATTGATTGTTATTTTAATTTCCATAATTACATACCAGTTTAAAATGTAATGCCTGAGATTTTATTTACTGTTAATAATTAAGTCGATTTCTTGTTTTGATCTTTATCATGCAACCTGACAAAAACTACATGATCAAAAACACCCAATAATAATGGCTTTTATTATTTACTTTAAATAGTTGAAAAATTAAGAAACGTCATATTTATTCAATCATTTATAGTACAAACATAAATAATAAATTATTATAATTCAAAATATATTTATTGATTTACAATAAATAATATTCGAAAAACAATCATAATATAATTATTCAGACATACAATGACAGAATTTTGTTTGGAATGATTTTTGCTATAAGTAAAACTGTAAAAAACTTGTGCAAACAGTAACATTTTCAGCATTTTATCCTTTCGGATTGCTATACAATTTCGTAACTTTGCACACTCAATAATTAAAGAGCACACAATTCGTATAAATGAGACAACTCAAGATAACGCAATCCATTACCAACCGTGAAAGTCAGTCATTAGATAAATACCTACACGAAATTGGCAAAGTAGATTTAATAACAGCAGAAGAGGAAGTAATTTTAGCAAGGAAGATTCGTGAGGGCGATCAGGCTGCATTAGAGCGATTGACTAAGACCAACTTGCGTTTCGTTGTATCTGTTGCAAAACAATATCAAAATCAGGGCTTAACCTTAGGCGATTTAATCAATGAAGGTAACTTAGGTTTAATTAAAGCGGCAAAACGTTTTGATGAGACTAAAGGTTTCAAATTCATTTCTTATGCCGTTTGGTGGATTCGTCAATCTATTTTGCAGGCAATTGCCGAGCAAAGCCGTATTGTACGTTTACCTTTAAACCAGGTAGGTTCATTAAGCAAAATCAGTAAAGCTTTCTCTAAATTAGAGCAAGAATACGAACGTGAGCCTTCTCCTGAAGAACTTGCCGATATTTTAGAAACTACAGTGGATAAAATTTCGGACACACTTAGTAATTCAGGCCGCCACGTATCAATGGATGCTCCATTTGTTCAAGGTGAAGAAAATACATTATTAGATGTATTGGAAAACCACGAACCAAATACAGATAGCTCATTGATTAATGAATCTTTATCAGAAGAAATTAAACGTTCTTTATCTACTTTAACCGAAAGAGAAAGAGAAATTATCGTTTTATTCTTCGGCTTAGGCTCTAACCATCCCCTTTCTCTAGAAGAAATTGGAGAGAAATTTAATTTAACCCGTGAACGTGTTCGTCAGATTAAGGATAAAGCTTTACAGCGTTTACGTCATACGTCAAGAAGTAAAATCTTAAAATCTTATTTAGGATAAGAGATTAAGTTCATTGAAACAAAAAAAGATCGGCTATTGGCCGATCTTTTTTTTGTTTATATATTTCTCCTCCGAAGGAGTTCCTTTGGAACACTACTGTCGAAATGACGATTACACGCTGGCATTTTTTTTTGTTTAGTTACAACTAAGTTTATCGTTATGATTTTATATCTTTAAGTCATGTCGATTGGTGTACTCAAAAAATCTTTAACTATACACAAACCCATTTTTTCATGGAATGTACTGGTCAGCTTGCTCATATCAGTATTTTTCATTTTAAATGGCTTTAAAGAGCCAGGGATTTACTCCTTTGCCTTATTCATCAAACTTATTGGCTGGGTATTTTCTGTTGCCATATATTTCATGTTTTATCAATCTACTGCATACTTTTTCAAAAATCAGGGCATAGGCTTTAGAAAAATCATGACAAACCTGATTTTATATGATTTAATTGTTTTTATCGGAATCTTAATCATTTCATCTATATGCAAAGACTTTTTATCGACAGTGTTAACCAATCTTTTGCAGATCGGGAAGTATTAAGCAGCGTTTACCTTAACTGTAAAATTGGTGAAGTAGTCGGTCTATTGGGCAGGAATGGATCCGGTAAATCAACTATGTTAAAGATCATTTTTGGAAGTGTAAAAGCGAACTTCAAATACCTTAATATAAATAATAAAGTATATGAAAAAGGCTATTTATCAAACAATCTATCTTATTTACCTCAGGATAATTTTATTCCAAACCAGATTAGTATTTTTCAGGCCATTAATATCTTTTGCAAAAACCGACAAGCTGAATTACAGCAAATTGAAGTTATTGCCAATCATTTAAAGGCTAGATTTCGCACCCTATCTGGTGGGGAACGCAGGTTTATAGAATGTTTATTAATGATTTATAGCGATGCACAATATATACTTCTAGATGAGCCATTTTCGCAATTATCGCCATTGTGGATCGAAGAATTGAAAGACCATATCAATCGGATGAAAGCATACAAAGGTTTTATCATTACCGATCATTACTACAAGTCTATTTTAGCTATTTCCGATCGTATTGTACTTTTGCACAATCGATGCAACTATAACATCAACAGCGAAGATGACCTGGTATTGCATGGCTACCTACCAGGATTCGCAGTTTAAAGGCATGCTGTCCCGAATTTTTGGGATCAGCATCTATCTTATCCTTCAACCTTAGATTAAAAGATTTTGAAACAGGTTCAGGATGACGATTACCTTAACCTGAGCCGTCATGCTGAATTTATTTCAGCATCTAACTTGTTAATAATTTAAGCCGAAAAGATCCTGAAACAAGTTCAGGATGACGATACCTCTACTTGATTTATGTTAAAACAACAAGTGTTTTACGGTTAATCCGTTATTGATTAATTGCTTTAATGAGTCGATACCAATTCTTAAATGTGTTTCTACGTATTTCTCGGTTACAGTACTATCGCTTTCGGCAGTTTTAACACCTTCTGGTATCATCGGTTGATCGGAAACTAATAGTAACGCGCCTGCTGGGATTTTATTGGCAAAGGCCGTAGTAAAAATCGTAGCTGTTTCCATATCTACTGCCATCGCCCTTAAAGTTTTCAAGTACTTTTTAAACTCTTTATCGTGCTCCCAAACCCTCCGGTTGGTGGTATAACAGGTTCCAGTCCAATAATCCCTGCCATGATCGCGTATGGTTGTAGAAATCGCTTTCTGCAAGGCGAATGCTGGCAATGCAGGTACTTCTGCCGGCAGGTAATCATTCGATGTACCTTCACCCCTGATTGCGGCAATAGGCAAAATTAAATCGCCTAATTGGTTCTTCTTCTTTAAACCACCACATTTACCTAAAAACAAAACAGCCTTAGGTTTAATGGCCGTTAATAAATCCATCATGGTTGCTGCCAAGGGGCTTCCCATACCAAAGTTGATAATCGTAATACCATTTGCGGTAACACTTTGCATAGGCTTATCTAAACCCATAACCGGTGCATTATCATTCCACTCCGAAAACATGGTTACATACTTACTGAAATTGGTCAGCAGAATATAATCGCCAAACTGATCTAACGGCCTGCCAGTATAACGGGGCAGCCAATTTTTAACAATTTCATCTTTCGATTTTAATCCCGATTTAACAGGAGTTTCTACTTCTTTTACTTTTTTTGACTTCTCTACTATTTCCTCGTCTTTTTTTACGTCTTTTTCTTCGTTCATATTCTTTTAGTTTTGAGCATGGCGCTTGGCGCTCAGCGTTAACAAATACTGTATTAAAAAAAATCCCCTCGCTTTCGGCGAGAGGATTTGAATTTTTATGCGGCCTGCAACTTTTTAAAGTCGGCCTTTTCAAATTTTTCTATCGCATAATCGAGATTGATGTGCAATTCCTTGACATCCGTCTGCGTTGGCGTATCAAACATCGCATCCAACATAATCGCTTCGCAGATCGATCTTAACCCACGGGCGCCCAATTTATATTCCATTGCTTTATCCACAATAAAATTCAAAACTTCATCATCAAAAGTTAATTTAACATCTTCGTAAGCAAAAAGCTTAACATATTGCTTAATTAATGAGTTTTTAGGTGCCGTTAAAATGTTTCTTAAAGATTCCTTATCCAATGGATTTAAGTGAGAAAGAACTGGTATACGACCAATTAATTCTGGAATTAATCCGAAGGATTTTAAATCCTGAGGTGTAATATACTTATAAAGATTTTTAAGATCTAAAACTGTCTCATCTTTCTTTACTCTGTAACCTACAGCCTGCGTGCGCAAACGGTTGGCAATTTTGCGTTCAATACCATCGAATGCTCCACCGCAGATAAACAAAATATTATTTGTGTTTACCGGGATCATTTTTTGATCTGGATGTTTACGTCCGCCCTGAGGTGGCACATTTACAACCGTACCCTCCAAAATTTTCAACAAAGCCTGCTGAACGCCTTCTCCTGATACATCACGGGTAATAGATGGATTATCGCTTTTACGCGCAACTTTATCTACTTCATCAATATAAACAATACCACGTTCTGCAGCAGTTACATCATAATCCGCAGCCTGAAGCAAACGCGTTAAAATACTCTCAACATCTTCACCTACATAACCCGCTTCGGTTAAAACAGTTGCATCACAGATACAGAAAGGCACATGCAAAATTTTGGCAATCGTTTTCGCTAAAAGTGTTTTACCAGTTCCGGTTTCACCAACCAACATGATATTAGATTTTTCGATCTCGATCTCGTCTTTATCAATTTTTTGATTTAAACGTTTATAGTGATTGTAAACAGCAACCGACAGCACTTTTTTAGCATCATCCTGACCAATAACATACTGATCAATGTGTTGTTTAATTTCAAGAGGCTTTAATAAATTAATCGCCTCTTGAATATTTTTTGTCCCTTTGGTTCCTAATTCTTGTGCAAGCAATTGATTGGCCTGGGTTACACACTTATCACAGATAAATGCATCCATACCTTCAATTAACATTAAAGTTTCATGCTTGCCAGAATGGCAGAATGAGCAACGGGATTCTTTATTTTGTTTCGCCATTTTTTCTTGCGTTTCTCGATAACACTTCATCAATCATACCAAACCCTTTGGCTTCTTCAGCACTCATCCAGTAATCACGATCTGAAGCTTTCTCTACCCAATCATATGTTTGACCAGAGTGCTCAGAAATGATATCGTATAATTCTTTTTTCAATTTCAACATCTCTCTCAAGTTGATCTCCATATCAGATGCTACACCTTGTGCACCTCCTGATGGTTGGTGGATCATTACTCTTGAGTGTGGTAAAGCAGAGCGTTTACCTTCTGCACCAGCAACCAATAAAACAGCACCCATTGACGCAGCCATTCCTGTACAGATTGTAGCTACATCAGGCTGAATATACTGCATAGTATCATAAATACCTAAACCAGCATATACTGAACCTCCTGGAGAGTTAATATAGATCTGAATATCTCTATCAGCATCTGTCGATTGTAAAAACAACAACTGCGCCTGAATGATATTTGCATTCTGATCATAAATCGCATCTCCTAAAAAGATGATACGGTCCATCATTAATCTTGAAAAAACGTCCATCTGAGCTACGTTCATTTGGCGTTCTTCTATAATATATGGTGTCATCGATTGTGGCGAAAGGTTAGCCTGTGCAATGAATTTATCTACATGTAAACCGCCAATACCCTGATGTTTAACGGCAAATTTTCTGAATTCTTGTGAATCTATGTTCATTATGTGAGTTTTTTAGCAGAGGGCATAGAGTTTTGAGCTCCTGTTCCCCATCGTTTCGTGAATAATAAAAAACCAAAATATAAATAATATTTCAATTATGTACTGGTTAGACAAAGAGTATACCATATCAAAATCTATGACAATATAGCACGCTCCCTATTTCAACTTTTTAGAAAAAACTGAAATTACCCTAGCTAAATATCCAGATCTTCTGCCAAATCCTTGTCAGAAACTGGTAATCTTAAATTTAAGATCTAAAGAATATAATATTCTCAAAAAAAAACCAATGTGCAAAGTAAAAAACCATCATAAATCGGCTGTAGCATTGGAACTAGAACCTTCTGCAATATTATTAGATACGATAAGAGCAGCCCCTCGAAGCTGCTCTGCGAATCTAAATTCTTTTATTTCTTCTGATTTCTCAGAAATATCAATCAATTATTACTTACAACTACGGCGTTCTGCCAAATTAGCAAGTCTTGAAATCAAACTTTGTTATAAACCAAAATAAGATTTTATATCATGACATTAAAAATATTATGCTTTTTTATCTAACGCGATAAATTTATCGTAGTCGATATCTTTTTGCTCTAAAGTAACTACAGATTTGATCTGCTCGAAAGTTTTTAAAGCTTTTACCTCTTCAAAAACGCGGTTAGCATTTTCTTTTTCCTGTAAGAACTGAACGGCATATTGAGCCAATTGATCTTCAGGTAGTGGGCTTGGGCTATACATTCTAAATTGAGCATCTAATTTAGCTTTAGCTGCCTGAACTACATCCTCATATTTAATTTCGATGCTGTTATCTTTAATGATTTTGTTTTCGATTAAAGTCCATTTAAGGTTTTTAGCAAAATCATCATAACCTTCTGCCAACTCTTCGTCGGTTAATTTTTCGTTTGTAGCCTTTAACCAGCGACGTAAAAATTCATCAGGCAATTCGAAATTGTGTTTAGTTAAAAGTGCTTCATAAATATCGTTAGATAATTTACGTTCAGCATCTTGTTTAAACATACCTTCTACTTCTTCAGTAATTTTTGCTCTGAAACCAGCTTCGTCAGTTACAGTACCTTCACCAAATAATTTATCAAAAAACTCTTGATTTAAGTCTGACTCTTCTAAGCGGTTAACGTTTTTAACGTGAAGTTTAAAGTTTGCTTTCAACTCAGCAGCTTCTTCTTCCGAAATATTTAAAGCTTTAGCAATTACCGCAGCATCTTCTAATGCTTTTTGGATATCTATGGTTACTTCATCATCTTTCTTTAAACCGATTAACGATTTAAGGATTTTTTTATCTTTAATCTGATCTAAACGAATAGTTGCAGTACTGGTGATACCACCTTCAACAGCAGTACCATCTGCAGCTACCTGAGTTAATTCGGTGTAAAGTACATCATCATCAGCCGAAACCTCAGGATTAGTCATTTTACCATAGCTACGACGGATATTTTTGATACGGCTTTCTAAAGTTTCTTTATCAGCTTTAATTACGTATTCGGTAAATTTATCTTTAGATGAAAGATTTACATCAAAAGCAGGTGCTAAACCTAACTCATAATCAAATTCAAAATCATCTGTATTATCCCATTTAAATTCGCGTTCATCATCCATTTTAGGAAGTGGTTGACCTAAAATTTCTAATTTTTGCTCCGCGATATAGTTAGATAAAGTATCGTTTAACAAGTTGTTAACCTCTTCTACCAAGATACTTTTACCATACATTTTTTTAATGTGGGCAGCAGGAACCATTCCTTTACGGAAACCAGGTAATTGTGCTTTTTTAGCTTGATCTTTAATGGCTTTCTCTACTTTTCCAGTGTAATCAGCAGGTGCGATTTTGATTTTTACAACAGCATTTAAGTTGCCGGTTTTTTCCTGTGTAATATTCATTTTTTCTGAGATATAGTAAGATGTGCTTTAGACGGGAGATATGAGATATGAGATTTGGGAAGAAACCATATATCGCCACAACCGGCACAGCACATCAATTTTTATTTAATCAATGTTTTAAAAAACAAAACCGTTCCGATTAATATCGGAACGGCTTCATTTGTAGTGCGGATGAAGGGACTCGAACCCCCACGCCGTGAAGCGCCAGATCCTAAGTCTGGTGCGGCTACCAATTACGCCACATCCGCAATTAGGATTTATTTTGGATTGCAAAGATAGGAACTAGATTGAATAATCAAAAATATATGCACGAAATTGTTAAATATTTTTAATCAGAAAAGCTAAGTCATTAAGGCTGAACGAGAAAAATTCAATAAAATATTTAGAATTATTACCCTCCATTTTGATATATTACTTAAAAGGGTCGACATCCTGAACTTGTTTCTGGATCTTATTAAAAATGATTAACATAGATAGATGCTGAAACAAGTTCAGCAGGACGCATCTGTGAAGAGAATAATTAGGATCTTAGCTACTAAAACTTCACTAGCGTTACATCGATAAATTCAGGTCCGCCTTCTAATGGATAGCCAGAAACCTTTTTCCCTTTTATAGTAACCTTCTTATCTAAATAGGTATCTAGATTTATACTTGCACTTTTTAAGGCATAAGTTTTATTGTCGGCTTTTAATAAATGTGTACCGTACTGAAACGTAGTCATGCCTAATTTTTCAATTGTTCCACTTGCAGTAACTGTAGTTGAGTTTCCTCCGTTTTTCATTGAACTGCAACTGGAAATTACAGCCACGAACAGGGATAGTATTAATACTTTTTTCATCGAATTATGATTTTTTATTGTAATGGTATGATAACGGGATAACTTAACGGTATGCTACAAATTATGAAAATTTGCCTTTAAAAGCTAATAATTTGCTTCTGAAACTCAAAAAAGTATTGCACGGCTTTAACCAATCTGCTTCCATACCAGCTAAACATTTCTCCGTCTACCAGTATAATTTTTGCTTCAGGAATGGCCGCTTGTATTTCTTCAATGTGTTTTTCTCCAAAAGGATAGGGCTCGGACGACAGTAGGATCAGTTCGCAATTTAAAGTTTTCAATTCCTCTAGTGTAACCGATGGATAACGTTCTTGCGTAATCACATTCATCATGCCATTAATCAGCAGAATATCATCAATAAATGTATTTTTCCCAGCAGCCATGTAGGGCTTGCGCCAAATGAGATAGGCAATCTTTTTATTAATATGCTGTTGAAGTGCAAGTGTTTTCAGATCATTAAATCCAGCAGAAATTAAATGGTTAAGGTAACTAGCTTCTGGCTCACGATCCACAAGCTCCCCTATCTGCCCAATGGTTTTCATCGCATCATCCAAAGTAAAAATATCGCTCATCCAAACCGGAAAATCTGCTGCGAGCTCCTCTATATCACTTTGCGTATTCTCTTCTTTGTTGCCAATAATCAAATCGGGTTTTAAATCTTTGATTAAATCGATGTTAAGCTTTTTTGTTCCACCAACCTTGGTTCTTTCTGCAAATTTTTCTATCGGATGGATACAAAATTTGGTCAATCCGATAATTTCCTTATCCAATCCCAAATCAAATAACAATTCTGTTTGTGAGGGCACGACAGAAATAATCCGTTTAGGTGGAAAATTGATGAAAATTTCCCGGCCCATTTGATCGATAAAGGACTTTTGCATGTTGCAAATATAGGATTTAGTAAAGATTAGTCTGTTTAAAGGAAGTCTTTTAAAAGAACATTCTTCATTCAGTAATTTTTTACCTCATCAATCTGCAAACAATATTTTTTTATATTCTTTTGGAGTAACGCCTTTTGCGAGCTTAAAAAATTTGTTAAAGTTAGAAAGACTGTTAAAACCACATATATAAGCCATTTCACTTATCTGGTGATCACTTTCGGCAATTAATTTACAGGCATGCCCAATTCTTACTTCATTAACAAAAGTGACAAAAGTTTTCTGTGTACGGTTCTTAAAATATCTGCAAAAAGCCTGTTTGTTCATATTGGTCATCTCGGCAGCATCTACCAACAATATCTCTTTATTAAAATTATCAAAAACATATTTCAAAATTTTGTCCATCCTATCATTATCTTTTAACTGATAGTTATTGGTATAACCCGGGCTCGCCAGTAACACATAATCTTTATTTTGACAAAGCAGGTTTAAAATTTCGAGCACCCCTATTAAACGCGTTATTTCTTCTGTTGCCTGAGCAATTTTTAACAACAAAGGTTTTATTTCCTTTCTGGCCGAAAAGTTGAATTTCATTCCACGTTTAGCCAGTTGGAAAAAATTTTTAAGCTTCTGGATATTTTCTGGCTCATGAAAAATATCCAGTATTTTTTCGGGATGGAGAAAAAGCGAAATCGAATGTGCATGAATATTTGGTGTCGAACCGCTAAAATATTGCTGGCTATTGTGCCATACATGAGGCAAATTAGCGCCTACAAAAATCATGTCTTCGTTATTAAAATCTTCAATACTATCACCGATCATGCGACGCCCTTCACTCTCAACATTATAGGTGAGCTGGCATTCTTCGTGAAAATGGAATTCGGTAGAAAAGTAAGGCGCGTTTACAATCTTTATGCCGTAAACATCATTTACTTTTCCGTCAAGTATTTTGGCAAAAATCGGTTTCATTTGATACAGACAATTTTCTTTACCATCAGTGATGATGGCTATTTGGTTATGAAAAACTAATTTATCATTTACATCTTAAATTACCAATTAATATAAACAATTTCAATAAAACAGCTAATATAACATCATTATTAGCGAATTATACCTCAGTTAATCTCTTTTTTCCTTAATAAATTAGCTATTACAAATGCTAACCAAATAACTAACATGCTTCATCATAAAATTATTGTACTAACAGGAGGTGCCGATGGTATTGGCTGGGAATGTGCAAAGGCTTATTCAAAAGCTGGTGCTACTGTTTGCATTCTTGATAAAAACCCAATAGCCGAAAACAAGCTCAATGAACTCAAAAACGCGCAAAAAATAGCTATAACCTGCAATCTAGTTAACGAAAATGATGTAAAATATGCTTTTAAAACGATCATCGAAAAGTTTGGTGTTATAGATGCTATACATAACAATGCAGGGATTGCGCATCCCTCAAAAACGCTCGATCAGACTACAGATGCTGAGTGGGATTTGTTGATGGATGTTAACCTAAAAAGCATTTTATATACCACCCGCCATGGCATCAAGCATCTTAAAAAAACAAAGGGTTGTATTTTAAATACCAGCTCGATGGTAGGCACAATAGGGCAAGATAATCATGCCGCCTATGTAGCCACAAAGGGTGCAATTAATGCATTAACGAAAGCCATGGCTTTAGATTATGCGCCATACAAAATACGCGTTAATGCGGTTTCGCCCGCAGCGATTAATACCCCAACCCTGCAATCATGGAGCAAAGAACAGCCCAACAAAGAAGAAATACAACATTACTTAGCTAAACTTCAACCATTGGGTAGCATGCCATCTGGTGATGTAATTGCAGATGCTTGCTTATTCTTACTCAGCGATGCTGCCAGATTTATAACAGGAACTATTTTACCGGTAAGCGGTGGAGCCGAACTAGGATACAGAACCATCATATAATCCAGATTATTAACATGATAAACAAAATAGAAATTAGCGACAAACGATTTGAACTATCAACGGGTGCAGGCAGCGATGCTATACACAAAGATCCTCAATACTCTTATGCAGTTACCAACTTAACCAACGAAAACGGCATAACAGGAACAGGCTTAGCCTTTACCCTAGGCGCTGGTAACGATTTGGTCTGCAATGCCGCTCAATTTTATGCTAATACCTTAAAGGGAAAAGATATTGAAGAACTGATGAGCAATTTCGGACAGACTTTTCGCACGTTGTCAAACGAACAGCAATTTAGGTGGTTAGGGCCACATAAAGGTGTTGTACATTTAGGATTAGCTTCTGTAACCAATGCCTGTTACGATTTATGGGCAAAAAAACGTGGCGTACCGCTTTGGAAACTACTGATCGGTTTGAGCCCCGAAGAAATTGTGAATACGCTCGATCTCTCCTACCTGGAAGATGTACTCACCAAAGAAGAGGCAATTGCCATGCTGCAAAGCCAAACCGATTTCAAAAAATCGAGGGAAGCTATTCTCGATATCGGTTATCCAGGATACGATACTTCTGTAGGCTGGTTTAATTACGACGATGAAAAGGTGCGCGAAAACTGTAAAAAGGCTATTGCCAATGGTTTTACCGCAATGAAACTTAAAGTAGGATCTGCCGATCCTAAGCGTGATATCAGAAGGGCAAACATTGTACGTGACGTTGCTGGCGAAACCTCAAAAGTAATGCTAGATGCCAACCAGCAGTGGACATTGCCACAAGCCATTTCAATATGTAATGAGCTTAAAAATATGAATCCTTTTTGGGTGGAAGAACCTACCCACCCGGATGATGTGTTGGCACACCAGACATTGGCTAAAGAAATTGCTCCTGTTAAACTGGCCTTGGGAGAACATGTACCCAACCGCATTATCTTTAAAAACTACCTACAAACTGGCTGTACAGGTTTTGCACAGGTAGATGCAGTACGTGTAGGCGGTGTTAGCGAATTCATCACGATTAGTTTATTATGCAAAAAATTTGGCGTGCCGGTTGTACCACATGTTGGAGACATGGGGCAGTTACATCAGCACCTGGTACTGTTTAATCATATTGCCATTGGCCACGAAGCTTTATTTCTGGAACATATTCCCCATTTAAAACAACACTTTAAAAATCCGATTAAAATTAAAAACGGAGTGTACATCACTCCGCAAGAAGCGGGAAGCAGCTGTGATTTAAAATAACCCAAAATCTAACCAAATATGATCAGTACAACCGATATCGTAATTACCATTGCTTATATACTATTTATTGTAACCATAGGTTTATGGACGGGAACGAGAAAAAAGAAAAACGTAGAAACCACCAGCGGAGAATACTTTTTGGCAGGCAAATCGCTTAAATGGCCTATGATTGGCCTGGCGCTGTTTGCAACAAACATTTCGTGTCTCCATTTGGTAAGTTTGGCACAGAGCGGATTTGACAGCGGTCTTTTAAATGGCAATTTTGAATGGATGGCGGCATTTACCCTTATTCTTTTGGCCTTGTTATTTATTCCTTTCTATATCCGTTCGGGCATTTCTACTTTACCCGATTTTTTAGAGCGAAGGTATAACCGGGCCTGCAGAGACTGGTTGGCATTCATTTCTATCCTATCAGCCATCATTATCCACATTGCCTTTTCTTTTTTAGCGGGAGGTATTGTACTCGAAACCCTATTCGGCATAGATATGTATGTAAGTATAGTGGTAATTGCCTCGCTAACCGGACTATACACCATTATTGGTGGCTTAAAGGCCGTGGTAGTTACCGAAACCATACAGAGTTTGGTGTTGATTACCGGCGCCATTATCATTACAGTTTTTGCGTGGAATAAAGTTGGTGGCTGGGATCATATGACGGCTATACTGCAAAAAGAAAATGCCATGGATAAGCTCAGTATGATACGCCCGATTGGCGATAAGAGTGGAATGAGCTGGATAGCCGTATTTTTAGGGTATCCGGTTTTGGGTATTTGGTACTGGTGTGCCGATCAAACCATAGTACAGCGTGTTTTAGGCGCAAAAGATGAAAACCATGCCCGCGTAGGTTCCTTGTTTTGCGGTTTCATCAAAATTTTACCCGTGTTTATTTTCGTGCTGCCTGGTTTGTTTGCATATATCTTGTATAAATCGGGAACTATGGATTTATCAACTTTGCAAACTGTTGGCGCCAATGGCGAAAAGATATTAAACACAAAAGGCATTTATACTTTAATGATTACCCAGCTTTTGCCAAAAGGATTGGTGGGAATTTTGGTAGCGGCATTATTATCTGGTTTAATGAGTCAAATTGCGGGTGCATTAAATTCTATCGCTACCTTAAGCAGTTATGATTTATACAAAAGATTTAAGCCCGAAACCAGCGATAAAAAATTAGTTAGTGTAGGTCGCTGGTCGGCAGGCATTGCATTAGCCGTTTCAATAAGCCTCTTGCCATTATTAAATAGCTATCAAAGCCTTTTCGAAGGCATAAATGATGTAATCGCACATATTGCCCCTCCTATTACCTGTGTGTTCTTATTAGGGGTATTTTGGAAAAAAGCATCAGCTAAAGGGGCGCAATATACTTTGCTGCTCGGTTCTATTATTGGGACGAGTGTTTTTGTGGTAAACAAATTATATGGAACAGAAGCTATAATCGGCAAAATCCCCTTCATGATGATGGCATTTTACCTGTTCTGCATCTGTGTATTTATACAGGTTACATTTTCTTACATCTATCCTGTAAAACACACCGCCCAAAGCGAAGCCCTGTACTGGAATTCTATTTGGGAACCCCTTAAAAGCAAAGGCTGGAGCGGGATAGGCAACTACAAATTTCTGTCGGTGCTTTTATTGGTGATAATGGGTGTTTTATACGTCTACTTTAAATAAAATTGATATAAATATGAAAAGATTTCTCTTGTTCTTCGTTGCACTAATTACCTTTTTCAGTGTTAATGCGCAAACCAAAACAAATGCTTCAGTAATGAACGATTTTATGGATAAACGGTTTGGTATGTTTATTCATTGGGGACCAGTGAGTTTACGCGGCACCGAGATTGGCTGGAGCCGTGGCGATCAGGTTCCAACGGAAGATTACGACAATCTCTATAAAGAATTCAACCCTGTTCTATTTGATGCCGACGCCATTGTAAAAACCGCAAAAGATGCCGGAATGAAATATCTGACCATTACAGCACGTCATCATGATGGTTTCTGCTTATGGCCAACTACATTTACTGATTTCAATATTACCAATACACCTTATAAAAAAGATATTGTTGGCGCATTAAACGAAGCCTGTAAAAAACAGGGGATTAAATTCTGTATTTATTACTCGGTATTAGACTGGCATCATCCAGATTACCCGATCCACTCTCCAAAAAACCAAACGATCGATTCAAAATCAGACATGAGCCAATATGTACTTTATATGAAAAACCAGTTAAAGGAACTCATTACCAAATATGATCCTTATATGCTCTGGTTTGATGGACAATGGGAAAAACCCTGGACAGACGAAATGGGTAAAGATTTATATGCATATCTAAAACAGTTAAAATCAGATATAATTATCAATAACCGCTTGGGAAAAGAATTTGCAGCAATGGAAAACAAAAACATTGATGCTTCTAAAATGATAGGCGATTACGACACGCCGGAACAGGTAGTAGGCAAATTAAATATGTTTACGCCCTGGGAAAGCTGTTTTACTATCTGTAACCAATGGGCCTGGAAACCAAACGATAAAATGAAACCGCTAAAACAATGCCTCGAAATTATTTCGAAAACAGCAGGTGGTAATGGCAATCTTTTATTAAATGTAGGCCCTATGCCAGATGGTAGAATCGAAGCCCGCCAAATAGAACGCTTAAAAGAAATCGGCGATTGGTTAAAAACCAATGGCGAAGCCATTTATAGCACAAAAGGTGGCCCATACCAACCGAACAATGATTACGCAACGACCAGAAAAGGGAATAAAATTTACGTGCATGTATTAAACACCAATCTGGCCAAGTTGAGTTTAAAGGCTATCCCAGGTTTAAAAGTTAGAAAAGCATATCTGTTAAATAACCAAACCATTAATATGGAGCAAAAAGATGGCATTTCTTTACAACTTCCCAGCAACCAGGCCAACCAATCAGATTATATTGTTGTACTAGAATTAAACGGAAACGCAGAAAACATTCCAGTTATTGAATAGATCGATGAGGCTGTATCATAAATAAAGAATTGTCATCCTGAGCTTGTTGAAGAACCTTTTTTAAGGTATTAAAAGGCGTTTCGACAGGCACTCCGTAGGAGTCCTTTGGACAACGTGACAAATTCGAAGTAAATTACAAGTTATGAGAAAGCCTCTTTATAACCATTAAAAAGCAAATTATATGCTCATGAAAAATTTAAAAACAATGTATTTCTTGGCCTTGGCTTTTGTGCTCATGGTTACTGCCTGTAATCCACCTGTAAAAATAGAAGTAAACGCAGCAAACAAAGTGTTACGTTATGGCAGTATTACAGGTTTGAAACCCGAAAAGATGGCTTATTACAAAAAGTTACATGCGGCAGTATGGCCAGGGGTATTAAAAAAAATAACAGCATGCAACATCCATAATTATTCCATTTATTTAAAAGAAATTGAGGGCAAACAGTATCTTTTTAGCTATTTCGAGTATACCGGAAACGATTTTGCTGCTGATATGAAAAAGATGGCTGCTGATACCACTACGCAACGTTGGTGGAAAGAAACCGCACCGACTCAGATTCCACTGCCCGATGCTGCTGCTAAAGGTGAAACCTGGAGCAATATGGAGGAAATTTTTCACGAAGATTAGTAGTACGGCATACAAACAAGGAGCGTTATATCAACTAAAATATTTAGATAAACACCGCCTTTAATATTTCAGCTGTGTTTATCTCTCTAAGCTAAAGCTAAACTTAATAAAATTATATTTAACCTACCGCCACATCTTCTTTTACTACACCATCGGCAATGTGCAAAATCCTATTTCCGTATTGCGCATTTTTTTCGGAGTGTGTAACCTGGATAATGGTAATTCCATCTTCCTGATTTAGTTTTTTAAACAATGTCATAATTTCTTCTGCCTGTGCCGATTGTAAGTTACCCGTTGGCTCATCGGCCAGAATTATAGATGGCTGAGCGGCCAATGCCCTTGCAATACCAACCAATTGCTGCTGCCCGCCTGAAAGTTGATTCGGGAATAAATCTTTTTTGGCCACAATATTAAAACGGTCTAACAGATCGGCAATTCTGCTTGCCCGCTCGGAGCTACCTACTTTTTTGTATAGCAATGGTGCCTCAATATTTTCGTAAACGGTCATTTCATCAATTAAGTGGTAGGCCTGAAAAACAAAACCGATGTGATTTCGGTAAAGTTCGATGCGTTTGCGTTCATTCAACGAGGTTACATCCTCACCCAGAAACTCATACGAACCATAAGTTGGTTCTTCAAGCATGCCAATAATATTGAGCAAAGTAGATTTCCCTGCACCCGATGGCCCCATAATGGAAACAAATTCTCCTTGTTTAATTGTTGTGGTAACCAAACGCAACACGTAGTTTTTAATGCCTTTGTTTGCGTAATATTTTTCGATGTTGTTAAGTTGTATCATATTTTTTCAAGGTGTAAGGTTTAAGGCGTAAGGTTAAAGGTCTGGGTGCATTAGCTTACACCCTAAACCTTAAACCCTACACCCTTATTCATATTTAAGTGCATCAATGGTATTGGCAACTGCTGCTTTATATGAGCGGATGCTTACAGTAATCAATGTAATGACCATAGAAATAATCATGGCAAATACAAAAGGCCAGATATTCAAATCAATGCGGTAGGTAAAAGTGGCCAGCCATTTGGCAACGAATAAATAAGCAAGCGGCCAGGCTACCAAATTGGCAAGAAAAACCATCAATAGAAATGAACCATTTAACATTTTAACCAATTCTAATGTAGAAGCACCCAAAACCTTTCTAATGGCAACTTCGCGGGTTCTCTGTGTAGCCACGAAAGAGATCAGTCCAAATAAACCGATAAAGGAAATAAAAATGATCACCCCCGCAAACACCTTAAAAAGAGCTCCCATTATTTTTTCGGTTTGATAATATTCACTGATTTTATCATCCATAAAAGTAGATCCATAAACATATTCGGGCAGTACTGTGTTCCATGTTTTTTCTATCGCCCGCATAGCAGGCAAAATACTTTTACTATCAAGCTTTACAGCTATAGTGTTGTACGATTCTTTGTTGCTGTTAATCACAATCGGAGAAATAGGCTCGTGCAAACTCATGTTGTTAAAATCTTTAACTACACCAATGATGTTACCTGTTTTATCATTGATCCTGATGGTTTTCCCAATCGCATCGTTATAGTTAACTACATTGAGCTTTTTTAACATGGTTTCGTTTACGACAATATCTTTGAGTGTATCACTCTTAGATAAGCCTTTACCAGCAATGATTTCTAAACCAAATGTTTTAAAATAGTTTTCATCTCCTGTTTTGGTGTTGGCCTGAAAAGTTGATCTTACTGTTCCATTGTACCTGAAATTACTTTCGTTATTAAAATCAGAAGATGGTGCTGCACTGCAATAGCTGGTTGACAATACGCCTGGAATTTTGTTGATCTGATCCTGCAAAGTATGGTATCGGGTAATTGCCATGCTATCATAAGGCACATCAACCAGGGCTACCGCCGTAGGGATAAAACCAAGTGGTTTCTCTCGCATGTAACTCATTTGCCTTAGTACAACCAAAGTGCCTATAATCAAAATAATAGTGATTGCAAATTGAACCACAACAAGAATCTTCCTCAAACTTAAGCCTGCAGTATTCGCGGTAATTTTATTTTTAATGGCTAATGCGGGGCTATAGCCAGACATGACCATTGCTGGATAAAAACCGGCCAAAAAGCTTACCAGTAATACCAAAACAACCATAAATACAAATATGATCGGGTGTTCGATAATGCTAAATGAAATATGATCTTTAAACAGGCTTTGCATGCCTGGCAAGGCTACCTCTGTTAAAACACAACCTACCAGTAGTGAAACAACTGTTATCGTTAAAGTTTCTGTTAGAAACTGTACAATTAATTGCCTGCGCAAACTACCCATCACTTTACGTACACCAACTTCTTTCCCCCTGCTTACGGCCTGTGCAGTAGCAAGGTTGATAAAGTTGATACATGCAGTCAACAATAAAAAAGCACCAATTATGGCCAATCCATAAAGTTCTTTCTTCGGCATTACTTTGTTCGCAAAATTGCCCAGATCTGCATTATAATGGATATCTCTTAGCTGTTGAAACCGATGGCTTTCTTTCGAAACATTATCTCTTTGATAGTATTTAGTGATAAACTGAGGGAGACTTTTACTTGCATCCTCAATAGAAGCTCCCTCTTTTAGTAATACATAACATTCAGAAGTAGAAGAAACTGTGCCCCAGTTAGTCGACTCTGGCCTTGCCTGGTTTAGATAAGTTTTATAAGAAATGATTACTTTAAGTGGGAAAGAGCTGTTATCGGGTGATTTTTCTATAATACCGGTAACTTTAAGATCTACTTTGTTCTGAAAATTAATGCTCTTCCCAACTGCTTTGTGCCAATCTCCGAAAAGTTTATCGGCCATCTCATCTGATAACACAACAGTATTGGGCTGACTTAGTGATTGGCGCGGATTTCCTTCAAGCCATTTAAAGCTTAAAATCTCAAAAAAATCTGGCTCTGCATAATGTACACTTTCGGAGGTTTTAATTCTCTCTTTTCCGGATTCGTCTTTTACCTTAATAATTCCGCCGCCGGCCTGAATAGCAGCAACTTTATCAAATTGCTGCTTAAAGTCATTTCGCATCGCCGCCGGAAGAGGTCGAGGTGTGCCTGCAGATTCGAAAAAATTATCGGGTGTTGTCCAACCGCTTATTACACGGTATATACGATCTTCGTTTTTAAAACCTTCATCAAAACTTAGCTGGTAACGGATAAAAATAAAAATGAGGATGCAGCTTGCCATTCCGATAGAAAGGCCCAAAATATTGATAAAAGTATAACCTTTATTTTTCCAAAGGTTTCGCCAGGCGATTTTCAAATTTAATTTAAACATATCAAATAATTAGTAAAATGAAATCTGCAAGTGTTTATGCCAATTTTATACCAAGAGCAAAAACAAAACATAAACAACTAAATATCAACAATATACAAATAAACAAAAAGAAAAAATGTTCGTTTATGAACAGTACCTGTACGGTTCCGAACGGAGAATAGCGCTAAGCGTTTGGGCTTAGGCGATAAATTCGCACTGATCGCCAAACGCCCTCACGCAGGTCTTATTCATATTTAAGTGCATCAACAGGGTTTGCTTTTACGGCACTGTTTGCCTGGATACTTACGGTTATAATGGTTAACAAAATGGTTAGCGCTGCACTGATTAAAAAAGGGAAAAGAGGCAGATCGATTCGATATGCAAAGGTTTCGAGCCACTTTTTGGTTAATATGTATGCCAATGGCCAGGAAATAATATTAGCTATAAGCACCATAACAAAGAATGAACTATTAATGAGTTTGAAAATCTGTAAATGACTTGCACCAAGAATTTTCCTTATTGCAATTTCCTTCATTCTACCAGTGGTAATGTATTTTGCAAAGGCAAATAAACCCAGTATTGCAATAAAAATGGTGAGGATTGCAGCAGCAAAAAATACAGATTGTAATTGTTCTTGTTTTTTAAAGAGTTTACCATACATTTCATCCAGAAATTGGTAACGGAAATTATCTCCATCCAGCTTGTTAATCTCCGGCCATTGCGATTTTAAGGTACTCAGCACTTCAGACATCTTGCTTTCTTCTATTTTTAGCATAATTTCTGTTTTAGGATTTCCGCAGGGATCATTTATCGCGTAAATGGTTGGCTCTACTGCTTTCTCAAATCCAAGTGCTTTAAAATCTTTTATCACGCCTACAATCTTATACTCTTTATTCTGGCAGCCTTTTATGGTTTTACCGACAGGGTTGGTTAATCCATACTTTGCTACTGCAGCTTCATTAAGTATAGCAGAATTTGCCGTATCGGTTTTAAATTCTCTGGAAAATGTTCTGCCTTCTTTAATCTTAATATCTAATGTTTCAAAATAATCAAAATCTACATCTGTAAAACTTAAACTTTGTTCTTTTCCATCAACAGTATATTTATTTTTTCCACCATCAGAACCATCCGGCAAGGCATTGGTAACGGTAACCGATTTCACCCCTGGGATCTTGACCATTTTATCTCTTATAGGATCGAATTTGCTTGGCGAGACGAAATATGCAAGGTTTTTAATGTACACCACTTGTTCGGGTTTGAAACCAATATCCTGGGTACGCATGTATTTTAATTGAGAACTGATGATGAGCAGGCCTATAATAAAAACCACCGCTACGCTAAACTGAACCACCAATAAGCTGTTGCGCAACCAATAGCTCTGTTTGCTGGTTTGAAAATTACCTTTTAAAACAAGTGCAGGTTTAAATCCGGATAGTACCATGGCAGGATAAATACCAGCTATCAGCGTAATAAAAATTAATATAAGTGGCAATTGCCAGAATAAAGCACTATTGGCTACCCAAATGGATAAATTGACCACGAACAGGTTATTAAATTTTGGCAAGATGATTTCGGCCATAATCAATCCTAATATCGTCGCTGCTAAACACTGGATTAATATTTCTGTTAAAAACTGAAAAGCAAGCTGAAAGCGATAAGCACCCATCACTTTTTTAATGCCTACCTCTTTTGCCCGTTTGGTTGCCTGCGCTATACTTAGATTGGTAAAGTTGATACAGGCGATTACCAAGATTAAGACACCTAAAACAGACAAAGCGATGAGTACTTTATAATTGGCATCGGTACCGGCCTTTGGTTTAAGGTGTTGGTTTTTTAAAGGATCGAGAAAGGATTTTGTTGCTTTAAAAGTCTCATTATTGGGATCTTCTCCATCTCTAAGCAATGCCTTTTTATAAAGAGCATTAATTTTAGCTTCAAGTGCCTGAATATCTGTGCCCGGTTTTACCTGGATATAAGTGTTATAGTTGTTGTATCCATAGTTTTCGCCTATCCCAACTTCTTTCATCAATGAAATGGCATCGAAAGTAATATTAGAGTGGGGATCGGCAAAAATACTTCCGCTCAACTTACCTGTCATATTAGCCGATTTACTCCCAAGCCAAATCATTTCAGGCTGACCGTTTTTATTATGAGGGAAAAGCGTTTTATAATTTTCGTTGCTTAGGTAAAACAGATTTTCGGTTGTACTTTCCGGCTTAGTTAAACCGACAGTGGGTTTAATGTTAAACATTTTTGCTGCAGCATAATCAAGATAGAGGCATTTACTTAAAAAAACAACACCGTGATCGCTGCTAACCGGAAATTCAAAAAAACTCATTTTCATGGTACCAACTGCAACTACTTCTGGCATTTCTGCTTTAATAGCTTTACCCAATGGTGGCGGAGTATTATTGGTCTTAAAATCAGGCAACTGTCTTCCTACTACGTAAATTTCGTTGTAGTTTGGATTTTCCTTGTCAAAACCTGTTTCGTAGGTAAAATACATGGTTACCAAAATAAATGCCGCCAAAGCAATAGCCAGGCCGCCAATGTTAATTGACGTGATTACCTTGTTCCTCCAGAGGTTACGAAGTGCTATTTTTAAGTTTAATCTGAACATAAGGCATAGGGTTTAGGGTGTAGGGTTTAAGGTCTGGGCGCCTTAACCTTACGCCCTAAACCTTTTAGCCTTTCACCTTATTCGTATTTAAGTGCATCTACAGCGTTTGCTTTGGCTACTTTAAAGGTTTGCAGGCTCACTGTTAAAATGGCAATAATTACCGAGGTTAAAAGGGCAAGCAAAAAAGGCCATGGGTTAATGGTAATCTTATAATCATATTTCTCCAGCCATTTGGCAACAAGAATATAAGCTACCGGGATAGCGATCACATTGGATATAATTACCAGTTTCATAAAATCTTTGTTCAAAAGGACCAGGATATCAGAAAGATTAGCGCCCAATACTTTACGGATACTGATTTCTTTACTGCGTTGCTCAGCGGTATATAACGCTAAACCCAATAAACCTAAACAGGAAATAAAAATGGCAAATCCTCCAAAAATATTGGAAAGTACACTGAGCAACTTTTCGCTCCGGAGTTTTTCGGCCATGCCCTGACTAACGAGTTTCACTTCAATTGGATAAGCAGGATTTAAACGTTGACTTACCGATTTTATCGCTTCGATTGAATTAGAAAGCGATTGCTTAGGATTAAGTTTAAGCAGCAAAACCCGACTCGTTTTAACATTATAATAATAAACTGTTGGCTGTATTTTAGAAGCAAGCGATTCGTTAGAATAATCTTGCACCACACCCACCACTTTAAGTGGCGGGTTATCACCCCAATGGATAATGGTACCCACAGGATTTTTTAGGTTCATTATTTTAACAGCAGTTTGATTGAGTAGAAGTGATGTTGAGGTATCAGCCGAAAATTTAGGATCAAAATCTCTCCCTGCAAGAATCTTTACACCGGTTGTTTTGGCAAATTCGAAACCTGTACTTCTATAATTAATAATCGAGACATCATTTTTGGGCTTGCCTGGCCATTGAATGTTGCCAGTAATTGAACCACCATCTGTAAACGAGCTAGCATATTCTGTTGCGGCAATTATAGCACCCGCCCTTTCCAGCTCATTTTTAAAAGTTTGCAGTTTTTGTGGTTTTGTCCACTCTCCTTCCAAATCAATCTGTGCCAGTGCAGTTTGATCAAAGCCCAATGGTTTATTTTTAAGGTGCTGAATCTGACTGTAAATTACAATTGCAGAAATAATCATGCAGATAGAAAGACTAAACTGCACCACCACCAAAGTTTTACGGATAGATAATGAACCGGTTGAACCTTTAAAGCCTTTTAACACCTTTACAGGGATAAAAGATGAGAGATAAAATGCAGGATAGCTACCGGCAAGTAAACCAGTTAACAATACCATAGCAAGTAATACGCTCCAAAACTGACAAGCGTTGTAATTAATTTTGATCGAGATATCGAGCAGGTTGTTAAAGTAAGGCAAAGAAACTTCGAGCAGTGTAAAGGCAATTAACATGGCTAAAAAAGACAACAGCATTGACTCTACCATAAACTGTCCCATTATTGTATTTCTGGTTGAACCTAAAGCCTTTCTAACACCTACCTCACGCGCACGTTTCTCCGACTTAGCAGTTGAAAGATTCATGTAATTGATGCAGGCAATAAATAACACACTGATGGCCAGAAAAACAAATAATCGCAATTGATCAATTTTACCTCCCACCGATTTCCCGTTGTCAAAATCGTCGTATAAATGAAATTTGCTTAAAGGAAAAAGAAAAGGTTCGTAGGTCATTTCTTTTAAATCGGGTTCTTTGTTTACGATGAAGTGTTTTAGTGCTGCATTTGTTGCATCTAAAGAAGCATTATCTTTAAGCTGAAATAAGGTTAAACAGGTAATTGCTCCCCATCCATTTTCTTTTTCGGAAGGATTTTCCTGCTCAAAAAAAGCCCATGGCTGTAAAACATCAAACTGCATGCTTTGATTTTTTGGCAGATCTTGTATTACGGCGCTAACTTTTAAGTTTATCCTGTTGTCGTATTTAATACTTTGCCCTATTGGATTCTGATCGCCAAATAATTTCTTTGCTGTCGATTCGCTTATCAATACATTATTGGGCTCGGATAAAGCAGTACCTGGATCGCCGTAGATAAATTTCTGTTCAAGGATTTTTAAAAAATCGGGATCTACATTAAATCCAATTAATTTAAAATTATTCCGGTTATGGCTATATAATTTCTGGCCATTGTTCATCGAAATACGGGCTGCACTTTTAATGCCTGGTAATTCTGAAACCCCAGCTTTGGCCAGTTTATTAGGAACGGCCATTGTAGTAGCTAGCTTGCCATTAAACTTTAAATTTAATGCGGCAAAATATACTTTATCGGCATTTTTATATTGCTTATCAAAACTCCATTCGTAGTTAACGTACAAGAGTAACATTAAACAACAGGCCATTCCGATAGCTAAGCCGCCCACATTGATCAATGTAAAGCCTTTGTTTTTCCAAAGGTTGCGTAGTGCTATTTTTAGGTTTAATCTGAACATGATGGGTTAATTGTATAAATTGTTAAACTGGTTAATTGTTATATTGCTAACTGAAAATTGCCAACTGAATTATTCGTATTTAAGTGCATCAACAGGATTGGCATTCGCGGTTTTATAAGCCTGAAAACTTACCGTAATCAATGCCATTATCAAAGTCCCAAATCCTGCTATCGGCATAATCCACCATGATATTTCGGTGTGGAATTCGAACTTCATCAGCCATTTATTCATCAGGAAATAACTCAAAGGGATGGCAATCACGATAGAAACCACTATCATTTTCACAAAAGAGAGCGACAACAATTGCATTAAATTTAATACTGAAGCTCCTAATACTTTGCGCACACCAAATTCTTTTGTCCGTTGCTCTGCGCTATAGGCTACCAAACCGAACAGTCCCAAACAGGAAACAAAAATGGCCAGTCCGCCGAAAAGATTTGAAAGGATGCCTAATGTTTTCTCCTTTTGGAACAAATCACTGTATACGTCATCTAAAAATGAGATTTCAACCGGATAAGCAGGATTAATATCTTTGGTAATTCGGGTAATTGTTTCAATATTTTGCTGAATGGTATTCGAAGTATTTAGCCTCATCGTGATATAACTTGTATACTTATCGTTAAAATAAAGTATCATTGGGTTATTCGATTTATAAGGCGAATCCCATACATAATCATCAAAAACCCCAATAATCACCCTTTTATCACCAAAAATGGTAAGAATTTGCCCCACTGGTTTTTTTAGGTTCATTACTTTTGCGGTTGCAGAACTAATAAGAACGGCTGCAGAATCGGATGCGAATTTTTTAGAAAAATCCCTTCCTTCCAACAATTTTATCCCATTAGTTTTTATGAAATCATAGCTGGCTTCAACCTTATTAAACAGGTTATCATTATTCTCCTGAACCATTCCAGGCCAACGAACATCGGTAAAATTTGAACCGTGGTGTGATAATTTTGTTGAAGATTTATTTAAACTTGTTACAGCATCAGATTGTAGTAATTTTTGCTTATAAACCTCAAACTGATTTTTTAGCTGTCCATCCTGAGGAATCTCAATCAATGCTTTGGTATCTATGCCAAGTGGTCTATTTTTAATGTATTGAATTTGACGATAAATAACCAGCGTTGAAATAATCAGAACGATAGCAAAACAAAACTGGCTTACAACAAGGACTTGCCTTAAGCTTACAGACGCCAAACCTTTCGATTTTATTTTCCTTTTTAAAGTTTGGATTGGGTTAAAAGCAGATAAATAAAATGCGGGATAACTTCCTGCGATTAAACCTGTAGCGATAACTATTCCCAATATGCCAATCCAACTGGTTAAATTAAAATAGGATATGCCAAGATTGATATTTAAAAGACCGTTAAATGCAGGCAAACAGATTTCGAGCAGCGCAATTGCGATCACAACCGCAATTAAGGTAAGCACCATTGATTCTGTTAAAAACTGAAAAATTAATGAAATTCGATTTGCGCCAATTGTCTTCTTAATACCGACTTCTTTCGCCCGTTTTTCTGATTTGGCCGTAGCCATGTTCATAAAATTGATACAAGCAATGAGTAAAATACCAAAAGCAAGACCAGTAAAAAGCCAAATTTGTTCAATGTCGCCGCCTACACTTTTTCCATTTTCAAATTTACCAAATAAGTGCAGTTTAGCATATTGGAATGCTACGAAAGGTTGGTCGGTTTGCTTATTATTTGCTTTAACAGCCTCGTCAATTTTCCTGTTCACAACATCAATGTCTGCATTAGGATTAAGAGAAAACATCGTTACAAAACTGTAATTACCCCATCCCAAATTCTTCGCGCTTTCATCAACCATTTCATAAAAGGCCCAAGGCATTAAAAAGTCGAACTTAAGTGAGCTATTTTGAGGTATATCTTTTATTACACCGGTTACCGTCAAATTTTCATTATCCTGATAACGGACAGATTTGTTTAATACATTTGTTGTACCGAAAAGAATTTCCGCCATTGTTTCAGTAAGAATTACAGATTTCGGGTTTTTCATTGCGGTTTTAGCATTACCCACAATAAATTCATAATTAAACAGCTTTAAAATATCCGGTTCAGCGAATTTCCCGTCTTTCTTAAATCCATTTTCTCCATTTGCAATTAAACTTTTTTTGATGTAGTTCATCCTTGCAAGGTTTTTTATTTCGGGAATGCGTTCCCTTAATAATGGTCCGAGCGCTGTTGTTGTTCCTTCAAATGTCTTCGACACACTGCCATTTCCATCAGGAATATTAGTCATAACCGTATACAGATTTTCTGAGTTTCTGTAGTGCTTATCAAAGTTCCATTCATAGGTAACATACAAGAGCAACATTAAGCAGGCTGCCAAACCAATAGCCAGCCCAATTACGTTAATAAACGAGCTTACCTTGTTTCGCCAAAGGTTACGCAGTGCAATTTTTAAGTTTAATTTGAACATGAGGTGTAAGGTTTAGGGCATAAGGTTTAGGGGTTTGACGTATTAACCTTACGCCTTCTACCCTAAACCATACACCGTTATTCATATTTTAATGCATCAATAGGGTTTGCCTTCGCTACTTTAACCGATTGAATACTTACAGTGAGTATGGCAATGATTACCGAAAGACTAATGGCGGCTATAAACGGCAATGCAGAAACAGAAATGCGGTATTCGTATCCCGAAAGCCATTTATTGATAATAACGTAGGCCAACGGAAATGCAATTACATTGGCTATTGCAACCAGTTTGATAAAATCTTTGTTCAATAAAGTAAGGATGTTGGCTGTACTAGCGCCCAAAACCTTGCGGATACTGATTTCTTTTTTGCGTTGCTCTGCCATAAATAAAGCCAAACCAAGTAAACCGAGGCAGGAGATAAAAATGGCAAAACCTCCGAACCAGTTTGAAAGTGTACCCAAAAGTTTTTCGTTCCAGAATTTTTTCTCAAAATTATCTTCTACAAATCTGACTGTTGCAGGGTATGCAGGATTTAATCTCTTCGATGTTTCATTGATCTTGTTAACAGATGAGCTGATGTTATTTTTATCGTTCAATCGCATAACAATGGTAGTAACATAATTAGTGTTTCGTGCAATAAGCAATGGTTTTGCTTTTTGGTATGGAGATTCCATCACATAATCTTTTACCACGCCGATGATCTTTATGGGTTGCCCCCATTCAATCATTTTACCTACCGGATTTTCCATACCCATCACTTTTACCATTGCCTCGTTAACCAGAACATTAGCAGTATCTACAAAATCTTTCGAAAAATCGCGACCAGCAAGAATTTCCATTCCGGTAGTTTTGGTGAGATCGAGGTTAGTAAACCTGAAGTTGACCAGGATTTTATCTTTTTCGTTTTTGCCCGGCCACTTAATTCCATAAGTATTGTTTCCGCCACCGGTTAAAGATGTGCTGTATTCGGTAAAACCTGTTATAGCACCTGATTTAAGCAGTTCATCTTTTAATATTTCGCGCTTTTCTTTTTTAGAAAATTCGCCTTCAGTAGAAATCTGTACAAGATTGGCTTTATTGTAACCAATAGGTTTATTTTTGATGTAATTTAATTGCTGATAAATAACTGCTGTACAAACAATTAAACAGGCAGCAAAAACAAATTGAAAAACAACCAGAAATTTACGGATGGATAAAGATGAACCACCCGAAAGTTTAAAGCCTTTAAGCACTTTAACTGGATCGAAAGAGGAAAGGTAAAAGGCAGGATAACTTCCAGCTATAAAGGCGGTTAACAAGGTTAATCCTAAAAATACCGACCAGAATTTATAGTCGTTATAATCTATTCCCAAAGTAATACCCAATAGGTTATTAAAGTAGGGTAAGCTTACTTCGATCAGAACAAAAGCAACCAACATACTCAAAGTAGTTAATAGAACAGATTCGAACATGAACTGGCCCACTAGGTTGTTCCTGGAAGAGCCAATGGCTTTACGTACACCAACCTCACGGGCCCTTTTTTCTGATTTGGCAGTAGAAAGGTTCATGAAATTAACGCAAGCAATTAAAAGGATGCAAAAAGCCAGCAGGAAAAATACCCGCAATTGATCGATTTTTCCACCTACATTTTTGCCATTTTCAAATTTATCGTATAAATGCCATTTAGAAAGTGGATGCATAAAAGGCTCTCCGTTTGCATCCTTCTCATGCGCTTTAATCATACCCTTTAACTGGTTATTGGCCTGATTAAAAAATGAATTATCCTGAAGTTGTGCGAACATCATACAATAGTTATTGCCCCACCCGCTGTTTTTTGTCCATGGGTTTAATTTTTCATATAACTTCCACGACATAATATAATCCAGTTCCAAAGTCGAATTTTTGGGACGATCTGCTATAACCCCTTCTACTTTCAGATTTTCTTTATTATCCAGTTTAACCACTTTATTAAGCGGGTCTTCGTTACCGAATAGATTTTTAGCTAATGTTTCAGTTAAAACTATACCATCTACGCTGTTCAGAAATGTATTTGGATTCCCCTTTAAAACTTTATAATCGAACATTTTAATGAAATCGGGATCGCCAAAAGTAGCATTCATTTTAAAATTGTTCTGATTATAAGAAACAAGCATAGCTTCTGGATACGACAAACGGCTTACTCTTGATATACCAGGAACCTTCGCTTCGATTTCATCTTTCAATTGGCCAGGGAAAGCCATAAAACTAAATGTCTCTGAAGCTGTTTTCTGGTTGTTATAAAGCACATAAGTTTTATCATAATCGGTAAATTGTTTATCGTAACCATACTCGTAAGCAACATAGAGCAATAAAACCATACAGCTGGCCAAGCCAATGGCCAAGCCTCCCAAATTAATCAGGGTAAATCCTTTATTTCGCCAAAGGTTACGCAGTGCAATTTTTAAGTTTAATTTGAACATAAGGTGTAAGGTTTAGGGCATAAGGTTTAGGGGTTTGACGTATTAACCTTACGCCTTCTACCCTAAACCATACACCGTTATTCATATTTTAATGCATCAATAGGGTTTGCCTTCGCTACTTTAACCGATTGAATACTCACAGTGAGTATTGCAATGATTACCGAAAGACTAATTGCGGCTATAAACGGCAATGCAGATATAGAGACGCGATACTCGAAAGCTGAAAGCCATTTATTTACAATGATATAGGCTAACGGGAACGCTATAAGATTGGCAATGGCCACCAATTTTATAAAATCTTTATTTAACAACACGAGGATATTGCCAGTGCTGGCACCTAAAACCTTACGGATACTGATTTCCTTTTTGCGTTGCTCTGCCATAAAAAGCGCCAGGCCTAATAACCCTAAACAGGAAATGAAAATTGCGAAACCGCCAAACCAATTTGAAAGTGAACCTAAAAGTTTTTCATTTTTAAATTTCACTTCAAAAGATTCGTTTACAAATTTGCGGTTAACAGGATAGTTGGGTTCCATTTGCTTTACGATATCATCAATTTTAGCCAGTGATGAACTGATGTTTTGATTCGGATTTAACCGTACAATGATAACCCTCGCGTCGTCCCTTTGATTTACTCTAAAAATCATTGGGGCCACTCTTTGATAAGCACTTTCTACTACAAAATCTTTTACTATCCCAACTGTAGTTAGTTTTTTATCCCAGAAAGTAATAACCTTACCGATCGGATTCTTTAATCCCATCATTTTCACGGCTGCTTCATTTAACAACACGCTAGCTGTATCATTTGGGAATTTCGCAGAAAACTCTCTACCACTAACCATCTTGGTTCCAATAGTTTCAACAAAATCATATCCTATTGTTCTATGGTTAAAAGAAATAGCCTCGTTCGGGTTTTTACCTTCCCAACTTACACCCGTAGTATTATCTCCACCTTCAGTAAAATCTGTACTAAAAAAAGTAACATTGCTTGCAGCGCCTGATTCTAGTAGTTGCGTTTTAAGCAATTCTAATTTAACAGCATTATTCATTTTGCCAGCTACCGCTATTTGAATTAAATTGGATTGATCGTAACCAATAGGCTTGTTTTTAACGTAATTAAGTTGCTGATAAATTACTGCTGTACAAATAATTAAACTTGCAGCAAAAACGAATTGGCCAACCACTAATACTTTCCTCACCGAAACGGATGAATCTGCTTTAAGCGTGAAACCTTTTAAAACTTTGATAGGCTCAAAAGAAGATAGATAAAGCGCTGGATAACTACCCGCAATAAATCCGGTTAAAATCATCAATCCCAATAATGTTAACCAAAATTGGCCATTATAGTAATCAATTGTTAATTTAATATCTAACAGACTATTAAAATATGGCAAACTAACCTCAATTAAGATAAAAGCTAAAACTGTGGCGATAAATGTGATGAGCAGCGATTCTAAAAAAAACTGATTAATTAATGATTTACGTGTTGATCCAATTGCTTTACGAACACCAACTTCTTTTGCCCTACGCTCTGAGCGTGCTGTAGATAAATTCATAAAATTTACACAGGCAATTAACAATATGCAAAAGGCCAGCAATAAAAATATTTTAAGCTGATCTATTTTACCTCCGACCGATTTACCGTTTACAAAATCATCATATAAATGCCATTTGGTTAAAGGATGTAATAAAGCTACTGCCAAATTATCTTTTTGATTTCGCTTGTAAATACCATGCATCAAATCATTTGCAGCAGTAAAAAAGTTATTATCCTTTAATTGAACAAGTGTTAAACACATATTATTCCCCCAATTGCCTTCTTTCACCCAGTTTTCTCGTTTTTCGAACAATGCCCAAGGCATGATGCACTCAAAAGTTAAACTACTATTTGCTGGTGCATCTTCTATTACGGCTTCAACTTTTAATACTTCTTCGTTTTCGAGCTTTACTGTTTTATTAATAGGATCTTCATTTCCAAATAACTTTGTTGCAAAAGACTTGGTCAGAATAATGGTATTTACATCTTTTAAAACTGTGGCCGAATTACCTTCAAGAAATTTATAGTCCAATATTTTAATAAAATTTTGGTCGGCAAATATTGCACTGCTATTTATTTTATTATCACCAACGGTAATTAATTGTTTTCTCGGATAAGTAGTGTGAGTGGCATACTTAACGCCAGGGATTTTTTCTTGCACTTCTTTAGCCATCACATTTGGTGTCCACGCCCAGCTAAAAGTTTTTCCACTTGCCTCCATGTTTTGGTAAACTACATACGTTTTATCGTGATTGGAGAATTGCTTGTCATAACTCCACTCGTAAGCAACATAAAGTAACAAAACCATACAACTGGCCAATCCAATGGCTAACCCCCCAATGTTGATCAAAGAGAATCCCTTGTTTTTCCAGAGGTTTCGTAAGGCTATTTTTAAGTTTAATTTGAACATATTTTTGAGGTTGAAGGTTGAGGTGTAAGGCTTAAGGTCAGGACGCATAAACCATACGCTTTACCTCTTACCTTTCTTGTGCCAATCCCAAATCTCCCTATCCAGGAAGATTATTGGGCGGCTATTATTAACTAAACTAAATTTTTACAAAATGTAGGATTCAGAGGTTAGGGGCAAGGATTCGGGCGTTTTAACCTTATGCCTTAAACCATTTCACCCTAAGCCTTTATATCAGCTCTTCGTTTCTGCTTTTATTGATCTTTTCAGAAATCACATGACCATCTTTCAGGTTGATGATTCTGTTCGAAAAACTGGCATCATGACTGGAGTGCGTAACCATTACAATGGTAGTTCCGGTTTCATTCAGTTCGCAAAGTAGCTCCATCACTTCATTACCATGAGAACTATCCAAATTTCCGGTAGGCTCATCGGCCAAAACCAACTTCGGCTTGGTAACCAAAGCCCTTGCTACGGCCACACGTTGCTGCTGTCCACCTGATAACTGTTGGGGAAAATGACCGCTACGGTTTACAATATTCATTCTTTCGATAATTTCATTTACCAGTTTCTTGCGTTCTCCGGCAGGAATTTTATTATAAATTAGTGGCAGTTCGATGTTTTCGAAAACAGTTAATTCATCAATCAAATTGAAATTCTGGAAAACGAATCCCATATTTCTTTTACGGAAATTTGAACGTTCTCTATCGTTAAGCGTTAAAAGCTCTGTATCGATAAACTTGTAACTTCCACTTTCGGGCTTATCCAACAAACCCATTACATTTAATAGGGTAGATTTCCCACAGCCCGACGGGCCCATGATGGAAACAAATTCTCCTGCTCCAACATGGAGGTTAATACCATTCAGCGCGGTGGTTTCTACCTCTTCAGTTTTGTAAACTTTTTCCAGATTTTCTATTTTAATCATAGTATCAAGTATTATTCTAGTATCAAGTATTTAGTATCAGGTATCAAGACCTGGTTATATTATTGTCTAATTTGTTAATCGGTTAATTGGCGCTAAACGCCTACCTCTAAACGCTAAGCTATTTATTAATCTCCACCTGATCGTACTGGTTAAACTGATCGTAAGATGAAGTGATTACTTCATCGCCTTTCTGTAAACCATCCAATATTTCATAGTACAGATAATTTTTTCGCCCGATTTTAACGTTTTTCTTGGTGGCTTTACCATTGTTTACTACAAATACCCAAGAGCCGCCTGTACTCTGGAAAAACTGTCCCTGGGCAAGAAGCAGCGATTTGCTATTGTCAGACAAGGTTAATTTTGTTTGTAACGATAATCCGCGGCGTAAACCTTCAGGTGCTGCCCCCTTAAAAACCATTTCTACCTGAAACTGACCTGCAGTAACTTCAGGGATTACTTTACTCACGGTTAAATTATAAGTTTTACCATTAAACTCACAGTTAGCGGTTTGTCCTTCTTTTACCCGATTAATATAATATTCATCAACTCCTGCCTGAAGTTTATAACCCTGCAAAACGTCAATCTTTCCAATCATTTCGTTAGAGTTATAAGATTTTCCGATAACTGGATCGTAAGAAGATAATTTACCAGATACAGGTGCTTTAATGGTCATATTTTCGATGTTCTTGCGGATCATCTCTAAACTTTCGTTCATTTGCCCCATCGATTGATCGATTTGAGCCAACTGCATCTTTCTGCTTTGGTTTTCTTGTTTAATCGCCTGACGCACAATTTTCAGTTTACCCTGGTAATATTCGTAATCCTGATTCGATTTATTAAATTCCTGAAGTGTGATTACTTTTTTAGAAAATAGTGAGCTGTCTAGTCTATACTGACGGGTTGCAGTTCTTAAGCTATTTTCTACATCTAAAACATCCTGATTTAAAACCCTTTGATTTTGCTCTAAATCCAACCGCGATTTCCGCAACTGGTTAATCTGCTCGGTAGCTGCTGTTTGACTTGAGGTATAGCTCAACATGGCATTTGAGTTGGAGATTCTTAATAGTGGGGTTCCTTTTACTACAGAAGCACCATTTTCAGTAAAAATTTCGGCAACTGTTCCACCTTCCGATGAACTTACAATTACCGAAGTTAACGGAACTACACTGGCATTTAATAACACTACATCTTCAAAGTCGCCATATTCTACTTTACTGATGGTTAATTTATCGGCATCTGCGCTGTAAACTTTTTTGAGGGATAAAGTATAGCCATAAATTACAACTGCTACAAAAGCAATTGCTCCGCCTATAATTAACAGGCTTTTAGTGCTAAATCTTTTTTTCTCTATTTTCTTATCCATTGTGTTCGGTTGTACTGTTTGGAATCACTAATAACCAAGCTTGTGCCAAAAGCATAAAACATATTTAAAACACTAGTAATCAACAAATTAATAGTTATCTTATTTTTTATATGTTCATTATCGGACAGTTGATGTGCGGGAGCGGACAGTTTTATTACTTTAGCACATTAAAATTTCAAAATTATGCTTGACGCCACAGTTTTAATTATCGATGATGATGACGATATCCTGCTTAGTGCCCGTTTGTTTTTAAAGCAGCAGGTAAAGCAGGTAATTACCTGTAAATCGCCTAAAGAGATCAATGTTTTATTGAGCAAAAATGAAATTGATATTATTTTGCTGGATATGAACTACCAAAAAGGTGCAAGTGATGGCCGCGAAGGTCTTTATTGGCTAGAACATATTTTATCGATTGATAAAGATTATGTAGTCATATTAATGACTGCTTTTGGCAATGTTGAACTGGCAGTAAAGGCGATTAAAAAAGGAGCTACCGATTTTATTCTTAAACCCTGGGAAAATGAAAAGTTGTTTGCCACCATTTCTTCGGCATCTAAACTCCGCGAATCGACCAAAAAGGTAAAGAAACTAGAAAAAATACATTCGTCGCTCCAAAAAGACCTTACCCGTGGTTTCGAGAATATTGTTGGACAGGCAGATGAAATAAAGCAATTGCAGAATACGCTATTAAAAGTAGCACCTACTGATGCCAATGTGCTTATTCTGGGCGAAAACGGAACGGGGAAACAAGTTTTTGCTTATGAAATCCATGGTAATTCGCAAAGGAAAAACCAGGTGTTTATGCATGTTGATCTAGGCTCGTTAAACGAAAATTTATTTGAAAGCGAATTATTCGGTTATGCTAAAGGTGCTTTTACCGATGCCAAAGAAGATAAACCCGGTCGTTTTGAACTGGCCGATGGAGGAACGATCTTTTTAGACGAGATTGGAAATTTAACATTACCGCTTCAGGCAAAACTCTTAAGCGTTTTGCAAAACCGTACAGTTACCCGTTTAGGTGAAAGTAAAGAACGCAAGGTGAATGTCCGTTTAATAACGGCCACCAATATGCCCTTGAATGAAATGGTATTTAAAAATACATTTAGGCAAGATTTACTGTTCCGCATTAATACTGTTGAGCTTTTATTACCGGCCTTACGTAAACGTGGAACAGATATCCTACTTTTAGCCAATCATTTTATGCAGGTTTTTAGCTCGAAATACCATAAAGACATGCGAAAACTGAGTAATAAGGCCCAAGAAGCACTTTTACAGTATAAATGGCCGGGAAATGTGCGCGAGTTACAGCACGTTTTAGAAAGAGCCGTTATTATGAGCGATGGGGCTGATATTGCAGAAGAAGATTTGCAGTTAAGTCCGCAGCGCTACGCACAGAACAACGCCATACCAGATGAAATGGCGCTTGAGGATATGGAAAAAATGATGGTGCAGAAAGCAATTGATAAACACAAAGGAAATATATCAAAAGCCGCAGCAGAACTCGGTTTAACACGGGCTGCACTGTATAGAAGAATCGAGAAATTCGGGATTTGAGGCTTAAGGTATAGGGTTTAAGGCATAAGGTCAGAGGACCTAAAAACTAATAGATTTGAAGTTTAACTTCGTATGTTCATGCGCTAAACCTTACACCCTAAACCTTTCTCCTTATACCTTTAAAAACATGTTTTATCAACGTTTTACTTTCCGTTTAATATTTCGCCTGCTGATTATCAATCTGCTGGGCTATCTCCTATTTTACCTGATTAAAAATACCCAGCTTTGGTTTACCATCATTGGCGTAGCTTTAATTTTATTGGGCATGGTTATTTCCCTTTATTACTATATCAATCAGATCCGATCAGATATCAACCGTTTCATTTTAGCCGTTAAAACGAGAGATCATACCTTAAACTTTAAAAACAAAGTAACTAAAGGCAGTTTCCCTGAATTATACGAGTCTTTCAGTGATATTTTACTGGTACATAAACAGATCAGATTGGAACAGGAAGCGATGTTTCAGCTGATTAAAACCATTCTGGAGCAGGTTCCCGTTGGTGTAATCGTGGTAAATAATACCAATCAGGAAGAGAATGAAGAGGTTGCATTTTTTAATCAGGCGGCTTCAAATCTTTTGGGCATTCCGGCGTATAAGTATTGGCACAGGGTAAAGCAACACCTCCCTACCTTTGCAGCAGAAATAGAGCAGATCTTATCGGGTGGAAAAAGGTTTCTGGAATTGAAGATCCAGGATAAACTGATTCAATTATCTACCGAAGTTATTCCATTAAATCTTTACGGAAACAATTATACCATTATCAGTTTTCAAAACATTAAAGACGAAATTGAGCAAAAAGAAACGGAAGCATGGAATAGGTTAATTGGTGTAATCTCACACGAGATCTTAAACTCAATTACCCCCATAAGTTCATTATCGGATACGATCAACCGGATGGTAACCGATAAAAAGAACCTCACAGAAGATGAAATGGACGACCTGAAAACGGCTTTACAAACCATACAAAGAAGATCTTCTGGTCTATTAGATTTTGTAAAGGATTATCGCCTAATTGCCGAGCTGCCTACACCAAACCTCGAATCGCATACCATTGGTGAAATACTGAAACACATTAAGGTATTGATGCAGCCATTTGCCAAAGTTAAAAATGTGGTATTGGATGTAGAACAAACCTCTTCAAAAATCACCATTCAGCTCGACCTAAAATTAGTTGAACAAGTGCTGATCAACCTCATTACCAATAGTATTTATGCTGTAGAGAACAGAGAACACCCATACATCAATGTAAATTACCGGTTAGAAAACACCAAACTATATATTGATGTTACCGATAACGGAAAAGGCATAGAAGTCAGTGATCTCGAAAAGATTTTTGTTCCATTTTACACCACCCGGAAAAATGGATCAGGAATAGGATTAACCATTAGCCGCAACATTATGAAAATGCACAGAGGCAGCATAGAAGTTGTTTCAATGCCAGATAATGGCAGCACTTTTTCTCTGGTATTTAATTACGTTTAATCATTTGAATGTTTTTTTGACCTAAAAAATCAAACAAAACCAGTTTGATATGCTTTTAATGATGTGGATACATCAAATACAAGCATGAAGACAGTTATAATATCGAACAGACTACCCGTTAAAATCATCGAAGAAAACAACGAATACACCCTTATTCCAAGTGAGGGCGGCCTTGCCACCGGATTAGGAGACGTCTATAAATCAGGCAATTCCATTTGGATCGGCTGGCCCGGCATAGAAGTGCCAGAAGAACGTCAGGAAGAAGTTACTCAAAAACTTGCCGCATTAAACCTTTACCCGGTTTACCTTACGCAAAGCGAAATCAATTTATATTACGAAGGCTTCTCGAACGAAGTATTATGGCCGGTATTTCATTACCTTGTTACTTATGCACATTACGAACAAAGTTATTGGGACTGCTACCGGTCGGTTAATGAGAAATTTGCAAAAAGTGCCATGCAGGTACTTAACAGAAGAGATAAAATCTGGATTCAAGATTATCAATTGCTCCTTTTACCAGGCATTTTAAGAGAAAAACTCCCAAATGCTACGATTGGTTTTTTCCAGCATATTCCTTTTCCATCATACGAAATATTCCGTTTAATCCCTTGGCGCGAAGAACTATTGAACGGCTTAATTGGTGCCGATTTAATCGGTTTCCATACGTTTGATGATGTTCGCCATTTTATTAGTACGGCAACACGTTTGCTCCCTGTAAATTCATTATCAAACATACTCACCAGTAACGAAAGGCAAATTGTTGTGGAAGCTTTTCCAATGGGGATTGATTTCGATAAATTTTCAGGCTTACCGGCAACTGAGCAAGTGCAACAAGAGATCGACTATTTTAGAACAGGAAAAGAAGATATGAAAGTAATCTTGTCCATCGATCGGCTCGATTACAGCAAAGGCATATTAGAAAGATTAAAGGCTTTAGAATTATTGCTCCAGCACCATCCTGAATACATCGGCAAAATTGAGCTTTTTATGATCGTTGTGCCCTCCAGGGATACGGTACCAAAATATAGCGAACTCAGAGATCAGATTGATCAGTTTGTTGGAAATTTAAATGCAAGGTATCGTTCAATGAACTGGATTCCGGTAAATTATTTTTACCGCTCCTTCCCTATTGAAGTGCTATCGGCCCTTTACTCCACAGCAGATATCTGTTTGGTTACGCCTATGCGCGATGGAATGAATTTGGTAAGTAAAGAATATGTGGCCAGCAGGAATAATAATGATGGTGTATTGATTTTAAGTGAAATGGCGGGAGCTTCCAAAGAATTAACTGATGCCATAATCGTAAATCCTAATAACATTGGTGATATTATGGAGGCTATTGTAGCAGCGCTTAAAATGTCGCCATCAGAACAACAAATGCGTATGAAAGCCATGCGTACAATTGTAGAAAAATTTAATGTTAAACATTGGGTTAACAATTTTATTTTAAGATTAAACGAAGTGAAAGATTCTCAAAAATCGTTATTAACAAAACATGCAGTAAATGCTATTAATGAAGTGATCGTAACTAAATATGCGCAAACACAAGATCGTGTACTATTTTTAGATTATGATGGTACCCTTGTAGATTTTACCGGAAATATTGACGATGCTTCGCCAGATGCCGAATTGTACGATTTGATTGAGAACTTAACGCTTGATAAGGCAAATAAAGTTGTAATTATTAGTGGCAGGCGAAATGAAACCCTCGAAAAGTGGTTTGGACACCTAAAGGTAGATCTGATTGCAGAACATGGTGCCTGGCAAAAATCGTTCGAAGATAAATGGAACAGCCTGCCCTTACTTACCGACCAGTGGAAACAAGAAATAAAAACGTTATTGGAAACTTATACAGACCGTACCCCAGGATCGTTTATTGAAGAAAAAAGTTACTCACTGGTTTGGCATTATCGGAAAGCAGAAGAAGGACTTGGCGATTTAAGGGCCAATGAAATTATCAGCCATATGAAAATTTTAGCTGCAGATAAAGGCCTGCAACTTATGCCGGGCAATAAGGTAATTGAGTTTAAAAATATGGAGGTTAACAAAGGTAAGGCTGCCCTTAACTGGTTGTACGATAAAAAACCTGATTTTATTTTGGCCCTTGGTGATGACCATACTGATGAAGATATTTTCAGGGCACTACCAGATGACGCTTTTACCATTAAAGTTGGCAACAACATTTCGGAAGCAAAATATTACCTAAATGATTTTAATGAAGTGCGAAAACTGCTTTGGAGCTTAGTAAAAGAGGCGTTTGTAGGGCGGAATTAAATTTTGGCGTAACGTCATCCCCAACTCGATTGGGGATCGTAATGCTTATTGCTTTAAGATTAGCTTCGCTGAGCACTTCGTGGTTCCCGTATGCACGGGAATGACGTCACTTTAAATAAAAAACATTTCTAACAAAGGTCTGTGTCCCCACAGACCTTTTTAAATTAAGTTAAAGGTGTACCATAAAATAGATTGTCATCCTGAGCCTGTCGAAGGACCTGCTTGAATGCCTCTCAAAGCGTTTCGACAGGCTCTGCGTAGGAGTTCTTTAGACAACGTGACAAATCTATATGGAATCACAATTTATGATACAACCTCCTCGAAATATGGATCTGCAATCAACTTGCTCCCTTACAAAAATATCGGCCTATCCAGTTTAATTGCAATGCGATAAGCTGCATTCATTAAACCCACATGACTATACGCCTGAGGGAAATTACCCCATTGGCTGCCCGTTTTAGCATCAACATCCTCACTGAACAAAAGAAGGTGATTACAATATTTAATAATATTTTCGAATTCTTTAATCGCTTCATCCGTACGGCCAACACAGGCCAAAGCTTCCACATACCAAAAAGCACAGATTAAAAATGTTGTTTTTGGCTTACCGAAATCGTCAGCATGTAAGTAACGGTAAAATAGCCCATCTTCCGTTTTCAACTCCTTTTCTAAAGCTATTAAATGATCTTTCGCCCGATCTGAAGCCGGATCCAAATAATTCATCATAATCAACTGTAAAGTACTGGCATCTAAATGCGGGCTTCCTACTGCATTGGTATACACTTTTCTTTCCGGATCGTAGCAGGCTTCTATATGTGCTGCAGCCTTATCGATTAAAATCTCCGCACGTTTTTCGAAATCCTCGTTACCAATAGTTTTAGCCATTTTTAAAGCAGCCTGTGCTCCTGCCCATTGAAATAGGTTACTATAACAATGTACATTGGCGATATTCCTGAATTCCCAAATTCCGGCATCCTTTTCATCAATTGTCCGTTCAATTTTAGAAAGCACACTTTCAATCCACTTTACCGAATCGCTACGTTCGGAAAAAACAAAACGGTGGTCGGTATAAAGTGGTAACATCGAAATCAAAACCTGACCGTAAATATCATTCTGAATGTGTTCATAGGCTTGGTTTCCTATTCTAATGGGTTGCTCTCCTTTGTAACCTTCCAGATGATTTAATGTATGCTCGGTAATTTCCCTTTCTCCTGCAATACCGTACAAGGGTTGATAGCGTGTATCTTCAGCATGCGAAATATCAGAGAGGTAATTAAAATACTTCTCCATTTCTTCAAAATGGCCGATATGGTTAAGTGAAGTTAATACATAGTGCGAATCCCTTAACCAGCAATATCTATAATCCCAGTTTCGGGTACTGCCCGGCGATTCTGGTAAACTAGTAGTACTGGCCGCTATAATTGCACCGGTATCTTCATATTGATGGATTTTCAGCACCAAGGCCGATCGGATTACAAAAGGTTGGTAAAAACCCGCGATTGACGAATGTTTAATCCACAATCGCCAATAAGCGATGGTTTCGCGGAGAAAATTTTCGGCGGTGCTTACTACCGGAGCCTCTAAATTTTGTCCATAAGTCATAATGAGGTATTTAGCCTCATTCAGTACAAATGCTTTTTCGTCAAAAATATAAGTAAGTGATACATTGGTACTTAAGCGGATATTTTCGTCACAACCCAAATAATCAATATGATTACTGCCCCTACTCGACTTCATTTTACCTTTCCCATAATCGCACACCGGCTCGCATTTGATGGTGATGCGCGGGTTCCCTGCTAAAGGTTCGATCTTTCTGATGAACATTAACGGTTTAAAATAGCGATCGTATAGATGAAAACGAGGCGCAAAATCAGTAATGCGGTATTTTCCATCTTCGGCAGTGATTTCGGTTCTTAAAACGTTGGTATTTTCGATATAATATTGAGTGGAGGTAAATTCACCCTGTGGCAAAATAGAAAATTCGCCACCCTTTTTCTTGTCTAATAAACTTCCGAATACAAAAGGACTATCGAAACGGGGCCAGCAAAGCCAAGATATATCAGTGTTTTTATTTACGTGTGCAATGAAAGCGCAATTTCCTATAATTCCTGTTTGATAAAGGTGCTGTTCGGCCATAAGCTATTTTTTGTTTATTTTAAAACAAGCCTATGGGGAAAATGTTAGGGAGAAAATATTAAAAAGACCTTACAGGTTTTAAAACGATGAGATTTGCAAAGAGATAGTATGGGAAACTGCGGATTGAACGTAATAAACCATCAACTTATTTGGGCGTTCCCCAATCCCGTGAAATACGGGAAAGGGTCGGGCTTTTCAGGGCTGCGCTTCGCTCCGGTACCGATGAAAATCGGCACTGAACCCTTACTATCCCTAACGCAAAACACAAGCCTTTAAAATACGCATAATCCTCGCAACTTCGGGTTGCAGTGCCTTTGTTTATAAACCTGATAAAGCGAAAAGCCCACAGCCATGAGGAACGAATGGCGAGGACTTGAAGCGATAGCAGGACTGTAGTATGCGATTAACACATGACCTTACATTTCCAAAAAAACCGGATTCTTCTTCATTTTTTCACCCTGCCGTGTAGATATAACAGCATTTAAATTGGTGTGATGTAAATAAAAAAACCAGCCACGAAAAATCGTGACTGGCCTAGTTAATGATTATTGATTATCTTAAATAACTGTTCCGCTAGGTACTACTGCACCTTTCTTAATTACTACTATACCGTCTTTAACAGCGTAAAGCTCAAAGTCTCCATCTTCTAAATGGTCGCCACCATTAATTTTTACATCATTGCCAATACGGCAGTTTTTATCGATGATCGCATTATTGATAAAACAACGATCGCCAATACCAATTAATGAATTCCCTTTATTGGTTTCTTCCTGAATTTCTTCAAGCGTTTGATACCGATCGCTGCCCATAATATAGGCATTGGTAATAACCGTATCCTTTCCAATCCTTGATCTGATCCCCAAAACAGCATGTTCTACTTTGCTTGCCTGAATAATACAGCCTTCAGCAATAATCGTTTTATCCAAAGTGGTACCCGAAATTTTTGAAGGAGGCAACATCCGCGCCCTGGTGAAAATGGCATGGTTGCTATCGAACATATTAAATTTAGGAATTTCGTCCGTTAAGCCCAGATTAGCTTCAAAAAAAGATGAAATATTTCCAATATCGGTCCAATAGCCTTCGTACTGAAAGCTTAAAACCCTGCTCTGAGAAATTGCTCTAGGCAAAATCTCTTTGCCAAAATCCTTTTCTTCTTCGTTCTCATTTAAGATATTGATCAGGTACTCGCGGTTGAAAACGTAAATACCCATTGAAGCTAAGAAATTACGTCCTTCGCCCTGCATTTCTGCACCAGTATCCGAGATCCAGTCTTCTAAACCGGTTTTAGGCTTTTCGATAAAAGAAGTAATCATGTTTTCATTATCAGCCTTTAAAATACCAAAATCTGTTGCATCTTTTGCCGTTACCGGAATAGTGGCAATGGTAATTTCTGCATTAGCTTCGATATGTTTTTCGATCATATCCTTAAAGTCCATCTGGTACAGTTGGTCGCCGGATAAAATCAAAATGTAATCGAATTCGTGCGAAACAATGTGATGCATACACTGACGAACGGCATCTGCTGTCCCCTGGAACCAACCTGAGTTTTGTACAGTTTGTTCAGCAGCCAAAATATCAACAAAGGCCGTACTAAAATGGCTAAAGTGATACGTGTTTTTAATGTGTTTGTTTAGGGATGCAGAATTAAACTGGGTTAACACAAACATTCGATGAATTCCAGAATTTAGGCAATTCGAAATCGGAATATCTACCAATCGGTATTTACCAGCAATTGGAACTGCCGGTTTAGAACGTGTTTGTGTTAGTGGCGATAATCTAGAGCCCTGGCCACCGCCAAGGATAACGCCTAAAACTTTGTCAGTCATGTTTAAGCTTATTTTAATATTTGGTATAATTCTATATAATTTAATGCTGCGTTATCCCACGAATGGTCTATCTTCATCATTGTTTTTCTCACTGCTTTAAAAGCTTTCTTATCGTTATATAACTCAACAGCACGGTTAATGGCATGAGTAACATCCCAAATACTCGTTTGATCATGGCAAATCCCAAAACCTCCGTCGCCTATATCAATCACTGTATCCTTCAATCCACCAATCCGGCGCACAATAGGAACAGTTGCATACCTTAACGCATAAAGCTGATTTAAACCACAAGGTTCCACTCTCGATGGCATGATGAGAAAATCTGCACCAGCATACATTTCGTGCGAAACCTGCTCATTATAACCAATGTAAGCATTGTATTTACCAGTAAAAATGTCTTTCAGTTGATTTAACCGGCCTTCCACCCAATTATCGCCTGATCCTAAAACCAGGATATTGATGTTGTCGCCATGTTGTTGTAAAGCGGTATAAAAAATATCGGGCAATAAATCGGCACCTTTTTCATCAACCAATCTACCAATAAAAGTAAATAATGGTTTAGACGGATCTAATTGAAAAACACCACAGAGTGCTGTTTTGTTTGCCAGTTTCCCAGCTTCTACTGTTTTTAAATTGTAATTTTTGCCAAGCATCTGGTCTGTTTCAGGATCCCAAACCTCATTATCAATTCCATTCAAAATTCCAACCGATTTCCAACGCTCTTGTCTGAGCAAACTTTCCAGCCCCCGGGCGTTGCTCATCATCTCTTCCAGGTAACTTGGCGATACCGTGGTTACTTTCCATGCACATTTTATGGCCGATGCTAAAGGGTTAATGGCATCTGCCCAGCCCAGTAAACCACCTTTCCATAAATCAAATGCTGGTATATAGTATAATTTATCCCATCCAAACTGACCTTGATATTGGGCATTATGAATGGTTAAAACAGTAGGAACACCACTAATTAGCCTGTATTTTACCGAATTTGAAACCATAAACGGAATCAATCCGGTGTGGTGATCATGGCAATGGATTACATCCGGGCGGTGCTCCCATTGTACAATCCAATCGAGTGTTGCAATCTGAAAAGCGACAAACCGTTCGGTATCATCACTATATCCATATACATTTGGGCGATCTGTTAGCCCCTGTATGTGAACAATGTACAAATCGAAGCCAAGTTTATTGGTTTTTTCTTTTAGTATGCGGTATTGAAAATGGTTATTGCCATAATTTGCCCATGCATCATAGGTAACTTCAAATTCGCCCTCGCGGATAAATTTTGTATCGTACGCTGGCACCACCACTTTGGCAATGTGGCCCAATTTATTTTGGTATTTGGGTAAGGCCCCTACTACATCGGCTAAACCGCCAACTTTTGCAACAGGGTAACACTCGGCGCTTATATGTATAATTTCCATCAAATATTTGGTGTAGATAACCTAAGTAAGTTACTAATTGTTTTGAGTTTTGCAAATAATGAAAATTATATTTTTAGTTGATTATTTTAAAGCGAAAATCGTCATCTCGACTGGAGATACGCGGAATGGAGAGATCTAATCCATATAAATTACTTAGCTTTTTTTATTAGAAAGTGAAAACGGCCAATTCTTTGTGGCGGGCTACAGACCTGCTTTCCGCTATAGTCCCGACGTGAAGTCGGGAGCTACCGCTGCAATCAGGCTTAAAAACAAAGACTGTTTCTGCTAAACACAAAAAACCGCCTAAATCCTTAAGCGGTTTTAACAACAAAACAAATATATTTTTGGTTTAAAAAATATCTTAATATTCTTCAGCAATGATTTCGTAGAAATCGCGGATGGGTTGAAATTGTGGGTGTAATGAAACCACATCTCCAAAAACCAATAAGGCTGGCGCGGTTATTCTTTTATCTTCAACAATCTCGGCGATGGTATCTACTATACCAATAGCAATTTTTTCTTCTGGTGTCGAGCCATTTTGGATCACCGCTACTGGTAAAAGGTTTTTATTTTCTGCCTGAAATATGGCAGCAATTTCTTTTACTTTTTCAATTCCGTTTAAAACAACAATAGTTGCTTTCGTTTTTGCCGCGATGTATAAGTCTTCAGAAATTTCACCCTTTGAGTTTGTTCCGGTTACTGCCCAAAAACTTTCGCTCAAATCTTTATAAATCATTGGGATTTTTTGCAAACTTGGTGCACCAGTTGCACTCGAAATACCCGGAATAATTTCAGTAGGGATACTGTACGATTCTGCAGCATCTATTTCTTCGTACCCTTTTGCAAAGAAAAACGGATCACCGCTTTTTAAACGCACCACGTGCCCGTAGTTTAAAGCATAATCTACAATTAGCTTGTTTACGGCATCTTGCGAAAACGACTCATCGTCGCTACGTTTACCCACGTAAACTTTTGGAATACCATCTGGCGCATGACATAATAAAGCCTCGTTCACATTTGCATCATACAAAACAACATCAGCTGTTTTTAATGCTTTAACACCTTTTAAACTAAATAAATCCGGATCGCCAGGACCTGCACCTATCAAAGTAATTCGTGGTTCAATGTTCGCTTTTTCTACTTTATTCAAAATCATAACAGATAATTTAAGCTCGTTATACGTTTGTTAATGATACAAATATATAAAGTCTATGGGAATTGTAGTAATTTATTTTAAAATATTTTTTATTTATGCTTAATACTGATCTTAGCGTCTCGCTCAGACTAGATAGAGTTGTCAACTTAAATAACATGGTGGCTAGAAAGTTGATAACTCTTCGATCTAATGAACAAAAAGTCTTCACGATTTTGCATCACAACGGCTATGTTTAAAGCCCAATGGACAATTTGAAGTCTTAGCGAGACGCTAAGACTAGACAAGGTTTTTCCTTTAAAGATCCTTCGTTGCACTCAGGATGACAAACAGCTTCTGGTCTTAGCGTGTCGCTAAGACCTAAGTTTAATAAAGAAATTAGAAAGTCTTAGCGAGACGCTAAGACTAGAGTGAGTGCGCTAAGACCAGTAAAGGATGACAAATTGGGTGTTTATTTACAGTTCACTGCTGCAAAAATAAACTTCCCGGCCGTATAATTAATTGGCTTGCCTTTAACAAAATAAGATCTGCCCAAAGTGGTTTCAATTTGCGCCACTCCCATAATCATCTTACCATCTTTCTTCAAAAAAGCCAATGGATTGGTAAATGCTGTGGTGGTATCTTTACCAGTATTAAAGCGGTAATCTACATATAAGGTATCGCCGCTAAATTTACCATCAATCTTACCATTGTTTTGTGGTTTATCGGCATATTTGACCAATAACGACCCTGTTACCTTCCCCGAGGCCATTGTTTTAACAATCATGGCTGCACTGTCTTTTTCAAAGAAAGCTGCATAACAAGTTTGGTTAATCAGAGAATCCTTTTTTGCAGTTTCTGCCTTTTTTTCGGATTGGTTACAGGCAAAAACAAATGGAATGGAGGCAAAAGCGAGGTATAAAAGATTTCTTTTCATGTTGTTGTGATTAGGATTTCTGATTATAATATATTAACCAGATGAAAAGTTTTGATTATTTCCATAATGAAATTAACATTAATAGCCGAATAAACCTATAAGTACCCTAAAAAGAAAAACGGGGCTGTCCTATCTGGCGCCCCGCTGAAATTGCTTTCACTTTAGATTAAAAACCTAAAGTCTTCATTATTATATTTGGTTGTGGTTCTCTACTGTAAGATTTTCAGGATTGTAGGATTTCAGGATCAATAAGCTGAAATAAAGATCTCATCGTTTCACAATTTTCATCATCCATTTTTCCACCATTAAGGAATTAAGAAGATTAAGATTTTATTTATATTCCTTGAAGCTTTCGCTATTGGTCATTGATCAATTTCCATCCTCCATTTTACATTTTATTCTACTGCTGCCCTGAACATTAAAGCACCAACGGTTAAATTCGTACGTGTATCGACCAAAATGGCTGAACCATTTGCCCGGTTATCATCGTATAAATCGAATGCCAAAGCATCAGCAGTTTTAATAATCACACGGCCAATATCATTTAATTTAAATTCGTCAGCAGCATGTTTTTCCAGTGTATTAATATCAACCTTATGCAAAATTTCACTGATTTTACAGCGGGTAATTTTACTGTTGTGCTGAATATTGTACATAATAGAAGTATCCAACGCACGGCCATCCATCCAGCAAAGGTCTGCTTCAATCAGCTTCGATTCTTGCGGCAATGCCGAAGCATTTACAATGGTATCGCCACGGCTAATATCTACATCATCTTTCAAGTGAATAATAACTGATTGGCCAGCGTGAGCTGCATCGGGTGTTTGATCAAAAAATTCGATCTTCTCGACAGTAGAACTCGCACCACTAGGTAATACAGTAACTTTATCATTTAAATTAAAAGTACCACTTAGTACCCTACCAGCATAACCACGATAGTCGTGTAATTCTTCAGTTTGTGGACGTATCACCCACTGTACCGGCATACGGGCCAATTGCGATTTATCTAAATTGTCGGTATCAACCTTCTCTAAGAAATGTAACAAGCTCTCTCCTTCGTACCAATCCATGTTACCTGAATTTTGCACAATATTATCGCCTTTTAAGGCACTAACCGGAATATAGGTTACATCAGCAAGTTTTAATTGCTGCGCCAAAACTTTGTATTTCTCTATGATGGCACTATAAACGGTTTCGCTATAGTCGACCATATCCATTTTGTTGATACAAACTACTACATGTTTAATACCCAATAAGGAAACGATATACGAGTGACGGATGGTCTGTTCTACCACGCCGTTACGGGCATCGATTAAGATAATGGCGAGGTTGGCTGTAGAAGCGCCTGTAACCATATTTCTTGTATATTGAATGTGGCCGGGTGTATCGGCAATAATAAATTTGCGTTTTTCGGTCTGAAAGTATTTATAAGCTACATCAATGGTAATACCTTGCTCGCGCTCTGCTCTTAAACCATCGGTTAAAATGGCTAAATCTATTGTTCCGTCATCATTTTTGCGGTTAGAGCTCTGTAAAGCTTCTAATTGATCGGCCAAAATAGAATCTGTATCGTATAACAAACGGCCGATTAAGGTACTTTTACCATCATCTACACTGCCTGCTGTGAAAAATTTTAATATGTTCATTTTATTGTAGTATTAAGACATAAGTATTAAGTAATTAGTATCAAGTATCAAGACGGTTATTAATCTTGCTACTCGATACTTTTAATCTTGATACTCCTTTAAAAATATCCCCCCTTTTTTCTGTCTTCCATTGCGGCTTCAGAAACTTTATCATCCATACGGGCACCACGCTCTGAAATTTTAGAAGCGCTGATTTCAGAAATAATATCATCAATCAAAGTGGCATCCGATTCTACTGCAGCAGTACAAGACATATCGCCCACGGTACGGAAACGAACCTGTTTGCGTTCTACCACATCTTCATCATCCATATTTAAAAATGGCGAAGCAGCCATCAGCTGTCCGTTTCTGGTAATACAATCACGTTCGTGCGAGAAATAAATACTTGGCAGATCTATTTTCTCTCTTCGGATATAATTCCAAACATCTAATTCCGTCCAGTTACTGATTGGGAATACACGGATATTTTCTCCTTTGTGGATTTTACCATTGTAAATATTCCAAAGTTCAGGACGTTGGCGTTTTGGATCCCATTGGCCAAATTCATCACGAACAGAGAAAATACGTTCTTTAGCCCTTGCTTTTTCTTCATCTCTACGCGCACCACCGATGCAAGCATCAAACTGGTGTTTTGCAATGGTATCGAGCAGGGTTACGGTTTGCAAAGCATTTCTACTGGCATTTTTACCAGTTTGCTCTACAGCTTTACCTTGATCAATAGATTCTTGAACAGAACCAATGATTAATTTTTCGCCAATCCGCTCCACCATCTGATCGCGGTAAGTGATGGTTTCTTCAAAATTATGGCCTGTATCAATATGTACTAAAGGAAAAGGAAATTTCCCCGGACGGAAAGCTTTTTCTGCCAAACGAACTAAAGTAATTGAATCTTTTCCACCCGAAAATAATAAGGCTGGTTTTTCAAACTGACCCGCTACTTCACGTAAAATGTGAATCGCCTCGGCCTCTAGTTCATCTAAATAATCAAAATTATATGTACTCATTATCAAATGTTGAATGATTGAATGTTGAATGATTGAATGATAAATCGCTCAATTATTCAACTTATATATTTGTTGTTGTTATTGTTATATTTTCACTGTCGTCATCCGATAGCTATCGGATGACGACTTGTGCGCATCAAGATGCCGCGTGTAAACCGCATTCTTTTTTACTCTGGTCTTCCCACCACCATCTTCCGGCCCTAAAATCTTCGCCCGGCTGTACTGCTCTGGTACATGGGGCGCATCCTATACTCGGGAAACCCTTATCGTGCAAGGTATTGTAAACAATGTTGTTTTCTTTAATGTAGGTTTTCACATCCGCTAAAGTCCAATCGAATATGGGATGGAATTTAATCAATTGGTTACCTTCGTCCCATTCTAAATCATGCATATCTTCACGGTTAGCACTTTGATCGGCCCTGATTCCTGTTACCCATATCTCATTACCTTTTAATGCTCTTTTTAAAGGTTCGATTTTACGAATGTAACAGCACTCTTTCCTATTCTCTACCGACTCGTAGAAGCTGCTCGGGCCTTTTGTATTTACCATATCCTGCAGCAATTCGTTCTGCGGATAATAGGCATGAATGGGTTTGTTATAAATTTCCAGGGTTCGGTTCCAAACGTAATAGGTTTCTGGGAACAAACGTCCGGTTTCTAAAGTAAAAACCTTGATTGGAATATTATTTGAAAAAATTAAATGCGTAATCGCCTGATCTTCCCAACCAAAACTTGTCGAAAATATAATACGGTCGGCATATTTATCTGCTAAGAATTTCAGTTTATCAATTGTACTTAAACCTGCCAGTGCTGCTTTTATCTCCTCTAGGTTCTCCATTACTAAATTAATTTTAAAATAAACATAATTACACTGCGCAAACTCACAATCATTACAATAATTCCTACGGCAACCATAATGGTTTTTGCAGAAATTTTGTTCGATACTTTTGCGGCTATTGGTGATGCGATTGCACTACCGATAATCAAACCCACAACAGCTTCCCAGTGTTTGCCACCTAACATGGTAAAAAAGGTAAGCGAACTTAAGGTGGCGATAAAAAAGCGGCTGATTTTTACGGTACCCAAAGAGAACAATGGATGCCTGCCACCCGCAATCAAGCTTGATAATACGATTGAACCCCAGCCGCCGCCAAAGGCTGCATCGATAAAACCACCAACAAAGCCCAACAAGCCAATTTTTTTAATTTTTTGATCGGCTTTTTTTCTCTTCACATTGAAAGCTTTCATTAGAATAATTCCACCTAAAAACAAGGTGTAAACCGCTACAATAGGCTTAACATAAGCACTATAATGTTCTAATGAAGAAAGGATGTAGGCACCTAAAACTGCTCCGATTATGGCCGGAAGGATTAAAATTTTGAATAATTTCCAGTTTACGTTACCCATACGGTAATGCATCCAGCCTGCAATTCCATTGCTCATTACTTCAGAAATGTGAATGGCCATACTTGCCGATGCTGGTGGTAAACCCATGGCCAACGAAAAAGAAGCTGTGGTAACACCATACGACATCCCGATAGCACCATCAATTAATGCAAATACAAATCCGGCGCCTAAAAACCAATAGAACAATGGATCTATATGGATTAAAAAGTTCTGGAATTCTGGCTCGGTATTCCACAAAGAAAACCCGATAGCACCAATTAGTAAAACTGAGGCCGCCCAGATTAACCATTTAATATTTTGTTCGGCAAAACTTTTTTTAGGGTTAATTAAACTTTGGGTAACCTTATTCAGTTTTTTAACCTTTGCCGAAAAATCGCCATTTAAAGTTTGACGCAAAGCACTCATGTTCTGTAGCGTTTCATCAAGCTCAGCAGGCAAACCTTCGTTTAAAATCTGTTTTAAACGTTTGGCAATAGTTGGCGATTTGCCGTTTGTAGAAATGGCAATCTTTAAATCGCCTTTTTGAACAATTGATCCCAGATAGAAATCGCAAAGTTCAGGCTTATCTGCCACGTTGATCAAGAGGCCACGCTCATGCGTCACCTTTCTGATCTCTTCATTTAAAATATTGTTATTGGTTGCCGCGAAAACGATGTCAATGTCATTCAGATCATCCACATCGAAACTTTTCTGCTTAACTTTTATCAGTGGATAATTTGCGATAAGCGCATAAACTTCTGGTGATACTAGCTCTGCAACAATCGTAATGGTAGCACTATGGCTATTATTTACGATCGCAGTTAATTTCTCGAGCCCAATATTTCCTGCACCAATTAATAATGTACGCAGCTTGTTCAGCTTTACAAAAACTGGAAAGAGCTGGTTACCTTTTTCTTCTTCAGAAAAAGATGCTGCATTATCAGGTTGGTTAGGCAATACTTGCATATTGTTTAATTAATTTCTTAAATGATGGATGTAATGATACAACTTCTCCAAAAATTAATAAAGCAGGTGCCTTAATATTTTCTTGTTGCACTAAACCTTCTATGGTTTCAACCACACCAACAACCAATCTTTCATCTTCTGCCGATCCGTTCTGAACCACTGCGGTTGGTAAATTGTGTTTACCAGCGGCTTTAAAAATCTCCACAATTTTAGGTAATTTTTTAAGTCCCATAAGTACCACAACAGTCGCATTCGAATGTGCAGCCTGGTAAATATCTGCCGAAACTTCTCCAGAAGTGGTTGTTCCGGTAATTACCCAAAAGCTTTCGCTCATGCCGCGGTGTGTAACCGGAATCTGTTGCAAACCTGGTACACCGATCGAACTCGAAATACCCGGGATTACACTTACCGGAATGCTATATGATGCTGCATAATCCAACTCCTCGTAACCTCTGCCAAAAACAAATGGATCGCCACCTTTTAAACGCACTACGTGACCGTAGTTTAAGGCATAATCGATCATTAATTTATTGATGGTATCCTGAGGATAAGAATGCTCACCTGAACGTTTTCCTACATAAACTTTAATGGCTTCTGCCGGAGCATGCTCCAATAAAGCCTCATTGGTTAAGGCATCGTACAAAACCACATCAGCAGTTTGCAACGCTTTTACACCTTTTAGTGTCAACAAATCAGGATCTCCAGGACCTGCACCTAAAAGGGTTATTTTTGATTCTTTATTTTGATTTAACATAAATTTAGATTTTGAATGAATGAATTTTGAATGAGTGAATGATTACCAGCGATTGCTATAAAATTCAATCATTCTATCACTCACTAATTCTCTCATTTTACCAGTGCTGCCCTTTTTTCCTTAATCTGATTTAAAAATTGTTTTGCTTCTTCAAAATATTTCTGTGCAAACTCAGCGGTAGGTTCGTTTTTGTTGATCTGTAAAACCAGGTCAGAGAAATTGGTCGATAAATTAAACTCTCCAGTTTCTACGTAATGGTTATCAAATTCACGGATCACACCTACCTGTGTGCTGCTGTTTACACCTTTATCTAACAATAAAGATTTTGCAGCGCTTACAAAAGTGCTGTAAGTATGATAAATGGCATCGGCATAAGCACCTTTAGCTAAGTTTTGCTTTGCCCAATCAAATTTTTCATCAGCTTCTAACAATAAAGTAGCAACTAAATCGATCACTACGCCGGCACACTCGCCTACACCAATTGCAGTTACAAATTCTTCTACATGTCCCCAATCTACAAATTCTTCTGTTTTAAGATTGGTCAAATCGGCCAATGGCTTTAACAACTGATAAAAATGATCTTTACCTTTTCTATCATAATATTGGTGAAAGTTCTCATCCTCCAGGTTATTGGCTTTAAAATCATTTAAAATGAAGTGTAAAACACTTGTAGCCCTTTTAGAAGGCACTTTAATTACACGCTCCGCTACTCTACCAACACCATTTCCTACAGTTCCACCACCCAACATCACTTGAACTGCCGGAACAACTTTTCCCTCAGCTTTTACCGAACTTCCGTGGAAACCAATCTCAGCCAAACCATGTTGACCGCAAGAGTTCATACATCCGCTGATTTTGATCTTGATGTTTTTCTCGTAGATAAACTCAGGGAAATCGGTATAAATTACCTCTTCCAAAACTTCGGCCAAGGTCATTGAGTTCGAAATACCCAAATTACAGGTATCGGTACCAGGACAAGTGGTAATATCAGCTAAACTATCAAAACCTGCCGTAGTAAAGCCAATTTTATTTAAAGCCGCATATAGTGAAGGTAATGCTTCTTTACGTACAAACTTTAACAACAATCCCTGGTTTTGGGTAATCCTGATTTCATCAGCAACATATAACCTGATGGCATCAACAAAAGCTCTTGCTTTATCTGTTTTGATATCTCCTACCTGAACTTTTACATAAACGCCATAAAATCCGGCTTGTTTCTGCTCAATTACGTTAGTGGCTAACCAGTGTTTGTAATGGGCTTCGTTTAATATTTCTACCGCAGGATATTCTTGCTCTAAAGGCAAAGTTGGCTGAGGTACAGTATTAATATCTATTTTAAAGGTTTTTACTTTATTGGCAATACGCTCTTCGGCAACCAAACGTAAAACCTCTTCTAAACCTAATTTTTGAACCAGGTATTTTAAACGTGCTTTGTTACGGTTGGTACGTTCGCCATAACGGTCGAACACACGAAGAACAGATTCTGTAAACGGAATCAATTGATCTTCAGGCAAAAACTCGTGTACTGCATTGGCCAAAAATGGCTGTGCACCTAAACCACCTGCAAACAAAACTTTAAATCCGCGTTCGCCATTTTCGTTAATTTTAGGAATAAAACCTAAATCGTGAATGTAGCTAAAGGCAGTATCTCTATCGCTCGAAGAAAATGAAATTTTAATCTTTCTACCCATTTCCTGACAGATCGGGTTACGCAAAAAGTACGCAAATACCGCTTGCGCATAAGGCGAAACATCAAAAGGTTCTTCAGCATCGATTCCAGAATTTGGAGATGCCGTTACGTTACGAACCGTATTTCCGCAAGCCTCGCGAAGCGTAATATCATCCTGCTCTAATTTAGCCCAAAGCTCTGGAGTACGGTCTAAACTCACATAGTGAATCTGAATATCCTGACGGGTGGTTAAGTGTAAATTTCCACTTCCATACTCATCAGCAATATCTGCAATACGTAACAACTGCTTAAAAGTTACCTTACCAAAAGGCAATTTAATACGCACCATTTGTACGCCAGGTTGTCTTTGACCGTAAACACCGCGTGCTAAACGGAGGCTTCTAAACTTTTCGTCGTGGATGGTTCCATCTCTAAAAGCTTTAATCTTATTCTCTAAATCGATAATGTCCTGCTCGACAATCGGATTTTCGAGTTCTGTTCTGAAACTTTGCATATGTGTTGTTAGCTTTATTCAAAAAATGCTTCCCTATTACCGAGAAGCATTCCATATTTTATACTTAAAATTATCTGTAGGCTCCTATTTTTGCGTTTTACAACAACACATTATTTGCATAGCGATTAATTTGCTAGGTATAAAATTGAAATTCATACGCCAAATATATAAAGTATATAGGAATAGTCGTAATTTATTATGAAAAAATTTACGATATCCTGTTAAAACCATGTAAGGTCGTCATTTCGAGCGGAGTGTAACGCAGTCGAAAACCACGAAGTGCTCAGCCAAGCTAAATCTACAATGTTAAATCACTTAATCAAACGGGACTAAAAACCGCTAATTGATAACTGGCAACCGAAAACTGAAAATTGCCAACTGAAGAATGAAAACGGCTAACTGCTAACTGAAGACTGCTAACTGATTTGGGCGTTACCTAAGCTGCGCAAGGGTCAGGCTTTGCAGGGCTGCGCTTCGCTCCGGTACCGATGAAGAATCGGTACTGAACCCTTACAATCCCTAACGCGGAAGCGAGACCTCGTAGGTTTCGAAAACCTGCGAGGTCTGTCCCCCGATTGTGCTACTCTCTCTGTTAAATAAACCCGATTGAAGTGAACATTCCGATCCTTTATCGGAATAAAACGGAAAGGTACTGTCTTTAAAAGC
>NZ_JAGGPU010000014.1 GCF_018613605.1 Pedobacter sp. ISL-64 | reverse complement strand
ATTTAAATTAATGCTTCTCAGAAGCTAAATTTTTATCAATATTATTTGCTTTTAAAGACAGTACCTTTTCATTCCAAGTCCGCACTCGTACCTCGCTTACGGGCTTTCCATTGCAATCAGGTTTAGGAACGTAAAACAGCGCATAAACCTTCAGAAGCAATGGTTCAAAATGATAAAAACCCTTCCAAAATGAAAAGGTTTTTTGCATAAAACAATTTCAAAAACATCATAAAACACTATAAAACAACAACTTAAATAATAACCCAATCTACTGGCATAGCTATTGACTACAGGCTAAACAGATGCTATTTATTTAACCTTTGTTATATAATTTAGTTAATCAGGAAACAGATTTAAATTATAACCTATTTTTACACAAAAAAGAGAAAAATTGCTTTGCGTTAATAGCAAAAACCTCTTCGCCCTTTGCGGTTAAACAAAAAAGTCATGAAACCATCAATGATTTTCAAATATCACACAATAAAATAAACAAATCATGATAGCTTCATCACCATTTAAAAAATATATAAACAGATGAAAATAAAAACCAAGCTCCGCCTCGGATTCGGGTTTCTCTTTATACTTGTTTTATCCTTCGGATTAATCGCGCTCTTTTTCTTAAACGAGCTTTCCGATAAATCGAAGGTAATCCTTAAAGACAACTACAAATCGTTGAAATATGTTGCTGCTATGCGCAATGTAATCGATCAGAACCAATTTCCATTAAGCAGTACTCAACTGGCTGTATTTAGGGAAAACTTAAAAAATGAAGGGTTAAACATTACCGAACCCGGCGAAAAAGTGGCTTTCCAGAAATTAGCAACGGCCTTTAACATATTAAACGGCCCACAATCGTTAACCATTAAAGAAAATAGCATTAAAAATTTGCGCGTTGCGCTACAAAATATCGAGCAGGTAAATATGAAGGCCATTTACGATAAAAATGAATTGGCCAATGAAACCTCATCGAGGGCAAACCTCTACATCATGATTGCCGCTACCCTGAGTTTTATTATCCTCTTTACATTCATTGTAAACTTTCCAGGTTTTGTGGCCAACCCTCTTGCCGAATTTAGTGCAGCGATAAAGCAGATCAGTCGTAAAAATTATAAACAGCGCCTGCATTTCGAAAACGAAGATGAGTTTACAGAACTGGCAGATTCCTTTAACGGAATGGTAGTTAAATTAAACGAATGGGAAAACAGCAATTTATCTAAAATTAAATCCGAAAAATCACGTATTGAGGCCATTATTGCACAAATGCAAGATGCTATAATCGGCCTAAATGAAAAAGGTGAAGTACTCTTTCTAAATCATCTGGCTGCAAAACTGATGAGTCTGGATGAAGATAAGGTTATTGGCCAAAACGTGGCAGAACTGGTGCAAAAGAACGAGCTGCTTAAACGGATTATTAAACCCGAAACCAATGATAATACCCTAAAAATTTATGCTGATGATAAAGAATCTTATTTCCTGTTGGAAAACCGCGAAATCATCATCCCAAATTATGAAGAGCAGGATGAAAACACTTTAATTGCCTCTTCTAAATCTGCAGGAAGCGTTTACACGCTAAAAAATATTACGCAGTTTAAAGAGCTCGATGAAGCCAAAACAAATTTTATCGCTACAGTTTCGCACGAGTTAAAAACACCACTATCATCTATCAAAATGAGCTTGAAATTGCTAAACGATGAGCGTGTGGGTGCGATGAACGAAGAACAGCATGAGCTGCTCAACCACATCAAAGAAGATAGCGACAGACTGCTAAAAATCACCAGCGAACTTTTAGATCTTTCGCAAGTAGAAACCGGTAATTTAAAACTCACTTTTGCCATAACCAAACCCGAAGAAATTGTAAGTTATGCCGTTGATGCCGTTAAATTTCAGGCTGAACAAAAATCGATTCAACTGGTACTTAACTGCAGTCAGAACTTGCCGGATGTGAATGCCGATATCCAGAAAACAGCCTGGGTACTGGTTAACTTTTTATCTAATGCATTGCGGTACAGTTCAGAAAAATCGAGGGTAATCATCGATGTTTTCCAAAAAGACAAGTTTATCGAATTTTCTGTGCGCGATTTTGGAAAAGGCATTGACGAAAAATACCAGAAAAGATTATTCGACAGGTATTTCCAGGTACCAACCGATGGACAGAATAAATCGGGCTCCGGATTGGGCCTCGCCATTTCTAAAGATTTTATTGAAGCCGAAAACGGAAAAATATGGGTGGTAAGCGCCATTGGCGAAGGCAGCAAGTTTTGTTTCAGCTTGCCAGTAGTAGAGTAGATTCTATTTCTTTTAACCGCAAAGGGCGCAAAGTTTTACGCAGAGGACACAAAGAAATTTGGAAGATAGAAAATGGATGATAGGCGATTGCAACGCCACCCGTCCAGTACTAAACTATATACGGCTCCATCTCTTTATCAATGCTTTTACGCAATTCCATTAATTTAATGGCGTAGCCATGCATGGCAATTTCTTTTTCGGTTTTAGGTTTAAAGGCCGGGATCGCTTTGGGTTGCCCATCGTCGTCTACTGCAACAAAAACAATAATACAGTGTGTATTTTTAACAAAATCGGTTTGCCCTACTGGTTTCGAAAAAGCATCAACGGCAATATGCATGCTGGTTTTACCCGTGTAAATAATGCGTGCTTCCATTTTAACCAAGTGCCCGATATGAACAGGATGAAAAAAACGGATTCCCCCAACATAAACTGTTACGCAATAAGTCTGGCTCCATTGTAAAGCACAGGCAAAAGCAGCCTGATCGATCCATTTCATCATCATCCCACCATGTACCTTACCCCCATAATTAACATCAGAGGGTTCGCTTAAAAATTGAAGTTCGATATGGTTTTTGGTTCTGGGCATGGTAATATTTTGTTAAAATTGCTTGGTTTTAATGTCTTTGCTAAGATATTATAAAATAAGATATTTTCCTTCAATCAGCTGTTATGATCTGTTAAGGGAGATTCGACAAATTTAACCGCCAGAATAGTTCCGCAGATTTTAAGATGATTACCGCAAATCGCTTATTTTTTCTATTTCCGTGCAGTCTGATGTTACCATCTGACTGATAGATAACATCGTGTTTAGATCCTTTTTGTGGTAATCTACAAACAACAAAAAAGTCGTAGCGAGACGCTACGACTAGAGAGTTCGACAAATTTAACCGCCAGAATAGTTCCGCAGATTTAAAGTGATTACCGCAAATCACTTATTTTTTCTATTTCCGTGCGGTCTGATGTTACCATCTGACTGATAGATAACATCGTGTTTAGATCCTTTTTGCGGTAATCTACAAACAACAAAAAAGTCGTAGCGAGACGCTACGACTAGAGAGTAAATTTAGTCTAATGACAGTTGTTAGATGATATTTGATCTGTGTTTATCCGTGTCCATCTGTGGTAAAAAAACTCACGCCACTAACAAAAATTATTTCGCCATTATGCTAATCGCGTATCCCCCACCCGGTGCGCAATATTGAGCTAATTTAGTTTTATTGGTTACCTCCATTTTGTGAATGGTATAGGCTTTAGGATTCGTTTCATAATTTGCATCCTTTGCATCAGCATAAATGGTTGCCGTATATTTTTTACCAGGATCCAAAAAGCTAAAATCGATTTTAGAGGTACGGGCCACTTCATCATTGGTGCGGCCAACAAACCAGTTGTTTTTACCTTTCGCCTTACGCGCAAAAGTGATATAATCGCCTGGCTCTGCTTCTAAAACTTTGGTATCGTCCCAATCTACAGCCACATCTTTAATAAACTGAAAAGCATCCATATACTTGTTATACGTTTCAGGTAAATCGGCAGCCATTTGCAGCGGACTGTACATGGTAACATAAAGTGCTAACTGGCGGGCCAGTGTGCTGTGCACAAAAGAAGTGTTTTCAGGATTGTAAGCACTTACTTTAGTTTCGAAAATACCCGGAGTATAATCCATTGGCCCGCCTATTAAACGTGTAAAGGGCAAAATGGTAGTATGATCGGCATTGTTACCTCCAAAAGCTTCATATTCGGTTCCCCTTGCCGATTCGTTTCCAATTAAGTTCGGATAAGTACGCGCCAGGCCTGTTGGGCGAACAGCCTCATGTGCATTCACCATAATTTTATAATCAGCTGCTTTTTGGATGGCATATAGGTAATGATTGTTTAACCACTGGCCATAATGATGCTCTCCTCTTGGGATCATATTGCCTACATAACCGCTTTTAACGGCGTCGTAACCATTGGCTTTCATAAATTTGTAGGCAGTATCTAAATGGCGCTCATAATTACGTACAGACGAAGAAGTTTCGTGGTGCATAATCATTTTAATGCCTTTGCTTGCGGCGTAACGGCGTAATTCTTTTACATCGAAATCGGGATAGGGCGTTACAAAATCAAACACATAATCTTTTGTTTTACCAAACCAATCCTCCCAGCCTTCGTTCCAGCCTTCAACTAAAACAGCATCTAAACCATTCTTAGCAGCGAAATCGATGTATTCTTTTACGTGTGCGGTATTTGCAGCATGTTTTCCGTTAGGTTTCGTTTTAGCATAATCGGTTACACCCAACTGTACGCTGGTTAAATCATTATAGGCCCAGGTACTTTTACCTGTAATCATTTCCCACCAAACACCTACATACTTGGTTGGCTTTATCCACGATACATCTTTAAATTTTGTTGGCTCGTTTAAGTTATAGGTTAGCTTTGAGGTTAAAATGTCATCTGCTTTATCACTCACAATAATGGTTCTCCAGGGCGATAAACAGGGTGCCTGCAAATAACCTTTATCGCCAACTGCATCTGGCGTTAGCCACGATTCTAAAACCATATTTTTATCGTCGAGATTTAACGACATTAGCGAATAGTTGATCAATGCCGCTTCATGGATATTGATGTACAAACCATCTTTACTCTTCATCATTAAAGGCGTTTGTAAACCTGTTGGTGAGAAAGTAGTTTGTGACGCATTTGGTGTAACCGCAGCTTTCATTTTACTGCGTACTTCTGATAAGTTTGAGGTTACCGTACTGTATTCCTGTGTATCATAATCGCCAGGAAGCCAAAATGCTTTATGATCGCCAGCTAAGGCAAACTGGGTTTTCTCTTCTTTAATTACGAAATAATCTAAGTTTTTTTGTTCAGGAAATTCATATCTAAAACCCAAGCCATCGTTAAACAAACGTAACCGCACAACGATATAGCGGTTAGTTTCTTTTTGCGTTAAAGTTACCGCCAGTTCGTTGTAATGATTTACAATTTCTTTTACTTCGCCCCAAACCGGTTTCCAGGTTTCGTTAAAAGTACTGGTTTTAATATCGGTTATGGCAAAACCGTTCATTAAAGATTTACCATCTTTAAGTTCAAGCCCCAGTTTGCTGACTTTAATAACGTCTTTTCCTTTGTACCTTAAGCTATAGGTTGGCACTCCCCCTTCGGCCAAAGCAAAACTGGCTACTAAATTGCCATCCGGCGACTTCAAACCCTTTTCGGGAACGTTCCCGAAAACATTCCCAAAAAATAGTAAAGTGCATATTAAAGTAAGGATTTTAGAGCGGTTAAAGGATTGGTTAGGTTTTTTATTCATGTTATCATTTATTTATTGTTATTACTATTTATATCACATTAGAACTTGTATGTTTTGGTTTGAACCTAATAACAAGCCCAGTATTGTTAATTGGCTTTAAAAAAACATTCCGGAAGTATTACTTCGTATCCTTACCATTCGCTGTATATCTGCGTTAGGGATTGTAAGGGTTTAGTACCGATTCTTCATCGGTACCGAAGCGAAGCGTAGCCCTGAAAAGCCCGCCCCTTTTCCCGTTTTTTACGGGATTGGGGAACGCCCAAATAAGCTGGTAGCTTGCAGTTCACACCTGGTGATGAGCAACGTCGGTCATTCAAAATAGATCCCGAAACAAATTCAGGATGACGATTCGATGTATAAATCAGGCATGATGACAATAATATAACTTACTCTAAAAGCAAGGTATCATCATCCTCATCCGTTAAGCTCAGCTGCACACTATCGCTACCCGCAATACCTTCTATAGAACCGCGTATATGGGTCGCATTTAACAATACTTTTTCTAGCTGCTTTTCACGTGCTTTCCATAAGCGTTCCATCGCATCACGCTCGCGTTGTATGGATAGTTTCATACTCATAAAACCTTCCCTAATGGCTTTCCATTGTTCTGAAAACTCTGCACCCATTAAATAATCGTAAAGCATGTGCATTTTTTCGCCGCGGTTTTCCTGCGATTTTACTGCACCTGCCAAGCGCAAAATACCTTCGCGCAACACATATGCTACAGCATTTACTTCTTCGAAAGAGCAAATCCAAACCCCATCGCGCTGCCCGAAACAATCCATTCCTTTTGGGTAACATTGACTTACGATTACCGCTACATCAATACCCATACTCCGCATATCTTTCTTCAGTTTTTCGATCCAATCGCCACCAAAATCTTTGGTACGCTTGCTTTCGTAAATAATTTTACCGCATTCCTGTCCAAATTGATTGCGTACCACCTGTACACAATCTGCACCACGCACTCCTTTGCCAACTTCTTCAATTAAATCGAAAGGATAATTGGTACGAAGTAATTCTTCTAAAATCAGTTCTTGTACTTCGCCCTGCAATTGCATACTACCTTGCTCAGCCTTACGTTTCATTTCTTCGGCCAGTTTTTTCTGGTCGTCGAGCTGTTTTTCCAATTCTTTTAAACGCAATTGGTGTTCAGTATCTTTAATACTATTTTTTTCTGCCTCTTGTTTACGGATCTGTTCTACCAACTCATTACGCTGCTCTTGCATTTTACGTTGAAAGGCAAGTTCCATTTCTTCTTCCTTTATTTTAAGGCTTTCCTCACGGCGTAAAAACTCCAGTTCCTTTTCGCGGGCCAACTTTAGTTTTTCAGCATTATCTTTCGCATTGCCCTCCAACATTTGCAATTTGGTTTCAAAATCGGCCGAAATGCTTTTACGCAGGTTTTCCTCCAGATTATCCTTAAGCTTGGTTTTCTCTTCAGCAAGTTTAGCATCAAAAGCTTTCAATTGCTGTTGTTTTTCTGATTCGAAAATTTGCAGTTTACGTTGATATTCTTCATCTTTCTGCCTTGCATAAGCAGCCGCTTTCTCACGTAACTCTTTCTTATAATCTTCTGCCATGGCTTCTTCCATCGGAAAAACATGGGCACAGTTGGGGCATTTTATTTCGGTAGGCATAAATTATTTTTTTACCACAGCGAACGCTTGGGTTTTGACAAAGATATTAAAGCTTTTTATCAATGTATAAACGAGTTTTGCACCGTTAGCATTAAAGTACCTTCGATCTGATTTCGTGACCAGCGGCCAAAATTTTGCTTACCGGGCATTTTGCGGCAATTTCTTCCAATCTGATTTTTTGTTCTTCGGTAAGTATTCCTGTACATACAATTTCTTCAAAAAATATGGTTTCCCCATTTTCGGTATCAATATTTACTTCTACCTCAATTCTATCAATTGGCCATTCCTTTCTATCGGCATACATTCTTAAGGTAATGGCTACACACGATGCTAAAGAGGCCATTAACAATCCTTTTGGGGCAAAGCCTTTATGTGTACCACCCAATTCTAAAGGTTCGTCTACTATAATATCATGAGAACCATTTGTTACAGAACATGCATAATGCTCTTTATTTATTGTCGCTTTTACCATATAATTAGTTTTAGTATCCCAAATATTGTGCTTTAACTTTAAACTTAGGTAAAAGTCTGGTCTTTTTTTGAAAACCGGATGTCGCAATTTCATGACTGTTGCAGTCTTGCCTTTCGCTGCGGCCCGTACTTAGGTCCTATCAATATAGATACATTAATTTTAAGATTTCTTTATTGCTCCTTACCAACAGCATTGCCACCTAAACCTCATTTTAGCGAATGCTCCCGATTTAAGCACTTATTTTTGTTGTTTTATGGTGTGCTTGCTTGTTTCACAGGTTTCATCGGAGCAGAAGCGGGACTGCTTTTCCAAAAAGTACTGCACTTGCTTTCCAAATCAAAAAACATCCAAACATTATAACCCTGCATTTGTTCTTTTTAAAAATGCTACGTTATGAAATACAGAAAGTTAATCGGAAAATATTTAAAGCACGAATCGGATAACAGTGCAAAAATAGCACTGGCCTTAGTTGCTGGTTTAGCGGCGGGCGCAGTTATTAGTATTTTATTTGCTCCTGATAGCGGCGCAGGTACCCGTGGAAAAATTGTTGGCGGAGCTAAAAATCTACGTTACGGCTTTCAAGACAAATACAATCTTTTAAAAGAGAAGGTTTTTGGTGTAGAAGCCATCGAAGAAGATATTATCGAACATGAAGTGCCACACTTTAAACATAAGGTTGTTAAAAAACGTAAATCGGATGTGCAGGAAATTTTAGAAAATGCGCACGAAAATGGCCAGGTACAAGAAGGCCAAGGATGAAAAACTTAAATGTATAAAAGAAAAGTCGTCATCTCGACTGAAACGCAGTGGAATGGAGATATCTATAATAGATTTAGCTTAGCTGAACAATTGTGGTTCTCTACTGCGCTGCACTCCACTCGAAATGACGGCATTGCTAAGGTAATTTCTTAGTTTTACAGGATAATATCTGTATATGATTTTTATCCTCTCAAAGATTTTGCTTTTCCTCATTAAACCTATAGTGTGGATTTTTGTGCTTTTGATTTTTGCAATTGCATCAAAACAATCTAAACAAAGGAAAAGATATTTAATCTGTATTTTGATTATTTTCTTCTTTTTCTCTAATGGCTTTATTGTTGGAAAAATAATAAACAGTTATGAAGCTGACTATCCCAGGGCAGGTAAATTCGATGTCGGAATAGTACTTGGGGGCTTCTCTGGTTTAAACAAACGAAATAATGAAATTGCTTTTAATTGGGCTGGAGATAGATTATTCCAAGCAATCGCACTTTATAAAAAAGGACAGATTAAGTAGATACTACTTAGCGGTGGGAGCGCAAATTTAATAGACCGAAAAATTAAAGAAGCTGATTTAGCCATTCAGTACTTAAAACTGATCGGAATTCCTGATTCTGCAATCATAATTGAAAACCAAAGCAGAAATACCATCGAAAATGCCAAGTACAGCCTGGCACTGATTGAGAAAAGCAAGCCTAAAGCTAAAATTTTGGTGATTACCAGTGCATGGCACATCCCAAGGGCAAAACTGATTTTTGATAAACAAGCCAAACAGAAAATTGAATATTACCCAACAAATTTTTCTGGAGATACCGAATTCAACTTAAGTAATATCATCACCCCAAATACCAGTGCATTAGGCATATGGGAAATGTTATTTAAAGAATGGATTGGTTTGGCAGTAGATGGTTTGAGAGCCTAGTTTGGTTAATAGTTCATTAGTTCGCTGGTCATTAGTCAGGAGTAGAAACTAATAAACAACTGATCATTGAACTAATGAACTGCTTTATCCTTCAATTGCTTTCCAAAGCATATCTTTCAGCTCTAAAATATTTTTTTCAGCTACTGACGAAATAAATATAGATGGAATGTTTGGCAGGTCCTGCTTCATTTCTTCCATCAGTTCTTCATCTAACATATCTGATTTGGTAATGGCTAAAACATGCGGTTTTTGCATTAATTCAGGATTGTAAGATTCCAGTTCGCTTTTAAGGATTTCGTATTCTTCTTTAATTGAACGGCTTGTATCAGCCGGGACCATGAACAACAATACCGAGTTACGTTCAATGTGGCGTAAGAAACGATAGCCTAAACCTTTACCTTTTGACGCACCTTCGATAATCCCAGGGATATCGGCCATTACAAAAGATTTTCCACCTCTGTAACTTACAATACCCAGATTAGGAACAATGGTGGTAAAAGGATAATCTGCAATTTCTGGCTTAGCAGCCGAAACTACTGAAAGCAATGTAGATTTTCCTGCATTTGGGAAACCAACCAAGCCAACATCGGCCAAAACTTTTAATTCTAAAATGTTCCAAACCTCTTGTCCTTGCTCACCCGGTTGTGCAAAACGCGGTGTTTGCTGAACCGAATTTTTAAAGTGTGCATTCCCTAAGCCACCACGGCCACCAGCTGTTAAAATCTTAGTCTCGCCATCTTTGGTAATTTCGAAAAGGATTTCTCCAGTTTCAGCATCTTTAGCAATGGTACCAAGCGGAACCTCCAGGATTTCATCCTTACCTTGTTTACCGAATTTATGGGAACTACCGCCTGCTCCTCCATCTTCAGCAATAATGTGCTTACGGTATTTAAGGTGCAATAATGTCCAGATATGGATACTGCCTTTAACGATAATGTGGCCACCACGACCGCCATCACCACCATCGGGGCCACCCATTGATGTTAAAATATCACGATGTAAATGTGCCGAACCTGCCCCGCCCTTACCAGAACGGCAACAAATTTTTACATAATCTACGAAATTCGAACCCTGTGACATATTTTAATATTGAAATGTTAATACTGGAACGTCGAAACAACAATTCCTTTAAAATTAAAGAGTTATAACGTTTTAACATTATAACTCTTTTTATGTTTTTGAATATTGGATCGGGAATTAATTAAACCGTCTCTTTTATATCCGCTACTTGAACTTTATACCTTATACTGATCAATTACAGCGCAAAGATCATTATATACTGTTTCAATTTCACCTATTCCGTTTACCTTGTTCAACTTTCCTTGCTCTTCATAATAGGGCAATACGTGGATGGTTTTATCAAAATATTCTGAAATCCGTTTTTTTAATTTTTCAGCATCGTCATCGGGACGGCCGCTGGTTTTGTGACGTTCGGCAATACGTTTTGTTAACTCGTCCTGGTCAACATCTAAAGCAATAACGCCAGCAATTTTACTGCCTTTACGCTCTAAAAACAGATCAAGTTCTATTGCTTGCGGAACGGTACGCGGAAATCCATCAAACACAAATCCTTTAGCATCAGGATTTTTATCTACCTCTTCTTCAAGCATGGCAATTGTAATGGCATCAGGAACCAATTCTCCATCAGCTAACAATTGACTTACTTTTTTTCCTAATTCGGTTTCTCCTTTAACGTGTGCTCTAAAAAGATCGCCTGTTGAAACGTGTACCAACTGATATTTTGTAATCAGCTTTTCAGATTGGGTGCCTTTACCCGCCCCTGGAGGGCCAAAGAGAACTAAATTAAGCATTCAAGTTGTTTAGGTTGTCTTCAAAAATTAAAAAAGCCTTATTCCTATGGCTCTGTTAAAAGTAATATTCAAATCACTGATTAATAGGATTAGACATTGCTTACTTTCAAGGCTGCAAATATATAATTATTAATTTAGATGCCATTTAAAATTGATGATTTATTTAAAAATGGGCTATTTTAATCACATTTATCTTCTTCTAAGAAGAATCTTGTGCCATTTTTATATTTAACAGAATTTTCTTCAAATACTAACGGGTCTGACCAAACAATCCTTTTACATTTTTATTAAATTTTACAAAAAACTTAAGTATTTCTAACATTACTAAACCGATATCTTCCAATATACCTAGATTGTAAAAAACGAAATGCCGTGATGCTGCCATCAGCAGAAAAACATTTATCGCCTAGAATAGAAGAACCATTTTTATTGATCCTCATATTTAAAAGTCTGCGATATCAAGGGCCCTCTTGCTAAATTTTAGATAAGTAACAATAACTTTCGATCCAATTTTATACCGGTTATAATCCTCTTGCTTAACCTCAATCCTTATTTTTTCATTTTTGAATCGGCCCGAAAAAGTCAGGTATTCTGCGTGCTCTGTTTTGTCCCGACCAATAACGACACTCGTTAATCTGTTTTTACCGTTTAGTTTATCTTTCTTCCAATTGTATTTGCTATACCTATCTGCCAACCAGGCAATGCAGTAGCAAAAACTAAACATTAATAATCCTATAGCTGCAAAAGCGATATAATCGTAATACTTCAGATTGTTGAGCGTTTTCTTTTCTACAGCTAAAGCAGTGATTATCCCAATAAAGAATATACAAGCAACAAGCGTAATTACAGCGATTCTCATGACTGCTTTTTGCGCTCTCTCCATTTCCTTTATTTCTTCTTCAGTCAATGGAATATTTTCCTGTAACCGAATTTGCATAAAGTCAATTTGATGATTCTCCATTTATTCCTTAGATGTGTAGCATATAAATAATTGTCCTCAACCAATAGACGTTATGGAGCAGTGGCTATATCTCCTCGGTTAGATTCTGCTTTTGCCAGCGCAACATTAACAGCAGAACAATTAAAGTAAAAACATTTTTCATTTGTATTTTTTGGCAAAGGAGACGAATTAAATTTTTCCATTTTCATTTCAGAGATTCAATTCCAAGTGATCGACGTTCAAAATAAAACCCTCTCCAGTTTCAACAGTTGCAAACTACTTTTTCAGCTCCACGTGTATGGCTAAATTAAAAATTTTATCAATTAATTTCTCTTTCGTTAGTGCAATAATTTCCGAAATTGTGGTTTGATATTTATCCAATTAGTTATTTATGAATACCTATCGCTTCCATTTTAATAACGGCAAAAAAGACTCAACTATTCTGTTTTGGTTTTTTACCACCTTGCTGACTATTTCATTAACAGCCATCGTTTTACTGCTACATCCGGATGCACTTTTCCCGGCCTGGCTATTGCTGATTTCCTTGCCATTAATGTTTATGGCCATTTACAGGTTGTTTAAAGTGGCCTCCGAAAGGCGGTCGGGAGAAATTGTTTCACTAAGTAAAGAAGGCTTTACCAGTTCCTGTTTCGGTTCTGTTTTGTTTTCAGAAATACGCTCCATTCAGGTTCCCGTAAGGCAAATAGGGTTATTGGGGGGGCTACAGCAAGACTATTACAATAACACAGACGTAGATACTCCTTACCTGGAATTTTCGATCACCACTCAGAATGGAAAAATGTTAAATTGGATATTGAATGAATGGGGTGGGATTTATAACTCAGAAGAAGAATTTTTAATTTTCTTTAACTTTCTCACAGCGCTAACCAATCAGCTGTATCAACTTTATCACGCTAGTGAGCCATATAAGAGCTATTTAAAAATTCTTGGCGAGAAAGGTTCCTGGGAAAAGCGGGGTTAAGCTAAAAAAGGTCTTTCAAACTGAACTTCTCAGAATGGTTTCTTCGCATTAAAAATTAATTTAAGTATTAGATTTCTACCTTTTGGAAGAGCAAGTACATACAAAGGAATTTGCCCAACAAAATTCGGACTACAAAATAAAGCATAAAAATCTGTCAGATATTTATTGTTATAAGTGTAGCTAAAATTATAGATACCTTATAAGGTTAATAGCTTTGCAGTTAAATTTTGAACCCATGTCGTATTTATTTTGCTCTTACACTAAGTAATTTTAGTAAAACACCATTAGTCCATCCAAAACCATCCTGCAGGAGATATTCACCCCCACCTCCTAAACTTTTGGGAGCTGAGGCATCATATTTTTCCATCAATTTTCCGGTTTCCTTAAATACTTTTACGTTTAAGTCAATCCAGCGGTCGGATATCGTATCTGCCAGCTTATTATTTCCATAATTTCTCAGGCCTGCGATGCTGATCCATTGCAAAGGTGCCCATGCATTTGGATTATCCCACTGCTCGCCCGATTTATTTAAGGTGGTCAGCAAACCTCCCTTTTTCAGAAAATCTGACTGAATCTTCTCTATAACCGCAGCAGCCTGAGCATTTGAGGCTATTTTAAAGAACAGAGAAGATGTAGCTGCCAGTGTAAGTTGTTTGGACTGCTGTTGCTTTTTCCAGTTATAATCAGTGAAAAATTTTAAAGATGGATTCCAGCAGTATTTCAAAATAGCCTGTTTCCTTTTTATTGCTTTAGCTGAAAATAACTTAGCTTTTGCAGCATCGCCTTTTTGTTTATAAGCTATCGCAATTACGCTTTCCAAATTATAGAGCAAGCCGTTTAAATCCACGGGGATTAAATCTGTAGTAATGATTTGACCAAAGGTTTTACCATCGGCAAACCATCTTGTGCTAAAATCCCAACCTGATTCTGCGGCAGAACGTACATTTCTGTAAAAATCCGGCTTTGCCTGTCTGGTTTTTTGAACCGATCTTAAATCTTCCGCATAAGATTCTTCTCTCGGTACCGCCCCTGCATCATAATATCTGTTTAATACCGTTCCATCATTAAGTTTCACTACATGGTTTATGGCTTTTCCCTTTTGCAGGTTTTCAGTTCCTTTCATCCAGAAGGCATACTCTTTTTCCAAAACCTCGCTATAATCACTAATTTTAACAGAGGGATCGCCTTCTGCAAGTAACTGAACCATTAAAGAAAAAAATGGCGGCTGCGACCTGGTTAGATAATAAGTTCGGTTCCCATTAGGAATAAAGCCATAATTACGGATCAGCCAGGCAAAATTATCAACCATATTTTTAATCAATACCTTTTTACCTGCCTCTTTAAGGCCAAGCATGGTAAAATAAGAATCCCAATAATAAATTTCTCTAAAACGGCCTCCGGGCACTATATAAGCATTTGGCAATGGAATAAGTGAAGTTTGGTAACCGCCAGTTACATCCGGATTCCTTTTAAGCACGGTCCACAAAGTATCTAAATGTTTTTCTATGCCGGCAGGAATATCTGATACATAGTTCACATTATGGCTCTCGGGCGCTAAGAAATTCTCTTCCACAAAATGTTTAAGGTTAAAATCTTTAGCGTTTTTCTGTAGCTGATAATCTTTCATAATCTCCACAGGAGATTTTTTGGGAAGCGCATCCGGGAAAGACTTTCCATCCGGATAAATTCCTTCAAGTTGTACTTGCTCAAAAAGTCCCGGATAAAGTTTACGGGGACTTAAATTCTTTTGCGCAGAAACAGAAAAACCTAATAAAAATAAAATTGGAAGCAGTATTCTTTTCATAGCAAAATATTATCTGTGTTTAAAATAGTTGTTATTGGTTAACCACAGCAAGGCTTCGTCAAACCAGTTTAATGTAGTCGTTTTGTTATGAAGTCCAAAACCATGTCCTCCGTTTTGGTAAATATGCAATTGTGCTGGCACCTTATTCCGAACTAATGCTTCATAAAAAATCAAACTGTGTTGTACAGAAACGACAGGATCATCCTGTGCCTGAAAAACAAAACATTTTGGCGTTTCAGCATTTACACGCAAATCTGCGGAGAAATATTGTTTAATCTTTTCGGCAGCATCCAATCCGATAAGGTTCTTTTTTGTTCCGGTTTTACCCAAGCTATCGGCCATGCTGATTACAGGATAAGCTAAAATTCCCCAGCTTGGTTTTAAATTTGTTTGTTTATCCTCAATTAAATTAACCTGATAATTTGTTAAAAGCATTGCGGCCAGATGCCCTCCTGCCGAAAAACCAATTACACCAACATTTTCAGGATCAATATTAAATTTTCCGGCTTGTTTTCTAATGAGCATCATCGCTTGTTCAGCATCCTGAAAGGCGACAAACTGTTTATCTTTAAAACAATCGCTTACCGAAGGCAATCTGTATTTTAGCACAAAAGCAACAATACCAACCGTATTAAAAGCTTTTGCAACCTGAAATCCTTCTTTATCGATTGCCAGATGATCGTAACCACCACCGGGCATAATCAATACCGCAGCTTTTTTATCATTTTGTTTTTGAGGAATAAAAACCGTCATTGTAGGTTTGGTTACTTGCCCTACTTCATTATTTTTCAGCTTAGTTTCAGTTACATGACAAATATTTCCGGGTACATCACCATTATACAAATCAACAACTTGTTGCGCTTTTATATCTTCAAGGTAAATGGTACTGCAAAAAATAATCAGGAAAATGTATTTCATATTGTGGTCGGCTATAACAATATTAACCCTGCACGGTGGTGCAGGGTTAATATTGAAATTAAAATTTATATGAGGCCGTTAAAAAATAGGCTCGCGGTGGTATGGAAACCGTAGAATATGGAGAATTATTTTGTACCGCCTGATTATAAAGCGTTTGATTAAAGGCATTATTACCTTCGAGGGTTTCTAATATTCCCCCTGGCCTTACCCAGCTCATTACGCCATATCTATTGAATAAATTATTAACATTAGCACTTAATTTCAATTTTTTATTAATGTCGTAACCTGCTCCGAAGTCAAATTGAGAAAAGGCAGGCAAGCTGAAAACATTTGCTGCATTGGCCTGGCGTTTGCCTAAATAAGACCAGGTTAAAAAGGTATAAAATTTACCAACGGTATAAGTTGGAGTTAAGTTTAAAATAGTACGGGCATTGTTATCAGTTTCATTGCCAGAGTAAGATATTTTAGTGTCGTCAGCCGGTCCTGCACCATTTGGCACCCAGGCTTCAAATTCTGCAATTTTCGATCGCTGAAAAGTGGCCACCCCCCTTACACTGAAATGATTGTCAATCTTATAATCTGCTTCAATTTCTACGCCCAAAGTTCTGTATTTCCCATAAAGCGTTGGCGGAACATAAAATCCTCCTCCAACAGCACCAAACATTTGTCCGTTCGGCACGCCACTCAGTATACTATAGAATGGTGTGATAAATAAATTAAGTCCTTTTGCCCTGGCTTTTAAGCCAACCTCAACTTGCCTGGTGGTACGTTCCATTGGATTGAGCAAATCAATAGTTTCTGGCCTGTTGGCTGCAAAATAAACATCCAGATCCGGGGCTTTCTTGCCTTCAGAATATCTTCCGTAAACGGCAAGATTATCATTAAACTTATAATTTAAAGCACCTGAAAAAGAAAATGTGTGAAGTGTTTTATCAAAATTTACTGATGTAATTTTATTTACAGTATTGTTATCATAAAAAGTTTTGGGATCTCCATCTACACCTCCCTGAACGCCTGTTTTCATATAAACCCGTTCGTTATGACCGGTTACATTTACATTTTCATAGCGAATCCCCCAATCAAAAGTCAGTTTTTCGCTGATGTTCCAGGTATGACCGAAAAATAACGCGCCTTGTTTCTGTTTGGCATTAAAAGATAAAGAAGCACCATTATCGCCGTTGGCCTGTGCTATTCCATCTTTATTGGTTACCTGGTGCAGCCCTGACGTTCCGCCCAATGTTACTCCGTTAAAGGTTAAAGAAACCAGCTGCGGTCTATTCTGAATAGTGCTTAATGCAACCCCATCCAAACCAGAGTAACGATGAACATCAGAATAGCCAAAATAACCTCCAAAAGTAAAGTTCATGTTTTTGGTAGTCTTATTTATTGAAAATTGGTCTATAAACTCCTTAACAGAATTTTTATAGGCCCCGAATGTCGTTAAAAATAAAGAATTTGGTCGCAGTTGCTGTCCCGGCATTTCATTTTTAGTTACCGTGTAAACAGGTAATCCGCCTGCGCCTAATGCCGAACTTACGCTCATTAATTCCTTGCCAGATTGTGCATCTTTAAAAGAATATGTTCCAACGCCCAAGCCTGTAGCTCCTGTCAATAAAAAATAGGTTGTCAAATCTGTTGCACTCATTGCAGAAACCGCTCCAGGTGTATTGTATAATATTGTATTGCTTGAATACCTAGCTGAATTATTTAAAGACCAACCGCCGCCTAGATCCTGTTGCCAGTTTATTCCGCCTGACCGGTACATACTTTTAACCAGGTTACTGGGATTGAAATTTAAACTTCCTCCATAAATAAAATCCTGCGACTTATAATTAACATTAGGCATTAAAACGCTGGAGTTGATATCAAAACCTACTGCGGGTTTTGGACTATCAAAACCGGTTGTTGGAATAAATTGTGCGTAACCGTTCCTATCGTTGAGGTATTTGCCAAAAAACTTTAATGAACCCGTTTTGTATTTTTTAACGATGTTTGCTTTAATCTGTCCGCCGTTATTCATCGGATAGCCGGCATATCGCCCGCCCTGATCGTAACGGTAAAATCCGCCGACGTCGTAAAACCAGTTTCCCCCCAAAGGGCCTCCAAAATTCAAATCAGCTCTTGAATAGCCTCGGCCATCAACACCCACTAAGCCTAATTTGGTTCTAATTTCACCTTCAAAAGCATCTCCTCCGGTTTTCGAAACATAGTTAAAAATCCCACCCGGGGCATTTGCAGCAGTAATAGATGCAGTACCACCGCGAACGGCTTCTAAACGGCCTAAAGTGGCATCAGGACGCAAAAAGAAATCAGGGCCATAACCAAAATAAGTTGTATTGGTAACGGGCAATCCATCTTCCTGCATGGAAACGTATTCATAACCAAAACTTCCATCTTGTGTGCCAACAGTAATCCCTCTGCTGGCAACGCTGTTTCTGATTTCACCAACGGACGAGTTTACAAATACACCCGGTACATTTTTAAGCAAATCTGCCGCACTGGACGGAACAATTCTTTCCATTTGCACGGCATTTAACGTGGTTATGGCTACAGATGCATCCATTCGCTTCCGCTTGTCGAAGGTTCCGGTTACCACAATCTCATCCATTTTATTACTTTCTTCAGCAAGTGAAATGATCATGGGCTTATTTATTGTTGCCGTTACTTCTTTGGTTTGATAACCTATATAAGATATTTGCAGCGTTACCATAGCTGCATTTATATCGGTCAGTGTAAAAGCACCATTGGTATTGGTAGAGGTTACCCTATTCGTGTTTTTAATTTTTACACTCGCACCAGGCACCACGTTTCCGTTATTATCGATTACCTTTCCGGAGATATTTCCGGTTTGTGCATAAGCCAAACTGGATACGAATTGCCACAGCAAGAGCAGCAAAACGCACCTTTTGGTCCATTTAGCAAGTAAATTTTTTCTCATGATTATTGTTATTTGGTTAGTTATCGAGTTGGTTAAGTTTACATTTATTGGAGCGCCTGATATACCAGTACCTTAAATTTGTCGCTCAATTCGCTGTGTTTAAATGGCCATTGCTGCAAAAACAACAGGCCGGAAATTTTTTCTTTTGGATCTGCCCAATAGCTTGTTGCAAAAAAGCCTCCCCAGGAGAAACTGCCTTCAGATAAACCTAATTTTGCATTTCCTTTCTCTGTAGTGATCTGAAAGCCCAAACCAAATTTATCATCTCCAAAAGGTATTTCTCCGATTTGATTTTTGGTTACAATTTCTACAGTATGTCTCGACAAAATTCTATGTCCGTTATATTCCCCTCCATTTAAATACATCTGTAAAAAAATAGCATAATCTTTAATAGTCGATACCAGGCCAGCACCACCCGCATAGTAGCCGTTATTGTTAATCGGGTAATTTATAGTACTCCCCGGGAAAGTGTCATCTTTCCATAAAACTGGCTTGGAGGTTTCCTTATCCTCTGTATATACTTGCACCAGGCGTGATTGCTTATTTACCGGCAAATTAAAGTAAGTATCTTCCATGCCTAGCGGTTTAAAAATCCGCTGCCGCAAAAAAACATCAAGGCTAAGTCCCGAAACCACTTCAACTAAACGGCCCAAAACATCAATACTTAAACTGTAGGTGAACCGTTCTCCGGGATTCTGAACCAGGGGCAAAGTTCCCAATTTGTTAATCGCATCTGCAAGCAACTGTTTATGGTCTGAAAAGCCAGCCTGAATACCTGCTTTTGCATAAATGGCTTTCATTTTAGGCGAACCAATCTGCGCATAATCAATACCGGAAGTATGTGTGAGCAAATCTCTGATGGTAATTTCCCTTTTTGCAGGTACTGTTGTGTAACTGCTATCTTTTTCGTTAAAAGTGCTTAACACGTTTGGTTTGGCAAAACTTGGAATATATTTTGAAATTGGATCGTCCAATAAAAATTTACCTTCTTCAAAAAGGATCATTACCGCTGTACTGGTAATGGCTTTAGTTTGAGAGGCTATACGGAAAATAGCATCTTTTTGAAGGGCCGTATTTTTATTTGCATCATCTACGCCGAATGATTTATAGTAAACAATTTTTCCGTTGCGGACCACTAGACCTACTGCACCTTTATCCAATTGCTATCTACATAACTTTTAATCACCTGATCGATCCTTTTCAAGCGATCAGGAGAAAAACCATTGGTTGCTGCATCATCGTTTTGCAATGGAAGACTTTGGGCAAATGTTACCTGCTGAATGAATACAAACAGTGGCAGTAATTTTAAAAATTTAACTTTCATAATCACCTCCTTTTATTTTGAAATGCTATTTATAATACTGGTGCATAAAGGCATAAACCTCTGGAAATACTTTATCTGGGAGCAATCCGTGTGGATAACCAGGAAAATTGTGAAGTTCTACGCCAATGCCCGATGAAATTAGATTTTGAGCATAAGCCAATCCTCCGTCTCTTAAGGGATCTACCCCACAGGTTGCAATATAGGTTGGAGGTAGATTTTCAAAACTTTTTGTAAGTCCGGGTAAAGCATTATCAGGAACATTTTTCTGATAGTCATCGCCAAGGTACATTTTAAGTAAAACTGGAATATCTGCTCCTTTCACCCCAGGAATGCTCCAGAGCTCGCGAACTGAAACCCGATTTGTATCAATATCTGCGGGTGGGAAAAACAAGACCTGAAAATCAATTTTTGGCCCTTTTTTATCTCTGTTTACTAAAACCATGCTTCCGGCTATACCAGCACCTGCGCTGCCACCCCCAACGCCAATATGATCGGAGTTACCACCTATTTCTGCCGCATGTTTTTTACTCCATAAAAAAACAGAATAGGCATCGTTTACGCCTGCAGGAAACTTATTTTCAGGGGCTAATCTATAATCTACTGATATAACCACTATACCAGCCCTCACTGCAATATTCGCACAATTTTTATGATCCCAGTTTAAACTGCCATATACAAATCCACCACCGTGAAACCATAAAAAAATCGGTGCTTTATCTGCGTTTTTAGGTTTATAGATGCGAATCGGAATTTCCGGATCGCCGCTGTTTAATCCTGGTACATTTACATAGCTTACGTCAAGACTATCGGCATTGCTTAATTTTGGAATAACGGATGCCGCTTCTTTTTTCCTTACTGATTTGATATTTTCGTAATCCAGTTTTGTAATTGGGGCAAGGGCCAGCAGACTATATTTAGAAATTAATCTTTTGCTTACTTCGGCAGCGGTTAGTGGCTTGATTTCTGTAGCCGATTGAGCCCTCAATAATAATGCAGAAAATAAGGCAAATCCTGTTAGTAATATCTTTTTCATACTATATTTATTTTAAATTATTGACCATTTTGAAGCATCCAGTTTATCGCTTGGCGGTAAACCAATTGCCTGGTAAGAGTATCTTTAAGGTTCAGGTCATGTCCTGCACCTTTTATAGGAATTAGTTTATGTTTAATGTGTTGTGTTGTTAAGGCATCACTCAATTGCTGGGATTGAGAGAAATTGACCACAGGGTCTGCTGTTCCATGAACAATAAGCACTGGAATGTTTTTGATTTGTGTAATGGGACTGGATTTGGCAAATTCCGGATCTATTGTGCCCCCTTTTTTATACGTTTTTCCGGTCATTTTCTGAATAACATCCATCAAACCTACTTTACCAGCATAATTCAGGATAGTAGTATCGGCCAGGTTTGTCGGGCCGCAAAATTCTACAATGGCATTAATCTTTTTTGTAGTGGTATAAGCATATAAAAGAGCCAAATGCGCACCCGAACTTACACCAGCCATTACAAAACCTTTATCCCTGATATTCCACTCTTTGGCATGTTCAGCGCAATAATTCAGTGCAGTATTTACGTCATCCAGCATTTGCGGATAATGAACATCGGTGTTATTTGCATAACGGTGGTTTATACTTGCAGAAGCGATTCCGTTTTTCAATAAAGAATCCTGGTAATCTCTTACATATTCTTTCCCGGCCATAGTCCAGGCACCGCCGTGAATAAGAATAACAAAGGGCGTTTTAGCACTTCGATTTGCGGGCAAATAAACATCCATCACATTCCGGTCCTTATCGCCGTAATGAATATCGTTATACTTTTTTTCCAGACCATTTCCTTTTAGTTCTTTAACTGGCGCGCAAGCGTATAAAAAAACAGGAATGATAAAAAGTAGCAGTAGTTTTTTGGTCATATTGATTCTATTAATATTGATTTATATTGCGCTCTTCATTCTGAGCTCTTTTTTCAAAATTTTTCCTGTCGCCGAAATGGGCAAACTTTCTACAAATTCAACTTTCCGGGGATATTTGTAAACCGCCATATGTGCTTTACACCATAAAATAATTTCTTCGGCGTTAGCTTTAACATGCGCTTTAAGCACAATAAAGGCTTTTACATCCTCACCCATTCTTTCATCAGGAATGCCAATTACTGCCACTAAAGAAATGGAAGGATGTTTCATCATAATTTCTTCAATCTCTCGGGGAAAAATATTCATTCCACCACGAATAATCATATCTCTTGTGCGGTCAACGATGTAGTAAAAACCGTCTTTATCTTTTACGGCAACATCACCAGAGTACATCCATCCATTTTTTATTACATCGGCTGTTTCCCGCGGCTTTTCAAAATAACCCTTCATTACATTATGTCCCCTGTAAATCAGCTCTCCCCTTTCTCCATCTGGTAACTCCTTTCCTGTTGCATCAACAATTTTTACTTCTACACCCCAAACTGCAGTGCCAATAGAACCGGGTTTGCAACCAATACGCAAATCATTGAATGTTACGATAGGCGAGCCCTCGCTCATTCCATAACCTTCTAAGACCCAAACGTTAAACCTTTTTTCGAAATCCTGCAAAACTTTTAATGGTAAGGATGCTCCACCGGAAATGCATAAACGCAGATTTTTCTTGATACAGGCGTCCTCAATACTTTCGTGATGGTAATTAATCAGCGCCCAATACATGGTGGGTACGCCTGCAAAAATGCTGATGTGAAAAGCATCAATGAGTTCTAAAACTGCTTTAGGATCAAACCGTGGAAGAAGGATATTGTGTACGCCACGATAAATACCGGCATTCATTAAAACGGTCATTCCAAAAATATGGAACAGTGGCAAAACGACTAATTGTTTATCCCGATGGCTTGTAGTAAACAAATCAGTAGCCAAAACAGCATTACAAAATAAATTTGAATGGCTTAGTTGCGCTCCCTTTGCTTGTCCGGTTGTGCCCGAAGTATAAATTAACAACGCGACATCATCGGCAGAGGTTTCCTCGGTTTGAAACGTTGATGGTTGCCTATCGGCTAAATCATTAAGGCTCTTTACTGTATAAATTTCCTCTTTTGTTTGTGGGTTAATGATGTAGAAATGCTCGCAAAGCGGCGCATTGTAAAATGCTTCAAGGCCGTAATCTCCAATCGGTAAATCTTCTGAACCTGAAAAACAAAAATACGCTTTAGCTTTACTGTCATTTAGATGGTAAAGAATTTCATCTGCTTTTAATAAAATGTTAAGCGGAACGATTACAGCTCCCGCTTTTAAAACACCGAAATATACCGCTGGAAATTCTGGCAGGTTAGGGCAAGACAGGGCGATTTTATCGCCAGGCAAAATACCAATCGCTTTTAACCCGTTGGCTACCCGATTGGCGAAGTTATTTAGCTCTGCATAAGTTAACGTGGTTTTGTTAAAACTTAATGCTGGCTGATTCGCAAAACGCCTTGCACTATCTTCAAGAATTAAAGATAAATTGAACATTGAAAAGATATTTGGTTAGTTCAGCGCTTGGCCCTGAATTTTATTTACTTAAGCGTAAAGTTATACGCTCAGGTAACTTAAAAAATATCTAATCGGGAATGATTTGGTACGAAACGGGAATAATTTATTAATGCAGGTTGGTTAACCTGTCGTGTAATGGAGAAAAACCGAAGTAACGTTGATACAGGTTTGCAAAGTGCCCACGATTTGCATAACCTAGCATGGTACTAATTTCGCCAACAGGTAAGTCAGTTTCTTTTAGCATTTTCTGAGCGTATTCCATCCGTTGTTTAATCACATATTGTTTGATGGGCAAACCGAATGCCTTTTTAAATTCACGTTTTAGATCACACTCATTTAAACCCACTTTTCTGCTGATGTATTTTATTGATGGGCTTAGGGAAGGACTTTCATCTAAAAGCTGTTTTGCATTTTCAAGACATGAAAAATGACGATCCGAAATGCTTTCGAAATGTTTTTCCACGTTATTGGTTTGCAGAAAATCCATCCAGAAATAAATAAATTCAAGCATTTTACTTTCCAGCAATAAGGCATTTGAAACTTGTCCGGCCTGAATCTCAAAAAGTTGCTTTTGTAAGTTGACAATATTTCTATTGAAACAGTATTTCTCAAAACGATCCGATAATTGATTTTTTTCCAGTTTAAGATATTGTCCCGGTATAAAGAATCGAAAACCATCCACCTCGGTAATTTCCCACTCAAATTTTTTATCCCCTTCTATAGATGCTGAATGAATCTGCCCGTCTTTACTTAGCCGGAAATCGATTAAGCCCTTTTGTCCTACCGGATCATGTGATAGAAAAGTGGAATCTTCATTAAACTTCCATTTTCCTCTAAAAAAATGAATATCATCTCTCATAAATAATTGTAAAGAGCCTGCTCCTATATGTTCAGGGAATTCGAGATGTTGAGAATTCCAGCCTTGCTGAATGTTAAAATCATAATCATTCACCAGGGTGTTTGCAAAATTCACTGGATTGATATAAGGCAATTTCAGTTCCATCTTATTGCATATTAAGGTATTATTTATTATGCCAACATACAAAATTCTAACAACATCTACCAATTATCTTCTTTTATAGAAAAAAATAATATCAATATTGTCAATTATATTACTTCTATTGATTATAGAAGCCGGAAATTCTCCAAAAAAAATGTTGTAATAAAGCCGCAAAATGCGAATGGTTGCTGTAACCTAAACGGTTGCTGATTTCCTGTATGGGTAAATCAGTTTCTAAGGTCCGTTTCCGCACCTCGTCAGCCTCTTTTTAATTGTAAACTGTCAAACCTACTATGAAAACGGCATTTTATCGAACACCTACCATGACGAACCTAATGCCACTTAACTGATTTAAAATAAGATACTTAGATATGACGATTGTAGACAAAAAAAGGGATGATTTAAAAATCATCCCTTCAAGTGCACTTTTGGGGACTACAGTTGAACAATTGATACCTCTGCTTACGTTGTTTAATAATGTAAAATCAGAGCCGTAGTGCCCTTTTTTATATGATTAAATAACATTTTGTAATCATTTAATAACTCTTAAAAATGAGTTTTGATCGAATTATTTAAGGACTATAAAACTTAAAAGAAAAAGATATACCTGAAAGCAGGGGCTTAAATCGAACCCAATTTAATCGATGGCAAAAAAAATGCATTTATACGAATTGAAAGTCGTAACCTATGTAGGGTTCCCAATTGAGAATCTTTACATCACTGAACCAATTGATAAAACTATCGTGGGGAGAATATCGAATTTGAAATTCATCAATTGCGTTTCTTAAACGCTGTTTTTGATGGTTTAAAAGTAGTTTTTTATTTGTCATTTTGGGTAATTTGGCTGAGTTTTGGCTGAGTTTTCAATCAATTATCTTAAATAAGATAAACAAAAAAACACTACTCAAACCACTTTAAAGCCATATTTTATATCTATAAAGTGATGAATGCAGTATAATCCACAAATAAAAATCAATAAAAAAGGGGATTTCACACAAATTTGCCCGTTTTTACACCCTATTTCTAACTTAATAAGCAGCCAATTTTACAGAGAAGTTCAAGTGATTGCAGATTGTGAATCTTAAACCAATACCGCAGAAGTCTTAACAAACAGTTTAGCCTATGATTATCAAAATGACTAATTACTGCTAATCCCCATCAGGAACTCAAAAACATCCCTGGTAGTTTTCTCTACATTATACAACACATGATCTAAGCTATCTACCGTAGCACCTCTTACCAGAAAAATAAGTGGTATCTGATACCTTTTTAGCATATCAAAAGGGTAAGATGATCTTGCTTGACTGTCTGTAGAAACCAAAAGCCCGTCCACACGAAAATTTATCATTTTACAAACCAGGGCAGCCTCCCTTTCTTCGCAGCTGTGCGATTGTCCCATTAAAACCATATACCCATTATTGGCGGCTTCATCTTCAATAGCCTTGATAAGCGCTGAAAAAAAGACACCTTTAATTTCCGGCACAATAAGGCCTATTGTGTATGATTTCCCTTTACGAAGCGAAACAGCTGCATGATTTGGTTCATAATCCATTTCCCGGGCAAGCTGCCTAACTTTATTCTTTGTTTTCTGTGAAATTGTTGGATGATCCTGCAATGCTCTGGAAACCGTGGAAATTGCGACTCCCAGGGCGGTGGCTATTTCTTTTAAACGAGTGTGCTTTGAAATCATAACTGAATTTGATTTTAATAAAATGATCCGTAAATAGGAAAGGGCCTTTCAAAGTGGTCCCTCTCCTATTGTAAAATATTTACTTAAGTAAGCCATCGATGAGTAATCTGAGCTGCGTTTCTGTAAGCTTTTCCGGCTCGTACCTACCTGCTGCATTTACCCAACTCGTTTCCATCTTAAAATAATCAGGTTTTTGGACTGTATTGCCTGCAAGCTTTTCTAATTGTTCCTGTTCAAATGCTTTCCAACGCGCCAGATACAGAGAACCCAATAAACCTGCCCATTCTTTATGTGCATACTCATGCAGGTCTGTGCGGGCATTTGTATCGGGGCCCCAATAGGTTATCTGGGCTTTTGAATTCTTCAATGCAATTGCCTTATCCTCAGCATTTGTACCAAAACGTTCAGCCTGCTTAAGCCAACGGTTAAGGGTAAAAAACCTGCTATTGGATAGAAGAACATCCTGCTGCTTGATCATGCCAGTAAATACGGCACTGTTTTTCCTGAACTTTTCCAGATCCTTTTCTTTAATGGCCTCCATCATCGACTGATAGACCTGATCACCTTTGTTTGCCTGTACCTGCCTTACCAGATCGATCCGGTCAGCCTGATAGGTCTCAATGCCTTCAAAATCTTTAGATGCTGATGCAAAAAGACGGACAGCTTCCAAAAACTCAGATGTATCATAATTTCTCTTTCTTGTACCCCATGAGGAAACAGTCTTTATTCCGATAGCTGGTCTGGCACAGAAAATAGACTCCGAAGGCCCTTCCTGATAAATTTCCGGGCTGCTATAAACAGTTTTTAGCAAAATTGCCCATGCTTTTTCAATAACCGTATTACTTTTGCCATATCTGTATTGAACATATGTCTTAATCCAATCTTCAACATTGATATGATCCTTGTGCCAACCCAGTTCCAGCATCAGATCGAAAGTAACCGGGTTATTGTTGATTCCTTCGGGAATAATCCCTACCCCTTTCAAATAATTTCCATAAGGGCCGGATTTTGCTCTGTAAACTTCATCCGAAAAGCGCTGAAGCTTACCATAGAGCCCGTTCTTTTCTCCAAAATTACTTACATTGCTCCATATAAACTGCGTACCTTCATAGCCCTTCCTCTTTTCCCAGTTGTTTGTGTTCTCTCCAAAAAGTTCGATAATTAATACTTTTTTCTTATCGAGTCCGCTAAGCATTGTAGTATCCGGATTGGATTGCCAACCCTGCAACACCCAAGTGCTACCTGGATAATTACCCAGCATCACATCCTGAATAGATTTCCCAGAAGCTTTCAAATCTATGCCTTTAGCGGTACCGCCTTCATGAAAAGGGTCACCTCCAAAATAATGCAGATCAGCACCGTAAAGTTTCTTCATTTCGGAGTAATAAACATCAGCAATCTGCTTAAATGCTGGCTGATCAGTCCGCAGAAAATCCGGTCTTGTAAAACCGCCTACCCATTTCCCCTGAGCTACCACTTTGATATCCATCTTACTCTTGAGTGTAGTGGGTACCATTCCGTAAAAACCGTGCATAACAGGCTGGATTCCTATTTCTTTCATCCTCGATATAATTTTCTTTTCAAGGTCAGCCAATCCGTTTATCATGTGCTGGCTCATTGGTCCGCCCCAGCCTTCCATATTACCCATCAACCACCATGCACCAAAAGCTGGTCCCGGAATAAAAGCAAGCGCCTCCTGATCTGTAAAACCAAGTTTTTTTAAGGTTTTTTGCCATACTGCTTCCATCCCAACAGGAGCAAGTACCAGATTAACCCCATTTAATGCCATCCAGTCCAGTTCTCTTTCCCAGTCTTCCCAGGTATAAAAACTCATAGAATAGCTTATCGTACAATAGTTTAGCGCATATCGATAAGGATAAGGCGATACAATCCTTACCTTTCCCTTAACTACAGGAAGGGTACTTATCGCCTCAAGATGATCGCCAATATGCGACATGCTTCTGTGGCAGTAGTATTTAAGGTACCAGCCAAGCCCCTCAGCGGCAGCGTTTGGACCAGAAGCTGCAATTTCAATTTTATTGTTTTTGGTGAGCAGTTCAAAAACATCTTTTCCATTTTCTTCCGGTATTTTTCTGAATACAATAGATGGTGCCAACCATGCTACCCTTCTCTGCGCAATGGCCCTTATATGATCAAAAGTCTGTGCAAAAAGTGTATTAAACGCAGTGCATATAAAAAGTATCAGCGTAAGAGCACCTGTTCTAAAAAAGAATCTATTCATTATATGTATTTTAAAATACACTGTTTAATTTCTTCAGCAGATATAAACAGTGTATTATTTGAGTTTCAAAAAATTTGAACTACTGAAGCAAAAATTTAAATTTCTGGGCAGCTGATCCATTTGAGGTATAAACCTGAACTTTTGTACCGTTTGACGTTCCGGCATTGTTCAGATCGAGTACCAAAGAGGTGGCATTTCCAGGCGAAAGGGTATAATAATCTCCACCCACATTTATGATCTTCCATTTCTGGGCGGCCGAGCTATTATCTGTATAGATCTGTATCTGTGTTCCGGCCGCAGTGCTGCCTCCGCTAACATCCATAACTTTGCCAGGTGCATTTACCGGCTGAAGTTTATAATAACCACTTCCTACATGTGTAATAACCCATTGCTGATGGGAAACAGTTGGACTAGTATTGGTGTACAGCTGCACAAACGTTCCATCAGTAACCCCTCCGCCTGCCGCCTCTAAAAGACTGGTATTATTAAGGGCTGTAATGATCTTGTAAGTGCCATTGGGAAGATCGGTATTTGGCGTACCAACAGGTAAAGTAGTAAAATCTATTGTAGGTGCTGATCCTGATGCAGATTTAGTAAAATTTACACCGGTTTCCACAAAATCTGCAAAATATCCACCAGTTTGCATATAGAACTGCCCACCAAGTAAACCTCCCGCATAATCTTTTCTTGCATCGTGCCCACCTCCGTAAGAAGCAGTTGTGAGTTCGCTCCATGTACCAGATGAATTCCTAGCCCATTGATTTCCATAGATTGCTTTTCTGCCCAGATAGCCGTTTGAATCAGAAAAATTTTCGAGAAACGAGTTTAATCCGGTAAGATATGAGTTGGTATTTGGTCTTTTAAAAGTACCCATAAATTTCCATGCCCCCACCTCTGGCGCATAAAAATAAGATGAGTAAAGGGTACTGCCCAATCCATCAGGCTTGCCCCTGGTTAAAAAACGATAGGTATTACCTGCCACCCAATTGTAGGTAAGAGCACCGGCCGCCCCAGTTCCTTCGTCACCAAAAGCATTATATTCTACATTATCACCTTTTTGAACAAGAGTGGTTTTGCCAACAGCTGGATCCCATAGAGAGAATAGCACACTCCTTCTTGTAGGAGTATTAACCTGCATGCCAAAGTATCCACCAGCAAATCCATTTGCCATAAAGAAACTACTCATGGCATCCTGCCCGGTTGGAACGGTAATCTCTGAATAAAACCACTCTGTATTGCTTGGAGCTGTAAAGTTAAGAGATGGCGCTGCTCCACGTCTTTCCCAGTAAAAATTTGCCGGATCATTCGCAAATATTACATTTGAGGCCACTGCAGTTCCGCTGATTACAAGGTCAGATATTTCAGCATAATTACTCCCCGTTTTACTAAGTCCCTGAAAATTGACTCTCACATAGCCAGGGGCGGTGACATTGACAGTTCCAACATTGTAGGTGGTGGATGATGCACCGGTAACATTCACATTGAAAGACGTTCCGTTTATGGTCACCTTAATTACACTACTTCCAGAAGGAACAGTTGCTTTTATTTTAACGGTAAGACTACCAAGTGTCCCTAACCTGAAATAAGCACTAAAAATACTGTTCGGATTAGTCCAATTGGTCAATGCGGTGTTCGTTACCGATTCAGTACCTCCAGTAGCAAGGGTTGTTACATAAGCATTTCCACCCACCGGAACCGTGAGTGAAGTACCACCCATTGGGGTACTAGACTGCAGTTTGTTCTTCAATGTTGTTAATTCTGCATTTTCTGCCGCTATCTTTTTGCACGAAATCATCCCCAAGGCAAGAATAAGGAACATAGCAGTAGCTACGAAAAATTTTCTTTTCATAATTTTTGTTTTAGGATTTTTGTTAAAAAAAGTATTTAATTAAATGTCATTGATTTAATGACGGGGTTGCATTTCCATTGAATCAGGTTAAAAATTCTTATTCATGTTTATTATTCTATACCAGCTATAGCTATAAAGCGCAGGCAAAAACCCACCAGCGGCCTCATAAAACCCGATCAAATTTCAGAATATCAAAAAGTGACAAAACAGACTAATTCCTTACCAAAGTCATCAATATTCTTTCATGCTACACCCGAAATAATACTTGTAGCATGAATCAGGAGTTCCTTTAAGAATCCCTCTTATTTTTCTAAAATTTAAAAGATCTTACGATAAGTGACAAATAGCATTAAAAATTAGGTACCAATGTGGTTGATGGCACCAATAGTTGATTAATTATATCCTGGATTCTGTTTAACAATCCCAGCTGATTCGGTAATAGCCGCTCTCGGTAGCGGATATAAAATCAAATGATCGTCTACATTGCCAAAGCCGTCATCCTTTGCCCGCTGAATAAACTGGCCCCAACGGATCAGATCATCACGCCTAACCCCCTCTGCCCAAAGCTCAAATAAGCGTTCATTTTGAACGGCAGTTCTAAAAGCATCCTTTCCAAGTCCGGCCAGTGGAAGTAATTTTCCGTGTATGGTATGCACATCATTAATTAGATTAAAGGCATCATTTGTTGGGCCATTTAGTTCGTTAATGGCTTCTGCAAGCAACAATTCAACATCGGCATAACGCATCACAACAATATCTACTGCGCTTACGTCAACATCCGTTTTAGCTGGATCTGGTCCATATTTTAACATGACGGCACCAATATCTCCACCAGCTCTAGCATCCCGCAATACAATGTTACCACCTACCAAGGTCGGGTATTTCTGCATCAGCAGTTTCAGTCGGTAATCACTTTGACTAAACTTATCATAAGTTTTCCAGGGCATCCGGTACCCATCCCAGGCATCATCAAAACCACCATTGGATGCCTCGTAATAGTCGGTTGGCAGATAATGTGGCCGATATTCATTCCCATTGGTTGCTGAAGTTGCATTACATACTACAGCCAAAATAATCTCTGAATTTCCATTCTTATTTTTAATGCTAAAATTATCTTCATAATTAGGTGTTAAGCTAAAACCGATGGTTTTAATCTGATTTCCAGCATCTATTGCATCCTGCCACCGCTTTTCCTGCATATACAACTTCATTAGGCTTGTTAAACAAGCCGCTTTAGAAAAACGGCCGTAATCTGTTCCGGCAAACTTATTAGGCAAAACCGATATGGCCTCCCTAAAATCTTTTTCAATATTGGCCACCATTACATCCTTACTTGGGCGGGCGGTTTGAGCTGATGCTGGTGTGTTCACTATACTAGGGTCCAAAATAACAGGAACAGGGCCATAGTACAAATAAAGAATCTGCATATAATAAGCCCGAAGTGCTTTCAGCTCACCAACATAACGCTTTTTCAGCTCATCAGTCATCGCTATTTGCTGGATTTTTGGAATCGTTGTTGTAATTTTAGATACGTAGCGCATCAGGGAAGAATAATGTCCGGTAATAGAATTAAAATCAGGATCAAAAACCAATCCGTTCAGTTTTTTCCAACGCCCCGAGTCATCCCAATTACAAACCGCTTCATCTGTAGTCTGGCTGGCTTGTGTGGTATATCCAGCCTGTTCTGGGCCCCATCCGTTACCAAGATAGCCCTGCATCATTCCCGAGTACATCGCGGTAACCGCAGCACTTGCATCATCTGCTGTTTTGAAAAAATTATCATTATTGAGCTCCTGACTGTTTTTGTACTGCAGGTCTTTTTCACATGAATTTAAAAATGGTACAAGAATCAAGGCTAAACAAGCCAGTTTCAACGATCTTTTCATATATATTGTTTTACTCATCACAATTAACTTAAGGGTTAGAAATTAAAATCAATACCAAGCACATAACTTTTAGCTAGCGGGTAATAATTATTCTGGTTCAATTCCGGATCCAGTCCAGGGTAATTGGTAATGGTAAAAGGGTTCTGTACATCAAACGACAGACGAGCTCCTTTGATTACCTTTTGCCTTGCCAGCCAAGCTGACGGGATGGCGTAACCTAAAGTGATGTTCCGGCAGCGCAAGAAACTAGCATCAACGATCCAATAACTTGAGTTGTTCTGATAGGTTGCATATTTCGAATCAGATAATCCGGTAGGAAAATTTCCGTCAGGATTTTGAAAAGTCCATCTTTCTAAACTGATTGGCATGGTATTCCATCCGAAAGTACCCATATTTGCCGCCAGGCTGGCTACGCGAAAATTAAGGTTTGGTGCATACGGGCTCCATGCTTTTAGTACCGCTCCTGAAAAATAGATATTCAGGTCGAAATTTTTGAAGGTAAAGCGGTTTCCTATACCAAAATTAAACTTGGGGTCGAAATTGGCCAGTAACGTCTGATCAGCTTCTGTAATCTTTCCGTCAGCTGCTGCCAAATTTCCATTTGCATCATAACCGGCCAAATCCTGAATAATCAAACTACCTGGCAATAAGCCTGGCATCTGATTCGGTACGCTTCCATTGCCTTTATAAATCCCCGAAGAAATATACCCATACGCTCCATTTGTTACTGCATCTTTACCTGTTACAGCTACATACTTAGATAGGGTTGCCAATGTTTGTGGCGCTCTTTCGGTCCAGTAACTTAAATAATGGGAAAAATTGACCGATGTACTCCAAGTGAAACCTTTATTGCCTGACCGATCGATAAAATTTTTAGATTGAAGTGCAATATCATAACCATCTGTCCGGGTTTTCCCTGCGTTCACGGTTTGTACCCCAACCTCATAATTACCAGGTGTTGTTACATTAAACAGCAGTCCACTGATTGTCTTTGTAAAATAATCGAAGGATCCTGTAATACGGTCGTGGAACAGTCCAAAATCAAGACCAGCATTAATTTCCTTTGCGGTTTCCCAGCTTAAGTTGGGATTGTCTAACCGGGCAATGCCAAAGCCGGTAGAGGAACTTGATCCATCTCCGAATAAATAAGAATAATTTCCACCCGAAAAAGTGGTATTGTAAGCCAGCTGAGCAGCACTTTGAATATCACTATTACCGGTTTCACCGTAAGATAGACGCAATTTTATAAAGCTTATCGGTGTGTGGCTTTCTTTCATAAAACCCTCTTCAGACATAATCCAGTTCGCAGCTACCCCAGGAAAATACCCCCATTTTTTATTAGTAGCGAAATTTGAAGCACCATCACGTCTAACAGACGCCTGTAAAGTATAACGATTTTTATAGGTATATACACCACGGGCAAAATATGATGCAATGACTTTTTCACTAGATCCCGAACCAACAGAAGGTTTAGGGCTTTGCCCGGTGCTTAAATTGTGATACAACAGTGCATCAGTTGGAAAATTCTGATTTCCAGCACTTAATGCACTGGTATTAAATTGATTAAAAGAATAACCCGCCACAGCACTAATCCTATGATCGATGGCAAAAGTTTTGTCATAGTTCAATGTATACTCCAACAACTTGATACCAGCTGCAGCTTGAGCAATATTACCAGAACCACTAGTTTTAGCGCCTCCTAAATATGTCCGTGGTAAATACATTTCCCGCTCATTTGTTGAGCGATCATAACTGTACATGCCTTTTGCCGTTAGTCCATCAATGATCTCCCAGGAAAGATAGGCATTTGTTAATAAACGGAAGCTATTAATATTGTTAGTTACCGTTGCGTATGAAAGCGGATTAGGGATATTGGCGTATCTGGGGTTGAGCGGAAAAGTACCGTCTGGATTTACCAGTGACATATTTGCAGGATAATAAAGCGCAGCGGTTAAAATACCTCCAGCCTCATTAGCTCCTCCTGTTCCGGTAGCCGTAATTTTACCACTAGACATGGCAGCACTGATACCCATTTTAATTTTTTTCGTGATATTTTGATCAAAATTAGCCCTGAAATTATACCGTTGCATTCCGGTAGCAATCAAAATACCTTTTTGATCAAAGTAGTTACCAGATATAAAATATTTACTGTTTTCTGATCCACCGGAAACCGAAACATCATGTTGCGTTGTATAACCTTTTTGCGCAACGGCATCCATCGCATTTGGATAGTTAGGAGAATTGGTAATATCCTGCTGTGTAAAACGAGGTTTAAAAGGTGTTAAAGCTGACCCATTTACAGTGCCATAGTATGGAGCTACTTTGTTAGATTGCATCCAACGCTCAAGATCAATCAGATTTACCTGTTCCATGTAATCTTTTGTACCTAACACTTCATACATTTTTGCTGCGTTCTGCCAGGCGTACGAGCCTGTGTAATTAATTTTTGGAGCTCCTGATTGTCCTCTTTTGGTTGTAATTAAAATTACCCCTGCACCAGCACGTGCACCATAAATAGAAGCAGATGCTGCATCTTTTAGCACTTCTATCGATTCTATATCATTAGGATTGATAAAATTCAATGAACTAATATCCTGGTTTCCTTGTGTAGAAACTGCAGAGGCAGGAACCCCTGCACCACCATTAATAGGAACTCCATCTACTACATAAAGTACACCAGCACTGGCATTCGAAGGATTATTACGGATTTTTACAATTGCATTAGCCCCTGGTTGCCCTGTACCCTGCAAAACCTGTAGCCCTGCTGCTTTTCCTTGAAGTGATTGAGCAAGATTGGATGATGTGGATACGCTGGCTAAATCTGAACCCTTAATGGTTGCTACAGCTCCTGATATATTTTTACGGCTTACTTTGCCATATCCAATCACCACAAGTTCATCTAGTGCCTGAGGTTTTTGACGCAACGTTATATTGCCTAAATCGGATACTCCGTTTACAGCGATTTCCTTACTTTCATATCCGATTGCACTGATTACTAAAATATCCCCAGGAGCTGTTTCGATAGTAAAGTTACCAGTATTATTAGTTGAGTTGCCTTTTGAAGTGCCTTTAATAATTACACTTACACCCGGTAACCCAGCACCATTTTCATCAACTACTCTTCCCTTTGTACTGTTCAGCATAGGGTAGTTAGCCTTTCTTGACTCGATATCGCTATTTGTTATTTTTTTTTCTCTAATTATAATTGCAGATCCTTCCACTGTATAAGTGAGCGGTTGGTTGGCGAAACATTTCACCAATACCTCCAGAAGTGGCATATCCGTTACCTTAATACTAATTAGGTTGGCCTTCTCGATCAGCTTGGCATTAAAAAAAATATCGTACCCGCTCTGTTCGCCAATTTTTTCAAGGACTTTTTCCAAAGAGGCATTTCGCTCATCGACGGTAACATTTTTCTGCGCGTAGCCAGATGCATGTACCTGAAAGATCAGGGCAAAAAGAAGAATGGTGGTTAGCTTCATGATCAAAAGAATCTTTTCATTCGCATAGGAAGCCCTATACGAATTAGAATCGTAAAATTTCATATATTTGAATTGTTAGGTTGAAGACGCCCTGTTTCCAGCACATCGTGTTTGGTTGATAATTAGCAGTAATTGTTGAGAGGCTAGCTTAACATCTTATCCGGGAGTGTGTCCAGCACTTCCGGATTATGTAACCGCTATCCATTCCAGGCCTATGGCATAATGGTTACCCTCCTTCCTTCAACTTTTATATTTACATCTCCGGTAAGGGTCAGGATCCTCAACGCCTCCTTTAGGTTTTTCGATCTCGATACCTTACCGCCAAAACTTAGGTTTTCGACATTCCCCTGGTATTCGACCTCGATATCGTACCAACGGGAAAGCTTTCTCATAATTGATTTTATATTTTCATTCCGGAATATAAACTTTCCGTTTTTCCAATCTATTGCTGCCTGGGCATCAACATTATTAACCTGTAGTTCACTTCCTTTCAACTCAGATTGCTGCCCAGGCAAAAGATGGGCAATATGCCTATTTACTCCTCCTGATGAAGCTATCGTGCTTACAGTTACGCTTCCTTCCAGAAGGGTTGTTCTTGTTGTTCCATCATCCTCATAAGCAGAAATATTGAAATGCGTGCCAAGTACCTTGACATTCTGCTTGCCTGTTTTTACAATAAAGGGACTGGAGCTATCGTGCGCAACCTCAAAGTAACCTTCTCCCTCTAGCTCAACAATCCTGCTGTCCTTAGAAAAGATAGAGGGATAACGTATACTTGACGCTGAATTCAACCACACCTGTGTTCCATCAGAAAGCACTACATGAAACTTTTGTGCATTTCGCGTACTTAATTTATTGAAGCTTGGTTTTAAGCTTTCAGGTGGTAGGTTACCAGCAAGCTGATCATAAACGATGGTGCCTTCATCTGTTTTTTTTATCTCTTGTCCGCTAAGGCCTGCAATAAGCCCTTTATCTGCTTTCCCCAGGTCTATCCTGGATCCATCACCTAGAATCAATACTGCCTGATCTCCACCTGGTAAAATTCTACTTGCATAATCGATCTTCTCTGTACCGCTTATTTTGCTCTGTTTAAATAAGAATAAAGAAATCCCAATGATGATCAGTACTGCAGCAGCTGCAACCCACCTAAGCGGTAAAATAAACCCTGAGCTGTTTTTCTCTTCAGGTTCCAATCTTTGATCAGCCCATAGTTCAGTTTCGATCTTATGCAGCAACTTCACTTTAAATATTTCCTCCTCCTCAGGGCTCAGTGCACTGTACTTTTTTTCACCCATACGTACATAATAAGTTTCAACCAGCGTTTTTTCATCTGGGGTGGCCCTATTGTCCAGGTACTTTTCGATGAGTGATAAAAAATGTTCTTTTTCCATAGTATATAGATATGTACCAAAACATCATGCATACCCTATGCTTTTAATGATATTTTTTTTTAGACCTGGCGATACATTTATTTTATAATCAATAATGTAGGGGATTTGCACATAAAGCTAAAGTAGAAATGTTTTTGTCTCCTGAAAGATATCATTTCTATTCGCTTAACGATATTATGCAGGCTCTTCTCATCTATGATTTTCTGCCCTTCCAACAATACTTAAGAGTAACTCAACCCGGGTAAATTTATTTATCACGATCGTATTCTCCTGACCATTGTTAAAAAATTCCTGGTCAAACCTGTTCATAATTAAGTTCATTATATTTCTTTAGTTGGTATTTAACAGATATTCTCTTTGATAGAAACCATATACTCTCGATCCTGAGGAAATTAAATAAGCTACCTCTCCAAACTAGCTTATTCTTGATTAACTAAAATATTAATCTCTGCTTCTACTCAGTTAGGTACCAAAACATAGGGCATACCCTATACTTTTTCAAATATCTTTTTCAAAAAGAAAATAGAAATTGATGGAAAACAAGCTAGGATTTGGACAAAAAGTAAAGAGATGTAACAGCGATGCAGAGTTCAAGATTTAGGCCTTTCCTGATCATCCTTAGTGAGATAGACATTTTTTTTTCAACCGTTTTTTCAGATATATCCAATTTATTGGCTATCTGTTTATAGGTTAAATTTTCTTCCCTACTCATGATAAATATAGTCCTACAATCTTCCGGTAGCTGACTGATCAGTTGCGTTATAAGATGTTGCTGTTCTTTGAACAGCATTGGATTTTCCAATACTATCTCACTGGTGACAGCAGCAAGCCTGGTATAGAAAAGCTGATCTGTTTTCTGTTGTCTTATCGACTTTAGCACACCAAACCTAACAGCCTGAAACAGGTAAGACTTTAGAGAGAGGATCTCAACGGCGCCCCTGCGATGCCATAAACTGACAAAAACTTCCTGAAGTACATCTGAGGCAGCATTTTCATCACCAAGAATATTGTATGCCGAATGATGTAGCGGCTTCCAATAGCGGTTATAGATTTCACCAAAAGCATTCCTATCCCCATCTTTCAAAATGGAAACTAACTCACCGTCAGAAAGTAAAATATGTTTGGTCATGTAACGTTACAATACGAATCTAACAAATAAATTATAGATATAATTATTACTCCACGAGTATCCCAATATTTTTTTTCTGATTTTCGTATGCAAACAGTCTAAACAACTTAAAATCAAACTCATTAAAACTAAGACTTTCAGATAATTTTAATCTTTCATCTTCATTTTTTTCAAGGAAATGCGGGCATTTATTAAATTGTTGAGAAATAAACCCACCTCTACCCCGCAGATCTTTAGACTTCATTTTTACTGATATTTTAGCAAAAAATAAACCCTTTATCCCACTTTTCAAAATCTTTTTCTACACCTTGCGCGCATAAGCGCCGCCCGTCTGCTGAGCAGCAGCAGCGGGCGACCCGCGGTTTCGTTGGCTTAAAAAAACGGTCAGCCCCAAGGCCGACCGCTATCAAAAATTAAATTCTCCTATTCAATGCGTCGGCCCCCATCTTTGCAAATGCCATACAAAGGTCAAAAGCCGTTTGATTGTGCTTCAAACCTGTACCGTATATAATGGATTTAAATTTGCTTTCATCATCTTTATAATTCCTTAAGTTTTGATGGTATCCAGTAACGGCATTATAAGCCCCGAACAAAGTCCCTTTTGTGGTTTCCATCTGTTGGGTCGGGCAGCTTAATGCATATTCCAGAACCTGCTCCACGGTATTTTGGTACAGGGTAGAAAGTCCGTCCTCCTCGCCTTTACGTACTGCCTCCAGGGTCTCAGGGTTCGGCGCCACAGCGACCTGTATCAACTGCTTCAAATACTTATCGGTAATTTTTACCCTGCTCCAACGGTTAAATACTTCCTCCATTTCATTAGCCAATAGATTGGAAATACCTAAAAGTTTGTGCGCTTCCCTCATTCCCAAACACCACTTTAACTTCAGGAATGAAGTAGGTAGCTACATTATGTAGTTTTTTTACAAGATTCGTTTCATTCAGTGGACTTTCTAGCATATTCAATACCTTATTGCTCTAATTAACTTATCAATATGCTAACCTTGAATGTAACAGTTATTAAGGCCTCTGCCTTAATATCCAATCTCGAAATTCATCACTGTATTTTGCCTTTATATGCTGTATTTAAATTATAGCTTGCTGAATATTTTTTCCAGTTGCTCCTGTAGATCATTGCCCCTAAGATTTCTTGCAAGAATTTTGCCTGCAGGATCGATCAGTAAGTTATACGGAATGGCTTTTATGCCGAACAATTGGATGATATCATTATCATTCCAGTCTTTAAGGTTAGATATATTAGTCCAAGGTAAGCCATCCTGAACGACCGCTTTTGACCAGTCACTTCTTTTTGCGTCTAATGATACACTTAAAATAGTAAAGTTTTTATCTTTAAAATGATGATATGCTTTCACCAAACCAGGGTTCTCCGCGCGGCAGGGACCACACCAAGATGCCCAAAAATCAAGCAATACATATTTGCCCCTATACGATGCCAAGCTTATTAATCTACCGCTCGTATCAGGCGCCGAAAATTCAGGCACCGAACTGAATAATGCAACTGCTTTCAATTTATTAAGATATTTCTGGTAAGCTAAACCTGCATTACTTGCTCGCAAACTTGGCGAAAGCTTTAAAAACTCGGGTTGCAGCTCGTTAAAATGGGGATATCGTCCTTCTAAATCTTTAAGCGCATCGAAACTAACATAGGAATTTGTGTGTGCTGCTAAGAATTGCTTGTTCAACGCTTTAACTTGCGCATCAATTTCACTATGCTTTTTTTGGTAGGTAGCTATAAATTCTTTTGACTCTCTTTTTTCTTTCGGCGCTGCGTTAAAATCCTTATTTAACTGCCATATAGCATTACCAGTCGGTCTGAGCATTGCAGTATACCGCAGCTTATCTTCATTTATAACGGTCCCACTTCCACTGATCTTTGCCTTTTTTAATGAATCGGTACCTGAAATGTTTGTAGCGCCATTTACCAGATATAGATATCTATAATCTGGAAATTCCCTGTCCATTTTCCTGATACCAACGCCTTTATAATCAAGATATAGCGTAGCGTAGGTGATGTCTGGCACCTGACCGCTAAACATAAACGAACCATGGCTTACCGTCGATGAATCTTCCTTGATTTTACCATTGATTACATAAACTAAAAATACCTTAGAAGGCGATTCTATTTGAGTCATCTGGCCTTTTATCTTATAGTTTTCTTGGGCCAATAATACTGAAGGGGATAACGCAAGCAGCAATAAAAGTATTTTTTTCATACTAATGTGGATTTTTTTCATCTGTTTAAATTTTATTTTAATTTGTGATGAAGCTGCCATGATTTAATCATTCTACTGTGTGATTTTGAAAATCATGGCGGTTTCATGATGAGTGAATTGATGTATTTTTTAATGAGTTGATTTCCGTGTTTAATTCTGAAATGATGATTTCATTTTTGGTTTAATCACAGGTTTTTTGAGGTAGGTAGTTTTTTCTTAATGCGTTTCCAAACACCCCAGATATCGAACTTGAATATCATTTTTTCTTTATTTTCTCGGATAAAGTTTTCTAGTAGCTGACTCATGGTTTAAAATTTTAATTATTGTTTGTTTTTTGGTTGCCTACGGTCCGTGCCAATGCAAGCGTCATTTAAACGGGAGATTTCGAATTCTAAATTCAGCATATATGTTGCCCCAATATCAGGGCAACATACGGTGGGCTTTTAGTAGCCAGGATTCGGCTGCAATTGAGGAGCAGCTTGTATTTGCGCTAAGGGTATTGGGTATAAGGCTTGGTTAGGATCCCAACTTACGCCCCCTTTCTTCGGGGTCACTACGGTCATGACAGCATTTACAGTTTTTGTCCTTTTCAGGTCGAACCATCGGTGTCCGAATTCAGTGAAAAATTCAACCTGACGCTCATGTTGAATGGCGGCCAGTATTTCAGACTGAGTGGAGGCAGTTGTATTTGGTAGACCCGCACGAGTTCGTATCTTATTTAGATTTGTAGCGGCATTAACTAGATCACCTCGTTCTGCGTACGCTTCCGCGAGGATCAAATATTGCTCGGCCAGACGAAACACGGTCTCATATTCCGTTGTGGTTGAACGTACGACATTGTTTTTGTACTTATAAGCATAATAGAGAGTCGTTCCACTAATATTCACACTGTTTATCCAGTCAGTCCGGCGCCGGTCGCTAGGTTCAAACGCAGCTAGTAAAAATGGACTAATAGCAAGATAGTTACTCGAGCTGGGTCCGGTAGCCGGAATAATAAAAAGAAAAGCCTCTTGTGTATAACCACCTATAGTCGCCGGCGAAGCTTCTAATTGCCATATCGCTTCCTGATTATTTGTTAAAAATGCGTTATTTAAAGTTACAAGGCTAAATAGCGTAGAGTTCTGTATTATCGCAGACGCCTGATCAGCAGCTCTTGTATAATTCGTGGCGTCTCCAGTAAGGTCACCATAATACAAATAGGCCCTTGCGAGTAGAGCTGTAGCTGCCCATTTGGTTGGCCGTACCCGCGCTGTAGTAGTTTTCAGTAAAGTAACATCCACGAAATTCGCACTAAGCTTAGTTTGTGCGTCGGTCAGATCAGCTATAATCTGCTGATAAACCTGGGTCTTGGTACTTCTGGTTAGAACAGCATTGGCCTTATAGTCTGTTGTTAATGCCAGGGGTACATCGCCATAAATATTCACCAGGTAAAAATAACACCATGCCCTAATAAATTCAGCTTCGCCTATAAGCTGTTGCTTCACTGCAGGTGTAAGTGTCGAAGATTGATTTAACCCTTCAATTGCGGCATTAGCATAATAAACATATTTGTAAAAAGCAGACCAGAGATCCGTATTTCCACTGGCATCTGAATTCAGTTTATTGCTGTAAGTGAGATTCAAAATTACTGAAGTGCTCAATAACGTAAACTCATCAGCCGAACAGCCAGGAGAAATAGATAAATCTGTATAGCCCTGCATTTTTATATAAATGCCATTTAATACGCCTATTGCAGTCGCATCTTGGGTATACACATTTTGAGAGCTGATGGAATTAGTCGGTGCAGGGATTTGTAAGTATTTTTTACAGCCGGCCATGCTAAAAAGTATAATCAAAATGATAACATTACTTAGTGCCACCATCCATTTTTTATATGTTGATCGTTTCATTGTTCGTTGCATTAAATGATTATAAACTTGTTTTTATTCCCAACACCAATACCGTTAAAGGTGGAGTTCCGGGAATACCGCTTAGGCGGGTTTCTGGATCAGAGCCTTTGTAATTGCTAAAAGTGAGCAGATTCTGACCGAGGGCGAAAATCCTTATATCTTTAAGTTTCAATTTCTCTAACCAGTTTCTTGGCACCTGCCAGGAAAGTGAAGCGTTATTCAATCGGCAATAAATAACATTTGAATAGCTTGCATCTGAATTACCGGCAGCCAGGAATTGAGTATATAAATTGAACCCGCTTGTATATCTTGGTATGGTAGCAACATCCCCAGGTTTTTGCCAGGCATTCAATACATAAAGAGGTTGGTTTCCGGAGTTTTTAGTTCCCGGCCCAAACCCATAACCAAAAGTGGTAGTTTTTTGATTTTGCTTTGTAAAGTTAAATGAGACGTCCAGCTGAAAGCCCTTATAGATAAAGCTATTTTGAAAACCCCCATAAAATACCGGGTCGGTATTTTCAAGTACATAATTATCTGTTCCGGATTTGGGATTGGTAGTCGGCTGCCCGTTTTTATCTTCAAACAAATATCCACCAGTAGCAGGATCTACGCCTAAATACCGGTATAATTTTTTCAAATTTATAGATTCGCCAACAACGAGAGAAGAATTATAAGAACTCTTTTCAAGGTTAGGAAAAGCAACAAGCTTATTTTTAGCAGAAGTGATATTAAATGATGTAGTCCAAATAAAATCCTTTGTATTGATATTTTTGGTGCTAAGGGTAAGTTCCAATCCAGCATTTCTTACAACAGCCGGAAAGTTAGCAGCTATGCTACCAAAGCCGGTAGTAGTGGGTTCAGTATAAGATAATAACTGATTTGAGGTTCGATTTGTAAAATAATCTGCAAAAATGAGAATCCTGTCTTTAAAAAATCCCAATTCCAAACCCAGATTTGTTTTTTTAGTTAGTTCCCATTGCAGGTATGGATTTGATAAATTTTGAGGCAGTAATCCGGTCACACCCTGATAAGGATATGAAGTTGGATTATATACACTCAGCGAGGCGTAATCAGCGATTTGATCATTTCCGGTCGTTCCATAACTAGCTTTAAACTTTCCAAAACTTAAAAAAGATAAATTATCTTGCAACCACTTTTCCTTGGAAAATATCCAGGCTGCTGCCACTGAGGCAAAATTATGAAACTGGTTGGCTGAACCAAATCTGCTGCTGCCGTCTCTGCGAACCGAAAGATTCATTAAGTACTTATCGCCCCAGTTATAATTTAGGCGAGCATAAATACCTTCGTATTTATATAAATATTCCCTGGAGCTCTTAGCTACCACGGTTGCAGCCGAACCAAGGGATGCGAGGTTAAGTTCGCTGGCATAACCTCCACCGGTTACGCTTTGATTCAACCCAGTCTCTTGGAAAAAGGTAGCGCCTGCTAAAGCGTTTATTGTTCCCCCAAACAAAACTCGTTTGTAATTAATTTTTGGCTCTATGGTTGAAGAGTTAATGTAACTATTTATGTAGGTGGCTGAGTTTTGGTTAGAGGCCCGCTGTTCTGGTGCAATTGCTGATAAAGGGTTCATTTGTATTTCGTATGTCTGCTGATAGGTGTAACCAAAATTAGCTGAGACATCAAGGCCCGGTAGAACATTATAGCTGACAGACCCACTCCCTACCAAATTATTAGTTTTTCCGTCGTACCTCCCTAAGGTAAAAGCAAGCGGATTAGTAGAATTGGGAATCCAGGTGGTGCTCCCAGCTGAGTTAGGAGCAAAATTTAAGGTGCCATCCGGGTTGTAAAGCGCCGGAGCGTTTGGGGGCAATCGTATTGCAAGATTTAATAGATCGACTCCAGGCAAACTATTGTTGTTATGAAGAAAGCTCACTGAGAATTCCGATTTTAGTTTTTTATTAGGGGAAGTATTGCTCAGATTCAAGTGTACCGAGGAATTTTGATTGCTGAAATCCCCGGGATAAATGCTGGTCACTTTATTATACGTTCCACTTACCAGGAATTGGGTACTTTCACTACCACCGCTTATAGTGCCAGAAGTATTAATATTTTGGCCCATGCCTCCTGCCAGCTCTTCTTGCCAATTGGTATACCTGTTTTGGTCATAAATTTTAAGGTCCGGGGCATAACCAGGATCGCTGGGATTGGCGCTGGCAACCAGGCCGTCGTTTCGTAAAGCTTGCTCCCGCATACCTAAATATTGCTGCGTATTTAAAGTTGGGACAAAGTGTGTGACCCAGGAAAATCCGTCCTGAAAATTAAATTCAACCAATGCTTTACCGGACTTTCCTTTTTTTGTCGTTATCAGAATAGCTCCGTTTGCGGCCCTTGAACCATAGATTGATGTTGCTTCACCATCCTTCAATACCGATATGCTTTCAATATCCATTGGATTGATATAATTTAAGGGGTTACCAGCAACACCCAACCCGCCTTGGCTATTCACTTTGGAGTTATAAGGCACACCATCTATCACATACAAAGGAACATTACCTTGACCAATACTGTTTACCCCCTGAACTTGTATTGTAATCGGCGAACCAGGTACTCCGCTAGTTTGAGCCACAAAAATGCCGGGTACCCTTCCTTGAAGCGCCAGTAAAGGGTTAGTTACCGGTTGCCGCCCAATTTCAGCTGCTGAAACAGTAGACACATTTCCTAAACTCATCCGCTGCGTCGTTGTTCCATAAGCAATCACCTGTATCGCGTCTAATTTATTCAAAGCCGCAACTAAATTTATTTTACCGAGGTTGGGTGCGGCGTTAAGTTCCCGCTTCTCATACCCTGTAAAGGAAATAACTATTGTGGCACCCTCCGGCACATTTTTAAGCGTAAACTGGCCCTGGGCATCTGTAATAATAGTTTTGCCCGTGTTCTTTACCATAACAGTAGCGCCAGGAAGCGATCTGCCTTGCTCATCAAGTACAGTACCAGTAACATCAGTATCATTAAGGTTAAGCGCTTCTTTTATCTTTTCGAGTATCCCTTTAGGTTTGTTGGAGATGACTACAGATTTGTTTTCGATAGAAAAGTCAAGAGCTTGCCCGTTGAAAATTCTTTGAAGCACGGTATTTAATTCCTCGTTTCTGGCTACGATGGTTACGGTTTTGGCATCTTTTAAAATGTCAGCACTGAAGAGAAAATCGTAGCCGGTTTGGCTACTGATCTGATTAAATACGTCTACAAGCTTGGCGTTCTTAGCAGACAAATTCACCTTTTGAGCATACGTGTTTGCGCTAACTTGGAATATAAAAGTGATCATTAGAAGTAAGGTGATTTTCATGACCATCAACGTTTTGCCGATATAACCACGCGAAGGTGGGTATACATTTTTTAAATAAATATAGTACATTTGTTTAGGTGGGTTTAAGCGCTTGCCTTGTGTTTTCCAAGACCCCGAGGCCTGCGCGATGCAAATAGTTAAATTTTAATTATTGATCCATTCTAAAGTCATTCCAGCTGTGCTGGAGTGGCTTTTTTAACAGGAAGAGTAAAATTATGGCATAATAGAAACCCTCCTTCCCTGAATACTAAAATGTAACCTTTTCGTTCTTTCGAGCATTGTAAGCACTTCGCTTATATTTTTGGAGCGGGATACCTTACCATAAAACTTAGTATCTGTCATAGTCCCCTTGTAAGCAACTTCGATATTGTACCAACGGGATAGCTGCCGCATAATGGCTGGCAGATTTTCGCCGTTGAAGCGAAAATACCCGTTCTTCCAAGCCAGGGTTTCCTCAAGATCGGCTGATAGTATGCTCATTTGATTATTCGATGTAACCGCTTTTTCACCAGGTAAAAGTTGTTTCGAGGTGCTGCCAGAATTGACTTTAATCGTTCCCTTGACTAGTGTTGTCTGAGTAATGGATTCGTCTGCATAAGCACTTATGTTAAATGCTGTACCAATTTCTTCAGTTACCTGCGTTGGAGTGATTATTCTTAACGTTGAGTTGGGATTGTGAACGATGTCGCAATATATCTCACCTGAAATCAATTCCATTTCATTCCCCTTTTCATTACGGAAATTTTCTGGAAAACGGAGTGTAGTTGCTACATTTAGCAGGATTTTACTGCCGTCGGATAAGATCAACATTTGCGGCCTGCCGCCTGCAGGTACCACAATGGTATCATAAAGAGGAACTGTGGTCTTTTCTGAAACGCTATAAGCTAACTGCTGTCCGGCAACTTTACGGATCGAGATATTGCCATGCTGAAGTGTCGTATCATTACCTACATTACTCAATACAAAACTTTTGCCGCCGGCAGTCTTTAATAATGTTTTTTGAGTATAAGGTTTGATGTCGGCGGTATACAGGTCAACCTTAGGATGGCGGGTGGTAATAAATGCCCCGATTCCTAGTGAAATCAGAATGGAGGCAGCTGCGATATTTCGCCACAATTTCCATGTAGTTTTTTCAGGAATTAATCGTTTCTGTATTCGCTCATAAACCCGATCAATGTTTTGACGATAATCAATGTCGTTATTTTCTTCAGGTCGTTCCAGTTCAGTGCGTACCAGTTGGGTGAGTTGTCCAATTTCATCGGCATGAAAATATTGCATTAATTGCTTTACTTCAGCAGGTGTACAGCGGCCATCCAGGTAGCGTTCAAACAAGTTCTTTATCGCATCAATATCAGACATAATATGGCTCTTTTATATATATACGAATGAGCTGCCGCTTGACCTCTGCTCTGCTTAAAATAAAAATACCTAAATTCTTTACACAAAACCCTTCAAGCGTGTGATTAATAAAGAAGGTATGGACGCAACTAAAATACTAGTCGATGGACCATAGACCATAGACAATGGTTGTGATTCATAGGCCCCCAAACTATGGACTTTTGTCGATTGACCATAGAACATGGACGATGGTTGTCATTCATAAGCTCCCAAACTATGGACTATCGACAATGGACCATAGAACATGGACGATGGTTGTCATTCATAAGCTCCCAAACTATGGACTATCGACAATGGACTATTCACTTTTGTCGATGGAAGATGGTTGTGACTTATAGGCTCCCAAGCAATGGACTATTGACAATGGACTATTGACTATTAGAATTATTTAAGATCGCAAATGAGCAATGTTGCTAGTAAGACTATGGAAATTTTCTGATTGGCAGCATAAATTGCTAAAGCTTTATTAGCTTTTACAATATGATCACTAATTGTGGAAACCGTCATGCCTAATAACTGGCTGGCTTCAACATAGGTTTTGCCTTCTAGTTTGCAAAGTATATAAACTTTCCTTCGCTGAGTGGGTAAGCTGTCAATGGCTTGCTGCAACAAATGTTTGACTTCCACTTCATGTTCACTTTCCTCAATAGGGTTGTAAAGCTCTGTCATCCCTTCGATCAGATAATCCAACAATTGCTTCTCATAGGCTGCTCTACGAAATAGGTCAGTAACCAAATTTTGTGCAATGCGATACAAGTAAGCGCGGAATGGCTTTTCCAAATCGATGTTTTCCAGGTTTTCCCAGATCCGCATAAAAACATCTTGAAGCAGCTCTTCTGCAATAGACTCCTGTTTAACAAGTCGCATCAACCGTCTAAAAATTTGTTCAGCGTATAATTTATATAAAGTAGCAAAAGCTTTCTTGTCGCCTGATTTAAGACGAACCATCAGGTCCTGGTCGTTTTGAAGAAATTGACCATTCATGGTAATCTGTATAAATTTAAGTTTATGAAATTATTAATAAATCTACAAAAATATAGTTAGAATGCATGAATTTGGAGGTTAAATAGTGAAAGCGAATACCCTAATGCCATGGCACTATGTAGCTACTTTTGACAAATAATAAAAAAATCTAACCCAGCGAAATACTGAAGCTGGATCGAGCAGTCCACAAAAAAAGAAGCCCGTATCATTTTTGACTAATGATACGGGCTCATCTTAATTCCTTGCGCCTCTCATTTGGTAGTCTTTAGGAGGCGTAGCGTTTAACAGATTGGTTACAAAATAATCCCATCTTCTTCGCATCATGTAAAAATCGAAAGCTCCAAAAGCATGTGCACTATTAGGGAACAATAGTAAGTCGAATGTTTTATTTGCTTTAATTAAAGCATCAACAACCAACATCGTGTTAGATGGGGGTACGTTATTATCCATCATACCGTGAGCTAATAACAATTTACCCTTTAAGTTTTTAGCGTAATTTTGATTAGCCTGTGCTTCATAGTCAGCATTTTCAACTAGGCCATTATAGCGTTCGCCCCAATCGTCCTCATAATTACGGTTATCATGGTTTCCTGATTCGGCTATCCCAACTTTAAAGAAGTCGGGGTAACGAAACATTGCTGCTGCAGTAGCAAAACCACCACCCGAGTGACCCCAAATTCCAACTTTACTGGTATCGATAGGGAAACGTAGCGACAGTTGTTTGATAGCGGTAATTTGATCAGGAAGCGTATTGTCGGCCATGTTACCGTAACTCATATCATGATAGCTTTTAGAACGGAAAGGGTTACTGGTCCCTTCAATCATCACCACTATAAATCCTAATTCAGCTAATGCCTGATGATCGCCTCTAGAAGCAGAGAATGACCAATTTCCCACACTACCTCCTTGTGGACCAGGGTAGATATAATCAACAACTGGATATTTTTTCTGGGGATCCATATTGGTTGGCGTAAACACTAAACCATAAATATCAGTTATGCCATCATGTGCTTTTACCGAAACAGGAGTTGGCGCTTTCCATCCGGTTGCCAGTAAACGAGAGATGTCGGTTTTTTCCAGTTCAGTAATCAGTTTGCCAGTCATACTGCGATAGGTCATTACCGGTGGCACATTAGGTTGAGAATAAGTATCGATAAAATAATTCCCGGTTGGTGAAAATGAAATTTGGTGATTTCCTTCCTCTGGTGTAAGTGACACTAAATTTTTACCATCGAAACCTATTTTATAAAGGTGAGCAAAGTAAGGGTTGCCCGGTTCGCGGCCAACGGCCATAAATATAAGCTGACGATTTTCCTCATCAACCTTTAATAAACGCGTTACTAGCCATTCGCCTTTAGTTATTTGGTTTTTAAGCTTTCCGGTTGATGCATTATATAAATACATATGCCCCCAATTATCACGTTCCGAATACCACAGGATCTCATTCGATTTTGGCAAATAACGCCAATTGACAGCGCTACGTCCTGATTCGAATTGTGTTTTTACAACCTCTTCGAAAACTTCTCTAACTTCGCCTGTAATAGCATTTGCAATACGGAATTTTTCTTCTTTATGGTCTCTGGAAGTCGATAAAAACGCCATTTCAGAACCATCAGCTTTCCAATCAATATCATCTAAACTGTTACCACTACTAATATCGTCTTTTAAGGAGGCACGGTGTGGATCTGGTGCAATTTTTAAATTTACTACAGTGCTAGCCTCTACATCAATAATCACTCTTCTAATTGTTGGGATTTCCCTATCACCAGGTAAAGGGTATTTCCATGCTTTTAATACTGGCGCTCCTACATTTGTGCTAACCAGGTACATATCCTTACTCATGCGCTGATCTTGTTGAAAAGTCGCTATTTTTTTTGAGTCTGGCGACCATCTCACAATTGCCATGCCGCTAGATTTCCACCCAGCATTATCCGTAGCGTAGCCATAATCTTTAATTCCATCATTAGTAAGCTGTTTTTTTTCGTTTGTAGCTACATCACGCATCCATAAATTATAGTCCTTTATAAATACAGCTTTTGTGCCATCCGGCGATAATGTTTCTGGAATATATCCGCCAACTGCAGCAGCTCTACCTTGAGGAGCGGTGGTGATCTGATTAGTAGGGATAGCGTTATCAACGCTAGCTTTGTAGGATGGTAATTCTACTTTCCATCTCTTGCCAGCTGCTGTAATAGCAATTGAATTTCCGTCGGCCGCATAATTAATCGCCGTAATTGGCAACTTGTTAGCCTCATAGGTAGTTCCAGTTACCACGGAAAGAGCAGTTGCCATTTTCTGATGGTCGAACGCTGGAGATTTACCCTTTTTCGCAGGGTCTACTAAAATGAATTCATTACTTTGTGTAGTTTTAATCGAATACCAAAAGCGATCTCCGATAAGCCAATTGGGGCTCAAATTATCCCTATCTATAAAAGATCCGGAGTTATAGCCCATGAATTTTTCGGCACGCTCATAATCTTTTTCGCTTAGTGACTTGACTTGTTGAGCCATTGCACTCAAAGTAAGTGCAAAACCCGTAATCACGAGTAAATATTTTTTCATTATGTTTATTAAATAAGCTAAAGCATTAAATTCATTTTTAACAGCTACATCTTCCGGTTAGACCAAGTAAAGGATTCGTTGCCGGTTGCCGCTCAATATCTTCAGCTGAAACGGAAAATACATTGCACGACACATTCCTTTCTTCCGGTCCTTCCAATTCAGTGCAAATCAGCCGGTCGAGTTGGCCATTTTCATCAGCATAAAAATATTGCATCAGCTGCTTTACCTTGGTCGGAGTACTGCGGCCAGCCATGTAATGCTCAAACATTTTTTTTACGTCATCGAGATCAGGCGTAGTATGGCTTTTTTATATTAATACGAATGAGCACTAAGCAAACCTCTGCTCTGAAAAAAATAAAAATTTTAAGAGCCTGTTTAAAAATGGCTGAATAAAAGAGTATTTGTTAAGAAGTGAATAAAAAGGCGATCGCTGGTCGGATAAATAAATATTAATTGTGAGTAACTACAAACGCAATTAGAATGAAAATTTATCCCACCGATTTAAGCGAAAGCCAGTGGCAATTTATAAAAAAGACCTTACAATTTACAGATCGTAAACGAAACATGATTTACGTTCTATCTGGAATGCGATTCAATACATAGTGAAAACAGGATGTCAGTGGCGAATGCTTCCTGTAAACTTTGCCAAATGGCAGCTGGTTTATTATTATTACAAGAAATGGTCTGATTTAGAAGAATTTGACCTGTTGTTATCTAAGGTCTAGGAGGACAAGTTTTTAACTGGCAGATGAACAGTGAATACTTAATAAGAAGTAAATGATTGATTACGCATTAAAATCTTTAATATATTTTGCTAAAAGGTCATACAAAAATTGCAAATCGAAGGGTTTTGTTACATATCCATCAAAGCCTCTCAACTGATATTTTTGACGGATATTTCGATCAAAACTTAAAACCAGCAATGGAATAAGTGGGTATTTATTTTTTATGTTGTTGCAGATTTTGATACCTGCCTCCCAAGTAAATTTGTCATCCAACAAAATTACGTGAGGTTGTATGTGATCAATTTCTGTTAAAAAACCTTCATCACAAATACTAAATGTAAATACTTTAAAATTCTCCATTTCTAAAGCGGGCTTAAGCACCTCAAGAATGGCTTCATTACTATCTTGTACAATAATTCTTTTCATATTAGGTTAGCTGATTCAAATACTGTTTATCTTTCCAATTCTATATATGGCTATGAATAAACTGTCTTGGTTCTTATTTTACAATCACTGTATTTAAATCATTTAGATTATCAATGAGTGTTTGATTAATAATAAGTATGTTTATATAAAGTTTTTTTAATTTTTAATTTTCATTCTCCAAAACAAGCATATCATTAGCTATCTTTCTATAATCGTTCAAACATTGATCAAAGGTTTTTACATCAATTTTTAGCTCTTCACAAATAAGACTTCTTTTTTTTACCTTTATAATAGCTTTTTATTGAATTCACAATAACATCAATAGCAACAATACCTTTACCATTTTACACAGACAACGTTAACAAGGACTTTAATCATTTTATAATAGCCATATTAAAAACTAATTAATATTTTAAAGTTTATTTATTCAACCTGTTACTAATCACTTAATCAATTAGACTTTTCTTCTTCATCTTTCAATATCTTAAAAAGCAGGCCGGTAACCTTAAATGCCATCCCTAACTGTATAAGAGTTACCTGACCTGAATAAGCGAACTCCATCGCTTAATAAAATTTGCTATAAAAGCATTACTGTTTGGTTATTTTAAATTCAGTTCTTCTGTTGAGCTGATGTTCAGCAGGTGTGCATTTAACGCCGTTTGCACATTTGTTCAGCAACATCGTTTCCCCGTAACCCTTCGCCTCAATCCTGTTTTTACTAATGCCACGGTTAATGATGTATTGTACCGCCGAATCTGCCCTCCTTTGCGATAAATCTAAATTATAGGCATCATTGCCACGGCTATCGGTATGTGAGCTCAGCTCGATCCACATCGTCGGGTTATCCTGCATAATCTTCACCAGTTTATCCAACTCTACTGCTGCATCTGCCCGGATGTTCGACTTATCGAAATCATAGTAAATGTTCTCCAGTTTAACCGCCTTGTTCAGTTCAACAGGCTCCAGGTATAAATCCTTTTTAAGCTCCGTAGATGCCGTTAAGTTTTTAGTCGTTAAATCAGCTCCATCACTCCTGAAACTGGTTTTCTCACCCGTTAACCCATAATCTGATGCCTTTTCCAGGTTAAACCTGAAGTTGCCCGTCTCATCGGTTTCTATCTTTAAGCCCGAACCACCAATTTTGTTCAGCGTAACAATGGCCCCGCTTAGTGGCTGCCCGGTAATTTTGTTATACACTTTTCCACTTAACTTAAAGGCCGGGATCTGCTGACGGCTAAAGCTGTAAATGTCATCCTCACCCAAACCATCTGTCCGGTTGGAAGAAAAGTAGCCGCTGTTTGCGGTATTTAAGTTAAAAGTAAAATCATCCTGGGGGGAGTTAACCGGGTAGCCCAGATTTTCCGGTTCGCTTATTTTGCCGCCAACCAGTTTTGACCTGAAGATATCCAAACCACCCATGCCCACCCGGCCATCACTGCTGAAGTAAAAGTTGTTGTCCGAACCAAAAAACAGGCTCCGTTCGTTTCCTTCCGTATTCACCTCTTTTAAGTTTACCGGTAGCCCCCAGTCCCCCAGATCGGTTTTCTGGCTTACATAAAGGTCTGTTCCACCTTTTCCACCCGGCATGTTTGAGCTGAAGTACAAACTTTGCCCATCGGCGCTAATAAAAGGATCCCCAACACCATATTCATTCACCTTGTTGTATTTAAAAGGTACTGCCGTAGCCCATTTCCCCTGTTCATCTTTTTTACTGCTGTAAATCTCGATGTTAACCGTAGCCTGTTTCCCTTTCAGCAGCTTAACTTTGGTATAATCCAGCTGCCGGGGAATCCGTGTCAGGGTAAAATACATTTCATTCCCATCGGCCGTAAAACTCGCCGGACCAACATGGTATTCGGTACCTGTATTTACCGGGAACAACCCGATGCTGTCACTGCCCGTTTTAGCATATAACCTCAGGTAAGGATTACCCGTCCAGCCATAAATGCTTTTGTCAGGCGCCTTCGTCCCGTCAAACTTAAAAAAAGGTTTACCCAAACCCTGGCTGTCTTTAGCATTTATACCCCGGTCTGAAGCAAATACAATGCTTCCGTTTTGTACAACCGCTCCCCAGTCTGAATGTGAGCTGTTCAAGTCCTTTTCATTGTTGACCAGCACCGCTTTAGGCGATTTCATCCAGCTCATGGCCGAATCGCAGGATAAAAGCCACATACTTTTTAGTGCCGGGCTAACCGTTTTGTTCAGCTCTGCATATTTGTTGTACTGGATTTTAGCCTCACTGTATTTCGAATTGCTTTGCAGGGCTTTGGCATATTCAAGTGTATTTGCTGCCGGGCTGTTTTCCATCCCTGCAGCAATGGCATACCAGCTTTCGGTTTGTTTGTAATTGCGCTGGTACCTGTAACAGGCTGCCAGGCGTTCTGCTGCATGCAGCGTGGCTTTTTTCTTGTAAGCCTGCTCATAAAGGTCGATCGCCCGTTCATAATTATATTGTTCAAAAGCCTGATCGGCCTCATTTAATACATACTGGGCCTGAGCCTTAAACTGAAGGCTGAACAGCATCAGTATTCCCAGGATTAAAATGGATATATTTCTTTTCATATGTCTAATTACACTAAAAATACCTTGGTGTGCCCATTCTCAGGCTCTTGCGGTTGAAGAAATAACCAACAGAGATTTCATGGGTACCCCCGCTATAACCCTGCATTGGCCCGATAGAGAAATCGTAAGCATAGCCAATCCGTAAATTGCTGTTCGCAAAAAACTGGGCAACCACAACACCCGAATTCAGGTTACTTAAATCTTTTTGTAAATAACTCTTGTCATATAGCTTAACCCCCGTACGGTAAGAACCACCCAGCCAGAACTTATCCGCCAGGATCACAAAAGCATTCAGATCTAAACTCGTTGGCCCACCACGGTCATCCTTCAACAAAAACGAGGGTTTAATCTGTACATCTTCATTGATGGCCAGCAGCATCCCTGCCGTTAAATAATAATGTGGTTTGGGTTGCGGAATAAAGGCATAACGGTCGATATCGATGTATTGAGAAACCAGGTTATCGGCACTAAGGCCTGCGTAAAAACGGTTGTTCGAAAAGTAAACACCGGCCCTCGCATCCGGTACAATCGTACTCTGGATACCCACAGGCTGGTTCACTTCAAAATCATTCGGGTTTAACAAAGCCCCGTCAATACCCAGCTGTACCGCCCCAACACCCACACCAAAGGCCAGTCTTGACGAACCGTCCGCGTTCATCGGGATCCGGTAAGCATAATTGGCATAGGCTGCCAGGTTGCGCTGGGCACCGATCTTATCGCTCGAAAGCTGCAAAGCCAGGCCCACATTCCCGTTGTTGGCTATCGCATCCACCGCAACAGACATCGTTTTGGGAGCACCCTCAATACCCGTCCACTGGTTGCGGTAAAAGGCATGTAAATTCAGCTGTTCCTTATAACCTGCATAAGCCGGGTTAATGTAAATCCCGTTAAACATATACTGGCTAAACTGCGCATCCTGTTGCGCACTTGCCAGCAGAAAACTCAGTTGAAATACCATCAACAATATAAATATCTTTCTCATCTTTTTTAATTCATTGAATGATCAGGTTTTCCTGTTCACAGTCTATTTCTTAAAGGCCCTGATCAGGGTAGTGTATCCTTTGAATACCTGCCAATCTGAGTCCCCGCTTTCTTTCACCCTAAGCACATAGAAATAGGTACCTTCATTTAAGCCCTCACCTGTCCAGTTATTCTGATAGGATGTTGCTTTAAATACCTCATTGCCCCAGCGGTTAACGATAACCAGGTCATTCTGCTCAAATAATTCAAGACCACGGATCTCAAAAGCATCGTTCGCCCCGTCTCCATTGGGGGTAAATAAAGTCGGCACCATTAAAGCAGAACCCGATACAGCAAGTTTAGTGAAGTAACCTCCATTGGCGGCCAGATCGGTTACCATAGCAATATTATTTCGCGTATGAATCCCCGCACCTGGGTTTGCACCTTTCAGTATATCCCATTTATCGGCATTGATATAGCGCGCTATGGCTGCATTGGCATCTTTAAATAATGAACCATTGGTAGTACTATTATGCTGCAGGGTCATGTTTGCACTAACAGACGGGCTTCCGTAAATATGCCACACCCGGCCCATACCAAGAGCCGGGTTTTTAATAGTCTTGTTTGCACTTTGAAAATCCTGGACACTAACAAACAGTTTCCCCGCACTGCCGGGAGTTAAAGTGGCGGGCGTATAATCCCCTTCTTCAATACCCACAGGAAATACAAAACCATCGCTCCCTGCATAATCTTTGATCATATGACCGGCAATGCTGTTGCCTGTAACCACCATCCGCTCTTTACTGTAACCGATAATTTTACCAGAACTATTGAAGGCCAGGTTATGGCCGTTCAGGATAACATCTGCAAGGTCCACCGCTAAATTCAGCCTGCCACCAATGTTCAGCGCTGCGGATAAAGCCGCAGAAGGGTTCGAAGTACCGTAACCAGGATCGGTAACCTCGGCCAGCATAATGTTTTCCGCATTCCGGTGTTCGATAATCAGGTTGATGAAGTTACCGTTGTTCCCATCGATATTCGTCGGGCCCGGGGCCATAGACGGGTAAAAAGGGTTCGTGCCCGGGTTGTAAATGATGATCTTGCCCGTACCACTAAAAGTAGCACCCGGCGCAATCCAAACATTCTTGCTGTAAATCTCCAACGTACCGTTGATCTCCCAGTTCGCTTTTGGACCAAAATAAGTGCCTTCACTAAACCGCTGCTCGGTAGTACCTGCTGAAACCACAACAACTGACTCATCGACCGTCATACTCCCCGAACCGCTCTGGGCATTCAACTCAGAAAAACTGAACAAAAGTAAGGCGACCAGTAAATATTGTTTGTTTATTTTCATATATCCTTGTTAAAAAGGTTCATTACTGAAATTTATCTATGTTAAGTGGTAAATTCATACAAAATTATTATTACTAAAACCACATTGTTTTTATCTTTTGTATCGTTACATTACCACCTCCTGTTTCAGAAGAAATAATGGTACAATCGTACCAGAGGCCATTGTAAAACGGACTTTGATAACCCACACTTGATACCACTAGCAAAGTTGTATATTGCATTAATTCTCCAACTGTTAAACTCAACGCCTTCGCAGCATAATGACTTCCCCTAGCTAAATAATTGGCATCGGGTACGGGTCTAATATATATACCTCACTGTTCTTTTAATTATTTATTATTTTAATTATATTATTAGAAACTGTTTAAATTCGGCAGTTTATTTTACTTGTCAGTATAAGTTTATCGAAGACCTATTGATAAAATGTTTCGACAGGCTCTGCATAACAACAGGTAATTTTTCTTGTCTAATTTTAAACAGTTTCTTAATCTACCCCGAAGAATATTAATCTCATAATCTACATTAGTAGTAACAGATGCTTCATAAATAGCTACTTGAAATTTAATAATATCCCCGCTGTAAGTTTTACCAAACTTGACAGTGATGAGGCTATAGGTACACCACTTCCTCCAATTTCAAAAATTGGAATTTTAGTCCAATTAACATTCCCGTATTGAGATGTGCCACCCGTAGTAGAACCAGTCAAAATCAATACTCCTCCCAGATATCCGTCACCAGCATCAGTAGTATTTGAACGCTGGGTGCATAGGCTGTAAAATTAACAAATTGAACAAGGCGTTTTGGTCTTTCAATTTTTAACAAATTGTGGGTAAATGTTGCATCGACCGCTATGGCCAGTAAAATTAGCCGTACCAAACCCCTTTTTCAAAAATCTAATTAATTGGAATTGCATAAATGTAATTTTCTCCATTATTATTTACATTTAAATTAGTGAATGTAGCACCTGCACTTGCTAAAGATCCTGCATTATCAGCCCATAAATAAAGTGTAGTTTCGCTTGCCATATTAACACACAAACTACCATTCATCATATAGAAATTTATCATATTATTAGTATAAGGAATAGTAGCAAGTAAAAAACCAAAGCTTCCTGTTTGTAATAGTTGAGTACCACTAATGGGTGTAAACGAAGAGCCACTTGTGCTAAATCGATGTCTCACTAATGCAGCCGCACCAGTTCCATAAGTACTCAATCCATTAATCAATAAACCCACAGTAATTATCCATTTACCGGCTGGAAGGGTAATACTCATGCCCATGTATTTCGCTGTGTTTGGAGCAGCATAAGGAATTGTTGAACTAGGATTAACACCTAAAACAGTTGGCGTTACTGCTACATTATTTACCCATGAAGCATAACCATTAATATCCGAAGAAAGCACTTTTCCAGCTCCTTGAGTACCATCTACCAAACGAAAGGCCGGGCTTGAAGCACTGGCAACATCTAAGGTAGTTGATGGTGCGGCTGTTCCCAAACCTACTCTATTATTGGATGCATCTACTGAAAATGTAGTTCCATCTACACTAAAACCATTTGTAGCAGTAGATGTAAATGCCAAAGTAGATGCTACTTGAGTAACCGTTCTATTGCCCGCTAAAGTACCATCAGCGGTATAAATGTTGGGTATAACAACTGCGGTACCCGTAGTACCGTTTACGGTAGTAGAAAGGTTATTGCCAGCAACCGTATTGCTTACTGTAATTGCAGGTGTAACAACGGTAACTGGTACCCATATGGCACCATTATTATAATACAAGCCAGGCACTACGTTATTAGGGGCGGTACCTGCAGTTGCCGTGTTATACACCACCATACCTGCAACATTTGCACTCAATGGTGCGGCAGCGTTGGTGGCGGTTAGGGCCACACGGGGCGGCAATAATCCTTTATTGGTTGATACTACATCTAATGCCGCATTGGCATTTGGTGTGGTTGTATTAACGCCTGTTTGGGCAAAAGCACAAACAGACAGTAATAAGGACAGAACAATTAAAGTTATTTTTTTCATATATTTTATTATAATTTTTCCTATTCTAAGACATTAGCTTGTGTGCTTTTATCTCTTTGTTTTTTTTGAAATCTGTATTTCTTTTAGAAGCACATATCACAGAAACAAGGTGCTAACAGATAAAATAGATCTTTTCATTTTATAATTAATAGGGATTTAATTTTTATTTTTTAAAAAGCCATCTTTCATGATGAGTTGTTCTAACTTCAATAAGCGCATCTTCATGTTTTCGATCTCTAGGTTTTTAGCTTCAATTTGTTTTTGTTGCTCAATTACATGGAGGTATAATTCCTCCAATTTTTCTAAAGACTGAACTGATAATTCAGTTAAGTTGAAAGAATACCCCTCTTTTGTTTTAAGCAAATCTTTAATTGAGGTTACACCAGGAAGATGGTTGTTCTCTTTAATATATTTTTCCACTTCATTTAAACTTTTAAATTTATAGTCCGACTTGATAGTTGATGATCCTGTAAAGTAATCCTCAAACACATAATCGGCATACACACTACTAGCTGTTCTGATTGCACCATTTACTGCAAGTTTTTCTCCTGCAGAACCAAACATAACGTTCTGTCCGATGGCTACATTACCAGTGTGGTATATAGCCTGAACATCCGTAGTTGCTTGTGTAGTACCACCTTGAACAAACCAAGGCTCTATTTTAAGTGGTGTTAGATCTGTAGTTACTTCAATACTATTTACTTGTGTTAATAACACATTCGTGTTCTGATTAAAAAGGCTTCCTAGACTGGTTATCGCTGGTGCGGTTGAACTAATACCATTTACTACAGAAGTGATTATATTATTTGTATTATTTGATAAAGTATTCGTAGTTGCTGCTGCTACCGCCGGTGCTAAATCTACACTTCCTGCAACACCGTTTACCGTATTGGTTAAGGTTGTTCCTGTTAACGCTGCCGTATTGGTATTTACAATAGGTGCACCCGTGCTGGTTACTCCATTTACCGTTACCGTTGCTGTATTTACAGCTGAAGCGTTGCTAACGGTATTTACTGCTGGTGCAGTCACCGCAATACCATTTACAGTGGAAGTTATGGTATTTAATGGATTTGTTAAAACATTTGTAGTTGCTGCTGCCAGGGCTGGTGTTAAATCTACCGTAGCCCCTGTCACTCCATTTACCGTAGTACTCAGGTCTTTGCCAACCAAGGTATTCGATACACCACTTACTGCATTTGAGGTAGAGCTTACACCGTTTACATTACTTGTTAAGGTATTACCTGCAAGGGACAGGACATTAGTCGTACCAGCGGCAATTGCTGAACTCAGATCAATAGCATTACTGGCAATACCATTCACTGTTGAAGTCAGTGTGTTACCAGAACTGCTCAATACATTACTGTTTACTATTGGTGCACCCGTGCTGGTCACCCCGTTTACCGTTACCGTTGAAGCATTCGCTGATGAAGCATTACTTACTGTGGTCGATGCGGCTACAGCCGGTGCCAGATCAACACTGCCGGCAACCCCGTTCACTGTTGTGGTCAGCGTACTTCCTGTTAATGATGAGGTATTTGTGTTTACTGCTGGTGCAGTCACCGCAACACCATTTACCGTAGAGGTTATGGTATTTAATGGATTCGTTAAAACATTTGTAGTCGCCGCTGCCAGTGCTGGTGTTAAATCTACCGTAGCCCCTGTCACTCCGTTTACCGTAGTACTCAGGTCTTTGCCAACCAAGGTATTCGATACGCCACTTACTGCATTTGAGGTAGAGCTTACACCGTTTACATTACTTGTTAAGGTATTACCCCCAAGGGACAGGACATTGGTCGTACCAGCGGCAATTGCTGAACTCAGATCAATAGCATTACTGGCAATACCATTCACTGTTGAAGTCAGTGTGTTACCAGAACTGCTCAATACATTACTGTTTACTATTGGTGCACCCGTGCTGGTCACCCCGTTTACCGTTACCGTTGAAGCATTCGCTGATGAAGCATTACTTACTGTGGTCGATGCGGCTACAGCCGGTGCCAGATCAACACTGCCGGCAACCCCGTTCACTGTTGTTGTTAATGTACTTCCTGTTAATGATGAGGTATTTGTGTTTACTGCTGGTGCTGTTACCGCAATACCATTTACCGTAGAGGTTATGGTGTTCAATGGGTTCGTTAACGTATTGGTACTTGCTGCGGCTACAGCCGGTGCCAGATCAACACTTCCGGCAACCCCGTTCACTGTTGTGGTCAGCGTACTTCCTGTTAATGATGAGGTATTTGTGTTTACTGCTGGTGCAGTCACCGCAACACCATTTACCGTAGAGGTTATGGTATTTAATGGATTCGTTAAAACATTTGTAGTCGCCGCTGCCAGTGCTGGTGTTAAATCTACCGTAGCCCCTGTTACTCCGTTTACCGTAGTACTCAGGTCTTTGCCAACCAAGGTATTCGATACGCCACTTACTGCATTTGAGGTAGAGCTTACACCGTTTACATTACTTGTTAAGGTATTACCTGCAAGGGACAGGACATTGGTCGTACCAGCGGCAATTGCTGAACTCAGATCAATAGCATTACTGGCAATACCATTCACTGTTGAAGTCAGTGTGTTACCAGAACTGCTCAATACATTACTGTTTACTATTGGTGCACCCGTGCTGGTCACCCCGTTTACCGTTACCGTTGAAGCATTCGCTGATGAAGCATTACTTACTGTGGTCGATGCGGCTACAGCCGGTGCCAGATCAACACTGCCGGCAACCCCGTTCACTGTTGTGGTCAGCGTACTTCCTGTCAAAGAAGAGGTATTTGTGTTTACTGCTGGTGCAGTCACCGCAACACCATTTACCGTAGAGGTTATGGTGTTCAATGGATTCGTTAAAACATTTGTAGTTGCTGCTGCCAGTGCTGGTGTTAAATCTACCGTAGCCCCTGTCACTCCGTTTACCGTAGTACTCAGGTCTTTGCCAACCAAGGTATTCGATACGCCACTTACCGCATTTGAGGTAGAGCTTACACCGTTTACATTACTTGTTAAGGTATTACCCGCAAGGGACAGGACATTGGTCGTACCAGCGGCAATTGCTGAACTCAGATCAATAGCATTACTGGCAATACCATTCACTGTTGAAGTCAGTGTGTTACCAGAACTGCTCAATACATTACTGTTTACTATTGGTGCACCCGTGCTGGTCACCCCGTTTACCGTTACCGTTGAAGCATTCGCTGATGAAGCATTACTTACTGTGGTCGATGCGGCTACAGCCGGTGCTAAATCAACACTTCCGGCAACACCGTTCACTGTTGTTGTTAATGTACTTCCTGTTAATGATGAGGTATTTGTGTTTACTGCTGGTGCTGTTACCGCAATACCATTTACAGTGGAAGTTATGGTGTTCAATGGGTTCGTTAACGTATTGGTACTTGCTGCTGCTACCGCAGGTGCCAAATCTACACTGCCCGCAACACCGTTTACCGTATTGGTTAAGGTTGTTCCTGTTAACGCTGCCGTATTGGTATTTACAATAGGTGCACCCGTGCTGGTTACTCCATTTACCGTTACCGTTGCTGTATTTACAGCTGAAGCGTTGCTAACGGTATTTACTGCAGGTGCAGTCACCGCAATACCATTTACCGTAGAGGTTATGGTATTTAATGGATTTGTTAAAACATTTGTAGTGGCTGCTGCCAGTGCTGGTGTTAAATCTACCGTAGCCCCTGTCACTCCGTTTACAGTAGTACTCAGGTCTTTACCAACCAAGGTATTCGAGACCCCACTTACTGCATTTGAGGTAGAGCTTACACCGTTTACATTACTTGTTAAGGTATTACCTGCAAGGGACAAGACATTAGTCGTACCAGCGGCAATTGCCGAACTCAGATCAATAGCATTACTGGCAATACCATTCACTGTTGAAGTCAGTGTGTTACCAGAACTGCTCAATACATTACTGTTTACTATTGGTGCACCCGTGCTGGTCACCCCGTTTACCGTTACCGTTGAAGCATTCGCTGATGAAGCATTACTTACTGTGGTCGATGCGGCTACAGCCGGTGCTAAATCAACACTTCCGGCAACACCGTTCACTGTTGTTGTTAATGTACTTCCTGTTAATGATGAGGTATTTGTGTTTACTGCAGGTGCAGTCACCGCAACACCATTTACAGTGGAAGTTATGGTATTTAATGGATTCGTTAAAACATTTGTAGTGGCTGCTGCCAGGGCTGGTGTTAAATCTACCGTAGCCCCTGTTACTCCATTTACAGTAGTACTCAGGTCTTTACCAACCAAGGTATTCGAAACCCCACTAACTGCATTTGAGGTAGAGCTTACACCGTTTACATTACTTGTTAAGGTATTACCTGCAAGGGACAAGACATTAGTCGTACCAGCGGCAATTGCTGAACTCAGATCAATAGCATTACTGGAAACACCATTCACTGTTGAAGTCAGTGTGTTACCAGAACTGCTCAATACATTACTGTTTACTATTGGTGCACCCGTGCTGGTCACCCCGTTTACCGTTACCGTTGAAGCATTCGCTGATGAAGCATTACTTACTGTGGTCGATGCGGCTACCGCTGGTGCTAAATCAACACTTCCGGCAACACCATTTACTGTTGTTGTTAATGTACTTCCTGTTAATGATGAGGTATTTGTGTTTACTGCTGGTGCTGTTACCGCAATACCATTTACCGTAGAGGTTATGGTATTCAATGGATTTGTTAAAACATTTGTAGTTGCTGCGGCTACAGCCGGTGCCAGATCAACACTGCCGGCAACCCCGTTTACTGTAGTTGTCAAAGTACTTCCTGTTAAAGAAGATGTATTTGTGTTTACTGCTGGTGCTGTTACCGCAATACCATTTACCGTAGAGGTTATGGTATTCAATGGGTTCGTTAACGTATTGGTACTTGCTGCTGCTACCGCAGGTGCCAAATCTACACTGCCAGCAACACCGTTTACCGTATTGGTTAAGGTTGTTCCTGTTAACGCTGCCGTATTGGTATTTACAATAGGTGCACCCGTGCTGGTTACTCCATTTACCGTTACCGTTGCTGTATTTACAGCTGAAGCGTTGCTAACGGTATTTACTGCAGGTGCAGTCACCGCAACACCATTTACAGTGGAAGTTATGGTATTTAATGGATTTGTTAAAACATTTGTAGTTGCTGCTGCCAGGGCTGGTGTTAAATCTACCGTAGCCCCTGTCACTCCGTTTACTGTAGTACTCAGGTCTTTGCCAACCAAGGTATTCGAGACACCACTTACTGCATTTGAGGTAGAGCTTACACCGTTTACATTACTTGTTAAGGTATTACCTGCAAGGGACAAGACATTAGTCGTACCAGCGGCAATTGCTGAACTCAGATCAATAGCATTACTGGCAATACCATTCACTGTTGAAGTCAGTGTGTTACCAGAACTGCTCAATACATTCGTGTTCACCGCTGGGGCTGTTACCGCAATCCCGTTTACTGTAGAGGTAATCGTATTTGCAGAAGAACTTAGAAGATTTGTTGTTGCAGGAATTAAACTTGCAATAGTTGCTGTTTTTAAAACACCTGTTGCGTCAGCAACAACAACTTTATCTGTAGCAGCACCAGTTTGCAGTCCTTGCAATGCCAAACTATTAGCAGAGGTTGTTACTATTGTAGTTGGAGAGTTTAAAGAGCCACCAAGTGTAATGTGATAAGGAACTGCAACTGTACCATCACCAGTTTTTGTTAATCCATTATCTGCATTGGTTACTCCACCTATTCCATTATCTCCCTTATCGCCCTTTAGACTTGTAACATAATCCGCTGCAGTTTTGGTTTCGTTGCCCGGGATTTCCTTCCAGATCTCAAACGCAGATTTACCTGCTGCTCCAGTTGCTCCCGTGTCCCCTTTTATAGCTGTAGCATAATCCGCTGCAGTTTTGGTTTCGTTGCCCGGGATTTCCTTCCAGATCTCAAACGCAGATTTACCTGCTGCTCCTGTATCGCCCTTATCTCCTTTTAT
>NZ_JAGGPU010000013.1 GCF_018613605.1 Pedobacter sp. ISL-64 | reverse complement strand
AGGTGCCTATATCGGTGGTGTCCACCTCTTCCCATTCCGAACAGAGAAGTTAAGCCCACCAGAGCCGATGGTACTGCGGTAACACGTGGGAGAGTAGGTCGGTGCCAGATCTTAAAAAGAAACCCCTTGACGATGAGTCGAGGGGTTTTCTTCGTTATATACAGGGCCCTGTGTTTTTAAGGCCGGTGAAATTGAAATACTGAAAGGCAAAAGGCAAAAGGCTTAAGGCGTAAGGTTGATACCTTATACCCTACACCTTCCAACCCTCAACCTTATTTAAAAATATTCAGGTGCCTATATCGGTGGTGTCCACCTCTTCCCATTCCGAACAGAGAAGTTAAGCCCACCAGAGCCGATGGTACTGCGGTAACACGTGGGAGAGTAGGTCGGTGCCAGATCTTAAAAAGAAACCCCTTGACGATGAGTCGAGGGGTTTTCTTCGTTAAAGGCATTTTATAGTCTATGCCTATCTTGTTTTCACCATCAAGGAGTGAAGATGGTTAAGGGCCTTTTCCAATATGATCTTCTTGATGTCCTTAATCCCTTAGTGGTGAAAGGAATTGTAACAGCGGTTATTTCTGCCATTAAAGGGGTAAGGTTCTGTTCCCGCAGATTACGCTGATTTGCGCAAACCTGATCCCTCTTCCGTTTACATCTTCCGTCCCAGGTTAAATAGCCCTGATGGCAGCGGAAATCCCTTTTTGGCAGAGGTAGATTGTCTATCCCAAGGGTTTCCAAAAAGGATTGCAGCGGACAGCAGGACGGAACCCGACCTACGTTTTACTGCTACTGCGCTCCAAAGTATCAAAATATTAACCATCTGGATTATACTTAACAAATAAGTTAAACGCTACATTAAGACTATCTTTCTCCACAGCGAAGGAACTTATTTAAGTTTACCATTCTTAATGCTCTTAATGGTAAAAGGACCTCGATTATTGCCAAGCATTTAAGGATTAGTCTACTCTTAAAGTAGCTGCTCTAAATTGATTATTATACTCTTGTTAAAAAATGTAAAATCTTTCAGCCTCAAGGTAATAAAACCGTATTATTGTAATATTACGTACATATTATGATGATGAATGTGAACCTAAAGAAATTAACTTTTCTTGCTTTTATTTTGTGTGTAAATTTTAGCGTTTTTGCTCAAAGTAAAAATGTACAACTCCCTGCCAATTGGTTTAACCTCGATTTATTGGAAAACGGATATTTTGGTATCAGTACAGAGAAAGCTTATCGTGAGCTTTTAAAAGATAAAAAACCTAAGCAAAATATTATTGTAGCAGTAATTGATGGTGGAGTGGATACCAAGCACCCTGATTTGCAACGTGTTTTATGGACGAATAAAAAAGAAATCCCCGGAAATGGAATAGACGATGACGGCAATGGTTATGTTGATGATATTCATGGCTGGAATTTTATAGGTTCAAAAAAGGGTAATCTGGAGTTTGATAATTTGGAACTGGTGCGGTTATTAAGGATTTATACACCAAAATATCAATCGACAACTAATTTGACACCTCTAGATAGTACACAAAAAGAAGAATTTAAGCTGTATAAAAAGATGGTTGGCGATTTCGGCAAAAAGTACGAAGATGCCAGCAATACTTTTTCTGTTCTGATTGCCATTAACAAAGTTTTAGATTCTGTAGCCAAGATCAATAAAAAAGGGATCCCTACGATGGAGGATGTTGACCGGTATAAAGCCGATGATGAAACTGAAGAGCAGGTAAAAACAATCATCAGAAAAGGTTCTAAAGAGGATGGTAGTTTCGAGAAATTTTATAAGAATATAAAGGACGGGTACAAGCAATACGATGCAATGCTAAAGTACAACTTAAACCCTAAATATGATATGCGTGCACAACTGGTTGGCGATGATTATAGCAATCCTTATCAGAAAGATTATGGAAACAATGACGTAAAAGGCCCTGATGCTTTTCATGGAACACACGTGTCGGGAATTATTGGCGCTGATCGTACAAATTCTGCAGGTATTTTGGGCATAGCCAATAATGTGAGTATTATGGCCATTAGGGTAGTACCTACAGGAGATGAGCGGGATAAAGATGTAGCAAACGGCATCAGATACGCGGTAGATAATGGTGCCAAAGTAATTAACATGAGTTTTGGTAAAAGTTACAAATGGGATAAAAAAGCAGTAGACTCTGCAGTAAAATATGCAGAACTTAAAGGTGTGTTATTGGTGCATGCTGCCGGGAACGATAACCAAAATAATGATATTGAAGAGAATTTCCCTAATAAGTTTTTCGACAGCAAAGAGGCTGAAGTTTATAAGGAAGCCAATAAAAAGCCTAGCAAGCCAGATTTTACCCCACCTAGGCCTATATCACAAAATAACGGAATGGGTACGAGGCCAGCTTATGACCGATCTACATTAGTAAAGCCTGTACCAATCGACTCAGCAAAGTTTAATCTGCCCCATGCCAATAATTGGATCGAAGTAGGTGCAAGTGCTTATAAAGATGATGATAACCTGAAAGCCGATTTCTCTAACTATGGCAAATATAATGTAGATGTTTTTGCCCCTGGATTTTTAATCAAATCAACCGTTCCTGATAATAAATATGAAGAAGCTGATGGAACGAGTATGGCCTCGCCTGTTGTGGCTGGCCTGGCGGCGTTGATTTTAAGTTATTACCCAGATTTAAAACCAGCGCAGGTAAGAGAGATTATCATGAAATCGGTTTCGAAGGTTGTACACAAGATAAAATACAAAAATCAAAGAGGCGAGAACACCCGTGTGCTTTTTAGCGAAATATGTGTAAGCGGAGGTATTGTTAATGCGTACAATGCACTTAAGTTGGCAGAAAGTTATAATAAGTAGTTTAATAAGTTTCTTTAGCAGCGCAAGGTTCTTACAGCTATAAAAGTTTGTTCCCGTTCTCCGCTGTATCCCTTCACTGCGTTTTCGGGGATGCCGCTCCGCCCGGGGCTAATAACGTCTGTAAACCCTCTGAAGGCTAAAGGAAAAAAATGAAAGCTGTTAAGCAAGGTTTTTAATAAACTCCTGGAAGGTGCCGAAAGGATATTTTTTCGCTTTCATCCATAAAATCAATTCTTCCATCCTTTGGATCATTTTTGTACCTGTGTTTTTCCTAACGTAACCAGGGAAACCAAAACGTTCAAAATTATTGAGATCGGTAAATTCCCAGGGGTGGAAATAGATATTCAGGTATTTATCTTTTTTATAAGTCCAGCTGGCCAATGTTTTGTAAATGCCTAAAGGCAGATTGTGGAAAGACAGCCAAAACAGCGGAAACCTAATTAACGGGCTTACCGAAGCTGGAATCTGCAATACATTATTTTTGATGAAATGTGTTCTAGAGACATTAAAATTATTGTAGCGCCCTGGTAAATAGGTTGGATTAATGGACGTATTATAAGTATATCCAGCTTTTTCAATTTCCTTTTCGTCAACAGGCATCATTCTCGCCATACGGTAACCTGTAATTTCTTTGCCAGAGAGTTCTTCTAATTTTAGCTTGGATTGGAGAAGATGTTCGGGTTTAAAATCAGAATGATAATAACCATGCGAGGCAAGTTCGTGGCCCGTTTCTGTAATCCTTTTAATCAGATCCGGAATATTTTCAGCAAAAGTAACCGTACAAAAAAAAGTAGCTTTTACCTCATATTTATCCAAAATATCCAAAATGGTTATGGTGCCAGCCCTCGAAATGGCAATTTGCTCTTCGAAAGAAATATCTTTTCCGTATTCAAAAGGCATATCAAACTCTTCGATATCAAAACTTAACAGTACCATCTTATTTTTGCTGAATATTGGTTGAACGGATAATATAATTGGGACGGTTTTTAGACTGCATAAACATTTTACCTACGTAAATACCGATGATGCCTAAAATAATAAGCTGTAGCCCCCCAAAAAAGACAATCGTCATAATTACTGAAGCCCAGCCAGAAACTTCTACATGGTTTACAAAAGCGTAAATAATATAGGGTATATACAGTACAGAGGCAAAAGAAAGAATGAAGCCCAGGTATACTGCAGAGTATAAGGGTTTTATGCTGAAAGAGGTAACGCCGTGCAAGGCCAGTCTTAACATTTTTTTAAAGGTATACTTGCTATTTCCCGAAAAACGTGCTGCAGGATTGTAACGGATGGCAAACTGCTTAAAACCAAGCCACTTTACCAAACCACGTAGAAAGGGCTCGTTTTCATGAAAATTCCTGAAAACACTAACAACTTTTTGATCGAGCAAACGAAAATCTGCTGCTCCTGGTTCCAGATCAATATCTGATAGCCAGTTTAAGGTTTTATAAAATAGGTTTGAGGAACTTCTTTTGCCTTTTGATAAACTTTTATCTTCTTCCCGTATGGTGTACACCACCTCAAAACCTTCCTGCCATTTCTGTAGCATTTCCGGAATCAGTTCTGGAGGATGTTGCATATCGCAATCCATAGAAATTACACAATCGCCAAAAGCATGGTCCATACCTGCTTTAACTGCCAGTTGGTGACCAAAGTTTTTAGAAAATTCGAGGAAAAATATATTACCTGCTGTTGAGGCATAACTCTTTATTTTTTCGAGGGTATGATCGGCACTTCCATCATCAACCAGGATAATTTCATAATCGTAATTGATGGTCGAAAAAACTTTTTTAATACTTTCGGCTATTACAAAAATATTATCGGCTTCGTTGTAAGCAGGAATTACTATGGAAACTAGTTTATTCATTTATCGGCAATCAGATAAGACTCAAAATCTTCTTTCATCATTTGATAGACTATGGTTAACCAAATGATAACGCAAGGTAGGGCTTTAAGCGAATATAGACGAATAAATTCTTTAACCGGCCTTGGGAAAATATCGGTTGGCGATAGGCTGGTTAATATAAATGCAAAAATAAATAAGGCCATTATCCATCCTTTTTTGGGGTTTTGCTGCACCATAAACCAAATGGCAACGCCAGCAAAAGCTATAATATAAGTTGGTGATTCAGAACCGCTGCTAAATATAACCGTAAAAATAAGTGTGGATGCGAGTAACATTAACCTAAAGCCGAGGTGTTTATATTGCTTAATCCGTAAATAAGGTAAACCAAATAATATAATACCAACCAATAAAAACGGGGCATTGGGAATGTTTATGTTACCTGTTGCCCGCCTTACAATACCCATCAAAGAAATATCCTGAAAGGAAGTTAACGATGCATTTAAATCATTTTTATGGGCAAGGGAATAATACCAATCGCTATATGATTGAACTACAAATGCGGGAGACGAAATGGCCATCGGCAGGGCAAATAGTACAGCAAAAGCAATAAAACAACCTACAATGAATTTTAATTTGTTCTTGCTGAAAAAGAAAAATGCTAATCCAACAATTCCATATAATTTAACCAAAGTACCAAAGGCGATAAAAAAAGCAGACTGTATTTCTTTCTTTTTAATAAGATAAGAAAAACTGAGTAAAATAATTCCCGTTAGGGCAATATTAAACTGAAAACTAAAGAGTGCAGTTAAGGCTTCGTGCGCACAGATCCAGGCAATAATAGTCCGTTTGTTTATCGATATAGGAAGACTATAAATTCCCCAAAGCAAAATTAATACATTAGCCACATTCCAAAGCACTGCGCCTAAACCATCGGGTAATAGTGCAAAAGGCGCAATAAAGACTGAAAATAAAGGTCCGTAGTGGTTACTATCGAGATATTCAGGGTAATTATTATATAAGTTTTGAAGATCTGTGGTATGCCAGTAAACATACTTAAAGATCAGATAGTTGTTATAAGTGTGATGGTGATACTGTTTAAATCCAGCAACTATAGCTAGTATGAGATAAATAACAATTACGCATTCCTTTTTTAATAGGAATGACGAAAGTTTGTTAAGATTAGCGTTTTTCGGGTTATTCATTATGATTTTAGTACCGCAATATAACCATTTTAACAATTTGCATAATCATCTACATAGTAGGTGTGTTTTATTGGCTTGGATATTAGGTGTTTATGTGTACATATTTTTGGATAGATCCTGGATGGACTAAATTATGAATGATGATGGAGAGCCGTTATAATTGCACCCCAATTGGATATTAGTAGTTTCCATATTGCCTGATTTAATTAAAAATTGCTGCATTTGAGCAATTAGGTAAATAAAACGGTATTGTTTAAGGCTGAAGAGTGATTTTAAGAAGCTTATTATTAAATTGTATCCTAATTAGCGGGAATAACCAGATTTTTTTGTAGTCTTACCAAAAAATATAGATTCGGACAGGAAATATAAATTGCAATCATTGTAGGGTAGGGATTAATTTTTTAGTTTCCTATGAGTTGTTTTTAAATTCAATGTTATTTAATGAATGAGATCTTTTTGCACTGCAAAAACACTTCGTTAACCAAGAAAACCTGCTTTGAAAATATTATATTAGTATATGCAAAATAAGGAATTGGGAGGGGAACGAGATTTAATGCTCAAAATAGCTGTTGGCGATCAACAGGCCTTTCGCTTGATCTTTGATGCTTATAAAAATAAGGTTTTTTCTTACGCCAACCGCTACCTTAAATCTAAAGAAAGAGCTGAAGAGATCGTTCAGGAAACCTTCCTTAAAATTTGGTTAAAAAGGGAAAATCTGAATGCCATTGAAAACTTTGGTGGCTACATTCGAAGAATTGCCGTTAACCTTACTTTAGACTTGCTTAGGGCTATTGCCGCTGAAAACAAAACATCAGACTTACAGAAAGTTGTGTGGAGCGAGCAGGACACAGGGACTGAAGATGCCATTATGCGGAAAGATGCGCAAAGCTACGTTGATCAATTACTGGCCAAACTCCCTAAGCAACAAGGATTGGTTTACCGCATGTGCCATATTGAAGGGATGAAACAAAAAGAAGTTGCAGAAATACTTCATATTGCACCCGCTACTGTTAAGGTTCATTTAAGAGAAGCCCTAAAAACATTGCGCACCATGGTTGGTGAAAATAATGCTGTACCACTCATCTCTTTCGTTTTTCTGGGACTATTAAAATAAGCGCTCCATCAATTCTATTGGATTTTGCTAAGATTTAAGTTGTTTTCTTAGTATTAGATTGTTTTTTTTTTAAAAAACTTTTTTTTGACTACCTCTTTTTGTGTTTCACAAACGTCAACTATTAAAACGAACAAAATAATATCTTTTCTATATCGCCCATTTGTATGAAAAATGAAGAAATAAGTGAACTTCTGGAGAAGTATGCTCAAAATACGATCTCCGAAGAAGAAAAGAGCGTTTTATTTAATCATCTTAACGCCTCAAGCAATGTTGAATTTGAAAAACGCTTAATGGAAAATGATTGGGATTTATTTCAATCAGACGAAACTATAACAGAAAGTAAGGCCAGTAAAATTTTTAATGAAATTGTGGGCGGGGAAGAAAAGAAGTCGTTTAAATTAAATTTTGGCTGGATAGGTTGGGCCGCTATATTATTAATTGCAGGTTTTTCTACTTTCTATTTTTTAAAGCCTGCAACACAGAAAATAACAGCTAAAGCCAATATAGCAGTTGTTAATGTAGTAGCAGACATAGAGCATAAAAAAATAGTATTACCGGATGGGAGTACAGTGATATTAAATAATGGTGCGGTTTTGCTGTATCCCCAACACTTTGATGGCGATACCAGAGAAGTTACACTTAAAGGAGAAGGATATTTTGATATTGTTCATGATTCGGCCAAGCCCTTTATCGTTTATGCTGGAAAAGTTAAAACAACTGTTTTGGGCACCGCTTTCAATATTAAAGCTATTGACGGACAGAAGGTTGTGGTAACGGTAACGCGTGGAAAAGTAAGTGTGCAGGATCATCAAAAGCTTTTAGGGGTACTTACACCTAATCAACAGCTAACCTTTGATGAAAAAAGAAAAATGCCAAGCCTGACCAAAGTGATATCGCAGGAAGTTGTCGACTGGCAGGCAAAAGATATTTTCTTTGAGGACATTACGATGAAAGATGCCATTGATCTACTAGCCAAACGATTTGGAACCAAAATTACATTTGTAGATGACCGGGGCAAAAATTGCCGTTTTACCACTACTTTTCAGAAGGGTGAAAGCCTCGATGAAATTTTGCAGGTTATTACTTCTTTTAATAATGCAGCATACGTAACCAAGGCCAATGAGATTTTTATTTCGGGCAAGGATTGTAATAATTAAATAATAAATATCAACTAAAACCAAACAAACCGAACTACATGAAAGAACTCTACTATTTCCACATTTGATGAAAAAATCTCCCTGTCCTTGCAAGACAGAGAGATAAAATTTGCACTGTTCCAGCTGGAATTGGAACAGCATGTATTAAACAATTTAGGCATCATTTAAAACATTTAAAATTATGAAATTTTCTGCACAATCAGCAGAGGGCGGGAATCCCTGTAAGAAATTTTTCGCTTCCAAAAAATCACGATATCTAATTCGTCAGATTATGCGTTTAAGCTTTGTATTAGCTATAATAACCTTTGCCACCTCTTCATTAATCTTTGCTTCTGATACCAAAGGTCAATCGATCTCCAATATAGAAGTAGTGCTTGGATTAAATCATGAGAGTGTATTCTCTGCTATTGAAAAAATTCAAAAGCAAACACCTTTTATTTTTATTTATAGAAATACCGATCTTAAAGAACTAAAGGAAATAAATATCCCGGTGCAAAAACGTACGGTTCAGGAACTGCTTGATGTGCTGTTTAACTCCAAACGTTTTAAAATAACGCAGTTAAATAACAGAATTTTAATTTCTTCGATAAAACCAGAAGTTAAAGCGGTGCCTGTTGACATCAGAATTTCTGGTATTGTGGTAGATGAAGATGGAGTTCCCATCCCAGGGGTTTCAATAATGTTGAAACAAAGTAATAAGGTGAGTACAGCGACTGATAGAAACGGCCAGTTTGGAATTAACCTTCCGGATGAGGGAACGAAAGTGTTGCTTTTTACTTGCATTGGTTATCAGAATGCAGAACAGGTTATTGGCTCAGAAAATTCGTACAAGATTGTAATGAAACCTTCGGTAGGCAGCCTGAATGAAGTACAGATTATTGGTTATGGCACTACAACCAGAAAAACGAGTACCGGATCTGTTGCATCCATTACTGCAAAAGAGATTGAAAAACAACCTGTTGGGAATCCATTAGCGGCACTATCGGGCAGAATGTCGGGCGTATTGATTGCCCAGAACAATGGTGTTCCGGGAGGAGCCGTTCAGGTGCAGATCAGAGGTCAAAATTCGCTTTCCCAAGGAGGAATTCCATTATACGTAATAGACGGTGTTCCGTTTACCAATTTTAATGGGGGCTCTCCTGCAACAGATAACTTAAATGCTTTTGGAACTTCGGGTGCTAGTGGAGGTTTAAGCCCTTTTAGTATGATCAATCCTTCTGATATTGAACGTATTGATATTTTGAAGGATGCCGATGCGACTTCGATTTATGGTTCCAGAGCAGCGAACGGGGTGGTTTTAATTACCACTAAAAAAGGAAAATCGGGAAAAGTAAAAATTGGATTCAACCTTAACACTGGCCTTACAGAGGTGAACCGTTTTATCCCTGTGTTAGATCTTGAACAATACCTGGCCCTGCGGACAGAAGCATTTAAAAATGATGGTGTAACGCCGAACAGTAACAATGCCCCAGATTTGACGGTATGGGACAGAAACAGCTCAACCGATTTCCAGAAAATGTTTATTGGGAACAGGGGCCACATAAATGAAATTCAGGCTTCAATGTCTGGTGGTAATGAGCAGACGCGCTTTTTCTTCAATTCTGCATACCGCAGAGAAAGTACCGTGTTTTTAGGCGATAACAATGACAAAAGATTCTCTTCGAGATTGAATTTAGACCATAACTCGCTAAATAAGAAATTTACCGCTTCGTTTTCTGTTAGCTATACTAATGACAATACCAATATACCAACCGAAGATGTTTCATCAGTTTATAATTTGCCACCAAACCTTCCTCTTTACGATGCTACAGGTAAATTATTTTGGTCTACAAATTACACTAACCCCTTGGCAACTTTACTAAAGCGATACAGCGGAGTAACTAATAACTTAATTGCTAATGCCAATTTGAAGTATACCATTTTACAAGGTTTAACGGCCAAAGCAAATTTTGGTTATACGAATACCAGGTTGGATCAGACGGCTACAAATCCGGCATCAGCTCAAAACCCGGCAAACAACCCAACAAGTTCTGCTGATTTCACTAATCTGAATGCCCAAAACTGGATTATCGAGCCAACGCTTGATTATGTTAAAAATATTGGTGGAGGAGTATTAACTGCGCTTATTGGAACAAGTTTTCAGCAAAACACATCCAATGGTCTTTATCTTTCCGGCACAAATTACAGTAACGAATCGTTATTGGGCACATTGGGTGCTGCCGGTACCACTACGGTAAGGTACAACAATATTGTAAAGTATAAATATAATGCCGTTTTTGCGAAGCTAAATTACAACTGGCGTGAAAAATACCTTTTTAATGCGACTTTTAGAAGGGATGGTTCATCACGGTTTGGCCCTAAAAACCGTTTTGGAAATTTTGGTGCCATTGGTGCAGGCTGGGTTTTCTCTCAAGAAGATTTTATAAAAGATAATTTATCATTCTTAAGCTTTGGTAAATTGCGGGGAAGTTATGGTACTACAGGTAACGATCAGATTTCTAACTACCTTTATCTGCCCTTATATTCTTCATCAACTGCTTATCTTGGCAATGCAGCAACAAATGTAGGTAATCTCCCAAATGAATTTATCCAGTGGGAAACCACCAAGAAAATGGAGTTTGCTATAGATCTAGGTTTTTTAAAGGACAGGATTTCTTTTACTGCCAATTATTACAGAAACAGGTCAGCAGATCAAATCACTTCTAATGCTCTGGCCAGTCAAAGTGGATACAACAGTTATACGTTGAATTTACCAGCAACAATTCAAAACAAAGGTCTGGAACTTGAACTGAATACCAGCAATGTGCTGACAAAAGATTTTTCGTGGAAAACCTCTGCTAACTTTACTTTTACCAGTAATAAAGTTACTGAATTTCCAGGTCTGGATAAATCATTTTATTCCTCAACTTATATTGTAGGGCAACCAATCAATGTCATCCGTTTGTATCATTTTCTCGGCGTTAACCCCGCCAATGGAGCAGCGATTTATGAGGACAAAGATGGTGATGGTAGTATTACCGCTAACGATCGTTATATTGCAGATTTGGGAACGCCATTTTTCGGAGGTTTCAACAATACTTTCACCTATAAAAATTTTGAACTGGGCATATTTTTTCAATTTAACCACCGTTTTGGGGTTACTCAAATTGTAAACAACAGACCTGGCGCACTTGGCAACCAAAACGACTATTGGCTGGGAAGATGGACACCAACAAACACAAATGCCAACCTACCGGGAGCGTCGGCGACAGCGGGATCAGTAATCGCTGCTTCCTATAACAATTTCACATCATCTGATGCAGTATATGGGGATGCTTCATATTTAAAACTGAGATCTGTAAACCTATCGTACTCTTTGCCTACCGAATGGTTAAAGCAGATTAAAATGTCTAACTGTAGCATCTTTATTCAAGGCCAGAATTTATATACATGGGCAAAGAATAAGTACATCTTAGACACAGAAACAACTATTCAGGGCGGGCCTCCGGGTTTAGGTACCGGTACAATCAGTCAGGTATTACCCCCACTAAGAACCATTGTATTTGGTGTTAACTGTTCATTTTAACTGATAAAATCATGAAAAAAATATATAGAAATTTCTTTTATAAAATATTGATCCTTACAATAGTCTCAACTGTTTCTTCCTGCAAAAAATTTGTAGAACTGGGCGCGCCGCCAACTCAGGTTTTGTTCGAAGATGCCTTTAAAACAGATGCCGCTGCACAGAGTGTTGTGATGGGCTTGTATTCATTTTCATCGCAGGCTACCAATGGGTTAATTACGTCGCTTACTTTTTATTCTGGAGTTTCTAGCGATGATCTGCAATACAATGCTAGTAATGTATTGATCCAGGAATTTGCGAATAATGCCATAACCAATACTAATGGCACAGCTAATACCATATGGGGAACAACTTACCAATTGGTTAAAAATGCTAATAACGCTATTAGTGGTCTCAGCGCTTCCACAACTTTGACCCCTTCTATAAAAAATCAGCTTTTGGGTGAAGCTAAATTTATGCGGGCGTTTGTGTATTTCCACCTCGTAAATCTATATGGAGATGTACCGTTACCATTAAAAGACGATTACTCGGCTTTTGAAAATGCAGTTTTGCCCCGTACATCAACAGCTAATGTTTATGTCCAAATTGTAAACGATTTAACAGAGGCACAAAGCCTATTGCCTACTGCTTATGTGGGCACATTTAGGGGCAGGGTAAATAAATATGCAGCAACAGCGCTTTTAGCTCGTGTTTACCTCTACCAAAAAGATTATGTAAATGCAGAAGCACAGGCTACACAGGTTATAGGTTCAGCGGTTTATACACTTCCGGCTCCAGAGGCGGCTTTTGTTAATACCAGTAATGAAATTATCTGGCAGATTGGTAATATTTCGGGTCTTTCTGTGCCTGGTGCTGCATATGTAACCTTGCCTTCGGTAATTCCAACTTATACGCTTGCAGATGTAACGTATCAAAGCTTTGAAAATACAACTGATTTACGCCGAACTAATTGGACAGTTACCAAAACAATTGGCGGGAAAACCTACTATGGTATAAGCAAATATAAAATAGGCACTGGAACTGGCAATGAATATAATGTTGCGCTTAGGTTTGCTGAACAATACCTGATCCGTGCTGAAGCCAGGGCACAGCAAAACAACCTTTCTGGCGCAAAAACAGATATCGATATGGTTAGAGCCAGGGCTGGCTTAGGTGGTGTTAGTGCTGCTTTAGATCAGGCGCAGATGTTAACAGCCATTGAACAAGAAAGAAAAGTAGAATTTTTTGGAGAATGGGGCCACCGCTGGTTCGATTTAAAAAGAACTGGTCGCGCAAATGTTGTAATTAGCGCATTAAAACCAACCTGGAAATCAACTTCCGTTTTATTCCCGATTCCACAGGCGCAAATCCTGATCAATACCAATTTAACTCAAAATCCAGGTTATCAAAATTAATTATTGGGAGCCTGTTTGGCTCCCATAACGATATCAATCATGAAAAAAACAATAAAATTAATAGCAACAGTTACCTTGGTCCTTTTGGTTGCAACTGCTTTTAACGTACAACGAGGATATAAATTAACGGGTAAGATAAAAGGGATAGATAAGGGATTAATTTATCTTTCGCATAACATTGGCGATAAAGAAATTAAGGATTCTACTGTTATTACTAATGGCAGTTTCGCTTTTAACGGTACAGTACCCGAGGTTAAAATGTATGCTTTAAAGCTTAAGGGTGGTAAGCAACAAAAAAACTTTCTTTTAGAAAATAAAGACATCTCGATAGTTGGCGATAAGGATTCGTTGTTTAAGGCCAAAGTGATCGGTTCGCCAGAAACCGATGTTTATTTTGGTTTTTATAATGGCCCTTGGAAATCGATAACCTCAAAAGCTGGTGATATTTACCGCCGTTTAGATAGTGCAAATCAAAAAGGTAAAGTAACCTTAAACCCGGCACAGCGTAAATCCTTCGATGATGAATTTAAAGCACTCGATGTGCTTAACCAAAATGCAATAAAAGCTTATGTAGAAGCAAATTCCTCTTCTGTAGCAGTTGCGGCAATTGTGGAAGACCGCTTTATTAATTATCCATATCCCGAGCAAGCAGCAGCCATGTATGCATTATTTGCCCCAGCGGTTAAAGTTTCATTTTACGGTAGAACCATAAAAGAAAGTTTAGCATTAACCAATAAAACTGCTCGGGGAAAACTGGCTCCAGATTTTGTAATGAATGATGTAGATGGAAAACCACTTAAACTTTCTGCACTTCGTGGAAAATATGTTTTAGTAGATTTTTGGGCAAGCTGGTGCGGTCCCTGCCGTAAAGAAAATCCGAACGTAGTTGCTGCCTACAAAAAATACCATGATAAAGGTTTCGAAATTTTGGGTGTATCGTTAGACAGTAAAAAAGAAGCCTGGCTAAAAGCAATTAGCGATGATGGTTTGGTATGGAAACATGTTTCTGAACTTAAAGGCTGGTCGAATACTGCAGCGGCATTGTACGGTGTAAAATCCGTTCCCGCTAGCTTTTTATTGGATAAGGATGGAAAAGTGGTTGCAAAAGATTTACGTGGAGAAGAATTGAATAACACATTATCAAACCTATTTAAAGATTAATCACATGAGCACACTAAATATCAGCAACAAAATGTTAAGATTGCTTTCTATCATCATTCTAGGAAGCGTTGGCGGTTTAAAAGCGCAAACCAAACCCGTAGATACAACGAGGATTTATCTAGACAAACTGGTAGCTTCGAAGGAACCTGCAGATAAAGTACTATTGGCAACCAAATTACAAAAACTGGCCGCTTCAGATCAGGAAAAAGATGTTGACCTGGCCATTAATTACTATTACCGGTTAAAAAACGTAAAAGCTTCCGATTCACTTGTTCAGGTTGAATTACAGAAGTTCCCTAAAGGTTCGAGAGCGAGGACGCAGGAAGCCAGCAAAATTTATGATGAGAAAACGGCACTGGCGAAAGAAAATGCCTATAAAATATGGATTAAGAAATTTCCGGTGTCGGGTTCTGGAGAAGAATTGATTGTGTACGATTATGCGGTATCGGCTATTGCTTCCGAATATGCCAAAGAAAAAAATGCGGCTAAGGCTATTGAGTATATTAACAAACTGCAGGTAGATTTTTGGAAAGGAAATGGGTTTGGTGGTATTGCAGAGGCTTTTTATAAAACCGGCGATTTAAAAAATGCAGCTGTATATTATAAAAAAGCCATGGAAAGTGCTAAAACTTATTATGATGGAAAGTTGCCTAACCAAAATTCATCCAAATTTGCCGCATCGGGTTACCCGGGTTTAACCATGACATATGCAGGTATTCTTTTCGAACAGAAAAAGTATAATGAAGCACTTATTTATGCCGATTTAGCAGCTAAAAATCCAAAAACTGCCTCTCCGAGATCGAATTTTCAATACGCCAAAATATTAATGGCATTGAATAAAAATCAGGAGGCTTATACTAAATTGGAGGAGGCCGTAAAATCGGGCAAGGCCAATGATGAAATGAGTAGTACCTTTAAAACACTTTATATCAAAGTAAAGGGAAGTGATGCGGGTTTCGATGCCTATGCTGCTGAAATCAGAAAAGGGATTCTCGCCAATCTACAGCAAAAACTCAATAAAGAAATCATTAATAAACCAGCTGTAGATTTTACATTAACCGATATTGAAGGCAAAAAAGTTACACTAAGCAGTTTAAAAGGTAAGGTGGTAATCCTCGATTTTTGGGCTACCTGGTGTGGGCCATGTAAGGCTTCTTTCCCTGCCATGCAAATGGCCGTTAATAAATATAAAGAAGATCCAAACGTGAAGTTTTTGTTTATTCATACCTGGGAGAAAACAGCCACCCCAACTCAAGATGCAAGCGATTATATTAAATCGCAGAAATATAGTTTCGAGGTATTAATGGATACTAAAGATCCTGATTCGAAAGCTAACAAGGTGGTTACTGATTATAAAGTATCGGGAATTCCTTCAAAATTTGTGATTGATCCTGCAGGGAACATCAGATTTAACCTGATGGGTTTTGATGGCAGCAATGAAGCTGCAGTAGATGAAATTTCGATGATGATTGATATGATTAAAAAAGGTTAAATCCTTCGTGTTTTACTAGAATTTTTAACCCTGTACAAATAACTGTACGGGGTTTGTTTTTTTAAAAGCGCCACTATTTCTCTATTAATACGGCAACATCGCGATGTACACTTTTATGCAGCTCTTTGCTTCTAACCCTGCTTAAGGTTTCTAATCTCATTCCTAAATAGCTTGCGAGATAGCGGAGCGGTATTTTGTTTAAGTCTACTTTTCCGCTTTCTGCCAGCTTTTGGTACCGCCGCAATGCATTGGGTATTCTGGCCAGTATAGATCTTTCGGATGCAGCATAGTAATGTACAGCTAACAGTTTTCGCCCGATAATGTTGGCTTCTTCGAAATGGGAATACGCATAGTCGATTAAAGTATAAGGAATGCGGATCAGCTCGCAATCTTCTAACGCCTGTAAATATTCTACAGAGTGGTTAGCTTGTAAATCAGGGTGACGAATAGCGCCTACAATATTATTTCCAAAACAAAACCAGGTGGTAATATCTTTGGTCCCATCTTTTATAAAACCACGAACAATGCCACTTTTTACAAAGTAAAGTGCTGCATTACTATCAACAGGGGAAACAATATGTTTATTCTTTCTGACTATGACCAGTGAGCAATGTTTTTCATACTGTGCAATAAGGCTATTGGAAAGCTTATGGTATTGTTCCATATACTGGAGAAGTGGCAGTACAAAAGAACTGTTGTTAGAATTGGGCATAATGTTATAAACTTTTAGGTTCAAAAAGTGATCTTTTTTGATAAATAATCATCCTGCTATTTTTATAATATACAAAAATAATATGAAAACGTGCATTTAAATATGTAATAATTGGCGAAGGTTGGTGGCCGTAAGCCCATGCGCCATTAGCTCGATTTTAAATTCTACCAGGTCGCCAGCAGTGATATTTTCATTAAGATTTGCTAAACAAAATGCAATTTCCTGTTCGTTTTCATCTTGTATAAGTCCAAAGCCAACCGATTGATCGATTTGTATTACCGTGCCCTTTCTCATTATACGTCTGTTTGCATTTAACTAACATACGTGTAATGTGGCTACAAAGTTTTTTGGCTCTCCTAGTCTTAGCGGGATGCTAAGACCAGCGTTAGGCTGTCGTTTCTTCTCAGCAATGACGAACTAATTTTTCCCAAATGAAAAAAACCTTTCCAAAATGGAAGGGTTTTTTTATGCCTAATTTAAATTTAAAAGCCTTTTTTGTTTGTAACTATTTGTAAATCATTTGTTTGTGATTTATTTTTCTTTTGTGGTATAAGAGTTGGCTAATGGCATGTAAAATCAATACAATCATGACCATACTCTTTTTTTTAATCCTAATCCTGCTCTGCTGGGCTACTTACAAATCAATCGACTGGTTCGAAAAAATCTAATATTATGATCGCATTATTTATTATCGCCATCGCCGTATTTATCTATATGATCTACGTGCTGATCAAACCCGAAAAATTTTAATCTTTTCTCCTGTACGGAGCGCAATTAACAAATCAAAAAATGAATACTGAATTAACAGGCATTATCGCCACCTTCCTGCTCACCCTGGTCATCGCAATACCATTGGGTAAATACCTGGCTAAGGTTTTTGCAGGAGAAAAAGTCTGGACAGATTTTTTAAAGCCATTGGAAACTGGTATTTACAAGCTTTCCGGAATCAATATTAAAGAACAAATGAACTGGAAACAGCAGTTAAAAGCACTGCTTACCATTAATATATTATGGTTATTTTACGGCTTTTTTGTACTCATCTTTCAGGATAAACTTCCATTCAATCCGGATGGCAACCCTGCGATGACGCCAGATTTGGCTTTTAACACCATTATCAGCTTTGTTGCCAACTGTAATCTGCAACATTATTCAGGCGAAAGTGGTGTAAGTTACCTTACCCAGCAATATGTGCTCATGTTTCTTCAGTTTGTAAGTGCGGCAACCGGTATTGCGGCTGCAGTAGTCCTTTTCAAAGCTTTTAGAGATAAAACAACAACTGAGCTCGGTAACTTTTGGGAGTTTTTTGTAAAATCTATTACCCGTTTATTGTTGCCCTTATCGCTTGTGGTTGCTTTAATCTTAACTTTTAATGGTACCCCGGCAAGCTATGAGGGTAAAGATCAATTTATTTCCCTACAAGGCGATACCGTCCATGTTTCGAGAGGACCTGCTGCTCAAATGATTGCCATTAAACATTTAGGCACTAATGGTGGAGGTTATTTTGGGGCCAATTCGGCACATCCATTTGAAAACCCAAGTTATTTTACCAATATGGTTGAGCTAATTGCGCAGGTAATCATTCCTATTGCAATGGTAATTGCATTTGGTTATTTCATCCGCAGGAAGAAACTAGCATGGACCATCTTTGGTGTTATGACCATCGGTCTGTTTATGCTGCTCATCCCGATGCTCAACTCTGAGCTAGGTGGTAATCCGGCATTGGCCAAAATGGGGATTTCCCAAACCACTGGTGCTATGGAAGGAAAGGAAGTCCGCTTTGGTCCCGCTGCCTCTGCTTACTGGGCTACTGTAACGACAATTATTTCTACCGGATCGGTAAATAGTATGCACGATAGTACAATGCCAATGTCAGGCACATGGCAATTACTGGGAATGATGATCAACTCATTCTATGGAGGTTGCGGTGTTGGTTTATTGAATTACTTCATTTACCTCATTGTTGCCGTATTTATTTCAGGCTTGATGGTGGGAAGAACACCGGAGTTTCTTGGGCATAAAGTAGAGGCTGGAGAGATTAAGATTGCGGCGATTATCACTTTGTTAAGTCCGTTTTTGATCCTTGCCGGAACAGCCATTGCAAGTTATGTTTTTACAAGTCATGGTGATGCCGCATGGGCAGTGCAACCTAAAAGCTGGCTCAATAACCCTGGTTTCCATGGATTCTCAGAAATGTTATATGAAATGACTTCATCCAACGCTAACAACGGCTCAGGGTTTGAAGGATTGGGCGATAACAATATCTTCTGGAATCTATCTACCGGTATTGTGATTTTCCTTGGTCGTTTTTTACCGATTATCGGCCCTGTTGCAATCGCTGGATTATTAGGTGCTAAAAAATTCATTCCTGAATCGGCCGGTACGCTTAAAACAGATACCAAAACCTTTGCCCTGATGACTTTTGCAGTTATTCTGGTACTGAACGCATTATCTTATTTCCCTGCCTTGGCACTAGGTCCTTTGGCAGAATATTTTACCATGCTTAAATAAATGAGAATTGTCACATTGATCCTGTCGAAATGCAGTTGTCAAAGGTCTTTCGACAAGCTCAGGATGACAGACCACACATAAATCTGTGAAATCAATTAAATCTGTGAAATCACATAATAAATAAAAAAATGAAACCCAATAATAAATTGTTCGAACCTGCCTTGGTGCAGACCGCACTAAAACAATCTTTCATCAAGCTCGATCCAAGGGTAATGGTCCGCAATCCGGTCATGTTTACCGTCGAAATCGGAACAATGGTAATGGCTTATGTGACTATATATTCTTTTAGTCATAGCGGACAAGGATCGCCTTTATACAATTTCTTCATCTTTTTAATTTTATTGCTTACTGTGCTGTTTGCAAACTTCGCCGAGGCCATTGCAGAGGCAAGAGGTAAAGCACAGGCTGATAGTCTCCGTAAAACAAGAGAAGAAACACCTGCAAAAGTACTATTGGCTAATGGAACCATCGAAATCCGTTCATCCAACCAGTTAAAAAAAGGCGATGTGTTTCTTTGCGAAACAGGCGATACCATTCCAACTGATGGAGAGATTATTGAAGGTATTGCCACTATTGACGAATCGGCCATTACCGGTGAGTCTGCTCCTGTAATTCGCGAATCAGGTGGTGATAAATCTTCGGTAACAGGTGGTACAAAAGTATTATCTGATGAGATTAAAGTTCAGGTGAGTACTGCCCCAGGCGAAAGCTTCTTAGATAAGATGATCGCCTTGGTTGAAGGTGCATCGCGTCAGAAAACACCAAACGAAATTGCTTTAACCATTTTACTGGCCAGTTTTACCCTGGTGTTTATCATCGTATGTGTAACGCTGAAACCTTTTGCCGATTATGCCAATACACCGATTACCATTGCCGCGCTGATCTCGCTGTTTGTATGTCTGATCCCAACCACCATAGGCGGACTTTTATCTGCCATTGGTATTGCCGGAATGGACAGGGCATTAAGAGCCAACGTAATTACCAAATCGGGTAAAGCGGTAGAAACTGCGGGTGATATTGATGTATTGCTTTTAGATAAAACTGGAACGATCACTATTGGTAACCGTAAAGCGACCAATTTTTATCCAACAGCAGGTGTAAACATTAAAGCTTTTACTGATGCCTGTTTGCTGAGCTCTTTGGCCGATGAAACCCCAGAGGGAAAATCAATCATAGAACTGGCTGCTGAGCAGGGTGTTAAATCTGACGGAACACCTCAGGGATCTACTTTTATCAAATTTACTGCCGAAACCCGCTCAAGCGGATTAGATACCCTTGACGGAAGAAGAATTAGAAAAGGGGCTTTCGATTCGATCAGGAATATCGTAGAAAAAGCTGGAAATATTTTTCCTTCCGATATCGAAAATCATGTAAAGGCCATTGCTACCAATGGAGGAACGCCACTTGTGGTGTCTGAAAATGAAAAAGCCCTTGGCGTAATCGAACTTCAGGATATTATTAAACCAGGGATCAGCGAACGTTTCGAACGTTTAAGGAAAATGGGTGTGAAAACCGTGATGGTTACGGGTGATAATCCATTAACAGCTAAATATATCGCAGAGAAAGCTGGTGTTGACGATTTTATTGCTGAGGCCAAACCCGAGGATAAAATGAACTACATCAAAGACGAACAGAACTTAGGTAAACTGGTAGCAATGATGGGAGATGGAACCAATGATGCGCCTGCCTTAGCACAGGCAGATGTTGGTGTAGCCATGAATAGTGGAACACAGGCTGCAAAAGAGGCTGGTAATATGGTCGATTTGGATAACGACCCAACTAAACTAATCGAGATTGTAGAAATTGGTAAACAGTTGCTAATTACACGTGGTACACTAACCACTTTCTCCATTGCGAATGATGTGGCCAAGTATTTCGCCATCGTTCCGGCATTGTTTATCGCTTCAATTCCTGCCTTGCAAAGCCTGAATATTATGGGGCTGCACTCACCAGAATCAGCTATCATGTCGGCTGTGATTTTTAACGCCATCATTATTCCAATCCTGATTCCACTGGCATTAAAAGGTGTGGCTTACAAACCTATCGGCGCAACTGCTTTATTGCGCAGAAACCTGTTTATATATGGTATTGGTGGTGTAGTAGCCCCATTTATTGGAATTAAAATAATCGATTTATTGGTCGGTCTATTTGTGTAAAGGAATCCGTCATTCCCGCGTATGCGGGAATCGTAATGCTAGAGCTTTAAGATTCCCAATCAAGTTGGGAATGACGCATCAAACAAAAAATTAAAATTATCATCATGAAAAAGTATATCATTCAATCTATCCGCTTAACCCTGGTACTATTGGTACTGTTATGCGTAATATATCCCATTACTGTGGCCTTTATTGGAAAAATGTCTAAAGGCAACGGTGGAGGAGAGAAAATCACCAAAAATGGTAAAACAGTTGGTTATGCGTTGCTGGGTCAATCGTTTACCAAACCGCAATATTTCTGGGGAAGACCATCAGCGGTTGCTTACAATGCAGCGGGTTCTGCAGGTTCTAACAAAGGGCCATCCAATCCCGATTATTTAAAGGAAGTGCAGTCTCGTATTGATACCTTATTAAAATACAATCCGGGCATCAAAAAAACAGATATCCCAGCCGATATGGTTACCGCATCAGGAAGCGGGCTTGATCCAAATATTTCGGAGCAAGGCGCCGCGATTCAGATCCAGAGGGTTGCAAAAGCCAGAAATATAGACGCGAAAAAGGTGAAAGAACTTATTGCCATGAATACCCTCAAACCATTTATGGGTGTTTTTGGCCCTTCGTCGGTAAATGTGTTGAAATTAAACCTTGCCCTTGATGAGCTTTAATGGTGGTTTAGCGAGAAATCGTCATCTCGACCGTAGTGTCCCAAAGGAACTCCTTCGGAAGAGAGATCTAATTAAACCCGTTTAAAGATCTCTCCATTTCACTGCGTTCCAGTCGAGATGACGATCGGACTATATCTTACCCAATAAAACAATCTGATAAAATAATATACAGATGAAAAAAATACTATTACTTGCCGCTACACTTACTACTACATTTTTTGCAAAAGCACAAGATGAACCTAAAATTAAAGTAATGGGTTATCTTGAGGCCTACTATGGATACGATTTTAACAAACCAGCCGATCATAACCGCCCGGGTTTTATTTATTCCCATAACCGTGCAAACGAGGTAAATCTGAACCTTGGATTTATTAAAGCGGCATACGATAGTGGGAATATCCGCGCAAACTTAGCGGTCATGGCCGGAACTTATGCCAATGCCAATCTTGCTGCCGAACCTGGGGTATTAAAAAATATCTTCGAGGCCAATGCAGGCGTAAAATTATTGAAGTCGGAAAACCTTTGGATTGACGCTGGAATCTTTTCTTCGCATATTGGTTTTGAAGGTGCGGTTTCGAAAGACTGTTGGGTACTCACTAGGAATATTTCTTCAGAGAATACCCCTTATTACGAGTCGGGTGCAAAAATTACCTATGGTACCAAAGATGGCAGATTTACAGCAACAGCACTTTACCTGAATGGATGGCAGCGCATTACGCGCCAAAATGGAAACAACAAACCTGCAGGCGGACTCCAATTAAGCTGGAAACCAACCGATAAGATCACAGTGAACTACAGTAATTATCTTGGAACTGAAGGTGTTGATTCGGTTAGGGTAAATAGGTTTTACCACAACATTTACGGCATTTTTCAGCTTACCGATAAATTTGGCGTAACCCTTGGATTTGATTACGGAACCCAGCAGAAACAAAAAGGTAGTGATGATAAAAATGAGGTAATCTCACCAGTAGCAATCCTACAGTATAAATTTGCACCGAAATGGGCTGTTGCCGGAAGATTCGAATATTATGAAGATAAAAACGGAATTTTTATTGCAACTGGAATGCCAGAAGGTTTTAAAACCAAGGGTTACTCGTTAAACCTTGATTATTCGCCCATAGCAAATGCAGTAATCAGATTGGAAGGAAAAGCCTATGATAGTAAAGACAAAATATTTGCAAGGGATGCAGCAGCGGTAAATGCCGATGCCACCCTCACCGCCAGTATCGCGGTATCGTTTTAAAATTTAATGGCGTTCGTCATTTCGAGCGGAGCAAAGCGCAGTCGAGAAATCTAATGCAGATCTCTCCATTGCGCTGCGCTTCAGTCGAGATGACGGCCAGTTTAGAAATGAAATTAACTTTTAAGATAATTCTTTAATAAAAACAATGCATCCATACATAGAAATTCTGTTCAGCCTGTTTCTGTCGGTATTGGGAATATTGATGATCAGAAAACTCAATTCTTTGAAAAGGAGAAGAACACCCAAGGTCAAGAGAAGTTATGCAACAAAAAAACAGATCAAACTGATTTCCAGGAAGATTTCACTTAAATTTATGATGGTATTATTTACCCTTATGATTGTTGCCATCACCATATTAATAGAAAAAGGAATAATGGTTGTTACCTGGTAAAAAGATCATGGAAGAAGAACAAAAAGAAGAATCGGTCAGGCACTTTTTGGATCTGGTTAAAAAATCCAGGCGCGGAAAGCTCAAAATTTATATCGGCATGAGTGCCGGTGTGGGCAAGACTTACCGTATGCTCCAGGAATCTCATGCGCTACTGCGAAATGGAGTCGATATTTGCATCGGTTATGTTGAAACCCACAAAAGAGCAGAAACAGAAGCCCTTGTTGCAGGCCTTCCCATTATTCCGCGGAGGAAAATTTTTTATCGAGGCAAGGAAATCGAAGAAATGGATTTGAAAGGAATTATGAACCGCCATCCTGAGATTGTTATTGTTGATGAACTTGCTCATACCAATACCGAGGGCAGCAAAAATACTAAACGCTGGCAAGATGTTTTCGATCTGCTCGAGGCGGGGATCAGTGTGATCTCGGCTGTTAATATTCAGCACCTGGAAAGCATTAATGAGGAAATTGAGCAGATTACCGGAATAGTGGTTACCGAACGTATCCCAGATAAGATATTGGAAATTGCCGATGAAATCGTAAACATCGACCTTACCGCCGACGAATTGGTTACCCGCCTTAAAGAAGGCAAAATTTATGATCAATCAAAAATTGAAAGGGCACTTGGCAATTTTTTTCAGTCTGATAAAATTCTTCAGTTACGCGAACTGGCCTTAAAAGAAGTGGTGCACCAGGTAGAACGGAAAATCCAGACCGAAATTCCAAAATCAATCAAACTTCGGCCTGAACGTTTTTTAGCCTGTATTTCTTCTAATGCAGAAACCGCAGGAGTGGTGATCCGGAAAACAGCAAGGCTGGCCTCCTATTATCGATCGCCATGGATTGTACTGTATGTGCAGAGCGATAGTGAAAGCATGGAACGTATTAAACTCGATAAACAGCGCCATCTGATTAATCATTTTAAACTGGCTACCGAGCTTGGGGCCGAAGTGATCAAAGTAAAGAGTAATGCGATAACCAAAACCATCATTGATATTGCAAACGAGAAAGAAATTACCACCATTTGTATTGGGAAACCCCATCTTAATATATTCCAGGTCATTCTGCGTACTGCGGTTTTTAATGGTTTATTAAAAAATTTAGCAATGAAAGACATCGATCTGGTTATTCTCTCTTAAAAAAGATGATCAATGTAATAGCCCTTCGACTACGCTCAGGGTGACATTCTAGGAGTATTGAATGTGGCATGGCAGAACCTTTGTTCATAAACCCGACAGCAGCGACAGCCCCGAATTTTTCAATGAGGGCTATAGCGAATGGCGGGACTGCAGGTTGCCAAGAACTGCTACAATTCATTTTCTGATCGTAAAAGATCATCCCACTACTATTTTAGTGTTTAAAATCCGTGTACATCTGTCGCTAAAAACGCTTAAATTAATGGTAGTAAGCTTTTCTCAAATTAGTCAAAACTATATGCCATAAGCCGGGTTGAAATAATAAGACTTAAGGAAAGCGATATGGAAAAAAAAGATACTAAAACACGTTTGATTAATGAGATTACTACTACAGGATTGCAAACTGTGGCGAAGAAACTAGGTGCTTTGGCAAGTAAGGCACAGATTAGAAAGGGTATTTCTAAAAACATTAGTTTAATTGACGAATTACTATGCATTGCGCTGATTAAAAACAAAGATTCGTCGAAAAGGATACAACAGTATATAGAGTTTGTTGGCCTGGGGGTTATTGCAGCCCATACCTTTTATAGCGGCTTTAAAAAGAGAAAAAGGTTATTGATTTTCGAAGGCGTTTTTCTTACGGCTGCTCTTGGAGGGGTACTATTGGCAACCCAGCCTAAAAGCTGTAAAGTAAAAGATTAATCAATGACGCCGTTTATTGAACAGGCCCGAAGGCTGTTTTTGTGTTTGCAATTAATAGCATCGCATTAATTATCTTTTTATAGCTATTCTCATATTATAATCATTAATTTTCTGCAGAATTAACTTTTTGTCCTTACCTGGCAGTTCATTTTTTAGCATACTTCTATGACACTTCTCAGCCAGAAAATTGTTCAGTTTGTATCACCCGTAGGGCAATTAAAATTTTATCGTAAACATTATTTAAAAATCAAAGAATGGATTTACAGTTAAAACATAAAACAGCTTTTATAAGTGGCTCTACCGCTGGGATCGGATTCGCAATTGCTGAAAGTTTATTAAAAGAAGGTGTAAAAGTAATCATCAATGGCCGGTCGCAAAGCAGTGTTGATGATGCCGTGAAATCGCTGCAAGGTATTGCTGGGAATGAATTTATTTCAGGAATAGCTGCTGATTTTTCTAAAGCCGATGAAGTAAGTAGCCTAATCGATAAACTTCCGGAGATAGATATTCTGATCAACAACGCAGGCATTTTTGAACCTAAAGCTTTTGAAGATATCAGTGATGAAGATTGGTTTAGGTTTTTCGAAGTCAACGTAATGAGTGGGATCAGGTTATCGCGGCAGCTATTTCCCAAGATGTTAAAGAAAAATTGGGGGAGGATTATTTTTATCTCCAGCGAATCGGCAGTGTTTATCCCAGATGAAATGATCCACTATGGCATGACTAAAACTGCACAGCTGGCGGTTAGCCGTGGTTTGGCAGAATTAACCCAAGGTACCGGGGTAACCGTCAATTCAATTTTGCCAGGCCCTACCAAATCAAAAGGGGTAGGTGTTTTTATTGAAGATTTAGCCAAAAATGGAAACATCACTATTGCTGAGGTAGAAGCCGATTTCTTTAAGAACATGCGGTCCACTTCCTTACTGCAACGCTTTCTTGATGTGAGTGAAATTGCAAATGCGGTTACTTTTTATGTAAGTTCGTTAGCCTCCGGAACCAATGGGGCTGCCATTAGGGTGGAAGGCGGTTTGGTGAGATCGATATTGTAGCTGATTTAGGCGTTTATATTATGTTAGTGAACTTTTAATTTATCGTTTTCAGCTGCTAAAAAAAGACTTTTAATAATATTGGGGAGCACTGAAATATTTTTTTGCCGCACGTAGGGGTAAGTGTCGTGTTTGTTGTCTCATTTTAAAATTAGACAGAAATGGACACAACTTCGACAAAAATTAAAAACCGCTTTACGGCATGCATCAATTTCAAAAAAGCATCCGGTGTTAAAGCATTAGGTTTAGCTATACTATTAAGCACAGGTTTAAATGGTTTTGCACAAGAAGGCAAAAAAGGTAAAGTAAATGTGGGTTTTGTATACCCGGTAAGCACAAACGGAACCCATGCAGCACTAGATACAAATGTATTTTCTTTAAACATTTTGGTTGGTGTTTCGGCAGCAGAAAAAGGGCTCTCATTTGCAGGCCTTTCCAATATCGTGCGTAAAAATGCAAGCGGTACACAGTTCGCAGGTTTTTCTAACCACATTGGTGGCAAAGCAAGTGGGGCACAGTTTGCGGGTTTTATCAATACTTATGGTGGAGGGAATGGGGCCGCTATTGCAGGTTTCGCCAATATCTCAAAAGAGAACAGTGGTGCGCAGGTAGCTGGTTTTATGAACTGGACTTCGAAAAATGTTTCTGCCGTGCAGGTTGCAGGTTTTATGAATAAAGCCGCCGACGTAAAAGGATCGCAAATTGCAGGTTTTATCAATGTGGCAAAGAAAGTGAAAGGCGTTCAGCTTGCTGGTTTTATTAACGTGGCCGATAGCAGTGATTATCCGATTGGGATTATTAATATTGTTAAAAATGGCGAGAAAAGCATTGCTTTAACTACCAACCAGAATTTAACTACCATGGCCACATTCAGATCGGGCGGGAAAGTATTATATGGTATTATCGGCGCTGGTTATAACTTTAAAAATAAAGATGAGGTTTATGCTTTCGAAGCAGGTTTAGGCGCTCACTTTTTTCAATCAGAACACTTTAGGCTAAATGCAGAACTTACCGCGGGTTCATTGCAAAACTTTAAACGTGGCAATTATTTCAAATCTACCTTTCAGTTACTGCCTTCGCTTAGGATAGGTCAGAATTTAGAAATTTTTGCAGGGCCATCGTTCAATTTTGTATCAACCAATACCGAAGAAGGAAAAACCCTACAGAAACACTATGTGAAAAGCTGGGATAGAAAAGACGATACCTTACATGCCCTGTTTTTAGGTTATACAGGTGGTTTGGCAATTAGTTTTTAAAAATGAATTATTGAATGACTGAATTTTGAATGAGGGAATGATTGAGTTTTGCATACATCCAACACTTACTCAATAATCATTCAAAATTCAATAATTAATAAACATATATATTTGATTACAATTAAACCCGTGGAATTAACAGTAGTAGCTTCCGAAATCAGCCATCAATACCATGATGATATCGCATTTGAACATTTGTTCAAAACGCATTACAATGCACTGCACGCTTATGCTCAGGTGATTTTAAAAGATGAAGATGTTGCTGAAGAAATTGTACAGGGAATGTTCTTAAAGTTTTGGGAAAAAAGAGAAAACCTTAAAATACAATCTATAAAAGCATACCTCTACAAGTGTGTTTACAACGATAGTTTAAACTACATTAAACAGGAAAAAACCAAAAGCAAATACCAGGAATTTACGGTACACACCATGAATACAGAACATGAACCTGCTGCTGCAAAAATCGAATTTACTGAACTACAGCAGCATTTAAGAGATGCCCTGAACCATTTACCAGAACAATGCCGCACCATTTTTCAAATGAGCAGGTTCGAAGAATTGAAATACCGCGAAATTGCCGATCATTTAGGGCTATCAATCAAAACGGTAGAAAATCAAATGGGAAAGGCTTTAAGGATTTTAAGACTAAAACTTGCCGATTTCCTGGTGTTTATTTTACTCGGATTATGGTATTACAACGATTTTTTTAATTAGAAGAAAGCGCATGACTGATGAATTATTGATAAAGATTCTTCTAAAAGAAAGTACTATAGAAGAAAACGAAAAGGTAGAAAAGTGGCTAAACGCTGCCGAAGCCAATAAAAAACATTTTACCCAGTTAGAAACCATATGGCAGGTAAGCAACACCCTAAAAAACGAAAACAAAAGGGATGAAGAGCAGGCATGGGCAAGTTTTAAGGCGAGAAGAGCAGATTTAAAACAGCAAGGTAACAACGGTAAGGGGTTAAATGTTGCTAAAGTTTGGCTAAGGATGGCTGCGGTATTGTTTATTGCCGTTGGGGGATGGATCGCATATAGTTTATACGGCCCCGGAAAATATACCGAACTCACGGCTACCTACCAGGTACGTACCGAAACCTTACCTGATGGATCGGCGCTTACCTTAAACAAGAATTCCAAAATAAGCTATGCCACTAACTTTAAAAACAACAGAAAACTGAAGTTGGAACAAGGTGACGTGTTTTTTGATGTAGCCAAAGATAAAACGCATCCTTTTGTAATCGATATCGAAAAGATAAGTGTAGAAGTAGTAGGTACCTCGTTCAATATTAAGCATATAAAAAAGGATACCGAAATTAACGTAGAAACCGGAATTGTGAAGGTGCGCATGGCCAATGATGAAATTAAGCTTTATAAAGGTGAAAAAATCCACATCGACGGCAATACCCGTAAACTGGTAAAAGAACAAAGCACCGATCAGCTTTACAACTATTACAGAACCAGATTAATTCAGGGCAATAACCTTCCGTTATGGAAACTGGTTAACACTTTAAATGAAGCCTACGGAAGTAATATTATGTTAGATGATAAAGTTAAAGATTTAACCATTACCACCACTTTCAAAATGGATTCGTTAAATGATATTCTGATCGTTACCTGTGAAACTTTAAATTTAAACTTGACCCGTAATGGCAACACCATTTTGTTGTCTGCTAAAAAATAATGAAGACAGGACTAATTATTTTATTGCTCTTTATTTCGGGCTATTGTAGCGCACAGGTTACCACAGTCGATTATAGAAGGAATTTATCCAAAGGAATAAGCTTAAATGTTAAGCAGGAACGGGTTGGCAATGTTTTGCAGATGATAAGCAAAGCTGGCGGATTCTATTTTTCTTACAACGGCGTGCTGTTCAGGCAGGATAGTCTGGTTAGCCTGAATGTTAAAAATGTTCCGGTACGTGAAGTTTTAGATCAGCTATTTGATGGTAAGGTAGATTATAAAGAAAATGCCGAATACATTATTCTTCGCTATGCCGTAAATCATTTAACAATAGAAGCAGAACACATTGCTAATGGCGACAATGAATATGCAATAAGCGGTTATGTAGTTGATACCCGAACAGGCAATAAAGTTAAACAGGCCAGTGTTTACGAAAAAAAACTGCTTCAGGCTGCACTTACAGATAACAATGGTTATTTTACATTGCGTTTTAGAGGCGAGCACAATGGCGTAATTTTAACGGCAAGTAAAGAAACCTATCGCGATACAGCCCTGGTTTTCCTGGCTGACATCAATATAAAACCTGAGAAATACGAAGATCCGGACAAAGAGAAAGGCGCATTTTTTACCAACACATTTGGAGGGCGGGGTATATGGCGTTTTTTGCTTTCCTCAAAGCAACGCATCCAGAATCTTAATATTCCTGATTTTTTGGCACAGACACCATTTCAGGCATCGTTTACCCCTGGCTTAAGTTCGCATGGCAGCATGAGTTCTAGTGTGGTAAACAAGGCATCTTTAAATGTACTTGGTGGTTATACTGCCGGAACAAATGGTTTTGAAATAGCGGGTGCGTTTAATTTAACCAAAGGCGATATTAAAAAGATTCAGGTAGCGGGCTTGTTCAATGTAGTTGGCGGATCAGTAAAAGGCACTCAATTTTCGGGTGCCTACAACGATGTAAATATGAATGTAGATGGTTTGCAGGTGACCGGTTTATTAAATAGGGTAGAAAGTAAGGTTAGAGGAGCGCAATTGGCCGGGGTGGGCAATCTTGCTGGCAAAGATGTTAAAGGAGTGCAAGTAGCCGGACTGATTAATGTGAGTAAAAATACCACAGGGGTTCAGCTGGCAGGTGTATTGAATAAAACCTCAGGCCGTTTAAAGGGTATGCAGCTTGCCGGATTGGTTAATCAAGCTAAAAACATGGACGGTTTTCAACTGGCTGTGGTAAATCTGGCCGATTCATCATCGGGTATCAGTATCGGGTTGATCAACCTATCCAATAATGGCTACCGCAAAATAACAGTATATAACAACGAGGTAATCAATACCAACATCGCCTTTAAAACCGGAAATGCCAAATTATATACCTTATTAATTGCGGGTAAAAATTTTTCAGATACTGCCCAAGCATTTACTTTTGGATTAGGCCTTGGTCATGATTTTATATTAAACAAACGCTTTGCTATCTCCGCCGAAGGAACCATTCAATCCATATATCTCGGCAATTTTGAAGAAGCAAACAACCTCTATAGGCTCCAGGCAAACCTGCAGTTTAATGCTTTGTCGAGACTTGCTTTTTTTGCAGGACCTGCGTATTCATATTACGTGAAGGGAGAGGCTATTCCTGGCGAAAAATATAAAAAAGAATTGGCTCCTGCCTGGCATCATAGCTTTAGGAACGGCACACAAGGTTGGCTAGGCTGGAACTTTGGTGTTGTAGTTTCACTGTAGATTTTGCCTGATTTATAGTCCCTTAATTAGCCGTAATTAGGAAGTGTTTCATCAACTTTTGTTATATTTGATTACCAATTTAATCTTATGTTATTATTCGCGGTTCCCTTATATTTTATTGCCTTTTTTGGTTGGATCCTTTACACCGCCATAATAAAGAAAACCTTAAAGCAACATATGCCTATGGTTTATTTTGGTGGGGTATTTAGTCTTATCTGGATTGTGATTATAACGATCGCATATATTTAATGCATCAACTTCTGTCGGCGTCTTTACTTTAAAAGCGACGCAAAGTTTGGTTGCACCCAGATGCCTATGCTACCCGAAGCCATCTGATTGTGGCCATTTCGGAGGCATAAGCCAATTAATATATCCATTACTTTTCCACGGCAGGATGTACACCTGTATTATCCAGATAAAGAAGGAGACCTGCCTCAAACAGAATGAAAATTGTTTTCTAAGGGTTTTTATATTTATAAAAGATATAATCAACACTGCCATAGGGTTGTCACCGGGCTTGCTAAATTTGTTGCATAATTAAAAATAATTTATGTTCAAAATGTTCATAAAAATTATTTTACTGATTGCGAAATAGTGGAAAACAAAGTAAAAGATATAGGAACTTTTTGTCCCGTCAACATCAAAGAATGGCGGGACTGGTTGGCCGCCCATCATGATCTTAAATCGTCGGTTTGGCTTGTTTATGGCAAGAAGGGTTCTGGTTTGCCAAGCATTACCTGGAGTGAAGCTGTAGATGAGGCCCTTTGTTTCGGCTGGATAGACAGTATAAAAAAGCCCATAGATAGGGAGAGGTTTATGCAGTTTTTCTGTAAACGGAAACCCAATAGTGTCTGGTCGAAAATCAATAAGGAAAAGGTACAGCGCCTGTTGGCACAAGATCTTATCGAGAAAGCAGGTTTAGCAGTCATTAAAAGGGCAAAACAAAATGGATCATGGGCAGCTTTGGATGCAGTAGAAACACTTAAAATACCTAAAGATTTAGCTGCAGAATTTAAAGACAGAAAAGAGGCAAAGATTTTTTTTCTTGGCCTAAGTAAATCCACTAAGAAAGCCATCTTACAATGGATCTTAATGGCAAAAAAAGCAGAAACCCGGCAAAACAGAATTCTTGAATTTGTAAAATCTTCATCAGAAAACGGATTGCCTAAGCAATTTCTCCGCTAAGGGGCAAGCCATATAAATTAGCTGTTTAATTAAATACCCAACATTTTTAAAAATGGATATTACCAAAAGATTTGACCGGATATTACAGATATTTTTTCTATTGCAATCTAAATCTGTAGTAACTACTGAAGAATTACAAAAGCGGTTCGAAATCAGTATAAGAACGATCTACAGGGATTTAAAAGCCCTTGAGATTGCCGGCATTCCTATCGTAAATGAATCAGGATCTGGCTATTCGATTATGGAAGGCTTTAGGTTACAGCCATCAAGGTTTAGTCAGGAAGAAATTCTCAGCTTAATGGTTGCCGAAAAAGTGATGCAGAAACATGAAACCGAGTTTATTAAAAAACATTTTGAGGTAGCACTTATCAAAATAAAAAGTTCTTTTCAGGTGCATCAAAAAAGAGATTTCCTGCATTTAGAAGACACAATACATCTTAAAAACGATTTTAAATCTAATGATTACCTGCCTAACATTATCGATGTTTTACTCAATAGCACCTTAAAGAAAAAAATAACCCATATCAATTATCTCAAAGGCGGTGATATTCATCCGATAGGAAGATCAGTAGAGCCAATCGGCGTATTCTACGAACACAGTCTTTGGTATTTTTTAGCCTATTGCCATTTAAGGAAAGATTACCGCAATTTTAGGTTAGACAGGATTAAAAAAGTTCTGGTGCTTGAAGAAAACTTTACTATTGCACACCCACCAATTAACGAATTCAGGGATAAAAGTCTATCTGAAAATGTGATGAAAGTCGAAATTAGGGTAGACCGGAAGTATGCACATTTTCTATATTGGGAACGGCAGATTTTCGGATTTACAGGCGAAGAAATTTCAGGTGATTTTGTGGTCATGTATTTCGACTGTTCCCTATCTGTTGTTTCTTTTGTCCGCTGGTTTGTTAAATTTGTTGATGTTGCCGAGATTATAGAACCAGCCCATTTAAACAACGAGCTGATTGAAATAATGGAAGCTGGTTTAAAGAGAATAAAAACAAAAGCGCTTTTTTAAGCGCTTTTGTTTTTTAATAACGGTCCCAGAAAAATGGAGGCTCAATACCTAAGGCCCTTAAATACACAAAGCCCTGGCCACGGTGGTGTATTTCGTTATCAATGAAATACAAAAGGTGGCTAATAATCGAAAACTCGTACTGCCCGAATAATTTAATTGTTTCATGAAGCTGATTTTCAGCGATTTGGTTAAAATATTCCACAATTTTTGGGGTATCCTCATCCCATTTTGCTAGTAGTTCTTCTTTGTTATTAAGCGGAAGATCATGACTAAAGGGAGCTGTTTCTCTTGTGACCATTTCTTTTAAACCAGGAACATTAATCGATACCAACTCTTTAATTAATGCAGAAAAAGGCCTCATTCCACCGATCGAAAATTCGAATAATTCTTTCTCGGGAAATTTTTCAATGGTTTTTCTGGTTAGTTTTCTGTGGCCTAACCAATGCTGTAATAATTCGCTTTTAGTAATCATAGTTGCTGACATCTTGTTATATTAATTTAATAGAACAAAACTAAGGCTGGCCTATGACAGCTGTTTGTCAGTCGAAAAACGGGATATTATTTTTATTGAAAATTTATTTGTCTTGCAATACGCTAGCAGATAAATCTTGTGTTTGGTTAATGTGCTTCCGGTACATATTGCCCCAGTCAGACATCGCATCCAGCATTGGTTTCATGGTACGGCCCAAATCGGTAAGGCGATATTCTACCCTTGGTGGCACTTCAGGAAAAACAACCCGGGTAATAATCTGGTCTTTCTCCAGTTCTCTTAACTGGGCCACCAACATCCTTTCTGATATGCCGATAATGTCTTTTTTAAGTTCACCATATCGCATGGTGCCATAAGAAAGGCGGCACAATATAGCGGGTTTCCACCTTCCACCGATTACCGCCAGCGACGAGGACATGCCACAGCTGTCGATCATCATTTTTTCGTTCAAAGCATTGGTTGATGTTTCTTTTCTCATTTCTTACTTTTTTGTTAGTACCTAACAATTTGTTGCTTACCTGCAAATGTAAAGTATCTCTTTTACTTTAGCATAAAATTTAAAAAATACAGATGAAAAAATTAACAGATAAAATTGCGTTGGTAACAGGAGGAAGCAGGGGCATAGGTGCAGCAATTGTAAAAAGATTAGCCGCAGAAGGTGCGAAAGTGGTATTTACATATGCCAATTCACCAGAAAAAGCTTCGGCCGTAGTGGCTGAGGTTGAAGCTGCGGGTGGGCTTGCTGTAGCATTAAAAGCAAGCAGTACCGTACCAGCTGAAGTAACTGGCGCAGTAGCTAAAACAATCGCCGATTTTGGCCACATTGATATCCTGATCAATAATGCCGGTATTTACATTGGCAAAGCATTTGAAGAACATACACTTGAAGACTATAACGAAATTATGGCCGTTAATGTACAAGCAGTTTTTGTGGCAGCTTTGGCTGCGGTAAAAGGCATGCCTGGAGGTGGCCGGATCATTACCATTGGCAGCAATATGGGTGATAATGCTGTTGGTCCTGAAACCACTTTGTATACCATGAGTAAATCGGCCCTTCAGGGTTTTACACGCGGTTTAGCACGCGATCTTGGTGCCCGAAAAATTACGGTAAACCTGATTCAGCCCGGACCAATCAATACCGATATGAATCCCGCAGATACACCATTGGCTGATTTCTTGAGAACCCGTATGGCTTTGCCAGATTATGGAACGGTAGAAGATATTGCATCATTTGTAAGCTTTATTGCAAGCGAAGAAGCCAGATACATCACCGGTTCGTTTTTAACAATCGACGGTGGGTTGAACGCATAAAGCGATCGCCAATAAGCCAGGCTTTGGTCGGGGCGGCAAAGCCCGGCCAAAGTTTATCTGCTTAAATTAATCTTTTGCTCCAATGTTTCACGATAGTTCCGCCCGATCGGGATTTGGTGAGTGCCGATGATTATCCGGTTGTGGGCTATTCGTGTAATTACCTTGTGGGCTACTAAAAACGATTTGTGTACCCGGATAAAAAGCGGAGCCGGGAACATTTCCTGTACCATCTTTATCGATCCCTTAATCACAATCCTTTCTATTGCAGTATGAATAATAGCATAATCTTTTAAACCCTGGATATGCGTAATCTGGTCGAAATAAAGTTTAATCCTTTTTACCCCACTTTTAACGAAGATGAACTCTGGTTCAGGTACACCTGTTTCCAGTTTGTTATCCTGTAATTTAAGCGCAAGAAAATCTTTTACCTTATCCATTGCCGCAGAAAATCTTGGAAAAGAAATCGGTTTAAGTAAAAAATCGATTACCCCAAGTTCAAACCCTTCAAAGGCATAATTGCGGTAAGCAGTGGTAAAAATGGTAAGTGGAGGATCTGATAATTGTTTTAAGAAGTCAATTCCTGTTATTTCAGGCATTTCAATATCCAGTAATAATACATCAGCTCTATTATTTTCTAAATAATATAAGGCTTCCCCTGCATGGCTAAACAATGATACTGAATATAGATTTTCAGTTCTTTTCAGGTAACCTGCCAATATTTCTAGGGCAAGGGGCTCATCATCTATCACAATAACATTTAACATGCTTTCAATTGTTTAATCTACAGTTCAATGATCAATTTAACGCTAAAAGTATTTTTTTTATCCTCGAGCGCCAACTGGTGCCGATTGGGATAAAGTAGTTCGAGCCGGTTTCGCAAATTGCTCAGGCCAATACCTCCGTTCCTTTTATCGCTGGTTGATGATGGTTTGAAATTTTCGATAAAGAAAGAAAATGTTTTCCCCTCCAGTGCGATATTTATCTTTAACCAACCGTTTTCAGGTTGTTTGCTCAGCCCATGTTTAAACGCATTTTCGACCAGTGGAAGCAATAACAATGGGGCAATTTCAGCGCCATTTAATGATGTATTGTTATTCAACGTAATATTTGCAGCCCCACTAAATCTTAACCGCTCTAATTCGATATAACTGTTCAGATAGCTGATCTCTTTTTCTAACGATACCTTTTCGTCGTTGCTGTCGTACAACATATATTCCATCATTTCTGATAGTTTAAGTACAATATCTGGTGCAAGCTCCGATTTTTTAAGGGTTAGTGCATACAGGTTATTCAATACATTAAACAGAAAATGTGGGTTTACCTGCGCACGCAGAAAATTAAGCTCTGCATTTAATTTTTCTACTGTTATCCTTTGAATAGTAAGTTGTTGGCCATACCAGTCGATACTTAGTTTAAGCGCGAGCATTAAACCCAGGTACCATAGCGTACTAAAAAAATTGTACGATAGGGTTTCCATTAAGTGGCTGTTGCGCATAGGCCCGACCACATAACCATACAGATAGTAATCAAACAGACTTTGCGCCGTTAAATATCCAATTACCGAAATAAGGACCAATCCAAAATAGACGAAGTATCGTTTTTTAAGTAAGAATCTGGGTAAAAAGTAATGGAGGTTAAGGTAAGCGATGATAATGAGCAGGGCAATCCTACCGCTTACGCAGGCAATAAAATAGGGCATGCTGGCCTTATAAATCAGGTATTTTTTCTCATAAATAAAGAACCCCGTAATGAGAAGCCAATACGCAACATGGATCAAAACATATTTTAATGAAACGCTGCGGTTAGAAAACGGCAGTTTAAGCGGTTTATCCAGTGAATCCATTTTTGTGGGTAATGATCAATCGATGGTACGGGTTATGCCGTTGATAATAAAGGAAACGAAAAACATTTAACCTGCAAAATTATATCGACAAACGACACAAATAGTAGATGAATATAATGATAAAAATACTCATATCTATTATTCCGGTTATTGGTCTATTATTTTTCTGTTGCCCTCCTCAATAACTTAATATTGTGTAGAAAGAATCAATTTTTTCAATAAAAACTTGTAATATGAAACAAATCAAATTCAATTGGGCGTTTATTAAGATATTTGCGCTGGTTACACTGTGCTTTACCACATTTGGTTTTACCTCTAAATTTGGGTTAGACAGCTACGAAATTTATCTAAACAACAAACTCATTTTAAAGCAGGCTGTAAACCAGCCTTTGAGTTTAAGGATGCTGAAACTGGGTACGGCTAAAGAAAGCGATCAGTTGCGGATTAACTACAGGCATTGTACTACCGAAAAGGGTGTAGGTACCGATCGAATCATTTTTTTAAAAGATGATAAAGGAAATATATTGAAGAAATGGGCTTTTGCCAATGCCACCAGTCCGGATTTAAATATGACAATAGCGGTAAAAGAACTCTTGCAGTTAGAAAAGAAAAATGCCAACCGCGAATTGAGCCTTCAATACACAGCCAGAGAACTTCCTAAGGGCGAAACCCTAGCTATTCTGCGTCTTTAAGCATTTTTAGTGTTGTTAAATACTAATGCGTTCGGATTAAATTTCTGGGCGCATTTTTAGTTTAATATATTATTCAAAGTGCTTCGGAATCGAAATCACAATCATTCTTTGGTTGACGTTAACTAAATCATTTTGCTGTTAACTGCACGTGAAAGTGCTTCAACCATATTACTCACTTCCAATCGTTCAAAAATCCGTCGCCTGTAATACTTTACGGTATCAGGGGCAACAAATATTTTTTTGGCAATTTGGTTAATGGTTAAACCTTGGGCGTGCAATTGCAATATTTCGATTTCCCTCTTGCTGAGTTTTGGTTTCTGTGATTTCTGCCAGCTTTTACTTTCGATATTTAGCTCCCACAGATCATCAGTGCCTTGTTTGTAAATGCAGATGTTACCCGCCTGCTGATGGTGCGAGATGGAGACAATACACATCGCTTTCCACATTTTACCTTCGCCAGTTAAAAACAAGGGGGTAAGTTTATGATTAATCAACGTGGGTTTACCTTCCCGGTTAATCAGATGAAAATCGTAAGTGATACTATAGTATTTTTTTTCTTCATCAGGTAATTTGGCAAAAAAATCGAATCCCGTTTCGTTAATCAGACTCAATAATGCAAGATCCTTTTCAGGTACATTTTTAAAATAAAATTCATAGCCTAAACCCAATACTTCTTCGGGCGAATAACCACATAAAAATATAGGATTTTCTGAAACATACTCAAAGGCCATTTTTTCGTAATCGATTACGTATATGCCTTCGTAGGTTAAACGCGCAAAAGCTTTTATAGTTTCCATGTAATCCTGCTGCTGGAGAAGGTCTTCAGTCGATATTTTTTCAACCTTATTCTTAGTAAGCAAAGCGGAGGTAATAGTATCTTTCATTTAAGGGATGGCTTAATAGCAAATTTACACTAAAGTGTAGCCTTTGAAAGTATTTTTGTGCCCACTTTTATAGAAAAGATTTTGAATGACGAAAAAATGGTCTGAATTAAGCTTGGCAGAATTAAATAAAACCAAGTCGAAGTTAAAAGGTGCCTTAATTGGATTTATCATATTTGGAGTGCTTATTTCTTTAGCCTTGTTTTTTCTCAAGGCAAAATTGGTATTATTCATCCCAGCAATGGTGCTGCCCATCACCTGGTTGCCTATTTACATCTCCTTAAAATCGGTAAATGATGAGATCAGATTACGTGATGCAACAAATATTAACCAATAAATTATATGCATCCTGATCTAATAAATTGCAGAAACTGCAGCCATGTTGTAAATGATGATTTTTGCGGCCGTTGTGGTCAGCCGGCGCATGTTAAAAGGGTAGATGCGCACTATATTCTACATGAAATACAACATATTCTACATTTCGAAAAAGGAATATTGTTTACCGTAAAAGAACTGCTCATCAGACCTGGCCAAAATATCAGAACATTCATTACCGAGAACCGCAGCCGCTTGGTAAAGCCAGTTATATTTATCATTATCAGTTCGTTAATTTATACCGTAATTAGTCATTTCTTTCATCTTGAAGAAGGCTATGTTGCATATACCGAGGTAAAAAAAACTAGTGTTAGTTTAATTTTCGATTGGGTACAGGGCCATTATGGTTATGCCAATATTTTAATGGGTGTTTGCATTTCCCTATGGTTAAAACTATTTTTTAAAAAATACAGCTATAACTTTTTCGAAATATTGATTCTGCTGTGTTTTGTTATGGGGATTGGCATGTTAATCATTTCTGTTTTTGCCATTGCCGAAGGACTTAGCAAAATCAGTTTGATGAAAGTTTCGGGTATTGTAGGAGCAGCCTACAGTACTTGGGCGATAGCACAGTTTTTTAACGGGAAAAAAGCAGTAAACTATTTAAAAGCAATTATTGCATATAGCCTGGGGATGTTAACATTTGGGCTTTTGTTAGTGCTTTTTGGAGTTTTAATCGATGTGTTGATCAAACATTAAACAGGCGTGAAATTTCCATATTTTAGCATGATCGCTATCAAAAATAGATGAGACTTAGAACTTATGATCATCCTTTTTTTATGTTAATCAATATGCTGATTTACAAACCACCTTGCCATTACTTTTTGCAGTTCGCTAATTTCTACCACATTATTAGTAGCCCAGGCTACAATTCCATCAGGGCGGATCAATGCCGCACATAACCCAAATGGATTTTTCGCATGAGTCGAAATATAATCGATCTGATTGTATTCACTAGCCAACTTTTTCAGTGAGGTATCATGGTTAAAACTGAGCAGTATGCCCCGGCCATTATGCATCAGTTCGCCAATTTTTGTTCCATTTTCAAATTTAAAATTAGGAACACTGCAACCAACCAGCGGATGCTTTCCACCAAGATTAATTTGAGTAGAAACACCCCAAACCCTGCCCGCAAAATAGGTGGCGCCATCAACGGTATTGATGAGGTCGGTAATAATTGCGTGTAATGCGCGGGCGTTAGGATCAGGTTTCATAATTGCTGCCTGAGCACGAGACCAGTTGAGTACTTGCGCACCAATTGGATGTCGCTCTGTACCATAACTATCCAATAAACCTTCAGGAGCTTTTCCGTAGATGGTGGCTGCAAGTTTCCAACCCAGATTCATGGCATCACCCAAACCCAGGTTAAGCCCCTGGCCACCTAAAGGTGCATGAATATGCGCAGCATCGCCAGCTAAAAGTATGCGGCCGTTGCGGTAGCTTGTAGCTTGCCTTGCGCGGTCGGTCCAGGTGCTTGCAATATGGAGCGTACTGATGGTAACATCGGTGTTTGAAACACGGCGCAGTACGTCTTGCAGATGTTCTCGTGTAACTGGCTTTGCCGAACCATGAAATGCACCACCATCAAAATCCTGTATGGCCAGATAACCTGGCTGCGATTGCATGTACATCCCTGTTGGCGTTACGTTTCGTCCTGGTTTAAGCAGCTCTGGACTGAGGATGTCTACCTTAGCTGAGTAACCCGTAAATTCAGGCTCGGTTCCGGCGAATTCGAAACCGCCCGTTTTGCGTACCACACTCCGGCTGCCATCGCAGCCTACAAGCCATTTACTTTCGAAAGATTGCCCACCCGCCTCTACAGTTACGCCTTCGTTATTTTGATGGAAGCCTGTAACGGCAAAACCTCGTTTAATTTCGACACCCAAGATTGCTGCGCGCTGTGAAAGTACCTTTTCCAGCTCCTCCATTTCAGTAATTAAACTGGTAGGTGTAGACCCTGGCAGGCGATATTTCCATTGTGTGGTATCAATATCGCCGTCGTGAAATGGAATACCGGCGAAGTGACCTGCCTGGCGACGTGGCCCCTGCACGGCATTTTGGTGAGGATTTTTAAGGTGTTTATGTATTTCCAGTTCTTGCAGTAAACCACGGCGATAAAGCGCTCCAATTGTTGGTGCCGACAAGCCGCGGATACCGAAGGGAAGCTGTTTTAAAGGCGAGTGAGCCTCCAGTGTTTTTTCGAGTATCAAAACCGAACATTTAGCTAAAGCCAATTCGCAGGCCAGGAACAGGCCTACAGGGCCGGCACCAGAAATAATAACATCGTAAAAAGTAGGTGTGTGTGTGGGTTTTTTATTTTTAAGTGTTGTGTTCATATCGTATGATTAAAACACAAAATTCTGGAATGCTTAGGCATTAGGCTTGTATAAACGCGACAATCCTCCGTTGGGTTCAGGATGAGAGATTAAGCAGGTCGTTGTTTAACACTTGTTTGCCTTTTTTTGCCTTTCGGGCGAATGCCGCAGGGCTAGTGCCACTATAACGTTTAAATTCTCTACTCAAGTGAGGTTGATCAGTATAACCAAACTCATGCGCCAAACTGGCCAGGTTGGCATCTGGATTATGCCCCAATTGGTTGCGTACCTGCTCAAAACGCATCAGTCCCGATACATCTTTAACCGTATGGCCTGAAGATCGTTTAAAGTTCCTTTCCAATGTGCGCACTGTTACGTGGGCCGCCGTCGCAACCTCGCTCACAGGTATAGTACCCTTTGCTTCCTGCATTGCCATTCCAGCTTTGAACAACATGCTGTTCGCAGCAACGTGCGTCCTTGCCTGTAAGAAATATTGCTTTACTGTTGCCACCGCCTTATCTATTTTTCCATCAAGAATAAATGCGCTCAGTTTGGGTTGGAGCTGGGCCATGGGGTGCTCAAATAGATGTAATCCATGTTTGTTGGATGGGAGACCGAGCAAATCGAATACAGTCCATGGAAAGCACCTGATCCCAATGATCTCAAAACGGTTTTTCGTGTAAAAAATAGCAGGCTGATTAAGTAATCCCATCATAAAAGGTGAGGGTAAGGGTTGCAATTCACCATTGGAAGAAATGTTACAGCCGCTTCCAAAGTGAAAAATGATCTCTGCGTAACCATCAGGTACAACTTCAAAGCTTGATAGTTCTGCTCCAGATACTCTTCTGTTGTACCAAAAGCACTTTATCGTATCCTGCAGCTCCTCTGGAGGTTCGAATTCTTGATGATGCATTTTTAATGGCGGCATATTCGAGGGGATTGTATGCAAGTATAGTGCTTATTACACTTATTTCAATTGGCTAAAACTTCGCAATGATTTTCGCTTTCTGATTTGTTGAAAAGAATGGCTAATGATTATATTCGGTTACCAGAATTAATTATTGGATGTAAAAAAGACACTTCTTATGAAAAATTTATTGCCAAACTTCCAGCACTAGGTTATAGATTTGTTATTGCGTTGCTCTATTTCGAAAATAACTTTAAAACTTGCTCCTTCCCCCGGTATTGAATGCACCTCAACCGTTAAGTTAAGGTAATTCGCTATGCTTTTTACAATGGCAAGTCCTAAGCCATAGCCCGCATTTTCGGCATGACCAGTTTTTTTAAAACGGTCAAATACATGTGGTATATCTTCTGCCTTAATGCCTTGGCCACTATCGCTAACCTGAATGGAATAATAACCTTTTTCAAGATGATCAGAAATCTGTATACTACCATTTTCTTTGTTAAACTTAATGGCATTGTTAATTAAGTTATAAAAGAGCTGAAATAGAAGATCATGATTGATGTTGCTTAAACGTTTGTTATGGCTAAGGTCGATGTTGATCTGAATGTTTTTTTCCTCGAGCCTATGGCTTATTTCTTCCACTATTTCATTAAAGAGGGTTTGCGGTTCTATCTCATCCTGTTTGGAGAATTGTTCATTTTCTATTCTCGAGATGAGTAGGAGCGAACGCGATATTTTCTTTAACCGCTCCAGTGTTTTCATCATATCAACAATGTGTTCTTGTACCGCTTCGGATGCCGATTCTTCGGTAAGCAGGTTTTCCATCTTGTTTTGTAATATACTAATGGGCGTCATAAACTCATGCGAGGCATTGGCGGTAAATTCCCGCTCCTTTTCAAAAGCCTCGTTGATCTGGTCCATTAACGAAATGAGCGAATGATCGAGGTATTTAAAGTCTTGTGTACTGGTGTTAATATGGCCATGTTTCTTTTTAAAGGGAAACCGGCTATTGGTTAGCCTTAATTTGATAATCTGACCAAGCGGTTTAATTAACTGCCGGGTAAAAATCAAATCTATAATAATGCTTAGGGCAATAAGTATGATGAGCACGTATAAAGCAAAACGTTGGAGCGCATCGTTATAAAGGTTGATGCTGGCCGTGGTTTTACCGATTTCTAAGAGATAGTTTTTTTGGTTTTTTTGAAAAGTAAAACTCAGTACCCGATACGCGATGGTATCTTGTTCTACAATACGTTTGGTATCGCGTATGGTATCTAATTTAAGTGTTTGTGCTACTGTTTCGAGTGCAATGTATTCATCTTTCAGCATGGTGTAGCTTCCATAACTGTTATCCCCTTCGAAGTAATAATCTATTCCCTTTTTATTGATATTTTGGAGTACTTTTTTCTGTTGGTTTCTAAGTGAAAAGTTGGTGTAGTTAGAAGCGATCTGCCCGATCAGAAAAGGAAGCAACAGGATAAACAGACCTACAATGGCAAGTTTAGATCCGGTAATAAATAAAGTAAGTTTAGTAGATAGTTTCAAATTACTTTTTAATTCTATAACCAACGCCTCTAACAGTTTCCAGCCATTCGGTAGGGGCGTAACCATTTAATTTCTTCCTGATATTTTTAATGTGTGCATCAATGTAGTTCGAGTCGTAATCATCATCAACAAAGTTGCCCCAAATATGTTCGCTTAATTGCATCCGGGTAAGCACCCTATTTTTATGCAGTAAAAGGTAGCTTAAAAGATCAAATTCTTTGCGCGAAAGTTCAATCAGCTCTTCTTCAAAAAATACAAAACGTTTTTGCAGATCGATGTTAAAGTTTCCGAGCGGAATTAACTCCTCGGCCACTTTAAATTTTCGCCTGGCAATGGCCTGCATCCGCGATTGAAGTTCGGGTAAAAAGAAAGGCTTCGCTAAATAATCGTCTGCGCCCATGTCTAAGCCCGCCACCCGGTCTTCTAATTTTCCTCTGGCCGTAAGAATAATGTAAGCCGCATCTGGGTTGCTTTTCTTCGCCTTGCTGAGCAGTTCAAAGCCATCACCATCTGGCAAGCCCAAATCAATCAGTACATAATCGTATTGGTTTAGCTCTAGTTTATTAAAACCCTGTTTAAAACTATGGGCCAGATCGCACAAGAAGAAAGCCTTTTTAAGAAACTTTTCCATTTCAAAAGCAAGCGTTTTTTCATCTTCTATGATCAGTACCTTCATGCGGATTAAAATTGATAATAAACTGCTAAACCAAAGAATGATTGTTGATGTTTTACATTTTCTTCTTTTCTGTTTCCAAGTATGGAGAATTGATAACTGGCCTCTGCAAGGAAATTTCCATTACTCCAGTTTAAAGGTAACTTAAAATTGTAAGACAATAATTTAAACTGATTGACTGTGTTTTCAACTACCTCGGTGGTACTCCCGTTAACGATTCCGGGAGCGGTATCACTTTTCCCCTTTCCATTCCCATTAGCGTTCTGCCTTTTGTTTTTTTCGATGATATAGGTTTCGTAAAAGTGGGTGGTACCTGCTGTAATCTCTACAGCCGGCGTAATTGAAATAAGATTCTTTTCGTTGAACACCGTTCCCAGGTCGATTTCTTTTGAATTTCCAAAACTGATAAATCCATCGGTTTGCTTTCCGAAAGCCAAATCGAGACTAAGATCTGTTTTAAACCAAGGCCATTGGTAGGCGGCCGATGCATTGATGTTGTTGTTATTGGATGCCTGGAGCAAGGGCGAATTAGTAGGAAAAAAAGAATGGGTATAAGCTAGTCCGGCGGTAAATTTTTCATTAAAATCATAATCGTAACCTACGCCCAAATCTGTTTCCGAAATGGTTGAACCATAATTTAAGAGCTTATAACCACCGCCCGAAAAATATAAACCGCTTGGAAACCGTAAGGTAGCGTTAAAGAGTACATATGGATATTTTTCAGGGGTAACCTGGCCGTAATAATTAATGTTGCTATTGTACATGGCCGCAAGTGTAAGCGTAGCTTTTGTCGAATCTTGCTGTGCCTTTACATTCGATATCACCAAAAATAAGAAGAAAATTAAGAGACGGATGCGCATATATTTATGGCCTTTTAATCTTAGGTTTAATAATCTTGATGGGTTTTACCTTTACATTGGGCTTTACCGCCATGGGTTTTACCTGTCTTTTAGCTTTTGGTACTTCTTTGATCTGAAGTGGCTCTGGTTTTTGATTTTCGGGCTGTTTGTCTTTTTTTTCTTTATCCTGTTTTTTAATCAGTTCTTCCTGCTGATTTGAAACAGTTAAAGCGGTAGGATTTTGTTGCAGGGCAAAAACACCCGATAACGGGGCAATTGCCAGGCAAAAAATAACGGCGAATCGGATCATTTTATAAATATAAAAAAAGTTTACCCCCTAAGAGGTAAACCCTACCTAAAAACCACCATACATGGTGCGCTCACATTTCAAAAGTAGAATGGCAACATGAAATTAAGATGAAAAAAATAAATTTTAAATTTCATGTTGGTTTCATCTTCGGCCCTCAACTTTGAAGCGTAAAACTTTAAATAAAATCTACAGTTATGAAAACAAATTTTGTAAATACCATTTTAGCCGTCTTCGTTGTAATCGGGATGACTGCTTTTTATGGATGTAAAAAAAATGAATCAAGCCAGGGAACAACTAAAGTTCAGATTAAAATGACCGATGCCCCGGGTAACTTCGATAAGATTAATTTAAGTGTAAAAGAGATTGTACTGGTATCGGGCGATAAACCTTATGTATTTGCAGCAAGTGCAGGTATATTCGATATTCTTGATTTTAGGATCGGTACAAGTAATCCTGATATTTTGGTTGCTTCAGGTGAAATGCCTTCAGGTGAAATTACCGAAATCAGACTGGTACTTAACGAAACCGGAAATACAATTGTGGTAAATGGGGTTCAACAGGAACTTAAAACGCCAAGTGCACAAACATCAGGCTGGAAGGTGAAATTAACCGCTAATCCTGAATTGGTTGAAGGCGCTGCTTATACACTTTTATTAGACTTTGATGCGGCGAAATCTATCGTAAGCACCGGAAACGGAAAATATTTATTAAAACCAGTGGTACGTGGAATTACAGCAGCAACTACCGGATTAATTTCGGGAACTGTTTTGCCTTTAGCAAGTCATCCTGAAGTTTTGGTTATTGCTGGTACAGATACTGTGGGTACCGTTGCCGATCCTTTAACAGGTAAATTTACAGTTGGTGGCTTATCTTCAGGTACCTACTCAGTTAAATTTGCACCGGTTGTTGGTTATAGAGATAGTACCATTACTGCTGTTAAAGTGGCTTTAGGTCAAAACACTTCGTTGGGCACGGTTACTTTAAAACAGTAAACCCCAATTATTCATATCTAAATTTAAAACGATGAAAAAGCTATTCTTGCTGTTGTTACTCGTGGTAAGCAGCAGCCTTACTTTTAAAGCTCAGGCTCAGGTAAGTGTAAACATAAATCTTGGGGCGCAGCCTGCATGGGGGCCGACCGGCTATGATTATGTAGATTATTATTACCTGCCCGATATTGAGAGCTATTATTATGTGCCTAAAAAACAGTTTATTTATATGGGTGCAGGAGGCTGGGTTTTTACCACATCGCTTCCACCGAGATATAGCGGATATGATTTATATAACGGCTACAAGGTCGTAATTAACTCACGTCAACCTTACCGTTATTTTAAGACCCACAAAGTAAAATATGCCAAATTTAAAGGCAACCATGGGCAATCGGCAATCGGGAAAAGCAAAGGACAAAAATATTCACCGGCTAAGGGTAATGCCAAGGTTTATAAAGGCGATAAAGGAAAACCCTCACAGCATTTTAATAAAGGAAACGGAAATGGCAAAGGCCATGGAAACGGTAAGGGAAAACATTAGTTGTTTGTGTAATAAAGAAAGAAACCCTCCAAATTTGGAGGGTTTTCTTTTTTAATTTCTTTTTTGTTGCCCTGGAGCAAAAGGTCTGGCCGATTTTGAACCTGTTCCTTTTTTGGCTTGCCCTGGAGGAACTTTGCCGCTATTACCAGCAGTTCTGGCACTATAACAAGCACTGGTAAGCAGCATTACCGATAATGCGACAATAAGATATATCTGTTTCATAATAATAAGTAAGCGATAACTGTGCCAATTGCTGTTATCTTTTTTATTAATCAAGTCATGAATTTACTATCCCAGAAAATCCTTGGGGTAGGTTTGCTGATTGTATTTCAAATCCATCGCTTTTAAAAAAGCTTTCCGCTCCGCTGTTAATTCAGGAATGGGTAGCGTTTGCCCAGGAAGAACAGTCGTACCTATTTCCTGAAATAGATTTTCCAGTCCGGCGGGTACTACCGTGCAAAGCAATCGTGCAGGTTTTTCGGAGGTATTCTTAAAGCAATGGATGGCTCCGCCAAGAGGGATATTTACAAAGCCATCTTTTGAAACGATTTGTTTGCCATTTTCTGTTTTAAACTCCACTTCTCCATCCAGTACATGGAACATTTCCTGTATATCGGGATGAGCATGTGGTGGTGGACCACCACCCGGAGGGACAGTCATTTCAATTACTGCATAATTGCCACTGGTTTGCTCACCAGAAATGATGATCCTGTAATTACCCCCTGCTATGCCTAAATACTCGCCTTCATTTTTATTAATGATTGTGATATTAGATTCCATGTTGCTTAGATTTTCGCTGTATATTTTTATTCTTCAACCCATCGGCCAGGATTATCCAGGATATGTGGGATATTATTCTGCCGTTAATTGATAATCCGCTATCATCCTTTATTTCAATCCTCTTTCTTTTAAAAGATTTTCTAATTCTTTGTTGTCATATTTCGAATTATTTGCCAATTTATAGATGAAAAACAAAGGGATGAGTGTCAAAAATCCTAAACTGTTTTTCATAACGCTGTAAAATATAACACCAATCAGAGAGCCAATTAATACTGCATTGGTTATGGCTGCTGATTTCTTTTTTTTTGCTTCTTGCAACAGTTCTTCATCTGTTAATTCCTTTAGATTTTTTTGTTCCATTTTGCCTGGTTTTTGAGCGTAATCCCCTGTGGGTAATGCTCAAATATACGAGATAGACGCAACTACTAAAAGCGTTAGATCAGGTTTAATTAAAAAAAAAACTCTTTCAATCAGCTTAATCAAAAGGTTATTTAACTAAGTCTTTCGACAAGCTACTATTGACAGATTCCAAAAGAAAGGTCGTCATCTCGACCGGAGCAACGCGGAGTGGAGAGATCTTTTGACTATGTTTAAAAGATCTCTCCACTGCGGTCGAGATGACGATTTCACTCGACCTAAAATACACTAAAAATTCTCATGTCATTTATATTGATTTTTAGACAATAAATTTTCTAAGCGTATAGGCATCAACTTCAAATCCGTAATGTCGCAATTTGCCACTGAAGTTGTCGTTTTTACGTCGCGTTAAAGCCCCGAATGAACTGCATATTTGTATCGTTAATATCGTTCAAACTAAATTAAAATAGCTTTATGAAAAATTTATTCCAAATGGGTAATATCCTTAAATCAGTACTACTTTTTGCAATCATCATGTTTGCAGCAGCTCAATCAAAAGCGCAACAACTTAAGCCTGCCGAGAGCGGTTATGCACCGGTTAATGGCCTTAAAGTTTATTACGAAGTATACGGTGAGGGTAAACCTCTCATCTTACTGCATGGTGCTTTTATGACCATCGAAACAAACTGGGGGCAATTAATACCCGAATTATCGAAAACCAGAAAAGTAATCGCCGTCGAATTGCAGGGGCATGGACACACACCTTTTTCTGATCGTAAATTAGATCAGGCTGCGCTGGCCAGTGATGTGGAAGGTGTAATGAATCATTTAAAAGTAGACAGTGCTGATGTTGTAGGGTACAGTATGGGTGGCTCTATAGCTTATAAATTGGCCATACAAAGCCCTAAACGCGTAAAAAAATTAGTAATTATTTCTTCAACTTATAAAAGTACTGGCTGGAGACCTGAAATAGCGGATGCATTTAAAAATATGAAACCTGAAATGTTTGCAAATACACCTATGAAAACGGCATATGATGCCGTAGCGCCTGACAAAACAAAATGGACAAAATTTATAGAACAGATGATTGTTTTTGCCGGGACAACATTCGACATGGGCGACGCCAATATTGCGAAAATTACTTCACCTGTATTAATCATCGCAGGAGATAATGATGGCCTGGATAAAGTAGAGCTGAGTAAAACCTACCAATTACTGGGTGGTGACAAATTTGCCGATATGGGGTCGATGCCAAAATCTCATTTGGCCATTGTTCCTGGCCAGGGGCATGTGAGCCTAATGATGCAGACGAAAACCATATTGGCTTATCTGAATGATTTTTTAAAGTAATATAGACCAAAAGAAGAGTCTATGTCACAAGTTGTGATTCCTTCGAACTTGTCACGTTGTCCAAAGGACTCCTACGGAGAGCTTCTTGATGAATCGGGACAAGTAGTCGAAACGCTTTACGGGGTATTTAAATGCCCTTCGATAGACTATCAATGACAGACTCCAATAGGATGATCGTCATTGCGAGGAACGAAGATAACCGAACGGAGTGAGCTCATGAATGCCTTTAAAAGCAACTGCAAAAAATGAATAATCTTAATGCACACGCTGATAGCGATCGTTGTAAGATTGCTTCGTCGGCTGAAAAAGCCTTCTCGCAATGACGATTCTTCGCAGCCTATCACTGCAAAAATACGCTGTCATCTATATTGATTTTTATACAAATTAACCCTCAGAATGACAATTTTATATTTATGATACAACCTCTTTAAAGCCTAACCCGATCTTAGGCAAACTTTTTCCGCAACCATTTGCGCACTGGCTCATCATACCATTTCAATGCGACATAGGCCAAAACAATGCTGCTTATTAAAATGAGCAGGGCATAAGGCCATGCCTGAATGATGGTTGTGCCTTTATGGTTACTGATCCAAGCCACGTAAAAATAAACCAGTGGATAATGTACCAGGTAAAGTGGATAGGATATATCGCCTAAAAATTTGCATATCTTATGCTCTCTTTGCGTTTGCAGTACGCCACTGGCGCCAATATACACAATGAGTGGGAACACGATGATAATGCAGACAGATTCATAAGTCCCGTTCATCCAAAGATGCTCTGCACCGCCAATGCGTGGCATATAAAGTACTAGCGCCACCAAAAGGCTGCACCATAAAAAGGCATTTTTAATTCGGGTGGGCTTTGCAATACGCGAAAGTAACAAACCTGCAAAGAAAGGGTATAGGGTGCGGGTAAAGCCAATACGCACTTGTTCTACATTCAGTGTCCATCCGCCACTTACATCGCCGTTTGTAATGGCCAGCTGTGCCAATGCGATGGCCGCAATAACCACTAAGATACTTAAGGCCGTTTTAGAAAACTTCCTGACCCACACCGCATAAAGAATGTTGGCAATGTATTCAAAAAACAACGACCAGCCCACACTATTCATGGGATGCATCTCTTGCCAGCCACGTATATCAAGCGATAGCGGTATTGGCAGGATGGTGTAGCCAATAAACAGCACCAGCAGCATCTTCCAAAGCGGAATGGTATGGATGAGGGGCCATATGGTAGAATCTGTAAAATAGAATCCGATAGCGCCAAGGGTCATCCCCAAAATTACCATGGGTTGCAAACGTATAATACGGCGTTTGAAAAAGCTGCCTACACTCATTTTGTTCCATCGGTCGTCATAAGCGTAGCCCATTACAAAACCCGATAATAAAAAGAAAAAATCTACAGCCAGATAGCCATGGTTCACCAGGATGTCAAGGTGCCCGGTGCCTAAGGGCTCGGTTAGGTGAAAGGTGACAACGATTATAGCTGCGACACCGCGAAGGCCATCTAATATAGGGTAATGTGGCTTGGTGGCCAGCTCATTATTTAGGTTAGTACGCATGTAAGGGCTTGTAAAAATAGCAAGCCATAAAAATAACCAAGATTCTTTACCCCATAACTTTGCATCTATAATGATACGTAATACATTAAGGCTGCGTGAAGAGATTGATGGATAAGCCGATTCGGAACATTGTTTTAGGACTGTTAAAACTTGAATGAGCTGAGTGTTTGGATAACAACAAGGCTTCTTTTGAAAGTCATTTCATTGGATAAGAAACTACCACTCGCTTTCTAACATTCTATCGATAACCCAAGGCACCATGATTTCAATTTCAATCTGAATCAGATCATTTTTATCTTTAAAGTAGGTTAGATCATCGCCCTTGGTGAAACCGATTTTAAAAGAATCTGTTACAGGATTTAGTTTAATTGCTTGTGAGCCATTAAGTGAGACTAAACAATCAGTGCCTTCAAAGCTTCCTTTAAAATGAAATATTACACTATAGCGGTGTGTACCGTCATTTTCTTTACACATTCGCCAAACCTCACTTTCTTTGTGGTAATCTACACCAAGTTGATTGAATAAACGTTTAACCTGCTTTGGGAATATGTTGCCTCTGTTCTGAATATAATTCAGGCAATCATTACAATTACAATCCTCTGCACTACCATTTTCAACGGCAGCATAGGTTGATCTCGTGTATTCGTGATCAACTGTTAAAACCCAATCTTTAAACGTAAGTATGATCATTGGCGTTATAGTCTAATTCTCTTTTCTAACGTTAGGTCGGTTTGTTAGTGATATGTAATTTAATTATTCAAACCATACTTTTCGGTTTTCTAAACGTTCTAAAAAATCGGTAAAAGAAATTCCTATTTCAATATGTGCTTCTTCCTCGATTAGGAAGGGAGATAACACAAATCTTAAACTATTATCAGTTAATCGTTCTATTGCAATGTATTCTCCACCACCATTTCCCCCAATTGCTAATGTGTTCGGTAAATACTCAAAAATTTGATAGTCGATATTCATTTCAATTACTTCGTCGAAGTCCCAAAGTCTAACATATTGCTCCCCAATAAAGCCTTCAAGTCCCGAATAATTTAAAGCAAAAGTTTTATAATCGTTAGGAAGTTTGAAGTTTATTATTTTTTCAGCTTCCTCAAAAGTGGTCTTTGGTTTGTTGGCCCGTTTGGTAAAATTATATTTTGTTAGTATTTCTTCAAATCTTTCCATACAGATAGGGCATGATTATTAATTTAGTTCCACAAGATATTAATTTCATTGGGAGTGGTTATCAATTAATAAATAGACAGTTGGTTTTTTAACCATCAAAACAGGACAGGAATTAAAATGAAAACGGGCTTTATGAATTAAAAACATTAATCATTACATTTGCCCTTAGTGAAAAACTTTGTATTCCTTTTTTCTCTTTATCTGATCCTTCTGGGCCTAATGCCCTGCCAGGACAAAGAAGATATGGTTTCCAAGTCTCACACAGAAAGCACTGTGCACAGCGATCAATCAAAAGCTGAGCATATGCATGGAGAATCCTGTCCGCCATTCTGCAGCTGTGCCTGCTGCTCTGTCGGTCAGCACTTTCCAACCGAAAAGTTAACAGATCTGATTGTTCCGGTATTCCGTAAACCATACCCGGTTTTCCAGTGCTCGGCATTGAAAAAACAACCACTCGATATCTGGCAACCGCCTAAACTCGTTTAATCAATTTTTTATCTCATGGAGCTATCCATGAAAAGCATGCTTTTTTACATGCACAATTTTGCACCATGAGGTGCAATGATGCCCTGCTATTTATTGATTTTTGATTTAAACGACAATGCTGAACAGAATAATACAATTCTCCATCAGGCAGAAACTGCTGGTGGGAATTATGATACTGGCGCTGATTGCCTGGGGCATATACTCCCTTAGGCAGCTGCCCATAGATGCCCTTCCCGATATTACCAATAACCAGGTCCAGATTATTACCTCTTCACCAAGCAACGGCGCAGAAGATATCGAGCGCTTTGTAACCTATCCGGTAGAGCAAACCATGGCCACAATTCCCGGAATAGAAGAAATCCGTTCCTTTAGCAGATTCGGCCTTTCAGTTGTAACAGTGGTGTTTAAGGAAAATGTAGAGATTTACTGGGCCCGCCAACAGGTGAGCGAAAGGCTTGCCGAAGTAGAAAGAGCCATTCCAAAGGGGATCGGCATACCCGAGGTTGCACCATTAACAACAGGACTGGGAGAGATTTACCAGTACGTAATCCATCCCAAAAAAGGATATGAAAAAAAATATGATGCCACCGAGCTCCGCACCATTCAAGACTGGATTGTTCGCCGCCAGCTTCTGGGCGTAGAGGGTATAGCAGATGTAAGCAGCTTTGGGGGATACCTCAAACAGTATGAGATTGCTCTTAATCCCGACAAACTCAGAAGTATGGATATCTCCATCAGCGACATTTTTAGGGCACTTGAAAAAAATAACCAGAACACTGGCGGATCTTACATCGATAAGAAACCCAATGCCTATTTTATCAGGAGCGAGGGACTCATCAACAGTATCGAGGACATTGAGAACATCGTTGTACGGACCAATGAGAATAGCATTCCCGTGCTGATCCGAAATGTAGCTGAAGTGAGGATAGGTGCGGCCACCAGGTATGGTGCCATGACCAGAAACGATCAGGGCGAGGTAGTAGGGGCGGTAGTGATGATGCTAAAAGGTGCCAACTCTTCAAAGGTTATTGCAAATGTAAAAACCCGGATGGACCAGATTGCAAAGAATCTTCCAGAGGGCGTGGTTATTGAGCCATTCCTCGACCGCACAAAACTAGTCGACAGTGCCATTGGTACGGTGACCAAAAACCTGGCAGAAGGCGCATTGATTGTGATCTTTGTACTGGTACTGCTTTTGGGGAATTTCCGTGCCGGACTGATTGTGGCCTCGGTTATTCCACTTGCTATGCTTTTTGCCATATGCCTGATGAACCTTTTTGGCGTCAGCGGAAACCTGATGAGCCTTGGCGCTATAGACTTTGGGTTAATCGTAGATGGAGCGGTAATTATAGTGGAGGCATCTCTCCACCATCTGGGTATCCGAAAAAACAAAAACAGGTTAAGCCAGCAGGAAATGGATGCAGAGATTTTTGAATCTGCTTCCAAGATCCGTAACAGTGCCGCTTTCGGCGAAATCATTATCCTCATCGTTTACCTGCCGATTCTGGCACTGGTTGGTATAGAAGGTAAAATGTTCAGGCCAATGGCCCAAACGGTGACTTTTGCTATCCTTGGCGCTTTTATCTTGTCGTTAACTTATGTGCCGATGATGAGCGCGCTGTTTCTAAACAAAACCATCAGCACCAAAAGAAATGTCTCAGACAGGATCATGTCTTTTTTTCAAAGCGTGTATACCCCAATGCTCAATTTTGCGATTCGGGCAAGGGTGGCCGTTGTAGGCATTGCAATAGGGTTATTTGCCATTTGCCTCATTATTTTCAATTACCTGGGCGCCGAATTTATTCCCACGCTAGAGGAGGGCGACTTTGCCGTAGAAACCAGGGTGCTTACCGGGAGCAGTCTTTCTCAGACCATTGAGGCAGCTACACGGGCTGCGAAGGTATTAAAGGCAAATTTTCCTGAAGTAAAAGAGGTGATCGGAAAGATTGGCTCTAGCGAAATTCCAACCGACCCTATGCCGGTAGAAGCCTGTGACCTGATCATTATCTTAAAGGATAAAGGCGACTGGACAAATGCTTCGACCAGAGACGAGCTTGCGGGAAAGATGCAGGCCAAGCTTGAGCAGTATATTCCTGGGGTTACTTTCGGTTTCCAGCAGCCCATTCAGATGCGTTTTAATGAGCTAATGACGGGGGCAAGACAGGATGTGGTAATAAAGGTTTATGGAGAGGATTTTTCGAAACTCAGTACCTATGCAGCTAAGATTGGTACTATAGCCAGAAAAATCGAAGGTGCTGAGGATATTTATGTGGAACAAGCTTCGGGACTTCCACAGGTTATCATTAAATTCCATAGAGAAAAGATTGCGCAGTTCGGACTGAACATCGAAGATGTGAATACGGCTATCCGCTCGGGATTTGCAGGAGAGGTAGCTGGCCTTGTATTCGAGGGCGAAAAGCGATTCGATATGGTTGTACGCCTGGAAAAAGAAAACAGGCAGTCGCTTGAGGATGTGAAGAACCTGTTCGTAACTGCACCCAATGGCAACCAGATTCCGCTGGAACAGCTGGCTGATATCCAGTACAGGGAAGGGCCAAACCAGATCCAGCGCGATGATGCAAAGCGACGGATTACCGTTGGCTTTAATGTAAGGGGAAGGGATGTGGAAAGTATTGTAAAGGAAATCCAGCAGAAGATTGATGCAGAGGTTAAGTTTTTACCGGGTTATTATCCAACCTTTGGCGGTACTTTTGAGAACCTGCAAGCAGCCACCAAAAGATTGGGTATTGCCGTACCATTGGCACTATTGCTCATTTTACTGTTGCTTTATCTTACTTTTTCATCAATTAAACATGCGCTTTTAATTTTTACCGCAATTCCATTGTCGGCCATTGGTGGCGTATTTGCCCTATGGGTACGGGGTATGCCGTTTAGTATCTCCGCAGGCATAGGTTTTATTGCGCTTTTTGGTGTAGCGGTACTGAATGGTATTGTGCTTATCAGTGAATTTAACAGGTTAAAAAAAGGAGGAATGAACGATATTCTCGAAATTATCAGAACAGGAACTTCGGTCAGGCTTCGCCCGGTGATTATGACAGCCCTTGTGGCCTCTCTGGGCTTTCTTCCTATGGCCATCTCGGGCGGAAGCGGTGCTGAGGTACAGCGTCCATTGGCAACGGTTGTTATCGGAGGACTGATCTCTGCTACACTGCTGACCCTTTTAGTACTTCCAGTGCTTTATATCTGGGTAGAAAAAATGGGCCGCAAAAAAGTAAGAATTGCTCCGGTAGCAGGCATAATTGTTATGTCTATTACCTTGTTTGGCTTGCAGCCTGCTAAGGCCCAAACTGCGTTAACCCTTGAACAGGCAGTATCTTCGGCATTGGAAAACAACAGGGCGATTAGCGGGGCTAACCTTGGTGTAGGGCTGCAACAGGCACTCAGGAAAAGCGCCTTCGAAATGCCCAAAACTGAAGTGTCTATGCTCTATGGACAGTACAACAGCCTGATCAAAAACGACAACAACTTTACCATTTCGCAAAGCATTCCCTTCCCAACGCTTTTCGCCGCAAATGCTGCATTAGGGGATGAACGTATCAAATCAGGCCTGCTTCAGATGGCTTCAAGTAAAAACGAACTCATTTTTCAGGTGAAGACGGTTTACACCAATCTTCAGTACCTCTATTCGAAGGAAAAACTGCTGCTCGAGCAAGACAGCATCTATAAGGGTTTTGTAAAATCAGCTGCGCTAAAGTACAAAACGGGTGAGGGCAACCTGCTTGAAAAGGTAGCCGCAGAGACACAACTTAAAGATGTGCAGAACCTGCTCGATCAAGACCGTTCTGATATCGAAATTTATAAAACGCAGCTGGCTACGCTTCTTGGCAGGAGTGAGCTACCCCTAATCGCCGACAAGTTTTTAATGGAAACACCCGAGATCTCGATCGGAGATACGGCTCTTCTAAATGAAAATCCAGCCATTGCCTATTTCAGGCAACAGATTGTGATTGCGGAAAAACAGCGAAAAGTAGAGCTTGCTAAAGCAATGCCCGATTTTACCCTGGGCTATTTCAACCAGTCGCTAACCGGTTTTCAAAACGTTAACGGCAGCGATGTTTTCTTTGGCCGCGACAAACGTTTTCAGGGCTTTCAGGTGGGGCTTTCCATTCCGCTATTTTACAGCGCCTATTCTGCGAAGGCAAAGGCCGCATCCATTAACAGGGATATTGCCTCGAACGACCTGGAGCTCCATCAGCGAAAACTAACAGGCCAGTACCAGCAAGCCCTGGGCGAATACCTGAAAAACAGGAAACGTTACGACTATTTTATCACTTCGGCGCTAGCCAATGCGGCACTGATATTAAAAAATAGCCGCATTGCCTACCAGAACGGAGAAATAGGCTATTCGGAATACCTGTTAAACCTTAAACAGGCAAATGGTATTTACGAGGGGCGCCTGATGGCTCTGCTCCAGCTAAGCCAGAGCATCAACCAGATTGAATTTTTAACCGGTAACAACAACTCATTTTAAAGCATAAATCTCATGAGATCCATATATAAATATCTTATCCTGCTGTCCTTTCCATTTTATCTGGCTGGCTGTAGCAGCCCTAGTGCAGAAAAGGAACCCGAAAAAGAGACCGTTCACGAAGAGAGCGATATTGTAACCCTTACCCCAGAGCAGCACAAACTATCAGAAATTACCCTGGGAGAAATTGAGTTGAAGGAATTAAGCGGAACAACGAAAGTAAACGGTATGCTTGATCTTCCCCCGCAAAGCCTGGTATCTATTTCCACACCGCTGGAAGGTATTGTAAAAAGTACTGATATGCTACAGGGAAAACGGGTAGCCAAAGGGGCGCTCGTAGCCGTAATGCAGAATCCGGAATTCATTCAGATGCAACAAGACTACCTGGACTATAAAAGCCAGCTGCAGTTTTTAAAGCAGGAGCTCGATCGCCAGGAAGAATTGGCAAAGGAAAACGTAAATTCCAAAAAAGCACTTCAGAAAGCAAGGAGCGAATACCAGAGTGTGAGTGCAAGATTGCTGGGGCAGCGTTCAAAACTTTCCATTATGAACATCAGTTTTGCGGCACTGGAAAAAGGACAGATCCAGAAAACCTTTAACCTCTATACACCAATGGCGGGTTACGTTACGCAGGTGAATACCAATATAGGTGCCTTTGCCAGCACCACTGATGTATTGTTCAAAATTGCCGATACCGAGCACCTGCATGCAGAGCTTACGGTATTTGAAAAGGATGTACCCAAGCTTAAGCTGGGGCAGAAAGTTCGCTTTGTACTGGCCAATGAAGAAAAAGAACGCATGGCTACAGTTTACCTCATCGGCAGAGAAATTAGCAAAGAGCGTACCGTGCAAATTCACTGCCACCTGGATAAGGAGGATACACAGTTGCTTCCTGGCATGTACCTTAAGGCTTATGTAGAAAGTGGAATGAACAAGGTTGAAGCACTACCCGATGCGGCTATTGTTGAGTTTGAAGGCAAAAAGTTCGTGTTTATAGACCAGCCTGCTGGTAAGGGCCTGAACACTTACCGGTACAAGATGATGGAGGTAAAAACAGGTGTTGCCGAAAATGGCTACACCCAGGTTTCTTTTGCTGGGCAGATCAATAATATGAAGGTGGTGACAAAAGGTGCCTACGATCTGTTGAGCAAGGTAAAGAATGCTGATGAAGGTGAGGGGCATTAGATGTTGAAGCTTTATAGCTGGCAGAAATTGATGCCGTAAATAACCATTCATTTTTTTAAAAGATCTGTTCGCACGTTTGAACTGCACCAATTTAAATATTAACTTTAGTCGCCAGATAAATTAAGATGACTACAAGAAGAAATTTTTTACAAACAGGAATATTGGGGCTAACTGCGGCAACGCTGGTCAACGCCCCGTCAGTTTTTGCAGCGCCTGCTAAAGGTAATGTCGCGGGTAAAGACGCTTTTAAATTAGCAATTGCCGGTTATAGCTTCCTTAACTTTAACCTTGACGAATCGCTTAAAATGATGAAAAGGGTTGATGTACATTACCTCTGTATTAAAGACTTTCATTTGCCTTTTAAAAGTACAGCAGAAGAAATTGCTGCCTTTCATGCTAAACTTAAGGATAATAACGTAGTAGGATATGCTGTAGGCCCTATATACACCAAAAATAAAGAAGAGATCGACAATGCATTCGATTATGCAAAAAGGGTTGGTGTTGATTTGTTGATCGGAATTCCAGCGCATGCTGACCTGGAGTATGTTGCCCAAAAGACAAAAGAATATAATATTCGGTATGCCATTCATAATCACGGACCTCAGGATAAACTATATCCAAATGCAGAAAGCATCTACAATCTCATTAAAAACCTGGATCAACGTGTTGGTATATGCTTTGATATGGGGCATAACAAAAGAGATGGGCGCGATTCGGTTGCAGACCTTCAGAAATTCTCGAAACGTATTTTCGATATGCATTTAAAGAATGTAACTGTAGCAGCAAATGAAGGTACCACTTGTGAACTCGGTCGCGGCGTAATTGATATCCCTGCATTCGTAAAAATGCTGAGAAAGGTCAATTACCAGGGCTGCTGTAGTTTAGAGTATGAAAAAGACATGAAAGATCCCCTGGCAGGAATAGCTGAATCTGTTGGCTATTTTAGGGGTGTTTGCGATGGTACCCGTTAGTTCTGTTTGCAATTAATGATAAATTCATAATTGATATGCGGTCTTTTCCTTCGACCGCATATCAATTTATACCCCTGTTTGGAAAGGATCTGTGCGCGTAATCTTACTAGGAGCTATACTTGAATGATACTATATTTGTGAAAACCATTAATGCGAAGAATTCAATACATGCAATTTACGATTTTGCAGCGGGTTCTGCAGAAGTCTAAATTTAGCACATGAGCATGCCGATTATCGTTAAAAACAAGATTCAGGAAAATAGGATGCTCAAGGTGTCGCCATTTAGAAAAGGCGTACGCATCACTACACCGCACAAGCACAATAGCTATTTCGAAATCATCTACCTTTCCAGCGGAAGCGGTTTTCATTACATAGACTCGCAGGCTTATGAGATCTTTCCTAATAGTGTTTTTTTTGTAAGGAAGGAACAAATGCATTACTGGGAGCTTACATCTGAACCAGAGGGCTATGTTGCCATCATTAAAAAGGGCTTTATTGATCAGAGTATTGACAAAGAGATTAGCAGGCTATTACTGCAATTGAGCAGGAATGCCGTTCTGCAATTGAAAAATGCATCAGCCCTTAATAAGATCTTTCAATTGCTTGTAGATGAGGTTGATGGAGCTGATCATTCATCTCATACTGTTGTAGAAGGATTATTAAAGGCATTGTTGGGGAAAATCCAATCGGAAGGCGAACTATTGCCTGCAGGTAGAAAGCAGGATGGCAATGGCCTGTGTTATCAGTTCCGTGAAATTCTGAGCCAGGAAAAACAGTTAAAAAACAGTGTTGCCCATTATGCCGGTAAATTGAATACCTCTCCACAGAACCTCAATCTGGCATGTAAGAAAGAAATGAATACCGCTGCTTCGGTGGTACTTTCAGAATTTATTATCAATGAAGCTAAACGTTTGTTGATCTATACCGATAACACGGTTGCCGAAATAAGCTTTGACCTCAGTTTCAATGATGCATCACATTTTGTGAAGTATTTTAAGCGATTCACAGGTTTCACACCCCAAAATTATCGGGCAAGCCTTGTTTAATACCATACTATTTTCAAATGTACCGTGAGAAAAAGAATTTTACCTGCTTCTTTGCGGTATTTAATATCCATTAACAATAGAAGATCTTTAATCATTTTTTATACCGTTCATGCAACTCTCCAGATCCATCGCGCTTCTTTTACTTGTTTTTTTTAGCCAAACCATCAAGGCTCAAAATGTTACCCTTAAGGGCATTCTAATCGATCAGCAGACCAAACAACCGCTCGAATACGCCAGTATGGCGCTCTTAAAAAAAACAGATTCGACAGTAGTTGGAGGTGTATTAACCAGGCCTAATGGTGCATTTGAGATCAGTAAGCTTCAGATTGGCCAATATGTATTGAAAATAGCTTACATCGGTTATAAGAACAGGTTTATTCCTGTAAACATTAATGATACAAGAATAGTTAACCTGGGTTCGGTTACGCTTACACCAACCAGCGAGTTGTTAAGTCAGGTGAACATTAGCAGTGGAAAGGTAAATGCCTCCAATAAGATCGACAAACAATCTTACCGCGCAGACCAGTTTGAAAGTGCAAAAGGTGGAACCGCAATTGATGTGTTAAAGAACCTGCCTTCTGTTGCTGTTAACGGAGAGGGACAGATCAGTGTTCGGGGATCAACCGGATTTCTTGTGCTCGTGAACGGCAAGCCCGTACTTACCGATGCGCAGACTGTTTTAAGCCAGTTACCTGCAAACAGCCTCGAGAATATAGAACTGATTACCTCTCCTTCGGCAAAATATGATCCTGATGGAAAGGCCGGTATTATCAATATTGTTACCAAGAAAGGTGCTAACGATGGATTTACCTTGACAGCCAATGCCCAGGCCGGACTTCCAAGTACAACTGACTATGACAATAAGGAAAAGCCCAAGCGCTTTGGGGGCGATGTTACGCTGAACTTCAGAAAAGATAAATGGGATATTTCTGTAGGTGGAAATTATCTTAGAAATGATAATGCGGGCTACCGCGAAGGAGATGTGTTTACCAAGAATTTTACCAATAATACCATTACACGTTTTCCCTCGAACGGTGAACGTAGTTTTGATAAATATAATTATGCAGGCAGACTATCTGCCATTTATACCCTGGATAAAAACAACTCTTTTTCTGTTGGTTTTTTTAGTGGAAAGCGTTATCAGGCCCGTCTTGCAGACCTGATTTACACCAATAGTACCTCAGATCTTTCAACAGGGCTTCCCATTAAGTCAACCACTTATTACAATTCTAACCTGCAGACAAAAGATGGCACTTTTACGCTGGGCAATCTGGATTATAGCCATACTTTTGCGGATAAATCCTCATTGACAGCCTCGTTGTTATATGAAAATGCAAATCTTTATGGAAATACCAGGAACAGAAATCTTGGTTATCCCAATACAGCCGATACTATACAGTACGTTTTTAATCCATATAAGAACCCGATAAATGGTTACAGGTTTAAGTTAGATTACGCCATTAATGTTGGTAAAGGGAAACTCGAAAGCGGTTATCAGTTCAGATACGATACCCAGGATGGACAATTTGAATATTTTGTAAGCCCTGCCATTTCGCAGCCGGATGCCAACAGGTTTAGAGGGAGTGCAAGCGCAAAAAACCAGATCCATTCGGTTTATTCGCAGTATTCGGGCAAACAGGATAAACTGGAATATATTGGAGGACTGCGTTACGAATATGCCACCAGAAGGTTAAATCTTTCTTACGATCCTGCAGTTCATGAGCTAGACCTTTCTAACCTTTTCCCCTCCCTGAACCTGCTTTACAATGTTAATGATGGGCTGAAGTTAAAGGCTGGCTATTCAAGAAGGATCCAGCGTACTAATAATTATGAGCTTAACCCTATACCTGAAAGAGAACACTCCGAAACATTAGAACAGGGTGACCCAGACCTAAAACCATCTTTTATCGATCTTGTAGAACTCGGACTGACCAGAACCTTCAAAAAGGGCTCCTTTTTTACAACCCTCTACTATCAGAATATCAAAAATCCAATACAGCGTGTAAACAGTGTTTATGCAGATACGATCTTGAACCGGGTATTTACAAATGCAGAAAAAGCACGTTCTTTTGGTCTGGAGTTAGGGGCCAATCTCCAACCTGTTAAATGGTGGAGCCTATACCTCGGCGGTAACGTTTATAATTATAAGGTATCTGGGGATTTAAATGTGCTGGGCAGCAGTTCGGTAGTAAATAATGCGAACTGGGTATTCTCTATAAATGCCAATACCAGTTTTAAACTGAACAAAACCTGGAGTGTGCAGGGAAATGTGAATTATTTATCAAAGCGACCGACTGCGCAGGGCGAAGATTCAAAATTTCTGGTTCCGAATACCGCTGTTAAGAAAACATTTATGGATGGACGTTTTTCTGCAACCCTACAGTGGCAGAATATGGATCTTGGCATGAACCAATCAAACAGACAACGGATAACAACATTTGGAAAAGATTTTTACACCACCACCAACTATATTTATGAAACCGATGTGTTCATCCTGAATTTCAGCTTTAACCTGAACAAACTTATCGGTAAATCCAAACTTCCTACCAGCGAATTCGGCGATAAAGAATTTTAAGGTGGCAGACTATGGGTTTCTGCGGAAGATCATCCCCCAGTGGGTCTATGTTGCCAGCTTTCCAAAAATAGAATGGAAGTTGCTAAACACCTGAAAGGAATTGGGAGATTTTTGAGATTAAAATGTAATTATTTTGTAGTTTAGACAAGGCCGCAAATCATATCGTGAAAACTAAATGTAACTGGCAGGTGTTTGGTATCATGAAGTAAATCAGTTAATTAAGCGGTGAAATTGGGTAATGGCACATATTGCTTAAATTTTTGCTAATTAGGTACATAGCTACAGGATAAATATGAATACCAGAAGAGATTTTTTACAAAAAATGGGTGCATCAGCATTGATGCTGCAATTGGGATCGATATCGGCATTTGCGAACGCTTTTGATCAGATCGAACAGCCTTACCAGGGTAGGGTGCTCCGAGTAGCCATTATGGGTTTAGGTGGATATGGCAGCCGTGTAGCAGAGGCTATGAAAGCCTGTACCAAGGCGAAACTGGTCGGTGTAATTAGCGGTACGCCGTCAAAAATTAAAGAATGGCAAACGAAGTACAACATCCCCGAAAAGAATTGTTATAACTACGATAACTTCGATCAGGTAAAAAATAATCCGGATATAGATGCGATTTATGTGATTACGCCAAATGCACTGCACCATAGTCAGGTTATCCGTGTAGCAAAAGCAGGAAAACATGCCATATGCGAGAAACCGATGGCATTGAATGCCAAAGAGGGACAAGAGATGATTGATGCTTGTAAAAAAGCAAACGTAAAGTTACTGGTTGGCTATAGGCTGCATTTTGAACCCCGTACACTAGAGGTGATCCGAATGAGAAATGCGGGCGATTTCGGTAAGATCAGGTTTTTCCAGGGACAATGTGGTTTTAAAATAGGCGATCCTACGCAATGGCGATTAAACAAAGCGCTTGCCGGCGGGGGATCAATGATGGATATTGGAATCTATGCAATTAACGGGGCCAGGTATATGCTGGGCGAAGAGCCGATCTGGGTGACGGCCCAGGAAACCAAGACCGACCCCGTAAAATTTAAAGAAGGTGTGGATGAAACCATACAATTTCAATTGGGTTTTCCGAGTGGTGCGGTAGCCTCCTGCTTGTCTAGTTATAACATTAATTACCTGGATAGATTTTTTATGAGCGGCGACAAAGGATTTGCAGAAATGCAACCTTCTACCGGTTATGGCCCGATAAAGGGTAGAACACATCAGGGTGAACTCACGCAGCCCATCACTACGCATCAAACTGTACAGATGGATGAAATGGCAACTATTATTTTTGAAGATACCAAGCCGATAGTCCCTGTAAACGGCGAAGAAGGCTTGAAAGATCTTAAAATTATTGATGCCATCTACCAGGCCGTAAAAACAGGAAAAAAGGTCAAGCTAACTGCTTAGCCAAAGGAAATTTTAAAACAGATTCTGGGATTATCCAGCCATACGGTGCACAAAGTAATATATTTCTGATTTAACTTAACTGCCTGCCGATTTTGGAAGCGTGAACCAAAAACCGGTACGCTCGCCAGGCACGCTGTCCACACCGATTTCCCCGCCATGTTTACGAACGATGTTAGCACAGATAAACAGGCCTAGCCCAAGTCCTGAATTTTGCTCCTGCTGCCCTGCTGCCTGGTAATACCGATCGAACAGCAAGGGGATCTTTTCGGCAACAATCCCGGGGCCCTTATCGATAACGGAGATTTTAACGTGGGTTTCATGATCAATGAGCCCAACTTTTATCTCTGCAGTGCCTGGAGCATATTTGACTGCGTTACTGATCAGATTAGTAAGTACCCGGCCGATCCGCTCTGAATCGGCATGGACCATTATGTTTTTTTTTCCTCTTATCGTTACTGCCGGGACATCGGTGGAAGCAAACAGTTCGACTATTTCCTCGACCAGCTCAAACAGGTTGAAGTTCGTTTTCCGTAGTTCTATCTGATCCCGATAATTTTTACCGGCATTGAGCAAATCGTCTATTATCAGTGAGATCCGGTTTATGCCCCTGCTTGCCTGCGCAACCAACCGCTTGGTACGGTCAGATTGCCGGTTCGCGTCCCGTTGCAACATTTGCACTGATCCTTTTAAGCTGGTAACCGGGGTCTTCAGCTCATGGCTGGCAATACTTATGAAATCGTCTTTATGCCTTTCTATAATTTTGTCGTTAGTGATATCGTTAATAACACCGACCAGTTTCACGGCTTTACCCGCTTTATTGGTTTCAGTTTTGCCCTTTATATTCAGCCATTGAAGCTTGCTATCTGCTCTGTTTAGCCTTACCTGGACGTCTACGCCGCCGTCTGCCTGAATATTGTTTAGGGCCTCCTTAAACACTGGGAGATCATTTGCTGATATATGTGGGTAGTAGCTTTCCAGGGTCCAATGCGCTTGCCTTTGCGGGTAGCCAAAGATTTCATCATGGTCACGGGAACGAAAAACTTCCTTTGTCTCAAGGTCCAGTTCCCAGATAGCTGTACCAGTATACTTAAGGGCAAGGTTCAGGCGTTTCTGGCTCTCCTTAAGCTGTTTCATTCCGGAAATATCGTCCAGTACAGTAAATCCAAAGGTTTCCCCCTGATCATTATAGAGGATCGTAGTTACATCAACCCATACGCGGCTGCGGTCTCTTCTGTACAGGCATGCCTGCAGCTTGAAGAATGGCACCTGTCTGGACCAGATCTCTTCCTGGAGGCGATGCCAGTGTGCGATATGTTCTTCACAGGCATGATCCAGAATTTTTGTTCCCTCAATTTGTTCTGGCGGATAGTCCAACAGCTCGCAAAGCGCCTTATTCACCTTTAAGATGGTCAGGTCTGACCGGATGATCTTTGAGGCCACACTGGTAAGTTTAAATATAGCGTTGAACTTATCATCACATTCTTTGAACCGTTTCTCAAAATTATCTTGCGCTCTATTTTCTTGCATAACAATTTCAGCTAATAGAGTGATAACATTTTACAGGCCGAATATGTTTAGCTGTTACAGATAAACTGCCTTTCATATGGCATGCCCGTAATGAAACGACAAGTAAATTCAGGACGGTCACGTGTTTCTTTCCTCAATATTTTATTGCTGATTCCTTAACAACTAGTAATCACTGGTACGGGTTTGATCGCATACCAGTGAATAAGAAATTACTTAGCTAAGTAGGTCATGCCACCATCAACAAGGATTTCTGTGCCAAGCAAAAACGAAGATTCTTCAGAAGCAAGCAAAACCGCGGTTTTACCAATGTCTGAGGGCTGCCCGATCCTGCCTATCGGCATTACGCTTGCAAATTGTGTTTTCACAGCATCGATTTGTTCTACGGGAACGAACTTATCAAATGCAGGCGTATCTGTAGTACCCGGTGTGATTACATTTACCCTGATCTTTCTTGCTAACAAGTCGTTCGAAAAGCTTTTCGCCAAAAAGATCACCGCAGCTTTTGCAGCGCCGTAAAGCCCAAATGATGGGTATGCCCGGTGTGCGGCATTCGACCCGATAAGAATTATAGATCCGCCATCATTCATATATGGTAACGCTTTTTGTACAGTGAAGTAAACGCTTTTCAGGTTAAGGTCCATGGTTTTGTTGTAGTCAGCTTCGCTCACATCTGCCACTGTTCCGGTTGTTCCTGCACCGGCATTGGCTACCAGTACATCTATTTTGCCGAATTTTTCGGCTGTATCTTTAAAAACCCGCTCTAAATCGGCAAGGTTAGTTACATCTGCGTTGATGGCTATAAAATCATTGCCCAGTTGAGCAGCAGCAAGTTCTAACGTTAGGTGATTTCTCCCGACAATAGCTCCGGCAGCGCCTTCACTTTTAAATGCTTCAGCAATACCAAATCCAATACCACTATTGCCGCCTGTAACTACGGCCACTTTGTTTTTTAATTTACTCATGATCTTATTATTAATGTTGATCCAAAGATGCATCTGCGCAACGGACTGCATCTTATCAAAAATCATTAAATAAGCTTGACAAAGATCAATCTATTTTGAGGAGTTCTTCCTGATCCGGCTCAAGGTTTCTGGTGTTAAACCCAGGTAGGAAGCAATTAAATTTTGCGGGAACCGCTGTATAAAGTGAGGGTAATCGTTAACGAGTTCTTGAAACCGTTCTTCGCCAGTTTGACTGATGGAAGACTGCATCCTTTTTTGGGCAGCTATGGTGTTGTTTTGACTCAGCACGTTCTGCATCGCTGAAAAGGCAGGAATAGGCTTTATGAATTCTTCTACCAGGTTATGGGTGATTTGTAAGATTTCCATATCTTCCAGCGCTTCTATATTAAAGCGACTTGGTGTTAACTTGTAAAAACTTTCAAAATCGGCTAACCACCAGTTTTCAATACTTAATTTTAGTATATGTTCATGCCCTTTTTCATCCACCGTAAACGTCTTGGCAGCCCCTTTCACAATGAAGCCAGTATATTTACATACATCCCCTTCCTGTAAAAAGTACTGTCGCTTACGGATTTTTTTGGGTTTGAAATGTGCGATAAATATTTGCTTTTCTTCCACAGAAAGCGTTTTGCCAGAGAGTTTTTGAACGTAATCGAACAGCGCTTGAAAATTATCCATCTTTAGTTTCTTAAGGAGAATCTTCAAAAATAAAACTTTCAGCTTATTTTGCTGCCTTTTTAATTATTCAACTTGTTCTGCTCAGTTGCAGGAAAAGGTACTTCGTCAATCGTCAAATAATGTCCTGCCTGCCAAAACGAAAATACAGGTCCGTCTATTACTCTAGGCCAGCGGCAGCACACCTGGTTATTTTTGAACGAGATTACCAATTAATTGAACGAATAAGCAAAACGCCTTAACCTTACTATAGCCACTTTTGTAACAACAATTACATAACAACAAAAAAGACTATGGGACTATCAGGTTTAGGAATTTTTCATACCTTCATTGGTATCGTGGCCATTGCAGCAGCAATCATTTCATTTATACGCTTTGGCAAAATTGATTTAACGCAGCTTAGCGGTAAAATATACTTTTATACTACTGCTGTTACGGCTTTAACTGCATTGGGGATCTCCAAACATGGGGGCTTTAATCCCGGACATATTTTTTCGGTATTCATTTTTATTTTAGTGGTGGTGGCTTTTTGGCTTTCGGTAAAGCGAAGTACCAATAATAGGGCCCGTTATATAGAGAATTTTTTACTCTCTTTTAGCTTCTTTCTGTCACTCATTCCTACCGTGAACGAAACCTTTACCCGGGTTCCGCTGGGGCATCCACTGGCTAAAAATCCTACCGATCCTGTAATTACCCAAACATTACTCGTGCTCTTAATCGCATTTGTTGCTGGTGCCATTTACCAGTACATTAAACAGCGCAATGCGGTTAAAATACAGTAAATCAAAAATGCGATTTTGGGATAAAGGATCTTTTTATACCGGATAAGCTAATGCATGGGCGAAGAACAGCCAAACCATGCATTAGTTTTTCTATTTTTATAGCTGAAGGTTTTTTTAATATGATCATTGACCATAAAAAATACGATTTGTTTGGTAAATCCATTATCCAAAACATCAGGATAAAGGCACCTTTTACCTTCGATTTTCCCATTACCGATAATGCCTGCTTTTTGTACATGTTACAGGGTGAAATGCAATATCACCGCGACGAAGACCGGGTAAACATACCGCATAAACATGCCTTGTTTTTAAATTGTATCCAAGCCAGCAAAACCATCAGTAACTTAAATGAAGGGGGAATTAACGAAATTATGGTCGTTAATTTTCATCCCGATATTTTAAAGCGGATCTACGATCGGGAGCTGCCGGTTATACTTCATGCATCCGATCGGATGGTTTCGAACAAAAGTGTCGAAGTTTTAAACAACAGTTTTTTAATCGAAAAATATATCGAAGGCTTGCTGTTTTATTTTCAGCATCCGGCACTGGTTAACGAAGATATCCTGGTTTTAAAGTTAAAAGAAATTATCCTGCTGCTGGCCCAAACCGCTAATGCCCGGGCCATACAAACCATATTTGCACAGCTTTTTTCGCCTACTACCTATACCTTTAAGCAAATTATTGAGGCCAACCTGTTTGAGCAGCTCAGTATCGAAGCCCTGGCACAATTGAATAATTTGAGTTTATCGTCTTTTAAACGCGAATTTGCCAGACATTACAACGATACACCGGCCAATTATATCAAAACCAAAAGGCTCGAAAAAGCTGCCGAAATGCTGTTAATTTCAAACGAAAGGATTAAAGACATTGCTTTTAATTGCGGCTATAATGATTTGGCCAATTTCACCAAAAGCTTTCGCGATAGGTATAAGTGCACACCCAGTGATTTTCGGGAACGCCAGAAGGGCTAAGGCCGCGACGCTAAGAATGCTAGATGGATACTACAGCGACGCCAATGTTTTTCTTGAAAAGTACACAGAAGGCCTCATCTGCATGTCCATATCGTTTTTCATAGCCTGTCAGGCCATCAATGTAATGGTTTAATTCCTTGTTGGTTAAAGTAGTTGTTTTAGAAAGGTCTTTTATCGCCCATGGAAAGTTGTTATGGTTCGGATTGGGTGTGTGTAGAAATAAGGCATCGTTATAACTGTCAAAATCGATCAATGTTGCCCATATTTGATAATCAGTTTGCAAAGACTTTGCTTTTTCTTCGAGTAGATCAAAATGTCTAAATAGTTTGTCGAGATGAGGTTTGCGTTTTTTAAAACTATTATTGCCATAACCACACCAGTCAAAATGTGTGTGCCATAAATCAAACCAGGCATGTTCTGGGTCATCGAAGTTCAATCCAGACCAGTTGCTGTTTTTTACCCTAAGGTTTTTATAATAACGTCTAAGTCCCCTATGTCTTTTAGTCCGGTTCATATTGTTTTGGACGGCTGCACTAAGAATGCACTAAATTGAGTGATATTCAAAAGTGAACAATGCAATTTGGTAATGCTGCTTTGATTTTTTGTTTTTCTGCCGTTGTTAGCTTATTTCTTTCAATGTGTAGTTCTTGTAATTTTGATAAGTATTTTATTTCTTCAGGTAAATATGTTAGCTTGTTATTGTCTAGTTCGAGATAAAGTAGGTTTGTAAGTTTACCTAGTTCTTTAGGCAAAGATTGCAATTTGTTATTGTTTAATATTAATATTCTTAAGTTCTTTAAGTTGCCAATCTCAGGTCCAATATTTTCTATTTGGTTGCTGCTTAATGAGATTTCGTCAAGGCTTGTAAGTTTACCCAGTTCTTTAGGAAAGACATTAAGTCTGTTTCCCAGCAAATTGAAAGAAACAACCTTTTCTAGTTTGGTGATTTTGCTAGGCAGGCTAGTTATTCCTTGGCTGGCTACATCTATACTTAATACCTTATCAAATTCGTTTATTGCTACATTTAAGTCATTATATTCATGTAGAGCTCTGTTTTTTCGGATAAAATCCCAGTACGACTTATCTTTTACCAGTCTTACTTCAAAAGTAAATGTTTTATTATTTGATGGAGAAACCCATTTCCCAACAGCTGTTTTTTTATCAGCGGATAATCTTCCTTTAAATTCTCCGGTTATTTTATCATTTTCATTTCGCTCTACAAGTGAAAAAGTCTGATTAGAATTAAGATGCCCAACTAAACCAAGAGCGCCATTCTTTGGAGAATAATAATAAGAGCCTACCAATGTAGAATCTAACAAGACTAAAAAATTCATATTGATACTAAGCTTTTCTCCTTTTTCCGTTTTAATAAACCCTTCATAAACGTAGGTTGGGCGAAATGATTTCTCCTGTGAAAACCCACTAAAGCAGAGGGTCGTGCATAAAATAATTGTAAAAATGTTTTTCATCGTAGCCTGATGCTAGCTTTTCTTATAAATATAGTTAACTCGTAATCTATTAAATTCTTAGTAATGATTTTTGGGTAAATCAGCTAAAGTAACAGTTGCATTTTTGGAGTATTCGTTATCCGTGTTCGGATATTTAAAAGCCTTTAGATTGGAAAAGTTAAGATTGAGCATGATTGTTAATTTAGTTACTACAAGTTATTAATTTTCCCTTAAAGTGCAAATCTTAGAATGGGTTAATGGGCTAGATGATTGTGCATGCACGATAATAATTAATCAAGGTCTTCTCAAAGAGATCTAGGTGTTAATTTAGTGAAAACACAAGTCTGCCCATTGCATTGGGCTTGACACAAGACTTGCGCTAGATAAGTGCTAAAACCATTACCTCAAACAGCTGAGCCATACAAGCAAAATATTTGAGCCGTAGAGGAAAGTCTTGGGTGTTCCGAATGCTGATCTTTGTTTCATGAACAACATCACAAAAATTCAGTTGGGTCAAAATGGCCCTTTCGTATCTAAACTTGGTTTGGGCTGTATGCGTATGTCTTCTGTATGGGGTGGTGCTACACCCAGCGAAACAGAAAGTATTGCCACCATTCAGGAAGCATTAGATAATGGCATTAACTTTTTAAATACAGGTGACTTCTATGGTGCCGGCCATAATGAAATGTTAATTGGCAAAGCAATTAAAGGCCGGCGAGATGATGCCTTTATCAGCGTAAAATTCGGTGCCATCTTTCACAACGGCCAGTGGCTGGGATTAGACCTTCGGCCCATGGCGATCAAAAATTTTATCAATTACTCGCTAACGCGTTTGGGTGTCGAAACCATCGACCTCTACCAGCCTTGCCGAATGGACGATAGCGTACCGGTAGCAGACATCATTGGAACGGTTGCCGACCTGATTAAAGAAGGTAAGGTGCGTCATATTGGTGTGTCTGAAATTACGGCTGATCAGCTTCGTCAGGCAAATGAAACCCACCCCATAAGTGCGCTGGAAATCGGCTATTCGCTGGCCGACCGTCAGATCGAAAACGAGCTGCTGCCTGCAGCAAAAGAACTGGGCATTGCCGTAGTGGCCTTCGCCAATACCGCAGAAGGTTTATTAACCGGCGACATGAAAGCGCCACTTGCAGAAAATGATTACCATAACCATTTCACCCGTTTTCAGGGCGAAAACCTGGTTCACAACCTCGAAAAAGTAGAAGTATTGAAACAATTGGCGCACAACAAAGGCTGTACACCTACACAGCTTGCTATTGCCTGGGTAAAGGAGCAGGGCGATCATATCATGCCTTTAGTGAGCATGAGCCGCAGATCGCGCCTGCCCGAAAATATTAAAGCGCTCGATATTGTATTTACACCGCAAGAAATGAACACTTTAAATACTACTTTTGCAATAGGTGCCATACGTGGCGGTACTTATTTACAACGTTAAATGACCAATCCAGCAGAAATCCTCCCAGGCCTGATCTTTTATTCTTACCTCTCTGCCCTGCGGAAAGAAAAAGTGTGTTTCTGGAACCACCATACCCTGGTACTGCAGGTGTCGGGGCAGTTCACCTTAGAAACCGCTGGGCAAAGTATTTCGATGACCGGAGGAGAACTGCTGTTGATTGGCAAAAACCAGCTGGGTACGCTCACCAAAACACCACTGCCGGGAGGAAACTATGAAACCATCGTCATATCCCTTCAGGAAGACCTTTTGCGCAAAATCGTATTGGAAGAAAAGTTAACAGCAGACCATAAATACATTGGCCCGCCAAATATCCTGATTCCATCAAATGAATTCCTAGAGGGCTATTTCCAGTCTATTGTTCCCTATGCCCGAAGCTCGGGTGCCACCATGAGCAATGAAATGGGCATTTTGAAAGTGAAAGAAGGAATTAAACTACTGTTACTTGCCCTACCGGCACTGCGTAACTTTTTATTCGACTTTTCAGAACCCTATAAAATAGACCTGGAAAAGTTTATGCTGAGCAACTTTCATTTTAATGTGCCCATCGAAAAATTCGCGCAGCTTACTGGTCGCAGCCTGGCCGGTTTTAAACGCGATTTCCTGAAAACATTCGGTGCACCACCCCGCCATTGGCTACAGGATAAACGGCTAACAGAAGCCAAACACCTCATCGAAAGCAAACATCAAAAACCTTCTGCCATTTACCTCGACCTGGGCTTCGAAAGCCTGTCGCACTTCTCACATTCCTTCAAAAAGAAGTTCGGTATGGCACCTACAGCATTAAATGCGTAAGGTGTGGATTTAAAGAAAGCAGATTCTGTCCATTGTTTTTAGGTAGCGGCAATAAGACTGGCGCTAGCTAAAGTTTTAATATCAGCTCTCCGGCCCAAGACCTTATACGATATTCCCCTAGTCCGTATTTTCAAGCCAATCTCTTGTATGTCTTTTAATGCCAAATCCTAATGTTGTAAATTCGTCCAGCCCTTTTTCAGTAAGTACTCCAAAGTTTTTTAAAACATCATTAATTCTGCCTTGGCTAAAAGATAATAATTTATCCCTTTTATTATTGTCCCAAACAATTGCAATTTGCCCACCTTGGCCGCCAAAATATGCTGTTTCAACATAAGCAAATTTTTTGTTTTCAATGAGTTGTAAAATCTTAGTTTCGATATGGTCTGTCAAAAATTCAAACCTATCAGCAGTATTAGATTGCTCGAAATTATTTATTTGATCAAACAATTCTTCTGTCATAGGAATTAGGCAAAGTCCTTGGTCGAGGTCAACTTTAAGGGCTTTGTCTAAATGATTGGTCAATAAACCTGCATCATCTTGTTTGCAAATAAATGTCTGTAAATAATATCCCATAGGGTCGGTTGTAGTTTTGCGGTAGGTGGAAAATCGAAATGCAAAGTCAATTTGTGATTAAAGTACAATTGAAATACTGCAATGAATTTCGCAATCAATCCAATAGCAGTAAACCCTTGTTGTTTGCTATTTTATTCTGGTTCGAATTCTCCAACAATTTTCTGGTCATAATCATAGTTTGGCTCATTTGGGAAATTTCCATGTAAATCAGGAAATACAAGTTGTAAATACTCATATTTTTTGTCCTCGTAATGCCTGATTGAAGATAACACATAATCAGATAAACTTTCATTGGTGACCTTAATAAAGTATACTGGAAATCTTTCCGTTAAGTCTGTAATTCTTTTATTTAGCGGAACATGCCCAAGTTTATATTGATCTGCATAATTTTTAATTAATTGCCCCGAAAGGTTTGGTCCGAGACCTGAAATAAATAATTCAGGGATTTTGAAATTCTCATAAATCCCTGTTGAGTAAGCAAAAGGTGTAGAATTTTCTGCTTCTAATACAGCAGTTGTATGATAGCCATCTTTAAGGATATTATCATTGACATTTTGGAAGTATTTTTTCTTTTGCGCTTCAGTTATCTTCATGACAGAACTTTTTTGCAAAATAGGAGATAATCTAAATATGGGCAAGTAAGATTTTATTAGATATTCGGATTGATTTTAGTGACACACGCTGCATGCGTGCGCTGTTAAAGATTAATTTTTATCAACTATAATTTGCTTTTTTACTAATGTTTTGTTAGTCAAATAAGTTTTTCTGAACTGTTATTTCACTTTTCAAAGCTGAAATTTTATTCGTTAAAGCCTTTACGGTTTCTGAGACATTTTTTTGTGTTATAATTACAATATCTTTCTGTTCTTCAATAAGCTCTCTGTTTAAATCAAACATTGGGTTATTTTGATCCATATTTTTGTCATACATTACAGCACGTTGAATGTTGTAGTCTTTTGCATAATTCATTGCTAAACGCGCACCACTATCAAGTTTTTGTCCGAATATTTTCCATAGCTCAGCAGAATTCCTTGCATAACTTGCCGCTAATACTATTGTATCGCAAAACAATGCTTGTAGACGATCACGTTCTTTATACCGGCTACTCAATTCCATTGCGCTTTTAAAATCATTACCATATTCTGTAACAAGTAGCCCGCCTTCTTCTACAATTTGAAATGCTAAACTTTTGTTTCTCGCTGGCAATATATTATTCAGAGGGCTAGGCAAAATAGCGATAGTACTCCCTTTAGATTCTAATGCTTGCTGGTGGGAAATGCTATCACAACCAAACGCTAATCCACTGACTATTGTAGCCCCATTTTTAACAAGCTGATCAACAATAGTCCGTTCTCTTTCTTCAATATCGCCCATCGGGTTCAAAAGTCCAATGACAGAAATGTTTTTATTTTCAAAACCTAATAAGTTAATATTTCCCTTGTAGTAAAGGAAAACAGGTCGCTCACTTTCTTTTACATTGCCACGATATTTTGGGAAATTGTGATCACCTAAAGCGACAAAGCCATCGCAACAATTTTCAAACTTTTGTGTAAGTTTTGCTTCAAAATCTTTTTTTAGAGATTCAAATTCTTTTACTGTGGTTGGTTCTCCTTTGATTGTTTTGTTTAGTAAAGAAATAATGGTTTCAACATTCTCATTTCCTTTTAAATTTTTTATAATCCACGCATTCCCTATACCCTTGTAAGATTTAATAGTTAAAATATTTATTGAATTTTCTGTGTATTTCATTTTCTTTATATGTTATGCAAATTTAATAAAGTATTAAAACGATCAATCGATACTTCTTGATTTTGTTTTACCTAAAGCATAAAATAACACGGAATTTGCACCTTTGTCTAACAACGCCTGAAGGGCATCTTCATCAATATTTACCGTTTTTGTGTACAAATCATCTACCAATAAAATATCTTTTCCCTTCACATTATCAGATATTGTACAGGTATCTTTTGTAATACCCGGATATGGTAATTCACCATCGCCTCCATATCCAGATCTATCCATATGTGTTGTTCGTGTGTCAGTGTGTCTGATTATGTAATTAGTCCCATCTATAAAACTGTTTAAGTTAGTTGCGGTAATGGTTACGGCTTTTTTAAAAACTAGTTGAGTTGAGGTGTAATTCTTTTGTGCTTTTGCCCTTGGAATAACGCAAACAGTAAGGTTGTTTTTTCCTGTTATTTGAAGAATTTGTAGGAAATCGCCGTTCAAAATTTGAATTAAATTATTTCCGGCTTTTGTCAATGCCTCTTTGGTTTTGTCTTGAAATTGATTTTTTAGAGTACAAATGATATTTTCAATCGTTCCAGCAATATTTCTTAGTTCGGCATCTCCTCCGTGGTAATCAGAATGATAAAATGCTTGTATCTCTTGTCCTAAATAATTATTTGGATAAATTTTGAAACTATTCATATTTATATGACTTGAGGGTTAATGATTTCAATACCTGCTTGTTTTGCATCTGCGATCTCTATTTCTTCATTTTCAAAAGCAATAACTAAGTTTGGTTGTACTCCTAATTCCGAAATGGCATATTGGAATTTGTTCATTTTTTCATTATTGTTCATTAACTGGCAGTAAAAAATGTTACTAAATTTGTCAACGAGACCAAAGTGATTTAAAACTGTCAATGCTCTCTCTTCCCGGCAGTTTGTAATCAAGACAGTTTTATTCGTTTTTGAATATTTAGAAAGAATGCTTGCAATTACCGGATTAAGTTTAGTTTTGTATAGAAAATCCTTGTAGTATTCTTCTTTCTTCTTGATTATTCTTTCGTATTGGATTTTACTTAAATTTGGTATTGCATTTTTAAGTTTGCTACGATTAAGACGCTCATTAGGATTATAGGTTAGGTTGTAGTCTTTACTCGTTACTGATCGTATTGCTTTATTAAATGAAAGAAAGTTAGCTTCATCTGTATAAATCAATGTTCCGTCCAAATCAAAGAATAAAACCGCGTCAGTTGTAATCTTACAGTCAATTTCATATTTTACTTCGTTTGTTTCATTTTTCATTGCGTTTTGTTTGTTGTATCCAGAAGTAGATTTAGTTGCTCAAGCAAAAGCTATAAATCAATAGCAGTGAAAACATGTATAACAGTTCTTCCATATGGTATAACGTGCTTGCTCACTCTCAATATGCGATTTTCAACTTCTTTGTTGTATTCACGAATGTAGTTTATTAATTAAGCGGTGATTTACGGGAAACCATAAAATATATGGCCTTCATTCAAGTATTTTCACCTTCTTTAATTTTTGCAGCAGGTAAAGTGCATTTTTAGAAAGTTGCTCTAGGGCAGTGGAGTGGACGTTATGATAAGATTATTTTTTTTCATGTTCAATTGATTGCGAAATTTATAATGATAACAATTTAAAACTTTCATGTTCTTTAGACAATACTTAATTTTAGGTATTTTCTTTAAATTATGTTTTATACAATAGGCTTACTAGCTGAAAAGTGAAATGCGATTAGATGTTTTGGAAGGTCTAAAGAAGGAATTATTCAACTAAGGCGTAATGCCAAATTAATGAATGTTGTAGTAAGCCCGCTTGCATAAGAATCTTAGCGGCTAGGCCACGGGATGAATAACTTGTGCATTTCACGGGGCTTAATGAATTAAGATTTTCTAAATAGACTGAATATATCGATTTAATAAAAGGCATTTCAGAATATTGTTTTAGATAGGCGATAAGACTTATGCTTGATAGGGTGCTTATATTCTGATATGGGAATTTTTACCATTGTTATTTGTCTAGCCTTGTTTTAAAGCTTAATAAATTTCCTATTGTCCGAGTGTTAAATTAAACCTGAATGAGATTTTTTCTTTTAATTTTAAAATTAGTACCTTATTTGAAATTAGTACTCTCCTTATGCAAAATGAATTTGGTGGATTATGGACCGAAACTAAAATTAATATCCTATACAAATACGCTTCTGCCTATTTATTTATAATGAATAAACAGAAGTTTCATCTTACATATTTTGATGGCTTTGCTGGAAGTGGGGAAATTAAAATTGGTAATGAAAAGGATTTTAAGATAATAGAAGGTGCAGCCCAAAAAGTAGTAGGAATTACAATGCCACGTGGTTTTGATATTTATTATTTTGTAGAGAAAGACCAAGAGAAAAAAAGACTATTGGAATTTGCACTCAAAACTAAAAGACCAACAAATAATATATTTGTTGTTGCTGAGGACTGCAACATTGTTTTAAAAAGACTTGCTGCATATCTTCAAAAAGATTCATTTAGAAAAGCTCTCATCTTTTTAGATCCATTTGGAATGAACTTAGACTGGAGTTCCATTGAGATACTGAAAGGCCTCGGTGTAGACCTTTGGGTCTTGAGTCCTACTGGGGTAGGGGCGAATAGGCTTTTAAAAAAGGACTTGAAGATATCTGAAGCATGGTGGCTGCGTCTGGAAAAATTTTTTGGAATTGACAGGCAAATTATAACTAACAGTATCTATGATGAAGAAATTGTTACTGACTTATTTGGACCGAGAAAAGTAATTACCAAATCGAGTAGCGCAAACGACAAACTGTTCAAGATTTATAGCGAAAAATTAAATACGGTTTTTGATCTGATTTCAGATCCTTATGTAATTGTAAATAGTAACAACTCCTTAATGTACCATTTTTTTTGTGCGTCAAACAACGTCAGTGCGATCAAGATAGCGAATGATCTGGTAAAAAGCCATAATAAAAAGAAAACCTAAGCAGCTTTTTTAGGCATTTCTCTGAAAATTTTGCCATCTAATTCGCATCCCCCTTTTGCGTGTTTCGGATGCTTTGCGTCTATAGTAGGGTCATTCTGGTTTACGTTGAATTTGGGCTTACCCCATTGTTTAAAGAAAAAAGCAACTCTTTCCTGCTGGCATTTATTTTTTACATAATCAATCCATTCTTTTTCTAAAGGTCTTGCCTTGTGCCCAGATTCTCCGCCAACTATAACCCAATCTATATTTTCTAAATGTAAAGTTCTAACGGGACCGATCAATGGTTCGATGGAAAGGAATTTCACTTTTGCCGGAGTAAGTGAAAGGTCATCGATCCTATAAGTGTAATCCTCGTTCTCTACAGAAACACCCATCCAGATGTTTGATGACCATGTTAAGTCACTAGCGATATCTAAAAGTCTTTCAGATCTTTTAGTTAAAACTTGGTAGATATGCTGTGGCGTATTATTCATTACAGCGAATACTGCCTTTATAAATTCTGTAGGCACATCTGGATGAAATAGATCACTCATTGAGTTAACAAAGACAACTTTTGATTTTTTCCAGGTAAAGGGTATATTCAATGTATCGGGGTGAATGCGGACTTTGAAGCCATCTTTATATTTTTCAACACCCATTGCAGTAAGGCGTTTAGTCATTGTTTCTGCATAACAAAATTTACACCCAGGGCTAATCTTGCTACAACCTGTAACTGGATTCCAAGTTAGTTCAGTCCATTCAATATTTGATTGTGCCATAATTTATATTATTATAGGTACGTTTTGTCTGTTTTTGTGCAAATCTGCTGAAATATACTCAATAACAGATTTTATTTTTTTCTCAATACAAAGCTTCTTTAGAACTATGTTTGCATCTTTTAGTAGAAAGCCTTCATTAAGTGCATAAAGGTAAGCATCATCTCGCTGCATTATTTCACCACCAAGAATTTTTAAGCTTAAGTTTTTTTCGAAAACATCCCGTTTACTAGGTACATTCAATTCTGGAAAAAGTCTTGGTGATTGGAGATCAATTTTTTCACTATCGATATCATAATTAGCTTCGCCTCTTAATTTATCATTTTTCCAGGCGACATTTAAAAATTTTTCTATGCCCAATGTATGATTTGTTCCAAAAATTAATCCATATATATTCCGCTCTTTCCTAATAGAAAATGGTGCTAAATAATAAGTTTTTCCAATAGGAATCAATGATTTATAATGAGCAAGAACTTTTCTGTGTATATGATAATATTCAATATTTTGCATTTCGATCGGATCAAAGGGAAAATGTTTTTGGAATTCTGGTGTATTGGCAAACCTCCTAAAATACGAGGATGATATAAAAAATAGAAAATCGGTCTGTTTAAGTACAATTATCTTTGCAAATAATTCTGATGTTATTTCCTTAATGCCATTTTGATCGAGAAATAGAAAATTCGCTGATTCTTTCATTGATTCATAAGTCTCGTTAAATAAGCTCTTGAAATCCTGTTGATATGTTTTAATTTTAAAATTTCCTTCACAACCTTCAAGACAATCAACTAGTGCATTATACTTTTCTTCTTCTAGTTCGTTAAAATGAAGTACAACATTTAGTTCCCTTTCAATTATTAATTTTTCAAAAGACCTAATTACTTTTAAAGCTATTAAAGGACTTCCTGGGTTGTCGAGAGAATCTTTTCCCTGTCCAGCAAAAAAGTCGAATATTTGTACTGTCTTCCATATTGGAACTTTTTTGGATAAAAAAACTGGAGCCCACTCCTTTAAATAATCTGTATAAAGTTTAAGCTTTACGATGGTTCCTTCATCAAAAGGTTTTCTGAACAGATTCTTAGCTGCCACAAACAAATATACTAAAAATATTAGTAAATGAAAAATTGTAACTTTTATTATTACAAAGCGGCGCAGAGAAAAAAGAAACTTCTTTTTCTCGTCTTAAATTTAAAATGAAAGCTGTTGTTATGTATTTGGTTTTTGAGAGTGTTTTATGCATGAGAGTGTATTTGATATTTTTAAATTTAGTAGAAAATAACTGAATAACAATACTGTTAGTATGATTAACTATAAAACCAAGCGTATCGAATACCCTTCAAACAAAAAAAGCCCATCTTTCGATGCGCTTTTAATCCTTAGGGAGGTACGGAATGTCGAGCTTTTTGTTAGCAACCGTTATTTTTGCTAAAGTCACGTTTAAAAAGTACCTTATTATTTTGCTCAATATAGTCGCCGGATACAATCAAATAGGGATGATTAGGCGAATAGCCAGCGCTGTGGCTTTTTACCATTATTTTGTCGTTAACTTTCAGGCCATTTAACTGGTGAAAATCCTTAAGACTAAATTGCATCATGTACTCTTCACCATTAATCCTGACGATAAGCCATTTTGGTCCTGATTTCGCGTTTGCGCGCTGAAAAGTAACAGAGGTGACCACGGCCTCCATATTGCTGAAATCCTTTAAGTACCTCCTTATTTTATCATGACTGGCATGTACTTTTTTACCTTCAGGAGAAAGCTCCCATTTTTTGTACCTGATCCCGTCAGGAGAGGCTTCCCATTTTTTCCGGTCCTCCACCATACGGGCTTTCCGCTCAGTGATAGATAGGGGCTTTGGAGATGGCTTAATTTCACGATTGGCAAATACTAATCCGCTCACCACAACCAGTGGTAAGATCAGCACATAGATGGTTTTTTTCATATGTTTCATATCCTTTCAAATTGATTTAGCGAATCTAGTTTGATATTTTTTGGATGGAGTGATTTGGATTGTAAATAAAAATGTAAATTTTGTAAATAAATCGTAAATCGTATTTTAAGGCCGATTGTAGCCTGCTTTACACCTGTACCTAACCAATGCAAGACTTTAAAACTTGAACGACAAATAAGGATTGAGGCTACTGATGTAGATCAGACGTTTTTTTGGGGGAATAAATCTAAAACAAGGAATCTGAAATCATTAGCCGTTATCCTGTGATGATTGCTGGGCATCAGAATTAGAGTCTTGAGGTGGTGATGAAGAGGGAATTGTAGAAATCACTACAATAGCGGCAACAAAAGAGCCGATTGAAATCCAAACATTGACAACTCCCATCAGGTAGAGGATCCATAACGAACTGGAAATAATTAATGAAGAGGCAGTTATCCACTCAAGGCTTTGCCAAGTCCTTTTCAAAAATAATAGGCGAAAGTTGGCTAAGCCCATAAATGCGAAAATGCCGTAGAAAAATTTTTCCCAGAATCCCACTATACCATAAGAACTTAAATCAAACCAAAACGAAGCGGCTACAAAGGTGAAAAATAGAAAGAAAGCTATATTAATCGCAATCAATGAAAGTTTATTCAGGTTCCGACCACGATCATCACGATAAACGTACACTAAATTCATGTTTGCTACCGTTTTATACGGAATACAAAAAGCTGCTCCAGGAATTTCTCTTGACTTCACCTCTACTGTATTACCCGCAGCATCTTTCACCTGTTTTAGCGCACGCGCATTGGTCAGAAATAGGTTTTCCAGGTTATTTCTTCCTTATTAATTGTATACTGCGAGAGGATGCCAGAATACAACTTAGTTTCACCTGCAATCTCACATAACACATCTACCATAGTAAAAGCAGGCTTTTTGTTGCCTGGACTGCTATAAAGGATTTTACCCCCATGAATATAGTAATACCAATAATTTTTAAATCGAAACAGCTGGAAATGTACGTCTAGTCTGAGCCCTCTAACCAGCCAATGCAACATAAAACCAAAGAAACAGGAAATAGCGTAAATAAGCGCAATGATCAATAGTAAATCCTGATAGGTTTTGTACATCAGATCCTTCTCCGGAATCTTATTGTCCGCAATTGGCATTGCAATCTGTCGTACAATATCGTAATTAAGTGAATCTAGAACTTCAAGACCCGACATCGATCGGAAAGCATAAACAGAGAGAAAAGTGACCCCCATGGAAACCCCACTGAAAAATACATTCCACAACAACTTATCAAACTCATTGGATTGATTAAACTGCTTGGTGAACTCACCACGATAATAAAATTTTCTAAAAAGGAAACCCGGAAAAATCGCCATCATCACAGCGATCACGGTATTGAGCGCAACCTGTTCCAAAGAAACTTTATGTTTAAGCTTCTACGAAAAACTTAATATCCTGACCTTTCAGATTAAGGGTGACCTCACCGTGTTTACGCTTGCTCATGATTTTGTCATAAAGCTCGACTTTACCCTCCGAATCATTAAGGATTGCTTTAGTCTCCTCACTGATCAGCGGTTCCTCTGTACTGAACTGAGTAAGCATATTTGAGGCCGCTCTAAAAAGATTGTTTAAGATACTATCCTTGCTCATGATATATAAATAAAAGGGTTGCAAAAGTAAAGATATTTTTCAGATAACCTGTTGTTAAACAAAAAAATATGTCCACCCCGGACACATCGTTAATTTTATCTCTAACCTGTTAACATACAAGATAACAAACAGTTTTTCAAATTGCAAGTTATTTCATCTTTTTACTAAAGAAACATACCATCATGGCCGTAGCGTCTTGCTAGGCCCAAGCAGCAAAAATAATTTAACCACAGATAGAAAGGATGCACACAGATATGAAAATCCGTGTTTATCTGTGTGCATCTGTGGTTAAAATTTACTGTGTGCGTTTCTTTTCCTCCTCACTGGCCGAAGTTCTTTTCCTGGCCGCTGTTGGATTACCGCCCAACCGGTACGAGAAACTTAAAGTAGCACTGCGTGTATCGTTTTTCTCATAAAAACCGTTATGTTGATTTTCGTAATCAACATCAATGCGGTAGGCATTTCCATAAAACATATCGTTTACAGCCAACCTCAAAGTGCCTTTGCCCTTAAACAAACTCTTGCTCACACCTGCGCTCACATCATAAAGCTGTGCAAGTTTATAAATCCCCTGTATGGTTGGAGAAGAGTACCATGCGCTGATTTCCGCTTTCAATCCCTGTGTTTTGTTCAATGTAAAAGTATGGTTAGTGCTTAGGTAAATACCCCAAACGTGATAATCATAACGGGCCTGTAAATATCCCGACTTTTCCTGGCGGTAGGAGCCCTGTGCATAATTGTTGACTTCCCACCAGGAAGCTGGCTCAATGGGGAAGGATGCCGAGAAACCCATTTCCTGACTTAAATCGAGGTTTCTTTGGGTATCATAAAAGAGTTTTGAGGTGTTATCCTGTACCGAGATATTGCTAAAATAATCAACCACCCGCCGTAGGTAAAATGAAATGTTATATTGCTGTTTATAGGTATAGCCCAGTTCGCCATTGTAAATAAAGGCTGGTTGCAGTGCAGGGTTTCCTTCCAGGTAAGTGTAAGGGCTGGTATAAGATTTAAAAGGGTTTAACCTCCAGTATTCCGGTCTGTTGATCCTTGAATTATAAACGAGGTTTATTTCGTTGTCTTTATTCATTTTATACGCTAAAAAAAGCGTTGGGAAAAGCTTAAAATAGTTGTTCTGGTTGTTGGTATTTAATACCAGTGATTTTCCGTTTGTCCGGGTATATTCGCCACGTAGACCGCCCTCAAAGCTCCATTTGCCCACATCTCCGCTAATACTGGCATAAATGGCCGATATGTTTTCTGCATATTCAAAGCGGTCGCTGCGGTTAGGTACCAATTCAGGGCCGGTTGTCGGATTATTATAAAAATCAAAACTGTTGCGTGTACGGATACTGCTATATTTTACGCCCGATTCAAACGTCCATTTTTTCCAGAACTTATCCGTATAATCCAGTTTTCCCGAATAGATATCAATATTTTGGTCAGATGGGGTAAAGATGTGGTAATTGTCGGGAAGCAGATTGCCATTACTCAATGTGCCATAAGTATCTACCTGCTGGCTGTTTTTGTTCTGATAAGGAACATAATCTAAATCCACATTAATATTCCGACCATTGGTATCTAATTTGATTTTGTAGTTGAGATTGAAACTATATTGATAGGCTTTTCCATTAGAAACGTTTTGGGTATGAAGAATAGAGTCTGGTAGTGCCGAGTGGTTGTTAACAATAGTAGTTAATGTACTATTCGGTCTGCTGTTCGCACCATTGTAGCCATTTACCAAAATTCCGATTACCTGTTTGTCGGTCAGGTTGTAGTCTGCACCGATTTTATAACTATTGGCGTTCCCCGAACGTATTCCCGATTTATCATTCTTCCAGTCTGCATAGTTTCCCGGCGAGTCGAAAATGATGTACTCATTTTCTGTATGGTCCTTTTTACGCCTGCTGTAGCCGTAACTGCCATATACATTTAATTTCTCTTTCCGATAATTGAACACCGTACTTGGGTTATAGCTGCTATAGGTTGATTGGGTATAACCGCCGGAAAGCACCAGGTTAAAGCCATCGCCTTTTGGTTTTTTAGAAATAATATTGATTACTGCGCCGCCCTGGGCATCATACCTGGCCGTTGGATTGGCGATAATTTCTATTTTGGCAACATTGTCCGAAGGAAGGCTCCGGAGATATGCGGCCAGATCTTCGCCCGATAACCTGATGGGCTTATCATCCATGTAAATCACCACACCTTTGTTGTTCGCCGTTACCCCACCGTCAAAACGGGTCTGTACGCCCGGTGCTTTGCCCAATGCATCCCAAACCGTTGCACCACTGGCTACGATGCTATTTTCGACATTGAATATCACCCTGTCGATTTTTCTCACGATAAGTGGTTTTGAAGCAGATACCGTTACCTGCTCCAGGGTTCTATCCTCACTGATCATCACGATAGCAACCGAATCCATCGGAAGATTCAATGCCTGAACCGTATTTTTATATCCAACAGCATTAACCTTTAAAATGTAACTGCCTTTAAAAAGCTGCGGGAAACTGAACAACCCGTTTTTTGAAGACTGGATGGCTAAGGTCGAGTCTCCACGACGTAGGCTAATGGTTGCCCCATCAATCGGTTCACCGGTTTTATCGGTTACCAAACCTTTACGTAATTGCGCTAATGTGACCAGGGGGAAACAGAAAAGAAGGAGTAGGGTTAACTTTTTCATGTTTCAAAACTAAACGCTTTGCATGTTAAGCAAAGTTAATCTCGGTTAAATATGGTTAAATCTTCGGCCCAGACTTCCATTGATAAAATGAATTGTTCAATTTAGGAGAATGAAATGGCTTCGCTCCAGATATGTTCTTCCGCTGGCGGTTATTACACTGATTATTAGCCTGTGCCTGCAATGTGCATGGATACGGCAGTTGTATCTGGCGCAAAAGAAATCTGTTGCTACAGTACTCGAATCTATTGTTAGCGATGCATCGAGGCAGATAAGCTACCAGAGCATCGCGAAGGGGCACGAGAAAAGTATCCGTTTTCAGCAGTTTTTCCTCTCACCAGAATGGCTGGTGCTCAAGCACGCTTTTGATGATTTAAAAGTGGATAACCTGCGCAGCCGGTTCCATTATGGAATTACCAATGATAGTTCAGTGGTAGAAATGAAGATGTCGTTCCCGAACAATCCTAAAAAGCAGACCGATAACAAATCAACAGCCATTATCGATGGCAAATCACAACGGGAAGTTTCACTGGAAGATCAGCAGGACCTGAAGGAGATGGATAGTTTGGTGAACCATCGGCTCAATGGCTTGGGTGTGGCTATCGATAGGCACTATGCCCTTTACGACTATTCCGATGGGAAGTTGGTGAAAGGGAAAGCGGTTTCTAAAAATGCATCTGCTTTCGTCAGTGGGAAATATACCTATAACCTTAAGTTTCAGAAACAGTATCAGCTGGTGGTGCCAAGCATTACCTGGCTGATCATTTATCAGATGAGGTATTACCTCATTTCGTCGTTCCTGATGCTGGCGCTTACGGCAGCCGCGTTCTACCTGCTCATCAGGCTGATGAAAAATCAGCAGCTTTATGCCCAGGCGAGAATGAGCTTTACCAGTAACATAACCCATGAACTCCAAACGCCAATCTCGACGATTGCTGTGGCACTTGAATCGATCAGTAAATATCATTTGATTGATGAGCCCGAAAAGCTGCAGAATTACATCAATATAAGCCGCCACGAATTGCAGCGTTTACAAACGATGATCGAAAAGGTGCTTAAGCAGGAACAAATGGACCTTGGAAAAACAAAATTGCAGTTTACCCTCTTCGAAATTCAATCCGTAGTCAAACAAGTGATTTTTTCGATGGATATTCAGGTACGCGAGAAGAATACACAGCTTATACTTGTGCCTTCTGATGAGCCCTATTTTATTAAAGGTGATGCGATGCATATTGCTAACGTATGTTATAACCTGATTGATAATGCATTAAAATATTCGCCGGCGCAATCCAAAATTGAGGCCTCCTGCAGCATTGCTGATCGTGAGTTAACCATCAGCTTTAAGGATAATGGTCCGGGGATTAAAGAAATTTATCAGCAACAGGTTTTCGAACGTTTTTTCCGGATTTTTAGCCAGGATAATATCCACAATGTGAAAGGATCCGGTTTGGGGCTTCATTATGTAAAACAGGTGGTAGAACTCCACGGCGGGCGTGTTGCGCTGCAGAGCAAAATAGGGAAAGGAAGTAATTTTATGGTCATTTTGCCATTGTATGAAGAAAACTAAGGTTTTATATGCAGAAGATGAGCCTTTTTTGGCGCGCATTGTGCTCGATGGTTTAACCAGCAGTGGTTACGAGGTAAAGCTGGCTTTAAATGGAGCGCTTGCCTGGGCGCAATTTAAAAAAGAAAAGCCTGATATCTGTGTACTCGACATCATGATGCCCCAAAAGGATGGTTATACACTGGCGGCCGAAATCAGAAAATCAGATCCCAATATGCCGATCATCTTTTTGAGTGCCAAAGCCCTTACCGAAGATGTGGTGATGGGATTTAAAAGCGGTGGAAACGACTATCTTAAAAAACCTTTTAGTATTGATGAGCTCCTGGTGCGGATGGAATCACTTTTAAAGCGGTTTGGCCCTGCGAACAACGGGGAAACCGATGCCGATAGAAAATACCGGTTCAGGAACTGTGAACTCGATCCTGTAGCCCAAAAACTAAAAACTTCTGTCGGTGAATATTCACTTTCTTATAAAGAAGCTATCCTGCTAGAATTATTACTGAAAAACCGCAATAACATTTTGGAACGTGAGGATGCGCTGATCAAAATATGGGGCGAAGACAGTTTTTATAATGGCCGCAGTATGGATGTTTTTATGGCACATCTGCGAAAACTCTTAAAAAGTGAACCTGAAATACAGATCATCAGTTTGCGTGGAGTAGGGTATAAGCTCATTTGTTGATGATGTATTAGTTAACTTAGAATCTAAAATCCCGAAATTGATAACCAGGGTTGAAATACATGGCAAATACATCTCTCACAACTTAAAAATCAAACCAGCCTTTCTTTTTGATTAGCAGGTTTTCGGGTATTTCCAAACCTGCTGTTTTGGCCGCATCGAGATGCTGCTGTACCTTTTGCTCATCCTTAAAGCCTGCTTCATTCCTGTAAATTAAGGCAAGATCTATATTTGCCTGATGATATCCGCGATCTAATGAAAGCATAAAGTTCTCTATTGCCTTGTTCACATTTTTGCTGGTTCCCAGTCCATTTAAATGAAAAATGCCAAGATTATAGGCAGAAATATCAATGCCTTCATCAGTACCCAGCTGATAATACTTCAGTGCCTTTTCATGGTCGCCTTTTAAATCATAAAGGTAGCCCAGCCAGTTGTTTTTAGGTTCACCGAGTTCGGCAGCAGTTTGATAATATTGAAGCGCCTTATCCGGATTGAAGGGAACTAATAGATCTTCGGAATAGATGTCGCCAAGGTTATTATTGGCTATTGCCAGTTGAGCATCAGCTGCTTTGTTTAGCCAGAATAATGCCTTTTCTATATCTACTGGTGTACCAACTCCATATTTATAGCACATGCCCAGTCCATTCATGGCATTCTCTTCATTGGCAATTGCACTTTTATGGAACCAATAAAAGGCTTTATCATCATCAATAAACTCTTCAATGTTATAATAAATATGTGCAAGGTTATTCATGGAGAGGGCATAATCTTTTTCGGATGCAATGGTATCATAATATATTGATTTTGCATAATCCTTAACGTTATAAGCTTCTATAGCCTTAATACAAAGATTGTAAGCAGCGTCCAGTTCGTCTGTTATCTGTTCATCATTTCTGCTTAACCCTTTTCCGTAGGCTAAAAGTCTCTTCCTGCTTTCATGTTCAAAATAATAAGCGTAATCCTCGCTGGCATGCTCCTGCGCAACTGATTTAGGGGTAGCGGTAATTGCCGTATCGCTAACGGAATAAACGTTGTCGTCTTTAAATGCGTAGGCAAAACCATCTTCATTGGGTTTCTGTACAACCAGATCAAATTCGAAACCGCTAATATTATTGTTTGCAACATTGGAAATGCACCACAACTGGTTTTTTTGCAGTGTAAAAACGGTTTCATGAAGCCACAGGATCTGCTGGTAGTCATCAAGAGGGATTAACCATGATGGGTTTTTCGGATTACCATCATAAATGCCCTTTTTATCCCCCTGATGGACCAATGCGATATCACTTATCTCATCTTTAATTCTGGCACGGATATCCAAAATTGCATCATACTGGCAGGGCAGCACATAACATTCATTTTTTCTGCTGATGGCACCATGTTTCTTGTTTTTTCGAATAACCAGCAGGTCGTTGAAATTTGTTTGTCTGTTTATTTTTTCAAACCCGCTATCCAGCAGGGTTCCATCTTTTTTGTATAATAGCCCCGAACTAAGTCCTTTATGTGGCTTAATCATTAACAATCCATTATCGAGATTTTCTATAGAATCAATTGGGAATTCGCCCAGGTACTTAAAAAACTCATTGTAGATCTTTTGATTTTTCTGTCCACTCACCTTGGTGTAATAAAAACCGTATCCGGCATTAATTATATCCTGATGCTCAAAACCAATAACCACCTGGCCGGTGGCATTGATGACACCCCAAAGCGATTCTTTTTTTGCATTGAAGCTATTCCCCTCCCCAATAGTTTCCAGTTCGTCATAAATAAGCTGGGTGATCTGCTCGCCTTTTGAATTAATCAATCTTGATTTTTGTTGCACTGTAACTACGGCAACACCCGAATACTCGAAATCGTAAGCATCTTCCCAAATCAATGGAATGGCTATTTTTCCAGTAGTATCCACATATCCGTATTTGCCGTTTTTTGATACCACTGCTAGGTCCTGCGGCCCGAAGCTGTAAAATTCATCAAACTGGGGGGCTAGTAAGATACCGCCATCCTTATCCTTTAGTCCCCAAAGTTTATTTTCTTCAAATATTTCATAGGTAAGGTCTTCTTCAACAGCTGTCCAGATACAGGACCAGCCGTAGTTGTAGCCTTCGTAATTCAATAGGTCCGGGAAAGAGGTAAAACCAGGATTGACATCATTAAGATCTTTATAATTCAGCAGGCTAATATCGCCTGCGTCCATCGCTTTGGTTATTATCTGATTGTTATGGGCAATGTTCGCGAGCCAACGCTTTGCCTGTTCGGCGTGAGGCGAATCCTCCATATTTAAAACGTCCCACATATCCAGATGAAAGTAACTGCCTGTGAGCTTATCCAGATAATTGAAAAGCTTGTCGCGGGCATCTTTAAACTTTTCTATATCTATGATCAGACCAGGTTGGTCTTCAAGAAATTTATAAAACCGTTTCAGGTTTTCAATTCCTGGTTTGGAATAATAGAACAATCCGGAATCATTAAATTCAATATGATTGTTGTAATTGTTGCCTGAAACAAAGCCTCCTTCTACTAATAATGGCTGAAGTATAAGCGGCATTTCGTAACCCCATTCTATCATCATCTTATCTGAATCTTCTGCAACTGACGGGGTATCGATATTGTATAAATAGGTACGGTGTGACATTCAATTTTATTAAGGGGCTGCAAATCCTGGAGCCAATTTTATGCCATTTATTGGTTTGGGGTTAATTCATTTTATGGAGCTGTAGTTATGCTTTACCGTGTCTCCCAAAAAATGACCTCAGAAACGATGGGGTTACTTGTGGGGAATTCGCATAAAGCTTAAAACCTCCCTAAAGAAAATTGTGAAAAAGGGTTAATTCACCTTTTCCTTTTGAGGTCTTTGATAATGTATTCAACCCACTGATCGCCTGGTATGTTAAGCTTAACATCAGGACTGAACCCGGTTGCATCAATAGGCTTCTTATCGGTCCAGCTCGATTTTGAAACCGGCATCATGAGTATCAGTGTTTTGCACGGAAGTGGCGTTGGTGATGTTGGGCCTTCATAATCCATCATGCCTACACTATTCCTACCGTACCGTGTTGTCTTTTTGCTTTGTTTCATTAAGTGAAAAAAGTATTCTGTAGAGCTACCGCAAAGTTCATCAGTAATTAGTGCAACTTTAGCAGGACTGCCAAGAACAGAATCAAGAGGGATCGTTAATCCAGGGATCTGATAAAAGGTGTCCTTGGCAGATGTGAGTTCTGCGTAGATTTTTTTGAGGTTAGCTACATATTGATCAGGATAGTATTTTTTTAGATCTACAGGTACTGGATTTTTGACGAAGTACTCAAGCTCTGATCTTTTGAGCCGGACATTGTCCTGCGAAATGCGAAGTAGGGGGCTGTCCTGTTTGATAGGGTTGGTCATCACGTAGGGTAAGAGAAAGCTCCAGCCGGAATTGCCTCCTCCGTTCCCACGCAGATCTATGATCAGGTACTTACTATTCCGGATGGCTTTATCATGGGCTGCAACTAACTGCTCGATCTTACTGTTATTATTAAAGAAGGTCGGTATTTTGATATAGCTGGTTTCCTCGTCCAATCGAGTATAATCGAGTCCATTGTTGTTGTTTTTCCATGTACCTAACTCCTTTTTTTCTTTTGCCGTCATTTCATCTGGGAAAACCCTTCCAAAAAGTGAAAAATTCCACAGCTGCAGCAGGCTGCCCCTTTGCTGGGCATAAAAATCTATACTGTTAAATACATTGTACTGATTTAGCAGATAGCCTTTTTGGTGTGGTTTTAGTGTAAAATAGACAAGTCCCTTGTGGAGCATACTATCCTTTGCACTAAGTACAATAGCCTTGTATTCATTGCCCGGAAATTTTTTTATCCCAAGGGTAACTGAACTGTCTGCGTTTATCCATATGCCTTCAGCGCCAATACCCGGTTTCAGTGTTTTAAAATAAGATTCGTCTACAGCTACGGTTTCTTTTTCGTAATCGTCCTTGTTGAGGTATGTTAATGAAAAATGTTTGTCTGCAAAAAATCTAACATAATCTTTAATAAGATAGTAGCAGTTTTTAGGATTGTTTTCATTTTCTGCCTTTTTGCGGAGACTGGTTACCAGGTTCTCATAGGCTGGTTTTGTCTTAGTATATACTTTTTGCGGAAATCCGGCATAGTTGAGCTCAGTTTTAACAATTGCTTCATTTAAATTCTGCAGGCAGTTACAGGGTAGCTGTTGTGCCATGAGTAAAAAGGGAAAAGTAGTGGTAATAAGGAGGAGGCTTAGTCTTTTCATTACAGTAATTTGATTGAACACTAATATATTAAAGTTATCAGGTTTTTTGATAGTATAGCCCCTGGTTTAATTGCCTAATCAAAATTTATGACTGGCAACGCAGGTATATTATAATACAAAGTAAGACCTGGTCAGACGTAAAAATGAAAAGGTCCCTCACGACCTGATTGGATCTATTTTGGTCAATCATTAAGATGCCTTTAATACTGCATGGCAAATAGTTGAGGCTACAGTTTGGAGCGGAATCAGGTGAACTTTAGCCGAAAAGCCATTTTTAAAAATTATATTATTGATTTTCAGAATGTTGATGTGGTTGAAAAGTGATGACCATCAGTTTTCAATCTGGTGCGCCTCACAAAATTTGACGCAGAACAGGGTAGGTTTGACCAACAGTTTAATCCAATAACCCTGCTATGAAAACATTTAACATATTCCAGAAAAAAATCAAACCTATCATCCTATTGTTTATGCTCTTCCCGCTGGTAACAGTGGCGCAAACAACATATCAGCTTTCGCAAACAGCCAGCAGTTCAGTTAAGGTAACGGGTACATCCAATGTTCACGATTGGTCGATGACATCCAAACAGTTCGAAAGCACAGGTACATTTAATTTCAATGCCCGTGGTGAAATGACAGATGTAACGGCCCTAAAATTTACCCTGGCAGCAAAGAGCCTCAAAAGCGGTAAATCTGCTATGGACGACCGTACCTATAAAACGCTTAACGCAACTGAGTTCCCTAAGATAAGCTATCAGCTCACTTTTGCAACAGTTACCATGGTACAGGCAAAAAGGTATTCTATCCAGACAACAGGAATCCTGACCATTGCAGGAAAAACACAAAGCCTTTCAATGAAGGTAATAGCTTTGGTAAATGCAGATGGTTCCATCAGTTGTCATGGCAACGAAAACTTAATGCTAACCGACTATAGTATTGAACCACCAAGTTTTATGCTTGGCGCAATGAAAGTGGGTAATAACCTCGTTGTCAGGTTCGAGTTCGATTATGTTAAGACATCAGTAGCAAAATAACAGCTCATCACTAAGATAAAATCATGAAAAATAAATTTACACTAGTTTCTGCCCTCGTAGTTGCAATTATAAGTTCGTATAGTTTTGGGCTACAGGCACAGGTTTCCAATCTGAGGCCCTATGATAAATCCGGTATCAATGTTTTTGAGGCGCCCAAAGATAGCAATGCCGTGTTTGATAAAATAAAAGTCCGTTTTGGTGCAGGATTTACCCAGTCTTTTCAGGGGCTGAAACATGAAAACACATCGGGGGGACTATATAAAATGACCCCGGGTTTTAATACAGCCAATGCCAATCTGTTCATGGATGTACAACTCTCAGATGGAATCAGGCTGAACCTCACGAGCTACCTTTCTTCCCGCCACCACAACGAAACCTGGGTAAAGGGTGGATATATCCAGTTTGATAAGCTGCCGTTCAAGGGTAAATTGTGGGACGATATTATGTCGGTAACCACCATCAAAATCGGGCACATGGAAATTAACTACGGCGATCAGCATTTCCGCAGGTCCGATGGCGGGCAAACGATTTATAACCCATTTATTGAAAATTACATCATGGATGGGTTTACAACTGAAATTGGCGGAGAGGTTTTAGTGAGAAAAAATGCACTGTTTGGTTTAATCGGTGTTTCCAATGGAATGATTAAAGGTAATATCGATAGCCTGATCGCTACTCCTCAGGATGCAAACGTGCATAAATCACCAGCGGTTTATGTAAAAGGTGGTTTTGATAAACAGCTGAACAGCGATTTGAGGGTGCGTTTTGCGGCCTCCTATTACAGTAATAACAGTTCTGGCGGACAGACCTTATATGGCGGCGACCGTACCGGGTCTAACTATTTTATGGTGCTGGAAAAAGTTGGCGCAGTAAATACCACCAATGCCTTCTCCGGGCGGTTTAACCCTGGCTTTACTAAAAAGGTAAATGCCTTTCAATTAAATGCATTTATAAAATTACAGGGAGTGGAACTCTTTGCAACATATGAAAATGCAAAGGGCAGATCAAAAACAGAGACAAGTAGCCGGGGAGCTGAGCAGATAGCAATAGATGGTGTATACAGGTTCGGAAAGACAGAAAACTTCTTTATTGGTGCAAAATACAATGTGGTTACCGCCGCAATGCCTAATGTGGCAGCTGCCGGCACAACTCCTGCAATAACCTATGCCGGGGATGTAAAAATAGATCGTATTGCCATTGCTGCGGGATGGTTTATGACCAAAAATATATTGTTAAAAGGCGAATATGTGAGCCAGAAATATAAAGATTTCCCAACTGCAGATTTCCGCAGCGGAGGAAAATTTAAAGGTTATGTGATTCAGGCTGTTGTAGGATTTTAGCCAATAAACCATTAGGCGGTAATGATTGTGCCTGCCTTAAAAAAAACATGATGAAGCTACTGTTAACCATCTTTTTTTTGCTGTTGGCCGGCTTGAGGCCTGCAGGTAAAACCAAAAGTACCTCCAGATGGGTGGTGAGCGAAAACAGCATGCTCACTGTTAATGGAACCACCAATATAAACCGCTTTTCCTGCGTAATCCTGCGTTATCCCAAAACCGATACCGTTCTGGTTTCGAAGGATAAAACAGACCATATTGCGCTTTCAGGAGTCTTAAATCTGGAGGTGAAAAATTTTGATTGTAGCAGTGCGATGATGACTAAACAACTACTCAATACACTGCAGGAAAACAGGTTTCCAGTCCTAAGGATCAAATTCCTGTCCTTAAAAGAAATCCCTTCTGAAGGTCAGAATAGTTTTGTTAAGGGAGATGTGGAGATCACGCTATCAGGGGTATTAAAAAGATTCGAAATCTGTTATCAGATAAATGTTAAACGAGGCACTATCGAGCTGATAGGGCAACAAGCCATCAATTTTTCTGATTTTCATCTGATTCCTCCACAAAAAATAGGCAGACTCATCCGGGCTAAAGATCAACTGGTTGTGGCTTTCTTTTTAAAAATGGAACGGGCAGGGTAATTCAGGTGTTTTAGTGCATTGTGTTTATCTAAACTGCCCTTTTTCCAACAATGAAATCGTACTGAGCTGAATCTTATTTAACCTTTCCTGAAGTTCGAGGGCTTTGTTCTTTTCGTTAAGTAAAGCCTTCAAACGGTCTACTTCTGCTGCAAGTCTTTGTTTCTCCTGTAACTCCATCTTCGAGAAAACCTTTCCACTTTCGTAATAGCTGAAAAAATTATAGTTCAGGATTTCACTCACGCGGACCAAAGTAAGGATATCGATAGTTGCGGTATTCAGCATCTCCTGCGTTTTTGTTTTGCTGATCTTAAGGGCGGCGGCAATGTCTGAAACAGAGATATCTTTCTGCTTCATTTCCTTCCAGATCATTAAGCCTATATGGACACTCATCTTATATTATGGGATAATTTTAAAACATTGAAATTACGGAAAGCATGCTGATTTAATCATTTTTTGTGGTAATGATAATTAGTCTAAATATTTCTTTAGCATATCATCATAATGATCGGGCACTTAAATGCTAACACCGGAAGAATCATTTTAATAACTGATGCGGCTCATATTTTTAACACGGGCTTTTTACAAACTTTATACCTATCAAAAAAGACCCATTATGAAAAAGATCCTGGTACCTGTTGATTTCTCTACAACTGCAGAGAACGCAGCCGATTATGCAACTGATCTGGCCCATGGTATTGGTGCCAGAGTAGAACTGTTAAATGTTTTTCAGGCTCCTGAGTTTTCTCCTGCTGCGGCATCTCTGGTATGGCCGCTTGAAGAATATAAGCTTATAGAAGACGATGCTAAAAAAGCCTTGGGCAAATTGGTCGAAAAGGTTGAAGAAAAGTATAAAAAAGCCCATCATGAGCTTGGTTTTAAAGCAGAAGTGTTTGGGAAATCTGTTCGTGGCGAGGTTGAACAAGAGGTTAGCAAGTATTTTACCGAGTGTAAAATGAACCTCGTTGTGGCCGGATTAAACCGTGCAGATAAGTTAACCAAAACACTTATGGGCAGTGTTGCCAGAAAAATTATTGAGCAGGAAATACCTGTTTTGCTTATCCCTGCGGGATACAGGTTTAAGAAACCTAAAAAAATCGCCTTTGCTACAGATTTTAGCCATAGTGATATCCCTGTTTTATGTACACTTGCCGAATTTGCAAAACCTTTTAATGCCGATATACTCATTACACATACCGGTAATTCAAAATCAGAACCAGAAGGTTATAAGCATACAACAGAAAATTTTTTAAACCGGGTTGCCGATCGGGTCAACTATAGAAATATCTACCATAGGCATATATATCCTGACCATGGTGCACCGAAAACATAGTTTTTTTCATCGCCTGCTTAAAGGTAGTTACACCCTGAACATGTCAGATCATATTCAGATCCCGCTTTTGGTTTTACCGCCATCACACAATATTCCGATGTAATAATTCATCACCAGATAAAATTCAATTATTATAATCTATTGTAAAACAGAATATATGTATCCTAAAACAATGAAAGCCGCAGTTATCCATGAATATGGAGGACCACTGGCCATAGAAGAACTTCCGGTTAGACTACTCAATCAATATGAGATTTTGGTTAAGGTAATTTCATGTGGGGTATGCCACACCGATCTGCATGCCTGTAATGGAGACTGGCCTGTAAAATCAAAAATGCCATTGGTGCCAGGCCACGAAGCCATTGGGTTGGTAGCTGCAATGGGACATGATGTTAAAACTGTTAAGGAAGGAGATGTGGTTGGTGTGCCTTGGTTATACAGTGCATGTGGCTGTTGCGAATTCTGCTTAACCGGCTGGGAAACATTATGCTATGAGCAGCAGAATGGAGGCTATAGTGTTGATGGAGGTTTTGCAGAGTATGTAATTGCCGATTCGAGATACGTTGCCCATTTCCCTTCGCATGTAAATTTTGCAGAAATGGCGCCGATTATCTGTGCCGGGGTTACCGTATACAAAGGTTTAAAAGAAACTGATGCAAAAGCAGGTGAATGGGTAGCCATATCAGGTATTGGCGGGCTCGGCCATCTTGGAGTTCAGTATGCAAAGGCCATGGGCTTTCAGGTTGCCGCGATTGATATCTCAAACGATAAACCGGAAATGGCCAGAAAACTGGGTGCAGACATTGTTGTTAATGCGCTAGAACATGACCCAGGCGAATTTCTTAAAAAACAAACCGGGGGTATGCACGGCGTATTGGTTACGGCAGTAACACCTGTCGCTTTTAGTCAAGGGCTTTCGGCATTGCGCAGAAAAGGCACCTTATCCCTAAACGGACTACCTCCAGGCAGTTTTGACCTTCCCATATTCGATACCGTGTTGAACAGAATAACAATCAGGGGTTCTATTGTCGGCACAAGAAAGGATATGCAGGAAGCGATCGAATTTGCGGTAGATGGAAAGGTAAGGGCGCAGGTTAAATCAGCAAAACTGGAAGATATCAATAATGTGTTCGATCAAATGAAAAAGGGCGAGATTGATGGACGGATTGTTTTGGATATTTCTGGTGATTAGGTGTTTATTAATCAATATTTAACGAATAAGAAGATGTTAGGGACATTAAAAGAAGAGGATATAGAAAAGCTCCTTAAGGAACAATATATTGGCCGTTTGGCCTGCCATGCACATGGAGTAAGTTACATTGTGCCCATTAATTATGTGTACAGCAGCAGCACAGTTTATGCTCATTCTGCTCCGGGGCAAAAAATCAGGATGATGAAAAGCAATCCTCAGGTATGCTTTCAGACCGATCAGATCCGCGATACTTATAATTGGAAAAGTGTGGTGTGCTGGGGCAAATTTGAAGAAATTACGGATGCTGCAGAAAAACAAAGGGCGCTACAGGGAATTATCCACCGAATGATGCCTTTAACCAATACCCCTTCTGAGCAACCATCGCATGGAACTGGCAAAAAGGATACTTATGATCAAGATATTATCGTGTTCAAAATTATCTTTCATCTTAAAACAGGTAGATTCGAGATAAACGATAGTGTTGAATAAGCGGTTTAGCAAAATAAATATACCCCAACCTTTCCCAAAGGCATATTATAAAACGTTAAAAAGTGACCTCACTCACTTTTCGTTTTGACAGGCATCATCTCCAGATCAGTTCAACTATAATAGTTTTGCTGTCGAAATCATCGGCTTTTTGTTATAAAAGGCCAAACCTTATTACGAAACACCATGCCACATTCATTCCATATCCCTGTATTAGGCCTAGGCTATTCTATTGATACGCCATTAAAAGTTGCCAGGTACGGTATTTCGTCCGTGCTGTCTATTGTTGATGACGAACTGATTGAGCGCATGCGTGCTTATCATTCAAAAAACCGCCAGATTTATTTCGAAGCGATTCCGAAAGGAGCAGCTGACTGCCGGAGTAAACGTATTACGGCCTACCTCAACTTTTTGTCGGAAACGATAACCGACGATTTTAAAAACTTAAAAAAGCAGGATTTTGTCACTGGTAATGATATATGCCGTTATTTCGAACTACTTCCTGATACGTCTAAATTAAAACATGGTTACGAACTGATGCTGGACTATCCCGAAGGTGAAACCAAGCAGACCTTCCAGGCGCTTTTAAAAAATTCGATGCGGGTAGGGGCTATTGATGTAAACATCATGGCCAAGGTAGATAAAATGAATTATGTAAATGGCGAATATTCTGGTGATACCAATACGGATGCATTAGCTGCACTCCGTGGTTTTGCGGAAAGTAAACTGAACGCTTCTGTTGTACTCTCTGCTGGCATGAACCCGAAATTATACAGCTATATGGAAAATTTTGAAGACTTTTTTCCTGATGAAAATGGCAAGCTGAAAAAGAAAATCATCTTAAAGGTTAGCGACTTCAGATCGGCACTGATCCAGGCTAAATTTTTGGCAAAAAAGGGTTTATGGGTTTCCGAATTCAGGATAGAGTCGGGCTTAAACTGTGGAGGCCATGCATTTGCAACAGAAGGCTATTTACTGGGGCCGATTTTGGAAGAATTTAAGCTCAAAAAAAACGATATGCTTGTTGAGCTTTTTAACATGTACCAATCTGCTTTAGTGCAAAATGGAATCCCAACAGAAAAACAGCCCAAGCAGCGGATCAGTGTCCAGGGTGGGATTGGTACGGCTGCAGAACACGATTTCCTCCTTCAACATTACAATCTCGATGCCACAGGATGGGGAAGCCCGTTCCTATTGGTACCCGAAGTAACGAATGTAGATGCCGAAACATTGGCGCAATTGGCCAGTTCAACAGAAAGCGATTTTTACCTGAGTGGAGCCTCTCCGCTGGGTATTCAGTTTAATAATTTTAAAAACAGTACAATAGAACTCCAACGTACCGAGCGGATTGAAAAGGGCAGGCCGGGAAGCCCATGTACCAAAAAATACCTTTGCAACAATACCGAATTTACTGAGCAGGCCATCTGTACGGCATCCCGCGAATATCAGCACTTAAAAATCAAAAGTCTTAAAACTGCTGGCCTATCCGCAGGCGAATACCAAAAACAGTTTAATCTGGTAACCGAAAAAGTTTGCCTTTGTGAGGGCTTATGCGCCGCTACCTATCTCAAATATAACATGGCTAAACCAAAAGAAAGCACCGCAGTAGCCATTTGCCCAGGGCCAAACCTGGCCTATTTTTCTGATGTGTATTCACTTGATGAAATGGTTGGCCATATTTACGGGAAAATTAACCTGTTGAGACAGGTAGAACGGCCACATATATTCATCAAAGAACTCAATCTTTATATCGATTATCTTCAGGAAGATATCAAACAGCAGCTTCAACATTTCAGCGATAAAAAAATAAAACAGTTAAACGGATTCAAACTCCAGCTGGCCGAAGGGATTAATTATTATAAAAAGCTTTTTGCCGAGGTTGCAGATCAGGCATCTGGAGAATTAAAGGGATTATATGAACAGCTGGCGAAGTCGAAAGACAAACTGGACGGATTGATTATTGAATAAGAGAAAAAAGATGGCAAATAACTTTTCTATATTTACAAGGATATACTGATGTATTACATGGATAGATCGAAATTTTTAGATGCCATTATTGAAAATGCCATTGATGGGATTATTACCATTGATGATAAAGGGATTATAGAACATTTAAACCCGGCTGCACTTGAGCTTTTTGGTTATGGCAGAGCAGAACTGGTTGGAAAAAACGTATCGGTGTTAATGCCAGAACCCGATCATTCGCGCCATGATGGTTACTTATCCAGATATGAACATACCGGGCAGAAACACATTATCGGAACCGGGAGAGAAGTTTCTGGTAAACGTAAGGATGGCTCGGTTTTTCCTTTTAGGCTGGGGGTAAGCGAAATAAAATTTAGCGACCGTAAAATTTATACCGGTTTTATCCACGATCTGAGTAAAGAAAAGGCCAATGAAGAGCAGATCAGAAGTTACACCGAAAAATTAGAGGTCAAGATCAAGGAACGCACACACGATCTGGTAAAGCTGGTATCAGAACTCGAAATGGCCAAGGAAAATATGCAGGCGCTTTTTCAGAAAGAGAAGGAGCTCAATCAGCTCAAAACAAGGTTCGTGTCTATGGCCTCGCATGAGTTTAGAACACCACTCAGTTCGATACAATTATCGGCTTCTTTAATCGATAAATATACTTCCAGGCATGATGTGACCAGTGTAGAAAAACATACGCTGAAAATCAAAAATTCGATCAACAATCTCACTACGATCCTGAACGACTTCCTCTCATTGGAAAAACTTGAAGCGGGAAAAGTGGAAGCGTCGGCACAATCTTTCAACATCATCAGTTTTGCCGAAGAAATAGCTGAAGAAATGCAGATGATGACCAAACAGAACCAGCACATTATTTACGAACACACCGGTACAACCGCCGAAGTTTATCTCGATCCGAACCTGTTGAAAAACTGCGTCATTAATCTGATTTCCAATTCGATAAAATACTCTGGCGCAGATACTTTGATCCAGTTCAATTCTATATTAAAAGATGATGAACTCATTTTGGAGGTGAAAGACAATGGAATCGGCATTCCAAAAGTGGATCAGCAAAATCTGTTCGAACCATTTTTCAGGGCACACAATACGGGCGACATCCCTGGCACTGGTTTAGGCCTGAACATTGTAAAAAGATATGTCGGTCTGATGAATGGTACCGTAGCCTGCCAGAGCGAACAAAACTCAGGTACCACTTTTACACTCACCTTTGCGCTCGGTAAATAATTTACAATTAAACATCCAATCTCCATGAACAAGAAAGTTTTGATTATTGAAGATAATGACGATATAAGGGAAAGTACAGCTGAGGTGCTTGATCTGGCAGGTTACCAAACTTTTACCGCCAAACATGGTAAGCTCGGTGTAGAAATGGCTTTGAACCATTTGCCTGATGTGATTCTTTGTGATATCATGATGCCAGAACTGGATGGTTATGGGGTTTTGTACCTGCTGAATAAAAACCAGAAAACAGCAAATATTCCTTTTATTTTCATTACGGCAAAAACCGAGCGGGCAGACATGCGAAAAGGCATGGAAATGGGTGCAGATGATTACCTCACCAAACCGTTTGATGATATAGAACTTTTTAAGGCCATAGAAAGTAGGTTTAAAAAGAAACAACAATCAGCTGGCTTTAATTCAAGTGCAGGCAACAGTGAAACGGTGATGGATGAGCTTCGTAAAAAGGGCAAATTAAGACCAATTGCCAACAAGCAGATTATTTATGTGGAAGGGGATGAACCTAGCCATTTGTATTATTTGGTTAAAGGCCAGGTAAAAACCTACAAACGTTTTAAGGATGGCAGGGAACTTTCGTCGAGCTTGTATCATGACGGCGATTTTTTTGGATATGAAAGTTTGTGTAATGGCGAAGTATACACAGACAATGCAGCAACCTTAATTGAATCAGAGATTATCCAGATCCCCAAAGCCGATTTTATGGAGTACCTGCTCAACCATCAGGCCGTATCCAAAACTTTTATTGCTTTATTGTCTGGAAATGTGCGCGATAAGGGAAAGCAAATGCTTCAACTGGCCTATTCATCGGTACGGAAACGTGTAGCAGAAGCGTTGCTACAAGTGGCCGCTAAATTTGGAGACGGTGTTGAAGATAGCTGTACCATCCGGATTTCTCGTGATGACCTTGCTGCATTGGTAGGTACGGCCAGCGAAACCGTAAGCAGAATGCTTGCTGATTTTAAAGATGAAAAACTGATAGATAAAACAGGGAATGCCATAAATATCCGCTCGATCGAAAAACTCCGAAACATTAAACAGTAATTTGTTCATTAGGCAATAGTTCGTGATGATGATCGTTTATAAAACCTGTCATTCTGAACGTAGTGAAGAATCTTTAACCTTTAACTGCCGAAATAAGTTCAGCAGGATATAAGGCATAGGGCAGCGCGATTTGCCCCAGCTACGGTCGACTTTCCCAGAGGTCCGTTTTTTAGCCAAAAACAAAAGAGTTGGGTTACAGGTAAGATAAATCGTCATCTCGACCGCAGTGGAGAGATCTTTTAACATAATCTAAAGACCTCTCCACTCCGCATTCGCTTCGATCGAGATGACGTCAATTTTTAGAACCTGTCATTGGTAATTGATTGGGAACCACGAAGTGCTCATCGAAGATAATCTTAATGCTTTAGGATTCCCACCTGCGTGGGAATGACGATCGTATTATAAAAATTAGTCAATAGTTCATATTTATTGCCGAGGTTGATTCATCAGTAAATTGTTTAAAGCGGTTAATCAACGCTATGCTCCGAGCCCCAAACTCAAATTATTAATCGGTTAACTGACTCCAAACGCCCAACGCCAAACTAAGAAATGTAATCAAAATCATTTTTTTCTCTAATCATTCTCACCTGCGGCACCTGCCCAGGACCATAGTTTTGTATATATAAACTCTGTATATGAAAGCTATAGCTTACAACATCAAACCCGATGAAAAGGAATGGTTGGCACTGGCCAATTATAAAAAACACGACATTACCATAATTGCGAACAGTTTAACAGTCGATACGCTTTCATTTGCAGCCGGAAAGGAGGCCCTCTTGGTTTTTAACAACGATGAACTAAGTGGGGCGATGATTCTGGGGCTAAAAGCCCTGGGCATAAAATACATTGCAACCTCATCTTCCGAAACAGATCACCTCGATTTAAAAGCTGCGGGTTCTGCTGGGATCAAAGTGGCAAATGTTCCTTTGGCATCCGGCGATGCCAACGCTAAACAACGGATGGAGCAGGTGATCAGAAACCTCGATCAATGGGCTGTGGGTAAATGCGTAGGTAGCGCGTGCTGTTGTCAAAACGAATGTTCCACCGTAAAAGCGCTCAAATAATGGAAACTTCTGCATTGCTTAAAAAATACAATGTTGCCACACCAAGGTACACCAGTTACCCAACTGTTCCTTACTGGGATATTGAAAATTTCACCGCAAATGGTTGGTTAGCCAATGTAGCCAACACCTATGAAAGCCATAAAGATGAAGGGATCAGTATATATATCCACCTTCCATTTTGCGAGAGCCTATGCACCTATTGCGGTTGTAATACCCGGATAACAAAAAACCATGGTGTAGAGGTACCGTATATAAATGCTGTACTGGCAGAATGGAAAATGTATGTAGAAGTTTTGAGGGAGAAACCTAAACTAAAGGAACTGCACCTGGGTGGTGGAACACCAACTTTTTTCAGCCCAGAGAACCTGGGATTATTGATCAATGGCATTCTGCAAAATTCAACTTTGGCAGCTGATGCAGAATTTTCTTTTGAGGCACACCCAGCCAATACCACCAGTGAACATTTAACTATGCTGTACAGTCTTGGTTTTAAAAGATTAAGTCTGGGAATCCAGGATTTCGACCCTAAAGTACAGTTCCTGATCAACCGCTTTCAAACGCCCAAGCAGGTAGCTGAGGTTACAACAGAAGCAAAGAAAATCGGTTATACCTCTGTTAATTTTGATCTGATCTATGGCCTTCCAGGGCAAACTGTTAATGGATTAACAGACACCATAAAACAGGTAATCGATATGCGGCCAGACCGGATTGCCTTTTACAGTTATGCGCATGTGCCCTGGTTAAAACCCGGCCAAAGACATTATACCGAAAAGGATCTTCCCCAGGGCGACGAAAAATTTGCGCTCTACCAATTGGGCAGGCAGTTACTGGATGAAGCTGGTTATAAAGACGTTGGTATGGATCATTTCGCACTAAAAACCGATTCATTGTTCCAGGCGATGGCTGATCTGAAACTCCATCGCAATTTTATGGGCTATACCAATCAGCATACCCGTTTACTTATCGGATTGGGCGTGTCTTCCATCAGCGATAGCTGGACAGCCTTTGCACAAAACCCGAAAACGGTAGAAGATTATCTCAATAAAATTGAACAAGATACACTACCTGTAGAAAAAGGCCATTTCCTTACCGGTGAAGATCTTGAGATAAGAAAACATATCCTTAACCTCATGTGTAAGGAAAATACAGTGTACAACGAAGGCATTCCAGAACAAGTATATGGTAGGCTGTTGCCCTTATTACACGATAAGCTGATCTGGGTAACCGAAAAAGAAATCAGGATTACCACCAGAGGACGATCTTTTTTACGGAATGTGTGCATGGCTTTCGACGAGAAACTATGGCTCAAACAGCCCAAAACCCAATTGTTCAGTTCATCAATTTAAGAACAGTCTAAAATGGAAGATCAAAATAAAACCGCAACACAGGCCCTTTGCTATCATTGTGGCGAAGATCTGCCCAAGGTAAAATATCAGGCAGAAGATAAAGATTTTTGCTGCGCGGGCTGTATGGCCGTTTTCAAGATCCTTTCAGCGAATAATTTATGTAATTATTATGTGTACAATAACAATCCGGGCAGACAATTTAAAAATGAAAGCCATTTAGAATATCTGGATGAGCCAAAAATTATTGATCAGCTGCTCGATTATAAGCACGAAAGTTCGAGCATTATCACCTTTTATATCCCTGCAATACATTGCAGTTCGTGCATCTGGTTGCTGGAACACCTCTATAAAATCAACCCTGCTATATTCAGCTCAAGGATCGATTTTCTTAAAAAACAGGTGACTATAAGTTTCAATCACAACGAAATTTCGTTAAGGCAACTGGTACAAACGTTAAACCAGATTGGATATGAGCCTTTAATCAGTCTGCAGGATGTTGTACAGGAACACAGCGGTTCGGCAGATAAAGCTTTGATATTAAAAATAGCCGTGGCCGGTTTTTTAATGGGCAATGTTATGCTCTTTAGTTTTCCGGAATATTTTGGTTTATCGGGTTTCGAGAAACAATTTCAATCGCTTTTCGGCTGGCTAAACCTTACGTTCTCTATTCCTGCCGCTTTTTATTGTGGCCGTGATTATTTTACCTCGGCGATAACAAGCCTTAAACACAGGCACATTAATCTCGATACGCCTTTAGCATTAATTATTGCTATACTTTTCCTGCGCACTGCTTTTGAAGTTGTTTTTGGTACAGGCCCGGGTTTTGCCGATACCTTAACCGGTTTGGTGTTTTTGCTTTTAATGGGCAAATGGCTCAAACAGCGCACCTACCATCACATTTCATTTGATCGCGATTACCGTTCCTACTTCCCTATTGCGGTAACTACACTGCTAAATGGCAAAGAAAAACCAGTTGCTATTAACGAAATCAAGATCGGCGACCGGCTATGGATCAGGAGTGGCGAGCTGGTTCCGGCTGATGCTATTCTGATGAAAGGTGAGGCCTGGATGGACATGAGTTTTGTTACAGGTGAGTCTGATCCTGTACATAAAGTTTTGGGCGAAATTATTTATGCCGGTGGCAGACAAACCAGTGAGGCCATAGAGCTTGAAGTAATTAAACCTGTTTCGCAGAGTTATTTAACCGGTTTATGGAACAACGATAATTATAAAAACAATTCCGAAAAACAGAATTTTAACGATAGCATAGCCAAGTACTTCAGCCTGGGTGTTTTTCTGATCGCATTTGCCGCCACGGGGTATTGGTTGCTTCAAAACGATAGCCACAAGGCCTGGTCGGCATTTACTGCCGTAATTATTGTAGCCTGTCCATGCGTGCTGGCTTTGAGCACACCATTTACCTTATCCGCAATTTTATCGGTTTTTGATAAGAAGGGTTTTTATGTGAAAAATACAGATGCCGTTGAAGAACTTGCTAAATGCGATACCCTCATTTTTGATAAAACGGGTACATTAACAAGTAACGAAAACGCCGAAATTAATTTTAACGGATCTCTAACAAGCGAAGAAAAAATTATTGTGGCATCGTTGCTGCGAAACTCTATTCATTCCTTAAGCCGGCATATCATTAAGGCTTTAAATGTTGACCGGTTTTATTCGCTCAGCGATTATAAAGAGGTGATTGGGAAAGGTTTGACGGCCAAAATTAACGGCCAAAGTATTTATGCGGGGCACCTGTCAATGCTACCGATCCAAGTAGCGTCTGCCGGGGAGAGCGGGGTGCATATTGTGATCGATCACGTATATAAAGGATGTTTTGATATCAGGCAACAGTGGCGGCTAGGGCTGGAACAAATGATTCTAAAACTTTCTCGATTCAATTTGCAGGTTTTATCTGGTGATACCGATAAAGACCGTTGGATGCTGGATACCATTTTCACGAAAAATACAACCATCAGTTTCCGCCAGAGCCCGCACCAAAAACTGAATGCTGTTCTACAGCTTCAACAGCAAGGAAATAAAGTAATGATGTTGGGTGATGGGTTAAATGATGCCGGAGCCCTGAAACAGAGCAGCTTTGGGGTTGCAATAACCGATAATATTAACAGTTTCAGTCCTGGTTGCGATGCCATTCTCAAAGGCAGCGCCTTAAATTTTCTGCCAGATTTTATCCAGTTAAGTAAAGACGGGCTGAAGATCATTAAAACAAGCTTCGCAATAGCCATCGTGTATAACTGTATTGGTATTTACTTTGCTGTGCAGGGCACACTTTATCCTTTGGTGGCCGCAGTACTGATGCCGATTAGTACGGTTACCATTATCTCCTTTACCACTATGGCAACCAGGTGGTTTGCCGGTAAAAATAAACTGATATGAACATCCTTTACTTTTTGGTTGGCTGCAGTGTTCTAATGGCGCTCATTTTTTTGGGTGCATTCTTTTGGGCTTACAAAACCGGTCAGAACGATGATGTACATACCCCGGGTATCCGCATGCTCTTCGATGATGAAGTTGTTGTTGAAAAAAGTGAAGAAGATCACTTTTCTAGCTAAGCATCATCATCCTTTGTCTGTTCACTGGAGAATACCTTTGGTGTACAAAACATACAAAAATTCAGCTTCTATTATGCAGTTAGAAAAATTTACTTACGATAACAAGATTGTTCGGAACTTTGGTATTGCCACCCTGGTATGGGGAATTATAGGAATGACCGTTGGCTTGCTTGCAGCCATGCAACTGTTTAAACCCGCAATGAACATGGGCAGTCAGTACACCACATTTGGCCGCATCAGGCCGCTGCACACCAATGCCGTAATTTTCGCCTTTGTGGGCAATGCCATCTTTATGGGCGTTTATTATTCCCTTCAGCGTTTGTTAAAAGCACGGATGTTTAGCGATGTACTGAGCAAAATCCATTTTTGGGGCTGGCAGCTGATCATTTTATCGGCAGTAATTACCCTGCCGCTTGGCTTTACCACTTCGCACGAATATGCCGAACTCGAATGGCCAATTGATATTGCCATTACCATTATATGGGTGGTTTTTGGCGTTAACATGTTCGGGACCATTTTCAAAAGGAGAGAACGCCATTTGTATGTGGCCATATGGTTTTACATTGCCACTTTCGTTACCATAGCCGTATTGCACATCGTAAACTCTTTTGAACTGCCCATTTCTTTCATGAAAAGTTATTACGTGTATGCCGGCGTACAGGATGCATTGGTACAATGGTGGTACGGGCATAATGCAGTAGCGTTTTTTCTAACTACACCTTACCTGGGCATGATGTATTATTTCTTGCCGAAGATGGCCGGAAGACCCGTTTACTCTTATAAATTAAGTATCCTGCATTTTTGGTCGCTCATTTTTATTTACATCTGGGCCGGCCCGCACCATTTATTATATACTTCATTGCCTGGTTGGGCACAATCATTAGGTGTTGCCTTTTCGATCATGCTAATTGCACCAAGCTGGGGCGGTATGATTAATGGCTTGTTAACCTTGCGCGGTGCCTGGGATAAGGTAAGAGAAGATGTAACCCTTAAATTTATGGTGGTTGCCCTTACCGCTTATGGTATGGCCACCTTCGAAGGTCCGTTATTATCTTTAAAGCAGATTAACGGTGTAGCCCATTTTACCGATTGGATTGTAGCCCACGTACACGTTGGTGCTTTAGGCTGGAACGGCTTTTTAACCTTCGGTGTACTTTACTGGTTAATCCCCCGCATTTACAAAACAGAGCTATACTCGAAAAAGCTTGCCGGTTTCCACTTTTGGATAGGTACTTTGGGTATACTCTTTTATGCTGTGCCAATGTATTGGGCAGGTTTTACGCAGGGGCTGATGTGGAAAGAGTTTACGCCCGAAGGTTTATTAAAGTACCCGAATTTCTTAGCCACCACACTACAGATTATCCCGATGCATGTTTTACGTTCAATTGGTGGTGCACTGTATTTAATAGGGGTAATTGCCATGACTTATAACCTGGCCAAAACCATGTTGGGTGCTAAATTGCTTGCCAACGAACCGGCAGAAGCCATGCCATTAAGCAAAATTATCATCGAAACTTCTTCAGCGGATAAAGCCTGGCACAGGGTTTTAGAACGTAAGCCAATGAAATTTATGGTGTTATCACTCATCATTATCCTTATTGGGGGGATGGTAGAAATGATGCCCACTTTTACCATTCAATCTAACGTGCCAACCATTGCCAGTGTAAAACCATATTCGGCACTAGAGCTTCAGGGCAGGGATTTATACATCAGAGAAGGCTGTGTAAACTGCCATTCGCAAACGGTGCGGCCTTTCCGTTCAGAAACTGAGCGATATGGAGAATATAGTAAAGCCGGAGAGTTCGTTTACGATCACCCGTTTTTATGGGGCAGTAAACGAACAGGGCCAGATCTTCATCGCATAGGCGGGAAATATTCTGATGCCTGGCATTACAACCACCTGGTCGATCCGACTTCAATGTCGCCGGGAAGCATTATGCCGTCTTACGCCTGGCTCATCGAACAGAAACTGGATATTACAACTACAGCAAGCAAGATCAGGGCCATGCAAACATTGGGCGTTCCTTATCCCGATGATTATGATAAACGTGCCAACGATGATTTAAAAGTTCAGGCCGACAAGATTACACTCGACCTAAAACAGAATAACATTAAGGTTAAAAGCGACAGGGAAATAGTAGCCATTATTGCTTATCTGCAACGTTTGGGTACCGATATCAAAGCAAATAAAGAAACCATTCCTTCAAATCAATAAAATATGTTCAACCAGATCAAAGACTTAGCCGGCGGCGAATTATACCTCATCACCTCACTGCTCATGTTCATGGTGTTTTTTGTAATCGTGGGTATTTACCTGCTCAAACTAAATAAAAAACATATCGAAGTAATGAGCCAGCTTCCCATTCAAGACAATCAACCTAATGCATATGAAGAAGATTAAACTATTGTTATTATTCCTGTTCATCTCAATTACAGCCTTTGCTGCAGAAGAGAAAGCCGCAGAAACCGTAACACCTGCTCAGGCAGGCTTGGGGCTAAACCAGTCGGAAATACTGATTATAATCCTCTTGGTTTTTGCAGTTGTGCTTCTTGTTGTTTCAGTAACCCTGTTAAATGCATTCAAGGTAATGTACCAGGAACAGTTAAATCCTACACCATACACCAAGCCGGTAAAAGAGCTGGTTTTGGATTACGATACCTGGTTAAAACAACAGCCTGTTAAACCTTCAATCTGGACAAAAATTTTAAGCTTAAGGCCAATTGAAGAAGAAAAGGATCTGGTAATCGATCATGCTTACGATGGCATTAAAGAGCTTAATAACCCAGTGCCGGCCTGGTTTAACTTCCTTTTCTACGGTACAATGATTTTTGCTGCGGCATATCTTTTTTATTACCACATTGGTGGCTATGGAGACCTGCAGGATCAAGAATACGAAAATGAAATGGCCAAAGCGAAGATAGAAAAAACAGCCTACCTCGAAAAATCGGCCAATACCATTGATGAAAACTCTGTGAAGTTTGATAATACACCAACAGTGCTGGAAGAAGGCAAAACTGTTTTCACTACAAACTGTGTGGTTTGTCATGGCGATAAAGGCCAGGGCATCATCGGGCCAAATTTAACCGACGAATACTGGCTACATGATGGAAGCATTAATAATGTATTCAAAACCATTAAATATGGTGTTCCTGAAAAGGGGATGATCAGTTGGGAGAAAAACTTAAACCCAAAACAGATCAGTGCAGTTACCAATTTTATTTTATCGCTAAAAGGAAGTAATCCTGCAGGAGCCAAAGCTCCACAGGGTGAAAAATACGAAGCGAAAGATTTAAAAGACAATGAGGTGAAAATACCAACCGACAGTGTAAACCAAGCCAATGTTACCAAAAAATAAAAAAGAAAATAAAGGCAGGGGCAGAAATTTTATCTATCCCAAACAGCCATCAGGCAGGTTATATACCTACCGGAAATGGGTAAGTTATGTGCTGCTGCTGTTTTTATTCTCTTGCCCGTTTTTAAAGCTTAACGGTGAGCAACTGGTACTGCTCAATTTTATAGAAAGAAAATTTGTATTCTTTGGATTGATTTTTACCCCGCAGGATTTTTACCTCTTTGCCCTTGCCATGCTCATTTTTATCATGTTCATTGTGTGCTTTACGGTAGTGTTGGGCAGGCTATGGTGCGGATGGGCTTGCCCGCAGACAATTTTTATGGAAATGGTTTTCCGTAGGATTGAATACTGGATCGAAGGAGATGCCAATAAACAGAAAAAGTTGGATCAGGCTGACTGGAATGCAGAGAAAATATTCAAAAAAGGCAGTAAACATTTCATCTTTCTAATGATTTCTTTTGCCATTGCGAATACTTTTCTAGCTTATATGATCGGTTCTGATGTACTCTTTAAAATTATAACGGAGCCCGTCTCAGGCCATATTTCTGGCTTTGTATCCATCTGGCTGTTTACATTTATTTTCTATGGGGTATTTACCTATGTACGCGAAGTGGTGTGTACGGTAATCTGTCCGTACGGTAGGTTACAGGGCGTTTTGTTAGATAATCAAAGTTTGGTAGTAGCCTATGATTTTACCAGGGGCGAACCACGTGGGCATCTTCAAAAAAATGCTAATGAGTTAACAGCCGGCGACTGTATAGATTGTGGACTTTGCGTGCAGGTTTGCCCCACGGGTATCGATATCCGTGAAGGTACGCAGCTCGAATGTGTAAACTGTACGGCCTGTATCGATTCGTGCAATGAGGTGATGCTTAAAATAAACAGGCCTAAAAATCTGATTGGTTTCTTCAATCAGGATTTTATTAACGAACGTAAACCCTATAAAATTGGTTTAAAATCTTACGGTTACGCTGCAGTACTGTTTGTGGTAATGATGGTTTTTTCTTCACTGATCTATAAAAGAGAAGATATCCAGACTACGGTATTAAGGGCAAGTGGTACTTTATACCAGAGTAGGGGAGCAGATAAAACGAGCAATCTTTATAATGCAGAGCTGATCAACAAAACCAATAAAGCAGTAAAATTCAGATTTAGGTCGCAAAATGATGGCGATGAAATTGATTTCATCCAAAAGGCTGATGTTTTGCCAAAAGAAGGCTCCGTACATCTCACTTTTTTTCTGATCAGGAAAAACAGTTCCATTAAGAAATATAAAACCGATGCTGTTTTCGAAATTATTGCCAATGGCGAGGTTTTAAGCACAGCAACTACAAGTTTTTTCGCGCAACCGGAAGGAATTGAATGATTGAATGATTGAATGAGAGAATGATTGAATGATTGAAGGATAGAATTTTGAATGATGAATGTGGAGTTATCGTTGCCATTCACTCATTCAATCATTCTCTCATTCAAAATTAAAAAAACAGATATGAACTGGGGAACAAAAATAGTGTTGGGAATGATTGCATTCATGATGTTTATTGTGGGGATGGTAGTTTATATGTTCCATGTTCACGGAAGAGATGCCCTGATAGAAGAAAATTATTACGAAAAGGGGATCAATTATAATGCAGAATACAATGCCAAAGTGAACGTTATAGACGATAATGCCAGTCCCAAAATTACCATTACAAAAACTCAGATTATCATTCAGGTAAAAGATAGTGCAAAATACGATCTTGTTTTAATGCGACCTGCCAATAGCAACGATGATGTTAAGTTAAAGGGACAGACCTCAGGAACGGCGAATCTTATTCTGGTTGATAAAACTAAAATGCCTAAGGGAATGTGGTTTTTAAGTCTCCAGTGGCACTCCTCAGGAAAAGATTATCTGTTTAAAAATAACATCACCCTATGATGGATTTTTTACCATTGGCATTTTTGATGGGGCTTTTCGGAAGCCTCCATTGCGCCGTAATGTGCGGGCCGATTATGCTGGGTATGCCATTCGCGAAACAGAATTTCTTTCGAAGTGGATTTCAGCTTTTGTTGTACCAATTTGGCAGAATTGCCGTGTACACTGTGTTAGGATTGTTGGTGGGTGCTTTAGGTAGCAGTATCCGCATCTTTAGCGATCAGAAAATGCTGAGTATCTTAATCGGTTCTATACTGATTTTATTTACAGCGCTACAGTTTAATGCTGTTTATAGAAATAGGTTTTCTAAGTTCCAGTCATGGGTACTCAATCCGCTGAGCAGGCTTATGGGAAAGGTATTCAATTTGCCATTGTGGGGATTGTTTGCCGGAATGCTTAATGGCATCATCCCCTGCGGGATGGTTTATCTGGCACTTGCAACTGCTTTAAATACTGGTAGTATTAAATCTGGTGGTACTTTTATGTTCCTCTTTGGATTGGGTACCGCACCACTGATGCTCATGATTTCGTTAGGCGGGATCTTCCTGAAGAAATACATCCGCTTTAATACCAACAAACTTATTCCCTGGTTTATGTTTTTTATGGGGGCATTGCTCATATTACGGTCGGCCGATTTGGGTATTCCCTTTATATCTCCAAGAAATACAAGAGCCTATGGTCATGTTATAGATTGTCGGTAAAAAAGCTTCAATAAAAATTGCTCTTTCCAATTTAAAGGAAGAGGATATATTTGAAAGCTATAAATAGAGAAAGTAATAGATAAATTAAAGGTCTCAGAAGAGTAAAAAACATACGCAGAAATTCAATCTGACAATTAGTGAACTGTAAGATTAAGTAGTGGCTATTACACTTCATCTAACGGCATCAGTACAGTGATAAGAGCCTCATGGGGTCAACACTGCGGTTTATCCAACCCACGCATCTTCCAGCTAATTTTCCCTCTTATATTCTCTAAGGCGATCGTCATGCTGTCCCGAATGTTCGGGATCAGCATCTTTCCTGCTAATAACAAACTTTGATATCTTAAAAACTAAAGTTTGGAGATAAATGTTGATTTTTTTTTCGCTCTTTGCCGCGGGGCATGGTACTTTGGAGCGCCAAAGTACCCAAAGCGCTTTGTCAATCCGGCAATGTGGCTCCTCACCACCCACGCTCATCAAAAAACAGCAGCACTTTGTTTTGTGTTCAATTCTTGTGAAAGCTTTGACTCATCGCTTATGAACACAAAACCACTGCGTTTAAGGTTTGGTAGTGCTATTTGTTCTATTCTGCACCTGTTTTTTGATTTCCTGCCACTTGGGATTGACGGGCGTTCTTCGGTAAAACCTGTGTATTATTAAAGCAGGTCAGCATAACGTCGAAAAACCCACACATATAAAGATGTGTCCACACGAAAGCTCTTGTCAGGAAGTTCTCGTCCAGTTTGCCCCTTGCTAAAAAATCAATCGATATTTGCGTTCCTCAGGCGCAGGGAATTGAGGATAACGGAAACGGAACTCAAACTCATGGCGAGGGCTGCGATCATTGGCGAGAGCAGTATCCCAAAAAAAGGATACAGCAGGCCGGCAGCAACCGGGATGCCCACAATATTGTATCCAAGTGCAAAAAAGAGATTGCCTTTGATATTAGCCATTACTTTGTGGCTTAATAGCCTTACTTTCGCAATTCCATTTAAATCTCCTTTCACAAGAGTGATCCCTGCGCTTTGTATGGCCACATCGGTTCCTGTTCCCATGGCTATGCCGATATCAGCCTGGGAAAGTGCAGGGGCGTCGTTAATGCCATCTCCCGCCATCGCCACTTTCTTGCCTTCAGCCTGGAGGCTTTTTATTTCCTTTAATTTATTTTCAGGAAGCATCTGGGCTTTATAACCGTCTAATTTCAGCGTTTCGCTAACGGCTTTAGCTGTGTCGTCATTATCGCCGGTAAACATCATGACCTTTATGCCCTCACCCTGGAGTTTTTGAATTGCAGATGCACTCGAAGGCTTAATTTTATCAGAAATCACAACATATCCTACAGCTTTTTCTCCTACAGACAGATAAGAGACCGTCTTGCCCTCTTTTTGAGCAGCCTTAACCTGCTCTTTTAATTCAGGATCCATTGCCGCTTTAACCTGCTCCATTAATTTCTGGTTGCCTAAAGCCAGTGTCTCCGATCCCAAATTGCCTGTTACGCCCATTCCCGTGATTGCCTCAAAGCTTGTTAGGGATTTGACCTCTATCTTGTTTTCTTCGCCATAGCGTAAAGTTGCCTGTGCCAGTGGATGTTCACTGCTGCTGTTCAAAGCCACAATTTTTTCAAGAATATCCTTTTGGGTAAAGCTTGAATTTACACTAACCACTTTTTCAACCGAAGGTTTACCTTCGGTTACCGTTCCGGTCTTGTCAATGACAACTACATCAATAACATTCATTTTCTCCAGCGATTCCGCATTCTTTATCAGGATACCCGAATGTGCACCCTTGCCAATGCCCACCATTACAGACATCGGAGTCGCAAGTCCCAGGGCGCAGGGACATGCAATAATCAATACCGCTATCGCATTTACAAAGGCATAAACATAAGCTGGATCGGGACCGTACAATGCCCATAATAAAAATGTTATAATGGATATGAGCACCACAACCGGCACAAAATATCCGGAGATCTTATCGGCCATCTTTTGGATGGGCGCTTTGGATCGGCTGGCGGAATTTACCATTTCGATGATCTGGGATAAGAGGGTCTCCGAGCCTACCTTTTCAGCTACCATTACAAAAGTCTTATTTCCGTTGATTGTTCCCGAAGTTACCTTTTCGCCTGTTTTTTTCTCCACAGGAACCGGTTCTCCTGAAATCATCGATTCATCAATTACCGCTTCCCCGGTCTCAATACTGCCGTCTACCGGAATGCTTTCTCCTGGCTTTACCCTCAGCAGATCTCCTTTATGGATGTCTTCAATAGGTACCGACACTTCCTTACCCCCAACCACTTTTGTAGCGGTGTTTGGGGCTAGTTTCAATAGCTCCTTAATGGCACTATTGGTTTTTCCATGCGCCCTGGCCTCTAAAAGTTGTCCGAGCAATACCAATGTCAGGATAACCGTTGCGGCTTCAAAATAAACAAAGACCGTCCCGTGGTGCGTTTTAAACTGGGCAGGAAAAATATCGGGGAAAATCAGTGCGACCAGACTGAAAAGCCAGGCTACTCCCGCACCTATTCCTATAAGGGTAAACATATTCAGTTTCCAGGTTATCACCGATATCCAGGCGCGCTGGAAGAACATCCAGGTAGCATAGAAAACTACAGGAATGGATAGTCCAAACTGAATCCAGTTCCAGTATTTAAGTTCCAGCAAATCAAACAGTGGGTTATTGGGAATCATTTCCGTCATTGCGATGACAAAAATGGGTATAGTAAAGGCTGCTGCAATCTTAAACTTTCTGAGCAGCGAATCATAAGTTTTATCTTCTTCTTCCAGAACTGCCCCGGTAGGAACCAGATCCATTCCGCAGATTGGGCATGTGCCCGGTTCATCCCTGATAACTTCGGGATGCATCGGACAGGTAAATTGTAACGACCGGATCTTTACAGGCTGTTTCACCAGGTCCATTCCGCATACAGGGCAATGCCCCGCTCTTGGATAAGTCTTTTCGCCCTCGCAGTGCATCGGACAATAAAATACTTCTTCACCTTTGTTTATATCGTTTTTTTTAGCCGGTGAATTATGCTGGTATGCTGATTCATGATGAACACGATTTATTTGCCCGGGTGTTTTTGAAACCCCTTTTTCATGAGATCCCATCTCAATACCGTAATTTCCCGCCGCAGATAGTGTCTTTTGCAATTTCTCGGTTGGGACATGTTTTTTCATGCTAATAATGGCTTCAGCAGGCTCCAGAGATACCTTTGCAGAAATGCCATCAATAGAGTTTAGTGCATTTTCAACTTTTGCCCTGCAGCCCTGACAGCTCATTCCGGTTATTTTATAACGATGTTCCATGTTTTTGATTTTTTAGGATTTAAATTTAATGCCGGAGGATAGCACATACTATTCAATTTTACTCAAGTCACCAGTCCGTTCCCGGGTTCTTAGCCCTGCAAAGTCGGATATATTTACGTTCAGCTGGTCCTGAGCAATTTAGGTTAGCGGAGACCTGCATTTAAAAGCGCTAAAGGTTAATTCTTATATAACAAATCTATATAAAGACCTGCAATTAGCCTTACACAATTTTCCTTATGTTTTATATAATTATAAACGACAAGTAAATTCATAACGAGTCACCTATTCGGGAAACGTGGCAGAGGCGTTGTGGCATTCAAAAAACTGAACGCTGAAAGTTTGGATGAACTTTTATCTTTGGGACAGATTGATTCAAACTCCCTGGCATTCCGGGACTAAAGCCGGGTGCACATTTTGGATTGAAATCCGATGTCTACTATCCCTCAAATCCCTAGTCAAAGATAGAATCCATCCTGATGAACGAAAAGTGCGTCACCAGATGCGTCAGTAAAGCGAATAATGAGGTGGTTTTTTGTTTTAAACTTAGATAATTGAATATATTAGATCAATCAAATGCTTGTCGTTATTACTGCATAAACACTCACTCAATGCACCCTTAAACAAAAAAAGCCCATCTTTCTATGAGCTTTTAGTCAGTAGCCCATGTTGGGCAATTCTCGAACTATTTTTTGGATGATTTACGTGAATTGGCTTTCTTAAGCTATCGACCAAAATTAGAAATATAGCTTTTATAAATAACGATCTGAATGGTTGAAACCAATTCGTTCTATTGCAACCGCGTTATGCAAAATCCGCAAGGTTATTTATATTCACAAAATATTTACCAACCTTTTCGCCATTAATGAAAAAACTGTTCACGTTGATTACCCTATTTATCCTGGCGCAAAACGCAACAGCACAAAAAAATGCGCTGAAAAAGATTGCTGATAGCATTAATGCAGAGGGGGAAACGCTTTATCGTTCCGAATGGGCTTCGGGTCAGAGTGCACAGATTTTCACCTCGAGTTTCGGCGGGAAGAAGCGTTTATCTGGGGGATATTTTTCTTATGAGACAAAAAAAGAAATGACTACTATCTTTTTTTCTAAAAATAACGACCCAGTAGTGTTAGCGACAGTTAAGTTCGACCATAGTTTAGACTCGTCTAAATATAGTATAGACACCACAACAAGAAAATTTACCGAAATTGAAAAAGACTTGTATACCATCCGGTCAAAAGCTGTACAGGCTGTTTCAAACGACACGCTTTTTAAATTTTATCAAAATACCAGTTTAAATCTTGTTCCTATCATAAAAAATGGTGCAAAAAAAGTATATGTCATCACTGCACAAACAGCGCCGGATGAAGTGTTATTAGGAAATGATTACCTGATTAATTTTGACAAAGACAATGATATCATTAAAAAGACTAAGCTTCATAACAATCTTATTCCCCTGGGAACCGGTGGTATAGACGCGATAAAAGCATCCTCACATCAACACTTAGGTGAAACAAGTCCTTTTATTACCGCAACAGATATTTGTGCATTTAAATTATGGAAGGCAAAGACCACTTGGGTGATCAGTTTCATTGTCTCAGCTGAATATGTATCTGCATGGCACTTTCGCGATGAGTTTTTAGAAATTCTAACCCAGGCCGAATGGGAAAAAATAATGAAAAACAAATAGCATAAGGTATTCACGCCTTCTAAATTCGAAATAGAAAATCTACTTTCACAAAGCTATCCGAGTCGCACGCGTGCCGTATGGGAAAAACATAGTATTTAAACCTATTTTTAACTTTGGCGGTTCAATTGCACACGCGGCACGCGTACACCAGCAAAAGGGAGATGCAGGCATGAGGATGCTGGTTAACGTAACCAAAGCCGTTTAGCAGAAAAGCTAAAATGTTTAATGCATCCGTCGCCAATAACCAATTTTTCTGATTGGTTTAATTTAAAAATTATAAGGTTTAATTGTGCGCAAACGTTTGCGTTTGCATACGCCTGATATTTAATACTTTTTATCCAAGTTGTAGCCAGTTTTTCTGGTTTCGATCTGGTATGATTTCATGTTTTTTAATGTACTATTGACCTGGTGTGACAAAAATGCACGCAAACGCTTGTCTGGTTTTATTTATCATTTTTGACTGATTTTAGCTTAATTTAGGCTATAGTTAAATATACAATAATTGATACTCTTTTAACGCTCATGAAAATTACATACCTGATGGTTTTGTTTATGTTGCTGCAGATTACTGTTGTAAGCTCACAAACAAAATACACTTATCCTGTGCAGCCTGGTACATCTGAATGGAAAAAATTCAAGTCTACTGCAGAAATGATTAATGCTTGTCAGTTGCCTGATGACATTGTAAGAAATTCAACTACGGAAGAACTCCTGGAAATCTGCCTGAATTATCCGCTTATTGATAATTACGTTGCAAATAACAGTTATTATGAAGGTTTTAACAATATCGTGTTGGGTTTTAACGGTCTAAAAGAATTTTTCTCCAGAGACAATGCCCATTCTGTATTGTTAAAATATTACCTGGCGGAGGATTTGACGAATATCGAAAAATTAAATGCTGATATACTGAAAGGGAAATTCGTATACAGAATTACAACCCTGGAGCTGATGTTAGCCAATACCAGCATTATCAATAAACTATCACAGACAGAAAAAACAGCTGCATTAAAAGGTTTGGAAACAAAATATGCCCTAAAAGGTAAATATGCAGACTATTTTGGTTACACGGGAAAAGCTTCAATTGCCTTTTTAGGGAATAAAATATTACCCGATCTAGGTAAACAAAAAGAAACCGTAAATTCTGCGCTTGAAAGTTTCCTTACGAGAATGACCTATCTGGACGAAAAATCAATGGACAGTTTAATCAATAAATTATTTGCTAAATAAAACTAATCATGGCGATGTTGCTTCTGGTGTTTAATAATGGGGTGTAAAAAACAATATTTCTCCAAAACTACTTTCCGAACAGGGAAGAAAACCTATACATCACTCTGTCATGATTTTGAACCCACTACATTATAAAAATGAAAAAAATACTATTTATCGCTCTATTATTATATTGTAAGATTTCTCATGCACAATATACACCTAACTGCTCTGATTTATCCCTTTACGCTTCTTATCCTACGCCGCTTACAGCAGCAGAGGTGAGCTACATCAATTCAGTACAGCAAAGCCAATATCCTAATGCCGTAAAACTTGAAGATCCTTCCTCTGCCTACAACTGTCACAATTACGCTTGGGTGAAAAGAGATGGTGGAAATGCTTTCTGGCTCAATACACCCGGGGATGACGTGTTTTGGAATGATGGCAGTTACATTGTAAGCTCAACTACTTCCGCGCTTGAAACCAGGGTTTCCTATCAGGGAGATCATTCGGCTGTGATTACCGGAGCCAATAATGAATGCACATCCAAATGGGGCCAAATGGGGCTTTATAAACACGATATCAATTATGTTCCTGCCAGTTATCTTCCGGGGCAAACCAAAGGTTTTTATAAACGCAACCTGCCTGAGATTACCGGTTCGTCTAGTTTCTGTAGTTCAGCCAGCTACGCGCTTTCTAGTGTACCTGCAGGGGCAACTGTAAGCTGGAGCGCCAATCCGTCTGAACAAGTGAGTATTAGTACAACTAACAATGTAGCCACTATCACTAAAATCGGAAACGGTTCTTTTCAGCTGAGTGCAACGGTTAGCAACAGCTGTGGGAATTTTATCGTACCCGCTAAAACAGTTTTTGTGGGAACTCCTGTTCCTGGCGACTTCCCGATAAGCGGGCAGACCTCTATCTGTGCCAATTCTGTTACTACCTACAGCGTTAATGCTTTACCAGGGGCAACAAATTATAACTGGATAATACCTCCTGCAGCCTTAACAAATGGCTGGTATATTATTGCCGGACAGGGAACACCGGTGCTTACCGTGAATACCGGATTAACTTCCACCTCAATCAGGTTAAAAGTATCCAATAATTGTGGTGAAGGAACCAGCCCGGAGATTTTATTTGTTAATGTAAACTGTGGAGGTTTCAAGTTCGCCGTATCTCCCAATCCCGCCAGCAACACCATTAAGATCAGCCAGAACGAAAGTGTTGTTCAAAAACAAGCCAGCAATGAAACAGTTTCTCAAAATGCGTCGCTTAGTCCTTTCAATGTGAAAATCTTTGATCATAATGCCAGATTCCTAAAAAGCGGCTTATCAAAAAGCGGTGAAAACATTGAGTTGGTTACCAGTGATATCCCAAATGGAACTTACTTTTTACACATCTTTCAAGGGAAAGATGTAGTTAAAAAACAGATCATTATCAATCATTAGCATTTTTTTTTTTCGGGGAGGTTTAATAGAAAAGAATATTAACCGTTTCTTCAGTTTACCTGGCAATAAAAAAGCCGGGTGCTTTTGTGCATTCATCATGCTCCAGGCTTGCCCTCGCTGGCGCAGGCGTACCGCGTGTGCATGTTTGCGATAGCTTTATTTTACAATAGCAGAAAAATTTTAGGTTAATTAAAAAGCCTTAAACCCAAAAAAGCCCATCTTTCGATGCGCTTTTGATCAGTAGCGTTAAGCGGCGAAAGTTCGAGCCTGTTAGAGCATTGCGAAACGGTTGTGAATTTTGAAAGAACTTCGAAAAATATACTTGAAGGTCGGTATCGGAAGAAGAAGCTTTAAATTTTATTAATACAGGTTTGACTTATATCTCAATGTTCAAACAATTTTTTATAGAATTGACTTCTTGAGAATAGATGCCAGCGCTGATCTATACTGCATTTGCTTATATAAAGGGATTATTGTGCGAAAGGTTATTCCTTTGGGGAATAATCGAATCGTTGGGGCTACTTAAATTCCTTATGGTCATTACAGGATGTTATAAAGGAATACTTTTTTATAATAGCTATTGTATTTAATATTATAGACTTCAATTTTTCATTTTAGAAAGTCCCTCCTGATTAAGTATCGCTATTTTTGTTCCGTTTCTATCAATAAGCTGCTCATCCTTAAAATCAGATAAGGTGCGGCTCACCGTTTCAGCGGCCATGCAGGCCATAGCGGCAAGATCTTCCCTGGAGATATTTATTAAATTATCATTTGCCTTTGTCTGTCCATAAAGCCGGAGTAGTATACCGGCCATTTTTTTTCTCACCGAATGATAGGCCAGTTCCAACAGCTGTTCTTCCTTTGCTCTATTGTCCCTGGAAAGCAAATGGATGAATTTTCTTGCTACCTCGGGATATAAATTAAGTATGGTTTCCATTTGATCTATTGGAATTAGGCACACGCTACTATCTTCAAGCGCTGTGGCAGTATCTGCATAACAACTATCACTTAATACCGAATTAATCCCCAGATAGTCACCCTGACCATAAATTCCTGTCATTAGCTCCCTGCCATCTTTTGCCAGTTTTATGGTTTTAACTCTCCCATGCGTAACCAGATAGAGCCCTTTTCCATGATCATCCGCATAATAGATGACCTGATTCTTCTTGAAGTTCCTGCTTTTCTTTTCCTCAATAATCTTATTGAATTCAGCAAGACCGTCTGTTTTCTCAACCAATACTTTGAATGCTTCAGTTCTGTTTTGGAGGGAAAGATCGTTTGCAGCTTTCTTTCTTAAACGGATATCAATGGCATTTAGCAATTCCATATCATCAAAGGGCTTAACCAAATAATCATCTGCGCCCAGTTCCATTCCTTTCCGAAGATCTGCATGTTCGGCCTTTGCAGTCAGAAAAATAAATGGAATTCCTGATGTCTGCTCATGCCTGTTGAGCATATATAATACACCATATCCATCAAGTTCGGGCATCATGATATCACAAAGTATGATATCTGGAACATGGCTGATGGCCAGTTCAACGCCAAGCTTACCATTCTCAGCCTGATATACCGTGTAACGGGCCATTTCTAGAATTTCAACCAGGTTTGTACGTATCTCACCATGATCTTCAATAATCAATACTTTTTTGCTCATGGTTATTTTTTTGTGGGAAGGTCAATGTAAATAAGGTTCCTCTGTTAACGCTGCTTTTAAAACTGACATGCCCATCCATCAATCCTGTATATCTGGAAAGTATACTCAATCCAAGCCCAGTACCTGATATATTACCAGTATTGTGGGCACGAAAAAAAGCATCGAAAAGATGTTTGTGATCACTTTCAGGAATACCAATCCCATCATCACAGATTCTGATGGTACAATTATGCTCATTAATCTTGGTGTAAAACTGAATCTGACTATCAGCTCCTGAATATTTAATGGCGTTGTCTATTAATATGATGATACAATTTTTTAATAGATTTTGATCGAGTGTTATCTTTTGGCTAGTACCTCTGTGTTTAAAGATAATCTTTTGCTTTCCCTGTAAAACAACCTGCATTTCGCCGGTAATTTCTTCTGCCATCTCTGATAAGTTAAAGCGACTCAGTAACGGCTTGACCATCCCGCTGTCTAATTTTTCCAGTGATAAAAAGTCGTTAAGAATAGCTGTAATATTAAGTACAGCATCTTTGATTTTGCCCACATGCTTTCTGATGTTCTTTTGATCAAGTGTTTCGGTATAACGTTCGATTAAGGAAGCGGATAGCTGAACGAGGCTTAGTGGCGTCCTGAACTCATGAGAAGCGATGGACACAAATCTGCTCTTCAACTGTCCAAGTTCTTTTTCTTTATTAAGTGACAGGTTCAGATCAATTTGAGTTTTTTGGAGTTGATTCACACTCATTCTCAATGAATGCGTTCGCTCTTCCACCTGCATTTCAAGTTGTGCTGTATAGTCCTGTAATTTTCCTTCTGCCTCTTTTTCCCTGGTCAGATCATGAATGAAACCAGCATAAATTATCCTGCCTGAATATTTAACCTCACTTACGCCCAGACGAAATGGAAAGAAAATCCCGTTTTTCTTCTTGCCTATTAGCTCTCGGCCAATTCCAATGATATTTGCCTTATCCGTTTGTTTATAATTAAAAAGGTAACGGTTATGGTTGGATCTATCTGATTGAGGCATCAATATGGAGATGTTTTGTCCAATAACCTCTTCAGGAGCATAATCGAAAAGACGACATGCAGATGGATTAATCGACTCTACCACACCGCTGTCATCAATAGTGATCAGTCCGTCTATTGCATGGTCAATAATTGCCTTTAGCAATACGGCATTTTCCATAATTTATTGATTAACAGCTAAATGTTTTAGCTGCATTAATAGAACCATCGCCAGAGGGGATTGTTTGGATTTTATTCTTTCAAAGAATATCAGCACGCTTAAGATTGTCATTCAAAAATGGAAGAATGGCTAACCGCTCATGATGAGCATCATCAATTCAGGTAGGGAATATCATTTCTAACTACAATTGGGGCGGTACTTTTGCTATATGTAGCGTCATCTGTCAATTCTGGCATTGACTGTTATAAAAGAAGATGAACAATAACTTAGCTGCCAATAATACACCTGTTCCAGTTTTAAGCGTTGGTGAACTACTTAATGCTTTTGAAACGGATGGGCAGCAGGGTATCAGTATTAATGAGGCTTCGTTACGTTCAGTCCAATTTGGACTCAACATTAACGTCAGCCAAAAGGTCAAAAGTATCTGGCAGATGTTTTTTGAACAGTTTAACAGTCCTATCGTTTACCTGCTGTTTATCGCTGCATTTGCATCGCTATATTTTAAAAACTCGTTGGAAGCAATCGCAATATTTATCGTTATTTTGGTTAATGCCCTGATTGGTTTTTTTATGGAACTACAGGCAAGGAGTTCCATGCGGGCGTTGAAAGAAATGGACCTAAGTGTCTCTAAAGTCGTTAGGGGCGGAAAAATCATGGATGTACTTTCCGAACAGTTGACCCCTGGAGATTTGCTGCTGCTTGATTCCGGAGACATGGTGTCTGGAGATGGCCGGGTTATCGAATCAAACGGACTTCAGGTAGATGAGTCTGCATTGACTGGGGAATCATTTCCCATCCTTAAAACAAGCGATAGCCAGGGGGCAGATACTGATGCATCTGCATCAACAAACATGGTATACAAAGGTACAGCGGTGATGAACGGAAATGGCAAAGTCATTATTACAGGCATTGCCGCAAACACCGAACTGGGTAAGATCAGCGAGATGGTTGGTCGTTCAGCTGCCACCAAATCACCTTTGGATATCAAAATCGGAAATCTGACCAAAAAGTTAATTTACATCACCCTTTTCATGACGGCTTTCTTTGCACTCACCGCTTTTATTGAAGGGAAACCCTGGCTCGAGATTCTGGAAACGTCAATAGCACTTGCTGTGGCTGCCTTTCCTGAAGGCCTTCCTATTGTAGCAACGGTTGCGCTCGCTTTTGGCATGCTGCGCATGGCAAAAAGAGATGCAATCGTCAAAAGACTTTCCTCGGTCGAAACGCTCGGCGGAGTGAATGTCATCCTTACAGACAAAACCGGAACCTTGACTGAAAATAAGATTTTTGTAAAAGTTCTGTCTTTTCCTGACGAAGAAGTACATGTTTCTATGGAAAAGGGACATCTGGTGTATGATGATATGGGTATCAACAGAAGCCAGGAAAATTTTGAGCTATTAGTTAAAATCGGCACGCTTTGTAACAATGCCCCTGTTGATCAAACTGAGACGTCTAAGGTGTCTGGTGATCCTATTGAAATTGCCTTATTGCTATTGAGCAAAGCCGCCGCGTTTTCCAGGGAGGGCTCTGCAGCACATTACCAGAGAAAATCGGAGATTCCCTTCAGCGCTGAAACCAAACTGATGGCAACTGCCGATCAAAATGGAAATGATTATTTCATTTCAGTGAAAGGGGCAGTTGAAGGTTTGATCTTAAAGTGCACAAAGATCCAGTCCGGAAATAGTTTAAATGAAATCACTTCCAGTGATCGGGAAAAAATACTCGCCAGTGCAGAAACCCTTTCAGCAAGTGGGTTAAGGGTATTGGCTTTTGCCTTCAAAAGCCTGAATGAAATGCCTGATGGCGACTTCATAACTGAGCTGACCTATGTGGGGATGGTTGGGTTTTTGGATCCCCCGCGAAGTGACATCAAAGGCGCTATATCGACTTGCCGCTCTGCAGGTATAAAAATCGTTATGATTACCGGAGACCATCCGTTAACAGCTTTAAGTATTGCAAAACAGGTTGGCATCACAGAAATAGCGGATGATCAGGTGATATTGGGAAATGCACTCCCGCAGGAAGACTTATTGGATCAGGAGTGGAGGGATAGGATTCTTTCCACTACTGTCTTTGCCAGAACTTCTCCTAAACAGAAACTCGAAATTGTGGATACTTATCAGAAGGCTGGCTTTTTGGTGGCGATGACCGGAGACGGGGTAAATGATGCGCCAGCAATAAAAAAGGCAGATGTAGGGATTGCCATGGGACTAAGGGGCACTCAAGTGGCAAAAGAAACTGCAAATATTGTGCTTAAGGATGACTCCTTTGTATCGATTACCCGGGCCGTTGCCAATGGAAGAGAGATCTTTCAGAATATCCAGCGCTTTGTCATCTATCTGATATCCTGTAACCTGAGTGAAATTATTATTGTAACCCTACTGGGCTTTTTGGGAACTGGTGCCATCCTCTTTCCCTTACAGATTCTGTTTCTGAATATGGTTACTGATGTTTTTCCTGCGCTTGCTCTTGGCCTGGGAAAGGGAGATAAATCCATTATGTTGAAGGCTCCAAGAGATCCTGGCCTTGAGATTATATCTAACCGTAACTGGCTGGTGATTTTGGTTTATGCAGTGCTCATGACGCTTTCGGTTATGCTTGCGATTTTTATATGCATGAGATATGTAAGTGAAAAAGTAGAGGTCATCAATAATGTAGCATTTATTACGCTGGCTGCTGCCCAATTATTTCATGTATTCAATATGTCTTCTTTGCGCTCGGGAATGACGAAAAATGAGGTGACCAAAAATAAATTCGTATGGATGGCAATCATATTCTGCTTTTCTCTTATCACTTTGGTGTATGTTTTTCCCAAAAGCCGGCAGGTTCTTAATCTCAATATAATACCATTACAGGCATGGCTCGCCGCAATTTTTGCAGGTACACTGCCGCTGATAATGGTTCAACTTTACAAGTTGATTTTAGGTAAAAAGCATCAAAAATAATCCATACAGTAACAATTAGTACCTACAAATAAACCACGAACGGGCTATATAAGTTACCTGCTAAATAACATGCTTGCCAGTCTTGATCTTCTATTTTAGGATCAACATCTCTATTAAACATGACCGCTATCATTTCTTGGCCCAGAATAGTTGAGGATATTTGATTAAACATACCAGATTAGAATGATATAGCGACTTGATATGTAGTTTTTTATTAGTCTTAATTTTTATTGCCAGATCTATATACACTTGGATAAAAACCTATCGAATCATTATCCATGAAGCTTAAAACAATACATGTTTAAAGCTTAAATCCAAAATACCATGCAAGAAATTTCAGAAGCAGTAATCGATAAAATACATCAATATTGGCAAGCGGTAAATTACTTATCTGCTGGTCAGATTTATTTACAGGCCAATCCGCTAATGCGCAACCCGCTTACACCAGACGACATTAAACCAAGACTGCTTGGTCATTGGGGCACTTCTCCTGGTTTAAACCTTATTTATGTCCACCTGAACCGGTTGATAAAAGATACGGATGCGGATGTGCTATATGTGTGCGGTCCTGGTCATGGAGCACCCGCAGTAGTAGCCCATACTTATCTGGAGGGTACGTATACCGAACTTTTTCCTGAGGTAACGATGGATGAGGAAGGTATGCTTAAACTTTTCAGACAGTTTTCTACTCCTGGAGGAATTCCCAGTCATGTAAGTGCCCACACACCAGGATCAATCAATGAGGGCGGTGAATTGGGCTATTCCCTGATGCATGCTTTCGGCGCTGTATTTGATAACCCAAACCTGATTGCCGCCTGCGTAATCGGTGACGGAGAGGCAGAAACAGGCCCTCTGGCAGCAAGCTGGAATTCAGTTGCTTTTTTAAATCCTGCAAGAGATGGCGCGGTGTTGCCAATACTTCACCTAAACGGATACAAAATAGCAAGTCCTACAATATTTTCCCGCATGGATGATACCGCTTTAAGTGAACTATTCAAAGGATATGGATATGAGGTGTTTTTCGTTGAAGGAGAATACCCGCACAATGTTCACCGTCAGCTGTCTTCTACATTTGATATCGTTTATGATAAGATCAGAAAAATCCAGTACAATGCCAGGGCTGAAGGTATAATCCACCAAAGAAAATGGCCTATGATTATTTTAAGAACGCCCAAGGGGTGGACCGGACCTAAATCCTGGAATAATCTGCCCATCGAGGGATCGTTCCGTTCGCATCAGGTTCCGTTGGCCGGAGTTAAGGAGAACCCTGAGAAATTGCAAGCCCTTGAGGTATGGATGCGCGGCTATGAGCCGGAGAAGCTCTTTGATGAGCACGGTACACTAAACGCTGACCTCCGCAGCCTCTCGCCTGTTGGGGATAAAAGAATGAGCGCATTACCTTATGCAAACGGGGGAGTATTGTTAAAGGATCTTATTCTGCCAGACTTCAAACACTACGGGATCAAAGTAGCGCATCCGGGAACAATCCAGGCAGAAAGCACCCGGAATCTAGGTAAGTTTTTGCGTGAAATATTTACCATGAATGCAGCCAATAAGAATTTTAGATTGTTCTGTCCAGATGAGACGAACTCTAATAGATTAGAGGCCGTTTTTCAGGTGACTGACCGATGCTTCATGGAGAAAATTATCGGTACTGATGATAAATTATCTCCAGATGGAAGGGTAATGGAAGTATTGAGCGAGCACCTTTGCGAGGGCTGGCTAGAAGGTTATCTGTTAACGGGCAGGCATGGCCTGTTTCCTTGTTATGAAGCTTTCGTAACCATTGTCGATTCCATGGTTAGCCAGCATGCAAAATGGTTAAAGACTACTCAGGAAATCCCTTGGCGTAAGCCAATAGCTTCGTTAAACTATCTGTTAACTTCTCATGTATGGAGACAGGATAATAATGGTTATAGTCATCAGGGGCCAGGATTTATTGATACGGTGGTCAATAAAAAAAGCAGCGTAATCAGGATTTATTTACCGCCCGATGCCAATACGCTGTTATCTGTAATGGATCATTGTCTGAGAAGTAAAAATTATGTTAATGTTGTGGTTGCAGGGAAACAGCCTGAGCTGCAATGGTTAGGGATGGAAGAAGCTGTAGCGCATTGCGAAAAAGGGGCATCTGTTTGGAAATGGGCTGGAAATGATTTTGGCGAACCTGAGGTGATTCTGGCATGCGCCGGAGACGTACCCACCCAGGAAACTATCGCAGCCGCCGAAATTCTTCGCACACACTTACCTGAGCTTCGGGTAAGAGTTGTTAATGTGGTTGATTTAATGGCCCTTTCTCCAAGAGCATATCATGCACATGGATTAAGTGATGAATATTTTGAAGACCTGTTTACCGATGCTGCCCCTGTGATTTTTGCATTCCATGGTTACGTCCGTATTATTCATGATCTGGTTCATGGACGCCCGGATCCCGCACGGTTTCATGTCCGCGGATTTATGGAGGAAGGAACAACCACCACACCATTTGATATGGTAGTATTAAATCAGATGAGCCGGTATCATTTAGCTATGGAAACGGTTAAACGCGTTCCCCGGTTCCAGCAACAGGCCGATGAGTTCATCCGTTTTTGTGAGGATAAATTAGCCAGCCATAAAGAATACATAGGTGTACATCTTGATGATATGCCAGAAATAAAAAACTGGAGATTCAAGTGCGCAGATAAAATAAACAAAATATTATGATGAGAAGGAGCAAATTTGGCCCATTGATAATGGAAATTATAATGAAAAAAAAGAATAAAAAATTAGCGGAGGAGGTTAGACTGGCTATCACGACCGATTCCCTTATAGGTGTAGAGAAAATAGAGATTTCGGTGGAAGATGGTTTGGTGACCCTTAAAGGATCAGTGGATAGCTACGCCAAAAAACTTGCTGCAGAACATGTCGCAAAATCTGTGAAGGGGGTAAAAAATGTTATTCAGAAAATAGAAGTCAGGTTTTCATTTAAAAGCAACCTGATTGTTTACATGGGCGCAAACCTGACCTTGGATAGTAAGCATGCTTATAAAAATGATAATGACCAACCTATGCATCTCATAGGCCCCCTGCATCCGGATTTGCACTTTGAAAGGAGTACTAATGAAATCTGGTGAAAATGGAAATGATGAGAAGGAAAATGGAATCGGCTTGTCCCGTCGATATTTACTTTTTAGATTGGGTATATTGAATTGGATCTCCAGCCGGTATTTATTTGTAGCGCTTTCAAAAAACATGATGCGCTGGCCATATCTGCCTTTGGGAAGGTTTATCAAAAAAATCTTTAAAAAATAGGGAACAATTTAGTGCGGACAGGTTCATTGGTTTGGTTTTTGTAGAATGCTTTTAAGGAACTTATGATTTGATCCTGAATATATAAACAGGTTCTTTTTAACAATTTCTTAATTCTCCAATAAAATAATCCACGAACAAAACGTTTTCTATGACCAGAACCGAGCGCTTTGGGTACAGCCCTAATGCAGAATATCAAACCAGTGTAGCCTATTTTTCAATGGAGTTTGCCATTGATCAATCCCTTAAAATTTATAGCGGAGGCTTGGGTTTTCTCTCCGGATCCCATCTCCGGAGTGCATTCGAATTGAAACAAAATTTATTAGGCATAGGCATGCTTTGGAAATACGGTTATTATGACCAGGTAAGGGATAAGGATAACAATATGGTTCCAGCCTTCATTCAAAAGGATTATTCGTTTCTGGAAGATACAGGAATTGTTCTTTCTGTTCCCGTACATAGTGCTATCGTTAAAGTCAAAGCATTTTTATTGCGGCCTGCCACATTTGGCACCGCACCTTTATTTTTGCTGAGTACCGATCTTCCTGAAAATGATGAAGTAAGTAGAAGCATTACTAACCGGTTATACGACCCAAACGAGGCCACCCGGATTGCGCAGTCAATCATTCTGGGGATTGGTGGGGGAATGCTGTTGGATCAGCTCAACCTGCAGCCAGATTATTATCATATGAACGAAGGGCATGCGGTGCCACTTAATTTTTATCTGTATTCAAAGTATCAAAATCTCGAAGAGATTAAAAAAAGAATGCGATTTACAACCCACACCCCTGAGCTTGCGGGTAATGAAGAACATGATTTTTCGTTGTTAAAAGAGATGTCATTCTTTTACCATATGCAGGAACATGAAGTTAAATTTGTGCTGGGACTGGAGGGCGAGAAGTTTAATTACACGCTGGCAGCATTGAAGTTTTCTGGCAAAGCAAACGCTGTTTCCAAACTTCATGGTGAAGTTGCCCGCGAAATGTGGGGAGGCTATGATGGGATATGTGAGATTGTTTCCATAACCAATGCACAGAATCAAAAGTACTGGCAGGATAAGGCTATCGCTCAGCGCGTAAATGAGAATAACCAACAGGCGTTTTTAGCCCGGAAAAAGGAATTAAAATCACGCTTGTTTCGGCAAGTTGCCGATCAGACAGGAAAGCTATTTGATGAAAATGTGCTCACTCTGGTATGGGCCAGGCGTTTTGCCGGATATAAACGAGCAGATCTGCTGATGCACGACTGGACGCGTTTCGAGATGTTATTAAAGCATTCAAAATATCCCATCCAGATCATTTGGGCAGGAAAACCCTATCCAGAAGATACAGGCGCAAACCAAATCTTCAATCAGATCATTGATAAAACAAAGGCGTTCCCTAATTGTGCAGTTTTGGTAGGTTATGAACTCGGTTTATCCTCACTTCTAAAAAAGGGAGCTGATGTGTGGCTTAATAATCCAAAAATGTACCGGGAAGCTTCAGGAACCAGCGGCATGACAGCGGCTATGAATGGAGCTATTAATCTTTCTATTCCAGATGGATGGATTCCCGAGTTTGCGCTGAATGGAGAGAACTGTTTTCTTATCGAGCCTGCAGAAAGTTTGCTATCCGAGGAGGAAAGAGATAAAAAAGAGAATACCAACTTAATGGATGCGCTGGAAAAAACAGTTTTGCCTACTTACTATGATGATCCATCAAAGTGGTTTAATATTGTTCAAAGTGGTATAAAAGGCGTTATCCCTGAATTCGAGTCAGCGAGAATGGCAGAAGCTTATTATACGCAGATGTACCGTCAGGCCGATTAAAAAAAATACGTTAATTTCGATATCCTTCCTTACTAAATTCCCCTGTCATGACCACCCTCAATCAATAAGGTGACCAGTATCATTTTATTTGCTTTAAGCTATACCGACCTTTGTTGTCAGCGTATAGCTTGAACAAGTAACAAATGAAATCCATTATCATCATTAACGATCATAGTCCAGAATCAGAGCATGCTGCCATATTTGCACTTGTATTGGCACAACGTCTTGAGGTAAATATTATCCTGGCTAATTTACCCGTTCTAAATCTAACCACGGATGAATATGGATGGACAGAAATGCTTCCAGAGATCAGTAATACTGTAGCAATCGATTCCAGGCTGATGAAAAATCTTTTGGAAAGAAAAATGCTTCATCCGGGATTTAAACCCGTAATTCAGGAGCTGAGTTTTTCTTTTGAAATGGGGGATCTATATAGGCTGGCCAACGAAAACGAAATCTTAATGGTTATAAAGGGTTTGGATGAATTTCTGCCTCAGGCTTTGCTGAATGTTAATCTTGCCATTAATAATCTACTACATAAAATTCAGGTGCCGCTAATGATCATTCCTTCCTCATGGTCTGAAAATGAGCTCAAACGGATGGTATATTTAACCGATTTGCGTTTCTGTGGCCTAAGGACAGTAAAGTTTCTGGCAGGCCTTGCCACCTGTTGGGATGCTAATCTGGTTATTGCGCACGCTTCGGCCAGTGGCCTTCCGCTGATGGAGACCGATCAGGCAGAAGAGGTTTTTAATGATGAAGTCAGCCTGAATATAGGCTACAAGAAACTCTTCCTAAACATGCTAAATCAAGGCGAACCTGACAACACACTGAAAGTTATGGTTAGCGAAATGAAAGCGGACCTTTTGGTTCTGGTTGACCAGCATTTTCATTTTAATTTGCTTACCCAACAATATTTCAAAGATAATTGCGCGCTGTATAATCCCGTTCCCATACTCATATTCCCTTCTTGATTTCACCCTAATAAAACATGAATGAACAGCATAAATAGTACCTCCCCCGCATATATCCAATATCATGCTATCGCAAAGCACTGGGCATCAGACATCGATTTTTTTAAAATTGAAATGGTTTTTCTTCATCATTTGCTCGATGATCATTTTATATTGCTCTCCGGCCCAGCGTATATTGATGACCTAAAAGCCGTCGGTAAAAAATTCTTACAGCTTGAACAAGATAAATATAGTGCTGATACGGATCTGATCGATTACATAAAAGTACTGGAGGGACAAACAGAAAATCTTGTTGACGGCCATGGAGAACTTCTTGCTATTAGACAAAAACAGATGGAACATACTATGCTTCACTTGACTTCGACTTACAGGATACTCAAGCAAGAACTATTTTCTCTGGTTATCGCATTAATTCAGGATAGAAAGCGGCAAGCTTTGCCTCAGCTATAAGGTCATGTTTAGGATCAGCCAAAAGGCTGATCTAAATATTCTACGGACGGGAGATTAACCTTGATTTCATCCCCATTAAACTCGTTTACTCGGTATAAAGGTCAAACAAAGCAGAGTAGTTCTGTCCGAGCAGGATCGAACTGTTAATTGCTTTATTTTAGCGAATAAGGCGTTTCTGTTTATATTTGAGATGTTCAATAGAAAATGCGCTAAAAGCAAAAAGCCTTGAGTTTGAGCTCCTTTCAATGAAAGAGGTCGAACTTCAAGGCTTTTTGCCGTTTACGTAGAGTCAATCCGCGGAAGTTCGACCTTGTTCGAGCATTGTGATGCTATAGTCAATTTCGAAAAAGTCTTGAAAAACAAACTTGAAGGACAGTATCGCACAAAGAAAAAGCTTCGTTGATATTTTGCAATTTAGGATATCCTTCTAACCTCTTCGGAAAAACCAATTAACATATCCGATTAATTTATTTTGTAGATTCGCAAGTCATCTTCGGTCCATGTCAGCAAACCTTCCATATAATGATCAGCAACTTGTCCTACTTCTAAAGCAGGATAGTAAGGAGGCGTTTGGCGAAATCTATGGTCGGTATCAGACATTACTGTTTTTGTTTGCTGTGAAAAAGCTTCAGGATGAGGAAACTGCAAAAGATATTGTGCAGGAAGTTTTCATTTCCTTGTGGAACAACAGGGCAACAATCATTGACAGCGCCCCCCTTGCACCTTACCTTTACCGATCAGTATTAAATAAGGTACTTAATATTTTTCGTAGTAAAGGGGTAACCGAAGAATACATTGCCTCCCTGCAATATACCCTTAATAATTTTTCAGAAGGTTCTGCTGATTATCTGATACGAGAAAAGGATATAAGTGCAATGATCGAACTGGAAATCGCAAATTTACCTGATAGAATGCGGGAAGTTTTCGATTTAAGACGGAAAGAATATTTAAGCAATAAGGAAATTGCCCTAAAACTTAACCTATCCGAGCATACCGTCGCAACCCATATGAAAAATGCGTTAAAAATTCTTAGAAAGAGGCTCGGTTCTGCGATTTTTTCAGTTTATTTCATTAATCTTTAAATTTTTTTTCACTTCTATACCCGATTGGCCAGAGTAAGGTGTAATGTAAGGTATAGAATAGATGTGAAATGCAAAAAAGCGAAGCAGAAAAATTATTTGATAAGTTTAAAAATGGAACTTGTAACGCAGCCGAAATGGAAGCCGTTCGCTATTGGCTTCACTACTACCGCTCGGAAACTGATGCAAAATATTCTTCAGCGGAACTTGAAGATATTTCAGAAGAGATATGGAGTAAGGTAGAGCTAGCCTTACCTGAACGTAAACCTCGGGTTATCGCGCTGAAAGCTAAAATTGCTGCTGCTGCCGCAATCGTAATGTTGACGTTGGGCGGGCTCTATTTTATGCAGAACAAGGCACCCCTTTCCAATCAAGTAGCCAGCGTATACAAAAATGATATAGACCCTGGAGGGGATAAGGCTTATTTAATACTCGCTGACGGGAAAAAGGTTAGTTTAGATCATTTACAGCAAGGGGATATTACCCAACCGGGTGTTAAAATATCAAGATCAGCTGATGGTATGGTGATTTACAAAACTTCTGCTGATCAGGCGGCCACCGATGAAAACAACACGCTTGAAACACCTAGGGGCGGAAGATTTTCCATTGTCCTTCCAGATGGGACAAAAGCCTGGCTCAATGCAGCATCCACCTTAACCTATCCGCTCTCTTTCAAAAATAAAAAAGAACGCATAGTGACATTATCCGGAGAGGGGTATTTTGAAGTGGCCCACGATAAATTGCATCCGTTTATGATTCGTTCCCAAAGACAGACGGTACAGGTGTTGGGAACGCATTTCAATATACAGGCCTATTCTAATGAAAAAAAGATCAGGACAACGCTATTATCGGGTTCGGTACGTATATCGGGCAGTATGCAGGGCTCAAAAACACTTAAGCCTGGAGAACAGGCAGATTTTACTACAAATGGCGTTACGGTTTCGCAGGCAGATACAGAGCAGGCAAATGCCTGGGTAAATGATGATTTTGTGTTTAATGGCGAAGACCTTCATACGGTAATGAGACAGGTTGCAAGATGGTACGATGTAGACGTAGTGTATGATGGGGAACAGGATAATGCAGCATTCTACAGTACCATTTCAAGAAAGAAAAAGCTTTCTGAGATATTGAAAGCGCTGACAATGAATCAGGGTGTGCACTTTAAACTGGAAGGAAGGAGGGTAACTGTTATGCCTTAATCCGGAAAATTCCTGGACTGGTAAAAAAGCGGGAGCGTTGGAGGCGCCCCCGGTTAAAGGCCGGTACAGATGAGTAATTGTTCAAACACTATTATCAACTAAAACCAACCAAACAAATGTATAAAAAATACCATGCAAATGGATATGATCCAACTAATCATGTCCGTAAGTCAGGTTCCCTTTTCGGGAAGATCCCTCAGGACGCACGGATAGCCCGGAAATATTTTCCGCCGGGGCTATATTATTTACTTTTCTTTTTTCTGCTGTTTCCGGCCCGGTCTTTTGCTCAGAACGAGCGCATCAGCTTATCAAAAAAAGATGCTCCCCTGAGTGAGGTGCTAAGGGATATCCGCAAGCAGTCCGGATTTGATTTTGTGATTAACCGTGAGCAGATCGGCAGGTCAAAACGGGTAACCATCCAGGTTAAGGATGCCGGTTTAAAAGAAGTTCTGGATGAATGTTTTCGCGGTCAGCCTTTCGATTATACAATAGAAAACAGGATCATCGTTGTAGTTAACCGGGTTAAAGTAGAAAACAAAGCTTTTTTGATCAATCTTAAAATCCGGGTACAGGACCAAAAAGGTGGGGTGTTGCCCAGCGCCAGCGTAACCTCAAAAGAGGCAGGTTTGATGGGTTTTACCGATACAAACGGTGAGTTTGTGTTTTCGAGGATTCCGCGGGATGCAACTGTTGTGGTTTCCTATGTCGGTTACAGATCGGATACACTTACGGTTAAATCGTCGTCCGAAATTGTAGTCATGATGAGTCAGCAAATCAATACGATAGATGAGGTTTCTGTTGTTTCTACCGGTTACCAAACCCTATCCCGTGAAAGGGCGACGGGATCTTTCGGCAAACCTGATATGCAGATTTATCAGAACAGGGTGGCCACTCAAGATCTGGTTTCCAGGCTGGACGGTTTAGTTGCCGGAGTGACGGTAATTGCCGGGCCGAAAGGTGTGACAGGAAACAGACAGTTTGGGGGTGGAAACACCCAACAAAGTATCATCAGGGGTAGATCGACTATTCAGGCAAATTTCGATCCCCTTTACGTTGTGAACGGCGTGCCAGTGACTGACCTGTCAGTGATCAATCCGGATGACGTTCAGGATATTTCGGTATTGAAAGATGCATCTGCAGCTTCCATATGGGGCGTAAGGGCTTCAAACGGCGTAATCGTAATTACAACTAAGAAGGGATCTACGGGCAAACCCATAAAAATCAGCTATTCAGGAAATATATCTCTCTTCGGCAAACCGGATCTCGATTATGTTCCCATGATGAACAGTGCACAATACATACAAACGGCAAAAGAGCTGTTTAATCCTGCTGCTTTTCCATATGCAGCCATTGGTACCTCGGTAATCGCACCACACGAACAAATCCTCTATAACCAGAACCGGGGTTTGGTCACTGCGGCTCAGGCACAGCGCAGTCTGGATAGCCTGATCAATATCAGTAACAAAGATCAGATACGGGATTTGCTGTTTCGGAATGCTTTCACCACCAACCATACGCTTTCTGCCTCGGGCGGGACATCAGCCTACAGTTTCTATGCTTCTGGTTCTTATACCAACACCACCAGTAGCCATCCGGGAGATCAGAATGGCGCATATCGGTTAAACATCAACCAGACTTTTATGCCCATCAGCAGGCTTCGGATCAGTCTGAACACCGCATTAAACAATACCATAACCAATAGCGACAAAAGTATTGTAATCGGAAGCAATTTTGTTCCTTATCAGCTCTTCCAAAATGATGCAGGAAACAACTTGCAAATGAATTATGTTCAGGGGCTTTCGCCGGAGGTAAGAAAAGATTACCAGACCAGAAGCCGGATCAATCTTGATTATTCGCCCTTGGACGAAGTCAATATGGGATTTACAAAAGGGAATACCCTCTCGGTGAACCTCACCGGGAATGTGAATTTAAAAATATGGAGAGGACTTAGCTTTGATGGTACATACAGCTATCAAAAAGCACCCTCCACCAGCCAGCTTTATAATGATAGCAAAACCTACGACCTGCGAAGGGAGCTGCTGGGCTTTACTGTTGCAAGGACTGCAAATGATGTTCCCGTATACTATTTACCAACTTCGGGAGGAACCTATAAAACAGTGAATATTGATCAGCGAAACTATACACTGCGAAACCAGCTGATTTACAATATTGGGCTTAGGGACGGACGGGACAGGCTCAATGTTCAGATCGGCCATGAAGCCCTCGAGCAGCTTGCTACCAACAGGACAACTATTGCCCGGGGTTATGATCTTGACCTGCTGACTTCTGCGAGCCTTAATTATTTGGCCCTGAGCCAGGGAATCTTTGGGGCCGTATCGTCCTTTAGAAGTACTTTTAACGAAAAACCATTTGAGACTTTTGAGCAACTTAACCGGAATGAATCCTTTTTCGGATTGTTTAATTACACCCTGAACGAAAAGTACATGCTGGATGCCAGCATCAGGAGAGATTACAGCAATCTGTTTGGTTCCGAAAAAGGCAAGCAACGTAAACCCACGTTCAGCGTGGGCACGAAATGGCTGATCAGTAAGGAAAACTTCCTCGAAAAGAGTACCTGGATCAATAATCTGGCGCTTCGCACCACGTATGGCGTTACTGGTAATTCGCCATTCATCGGTGCAGGTTCATCAAGAGATGTGATTCAGATTGGCCGTAACAATGTAACTGGAGACTACTACTCCCTGATAGGGCTGGCCAATAATCAGCTTACTTTTGAAAAAACGGCGACGGTTAATATTGGGGTTGATTTTAGTGTGCTGCGGAACGCGATTAGCGGAAGTATTGATTTGTATAATAAGAAAACCACTGATATTCTTGGGCAGGTAGATCTCAATCCGGTCAACGGCGCATCTATTATTCGTGGTAATCTTGGAAACATGACCAACCGCGGACTGGAAGTTACCTTGAATTCGAGAAATTTCCAGCTAAAAGATTTTAGCTGGACTACAGGGCTAACATTTAGTATGAACAGAAATCGCTTGCTGAATTATTCAACTCCCCAACCTACTCAGCTTACAACCAATAGTAGAATTAATAGTAATTATGTGGTTGGCTACGGCATACAACCCTTGTTTGCCTATCAGTTTGCCGGACTGGATGCACTTGGCGATCCGCAAATCCGTTTGGCAAATGGAACCATAACCAAGGATCCTGATGTTGCTACGGCCGATGATCTGATTTATATGGGTACCACTATTCCAAAATTTAACGGTGGGCTGAGTAATACTTTCCGATACAAAAACCTTTCACTTACCGCAAACATGATCTATAATTTCGGCAATGTGATGAGACGGGATGTTAACCGTTATTTTTATGGACGCATCGATTACGGCACAGGTAGTTTTGGAGGTAACCTGAGCCCGGATTTTTTGGAGAGATGGAAAAAACCGGGGGATGAACTGCTAACCAATATCCCTTCGTATGTGGCCAGTGCAGGAGTAAATGTGAGCAGGAGAAATATTGATTACTATACCTATGCTGATATCAATGTGGTGAGCGCGTCTTATATCAAACTCAGAGATGTTACGCTGAATTACATGGTGGGACCAAAATTATTGAACCGCCTGCATGTAGCGTCTTTATCGCTTTTTGCACAGACCGGAAACTTCATGATGTGGAAAGCAAATGATTTCGGTATAGATCCTGAATACCAATCTTTCAATCAGGGAGGACGAAATATGCCTGCCTTTAAGCACAGTTTTAGTTTCGGTGCAAACCTTACCTTTTAATCTTAAGATGATGAAAATATATCAATATTTATCTTTCCTGCTGTTGTTGGTTTCTGTAGCAGGGTGTAAAAAATCTTTCCTTGAGGTAGTGCCCAAGGGACAGTTAGTTGCCACGACAACGGACGACTATGAAAAGATCATGAACGCTCCGGATCTTTATTTCTACTCATTTGCCGGGGGCTGGCAATCGATGGTGCTCATGGGAGACGATGTAGCTGCGGAAGGCAGTTACTTCTCATCAGCTTCACCGATGAGCCAGAATGCATTCAATTATAAGGCAGATATATTCAGGGCTCAGGATAATACCTTCGATTTCAAAGCTTACACAAGTAACCTGTATACGGTAAATAAGGTGATCAACGAGATCGATGAATCTACGGGGGGGAGCGCCGTACAGAAGCTCGCATTGAAAGCTGAAGCGCTGGCTAACCGGGCATGGATTTATTTTCAGCTTATCAATATATATGCAAAGCCTTACAATCCCGTTACCGCTGCACAGGATCCCGGATTTCCGATCATCCAGAAAGCCGATATCAATTTAAGTGGACACACCAGAAACAGTGTTGCTGAAGTTTATGCTTTTATCATTCAGGATTTCAACGACGCTATCAGTACCCTGCCCCAGAACAATAAATTCGCCCAGCGTTTTTCAAAGCCTGCCGCGGAAGGTATGCTGGCTAAGGTTTATCTCTACATGGGTAGAAATGCGGAGGCCCTGGCCATGTTTAATACCGCTTTGACTGATGCTGCCGCCCAGGCCGGGCCTGCTAAGCTCTACGATTATAATGTGGAATTTGCTTCGGGCGGGAAGTTTGATCCAATTGGCTACAATGGCCCGAATAATTCTCCTGGGATAAACTATGACGACGTGACAGAATCAGTGCTGGCGAAAACATTTTACAATGGGCCCTACAGCGGAAACGAGTTTGGGAATGACTTTCTTGTACTATCTCCGAAGGCACAGGCACTGTTTGCTCCAGGTGATTTGAGGCTGAATTTTTATGGCGCTTTTTTTCCGTATTCTACACCTAACCCTTCAGGCAGGCTATCAAAATATTCAGTTAATTATTCAAAGTTTGGATTACAGTTGGCCGAATTATACCTGCTAAGGGCAGAAGCAAATGCGAGGTTAAATAACCTTGCAGCCGCAGTTTCTGATCTGGAGCTGCTGCGCAGAAACCGTATGCCTGTAAATGTTGCCAGTGTTCCCGCTCAGGCTGCTTCCAGTAAAGAGTCACTGATAAGGTTTATCTTCCAGGAGCGTACAAGGGAATTCGCAATGGAAGGATACCGATGGTTCGATATGCGACGATGCTCAATTGATCCGATTTTCTCGGGCGAGACATTCTCTCATATCATTTATAATGACGAGACTTCTACCAATATTACCAGTTTTAACCTGCCTAAGGAAAGGCTTACGCTTCGGCTCCCACCAATCGTAATGAATGCCAATCCGGGCTTTACTAATAACCCTTAAATAAAGATCATGAATATTTTAAAAATCAATATACGCTTAGCGATTACCTTAAGTTTGCTGCTGTTTTCAGTAGCTTCCTTTTCACAGAACAAATTCACCATCAAAGGGCAGCTTTCGCCAGAGATTAATGGTAAAAAAGTCTTGCTATCCTATAAGAACAATGGCGTAAGTGTAGAAGATTCCACCAAAGCTGAAATGGGTAAATTTACTTTCAAGGGGCTGATCGGAGATCCGGCCTATGCACGGATCAGTGTAGATCCGCCTGCCATGACTACCATGCAAAATGTAAAGAGCCTTGATGTTCGCGACTTCTTCATCGATGCAGGAGAAATCTTGATTACCGGATCTGCGGGCGCAAAAACAGCTGTAATCAAAGGCGGGAAAACACAGACCGATTATCAGAGAAGGTTTGAGCTTTACAAGCCGGTGCAGGCCCGTGTTGATTCCCTGAATACATTGATCGCCGGTTATAAGGAAAAAGGAGATAATAAAGCAATGGATGCTGCCAGACTGGAGATGAATGCAGAATTCGCCAAAACAGGGAAAATTGATAGCAATTTCATTAAGGATAACCCTAACAGCTTTCTCTCCCTTGACATCTGGAGATCAAAACATCGGGGAACCCTTCGTTCTAACTTTGAGCCAGAGTTCAAAAGGTTCAGTTCGGAGGTTAAAAATACCTTTGCAGGTAAAGAAATCCAAGCTAAGTTTGACCTGGCAAAAAAACTGGCTCCAGGACAGCTAGCACCCGAGTTCAAGCTTAAGGACACAGCAGGGAATGAGGTTTCTCTTTCCTCACTTCGTGGAAAGAATGTATTCGTTTGCTTCTATGCACCGGATTTTATGAACTATGATGCTTTTACATTTAACCTCGGCCGTATTAATAGGGCCTTGAAAGACAAAAATACGGTAATGGTAACGGTTTACTACGGCTATGCCGACAGGCCGGATTCATATTGGATGGAAACGATAAATAGATCCAATTTCAACTGGATGAACCTGAATGATATTGGTGGTGTGAACAACGCGGGAAGTGTGAGTTCAACGGCAAAAGCTTACGGTTTGACATACTATACCTTGCCTAATGCACTCCTTATTGGTGAGGACGGTAAGATACTGGCCAGCCAGCTCAAATTAAATGATACGGGTTTAGCGCAGGAACTTGCACAGTTAATAAAATAAAAATGAAAAGAAAAGTAATATTAATAATTGCGTTTATGGCAACTACTATCATGAGTATGTATGCGCAAACTCCCAAACGGGAATACCTTGATGTTGGAGACACCATTAATACCTATCCGAAGGTGGAATGGATTAAAGGAAATGCCATCAGTAAGTTTGATCCTTCGAAAATATACATTATAGATCTTTGGGCCACATGGTGCAAGCCCTGTATTGCCGCTATGCCTCATTTTAACGCGATGGCATCAAAGTTTAAAAACCGGGGAGTAGTATTTATAGCGCAAGATGTGATGGAAGGCGACAGGCAAAAAGTATTGGATTTTGTAAAAGCAAATGATAAAATGATGGGCTTTGATGTTGCTTTCGGTGGCGGAAAGGGAAGTGACTTTGAACAGGAATGGATTAAGCCAGCAGGGGTGAGCGCTATACCCGAAACCTTCGTGATAAAGGGAAACAAGTTGCTTTGGCAAACCTCTCCAGACATGATCAACGAAGCTGTTATTGAGATGCTGATCAAGGGCGATTTCAGTATCGAAAAAGCAAAAAAATCAATTACAAATTAAAATATTTCCTGATTTTTGCTACTGGTAACCGTTCTGGTTGCCAGTAGCATTTTCTGGGCTGGTTGAGGATTTATTCCAAAAGTGGCCACTTGTTTTTCAGCAAAATGACCACTAATTCCGCTTAATTATTGATCACTCGCCTAATTTTAAATGGCTTTAAGGCTTATTTAAAGCCATTTGGATCAATAAGGTTGCTTTTGTGTTCAAGGCAGCTTTAGTGGAGCGCTAAAGCGCTTAAAAAAGGTTTTTTTTAGAAAGGGTGTTGCTGGAGTTTTTTATCTGTGGATTTTGGATGTAATGCTGCCCTAGAACAGCTTTATTGGCTGGATAATCATATCGGGATGCTGTGGAGTGAAGTTTTGTGCGGATGGGAAACAGAGTGTTGCCAAAATTTCTGTTGCGATGGTTTTGATAGGAATGGATATATTTGGGATTCTTCTCAAGATATTCTGCTCAAAGTCGGGCTAATCTACTGGGCTACAGTTTGGAACGGAATCTACTGTCCACTATTGCCGAAATCCTTAAGTATATTAGTTCAATTAAATTAAATACGTGTAGTTATTACTGTATAAATACACGCCTAATCCCCCTTAAACAAAAAAAGCCCATCTTTCGATGAGCTTTTAATCAGTAGCGGGGAGCAGGATCGAACTGCCGACCTCAGGGTTATGAATCCTGCGCTCTAACCATCTGAGCTACCCCGCCGGGCTTAATATTTACTAAATAACGTAAATATCGATGTGGTTATTTTTAAGAGCTGCAAATATAGGATAAATATACATTCTATTAAAAAGAAATGTGAAAAATACTTAAAGCCTTATTGCTCAGTAAATTTGATTGTTTTTAAGAGACTATAATAGTCATTTTAGACCTTAAGGGAGCCTGTTTTTAGAAATTAATAACATATAAAGCACCGCATTTCGACGGATACCGCAGAATTAACCGCATTCCTGGTCTTAGCATATGATTAAGTCTATTGCTTACGGCATGTACGAAGATATTTCAGCTGGCCATTTGTGCTCATAAAATTGATGGTTTCAAAGATTGATTACCCCCTGGTGCTACCAAGTCATCCCCAAGGTAACTTTTGCCATAGCTGATATTCGCGAATCCTTTACCTTTTAGGTAATAAATTTGGTAACGCCAGGGTAAAGAAAAGGTAATCCTGGGGTATCCCTGGGGTTAACTTGGTGTACAGAAAGGGTAAACAAGTGGTAAACAAAGGGTAAAGAATAGGTAGAGAAAGGTAAACAAGGGGGTAGAGAAAGGTAAACAACATTTTGCCTGTCCTGTACTGAAATAAGTTTACAATAAGAAGGTTTAATTACTGCTGATTGTTTACCATTAATTTGATTTTACTGGCTGTTGTTTACAAGTTAGTTTTATTACTGCCATTTGTTTACAATACTTTAATTTTTTTTGATGGCATGTGTTTGATGTGGTGTCTGGTAACTGCAACTGGCATGTAACTTATATTATTATACTTATTCTATACAGAAGCCAATTAACCAACTTAAACCATTAACCGAAGTCTTTATTCGAAGTCAGTTAACAGATTTCAACAATTACCCGCCTTTCTTAACCATAAAGACATATAAGGTTCATATAAGTTCAATCGAAGACTTAAATGGACTAAAATTGCTTATATGGTGAAAGACCTGTACGCCCACTTTTATAACAGATTTAATGGTATTCTTTATCCTCACAAAGTGGTCAGCTACGCAGCATCTTTTTCTTAATCCTATAATGCATACAGGCATTGGATTTTCTTTATTAGTCAGTATTGCGGATGTTGAGCAGAAATTAAGAGCCGATTAATCAACTACCCGCCCTGCGTTCGTCGTCAAAATAGCCTTCTGGCATGAAATAACGAGGGGAATGACCATTAACTAATGAACCAATGACCAATGAGCTATTACACCAGTAAGCAATGAGCCAATGGCGAATGTACCACTGAACCCGCACCTGGAACCAATAAAAATTATATTGTTGCAGATATAGAATAAATTACCTTTCTTTAGAAAAATAATATTAAAAAATAGTCCGGAAATTATCCTGGTAGTGTACTAACATGGCAGAAAAGAAAAAATTTACACTAGAGTACGAAGTTAGATCGTCACCAAGAATATTGTATAGTTTTATTAGTGAGCCAAACGGCTTGTCGCAATGGTTTGCGGACGATGTGAATTTTCGCGATCAGGTATATACTTTTACCTGGGATGATGAGCAGCAGAAAGCAAAACTGGTTTCCATTAAAGAAAATAAGCTGGTTAAATTTAAGTGGCTGGATGATGAACCTCAATGTTATTTTGAGATGGAAATTGTACAGGATGAACTAACCAATGATGTTGCCCTCTCGATTACTGATTTTACAACCGATGAGCTTCTTGCAGAGAAAAAATTAATCTGGGATAACCAGATCGATTATCTGATTAGCGTTTTGGGTGCATAAATTACCTTCGTATTGTTTACCTTTGTAGGGTGAAAAAAATACATCTTCTATTAATAAAAGCATTTGTGAAGCCATTCATAGCAACATTTTTTGTTATGATGTTTATTCTATTGATGTTTTTTCTGTTTAAATGGATTGATGATTTAATCGGAAAAGGTTTCGAATGGTACACCATTCTGGAGCTGATGTATTACGCCTCGGCTGCCAACGTATCTATGGCGCTACCGCTATCGGTACTGCTTTCGTCCATCATGACTTTTGGTACGCTGGGCGAGAATTATGAGCTGGTGGCTATTAAATCGGCGGGGATTTCTTTACAGAAAGCCATGCGCCCCTTGTTTGTGGTGATTTTGATGCTCACTATAGCCTCCTTCTTTTTTGCCAACTATATGCTGCCCAAAGCCAACCTCAAATTTGGTTCGCTACTGTACGATATCAGGAACAAAAAACTTTCATTTTTAATTAAACCAGGCGTTTTTAACAATGCCATTCCAGGTTATGCCATCCGTGTCGATTCGAAAGAGGAAGACGGTACGCTACACAATATCATGATTTACGATCACCGTGAAAATAACGGAATTCCGAAGGTAATTCTGGCCAGAGAGGGTAAAATGAATAAAACAGCCGATGGTAAGTTTTTGGTGCTTTACCTTAAAAATGGTGTGCAATACGAAGAGCAGGCTTCGAAAAACGGCATGTACAACCCAAGGCAGATTTTTACGCGGAACCGTTTTAAAGAAACCTCACCGCGTTTCGATATGTCGTCTTTTGATGGAAATACCACCGATCCTAATGCTTTTGGAAACAGCACGCCCATGTTAAACCTGAAAGGGATCGTTAAAAAGCGCGACTCGCTGACCAAGCAATTGGATACGCTGCAAATGCGAACCATTGCCAACCTCACCAGCAACTTTAAACAGTTTAATGTTACCAAGGGTTATACCAAAGTAAAAGCCGTACCGAAAAAGATTGATGATGTAATACTGAAGAGTATCCCTAACGGATCGCGGAAACTGGCCCTAGATAATGCAACCAATACCGTGGCGAATATTATGCAGCATGTGCCTAACTGGGGGCCACGTCAAACCGATTTAACCGGCGAAATTATTTTTACCACGGTAGAGTACCAGCGTAAATTTACCCTGGCTGCATCTTGTATCCTGTTGTTTTTTATTGGTGCTCCATTAGGTGCGATTATCAGAAAAGGGGGAATGGGTTTACCGGTAGTGGTGGCCATTTGTTTCTTTCTTGTATACCACATTATTACCACAGTGGCCGAAAAATCAGCCCGCGAAGGTAATTTAAACCCGATATTCGGGATGTGGATTGCCGTAATCGTTTTATCGCCACTGGCGGCCTTTTTAACCTATAAAGCTACAGTAGATTCGGCCTTGTTTGATGTAAATTATTACAAGCAGTTCTTCCTTCAGCTGTTTAAAAAGAAGGAAAAATAGGCGTCTTTTCCTTTACTTACAGATGATATTTTAATCCAAATATTGCTCAATAAGGTTGTACATTTGTACGGGTTATTGTTTGTGGTATAAATTGATTTTAACACGCCATTGCCCCATAATGTTTATAAAATGCAAACAAAATTAAACACAATAGAAGAGGCCATCGCAGATATAAAAGCTGGTAAAGTGATTATTGTTGTAGATGATGAGAATAGAGAGAACGAAGGTGATTTTTTAACGGCAGCCGAAAATGCAACGCCAGAGATCATCAATTTTATGGCTACTTACGGCCGTGGTTTAATCTGTGCGCCCTTAACAGAAGAACGTTGTAAAGAGTTAAACTTGAACCTGATGGTGGGTAAAAATACGGCAGCTTACGAAACTAATTTTACGGTTTCCGTAGATCTGGTTGGACACGGTTGTACCACCGGGATCTCAGCAAGCGACCGCTCTAAAACTATGCTGGCCCTGGTTAATCCTAAAACCAACCCCGAAGAGTTGGGCAGACCAGGACATATTTTTCCTTTAATTGCAAAAGATGGTGGCGTAATCCGCCGTGCTGGTCATACAGAGGCTGCGGTAGATTTAGCGCGTTTGGCCGGCATGAAACCTGCAGGTTTATTGGTAGAGATCTTAAAAGAAGATGGCGAAATGGCCAGACTCCCTGATTTATTTAAAATTGCCGAACAGCACCAGTTAAAAATTATATCAATCGAAGATTTAATCGCTTACCGTTTAACCATGGATAGTTTGATTAAACAAGAGGTTAGCATCGATTTACCTACTGCTTGGGGTGATTTTAAAATGACGGCTTATACCCAGTTGGATAACAATGCCACGCACTTAGCCATTTCTAAAGGCGAATGGAATGCCAACGAACCTATTTTAGCACGTGTACACAGCTCTTGTGTAACTGGCGATATCTTTGGTTCCTGCCGTTGCGATTGCGGTCCACAGTTGCACAAAGCACTAGAAATGATCGAAAAAGAAGGTAAAGGTATAGTTGTATACATGAACCAAGAGGGTAGAGGTATCGGGCTGATTAATAAATTACGTTCGTATAACTTACAGGATGCCGGTTTCGACACGGTAGAAGCGAACATTAAATTAGGCTTTAAAGGCGACGAACGCGATTATGGTGTAGGTGCGCAGATCCTGAGATCAGAAGGGGTTACTAAAATGCGTTTAATGAGTAATAACCCAACCAAAAGAGCAGGTTTAATTGGTTATGGCTTAGAAGTGGTCGAAAATATTCCTATAGAAATTGCAAGTAACGTACATAATGAACGTTATTTAACCACCAAAAGAGATAAAATGGGCCATTCGATTATGAAAGGATAATTCAGTTGACAGTTAACAGCCTGCAGTTCACAGTTTGGATTGTGAGAACTGAAAACTGCTAATTGAAAACTTATACAAGACCAACAGTTGAACACGTGTTCGACTGTTGGTCTTTTTGTTTAGTCCAAAATCGGGCATCATTCTCAGGGCGTTCGTCATCCTGATCCGATAGCTATCGGACTTGTTTTATTAGTTGTGTTTATTGTTTTCATCGGTCTAATAGCTAATCGTGGTCAGGATCTACGTTGTGTGTGGTTCTAGTAATTAATTGAAGACTAGAATGCAATAGGCATTAAGATTCCCGCGTAGGCCTTTCGTGTGGACACATCTTTATATGTGTGGGTTTTTCGGCGTTATGCTGGCCTACTTTAATAATACACAGGTTTTACCGAAGAACGCCCGTCAATCCCAAGTGGCAGGAAATCAAAACAGGCGCAGAATAGAACAAAATAGCACTACCAAACCTAAAACGCAGTGGTTTTGTGTTCATAAAGCTAATTTAAAGTTTTAGGAAATATTGAACACAAACCCCGAAGGGCTCAATTAGCCCAAAGAAAACATAAACAAAAACTGATTAAACGAAGTGCCGCTGTTTTTTGATGAGCGTGGGTGGTGAGGAGCCACATTGCCGGATTGACAAAGCGCTTTGGGTACTTTGGCGCTCCAAAATGCGCAGCATTCTTGAACACCGCTAAAAACAACACTATCTGTGAAAAACTACCATGCCCCGCGGCAAAGAGCGGAAAAGCCAATGTTTGCTTAATTAATGTTTTTTCGAAATAAATGCCTTTTTATAGCTGGAAAGATGCTGATCCCGAACATTCGGGACAGCATGACGACCGCCTTGATGAAATGTACTAGAAAAACATATTTAGAGTTAACAGAAGAAGTGTCCGCACGATAGGCCTGCGCGGGAATGACGACCGCCATAATCCGAGTTGATTTCTTATGTATGCGTCATTCCTAACTTGATTGGGAATCGTAATGCTATAGGGCTGATTAGCTTCGCTGAGCACTGCATGGTTTCTTTGCTTGCGTCATTCCCACGGCGTTCATCCTCCTGAACTTGTTTTATTAGTTGTGTATATTTTTTCAATGGCCTAATAGCTACTTCGTGGTCTGGATCTAAATGATACATAATCTATCAAAGAAGATTGCTTCGTCGTTCCTTCTCGCAATGACGTATGAGGAAGAATGACACCTGGACCAATGACCAATAAACTATTGACTATTGAACCAATAAACTAATGCCCACTAACCCCTCAACACTAAGCCCTAACCCTTCTACCTCCGTTGATTCCCTTTACTTTGATTGATAATCGCTTCTTTATTGATCGGTTTATTCGTTTTAACAGGGGCCTGGCTTTGTTTCCGCTTTAGGTTTCGGCGGTAAGCACCGGAAATTTTCTGGATAAACTCCTTAAACGTATCAAACTGCTGGGTATAAACCAAACCAAAAGAGGTTACGTTTGCCGTTGAGCTAATCCCGCTGTTTAAGAAGATACTTTGTTGCGTAGGTGGTTTATTTGCCGCCTTAACGGTTAAGCTTCCATCTTTTTTAATTAAGAAAAGGGCCTCGACCTCTCTACCCACATTGTCTTTAGAGAAATCGATAACGGTAAAATCATTCACACTGTTTCGATCTACAATGCCCGCATTAATAATTAAACGATCGCTAAAGAATTTAAACGATGCATTGGCCTCGCTCAACGAGCGCACATTCAGATCGACAAAATTTAAATTTAATGAAGAAAGTACATTGTTAAACTGGTTAAATACCAACTCGGTAGCTGTACTGGTTGCGGTAGAGCTGAGCTGGTTCCCGATCGATTCTCCTCCGTTTCCAGGGGCAAAACTTCTTCTGATGATTAAACTGAAAGCCTGCAGGTTCAGGTTGTTCTGATCGCTGAAATAGGTTTGCAGTTCTTCTTTGATAGAAGGCTGAGCAGGGAAGTTAATGTCAAGTTTAATATCTGGTTTTAAGAGTAAACCCGTTAAACCCATCTCAACCTCAGTATTTACCCTTTGGTTGGCATTACTGCTGGCATCGCGGTTGGCTGCTTTGTAAAGGTCGTTTAAACTCGCCCTCAAAGCGTACACTGCTTTTAAGTTAATCTGTGCAGCTGTAGGGTTACCCGTCCAGCGGATGGTGCCACCTTGCCTGATCTCGAATTTTTTGTTGATTACCTCCTGTGCCGTAAAATCGAAACTTCCGGTTTCGATGATATAATCGCCAGACATTTCGAAATCGCCGAAACTGTTGATGTTTAAGTTCAGCTCGGCATTACCCTTGCCACTTAAATTACCCAGTGTTGTATAAATATTGGCTGTGGTATTCGGGTCGATGGTTAATTTGAAGGTTAAGGTCAGGCCATCAAAGTTGGTCTTTTTCTTAACCAGCACGGTCGAATCGCGGCTTACAAAATTAATGAAATCTTTATCCGATATGGTTTCCGAACTGTTTAAAGGCAGGTTGAAAACGGTTCCTTTTTCAGTTTTTGCCTTAATATCAATTTTCATTTTATTTGTTGGCCCGGTAAACTTAAATACACCAGTGCCGTAAGCCCTGCCGTAATACACCGAATTGTCTTTGCCTGTCGTATTTAAGGCCATTAAGCTATTCGCGTTTACTGTTACATCCAAAGTAGGGTAATTGATGTCGTTCAAATCTACGGTACCGCGTGCGGTAGCCTCATGACCTTCCAGGTCCTTAAGTTCAAAATCGCCGAGTTTAATTACGCTATTGTTTATTTCTACATCATCGGTAATTACATAAGTGGTTTTAAGGTAGTTTACCATCAGTTGCCCTTTATCTAATGATAGGGTTCCATTGATTTCAGGTTTTTCTAATTTGCCCTTTACGGTTAAATCAGCCGAGATATTCCCCTTTAAATTCGATACAAGTTGTTTAACAAAAGGCTCAAGGATGGTGAGTTTGCTTTCGTCCATTTTTACAGCCAGGTCGATTTCTTTTTCTTTTAAATCGAGATTTCCAGTCAGTTTAAAAGTCTCCGAATCGTCGGCCATAATGCGGGTAAATACGTTGATCTTTTTGCTCTCGTTACTGTATGATGAAGTATCGGTTAAAGTACCGATATAGATATCGTTAAAGTTTAATGAATCGATCTTTAAATCGTCGGCAACCCTCGGTGCTTTTAATATGCCGTACAGATCGGTTGTTCCGTTCAGGTTTCCACCCAGTTTAACACCAAAACCTTTGGTAAAAGGGTTCAGGGTTTTTAAGTTGAAATCTTTAAAGCCAACACTGATTAAATCTTTAGGGTCTTCCGAAATTAATCCATCAATAATAACCTGCTGCTTTCCGTTGGTTAAATCGAAATTAGTGATCTCCGTTTTACCATTGTTGAGCACGATGCGTACCTTCTCCTGGATGCGCCACTCTTCGTTGTTGATTTTTAAGATAGAGGGCAATACGCTTAACCTTGCCGTAGTATCCTGGTTTTTGGTAAACTCTACCAGGCCGTTTAAATCGAGCTGATTGTCCTCTTCGGCGTTCGACATTTTTACGTTGAAAGCCAAACTGTCGTTCCGCAGGATGTTGGAAATGTTTACATCTTTAATAAACAAGCTGTCGTTAATCTGCACCCGATCTGAAGTTACAATCAGTTGAAGCTGCTGTGTGGTGGTATTTTCATCGAGGATGATATTGTTTACCACAATACCATTGTATTTTAGTTTCTTAACAAAACCGTTCAGCGTTGCGGTATTGTTGCGCGAATCGAAATCACCGGTTAATGTAGCCCCTTCTTCTAATTCTAAACCCGGGATAAATATCTGTGCCAGCGGTTCGAACTTTTTAACCTTGAGGTTGAACTGAAAAATCTGGTTCTTGTATTTGATAATATCGGCCTTTAACGAAGGGATATAAGTTTTGGCGATGGCTTTGTAATAAGAAACAATAGAATTTAAATCGTACTCACCTTTAATACTGGCATCTAAAATATCTGATCGGATATCCAGTACGCGGCTGGCACCCGTTCCGGCGGCCATTAACTGTACCGAATCAACACTGTAGATACCCTTCGGATTTTGCAGCCTAATTTGTTCTATTAATAATTTGCCTGAGATATTGTTCAGGTTAGTACCCGAGAAATTGGTTGTAAATTTAGCATCAACCTGCAACGAATCTTTCACCAGCTTTAAAGCCTTTAATCTTGCTTTAGAAATAGTGGCATTAAAGTTAAATACCGGCAGTTTAGGATTCAGGTTTACTCCGCCATCAAAAACCAGTTTAACGTTACGGTCGTTAATGCTCAGCTTGCCATCGAAATACTTTTTGTTAAAGGTTCCGTCGATCTTCACATTGTGGTAACGGTAATTATTAAAGTCGATATAGTCTACATCGCCGTTTATCTTCTCAGTCAAATCTTTAAGCTCCGTGCCGCGGCCCTTAACATACAGTGAAGAGCTGATACGGCCAAGGCTTTTTTCGTCAATCAGGTTGCCAAGGTTAAAATCGTAGCTTTTTACGTTCCCTGTATAGGAAGGAACATCGTTTTTATCGATTTTCATGTTCACATCCGAAACAATACGGCCAAGTTTGGTTTTAAATTCACCATAAGCAATAAAGTCGTTCTGGAAACCGGTGAAACTTCCGTTAAAGTTAATGTTGCCAAATTTGTTTACAATTACCGGAACAATTTTTTTCTTGCTGTTGGTAATACCTGCCAGCACTTCATCCAGATCGGTTTTATTCGTGCCCGCCATTTCAATGTTGAGGTCCATAAAGGTTTCTTTCCATTTCGGCAGTCCTTTTAAAATAAAATCTCCTTTAATGTGTGTAGCTTTTCCTGTTTTTAACGATAGTTTTTTGGCTTTAAGGTTATTCACTAAACCCGTAATCTGGCCGTCAACATCCAGGTCGAGTTTCATGGTGTTCATTTCTGGCGCAAAAAAAGCAACGTCTCTTGAGCTGATGTGGCTATCTTTAAAAATGGCCTTCATCCGCACATTATCTACATAGTGGTTAAAGTCTTTATAACTTTTAAACCGCATCTGGTAGTAATCGGTTAAACGGCTCTGATTGGTTTCGAGCAATAGGTTTTTCAGCTCGATGGCATTACTGTCTATCGTGGTTTGAGCCGTTAAGTTTTTAAGGTAAAATCCGCTGCGCTCTTTAAAAGTTAGGTTTTTGATATTGGTTTTAATCAAATGGTTTTTAGTATCGAGCCCTTCAAAAATTCCGCTCAACTCTTTAACAGATACATTTTCGAAGTTTACACTTTTGCCCTGAACGGTATCTTTTGCCCTGTAATTGATATACCTGAAGGCGAATTTATTTAAAATAATGCGGCCAATATTAATATCGTACGGTTTGCTTTTCTTTTTCTTTACAGTAGGTTTACCAGAATCGAAGTAGTTTATAATGAAATCGAGATTAGAAGACTTATCTTTGAAATCCTTTAGGAAAAACTGCCCATTGTTAATTTGAAGGGTATTGATATCAATGATCTTTTTATCAATGGACAATTGATTAATATCCACCATAAATTGTGGTGTGCTTAGTAAAGTGTCTTTTTGTAAATCTAAAACCAATAAATCTTCGAGTACAATAGATTTAAATGGCTTGATGTAGAGACTCTTGATGGAGACGGTAGTATTAAGCTCTTTAGATAAATATGCGGCAGCCTTCTGCGCAAAATAAGTTTGAACAGGCTTAAATTGCAGCGAAAAAATAAGAAGCGCAAGCAGCAAGATTATTGATGCGATTACCCAAAGGAGTATTTTAAATAGTTTTTTAATAATTTTGCAGCTTAAATATTAATAATTTGTCTGTTATACTTGCTATTGAGTCTTCTTGCGATGATACATCCGTTGCTATTTGTAACAACGGCAAAATTACTGCCAATGTTATTGCAAACCAAACAATTCATCAAAATTATGGTGGTGTTATACCTGAATTAGCTTCAAGGGTACATCAACAAAATATTGTGCCTGCCGTACAACAAGCTTTAATTAATGCTAAAGTTACAAAACAGGACATTAATGCTGTCGCTTTTACACGTGGCCCCGGCCTTTTAGGATCGTTACTGGTTGGTGTTTCTTTTGCAAAATCTTTCGCATTAGCTTTAAATATACCTTTAATTTCTGTCAATCACATGCATGCGCACATCTTGGCGCACTTTATTGATGATCCTAAGCCAAATTTCCCTTTTATCTGTTTAACTGTTTCAGGCGGACATACACAGATTGTGCTGGTAAAAGATTACTTTGATATGGAAATTATTGGCGAAACATTAGATGATGCTGCTGGCGAAGCTTTTGATAAAACCGCTAAATTACTGGCCTTGCCTTATCCTGGCGGACCGCTGATTGATAAACATGCACAACATGGAAATCCTTTGGCTTTTAAATTTGCCGAGCCAAAAATTGCCGATCTGAATTTTAGCTTTAGCGGTTTTAAAACTTCTATTCTGTATTTTATCAGGAAGCAGGAAAAAGAGAACCCTAATTTTATTGCCGAAAATTTAGATGATATTTGTGCATCGGTTCAGCATAGTATTGTACAAATTTTGCTGAACAAGTTGAAGAAAGCAGCAGAACAATACGGAATTAAAGAAATTGCCATTGCAGGAGGTGTTTCGGCAAATTCTGGTTTAAGAAATGGATTACAGCAAACAGCCGACGAACTGGGCTGGAAGGTATATATCCCCGCCTTTCAATACTGTACCGATAATGCAGGGATGATTGCCATAGCAGGCTACCAGAAGTACCTAAAGCAGGATTTTGTAGGACAGGATGTTTCGCCAATGGCGCGGATGGAGTTTTAGGAGGGGGGCGTTGGTCATTCATTTGTGTAACCGACTAAGGACTCCAGACTATAGAGTCCGGACTGCTTAGTTCACTGAATAGATCCTGAAACAAGTTCAGGATGACGACCGCTTAGCAGATGACGACCGCTTAACGAGTGGCGACCGCGAGAGGGATGGCGGAAGATGGAAATAGCACCGCATGATTTATCTACATGTTATAGTTGCTTCCTGACCGAATGGCAAGGCAGGTACGGCAAAAAAAACCGATCACTGAAAACTGCCAACTGAATAATTGTTTAAATTGAATTTTACATATGACTGGAGCATCGTTAATATTTTGGATTGTTTGTGCGATACCGCTAATTGGCATTTTATATTGGCTAATCAGAAATGATAAGAACAAACTGAAGGGGAGTTGGGGAGTAATTATCCTGGGTGCTTTGGTTATTGCTGCACTTTTGGTAATTGTATATGTAACTAAAGATTTTAACGCGGTATTTAGTCAGAACTAACACCGCTTTCTATTATAAAACAAAGCGTCCTGCTAAATTATCTTTAACAGGACGCTTTTTATATTTACTTAAATTTAAGCTTTGTTTATTTCTCAGCCAATTTCTCGCCGGTTACTTCGGCTTTAATTTTAATTTCTAATTCTTCTGCAAGTTCAGGGTTATCGCTTAACAATTGTTTTACGGCATCTCTACCTTGGCCAAGTTTGGTATCTCCGTAAGAGTACCAGGATCCTGCTTTTTTAATGATGCCGAAGTCAACACCTAAATCAACAATCTCTCCGTTTTTAGAAATACCTTCACCGAACATCACATCAAATTCTGCAATACGGAAAGGTGGAGCTACTTTGTTTTTAACGATTTTTACTTTCACACGGTTACCAGAAACTTCGTCAGAATCTTTAATCTGTGAAATACGGCGGATATCTAAACGTACCGATGCATAAAATTTCAAAGCATTACCACCTGTTGTGGTTTCAGGGTTACCAAACATTACACCAATTTTATCACGCAACTGGTTAATGAAAATACAGCAACATCCGGTTTTAGAAATCGTTCCGGTTAATTTACGCAATGCCTGACTCATTAAACGGGCATGTAAACCCATTTTACTGTCGCCCATTTCGCCTTCAATTTCACTTTTAGGAACTAAAGCTGCAACCGAGTCAATTACAATTACATCAATCGCACCAGAGCGGATCAGGTTATCGGCAATTTCCAATGCCTGCTCACCATTATCTGGTTGAGAGATTAAAAGGTTATCGGTATCTACGCCTAATTTTTTTGCATAAAACTGATCAAAGGCATGTTCTGCATCGATAAATGCTGCAATACCACCTTGTTTCTGTGCTTCGGCAATAATGTGTGTAGCCAAAGTTGTTTTACCAGAAGATTCCGGGCCATAAATTTCGATTACACGACCTTTTGGCACACCGCCGATACCTAAAGCAATATCTAAACTGATTGATCCTGTAGAAATAAAATCTATCGGCTCAATAGCGGTATCGCCAAGTTTCATGATGGTGCCTTTACCGTATGATTTCTCTAGTTTATCTAAAGTAAGTTGCAGGGCTTTTAATTTATCTGGATTTGCGGTACTCATTTCTTTTTTCATTGATGGCGTAAATATAATCGATTATCGGCTAATATGCTTAAATGTTGATATTTAAAATACTAATATATTTAGCTAAGGTAAAAGTTTTCTAGCTAATGTCAATAGTAAAGTGAAAATAATTTTTTAAGCTTTTAATTTATCTCTCTCGTTTTGAGCGGTTAAACGTTCGAAGTACCTGCACATGTAGGTAATTTCGCAAACAGCGCATTTGGGGTTTCTGGCTACGCAAACGTAACGTCCGTGCAAAATAAGCCAGTGGTGTGCAATATGGATATCGTGTTCGGGAAGATTTTTAACTAAATCTTTTTCAACCGCCAATGGGGTTTTACCGTTAGTTAAACCCAAACGGTTGGCCACACGGAAAACATGGGTATCAACCGCCATGGCTGGTGCATTGTAAATTACTGAGGCAATTACATTGGCGGTTTTGCGGCCCACACCGGGCATTTTCTGTAAATCGTCAATCCCCGAAGGCACCACATCGTTAAATTCGTTGAGCAAAATATTAGCCATGCCCACCAGGTGTTTTGCCTTATTATTGGGATAACTAATGCTTCTGATGTAATCGAAAACAATATCAGGCGTAGCTTCGGCTAAAGCTTTGGCATTGGGAAAGCGCTGAAAAAGTGCAGGAGTTACCATATTTACCCTTTTATCGGTGCATTGTGCAGAAAGGATTACGGCTACTAAAAGCTGAAAGGGATTGTTATAATTTAACTCGGTTTCTGCATCAGGCTGCTTGGCCGAAAAATGTTCTACAAAAAGTTTGTAGCGTTCTTTTTTAAGCATGTGCAAATATAGGTTAAAGATGGAAAATGTAATATGGGAAATAATGGAAGAAGAGGAGATGGGAGAGATAAAGCTGCGATTTTCATCCTGAGGGATAATTTATTGTATAAAAATGAATCTGAATGACGCATATTCTTTTTTGCCCAGAGGCTCATTCTTGCCTCGGCTCACCGCCGCCGAAAGGCTCTTTCTTTTTGATGTCAAAAAGAAACAAAAAACACCGGCTGAAAATTTTTCTTTAGAGGTCAGTGGTGTGGCTGGGTCAGCAGAATCCGAAAAATTTGTTAGGCCGGATTTAAGTGGAACGAGGATACGGTGCTGTGGCCTAGCTGGATGGAAATGTATAATGTCGCAAATGTCTTATTAGTAGGTAATTGCAAAATAACGTCAATGATAGCTTTGTCGAAGGATCTTTACTTATAAAAGGTAATTGTTTAAATCGCTCAATCCACCCCCAACCACTTAACGCCAACCTCATGGCCCAACTACAAGCGATAATTATATAAACATTTTCGGTAAAAGTGTAACATCCGGAAAGGCCATACCGCTAGCTTTGTATAATAATAAAGCCCTGTTATGGTTGCATAAGCAAATTAAAAAAACAGCTCGCTAACTGGTATCGGGAAATATATTGATAACATTTAACTTAACACAAAATGAAAAGGTTACTTAAATTCTGGACAATCAATGTCCTTGTACTAATTGTAGTTGGCAGTGTATCAGCACAGGAAAAAGCAGCAGCGGTTAACCCTTTGCAGGCGTATTACGAAGTTAAAGATGCCTTAATTAGCAGCAATGCAAGCGTGGCTGGCACCAAGGCTGCTGTATTAATTAACGCGATAAAAGCTAATGAAAAAACCAACGTTTCGAAAGTATTGCGTGATAAAATATTATTTGATGCCGGGCACATTGCCGAAAGTAAAGATATTGAACATCAAAGAGATCATTTTACTTCTTTATCAACCGATTTTTATGCCCTGGTAAAAGCGGTAAAACTTAACGATAAGCCTATTTATTACGCTTATTGTCCGATGAAAAAAAGCTATTGGTTAAGTGAAGGTGAGGCGATAAAAAATCCATATTATGGTAACAAAATGTTAACTTGTGGTAAGGTTGCCGAAGTACTTAAATAAAAACACACGCTACAAAATGAAGTTTATTTTAGTTTGTTGCCTTAGTATTTTGCTCAGTAGTTTTGCTTTTGGCCAACATCAGCACAACGAGGTAAAAGCGGCTGCCCCCAAAAAAGCCCTCCAGAAAGCAAGTGATGTAGAAACTTTAGGCAACAAAAAATCGCCAGGGGTTGTGCGCTATGATTTATATGTTGCCGATACAACGGTAACTTTTGGCGGAAAACCTAAAAGAGCCATTGCGGTGAATGGGCAAATACCCATGCCAACGCTAACCTTTACCGAGGGCGATACAGCAGAAATACATGTACACAACAGGCTAAAAGAGTCAACCTCGTTGCATTGGCACGGAGTATTTCTGCCTAATCAATATGATGGGGTTCCGTATTTAACCCAAATGCCTATTGAGCCCAATAAAACCCATGTTTACCGTTTCCCTATTATACAGAACGGTACCCATTGGTACCATAGCCATTCGGGCTTGCAGGAGCAAATTGGGATGTACGGCGCGATGATTTTGAATAAAAGAAAAGAGCCTGCAATTCCTACTGTCCCAATTGTTTTAAGTGAGTGGACCAATATGATGCCCCACGAAGTTGATCGGCGATTACACAATGCCAACGATTGGTTCGCGATAAAAAAAGGTACAACACAAAGTTATGCCGAAGCCATAAAAAGTGGGCACTTTAGAACCAAGCTCACCAACGAACTGAAACGGATGACTGCCATGGATGTGAGTGATGTGTACTACGAAGCATTTTTAGTAAATGGAAAAAATCAGTACCAGGTACCAAACAACCTCAAAGCAGGCGATAAGGTAAGGTTGCGCATTGCTAACGGCGGGGCATCTACCTATTTTTGGCTCACTTATGCCGGTGGTAAAATAACGGTAGTGGCCAATGATGGTAATGATGTAACGCCTGTAGAGGTAGATCGGCTGGTTATTGCCGTTTCCGAAACCTATGATGTAATGGTAACCATCCCCGAAAATAAAAGTTACGAGTTTTTGGTAACCCCCGAAGACCGTACCAAATCTGCTTCCTTATGGCTGGGTAGTGGGCAAAAAGTGCCGGCCCAAAAAATGCCCAAATTGAAATATTTCGAAGGCATGAAAATGATGAACGAAATGATGGATATGAACGGTAATCTGGTGCAGATGGAAGGTATGAAAATGCAAAACCAGGTGATGGATATGAATGCCGTAATGTATGCAGAGCTGGATGATGCTGGGATGGATACGGTTGCTTCTGATGCACATAAAGGCCATAATATGGGGAATGACCATAGTATGAAAGGACCGATAACAACATTAAATTACGATATGTTGCGCTCGCCTGAAAAAACAGTTTTGCCTAAGGCGCCAATCCGGCAAATGGAGTTTCAGTTAACGGGCAACATGAACCGTTATGTTTGGACTTTGGATAATAAAACCATTTCCGAAGAAGATAAAATCCTCATCAAAAAGGGCGAAAACCTGCGGATTATTTTATATAACAATAGTATGATGCGTCATCCTATGCACTTGCATGGGCACGATTTTAGGGTAATTAATGGCCAGGGCGATTATGCCCCTTTAAAAAATGTACTCGATATTATGCCCATGGAACGCGATACCATTGAGTTTAGCGCTTCAGAAAGTGGCGATTGGTTTTTTCACTGCCATATTTTGTACCACATGATGAGCGGGATGGGTAAAATTTTCAGCTATGAAAACTCGCCGTTAAACCCCGAAATTCCGAACCCTAAACTGGCACAGCGAAAGCTTTTTGCCGATGACAGGATGTTTCATGTCATGGCCGAAAATGATTTTGCCAGCAACGGAAACGACGGTATGGCTATGTTGGCAAATACGCGCTGGAGTATTGGAGCCGAGTGGCGTTTAGGCTATAATAAAATGCACGGCTTTGAAACGGAAACCCACATTGGCCGATATGTAGATCGGATGCAGTGGCTAATGCCTTTTGTGGGGTTCGACTGGCGGTACCGGAAAATGGAAGCTGGCGAACAGGAAAGCAATATTTTTGGCCAAAAAAGCACAAAGGATAACAGAACTATGTTTAGTGTGGGGCTTGCCTACACCTTACCCATGCTAGTGGTAGCGCAGGCAGAAGTGTACCACGACGGTAATGTTCGTTTGCAGCTAATGCGGGAAGATATACCGATTTCTAAGCGCTTAAGGGCGAGTTTTATGGTAAACAGTGATAAAGAGTTTATGGGCGGACTTAAATTTATTACGACTAAATACATGGGTATTTCTGCCCATTATGATAGCGATATGGGCTTTGGCGCAGGCTTAACGCTTAATTATTGATTTGGTGTTTTTTGCTCTGATATTTTGGTTAATGGTTTTGTATTTGTCGGATTTAGCAATAAAAACCATTAGAATTTTGTCAGTCACCACGAGTCAGACTGATGTTATAAGCCAATGCTATTTTCGGTCAAACCAATTTTCTATTTTTATACCGTCCAAACGTTCAAAATCCTTTATATTATCTGTAACCAAAGTTAATTTATTCTCAATCGCTGTGACGCCAATAAATAGGTCGAACTCGTCGTGTATGGGTTTGCCTGTTTTTCGAAGTCTAACCTTCTCTTTTGCGTATCGTTTAATTGAGCCATAGATTGGAACAATTGAAAGTCCGCTTACAAACGCATCAACAGCTTTATGTGATTTTGCTGGGTTATCGCTATTCTCTGCACCGTACCGAAGTTCTGCAACTGTTATTTCTGAAATGAAACAATTTTCTCGTCCTTTTTGTCGGATGCGCTCGTCTAAATTTAATTTTCCGCGCAAAAAGAAAACACAGATGCTTGTATCAAGTAGATACTGCATTAGAATTTGATTTCCTTACTCTTAAAAACCCTGCTTGATTTAATGTCCTTTATAATTTTCTCGCCTGATTTTTCTGTAGAAAAAGCCCCAAATGATTTGTAAAATTTATTGTCTTTTGTTGTCTTTTCGGTTTTTAATGACTTTGAAAGACTTTCTATTAATTCAATTTTACTTAAAGAGCTGAGGCCCTCAAATAATCCTGAATAAGTTTCAATAATATGTCTGTCAGTATAACTCATTTTGTTTTTTAGTAAAGGTACGATTTTTTTTTTTTTTTGACCAATGTGTTGTATCCATAACATGCAAGAAATTAGCTGTTTGTAATCTCCCTCAACAATTTATCGCATTCAGCAAAGGCATTATATAAATATTTATTGCGGTGTTTTTCTCCCTGGCCGCTAAAAGAAACCGATTTCATAATCAGGCCCTGCATCCATTGTTTGGTTTGTTTGCAATAGGCCTGGTCTTCGGTTCTTAAGTAATTAAAAGTATTAAACCTGTTGTAGCAGGCCATGCGGTCTTTAAAATCGACCAGGTAAGCGATGCTTCCCAATACATCGCAATTGTACCAGTTAAAGGTATGGTTGGGGTCGATGGTTTTTTTGCTGCTAATGGCATACATATTCATATCGGTGAGGCAATACCTTACCTGCTCTACAATTTTTACGGCCAGTTCGGTATCGGTAAGGTGCCCGGCTTCGAATGCATACCTGATCTGTTCGAGTGTGCCTGTTACGGTATCTTTAGACCATATTTCGGTGCTTGGTATCTCCAGATAAGTGGCATGCAGCTCTTGCGAAATTTTAATAATTTCATCGGATAGGAATGAGGAGCTGAACGGCATTTCCAGGTTATTAGCGCTATTTGCCCAAAAGAAGAGTTTAAAACTGGTAAGTTCGGGGTACTTGAAAAAATGAAATAAAGGAATATCGTCGGTAGTAATGGTGATGTGTTTCTTGTTGCTGTTCTTGATGGCTTTTATATTGTCCAATAAATTCCGGAGATAGCCAATCATATCTAAATCTTCATTTACACTTAAATAGCTAAAAGTAACAGATAACGATTGTTTCGGGCTGTACAGAAACGGGACATCGAAACAATCAGAAAGTTTGATGATTTGCTGAAAAGTAAGGTTGCTGTCGCCCCTGATTTTCTTATAGGCCTCATTGGTACTTATTCCTAATTCTTCGGCTACACTCAGCGCCAGGTTCTGGTATTCGGGCAGGGCTGCTCTGATGGCCTGAAAAAATAATGCTTGTTGATTATCCATAAAGATTAATTTATAAATGAAATCTTGCCGTTTTTAATAATCGAATGGATTATTATCAACTGTTAATTTAATAAATATAATTTATAATCACATGATAGGTGTATAAATTTCTTTTAGGATTAGTAGTCTGGTACGAGATAATCTTAAAGATTAATTGAACATTGTGGAGTGTATTAGATTTGATAAACAAATTTAAACCTGAAATATCAAGATGAACAAATTAAGATTTATAAAAGATGAAGGCTCCGAATTCTATAAAGAATTGAACGAGCAGATAGATCAATACTTTAGCCAAAATGGATTAAAGAGAACAGGGAACACCAAAATGTTTTTCAAGATCTTCCTTTACTTCGGTTTAGACATCCTGTTTTACGCCTTAATGATCACCAGCCATTCGGTAGTTGCGTTTTACGCTTTTTACCTGCTGATGGGGCTTTCGGTTTTGTTAACAGCTTTTAATGTTTCGCACGATGCCGCCCATGGTGTAGCGGTTAAAAGCAAGTTCTGGAACCGGTTATTGTTTTCACTTAGTTTTAATCTGCAGGGCAATAACGCATATGTATGGGGTAAAAACCATAACGAATCTCACCATTTATATACCAATATAGAAGGCAGCGATATTGATGTATTGAACAATCCCCTGTTTAGAATGACCGAATCGCAGCCTTTGCAATGGTACCATCGGTATCAGTTTATGTATGCGCCGTTTCTATATCTCTTTTATTCCATTAACTGGTTCTTTTTTAGAGAAACCTTAATGATGTTTAATTTATCGAGCCGTACCATTAAAGTGAAAATTCCCCGCGCCGAGGCCATAAAGCTGGTGGTGTATAAACTCTTGTATATAGGTTATATGATTGTGTTGCCTATTTACCTGTTACCTTTTGGCTGGACGGTAGTTTTGATGGCTTTCCTGCTGAATCATTTTATCATTTCCCTGCTGTTTGTGTCGGTGTTAGGCGTTGCACACTTATCAGATTATGTAGCTCATCCGGTGCCTGATAAAGATAATCAATTGAATATGAGCTGGCCGAAACTGCAGTTGCTTACCTCAATCGATTATCATGCAGAAAGCAAATTTCTAAACTGGACATTAGGCGGTTTTAACGCCCATGCGGTACACCATCTGCTCCCGAATGTTTGCCATGTGCATTACATTAACATTATTCCGATTTTTAAAGCATTGGCTAAAAAGCACAGGCTTACCTATATGGAAATGTCGTACGGTGAATCTTTGGTCTCGCATTTCAGGTTTTTGAAAATGATGGGTAAAAGTGAGCATTTAATCCCGATGCGATATGAAGGATAAACATATTCATGTAGCAGCTGATAGTCAGTTGCTAAAAGCGATATACCAACGTGTGGAACAGGAACTGGTGATCGATAAATCTGCTTTTGCGAGGATGATTATCGCTAAGTTTCTGGTGTACTTCTCGCTCACGGTATTTGCTTATCTAACTTTGTATAAAATTGCTGGTCCGATGAGTTTCATATGCTGTTTTGTGATATATGGTTTTATCTCATTGCTCTTTGCCTTTAACTTTTCGCACGATTTTTCGCACAATACCATTTTTAAAAGCAAGCGGCTTAACCACATCTGTTTTGTGGTTATTTATACATTGGTTGGGGCACATGCTGAGGCATGGAAACTGCGTCACGTTAATTCACATCATTATGCGCCAAATGTAGAAGATTATGATTCAGACCTTAAAATATCGAAGCTGATCCGTGTGGTGCCCGATAGCAAACATTATTGGTTTCATGCTTACCAGCACCTGTATGCGCCATTAGCTTATACAACCTATTCGCTGTTTTGGATTTTTATTAAAGATTTTGTGATTCTTTTTGGCAATGATGGCTTTGTTATTAAAAAAGACTTTAAATATTATTTGTCTTTTGCGCTTCAAAAAACAATCTATATCAGTTTATTGTTGGTGCTGCCCTTGCTTTTTTCTGGTCAGCAGTGGTATGTGGTAGTGCTTGGCTTTTTGATGATGCATTTAAGCCAATCGCTGTTTTTACTGTTTACATTTTTTATGACCCACCATGTAGAGGAAACACAATATCCGAAAGCAGATTCGCAAGGTTATATAAACGCTTCCTGGTTAATGAACCAGGTTAAGAGCTCAAACGATATGCATCCTTTTAGTGAAACGGCGAACTTTATTTTGGGTGGCTTTAACAATCATATTGCCCATCATTTATTCCCGCACTACCATCATGTGTATTACCCACAGATTAGCAAAATATTATATGAAATGCTTCACGAAAAAGGGATAAAGCCAAATTCTACCAGTTATTTAGGCGGGATAATATCTCATTTAAAGCTACTTAAAAGAATGGGAGCTGCCGCATAGCCCTTATACTCATCTAAATTAAACGTTATGAAATATTTATTGATATGCTTTTGTTTGCTGCTGTTTATAGATGCATCGGCACAGCAAGATACCTTACGCCAGAAACGGAAAACCTATTTTGGTGTTGGTTTTAGTTTGGGCGGCGGTGGCAATAGACGGTTGTATGGTGATGTAGATTTTTTCCTGCAGAAAAGAAACAGTTATATTTCGTTTAAAACATCGGGTGTTGAGCGGATCAGGATATTTTACTTTGGTGGCCTGCCGGAGCCACGTATTTCTGACGTTGGTATTTTAGTGGGCAAAAGTTATACTTTTAACCATTATCATTATTTAAAGTTCGGTGTGGGGGTTGCTTTAGTGCATCAGGTAAGCCGTGGTGCATTGCTGTATAATGATTGTGATAGACCTGGAGGATGCCTTTTCAGTAATAATATATATGAAACAATCAGAAAGAAACCGATTGGTTTGCCGCTTGAAATAAAGTACGGCCTTTATCTGGACAGAACAGCTGCGGTTACTGCCGGCTTTTCGGCAAATCTGAACGATGTAGAATCTTTTTATGGGATATCAGTGGGCTTAGTAGTAGGCAGGCTGAAAGATAAAGTAAGTAGCAGATATTAAGCGTATATTACTTTTGAAATTGAGATTGTTTTTAATGCGGTGGGTTTATCATTAACGGCACAACCTTTCATGGTAAACCTGATGGCAGCGACAGCCCGAGCTTTTTCTGCGAGGCTAGAGTGTACAGCAGGACTGAACATTTTTACTTGCACAGACCTTACGTTTTCTACAAAGTAGACTGGCAACTGATTTTGAATGATTGAGTTTGACTGAGTGAATGACTGAATGTTGAAACTCCTCATCCTGTCATTCACTCGTTCAATTATTGTGCTAATGAAAAGAGGTAACGGGCACTTTAACTTCTTCCGTTACGCCCTGATTGCTCTTAATTAACCAAAACGCAAAGAAAGCACCAACCAAAGCCATTGCGGCACCAACATAGGCTGGCGAGGTATAATCGAAGCCATATACTAACGGAAGACCACCAAAGAATGCGCCTAAAGCATTACCAATATTAAAACTCGCCTGACTTGCAGATGCTGCCAGCATTTCGGAGCCTTTGGCACTCTGGATCATTAACATCTGTATTGGGGCTGCCAACGCAAAAGATACGGCGCCGGTAACAAAAGTCATAATTAAAGCCAGTGGCTGACTTGCGGATACAAAGTGAACAATGGTTAAGGTAATTACCATAGTTAGTAACAAGGCTGCAGACGCTTTTGCTGGTGAAAATTTATCGGCCAATAAGCCGCCAATGTAATTGCCGAACATCATGCCCAAACCTGCCAGCATTAATATATAGGTTACTGCATTTGGCGAAAAGCCTGCAACATCCGTCATTAAAGGAGCGATATAACTGTACCAGGTAAATAACCCACCCGTTCCGATCGAGATCATAAAAATGATGATCCAGGCTTCTCTTTTTTTGAAGAAACTTAGTTCTGCTTTTAAATCACGGTTTTTTGTGGCTTCCAGCGCTGGCAGCCATAATTTTAAACTTAGCAAAGTAACCAGGCCAACAAATACGACAACGGCAAAAGAGATCCGCCAGGAAAAATTGTGACCGATAAAGGTACCTAATGGCACCCCAACAATATTGGCGATGGTTAAGCCCATAAACATGAGCGATACGGCTTGAGCCGCTTTCCCCTTTTCGGCTATTCTGCTGGCCACTACCGATCCCACCCCGAAAAATGCACCGTGTGGTAAACCCGAAAGCAACCGGGCAATAAACAGGGTATTAAAAGTAGGGGCAAATGCAGAGAAGGCATTGAAAACCGTAAACATGATCATCAAAGCAATCAATATCATTTTTGGGGGATATTTACCTGCAATCATAATCAATAATGGGGCACCGATTACCACCCCTAAAGCATATGCAGAAATTAGATGGCCTGCCTGCGGAATGGTTACTGCTAAATCTTTTGAGATATCGGGTAGCAGGCCCATCATAACAAATTCTGTTATCCCGATGCCTAAACCACCTAAAGTGAGTGGGAGCAAGTTCTTGTTCATAGCGTACTTAGTGTTAAATTTACACTATGCAAAGGTAAGGCTTTTTGTTTTAGGGGATTGTAAAAATTAGGCCATTTATGGGGGGAGATGCGAGGAGTAGGATAGAAGACGGAGTATGGATGATTCATTGCTGGTAACCTGAATTCGATTATTTTTATGGGTTTTATCAGCAAGCTTGAATGCAATTAAAAACAATAAACAGATTATGAAAAATCTATTTCATTTCAACAGCTTAGCGATCGAATTCAGGTTAATACTAAAATACTTTTTCACATTTGGAGCGCAGGACCTGTACTAAACAATAAATTTCTTCCCGTTTTCCGCTTATACACTTCGCTTCCTCGTACCTCGTTGCTGCAGGGTAACGCTTCAACCGGGGCTAATTAGCAAAAACAGTATTTCATTTGTAAAGTTGCAGGGAGCACATGCGCTTGTGCCTAAACCCGACAGCAGCGGCAGCCTCCGCTTTAAGCACTGTTTTTTGCTTTTTATGATGTGCTTGCTTGTTTCACAGGTTCCATCGGAGCTATAGCGAATGGCGGGACTGAGAACCACAGGCCAATCATTTCCTAATTTTAAAACATTAACATCATTTTGAGCGCAGGGCCTGTACTAAACAATAAATTTCTTCCCGTTTTCCGCTTATACGCTTCGCTTCCTCGTACCTCGTTGCTGCAGGGTAACACTTCAACCGGGGCTAATGAGCAAAGACAGTATTTCATTTGTAAAGTTGCAGGGAGCACATGCGCTTGTGCCTAAACCCGACAGCAGCGGCAGCTCCGGTTTAAGCACTGTTTTTTGCTTTTTATGATGTGCTTGCTTGTTTCACAGGTTCCATCGGAGCTATAGCGAATGGCGGGACTGAAGTCTCCCAGGGACCATAAGCCAGCCAATTCCTAATAATCAGGATTCCATTATTTTATGGGTTTATAAGCAAGCCGAAAGAGATTGCTTCGTCCGTCGATTCAAAGTCCCTTCATCTCACCTCTTTCATTTTCCATAAAAAAAGCTTGCCCCACCCTGTGGAACAAGCTTTTTTGGCTCATGTAAAGATTTTCTACTTTGCGCTGCTGTAAGCTAAAATCTTGTTGATGGTTTCATCTTGAGGATTTTTAGCCAGTCTATCTAACTTACCTTTTATTTGATCATAAAATAAGTCGATTTCTGCGTCCGATTCAATATCAGTTCTAGGCTGAAACATGTTAGGTGTAGGTAAATTTACATTTGTTTTTGATGTAGAGGTTTTTGTCATAAGCAAAAAATGTGATAAGTTTTATAAACTTAACGATAGTTCAGATGCTTTATTTCAACCCCTAAAAAATTTTATGTAACAATTTTACTACCCTTTGTAGGTCATCTCCTTTGTTTTAAGCATTTTACGCAAATTACTCAATGCATAACGCATACGGCCTAACGCTGTATTGATGCTTACATCGGTTAAATCTGCGATCTCTTTAAAGCTTAAATCAGCGTAATGGCGCATCAGGAGCACTTCTTTCTGTTCATCAGGCAATAAATGGATCATTGCTTTCAAATCTTTATGGGTCTGGTCGCGAAGCATTTTATCTTCTGCACTTTCGTCATAAAAGTGTAGCATATTGAATACATCCATTCCATCGGCACTGGTGATGATTGGTGTTCTCTTTTCTTTTCTGAAATAATCAATAACCAAGTTATGGGCAATACGCATTACCCAAGGCAAAAACTTGCCTTCTTCGTTATATCTTCCCGATCGCAGGGTATTAATTACTTTTATAAAAGCATCCTGAAAAATATCCTCCGCCAGATATTGGTCTTTAACCAATAAGTAGATAGAGGTATAAATTTTACTTTTATGTCTTCTTAAAAGTTCCTGCAATCCATTCTCGTTCCCGGCAATATATACCTTTACCAGGTCCTGATCATTATATGATTGTAAATTCATAGGTTTACCTACACTAAATCCCGTACTATTTGCTAAAAATTAATTTGTAGATGTTTAATTTCTATAGCTTCTCTCCTATGTTTTTTGATGTGTGTTAGTTTGGTTTTGAGGTTGTTAATATTCAAAGAAAGTTATTTTTTTATCAAAAAGCAAAAAATAAAATGTTAAAAAATAAATTAACCGTCTCAGTACCCTATTTTTGTATGTTCTTAAAACCCTAACAACATTCTGGGGTTATACATTATATTCGTTATTATACATGAGCAAAAAAGAGGCCGAAAAAGATCCGCATAAAAATATTATCATAAAAGGTGCCCGTGTGCATAACCTCAAAAACATCGATGTTGCCATTCCAAAAAACAAACTTGTGGTGGTAACAGGTATGTCTGGTTCGGGGAAATCTTCGCTTGCGTTTGATACTTTATATGCAGAGGGGCAACGCCGATATGTAGAAAGTTTATCTTCTTATGCCCGCCAGTTTATGGGCCGGATGAATAAACCCGATGTTGATTATATTAAAGGTATTGCCCCGGCAATTGCCATCGAACAAAAGGTTATTACTTCCAACCCACGTTCTACCGTTGGTACCTCGACCGAAATTTACGATTACCTTAAACTGCTTTTCTCGCGTATCGGGAAAACCATTTCGCCTGTTTCGGGCAAAGAAGTAAAAAAGGATTCGGTAAGCACGGTGGTAGATTATGTAAATGCCATGCCCGAAGATACAACGGTTACTATTTTTTGTCCTTTGTACCCGCACAATAACCGTACAATTAAGGAGGAACTGGCTATTTTATTACAGAAAGGATTTTTACGCGTTCTGATTAACGATAAAATTGAAAAAATAGAAGCGGTTTTAGATGATGCCGACTTTAAGGATGAAGCCTTAACTGATGATAAAACAGTTCAGATCCTGATCGACCGTATTGTAACCAACCAGGAAGAAGAAACATTAAGCAGATTGGCTGATTCGGCACAGACTGCTTTTTTTGAAGGTAAAGGCGATTGTTATGTAGAAGGCCAGGGCACAACAAAACATTTTAGCGACCGGTTTGAACTGGATGGAATAAAATTTGAAGAACCTACGCCGAACTTTTTCTCTTTCAATAACCCTTATGGTGCGTGTAAACGTTGTGAAGGTTATGGAAACGTAATCGGCATTGATGAAGATCTGGTTATTCCTGATAAGAGCAAAAGTATTTACGATAATGCCATTGCCCCCTGGCGCGGCGAAAAAATGAATGTATGGTTGCAGAATTTTATTAAAGCTGCACCAAAATTCGAATTCCCGATTCACCGGCCTTATAGTGCCTTAACAGAAACAGAGCAACGCTTGCTTTGGACAGGAAATAAATATTTTGCAGGCCTTGATGCTTTTTTCAAAGAACTGGAAGAACAGACCTACAAAATTCAGTACCGCGTAATGTTATCACGTTACCGCGGAAAAACCACCTGCCCTGATTGTAAAGGCTCGCGTTTGCGTAAGGATGCATCTTACGTAAAGATTGCTGAGAAATCGATTATCGATGTGGTACTGATGCCATTGGCAAAAGCGCTGGTTTTCTTTAACGAGCTGAAATTAAACGCGAACGATACCAAAATTGCCAAACGTTTATTGGCTGAGATTGATAACCGTTTCCTTTATTTAAACAATGTGGGGTTAGGTTACCTTACCTTAAACCGTTTATCGAATACGCTTTCGGGAGGAGAATCGCAAAGGATCAACCTGGCAACTTCTTTAGGCAGTAGTTTGGTGGGTTCTATTTACGTTTTGGATGAACCGAGTATTGGGTTGCACCCACGCGATACGAACAAGCTGATCGAAGTATTGATTTCACTCCGTAATGTAGGCAATACTGTTATTGTGGTAGAGCACGAAGAAGAAATGATGCGTGCGGCTGATTACATTATTGATATTGGTCCTGAAGCGGGTACTCATGGTGGTAATCTGGTATTTAGCGGTAACTATGAAGAGATTTTAAAAGATAAAAATAGTTTAACAGGCCGATACCTGGCAGGTATAGAAAAAATAGCCATTCCTGATAAACGCCGTAAATGGAAAGACCATGTGCTGATTAAGGGCGCAAGGGAAAATAACCTACAGAATATTGATGTGAAATTTCCGCTAGGTGTTTTTACTGCCGTAAGTGGTGTTTCTGGATCGGGTAAAACCAGTTTGGTTAAAAAAATCTTATATCCTGCATTACAAAAGGCAATTGGCAACTACGCTGGTGAGCAAACCGGTGCTTATGATGGCATTTTCGGCAATTACGATCTGGTAAGCGCTGTAGAAATGGTCGATCAGAACCCTATTGGCCGTTCCAGCCGTTCTAACCCGGTTACTTATGTAAAGGCATGGGATGATATCCGTGCCTTGTTTTCGGGCCTGGCATCGGCAAAAGCTGCAGGCTTAAAACCAGCTGCATTCTCTTTCAACGTAGAAGGTGGCCGTTGCGATGTTTGTCAGGGTGAGGGAGAGGTGAAGATCGAGATGCAGTTTATGGCCGATATTTACTTGCCTTGCGAAGCCTGTAACGGAAAACGTTTCAAACAGCAGGTTTTAGATGTAACCTACAAAGAGAAAAACGTATCTGAAATTTTGGATATGACTATTGAAGAGGCGGTAGTTTTTTTTAAGGATGAACAAAAGATCCTCAATAAATTAAATCCATTGGTTGATGTAGGTCTGGGTTATGTACATTTAGGCCAATCTTCTAATACCTTATCTGGAGGTGAGGCACAACGTATTAAACTCGCATCGTTTTTAATTAAGGGAAATAATGCCAATAAAACGCTGTTTATCTTTGATGAGCCAACAACCGGTCTGCATTTTCATGATATTAAAAAACTGCTAAAGGCACTGAATACCTTGATTGAACAAGGGAACACTATTTTGGTAATTGAACACAATATGGACATGATCAAATGTGCCGATTGGGTAATCGATATCGGCCCCGAAGGGGGCGATGGCGGCGGTCAGGTGGTATTTGAAGGTATACCAGAAGATTTAGTTAAGGTAGAAAAATCGTACACCGGAAAATATTTAGCATCGCATTTAAATTTAAATCCATAATTTCGGCAATGCTTTTTCTAACGTTTTTCATAGGCATCATTCTCAATGCCATGGGCTATATCCCGCCAGGCAATATTAATCTCACCGTTGCACAGCTCGCTATTAACAAGGGCATGCGGCAGGTTTGGTACTTTATTCTTTCCTTCTCTTGTGTAGAAGTGTTTTTTACCTTTGGGATGATGCGTTTTGCCCGCTGGGCCATGAGCGATATCAATCCGAATGAGGCCGTAAGTGAAGTTCGCTTAAGCACTTTAGTGGATTGTTTTATGATTGTGATGTTTTTGGTGATGGGTACCATTACCTGGAAAAACAGGAAAAAAGTGCCTAAAACAAGCAATAAAAAAGAAGATAAACGCAGTGGAAGTGTTTTATATGGGTTAATTTTAGGGGTGCTAAACCCTGTGCAAATTCCATTCTGGCTGTTTTTTGGCAATTATGTAATTTTACACCAATGGATTGAAACGGATTACCTTTCATTGGTGATTTTTAGTTTGGGCTCAGGCGTTGGTTCTACACTCGCACTTTACTTATATGCGCATTTTGCAACTTATATTCAGGAGAAATTTGCACTGAGCAGTTTAATTATCAATAAATCGATAGCGATATTTTTGTTCGCATTGGCAGCTTACCTGGTCATAAAGCAGGCGATTGTTATCTTTTAATAAATATTCTAATCCAAGGTATCCTCGCAGACCTTTTGTTTTTTGGAAGTTTCCTGAATTTGGAAGTTTGTTTTTTGCCACGGAAATACAGAAAGCACGGGACAGGTGCACTTGGTTTTTATTATTTTGAATAATATTGTCGGTCTGAGCCCATCGAAGACCTAACAGCAATTTTTTTCTCTTTGTCCAAGGTCCGCGTCCCCACAGACCTTTTGTTTTTTGAAATTTTCCTGAATTGGTAGTTTGTTTTTTGCCACGGAAACACGGAAAGCACAGGACAGGTGCACTTGGTTTATTATCTTGGATAATGTTATCGGTCTGAGCTCGCCGCCCGATTTTGGGGTTTGTCGTCCTTAATGCAATGAAGGGTCTTTCTCCTTTAGTAGCAATAGCAATGAAAAACCAGGGACAAGGTTCGGTTTTTCAACACTAATCCAAGGTCTGCGTCCTCACAGACCTTCCAGTTGGCTTTTATCAAATATTCAATAGGTAGAAATTAATTGCTTTTCGTTCTGTGAGGACACAGGCCGAGGGATGGGCCTTCTCTTTCTCCAAGGTCTGTGTCCCCACGGACCTTTTGTTTTCATATTTTCTGGATTGGTAGTTTGTTTTTTTGCCACGGAACAGGTGCACTTGATTTATATTTTGAATAAAGTTGTCGGGCTGAGCCCGTCGAAGACCTAACAGCAATTTTTTTCTCTTTCTCCAAGGTCTGTGTCCTCACAGACCTTTCAGTTGGCCATTATCAAGTATTCAATAGACAGAAATTATTTGCTTTTCGTTCTGTAAGGACACAGCCGGGTAATGGGTTCATCTTATTAAGCCCGTTGTAAACGGCTAAGAACAGCTGCGGTTACTAAGCCACCAATAACATACCAGGTTACGGTTAATATTTTGGTTTTATCCGTATGGGTTACTGGCGTATCGTCCAAACCAATTTTATCGGGAATATTTATAGCCCCTAGACCCGCTGTAAGTCCTGCTAACGCACCCTTTATATAAATATTTTTTTTGCTGCCAAAGCCTATAGCGCTATAATATAAACCATTACTCACTATATCGCCAGCAAGGGTGGCCAGATAAAGATTGTTCCCACTTGGCGTTTCAAGATTTAAACTTTTCATCGATCTTGACAGGGCTTGTTCGCCTAAAAGATCAATCCTTGGTGCATCAGGATCAATCCGTCTTACACTTTCGTGCAATATATTTAATGCTCCGGCACCAGCGAAGCCCGCGAGTAAGGATTTGAGTAGTTTCATATTATGATAATCGCTGCTACACCTAAATTGTTTTGAAATTGCCAAATTGTATAGTCAAAACCAGTTAGCAAAATCACTGTTCTGTTATAAAATTGATACATAGATATGCTTCGGTTAACCTAATCATAACATTAAATTTATGTTTAAGAAGCCTAACCAAGGTAATATTGGGCTTTGATACAAAACATATCCCATCCTTATGTCTAACAGACGATTTTTTTTGAAAAATAGTTTGGCTGCTGCTGTAGTGGCCAGTATTTCGCCGGTTCTGTCTTCATTTGCAGAAGAACACACGGCACCTGCCAGACTGGGCAAAGCACCAAAATTACGTTTCGCTATTGCATCAGATGGACATTATGGGCAGCCTGGAACGGAGTACAAATTGCACCATGAGAATATTGTGAAGTGGTTAAATGAATCGCACGATAAAAACCCCCTCAATTTTGTGATCATTAACGGAGATCTTGTACACGATCGCCCGGAACTCTTATCAGAAGTAAAAAAGGAATATTACGATAAACTTAAAGTTCCTTTTTATGCCATTCCGGGTAATCACGATCATGCCGATGCAAAGATCTGGAAATCGGTTTTTGGCTATGAGGATAACTTTTCTTTCGAAAAAAATGGAGTAGGTTTTGTTTTGGCCAATACATCTGATACCAAAGGCACTTATTTATGCCCTAATAACGATTTTTTAAAACAGGAACTCGATAAGTTTAAAAACCTGAAAACTGTTTTTGTGGTGTTGCACATTCCTCCTCATTTCTGGGTTCCCGAAAGCCCTTTTATAGAATGTCCGGATACGATTAAACTGTTGCACAGTTATGCAAACGTAAAAGCGGTATTCCATGGGCACGACCACAGCCTTGATGCTGTTTTTTATACCGATAAACTGCCACACTTTTTTGATGCGCACATCGGTGGAAACTGGGGTACGGCCTATAAAGGTTACCGCATTGTAGAGGTTGATGAAAATGATAAGATCCAGACTTATCAGGTAAATGCAAGTCAATCGCCACTATTAAATGAAACCAAATTTTAATTGATAGATCATCGCAATGAAAAAGACAATTTTGATGCTCATTTTTGCTGGTACCGTTTTAAGCTGTGCCGCACAGAAAATAAATGAAGCCAAGCCCGAAATCAAAACAGGAACTGATGCCGCTCAGCCCTTTCTGTTTTCGCTGAATACCTTAACTGCAGAAAATCCCCGTTGGAATATCCATTATTCAGGAAGTTATGGCGAAAGAACCAATGGACAGTTCGGTTATGATGGTTTAGGGCAACAGTTTGGTGTTAAGGGCTATTTAGGCAGCAGGTTTACCTTGTATGCAACAGCAGCAATCGGTTTTGCCAATTCTGGCGGAGTAACCTCTGCGCAACAGGCTGAGGTAATTAGAGATTTAGTGGGCAGTAAAGGCATAACTGGTTTTAGGTTAGGTGCAGGCTTAGGTTTAAGCAGAGACTGGTCGAGTGTTGGTTCGGCAATTAGCAGGATTACCGCTTCATTTGATCAGACAAACTGGAGAATGGCGGGTAACCTTCGCTTTGAAAAAGCTTTTGATAAAACAAGGGATAAGCTCGATTTTATAAGCAGTTTTGGGTATCAGCATCGTGTTTCTAACGTTTTATACCTTGGCTTCGAAGCCTTAGGTCAAGATTTAGAAGGCTTTTGGGAAAAGGACGAGGCAGAAGGTGGTGCAAAGGTAATGATCGGGCCATCAATCAATCTGGAACCAAACCATTCGAAACTTTCGTTCTCTATTTCTGGCGGACCTGTTTTTTATGCAACCCGTAGTCAGGTAATCCCATCAGAGGCCATCCGCGAAATCGGTTCCGTAGCATCTGGTAACGGTTACACCATCAGGGCCCTGGTTAATTTTAATCTTCATCGATAAGGTGTTGCTACATCAATTTAAGAAAATGAAAAAATCATATATATTTATATTATTCGGTTTCCTGTTCATCCAGAAAGGATTTGCACAATGGCCAGGCAAAAACGAAAGTACGCAACAGATTTTACTGCCTAATGGGTGGAAGCTGAGTCCGGCAGGGCATTCGCTGCAATTGGGCGATTTGCCTTTAAACATGCAGCTCAGCGCCTCGGGTAAATATCTTGCCATTACCAACAACGGACAAAGTACCCAGTCGCTGCAATTGCTTGATGCCAAAACAGAAAAGATTATCGATGAAAAAGTGTTAAGTAAATCTTGGTACGGCATTGCTTTTAGTAAAGACGAAAAACACCTTTACGCTTCAGGCGGTAACGACAACTGGATTTTAGATTTTAATATCCAGAACGATAAATTAGGCAAAAGCGATACGATTAAACTAGGTCCCATTTGGCCAAAGGGAAAAATCAGTCCGGCGGGGATTGTTGTAAACAAAAACAACAGTAAGTTATATACGGTAACCAAAGAAGACAGCAGTTTATACATTATCAACCCCACAGAAAAGCAGATCCTGAAAAAAATCCAGCTTCCTGCAATTGCCTACAGTTGTGTTTTATCTGCAGATGAAAGTAAATTATACGTTTCACTCTGGGGTGGAAAATCTGTTGCGGTTATCGATTTAGTTTCAGAAAGCATCTTACAGCGCATTCCTGTTGGCGATCACCCAAATGAACTATTGCTTAATAAAAAAGGAAATATTTTATTCGTAGCCAATGCGAACGATAATACCGTTTCGGTGATCAATACTTCGAATAATAAGGTAATCGAAACCATTGCCACTACACTTTATGCCACGCAGTTAACGGGTTCTACCACCAATGGTTTAGCTTTAAGTACCAACGAGAAGACTTTGTACATCGCCAATGCAGATAACAACTGTTTGGCAGTTTTTGATGTGAGCAAACCTGGATTAAGTTTAAGTCAGGGTTTTATCCCGGTAGGCTGGTACCCAACAAGCGTTAAGGTTTTGGGCTCGAAAATTTTGGTTACAAACGGTAAGGGCAATACACCTATGGCTAACCCTCAAGGGCCACAACCTATTTCTAAAGTCGATAATAGTGGCTACCACATGGGAAGTACAGCCAATAGCCGGCTGCAGTATATTGCCGGTTTGTTTAAAGGAACCTTATCTTTTATTGATGCACCAAAACCTGAGCAGTTAAAAGCATATACCAAACAGGTGTATGCCAATACGCCCTTTACTGATAAGCGGACTATCATGGCCGATGGTGAAGCCGGAAATCCTATTCCACGTAAACAGGGCGAAAAATCGCCAATTAAACATGTTTTTTATATCATTAAAGAAAATAGGACCTACGATCAGGTGCTTGGCGATTTACCAAAAGGAAACGGCGATTCTACGTTAACACTTTTCGGTAGAAAAATTACACCTAACCAGCATGCCTTTGCCGAAAACTATGTGCTGCTTGATAATTTCTATGTTGATGCAGAGGTAAGTGCCGATGGGCACAACTGGAGCATGGCCGCTTATGCCACAGATGTAGTTGAGAAAACATGGCCTACCAGTTACGGTGCACGCGGCGGAAGTACCACCTTCGAAGGCGGCAGGCCGGTTACTTACCCAAAAGGTGGTTTTATTTGGGATTACTGCCAAAGGGCAGGGGTAAGCTACCGCAGTTATGGTGAGTTTGGCGATTATGGGAAAGCGAATATTAAATCGCTACAGGGCCATATGTGTGCCGCTTCACCGGGTTTTGATATGGATATTAAAGATCAGGTTCGGGTAGATGCCTGGCAGCACGATTTCGATTCGTTACTGGTTGCAGGTGTTGTACCTCAGTTTAATACCTTAAGAATATCTAACGATCATACCAGCGGACAAAAGAAAGGTAAATACTCGCCACAGGCCGCAGTTGCTGATAACGATTTAGCTGTGGGCCGTATTTTAGAGCATTTATCGCATAGCTCAATCTGGAAAGAATCGGTTGTTTTTATTTTGGAAGATGATGCACAGAATGGCCCCGATCATGTTGATGCACACCGTTCGCCAGCATATGTGGTTGGCCCTTACGTTAAGCGGAATACGCCTGTTCATACGATGTATTCTACTTCCGGATTTTTAAGAACAATGGAACTTATTTTAGGTTTGCCACCAATGAGCCAATACGATGCTGCAGCTATGCCACTGTATGAATGTTTTACGGCTACGCCTGATTTTACACCTTATAATGTGATTCAGCCGCTTATTGATTTAGATACGCGGAATGTGGCGGTGAATGAGAGCAGCAGACGTTCCGAACTGTTCAATTTTGCCAAAGAAGATTCGGCACCAGATTTAGATTTAAACGAAGTGGTATGGAAATCGGTTAAAGGGGAACAATCTGTAATGCCAGCACCAAAACGGAGTGCTTTTGTGATCCTCGAGAAAAAGAAAAAAGATGATGACGACTAGGGCTTAATTATAAGCTCATTTTAAACAAAAAGGCAATTTTCGATTAAGAAAATTGCCTTTTTTATAATTTGCTTCCATGGTCTGTGTCCTCACAGACCATTTGTTTTTATACGTACATCAAGGATTTCTCCATTACGGAAATGAAGATGAACCTATATCGTCATTCCTGAAGTGCAACGAAATGGATAAATCTTTTCTAAGAATCTAGGTGGTCTGTGGGGACACAGACCACGGGGATGCGGCAATTTTCGATGAGAAAATTGCCTCTTTGTTTTTGTACGTCATTGCGAGGTACGAAGCAATCTTACCACGATCGCTACAGACTAAAGCATTAGGATTGCTTCGTGCCTCGCAATGACGGTATTGTGCCTACAGTTTCCAATCCGGCCTCTCGAAATGGCAGGTATAACCGTAAGGGTTTTTCTGTAAATAATCCTGGTGTTCTTCTTCAGCATTCCAGAAATCGGTTTCCGGTACCACCTCGGTTACAATTTTGCCAGGCCATTTGCCAGACGCATCTAACTCGGCAATTAATGCATTTGCGGTGTTTTTCTGTTCTTCGCTATTGTAAAAAATAGCTGAGCGGTACGAGGTACCCACATCATTTCCCTGTCTGTTGCGTGTGCTCGGATCGTGGATCTGGAAGAAGTATTCTAATAATTTACGATAGGTTAAAACAGTTGGATCAAAGGTAACTTCAATGGCTTCGGCATGTGTGCCATGGTTCCGGTAAGTGGCATTGGGAACATCACCACCAGTGTATCCAACAACTGTTGAGGTAACACCTGGGTAATGACGGAGCAGTTCTTCTACTCCCCAAAAGCAGCCTCCTGCAAGAATGGCTTTTTCAGTATTCATATATCTTCCTTTTTTTTGATTAATAAAGATACGACGAAGATGTGTAAAGGGAAAGTAAAGAAGGGTAGTTGTATGGTTGACTCGGTGAGGTGACAAATGATAAGATAAGCCGTACATGATTGAACGCATCCAGGGGTCTTCGACTAGGCGCAGACTGACAAATTTAGGCACTGCAGGCTTATGTTTTGGAGCGCAAGGCTTCTGTAAGAAACTAAATTTCTTCCCGTTTTACGCTTATACGCTTCGCTTCCTCGTACCTCGTCGCTGCAGGGTGCACTAACCTTTGTTCATAAACCCGATTGCAATGTAAAGCCCACAGCGTAGCGCGGACTTGGAATGCAAAGCGGGGCTATCAGCGGCCAAGAACCACAAGCCCTCCATTTCCCAATTTCAATATATACAAACAATTCCGTTTTCGGTCGGTGAGAACCAACTGATAGGATTAATTTTATTGCTGTATTGTTATATTTTGGAGCGCAAGGCTTCTGCGACACACTAAATTTCCCTCCCGTCTTCCGCTTCGCTTCCTCGTACCTCGTCGCTGCAGGGTAACGCTTCAACCGGGGCTAATGGGCTAAAACAGCTTTTCATATTAGCGGTTGCAGGATGCACTAACCTTTGTTCATAAACCCGATTGCAATGTAAAGCCCACAGCGTAGCGCGGACTTGGAATGCAAAGAGGTACTGTCTTTAAAAGCAAATAAAAGTTGATAAAATTTTATCTTCTGAGAAGCATTAATTTAAATGCTTTCCATTTGTAAAACAGCACAATAACTTTACCTTTGTTTTAGTGATAACTTCCTTCAGGAATTTTATCATGTGTAGCTCTGGAATTTTCTGGTGCTATTATTTTTTTCTAAT
>NZ_JAGGPU010000012.1 GCF_018613605.1 Pedobacter sp. ISL-64 | reverse complement strand
TATAAAGGTAAAGATATGAGCTGGACATGTTTAAACAAAAAACGCGCTTACTGTTTAGTAAGCACGTTAATGTGAAAATAACTTGGTGTGTTTTAATAAGGATATCTCTTAAATGTTATTTTGGCATTAAAACAGTGTCAATTACATGGATAACACCATTTTTTTGATAAACATCAGCAATTGTAACCGTGCTCATTCCACCTTTTTCATCTTTTAAAACTAATTTTTTGCCTTCCATCCAGGCCCAAAGTTTACCACCTTGTACTGTTGTAAGTTCAGCTTTGCCGCCACCAGCTTTAATTGCTTTTGCAATTGCTTTGCTATCCATTTTACCGGCAACAACATGGTAAGTTAAAATGGTCGTTAGGGTTGCTTTGTTTTCAGGTTTAACAAGATTGTCTACCGTTCCGGCAGGAAGTTTATCAAATGCGGCATTTGTTGGTGCAAAAACAGTGAAAGGACCAGCACTTTTTAAAGTTTCAACCAAATCTGCGGCTTTTACTGCTGCAACCAGTGTAGTGTGGTCTTTTGAATTTACAGCATTATCTACAATATCCTTAGTCGAATACATGGCTGCGCCACCAACCATTGGATTTTTTTGAGCGTAAACTTGAGTGGTGAACGCCATTGTAATTACGGCAAATGCGGATAAGATTAAATTTTTCATTATTTCTGATTTTTAAGTTTCTGTTATTTGATTCCATTTACGATGGCTAACAGCTACTTGGTTTTTAGAAATAAAAAATAATTTTTAATGTGTTGATTGTTAGTGTTTTAATTTTTATTTTTTTGATTTGCAAAGGTGCTGCGGTAGTTCTTCGGGTCTGCTAGTCCCGTTTTTCGCTTAATCTTTTGGCTATTCTTCGACTCCGCTCAGAATGAGCGCCAAAAGGATATCGCTTCAACCAGGTTTAGATCAATTGGGTTCGCCCCTAAGTCGCATCCTTTTAAACTTGGTGGATCACGCTTAACGCCAACCTCAAAACGCTTCTCTAATTCACCTTGGCTGTTCTCACTTTTTTAGAAAAAATCTTCGGGAAAAAGCGTTTCAATAACACGGCTCTGGTTTCTTTTCCACCAATATAAACCTCTTCTTTTTTGTTGCTAACAGCCTGTACGATTTGCTTGGCACATTCAGCAGGTGTCATGGCATTTTCATGTGCATTGCCCATCATATTGAGTGGGTTACCATCTCCCGTAAGTGCATTGTAGGTTACATTTGTTTTGATAAAACCTGGGCAGATGATGGTAATGTCGATGTTTTTGTTGTAAACTTCCGATCGGAGTGAATCGAAATAACCATGAAGCGCATGTTTTGATGCCGCATAAGTAGAGCGGAATTTCGTGCCGAATTTCCCGACAAGACTACTAATTACAACTATCTGGCCACCGCCGTTAGCGATCATCAAAGGCAGAACTGCTTTGCTCAGTACAACTGTTCCCCAGAAATTGGTGTCCATAATTTGTTGTTCTGTTTGCAGGTTGGTTTCGAGCGCTAAACTCCGCTGACTTACGCCGCCGCTATTGATCATTAAATCTATTTTCCCAAAAATACGGATGGCATCGGCAGCTTTGTTTTCGAGTGTAGCCGTTTCGCTTAAATCGAATGGTAAAACATGTATATTAAAAGAATTTTGGCAGTTTCCTTTTACACGGAATAGCTCATCGCGATTTCTTCCTGAGATGATCAGTTTATTGCCCGCTTTAAAATATTCATATACTAAGGCCTCACCAATACCTGATGATGCACCTGTAATCCATACAATTTTTGACATAAATATATAATTATTGAATTAAGGAATGATTGAATGAGAGAATGGTTGGTTTCTGTGATAAAACAAATTCATTCAAAACTCACTCATTCTCTAATTCGTTCTTTCAATCATTCTCAACAATAAACAATTCCGAAGCAATATGATCAGCAAATAATTTTCCGTTTTGACTTAAACAAATCTTATCTCCATCAATCAGTAGCCAATCTTTATCCTCGAAATTTTTAAGGTTGTGTTTTGTTTCCGCTAAAAAATCTTTCCCGAAATCGGTATTTATTTTTTGTAAATCAGTTCCCCACATCGTTCTTAACGAAGTCATGATGTACTCGTTAAATCTGTCGTTTAAACTCAGTTCTTCAACAATTTCAGGAAGTTTGTTATGGACTAACGTTTCCATATACAGGGCGTTATTGGCGGGGTTCATATAGCGGTTCTGGCCATTAAAGCCATGCGCCGATGGACCTATGCCAATGTAATCTACGCCTTTCCAGTAATTGGTGTTGTGCACGGCATAATGGTTTGGTTTGGCAAAATTCGAAATTTCATAGTGTTCAAATCCGGCATCAATCAGTTTATCCATTAAAATTACAAACTGAGCAGCACTTTGATTATCGTTTACGGGCGTTTGTTTTTTGTTTTTAATGGCATGAGCTAAAGCTGTCCGAGGTTCTACCGTTAGGGCATAGGCCGAAATATGTGGAACCTCGAGTTCAATTGCCTTTTGGATATTACTTAGCCATTTTTGATCGGTAAGCAAAGGATAACCATAAATTAAATCGAGGCTTAGGTTTTCAAAACCGGCGTCTTGACTTCTTCTGATGCAATCCTCAGCTTCTTTTGCCTGGTGTGCACGGTTCATCCAGATCAGGTCTTCATCGTAAAAAGATTGAATACCCACACTAAAGCGGTTAACAGGCAACTGTTTCAGTTCTTTTAACTTCTGGGCCGTTAAATCGTCTGGATTGGTTTCGATGGTAATTTCAGCATTTGCATCAACCGAAAATGTATGGGTAATGGCATCAAAAATCTTTTGCAAAGCTGCCTGCGATAAAATAGAGGGTGTTCCTCCGCCAAGGTAAATACTCCCTACCTGTCCGCTAATTCGATCCTTTTTCATTTTGATCTCCTTGCAGATTGCATCAACCATTTCATCAGCATATTTCAAGGAAGTGCTGAAGTGAAAATCGCAATAGTGACAGGCCTTTTTACAGAAAGGGATATGGATATAGATACCGGACATTAGGGCAAAGATAATGAAGTTAGTTTTCCTTTATTGTCATAAATATATTGTTTATATCCTTCAAGGATTTAAAAGATAATTAAAAGTAAAGCTATAACTTTACTTTATTGTTGTTTTTGTAAAGTAATAACTTTACTTTTGTTGTGTAAAAGACAAGTTATAGCTTTACTTATGGGTAAAAAGTCACTAATGCTTCAGCAACTGAATGGTAAACTTTTAAGTTTTTCAATTTTAAGCCGTATTGCAGTTCCACCAGACGGATGGATTAAAGCAATCCGAAATACACTTGGTATGTCTATGCAACAATTGGCCAAAAAACTTTCCATAAGCAGGCAAGGCGTTCTAGATATGGAAAGAAGAGAGAAAGACGGTTCCATCACGATAAAATCGTTACGCGAATTGGGGCGGGTTTTGGATATGGAGCTGGTTTATGGTTTTGTGCCTAAAGCTGGTTCTCTGGATGCAATGATTGAGGAAAAAGCCAATGAACTGGCTACAGAAATTGTGCTTCGTACATCAAACACAATGAAATTGGAAGATCAGGAAAATTCTAAAGAAAGGATCGAGAAAGCGATAAAGGAGCGGACAGAAGAGCTAAAAAAAGAAATGCCTAAAATTTTATGGGATTAGATTTAGTTTATATTGATGGGCAAACCCCTTTGGATGAGGAAGAAAAAGAAGGTTTGCTCATTTCTACAATAGCAACAAGAGCAGAACTTGATGAGTTTGAGCAGCAAAATATTGAAGAAGCTATAAAATGGACTCTAGTTCGAAAATTTAAACCAGATAACTTGTTTACCGAAAACTTTGTTAAAGATGTGCATAAACGCATGTATAAAGATGTTTGGTCTTGGGCAGGAAATTTTCGAAAAACGAATAAAAACATTGGTGTAGACAGGTGGAAGGTTGCTGTTGAATTAAAGAATCTACTGGAAGACATTAGGTTTTGGGTTGATAATAATACTTTCGCTGCCGACGAGATAGCAATCCGTTTTAAACATCGTGTGGTAAGTATTCATTGTTTTTCTAATGGGAACGGCAGGCATAGCCGTTTAATGGCAGATATAATTATCGAAAAGATATTCGATAAGCCAGTATTTACGTGGGGTGCTGGAAATCTTTCAAAAGAAAGTGAGCATAGAAAGAAATACCTCGATGCATTAAAGCTGGCTGATGTTGGTAGTTACGAAGCACTTATTTTATTTGCCAGATCATAAGAAAAATCTGGAGAGAAGGTTTAGCCTATCTTAAATCCATTTTTTTCTTTAGGTAAACAATGATTATTCAACTACTTTTGCATCCTTAAGTTTTGATTTACAGCATGCCGAAATTCATTTTCATTTTGTTTGCGTTTGTATGGTCTGCTCATTTTGTAGCTGCACAAGAAATTCCTGTTCAAACAGATAGTGTGACCGTAAGTCAATATCAGTATCGAAGATATCGGCCCGATTCGGCAACACTGGCCAGACAGAAATTTTCAACCGATTCTCTTGTTCACCATACCTGGGTGCTTCCTGATAGTTTAATCAATAAGGGTGCACTGCTCGATACCATCGAAAAGGAATATCTTTTTCCTAAACTCGATCTACTGGCCTGGCAAAAGAAATACCAGCACTTAAAGAAAAAGGCAAATCCCTATCAATTGGGCACAAAAATCCCAAAAGGCAATGTTGGTTTGCTTGGATTTATTTTTGGCATGCTTATCATCTTTGCCATTCTAAAAAATGCTTTTTCGAAACAATTATCGGCAATCGTTCAATCGTTTTTCAGCAACAGGATTTTGAACAATATTAACAAGGAAGATAACCTGTTTAGTTCGTGGCCATTTTTGTTGCTTTTTGTGCAGTTTGGTTTCGTTTTTGGAATGTTCTTTTTTCTGGTAGCGCAGTGGAATGATATGTATCAGGCTAAAGATGGGTTTAAGTTCTTTTTTAGTATATCGATTACTATAATTGTTTTTTATGCCCTCAAACTTGTTCTTTTACGCTTTTTGGGTTATCTGTTCAATGTACAGAAACCGGTGGGCGAATATATCTCAATTTTGTACCTCAGCTACTTCAATGCATCCCTGCTATTTATTCCTTTAGTAGTTGCTTTCGCCTTATCGCCACTTAAATACGGTGGAGTGTATATCGTGTTGGCATTCTTACTGTTAGGCATTATTTTTGCTTTTCAGCTATTGCGGGCAGGTATAACGATACTTTCTAATAATAAGTTTTCTAGAATGCATTTATTTTTGTACTTTTGCGCCCTCGAAATATGTCCTATCTTAATACTAATTAAAACGATAGGGCTGTAGCAGGAAAAAGGAAAATGCAAGAAAAGAACGACTCTAGAATCCGCAAAGTAAAAAGTATTTTGGTTACTTTACCAAAACCTGAAACAGAAAAATCTCCTTACTACGATTTGGCCAAAAAACACAACTTAAAAGTTGATTTTAGGTCCTTTATTCATGTTGAAGGTGTGCCTGCAAGAGACTTTAGAAAGGATAAGATTAACCTGGCCGATTTTACGGCAGTAATTTTTACCAGCCGTAATGCAGCAGATCATTTTTTTAGAATCTGCGAAGAAATGCGTTATGAAGTGCCGGCAGAACTGAAATATTTTTGTCTGTCTGAGACTATTGCATTGTATTTGCAGAAGTACATCCAGTATAGGAAGCGTAAAATCTTTTTTGGTAAACAAACTGCAGCAGATTTAGCAGAGGTGCTAAAGAAACATGCAAACGAGAAGTTTTTATATCCTTGCTCTGATATGGCTACCGAAGACACGATGAAGTTTTTGGAAAAAAGTGGGTATGATTTTACACCTGCAGTTTTGTTTAAAACTGTAGTGAGCGATCTATCTGATTTAGCCGAAGTTTTCTACGATGTTATTGCATTTTTTAGTCCGTCAAGTATTCAGTCGTTGTTTAAAAATTTCCCCGATTTTAAACAAAATAATACCCGAATTGCTGCCTTTGGAACCAACACCAGTAAGGCTTGTGCCGATATGGATCTGATTGTGGATATTGCTGCGCCAACCCCGGGCGTTCCGTCTATGACGATGGCTATTGAAAATTACATCAAAATATCTAATAAATAATACGATAAATAATTTATTTTAAGTCAATACAATAAATGCGTAACTTTACTGTTAGTAAGAGAGTTACGCATATTTTTGAACAAAATATATGGCTGTTGGCGAAATGTTAATGTAACTTTAATTGCCTTTCAGTAATGATTTAACGTAAAATATTTGCTTTTGTTGATAATTTCAGTGATTTTTGATAAAATTGCTCCTAATCGTGCTGTGCACACTATAAAAAATATGAAGAAAATCTACCTTCTAGCTATTGTAGGTATAACTGTAATGCTAGCAAGCTGTGGTCATGGCGGTCAAGGCGAGCTGGTTGGTGCTTATAACCGGAAATTTAAAAACGATAGAATCCCACTAGGAATGGTTTATGTGCCGCCAGGGCATACCCCACTGGGAGGATCGGATGAAGATATTACTTTCTCTCAGAACGGGCCAAGTAAAATGGTTACCATTAGCGCGTTCTTTATGGACCAGACCGAGATTTCCAATGCAGAATACCGCCAGTTTACCAACTGGGTACGCGATTCGATTGCAATTGTGATGATGGGCAACCCTCAACAGTTTATGGTTACGCCCAAAGGAAATGCAGCAAATGCTGTTGGTGGGGAGAAATACATCGACTGGAGAAAAGTTGGACCAAACGGTGCCAACATTTGGCGCAATAAAGGTAAGGGTGCAGCTGCCGCTCAGGTTAGCCAGTTAGATGGCATGTATTACTCAGGTTTAGATGCGCTTCCAGGCAAAAAAGAACTGGATGTTCGTAAATTCGAATATTCTTATGCCGAATTAAATATGGAGAAAGCTGCTCTGGGGCATAAAGATCCAAACAGCAAACGCCAGGATTATATCGATCGTTATACCGTTGCTATTTATCCTGATACCATGGTATGGAAAACAGATTATTCTTATTCACAAAACGATCCTATGGTACGTGGTTACTACAACCACCCTTCTTACGATGATTACCCCGTAGTTGGCGTAAGCTGGGAACAGGCAAAAGCGTTCTCTCATTGGAGAACACGATTGTACGATGGAGTTGCCACAGCAAGAAAATTGCCCGCAGGATCAAGATCAGATTATAGATTACCAGCCGAAACTGAATTTGAATATGCAGCAAGAGGTGGGAATACCAAAACCAAATATCCTTGGGGCGGTCCTTATATTAGAAATACAAAAGGATGTTTACAGGCTAACTTTAAACCAGGTCGTGGCGATTATTCAAGCGATGGTGGTATTTATACGGTAGGCGTCAGATCATATTTTCCTAATGACTATGGTCTATATAATATGGCTGGTAACGTTTCTGAATGGACATTAACCGCATACAATAAAGGCGCTAGCCCATTATTGCACGATTTGAACCCGAATTTTACTTACGATGCTGGTGCAACCGACAGCAAATATAAAAAGCGTAAAGTTGTAAAAGGCGGTTCGTGGAAAGATACAGGCTATTTTCTGCAAAACGCTGTAGCAACGTACGAATATCAGGATACACAAAGATCATATATTGGTTTCAGATGCGTTTCATCTTATCCTGGTACCGATTTAAGAAATTAAACCGAACAAACTAAAAACTAAAGAAAAACATCAAAATTTTATGGCAGCAAAAAAACAACCAGGCTGGTTACACGTAGCGATTTCATGGGGAGCAAGTATTGTAATTATCGGAGCGTTATTTAAAATTCTACACATTGGTGGAATTGTAGGTAGTTATATGATCGGGCTTGGTCTTGGAATAGAGGCAATTTTATTCTTTTTAACCGGATTCTTTCCGCCAGAGCCAGAACCAGCTTGGGAAAGAGTATATCCAGAATTAAAAGCAGATTTTAAAGGAGAGTTACCAACGGCATCAGCAAGGCCAGTCGCAGCATCAGCATCGAACACAGCAGCTTTGGATAAAATGTTATCAGACGCTAAAATCGGTCCTGAATTGATTGAAAGTTTAGGTTCTGGTTTACGTACTTTTGGTGATAAAGTGGCAACGATTTCTAATGTTGCAGATGCATCTACAGCAACTAATGAATTTACAGGCAAAATTAAAACAGCTTCAGCTGGTTTCGATAATTTAAGTGCATCTTTTGATAAAGCCACGGCTAATTTGAAAGCAATGGGTGAGAGCACGGTAGATTCTCAGGCTTACCATGATCAGGTTAACAATTTGGCTAAAAATTTATCAGCTTTAAATGCAGTGTATGAACTAGAATTACAAGATTCGAGCGCGCATCTAAAATCGATGAATAAATTCTATTCAAACTTATCATTAACTATGCAAAACTTTAACGAATCGATGGAAGATTCGAAACAGTTTAAAGAAGAGGTGAATAAGCTGGCTAAAAACCTATCATCGCTTAATGCAATCTATGGCAATATGTTATCGGCTATGAACGGCCCACGCGTATAATTTGTTTAGTTTTTAATTTTTAAAGGAAAAGCTACATCAAACATGGCAGGCGGAAAAGAAACAACTAGGCAGCGGATGATCAATATCATGTATTTGGTATTGTTGGCTATGCTCGCCTTAAACGTATCAGATACCATTTTAGATGCATTCAAAAATATCAACGATAGTTTGGATACTTCTAAAAACAATGTAAATACAAGTATTAATCAGTTATTTTCTGCCTTCGAAAATTCGAAGTTGAAAGAAGAGCCAGCCCGTGCACAGCCAATTTACGATAAGGCAAAACAGGCACAGAAGGCGGCTGATGATTTGAATAATTATATTGAAAGCATTAAAAAAGAATTTACCCAGGCAGGTGATGGAATCGATCCGGAAACTGAAGATTTGGTAAATAGATCAAATCAGGATATTGCACAGAATATCATGATCAATCAAAAGAAAGCAGATGAGTTGAAAAAGAGAATTAACGCCACACGCGAAAAATTAATCTCTTTGTTAGACCCGGCTGATAGAGCGAATGTTTCATTCTCTCTCGAAGCTAAAGATCCTGCAAGAAAAAGGAAAGGAAACTGGCAGGAAACTTACTTTGGTGAGGGAACGCCATTAACTGCTGCAATGACGATTTTAACCAAACTGCAAACAGATACCAAAAACGCTGAAGCAGAAGTAGTTAAGAAATTGTTCGGAAATATGGATAAAGCACAGGTTAATCTGGATCAGTTTGCAGCAGTTGCAGTAGCACCTACTTCTTACGTAATCCAAGGTCAGCCGTATACTGCTGAGGTATTTTTAACAGCCAGCGATTCGAGATCAACTCCTGATATTACCGTTAATGGAAGTAAATTATCCGTTAAAGATGGTAAAGGAACTTATAGTGGTGGAACAAGTAGTGTTGGCCAGTTTACATGGGTTGGTACGGTTCGTGTTCGCCAAACCGATGGTCAGGTAAAAGAATATAAAACCCAACCACAAACTTATCAGGTAGCGAAGCCATCAGCATCTGTTTCTTCAACGAAATTGAATGTAATTTATGCAGGTATTGCTAATCCATTTACGGTATCGGCGGCAGGTTTTCCATTAGAGAGTGTTCGTGCTTCCATTTCAGGAGGTTCAATGTCTGGTGGTAACGGAAACTATAATGTTAACGTTCCGGGAAGTATGGTTGGTCAGGAAGTATCCATTAATGTATCCGCAAATAACGCTGGTAAAACGGTTAGCTTAGGCTCACAAAAATTCAGGGTTAAAGCTATCCCTGCTCCGGTAGCTAAGGTTGGTGGCCGCGCTGGAGGTGATGTAGCTTCAGTACAGCTAAAAAGCGAAACTGAAATTGAAGCAGATCTGGATGATTTTCCTTTCGATGTTAAGTTTAAAATACAACGTTATAAGTTAACCATTATAAAACCTCGTTCTGATGCTGTTACCATTCCTGGTAGTGGAGGGAGTTTCGCGGGTGCAGTTAAGGGTGCAATAAACTCGATTACGCCTGGTACAAGAGTATTTTTTGAAGATATTGTTTCTGTAGGGCCAGATGGTCGTCAAAGAATTTTGCCTTCATTAGCGTTTAGCGTAAAATAAAAAGAAGATGAAAAGGATTTTAAGTATTGCTATTTTAGTTTTGTTAACCTCGTTTGCTTTTGCACAAAAAAAGCCAACCAGGTTAGCGCCAAAGAAAGCTGAACCCGTTGTTGCTGCGCCCCCCGTGGCAGATACGGTGAAAGCCCCCGTTAAAACAGCTAAAAAGAAACTTAAGGTACCGCCTAAAGATGGTTTTTACGCCCGTAAGGACATTGACAGTACTGAAATGGTTCCTTTGGCAGATGTGAGGGAAGAGGATGTTTTTTATGCAAAACGGATCTGGAGAGAAATCGACTTACGTGATACGGTTAACTCAGCCTTAAAATCGCCTAAATCTCGATTAATTGATGTATTGATTGCCGCAATTAAGAAAGACGAACTAACAGCGTATTCGCCAATTGATAGCGCGTTGAACGAAGATGATGCTTTTCTTAATCCAATGTCGGCAGATTCTGCTTCCAAATCGGCTTTAGGAACAGCAGAGGTTTCGAACAACAAAACCGGAACAGTTACTACTGTGGTTAATGATTTTAATCCGGAATTATTCTTGAAATTCAGAATTAAAGAAGATTGGATTTTCGATACCAAGCGTTCTGTTTTCGAACCTCGTATTGTAGGTATTGCGCCATTAAAATACAATGAGGTTTCGAAACAATGGCAACCGGTATTTTGGGTGTACTATCCGGAGGCTAGGGAGATTTTAACGAAGAAACGTTTAATCAATACCAATAATGATGCTTCAGCATTGAGCTTCGATGATTTCTTTATCCGCCGCTTATTCAGCAGCTATATTGTAAAAGAATCAAATCCTGGCGACAATAAGATCAGGGATATTATTACCGATCCTAGAGAAAGGTTGTACGAATCAGAAAGGATTAAAAAATCTGTTCTTGATTACGAACAAGGTCTTTGGGAATACTAACTTATTAAAAGGCTTCGATAATAAATCGGAGCCTTTTTTGTTATATGGTCATTTGGACCGTAGTGTTCCAAAGGAGCTCCTTCGGAGGAGAAATCTAAATCCTCTTCAAAGAAATAAGGGTTAAAAGCGTTATTCCTTTTTAAAATAGTCCTGAAGGGTAATCATCTGTTTTTTATTCAGCACTTCTGCCAGTTCTTTTTCGGTAGCCTCTTTAATTTTTTTAACCGATTTAAAATGGGTTAGCAGTTTATCTGCGGTAGTTTTGCCGATACCTTCAATCTGTTCGAGTTCAGTTTTAAGTGTCCCTTGATCGCGTTTCTTGCGGTGAAAGGTAATCCCAAAGCGATGGGCCTCATCACGTAGCTGTTGGATCACTTTTAAGGTTTCCGATTTTTTATCCAGATACAATGGATAGGAATCGCCAGGATAGAACAGTTCTTCCAAACGTTTGGCAATACCAATTACGGTAACTTTATTTTCTATGCCCAATAACTTTAAACTCTTCAGAGCCGACGAAAGCTGCCCTTTACCGCCATCAATGATGATGAGCTGAGGCAACGTCTGGTTTTCATCCAACATTCTCCTGTAACGACGGAAAACGGCTTCTTCCATGGTCGCAAAATCGTTAGGACCCTCTACCGTTTTCACATTAAAATGGCGGTAGTCTTTTTTCGATGGTTTAGCGTCTTTAAAAACGACTATTGCCGAAACCGGATATTTTCCCTGAAAGTTGGAGTTATCAAAACATTCTATATGTTTTGGAAGCTGGGTTAAACGCAGATCTTTCTGCATGGTCGTTAAAATACGATCGGTGCGTAAATCGGGATTTAATTTTTCGTATTGATTGAGTTTCTCTTTTTTGAAGAATAATACATTTTTCTGCGAAAGCTCTAAAAGTTTTTTCTTCTCGCCGAGCTTAGGTACAGTAAATTTTAAACTTTCATCTTCTAACGAAGGCTCAAAAGGAACAATAATTTCTTTGGAGGTGCTGCTGAACTTCGTTCTGAATTCTAACATGGCCAATGTTAAAATTTCATCATCACTCTCATCCAATTGCTTTTTAACCTCGATGGTCTGCGTCTGGATAATCGTTCCGTTCATCACTTTCAGGTAATTCACAAATGCATAACGTTCATCCGATGCAATACTCACCACATCAACATTTGTAATAGCACTATTTACGACAGTAGATTTACTCTGGTATTTCTCCAGTACTTCTAATCTTCTTGCATATTGATGCGCCAGTTCGAAGTTCAGGTTTTCTGATGCCGATTTAATGATCCCTTTAACATCCCGGATTACATTTCCGATTTTGCCATTCAGGATCTCTTTGATCTCACCTATATTTTTATCGTAGTCGGTTTCGGTTTGGTAATTCTGACAAGGACCTTTACAGTTGCCAATTTGATATTCCAGGCAAACTTTAAATTTCCCTTCAGCTATATTTTTTTCTGTTAAAGGTAAGCTGCAGGTACGTAGTGGGTAGGTTTCTTTAATCAGATCCAAAATAGTATGCATCATACCTATCGAACCATAAGGGCCAAAATAGGTAGAGCCATCTTTAATCACTTTCCTTGTCCAGTAAATTCGAGGATAATTCTCGTTTTTAACAATAATCCATGGGTACGTTTTATCGTCCTTTAAATTGATGTTAAATTTTGGCTGATGCTTTTTGATCAGGCTATTTTCGAGCAACCAGGCATCAATCTCCGTATCAACAATGGTAAAAGTGATTTTACGGATCTTGGATACCAGCACCCTTGTTTTGCCGTTAAACTGGTTCCTGTCGCTATTAAAATAAGAACCCACACGGTTGCGCAGGTCTTTCGCCTTTCCAATATACATGAGCTTCCCATCAGCATCCCAATATTGGTAAACGCCGGGTTTATGTGGAATTGCTGTTAATGCTGTTTTATGGTCGAAACTGCTCATTATTTACAAAATAGGATTCGAGAGAGATAATTTTGATTAAAATGAACCGAAGTGCTGCACTTATAATTTGGGCGTGTCCCTAAGCTGCGCAAAGGGTCAGGCTATCCGTTACAATCTTTTGTTGCCTTTCGGTTGCACTCAAGGCGACAACAAAAGGATTTCCACTGCTATCCCTCACGCAACCGCAAAAACATTAAAAACCCAACTTCTCATCCAATTCGGTTGCGCCTTCTTCCTGCTGCTGATATTGGTTACAATCAAAAGTAATGGAAACACCAGATTTTGGCGCTTCAAAGTCAGCATGACTGATCTTTAACGCTGGATTGGCATATACTCTTTTGATAAATCCCGCAAAAATTGGTAAAGCTGTATTGGCACCTTCACCCTGGTTGGTGCTGATAAAGTGGAATGCCCTGTCTTCGCAGCCTGTCCAGATACCGGTTACCAATTGTGGGGTAATGGCTATAAACCACCCGTCAGAGTTGTTTTGGGTAGTGCCTGTTTTAGCCCCGATGGGTGCATTTACCTTATATTTATAATTCAACCTCGATCCGGTACCGTTGGTAACCACACCTTTAAGCATCCTGGTCATTACGTAAGCAACCTCTTCACTCATGATCGGTTTTGGTATTTCCTTTTGAGAAAATAGTACTACTCCATTTTTATCTTCAATTCTTAGTAAATAAACCGGCTTGGTATAGGTTCCTTTGTTTGCAAAAGCGCCATAAGCACCTACCATATTATAAATTGATGAATCGAATGTGCCCAAACAAATAGATGGAAATGCCGGAACATTAGGAATGCCCATTTTAGTAGCTAATGTTGATACTGCAACCGGGCCAACCTGTTTCATTAAATAGGCGGTAACATAATTTTGAGAGTAAGCCAGGGCTTTTTGTAAAGTAATGCTGCCCGGTAGAGGTTTACCCGAATTTCTTGGCGTCCATGGTTCTCCATAGCCATCTATCGTTACTGGTACATTTGGCACAGTGTAACAAGGAGAATAACCATTTTCAATTGCTACGGCATAAGTGAACGGTTTTGCGGTCGAACCCACTTGTCTGGTCCCCATTTTAACCTGATCGTATTTAAAATGTTCGTAATTAATCCCCCCAACCCATGCTTTTACATGGCCATTTGTGGGGTCCATCGTCATCATAGCATTACGCAACAACATTTTGTAATAACGTACAGAGTCGATCGGTTTCATTACCGTATCAATATTACCCTTCCAGGTAAAAATGCTCATTTCTGTTTTGGTGTTAAAATCATTTTTAATTTCATCGTCTGATTTACCTTCCAGTTTTAAGGATTTATAACGGTCTGATCTTTTAATGCCTTGTTCAATCTGTAAAGCTTTATCCTTAAAAGGGTTTCTGCCTTTCCAGCTGGCGATAAACTGCGCCTGTAAGATCTTCATGTATTCTTTTTGTGCCTCTTCGGCATATACCTGCATATCATAATTCAATGTGGTATAAATTTTCAAACCATCGCGGTCTAAATCGTAGGGTGTGCCATCAGGCTTGGTAATCGACTGCTCCTGAAAAATGTTTTTAATATCATTCTTCAGTACCGACCGGAAATATGGCGCAATACCATCGTTAACGGTTGCCGCATTAAAATGCAGGTTCAAAGGTTTTTCTTTTTGTTCGTCAAATTCTTGCTGGGTTAAGAGCTCCGATTTAACCATCATGGCCATTACGGTATTTCTGCGGTCTCTTGAGCGTTCAGGATGGCGGGTTGGCGAGTACATGGTTATCCCTTTTTGCATCCCTACAAGCGTTGCAGCCTCTGTTAAAGTAAGTTTATCAGGGGTAGTGTTAAAATAAACCCTGGCTGCCGATTTTATGCCATAAGCCTGGTTCCCAAAATCGACCGTGTTTAAATACATGGTAATAATTTCTTCCTTGGTATAGTTGCGTTCCAATTTAACGGCAACAATCCACTCTTTAAACTTGGTTAACACCAGCGAGAAAAAATTCAGGTTCGATTCTCTAGGGAAAAGATTTTTTGCCAATTGTTGTGTAATGGTACTTGCACCTTGTTTTTTACCGATTAAATTATAACCGATAATGGTGAAGGTACGTTTGAAATCTATGCCCGAGTGTTCTTTAAAACGGGTATCTTCCGTGGCAATCAGCCCGTTGATTACATTTTCGGAAATATCTTTATAAGTAACATTCGATCTGTTTTGAACAAAGTAGGTGCCTAATGGCCGGCCATCCTCGGCAATAATTTCTGAAGCCTGGTTGCTTTTTGGATGTTCGATATCCCTGAAAGAAGGTAGCGCACCAAAAAGGCCCAAGCCTACCATCGAAATGAAAATAGCAAACAGGGCAATTCCACCGATCAATATTTTCCAGATGATTAAACTATATCTTTTTGTTTCTTGTGCAGAAAGGGACTTGTTCATTTTGTGTTGTTATTTTCCAATCATCTCCAGAATAGAAGATTTGGATGCAAATTTATTAATTTTTTATAGAATAGGCTTTTCTCCACCAGCTTAAACCATATTGCTTATTTGTAATTGTCTTTTAAAAACTCCAGGTACTCGTTAATGCGCGATCGGTCTGTTAGCTTTTCGAAGTTTTCTTTGCTGATGATAAAGCCTTTATATAAGTTGGCTGGAACTTTCATAATGTTCTTTAACTGGCCTGTAATGCTTGATTCGTAAATTTTGGCATCTTCAAGATCGATAAAACTCGTAATGTAAATCAGCTGATCATTATCTAACTCTACCAATTTATGTTCCAAATCATTATCGGGGTAATTGCCACGGTTAAACTGACCTATGCCGAAACGGGATGAACTTAAGGTTAAAGTTGCGTCGGCAACATCGATCACATAATAATACTCTTCTGATTTAGTCGCGCTAAAAATGCTGGCTGGTTTGTTAGGATTGGCCGGTTTAACCTCAGCAGGTTTAGATACAGAGGTAGGCTCTGCTGTTTTTACAGTGACATTATCAGTTACTAAGGGTTTTGTTGGAACGGCAATTGGTGTTGCCTGACTTACAAAACGTGGCGCATTTGGATCAAAATCGATAAGAGCAAGCGGCCGTTGTTTAAACTCTTCCAAATTTGCCTCAATATATTTTAAATGATCGCGGACCAATGGGGTAATAATTTTATCGTTTGGATAAAGCGTTGTAATCAAATTAAATTCAGTAAGCAGCGCATCAACCTTAGCGGTGCGGCCGACAGCAATTGCTTTTAAATAGGCATACTGTGGTGCTAAATCATTATTAGGGAAAGCCGTAATGTTATCATCAGCCTGTTTTACTACCCCTGGATAATCTTTTTTCGCATAAGCATCAAAGGCCACATTGTAGTTGTTAATGGCAATGTTTTCCATTTCTGTTTGTTTGGCCGAGTATGATGGATCTAAGATATTCTTTGCAAAATTAGATTCAGGGAACTTAGTGAGCACCAATTGTTTATACTGATCTGATTTTACTTCATCAACACCCTTGTAATTTAGATGTAAACTGTAGTAAATGGCAACTAAGTGGTTATTGTCCGGATATCTTTTAATCAGTTCCAGGTAAATCTTATTTGCTTCTGCTTTGTCGTTTAGCTCTTGTTGATAGAAGCTGGCGATTTCGAAATAAGCATCAATGATTTTTTGATCGGAGGTAGCCAATAATGCGGGAGTGGTTGGCAAACCATCCAAAAATTGTTTTTCTAATGTGGTTTGGTCTACAGCCGTTTGATTCGTTTCTCCATTTGCAGGCGTGATTCCGGTAGCTACATTCCCACCAGCTAAAACCTGATTGGTTTCCTGGGCTGATGAACGGATGCTTTGTCGCCAGTTATCTTCCAGCTGTCTGTTGCCCCAGCGTTTTTTGAAATCGCCAAAACCATTGCTTATTGCAGCATTGTTATTAAAGTAAAAGGTGTTCCCCGCAGTATTATTCGGAGCATTTAACGATCGATTTGGGAAGTCAGGATCATTTAAATATTGATTGCTGATTACCCCTCCAGTATTGCTCACTTCAACTTTAGGTGTTAAATAGGCTTTAACCTTAGCCTCACGTTCGCCTGCAGGAAGTTTGGCAATAGCCTGAGCAGTGTCTTCCTTAGCAATAATGGTATACCTATCAGTTAAATATTTCAGGTTATCGGCTTTTTTAACAATGTTGTCGTAGTCAGGAAAGTTTTTAGGTAAAATCATCACCGTACTATCGTAATACAGTTTTGATTTAATGTAGTTGTTAAACGCTTTAAAATTTAAGTCGGCAATTCTTAAATAGGACAATGCCTTTTGAGTTTGGTTCCTGGTGCTTTTTGCAACAGATTTGTGGTAATTTTCTTCAGCTTTTACAAAGTTTCCTTCAGCGGAAAAGAGCTCTCCAACCTGATAATAAATCTGATCGGTATAATCGAAATTCTTATCATCTTTTAACAAAGCAAGCAGCTGTTCTTCCTTATTCAGTTTTACGCCACTGAGCAATGCCCTTAGTTTAATGCGGTTTAAATTGGCATGAAAATACATCTCGAACGGTGCGTTGCTTTTTTCAACCTTGGTGAAATTGGCATAAGCATCCTGAAGATTTTTCTCTTTCTCCTGCAATTGGGCAAGGATAAAGCGCCAGCGTATACGCAGCTGTTTTTCTGCCGGAAGCGCAATTGCCGATTCTAAAAAAAGAATAGCCTCTTTATTGCGTTTTTGATAAATACGCATTTGAGCGGCAGTGGCTAAAGGTTCTGCCAGATCTTTCTTCAGCTCGTCGGAAGCACGTAACATGGTATCAAGAATTTTATCGGCCAGTACCATATTGTTCAGTTGCATTTGGCTACGTGCTTTCCAGTTCATCGCCATAATGAATGTTTTTAAATCGCTGTTATAGGTTTTTGCCGTATAATCGAAATATTCTGATGCGATAAAATAATTGCCTTTTAAATAATTTGCTTTACCCAAAAGCATATAGGCATCATCAATATAATTACTAAAACTTTTATCGTTTATAACAGTTTGTCCTTTGGTAATAACGTCATCGAGCTGTTTATTGGCTACCCCTGGTGTAAGCACCAGATTTACCTGTGGTTCAGGATCGAGGTAAACAGGCAGTGTTTTTTCATAATTATCGGCATAACTTTGTAATAAGCTCTCATTGTACTCAGTTAGTAAAACATTGGAGTTGTAGATATAGTTATACCTTGCCGTTAAGTTTTGAAACCTGCGATCTACTGCCGTATCTTTATTTGCGACACAGCCATAAATAAGGAGGACACTTATAAGGATGAAGAAGGGATTTAAGTTTTTGTTAGCGTAATTTTTCAAGTATGATAAATCTCTTAGGTGGAAATACAATAAACAATATATGTAGAAAAATATTTTATTTGGCAACAAATTTTAATTATTCAAAGTTAATTTAATTATTGCATTAAAAAATGGAAAATCCGAAAGAAGAAGATACAAAGAAAAAGGTAAATGCAGCCGCCAAATATTCTGCTATTGGCTTCCAGATGATTGCTACCATTGGCCTGCTTACTTTTATAGGTTACAAGATCGATGAGCGTAGAAACAGTAAAACTAACTTAATTACTGCTGCTTTTGCTTTGGCAGGGGTAGGGATTGCTTTATACCAGGCCATCAGGCAGGCCACTAAGCCGTAAGTTTTCAATTGGCAGTTTTCAGTGACTACGTCAAACAATTAATCAATTTGACAATTCAGCAAAGGATATTTACCTCAGTTAACCGATTACCAGTTTAAACACTTCACCATTCCAACAATAATTCTTTTCTCACTACTTACTTGATACTAAAAACCTTATCTTTGCCGAAGTTTTTATCTGCTAAGAAATTATACATTGACTCTAGCCAAATTTACCAGTATCTATTTCATTTTCGTAGGCCTATTAATAGGTGTAATTGCCGTTTTACCTGTCGTATTTCCTGATCAACAATTGTTCGTAAATAACTTTTGGGTGATGTTTGGCTTTTTAGCCGGTATCACTTACGTGGCTTATATGTTGGTTGATATTGGTGTAAAACGTGATCCTGAGGTTGGTATTATGGCGATTATGGGATCAATTGCAGTGAAGATGATTTTTTGTATGGCTTTTGTATTGATTTACAGTATAAAAGCGAAGGGAATTGGGCTTGTATTTCTGCTTAATTTTTTTTCTTTATATTTATTGTTTACGGCCTTTGAAATTTACTGTTTGTTACGTAACTTGCGCCACCAAAATTTAAAGTAAAAAACTGCCAATAAATGGATTGTAACCGAGTTTTTGTGTCTAAAGTTAAAAGGCTAACTATTGTTTTTACGCTTTTAATCGCGTTTTTATCTATCAAAATTGATACTTTCGCTCAGGTTGATAGCGCTGTTGTTCCTGTTGATAGTGTTGTAGCCGGATCTGCCGAAGCCGTTTCTGGTGAGCATGGCCCTGCTAAACATGGTGAAGAAAAATTCGAGCCAACTAAATTGATCATGGAGCACATTGCCGATTCGCATATGTGGCATCTTTGGGGGCATACTTCATTGCCTCTTCCAGTAATTTTATATACCGCTAACGGTTTAGAGGTTTTTTCTTCTGGTAACTTCCACCATGGTGAGCATGATTATAACGGTAAATACAATAACTATCGTTTAGAGGAAGATCATGTAAAGGTAGTTGGTGCTGATGGAAAGGTTGATGAAGAAGCAAGTAAATCTGTTTTAGACTTTTCTATAACCAAAAACGTTGCTGCAATGTTTGTTGCGATTTTTGTAATACTTGTAATATTTATTTCTGTGGCAGCTTCTTATCGTAAACGTGTAGGTAAAGCACCAAAAGGTTTGCAGTCTTTTATGGAGCCAATTATCGTTTTCGTGAGAGATGATATTGCTAAGCCAAACATCGGTCATAAATATGCTAAGTTTATGCCTTATTTATTGACTACGTTTTTCTTTATTTTATTTAACAACTTATTTGGTTTAATTCCAATTTTCCCGGGTGGCGCTAACGTTACGGGTAATATTGCCCTGACTTTTGTAATGGCGCTTGGAACTTTAATCATCGTAAATATTAATGGTAACAAATACTACTGGAAACACATTTTTAAACCAGATGTTCCTTTTTGGTTATATCCGATTATGATTCCTGTTGAATTAATTGGGATCATTTCTAAGCCGTTCGCTTTAATGGTTCGTTTGTTCGCTAACATTACTGCGGGTCACATTATCGTATTAAGTTTAATATCCTTAATTTTTATTTTCGAAACATTGGCTATTGCCCCGGTTTCAGTTGCATTCGTTTTATTTATGGATGTATTGGAATTACTGGTAGCGTTTTTACAAGCCTTTATTTTTACATTATTAACTGCCTTATTTATAGGTATGGCAGTAGAAGAACATCATTAATAGAAAACTATTTTTTACAAATTAATATAAATTAAATTAGTTATGGTAGGTTCAATCGCGGCAATTGGTGCCGGTTTAGCAGTAATCGGTGCAGGTATCGGTATCGGTCAAGTAGGTGGTAAAGCAATGGAAGGTATTGCTCGTCAACCAGAAGCTGCATCAAAAATTCAGACTGCAATGATTATTGCTGCTGCCCTTATCGAGGGTGCTGCTTTATTCGGTGTGGTAGTTGCATTATTAGGCTTAAACGGTTAATAATCACTGAAAAAATTAAGGTTGGGTATTTAACGATTGGTTATTTACCCAGCCCTATTAAAAAGATTGTTTTTTAAAATTAGATAAAAATGGAATTAGTAACCCCAAGCATAGGATTGGTTTTTTGGACGTCGATAGCATTCATCCTTTTATTGCTATTACTTAGAAAATTTGCATGGAAACCTATTTTAGGTGCTATTCACGAACGTGAGCAGAGCATTGATGAGGCACTTAACAAAGCTGAATTAGCCAAACAAGAAATGGCTCGTTTAACCAGCCAGAATCAAGATTTGATGCAACAAGCTCGCGCAGAACGTGATGAGATTTTAAAGGAAGCTAAAACCTTAAAGGATGGTATCTTAAACGAAGCTAAAAAACAAGCTCAGGTTGAAGGTGCTAAATTGATCGAGAAAGCTAAAATCGAAATCGAGAACCAAAAGAAAGCAGCTTTAGCTGAAGTTAAAGATCAGGTTTCTTCATTATCATTAGAAATTGCAGAACGTGTTTTACGTACGCAATTGGATGATAAAGCAAAACAAGAAACTTTAGTAGCTAACTTGTTAAAAGACGTTGAATTAAACTAAGCGTATTGCGTAAAGCGATGGGCGTGCTAAACGCTAACCGCTAAACGCCAACCCAAAAGATATGTCAGAAATTAAAGTTGCAAGCAGATACGCCAAATCATTAATAGACCTAGCCGTTGAAAACAATGCGTTAGAAGCTTCTTATAATGATATGGTTTTGTTTGAGAAAGTGGTTGATGAAACCCCTGAACTAGAAGCAATATTAAAAAACCCGATTGTACCTTTAGATAAAAAGACGGGTATTTTGAACGGTATTTTTGCTGATAAAGTAAGTAAACTAACCATCTCGTTTTTCAAGATTGTAGTAAGCAAAGGCCGTTCGGCGATTTTATTTACCACTGCTAAACAGTTCGTTCAACAATATAACTTAATTAAGGGTATTGTTACTGCTGATGTAACTACTGCAAGTGCACTAAGCCCTGCAGCTAAAGAGCAGATTATTGCGATTGTAAAACGAGAATTAAACGCCAACCAGGTTATTGTTAACGAAAAAATTAACGAAAAATTAATTGGTGGTTTTATATTAAAAGTTGGTGATAAGCAATTTGATGCTAGTATCGCCAGCGGTTTAAGTAAACTGAAAAAAGAATTTGCGCAATAGCGCGTGGCGGTAAGCGTCTAGTGGAAAACGCCATACGACAAACGCCAAACAAATAGAATTGCGTAAGCGGATGGCAAATAAATGCCAAGCGCCATGCGCCAAGCAAAAACATTTACAAAAAGATATAATTAAAATTATGGTAGAGGTAAGACCAGACGAAGTATCGGCAATTATCAGACAGCAATTGGCGGGCTTCAAATCAGAAACCGAACTGGAAGAAGTTGGTACCGTGTTGCAAGTGGGCGACGGTATTGCCCGTGTTTACGGTTTAACTAAAGTTCAATCGGGAGAATTAGTTGAATTTGCAAACGGCCTACAAGGTATTGTATTAAACCTTGAAGAAGATAACGTTGGCGTGGTACTTTTGGGTGCTTCAGACGAGATCAAAGAAGGTGATACGATTAAACGTACCAAAAAAATTGCCTCTATTAAAGTTGGTGAAGGTATGCTTGGCCGCGTAGTGAACACTTTAGGTGAGCCTTTAGATGGTAAAGGTCCAATCTTAGGTGAAACTTACGAAATGCCTTTAGAGCGTAAAGCACCAGGTGTAATTTATCGTCAGCCGGTAAATGAGCCTTTACAAACTGGTATTAAAGCAATTGATGCAATGATCCCAATCGGTCGTGGTCAACGTGAGTTGGTTATTGGCGACCGTCAGATTGGTAAAACTGCCGTTTGTATCGATACTATTATCAACCAAAAAGAATTTTATGAAGCAGGCCAGCCTGTGTTCTGTATTTATGTTGCTATCGGTCAGAAAAACTCTACTGTAGCTAACATTGTACGTACATTAGAAGAAAACGGCGCTTTACCATATACAGTTGTTGTTGCTGCTTCGGCTGCAGACCCTGCTCCAATGCAGTTCTATGCGCCGTTTGCAGGTGCTGCAATTGGTGAGTTTTTCCGCGATACAGGTAGACCAGCTTTAATAGTTTATGATGATTTATCTAAACAAGCTGTAGCTTACCGTGAGGTATCTCTATTACTTCGTCGTCCGCCGGGCCGTGAAGCTTATCCAGGTGACGTTTTTTACTTACACAGTCGTTTGTTAGAAAGAGCTGCGAAAATCAACTCTAACGATGATATCGCAAAAGCGATGAACGATTTACCTGAATCGATCAGACATATCGTTAAAGGTGGTGGTTCATTAACAGCTTTACCGATTATCGAAACTCAGGCAGGTGACGTATCAGCATATATCCCAACCAACGTAATTTCGATTACTGATGGTCAGATCTTCTTAGAGTCGAACTTGTTCAACTCAGGTATCCGCCCGGCAATTAACGTAGGTATCTCGGTATCACGTGTGGGTGGTAATGCGCAGATCAAATCGATGAAAAAAGTAGCGGGTACTTTAAAGTTAGATCAGGCTCAATACCGCGAGTTAGAGGCTTTCTCTAAATTCGGTTCTGATTTAGATGCTGCAACGAAATCGGTTTTAGATAAAGGTGCACGTAACGTACAAATGTTAAAACAAGCTCAGTTTACACCTTTTACAGTTGAAAAACAAGTAGCTATTGTTTATGCAGGTACTAAAAACTTAATGCGTAGCGTACCGGTTGATAAAGTAAAAGAATTCGAAACTGAATATTTAACGCAATTGGAATTACGTCATCCAGAAACTTTAGCGGCATTAAAAGCTGGTAAATTTGACGATACCATTACAGGTGTTTTAGATACAGTAGCAAAAGAGATTTCAAGTAAATACTAATTAGATACAAGTAGCGGGTATCAAGTATCAAGATTGGGTTTGTTCACCTATCTTGATACTTGATACTTAATACTCGATACTTAAAAAATGGCTAATTTAAAAGAAGTAAGAAACCGGATTGCATCGGTACAATCAACGCAGCAGATTACCAAGGCTATGAAAATGGTTTCGGCAGCTAAGTTGAAACGTGCTACCAATGCAATTATCGCTTTACGTCCTTATGCAACTAAACTGAAAGAGATTTTAGGTAATCTATCAGCAAGTTTAGAAGGGTCTTCATCGCCTTTTATACAAGAGCGTGAACCTAATAAGGTTTTAATTGTAACGGTATCATCAAACCGTGGTTTGGCTGGTGCTTTTAACATGAACGTGATTAAAGCGGCCAACAATTTAATTGCTGAGAAATATAGCGAACAGTTGAAAAACGGTAATGTAAGCATTATTTCTATCGGTAAGAAAACTCAGGATTTTTACGAAAAACGTAATTATAACGTAATTGGTAATAATAACGAAGTATACGCTGCTTTAACTTTCGAAAACGTAACCAAAATTACCGATGCGATTATGGCCGGTTTTATTAAAGGTGAGTTTGATAAAGTGGAGGTTGTTTACAATCGTTTTAAAAATGCAGCGGTTCAGTTTATTACAACTGAACAATTATTGCCTTTACCAAAAGCAGAAGAAACAAAGGTTGAAAGTAAAACAACCAATGTTGATTACATTCTAGAGCCTTCGCAAGAAGAGATTGTAGGACAGTTGATCCCTAAATCAGTTAAAATTCAGTTATACAAAGCCGTTTTAGATTCTCACGCTTCTGAGCACGGCGCACGTATGACATCAATGGATAAAGCAACTGAAAATGCTGGAGAATTATTGAAAGCCTTAAAACTTTCATACAACCAGGCTCGCCAGGCAGCAATTACAACTGAGTTAACTGAGATTGTAAGTGGTGCAGCAGCATTGAACGGATAACATTTAGTTTGGAGTTGGGCGTTTTTAGTCCTGAATCCGATAAGATATAAAGCCCATTTCTTAATTGAAATGGGCTTTTTTATTATTAATGTAATATCTAATCCGAAATTATTATAATTTTTATGGATTGAAATCCAAAATTATTATGTTTTTTATGGATTGTAATCCAAAATTATTATACTTTTGTATGATAATTATTGGCTATGATCGTTAGGAAACAATTAGATTATGCTTTTGCCAGGCTCTTTAAGGGGAAAGCTTTTATTATATTCGGCCCGAGGCAAACCGGTAAAACTACTTTTGTGGAGCAGTTGCTAGCAAAGGTTAATAAAAAAACATTGTATTTGAATGGAGATGATGCTGATGTAAGGGAAACATTAGCTAAACCGAACGCTATACAGATTGGCCAAATGCTTGGTAATTACGAAGTTCTATTTATTGATGAAGCTCAACGGATAAGTGATGTTGGATTATTGATTAAAATCATTGTAGATCGATTTAAAAATGTTCAGGTAATTGCTACAGGCTCTTCAGCCTTTGAACTATCAGGTAAGATTAACGAGCCTTTAACAGGTCGTAAGTATGAAATGATGCTTCTGCCTTTTTCTTATGCCGAACTGGTAAACGATACCGATTTCATTACCGAAGAAAGATCGCTGGAGCAACGTTTAATATATGGTTCTTATCCTGAAATTATTAACGATCCACAGCATGCCGAAGAGCATTTAAAATTACTTTCCGATAGCTACCTGTATAAGGATTTATTTGCACTCGAGGAGGTGAAGAAGCCACTGTTGTTCGAGAAAATTGTAAAGGCTTTGGCTTTACAGATTGGGAGCGAGGTGAATTTTTCTGAACTAGCACAATTGGTGAAAGCCGACCAGAAAACAGTTGATAAATACATCAGTCTGCTTGAAAAATCTTTTGTAGTTTTTACACTACCAGCATTTTCGGGTAACGTACGCAACGAAATAAAAAAGAATAAAAAGATTTATTTCTACGATACGGGGATTGTAAACGCCATTACACGGAATTTTAATCCAATTGCCAACAGAAACGATGTAGGTGCATTGTTTGAAAATTATATGATTGCGGAGCGGATGAAGTTTTTGCATCAGAATCAAATGGAAGCTGAATGCTTTTTCTGGCGTACAACTCAGCAACAGGAAATCGATTATATCGAAAAAACAGATACGAGGCTTCTCGCTGTAGAATTTAAATGGAATGAAAGAGGTAAAAACAAACTTCCTGTAACCTTTACCCAAGCTTACCCTGAAGCAGAGACACTGGTCTTATCAAAAAGCGAAAGAGGAAGTTTTTTGAATAGTTGATCATTTGTTGATAAAACTAAGATGCCCATTCTTAAATTGGAATGGGCATCTACTTATAAGATCGAGTCATATTTACTCATAACTAATCTCAGATATCCATTTTCTAATTTTTTGCTCACGTTCTTTTCGTTATAAACCGTTGCATTAAATTTAGCTTCTAAAATAGATGTGCCCGACTTTAATTTCTTTAAACTTGTGATTTCAAATTTTGAATTCTTTTGAGCATCAGCGCCTAATTGTGGAGGTCTTCGAAAATCATCTGAACCATATGTTTTAAATCCATCAGATAGGCTTATTGCAACGCCATTTTGTATATTATCCCTACCATAGTCCAGCGCATAATTTCTAGTCCCGACTGTAAATAAATCCATAACATCTTTTGGCCTTAAAATCAGTGATTGTAACATCGATGCTTTTTTATAAGTTTTAATAAATATAACATCGACTTTTTTTCCATCAGTATATATTCCATAATTCCGTGAGTATAAAACAGAATCTTTAATGCCAGATATATAATAAGCGTTATCGACAATTGAATCTACTTTTGAATACGGTTGACTATTACCGGCTCCGGATAAACTGGAATATTCAGACAGCTTATAAGTGATTCCATCAATACTGTAAGAAATGCTGTCGTGTGCATATTCTAAAGGATCTTCTTTTTCGATAACTACCGGAGGTTCAATAATCGGGTTATCCTTCTTGCAGGCTGCAAAGAAAAATAGGGCAATAGCTATCCCTAATAAGTGTTTAAATTTCATAATAATTGATTTTATTTGTGTGTGCTCAAAAGTAGTTATTTTTATAACTAAAATCTTAATTGGTGGGAAATTACTCTGATTATTGTTGTTACTCCGTAGTCTATCTCTTACTTACATGTATTGTATTTAAAGTATTTCCATACAAAATTACTTAAGAGCTGTTTACAAGCTTTTTCAGGCCTGGTTAGTTATCGTCTTTTAATATCTTTGCGGTATAATATCAACAATGAAAAAATACATCATTATCATCTTATCTGCTTTCCCGTTTTTCACAATGGCCCAAAATCCTGCCCGTGATTATACCAATGCAGTGCTTTGGCAGCAAACTTCGGGCGAGTACAGAGCTTTATGTTTTCAGGCCTATAACTTTGCCCGTTTATCATTAAAAGAAACATTATGGGCCGATACCAGCAAAAAGCCAAATTGTGTGATTGTTGATATAGACGAGACGGTTTTGGACAACTCGGCTTTTCAGGGACATGAAATTAAGAAAGGACTGAGTTATGTGCCTGCAGATTGGACCGAATGGACAAACCTAGCTAAAGCTGATACTGTTCCGGGGGCTTTGGCTTTTTTAAAATTTGCTGCATCAAAGCATATCGAAACATTTTATGTGAGTAACCGCGATGAAAAGGATTATACCGCAACATTGAAAAACCTTCAAAGCTTTGGCTTTCCATATGCAGATGATGCACATTTAGTGGTTTCGAAAGGAGCATCAAATAAAGAACCGCGCCGCCAAAAAATAGCAGAAACACACAATATCCTTTTGCTGTGTGGCGATAATTTAAGCGATTTCAGTAACATTTTCTATCGTGAGCAAAAGAATACCTTCGAGCAGGTAAATGCAAACCAGAGCCTGTTTGGAACAAAGTATATCGTGTTGCCAAACCCAATGTACGGAGATTGGGAAAAGCCTTTGTATCAGGGAGAAAAACTTAGTGATAAAGATAAAGCGAAACAAAGATTAGAACGATTAAAAAGTTATTAAGTTTTATAATTATTCAGCAATAAGTATTACTTTTGCAGCATCATAAAAATAAACATTATGGAGAACAACGAATTAAAGCACAATACAGAAAGTATGAAAACGGCTAACCAGCCAGGAATTTATAAATTAATGATTTTTGGTGTACTGGTTTGCATGGTGGGTACTTACGCACGTTTCGCTTATGATTCGTGGCAAGTATCTTTGGCATCCTGGATTGTTTTGTTCATCGGTGCAATTATTGCCATTAAAGGTGTATTCAAAATATTAGACGCATAAGCCAATTGCGATCAAGATATAAAAGCCGGTCATGTTCATTCATGATCGGCTTTTTTGTTTATAGGCACAAATCCATCAGATTTTAAATGGTGCAGCCCTCATTGAGGCTATTAAAAACAATGTTACTTTCTTTTTTTGCAAAGCAAATTCAGAAGCATTTGGGGTACAGCAGTCCCGCCATTTGCTTTAGCCCTGATGAAGAATCAGGGGCTATCGCGGCTGTCGGGTTTAGGATAGAAAGGTCTGCCTAAGTAATTTAAACCTGACAGGAGCGGGCACCGAACGCAGAGAGGTAAAGCAGATGGCAGGGCTTTCGGAACCGATGTACACAGTAACCTGCTTTTCAAAAAAGACACACTTTAAAGACTCCAGGTAAACCTCGTAGGTTTTCAAAACCTGCGAGGTTTATAATAAACGAAAAACCCCTCCAAATTCTCTTCTCGCTACTCTAAACTCTGTATTGGGTTACCTAAATACGATTATGGTATTAAGAGAAAACACAGCGTTAAAAGCTAACCAAAACGCTAAACTTCTAATGGCCATTTGAAGCAAATATTTAAAATGATTAATTTTTTAGAATCACAGAATCATGAAAAGGAATATAATTGCTATAGCCATAGTTTTAACAATTTTTGGCTGCCAAAATGAAAATAAAAAATATGCAAGTGCCGATGCTGTCGACACAAAGGAATTAAACAAAGAATCTGCAGATACTGCTGCAGCCGAAAAAATCATCAAAACTGCAGATATGCGTTTTAGGGTGAAAGACGTTCAAAATACCAAAGAACAGCTTAGCAAAACCATTAAAGCCGAAGGAGGTACTGTTGCAGAGTTCTCAATCGAAAGTACCATCCAGGAAACCGATAAGGTTAAACAATCTACCGATTCGCTAAAAGAAATTACCTCCTATCGTACCCAAGGCTATTTGGTAGCCAGGGTTCCGTCTGAGAAGCTGGATGAATTTACCAATACCATTGCAAAAATGGCGGTTTTTGTGGATAACCAATCGATGAAAATGGACGATCAGAGTATCGCCTATTTATCCAATAAGCTAAAAGCACAGAATCGGGTCGATGCGATCGAAAAGATCAATAAAGTAGCTTCGAAGAAAAGCGCCAATGTAGAATCTTCTCTTTACATCAAAGACGATTATGTAGACAAGAGAATTGAGAATATGCAAATCGACAGCCGTGTAAAATTCAGTACCATTACCCTTAATTTTTATCAGGATAACACCGTTAAAACAATGATTGTGGCCAATGACAATCTGTACGACTACCGTCCGGCATTTATTAACAGACTTTGGTTGGGTATTGTAAATGGTTGGACAATTTTTAAAGAAATCATCATCGCAATTTCCAATTTATGGATGTTGATATTAGTAGGTATTGCAATCTTCTTCACGATAAAATATTTTATTCGTAAGAATAAATTAGCAATGGATGAAGCGACTAAAAATATGATTGATCAGGCCCGACAATAAACAGCTATTTCATTATCGCTCTATGGTCCGTGTTCGCACGGGCCATTTTAAATCAAATAGATTATTTATTAGATAGAAACTTGCTTATGGTTAATGACTTACCAGCCATTGTATTGAGTGAACGTTTTAATGAAAAAGGTATTAAATTATGTCTTTATATTCTTATAACCTTCGTTTTGATTATCTCTTCATGTGTTTACGACCCCCCCAGACCTAGTGTAGAAATTTGGAATAAAACAGATCGTAATCTTACTGTCGAATTATTTTTTGATAAGGAAAATTACAGAGAGTGGTGGTCGGAACATGATTTTAAAGTTTTTCTAACAGATAGTTATGCCCGTGCAGGTAGTGAGCAACACAAACAATTAATTTCTACCGATACCGTAAACCTGGTACAACGTTATTCGCTTTTCCCCGATTCGTATCTTAGTATCGATGGTTGGGGCGATAAAGATGAAACTGTTCTTTTTAATAAGATAAAAGTAATTGAAGGTCAGGATACAATAGTTTATAGCAACATTGTAGAGATTAAAAAGTCATCTGTTAGGATAAGCAGAACAATCAGTAGACTGGAGATAAATTGAGAACATTATTTTTGCATTCCATGGTTCGTGTTCGCATGAACCATTTAAATCAAATAGATTATTTTATCTTCTTAATTAGGAGACTGTATTATAAGTATAGCATTGTCATCCTGAGCCTGTCGAAGGATCTGTTTAAGTTTTCGAAAGCGTTTCGACAAGCTCAACGTGACAAATTTGGATTGATTTCATCACTATTTCTTTGCTTTAACCACTAAACCTTTAACCTTGGTTTTGTTATCGCTTACAAAAGATTCCCAGCCCGAATAGGTTTTAGATTTCCCTCCTGCGGTAATTTTTTGAAAAGAATGGCAAACGGCTACAGCCAACCCGTCAGTAGCATCTAAAAACTCTGGCGTTTCTTTAAAATTTAACAAACGTTGCAACATGGCTGCCACTTGCTCTTTAGTTGCATTTCCGCTGCCTGTAATGGATTGTTTGATCTTACGTGGAGAATATTCCGTTACCGAGATATTTCTGGAGAGTGCAGCTGCAATGGCAATACCCTGCGCGCGGCCGAGTTTTAATAAAACCTGAATGTTTTTACCATAAAATGGTGCTTCGATGGCGAGGACATCTGGCTTGTACTGATCGATTAAAACTACTGTTTTTTCGAATATCCGCTGAAGCTTAAGAAAAGGATCATCTAAATGGGTCATCTTTACTACCCCTAAACTGATCAGTTCTGTTTTATTTCCCTTCTCTAAAATTACGCCATAACCCATCACCGCTGTGCCTGGATCAATGCCCATAATAACCCGTTCCTTTTTTTCGTTCAACATTACAGCAATATTAAGCATATTTGCAAACTAAAAAGATAATCTTGACAGGCAAGAACAAAAAAATATTATCAATCTTCATCAAAGCTGCAATCGTAATATTTGCTTTTTGGTTTATTTACCATAAGCTCGTTGCGAATAAAAATCTGCAGGATTTCAGTGCATTATTAAAAAATATCCCTCAAACAGAAATTATTACGGTAATTGGTATCGTGGTGTTATTGATGTTTGTGAATTGGTTTTTGGAGGCGGGAAAATGGAAATACCTCATGAGCCACATCGAGCCTATCAGTTTTTATCGCGCTATCGAATCGGTATTTTGCGGATTAACACTGGCCATTTTTACACCCAATAGGCTAGGAGAGTATGGAGGAAGGGTATTTTTCCTGTCACCTAAAAGAAGGATTGTAGGCATAGTGGCCATGAGTGTGGGCAGCATTGGTCAACTGGTATTAACGAATGTTTTTGGAGCCATTGCAGCCTGTTTTTTTGTTTATCGTTTTATTCCTATCGACCGTGTACTTTTTATCGCCATGGTATTTCTCGCGGTATTTTTCTGCCTGTTTTTCCTGATCTTCTACTTTAACATCCGATGGTTAAATGGCATTTTGCTTTCATTTAAATTTACCAGGAAATACAAGAAATTTTACAGCATTTTAGCGAGGTACCGAAAAAGGGAACTATTCAAAATCATAATCTATTGTTTTGTTCGCTATTTGGTGTTTAGCTCGCAATACTTCATCTTGTTTGTATGGTTGGTACCAGGTTTGCATTATGTAGATATCATCATGATGACCTGTTTGCTCTTTTTGGTACAATCGGCATTACCGTCACTTGATCTTTTTGATGTGGGTATCAGGAGTGTTACAGCTGTTGAATTATTTAAACACGTAACTGATCAACATGTGGCTGTTATTGCATGTACTGCAAGTATTTGGCTCATAAATATTATAATTCCTGCTATCTTAGGCACTTATTTCGTTTTTAAACTCAATTTTTTTGGAAATCTTAAATCTAATTAGTCTGGTATCTGCTGCTTTAACCTTAATCTATGGTTTTTTAGTCCTTAATTTTATCAGAGGATGGCATAACCTGGTTTATTTTACACCACAAAAGTCCGATCCTCAAACCAAAGTTTCTATCATTGTTGCTGCAAGGGATGAGGAAGCTAATATCACCAAAACCATTGATGACCTGGTTGCACAGCGATACCCTAAGGTTTTAACCGAAATTATTATTATCGATGACCATTCTACCGATCGTACGGCAGAAATTGTGTTAAGTTATACAGACCGGAATGTGAAACTGATTAAGCTGAATGAAGATAGGGCCCTGAATTCATACAAAAAAAAGGCTATACAAACTGCAATAGGAACTTGTTCTGGCGATCTGATTATCACTACTGATGCCGATTGCAGGATGGGCGCAGATTGGCTGGCTACCATTGTAAACCTATATGAGCAGAAAAATTATAAAATGATCTCCTCTCCAGTAGCCTATTTTCAGGAGAAAAGTTTCTTTGAGCGCCTGCAGTCGTTAGAGTTTCTATACCTGATCGGCTTGGGGGCCTCTACTATTGGCAATAGGGAACCCTCTACCTGTAACGGAGCAAATTTAGCTTACGAGAAAACAACCTTTTATGAAGTTGGTGGCTTTCAGGGTATAGATGACCTGGCTTCAGGTGATGATGAGCTACTGTTGCATAAAATTGCTGCCAAGTATCCTGATCAGATCGGTTTTCTCAAAAATAGAGAAGCCATTGTGTATACGCATGCAAAAGAAACCTTGGGCGCATTTATTCAACAACGCAAACGTTGGGCTTCTAAAAGTACCCGTTATAAAAATAAGGCTATTATCGTATTAGGGGTTCTGATTTGGATCTTTAACCTCACTATTCTGGCAAACTTTATCACCGGGCTGTTTATTCCGGGTTTTTTGACCATTACATTTTATCAACTATTGGTTAAAATGATTTTAGAAACCTTATTTTTATGGGATGTAACCGGCTTTGCAAAAAGGCGCAGTTTACTCATTTTAATCCCAGTTTTAAATGTGCTGCATGTGCTTTATATGGTGTACATCGGCATTGCTGGAAACAGCGGAAAATACAATTGGAAAGGCAGAATGGTTAGATAATGGATAATAGCCCATCAAAAAAAGTATGGTTAAAGTTTAAACGGAATAAATTTGCCTTCGGCGGATTGGCCTTTATTTTACTTTTGATGGTAATGGGTATTTTGGGTTATTTAATTATGCCTGATGATTCTCCAAATGCGAACGTTCAGATTCTCCAGTTAAACAAAAAGAAACCAGGAAGTACATTTACGTTTTTAATTATAAGTAGGAGCCCGAAAGTAGAAAAGCTTAACTTTTTCGAAAGAATGTTAAACGGGCAAACACCAACTTTTAAAAGTATCCCGATTACTTCTTACAAGATAAAAGATAAAAATGTTTTTGTACAGGAATATATTGGCGAGGATGAAAAAGCCAGGGAAACGAAGTATGAACTTAAAGATTTGTGCCCTTCTTGCGTAGTACCTTCCAAAATAGGTAGCCCGCAGGCGCTTTTCGAAAAAAATAACATTTATAAAAAGACTTATATTTTAGGCACAGATATTTACGGACGTGATTTATTAAGCCGGTTGATTTTAGGTATCAGAGTTTCGTTATCTGTAGGTTTAATGGCCGTGCTCATCTCTCTTTTTATTGGCGTGAGTTTAGGAGCCATTGCTGGCTATTTTGGTGGTCGCGTAGACGCAGCCATCAGTTGGTTTATGAACGTAGTTTGGTCACTGCCCTCGTTACTGTTGGTAATCGCCATATCATTCGCTTTAGGCAAGGGTTTTTGGCAGATTTTTATTGCGGTAGGCTTATCAACCTGGGTCGATGTAGCAAGGTTGGTACGCGGACAGGTAATGGCTTTAAAAGAAGTCGAATTTGTAGAGGCGGCAAGAGCCTTGGGCTTTAGCACGAGCAGAACCATTATCAAACATATACTACCGAACATCGCGGGGCCAATTTTAGTTGTTGCCTCATCAAATTTTGCCTCAGCCATATTGCTGGAAACAGGGTTAAGCTTTTTAGGCTTTGGCGCTCAACCACCTATGCCAAGCTGGGGGAGCATGATTAAAGAACATTATGGTTATATCATTATGGATGCAGCCTACTTAGCTGTTTTGCCCGGTTTAGCCATTATGTTTACTGTTTATGCCTTTAATGTGCTGGCCATAGGCTTACGAGATGCATTTGATGTAAAAGGACAGAATGTAACTGTTTAATCATTGTCATAAAAAAAAGCAGTACCAATTATGATACTGCTTTACCCTTAAAAACAAAAACTTATGCTGTGGCAGTCAGTATATTTCCTGAAACAGTAAGCGGATAAACTTTTAGCACACTCGTGGTGCCACCATCATTTGGTTGGGCCAAAATGCTACCCGAAGTGGTATAACGCGAACTATGCAGGCCACATTGAATGTAATTGCTGGCCTGGATAAAACTCAATGCACCGCCCTGGTGTGGGCAAACTGCTTGTGTGGCCACAAACGAGTTGCTGGCATTCGCCGGTGCGATACGAATAAACAATATGCTGTTTACAGTGATAGATGCGCCAACGGTTAGTAATTGCGTACTCAGATCTACACTTGCGGTAGTACCCGAAGGAACACCACTACCATTAGGTTTGTCGGGTTCTGGGGCATCACTTTTTTTACCGCAAGCAGAAAAGCAAGCGCCGGTGCAAACCATGGCAACACCCAGCCCCAATGATTTGATAAATTCGTTACGTTCCATAATTGTTTAGGTTTTTATTTTTGGTTGAATTTGATCTACTTTGCTTTCTTCTTATCGAAAGAGAACCTTCGGGCAATACTAAAACCCCAACGGTATTGTCCCTTCAGCCAAGAGGTATTGGTATCGGTAATAAATTGCGATTCCTGTATGGCCGTGGCATTAGTGAAATTAAGGTGGAAAATATGACCGCCAGTTTCAAACTCAAGTCCGGCACCAAGTGTCTTGTAATATTGCGTTCCCAAGGTGTTTTCGAGGTAGGCTTTTTTATCTTTATCTCTGAATGGAATAGTATAATCGGCAACAAAAGCCATCCGTTTAGTGATCTTAATACGCCCACCAACAGACAGTGCAAGCATATCGTTCTGGTCTCCAAAAACAGTAAAGTTGCGGTGTACGTACGATGGCATGACCAGCATCGAGAAGTTCGAATTAAATTTACGGGCAATTACAGCTTGCACCACATAGGTCAAACGATCTTGAAATTTGCTGTAAGCATTCACCGCTGTCGGATCAGTTGAAGCTTTTACGGCTGCAATGGTTGTACTGCCAAACAATGTTACCGCTACGGGTACTTTTTCATCATCTGTTTGTTCCAGTAACCGATATTTTAAGTTTCCTTCGTACAATTGTGTTACAACTCCGGCGCCTTTTGCCCTTGCTAAGCCTACAGAAAGTTTATCGCTGATTCCATATTCAAAGCCAATGCGGATGTCGGTAGATTGATCCAGACCGAAAAAGTTTTTAATTCCGCCACCAGATCCGGCAATGTCTCCAAACCGGTGATCTACCCTGAAATCCATCTCGTTTTTGTAAATGGTTTCATTGGTTTGTATGTTAATGAGTTTGGTTGCTTTAAATGTGGCCTTTACATTCTTTTTTTCTATAGGCATCTGCAATGCATTTTCGAGCGAATCCTGTGCAGAAGCAACTATTGGTAAACAAAGGGCAAACAAGTATAAAAGTGATTTTAGATGATATTTCATAAGGTTTTATTTTTTAGGTTGATAAGTAGCCGTCATTTTTACCTGTATGGTTTCGGCAATTTGTTTGAAAACAATTGTTGGGATTTTGATGGCATGATCGGCAAGTTTTACATTAAAAGCCGAAGTAGCCTTTGCCTCATCAGCTGTGATAACCAGCGAACCTTTAACCTGATATTCTTTGGTAACCCCATGGATCTGCAGGTTCCCTTTTATGGTAATTGGATAAGTGCCTGGTTTCGAAAAATCAATCTGTTCTATAATTTTTCCTTTAAAATCTGAAGTTGGGTATTTGTCGCTTTCAATATAGTTTTCGTTAAAATGTTCCTGCATCAACTTTTTCTTAAACTGAAAAGAAGTATTGTTGATTTTGAAAATGATATCGTTGGTTTTGGTATTGAGGGCTGAAGCGCCTGTTTTGCTCAACGCCTCTATATCTTCAACAGGTGTTGAAGAGAAAAATGAAGAAGTTACATTTTTACTTACCCATATCTGCGCTTTTATGCCTGTGCATAATAACAAGGCTATTAAGGTGAAAAGTAGTTTTTGCATCGGTGTATCTGTTTAAATTTTTAATGGAACCATCTTGATTGGCGTTAATCCTTATTTATTATTCTGGCATGCCTTTATCAACCCAGGCTTGTAATAATTCCCTTTCGTTAGTGGTTATTGATCCACCTCTTGGCATTGTTTTGGTAACTAGAACAGAATTAGCTACACGTGCATCATTTTTTATAGAGGCTAAACCATTCAATGCCCATACTCCTTTCATTCCCCCATTAGGGCCATGGCAGCTGTTACATTTGGTTTTAAACAATGCCCCGGCAAAATTTGTGTAGGTTACATTCGCAGTGGTTACAGGTGTTGGGCCATTGGGTTTTGGAGTTTCGGGCTTTAATTCTTCTGCTTGTTTTTTAGAGCAGGCAAAAAGCAAGGCCGTAATTGCGGCTAATAAAAAGATTGAATTTTGTTTTTTCATAGGTATTTACTTAAGATTAAAAATTGGTGGTAGAGTCATATTTATATCCTCATATTCGATTATGGTACAGGGTAATGGATTTTTTTGTAGGGATGGCCGAATTGTCTTTTGCTTTTACCGATAGGCATAACATGATCAGAAATACAGCAAATAAAATTGCGATAACTTGTTTTTTTGCAGCCATATCCGAATTTTTTAAGATTTATGTTTTGTTTATTTGAAAACTATCGCGGTTTTTGTAATAACCATGGGCTTTTAAATAATTTCTATTGAAATCTTAATCGTTACGTACACTTTTTACAATTGGTTGCCTGCAATAAAAAAAACACAAAAAAAAAGCCGTCCCGATCTAAAATCGGGATGGCTTTCGAGATAAATTGTATCTAAAACCTAATTAAAATCTTCGGTTTTTAATGGAGGATTAATTTTAATGTCTTTAATTACAACTGAAAACTCCTGAGAACCTTGTGGGGTTGCCACCGATTGAGTTAAGGTAAATGGAAATAATACATCGCCAACTTTCTTGTAGTTTGAATATTCTGTAGATTGACTAATTTCAGCCCCACCTTTGGTCGTGGTACTTTCATCTTTTAAAAGTAAACCCGATTTGGTATCGTAGTATTCAGTTTTCTTTTTGCCCGATGGAGAAGTGATATTTAATTTAAAAGCATCAGCAGTACCTACCTTTGCTGTTCCGGCTGCTTCAATTTTCGTTCCATCGGTTGCATAGTAGAGTTGACCGCCATAACCTTTATCATCTTTCTTTTCAGCCAGGTCATCGCCAGTTAATTCAGCCTTTTGGCCCATTTGCATCGCATAACCTGTTTTTCCATTGTAAACCTGTTTCATGGCAGTTTGGCCACCCATAGAAATTTCCATGCTGCTTAAGTTCGGCGCCATGTTTTTAATGGTAACCATAAGCTTTTGACCTTGCATTTCCATTTCACCATTTTGCTGTAAGGAAGTAATTTTTTTAATGGCTTCTTCACCGCCAATGGCTTTAATGTAGTTTTTGATAATTTCTGCAGGCGCAGCTGTTGGTACAGCAGCAGTTTCGGTTGCTTTAACTGCATTCGCATAGTTATCATAAACCTGTGTTTTAAAGCCTGCTTTCGTTAAGCCTGCCGCAAATGCATCACTTTTGCCTACAATAACAATACGTGTATTATCATGGTTAAAGTATTTTTTGGTTACCCTTAAAATATCGTCGGTTGTTACCGCATTAATCTTTTGTAAATAAGTACGGTAAAAATCTTTCGGTAAGTTATTAATTAAGATATTGCTCGCAAACCCTGCAGTTCGTGCCGGATTTTCTAAGCCCAATGCAAACGATCCGTTGAAAAGATTTTTCGCATTCTGTAATTCATCAGCAGTTACCTTTGCCGTGCGGATCGTATTAATTTCTCTTAAAAATTCCACCACTGCACTGTCAACTTTTTCATTTCTAACGGCTGCATTGGCCGAAAATTTAGATTGAAAACGGCCCGAACCTGTGCTAGAATACGCACCATAAGTAAAGCCATGTTTCTCACGGAGGTTATCAAATAACCTCGATTCAGAGCCACCACCTAAAATCTGGTTTGCCAATAAAATCGGGAAATAATCTGGGCTGCTCATTGGCAGGTCGATTAAGTTCACAACTGTAATTTCAGATTGAACAGCATTGCTCACATTAATGATGTCAACTTCTGTTTTGGCAGGATTAACAACTTTAGTAAGTACTGGTAAAGTTAAGGCGGTTCCTTTCCAATCGCCAAAGGCTTTCTCTGCCAAAGCTTTTGCTGCTTCTGGTTTAATATCACCTACAAAAGTTAAATAACCTCTAGATGGGGTAATGTATTTCTTATAAGCTGCTTTTACATCGTCTAAAGTAATACCTGTAATAGAAGCCTCGGTTTCAAACTCTCCATAAGGATGGTTTTTGCCATAGGCCAAAGCATTTACTACACGTGCAGAAATGGCTTTCGCACTTTTCTCATTAGATTTTAATCCAGTAATGGTTTGCGATTTTAGTTTTTCGAAAGATTCTGCGGGAAAAGCAGGTTTACGGATACTCTCCGCCATTAAAGCAAATGCCTCAGGAAAATAACGGGTTAAAGCAGAAGCTGAGCCCCCATATGCCCCTGCACTTACATCAGCGCCAAGCTGATCTACCGCTTCGTCAAATTGTGCTTTTGTTTTAGTTGTGGTTCCCTCGTTTAGCATACTGCCCATCAAACCTACTACGCCTGCTTTAGCACCTTCAGTAATGGGACCTGCATCGATACTATAACTTGCTGCTACTTTTGGTAGTTTATGGTTTTCTACCACCAAAACAGTTATGCCATTCGCTAATTTATAAATCACAGGATCGCCAACGGTAATAATGGGTGCCGGACCTGGTTTTGGTTTGTGGCTTCGGTCTATTGTTTGTGCTGAAATACCTTGAGCCAATAAGGAAACTGCAGCTATAATGAATAATTTCTTCATGTTTTTAATAATTAAAATGAAAAAGCGATCTGCTTATTTCTTAGGTAAGTAATACAATACAACTCTTTGGTTTTTGTTCAGGTACTTTTTAGCAACGTCTCTGATCTCCTCACGGGTAATGGATCTAATTACCTCTAATTCCTTGTTGATATCGTTTGTATCCTTATCATGGAAAGTATAACCATCGGCCAGGTTTTCAGCTACACCCAACATTTTACTGTTTGCACTTACGTAGTTGTTTTCGAATTTATTCTGTAGTTTTTTATAATCACTTTCGCTAATCAAATCGGTTTGAAGACGTAAAACTTCTTCATCAATATCTTTTAATAAATCGTTAAGCGGTGTATTCTTATTGGGTAAAGCTAAGGTGATATAAGCGCCATAATCTTCAAGCGAATAGTTAAAAGCAGCAACCTGCAGGGCAGTTTTCTTTTGATCGACCATTTTAGTGCTTAATCTCGAGCTTCCACCTTCTGATAAAATAGAGCTGATCATACCTAAAACCTTGCTTTCTCTGCTCTTCATTCCTGGTACGCGGTAAGCCGCGAAGATGGCCGGGATCTGAATGTTGGCATCATAAGCAGTATCGATAATTTCTTTGGTAATTTCTGGTAATTTGAATTCTTGACGAACAATTTGTGCACCTTTAGGTACTTCGGCAAAGTATGATTTTACTAAAGCTTTGGTCTTCTCTATATCTAAATCGCCGGCAATGGTTAAAACCGCATTGTTAGGCACATAATACTTTTTAAAGAAAGCAATAAACTCGCTCAATTTTGCTGCGTCTAAGTGCTCCATTGAACCAATTGGCTGCCAACGGTAAGGATGCCCATCAAATAAATGACCGAAAATTTTCTCTGTAAATTTTCCGTAAGGTGAGTTGTCTATGCGTAAACGTTTTTCTTCTTTTACTACCTCATTTTGTGTTTTTACTCCACTTTCGTTAATTACCGGGTGTAACATTCTTTCGCTTTCCAGCCATAAACCCAGTTCCAATTGGTTTGATGGAAAAAGTTCATAATAAAAAGTACGGTCTTGAGAAGTATTGGCATTGTTCTGGCCGCCGTTACTACTTACTAATTTCATAAATTCACCTTTTTTGATGTTATCCGAACCTTCGAATAATAAGTGTTCGAAAAAGTGAGCAAAACCTGTACGCTGGGTTTCTTCATCTTTAGAACCAACATGATACATTACCGAAACGGCAACTACTGGAGCGGTTTTGTCTTGGTGTAGAATGACATGGAGGCCATTGTCAAGGTCAAATTCCGTAAACTGTACTTTTTGGGCAGAAGCACTTAAGCACAGACCGGAAATGGCCAAAGCAAAAAGAATTCTTTTTTTCATTAGTAGTTTTTTTTAAATGATTAGAAATAATCAAAGGCGAAAGCGAGCAACTATTTCATTAATAAGTTAATTTGGATTTTTCACTAGCGTGAAGAATAATCAGGATGGCCTAAATTATGGATTTAAACAAAAAAAGCGAGTATTTACACTCGCTTTTTTAATATATTTTATTTCCAGGCCTTGTATTGGTTAATTAAGCCGTTGGTAGAGCTATCGTGGCTCGAAACTTTTTCGCTGCCCTCCAGCTCTGGAAGAATTTTTTTGGCCAATTGCTTGCCAAGTTCTACTCCCCACTGGTCGAAACTAAAGATGTTCCAGATAATTCCCTGAACAAATATTTTATGTTCGTAAATGGCAACTAAACTGCCCAAAGTATATGGCGTTACTTTTTTCAATAAGATAGAATTTGTTGGGCGGTTGCCTTCAAATACCTTAAACGGCGCAATTTTTTCAATTTCTGACGCTGATTTGCCATCTTTCTTTAACTCAGCGGTTACTTCTTCTTCGGTTTTACCGTTCATTAAAGCTTCTGTTTGTGCAAAGAAGTTTGATAGTAAAATTGGATGATGATCGCCTAGTGGGTTTAAGCTCTGTGCCGGAGCAATAAAATCGGCAGGGATAATTCTGGTGCCCTGATGAATTAACTGATAAAAGGCATGCTGGCCATTTGTTCCGGGCTCACCCCAGATAATCGGTCCGGTTTCATAATCAACTTCATTACCGTTCCTATCTACGTGTTTACCATTGCTCTCCATATCTCCCTGTTGGAAATAAGCAGCAAAACGGTGCATATATTGATCGTAAGGTAAAATAACCTGTGTTTCTGCATTGTAGAAATTGATATACCAAATGCCTAACAAACCTAAAATTACAGGCAGGTTGCTTTCAAACTCGGCAGTTTTAAAGTGGTTGTCAGTTGCGTGAGCTCCAGCTAACAATTGTTTAAAATTATCGAAGCCTATGCTTAATGAGATGGATAAGCCGATAGCGCTCCATAACGAGTAGCGGCCGCCAACCCAATCCCAAAACTCAAACATATTTTCGGTATCGATACCAAAAGCCGATACGTCTTTCGCATTGGTAGATAATGCAGCAAAGTGTTTGGCAATATCATTTTCTTTTCCGCCTTTATCCAAAAACCAAGAGCGTGCAGAGTGTGCATTCGTCATGGTTTCTTGTGTCGTAAAAGTTTTTGATGCGACTAAGAATAATGTTGTTTCGGCATTTAAATCTGCTAATGTTTCGGCGATGTGTGTGCCATCAATATTCGAAACAAAGTGAATGTTTAAGTGGTTTTTATAATGTTTTAAAGCTTCGGTAACCATAACCGGACCTAAATCTGACCCACCGATACCGATATTAACCACATCGGTAATGGCTTTGCCTGTATAACCTTTCCATTCGCCGCTAATGATGCTGTTGCTGAATTTCTCCATTTTAGCCAGTACTGCATTTACTTCCGGCATCACATCTTTACCGTCAACTAAAATTGCCGTATTGCTTAAATTACGTAAGGCAATATGAAGTACCGAACGGTCTTCCGTTTCATTAATTTTATCGCCGTTGTACATCGATTTTATAGCTTCATCCAATTTACACTCACGGGCCAATTGAATCAATAGTGCTAATGTTTCATCGCTGATGCGGTTCTTGCTATAATCTAGTAGAATATCTTCAAAAAAAACAGAAAACTTATTGAAACGATCTGCATCCTCAGCAAAAAGATCTTTAATGCTTTTTTGATTAATATCTATAAAATGATCGGCTAAATACTTGTAGGCCTCAGTTTCTGTGAAATTTACTTTAGGTAACATAATCTTTGTTTTTTTGTAAAAGTAATAAAGCAAAAATTTAAAATGGTCTTTTTAATGTTCTAAATGAATAAGAATTTTTAATGTCGATTAAACACATTAACTTTAATATACCGTCCCTGTTAGTTCATCAATTATTTTTAACCTTTAATTCTACGTTATGTTAGAAAATTTAAATGAAATGGTGCGTGAAAACGTCCAGGAAAGCGTTGTAAACAACACTGCCATTCCCAATGAACAAAATGAAGCGGTAATCCAGGCTGCATCGGGTTCTATCTTCGATACGCTGAAAGAGCAGGTATCATCAGGTAATATTGGTGCATTAACCGATATATTTAACGGTAATAAAGCAGAGGGTACCCAGGTTGCTGAGCAGGCCTCGGGGAATTTTATCGATAAATTAAGTGGCTTAGGCATTAATGCCGATACGGCGAAATCTTTGGCCGCAAGCATTATTCCGGGCCTGATTGCCAAGTTTACCCAAAAAACAAACGACCCGAACGATAGCTCCTTTAACATTAAAGATGTTTTGGGAAGTTTGGGCGGTGATGATGGTAAATTTGATGTAAGTGATGTAATCGGAATGTTTAATGGTGGTGGGCAGGCGCAGCAACCCGGCCAGGCAGGAGGTGGTGGCATTATGGATAAGCTGAAGGGAATGTTTGGGTAAAATTAATCGAAGGTAATTATTTAACAAACGAGGTTAAATAATTACCTTCACCAAAAAAATAAAATATGTATAGAGCGCTCTCACTATTGGCCGCAGGCTGCCTGTTTTTTTGTTGCTTCTTTTTTTCTTCTTGTGAAAAAGATGGTGTAACCAAAATTGATTCCTTAAGAATCATCGACACACTCGATGTCGACCGTCCAATAAATCTTAAAGCCACAAAAGGCATTTACGGAACTCGGATCACCATTTCTTGGACACCAATGCCATTGGCTCAAAAGTATCAGTTATATAAGTTTAATGATGTTACTCAAAAGTATGTTTTGTTAAAAGAATTAGCCGATACTACTTTTGATGATACAGCTATAGCAAAATCTTTGACAAAGAACTTTTATAAGGTTAGAACTTACAATAATACAAAGTCTTTTAGTCGGTTTAGTGATGCAGATTTTGGATATACCTCTGGGTTAAATTATTATCGTGCACTGTCTTTTGGAACAGAGGGTAACGGAGTTGGTCAATTTAACTTTGCCTATCACATTGAAACAGATAAAACTGGAAATATTTATGTAAGTGATGAGGGGTTAAACCGTGTTCAGAAATTTGATATCAATGGAAATTATAAGGAGCTTTTTTATAGTGGGTCGGGTGCAAGGGCAATTGGTTTTTTTAGCAATGGAAATTATATAGCAACCCGCACCCAAAGTAGTAGTTATGTTCAGATGTTTGATGCTAATAAGCAGTTAATTAGAGAATGGGGCGTTTACGGGACAGGAGATAATGGATTTGGAAATGTAGAAGAACTAACTATTGACGACGAACAGAATATTTGGATTGTAGACAGCCTAAACGATCGGATTAAGAAATATGATTCAAATGGGAAGTTACTTTTCACATTTGGTACCGAGGGCAGAGCAAATGGTCAATTCTATACACCGTTAGGCATATGTTATTTTAAAGGGAATATTTATGTTAGTGATGCCGGTAGGATGCAGGTTTTTGATAAGCAAGGCAAATACCTAAAAACTTGGAAAGTTTCAGATAACTATTGGGCCATTAAGGGTAAAGGTGATTATTTATACATTGCCGCTGGCGGTTACATCATTAAAACTGACGAGAACGGTGATGTTAGAGAAAAGATAGGGCTCGGCCAATTAGATTTTGCTAGAGGTGTGGCACTAGGCGCTAACGACGAGGTGATCGCTTGTGATATCTACGTAAGAAAGATTGTAATTTATAAAAAAGGTTAATCATCCAAAAAGCTATCCCAAGGGATGGCTTTTGTTTTTTTGCACAATTCAATCTCTCCTTAAAATTGTTTAGCTTAGGGCACCTAAACTAAATAATTCATTTATGAAGAAAATATTCCTGATCGGTTTTTCCATACTGGCATTAAATTCTTTCGCCCAAAAATCAGATTTAAGACCATTGGTTTCAAAAAAAGCTGATGCCATCGAACAAAAAGTAATTACCTGGAGGCGCGATTTTCATGAACATCCTGAATTGGGAAATACTGAAGTAAGAACAGCTGGTATTATTGCAAAACATTTAGAATCTTTAGGTATTCAAGTAAAAACAGGCGTTGCCAAAACAGGCGTAGTTGGTGTGCTAAAAGGAGGGAAGCCCGGACCAGTAGTTGCTTTGCGTGCCGATATGGATGGTTTGCCGGTTACAGAGCGGGTAGACGTTCCATTTGCCTCGAAAGTGAAAACACAATATAACGGACAAGAGGTAGGTGTAATGCATGCCTGTGGACATGATAGTCATGTGGCTATTTTAATGGGTGTAGCAGAAGTGCTGGCTTCTATGCAAAAAGATATTCAAGGGACGGTGAAATTCATATTTCAGCCCGCTGAGGAAGGTGTGCCTGCTGGAGATGAAGGCGGGGCAGCGTTAATGATTAAGGAGGGCGTACTCGAAAACCCTAAAGTTGATGTGATTTTCGGTTTACACATCAATTCTCAAACTGAAGTTGGCGATGTAACTTATCGCCCAGGGGGTACAATGGCTGCAGTAAACGATATGAAGATTACAGTTACCGGCCGTCAGGCACATGGGGCTTATCCATGGAGCAGTATCGATCCGGTTGTGGTTTCGGCCCAGATTATCAACAGCCTGCAAACCATAGTAAGTAGGAATTTAAATGTGACCGAAAACCCAGGTGTAGTTACCATTGGCGCAATTAATGGTGGTGTACGGTCGAATATTATTCCTGAAAAGGTAGAAATGTTAGGTACAGTACGCAACTTTAGTAAGGAAGATGAGGCTATGTTTATCGAAAGGATTAAAACCATCGTAACCAAAACGGCCGAAGCAGGCGGTGCAACAGCTGAAGTCAAAATCCCTTATAGCAACCATTATCCGGTTACTTTTAATAACATTGCGCTAACCGAAAAAATGTTGTCAAGCATGGAATCAACGGCAGGTAAGGATCATGTGAAGTTAAAACCACCAGTTACTGGCGCAGAAGATTTCTCCTTCTTCCAGGAAAAAGTACCTGGCTTATTTGTGTTTTTAGGGGGGATGCCAAAAGGTAAAGATCCTTTAAAAGCGCCATCGCACCACACACCGGATTTTTATCTTGATGAAAGCGGTTTTGTTTTAGGGGTCAAATTATTATCTAATCTTACTTTAGATTATATGTCGATGAAGAAATAAGATGATTTAATCATCTTATTTCTTCACTGGTTTTTTGCCAAACTGCCTTGGATAGTATGAAAAAGTAGCCATAAAATATTGTTGTAATACATTTTGTGTACCCAACGTAAAACTGTTCGCGCCACCATAATTAATGATATTGGTATTCTGATGTAACAGATCCATGGCAGAAAATTTAAACTCTGCATTATTTCCTTTTAGAAAACGATAAACGGCACTGGCATTCCAGATAGCAAAATTTATATTGGCAGCACTGTTCGATTTGCTCGAATTAAAGCTAATGTTGCTGCTTAAAGTAAACTTTTTGGTAATGTTATAAATGGAGCTTAAAGAACTGGTTAAATTTATTCCGCTATATTTCGTGTTAAACGCTTCCTGTTCCGTTCGGTAGGTATTAAAGCCCTGGCCGGCTTCAGCTGCAAATTTATCTTTATAAGTATAGTTTAAGCTTAGGTTGGCATTTGTATTTAAGATATTGGAAAAACTGAATACATCATTTAAATAACTGGCATTTTTAGCAATATTTATTCCTCCGTTTAAACTGAGCTGTAATTCAGTCGTCTTCAATTTTAAAGCTTTTCTTAAATAACCATTAGCATTTAAATACTTATTTCCACCGGCATTGGTTAAATAGGCGGTACGCTTATTTTGGCTGTCGATAAAAATACTATCTACTATAGCATCATCAACTATACCTGCAGAAATGCTAAAATTATAGTTTAAGGTGTTTTTGCTTTTCTGATCCGAATGGTTGAGGTTAATGTTAATGGATCTGTTGATAGCCTCGCGCAGTTTAATATTGCCCCGTTGTAAATTATATAAATTTGTACTATCGGTTAAAGGGGCAAGTTGTTGTAGATAGGGTATGGTGATATCTGTCTTATAGGTTAATGATATTGATTTATATGATTCGCCATATTGATAATTCGTATAATTAATATCGACCTCCGGGACAAATCTGTTATAAGTCCGGTTAATGTTTTGTTGCGCTTTATCCGATCTGTTATCCTGAAAAATAAAGCGCTGTTTCGCGGAAATTCCAATGTTTAAGCTTTTGCTAAATCTATTTGACAAACTCTTGTGAAAAGATTTACTTAAGGTTAGACTCGGGGTTTCATCAACTGTACTGGTTTTGGTATTATTGCTTAAATAGGTGTTTCTAGTATAAGCACCAGCCTTTAAATCTTCTACCAGGTTATGGTCATTACTATTGTTTAGTTCTAAATTATTTTTTAAAGACAAATCGAAGCCCGCAACATTTTTATATCCAAATAGTAACGATTTTAAATTGGGTAGTTCTAACGATAGGGTCTGGTTAAAAGATTTTCGCTGTGTATCATACCGTCTATCATAATCGGTATTGGTGGCTGCGTTTACAAAAGATCTAAAAGAGGTTAGATTCGATCTTTGGCTATCATTGTCATTTATTGATAACCGATAATCTGCATTAAGGCCGCCAAAAGTATGTTCTTTTCTGGTGATATAATTGGGAGACATACCATATCTTATACCAAGATTAAAGCCTTTGTTGTTAAAATCACTTTGTCCTTTTGTATTATTGGTACTTGTTAGTACATTTTGTCCATTAAAAGCACTTCTTTGTGTGTCGTTATTTGAGTTGCCATTGTTCAACGACATTGATTGGTTAATATTTAAACGATGGTTCTTTTTAACAAAATCGAGACTTGAATTAAAGCTTTGATTGGTTGATGTGACATTTCCCTTAGAGGTGTTTGTATCGAATATTTTATCGGTAGCATTAATGGATGTTGTAGTTCGCGTGTCGGATACATTTTCGTTGTTCCTGTTTTGTACAAAATAGTTTGCATCCAGTGTACTTTTTTTATCGTACTGAGGCTTTTCGATAAAGTTATAAGTAAAAGTTACGCCACCAATATTCGGTCGGTTTATGCCTGATTGCCTGAAATCGGGCTGATACTCTACATTGGTAGTTAAGCCCTTAAAAGTGCTGTTAGCAGTTAATGATCTGATGCTATTGGCTGTTTTATTAATGTTATTGCTCGCACCTATAATACCGAGTTGCATTTTAGGCGAAAACATATTAAAGCTTGCATCGGTTTCGTATTTTTTGGTGGTGCCATAACCTGCACCAATTTTACCGAAATAGCCAATGTCTTTGCCTTTCTTAAGCTTTAAATTAACGGTTAAAGTACTGTCAAGCGGGTTGCTCTCATTCCGTTCCCGGTAAACCTGTACCTTATCTAATGCATTCTTTGCAATGTTTTGTGTGGCCATTTTAATATCACCGCCAAAAAACTGTTTCCCATTTACCAATAAACTCTTTACTTCACGCCCGTTAACGGTAATCTGCCCGTCGCCCCATAGGGTTACATTGGGTATTTTGCGCAAAAGATCCTCTACAACGGCATTGCTATCCAATTTAAAAGCTGCAGCATTAAATTCTAAAGTATCGCCATTCATGGTAATTGGCGCTACCCTAATCTCAACATCCTGTAAATTGTTGTCTTTTACAGCAATTATTAATGTTTTTAAATCCAGTGCAGTTTTCCCGTCTATAATCGTGAAATTTTTGCGGAGTAACTGGTAGCCAACATGGCTTATTTCCAGATACATTTTAACATTTAGTGCTATGTTTTTGAAGCTAAACTCACCATAGTTATTGCTCAGTTGATAACTGACTAAAGTGCTATCGCCTTTAAATAAAGATACCGTTGCCGATTTTAGGTTGTAGTTGTGTGTGGTATCTCTAATCACGCCCTTTACTGTACCAATTTGAGTAGGATTAGCTTGCTGGGCATTCGAATTGTAAAAACAGAATAAGATTAAACATACGGTGAGGTAGCGTTGAAGATGGTGCATTTAGATGGGTATATTAGTTTTGTTTGGGTTTAAGCTTAATGATAACGGGGTTACTCTTTTTATTCTGGGTTTTAAAATAAGTTTCTAAACTGGGCGGGTATTTTGTTGTTTTACCCTCGCTCTGCTCTTTAAAAGTAAACATGGCCAATGATGAATAATTGGTGTAGAAATAACCATTTTCGTACATATGAAAACCATTATTTATAAAATCATAAAAATTACCACTGGCATCAGTAACGGGTAAAAAAAACGATAAAGAATCAGGTTCCAGATCCTGCACAGAGGTTAGCTCACTGGTTTTTAAGTTGTAAATAAGCGCCTTTTTCATCCCGGTGTCCCAACCATAATTGTGCATTTTGAGGTAAAGATTATTACCAACTAAATAAGTGTTACTTAAGCTATAAAAAACCTTTGGGTTGTTTCTAAAATATTCTCCCCGTTTTTTAACATAAACCGGATTGGTTGTGAAATCATTCGGTAAGGAATTGGCGGCTGGAAATATAATATGGTAGGCAAGCGAAAGTTTAGAAGGACTAGCTTTATAGATATTGTAAGAATAGTAGTTGAGATAAAACATTTCATTTTCAACTCCATATTTATAGAAACGCTCGCCCGATCCCCAAAATTCATCGGTTTCATATCGTTTTATATTATAAGGGAAATATCCAACAGAATCGGTTTTGCTAATTATTCCAAGTTCGTAAAGCGTGCTATCCTTTCCTTTTTTTACTTTAAAATCTGGCCTCACCGAGATGCTGTTATTTGCAATTTTGTAATCTCGACTTGTATTCTGCTTAAAGTAATCTTTAATCATTACTTTTTTGATCTGTTTCCCAGTTAAATCAAAATAGAATGCGCGAGGGTGGGCAAAAACGACTATATAATTTACATTATTTTCTTTTTCGACGGTAAAGCTATTAAACTCTGCTTTGTTTTTATCGTTCTTTTCTGGTTGTATATTGTTTGCGTTGATTTTGGATTTGAACTTACCATCTTTCGAAAAAATTAAGATTGCCTTGGTATCGTAGTCAAAAATCACATAATTATCGTCTACAATTTTTAGTTGATGTATATTACCAAAAAGACTTTCTTTAGTGGTTTCGAGGGGGATAAATTCTACTTCGCTAAAAACCTGAGAAACAGCTGCGCCACGCGCAGTTTGAGGGTCGATACGCAATGTAGCCATTTCAGTGCTATCTATTTTACCTGTTTGTGCAAATGTTGCAGTACAGAAAAACAAATAACCTAAAATAAAAAAGAGCATTTTCATTTGTGTTGGTTAAGATGTTAATATTAGTTTGGTATTAACAGATTGATTTGAGCTGTGCCACTTGCCTGGCATATCATTTAAATTCCGGTCTATCTGATAAATATTTTTGAAAATTAATCAATTAAATAATTAGTTGATTGGTCATTTTTTGATTTTAACAAGTTTTAACAGCTAAGTTACATGAGAAGTTAATCTGTAGTTGCCATTGGTTAATTATTTAAAAAGGCTAATTGACTCTAAACGTCAAACTTAACAAGGACCTAAGGTAAAAGCTGTCTTTATTACTATATTTGTTTCATGACCAAAGAAAATATTCAGGATTTAAGGGACAGAGTAACGTCGCTGAGGAGGTATCTTTGACGTTGATGAGCTACTTTACGCCATCCGCGAAGAGGAAAAATTAACAATGGCTCCCGATTTCTGGGACGACCCTAAAAAAGCAGAGAAAATTCTTGCCGAAATAAGTTCAAAGAAAAAATGGACGGATGGCTTTAACCAAACCAATAATGCGGTTGAAGATGCTGCGGTAATGCTTGAGTTTTTTCAATCGGGCGATGCTTCAGAAGCTGAGCTGCAAGACCAGTTCGAGATCAGTAAAACTGCCGTAGAAGAACTGGAACTTAAAAATATGCTCCGTAGCAAAGAAGACCAACTTTCTGCCGTTTTACAGATTACTGCTGGAGCTGGCGGAACTGAAAGCTGTGATTGGGCGTATATGCTGATGCGCATGTATATGATGTGGGGAGAAAAGAACGGTTATAAAATTACCGAACAGGACAGCCAGGAAGGGGAGGTTGCCGGTATAAAATCGGTAACGCTTCAGTTTGATGGTGATTTCTCATATGGTTATCTGAAAGGCGAAAATGGCGTGCATCGTTTGGTTCGGATTTCTCCATTCGATTCGAATGCCCGTAGGCATACATCTTTCGCTTCTGTTTATGTTTATCCCTTAGTTGACGATACCATACAGATTGATATTAATCCTGCTGATATAGAATTCGAAACATTTAGGGCTGGTGGAGCAGGCGGACAAAACGTAAACAAAGTTGAAACAGCTGTACGTTTATACCACAAACCTTCAGGCATTATTATTAAAAACCAGGAGTCGCGATCGCAGTTGCAGAATAAAGAGAATGCTATCCGTTTATTAAAATCTCAATTATATGAAATTGAGGAACGGAAACGTAACGAAGCAATTGCTGCGGTAGAGGGATCGAAAAAGAAAATAGAATGGGGCTCGCAGATCAGGAGTTATGTGCTCGATGATAGACGTGTAAAAGATCACCGTACTAATTATCAAACTTCAAATCCTGATGCCGTTTTAAATGGCGATATAAACGATTTCTTGAAAGCTTATTTAATGGAATTTTAAAATAAAAAAAATGGCAAAATCATCCATCATTATAATTTTGTTGCTTATGGCAATTAACTATTCGAATGCCAAGAAATTGTACCCTTATATTCAGGAGAAGTTCCGGGAGCTAAAACCACTCCTGCTGAATATATAGAAAATACGGAGGTTCGAGCCAACGGTACATTGAGTATTACCAAAGTATCGGTGCCAACATTTACGGTTTTTGAAGCGCCTAAAAATATCGCCAACGGAACAGCTGTAATCATTTGCCCGGGCGGAGGTTATGGCGCTTTGGCATTTAGCCACGAAGGTATTGATGTGGCCAAAAGATTTAATGCGATTGGGGTTACCGCTTTTGTATTGAAGTACCGGTTACCGAGCGATCAGATTATGGTTGATAAAACCTATGGCCCTTTGCAGGATGCGCAGCAAGCCATTTATCTGATTAGAAAAAATGCAAAAAAATATAGGATTAAAACCAACAAGATCGGGATTATGGGCTTTTCTGCCGGGGGGCATTTTGCCTCAACTTTGGTTGCCCATTATAACGATCTTAAGATTGCCAATCCGGAAAAGATAGATCTTAGGCCAAATTTCGCTGCATTAATTTATCCTGTAATCAGTTTTGAAGAATCTGTACACACTGGTACGATGAAGAATTTATTGGGTCCAAATCCTGCTGATAGTTTAAAACATTATTTCTCAGCCAATAAAAATGTAACCAGGAAAACACCTCCAACTTTTTTTGTGCATGCTAAAGATGATAAAACTGTTCCTTTCGAAAATAGTGTTTTAATGAATGAGGCATTAAAGCAGAATAAAGTAGATACCGATATTTATCTGTACGAGAAAGGTGGTCATGGTTTTGGTTTAATCAACAGGACTTCGGATGTAGATTGGTTTAACTTGTTGGCTGACTGGATGAAAAAAGAGAAATTTTAATATCTTTGCTGATATTTTAACCTCTTAACCGGAAATTTTAATGCATAAAACAATTAAGTATGTTATGGTAGCTTTTGTGGCTATCATATCAATAGCAAGTTGTAAAAAAGAAATTAATGGGAACGCCAAGTTCGACTCTAATGGAAATGGCTGCAAACTAGTAAGTTTAAAGGCCGATCTTGATGTTTTAGGCACTTACACACTTGCTTTCACTTACGACGCTTCTGGTAGGATTTCGAAAGCAACAACTACCGACGGTCAGACGAGTAATTATGTTTATACGGCAAATAAAATTACCGCTACCGACGGGGATGGGAACGTGTCTGAAATCGTTTTGGAAAATGGAAGGGCAATATCGAGTGGGAGTGATGGTGTTATTAGTGGAGGTGGGGTTAGTTATAGTTATACCAGAAAATACACCTACAATGCAGATGGCTATTTAATTCAGGTGAAAAATTATTTAAACGGAGAATTAAATACAACTGATAACTTAACTTATGCCAACGGCAATTTAGTAAAGGCAGTTTCAGTTGATGCTCACCTTGGCTACACAGAAACCACTACCTATGTATATTCAACAGAAAATGCGGTAAACACATACGAGATTGCGGATCCACTTTCTTATCATGTTGATTATTTTCCCGGTGGATATTTTGGGAAACAATCTAAGAATGTATTACTTAAAGGCACAGCAAAAACGGTAGACGGCGATGGCGATCCTTTTACTGATGCTGTTTATACCTTCGGTTATCAATACGATGGAAAAGGAAACGCTACATCGGTATCGTTTTCGGTGCTTTCTACTTTTTATCCAAGCAGTGGACCAGTTCAAACGGATACTTATAATGTAAAATATAGCTTAAATTATACTTGTAAATAGATATAAAAAATATCATTGAAAGCCTGATCATAAACTATGATCAGGCTTTTGTTTTTGTAGGGTTTTTAGCTGTCAATAAAATTAAATGCCCAAATATTCAGAAACAGAAAATAACCCATATTAAGAAAATGATGTAAAAACGCCCATTTTACCACTCTTTTTTTACGATTTAGCCCCTCATTTTTTGATAAGCCTGCGTATATCTTTGCTTACAGACATGTCAATTTTAAAATTGACATGATGTTGTAACCTAACCAAATCTTATGGAAAAAATACCAATCAACCTTGTCTGCCCTACAGTGGTCACTGAAATCTTTTGTATTTGTTAGTTATTGATTTACAGTCGATTGACCACATTCTGTTGCCTTACAATTAACCAAATATTTACCTAATTCAAAAAAAATGAGAAATGAAAAAATGAAATGGTGTATGTTATTTACATGCATGTTTGTGGTGCTTTTATCTTGTAAGAAAGAGAAAGAAGAAGTTAAACAAGAAAACGGACAGGTTAAAGCCTGGGAAACATTAATAGATGGTAATTCTCTTGCCAACTATACTAATTTTGAGGCACAATGGAATTATAATTATCCCTGGGGTACCGATCATAATGGTTCTGCCCGCATGGTAGGTAGTACCTCAAATCATAACCAGATCTCGTTAAGCGGAGGTGTACTCACCATTAAAGCTACCCGCTTAGCTTCATCTCCAGGAAACAGTACTGCCAATGGTTTTACCAATATTGCTATTTGGTACAATTCAGGTGCTTGTTACGCCAAACAACAGGTTTTAATTAACGATCAGTTTCCCAGTTATACCATTTCTGGCGATTTTGCTGTACCCACCAGTAAAGGAACCTGGCCTGCTTTTTGGATCACCGGCGTTAATTCATGGCCACCTGAAAGTGATATTATGGAGTTTAAGGGCAATAACACAAATTGGCAGAATACTTATGATGGTGGTTGGGAGAATAAACTCACCGCAGTTTCTAATGCGGGTTCCTACCATAATTACAAATGCTGGTACAATAAGGTAAGTGCGACAGATGTAGATTGCCATTATTATATCGATAATGTTTGGGTAGCCAAGCATACCATGAGTAATTCGGTAAATAAACCTATGTGGTTAATCATCAATATGCAAATGGAAGGCGATAGCGGCTCTCCAGGCCCTTCTGGCAATACTTTCTACACAGGTAAAAATGTTTATATGGGTAGAGAAAGAGCTTTTTAGTTTATAAAAATAAATATTCACTTTCGGAGGTAGCTTTATAGCTGCCTCCTTTTGTAGCATAAAATAAATATGAAAAAATGCCTAAGCATGTTTGCCTGTATACTGCTCTGCATTTTATTTGTACAGTGTAAAAAGGATGAAGTGCCTGTGCCAGAGAATGATGTTAATTTGGTAATTGCTAAAATTAATCTGTTAAGGCAAAGTGGGTGTAATTGTGGCACAGCGTACATGCCCCCAGTACCCACCCTATCATTAAATAACCAACTGCAAAATGCCGCAATAACTCATGCCAAAGATATGGCACAACAAAACTATTTTGATCATTTATCTCCTGAAGGCGGTACTCCTGAGGAGCGTGCATTAAATGCGGGTTATACAGGTGAATTTAGAGCAGAAAACTTAGCTAAGGGATATGGTCAGGCAGATCAGGTAATTGCTGCATGGAAAAATAGCGTGAGCCATTGTAAAGCCATGATGGATGCTAAAAGTAAAGAAGCTGGTGTAGGCATGGCCCAAAATTACTGGGTGGTAACCTTTGGTAATCCGTTATAATTCTTTTATCGTTTTATCAATCACATCCAATAGTCCATCGGTATAAGCATCATCTGTTAATTCCCAGAACATGATGCCATTTAATTTTTGATCAATTACATATTTGGTTTTCAATGAAATTGATTTCGGATCGTCAAAAGTGGCGAGGTATTTTGTTTGTGGATTATAATAATATGGGGCTTTGGCTTTCTCGTCCCAATAATAAGTATAGCCATTTTCTGCAGTGAACCGCTTTTTAAAATCCTTAAAAGAAACACCGCTTAAAAATTTGGTAGGCTGGTATAATCCCTGGTTGGCATCGATAGTGTTTTCAAAAATACGGGCGTAAAATGCTGCTCCTAATGCAATTTTTTGTGCGGGTACACCTAAATCTATTAAAGCTTTTACAGCGTAATCGCCTGATAAAGATTGTTGAGCGGTAGCATACAACGAGGTATGGTGGCCGCTTTGTGTCGCATATCCGTTTACCAGATCGTAGCTCATCACATTAACCCGGTTTACCAATGGCATTACTTTATCCCATTCGAAACAAGAATCGATGCAGTTTTTTGTACCGCCTGCAGCAAAGCTAATTTCGGCCTTTTTACCTAATTTTTTACGGAGTTCTTTAATCAGTAAAGTGAAATTATGTTTATCATCAATTGTATATCTATGTCCAGGAAAGCCAACTACTGCAGGGTATTCCCAATCAATGTCTATCCCATCGGCATGGAAAAAATCGAGTATTTCTTTAGTGGTTTTGGCAAATGTTTTTCGCCCCTCAGCCCTGCTGAATACCTCCGAACAATCTTTGCAGGCACTCCAGCCACCCATAGCAATCATTACCTTTAAATCAGGGTTTCGTTGTTTTAAAGTCACCATTTTAGTAATCAAGGCTGAATCCTTCGCTGAGCTTATGTTTAAACTATCGCCCTTCAAATGACCGAAACTATAAATCAAATGACTCAGTTTTTCGATCGGAAAGCTATCTATTACTGAATTTTGTCCGGTGTAATAGGCAATAACGTTTGGTTTAATTGTTTTTTGGGCTTTTGATCGGATACTCAAAAATGATAAGGAGATGATGGCTGTAATGCAGAACAGTATAGTAGGAGCGGTAAGTTTTCTTTTGTGCATGGGATCTAGGTAAACTATTTTTCGGCAATAATATCTTGAAGTTCGTTCAATTCGGCAACTTTATCAGTAGCCCCTGCATTTTCATAAGCCGAAATCAGGTTTCTGATTACCCGGCGGATAATATCGGTATTGCTGCAAGGCCGGTAATATTCGGGCAGGGCCTCTAAATTAAGCTGGCGAAGAAACTGATCAACATCATGTTTGCCGAAGATATTACCGCGGTTAAAAGCATTGATGTAGAAAAGCACACCATATTCAGTTCCTTCCTGTTTGCTATCGTCTATATAACCCAAAATAAAGTGCTGTGGCAAGTTTATTCCATACACAGGCAGGTCTAATTTCTGTGCCAGGGTAGAATAGATAATGGCCAGCGAAATCTGGTTGCCTTTTTTGCTTTCCAGAACCTGGTTTAAATAAGAATTTTGTGGATCGTGGTGGTTTTTGGTATTGCCACCAAAACCATATTGTTGATACAAAACGTGATTGATCAGTTTTACTTTTTCAACCGAGCTCATTTCATATTGAAGGCCCAACCAGATATCCCTTTTAATTTCTTCCATCTGGTTAATTACCTTTTGCTCATCTAAATCCGGATATTGGTACCGGTTAATAATCAATGCGCCCTGCAATAAATCAAAAGCACCGCTTAAATACCATAAGCTTAAATCTTCTTTAACCGTTTTAAACTGGATCTGATGAACAATATTTTCAATTCGCTCCTGCAACAAGCCATCAAAAGACTGTTCCCAGGCATTTTCTAAAAAATGTACTACTTCGCCACCATATTCAAGCAGTTTCTTCTCTACATGATGGAAAACTTCCTCGTCAGGATCATCCAACAATTTTACTAAAGCACTTATCTCTGCGTTATTTTCCATAAAACATACCTACGTTTGCAGTGTTTAATTACTTTTGCAATATTATGCTATTTCAATTTATTACAGATTACCTTAAACACCGTTTAACAGCAAAAAGCCGACATGGAACGCACTCACCATTCGTGTACAAGCTCGCTGATGAGGTAATTTACGATTTTACCGACAAATCTGAATACAAAAACATAGAAGAACAACGAAAAAAACTTTTTAATGACGATTCGATAATCACTGTTACAGACCTTGGGGCGGGTTCTCACCTCAATAAAAATCGTACAAAAAAGGTAAGTCAGATTGCGAAGAACGCGTTGAAAAGTCCACGCTTGGCCAAACTGATTTACAGGTTGGCGAAAAATACAAATCCTAAAAGTGCTATAGAATTAGGCACTTGCCTTGGCATTACAACGGCTTATCTGGCCACAACAAGTGCTGATACAGAAGTGATTAGTATCGAAGGTTGCCCGCAAACGGCAGAGGTGGCGAAGAAAAATTTCGAGGATCTAAATTTAGAGAATATCGAGCTTCATGTGGGCAATTTTGATATGATCCTACCCGATATTATTGCCAAACAGCCAAGTTTAGATTTCGTTTACATTGACGGTAACCACCGCAAGGATGCTACCCTGAACTATTTTAACTGGTGTTTGCCTAAAATTAATGAAGATTCACTGTTGATTTTTGACGATATTTATTGGAGCGAAGGCATGAAAGAAGCCTGGGCTGAAATTAAAAACCATCCTGATGTTACCATAACAGTAGATTTGTTCTGGATCGGCTTGGTTTACTTTAAAAAAGGACAGGCAAAAGAACACTTCAAGCTTAAATTTTAGAAAATGGAAATCGAACCGAAATTAGAAGGTATCCAAAAACGGTCAGCGCTGTTTATTTTGTTGATTAGTCTGTTTTTAGGGATTGCTTTTTATTTGGTTTCGCTTTTTTTTAAAATGAGTGTACTTACACACATCATGTTCGGCTGGGATATATTTTGTTTAATCCTGATTACGCTGCACTGGTACATGTTTTTTTATACTTCTGTGGCCGAAACGCACCTTAAAGCTAAAATGCAGGATGAAACCCGGGGCGAAATTTTTGCCATTGTGTTGGTTTCTACCTTTGCTGGTCTGCTTGCCGTAATTTTATTGCTGATTAATAAAGATATTGAGCCGCTCGATTTAGTGGTAGCCATAACAGGTATGTTTTTATCGTGGTTTTTGGTACATACTACTTTTAGCATGCGTTATGCACATCTTTACTATGGCGATAATAAGAAAGGGCATTCAAATAAAAAAGGGTCAGGACTTGAATTTCCTGGAGATGATGAACCCGATTTTATCGATTTTGCCTATTTTTCTTTCGTGCTAGGCATGACTTTCCAGGTTTCTGATGTAGAAATTTCAGATCGGAAGATCAGACGGCTTTCTCTTTTACACAGTTTAATCGCCTTTATCTTTAATACCGTAATTGTGGCATTAACCATTAATGCATTGGCAGGGTTAAGCAAATAAGTTATAGTTAAGGTTTTGGAAAACTTACGAAGGTTAGGAAGGCCAAAGCACAGGCGAACTTCGTAAGTTGGCCTGGTGTGGGCGAGGCTATAGTAAATTTTAGTTTTTTGGAAATGAACAGTCCAGTTCTTTTGGCGGGCTCCAGTCCCGCTCATATCTTTAC
>NZ_JAGGPU010000011.1 GCF_018613605.1 Pedobacter sp. ISL-64 | reverse complement strand
TTGCTACCGATCTGGCTGAGGTGCATGCTGCTTATCAGCAATATGAAAAAGCTTATGATGTACTTAATATTGCCATTAAGGGCGATAGTGATAACCTGGTGCTGCAAAGGGCTAAACTTCCCATCGCCAACCAGCTTAAAAAGTACAGCGAAGTGATTGCATCGGGAGCGAAACTGTTGAAAGATGGTGCTGATGCGGGGGTGATAAAAGATGTTGCAAAAGCTTATTACTATACAAAGAAGTACCAAAAGGCAATTGATCTTTTTAAACAATTGGAGGTGGCAGCGATGGAAAATGAAGCTACCTTATATTATACTTCACTCAGTTACCGTGCTTTAAAAAATTATTCGCAGGCGGCTATATATACCAGAAAAACCATCGATGAGGCCATTTCGCCCAATACTTCCAGTTATTATTCTTTATTGGGACTGGTTTATGAAGAAAGTGATCAACTGGCTTTGGCAAGCGCAGCCTATAAAAAGGGTTTGCAATTTAAAGCAACATCAACTTTATATTATCGTTTGGCGGTATTTTACGATACCCGTTTAAAGCAGGAAAAAAATGCGCTTAAATATTATAACCTTTATTTAAAAAGCAAGCCCAGCTTAACCGATGATAAAGAAGAAATTAAATTTTCAAAGGATAGAATTGCGCAGCTAAACCTTACTGATTAAACCAGATCCTCGAAAACAGGTTTTACATTGTCCCAAAATTCATCTAATGCAATTATTCTGGGTTTAAAAAAGGAGATTAACGCAGGCCAGTGCTGTTGATTAAAAATGCTCACTCCTACAATGCTGATCGAAATCTGTGATACCGTTTTACCGAAATCATCGGTTGCATCTTTAATCCAGTCCCATTCTTCGTTTAGGGTATTAGTAAACAGGAGCTTAAACTCTTCGAACTGTTCAAAAATGAGATGCCTGATATCGGTATCGGGATGCGACAGCTGAATGCTGATAAAGGCTTTTTTACCATCAACATCCATTTTAAAGAAGATATTCTTCACACCCGTTTTGTAATTTGTCCAGTTTACGGTAGAACCGCTTGCTGAAGGGACGGGTTTCATATATTGCCCGAAACTGATCCAAAACTGTTGGCGCAGGCGGGCTGCTTCTTCTTTACTGTACATTTATTTTTAAGGCCGGTAAGCGAGATATTATAAAGTTAATTTCGATTCGAATTGTCACGTTGAGCCTGTCGAAACGCCTACCATACATTACGCTGGTCCTTCGACAGGCTCAGGATGACAAATCTATAATATATTCACCTCTTTTAACACGAAGCTGCAATTATAAGCGATTAATATTTATATTCAAAATGGTAGCTACCTGAGCCTATTTCTTCTTTTTTATCGGTTTTCGGCAATACTACCGTTGCGGTTGCATTGGCAGGAACAGTTACATCGAGCTTAAAAACACCATCTGCAATTGTCCACGATGATTTAACAGAACCGTATACCGTTTCCAATTCTGCCGATGCGCTGGTTAATTTTCCACCTGGTCTTGGTGCAATTAAAATGGTTTTGTAACCTGGTTGTGCTGATACCGGATTAATGCCGGCAATATTTTTATACATCCAATCGCCAATGGCTCCATAAGCATAATGATTAAAAGAATTCATATCTGCCGTTTGGAAAGATCCATCCTGTTTAATACCGTCCCAACGCTCCCAAATGGTGGTTGCCCCCATTTTAACCGGATATAACCACGAAGGGTAGCTTTCTTGAAGTAACAGGTCGTAAGCCACATCTTCGTGTCCAAAGCGGCTTAATACATGACAAAGGTATGGCGTGCCCAAAAAACCTGTAGTCAGGTGGTTTCCGTAATCTTTTACATTTTCTACCAATCTTTGTGCAGCCTGTGCACGCAAGTTTTCAGGCACCATATCAAACTGTAAGGCCAAAACATATGCCGTTTGGGTGTTAGAGATCAACTTTCCATTCGGTGTCATATTTTCTTTAATATAAGCCGCTTTAACCTGTTCCAATAGTGCAGTATATTTGGTTACATCGTCTGTTTTGCCCAATACCTTTGCGGCATTTATCAGCAACTGTGTAGAATGCGCATAAAATGTTTGTGCAATCATGTACTTGTCCGTCACTGCGGCACGGCCATCATTATCATCATTAGGACGGTAAAACAACCAATCGCCAAAGTGGAAACCCGTGTTCCAAAGGCTGTTCTTTGCTACTGAAGAAATATAATCAACCCACTTTTTCATACTGCCATACTGCGCTTCCAGTATGCCTTTATCTCCATACGAAACATACATATCCCAAGGGATGATAGTGGCGACATCGGCCCAACCTGCAGAACCTGCGTCATTTTGGTTCAGCACATTTGGTACTACAAAAGGAACGCTGCCATTAGGAAGCTGATCTGCAGAAACATCTTTTAGCCATTTGGTAAAAAAGCCTGATACATCCATGTTATATGCTGCTGTTGTAGCAAATGCCTGTGCATCGCCTGTCCAGCCCAAACGTTCATCTCTTTGCGGGCAATCTGTGGGTACATCAACGAAATTTCCTTTCTGTCCCCAGCTGATATTGTGTTGCAGTTGATTTAGCAATGGATTTGAAGTCGTGAATTTTCCGCTGGTTTTCATATCCGAATAAACAGCTACAGCGGTAAGGTTTTCCAGTTTCAGTTCGCCAGGGTATCCATCTATTTTGACGTACCTAAACCCCTGAAAAGAAAAATGAGGTTCGAATACCTGTTCGGTTCCGCCTTTTAAAATATAATTGTTCTGTTGCTTGGCAGACCGGAGGTTTGTGGTATAAAAATTCCCTTCTTTGGTTAATACCTCAGCATGGCTAATGGTAATTTTGGTACCTGTTGCACCTTTGGCTCTTAACATTACCCAGCCCACTAAGTTCTGCCCAAAATCAACCACGGTTTCACCTTTTGGGGTTTTAAATATTTTTAAGGCTTTAAACGTTTCGTGTTTGATTACCTGCGGTCCGCTCATCCCAACCAGCTTTTCCGGGCCCTTGGCGAGTTCCTGCACAGGTTTCCAGGAAGTGTTTTCTTTAAAGCCAATATTATTCCAGCCTTGGACCTCTAAACGGGCATCGTAGGTTTCTCCGTCATAAATATTGGAGGCAAGTATTGGTCCATAACTTGTTTTCCAGCTATTATCGCTTATAATGGTTTCTGTGGTTCCATCTGTATACTCCACTTCCAGTTGCAGCAATAAAGCCCTGGTATCGCCATAAAATTGTTTTTGATTATTAAACCCGATGCGCCCTTTGTACCAGCCATCGCCTAGTGAAACGCCAATTACATTGGCACCTTTCTTTAGCGATAGCTTAACATCGTAAACCTGATATTGAATATGGTCTTTATAACTTGTCCACCCTGGTGCAAAATAAGTATCGCTAACTCGCCCGCCGTTAATATTGGCCTCATACAAACCCTTGGCAGTAATGTAAGCCATTGCAGATTTTACTTCTTTTTTCAGGTTAAATTCTTTTCTGAATAGTGGACTAGCCAGCGAAGTATCTTTTCCTAGTATCGAAATCCACTTTGCACTCCAGTCTTCAGGTTTTAAACCTGTTTGAAAAAACTGAACCGGCGACCATGCAGATGCATTTCCGTGGTTATCTTTTACCCTAACCTGCCAATAATATCTAGTTTTTGAGGATAGCCCGGGGCCATCATAGGCAATCAATACCGATTGATCACTATTTACCGCAGCCTTCCATAAAACTTTATCAATATTTGCTGTTGTACCCAGTCTGATTTCGTAATTGCGCTGTTTGGTATTTTTTAAATCCGAAATGATTTTCCAGCTAAATCTGGGTTTTGGATTATCAATACTAAAAGGATTTACTAAATGCTCAACGGTTAAATCTTTTACCGAAATTTTCTGCGCTAAAACATTCGTTGTAAATAAAAGCAATAAGGCAAGGGCAGTTATTGTGCCTGAGGTACGGGAATTCCTGTTCATATTGGTTAGCGTTAATTTTTTAATCTTAACTGTACGATAATCAGAAATATTATTTAACCAACCATCCTGTACTGTTATGAAAAATTAAGCGTTAGCACAGCGACAATAATTTAATAAAGCACCACTTATCAACACTAAAAACAACAAGCGAGCAGCAAAAATACAAATTATCGATTCATTAACCGGGCAACGTATTTGCCAATAATATCGAATTCTAAATTTACGGTATCGCCAACTTGAACTTCCTGTAAATTGGTATGCTCGAAAGTATAAGGGATAATAAATACCGAAAACTCGTCTGGCTCAGAATTTACAACAGTTAAGCTGATACCGTTTACACAGGCAGAACCTTTTTCTACGGTTACATTTCCGGCCGAAGCATCATATTTAAAGCGGTACTCCCAGCTACCGTCCAGTGCTTCACGTTTTACGCAAACAGCAGCCTGGTCTACATGGCCCTGCACAATATGACCATCTAAACGGGCATTCATCTGCATGCAGCGCTCGAGGTTAACTTTACTGCCTACTTTTAAGCCATCGAGATTGGTTTTGTTTAGCGTTTCATCTATAGCGGTAACGGTATGTGTTCCATCATTTAAGGCCACCACAGTCAAGCATACGCCGTTATGGGCTACACTCTGGTCGATTTTCAGCTCATGGCTAATTGCAGAAGCTATGGTAAAGTGAATATTGGTATGGTCATTTTTAATGGCAGTAACTTCGCCAAGTGTTTCTATAATTCCTGTGAACATTTTTTTAATTTAAAGGTTCGTCATTCCATGGCAACCGACGTCATCTCGACTGGAGCATAGCGGAATGGAGAGATCTACCTAGATAGATTTCTCGACTGCGTTGCACTTCGCTCGAAATGACGATCTTAAGCAATGACGATGTATGTTATTAATATTTCAACCTATTTTTTCTCCAATCGGAGCTATTTTTAGCTGCTGCACCACCCAACTTCACCTCCTTTTTATCAAACAGTTTTGCAGCAATTACCGCAGCAATTAAGGCTTCTGTTTCATCCTGCACCTTTAAGCTTTCTGGCTTAAAGTATTTACCTACAAAATGCGTATCAAAATTACCCGTTTTAAAAGCCTCATGCTGCATCACAAATTTACCAAAACCCAAAGTAGTTTCTATCCCTGTAATATCATATTCTTCAATTGCTCTCACCATTCGTTCAATCGCTTCTTCCCTATCTTTCCCATAAGTGATCAGTTTGGCAATCATCGGATCATAATAAATTGGGATTTCCATGCCCTGCTCAAATCCATCATCAACCCTTACCCCATTGCCTTTGGGTGTGCTGTAAGTCTGCAAAGTGCCAATATCAGGCAGGAAATTATTTGCCGGGTCTTCGGCATAAACACGAAGTTCTATAGCATGCCCGCTGATTTTTAAGTCCTCTTGTTTAAAACTAAGTCTTTCACCTGAGGCAATTTTTAGCTGTTCTTTTACCAGATCTATACCTGTAATTAATTCGGTTACCGGATGTTCTACCTGCAATCGGGTATTCATTTCCAGGAAAAAGAAATCGAGGTTCTCATCCAAAATAAACTCAACGGTACCTGCGCCGGTATAATTTACCGAACGGGCCACATCTACCGCACACTTACCCATTTGCTGCCTGATTTCTTCAGTTAAAACCGATGAAGGCGCTTCTTCTACCACTTTCTGGTGACGGCGTTGTACAGAGCATTCGCGTTCAAAAAGATGCACGATATTGCCATGGGTATCGCCCAAAACCTGTATTTCTATGTGCCTTGGCGAGGTAACATATCGTTCAATAAAAACAGCCCCATCACCAAATGCCGAGGTAGCCTCGCTTACGGCAAGCTGCATCTGTTCTTCAAAATCTTCAGCCCGCTCTACAATGCGCATCCCCTTACCCCCGCCACCTGCAGCGGCTTTGATCAATATGGGGAAACCAACTTCGATGGCACGCTGTTTTGCCTCTCCTACATCCTGAATGGCTTCTTCCGTTCCAGGAACCATCGGGATGTTATATTTTAATGCTGCTGCCTTTGCCGATAGTTTATTGCCCATCGTTTCCATCGCTTCTGGCGAAGGACCAACCAAAATCAATCCTGCATCGGCAACTTTTTGCGCAAAACCTGCATTTTCAGACAAAAACCCATAACCTGGGTGAATGGCTTCAGCACCGGTTAACTTACAGGCATCGATAATTTTCTCGCCCACCAGATAACTTTGATTAGACGGAGCCGGCCCGATGTAAACCGCCTCATCGGCATAACGCACATGTAGTGCATTACGGTCTGCTTCAGAAAAAACAGCAACTGTTTTAATGTCCATTTCTTTTGCGGAGCGCATAATACGCAAAGCAATTTCACCACGGTTTGCGATTAAAAGTTTGGAGATTCGCTTATTGGTTTTCTGACTCATTCGTTTGGCGTTTTTCGTTGTTTCTTTTTTCTAGTTGCACCATTTAATAATGTGAACCTTTTAAAGCATTCATTTTTATTTACTATTTTGACCAAAATTGCCACCAAGGCCGTTTAACTTTTAATTCTTCTATACTCGCATTACCAGTGTCATCAATATTCCCGATCTGAAAGGTGACGGGTATTGATGATGAATCTGTGCTTGTACTAAAACTGATTTCATATTTTGTAATGCCGCTATCCGCTACTATTTGCTTTGCAATTTTATGATCAGGAAGTATTTCTTTGAGTTGAAATACGCACGTTGTTTTATTATTTTGAGAAAATCCTGCAAAATTCTCTTTGATAAAATTGAGCACATAGGATGTATGCTGTTCAATCAAAGCCAGGTAACCTAAAAATGATAAGGCAGCTCCACTTTCGGTTTCATCATTACCATAAACCTTACTAGCAGCATAGTGTAAGTTTTCGCTTGTAAATAATTTACCAATTGCTATGCATAATTGTGAAGGCATTGGAACAGGGTTTTCATTTTCTGATAAAAATCGCTGAAAGTAAATAAAAATGTCAGTTACTTGATTCAGATCTTCGTTTTTAAATCGATTACGGACGCTGGCGATAGCTTCTTTTCGAGCATCTTCATCCTTTGTTCCTTCAATAAGCTCAGAAGTGTTAACAATATCATTATATAAAGCCATGTTAATATTTTCAATTGACTTTTCATGCTGTTGTTTTAAGATCCCTAGAAATCCATCCAAAGGTGATTGATTGTTTTCACTCATAATATTGATGTTTACATTTAGTTATAGAGGTAAAATATGAGTTTCCCCTTAAAGGTGCAAAATTATTTCGATAGCTTGATCGATCATTTCAGCGCTCAGATCCAGATGTGTAACCAAACGGATCGTACTTGCACTGGTGGTATTGCAATGCAGTCCTTTTTCTTTCAATTGGTGTACAATTTTCTCTGCCGATCCTTTTTCTACTTCAAAAATAACAATATTGGTCTCAACGGGCATTACCGATTTTACATATTTTGCCCTGGCCAGTGCATTTGCCAAAGCCTGCGCATGGGCATGATCGTCTTTTAAGCGTGTTACGTGATGATCGAGCGCATAAATGCCAGCAGCAGCCAAAAAACCTGACTGGCGCATGCCTCCACCGAAAGCTTTTCTAATTTTTCGGGCTTTATGAATCATTTGCTTGCTGCCCAATAGCACAGAGCCAACTGGTGCACCGAGTCCTTTGGATAGGCAGACTGAAATCCCATCAAAATATTTGCCGTACTCGCCCGCCTCATCCCCTGTTGCCACAAGTGCATTAAAAATACGCGCACCGTCTAAATGCAGTTTCAATCCTTTTATATTACAGAGGTGATGGATCGGGGCAATCTGTGATAAGGTATAACAGCTTCCGCCACCTTTATTTACTGTATTTTCCAAAACAACCAAACTTGAGTTGGGATAGTGGATATTATCTTCATTGATTTCGGGTTCAATCAGCTCTGGAGTCAGAATTCCGCGTTCGCCATGCAACAACCTTACTGATGCGCCCGAGTGATAGGCAATGCCTCCAATTTCGTAGCGGTAAACATGTGCGGTCTGATCGCAGATCACCTCATCCATGGGCTGGGTAAAACACTTGATCGCAATCTGGTTGGTCATCGTTCCTGACGGGCAAAATAATCCGGCTTCCATATTAAAGGTCGAAGCCAGTTTTGTCTCCAACGCATGCACCGTTTCATCCTCACCAAAAACGTCGTCGCCCACTTTTGCATTCATCATGGCATCTAACATTCCGGCAGAAGGTTTGGTTACCGTATCACTCCTGAAATCTAAAAATCTGTTGTTCATTTCGCTATCTGGTTGTAAAATATTGTTAAGGTTAAAAAAAAAGACCAATGCCCTTTCTGGTATAATTTTAAGGTTTTTCGGCGATTAAACGCCCTATATAGTGTATTTTTTACACACTTAATTTTCGACAACAACAAATTGTTAAAAAATTATTAAAAAAAAGGATACAAAATATAAGACTTTTTATACTTTTATCGTGCTAAAACCAAAAATAAATAAAATGATAGTAATTGCAGACGGCGGATCTACCAAAACAAATTGGTGTTTGATTAACGAGGCCGGCAGAAAAATTTACTTTAACACCGAAGGTTACAATCCATATTTTTCAAAAGGAGAGTACATTGTAAAGTCTTTGAATGAGTCTCTTCCAGACCACTTGGAAAGAGAGAAATTAACAGCAGTTTATTACTACGGTGCCGGCTGTTCTACACCTGCAAATGTTAAGATTGTGGCCGATGCCATGCAACAGATCTTCACCAATGCAACCATTTTTGTAGGCCATGATTTACTTGCTTCATCTAGAGCACTCCTTGGAAACGAGCCAGGATTTGCTGCTATTTTAGGCACGGGTACAAATTCATGCCTTTATGATGGAGCTGAAATTACCATGAACATCGATTCATTGGGGTATTTCCTGGGTGATGAAGGTAGCGGTTCGTATATCGGTAAACGCATTTTAAGCGATTACATGAAAGGTTACATGCCGAAAGGGCTACGTGAAGCTTTTTACGACAACTACGCTTTAACCAACGAAGATATTTTCGATAATATTTATAATAAGCCCCTGCCAAACCGTTTCTGCGCAAGCTTTAGTAAATTCTTATACGATTTTAAAGATAACTACGAAGATTATGCTTTTGCTACCATTGACTATGCTTTTACTGCGTTTTTCGAAGCATTGGTAATCCACTACCCTAACTACAAAGACCACAAATTAAACTGTGTGGGTTCTGTAGGTTATAGTTTCCGTGATATTTTAAGTATAGTAGCCGACCGTTACGAAATGGGCGTGGGCAAGATTATCCGCTCACCTATAGATGATCTGGTACATTATCACCTGGAGCTGGCACCGAAAGCTTAGTTTGGAGTTGGGAGTTCTCAGTTTGGAGTTTCCAGTTCAGCGTTTTTAGTCTTCAGTCCTAAGTCTGGGTCTTTAGTCCAGAGTCAAATTACAATAAAAATCCCCGGCTTGAAATTTCAAACCGGGGATTTTTGTATTTATATTAAACGTATCTTTTCTGCTCCTTATCTCGCATCTCAAATCTCACATCTCAAATCTAATGTCTCAAATCTCACATCTAAAAAGAGATCTCCTTACCAAAAAGCTTCGCATATTTACGCTTATCAAAACGGTACAAAGTAGCCGCGCGATAAGAAACACCTTTTTGTTTTTCATCAAGCTCTTTTAGTACACCAAAACTCACAATCTTTTTTCTAAAGTTCCTTTTATCGAGTTTTTTACCCAAAACCAGTTCATAAACATGCTGCAACTGTGTTAAGGTAAATTTCTCTGGCAAGAGTTCGAAAGCAATTGGCTGGTGTTTAATCCGGCGTTTTATTTTTTCTAATCCTTTATCGTAAATTTTCTGGTGATCGAAAGCCAGTTTAGGCAGATCGGTAATCGGCAGCCAATTGGCTCGTTTGGCATAAGTACTGATCGGGCGTAGCTCTTTATCTCCGCCTAAACGGATCAAAGCATAATAAGCCAAAGTAATTACCCTTCCTTGCGGGTGCCTGTGCGGATCGCCAAAAGCATAATACTGCTCCATATAAATACCGCGCAAACCGGTAAGTTCGTACAAAATCCGAGAGGCTGATTGATCTAAACTCTCATCAGGACCAACAATGTTACCGGGCAGTGCCCACCAATCTTTAAACGGTTCTTCATTCCTTTCGATCAGTAGGATTTTTAATTCCTTACCATCAAATCCAAACAAAACGCAATCTATCGAGAATACAGAATCTAAATGAGGTAAAATTTGTTCCAAAGTAAAATTTAGTTATTTTAAGCAGATAAAGGTATGACTTTCAATATTAAGTAAAAAAAATAAAATAAATTACTTAGTGTAAAAAATACACACTATATTCGTATTATAAAGATGGAGCCAAATATAAAAAATATAGCCGTATTAACTTCTGGAGGCGATGCCCCTGGAATGAATGCTGCAATCAGAGCTGTTGTACGTACCGGAATTTACCATGGCATTAACATGTTTGGTGTAATGCAAGGTTACCAGGGTTTAATTACCGACAACATAAAACCAATGGACGCCCGTTCTGTAAGTAATATTTTACACTTGGGCGGTACCATATTAAAAACTGCACGCTGTTTAGAGTTTAAAACAGACGAAGGTCAACAGATTGCTTACAATAACTTAAAGAAAAACGGTATTGATGGACTAGTGGTAATCGGTGGCGACGGAACCTTCACCGGCGCGAAACGTTTTTCGGAAACTTTTGGAGTTAAGGTAATCGGTATACCAGGTACAATTGATAACGACTTAGTTGGATCTGATTTTACCCTGGGTTACGATACTGCTATTAATACAGTAATCGAAGCGATTGATAAAATCAGGGATACCGCCGATGCGCATGACCGTTTGTTCTTTATAGAAGTAATGGGCCGCGATTCGGGATGTATTGCATTAAGAAGTTCGATTGCCAGTGGTGCCGAAGCTGTTTTGTTACCTGAAAGGGAAACCAGCGTTAACGAATTGATTAATAAACTGGCCTTAGGCGCGGCTACAAAAAAATCATCGAGTATTGTTATCGTGGCTGAAGGTCATAAACAGGGTGGCGCTTACGATATTGCTAAGAAGGTAAAAGAAACTTTTGATCATTACGATACCAAAGTAACCATACTTGGCCACCTTCAACGTGGTGGTAGCCCAAGCAGTTTCGACAGAATTTTGGGCAGTCGTTTAGGTTTTGCCGCGGTAAATGCGTTAATTGCAGGCGAAACGGAGCAAATGGTAGGCTTAAAGGGAAACGAAATAAAATTAACCAGCATAAGAGAGGCTTTAACCGCTCATTCTTTTAAACTCGAGCCCGATTTAATGGAAATGACAGAGGTACTTTCAATATAATATGATAGCAGTTGTTTATAGCGGATCGAAAACAGCATTTTGGAAAATAACACAAAATGGACAGGTAGTTGCACATTGCAATACTACTGGCTTAAACCCTTGCTTTGTTGATCCAAAAACGATCTTACAGATTTTAAACAAAAAAGTTGCTTTGGTTAACAATGCAGAAAACATAAAGAAAATTTATTTTTTTGCAGCCGGAGCATCATCAGCAGACAGAAAAGAGGAATTGGCCAAAACCCTTGCATCATTTTTCAAATACAGCAAAATTGTAGTAGAAAATGATTTATTCGGTGCCGCCAAAGCCGCCTGTTATGATCAACCAGGGATCGTTGGCATGCTGGGCAGTGGTGCACATTGCGCTTACTTTGATGGAAAAAAGCCGATAAACAATAACTTTGGTTTGGGTTATATCTTAGGCGACGAAGGTTCTTCAAATTACTTTGGAAAAATACTCCTAAGGGAATTTCTGAGCCTTAAAATGCCTAAAGACATTGAAACCAAATTCACCTTAACGTACAATCTAGACCGCCCTCAAATATTAGAACGTATTTACAATAAGCCACAGGCGAATATATTTTTAACCTCATTTTTCGATTTCTTTACCCAAAACAGTAAACACGAATACATCCGTAAGCTGATTGATGGAGGATTTGAAAAATATATCGAAACTTATGTTTTGCCGATGGCAGAAAAATACAACGACCGGGAGATACATATTGTAGGTAAGGTAGGTGCCGAGCTGGAAGACCGGTTAAGGTTGGTAGCGGGCAGATACAACATAAAAATTAAAAGCATTATTAAAGAACCAATACAAAATTTATTAAAACATTACATTAATTAACAGAACAATGAGCAAAATTGGAATAAACGGCTTTGGCCGTATTGGCCGACTGGTTTTCAGAGCCGCATTAAAAAGAGGATTAGATATTGTAGCGATTAACGATTTGATCGAGCCAGATTATATGGCATACATGTTAAAATATGATACTACACATGGCAAATTTGATGGCACTATTGAAGTTGTTGATGGTAATTTAGTGGTTAATGGTAAAACAATCCGCGTAACTGCAGAAAGAAATCCAGCTGATTTAAAATGGGATGCTGTAGGTGTTGAAGTAGTGATCGAATCTACAGGTTTATTCTTAACCCGTGCCGATGCTGAGAAACACATCGCTGCCGGTGCTAAAAAAGTAGTTTTCTCTGCTCCTGCTAAAGATGGCGATATCCCTACTTATGTAATGGGCGTAAACCACCATAAATTAACTGCAGATCAAACTATTGTTTCTAATGCATCTTGTACTACAAACTGTTTAGCGCCAATTGCTAAAGTTTTAAACGATAACTTTGGTATTGTTGAAGGTTTAATGAGCACAATCCATGCTGTAACTGCAACTCAAAAAACAGTTGATGGTCCTTCTGCTAAAGACTGGAGAGGTGGCCGTGGCGGTTTCTCTAATATTATCCCTTCTTCTACTGGTGCTGCTAAAGCAGTAGGTATGGTTTTACCTGAATTAAAAGGTAAATTAACTGGTATGTCTTTCCGTGTTCCTGTGGCTGACGTTTCTGTTGTAGATTTAACTGCACGTTTAGAAAAACCAGCTACTTATGAGCAAATTAAAGCAGCTATGAAAGCAGCTTCTGAAGGCGAATTAAAAGGGGTATTGGCTTATACTGAAGACGAAGTTGTTTCTTCTGACTTTATTGGCGATGACCACGCGTCTATTTTTGATGCAAAAGCAGGTATCTCATTAAATGATAATTTCGTTAAAGTGGTATCTTGGTACGATAACGAATGGGGATATTCTTCTGCACTAGCTAAATTTGTAGAATATTACGCAAGTTTGTAACAAAAAAGTGCTTTAAGCGCTTTACAAGGCTATATAAAAGGCAACATTATTCATTTAATGTTGCCTTTTTGTTTTAAACACAATTTTCACCTATAAAATTCAATTTCAAAACCACATCTAAAATTGTTTTTATTCAATATTCACATCAAAAATCCACTTAATATCTTACAAAGACCAAAAAATTGCCAGTAAATTTCATAAAATCGACTTTTTACCAAGAATTAAACAAACGTTTGACTAAATCGTACCATAAATTGACAATATTTAACAATTACTTAACATATTTTTCTGCTATATTTGCAACACAGACGTTTTAAACACCAAAATCTCTTACAAAAGGGTCGGTAAATAAAAAATGACAAAAAAAATACTTAAATTTTTCTTAGTGTATTTTTTACACTATCAAATTTTTTACTATATTTGTAGAGTAATAAACGGAACGATGTTTATCACCACAAAAAAAGATAAATCATTTTCTTGAAAAACCCCGGTTTAGATAGAAGATTAAAGACAAAGCCTGGCTCATAACAGGTTTATATTTGGTTAGAAAAAAGAGACAAGTCTGGATAGATTGTCTCTTTTCTTATTTAAGGGGTATTTGTAATACAATAGCATTAAAAATTCTTCGAACGTGAAAATCTTATTTATAATCCGTTATTTGGTCAAGCAACATACCTATACAGGAAAGTTTTTTAAATTTCAATTATCAGTTCTTTTTGATAACCGTTATATTTTTCACTAATATATCCATGGGGATTACAAATAATCTCAGTTTCATCAATGTTGTACCTTACCGGAGTATGAATATGACCATGAACCCAGTAAGCCGGTTTGTATTTGATGATGACATCTTCGAGATCTGATGCATAGGCTGAAGCAACCGGATCTTTTCTATACTCTTCTGGTACAGATCTTATACTTGGCGCATGATGGGTAATAACAACGTTTTTATATGCCTTTGATTCTTCTAGGCTTTTCTGCAGCCATTTTTTAGAAATCTGATGGATTTTATAGGTGTCGATCGTCCTTAATTTTGAGTACGTGGAATCCCTTCTAATCATCCGATAATCATTCATTTTACTCTGACAAATTATACCATATTCTACGGGATTTCCGAATAGCGAAAAATCTGTCCATAAAGTCGCCCCATGAAACCTTATCCCTTCAAGTTCAATACTATCATTCTCCAGCACACTAATATTCGAACCCCTTGAGGCTTCCATTATTTTATTGAGCGTGTTGGGATACGTTCCTTTATAATATTCGTGGTTACCTAAAACATAAATCACAGGTTTGTCTGGAATATTTTCATTAATCCATTCTATACCTTTTGTACCTAAGTTGATGTCGCCTGCCAGAATGACCAGATCAGCATTTCCGAAAGGTAATTCAGAAACACCAAACTCCTGATGTAAATCACTTATGATCTGTATTTTCATTTATTCGGTTGATCTCCCAATTGTTCTATGTCGCCAAACAGCAATCACGTTGGTATCAGCATGGTGCTCTTTAGGATTATTTTCCAATAGAAGTTTCTTTATTTCATATGCTTTTTTAAAGTCACCAATAAGCCCTTTATCGTTTAAATCTGACGGCAGAAATGATTCATCAAAACCGCCGCAATTGGTTAAAGCACTAATATCAAATTCCTGATCCAATAGTTCATAACCTACAAATTCGTACCCATCAACCAAGATATCATTACCTGCCCGATCTGGTTCAACAACAACAGTCAAGAGATTAAATTTATTCCTAGGAACCATCCGTCTGAAAACGTAATCGACTGTTGTAAAAAAGTTAGTCTGATACAATTCTGCAACATGGATAAAATCCCAGTCCTCGCCATTGTTGTAATCTGGCTCAACTAAAACCTCATCTAGCATTCCGTCAAGCGAAACAAGCTCGGTTAAATGGAACAACTTAGCCCATTCGATATATTTATCCCAAGACATCCCCTCCTGATCAAAATTTTCATCGTATGTTCCACGTGCGGTATATAAAAACTTCATCTATTATTATTTTCTATTGAGCCATTGCCTGTAAATAATCGCTTAACACTTCCTAAACTACTTCAATTCCCAAATGTTTATAAGGCTTCAGGATTGCATTATCAGAATCTGTTTCAGTAATAATTACATCTACATCGGTAACCGGGCAAACATAGTAAGACTCTACAGTATTTATTTTCTCGAGTGCGGATAGCGCGATGGTTTTTTGCGCCTGGTTAATCATGATGTTGTTAAGTTGGGCATCTTCATATATAATGGAGGTAATACCCATACTATAGTGCAAACTACAGATACCAAGCATACAAACATCGGCCCTGACCTTTCTAAAAGTATCGATAGTTTCTTGCCCCATGGTGGTAAATGCCGTTTTATGTAACCTTCCGCCGGCAAATATCACTTCGGCATTGGGGTGGTCTTCCAAAATATTGGCAACAGGAAAGCTATTGGTAATAATGGTGATTTTTAAATCTTTAGGCAATGCGGCAGCCAGTGCTACTACCGAGGTGCCACCATCGAAAAACACTACCTGACCATCTTTCAAAAACGCTAAGGCTTTGTTTGCAATAATCTGTTTGTGCTGCTGATTGTACTTTTCCCTATCCCGGTAATGCTGTGGAATGGGCGAATGGGCAATTGCGCCACCCCTAACCGCCCTGAGCAGCCCTTGCATATCGAGCTCCTTAATATCACGGCGAACCGTATCTTCTGATACGTTTAACAATGTGCTCAATTCGTTCAACCGCACCTTGGTGTCTTTTTCCAGGGTATTAATAATGATCTGTAGACGCTCTTCTTTTACCATACTACTGCAATATATTGCAAATATATAAATTTATCAGGATTATAATTTGCAATATATTGCAATATTAAATATTTTTGTTGCAAAATATAGCAAATCATGAAAAAAACAATAGGCATTGATATGGACGGCGTTCTCGCCGACATAGAAGACCATATACTTCAGACCTACCAGGCAGAAACAGGCATTTCGCTTACCCGCAACGATATAAAAGGCAAATCGGAAGAAGAACTTTTTCCAGACAGGGCAATGGTAATGAAGATCTGCAATAGAACAGGCTTCTTCAGGAACCTGCCGGTAATGGAAGGCGCTGTTGAAGCCGTAAAAAAACTAATGGAAGACTACGAGATCTATATCGTTTCAGCCGCCATGGAATTCCCCTTATCGCTCTTCGAAAAACGCGAGTGGCTTGCAGAGCACTTCCCTTTTATCAGCTGGAAGAATATCATCTTTTGTGGCGATAAGAGCATAATAGATACCGATTATTTAATTGACGACCATTGTAAAAACCTTGATTTCTGTAAGGGAAAAGCCTTAATGTTTACAGCATTTCACAATGTAGAAAAAGATCATCACCAAAGGATAAATCACTGGAACGAGGTATCCGCATTATTGAAGGATCTTGAAGAGACAAAACTTGAAATCGTCTAGTCAAACATTTAGCCTCTTCATATCCACATGCCAGGAATAAAAAAAGGATGTAGCCACTGGCTACATCCTCTATCTAAATTAACACTCTCAACTAGAAGTTGATATAAGGCTCTCACCCCTTATGCCTACAATATTACGGCAGAAAGATTAAGATTTGATGAAGATTTTAATTTAAAGCAACAAAAATTATTAGTCGCCTCCACAACCACCGCAGCTACCGCAAGAACTTCCGCAGGATGAACCACAAGAACTGGCTCCGCCGCCGTCTCCCCCTCTACTCCTTTCGTAACTTACCAATGGAACAAGGGCTGCAGTTAACACAGTCGATCCATATAAAAAGTAACTCCATCGCCAATCCTGTTCATCTTTTATTGCAGGCAAAATTGCCGACTTATACAAATCAGGGATGGTACGGGCACAAAACTGCTGGTTGAGCACATAAAGGTGTTTAACCATAAAAATCACCAAAAATCCTGTCAGAAGTGCGATCTCAAAAATGGGTTTATCCCTTACAATACCTGTAGTTAAGCGAATGAGCGGAAACATAATAAGTGCGGCAAAAACTGTAAAATTTAAGTAAAACAGTTGTGCAAACTGTTTCGACTGGCTAAAATGCCATTTAAATGCATCCATACTTCTGGCGGTGTTTCTGAAAATCGCCCTTGTCTGCAATTGCCCTAGCAGTTCGGGATAGAAGACTTCGCCCCTATCTTTTAACACCGAAACAACCTGAAGCTGCTCTCCGGAGAGGCTATCTACATCCTTTGAAATATAAATACGGCGATGGGCATTTACGTTTAGCACACCCGCATGAATAAGTTCGCTTATAGGCCCGTTTATTACCTCGGCAAGTTGTTGTCTTTCAAGATAAACCAACTCAAATGGTTTAAGGTGGTAAACGAACGACTGCCGATCGAAATCGCGCGCAATCTGTTTAAATCTGTTTTTGGTATATAAACTGAGTATTACATAGGCGGGAAGCGCCAACCCGAGAAAACCCAAAATAAAATAAGGATTATCAATATGGATATAAACAGGTTTAAGCAAGTAATAAGAAGGAACTGTAAGCAAGATGAAAACCAGTACACCGTATAAGACAAAAAAACCAGTTTTAAGTTTGGCCGGTTCGAGTTTCAAGCCGGCCAACATGGTATCATATTCCCAAATCGCTTTGGGCTGTGTTCCAAAATGTTCATGATAAATGCGACTTGTCCGTTCTTTTGCCAGTCTAAACTGTTCTGCCTGCTCTTTTTGGTGTGTAGAGGGCACATGCTGGATCTGCTTACCAACCAGCGCACAAAAATCCTGATAAGATTGTGTAAAAATGAGGTGCTGATGCCAAACCGTATCTACAATGGCGGAAGGCGAAACTATTACATCAGAAATGGCCGCCATATACATAAATTTTTTATATTCTAATATGGCTTTTTCGGTAAAGTCTTTTGTCCATTGGTTTTCACTAGCCAACCTGATCGAAAAGTTATATTCGCCCGGTGGATGATCGAAATCAAATTGCTGTATGCTTTTCCAGAGGGTATCATTCATATCCAAATGCCACTACTTTTCAAATTCCAGCCACTTTCCTATCTTTTTCCAAGGAATGCCAAGTAACATAATTAATAATCCTACTACTACTTCCATACATAAATATACTACTAATCAGAAACATTAACAATATTGAATGAAGGCTCAACTGGGTATATAAGGACTAGCAGGCTGAAACAAAATAAGCCTCCCTAAAAAAGAGAGGCTTACGAATGTAATCTAAATCGTCCCGTTGATTTAATTTTTACTTACCCAAATTTAAATACAAATATGATGTTTAGTATATGCAATTTAAGGTTGTACATCAATATGTAAAAAGTGTATAATGTTATGTAAACATAGCGTTTAAAATGAGTATTCTTCGCACAGATCGACTTAACCTGTTATGATCAACCGCGAAACAGTTTTTTTTAACTACACCAGCTCCTTTACCAACTTACTGCGTATGCGGCTAAGTGTTTCCAAACGCATACCTAAATAACTGGCTATACACCTTAATGGCACTCTAGATATATCAAAAGAGCTTAGCTCCAAAAATTTTTCATAACGCCTTTCTGCCGAAGGAATTCTGGCTATTATGGCCCGCTCTGAGGCGGCATGATACTGGAGCGCTAAAATCTTTCTACCAATAACATTCGTTTCCTGGTAACTAGCGTAAAGCTTATCAATCAATAAGTGTGGAATGGCAACCAATTCTGAATTTTCCAATGCCTGCAAATATTCAATTGAGGGCTGAACGTTTTCATCGGGATGTTGAATCGCTCCAATAAATTCGTTCCCTAAACTGATCCAAGTGGTAATCTCTTTATTACCATCTTTAATAAAACCTCTTACCAAGCCTGATACTACGAAAAAAACATAATCATTATTATCAATGGGAGATAAAATGTATTTATTTTTCTTGATTAGAAGAGTATCTACATTTTTTTCTATTTCCTGGATAAATCCAGAGGTTATAGGGCATAAACTGCTGAAATAATTTAATACAGCGTTTACTAAAAATACCTTTCGGGATTCGAGCATACACAAATAGGGATAGACTTAAGACCCTTAATTATAGCGTTTTTTAACGGAATATAAAAATAAAGTAGATTATTAAGGCAATTATGATGTTTAAACACCTTTATAATGAATATTTCTTAATATTTTGAAGCACAAACTGATTTATTCGGGTAAAAATGCTGAGTTTAGTCTTATTAAACAACGAATAGAATATGCATGGCAGAGGCTGACAATCTTAAAAAAGAACGTAACACATAAGGCGAAACTTTTTTATAACATTCATTCCGTTCATTTTTTTTATGAAAAAAGCAAATGCGCGCAGACCACATGCAGAATAATAGACACTCCGTAAAAAGAAAAGAAATAAAGAAGGTCCGGGTGGAAGGCACCCGATTATTAGAAGTAACATTTTGGCCTTCTGCTTTTTGCAGTTTGCAGATAATACCCAATAGATATTTCGTGTGAGCCATAATCATAGCTACCGAATTTATTTAAACTATAATCGTAACCATAGCCAATCCGGAGGTTTTCGCGGACAAAAAACTCAGTAATCAATCCGATAGCACTCCTTGCCCTTAAATCGCTTTGTAATGCTGGCTTAGGATAAAATTTTACAGAGGTTCTATATGCAGCACCTAACCAAAGTTTTTCTTTGATCATTAAAAAAGCATTAAGATCCAGTGAGGTTGGCCCGTTCAAATCATCTTTGATCAAAAAAGTAGGTTTGAACATAAAATCATTGTTCACTGGAAATACCATTCCCGCCGTTAAATAAAAATGCGGCTTAGACGTAATACTTAAAAGATTATTATCCCTAAAAACAGGAAGGTATTGTGTAAGCAGGTTATTGGCAGAGAAACCGATAAAAAATTTTTCGTTCGAATAATGTACACCAGCCCTAATATCGGGTACAATTCGGCTTTCATATCCTGTCGGAATCTTATTGTCGCCGGTTTCATTTGGATCTAATAAACTTCCGTTAAGCCCCATCTGCATTACTCCCACTCCAACGCCAAAAGCAAGTACATTAGTTTCGGTACGGTCTAGCTTAATGCGATACGCAAAATTCCCTGATAGGTTTAACGAGTTCTGTGCGCCAATTTTATCTTTCGACACCAATAAACCCAAACCTAAACTTTCTTCCTTAACCGCTTCATCTACCGATATGGAAAGCGTTTGGGGAGCGCCCTGAATACCTGTCCATTGCGCCCGCACAAAGGCCTGCATATACAGTTCTTCTTTGTAGCCTGCGTAAGCGGGATTGATGTATAAACCATTGAACATATATTGTCCAAACTGGGCATTCTGTTGCGCGAACAGGCACAGGCCGATTAAATTAAACAATACCGTTAAAATTATCTTTTTCATATCCTCACATTTTAGTTCCATTTACCTGATAACTGTAACATAACCTTTAAATTCCTGCCATTGAGCACTTGCGGTTTTTACTTTAAGCACATAGAAATACGTTCCATCTACCAAACCATTCGCGGTCCAATCGTTTAAATAACCATCTTTCTCATAAACCGTGCTTCCCCAGCGGTTAATAATGGTAAGTCGGTTTTCGCTGTAACTCTCGAGGCGTTCAATAAAAAAGGTTTCGTTCTTTCCATCACCATTTGGCGTAAATACGTTCGGAATTTTAAGCCCTGTAATTTCTTTGGTATCAACTGATATATTGTTAGAAGGATCGGGATCTATTTCATTGATGGTAACCCTGGCACTATTAACAACATTACCAGGTTTCATTGCTCTTACATTAATGATCAGCTCAACAAAACTGCCATTGGCAAGTGACGGGATCGCCCAGGAAACTGTCTTGGTTTGATCGTTATAACTTGCGGTACCCACAATAGTTGGATCAACACTTACGAAGGTTAAATTTTCTGGAAGGTCATCCTTTACCTGTATGTTGGTAGCTTCACCAAGTCCATTATTGCGCACCAATAAATTGTATTTAAACACCTCAGTATTGATTACCTGTCTGCTTTCAGATCTTTTAACTATGGAAACATCTGCTGATATGGCTGTCTCCATAACCACTTCCATTTCTTCAGACAGATCGGAGCTACAGCCACCTAAGCTAAAAGTAATAACGGTGTATTTTCCTGCGGTGTTAACCACATAATCTTGCTCGGTAGCACCTAATATGGCGTTTCCATTTCTGAACCATTGATAAGATGTAGCACCTGTACCATTGGCCCTCAGTTTAACAGTAACGCCTGGTTTAAGGTTAAGCGTATTCGGATTGCTAGATTGCGCAAAGCATGCTGTTGCAGAAAGCAACAGCACACTGAACACAATTATCCCTAATCTGTTAAACATCATGATGGTTAGAGCTTGTTAGGCAATAACGCCTTTATGGTGCTACAGCAATAGTTGCTTTACCTGGTTTAACAGTAACAGTGATTGCTTTGCCGGCAGTTGCAGTACAAGTTGTTGCAGGCACAATCTGAACACCACCTGTAGCATAACTTCCAATAGCTGTGAAAACATACGCGCCTGGAGCCATGCCAGCCTTAAGCGTAAAAGTATCTCCCGAACCAGATGCTGCACCCAAAGTTGTAATATCCGCTACTCCAGTGCCACCGAGAGTTGCAGACCAAACATAAGTCATGGTTACACCAGTTGGTAATGTTATTGAAGCATCCTTACTCGCCGTAATTACCGTGGTCGCTGTTTGATCGGTACAATAAACACTTCCTGGAGCTGCAACAGCGATAATAGGCGTAGGTAATTTTTCTACAACGGTATTATCAGAGGCATCACTAGGACAGAGATTCGCATCTGCTGGCTGAACCTGAACAGAATAAGTATGGTTTCCCACTGCTAATCCTGTAGGAACCTGATAAAATGCATTTGTTCCATCAAATACAACTGGAGTTTGCGCAGTTCCGTCAACGGTCCATACAATTTTATCGCCATTAACAGGTGTATAACCGGTAAAAGTTGGATTCAATTTTACTGTACCTGTTCCGCACAGGTATACATTTGGCGTCTGTGCAAAGGCACCCAGCGGCAATAAGAACATTAAGAATACAAAGATTCTTAGATTGCGTTTTGTAGATTTTTTTGTCATAATGTTAATTTGTTAGGGATGAATAATTTATTTTCTTTTTTAATTAATAGATACTGTAGGTTTATGTGGCACAAGCTTTACCCTAAAACTAAAAGGGATAGCCCGTTCGCAGCCGTTTGCATTTTTAATGGTTAATACCCCTTGATATACTGCTACCGGTGTATTTGATGGAACACTGATCGTAATTTCATTTGCTGGCAAAGTTTGGTTTGAAACATTCGAAATTGGTCCAGCTACCCAGGAGATGTTATAACTAATGGGGTCGAAAACCGGATTAGCGTAAGGAATTTTGGTTGTAGTAAGTCCTTCGCAAATTCCAGGATTTGGTTCCAAGGTTAAATTCGGTAATGGATTTAAAATAACATTTACAGGCTCGCGACTTGCATTTTTACAACCTGTTAATTGATTAACTGCCTCAACATAGTAAGTAGTATTTGTGCTAAGAGCAGGGGTAGTATAGCTATTTCCTGTTTTTAGTGTTGTTCCTCCTGATACCGCTGAATACCAGTTGTAGGTGAAGCCAGCATCAGGTGTTGTAACTGAAAGTATTGCTGAAGATCCGCTGCAAATAGTTGTCCCAGGAACGCTTAAAGTTGGTAGTGGATTTACTTTAAGTGTAACCTTTAGGGGATCCGAAATTTCGGTTGAACAATACGTTTTAACTCCTCTCACATAATAATCGTATGAACCATCGGTAAGTGTTGTTGGCGGCGCAAAGGTTGAACCGGATCCGACCTCATTCCCTCCGGCTTCAGCATCGTACCATTTATATGTGGTACAGGCCTGCAAATTGTTAAGTGTAAAGGTAGCCGTTGAACCTTGACACACTTCTTGCTCATACTTATTATTTACGATACCTGCGCTTATAGGCTTAGCGGGCTTGCGTATTATTTCATGCACCCTTATAGCACCAAGAGCACCAAGAACACCTCCCGCAGAAATCTCCAAACGATCATAAGAAGTGCTTACTGGAAAAGTCATTACATACTTATCAGTACTTCCGGTTAACAGATCAATACTCAGAAAAGTACCCGTTTTCTTAAACGGCGGACCAGCTTTTACCCCATTGAGATAAGGCTGAACAGTAAACCCGGTCAATAGATCAGCCTCAAGAAGAGCTGAAGGACTAGAAAGAATAATAGTCACCTCATCTCCAGGTTGCGAAGGATTGCCGTAGATTGGAGATAAAAAAACCTTATTAAGAACAGAAACCCCCGTATTCAACGCCGCGAAGGTCTCTACATCTCCGTCAATTGCGCGCTCGGGCTTATCAACAAAATCAGTAACATTAAGAACTCCGCCTACAACCGTTGGAATCACACCAGAAAGCACATCAACTACCTCATTACAGGCTAGTGGCGTAGTGGTATTTTCCATAACATAAGCATGGAATACCTTAATGGAAGAACCTAAGGCCACTATGCTGGAAAGCTTTACATACACCCCGTTAAATGCTTGATGTGGTGTTAAGGCAATCTCGATTTCCCCTGTTCCACTTATAACTTCCGCAATATTTACAGAAGTATAAATAGGTGTTTTTACAGCATCCTGCCCTGCAAAATTCCCCAAACCAATAAGTGGCCAAGAGGCAGAAACATCATGCATATTTGTAAAGGAACCGATCTCTACTCCTGTTAAAACCCCCACTAACTGACTGGGAACAGATATTTTGACTATCACTGAAGTATTAGCTGCAAATGTACTTGTCAGTCCTCCATCTTTAAATTCCAAAAATTGAGTTGTTGCAGCAGCATTTAGGAGCCCTAAACCTACTTTTAGCGTCGATGCATCGGTAACCACACCATTTACTGCGTTGTCGGCATTTTCAATCTCCCCGTAAAATAGTGCAGGACCACCTAGTATACCTAGTCCTTCTCTGAGATAACCCTGATGGCTTGCATAAGTTCGTTTCGGTTTTAAACACTGCGCATGTAAAAACACAGGAAAAAAAACGCACACAAACACCAAGAAAGATAGACAAGAGCGCCTTTTCAATGTAAGTTTGGGATGACGTAAAAATTAAATTTTGTTTGTTTGCTCGTGATACAAAAGTACTGCGGGCCAGCACCAAATTATCCGTTCACTTTATTCATTAAAGCCTTTACCGAAACGTAAAATCCTGTTTTATTGATATTTATCAACAAAACTAAAGAATTTAAAAATTACAGACATCCAAGCAGATAGTCCATGTGAAATATTCCAACAACTTAGAATAATCGATTTTTTTTGCTGGTAAAAAGAACTTGAAATATCAATCGGTAAGAATAATTGACGGCAAAGAGACTGCGATATTTTTTTTTAGCAGATAATACTTGCAAGAGAAAAGAGTTATTGTATCTTTGCACCCTCTCTGGAAGCTTCCACTCCAGAGTTTAAGAAAGCCTTCCAGCAATGGAAGGCTTTTCTTATTTTAAGACATTTTAGAAAAAATTGAAGTTTTGGCGTGATAATAGTAGCAAACAATCTTTTATTTGCTCTTAAAAATCACTACAGCCAAGGGTGGCAAATCGACAATTATTGAATATTCCTGTCCGTTATAACCCTCTGGATCAGGAACAATATCCCCGCGATTATTAATGCCGCCTCCATAATAAACAATATCATCAGTATTAAAAATTTCTGTCCATTTGGTTTTAAAAGGAACACCAATTCTATAATTTTCACGCACCACCGGCGTTAAGTTTATTGCAATAACCAAAGTATCTTTTGCTTTTGGACCTTTGCGCATAAATGTGAAGACAGATTCGTTTGCATTATCGGCATCGAGCCATTGAAAGCCTTCATAACTAAAACTGAAATGATACAATGCTGGTTCTTTGCGGTACAGAAAGTTTAAAGCCTTAACGGTTTCCTGCATACCCTTGTGTGGCGCATATTGAAGCAAATGCCAATCTAGCGATTGCGTAAAATTCCATTCGTTGGTTTCGCCAAACTCATTCCCCATAAACAGCAGTTTTGCTCCCGGATGGGTGAACATATAACCATAAAGTGCCCTTAAATTTGCAAATTTCTGCCAGTCATCTCCAGGCATTTTATACAACATTGGCGATTTACCGTGTACGACTTCATCGTGAGAGAAAGGCAACATAAAATTTTCGGTAAAAGCATAAGTCATGCTAAAGCTCAACTGATGGTGGTGGTGTTTCCGGCCGAGGGTTTCTACTTTAAAATACTTTAAGGTATCGTTCATCCAGCCCATCATCCATTTCATGCCGAAACCTAATCCGCCAGCATGTACCGGATGGGTTACACCAGGGTAAGTACTGCTTTCTTCGGCAATGGTCTGTACACCCTCAAAATTTCCATAAACGGCAACATTCAGGTCCTGCAAAAACTGTATGGCCCCAAAGTTTTCACTTCCACCATATTCGTTTGTTGCGGCATCTCCATCTTCTCTGGAGAAATTGAAATATAACATCGATGCTACGGCATCTACCCTTAGGCCATCTGCATGATATTGGTCAATCCAAAACAACGCATTACTAATCAAAAAAGAGCGTACTTCGTTTCGATCATAATTGAAAATGTATGATTTCCAGTCTGGATGGAAGCCTTTCCGCATATCGGCGTGTTCGTACAGATGTGTTCCATCAAACTCATATAAACCATGCCTATCACCTGGGAAATGAGAAGGAACCCAATCCAATATCACTGCAATATCTGCTTTATGGAGCTCGTTAATCAGATACATTAAATCCTGTGGAGAACCATAACGCGAACTTGCACCAAAATAACCTGTAATCTGATAACCCCAGCTAGGGAAATACGGAAACTCCATTACAGGCATCAGTTCTACATGCGTAAAACCCATTTCCTTTACATAAGGCACTAGCCTGCCAGCAACTTCCCTGCAGTTCAAAACACGTTCTGGATTATCCGGATCGCGCTCCCAAGAGCCTAGATGTATCTCATATACCGAGATGGGTTGATCTAAAGCGTTTATTTTTGCTCTTTTTTTAAGCCAGGCTTTATCTTTCCAGGTATAATCGGTATCCCAAACAATGCAAGCTGTTTGTGGCGGATGTTCCCATCTTCTGGCATAAGGATCGCCTTTTAAATGCTCAGATTCATCAAAACCTTTAACAAAATATTTATAAACTTCACCCTTTGCAATTCCAGGGATAAAACCTTCCCAGATACCCGATTTATCCCACCTTATGCTCAGCGGATGTGCAGCGTTGTCCCAATCGTTAAAATTACCCACTACACTTACACGGATGGCATTTGGAGCCCAAACCGAAAAATAAGTTCCAGCGGTTCCATCAACAGTAATTAAGTGTGAGCCCATTTTCTCATAAAGCCTAAAATGCTTTCCTACAAGAAAAAGATCGATATCGTAATCGGTAAATAAACTGTGTATCCAAACGGATTTCTGTTTATCAGTCTTTGGTTGGGATGATTTTTTTACAAGAACTTTTTTTGCTGCTGGCATAGGTATTTTGGTTAGATTAGATGAAACCCCAAATACCAAACAGGATTTGGGGCTCAATGTTTACAGACTCAAGATCTGTATTTCTAAGAAGTTCTTATTGCATTTAAAATGCAGGATATTCTGATCATCGGTATAAAAGTCTTTCACCTCTTTATTATCGATAATGATCTTTTTGACCTGGAATTTTACGCCGATAACATTGCAAACATAAAATTCATAATTAGGCGTATACAATCCTTCATTACGCTGGTTCACTTTAATGGCCTGAGTATCGCCTTTTACAGTGAATTTTTTTTCCAGATAAATATCCTGCTCGTAAGCAAAAGTATCGCCATGATCTTCGTACATGTATGAATTAACCTCGTAATCGCTATGATAAATATTTAATACCACTTCGGTAATAGATTTTTCATCAACATATTGCATTACCGGATATTCTGGCAAAACTGTACCTGCCCTTACGAACATTGGCATACTATCTATCTTTGCATCAACCGTATACTCGTTACCGCCATCCAGAATTTCGTTGGTCCAGAAATTATACCAGGTACCTTTTGGGAGGTAAACTTTTCTAGATATTGCACCCTGTTCTAAAACCGGGCATATCAATAGTTTATCACCATAGCAAAATTCATCCTGACGGAAGCTGTTGCTGATATTTTCTTGCTCAAGCATCACTAAAGGCCTTAAAATAGGAAAGCCATAACGATGATGCTCCCAGAAAACCGAATATAGATAAGGCATTAAACGATATCTTAATTCGATAAACTTACGGTTGATATCTTCGAAAAACTGGCCAAAGCTCCAAGGTTCCCGTTCAGCGGTATCGCCGGCAGAGTGTGCACGCATAAAAGGAGAAAATGTACCTAGTTGGATCCAGCGGGTAAACAACTCTCCATCTGGCTCACCACTAAATCCGCCGATATCTGTTCCACAGAAAGGCACACCAGAAACCGATAAACGCTGGCACTGTATATTTCCGATCTTTAAATGCTCCCAGGTTGCGATATTATCGCCGGTCCAAACACTTGCATAACGCTGCATGCCCGCATAACCAGCCCTTGTAATCGTAAACGGACGTTTATTGCGCATCAGTTTTTTTAAGCCCTCGTAGGTAGAACGCACCATCTGCATGCCGTAAACATTGTGTGCCTTACGGTGTGAGCCGCGGTAACCATCATAATTATGGCGGACATCGTTGGGGAAAGTTCCTGAACCAAACACAGCTGGTTCGTTCATATCGTTCCAGAAACCTGCAACGCCCATATCTACCAGCTCTTTATATAAATTACCCCACCAGCTCCGTACTTTTGGATTGGTAAAATCGGGAAACTGACAGCGCCCTGGCCAAACATGCCCTTCCATATAATAATCGTCGCTGCGGCGACAGAAAAATCTTTTCTCTTTACCTTCTTTAAAAACCCAGTAATCATCATCTACCTTAATTCCAGGATCGATCATTACAACGGTTTTAAAACCATCATCAGATAGCTCTTTGATCATTCTTCGCGGATCTGGGAAGTATTTTTTATTCCAGGTAAAACAGCGGTAGCCATCCATGTAATCGATATCCAGATAAATGGCATCGCAAGGGATTTTACGTTCCCTGAACTGCTTGGCTATTTCTTTAACTTTTGTTTCGGGGTAATAACTCCAGCGGCACTGCTGATAACCCAAAGTCCATTTTGGTGGCATAGGGTGTGTTCCCGTTAAAGTTGCATAACGTTTAACAACATCCATAATATGCGGGCCATGGATATAATAGTATTGCAGTTCTCCGCCATCGGCCCAGAAACTGGTTTTATTTACGTCTTCGCCACCAAAATCGAAATATGATTTAAAGGTATTATCGAAAAAGATACCATAGGCAGCCTGATTGTGCAAACCGATATAAAAAGGTATAGTACGGTAAAGTGGGTCCTGGTTCCAACCGAAGGAGTAAGCATCGGTATTCCAGTTTTCGAAACGGCGGCCCCGCAGGTTAAAATTACCAGATTTATCACCCAAACCGAAGAAATTTTCTTCGGGGTGGCATTTTTTGGTTGCGTAGATATAATAACCACCAAAATCTACATTTTCTTCCCAGTGCATAGAATTGGCTTCATCAACCATTACTACATTGGTAATATTATCAGAAAAAGAAATATGGAAGTTTGCTTTTTCTATTTTACAGGTTACCGCATGGGTAGAAATCGTGAAATGATCATCATGTTCCTGCATTTTAAAAACAGACACTTTTTGATCTACTTCGGGTACGGCATAAGAAAAATCCTCTAAGAAAACGCCATGAGGAGCCAGGCGAACGCGGATAATATCGTCGCTTACCACCCGAACTTCTACTCTTGCATCACCGTCAGAAAAATAAAAACGGTTGCCCTCCTTTTTTACTTTTTTAACTGCACCGAGGTATTGTTTAACAATTGGCTTTACCGATATATCAACTGGATTGTTTAAATGCTGTATTTCTTGCTCCTTTTCGACCAGATCACTTGTCTCGTTAGGTTTGTCGTTTTGCGCTTCCATCCTTATTTATTCAAAATTTTAAATTCATGGTTCTTAAACCGGGATGTGCTTAAGAAAGTACTATAATACAAATATTTTACAAAAGGGGTGTAGCTTTTTTATGAAAAGATTGTTTTAATAGTGTGATTTTTACACTAAGCCATGTTATTTCACAATTTTACCATAAGATTTAGTATCATCCTTTATTTAATAGAAAGCTAGATTGTAAATTATTTACAAACATAAATTTATAAACATTTTTGTTTATTTTTGAACATGGAAAAATTGATCAATAAGTTTAAAGGTATCCATCCCGGCTTTATACTGGAACGGGAGCTTAAAAAAAGGAGGCTTAAAAAGGGCCCATTGGCGCTTTCTTTAAACGAATATCCTCAAACCTTAAATGATATTACAAAAGGTAAGAGAGGAGTTACAGCTTCACTTTCCATTAAGCTAGATCAAATTTTAGGTTTAGAAGAGGGTACCATGCTGATACTCCAGGCTTACTATGAGATACAGAAAGAAAAAGATAAACAGAATGCAGCCGATAAACCTGATTTATCAATTATCAGAAAGATACTTTTTTGGGATACAGATTTTGATAAAATAAACTGGAAAAGCCAATATAAATCTGTTATTCAAAGAGTATTGGAGCGGGGAAATAGTGATGAAAAAAATGAACTAATTAGATATTACGGACAAGGTTTAGTGAATGAAGTAGCCATTAATGGTATTGACCAAACCGGTCGAGATATCTAAAAATCAAATTATGTATTAGTCTTTATCTCGGTCACCGTTTATCGGTCGACATTGATCTTTTTACAGATGCAGATAGCAGCAACAAGGATAAACCAGTCGTATAGTGGCACAAAAAAGCCCTCTATACTTTTAGCATAGAAGGCCCTTAAAACTCAATTAACTGGTTATGGATTAAAACTAATGGCTACGTAATAGATAGCGCCTGCCGATGGATTTCCGTAAGAAGTAAAATAATATTTGTTCAGCACGTTAGAACCGCCAAGTTTTATGATTGATTGTACTGAAGGGATCCTTAAACTCACCTGAGCATCCAAAGAGCTGTATGCAGGTACCTGACCTGAGGCAAAAGAAGAATTCCAGTAGAATTGGTCTTGCCAACGATACGCCAAATTAAAACCAAAGTTTTTAATAATTTCTTTATTACCAAAACCCAGGTTGTAGCGGATTTTTGGGGTATTGAAATCGTTAATGTAATTAACTGGTAAATCGCCGATTTCATTATAGGAAACGTTACCGCTGATGGTATATTTACCCACTAAATAATCTAAACCTAAAGCTGCACCATAAGAGGTTACTTTACCTTCTGCATTAACCGGAACACCGAATTTCACAAAACTTCCGTTAACATTCTGATAAACATCTACTGCAGTGATAAAATCTTTATAAATGTTATAATAACCATAAGCATCAACCAATAAATTAGGAAGAAGCAATCCTTTATAACCTAACTCATAAGATTGAACACTCTCTGGACGGACACCCCTTGCATCAAAAGTATATTGTTGCAACAATGCAGGGTTAGGTGTTCCTGTTGCAGCTGCCGAGGCTAAGAACGCACGGTAACTTACGTCGGTATAAGGCTTATTACTATCAAGATGGTATTTAGAAAACATAATTTCTGGCAAACCGCCAATCAATCTTTGAGAACCTCCACCTACCGAAAGGTCGATGTATTGATTCTGTGTGGTTGGGTTACGGTAACCTGTTTGGTAAGAAATCCTGATGTTGTTGTTTTTTGCAACTGTGAACACCCCAGTTACCCTTGGTGTAAACCGGCCTTCAAAATTCTGACTTTTATCATAACGACCTGCAAAAGTAAATTTAACCTTATCGTTAAAAAGTTTTTTGCCTATCTGCGCAAATGCACCGTATTCTTTAATATCGATAGAATTTGTTAAGTCATTAAAAATTGTTCCGGCCGAATTTAAGTCATATAAACGGTATGATGCACCAACCTGAAATTCTACCACTTTATCAAAAAGATTGGTAAAGTTGTACATTCCCTCATAATGGTAAAGGTTAGATTTATCATCGAACTTTGCACCATAAATACCTTTACTAGGATCTGAGGCACTGATGGTGGTATTCATAATCTGATCCTTAGCCTGTATAAACTGCGGAGAACCAGGCGCGAAACGTCCCTGATCTGCAATACTTCTGGCAAAGGCCTGTGCTTGTACATCAGTTTGACCTGCAGCTCTTGCACCTACATAATTACCAATATATTGTGGAAACCAGCTTGTTGATGGTTTTGATAATTCATTAATATAACTGCCCAAAATAGAAGAAATATAAGAATCACCCGAACGTTCCTGCGTAGTATAGGCTTTAAGAAAGAAATCTTCACCTTTTAATTCTAATTTATATTGCCCGATATTAAAATTGCGGAGCGAATAACGGTCAGAACCGGTATATACCGAAGTTCCTGTTCCCCAATTGGCCTGTCCAACTATTTGTACTGTATTGCTGATGTTGTAATATAATGCACCAGATGCTTTTAACGATTTGGTACTATAATCAACCAGGTTTTCTTCATTATAACCAGTTCTTGAAATATTTTGATTAGGGATTAAACCTGCTTTCAAACCAACATAAAAAGGAAAATAATTCTGTACCGGACCACGCAATGCAGATGGTAATCCCGCCAAAAACCCCGCTTGCTGGGCTGCATTTGGAATGGCGGCACCAAAAGTCCCGTCCATTAATGTTTTAATGTTTGGTATTAAACCACCAGACCCTGCATTAATTCCGGCAATGGTTGCATTTTGAACACTTAGCGCCACATTACGCATATTTTGGCTTACCTCATCACCGTAAACGTTGATTCCGTCGTAATTTGGATCGCTGTTTCTATCGCCAGATTTTGCAGTTCTTGCTACCCTATCGAAGTTTGAATAATTATTTCCGTACCAATCTTTAGCCTGAAGGAACGAAAATGCCGCTTTTACGCCAAACTTATTGTTCCATGATTTTGCCATGCGCACATCCAACTGATTGAAAGGCTGCACGCTGCTATTGTCATCATTTACATGGTTTACCCCTGTTTTATACTGAAAGCTTGCGCCGGGATATTTAAAAGGATCTTTTGAAGTCATTAATAAAGTACCATTAATACCACCTGCACCATAAAGAGCAGATGAAGCACCTGGTAAAAGCTCTACATTATCTACATCGAGCTCGGTTATACCCACAATATTACCCACTGAGAAGTTCAGTCCAGGGGCCTGGTTATCCATTCCATCTATATATTGGTTAAAACGGGTATTACCATTTGAATTGAAACCACGCGTATTAATCGACTTGAAAGTTAAACTCTGCATACTGCTTTCTACACCTTTCATATTGTTCAAAGCATCGTAAAATGATGGTGCGGCAATTTCCCTGATCGAAGCAGCACTCATCCGCTCGATAGAAACCGGTGATTCTAAAATACGCTCAGGCGTACGTGATGCTGAAACAACCACATCCCCTCCCAAAACCACTGCTGTTTCCAGTTCCAGGTTAATTCCCGTCGCATTCCCGGTAACCTGCTGTTCTACTGTACCATAGCCCACGTAAGACGCCACCAACGTAAAGGGAACTTTAGCTGTTGTTGTAAATGTAAAACTACCGTTGCTTGTGGAGGCTGTACCGCCCGAATGGCCTTTGATGGTTAAACTCACGCCAGCTAGGCCTTCTTTCGATTGCTTGTCTTTTACGGTACCGCTCACCGTAATACTCTGTGCTTGTGCCGCAATATTACCTGCGTACACAAATAATAACACATAGAAGATCTGTGTAAAAATTCTGCTCATAAACGATTGTTAATTTGGTTGTTTGTATTATTAGTTATATAAACTTAAATTCTTTTTTTGAATTAAACAAATTATGTTAGCATAATAATTTCAATTCGAATTATAATTTTGATTGATATACAGTTTGTTGTATTTTGCATTAAACATAAACCGTCATTTTGCCCTATCTTTAGCGAAAGACTTGTTAGCTAACCATTATGAATAAAATTAAAGCCGTATTCTGCATCATTATTCCGATAGCATTAGCTTTTTTATTTAACACCAAATTAGGTAGTACACCTCCACTGTTGAAATTCCTAGATCCGTTTATGGGTTTCTGGCAAAATGCAGAGAACAATCATTTTATGTTTAACCATAAAGCGAAAATTAAAGGGGCAATAGATAAAATCGAAATCGTTTTTGACGACCGTATGATTCCACATATTTTTGCACAGAATGATCACGATCTATATCTGGCACAAGGTTATGTAACCGCTATGCACCGCCTTTGGCAAATGGATTTCCAGACCCGTTTTGCTGCGGGTAGAATTAGCGAAGTAGTTGGCGATAAAGCGATAGAGGTAGATCGCTACCAGCGCCGGATGGGTATGGTTTATGGCGCAGAAAACTCGTTAAAAGGTATGATGGCCGATCCTAAGGCAAAAGAAATGATCTTAGCTTATACCGAAGGGATCAATGCCTATATCAAAACGCTTTCTAAAGCCAATTATCCTTTAGAATACAAAATACTCGATTTTAAGCCTGAAAACTGGACGCCTGTAAAATGTGCGCTGCTCCTAAAACAGATGTCGGCGGTTTTAGCCATGGGTTCTGACGAATTTTACATGACAAACATCTTGAAAAAATTCGGCCCCGAGGTGACCAAAAATCTTTTCCCGGATTATCCGTTCCGCGAAGACCCGATCATCCCTGTTGGCACAAAATGGGATTTCTCTCCTTTAGCAACACCTAAAACACCAGAAAGCTTCACACAGGCGCAAACCGGCCGGGTAAAAACAACCGAAAAAATAGAAGGCATTGGCAGTAATAACTGGGCTTTATCTGGAGCCAAAACTGCATCAGGATATCCGATTTTGGCAAACGATCCACATTTGGATTTAACACTTCCTTCAATCTGGTATCAGATCCAACTACATGCACCGGGCGTAAATACTTATGGCGTTTCATTGCCTGGCGCTCCTGGCGTAATTATAGGTTTTAACCAGAAAATAGCCTGGGGCGTGACCAATGTTGCAGCCGATGTACTGGATTTTTATCAGATCAAGTTTAAAGATTCCAGCCACAACGAATATTGGTACAACAATAAATGGAAAGCCACAACAAAGAGATTGGAAACGATTAAAATCCGTGGTGGAAAAGATGAAATAGATACCGTTTACTACACGCATCATGGGCCGGTGGTATATTTCCAGAAACCAAAATACGGCAGGGCAGATAATGTGCCTGTTGGCGACGCTTTGAGGTGGATCGCACATGATGAGTCGAACGAACTCATGACTTTCTATTACCTGAACCGTGGGAAAAATTATAACGACTACCGTAAGGCCTTAACTTTTTATACCGCACCTGCACAAAACTTTGTTTTTGCTAGTGTAGATAATGATATTGCCATTACGCCAAATGGTAAATTCCCCCTAAAGTGGAAGGATCAGGGCAAGTTTATCCTTGATGGCACAGACCCGGCCTACGATTGGCATGGCTGGATCCCGAATGCACAGAATCCAACAGTTAAGAATCCGCCGCGTGGCTTTGTAAGCTCTGCAAATCAGTCTTCTACCGATACCACCTATCCATACTACATCAACTGGGAATTTGCACCTTACGAGCGAGGCAAAAGGATCAATGACCGCTTATCGGCCATGAACAAGGCTACATTGGATAGCATCCGTTTGATGCAGACTGATAATTATAGCATTATGGCACAAAACCTGGTTCCTGCTTTATTGCCCTTATTAAACAACGAACAATTAAACGCAACACAAAAAGAAGCATTGGCATACCTGAACAAGTGGAACAAACGTTATGATGCTCATGAAATTGCAGCCAGCGTATTTGAGATATGGACCAAACGCTTATCACATGATATCTGGGCGGACGAATTCGAGGTTAAAGGAGTCCCGATGCGTTACCCTTCGAGAGACCGCACGGTGGAAATGATCTTGAAGGAACCCAATGCAACATGGTATGATAATATCAATACCAGCAAAAAAGAAACATTATCTGAACTGGTTAACGAAGCTTTTAAATATAGCTGCGATAGTTTGGAAAGACGCTTTGGGCCGATAAACAAAGATTGGGACTGGGCAAATGTAAAACAGACCAATGTGCCACACCTGGCCAAAATACCAGGATTCGGCTCGAAAGTTTTACAGATTGGTGGTGCGAAAACTGCCATTAATGCTTTGAGCGAAGCCAACGGACCTTCATGGCGGATGGTGATCGAACTGGGTAAAACGCCAAAAGGACATGGGGTTTATCCAGGTGGCCAATCAGGTAATCCTGGAAGCAAATTTTATGACAATATGATCGATACCTGGGCAAATGGCAAATTGTACGATCTGTTTTATATGCAAAGTCCTGATGATAAATCGGGTACGGTTATTTCTCGTTTAAAAATTTCTAAATAGGCTAAAATGGTTTTCATTGTTATATTAATAATCTGTTTCCTTTTACAAATGATTGCCCCCTGGTGGATCATTATTGTAATTTCTTTTGCCACCTGCGGCATTATTGGCAAAACAGGAAAAATAGCCTTTTGGCAGTCTTTTCTTGCTGTTTTCTTACTTTGGATCGGATATGCTTTATTTAAAAGCTTGCCTAATGATAACGTCCTTGCTGGCCGTGTGGCCGTGATGACTGGTGTAAAATTGTGGTGGGCACTGCTGTTGGTTACGGGAATTTTAAGTGGCTTGGTTGCCGGTATTAGCGGTTACTGTGGTTATCAGTTCCGCATGGCGATGCTGGCAAAAAAAACTGACGAGAAAATAGCATAATGCTTGCGTAATTTACTGCAAGGTTGTGATTTAAAGTATTTCTTTTTTGAAGCGCAACGCCATTCGCTTTTTTTAAAGCAGGTCCTGCCATCCGCTTTACTGCGTGCCCGCTTCTGTCAGGGCTAAAAAACAAGACTTGTGCAAGGTAAACCGATATAGCAGCACAAGCCTCACTAAACTAAACCCGACAGCAGCGAACATACCGATTCTTCATCGGTATAAAGCGAATGGCGGGACTAAACTAACATAGGTCTGCTGCAATTGCTTTGCAAATAATAATTTAATATGCGGTTTGGCTATTTTAAGACTGCTCCAATTGATGGATAATCATTAAAAACCTTAACTTTACGGCATTGACTTTTACCGTGTGGATTTAACAGCTAACGATATATTTTCTGTAAAAAGTACCGATGCGTTTAACGCCCTTGCCTTAAACGTTTTTAAGTTACAGGCGCAAAACTGCAATGTTTATCGCGAATATATCTTTCATTTAGGTGTTGATGCTGATGAGGTGAGCGAAATTGCACAGATCCCTTTTTTACCAATCAGTTTTTTTAAAAGCCATTCCATTCTCAGCAGTACCGATCCTGTCGAAATTACTTTCAGCAGTTCTGGTACTACAGGCATGGTACAGAGCAGCCATCATGTAACCAATGTGAAATTATATGAACAGAGCTATCTACAGGCTTTTGCACAATTTTACGGGGATATTACTGAATATTGCTTTTTGGCTCTGCTCCCATCCTACCAACAGCGAGCTGGTTCATCGTTAATCTACATGGTGAACGATCTGATCGAAAAGAGCAAACACCCACAAAGTGGTTACTTTTTATACAACCATGATGAACTGCTGAAAACCCTCCTGGATCTTAAATCAAAAAAACAGAAAACTGTTTTAATTGGTGTTACCTATGCCCTGCTCGATTTTATAGAACAGTTTGAAATCGATTTCCCCGAGCTGATTGTAATGGAAACGGGAGGAATGAAAGGGAAACGTAAAGAAATGGTACGGGAAGAACTTCACGAACAATTAACCGAAGGATTTGGTGTAAAAGCTATCCATAGCGAATATGGGATGACCGAACTACTTTCTCAGGCTTATTCTTTGGGTGAAGGTATCTTTAACTGCCCCAGCTGGATGAAGGTTTTGATCCGCGACACCAACGATCCTTTAAGTTTGATGGCGAATGGCAGGACTGGCGGCATCAATGTAATCGATCTGGCCAATCTCAATTCTTGTTCATTTATTGCTACGCAGGATTTGGGCAGAATAAATCCTGATCAAAGTTTTGAAGTATTGGGCAGGTTTGACAATGCCGATATCAGGGGTTGTAATCTTTTGGTGCAATAAACTTTAATTTACCTTATCCGAACAGCTTGCGCATAAACCGGTAGCAATCAGGTTCAGGTGCTCTACTTTAAATCCGGCAGGAACTTTTAATGCCGGAATTTTAACGGTATCCAAACAGTAAATTTTATGACAGTTATCGCAGTTAAAATGCACATGTTCATCATGGTGTTCGTGTGCACTGCAGCCATCAGAACAGATGGCATAATTGGCTGTACCCTGTTGATCTAAAACCTTATGTATAATCCCTTTTTCTTCGAAAGCCTGCAAAACACGGTATAAAGTAACCCGGTCTGCATCCTTGCCCATCACCTGCTCCAAGTAAGGCTGAGATGTTGCAGAATCTCTTCCGCTCAAAATCTCCAGCACCTGTAAACGTGGGGCAGTTCTTTTTAGTCCGTTTTTAACCAAAAGTTTTTCAAAACGTGCTGTTTTGTTTTCCATAGCAATACAAAAATAAGCAATTAATTAATCAGTTTGGCATTTTTGATGCTTATTGGCGGTGCATAGCTCGCATCCTTTTGTTCCAATTTTAAAATCCCCCGTACATGGATGGGTTTTTCGTTATAAGGCACAGCAATTCTCATCTCAACCATAATCATTACCGGAATACCATTTTGCCCACAAAAATAACATTGGTTAATGGGAAGGGTAGCCAAAAGAAATTGCTGTTGTTTCTGTCCACTTTTTATAGGGATCAGGTAACCTGTTAAATCAAACTCCCTATTCTCAAAACGTCTGATCGATTCAGTAAACAGGGGCAAAAGTTCGTTCTTTTCGGTAAGTTCAAATTTCACCGAGCCGATTACATCCCAGTTTAAAGATCGCAATTGATCTTTTGGGTTGTGCTTTTGCGTTTGTGCACTAACTGAGCAAACGGAAAACAGAAAGAAAATAAAATGCAAATATCTCATCGTTTTATAGCATCTAAAAGAAAAAAGGTAGATCGGCTATCACCAGATCGTTGATTATAAATTTGCCTTTCAGGGTAATCGGCTCATCGGTCCAGGTAATCGGTTTTAAAGTCTTCACTTCTATCATCGAAGGGATATCGCCCGTGCCACAATACGGGCAGGAGGCAATGGGCACAATAGAAAACATAAACTCGGTAAAACTATTACCAACCTTGGTTGGAATAATATAGCCTGGGATTTCAATGATCTTGTTATTGATTGCTTTTAATGCCAGCGGAAAAACAGCCTGCCAAACCAATGGTTTTACCTGTTTATCGTATTTTAAGCCGATCAGGTTCCAGGTGGGCGTACGCATATCGGTATGTACATTTACCTGCGCAACAGCCGTAAAAGAGATCAACATCAATAAAACCGTTATATATTTTTTCATCATAACTGTTTTGCATTTAAAAGAAAAAACTCGCTCCTATCATCACCCGAATCGTTAATAACGAATATCCCTTTCAGTTTGATCGGTTTTTCGGTAATGGGAATAGCCGTTAACATTTTTACCTGCACCATTGATGGAATATCGCCCAAGCCACAGTACGGACAGGAGGCAATGGGTACAATAGAGAACATAAATTCGCTAAATTTCGAGCCTACCTTTGTGGGGATGATGTAACCAGGCAGCTCGATAACCTTATTGTGTAATGCCTTTAATGCCGGAGGAAAAACGCTTCCCCATTTCTTTGGAGCAATTTCGGCATCATACCTTAAACCGATCAGGTTCCAGGTAGGCGTGCGCATGTCGGTATGTACCTTAACCTGCGCCGCTACTACGTGGATAACTAAACATGAAACAACCAACAAAACCAATTTCTTCATCGCATTAACCTCAACCGGGTTATCTGTTTTTGGTTAAAGTTTCGGCAATATCAACCTTGTAAATCTGCATAGCAGGGATAAGCGAGGCTAAAGCGCCGATAAACAGCCCGATCCAGATTAAATATACTTCCTGTAGAATTGCAGTAAGCCCTGTTAATTTTGCCTGAGAAGATTCCTGATAGGCCCCGATTACCTCAAGGGCAACATGCCCGATCAACAATCCCAAACAGGCGCCGATAAATGTAACCAAAACCCCTTCAAACATAACCAGGAAAAAGAGTTTCGATTTTGATGCACCAAGACAGCGCATAATGGCCAGGTCGTATTTCCGTTCTTTCATGGCGTTATAAAGGCTGATAAAAATACTCAGGGCAGCAATCCCCATAATAAATATGGCGAACCATTGTAACGTATCAATCCCAACACCAATCAGTGAAAACAACCTTGCACTTTCCATCGCTGGAGAGGCCGCCTGCATGTTTGTACTTTGGTTAACCATCCGCGGGAAAAGAATCACCGACATTGGCGATTTATACTGGATCAGCAAGGCTGTAATCTGTTTATCGTTAATCTCTTTGGCTTCTTCTGCAGCAACGTGGCTATGGCCCTCAACATGCTTCTCTTCATGCATTTTATACACACTACCAATATTAGTGAGGATCAGATTATCGGTTATGTTTCCCTGTGGTTTTAAAATCCCTTTTACCCGGTAAGCATGTTGTTTATGAACATCACCATTCCCGGTTAAACCATGTGCGCCGAAAAAAAAACCGCCAATCTTGAGCCCCGATGTTAATGCAACAGTGCTACCAAGGGTTACTTCTAAATCTTTATGCCAAAAACTGCCCTTTTGGATAGATAAACCGTAAAGATTGGAGAAAGTACTATCAGTGCCAACAATCCGGTAGCCGTTATAATTATCGCCCAATGCCAATGGAACAGCCCTTTTAACCATAGGGTTCTGCATTAATTTGTAGGCATCTTTAGCAGGAATATTTCCCGTTGGGTAATCGATATGGTAAACGCTGCTTAATATCAACTGTAAGGGGCTTCCTTTTGCCCCCACAACCAGATCGATATCCTTGGCATTTTTTTCCAGTTTGTTACTAATCTGTGTAGAAGCCAAAAAGAGAATAGACAGGATGCTTACACCAAAGGCAACTAAAATAATATTCAAAATTGTTGTTAGCTTATTCCTGACGAGGTTTTTGCTACTGATTTTAAAGATATTCATTAGAGTAGATAGGTTTTAGTAATGTGGTACCGAACCCTTCGGTCGTGCGTGGCAATGATCAGTGCAGCTCCATTATCTTTAGCCTGGGTAGTCAGCAGCTGGATTACCTGATTGGCATTTTCATCGTCTAAGCTAGATGTAGGCTCATCAGCAATCAGCAGATCGGGTTTGTTTACCAATGCTCGCGCCACCGAAACCCTTTGCAACTGCCCCTGACTTAATTGGTCAGGATAATTTTTAACCAGCTCAGCAATACCCAGATCGTGCAAAAGTGAAAGATTCCGTTTATGATCTACAGGTAGCCCAGCCATTACCGCAGCAAGCGCTAAGTTATCGAGCACATCAAGTGAACGAATAAGATGCGGCCTTTGAAAAATGATTCCGATATGTCTTCCCCTGAACCTATCCCGCCCTCTTGCAGGCAGCGTATATAAATTGGTTCCATTAATTAAAACTTCACCCTGGCTTGGCTCCAAAAGACCAGAAATAATATTGAGCAGTGTGCTCTTCCCACTACCAGATGCACCGAGTAAAAGCCATTGCTCCACATCTGCGATTTCCCAGTCAGGAAATTTTAATCTTCTCCCCTTCTCATAAACATGTGCCAGTGAACTGATCTTAATCATGATGTAACACCTTTTGCACTTTTTTTACTACCAGATTTTTGATGGCATAACGCCTGTACAGTTCTATTCCATCATTTGTACCGTGCTTACAGGCAGGGTTTAACATGGTGATGAACAACAACGCCGGAATAAACAGGATTTTATAATTCTTTGACATATTCGTTAATAAGGATAAATTTTTAGTGCTGGTGATCAATGGGACAAGACTTGAGCATTCTTAAATTGATGTAATGGGCAGTCGCAATGGTAAATCCACCAAGCGGGATCAAAATCGGTTCCAGCAGCTCAATTCCCGAAAAATGCCCGAATGCAATGCAGGCAAAGCCTGAAATAAGTACCAGGATTGGCATAATACGGTGATGTTGTTTCCGGTAGGCAGCACTTAAGCTCCAGATACCAATAATCAATGAAACTGCAATCATCGTAATTTCAACCGCTTCATTGGCCAGGAAGCCCATACCCCACATCGGCAAAACAGTGACCAGGAATGGTAGTGCTGCGCAATGTATGGCACAAAGTGTTGAGGCGGTAATGCCGATCCGGTCGAGGTTGATTTTATAGCTCCGTAGTTTCATTAAAATAAATTTAGTCTGCAAATATAAAAGCAATATAGTTGCATTTAAAATAATCAGAGTTATATTTGCAACATAATTGCATTAACATGATAAAGAAATTACCCGTAACCGTATTGAGCGGTTTCTTGGGCAGTGGTAAAACGACACTGCTCAATGCTATATTGAGGAATAAGCAAGATTTAAAAGTGGCCGTTATTGTGAACGATATGAGCGAGGTAAATATCGATGCCGCTATGGTTAAAGATCAGCATACCTTATCTAAAACCGATGAAAAACTTGTAGAGATGAGCAACGGCTGCATCTGCTGTACCCTGCGGGAAGACCTGATGATCGAAGTGGAAAAACTGGCAAAAGAAAACCGCTTTGATTATCTTTTGATCGAAAGCACGGGAATATCTGAACCCATTCCTGTTGCACAAACATTTTCTTTTATTGATGAAGTTTCGGGTATTGACCTGAACAGATTTAGCCAGTTAGATACAATGGTAACTGTTGTAGATGCTTATAATTTTTACCGGGATTTTGGTTCGGCAGATAAACTTGCCGACCGCAACATGGTTGATAATGTGGCTGATAAACGCACTATTGTAAACCTACTTACCGACCAGATTGAATTTGCTAATGTAATTTTATTGAACAAGACCGATCTGGTAAGTGATACCGATATTAAGGTCCTCAGGGCACTGATTTCCAAACTGAACCCAAACGCCAAGATTTATCAGACTCTTTTCGGGGAAATAGATCCTGCCTTAATTTTAAACACCAGACTGTTCGATTTTGAATCCGCATCTGAAGGAGCCGGATGGAAAAAGGAGCTTGAAGAACTCCATCAGCCCGAAACCGAAGAATATGGAATAAGTTCTACCGTGTTCCGTTCTAAAAAGCCTTTTCACCCTGAAAGATTATGGAATTACATCAATAAGGAATTTCCGCAGAATATTATCCGATCAAAAGGTATATTCTATCTTGCTGCCATGCCAGAGCAAGCAATTAATTTTTCGCAGGCAGGCGGTTCCTTACGCATCGACCTGGCAGGGGTTTGGTGGGCAAGCATGCAGCAGCATGAACGTGAACAATATGTGGACTACCTGGAAAACAGAACTGAAATTGATGCAGATTGGGATAATGATTTTGGAGACCGTAAAAATGAACTTATTTTTATTGGACAGGAAATGAACAACGATGAATTAAAAAAATCGCTCGAATATTGTCTGTTAACTGATACAGAAGTAAAAAATTATAAAACAAAAAACACTTTTAATAACCCTTTTGAACATATTTTACCTTAAAATGAAATAATAGTCGATGAAATGAACAAAATGGTAGTTTTTCGATGATATTCTTAGGTTTTATTTTGCGTAAATTTGATTTACCGACCAAACTTACGCTTATTATGGAACCCACAGAAGAATTAACTTTAGTTAAAACCCGTTTATCTTGTCCGAAGTGTAAAAATTTCGAAACCTATAGGGTACCCAGGGGTTTTCTCTTTAAAACGCTTATGCCATGGATTTCAGTTAAGAGGTACAAATGTTATAAGTGCTTTAATAAGTTTTACGTATTTAATTAGCATCTATAAGTTAGCATCTCATTTAAGCCACGGAAGTGGCTTTTTTTCGGTTCAGGATGAAATGTTCTGCTAAAAGCAGATCGCATTATTTAAGCGCGGTATGCTGCAGTTTTTTAAACACATATTCCTTATAACTTGCACCAATGGGCAATTCTTTTGTGCCAATTTCAATATCGTAAGCGGTAAAAGCGGTTATTTTTTTTAGGTTAACTATAAAGGAGCGGTGTATGCGCAAAAAAGCCTTGTCCTGGAGCTCAGTTTCCAAATCGCCGATCTTATATTTCGCTGTGATTTTTTTATCTGTACAATGAATTACAATGTAATCTTTTAAACTCTCCACGTACAATACCTCTTCCTTATTCAGGTTATGGAACTTACCTCCCGCTTTTATGTAAATAGATTGCTGTGCGGTAACGGGTGAAAATACATCAGATTTAACGTTTGGGCTCCTTAATCTTAAATAACGGTCTACAGCTTTAAAAAAACGGTCGAAAGTAATGGGTTTTAGCAGATAATCGATCAGATCAAGGTCGTAACCTTCTATTGCATATTCGCGATAAGCCGTTGTGATAATTACGGCAGGTGGATTTTTTAAGGTTTTAAGAAAATCAATCCCGGTAATCTGGGGCATTTTAATATCCAGGAACATCAGATCAACGGGCACAGTTCTGAGCATCTCTAATGCTTTGATTGCATTTGAGCAGGTACCCACAACCTCAAAAGTATCTAGCTGGTCAATGTGATTTTGTATCAATTGAATGGCCAGGGGCTCATCATCAACTAAAAGACACCTTACTTTCATAGATCTTATCTTTTTTACTTGTGTTGTTTTTTAGGTTTATATGTAGTAAAACTACAAAGATATTATCGTGGGTAGTAATGCTCAAATCGTATTGTTTAGGATAAAGCAGCTGAAGCTGTTTGGTTATGTTATTTATCCCGATCCTATTTTCTTCTTTCTGCCTTCCCGGCATAAAACTGTTTGAAACCATAAAACGAAAACGGTTTTCGCTCAGTTTTAAATCTATATTGATTACAGGCAGGCCAATATCTTCGCCGGCACCATGTTTAAAAGCATTTTCGACCAGGGAGAGCAAAATTAAAGGAGCAATAGTGGCATCATCGTCTATCTTATGTCCAAAATTGACCGCTAAACGGCCACCATACCTTAGTTTTTCTAGTTCTATGTAATTTTCAATCAGCGTAATTTCTGCTGATAAAGGAACATACATACCGTTACACCTGTACAATACATGATCGAGTATTTCAGATAAGCCTGCAATTGATTTTGAAGTAATTGGAGAGTTAACCAATGAAAGCGAGTAAATATTGTTCAGTGTATTGAAAAGAAAATGTGGGTTTAATTGTGCCTTTAGGGCCTTTAACTCTGTTTCGGCCCGTTCCTTTTCTAAAGAGAGTTTATGCTGCTGTATGGCATATTGTTCTTTGATTAATTTAATAAAGGCAAAAATCCAGGCGGCAGAAAACGTTAACGGAAAGTAGTGTGTAATAAGCTTGGGGACGTCCATTGCGATTTCTAGGATAGTCTCCTGGCCAAATGGTGGCGTTCTTAAGAACGGTTCGAGCACATGCACCACCACTATTCTCGAACAAACACAGATGATATAACTTCCTACCAGAAAGTAAATAGCAACCACATAATAGGTTTTGGCTGTAATTAACCTTGGAATGATCAGGTAGGTTAAAAAATAGGAAGCAATAATGGTGAAGGAAATGTAGTAGGCATGCCGGATCAGGATTTTATGAAAATCATTGTATTCATCAATATCATAGCGGTTAAGAAATACAATAGAGGTAACCAGCCAAAAAATAACATGGCTAAGAAACCGGTGTGTGGAACTGAACTTGGCTATCCTCTCAATTAATGGCATCAACACAAATATACAATTCTTACCTATCCGAATTTGCACCGTCGACGAACACAACAAAAATGCATACGGATACATCCAAATGGATGCTGAAATGAGTTAAGGTCCAAAATACCTCTTTTTGGATGCCATACTTACCTATACGGCTTCAAACGGGTTTTTGCTTTGTGCTAACATCCATATTGCAGGAAATTTAAAACAAACCATGAACCAGATTAAGCGATTGTGTTTCCTACTCCTTTTATTATCGGCCCTGAAAAGCGTTGCGCAAACCGAAGTTAAACTTACCGGAAGGGTTATAGATGAAAAAACCTTAAAACCGCTCGAAAACGCGGGCATCAAACTTTTATCGGTAGCTGATCAAAAAATTATAAAAAGCACAGTTACAGATAGCAAAGGTGAATTTACGCTCCTCAGCCAACCGGCCCGGTTTCACATTAAAATCGAATTTATTGCCTATAAAACACAACTGCTCGAAAACAGAGAAATAACCCAGAGCCTTAAACTTGGAGACATTATCCTGAAAGAAGATGTTCAGTTGTTGAAATCGGTCGATGTAACCGCAGAAAAAACTACGGTAGAATTAAGTTTAGACAAAAAAGTATTTAATGTAGGTAAAGATCTAATTTCAAAAGGTGGCTCTGCCAATGATATTTTAAACAATGTGCCTTCTGTAAATGTAGATGCCAATGGCGCCATAAGTTTACGTGGAAATGGAAGTGTACAGGTACTCATCAACGGCAAGCCATCTATGCTGACCAATAACAATGGTTTAGAGCAGATACCCGCCAGCAATATCGAAAAGGTGGAGGTAATTACCAATCCATCTTCGAGGTACGAAGCCCAGGGCGGTGGGGGTATTATCAACATCGTATTAAAAAAGAATACTTTGAGTGGCTTTAACGGCTCAGTGCAGGTAGGTGTAGGCGATCCGGCAAATTACAACGGCAATTTAAACCTGAGCTATAAAACCGAAAAAATCAACCTTTTTAGTAACATCGGTTATCGGTACCGGAACCTTTATGGGTCGGAGCAACGATACCAAAGCGTTTTAAACAATGGGATACAGACCATACTAAAACAAAATAACGAGCAGGGAAGAAATGATGATCTTTATAATGTGTATCTCGGAATGGATTATTACATCAATTCCAAAAATACCTTAACCGGAAGTTTTTATCATGATTTGCTGGTGAATAAAGACACCACCAATTACCGGTACAATTATTATAATAAAAACAATATACCCGATAGTACAATTAACCGTTTCGAGAATTACAGAGAGCCACAAAAATACAATCAGCTCGAACTGAATTATGCAAAAACCTTTGATAAAAAGGATCAAAAGTGGAATACGAGTTTACAATATGTTTTTTGGAATGATGATGAAAACCAGGACATCAGCCAGCAAAAAACTTTCCCAGCCTTAACGAACACAAGCCGTTTAACATCAAGAGATATTGAAAGCAGCGATGCGATATTTATTCAAAGTGACTTTGTAGGCACTTTTTCTGGCGATTCGAAATTTGAGGCAGGGATAAGGGCGAATATCAGGTCCATCAGAAGTGACTATTGGGCCAAAGCTGACGATGTACTGCTTCCAGCCTATGACAATAAGCTCAAGTACAATGAGAACATTTACGGTGCTTATTTTCAGTATGAGAACAAATTCAAAAAGTTTAACTACCTGCTGGGTTTAAGGGCTGAACTGTCGGATATCGGCATTTCAGACCGACAGGGCTCCTTTCAGGCTTCAAAAGATTATATCGATCTATTCCCTACCGCAAATATTACCTATAAACTGCAAAAGAGTACCGATCTGCGTTTAAGCTATAGCAGACGGATAAACAGGCCACAGTTCTGGCAGTTAAATCCGTTTTCAGGCTTATCCGATACAAGAAACTTAACAGTGGGCAACCCGGACCTAAATCCAATGTACACCAACTCGTTTGAGCTGGGCATCTTGCAAAGATGGGGAAAACTCACTTTCAATCCATCGCTTTATTATAAACATGCTACCAATTACTTCGAATTTATACTCAAACAATCTGCTAATGGTTTCGTTAACACACCTGTTAACCTCGATTATGAAGACCGTTACGGACTAGAAATTTCAACCACCTACAATCCGCTATCCTGGTGGCGGTTATCCTGGGATTTTAACTATTATGCTTTTAAGCAACAAGGTACCTTTGAGAATAAAGCACATGGATCTGAAGACCATACCTGGTTTACCCGTATCAACTCGCGGATGAAGTTTCCGAAGAGTTTTTCGATAGAATACAGTTTTAACTACAGGGCTAAAAACACCGACATCCAATCGGTCAATAAAGCGCAATACCGCGCCAATATTGCACTAAGTAAAGATCTATTTAAAGATAAAGTATCAGTAACTTTAGCGGTAAACAACATATTCGATTCGTTTATAGATAAACAGATTACCACAACAGATACCTATTATTTAGAATCGAATTTTAAGGGCATCGGAAGATTAACCACCGCAACATTGGTTTACCGCTTTAACCGCAAAAAAGATGAAAAGGACCGCCTGCCAGACCAGGAGTAGTTACAAAAGAAGTTAAAAGAAAGGCACCTTATGGGGTGTCATGTTGAGCCTGTCGAAACACCATAAGGCGTTTTGAGCTTCAATTTTAAATTCAAGCCCAATGAGTACTTTTAATTTCATTGGGCTTGAAAATATTATCCGGCGATTAAAAGGAAGTAATTTTTCTTTCCTTTTTGTACCACGATGAATTTATCGTTTATCAGATGATCTGCATTAAAGACTTGGGCCATTTCAGCTACCTTTTCTTTATTTACCGAAACACCTCCACCCTGAATGGTTTTTTTAGCCTCTCCCTTAGATGGAAAAACAGCAGCCTTTTCTGCAAGTAAGGTAGCCGCATCAATGCCCTCTGCCAATTCAGATTTAGAAATATTAAACTGTGGAATACCTTCGAACATTTCTAACACCTGGCTTTCTGACAAACTCTTCAAAAATTCTAACGATCCGTTACCAAATAAAAACTCAGATGTTTTAATAGCAGTTTCCAAAGCTTCCTCCGAGTGGGTTTTTATGGTGATATCTTGAGCTAAAGCTTTTTGCAGGATACGCAGATGCGGAGCGGCATCATGCTCCTTTTCCAAGGCTTCTATTTCTTCTTTATTTTTAAGGGTAAAAATGCGTATCCATTTTTTCACATCATCATCTGATGCATTTAACCAAAATTGGTAGAATTTATATGGAGAAGTTTTCTCTGGATCTAACCAAACTGCTCCGCTTTCCGTTTTACCGAATTTGGTTCCATCTGCCTTTTTAATTAACTGTGTAGTAATGGCATAAGCTGTACCAGCATCTTTTCTTCTGATCAGCTCCGTACCGGTAACAATATTGCCCCATTGATCAGATCCACCCATCTGTACCAAACAGTTTTCATTTTTCCATAAATGATAAAAATCGTAACCCTGAATCAACTGGTAACAGAACTCGGTAAAAGATAGGCCAGAATCACCTTCCAAACGTCTTTTAACACTATCCTTTGCCATCATGTAGTTCACGGTAATGTGTTTACCTACATCCCTGATAAAGGTAAAAAGATTCATATCCTTAAACCAATCGGCATTGTTAACCATTACAGCGCCATTTCCACCTTCTTCAAATTTTAAGAATTTAGATAATTGCTTTTTCATGCCTTTCAGGTTATGCTCAATCATTTCAGGTGTCTGAAGATTACGTTCATCAGATTTTCCCGATGGATCGCCTACCATACCTGTAGCACCACCAACTAAAGCAAACGGCTTGTGACCAGCATTTTGAAAATGAATCAGTGTCATGATCTGCGTTAAGTGCCCAACGTGCAACGAATCTGCAGTAGGGTCGAAACCGATATAGCCAGAAGTCATACCCTCGTTTAACTTTTCCTCAGTATTCGGCATAATATCATGCAGCATGCCACGCCATCTTAACTCTTCAACAAAATTCGTCATTGTACAAACACTTTAATAATGTGCGTGCAAAGATAAAATTTTAGCTTAGTTTAAAGCAAATTAGTTGGTTTTGTAAATGAGTTATCGCAATTGCGCTTTGCAGCCCCGTAACCTTACCAATATTTTACCATTGGCTCTTTACAACCATATAAGAAAACATTACCTTGCAAAATGAACTTTTTATCCCATTATTATTTCGACCGGACAAATAATGATGCCAATGTGGTAATGGGAACGGTTTTGCCAGATCTGATTAAAAATGCTGCAAAAGAGGCAAATTTATATCCACAGAAGAATGAATTCCTGTTTAAAGGAAATCCTGATGAAGAAAACCTGCTTATGGGCTGGAAAAGACATTTAGCGGTCGACCTGCTTTTTCATTCATCTAATTTTTTTCTCGAGAAAACCACTGAGCTTAAGCAGCTCATTAAGCCCATTGTAGAAAATACTGCTGTACGCCCGTCATTCCTCGCACACATTGGCTTAGAACTTTTACTGGATCATTTATTGGTAACGCATAATCTGGTTCAGGTGAATCATTTTTATGATAAACTCGAAGCTGTAAAAAAAGAATCATTAAGCGATTTTCTGAAGCACTGTAACCTGAAAGATCCAGAAGTATTTTTCAACTTCCTAAAAGAGTTCATCAGCAGTAAATACCTATTGAGTTACCAAAAACTCGAAAATATCAGTTATGCCCTTAACAGGATCTGTATGCGTTTGTGGCCAGAAACGTTAAATGAAAAGCAGTTGCAGCAGCTGACTTTTGAACTTGGGATTTTTAAAACCGTTCTAGAAAAAGATTATATGGACATTTTTGAGGAGATTGAGGGGAAGTTAATATAAAACGTTTCTTGGATATTAATCAGTTGAGCATTAACAGAAGTTAGACCAGATATGATGAATACTTAATCTTATCGTTCCCAATATTTTATAGCAGAAAGGCTCTATTTTTATACTTCATAAAATTAAGTTTAGCTTATATTATAAGTATACTGGACAATAGTTTGATCCCAATGCCAAATATAATTCCACAGATATCATGACAGAATAGTCTTGATTCTTAAAAGGGAATTTCCATAAATCATATCTCCATGAAAGATAGTTTTCAAATAATAGTCTTTATCAAAAAGATATTTTTAGCATAAATAAATCTTAAATAAAGACGATTTTGTATATTTGTATCATGAAAGAAATAATTAAAGAGATTTTAATTCAAAACCAAGAAAGAACCCTGTCTAAGAATCTTAGATCTCGTAATACTGGCATATCGTTAGATCTTGAAAAAATACAGGCAATTATCGGCCCGCGGCGTGTAGGCAAAACCTCAGCAATGCAATTGACAATTGAGGAGTTAAAAAAAGTTCGCCATATATCACCTCAACAGATTATCTATTTCAATTTTGAAGATGAACGTATACAATTCGAACCCCATCAGCTCGATTTAATTCTACAAGCATGGCAGGAGCTCAATCCAGAAACCAAATTGGAAAATGCGTGGTTCTTTTTTGATGAAGTGCAAGCGGCACCAGGTTGGGAGCGATTCGTAAACCGTATTAACGAAACCTTATCAAAAAAAATTTTTTTTACAGGCAGCAACAGTTCTGTACTTCATACAGAGCTGAAATCTGTATTGCGAGGTCGTAGCATAGCAATCGAGTTACTTCCTCTTTCCTTCAAAGAATACTGCGAATTCAGTAATTTTATACCATCAGAGTATGGATTAGCCAAAAGCAAAACAATAGCGTTATTTCATAAGTACTTAGTTAATGGAGGATATCCAGAAACAATTAATCTCCCTTCGCAACAAATAAGTTTGGCCTATTTACAGGAATATTATAATGCAATGTTACTAAGAGACATTATTGAATATAATCATTTGAGTAATTACGCCTATCTAAGAAGCCTTTATCGCCAGGCTGCATCGACAATAGGCAAAACGATAAGCATTCGCCGGTTATATAACCAGCTTAAATCACAGCAGTACAATGTAGGGGTAAATAGTGTTTATGACGCGATGAATATGGCTGAACAAGCTTATCTGTTTAAAAGAATTAGCAGGTTTGATTATTCAGAGAGTAAGCGAGAGAAATCAGACAAAAAAATTTATTGGCTGGATAACGGATTGCTAAATGCAAATACAGCACAGTATACGGGCAATAATGGTTTATTATTAGAAAACCTAGTATATAAAGAGCTTTATCTTAAATTCGGAAATATATATACTAATAATATCTATTACTATGCAGAGGCATCCGGCGAATGTGATTTCATAATCTATCCAGAAGGCGGAACCGCTTTACCCGTACAGGTAAGTTGGACGCTCACTGATCCTGATACAAGGAACAGGGAAATAAAAGGACTGCTTAAAGCTACCATCTACTGTAAAGTTAGCGAAGCTTTGATTATTACGCTCGATGAAGAAGAAGAGTTGACTATAGATGGTGTGCATATTCAAATAATTCCAGCTTGGAAATGGATGTTACGGCCATAAAATGAAACTTAACATGCCCCATGACTAAAGGCACAGCAAAAGCGTAAAAAAAATCTTCGGACATAGCCTCGATTGATAAAGATCCTTGGCAATTAACATAACTTCTAATTTGCCGACGATTTTTAGAATGAAAAGTAAATGTATTATATTCTAAATGGGACAAGAAATATCGAAACACAAGACGAAAGAGAATGTGTGACTGCAAATCCTGAATAGTATCCTACTCCAACGGGCTGCCTTCACCCTGTGCCCTTAAAATCTAACAATTCATCTTGTTCGATAAATTAAACATACCATGAGTCAAGCTAATTCTCCCAGATTTATTTCTTATCATCATTAAAACCAATTCCTCCTTTTTCTATATTTGTCTTATGTCGCTAACTGCAATAAAAGAAGAAATGGATGCCCTGGTGGCCGAATTAAACCAGCACAATTATAACTATTATGTGCTGGCTATGCCTACCATTGGCGATTATGAGTTTGATAAAAAATTAAAGCACCTCGCTGGGCTCGAAAAAGCAAATCCTGATTTTGCCGATCCAAATTCGCCAACGCAGCGTGTTGGTGGAGATATTACCAAAAATTTTATTACCGTAAACCACAAATACCCCATGTTATCGTTGGGGAATACCTACAATGAGCAGGATCTCCGTGATTTTGATGAACGTATCCGTAAAGCGATTGGCGATAATTTTGAATACGTTTGCGAATTAAAATTTGATGGCCTATCCATTAGCCTTACTTACGAAAACGGCAAACTTTTACGTGCAGTTACCCGCGGCGACGGCACCAAAGGTGATGATGTAACCAATAACGTAAAAACCATTCATACCATCCCACACCAGATCAAATCGGCGGTTGCGCCCGAACATTTCGAAATCCGTGGGGAAATTTTTATGCACAAAGCGGCTTTTTTACGCTTAAATGCTGCCCGTGAGGAACTTGGTGAGATCCCTTATGCAAACCCTAGAAATTTTGCTTCGGGCACTATAAAAATGCAGGACAGCAAAGAAGTGGCCAAACGGCCCTTAGATGGTTTTATTTATTTCTTATACACCGATAAAAATGAATTTAAAACTCATTGGGAAAGTTTAAATGCCGTAAAAGATTGGGGGTTCCATGTTTGCGAACATAACCGACTAGTTTCTAACATCGATGCAGTACTGGAATTTATACGCCATTGGGAAAACGAGCGTTTTAAACTAAGTTATGATATCGATGGTATTGTAATTAAGGTGAACAGTTATGCACAACAGCAAGAATTAGGTTTCACGTCTAAATCTCCACGTTGGGCCATTTCATACAAATACAAAGCAGCAGAGGTTGAAACTGTATTAGAAAAAGTAACCTATCAGGTAGGGAGAACAGGTGCAGTTACGCCGGTTGCCAATTTAAAACCTGTTTTATTGGCCGGCACCACGGTTAAACGCGCTACATTGCATAATGCGAACGAAATAGATCGTTTAGATTTACATGAAGGCGATACCGTTTATGTAGAAAAAGGTGGTGAGATTATTCCAAAAATTATCAAGGTAAATTTAGATAAGCGATTGCCTGGCGCTACAAAGGTTCAATATTTACACAACTGCCCCGAATGTGGAACAGAATTAATCAGAAGAGAAGGAGAAGCAGTTCATTATTGCCTTAACGATGAGGGTTGCCCGCCACAGATTGTTGGAAAAATTCAACATTTCATTTCACGCAAGGCCATGAACATTGATGGGCTCGGCGATGAAACTATTGAAACCTTTTATAAGCATGGCCTTGTAAGGCACATCAGCGATTTATATACCCTGTACCAAAAATCAGATCAACTGAAAACCTTAGACCGTTTCGGAGAACGATCGATCGAGAATATGCTTGCAGGAATTGAAAAGTCGAAGGAAATGCCTTTTGAGAAAGTACTTTTTGGCCTGGGTATCCGATATGTTGGTGAAACAGTTGCAAAGAAAACTGCCGCTGGCGTAAAGAATATCGACAACCTTTCTAAAGCTACTGTAGAGGAATTAATTGCCATTGATGAGATCGGCCAGCGGATTGCAGAGAGTATTGTTGAGTATTTTGGAAAATCTGAGCATTTACAGCAGGTAGAATTATTAAAATTAGCCGGATTACAGTTTGAAATTGAAGAAAAAGTAATTACGCTTGATAGTGATAGACTTATTGGAAAAACATTCGTAATTTCGGGCGTTTTTGAAAAATTTAGTCGCGATGAACTAAAAGATATGATTGAGGCTAATGGAGGCAAGATGCTGAGTGGTATTTCGGGCAAATTGAATTACCTGGTAGCAGGCGACAATATGGGGCCATCGAAATTAGAAAAAGCGAATAAACTAAACGTTCCGATCATCAGCGATGCCGAACTTTTAGAGATGATAAAATAAAATGAGAGAGTGATTGAATTAGTGAATGATAGAATGTCCAAGGCATTCATTCAATCTCTCATTCAAAATTCAATAATTATAAATTAAAATGAACAAATTTCAGGGTACTGGTGTAGCATTAGTTACACCTTTCAACACAGATGGATCAGTTGATTATAACGGCTTAAAAAACCTGATTAATCATTTGGTAGACGGAGGGATAGATTACCTCGTTTCTTTAGGTACAACCGGCGAAACCGCTACAATGACCAGGGACGAGAAGAAGAAGGTGTGGGCCTATACTGCTGAAATTAATAACAATAGATTACCGCTGGTTGCCGGCATAGGTGGCAATAACACTTTGGCCATTGCTGAAGATATTAAATCTTTCGATACTAACGGATACAGCGCCATTTTATCGGTTAGTCCATATTACAATAAACCTACGCAGGAAGGAATTTATCAGCACTATAAATACTTAGCAGAAATTTCTCCTTTAGATTTGATTTTATACAACGTACCTGGCCGTACCGGAAGCAACATGAGCCCGGAAACTACCTGCAGACTGGCGTATGATTTTAAAAACATCATCGCGACCAAAGAAGCTTCAGGAAGTTTTGATCAGTTTAACCAGATTATGAGAGATAAACCTGCAGATTTTCTTTTAATCTCTGGTGATGATCCGGTTACCTTGCCAATGATCGCTTTAGGTGCAGCAGGGATTATTTCTGTAATCGGGAATGCTTTACCTAAGCAATTTTCTGACATGGTGAAACTTTGTTTAGCTGGCGATTATAAAGCGGCCTTGCCTGCTCATTTAAGCTTAATAGAATTTACCCGTTTGGCTTTTGCTGAGGGAAATCCGGCAGGAATAAAAGCGGCATTAAAACATTTAGGTGTTTGTGGCGATACAGTAAGGTTGCCATTGGTTAAAGCTTCTGTGGCGTTAGAAAAATCGATTATTGCAGAGATAGAAAAACTAAGCGAGGTGGCTTAAACACTACCCCAATTAATATTTTTAGAACAGATTGTTTGATTTTGCTGAAAAGTAAATGAAGACAATCTGTTTTTTTGTGTGTAAATAAAAAATTACGTAAATAAATCAGCTGACAATCAATGCCTTAAAACAAAGTTCAAAAACTATAACGCTCCAAAAGTTTTAGGAATATTAAAGGCATCATTATTGAATTGGCTTCGATACACACAAATAAACACACAAAATGAAAAATGTATTATGTATTGCCATGTTGGCCGTAATGGTCAGCGGCTGTGCCCTACGCGCTAAGCCGAACAGTGAATCATCCAATGTCCATGTTGGAATGAACGAAAATGATTTTAAGGATTCTCATCGCCGGGCCGCTTTAGTTTACCTCGCCAATGATTCGACAATCTATGAAGTTTATAAAGGTTCGGGAGAAAGATCAACGTTTTCTGATTTCTATTATTTTGCACAAAAAAAACTATACAAATTTGAGCAAAAAACGCATTACTTCAATAACAAAACCGTGAAAATAGAAGAATCAAAAGCTAATCAGAAATAAGGGAGATAACCATGAAAAATATAATTTTAATTGTTTTAGCATTAATAATGCTGAGCTGTAGGGCCTTTGTTGGCTTCGAACCTACTTTTACGATGGGCATGTCAGAATCTGATTTCAAAAAGAAAAACAAGCCGGAATTGGTCGCTGCGAATGAAGAAGATGGAACCAGAATTTATAGCACATATTACACCAGCACAAATTACAAATTTTTCTTTTTTAGAAATGAAAAACTTGTGAGGTTTGAAAAAGGAATTTATGCGGATGATTATAAGTCATTCAGATACTAAAAATAACAAAAGGTCTTTGAAATTATTTTCAAAGACCTTTTGTTTATCATGCAATCAATTTATTTCTTCTTTCCATCAACAGGTTATCCTGCCAAACGCCTTTTGCTTTTCCTATTTTTTCGCGATAGCCCACTACCCTGAACCCTGCTTTTTCATAGATTTTCAATATGGCCGAATTTTGCAAAAATATCCCTGCCTGAAGCATCCAAATGCCTTTATTTTCACTCTCTTTAACAAGTGCGTCTAACAGTAAAGAACCTATTCCCTGGCCTTTATAACCATGTTTAACATACACTTCTGTCTCACCTACCCTACCAACATCATAATTCGCCGATACTGGCAAAAGCGCGCTCCAACCTATAATTTCTTTACCTTTGCAGGCCACAAACCTACAGGCCTTAAGGTGTGACGAATCCCAGTTTTCCCAGGAAATATCAGGGGTCCTAAAACTTGCAGTACCAGTATCGATTCCTTCCTGATAAATGGCACTAACCTCATCCCAGTCTGCGGCACGCATTATTCTTATCATAGTTTTAATCAATTTTGGCCAATATCAGCCTATGAAATCTAATCGTTTATGTTTGTTGCACGAAATTAGCCAAACATGCACCTTATAGCACATAATACAGAAGCAAGTTTGTCCTGTATTATAAATCAACACAACTATACAATAAAAAGTACCTTAAGAGTGCATTTCTGTAACAGAAACGTTAAGCTATCGTTTCTGTTGATTTAGGTTTTTTTGAATATTCGACAGGACTCATTCCTACCAGTTTTTTAAAGGAGTTATAAAAGGCACTCCGGGAAGAAAAACCTGCACTGTAGGCGAGTGCCTCTAGCGTAAAGTTCTGCATGATATCAGGGTTCCGGATGCTTCCTTTAATCCAATTTACACGATATTGATTGATATAATCAATAAAGCTCTTATTGAAATAGCTGTTTAAGACAATAGAAAGTTTATGACTGCTTAAACCAACCTCTTTAGCAAGAGATTGAAGCCTGACATCTTTATGCCTGAATGATTGATGTTTATTGATATGCAATTCTAATTTTTGCCCCCACTCTTCCAATTCCTTATTTTTGTCTTTCCCTGAAAAATTTTTCCTAATGGATAAAAGTGTTGAAGCTTTAACATTTAGCAGCGAGGCAACCAGTTCTAAAGGCAAGCGGTCTAAATAACCTGGATTCGTTTTGGCAAAATACAGGTACCTTTCTTTGGCGTTTCCTACCCGTATAATGTGCGCTCTTTGCTGTGCATCTTTATAATATTTTTCCAAAACAACCCTGAAAATATAATTCAGTTCGAAATGATGTGAAAAAAGACGGTTGAGTTCATCATTACGCATGGCCAGCAAATGGGTATCTTCAACAGCCACTACATACTCTTGCGAATAGCCAGATCCATGAAGCCCTGATATAGAACTAACAAAATCATTTTCAACAGAAATGTAAGTGGTTATTTTTTGTTTATTATGGGTAGTACAACCCATTAAGGCCCCTTTAACGATAAAGTATATGTATTCACACACTTCATTCTCATTAAAAAGTATTTGGTCTTTGTTTATTCTTAGCTGCAGGAGGTGCTTTTTGAACTCCTCAATCAATTTACTATCTATTGGATGAACAGCGCCCATGATATTCAGGACATGGCTGACATCTTCACTAGCTGGCCGAGTATAATACAAATATTTTGACACCTTAAACAGTTAATAACGTTAGCATTTGACACTCAAGGTTACCTTTACTTAGGTACCAAATAAATATCATGTAATTTAGTGCTTAAAATTCAGTGTTTAATTGTTCTCCTTGCATTTAAAAAGTTTGCTAATATATCGCAAAGGTTGCAATACCAACCCTTCAGGGCAATATCTGATCACTTATAAAGGAACACAAGCGCTAAAGTATGAAAGCTAAGGAAACTTAAGGATGAAGGATAATTTGTCTTATATATTTTACAATAATAAAAATATTTGACAGATAGATTAAAAATAATGAATGGTTATAACAAAAAAAAGCCTCTAATGAGGCTTTTTTTTGTTATAATATTTAGATCGCTTAAGCTTTGTTTTTAGTTTCCTGAACTTCTAAACGGATGGCCTGAGCTAAATTTTTCAAATCCTGCATACCTTTACGTATACGGGTTCCAGCTGCGCTGTTACCTTTGTTATAAAATTTGTCTGCATCAGCTTCTAAAGCCGCCACTAAACTTTTTACTTCTTCGAATTTTTTCATTTTTAATTACTCCTATGGTTCTTTAAGGTTTTAGTTTTTAATTATCTTACTCTAATTTAAAGGGTTTGGTGAAATAAAAAAATTTTTAGAACAATAAAAAACAGCCTTCTACGCCATTTTTTTCCACATTCTATACTTTTATAAACATATTCTCCACAAAAGAATTATGTCAAGTAACTGAAATACAGATTTTTACAGAAACAATTTCAACAAAAAAGCCCTTTAAACGTATTTAAAGGGCTTTGTAAAATTTATATAGACCTTAAACGGTAGCGAAAAGATTCTCTTTATAATATCCGTTTTCTAATTTTTCAGCTACTTCACTAAAAGCATCTAAAGTACGTTGTACATCTTCCAGTGTATGAACAGCTGTAGGAATTAAACGGAGTTCGATCATACCTTTTGGAATTACCGGATAAACAACGATTGAGCAAAAGATGCTATAGTTCTCGCGTAAATCGTAAGTAATTGCAGTAGCATCAGAAAGTTCGCCTTTTAAGAAAACCGGTGTAACTACCGAATCGGTAACACCTAAATCGAATCCGCGTTCGCGTAATCCTTTTTGCAGGGTCATTGCAATTTCCCAAAGTTTATCTTTTAATTCCGGTTTGCTTTTTAGCAATTCTAAGCGTTTTAACAAACCGATTACCATTGGCATTGGTAATGCCTTGGCAAAAGTCTGAGAACGCATGTTATACCTTAAGAAATTGGTAATTTGCTCTGTTGAAGCAACAAAAGCACCAATACCCGCCATAGACTTGGCGAAGGTTCCAAAATAAACATCAATTCCATCGATACAGTCTTGTGCTTCGTGTGTACCTGCACCGGTTTTACCCATTGTACCGAAACCATGTGCATCATCAACCAGAATACGGAAGTTGAAATCTTTTTTAAGATCAACAATTTCCTTCAATTTACCCTGAGCTCCGCTCATTCCAAAAACACCTTCGGTAATTAAAAGAATACCACCACCAGTTTCTTCGACCAGTTTGGTAGCACGCTCTAACTGCTTACGGGCACTTTCAATATCATTATGTTTATAAACAAATCGTTTACCCATGTGCAAACGTAATCCATCTACAATACAGGCATGCGATTCTGCATCATATACCACAACATCATTCCTGTCAACCAAAGTATCGATAATCGATACCATCCCCTGATAACCGTAGTTTAATAAAAATGCGTCTGGTTTTCCCACAAATTCTGCGAGTTCTTGCTCCAGCTGTTCATGATAGTTTGAGTTACCGCTCATCATACGGGCACCCATAGGGTAAGCCATACCAAATTTTGCCGCAGCCTCTTCATCTGCCTTTCTAACTTCCGGGTGATTGGCTAAGCCTAAGTAGTTGTTTAAACTCCAAACCAAATGCTCTTTTCCACGAAACTGCATGTGAGGTGCAATTTCTCCCTCTAATTTTGGAAATGAGAAATACCCATGAGACCATTTCTGGTGCTGCCCAAGTGGCCCCATGTGCTTTGCTATCTTATCAAATATATCCAATGTATTATCTGTTTTTTATAATAAAATTTTGCGAATTTAAGCTTTATTCGTCTTAAAATCAACCTAATGATCTTTTAGGTGTTAATTAAGATTTTTTAACACTCCAATTTTATGCCAAAAAAGCCCCGATTTTACTTCGGGGCTTTAAAATTATATTTGGTTTGTTTTAATCAACGTTATCGTGCAAGAAAGAATTGTTAGGTCTGATCTCAGTACCACCATCCTGATCGTTGCTTAAAGTAAACCTACTCACCTGCGATTCAGAAGAATGCTGAACTTGTTGCAACTGCATTTGCTTGCGTTTATAAGCAGGTTCGTTTTCCAGCTCCTGTAAACCATTGGTTGTACGCAATTTCATACTTAAATCTTTTAAACGCAAAATACGTTCTTTAGATTTTTTCAATTGCTCTTCCATCGATTCATCACTTTTGTCATCGTCTAAACCTACAACCGGCATTTCAATTTCAGGCTCAGGCATTGGCGGCATTTGGGCAGCCGGTGTTTCGAACACAAAATTAGTTTCAGCTAATTTTACCTCAAACTCAAAGCCAGTTTCCTGTGCTTCTTCTATCTGGGGTTCTTCCTCCATCAAAGTATGGCGAACCACGTTATTTTCTGGCTCCTGAACTTTTTGAGGTTCCGATTTATTGAACATACCACCAAAAAGATCTGCCTGCGAAACTTCTTCCTTCGTTTTTAAAACAGGCTCGTACGATGGCGTTGTTTTAGGCTGAATGAAAGAGTTTACTGGTTCAACGGGACGAACTAGCGGTGCTTCTTCAGGTGTTAAAAGTGATATTTTCTTTTTATTTTTTTCTTCGTTTACGCGTTCTTCTGATGTTTGGAAACCTGTAGCAATAATGGTTACTGAAAGTTTATCGCTTAAAGATTCGTCGGTACAGTTACCCCAGATTAAATCAGCCGATAAACCAGCTTTCTCCTGAATGTAATCGGTAATAATCGAAACCTCATCCATGGTTACTTCACGCAGACCAGAACTAATATTCAATAAAATATAACGGGCACCTTCGATTTCATTATCTTTTAACAATGGGGAAGCCAAAGCGCCTTCAACTGCCTGTAATGCACGGTCTTCGCCCTCAGCGGCAAAACTACCCATAATGGCTACGCCACTATCTTTCATTACAGTACGCACATCCTTAAAATCCACGTTGATATAACCTGGAACTGTGATGATCTCTGCGATACCTTTTGCAGCCGTGGTTAAAATATCGTCGGCCTGGCCAAAGGCAGAGCCTAAGGTTAAGTTTCCGAAGATTTCACGCAGGCGATCATTAGAAATTACCAAGTAAGAATCTACGTATTTTTTCAACTCTTCCATTCCTTCATCTGCCTGCAGCCTACGTCTTTTTCCTTCGAAAGAAAATGGTGTAGTAATGATGGCAACAGTTAAAATATCAAGTTCTTTAGCTGCTTTCGCAATGATTGGAGAAGCTCCTGTTCCGGTACCACCACCCATTCCTGCTGTAATAAAGAGCATTTTGGTTGTACTGCCTAACATTGCCTTAATATCATCTATATTCTCTATAGCTGAGTTTTTACCAACCTCAGGGATAGAACCAGCCCCCATTCCTTCGGTTAAGCTAGCACCTAATTGTACCTTGTTAGGTATTGGGCTAGATTCCAAAGCCTGGGCATCTGTATTACAAATAATAAAATCCACACCAGTAATACCAGACAGGTACATATGGTTCACTGCGTTGCCGCCACCGCCTCCAACACCAATTACCTTGATGATTGAAGACTTATCTTTTAACATTTCGAACTGCATATCTTTATGAATCAGTTGTTTAAAAATTTTTAAATTCTGTTCATTACTCAATGTAATATTAACACTTTTTCAACAGACGTTTTCCACAACTGTTGATAATGTGGAAAACTCATCTTTTGTGGAAAAGTAATTAACTTTTTAAGTAATCTTCATCGCTTACATTCATGTCATCCTGAATGAAAGTTCTTGTTTTTGCCAGTAATTTATCAAACAAACCTGGTCCGCGTTTCTCTTTTTCTTTGGCTGTTTTTGGTTTTTCTACAAAAACGCCAGGCTGTTTCATTTCTTCAATTAACTCTTCTGCTTTTTGGATTCCTTTGATCAACAAACCTACACTAGTTGCATACATCGGGCTTTTCAGATCATCATAAATGGTTTTAGGCATATCTTCATATTTAGATAAATGCTCGTTCGGGTAACCAATACGACAATCTAAACCGGTTACATATTCAACTGCCTGAGATAAGTGTTTTAATAAAGCACCACCACCGGTAATTACAATACCACCGATCAGTTTTTTCTCATAGCCAGAAGATTTGATCTCGTAATATACGTGCTCAATAATTTCTTCCATACGTGCCTGAATGACATAAGCCAGGTTTTTAACCGAAATTTCTTTTGGTTCGCGGCCACGTAAACCCGGAACACAAATAATTTCGTTTTCTTTATTCTCTTCTGCCAATGCAGAACCAAAACGTGTTTTTAATAACTCAGCCTGGTTGCGCATTACAGAGCAGCCCTCTCTGATATCTTCGGTAACACTATTGCCACCAAAAGGGATAACTGCCGTGTGACGGATAATACCTTCGTGGAAAATGGCAATGTCTGTAGTACCACCACCAATATCAACCAATGCAATACCGGCTTCTTTTTCTTCCTCGCTCAACACCGATTCAGAAGAAGCCAATGGCTCAAGAATTAAATCCTGAGTTTGCAGACCTGCATTGTTTACACATTTGATGATATTTTTTACAGCCGTAACCTGACCAGAAATGATATGAAAATTAGCTTCAAGGCGAACCCCTGCCATACCGATCGGATCTTTGATTCCCGGTTCGTTATCGATGGTAAATTCTTGTGGCAATACATGGATGATTTCCTCACCCGGCGGCATTACCAGTTTAAACATATCATCAATCAGCTTATCGATATCTTTTTTACCGATTTCGTTGTTTAATTCTCTTCTTGTTAAAATTCCTCTGTGCTGTAAGCTCTTAATGTGCTGACCAGCAATACCCACATTTACCACCTGTATCTCTACATTGGATTGTCCGCTTGCTACTTCAACTGCTTGAGCAATACCCTGCACGGTTTTTTGAATGTTAGAAACCACTCCACGTGTCACACCCGCCGATTCTGCCTTGCCTATTCCTAAGATTTCTATCTTACCGTGTTGTGTTCTACGACCAACGATAACACAAATTTTTGTAGTACCGATATCCAATCCTACTACGATGGGCGACTGACTGGTAAATTTTGCCTTGTCCATATTCGTTAATTTTGCTGAGTTTTATACTGTTTTTCCAGGGCCCTGATTTCTCTCTCTCTTGCCTCTTTCTCTTTCTTCAATTGGGCCTCAGATTTTGCCGGCTTTGGCTGTGTTGTTACCGTTTGCTTCGGTTTTTCTTTTTTATCCGCTGGCTTTGTTTCCTTCGGTTTGGCGGCCTGCGCAACCGCTGACTTTTTTACTTCTGTTTTAACTGGTACTGTTTTTTTAGATGCCTCCTTTTTCACTTCTGCTTTTTTAGGCTCGGGCTTTTTGGCTTCTATCTTCGTTACCTCTACCTTTTTAGGCTCAATTTTTTTAGCTTCGGGCTTTTTGGGCGCTTCTCTTTTAGGTGTCACCTTTTCGGCTTCATCTGCCTCTGGCCGGTCATCCATAGCCGCCACAATTGTGCTGTTGATCAGTGAATCGGTTACGTTTCGTTGTATCCTCAAACTATCGGCAGCAGAAATTGTTTTTGCTTTTTTCCCTAATTCTGTCGAATCTCTTTTTTCACAAACAATCTGGTTGGTATATTTAATATTGATGGTTTTATAAGTATCCCAACCTACTTGCGGCATTGCTTTTTTATAGAACAGCAACAGGTTCTTCATTTTCTTTTCAAGCGAATCGGCATTACCCAAAACAATACGTTGATTACCTACTCTTGGGATCAGTTCGATGTCGTTTTTCTGATCAACCACAATCTGTTCTATCTGAGCATCCCAAAGGGTATCTTGCTTAATATACTGCGCAGTTTTATATAAATCTCTTGCCAATTGCGTATGCAGGGTATCAACTCTGCTTCCAAAAACCTCTGTAATATGCCCTGTTGCCACAAGCACATTGGCAGTGAAGTTTGATGAAATAGGCATTTTCAGTCCATCATTATCAATGTAAAAATCCTGCCCGTTCTCGTTCAATATGCGAAGGATGGGCTGGCGTTGTTTTACTTCAATGTGCAGTACTCCATCCATATCTACATATACTTTAGCAAAACCGATGTAAGGGTTAGACTGCAGTTTTTTCTCGATCTTATGAATATTGATATTCTCGAGATTACGACCTAAAAGAACACCTTGATCTTCTTTTAAAATGGCATCGATTTCTTCCCGCTCAATAAAATTATCAGCTCCGGGAATCAGGATCTTAACATCGGTACATTTAACTGTCTGTTTCTTCACATTGATAAAACTCAAAAGCACCACCACCCCTGCCAAGCTGATCAGCCAGGCAAAGCCAGTAAAAATTGCGCTCCAGTTTATCCGTTTAAGCATTGTTTAAAGTATTTTTAAGGGGTTCGATAATCGTGTCGATATCTCCCGCACCTACTGTTAAAATTAATTCAGGTTTTGTGTCCTTAACATGCTGAACCACAAAATCTTTTCCACATATTTTTTTATCTGCCAAAGTGATTTTATCCAATAAAAACTGTGCATTTATCCCTTCAAGCGGCAATTCTCTTGCGGGATAAATCTCCAGCAGCATCAGTTCATCAGCCGTGCTTAAAACTTTTGCGAATTCATCAGCAAAATCCCTTGTCCGTGTGAAGAGGTGCGGCTGAAAAATCACCGTTAGCTTTTTATCTGGATACAACTGTCTTACCGCATCAAAACAAGCCCTCAGTTCTTCAGGATGATGTGCATAATCATCAATATAAATCTGATTGCCATTATTCACAATATACTCAAAGCGGCGTTTAACACCCTTAAAATTGGCAACCGCCTGTTTCACCTTATTTGCATCAATACCCAATTGCAGCGCAATGGCAATGGCAACCGTTGTATTTTCGACATTGTGCTTACCGGGTAGCATTAAACTAATATCTTTGATACTTTGTGTATTATCGGTATAATCGAACACAAATTTCGACCCTTCTACCCTTAAATTTTCTGCCTTTGCAGTTGCCGTTGAACTTGCCGCATAACTGGTGCTTTTTTCAAGCGGTAGTCCTTCGTGCGCATAAAGCACACCTTCTGCTTTAAGTTGACCGGCAAACAAACGGAAAGATTCTTCGAGGTGACTTTTATCTCCGTAAATATCCAGGTGATCTGCATCCATAGAAGTAACCACGGCTACATCCGGGTGCAAGGTTAGGAAAGAACGGTCGTATTCATCGGCCTCTACCACTACAACATTGTTCTTACCGAAAAGCACATTACTGTTATAGTTACTGGTTATCCCACCTAAAAAAGCGGTACAATCGTAGCCGGTATCTTTTAAAATATGCGCAACTATAGATGATGTTGTGGTTTTGCCATGTGTACCCGCAACTGCGATACAGAACATTCCTTTACTGATGATCCCTAAAACCTCAGAACGTTTTTTAAGTGCAAAACCTTTATTTATAAAATGGTTTAAAATTTTAGCATCTTTTGGAATCGCTGGAGTGTAAACCACAAGGGTATCATCATGATCATCCAAAAATGCACAGGGCAGCGAAGAGGCTTCATCAAGATACGTAATGAGAATGCCTTCCTGCTCTAAGGTTTCGGTCAGCTTAGTCCTGGTTTTATCGTAACCACAAACTACTTGTCCGCGTTTAGCAAAATAACGGGCAAGCGCACTCATGCCGATACCACCGATACCTACAAAGAAAACCCTATTTATTTTACTTAGTTCCATTTTATTTTAAGCTAAAAGTGGAAAGACTAAAGCTTAAAGCCCGCCTTTCTACTGTTTTAAGCTGAAAGTTGAAAGACCAAAGCTTAAAGCTTCCTTTCAATACTCCAGTTATGTTATTTATTTTTATTCTCTACCTATTTTTGCCTTCAGACTTTGGTCTTTTTACTTTAGTCTTTCCGCTTTATTAGTTTCAATACTTCGTTCGCTATAATTTCGTCTGCCGATGGCAATGCCATTTCACCTATATTTTCTGAAAGTTTTTCACACTGTTCTTTGTTATTTAATAACGCCAATGCTTCTTTAACCAAAGTGTCTTCTGCAGAGCGGTCGTTAATTAATATTGCTGCTGCATTTTTAACCAGGGCCATCGCATTTTTGGTTTGATGGTCTTCTGCAACATTTGGCGAAGGCACCAATATCACTGGTTTTTTAATCAAACAAAGTTCTGCTATGGTTCCAGCTCCTGCCCGGCTCACAATTACATCTGCTGCTGCATAAGCGAGGTCCATTTTATTTAAAAATTCAAGGATGCGAACATTGGGATGATATGCTAAACCCAATCTTTCTATAATCTCTTTGTAGTAATATTTACCTGTTTGCCAGATCACCTGCACATCTTGAGCAAGGATATCGGGTAAGTGTTTTTCAATTGCCTTATTCAGCGTACCTGCGCCTAAACTTCCACCGGTAACCATAATGGTCTTTTTCAATGGATCGAGCTTTAACAGTTCGGCACCCTGAAAATGTTTTCCTTTAATATCAATTACCTCCTGGCGGACAGGATTTCCTGTTTTCAATATCCTGTCAGCTGGAAAAAACTGATCCATATCATCAAAGGCAACACAGATTTTTGAAGCCTTTTTACCTAACCATTTATTGGTTATTCCGGCATAAGAATTCTGTTCCTGGATGAGGTAAGGAATTCCTTTCAAAGAGGCTGCATACAATAGTGGGCCTGAGGCATAACCTCCAACACCTACTACGGCATCGGGCTTAAAATCATTGATAATCTGCATGGCTTTGCGCACACTACCGATTACTTTGAACGGAAGCGCCAGATTTTTCACAATCGAGCCGCGCTGCATTCCACTAATGTTCAAGCCAATAATTTTATATCCGGCCGCGGGAACTTTTTCCATCTCCATGCGACCTATTGCACCCACAAACAAAATCTCGCAGGTTGGCACCATGCGTTTTAGCGCATTGGCTATGGCCACGGCGGGAAAAATATGCCCGCCGGTGCCACCACCTGATATGATAATTTTTGGGGAATTATTCATTTATTATTTAATTAGTGAATGATTGAATTTTGAATGAGTGAGTGCTTAACAGCGATCGTTACATTCTCTAATTCAATCATTCTCATTTACTTATTATTACTTACTGTTTTTCGTGCCTTCGCTACAATTGCCAAAATTTCATTTGCTTCTTTTAACAATGGTTGAGCTTTGGCTAAATCTGTTATTCCAGATTCTGTTAAAATTTCAATCCAAAAAGCTGTTTCATCAGCCTCCTCTACTACAATACTAAGTTTTGCATAAAACTCAGCTTTCGATCTACTTCTACAAGCAGCTCTATAATTTGCTCCAACTGAAGATGCAGATCTAATAAATTGCTTTCCTAAGATCCTCGCTTCTTCCGTTTTGGGTAATACCTGATAGAGCTTAATTGAATCTAAAACAAACTTTTTTGTTCTTGCTTTTATTGCTGTTACAAAATCTACTTTACTTACATTCTCCATCGTTTATTAATTTAAATTTCAACTTTAAAACTTTAGGATGTTTTATTCAATTATTAATTATTCTCTCACTTGCTAATTCAGTCATTCTATCACTCAAAACTCAATCATTAATTAAGCTATTGCAGGTATTTCACCTATTATTATTTTATTTTTTACTTTCTCTTTTTCTTCTTTTGTTAACGCATTTGCATTTTCCTCTACATCACGGCTTACACTGAGTATAATCCCAAAGGCCACACTGGTAAAGATCATTGATGTACCGCCCATACTTACCAAAGGCAGCGGAACCCCTGTTACCGGACCCAACCCTACCGCTACCGCCATGTTTGCAAAGGCCTGTATGGTCAGACTGAAACTTAGTCCGGCTGCCAGAAGTGCACCAAAGGCCTTGGGTGCCCGCGTTACGATCTTGATACATCGGTATAAAAGCACCAGGTATAGTATCATGATTACAATTCCTCCCACAGTTCCCCATTCTTCAATAATAATGGCGAAAATAAAATCGGAATATGGATGTGGTAGGAAATTGCGTTGTGTACTATTACCTGGTCCTTTACCAAAAACACCACCAGTAGCCAAAGCAATTTTTGCCTGATCTGCCTGGAAAGTTTTATCTGAATGCTGCATTTCAGGATGCATAAACGTATTAATACGCGACATGTATGTTTTTCTCCTTGGACCCAAAAAGAAAACAAACAATAACAGTACGAAACCACCTGCACAAACAATCGCGATCTGTTTAATACTGATCCTACCGATAATTAACAGCAAAATACTTACACCAAACAGCATTAATGCTGTAGATAGGTTAGCCAGTGCGATTAAAACAAATACCACACAAACAGAGCCCATAATTGGTATAAATGACTCTTTAACATTTTTAATATTTTCTTGCTTTTTGGTTAGCATCCTGGCCAAAAAGGTAATCAATGCGAGTTTAGCCAAATCGGAAGTTTGAAAGGTTAATCCGATTACCGGTATTTTAACCCATCTTGATGCATCGTTCAAATTCGTTCCGAATATTAATGTATAGAACAGCAACGGAATGGTAACGATCATCAATACCTTCGAAATACCGGCATAATAGCGATAATCGAGCAGGTGGGCAATATAGATCATCCCGATACCCATCAGCACAAAAATCAAATGTTTGGTAAGCAAAAGCTTTTCTACCGTTTCTCCTTTTTTATATGCCAAGGTACCTGTTGCACTGTACACCGCCATTACGGATATAAGCGAAAGCAGGATGATGATCAACCAGATCCATCTATCGCCTTTTGTTTTATTAAGTAGTGCTTGGAACATATATTATACCTCCTATTATAATTCTCTAACTGCCGCTTTAAACTGGTTACCGCGGTCTTCGTAATTTTTGAACAGATCGAAACTGGCACAAGCTGGCGATAACAATACTGTATCACCACGTTTAGCCAAATGGAAAGCAATCTGCGCTGCTTCATCTGCCGAAAAAGTATTTACAATTACTTCTACATCATCCTCAAAAGCATCGTGGATACGTTTGTTATCCTTACCCAAACAAACGATAGCCTTAACCTTACTTTTAACCAGATCTTTAAGCATGTTGTAATCGTTTCCCTTATCAACACCGCCCATAATCAATACTACATCACTGGTCATACTCTCTAAAGCATACCAGGTAGAGTTCACATTGGTGGCTTTACTGTCGTTGATAAAATCGATCCCCGAAATTTTGGCCACATGCTCTAACCTGTGCTCAATATTTTTGAAATTGCCCATGCTTTCGCGGATGGTCTCATTTCTTAATTCTAAAACTTTAGACACAATGCCTGAGGCCATAGAATTGTAAATGTTGTGCTTGCCCTGTAAGGCTAAATCTGAAATAGACATGGTTAGTTGGTTATTTGGTTCTGTAAGGATATGTATAGTAGTTTCTTCTAAATAAGCACCCAGTTCTACTTTTTTAGTAATTGAAAAGGGAAAGGCTTTCGCCACAGGCTTAATCAACGCGATGGCTTTTAGGCTCTCTTGGTCATCTGCACAATAAATGAAAACATCTTCTGCTGTCTGGTTTTGAACAATCCGCATTTTAGATGCAGCATAATTCTCCAGTTTATAATCGTAACGGTCTAAATGATCTGGAGTGATGTTAAGTAAAACTGCGATATCCGCTTTAAAAGCGAACATATCATCAAGCATGAAGCTTGATATCTCCAGTACATAATATTCGTAATCTTCTGTAGCCACCTGTGCTGCAAAACTCTGTCCGATATTACCAGCCAGCCCCACGTTTAACCCAGCATTTTTTAGGATGTGATAGGTTAATAAACTCGTAGTCGACTTACCGTTTGAACCCGTAATGCAGATGGTTTTTGCATTGGTATATCTTTTGGCAAATTCAATTTCCGAAACCACAGGAACACCTTTTGCGACCAATTTTTTAATAATTGGGACCGTAGGCGGAATACCCGGACTTTTAATTACCTCTGTTGCATTTAAGATCAGTTCTTCGGTATGTTTTTCAGATTCGAATGGAATGGAAAGTTTTTCTAATGCAGCTTTATATTTATCGGTAATTATACCGTAATCGGAAACAAAAACATCGAAACCTTTTGCCAGAGCCAATTTTGCAGCACCAACTCCGCTTTCGCCGGCACCAAGAATAACCACACGGCCCTGCCCGGTCATCGCTGACTTAGTATTGCTTGATGTGATGTTATTCGTACTCATTATTATTTTTTTTAGTATTAAGTGGTGAGTATCAAGTATCAAGACAAGAATACCATCACATTTCAATCTTTTATTTTTTATTTACCACTAAGGGGTATTCTAATTCTATTTTTTCACCAACTAAGGCACTTGAGGGCATCTTAGTTTTATATTTTGTCAGGGTTAATCACCTCAAACCCTAAACCTTACACCTTCTACCTTGAACTACCTCAGTTTCAATGTTACAATGGTCATAATTGCAAGCATGATTCCGATAATCCAGAAACGCGTTACAATTTTGGCCTCGTGGTATCCCTTTTTCTGGTAATGGTGGTGTAAAGGCGACATCAGGAAAATCCTGCGGCCTTCGCCAAATTTCTTCTTGGTATATTTAAAATAAGACACCTGCATAATTACCGACACCAGTTCTACCAGGAATATTCCACATAAAATCGGAATCAATAGCTCCTTGCGGATCATGATGGCAAATGAGGCAATGATTCCCCCAATGGCCAAACTTCCAGTATCGCCCATAAAAATCTGCGCAGGGTAAGAGTTGTACCACAGGAAACCTACGCAGGAACCCACAAATGCACCTGCAAAAATCATCAGCTCTGCAGAGTTTGGGATATACATAATGTTGAGGTAATCAGCCATAATGGTATTACCCGATACATAAGCCAAAATACCGAGCGTGATCCCGATTACTGCCGAAGTTCCCGTAGCTAAACCATCAATCCCATCGGTAATATTTGCCCCGTTCGATACCGCAGTAATGATAAATACCGTTACGATCAGGAAGATAAAAAATGCATATTTCTGGTAATCGGCGCCCAAAAACTTCAATACCTTTGCATAATCGAACTCATTGTTCTTATAAAAAGGCATATTGGTTTTAGTCGATTTTACATCTTGTGTATAATAAAAGGTTTCGCCTTTTTGGCGCAATACCATTGGAACCGTAGAGGTGCTTTTTACATCGTCCTGTACAGTTTCCCTTACCACAATATTTGGGTGGAAGTACATGGTGCAACCTACAATTAAGCCTAAACCAACCTGACCAACTACTTTAAAACGGCCCGCTAAACCTTCTTTATTCTTTTTGAAAACTTTGATATAATCATCTAAAAAGCCTACAGCACCCATCCAGATCGTGGTAATTATCATTAAAATCACATAGATATTGGAGATATTGGCAAATAACAAGGTTGGAATAAGAATGCCCAGCAAAATAATGATACCACCCATTGTTGGTGTACCTTGTTTTTGCATCTGTCCTTCTAAACCTAAATTCCTTACCGTTTCTCCAACCTGTTTTTTATGCAGGTAATCAATTAACCTACGTCCGTAAACGGTGGTAATTACCAATGATAAAATAATAGAGATAGATGCACGGAAAGTGATGTACTGAAACAACCTTAACCCAGGTATATCATAATGCTTATGCAGGTATTCGAATAATAAATATAACATTAGCTGATTGGTTTTAATTGTTCAAGTAAAATTTCTTTATCATCAAAATGGTTCCTTACGCCATTAATTTCCTGGTATTTCTCATGCCCTTTACCAGCAACAAGAATAATGTCTCCTGGCTGCGCTAAATGGCAGGCTGTTTTTATTGCTTCTTTTCTATCTAAAATGGATAGGGTTTTACGCTTATTGGTTGGTGACACACCTGCTTCCATTTCGCTGATAATCGTCTGTGGGTCCTCTGTTCTGGGATTGTCGGAGGTCAGGATCACTTTATCGCTCCAATCGCATGCTACCTGAGCCATAATAGGGCGTTTGGTTTTATCACGATCTCCCCCGCATCCAATCACTGTGATTACCTGTTCGGTTCCTTTGCGGATATTGGCAATGGTACTCAACACATTCTGAACAGCATCTGGCGTATGCGCGTAATCTACAATACCTATAATCTTATCTGCGGAGGTGATGTAATCAAATCTTCCTTCAGCGCCTGATAAACGGCTCAACAAAGTCAGCACCTTTAACTTATCCTGCTCCAACAAAATGGCTGTTCCATACACGGCCAATAAATTGTACGCATTAAAAGAACCTACAAGTTTGAAGTAAACGTCTTCGTTATCGATATCTAAATGCAGGCCACTAAACTGGTTCTCAATAATTTTTGCTTTAAAATCGGCCAGTTGTTTAAGTGCATAGGTCTTTTTATGCGCTTTTGTATTCTGCAGCATCACCACTCCGTTTTTATCGTCGATGTTGGTCAATGCAAATGCCGATTTAGGCAGTACATCAAAAAATGCTTTTTTAGCTTTCAGGTAAGCATCAAAAGTTTTATGAAAATCTAAATGATCATGTGTTAAATTCGAAAATACACCACCTGAGAAAGTCAAGCCTTCAATCCGGTGTTGAGAAACTGCATGTGAGCTTACTTCCATAAAACAGTAATCGCAACCCGCATCGACCATTTCTCTTAAGAGCTGATTTAATGCGATCGGATTTGGTGTGGTATGCGTTGCCGCCACTACTGTATCATTGATATAATTCTCTACCGTTGATAAAAGCCCGGTTTTGTAACCTAAATCTTTAAATAATTTAAAAAGAATAGTAGCAATGGTGGTTTTTCCGTTGGTTCCTGTTATGCCGATCAGTTTCAGATCTGCTGATGGGTTTCCAAAATAATTCCCGGCAATGATACCCAAAGCCACAGCAGTATTATCTACTTTGATGTAGGTAACAGTAAAATCATCGATCTCTGGTAAATTTTCACAGATAATTACACCTGCCCCCTGCTGAATAGTCTGCTCAATAAACTGGTGTCCGTCAGCTACAGTGCCCACTACGGCAAAAAAGACATCATCTTTACTTACTTTACGCGAATCGAAATTCAGCGCATTGATTTCTCTATCGGTTCTACCAACCAATTCTTTAATCGTTACGCCATAAAGTAAATCCTGTAATTGCATCCTATTAATTATTGAATGATTGAATTAGAGAATGATAGAATGTGGCTATAGCCTTTAAACATTCACTCATTCAAAATTCTCTCATTTTATTGTTTATTTTTTTAGTATTAAGTAATGAGTATCGAGTAGCAAGACCTTAAACCCTATACCTTTTACCTTACGCCTTAATTCAACTCTATCTGTACACCCAATCCTTTACCTACCTTTGTTCCGGCGATGATGGATTGACTGATCACTTTTCCAGAACCCGAAACCTTTGTTTTCAAACCCGCATTTCCCAAAAGGTACAGTGCATCTTTCAGACCCATTCCCGTCACATTTGGCATCACACCTTTACGCTCGTTATTTTCCTGAAAAACTGTTCCCGCACTGGTATCTATAATATTGTAATACTCAGATTTTGAAGCAAAAAGCGGTTTAAAACCAAATGCTTTATACACTTTCTGAGTCGCTTTACTCTGTCCTGCTTTTGTTGGCGGATTACCCGTATTACCTACCAAACGGGTCGGCATATCGTTATACATCTGCATATCGCTGGCATAAATACGGTCGGCGATTTCCCTGAATACAGGTCCTGAAACCAATGCTCCGTAATAAGCACCCTTTGGATCGTTAATTACCACAATCATCGAATATTTAGGTTTATTAGCAGGAAAATAACCCACAAAAGAAGCCTGATACTGCTTATTTGCCTTATAACCTTTGTTTGCATCAGCAACCTGTGCGGTACCCGTTTTACCTGCAATCGGATATAAGGGATTGTAAACGATTTGCTTTCCGCTACCCTCCAATACCACACCTTCGAGCATTTTTTTGATCTTGCTTAAGGTAACATCAGAACAGATTTTATCGTTGATTACCCTTGCTTTAAACTGCTCAATCGGATTACCCAGCCTTCTGATCTCTTTTACAAAAATTGGCGCTACCATTTTACCATTGTTAGCCACTGCATTATACAACGACAACATTTTAAGTGGCGTTAACTGCATCTCATAACCATAAGCCATTTGCGGTAAGGTCATATTTTTGTTCCAACTTTTATTGGTTTTTGGATTCTTTACCGCTGGCATAGCTTCCCCAGGAATCTGCAAGCCCATCTTTTCATTTAAATGCCAATCATACAAATGATCAGTAAACTTTTTAGGGTTAGCTCCATATTTACTGTTGATCAGATATGCAATCGCTGCATTTGATGATTGTTCAAATGCTTTTTTAACCGTTACCACACCTATACTTCCGTGAGAATCTTTAATTGTATGGCCAGGGATTTTATAGGTACCCGTTCCAACCATGGTATTTGTATCAACCAGTTCATCCTCCAGCAAAGCCATATATGAGGCCAGTTTAAAAGTTGAACCCGGATCCTGATTACCTGCAATGGCATAGTTAAACTTTTCCTTATATACTCCTTCTTCTACTTTAGAGAAATTGGCTACCGCACGGATTTCGCCCGTGGCCACTTCCATCACAATCACCGCACCATGATCGGCCTGCGATTTGATCAACTGTTTTTCTAAAGCACTTTGCGCCAGATCCTGCATATTGATATCGATGGTCGAAATAATATCAGCACCATCTTTCGGAGCCACCTCAGCTTCTTCATTTACCGGGATATACACACCTCCAGCGATACGTTGCATTAATCTTTTTCCGGTTTCGCCGTTGATATATTCCTTATAAGCTCCTTCTAAACCAACACCGTTTTTAACATTCTCATTTTTATAACCAATGGTACGGGCAGCCAAAGCCTGAAAAGGAAGAATACGTTTATTCTGCTGAACGGCAATTAAACCGCCACTAAACTTACCGATGTTATATAATGGAAAAGTCCTGATGGTTTTAAGATCAGCATAACCTACTTTTCGGTGAATCAGTAAATAGCGCGAGCTGTCCTGGCGGCCTTTACGCAGGTATCTAGCATATTCCTTAGCCGTTTTATCCTGAAAAATCTGCGAGAGCTTATAACCTAAAGAATCAACTTTTTCATTGAACACATCTTTATCAGCAATGCCACCGGCGAACATATCCATGCGCAGTTCGTATTCCGGTATCGAAGTAGCCAGTAAACTGCCATCGTTAGAATAAATATTCCCACGGGTAGCCTCCACATTTACATATCGTGTAGAAAGACTATCTGCCATAGCTTTCCATTTTTTCCCTTGCACATACTGTACCTGACCGAGGCGTAAAAACACCGCGAAAGCAAAAAGCACAATTAAGCCAAATGCCAGATATACACGAAGCAAGATGTTTGCTCTAATATTCATCGCTTTTAACAATTATTTTTTTTGGTGGTTCAATCAGTTCTTTTATCCCAAGGGTATCTACCTTTTTGGCAACCTCTGTCAGTTTACTCTTGAACATCAGGTCAGCCTTAAGGGATTTATACTCCCATCTTAATTCTTTTACTTCTTTATTTAATTTATCAATCCGACGAACATTGTTTACCGCAAAATGACTGTTAGCAATGTAAATCATCCCCAAAAGCGCCAGAAAACACAAATAAGGCAAAGCATCAGTTGCCGCCTCTTTACTTACTAATCCATCATTAAAAAGCTTACTGATAAATGAATTACTATCCATTTTTTCTTCAGCAGTTTTTGGCCTTTTGGGCGCAGCTTTTAACTCTGGTTCAGGCCCAACTTCTTCCTCCTCTATCTCTTCCCTAAACCTGTTCATATCTTTTCTGCAATTCTTAGTTTCGCACTGCGGGCCCTATTGTTTTGAGCAATCTCCTCATCAGTGGCAATTATCGCTTTGCGTGTAATTACATTAAATGGTTTCTGCTGATTTCCAAAAAAATCCTTTTCTACCTCACCCTGAAATTTGCCTTTCGCCATAAAGTTTTTAACCGGCCTATCTTCTAAAGAATGGTATGACATGACCACTAAATGACCGCCCGGCTTCAACACATCAGCAGCCTGCAGTAAAAAATCTTCAAGCACTTGTATTTCAGCATTCACCTCTATGCGCAACGCCTGAAACACCTGCGCCAGATATTTATTCTCTTTTCCTTTTGGGATATAACCCGCAATTGCCGCCTTCAAACTGTCGATATCGGTAAAAGGCTGCTCCAAACGCGAAGTCACGATGGCACGGGCCAACGATTTAGCATTTTTCACTTCTCCATAAATCCCAAAGATTTTATGCAGCTTATCCTCTGTATAGGTATTCAGTATTTCGGCAGCCGTTAAATCGCGATGCTGATCCATACGCATATCCAGATCGGCATTATGACGGATAGAGAAGCCACGCTGTGGCACATCAAACTGATGCGAGGAAACCCCAAGATCAGCCAGAATACCATCAACCTGCTTAAAACCTTTTAAGCGGAGATTATTTTTCAAAAAACCAAAGTTCTGGTCGATAAAAACAAAACGATCGTCTGCAGGAACATTCGCCTGGGCATCAGGATCCTGATCGAATGCGATCAATCTTCCTTTCGGTCCAAGATGTTTCAAAATCTCTCTCGAATGACCACCGCCGCCAAAAGTAACATCCACATACACCCCGTCAGGTTTGATATTCAAACCATCAATACAAGGCTGCAACATTACAGGAATATGGTAATTATTCGCCATCCGCCCCTCCTTTCTTATTGCCCATTACTTTCTGGGCAAGGCTTGCAAAATTGGCCGGAACATCATCAAAAATATCTTCGTATGCTTTTTTATCCCACACCTCGATACGATCCAACTGGCAGGCCAGAACAAGATCACTACCAATACCCGCATATTCTACCAAAGATTTCGGCAAAAGCACACGGCCTGCCGCATCAAGCGAAAGCTCGGTAGCCCCACGCGTAAAAGCCCGTACAAAGGCCCTGTTTTCCTGATCGTAAATATTAAGCTTGGCAAGATCGGCCACAACGGCATCCCATACATTTTTAGGGTAGATCACCAGGTTTTTCTCAAAACCACGGTTAATGATCAACCCTTCTTTCTCAGATTCAGGCAATTGTTTCTTAAGCGCAGCAGGTACCATAAGGCGGCCCTTTGCGTCAAGTTTACAATCGAATTCTCCTAAAAGTTGGGTCATAGTGGTATCTACACTTTATATCTAGTGTAAAAGTAAATAGTTCTACCACTTTTTACCACTTTTTACCACAAAAAAGTTTTCCACATCTCTTTTGTTACAATAATGGTCTCACAATATAGTTAGAATAAGACTATCAGCACAAGCAAAAAACCATTAACAACTGATAATAAGCGGGTTAAAAATACATTACCTAGAGTGTCACCTCCGCCCAATTTTTCCCATAAATTTAAAGGACGCTAGTAATGAACTCCTTAACAGAAGCCAAAATTTATTCAGATAGTGACCGCCCCTATACCCCAAAAAATCATACCTTTCATTAGACAGCAGCGTGGGTAATACGTTAGAAAAGCAGGGATGGCAGAAAATATTTGTGTTCCCTGGGCAGGAACTTTACCGCAGGTTTCCTTCAGATTTCACCTCACGATGGACATTGTTATTATTAGCTAATAGTTGACGATTAAATACCCTATAGCGAACCCGCATCCAATGTTATTACGTTAAGCGTTTTTAATCACAGATACACACAGACAAACACGAATTTTATATTCTCATGCACTCTTTCTACCTGTGGTTCAAACTCTTACAGCCAGATAAAAGGTTTTTGGAAATGTATAGTTCAGTACCTGTGGAGGAAGCAGCCCCGCCCCCGCTTCTGCCCAATTGAAAAAGTTGTGGCATCCCGCTAAGGTCGGGTTTAGATCACCCCTGTAATTGCTAAATGAGGGGTTTTCCGTGCAACAGGCCTAACCAATTTAGCCCTTGGCAAAGCGGCACCCTGCAATGTCACTAAACTAAGCGTTTTTTAATCACAGATGCATACAGATAAACACGGATTTTCATATCTGTGTGCATCCTTTCTATCTGTGGTTTAATTTATTTTTGCTTGTGCCGAATGGCTCAACTTAATGACATTGTACTCGCACCGTCAAGTTTATCACCATGTATGGCACAAAAAAAAGAGGCTGTATCATAAATATAGATTTGTCATCCTGAGCTTGTCGAAGGGCCTGTTAAATACGCTTTAAGGTGTTTCGACAAGCGCTCCGTAGGGAGTCCTTTGAACAACATGACAGCACCTGAGTGAAATCACCTCCCTAGGAATACATATTTTGATAAATTTCCAAAGAAGGGTACTTCAAAATCTGCAAGTGGTACTTAATATCCTCCTGCAATATCTCTGTTTAAGCTGATAGCCGTTTTTCTTTCTCCGTTGACAATTGAATATAGTTTCCATTTATTATCATCAACCTGTTCCAGTTGCCAGCTATTTGCAGGGTCTGCCAGCTGCATTTTTACACTTCTGGGAAAGGCATTGGCAGCTCTTGCATTTTCCCAGGTTCTTATTACTTTGAAAATGGCATCTTTCTGCGGACAGCTTTCGACATCTTTTTGGCTTACTTTCAAACTATATGTTGTACCAACACCTACAGAAACAGCCTGTATATGTTCATATTCTTCGACCTTTGATTTGGCATTGATCGGGAAGTTCCCGCCCATGCCCACCGGAAAATAATTGGCGTAACATACGTCGCGAAGGTCTTTCCCCTGACTGGTCGTGCTGCCCCATTCGCGGGTTTCGGCATCGTACAGATTTTTTCCACCACCAACATTCCAGATGCTTTGATAATGCCATGAGCCTTCGGATAAGGTAGCACCCGTGAAACGGATATAAGGAACCCCCAACTGCGCAGCTTTTTCGAACATTTTACCAAAAAAACGTTTAGCCGAATAGTAACCGTGGCCATTATTGAACAAAAACTCCTGTCCATCAAAGTCATAATAAGAAAGGCCGTTAATTTTACAGATTTCAGCAAAGTGTTCGGCTATTTTGTCCTGAAGTTGCATATTCGGAATGAGCCCGTCATAACCATAATTAACCGTTACCTGAAGTTTGTAAATAGCATCTCCGTCCGAGTGGTTAGACGCGGTGGTTTTCCAGTATCCGCGCTTCACATTCAAAAGCCTATAGGGTTTTTCTTTGGAAACGCCCATATAATGAATAAGTTCTTTACCGATTTTGACCATATTTAAGTTGGCGCAATGACCTTCCCAGCTAGCAATCTCGTCAAGATAAATCGGGTTGTCAACAAGAATAACGGTGTCGGCTACGCTGATGTTTTTTACCAGCAGGCGTTTTTGCTGATAACACAGGCTATCGCTCGGTATCGGGCTCGCATCCATAGTTCCCGGGGCCAAAGCAGTGGTAATAGGTGTTCTGCCGATGCTGATGCCCTGTTTAGCAGCCATATCAGAAAACTCCTTATGCGAAACACTTCGACCAGTTAATTTTATTGGCTTTTTCTCAAAATTTCTTCCGTCGATATAACCTTGGTTACCACGATCAGCCCTTAAAAAACCCTGATCATATAAACTTATGGTTTTAAAACCCAATCTCGATGCATAAGAGATGGTGCTGTCATTTAAATTACCACTGGTAAGAAGATCAGGAACAAAAGCAGCCGGGTCTTTTATCCATTTTCCGTTAATGGTTGGGTGCGGAAGTTTTTCCGTTAAAACAATTTTCTGGATTACATCCAACAAAGCCGTACTATCCGGGCTTCCCCATAAGGCTACGGATGATCCGATATAATCTACCCCTGGTAATGCCTGCACCTGCAAATGGTTTGGGATGTTGGCCGCCATATTGGGAATGAGCGAAAAGTAAACCTCTCTTTCAAAACCACGGTCTCTTGATTGATAGGAGAGCGATATTCTTCCATTTTTACCCACATTAGCTGCATTGCCATACATTATCCGGTACCAGGGTTCTTTGTGTGCATAAAAAGCAACATCGCTGATACCATTCCCTCCAAGCGTAAACACCTGACCTTCATGAAGGTTGACAGGTAAGGGAAATCGTTTAGTATCGGGACTGTGAACAACATATTGAAACGGCGCTGCATCACCGATTGTTTCCGCTTTTCCGCCCAGGGTATTATCGTTTAAGGCCATCATACCGATGGAGTAGTTTACGGCAGCACTTGTATCTCTTGCCACACCGATGATTTCTCCAAACAGATTGTTGATGCTGGTATGTACCGGGCCCCATTCAATTACATCAATACCTTTCCGGTTGGTAAGCGACAACAGGGTTAATTTGAAATATTTCGCCTTAGGTTCCAGTTTAACAGTAGCCACCGAACCATTGGCATAATATAGCGAGAGTGTTTTTTTATTTTTTATATAAACCGCTTTTGTGGGTTCGAAGTATTTTTTTTTAGCATCACTATATAAACTCAACAAAGGTGAGGGCTTTTCTGCTAGGCTAAATTCCTTGTATGGTGCCTTAGTCTTGTTTTTCATACTGGTGACAAAACCTTTGTTATCGACCCTTATCTTAAAATAATCTGTAGAAAACTCGGTCTGTGCATAAGTTTTTGCTGAGAACCAGCAGGTGACCGCCATTAACAAGACAATGGCTTTAACGGTCGTATTTAAAAAACTATTTTGCATTTCAGGTCTTTATTTGTATGTGTGCTGTAAATTGTTAAAGTTAATTAAAAATAAAAGCAGGTGGATCTGGTCATATCCACCTGCCTGATTATTGATATTTATTGAAGCGGATCAAAAGGGCCGCCCCATTCTTTGTTCTGTGGCAACTGGTCAGGTACTGCAGACATCTGAGTTGGATTTAAAGCGTTAAACCAGTGGTTAAGGTCCAGGTTATAAGTCTGATTAGCCGAAGGCGTCTTATCCAGGTTTTCCACAATCACTGCGGAGAATTTACTTCTTACAGCAGCAGTCATGATGTTGTCTGTATTCCCAGGTAAAGCTTCACCTTTGTTTAGCATCAGGAATAAACCTCTCCTGGTCACCTGGGTATTAAGGATATCGTAACGTTTCCACCTTCTTAAATCATTAAACCTAAATCCTTCAAAAGCAAGTTCCACCTGACGTTCGTTCATGATCGCTGCGCGAAGGTCAGCCTGTGAAGTTGCTGTGATGCCATATTTTCCGGATGCACCAGCGGCGATGCCCGCACGTTTACGAATGGAAGATAAAGCGGTTATTGCATCGTTGCTATTACCTGTTTCATTTGCAGCTTCAGCAAGGTTTAACAATAGTTCTGCATAACGCATTGGTGAAAACCAGCTTTTAGCACCTGCAGCCACGCCCACAAGCGCCGCTCTGTCGATAAGGGTATCTAAACCCTTACGCTGGAAGAAACCCGTTACCCCGTTTTCATCACCGTTTTGGACAAGCGGAGAAATGCCCGAGAATACCGTACTATTTTTCTCCGGGAGAACAGTGCTCGGTGTTGCGGCTGCTTTCCATGTCCAGGCTTGCCAGTAAGTACGAGATCTTGGTGCTGTCATACCGATCGTATTCACATCAGGTGTTGGGTACACGGTACCGCCGCACCAAATGGTTGCATAAAACCGGTCGTCCCGATTGGTGTAAAAATCGGTTAGAAACTGCTGATTATAGGCTGCATTGGACAATTGGTTTTTATCAAACTGCATCGGGCTGCCATCACGTTTTGGATAAGCGATCAATAGGGGTAATATAGGCTGATCGGTATTGGTATTTCCGTTTGTAAAAGGAAGGGGTCTGATGGAGTTGAAGTTCATGTAACTATCCGGATAGTAGTACTGCCTGGTCATAATGTGCTCTTTGTTCCTCGAATACCAGATTAACTTGTAGTCTGCAAACAGGCCAAATCCACCAGCATCCGCAGCCTGTACAGCAGCTTTAGCAGCATTGTAGGCATTTGTCCACCTGGCCTGATCATTTGAAGGGTTAAATAAAGGGCTTGCATACCATAAAAGCACCCTTGCTTTAAAACCGAGCGCAGCAGCGCGGTTAATCCTGCCGTAATCAACACCACTGTAGTTGAGTGGCAAAGTGGTAGCGGCCTCATCCAGATCTTTTATAATCTGTGCAACGCACTCAGATGTTTTACTCCTTGCTACCTTCAGTGAATTTACATCAGTCCCATCTTGTGTCTTTAAGATCAATGGTACGCCGCCTACCGAGCTGACCATTCCCCAATAAGTCCAGGCCCGCCAAAATTTGGCCTCGCCCATTAACCTGTTTTTGGTACCTGGGTTTATTACCGATTCGGGCAGACCGCTCAACTGATCCATAAAATAATTGGTTCTGTCGATATAGGTATAATTCAGACTGGTGGAATTTGTTACCACATCGATTATACCGCGTTGGAAGCCGCTTAAGTTTCCTCCAGATGCGTTAATGCCCTCATCGGCATTCGCGCCACTACCAAGCGGCCATCCGGGCATAAGCCCCCCATATACATCGTTCAGATAGGACTTGATCAAGACCGAATCGGTCCATACATTCTTTGGATTTATGGCTGCCGTATTTTCATAATCCAATCCTTTTTTACATGATGAGCCCAAAGCAATAATCAGGGTGATATAAAGGATAAATTTATTTTGATTTAGATATTTCATTTTTGATTTCCTTTTAATGTTAAAATTTAGAAAGTTACACTAAGACCGGCATTGTAGGATTTAACAATAGGGAAAGCCGTACCTCCACCCATTTCAGGATCATAGAATTTTTTGTTGAATTTGCTGATCACAAAAAGATTAGATCCGGATACATAAAAGCGAATGTTGTTTACGTATTTTTTGTATAATTTTTGCGGAACATTATAGGCAACATTCAAAAATTTCAGCCGTAGAAAACTTGCATCTGCCAGCCAGAAATTACTTCCTGCTGTATTAACACCTCTTACGGCATCATTTGCACTGTAACGATAAGGCAACCAGGAGTTATCAGGATTTTCCGGGCTCCATGACTCATTGTACCAAGGGCGCCACATCCTGTTCCATTCTACGCCTCCGGATAAATCATTAAAAGATTTTTTATAACCGAACGAACCGTTGAAATTGGCATTCACACTTATTCCCTTCCACTCTGCAGTTAAATTTAAACCTACTACTTTGGCATTATTGCTATTATTTAGCACGGTAATGTCATTGTCGTTGATTTTATTATCACCGTTAAAATCCACATAGGCCAGCTGTCCGGGTTTAGGCGCAATGCCATTGAAAGTATATCCTGGTTTAGCCGCTAGTAAAGCATCCACATCTGCCTGCGACCTGAGCATCTTATCAACGGTGTAACCTGTAATCATATTCGCAGAACGCCCCTCTTTGAGTATATCCTGATAATCGTAAGTTACATTCTGGTCTCTCATCACATACCATGAATCGCCATAAGTAAAATTCGCACCTACGCTATAATTAAATTCGCCGACCCTGTTGTTGTAGTTCAGGCCAATATCAATACCGCTTGCTTTCATTTTGCCATAATTTACAGATGGTAAAGGGCGGCTAAAGGTTGGTGGGGTAGACTGGATCTTTGCAGCCAGAATATCGTAGGTAAGGTTATGCCAGTACTCAGCTGAGGCCGTAAAATGTTTTAAGAAACTAATATCGATCCCTATATTTTTATTCTGGTATTTTTCCCAGGTAATGTCGGGATTGGGTAATACATCATATCGTATCCCAGGGTTAAGTGCAGGCGACTCGCCAAAAAATGCACTGCCTCCAGGAACATATTTATCTTCATATTGCCAGCGTGCTACGTTATCATTACCTGTTATTCCAAAAGAAGCCTTTAATTTTAATGATTCGATTCCTTTTACATTTCTAAAAAAGTTTTCTTTAGAGATCACCCAGGCTGCAGAACCAGCAGGAAAGAATCCCCAACGTTTATCCGGGGCAAAAATTACCGAACCATCATAACGATAAGTGAAAGTAGCGATATACTTATCTCCATAATCGTAAGCAAATTGTCCAACATACGATTTACGACCGGTTGTTACCTCGAAACCATAGGTATTGCTGATACTTTTTGTTGCCGTACCGTTTACCACACCTGCTCCTCCGGTAGAAGCCCACCACTGGTCAGTTGTATAAATAGGAAAACCATTGATGGCCGCATCAATACCGTCGCCTGAACGTTCCTGACGTTCGTATACCAGTGCCGCGTTTACGTGATGTTTGCCAAAATTTCGTTCAAAGTTTAACTGAAAGTTCAGTTGTTCCTCCTGGTTCCAGGCAGATAGTTTTTCTATAGAATTCGAATGTTGTGTAAGACTTTTTCCTACAACGGTATTCAAATCCCAGATAACGGGTGTAATCTGTTTCAGTTCATAATAGGTAAAAGGATGCGAATATATTTTTTGATTGGTGTTCGTAAAGCTTTTTATATACCCCACTTTAGCACTTAATCCTTCCAAAAAAGGGGCTTTATAAGTTAAATTTAAATTCGCAATAGATTTGGTGACCTCTGACTTATTGTAGCCTGCCAATCCTTGTGCTTCACCTGGTTTATTGGTAATCCAGAAGTAATACACTGGGTCGCCCGAAGCCGTAAACGAGGGCATATATGGCTGCCATACCAAAAGTTTAGGAAACATATCTCCTGACCAGTCGCCCTGAGGGGCATTAAATTTATTATTGTTTATGCTAAAGCCGGCGAAAACGGTTACATCTTTGGTAAGGCTAGCCGTTATATTTGCCCTGACGTTGTACTTTTTTTCGTTGGTGTTTTTGATAAAAGTTTCCTGATTTACATAAGAGCCGCCGATAAAATACTGAAGTTTATCCGTCCCTCCCGAAGCACTTAAATTATGTGTAGTAATAGAGGGATCGACATAAACATCTTTTAAGGCATTAAAACCGTAGCCCTTGCCGCCACCAAAATCCGCATCCTGAAAGTATGCTTTTGCATCCGCGGTCCAGGGAGTATTTGCCGGTCCGCCAGCTTCGCCCCAAATTCTGTTTTGAATCACTCCCCACTCCATGATACTGGTTAGCTCCATGTTATTTCCACGGACATCTTTTCCAGTATTCACCGAATAGTTTACAGATGCTTTTCCGGCCTTACCGTGTTTGGTGGTAATCAACATCACTCCCCCACCTGCACGGGCACCATAAGCAGCGGTAGTCGCTGCGTCTTTTAAAATGGTTACATCTTCAATTTCATTTGGACTTAAATTGTTGAATTCTGCGGCATCACTGGTTACTTTTCCGTCAATTACATATAAAACCGGGGCTGTATTCCATGAGCTTGGCGTTCTGATGCGAATGCTGGGCTGTGCTCCTGGTATCCCGCTAGGCGTGGAGACATATAAGCCCGGCATTCTGCCCGCTAATAAGTTACCCACTGATGTAGTCGGGATTTCGGTGTCTGTCTCTTTAAATTTAACAGAAGCGACAGACCCGCTCAAAAGTTCTTTCTTCTGTTTCGTATAACCCACAATGACGGTTTCACCTAAATTAATAGCGGTAGAGACCATTTCTATTACTATTCCCTGTTGAGGCGTAACAGTTACCGCTTTATAACCGGTCATTGTAATTCTTAGCAATGCGCCACTGGGTACAGCTATTGTAAACCGGCCTGACTCATCTGCTTTTACCGAGGATGCAGCACCTCCGGTAACAGTAATTGTGGCGGCTGCCAATGGAATTTTCCCTTCTGCATCAACTACTTTTCCCGATATTTTTACCTGCGCAAATACATGATAGGACTGCAGTAAGATGAAGACGATTCCGAGCACCCTTAAGTGCATTTGTAATACCTGTTTCATAATCTGATTCTTTGGTTGGTTAGTTTTTTTGTTTGGTTTTTTGCTGGTTAGTTTGGAGCACAACAAAACAATCCATGCTGTTAGGATAAATCTCAGAAGAATACCTAGCCGCAACTACCACTAATTTGATTGTTTACAATGTTTTTTTTGCCTTTGCCCTTGCTGGTGAATAAAATATGACCTGAAACACCAAATAAACCATATCAGGGCTATCTACGTGAACTTTACCTCCTTCTCTGCCCAGGCATTTACAGTATTGTTGGGGTTTATCGAAGCAAAAAGTATAAAGGATCTATTAGGATGGAGATATAATTTTATTTAAATCATTATTTAGACTCATTAAAAATAATTTGGATAAAAGCAATTAAAACGATTTCTTTGTAGGCATAAACCAACCAATACTGCATGAGGGAATGCAACACTCAAAAATGAAATCAGAACAGAATCCTAAAAGTTTAAACTGGGCAAAACACCAGAAACGGTGGTTTGGCAAATGGCATCTTTATGTTGGTATTATTGCAGGAGCAATTGTAGCTTTTGTAGGTGTTACCGGTAGTATTTTGGTTTTTCAGGATGAGATTGACCGTGCCCTGAATCCTACCCTGTTCGAGGTAATTGCAAAGAAACAAAAAATGCCCGTTGAGGATATTGTACCCTTGATCAGGAAAAACTATCCCGAACTAAAAATAGATTATCTGATGCTTAACAACTTCAAAAACCCCAATGAAGCTTACAGCGTTCTGAATTTAAAAAGTGGTGGAGAAACTTTTATTAATCCATATACCGGAAAAACAACGGGTAAAAGAATACATACCAGCTCTTTTATCCATGTGGTTACCGAACTTCACCGGACATTGCTTATCCCTGTTGCGGGGCGTTATATCTGCGGACTAGCTTCCCTCTGCCTTTTAATTTTAACCATTTCTGGCCTGCGTTTATGGATCCCTAAGAAATGGAAACAGTTAAAATCAGCGCTTACCGTAAGATTTAGCGGATCGTTTAAGCGGCAAAATTACGATTGGCACAATTCACTCGGTTTTTACTCCTCTCCCATTGTGGCCATACTCAGCCTTACCGGTTTTTCTATTACTTTTTCTACCCTCATTATCCCACTGCTGTTCCTGCTTAGCGGGAAGTCTCCGCAGGGTGTTGCCAAATTGTTAGGCGCTAAATCGGCATGGCATGCACAGGCGGTACCACTTCCCCTTAAACAGATTGTTGCCGCAGCTAAAGAAAAAATGCCTAATGGTTATATTGGCGGGATTGCTTTTCCGGCCGACAAAACAGGAACTTATCGTTTGGATGTAGTGAGCGGAAACCTACCTAGCGTTGGAAAAAGAGAAATGCTCGTTGTTGATCAATATACAGGCAAAGTAATGTTGAACAGCCGGAAGGATTTCCCTAATGTTGGTAATGCTTATCTCAGCTGGTTAACACCAATCCACTACGGGAGCTTTGGCGGCAGGCCAACACAGATTATCGCCATTATTGCTGGTTTAATGCCCCTTGCACTTTTTATTACAGGTTTTATAATCTGGTGGCCACGTTATAAGAAACAAAAGAAAGGCAAAAAACGAAAAACAAATGAAGCAGCTTTAGATGAGGCATTGGAAACCCCTGCTGTTGAAAAAGAATTAAAACCAGCGAAAACAAAAACGCCGCTTCCGAAACTCGGCAAGTACTTTCTCTTACAGTTTAAATCGGGATTAAAATATGCTTCGATTATTCTTCCGATTAGTTTTATGATGGGTGCACTCTATGGCCTTCCTTCAGGAATTGTTATCCAGCCAGCCATTTTTGTAGTGGCCTTTAGCTGCGTAATGGTATGCCTGAATTTTATATGTGCATTGTTATCTGAAATGTTCAATATCTTATTTCTCCTTCCCTTTAAAAAAGGCAGTTATAAGGTAACCCGCTATTTTGCCTTATCGACAGCATTTTTGGTGTGTTACCTGGCTGTGTATATGTTATTGCTAAATACGGGTTTAGAAACGTTCTAAGATATTAAAGTCTACAATTTATTTACTAATTGCATAAAGGGAGGAATTTCAGGACGAGGCAATACGACAGCTACCATATCAGTTAAATATCTTCCTATGAGCTAACAAAAATCTCCGCCACAAAATTACTATTGTAAAATAGGTTAACTTAGCTGTTAAATTTTTCACAGTACAATGAAAAAAATGATAACGCTAGTTTTTTTCCTCTTAGCAGTTAAAGGCTATTCACAATACAATTTATACACACTTAACAATGGCTCTTTCATTGAGGCTAATGAGATAAAACGTCACCTCAATTCAGCAAAAAAAACATTACCGTCTGCTTTTGAAATGACGGCCGTCATTTATCATAAAGTCGTAAAAAATGATACAGTGATCAATTACATTAATCTTTTGGTATCAAAGAAATCTTCAGTTAAGGATTCTCAAGAACTTAGATTTACATATAAACAAGATTCTACATTTTTATTGCTAAATCAGAGGCTTCCTTCCTTCAAATTGAAAGATATGAATGGTAAGGAAATACACGCTAAGGAGCTTTTAGGCAAACCTACACTTATAAACTTTTGGGCTACCTATTGCGCCCCATGTATTGCCGAAATGCCTCAACTAAGCAAGCTTAAGCAGAGATATAAAGACAGAATGAATTTTATCGCGATTACTGAGAATAATGTCGCAAACGATCACTTATTTGACTTTTTAAAAAATAAAGATTTTAACTTTCAGATATTAGTGGATGGTAAAACTTATGTAAAGAAACTCAAAGTTAGTGCACTTCCCAAGAACCTTTTTATCGACAGATATGGCATACTGAGGTATATCCAAGAAGGTTATCCAATAAATATCAAGGGAAACATCACTGCCGTTGACGATAATTATTTTACTGAGATTATTGAAAAACTTATCAAAAACCCAAATTAACATCTTCTTTTATATGTGACTGGCCCTTTAGTAACGATAAAGGCCTGGAAAATCCAAGCCCTCTATAAAAGATAATTATTTCGCCGGTGTAATAACGATTTTCCGGTATTCGATCGGTTCATGATCTCCCTGAAGATAAATAGGCCCGGGCTCTCCCTCATTACTATCCAATGCCCCTCCGGTAATGCCCGGGATTTCCTGGTTACTGATGATGGTTTTACCATTGGCTACCACTGTTACCAAACGGCCAATAAGGGTAATATCGTAACGTTGCCATTCATCCGGGCCAAGCGTAACCATTTCATTGGCGGTTAAAAATCCATAAATGCCACCGAATAGCACGCTGTTAGGGTGTGCATCTTTTTTGCTGTCCTCAATCTGCACCTCGTAACGGCCTCTTAGGTATACCCCACTGTTTCCGCCTTTGGCGTATTTGAATTCTACATGAAGTTTAAAATCATTATACTTCTGTTCAGAGATCAGATTTGAACCTGCTTTCGGGCTAGTTAAAATACCGTTTTTCACAATCCATTGGTTTTGTCCGCTGGCTTTCCAGCCAGACAGATCCTTGCCATTGAACAAATTGACAGGTTTGCCCCAAACTGGTGCTGCCGTTCTTTTCAGGTAAGGTGCCTTAACGCCTTTCCAGCTATATTGTTTACCATCGCAATTGGTCATTGTTCCCTGAATCCCTGCGTCGCCCATGGTGCCGTCGATAACTAAATTCGAAGAACCGCTTTCCCATTGTGGCGGGATTTCGAACCTAAATTTTCCATTATCAAACTTCACTTCCGATACCGGACGCGCACTACCGGCGGTAGATACAAAGTACCCCACTAAAGTTTTATAACCTGATAGTTTTACTTCCAACCAAGCTGGCGCCGGTTTTCCGTTTACATCAACGGTAATGTCCCAACGGCCAATCAATGCTACAGGCTCAACAGCAAGTTTAATGTTATCGGGTATCGTTACTGTTGCAGCAAATGTTTTTTGAGACAGACCTGCAAGGAGCAGACAGCTTATACTAAACAAAAAGATTTTTTTTCTCATAAATGTAATTTGATTATTATGTACCTGATGTTTTATAACCCAGGACCAATAAGTTACAGGCCAAGGTAAATTGCCAGTAAGGTATGATTTATTTGTTTTAAGCACAAGTAGTGCTTCGCTCCTACACAGCATCGTTACAAGACTGCTGTACCGTTATAACGATAAGTCTTAATAAACACGTGTGCTAACCCATGTACAAAACAGCGTAAGTTGAAATCATCTAAAAACAAAGGCCCTTGCAAATTTGATCTGCAAGGGCCCGTTTATATATAAGATTGATATTTATCCATTAATGGCTTTAACACCTGGCAATTCTTTGCCTTCCATATACTCAAGTAAAGCACCACCACCAGTAGAAACGTAGCTTACTTCATCTTCCATGCCGAATTTTGCAATTGCGGCTGCTGAATCGCCACCACCGATCAATGAAAATGCACCGTTATCCTTAGTAGCCGCCACAACTGCTTCTGCAACAGCTTTGGTACCTACCTGGAAACTTTCCATTTCGAAAACGCCCATCGGTCCGTTCCACAACAAGGTTTTAGAATTTTTAATTACATCCTGGAACAGGGCAACCGATTTTGGGCCAATATCCAGTCCCATCCAATCTGCAGGAATCTGACCAGAGTCTACATCTTTTTTATCAGCATCATTTGCAAATTTATCAGCAATTACTGTATCTACAGGTAAAATCAGGTTTACGCCTTTTGCTTTTGCTTTTTCGATCAACTCTAAAGAAAGTGCTTGTTTATCGGCTTCTAATAATGAGGTGCCAATTTCCCCGCCTTGTGCTTTAGCAAAAGTGTAAGCCATACCCCCACCAATAATCAGGTTATCTACCTTATCCAGCAATTTCTCGATCAAAAGAATTTTATCAGACACCTTAGCACCACCCATAATTGCAGTAAAAGGTCTTTCTGCGTGGTTCAATATTTTCTCTGCATTTTCTACTTCTGAGGCCATTAAATAACCGAAGTATTTTGCATCTGGGAAAAACTGGGCAATAATTGAAGTTGAAGCATGTGCACGGTGAGCAGTACCAAAGGCATCGTTTACATAAACATCGCCTAATTTTGATAATTTTTCTGCAAAGGCAACATCACCTTTTTCTTCTTCTTTGTAAAAACGAAGATTTTCTAACAATAAAACTTCACCTGGTTTTAAATCAGCTGCCTGTTTTACTGCGCTTTCGCCAATACAATCATCAGCAAACTTAACTTCAACACCAACAAGAGCAGATAGATCAGATAAGATGTGTTTTAAAGAATATTTATCGGTAGGGCCATCTTTCGGGCGACCTAAGTGAGACATTAAAATAACCGCACCACCATCTTTTAAGATTTTAGAAATGGTTGGCAAAGCCGCCCTGATTCTTTTATCGTCTGTAATTTTAAATTCGTCATCTAAAGGCACATTAAAATCTACCCTGATTAATGCTTTTTTATCTTTAAAGTCAAACTGGTCAATTGTATTCATGTTTAATTATTTTTGATTTAAGTTTAATTTCATTTCGTAATGGAAACCAATGCCAGGGATATCGAACTCCGGCGATTCGGTAGTGAAGCCGATTTTCTTGTAAAAAGCGGCCGCCGTTGAACGGGCATTACACCATAAGTAATCGGTTTTATATTCTTTCAGGTATTCAATGGCAAAAGTAACCAGTGCAGCAGCATAACCATTTCCAACTGCATCGGGATGGGTGGCCATGCCCCTAAGCTGATAGCCCTCTCCTTCTTCCGGAAAAAAATCGTTCCGCATAAAGGTGGCAATTGATTTTATTTCTCCATCTTTTAAAAAACCAAGATGAAAGGTATCGTAGGCAAGATCGCCTTCAAAAACACATGCTTCGAATGGTTTGCCATTGCGCAAAACCAGGCTTCTTAAAGGCAGTACTTCTTCTGGAAGAATAAATTTGACCATATTTTTAATATCAGCTAGCTTACATCAAGTGTGAAGATATTGCTATTGGATGCACTGCAAACGTTTGCAAAGTTAATAAAGCAATTGAAACCCGATAATAATATCGGCTAGAATTTTTAACATTTTAGATACTCCCCTGGTAGTATTTAAAATAAGTTGAAAATAATGGCTGTTCTGTCTTTATAGGAGAAAGAAATTAATCGGGCGTCTTGCATTTTCTTGCAGTACCAATTAATTTCTATCATTACCATTGACAGATTCTAAAAATCGGCGTCATCTCGACCGAAGCAATGCGGAGTGGAGAGATCTTTGAAGCAAATTATAGAAATGAAATTTAAAAGATTTTGCTTCGCAGCGCCATCGGTTCTCCTCCGAAAGAGTTCTTTTGGAACACTATCGTTTAAAATGAAGCGATAAACCAGCCCTACGTTTTAGGCTTTACCAAGCTGATCAATTTTTTTACCACATCGATCAAACGGCTACTGTAACCAAATTCGTTATCATACCAGCCCACCACTTTAACCAGATCGCCAACGATAGAGGTTAATAGCGAATCGAAAATACAGGAATGTGGGTTGTCTATAATATCGACTGATACAATTGGATCTTCAGTATACTCAATAAGACCTTTCAATTCGTTTTGTGCAGCGTGCTTAAAAGCTGCATTAATTTCTTCTATGCTTGTCTTCTTCTTTAGCAGACAGGTAAAATCAGTTAAAGATCCGTTTAAAACCGGAACCCTGATTCCTGCTCCACCTAAACGACCATCCAATTCAGGGAAAATATGGGTAATGGCTTTTGCTGCCCCTGTTGTAGTTGGAATAATGGAAGATGAAGCCGCCCTTGCACGGCGCAGGTCCTTATGGTTGGCATCATGCAGATTCTGATCACCTGTCATCGAATGGATGGTCGTAATATAACCTTCTTCAACGCCCCAGTTGTCATTCAAAATCTTAATCATCGGGGCAATATTATTAGTTGTACAACTCGCATTTGATAATACAGGACTAGTTAAATCAATCTGATGATCGTTTACACCTAATACCACCATCGGGATATCTTCAGCCGCCGGGGCAGAGATCAACACTTGTTTTGCTCCAGATGTAATGTGTTTTTCTGCTGATGGCTTGGTTAGATTTTTACCTGTACAATCGATAACCAGATCTACCCTAAGTGCCGACCAAGGCAATTCATCGGCATCCTTGATAGCGAAAACCGGAATAGAAAGCTGATTGATTACCAGTGCATCAGGTTTTGCAGAAACACTCCCTGCGAAAACACCATGAACAGTATCGTACTTAAATAGGTGAGCCATCGTTTTGGCATCTGCCAGGTCGTTAATCGCCACTACTTCAAATCCCTCAGCCAATGCTAAGCGTAAAAATGTTCTTCCTATTCTACCAAAACCATTTATTGCCAGCCTCATTATTATAAAAATTAGAGCGCAAAATTAGTATTTATTTATCAAAGCAAAGACCTGATTATATAAGATGGAAAAGGAATGATGAAACCTTATTTCAGCAGCTATGCTTTTCTTAAAAAGTCAATTTTGCTTCTTTTTCTGAGGTGAGCGTTATGCTATTAAAATATTCTGGCTCAGAAAAAACTAATGTTTAGACACAGATATCGATTTTTTCCGCGCTTTGCCGCGGGGCATGCTACTTTTAAGAGCGCAAAGTCACCTGCTTTTTTAAAAAGATTCTTTTTTGGAGCACAAAGCCTGTACAGCTATTAATGTTTCTTCCCGTTCTTCGCTATATCCCTGGCTGCGCTCCGGGGATGCCGCTGCGACCGGGGCTAGGCACTTCTGATCTGCAAAGGGAACCGATACAAAGCTGCCCATTGTTTTTATAGTTAATATACGAAGTGGGTTTGTTCCACAGACCTCGGTTAAATAAACCTTATTGTAGCGGCTATCCTTTTTGTAGCACCAACACACAACTTCTCACTAACCATCACAAAAAGATAGGAGCGGAAAGAAGGACTACCCAAACCGATAGGCAAACACCTGCTTTACTAAAAATTAAAATTTATTTCAAGAGTGCAAAGTCATCTGCTTTTTTAAAATGATAAGGTTCTTTTTTAGGAGCGCAAAGCCTGTACAGCTATGAATGTTTCTTCCCGTTCTTCGCTATATCCCGGCGCTGCGCTCCGGGGATGCCGCTGCGACCGGGGCTAGGTACTTCTGATCTGCAAGGAAACCGATAGGCAAACACCTGCTTTACTAAAAATTAAAATTTATTTTTGGCGTACAGGAACATATGCTAAATTAATTTCACCTGCCTTTCTTTTTAAGCAGGCCTAAGGTAAGCAAGGTATTAAACGCAATGCAGAGACCAATAATGAGGAAAATCAATACAAAATTTCCAAGTTGCTGAAGGAAAATGGTGGCCGCTATTGCAGCCAGATTAAACCCAGCAGTAGAAATTACGATCCAGCTGGGCTTAAACCCTAACTGCTCTAAACGGTGGTGGATGTGGTTACGGTCTCCCTTAAACGGAGAACCTCCCTTTAAAATACGGATGGTAAAAACTCTTAATGAGTCGAAAATGGGTACGATCAGTATGGCTACCGCTATTGCTGGCGCAGAATAAAAAGCAGGTTTATTTTCACCTGTAAACTTATTGAGCTCTATAAACTTAATGGCCAGGGCAGCAGAAATAAGCCCAATGATCAGTGCGCCTGTATCGCCCATAAATATTTTCGCAGGAAACCAATTGTATTTTAAAAAGCCTGCGATGGCACCCGCAAGGGCAAAGGCTATAAATGCATAGGGCACTTGTCCCATCAAGGAAAACAAAATACCGAAAGCCAGGCTTGTTAAAATGCCGATTCCACCTGCCAGTCCGTCAATGCCATCTATTAAATTGAATGCATTGTTCAGGAAAATGATCAGCGCGATAGAGAAAAGGCTTCCCCATAAAGGCGCCATATCTCCTATACCCAATACACCGTACAAACTTGTTAAACGGAAGGCACCAAAAAAAACCAGGATAAAGGCTACTACGATCTGTAGAATAAATTTTGTACTGGTATTGGTGCCATAAACATCGTCTTTTAAGCCAAGCGCCGCAAGGATAATGCACGATGCAATTAAAAAATTAGCTTCTTTAAAATTAATAATGGCCGAAAAAAGCAGGATACATACGGTAAAACTACCTACAATGGCCAAGCCACCTAAACGTGAAATATTGCGTTTATGGTTTTTACGGTACAGGTCGTTCTTATCAAAAAGGCCATATTTTAACGAAGTATAGATTATACTTGGAATACTAATAACTACAATTGAAAAGGCCAAAATAAATATGGCTATACAGAAATAGTTAGGGCTGGTATTCAGAATATCTTTTAGCAAAACTTATAGAGACTTGCAAGCAAATATAGCTATACTAAGATAAACAAAATTGTGATGTAAAATGTTTGACATGACATAAATCAAATGTGAGGTGGATTTATAATGGTGTTTTGCTGACCAGACATCAGATTACCTCAGAAAGACTGGAGTTGCGATTAATGACAGATCCAAGTAGAGTGATCGTCTTTCCCGCGCAGGCGGGAATCTTAAAGCGCACGCTTAGCGATCGTTGTAAGATTGCTTTGTCGGCTGAAAAAGCCTTCTCGCAATGACGATAATCTGAGGAGATTTATTTCCTTAAATTCTTCTTCGAAAAGAATCAAAATTGGCTGAGTTTACTCAGCTTTTTCCTGATCACGACCCAAAGGGGGTGTGGTACACTGTTTCTTTTTAAAGCTTTATAATCATTAACAAAAGCAGATACCCTGCTCCTTAAAGATTGGTTGCTTACCCCTCCCGTGCGCATATTCACCATTAAGATAGGCAGGTAAACCGCTTCTATTTTATGGGTATAAAAGTAACGTAGTATTAATTCGTAATCGGCAGCAGTACCCAGATCTAAGGCATAATCGCCGTTTTTCTGAAACAAAGATCTTTTCAAATACAGTGTAGGGTGCGCGGGCATCCAGCCTTTTTTAAGATCTTGAAAAGTGTTTTGCTGTGATTTCCAGGTCCTAATAATCTTATGTGTTTTTGGATGGATGTAGTTGAGGTCACCATAAAGTCCATCTATCTTCGGCTGATCGATAAAGGTTTTGGCTACTGATGTCAATACATCAGGGTGCGCAAATAGGTCATCGGCATTTAAAATTCCGATCACCTCACCGGTTGCCCTCCGGATCCCTTTATTAATGGCATCGTATAAACCTTTATCTTTTTCCGAAACAAAATAACCAATATGAGATTGGTTCTCCTGAATAATATTCAACGTTCTGTCTGTCGATCCCCCATCAATTACAAGATATTCTATGTCAGCATAGGTTTGCGCGATTACCGAATTAAAACACTCCTGCAAAAAGGTTTCTCCATTGTAAACGACTGTAATAAGGGATATTTTCATTGTGACCAAATCGGGATTCTCCGGCTTTCTTAAAGGTGAAAACTGCGTAAAGATAGAGAATAGCTTTACATATGTCGAATGGTTTTCTATTCGAGCCGACAAAGATGATTTATAGTTTATTTCTTCTTTTGATGACTAATAAACCAAATATACCTGCCGCTGCGCCTAAAAGCCACGAATGGTCATCGAAGTTGCATAAAACCATTGTGAATGACCCCTCCAAACCATATTTAGCTGTTCCAATACATGGACAGATTCCAAATACACAAATTCCCAAGCCGGAACAAACACCACATGTATTCCCTGTATATGATACGGCTGCCCAACTACAATAATTACTGGATAAAGGATATAACGAATTAGTATAAAGCTTATATCCTCCAGTTAAAACATTTAATGTGGGAGTATCATAAAGTTCAGTCCCGCCGGTGATCAAACATCCATCGGTAGCTTTAGCTAAGGTAGAATAGAGAAACAAAACAATCCATATAGCTAAGCATTTCAAGGAGTCCATAACTGTAGAATTATATCCAAATCAAAACTACACCAAACCTAATGCAGAAACTACATTCGTTTTGTTCAACTGCTTTCAACTATTAAGAGGATTCCGCCTTCATTACTGATTTCGGTAAACAATTTATTCATCAGGCATGATGCGTCCCGTGGCTGAACCCTGAACAAATACGTATAAAGTATTTCAAGAAAAGAATAATACGATAACTAATATGCCCCTTCATTCATATCGATATTGATCCCATATAAAATTAGCCACCTTACATTATGAATTCGTTGTTCCTTTTGTTCAAGAAGTTTTAAGATTTATACTCAACTACCCTATCTAGTTTAAACCAGCTAGTTTTCAGATTTCTTTCTAACTTTCAAAAAGCCGAAAAGGCCTAATGGTAAAAGCATAAATATAATGTTCTGATCTACCGGAAGATTGTTAGGGGGCGCATTGCAAGGATAGTTAGGGTCGTTATTTGAATAGTAAGCTGGATTATTATAACTGTAATCTGCCTCATAACCCTCTCCACCCTGACCACTGTCGAAGTTCTGGCTAAGCGATAAAGCGGTAACACATCTATGTGATTCATCGTTTGTATAATTATTTGTTATTTCATTTACAGCCTGGTAAGGTATACTCTGCTGGGTAGCGGAATCCCACCTTGCTCCTCCATCATATATATTAATGTATCCACACCTATAACCGCTATAGCCCTGTCCAAATACAATTTCGATAATTGCAGAAGGGGAAGAGCTATATACATAAACCTTTTGATCGGCACGCCCATTATAAGTAGCCATTCCCAAATATTCAGTGGCAACGCTACTACCAAGATTACATCCTCTTCCAGTAGTTTGAGCAAATAATAGATTAAAAAAAGATCCTAAAATAAGGATAGAAATAGACGACAAAAACTTCATAAAAACCAAAAATCAGTAGTTTTAAAACTACATTTTCTGCAAATATTGCAATAAAAAGAAGGATATACGCCTCACCTTTTTATTTGGTTTTTAAAAAAGACATTACATAGATAATTAATCGAACAATTATCGAGTCTAATTTGACGAAAAAGCTAACCTAATGACGCTTAGAGGAATATTCTGGAAAAATAGCCATTGTTACTGCGAGCAATCGACCTATTGACAATTATCATGAATAAAATGAATAATGCTTTTTTAAGCAAAATTATTCCAAAGAAGGTCGATGTTTCTAAACATCTGTGAAATTATAGGTTTAAGGGATTTTCATTAGGCGATTTTATTGCGCTTCACGATTAAAATATAAAAGCCAAAAAAACCTGCAAAAAGCACTAGCAGGTATGTACAGTCATCTATTGGACATGCTAGTACGTAAGTCCCTAGCTTACCACAATAACCCCCAACTGGAATATAACAAGTATGCGGTTGAACATCGAAGATACCTGGTGTCCAGGAACAGTTCGCATCAATTGTGACAGGACTACCGGTATAGCCGCTTAAGTTAGATTGACTAACACCGCCACAATTTGCAGTATATGTTGTAGATGGTGCTTCTGGCATCGTGTATAATCGCCTGTTCCCACCATCAGTTACGAGGCAACCATAAGTTTGTGCTTGAACATTACCAATAATAAAGTATAATGCGCATAAAAAGACTAATGAAATAATTTTCATGAACCAGATAAGGGATAAGATGACTTGCCTCAAAGATCAACAAAAGAATCAATAAATAAAACTTTAACTACACATTTATCAGTATGCCTAGCGCTGTAATTGACCTCAATTTTTAAAGTGCATTAAGCCTTTTGGCTTAAGCAACATAAGATAGAGAGTAATTTTTTTTATGGATAAACATGTAACCAAAAATTCCACTTAGAAAGGTCATTACCCAAATAAAATCATCCAAAGGACAAAAATCAATTTCATAATTGACTTGCACTCCCCACGCGAAAACTCCGACAGAACAAGGAGTAGTAGAAGTGGCAGAAACATTTGCGTATTGGGTAGAATGGAGCGCACCTGAAGGGCAGTTATCCTGAATTGGAACAGACCAATACCAATTGAGGATATATGGCGCCCTGGTATAAACGTATCCATTGTAAGAACAACCGGTATCAGCATCGACTTTTAACCAGCAAGACATAATCGACAGCAGTAGAAAGGCAAACTTGACCATAACATTTAATTTTGATCAAAACTAACATTAAATCGTAGTAGTAATTCTACATAAAAACATATTTATGATGATTTTTGTCAATATAAAAATAACGTATCAAAACTAACTACATTTTTTATTATTGGCCGATTTTAAACAAATGGCTTTAAAAAACGTTGTTAATTATGCATTAACGAATAACATTGAATTATAACGGACAATGAAACTATGCATTATTCATCACCTCCTTAAAAGACAGTAAGTAAATCTTACTTTTCAGTTTATTTTTTTTTAAGCATCTTTAACCCATATATTATTCATATTTAACCATATTTTGCGTGTAAGCTATTGCACAAATCTATTTCCTCATCCCAAATTATGATCCCAACAAAAGCAATATTAAAATGTGTCTGTATTTTATTCATTTGCTCAATTTTTGTAGGTTGTGCTGCCCGAAAAGAGCACAGTCTGTTTAACGCCCCGAGTGATGTGGTCACCGATACCATTAAACAGGTATATGTGGTAAACGACCAGGGCATTAGTGATGCCTATTACAAAATAAAGGTGAATGATCAGTTGGCTATCCGAAATGTACAAAACAAAGAGTTTGGGGCTTCAACTTCTTCCGCAAGCAATCCAAGTGGCAGCCAAAATGTAGTAGCTGGCAGTATAAATAGTACATTATCTTACCTTGTAGATATAGATGGGAAAGTAAATTTACCTGCTATTGGGAAAGTTGAGGTACTAGGACTGAGCAGAAGAGATGCTGCCATTAAAATACAAGATTTATATGCAAAACAATTGTTGCGCGACCCCATTATAGAGTTGAGTGTAGTAAATTTAAAAGTTACTTTACTTGGCGAATTTAGTAGGCAAGGCAATTTTTTGCTTGAGCGAGAAAATACTACGCTGATTGATATTATTGGCGAGGCAGGCGGCATTAATAAAACGGCAGATCCTAAAACGCTGAAAATTATCCGCGGCGAAAGAAGCCACCCGGAAATTATTTATGTAAATCTGAATGACATCAACAGTTTAGCCAGCAAAAAACTCATCCTCCAGAACAACGACATTATTGTTCTTCAACAAACCAAGAGCTCGGCATTGAGCGAAAAGTTAACCAGTGTTAATAATATTGTACAACCGCTGCTTGTAGTCGTCAATTTGGCCGTATTAATCTTTACCTTAACCCGCTAATGGATAATACTACACAAACCGAAAATAAGAAGTTAGCCAACCAAACCATTAATTACTGGAAAATCGCATTGATTTTTCTAAGCAGGTGGTATTGGGTTGCCGGAACGGTATTGATCAGTTTTGTGATGGCCTGGTTATATGTACGCAGCATTACCCCTATTTATATTACTTCTGCTTCGCTAAAGTTAGATGGCGATCAGCAGCAACAAATGCCGCCACTTCCTGGCTCACCTGTAAATTATCGCCCCTTTAATCAAAACCAGATTCAGACTGAAGGAATCATTATGCGTTCGGAAGACGTAATTTTAAATGCATTAAAGAATCTTGATTATAAAATCAGCTACTATTTAGAAGGAAGGGTACGTGTGACTGAACTTTATCCGAAACAGCCTTTTCAAGTGGATATTTTAACCCAGGATTCGGTTGATTTCAGTAGAGCTACCTATTCTGCTAAGCCGGTTGATAGCAAAACCTTTGAATTATCGAGTAGCGACGACAATAATCAGAGTTCAAAAAAATATCGTTATGGGCAAGCGATTAATACCGGAAATATGGTGTTTATAGTTAAAACCGAAATTCCGTCTACCGGCAGTTACAGTTTTAAATTCAATGGGATTAGAGATTTGTATGGCAGAGCTACAGGGGGATTAAATGTGTTCGAACAGGAGAAAAACACCAATATTATGGGCGTTACCCACACGGATAGCAATCCTGTTTTTTCTGCTAATGTGCTCAATGAGATTATTAAACAATATGTAAAGAATGATGCAACCCTCAAAAAAAGGTCGGCCAAACAAACTATAGATTACCTGGATAGCCAAATTGCGTTTTTAGATGCACAGGTGAATAAATCGGGCAACAAACTTTCTAGCTTTCAAAGCGATAATAAATTAATCGATCCCGCCAGCGATCGGCAGCTCGGAAATTCGAAACTGAGCAATCTGCAAAACCAGATTGCCGAATTACAACTGCAAGAACTGGGTATCCAGCAATTAGAAACACAGGTAAAAAACAATAAGGACCGGATCCAGCTGAACCTTAATTTAGAAGGGACCAACAGCACACTCTTAACTGGTTTAATTGCGCAACTCAATGGGCTGATCCTAAATAGAGAAAATAAATTACAGAATTTCAATGCCGATGCGCAGCCTATTCAGGATATTAACCGGCAGATTAATGAAGTAAAGCAGGCCATTGTAACCAATATCCGTTTATTGCATGAGCGTAACCAAAAAACAATCAGTTACATTAATGGACAGATTGGCCAGGCAAATCAGGCACTGGGCAGCATACCGGCCAAACAAAATGATTTCGCAAAATTGCAGAGTAATTTCGACATCAACCAACGCATGTTTTCGATGCTGTTTGAACGAAAACTCTCCGCTCAGATCAGCTCAGCAGCTGTAATTTCGGGTGCCACAATTATCAGCGTAGCACAGCCTTCTTTTTTTCCGATTTCTCCCGTGCCTAAGAAAATCTATTCCTCTTATTTATTTATGGGTTTATTTTCGGGGCTGGGCTTAATTCTATTGGTCAGGATATTAAATCCTTATCTCTACGATATCGAAACCATCGAGGGCCTAACCGCAACCCCAATTATTGGCGTGATTTTAAAATATCCTAAAAAAGTTGGCCTTGGTGAAAGCGTTTTATCGATAGAACGACCTAAGTCTATATTTGCCGAATCGGTTAGATCGGTGAGAACAAACCTAAGCTTCATGGCGAGTGATCAGGAGACTAAGGTAATTTGTATTACCTCAGAGGTTTCAGGAGAAGGAAAATCGTTCGTAAGTTTAAATCTTGCAGGTACCCTATCCATTATTGATAAAAAGGTAATCCTGATTGCCGCAGATTTACGAAAATCTAAACTCCACTATGCCTTTGGCGCCGACAATCACATCGGCTTAAGTAGTTATTTATCAAAACAATCTGATTTAGCTGATATCATCTTTACCGATGAGCGGCACAATATCGACTACATCACCTCTGGCCCAGTGCCTCCAAATCCTTCAGAATTGTTGCATCACAAATCGATGGCAACCCTTATTGAAAAGCTTAGGAAAAGTTATGAATATATCATTATTGATACCGCTCCTGTAGGTCTGGTTTCAGATTCTGTACCACTCATTAGAAAAGCAGATATTAATCTCTTCATTATCCGTTCAGGTGTTTCCAAATTCAGAGCCGCCACCATTCCTGATCGTTTATCAAAGGAGTATGGGCTAAATAACATTGCCATTATTTTAAATTCATTTGGTGATGAGAAGTTACATGCAAACATTTACACCACCAATTATGCACATAGTAATACGGGAACATACTATTACTCTAATTATACTGGTTATGGAAAAAGTGGCTATTACGATGATGAGAAGAGCTGGTGGGAATTTTGGAAGAGAAAAGGTTAATTGGTTTAGGGGTTAGGGGTTAGAAAAAGTAAGATGGAAGAGGTTAATCGCTTAACTGTTTAGATTGGTTAATTTAGAAGATGGAGTTTAATCATTGATATAGTATAATGATAGATCAACATTACAGGTGGTATCCGGTTTATACACGTTCGAGAGCAGAAAAAAAAGCGAACGAGGAATTGAACAGAAAAGGAATTCAAACTTATTTACCTCTTAAAAAGGTAGTTAAGCAATGGAGCGACCGTAAAAAAATCGTCGAAGAGCCCTTGATTAAATCTTATCTATTTGCGTATATTTCGGCGAGAGAATATGCAGAAGTTTTGATGACCAATGGTGTTGCCAGATTTATTTATTTCTCAAGCCAAGTCGCTTCTATTCCTGATCAACAAATCCATGACCTTAAGCTCTTGCTCGCTACAGACGCCGATCTGGAGCTTATTGATTATGACATTAAACCGGGCGAAAGCGTATTGATTAAAGCCGGACCTTTTAAAGGCATAATTGCCGAATTGGTATCGGTACACAATAAGCAACGTATTATTTTGCGTTTACAAAATATGGGCTATTCGATTAATATTAATACATCGATAGCTTTTGTAGAACCGCTATAGGGAGAGAAGAGATGTGAGACCTGAGATGTGAGATAGGGCTCAGCAAGATATATAAAAAAATAATCAGTTCATTTTGAAAATAAGATGTGACTGAGGGGGCGAAGCTGTATCCGGTGCAGAATAAATAGTCCAGATTTTATTCAATAAAAAAACAATGTGTCGCATAGCAGGCATCATTAATAGCAAAAATTCGTTCGAAAAAGTTAATCAACAGGTGAAAGCCATGTGCGATAGTATGCAACATGGCGGACCTGATGATCATGGTATTTACGCTGCCGAAAAAACACCATTATGTATAGGTAACCGTAGACTAGCTATTTTAGATTTGAGTTCGAGTGGGCACCAACCGATGGTAAGCCATAAAGAAGATCTGGTGATTACCTACAATGGAGAAATTTATAATTATCAGCGAATTAGAACCGAATTAATTAATTTAGGTTACATATTTAAAACCAAAACAGATACCGAAGTAATCCTTTACGCCTATCAGCATTGGGGAGAAAAAGCTTTCGAAAAACTGGATGGTATTTTTGCATTCTGCATTTTTGATAAACGGCATCAGTGTATATATCTCGTAAGGGATCAAAACGGGATCAAGCCACTGTATTATCATTTCGCTAACGAAACTTTAACTTTTGCATCAGAAGTAAAGGCATTCAAACACGCTGATATCTACCAGGAAAATGATAACTGGCGAATCTACTACCTTGCTTTTGGCCACATCCCTGAACCCTATACTACCCTCAAAAATGTATGTAGCTTAGGGAAAGGCTGTTTTCTGAAATACAATATTAGAAGCGCTGAACGTTTTATTCAATCTTACCATGAATTTGAAAGTACTTCTTACATTAAAAACGAAACCTATGCTATAGAAAGGATTCGTGAACAGCTGGGGAATTCTATCAAACAACAAATGATTTCGGATGTTGATATCGGTATCCTGTTTAGTGGCGGTCTCGATTCAAGCATCATTACCATACTGGCTAATCAATATAACAACAAACGGTTATTGAGTATTTCTGCCAATTTTAATGAAATAGATTTTTCCGAAAAAAAACAACGGAATAGTTTACTTCAAAAAACAAACATTAAAAAGATTGAACAGCTGATTACCTATCGCGATTTCGTACAGAATTTTGAAACCGTCTTAACAGACATGGATCAACCCACAAATGATGGGATCAATACCTGGTTTGTTTGTAAAACGGCAAAAGAGCAAGGAATAAAAGTGGTGCTATCTGGCTTAGGTGCCGATGAACTTTTCGGAGGCTACCCTTCCTTTGATCGGATACATAAAATACAAAACCTAAATTGGTTAAGTAAAAGCGTTTTAAGGAGTATGCGTTTCTCCAACAACACCAAGTTTAAACGACTATATTACCTCAGTTTAAACTCTCCTATTGGCGAGTACCTCTGTTTAAGAGGTGTTTATTCTCCCGATGTGATTGCTGAATTATTAGACATCGATATGAAAACGGTTATCGATTGCCTGGAAGAAATCCCGCTTCATCCCGGAATAAAGAAAACCAGTAACGAAACTCGGGCAAGTTGGTTTGAATTTAACATGTACATGCAAAATCAGTTATTAAAGGATACCGATTTTATGAGCATGAGCCATGGTGTTGAAGTGCGTGTTCCTTTTCTTGATATCAACTTTGTTAAACTGGTGCTTTCTATCTCGAACGAAATTAAATTCAGTTACGAACAGAAAAAAAAACTCCTGGTAGAGGCTTACAAAGAAGATTTGCCAATAGAAACATGGAAAAGATCGAAAATGGGTTTTACTTTCCCATTTCAGGAATGGATGAGAAAAAGCTGTAATATTGCCGATCCATCACGATATGCAAATAAACGGGCAAAATCGCTCATGCAAAACTTTGGAGAAAACAAATTGCACTGGAGTTCTGCCCTGGCCTTATACAGAATATATCATGCCAGTTAAGGTTTTATTTTTAACCCTTAAAACATTTAGTTTTACTGGTGGCATTGAAAAGGTTTGCCGAAGTTTATCCCGTGTACTATACGATTTAAGCGAAGACGAGCTTGTTCAATCGACAGTATATTCTATGTACGATAAAAATACCGACCGAGATTCCAGGTACCTGAGCAAACAACAGTTTCAAGGTTTTAATGGAAACAAAGAACGCTTCGTGGTGCAATCTTTTTTAAGTGGATTAAAAGCAGACGTAATTTTATTAAGCCATATCCATTTAATCAACATTGTCTATTTCATCAAGAAAATACATCCCCATAAAAGAATCTATTTATTGGCACATGGTATAGAAATTTGGAAAAAGTTATCCGACTCCAAACTCAAAATGTTAAACCAGTTGGATAAGATTATTTGTGTAAGTCATTTTACTGCCGATAAAATTATGGAAATGCATCACATTCCCGCAAATCACATTGAAGTATTAAACAATTGTCTTGACCCCTTTTATTATCTGCCCACCCAGTTCGAAAAACCACAGCGTTTATTGAATCGCTACCATTTAAATCGCGAAAACTTGGTGCTATTTTCGCTATCCCGCTTATCTTCTTCAGAGAAATACAAAGGATACGATCACACCATTGAGCTATTGCCACAACTCTTGGAGAAACACCCAAACCTGGTTTACCTCTTGGGTGGAAAATGGGATGCTGTGGAAAAGAAACGGCTAGAAGATTTAATTGCAAAGAACCAAATTCAAGATCATATCAGAATGATCGGTTTTATTGATGAAGCTGAACTTACCGAACATTTCTTATTGTCTGATCTTTTTATACTACCCAGTAAAAAAGAAGGTTTCGGCATTGTATTCATCGAAGCCCTGGCCAGTGGCCTCAGGGTTATTGCCGGCAATAAAGATGGCAGTGTAGATGCGCTTCAAAATGGGGCGCTTGGTTTATTGGTAGATCCTGACGATCAACAAGGCATTCTGAGTAGCATATCTGTAATGCTAAAGCATAGTCAAACGGACAATGAGAAAAAGAGCCTCCAGGAGAAATGTATACAGGCATTTGGATATGCTCAATATCTTCAGTTGGTCAAAAACTTGATTTTAAAAGGTTCAATTAATCATACAGCATTTAGCAGGGATCAACAAAAAAACATACAGGTGAATAAACCGAATATTTATGATTAAGGAAGAACAGCAATGGACCATTGAGGCTAAATCATCCTTGTTTGATCTTAAACTGCATGAAGTTTGGGCATACCGAGATTTGTTGGTGTTGTTGGTCAGGAGAGATTTTGTCTCTTTCTATAAACAAACCATTTTAGGGCCACTCTGGTTTTTTATTCAACCCTTGTTTACTACCATCATCTTTACCTTTATTTTCGGCAACCTCGCAGGCATATCTACTGATGGTTTACCAAAACCCTTATTTTATATGGCTGGCATTACTGCATGGAATTATTTTGCAGATTGCTTAACTAAAACATCATCTGTTTTTAGAGATAATGCAGGCATTTTTGGCAAAGTGTATTTCCCACGGTTAATTATGCCATTAAGTATAGTGGTGAGCAATCTGGTTCGATTTGGCGTGCAAATGCTCTTATTTCTAATTTTATTGGCCTATTATTATTTTTCTGGTGCAAACTTTAACATCAGTTGGGCAATTTGCCTGTTCCCGGTAATTGTAATACTAATGGCTTTATTGGGTTTGGGTGCAGGCATGATTATTTCTGCCATGACTACCAAATACAGAGATTTGGCTTTCCTGATTAGCTTTGGTGTACAGTTGCTGATGTATGCCACCACGGTAATTTATCCCTTATCCGAAGCGATTAAAAAATATCCCGAATATGCTTGGATTATTAAATACAACCCAATGACCCCAATTATCGAAACCTTCAGGTATGGCTTTTTAGGAGAAGGAAGTTTTAGTTGGTTTAGTTTAGGCTACGCTACAATTGTTACTATAGTTTTACTGTTAATTGGTACTGTGGTTTTTAATAAAGTGGAACGGAATTTTGTTGATACGGTGTAGAGGGTTTAGGGGTTAGTGTTTAGGAGGTTAATGGTTAGGGTGTAGAAGGGTTAGTAAAAAGTTTATATATTCATATCAATCATCCCTTATTTATTTCATCTATAAAAAATAAGGAAATATGCACACCTACTCATTTGAAAAATTAGAAGTCTGGCAACTATCCAGATCTTTTAGAAAAGACATTTATCAATTAACACTTAAGTTTCCGAAAGAAGAAACATTTGGATTGATTAGCCAAATTAAAAGGTCAGCAAGCAGCATTGGTGCTTGTTTAGCAGAAGGATCAGGAAAAATCACAATGAAAGACAAAGCGTATTATACCAATATGGCTTATACGACTACCCTCGGAACCCTAAATCATTTAATCGCAGCCATGGACCTTGATTATATAACCGACGAAGAATATTTAACGTACCGATCGAAAATTGAAAACATAACGATTAAGCTGAGTGGGCTCAGAAATTCACAGATTAATAAGTCTAACCCCTAACCTCTCTCCCATAACCGCTAATCCATAACCCCTAAACCATAACCTTCCTTTTATAACCCCTAGCCGCTAAACATTGTCAAAAAATATTGCAATTAAAGTAGAAAATCTAAGTAAAGCCTATCAATTGGGTCAAATTGGTACAGGCACCATTAGCCGCGATTTGGAACGTTGGTACGCACGGATTCGTGGTAAGGAAGATCCTTTTTTACGCATTGGCGAAAGCAATAATCAGAATACCAAAAGTGAAAGCGATGTAGTATGGAGCTTAAAAGATATTAATTTCGAAATCGAGCAAGGTGATGCGGTAGGCATTATAGGTAGAAATGGTGCCGGGAAAAGCACACTACTTAAAATATTAAGTAAAGTAACTGCTCCTACTACCGGTAAAATATCAGGCAAAGGCCGAATTGCAAGTTTACTTGAAGTTGGAACAGGTTTCCACCCAGAGTTGAGCGGTCGTGAGAACATCTTTTTAAATGGTGCTATTTTAGGCATGCGTAAAAAGGAAATCCAGCGCAAGCTTGATGAAATTGTAGATTTTGCAGGTATAGAACGTTATTTAGATACACCAGTAAAAAGATACAGCTCTGGCATGTACGTTCGCTTAGCCTTTGCCGTTGCCGCGCATTTAGAAAGTGAAATGCTAATCGTAGATGAAGTATTAGCTGTTGGTGATGCTGAATTTCAAAAAAAATGTTTAGGCAAAATGGGTGAAGTGAGCAAGGGCGAAGGCAGGACGGTGCTTTTTGTAAGCCATAATATGGATGCCGTATTGAACCTTTGCAAAAGCGGTATTGTGCTTAAGGATGGCTTATTAGATTTTTTAGGTGGTGCAACTTCTTCCGTTCGTCATTATCAAAGCCATAATCTGAATACAATTTGTAATTGGAAAAGTACAAGAAAGCTAACGAATCCACATTTTAGTTTTTTAAAATGTAGTATTTCAGGCAAGCAACCAGAGTTAACACTTACAATTGATTTTAAAACCAATTCGACTTCAAAGCACCCAAATGCATTTGCTGTTTTTGGCATAAAGGGAAGCTTAGGGGGAACAATTATGGAAGCCATTCCAGAACTACAGCCATATATCAAATTTGAAGGACAGGAAACATCTTACAGGTGTGAAATCAAACTTAATAGATTTATACCTGGACCTTATTCTATTTATGCCTGGCTAGGCGTTAGCGAATCCGAAAATTGTGATTGGCTAGATGATGTTCTTCATTTTGAAATATTTGACGCACCGATGGACAATAGAACCTTTCCTTATGCCGCAAGAACAGGCTTCCAAGTTGCTGAATCAAAATTAACTAGTATGATACCTCATGATTGAAGAAGTAATTTACCAAGGAAAACAGTTAGCGATTGTCATCAAGGCCGACTATAAAAAAGAGGGTATAGCTTTTTTTACACCAGGAGATTTTTCTCAGCAATTAGGGTATATGAACCGGGCAAAAGGTTATGTAATCGAACCACATGTACATAATTTAGTTGAACGAAAAGTAACTTTAACGCAAGAAGTTCTATATATTAAATTGGGGAAAGTAAGGGTCGATTTTTACAATGAGGAACAGGTATATCTAGAAAGCCGAATTGTAGAAACAGGCGATGTAATCTTATTGGCGGCTGGTGGGCATGGATTCGAAATGTTAGAGGCAACTGAAATGATCGAAATCAAACAAGGCCCTTACTGTGGCGATGAAGATAAAATAAGATTTGACCACAAGCCCGAAAACATCAACTTAATAACCAAAGGTAATGGGCCAAAACTTTAAGCTTTATAGTCAATATTATGATTTGCTATATAAGGACAAAGATTATGTGGCAGAAACCGACTATCTAATTGGTTTACTTGAGAAATACCATTCTAAAGGCAATAAAATTATAGAGTTAGGCTCGGGAACTGGCAAACATGCAAATTTATTAGCAGAGAAAGGACATCAAATTCTCGGTATTGAGCAGAGTGCTGAAATGGTCGAAATAGCGAACCAGAATAAAAAAGAAGGAGTGAGTTTTCAAATTGCAGATATTACTGACTTTAGATCAAACATCTCTTTTGATATTGCCATATCTCTTTTCCATGTGATCAGTTACCTAACCAACAATGGGGCTTTAATCAAGACCTTCAAGAATGTTCACCATTACTTAAACAAAGAAGGTCTATTCATTTTCGATGTTTGGCATAGTGCTGCCGTACATTCCCAAATACCAGAAAAACGAACTAAAATACTTCGAAATCAAAATATTGAGGTTACTAGAAATGCAAAGCCAGTGATATATTCCGAATTAAATATTGTTGAAGTCAATTATGATATTACAGTAAAAGATCTTAACAACGGTTCGACCCATTTCTTTCAAGAGCAGCATCCAATGCGGCATTTCAGCAGACCAGAAATAGAACTACTTGCTTATACAACAGGATTTGAAGTTATCCATACTGAAGAATTTCTAAGCCAAGCCACTCCTTCCGTCGAAACTTGGGGTGTTTGTTATATTTTAAAGAAGTTATAATGAACCCAATTCCAGTTAACACACCCCTACTTAATGGCAATGAGTTAAAATACCTAACTGAATGTATAGAAACGGGTTGGATTTCTAGCGAGGGGCCTTTTATAACTAAGTTCGAACAAAATTTTAGTGCATATATAGGTTGTGAATATGGCGTAGCGGCAAGCAATGGTTCTGCGGCCTTGGACATTGCCATTAGAGCATTAAACATTGGCTCTGGCGATGAGGTAATTATGCCTGCTTTTACCATTATCTCTCCGGCACAATCGGTAGTTACTGAAGGCGCAGTCCCGGTATTGGTAGATAGTGACCCTAATACATGGAATATGGATGTTGGTCAAATTGAGGCTAAAATTACATCTAAAACAAAAGCGATTTTGGTTGTACATATTTATGGCTTACCGGTGGATATGGATCCGATAATGGCTTTAGCGAAAAAATATCAACTAAAAGTAATCGAAGATGCTGCAGAAATGCATGGACAAACGTATAAAGGTAAACTATGCGGAAGTTTTGGTGACATTAGCATTTTTAGCTTTTATCCTAATAAACACATCACTACTGGTGAAGGTGGAATGATTTTAACCAATGATAAAGTCTTAGCTGAGAGATGCAAAAAATTACGCAACCTCTGTTTCGAGCCAAATGGACCGCGTTTTGTGCATTACGAATTAGGCTGGAATTATAGAATGACAAATTTGCAAGCTGCTTTAGGGCTTGCTCAGTTAGAGCGAATAGATAATTTTATTTCCATTAAAAGAGAAATGGGGACATTCTATCAGGATAAACTTTCTTCTTTAAAGGAAAAAGGGTATCAATTACCTTTAGCCAAAACAGAATTTGCTACAAACATTTATTGGGTATTTGGCTTAGTCGCACCTACCGAGCAAGAAAAAGAAAATATGGTTAGCCATCTTGCTGAAAACAAGATAGGTACTCGCCCATTTTTCTGGCCCGTACATGAACAGCCTGTATTTAAAAATATGGGCTTATTTAAAGACGAAACATATCCTGTTGCCGAAAAGCTAGCTCGAAATGGGTTTTATTTGCCAAGTGGTTTAGGGCTTACAGAAGAAGAAGCTTACCAAGTAGTAAAGATAATCTTAAATGGAAAAATTTAAAATTGCTGTTTGGGCAGACAAAGAGGCATCTCCACATAATGGAGGCTCATTCACTTATCCTGAAGCGCTGATTACAAATATCGACACTTTCGAGTTTGATCCTGAGTTGGAAATTGTATTTACTGGCTTTTTAAAAGATGGCAAATTCAAAAAACCTTATGTTAAACTTGAAAGTGAGGAAAGTTTTTTAAGCAGAAAACTAAGCAACCTGTTCCATAAATTATTTCGTTGGGAAGTGGATCTTACCGGAAGATCTAGAAAGAAGCGAAAACAAATCAATTTTGATATCCTGAAAAAGAGTAAGGTAAAATTGATTTTCTATCCTGTTAATTTCATGCAGTATACAGACTTTCCATTTATTGTTAACAATTGGGATTTAGGGCAGCTTAGCACCTATGTTTTTGATGAATTTGCCAATACCTTCGATAGCAGGGAGCAATATTTTAAATTGATAAAAAAGGCGCTCTTTATTTGCGCCGATTCTGAGGCCGGCAAGATTGAAATGATCAATTACCTCAATTATTTCCCAAATAAAATTAAAGTACTACCATTTTTCCCCGCAAGTTTTGTTGGTCCAGAAATTAGCCCTATTAAACCTGATTTTATTAGGCAGAGTGACGAATATTTCTTCTATCCTGCCGCTTTTGGTGCACATAAAAATCACTATGGGCTGATCATGGCCTTTAAGCAGTTTTTGGATAAGCATCCTCAAGTAAAACTGGTATTTACCGGTGGCGATTATAAGAACAAGCTCTATCTTCAGGATTTAGTTAATGAATTAAATATCGCTGATCGCGTGTTTTTTGCTGGATTTGTTGAAAAATCGGTCATCAAATGGCTCTATATGCATTCTTTAGGTCTAGTGATGCCTACCTATCTTGGGCCAACCAATATGCCATTATTGGAAGCACAAGCGTTAAATTGTAGAGTAGCTTGCTCCAATTTTGACGGACATAGGGAGTTATTGGGCGATTATGGTATATATTTCAATCCGGACAGTACGAATGAAATTCATGACAGCCTCATTCAACTTTACAATTTGCGAAATCAATCGGTAACCCAAAAAGAATTTTCAAAATATAATATTGAAGAGACTATGAAAAAACTAAATCAAATCTTCGTTGAGTCTATTAATGTAAGAAGAACATGGGATTATTAGCTTGATTTAGCATGTCAATTTTCGGAAAAATTCGCAGTTTTCTGCACCTTCAAAAGCGAGCGATAAAATACATGAAGGCTTTTGGTATCGAAGGACTAAGTATCTTACGTCAAGTTGAACTGGAAGACAATGATGAACTGATCGTACTTCAACTACCTCGATTAAAGGAGAAAATCTATTTAAGGAAAAACACTTCTGATATTGGGGTATTCCAAGAGATATTTATAGATCAAAATTATCAGGCCTTATTAGCTTTAAAAGACCACAATATTGTTGTTGATGCTGGAGCAAATATTGGTCTCTTTGCTTTATATATATTGAAAGAACATCCTAATGCACAGCTTTTCTGTATTGAACCCGAAGATTCAAATTACGAAATGCTCAAAAAAAATACAGCAGGATACCCTCACATTACCATTTTAAAACGTGGTCTATGGAACTGTGAAACCTATTTAAAATTTATTGATCTAAAGGCTAGCAAATGGGCATTTCAACTTACAGAAAGTACAAATAATAATTATGACATTCATGGAATTTCAATTGCTGACATTTATCGTGATTTTAATTTAGGTCATATCGATATTCTTAAAATCGACATTGAGGGAAGTGAAAAAGAGCTCTTTGAAAAGAGCACCTCATGGCTATCAAAAGTAAAAAACTTAATAATAGAAACCCATGAAGATATGAGACCTGGCAGTACATCATCGGTAATGGATGCGTTATCACCCTATCACTTTGCGTATGTAAAACTTAACAATAATCATTTTTTCACAACAGTCCTGAACCAATCATGCATTTAAACAGTGAATTACTATTCAAAAAATATGCAAAAACATATTTTAAAAATAACCTAAAAGTTTTAGAGATTGGTCCAGACATGATTCCTTCTAGCTTTTCTACTATGATTGGCAACCCTACTATCACCTGGCATACTTTAAATATAGCGGCGGGCGAGCGAACTAGCAATGCTAAGAATGAGGATTTAGACATTTTGTCGACTGATGAATATAATTATCCGATAGCAAACGATACTTATGATATTATTATTTCTTCTAATGTGCTGGAACATGTACGTAAATTTTGGACCTGGTTTGCTGAATTGAAAAGAATATTAAAACCAGGAGGGCTGATCATTACAATCTCACCAATTAGTTGGCCTTATCATGAAGCTCCGGTAGATTGTTGGAGGATTTATCCCGAAGGAATGGCTGCACTATATGAAGAATTAGGCTTGATGAATGTACTCACACTTTTCGAAAGCTTGGAGAGAGAAAGATTTACAGACCAACCTTACACACCACTTATTCCTTGGGCTTCTACGGTGAATGAAAATAAAATAAGATACATCAAATGGTACAACAGATTATTGGCGTTTTTTCCATTTACTAAAGCAATAAGAGCAGGGATCACCATTTCCTATGATCAAATTTCTATTGCGACCAAATAATGTCTAGGTCCTTTGTAACCATTGTTCCGCACATCGAAAACCTTGAACTAAAAAAGGATACTGGTCAAATTCCCTATCAATTTTTTAAAATTTTGGGCTATAATTCAACATTAGTATCTTATTTCCATTCATTAGAAGGAGGTCGAAAAGCCGGACCATGGAAAAAACCTCCAACTGAAACAAATGTTATTGAGGCTAATTATCCTTATTTAAAAACTGAAGTTCCTGGTTTAAAGCTCCACTTTTTACCAAACGAAGGTAGAGGTAAATTTTTTGAGCGATCCATTTATGCCTATATCAGGCAGCATGCGAAAGAAATAGAAATCCTCAACTTATTCCATTTTAGCTCAGAGAATATTTTTTATGCCATTGTATATAAATTTTTTCATCCTCATGGGAAAATTTACCTAAAACTAGATATTGATATAGATTTCCATAAAAATCAAGCCAGCATATTCAACTCAGCTGGAATATTAGGAAAAGTAAAAAGCTGGGGCTATCAGCAAATGCTATTACCGTTATTCTTTAGGATGGTAAAATTAATTTCTGCAGAATCTATAGATGGTTACCACTATTTTAAAGATCGATATCGAGTGCCTGAAAAGAAGATGGCAATGATACCTAATGGTGCCGATTTGGATCGTCTTTTTGCCCTAACCAAAGGGGTGAAAAGTTTTGTGGAAAAAGAGAATATTTTACTTTCTGTTGGAAGAATTGGTGATGCACAAAAAAACAATGAGCTATTGTTAGAAGCGATTCCAAAATTGTCTGCCCCAAATTGGAAATTCTATTTCGTCGGGCCAATCGAACCTGAATTTAAAGGTTATATCAATAAATATTTTGAAAATTATCCTCATTTAAAAGATCAGGTCATTTTTACTGGAAATATTTCCGATCCCGCCCAATTGTATGGCATTTACAATCGCTCAAAATTATTCTGCTTAAGTTCGTTGTGGGAAGGTTTTCCATTGGCAGCCGTAGAGGCAGCTTGTTATGGAAATGTTTTAGTATTACATAATAAAATTAAAGCTTTCGGCACGTTGACCGATCATGGAAAGAATGGGTTGAGTTTTAATCAAGACAATATTACAGAAGTTTTAGCAGCTATTCTATCGGATGATGAATTACAGCAAAAAATGCATCAAAACGCACTGATTTATTCCCACGAGCAATTTTCTTGGCACAATTCTGTAAAAAAAATAGATACCATTCTTAATTTTTGATTACCCCAGCAACAATTTATTTTTCCAGTACCATTATTCCACTGAAAGATGGAGGCGGTGGTAGTGTGGTGATCTACAGGCATTTGAAGAGACTTCAAAAAGAAGGGCATCATATCGTCTTTTTGAATTGTAGTCCAAATCATGGGGTAAGAACTGAATTTACCCAAATCAATATCCAAAAGAGATGGTGGCATCCGCCCTTGCGAAAATATACACCATTGCTTTCAACATTCCGATTTTGGCTTCACTATCGTTTTTTAAAAAACCGATTAACTTTTCAAAAGGGAGATAAAATTCTTGGTATTTTAGAAGACACTGGCAGCCTTTTAGCACAAATCATAGCTTCACAAACAAAGTTACCTTACTATCTTTTTTTCCACGACGACAATATTTTCAGCAAGTATTTTGAAGGTCATCTGTTCAGCTTGGGCAACCTCAAAAACATCATTCATCACTGTAAACATTTCTTCGTTGTTTCGAAACCTATGCAAGAATTGCTTAAACAAAATTGTGGGGAAAACGCTATTGTGATCTATCCTATTCCAGAAGGTAGCTCCAGAAAGAAAGGTTTGGCAAAAGTAAATTTCAAGGGTCTTCAGCTTTGCTATGCTGGAACGATACTTCCATTCCATGACCAACTGATCAAGAAAATATTTAAGGCGGCACAATCGATGAATGGGCAATTAACTTTGGTTACGAATTCAGACCTTTCCATTGCTAACCGATTTCGCGATTGTGAAGGAATAAAAATAAGGAGGCCATTGGAGAAACTTCATGACCTTTTCACCGTGTTACTAGAAGAGATGGATGTATTGCTCATATTTTACTCTTTTAACTTAGCGGAGGAGATTAGGGCAACACACAGTTTTCCGAGCAAACTCACTGAATTTTGCCATTTAGGAATACCAATTCTGATCATTGCACCTGAAGAGAGTGCTATTGGCCTTTGGGCGAAAGAGCATAAATGGCAATGTTACGTCAATAATGATTCGATGGACGAAATCTCAGAAATGATCAGTCGGTTGCAATTCCCAGATTTTTGGGAAAAATGCAGCCGTCAATCCATTCAGTTGGCAGAAAATGAATTCAATCCTGCAAATATCCACCAACAGCTATCATTGATCTTAAATGAATGATTTAGTTTCCGTCATTATTCCGGCATACAACGCAGAGCGGTTTATTGAAGCAACCATTCAATCTGTTTTGAATCAATCCCATCTGAATTTGGAAATTATCGTGGTTAACGATGGCTCCATGGACCAAACCTTGAAGGTGATTGATGACATCCCAAGTTCAAAAATCAAGGTTATCACAAAAAAAAATGGAGGTGCAAGTGCGGCTAAGCAAACCGGACTTGAAGCAGCTCAAGGAAATTACATCCAATATCTTGATGCAGATGACCTGTTGAGCCAAGATAAAATTGCCGCTCAGGTGGCCATTTTAAAACAGCATCCATTTGCAATTTCATTATGTTCGACTGTTCATTTCTTCGATCAAACAGATCATAAAAGCTATCCAGTAATTGAGGAATGGTATGCACATGAACAAAATAATTCTATTGATTTTTTGATTAAGCTTTATGGAGGCAATTATATCGGACCAACCTATGGCGGGATGATTCAACCTAATGCATTTTTAACGCCCATCGATATCATTAAAAAAGCTGGTCCATGGAATTGTTCTATTTCTCCTTGTCCGGATGAAGATGGTGAATATTTTTGCAGGGTGATCTTGGCCTCAGATGAAGTGATATTTGCAAAAAAAGGAATCAATTACTATCGAAAATTCAGGCAACAAAATAGTCTAAGTGCGATAAGAAGCTATATTGCCTGTAAAAACACGCTCCAATCTACCTTACTCAAAACTGAATATCTGTTAGCCGCAACACCTAAACTTGAGGCAAAAATAGCCATGAGCAATCAGCTATGGGGCGATGCTTTTATCTTCTATCCAAAATATAAAGACTTATCAGCAATGGCTGCCCAAAAAGCTAAGGAGTTGTACCCTAAATTAAAGATTGAGCCTTTCAAAAGTCCTGTCAAAAAAGTGATAAGTCGGCTATTTGGATGGAAAACTGTGATGAAAGTTGATTATTTTAGATTTAAATAATGAGAAGATTAATTGAGCGCTTTTTCATTAAAATATTGAAACTCCTAAAGGTAGACCTCTTGGCTCATGCTCATATTCAGTTGGGAGTTGGTCATAACACTTACTTTTCTGGAGAAGCATATATTGTCACTACAATTGTTCCCGACTTACTCCAAGGTGAGCCCAAAGTAATTTTTGATGTGGGGGCAAACATCGGTGAATATGCTTCTTTCCTTCGGAAAAATTACAAGCAATCAACCATTCATTGCTTCGAGCCTATTGCTAAGACTTTTAAAACCTTGGAAGAACGCTCCAAAACGGATTATTTCATCTGTAATCATTTTGGTTTAAGCGATAAGGCGGAACGAGCGAACCTTTACATTGCCAGTAAAGATGATGATGCAAGCATGGCTACTGCCTATCCTGCTTCCATTAACGATATTTTCACTTTTGTAGGGAACACATCTGCAGGAACTGAATGCAATTTTGTTACCTTGGATGAGTATTGTGAAACCAATCACATTAACCAAATTGATTTCTTGAAAATTGATGTTGAAGGTCACGAATTAAGCGTACTAAAAGGGGCAAAAAAAATGCTCAACAAGCAGGCCATTTCAATTATCCAGTTTGAATTCAACGAATTTAACATCACCTCAAAAAGCTTCATGATTGATTTCTACAAAATTTTGCCGAATTATAAGCTCCATCGGATCATGCCCAACAATAGATTACTGCCACTGGGCGAGTATAATTCTAAACATGAAATTTTCAGGTATCAAAATATATTGGCTATAAAAAATAGCGAAATAAGCAAAGCTACTGTCGATATATGATTTCACTTGTCATTTTTACTTGCGAAGGACGTGAGCATCTGTTAAGTCAAACCATCAACTCATTTCGCAAACATTTTAGCTATAACTGGACGAAGGTTATCCTTGCTGTAGATGGACAAGTTAATCCTCAGCTGATCAACGAGATTAAACCTGACGTTATTCTTCAGCATCCTCAAAGAAGCGGATATGTAAATAGCATCTCTACTACGCTGAAAACAATCAATACCCCTTACTTTTTTTGGTTGGAGGATGATTGGACTTTTCATTCTTCGGTAGCCCTAGAAACGCTTGCCGCACAGCTTGAAAACCATCAAGATTGGGCCGAGATTATGCTCAGCAAAACCGGACCATTAACCCAAGAGGAGAAGATTAATCCATTGATGGGAAATTTCTTTAATTCTATCTATGGGTTTTCCGCTAATCCATGCCTTTGTAATACTAAACAGTTGCAAGATGGATTTTTCGCATTGGAATTAGCGCCAAAGGGTGGACAATTAGGTCAGGATGGTTTTGAGAATTTCCTCACTAAAAAATTTTCCGATGAAAATATTAAAACTGTGGTTTTAGACCCGGTAGATCAATTCTCCATTTCACATGAAGGTTATCTGGAAACAACGCCAAGAAAATGGCACATGACCAACTCTCTAGAAGGAGCTAAGACGCAAGAACATTTGATGACTATTCCCGTTCCTCCTTTTTGGCGACGCGTGACCATGGTTTTTAAGTTGATAGGTACTTTCTTTAAACTATTCGTTGTTCAACTCTACAACAATAAGATTTACGAATTCTGCTTTAGAGTTGTAGCTTCAGCTCAATCAACACTCAAGAACAAAGATTGATGAAATCAGCTTCAGACAACCAACGCTATAATGATTTCTGTAAGAGAGCCGCTACTGATGATGCTGTGTTCAGTACCTTCAGGCAAAATGAGGCATTTCAGGAAATCCTAGAACATTTCTCTTATGAAGATGGATTAACCTATTTAAATCAGCTCAAAAAACATGCACCATTATTGTTAACGGGAATTAATACCTTCAAAACAAACGACAATTTTGGAGGGGCTGACATCCATTATTATGAAGAAATTGGGAATATTTCTCCCTCCACTTTACATTACATCCGTCAATTGGCTTATTTAGAAAATAGTTTTGGGAACCTTGATGGCTTACATCTTGTAGAGATTGGTGGTGGATATGGTGGTTTAGCCAAGCTGGTGATGGATCGTTTTAATATTGCCTCATATACCATTTTTGATTTGCCAGAAGTTAATCTGCTCACAACAAAATACCTTGAGAAATTTGGAAATCAATATTTAGATAAAGTGATTTTTGGCAATCTAGATGAAGTAAAAAATCAAACTTACGACATTTGTGTGAGTAATTGCGCTTTTACGGAATGTACACCATTCATTCAAGATCAATATTTAGAAAAAGTAATTAGCCGTGCCAAGAGTGGTTTTATGATTTATAATTTCAGGGTTGAATCCTACCACCCTGTTGTTATTTTCAATAAAATGGAAGCATTAGATTTAAAAAGAATGGGCACACTTCCAGTTGAAGATTCCAATGCAAATACCTTTATTTTAGCTTGGAATACCCAATTGTCACTTCATAGACTCCCTTACAGAAGAAGATTTGTCCATAAACTTTCTCCAAAACTTTATCAATTCGGACTAAAAATCTATCAAGGAATTAAAAATAGGTAAATGCAAAGGCAGGTCATCACTTTAGCGACGGGAAAAAAATTATATGTCGACTTAGCTGTTAATTTAGCGAGGTCCTTTATCAGATGGAATGATCACGAGTCAATTTCATTCATCATTGTTACTGATCAACCTGCATTTATTCCAGCTGATGTAAAAGCCTGGGCGAAAACAATCGTTATTGAAGAAGGCGCTTTCGGACTTGGTTTTTCTCCTAAACTCCATCTTGATAAAATTGTACCAGCAGGGCAAACACTTTTTATCGATAGTGATTGTTTGATCTTTGGCAATATTGAACTCATTTTTAATCAGTTTCTTGGAAACACGGTGAGTGTGCTTGGCGGCTACATCAGTGACGGAGAATGGTTTGGAGATGTTAAGTCTATACTTCAACAGTTTAACCTTGTTCAAATGCCCAAATTTAACGGAGGCATTTATTACTTAGAAAATAATGCAAAAGCCAAAGAAGTTTACGAAACAGCAAGGGATTTGGAAAAAAGGTATGATGAAATCGGATTCAAAAGATTGAGAAATCGACCAAATGATGAGGTAATCATGGCACTGGCAATGCAACTTCATCAAATGCAACCGTTAATAGACGATGGCACCACAATGAGCGATCCTCAAGCTTGCCCTGGTGGCTATAAAATTGATGTGGTGAGCGGTGAAAGGTGGTTAATTAATCCATCAAAACCTCATCCATTGCATCAGGATTGGTATCCATTTGAAAAAGTTCAGCCGCTAATTTTTCATTTTTTAGGCTACTATACAAAACATTATCCTTATCAAAGGGAAGTTTTCCGATTAGAACATTTCTTAAACCAAAAATTAAATTGGTTGACAGAGTTACAAGCTAAATTTGAAATTGAATGGCCAGAGAAAATTAAGATTTCTGTTAAAAACACATTCCGTCCTGTTTACAGAAAAATATTCGGCATTAGAAAAATCGAGAAATCAGAACGTACGGTCTAAATGGATATCAGCATTATCATTCCAACTTATAATCGATTGTGGAGCTTACCTCAAACTATAGAAAGTTGCAGAAATACAAGCTGCTCAATAGAAATCATTGTGATAGACGATGGTAGCAGCGATACCACCTGGGAATGGTTAAAATCACAAACCGATATTAAAGCGATTAAACAAGAAAATTTGGGGAAGTGTTGGGCAGTGAACAGAGGTTTTGAATTGGCAACAGGAAAATATATTCGCTTTCTAGATTCTGATGATCTACTTTCTCCAAAGGCCAATGATGAACAATTAGTCTTGGCAGAAGAAACTGGAGCCGATGTAGTGGTAAGTGGTTATCAAGTAATTGATGAAAACAACAAAGTGCTAAGAAGTCAGCTGTGGGTCGATTGTGATGATTTCATTGCACAACAATTAGGAGAATGTGATTCGTCACATTATTCATCTTACCTCTTTAGGAAAAATTTTATCAAAGACATTCCACATCGTCCTGATTTTGCCTTTCGAGATGATCGTTTATATGTACTTGAAACCGCACTAAAAAACCCTCAAGTATCTATACATCATAGATATGCACTCTCACATCGTGTACACACCCAGGAAAGGTTACAGTTTACCTCCGCAAGCAACCATATGATTCAAAATGCACAGCACCTGAAAATTTACCAAAAAATCTTGGGAACATTAGCTAAGAATGATGCATTAAATCAAAGAAGAAAAAATGCCAGTTTAAATACTTTATGGGTTTTAGCACATTGGATCGCAAAATACGACCTCAAAGAAGCTTCTTCGGTGGTGGAATGGGTTTTTGAAATGAACCCAAATTTTAATCCACCAGAAAAAGGAATGCTTGGAAAATTGTACCGTACACTTGGATTTAAACGCACTGAAAAACTACTCCGTTTTCGAAGGGCATTAATCAGACCATGAAAATTTTTATATCCTTTCTTCAATCTCAAATTCAGCATCCTATTGCTGCATATAGTTTTTGGGAATATTACATCAAAAATGGAATCGAAGAATTTGGCGCAAATTGGGTTGAATGCAAGGATATAGATTGGGCCAAAGGTTTGGTTCAGCAAAGCGAGGAAGAGTTTTCTGCATGGAAAACGTCATCTTGGGAAAAAGCAATCTCTTACCTGAAGGAAAATCCGGTAGATCTTTTTTTAAGCTATCTATATCCAGAACAGGTCGATTCTTCTGCCATTGCTGAGATCCAAAAGATGGGCACCCCATGTGTCAATTTTTTTTGTGATCATGTAAGGATGTTCAAAAAGGTACCAAAGGAATTTGCGATCTTCGACCTTAATTGGGTTCCTGAATATAAAGCCATCAAATTTTATCGAGATGCTCAACTGGCCTATATTTATCTACCGATGCCGATGTGGGTTGAACAAAAATACCGTACTATAGCAGATGAAGAAACAGATCAAATTGTATTTATCGGTTCAAAAGATATTCAAAGGCATCTATTTTTTGAGCAACTATCGCAACAGGTAGGAACTAGCAAAATTGATATCTACGGAAGTGGTTGGATAGATGAAACTCAAGGTACTGTTGGTCCAATTTTTTCTACCATGGATAAATTGAAAAATCAAATCAATTTCCTATCGAAACATGGCATTTGTTCATTTTATCACAAGCTAAAACACAAATCTTATCACCCAGCCATAAGTGAAACATTATCCACTTTGCTGAGAGGTAAACCAAGTTTTGATGATTATGTGAGGATTACACGCGAGAGCGCCATTACATTAGGGATTAACCGTTATCCTAGCTTCAATTTTCCAATGCATCAACCCGACACCTATTCAAGATTAAGAGATATTGAAGCACCTATGCTGGGGGCATGTTACCTCACTGAATATACTGAAGGATTGGAAGATTTATACGATTTAGACCAAGAGATACTAACTTATCAGCAAATTGATGATTTTCTAGACAAAAGCAAAATGTTGGCTCAAGATAAACAGCGCAGGACTAATCTACGTACAGCCGGACAGCAAAAAGCATTAAATCAGCTAAATATTTCTAGCAGCCTTCAACAAATTATTAATGTTCTAAATGGGCAAGATAGAAAATAGAATTATCATTTATTTCCATTTAGAGAAAAGCAAAGACCATTTTATTCCCGGCGATCGTTACCTTATTCCTTTGTTACGCAATCTCATCAAGAAGAAAAAGACCAGTGGAATTGAAAAAGTTTTTAAAAATCTCTGTAAATCCTTTGATAAGTTGCATGTTAAATACGAGATTAACATTCCATTTGAGCGCTTAACAATTAAAGATCAGGTCATTGTATTAGGTGGCCCCAAAGTTTTGGAGCATTACCATCAATCAAATAAAATTGTTGCAGGTATTGCATTGATGACACATCCATCTGAATGGCCAGATTTATTTGAACAATATCCTGTAGCTACTTACCTTCAGCATTCTCCATGGACAGTATCACTTTACAACAGATGGTATGGTGCAGGAAAATGTAAAAGCTGGCCGAGTGGAATAGATACAGCATTTTGGAAGCCCAGTTCAGGTGCATCAAAAAGACTGCTGGTTTATGTGAAATTCCTTTGGGATAAAACTGAAAATGAAGAAATATTGCTCAAGCCTATACTAAATCAACTTGATCAAAAAGGTATTGACTATCACCTCATTCGTTATGGGCAGTATGATATCAAGACTTACCAAAAGCAACTATCCAATAGCTATGGCATGATTTTCCTTTGTGAGCATGAAAGTCAAGGTCTAGCTTATCAGGAGGCGATGGCCATGAATGTTCCCATTTTGGCATGGGATCAGGGATTTTGGTTAGATCCACATCGATTAGCGTGGGGCGAAACGGAAGCTGTACCTGCAAGTTCAGTTCCCTATTTTGATGAACATTGTGGAGAAAAATTCAAAGACCTCGATGAATTCAAAGAAAAACTACCTTTATTTATGAATGGCGTGTCAAATGACAAATATGCTCCAAGGAATTATATTTTAAAGCATTTGAGCTTAGAAAGAAGTGCCGAACGAATCTTGGAAATTTTAAACGAGGTTTATTCATGAGAATTTTATTGATCATGGACCCTGGAATTCCCGTCCCACCGCCACTGTATGGCGGGCATGAAAGACTGGTTTTTATGTTTGCCGAAGAATACCACAAACTTGGTCATGAAGTAAGCTTATTGGGTGGGCCAAATTCACACATCAGTGGAAAGGTTTACAGCTTTGGCAAGAATGATTTGAAACGATCTAAATTTCAACAGTTTAAAGAGGTATTATCTGCTTGGAAGTTTCTTTTTACTAAAAGAAATGAGTTTGATTTTATTCACAATTTTGGTCGCTTAATTTATCTTTTACCCATTCTGAATGCTAAGGCTCATAAAATCATGACTTATGGTAGGCCTGTTGCACAAAAAGGGATTAAATTGGTGACATCGTTGCCAAATAAAAATTTGGTATTTACTGCCTGTAGTAATTATTGTGTGAGTACCGGTAATGTAGCGGGAACCTGGAAAACTGTTTACAATGCCATTGATTTTTCCAATTATCAATTGCAAGAAAAAATAGTTCATGATGCCCCATTGATGTTTTTAGGGAGATTAGATAAGATAAAAGGCCTTCATACAGCCATAGCCATTGCAAAAAAAACAGACCATAAATTATGGATTGGAGGAAATATCCCTACCACTCTAGATAATTACACCTACTTCAAGGATGAAATTGAACCTTTGGTTGATGGAGAACAAATCATTTACCTAGGCGCCCTAAATGATGAGCAAAAAAATGAATACTTAGGAAAAGCAAAAGCCTTACTTTTCCCCATAGAATGGGATGAACCTTTCGGGATGGTGATGGTGGAAGCGATGGCATGCGGCACTCCGGTGATTGGTTTTAAAAGGGGTTCTGTTCCTGAGGTAATTGACGAAGGAATATCAGGTTTCATTGTAGAAAATGAAGAAGAGATGCTAAAGTATTTGTTAAAAGTTAACACGATAAACCGAAAACTTTGTAGAGAGACTGCTAAGCATAAATATGATGCCACCGTTATCGCTAAAGAGTATTTAACGCTACTACAAAATGATAAAAAAACTGATTATTAAGCTCATCCCCAAAAAGCTGGTTGAGATTATAAAAACTAAATTTGAAGTACCTTCCCAAAAATCTTCATTTACAAGACTGAAGAAATTGGGTTTCAATCCTAAAAAAATTATCGACATTGGTGCTTATGAGGGGTATTGGGCTTTGGAGATTAATCAGATTTTTCCGGGTGTGCAGCTATTGATGATTGAAGGACAGCAAAATAAAAAGCCTCTTTTAGATCAAGTATCAAAGCAAATCTTTGGTTCAAAAGTAAATATTGCCCTTTTGGGTGCTGAAAAAAAGTATGTTGAATTTAATATTTACGAATCAGCGAGTTCCATTTTCAAAGAGGATAATGAGACCAATGCAAAAGTGGAGACCATACAACTTCAACTTCTAGATGAAGTTGTTGTAGAAACAGATTTCGAATCTGTAGACCTTATTAAACTTGATACCCAAGGATCGGAAATTGAAATCTTAAAAGGCGGTCTGACTGTTTTAAAATCTGCGCAGGCAGTACTCATGGAAGTTTCCATGCTTGGGATTTACAAAGGTGCACCATTAGTTAGCGACGTCATTTTATTTATGAAGGATAATGGGTTTATCTTATATGATATATGCTCAATCATGCGTAGGCCTTACGACAAAGCACTGTTTCAATCAGATTTTCTATTTATTAAACAAACACATCCGTTAGTTTCATCAACACGATGGCTCTAGCTAAACTATGAAAGTTGTATTGATTACATCAGGGCAACCCTCCACAAACCCTAGGCTTGTGAAAGAGGCTTTTGCCCTAATAAATGCAGGCTATGAAGTAACTTTGATTTACCAATTCCGTATAGCTTGGGCCGAACGTCTGGATTTTGAAATTTTAAACGAGACCAGATTAAAATCCATCAAGGTTGGTGGGCATCCAACCGAAAGTCGAATAACTTATCTTTCTACGACAATTAGGCATAAGCTGGCACAGTGGTTAGCAAAGCTTATTGGCATTAAATTTACAGCACTTTATGCCATTGGAAGATGTACTCCTGAATTGGTTAATCAGGCTAAAAAAATAAAAGCAGATGTCTATATCGCCCATAATTTAGCCGCACTCCCAGCAGCAGCACTCGCTGCGAAGAAAAACAAAGCGAAATTGGGCTTTGATGCTGAAGACTTTCACCGCCATGAACTATATGATGATCCTCAGCAATTTGATGTGCGTTTAAAGGTGCATTTGGAAGATAGATATTTACCAGTTTTAGACTATTTAAGTACTGCTAGTCCGTTAATCAGTAAAGCTTACCAGCATCTCTATCCAAACTTAAGACCACACACCATTCTTAATGTTTTTCCAAAAGAAAACATTAATGAAATTATACATGATTACCCTATTAAATTGTTTTGGTTTTCTCAAGTCATTGGTAGAGATAGGGGCTTGGAAGCTGTCATCAAAGCTATTGGTAATTGTAAGCAAAAGTTTGAATTACATTTATTGGGTGAGCATAAGGATGGAATTAAAGATTATTTTAATCAAATTGCGCTAGAAAATGAGGTGTTTCATCCAATATGCTATTATCATCCTATTTCTCCAGACCAAATTATTTCATTTGCCCAAAAGTTTGACATCGGTTTAGCAACAGAAATTGGAATTCCGAAAAATCGAGATATCTGTTTAACCAATAAAATCTTTACTTATATCCAGTCTGGATTAGCCATTATTGCATCAGACACCACAGCTCAAAAACAATTAATTGAAGATTATCCTAATATGGGAATAATCTATAAGAAAAATGACTCTGAGTCTTTGACCCATGCCTTAAAAATGTATTTAGAAGATAAATATTTATTATTTGCTCATCAAAAACAAGCTTTTAAATATGCAGGTGAAACTTTAAACTGGGATAGTGAAAAGGAAAAATTTCTATCTAATGTAAAATATACAATCGAAAATTGAAATTTAATTGAAACGCGTTCTCATCATATCTCCTTATTTTTCTCCTGCCAATACAGCGGATATGCAACGCATTAGAATGAGTTTGCCGTACTTTGAAAACTTTGGATGGGATGCAGAAGTTGTAACTGTTGAAGATGAATATATTGATACGGTAAAAGACCCACTCTTATTACAATCTATACCAAATAAGGTAAAAATCCATCGCGTAAAAGCGTTATCAAAAAAATGGACAAGTAAGCTTGGGCTTGGGAATTTAGCTTTACGCTCTTTATGGTTTTACCGAAATAAAGTAAATGAGTTACTAAAAAAGGAAACATTCGATTTAATATATTTTTCGACTACTGCTTTTCCAATTTGTATTTTGGGCGCTTATTGGAAAAAAAAACATGGTATACCTTATGTTATCGATATGCAAGATCCTTGGCATACTGATTACTATCAAAGTAAAACAAAAAAAGAAAGACCTAAAAAGTATTGGTTCTCCTACCGTTTGAATAAATATTTAGAACCAATTGCCATGAAAAGTGTTGATGGCTTAATCAGTGTTTCGGCAAATTATATTGATACTTTAAAAGTTCGTTATCCATATTTAAAAGATAAACCAAGCGCTGTGATTACTTTTGGCGCTTTTGATTTGGATTTTAAAATTGCAACAATCAATGGTTCAAACCTAAAAATTCGATTTGATAGCAGTCACATTAATTTGGTTTATGTGGGTAGAGGTGGTTATGATCTGCATCCAGCGCTGAATACACTTTTTACATTCTTCAAAAAAGGACTAGAATTAAACCCCATTGTATTCAAGAAGATTAGAATGCATTTTATAGGTACAAGTTATGCACCCCGAGGAAAGGGTGAGCACACAATTTTACCTATGGCACAACGCTTTAACATCTTACCTTTTGTGCATGAGCAAACGGATAGAATTGGTTTTTACGATAGCATTAATTGCTTGCAACAAGCTGACGGTTTGCTTATCATTGGATCAAATCAAGCTGCATATACCGCTTCAAAACTTTATCCGTATATCTTAGCTAAAAAACCGCTACTTGCTGTTTTGCACCAAGCAAGCAGTGCTACACAAATCATTAAGGATTGTAATGCAGGATATCATTTGGATATTGATGCAAATGAAAATTCTGCCTTTGACCAACTAAATGAATATCTACAAAATGTTGTGCAAAAATTAATCCCTCAAACAAATTGGAAAGCATTTCAACCTTATACAGCATCTGCAATGACAAAAGAGCAAGTAAACCTATTCAATAAAGTTATTTAAATGCAATCCATTTATAAATTTATTTTAAAAAGACCTTTTTTTAGAGGGCAGGATAGAATATTTAATTATCTTTTTACTAAGCATAAATTTAAAAAAGCAGTCCAAATTGACGAACCATTAGAGGGTAATTTCAAAATCTATTGCGATACTTCAACATGGATTGGAGGAAAAATTGCATATACAGGAGATTACGAACCTGAACTTAAAAAAGTTTTTAAATCCATTATTAAACCAGGCGACCATATTTTAGACATCGGAGCAAATATTGGATTTCATACCATATATTTTGCTCAACTTACAGGAAATATGGGTAGAGTAACTGCCTTTGAGCCTGTTCCACATAATTATCTTGCCCTCAGGAAAAATATTGAGTTAAATAATTTCACAAATATTACCTCTCATAATATTGCTTTAAGTAATAAAAATGAGCAAATTAAAATCCAAGCAGATTTAAAGAGCACCAATCCTGGCGCCTACAATCTATTCGACCAAAATGGCAACGTTTCTATAAAGTGCTTCGTAGGAGATGAAATTATTGTAGATCGAAAAGTCGACTTCATAAAAATTGATGTTGAAGGTTATGAAAGTTTTGTTTTAGATGGGTTGATAGAAACAATAAAGAAAAATAAGCCAAAAATTATTTTCGAGTACGATAAACATTACCATATAAAAACTGGTCGAGCAGAGGATTATATATTTATCTTACTGACTTCATTAAATTATGGTTTTGAATATATCCATAGAAATGGGTTGAGGAAAATCATCAACTTTGAAAATTTAGTTTCAGGTAATATTTTAGCTGTACCTAATGATTAAAAAACTGGCTATAATTACTACACATCCTATTCAATACTATGCACCAGTGTTTCAGTTGATGGCAAAAGAGCTTGATTTAAAAGTATTTTATACTTGGGGAAAAGCCTCTGTAAATAAATTTGATGCTGGTTTTAAAAAACAAGTTGAATGGGATTTACCACTTTTAGACGGATACGATTCTACGTTTGTAGAAAACATAGCTAAAGATAAAGGCACGCATCATTTCAATGGTATTGTGAATCCTCATCTGATAGATACGGTCCAAAGCTTTAAACCTGATGCCATTTTAGTTTATGGGTGGGCATGGCGCAGCCATTTAAAGGCAATTCAATATTTTAAAGGGAAAATCCCAGTCTATTTCAGAGGTGATTCTACCTTACTCAATTATCAATTTGGTTTAAAATCTATCTTAAAAAAGATTTTTCTTAAATGGGTATATCGCCACATTGGCCTGGCTTTTTATGTAGGGAAGCAAAACAAGAATTATTTCAAAAAGTATGGTCTGTTAGAAAAACAATTGGTTTTTGCGCCGCATGCGATAGACAATGAACGATTTGCAGAAGATAGAGGTGTAGAAGCTAGTTCCTTAAGAGGCAAGCTTGGCATGGCTCCTAAGGAAATACTAATACTTTTTGCAGGCAAATTTGATCTTGTTAAAAATCCTTTCATTTTATTAGATGCTTTTATTAACCTTGACTTGAAAAATACACATTTACTTTTTGTTGGAAATGGGGTGTTAGAGGGGAGTTTGAAAAGGAAAGTTGAGGGATTAGGAACCAAGAGATCCTTCGACTACGCTCAGGATGACAATGAAAGTAGTTCGGAATTGGAAGTTCGGAGTTGGGAGGAAAACATCAATGAAAAGCCCTTCGACTACACTCAGGATGACGATATTAACAATCAGGATGACAGTATAAAAAAGAGGATTCACTTTATGGATTTTCAGAATCAAACAACAATGCCAGTTGTATATCAGGCATGTGATTTATTTTGTTTACCATCTTTGAGCGAAACCTGGGGATTGGCTGTTAATGAAGCCATGGCTTCAAAAAAGGCAGTATTGGTCTCTAATAAAGTTGGCTGTGCTATAGATTTAGTTAAACTGAGAGTTAATGGAGAAGTATTTAAATCAGGTGATTTAACTGATCTTAAACAAAAACTAAAAACGCTAACTGAAAATAAAGATAAATTAGCGCAAATGGGATTGACTTCACATGAAATTATCCAAAAATGGTCATTTGCAAAACAAGTGAAAGTGATTGTTGATACCATCCAAAATAAACATGCAAAATAACAATCCTACCAAACTCATTATAACCTTATACTTTCCAGTACTGGTTTCGTACTTATTAATCAACAGCCCGATTATTTCTTATTTTGTCGCATGGTTTGGCTCACTCTTTATTTTTTATACGACCATATTATCGCCGGCAGCGATTATTAATCGCGATTTGCCTATCCATAAGCAAATTATGCGGCCTTTATTTCTTACCCAGCTCATTTTTGCAGGATTTATGTGTACCACTTCCATATTTTATTTTATGGATCACTTAGGCTACCGGTATTTAACTGAAGTTAATTATGGCGCACAGTTTAAAGAAAGTGAACAAACTGCACTGATTGCCAGTTGCCAACGCATGAGTTTAATGGCACATGCGACATTGGCTACTGGTATGCTTTTGGTTCAAAAGAATCGCATTAAAATTAAGAGTATAAAAGCCTTTGATGACAATGATGATTTTTTAATCTGGCTCAGTATTATTGTATTTGCAATAGGATCGTTAGCTCAAAATTTTTCAGGACTTAGCCAAATTGCACTCCCGCTTACACTGGTCGGAATATCCTGTGCAGCAGTATTATTTGTTAAAGGATTTAATACAAAAAACATCAAATACCTTGGCATAGGTGCTACTATTTTCATCCTTAATTTTATCCATGCTTCATTATCAGGATATAAAGAGCCTATTATTATTAATGTTATTGTCATTGCCTGCGTTTTTTTTCCTTATTATAAGAAATTGATTCTCTATTTGGCTATCCCTGTGGCCTATATATTACTTTATTTCTTGCCGACATATAATAATACGGTTAGGCAAAGCTGGGGTGGAGAAGTAAGTGCAGAAGAGGCACAAAATCAGGCCTTTGAAAATATCAACCTTGATAATGAGGAACAGATTGAAGATACGAACTGGGGCTTCCTTACCAGGAGACTGAGCGAATTAGAAATGTTTACTCAATTTGTAGATTTTGTACCTGATCATCACCCCTATTATGACTGGGAGATTGTCGAAAATTCTTTAGAAGGACTGATTCCCAGAATTTTCTGGTCGGGTAAACCCAGTATGGAAACCGTTTCCATGCAGCGTGTTTACGATGCAGGTGTGGCACATCAAATGTCGGCAGTTTCGGCAAAAACTCGCCCCGTAGTTGATGCCTATTTAAGCTGGGGTATAGTTGGTGTATTTTTCTTTATGCTCCTATACGGAATGTTGGTTCAACATTTATCTGATTTAGCCGAAAGTTTATTTGGTGGTTACGAACTGGGTTGTGTGATTATGTTCAATAGCATTTTCCAAGGTCTCTGGCGGGGAAATAACTTCGAATTTATGTTCAACAACATCTTTTGGGGTTATGTAATTATGTGGTTTCTTTTTTATCTGCTTAGAACCATAAAGGTATTGAAGCCTGTGTTTGATTAGGGGGTTAGGGTTTAGGGGATTAGTGTTTAGCTGGTTAGGGGTTAGTTGTTTAAAGAATTCATATTGAAAATTATTCATATTACTGCTTCTTATAAACCCGCATACATTTACGGCGGCCCCATACAGAGTGTAGGGAAGTTATGCGAGGCCTTAGGTGGGTTAGCCGTGAGGAGTGAGGGGTTAGGCGTTAATGAGGTGCAAATATTAACTACAACGGCAAATGGAACAAATGAGCTAGACATGGCGATAGATAAACCTGTACTAGTAGAGGGTGTAAAGGTTACTTATTTTAAACGCTGGACAAAAGATCACAGCCATTTTTCGCCAGGTTTGTTGCGGTCCTTAAGAAGGAAGATCCTTCGACACTTCGTCAAGCTCAGTGCAGGCTCAGCTCAACATAACAAATTAAACACAACCAATCAAAACCTAAAAGGACCACCCCGTCTTACAGACACCCCTCCAGAGGAGGGGAATATTGTACACATCCATGCCTGGTGGAATTTAGTTTCAGTATTGAGTTGTTTAGTGGCTATGTGGTATAAAATACCAGTGGTTTTATCTCCTAGAGGCATGCTCACCTCCTATACATTTGGTAACCGGAATTCATTTCCAAAAAAAATCATCCATAAATTATTGGGAGAACGTTTATTAAAATACTGCCATATCCACGCCACCAGCGAACAGGAAAAAAGAGATATTTTAACGATAGTGCAACCTAAAAGCATCAGGGTAATTGCCAATTTGGTTAGTTTAGGTTCAGGAGTAGCAGATAGTGGGTATCAGATAGCGAGTGGCAAGTATCAAGAATCTCTAATTTTTAACATTATATTTCTTTCGCGCATTGAAAAAAAGAAGGGGCTTGAGTTGCTTTTTGAGGCCTTAGCACTTGTTGATATCCCTTGGAGATTAACTATTGGAGGTACAGGAAAAGAAGAATATGTACAAAGTTTAAAAGACAAGGCTGAAAAGCTGAAACTTAGCGAGCGCATTACCTGGCTTGGACAGGTGAGTAATGCGGATAAGTTTAACTTAATGGCCATGCATGATTTAACTGTGCTCACTTCTTACAATGAAAATTTTGCCAACGTAGTGGTAGAAAGTTTAAGTGTGGGTACGCCCGTACTCATCAGCAAATTTGTTGGCCTTGCTGATTATGTCTCAGCTAAAAACCTGGGGTGGATTACAGGGTTAGGCATTGAAGAGATCAAAACCGGAATAGTTTCTGCTCAGCAGGATATTGAAAAAAGAAAAAAAATCAGAAGTACTGCTCCATTGCAAATCAATGCTGATTTTAACGATGATACATTGGTTAAACAATATGTTGAACTTTACAAAGAAATTCTAGCTAGCCCAATAGCACTTTAATCCTGATATGAACCGAAATTTTAGCTTTATCATTTTAACCTTTAATGAGCAGATCCATCTGCCCAGATTGTTAGAGTCTATCAAAGCCTTAAATGCGAGAATGTTCATTTTGGACAGCGGAAGTACCGACGAAACCTTGAAAATTGCTGATCGCTATGGTGCTGAGGTGAAACAAAACCCTTTTATAAACCACCCAAAACAATGGGATTTCGCTTTAAAAAACTTTAAAGTAGAATCCCCTTGGACAATCGGCCTCGATGCTGATCAAACGGTTACGCCTGAGCTGTTCGAAATGCTGGCCAATTTTAAAGAGGAAGATCATCTCGGTATTAACGGTATTTACTTTAACCGCAAAAATTTCTTTCAGGGAAGCTGGATCAGGTTTGGTACCTTCTACCCTTTTTACCTTTTAAAAATGTTCAGGACAGGGATCGGGTTTTCTGATCTCAACGAAAACATGGATCACCGTTTTATTGTACCGGGTAAGACCAAAATCTGGAAGAAAGGCTGGATTTTGGAAGAAAACCTAAAAGAGAATGACATTGCTTTTTGGAAAGCCAAACACGAACGTTATAGTGATCTGGTGGCGCAGGAAGAGGTAGAAAGGATGTTAAAGTTGCGCGCACAAAGTTTAAAGCCTAACTTACTAGGCAGTCCCGATGAAAAGCGGGCATGGTTAAAACAATTGTGGTGGAAACTTCCACTAGGGTTTCGCCCCTATCTTTACTTTGGCTACCGGATGTTTTTTAAACTGGGCATATTTGACGGAAGCACGGGTATTAAGTTCCATTATCTTCAAGGCTTCTGGTTCAGAAAACTGGTAGATAAAAAAATTAAAGTAATTCAAAAAAACAGAAGTTACATTATAAATGCTGATAACATATGACCCCAGAAGAAGCGAAAAAAGAAGCGAATAAGAAGGCCATCAAATTTGTGGTTGCCCTGTTTATACTATACATCCTCTTTAGTCAGGGTAATCTGTTTATGAACAGTGTAATGACACCTGGTTCCAGATTTTATAATGCCTATATTGCTAATCATTTTGATTATATCCAGGGCTTAAAAACAGCGTTAATTGTACCTGCAGTATGGATAATTAAAGCTTTTGGCTTTTATGCCATTTATAACGAAATGGACGTTATGGTAGTATCCGGGCCTTATCTGCGTGTGAATTATTCCTGCCTTGGCCTTGGTGTAATGAGTTTTTTGGCCGCTTTTGTACTGGCATTCCCAGCGACATGGAAATCGACTTTTAAAATGCTGGTGATCGGTTTTATTGCCATCTACGTTCTGAATGTACTGCGCATTGCCGGTTTGGGTGTATTAATGGCTTTCTTTAAATCCCAGCGGAACAATTTTACCTATCACCACGAAATTTTTAATATCATTGTATACATCTGCATTTTCGCAATGTTATATTTTTGGATCAGGAAAAGCAATAAATTAGTTAAAAATCAAACCATTGCCAACAACAAATAAAGAGGAAAAATTGCTAGAAACACAGCTACATAAGAATTTTGATACTGGCGATTTTAAGGTTGGCGCTCCCATCCTCAAGCAGGTTTTATGGTACTTTACGGATGTTATCTTTTTTAAAAGCCGTTTAATGCCAGTCAGCTCAGTACTGGTTGCTTTGTTACGGTTATTTGGTAGCAGGATTGGTAAAGAGGTACGCATAAAACCGGGCATTCACATTAAATATCCATGGAAACTGGAAATTGGTGATTATAGCTGGCTGGCTGATTGTTATATAGACAATTTGGATCAGGTAAAAATTGGAAAAAACTGCTGTATTTCGCAACAGGCTGTTCTCATTACCGGAAACCACAATTATAGCCGCACAAATTTCGACTTAATGACTGGCCCCATTGTGCTGGAAGATGGAGCCTGGATTGGTGCCGCAGCTACAGTTGGTCCTGGTGTAACTTTGCATAGTCATGCGGTTTTAACCATGGGAGGTGTAGCGAACAAAAACTTATTGTCTTACAGCATTTACCAGGGAAACCCTGCGGTAAAGGTTAAAGACCGTGTAATGAAAGCGTAATACAAAACTCAGGCTAAAATATAAAGCGGATTGCCAAAGCAGCAATCCGCTTTTTTTGAATAGCGATTTTATTATTTATTGACAAATATCAATGGTTTAAGATTTCTTAACAATCAAAATTATCTTATTTAAAAAATTATCAAGACATTTGCATCGTCTGTCGTCATAAACCTATTTAAGTTGGTAAATTTTAAATTAATGAAGAATAGGTATTCCTTATCTTCTAATCTTATTTTAATTACTTTTTTAATCGGGATAGTAAATCTGTTTTTCTATGATTATAAGAGTACGCAGGAGCTGGTTATTTTTATATCAATCCTCATCACGCGTTATCTGCTTTTTATCCTGATCAAACGAAGGTTCAAATGGAGCAAATATTTGTTGGTACTCATCATCATAAGGAGTGTATACCGCCTTTACCTGGTAATGGGTGAAGCAGATATTCATCCGGTGACCAAGATAAACCTCTCTTTACAGGCCGTTATTTCGATACTGGCCTTTGCAATCCTGTATATTGTTCCAAAGCTAAAAGAGTGGACAAATGAGCGAAGGAAATATCTTTCTGCAGCCAGGATCTCTAACGCCCAGCCTTAGTTTTTATCTGAAAGGCATAAAGAAAATATACTTTAAAGAAAAACTGACCTTCATTTCCGGAAAAACCTTCAGTTTGCCGTTTCTCATTATCTAGAAAATGGCCGGCTTACATATTGTCCTCAGTTCGATTAATAATATCCCTTTTGAAAAGTACTACCGGTATCTAAGCACCGTGTTATCAGCCTGAACCGAGTCTTAGCGAGCTCACAGAAGGTAATTCATTTCAGGGTTTATTTTTGCAGAAAAGATCTGGCTGCATCATATTTGTAATTCTGGTCGAATTTGTCGAAACATCTTGCTAGGCATTTAAACAGGCCCTTCGACAGTCCACCATTGACCTTATTTTGTATTCATTTAAATATGAGCGGTTTATGACGACTGCGTATTTCAGCCCAACTAGGCCGTGGCACCGTATCTCCGTTCCACTTAAATCCGGCCTAACAAATTTTTCGGGCTCCACTGAAACAGCCAACCCACTAACTTCAAAAGAAAACCGCGAAGCCCTCATGAATGCAGCTGAAAACTATAATACAAATGAATAAATTTTCAGCCGGTGTTTTTTGTTTTTTCACTTGCTCTGTTTTTTTTAATTGTGTTCAAGCTAGCTCTGCTGGTCTTTTTGACTCAAAAAAGAAAGAGCCCATCGGCGGCGGTGAGCCGAGGAAAGCATGAGCTGTAGGGTAAAAAAATAATAAATTATATACTTTATTAATATTGGTTTTTATACAAAAAATCATCCTTCAGGATGACAATTCTGTATTTATGATACAGCGTCATTACGATCACATAAGGCAAGAGAGCCTAAAAATTCAATCATTACGAATAAATATTAATCGAGGTGTAGTTATTGGATCAAAGGATAAATATTTTAATGGAAAAACGGTATAATTGCCAAAAGCAAATAAAATGAATGTTATCCTGGCCTCTACTTCTACGCTGTTTGGCGGTAATTATCTGGAATATTTAAAAGATGAACTCATTACACTCTTTGCCGGGATAGATGAAATTATATTTATCCCTTACGCAAGGCCAGGAGGCATTTCGTATGAAGAATATACTGCCAAAGCCCGCGATTTTTTCTCACAGTTAAATATCAGCGTTAAAGGCCTGCACGAATTTAACAACCCCATTGAGGCGATCCATACTGCCAAAGGTTTTTTTACTGGCGGAGGCAATACCTTTCTCCTGGTAAAAACACTTCATGAGCTGGGACTGATGAAGCAGCTAAGTGAAAACATCAAACTTGACAAACCTTATCTGGGCTGCAGCGCAGGAAGTAGCATCGGTGGCATGAATATGAAAACCACCAATGACATGCCTATTGTGTATCCGCCCTCTTTTGATTGCATGGGGCTGGTTCCTTTCAACCTTAATCCGCATTACCTCGACCCAAATCCGGAGTTAAAACATAATGGAGAAACAAGGGAAACCAGGATCATGGAATTTCTAACGCAGAATAACATAAAGGTAGTAGGGCTGCGCGAAGGCAATTGGATTAGGATACTAGGTGATGAAATCACTACACAGGGAAGTGAATATACCAGGATATTTGAGGTAGGCAAAGCCCCGTATGAACTATCGCCAGGCAGTTCGTTACTATAATTTATGACAGAAATAACCTTGATGAAAAATAAAACCCTAAATGAGGCTGTTTCAGAATTGATTTTGGAGATTTTGGCAGAATAATATTTTGAAAGGTCGTCATTCCCGTGAAAACGGGAATCTTAATGCGATAGAAAGGCAAAAAATAAGTCCCTACCAAAGCATTAAGATACCCAGTCAAGCTGAGCATGACGACACCGCCAAATTTAATTCTTTTGCTATTTCTGAATCTGTTATTTTGAGACAGGCTCATTGTACTTCTTATGCGTTAGAACTAAACGCTTATAAAGAAATTGTATTTTTAGTTACAAAGCTACAGACCTGCTCTTTTTCCGTGAACGCAGGTATATAACCAATCCGCCGAAAGCCACAATCAATATTATAGGGATAATCAGTGTAGCCTGCAGAATTTCAGGCCCCGCCAGGTTTTTGGCATTGGCAAGCGCCTGCGCTGGTGCTGAATTCTCCGGCGCTTTTAAATAATCACCTAACGAGGCACCAGCAGGTAAATGTTTAACGATCAGGTTATCATAAAAACCACCCATAAACATCGTATAAATAGAAACAGCAAACATTCCCGCACCTCCCATCAGGTTTAGGCCTAAGGCTCCCGATTTAGGAACATTCTCAGCGACAAAACCGATCATAGTCGGCCAGAAATAACAAACGCCTATACCAAAGATAATTGCTGCGAAAAAAACAGAATTCCCGGTAAATGTACTCAGCATGTAAAGCCCCAATGCGGCAAATATTGCTGATAAGAGCAGTACGCCCTGAGGGGCAAGACGGTGAACCACAGGTTCGGCAAAACCCCGGCCAATTACCATAATTCCAGTAGTCAGCGTGAGCAATAAAATGGCATTATCGGTTACATTTTTCAGTAATAAACCTATCCATTGCCCGGTAAATAACTCGGTAATGGCCGTACCGAACATACAGATGAACATAAAGATAAACAATGGAGAAAGTACCGCTTTATACATATCTGAACTGGAGTAACCGGATGATACCCTTTCGGTAACCGGAAAATCCAGCTTTGAAAACAGGTATCCGTAAATTAAAGTCGGAATAATCATCATGGCCACCTGTACCTTCCAGCCCAGTCCGAGCTGAACAAACAGGGTAACCAGCAAGGTGCCGATCACAATACCTCCGGGAAACCATAAGTGAAAATGATTTAAGCGGGTAGTTTTATTTTCCGGATATAAAGCAGCTACAAGGGGATTACAAGCGGCCTCCACCGTGCCATTGGCAATGCCGATCAATAGCGTTGATAAAAACAGGCTCCAGTAGCCCTGAGCAAAAATGGTCAGCACAATTCCGGCCAGGTGAAAAATAAAAGCCATCACCAGCAAACGTTTCATGCCGATCATATCGACCACAAATCCTCCGACTACAATTGCCAGCGGAAATCCCCAGAAGGCAGCAGCAGTAATGGTACCCAACTGACCGGTAGTCAATTGAAAATCGATGCCGAGCTGGTTCATGATACCGGCACGGATGCCGAAGGAAAGAGAGGTGACCAGTAAGGCAAGGCAGCTTGCCCAGAATAGTTTGGTGTTTTGAATGTTAAGCATATGTTTAGGTTTATATTTGATTTAAAATTTGGTTATCTGCGGTTGTTCCGATGCACTTGCTACCCAGCCCTTTGCTTTTTACCTGTAAGATCCTGGTCAGAACCTGCACAAAAGTATTAGTCGCAATTAGTTTTTCATTGTGCATTAGTTATTTAATAAGGTAAATTAAATATTTTTTCTAAAAAAACAATCGATTGCTTAGAAATAATAGCTGGAGCGGCCGATGACATCAGTCCATAGCATACCCCGTTTGCTTTCTAATTCTTATAAGTTTCTCTGATTATTCTGAAAAGTTCTTGTAGATGTTGCAGTGGTATATCCGATTCCCCGCCGAAGTTGTGTATTTCAGTGAAAGTTAAAGCGAAATGTGGTGACAGTTTAAATGCGGAACGGGTGGCCGTTTTTCCCGAAATGCCCCGTTCATTCTCAATTAAGAAATATTTCATCTACAAAAAGCCAGGCCGGCTGTCCTTTAGCAGGATGCCACTCTGGTAGTTTTTTTAAGTTTTTGGCTACAATCTTTAAGCAGGAAATATGCTGAGACTTAAACTTGGCTTCAATTTTAATGAGCTCGCGTTCTTCCATTTTTTCCGGTATGTCGGGTCTTACCCTACCCAGTAAATGCAGTTTATCTTTATCTGTCCCGCCCCAGATCTCTACTTCGGTAGGCGGGAATATGTAGGGCTGTATCTGCTTCATCGCATGTAAGGTTACCGACTGTATGGTAACCGGCCTTTTAAAGTAAAGCATCGCCTCCATATTATTTTCCCTGAAAGCGATCCACTTGCCCAGGTTGAAATCATAGTCTCCCAATTGATTATCAATCAGAACCTTTGCCCCTCCAGCCCTGTATTTATCATTGGCGGGCAACAAAAATGAGATGCTGTCCGGTTTATAAGTGCTTTTGTAAAAATTAGCACTCAGCAGATCACTGCCGTACCAGCCTGCTTTGTATGCCCTGGCCTTAACCGTGGTATTCCCGCTAAGGACAATTTCCCTGTTATAGATGGGGGATTTAAGGCTGTCGGGTTCTGTCCCATCTGTAGTATACCTGATTTTAACCCCATTTATCAGGTGCTTCAATTGCAGGGTAATGGCATCTTTAAAAACAGTAACATCCGTATTCAGACGGGGCTTGTTCAATTTAACGGGGTGTTTTCCATCATCTTTAAAGCCCGCAATCACGGTCAGGTTCTTATTTGTTTTTTGTAGCTGAGATACTTCCGCCTCAGTCAGTCCTGTATTCCATAAAGTCAGCTGTTTGAGGCCATTCATGTTTACAACCTGTTTGACAAGATTATAATTCACTCTGGTACCAGAAAGGGACAAAGCATTTAAATGTTCTAAAGCCGTTAAATACTTTAGTCCTGTTCCGTTGATGTTCGTAAAATTCAGGTTCAGTTTACGCAGGTTTTCAAAGCCAGCGATGATTTTCAGGTCTTCATCGCCCAGGGGCATACCGCTCAGGTTTAATGATACTATCTGTTTTTTAACCTCGCTCAATTCCTTTAACACTGATGGTTTATAAATACTTTTATTATAGATATTTACTGCCAAGGCCGGCGATTCCTTAGCTAAGGGGTAAATATTTCTGTAGTTATTGTTCAGTTTTTTAACGGTGCCCTCATCTGCTGCTGCAAACCCGAATTTCTCCTCCGGCGCATTGGCCGGGGCTAAAAAGGCGGTTGCCAATAACCGTAAAGAATCATTTGCAGGTAAATCCATGACCTTCTTCTTCATTTCAGCATTGCTTTTTATCCAAAGTTTCAAAAGTTCCATCTCTTTTTCGCTCAATTGGGATTTCCCTCTAGGGGGCATATGCTTTTTTTCATCCAATGGCAGATGTATCCGTTCCAGTAGCAAGCTGAGCCCAGGTTTTCCGGGTACAAAGAGTTTTCCCGTTTTCCCGCCTTTAAGAATCGAGCCGGCATTATCCATGATCAGATTGCCTTTCGCCTTTTCGATATTATGGCAGCTGAGGCACTTCTGAGAAAATATGGGCATAACCACATCTTCAAATATTTTTGCCTGCTCCAGCGGAACGCTGGCCTTTTCAACAGGCGTGCTTACCGGCTCCAGCACAAAATTATCTCCATGGGTTAATGCCGCACCATAGTGGCCGGCAAGGATTACAAAGAATATGGTAAGCACAGCTCCAGCCCTTGCCAGCGGCAGTTTATACCAGGCAGAATTCCTGCAGTAATAAATAAGGGTGGTGATGAGGACGATACTTACTCCCGTCCATTTATGCCATTGTAACGTGCTTCCCGAATACGCTTCCTCTTTAGAGAGGAACAGCCCCATGATAACGGTTACCGCTGAAAAAAGAGTACCAGAAAGCAGTAGCCAGGAAGTAAAATCATGGTAGAGCTTTTCTTTGGCATAAGCATCTTTAAAGCGGAAAAACTCCAGCAGCATCGCCAGCAGCAGAATAACGATCGGAAAATGCAGTACCATAGGGTGCATCCTTCCCAGCGGCTGTAACCAATATGGAACTGAAATCCTGTGGCCAAAAACCAGTAAAAAAATAATAAAGGCATTTGCCATGAACAGCACATTCTCTGCAAAACCCTTCAGCGTGATTTTCATTATATGCGTGTGAATTTATATGGATATACTTTTCCCGATGCCCATTGTGCGACATATAGATTTTCATCATTATCTACGCACACATCGTGCGGGTTCAACAAAATCTTTTCCGCCTGGGCCATGGGTTGCAGCACCCCGTCTTTATAAACTGGCAGCGTTCCCCCTATATTGGATATTACTTTATTGTTTTTATCCAAAATGGTCGTAAAGCCGCTTCCGTCCTTACTTAGGTCAGGCGAGCGCAATACTGCCGCATACAGATAATCATTTTTTATCACTGGTCTGCAGACGCAGGCGCCTGGAAGCGAGATAATCTCTTTCAGATTACCCTGCAGATCAAAGCGTTTAAAGCAGTTACGCGTACGGTCTGTAACCAGCAAGCTTGGCGTGCTACTGCGTTTATCGATGCACACTCCGTGGGCGTTATCAAGGTGTTTGGTTTCAGCTCCCCTGCCCCCGAAATAACTGAGCAATTTACCATCGGCACTATAATGGAACACATACTGCAGGCCATAACCGTCAGCAATAAAAAAATCACCATTATCAGCTACCGCGGTTTCAGTTGGCACAAATTCTTCTTTCTTTTTATATAGACCAGTTTCCATCGGGCAATCAATGGTCATCAGGATCTTGCCATCCAATGTGGTTTTATAAACCTGGTGCCGGTTGGTATCTGTGATAAAAAGAAACTCCTTGCCGTTTTCCTTTGCCAGGGTAAGCCCATGGCCACCGGGAAATTCATGTCCCCAGCTATCTAGCAGTTTCCCTGATTTATTATAAATGAGGATATTGTTTTTAGTCTCATTGGTCAACAGGATAATTCTTCCCTTGGCATCCTGTACCATCTCATGGCAATCATTCACCGGGTTTCTCAAAGGGTTCAGCTGTCCCCATTTGTTATCCAGCATATAGCGCATATTGTTATGCCCATAAACAGGTCCCTTAGGTTTTGCCACCAGATCTTTGGCAATAAAGAAACTGGCAGATGCTACTGTGGTATGTTTTATAAATTTTCTTCTGTCCATAAACGGGATTTATATTAAAATGTCGTTGATTACCTTACCGCTCACATCGGTCAGCCTATAACGACGGCCCAGATGTTTGAATATCAGTTTCTCGTGGTTTAACCCAAGCTGATGCAGCACGGTTGCCTGAAAATCATGCACGTGTACAGGATCTTTAATGATGTTATAACCAAAATCGTCGGATTCGCCATGCACTATCCCGGGTTTCACTCCCCCTCCGGCCATCCAGATACTGAAACAGCGCGGATGATGGTCACGCCCGTAATTATCTTTGGTCATCTTGCCCTGGCTGTAATTGGTCCTGCCGAATTCACCGCCCCAGATGACCAGGGTTTCGTCCAATAGCCCGCGTTGCTTAAGATCGGTGATCAGTGCAGCCGAGGCCTGATCCACATCTTTGGCCTGCGAGGCCATCTCCGAGGGAAGATTTCCATGCTGGTCCCATCCCTGGTGGTACAACTGTACAAAGCGGACGCCGTTCTCACTTAGTTTTCTGGCAAGCAGACAATTGGCCGCGAAGGTTCCCGGCACCAGGCAATCCGAGCCGTAGAGTTTGATGATATCATCCGGTTCTTTAGAAAGGTCGGTAATTTCGGGCACCGCAGTCTGCATCCGGTAAGCCATTTCATATTGCTGTACCTTGGCATTGATCTCCGGATCACCAAATTCCTTATACGACATATCATTCATTTCCGCCAGCTTATCAAGCATTTTTCTGCGTTCAAACCTGTTGAGCCCTTCAGGGTCCTTAAGGTAGAGTACCGGATCTTCTCCACTACTGAAGTGTACCCCCTGATGCGTTGAATCCAAAAACCCGTTTGTCCATAATTTCGAGTAAACCCCTTGCCCGTTACCTTTGCCACGAGAGAGCAGGACGGTAAAAGCCGGCAGGTTTTTATTTTCACTACCAAGCCCGTAACTGAGCCAGGCGCCCATGCTTGGCCGGTTTCCCTGTTGTGCCCCTGTTTGAAAGAAGGTCAGTGCCGGATCATGGTTTATCGCCTCGGTAAACATGGATTTAATGATACAGATATCATCAACCACCTTTGCTGTATGGGGAAACAGGTCGCTTATCCATGCTCTTGATTGGCCATACTGCTTAAAATCATAATATGATCCCACCAGTGGAAAGGATGCCTGATTGGCTGTCATTCCGGTAAGCCGCTGTCCGGCACGGATAGATGCAGGAAGTTCCTGTCCCATCATCTCCCTGAGCTTGGGCTTATAGTCAAAAGACTCGAGCTGCGAGGGCGCCCCGTTCTGGAACAGATAGATTACCCTTTTGGCCTTTGGTGCAAAATCGGGAAGGCCAGCTAAAATATCGCTTTCATCGATGCTGCCCGAAAAGAGATCAGGCATCAGCAGGGAGCCAAGGGCAACGCTTCCAAGCCCTAAGCTTAGCCTGGAGAGAAAACGGCGCCTGTTAAAGTTAAGGCCATGTTCTAAAATATCCTTTTCCATATATCAGGTTTTTGTAATGGTTTCCTCTAAATTATAAATGGTGGTAATCACCTCCGTCATTGCAGCCAGTGAGACCTTGTTGATGTTTTTAGGAAGTGGGTACTCGCCCACAGTCAATACTTTCTCTGCATCTTTCCCATCTTTAAATATCTTTTGTTGATCTGCATAATAAGAACTGAGCAGTTTTATCTCCTTTTCATTGGGAATCCGGCATACAATCAACCGGAATGCGGTCTTGATTTTATCCTCAGTAGTGTTCTTTTCCTGTAGGAGTCTCGCTGCAAGAACGCGCGAAGCCTCCAGTACCGTTGGATCATTTAACATCACCAGTGCCTGAAGCGGGGTATTGGTGTTTAACCGTTTTACCTCGCACTGATCGCGGTTACTGGCATCGAAAACACCCATTGAAGGCGGTGGGACCGTACGTTTGATAAATGTATACATTCCCCTGCGGTAAAGGTCTTCGGCATGGTCCTGGCGGTAGGAGGCCAGTATACCACGCCCGGAGGTCGCTCCTTCCCAAAGTCCGGCAGGCTGATAAGGTTTTACACTTGGACCGCCTATGGTCTTAACCAATAAGCCACTACTAGCCAGCACCACATCTCTTATGGATTCTGCCGGGATGCGGTAACGAGGTGCCCGCGCAAGCAGGATATTTTCAGGGTCGGTTTTTAATTTCTCTTTTGATACGACTGCAGATTGCTGGTAAGTCGCTGAGCTTACGATCTGTTTGACCAGACGCTTGATGTTCCAGCCATGGTCCATAAAATCTACCGCCAGCCAGTCCAGTAGTTCCGGATGCGAGGGAAGTTCGCCCTGCATACCAAAATCACCTGAGGTCTTTACAATACCACGTCCAAAAAATTCCTGCCAGATCTGGTTCACAAATACCCTTGCTGTAAGCGGGTTTTTCCTATCGAAGAGCCACTGCGTTAAACCCAGACGGTTCTTTGGATATTTATCGCTGAAAGCGAGCAAAGATTTCGGGGTACCGACCTGTACTTCTTCACCGTGCGCATCATACACCCCCCTATTGAGGATATAGGTTTTACGTAGTGTATCCCTATCCCCCATTACCGAAACAATCAATTTATTGGTATCTCTCTTATTTACAAAAGCCAATATCTTTTTGATGTCTTCATTGCTGATTTCCATCAACGGTTTTTTCGCGTAGGTTTCAGCCCCCCCGACAGTTGACTGAAGTCCGACTTCTTTAACATTGTTAAAAAAAGCATATAACTGATAATATTCCTTTTGAGAGAAGGGATCATATTTATGATCGTGACAGTGGGCACATTCTATTGTGGCAGCCAGCATGGCTTTGCCAAAGGTATTTACCCGGTCTGTTACGTATTCAACACGGTATTCTTCATCAATTACCCCGCCCTCTTCGGTGATTTTGTGGTTCCGGTTAAAGCCAGTCGCGAGCAACTGCTCCTTGGTAGCATTAGGCATCAGGTCTCCAGCGAGCTGCCAGCTTATAAACTGCTTGTAGGGCATATTGGTATTGAAAGCATGGATAACCCAGTCCCTCCATGGCCATTGACTGCGATAGTTGTCGTCCTGATAACCATGCGAATCGGCATAACGGGCCACATCCAGCCAATGCAGGGCCATCTTCTCCCCATATGCGGGGCGCTGAAGGAGTGACTCCACAACCTTTTCATAGGCATTGTTGCTATTATCGGCCATGAACCTATTCATCATCTCCATATCCGGTGGTAGGCCGGTAAGGTCGAGGCTGACCCGTTTCAATAACCTTTCTTTATCTGCCTGTTCATTTGGTTTTATCCCTTTTTGCTCCAGTTTCTGCAGAATGAAATAATCGATTTCGTTTTTTGCCCATTCCTTATTTTCCACTTTTGGGATCTGATGGCTTTTTGGCGGCGTAAAAGCCCAGTGCCGCTCATATTTAGCTCCCTGTTTGATCCATTTTTCGATAACTGCGATTTCATGCGCGGTTAGTTTGAGATTGGAGGATTTAGGCGGCATTAGCTGGCTTGAATCCTGGCTAGAAATGCGCAAAAAAAGTTCAGAGGCTAAGGGTTTAAAGGGGACAAGCGCATGCGCCGAAGGTTTGTCTTTCAAAGCTTTATAAGCTTCTTCCGCTATATCCAGCCTTAAATCGGCTTCACGTTTATTGGCATCAGGACCGTGACAGATAAAACATTTGTCGGACAGTATCGGCCGGACATGAAAATTATAACTGATGCTATCAGGTACCTGCTCCTGTGCAACCTGGCTCGTGGACGAACTATTGCATGCCTGTATGGCATATATAATAGCCGAAAACAACAGCATTAAATAAAAAAGCCTACGGTTCATACTGATTATATTTGGTTTCGCCCCTGATGCTGTAATGATCAGCAGGGGGCACTATAATAATAAATAACTAAAACGGTTAACGCAATGGATTATCCTACACATAAAAATGGACTATCTTACTGTTAATGAACCAAAACCGCTCACCACCTCGGTTAAGTTTTTCCTTAATTTAGCATAAACTGGCGGGACCGAATGAGGTCAAATAAGCGCTGATCACATTATTTTTCACATCTATTTTTTCACCGTTTATCGCTCCCCTTAAGGTATTGCAGATTTACACTCATTTCCTTATGATTTCCTTAAATAATTTTTCAATCTCATCTAAGCTGTAGATATCTAAGAAAATAGATTCCTGCACTTGTAACTTTAAAGGTTAAAAAATATCTTGGCTACAACCACATGTAATTTGACAATTAGTTATGTTTTTTTTGCGGCCGTAAAAATAAACACGCAATTGCCGGGAAAATGAGACATACAAACGTTTTATATTGCTGATAAAGCTTATCATGATTAGGCTATGGAATTTCTGGATAATCACCCTATTAAATTCATTAACATTGGTAAACGGCAACGTAATAACCCCGTCGTATCGAAGAATAGGCATTTAATAAGACCTTAATTTACAATTAATGATGAATGACTAAATTAACAGAAGAGAATCAAAATAATTTAGCTTACATTTTGCGTGGTGTAAATCACAGCGACCTCCAAAAATCATGGACTTAAATTGGATTAGCGTTCTTAAACACCTATCGATTAATAATGTATCATGTTACTGAAAGTTAAATTTGATTTTCTCCGTTTCAATCTATAAATTGAGGCGGAATCTTATCCAAACTCCATTATAATCGTTATGAAAAGATATTTTTTTATTGTCCTTTTAGCAATCTCTTTTTCTGTACAGGCACAGTCTAATACCGCCAATTACAAATACATCATTGTGCCCGAGAAATTTAGTTTTCTCAAACAGATTAATCAATATGGTTTAAATACACTAACAAAAGCTTTTTTTGAGGAGAAAGGTTTTACTGTGTATTTTGATAATTCGGAAATACCAGAAGAAATTGCAACAGATAGATGCAAGGCCCTGGTAGTAGAAGTTCAGGAAAACAATAGTATGTTCGTTACCAATCTTACCCTTTTACTTAAAGATTGTAAGGGTGCTGTAGTGATAAAAAGCAAGGCAGGTAAAAGCAGAGAGAAAGAATACGAGACTTCTTACAATTTGGCATTGAAAGATGCATTTACGTCTTTTAACGATTTTAAATATGTAGCAGGCAATCCAACTGCGGCTGCCAATCCAACACCTGCTCCGGCAAACGTAGCGGCTAAGCAAATACCTGTACCGGTTAGTCAACCAATCGTCGCCAAAATAGAACAACAAGAGGGGCTATTGTACGCCCAGCCTATAAGCAATGGTTACCAACTGATAGATGCAAGCCCTAAAATTGTAATGACCTTACTCAAAACCTCTGTAGAGGACTGTTACATTTCCAGCAACGGAAACGGGAACGGCGTAGTTTTAAAAAAGAATGGAACCTGGTTCTTCGAGTACTACAAAAACAATGTTCTTGTTTCTGAAAAACTATCGATTAAATTTTAGCCATTATAGTGAAACCCAACGGGCAGAATGTGAAGCATCTGCCCATTTAAACCCAAGTTCTGAGCTTGGTATTATTGATTTAGCACATCTTTCCGGATTATTGAGGCAGGTCAATTTTTTTCAGGCAGGTATTAACTCCACCAGTCTATCTTTTTAGCGTATTACAGGCTCCTAGCTGGTTAGCCGCTCTAATTTTTCTTTTATTTTTTTCAATCGTACGGTCATTCTCATGGCCTCAATTTGCTGGAACTTACCGCAAAAGATTAACAGGCGTTTAAAGCAAATGTTCAGCGATTGTTAATTCTAAGCCAACAAGATTAAGATCGTACATAGAATTAAGCGATAGGTATGGAAGTACTCGTAAAAATGAACTCTTTTTCGCCCGATTTTTAAACCCGTTCGTCGAGAATTAAGCAGTGTTGGTATAATTGAGGGTTTTCTGCTGCAACGTTTTGGCCCTGGTGGTGTCTTATCTACAAAACAAACACAAAATATTAATTAAAAATATAAATAACAGCATTATGAAAACCTCAATCAAAACCCTAACAAAATCAATATTAGCAGCTATCGTTTTAACTTCTGCTATTTTCTCAACAAGTGTAATGGCAGGCGAGAAACAGCCAATCAAAATATCGGCACCTAAAAATATCAGCCAGGTTATTGTAAGTGGCAATGTAGAAATCACGTTGATACAAGGAGAAAAAGAAAGTGTGAGCTACAATGATGATAACACTGGTAAAGTAAAAGTGATCCAAGACGGACATGCATTAAAAATCAGTTCAGTAGATAGAAATGCGGCTAAGATTACAGTTTATGTAAAAAATATTTCCAGAGTACAGGCTTCTGAAAATGCCGTAGTAAAAACAGTGGGCAAATTGGATACCAAATATCTTCAGTTATTCTTAAAAGGAAATGCAGTTGCAGAAATCGATTCAGATACAGAAAGTTTATATACTGTAATTGAAGGCCGTGCGGATTTAAAATTAAGCGGCGCTACAGGAGCGCATATCTTAGTAATGGGAAGCACACCAAAATTGAATCTAGACCGATTTGCAGCATTGAAAACACAAATGAGCTCACCAGTAACCGAAACAACACAAACTGCTTCATTAGCAAAATAATAAATAAAAATTTAACATTCGAAGAGCGATGAGATTTATTCATCGCTCTTTTTTGTTTATACACCACTTAGACTTAAGCCGTAAACCTAATTTTTTGGCACAAGGCATTGTAATAAACTTATAAGATACAAACAGGCCAAATAGGAACGGGCATTTTCTGTTTTTGCTTTTTTGATAAATTGATCCTTTCCATTAGATTTGATAAATCGTTTTACTGTTATAGGCAGGATTAAAAAGATTTACATCATTAATGATACAGTCGGCAACTCGTCTGCGTTAAATATCGTTTTTGAAAAATGTTATGTTTGCCACATCTAATCGAAATCCATTACATGAAAAAATATACGTATTGTTTATTGAGCGCAACATTTTTGCTAATAGCTTGTATCAATTTTGCACATGCACAAGCTAAAAAACAACCGGTAGACTATGTTAACCCATACATTGGTAACATTAGCCATTTACTTGTACCCACTTATCCTACTGTTCATTTACCTAACAGCTTATTAAGGGTTTATCCGGAGCGTGATAATTTTACCAGTAATACGATAGATGGTTTGCCGGTTGTGGTTACCAGCCACCGGGGCAGCTCGGCTTTTAATTTAAGTCCTTTTCAGGGCGACCTCAAAAATGTGGGTAACGTAATTTCTTATGGCTACGACAATGAGGTGATTAAGCCTTATTATTACGAGGTCGACCTCGATGATTATGGAATAAATGTACAATTTGCGCCTTCGCACCAATCGGGGATATATGCACTCAACTTTTCGCACACAAATGTTCCGGCTTACCTGGTTTTAAACACCAGGAACGGCGTGCTAAAAGTTAGCCAAAATGTGATAAGTGGTTTTCAGAAACTAGACAATAATACCAAGGTTTACCTCTACTTCGAAACTGATTTAACACCCGTTGAATCAGGTAAGCATTATGGAACTAAAATTGATGCCAGGGAACAGTCTGCTTCCGGTCGTGATGCTTATCTTATTTTAAAATTTCCAACTCAAACCAAGCAGATCAAGGCACGTTATGGCATATCATTTATCAGTGAAGAACAGGCAAAGCACAATCTCCGTCGAGAAATCAAGGATTATAACCTGAACCAGGTTGCACAGACAGGAAAGAATATCTGGAACGCCACGCTTGGGAAGATCATGGTAACAGGTACTGATGAAACAGCCAAAACCATCTTTTATACTTCCCTTTATCGCACTTACGAAAGAATGATCAGCTTATCTGAAGATGGAAAGTATTTTAGTGCTTTCGATGGAAAAGTGCATAATGATAATGGCATGCCATTTTTCACTGACGACTGGATTTGGGATACCTACCGCGCAACACATCCACTCCGTGTGATTATTGAGCCAAAAATGGAAGGCGATATGATTAATTCTTACCTTCGAATGGCACAACAGATGAAAGACCATTGGATGCCAACTTTTCCGGAGGTAACTGGTGATAGCCGGAGGATGAACAGCAACCATGGTGTGGCCACCGTAATTGATGCTTATAACAAGGGTTTGAGAAATTTTAATCTTGATGAAGCTTATCAATATTGTAAAGCAGCCATTACCGAAAAAACCCTGGCCCCGTGGTCCTCAAAAAAAGCAGGTGTTTTAGATCAGTTTTTTAAAGATAAGGGCTATTTCCCTGCCTTGCCTGAAGGCGAAAAAGAAACCGCAGCAGAAGTTCATGGTTTTGAAAAACGTCAACCGATAGCCGTTACCCTGGGTACGGTTTATGATGAATGGTGCTTGGGCAATATTGCTCAGCAATTGGGTAAAACCGATGAAGCAAAATACTTTTTAGATAAAAGTAACAGCTACCATACGGTGTTTAATCCGGATACCAGGTTTTTTCATCCGAAAGATGCGGAAGGTAAATTTATTAAACCGCTGGATTACCGCTTTTCGGGCGGACTTGGTGCCAGAGAAACTTACGACGAAAACAATGGCTGGCTTTATCGATGGGATGTGTTACACAACCTGGGCGATTTGGTAAATATGATTGGCGGCAAACAGGCTTTTGTTGATGAACTGGAGAAAATGTATAATACACCGCTAGGGAAAAGCAGATTTGATTTTTATTCACAGTTGCCCGATCATACAGGTAATGTTGGGCAGTTCTCTATGGGTAATGAACCTGCCATGCATATTCCTTATTTGTATAATTATGCAGGACAGCCCTGGTGCACGCAAAAAAGGGTAAGGAGTTTATTAAGTCAGTGGTTCCGTAATGATTTAATGGGTATTCCTGGCGATGAAGATGGCGGTGGCCTTACTTCTTTTGTAGTATTTTCGCAGATGGGTTTTTACCCAATAACCCCAGGCTTGCCCATGTATGTAATTGGCAGCCCTACTTTTGCCAACGTAAAACTTGATCTGGGAAATGGCAAAAAGTTTGAGTTGAACTGTATCAACTATTCTCCTGAAAATAAATACATTCAATCGGCTAAACTGAACGGGCAAGTATGGAATAAATCGTGGTTTGCTCACGAGGATTTAATGAAAGGGGGCAAATTGGAGCTGGTAATGGGCAAGCGTCCGAATAAATTATGGGCAACGGATGAAGCGTCACTTCCCCCTTCGTTTAAAATGTCTGCGAACTAAAAAGGACTGGAGATTTTGGGAGATTAATATTATTCAGGTATTATCTCCCCAGCATACTATTAGTTATTACTAGCGCAAAATGATAGGTAATTTACATCCATCATGATAAAAAACGCTGCACCAATTCTTCCCATTCCTGATCTAATGATAATTGTGGTCTTTTTTCGCCAGCTTTAGCATACCAATAATCGGCATTCCATATGTCGCCTTCTTTGCGGTGCAGGTAGGCGTGGATGCGGGCAGAGGCAACATCGCCTAAATGGTCGACCTGGTTGTGGGCCGTATGCCAATCTCCTTTTGCATCATACCAGAGTGCGCGCAATTGAACCGACATGTTGCTATCTGGCCTGTCTTCTTTTAATGACATTCTAAATTCAGCTACATTCTTCATTAACTTCTGATTCTATTTTAACGATTATACAAAATAATCGTTAAACAGCGTGATTGCCGCCCGGTAAAAAAATTATTTCGATTAATATTTTTGTTGTTTTCCACACCTTATAACGTCAACACAAAACACTAGATCACAAACATTTACCGTTAATCACCTCCTTTACGATATTTGTTTTAGCCGCCCATTTTTTGTATCCTGTCGCCTTAGCATAAAAACCATCTCCTGATAAAACTTGTTGTAAAAATGGGCATCGTTATTAATAACCCCTTAAAAAAAATTATGGATTCAGGAACTATTGTATACAGCAATTTAGAAGAGCTCTCAAAAAGTAGTTATCAATTAACAGATGGCGAGGCTGACATTAAAGGTTGGCCAGTAAGAAATGAAGCTGGCGATTCGGTTGGAAAGGTGCGCGACCTCCTATTTAATCCCGAGCAAAATGCAATACGGTATGTTATTGTGGAGCTTACCGACATGGGCGAAGATTTGGAAGAAAAGGCTATACTGATCCCCATCGGGCTCGCAAATTTAGGTGAAGATAAAAAAGAAGTTATTTTACCCGATATACACCATGACCAGTTCAGGGCAATGCCGAGGTATATTATTGGTGAGGTTACGCCTGAGTTGGAGAACCAGATCCGCGGCGTGATTGGAAGTCCGGCGGCATTGCGGATGGAAGATGAAATTGTAGAGATTGACCGTGCAAACTTTTATCGTCACCATCATTTCGATAAGAATAGTTTTCCGGAGCACAATCCCCGCAATCAGGATTCTGATCCATTAATTTAATTGACATGTTAAATTGTAATGGTGCATAGGTATCACTAGTATAGTTATCATCAGAAAAAACGGGAGCTTTCGATCAGAAAGTTCCCGTTTTATTTTTAAGTTGAGCGTATTAAATAAAATTATCCCTTGTTTCCGGTCTTTCAGTTTCGATATACTGATTCTCCAAAAGCACCATAGCTGTATCGTTTAAGAATAGCTTAAACTCGTCCGGTTTCCTGATAATACAAAGCAGTAATTAAAAGCTTGCACCGAACTCTGTAGTAGTTTCATTCTCAATAAAAAATCAATTCTAATCCCTATTTTTGAAAATCTTTATATCAATAAAAGATAATATCCAATACAGCTTAAGCTAGATGATAACACAAAATTCTTTTTATCCAACCATACGGAACTTAATATCTTTACTCCTTATCCTATTTTTTTCTGGCCATGTGTTTGCGCAGAAAGATAAGCCTGTAGATAAGGGGCAGGATGTATCTATTCTTTCAGATTCTGCTACATTGACCAAAGGCGATTACCTGGCGCACCTGGAAAAAGTATTTGAAACCGTAAATAAAGTTCCGGTTACCGTTGGCTCATTTAAGAAACTTAAGCCTATTGAGGCACATTTAACTCAGGATGAAGCTGCACTGGCATTGCTTAAAAGCCGGTTAATACAAAGCGACAGATCTCCAAATCTGCAAAATCTGCAGATGGACCAAACCCTGCTGGAAGAACTACAGAGCAATAACAAAGATTGTTTATCAGATCTTGATGAATATGAAAAGGAGTTACGGGCTTTAAAAACCGAAATTCTTAACCTGCGTAAAGATACCGTACTGATTAAAGTGTTTACAGTGCCTGCCATACAGGTTATGTTTAAAGATGAGTTTGCAGAGTTAAAGAAGAAACGTGTATTGATGGATAGTTTATTAAAAACGACTACTTTATCAATCAACAACCTTCAGGCCAGAACCTCTTCTAACCTCATCAATATTAAAGAGTTAATGTACCTTACCGATAGCCAACTCGATGCAGTGAGCATTAAAGCTTTTGGTAAAGAGCGCCGTTATTTATGGGAATCGGTAAATAAACGGGCCAATAAAAGCATGGGCTTCCGTAGGTTTATTAAAGGAGAGCAGGAAATATCGGGTTATTATTTTGTGTATACCAGAAGTAGCCGCCTCCTGCTGCTCTTCACCTGCGCGGTATTCTTCTTTTGGGTATTCTTCAATTTCAGAAGCGTAAAACAGCGGGGCCGTTTAGAAACGCTTGATGGTTTTTCGCTGATTAGTCCGCAGCCTTATTTAATCGCCTTTATCATGCTCTTTGCGCTAGCGCCTATTTTCGATCTGAGGGCGCCTGCACTCTACATAGAAGCTGTAGAGATTATACTCGCTATTTTGCTCACTGTATTTTTCCGCAAAAAGCTAAACTCAAAGTTATTTTACTATTGGTGCATATTTGTGATACTCCTTCTTGCCCCAGTTTTCTTACGCCTTTTGGGTATGCCACCAAGGTACCAGCGCTGGCTCCTTCTGTTCCTAACGACCAGTTCGGTTGCCTATGGTATTATGATATGGAAAATGCTCGATGAAAAAGCCAAAAGATATAAAATGATCCTCACCACGGGCTTTATTTACGTTGGCTTTGCTATCATTGCCACGTTTTGTAATCTATTTGGCCGCTTTACGCTCACGCAGATTTTTTATTCAACCGGGGTAAGCTCGCTTTTAAATGGCATATCGCTAACCATTCTGGCAAAAGTATTGGTAGAAGCCTTTTTGCTACAGATGAAAAGCAGCAGGATACGTAAGGGATTTCCGGAGTATTTTGATTGGCAGCCTGTAATTGCAGGACTCAAAAGGCTCACAGGTATTGGTGCTACCCTAATCTGGTTTGTAATATTTACCACCAACCTGAATATTTTTAATGGGCTATATGAATCGGTAATGGAAATCCTCACCGAAAAAAGAACCATAGGCAGTTTCTCTTTTACCTTTGGCGGTATCGTATTGTTTTTGGGTATTATCTGGATCGCCAACTTTTTACAGAAATACATTGCTTATTTCTTTGGTGATACAGGCGATGATAGTTTTGATGATAACAAAGGAGAGCGATCTAAATTACTGGTGACCCGTTTGGTGTTATTGATTGGCGGCTTTTTAATTGCCGTTGCAGCCTCTGGACTACCAATTGATAAAATCACGGTTATTCTTGGCGCATTGGGTGTTGGAATTGGGTTGGGCTTACAGAATATTGTGAGCAACTTCGTTTCGGGGATTATTCTCATTTTTGATAAAACCATCCGTATAGGTGATATTGTTGAGCTGAGCAATAAAAAAGGAAGGGTAAAGGAAATTGGTGTACGTGCCAGTACCTTGCTTAGTGATGAAGGTGCAGAAATTATCATCCCAAATGGGTCTATCCTATCCAACAACATCATCAACTGGACACTGAGCAATAACCAGATGCGCGTAGATATTTCTTTATCGATTGCAAAACCCTTTAATTCTACTGAAGTGGTAAACCTGATCAGGGAAATTATTGTAGAGAACAACAATGTTTTTATCAGCAAAGAACCTATTATTATGATCAGCCCGGTAAGTAAGCTGAACAGTAATATCAACATCTATTTCTGGTGTAAGGATATTTCTAAAGCTGACTTAACCCGGAGCATGATCAATGCGCAGATATTTGAGGTATTTGAGCAGAAGAACATCGAAATTTTGTAATTAGAATTATTGTAATATGTCCAATTTCTCTTTAAATCTGGACATATGGTTATAATGTGTTCAGATTTTGAGCACATGTAAAAATGCATGATGGATACTGAAACAAGTTCAGTATGACGGAGCAGAGGGATTCTCGTACATTGGTGAAACTCACTAAGATTCTGTGTTGATT
>NZ_JAGGPU010000010.1:123945-479011 GCF_018613605.1 Pedobacter sp. ISL-64 | reverse complement strand
TGCTGCATAGCCAAACTTTTTAGAGGAAAGCGTGTTTAGGGACAGCTGCGTCCATTCAGGCTCTCGGGTTTTCCTGCCCCCCCAGCCGTTTAAAACTTCGGATGACCCTGCGAAATAAACCCGATAGCAGCGGGCATCCCGATTTTTCATCGGGATAAAGCGGATAGCGGGAACAAACCTACATAGTAGCAAGAACCTGCCTTTCCTAAAAAACAAAAGCAATCTTATATAGTATAGCAATAACCTGCGTGGCCTGAATAGACTTCCGAAGCCATCCTTACACCCCCGCTCTTTTAAACTTCGGAAGTCAAAAATATTTTATAAATTAGTTAGATGCTTTTGGTTAAACAATGGACTTCTGATTTATTTGGATTGCTATTTCCAAATCTATGTAATGCATGTGGCAATTCTTTGTTTCGCCACGAACAGTTGATTTGTTTAAAATGCTTATACGATCTCCCTTTTACAGACTATCACCAACATGCAGATAATAGGGTTGCCAAGCAGTTATGGGGCCGCTTACCACTTAATGCTGCAATGGCCATGTTGTATTTTAGAAAAGGAGCGAAGGTTCAAAACCTAATCCACAACTTAAAATACAATGGCAGAACTGATGTTGGGGTACTATTAGGCAATATGCTGGGAGAGCGGCTAAAAACCGGAATTCTTTACCAGGATATCAACATGGTTATCCCAGTTCCTTTGCATCGTAAAAAATATAAGGTCAGGGGTTATAACCAAAGTAGCTTTATTGCAGAAGGAATTGCATCACAAATGGGAATCCATATTAGTGAAAATCACCTTATCCGGACTACTTCTACCGAGAGTCAAACTAAAAAAAGCAGGTATAACCGGTATGAAAATATGAAAGATGTTTTTCAGGTAAATTCTGCTGAAGATATAATCGGTAAACATATTTTACTGGTTGACGATGTAATTACCACTGGGGCAACGCTTGAAGCCTGCGCCAATACACTCTTAGCTATTGGTGCGGCAAAAGTGAGCATTGCAGCGCTTGCCTTTGCAGAATAATTACTGTTACACGGCTTAAGCGCTATTGTAAGTAGCCAAACATTTTTCTAAGTTTGATTTATGCGTTTAAATATTGGTTTAGTGCTTTTAATTTTATTCTTTGGTTCAGCTTGCCGGAAAGGGGAGCGTATAACCACAGATCCGAACGCTAAACTAAACATCTCTAATAAAGAAGTATTATTTGATACCATCTTTACTTCAGTAGGATCAATTACCAAAAGAATAAAGATCGTTAACTGGAACAATGATGCGGTTAAAGTTTCCGAAATCAGATTATCAGGTGGCAATACTTCGGCTTTTAGCATTAACATTAACGGGGAGCAAACGCAGAGCAAAAATGATCTCATTATAAACGGCCGGGATTCTATAAACCTTTTTGTCAAAGTTTCGATCAATCCAAATTCAACTAACCTGCCCTTTCTGGTTCAAGATTCTATCATATTAAATACAAATGGTAATAAACAGGTAATTCAGCTTTTAGCTTATGGACAGAATGCTGTATTTGTTAACGAATCGACAATTAATGCCAATACCATTTGGACAAAAGCTCTACCCTACATTATTAATGGATCGTTAACTGTTAGGAGCGGGGGCTCACTAACCATCCAACCTGGAACTAAAATTTATTTTCACAAGGATGCAAATTTAAACATAGAAGGGAACCTGGTGGTTAATGGCAGCCTTACTGAACCTGTATTATTTTGTAGCGATAGGCTGGAATACATATATAGCGATGAGCCTGGGCAATGGAAAGGGATTTTCTTAAAACGAACCGGATGTGGACTTATTAAAAATGCGATCATCAAAAATGCATCTGTTGGCATTACCTCCGATTCTTTGGCCATTAACAACAACCCCAAATTAATTTTAAGCAATAGTATTATTAAAAACATGCAGGTGGCGGCTTACATTGGCTACCACTCGGAACTGCTTGCATTTAATAATGTGATGTATAACTGCGGAAATTACTTAATATATGCAGTAGGAGGAGGGAATTACAACTTAAAACAGAATACTTTTACTGGTTACAACTCAAATTTCCCACGTAAAACTGCCTCTCTGAGTTTTTCAGATTATTTATCGGCAAATGCTTATAACAAACTTCAGGTAAATTTAACCAATAATATCATATGGGGGAGTTTAACGAATGAACTGGATATCCAAAAAAAAACGTCTGCAATAGTGCAATTCAATTTATGGAGCAATTTAATCCGATCTACCAACAGCGCTTACAGCAACAATGGCAACATTTTAAATACCGATCCTCTTTTCATTAATCAAGATCTAGAAGATTTTCGGGTATCTCCCGGTAGCATTGTCAGAAAAAAGGGAGCTGATTTAAATACTGATCCGTATTTCTTTAATTACCTTAATCAGGATGCGAAAGGAAATACAAGAATTTATCCCTCAACCTTAGGCAGTTACGAGAAATAACTTATTTTTTTTATTTTCTCAAAACAAAATGGCGATAATTTCCGTTTATATATTCGAGAGCGTTAATTTAGATGGTAAGGGTCGATATTTCTTCTAAAGAATATCGGCCCTTTACTTTTACCAAGATTATAGGATTGCCACTCCATTTTCAGGCTATTTTTTTAACATCGCTTCAATCTCCAACAAGATTTATTTCTTTAGAATTTAGCATGGGTGCCTATGGCAATCTGCAGCCCCGCTTTTCCTCCTGCCGTTTTAATTTCTCGATATCAAAATATACAACTAAAACGGCATCCATTCAATCGGGCTTAGTTAACAAAGTCAGTATTTAAATACTCCGCTAACAAAAAAGCAGCTACAAATTAATACAACTGCCCTATTTATTGTTTTTTTTATAAAATTATTCTACAGTTACTGATTTAGCTAAGTTTCTAGGCTGATCTACATTACAACCACGCATCACTGCAATATGATATGATAGTAACTGAAGCGGAATAGTTGCTATAAGCGGTAAAAAGGCTTCATTGGCATCAGGAATTTCGATACAGTAATCGGCCATTTTCTTCACCTCCGTGTCTCCCTGGGTTACAATCGCAATCACTTTACCTTTTCTTGCTTTCACTTCTTGTATATTGCTGATCACTTTTTCGTATGATGAATTCTGCGTAGCAATAAAAACCACCGGCATTTCTTCATCAATTAAAGCGATAGGCCCATGTTTCATTTCTGCTGCAGGATAACCCTCTGCATGGATGTAAGAAATTTCCTTAAGTTTTAAGGCACCTTCTAAGGCCACAGGGAAACCACTACCTCTTCCCAAGAACAAACAGTTGGTAGAATCTTTGATCTTTTCTGCAACTTCTTTGATCAGATCGTTCGATTCTAAAGCAATCTGAATTTTTTCTGGGATATGGTCCAGTTCGGTTAAAAGCTCAATTAATTTTGAGGTGGTAATGGTTCCTTTTTGCTGCGCCATGTAAAAGGCCATCAAGGTTAGAACCGTTACCTGGGCAGTAAATGCTTTTGTTGAGGCTACGCCAATTTCTGGCCCCGCATGGGTGTAAACGCCGGCATGGGTTAAACGCGGGATGGAAGCCCCCGCAACATTACAGATCCCAAAAATAGTTGCTCCACGTTCTTTAGCCATCTCGATGGCCGCCATGGTATCGGCAGTTTCGCCGGATTGTGAAATGGCAATTACCACATCTTTTTCGGTGATAATTGGATTTCTATACCTGAATTCTGAAGCATACTCCACCTCTACAGGTATACGGGCATATTCTTCGATCAGGTATTCGCCAACCAAACCTGCATGCCACGACGTTCCGCAGGCCACAATAATGATCCGGTCTATATTTTTTAATTTCTCTGCAAATTCTTTGATCCCGCCAAGCTGGACTTTTCCTTCTTCAGGATAAATACGTCCCCGCATACAATCTTTAATTGAACGTGGCTGCTCATAAATTTCTTTAAGCATAAAGTGATCAAAGCCACCTTTCTCCAACATCTCAAGTTTTAGCTGTAGCTCTTGAATTAAAGGGGTTTGCACTACATTATCCAATTGTTTAACTAAAAGATCATTTTTGGTAATCAGGGCGATTTCGCCATCCTTTAGATAAATTACGGTTTTAGTATACTCAATAATCGGGGTAGCATCAGAGGCAATAAAATATTCTCCTGCTCCAACGCCAATTACCATCGGACTTCCTTTCCTTGCAGCAATTAAACGATCAGGGTGTTCTTTATCCATAATCACGATGGCGTAGGCACCGTTCACTTCCTGCAAAGCCAAACGAACCGCTTCTAAAAGATCAATATTTTCAATTTCCTGGATTTCTTCGATCAGGTGAATTAATACCTCTGTATCCGTATCGCTTTTAAATTCGTGGCCACGACTAGTCAATTCTTCTTTTAAGGTGGCGTAGTTTTCGATAATTCCATTATGGATAATAGACAGCTTCCCGCCATTTGATGTGTGGGGATGAGAGTTTCGATCGGAAGGCACGCCATGAGTTGCCCATCGCGTATGTCCCATACCAATTGTACCAGACTTATCTTTGTCTTCGGCATATTCTTCTAAAACAGCTACTTTTCCAGCCTTTTTATAAATATGCTGACCACTATCGTTCATCAGTGCAATACCAGCACTGTCATAACCCCGGTATTCTAATCTTTTAAGACCTTTCAATACAATCGGCCAGGCTTCTCTGTAGCCAATATAGCCTACTATTCCACACATAAGTTACATCATTTTATTGGTCAAATATATAAAACAAACGTTTGTTTTGCATCATTAGGGCGAAAAACTTACTTCACAAAAAAAAGCAGTTACAAATTAATGTAACTGCTTGTCTTATTGCCACTCTAGCCGAGTGAGTGTATAATTTTATTTATATAATGGGAAAGCACTTACCAACTTAATCACCTCAGCTTTTACACTATTTAGGTTAGCTTCATCTTCCGGATTGGTTAAAACCTGGTCGATTAAATCTACAATCTTCTGCATTTCAGTCTCTTTTAAACCGCGGGTAGTAATTGCGGCAGTACCTACACGGATACCTGAAGTTACAAATGGCGATTTATCATCGAAAGGAACCATGTTTTTGTTCACTGTAATTTCTGCTTTCTCTAAAGCATTTTCAGCTACTTTACCAGTAATATTTTTATTTCGAAGATCGATCAGCATCAAGTGGTTATCTGTACCACCAGAAATAATGCCATATCCTTTAGCTACAAATGCTTTGGCCATTGCCTGTGCATTAGCCGCAACTTGTTTAATGTACGTTCCGTACTCCTCGCTTAAAGCTTCGCCAAAAGCAATTGCTTTAGCCGCAATAATATGCTCTAACGGACCACCTTGTGTACCAGGGAAAACCGCCATATCGAGCAGGTTACTCATTAAACGGGTTTCGCCTTTAGGTGTTTTTAATCCCCATGGATTTTCGAAATCCTGTCCCATCATAATCATCCCCCCACGTGGGCCACGTAAAGTTTTGTGGGTGGTAGTGGTTACAATGTGGCAATGTGGAAGCGGGTTGGCCAACAATCCTTTTGCGATTAAACCTGCAGGGTGAGAAATATCAGCTAAAACCAAAGCCCCAATTTTATCTGCAACCGAGCGGATAAATGCATAGTCCCATTCGCGTGAGTAAGCAGATGCACCACAGATAATTAATTTAGGCTTTTCTGCTAAAGCAACTTCTTCTAATTTTTTATAATCGATTAATCCGGTTTCTTTTACAACACCATAAAAGAATGGCTGATACAGTTTACCTGAAAAATTAACGGGAGAACCATGTGTTAAGTGACCTCCATGAGAAAGATCAAATCCCAATATTTTATCGCCTGGCTGCAAAACGGCAAGCATTACTGCTGCGTTAGCTTGTGCGCCAGAGTGCGGCTGAACATTTACCCATGCTGCACCAAACAACTCTTTTGCCCTATCGATAGCAATTTGCTCTACTACATCCACTACCTGGCAACCGCCATAGTAACGTTTTCCCGGTAAGCCTTCAGCATATTTATTGGTTAGTACCGATCCGGCAGCTTCCATTACCTGCTTGCTTACAAAGTTTTCTGATGCAATAAGCTCTAAACCATGCTCTTGGCGGTTTAACTCCTTATCAATAAGTTCAAAAATTTGGTTGTCGCGTGTCATCATTATATGAGGTTTGTATTTTTTTTGCAAAAGTAAGAAATTCAAATTTAATTTAGGCCGTATTAGGATAATGCTTTCACATTAAAGTTGTTAAAGCCGCTCCCAATGGTTATCTCTACGATTTGTTGCTGCAACATTTCTAAAATAGCCAGGAAATTATAAACGAAATGCACTTTATTCTCTGAATTTTTAAGCACTAAAGCAAAATCGATCTGTTTATTGATATCGAGCAGATTAGCAATAAAGTGTTTTTGCTGTTCGATAGTGTAAGGATATTGTACCACGGTGTGTTTAACCTCTTCGCTGCGCAGCTCATACTTCTGCATCGTTCGGTGGTAAACGGTTAAAAGTTTATAGAGATCCAATGATAAAAGTTCATCCTGATGACTGGAAGATGCAGCGGCCAGGGTTAAATCATATGCAATATTACCCCGTTGATCTTGTTTAAACCGTTCCTCTTCAAAAACTTTCATTTCTTCTGCGGCAGATTTAAATTGTTTGTAGGCTATAAGCCTTGCGATCAGGTCTTGTTCAGCATTAATTTCATTTCCGGCCTCATCAACCTCAATCCTTGGCAAAAGCATTTTAGATTTAATGCGCATCAGGGTTGCCGCCACTAAAATAAATTCGCTGGCCACTTCTACATTTAAAGCAAGGAGCTGATGGATATAGGCCAAAAAGTCGTTGGTGATTTTGGCAATCTCCACATCCTGGATATTAAGTTCATCCCGTTCTATAAAGAACAGCAACAAATCGAAGGGGCCTTCGAATACCGGAAGTTTTATTTCAAAATTCTCTGCCTGCATGTGAAGAGACAAACATAATGAAAATTTTTAGCCCTTAATAATATAAACCCTAGCCTGTTAACCACTAAATCCTAAAGTTAATGTCATTAGCTTTAGTTTTTTTACCACAGATGTGCACAGATAAACACAGATCTATATTATAGCTGTGTTTATCTATGGTTAATTTTGCTTTTAAACCCAAAACGGTTTTCCTTAACCTTATCCGCTACCCCATAAACACGACTAAACGCCCATAATCCAATTGTCAATAGCTAAAGCCATTTTACCACAAATACAAATAGAAACTGATGTTTATCTGTGTGTATCCTTTTTATCTGTGGTTAATATTCCTTTTGCCTTAAACCTTAAATTAATCTCATGCCACTAACCGCTAAACACTAAGCCCTTAAACAGCAATAATAAACCGCTATTTTTCTCTTCTATATTAAAACAAATTTGCCTTACTTTGTATCTTGTTTTTTACCATAAATTTCGAATGCAAGTAAAAGCTGGCCCCCTATTATCTAAAATCAACTATCCCGCTGATTTAAAGCAATATAGCGAATCTGACTTAGAACAAATAAGCCAGGAATTACGACAGTATATCATTGATGTAGTTAGTGTTAACGGTGGCCATTTCGGAGCCAGTTTAGGCGTTGTTGAATTAACAGTAGCCTTACACTATGCATTAAACACCCCTTACGATAAGTTGGTTTGGGATGTAGGCCATCAGGCATACGGACATAAGATATTAACCGGCCGTAGGGATTTATTCCATACCAACCGTGTATACGGTGGCATTAGCGGTTTCCCAAAAATTTCGGAAAGCGAGTATGATACTTTTGGTGTAGGCCATTCTTCTACTTCCATTTCGGCCGCTTTGGGTATGGCGGTGGCTTCGCAGTTAAAAGGCGAAACCGATCGGCAACATGTTGCCGTTATTGGCGATGGCGCCATGACTGCTGGTTTAGCATTTGAGGGATTAAACCATGCCGGGATTGAAAACAGTAATGTGCTCGTAATCCTGAACGACAACTGCATGTCTATCGATCCGAATGTGGGTGCACTTAAGGAATATTTAACAAGCATCACCATTTCAAAATCGTACAATCGTTTCCGTGATGATATTTCTCATGTACTCGCAGGGCTTTCTAAACTAGGCCCTAACGCACATAAGTACGTTAAAAAAATAGAGAAAAGCATTAAAGGAACCTTACTAAAACAAAGTAATTTATTCGAAGCCTTAAACTTTAGGTATTTCGGCCCGGTTGATGGGCACGATGTGAAACGTTTAGCCCAAACCATAAAAGATTTATCTGCTATCCCTGGTCCTAAACTTTTACATTGCATTACCGTAAAAGGTAAAGGTTTTGCACTGGCAGAAAAAGACCAAACTAAATGGCATGCGCCAGGTCTTTTTGATAAGATTACCGGCGAAATCAAAAAAAGCACTCCAGATAAACCACAGCCACCAAAATACCAGGATGTTTTCGGACACACCATGGTAGAGCTGGCAGAAGCGAACAATAAAATCGTAGGCATCACACCTGCAATGCCATCAGGCTCTTCATTAAACATCATGATGAAAGCCATGCCCAAACGTGCATTCGATGTAGGAATTGCAGAACAACATGCCGTAACTTTCTCCGCTGGTTTAGCCACGCAAGGATTAGTTCCATTTTGCAATATCTATTCTAGCTTTATGCAAAGGGCATACGATCAGGTCATCCACGATGTAGCCATCCAAAAGCTCAATGTAGTGTTTTGTCTAGATAGGGCAGGATTGGCCGGTGCCGATGGTGCAACACATCATGGCGCTTACGATATCGCTTACATGCGCTGTATCCCTAATTTAGTGGTTTCTTCTCCGATGAACGAAGAAGAACTGCGTAACCTGATGTTTACCGCTCAACAGGAAAATATGGGCCCATTTGTCATCCGTTACCCTCGTGGTAATGGTGTAATGCCCGACTGGAAAAGACCATTCAAAGCATTAGAAATTGGCAAAGGACGCAAAATCTGCGATGGCGAGGATGTAGCTTTATTAACCATTGGCCATGTAGGTAACTTTGCTGTTGAGGCCCGCGCCGAATTAAACAGTGAAGGTTTCTATCCGGCACATTACGATCTGCGTTTTGTAAAACCTTTAGATGAAGCTTTATTACATGAAGTTTTTGCTAAATACAAAAATGTAATCACGGTAGAAGATAGCTCATTACCTGGTGGAGTAGGCTCTGCGGTATTAGAATTTATGGCCGATCATGGTTATAGCGCCAATGTAGTCCGCTTAGGTATTCCAGATCAGTTTATAGAGCATGGCGAACAGGCCGAGCTCTGGGCGGAGTGTGGTTATGATAAAAATGCAATTATAGCGGCAGTAAGAAAAGTTGCTGTGAAAAGGACAACAGATAGTATGGCCGGGTAATAGCCTGTTGTATTTATTGTCATTCTGAGGGGGTTAAGATAAATCGTCATCTCGACCGCAGTGGAGAGATCTTTGACTATGTTTAAAAGATCTCTCCACTCCGCGTTGCTTCAGTCGAAATGACGACCGATTTTTAGAATCTTTCAATGGTAGCCCAGCGAAGAATCTAAATCATCCAGGTAAAGATCCTTCTTATCGTCAGGATGACATGTCAATAACTTGAGTTCGATTAATAATGTGACTCTTAGCGCTATTCTTTAGGTATTTTAGTATTAGTGTCGTCACCCTGAATTCATTTCAGGGTCTTAATAGCAGGAAAGATGCTGAAATAAATTCAGCATGACGATCGCGTGAGGTAAAGTGGCTATAATACACTAACTATATTCAAATATTAATCGAACTCAGGTTAATAAACAAAAGAGCCCCAGTTAATAAGATAACTGAGGCTCTTTTGTTTATTATTTAGTTTATTAAAAATCAGAATACAAATTCCTGAACGAACTCCGTAAACCGAAAGTAATTAATCCTGTAGTATTTTTACCTAAACTGTTACTTTCTCTCCTAACCACACCGCCCAGCTCTAAGCGTAGGTTGTATTTCGGGTTAACCACATAGGCAACTTTCCCTTCAGCATAAAAAAGATCAGTGCGGATCCCTTGAGTAGTATAATTTCCATTGGGCTGCACAGCATCTGTATATGGTTCAAAAATATTTTTACCATAATTCTGTCCGGCAATATCCAAACCATATTTAGCATACATCAGTTCGCCACTAAAATCAAAGCGTTTGTAAGAATAGTTTAATAAACCAACAAGCTCTCTAAAGTTAGCCCCAAAGGGATGTGCTAGCGGCTCATTATAGTTGGCATAATTGCCAATACGGGTTCTGGAAGAAAATGTGTAGGGTTTAGCCGTATTGTATTCCAATAAGTAGTTTAAACCCGCTACATGAAATACATCTGCACCTCTTAATCCCAATTGCCATCCATATTTATTTCTGGAGCTACCTGAGCTAGAAAAGAAATTTTTAGCCTCAAACTCATCTAATGAAAACTGGCCGTAAGCCACCAATTCTTTTGCAAATTCATACTTTGTAGTAAAACCCAATAAAGCATTATCCGGAGAACCGCTCGAGGCTTCTACCGGCCTTAAAAAGATGATGGGATTGGCATAGCCCCAATCAAATCCTCTTTTATTCCCTGCATCATCAGTCTGTGCCCAAATAATAGAGTCGAAAAATCCAATTGATAATTTATTGTTGACGTTCCAATCGAGGTAATGAAAAATCCCTCCTTTTTTACGGTTACCCGCATCATACGATAGTTTGGTGGCACCTGGATCCTGCATAGATGTCCACATCACCATATATTGTACATTCCCCAAATTCCCGGTCAATTTCAAAAAGGGAGTTGGAGATGAAAAGTCAGATAACAACAAAGAACGATAGCCATCGCCAATAAAAGTTTTATCATAACCTGCAGTAATGTTCAAATATTTTATGGGTGTATAAGATACTGTTGCGGTAACATACGACCAATCTTTAGTTAATTTACCAAAGCTCCTATCGTAAGATTGGCCTGGCACAACTTTAGTCTGGTTTACATAATTATCATAATAAGCTGCAAAACGTCCTTGATTCTCAAATCCACTGGTGTAGAAGGAAAATTTCTTTCCTATTGTACCACCAACCTGGTAACCACGGGTATTTAAATAGGTCGTTTTTTTACCCGATGCATCACGACCGATCTGGAAGTCAGGCAAAAAATCGGCATAAACGGTATAGTCTTCTTTCTGAATGTCCAATAGATGCTCTTGAAATAATTTTCTCGATACCCACGATTTTCTGGTTGAGTCTGTGCCAATGCTTAACAACATGCTACTTTTATCACGCAGCAAACTATCATCAATAAAAAAAGGTTTTAAGGAACTATGAATCCGTGTATTGGGATTATAGACTTCACCACTCAATTTTTGATAAAATTGGAAGGAATAGGGTTGATAAACAGCTTGTGCTTTTAACTCATAAAAAGAAACGACTAAAAATAGGAGGAATAAGATTTTCTTCATCTGGTAAATTTTAATTCAAACGGCAAAGAACGTTATTAATTATGAAATTAACGATCCTCTCCGAATTTCGACAAAAGAAAAAGCCCTTACGGGCTTTCTTTATATATATTTAAAATGCGTTCTCTTCACCTTTGGCCATATTGATCACCGTCATGAAGATAATCTTTACATCCAGCATCGCACTCCAGTTTTCCAGGTACCAGATATCATGTTCCACACGTTTCACCATTTTATAATCTTCTTTGGTTTCGCCACGGTAGCCATTTACCTGTGCCCAGCCAGAAATGCCCGGTTTCAAAAAGTGGCGCACCATAAACTGATCTACTATACCTTTATATTGTTCAGTATGGCTCAACATATGCGGCCGTGGACCAACCACACTCATATGCCCCATAAATACATTAAAAAATTGCGGCAATTCATCCAAACTCGTTTTCCTTAAAAACTTGCCTATAGGCGTAATCCGGTCATCATTTTTACTCGCTTGTCTTTTGTCGCTATCCGCATTCATGCGCATGCTTCTAAATTTAAAACACCAAAAAGGTTCATCATCACGCCCACTACGTAATTGTTTAAACAATACCGGACCTTTACTTTGTATTTTGATCAATAAAGCAATAATAGGATATAGCCAGCTCAACACAAATAAAATCACCAAACCGCTAAACACCACGTCAATAACCCGTTTTTTAAAGCGGTTATGTATCTTCTCTAGTGGTTCTGAACGTAAAGAAATCACCGGAAATTCGTTACCCAGATAACTTACCGTGTAAGGAGACAGTAGAGCCCCACTAATATCCGGAATAAACTTTAAGCGTACACATTGACGTTCTGCTTCTTCAGTTAATAGGCTCATATCCGCCATCCGCTCCGGTGCAATGGTTACATAAATATCCTTAATACCCTTTTCGACTGCCATTTTAAACTGGCGTCCTACCATATCAGAAATCTGACCATTGCGATCTAGGTAATCTTCTGGCACGTCATTAATAAAACCGTGAAATTCGATATAACGCTGCTTTTCGAAATAGTTCGCCAGCTGTAAGCCTGTCGCATTATTGCCCATAATGGCCACAGATTTAACCCCCCTCAAATGGTTAAATAGTAAGAACTGAAAGGAGGTACCTATAAAACGGTTTACTAAAAACAAAATAGCCAACATCCCATAAAAAATGACTAGGAAGGATCTGGAGAAATCATTTTGTTTAGAAAAGAAAAGATAAATAGAAAATAAAACCGCATGTAAAACCACACTTTTCCACGTTCCTCGATAGATTCGCTCAATCCTACGCGACCCATATTCACTATAAAGTCCAAAGCTTGTAGTGCTCACAATCCAGATCAGATTACACACCACAATGTAATGCCATTGTAATTCAGAACTTACCGCTTTACCCATATAAGCGGTAAATTCGTAGGCAAAAAAGTACACAATATTGACCATAATAAGGTCAGTAATCGGTAAAATATATTTGAGTATAAATAAGTAACGTGTTTGCATAGGCTTAAAGGGAAAACTTAAACATTTATTTCCTGTTTTTGTTTTGAATGAATCATAATGAACAAAATTAATGCCCAAAATTTAAATTCAAAGTTAAATAATCATTACTAAAATAAAAATCAGTAATACTTACGCAATATAAGCTATAAAAAACCAGCTATAAAAAGGAGTATCTATATAATGATAAATAGTCGACTAGTCGTGCAAATATGTAGATACAAAAAAAGTTTACACTAATGTAAACTTCATAACTTTATGTAGCTTAGTACACTAAGCATATTTTATTCCGTGTTCGTTAACCATATCCTTAGCCACCTGCTTAATTTCTTGCTCATCCGATTTTGGATAAATCAAAAGTACCTCACCATCATCAACAACTATGTAGTTATCCAATCCTCTTATTACCGCTGCTTTATCATTGGGTAAGTGTATAATGCAATTGTTCGTGTCTTTCAAATTAATCTTAGTTAGATTAACCATATTATTATCGATATCTTTTTCTCCAACCGCATGTAAAGAAGCCCATGTACCCAGATCCGACCAACCTATATCAGCAGGAATAGTGTATACATTGTCAGCCTTTTCTAAAATGGCATAATCGATTGAGATATTAGGGCTTAAAGGGTATTTTTCAGAAATAAATTTAGCTTCATCAAGTGTATTATAAAAAGGCAAGCCACTTTCAAACAATGTAGCAATTTCAGGGGCGTGTTGCTCAAATGCTTTTTTCAACGAATTTGCTGACCAGATAAATATTCCTGCGTTCCAGACGTAATCGCCGCTTTTTAAATATTCTTTGGCTTTAGCCAAAACTGGCTTCTCCATGAAGGCATTTACCTTTTTAATCTCATTTAATCCTTCCTGATTCTTGATACTTGCTTCTTGATATTGAATGTAGCCATAGCCAGTGTCTGGCCTTGTAGGAGTAATTCCTAGTGTTAGCAATGCATCGTTTTTTGAACTAAAATTCAAAGCTTGTTTAATCTTGTCCAAAAATATATCCTCTTTCAAGATTAAATGATCAGAAGGTGCAACCACAATATTGGCATCGGGATTTAGCAGACTAATTTTATAGGCAGCATAAGCAATACAGGGTGCTGTATTGTTGCGGCTAGGTTCTAAAAGAATATTATCCTTCAACATAGCAGGTAATTGTTCAGTGACTAAATCTGAATAATTCTCATTGGTTAAAACAAATATATGTTCGTTAGGACAAATGTTTAGAAACCGTTCGTATGTAAGTTGTAATAAAGATTTACCCATTCCTAAAATATCAATAAACTGCTTAGGGAAATGATTGCGACTTTTTGGCCAAAAGCGGGAACCTACTCCACCGGCCATAATAAGTATATAGGTATTATTCTTCATTTTTATTTTAATTTAAGATTTATACTTTCGGACACAAACTTTTGCAATTCTTTCATAAATACACTTTCATCAAATTTTTCTGCATGAGCACGTATAAATTTTGAATCAAATTCTAAGGTCTCGAACAAACTAATAGCGTCAATCAAAGATTTGACAGTCTGTTCTTTGAAAAAGACAGCTGTTGCTCTAGACGCGTCATTATCATAAGGAATCATAGTCTCGAGAACCCCTCCAATTTCATAAGCAATAACTGGCCTACCCGAAGCATTTGCCTCTAAAGGGGTAATTCCATAGTCTTCATATTGAGGAAAAATCAATGCTTTGCAGTTTGCATATAATATTGCTAATTCTTCGCTAGATAATCCCTTTCGAAATTCAATATTATTTTTCGCCAGCCGTTTCAATTCTTCTGCTTTTGTCCCATTACCAACTACAATAAGCTTGAGGCCTAATCTGTTAAATGCTTCAATAGCCAAATCCGCCTTCTTGTAAAATTCAAGCCTTGATACCAATAAATAATAATCTTGTGGTTTTTCCACAACATGAAAATTACGGGTTTTAACATCAGGTGGTATAATCTTCACATCACGAATGTCATAAGCGTCTTTGATTCTTTGTGATGTTTCATTCGTCATTCCTAAATAAAAGTTTCCTTTCTGTGCAGCCTTTTTATCAACTTTTCGCAAATAGCTTACTACTTTGTCAAAAACCCATCTATGGATTCCTTTCGAATCATTATACTGACTGTAAGAAGTTGGGTTCCACGCCAAACGAAATGGAGTGTAGGTATATATGAATACTACAGCATTTTTATCAATGTCTACATATTTAGCACTATGCGTGTTAGATATTAAAACTACATCATATCCGTGAACTTTGACAGCTTTCATCGCCCAAAGTGCAAATGGAAAATATAGTCGTTGCATCCATTTTACACTTTTTGATAAAAATTGTAATGCTGAAGTCTTAATATTGTAGTTCCGGTATTCAGGATAAGTACCCTCAGGATTATATGCCAGCGTATAAACATCTGCATCGGGAAATGCTTTTAACATAGTCAACACGACTTGCTCAGCGCCTCCTCTCCTCATTAGTTCATCGTGAACGATTGCTATTTTCATCTATTTAAAATTTTTATCTTCTTCTTCAATCAATAATGTCAAGACATCGAAAAAGGACCTGTTATATTCCCAACCCAAGACTGCTTTAGCCTTTTGGTTATCTCCAAACATGTCTGTCATATCTGTTGGTCTAAACAATGTGGGATCTTCTACTAACCTATTTAACGGAATATTTAAATAATCTAAAGTATAATTGATTATGTCACGTAAATAAACCGAATTACCTGAGCAAATTAAATAATCATCTGCCTTACCCTGCTGTAAAGAAAGCCACATGGCCCTTACATAATCAGGCGCATAACCAAAATCTCTTTTTACATCAATATTCCCAACACGCAATTCATTTTTGATTCCTTTTCTAATTTCTAGTCCAGTTCTAATCACCTTCTTAACAAAGAAATTTGGGCTCCTTAAATATGATTCATGGTTAAAAAGTATCCCATTCACACAAAAAACTTTATAGGACTCACGATAGTTCACACCAATCCAATATCCAGAAGCCTTAGATATAGCATATGGGCTTAATGGATGAAAAGGGGTATTCTCATTCACTGGTAAATTATTTACTTGTCCAAACATCTCACTACTTGAGGCTTGATAGATTTTAGTATCTAGCTGTAACAACCTTACGCTCTCCAGAATATTTAACACTGATTGTGTATTATAATTTAAGGTGCCGATAGGCTGCTCAAAGGATATTCCCACTGAACTTTGCGCAGCTAAATTATAAAATTCATCAGGTTTGTATTTGAGTAAAATCTTAATAATACTTGAAAAATCAAGCAAATCACATTCTTCTATAAGAATGTTTTCTGAGATGCCTAAGTAAACAAAATTCTTTTTACTAAAATTATGACTGCTTCTCGTTAAACCTACGACCACATAATCATTCCTGGATAAAAGTTGCGCCAAATAAGCACCATCTTGCCCTGTAATGCCTGATATAATTGCGACTTTCTTCATTTATTTTGTAATACTAATTCATTTTTGCCAACTATTTGTCCATAAACGCTTACCAAATTTTTAGCATGATTCATGAGGGAATGATCCCTGTTCCAAAATTTCTCATAAGTTGCCTTACTTAAAGATGATAAAAGCTCATCGTTATTATACATGCAACTTATCTTTTCAGCCAAATCATTAACATCTTCAGAACGGAATATCATTCCATCTGTTCCATCGTTGATTAATTCGCATGCAGCGGTGCAATCGGAAACAATAGATGAAATACCAAAAGAAGAAGCTTCTTGAACTACTAAACCATAAGTTTCGTACCAAACTGAAGGAAAAACCAGAAATCTAGCACTTTTCAAGATATCTCTTATTTCCAATTTGTTCTTCCACCCTACAAACTTAAACTTAGGGTATTTTTGAATTAAATTTTTAAAATTATCTCCTTCACCAATAATTATAGCATCATCTATATTCAACTTAAGCATTGCTTCGCAGAAATATTCAACTCCTTTTTCTGATGAAAGCCTGCCAATAAAAATACAATTCTTATTTAGCTCTGCTTCAATCCTAGGGATAAGTATACTATCAACGGGGTTTTCTACATAATATGTATGCTTGAAACCCTTAATGTATGGAGTTAATACCTCATACGATAATTTTGAGATAGAAATTAGACTAAGTTTTTTCTTTAAAGCCACAAACATTGCTTTCTGAACAAACGATCTGACTATCCGATATAATTTAAAGCCATAATTTCTTGAATCACAGTTTGAAGCTATACAACTTAAAGAAAGTGGTACTTTTTTGCATATGCCTTTACTTTGAAAGTTATAAAAACTACCATTGGGGCAAGCAATAAAGTAATCATGTAGTGTAATTACTGTTAAGTAGGAGTGAAGCAGTGAACAAACAATAGGGCTAATTGATAAACCTTTGGTCCAGCCATGAATATGCACTATAGTATTCTCCTGATTAAAAGCCTTTAATAGTTTTTTCATTTGGCGATAAGCCTTAACATTCCAAATACCTCTAAAAAGAGCTTTAATCTTATTTTTAGAATACAATATCTCCTCATTATTAAGGTGACTGATGGACACATTACTATCCAACAAAGATTGGTCTACATTACCAACTGCACAAAAATAATTTACATTATATCCTGCCAAGCTTAAACCAACAGCGCTATCTACAGCAACTTTTGCAGCCCCTCCATTTATATTAGAAAAGTCATTAACAATTATAATGTTGAGTTTTGAGTTATCTTTTAACATCTTCTGTAGTGCCTAGGCTAAACAATTTTAATTAGTATCAAGTATATTATTGTTGCTTATTATTAGATATTGTAGCCAATTTTCCTCAAAATTTTCTTCAAATTACTTTTAGCTATTTGCAAACAGTAATAATATTTGGCAATTATTAAATTCAATTTCCCAGTAGAAGTAACGATTTGATAATGCTCTTTAAAAAGTTTTTTTTCATTAAAGCTCACTCCTCCCTGGGCCATTCTTACGGTAACTTTATTAAAGAATGAAGTTTTAAATGCATTTCCAGGCCGTAATAATATCTCATAATCGCTACATATTTTATATTTTGTATTAAACAGGCCATAAGTATCGAAAAAAACTCTACTGTGAAGAGAGCCAGGATGTGCAATTGTATTCATTAATCTACTTTTTTTCCAATCCCATTTTTCACCGAGTGTTTTTATATATTTATCATTTGTATTCACTAAATCCATTTTCGATGACACATACTCCAAATCAGATTTACAGGTTAAAATATGATCTACATAATCCTGCAATGCATTTGGGTAGTATGAATCATCTGATCCTATGAAACCTATCCAGTCACCAGTTGAAAAATTTATACCCTTATTCCATGCCTCATAAATACCCGAATCCTTTTCACTTATCCATTTATGAATATATTCATTATACTTCTCTATGATATCTATTGTATTATCTGTGGATGCAGCATCAATGACAATTATTTCAAAGTTGCGATAAGTTTGCCCGATTATACTTTTTAAGCAAGTTTCTAAAGTTTTACCTGCATTATAAGTTGCGATTATAACGGAAATCAGAGGTGTATTATTTTTTATCATTTTTTTTATCCAAAATCAATTCATAAAAATCAACAAGATTTTTTTTATAAATTCCCCATGTATATTTTTCACTGATTAATTTCGAAGCACTTCTACCTATTTTTTCTCGTAGCATTTTATCATTAATTAGCCTTTCAATTTCATCAGCAAGTATCATTGAATTATTTATTGGAATAATTACCCCAGTTTCATCATGTACTATAGGCACGCCACAATTCTCTGTTGTTATTACTGGTAAACCTGATGCCATGGCCTCCATGGCAGCCCTTGATGAACCTTCGGCAAAGGTTGGAAAAACATATAAATCGCTATTCTTCAAATGATCTTTAAGTTCATCATATAAAAAAATGCCATGGAAAACAATATTAGAAGGAATATCTGGTATTTTTAAATCATCTACTATGCCCAAAACATCAAGAACTACTGAAACTCCCCTTTCGTTAAGTTCCTTAATTGCTTCAATTAATATTCTTGCCCCTTTTCTAAAACAAAAATGCCCAATAAAGATAAGATGAACTGCATCTTTTTTAACAAAAGACCAATCAGTTTTTAAGCCAACAAAATCCTCCCTCACCCCAAAATAAATTACCTTTACAATATCTTCTCTATAGCCATTATCTAAAAAAGTATTTTTTACAAAGTCTGAATTTACTAGGACATAATCTGCGTCTAAGCAATCTTTTTCAACGAGCGTCCAAAATTTTGAATTAGGATCTAGGTCATATTTTTGATTAAACCTCTTATATTCTTCGATTAAATATTCTTTCATCGATATTGGGTGGGCTATACTATGATCCGCAATTGTGATCATATTTTCTTTCTTAGCCTTTTCTATCGCCCCACCTTGCCCTGCACCACTTCTAACATGAAAAATATCAGCATCTTTAATGTGTTTTTTAGTTTCTTTACCTAAATATCTCCAACCCCAAGTAAGTGCGTTATCCTCTTTTAAGAGCTTAAGTCTAACCAGAATAATTAAAAACCACAGGTAAAATTCTGACTTTGAACATGAGATAATATCATCATCATCAAGGCCTACAGGTTGCCTAACCATTAATCTTTTATAAAGATCCGCTCTTCCTACAATCTTTCCCAGAAAGTTAACAATTATGGGGTTTATTTTTTTTGGTAACCACCCGGTTAGATACTTAACCTTAATTCCACTTTCCTTTAAAAGGGCTCCAGCCTGGCCCAATTGTATTCTACCTTGGCCTTGGGATAAGATTATCTTCATAAAAATTCTTATTTTTTTGCATTTTAAAACTACACTGATTGATCATTCATTCTTTATAAAGACATGAAAATTATGCCAATAAACCTAATTGTCAGGCCTGTTTAATCTAATCATCATAGTTTTAAAGTAATGTCCTCTGCTAATATTAAATTCCATGTCTATAATCATTCTCAGCGTTAATAAATTTCGATTGATCATATCCATAGTTTGATTTTATTAATGTTTGAGCCGATAGAATGACACTAAAAAAGACCCAAATAAAAAGCATTGTAAAAGTAGGGAAAGCAAAAAAGTAGACACAAGAAGCGAGTATACCAGCCGCTAGCACATTTGATACTTTTTTAGCACGTTTATATAAAAGATAAAGAAAATATATAAAAAGTATAAATACAAAAATACCAGTTTCTGATAAAATTTCGACATATATATTATTTGGAATTCTTTTGCCTCCTAAATCGAAATCAGGTAAATTATTAAAGTGACTATAATGCATTCCATAACTAGAAAGTCCAACACCAAAGAAAGGATTAGAAGCAGCCATTTTCAGTCCTGTAATTGTAGTATTTAAACGATCAAGCCTTGAATATATATCATTAGTATTCTCAACAGAATCTTCACTAGCAAAAATTTTATTATAGATCAAACTTCTAAAACCATCACTAAATTGAGTTAATAGAGTAACAGAAATGGCAATTACAGTTATAGAGGCAATCAATTTTAGCTTATGTTTTTTGTAAACATAATATGTATATATAACAAAAAATAAAAATAAGCAAAATATTGAAGCTGTAGAAAATGTGGTTAATATAGTTCCCCAAAAAAAATAAGCCATTTTTTTTCTCTCATAAAAAAAGGAAATGATTCCCATAAGCAATAAATAGAAACCCATGTAGTTACCTTCTTTAAATGTTCCACTGCGGATAACATTCATTATCATCTGTGATTCTTCCTCCATTCCTGGTAATTTTAATACTGGTAGATGAAGTATCCCACTAAAAAAAAGGTACCATGAATATGATGCAGAAATAATTGCACCTATAAACAAAAACTTAATTAATTCTGGTTTTCTTTTTAAAATATTCGTTGTAATAAACATCCCTGCAACAACCAAAAAAACATATATAAATTTTAGCACACTGTCAACAGTCGGACTTATTCTAACGGCACTAGTAGTTAATGGGTAGTTGTAAGTATAGAGCGTATTTATAATTAATGATATTAAAATACAAATGCAAAACATTATAATTGTTAGGCTTGGTTTTCCAACCTTCCACATTTCTGTTTTTCCAGATGCTAACTTTAAAGAAATTAAACATAACAAACAAATCTCAGATAACTTTAAAGGAAACATAATATTTATTGTCAATGCCTGGGAAAAAGGTAAAAAAATCAAAAAACCCTTAATTAAAAAATCCTCGACTGAACTTGTCTTTCTAATTACTGGAACAGTGTACTGATTAGCGCTTGCCAAGTGTTGTTTCATTAAAAATTTATTAATTTTAAGTTTCGTTTATATGTTGGCACTAATTTTTGTTAAATGTTTGCAGCAAGTCTCTTTCGATCTATAAACGCTACTGTAATTATTAGATGGAAATCTGATTACCCATTTGTAGCGTTAACTTTTAATCATATCCCTCAATATATCCTATTTTAGGGTCCCCATCCAATCATTAAAAGAATGAATATAGCTATACTTAATAGTTGCCATTAATGCAGAATCATCAAACATGGTATCTCCAGACTCAATTAACATATCTACCTCTGGAAACGGAATAAAATTAACTGTAACATTAAAAAAATCTGCGATAGGCGTTGCTACATCTAATAATGAAAGATGGTCCTTTCCTCCAATGTTGTATACTTTATTATTTGTGTCACTAACCATCCCTCCAATAATTAAAATATTAGTAAGATCTTCTACATGTGTAAAAGTTCTGCATAAATTCCCGTCGCCATACAGACTGATAGGTTGCCCATTTTGTGCTTTATTTACAAAATGACCTAATGTACCATATGACAATTCCGTACCGATCATATTACCATATGGCACACATATTCTAAATATTGTGTAATCTAAGCCAAATAAATTTCTATAAATTTCCAAATAGCTCTCGCAAGCAAATTTGTTTATAGAATAAATTGTTTTAAATTCCTTTTCATCATCTTCTTTTAATAAGATACCTTTTTTGCCTTTATAAATCAAGCGTGTTGAAGGAAATATAATTTTTGGCTTTGTTATCTGATCCTTTATTAAATCTAAGACCTTTAATAATCCAAGTTCATTTATGTTAATAAAATTTTGATATTCCTCTACGCTTTTATACGTCCCCGTTAAGCCAGAAAAAAAGTAAATGTAATCTGAGTCGCATAATTTTTTTGTAGCATTATTGCTAATGTCACTACTCAAGTCAAGTTGCTCATAGAGTTCATTTTTAATTTTACCCCTAGCTTGAACGTCAAACAGGGCTATATCATGCTCATGATTTTCTAATAAATTGTAAGCTAAGTGCTGTCCAATGTATCCATTGGCTCCTAAAATTGAAATTTTACTCATGATTTAAATTTTGGGAAGCCTTATACATTTCAGAAATAATTTCCATTCTCATAAGGATATCATCCTTTTCATTCTTAAAACTTGGATCCTCACCAGAAATTTTATGATAAAAACCATCTAGCATAAGATGAAATTGATTTACTGCTCGAATTTCAACAATTTCCGTGCCCTTATCTGTTTTAATAACAATTTCTGCTGTCATATTTGCTGGTTTAGTATATGCCCTATCGACAATAATCGTGCCTTCGCTGCCCCATATTTCTATCCGATTTTTGTACGAAAAACCAAATCCGTATGTTAAATTTGCTGAATAGTTTGCCCAATCTAGCCTTAAAAATCCTCTCTCATCGATCTGCAATTCTTCATTATTTTGAAAGTAATACGACTTATTAGTATATTTTTTGCCGAAAATCTCCAAGCTCGCGCTTAGCGGATAAATTAAATTATCTAAAATCGCGCCACCTCCAATTTCATTTTGATTTCTTATATCAGTTAATGGTAAGCTGGGAAAGCCAAATGAACTCTCGAATAGCCTTATGTCTCCGATAATTTTTTGATTAATCAATTCTTTTAATTTCTCAAAATATGGATGATATACGTACGCTAAACCTTCCATAGCAATTAAATTAAATTGGGCTGCAATATTTATAAGGGATTGAGATTGCTCTAAAGTCGATGTAAAAGGCTTTTCAAGCAATAAATGTTTTTTCGCTTGTAAAACCCGCATGCCCCATTCATAATGGAGTCCCGTTGGTACAGAAACATAAACTGCATCAACTCTTGAGGAATTAAGAACATCATCATAAGATCCAAAATCGCATTTATACTTTGCAGCAAACTGTTTACCTTTTTCAACAGATCTGGAGCCTACCATTACCAAATTAAACAGCGGGTTTTCAATAATTGTTGGCAAAACAGTTTTATCTGCTATTGCCGAACATCCTATAATCGCTATATTTAAGGGTTTTTTCATTAAACAGGGGTAATACAAGCCAATAAACTTCTGGCTTCAATATTAAAATAATTATTAAATTTTATAAAGGCCTTAGCCTGCTTCACTGTCATCCATATATAATTTGGATGAATTTCATTCAATTCATCTTCTCCAATTTCAATCACAATGTTCTGATTCTGTTCTTGATAAAATCTCCCACCTTCTTCAGACTGGAGTGTATCATAGTGAACAATCCCCTTCTTGTCCAAAAAGTAATCAAGATATACAACATTATATTCTGGATTATTATAACTCCCTGTGATGCATTGAACAGTTGGCGCCATCTCTAAAACATCAAAGTTACCGGCTTCTAATTTTGCTTGAATCAGTAAATGATATATCCCATTTATCTTTTTTACGATAAAACCTATTATCCCCTCTTCTCTCTGTCTAATAATAGGTTGATACCATTCAGACATTTCTCTATTTCCGACTTTGCATTTTACACCAAGAACTTCAAAGTACTTGCCAGAATCATGTGATACTGATAAATCATCAATACTCCAGTTTTGTGTCTGGTTAATACTGCATTCTTTAATTTCCAATGAAGCGTACATCTTCAAATTAGTAAACCAGCTAATTATTAGTTCAAATGAGTTTAAATCACCATCTTTTGTAAGGATAGATTCTAGGAGTTGGTTTTTAAAATCGCTATTGTAAATTGCCATATCTTATATAATTTGAATGCATGATAAAACAGTTCTAGTATCCATATTTATCAGGTTTGGATAATTGAGCAATGTTTTTAATTGGTTTAATGTTAACCAACAAAAATTATCTGGAACATCAAGCTCTATACTCTGATCCATCTGTATAATCATATTTCTATTTCTTTTTTTCAGAAACCTTGCCCCCTGCTCAGACTGTAATTGATCAACAATTATTTTTTTTCCAAACATTTCATCTTTAAAGTATTCTAAGAATTTTGGAACATTTCCTCCGTGAACTTGTGTAAAGTTACTCTTTGTGGCCTGCAAAGTGGGTGAGAGCTGAATTTTATTGACATTTCCAGGTTCAATTTTACCCTGCATCAAAAAGCAGAGTATTCCATTTCTCTCCTGGCATAAAATCCCTAAGAATCCAACTTCTGGTTGATTGATAATTGGTTGGTCCCACTCCTTGGTTAAGTTATTTATAGTTGCCTTAACATGAATTCCTTCAATGCTAAAAAACCTGCCACTTTCATGTTTAATATTACCATTTTCTTCAACTTTCCAATTCTTAAGTTTTGATAGGGGAGTAAACTCGATTTCAAACGTTACCTTTTCGTTTAAATCGTTCAGCCACTTGAAAAAACTATCTAAACTTAACTCTGGATTATACTCTACTGCAGATGATAAAATAAGTTCAACTCCAATGGGTGAAAGTTCTGGATAAGTTTCCAATATTTTCTTCCTCAATTCCAAAATTTCTTTAATCGTTTTCATTATCAAATCTATAGTTTAATTTAATTTCTCACATCGTATTTAAATAGTTCGTTAAAGTCTCCCCCAAACTTTTTCTGAAAAAATTGATAATCTGTTTTAATAGGCTCCAAGTCACTTGTCAATACTCTATTAATTACCCTAGCTAAATCTTCGGCATTGTATGGATCAAAAAAACTACAGTTTAAATTTATTTGCTCTCTATGAAGTTTAATATCAGAAACAATAATATGCTGGTTAATTACTTTTGCATCTTCAACAACAGTGCTCCACCCCTCGAATAAAGATGGTTGTATAATGGCAATTGAATTTGCCATTAACTTAAGCTGTTCATTTCTGTCAATAAAACCTAAAAACTCAACGTATCTATCAAGATTATTATCTTTAATATATTTTTTTAATTCGCCAAAATATCCTGGATTTCTATAGTCAGACTCTTTGCCGGTAAAAATAATTTTAAAAGGCAAATCACCTTCATTTTGAAGTATTTTTAACGCTTCCAGAACAACCATGTGATTTTTGTGTACCCAAAACTGATTAGATACGATAAAAAAAGGTTTATCTATTTTAAACTTGTTAAGTAATGACTGTAAATTAATTTCCTTATATGTCTCATCAATAAAACTTGCAAAATTTAAAATGTACTTTTCGTTCTTATTGTTAGGATAAAATGTATCAAATTCATCGGCGGCAGTTTTACTGCTAAAAACAATTCTACTTTGATTTTTCACCAGTTGTTTATGTACAGTTTTTCTATTTCTAACATCTAACTTTAAGAAAAACTCTGGCAAAAAATATTCCTGTAAATCAGCAATCCAATAAAAACCGTTCTTAATGTTAGCATCGCTAACATTATAAGATAATGGATAAACATTTGGCCCAATATCATTTGGCAAAACCATATTGAATATGGATCTGCCATTAAGATAATAGAATAATTTGTTAATTACTTTCTTAGGTAATGACAATTGAAGGTCTACAACTTTGAAATCAATAAAGGGATATTCAATATCTAAAATCGGTTTTATTGAAGATTTGAGATTATGTAATACTAAAATTTTGGGTTTATCATCATCCTCAAGGGTTAATAAGGCCTTTATAATATTTAGAATGTAGTATGTACCCCCTATCCAATTATCATCATAGGAATAGATTAGCGTTATTTGTTTCCTTTTAACCATTTCACAGTATTTATTAGCCCTTCTTCAATTGTTATAGTTTGCTTAAAGCCAAAACTACTAATTTTGCTAATGTCGGCACGCCAATTGAGAGGATCTCCCGGTTTTACAATTGAGTTAAAAACAATTTTAATATTAGTATCAATTGCGCTGCAAAATATTTCTGCAGCTGTTTTAATAGAAGTTTCAACTCCAGATGCAACATTTAATGACTCTCCATTAAAGAGTCCTTTATCTATTATATTTTGGATTGCATTCAAAAGATCTTTTATGTATATGAAATCTCTGGTCTCGTTTCCTGTACCAAATAATTCAATTTCGTTAGATCTAAGACTTTTTTGATAAATATCCCAAAAAAGTTGCTTTTTTAAGTGTTCGCCATATACAGAGAACAACCTTAAATTAATGGTCTGAATTTGGTATAAATAATAATATTCTCTACATAGCTGTTCTGCATATAATTTATGCCATCCGTATGGAGATAATGGCTTTAATTCTACCGTTTCACTTATAGGTAGAACCGAAGGATTACCATACACTGCAGCCGATGACATATTAATGAACTTACAATCTGGATTGTAAACTCTTATTGCATCTAATATTTTTATCGTATTGGTTACATTTAGCTCAAAATCAAAAACCGGCTTATTTATGGATATTGGTACACTTCCGTTACCACTCGCGTTTATACAAACATCGAAACGCTGACTTTCAAAGATAAAATCGAAATTGCTATGCTCAATATGCAACTGATAATATCTTTCAAACTTTTTATCTAAAATATCAGCCCCCCAAACTTCATATGATTTAGCAAAGAAATTTTTAGCATGGCTACCGATAAAACCTTCAGAGCCTATTATTAGTATTTTCATTTTTTCCTGAGTTCTTCTGGTATATCCTTTATTTTTTTTGCTGGATTACCCCCGACAATTGTCCAGGGTTCAACATCCTTTGTAACAATACTTCCAGCTCCTACTATTGCACCTTCTCCAATCGTAACGCCTTTCAATATAATACAGTTCATCCCAATCCAAGCATGGGAACAAATTTTAATTGGCTTTGAATTTACAACATCCCATTTTTTACTATGAATAAAATTCCTTCCTTCTCTATAATCAGCCAGTTGCATTTTAACATCATATTCTCGCTCCCTATAGTCTATTGAATGAGAATCATGATCATATATATATCCACCCCACGCTATTGTTACATCATTTTCAATTTCAATTTTATTACGTGATATTATGTGTGTTCCTCCAATAAAACACCTATCACCAATAATTACCTCTCCTTCTGTCGATTCAAATGTAATTTGGCAACCAAGCATTGTATCATTTCCAATTCTTAAATATTTTTTACCAGGCCTTGGATTAGTTACAGCAAACCTAAATGTCTCTAATAAAAAAGAACTTCCTTTATTTATAAAAGGATTTGCGTCCTTAAGTCTTTTTTTATTTCGATATTCTTTAATCTTTTGTATAAATAAACCTATCATGATACGTTATTAATTATTGCTCTTGCCTTATAAATAACAAATATAGCTGATGGAACAAGAAGGATAGCACTAGATAAAGGAACTGTGCCGATGCCTACATTTAAAGTAAATAAAAACTTAGCTAAGGGAATAATGAATACTGCTGCCATAACAGCCAAAATAATTTGTCCTTTTAAATTTTCAAAGGCATTTAATATTGTTGCGCCCGCGTATGCCAAAGCCTGCACGCAAACTAATATTACGAATGGATATAATTGGAACAACTCCACTTTTATCATTTTTTTTGTCCAAATTTCAATTACAAATGGGATGAAGAAAGTAAAAATCAATGCCCCCATACAAAAAACAATTGCTATAAGTAATAGTTGATTAAATAATTTATTGAGTACTTTTTTATCTTTAGTGGCTTTTGCATGCGATATTTCTGCCCAATAAACTGAAATTACTACATTAAACACAGTCATACCCATTAAGTATATTTTGTTAACTGTATCAAATTGTGCAACGTTTGACAAAGTAAGATGATCGTAAGTTAATATATTCCCAAGGGAAAAAAGGAATAATGAAGAAACTTGAAGGAGGAAAAAACGATAACCTACTTTCAATGATTCTTTTGAAGCTACGATATGCTTAAAATTAAATATTTCTTTTACCTTGAATCCTATTCCTTTTAAAGAATAAATCATGATCATTAAATTTGTTACGAAAAATAAGCCGCTATAAAGTGCTGCTAGTGTATAAAGGCTAACTGAAAATAATCCATATCTAAAAAACATTACTATAACTAACCAAACAATTGATTGAAATAATAATAAAAAATTAAATGTGTTAAATTTTTTCCTGCCCTGTATAATAAAATGACCTAGCGTTAATGGAAACGAGAAAATAATGGGTAAATATAAAACTAATGCGAGAATTAAATTGGCTTTGAAAACAGAAACGACAAACAAGGATCCTATAAAAACAACTAAAATTCCTAAAGACATTAGTAAATAAAACTGGATAGTTCCGGCAATTAAACTATTTAATTCTGTATAACTATCAAGGGCAATGCTTTCAGTAACTTTATTTTTCAAACTATATCCAGATCCAAAATCAAATAGGTTTAGCCATGCTACCAATGCCGTTGTAGTAACCCAAATTGCATAGCTATTTGTACCTAAAGCCTTTAAAAGTAATGGCACAGTGAAGAATGAAATCAATGCAGACAATAACTTAAACGATGTTGAACCTGCAATAGATTTTATTAGATTTATTCTCATCTTAAGATTAACTTTAGTATTTGGAGTTTTGTTTTTAGATTTGCCTTCCAAGGAAATCTGTTTGAGAAAATAAACTTTAAAATAGAGGTAAACCCTTTTTGATTTTTCCTCATCACTTGAATACCGTTTAACAAATTCTGAGCATAAACTTCATCTTTCATTCTTTTAAGATTTAAGTTTTTGATATTACTTTTATCTATCTCTATAGAGATCTCATCTTGCCACCTGTCAATTTTTTGTAACCACTCTTTCGATGCGATAAGCTGATTTGTATAATTGTTAGGCCAAGTTCGATAGGCACCTAAAATTTTATCTACAAAAACAGCATTTCCATTGATTAAGCATTTTTGAATGAGTAAACTATCGCCAGCAGTAAAAGAATAGGAACTGTCAATCCCTCCCATATTTCTCACATGCTCTGTTCTAAATAAGATAGATGGAAACCGAGCATTTACTCCATATTTGAAAAGTTCAAAACCTTTTGGTGCCAATAACTCTTCTTCTCGGGTTGGCATCCATTTTGATAAGAATTTGTCGTTTTCATCAATAACATGATGCCCAAAGATAAAGATATCACCATTAGGATGTTTTTCTATAGCTTCTTTAACAGCGATCAAACCATCTTCAAAATATAGATCGTCGTCTGATGGAATAAAAAACCACTTAGTCTGCACTAAATTGATAACTTTATTCCAATTTTCATACATCCCTATAACTTCCTTTGAAGAAACAACTGTAGTTTTAGACTTATGCTTTTGAAGAGTTTCCTCTAACACATAATCTCCATTATCACTAATTACGAAAGTTGCATTTAGAAATGTAGGGATAGAATCTAGCAATTTTTTTAAATACTCATTTCTGTTATAGGTTGGAATAGCAAAAGTTACCTCTTCAAGCATAACCGATATTTATTAATTGTTAAGAATTAATATAGTTCCTAATCACAGCTGTTATATAGTCATAATGGCTTTCATTTAATCCTGGCCAAACGCCTAACCAAAATGATTGATTCATAATGATGTCTGTATTTTTTAAATCACCTACTACTCTGTGTTCAACGTCTGCATAGGCCGGTTGTCTTAATAAGTTACCAGCAAAGAGTAATCGCGTCCCGATTTTTTTCTCTTCTAGATGCTGCACCAACATATGACGATCATTCGAATCACCCTCTCTAAGTGTCATTAAAAATCCAAACCAAGAAGGATCAGAATCTGGAGTCGGTTCCGGCAATATAAATACTTCTTCAAACTCCTTCATTCTAGAATATAAAGCTTTGTAGTTTTCTTTCCTTCTTTGTATAAAATGCTCAACTTTTTTAAGTTGTGAAACACCCAATGCAGCTTGCATGTCGGTTACCTTGAGATTAAAACCCACATGTGAATAAGTATACTTGTGATCATAACCGTAAGGAAGACTCCCAAGCTGTTGCCCAAAGCGACAGCCACAAGTATCATCTTTACCTGGTAAACAATAGCAATCTCTTCCCCAATCTCTAAAGCTTTCAGCAATTTTAGCCAATTCAGGGTTATTAACTACTACAGCTCCACCTTCACCCATTGTAATGTGGTGAGCAGGATAAAATGAAAACGTAGATAAATCACCGAATGTTCCCGTTTTCTGTCCTTTATAGGTTGCGCCTAAGGAATCACAGTCATCCTCAATAACCCACAAATTATATTTTTTAGCAACACGCATCACTTCATCTAAATCAAAGGGATTTCCTAATGAGTGCGCGATCATAATAGCCTTAGTTTTTGATGAAACTGCAGCTTCAATCATATCTGCCTTAACATTATGGGTAGCAATATCTACGTCAATAAAAACAGGTATCGCACCGGCTTGTACTATTGGATTAACAGTTGTGGGAAAGCCGGCAGCAACCGTAATTACCTCATCTCCAGGCTTAATCGATCTATCACCAAGTTTAGGAGATGTTAGCGTGTAAAATGCCACCAAATTGGCTGACGAGCCAGAATTCACCAATAATGCTTTAGTAGCTCCAAAATATTTAGCGAACTCATATTCAAATTCAGTTGCAAAACGCCCAGCTGTAAGCCATCCATCCAACATAGAATCTACACCTAACAACAGGTCATCTTCATCCATTACTTTTCCAGTAACGGCAATATAATCCTTCCCTGGTATAATTTCTCGCTTTGCGTTTTTTGCGGCTATCTCAGATAGTTGCTCTTGCAAGGTTCCGCTAAAATGTTTATAGTTCATGTTCTGTTACTTTTAAGATAAAGAAATCTACATTTTCAAATGTAAATTCAGGATACTCTTCAATGAATTTTGTATTTAATAAGCCGCCATTTAAGGGTCTTAGAGCAGCTTGATTAACACTTAATGTTTTTACTGAATTAATTTTCAATGTCTTATTATCCTTAAAATAAGATAAGACTTTTGATGCAAGCTGAAATCTGTTATAATAGTCTGTGCCTGATAAATGGTAAATACCATTTTTATGGTCTTCACATAACTTAAGCGTCATACTTGCAATATCTCCGGCATATATCGGTGTTGCAAACTGATCATGTGGCAGATTAAGCTCTTTAACTACGTTATTACGAAGATCTTCAATTAATCTTGAAATAAAATTTTTTGATCTTGTTTCTTCCCCATAAACATTAGTAACCCTTAAAATTAAATGATTAGATAATGTCGAAACAAGATGCTCGCAATCTAATTTATGCCTCCCATAAACGTTTAATGGATTAACTTTGGCATCTTCTCGATATGGACCATTAGCGCCATCAAATATATAATCCGTAGAAATGAACGCTAATTTTACATTATTTTTTTTACAATAGTCAACGATTTTCTTTGTTGGCAAAACTGTTTTTTCGTAGCTTTCCTCTACATTTTTTTCACAATAATCAACATTGGTTAATGCTGCGCAATGAATGATTACATCTGGTTGAAAATTTGATTTATTAAATAAATTTTCTAAATCATCCTTTGAGAAATCAAAAGGTATGGTTGAATCAGTACTAAAGTTTAAATGGGTACCCATTACATCCCAGTTATTATTTTTGAAAACTGATAGACAATGTGAACCAACCAAACCCGATGCTCCAATGATAAATGCCTTCATGTTAAAATGGGCTTTGTATGTCAGAAAAAATTTTAAATTCTAAATCTCTGTTGGACAATATAGGTTTTTCTACTTCCCAATCATATCCAAACGAATCGAATCTAATACCTGCTTCACATTCACGGCTTTGACTGGTTGAAGTATGATACTCAACAGTGGTATCATTTTCTAAAGATAAAAACCCATGTGCAAATCCTTTTCCAATATAAATTCCCTTTCTGTTTTTTGCAGATAATTCTATAGAGAAAAATCTACCAAAAGTTTCAGATGTTTTTCGAATATCTAAAACAACATCTATAATTGATCCGGTAACAACATAAACCAACTTTGAATGGTCTTTGGGTGGCACTTGAAAATGCATTCCGCGAATTACATTTTTATTGGAAATCGAATAAAAACTTTCTGTAAAAATGTAGTCCAGTTCTTTTTCCAAAAATGTTTCCTTATGTATTGTCTTAACAAACTCCCCTCTATTGTCAAGAAAACTATTGTATTCCATGATGTATAAATCCTGGAATGGTGTATTAAGTATCTCCATTATAATGCCCAGCTAATCGCTTTATTGAAAGCTACTTTAGTGTAAAGCTCGATCTGTTTTGATCGTAGGTTAAACATATTTCCATTTTCGCTAAGATCATCTAGATAACCAGTAAGTGTAAAATCTACAGTTTCTTTAAAACCTAATGCAGGTTTCCACTTTAGAAAATTAGCGGCCTTCGAGATATCTAACTTTAATAAAACAGCCTCGTGCATTTTTCGAGTCTGTTCAGGAATGATGTATCCCCCACGGCCATCAAGCGTAAGCATTTCATCAATCAACTCCTTTACAGAATAATTAGTATTGTCTTCTGGACCAAAGTTCCATCCACCACTAAAATCTTTACCTTTTCGCCAAAGTTCCGCACCTAAGTTTAAGTAGCCACTTAATGGCTCTAATACATGTTGCCATGGCCGGGTAGCATAAGGATTTCTGATTTCTAATGTTTCTCCCTTTTTTACAGCTCTAAAATAATCGGGAATAATTCGGTCGGCAGCCCAATCGCCACCTCCAATTACATTTCCCGCTCTCGCTGAGGCAATGTTACAAGTACCCTCTAATTTAAAAAAAGATTCTAGATAAGAATTGGTAATTAATTCGGAGCAACCTTTTGAGGCACTATATGGATCCTTTCCACCCATAGGATCATTTTCCCTATAGCCCCATACCCATTCCCTGTTATCGTAGCATTTATCTGTAGTTACATTAACGGCCGCCTTAACAGATGGAGTTGCCCTTACAGCTTCCCAAAAATTAACCGTTCCCATTAAATTGGTATCAAAGGTTCCTACGGGATCTTTATAAGATAAAATTACAAGCGGCTGGGCTGCTAAATGAAATGCAAAATCGGGCTGTACATCTTGAAAATATTGTTTCAATTTAGCCCCATCACGCACATCCCCTTCTTCGTGGCAAGTATGATCAGCGAGTTTACTGGTTACGAAATTGTCCATTTCAGAATATGGCGGTAAAGCATAACCATATACATCAGCACCCAATTCCTTCAACCAGATCGCCATCCAGGATCCTTTAAAACCTGTATGTCCGGTAATTAATACCTTTTTACCTTGATATATATTTTGAAAACTCATACTACCAAATTTTCCATTTAGCTTCACCACTGCTCCAAAGTTGTTCCAATTCAATTCTATCTCTCAAGGCATCCATTGGTTTCCAGAAGCCCGAATGCTTAAAAGCAGCTAATTGACCATCATTGGCAATTTCTTTTAGCGGTTTATTTTCCCACTGTACATCTTCAACATCTCCTTCTAAATATTTAAAAATCCCAGAATCAAGAACAAAGAATCCGCCATTAATCCACATGCCATCACCCTGAGGCTTTTCTACGAAATGTTTAACGGTTCCATTATTATCCATTTCAATGTTGCCAAAACGTCCAGGAGTCTGAATACTCGTTAAAGTAGCCAATTTATCATGACTATTGTGAAATTCCACTAATGCGTTAATGTTAATATCAGCAACACCATCACCATAGGTTAACATAAAGGTTTCACCGTCAACATATTTTTGAATTTTTTTAATCCTACCGGCAGTATTCGTAGTTAATCCAGTATCAACCAAGGTAACTTTAAAAGATTCAGAATTAGAAAAATGTACATCAACCTTGTTTTTTTCAATATCAATAGAAACATCCGAATTGTACAGGTAGTAATTTAAGAAATATTCTTTAATACTTTGTGCTTTGTAGCCCAGGCACAATACGAAATCGTTATAACCATAAGCTTCGTATATCTTCATGATATGCCACAGAATTGGCTTTCCGCCAATTTCAACCATCGGTTTTGGGCGAGCTTCGGTTTCTTCCATTAATCGGGTACCTAAACCACCTGCTAGTATTACTACCTTCATATCTTTTTAACTTAATATTTCTATATGTACGTTTTCTGTTAAGGGATGGGCACAACAAAGTAAAAACTCATCTATTGCCAAATCCTCTCTTTCTTTATTTAATCCTATCATTTTAGCCTTTCCATCTAGCAATTTTCCTTTGCAGGTACTACAATTCCCAGTTTGGCACGAATAAGGCAATTCAATATCAGCATTTAAAGCCGCTTCTAAAATACTTTTCCCCTTTGCTACTTCGAGATGATAGGCTTTTCCATCAAAATTTAGGGACACATTTTGAGTATGAACATCAATCAAATCCTTTGGATCTTTCACCAGTTCAAAATCTTCAGAATATACATTTTCCAAAGACCCAAATTTATTTAGAATGGCACTTTTCACAGATTCCTTTAAACCAGCAGGCCCACAGATATAATGAGCACATTTTTTCGCATCTAAACTTTCATCCAGAATCTGTAAAGCCTTAGTTTGATCAATTCTTCCTTGAATTAAATGTGGATTAGCTTCATCCACAAATAATTTGGTATGAAAATGACGTACGATAAAACGATCAGCATGCTGTGTTTTTAATAGTTCAATTTGATTCTTAAAAATAGTGGTTTCATGGTTTTTATTTCCATAATTCAAATGAACCTTTACGGCTGTCGTAGTTGATAATATATACTTAATAATAGAAATTAAAGGTGTAATCCCACTACCTACTCCCCAGAAATATATATCTTCAAAATCTTGCCCAGCATCATAAATAAAATCGCCCATTGGTGGCATTACTTCAATAGCATCACCAACTTGTACCATATCATTAATGTGATTGGAAACAAGGCCATTCTCTACACGTTTAACAGTAACTTCTAAAAAGGAATCAACACCTGGACAGGATGAGAATGAATAAGGACGGATATAACGCCTGCCATTAATTCTGAAGATTAATGTAAGGTATTGACCAGCCTCATATTTAACCTTTTTTAATCCAGGTTGCTTAAAACACAAAGTAACTGTATCCTCAGTTTCCTGCCTAATCTCCACAACCTTTAAAGTATAATTCATTATGATAATGTTTTATTCTTAAAATCAGTATATGCCATTTTTAAACCCTCTGTTAGGTTTACGGTATATTTCCAGCCCAAATCGGATAACTTATCTACATTCATTAATTTGCGAGGTGTTCCATCTGGTTTAGAAAGATCGAAACTAATTTCACCTTCAAATCCAACCACCTGTTTTACCGCTTCAGCTAAATCAGCAATACTTAAATCTTCCCCGCAACCTACATTTACCAAGCCCTTTTCATTATACTTTTGCATCAAGAAATAACAGGCATCGGCTAAATCATCGGCAAACAAAAACTCTCGTTTCGGGGTACCTGTACCCCAAATAGTTACAATTGGCAAATTTCGTTCTTTTGCCTCGTGAAATCTTCTAATCAAGGCTGGCAATACGTGTGAATTTTGTGGGTGATAATTATCATTATAGCCATATAAATTTGTAGGCATAACCGAAATATAATTACAACCATATTGATCTCTATACGCGTCACACATTTTTATACCCGCAATTTTTGCTATTGCATAAGGTTCATTCGTTTGTTCTAATTCACCAGTTAATAAATATTCTTCTTTTAATGGTTGCGGAGCCATTTTAGGATAAATACAAGAAGAACCTAAAAACATTAATTTCTTAACATCATTTCGCCTGGATGCCTCTATGATATTGCTTTGAATCATCAAATTATCATACAAGAATTCACCTCGGTAAGTATTATTTGCAATGATGCCGCCTACTTTTGCTGCCGATAAAAAAACATAGTCAGGTTTATTCAGTTCAAACCAGCTGAAAACTGATTGTTGATTTCTTAAATCTAAAGATTTAGAATCAGCTAAAAGTATATTTTTAAAGCCCTCAGCCTCAAGTTTACGCTTAATGGCAGAACCAACCATTCCGTTATGCCCGGCGATATATATTGCAGCTGATTTATCTTGAAGATACAAATCCGACATTACTCGTACTGATTTTTAATGGTGTAACCGTGTGATTTCAGTAAAGATTCCTTCTTAAAATGATCCACATCAGTCGCAACCATTTCTTTCACTAGTGCAGCTAAGTCATATTTAGGTTCCCAACCTAATTTTGTTTTTGATTTGGTTGGGTCTCCGATCAACAAATCTACCTCTGTTGGACGGAAATAAGAAGGATCGACTCCAACTACCTCAGTACCAATAGCTACTTGAAATTCTGGATTTGAGCAAGTACTTACATATCCTTTTTCGTCAACACCCTCACCTTTAAAATCGATAGTAATACCCACTTCTGCAAATGCCATACGTACAAATTCTCTAACACGTGTAGTAACGCCCGTAGCAATTACGTAATCTTCTGCCACATCTTGTTGCAGGATCCGCCACATCGCTTCTACATAATCCTTAGCATGTCCCCAATCACGTTCGGCATCAAGATTTCCTAAAAATAATTTTTTCTGTAGACCTTGAGCTATTTTAGCCACCGCCCGAGTGATCTTACGGGTTACAAAAGTCTCGCCTCTTAATGGGCTTTCATGATTAAATAATATACCATTACAAGCAAACATACCATAAGCTTCACGATAGTTCTTAGTAATCCAAAACCCATAAATCTTTGCCACACCATATGGTGAACGTGGATAAAAAGGTGAATTTTCATCATAAAATCCTTTATCATTTTTATTTTCTGGCATACCCCCATATAATTCAGATGTGGATGCCTGATAAACCCTGGTCTTTTTTTCTAAACCTAAGATTCTCACTGCCTCCAATATCCGCAAAGTTCCGACTCCATCTACATTAGCTACATATTCAGGTGAATCAAAGGATACTTTTACATGACTCATTGCACCTAAATTATAAATTTCATCTGGTTGTATCTCCTGAACAAGTCTGATTAAATTCGTTGAGTCGGTTAGATCTCCGTAATGAAGCTTAAATGTAACATTATCGTCGTGTGGATCTTGATATAGATGATCAATCCGATCTGTATTAAACAAAGAACTTCTTCTTTTAATACCATGAACCATATAGCCCTTTTCAAGTAACAATTCTGCAAGATATGTACCATCTTGACCTGTGATTCCTGTAATTAATGCAACTTTCATTATTATATTTTTTTAGCTTGACTTAAATTTACTCAATAACTTTTTTAATCTACTCTGTTCTTCGACATTACCATAGGTTCCATACCCATACCCATACCCGTAATATTTACTTAATATATCATTTACAACAATTCCGATATTTTTCATTTTACCTGTTCGATATAAATGATCAACAATAGACAATTGTTGCTTTTGTGTTACTTTTTGCCTAACCAAATATAGGGTAACATCTGCGTAGTTTGCTAGCAATTGCGCATCGGTAATAATTCCAATTGGCGGAGCATCCATAATAATATAATCAAACTCCTCTTTAAGCTTTGCGATTAGCACGGCGGTATGTTCGCTCATCAAAGTTTCAGCTGGATTTGGCGGCAAAGGTCCAGAAGATATAATAAACATATTTTTATTAATAGATAATGGCTTAATTATATCATCAAGCGTGAGTCCGGGGCTAATAGTATAATTGCTAAAACCAATATCGTTCCTAACATCCAATTTGGCAGAAAGTCCGGGTTTTCTCAGATCCAATTCCATTAGCAGCACTTTTTTTCCCGCGAGCGCCAAAATATTTCCTAAATTAATAGCTGTAAATGATTTCCCTTCCCCACTCATACTTGAGGTTAAAAGGATAACCTTTTCATTTTTACTCTTTAAATAAAAAGATAAGTTAGTTCTCAAGGCCCGAAATTGTTCTGATATAGCTGATCGACTATGATTGGCAACGATTAGATTATCAGCGCTAGTATTATGACTAATTTCGCCTATAACAGGAACCCTTGTTAATGATAAAATATCTTCTTTTGTTGAAATGGTCGTATTGAATAATCCTTGCGCAAAAATTAAACCAATCGGAAAAATAAAACCAGCGATTAATCCAGCCAGATATACGATCTTCTTTTTAGGGCTGATTGGGATTACTTGAGATTTTGGCGGATCTATCGTTTTTGCAACAGATATATTAGAGGTTTTTGATATTGCGGTTTCTTCTGCTTTCTGCATTAAAAAAATATAAAGCTCTTGCTTAATCCCTTTATTTCTAGCTAATTTTAAATAATTTTTTTCTACCCTAGGAACGCCCGAAATTTGTCCTTCAGCTTTACTCAATTGATTTCTAAGCTTATTTCGGGTTTGCACATAACTATTTTTAGTGCTTTGTATATTTGCCAAAATTCCTTTTCTCAATCCTAAAATCTGAGCATCTATATTTTGGATGAAGGGACTCTCTTCTGTGACACTAAGCAATTGTCTGTCTCTCTCAATGAGCAAGGCATTATATTGATTCATTAATCCAGAAAAAACCATATCCGATGGCAGTAATGAAGAAGGAAAAACCCTTTTATTTTTTGTTTCATCCTTAATATAGTTTTCTAAATCAGTTAGTATAGTTACCTGAGTTTCGGCCTTTGCCAATTCTCCGCTAAATTCGCCAGTGTTCTGAACTAACAATTTTCCTTGTTCGCTCATATCGGCAAGTCTATTTTGTTGCTTAAAATCTTCCTCTTGATTTTCTACATCACCAAGTTCGGTAGCTATTACATTTAACCGTTCCTTAATAAATTTGTATGTACTATCTGCTATCGCATTCTTATCACTCAAATTCGCATCAGTATACTGTTTAATAAGTGTGTTTAATATATCCTCACCTTTTTGGGGTAGAGCATATGAAAGGCCTAAATCAATTATACTAACTTGTTTATTTGACACTCCAACAGACAGCTGATTCATCAATGCGGCTACTCTTTCATCAATCGAATTTATTAATGTAAAATATTCCTTATTTTCTTCCATGCCAAAAGGAGTTGGCTCTATGCTAATAATTCCAATCCCATTTACAGCAAACTCCTCATTCCATTTTATTGTTTTTTCAAAATCCCTTGTACTAATCCTAAGCCTGTTACTTGCTAACTTTACAACATCTAATTTAGTGGCCTTTATAGTATCAATACCCTTTAAAATGTTAATCTTAAAAGGTGCATTATATAATTCCCGACTGACAAAATCAGTTTTTCTTGAATATGTAATATTTAGTTGCATTTTACGGACAACCTGCTCCATTAAAAATCTAGTCTTCAAGATTTCAACTTCATTGTCAACCGAATTTTTAGCCCCCATCAATCCTCCTAAGTCCATTAAAGCGCCAGCCTGTTTACCTAAACTTCCGCCTTTATCATCATCATTAACAAGAAGTTTTGCATTGATCTGATAAACAGGCGGTGTATAACGTGTATATATAAATGCTATGATTAAACATAACAAAATACTGCAGACAAACCAAGCCCATTTATCCAATAGCTTATTAAAGATTTCTTTTAAATTTATACTTTCATCCTCCTCCACATCGTGCGTCATAATTCTTTCAGATAAATTACTCATTGATAAAAATGCTATTTAAAACTTGATATTGCCAAAACGATTACAGAAACTACAGATGCCAAAACACCTATTGTTTGAATTTGAGCTGAATTTGATGCAGATACTTTTCGCTTATTTGGCTCGACATAAACAACATCATTTTGTTTCAAATAATAAAATGGGCTGTTGAAAATATCTGAAGAATTGAGGTTTAATCTAGCAAATTCCTTTTTACCATTATTATCCCGAACAATTAATACATTATCACGTTTTCCATAAATGGTCAAATCCCCAGCCAAACTCAATGCATCCAAAATACTGACTTTCTCATTTGGCAAGGTATAAGCTGAAGGAGCATTTACTTCTCCTAACACGCTAACTTTAAAATTAGCAAACCTTAGTTGAACATTTGGTTGTTTATAAACTTCAGCAGCCTTATCTCTAATCAGTTCTCTTGCCTGATAAGTAGTTAAGCCAGCGACTTTAAGTTTTCCTATAAGGGACAACTCAATTTCCCCATTCTTATCTACTAAAAATCCAGTACTCTGAGTAGAAAGGCTGCTATTAGAATTACCTCCCAAGGTTGGTGTGTTGGCCGCTTGATTTACAATTGCGCCACTTTGGGGGTTAAGTGTAAATATATTAACGCTAAGGATATCGTCTGGCTGTATTGTTGGCTCAACAAATGCTGCTGCATTATCTAATTTCGCCTGATTAATAGCTTGAATATCTTGAAAATAGGCAATTTTTTTACTACTAACACAAGAAGATACAAGAACTGTACTAAAAAGTATCATTACAAGACTTAGTCCTCTAATCACATTATATTTTTTATTCATAGGTATATTTCTGTTTAAAATAAAACAACAATTTTAAACAGGTTGCAAACTTAATCATTTAATTGTAATATCTAAAAATCTCAACCTTCAGATTCAAAATAATCTTTAATTACTTTATTTATCTTGAACTAAACATCCATTTGATCTTATCTCACAGGTTGTTATATAATTTAAACTAAAATTGAACCGAAAATTTCCTGATTTTTAAAACCATATCGCCCCAATAAGTCATATAGCCGTCCCGACTGAATACCGTCAGTAAGAACACTCAAATGCTTATCATGATGCATGTCTGTACCAGCAAGATCATACATCTTATCCTTCAATAAAGCTTCAGCTAATTGTTTAACATCTTTTCCATAATAACCCAATATGGACAACAGGTTTAATTGAAAAAGACATCCTTTTTCTTTAAATCTTTTTAAGCGGCTTTTGTCTCTAAAATAAAAAGTATAGCGTTCTGGATGAGCGAGTACGGGCTGATATCCCTTTATTTCTATGTCGAAAATGGTCTGACTGATCCCCGGACTTTCAGACAAATACGACATCTCGATCAATAAATGTTTCTGATCTAAAGTACATAATGGGCCATCCATTTTAAAATCCTGATCAACCATATACTCTGCACCTGCACTTAATTTCAAAGAAACATTAGCTTTATCCATTTCTTGTTGTAGTAAATCTTTTGCACTAACTATTGTGTCCTTTGTATTTGGATACAATTCTTGATAGATATGTGGTGTAGCAATCAATTGATCAAAACCCAGTTCCTGTAATGATTTAACAAAACGCAAAGAAGTAGCCAGATCTGGAGAACCATCATCGATACCGGGAAGGATATGTGAATGAATATCAACGCCTAGCCAGGAGATATCAGTTACTTTATTCTTTTTTGAAAAAAAATTTAACATATTTATAGCAATGGAATATCAAATTAACTCGTCTTATCATAATCACTCATTTACCAAACGAAATAATTACCGCAATAATATGCGAATTGGAAAGTATTATTTATAGAACAACAATAAGCGCCTTAATTAACGAGTTAAATTTAAGACAATTCACGCTATTTTCCAATAAAGAGTAGATTAAATCAGACAAATAGTCGAAAATGACGCTTTAAAAAGAATCTATAGCATAATTTGCGCAGGAGAATTAACAAAAATATAACCTATACGCGATCAACAGTACTTCAGAAATATTATTTAAAATAGTTAAAGGTTTAAAACACCCCTTTTTTAAATATTCATCCTTTTTCATTAAATGAAGATCGGAAATAACCATATTTTTAACCGAAGCTACTAAGTCATATTTCAGTTCCCATTACTCATTCTACTTATCAAGCTCACACTAGTCAGGCCGTCTGCTGCTTTACTCATTTCCTTTTATCCGTCATTCTTATATTAACTTGGTATAGAGAAAGGGTAAACAAATATTAATGTTATATAGCAATATCATAACCTTGCATCTGCCAAATCTCTGTTGATAAAGGATTTGGTATCGAAAATAATCGAACCTTTTGCTTTAAAGTTAGCATAATCGATATGCAAGAACTGCTGGTGGGCCACTGCTAAAATGATTACATCATAATACTCAAAATCATCATTTTTAATCATTTGGATATTATATTCAGCTTTCACTTCAGCTGCATTGGCCCAGGGATCGTATACATCGACTTGCATGCTAAAAGAGCTGAGTTCTTTATAAATATCAATCACCCTTGTATTACGGGTGTCAGGACAATTTTCTTTAAAAGCAAAACCCAATATAAGTGCTTTAGCGCCATTAATCACTTTATTTCTAGCCACCAACATTTTGATCACTTTATTGGCCACAAACATGCCCATATTATCGTTCACTCTTCTTCCAGACAAAATAACCTCAGGTTTGTAGCCCAAGGCCTCCGATTTATGTGCCAAATAATAAGGATCCACTCCGATACAATGGCCTCCAACTAAACCGGGTTTATAGTTAAGGAAATTCCATTTGGTGGCTGCCGCCGCAAGCACATCAGCCGTATCAATCTCCATGCGATCGAAAATTAAGGCCAGTTCGTTTACAAAAGAGATATTTACATCCCGTTGCGCATTTTCTATTGCTTTTGAGGCTTCTGCTACTTTAATGTTGGGAGCCAAATGGGTACCTGCAGTGATGATAGATGCATAAAGTTGATCAATTTCAGCAGCAATTGCCGCCGTAGAGCCCGAGGTTACCTTTTTAATTTTGGTAAGGGTATTGATTTTATCTCCGGGATTAATCCGTTCCGGGGAATAGCCACAGAAAAAATCGATATTATATTTTAATCCTGAAATCTTTTCTAAAACAGGCACGCAATCTTCTTCGGTACAACCAGGGTAAACAGTCGATTCATAAATCACAATATCGCCTGCTTTCAGCACAATACCTAACATTTTACTGGCCGCAAGTAAAGGTTGCAGATCTGGCCGTTTGAGCTGGTCGATAGGAGTAGGGACAGTTACAATATAGATTGTGCTACTGGCTAGATCAGCCAGATTAGCACTTAAGGTTAACCCATTATCCACATTGATTGAATCACATACTAATTTTAGATCAACCAAATTAGCTTCATGTGTACGGTCTTCGAATTGATTTAATTCAGCCACACGGCTTTCATTGGTGTCAAACCCAATTACTTTATACTTTTTAGCAAATTCTATCGCTAGCGGTAGCCCAACATAACCTAAACCAATAACGGCAATCTGCTTTTGTGTATTCATGTTTTCTTTCGGTGATTGGCAAAGATAAGATAAATCAAGAAAGCTTTAATCCGATTCATGAGGGTGTGAGGCTTTTAACCACAAAGGACACAAAGAGAAAGCGCGAAGGGCACAGATTAGGTGGGGGTAATGCTTATATGAACTTATATGGCAAAATAATTGCAGTATACTTGCAAAGTTCATTCTCTACGCAACACCATTGACAGAATCCAATAGAATGGTCGTCATCTCGACTGTAGCGCCGCGAAATGGAGAGATCTTTGTACCAAGTTATTGAAATCAAATTTAAAAGATTTCTCCGCTGCGGTCGAAATGACGATGAGCGGAGGCTATTCATCCCTTAAAACCATATCGTTTATATTGATATTCCGCAATAATTATCCTTGACAGATCCCTATAGAAAGATCGTCATTGCGAGGAGGAACGACGAAGCAATCTTTCATGTAGTGATCAGCTATAAAGATTGCTTCGCTGGCTGAAGAAGCCTTCTCGCAATGACGATACGAGGAGGCCGAACTTCTTACTTAATCTGTTTCAACAGGTAACTGCCATAACCACTCTTAACCAGAGGCGTAGCGATAGCCTTAAGCTGTTCTGCATCTATAAAGCCCATACGATAGGCAATTTCTTCAATACAGCCTATCTTTAAACCTTGCCGTTCTTCGATAATCTGTACAAATTGCCCTGCCTGCATTAAAGAGGTAAAAGTTCCGGTATCCAGCCAGGCTGTACCACGGCTTAATACACCTACTTTTAATTTACCACGCTCTAAGTAGATGCGGTTTACATCAGTAATTTCGTATTCTCCACGGGGCGAAGCTTTAATATTTTTTGCAATTTCTACCACCTCGTTATCATAAAAATATAAACCTGGTACTGCGTAGTCTGATTTGGGTTGAACAGGTTTCTCTTCGATTGAGATAGCTTTTTTATTTGCATCGAACTCAACTACGCCGTAACGTTCAGGATCTGAAACCTGATAGGCAAATACCACCCCCCCATCAGGATCAGCACTCGCTTGTAATAATTTAACCATTCCATCACCATAGAAGATATTATCGCCCAGAACTAGCGCAACTTTATCTTTTCCAATAAACTCCTCACCGATCACAAAAGCCTGTGCTAAACCATTAGGCTCTGCCTGCACTGCATAACTAAATTTACAGCCCAATGTAGTCCCATCACCCAATAATTTCTCAAAATTCGGGAGATCGTGTGGGGTAGAGATAATCAGAATTTCTTTTATCCCAGCCAACATTAAGGTAGATAGCGGATAATAGATCATCGGTTTATCGTAAACCGGCATCATCTGTTTACTACAAGCCAAAGTTAAAGGATGCAAACGGGTTCCGCTGCCACCAGCTAAGATTATACCTTTCATATTAGAATTAGATTTGAGATTTGAGACATTAGATTTGAGACGAATGGCTCTATCTCAACATCTGTATTACTTCAATTTATTAATTTGTTTTATACACTCCACCAAACTATCTCTCCAATAAGGAATTTCGATATTAAATGTATGTTTTATTTTAGATTTATCCATCACCGAAAATGCAGGTCGTGTAGCTTTAGTTGGGTAAGCAGAACCTAGAATAGGATTTACTTTTACTGTAGTTTGGCTGATATCAAAAATCGCCTTTGCAAAATCGAACCATGAGGTTACACCTTCATTGCTATAATGATAAACGCCATAAGCGGCGGATGAAGAACTTATAATATCAAAAATGGCATTTGCCAGATCAATCGCGTAGGTTGGTGTACCCACCTGATCGGCAATGATATTCAGTTCATCACGCTCGGAACCAAGTTTAAGCATGGTTTTTACAAAATTGTTGGCATATTCAGAATATAACCAACTGGTGCGGATAATATAGTGAGCAGGCAGTGTTGAAACAACTACTTTTTCTCCATCTAATTTGGTTACACCATAAACATTGATTGGCTCAGCTTGATCATCTTCTTTTAGCAATTTAACTTCATTTCCTTTGAAAACGAAATCGGTAGAAACGTGTATAAGTGTTGCCCGATTTACTAAACAAGCTGAGGCTAAGTATCCGGCACCTGTTTCGTTAATGGCTTTAGCCAGCTCAACTTCATCTTCTGCTTTATCTACAGCAGTATAAGCGGCACAGTTAATTACAAAAGCAGGTCGCGTTGCAGCTAACAGATCATTCAAACCAGATTCATCCAAAATATTGGCATCCTGCTCGGCCGGGGAAACAATTTCAGTAATCCCCCTACGTTCAGCAACAGTCTTTAAACATTGGCCCAATTGCCCGCCGGCACCAATTACCAATATCTTGCTCATAGGTGCTGTAAAGCTGAAAAGGGTTTTAAAAGAAGGTCTTTATCAGAAATAGCCCTATCTCTTTCTGGAATTAACCAATCGATATTCAAATCCCTATCATTATAAATTACACCGATTTCTGAGGCCTTATTAAAAAAATTATCGCATTTATATAAAAATTCTGCTGTTTCGCTCAATACCGAAAAGCCATGTACAAATCCTCTCGGAATATATACTTGTAATTTGTTTTTAGCATTGAGTTTAATCGAAAAATGTTTTCCATAAGTTTGCGAATCGGGGCGGGCGTCTATCGCAACATCCAAAACTTCGCCTTTAATTACACTCACTAATTTAGCCTGCGCAAATTCTCCGGCTTGAGCATGTAGCCCCCTAATTACACCGTAGGAAGAAAACGACTGGTTATCTTGAACAAAATTACCAGACATACCTGTTTTCTCTTCGAAGGTATTCCTGTTGAAGCTTTCGAAAAAATAGCCTCTTGGATCTTCAAATATCTTTGGTTTAATAATCAGACAGTCTTTTAATCCTGTTTGCTCGATTTCCATTATTTATTGTTGTACTGCTGTTCGTAATAAGATTGATAATTACCAGAGGTTACATTGTTTAACCAGTCTTCGTTTTGTAAATACCAGTCTACTGTTTTGGCCAACCCTTCTTCAAATTGTAAGCTTGGTACCCAATCCAATTGATTTTGCAGTTTACTCGAATCAATCGCATAACGCAAATCATGCCCCGCGCGGTCGGTTACATAGGTAATCAGTTTGGCCGATTCACCAGCTTCTCGGCCTAATTTTTGATCCATAATGGTGCAAAGCAAATTGATCAGATCAATATTTTTCCACTCGTTATGTCCACCAATGTTATAAGTATCTCCTGTTTTAGAATTATGGAAAATCACATCAATTGCTCTGGCATGGTCTTCTACCCATAACCAATCACGTACGTTTTCGCCTTTACCATAAACGGGTACAGGTTTGTTGTTTTTGATATTATTAATGGCCAATGGAATCAATTTCTCAGGAAAATGATGAGAACCATAATTATTAGAACAATTAGAAATTACACAATCCATCCCATAAGTATCATGGTAGGCCCTTACAAAGTGATCTGAACTCGCTTTTGATGCCGAATAAGGGCTATGTGGATCGTAAGCAGTGGTTTCGGTAAACATCCCTTCTTCACCTAAAGCACCGTAAACCTCATCGGTACTTACATGGTAAAAACGCTTTTTGTGATAATCACCTTTCCAATATTCGCGGGCAGCATTCAATAAATTTACTGTCCCGATTACATTGGTAATGACAAAAGCTGTTGGATCAGAAATAGAACGATCTACATGGCTTTCTGCCGCTAAGTGAATAACTGCGTCGAAGTTTTCTGTTTTAAACAGATCGAACATCGCATTCGCATCAGTAATATCTTCCTTTACAAATCTATAATTTGGCTTATTTTCAATATCGGTTAAGTTAGCCAGATTACCAGCATAGGTAAGTTTATCTAAATTGACGATCTCATATTGAGGATAGTTGTTAACAAAACGGCGAACTACATGAGAGCCAATAAAGCCTGCACCACCAGTAATTAAGATTTTTTTCACAGTTATTAAATGATTTTTCAGTTCCGCTAAAGTAAGTTAGATTTCGGCAAAAAACAACTTAATTTTGACATTCTTAATATCTGAATGACTAAATATCAAAATTTTATAAGACGAATTTCGTCGTGATATTGCTCGATATTGTATTATTTCCTAAATTTTAGTCGATCATGTTATTTAAGCAGTAGATATTACTGTTTTATTGTTTAATCTTTCCATCGGTTGCTCTTTACCCGACAATGCGCCATTTGCGCTTTTTGAATACATTGCCATAATTTTTGTTTTTTATTGAAAAAATGTTTGTTCAAAATGGATGCTGTTTATACCGGTATATTTAAATCCATACTCAAACCTAGCGGATTGGCAGCAAGGCACCGCATTTTGAGCTAAAATGGACCAATTTACACGCAAAATGAGCTAAAATGAACCGTTACAGCTGGCCTGCGGTGCAATAACCGGGTATTTGTTGCAGCCTGCTTTAGGGCAACGTAACCATAACGAGTGTGGCCAATCGGCCAATACCGGCCCTGGCTTTACCTTTTAGGTAACCAGAAGGTAAAGAAAAGGTAACCCTGGGGTAACCTTGGGGTTAACTTGGTAGCAACAAAGGGTACAGAACACGTAAAGCGGGGGTAATTAAATACGGCCCTTTTGCTGGCTTTCCAGTAGTGTCCTATACTATAGGTGATTTAATTTTATTGACAAGAGAGACGTTTTGTGTTACGTTACCTGATCTTTTCTGGGAGTGTTCTTGAACTGAGTCAGGTCTTAAATTAATGCTCCTCAGCAAGTATTTTTTTCCCTGGAGAATTCCTCTCAAAATTAAAATGAGGTAAAGATCAATCCCAAAAGATGTGTCCACACGGTAGCTGAAAACGGGAACTTTATACAATAGAACGGCAACTAAATAAGTCCCTACCAAGCATTAAGATGCCCAGTCAAGCTGAGCATGACGACTGCTCCAGGCATATTACATCGCCGCCACAGAACTTTCCAGTTCTTTATACCACGCTTCACCGTATTTACGGATGAGCGGTCCTTTTAAAAAACTATAAACGGGAACCTTTAATTCACGGCCAAAGGTACAGGCGTCGTGACAGATATGCCAGCGATCGTAATTTAGCACGTCGAATTCTGGATATTTCGTTATCCGGATAGGGTAAAGGTGACAAGAAATCGGCTTCTGCCAATCTACAATACCCTGCTCATACGCTTTTTCAATGGCACACTTCGTAATACCACCCTCAAAAAGCACGTAAGCACATTCTTTATTTTTATCTACGCAAGGGGTGGTTAAATCGCCATCTTCATCAACTACGTAAACGCCTTGTTCCTCAATGGCTTTAATGCCTTTTTCATTCAACAGGTGTTTTATTTTCGGATAAATCTCTTCCAAAACGGCTTTTTCGTCATTATCCAATGGTGCACCCGAATCACCTTCCACACAACAGATTCCTTTACATTTGCTTAAATTACAAACAAAATTTTCCTTCAATACATCCTCGTGCACCAGCACCTGTTCAACTTCTATCATCATTATTCTTTTGCTAAAGCATATTTCAGGCCACTGGCCGATTTTAATTCCATGGTTACCGCACCAACCAATATCTCTACCTGAGCCTTTACCGGTACGCGGTTTCCATCGTCAGTTACCCAAAGGTATAACCGGCTATCTTTTTTAAAGATCCTTCCCGGTTTAATGGATGGACTAAATTTTAAACAGCGGATGTTCCCTAATTTACTTTTTATCGTTTCCTTACCAACATATTCTACTTCAAGTGCCGAAATCTCATCTCCTAAAAAATAGTTCAGTTTAAACTTATCGCCCACTTTTATTTTACCGATATCCAGGCTCCGGGCAAAATAATAAGCTGAAACCAGATCAAAAGTCTGATTAGTCGGTGTTGTAAAAGTCCCTCTGTTCGAAACTACTTTCTTTGCATCCTGCGTAAAACGTGCCTTATCCTGGCGTCTATAACTGGCCTCACGGATATTCTCTTGATAGAAGTAAGGTAAAAGGTCAGTTTTATCGATATATGAATCGTAATGATCTCTTATCTTATAAAACACATCAAAAGTTCCCGAAGTCTGCGCATCAACCGTAAGTTTATAGGTAGGCTTGTTATCAAACTTTAAATCAGAATTGGCTACCTTAATCGTGGCTTCTGCCGCCGTTATAAATCCGTACCTTAATTTATATTGCAAAACTTCACCTTCCTGAAATACGGCCTCTTTCTTCAGGGGAAGTTGCTGAGCCGTTGCCAAAAGACTGCATAAGCCAGCCGTGACGGTTATAAATAATTTCTTCATTGCTTTTGTACTCATTTGTGTGTTGTTGGGAAAGAACTGTTTCCTAAAAAAATGTGGTTAAATTCTTTCCTCTATGAAGATATACAAAAAGCAAACCAAAATTTAATCTTTTCTTTTATATACGGGAACAGTAGAGCAGGGCTCGCCAAACATAATGCTTTTAACTACCGGGGTAAGTAAATTGGTTACCTCAACATAGGCTGAAACCGGAACTTCAATATCTCCACATCCTTTTACCACCACGCGCTCGTTGGCATAATCTTGCGGATTAATTTTAGCCAATGCCTTGGTAAATAAAACAGCTTCCAATGTATTTAAATCGCCAAATACTACTTCATTGGCATATGGCTTTAGTTTATTCGCCAGCAGCATATAAGCCCAGGTAGGTACAATTGCATCAGCAGAGCAGATAATGGCTACATTCTTATCCTGATATTGCGCCCAATCGTGAGTTTTGATAAACTCTCTAAAATCCTTTTCTCTTAACATTAAACCATGAAATAGATTATCCACTATATCATAAACCACTCTTTCGCCTTTATGATAAAAATCTTCGAGATTTAAGGTTATTAAACCGCTATTAGCTACTTTATTAATAATGTTTTCCTGAATTTCCATGGCCTTAAATAAAAAAACCGTTCCGACTAATCATCGGAACGGTTACAAAATTACGTATTTTCTATTTAATAGAATTTCACGCGATTGTCTTTTATCTTTGCATTTTCCTGTAAAGCCTGGAAAGCCGATCCTAATGAACGCTGTCCTAAACTTAACATCATGCTTTCTTTTTGTTTGAACATGTTGGCAATTGGTGCAGGACTGGTAAATCCATCAACTGAAAACACATAAATACCGCGTTCGCCCTGAACAGGAGCAGATACTTTACCTGGCTGTGAACCGAAAACGCTTCCTACTAAAGCATTTTCCTGTGCCACACCCGGGATTACCGGGTTAGCAAATACGACATTCTGTACTGGATTAACCGGACGTGCAACTTTAGCTGCAACCTGCTCAATACTTCCCTTACCTGCGTTAGCTAGTTTTTCTTTCAGCTGTTTTGCTTTAACGGCATTAATTACCATTGGTTCGATTTCTTTCTTCGCATCAGCTAGTGATAAAATACCTTTCGGGCTGATGGTAGTTAAACGCGCCACAACATAAGCATTGCTCATGGTATAAATTTCAGGTAATACATCACCTTTATCTGCTGCGTAAGCATCCTGAATTAATTTACGTGGATTATCTAATCCAGCTGCAAATCCTTGTGTTGATGCAACCTTATCAGCAACAGCAACTTTTAATCCTTTTTGTGCTGCAAATTTGCTAAAGTCGTTACCTTTTACATCAGTTAAGAAATTGCTGGCGGCTTTGTAAGCAGCTGCTTGAGTTTTGCTACTCGCATTTAATGCTTTTTCTACGTAAGCTAATTTAGCTACTTTAGATGAACCGATCTGTTTTTCGATTTTCATCACATGATAACCAAATTGAGATTTTACCACTTTAAGATCGCCTACTTTACCATCAAAAGCTGCGTTTTCAAATTCAGGCACCATTTGTCCGCGGGCAAAAGCTGGCATTTCACCACCTTTATCTTTCGAACCATCTACACTGTAGTTTTTAGCCAGTTCGGCAAAGTTTCCTCCTTTTAGGATTAAGCCTTTTAATGAATCTGCTAATTTGATCGCCTTATCTTCACCACCCACTTTAGCCGGATCGATTAAGATATGTGCTGCTTTTACCGAGTCTGGTGAAATACGGGTAGACACTACCTTTACAATTTTGTACGAGTTACCGCTTAATTTAGGGCCGTAAAAACTGCCTGCCGGTAAAGCAAATACTGCTGAATCAACCGCTGGATCTAATTTCCCTTTTGTGATATAAGTGAACGGAACTTTTACGTCTGAATTGATCGCTGCGAAAAGTGAATCGTTTTTAGCCACCTGGAAATCAGCAGCAATTTTATCTACCTGAGCTTTGATTGCCAATGAATCTGCTTTGGTTGGGCTGATACTGAAAGTAACGTATTCGAAAGCACGTGTTTCTTGTGGATTGTTAAACCGTGCTTTGTTCTGCTCATAATATTCTGAGTAGTCGTTGTCTGTTAATTTAACAGAAGCATCAGGAATAGAAGTATAATCTAAACTTACGTATTTAAAATTAGCCAGTTTATTGCGGTTGGTATATTCATCAGTAGCTTCTAAAGAAGTTACATAAACCGAATTACGGATCAGGTTAGAATATTTTGTCTGCAGGGCCTGATTTTTAATTTCTTCCTGTAACATGGTAGATTGTTGCAAAGCCTGAGGTTCTTTCGATTTTAGAAAGTTCATCAAGGTAGCACGGTCTAACTGTCCTGTCTGAGGATTAGAGAAATATTGTTTAATAAGGGGGCTAGGGTTTTGGCCTTGTAATAAATCTACCAGTTCATCTTCAGAAACTGTTAAACCTAAACGATCGTACTCTTTAGTTAACAAAACTTTTGCTAACTCTGCATTCCATGCCTGGTCAACAGCCATAGCAGTCATCTGTGCATTTGCACTGCCGCCATATTGTTGTTTCATCTGGTTTACACCCTGATCAACCTTTGGTCCGAATTCATCAATACTGATATCCTTACCATCAATTGATCCTACAACTTTTTGATCTGCTGCCCAAAAAGGTTTACCCACGTTAATTGCATCACCTACTAAAAATGCAACAATTGCAAAACCGATGGCAAAAACTAGAATATAGCCTGCACGGTTACGCAAAAATGTCATTAATCCCATATTGTAATTATAAATTTATTTAGTTCTTTTTTAAGAGGGCGCAAGATACAAATTTGCCTCAAAAAAGAAAACACAAAATTTTATTTATCAAGTGTTTAATTTTTAAGCAAATACAAGCCCTGTTTTAATGTTTGAATGACAGAACTATTGAATGATAGAATGACTGAATTTTGAATGATTAAATCCCCGAGTTATTTGAATTGGTGCATTATTAAATGTTGAATTTGTAGTTGATGGAATTATTGAAGGACATTACAAAGTAAATCCATTAACATTCACTCATTCAAAATTCTATCATTCACTCATTTAGACTACGGCGCTACACCTTCCTTCATATTCAGTTCACCGTTTCCACTATCCATTTCATAGGTACTAAAATCCTGCGGAGCTTTAAAGTTGATGCCCTCACCTATGCTTCCATCTACTCCTTTCACATATACCCTTTGATTGGAATAAAAAATCTTCTTCGATTCATCCCAGATCAGTTCCTGCGAAGAGAAAGTATCGCCCTTACTGTTTTTTACGACTACATTTTTCCTAAATTCGGTTTTAAGCTCATTATCCTTCCTGATGGCGTAATCGCAAACCAGGTTTCCATCAATGGTTCCGTTAGGGTTATAAAAATCGATATTTACACCCTTAATCATTTCCTGATAAGCGCTTCCGTTCGAAGGCGTAACCTTATCCATTATCGGGGCATAACCTTTAGCCTTAATTCTGGCCGAATCGCTATAAGTGATATCGACACCAATGGTCCGATCCCTGGACAGGATTACTTTATTTGCTGAGACTGAATTGGCATTTTTTAGATCGTCGTCTCCACAGGAAGCCAGAAAAAAAGGCAACACCAGAAACAGACCATATAAAAATGTTCTTAAATTCATTAGTCTACACGGTACTTACGGAACCAGGTATCGTTCAAGGTAAAGCCTAAGTGGAAATTAATAAACTTCTCTTTAACAAGATTATCGGTTAATGTTCCCCTTTGTCCGAACTCGGTTGTAAAGTTGATTTTATAAAATGCTGAACCACCATTAGCAGTAGGCAACGGGAAGCCAAAACCTAACGATGCACCCATTTGTTTGATATCCTGATTACCGATTTTGATATAAGTTTTATCGTAATTAAAACCAAGGCGGTAATCTACACGTTTCATATAACTGTTGTAAGAAAATGCATCTGGCGTCCACTGGCCACCCAAAGAAGCGCCCCAGCTATCTTGCAAACCTTGGTTTACATTATTGATACTTGTTGCAGACCATTTACTCATTCTAAAATCGGCACCAATCATCCACTTATCATTTTGCTGGATAGAGATCCCAAAATTGTGCGTTAATGGCAAGGTAAGGTTAGATTTTCCGTTATTCGCGATATTTAACGTATCGGCTGCAGGGTTTTCATTACCATTCAGATCTCTTGTGTAGAACGTAGCAAAAGAAGTTTGCGTTGAATTTATTTTCCCGGAAGTACTTCCAGAATAACCCAGGGTCATAATTGTTTTCTTACCGATATTAAAATCGTACTGTATGCCATAAGAGTAATTTATACCGCCAACACTGTTTTTATTTTGAAGTTTAGCATTGTAAGACCCAGCCGATTGAAATTCGGTAGCCCGGGTAGTTTGAAGGTTACCAAAAATATATTCTAAGTTACCACCAATTCTTAAATGATCGCCAAAACGATAACCATAACCTAAATAAGCCTTTGATAAGCCGCCTTCGCCTTCATAAAGCTGGTCTAAAGTGGTTGTATCAACTTTGGTGGTATTTCTGTAAGAATAACCCAAATCCGAGTAAGGCAAAATACCAAAACTCAAGGCCGATCTTTTGGTAACCGGAGCGGCAAATGCCAAATGACTAAAAGTAGAATTGAAACTCGTTTCGCTTAAATTGTTTCGCGAAAGATTGGTTAAACCAGCACTCATTCCCACATCAATGGTGGTTAAAGTTATCCCGGCATAAGATGCAGGGTTTTGCATATTAATATAATTGAACCCTGTAACTTTACCCACTGCGGTAGAAATTCCACCCATTGCTCTAAGCTGGGGCAACAAAGATCCCTTTATATTTCCAAGTCCATATCTTGAATATGGTGATGAAGTGGTAACCTGTGCCTGAGCACTTAAACCACAAACTAGAACGAGTATGGCTGCAATATAATTTATTCTTTTGTACATTTTAATCTGCAATAGCTTCATTTAATCCTTTTAATACTAAGTAAGGATCTTTTATAATTTGAGGCGCAAAGATGCTGTTTTGTAATTGTTTATACAAAAAATTAGCATCACCCCCCGTTATAATTACCTTCAGAGCACTTTCTTTTTTATTATTTAGGGCAATAAAGCCTTCAATTTCGTTTATTATTCCTTGTAAAACGCCGTTTTTGATTGCCGATTGGGTATCAGTACCTTCCACAATAGCCTCATTTGCATCCCACTCCACCAAAGGCAAACGGCCAGTAAATTCGTGTACAGCTTTAAAACGCATGCTAATACCAGGGCTTATACTTCCGCCAAAATATTCCTTCGTGCTACTTAAAACATCGTAAGTAATACAGGTACCTGCATCAACCACTAAACTTGCGTTTGTTGGATGTAAGCCATTTGCACCCAAAACAGCAGCCCATCTATCTAATCCTAAAGTAACTGGCGTTTTATATCTATTTTGTACACCGTTCGTCAACATGGCTGAAAAACGGATGTACTCGGTATGCTTTTTTAAAAATACTTCTAATGGTCCAACTTCCTGGTTAACACTACTGATGATGGATTTCGCTGGCGAAAATTTCTCAATCAATTGAGCCAGATCAAGTATCCCAATTTTATTGAAACGCTGATGGTGAATAATTTCCTTATCTGCAAAAACTGCAACCTTAACAGCAGAATTTCCAATATCAATGCTTAGCCTACGCATTTAAAATCTCCCACTGCAAATATATGTTCTTAGAAATTCCAATGACTCCATTTTTTATCCATCTTGATTAAAACTAAAAAAGCTTTAATTCTAAAATCATGCACAAAGCTATTAATCTTTGTCAAGTTTCGCTCTAGTTATTTGTTAAAAAAGGTTAAACAAACAGAAAATACTGTATCGAAAGCACAAATAAAACGAACAATGTTTCGTAAAACCAACGTTTTTTAGCATTGCTGAAATAATACGCCAACAGTACCGATCCTGGCGGTACACACAGCAAAAAATGCCAGGTCCTGAAATCCGGTTTGAGGTAAAAACTTGCTGCAGAAATAATAAACATAAAAAACAACAGCTGAAAACTTTTCCGTGTACTGATAAAACTCCTGAAGAAATTCTCCCGGAGCTGTAGTGATGCCAGTATGATAATTACCGTTACCGGGATCAGCACCAGGTAATCGTTATAGTTGATTTTAAAAACCGAAGGAAACTTATTGCCTAATGGCTTCCATATCTGATAAAACGAGCTTAAATTATCATTCCAATAATAAAATACGGCCAGAAAAAAGAAAACCGTAATAAAGCCAATCAAGCCAGCTACCCATTCGCGCCAATTAAACGATCTAAAAAGCAACAGTGCTAAAAAGATCATAAGCAACATGGCCATAAACGGAAAATAAATCAATGTTCCAACCCCAATAATCATCCCGATATCAAAAACAGTGGTAATGGAGTTCGCACTTTTACCCAGTTTTAAAAACTTATCTATAATCCAGATCAAGAGAAAGTTGCATAACAATGCCGGACTTAGGATCATAAAAGGCATGAACAAACTTGTTCCTGTTACAAACATCAGCCCAGGAAGGAAACTGGGTTTGGTCAATAAATTATGATTGTTTACAACTCGATTGAAAATTAAAGCCTGTACATAAACCAAAAGTGCTGCGATAAAAATATTGGTATATGGCGTAAAGGCATTGTCTAAATCTATATTGATCAATAACCGGGCAAATGGCTCCAAAAAATCAAAGTTCAGCTTATCGTGCGTTTCATGAAAAATGGCAATACGCAAAAAGAATGTGTACGCCAGCAAGAATACGAGGTTAATTGGATTTAGTTTTCTAAACTGATTAATCATGCCTTTTTAAAGAGTAGGCAAAGTAAAGAAAATAATTTAATAGTAGCAGAAGAAAGACTAAAGACCAAAGCGGAGAGCGATACGTTAAATTTGTCAGTCTGAGCGGAGTCGAAGACCGTTTGATAATAAAAAGCAGAAAAGCTGATGAAGTGAGTTCTGCTATTTTTAGAAAAGCAGGTTCCTGTTTGTATCGGTTCCGATAGCCCTGCCATCCGCTTTACCGCTCTACGTTCGGTGCCCGCTCCTGTCAGGTTTAGATTGCGCAGTACAATGCTACCAACTGAGCCTAAGCCGAAAAACCAAAGCATAAAGACTAAAGACCAAAGCGGAGAGCGATAAGCGTTAAATTTGTCAGTCTGAGCGGAGTCGAAGACCGTTTGATAATAAAAAGCAGAAAAGCTGATGAGGTGAGTTCTGCTATTTTTAGAAAAGCAGGTTCCTGTTTGTATCGGTTCCGATAGTCCTGCCATCCGCTTTATCCCGATGAAAAATCGGGATGTCCGCTCTTGTCAGGTTTAGATTACGCAGTACAATGCCACGGATTAGAATAAGCCTAAAGACCAAAGCGAATAGGTAACAGCGGAAGGTACCAATACGCGATGTATAAGCTAACCATCCTCAAAAGTGCTGCTTTGCGTTAAATAAACCCGGGAGTAGCGGCAGCCCCGATCCTTTATCGCGCTAAAGCGAATAACGGAGCTGTGCAAGCCAAAAGCTTCTGGTATTCATTTCCAAAATCAAACAGCTAACTCTGGTGAGTAAAATCATGATAAGGATCCTTCGACTACGCTCAGGATGACAAATCATAGGCAAATTGACTTTGGACTCAGGACTAAACCCTCGCGTATTTCTTCACCATATCGTCAATGATCTGCGCTGTTTCATCCGGAAAATTAAACTCATGCTGTTGAGGATTTTCTACCCAGTTTTTAATAATCGGCAACCAGTTCCTGGTACTTCCCCAAATTACAGGCAAACCAAACTGTTTTAAGGCATAGGCATTACATTGTTGCTCAAACTGGAAACGCATAGGCGCCACCAGCAGTTTTTTCTTTAGATAAAGTGCTTCAGCAGGTCCTTCGAAACCGCCACCGGTAAACAAACCTTCGCAGGTGGCCAGGCTTTTATTAAATTTTTCGTTGTTAACAGGCTCTACAAAAACATTCCCTTCCTGGTAGGCAACTTTACTGTGTTTAGAAAAAACCTGCCATGTAACCTCAGGTAACTGTGTAAAAAGCTTTACCAAACGTTTATCGTCAATGGCTGGAAGATATACCGTATAATGTCCTAAATTTTCACTTTTCAGATTTCGGATCTCTGTCCTGATTACCGGGGTATGGATAAAAGTATCGTAACGGTCGAAATGAAAGCCAATATGGTATTTGGTAGGTGCGTAACGGCTCAAGATCAGTTTCCCCCAATCTAAAGTTCTAGGACGGGGTACTTTTTTAGATTTAAATGCAGCCTGATGGCTCAATGATACACATTCTATGCCCTGTAGTTTACAGGCCCAGGCGCTTACAGGTTCAAAATCGTTAACAATTAAGTTGTACTCTTTCAGTGGCAGCTGCTTCATGTCTTTTCTAAATCGGAAAAGATTCATGTTCAGCCACGTTTTAAAATGGTCTACACCGCCTTTTTTCCCAAAAATAAAACTGAAACCATGCAATTGATATTTTACAGGCTGACTGAGTTTCACATCGGCCTGTGTTCCACTTACTAAAATATCCAATTCGCCATACTGCTGAAGTAAAGGAATAATTTCCCGCGCCCTGCTGATATGACCATTACCTGTTCCCTGTATTGCGTAAAGTATCTTCATTTATGCCCGAATATCTAAAATTATTGGGCAATTTCATATTTTATATTCTGTAAAAGAATATTTATGTCGAGTTTACTTTTTAAATCCTCCGCATCAGAAAGGATTCCTTCATCCAATTCGTCTTTCGTAAAATGTTGATGTTCGTACTTAAAAACCGTCCAGTTTTTATTTTCATACTCTAAAGCGGTTAAACTTTCCACCCAATCTCCACTGTTCAGGTAAATTACTTTTCCATCCTCGGTAACAATTTCGCGTTGCTCGGCCTGGTGGATATGACCACAAACTACATATTGATAACCTTTTTCGATGGCCAGTTCTGCTGCAGTTTGCTCAAAACTATTGATGAACTTAACCGCGTCTTTAAACTTTGCTTTTATTTTTTTCGAAAAGCTCATTTTCTCCTGCCTAAATGCAGTAAGTACCCAGTTTACAAAACTATTAATGAGGATCAGTGTATCGTATCCAACCGCACCAAGTTTAGCCAGCCATTTAGAATGCTGCATGGTAACATCAAAAACATCGCCATGAAAAAACCATGCCTTTTTACCGTCCAACTCTAAAATTAATTTATTCTGGAGATGGAAAGTACCCATTTCCATGCCATCAAATTTGCGGAGCATCTCATCATGATTTCCTGTCAGGTAGTGAACCTGAACACCCTCCGACACGAATTTCATCAGTTTACGGATCACTTTCATGTGCGATTCGGGCCAATAACTTTTACTAAACTGCCAGATATCGATGATATCGCCGTTTAAAATCAACGTTTTTGGCTTTATACTCTTAAGATATTTTAAAAGTTCTTTCGCATGGCAACCATAGGTGCCTAAATGTACATCGGATATTACGACTACATCGACGTTTCTTTTATCCATAAACGGGAAATTTTAGGGGGGAAGAATTTTGTTACCGCTTGATTTAAGCAGTTTAGAGATAAATTAGCTGTGTTACCACTCTTCTTCCTCATCGAGTTTTACCTCAAAAGGGCTAAAGAAATAAAGTACAACAATTAACAAACATACGGCAAAGAATGACTCTAACATATTACCTGATTTACATTACAAAGGTAAGACACTGGATATCAAACAAATGTTACGACATTGTTAAATTATTATTCTATTTGATAAAGATTGTTAAAATGACACTCAAAGGTTTGTTTAGTTCAATAGTCATTGGCTCATTACCCACAGCTGTTATTACTGAGACGGATCCTGAAACAAGTTCAGGAGGGCCATCACAAGTGTAAATGCCAAGAATCACAAGGTGAGCAGGTGAATTCATCTTAAAGATCCTTCGACTACGCTATCATTGACAGAATCCGGTAGAAAGTCGTCCTCTCGACTGGAACGCAGTGGAATGGAGAGATCTATCTGGACAGATTTCTCGACTGCGTTGCACTCCGCTCGAAATGACGGGAGAAAAGAAGGGATGATAAGTTGCGGGGAGTGAACGACTTAGAACTGAAAAAACAAAAACCCGCAAGATTTTTGATCTTGCGGGGTGTAAATCTATTTAAAGAAATATTAAGCCTTAACTGCTTTCTTTTTCTTCTTTTCTTCTGAGTAAAACCCAAAACCTAATCCGGCCAGCAATAAGATCGATCCAGCTAAAGAGATTTTCTCTCCGGTATAATACGATGTTGGGTGGAAAATAAACTCAAGTTTATGGTTGCCTGCTTCTAATTGTGCTGCACGTAAAACGTAATCGGCCCTGAAGTATGGCTTTTCAACACCATCGATATACATCTTCCAGCCTTTATCATAATAGATTTCGGAAAACACTGCGATTACATCTTTAGCGGTTGAGTATTCGTAAGTTAAATGATCAGGGTTGTAGTTTGTTAATTTAATAAAACCTTCCTGACCAGTTCCTAAACGCTTGGTATCAATCGAATTTTTGAAACTTTCATCAACAATGGCTTCTTTTTTAGCATCAAAACTGCTAATGGCCTTCATTTCTTCATCAGCATTTTTAGCAAACTGAACACTTTGTACAAACCAGGCATTACCCGCGGCTGTTGCATTACGCTGCATTTTATACGATCCGTTCTGAGGATCTTGTGTAATGATGTACTTCGTATTTAACATATCCAACACATCCTGGTTAATACTTTTTGTTAATTGGTTATCTACCAACTCCTGAAAACGTTTTAACCTCGCGGAGTGGAAACCACCAACGGTTTTATGGAAATAAGATGTTTCAGCACTTTTAAATGGATCGCCTAACGACATATCGAAAACCCTGAAGTTTGGATCTTTATCAGCCGCGATAAAATTATCTACATCCCTAGGTTGATAATGGTTATCTAAATCGGATTTACTTACAAAATTCTGGTTGTTTAAGTAACGGCGGTCTACCTGCCACAAATCAATTAAAACAAATAATGCCAATAAACCAAAAGCCAATTGCATGTTCAGTTTTTTGGTAATGAAAGCCCATGTAATTCCAAAACCGATGGCTACGAACAATAAAGAACGTAAAGCATCAGCACGTGCTAAAGCCACACGGTCGGCAACAATGCCATTTAAAATTTCCATTGCAGCACCTCGGTTATTCTGCAAGGTTTGTGTTAAAGCATCTAAAACCTGTGCCTGGTTGGCCTGCGTAAAGCTAAAGAACGCCGTAGGGATCACCGCAATAATTAAAGCAAAACCACCGGTAATACCTGCTGACCAGGTTAATCGCTGCACTAAATATTTTTGATCGTATTTCCCTTCTTGTGCTTCCTTAATGGCCAGTATAGCCAGCAAGGGTACCAACAAACCTACAACGGCTAATATCGATTCAACAGCCCTGAATTTGTTATAACCGGGAAGGTAATTAAAGAATATATCTGAAATAAACGGTAAGTTACTTCCAAAGGAAAGGAACAGCAATAAGACACTTGATCCCAAGATCCACCATTTCCAGCGATGTTTTACAATAAACAGTCCGAAAACAAATAAGAAACAGATAATGGCTCCAAAATAATACGGACCGGAAGTACCCGGTTTATTGCCCCAATACTGATTGGTACCCAAATTTTGCGCCACATAACCAATGGCCTGCTTTGGATCAACACCTTGAAGATTTTTTTCAACTGCTTTATAAGTATTGCTTTCAGGTTTAATAATTTCGTCGATACTGCTTGCACCACCATAAATATTCGGAATCAGAAATGAGAAACTCTCTCCAACACCCTGGCTCCATTGGTAGGCATATTCTTTATCTAAACCATTTGCAGGTTCAGCCTTATCGGTAGTTAAGTTAGATTTACCACGGATGGTTTCTTTGCCATACTCGTAGGTGGTCCACAAGGTACCCGCATTTACTAAAACCGACAGTAAAACACCCGCTGCAATATAAGTTACAGATTTACCAAAGGCCGGAAGCTGCTTTGCTTTAAAGGCATGGTAAAGTTCTATACAGCCCAGAATAAATAACGCTATAAATAAATAGTAGGTCATTTGGATGTGGTTAGATCTGATCTCTAAAGCCATAAACAGGGCTAGCAAACTTCCACCTACCAAGTATCTGCCCCTTAGGGTGAGGATAATGGCGGCTAAAATAGGAGCAAAAAAGCCAATTGCTAGTGCCTTATTGCTATGCCCGGCAGCAATAATGATAAAATTATAGGATGTAAATGCAAAAGCGATTGCCCCCGCAGCAGCAAGCCAAGGATTTATTTTTAATACACAGAACAATAGGTATGCGCCTAAAAGGTATAATAAAACTGTTCCAACGGGATCTGGGAATATACCTTTAATTACATCGATACCATACGTTGTAATATTGAGGGGGTACTGTACCCAAATTTGGTAAGCTGGCATACCACCGAACATCTGGTTGGTCCAGAGTGGGCCTTTACCATCTTTCGCCTTAATATCCATAATTTCTTTTTGCATGGCCTTAGCCTGCAAAACATCGCCCTGTTGTGGTGCTTTGCCCTGCAAAACAGGACTGAAGTAGGCAAAAGTGATGACTACAAAAAATGCAATAATGGCCAGGTGTACGCCATTTTTATTAAACCAGTTATTCATTAAGGTTTGTTTAAGTTTAAACGAACGTCAAAAATAAAAAATTGGGCGGTATAAAAAAGTAATAAATTATAATGCATGCTGAATAAAAAATTAGATTTGTAGCAAAGAATAAAAATTCAACCTATTTATTATGAGAAAGTTTGTCGTTACAATCGCTCTGACTTTATTATCTTTTTCTTCGTTTTCGCAAATTGTAAGTTTAAATACCAATGAAATTAAAAAGCTGAAAACCCAGGTCAAAAATGATAAGGAAACCCAAAAACTATACCTGGGCTTTGAAAAATCGGCATTAAATTATCTAAACGAAAATCCGAATCCAATTGATACCATCAGAACCGAGGGATTATTAAAGGGAAATCCAAAAAAAGAGAAAACCAGATTAGCCCTGGCAGATATGAATAAAATGTTTGTACTGGCCTTACAATACCGCATTACCGATGATCAAAAATATTTAAACAAATGTGTAGAATTTCTTGGTGCATGGGCCAAAATCAATAAACCAAATGGCGATCCTATTGACGATACCAATCTGGATAAAGCCATTGAAGCTTATGACCTGATTAAAAAAGATATCCCAACAGCTGATAAAAAACAGATTGACCAATGGCTTACTGAAACGGCTTTGGCAGAAATTAACAGCAAACGGATGAAAGCGGGGAGAGCTACCGCCATTAATAACTGGAATGCGCACCGGCTAAAAGAAGTTGGCGAAATTGGTTACACCTTAAACAATCAGGATTTTATTAAATGGACTATCGACAATTTAAAAAGCCACATCAATATCAATCTATATGCTGACGGAACAAGCTTGGATTTTAAAGAGCGCGATGCCATGCATTACCACATTTACGACCTGGAACCTATGTTAAAGTTGGCCATTATGATCGACAGAGCGAAAGGCACTAATTTTTATACTTATGAGTCACCTAAAGGATCATCGATCAAAAAATCTGTAGAATGGATGATCCCGTACATTAATGGTGAAAAACAGCACGAAGAATATGTAAATACGACCGTTAAATTCGATCGTGACCGTGCAAAGAACAACGAGCCTGGATTTGCTGCCGGCACAATGTTTAAACCAGATTTGGCATTACCGGTATTAAAACTATCTGTCTATTTCGATAAGGCACAGGCTGATCTGTTAAAAAAAGTAAATAACAATGATACCAACTGGCAGACGGTATTGGATAAACTACAGCAAGAAAGCAAATAGCTTCCAAAACAAATAAACTTTCAATAATTACTGAAAGTTTAAAAATAAGTTTATATTTGTGTATGGAATTAGCAGCAGCAAAATTAAAATTTATAGAAGCCTGGGGCAAATTAGGCTCCGAATGGGGAATTAACCGTACCATGGCCCAGGTACATGCGCTATTACTCATTTCTCCTGAAGCGCTTACCACCGAAGAAATTATGGAGGCGTTGAGTATCTCCAGGGGAAATGCCAATATGACCCTGCGCGATTTAATTGGATGGGGCTTAATTGAAAAACAGCACAAAGCAGGCGAGCGCAAAGAATACTTTTTTGCCGATAAGGATGTTTGGAATATTTCCCGCCAGGTAGCTAAAGAGCGTAAAAAAAGAGAGTTAGAGCCTGTTTTAAAAGTTTTAAATGAGCTGTCAACGGTAGTGGGCGATGAAAAAGATCCTGAATTTAAAACCTTTAAAAAATCAGTAAGCGATATTAACAAACTTGCCCTCAATGTAGATAAAACTTTAGAAACGATGCTTAAAGCAGAAGAAAGTTGGTTCTGGGGTTCGGTATTGAAAGTGTTTAAATAGAGAGGTATTCAGTATCAAGTAGTAAGTATCGAGTATCAAGACATATTCACCCTAACCACTAAAAAGCCTTACCCTTAAGTTCGGCTTAATTTTTTAACCATAACTTTCATTTTTTACTGAAAGTATTAAAATTTAAATAAAATGAAAACGCTTAAGAACCATGTGATTTTATTTGATAATGAATGCCCAATGTGTTATGCCTATACCAAAACATTTGTAAAAATAGGTATGCTGGCCAAAGGTGGGCGTGAGGCTTATCAAAGTATGCCTGAAAACATTTGTCCTTTGGTTGACAAACAAAGAGCCGCCAATGAGATTGCGCTCGTAAACACCGAAAACGGTGAAGTAACTTATGGCATTCAGAGTTTATTTAAAATTATTGCGCATGCCATGCCCATCTTTAAACCGCTGTTTTTATTTGGGCCTTTTGTTTATTTGATGCGTAAGCTTTATGCCTTTATCTCTTACAACCGTAAAGTAATTATTCCTGCGGCCATTAAAGAAAACACTATACAGCCCAGCTTTAAAATCCAATACCGTTTGGCCTATCTGCTTTTTACCTGGTTTGTTACAGCTTACATTTTAACCGCCTATGCACATCTGCTTACCGATTTTGTCCCACTGGGGAGCCAATATCGTGAATACCTCATCTGTGGTGGACAAATATTTTTTCAGGGCGCCATCATTGTTTTTTATAGAAAAGAAAAACGCTGGGATTACCTGGGCAACATCATGACTATCTCTTTTGCTGGTGCACTTTTGCTCTTGCCTGTTTTGGTTATCGCACAATACCTCATCATCCCCTCTATATTTTTTATCCTTTACTTTTTGATGGTGGCAGGACTTATGTTTCTGGAGCACCTCCGCAGAAGCAAGCTGTTACAATTGGGCTGGGCGATGAGTCTTACCTGGGTGCTTTACCGTCTAATTGTTTTAGGTTTAATCTTTACTTTATAGGAATCATGAAATACGGAAAAATTGTACTCGCAGGAGGAAACGGATATTTAGGTGCCGTACTGGCCAAACACTTTAGTCGCCTGGCTGATGAAGTGATTATCCTATCTAGAAAACCACAAGCCGCAGCAGGAAACATTAAAACCCTGCTGTGGGATGGCCAAACCCCGGGTGACTGGGCAACAAGCCTTCAAGGTGCCGATTTACTGGTTAACCTTTGTGGTAAAAATGTAAACTGTAGGTACACCCCTAAAAACAAGAAAGAAATTATCAGTTCGAGGTTAATCCCTACCCGTTTACTCGGCGAAGTAATCAAAAGCCTGCAAAACCCACCAAAACTTTGGATCAACATTACCTCCGCGACTATTTACCGGCATGCCGAAGACCGTCCGCAAGATGAACTGACGGGAGAAATCGGTGATGGCTTTTCGATTGAGGTGTGCAAGGCCTGGGAAAGTAGTTTCTTTGAAAACGAAACCCCAAAAACTAGAAAAGTGGCCCTCAGGATGGGCATTGTACTGGGACTAAAAGATGGCGCATTTCCACGCTTGCTCAACCTGGTTAAACTGGGCATGGGTGGTAAACAGGGCAGTGGCGAACAGTATGTAAGCTGGGTGCACGAGTTAGATGCCGCAGGCAGTATTGAATGGTTACTGAACCACAATGAGATTGAAGGCATAATAAACTGTACCGCACCCGAGCCAATTAAAAACCATGTGTTTATGCGCAGCATCAGAAAAGCTTATGGCATCAACTTTGGCTTGCCTGCTCCAGCCTGGCTACTGGCCATAGGCGCAAAAATAATTGGAACCGAAACCGAACTGATTTTAAAAAGCAGGTGGGTTAAACCAAGAGGATTGTTGAACAATGGCTTTGAATTTAAATATGCGAAGATAGATGAGGCAGTGAAGGGCTTGAGGGCGGAGGGTTAGAAGGATATACGGAGGACGCGGGGGGCTCAACGGGAGCATGAGTAAATTAAAAATGGCAACAATTATTTTAAAGATATTAATTAATGCGCCGATTGAACGCTGTTTCGATCTGGCCAGAAGTATCGACCTTCATCTACAGTCTATGCAAAGTTCCGGTGAGAAAGCCATCGCTGGGAAGAAAGATGGTTTGATCAATTTACATGAATCGGTTACCTGGCGGGCCAAGCATTTTGGCATTCCATTCGAAATGACAAATAAGATTAGTAAAATGGAATACCCAACACGCTTTGTAGATGAGATGGTTAAAGGCCCCTTTAAAAAACTCCACCACCAACACCTGTTTAAAATAATAGATTCTCAGACAGAAATGACTGATGTTTTTGAGTTTCAGGCACCATTTGGCTTATTAGGCCGGCTTGTAGAAAAAATATTTCTTAAAAATTATATGCTTAAACTAATTGAGAAAAGAAACGAGGTAATCAAATTTCAAGCTGAACGGTAATATGCGCTATTTGTGCCTCGCACTATCATTAAATTGCCAAAGCACATTAATAATCTTCCAGACCCCATTCAATTTAACAAGGTGCATATAATCGATCCATTCATCTGCAATTAGTTTAACTGAGGCTGTTTTCTCTGAAATATCAAGCATTTTAACTTCCTTTTTTGGAACAGCAGGGAATTTATCTTTTTTGCGGTTATAACTTTCAGCTAGGATAACCATTGATTCTGCAGCCGTTTCACGAACATAATCCTTGTTTGTTTCCTTATCCGTCCAAAACGTGCGTTTAACCAGCCTTGGGTGCAAAGCCTGCTCCATTTGTTTAGGGTTTGGGGTATGCTGCGATTCTATATAATCAAGGACTGCACGTTTGATTTCTAAGCTATCCTGTTTTGTCTGGCTAAAGCATTTCGCACTTACCATCCACAAGGAGATAAAAACAATAAAATATTTCATAGTTGCTGGTATAGTTTTGGTTTTCGGGTTGAGGTTTAAAAGTATAAACTTAAACTATATACTTTAAATTATTGCTTTTTGAATTCAAACAAAAAAGAGTCTATATCCTAAATATAGAATTGTCATCCTGAGGGGTTAGAATTTTTTAAATACATCGGAGTGTTGATGACTAGTTTCGCGGTTCGTCATTCCCAACTTGATTGGGAATCGTAATGCAAGCGCTTTAAGATTCCCGCCCTGCGCGGGAAAGACGACCTCTCTTTTAATCTGTTATTGAGGCTTGTCGAAGGACCCGTTTTAAATGTTTTACAAGGCGTTTCGACAGGCTCGCCGTAGGAGTCCTTTGGACAACATGACAAATTCGATTGAATTACAATAGGATACAGCCTTTTTAAACAAAAAACCCTGAAACAAGTTCAGGGTTAAGTTTTATTTCACTTCTTCGTAGTCTACGAAGTCGCCGAGTTTATCTGTTTTACTTTGATCAGGCTTTGGAGGCATATAATCTATCGAAATAGAGCCTTCAGGTTTTGACCGTCTTTGTTGTTGCTGTCCTGTAGCCTGACTCTGCATTTTGCTGGCCAGGTTATTAAACAGCATTGGCAGAATTAACCTAATCAACATTCTGATCAGCCAAAGTACCAATATTGTGATGAAAATGAATTTTACTAATGCCATTTTTTAAATTACTGTTGTTACAAATATAGACGTCATAAAATTTATTTTGTTACTTACTGAGCCTTTAATTGCATTTTGATTACAAATATAATACGTAAATAAGCCTATAAAGGTTTTAATATCCGCATTAATCTTCAATAATTTCAGCTACCCGGCCTACCTGACCATCTTCTAGTCTAACTTTTATCCCTCTGGAATGAAATGCCGATGACGTGAGCAGATCTTTCACCACGCCATAAGTGACATTTCCTGACCGCTGATCTTTTTTCAAGATAATTCCGACTTCTAATCCCGGATAAATGTCTTTTCTGTTTTGCCCGTCCATTTGTGCTGTAATATAATAATGATTAAAGCCTCAAAATTCCATAATTATTTTGAGTGTTACGGTAATTTACTGAAATCTATTTCAGGTTTTTTACCTGTAGTGCTTCTGGTAAAGATTTTTCCTGGTGTGCTGTAATCGTTAAAAAAGCCCCCGTTCTTTAAATAAAAGGCGCCCTTATCTACTCCTCCCTGATAATCCATCCGATATCCCTTTGCTCCTGTGTTGTCGGTAGTAAAGCGGGCAGATTTTAATTCTGTCCATGTTCCCTTATCATCGCAGATCCATTGGTTATCAAACAAAACTTTCCGCGATAAGTCGCCCTGTACAGGTGAAAAGTTTTCTAAAAAGGAATGGAAACGTCTTAAATAAGTTTTAGTTTGTGGCCTGGTAAAACTGGCTATCAATTGCCATTTATTGATTTCGGGAGCAAAGAAATAAGCGGTGTAAGTAGTTAGGCTATCTTTTCCAGGCACGCCATGCAACAAAAATCTATAGGTATTTCCTGCTTTCCACATGTAGTTTAGGTAGCTCTGACCGCCAGCACCTTCATTACCAAATTCTCCTGTATGTACGTTTTCTCCTTTCCTTAGCATTTTTATCTTGTGCGATTCCGGGATACTTTTAGGATCGTCGGTATTGAAAGGACTCCATACCGAAAATAAGATGTGTCGCTCTGTTGGACTATTTACCTGCATGCCGAAATAACCTTCACCAAATCCATTCGCCATAAAGTAAGCGCCTAAAATATCTTCACCTTTTGGCACGGTTACCTCATTATAATACCACGCTGCGTTTACATTTTCAGGTTGTTGATAGTTCAGGTGAACCGATGGTCCACGCCTGCCCCAATGAAAAAAGTTGCCTTCGTTGTTTTTAACATAAGTCGTTTTGCCTTCAGTAGCTGTTCCACTAATGGATAAGGTTTGTATTGAAGGAAATTTCGCTCCAGTTTTGCTTATTCCTTTAATGGTTAAGGCAACGTAGCCAGTATCTTTAATGGTCCACTCGCCAATCTTACCGTCAAATGACTTGGTTTCATCGAAACTTACCTTTTTAGATTGATTGTTGATGGCGAATTCCAGAACTGATTGCCCATCGACTATAGGCTTATCGCTTAATGACACCGTTATAGTCCCAGGTTTAGAAACCCGAAAATAAGCTGTAAAATATTCTTTTGGATTAGACCAATTTATGATTCCCCTGTTGGATAATGTTCTTTCTGAATCCTGATGTAGAGAACTGTAGGCATTACCTCCAAGTGGGAGGGAAATTGCTGTAGCATTTTGGGCATGACTTTTTAGCCCCATGACACTGAGTACGATCAGTGTTACTAGTTTAAAAGATTTCATTGAATGATTTTTAGATAACTTGTTTAGAGCAATTGTAGGCTAAATTATCTGAAAATCATGCTATAAAACCAAATCGTTACTTACCGAATTTTTCGTTAAACATTTTCTCTAGGGCAAACATTTCGTCACGCAGTTTTGCTGCTTGCAAAAAGTCCATATCTTTTGCTGCTTTTTGCATATCCTTACGCGTAGTGTCAATTGCTCTTTGCAGCTCTGCTTTACCCATATATTGTACAATGGGGTCGGCGGCAATGCTAATTTCGGCATTTTCTACATAAGCCCTGGCTTTGTTATCGCTTGCTTTCTGAGAGAAATCAAGGACAGATGTTTGCTCTAAAATCGCTTCCCTTGATTTACCAACAGTTTTAGGCGTAATGCCATGTTCAAGGTTATAAGCAATCTGTATATCCCTACGTCTGTTCGTTTCTGATATGGTTTTCGCCATGCTATCCGTAATGCTATCAGCATACATAATTACTCGGCCCTTGTCGTTACGGGCCGCACGGCCTATGGTTTGGATCAGCGATTTTTCAGACCTTAAGAAACCTTCTTTATCCGCATCTAAAATAGCAACTAAAGTAACCTCAGGTAAATCCAAACCCTCGCGCAAAAGGTTAATTCCAACCAACACATCAAATTCTCCTAAACGTAAACCACGAAGAATTTCTACACGCTCCAGGGTTTTAATTTCAGAATGGATATACCTGGTCTTGATATTTAAGCGATCAAGATATTTAGTTAATTCTTCAGCCATACGTTTGGTTAATGTGGTAACCAAAATACGCCCGCCGTCCTTTATAGTAAGGTCAATTTCATCTAAAAGATCATCTACCTGGTTAATGGCAGGTCTAATCTCAATAACAGGATCTAACAAACCGGTCGGCCTGATCACTTGTTCTACCACTACACCCTCTGATTTTTCCAATTCATATTCAGCCGGAGTTGCACTTACATAAATGGTTTGCGGTGCAAGGGCTTCGAATTCGTTAAAGTTTAAAGGTCTGTTATCCAGTGCAGCTGGCAAACGGAAACCATATTCAACTAAAGATAATTTCCTCGATCTGTCTCCACCATACATGGCCCTGATCTGCGGAACGGTAACATGGCTTTCATCGATCACCATTAAATAATCTTCAGGAAAATAATCCAACAAACAGAAAGGGCGCATGCCGGGCTGCCTTCCATCGAAGAAACGGGAGTAGTTTTCGATACCTGAACAATACCCCAATTCTTTCATCATTTCGATATCAAAATTGGTGCGTTCTTCCAAACGTTTTGCTTCCAACAGATGCCGATCGGCAATTAACTGGTTTTTACGGATTTCCAGCTCTTCCTGTATTCCCCAAATTGAGGAATTGAACCTATCTTTCGGGGTAACGAAAAGATTGGCTGGATAAATGGCCATATCCTCTAATTTCTCTATAGTTTTTCCGGAAACCGGATCAATTGCAGAAAGTTCTTCAATATCATCACCGAAAAAAGAGATGCGATAAGCATGATCCAGATAGGCAGGATAAATATCAACGGTATCGCCTTTAACCCTAAAGGTTCCGCGTTTAAAGTCTGTTGTAGTTCTGGAATATAAAATCTCAACCAAGCTATGCAAAAATGCATTCCTCGAAATCCTTAAGCCCACGCCAAAACGGAAAACCATCCGGGAAAAATCTTCCGGATTACCCATACCATAAATACAGGAGATGGATGATACCACGATAATATCGCGCCTACCGCTCATTAACGAAGAGGTAGTGCGTAACCGGAGTTTTTCAATCTCTTCGTTTATGCTCAGGTCTTTTTCGATATAAGTATTGCTTGATGCGATAAAAGCTTCTGGCTGATAATAATCGTAGTAAGAGACAAAATAATTCACCGAGTTTTCAGGGAAGAAATTTTTGAACTCGCCGTAAAGCTGCGCCGCCAAAGTTTTATTGTGACTCAAAATCAGGGTAGGTTTTTGCGTCTGTTCGATCACATTGGCTACCGTAAATGTTTTCCCCGATCCTGTAACGCCTAGTAAAGTTTGATAATGTTCATTGGCATTTACGCCATCTACCAATTGTTTTATCGCGTTCGGCTGATCTCCGGTGGGTTGATATTCTGAGGTGATTTTAAATTTCATGGGTAAATCAAACTTAGTTAAAATTGATCTTTAAATCAATTTTAATGTTCTCTCCTCCGCTTACAAAAACATAAACGGCTGGGAGGAAATATACGATTTAGGCCGCAAAGTCTAAAACAGGAGAATGTCAGAAAGGTTAGTAATTATGCATTTTTATCCATTATTTAAATGCAATAAGCCATAAAACAAAAATTTGATAACAAACTCTATAAAAGGGCATCAATGTTGTAAATCAAAAGTATAACTTTTGATTTACAACACAAAAGCATACATTTGTATATGTTAGTTACCAGAAATCTCGCCGCACAATTAATAAGTCGCTTAAAAAAATCGCCAGCAATTGCGATCCTCGGTCCAAGGCAAGTCGGAAAAACAACTTTGGCAAAAAGGTTAAGTAATGACTATATCTATCTGGACATGGAAAACCCAAGGGATATTGCAAAGTTACACGATGCCTATACTTTTTTAGAAGGTTTGCAAGATCATACTGTAATTATTGATGAGGTTCAACTATTGCCTACTTTGTTTTCTTTACTGCGCCCTTTAATTGATGCGAAAAGAACACCTGGTAGATTTATTTTACTTGGATCAGGATCTCCGGAACTGGTTAAGGGTGTTTCCGAGACACTAGCCGGAAGGATTTCGTATAATGAGTTATGCCCCATCGGATTAACTGAGCTGCCAGATGAATTAAGTTTCGAACAGCATTGGTTTCGGGGAGGGTTTCCCGAATCACTACTATCGGAAGATGATTTTCAGAGCAAAGAGTGGATTAACGATTTTATTGTGAGTTATGTGGAAAGAGATTTGGCAAAGATGTTTAATGTAGATTTAGCACCAACCCTGCTTAGAAACTTCTGGAGTATGCTTGCCCATTTAAACGGAAACCTATTTAATGGCGAATCGTTTGCGAGATCGTTAGGGGTTAGCGCACCAACCGTTAACAGGTATCTAGATTTTTTAGAAGGTGGCTTCTTGATCAGACGTTTGCAGCCATGGTTTGTAAATGCCAAAAAACGTTTGGTTAAATCGCCAAAAACATATATCAGAGATACAGGGATTCTTCATAGGCTATTAAATATCCCCAACTACAGTGATTTATTTGGCCATCCAGGAATAGGAGCTTCCTGGGAAGGCTACGTAGTTGAACAGATTTATCAAATAAAAGAAAAACAAACAGAACTTTTCTTTTATCGGACTCAAAGAGGGGCAGAATGCGACTTGGTTCTTGTACAGGGAATTACACCGCTCGCGTGTATCGAAATTAAATTGTCAAATGCACCAACAGTATCTCAAGGCTTTATAAACTGTACCAAGGACCTTGAACCAAAGTACAAATATATTATCACTCCAAAAAGTGAAACTTACGTGACATCAAATGATGTAACAGTAGTCAACCTGAAAAACTTTTTAGTGAATATTTTACCTCAGATACAATAATTCCCCGTTGAATTTCTTCAACTGGGATCTTCTCCTGCGTTGTCACCCTGAATTCATTTTACTGCGTACCTTTCCGCTGCGCTACAGGTCAGGGGCTTTATCACATATGAACTATACACAATCCTTCGACAAGCTCCGATTGACAGATTCTAAAAATCGACGTCATCTCGACCGGAGCAACGCGGAGTGGAGAGATCTTTGGACTATATTAAAAGATTTCTCCACTACGGTCGAAATGACGATCGCTCAGGATAATAATGCGGCTATTTACCCGCTGCGGCCTGCATTGGGTTTTTACCAACCGATTGGCCCCTTACTGCTCCACCGGCTTTGGTTTTATATACTTTAAATTTACTTTCTTTTGCTTTACCGCCCCAAGTGTTATTTGAGGTGTCGATATCTGCAGTTTCGCGTAATGGATCTACTAAAATAGAGGCTACTTCTTTATTTTTAACGTAAAACTTAGCTGTTTTCAATTCATTATGTCTCCAGATCTGCGCTGGGATACGGTCTATTTCTTTTGTTCCATCTTTATAGGTAAACTCAATAATGATAGGCATTACCAAGCCGCCTTTATTGCTAAAGCTCAGTTCGTAAAGAAATTTGTTACCATATTGGTCCTGCTCTGTTGAAGGAACAGCTTCTAGAGTTGCAGCGGTTTCTGTTTTAGTAGCAACAGTGGTATCAACAGTAACCATTCCTCTATCGTATTTGTAGTAAAAATCTTGTGCTGCAGGTGTTTTATCTACGTAAAAATTAATTTTCTTATCCTCACGGTTTCTGATTTTCGAAATATCTTCAAAGGCATTAACGGCGGGCTTATCAATTTTAACCATTTTCGATTTGGCTTCTGGTAAATCTTTAGGGAAATCGACTTTCGCAAATTTCACGCTATCTAAAGATATATCACATGGATCGGTTCCATAAAACCAACCTCTCCAAAACCAATCCAGATCTTCACCACTGGCATCTTCCATGGTACGGAAAAGATCAGCTGGTTCAGGATGTTTAAAAGCCCATCTTCTCGAATATTCTTTAAATGCGTAATCGAAAAGTTCTCTTCCCATGATGGTTTCGCGAAGGATATTTAAACCGGTAGCGGGTTTCGAATATGCATTCGGACCGAAACGGGTAATGTTTTCAGAGTTGGTCATAATTGGCTCTAGCTCATCCTTAGGCAGTTTCATGTAATCTACAATGGTATATGCCGGTCCTTTTTTACTTGGAAATTTATTGTCCCAAAGTTCTTCAGTTAAATACTCAACAAAAGAATTTAGTCCTTCATCCATCCAGGTCCATTGGCGTTCATCACTATTTACAATCATCGGGAAGAAGTTATGTCCAACCTCGTGAATAATTACACCTAACATCCCATTTTTAGTGCTTTCGCTGTATGTTCCATCCGTATCTGTTCGGCCATAGTTAAAACAGATCATTGGGTATTCCATTCCATTTGCAGCTTCGATACTTTGTGCAACAGGGTAAGGGTATGGGATGGTAAAATCTGAATAGGTTTTAATGGTATGCGCTACCGCACGGGTAGAAAACTTACTGTAAAGGTTGTACGCTTCCTTTCCATAAAAACTCATGCACATTACAGTATTGTTATTGGCCTGAATTTTTTGAGGCATGGCATCCCAGATAAACTTACGTGAGGATGTCCAGGCAAAATCGCGGACATTATTCGCATTAAAAACCCAAGTTTTTTTTGCTGTAGATTTTTTGGTTTCTGCCAGTTTAGCTTCAGCCAAGGTTTGTATTTCTACAGGCGCAGCAGCAGTTTTAGCAGAATTATACCTACCTAATTGAGTTGGATTTAAAACAGCGCTATAATTGATACACTCCCCTGTTGAACCCACCAGGTGATCAGCTGGAACAGTCATTTGAACTTTAAAATCGCCAAAGGTTAAGGCAAACTCGCCTCTACCCGTAAACTGATGGTTCTGCCATCCCTGAAAATCGCTATATACACATAAGCGTGGGTACCACTGGGTCATGGTAAACAGGTAGTTCCCATCGGTTGGGAAAAACTCATACCCTCCACGGCCGCCAACACTCATCCGGTCAGAAATTTTATAGTTCCAATCGATATTGAAGATAAATTTTTGCCCACTTCTCAGTGCTACAGGCAAATCTACCCTCATCATGGTTTTGTTAACCGTATAGGGCAAGTTTTTACCGGCTGCATCGGTTAATTTGGTAATATTTATACCAAAACCATTATTTCCTGTTACACTTAACTGATCTAAATTTTTAGTGGTTCCGGTAGCAGGCATTTTAGTCGCATCCTGGTAATTCGCATTGCGATCCGTGCTATGCTCGTTTTCATCAAGCTGCAACCAGATATAAGTTAATGGATCAGGAGAATTATTGGTGTAAGTGATCGTTTCAGATCCGGTTAACAACAGATTTTTTTCATCCAGCTCGCATTTGATGTTATAATCGGCACGTTGCTGCCAATATTTAACACCGGGCGCTCCGCTGGCTGTACGTTGTTCATTAGGTGTTGGTAAAATGGTGCCCAACTGCTCAAACTTATTCCCATGGTTACTCCCTGGGTTATTCTGAGTATTTTGGGCCATAGCCAGGCTACCAGAAAAGAATAGCAGGCCGGTTAAAGTAAATAGTTTATTCATGATATGGTTTATTAAAAAGGAATTCGTTCTAAAGCCATTTTTAAAGCCAGGCTAAATACGGCTGCTGATATAAATAAAACCCAGTTCATACGCTTTATGCGGGTATAATTAAAAATTAAAAAGGTAATTAAAAGAATGATGATTACCATAAAAACCTGGCCGGCTTCCAAGCCTGCATTGAACCCAAATAGGCCCCAGCCAATATCCTGATCTTTGGCCAGCATTATCCGGATGGAGTTTGCAAAGCCCATTCCATGAATAAGACCAAAACCAAGTGCCAAAAAATAATTGATCTTAATCGATTTTAAGGAGAAATTCTTTCTAAACAAATTGCTGATTGCGGTAATTACAATGGTACAGGGAATTAAAAATTCTACCCATTTACTATCAAACCGGATAATATCCAATACGCTTAAAAGTAAGGTAAAGGAATGGCCAATGGTAAAAGCCGTAACCAATATGAGCACCTGTTTTAAATTGACATAACTGTAAATGGCAACCAGTGCCAAAATAAACAGCTGGTGGTCTAAAGCATCGGCACTGATGATATGCGCCCAGCCCAATTTAAAATAAAAGATAAAATCTTGTAACGGCATGAATAATAAGCTAACTATTGAGAATGAAATAGTTTACAATAGCTAAAATTATATTTTTAATTATAAAAACCCCAAATATCTTGTAAACAAAAGTCTAAATACCAAATTTGTTACTATTCTTTAAGTTATTTAGTGCTTTTTGGCGAAGTTTTATCGCAAACAACTGGGTTTACAGTTGTAAACATAAATTGTTGTTTAATATACATAACCAATACAGTAACTTGGTACTTATAACTATTGGTCTTCTATTCAACACTATGCTTTGGCTTAAATATCACTTACAAAAACCAGAAAAAGGTTTCGATCCTGTTCCAAAAGTTTTTGCGGAACAATATGCTGCAAACGAATACAAAAAAATAGACAGTAAAATTATAGACATCATAAAAAGCCACTTAGGCAGTTTCGAAAACAAAACTCTACTTGATCTAGGGGCCGGACCCGGGCAATATAGTATCGAATTTGCCAAAAGGGGCGCAAAAGTTACCTGGCACGACATCAGCCAGAATTATTTAACAATAGCAAGAGCAAAAGCTCGGGACCAAAACATAGCAGTAAATTTTTCATTGGGCTATTTAGAAGAAGCCCATGGCAAGTTCGATATTATTTTTAACCGCATATGTTGGTACTACTGCATTAACGATTACCGGTTTGCAAAATGCATCTACAACTTGATCAAAAAAAACGGATATGGTTTTATTGTGGTTAACAATGAGAAATATCTTCAGGAAGAACTTAAAAAAGAATCGGGTTTTAGAAAATTGGCCATTAAAATGAGCTATTGGCTCAATGAAAATTTTAATATTAAGCTTACACATGTTCATCCATCCCATAAGAAACTAAGTAAAATATTTGCCCGCTTAAATTTCAGGCACTTACATTTAGAACAATGTGGACATAACACCTTAATTACATTTAACAAGTAGAAGATTATGTGTTAACTTTGCCCTTTTAAGGAAAGATTTAATATGTTGATGCGTAAATTAAAATATAGTTTTTTGCTCTTATTTGTTGCTTTTTTTTCTGTTGGAGCAGGAATAAAACACCCTTTGCATGTAAGCACAACTGAAGTAAACTTTAATGCCAAGGATAAAACCTTAGAAGTAAGCTGTAAAATCTTTTCTGACGACTTTGAGGCAATTTTAGCCAGATTATACAAACAGAAAACCGACCTGAGCAATCCGAATATGAAGAAGGCAATGGATGAATTGGTGAAAAAATATCTACTTTCTCATTTACAGCTAAAAGCCAATGGCAAAGCGGCTTCAATGAACTACATCGGATTTGAGATCGATCATGAAGCTACTAATATTTATCTTGAGGTAGAGAAAATTCCGTCCGTAAAATCGGTTGAGGTGAGCAACACTATTTTATATGATATGTTTGATGATCAGATGAGCATTGTACATATTGTAAAAGGCCCTAACCGTAAAAGCACAAAAATCCTTTACCCTGAAAAAAAGTTCACAGCAAACTTTTAATTGTAATTTTTGTATTAAATTACGGCTCAATGTTAAATTACCGTTAATTTTAGAAGGCAATATTATTTAGGTTAATATCTGCTGAGAAATATTTCTTGTAATCTTTTTTTAAATACCGTGTTGTTAAAATAAGTTATGCATCTAATCATCTTCTCCAATATATTAACGCCTCGGATAAAATATATCTTTAATTTTATTTTTAAAGATATTCTTAAAACAGAATTGGAATTTACAGGCAATAGCCAATATTTTCTACAGAGCGAGCATGTCAAAATCAGTTATGGCGAAGAGCCATTGGGTGAGGAACTTTTTTTTAAGCGTACCACTTTACTCTTCTCCAACAAATTAGAAGAAATTAAGCCAAAAACTATTCCTTTTGGCGAATATCAGGCCCCTTTTCCGGTTGCACAATCTGCCTTGCCATTTGATGTTTTTGCTGCCTCATTTTTTATATTAAGCCGGTATGAGGAATATTTTTATCCAAAAAAAAATGAAGAAGAATTTAGGCCGTCAAAAAGCCATCAGCATAAATGGAAGATTTTAGATAAACCGATTATTGATGAATGGGCATTGATCATTAAAAGTCTGATCAAAAAAAAGCATCCACATTTTAAGTTCCACGAAAAGAATTTTCAGCACCAGCCAACCGTTCACTTCAATATGTTGCCCACCCTACCCGAGGGATTATTAAATAGGACCAAATTTATTTTCAGTGCCATCTTTAAAAAAGATAACAATTACCTGAGCTCGAAATTTGATAGGTTAACAGGAGTAGGGATTAATAATGAGCAGGTTTTAGATGAAGTAAACCAGCTATTTTCTTCAAAAAAAAGTAATCCTCTTTATTTTGTCGATTTTCCTGACGTGCCGATAAATTACATTAGGATAAATGGCGTTTCAAAAACACTTAGCAATCAATCAGTTGGACTATTAAGACCTTGTGCCAGCGATAAGCAAAAAATGCTCGAGATTAAAGAAGGCCTTGTTAAGCTCAAAAAAATCAACCCAAACCCTGCACCTGTAAGTAGTCAGCAGTTAGAAGTATTAAAATTCCCCATTTGCTATTTAAATATTCTTAATTCCGGTATTACTTCCGATTATTCTATGGGTTATAGTAATGTACCTGGCTTTAGGGCTGGAACCTGTACACCATTTAACTGGTACGATCTTCAGCTCGAAAAAGTAACCCCTTTAATCGTTAATTCTTACTGCCTCACTGATTATATTCTTCAGTTTTTAACACATGAGGCAGCCACTAAAACAATACACCAATATATCGGTGCGGTGAAGGTGGTAAATGGTAGCTTTTATAGCAGTTGGAGTCTAAAAAGTATATCTTCAAATGCAAAATACAAAAAACTAAAATCGCTCTTTAAAGAAATGCTCGATTATGCCGGAAATTGATTTTAATTTAATTTATCCGGCTTAAAATTGCTAATTTTAGTAATTAAACGTCCCACTGGATTAAACCTATAAGATACCGGAAACATTACTATGATTTTTGATGTAAGCAAGACAAAATCTATCGCCAATACCTTTATTGCCGAACTTCGGGATGAGAACATCCAGAAAGATTCGATGCGTTTCCGCAAAAATATGGAAAGGCTTGGTGAGTTTTTTGCCTACGAAATCAGCAAATCATTGGAATATACCATTCAAGAAATCGTAACCCCTTTGGGTGTATCGTCCTGTGAGGTTTTAACTCAACAGCCCGTTTTAGCTACAATACTCCGAGCCGGGTTGCCACTTCAACAAGGTTTGCTTAATATCTTCGACAAAGCCGAATGCTGTTTTATTTCTGCTTACCGAAAAGTAAAGAAGAGCGGCGATTTTGTAATCCAGATGGATTATATTTCTACCCCGGATTTAGAAGGAAAAGTTTTGATTATGGCCGATCCGATGTTGGCAACCGGACAAAGCATGGTGATGTGCTGTAAAGAACTGATCAACCGCTACAAAATTGCAGAACTTCATATCGTTGCCGCAATAGCTAGTACAGAAGGTGTTGCACATGTACGCGCTAATCTGCCTAAAGCAAAACTTTGGCTGGGAGCAATCGACGAAGAAATGACCAGTAAATCTTATATCGTACCTGGACTTGGCGATGCAGGCGATCTGGCCTACGGAGAGAAGGTTTAGTTTTTAGTCCAAAGTCTTAAGTCCAGAGCCGGTGAACATTCTCTTTGTCTGCAGTAGAAACAAATGGCGTAGTGCCACTGCCGAAACCATATATCAAAATCATCCCGATCATCAGGTAAGGTCAGCGGGAACAGCCCAATCGGCCAGGATTAAAATCAATGAAAAACTAATCATCTGGGCCGATCTCATCTTTGTAATGGAGAAAAAGCATAAGCAAAGGATCACTGAACGTTTTCCTGAAGAAACCTGCGATAAGGAAATTATTACGCTTCATATCCCAGATGATTATCAGTATATGGACGAAGAACTTATTGAAGAGCTAAATGCAAAAGTTGCCGATTATTTATAAATCAAAAATCATTAGGCTACCTTTGTGAAAATCATCACTCATGAAAAAGCACATTTTCTTCGACCTCGACCACACCATTTGGGATTTTGACCGTAATGCCGAAGAAACATTAAATGAGCTATACCAAACCTATAAATTAGAGGAGCTTGGCTTAAAATCGTGTGCGGACTTTATTACAACATATACCGAAAACAACCATCAGCTATGGGCCGATTACCATTTGGGAAAAATTACCAAAGATTTTTTAAGATCGGAAAGGTTTAACAAAACATTCATTCAATTAGGTATTCACCCTGATGCGGTACCTCATCAATTTGAGGACGATTATGTAAGTATCTCACCCACCAAAACCAATTTGTTCGATGGGGCAGAAAATGTTTTGAGCTACCTACAACAAAAATATACCCTCCATATTATTTCCAATGGCTTTAAGGAAACAACCTTAACCAAAATGAACCTCTCGAATCTTAATCCTTATTTCGAAAACGTAATTATCTCAGAAGACGTGGGTGTAAACAAACCAAACCCTATTATTTTCGAATATGCCTTAGATAAAGCCAAAGCCTTAAAGGCAGAAAGCATTATGATTGGCGATAGTCTAGAAGCTGATATTTATGGCGCTTTAAATTTTGGTATGGAGGCTATATTTTTCAATCCTTTACAGAAAGAAAAACCTGGTGATGTGCAGAAAGAAATTGTACATCTCGAAGAATTATTGAAACTTTTTTAGATTTTACTCCTTTTTTGTTTGGTTTTGGCATTCGTTTAGCATTAGTTTAAACACACACAAATGAAACCTTAATTTAAATGAAGAAAACCATCTTTTTAGGATTGGCAATGCTTTTTGCTACCCTAAGTTTCGCTCAAAATAGCCGTAGTACAGCCGAAGTATTTCTGCAAATTACCAAACCGGGTAAGTATACAGTATACTTAGACGATGAAGTGGTGGGATCAGCTACGGGCAGATTTCGTTTTTACGATGTATATAATTCTAAACCCGAGCTGTCTATAATGCAGGGCGATAAATTAATCCTAAAAGAGCGGATTAACGTAAATGCACAGGAGCGCCTCATTTTAGGTTTCGATAACGGCAGGCTTAATGTAATTAAACAACTTAGCCTGTTTCGCAACAATCAATACGCTCTAGATGATTTTTATGATTATACGGGAGATCTCAATACGGGCCCTATTCAACCAACTCTAGCTGACCTAAACTATAGGCTATTATCGCCTGAAGCTTTTCAAGAATTTTATACCAGCTATAAAAAATCAAGTTTTGATAATGAAAGGGTGGGGCTCATCAACGCAGTAAATAAGAAAGCTTCATTTTCCAGTAGTCAATGCAAACTCATACTCAAAGCATTTACTTTCGATACTGAACGTTTAAAAACTGCCAAAAGCCTCTATCAAACGGTTGCAGATCCACAAAATTATTTTACAATCGCCGAAACATTCGAATTTTTCAACTATAAAGACGACTTCTTAAAATATTTGGAGAAACAGTAATTCAGCTTATCTTTATTAAATGATGGCTCCAAAAATAAAGGCATCGATACATAAAATTGTCGATGCCTATAAATCGAAATTATCTCACTATTCCGAGGATATTTTTCAAACCACGCCACCCATTGCCGGATGGAGTTACAGCGAAGTATATTCGCATATTTTCGATTCAAGCCTGCTCTCGTTAATTGCGCTCGAACGCGCAGCAAGTGGTAAAGGCGAAAACAAACCCACACATTTCATTGTAAAACTGATTTTGGTTTTAGGCACTTTACCACCGGCAAAACAGTATAAAGTTCCGAAAAGACTGGCCGAGCGTGTTAAAAAAATCAGCAAAACAGAAGCCCTCGATTTTATTTTAGAGTTTGAAAAAGGTCTTGATGATAATTATCCTGTAATTGCCCATGCAAAAGCCAATTGTAAAACAAAACACCCACGGCTAGGTTATTTAAGTGCCAAACAATGGCTAAGGTTTATCGAAATTCATTTAAAACATCACCTCAAGCAGCTAGAAAGAATAGAAAAGAGTTTTTAAATTAATTTCGCCATATTTGAGTAAATTAATCTCAGTCCCATGAAAAACGCTTTTTACCTGTTAGCCTTAACGCTACTTTGCGCCTGTAATAGCGAAAAGAAAGAAACTGCTCAAGCTGTTATTCCAACACCTACGGGAATACAGGGACTTCAAAAAAGCAATACTGCGCAACCCGCAGCGCAAAGTGCCAAAACTAACCTAATTTTCAATCCGCCACATGGCGATGCCGGCCATACCTGTGCTTTAGCAGTTGGCGCACCATTACACCAAACAGCCGCCGTTCAACCACAAAAAAACGCTACTCCACAACCGGTAACTGTTCCGGCGCCCCCTATAGTAAATACATCAAGTAAAAAACTTAATCCTAAACATGGAGAGCCTGGCCACAGATGTGACATAGCTATTGGGGCACCGCTGGATAGTAAACCAACACAAGTAGTGACCACACAGCCTGCTGTAGTGAAACAAACTGTAGCGATAAAAACAGGAAAGGGTTTGAACCCACCTCACGGCCAGCCTAACCATCGCTGCGATATTGCTGTAGGTGCACCTTTAAACAGCAAACCTGCCCCGGTGGTAAATACCGTTCCTGTATCAACACCCGAAACCAAAACAACCGAAACAAAAGCGCTGGAAACAAAAAGTGAAGGGAAATAATAGTACATATATTATGCACTTAATATTTTGAATTTTCAGCATCTAACTTAACGCACATTTTTTTACATCTTTGCGTTAATGAAATTACCCGCCATAAAAGGTTTTGACCAAGAAGCACTAATAAAGTATTTTAAAAATACAGGAATGCTTTTGATCGGGAAAGTTGGCAGTTTAGGAATAAAAATGCTAACGAATATCGCGGTTGCAAACTATTTGCTGTCGTATGGTAATGGTATTCTCACTACATCAATCGCTTATGTTTTTTTATTCGCAGCATTGGCGGGGCTCGGCTTAGATCAGTTTATTGTAAAAGAACTTCACCAGTTTCCGCAGAAAAGGGATCAGATCTTAGGCACAGCATTTGGGTTGAAAGCTTTTGCAGGTTTTATGTGCATTCCTTTAATTTCACTTGCATGGCTCATTTATCCACTTGAGGACATCCAATATCAATTCATATTATTGCTTTCGTTTGTAGGTGTATTTCAGTCTTTTACAGTAATCGATTCTTATTTTCAATCAGAAGTAAAATCCAAATACATTATGCAGGTGCAGATTATTGGGAATCTAGTTTCTGCTGCAATAAAAATTATTTTAATCTACACAAATTCGCCAATCAGCTATTTCTTTTTTGCTTTTCTTTTTGATACCGTTTTACTTTCTATGGGCTATATTATTACCTATAGCAGAAAAAATAGAAGTATCTTGAATTGGAGATTTGAAAAAACATTGGCTAAAAAACTCTTCTCTCTTTCATGGCCACTGATCATTTCTGGCATAATGGTTTCAGTTTATATGAAAATTGATCAGATTATGCTTAAGCAGATTTTAGGCGCGAAAGGGACAGCCGAAGCAGGTGCTTATGCAACAGTGGTCAACTTTAGCGAGGCCTTAAACTTCGTCCCTGTTGCTATCGTTTCATCACTCTTTCCTGCAATTTTAAATGCGAGGAGAGACGATAAGGAACGTTATCAGAAGAGACTTCAGAATTTATACGATTTAATGGTTTGGTTAAGCTTAAGTTTTGCCATTTTTATAACTTTTGCCTCGCCGTTCATTTATAGTTATTTTAAACCAGAATTTGCTGATGCCGCACCTGTTTTGTCTGTTCATGTTTGGGGTTCTGCCTTCATATTTCTTGGTGTAGCAAGCGGACAGTATTTAATAGCAGAAAATTTTGGCCGCCTAACTTTTATCCGAACAGGAATAGGGGCGGTTGTAAATATCATTTTAAACATTATCCTTATCCCAAGAATGGGAATGATGGGTACAGCAATAGCTACAGTAATCGCATACTTTATTTCAGCCTTTTTTATACTATTTATTCCTAAACTTCGTCAACAAGGTATAATGATGTTAAAATCATTATTTTTGGTCACCGCATTTCAAAAAATATTTAAACGTTGAGTACTCTTAAAGCATTAACCACATTAGTTGCAAAGCCAAGCAGGCTTAAGGCATTGTTATCATACGGACATAAAGGCTACCTGAACAGCATTGGCTGGTTCACGGCTTTTGATAAAAAACAGGCCGTAGACGGGCAAGGAAAGGCATTGCCATGGGTAACCTATTCGTTTATCGATTTTATTAAAGAACGCATAAACAAAACACAGCATATTTTCGAATACGGCTCTGGCAGTTCTACTATTTTTTATGCTGAAAGAGCTGGCTCGGTAACTTCTGTGGAGCACGATAAAGGTTGGTTTGATAAAGTAAAAAATACAAGTCCGGCCAATGCTGAGATGATATTCTGCCATTTGGAAAAAGATGGGGAGTATGCCAAAAAAGCAACCTTGCTCGATAAAAAATTCGATATTATTATTGTTGATGGTCGCGACCGTGTAAACTGTTGTAAGTATAGCGTTGATGCACTATCAGAAAGCGGAGTATTAGTTTTGGATGATAGTGAACGTGAAGTTTATAATCCTGCCCGTGTGCTTTTAAAGGCCCAAGGTTTCAAAGAAATCAGCTTCAGTGGGATTTCACCGGGCCTTTTTTACGAAAAAGCAACCTCAGTTTTTTATAAACAGGATAATTGTTTAGGTATTTAAATCAGTAAGCATCATGTTAAGCGAAGAAGTAAAAACGGCCTACGATAATTTTTATACCAATAGCGATGTAGCATGGAGAATGCTTGGCGCAAAATATAAAGCACAGAACATTGTTGATGTTTGCAAAGGGTTAAAGCCTAAAAAAGTGCTCGAGGTTGGCGCCGGAGATGGCAGTATTTTACATTTTTTAAATGAATGGCATTTCGCACCAGAATTGTATGCTTTAGAAATTGCACAAAGTGGTGTCGACATTATAAAAGACCGCAACCTCGCCAGTTTAAAAGAAGCACAAACTTTTGATGGGTATAAAATCCCCTATGAAGATGATGCTTTTGATCTGATTATTCTTGCGCACGTTTTAGAACACGTAGAACACGAAAGGATCCTGATCCGTGAATTGAAAAGGGTAGCAAAATATATTGTTGTTGAAGTCCCTAAAGATTATCGCTTTGGTGTAGACCAAAGAATGAAACATTTTCTGGATTATGGGCACATTAACATGTACACCCCAACTTCCTTGAGGTTCTTGCTGCAGAGCGAAGGTTTAGAAATTCTAGAAGATAAAGTTTCGATGACTGCACCAGAAACGGTAAAGTTTAATGAGTTTATCAATAGAAAAGCACCTAAAACTTTTTCTAAAAAATTAAAAATCGAACTGGAATACCGGATTAAAAAAACTTTAGGTAACTTGTTTGGGAAGAAAAAGCAAGAACAGTTTGCCAATGCCTATACAGTGTTAACAAGAAAGTCTGACACTAATCTACATATATTTTAGGAGTAGGGCGCTCGTCATTTCGAGCGAAGTGCAACGAAGTCGAGAAATCTTATACCTTGATTCTTAACATAATTTAAAGATTTCTCCATTCCGCGTTGCTCCAGTCGAAATGACGGAGAAACTGAGCAGTTTATTGATAGACTTAATTGATAAAAAACAAAAATGCAAAACCTTGCCCCAATAGCGCTTTTCGTATACAATCGCCCGCAGCACACCGAGCGTACGTTACAATTCTTGCTACAAAATGAGTTGGCTACACAAAGCCATTTATATATCTTTTCCGATGGTGCCAAAACAGATCAGGATAAAGAAAAAGTTGCTGCAGTAAGAAAAATCATCAAAAAAGCAGAAGGTTTTAAATCGGTTAAAGTAATCGAAAGCAAGGTAAATGCAGGTTTAGCCAATTCGGTAATTGCAGGTGTAACCCAATTAATAGCAGAATACGATCAGGTAATTGTTTTTGAAGATGATCTGGTTACCTCTCCCCATACTTTAGCCTATTTCAATAATGCTTTAAACCATTACCGCGAAGAGGAAAGGGTAATGCATATAGGAGCTTATATGTATCCTCTAAAATCAGATCAACTTTCGCAATCGTTTTTCTACAGGGCGGCCACAAGTTGGGGTTGGGCCACATGGGGAAGGGCATGGAAAAACTTTGAACCGGACATTAACATCCTTATAAAACAGTTTGATAAAAAGAAAAGAGCTGCATTTTCCATCGACAATAAAATGAACTTCTGGAAGCAGATGTTAGAGTTTAAGAAAGGAAAAAACAACAGCTGGGCAATTAGATGGTATGCTTCTATCTTTTTAAAAGGAGGCATCACACTTAACCCATCGCAATCACTCGTTAACAATATTGGCCATGATGGCACTGGCGTGCACTCAGGAATAAATGATATCTATAACGTAATTATCAACCCCAAGCCCATTGTCGAGTTTCCGACCACAATAGCCGAAGACCCCATTGCATATAAAGCCATCAAAAGCTTTTTGATTAAACGGAAAGGCAATATGGTAACCCGTGTTAGGCGTTTTGTTAAAGAAAAACTGGCACAGTACTTTTCAAAGAAATAATTAGGCTGATATAGCTCACTGTTGTAGACAATTAAAAAAAATGACAAACCTTTTTTTAATTGTTCATGTTGCTTTTATACATCGAAACTATAAAATAAAAAAACATGAAAACGACAACAGCAACAGCAGAGGTATTAAACGATCTGGTTCAAATTAATAACGATCGTATTGAAGGTTATGAAAAAGCCCGTCAGGAATTAAAGGATGGAGATGCCGATCTGAAAACGCTATTTTTAAATATGATTGCCGAAAGCCAAAAATATAAAATGGCTTTGGCCACAGAAGTATCGGCCTTTGGCGAAGATATCGAAACCGGAACCACCAATTCAGGTAAAATTTACAGGGCTTGGATGGATGTTAAAGCGCTATTTACCGGCCACGACCGTAAAACTGTTTTAAACAATTGCGAGTTTGGAGAGGATGCGGCACAAAATGCATATAAAATGGCATTAGAGGAAGAAGATCTTCCTTCAAATATCAGAGATTTAATCTCTGACCAAAAAGCATCGTTAAGAGTATCGCATGATGAAATTAAAAGATTACGTGATGCTCAAGCATAAGTGACCGAGATAAAAACAGAAAAACCTCCTTCGATTTATTATCGGAGGAGGTTTTTTGTTACAGGGCTTCGTCATCTCGACTGGAGCAATGCGGAATGGAGAGATCTATCAAGAAAGATTTAGCTTCGCTGAGCACTACGTGGTTCTCGGCTTCATTGCATTCCGCTCGAAATGATGATCGGCGGCAGCGTAAACTACACACTTACGACTCTAATTCCCGATCTAAATGTTCGGTAACGCGCTGGATCGTATTATCGATGGTGTTACTTAGAATCGTTAAATAAGAGCCTTTTTTAGCAGTTTCGATCGCGATCTGTAAACATTCTGTGCTTTTATTGTTAATGATGATCTCTTTATCCGGATCAACTTCCTTGATGCCTTTTACCAGCAGGTCAACCAGTTCTTGTTGTTGTCTGCCACGGAGATATTTCTCCTGACAAACATAAATTTTATCAAACATCTGAGCCGAAATGCGGGCAGTTTCGATAATATCCTCATCTCTTCTATCTCCTGTTGCCGAAATAATACCTACATGTTCGGTAGCCTCTACACCTTGCAAGAAACCTTTTATGCCGTTAAATCCGTCAGGGTTATGCGCAAAATCGACCAGTACTTTAAATTCTTTGAACCTGAAAATATTCATCCTTCCTGGCGTATGTGCTGCAGAAGGGATAAATGTTTCCAGCGATAAACGGATATCTTCAGGTTTATAACCCCATAAATAGGTGGCGAGCGTTGCCGCAAGCACATTCTGGATCATAAAATTCACAGAACCACCAAAAGTTAATGGAATGTGCGTGGCTTTATCTACCCTCAATTTCCAGTCGCCTGTTTTAATGGTAATATATCCGTTTTCATAAATGGCGGCAATTCCACCTTTTCTACAATGTTCTTTAATCACCGGATTATTTTCATCCATGCTAAAATAAGCAACATTACAGCGCGCATCTTTGCCAATGCGAACGCAATAACCATTATCGGCATTTAATACCGCCCAGCCTTTACGGCGCACTGCCCCGATCACAACCGCTTTTACGCGGGTCAGATCGTCAAGATTATGGATATCTGAAATACCCAAGTGATCTTCCTGGATATTGGTTACTACGCCAATATCACATGCATTAAATCCCAGTCCAGCTCTTAAAATTCCGCCACGGGCGGTTTCTAATACCGCAAATTCAACTGTTGGATCTTTTAAAATGAACTCAGCACTTACCGGTCCAGTGGTATCACCTTTCATTAGCATCGTGTTGTGCACATACACGCCGTCGCTGGTGGTAAAACCTACACGTTTACCATTACTTCTGATAATGTGCGCAATTAACCGTGTAGTAGTGGTTTTTCCGTTTGTTCCGGTTACAGCAATAATCGGAATCTGTGACAATTTTCCCTGTGGATACAGCATGTCAATAACCGATGCAGCTACGTTTCTAGGCAAGCCTTCACTTGGTGCAAGGTGCATCCTAAATCCTGGTGCTGCATTAACTTCCAAAACCACACCTCCGTTTTCGGTTAATGGCTGGGTAAGGTCTTGCGCCATGATATCGATACCGCAGATATCCAATCCGATTACCCTCGAAATCCTTTCACATATAAAAATATTCTGTGGATGTACAATGTCAGTTACATCGATAGATGTCCCGCCAGTACTTAAATTTGCAGTAGATTTTAAATAAACCACTTCTCCCTTTTCGGGAATAGTTTCTAAGGTATATTCTTTTTTGGCCAGCAGATCCAAAGTATCCCGGTCAACAGCAATTTCAGTTAGCACATTTTCGTGACCATAACCACGGCGCGGATCTTCATTCTCCTTATCTATCAATTCTTGGATCGTATGAATTCCATTGCCCTTAACATGTGCGGGATCGCGTTGTGCGGCAGCAATAACTTTATGATCGATTACCAGCACCCTAAAATCGAAACCGGTAATAAATTTTTCTATAATAACCTTTCTCGAATAGGTTTTGGCATATTCGAAAGCGGCAACCGCATCTTCCATCGTTTTCACATTAATGGTTGCACCTTTACCGTGGTTTCCATCAAGTGGTTTAAAAACTAAAGGAAATCCAACCTTTTTAACAGATGCTTCCAGATCATCAGGATTTGAAATCGTTACTCCAGAGGCTACCGGAATAGCAGCTTCGGTAAGCAAACGTTTTGTCTCTTCCTTGTTGCTGGCAATATCTACAGCGATGCTACTGGTTTTTTCGGTCATGGTAGCCCTAAAACGTACCTGATTTTTACCGTATCCCAATTGCACCAAAGAGCTTTTATTTAATCTTATCCATGGAATACTTCTACTTACGGCTTCCTCCACGATCGAACCTGTACTTGGCCCTAATGCTTCCAGTTCGCGTATTTCCTTCATCCTGCGGATGTCGTGCTCCAAATCGTACTCTTCGTTATTGATCAGGGCTTCGGCAATTTTAACTGCAGCTTCAGCAGCGTAAACACCAACCTTTTCTTCCAGATAACTGAATACAACATTGTAAATGCCTTCGGTTTTAGTTTGGCGTGTTCTACCGAAACCGGTTTCCATGCCAGCCAGTGTTTGAATCTCTAAGGCAATATGCTCAATTACATGCCCCATCCATGTTCCTTCTTTTACTCTGGTGAAAAAGCCACCTTCAACACCTTTAGAACAGCGGTGTGTAAACATACTTGGTAAGAGCTTCTCAATCCTTTCGCTAAATCCTTCTATTACGTTTGTTGGTTTTTGCTCCAAATCTTCTAAATCCAATCGCATTTGGATCAATTTCTTTCGGCTAATCGACCATATGTTTGGTCCTCTTAATACTTGTATGTTTGATATCTTCATGTAATGTTTTGTTCGTTTTTTATGTTAAAAAAGGATTTGGAAAAGCCCTTTTTACTCAATTTTTAGAAAGAAATTGATGACTGTAAATTATACATTTATTTTGAAATTAGATGTCCCATTTACCTAAATCAATTTTAGCGCCTATTTGTTTTATCTTCAAGCACTATAACGTTAATTTTTCGTTAGATTATTTTAACGTTTGTTAATAAATTGAATATTCTTGACAAAAAAAGTCGTGTTTTTTATCATAAGCCTATATATTTGGGTTTTTTGATACAATTATAATACACAAAGAATGGTTCCGAAAGGTAAACTCATCATCATTGGTGGCGCAATAAACACAGGTAGCTTCGCAGAAACGCAATTCGGACTGCCTGAGAATATGAATTTTTTTGAGCGTGGAATTTTAAAACGGATTACTACAGAATCATTAAGAGATACTCAATCTCGCTTCGAGATCATCACTACAGCATCATTAATGCCCGAAAAGGTTGGTGAAGAATATATCAAGGCTTATGCACAATTAGACGTGCACAATGTTGGTGTGCTTAACATTACCAACCGTGAAGAAGCCAATTCTGATGAAAATTATGAACGTATCAAAGCAGCCGAAGTAATTATTTTTACCGGTGGTGATCAGCTCCGTCTTTCTTCAATTTTTGGTGGAACAAAAATCCATCAAATATTACTAGAGAAATACAGAAATGAACCTGTAGTAATTGCCGGTACTTCTGCAGGGGCGGCCGCAAGCTCTAAAAACATGATTTATCAGGGTAGCAGCAAAGATGCTTTGCTTAAGGGAGAGGTTAAAATTACCGGCGGATTAGGCTTTATTGATGATGTTATTGTTGATACACATTTTGTTCAACGCGGAAGAATTGGCCGCTTGTTATATGCTGCTGCCAGCAATCCTGGTATATTAGGGATTGGTCTTGGTGAAGATACGGGGCTTTTCATCTCTGATGGCCATACCATGGAAGCAATCGGCTCTGGCATGGTAATTTTAGTAGATGGCCGCAATATGGCCGATACCAATTTAACAGATGTAGAGATGGGTCAGCCTGTTTCAATTAAAAACATGGTAGTACATGTAATGTGCGATGGCGACGTTTATGATTTAACAGACCATAGCTTAGTGATCCATCATCCAAAGGTTGTTCCGGTAGGGTAATTCAGTTGGCAGTTAACAGTGGGCGATTTTCAGTTAGGACCTACCCAATCTTGATACTCGCTACTTATTTACTACAATACTCAAAAAAATGAAATTAATCATACATGGCGGCTTCTTCAGCGAATCGTCTACCAACCAGGAAACGAAAAAGGCTAAACAAGATGCTTTGGCTTCGATTCTTACGCTCGGATACGAGTATCTGAAAACACATACTGCTTTAGAAACCGTGGTGTATACTGTTGCACTATTAGAAGATAACGAACTGTTTAACGCTGGTATCGGTTCGCAGATTCAAAGCGATGGAAAAGTGAGGTTGAGCGCAGCCCTAATGGATGGTAGAACAGAAAAATTTAGTGGTGTAATTAATGTAGAAGATGTTAAAAATCCTATACAGATTGCGCAGAGTTTATTAACATATGATGACCGGGTACTTAGTGGTGATGGTGCCCAGCAATTTGCCAGAACAAATGGATTTGAATATTTCAATCCGATTACCCCACAGCGCCAATCAGAATACGAAGCTAAATTAAACCAAAAGAACAATAAAGGAACGGTAGGCTGTGTAGCACTCGATGCAGATGGAGATTTAGCAGCAGCAACCTCCACCGGGGGAAAAGGATTCGAAATCCCTTGTCGTGTGAGTGACTCTGCAACCGTGGCAGGCAACTATGCCAATCAATATGCAGGTATTTCTTGTACCGGAGTAGGTGAAGATATTGTAAGCGGTGCCTTAGCCGCAAAAATTGTAACCCGTGTTACCGATGGTTTTTCTTTAAAGGAAGCATCAGATAAATCTTTTGCCGAACTTAAAGCTTTTGATGGCTTTGCAGGCGTTGTAGGCATTTCTGCAGCAGGCGAAGTGTACCATTGCGACTCGCATCCATACATGGTTTGGGCATCTTTTGATGTTAATTTACAGGTATTTAGCTGAAATTAGATTTAAAGTATTATTTTTGTTGCATGACCAAGATTGTATTGGCTTTAATTGGCCTTTTTGCATCATTACAACTACAAGCTCAAAATATAGATAAATCTGAGATCCAAGAACCTAACGGTAGTGCTATAAATATAGCAGTATCTAAATTTGACCTGGAAGACGGCAATTCTTTTTTTGAGGAAGCAGAAGATTTAGAGCGAAAAGGCGATTACAACGAAGCCCTCACCTTATTTGGCAAAGCCGCTTTCGAATATAACGCCGTAAAAAACTTCAACAGGTACGGACAGGCCGTTATCAAGATGAGCAGTATGCATTATCAACTTGGCCGTTTCACTGATGCAGAGCAGATTCTTTTAAATGTGGCGTTAAAAAATTATTCTAAAACCGGAAACAGGGCAGGAGTAATGAACACCTATAACCTTTTAGGCAAAGTTTATCTGGCAAATACCAAGTATACCCAATCGATGTGGTTTTACACCCAACAGGGTATATTGGCAAAACAGCTAAAAAGCAACAATTCATATATCGAATCTATTTTAGGCATTGTTCAGGTTAAAATCAAAAAGAAAGATTTTACGCTTGCCCTGAGAGATCTCAAATCTGCCGAATGGCTTGCCAACTCGATTAAAACCACCCAGTACAAAACGCAAATCAAAGATGCCAGGGAAATGATCGCCAGCAAAACCACAAGTAAAAAGGTAAACCCAAGCTAGTTTAGATAGTTATTTTTCTTTAAATCTTCCTACATCACTAACAATATAGCCCTTAAAGGTCTGTAATTGGTCAAATTTTGAGTATCGATCAAAACAAAAAATAAGGCTCAACGTTCTACATAAGAAATTGTTAAATAAAAAGCTTTTAGTTAGATTTGATCAAGTTTTAACAAGAGACGGTAATAATGCTGTCTCTTTTTTGTTTTTTTGCTAAAATGGTATCATATTGGCTATATAGAATTGGAAATGGATTTTAAATCATTTAAAGAGATGTTAAAGAGAATATTTTTTGTAATTTTTACTGCGGCAGTACTTGCTTGTCATGCTGCACCTAAAACTCAGCCAATGGTTGAGGGTGTTACCAACGTAAAACCTGATGAGCAGCAACAACTTGTTATAAAAGAGGTTGTAAATTTGATTGAGAGTTATAATTATAAAAAAATTCAGATCAACGATTCTATATCTTCGATCATTTTAGATAAGTATATCAAGTCTTTAGATCAGGGCAAAAATTACTTTTTGGCTTCGGATATTAAGGAATTTGAAAAATACAGATATACTTTGGATGATGATTTCAAAAATGGCGATCTAAGCGGGCCGTTTTTCATCTATAATGTTTATGCCAAAAGACTAAACGAATATTTTACCTATTCTTTAGCACAGATTAAAACTAAATATGATTTTAATCAAACCGACAGTTATGTATATGACCGAGAGAAGCAGCCTTGGGCAACTTCTTCAACAGCATTAAACGATACCTGGAAAAAACGTGTTAAATACGAATTGATCAATTTAAATTTAGCTGGAACAGCTGAAGCAAAGAACGTAGAAACGTTAACTAAACGCTATCAGAACCTACAGTCGCAAACTTCAAAAACCAATAATCAGGATGTATTCCAGATTTTGATGGATGCTTTTACCGAATCTATTGATCCACATACCAATTATTTTAATCCAACCAACGCAGCAGCATTTAACGAAGATATGTCCCGTTCTTTCGAAGGTATTGGCGCCCGTTTACAATTAGAAAACGAGGTAGTTAAAATCTCAGAAATTATTGCTGGCGGACCTGCATTTAAAGGAAAACAACTGAGTGCCGGCGATCGTATTATTGCTGTAGCCCAGGGTGATGGAGAATTTGTTGACGTAGTGGGTTGGAGATTGGATAACACCGTATCGAAAATTAAAGGCCCGAAAGGAACCAAGGTGCGTTTAAAAGTTATCCCTGTTGGAAAAGAAATGTCTTCTAAACCAGTTATTATCGAATTGGTTCGCGATAAAATTGTTTTGGAAGAAACATCTGCCAAGAAAAAAGTTAAAACCATTAATAGTAATGGCAAAGATTATAAAATCGGGATTATTACCCTACCAGCGTTCTATGCTGATTTTAAAGCAGCAAATGCAGGTGATAAAAACTACAAAAGCACTACCCGCGATGTTAGAAAATTAATCGACTCGTTAAAAACATACGACAAGGTAAATGCAATCGTAATGGATTTACGTGGAAATGGTGGAGGCTCATTAGTTGAAGCGATCTCTTTAACTGGTTTATTTATAGATAGAGGCCCTGTAGTCCAGGTAAAAGATTTACGCGGTAAAATTGAAGTGGACGAGGATGAAAATAGCGGTGTAACCTGGGATGGGCCTTTTGGTGTAATTGTAGATCGTTTAAGCGCATCTGCATCAGAAATTTTCGCCGGTGCAATACAGGATTACGGCCGTGGTATTATTATGGGTAGCCAAACTTATGGTAAAGGTACCGTTCAATCTTCTATCGATTTAAACAAATTGGTAAACCCAAGTATGTTGCAAAGAGTAGCAGGATTAATTTCTAAAGATAAAACCGTTGGCGCATCGCCAAGCGGAGCAAGCCCGGCTGATATTAACTTAGGTCAGATTAACCTAACCATGGCCAAATTTTACCGTGTTGCAGGAAGCAGCACGCAGCATAAAGGTGTAACACCTGATGTTGTTTTCCCTTCAGTTTATCCGATGGATAAAATTGGAGAAGATACTGAATCATCTGCCTTACCATGGGACGTTATTCCGAGCTCCAGCTTTAAAGCAGTTGCTAATCTGACCCCTGTTAAAGCACAGTTGGTTAAAAACAGCGAGCAACGTATCGCAAGCTCATTGGATTTTAAGTACCTGAAACAAGACATTGCCGATCTTAAAAAACGTGACAATGAAGTTTCTGTCACCTTAAATGAGGCAAAGCTTAAAGCTGAGCGCGATGCACAAGAAGCTAAAACGCTTGCCAGACAGAATGAATTAAGGGCATTAAGAGGATTACCTGCCATTAAAAAAGGAGATAAAATTACCAAGCAAGATGCTTTCGATTTTATTGAAGATGAATCGTTAAAGGTAATGGGCGATTTTATGCAACAATCTGGTAACTATGTGATGAACTTAGGCTTGATGCCAAAGAATAACTAAGAAGAAATATTTCAATGGAAAGGCCGCTTTAGCAAAAACTAAAGCGGCCTTTTTTGTAATTGGATTTTTTGTGGTGTCGGATATTCCTATCCGACACTAAACAATTTTAATCTATTTAACTGTCCGATGGAAACATCTGACAGCACTATAAAGTTACTACCCTTTCTTCGCTGTTGGCTCAGTTTGTTTATTCAACTGCATGGCCATCATCTCTTTCATAGTTTTATTCATGCCATCGGCACTGCCATCAAGAAAAATAACGTTTCCATCTCCGTTTTCTGCAAAATGTTTAATCGATTCAGTCCACATGGTAAATAAGATTACCGAAATATCCAGGTTGGCCTGCTCCATTTCCTGAGCGGCTTTACTCATACCATGAGCCACCTCTGCACGGAATAAAGCGATACCCTGCCCGCGTAACTGTGCAGCCTCGCGCTCGGCTGTAGCTGCAATTTTAATCGCATTACCATCCGCCTCGGCAGCCTTGGTTTTAGTAATTAATAATGCCTGTCCTTCGTTCTCAGCCGCTGCTTTTAAGTTGTTTGAAGCTACCACACGACTCATTGAACGCATAATTTCCTCATCAAAGGTAATATCATTCAATTGAAGATCCTGAAGATGATAACCCCACCCATCTAAAACCTGATCGATCTGTTCCTTAACATGAAGCACAATTTCATTGCGTTGGGCCAATACGTTTGCCTGCTTTTGTGTGGCCACGTAAGCCCTGATCGAACCTTCAATGGTCCTGATTAGTGCCTGCATTAAGTTGGTCGCATCTACAAACTTAAAAGCTACATTTTTGATCGTTTCCTCATCCTGGTTTACCACAGAATACAATAGCATCGCCTTAAAATATACATTGGCCTGATCTTGTGTTACCGCTTGAAACGACAGCTCTACAGAGCGGTTTTGAATGGAAATACGAGAATAAATCTGCTCTATTAATGGAATTTTAAAATTTAAGCCCGGCCTTAACTGGCGGCGATACTTGCCGAAAACGGTTACCACCGCAATGGTTCCCTGTTTAACGGTAACAAACGAGCTCAACAGGATAATAAATCCTACAACAGCTATAATGTAAATGGTGTATTGCATAATTAGATTTTTTTATGAAGTTATAAAAAATTCATACAAACTACATCAGGCATTTTGTAGCTTTAAGTTTTTCTAACTAACTTATATACAATGAAAACTAAATTATTTCTTCCGGCGGCCGGCGTATTGCTTTTTGCTGCCTGCCAGAATAAAAGCCATCAAGATGCCGATGTGGCGAATGCACGTACCGAATTTTTCGATAAAGCCGGCATGGACACCACTGTAAAACCTGGCGATAACTTTTTCCTGTATGCCAATGGGAAATGGATGAAAAACACTGAAATTCCTAAAACAGAAACAGGCTGGGGTTCTTTTTATACGCTATATAACGATAACCTGAAAAATCTGAACAGCATTCTTGAAAATGCTTCAAAAGCTAATGCAGCCAAAGGAAGTTCCGAACAGAAAGTTGGCGATTTCTATACCAGCGGAATGGATACCCTTACCATTGAGAAATTGGGTATCGAACCTATAAAGCCGCTCTTAAGTAAAATAGATGGGATTAAAAACGATAAGGATTTAATCAATTTTGTTGCCGACGGCTATAAAGATGGTGAGGGAGATTTATTGGGCTTTGGTGTAGAACCAGATGATAAATTAAGCACTAAAAATGCTTTATCATTTTCGCAGGCCGGTCTTACCCTGCCTGATCGCAGCTATTATTTAGAACAGGATGATAAGGCAAAAAAAATCAGAGCCAAGTACATCAGATACATCACAAAAATTTTTAGCCTGGCAGGCGATTCTGCCAATGCAGCTAAATATGCCGACAATATTCTAAAACTGGAAACGGCTATTGCACAGTCGCACTCTACTCCTGTTCAACTGCGCGATCCACAGAAAAATTATAACAAAATGACGGTGGCTGACTTTCAAAAGCAGACGCCGAACATGGAGTGGAAATCTGTTTTGAGTAAGCTGGGGGCAAGTACGGATACCGTTATTGTAAGGCAGCCAAAATATTATCAAACCTTATCAGCCCTGGTAAAAAGCCAGCCTATCGAAATCTGGAAAGAAAAATTAAAATTTGACGCTTTAAACAGATCGGCCAATGCTTTTACCAAAAAATTCAGAGATGCTAAATTCGATTTTTTCTCCAAGACGCTATATGGTCAACAGGCTCCAACAGAAAGATGGAAAGCCATCGTAAATGCTACCGATCGTAATTTAGGTGAGCTTTTAGGTCAGTTATATGCCGAAAAGTATTTTAAGCCTGAGGCTAAAGAGCGTATGTTAACCCTGGTAAACAATTTACAGAAAGTATATGCAGAAAGAATCCAGAAGGTAGATTGGATGACACCTGAAACCAAAAAGAAAGCTTTAGAAAAACTAAATGCATTTATCAAAAAAATCGGCTATCCTGATAAATGGAAAAAGTATGATGATGTTGAGGTCTCGAAAAACACTTATTATGCAAACCTTCAATCGGCAAGTAAACATGCCTACAAAGAAATGATGGATAAATTGGGCAAAAATGTTGATAAAACCGAGTGGGGAATGACTCCACCGACGGTTAATGCCTATTACAATCCGTCTTTCAACGAAATTGTTTTCCCTGCCGGAATTTTACAGTTCCCGTTCTTTGATTTTACCGCAGATGACGCCATTAACTATGGTGCAATAGGTGCTGTAATTGGTCACGAAATGACACATGGTTTTGACGATCAAGGTCGCCAGTACGATGCAGTAGGCAACTTAAAAGAATGGTGGACAAAAGCCGATGCCGATAAATTTAAAGCCAAAGCGGGCAAGGTAGAAACATTTTACAACAACTTCTCATTGTTGGATAATCAGCATGTAAACGGTTCGTTAACACTGGGCGAAAACCTTGCCGATATTGGTGGTTTAAACATTGCATACGATGCCTTTAAATTAACTGAGCAAGGAAAAGGCGATAAAAAGATTGATGGTTTTACTCCTGACCAACGTTTCTTTTTAAGCTTTGCCCAGGTATGGAGAATCAAAACCCGCGATGAAAGTATGCGTGTAAGATTAAAAACAGATCCGCATAGCCCAGAAATGTTCCGAGTAAACGGCCCTGTTTATAATATGGAGGCATTTTACAAAGCATTCAACATTCCTACAACAGCGAAAATGTATATAACTCCCGCAAACCGGTTAGGCGTGTGGTAAACGACTGATTAAAAAGTGAATCGATTAGAAATATCGTCATTTCGAGCGTAGTGTAACGCAGTCGAGAAATCTGGCTATAAAGATCTCTCCATTGCGCTGCGCTGCAGTCGAGATGACGATTTCTGTATTGTAACCTTGTGATTGATAGCTCGGCTAAAGACTCATTAATAGCCCTTTATGGTGTTTCGACAGACTCGACATAACATCATCTAAAGAGAAATTGCTTTTAATGATACAGCCTCTTCTTTGTTTGCTTAAAACAAAATCGATGATATTTTGTATATATCATATTAATAGATAACCATATGAATGTAAAACGCACTTTTGGAACCATATTAACCGTACTAGGTATAATTGGATTGATATACGCTGGCTATGGCTTTGTAAGCCACAGCGAAAATACAAGGGGGTTGATGGTGTATGGCATCATCGGACTTATATTCTTTGTATCGGGAATTGGCTTGGTGAAGAATACAAAAGACGAAAGCTAAACTAGACTTTTCTCCTACCTTTTAGATAGCAGAAAGGTATAACTGCAGCTGCAAGGCTAGCCCAAGATAGATCCCATCTTTAAAATTAGCAGCCTTTGTAGCCTGTTGCAATTATACTATTGCTTCTTTTTTTTGTGTTTGATGATCTGGTACTGGCTAAAAGCAACCAGGCAACCCGCCAGGATAATAATTCCTGCAGACAATAAGTTCTCAGGATTTTGGTTGATATAGTATGCTGCTGCAAGCACTAAAATTGCGGCAGCTATACCTATGATATAATGAAGTATTAATCCTTTTTTCATACAGCAAATATTCTGAAATAAATTGAGATTGATGTCGGAGAAGATTAATCTTTTAAACTGATTCTGTTATCAGCGAATTTTAGCTGATGGCCGATGAAATCAATATCTGTCAATTCTTTAATCCGTTTAAAGGCACCATGATTATCATCCAGAGTTAAACGGTTAACCTTATCCTGTTTAACTGATACAATATCTGCATATAGAAAATCGCCCTTCGCATTTATTTTTAGCTGAAGCAAGGGTGCAATACCATTATTGCCTTTTAAGCTAAACATACCATAAGTGCAAAAATTACCCAAGCTGTAAGCGATGAATTTATTTTTATACACTTCAACAGCCCGGGTTACATGCGGGCCATGCCCCAGTACAACATCGGCACCGGCATCAATAACTGCATGTGCAAAGGCATAAACATTACCTCTGTTCTCTTTATAAAAAATTTCGTTTTTACGGGGAACATGTTCAAACCTTGCACCTTCACCGCCGCCATGAAAAGAAACAATCACAATATCGGCCATTAATTTTAAGCGGGCAACCAAAGCCTTGGCACTGTCGATTTTATTAATCGATACCGTATTCTCGTTTGGCGCAAAGGCACAGAATGCATACTTTACACTATCCTTTTCAAAAACTTCAAAAGGTTTGTTTACCTGCCCGGCATAGTGGATCTGCAGCGAATCTAAAATCCTTGCCGTATTTTTTCTTCCCTTGGCATCAAAATCACCAACATGGTTATTGGCGATGCTTAAAACATTAAATCCCGCATTCTTATATATCCCGGCATAGCGTTCGGGCATTCTAAAAGCATAGCAGTTGTTTGGGTTAATGCCATTACATTTGTTCGAATTGCCTGAATTGAGAAAACAGCCCTCTAAGTTTCCAAAAACAATATCTCCTTTTAACAAACTATCAACCGCTTGGAAACTGTTTAAAGCATCATCAGGAGGGAGGTTGGTTTTAGATGGAAAAGCGGAGCCGAGCATAATATCGCCTACAGCAGTAATGGATATGGTATCTTTTATTTTTCTGATTAACGTATCTTGCCTGGCTACAAGCGTGGTAATCTGTGCATTATTGCTCGTGCAGCTGATTAAAATAACTATTGCGACGAAAGAAAGGATTAAGGTATTGAAAAACTTCATTCTTGATTTTATGGTATAAAAAAATCCTCCAAAATTTCTTTAGGAGGATTGTATATGTCTTTTACTGTCAACCGAAAACGGCCAACTGTTAACTGAACTACTCTACTGTAAATTCTTTCTTAAACGATTCTAAAACGCGACCGCCTTTGTAAAAATAGCGGCTGTAATAAGGCTCGTTCAGGTTGCTGATTACTACACCGCGAGAACTTGATGCATGGGCAAATCTGTTATCGCCCAGGTAAATACCAACATGTGAAATACTTCTGCTTTTAATCTTAAAGAAAACTAAATCGCCCTCTTTTAAATCTTCTTTAGACAGTGGATCCACCATACTAAAAATATCGCGCGAATTTCTTCTGATGGTAGTGTTGAAAACTTTATCGTAAATCGCTTTAGTGAAAGCCGAACAATCGATCCCTCTTTTGGTGTTTCCACCATAACTATAAGGCGTTCCGATCCATTCGTAAATAAACTTGTACAGTTTTAAATTCGAAGTTGCATCTACCGCAACACCCATAACCTGCGAAAAGTATTGTGATGCAAGGTTGTCGGGATCATTTAATTCTTTACCAGATTCTTTTGTTTTTGTTTGCGCAAATGCGGCTGAGAGCGTACAAATAGCAATTAGAGTAGAAAACAAAAATTTTTTAATCATGTTATACAGTTATGTTTGGGTATTCACTTACACATTAACGTACACCACATGGGCTTATTGTTGGTTACCAAAAGTATTAATTATACAAATGTTATCCAAATGTTAGACGTTAAAAAACGAAAGTTATTAACATTTTTGTTTTTCCATCATCATTTTTTGTGATAAACACCTCCTAAAAAATTCATCTTTTCTCAAAAAACGATTTACTTCAGTACGCAAAACAAGAATAATTCAATTTTATTTTAAATTATGAGAATAAGCATATATACAGAATTAAATTTTAGAATAAATTGATTCCATATTATGATAAAGGGTGTTGATTTAATTATAAGAAATCGCTGTTAAATCGATATCGGCGGCCAGGGTTTATATTTAATTGTAAAACAACTGTTAAATCTGATTACAACCCTAATACTATGATGTTTTTACACTAAAAAGTGCCAAAAATTACAATAAAAAAATTAGATTTGCTGTCGCAAAAAACAAATACCCTAAAATGAGTGCAGTAGAAATAAATAAAGATACCTGGTTAAAGTGGTTTGAGTCGATGTTGCTTATGCGCAAATTCGAAGAAAAAACTGGCCAGTTATACGGACAACAAAAAATACGTGGCTTTTGTCATTTATACATTGGACAAGAAGCTGTAGTTGCAGGTGCAATATCTGCAATGCAAAAAGGTGATTCAATGATTACAACATACCGTGATCATGCTCATGCCTTAGCTTTAGGAGTTAGTGCTGATAGTATTATGGCAGAAATGTACGGCAAAGCTACAGGTTGCTCTAAAGGTAAAGGTGGTTCAATGCACATGTTCAGTAAAGAGCATAACTTCTACGGTGGTCATGCAATTGTTGGCGGTCAGATTCCGTTAGGTGCTGGCGTTGCTTTTGCAGAAAAATATAAAGGAACTGACAATGTTAATATTTGTTATATGGGCGATGGTGCTGTGCGCCAGGGTGCATTAAACGAAACTTTTAACATGGCCATGCTTTGGAAATTGCCTGTTATTTTTGTTTGCGAAAACAACGGTTATGCAATGGGTACCTCAGTACAACGCACCACTAACATGACCGATATTTATAAAATAGGTTTAGGTTTTGATATGCCATGTGCACCAGTTGATGGTATGGATCCGGTTGCTGTTCACAATGCAATGGACGAAGCGATCCAACGTGCACGTAAAGGTGAAGGACCTACTTTCTTAGAAATGAGAACTTACCGTTACCGTGGTCACTCGATGTCAGATCCGGCAAAATACCGTACCAAAGAAGAATTAGAAGATTATAAAGCAAAAGATCCAGTTGAGCATGCAAGAGAAACTATTCTTAAAGAAAAGTATGCAGACCAAGCCTGGATTGAAGAAGTAGAAGCTAAAGTAAAGGCAATTGTAGATCAAGCAGTAAAATTTGCTGAAGAATCTCCTTGGCCTGATGCATCTGAATTATACAAAGATGTATATATGCAACAGGACTACCCTTACGTAATGGACTAATATTAATAAGATTTCAATTAATTAGATATAATGGCTGATGTAATTAAAATGCCCAAAATGAGCGACACCATGACCGAAGGGGTTTTGGCGAAGTGGCATAAAAAAGTGGGCGATAAAGTGAAAAGCGGCGATGTTTTAGCAGAAGTAGAAACTGATAAAGCAACAATGGATATGGAATCTTATTGGGATGGGACTCTTTTATACGTAGGTGTAGAAGAAGGAACAGCTGTTCCCGTTGATGCAATCATGGCCGTTATTGGTAAAGAAGGCGAAGATTATAAAGCAGCATTAGAGGCAGAAAAAGGTGTAGAGGCTCCAAAAGCCGAAAGCACTGAAGCCCCAAAAGCTGAAGAGAAAAAAGAAGAGGCAGCACCAGCTCAGGGTGGTGGCTTAAGCGAAGAAGAATTAGCTGCAAAAGGTGTTACGGTTATCCGCATGCCTTTATTAAGTGATACTATGACTGAAGGCGTTATTGCTGAATGGCATAAAAAAGTTGGCGATAAAGTAAAAGATGATGATGTTCTTGCTGATGTAGAAACCGATAAGGCAACTATGGAAGTAATGGGCTATGCAACCGGAACTTTATTACACATTGGTGTAGAGAAAGGCGCTGCTGCAAAAGTGAACGGAATTATCGCCATCGTTGGTCCTGAGGGAACTGATGTGAGCGGAATTTTAGCGGGCGGCTCAGCTCCGGCTCCAAAAGCCGAAAGTGCTGAAGCACCTAAAGAAGAAAAATCTGCAAATGTTGCAGAAATTGAAACACCAAGAACCTCATCGTGTGGTACAACTGCAGACAACGGTGATAGCCGCGTTAAAGCATCTCCTTTAGCTAAGAAAATTGCTAAAGATAAAGGGATCGATTTAGCACAGGTTGCGGGCAGTGCAGAAGGTGGACGTATCATTAAAAAAGATATCGAAAACTTTAAACCAAGTGCAGCGCCGGCAAAATCAGAATCTACATCAGCTCCGGCTGCAGAGAAAGCTGCTGCTCCAGCACCAGTTATTCCTCAATTTGTTGGGGAAGTTAAATTTACTGAAGCTCCAGTTTCGCAGATGCGTAAAGTAATTGCAAAACGTTTAGCAGAAAGTTTATTTACTGCTCCACATTTCTACTTAACCATCAGCATTGATATGGACAATGCAATGGCTGCCCGTACGGCAATCAATGCTGTTGCTCCAGTTAAGGTTTCTTTCAACGATATCGTAATTAAAGCGGTTGCTGTTGCATTGAAAAAACACCCGGCTGTTAACTCATCATGGGGTGGCGATAAAATCAGATTTAACGAACATACCAACATTGGTGTAGCTATGGCTGTTGAAGATGGTTTATTGGTACCAGTAGTGCGTTTCGCTGATGGCAAATCTTTATCACACATCTCTGCAGAAGTAAAAGATTTTGGTGGTAAAGCAAAAGCTAAAAAATTACAACCAGCAGATTGGGAAGGTTCTACTTTCACCGTATCTAACTTAGGTATGTTTGGTATTGATGAGTTTACTTCAATCATCAACTCTCCTGATGGTGCAATTTTATCGGTAGGTGCTATACAACAGGTTCCTGTTGTTAAAAACGGTGCTGTTGTTCCTGGTAATGTAATGAAATTAACTTTAGGTTGCGATCACCGTGTGGTTGATGGCGCAACCGGAGCACAATTCTTACAAACATTAAAAGGTTTATTAGAAGAGCCAATCAGGTTATTAGCATAATCAGTTAGCAATTCGCAGTTTTCAGTTTAGTACTGATTATATATTAAAGCCATCCTTAAAAAAGGGATGGCTTTTTTGCGTTAAGGAGAGCCGCTCGTAAATGGCTAATAATTTGCTATTTTTGATTAGAACCTTAACCCAAAATAGATGAAAAAGATATTTCTTTTTGCTGCCTGTATTACGGTGTTTACTGCCTGTAAACAAAAAAGCAGTTCAGACAATACTACCGAAAACAAAGCTTTTGCAGCCTTGTGCGAACAATACTACCAGGAAGGATTAAAACTGAACCCCATTAACGCCACCTATATCGGCGACGAGCGTTATAACGACCTTTTAGCCAACGATGGGTCGCAAGCCTATATAAAAGAATCTAAAAGCTATAACGAACGTTATTTAGATAGCTTGGGTAAATACGATCGGGAAAGCCTAAGTGCAAACGACAAATTATCTTTCGATTATTTAAAAGATCAGTTGGAGATTAACATCGAAGGGCTTAAGTATCATTCCGAATACCTCCCGTTTAACCAAATGTTTGCTTTGCCTTTAACCATTGGCCAGTTTGGTTCAGGAACGGGCATCCAACCTTTTAAAACTGTAAAAAATTATGAAGATTGGTTAAAACGGGTTGATGCATTTTCGGTATGGGCCGATACCGCTATTGGCAATTTTAAAAAAGGTGCTGCCGCCGGCATTGTATTACCAAAAGCATTGGTGATTAAAATGATTCCTCAAATGCAGAGTATGGTTGTGGCTACACCCGAGCAAAGTTTATTTTATGGACCGATAAAATTAATGCCTTCAAGTTTTTCTGCAGCAGATAAGCAAAAGTTAACAGAAGCGTACCGCAATTCGATCACTAAAGTAATTATTCCTACGTATAAAAAATTGGGCGATTACCTGCAGAACGAATACCTGCCAAAAACAAGAACTACCTCAGGTTATTCTGCCATGCCAGGTGGTTTGGCCTGGTACACTTATCTGGTTAAACAACAAACTACCACCAACAAAACACCAGAAGAGATATATCAAACGGGCTTAAAAGAAGTGGCCAGGATTAAAGGCCAAATGGACAGCATCAAAAATTTAGTTGGCTTTAAGGGCGATTTAAAGGCTTTTTTCGAATACATGAAAACGGATAAAAAATTCATGCCTTATAAAACACCAAAGGAAGTTTTAGCGGCCTTTGAGAATATCCATCAGCGTATGAAACCCAATTTGAAAAAGATGTTTGACGTTGAGCCTAAAACACCCTTCGAAATCCGCCAAACTGAGGCTTTCAGGGCAGCATCGGCCAGTGCAGAATACAATCAAGGTTCAGCAGATGGATCACGTCCAGGAATCTTTTATGTGCCAATTTTAGATGCTAAAACATTTAACACCACCTCGGGAATGGAATCCCTTTTTCTTCACGAGGCAATTCCAGGTCACCATTATCAGATTTCTTTAACCCAGGAAAATAAATCACTTCCTAATTTCCGCCGTTTTGGTGGGCATAATGCTTACGTAGAAGGTTGGGCACTGTACTGTGAATCATTAGGTAAAGAACTAGGCTTATATCAAGATCCTTACCAGCATATGGGCGCTTTGGGCGATGAAATGCATAGGGCAATCCGTTTAGTGGTTGATGTGGCCATCCATACCAAAAACATGAGCAGAGAAGAAGCCATAAAATACATGACAGACAATGAAGCCATCAGCACTGAAGGTGCAACAGCAGAAATTGAACGTTATATGGGCATACCCGCTCAGGCTTTGGGTTACAAAACGGGTGCTATGAAAATAAGGGAATTAAGAGCAAAATACGAAAAGGAATTAGCTCCGAAATTTAAACTGGCAGCTTTTCATACAGCAGTTTTAAAAGATGGATCTTTCCCGCTATCTGTTTTTGAAGCCAAAATGGATACCTGGGCAGAAAGCCAGAAGTAAAATTGAGGGGATATCAGAAATGGTATCCTCTTTTTTTGCCCATTGCACCATTAGGCCTAAAGATTCTATTGTACATTCTAATTATCCCTACTATATGAATAACCTGTCAAGTCAACCTATCCAACTCAATCAGCGCACTGTAATTGTTGATATACTTAGGGGCTGGGCGCTTTTGGGCGTTGTTTTGATGAACTATTATGATTTTTTTGTACTGGATAAAGACCCTGTTCTTTTTAAACCCGATCATTTAACCGATGGCTTGATGTATATCTCAAGAACGGTTTTTGCAGCCAAATCGTGGACAATGTTGAGTTTGCTTTTTGGCTATGGTTTTGCTGTTTTAATGAATAACGTAAGCAATAAGGGGCAGAACCCTTATACTTTTTTTGCAGGCCGCATGTTCTGGCTGCTGGTGCTCGCATTAATTAACAGTGCATTGTTTTTTGGCGATATTCTAAAAGATTATGCCATTTTAGGGCTGTTACTGCTATTCTTCTATCGAAGCTCGGCCAAAACCACTTTTGCGGTAAGCTTGGTGCTCTTGTTGATTATTCCGGCATTAAGTGCTTTTGTCAACTCGCTGCACGACACTGGCCGAGAAGATATCACAAAACTGTTTTACCTCTACAGGAGCAATTACCTGGTAGATGTACTATACTTCGGACTAAAAGGAACCTATGTTGCCCAAATGATCAGTAAGCCGTACTTATATACCGTACATGTTGTAATGTTCTGTTGTTTTTTATGGGGTTTTAGCCTGTACAAGATCAATTTCTTTAATGCATTGCCAACCAAAATAAAGCTGGTAAAAAAAATGTTTTGGATTTCATTGGTTATTACCCTTGTGCTTTCTGCCTATTTCCCTATTATCGACAAATTAAAGTGGAACGTTAAGGATTATTATAACATACGTTATTGGCTAATTTTAAGCACCATGTTGTTTATTTCCAGCGCCATTTGCTGGCTGTATATTTCAGGTAAATGCAAAACCTTTTTTGGCAGTTTGGCTGTTATGGGCAAAATGACCCTGACCAATTATATGGTACAAAACCTGATCGGCCTGCTTATTTTTTCGGGCTTTGGTCTTGGTATCTGGACATCAATGCCAATAGGCTTTTATTTAATATTGGCGATTATTATTTACACGCTGCAGGTTTACTTTAGCAAATGGTGGCTTTCGAGGTATAATTATGGCCCCATCGAATGGATCTGGCGTCAATTAAGCTATGGAAAAAGATTGCCACTCAGAATAAAATAGCTTAAAAGTGGAAAATTAAAATCTAAACCCTTTTCCGATTACTTTGTTAAACTATTAAAACACCCAAGTCATGGACAAAGAAAAACTGATACAAGAAGCTTATTTAGTTGCACATAAAATAGAAGAGAACGGAAATTTTCCAAACAACCCAACTTTGCCATTAATGATCTATAAAGGCACATTCAGGCTGCATCCAGATGATACTGAAGAGGTGATCAAAAAAGTTTTCGCACAGAACGGATACACCAATGCCTGGGTAGATGGCATCTTTGATTACCATCATTACCATAGCAATACACACGAAGTAATGGGCGTATTTTGTGGCAAAGGCGATGTGCAGTTTGGGGGCGATCATGGCGTTTGTATAGAGCTGGATAAAGGTGATGTAATTATCATTCCTGCAGGTGTAGCACATAAAAAACTGAACTCAAGTGACGACTTCACTGTTGTTGGCGCATATCCAAATGGTTCAAATTATGACATTAAATATGGCAAAGCAGAGGAGCGGCCTGAAGCAGATGAAACCATTGCTAAGGTAAAAAATCCAGACAGCGACCCCGTTTATGGAAGTAAAGGTCACTTATTTGAATGCTGGTACAACCAAAATTGCGAAAATGTGTAAAACTCTTTCGTTTTAACCGTCTAAAATTCTTTAATTTTCGGGTTTTAAATACACTATCCTTAATATAAATGAATTTTCGATACCTATGTTCAACATTAGCCCTCTCTGTAACTTTACTAACTGCATGTACAAGCAAAAAATCTGAAGAGAAAAAGGCGGCTGAAAAAAAAATCCGCACCAAAGACGACGACAAAGCAGACAGCCTTCTATTGGTTTATAATCCGCAAAAAGGTGATAAATGGGTTGCTGATTTTGTAGATAACCTACACCGAAAATTCAATTTCAACGGAAATATGCTGGTAGCCAAAGATGGAAAAATTCTTTACGAAAAAGCCGTTGGATGGGCCGATTACCTGCACCGCGATAGCTTAACCATCAACTCAGAATTTGAGCTGGCTTCAATTACCAAAACCTTTACCGGCACAGCCATTATGCAATTGGTAGAAGCTGGAAAACTTTCGCTAAACGATAATGTAAAAAAATTCTATCCTAATTTTCCATACGAGGGCATAACGGTGAAATTATTGCTTTCCCACCGCAGCGGCATGATGAACTATGTTTATTTCATTGACGATATCTGGCGTAAGGAAAAACGCAACATGAAAAAAGGTGTAACCAATCAGGAAGTAATGAATGTTATTGCCGAGCGAAAACCAAACCCATATACTAAACCAGATAACCGTTTTCACTATAACAACTCAAACTTTATGGTTTTGGGTGCCATTATAGAAAAGGTTACCGGACAACGTTACTCGCAGTATATGATGGAGCATGTATTTAAACCAGCTGGATTAAAGCACACGCATGTGTATAGCACCACTGAGTATGAAAAAATTCCGGTTGATGTGGTTGGTCATGACCGCAATAGTTTTAGATATTCTGTTGCGCAGAATTTTTTAGATGGTCCTGTTGGGGATAAAGGCATTTATAGCACGGTACACGATTTGGTATTATTTGATAAATACTTGAAAAACGGAAGATTACTGACCAAAAAGAGTCTCGATTCGGCATATGTAGGTCGCAATAAACCTATAAACGGCCATTTTAACTATGGCTATGGCTGGAGAATATTCGATGGCGAGAAGATGGACAAAGTAGTTTATCATACGGGTTGGTGGCATGGTTTCCGTCATATTTATGTGCGAGATTTAGACAAAAATATTGTAATCATATTTTTAGGTAACCTTACTAATGGAAGTTTGATGCATCTTGATGAGCTGTACAAGCATTTCAATATGCCGGTTATCCGTAAAGGGGCTTACCATGGCAACGGAAGTTTGCCGGGTTCTGACGAAGATTAATTTTTATGGCAAAAACTAAATGGATTATTGAGCCAAGCATGTTGATCATCTATCCGAAAAGAAATTTAAGGATAGTTGGACTTATATTTTTTGTATTAATTGCGGCCTTTATTTTCTTTTTATCGAGATCGGTACAGAGCTATTCTGCTGGTCTCACTCTTGGGTATTATGGCTGCCTGTTATTAATTCCGTTACTATTGATTTTTATTGCTGAAACAAAAGTGATTTTTGATGGCAACAGCAGGGTTCTATATAAGAAGATCGGTTTTTTGCCAACAGGTTCAATCCCCTTTGATGATATTGCTTCGGTACAGGCTTATGAAATCATGGGTAGTGGATATAATTACCGGCTGTTTAAAAAAAGCAACCGGCATGGCAAGGGTATAATCGTCTCCAGCGGTTATAGCAAAGCTACCAATCCGAATCTGATTCAATTTCAACAGGAAGTTCTTCCAAAAATCGATGAACTTGTTTTTGCAAATGCACCGGTAATTCCTAAACAAACTATTTACGACTTTCAGTTTTTTAAAGAAGAGGGTGGCGTGTACCTATTGCGCGATAATAAGATAGGCAGCTTAATCATGGGATTGATTTTGATAGGAGTTACCGTTGCGATATTGCTTAACCCAGATTTTTTAACAAACGAAGGTTCTTTTCAAAAAATATTACTCACCTATTTTCCGGCGGTTATCGGCTTAGCGCTTCTTTTTGCAGCAACCTCCAACATCCGTTTTGATAAAAGCCAGAGGAAAATTATCCGTTCCACTTTCGCTGGCCGAGTATTAAAAGAATATCCATTTGATAACCTGGTCCGTTTTCATATCATCCGTAAAACAACCAATCTTATTTATTCGGGCACCGAAGTTAGGGCAGAGATTTTATTGCCTACCAAAAACAAAACAACCACTTTAATCCTTAAAAGCTTTACAGGCACTAAAAAGATTGAGCGCTTTCTTGATGAAGCCAATACGATTTTAGGCCGGATTTAGTTTGATTCTAAAACAAAACGATTATGTTCGATAAATTATTTGCGGCTCAACAAAAAGCCGAGGAAATTAAAAAACGCCTTGATACGATCTCAGTATTTGGCGAAGTTGAAAATGGTGCCATAAAAATCACTGCTACAGCAAACAAGGCAATCACCGGAATTTCCATTGATGAGGAGTTTTTGAAAAATGCCGATAAGGAAGAATTAGAAGAACTTTTATTAACAGCTATTAATAAAGCTATGGCAAGTGCTGAACAGGTTAGTGCCGCAGAAATGCAGGCATCAGCGCAAGATATGCTTGGAGGCTTAGGCGGTATGTTTGGGCAATAAAACCATTAGTTAACTTAACTGTTTATCCTAAGAAGAATCGATCTTGCTACTTGAGACTCAAATCTTGATACTATTATTATGAAATACACCTATTACGGCCAATCTTGCTTCTTATTAGAGGCAGCCGGCAAAAAATTACTATTCGATCCGTTTATATCACATAATCCATTAGCTAAAAATATAGATATTAAAGCTATTGAGGCAGATTATATTTTGGTTAGCCACGGCCATGGCGATCATGTGGCCGATCTGGTGGCACTAGCAAAGCAAACGCAAGCGACCGTTATTGCCATGCCAGAAGTAGTAGATTGGGCAAGTAAACAAGGGGTAGAAAAAGTACATGCAATGAATTTTGGCAAATTTACGTTTGCTTGGGGAACTGTACGCATGGTGCCTGCAACCCACTCATCGGGTTTGCCAGATGGAAGTTATGGAGGAAACCCGGCAGGCTTTGTACTTGAAGTAGATGGCAAACAGATTTACTTTGCAGGCGATACGGGTTTAACCATCGAAATGAAAGTTTTAGCCGATATTTACAACCTGGATTATGCCATCCTACCAATTGGTGGAAATTATACCATGGATGTTGATGATGCTTTGGTTGCGACTAAATATTTCGACTGTGATCATGTAATCGGTGTACACTACAATACCTTTCCGGTAATCGAAATTGATACTCAGGCTGCGTTAGATAAATTTAAACGCGAAAATAAAACGCTATTGTTGCCAGAAATTGGTGAGACGATAAACTTATAGCCTCGTGCGGATTACAAATCCGCCGTTTGACGGTCGTGATTGCAAATCACAACCAACGAAAACCGTCATTTCGAGCGGAGTGCAACGTATTCGAGAACCACATAGTGCTCAGCGAAGCTAAATCTGTCTAGATAGATCTCTCCGTTCCGCTGCGCTTCAGTCGAGATGACGACATCTCTTTGAATGCGCCTAATGTGTCGTTCGAACAGGCACCATTAAAGCAAAAAAAGGGCCTCCGATTTTCATTGGAGACCCTTCAAATTATAAACCTGAACCTAATTCTTTTTAGCAGCAGCGGCTTTGTTGGCTTTGTAACGCATATCGGCTGTTCCGTCTTTTTTGGTTGGACCAGCAACTTTAGTTACCGCTTTTGCTTTATTTTCTTTAAAACGCATATCTGGCGTCCCATCTGCTTTTACCTTAGCAGCTGTAGTAGTTGTTTTAGTTTCTACTTTTTTAGCTTCTTGTTTTACGCCTGCTTTAACAGGTGCTGTTGTTGTTTTTACTTCTTTTTTTACTACTGTTTTAGCTTTAGCTGCAGGAGCCGTAGCCGGCGTTTGAGCAAATGCTGTTGTTAAACCAAATGCTGCGATTGCGATTAAACTCAATAACTTTTTCATAATTTTCGATTTTTGTTTTACTCGTTTATTTGTTGATATAAAATTGATTAATCGGGATGAAGTTTTAATGAAGATAACGAATATTTTTATTTTTTGTAATACAACTACCTTAAAGTAAAATTAATATTGATGACGTACGATACAGCTATAGGATTACCAAATAATGTACCCGGAATCCAATTTGGTGATTGCTGCGTAACCCTGATTGCCTCTTCACTTAAACTCGCACTAGGTGACGAAATAATTTTAATATCTTCTATTGTGCCAGTTTTATTTACTGTGAATGATAAATAAACTTTCCCTTGGGTTTTAGCCCGGTGATCTTCTACAGGATACCTGATATTTTTGCTCAGATATACATAAAATTGCTTCATACCCCCCGGAAAAAACGGCTCCGTGCTAACATCGGCTTTGACTACAGGTTTACCGTCTATATCTAGATATGCACTATCGATTACTTTACTTTTACTATCGTACTCTTCTTTAAGTGCCAGGTTGCCGTTCTCGTAAAGAATCTTCCATTCGCCCAATTTCTTTCCATTGCTATAATTGCCGCTTATTTTTGTAGCACCATTTTTCCAATAGGTGGTATATGCTCCATTGAGCTTATCTTCTTGATATACTTTCGATTCTTTTGGCTTACCATCAAGGTCAAAGCTCGTCCACAAACCTGTTTTTTTATTGTCGAGGTAAAAACCCTTCAATGAAACTTTTTCATTGTTGTACTCTTCAAATTCGCCGTTTAGCGTTTTCAGTTTTTTATCGGCGAAAGTTTCCGTTTTAACAATAGCGTGTTTGGCATTAAAGGTTGTTTTGATCCAAACACTATCCTTTCTGTAAACTTTATAAGTTTCACCTGTTTTGGCTACCGCTTTGGTATAATCACCAAAGCTATAGGTTATTAAAGTGTCGCTTTTCTGCGCAAATACATTAAGCGAAATAAAACTGAAAACGATGATTAAGGTTCTTTTCATCACATGTATTTCGTTATCCCTTAATGCGCAGCCAGCCAATTATCTCCCTCACCAATTTCTACCACAATGGGTACCGTGAGTTTAATGGCATTGGCCATTTTATCCTGAATAATTGCTTTCATCGCTTCTTTTTCTGATCTCAGTACATCAAACACCAACTCATCATGCACCTGCATGGTCATGGTTGACTGCATACCCTGCGCTTTCATTTCTTTATGGATATTAATCATCGCAATCTTGATCATATCGGCAGCAGAACCTTGAATGGGTGCATTAATGGCATTTCGTTCTGCAAAACCTCTTACGGTCTGGTTGGCAGAGTTAATATCTCTTAAATAACGTCTTCTGCCCATTAAGGTTTCTACAAATCCGTTCTCGCGTGCGAAGTTCATGGTATCGCTCATGTAACGTTTAATCCCTGGGTATTGTGCAAAATATTGTTCTATAATTTCGGCAGCTTCCTTACGTGGAATACCTAAATTTTGCGATAAACCAAAAGCAGACTGACCATAAATAATTCCGAAGTTAACGGCTTTCGCATTTCTGCGCTGTGTTCCATCTACTTCTTCGATGCTTACGCCATACACCTTAGCTGCTGTTGCCGTGTGGATATCGATCCCTTTGTTAAAAGCATCGAGCATATTCTCTTCCTTACTGATTTCGGCAATAATGCGCAATTCTATCTGCGAATAATCGGCCGATAACAAAATGTGGTTTTCATCCCTTGCAATAAAGGCTTTGCGCACCTCCCTGCCACGCTCGGTACGGATCGGAATATTCTGTAAATTTGGGTTATTGGAGCTTAATCTTCCCGTTGCTGCAACAGCCTGATTGTAGGATGTATGCACTCTACCTGTTTTAGGGTTAACCATTAAAGGCAATGCATCAACATAGGTTGATTTAAGTTTTTGTAACTGGCGGAAGTCTAAAATATCCTGTACAATATCACTTTTACTGGCTAAGGCCAGTAAAACGTCTTCTCCGGTTTGGTACTGACCGGTTTTCGTTTTTTTTGCTTTCGGATCTAACTGAAGTTTATCAAATAAAACCTCTCCCAATTGCTTTGGCGAGGCGAGGTTAAATTTAACTCCTGCTTTATCGTAAACGTTCTGTTCGAACTTGATAATCTCAGTTTCGAGTTCTTTAGAATAAGCTTTTAAGGTTTCGATATCAATACGAACACCTTCTTTTTCTATATCTGCCAAAACATAAACCAACGGATTCTCAATTTCTTCGGCTAGTTTGGCTGCATTTAGTTGTTTTAATTTTGGTTCAAATATGTGCGCTAATTGTAATGTCACATCAGCATCTTCGGCCGCGTAATCTACCACATCTATTACAGGCACATCACGCATGGTGCCTTGGTTTTTGCCTTTTGCACCAATCAATTTGGTAATAGAGATCGGTGAATACCCAAGGTAGTTCTCTGATAAAACATCCATACCATGGCGGGTATCAGGGTCGATTAAATAGTGCGCAAGCATGGTATCAAAAAGTTTACCCTTCACCTGAACACCATACCATTTCAACACTAAAATATCGTATTTGGTATTCTGACCAATTTTTTCAATTTCTTCATTTTCCAATACGACTCTAAATTCGTCTACGATAACCTGAGCCTCTTCTCTCACTGCCGGAACCGGAATGTAATAACCTGTACCTGGTTTTATGGAGAAAGATAAACCAACTAAATCGGCCATGTTTGCATCGGTACCCGTAGTTTCCGTATCAAATGAGATCCGTTTTTCGGCAAGCAATATTTTAATTAGATCTGCACGTTGCTCAGCAGTATCAACCAACTGATAATCGTGTTCTGTATTTTCGATGGTTTTAGCCGGAAGCTTTTCTGCTGGTTCCTCTTCAAGCGTATTGGTATATTGAATGGCTTCGCCAGCTTGGTTACCGAATAAGTCTGTCTGCGTACCTTCCTGAAAGCGTGCTGTAGTGACGGAAAATTCATCGCCAAATACCCTGCGGCCTAAAGTCCTGAACTCTAATTCGGTAAATAGCGGTTCTAATAAATCGCGGCTCGGATCGCAGAGTTCCAAACTGGCTTCATCCAATTCAACCGGAACATCCAATAAAATAGTAGCTAGTTTTTTGGATATTAAACCTTGCTCTGCAAAATTTTCTACGTTTTCGCGCTGTTTTCCTTTTAGTTCGTGCGAATTCGCAATAATGTTCTCCATAGAGCCATATTGTTTGATCAGCGCTTTTGCCGTTTTCTCTCCTATGCCTGGGATACCTGGTATATTATCTACCGCATCGCCCCATAATCCTAAAATATCGATTACCTGTAATACATTTTCGATCTCCCATTTGGCCAATACTTCCTTTACGCCCAATATTTCCATATCGTTACCCATACGGGAAGGTTTGTAAATAAAAATATTTTCAGAAACCAATTGCGCAAAATCCTTATCTGGCGTCATACAGTAAACCTGATAGCCTTTTTGTTCGGCTTTTTTAGCCAGTGTACCAATAATATCATCGGCCTCGTAACCATCAGAGGTGATCACTGGAATATTAAAACCCGTAATTAATTTAATCACGTAAGGCATGGCCGCAGCCAGATCTTCGGGCATGGCCTGGCGATGTGCTTTATACGCTTCGAAAGAAGTATGCCTTTCAGTCGGCGCCTCAGTATCGAAAACAACTGCAATGTGTGTTGGTTTTTCTTTCTTCAAAACATCTAACAAAGTATTGGTAAAGCCCATTACTGCCGATGTATTAATGCCTGTTGAGGTGAAACGGGGGTTTTTACTTAATGCAAAATGCGCCCTGTACATCAGCGCCATACCATCTAGGAGAAAGAGTTTTTTATTCATGTGATTACACCGATTAATGATTATACCGACAAACAGATTTATCGGATGATAAAAGTAACCAAAGTTAGTCATATCACTAAAATGCTTTGTCAACAAAAAAAAATAAATTATTTATTGAAATCTCTTACTTTAAGCATCATTTATAAAAAAAACGCTTTTATGAAAACTTTCTTTACCTTAATTTTTTGCATCACTGCCTGCTTAACCAAGGCTCAGCTCCCATCCGATACCTTGATTACTTATATCACTTTCGAAAACCTAAAAGGACCCGATGATGGTTATGGCGCGTCAATCGATCGGCCAATAGGCAGTGGTGCCTTTAAAAACATATCCGATCGGGATAATTTAAGAGTAAGAATGGCCAAACTCGAAAATTCTTACCGCTGGCCTGATGGATCAAAAATCGACTTTACTAAAAGAAATAGTCAACATTCAAATACAGGTATTGTAGATCGTTATACTTTGATAAATCCAACTACAAAAGATACGCTATTTCTCTTTGTTGATCCCTATAAAACCGATTCTACATTTTATATTCCAAAGGGAATGGTTGCTGTTAACAAAGAAGTTTTGGCAAAAGAAATTGCCGTACAGCTAAAATCAATCGACAATATTAACGCCGCGAAAGATGCTTTTAGCAATGAACAGGAAAACATTAATAAGATTGCCAACTACATTGCCAGTAATATCGGACTGGTTAATTTTATTGATCGGGAAAGTCTGCGTAAAGTGATGACTGATACCCAAGCTGATTCAGAACTAAAGAATTATTTGTTTAAGCTTTATGTTTTGAATAAGTTTTATGCATTGGGCAAGAATATTGTCAATACAAAAGCTTATGCTTTAAATAAAATGAAAGAATCATTTATTAATTTTCAAAAAGAGCACCCTGATGTAGCGACTGGAAATATCAAAATTAATCTGAATTAGTATGTTTTGGAATTAAGTTCCGTTATTTGTGAAAAGCAATTGAGCATATGAAATTTCTATTATCTGTTTTTCTTTTCTTACTTACGCTAAATCAACTTTCAGCTCAGGATTTTATTGTTAAAAACAACGATGATGTCATCCGTGGAACGATAAAGGGCACCGATTATTTTTCGGTTTTTATTAGTGCCAATGATGAAGCCGATGTGATTTTGCCTGCAAAGGATGTTAAGAACTTCTTCTGGAACGGTGATAGCTTTGTGAGCAAGGGTTTTGCAAATGGGCGCAATTTCGAATACCGTTTTGTTAAGGTAATCGAAATGGGAACGGTTAATCTTTATTCTTTTGGCGGAGGTACCTTAGTTCCCGCAGTAAAAGAAAAAAAAGTAAAATTCAGACCATCAATTGGTATTGGAACAGGAACCGGTGGTTATGGTGGCATGGGTATGGGTGGAGGCATTAGCATTGGCAGTGGCCGTAATGCTGCACCAGAGAGACCAGCCGGTGCGCCTGTTGTTCGTTACTTCATTGAAAAACCAGGTGCTGGTCCTTTACAGGAAGTGCCGATGAAAGCGATAACCGAAGACACTAAAAAAACTGAAGTTAAAAATATTTTATTGCAAAAAATGGGCGACCAACCTGCTTTAAAAGCGAAAGTTGAAGCTGGGACAGATTTTAATAGCAGAGATGTAATTGAATGGGTTAAAGAATATAACGCGACAAAGAAATAGCGCTAGGATTAAAAATAGATTTCAGGATTGCAAGATCGTTTAACTCATATCTTCGCGCTTTAGTTTTATATAAATGGCTAAACTGATAAGCTCATCATTTTTAATTTCACAGTTCTCCATTGTTTTCTGATAATCAAAATCAAGTTTTTGGAGTATCTTTTTGCTGTTTTCATTTTGAGTCTCAACCATAGCCTCGATTTTTATTAAGCCTAATTTCTCAAAGGCATAATTGCAAATGGGATTTACTACTTCTTTAATGATGCCTTTTCCCCAATGTTTGGGCAACAGCCAAAACCCGATTTCAGCCTTTTGATCCCTTTTACTTAAATCATTAAATCCTATGGCCCCTAAGAGACCAAGGTTTTCTTTATCGCAGATTGCCCACCAAATTCCTGTTTCATTTTTTTGAAGGTCATTGAACCAGATCAATTGCTCATTGGTTTCCTCCAGGCTTGCATAGCGCACATCATAATAGCGAATCACATCCGGATGGGATAATCCTTCAAAAACAAATGCTAGATCGTCCGAACAAAATTGCCTCAATAAAAATCTATCCGTGTGTATTGTAGCTGAAGCAAACATTACCTTGCGCAGCAGTTTAATAAATGGTCGTTAACCATGCCGGTTGCCTGCATATGTGCATAGCAGATGGTGGTGCCGAAAAATTTGAAGCCACGTTTTTTCATGTCTTTACTGATCTGATCAGAGAGTTCGGTTCTGGGCGGAACATCACTCATTTTTTCAATCTGATTTTGGATCGGTTTACCATCTGGAACAAAAGCCCACATGTATTTAGAAAAACTGCCAAATTCTTTCTGGATTTCGATAAACAGTTTAGCGTTGGTAATGGCTCCGTTAACTTTTAAGCGATTGCGGATAATACCTTCATCGTTCATCAGCCGTTCTACATCTTTTTCGGTAAAAGCGGCAACTTTGTTAACATCAAAATTGGCAAAGGCTTTACGGTAGTTTTCCCGTCTTCTGAGAATAGTAATCCAGCTTAAACCAGCCTGCGCACCTTCGAGAATCAGGAATTCGAATAAAATTTTATCATCATAAACAGGCTTTCCCCATTCATCATCATGATATTTAATGTAAAGTGGGTCGGAACCAGCCCAGGCACAACGGGTTACTAAGTTGGGAGTTTGGGGTTGGGAGTTTTGAGTTGGCATAGCGTATTGTTAAGTTTCGAGTTATTACAAATGTTAAGGAGTTTTGATTAGGAACTTTTCAGGGTTATTCATCATGTAAACCAATAATTTCGCAACCTCTTCTGCTTGATTGTTTAGTGTATTAAATTCATTATCTGAGATATAATTACAAGCCAAAGCAAATTCTAACCATGTTTGAGTTTCGCCGTTTTCGGTATCCGCATCAGAAAGCTTACTCACAAAATGGTTTGGGTATTTTCTTTTTCTATAAGCTTCTGCTAGGTTTGCACAAACACTTCTTGAACATCTTCTGATCTGATCTGTTAAGCTGTATTTTTCTTCTGATGGAAATCTTTTAGAGATCTGGAATATCTCCATTGAAAGTTTAAATCCTTTTTGATATGCCAACAAATCCTTAATTGTTCCCATAACTAAATATAAGAACATTCAATTGCATTATTTAGTCAATTTAAGAATTCCCACTCTGAAAACTCGCAGCTCCAATCTGGGACATGCAAGGAAACTCCCAACTCTAAACTCCCGCCTCCGAACTTAATTCATCCCAATACTCCACCGCTCTCCTGTAATGTGGAATTACAATACTACCGCCCACAAGATTGGCGATCATGAAAATTTCGTTCATCTCATCATGTTTCACACCAGCATCGAAACACTTGCCCAAATGGTATTTAATGCAATCATCACAACGCAAAACCATCGAGGCTACCAGCCCTAACATCTCTTTCGTTTTAACATCTAAGGCTCCATCAGCATAGGAGGTTGTATCGAGCGCAAAAAATCGTTTAATATTTGTATTCGCCGTTTCCATAATTCTATCGTTCATTTTTTCACGATAGCCATTAAATTCTTCTACAAGCTTTCCCATATTTTAAAATCTTTTTTAACTGTTATTTGTTAGGGATATAAACATTTGATTATGAAAATGATATCTCCAAAATTTCACGCCGTTTTAGATTACCTATTGGTAATGCTTTTATTGGCTTCGCCCGATATTTTTGGTCTTTCTAAAACCGCTTCAACACTGGCTTACACATTGGGCATTATTCATTTTTTATTAACGATAACCACTAATTTCAGCGGGGGTATTTTTAAGATCGTTAACCTTAAACTTCATGGTCTTATCGAGTTTTTTGTTAGTATTACCCTTGTTATCTTAGCCTTTACGCTTTTTAAAGGGAATTTAACCGACGAAATTTTCTACGCCTGTTTAGGTTTATTGATTCTGATTATTTTTACCCTTACCGATTACAAACGAAGTTTACCCGTTATACTGTAATTTCTTCGAGCGGATTCCAGAATACTTTTTTAAAGTTCACCACCTTATCGTTCTTTACTTCGACGCCTTCTTTCCTCAACAGCTCCTCCATCAGTTCGGGCGGTTTGAAATGAAACTTTCCGGTTAACAAGCCACTACTGTTTACCACCCTATGGGCAGGCACACCAGGATGGGTTGTTCCGGCATAAAGCATGGCATGTCCAACCATTCTCGATGATTTTGCTGCACCTAAACTTTTCGCGATAGCTCCATAAGATGTAACCCTTCCTTTCGGAATTAACCGGGCAATCTCATAAACCTGTTCGTAAAAGTTAGTATCCATTATTCAAAAGAAAATTGAATATAATTAATATTCTTGTCGTGTAACAAGTATTTTTTCTCGTAATAGGTTTTGATTGACAATACCTCATCAACCAAATCTGATGTGTACAAATGATCAGTATTTTTATGTACAGGCAATCCTAATTCTGCAACCTTTTCGCAAGTATAAGCATACAATTGGTCGTTATCCGTTTTCAAATTAACATTGCCACCTGGTTTTAAAACAAGTTTATAACGGTTCAGGAATGCGGGGAAAGTCAATCGTTTTTTCTCACGGCTATCTTGTGGTTGCGGATCGGGGAAAGTGATCCAGATCTCGTCAATTTCTCCTTCGTTGAAATAATCCAATAAATTTTCAATCTGGATTCTTAAAAAAGCAACGTTGTTGATTCCATCTTCAATAGCTGTTTTTGCACCTCTCCAAATGCGGTTACCTTTATAATCAACACCTATAAAGTTTTTTTCAGGAAATAACCTGGCTAAGTTTACCGAATATTCGCCTTTTCCACATGCCAGCTCGAGCACAATGGGATTCGTATTTTTAAAATGTTCTGAAGCCCAGTTTCCCTTTAAAGTTTTTCCCTGTTCTAATTGATATACGTTTGCAAATGTTTCAATTTCTGCAAAACGCCTAAGTTTATCTTTACCCAAAAGTTTTTTTTCTGCAAAAATACAATTAAATCAATAATCGAAGTTTCTTTTGCCAGAAAGATTAATGTCATTCTTATTTAGGAATCGTATTTTTGTAACCTATAAAAAATACCGTGAAAAAAAACGCTAAAATATATGTTGCAGGTCATCGTGGTATGGTGGGTTCGGCCATTTACCGCAAACTGCAAAAAGAGGGTTACGAGAATATTATAACCAAAACTTCGAGCGAGCTAGATTTACGCAACCAACAGGCGGTTACCGATTTCTTTGCAGCAGAAAAACCAGATTATGTATTTCTTGCCGCAGCAAAGGTAGGTGGCATTGTAGCCAACAATACATACAGGGCCGATTTCCTCTACGAGAATTTAGCCATACAAAATAATGTGATCCACAATGCTTATGTAAATGGCGTTAAGAAACTCATGTTTTTGGGATCGAGCTGTATTTACCCAAAAATGGCCCCACAGCCTTTAAAAGAAGATTACCTCTTAACCGGAACTTTAGAGCACACCAATGAACCTTATGCGATTGCAAAAATTGCAGGGATTAAAATGTGCGATGCCTACCGCGATCAGTATGGCTGTAATTTTATTTCGGTAATGCCAACCAATTTATATGGCTTTAATGATAATTATCACCCTCAAAATTCGCATGTTTTACCTGCTTTGATCCGCAAAGTACACGAGGCAAAAGCAAATAACGAAAAAGAGATTGTGGTTTGGGGATCCGGTTCGCCCATGCGCGAATTTTTGTTTGCAGATGATCTGGCGGATGCCTGTTATTTCCTGATGCAAAACTACAACGAGCCGCATTTGATCAATGTTGGTACCGGGCACGATTTAACCATTAAAGACCTCGCTTTATTAATCAAAGACGTATTAGGCTTTGAAGGCGAATTGGTATTCGATGCAAGCAAACCCGATGGAACACCGCGTAAATTGATGGACGTAAGCAAACTTCATAATTTAGGCTGGAAACATCAAATAGAACTTCGTGAAGGTATTGCTTTGGCCTATCAGGATTTCGAAAGCCGGTACTAAATAAGTTTTACAACGGTGCGCAGGATGTTATCCTGCGCAATCTTATTTATGGCTTATTTTTTAGCGGCAGGATCATAAATGGCTACTGCTACCCGGCTGTCGGCACAGCCATAATATAAAAACCATTTCTCTTTGAAATAAACCAGCCCCTCGATAAAAACTGTACCTGAGGGGTATTGTCCACTTTTTTCGAAAGGCTCAGTAGGTACGAAAAAAGGTTGATCAAGCCTCGCGATCACTTTTGATGGATGCTTCAGGTCGAACAACACCTGCCCGGCCGAATAGGTATTGGCTACATAATTGGTATCTCTTTCAGCATCGCTCCTGTTTTTACCATTATATAAAACTAAAATACCCTTATCGGTTACAATTGCCGGCGGACCGCATTCGGTCAGGTCACTATCGAAATATTTTTTCCTGGGCTTCACAATTAAATCTAAATCACCTTTTGCATTTAAAGCTGGTTCCCAATTAATAAGATCGACTGAGGTAGCAATATTCATGAAACGTTCGCCCCAGTACATCATATATTTGCCATTTATTTTGGCGATCACTTGTTTTCCATTTTCCACCTTGGTTACAATTGAACCAGATTTGCATTTGAGATTTTGAAATTTACCATTATAGGCTCTACTAAACGCAGGGCCGTGTTTGGTCCAGTGTTTTAAATCTTTGGAAGTGGCTACAGCCAGGCGGAATATATTTCGGTTCCATTGAGTATACAGCATCACATACATACCCTCTGCGGTAACCGCAATTCGCGGATCTTCGCAACCGCCCGGCCATTCGTATGCTTTCTGATTGTCTTCATCAGGGTAGAGCACCGGCGCTGGATTCCGCTTCATTGTAATGCCATTGCTACTTTCAGCAATACCTATTCTGGAAGTACGCTTGCCAATTCCATTGCCTGACCTGTCTTCTCCGCGATAGAGTAGATATACCTTATTTTTGTATACAGCAGCAGCAGGATTAAATACATCGCTCGCTTCCCATGCTATTTTTTGTTTACTCATCGGGTCGAAGAAAACACTTTCGGCTTTTGGCGAAATAATGGGATTAACATTTTCCGGTCGTATAAATGGCCCTAATGCCCAATCGGGAAATTGGTTTTGGGCATTTGCTGCAAAGGCCAACGGAAGAGAAATGACAAAAAGGACTAAGCGTAAAGCGATTCTGTTCATAAAGCTAAAATACCTAATTAATCTCGTAAACCGGTGATGGTTTGGATTATCGCTAATTAAATCAATCCTACTTAAATATTCTATTCAACCTTTTGTTTAAAAATCTCATTTTTAACGGAGAATTTTATCTATTCAAATCATTCGCAACTCAATTATCCATCCATCAGTATTTCAAATATTTTTTATTATAGTCAAAATTGATATATTTGATTTTATAAATAAATTTTAACTATATGACTTTAGTTCAGCTAGAATATATCGTTGCTGTAGATACTTACAGAAGTTTTGTTACCGCTGCAGATAAATGTTTTGTAACGCAACCTACCTTAAGTATGCAGGTGCAAAAACTGGAGGAACTGATCAGCGTTAAAATTTTCGACAGGAGCAAACAACCAGTAAGTCCGACCGAAATTGGCGCTCAGATTATTGCCCAGGCCAGGGTTATTTTACAGGAAAGCGGAAAAATAAAAGAACTGATCAGCAGTCAGCAGCAGGATGTTTTAGGCGAACTAAGAATAGGCGTAATTCCAACTGTTGCGCCATACCTGCTCCCCGAAGTAATTTCTGCTATGCTGGATAAATATCCTGAATTAAAACTTTTAATCTGGGAATATACCACCGAAGACATTATTCACCACCTCAAAACAGGTGTACTGGATTGTGGTATTTTAGCCACACCACTTACCGATCCGAACATTACCGAAATCCCATTATATTACGAAAACTTTGTAAGCTATATCAGCAAAAACAGCAAGCTTTATAAAAAGAAGGCCGTTGATGCCGAAGATCTGAACGACGAAAACATCTGGCTTTTGAACGAAGGTCATTGTATGCGCAATCAGGTATTGAACATTTGCCGCTCTACAAAAAACAACAGATTACAGGGACTGGAATACAATACAGGCAGTGTAGAAACGCTGGTTAGAATGGTCGATTTAAACGGTGGCGCAACATTATTGCCTGAGCTGGCCATAGCAGAATTAAATACAAAACAGACTAGTAAAATCCGACATTTTAAATCGCCTGAGCCTGTGCGTGAGATCAGCCTGGTAACCCATAAAAACTTTATTAAAAAACGGATGCTTAATGCTTTAAAAGATGAGATTTTAGAAATTATCCCAAAAGCCATGAAGCAAAAAAAGAAAAAAGATATTGTTGGGATTTAATTTGCAACTTACTCCACGATCGTCATTTCGAGCGGAGTGCAACGTAGCCGAGAAATCTGTCTAGATAGATCTCTCCATTTCGCTACGCTTCAGTCGAGATGACGACTTTTTATAGGATTGATTTATCCCGCAACCTCGGAATTTAACTCCCGATCTCTATCTACATGATCAGCCAACTTATAGCCTGATGCCGCAGGATTTTTATCTTCTAAAAAGATCAAAATAATTAGTGAAACAATAGGGATTAAAAAGGAAATAAAAAACCAGAACCAAAAATTCCGGCCTGTTCGCTTAGCCAAAAAACCTGCAAGTAACTGTGGCGACAATAGTAGTCCGAGTACAATAGTGCCTACGATTATCTCTGGCATTTGTTATTGAATTAATCGATTACAAAAGTGCTAGCTTGCTTAAAGATCTTGTTTTTGTACTGGAGGTGCTGATAACAATCCTTTAATATCACTCTCTACTTCCTCTTCTTCGCCTTTTTTCTTTTTCTTATTTTTTGCTTTTAAGCCTTTACCACTTAAACGTTCCTCAATGATTTTATCATATTCGGTTTGTTGTTCTGGCCTTAAAACATTGCGGATATTTTTTGAGGTTTCGTTCTGTAGTTTATAAAATTTATCTACATCCTCTTCGCGTGAGTTGCCTGCCTGTTGTCTTTTGATTAAATCTGCCTGCTCTTTCGCCTGGTTATAGGTAAAGCTGTAAATTACGCTTTTTTGCGTGCCATTTAGTTTTAATCGCTTATCCAGATCCTCCACATTCTTCTGTGCAATTTCCCCTGGAGTAGGTACTTTATTTTGCTGTGCACGCACCAATCCATTTACACCAACAATAACTAAAAATAAAATTACAAGCCTTTTCATTTCGAACATTTTATATCTGCGAAGTTACTTAATTATCTTAAAACAAGAAAGTCCCGATTTGCATCGGGACTTTCCTAAATTTTATTAAATGTTTAGCTTATAAAGCTTTTTTGTAAAGCTCGGCAACTGCATCCCAGTTAACTACATTCCAAATTGCCGCTAAATAATCAGGGCGTTTGTTCTGGTACTTTAAGTAATATGCGTGCTCCCAAACATCGATACCTAAAATTGGCGTTCCTTTAACTTCAGCAACATCCATTAAAGGGTTATCCTGGTTTGGTGTAGAAGAAACCTGAAGTTTTTTATCAGCACCTACTGATAACCAAGCCCAACCAGAACCAAAACGGGTAGCACCAGCTTCTTGTAATTTAGTTTTAAGATCAGCAAACGAACCAAAAGTTTCGTTAATTGCTTTAGCTAAATCGCCAGTTGGCTCACCACCTTTATTTGGGCCTAAAATGTTCCAGAACAAAGAGTGATTATAGTGACCTCCGCCGTTGTTTCTCACAGCAGCTGGGAATTTTGAAATGTTTTTTACAATTTCCTCGATGCTAGAAGTCGCTTCTGGCTTACCTTCTAAAGCTTTATTTAGGTTGGTAACGTAAGCTTGATGGTGTTTATCATGGTGGATTTCCATGGTAGTTTTATCAATATGCGGTTCTAATGCATCGGTTGCGTAATGTAACGCAGGTAATTCAAAAGCCATAATGTTTTATGTTTAAAGATTTAAAAATGTTTCTTGTAGCAAATATAACATTAGAACGTTAAGATTTGTTCATGTTATTATCATCAAATCGTTTTGTGCGCTGTTGTTGTAAAGTTGGGAGGATTTAAAAGCTGTAATGTTCAGGACGATAGCCAACAGTTTTAATGAAAAACTAACTTTTTAGTCAATAGTTGATGGTCGATAGTAAAATAGCCCGTTTCCCTATGAACTATAAACCATGAGCCATTAACTCATCTCTTCTACCTTTTCTTTGCAAAAAAATCCCTCATCAATATTGCACATTCCTCTGCCATTATCCCTCCTTTTAACACCGTTTTTGGATGCAGCAGATTCGCGTTTTTGGAAATAAAGCCTCTTTTTTCTTCTCTGGCGCCATACACAATGCGGCCTATCTGTGTCCAATAACTTGCACCGGCACACATTACACAAGGCTCGATGGTTACATATAAGGTACAATCCCTTAAATATTTTCCGCCTATCGTTTGCGCTGCAGAGGTAAACGCCTGCATTTCTGCATGCGCAGTAACATCATTAAAGCGCTCAGTTAAATTGTAGCCACGACCAATAATTCTGTTTTTACTAACCACTATTGCGCCGATTGGAATTTCATCTTCAGCCAAAGCTTTTTTTGCCTCTTCCAAAGCCAATTTCATATAATGGATATCCTCTTCTTCAGGGTCGGTATTTTCGAAGTTGTAAAAACTCATGTAGCAAATATAGGGTAAGACTTCCGAAGTTTCCAAAGGTAACAGTCAGGCGAAACCTCTGAAGTCTATAGGTAAATTTTTCTGATTAGGTTTTTGGAGCGCAGTTACAGTGCTAATCGGTTACCTCAGTCCTGCTTTCCGTTACAAGTCCTCATTCGTACCTCACTCCGGTCTTTTCACTTCAATCAGGGCTATTGAACAAAGGTCTGTGCTAATGGTGAACAAATAACGCGCTGACTTCCGAAGTTCCCAAGGGCAGAGCGCCACAAAACTTCGGAAGTTTACAAGCATTACAAAAGTTTACTCCCGTTAGGAACTTTACTTTGTACGGCAGTCAATACAATATCACCGTTCTCGTCAGCAAAACCAGTTACCAAAAATTCGGACATAAATTTTCCGATCTGTTTTTTCGGGAAGTTGATCACCCCTACAATCTGTTTCCCCGGTAATTCGTCCAAAGAATAATGTTTGGTAATCTGCGCACTGCTCATTTTTATGCCGAAGTCGCCAAAGTCTACCTTAACTTTATAGGCAGGCCGTCGGGCTTCAGGAAATTCGAAAGCCTCTAAAATGGTGCCTACCCTCAATTCTACCTTTTCGAAATCATTCCAGGTTATCTCTTCCATAGCTTAATTTTAATGTAACGGCAAAAATATAAATTATTAAAATAATTCGATTGTAGCTTAAATTAGGAATAGCATTCAATTCAACCGATTGCATTAAATGGAATAGATTTTACAAAAAATTTGCGTTTTATATTTTAACTACTATCTTTATGCAACCGTTTGCATAGCCAAATATTAAAATAATTTAAAACGATGTATTTATTAGGGATTGATTTAGGAACCTCATCTATAAAAGTTGCAGTTGTTGATGTAGCTTCACAGAAAAACATTGCGACAGCACAATACCCGGAAGAGGAAACAGCAATTAAATCTATGCAATCGGGCTGGGCAGAACAATCACCTGATGATTGGTGGCAAAATGTTCAGCAAGCCATTCTCAAATTAAATTCGACAGGCTTATTTAATCCTAAAGAAATTAAAGCCATTGGCATTGCGTACCAAATGCATGGTCTGGTTGTAGTAGATAAAGACCAAAACGTACTCCGCGATAGTATTATTTGGTGTGATAGTAGGGCGGTAGAGCTAGGCAATAGTGCTTTTGAGGCCATTGGAGAGGAGAAATCGTTAAAACACCTCCTAAACTCTCCGGGAAACTTTACAGCCTCAAAGCTGGCCTGGGTAAAAGCAAATGAGCCAGATATCTATAACCACATCGATAAAATAATGCTGCCGGGCGATTTCATCGCAATGAAATTAACAGGAGAAATTACAACAAGTATTTCTGCATTATCTGAAGGCATTTTCTGGGATTTTGAAAATCATGAAATTTCCAAAGATGTAATGGATTATTACGGAATCTCAGGCAACGTTATTCCGCAGGTGAAAGCTTTATTTTCCGAACACGGTTATTTAAAAGCTGATGTTGCAGAGTCTCTAGGCCTGTCAGCCGGTACCCCTGTCGCTTATAAATCCGGCGATCAGCCCAACAATGCACTTTCTTTAAATGTATTAAAGCCTGGAGAAGTTGCTGCAACGGCCGGAACATCAGGTGTGATTTACGGAGTAAGCAATAATCTTACCTACGATAAACAATCGAGGGTGAATACCTTTGCACATGTAACCTATTCAGAAGAGAAAAAACATACCGGCGTTTTACTTTGCATTAATGGCACTGGCAGCATGTACCGTTGGGCAAAATATAATTTCGCACCACAGTCTACATATGCCGAACTGAATAATCTGGCATTAAAAGCACCAATAGGAAGCAATGGCTTAAAAGTACTTCCCTTCGGAAACGGTGCCGAGCGGATGTTAAACAACAAATATACCGGCGCCCAGTTGTTAGGTATCGACTTAAATCTTCATAATCAATCAGATATTTTTAGGGCAGTACAAGAAGGGATTGCCTTTTCTTTCCGCTATGGACTGGATATTATGAGAGAAAACGGCATGAAACCTAAAGTAATCCGTGCTGGGAGAGCCAACCTCTTTTTAAGTGATGTATTTGCACAAACTTTTGTCGACGTCACGGGCATTCCGGTAGAACTTTACGAAAACGACGGTAGTGTAGGCGCAGCCTTAGGTGCTGGGATAGGGGCTGGGATTTTCAAAAACGCAGAAGAAGCTTTTAACAACCACGAAGTAATTAAAACTTTAACCCCACAACATTCGGCAGCATACGAACCCATTTATCAGGATTGGAAAAAAATATTAGAGAAACAATTAGCAATTGGTTAATGATTGATCGTACATAGCGAGACCGACTATGAACTATTGACCAACAGACCACCAACCAAAAAACAAAATAACATGACAAAAGTAGTAACAGGAGCAAAGGAATTTTTTAAGGGCATTGAGCAGATCAAGTTTGAAGGCCTGGGAAGTGACAATCCATTGGCATTTAGATGGTATGATGCCAACAAAGTAGTAGCGGGCAAAACCATGAACGAGCATTTTAAATTTGCCTGCGCGTATTGGCATTCATTTAATGGCAATGGTGCAGATCCGTTTGGTGGCGCAACGCACATTTTCCCTTGGGATGAAAAAAAAGATGCAGTAGAAAGGGCAAAAGATAAAATGGATGCCGCCTTTGAATTTATCACTAAAATGCAGATTCCTTATTATTGCTTCCATGATGTGGATGTGGTAGATTATAGCGACGATATTGCCGAAAACGAGCGCAGATTACAGGCTCTTGTTGAATACGCCAAGCAAAAACAAGCAGATAGCGGGGTAAAATTACTTTGGGGAACAGCGAATTTGTTCAGCCATAAGCGCTACATGAATGGTGCATCTACGAATCCTGATTTCCATGTGCTGGCACACGGAGCTGCCCAGGTTAAAGCAGCTTTAGATGCTACAATTGCACTTGGTGGCGAAAATTATGTGTTCTGGGGAGGAAGAGAAGGCTATATGAGTTTGTTGAACACCAACATGAAACGCGAGCAGGAACACCTGGCAAAATTCTTACATACCGCTAAAGATTATGCACGCAAACAGGGTTTCAAAGGAACATTCTTCATCGAACCGAAACCATGTGAGCCTTCTAAACATCAATATGATTACGATGCGGCAACAGTAAAAGGCTTTTTACAACAATACGATCTGCTCGCCGATTTCAAATTAAATTTAGAAGTTAACCACGCTACCTTGGCCGGCCATACTTTCCAGCACGAATTACAGGTTGCAGTAGATAATGGCTTATTAGGCTCTATCGACGCAAACCGTGGCGATTATCAAAATGGCTGGGATACCGATCAGTTCCCGAACGATATTAACGAACTAACGGAAACCATGTTGATCATTCTAGAAGGTGGTGGCTTACAGGGTGGGGGTGTAAACTTCGACGCAAAAATCCGCCGTAACTCTACCGACCCGAAAGACCTGTTCTATGCACATGTTGGCGGCATGGATATCTTCGCAAGGGCATTGATCACTGCAGATGCCATTCTTCAAAAATCTGATTACAAAAAAATAAGAACCGACCGCTACGCTTCATTTGATAGTGGAAAGGGTGCAGAATTTGAACAAGGCAAACTAAGTTTAGAAGATTTGAGAAATTACGCTGCAGAAAATGGCGAACCAGAGGTACGCAGCGGAAAGCAAGAATACCTGGAAAACTTAATTAACAGGTATATTTAATTTATTTTTATAAATGTAATCTCAGTGGTCTGTGTCCTCACAGGCCACTGGCATTTGATTTAATTAGAATGATCTGTGGAGACACAGACCACGGATGAGAACCGGGGCGGCCTCCATTAATTTAACCCATCCCGGTAGCGTGTGGAAAGCAGAATAGCTGTTAATTTTTAGCAGCCCAAATTAATAAACGTTACTTTAACACTTTTTAATTCAAAAAAAAGCAGAGATTAATTTATGATTTTACTACATTTAGATTTCTAAACCAAATAACCACTATTATATTAATGAAAAACAATTTATTGGACACGAAGGATTACATTGTATTTGCGGTGTACTTCGTTATTGTGGCTGCTTACGGTCTGTACATCTACAATAAGAAAAAATCCGCATCCACAGGCTCAAAAGATTATTTTTTAGCTGAAGGTTCACTTACATGGTGGGCAATCGGTGCATCTTTAATTGCATCGAATATTTCTGCTGAACAGTTTATCGGCATGAGCGGATCGGGCTTTAAGATGGGATTGGCAATTGCAACTTACGAGTGGATGGCTGCCCTTACCCTGGTTATTGTTGCTGTTTTTTTTATTCCGGTTTACCTGAAAAACAAGATCGCCACAATGCCGCAGTTTTTACACCAACGCTACAACGGAACCGTTGCCATGATTATGGCTGTGTTCTGGTTATTGTTGTACGTAGTGGTAAACTTAACATCAATTCTTTATTTAGGTGCTTTAGCTGTTAGCAGTATCTCTGGATTCGATTTGACTTTCTGTATGTATGCCATTGCGGCTTTTGCCATCGTAATTACACTGGGCGGAATGAAAGTAATTGGCTATACCGATGTTATTCAGGTATTTTTCTTAATTCTGGGTGGTTTGGCTACAACATACCTGGCATTAAACCTGGTTTCTACCCATTATGGAACCTCAGGTATTTTTGAAGGTTATAGCCTGATGACTTCAAAAGCGTCAGAACACTTCCACATGATCTTAAAACCTGAAAATGAGAATTACATTGATTTACCGGGATTAAGCGTATTAGTAGGCGGTATGTGGATTGTAAACCTTAACTATTGGGGCTGTAATCAATACATCACGCAACGTGCTTTAGGTGCAGATTTAAAAACTGCCCGTGGGGGTATTTTGTTTGCTGCATTCTTAAAGTTATTAATGCCAATTATTGTGGTATTGCCAGGTATTGCGGCTTATGTACTGTATAAAGATGGGGCTTTCCAATCGGAAATGCTGCAGGATGGCTCTGTTAATCCAGACCGTGCTTACCCTGTACTGTTAAACTTATTACCTGCCGGATTAAAAGGTTTATCGTTTGCAGCATTAACTGCAGCGGTTGTAGCCTCGTTAGCTGGTAAAGCAAACAGTATAGCAACCATTTTCACGCTAGATATTTACAAAAAAGTATTAAAAACCGATGCTTCTGAAAAGAACCTTGTTTTTACAGGTAAGATTGCGGTAGTTGTAGCCATGGTATTGGGCGTTATTATTGCACCATACTTAGGTATCGATAAAAAAGGTGGATTCCAATATATCCAAGAGTATACAGGCTTTGTTTCTCCGGGTATATTTGCCATGTTTATTCTCGGTTTCTTCTGGAAAAGAGCAACCTCAAATGCAGCACTTTTTGCAACAATTGGTGGTTTCGGATTATCGTTATTGTTAAAGGTTCTTCCTACATGGACCGATCTTTCCTGGTTATCAGGAGTAGGCTTCTCAGTTAAAAATGCAGCTGGTATTTACGAAATCCCTTTCTTAGATAGAATGGGTATTGTATTCGTGTTCTGTATTATCGGCATGGTAATTATCAGCTTGTTCGAAAACAAAAACGGTGTTAATCCAAAAGGACTGGAAATTGATTCGAAAATGTTCAAAACCACCACAGGTTTCGCTGTTGGTTCGTTAATTATTATCGGTTTATTGGTAGCCCTTTACAGTGTATACTGGTAGAAGATATCTTTTTATTATATTCATAAAGCTTTTCTGGAAACAGGAAAGCTTTTTTTGTTTTAATACAAATTGATCACTTTCACCAGGCAATTATTTTTTTTTAAAAAAGCTTATTTGAGCAAATTATAAAAGCGCCTTTTTTTTGGAAAGCAGATACAGCAGCATTGGTTAATGACAGCCCTGCTCTCTGCTACTTCCGATGAAAAATCGGAACCACTCCGATCAGGTTTAGGTGGCAGAGAAGGTGCTACTATTGTTGACTATGGAGTGCAGAAAAGAATTTTTCAGAAAATGCGGTTTTACCTTTAATAGCTGCAAAGACTGCTCAAATTAGCCCTGATTGAAGTGTAAAGCCCACATCCCGATTTTTCATCGGGAGAGGACTTGTAACGGAAAGCAGGAATGCCGTAACCGACTAGTATTACAATTGCGCTTCAAGAAAAAACTATCTTAAAACACTAGGTTTTCAATCTAACAATCGTTATAATATTTATCTATACCATTGCTTTAGTTCGTGGAGACACTAAACAAGGCGTCTGTATCTACCTGTAGGGGATATCTTTTTATTATAGGTGACCCATGAATTTATTTCAAGGTCTTTATAGCATGATAGATGCTGACCACGCAGTAGCTACAAGACATTTAAAATACTACTTCTACTTGTAAAATAAATTCAGCATGACGATCTCTGTTGTTTTTCGATGAATTACTGCGAACAAGGTCCGTCAGGGATTTCCTTACTGATTTTAAGCACTTTCATCACCACCAGGGTAGAATCGAAATCAGGTGAAACCGTAGCGGTATCAGACTTCGCGAAATAACCTTCTAATTCTACATATACTGGCTCGTAAGGCTTTTCGAACCCCAGGTTACTATAAGAGAGCTCTAAGTTTTTTACACTGTCTTTAACCCAAAATTCACGCCCATCCTCACATAAGGTAAAAGACTTCATTTCGGGGCCAAAACTATACAAACCTTTAACCGTTTTCAGATTACTTTTTTCTCCCTCGGCTTTATCGTTTCTACAAGCTGTAGCAGCTACGCCAAGGAGCACAACAAATACAATTGCTTGTTTAAATAACTTCATTTTATATAGTTTGATTAATTTGATCTATCTTTTTAACACTTAAATTGGATGACAAAGCAGATGCCAAAAATGAGAAGATGCCTACTGTAACAAAAACTAAAACAAAATCCTTCCATTTTAATCCGATTGGATAGGAACTTACCAGCGTTTTATTTACTTCATCACCCATTTTGATAAAACCATAAGTGTGCTGAAAATAATAAAATATGAGGCCGATAATTAAGCCCAGCACACAGCCAGACATGGTGATCATCATTCCTTCAAATAAAAATATACGTTTGATTAATTTCTTGCCTGCGCCTAAACTGCTCAGAATGGCTACATCCTTCACTTTATCGATTACTAACATGGTTAACGACCCTATGATATTAAATATAGCAATAATCAGGATAAAAGTAAGAATAATATATACCGCCCATTTTTCGGTATTTAAAATGTGGTAGAGTGATTTATTTTGCTCGGCCTGATTTCTGACTTCATAATCCTTCCCAGCTTTTTCGATTACCTCTTTTTGAAAATCGTCTACATCAGTACCGGGCTGGAGATTGATCTCTATTGCAGACACATTTTTCTCTTCGCCTAAAAGTTCGCGGGCAAAATTCAATGGCACAATAATACCATTATCGAAATCTTGTTGTACTTCAAAAACACCACTTACCCGAATGTTCTTTACCACAAAATCGTCGGCAGGGTTTAAGCTATTTGCAGCGATATCTTTCTTTGGCGAATAAATTTCCAGCTCTGTAAAGGGATCGACAGTATTTACGGCCAGATAACTCTGCAGGGCAGAACCAATTACTGCATTATCGCCGCTTCTGTTGTGCAGTATAAAATGGCCTTCTTTTATGGTACTATCTAATTTGGTGTTCTTTAAATAGTCTAAACTTACGCCCTTAACCATTCCAACAGCTTGTTTGTTGTTGTATTTCAATAAAGCATTTTCTTGTAGCACCTCGGTAAAAGCAGCCACATCTTTATTTTTTCTGAGCTGATTAAAATAGCCTGTGTTCGGATCAAAAGTTTTCCCCTTAGCCGGTGTAATGGCAATTTGTGGGGTAATGGTATCGAACATATTCAATACTACTGTTTCTAAACCGTTAAATACCGAAAGGATAATAATCAATGCAGCGCTACCCACCATTACACCTACCATTGATATCCCCGATATCAGGTTAATGGCATTGGTAGATTTTTTGGCAAAAAGATACCTTTTGGCAATATAAAACGATGTATTCACAGCGGCAAAGATAAATAAAAGGTTGAGGGTTTTAAGGTTAAAGGCTCCAGGTTGTAAAGCCTTTAACAATTATGAACCTTTAATCCTGCTAAAAAAATGGATTATGTTGTTTTTCAAAACCAATGCTTGTAGCTGGTCCATGGCCAGGATAAACTTTGGTTTCATCAGGTAAGACAAAAAGTTTATCGGAAATGTTTTGGATTAATTGCTGATGATTACCTCCAGGCAGATCGGTACGGCCAATACTCCCATAAAAAAGTACATCACCACCTATTAAAATATGATCGGCTGAACTGTAAAAACACAGGTGGGCCGGCGAATGCCCCGGAGCAAAAATTAAGGTCAGTGTACTGTTACCAAAAGAAATTGCTCCTGTTTCGGGCAAAAAGGTATCGGGCAGAGGAGATACATCATAACGGGTAAAGCCCATAGATGGTGCATAACCGGGAACCGCATTTAAAATTGGCAATTCGCCCGCATGTAACTGTGGTTTTAAGCCATAGGTTTCGAACACAAATTTATTGCCGAAAACATGATCGAGATGACAATGTGTATTGAGTAATAAAACAGGTTTTAATCCTTCATTTTTAATGAAAGCCGCTAATTCATTTTGCTCAAAACCTTCGTACATGCCCGGATCGATAATGACACATTCTTTGGTTTCATCATAAAGCACATAAGTATTTTCGCTGTAGGCGTTAAATGTGAAGGTTTTTACTGTAATCATAAAAATTTTAAAAAAATCCTGTTTCCAAAAGCAGGACGACAAAATAATAAATTAATTTTTCCACCTAAAGGTAGAAATCAAGGTATCGATATCCTTTTTAATAAATTTAACAACGGGTTCAATAGAGTCGTATTGTGGGCGTTCATTAAAATATAAAGCTCCTCTAAAGTAATGTTTGGCACTATCGGTTAAAAAAAACTGAACTGATGATGCGGTATTCCCCTCTATGGCGTAATAAATGCCGTAAACTTTATGATCGGGATAATTGATGAGTTTTTGATCAATCGCACTGGCTTTTATGGTATGTTTAAAAGCCAGTTTTCGGGCATCTTCTACCATTTCATCATACTCGCCTCTACCCGAAATATCATAGTACGTTAAATGCAAAAAGCCATTAAACTGCTTAAAGTGTAAGTTGTACCAGTTCTTTTGGGCATCGCGGCTTTGATCTTGTTCTACCGCAGCATAAGTTGGATATTTGAAAGTAAAAGGGACAGGTTTAGTAAATACAGTATAATCTTTTTTAGGGAATACGATCCTGTAGTAAGCTTTTGGCTTTGGGCTATAATTGTGGTTCTGACAAGCTGTTATAAACAAAAGCAGCACAAAGGGAAAGCAGATCAGTTGTTTTAGTTTCATAACATTTTATCAAAGATTGCGTCGTCGTTCCTCCTTGCAATGACGATAAGTTAAATTATTTATTCCAGATTGCCCAAGCTTTTTCTGCTTGTTTGTACAGCATTTCCAAACCGTTTTTAATTGCTGCACCGCGCTCGGCAGCTTTAACCAAAAATGCTGTCTCCAGCGGATTGTACACTAAATCGTAAGCTAAATACCCTGGCCCAACTAAACTGTAATCAATTTCGGGAAAGGTATCTACATTTGGCGACATCCCCAGGGGTGTAGTATTGATCAATAACTGGTGTGAGGCTAAAATCTCTGGCGTAACTTCCGAATATAGAATAGCACCCTTAACAGCCGTTCGTACCACAACCTGATATTGGATATTTAATTTCTCTAAAACGTACTTTACCGCTTTCGCCGCCCCACCATCACCAAAAACCAGTGCCTTTGTGTGTTGCGGCCCCAACAATGGTTTTAGCGATTCTTCAAAGCCATATGCATCGGTGTTGTAGCCTTTTAAATAAGTCGCACCTTCAAAACTTTTGATCGAAATACAATTTACGGCACCAATTTTTTCCGCAGCTTCGTCTACTTCGTTTAAATAGCAAAGCACGTTAACTTTATGCGGAATAGTAACATTAAGCCCACAAAGTGACGGATTTTCACTTAGCAGATCGGGCAGTGACTTAATATCGGCAATAGGAAAAAGCTCATATTGATGATCGGCTATGCCCTCATTTTGAAATTTTTCCGTGAAATACTTTTTCGAGAAAGAATGAGAAAGTGGGTATCCGATTAAGCCGTATGTTTTCATAAGCATATTTACGTCATTGCGAGGCACGAAGCAATCTTAATGCGATAGAAATAACTACCTACAGATTGCTTCGCGCCTCGCAATGACGAGTTTTATCTTTTATTTTACCTGGTTCAGGAAATAATCAAAAGTATCACCACGTAAACCTAAACGAATGGTTTCTAAAGGAATAACTTCTGCCGGGGCAATATTACCAAGGTTTACATTGCTGCCGATTAATTTAATAAACCAAACTTGCTGTTCTTTTTGAGGTGCTTCCCAAATAATGGTTTCTTCAGGAATCTGGGTTAAAATTTCATCAACCAATCCTTCACGAACCTCACCACTTCCACGGTAAATACCAACATTACCACCTTCGCGGGCTTCGGCAATTACTTTCCACGATCCCGCCTCGATTTCGGCCTGCATTAATTTAATCCACTTATATGGGGCAAAAATTTTAGCTGCATCTTTACTGCCTACTTCAGAAATAACGGTTACCTGTTTAGTGAGTTCGCGAATAAACTCACATTTTTTGTCGTGCTCAATTTCGATAGAACCATCAGAAACTTCTGCATATTCCATTCCATATTGATCTAAAATGCGTTGGTAATCTGCGAATTGATTACGGATAATAAATGCCTCAAACAGTGTTCCTCCAAAATAGGTAGGAATACCTGCACTTTTATATAAAGCTAATTTTTCTTTAAGTTTTGGGGTTACGTGTGATGTAGCCCAACCTAATTTCACGATATCTGTATGTACGCCGGCAACTTCAATAAAATCTTCAACCTGACGTAGGCTCAATCCCTTATCCATAACCATTGTTAAGCCTTTTTGGCGTGGTTTAGCTGGACGTTCGGGAACGTTTAATAATGGATAATTCATATGCGTACAAAAGTGAAAAAAATTTTGAGATTTATTTGTTAAATTTTTCTCACAAGGTCGTTACTTAATATATCTGTTTATAACGTTCAAAATGGCACTATTATCCTGCAATTGTGGCAAATATTCAAATAAAATATAGTGTTTATCGGGGTCGGTTGTTAAAGCCGTTTCCAAATATCCCAGTGCATCGCTATAATTCCCTTGGGCAAAAAGATAGGCTACCATCCGGTAATACAGTTCTGCTGCTTCCGGATTATTCTTAATCGCTTCTGCCATCGTTTCCGATGCTTCCAGCAATTTCCCCTGTTCGTAAAGCACGGTACTAAAATCTAACCAGGCTTCAATATCCAATGGATTAAACTCCAATACCTTTTCGTAAGCTTCGATTGATTCGTCAATCTGGCCTAATTTATAATAAGCATCGGCCATTGCAAACCAGAAATCAGGGTTCTCGGCCTCTAAATCTATTGCTTTTTTATAAAAATGCAACGATTCGAAATAACGTTCTTCAAAATTCAGCGTAACACCGATCCCAAACCAGGCATCTGCCATTTTGGGATCCATTTTTACCGATTTTTTGTAGTAAGAACGGGCTTCGTCCATTTTTTCCAGTTTCTCGTAACATTCGCCAATGGCACAATAGGTATCGGCATTAGGCTGTTCGTATTCGAAAGTCTGTTTATAAACATCTATCGCCTCATCATATTTATCGAGCTGAACCAGCGCATTACCTTTATTGAAATACGCAGAGCTAAAATCTTCTTTGATCAGGATCGCATAATCATAAGCATCGATCGCTTTTTCGAAAAGATTCAACTTATGGAAACTATTGCCCAAATTATACCATGCCGCATAAGAATACGGATCGGTATCGATGTATTGCTGATAAAACTTGATACTTTCTTCTTGTTTATCTAACACATCGTAACAGAAAGCCAGCTCATATAAACCATCCTGATTCTCCATATTCTGCTCTAAACTAAGCTTAATATAGGTAATGGCGCTTTCATAATCGCTCATGCTCTGGTAAACATAAGCCATCTGTAATAAAATTTCATCGGTACTTTCGGCCAGCCCCAAAGCTTTTTCATAATTTTCCAAAGCCTCGTCAAAACGTTCGGTATTTTGAAAAATATTACCGCGAAGCAAATAAATATCTGGTTCTGACGGCTCTAAAAGTTCAGCTTTTTGCAAGGCAATAAACGCCTTTTCGTGATTGTTGGTTAAAATGTAAAGATGAGCTTGTTTGATTAAAAACACTGTTGCATAAGGGTGCTGACTGATTGCAAAATCAACAACCTGCAAAGCTTTGACCGGATCATTTTTCTCAATGTAGAAATCTACAATGTATTCGAATGCCCCTGCATCGAAGAAATACTGATCCTGATTGCGGAGCATTTCTTCGTAACGTTCTACCGACCGTTGTGCATCTTCGTTGGATTCAAAAAAGAATTCTTCTTCCATATATTATACTATTAAAGAACCGTGCCAATTAGCAGAAAAACACATTATAAGTTTACAAGTTTTAATTATCCGTTTTTAAAATAATTATTAACATCAATCGGTTAAAACAGCGTAAATAGCTGACTATAAAGCGTATTGACTGTGATTAAGATGTGTGGATAATCTATAGATTTTTTGCAACATCGCGGTTCCTTTTCCCTTCTTTGACAAAAATACTATAAATTTATGGTATATACGTAATTAAGAAGTCATGAAAGGATTAGTCATTTTTGCCCTGTTTTTACTAGGTTTTGCTACAAATTCCTTTGCGCAAAGCGATGAAGAAAGTGCCATCCAAAAAACCATAAATAACCTTTTTACCGGTATGAAGACTGGAGACAGCACTTTAACCAGAACTGCCTTTGCACCAGCAGCAATCATGCAAACCATTACGAACAAAGAAGGTAAAACAGGTATACGTACAGAATCTGTTAACGACTTTATCAAATTTATCGGCACTCCACACCAGGAAAAATATGATGAGCGTATTGTGTTTACCAAAATATTAATCGATGGTCCTTTGGCTTCTGTTTGGACAGACTATAAATTTTATCTGGGCGAAAAATTTAGTCATTGTGGGGTTAATTCCTTTCAATTGGTAAAAGGAGATAAGGGCTGGCAGATTGTTTATATTATCGACACCAGGAGAAAAGAGGGATGTAAAGAGTAAACGCCAGCTTAATTTAAGCTGTTGTAGTATTCAAATATTTTAACCAGATCCTGATCTTGTTTGGGTTCTAATTGCTCGTTTTTGATAAATGCCAACACCTCCTCTTTTTTGTTTGCTAAAGCATTGGCAATATTCTTTGTAGATGGGGTTAACTTTTGAATCGTACCGTTTTTACCGGTAAAGTAATTAATGTGCTTTACCAATTCGGTGATCTTCTTTTTGGTGTACCAATCTTCGACCACATCTTTTTTTACCACATATTGTTTTAACAACATAATGTTGCCGTGAACGGCGACTTCGTAAAAGCCAACGGCATTATCGATTTTCATTTTGGTAAAATGATGCGGATTACCTAACGAATCGGGCGCGGTAAAGGATTGTACCGAAGCTTGAATGGCATACACATTGTTGTTTTCGGTGTACTCGAGCTGTTGTGTTTCTATATTGTACCGTAAAGCCTTTACGGTCAATTCTTTTTGCGTAATTGTTTTTATTTTACAATCGGCATAGGCCTGATTAAAATATGGGCTTCCCTCTATGTTGTTTTTCGCAACAGATACCATAAGTGGTTTTGCACCAATTCCAACCGTAACATTTTGCGAAAAAGAAAAAATTGAAGCACAAACCAGAAAAAACAATAAAAAGAACTTTTTCATGAGGATAATTTATTTTAAAAACATAAAAAATTATTCAGTCGGTTTATTTCGTTTTGAAAGAAAAAAATTCGGAAACAAAAAGCAAAACAAACTAAAGAAAACAACTAAAAACATTGTGATATGCAATATTAAACTTGATAAAAGGTAATTTACTAAAACATTTTAGCTGCTATCTAAACGCAATTTATAACATTTTTAACATAATCCTCTTTTTTTTTGATTTAGTGATAATAAAAACTGTAATTCGCGGATTATTAACTTAAATAAACTTTAAAAAACTATGAAAAAACTCGTACTGTGTTTATTCATATTTTTATTTTTCGGCATTGTACAAGCAAATGCCCAGAGTAAAAATATTACTGGGAAAGTGGTTGCATCTAACGATGGATTACCTCTTCCTGGGGTGAGTGTCCGTGTGAAGGATACCAAAAAAGCAACATCTACCGGTTCGGATGGAAAATTTACCATCAGCGTTAATGCAAATGAAGTGCTGCAATTCTCTTATATCGGCTTTGTAGCCAAAGAAATTGCTGTTGGTACCCAATCAAACTTTAACGTAAACCTGGAGCCAGACTCAAAAAGTTTAAGTGAGGTTACGATTTCTACTGCTTTGGGTATTAAACGCAAGCCAAAAGAAATTGGTTACGCTACACAACAGGTAACAGGCAAAGCTTTAACTTCTAGCAGGCCAACCAACTTAGCAACCGGTTTATCGGGAAAAGTTGCGGGTTTACAGATTAACCAGGCCAATAATCAGATTGATGCTGGTGATCAGGTAAGGGTGGTATTACGTGGTAACAGATCGTTTACCGGAAACAACCAGGCACTTTTGGTATTGGATGGAATTATTGTACCATTAAGTCAGTTAAATTCGATTAACCCGAACGATATTGAAAACGTAAACATTCTAAAAGGTGCAAATGCTGCCGCATTATACGGATCGGATGCTTCGAATGGAGTAATGATTGTAAGTACCAAGAGGGGATCTGCTGATGGAGGTACCATCACTTATACTAATTCCACTTTACTAAATCGTTTAAGTTACTTCCCAAAGATGCAAACACAGTTTGGAGGCGGTACTACTCAGGATGATTTCGGTTTTGGATTATACACCCCCTTTGAAAACCAGACCTTTGGCGAACGTTTTGATGGTAGTATCAGACCATTAGGGCGTATTTTAGAAGATGGCACTTATCAAATGGTACCTTATACTTATAAAGACGGCGAAAAAGAAAGTTTCTTCGAAACGGGTATTGATGAGCAGAACGACATTGCCTATTCAGGCGGAAATGAAAACGGAACAACTTATATCAACCTGCAACGTGTAAACAGTAAAGGTTATGTTCCGGGCGATAAATCAAACAGAACAGCCATCCGTGTTAACGGAACACGCAAAATAAATAAATTTTTAGCTGATTATTCATTCAACTATACACAAAGAAATTACGATAAAAGTACCAATCAGGTATATAATAACGTGATTAATACCCCGGGTAACGTTCCCTTAACCGAGTATAGCGATGTAACATCGAAATACGGTAACCCGAACGATTATTACAACGATTACTACCAGAGTCCTTATTTTGGCTTACAACAAAATCGTAACAACGAAAGAAGAGACGATTTATTGGGTAACCTGTCCTTCACTTACAAACCACTTGATTGGATTAGCTTAATGGCAAGAGGTGGTTTGAGTACCAAAAACACGCAGGGTAAAAACAAAAACTACGCCTATACCTATTCGGATTTTGCGCACGATTCGGGCAAAGGTTCTGCTGCTACACAATACATTAAATCATCAGTAGGCGATTACAATGAATTTGAAAGCAGATACACAGGTGATTTTCTTGCAACCGCGACTAAAACGTTTAATCAATTTAAATTTACCGTAATCGGTGGTGCGCAGGTGATCCAAAAAAACTATAAATACATGACTCAGTCTGGGTCGAACCTTGTAGTTGATAACTTGTTTAACATTAACAACCGTACCGGTGAAATTGTAGGTTCTGAAACGGAACGCAACTCGCGCCAAATGGCTGTATTTGGAGATATAACCGCTACTTACCATGATTACTTAACCATTCACATCTCTGGTAGAAATGACTGGGATTCGAGATTAGCAAAAAGCAACCGTTCTTTCTTCTATCCAGCAATTGATGCAGCGTTAACGCTTACAGATGCGATTCCTGCATTAAAAGAAAGCAAGGTTATCAGCAACTTAAAAATCCGTGGTGGTATATCTAAAGTTTATGCCGTACAGATAGATCCATACAAATTAGTTTCTACGATCAGCCCTGCAGGTAATTTCCCTTATGGCGGTACTGCTGGTTACTCTATCGATAACGTTGTATACGATCCAAACTTAAAACCAGAGCAAACCATTTCTAAAGAAATTGGCTTTGATATTGGCTTCCTAAATAACCGCATTACATTAGAAACTTCGGCATATCTTCAAAACACAAAAGATCAGGAGATTATTAATGGGGTAGATTTATCGGGTACAACCGGTTATACCAATGCGATTATCAATACAGGTGAAGGCCAGAATAAAGGGATTGAGTTTAGCTTAAATGCAGCTCCGGTTATTGGCCTTGCTAACGGTTTTAGATGGAATGTAGGGGTAAACTATTCTTACAACACCAATAAAGTATTATCATTATATCAGGGACAAAACCAATTGGGTATTGGCGATAACAACTATATCGTAGTTGGCCAGAGTTTTCCATCTTTACAGGTAAGTACTTATCAAACAGATCCACAAGGACATGTTATTGTTGATGCTAACACAGGCTTACCGATTTCGAGCCCAATTAATAAAGATTTCGGTCAAACCAACCCAAGCAGTGTTTTAGGTATAAACACCAGTTTTACCTTTAAAAATTTCACTTTATCAGGAGTAGCAGAATACCGCAGCGGTAACGTTTTTTATAACAGTTTTGCCAGCACGCTTGATTTTGCAGGTATCAGTTATACTTCTGCACAGGCAGCCCGCGAGCGTTTCGTTTATCCAAATTCAGTTATCCAAACTTCGCCAGGCGTATTTGTACCGAACACCAATACCACTACTATTAATGGCAATGGATCGTTTTGGGCTGATGGCATTCGCAATAACACTGCTTCTAACTACGTAATGAGTGCTGCGTTCTGGAAAATCAGAGAGCTTTCTTTGGCTTACCAGGTACCAACACAATGGTTACAAAGCAGAGCGAAATTTATCAAAAACGCGAGTATCGCCTTAATCGGAAGAAACTTATTTATGTTCAGACCAAGCGATAACATTTACACCGACCCGGAAATTAACGTGGGTACTGGTAATGCGCAAGGCGTTAACAACTTAAACCAAACGCCACCAACACGTATTTATGGTTTTACCGCAACAATTGGCTTTTAATAATTAAAAAAAAGACATGAAAAAGAAATTGATATATATGTTTACAGTGTCGGCAGTACTACTGCTTGGCGCATGTAAAAAAGGATTTTTAGATATTAACGATAACCCGAACAACGCTACAGCAGTTAAACCTGCGCTGGTTTTAACGGGTGCATTAAACAATACTGCTGCCTATACTACAGGTGGTTCTATTTTTTACAGCTTTGCGGCTTTGTGGATGAATTACTGGATGACACCAGGTGGTGTTTCTGGCTGGTACGAAGAACGCTCGTACAACTTTACCACCAACTGGAGCGGTTCTACAACACTTTGGGCTAATCTTTACGACAATGTAAACGATTATACCTATTTAGAAACACAGAGTAAAGCAGCAGGTCAAAACTTTTATATTGCCATTGCAAAAACAATGAAAGCATGGGATTACCAGTACCTGGTAGATTTTTATGGCAACGTACCTTATTCACAGGCGTCAAAATCGGTTGCTTTCCTTAATCCGAAATACGATAAGGCACAGGCCATTTACGAAGATTTGGCTAAACAACTGGATACTGCAGCAAACTTATTTAAAACCGCAACAGTTTCTCCGGCCGATGCCGCAGCCGATATTTATGCTAAAGGAGACTTAAAAAAATGGGGCAAATTTGCCAACACTTTAAAATTAAGAATCTTATTGCGTCAATCTGAAATAGCCGGAAGAGCGCAATATATTAAAGATGAGATTGCAAAAATTAACGCAAATGGATTCGGATATATTGGAACTGGTGAAGGCATTGCCAACAATCCGGGTTATTTAAACACCGCCGGTAAGCAAAACCCATTTTGGGCAGTTTATGGTTATGGTGTTGATGGCACAAAAACCGCTTCTCATGGTTATATGTTGGCCAGCACTTATGGATTAGACTTTCTTCAGGATAATGACGATCCGAGATTAGGTAAATTCTACACTACAGTTAACGATGGCGCAGGCAGTACTTATGTAAGTTTGGTTTGGGGTCAGGAGGTTAATTTTGATCAAACACTTACAACAGTGTCGGGCATAGGTAAAGGGGTATTAAAATCGTACGATCAAGCGCAACCGATTATGACCGATTTTGAGAGTCTATTCTTACAAGCTGAGGCAGCACAAAGAGGATACCTAACCAGCAGCGCAGAAAGCAATTATAAAGCTGCTGTGACGGCTAACTTCGTTTACCTAGGCTTAACTGAGGCTGAAGCGACAACTTATCTTACGGATCAGGATGTTGCAAAATGGGGTGGTACTGACGAAGAAAAAATGGCTTTGATTATCAAACAGAAATGGGCCGCAATGAATGGTACGAATGACATTGAGCCATGGACGGATTACAGACGTTTAGAGCTTCCGAAAGATATGCCAATCTCTATTGCTTCTACAGTAACTACGAAGAAGATTCCGGTAAGAATGTTATATCCACAAAGAGAATATAACACCAACTCTGCCAATGTAATTGCGGAAGGTACAATTAACCAGTTTACTTCCAGAATTTTCTGGGACGTTAAATAAATCAATTAAAACGATGAAAAATAAAAATATATTTAACGGATTTATTGCAGCGCTATGCGTAATGAGTCTATCTTCTTGTTTAAAAAACAAAAATGAGCAACCCGATTTTTCAGCTACAACTCCTGTGGTAGAAATTCCGGTTGGTTCGCCAGTTGGCGATGGTAGTGTGAATTCGTTAACCACATCACTTATCCAACAAGATGCGGCAAGCGATTACTTTTTTTACATTAATTATGCCGCATCAAGCACAAAAGCAACTGATATTAAGGTAACATTGTCAATCGATCCGACGGCACTTGCAGCTTATAATGCAGCGCACACTTCAGATCCGGCATTAACACAAGTGCCTTCAAATGCTTTTACAATGCAAACCACGATTACTATTCCTGCAAACCAACGCAGGGTACAGGTACCGGTTAAATTTGTAAGCACAGCGCTTAATCCGGCAATAGGTTATGGCTTACCAGTAACCATTACCGATGCATCGGGAGAAGTGATTAGCAAAAAATTTGGCTCTGTGGTGGTTAAAGTAGCCGTAAGGAACAGATATGATGGAAAATATAGCTTCAAGGGTTATGTTTTTAGAGAAGGTGATCCTGTATTAAGCGGAAACTTTAAAGGCTTAACCAAGGATTTACCAAGTAACGGTGCAACCGCTGTAGATTTTGGCCAGGTTTGGTCGAATGGTGGTGGTGTTGGCGGTATTGATGGTTTAACGATCAATGTTAACCCTACAACCAACAAGGTAACCATGAAAAGTACAGCTAATGCAACATTGATTAACGATCCGGCTTACGATAGCCGTTACGATCCAGCTACTAAAACTTTTTACATCTCATTCAAATGGGGGGTAAGTCCAAGTAGCCGATCAGCTACCGATACCCTTACCTACGTATCAATCAGATAATAGAATACTTAATTAACGCAAGAGGCCCGTTTGATTGGTTCAAACGGGCCTCTTGCGTTAATTTCTATTTAACCGCTAAAGGACCTAACGGTTTAACCATTATTCTTTTTCTAAATCTGCTGCTCCTTTTTTAAACAGCTCAGCTTGTTTACTTAAGTTGGCGTTTGCTTGTGCATTGCCACCTGAAGCTGCTGCCTGTTGCGTTTTAGCCTGGGCAGCTGCAGTATAAGCACCCACAAGTTGCTTATTTAAATAGGCTTGTAATTTTAATCTTTCAATGGCGACAGCAATGTTCATAATACCTTTCTCGGTAACTGCAGGATTATTGTTTGCTCTCAGGTACTGAAAATACTGGCCAACTACTGCAAAAACACTATTCCTGTCACCTGTAAGCATAATGTTATCATAAAATGCCTGATACTCATCCTTTGGTTCGTTGATATATAACGTTGCGATAGAAGGCGCTATATGTGCTTTCGTATCTTCATCTAACGATGCTAAAGCTGCGATGCTTTCTTGTGGAGCCAGTTTGGCTAAACCATCAACACCGGCAGCAATTACCTTGTACGATCTATCTTTTAAACTTGCTAACACTAAAGTTTTGTAAGCTTGATCGCCAGTTTCAGCTAATTTCACAATTGCAGCTGATCTTGCTTCGGTATTTTTATCTGTTTTGGCAATCTGAAGTAAAACCGGTAAAGCTGCTGTTTTAATCTGAGCATCATCCAGGTTAATCCCATCAATACTTAAAGCGCGTAAATCTGCAGATTTATCTTTTAAACCTTCTAACAATACCAGCTGGCCGCTTTTGGCTTTGCTTTGCATAATAAATTGCAGGGCTTCAATTCTATTGGCATAACTGGGCGCATTTTTGTATTGAAAATAATAGTTTTCGGCGGTTTTATTGTCATTGGTTTCGCCGACTAAAATTTTATCCGCATCAAAATCGATTAAATCGGGTTTAGCGCTCACTTCGAAGCTAAAGTTCTGCTCACGGCTATTGATCAGGATTTCTTTTCTGATTTTTTTGCCTCCTGCATAAATATCAATTTTAATGGGCAGTGTAAAGATCTGCACGCTCGAATCCTGTGTTTGTTTAACCTTAATTGTTGCCTTACCATTTTCGTAACCATAATCGATACTTAAAACCGGATGGCCACCATTGTAATACCACTGATTAAAATAAGGGCTCCAGTCTTTTCCGGTAACCTCTTCCATAGCCAAACGCAATTGATGTGTTTCGCCATTTTTAAAGGCATTGGTGGTGAGGTAACGGTTAAGTGATTTGTAGAAAGCGGCATCGCCCATTTGATTTTTTAGGGCATATAAAATAATCGATCCTTTAGCATAGCTGATGTTATCGAACATATCTTCCTTGTCGCCATAATAAAAGCGGGCTAAAACAGGGCTTTCTCCTTTTTTGGTCGATCCTAAATAAGATTGTAATTTGTCATAACGTGATTTATCTTCCGCATCTTTGCCAGCATCATGTCCGTGCCAGATCACTTCGCCAAAGGTGGCAAAAGATTCGTTCATGGTTAAGTTAGACCACGACTCTGCGGTCACATAATCACCAAACCATTGGTGAAAAAGCTCGTGCGCAATGGTTCCTTCTTCATTTTCATCCAATAACTCGCGATCTGTTTTCTGTACCTGCTCGCCATGTAAAGTAGCCGTAGTATTTTCCATTGCGCCCGAAACGTAATCTCTGGCTACCACCTGCGCATATTTATTCCATGGATAATCTACCCCTAACAAATTGCTGTAAAACTGGATCATATCAGGTGTTTTGCCAAAAATCTGCTTGGCATAGGGCGCAAATTTCGGTTCGAGGTAATAGCTTACTTCCTTACCTTTATAGGTATCTTTTGTGATTTTGAATTCGCCAACCGCCATCATAAATAAATATGGCGAATGTGGCAGATCCATTTTCCAGGTATCGGTCCTTGTTCCATCTGCATTGGCTTTCTGGCTCACTAATTTTCCGTTAGAAAGCGTTGTGTATTTCGATTTTACCGTTATTGAAATCTCTTCAGTGGTTTTCTGATCAGGTTTATCGATAGTTGGAAACCAAGCCGAAGATGATTCAGTTTCACCTTGTGTCCAGATCTGTGTTGGTTTGTTTTTATCGGTACCATCCGGGTTGATAAAATATAAACCTTTAGCATCGGTTATGGCAGCACTCCCCTTTACTTTCAATTCATCGGGTTTAGCGGTGTAAGCAATATACACTGTATACTTTTCGGTATTGGTGTACTTCTTATTTAGGGTGATATAAAGCTTATTATCTTTATAAACATATTTAAGCGGGGTATTTCCTTTTGCACCAACCAATGCAATGGTTTTAATATCCATTCCCTGCGCATCGAGGGTTAAAGAGTCGGTAGCATAAAAATGAGGTTTTAAAGTAACCCACTCTTTACCGTATAGGTTTCGCTTTGCATAATCAAAAGACACATCGAGTTTGGTATGAACCAGATCGTTAACTTTAGTTGCAGTTACACGGTAAACATTTAAGTTGTTCGATTTTTCTACGGGCTGATCCTGTGCAAAAAGTGGATTAGCAGTAAAAGCAGAAGCCAGCATCACACCACAGGCAATAATTTTTTTATTCATTTTTATGTTTTTACAAATTAATTTTACTTTGAACAAGCTATTTGTGCTAAAGTAAAAACGCAAATGTAGCTCCCTTTCTTTTGTTTTTTACAAACGCATTGAAATATTTAATTAGTTGCTACTGGCTTTAAAATGTAACCTTTAAGCTGCAACCCTTTTATCAAGCCTTCAGTACCCACTAAATGACCCGCTCCAACCGCAATAAATAACGATTGCTTCTGCATTAGGGCTGGCAGCTGATCTAACCATCTTTTGTTCCGGTTTTTTAAGAGCTCGGTCATAAATTCTTTGTTTTCCTCGTCTTGATTTTTAAAGAGTTCAGTTAATTTTCCTATATCCTGAGTGATGTAATAAGTTTTCAGCTCCTCCATTTTTTGTTTGCTTTTATCCACTTCTCGGATCGATTTTAGCAATGCTTTCTTTTGTTTCTGCAGATCACTGTCAAATAAAAGTGCCCCCTGATATTCAGCTGTTTCCAAACCATATAATGATTTTCCATTTTTTTTTGCATACTTCTGAAAGCTTTCATCCATACCTTTGCCTATATCTTTTAACATATCTGGGCTTTCAAAAAGCATCATCATTATTGATACCATTGCGGGCTTGAAATTGTTCAATTGCTTTAATTCAAAACCTGGTTGTTTGCTTTTGAAATAATCTTCTACTTCCTTGTATTCTGACTTTGTTAATAAACTATCAAGCGTATTATTTTTCATCACTAAAAATGGGGCCATTTTAGTTTGCATAGTACTATCCATTACAATTTCGCCCACTACTGCGTCGGTAGATTTAAACTTTTCCTGCAGGACCTTCATCGTATCTGCAAATTTAGCCCCTATTAAATGATGGGTACCGAATAGATAGGAAGGCTTTTTTAATCCATTACCAGAAATTTCCCACAAGAGCGAGTTAGTCGCCTTTTTTGTTTGTGCCGAAAGGGTAATACTGAACCCTAAAAAAGCAACGAGCAATAATTTTATTTTCATCTTTCCATTTTATAACAACTGAAGCCTAATTGATATCATTATTCTTTTGGAAAACTACGCTATTTATATTGCAAAGCAAAAAGCACAAATTATAGCCTTATTTACATCTGGTTATGCTTAAAGGAAGATATTGATTATGGAAATAATTTAAAGCGCAGAATGTGACCTCCTTTCTGTTAATTTTTTGTTTTTTTGTGTAAATCGTTAGATATATGACTACAGATATTCAATCCATTTTAAACAACCTGGGCATTAATGCAAGCAATGCCGCTTATAGTACGGGCGGCAATTGGGGTGGTGAACTTAATGTAAATACATTAGAAAGTTTTTCTCCTGTTGACGGCAAACTGATTGCTTCGGCCAAGATTGCAAGTGCTGCTGATTATGATGCTGTTGTACATAAAGCACAGGAAGCATTTACAGCATGGCGTACTGTTCCGGCTCCAAAAAGAGGAGAAATTGTGCGCCAGTTTGGTGATGCCTTACGCGAAAACAAAGATGCGTTAGGCACCCTGGTTTCTTACGAGATGGGGAAAAGTTTGCAGGAGGGTTTTGGTGAAGTGCAGGAAATGATCGATATCTGCGATTTTGCAGTAGGTTTATCCAGGCAGCTTTACGGTTTAACCATGCACAGCGAACGCCCAAGCCACCGCATGTACGAACAATGGCATCCGTTAGGGATTGTAGGTATTATTTCTGCATTTAATTTTCCTGTAGCGGTTTGGAGCTGGAATACCGCTTTGGCATTAGTTTGTGGTAATGTTTGCATCTGGAAACCTTCAGAAAAAACACCGCTAACCGCAATCGCCTGTCAACATATTATTGCAAAGGTTTTTAAAGATAACGATATAGCCGAAGGGGTTTGCAACCTGGTTTTAGGCGATAGGGAAGTTGGCGAACTCATGACAAATGATGGCCGCATTCCTTTAATTTCTGCCACCGGATCGACGCGTATGGGTAAGGCAGTTGGCGCGGCAGTAGGCGCAAGGTTAGGAAAAAGCTTGCTTGAACTTGGTGGTAATAATGCCATTATCATTTCAGAACATGCTGATTTAGATATGAGCTTAATCGGTGCGGTATTCGGTGCTGTTGGTACCGCAGGCCAACGTTGTACCTCTACCAGGAGACTAATTATCCACGAAAGTGTATATGATGCTTTTACCGCTAAACTGGTTAAAGCTTACGGACAGTTGCGTATTGGAGATCCCTTAGATCAAAATAACCACGTGGGACCACTGATTGATACCGATGCGGTTGCAGCATACTTAGATTCGATTACAAAATGTAAGGAAGAGGGTGGCAATTTTGTGGTAGAGGGCGGCGTTTTATCGGGCAATGCCTATACAAGCGGGTGTTACGTAAAACCATGTATTGCCGAAGTTCAGAATGATTTTAAGATTGTTCAGCACGAAACATTTGCGCCGATTTTATATCTGATTAAATACAAAACATTAGATGAGGCCATTGCTTTGCAAAATGCCGTTCCACAAGGATTATCATCGGCCATTATGACTTTGAATTTAAGAGAGGCAGAGCAATTCTTATCGGCTAAAGGCTCTGACTGTGGCATAGCCAATGTAAATATTGGTACTTCGGGCGCAGAAATCGGCGGTGCTTTTGGCGGTGAAAAAGAAACAGGCGGTGGCAGGGAAAGCGGATCAGACGCCTGGAGAGCTTACATGCGCAGACAAACCAATACCATCAATTATTCGAACACGCTGCCTTTAGCACAAGGGATAAAATTTGATTTGTAAAATCGTCCTCGTTTGTAACCATAGCCGTTAACTAAAAAAAGGCACTAGATTTTAAATTTAGTGCCTTTATGGTAAAATATATGATAGGGTTAGAATAGTTTTTCTAATAAATCTACCTGAAGATCATCGTAGCGCGATTTATTGTTGCCTGCTATAGCAGATTTGGCAACCCATTTAATATTACTGTCCTGAGCAGTAAATTTGCTGGTTTCGATTTTAGAAGCTATGCCGCTTACAGATAAGTGTGTTTCTGTTGAACCTTCAAGCTTTAACGATGCTGAATCTTTTACGTCTGTAGTTAGGTTAACAGCATTAACATTAATATAGGCCGAAGCATTATCACCCAAAACAACATTTAAGTTTAACAGGTTAAAGTTTCCTGTAGTACTTACCGTTGCTGTGTTCGATGCTTCAATAGCGGTTAAATTATTTAAGTGGGCAATTACAATTAATGTCTTTTTATCAAAAGAGCTGATTCTAAGTTCATCTCCCTGCTGTTGTACCAAGGCATTTTTGGTATAATATTGATCATAAACTTCAACGCTTTCTTTGGCATCCTGAACAAGGATCAATTTAACGTTTCCGGTAACTACAATTTTACCGATATTTTTAACCTGAGTTATAGTGGTATAATTTGCGTTGTTTTCTGTAGCGTTTGCTACTACTGTTGCGCTACTTAAAGTAACCATTACTAATGCAATTGCGAATAAATTTTTAATAGAAGTTCTCATGACTTTAATATTTTTATGTTGTGATAACTTTGTTTTAAACACCTAACTATCAGTAGGTTTTGCAGGTAAGACTGCGGATTATCAAAAACGTTTCAGCGAGTTACCAGCTATTATACCATGAGCTTGTATTTATAGACGAACGACTAATTAATCTATATGAAAAACGATTTGTTGTAAAACCTGAAAGATTAAAATGAATTGAGTATTAGGCAATAATGTTAAAAAAGGTTAAACCATTATGCACAACTAACATATTAGTTTTATATTCGGCAAACAAAACCAAATCTTATCTATGAAACGCCTATTACTCTCGTTGTGCCTGTTCGTTTTTATCTCCACTTATTCGAAAGCACAAAGCCTCCATGCCATTAAAGGCCGAACGATTGATACTGCATCGACAATGCTTTTATCTGGAACCTCTATCGCAGTTTTAAATGCAAAAGATTCTACATTGGTGAAATTTACCCGGGCAGCAGAAAATGGCTCATTCGAGCTTAGCGGAATTAAAAACGGGAAGTTTATCTTATTGGTTTCTTACCCTAAGTATGCAGATTTTGTAGATCATTTTACGCTCGATTCTACCACTCAGGTTAAAGATTATGGAAAAATTAATCTTACAGGTATGGCCAAAATTCTTGCCGATGTAATTATTAAAGGAAACAGAACAGCCATAAAAATTAAAGGCGATACTACAGAGTTTGATCCCAAAGCATATAATATCGAACCGAACTCAAAAGTGGAAGATCTGATTAAACAGTTTCCTGGCTTTCAGGTAGATAAGGATGGGAAAATTACAGCTCAGGGCAAAACCGTACCGAAGGTATTGGTAGATGGTGAAGAATTTTTTGGCGACGACCCAACGCTGGTAACTAAAAACCTGAGGGCAGATATGGTAGAATCTGTTCAGCTTTACGATAAAGCCAGCGATCAGGCTAGTTTTACAGGCATTGATGATGGCGAAAAAACCAAAACACTTAACATTAAACTTAAAGAAGATAAAAAGAACGGCTACTTTGGCAAAGTGCAGGGTGGTTATGGAACAAAAGATTTTTATCAGGGTCAGGGAATGTTTAATAAATTCTGGGGCAAAAAGAAATTTTCGGCCTACGGCATTTTGGGCAATAATGGAACAGTGGGCTTAGGCTGGGATGACCGGGATAAATATGGGGGCTCTGGCGGCCTGACGATGAGTGATGACGGTGGAATGTATTTTAGTAGTGGAGGCGATGACTTTGATAGCTATGATGGGCAATATAATGGTCAGGGGTTACCTCTAGCCAGAACCGGGGGCTTGCATTTCGATAACAAATGGAACAAAGACAAGGAATCGTTAAACACAAATTATAAAATTGGATCAATCAGGGTTCAGGGTGATAAAAACTCAATAAATCAGAACAATTTAGAATCGGGAGTACAGAATAATACCTCAAATGAATCATTCGACAATGACATGTTCAGACAAAAACTGGATGCCATGTATGAGCTAAAAATCGATACTACCTTAACCATGAAAGTTAACGTTGATGGTGCATTGAAAAAAAGTAATACCTCAAACCATTTTGTAACTTCAACTTTCGGTGAGAACGATAAATTCCTAAATTCATCTGACAGAACGCTAAGCAATGAGGTAGATGATCAAAGTTTTAACATGAACGTTTTATTCACCAAAAAATTAAAGAAAAAAGGGCGTACATTATCATTAAACTTAAATCAATCGATCAACAAAAGTAATAGTGAAGGATACTTAAACTCGCTTAACAAACGGGCAAATGAGACCGGAACAGGAATAATAGATAGTCTTACCAATCAATTAAAGACCAACGATATAACAAATAGTGCCTTTAAGTTAAATGCAGCTTACACTGAACCCCTTTCAAAAACCTTGACGGTAATTATTAACTATGGCCTAAGTTTAATGAACGGGAAATCAGATCGACTATCCTTTAATCAATCTGGAACTGGCAGATATGATATTTTAGATACGCTCTACAGTAACAACTTTGAACTGAACCAGACCATCAATCAGGCAGGTGCAATTTTCAATTATAAAAAAGGTAAAACGGTTATCAATTTTGGATCGAAATTTAGTGGGGTAAATTTCAAACAGGATGATATTTACCATAACAAAACCTATGTAAGAAACTTTATTAATTATATGCCCCAGGCAACTTATCAATATCGTTTTTCTCAACAAAAATCATTACGGATTAGCTATAATGGTAATACCAACCAGCCCACACTTGATCAACTTCAGCCAGTTAGGATAAATAACGATCCATTTAATGTTGTGGAAGGAAATCAAGATTTAAGACCATCATTCAGAAGTAACATCAATGCAAGTTATAACGCTTACAAAGTTTTAACCAACCAATCGGTTTGGTTAAGCGGCTCTTACAGCTTTACTGCAAATCCAATTATTAGCGATGTAACCACCAATGGTGTTGGTAAAAGCACCTATCGATACATCAATTACAATGATAAAATGCAAACAAATTTCTATTTATATGGACAGATAAGCAGGAAAATAAACACGCTTGGCGAAATAAATATAGGTTTAAATGCAAATGCAAATGGGAGTTCTTCTTATAACTTTATTACCACCGATTTAGGCAGAACCTTAAATAACACTAAAAACTATACCTACAGTGGGGGCATCAATATTTCGAAATACAAAGATAAAAGTTATAGTTTTTATACCCGCTTTGGCCCATCGTATAATATGGCAAGAGCAAGTATTGGTAGGAATAGTGATGGATGGGGATGGTCTGGTTATGCGTCGGGCAATGTGCAATTACCAGGGAAGTTTGAAATATCTACAGATGCAGAATACCAGTACAACGGAAAAACACAAGTGCTTACCGAAAGTTTTGAGCGTCTTATCTGGAATGCATCAGTAAGCAAAAAATTCTTTAAAACAGAAAATTTAAGATTCTCAGCAACTGTAAATGATATTCTTAACCAGAATATCGGCTTTAATCGTTCGGCCAACAATACAACCATTAGCCAAAGCAGTTATACTACCATTAGAAGATATTTAATGTTCTCCGTATCGTGGGATTTTAATAAAATGGGCGGCGGTATCAAAACACAAAAATAACAACCATGAAAACTACACTAAAATATATCATCTTATTTGCTGTTATTTTCATCAGCAAGAGCTTATCCGCTCAAAATATACACTTCGTACAAAATGGCGTAATCGAGTTTGAAAAAAGATCGAATATGTATGCCTTGATCAAAAAGAAGATTGATAAGGACAATGAAAGTTATATGAATCAGGCTTTTGATCAATACAAAAAAAATAATCCTCAGTTTAAGGTCGCTAAAAGTACCCTAAGCTTTAATAAGGATAAAAGCTTATTTAAATGGCCAACGGTAGAAGAAACAGTGAATAACAATTGGTTATCAACAGATGTACTGGCCGATTTAAAAAACACAATTGCTACAAATTTTGATTCGCAAACCAGCACTACACAAAAAAATGTTTACGAGGATACTTATCTGGTTAAGGATAGCGTGCGCAAAATTAACTGGAAAATTACCGACGAAACAAGAGAAATTGCGGGTTACGAATGCCGCAGGGCCAATGCCATCATTATGGATTCGGTTTACGTGGTGGCGTATTACGCTAACCAAATTGCTGTTCCTGGCGGCCCTGAGTCTTTTACCGGATTGCCTGGTATGATTTTAGGTTTAGCTTTGCCGCATGAAAATGTAACCTGGTTTGCTACTAAAGTAACAGAAGTTGCTGTGCCAGAGAAAGAATTAGCAGCGCCTACAAAAGGAAAACCTACTGATAACAAAGGCTTAAAAGCCATATTACTTGGTGCGATGAAAAATTGGGGCGAATATGCGCATCCCATATTTAAGGCTTTTTCGCTTTAGCGCCCCATATTCTATTCTTATAATTATACCTATTTTAGCTCATCAATATATAGCAATGGGTAGCGCACTTTATAAGCATATTAATAAATTTATAGATTTGAGTAACGATGAACAGGAAATTCTTGCGCCGTTTCTCAAATCTTTTTCAGTTAAAAAGAAGGCTTTTTTATTAGAAGAAGGACAAACCTGCAGGGCGAATTATTTTGTGGTAAAAGGCTGCCTGAGGCTTTATTTCATTGACATAAAGGGTGCTGAACAGACCACTCAATTTGCCATAGAAAACTGGTGGATTACCGACCTAACCAGCTTTCTTTTTCAGGAACAGTCTGAATTTTATATCCAGGCAGCAGAGTCCACCGAGGTGATTGCTATTGAACACCATCATTATGAAGAAATGTTCCATAAATTACCCAAGCTGGAGCGATATTTTAGATTGATTCTGCAAAAAAACCACCAGGCCTCACAAAGAAGGATTAAATTCCTATATAGCCAAACCGCTGAAGAAAGATACCGCCATTTTAATAGTTTATTTCCCGAATTTGTACAGCGTGTGCCACAATATATGCTGGCTTCTTATCTTGGCTTTACCCCAGAATTTTTAAGCAAAATCAGGGCTAAAAAGTAATCGTTTGTTAACCGCAAAGTTCACAGAGAAAGAAACGCGAAGCACGCAGAGTTGAGCTTATTGATTTTCGTCATTTCGACTGGAGCGAAGCGGAATGGAAAAATCTGTAAGTTCTGTTATTAACTAAATTACCCATAGATTTCTCCACTGCGGTCGAAATGACGAATCGAACAAATTTATCAAGTAATATTAAATGGCGAACTAAAAGGGCTTTTAACCTTGCTTAGCGCAATTGCGAAAGCCTTTGTGCCCTTTGCGGTTAGAAAATTCATTTCTTAAACTACATTAAGTTTTTTGCTCGATAAGTTGCAGACCTTTACATCGTAATCAAAAAACAAATAAAATGGAAAGTAGAATTGATATCCCAAAAGTAGAACCCGCAGCTTACCAAGCGATGTACGGTTTAGAGAAATATTTATCAACCAGCAAACTAGATCCAATTCTTTTAGAACTGATTAAAATGCGTGCATCGCAAATTAACGGCTGTGCATTTTGCTTAAATATGCACTCAACCGATGCCCGCAAAATAGGAGAAACCGAACAACGTTTGTATTTATTAAATGCCTGGAGAGAAACAACCTTATTTACGGCACAAGAAGAAGCTGTTTTAGCTTTAACAGAAGAAGTAACCTTAATTAGCCACCATGTTTCTGATGCAACTTATCAGAAAGCTGCAAGCTTTTTTAATGAGCAGGAATTAGCACAGATTATTATGGCTATAGTTACCATTAATGCCTGGAACAGACTGGCTATTACCGCTAAAGTGATGGTTGGCTAACTAGATTCCTCTTTCAGCCTAGCACAAGGATACAATAACACTTGGTTAATTTCAAAATACCCTGGTGCTTTGTGTCTTTGTGCTTTAATGTAGATCGGTAAGGGATAAATTTATAGCACCCTTAACAACAATCCCTTTAAGTATTCTCCTTCCGGAAAAGAAATCCGGACCGGATGATCTTCTGGCTGGCAGAATTGTTTAATAATCTGAACTTCTTTGCCTGCATCAAGTGCCGCCCAGGCGATAATCTGTTTAAAGGTTTCGATATCAACCGCCCCGGAACAAGAGAAAGTAGCCAATAAGCCCCCTTTTTCAAGCAACAACATGCCCAAACGGTTTAAATCTTTATAGGCTCTTGCCGCGCGGTCTAATGCTGAACGCGATGGTGCATATTTAGGTGGATCGAGCACAATCACATCAAACAGTTCTCCTGATTCTTTGAAAGCCCGGAGTTGTTTATTTACATCTGATTGTATGGCTGTTACTTTATCTGTATCGAATTGGTTTAAGGCTACGTTTTGTTTTAATGTTTCTACAGCCAAAGCCGAACTATCAACACTGGTAATGCTTGCAGCACCATTAGCTAAACTATTTAAGCTAAAACCACCACTATAGCTAAAACAGTCCAAAACCTTTTTGCCTTTTGTATAACTGGCTAAAATGTGCCTATTATCGCGCTGATCACAATAAAATCCTGATTTTTGTCCTTCTGCGATATTGATGTGGTAAATAATTCCATTTTCTTTTACCTCCAAAAATTCTGGCGGGTTTTCACCCCAGAGCAGTCCGTTTTCGATAGGTAAACCTTCATGGGTACGGGCAGTGGCGTCACTTTTATCAAAGATCCCTTTTGGATTTAATTCGGTTTTTAAAATTTCTACGATTTCTGCTTTCACTTTTTCGATTCCAGAACTTAAAATCTGAAGAGAAAGAAAATCAGCATATTGATCAACAATTAAACCTGGAAGGAAATCGGCTTCGCTAAAAACCAGTCGGCAGGTATTGGTCTGTTCGTCTAAAATAAACTGACGTGAAGCGATAGCCTGTTTTAAGCGGTTCTGGTACCAGCTGTTATCAATGGTTTGAGTTTCATCCCATTCCAACAAACGTACAGCAACACGAGAATTGCTGTTGAAATAACCGTAGGCAAGAAATTCATTATCGAAAGCAAAAACTTTTACCACATCGCCATCTTCGGGTTTTCCCTTAACTTTTTCCAGTGCACCAGAAAATACCCATGGATGTCTTTGTAATGCCGCTTTTTCTTTGCCCTTTTTTAATATGATTTCTACCATGGCGCAAAGGTAATAATTAGTTTGGAGTTGAGAGATGGGAGTTTGGAGCGTTCGGCGCCTAGCACTAAGCGTTTAATCGGCAATCGCCCTGTGCCTTACCGCTTCTTTACCAGTTCGGTATCTAAAACCTTGGTCTCGAATTCTGTTACGGGCCTTTTGGCTTCGATCATGGAGATTAACAATTCGGTGGCGACCTGGCCCATTTCGAAAGCAGGCTGTTTAACTGAGGTTAATGAAGGTGAAAATAACTCAACCAGATTAGAGTTGGTGAAGCCAGCAATTGCAATTGTATGTGCTACTTCAGGATTAGTTTTTTTCAGTGCCATGATACAGCCTGTAGTTAACCGGTCACTCGAAATAAAAATCCCATCTGGATGCAAGGGCAGAAGTTCTTTAACTGCTTGCTCCAGTTCTGCGCTGTGCATACCGCCATGCTGGCAATATTTAACCAGTTCTGGCCTAAATTCGATATGATATTTAATCAAAGCTGCTTTATAACCTTCTAACCTTTCTTTCGTTATCGAAAGGTTTTCGGAATTTGTTAAATGGGCAATAGTTCTTTTTCCTGATAAAATAAGATGTTCTGTGGCATCAAAAGCGCCTTTAAAATTGTTGGCGATTACCTTATGGGTTTCAAAATCATTAGGTACGCGGTCAAAAAAAACAATTGGTAAACCTTTGGCATACAAACTTCTGAGATACCCGATGTCTTGTGTTTCTGAAGAAAGCGCAATCAATAAACCATCTATGGAACGCGAGGCCAGATGCTCTACGTTCAATTTTTCCTGTTTGTAAGATTCGTGACTTTGAGAAATAATAACATGATAATCTTTATCGTAGGCGATTGATTCAATGCCATTAATAACCTGTGAAAAAAAATTGTTGGCAATTTCACTTACAATAATGCCGATAGAATAGCTACGGCGCTCCTTTAAACTTCTGGCGATCGGATTGGCACGGTAATTTACCTTTTCGGCATAGGCTAAAACAAGCTTTTTTGTTTCCTCACTAATTTCGTAACGATCTCTTAAAGCCCGGGAAACCGTAGAGGTAGACAGTCCTAATGCTTTAGCAATATCTTTTATGGTAGATGTTTCAAATCTCATGTTTCGTATTGCGTACAAGTTACAAAAAATATCTCTTTAAGGGGTTTTGATCTCAATATTAATAAACGTTGTTTTAACGTTTTTGGGAACGTTTGCACAGTTTTTTAGTTAAAATTGGTTTCAATCGGTTTTTAGTTTGTAAAATTGTTACATCAACGTAACCAAATATAAACAAACAATAACATCCCGAAATAGAATTATATTCTACATGCAAGCGATTGCAGCATCTTAAAAAACCAAATCATTTCAAATAAACAATAATTTATGAGCAGAGTTCTACTCTTTTTAGCATTTTTCTCTTTTTTTGGATTATCTGTCGCACAGGCCCAAAACAGACAGCTAACCGGAACAGTAAAGGATAAATCAGACGGGCAGCCACTGATTGGCGTGAGTGTATCGATAAAGGATTCGAAGATTGGAGCGAGTACTGATGCAAATGGGGTTTATAAAATTACCGTTCCGGCCAAAGGCGCTAGCCTAATTTTCACCTATGTAGGCTATAAAACAAAAAATGTTGCTGTAGGTGAGCAAAATAAAATAGATGTAACACTTGAAGAAGATGCCAACACTTTACAGGAGGTTACCGTAAACATCGGTTACGGATCTGTACGTAAAGAAGCCTTAACAGGTTCAGTGTCTTCCATTACAGGCAAAGATATTGATCAATTCCCTGTAAGCACCGCAGCACAGGCTTTGGCAGGTAAATTGGCAGGGGTATCGGTTACCACAACCGAAGGAAGCCCAGGCGCTGAAGTGGTCATTAAAGTAAGGGGCGGTAGCTCGCTTACGGGGGATAATTCTCCCCTTTATATTGTAGATGGGATTCAGGTAGAAAATGCATTGTCTATTTTATCGCCCAACGAGATTCAATCTATTGATGTTTTAAAAGATGTGGCATCTACTTCGATTTATGGTAGTAGAGGTGCTAATGGAGTGGTTATTATTACCACGAAAAGCGGAAAAAAAGGAAGACCTATTGTTTCATTTGATGCTTATGCAGGCGCCAGACAAATTGTAAACAAGCTGGATGTAATGAACCCTTATGAGTTTATTAAATACCAGTATGAGCTTTATAACAACAATACCAATCAGGACGTTAAAGACACTTTTACAAAGAAATATGGCACGTTTGAAGATTTAGACATCTATAAAAATATTCCGAACATCGATTGGCAGGATAAAGTATTCGGCCGCCAGGCCTGGAGCAATACCCAGGTTGTAAATTTATCGGGCGGGACAACTAAAACCACTTACAATGTTTCGGTAAACAATACACAAGAAGATGGAATCATGCTTAACTCTGGTTATAGAAGAACTTTTGCTTCCATGCGTTTAGACCACAAATTTTCTGACAAATTCAGAGTAGGCTTAAATGCCCGTTATAGCCGTCAGCGTGTTGATGGAGTGGGAACGACCTCTACAGGTTCGCAAGGAACAAATCGGTTAAGGAATTCGGTTCGTTACCAGCCCTATTCAGGTGGCGGAGATTCTGGCGATTTATTCGATGCTGATTATTTAACTACCGGATTAACCAATCCAATTACTTTGGCCAACCAGGAATTGAAATATGATTATCGCAACGATTTAATTTCGAGCGGCTATGTACAATATTCGATTCTTAAAAACTTAACGATAAAGAGTACCATTGGTTACAACCGAACCAACAGGCACGTTAATACTTTTAATGGCCCGGTAAGTAACGTAGCCAGGAACAATGCGGGTTTACCTGCCATCCAACTGGACACGGTAGCCCAAAAATCTTTTATCAATACCAACACCATTAACTATAAACCAAATCTGGGTAAAGACCATAGTTTAGATTTATTGGTAGGCCAGGAAATCAACATGGTCGATATAGATTCGAGAACAACTGTACTTAAATTTTTACCCATAAACATCTCTCCCGATGATGCTTTTGTGAGCAGCCCTCCGGCAAATACCATTCAGGACAGGCCAACTTCACTAATTTCTGGCACCAGGCAGTTTTCGGTATTTAGCAGGGCCTCTTACGGTTTTAAAAATAAATACCTGGCCACTGTAAACTTCAGAACAGATGCTTCTTCATTATTTGCGGCAGGGAAACAATGGGGTTATTTCCCATCGGCACAGGTAGCCTGGAGGGTAACGGAAGAGAAATTTGTAAAAGATATGAACCTCGATTGGTTAGATAACTTTAAAGTTAGGTTTAGTTATGGTGCAGCAGGGAACAACCGCATCGGTCAGGATTTATTTAGAACATTATTTTACCTAAGTTCTACCACCGGTGGTTATGCAGATACCGATGGCTCAGTATCAACTGGTTTAATTTCAGGTACAGCTACAGGAAATATTTTATCTAACCCGAACATTACCTGGGAAACCAATATTTCTAAAAACCTGGGTATTGATATCGATTTATTTAAAAACAAGTTATCGCTTAATTTAGATTATTACGACAACAGAACAAAAAACCTACTTTTAAATGCAAATGTGCCACAAACTACGGGGTATGCTACACAACAGCAAAATGTGGGTAAAACCCAAAATACAGGTTTCGAACTGCAATTGAATTATCAGGCCGTTAAAACCAAAAACTTTAGCTACAATACCAGTTTCAACATTTCATTCAACAAGAACAAAATTGTCGAACTGCAAAATGGCGTAAATTCATACATCACACAATCAGGCTGGGTAAACAGCTTGGGCGATTTTAAAGTCGAAGTAGGCCAGCCGGTTGGTCAGTTTTACGGTTTCGTTTCGGACGGGCGATATACTGTTGATGATTTCACCTATGTCCAAAACACAACTACTGGTGCCTATACCTATACACTTAAGCCAACTGTTGCAAATAGCAGGGTATTATTGGGTAACCGTGATCCTCAGCCAGGCGACATGAAGGTTCAAAAACTATCATCTTCATCAAGTATGATGATCGGGGATGACGACAGAACGGTTTTAGGTACAGCGCAGCCGAAATTCACGGGTGGTTTCAACAATCAGTTTGCCTATAAAAATTTCGATCTAACTGTATTTGTAAACTTTAGCTACGGAAGCAAGGTGTACAACGCCAACAAAATAGAGTTTACCTCGCAATACAACGTAAAAGACAACAATTTACTTGCGGTGATGAACGATCGCTGGCAGAACTTTGATGCCAATGGTGTAAAGGTAACAGATCCGGCATTATTGACTTCCATGAACGCCAATACTTCATTATGGACACCAACAGGAGGGAACTATGCTTTAACTTCTTACGCTATTGAAAATGGCTCGTTTTTAAGAATCAGCAATCTGACACTGGGTTATACCTTACCACAGGGTTTGATTAGAAAAACAGGTTTCATTTCAAAATTAAGGGTATACGGAACAGTTAATAATTTATATACGATAACGGGCTATACAGGTTATGATCCTGAAGCAAACACCCGCCGATCGAATCCACTTACACCTGGTATAGATTACGCTGCTTATCCGCGCAGCAGATATATCCTCGCTGGTATAAACATGGTATTTTAACCTCAACATTAAAGAAAATGAACAATAAATTTATAAAATCGGCTTTAATGGTAATTGCTGTTGGAGCATTGAGCATAACTACTTCCTGTAAAAAATATTTAGATGTACAATCGCCATCTACTTCCAGTCCGGATGTTGTTTTTGAAAGTACAGCAAACACCAATGCAGCAATTATTGCGGTTTACAACCGTCTTTGCGGTGATAATGGTTACGGAAGCCGCATATCTACACTATTTGGTTTAACCGCCGATGATTTTAAAACCTCGGGAAGTTATAGTTCTTCCGATCGCAGGGGGATTAGCATGTACGGTGCGAGTTCAGACAATACCGATCTGATCAACCCATTTTTACAATTATATGCGGGCGTAGAGCGGGCCAACATCTGCATCAAATTTATCCCGGCCTCTAGTCTTTATACCAATGGTTCTGAGGCTGACAAAACGATTATGAAGCGCTATTATGGTGAAGCTTTAACATTAAGAGCACAATTTCTTTATGAATTGATCCGTAACTGGGGTGATGTTCCTGCGTCTTTCGTGCCTTCTGCAGATGCCGAAACATTGTATGGCCCAAATGTAGACCGCAATAAAACCTATGATCGGATCATCGCAGATTTAAAAATGGCTGAGGACCTGGTGCCATGGAGAAGTGGAATCACAGAATATGGCAGTTTCCGTTATACCAAAGGTGCAATTAAAGGCTTAAGAGCCCGTATTGCTTTAGCCAGAGGCGGTTATTCGCTAAGGTCGGCCAACCATACTATGGAACGCAGTGCTGATTACTTAACTTATTATAAAATTGCTTTTGATGAGTGTTTGGACATTATGAACCACCGTTCGGAGCATAACCTGAATCCTGTTTATGAAAATGTATTTAAGACCTTGCACACCACAACCCGCTATGATGACGCCCACGAGCTGATGTTTGAAGTGGCTGCTTTTGGCGGCAACGCTTCTACCGATAGCAAATTAGGTTATTATAACGGTATCCGTTTTAACTCCGCATCTACTTTTGGTTCAGGCGGCGGCGGGATGAATGCTATTCCTACTTACTTTTATGAATTTGATGTCACCAAAGACTGCCGCAGGGATGTAACCATCGGCGTTTTCGAAATTACCGCAACATCAAAGAAAATTATCAATACCCTGTTTAACATGACGGATGGAAAATTCCGCAAATCATGGACAACTTTTAACAACTCTTCTGCTGCTCAAACTTTCGGGGTAAACTGGCCAATGTTACGTTTTGCGGATATACTGTTAATGTATGCAGAGGCTGATAATGAAATTAACGGAGCACCATCTGCTACCGCCGTTAATGCCTTGCAGGAAGTACAGAAACGTGCCTATGCTGGTTTTGAAGGTCAAATCCCCGTAACACCAATGGATAAAAATGGCTTTTTTACTGCTATTGTGAAAGAAAGGTTGTTGGAATTTGGAGGAGAGGGCATCCGCAAATATGATTTAATCCGCTGGAATTTATTAGGCAGTAAATTTGAAGAAACACGCACTAAAATACGTGCTTTGATTGCAGGAACGGGCGATTATACCAGTGTACCAAATTACGTTTATGCCAAAGAGGGGAATTACCTGTTGGGAACGAGCGTAAACGAAGTAGCCACACTCGATCTCTATGGTGGTGTACCAAATAATGTGTTTGCCTCACCAGGATTAAACACTTCAACAGCACCGAGCGGATATACCACTAAAAACTGGAGAAAGGCTGTTACAGAAGAAAACTCCATAACCAGCACTTCTACGGGAATTGCTTTTTACTTCGAAGCAAATAAAAAGGAACTTTTCCCATATCCTAAAACAACATTGATCGAAAATCCGAGTATGGCTCAAAACTTTGGTTATTAACTAGATATTAATTATGAAAACATTTATAAATAAATTGGGGGTTAAATTCGTTGTTTTATTATTGATGGTTGTAGCAATTTCTTCCTGTAAAAAGGAAGAAGATGTTCCAACAGAACCAGCACGGATATTTAAGCCAAGCGATGTAAAAATTACCGCTGGCGAAACTTCAGCGAAATTAACCTGGACAGTTCCTTTAATGTCGACTGGAAAAACCTTTAAATACAGTATCGATTTCTCAACAGATTCGCTGTTTGCTACTGTAAATTACACCACTACAGCAGATACGGCCGGTGTAACGGTAACTGAAGAGAATTTAGCGGTAAGAACCAAATATTATGCAAGGGTTAAAGCCAGTGCAACTGAAAGCCAGCCTGAATCGAAATATATACGTAGCAGCGTTTTTCAGTTAACCGGGATTCAACTTTTTACGGCCATCAGAGATAATGAAATTAAAGAGAATAACGTTACACTGCGTTATACCCCAGCCGTTGGGTTAACATCCATTGTTTTAACCCCTGAAAGCGGAACGGCAACCACGATAACCCTGAGTACCACTGATGCCTCGGCAGGATTAAAAGCCATAACAGGATTAACAGCAGGAACAAAATATACCGCCGAACTATTTGCAGGAACGAAAAGCAAAGGAATTGCCACTTTTACTACCCTTGCTCCAACTACCTATACGGTAAAATTAAATCCTGGTGATGACCTGGCTGCTGCGATTACTTCAGTCGCGAATGGTGCTATTATTGGTTTAAATCCGGGTACTTATAATATAACGGCTGTATCAACATTTATTACACAAAAAACCATCACTATAAAATCTACCTCAGGCAACCCAACCGATACTAAGGTAAATTATAAGGAAATTGATTTAGAGGGTACTGGGGCAGGCGTAACGCTTTCGGGTATTGAATTTGATGGAACAGCCAGTGCATCGCTTTATTTCCTTAATTTTATTGGCACACAGGCAGCCAATGGTGCAGCAGCAACTTTTACCAATGTAGTGGTAGATAATTGTATTGCACATGGCTCTGTAACATCGTTTTTAAGAGGTGATAGAGGCACGGCCGCCCGTGATTTTAAAATCACAAACATTACGGTTAATAACTCGATTGTTTATGACATGGGCTTAAATGGTTCATCTGCCTATTATACTTTCCATGTAAATAAAATGCAGTTTAACACGCTTACCATATCCAAATCTACTTTTTACAACGCAGGCCCCGGCCTGGTTACAGCGAGCACCACTTATGCAGGAGATGTTATCCCAACAGTTGCGATCACCAATTCGACCTTTAATGGCTTTGGTGGCAATGCCAAGTACGCCCTGTTAGATGCGAATGCCAATCCGATCAATTTTACCATTTTGAACAGCATTTTTGCAAATACACCAAAATCGGGTACGGTTAACGCTGCTGCCATTAGGGGCACAGGTGCAGGAAGTACATTGAAGATTTCGAACAGTAATTACTTCAACCTGTTCAGCGCCCTAACCGGCGGAACAGCACTAACCTTTGGAACATCAACTTTAGCAAGTAATCAATCTATCAATACCGGCTGGACAGCCACAACAACTGATTTCACTATAGCTGTTGGTTCGCCTTTAAGAAGTGCAGGAAGCACCGGTGGTCCGATCGGCGATCCGAGGTGGACATACTAACAAAAATATAGGGCAGGTTTTAATCTGCCCTTTTTTAATGAATTTTATGCAGGGTTGGTATTTAATAGGTTCCAAATAAGAATCGTCCTCTCGACCGGAGCATCGCGAAGTGGAGAGATCTGCCTCGATAGATCTCTCTTGAATAATGACAATCCAGGAGTTGTTAATTAAAATTAAATTCAGATCTTAACTGACCAAATGACAAGAATATCCTACTTCAAGCTGATCACGCTACTCCTCTTCAATATATCCTTTCTTTATCTCCATGCCCAGGATCTCAAATATCCTTCAGAAATAATTGTTGCGCAGGATGGCAGTGGAAATTACAAAACCATTCAGGAGGCTGTTAATTCGGTGAGGGATTTAGGCGAGAAAGCAGTTAAAATTCATGTTAAAAACGGAACCTATAAAGAGAAGCTGATTATTCCTTCTTGGAAGATCAAAATCTCTATAATTGGAGAGGATACTGAAAATACCGTCATCACCTTTGATGATTATTCAGGAAAATCCAATGCATCAGGTAAGGACGTTTTTGGCAATGCTAAATTCAGCACTTATACCTCATTCACAGTACTTGTTCAGGGAAGTGATACCCAGTTGGAAAATTTAACCATTATCAATTCATCTGGAAGAGTTGGACAGGCGGTAGCCTTACATGTAGAAGGCGATCGTTTTAAAGCAAAAAACTGCAGATTTTTGGGCAATCAGGATACGCTGTATGCCGCGATCGAAAATAGCCGGCAATACTATCAGGATTGTTATATTGAAGGTACAACCGATTTTATTTTCGGCAAGGCTACGGTAGTCTTTCAAAATTGTACAATCAAAAATCTAAGCGATTCTTATATTACCGCAGCTTCAACTTCAGCGACGCAAAAGTTTGGGTTTGTTTTTATAAATTGTACGCTCATTGCAGATGAAACTGTAACAAAAGCTTATCTCGGCAGACCATGGAGGCCTTATGCAAAAACGGTATTCATTAGCTGCGATCTGGGGAAACATATTTTGCCTGAAGGTTGGAATCCATGGAAAGGTGATCTGATGTTCCCTAATAAGGAATTGACCGTTTTTTATGCAGAATATAAAAGTAAGGGCGAAGGCGCGTTACCTAAAACGAGGTTAGCCTGGACAAAACAATTAACAGATAAAGAGGCAAAAAAATATACTTTAAAAAATATATTAGGTGGAACGGATCAATGGAATCCAGCTAAATAAAATAACTGATAAAAACATGAACAAGAATTTCTTTAAAATTTTGGCGGCAGGAATAATAGCCATTTTATTTTCTTTTACATTCATTCCAAAGAAAACAAAACTCTATATCATTGGCGACTCTACCGCAGCAAATAAAGAAGAAAAAGCGTATCCAGAAACAGGCTGGGGCATGGCATTACAATCTTATTTTAAGGCTGATGTTACCGTTGATAACCGGGCTTTAAACGGAAGGAGTACAAAATCTTTCAGGGCAGAGAAACGCTGGGACCCAATATTGGCCGAGTTAAACCCAGGCGATTATGTTTTTATCGAATTCGGGCATAACGATGAGAAAGTTGATAAACCAGCTGTCGGTGTATCCTTAGCAGATTTCAAGATCAATCTGGTTAATTATGTAAAAGAAACCAGAAGTAAAAAAGCTTTCCCTGTTTTATTGACACCAATCTCCCGCAGAAGTTTCAAGAACGGGGTTTTACTCGATTCTCATGGAGATTACCCTCGGATTACCCGCCAGGTTGCTGATTCTTTAGGTGTTCCTTTAATTGATATGCTGGTTAAAACCGAAAGTTTATTAAACCGCTTAGGTGAAGAGCCATCCATTAAATTATTCAATTACGTTGATTCTGGAAATGTGAACTACCCAAATGGCAAGAAAGATAATACACATTTAAGTCCAGAAGGTGCTAAACAAATTGCCGGTTTAGTGGTGAAAGGGATTAAAGAGCTAAAGTTAAGCTTGGTGAAGAGCTTGAAGTAAAGTTTTTTGGTACGTTGGTTAGCCACAAACCTTGAGCGTGAATACCAGATTCCACTAGAAAGGTCGTCATCTCGACTGAAGCGCAGCGGATTGGAGAGATCTGCCAGCGATAGATTTAGCTTCGCTGAGCACTCCGTGGTTCTCGACTGCGTTGCACTCCGCTCGAAATGACGACCAGTGTACAAAACAAAAAGCCGCAAATTCAGAGATTTTAATCTGTGAATCTGCGGCTTAGTTTTTATAATTTATTTAAAAAATATATTTCGTACTTAAAAAGTTCGAATCATCGCCTTTAACAATTTCGTTCAATAACTTTTTATTATCATCTGTAAATTTGGTTGCCACCAATGAACGGATCGAGAACGAGCGCAATGCATCCACTACAGAAAGTGTTCCTTCAGCACTGTCTTTACGACCAGTAAAAGGGAAAGCATCTGGTCCTCGCTGACATTGGCAGTTAATGTTCACACGACTTACCTGGTTAACCAAAGGATCGATTAATGACGAAATTACCGCAGCATTATTACTAAAAATACTCACCTGCTGGCCGTGTGGCGAGCCAATTAAATATTCGATAGGTTCTTCCAGATCATCAAACGGAACAACAGGAACAATCGGCCCAAACTGCTCTTCGCGGTATAGTTTCATATTGCTGTTTACCGGATACATAATGGCTGGATAAACAAAAGTTTCTAAGGTTTGCCCACCATTTTTATTGATCACTTTAGCGCCGTGCGAAACTGCATCATCAATACATTCTTTTAAGTATTCAGGTTTGTTCAGCTCGGGCAGCGGTGTAAGGTTTACGCCTTTCTCCCAAGGCATACCAAATTTCAGTTTCTCTACTTCGGCAGATAAACGTTTCAAAAACTCCTGAGCTAAACTGCGGTGAACATAAACGATTTTAATCGCAGTACAACGCTGTCCGTTAAAAGAAAGCGAACCTAGAACCGTTTCAGAAACCGCTAAATCAAGATTGGCATCTTTAGTAATGATTGCAGCGTTTTTAGCATCCAAACCTAAAATCGCCCTTAAACGGTTTACTTTAGGGTGCAGTTTTTTCAGTTCGTTGGCTACTTTACTAGATCCGATTAAGGTAAGCACATTAATTTTTCCCGATTTCATTAGTCCCGGCACAATGGTATTGCCACGGCCATAAATGGTATTTACAACACCTTTAGGGAAGCTGGAACGGAAAGCCTCCAATAAAGGATAGTGCAATAAGGTACCATGCTTAGGTGGTTTGAATAAAAGCGTATTACCCATAATCAAAGCCGGGATAAGCGTAGTAAAAGTCTCGTTTAACGGATAGTTGAACGGCCCCATACAAAGCACCACACCCAGCGGAGAACGGCGTACCTGGGCAACAATTCCCTGCTCAATTTCAAAACGTGACGATTGCCTGTCGATATCCTTTAGTGCATCGATAGTGGCATAGATATACTCAACCGTACGGTCGAATTCTTTAACCGAATCGGCATAAGATTTACCGATCTCCCACATAATCAATTTCGCAACAATTTCTTTTTGCTCAATCATTTTGTGGGTGAAGTTTTCTACGCAAGTAATCCGATCGGCAACGCTCATGGTCGGCCATTGTCCACGGCCATTATCATAAGCGGCTACAGCTGCATCTAAAGCTTCTGTCGACTCTTTTTCTGTACAAACAGGGAAACTACCAATACGCTTTCGTTTTAAGCCTGCGGGGGTTTTTACGCATACCGGAGAAAACACTTCATTAAATGGTCCATTCCATGGTTTCATCTCTCCATTTGAAAGAAACTCTTTTTGATTGATTTCTTCCTTGAGCCTAAATTCATCTGGAATCTGGCTCTCTTCAACGAAAATACTTTCGAGGTTTAGCGATGTACTCAATTTGAGGTTGTTGTTAGGGTTAAATTAATGTTAAGTCTATAGTTTAAGTATAGATTTATTGTTGTAAAAAGACCGGGTATGAGGATTGTTTATGCTCCTTAAACCTCAGCCTTTAATTTATTTTAGTTCGATAACTTTATATTTTGGCACTAAGGTTTTCATTACAGTCCAGCCGATGAGGTAACATACCGCACAGATAGAGAAGATAATAAAATAACCTGCTTCTTCACCTTTAAAACCCATAAAAACAACGTGGTTTTTACCAGTATAATCAAACAATACGCCAGAGCCTTTATTGATAATAAACGCACCGATACCACCAGCCATACCACCGATGCCTGTAATGGTTGCGATAGCTTTTTTAGGGAACATATCGCCAACAGTAGAAAATATATTGGCCGACCACGCCTGGTGAGCCGCACCTGCAATACCGATAATAATTACGGGTATCCAATAGGTAATGTGTCCCAAAGGCTGTGCAGCTAAGGCTAATAGTGGAAAAAATGCAAAAATTAACATGGCTCTCATTCTGCCTTCGTAAGGGTTCATCCCTTTTTTATCAACGAAATAGGTTGGTAACCATCCACCGATAATGGACAGTAAGGTAATCATGTAGAGTACAAATAATGGGAGGGCGCTTTGGGTAGAATCCATTCCATAAACCGATTTAAGGTAGGCGGGTGTCCAGAACAAAAAGAACCACCACACTCCATCGGTCATAAATTTACCAAAAGCAAAAGCCCAGGTCTGTTTGTATTTAAAACAATCGATAAATGAAACTTTCTCTGTAGTTTCTTCAACATAATCGGCTAATTTACGGTCATTGATCACATCCTGCTGAATATAAGCCAATTCTTCCGGGCTAACTCTTTTATGCAACTCTGGTTTGTTATACACAAACACCCATAATCCCATCCATATAAAACCCAGTGCACCGATAATGATGAACGACATTTCCCATCCATAAGCTTTGGCAATGAAAGGAATAGTGATGGGGGCAGCAAGTGCACCAACAGTAGCACCAGCATTGAAAATACTGGTTGCAAATGCCCTGTCTTTTTTAGGGAAATACTCGGCTGTGGCTTTAATCGCTGCAGGAAAATTTCCTGCCTCTCCAACAGCCAATACAAAACGGGCAAAAATAAACAGGGTAACACTTACCGAAACAATTAACCCGGTATCGTTAACACGGGCAATAACTTCTTTAGCACCCTCAAATCCTACAAACCAGTTTCCATTGATGATCCCAGCTGTGGCGATACCACAGAAGGCATGTAAACAAGCTCCAACAGACCAAACGCCTATTGCCCATAAGAAGCCTTTTTTGGTATCTAGCTTATCAACCAAACGACCTGCAAAAAGCATCGATATTGCATAGAAAATAGAGAACAGGGCAGTAATATTTCCATAATCATTATTATCCCAATGAAATTCTGGTTTAATAAAATCTGTCCAGGTTAACGAAAGTACCTGCCTGTCTAAATAATTTATGGTTGTAGCTAGAAATAACAGCAAACATATGGTCCATCTGTATTTGCTTGTTTTGGGTTGGTTCATTTGGTTAGGGTGTGTTAAATTTATTTGCTCTGCTGAATTAAGTCAAGCGCTAGTTTTGTATTGTCGAATAACTCCTCGTAAAGACCTTTGCTCATCACATCTTTACTGATTAATTTGCTGCCCATACCTACGGCACAAACGCCTGATTTAAACCAGGTTTTTAGGTTGTCGGCATTAATTTCTACGCCACCAGTTGGCATAAACAGCTGTCCGGCGAAAAGATCTTTAATCGATGAAATAAATTCAGGGCCTAAAATATTGGCAGGGAAAATTTTGATCAACATGGCTTTGTGCTCTTGAGCGACACTGATTTCGGTCGGCGTCATACATCCAGGGATCCAAAGCATACCAATTTTATTTGCAATTTCGGCAACTGCCGGATTTACAATCGGTGCCACAATAAAATCTGTTCCGGCTTCGATAAATGCATTTGCATCGGCAGGAGTTTTAATCGTTCCAATTCCCAAATAAAGATCGGGCATTTCAGCATCACGGATTTCTTTCAACTTTTTAAAGTTCGGCAGGGCCGATTTACCTCGGTTGGTATATTCAAAAACGCGAACGCCGGCTTTATACAAAGTGCGTAATATTTCTACGCTACCCGATTCGCTATCCTGGTAAAAAAGGGGTAACATGCCCTGCTCTAAAATGGCATCTAAAATTTTGTGCTTGTTGCTAATCATTGCGTATTATTCTTTTTTCTATATCGGCTACAGTACTGGTTGTAGCATCGCTTGGAATGTATAATTTATCGTATGCTGCTGCGGTGGCAAAATTTAAGGTTTCTTTGGCCGATAATTGGTTGTAAAAGCCATAAATCAGACCGGCCATAAAACAATCGCCACTACCTACCTTATCTAAAATTTCCTCTGAAACATATTCCTCAGAAACTGTTAATTCGTCAGTAGTATAAATGGCAGTATAATACCTGATACCCTTGCCATGATCGAACCTAAAGGTATTTGCAACCGCCTTGCAAGACGGAAACAAACTTAATATTTCTTTAGAAGTATCTGTTGCCTGTTGCAGTAACGTTTCCTTTGCATAACCCTCAGTTGGTGTTAAATCTTCGTGAAGTGCAGTGCCCAACATTTTATTGGCGGCCCACACATTGCCCATAATCAGCGTGCAATATTGAGCCAGTTCGGGCAACACATCAATCGGATCTTTACCGTATTTCCAAAGTTTGGCACGATAGTTTAAATCAAGCGAAATGGTAATATTTTTCGCACTTGCCACTTTTAAAGCTTCTAAGCAAACATCAGCAATAGATTGATTTATTGCCGGGCAAATGGCGCTGAAATGAAACCAGCTCACACCTTCAAAAACTTCATCCCAGTTAATTTGGCCAACTTTTAAACCGGCATAGGCCGAATTTGCCCTATCGTAAATTACGCCTGCATTTTTAAGGTCTTTCCCTTTCGGAAGATAGTATAACCCCAAACGTTCGCCATGATAAACCATTGGTGTGGTATCAATGTTCCGTGCATCGAGATAATCTACAATCTCTCTGGTTACCGAATTATCAGGCACAGCCGATAAATAGGCCGATGGTACGTTCCAAAGTGCCAGTGCAGTAGCTACATTCAGCTCAGCACCACCCACGTAAAACGGCAGTTTGTTTTCTTTTAACCATTGGCCGTCCATATCAGGACAGATGCGCAAAAGTATTTCACCAAAGCTTAAAACTTTTTCTCCTTTTTTTGATGAAGCGAATATTTGGGTGCTCATTTTTGTATCTAATCGGCGTATTTCATGCTGTTTTCTGCAACGGTATGAAAATGGAAGGAAAACGATTGAAATGATTTGATTCCAACGAAATACCTCTTTAAAGCCCTATTTTGGTTAAAATTTAAAGTAATTTTTTGCGTTAAAGTACGAAATATCCTGAACAATTTTGCCAACCCACTCCAAGTCGTTCGGCAATTCGCCATTCTCAATGTCTTCGCCAAACAGGTTACAAACAATTCTTCTAAAATATTCGTGGCGAGGGAAAGAAAGAAAACTTCTCGAATCGGTAAGCATCCCTACCAAACGGCTTAAAAGCCCCATGTTCGATAACGCATTTAATTGTTTAATCATACCATCCTTTTGGTCTAAAAACCACCATGCCGAACCAAATTGCACTTTACCCGCAACCGAACCGTCGTTAAAGTTTCCGATCATTGTTGCAATTAATTCATTATCAGCAGGATTAAGGTTATAAATAATGGTCTTTGCCAGTTTATCCTGATTATCCAAACGGTTTAAGAATTTAGAAAGCATTCTGGCCTGACTAAAATCGCCGATAGAATCCCAGCCGGTATCAGGACCTAACTGCCTTAACATCCGGGCATTGTTGTTACGCAATGCACCCAGGTGATATTGTTGCACCCAACCTTTTTCGTGATCCCATTCTGCAAAATAAATCAGCATGGCCGATTTAAATTTCAGGTTCTCCTCGTAAGAAATATGTTGTTTACTGCGGATTTTGTCGAAAATTGATGCAATTTCTGCTTCTGTATAATCTTCAGCATAAATCTGCTCTAAACCATGGTCAGAAACTGAGCAGCCATTTGCCGCAAAGTAATCGTGACGGCTTTTTAAAGCATCGATATAATCCTGAAAGCTACTGATTGTTTTATCTACAACACTTTCCAATTTGTCAATATATTCATTTAAACCTTCAATATCGTCACTGTTCATCGCTTTATCCGGGCGGAAGGCAGGCAACATTTTAAAGTTTGCGCCTTCTCTTGCCAATTGTTGGTGATAGTTTAAGCTATCCAAAGGATCATCGGTAGTACAAACGGCTTCTACATTCATTTTGGCTAGCAAACCACGTACAGAATATTCAGGTGTCTGCAATTTTGCAGAACATTCGTCGAAAATTTTCTGCGCAGTTTTGCCAGAAAGCAGATCGGTAATGCCGAAATAACGCTGAAGTTCCAGATGTGTCCAGTGGTATAAAGGATTACGTAAAGTATAGGGAACAGTTTCTGCCCATTTCTCAAATTTTTCATAGTCAGACCCTACACCTGTAATGTATTTTTCATCAACACCGTTGGCACGCATGGCTCTCCATTTGTAATGATCGCCGGCAAGCCAAACCTGGCTGATGTTTGCAAACTGAGTGTTATTGGCAATCTGCTCCGGAATAAGGTGATTATGGTAGTCGATAATCGGCAATGATTTTGCAAAATTGTGATAAAGCTTTTCAGCAGTTTTGCTTTGCAAAAGAAAATTTTCGTCTAAAAAAGGTTTCATGCTATGTGATTTGAGATAAGAGATTTGAGCTGATCAAACCGCTTATCTATTCATTTTTTATTTATCCCTGGTCTGTGTCCTCACAGATCGGAACTCAATTTATGTTTTATCTATTGCGGTCTGTGAGGACACAGACCACGGAATTTGACTTAGCATCCAAGACGCAGGACTTCAGACTATGGACTAAAGACTTACGCCCCTTTTCCATGGAATAAAATCATCCTGATTAAGCAACACAGCTTTAGGTATTACTTCGCCACTGGCTGCTTTAATGCAATATTCCAAAATATCTTCTCCCATTTCTTCAATGGTTTTTTCGCCTTCAATTACCGGTCCGCAGTTGATGTCGATAATATCGCCCATGCGTTTGGTTAATGCATTATTGGTTGAAACTTTGATGGTTGGACAAACCGGGTTTCCGGTTGGTGTTCCTAAACCTGTGGTAAACAAAATCAAGGTAGCTCCAGCTGCTGCTTTGCCTGTAGTGGCCTCAACATCATTTCCGGGAGTGCAAACTAAGTTTAATCCTGGTTTTGTAGCAGGCTCAGTATAATCCAAAACATCTTCTACTGGTGATGTTCCACCTTTTTTGGCCGCGCCGGTACTCTTAATGGCATCGGTAATCAAACCATCTTTGATATTTCCAGGTGACGGATTCATGAAAAATCCAGAACCAACATTTTCTGCAGATTGATTGTAAGCAGTCATCAATTGGATGAATTTACGCGCTGCAGTTTCGTCTTTTGTACGGTCGATTAACTGTTGTTCTGCGCCGCAAAGCTCAGGAAACTCAGCAAGAAGTACAGTGCCACCTAAAGCCACCAATAAATCGGAGGTATAACCTACTGCCGGATTAGCGCTGATTCCACTAAACCCATCACTACCACCACATTTAACCCCTAAAACCAGTTTACTTAAGGGGGCAGGCTGGCGTTCGATCTTATTGATTTCGGTTAAGCCGATAAAAGTTTTCCTGATGGCTTCTTTAACCAGTTGTTCTTCGCTCTGCGATTGTTGTTGCTCAAAAATGAACAAAGGTTTATCAAAATTTGGACTACGGTGTTTTAAATCGTCCATAAAATCTTTCACCTGTAAATTCTGGCAGCCTAAGCTCAATACGGTTACGCCCGCAACGTTAGGATGATCGGCATAAGCAGCCAATAATTTACTTAACACAGCAGCATCCTGACGGGTACCACCACAACCACCCTGATGATTTAAGAATTTAATACCATCTACATTTTTAAAAACACGGTTGGTCGATGGATTTGCAATTCCAATTGAGCTTGGATCAGCTTCTTCCAAAATTTCGCCATTTTTATAAGCCTCAACCAATTGGTGGGCATAAGATTTGTATTTATCGGTTACGGCGTAACCCAATTCGTTGTGCAAGGCTTCACGGATCACATCCAGATTACGGTTTTCGCAAAAAACGGTTGGAATAAACAACCAGTAATTTGCAGTTCCAACGCGGCCATCACTACGGATATAACCGTTAAAGGTCCGGCCTTCAAATTTAGAAACATCAGGTGCATGCCATTCGTAATGGTAAGGGCGGAACTCGTAAGGATCTGATGCATGTTTAGTGTTTTCAGTATCCATTAAGCCGCCTTTTAGGATGAAATGCTGCGCTTTCCCCACCAGCACACCGTACATAATGATGTGATCGCCTGCATTCATATCCTGCATAAAAAATTTATGCTTAGCCTGGATATCATCCTGTAAAATATATTCCTGCCCATCGTAAATAACGGTTTCGCCTTTTGCCAGATTTTGCAGGGCAACAAGTACATTATCGTTAGGATGGATTTTTAAAATTCTCGTAACCATTTTAAATTGTTCTTTCTGAATGCAAGTTACTTAAAGTTTCTTTTGCACCTTTATTTTGTAATAAATCAACGTAAGATTTTACGGCCTCGTTAAAGCCGGGATAGTTATTCAAGTTTTTATCCCAAAGACGCCTGTCGCCAAGGGTATTATCTACAACCGTTTCTGGATTCTTCCAGTATTCGTATAAAATCTCTGCAAATTCATCCTGTACCGGATAGGTTTTTCCATTTGCGCTGGCCGTGTAGGTATCGCCATCTTTGTTTACATTCATAAAAAGAATATAAGCAGCAACCCCTAATGCCGTAAGTTGAGGAACTTCATTTTTTAAAGCATAATATCCTCTAATGAGTGGCATGTTACGCATCTGCATCTTTGAAGTGAAGTTTAGTGTAATGGCCTGCCATTGGTGTTCTAAAGCAGGATTGCTGAAACGATCGATCACACTTTCTGCAAAAGCAATTGCCTCATCATAAGTAATATCTTCATTTACCACAACCGGTGCAATTTCATCTTTCATCAATTTTAACACATTGGCAGAGAAATCTTTATTCGCCATAGCCTCTTTTACGGTATTAAAACCTGCTAAAATGGCTAATCCACAACTGATGGTGTGTGTACCGTTAAGCAAACGAAGTTTTAATTCTTTAAATTTATCGATCGATGGGACAATAACAACGCCTTTATCAGCCATTGCAAATGATAAAATTTCTTTAACCTTTTCACTCGCTGATTCGATCGCCCAAAGCCTGAAAGGCTCGGCCATGATCATGAGTTCATCTTCGTAACCCAGTTCACTTTCAATCGCTTTTTGTTCGGCCTCTGGAAGTTTTCCAGGCACAATTCTATCCACCAAAGTTTTGCAGAAATAATTGGCCGTTTTTAACCAGTTTTCGAAATCCCAACCTAATTTGTTCTGGATGGCAAGATCCAATAAGATTTCTTTCAGTTTATCGGCATTATCACTGATTAATTCTGTCGGTACGATCACCATTCCGCTTTCGGCGGACCCGTTAAAAGCTTTATACCTTTCGTGCAAGAAAGCCAATAATTTTCCAGGGTACGATTGTGGTGGGTTATCGGTAATTTTATCTTCACTTTTAACAATCCCAACTTCAGTCGTATTCGAAATTACAACCTGCATTTCTGGCTGGTGGGCAGCCTTCAAAATTTCGGCCCAATCTTGCGAAGCCGATAAAACACGGCTGATTGAAGCGTTGATTGAATTTTCTTCTACATTAATACCATCTTCGATACCTTTTACACAAAGCGTGTATAAATTATCCTGTTTCGAAAATGCATCGGCACCACCTTTTGAAGTAGATTTGACTACTAAAATACGCCCATTAAAAATACCTTTCTGGTTGGCCTTATCAATAAAATAATCTGGCAAACCACGTAATAAAACACCTGTTCCAAACTGAATTATTTTTTCTGGTAAAGCCAAAATTTCGGTGCTTGGTTTGGTAACCTTGTCGCCGTTAATGTTTGCTAAATTTTCTTTGTTTAAAATCATATCCTTGCGATTTCCGTCATTGCGAGGAACGAAGCAATCTTAAAACGGTAGAAATTCCCACCCATAGTAGTAAGATCGCTTCGTGCCTCGCAATGGCGATTTTTATAATTATTTATTTCCCATTCGTGCTTAACCACTTCGGGTATTCCTTTTCAATTAATTTCTGTCCCCAGTTGCCATACCAGGCATAACCGTTTCGCCGCTCAGGACTTAACTCTTCCAATTTTGTTTTAATGGTATTGTCGCGATCGCCGAAAATTGGGGTGTTTTTCTCTATATCGTAAAAACGGGCCCAAGCCATGCTGGTGTTATCGGCAACCAAAGCTGAAATATTTTTGTTCCGATCGAAACGGTAACCAGCTATTTTATAGGTATCGAACCATTTCACTGCTGCGGCAACTGCATTTTTTACTTCTGGTGATGGGTTTTTAAGCCTCATCAGGAAACGGACAATACCTGCCGATTCACTTGTGCTTAACGAAGCCGGCTCAAATGCTCTTGCTTTTGCGGGCAACATCGAGTCTTTATCGTATTGCGCAGCCCAGATGGTTAACGTTCCATTCTGTTTTACCTGTGTTTTGATAATACAATCGATACCTTTTACAATGGCTTTCTCTGCTTTTTTGATATAAGCTGGATTCACGACGTCAAAATCATTTTTCTGTGTAACAATATCCTGTAAGATATTAAGCACATTAATCATTGCATCATCATTGTAAGTAATTTCTGAACGGTACAAAGTTTTATCAGGATAATACTGAGGCCAGCCACCATTGGCATATTGAGCGGATAAAATATAATCTAATCCTTTTTCAGCTGCCGTTAAATAAGCCTTGTTTTGTGTTTTTTTATACGCTTGAATGAGGTATACCACTTCTCTGCTGGTGGCCCTATTATCGAATGTAGCATGCAGATCTTTGGTGGCTTTTATCCTGGCCAAAAGCTCAGGTGTTAAGGTTGCACCATAGTTAACCACACTTTTATCTTCTAACTGCTTAGGCCAACCACCATTGCCAAGTTGATATACAAGCATTTTTTCTGCGGTAGAATCATTAGGCTGCTGCGCATAACAAGATAGCATTAAGCTTATACAGATCAGGGTTAACAATATTTTTATTTTCATCATTTCTGTTTGTTAGTTTTTTGCCACGGAGGCACGGAGTATTTTTTCATCCAATATGTCACGTTGAGCTTGTCGAAACGCTGTTTGCTGTAATTTTAACAAGTCCTTCGACAGGCTCTCTGCAGGAGTCCTTTGGACAGGATGACAGTTTTACTTCGTCATCTGTGTTCATCTTTTTCATCTGTGGTTACTTTTTACTGGGAACCTGTTTAATCAACCAGTTTACCAAATCGTTCGTTGCCTTAAAGTTTTCAAAATCTGCGGGCAATTTTCTGCCATCGATATATTCGTTATAAAACCAAGGATCGCCCACCGCGAAAACAGTTCCCTTACCATATTTTGCTGTTGCAATAAGCACATCACCATTATCCTTTAAGGCCGAAACGGCAGGGCTTTTTGCCACAATAGTGGAAATCTCTTTGATATAAACTTTCTTAGCTGTTTTAAAAATTGAATTTCCGGCGGGGATTTTTACTGCGCCCTGTTCAAAGTTCGAACCTTGAACCTTGTTGCGGCTATCCTCGTTAAAATGGATGCCAAAGGTTTCTGGTAATACATTGAATTTCGAAATTTCACAATTGCCAACATCATTTAATAACAATACCAATACGCCACCCGCTTTAACCCACTCGCTAACCTGTTTGGCATGTGCAGCATTCATGAAATTTGGGTTTGCAGTTTCTTTTTCCGTATCAGGGTCTACAATAATGTAAATGTTACTTCCTTTTAAGTTTGCTGTTGTTGGTGCAGTTTTAAGGGTAGCGGTTTTTACACCAGCATCGTTAAATACTTTACCGAATAACGAAAAGCCATTGTTATCATCTTCTTCCCATACGTAATGAAAGGGGATTTTATCTCCGGTTGGGCCGGTCATATACTCGTTATTGAAAAAATTATCAACCGTAACGGTTAAACCTTTACCTGTTTTAGGGAGCGCGGCAATTTCCATTTCTGAAGCGGCGCAAATAAATGCCCCTACACCTTTCGGATCGTTGGTGATTACTTTTTCGCTGATGTAATAGTCGAAACTTCCGTCGCGGTATTTAGGTTTCCCACCCAATCCCGATACCGAAACGGTTTTGGTGAGGTTAATTCTTTCTGCTCCTGCTTGTTCAACAAATTCTTTCTTTAAACCAGCATAACCCTTATTTGCAGCATCCATAAATGTTGGCGCCAACCAACCTTTACGCACCCCTTTGGCCAGGCCATATACAAACATGCTCGAAGCTGAACTTTCGAGGTAATTTCCTTTTCTGGTTGGCATATCCAAAATATCAAACCAAACACCTGATTTTTGATCCTGATATTTTACAGTAGCAATTGCAGTACGGTTTAAAATGGCAATTAATTCTTTTCGCTGCGGGTGGTTAGCCGGAAAATTATCCAATACATCTACCAGTGCCATGATATACCAGCCCATCGCTCTGCCCCAAAAGTTTGGCGAACGGCCTGTTGTTTTATCAGCCCATTTTTCTGTTCTGCTTTCATCATAACCGTGGTAAAGTAATCCTGTTTTAGCATCACGCGAGTTCTTTTCCATCAGGATAAACTGCTTTGCAATGTCGTCGAAAGCTGCATCTTTTTTCATCAGCTTAGCATACTCCGCATAAAAAGGTTCACCCATGTATAATCCATCCAACCACATTTGGTTCGGATAAATTTTCTTGTGCCAAAATCCACCTTCTTTGGTGCGCGGTTGTTTTTGAAGCTGATCGTATAGTTTAGTTGCCGCTAACAGGTATTTTTGCTGTCCGGTAACCTTATATAACAATAATAATGAACGGCCATTTTTAATGTTATCGATATTAAAATCATCAGGTTTATACGTATTGATATTTCCTTCCTTATCCAAATAGGCATCCATTGAGCTTTGGATGTACTTGAAATATTTCCCATCGCCGGTATTCCGCCAAACTGCTGCAGCACCTTCCAGTACCACGCCCATGTCGTAGGTCCATTTAGGGCCTTTTGCACCTTTTAACAATGTAGTATCCTGAAACAGTTTTTCCATCGCTGTTAAGGTTAACTGTTCTGACAATTTCTTTTGGGCAAATCCACTTTGTGATAAAATAGAAAAACCGATGAGCGCAGCTGCTGTATATAGAATTGATCTCTTCATGTTTGTTATTTTGAAATTTCCAGTGCTTTTTTATCTACCTCTATACCTAAAAGTGAAGCCATTTTTGCTTTAGAAACATCTGTTCCGCTAATTTTTACACCTTTTGTTTTTTCTCCCGATACATCAAACAAAACCTTGCTGTTATCAGGGTATTTTAAGTTACTGATATTGATGTTGGAACTGTTCTGGATCATTACAACCGGACTGGTATCTTCGGTAATTACGTTTATGTTTTTAAGGAAAATTCCAGCGGCTTCAATAATTTCAATGCCTTTCTTCGCTTTTATGGTTACGTTTTCCAGGTGGATATCTTTGATGTTCATTTCTGGCAAACCCCTGAAAAACATGGCTTTCTCAGCGCCATTGGCTACCACATCTTTAATGTAAAAGTTTCTGAACTGAGGGGTAGCTTCGGTTACCGGAACCGTTACCGTTTTAATGGCTTCACGTTTTTCGCCTGCCAAAGGAACCGGATCAACCGCAGCATAATACATATCAAACAGAATCGCTTCGCCCGGAATATCAATCATGTTGATGTTGTTGATATAAATATTTTCTACCACACCACCACGTCCGCGGGTAGTTTTAAAACGCAGGCCAATATCGGTGCCGATAAAAGAACAGTCGTACACCCAGATATTTTTCGCACCACCACTCATTTCGCTTCCGATTACAAAACCGCCATGGGCATGGTAAACCACATTATTCCGAACAATTACATTTTCTGTAGGTACGCCACGTTTACGGCCCGCTTCATCTCTTCCCGATTTAATACAGATCCCATCATCACCCACATCGAAAGTGCTGCCTTCAATCAATACGTTTTTGCACGATTCTACATCAACACCATCACCATTCTGTGCAAACCAAGGGTTTTTTACCTGTAGGTTTCTTAAGGTCAAATCCTCGCAAAGTAAAGGGTGTAAATTCCACGCGGGTGAATTTTGAAAGGTAACGCCCTCTAAAAGAATCCTTTTGCAACCTGTTAACACCAACAGATTCGGACGAAGGAAATCTTTTATATCTTCATAATCAGCTGCTGTTTTACCAGCCTCAATTACGCCGGCATTTTTGGTATTCGAACCTTTAACGGTTTTCTCAGATGGGTACCACATTTTTCCGTCAGCCCTCACTACGCCACCAGATGCCACCAAGGTTTTCCACTGTGTTTCGGTCAATTTATCTTTTTTAACCATGCGCCAGGCACCACCGTTCCCGTCGATAATCCCGGTTCCGGTAATGGCTATATTTTCGAGATTAACACCCGAAATCGGACTCTGGTTTCTCCACGCTGGTTGGCCTTCCCAATTTCCCTGTACCAATTTGTATTGGTTAAAGTCGTCGGTAAACTGAAGGATTGCATCGCGTTTTAGGTGTAGATTTACATTACTTTTTAACTCAATAGGACCGGTTAACCACAAGCCAGATGGAATTAAAACCACACCACCACCTTTCTGACTCACACTGGCTATGGTTTTATTGATGCTTTGCGTATTTAAGGTAATCCCATCGCCCTTTGCTCCAAAACTGATAATACTTGTGGTATCTTTTTTAAATTTAACCTGCTGGATAATGGGTAGGCTTTGCTGTTGTTGCGCTATGGCAGAACTTGCAGAAGATAAAATTAAGCATGCCAGCGCTACTTTAATACGGCATAAACTACCAGAAATATGTTTCATTATTTGTGCTGTTAAATTATACTTGGTTATTGTAATAACAAGTGTACGTTGTTTGCACTTAAAATAGAAGAGAAATCTATGCAATCGTTACCGGAAAACGAAGCAAAAAATCGCCACCAAACAGCCCACTAACATCTGTATATCAATTATTTAACCAACTTATTTCGCCTCCGGATTCCACCCACGGAAAACGTTTTCCAAAATGTAGGCCTTATACTGCTCTTCGGTTAACTGATGCGACCAATTTGCCCTGCTTTTTGGATCGGCGCCTTTTCCAGTGCTTTTATATTCAGCGTAATAGGCTGTTTTCTCGTTACTCTCTTTACCCCAGTTGTTCCAACCCTCAGGGCGGATAAAATCAGACAGTTCGCAGTTGAGGTAGACAACTTTTGCGTAAGGCCTCCACGGTCTACCCAGGTAAAAGCTATTGGCTGGTGCATCTCCTTTGATTTTGCATTTGTTTAATACATAACCAAATTCTGTAGTATCAGCAGTTGATGCCGCCGTGATATAACCCGCCTTTTTGCAGAAAATAGTGCAGCTTTCGAACCAGGCTGTAGAAGCTCCGAAAATAAAATCGACTGTTCCTTCGATATAACAGTTTTTATAATATTGGCGGTTATTCCCACCATAAGTATAAAGTGTATCCTGAAAACCTAAAAACCTGCAATTGGTAAAAATTAGTTTATCACCGCCTGCCCAAACTGCAACGGCTTGCCCCACCGGGCCTGATGAATTTTCGAAGGTGATGTTTTCTGCGGAAAAGCCTTCACCATAAATATAAAAGCTGGAAGAACCTGAAGTACCTTTTTCTTCGCCAAAAGCATTCTTCTTCTGTGCATAATCATCATAAGTTAAAATGGTTTCGTTAAGGTTCTCCCCAATAAATTTCACATTCTTTTTAGAGGCTGCCAATATCAGCTTTTCTTTATAAATGCCTTTTTTGATAAAGATTACAGTCGTTTTATTCCTGAAATCGGGCACTGCGTGGATAGCTTCCTGTACGGTTTTAAAATTTCCGCTTCCATCGGCAGCCACAATAAAATCAGGTTTAACATCAAAGGCATTTGCAACGAATGAAATCGCTGTGAGAAAAAATAAGATGATTGCTTTCATATCAATTTGGTTAGGCTTAAATTAAAATCGGCCACGTAAAAGTATAAACTTTGTAACGTAGCCGTGTTTTTAAAATATATGATGAACAATTTTAAACATTAATATTCATCAGAAAGAAGTTTTTTCAAGATTAAACACTGCAAACGATGTCGGGAACGATTGCACAATAACAACTTGCCTAAAAATAAAAAAAGACTTAACCTTGTTAGTAGGCTAATTTGATAAAATAGACTCGTCGTCATTCCCAACTTGATTGGGAATCTTAATGCAATCATAAGCCGCATTAAGATTCCCGCCTGCGCGGGAATGACGTAACGCTAAATAAATAACTGACCAAATATTAAAAACATCATTGTATAATGAAACATCTATTTAATTTAATCCTCGTTTTAAGTTTTAGCATAAATACCTTTGCCCAACCTGCTCCAAAAAGTGGGTACATATCTAAAGTTTGGGTTTCTGACCTAGGTAACGGGACGTATAAAAATCCGGTTATCAATGCCGATTATTCTGATCCTGACGCTATCCGGGTGGGAGATGATTTTTATATGATCGCCTCCAGTTTTGATGCCATCCCGGGCTTGCCGATCCTGCATTCGAGAGATTTGGTCAATTGGACAATAATCGGTCATGCCTTAAAACGCCAGCCTCCATTTGAGCATTTCGAAAAAACCCAGCATGGCAATGGTGTTTGGGCACCTTCCATCCGCTACCGCAATGGCGAATTTTATATTTATTACCCTGATCCTGACTTTGGTATTTATTTAACTAAAGCTAAAACCATAACAGGAGCATGGTCTGCACCAAAATTAGTCGCCGCAGGTAAAGGATTGATTGATCCCTGTCCGTTCTGGGATGAAGACGGCAAGGCCTACCTTGCTTACGCCTACGCAGGAAGCCGTGCTGGCATAAAAAGTGTTTTGGCCATTATGCCATTAAGCAGCGACGGATCAGCAGCTACAGAAACCGGCAGAATTGTATACGATGGCCACGAACTCGACCCAACCATTGAGGGACCAAAAGTTTATAAACGCAACGGCTATTACTATTTGTTCGCACCAGCTGGCGGCGTTTCTACAGGCTGGCAATTGATTCTGAGAAGCAAAAATATCTACGGCCCATATGAAAGGAAAGTAGCCATGGATCAAGGGAAATCTTCGGTAAATGGCCCTCATCAGGGCGCCTGGGTAAATACTCAAACGGGCGAAGATTGGTTCCTTCATTTTCAGGATAAAGATGCTTATGGTCGCGTGGTTCACCTGCAGCCCATGAAATGGGTGAACAATTGGCCTGTTATCGGGCTGGACACCGATGGTGATGGAAAAGGCGAACCCGTTATCACCTATAAAAAGCCGAATGTTGGTAAGGTTTATCCGATCGAAACGCCTGTGGAAAGTGATGAGTTTGGTACTTCGAAATTAGGTTTGCAGTGGCAATGGCAGGCCAACCCGCAGCCTACCTGGTTATTTACCGATGCAGATAAAGGTTTGTTAAAATTATACACTACAAAAATCCCTGATGACGCTAAAAACCTTTGGGATGTTCCAAACCTGTTAATGCAGAAATTTCCTGCCGATGAATTTATGGTAACAACCAAGCTCTTGTTTAAACCTAATCCAAAATTGGAAAATGAAAAAACAGGTTTGGTGGTAATGGGAAGAAGTTATGCGCAGATTAGTATTAAAAGCAAAAAAGACGGGTTATATCTGGTATATGGCGTTTGCCAAAGTGCCGACAAGGGAAAAACGGAAAATGAAAAGGAAATTACCAAATTAAAATCTGGCTCGGTATATTTCAGGGTTAAAGTTACTGCTGGTGCAAAATGCCAGTTTAGTTATAGTGAAGATGGAACTCGTTTTACGGATGTAGGAGATGAGTTTCAGGCCACCGCAGGCCAATGGATCGGTGCAAAAATGGGAATATTTGCCACCAGAGATACCCAAACCAATGATTCAGGAATTGCCGAATACGATTGGTTCCGTGTACAAACGTTAAAATAATAAAGATGAAAAACCACAAATACCTTATCGCAGCCCTTGGTACCGTTTTACTGATGTCTTTCATTACAAAACCAAAACCTGTTAAGGTGTATTTAATCGGCGATTCTACTGTAGCAGATTATACCCTGGATGAAGGCTATCTGCAAAAGAAGTACCCCATTACAGGCTGGGGACAGGTTTTTCAGCAATTCTTAAAAAAAGACAGCTTAAAAAAATTAAACAGGCTGATTAAAAGCGACAGTGCTTTGGTTATCGATAAGGCAAAAGGAGGAAGAAGCACCAGAACTTTTTTTGAAGAGGGAAGGTGGAAAGAAGTTTTATCAGCCTTGGAAAAGAATGACCTGGTATTGATCCAGTTTGGCCATAATGATGCGGCAAAAGATAAACCTGAACGTTATGTTGATATCCCGGGCTATAAAGATTTTTTAAGGATGTATGTGAAAGAAACAAGGGCAAGGGGTGCTTTACCGATCCTGATCACCCCGGTTACCCGCAATTACCCCTGGAAAGATGGTAAACTGGGTAGTGCACATGGCGAATACCCACAAGCGGTGAAAGATGTGGCCAAAGAATTAAATGCGCCCGTTATAGATCTAACCTCACTTTCAGCGAGTTTTTTCACAACAAAAGGCAGTGAATTTGTAAGCAAACATTACTTTATGAATTTAGACTCAGCCAAATACGAGGCTTATCCAAAAGGGCAAAAAGATAATACCCACTTCCAACCAGAAGGAGCCAAAGCGGTTGCGCAGTTGGTTTACAATGAGCTAAAAAACATCAACCGCAAGATGAATTAAGGAAGATATTACCTAACAGCCTATAAATTACAACTCCTCCGAACTTTCCGGCAAGCGATCATACTCTCCTTTCCAGGCATAAAAGCCAAATATCATCAATCCCAAACTTATGGGGAGGAAAATAAACAGGATAATTGCCCATTGCAATATGGTATTGGTACGTTCGATATCTGAATGGGTCAAGCCCACTTTATCTATTGCCTGGATAAACAAAAATGTCATTGTTAATGGCCCTAAAACCATCCAAACCAAGCCTAAAAATTTCTTTAACGTATTCATCTTCTTCTTCGTATCTAATCGTTAATATTTTCGTCTCTTTTATTCGATAAATAAATTGTGCCAATAACCAGGCTCAATGCTGCTATACCTATCGGATACCATAGACCTGATAATGGTGTAGAGCCTGAAAAGCTTGCAATGAGTGTTGCAATAAATGGTACAAGCCCTCCAAAAACACCGTTGCCGATATGATAAGGCAAAGACATAGAGGTGTACCTGATTTTAGTAGGGAATAGTTCGACAAGGAATGCCGCAATTGGCCCGTAAACCATCGTTACCAGCAAAATCTGGAAGAAGATTAAACCGACAAATTTCCAGAATATTGGCGTAGGCAAAACTTTATCTTTTATTACTTCTTTACCTAAGAGAATCCCTTTGGTTGCAGAAACCGTATCGGTTTGCACCTTATTAAAGGATGCACCGTTTTTAAGCATTATTTTAGTAGAAACCGTTCGCAAGCTATCAGTTGAATTCGCAATTAAAACAGATGTTACAGGAGCTGGGCTGGCAGATAAAATATCAGTCTGTTCAATTTTTGTATAATCGGTATCATCTAAAAACATTTGATAGATTGGGCGATAGAAAAGAATACCCAAAAGCATCCCGCTTAGCATAATCCATTTCCGGCCAACCTTATCACTCCAGGCACCAAAAACTACAAAAAATGGCGTGGCAAAAGCGATTCCCCAAAGTAAAATATACCTGGAGTCGTTAAAATCTAATTTACAGGTATTCTCTAAAAATGATTGTGCATAAAATTGACCTGTATACCAGATTACCCCTTGCCCCATGGTAGCACCAAATAAAGCCAGCAGTACCATTTTAAAATTCGCTTTGTTGTTAAAACTTTCTTTTAAAGGGTTTTTTGAGATATTTCCTTCAGCTTTCAACTTAGAAAACATTGGCGATTCGTGCATTTTCATGCGAATATAAATCGACACTACAACGAGCACAATGGATAACAGGAAAGGAATTCTCCAGCCCCAATCGCCAAAAGTTTCAGCGCCTAAGATGTTTTTTGTGATTACGATAATCCCTAATGAAAGGAACAGTCCTAAGGTTGCCGTAGTTTGAATCCAGCTGGTAAAAAAGCCCCGTTTATCTTTAGGCGCGTGCTCTGCTACGTAAGTTGCAGCTCCACCATACTCTCCGCCAAGGGCTAATCCTTGAACCAACCTTAGTATTAAAACCAAAATTGGTGCGGCATAACCAATGCTTTTGTAGGATGGGATTAAGCCGATAAAAAATGTCGATCCACCCATTAGCACCAAAGTGAGCAAAAAAGTATATTTTCTGCCGATTAAATCGCCAAGTCTGCCAAAAACCAATGCGCCAAATGGACGAACAATAAAGCCTGCTGCGAAAATTGCCAAAGTGTTGATCAGGGCGGATGCTCCTGCATCTTCTGGAAACAATTGATGGCCAATGATAACTGCAAGGCTACCAAAAATGTAAAAATCATACCATTCAATCAGCGTACCTAACGATGATGCACCGATTACTTTAAAAATATTGTTCTTGGGTAAAGTGTCGCTCATAAGAAATAAGAATATTTGGTTTCCCAAGATAAACATTTGCATGACAATCGGCAACCTGTACTGTCTGTCATTTAATTTGTTACATTACCAAACATTTTGGCTTTAGTTTTGTATTTTCATCCGTAACGAATTTATTTCCCATTCAGATTATATGCTTTTAATACAAAACATCAGGTTAAGTAGAATTTTAAGAAATACGTGGCACGTTGATCTGATCATGATTGCCTCCTGCACTGCGGCTTACTTTGTACGCGAGTATTTAATTGCGCATCATTTTTCCATTCCATCCATTATTCCAACGGTTTTAGGTACAGCTATCGCCTTTTTTATCGGTTTTAACAATAACCAGGCTTACGATAGGTGGTGGGAAGCCCGAAAAATATGGGGTGCTTTGGTAAACGATTCCCGCTCTTTTGCAAGGGCATTGATTAATTATGTTGATGAGGATGAGGAAAGCGTAAAACGGATGATTTGCAGGCACATTGCGTTTTTATATGCTTTAAAGGCAAGTTTGAGGGGAACGGTAGACGAAATTTACACCAAATATTTATCAGAAGCAGATTTAAAAGAAATTGGAAAACACAGTAACACGCATAATGCGATTTTAAATATACAATCGAGAGATTTACAGAAATTATCAAAAGCCAATGCCATTGATGGTTTTCGCTTTATCGAAATTAACGAGATGTTAACCCGGTTCTCTGATTCAATGGGCATGAGCGAACGCATTAAAAACACCATATTCCCTACCACTTATACCTATTTAACTAAAGTGTTTATCTGGTTATTTGTAGTAACATTTACCTTGGTAATCAGTCAGGATGCAGGGCCTGCTGCCATATTTTTGGGCTGGTTAATAGGTTTCGTATTTGTATCTACACAGATTAATGGAATGAGCCTGGTTAATCCTTTCGAGAACAATTCGGCAGGTGTTCCGCTTAACCAGATTACGAGAACGATAGAAATTAATCTTTTGCAGATGCTCGAAGAAGACGAGATCCCGGAGCCTGTTAAACCGATTAATGACGAATATGTTCTCTAAGTTTTTATCGTTTCGTCCCTGTCTTCGAAAAATTACTAATTACCTGTTAATGCAAATTTTAACTTCTCCTCAAAAAGTACCGATTTAGCTTTAAACTGTGGGTCAGAAAAGGAAATATTAGCAGTAGCGTAAATAATTTTTCCATCTTTTCCTACCAAAACATTTGACGGAAAGCCGTGATTAATATTCAGTTTTCGGATCTCATCTTTGCTTAATGATACAATTTCGTATTTGTAACCGTTCCGTTTCTGAAATCGCCTGGCACTGGCGGGGCCATCATGGGTAACCCCGATAAATCTCACAGCTTTTTTGCCATATTTAGCCACCAAGTTATTTAATTCAGGCATTTCGGCTATACAAGGCGGGCATTTTTCGAACCAAAAGTTAATCACCACTACCTGGTTTTTTAAATCGGTATTGGAGAGTTGTTTTTTATTGATGGTTAAACCATTAAAATGAGGTAAATCTTTACCTATTAAATCTTCGAAGAAAGTTTCCTGGGTGGCCCATTTAACGGGAGCATTTTGAGCCAATGTTGCGAAAGAAAAAACAGAGAATAGGAGAATAAGGCAAATTTTCATCAGCGCAAAATATAAAAAAAGTCCTACCAATATGGCAGGACTTCAAGATTTGTTTGGTTTAGAAAATCTTATTTAAAGGTAACGGAACCATATTCTGTTTTAATGGATACGTTTGCAGCACCACCGCTACCAATCTTGCCTGTATATTTTTTAGTCTCATCATCTTTACTTACCAAACTTGATGTTACGTTTGAACCATATTTGAAGCCTGCATATGAAGTAGAAACATTAAAATTAGCATTATAACGGTCGGCAAAGCCCAATCCAACGCTTACATATTCGCCACCAAAGGTGAAGTTTTTACAAGCTGGAGTAATTTCGTTTACGCTAAGGCGGTTGTAATCCATGTTGATGTTTGCATCACCATTTAACGCACCCAAGGTAACGTTAGAATATTCTGCATTTACTGCAATTTTACCAGCTGATGCAATATTTAAATCGCCATAAGCTTGTTTAACAACCGTATTACCTTTAACCGTGTTGATGTTTACTTTGGCATATTCTGCATTTAAAAGCAGGTTGCCGCCAATAGTGCCGATGGTTAAACCTTTACCATATTCTACCTTAATATCGGCTGATCTCCTGATGGTATTGATGTTTACAGCAACATACTCGGCATCAAGCTGTAAAGTGCCCACAGCGCCAATGGTTACAGGACCATTGTATTCATGTTTTACCACTGCAGCATTTAGATCCTGGATATCGCATTTACCATATTGAACATTGATGTAGTTATTTACGTTGCTTAAATTGCCAGCAACCAGATTGCCATATTCTACCTTTAAAGAAGTTGGACCAGAAAAATTACCCAATTCTACGTTGCCATATTCTTGTGAAACCGTTAATGGGTTTACTGCTGGCATATACACCACGTAATTTACTTTCACTTCCCTCCGCCAGGTGGTTACTCCATTTTTCATCCCACGGCCATAACGTCCGTTTCTATCGCCCATATTCGTTCTGAAAGTAACTACATCACCGTTTTTATTCGCATCAATACTTATTCCATCAATCAGTTTTTGCGCATCATTGTCCGAACTGCTGTAAGCCTTAATATCTACATCAACGCGTACTTCTTTTTTATCCCAGGTTTTAATGGTGATCGCTCCGTATTGGTTGTTTAAATTAATTTTGTCGTTATTATCTACATTGAAACTCTTGCTAAAAGATTTTGAACGTTCGGCATCACTTCCTGTTTGATTGTGTTTTACCTGATTTACTACCATCGCCAATGTTGAAGATTTCGCTGCACTTTCGACAATTACCTTCTCTGATGGACTATTTACCGCAACTTCTTGCGCATTGGTTTTTACGGCGATTAAAGCCATAAAGGCTAAAAATATTTTTATTGTTTTCATGTTGTTAGTTGTTAAACATTTAATAGCTCAAAACCTGCCGGCCGGCAATAAGCAATTCAATGTGGTGAGCGTTCCCTTCTCGAATCCTCTCCTAAATGAGTGGGTTTTGATCGCGTTAATTTCTCTTAAATTAAATCTGGTTAACCCTTTTGTAATCGTCAACCTGGTTAATAATTAATAATTGTTGTTTTAATAACTGCAGTTGTATTTCGCGGTTTTTAACCATGGCCTTTACCACAAAAGTTTGGTTGGGCGAGGTTGGCAGTTCTGCTTTTAATCTTTCGTAATCTTCATCAAGCTTTTTCAGATCGGCGGTAAATTTTTTATACAACTCTGGATTCGCAGAAGCGAAAATGGCCAAACTATCTCTTTTTTCGGTAATTAAACCTGCGAAGTGGACTTCTTTTTTTGCATATGAAGCACTAACGTCGGCTATTTCTAAATCTTTGTTTTGTAATTTTCCTACGTATAACCAGGCTAAACCGAAAACCACCACGATAGCTGCTGCTGCACTCATCCATAAATACAGCTTTACTGGCTTTTTTTTCTTTTTTTTGTCTAATTCCTGTTCAATCTTTGCCCAAAGTCCTGCCGATGGCTCCATTACATCGAAAGCTTTACGGTTCTCCTTTACAAAGGTCTCTAATCTATTATTCATCTCTCATCCCTTTCTGTTCTAAAATACTTTTTAACTTCTTTTTCGCCCTCATGTACTGTGTGCGGCTTGTATTTTCACTTATTTTTAAAATGTGTGCAATTTCCTCATGGTCGTAACCCTCTAAAAGGTATAAACTCAATACTACTCTATAGCCATCTGGCAATTCGGTAATGGCTGTCCTAATTTCATCAGCTTGCAACCGTACTTCACTGTCATCAAAACTATCCTCATCAGGCACTTCCGATAGCTCATCGGTACTTACAAACTCCATCTTACGTTTACGTAAATAATTGATGGATTTGTTGATCACGATCTGCTTTAACCAAAGTCCGAAAGTGGTTTCCTGCCTAAAATCGACAATTCTGGTAAAAGCATCTAAAAATGCTTCCTGTAAAACATCTTCTGCCTCTTCTTCGTAATTTAAAATGCGCAGCGCCACATTATACATGGCCTTTGCATACAGCTTGTACAATTCAAACTGTGCTGCGCGGCTGCCCTGCATGCATTTTTTTACTAGCTCTAGGTTCTTATCGATGTATACGGCTTCCAAAATTTCGAATATTCTGATTATAAGACATAAGGGATTTTAAAACGTTGCATCAAGGTAGAAAAAAAGTTTAGAAATAAGTTAATACAGTATTAAGATAGAATTAAATGCACTGTTATGCTCAGGAGCGAAGCACAAAATGACTTCTTCATTCCCGTAAAAAGTGTTTTTATATTGAATAGGAAATGAGCCGTTCTGAGTCTTTGGCTTTTTCAGTCCTGCTTTTTGGTACGAGTTCCGATGAAGGATCGGAAGCTCTTCCCGACAATCGGGTTTATTTTACTTAGGCCGGTGCTTGGAAAACAAACCGCTGTTAACTAAACCCGACGGCAGCGAGCATCCCGATTCCTTCAATCGGGATAAAGCGAATGGCGGGGCTACAGCAACTATGAAATGCTGCCCTTTCGTTTCCTAAAAAGAAAAACATTTTATTATTAATGGGAAATGAGCGGTTCTGAGCTTTTGGCAATTTCATTCCCGCTTTCTGGTACGAGTTCCGATGAAGGATCGGAAGCTCTTCCCGACAATCGGGTTTATTTTACTTAGGTCAGTGCTTGGAAAACAAACCGCTGTTAACTAAACCCGACAGCAGCGAGCATCCCGATTCCTTCAATCGGGATAAAGCGAATGGCGGGGCTACAGTACCTAGAAACACTAAGCTTTCATTTCCAAAACCTAAAAATAATTATACTCAATAGCAAACAAGCAGTTTCATGTTTTGATATTTATGGAAAATCAGCTACCTGACCATCATAAATTTGAAATCCCTGAAACAAACAATTAACTTCATGCCATGGAAACCGATTTAATCATTTCAGCAATAAACGAATTACACAAAAAAGCAGAGCAGGCTTTAGAAAGTAAGGATGTAATGGCCTATACTGCCATCTTTGATGACAGCTTAACTTATACTCCTGCAGAAGGTATAGCGCTTAATAAACGCGATTGTACAATCGATTTAAAAAAATATTTTGGCCATATTAAAGAAATACATACCAGTTATTACCGCATTAAATCTTCTTTTGAAAACGAAGTTTTTACCGAAAAAATTGCCCGAAAATCAGTCATTTTAAAGCCGAATCTGCTTATTTTTTCTAAAAAACAAACTATCCAGACAGAAGAAATTTACCATTGGAAAAATATTAAAGGTGAGTGGAAAGTAATCGCTATTGAAATTGTGCTGGAAGAGAAATATTAAAATGGATAGGCAGCACCATAAATATAGAATTGTTATCCCAAAAGATGATCCATTTCACAAAAATCAATAGGAAAGCCTGAAAGTTTTTAATGAGATAATTCATATAGGAAGATCGTCATTTCGACCGCAGTGGAGAACCCGAAGGCTCTGCGAAGCAAAATCTTTAAATTTCAATTCTTATAAAAGTCCAAAGATCTCTCTATTCCGTTGCACTCCAATCGAGATGACGATTTTTCTATTGGACTGTCAATGCCAGCCTCTCGAAGGATCAGATTAAACAATTTGTAACGTTTCGATGGCTCAATTGGTAGGGTTCGGATCAAATATTACTTCTAAAGGTTATTTACGTTTTCTTCCTTTTTTGACCTACATCAAAGTTTAAGTTTTTTAATGGATGCACCTTTACAACATTATAAATTAAACAGACCAAAAATGAAAAAAGAACATTTCAAATACATCAACACGCTTTTCGTGGTTATCCCTATGACATTAATTATGGCGTTTGTAGGTTTAATGCGCAACTACGGTTTTGGCGAAGATTGGTTTATCAAATTCTTAAAAGCATGGAGTATTATGTTACCTGTAGCCTATTTTGCAGCCTTTATCATTATTCCCAATGCACGGAAACTGGCCGAAAAGATTACTTCTAAAGCCTAAACATTGTTACATTTGGTTAAGACTAAATTAAATGCACGAACAGCTTTCCAGTTACATCAGAGAAAAGATTACGATCACTGATGAAGATTTGACGGTCGTAATCTCTTTTTTCAAGTTCATGCAGGTAAAGAAAAATGAAATTATGATCAGCCCCGGCGAAACGAGTCAACGGATTTACTTTGTTGGTAAAGGCTGCTTGCGAATTTTTTTCCTAACTGAAGGTGGTACCGAAGCCACCAGGCATTTTGCTTTCGAAAACCAGTTTGCTACAGCTTTAGTCAGTTTTATTACAAACCAAACATCAAAAGAATTTATTCAGGCGATAGAAGATACCGAACTGTATTACATCTGGCAAAATGATTTTTACCACCTGCTTACCATCATCCCGCAGTGGGAAAAACTTTACCGCCATTACCTGGAGTATGCCTATGTAACCAATACCAATCGTTTGATGTCGTTTATTACGCTCGATGCCACCGAGCGTTACCGCCAGCTGCTTGCCCAAAATCCAGGGGTGGTAATGCGCATGCCGAACAAAATGGTTGCCTCTTATTTAAATATCTCACAAGAAACTTTAAGCAGATTAAAATCAAAAGCATAATTTAGGATATAATTCAATAGGTTTCTAAATTATCATATCATTAAGAATGACAGCTCAACAACGTAAAGACCAAACTGAAATAATTTTAAAAGAAAATAACATCCCGATAAATCAATATTTGCCGCTAATAGAGGAAGAAAATGAAGCTGTAATTAGAACTGCAGCAGATATTGCTAAACGTATATTGATTCTTGCATATTTAAATACTACAATTGATAATGGTGATGACAAACAGGATATTATTGCCCATCTTAAAACAGAAAAATTATGGGGCCATGTTTCTAGAAGAGAGCAAGAATTTTTTAATAAAGATATATTAAGTGAAAAAGAGACCATTAGCATTTCTTGGAGGATTGAATGTATTTATGTTATGCTCTGGGCGATAAATAAGATCGATGATTTAGGTTTACCTACTGAAGAAGCTTCTGGAACGATCAATTTAATTCCCGGATACATGGAATCAGGCAAAAAATTTATAAACGGAGCTGTAATTAGAAAAACTCCAGAAATCCTTGAGGCTTCAGACTTAATTTACAGAATTCATTGGGCAATAAAACAAGCCAGAATAGATAATACAGAAATTCCAAATATTAATCCTGATGTTGTTCAGGAATGGCATCAGGCAATTAATTGGATTACGTTTTACGAAGATAGATGGGACGACATCACAACAGACACCTAAGAAGGTCTAAGGGTGTCCATCATTTCTCTTTGTGTGCTTAGCGTATTTGTGGTCTAAAACAACAAATTAGGAGGCACAAAATTTCCTTAAATCTTCTACTCTAAACTTTAAAACAAAATCGGTATTTTTGCCGCTCAATTTAGATTACAATATATGTTAAGAACAGTAACTTGTGGTGCATTAAACCTAAATAACTTAGGCGAAAGTGTTACGCTATGTGGTTGGGTACAAAAATCAAGAGATTTAGGTGGTATGACTTTTATAGACATCCGCGATCGTTATGGCATTACTCAGTTGGTTTTTAACATGGACGATAATCGTGAACTTTGCGAAGCAGCACGTTCATTAGGTCGCGAATTTGTAATTAAAGCAATTGGTACTGTTGTAGAAAGAAGCAATAAAAATCCAAAAATGGCAACTGGCGATGTGGAGATTAAAATTTCTGCTTTAGAAATTTTAAATGCTGCAAAATTACCCCCTTTCATGATCGATGATGAAACTGATGGTGGTGATGAGTTGCGCATGAAATACCGCTATTTAGATTTACGCCGTAATCCGGTTCGCAATAACCTGGTTTTGCGCCATAAAATGGCACAATCGGTTCGCCGTTATCTGGATGCTTTGGATTTTATCGAAGTAGAAACACCTGTTTTAATTAAATCTACACCAGAAGGTGCAAGAGATTTCGTTGTGCCTAGCCGCATGAATGAAGGCGAGTTTTATGCTTTGCCTCAATCGCCGCAAACCTTCAAACAATTGCTAATGGTGTCGGGTTTCGACCGTTATTTCCAGATTGTAAAATGTTTTAGAGATGAAGATTTAAGAGCCGACCGTCAGCCTGAATTTACTCAGATTGATTGTGAAATGTCTTTCATCGAACAAGAAGATATATTAAACACTTTCGAAGGCCTGATCCGTACTTTATTTAAAGAAGTACGCAATTACGACTTACCGGAAGTACCGCGTATGCAATATGCAGATGCGATGCGTTTATATGGTTCTGATAAACCTGATACCCGTTTTGCAATGCAGTTTGTAGAGCTTAACGATTTGGTAAAAGGTAAGGGCTTCCCGGTTTTCGATAATGCAGAATTGGTAGTTGGTATCAATGCAAAAGGTGCTGCAAGCTATACACGTAAGCAATTAGATGAATTAACCGATTTTATCAAACGCCCGCAGATTGGTGCTACAGGTTTGATTTATGCCCGCCACAATGATGATGGGACTATTAAATCTTCAGTAGATAAATTCTTCAACGAAGAAGACCTTAAACAATGGAGTGAGGTTTTTGAATCAGAAGAAGGCGATTTATTATTGATTTTAGCTGGTTCAACAGATAAAGTACGTAAACAGTTAAATGAGCTTCGTTTAGAAATGGGCAACCGCTTAGGTTTACGCGATAAAAACACCTTCTCTGCCCTATGGGTATTGGACTTTCCGCTTTTAGAGTGGGATGAGGAAACAGCGCGTTACCATGCCATGCACCACCCCTTCACTTCGCCTAAACCAGAAGATATTGCCTTATTGGATACCGATCCTAAAAACGTACGTGCCAATGCTTACGATATGGTAATCAACGGAACTGAAGTTGGTGGCGGTTCGATCCGTATTCACGATAGAGCATTACAGGCTTTAATGTTTAAACATTTAGGTTTTAGTGCAGAAGAAGCACAAAAACAATTTGGTTTCTTAATGGATGCTTTCGAGTTTGGCGCACCCCCACATGGCGGTATTGCCTTTGGTTTCGATCGTTTAACCTCAATTTTCGCAGGTCTGGATTCAATCCGTGATGTGATTGCTTTCCCTAAAAATAACTCGGGCAGAGATGTAATGATCGATAGTCCAAGTACTATTGACGAGAAGCAATTGAAAGAATTAAAGATTAAAACAGATTTGTAAATAGATCCGTCATGCTGAACTTGTTTCAGCATCTTTTCAAGAAGACCCTGAAATAAATTCAGGGTGACGAAATTCATTAAAAAGCCTCAGGATTTAAATTCTGAGGCTTTTTAATGATATCATTTTGCGCTTCGCTAACGAATGAACCAATGGCTAATGAGCCATTGAACTAATACGTTTCACTATCAGGCGGGATGCCGTAGTCTACAAATTTCTTTTCTTTTTTCTCTTTCTTTTTTCCCAACCAGCTCTTCACAGAATTAAAGATTGCCGACAAATGTTCCGCATCAAGCGATTTACCAATTTTTCCTGAAACCAGACCTACAGCCGCTTTGGTTAAAAAACCAGCACCTCTAAATAGGGTTTTATTCATAAACATCGGCAAAAGCAACGACATGGCGGTTCCACTAATATTTAATTTTTCGTCAGCTTTAAACAGGTTACTTGGCGTAGCGTACCGCTTTATCAGTGCGCCTAAGGTAAATTGTTTAAAATAAGCTTTCGTATCCGATTTAAGCATATTCTGCTTAAGGGTGTACTCAACCTTAAGTTCTAATTTTCTAGCCTGCAGGTCTTCTAGGTTACGGATGTCTTTATACCTTTTCATCTTCCTCCTTATCTGCAAGCTTATCAAAGTATCTTCTAATGGCTACATTAATAATTGCCTTTTCGATATACTTATCTTTAGTTAAATAAACACCCAGTGCCAATAGAATATAGAACAAGGAAACGCAACCAAAGCCTCCGGCATAGCTACCCAAAAGATCAGACAGATAAAGCGCCAAAGTTACCGAGCCAAATAAAAAGGCCAATATAAAACAAACAATAACTACCGTACTGGTTACTAAATCGGCAAAAACTTTAGAGACTTTTTCTACCAGATAAAGTCTTGTATACTCAACCCTGGCCTCTAAAAAACCCTTGGCATCGTCTACAAGATCTTCAATGCTTTTATCTTTATTTTCCTGCATAATTCAGATTGATATTTAACCGGGCAGTTGCCCGGCTATGCAATATTTTATTTATTACGCGTGTTCTACGTCGTCACTGTATTCTTCTTCTACGCTTCTTAATTTCGTTTTGATTGAGCTTACCACTTTATCCTTTAAGCTGGCAAGGTTGTTAATTTCATCAGCAGCTTTATCTTTGATAGAATCGCCCAGGTCTTTTAGAGATTGGCTTAATTTATCGCGGGTTTCATCACCTTTATCTGGCGCGAACAAAATTCCTAGAGCCGCACCAGCAGCTAATCCTGCTAAAAGCGCAACTACAACTTTTGAGTTATCATTCATAATTTATGTATTTTAAGGGTTTAACAATTATGTACAATATAAAACTACTACATTATTTATTGTTAAGTTATATTTATAACTCCGTATGCTCATTATTTGTTTTAATTCTTTCCAATCTTTCTGATGCAAGCGTACTGGTTTCGTAAATCTTAACGAGCAATATAAAATAAGATAACAGTAGCGGGCCAAAAACAAGGCCCAATATTCCAAATAAAGGGATACCAATAATTACGCCAATTACTGTAATTATGGGATGAATATTGCCAACTTTTTTTGCAATAATAAACCTGAGCACATTATCGATATTGATAATGACTACAAAACCAAAAATAAGCATGGCCCAGCCGGCAAAATTATTCCCGTTCGCAATCTGCAAAATCGCAGCTGGAACAAAAACAACCGGTGGCCCTAAAACGGGCACAAAAGAAATAAATGTTGTAATTACCCCCCAAAATACAGGGTCTTTATAACCCAAAACATAAAAAGAAAGACTCAAAAGCGAACCTTGAACGAGGCAGATCAGTCCTTGTCCTAATACATTTGCATAAGTTGTATTTCGCATTTCATCTCCAAAACGAAGTGCATTCTGTTCTCTGAAAGGTGCGTATTTAATCAATGAAAATTCGAACTTTCTTCGCTCTATTAACATAAAGTAGAGTAAAAAGTACATCACCAATAAACTTAATATAATATTTACTGCACTCGAGATTAAGGATGGGAAAAGCTGAGTGGCCCAATTCCCCAAGCGGTTTAATCCTTCCTGAATAAGATCCTGATTAATTTTAACCGGAATAAGATGCTGTAATTTAACCAGCAGATTCCTGAAAAACACTTCATTGTTTTTCAATTCCGAAATTTTACTGATAACCATACTACTTAATGCATAAAAAGGCATTACAATGAGTATGATACTGATAGTGATAAGGAAAATAGCCGTTACTCTTTTATTCCAGCCCTTATTTTCTGCCAAATGGATAAACGCCGGCCGCATTATCGTGTAAAGCACCAAAGTACTTAAAATAGCACTAAAAATACTTTGCAAAGAATACGCAATTAACACCCCAAGCGCAATAATAATGACCAGGTTAATGTTATTGCGTTGTTTATAAGAGAATACTGACATATTTAGATAATAAGGGTATTCTTTAAATGCTAAAATGGCTGATTTTGTTTTTCTAGATTTAAAATTTATATCTCATCATCAACCTCAATAAATTTGATTTTATTGTAAAGTGTTTTTCTGTCGATATTTAATATTTTTGCTGCCTTGGTTTTGTTGAAATTAACCGCTTTTAGCACTTCTAAAATAGCAGTATATTCAGCTTCTTTAGCAGTATTTCGCAAATTGAGTGACTTATCATCATTTAATTTTAGGGACAAAGGAAGCGCTTTTTTTCCGTGCTGTGTCTTAGGATAATCAGTCATTCGAAGCTCCAATGGTAAAACATGAGTTTCTATCCAATCATCATCGGTTAATAAAGCAATCCGCCTGACAACATTCTTCAGCTCACGTACATTACCTGGCCAATTGTATGCTAATAAACATCTCATCGCTTCATCAGAAAAGCCTTTAATCTTTTTGTTCAATTCTTTGTTTACTGCGGCCAGAAAACGTTCAGCAAAGATAAGGATATCATTACCCCGGTGTTTCAATGATGGAACATGTATAGAAAATTCATTAAAACGGTGATATAAATCTTCCCTGAATATACCCTTTTGAATCCCTTCTACTAAATTTTCATTTGTAGCTACAATAAGCCGCACATCCAGATCAATCTCCTTCGTACTTCCAATCCGCTTTATTTTCCGTTCTTGAACTGCCCTGAGTAAAGTTGCCTGAATCTCATAGGATAAATTACCGATCTCATCAAGAAATAATGTACCTCCATTAGCCTGCTCAAAGTGACCGATTTTAGTGAAGGCTGCTCCGGTAAACGCCCCTTTCTCATGTCCAAAAAACTCACTGGCGGCTAATTCTTTTGTTAAAGAACCACAATCCATGGCGATGAAAGGTTCTTTGCCACGCGAACTATTTTGGTGAATGGTTTTAGCAACACATTCTTTCCCTGTTCCACTTTGCCCCGTTAAAATGACCGTGTACCCTGTTCGTGCTATGAGTTGGACTTGTTTCAGTAAAAGTGCCGATGCATCACTCTCCCCATTTATATACACCGGGCCATTTAGAAAATCGGAAATAACATTACGACCAGCGTGTTCAAAATTTTTGGGTGATTTTAAGGGCTCTTGCGTTTCAAGGGCTTTATTTATGGTATTTAAAATTTCATCCGGGTAAAGCGGTTTCACTATATAATCGTAAGCCCCTAGTTTTATCAATTCTACGGCAAGCTTAATATCCGAATAACCTGTAATAATAATCACACCGGTTGCTGGATAGTTTTCCTTAATGTGGATTAAAATCTCTTTCCCATCTGTATCATCCAAACGATAATCGCATAATACTAAATCGAATCTCTCCTTTTCAAGAATTTGTAAAACCGCTCTACCTGTTGTTACATTCGAAACTTCAAATCCATTTTTAGTTAAAAACTTGCAGAGTAATAAGCCGATGCTAATTTCATCGTCAACAATGAGTATCTTTTTCATGAGTAGCGTTGTTATTATAAAAACCCATACGTAGTGGTAAGCACATTAGGGTTAATAATTAATTAACATAATTACTCAAAAAAAATTGCATTGAAAAATTTTTGCAACACTTTCGTTACACCATACATCAAATTAATACTACACGAGCATTGCTACTTTCCAGAAAAATTTGCTTTTCTCTTTTCAACAAATGCAGTTACGCCTTCTTTAAAATCGGCAGTTTCGAAACATTTGCCAAATTCTTCAATTTCGGTAGCGTAGCCATTGCTGTTATTTACAGCTGCAATTACAGATTTTATTGCAGCCGAAACAGCCAGCGGTGCACGTTGCTTAATAACATTTAGCAGCTCTTCAGCCTTGCTAATTAGATCAGACTGTGGAACAACATAATTTACAAGACCTATTTTTTCTGCATCCAAAGCGGTAATCATATTTGCGGTCGTAATCATTTCTATTGCTTTACCTTTTCCAACCAATTGTGTAAGGCGCTGGGTACCGCCATAACCGGGAATTAATCCTAAAGTAACTTCAGGCAAACCTAATTTTGCATGATCTGATGCGATGCGTATGTGGCAGGCCATGGCGAGTTCCAGCCCACCTCCCAAAGCAAATCCATTAATTGCTGCAATAAATGGCTTTGAAGAATTTTCAATGGCATTAAAAACCAGATCATGACCACGTTTTGCTAAATCTTCTCCCTGTTTACCACTATAATCAGAAAACTCTTTAATGTCAGCTCCCGCAACAAAAGCCTTTTCACCTGCTCCGGTTAAAATAACACCCCTTACTTCATCTGTTTTGCCTGCGAAAGCAATTACATCCGCCAGTTCAGTCAAAGTATCTTTATTTAAAGCATTCAGCGCTTTTTCACGGTTGATGGTAACGTATAAAATGTTTTCTTTTATCTCTGAGATTAAATTCTGGTATGCCATAGCTTAAAAATTTCTGTTTTCTGTAACCCAATTCTGAATATATTCTACAATACTTGCCATTGTTGTACCCGGAGGAAATAGCTCCCCAACACCCATATCTGCCAGTTTTAACCGATCAGCTTCCGGAATAATCCCTCCACCGGTTAATAACACATCATCTAACTGTTTTTCTTTCATAAAATGAATAATCTTTGGAAAAACCGTCATGTGTGCGCCCGATAGGATGGAAATCCCAATGGCATCAACATCCTCCTGAAGCGCGGTGTTCACCACCATTTCTGGTGTTTGGCGTAAGCCGGTATAAATTACTTCCATGCCTGCATCCCGTAAGGAAGTTGCGATTACTTTGGCCCCTCTGTCGTGGCCATCTAATCCAACTTTAGCTACTAAAACGCGGATAGGCCGATTTAATACTTTGCTCATCATTCATATTAAGTTGACGTAAATGTATAGAATTTATTAAGTAATGTAGGTAATAGTTGATGGAACATGTAATGAGCCTACCTTTGCTAATTAGTGTAAAGTATTGATATTAGCCGTAGTTATTTTTACTGAATGAGCCAATTCTTCCATTCAATAATTCAGTCATTCTACTATTCAATCATTGTTTATCTGTATTTTAATCGTAATTAATGCACGCTTAAGCTATCGGCTATCAACTATGGGCTAATAAACCTATAATCATTGTATAAATCCGCTCAATCTTTTTACATTTGCATTCCTAATTTACAGGTTTTTATGAGTGAAGAGAAGTCATTGAACTTTATTGAAGAAATTGTTGAGAACGACTTAAATAGTGGTAAGTATGAAACTTTGGTTACGCGTTTCCCGCCTGAACCTAATGGTTATTTACACATCGGCCACGCGAAAGCAATATGCTTAAATTTCGGACTAACACAAAAATACGGCGGCTATACCAATCTGCGTTTTGATGATACCAATCCGGTAACTGAAAAAACAGAATATGTAAACAGTCAGCAAGAAGATATCAGATGGCTGGGTTTTAACTGGAAAAATGAATTATATGCCTCAGATTATTTTGATGAGCTGTATGGTTTCGCCGTTAAACTGATTGAAAAAGGTTTGGCTTATGTTGACGAGAGCTCTGCAGATGAAATTGCAGCCTTAAAAGGCACGCCAACAGAACCAGGACAGGATAGCCCATACCGTAACCGCAGCATTGAAGAAAATTTAGACATTTTCACGAAAATGAAAAATGGCGAATTTGCCGATGGTGCTTATATTTTGAGGGCAAAAATCGACATGGCCAGTCCGAATATGTTAATGCGCGATCCGATTATCTATCGCATCAAACATGCCGAACATCACCGTACAGGTAACAAATGGTGCATTTACCCGATGTACGATTTTGCTCACGGACAAAGCGATAGTATAGAAAACATCACGCACTCTATCTGTACATTGGAATATGTTTCACACCGTGAACTGTACGATTGGTTTATCGAAAAACTAGAGATTTTTCCTTCGAAACAATATGAATTTGCCCGTTTAAACCTTACCAGCACGGTAATGAGTAAACGTAAGTTACTTCAACTGGTTAACGAAAACTTAGTAAATGGATGGGACGATCCGCGCATGCCTACCATTAGTGGTTTACGTAGGAGAGGTTTTACACCAAAAAGCGTACGCGAATTTTGTGAACGTATTGGTATTGCCAAACGCGAAAATTTAATTGAGCTAAGTTTATTGGAATTTTGTATCCGCGAAGATTTAAATAAAACGGCTAACCGTGTAATGGCGGTTTTAGATCCGATTAAACTGGTGATTACAAATTACGAAAAAGGAACAGAAGATTTAATCGGCGAAAACAATCCAGAGGCTGAAGATGGTGGCGGCACACGTGTGATCCCTTTCAGCAATGAACTTTGGATAGAACGTGAAGATTTCATGGAAGTACCCGCAAAAAAATGGTTCCGCCTGGCACCCGGTACAATGGTACGCTTAAAATTTGCCTACATTGTTAAATGTGAAGATTTTGTAAAAGATGAAAACGGAAACGTTACCGAAATTCATTGTACTTACATCCCAGAATCGAAAAGTGGAAATGATACCAGCGGCATAAATGTTAAAGGAACCATCCATTGGGTAAGTGCTCCGCATGCCAAAACTGCCGAAATCCGTTTGTACGACCGTTTGTTTACTTCTGAAACACCAGATGCTGAGGAAGGAGATTTTAAAGATTACCTAAACCCTGAAAGCTTAACAGTTTTACCTAACGTTTATATCGAGCCGGCCCTGGCAGATGCAGATCTGGAAAGCCGTTATCAGTTTATCCGTAAAGGTTATTTTTGTTTAGATAGAGATTCTACTGCAGATAAATTGGTTTTTAACCGTACAGTTACATTAAAGGATACGTTTAAGAAGCCGAATTAACTAAGGTTTTTAAACTACAGATAAACACGGATGAACGCAGATTTATCCGTGTTTTTTTTGCTACAATTTGTATTCCAATGCCTGGAGAAGAGAATGTGGGCTAGCAAATATTAGCATTTGTTTTTGCGACATACTTCGGCCCTCTGACTTTCGGACTCTTTAACTTATCCCATCATCCCTCTTACACTTTACATCTTTAATACTTCGTATACACATTATAAAGTACCAAAACATCCACAGGCGTTAAAGTAGGTGTAATATCACTCTGTATAAAATGGATTTTAAAAGCGGTAATTGCTGCAGGGAGATTACTGGTATCGTAACCAATATATTTTAAGGCCATTTCGGTATTAAAATCTATCGGAGGGTTTTTCAGCACATCATCATACCAATAGCCAAAGCCTTTATCTGCCAGTTTTTTCCAGGGGAAATTTTTAGGATCATTTTTCCGTTTAGGTGCTATATCGGCATGACCGATAAAATTCGCTGTCGGGATTCCATAGGTTTTCTTTAAAGTGGCCAACAACTTTAGCAGGCTATTGATCTGTGCATCAGGCCATGGGTCGGTTAAGCCATTATTATCCAATTCAATGCCTATCGATGAAGAGTTTAAGTCGGTATCTTTCCCCCATTTACTTAAACCAGCATGGTTTGCGCGTAAGTAATCATTCACCATATGCACTACTTTACCGTCACGGCTAATGACGTAGTGCGCGCTGGTGCCCGCTTTAGTGGAGAAAAATGTCTTTATGGTCAGTGCCAAACTATCTTGCGCAGTATGATGGATCACCACAAAATTTGGTTTACGTATCCCAAAATTTACAGAACCAATCCATTCCTGGTTTGTTGCTCCTAATGAATCGTAAAGCTGACCGACTGGTGGCGTGGTATTGATTATTTTCGAAAAATCCTTTGCCTTTTCCTTATAGATTTTTTCTGTTGCAGCATATTTGCTACTTCCGCAGGCAGATAAAATAAGTACAAGAGAAAAAGCGGAAATAGATAATGATTTTGATGACCTTGAAAATAACATGGTATGAATTGTTAGCAAGTTGAAGTTACAAAGTTATCTTAAACTTCACCCAATGCATCAAACTTTATACAAAGCTTTCAAAATTTACTAATTTAGCAGCCATATACTTTAATATGAAGAATTTATACAAATCAACCCTGTTTTTATCGGCAGTAGCTATTTCTGTAGGCGCCTTATCGTCTTGTACCGGCAATAATAAATCTAAAGATGAAAAGGCTGTAGTAGTACAAAAAGATAGTTTGACCAATTATGTTGCACAACGCCTGCCTATTTACGAAAGGGTAAAATTAACCACCAATATAAACGAGCTAAGTGTTAACGACCGTAAAATTTTGCCTTTGTTGATTCAGGCAGCAGAAATTATGGATCAATTATACTGGAAACAAGCCTACCCACAAAGAGATAGCTTGCTGGCAACTATTAAAGATGAAAAAACACGCGATTTTGTTAATATCAATTATGGCCCCTGGGATAGATTAAATAATGATAAACCTTTTGTTGAAGGTGTTGGTGCCAAACCAGAGGGCGCATCTTTTTATCCATACGGAATTACAAAAGAGGCCATAGAAAAATCGGACCTTGCTGATAAGTTTGGTGCATATTCGGTTATTCAAAAAGACAGTACCGGCAAATTATCAACTGTACCCTATCATGTATTATTTGCTTCAGAATTACAAAAAGCAAGCTCGTTATTAAAACAGGCAGCTTTAATTGCTGAAGATGCCGGTTTAAAAAAATATTTAAACTTAAGGGCCGATGCTTTGGTAACGGATAATTTTACCGCAAGTGATTATGCCTGGTTAGATATGAAAACCAATGGTTTGGATATTATTATCGGCCCCATTGAAAATTACGAGGATAAACTGTTTAATGCCCGTACCAGTTACGAAGCTTATGTTTTAATCAAAGATGCAGCGTGGAGCAAGCGTTTGGCGAAGTACGTAAAAATGCTTCCTGAATTACAGAAAAACTTACCTGTTGCAGCGAAATACAAAACCGAAACACCTGGAACCGACTCTGAGCTAAATGCATATGATGTGGTTTATTATGCAGGAGACTGTAATGCCGGATCGAAAACCATTGCCGTTAATCTTCCAAACGATGAAAAAATTCAACAGGAAAAAGGTACACGCCGTTCACAGCTGAAAAATGCTATGCAGGCGAAATTTGATAAGATATTGGTGCCGATTTCAAAAGAATTAATTGAAGCCGATCAGCAACAATACATTAAGTTTGATGCTTTTTTTGCAAACGTAATGTTTCACGAAGTAGCTCATGGTTTAGGCATTAAAAAAACAATTACCGGAAAAGGTTTTGTACGTGCGGCATTAAAAGAACAGTATAGCTGGTTAGAAGAAGGCAAAGCCGATATTTTAGGTTTGTATATGGTAACAGGCTTACTTAAAAAGGGTGAGCTGAAAGGTGATATAAAAGATTATTACACCACATTTATGGCTGGTATTTTACGCTCTGTTCGCTTCGGCGTTTCTGAGGCGCATGGAAAAGCCAATATGCAATGCTTTAATTATTTCCAGGAAAAAGGTGCTTTTGAGCGTACAGCTAAAGGTACTTATAAAGTAAACTTCGAAAAATTTGCAACTGCCATGAACGATTTAAGCGCATTCATTCTTACCCTTCAGGGTAACGGCGACAAAGTTGCGGTAGAAAAAGCACAAAAAGAAAAAGCGGTTATTCATACAGAACTTCAAACAGATCTGGACCGGTTGACCAAAAAGAATATTCCGGTTGATGTTGTTTTCGAACAAGGTGTTGATGTACTTGGCGTAAAATAAAAGATTTTTTACTTTGGAAAATTAAAGGCCATAGATATGCATGCGTAAGCTTGTTTATCTGTGGCTTTTTTATGTTTTTGCTTAAATGGTTAATTGACTGCAAACGCCCAACCCGAAACTTCTTACCAAATCATACAGCTTAAAGATCCTTCGACTCCGCTACCATTGACAGACTCCAATGGGATGATCGTCATCTCGACCGAAGCCCTGCGTAGTGGAGATGACGATACTTCTAATCAAACATCCCTTTTAAATTCTTCTGTCATTGAATATTTATACAATAAAATAACCCTCAGGATGACGATCGCCTTAGATCACATTTTAGCAGTATGCTTCTCGATTAATATTATATGAAAAGCTAAATAAAGACTTATATATTACTTAGAGCTTTTGCAAGGCTTGTTTTACACTGTCTTTGTTGGGCTTAGAAACGGGTATCTTTTCCCCAGAGCTTAATAGTAAAATACCACCGTCTTCTTTTAACCAGCTTTTTACATATTTTGGATTTACTAAATGGCTTTGGTGAGTCCTTAAAAATCCGCTGGGGCGCAGTAGATCTGCATACTCTTTAAGTGATTTGGAAACCAATATTTTTTCATTACTTGAAAGAAAAAAGCGGGTATATGTATTGTCTGCTTCGCAACGTATAATTTCTGATAAAGCAACATACCTTATTTCGCTTTGCATCTGTAGGGCAATCTTGCTAACATTCGTTTCAGGCTTTTTTAATTGCTGCAGTAAAAAATCGAGCTGTATATTTTGTATTTGTGCTGCCATTTTATGTTCAGCTTTATTTACTGCGTTTATCAATTCTTCAATATCAATGGGTTTTAAAAGATAATCTAAGGCGGCAAATTTTACTGCTTGTATCCCATATTGATCGTAAGCGGTAACAAAAATAACTTCGAAATTACGTGTTGGAAGCAGTTTTAGTACATCAAAACCTGTTTGTTCGCCCATTTGAATATCCAGAAATACTAAATCAGGCGAATATTTTTCAATAGCATCAACCGCATCGTTGATATTCTGCGCTGCTGCTATTATGGTTACCTGCGAACAGTGCTTTTGTAGCAAAGTCCGTAGGTTTTCTAAGTTGGAAATTTCGTCATCTATTAAAATTGCCTTCATTATAATATTATAGCCAATCGGTTAATGTTAAGCTTATTTTAGTGCCGTTGGGGGTTGGTTGTATGGCTAAAGTAAAGCGATTTTCCTTATAAATACTATTTAAGAGTGCGATTCTACTTTCACTTAATAGCAGACCTAAACCATTATGCTTTTTTTCTGTGTCAAATCCATTTCCATTATCGACAACAGTTAACTCTAAATCGTTTGCTTGTTTAGTAAATGTGATTATAATTTTTCCGTTAGTAGCTTTTTTCGATATGCCGTGCTTCACCGCATTTTCTACAAAAGGCTGTAGCAGCATGCTGGGTATTTCTACGTTATCCAAATCTAAGTTTTCCGAACAGTTAATTTCGTACTTAAAGCCAAACCGCAATTGCTCCATTTGCAGGTAATCGTCTAATAAAGTTTTTTCTTGTGATAAACTGATCAGTTCTTTATCATCAAGTACGTTACGGGTTAACCGGGCAAACTTAGACAGGTATTTATTGGCATTGTCTATTTCATTTTTATTCATCAAGTTTTGAATGCCAGAGAGTGCATTAAACAGAAAATGAGGGTTTAACTGGGAACGAATGGAGTTAAGCTGAAGCTTTGCAGTGTTTTTTTGCTGTTCTTCAACTGTCAACCTTTTTTTGTTTCTTCTTTTGATCGCGTTAAGTATCAGTAAAAAATTTAAACCAATAACAAATGCTGCCATTAAAGCATAGCTATAAAGTTCTTTTTTGGTATAATTTTCTTCAGCTAAAGTGACTGAAAGTGTATATCTGGTAATATATTTTTCTATTTCTTTTGGCGAAACAGTCCATTTAATTCGTGGCTGAATGATAATTTCATAATCTCCTGACTTTTTAAAAATATTCTTGTCGATATTTATATTAGGTAAAGGCTCATGTTCTTTACTTATGATGCCGCCATATCGCCAAATAGTGGATTCAAAAATTATTTTATTGTTTTTTTTGTCTTTTATCGTGGTGTAGTAGAGATAATCAATATCTGATATGTCCTTAACAATGGTTAGCTCATCTTCCTTTTCAGTTAAAGCAATTCTTGTTCTGTCTTTTGGATTGATGATCCATTTGTAATCAACGCCTTGGTCAGTTTTAAAATGCTTTGAAAAAGATAAGACCTTTGCTCTCGGAATTGGTTTTCCGTAAAAAATATTTTTGTAAACATCCTGTGGCTTTTTGATGTCATAAGTTATTATTGTAATGATTTTATCTTTTATGGTGAAGATACCAAAAGTTGTAGAACGGAATATTTCTTCATCCCCTCCTGCGTGGGTATCTTTCAGTTGCGACATGTCGATCGACTTATTTAGCAAAATTGGTTTATTATCCACTAAAATGGTGTACCGATAGTGTTGTATACTAATATTCTTTCTAAAATTAATCGAGATACTTACATTGTTTACTTCGGGTAAATAATTAAAGGATGTATAGGGTTGGTTTGGAAATCCCAGTGAGTATACAACATTTTTAGCTGAGCTGTCAACACACATAAGCATTTTCCCGCCAGCAGCGTAAATAAGATTAAAGTTGATGCCTTTTTGCGCATTTACAGTAGATACCACAACAATGAAGCTGAGAAATATGAAGATGATTTTTTTCATAAGGTTAAGTTTAATTTTCATCAAACTTGTAGCAATAATAGCAAAACTAAAACCATAAAACAGGAAAGGTAGTGTTTGAAATAGTAGATGTATTGTTTTGTGCAGTATTTGAATGTTCACAGTGGAGAATAACCCGACTCGGGACTTTTTCACTTTCCCTGTAACCTTTTTAAAAAACCGTCGTCTTACTTACAACTAAACAAGCGGAAACCTTTCGTTTCCGGGCTAAACTTTAAAATAAGCAAGCAATTAAATTGAAAGCGCATGTACATGCGGTATAGAAATCTTTTTGCCTATTTTTTTAAGAATAAACACCTAAAAATGAAAACATTATACAGAATATCACTTATCGTTACTTTCCTTTTTACCGTTACAGCGGGGTTTGCGCAAACAAATCCTAAACCAAACATTAGCGGGGTAATTTTAGATGAAACCAAAAAACCTGCAGATTACGTTACCGTTGTGCTCTTTAAAGCATCCGATTCGAGCGTGGTTAAAACGGCATTTACCGATCCAAACGGAACATTTAATTTTAATGTTTCGGGTAAGGGGAGTTATTTTTATAAAGCCAGTAACATGGGTTACAAAACACTTAAAAGTAAAACCATCGTTTTAACAGAAGATAATCAAAAGGTAGATTTCGGAACGGCTCAGCTCGCCGCGAGCACTCAAAACTTAAAAGATGTGAATGTGGCTGTAACTAAACCACTAATCGAGAGAAAAATGGATAAGATTGTGATGAACGTTTCAAATAGTTCGATTATGACGGGTTCTACTGCACTTGAGGTTTTGCAAAAAGCACCAGGCGTAACGGTAGATCAGAATGATAAGATCTCGATGATGGGTAAACAAGGTGTGCTAATTCAACTGGATGGAAAACAGACCTATATGAGCAGTGCCGATGTGGCAAACCTGCTCCGCAATATGCAAAGCTCGGAGATTGAGAGCATTGAACTGATTACCAATCCGTCTTCAAAATACGATGCCTCTGGCAACTCGGGAATTATTAACATCAAAACCAAAAAAAGTAAAAACGGCGGAACAAACGGCAGTATAAACGGATCTTTAGGATATGGTAAAAACCTAAGGGCAAATGCGGGTTTAAACCTGAACCACCGTACACAGAAACTTAATCTTTTTGGGAACTACAACTATGGTAAGTTTGAGCGTGATAACCTGATCGCTATCGACCGGATTTCGAATGGCACACCCGATATTTACTTTATGCAGGTAGGTGAAAGCAAAAGAAAACAATATAACAATAACCTTAAAGCAGGTTTAGATTACTTTATCGATAAGAAAAACACCATTGGTATATTGGTAAACGGCTATTTTAACCATGGAAATGAAACTGCGGTAAACAATACTTTAATTGGCCCATCTTTTAACCAGGTAGATTCTACCCTGATAACCAAATCATTGCAAGCAAACAAATACAATAATGTTTCTTATAACTTAAATTATAAATCTGTTCTGGATACCGCGGGTTCAGAAATCTCGGCAGATGTAGACTATTCCAAATACAAAGGAAACGATGGTTCTAATTATGAAAACGATTATCAGTTTCCCAATGGAGATAGAATCCGCCCGATCAGGTATACCCGCAACAACACCCCATCGATTATTGATATCAAAGCATTTAAAGTCGACTATAATGTATCACTTAACAAAACGGTTAAACTCGAAGCCGGGGTTAAAAGCAGCTGGGTTAAAACTGACAACGATCTGCAGGCGGAAGAGTTGGTAAGCAATGCCTGGCAAAACGATGTAAAACGAAGCAATCAATTTGTATACGATGAAAATGTAAATGCGGCTTATACCAATATAAACAAGCAGTTTAAAAATACCAGCGTACAGATTGGCTTAAGGGTTGAGCAAACCAATTCGAAAGGAAATTTGATTACCAAAAATACTGTTGTAGAACGAAATTACTGGGATTTCTTTCCAACGTTGTTTGTTCAGCAAACGCTTTCAAAAAACAATCAGTTGGGTTTTTCTTATAGCAGGAGGATAGACCGACCAAGTTATGATGCTTTAAATCCCTTTATTTATTATTTAGACGAATTTACCTATAGCAAAGGAAACCCTTTTTTAAACCCACAGTATACACACAATTTTGAGCTTAGTTATACACTATTGCAAAAATATATGCTCTCAATTGGCTATAGCAGGGTTAACGATGTAATTGCAGAGGTAATTTTGCCAGATGCAGCGAATCAATCGTTATATCAAACGAATGCAAATATTGCCACCAACATTAGCTACAATGCCAATTTAAACGTACCTGTTCAGATTACGAAATGGTGGCAGACCAACAATAACTTAAATGTTTTTTACCTCAGTTTCAAATCACCAGATTTGGCCGGGAGCGCTTTAAAAACCGGAAAAACCTCTTTCCAATTTAAATCGCAACAAACCTTTACCATTATGGATGGTTTTACGGCAGAGATAAACGGTAGCTACGAATCACCGCTTGATTATGGAACGCTAAGTTTAAAAGCCCGTTATTATGTGGATGCTGGTTTGAGTAAATCGCTGTTTAACAAAAAGGCAAGTTTGAAATTGGCCTTATCAGATGTATTTAACATGTCTGAAAACAATTTATCAAGCGCCTATCCGGGTTTAACTTACTCAGTACATCAAAAAAATGAAACTCAAATTGGTAGAATCAGTTTTACCTATCGTTTTGGTAAAAATGAAATTAAACCTGCTCGCCGCCGTGCAACGGGAACCGAAGCAGAACAAGGCCGTATGAAAAATTAACGCTCAGCCCTTCAATTGTGAAAACCCGATCAACATTATGCCGGTCGGGTTTTCTGTTTTGTGTATATTTAAACAGGAAACCTGAACAAAATGTCTGTCGAGAAAATCTCCCAACAAACCACAAATTTAACAGCTGCTGCTTTTATTGAAAAATTAAGCACCTACCAATCTAACGCAGAATTGGAAAAAATTACCCGTTATTTTAAAACTGAGGAAGGTGATTACGGGGCGGGAGACCGGTTTATTGGCGTTCGGATGGGGCAGGTTTTCGAAGTTGCCAAGGCTTTTGTGACCATGCCTGTTCAGGAAATAGAAAAGCTTTTAGAAAGTCCGGTTCATGAACATCGGGCAGGCGCGGTAAGCATAATGGACTTTAGGGCAAGGGATAAAAAAACAAGTGAAGATGTAAAGAAAGCCCTTTTTGAACTTTACCTTGACCGGCACGACCAGATTAACAATTGGGACCTGGTAGACCGTGCCGCATGTTTTGTAGTGGGCAGTTATTTATTTGATAAACCAAGAGATATTTTATACCAATTAGCCGTTTCAGAAAATATGTGGCAGCGCAGGACAGCAATGGTGAGCACATCTTATTTTATCCGTAAAGGCGATTTGACAGATACTTTTGGCATTGCACAAATCCTTTTAAATGATCGCGAAGACCTGATCCACAAAGCAGTTGGCGGTTGGATCAGGCAGGCAGGCACAAAAAATAAAGCCCAGCTAATGGCTTTCTTAGAAAAATATGCTGCAGCAATGCCCCGTACCATGCTGCGCTACGCCATAGAACATTTTGACAAAAGCGACCGGGAATATTATATGAACCTGAAAAGTATAGATTAGAATTTATATTCCATTACATAATCGTCCATAAAATAACCTTCACCTATATCAAGTTTTACCGACTCTTTAATGGTAAAACCTCCTTTTAGGTAAAAATCTTTGGCTTTATTATGCTTGTTCACATTCAATTGTAAAGCACTTCCTCCGGCATCTTTTACCTGGTTAAAAACCTCGTTAATTAAGATTTTCCCAACACCTTTGCCGTGTGCGGATGGCAGTACATAAAGCTTGTGCAGTTTGTAAATATGCTCTTCGTGCCCAATAATAGAATATCCTGCAAAACCGAACTGATTTTCGCCTTCTTCTGCAATCAGGAAAATATGCCCTTCCATAAATTGCTTTAGCAGTTCTCCTTTGTTGTACATTTTATCCAACATATAATCAATCTGTTCCTGCCCGATAATATCGAGGTAGGTTGATGGCCAGGTTGCCACGGCAATATCCCTGATGATTTCTATATCTTCTTCTTTTGCTTTTCTGAGGGTAATCATATTGGTTCGCTAATAAAAATTGGTTGTCCTGAAAAGGTAAATTCTACAAAGCCATCTTTAACTACAGTAAAAATTTCTTCTTCATTCTGCATCAGGTTACTTACTTCGATATACCGGTTGCCATGGATCAGGAATTCACTTCCTGCAGGTTTCCAAACGGAGAATCCCGGTTTTATAGGGTAGTGCTTCGCTTTTTCAGTAAACACCACCAGATTAATTTTGTCTTCAAATCCGGCAAACTTCTCCAGATCAAATTTCTTCGAAATTACATTTACCGCGGGGTATTTCTCTTCGTACAGATAATTAATAGCCACCATTAATGCATCAACAGGGCCTTGAATAACTTTTGTATCCTCTTGCGTTTCCTGTCCGTTCCCGTTTACCAGCACATCTACCTTTAAGCCTAAAGAAAAAATCTTATCGTAATTTTCTCCGTTAACCAACAGCGTAGGGCTCCATTCGAGCAGTTGGCCCAAAAGCTCTTCGTTAAAATTCCCAAGTTCATCGATGTATAAAGCTGGCTCTTGTTTCTCTTTTACAATATGGTGTGAAGACATACTGCGAATATAGAAATTTCGCTTTAAGTACGGTATAGGAAGAATCAGCTAAGGGTAAAATGATTAACGATTATATGGATATTCACTCACCCAATGGAAGCCCCTGTTGATGAGCTTAAAATCTTTAAGATCTTTTCGCTTAAAACTTACCGATATGGAATCTTTCTCTTTTAGGCCTGAAAGAATTAGCCTATCTTTTCCAATAACATTATAGTTGAAAATATATTTAGTGGAGTCTTTATCGGTTGATTTTAGCAACAATTCTTTTTTCTTCTGATCAAAAACAGTAGTAAAATTAGCGGAACTATCGTTCATCTTCTTTATCCTTACATACCCTGAATAATTAATAATCATCTGTTTCCATCGCGTACTATCAGTAGTTAAGGGGGCCAATGTTTCACCTTTTAGTTTCATGCTTTCTACATTATAAATACCATATAAAAATGGTTTAGGTGCACCATCGCCGTAAGTTTTATATCGCGTCATTAATGACGGGAATAAGAAAAGTATTGAAGCAGCTAGATACAGATATTTACATATATATACCAAAATAAAGTGCCATCGTTTTTTATACTTTGGACGATACATTCTTTCGAGCTGCTGGCTTTCGTATTTAACAAAAAATTTATATAACTTAAAAAAATGGGGGGCTAAAATAAACAGGCACATCACCACTAGTGCTGTAGACAGTAGCTTTACTGGAACATCGAAAAAGTAGTTCATTGACATTACGTGTGCAGTTGCAGCCAGCGCCAGAAATGCGCCAACAATTACCGTTCTGCGGAATAACAATAAAATTGCAGAAATTTCGATAATGCCCATAAAAATATTGTAACCTTTAGAAAATCCGAGGAATCTCCAGGCGAGTCCCATAGGCGAGGCATCACCAAAAGGGGTAAGCAACCTGTCTAAAGATGAATCGTAAAACTGGAACTTGATCACTTTTATAGCGCCATACATTACTAGGGTAAACGCCAGATAGAAACGTACGAGTACGACTAGCCAATAATAGGCAGCATTGTAGCTCTTGCGTTTACGGTCGAAAACCGACCAAAGAATGCAGCCCACTACCGATACCAAAAACATAAAGAGCAACAACGCCCATTTATAGGAAGTATCGCCACTTCCGCTCGTATGAATTTTTAGATCGCTTTGAAAAACATGCTCAGATAACCATGGGATTAAACTTTCTAGCACCATGGCTGGGTACTGCATTACATAGTAGAAAAATGGAAAAGCGCCATTGTTATACAGTATGATGAAAAGAGACAGGAGGAGAAAAAAGAACCTGAAAGAGATTTTTTTATAAATGTTCCAGGGAGCATTGGTTTGAAGAGCGTTTTCAGACATATTTAGCAGCGTTTTATCCAAAACTAAAAATTATCCTACGGGCTTCAAATTATAAAATGTTAATTAACAGCGCTTTCTTTAACTAATGTGTAAAAATCTTGATAGGCTTCAATAAAATCATCTGCAAAATTAATAGCTCCGGAGACGGCTATGCCATAAATACCGGTTTGCATCAAAGCTTCTACATCGTAGGTTTTTATCCCGCCCACAGCCAATACCGGAATATTGACGAGCTGAGCCTTCAATTCTTTTATTACCTGATGATAGCCTTCTATGCCCAAGAGGTTATAATTATTGGGCTTGGTTTCAGTCTCTGCAAATGGACCGTAGCCAGCATAATCGGCCCCTTCCTGGGCAAGTCTGATTAAATTTTCTACTGTATTTGCCGATCCTCCAAGGGTGATATCATTTCCAACCAGTTTGCGCAGGGCCATAAAATCGGCATCCATATCTTCTATATGAAACCCCTGTATATCGGCCTTTCCATTTAAATGAACATGATCGGTAACGATTAAGGTGGTACCCCAATCATCACACATTTCGGCTATCGCATTAATATCCTTTATGAGTTCTTCATCGTTCTTGCTCAGGCAACGGTATTGGATCCATTTTGCACCGGCTTCACAGGCCTGTTGTGCCTGTTCGATATGGCTTAAATGTGGGATATCGTGCGTAATGTAATGAAGCCTCTCTATATATTTCATACTGGGTGAACAGGATTTTTAAGGTGATTTGATTTAAGATCAGGAGGGCAATATAAACAAAATCGCCATTGGAAGATAAACTCCCAATGACGATTTTACTATTTTTAGCTTTAAGCTTTTCTAAAACTTAACGTTCAGGCTTAGCAAAAAGTTAGTGCCCCCTTGTGGGTAAAAAAAGTTTTCGGTTACCCTGCTTCCACCTGCCTGGTAGCCATAGGTATAACCATTGCTTTCGTATTTCTTATCGAAAATATTGTTTACCAATAAACCAAGGTTTACGTTTTTAACCCCTGCAAATTTAAAGTCGTAACCCAAACGTGCATTGCTTACCCAGTAACCGTTAATGGTTCTATCGTTGTTCTGCGTGTTATCCAAGTATTGTTTGCTTACATATTTGCTCTGTAAGGCTACAGCAAAACCACTAACAGGTTTGTAAACCAGCTCACCAAAAAGAACAGCATCCGGAGAATAGGAGATGTCGGTTAATTTGTAATTGTTTACTACCTGTCCGCCATTATCATAATCATCATAATATTCGGTAAAGTTCTTGATTTTATTTCTGCTCAATGCGGCATTGGCGTTTAATACAAATTGAGAAGAGATGGTATAAGAACCATCTACCTCAATCCCTAAACGATAACTTCTATCCACATTCTGACGGAAATTTCCGCCCACATCATTTATTTTCCCGGTAACTACCAATTGGTTTTTATAAAACATGCCATAAGCATTTGCACCGACATTAAATTTATCGTTTTTAAAACGGTAACCTAACTCTACATCATTCAAACGCTCAGGTTTTGGGGAAACACCAACCGCAGCATCTGTATAGTCATCGCGATTAGGCTCTTTGTTGGCCACACTAAATGAGGCATAAACGTTGCTTTGTGGATTGATAAAATAGGTTGCGCCAAATTTCGGGTTAAAGAAATTTAAGGTTTCATTAACGGCTAGGGTATTCAGTTTGTTTTCCGTTCCGGCAACATCGAAATATACCCGGCGGTACTGTAGATCGGCAAATAAGCTTAACGATTCTACCGGGCTATAATTTACTTTACCATAAACGTTAAAATCGGTTTTGAAGCCATCGTTATCATAATAATGCCTGTCTATATTTCCATTTGAAGCATATTGGGCCCAGATCACCTGCCCGAAGTGGGCGCCTTTATATTCATTATAAGCACCGCCCAATGTAAAATTTAAATTCTTTTGAGGCACGTAGTTAAAGGCATAGGTAACACCATAAAAATCGTTATCTAACCACCGTCTACGGATTAAATCCGTTTCGGTAACTGGTGCTCCTCCCGGAATAACAACCGGGTTTAAGCCATAATTTTTCAGTTTATCCTGAGCCCTGTATTCTTCATAATAGCCTTCACCTTTAGTATAATGTAAAGCGCCGTTAAAAGAAAACTGATCAGAAAACTGCCTGGCATAAATTAACTGGTAATGATTCTGCGTATAGTTATCCGTTTGGTTATTGTATAAGAAACTGTTGTAAGTTCTTCCAGCGTTTAAAAGATTAGCGGCGTCATCTGCACCCAATCCGTTTCTGTCAATATAGGCATTCATTCCAACCACGTCATTTTCTAAGCGTGATTGTGGAATACCGTTCCACGATTGATAGGTTTTCTCATTTCCTGAAAAAACATTTACGCGCAACAGGTCTTTGTTGCCATGGTAGGCACCAGAGAGAAAATATGATTTAAGCAATGATGAACCACGGTCTACATAACCGTCAGAGCTGATTCTTGACAAACGGCCATCAAAACTAAAGCGGTTGTTAATCAAACCTGTTCCAACCTTAACGGTGTTTTTCCAGGTGTTGAAACTACCATAAGTGCTGTTTACTTCGGCATAAGACTCCGTTTCGCTGGCAGTTGTCTGGATATTTAAACTCGCACCGAATGCACCTGCACCATTGGTTGAAGTACCTACACCGCGTTGAATCTGTATGTTATCCACAGATGAAGCAAAATCGGGCATATTTACATAAAACGTACCTTGGCTTTCGCTATCGTTTATTGGAATACCGTTAACCGTTACGTTGATCCTGCTATTATCGCTACCGCGGATACGGATGCCGGTGTAACCTACACCAGCACCTGCATCAGAATTAACCACAACTCCTGGTGTGTTCTGAAGAATGAAAGGCAGATCTTGTCCGAAGTTATTCTGTTGGATTTCTTCCTTACTGATGTTCTTATAGGTAGTTGCTGATTTTTCTGTCGCCCGTGTTGCACGAACAATCACCTCATCCGCCAGGAAATTTTGAGCCATGAGGCTAAAATCCAGTGTAGTATGCTGTTTAAGTTCTACAGCTTTTTCGATTGTTTTATAGCCTACATAACTTACCAAAATAGTATATTTTCCGTTAACGAGATTAGTGATGCTGTAATTTCCAGAAGCATCGCTCACTACTGCCGTTTTTTGGTTTCTTAATTTAACCGTAGCGCCGGGAAGTGGCTGCTGGTTTTGATCTGTTACTTTACCGGTAACAGTAATCTGTGCCGATGCAAAGAAAGGCAACATTGCAACAAGCGCTGCAAAAAGTAAATTTTTCAATTTTATTGTTTTTAGTTAAACCCATCGGAAAAGGGGCATTGCCGATTTTCAGTTAAACTTCCATAACTCCAATCCCTACGCCGGCATTACCCGGATCAGGTGCATTTATAAGGTTAGGGGTTTAGGGTTTATGGCATAGGGTTTTTACCCTCCGCCTTTAGCCTTATACCTTTCACCTATAAAATGGGTATGATCTCAGCCTGTTTTTGTGTTTATTTAAACAAGGCACCCCTAATGATGGTGCAAATGTAGAAAATATTTAACAATAAGCGTGTTTTTTGATGTATTCTGGGTTAATTGGGCAAAAAAATAACAACTCTATAGTATTATTTAACGAATTTGCTTGAGTTTTAGGTTTAGAAAATGAAAGGTTCTGTGTGCTTGGCATCTTCAGTTCCGCACCCGCTTCTGCTGCAGACGAAACCTGTGAAACAACACCATAAAAAGCAAAAAAAAGTGCTTAAATCGGCAGCATCCCGCTTTGATCGGGTTTAAATGGCCAGGCAGGTATAAATATTAATGGATGATCACCAAACGTTCCTACGGAACGAAAACGCCAATTAAACAATTGGCTACCCGGCAATCGTCCCGATGGGACGGCCTGTGGTTATTTTACCTTTTCCGTCCCATCGGGACGACTCCTAGGTAGAAAAAAGATGTTTTATTTTTTTCGTTCCGCAGGAACGTTTCGTGTTTTAGGCATCACGGCAGCAAACCCCTGTACCTAAACCCGACAGCAGCGGTTCCGATCCTTCATCGGAATTAGCGAATGGCGGGGCTACAGCATCCATGAAACACTGCCCCCCTCCATTTCCTAAAAAGAAAAAACACTTTATTATTGGAAATGAGCGCCCTGAGCTTTTGGCAATTTCAGCCCCGCTTTTGGTACGAGTTCCGATGAAGGATCGGAAGCTCTTCCCCACAATCGGGTTTATTTAACTAAGGTTGGTGCCCTGAAGCAAACCCCTGTACCTAAACCCGACAGCAGCGGTTCCGATCCTTCATCGGAATTAGCGAATGGCGGGACTACAGCATCTATGAAACATTGCCCCTTCATTTCCTAAAAAGAAAAACATTTTATTATTGGAAATGAGCGCCCTGAGCTTTTGGCAAATTTCAAACAAAGTCATGAATTTAGTCAAGAAACATCTATTTTCTTATACACCAAGAAAATCGTTTACTGCCTTAATTGCATTTTCGAACCTTTCATCATCCAATCCACCGATTACCTTATAATTCGCATTTAGTGCTTTCAGTTCCTTATGCCAAACCTGCATAAAATATTCGCGCTTATCGGGGAAATCGCGCAGCGGATCATCTTGCCAGGGCAAATCGATGTCCATTAACAGATACAGGTCGTACGGTCTCTTAGGCAGTGCATCCAGCACTACCTGTGGTGTTTCGCCTAACACTTCATCGCTCCAGATCTTTACCGTAATGAAAGTCGTATCACAAATAATAAAATCGCTTTCGGTAGTTACTAAAATAGCGTCCTCCAAAGCTACTTGCCCGTAATACATGTTCACTTCATCTTGCAGGGTATAATCGGCAACAAGGTTTTCGCAGTAATAGCGGGCATATTCTGGCACCCACGAAACTTTATAATATTTTGCCAGCAATTGAGATATAGTAGATTTTCCCGTACTTTCCGGGCCAACAATAGCGATCTTTTTAATGTTTTTATTCACGATATGTTTTCTGAATACGGTCAAATGTAATGGAAAAAGCCTTAAAAGAAAAAATCCGGTTGAGGAGGGCTCCTCAAACCGGATAATAAACCAAACAAACTATTTATGAAGAAATCCTCATGGCGGGTAACTAATCCGCGGAGGAAGCTTTAGATCATTGTCTAAAGTATATACAAAACGCATATATGTTCTGCTTATTACAACATTATTGCCAATATTTCTAATATCACAACTTCGTGACTTAATTCTGACTCCCAGGGCCACTTTTACGAAATTCTTTTAACACTAATTAACATTTACAATAAAATTGTACATTTGTATTTTACATCCGTGTATAATTTATAGTACAATCAAAAAAATAGTGTTCATTATTTAAAACTATTTGTACTAAATGCCGTTATTTATTTAAGACATCAACAACTAAATCGTTATATCATGAAAAAGTTATGTGTTGTATTATCTCTTCTAATTGTATTTGCTTTAGGCGCAATTGCCTTTACCAATATTAAATTAGGTGGAATAATCGGAAAAATCAGTCCGGCAGATGCCGCTTCTGCTGTTTCACTTGTAGCTGCAACAGACACGTTGAAAGCGCAGATCAGTCAGGGTGTTTTCACTTTTACCAACCTTAAAGAAGGCGTTTATACCGTAGTGGTAAAAGCCAATGCGCCATATAAAGATGCTGTAATAGAAAAGGTTGCCGTAAAAGATAGCGCCACAACAGATTTAGGCGAAATTAAATTACAACAGTAGTTCATTTCTCAAAAGAAAAATCTAAAAAGAGTGCTTAAATAGTGCTCTTTTTTATTTTAAAAAAATCAGCTTAAAATCCCTCTAAAGATGTATCTTTGCATCCCGACAGAACAGTTGGGATTTTTCTTCTTACAAGCACAAAATCTCGTTGCTTTCAAGGTTCCAAAAAGAACCAACACTTTAGAATTTTAATTATTGTTTAAGCTTTATCATGCCTAAAGACACTTCCATACGCTCAGTACTGATTATCGGATCTGGACCAATTATTATTGGCCAAGCCTGTGAATTTGATTACTCGGGTTCGCAAGCGGCTCTTTCTTTAAAAGAAGAAGGGATTACCGTTTCCATTATCAACTCTAATCCGGCTACTATTATGACGGATAAGGTTATCGGCGACCATGTTTACCTGCGCCCCTTAACTGTTGATTCAATAGAGGTTATTTTACAAGAGCATATCGACTCTGCAGATTTACCTAGAATTGATGCGGTACTTCCTACAATGGGAGGCCAAACAGCACTAAACCTATGTAAAGAAGCTGAAGAACGTGGTGTTTGGGAAAAATACGGTGTAAAAGTAGTTGGTGTAGACGTAGCGGCAATCGAAAAAACCGAAAACCGTGAAGCTTTCCGCCAGTTAATGGTTGATATCGGTGTTGGTGTTGCAGAATCGAAAATTGCCAACTCATTTTTAGAGGGTAAAGAAGCTGCACAAGAAATCGGTTATCCATTGGTAATCCGCCCTTCATATACTTTAGGTGGTTCTGGTGGTGGTTTCGTACACAAAAAAGAAGAGTTCGATGCCGCTTTAAAACGTGGTTTAGAGGCTTCGCCAACACATGAAGTATTAGTAGAGAAAGCTGTTTTAGGCTGGAAAGAATATGAGTTAGAGTTGTTAAGAGACAGCAACGATAACGTAATCATTATCTGTTCGATCGAAAATTTCGATCCGATGGGTATCCACACAGGAGATTCGATCACTGTTGCTCCGGCAATGACCTTATCAGATCGTTGTTACCAGGATATGCGTAACCAGGCGATCAAAATGATGCGTGCAATCGGCAACTTCGCCGGCGGCTGTAACGTTCAGTTTTCGGTTAACCCGGCGAACGATGAAATTATCGCCATCGAAATTAACCCACGTGTATCACGTTCATCAGCTTTGGCAAGTAAAGCAACTGGTTATCCAATTGCAAAAATTGCAGCAAAACTGGCAATCGGTTACAACCTGGATGAAATTGAAAACCAGATTACCAAAACCACTTCAGCATATTTCGAACCTACTTTAGATTACGTAATCGTTAAGATACCTCGCTGGAACTTCGATAAATTTAAAGGCGCTAACAAAGAGCTTGGTTTACAGATGAAATCTGTTGGTGAGGTAATGGCAATTGGCCGTACTTTTATCGAAGCACTACAAAAAGCTTGTCAGAGTTTAGAGATCAACCGCGCTGGTTTAGGTGCAGATGGCAGACAGGTGCGCAATATTGAAGAGATTATGGACGGTTTGGAGCATGCTTCATGGAACCGTTTGTTCTTAATAAAAGATGCCATGACGATGGGTGTGCCTTTGGAATCGATCCGTAAGGTTACCAAAATTGACAAATGGTTCTTAAATCAAATTCAGGATTTAGTTCTCTTAGAAACTGAATTAAAAAGATACTCTTTAAATAATATTCCTCAGGATTTCTTCATGACCCTTAAACAAAAAGGCTTCTCTGATATTCAGATTGCCTGGTTGCTAGGAAACGTTACCGAAGATGAGGTTTACGATCGCCGTAAAGCTTTAGGAATTAACAGAGTGTATAAAATGGTTGATACCTGTGCTGCGGAATTCCCGGCCAAAACACCATACTACTACTCGACTTTCGAAGAAGAAAATGAATCAATTCCTTCTGATAAGAAAAAAGTGATCGTGTTGGGTTCAGGTCCTAACCGTATCGGTCAGGGTATCGAGTTCGATTACTCTTGTGTGCACGGCTTATTAGCGGCAAAAGAATCGGGTATCGAAGCCATCATGATTAACTGTAACCCTGAAACGGTTTCTACAGATTTTAACATGGCTGATAAACTTTACTTCGAGCCAGTATTCTGGGAGCATGTTCGCGAAATTATAGAACTTGAAAAGCCAATGGGTGTTATTGTTCAGTTAGGTGGTCAAACCGCTTTAAAAATGGCTGAAAAATTAACAGAAAGAGGCATCAAAATTATCGGAACATCTTTCGAGAATATGGATATCGCTGAAGACCGTGGTCGTTTCTCTGACTTATTGAAAGAATTGGATATTCCTTATCCTCGTTACGGTGTTGCAGAGAATGCTGAAGAAGCAATCGTTGTAGCAAACGAAGTGGGTTATCCGGTATTGGTTCGTCCGAGTTATGTATTGGGCGGGCAGGGTATGAGCATCGTAATCAATGATGAAGACCTTGAAAAAGCAGTAGTAAAATTATTGGGCGATTTACCGGGCAACCGCGTATTGATCGATCATTTTTTAGATAGGGCAGAAGAAGCTGAATCTGATTCGATTTCTGACGGTGAGGATGTACACATTGTGGGTATGATGGAGCACATCGAGCCTGCAGGTATCCACTCAGGAGATTCGTTCGCTGTATTGCCAACCTTTAGCTTACCAGAAAAGGTAACTAAAGCAATGGAAGAATACTCCATCAAGATTGCAAAAGCCTTAAATGTAATCGGATTATTAAACATCCAGTTTGCCATTAAGGATGAGAAAGTATATGTAATCGAAGCAAACCCTAGGGCATCACGTACGGTTCCTTTCATCGCAAAAGCTTATGATGTTCCATATATCAACATTGCGGCTAAAATTATGTTAGGCGTAGCAAAACTGAAGGATTTTACGATCGTTCGTAAACTTAAAGGTTATGCCATTAAAGAACCGGTTTTCTCTTATGAGAAATTCCCAGAGGTTGCGAAAGAATTAGGTCCTGAAATGAAATCTACCGGTGAGGCGATCCGTTTCATCAAAGATTTAGAAGATCCTTACTTCCGCAAGCTTTACAAAGACAAATCAATGTATTTGAGTAAGTAATCTGCTTACGAAGTTTCGAAAGGCTCAGCTTAGGAGAACTTCGTAAGTTTTACAACAAAAAATGGCCAGTGAAAAAATCACTGGCCATTTTTTGTTATAGTTGTATTGGGCGGCTCGTCATTCCCAACTTGATTGGGAATCTTAAAGCCTACTGCATTACGATTCCCGCCTGCGCGGGAATGACGACCGTTTTATAACTATCCCTTCTATTGCTTCAACTTCGGAATCCTCGTTGGTGTATCTGTTCCGTTTACAATGGTAATTGCGCTCTTTGCGATCGCTTTGATGGTAGAAAGGATATTTTCTACATCTAAAGAACTATATTCGTCTTTCACACTGTGGTAAAGTTTATCGATATCAATTTTATCGGTACTAATGGTGTGTGCCGGAACGCCTAAAGCAGCTAAAGTTGCGTTATCACTTCTATAGAATAAGTTTTGATCTGGATAGGGATCTGGATGGAAAGTAAATTCAGTTCCGGCTAAATTTTTCTGTAAAATCTTCCCAAAATCTGATCTTTCATAACCGGTAATAAATGCGGTATTCTTGCCAAATTTCGAATCTTTGCCGATCATCTCAATATTGAACATGGCCACAACATCTTCAGGATTTAGTTTTTCAGAGAAATATTTTGCGCCGAAACCACCGATTTCTTCAGCGGTAAAGGCAACAAAGATTAAAGTACGCTCATTGTTTTTCTGTGCTTTGTAATACTTGGCAAGGGCAATCATAGCCGTCGTACCTGAAGCATCATCATCTGCGCCATTGGCAATACTATCACCATCAACACTTTTTAAAAAGCCTAAATGATCATAATGACCTGAGAAAACCACAATTTCTTTTGCTTTTGATTTACCTGGAATTACCCCTGCAACATTAAATAAAGGCATTTTATCTACCTTACTTTTAAATGTTGCCGAAAAATCTGTTGCGGCATCTTTCCCTAAAACAAAAACCTGCACAGCGCTTGTAGTTGCTTTAACATCTTTCTCATCAACAGTTGCCGGTTTACCGAAGTAACTTCTATAACGGTTAAACAGATCGGTAAATTTACTGTCAACCAAAACAATCTGGTTTTTTCCGGCCCCCATCATTGCCCTTAGCTGAGGTACAAATGCTTTTTCGGGATCTAATTTAACAACAGTGGTGTTCGATTTATCTAGTGTAACACGCTCAGAAGTTACGCCTGAAACAATTAAATTTTCTGCGGCAACTTCCTGTCCATCTATTTTAACACTTGTACCTTGGTTGGTAACCTGGTATTTGTTAAAGGTTTGGCGGAAAGTTTTCTCCCCAGCTAATGGCTGTAAGCCGATCTTTTTAAATTCAGATTCGATAAAAGTAGCTGCTTTATCAATGCCTGGCGTAAAGGTTGCACGCCCCTGCATATCATCAGCACTTAAGGTTTTAATCAGGTGATCGGTGTATTCGCGGGTAATGATTTTATCTATGTTCTGCGCCTTAAGCTGCAAACTTGCCATCCCGACAAGCGTAAAAAAGCATATTTTCTTCATATAATAAGTATTAGTTTTGCTATTTAGATTTTACCTGCGATGTTAACCATTTATCTCTAAAAGTTTGCATGGCCGGTGTTAAATCTCCTCCTGTTTTTTCAATCGGAACAAGCTCTAAAGCCGGATCTTCTATTAAGGTTAATTGTGCCGTTTTTTGCGCTCCACGGTAAAGATAAGTAACCTTCAGCACATCGCCGGGTTTATGGGTATCACTAATGGCCGTAACCGCAGCTACATCTTTTACTGTCACGTCAGCGATGGCTAACAATACATTATCAACATCTAAACCTGCCTCATATGCAGGCGTACCCATCAGCGTCTGTCCTAATATCAATTTCCCATCCAGGTTATTAATCTTGCCAAAGCCAGCAAAAGCTTTACCAGGATTTGCTTTGCGCAAAACAAGACCTGCATTTAAAAGCAGCTTGGCATAATCGTTCTTTTCGGTGCCGTAAATATAATTTTTAAAGAAACCGGCAGCGAAAGCAGGATCTTTAGTCAGCGCTGCTAGGGTTTTCTCTAAATCAGGTACGGTGTACGCAATTTCTGGCTTGCCGTAGGCTTTCCAAAGCGCACGCATATAATCATCAAGGCTGAGTTTAAATTCGGTTCTTAAGCGAAGATCTAAAGCCAGGGCAGTTGCAGCACCATAGGTGTAATACGAAGTGAATATGTTGCCTTTATTGGTCTGATCGATAGCCACACCAGCATCGGCAAACACCGCATACCTACTGGCCTCAATTGGCGAAAAGTTTTTTGCTCCGGGAGACAGTAAAACAGCACTTACCAGGCCGTTAAAAGTTTGTATGGCAATGTCGGTAGTTTTTAAACCCGCCCTGGTTAACAGCAGATTGCCATAATATTGGGTAAAGCCTTCAGCCAGCCAAAGTTCATCACTCATATTGGCATGCTCAAAATTGAAGGGCTCTAAAGTTTTTGGCCTTAAACGCTCTACATTCCAGCTGTGAAAATATTCGTGCGAAAAAGTACCCAGGAGGTTCGATTCATAACCCGCAATTTTTGGTGTGCGCTGCACAATCGAAGTGGAGTTTCTATGCTCCATTCCATCGCCTGCATTCTCCGGATATACATCATCCAGAAAGTAATAATTACCGTAATCGTATGTGGGAAATTCGCCCCAAACGGCAAAATGTTCATCGACCATTTTTTTAAGCATCTCAGCATAATTATCAACGGTTTTCTGGTCGTCGTTAGAATGCGTAATTAAATGGATGGTCTGAACTTTACCATCGGTATTTTTAACCTGCCAGCTTGCCGTTTTATAATTGGCAATTTCGGTAGGACTATCCATAAAATATTGAAGATTTGGCGCGAAATAAGTCCCATTGGCCATTGGCTTAAGCTGTGTAGCTACTTTCCAGTCCTGTTTTTCGGCATAATTGAATTTTACCAGTCGCGGCCTGTTATCCATGCCTAACGGAAAAGCAAAAGTTGCCGGTATATTCATGTGTGCATGGGTTTCGTCGAAACCTGCATAGGTTCCGTCAATCCAGTTTCCAAAAAGTGTATAGTTTACTTTTACGCTGGAACCATGATTGGGAATTTCATAAACATCGCCTGCTGTTTGTTTAATGATCAGCTGTTTCCCTGATGCATCGAAAGCTTTCAGGTGATATACATTTTTTCCAAACTCATGTGTAGCGTAACGGCCCGGAGATGACCTGCTCATTCTGACCTTTAGCGTACCCGCAGGAACATTTGGGACAACCATGCTGATTTCAGCTTCATGATGGATAACATTTGGAAAGGAAACCGTATAACTGATCTCATTTTGGGCAAAAGCCTGAAACGATAGTAGACCAAATACCGCAGCACCTAAAAATTTCTTCATAAGAATCGGGATTACAAGGGCAATTTAATAAAAATGGAAGATGTTTGAGGTAAAATGTACGATGGATAATAGTTGATGGTCTGATAGTCAATAACTGATAGCCTAATGTTCACAGTTGATTTTTTTTGGTTTAATATTTTCGGAGTTAAGCCACGGCCTACGAACCATCCGCTCTCAATTACCTTCTTACATTTCCCCTTAGCTCTCGCTATCCCAATCGTGTTTTTCGAGATCGCGGTAAGCTTTTCCTTTTATAATTTCCTTCTTTTTAGATGATTCGGAATCGACCCTCGTTTCATGAATATTATCGGCTACTTCAAAATGGAAATCCTTGTCTCTTTTCGAATGATAAATCGACACCTCATCTCCATCCGCTATAGCATAATCATAAGGCCCCCTTGCACTCATCAGTTTTACAAATACAGGCAAACATTCAAAGAAAATAAATAACAGCCCGATAAAAGTAACCGCAATTGCCGTATTGTTATCCCGTGTGCCATCAACATTAAATTTAAGTTGCCCTAATGCCCAGTTGCGGTCGGCAAAACCAGCAATATCCGATAAACTGTCTAACTGTTTTTTAGTGTACAGCTTTTCGGTAAACAGCCCATCAAATTCTTTGCGTTTATCTACAAAACCTTCCGATTTATTGATAGCAGCTTTTAGTGAATCTAATTCAGCCGTGCGTTGTGCTATTTCAGTTTCCTTCCGTTTGGCATACGGTCCGTAGCCCATTACCCCTGATGTCTCGGTGGTTTTGTTTCCAAAAATCTCGAAATTAAGTTTTTGTCTATCCGTTTTAATTCCTTTTTCAAGTGAATCTCTGGTAGCTTTCTGTTGATTTAACCTGTCAAATTCTACCTGATATTTTTTCTCAAAGGCTTTGTTCAGGGTATCAATTTTAGAACGCTGGCCGTTTAAGTAACTTACTTTTAGGCGTTCTTTAATTTCCTTATCAAAAATTTTAAGCTCTATTGGTCTCGAAATTACCATACCAATCATAATGGCCAACAGAATACGCGGTGTAGCCTGTAACAACTGTTTATTGGTACTTGCACTTTTATTAATGCTCGACACGATATAGCGGTCCATATTAAAGATGGCCGCCCCCCATAAAAAGCCGAAAACAATGGCAAAAATTATCGCCAGATCATCCCCCTTAAACACAAAATACATGGCATAGCCCCCAGAAAGGGCAGCAAATAAACCTGTAAAAAAGATGGTGGCGCCAATGCCAGTATATTTATTTTGTTCTGAAGGATACTTTTCCAGTGTCGGGATATGAGCGCCAGAGCAAAACCAAAAGAAACGGTTCAGTTTGTCCATTTGTAACTATTTATAATTAAACGCCTAAGGGTTAAAGTTGTTACAGCTTCACACAAAATTTTATGGCATTTTTTTGATGGGGAGTGTAAAGTTGATTTTCCTATATTTGCATAAATACATTTAATAAAATGAAAGAAATATCGGTACAAGAACTAAAAGAGAAAATCGATAACAAAGAAGATTTTCAATTGATTGATGTTCGTGAAACATTCGAATATGAGGTTTCCAATCTTGAAGGCGAGAATATCCCTTTGGGTGGAATTTTAATTGAGGCTGATAAGGTTGCGAAAGATAAGCCGGTAATTATTCAGTGCCGCAGTGGAAAAAGAAGCGCAGCAGCAGTAATGCAGTTGGAGCAACAATACGGATTTGATAATCTTTATAACTTAAAAGGCGGTATTTTAGCTTGGCAAGAAGCTTTTGATCCCAACATGCCAGTATATTAATGATAGAATGAATGAGTTTTGAATGAGTGATTGTTAATAGCATAACGCTTATTCAAAATTCATTCGCTCATTCAATCATTCTCTAATTTCGTCATTCAATCATTTCAACTGTGGGTAAAAAATTTGCTTTAAATATCTTCTATAACCTGGCCATTATCCTTTCTATTTTCGGATTGGTTTGGTGTTATAACAATGCTAAATATCTTCCAGCTGGCTTTTTGGTAGGCACAACGGCTTGTTTGTTCTACTTTAAGTACCAACTCACCAAAGACATCAGAAAAAGCTTTAAAGAAAAAGATCAGAAGTAATGCCTGTCAAGCCTAAACCTGGCAGCTCTTTTAAAATATACTTACCGTTTTCGAAAGCTGGATCAGTAAAGGGATTATTCTTAGTGAGCCATGGCCCATCCAAATCGGCCCAGTTACATAAAGGAGCCAAAGCAGCTGCGGCCAAAGTGGCACAACTGGTTTCGCTCATACAGCCAATCAGCACTTTCATCCCAAAAGAACGGGCTTTCAAAATCATCTGATGCCCTTCGTACATGCCACAGCTTTTCATCAGTTTTACGTTAATGCCATGATAGGCGCCTTTCAGTTTGTCCATGTCGGCTAAACGCTGTACGGCTTCATCAGCTAACAGCGGAATCGGACTGCGCTCGGTTAGCCAGGCATTTCCATCGAGGTTGTTTTTATCCATAGGCTGCTCGATTAACACCACGCCCTGGTTATGCAGCCAATAAATTAAATCAATCGCTTTAATTTTATCTGCCCAACCCTGGTTAGCATCCACATATAAGGGCACATTGGTCATACTCCTGATCGTTTCGATAATTTCCTGATCGTTATCCCTCCCCAGTTTAACTTTGATCACTTTAAAAGCCTCAGCATCTTTCAGTTTTTCGCGGATCACTTCAGGTGTATCAATCCCAATGGTATAAGAAGTTACCGGCATTTTAGCAGGATCTGCGTCGTAAATTTCATAACAGGGTTTATTTAACAGCTTTCCATTGATATCGTTAAGCGCAATATCAATAGCCGCTTTAATGGCTGGCTGGCCTGGAGCAAGGCTATCCAAATAACTAATTATTTCTTTGAAATCGAATGGACACTGGATTTTATCCCAATCTACAAGGCTAAGAAAAGCCGCTGCGCTTTCGTAGCTCTCGCCCATATAAGGTACCATAGAAGCCTCACCATAACCTGTTACACCTTCATGTTCGATCTTCAACAGCATTAAAGGAGTGTTGGTACGGGTAAATTTCGAGATCGAAAAAGGATGTTTTAATTCTAATTCAAATTGTCTGCAACTAATCTTCATTATCAATCGTCTTCTAAATAAATAAGGTAATTATCGCTTTGCAAATTATCTTTGTTTTTATTAACGCAACTACCAAGCCATGAAAAACAATTCAAGATTACGGTATTTTATTTATTTATCCTTAATAATTATTGGAGGATGTACCACAGGAAAAAAAGCCTTACAAAAAGGTGATTACGATGCTTCGGTTGCCAAAGCAGTAAGCAGGCTGCAAAACTCGCCAAAAAATAGTGAGGCTATGGAAGTGCTAAAAACAGCATACGATTTAGCGCTGCAGGACCATCTGCGAAAAATTGCAGAAGCTAAAATGTCTAACGATTTATTCAGGTGGGAATCGGTGATGTACGATTATCAAAAAATCAATCAATTGGCCGATGATATTAACAGTTGCCCAGCTTGCTTAACCATTGTTCCAAGACCTTCAAAATACATCAATGAACTTGCTGATAGTAAATACAATGCAGCTGCCGCAAGATATAACTCAGGATTAGGTTATTTGAGAGAAAACAACCGTCAGTCGGCAAAAAAGGCGTACTACGAATTTGAGAAAACACAAAATCTTCAGCCAAATTATAAAGATGCCAAAGCCAAAATGGACGATGCTTATTGGGCAGCGGTAACCAGGGTTGTTGTTCAGCCGATTATTGTAAACAGCGGCATGTACAAATTAAGTGCTGATTATTTTCAGCAGCAGATCGATCAGTTTATTGGAAATTACTCGAGAAATAAGTTTGTGATATTTTATAGCGAAACACAGGCAACAGATCAAAAAATTATTCCCGATCAGGTATTGAGTTTAAACTTTGATGATTTTGTGGTAGGTCAAACCTATGTAAAAGAAAGGGTAGAAAAGTTGAAACGCGACAGTGTGGTAATCGGCGAAACCCGTGGGAAAAAACCAATTTACGGTACAGTAAAAGCCATCTTAAGTATTTTCGAAAAGAACATCTCTTCGTCGGGATTATTGGATATGAGCATTACCGATTGGAGCACAAAAAAACTGGTACGCCAGCAGAAATTCCCTGGAACTTATGTATGGAGAGATAATTGGGCAACCTATAAAGGTGATGACAGGGCGCTGAGTAAACAGCAATTGGCCATTACCAGAAGGAGGGAGCAACTGCCTCCACCACCAAGTGCTTTGTTTTTAGAATTTACCAAACCCATTTACAGCCAGCTGGTTGATGATATCAGTTATTATTATAATAATTACTAAAAACCTCAGCCAGTTAGCGAAGGGTGGTTCAACTTACTGTAGTAACACGAGGCTATACAAAAATATAAAAACTTTCATCCTGAGATCTAATTTATTCTATAAAAATCAATATGAATGACGCATACATTAATTTTCTTGTTCCAGGGGAAAGCCTTGCCTCGGCTCGCCGCCGCCGAAGGGCTCTTTCTTTTTGATGTCAAAAAGAAACAAAACCGAGGCATTGCCGAGCTCATTAATACAAATGAAAACTAATAGAAAACCATTAATAAAACACCGGCTGAAAATTTTTCTTTCAAAGCCAGTGAAATGGCTTTGTCAGTGGAGCCCGAAAAATTTGTTAGGCCGGATTTAAGTAGAACGGGGATACGGTGCTATGGCCTAGCTACGCGGAAATACATAGATATCGCAAGCCACTCATTAATAAGCAATTGCATAATAACATCAATGGTAGCCTTTCGAATGATCTGTTTAAAAGCTTCTCAAAGCGTATCGACAAGCTCAACGTGACAAATTCTGCAGGAATCATAACTTATAATACAACCTGAATTAAAGATATTGCTTCTGCTAACAGGGTGAGGTTGTAATCCCTGCGTTAAAATAAAATATCGGTGCAAAGCCCTAAAAATATAATGGTTAATATTGCAGTGATGAATACCGGCTTATACAATCCTTTCCAAAACTTCGATTTTTTATACAAAATCTGCTTCTTAAGTGGCAAAACCTTTCATTCGCCTGTTGTTCAGGTGCCGTTAATTCCAAAATGGTTGTTAGAACAGGCAGGTTTAAGCGGCGAAGAACAGATCCAGTTTTTGGATGAAAGTATCCGTTCGTACAACACCTTGGTTATCCCAGTAAATAGTGAGGTAAACGAGCAGTTTTTAACCCCGCTTGAACACAAGATTGAAGCCGCGTTTGCAGCCGGTTATGATGCCGTTTCTGCATTGCCAGAACTGGATCTTTTTAACTGGATCGGCAAATTTTTATATGGCTTTGTATACATCGAAATGCATTCGGCCTTACGCAAGGAAATGACTGCTGATGGTTTAAATATGTCGCAATCGTTAATGATGAAATTTGCCAATCTGAATTTCATGATGCAGAACCTGTATACCAGTCTGGAATTTGAAGATTTTTCACCATGGTCTATCACGGTAGTGAAATTAGAAAACGGAGAAACACCGTTCAGTTTCCGTGATGAGATAAACACTTTAACCTTCTCGTTAAAAATGAAAGATTTTGGTATCATCGCCTGTTTACAGGATAATGGCACCAATAAACGCTATCATCAGGATATCATCAACGAAATAAAAGGAAAATCTTTAACAGCCGAGCAGTTTGAAGAGCTGAGTGCCCGTTTTTATTATTCGGCCTATCTCTTTAACCGTTTACCTGAATATACTTTTATGCCTGTTGAAGGCACCACTTATATCGAGGCTATGCCTTTACGCGGCAACATGACCAAACCGCTTTTTGATGTTTGGCAACATAAAGTATATGCACAGGTATTGGAAAACTTCTGGAAACCATGGGGTTATGTGGTATTCGAGATTATTAAAAATCCTGATGAACCGATGAGTTTCTTCGAGAAGCCTTTTTTACCTACTGCGGGCTAGCTTTTGGTGCTTCGTCATACCCAGTTTGACTGGGTATGACGAAGCGAAAAAACATACAGCATTTTGCATTAGGATTCCCGTTTTCACGGGAATGACGATTCTTCTCAATGGATATTATCTCCCCCCTGTTAACATGGTAATAAAGTTCTGCAAAATACCCGGAACAAAAATGATGGTAAAAATCAATCCGGTTAAGGCACCAAAAAAGTGTGCATCATGATTGATGTGGTCTCTCGAATTGCGGGAAGCATAAGCACAATAAATTAAATACAAAATTCCAAAAACTACAGCAGGAATCCCGATCGGGATAAACATAATGTAAATTTTAGACATCGGGTTAAATAAAATATAGCTAAAAAGTACCGCACTAATTGCTCCTGAGGCACCGAGGCTATTGTAGTTAAAATGATCTTTATGTTTAATAACGGTGGGTAGATCACTCAGCACCAACCCTAAAAAATACAGTAATCCAAACTGCCAGCTCCCCATCAATCTTTCCAGTGTAAAGGCAAAAGCATAAAAGGTAAACATATTAAAAAACAGGTGCATCCAATCTGCATGCACAAGCCCGCTGGTAATCAAGGTATATACATTCTGTCCTTTCGAAACGCTATAGGGATGTAACATAAACTTTCCGTAAAGGGAGTGATCGTAGAAAGCGTATAGGCTGGTAATAATAGTAAAAACGAAAATTACGGAGGCAACTGGTGCGATATTGAAGTATTCCATGGAGGGGATTATTTTAAATCAAGTTTTACGTCTGTAACCAAACGGGCTACCGGATATCTATTGTGTGTTTTTTCGTAATAATCAGAATTTTTATATACAAAATCAAGTTGTGCAGCCGCATTCTTCGCAAATTCGGCATCTGAAGCTTTTTTCGCCTCCAGTTTATGCTGTAGTTCTGGATTATTTTTTAGTAATACTGTTGCGGTATCTTCAAAAACATATGCCGAATAATGTTCTTTCATATCCAGAATTGAATCGAAAAAGTTCCAGTTGAAATAAGAATCAGTAGCCTGTGGCTCCAGTGTTTCTACAATATACCGGTTAACAGGCTGGTTAACATAAACCACAAAATCGCCTGCGTAATATTGGAGGTTCTGTTTTAGCGTATTCAATTTTACGGCTGAGTGCAGATAGTGCCCTTCATAGGGCCTTGTTCCGGTTTTAAAATCGTCGATATAATAACTTTCTACTTCAATTTTCTGATCGTTTTTTAGCTCCCTGATTTTAACATTATTCAGTTTAAGCAGGGCAATTACGCGGTCCCAGGCTTTCGGAATAATGTAGGCAACCGGTTTTTGAATAGACACCGCAGGTTCGAACTTATTCCATTCTTTAATGGTTTTGGTGTAAGGTTTACTACGGTCGTAATATAAACGATCGGCACCGCTTACCATACTGGGTTTTTGGCCAGCCTCAAAGCCTTTAAAGGTCAGATCGTTTACCTCAGTTTTGTTCAGTTTCCATTCTAAAGGAAATTCCTTTTGTGCAGCAACAAGTTCATCGGCCTTCCGCTTATTCTCTCCAATAACCTTGGCATCGCGTTCTACCAGCTGAATATAGGTTTGCAAAAGCTTGTAAGTGGCATACACACGCAAATCGTATGCCTTTAGCATATGCGTTTCGGGCATAAAACCTATGGTGTTGTGCAACGTGGTATATCCGGTAGAATAACGTGGGGGATCTATAAATCCGGTTATTCCGCTTTCAGGCGTTTCACCTATCGAGTTTACATAGGGAATCATCGGGTAACCCATCTTCTCCATTCCCTTATATAGATCAGGCACCAATGTTTTAGTTAAATAACCCGAAAGAATCGGGTTCAGCTTATCCTTTTGTGTGGGGATAAGTGTCATTACATATTGGTAGTCTGCTCCATTGCTGGTATGCGTATCTACAAATATTTCGGGCTGCCAAGTATTAAAAATGAGTTGAAACGCTGCTGAATTTTTCGAATCGGTTTTAATGAAATCACGGTTCAGATCGAGGTTCTTGCTATTGCCCCTAAAACCATAAGCCACCGGCCCGTTCTGGTTGGCCCTTGATGTTCCGCTACGGTTAAAACTGCCATCTATATTGTACAGGGGAATAATGCAGATTACCACATCTTTTGGCAGTTTACCTGCCTTAAGCAGATCGCGGGCAAGCATCATCGATGCATCCACCCCCTCTGGTTCGCCCGGATGAATGCCGTTGTTGATCAATAAAATCCTTTTATTCTGTTTTCTAATCTCTGAAGGATCAAAAACCCGATCGCGCGACAAAACCAATACATGTAAAGGCTTACCAAAATCTGTACGTCCATAGGTGAACAATTTGGCCTCTGGATAGGTCTTAGTTAGGTTTTCGTAATAGGTTATAGCGGCATTGTAAGTGGAGGTTTCAATTTTTCCGCTCAGCTCGAAAGGTGTTTTTTGTGCGGCAGCTTTTAATCTCATCGAAAGCAAACAAAACACAAAGAATTTTTTCATGCCTTAAATCTAAGAAATGAAATGATGTTATTAAAGGGTTTTACGATAAGATTTAATCGTTCCAAACATATATCTAAAACCTATGGTATAAACGTTGTAAACATCCGCCGAATAGTTCTCAAACCTGGCGCTCGAATCGTTATAACCATCCAAACCTTCGCCAAAAGTATAGTTCGATTGTGCATTAATGTTGATAACGTACCTCATATAGCCATAACCATCGTTAATGTAATAGTTAAAACCGAAGTTTAAAGGTACCGCCATATTAAGGCTTTTATCTTTTCCAGGGAAAGGGCCATAGCCAGGATTGTATGCTGCCCAGCTTGGTTTATACCGCACAATATCGGTAATCTTGTTGTTAACTACCCCAATACCCAAACCCACATACAAACCCCTTAGATTGTATAAAAACTCACTTTTATCGTAGTTCGCCACCTCACCAAGCATTAGCTTTACATTGGCTGTAATGGCGGCATATTGGTTTATAAACTGACGGTTGTGCGGATCGGTTTCGATATCTCCACCTTGAATCCTACCATACTGCCCTTCTAAACCCAGCGTTACAAACGGCGTGATATGATAATCGATTACGCCATAGGCCGTGTAACCATAACTTCCTTTGTACACATCGGTATAAGATTTGTTTATTCCTCCACCAAAACCATACGACATTTTAAAGTAATTAGATTGGGCAAAAGAAAAACTTCCTATAAAAACAAGCAGAAGGGTTATGTATGTAGCTCTCAGCAAATTAAAAATCATATCGTTTTTTTACAAAAATAATATGTTTATCGAATATCCATAACTTTTACCTTTGAATTATGAGCACATATACCAACTTTAACAAATCTCTGGAGCAGCGGTTTATAAAATATGCGAAGATTGACACCCAATCTGATCCAAATTCTCCAACTTGCCCATCAACCCTAAAACAAAAAAACTTAGGTAAAGAACTGGCTCAGGAACTGTTAGAAATCGGCGTTACTGATGCCGAAATGGATGATAATGGCTATGTGTATGGCACAATCCCGTCAAATACAAACAAGCAGTTGCCCATAATTTTCTTCTGTTCGCACATGGATACCTCGCCAGATTGTAGCGGTGAAAATGTTAAACCGATTATTCATGACAATTATCAAGGACAGGACTTAATTCTGCCAGATGACAACAATATTATCATAAAATTGTCTGAGCACAAAGACTTAAAGTACCAGATTGGCAACAATATTATCACGGCAAGTGGAACAACTTTATTGGGTGCCGATAATAAAGCAGGGTTAGCAGAAATTATGGAAGCGGCTGCCTTTTTAATGCGCAATCCTGATGTAAAACACGGAACCATAAAGCTACTTTTTACCCCAGATGAAGAAATAGGCCGCGGCGTAGATAGAGTAGATTTAAAGAAACTAGGTGCCGATTTTGGCTATACCATAGATGGGGAAACGCTGGGTTCAATCGAAGATGAAACTTTTTCTGCCGATGGCGCCACCCTTAAAATTTATGGCGTAAGCACTCATCCGGGCTTTGCCAAAGGAAAAATGGAAAGCGCCATTAAGATCCTTGCTGAAATTTTAGATTCGTTGCCAAAAGATACACTCACACCAGAAGCTACACATCAAAAAGAAGGATTTATTCACCCCGTAAGTATGAACGGACAGGTAGAAGAAGCAGAAGCACAGTTTATCATCAGAGATTTTACCGATGAAAAACTAGCCACACATGGGCAGTTTTTAGAAGAAACCGTAAAAAAGGTGATGGTTAAATACCCAAAGTCTACCTATAAAATTAATATTAAAGCACAGTACCGCAACATGAAACAGGTGTTGGATCAGCATCCTAAAATTGTACAATACGGAATTGAAGCCATTGAACGAGCAGGTGTGGTGGCAAAACAACAAAGTATCCGTGGCGGAACCGATGGCTCGCGACTTTCTTACATGGGCTTACCTTGCCCCAATATTTTTGCCGGAGAACACGCTTTTCATAGCAAACAAGAATGGGTAAGTGTGCAGGACATGGAAAAAGCGGTACAAACCATTATTAACATTGCCTGTATTTGGGAAGAGCGTGGATAGTTGTAACAGTTCGGAGTTGGCAGTTTTGAGTTCGGAGCCGTATCCAACTCCAAACGCCCAACTCCAAACTCAATAGGAGGCTTGTCCAATATCCAACCTCGCTATTTTTCCTTCTTTGTTTACCTTAAATTTAAAGCAGGTTTTAAAATCGCCCCATTGGTCGGAGTGGAAATGGCCATAAACCTCCAATCCGTTGTTTTCAACTTTATCTATACTGGTAAAACGCTCATGTCCCAGCGCTTTCTTAAAGAAGTTATTAAATTTCATCTGGTTTCCGTCGTCGTAAAAGGCAACATCGATCGCAAATAAAGGAAACCACGTTTTTTCATCGCCTTTTTGCAATGCGGTAATAGCGGCCTTCACTTTTGCGTTTGATAATTTTGTTAAATCTATCGCCATGGGTTTCTGATTTTATTTTAAGCGAAAGTAAATGCGCGGGTAATAAAATAAATAGTGCTTTAAGCTTTTCATTTGCTTAAGCTTTAAGTAGTAATCAAAATTAATAAAAAAGATATTTTTAAAGTACATCTTTTTGTTAATTTAGATTGCAAATGATAACTCTCGAGAACGATTATATAAAAGTTAGCCTGGCGGCTAAAGGCGCAGAACTTCAAGGCTTATTTAGTAAAGAAACCAAGCTGGAATATTTATGGAATGCCAATCCTAAATATTGGGCAAAACACAGTCCGGTTTTATTTCCTATTGTTGGCTCATTAAAAAACAACAGTTTTACTTACCAAGGTAAAAGCTATGAGCTACCACGCCATGGTTTCGCCCGCGATCATGTTTTTAATTTCGAAAAAATAAGTGAAACTGAAGCTGTTTTTACTTTAGCCCAAAATGAAGATACCTTAAAAGTATATCCTTTTTATTTCGAGCTGAAACTGAGGTATCAATTAATAGATAGAAAGCTGAGCTTAACTTACGAGGCAAAAAACACCGGTACTACCGAGCTTTTATTTTCAATTGGTGCGCACCCGGCATTTGCGGTACCCAATACCCCCAATACCGTTTACGAAGATTACTATCTTGCTTTTAATAGCGATGAGAAATTAACTTTCTGGAAACTGGAAGATGGCTTAGTAGCCGACGAAACGGAGCTCATTGAACTGGGTGGCCACAGGTTAAACCTTAAACATGATTTGTTTTATAACGATGCGCTGGTTTTTAAAACCCTTCAAAGCAACTGCATCAGCTTGCTCAACAACAAAAACGATTATGGATTACATTTCCATTTCGATGATTTCCCTTTCTTTGGCATTTGGGCTGCTACCGATGCCCCTTTTATTTGTTTAGAGCCATGGTGCGGAGTGGCCGATGGCGTTAACCACGATCAGGAATTAACACGCAAAGAGGGTATAGTAAAACTTGGTGTAGGCGAAAACTGGTCGCGGTTTTGGGAAGTAGAGTGTTTCTAATGGGTTATTGCTTATCGTAGGATACCAAATTAAGTTGGCGGCTATCGGCAGTTTTTTACTAACGCTTGCTTTTGCCCTCTGTATGTTCGCCTTTGCAAATTACAGGCCCCCTTTTAATTATTCTGTTTTCGTAGTAAGTGCCTCCAGCTTGTTGTTGGCAACGTTATCCGCTTATAATGGAGTATTGAAGCAGGCAAATAATTTTCCACATTAAAATATCTATATCGCGGTGTAGTGGAAACCACTACCCATAAAGGGGTATTTTTACCTTTTAATTTGATGTTAACATGTTGATAACTATATTTATAATGTTAAAATTAAATCAACGGGACGATTTAGATTAAAACGCGAAACCTTTCAGCAATGAAAGGTTTTTTTTTGCAAAAAAAACACGCCCTCAAAAAAGAAGACGTGTTTACTCAAATCTAAAATTATTTTGGGACGATCGAGAATTATTTCATTAAATGTTTAATACCCTGCTACAAATATGAAAAAGATAAGGGATTTATTTCCGTTCAGTTTTATTCATCTGTAAAAGAATAACTTATCCAAAAGTTATTGCAAAATGAATAAAACATTTTAGCCTATTTAAAAACAATATTTTCTCAATTTCGACAGCCGAATTAAGGCCATCGCAACAAGATGGAACCACACAAGTTTATTAATTTGACGATGTCAAAAACGCCCTTACATTTGTCTCAAGTACACCCATTTTATCATTAAAAGGTGCAGTAACTTAGTTGTAAACAAAATAAATAAGATTATGGCAACCATGCACCCTTACTTAAACTTCGACGGCAAGGCCGAAGAAGCTTTTAATTTTTATAAGTCGGTTTTTGGCGGAGAATTTACCTTCTTTGCAAAAATGGGCGATGCACCCGAATCGGATAAATTAACCGACGAAGAAAAAAACCGTGTAATGCACGTAGCCTTACCCATTAATGAGCATACGGTTTTAATGGCGTCTGACTGTGTACCTTCGGCAGGGCATGTACTTAAAGAAGGCAACAACATGTACATTAACCTCAATGTCGAGAGCCGCGAAGATGCCGATCGCTTCTTTAACGGCCTTTCAGCAGGTGGCACCATCGAAATGCCAATGGACGATATGTTCTGGGGCGATTACTTCGGTAGCTTTAAAGACAGGTTCGGTATCCAATGGATGGTTAATTTTAGTAATGCTAAATAGTTTGATAGGCTGTGAGGAATCGTCATCTCCACTCCGGTCGAGATGACGCCGATTTTTAGAATATGGCATTGATAGCCCCCAATGAAAATTGGAGGCTACTTTTTTGCAGTTAAATATTAGCCAGTGCTTTAACCAAATCCTGAAAACCAGGCCTGTTTAATGGTGATGCAACTAAGCAGGCGTCTCTTAAGGTACCCAAAGCATTCGAACACGTTTCGCTTACCGTTTCGTTTTTTAACGAAAGTAAATCATCGAGCAGGTAACCATAAGCGCTCACTTCTATCCGCTCTAGCGCAGTGGCAAGTGTAACCTCAGCCTGATCATAAAAACTTGCAGCACCAAAATCGCCGAACAATGTACTGCCCTCATCATCAATCAGAATATTGTGCGCATATAAATCGCCATGCATAATTCCGGCCTCGTGCAATTGCGCGGCTAAGGAGGCAATGGTTTTGGCAATACTCAGCAACTGTTTTTCCGACAGCTGCATCCCTTCAGGAAAAACATCCCTGGTGCAGCTCTCTAAACTCGGCGGATTACCCAGATTATAAAAATGATGAGGAATGAGGTCCATCACCAGTCCTTTTTTATCTTCTGGATGCAGGGCAATCTGTCCGATTAAATTAACCAAACCAGGGTGGTAACCCGCAGCAATGTAGGCCGTCATTTCATCTTCCGGCAAGCCATCGCTGGTTACATTGCCCTTAAATAATTTAACGGCTACCTCCTGGGTTTCATCACCAATAGTCCGGTTTGCTTTTGAGATGATGCCCGAAGCGCCTTCACCCAATAAATGGTTAATCTCTAAATCGTGCCAATTAATTAACGAAAGTGTTTCTACAGCAGGAGTTTTACTAAAGTTGTTCCCCGAAAATGCAATCCACGAAAGTTTAGGCATCATGGCAATCCATTGTGGCAGCTCATGCAGTTTATTAGCAGCAATCCGCAGTAACGATAAATTTTGGCAATTACTTAATTCATCGGGCAATTGCACCAAACGATTACCTGATAACATCAGCTTTTGCATCCGCGTACACTGCCCAATCTCTTTTGGCAATTCGGCAATGTTATTGTTTGTTAAAATCAGCCAGCGAAGATTAGGATTCAGCGATTTTGCAGGCACCGTTTTAATCTGGTTAGATTTAAAACCGGCAATATCCAGCAAAGGGCAGTCGGCCAATTGCTCAGGCATAACCGTGAAAAGGTTTTCTGAACAGAAGAAAATCTTCAATTTCTTTAAACGGCCAAAATCTGCCGGCAATGCACTTAATTTATTAAAAGACAAATCCAGCACCTCCAAAGTATCGGCCAACTCGAATATTTCGTTCGGAAACTCGGTTAGGTTTTCAGAAAGTTTTAACGATACTGCTCCTTTAAGTTCGCCACTTTGTAGTGCTAACAGGTTTTGCATAGGTGTACTGATTTTAATAATTTGGAACGAAGATAAGGCTATATATTTATTTTAAAGATCAATGCTATGTTCTGCATAAATTTGGTCAAGAAAATATTCATCGTGCGATATGACTAAAAGCGTTCCCGGGTATTCGTTAATGGCTGCTGTTAAAATTTCTACATTCTGAATATCGAGGTTATTGGTAGGCTCATCCAATATAATCAGGTCGGGCGATTGGTTGCTGATGGTTAACGAACAAAGGATCAACCGCATTTTCTCACCGCCACTTAAAGCCGAACAAGGTTTGTCCCAATCGGTTTTGCCAAACAAAAACCGGTTTAAGCGGATTTTTACTTCATGCTCCTGCAATGCTCCAGAGTTGTATTGCTGGGCCTGTTCGTAAACTGTAAGTTGATTATCGATCAACGAATAATCCTGGTCAATATACATGGAGCTAATGTCTGCTTTGTTTAAACTTCCTACCGAGGGTTGGAGCTGCCCCAAAATAAGCTTGATCAAGGTGGTTTTGCCCGATCCGTTCCGGCCCTTTATCACGTAACGCTCAGCACTAAAAATCTGAAAACTAAGCGGCTCCTTCCAAAGTAACTCATCTTGAAAAGCAAAATTGACCTCCTTAGCTTCAACAATACTTTTTCCTTTGTGCAGCCTGGCTTGGTTGAAACCGATCTTCATTTTGTCTGCATCAGGCAGCACAGACCTGAGTTGGCTTAATTCAGCAGAAATATGATCGAGCTTTTCGGTATGCACGGCCTTTAATTTTGCTGTACTTCTTTCTGCATTATTTTTTAACGTATTCATCGAAATGGTCGGCAATCCAGCTTTTTCCTGTTTTTTCTTCCCTTTGGCATCAAGCTTCTGCTGCCGCTCGATCGATTCCCGCTCCACTTCTTTAGCCTTGCGCAGTGCTTTTTCCTTTGCTTTTAAATCATTGTTCAAAGCAGTATTTTCAATTTTCTTTTGCGCAACATAGAAATCGTAATTACCGCCATAAATGGTTATTCCCCGCTTACTTAACTCGCAAACTTTCTCAATCTGGTTCAATAAAGTACGGTCGTGGCTCACCACCACCAAAGTATTCCTGGTCAATCGGATATAATCGTATAACCTGTTTCTGCCTTCCTGATCCAAATGATTGGTCGGTTCATCCATCAAAACAATATCCGGACGGTGTATCACGATGCCAGCCAAAAATACGCAGGTTTTTTGTCCCCCGCTTAAACTTTCCATTTTTTGGTTCAAGTCTAGACCTGCCAATTGCCAATAACTCAAAGCTTCCGCGCAACGTTCCTCAATGGTCCAGTCATCGTTGAGCATGGCCAAATTTTCGTCGGTTACTTCTCCGTTCAGAATTTCGTTCAGCGCTTTTAGTTTATCTTCAATCCTGAGTGCCTGTGCAACGGTAAAATCATTAAATTGACCGAAAAGCTGTGGCACATAATAAGGCACCGATTCCGTTTTAACATATCCGGCAGTTGGCCTGAGTTTACCCGACAAAATTTTTAAAAGTGTCGATTTCCCTGTCCCATTATGACCAATGAGTGCAATTTTTTCGTATTTGTTGATGGTAAGATTTAAGTCTGAAAACAGTAAATCTCCATTAGGATGGATATAGTTAGCCCCTTGTAGAATAAGCATAAATTTCTTTTTTTATTGTAAATAATTGCAGGAACGGAACCGCTCTGCTGGTTATCTATTTTCTGAAAAGAAATGAATCTTACATATATGGGGTGATTTGATGATGTTGCAAAGATAAGGAATTTTTGCGTTTTGCGAAAGGCGGTTGGCTCGTTCACGGTCTTTAGTCCGAGGTTTGGGAGAAAAGTGTCGTCATTGCAAGAAGGCTTTTTCAGCCGACGAAGCAATCTTACAACGATCGCTAGTGGCGTACGCATTAGATTATTCATTTATGCATATTTTTTTTAAAGGCATTCATGAGCTCACTTTCGTTCGGTTATCTTCGTCCCTCGCAATGACGACCTTTCTTAAGAGATCTGTCAATGGTAGTGCAACGAAGGATCTTTATCCAACAGATTTTGGTTCTGTGTTGCATCGATTAAAGGTTCTTCACTGCGTTCAAAATGACATCAATACCACTAGCGATAAAGTATAGATTTTATCTATATCTTTTTTTATTTGCATTAGAAATTTAATCGCATATATTTACAAAAAACTTTAGGGGTGCCTACGTGCTGAGAAATACCCTTTGAACCTGATGCAGTTAGTACTGCCGAAGGGAAAAGTGAAAGCAATTTTACATTGCTGTCTTTTCGATCTCCATTTTGGGGCAATCTCTATAGTTTTTCCAATTTTTTAAAATATGGAAGTAACTATAAACAATCAAAACTATCTACTCAACGAAGCCTGTTCCATTGAACAGATGCTTGCTGTTGTCATTTCAACCGAAACAAACGGTCTTGCCATTGCCGTAAATCAGACCATTATTCCCAAATCAGACTGGGCAACCCATGTATTAAATCCAGCCGATCAGGTTATACTCATAAAAGCCACGCAGGGAGGATAATAGAATGAATAAATTTTGAATGATTGAATGTAAAGTATAGCCAATTTATTCCTTTCTGTCATTTAATCATTCTCTCACTCAATAACTCAATCAATCCCTCATTCAATCACTCAATAATTGATTCTACTCATATGAAACAAGAAAAAACACCGAACCAAGAGGTGATCAGCCGCAGTCCTTTTCCGGCCTCACGCAAAATCTTCGTACCTGGAAAAATCCACGATATCCAGGTGGCCATGCGCGAAATCAGTTTATCGGAAACCAAAATCCATAGTGGATTTGGATTAACCGAGCCTAATCCGCCTGTTACGGTTTACGATACCAGCGGCCCCTATACTGATCCTAATGCTGTTATTGATGTAAAAAAAGGCTTACCACGCCTAAGGGAACAATGGATTAAAGACAGGCTTGATGTGGTAGAACTTGCTGAACTATCTTCTGCTTATGGACAACAGCGCCTGGCCGACGAGAAGCTTGATGCCTTACGCTTTAATTTCATCAACAAACCTTACAGGGCGCAAGTCGGCGCCAATGTATCTCAAATGCATTATGCAAAAAAAGGCATCATTACGGCCGAAATGGAATATATCGCCATTAGGGAAAACCAACAGATCGAACTGTTAAATGCGCAATTGGGCGATCAGCACGATGTAATGAATCATCAGCACCAGGGCAATAGCTTTGGCGCAAATACACCAAAAGGCTACATCACACCCGAATTTGTAAGGGCAGAGGTAGCAGCTGGCAGGGCGGTAATTCCTTGCAATATCAATCACCCCGAACTCGAGCCCATGATTATTGGCCGAAACTTTCTGGTAAAAATTAACGCCAATATCGGTAACTCGGCCGTAACCTCTACCATCGAAGAAGAAGTAGAAAAAGCCGTTTGGGCCTGCCGTTGGGGAGCCGATACCATTATGGATTTATCAACGGGGAAAAATATCCACGAAACCCGCGAATGGATTATCCGCAATTCGCCTGTACCCATTGGTACCGTTCCTATTTATCAGGCTTTAGAAAAAGTAAATGGAAAAGCAGAAGACCTCACCTGGGAAATCTTCCGCGATACGTTGATTGAGCAGGCCGAACAGGGCGTAGATTATTTTACCATCCATGCCGGTGTACTGCTCCGTTATGTGCCTTTAACCGCTAAAAGGATTACAGGTATTGTTTCGCGTGGCGGATCCATTATGGCCAAATGGTGCCTGGCCCATCACAAAGAAAACTTTCTGTATACCCATTTTGAGGAGATCTGCGAAATTATGAAGGCGTATGATGTGGCCTTTTCGTTAGGCGATGGTTTGAGGCCTGGCTGTATTGCCGATGCAAATGATGCCGCACAGTTTTCGGAGCTCGAAACGCTTGGCGAACTCACTAAAATAGCCTGGAAACACGATGTACAAACCATTATAGAGGGGCCCGGGCACGTACCCATGCACCTGATTAAAACCAATATGGAAAAACAACTCGAGCATTGCGGCGAAGCGCCATTTTACACTTTAGGCCCTTTAACAATCGATATTGCGCCAGGTTACGACCACATTACCTCGGCCATTGGTGCAGCCATGATCGGCTGGTTTGGCACAGCGATGCTCTGTTATGTAACCCCGAAAGAACACTTGGGCCTGCCTAATAAAAAAGATGTTAAAGACGGTGTAATTACCTATAAAATTGCCGCCCATGCAGCCGATTTAGCCAAAGGCCATCCAGGTGCGCAATACCGTGACAATGCTTTAAGCAAGGCCAGGTTCGAATTTAGATGGGAAGATCAGTTTAACCTCTCGCTCGATCCCGATACCGCAAAAGAATTTCATGATGAAACCTTACCTGCAGAGGGCGCCAAGATTGCACACTTCTGTTCGATGTGCGGACCAAATTTCTGCTCGATGAAAATTACGCAGGATGTGAGGGAGTATGCTGCAAAACAGGGCGTAGAAGCAGAAGAGGCTTTAGCACAGGGCATGCAGGAAAAATCGAAAGAGTTTACCCAAAAAGGAAGCGAAATTTATTCTTAAACCGCTATGGAATTGATTGTAATTGCCAAGCCAATCCTTTTTAAGGAAGAATGCCATCTTGTAAATCAGCTTTTCGAAGCCGGTTTACAGATTTTCCATTTGCGCAAGGAAAATGCCGATGAAGCCGGGTATCGTAAAATTGTGGAAGGCATTTTACCAGAATACCATCCACGCATTGCCTTACACCATTTCCATGCACTGGCCAATAATTATAATATTCATAGAATCCACCATACTGAAAGCTTTAGAAAAAATATTATGCCCAATACCTTGCCGCCGCAAAAGCATATATGGAGCACATCTATTCATCAGTTATCAGATATAGATCGGATTAGGCCATACCATTACAGTTTTTATGGCCCGGTATTCAACAGCCTTTCCAAGCCAGGTTACATGGGGGTTATTCCTCCAGGTTTTCATTTAAACAAACCTAACAGCAATACAAAATTAATCGCTTTGGGTGGCATTGGCCTCAACCAGATCGATCAGGTAAAAGAAATGAATTTCGATGGCATTGCGCTATTGGGCTGCATCTGGAACGATCCCGCTCAAGCCTTAATCAATTTTAAAAAAGCACAACAACATTGCCTGGCGCACCATCAACCGTTTTAAAAACATCAATATGATTCACCCATTACAATATATTTCGCAAGCACCCCGAACAGGTACCCATATCGATGCCATTGAGCAGGTGCTCCAAGCTGGCGGAAAATGGATCCAGCTCCGCATTAAAAACCAGGCCGAAGCCGAAATCCTGCCTTTTGCAAAAGCCGCGCAGGCTTTATGCGAAAAGTATGGTGCCAAGCTTATCATAAATGATTTTCCGCACCTGGCAAAAGCCGTAAATAGTTATGGCGTACACCTGGGCCTGCAGGATATGCCCATTTCCGAAGCCAGGAAAATTATCAGCAAACACCAGATCATCGGCGGTACAGCCAATACCTTCGAACACATTTTGCAAAGGGTAGCAGAGGGTGCCGATTATATTGGCCTTGGCCCCTTTAGGTTTACCCGGACCAAAGAAAACCTGAGCCCGGTTGTGGGCTTAGCGGGCTACCACAAACTAATGGAAACAGTGCGAAAAGCTGGAATTAACACCCCCATTATCGCCATAGGTGGCATTGAAGCCGCTGATATTCCGGCTATACTCGAAACCGGAATTTACGGAATCGCCATCTCGGCAGCGCTCACCAACCAAACACAAACGGCTGCGGTTATTGAAGAAATCAACGGCAAGTTCAGTATTCATTCGATTTAAAAATTACAGATATGTTAACCATAGCAGATCAAACCTTTAGCTCTCGCCTCTTTACCGGCACCGGAAAATTCAGTTCTGCCAAAGAGATGGAAAGTGCCTTAATTGCCTCGGCCTCCGAACTGGTTACCGTAGCGCTCAAACGTGTAGATTTAAAAGGCAAGGACGACGATATCCTTCATCACCTTAAATATCCGCACATCAATTTATTGCCCAACACCTCTGGTGTGCGCAATGCAAAAGAAGCCGTTTTTGCCGCTCAGCTGGCACGCGAAGCCTTAGAAACCAACTGGATCAAACTGGAAATCCACCCAGATCCGAAATACCTCATGCCAGATCCGATCGAAACCTTAAAAGCCACTGAAGAACTGGTTAAACTCGGTTTTGTGGTTTTGCCATATATCCATGCCGACCCGGTTTTATGTAAACGTTTGGAAGATGTGGGCACGGCAGCAGTAATGCCGCTGGGCTCCCCAATTGGCAGTAACAAGGGATTAAGAACGATCGATTTTTTAGAGATTATCATCAGCCAGAGCAGGGTCCCGGTTATTATTGATGCCGGGATAGGTGCGCCATCTGATGCTGCCAAAGCCATGGAAATTGGTGCTGATGCCGTTTTGGTGAACACCGCCATTGCCATAGCCAAAGACCCAACCAATATGGCTATTGCCTTTAAAATGGCTGTAGAAGCCGGAAGAATGGCTTTCGAGTCTAAACTAGGCGCCCAAACACACTATGCTGCAGCAAGCAGTCCACTAACCGCATTTTTAGATGAAGAGTTTTAACGAGGTATTCGAATCCCACAATTGGGACGATACCAGGGCCAGTATTTACGATAAAACAGCTGCAGATGTAGAACGGGCATTGCGCAATACACAGCGCGATCTGGAAGATTTTAAGGCGCTTATTTCTCCCGCAGCGCTGCCTTATCTCGAAGATATGGCGCAGATTAGCCAGCGATTAACTTTAGACCGTTTCGGTCGGGTAATACAAATGTACATCCCGCTTTACCTCTCCAACGAATGCAATAATATCTGTACCTATTGTGGTTTCAGTTATGACAATAAAGTAAGACGGAGAACGCTCAACCCAATGGAAATTATGCAGGAAGTTGCGGTAATTAAAGGAATGGGTTACGACCATGTTTTGCTCGTTACCGGCGAAGCCAACCAAAGTGTGCACACCGATTACTTTAAAAAAGTATTAGACCTCATCAGCCCACATTTTGCCCATATATCTATGGAGGTGCAGCCTTTGGATGTAGCCGACTACGAAACCCTTATTCCGCACGGGCTAAATACGGTATTGGTTTACCAGGAAACCTACCATCAGGATGACTACCGAAAGCACCATCCAAAAGGCAAAAAATCGAACTTTCTGTACCGCTTAGAAACGCCTGACCGTTTGGGGCAGGCAGGAATCCATAAAATGGGGCTTGGCGTATTAATTGGCTTGGAAGACTGGCGTACAGATTCATTTTTTACGGCCCTGCATCTCTCTTATCTCGAAAAACAATATTGGCAAAGTAAATTCAGTATTTCTTTCCCCAGGCTGCGGCCTTTTAGCGGCGGCTTAGAACCTAAAGTAGTGATGAACGATAAGGAATTAGTGCAACTGATCTGTGCTTACCGCTTATTCAACAGTGAAGTAGAGCTGTCTATTTCTACCCGCGAAACGGTAGCTTTCAGAAACCAGGTGATTAAGTTGGGTATTACTGCTATTAGTGCCGGTTCTAAAACCAATCCGGGTGGTTACCAGGTAGAACCGCAATCCTTAGAGCAGTTCGAAATATCTGACGAACGTTCGGCACAGGAAATTGCGGCCATGATCAGAAAACAGGGTTATGAGCCTATTTGGAAAGATTGGGATATGAGTTTGATCCAAAAATCATGTTAATAAAAGAAGAACTGAACCGTTACAACAGGCAGATGATCCTGCCCGAACTGGGCCTCTCCGGACAGGAAAAGCTAAAAGCCGCCAAAGTATTGGTTATCGGCGCAGGTGGTTTAGGTTGCCCGGTATTGCAGTATTTGGCCGCAGCGGGCATAGGAACAATCGGAATTGTAGATGATGATGTGGTAGAATTGAGCAACCTGCACCGGCAAATTTTGTATAACCATACTGATATTGGGCAACCTAAAGCAAAAATTGCCGCTGCAAAACTCCAATTGCTTAATCCGCATGTGGGCTTCAGTGCCTGTCACGAACGTTTTAGGGCTGATAATGCGCTGAGTATTTGCGAGAATTATGATCTGGTAGTCGATTGCTCGGATAATTTTACCACCCGCTACCTGGTAAACGATACCTGTGTGGCTTTAGGCAAAACACTTATTTTCGGTTCTATTTTACAGTTCGAAGGTCAGGTTGCGGTATTTAACCACCAGGGTAGCGCAAACTATAGAGACCTCTATGCAGCGCCACCAACTGAAAATATTGACTGTGTAGAAGGAGGGGTAATTGGCATTTTACCAGGCCTAATAGGTTTGTATATGGCCAATGAAGCTTTAAAATTAATCTGTGGCATTGGCGAAACACTTTCGGGCAAACTAATGACTGTTAATGCATTGAACAATGCCGTGCTGGTATTTAAAATTGCCTCAAAAAAACCAACCGATACCGCAAAACCAGCACCTGCCAAAACCGATAAAGCGCTACCAGAAATCGATAGCACAACATTAGATCGCTGGCTGGAAACCAACGCTGATGAAGTTTTTTTAATTGATGTACGCGAAAGCTACGAACACGAAGACGGCAATATTGGAGGCATCAACCTTTCACTGTACGAACTCAGGGAGTCGCTTGCAGCTATCCCAAAAAACAAAAAAGTAGTGTGTTATTGCCAAACCGGGCAAAGAAGCAAAATGGCAGTGCAGTTATTGGTGGGGGTTTATGAAGGAGAAGTATATAGTTTGAAGGAGGGGATGTAGTTCAGTTGTTCATCAGTCATTGGTTAAAGTTGCATTATGCCTAAAGCTAAGCGCTTATCAATTTTAATCGCAATTTCGTAAACAACAGTTCCCGTTCCATCATACTGAACTTGTTTCAGTATCTATCATACTACCTACAAAGATTTTGAAAAGCATCACCCGTCATTTAATCACAAAGGCGCAAAGCAGACGGAACTGGCGCATCATTTGGCGCGTCGTTCTTTTAAGGCATTTCACTAAAAATCGATAGAAAAACCTCCGCCAAGAACAAAACCTTTATCGAAATTTGGTGGAAGCTCACCTGCAGTATACTTGATCGCAATCTTGGTTTTGGTGCCCGGACCTAAATTAATTTTAAGCAGCTTTTCTATCCTGATCATGTAAAAGTAATTCCAGTCTTTACCTGCGTTTTTCAACAATAAATTACGGTCGAGGTCGTAATACGAATCGAATAAAAAAGCGATCCGCTCATTTCCGGAAAGTATACCCGTTTCCCATTCAGCTTTAAGATTTAACCTGTTCATAAATTTTGAGTCTTCAAGCAAAGGGGCAAGGCTGGTTTTATTGGCGCCGGTTACGTAATCATAACCGACAGATAAATCCAACTGCCTGGGATTGTTGTTTTTTGCTGCCCTTAACAAACCAAAAGGAAAATCGAGAATCGAACTCAGGTAAGAAGTGGAAACAGAAAGTTGCGGGCCAAATGCAAAATCGTAATTCCTGAAATCCTGTGTGGTTTCATGTTTCGCATGCAGGTTAAATGATAGCCACAAAGGCGAAGCTACCTGTGCGGTCTGATCACGTATTTGTTGAACAAGAGGGTCTTTTCCGGGAGGTAGCTCTGGGTCATCATCTGCCAGCGGATCTATATTGCTACGCGGCCCAAGGTCTTTGCCTTTTACGTGAAACAGGGGCTGCCCCTCCAATTTAATTTCCGAAATCAGGCTGCTGTTTTTGTTTTTATCCTCAGCAACGGTTACAAAACCCCTGCTGCCTAATGATAGGTTAAGTTTATTAATTTTAGCCGGGTCCTTGCCCAATAGTTTTTTATCCAGTTGAAACTGATAATCAATCCCGAATGATCCTTTTTCCGGATCGATAAATTTAAGGTCAAGTTTTAGCCCATATTTATCGAATACTTTAAACGAACCCGACGCTTCTACCATACTTTTTTTTACCAGGGTATCGGCACCAGTTGTTTGTGCAGCTGCCAGGCTTCCAAAACCCAGGCAAGAGATCAATAATAGCGCCCTTTTCATTTTCCTATCGCTCTAGTGGTAAGCTTATCACTTGGAAAAACGGCCTTATCAGCCCAGGTGTTTATCATCGCTTCGTTGGTCTGCGTATCCTTATCCAGGTCGACCAGGATATCTTCAAGCGCCAGCAAAACATTATAATGCACTAAAATCTGGTTAAAATTATAGGCAAACCTGATTTTTGATCTTTTAATGGCATCAGGATCTATCCCCCAATTCATATCCTTTACCTTGGCCGCTAAAAATTCATCCCAGGCATCAAATGGATTTACATCATCAAGCGGATTGTCTGATACACCGAAATAAGTGCGCTTAATGAAACGTCGTTTCTTTTCCGTTAACTCTGATTCTTTCATAATGGGTCTTTTGGTTTTAACTCAATAACAAGAATATTGGTGTAGGCTCAAGCAGGCTATAAAATAAAACTAAATCTACATATTAAGCAGTTCATTATCAATACCTCATGTTGGGTTACATTATTGTTGGTTCATTCGGCAATGGTTTATTCGGTTAATTGTAAACCAAACCGAGTATCCCATTCCATATCATTTGACCATATAGGCTTCAGCATTGTTTAATCAGCGCTAATCGCTCCCCGCCAAACGCCCGACTGTTTCCACAATTCATCTTACATTTTCCATACTTTTTAACCGCAAAGCGCACAGAGAGAAGGCGTAAAGGCCGCAGCGTTGGGTTGTAATGTTTTTTAACATATAAGCCTCTTATATTACGCTACAATTGCCAGGCTCTAGTAGATAGATCGTCATCGACCGAAGCAAAAGCAATCGTCAATCCCACGCAAGTGGAAACCGCTCAATGCATCTCAATCATCTTGGGAATGACGACGCACAGAGAATAGCGCTTTAATTGAACTCCATCTCCCGGCTCTCAACTAAAAACTCGGCCTAATCTTTGCTTCTACCGAAGCTTAAATTTCATAAGGAAAACCCCATTTTAGCTCATGAATAAACTACCAGCACTATCGCCAAAACCATTCGTATCCCTTTTAATCCTGCTTAGCCTTTTCTGCTCGGCCTGTTCCGAAACACCAGAACATTTTTTCGACATTACGATCTTAAACACCAACATAATCAACGATTTTGCCAGCGCCGACCTGGCCCGCCACCTAAACGACGAAACCAAAGAATATCCCGATATCCCATCCAGTAAAAAGAAAGGCAACGAAGCCGCTACCAACCTCAACAACAAAATATTATACCTCGAGCAGTCGCTGGAAAAGGTAAAAAAGCTCTCCACCTCTGGCGATGAAGAAAAAGAAATTAAAGCCCTTTCCCAGCAATTGTACGAATTGGTCATCCCCGTTTATAAAAACGAATACCTCGCTTACGCCAAACTGTGCGACAGTAAAGGCAGCCAAAGTGCCAAAGATGAAATTATTGACAGCATCGACCAAAAATATGGTGCCCGCTTTGAGCAAAACTTTAATGCACTAATGGAAAAAGGCAAAGCCTACGCCCAAAAAAATAACATCCCGGTAAACTGGGGCAAATAAATACAGCAATGCTTTATTCAGGTGTGATCCATCTGGGTTAAAGCATTAATCACCGCTAACACATCTCATAGCCCAATAATAGGTTAAACTATTGTTGGGCTAATTGGGCTTCAGAATAATCGGCAATATGCTCATCAGTCTTCTGCTCTTGATTATCAACAGTAACTTTTCTCTTCATCTTACTCGCCGAATAACCACAAAGGCTTATAAAAAAAGTGGCACATAAAAGCCATATTAAATGGGTAAGTAGATATCGATAATAAGAAATATGGTTTTTTAATATACCAGTAGAAAGTTTCTTTAATACTCTTGACGTGTCTGATGGATATAAGCCAGCAGTCGTAAAATATTCATGGTTAGCCCCATAGCCTCTATACCAAACTTTACCTAGCGAATATGAGGTTAAGGTATCGGGCAAATTGATTTTTCTTTGCTGTTTTAAGGTTTGAATATTTAATGGAATTACTGTGGCACCCGCCCTTTGCTCCCCATCTTTAATTGGCTCATAATGGTCGCCATCCCAATACATAGATTTCTCATCTGCTTTAGGTAGCCTAATTGTAGTTGCGCTGTTTTCCCAGACAACAAAAGAGGCGCTACCGATTAAAAGTAAAGTAATGCAAGTAATAATGATTTGGCGTGTTGGGAAGCGGGGTTCATAAACTGGTTCTCCAGGGGGATCTACATTTATAGTTTCGTCTGCACCTTTATCTCCATCATTAATTTTAACAGGGATAATTATTACAGGAGGAGTTGTTGGTTTAACTACAGGCTCTTTTTCTCCTCTATTTTCTGTTTCACCAAATGGTTCAATAGTATTTGGCCCCTCCATTGGTTCTTTTTTTCCCTTTTCTACCTCGTCCTTATTGCCTGATTCTTCAATTATATTGTTTCCTTCATTTTCAAGCTTCTGCTCCCCTCCATCATTATCACCAGTTGTTTCGTTTTGTGTTTTATCTATTTTGACATCAGGTTTTTCAATAATATCTTGTTTATCAAAGCTATTGTAATAAGATATGCTTGTCCTTGGCTGAAAATCTATTAACCAAGCCAAGAGTTCAATAAACTTTATTCCAGGATTTGGTACATCACGCCTTATAATTTTGGGCATCTGCTTAAATTTTGAAGCAAAAGAGCTATTTATAAGACCAAAATATCCTTTGCCTTGTTCTGCGGCACCAAAGAATTGTCTAAGTATTTCCTCGTCTTTGGAAGTAAGTTGTCTTTCACGATAAACAATCAGACATTCTTCACGCAAACTTCCTGGAGTAGGATTCAACAAATTAGAGGATAAACTTTCATCTTCCTTTTTTTTCTGATAAGCAGTCAGGACTGCTTTTCCATATTCTTCGGGCATTTTTAAAAAATTTAGTCGTAAAAATAAGACGGAATTTCCGGAATTTTTACGGTTAACCGGAATTCTAACGGAATGAAAGGAACGAACGGAATCTTTTGATAACTAGCGATTTGAAGCCCCCATATTTGTATCGTTGATCAGCACAGGTGGCGATTCATTATCAAAGCTAAATTAAAAAACTGATTAATAAAAGAGGAGAAATCGCGGTAGTGAATAACCGGTTTGGGAAGCAGTTACTAGCTCCCGCGACAGACACTCATACTTCCCAAAAATTGCAGAAGGCCTTCTGATTTACAAATCGTAGCAAGCCCCGCGTAAGGCGGGGACTCTACCAAGTATTTCATTTCTAAAATTTTTGAATCATGTTTTTACCATTATTTATCGCTATCCTATTAGGATTGGCAACGCCTGCAAATACAAACCATTCTGCATCTTGTGGCGGAACAACAACTGTAAATACTGCTGATACTGACCCAACTGATCCTGGAGATACAGACCCGACCGATCCAGGAGACGATGGTACAGGAGGAGATACAGGACAAAATCCTCCAAGATAATATTTCCAAAGGAAGATGGCTAAAAGTCATCTTCCTTTTTTTATTGTAATCCTTTCAAAAATCGAAATAGCCTTTTCAATTTCGCTTCAGGTTTTATCTAAGCAGAAAATTAATAGACACATGTTATAATATATTTAATAACAAAATACGGAGGTAATAAAAAGCGCCTTATTTTTTTGTATTTTCGAATAAAAATAGCTTCTTGAAACTGCTCTTCTCATTTATTCTTCTCCTATTTCTATTTTCTTGTTCAAAAAAAGAAAGTATAGAAAAGAAATTTCAAAATCCATATTACGATATAGCCAAAAAGTATCGGGACAACGGAAAAGCAGATAGTGCCTTTATTGTATTTAATCAGGCAAAAGAATTTGGTTTAGAAAATAGTGATAGTTTAAGCGTAGCCAGTAGTTTAATTAATATGGCCATATTGCTAACAAATGCAGGTGATTACTTTGGTGGTCAAGAAACCTCGCTTCAGGCTAATAAATATCTAAATGAAAACAACCCGAAGCATCATTACTATTTAGGATCCAATTATAATAATTTAGGCATAGCCACGTACAATTTAAAGGATTATAAAAATTCATTAAAGCTGTATAATTTAGCTATTAAATTTTCTGACGATTCTTTAGATACCCGCATGTATTTAAATAATCAGGCAAAAGTGTTCCAAGAAATAAAGGATTACAAATCGGCACTCAAAATATATGATCAGATCTTAGCAAAAACCGCTAAAAATGAAAATGAATATGCGCGCGTACTAACCAATATTGCTAAGACAAAGTGGCTTGAAAATCCAGCGTACAATCCTATTCCAGATTTTTTGAAATCATTGCAAATTCGAAAAAGAGAAAATGATTTATGGGGGCAAAATTCAAGCTATGCACATCTTTCTGATTACTATACCTCAAAACGGCCAGATTCTGCATTGAACTGTGCACTGATAAGATATAGAATCGCACAAAAATTAAATAGTCCCACAGATAAACTCGAAGCGCTTCAAAAACTTATTAAATTAAGTTCTTACATAAAAACTAAACAATACTTTGAAATCTATCAACAACTTGATGATAGTATACAGAACGCCCGTAATGCAGCTAAAAATCAATTTGCCCTCGTTCGCTATGAAACCGAAAAAAACAAAGCCGATTTTCTAAAGGCTCAGGCCGAGAACATTGAGAAGCAAAAAGATATACTTTTAAGAAATATAGAGATTGTCACTTTGGTAATATGTTTAATATTGGGTTATTACTTATACCAAAGAAGACAAAAAAGCCTGCAACAGGAAAAAGAAATAGAAGTAAAAAAGACGGAACTTAAGTACATTAAAAAAGTTCATGATGGTGTAGCAAATGGATTGTATCGGATTATGAACAAACTCGATAACCAAGAGGCTTTAAAAGACAATCCTATTATTAACGAAATCGAAGAACTCTACGAGCAATCGCGTGATATTTCTTATGAAAGACCAAGATCGAAAAACCAACCTTTTAATGAAAAAATAGCTGAAGTATTAAAATCCTTCGCCTCAGAAAGTACGAGAGTGATACTTGTAGGAAACTCCACTCCATTATGGGAAAAGGTATCCGAGCAGGCGAAGGATGAAGTAGAACATATCCTTCAGGAACTGATGGTAAATATGGATAAACACAGCCAGGCAAGTGATGTAGTGATCAAATTTGAGCAGGTGCAACAAAAAATAAACATTTATTATACGGATAATGGTATTGGCATTTCGGGTAAAGTGCAGGCTAATAATGGCCTCACGAATACGGGAACCCGTATTGCAGCAATTGATGGTACCATTACCTTTGATACCAATGTAGAAAAGGGACTTAAAATTCGAATCTCTTTTCCGGTTTCCTAATTGTATAGATATGTTTAAAAGAATACTTATTGCCGAAGATCAAGAAACACAGAATATTTCGCTGCAAAAAACATTGGCCGAACTTGGCACTGAAAAACCCGAATATGTATATTATTGTGATGACGCACTTACCTGGATCAAAAATGCCGTTAAAGCGGAACGTCCCTATGATCTACTAATTACCGACCTCTATTTTGAAGAAGATCATAACCAGCAAAAAATTGATGGAGGTGTAGAACTCATCAAAGCTGCAAAAGAGGTGCAGCCCAATTTAAAAACCCTTGTGTTTTCTGGAGAAAACAGACCTGCAGTTATCGATATGTTATTTAAAGAAATGCATATTGATGGTTATGTGAGAAAAGCCCGTCATGACAGCCAGAATTTAAGATTAGCCATATCTGCTATCCATAACCATAAAAAATACATCTCGCCCGATTTAAAACAGGCCAGAAAAGAAAATAATTCGCACGATTTTACAGATCTCGATATTGCCATCATCGCTCAACTGGTTGATGGAACGCCTCAAAAAAACATCCCTTATTATTTACAGGAAAACAATATTAAACCATCTGGCTTAAGCAGCATCGAAAAGCGCCTAAACCTGATGAAGGAAGTGCTTGGTTTTTCTAAAACGAGCAGCTTATTGCTTATTGCAAGGATATCGGGATAATTTAGGATCGTGTGAGGCGTTTGGCGGTTTGTTAGTCAAGAGCCTTCAGTCCTTAGTCTTTAGGTCTGAGTCGATTAATCTTGTTGAGTTCCTATTGCGGTTGTCATCCTGAGCGTAGTCGAAGGATCTTTAGCGATTCATAAATATTAGATCGATGAGGGAAGAGTGTTTTAGTTTTAAGCTCATGTCAATTAATCAATCTCAACAATTATCCCCCATGAACTAGTCTACGGTTTCCCGTAAGGATGCATCATATTCCTCCCATACTTTTGAGCAGCTTAAAAAAACAACTATGGGAAAATTTATCATTACCAAAAGAACAAACGGCGAATACCAGTTTAATCTCGAAGCAGCAAACGGCGGCGTTATCCTCACCAGCGAGGGCTACGCCACAAAAGTTGGCTGCAACAAAGGTATCGAATCGGTAAAAACCAATGCACCAACAGATGCAAGGTACGACAGAAAAATTGCCAAAAACGGAGCCTACTATTTCAATTTAAAAGCTGCGAATGGCGAAATTATCGGTACCAGCCAAATGTATACCACTGCTGATGCCAGAGATAACGGTATCGAATCGGTTAAAGAAAACGCGCCGGATGCATCAGTAAAAGATGAAACCATTTAACACAAAAAGTTATGGATCTTAAACTAAAGTTAGAACAACTTCATCAGCGGGTGGTGGGCTTAAAAGATCAGATCAATACCGAAGAGGCTACGAAAAATGCATTTGTAATGCCCTTTATCCAAATCCTCGGTTACGACATTTTTAACCCTACAGAAGTTATACCCGAACATATTTGCGATATCGGCACCAAAAAAGGCGAAAAGGTAGATTATGTCATCCGTAAAAACAACGAGCCAATCCTCATTTTCGAATGTAAACATTGGAAAGAAAGTGCCGATGCGCACAACTCTCAGCTACACCGCTACTACCATGTTTCTAAAGCACGCTTTGGCGTATTAACCAACGGTACAGTTTATAACTTTTACGCCGATCTGGAAAAACCGAATATTATGGACGAAAAACCATTCTTAACCATCGATATCGAAGACCTGAAAGATAACGCCATTAAAATCCTCGAAAGTTTTACCAAAAACGAATATAATTTAGAAACGATCCTCGATTCGGCAGAAGGTTTAAAATACATTAAAGCCATCAGAAAGGAGTTTGAAAAAGAAATAGACAGCCCTTCTGATGAAATGGTGAAACTATTGGTGAACCGTTTTTTCGACAAACCCTTAACGGCAAACCGGATGATTGCTTTTAAAGATTACACCAAAAAAGCCCTTACCATTTCGATCAACGAATCCATCAGCGACCGCTTAAAATCGGCATTGAATATTAACGAGAAAATAGAGAGAAAAGAGGAGGGCAAAGTGATGCCCGTTAATGAAGATCCCGATGCTTCTAAAATCGTAACTACTGAAGAGGAATTAGAAGCCTTCCAGATTGTAAAGGCCATTTTGCGCGAGAAGATTCCATCTTCCAGGATCGCTGCACGAGATACCCAATCTTACTTTGGCGTATTGCTGGATGACAATAACCGTAAACCAATTTGCAGGTTCCATTTTAATACCGTTAACAAGTACATCGAAACTTTCGAGAAAGGGAAAGATGCCGGCGAGAAAAAACAGCTGTTTAACCTTGATGAGCTTTATAACTATAGGGATCAGCTGCATCAGACTATAGAAAATTACTAATCATCCGCTCATCTCTCAAAAAATGTAGAGGTTGCTTTATGGCCTGTTTTGAGAACAGACAAGGCAGCCTCTCATTTTAAAATAACTAACTAATTAGATTGTAAGCATATAATAGAGGGACCGTCATTTCGAGCGAAGTGCAACGCAGCCGAGAAATCAGTTTAGATAGATCTCTCCACTTCGCGTTGCTCCGGTCGAGATGACGATCATTCTATTGGAATCTGTCAATGGTAGCGGATTCGAAGGATTATTACTGAAGTTTTAAACAGCAGGTCGTCTTAAGTGGTAAAAACAACACACCAATCAATGCCACCTATTATTTAACCCGAATATGGTCCCCCTTAAGGTTAGCCGTAAGGAATCCGTTTTTAGCCTAAATAACTTAGTGCTATGAAAAATCTCATGATACTCCTGTTACTCACATCCGCAATAGCAACCGCCGAGGCACAAAAAAGGAAAGTGATCACCTATCAGTTAATGGAACCTGGTTTCAACAACAAAACAATTAAGGGCACCATCAGCGAAGTGTACACCACAAAACGTTATGGCAAAACCTTCTGGTGGGTGCGTATCGGCACCGACACCTTAATCCACGTATGGCGCAGGCACCTCGATACGGCAACCATGAAACCAGGTGTAAACCGCGCTTTTTATTCCATTAAACGCCTCGATAATAGCTGGTGGAAGAAAGAAAAATCAGAAGATTATGTGAAGCCGAAGGAATAATTCATTTCGTAAAAATCCATATAAACGATTGGCGATTTTGAGTAGGGCTATATGTCTCGCGAGGTCGTCATTTCGACCGCAGTGGAGAAATCTGATAAAAAGAAACTTATAAATTTTGCTTTACGGTTTTCCTTTAGGAAAAGATTTCTTGTCGCTATTAGGTTTATAGTCTAAAATAATTTAAGATGAAAAAGTATTATGTAAACAAAAATGCCCAAAGTAACGGCGATCATGAAGTTCATGATGAAAACTGTACTTACTTACCTTCTAGTGATAACAGAAAGTATTTGGGAGAATTTTCTTCATGTAAAGACGCGGTAACAGAAGCGAAAAAAACTTACAGCAAATCAAACGGTTGCAGAACATGTTCTATAGACTGCCACACCACGTAAAACTGATATAGCTTTTAAGTGCTTAAAAATTGAAGGATTGTTTCATGTTCGTTTAAGAAAATGGGGCAATCCTTCTTTAGTGTCTACATTCTCCGCAAAAGCATATAATCAACTGGAAATCAACTTATAATTTTTCTTGAATACTTTGTCTTTTTACGGTTTTCCGTAAGGTATGGGGTTTAGGCTTGTATACTTTTGATCAACAAACTCAAACACCTTATAAACTAAACATGGAAACACAATTACAAAATGAAGTAACGTTTTATCAAGATGTAAATGTTACGGTTACCCAATCGAGATATGTTACCAACTCAAAAACATATGCGATGAGGAACATATCCTCAGTTCATATTTTTGAAATTGTAAAAAGTAAAACCCTACCTATTGTGATGGTCATACTCGGTGGCCTGATGCTCCTTTCTGAAGCATCAAGGGTTCTAGGTTTTATTCTTCTGGCTATTGGCATCTTAATTTTAGTCCTTATCAAAAACGAATTCACAGTCAGAATCAGTACAAATGCAGGAGAAGTGAACAGTATTGTTTCGAAAGACAGATTATATGTTCAGAATATTGTTAACGCACTTAATGATGCAATTGTATTCAGAGGTTAAAACATTCAATCCGCCCTAATTATGAAAGTTTTTCTTGCTATCTGCGCCCTCTGCTGTTTCGCAGCCATATTTAAATTGCCCATCGAATATTACACCTTTCTGAGAACAATAGTTTCGCTAGGCGCATTACTGCTGATTTACATCTGGGTAAAACAAAAACACATCCCATGGGCAATCATTTTTATACTAGTACTTATCCTTTTTAATCCACTCTTCCCCATTTATCTGCACCGAAAAAGCATCTGGATCCCGCTCGATATAATTACCGGCTTGCTCTTTTTACTGATCGCCTTTTATCCTAAAAAACAACCCGCAAAAAAAGAAGAAAAAGCCGCAGAATTTTTACCCATTCAAAAAGCATACGCCAGAGACCGGATTGTTTCGGCGAAGCGAGAAATATAATCATGAATTAATAAATCAAACTCAAAACTTAACGTTATGATTGCCCAAATAGAAGAATTTTTTAACCAAAAAAAGCTGAAGCACCTCAAGATGAAAATGTAGAGATTAAGGAGCCTATTACAGAAGAAGTAGAGGAAGTAAGAAAAAGAACTTACCACGAAGCAGGTTTCAGAGATGGATCGCGAAACAGCGGTAGCCCTTTGGCGCTTTCAATATGCCTGAATGCCATTTATGCCAAATTTCAAAACGAAGAAAAAGAGCTGGTAGAAAAACAGCAATTGGCTAAAGAGCCCTATATTAACGAGCAGAAGACAAAGGAAACGGAAATCAAAACCCTTGCCATCAGTGAAGAAAGCAAAAAACAGCAAATCACCCTGGTTGAAACCAATATCAGAAAGGTAAAAGACAATATCGAAGAATTAAAATTCGAAATTAACGAGCTGGCCAGGGATCCCGAAAAATACCACATCAGCGCTTCAAAAGGTGCCTCAACAAAATTCTGGATCGGTTTAATCATCCTGATGCCTTTAAGCTTGTATTTATTTACTTTTTATATTTCTACCTCTTACTCAGCCTTCTTTAAACCTTTTGATGCAACTAGCACCATTATCATGAATGTACTCGATTCTAAAGCATTCGAAAAGGCCTGGCAGGATGGATCACTCGAAGGTGCTTTTGTAACCTTTATTCCATTCGTGTTTTTAGGCTTAGGCTATTTAATCCATATGTTTGGCGAAGTTAAAAGTGTAAAAAACTATATCAAAATAATAGCACTTTTACTGACCACATTCGTGTTCGATGCCATTCTGGCCTACCAGATTGAAGAAAAAATTTATGATTTGAATAAAAGGGTTGGTGATGCGGATTTTAATATTCCTATTTCCCTTGGAAAAATCCAGTTCTGGGGAATCATCTTTGCAGGTTTTGTGGTGTATTTAATCTGGGGTGTGGTATTCGATTTTATCATGAAAGAGCACCGTGAAAAAGACAAAATAAAACATGAGCAGCTCCGCAGAAAAAAGGACATCCAAATTCATCAGGATAGGATAACGGATATCGAAATGCAAAAAGTGAAACTGATAGAAGAACTTAATGAAATTAAGAAATCATCGTTAGAAGCACAAGGACGCGTTACCTCACTACAACGAATAATTGATGCCGTAATTATTCCCACCAAAGAGTACGTATTGTATGCTTCAGAATACATGCAAGGCTGGATTACATTCATCAATCAGAAACTCCATATTTCTCAATACGAAAAAAGTGCACTCGAAAACGAATGTATTATCTGTTATCACGAAAACCTTAAAAGTGTAGGCGCCAGTGAAGATTCTCAAAATTCTGTTTATGTATCTACCTTATAAACTCATCAAAATGAAACCGAAATTATTAAACACGTTGCTAATCCTCTTCATCACAGCCGCTTTTAGCAAAGAAACTAAAGCGCAAACGCAGAATCTGAACATTAGCTTTTTGCTCGATTTGTCTGACCGGATCGATCCTAAAAAAAACCCCGGCCTTTATCAGCGCGACCTTCAATATATTAAATCCGTAGAAAAGGTTTTTGTAGATCATGTAATGAAAAAGAAGATGCTTCTTTTAAAAGACCAGATGCAGGTATTCTTTAATCCCATTCCCAAAATTACGAACATTGATCAGTTAAGCCAAAGATTAAAGGTTGATTTTAATCCTAAAACGAACAAAAAGGACTTCCAGAATATAAACAGGGTTTATACCGATAATCCAGCTAAAATTTATCAGTATGCCATTAAAGACGGAAATTACGTTGGCTCCGACATCTGGAGATTCTTCAAAAATAATGTACAGCAGTACTGTATTAAACCACAACACCGGAATATTCTGGTGATATTAACTGATGGTTATATGTACCACAAAGATAGTAAAATTGAGATACAAGGTAAAAGTTCTTATATCACTCCAGAATTTCTAAGCTTAAAAAAGCTCAACACTGCAAATTACCAAAGTATAATGAAGAAAAACAACTTAGGCTTTATTTCCTTTCCCTGTAATTTAAAAGACCTCGAAATTATTGTTTTAGGTATTAATCCCTCCATTAAAAATCCTTACGAAGAAGATGTAATTAAGCAATATTGGACAGATTGGTTCAAAGCCATGAAGGTGAAGAAGTTTGATCTGCGAACAACCGACTTAGCTTCTAGCCTGGAGCCTGTAATCAATGATTTCATTCAAGGAAACCATAAGCCATAATTATTTCTACATTTACCATATTCTACTTATACACAGATGTTAATCTTTCATCTTTTTCATAATCAATCCCTCAATCATGAAAACGCTCTCCTTACTCCTTTTTTTCTTTATCAACATTACTTGTAAAGAAAATGCAACCGTGTACATTTGCAACGGTCCTGGCGCTAAAAAATACCACTATACCTCCAATTGCCGCGGTTTAAGCAATTGCACGTATAAAATTATAAAGGAGGAAATAGAAAAAGCCAAAAAAGACGGAAAAACATTATGCGGTTGGGAAAAGTAAGTTTATTGGTTTTATTGTTAACGCTCCAGGCTTGTTTCATTCCGCCAGGCGAAAGCAAACCACTAATAAACTACAACCATCTTATTTTTACCGCCAAAGTAATCCGCATTATGGATGGCGATACCATGGAGGTATTATACCAAAACCAACCCATTAAAATCCGCTTGGCCCATATCGATTGTCCTGAGAAAAGAGGGTCGCAACCTTTTGGCAATCATGCTAAAAAAGCACTCTCTGATTTGTGTTTTGGGCAAATGGTGAGTATACAAGGCCAGAAATACGACCGCTATAAAAGATTAATTGCTGTAGTGATTAACCATAACAAACAAGTGGTGAACCAGGAAATGATTAAACAGGGTATGGCCTGGCATTTTAAAAAATATTCCAGCGATCCGCTGTATGCGCAGTTAGAAATCACCGCTAGGAAAAATAAAATAGGTTTATGGCAAAAAGCCGACGCGGTAGCACCTTGGGCATGGCGGGAAACTAGGCATGCTTTGGCAAAATAGTGCACTATTTCTTGTTGACAAAACCCAATAAATTTTTAAGACAGATTATATTATTAAATAGAACAAATACGGGTATCACTTCAGAATTTTTAGTTGCTGATGAGCTCGCCCGATGGATATAATGTGACACTCGCCCTAGGCAACACTAAATCGATCGAACTCTGTTACATAAGTAAGTAAGCTATCATGATAATGAAATCGGTTGCCGTGTTGGTTGTCGGAACCGCTACATTTGCATTGTGTCTTCAATACGCGGTAGTGTTATTATCGATTTACTTAACAGGCCCGGATACCGTACTCAAAAACTCCTTGGGCGTTTGCCCCGAAAATGCTTTGAAGTTTCTTATAAAGTGTGATTGATCGAAAAAGCCGGCGTTCAATGCAGTGTTAAAAAAGCTGCGGTTAGCGTGTGCCTGGGTTATTAGAGATTTCATGCGAACAATATCCGAAAATTGTTTCGGGGTTGCCCCTACAGTTTTCCTAAATCGTTTCTCAAACGCATCTATACTGATGTAAAGGTTTTTCGACAAATCCTTAACGCTAATTGTTCCATTTGCCATCTTAATTTTTTCTATAGCATTGGCAATTAATCGATCGGGGTGGTTATGACGCAGTTGTGAAATAAAAAAATTCTGTACCAGGCTTACTTTCGCCTGAATCGGTTCCCGTAACGCTATTTGATCCTCTAAGGCCCTCAATTCGGAAGGAGGAAAAAAGTGCGCTAATTCGACGTTGGATTCAAACAATTCATGTAAGGGCAAATCTAAAAAAGCATTGGCTCCACCTTCTTTAAAATGAACAAGTATATTTGCACTGTTTTTGCCATACTCGGCCATTTTGTAGGACTTTCTCAGACCCGATATAGAAAATATGGGTAACAGGGTATTTCCCAACTGGTTATTAAATTGTACCTGTCCCCGCAAACGAAATGCAGCAACCACAGTGGTATCAGGCAACAACCGGTTTACCATACTGTTATTGCTTTCTACAACCATAAAAGTTTTAATGTATGGAAGTAAACACGGTGCAGGTTCAAATATTTGCATACCTAAATTTACTAATTTATCGGAGAAGGCGCAACCAATTCGAAATAGCCGTGCCAATTTCTTCTGCAGAATCTTCCTGTAAATTGTGATGCCCCTTAACAATTAGGTGGGTTTGGTTCGGCCAAAGCATACAAGCTTCTTTTTCGACCTTAGCCAAAGTACCAGGAGTTGCCTCAATAAATAATTTAGGAATACTACTTTTAGCGAGCCAATTACTATTTTCATTGATGATATTAATAATTTCAGCTGGCGTGCCGCCTATAGGCAGCTGACGTGCCCAGCTGAGCATTGCCCGCCTGCCTTCACCTGGCTGGGTAAATGGGCGCCGATATTCCGTCATTTCCTCTTTCGAGAGGGTACGCAATACGGTTCTTGGCAAATTAAACTCGATAAAGGAGTTGTTAATGAGCACCATTTTCTCGCCTTCCTCTACCCTGAGTTTTTGAAAAGTTTCCCGAGCTACTTCTGGCACCTCACTCCATGAACGTGGGCGTGTTAGGGCTTCCATATAAACAATTCCTTTTACGGCATTAGGATGATTCCTTGCCCAATAGAAGACCAATGGCGCCCCCCAGTCATGCACAACAAAAGTAATGTTCTTTCGGATGCCGAGACGGGCGAAAAGTATCTCCAGGTATTTTTCATTATTCATGAAGGTATGGCCTGCTGGATCTGTAAATTTATCAGAGTCGCCCATACCCATCAGGTCTGGAGCAATGCAGCGGCCCGAGTGCTGAAGATGGGGTATAATATTTCGCCAAATATAACTTGATGTAGGATTTCCATGAAGAAAGACAATAGGGTTGCCTTCACCCTTATCATAGTAAGCCATTTTAAGTCCCCGGATGAATTCATACTTCTTTGCAAGGCGAAGGTTGCTTTGCGGAGTATCCGCTTTTTTCTCCATTTTTGACTTTATATTCATTGTCGCATTTTTGAGTGCCTTGTTGGGTACCGATGCCAGTGCCTGTATGGCAACGACCAACAAAGCTGTGTGTATCAATTTCATATTGTTTTTTAAACAAAGTTCATATTCTGCGATTTAGATAAATAGTATAAAATCATTGATTTCAGAGGAGGTTGTTTTAATGGGCAATGCAGGATGGCCATGGCCATACGCTAACGAACCATCAGGAGTAGACGATGTATTGATAAATAGGTTAAATCCTAGGCTTAATCTCTAATACATCATCCATTACTTGATCCTTAACCGAAAACCTTAGTTTCTTTCCACGTTTGGGCAAATCGCATCATTGCTTCTTCTTTTTTCTGCATCTTTAATTCAATACCTTTAGCACACAGTTTTACTATAAGATTGTTTGGATCGTTCCAGTCATTTTAGCAGGTTTTGATATTTTAAAATAATGTGCGCTTTTCAGAAATTGTGGGCGTTAGAAATTACAATTTCTTCGCGTGAATGGTCCGGCCCTGTATAAAAATCATCTCTTTTATTAACCCACTATCATCTTTTACAAATTCCATACTTGCCTGGATCGTTTTAAAAAAAAACTTGTTAGTACTTTCTGCAAAGGCCTCTATCCTGGGCTGCCCGGTTGCCTGTACAAAAACCTTTTTACCCTCACGGCTTACTGTAAGTACAAGTTCGGGAGTTAGCTGGTAATTACCCAGATAACTATTTAGATCCTGCTCAGGAACTTCAGCAAGCTTAACCTTTCTGGTTTTGCTTAAACCCTTAAAACCATATACGGTAGAAATGCTGTTGATCAGTTCCTGAACAATTTCTCCGTTATCTGAATTTACCATAATGATTAAACCATTTCCACCCTCAAAACTGCCATAGTATCCGCCAGTAAATCCGGCATTGCCGGCGCCATGGCCAAAGTACTTTGTCCCATCGTAATTCTCCACAAAAACGCCCAATGCAGCGCCATTGTTATTCATGTACGGACTGAGGCGTAGCTTTGTATCCTGTTGATCAAGAACCTTTGCCGATTTACCCTGGTAGGCCAGCTGGGTCTCGATGATATATTTGGCTAGATCCCTGGGATTTGTCCATAAACCCGCAGCAGCCTGCTCCGGATAAATATGATATTTGCCTTTCACCTCTTTTCCATCCCCGTCGAATCCTGCAGATAACAATTCTTGCCTGATACCCAGGGGTGGCTGCGCAAAAGTGCTGCTGAGCATCCCCAAGGGCTTTAGTACCTGCTCTGTTAAATAGGTTTCGTACCGTTGTCCCGTAATATCGGTGAGTATCAGCTGGGAAATCGTTATTCCCCCTCCGGAATATTCCTGACGGGTTCCAGGAGCGAAAAGTGAACGTACCGCATCTGAATTGGCTGGCGATTCGCCGTTTAAAATCTGGCCGACCGATGGTAGCGGCTTACCCACCTCATAGCCTCCAAAGCCATGCACATTCAACCCTGCGGTATGGCTGAGCAGATTTGCCGTACTGATTTTCTTTCCCTTAGAAATCGAATCGTAAGGGAATTTCCAGCTTTTGAGGTAATTATTGATATCTGCATATAAATCGAGATTCCGGTCCTTAAAGAGCTTCAAGATAGCCAGGCTGTTCAGCGATTTACTGATGGATGCCGCCTGAAAAAGCGTTTTATCGCTTACCGGAATTTTATGTGCTGCATCAGCAAACCCATAACCCTTTGCAAAGTCGACCTTATAATCCTTAATCACGGCAATGCTGAGTCCTTGCACCTTAAAATGTTTCATCCGTTCCTGCAAATTCGAAGGAGCGGAATCGCCGGTCTGGATGTTCTCCGTAAGCCCGTTTTCAACCTGCCTGATCCGCTCCTGCACGGTGGATTGGGCAAGGCTATTGTTAAAAATGAAAATTGCAAAAAACAAAATCAGGCAGGCGGTTAATTTATAGGGTTTCTGATTGGCTCCCTTAAGACTATCATCCTTGATATTAACACTGTTTGAAGTTGCCTTAACAACTTTCAGCCCCTTTTTGGAAAATGAAATGGATACCGAAAAAAGATTTAAGAATAGAATAGGACGTTTCATTTTCAATTAGTTTAAGGTTAAGGCTTAAAACAAAGACGCCCGGAAGCTTCGGAACGTTGCACTGAACCAAAAATAATAATTACCAGGCCAAAAGCAATATTTCTGCGTAGCCATAAAAAACGACCCATGTCCATGGCAAAGACTTGGAATCAATATGTTTCGCACCACATTAACCTTTAAACAAAAAAAGCCACCCAAGGGCAGCTTTAGCTTATCTGATTGATATTTCTATTTTGCTAAATTCATTGCGTTTTGTTCGGCATCCATGATCGCCTGAGAAGCGTATGATGCTGATTTAAGACTGGCAAAGTCAGCTAATTTCACATTTTTCATGTTGCTTGCGATCATTGTACTTTGATCAGCAGTACCATTTAATTTTAATACCGCATCATCCTTAACGATTGTATATAAACTTCCTGCTGTTGTTTTAATTCTCGCTGTAGCACTTTGACCCAAAAATAACTGAAGGTATTTTACATCAAAATTATTGCTGGTTACCACAACCGATTGGCCATAAGCTTCAATTCTTTCTAAATCTTTTACGGTAATATTCAGCGTTACCTGACTTGTTTCCAATGAATTGATAAATAAGGTTTGTCCATCAGTTGATACGGAGGTTTTTGCAGCGTCGTAGTTGCTCATGCCTTCTACATTTTGCTTTTCACCTTGTGTTAAGATGATCTTCACATTCCCGCTCACCCAGATCCTGTTGAATTTTGATAATGAAGAAGTTTTTGTTTCTGCTTTAACTGGCTCAGCGGCAAAAGTTGCCATCGCTGATGAAGTAAATACTACTGCTGTTAATGCTGCTGCGAATAATGTTTTTGCCAAGGTTTTCATATCTTTTATATTTTAGGTTTTTGCTATTGTTTGTTATTAAGACGCAGCCATACACCAAACGTTGCAGGCAAAAACCCGGTATTATACCAGCGTTGGTAATCACTAGACCAACGCCTGTAATTTCTAGACGAAACTTGCAGATGCTCTAGCCAGATTTAAGCAAATCTAGCTATTCTGCTTGCCAGCGGCCTGAAAACTTCTTATCAGAAAACACTCCTTTAGATAAAGTGCTAAAGGAAAATACCGAAATTGTAACACAGGACTTCCGGTTAGTTGAGCGGTTTTTTAGCAGATCAGAAAACTTTCCAGCTACGCGTCAGCGTAGAATAGAGGCAGGATGTCCAGGCAGCTACAAAAAGCATTTGCGTAAACATTTATCGCCTTATTCTTAAAAAGAAGAATTTTCAATATCTTGTCCCATCATGAAAAAACTATTCTTCGCAATGCTGATCCTGTCGCTTTCTCAAATTACAATTGCTTTTTCACAAGAGATTAATACCGACATAACAGGTAAAAAAATGAGTGACTTTATCCGGCTGGAAACTAAACTCAAAGGCAAGGTTTATCAAAAAGGAGGCGATATCATTATTCCTGGCGGGATGGAAATGCCAATACTATACAGGAGGGCACAAAAAGGCATTCCCGATCTCACTATAAATTATATTTTTACAAAAAAAGACTCTGTTATTCACGAAATCCAATACAGCTGGGATCCCAGGAATTTTGAAGAAGGAAAGCCGGCCGCCCAGTCCATCGAATTTGATAAAGCCCTGATTGAAAAATATAACCTTGTATTAAAGGAACTCACTGCCCGCTTCGGTGCATCAGAAGCTAAGGACGATCTGACTGATTTGGCGAAAATTGACACCAACAGAGGCTTGAGAAGATCTGATTCATGGACAACCAAAGACGGAACCAAAATTTATATGTCTACTATCCTTGCCAACCATTATAAGTTTGATGATAGCGACAATGGTAATCCCTTACATAAAATAAACATTTATGTTACCGCTAAGCGAAAGTAGCATGCAAAGAAACGTTTACATCTCAATGATCAATTCTTTTTCATAACCGTCATATTTTTCAGCCAGATAGCCACTGTCTGCTCATTCAACAGAAATATTGGGAGTAGCGGTTTATGAGCATATAATCGTATTGCTTACAGATATTACCACTTTATCGATGATGGAGTGATTTAAACGCACTGCATTGCTAACCACGTTCCTGTATTGGAATAATGATATCTACAAGAAACTCATTATCGATTTCTTTGTAATTCATGTTTCCATTTAGCCCGTTATGGTCGGCCAGTCTTTTTTGTAAGTTCGTTAGTCCGGTCCCTAAACTAAGAGACTTTTTCTTTTTGGAAATCAAATTCTTAGTGGTAATGATTAAAGTGTTGTTCAATATTGCTATTTTAAGTACTCCTGGGTTATTTGCATTTGATAAATCTCCATGTTTGTACATATTTTCTACTATCGTAAGCAGCAATAAAGGAATCAACATGATATGCTCAAATCCAGATTCCACCTCGATCTGAAAATTGAATTCTGTCCCTTTCAAAGTCTTGAGAATACTGATCAGGTCATACACCTGGGTTAACTCTTCATTCAATAATACCTTTTCGGTATCCTGGCTGGTTTCGACAGCATACCTCATTAACGAGGTAAGCGCAACAATTACATCGCCCGCAATAGAATCGCTTTTCCTTATTCGCCGGTGAACGAAACTAAGCGTATTAAAAAGAAAATGAGGATTCACCTGGGCTCTTAAATGCGCATTCTGTGCTAATAACAGATTTTTTTCAGCGATTTCCTTTTCAACAATTTGTTGCAACCTATCTCTCTCGATTTCCTCAGCTTTTTTTCTTTCATTTATATATTGCCGCAAAAACCAATAACCCGTTGAGACAATGATAAAAAAGATAGAACGGTAGATAGCGCTTGCTATAAATTTTTCATTTATTCCAAATAATTCTTTTATCGAAGCCTGATTATAGTCAGTAAAAAAATGATTTAATATTGCTAACAAAGGAATATAAACCAGGATTTCGACGATGATTTGCAGTGTAACTGCTAATATATAAAAACGCTTTTTGGCAAATTTTTTCATCATCCAGTAGTGAAAATAAAAAAGCGAAATGTTGAGCGTGTAATGCACAATGTAATTTTCTGCTTTTCCAAATCTGCCTGCAAAAACCCCGGTAAGACCAGATTCATACATAATATAAATTACCCAAAATACCAGGTGAATTTTATAATGCCTTAGCCACTCCCACAAGAATTGGATCATCCCAAATTTATTCCTTTTCATATCATATTCTACCCTGTTCGTCATATCAGGTTGACTTAGTTTAAGGATGCATTTAAGTTTCCCAAAAATTTAACGCTATGAAGACGACAAAACTTAAAAAAAAAACAGTTTTTACTTACAAATCAATTAAAGGGGAAAAGAAATTCCCTTCAGACCCGACAACTGATACGCTGACGCATACGGTTACTGGTCATAGTTTTGTTTAATTGATGCTTAAGCCCGCTGCAGATCACTGTTTATTTGTGGCGGACTTTAAAATTTTATCATTTAAAAACTCATTGATCGTTTTCCTATAATTTTCTCCGATAGTGAATTTACTTCCATTACTCATTGTCAACGTATTTCCCTCGATGGAATTGATATGGCGTTTCGATATCAAAAAACTTCTGTGAAGTTGCATAAAGCCATTCTTTTCCCCAAATATTTCTTTCGCTTCTTTAAGTTTCAAATGCGTAACTATTTTGATGGTATTGGTATAAATGCGGACGTAATTTGCCAAACTCTCTATTGCGACGATATCTTCAAATTTCACTTTTACCAACTTTAAATCCTCGTTCTTGTTTTTGACATATATATAATCATCCTCCGCACTTCCTGATGACAGATGATTATGGAGAAATTTGCTGATCGCGGAAATAAACTTGGCATAATTAAATGGCTTAAGAAGAAAAGCGTCAGCATCCACTTCGAAGGCATTCAGTGCATATTTTGCATGGCTAGTGGTAAAGATTAAACGCCGCACTTTAGCTCTAATTAATTTTGACAGATCAATTCCGTTTAGATCAGGCATATCAACATCCATAAATACAAAATCAATGTTCTGATTTTTGTTGATAAAGTTCAAAGCATCAAGCGGACTGCTGAATGATTCGATAAGTTTTAAGTCGGGGGTATTAGCTATATATTCTGTTATTTCCTCGATCGCCTCTAATTCATCATCAATAACAACGCATTTCCATTTCATAATTAATAAGTTTTCAATTTGCTTAAACGGTAAATATAGTTGGTTTAAATTTCATTACTAAAATATATCTGAACAGTATCGGCCGCCCTAAGGATTTATCATTTTATGCAAAATTTTTAGAAGGTATAGCAACAACAGTACCATGTGCCCCGTTCATTGGTGGTATCCGTTTGAATCATTAGTTGAAAAGACTTGTTTATTTCATTTAAGAGTATGTCATTTGCTGTGGTCTTATATATAGAAAGGACCATCATTCCCCCCTTCCGCAAAAACTTAGCATACCGCTCGAAGAGCTGAATTGGCGTAGGAGAATAGTAGATGGATTCGTTAAAGATAATCAGGTCGAAATCAGTTGGCGGATTATATGCCTCCATATCTTCAACAGCGTACGTTACATTTAAACTGGTTAATTTGCTTGCCTTTTCAATGGCGACTGTTGAGATATCGATCCCCAAAAATAAACCATAACTGGATTTTTCAAGTTTTTGCTGCAGTAGTCCTTCACCACATCCAATTTCCAGTACTTTAGGTTTTTTTGACTCAAGGTTGTAGATGACAGTCCTCACGGCCTCAAATCTCTGGTATTCTAAGGGAGATTTTAACACATCCCATTGTCCAGTCGAGTATTGGTGATCCCAGAATTGCTGTTTTTTTATATTAAATGCCATTGTAATTAGATTTTTTATGGAATAATTGAAGTTACGATGTGTTTTTTCTAATTGTTGTTTTTTAGTTTTTTTTATCCGACAGTTAGTAACAATCCCTAAGATGTCTTATCCCAGAAAGCACCCTTTTGATACCGTTTTTTAGGCTATATATCAAAAACATTTTGGTTGAGTGTATTAATGTATGAAATTGATAACCAAACATTTAAATATAATAAAAAACTAAACTTCGGGTATGATTTTAAAATAAAGTAAGCAACATAAGAATAAAACCCATGTCCTTTATAAGGATAACTTATCAACTATGAAAACTTACGCAACTTTACTTTTTACAATCCTTTGCTTTGCTAATATCTATTGTTTTGGGCAATTCAATATCCGAGGTCAGATCAATGATACAACAAAACGACCTATTGCTGATGTTTCACTAAAACTTATGAGAGATACCAATGTCCTCACAACGACTTTTTCTGATATGAACGGTAAATTTATTTTCAATGCTGTTAATCCGGGACAATATACCATTGTTGCAAGCTTTATAGGGAGGGAAGAAATACGTACCAGCCTAAAAGTATATGGAGACACCACAATATCATTATACCTGCAAAAAAGCACAGATGTGATCTTGAAGGGCGTAACAATAACGGCAAATAAACCATTATTGGAGCGAAAAATTGACAGGATAGTTTTTAATGTAAGCAATTCTATAGCTGCCAAAGGAACAGACCTGACGCAGGCGCTCGCTTTGACACCTATGCTTAGGGTAGATGGCAGTGGGATATCGATTTCAGGAAAAAGTGGTGTTTCGATAATGATCAATGAAAGAATTGTCAATATAGGTGGTGCAGACCTTGTCAACTATTTGAAGTCCCTCAGGTCAGACGACGTTGAAAAGATAGAAGTATTAACGACACCGCCGGCGAAGTATGAGGCACAGGGCAATAGCGGCATGATCAATATTGTTCTTAAAAGCAATCCAAATTTGGGATGGAGTGGCGATATAAGCGCTACCTACGCACAAACTACTTATCCAGCAAATGCTAATAGCCTAAATATAAATTTTCAATCCAAAAAATTTGCCATTTCAGGAAAGCTTAGGCAGAATTACAGAAAAACCAGGCCAACTGAAGAGTTCGACGTAATAGGAGAAAATTCTATTTTAAGCAGCGACAAACGAAAGGATATACAGCGTGGAGCTGGGTTAAACCTTTCCATGGATTACAAGGCAACTGACAAAGCAAATTTTGGCTTAATCTACGACATTGGGAAAACCAGCTATAAGATGCAGATTGAAAATTCCTCAGTTTATAAAACAGCTCAAAACATTGACTCCATTCTAAATACTTACTCTAACCATTTCAATCCTTCTTTATCTCAGACCTTAAATGTCTATTATGACCAGAAACTGGGTAAAAAGGGAAAAAAGCTGAGCTCGGGGTTTAATTATTTTTCAACCAGGCCAGAAACGACAGTTGACTTTTCTACATTTTCAAACCGCAATGGAATTGACGAGCAGGTTAGGAATACCAGTGCATTGAATTACAATATCTGGTCTGCACAGAGCGATCTCACTTTGCCTTACAAATGGGCTTCTATGGAGGCCGGCGTTAAGTTCACGAATTTTGTTAATGATTCTGATGTAGGATATTTCAATTTACTAAATGACAGCTTTGTACTGGACCCTACAAAAGCCAATATATTTGAATATACAGAACAGAACTTTGCCGCCTATTATAGTATGCAAAGCGATTTCGGCAAGAAATGGTCAGCTAAGGCAGGCTTAAGATATGAATATTCTACTGTTAACGGCAACTCACCAACCACAGGAGATGAAACGAAACGGAACTATGGTAGATTATTCCCTTCTCTTTACCTTAGTTATAAGCTAAATCAAAACAATACCTTATCTGCAACCTATTCTAAAAGGATAAACAGACCAAACTTCCGCGCACTTAATCCTTTCCGTTGGTATACAAATCCATATACCTACTCTACTGGAAATCCAACATTGCAACCCTCATACAATCATAACTCCGAAGTTTCCTATTTATATAAGGACATGTTTTCGCTAACGCTTTATATGCAGAAACTTGTTGATGGTTACGGGCGTATCGTGACAGTTAATGAGGCTTTAAAAGTTGTTGATTACAGGAATTATCTAACTCAATATAGCAGTGGATTGGAGGCAACCTTTGCTGTTAAGTTTTTCCCCTGGTGGGAAAACCGTGAATTTGTCAGTTTAAATTTTGTGAAAGCAAAATCTTCTATTGCAGATGTGCTGCTCGAAGATGGTGCTGCTGTATACTATAATATTTTTAACAGTCTTAAAATTAATAGAACCTTTAGCGCGACTGCCAATTTCTGGCACTCCTTACCCGCTACCCAGGGAAATGTTTACAGCGAAGGAAGAAGTTTTCTTTCCGCAGGACTCAGGGTATCATTGCTAGACGGTAAGCTGCAACTCAACGCATCAGCAGAAGACATTTTAAAAGGTACCGTAAGTAGGGGCAAAGTGTATTACAGCACTTTTATCCAGAATTACAACAATTACTATGATAGCAGGAGGTTTAGCTTAACAGCGAGTTACAGCTTCGGGAAAGCTAAAGTAAAAGGCAATCGAAAACAGATCACGTTTAAAGAAACCCAAAGGGTTAATTAAGATTCATTAAGGAAATTACATAGGTATATAAAAAAAATTGTAGCGCAACAATAGGCGTATCTCGAAAAGCCTGAAAAGAGTAGAGGCTAAATTAAAAACAAATATCATGAAAAAAATTAATCTAGATCCACTAGCATTGGACAGAGAAACAATTGCAAAACTAGACGAAAGACAGTTACAGGAAATCGTTGGCGGTTCAGTTGAAAATTTTGCAGCAACATCAGGAGTTTGCACAGGCGGCAGTACTGACTGTTCTGGCGGAACCTCTGGGGATTGTACCAGTGGACCTACTACTTGCTTCGTTTAGACCGGGAAGTGAAGTAATCTTGAGCCATGGAGCATTCATGCTCCATGGCCTCTTACCGACAGCTTGTTAATTAAAAGAGGGCGCTACCCAAATCCTATGATTGTCAATCATTCCAGTCAAATGAAAGCGAATAAAAAACAAAATATCCCTATTGTTTCTGAAGAAAGATTCTTCCCATATGACTTTTTTTTACTGAGGGCTCCAGCCTTTTCAATTGAATCGGTATTTAGGTTAAACGATATTTTAAACCAACTCGAAAAAGATCCGGACAGCCTCATAATAATCGACCGCTTAAAAAAAGAATTTTCCCATCCATTATTTGTTGAAGCCATCTTTTTCGCCTCAAATGATTTATACATTGCCCTTACCGGATGGCTCAAAGGAAAACAGATCGATTCGGCGAAGCTTAGCAGGATGCTCAGCTCTTTACATCGCTATTATTCTAGAATGTGTACCCGATGTACTCCCTATGGCATGTTTGCAGGGTGTGCCACCGGAGAAATCTCTGAAGCTCCGAGCAAAATCGAGTTTGCAGAAAAAAAGGTGGATCGACACGTTCGGTTCAACATGGATTTTATTGGTGAGATTGCACAGTCTGTTGCTAAAAAAGGTACCATCCGGGAACAGGCCCTTTATCATTTAAATAACTCAATTTATAAAGTTGATAACAAGTTAATATTCGTAGAACGCCTCATTGATAATGGGCGCAGCACTTATGTATTAAGTGCACTTACATCGTCTCCGTTTATTGAAAAAGTGCTAACAGCTACTTCTGAGGGCCTGACCATAGCCCAGCTGGAGGCTATTGTTCAAGATGGGAACCTATCGCCCCAAAGCGTTTCCATATTCATAAACCGCCTTATCGATATGCAAGTGCTCGTTACGGAACTTACACCAACTGTTACAGGGGAGGACTTTGTGAAAAAATTTCTTTTACGCCTCGGAGAAATGGATCCTAGTGATACTGTTTATATTTCTCTGAAAAAAGCCTTCGATGTCATAAGTAAAAAAAACATAAAGTTATCAGATTTCGTAAAAGCAAAAAAAATACTCGAACCATTGGTTACCCGGAATATCAACGCGCTGCAGGAAGATCTTCATTATAAAATGAACCAAAATCATTTGAACGTTAAACGCCTGGCAGATATCATGGAAATATCCTACAGGCTTTGGCAAACAACTACTTTCAGTACTCCATCGAAGCTCACGGAATTTAGCGAGAAATTTTTGGCGAGATATGAGCAAAGAGAAATTCCATTGACTATTGCAATAGATCCCGATTATGGGATTGGGTACGGGCTTGCCACAAGCGGCATAGCTGAAGATCTTCCCCTGCTGACCGGATTAGCATTAAAAGCACCTTCATCTGACACCCACACCTCAAAGTCGGCTTTTTCCAAACTTTTATCAGAAAAGATGAAGATTTTCTATAACGAAAAATCAGATGTGCTGCACCTCACCGAATCAGATATAGATGGCCTTATAAACGCCAATCCGCCCTCAGAACTTTCACAACGGAATAGTGCCTACATTTTTGGAAGTCTGCTCTGTTCAAGCAGTGATGATCTTGATAAGGGAAATTATAAATTTATAGCGAATCAATTACATGCCTTCTCAACCGCAAGATTGATGGGTCGTTTCGCGCTCGGAGAAAAGAAACTCGAGGAGAAACTCTTGCAATGCATGCAGGATGAGCAATCAGCAAATCCAGATTTAATACTTGCGGAAGTCGTTCACATGCCAGACGGAAATAGTGCAAATGTTGTGCTTCGGCCTGTTTTGAGAAAACATGAAATACCTTACCTGTGCAATTCAGCAGTTGATAAAAAATACCAGATTGATATCAGTGACTTAATGGTTTCCGTTCGGAATCAACGTGTAGTTCTCCGCTCACTCAAACTTGGGAAAGAAATTTTGCCACAGTTAACCAATGCGCATAATGTCCAGCTCAGCCAACCAATATATCGGTTTCTATCAGATATAAGAGCTCAACGGGTTAGCCAGGGGTTTTCCTGGGAATGGCGGGAATACCATCATGAGCCCTATCTTCCAAGAGTCGAGTACAAAAACTTCATCCTGTCAAGAGCCAGATGGATGATTAAACAGGAACAGACTTGCGCAATTAGCAACACGGATGAGATTAAACAGTATATTGACCGCCTCCGGAAGCAACTCAGCTTACCCCGCTACCTCGTGTTAGCACAGGATGCCGATAACGAACTGTTTATTGACCTGGAAAATGCGATGTGCCGCAACCATATAATCCGGCGGTTGAAAAATCAAGACATCTTTTTATTTGAATATCTCAACTTACCCGAAAATAGCTTTGTTAAAGATGATTCTGGAAGTTACAACAATCAACTGATCATCCCTATCGGCACAAGGCTGCCAATTTTTAAAGAAAAGCTAATTCTTGCCAGTCCGAATACACATGAGGTACAAAGAAGCTTCGCTCCGGGGGGTGAATGGTTATATCTCAAAATATATGGAGGCGGTAAGTCTCTTGAAAAGCTACTCATTGAGTTAATAAACCCTTTTGCACGGCAGGCCTTTGCGGATGAAACTATTGACAAATGGTTTTTCATCCGTTACAACGATCCCAACACGCATTTACGCATTCGTTTCCATAAATCACCTGCCTCAATCCACTGGCACATGTTATTGCCTGATCTTTCGGAAAAGCTTGCAAAATACCTTGAATTGGGGGTTGTCCACAATATTGTCGTAGACACCTACGAGAGAGAGATTGAACGTTACGGTCCACTTACCATTGAACGAAGTGAAGATTTATTTTGTGCTGATAGTACCGCAATCTGCGATTTTCTCGACGAAGTTGAAACCGAAAAAAAGGAACAGATGCGCTGGCAAATGGGAATCCTTGGAATTGATAGTTTATTGGATGATTTTTCACTTTCCCTAAGTGGAAAACTAGAGATAATGAAGAGCCTGAAAGAAGTTTTTACAAATGAATTCGGCAATGGCATCAAAGATGATATCGGGAGGTTAGAGTATTCATTAAACAATAAGTTTCGCATTGATCTGCCACATATCAAAGCCATACTGGATGATGATTCAAAGGAAAACTTTCCGTTGATTAAAGACTGTTTACGCCAAAGATCCTTTACTAATAAAAAGATTATAGAAGAGTTAATAAGGTGCCTGTCTTATCAGAAAAGCAATATAGAGATTATCAATCAGTTAATTGCCAGCTACATTCATATGTTTATTAATAGGTTGTTCATATCCAGGCAAAGGGCTCATGAATTGGTCTTATACCATTACTTAACAAAATACTATAAATCCCAGCTCTCAAGAAAAGAAAGGGATACACGATTCTCTTGTCTTGAGAAATAGCAATTAGTGAAAATGACTGAGATAAACCGAATATATATTGAAAAAATTAAAAATGTCCTTGATTCCAAGGGCGACGTCGCAGGCAGTTTGTCTTACGAAACAGGACTTCTGGGAAAGGCGCTATTCTATTTCTACTATGCCCGCTACACAAATGACACCTCATATATTGACAAAGCACAGGAAAATTTTTCGGATGCTTTAAGCGCTCTTGACCTGGAAAACTTCAAGCCCCTATACAGAACAGATTCGCTTGATTCCCATTTGGCTCACCTGGGAAGGTTCATTACCTTTTGTAATGACAATGGCTTTCTCGAACTGGACGACGCTGATTATTTGTCAAAAATAGATGATGTACTTTTCAGTCTGATGGAGAGCAAAATTTCCTCAGGTAACTTTGATCTAAACAACGGAGCCTTGGCAGCAGGATATCATTACCTGTCCAGGTATCCAAAGATATCGAAAGCTGGCGAGCACCTTGGTAGATTAGTCAAGGGAATCTTGGAAAAAGCAAAAACAGACCTAGATGGTGACTGTTTTTGGGAACTTCCCGTAATGGGAAACCGGGTGTATTTAGGCATATCACATGGAAGTGCATTGATAATTTCCTTTCTTGTAAATGTCTACGAGAAAGGTATAGAAAAAGAAATCTGTGCCGGGCTGATAAAGAAGGCCAGCCACTTTGTTCTTAAGCAAAAGTTCAGGTTTGAAAAGGGCCTTTTCCCCAACTACATTGGTGATGTAGAAGATGATCGCAAACAATTCTCGCTTTGCTATGGCGATATTGGCATTGGTTATGCCCTTTATCGTGCAGGGGATATTTTGGGAGAAAACCGCTTAAAACTAACAGCACAGGAAATATTAGATGACTGCTTGGAACGCAAACGTGAAGACAGACTTACCCTGGATGCCAGCATTATTTATGGTGCTGCCGGGCTGGCAGAAACGTTCGACAAACTTTATCGCCTGAATCAGGACCTTCGTTTTAAGAAAGCAAGTGAATACTGGTATAACAGCATTCCTTCATATGCAATTCACAATGATGAATATGCCGGGTACAAGACAAGGATTAATAATGCAGGGGATCTCTGGAATATCAGTTTCGGCTGGGGGATTATTGGTATCGGAATATCATTAATGCGCAGTGAGGATAACAAACTCCCTCCCATTGATGCCCTGCTTTCGGTAGCTTAACAACAACTAGATATATGACTAAAAGCAATTTATCACTACACCTGCATTTAGATAAACTCTTGGAAAAATGCAACCATTTTCCGGCCTCTACCAAAGTTTCAAACATGGTTTATAACTTCAATAAGTTAATGAACATTCTTCAGAAAAAGGAGGTTTTTGGACTGGTCGGGAATCAACAGCTTATCGACCAAACCCATTCTTTATCTATGCGGTTTATGCCGATAGCCCAAGATATAGTTACAGCTGGCTCCAAAGCCCCGTCTTTAGAAGCCTACGATCTACTTCAGGAAGAAATTGAACAAACACTTTCTTCAGATATGTATGTCTTTGCAAAACAGTGGGGGCTTTCGGTGAAAGCATTGCATTTTTATAAGTTAGGAAATTATGATAAAGCCTTCGATTTCTCGCTCGAATGTGTCATATTAAACGATTATTTAATTCAACAAGGCCTGTTTACCTTACTCTTTAGGGCTGCAGAGCAGAATAAAAACATATCCCGGGTATTTTTTCGGAGCGGTCAATGGGAGAAAGGTGCCCAGCTTGGAAAGGACCTTTTGTCCTACCTATTTAATGGTAAAAAAGGCTGTCTGTATGGAAAAATTTTTGCCGATAAAGCTGTCTGGAAAGAAATTCCGTACGTAAGAGAGGGATATGCCTATGAATGTTTCAATGCCCTGGTTTCACTCATGATACATTTCGAGCGGAGATCGGCAAAGGAAGAAAAAGATGTATTTGGCAAAATGTTTAAAGGCTTGAGATTCAAAATCAATACACCTGACAGGCAAATTCTTGCACACTGGATATATATCAAGGAACTTTATTATAATCAGAACTATACCCGGTTTCTATCAGAGTTGATTCAATTTATGCAGGAGCCCACTAGCATACAGTTTGATATATTAAAAATTTCCATCTTATCGGATGCCGTCAAATTGGCCTCTACACCAGACTATCCAAACTCCGTGGCCCTTATGGATAAACTTAATGTGCTCCTTGAAACTGAACTCAAGGCTAATGATTTCTTTAAACGGGACATCAGTGCAACGAATCTCGTTTTCCTGGAGAATGAACGCCCAAATATAAGTGCTTCGAGAGCCTCTTAGCCCAAAAGGTTGCATCACAGCTTAATTTAATCAACACGGAAAACTCCCGATATGAAAGCCATACCAAGTTATATTATCAACTTAAAGAAGAGGGAAGACAGAAAAAATCACGCTTTGCTTGAATTTTCTTCTCGCAAGGAATTCGAAGTTAACATAGTTGATGCATGCGAACACCAGGATGGAGCATACGGACTGTGGATAACGCTATCCAGAATTATCGAGATGCAAAAAAACAAGGATGATAATTTTATCTTAATTTGTGAAGACGACCATTGTTTTACAGGTGAATATTCAACAGAAAAACTTCGTAATGCTATTGAACATGCAGATGCATTAGGCGCAGACCTGCTTTGTGGGGGTTTAAGCTGGCTAAGTAATGGGGTAATGATATCATCTGAAATTCTTTGGATCGAGCGGTTTTCAGGACTCCAGTTTACAATCGTTTTTCGGCGATTTTTTGAGACAATATTAAATACGGCCTTTAACAAAGGCGAGGCCGCCGATACCAAGCTGTCTTTTCTTACTTCAAAAAAATATTGCATCTTTCCATTTGTCTCCATCCAGAAATACTTCGGTTACTCCGACGTTACAGACTGGAACAATAGGGACGGAAGGGTGGAGCAACTGTTTGCTAATAGTCTAAAAAAAGCCGGAGCAATTAAGTATGTGACTGATCACTATAACCGAATTAAGCAAACCGGCGGACAGCTTCAGACTATAGCCCCTAACGCTGAGGCGTTACCAGTTATTGTTTTTGAAAAACCCAGCGATGCAATCACTGCAGGTCATCTACCTTTTCACCGGGATAACGGGTTTAACGTCATGTCAGTAATTCCTGCAGGCAGTTCAGAACACTCAAAACTTATAAAACTTCAGGAGGTAATAAAAAAAGTTACTCTTCAAGGTGGAAATATGATTATTCTTTGGCAGAACGATCATTTCCTTCAACAAAATTATTCAATATCGCGTTTGAAAAATATATTGACATCAGCCCAGGAATTAGGAACGGAAATTCTGTGTGGTTCTCTCGACGACTTTGATCTTGCTGTACCAATAAATAACAATCTTTTATGGATAAGCAGTTTTAAAGAAGCAGGTTTACTGGTTATCTATAAAAATCTTTTTGATAAAATTAACAATCTGGCTATCGAAGGAAATTCAACAATGGAGTCCTTGCTTTCAAGATCTACTGTAAACAAAATATCTGTCCATCCGTTTATTGTTTCTTCAGCTAAAAAACAATACCTGAAAGCGGAGGTATATCTTACCGAGTTTTCTAAATACAGGGATCCGGATTCGCGGATTGAACTGGCTAAGCAAGCGCATTATTTAGGAGAGTCGATTCCACATAGGGCTAAAACACCCTTAACCCATAAACTGTAAGATGGGAAAGAAATTTAAAATATACAGACAGCTCGATCAGATGGATTGCGGCCCTACCTGTCTACGAATGATCGCCCAATATTACGGGAAACATTTTTCATTGAGTACACTTAGAGACTCCTCGCACCTCACCAGAGCAGGGGTATCTCTGAAAGGAATAAGTGAAGCTGCTGTAAAGGTGGGATTTAGGACGCTTGGCGCGAAATTGACCTTTGAACAACTCGACGAGGAGGCTGTTCTTCCTTGTATACTTCATTGGAATCAAAATCACTTTGTTGTGCTCCCACCCCAGGAATACGATAGGAACAAAAAGAACCGCAAGATACTGATCGCTGATCCTGCCCATGGAATGGTAAGTGTAACTAAAGAGGCTTTTCTCAAAAGTTGGCTTGCTGCGGGAAAAACGCAAGGTTACGTTTTGTTGATGGAACCATCACCTCTTTTTTATCAGCAGGAAGAAGAAACTCAGGGAAAAGATATAACTTTTTTCTTTCGTTATCTCCGGCCCTTTAAATCGTATATCTCGCAGTTGATAATAGGCATGATAATGGCGAGTTTATTATCGCTCATCGCTCCCTTCCTCACGCAAAGCCTTGTTGACTATGGAATTAATTTCAATAATCCCGGATTTGTCACTTTAATCCTTTTGGCGCAGCTATTGCTATTTGCGGGCAATACTGCAATCGAAATAATTCGTGGATGGCTTTTGCTACACATGAGCACCAGGGTCAATATCTCGATAATTTCGGATTTCCTCATAAAACTAATGAAACTTCCAATCAGATTCTTTGACACCAAAATGGTTGGAGATATTACACAAAGAATCTCAGATCATGTAAGAATTGAGCAATTTCTAACAGGAACGTCTCTCACCACGCTGTTTTCTCTAGTCAATCTACTTGTTTTTTCTATTGTACTCGGGATCTATAGTATTCAAATATTACTGGTCTTTATAGTCGGTTCTGTACTAGCAATAGCATGGATTTTTTTCTTTCTGAAAAGGCGCAGAGATTTAGATTACGCTCGATTTCAACGAATGAGCGATAATCAGAATAATCTTTTTGAGATCATAACTGGCATGCAGGAGATCAAAATGAACAATAGCGAAACAACCCATAGATGGGGTTGGGAAAGAACACAAGCAAAGTTGTTCAAGGTTAGTGTACAAAGTTTGGTTCTCGCTCAGTACCAAAGCGTGGGATTTACCTTTTTCACCCAGTTGAAAAATATTCTTGTATCATACATAGCAGCCCGGGAAGTTATAGATGGGAATATTTCACTGGGAATGATGTTAAGTATATCTTACATTACCGGGCAACTAAACTCACCTATTGCACAGCTCCTCTCTTTTTTTCAAACCGCACAGGATGCTAAAATTAGTGTAGAGCGTTTAGCAGAAATCCATAACAGAGCGGAAGAAGAGAAAGAGATAGAGTATGCTCCAAACGAAGAATTTTTTCTTTCTGATAATTCCCGAACAGACCAAAACGGTTCTATATCCTTAAAGGAAGTGTCATTTCAGTACGGAGGCCCAGATTCACCAAAGGTCTTGGACAGAATCAATCTGGAGATACCGTTCGGTAAAACAACTGCGATCGTCGGGGCTAGTGGAAGTGGAAAAACAACACTGATGAAACTTTTGCTGCGTTTCTATGAGCCTACAACTGGTGAGGTTCATCTTGGTGGCATCCCCCTTAACACTATCTCACCCAAGTGGTGGAGAGGAAACTGTGGAGTAGTAATGTCCGAAGGGTATATTTTTTCCAACACAATCATGCAAAATATTTCCGTTCAGGAGCAAACAGATAGAGAAAAACTCGCCTCAGCTATAAAAATCGCAAATATAGGGTCATTCATCAATGGTTTGCCAATGGGCCTGTCAACAAAAATTGGAAACACGGGCAATGGAATTAGCTCAGGGCAACGACAAAGGTTGCTGATTGCCCGGGCAGCATATAAAGATCCAAAGTTTCTTTTTCTGGATGAGGCAACCAGCACTCTTGATGCGAATAATGAAAGGACCATAATAGAGAATTTTGAAAATTTCTTTCATGGTAGAACCGTGTTGGTCATAGCACACAGACTCAGTACCGTAACTCATGCAGACAAGATTGTGGTAATGGAGCAAGGCCGGATTGTAGAACAGGGCACCCATGCTGAATTGACCGCAGCCAAAGGTAAATATTTTGAACTAGTAAAAAACCAGCTAGAGCTTGGAGAGTAAAAACAGCAAATCGTGTAACTTACATATTTATGCCAGAAGAAATTAATTTGTCAGAATTACATAGTGAAGAAATTGAAGATATAATTGGTCGCCGGCCGAGATGGATCGTCAGGCGCGGTAACTTGGTAACTTCACTGGTTATATTGATCGCACTTTTGGGTGCCTGGTTTATCAAGTATCCTGATACCATCTCTGCACCAGTATTGATCTCATCTACCACCCCCCCTTTAAAAATCTTTTCGAAGTCTTCTGGTAAAATTGAAATACTGATAAAAAACGGAGAAAATGTACGCCGTGGGCAACTCATCGGAATAATAGGAAATCCAGCAAATACAAGGGACATGTTTTTTCTAAAGTCATATGTGGCACATCTGGATAGTCTTGCCACCATTGATACCACAGGAATGTCGTTTTTCCTGAAAAAAAACATTCAGGTCGGCGAGGTACAGTCCGAATATGCCGAATTATTTTTTATTCTGTCTAAAACTTTCTTCCATCCACTTCAGGTATCAAAAGAGTCGATAAGGATTAAGTTATATGCTAAAAAAATTCAGGGATTAATTGCTGCATGGGAAGACAGATATACCTTACGCAGCCCAGTTACAGGAACCATTGTATCATTTAACAACATGAATAATAATCAGTATGTGGGAGCGCTGATCCCATTGTTTATAGTTATTCCCAAGTCACGCGGACATATTGTAAGAATGTCTGTCCCCACAAAGAAGTCAGGGAGATTAGCTGTGGGCCAGGATGTCCTTATTTTTCTCCAAGATTATCCATATCAGGAATTTGGAATGCTAAAAGCGCAGGTAGACGATATCAGCCCGGTTCCTATGGATACAGGTTATGTTGTTGATCTAAAATTAATAAATGGATTGATCACTACTAAGGGAAAGGAAGTTAAATCAAGATCCGAGATTGCGGGAACGGGCCAGGTTGTGATGGACAATAAAAGCATTTTAAACAGAATATTGGAAAAATTCTAGAAATTCCTGTATGTTATGGTTAGAAATTCGATAAAAATAGTTTTATATAGCTTTTTTAGTTTTACCAAGAAAGGTAAAGGTTCATTATTAAGGCACCTGAATATAATTTCCTCCAGGCATGGGATTTCCGTGACTGGTGTTTCGTTTATTACTTTTGGAATTTCATACATCCGATTAAGTTCAATAACGTGTGAAACAGCGGGATATGTTCTGGAACTCAGCTCGGTAAAAGTAAAATTCAATATACTAGACTGCGTTCGAAAAGGAATCATAAATGGCGTATCTGGTCTTAAGGTTGGCTCGGTTTCTCTTCAGAAAGCCCTCAAAAATGAGCCATTAACCTTCCAGCTCAAAAACCCCGGAAATACGGATGGCTACCTACAAAAAGTTTTCAGCAGCTATAGTAAGTTATCGAAAGTACTATTTAAAATGGCAATTCCGCTACAGATAGACCTTTTGTACCTTAAAAACTCAACTCAATCTGCCGTGAGGGATTTTCGTTTTGCGGAGGGTAATTTCAGTGGAGAAATTGGAAAAGACTTATTTACAGCATTTAATGGAACGATTGAAAATAAAAATAAGCTGGCGAAAATCCACATTGGCCCATGCAAGATTTTTGACTGTATTATAACAGAAGACCTGCTGATAAAATATGAAGAAATAAGTGTAGAGCAGACCGGTAAGCGAACGGTTAAAATCTCCATAGATACCGACGGACTTGAGTTTCAGTCTAATGTTCTTAACTCCTCCAAATTGCATATTGGAAGACTGGCAGCAATATTTCAGCTGGAAATAGGTCCTGAGAATTTTGACTTTGTAACCGTTCCGTTTGTTGAACTGTGGGGTGCTCCAATTGACTTAAAATTGTTTACGTTCAAGTCTATTTGGCCGGCAGTTGGAATGATTTTTTCTGCCGAGTTTCAACAAAGTTTTCTGGAGAAACTTTTTTCACATTTTAAAAACAAACCTTTTTTACTAAACGAAGCGTCAGCTTTCAGGGTCTCTATAGTCTGTAAATTTGATTTGCTTAATTACGCAATGATAAATTTCGATGCATCGATCAGTCCAGTGAATTTTACAGCAAGCAATATCGATTCAACCGTTGCAGAACGTTTTGATGAGCTTGCATATATTTTCAGAGATTCGTCCGGGAGATTCATTAAGAAGGATATGGGATATGATGAAACAGAATTGTTTATTCCCTTGATGGCAATCAGTCCTCAGCTGAAAGATGTTATAGTACTTTGTGAGGATCCAAGATTTTATAGCCATAAGGGTGTCGATACATACTTTCTTGGTCAAGCGATGGCGACCAACATCAAACATAAAAGAGTTGTTCGGGGAGGCAGTACAATAACAATGCAACTGGTCAAAAATATATTCTTAAATTCCCAGACCAACTTGATGCGAAAAGTTGAAGAAGCCTGCATCGCACTTGCTATTGAGAACATAGCTGGGATATCAAAGGATGTTATACTAGGTGCTTATCTGAATATTATAGAATTTGGACCTGGAATTTACGGCCTAAAAGCCGGGGCTCAGTATTACTTTTCCAAGCATCCGAAGGATCTTTTGCTTATAGAAATCATTATTCTTAGCTACATCATTCCGCGTCCGATCCACTTCCAGGAGGCACTTGTAGATAATTCCCCGCAATTGAAAGCCAACCTTTCCAAATACATTGAGGAAATGGAGGCAAAAATCCTGAAAAGGGGGATTGCTTCATTTGGAGAATTTACAGGGCAAAAAAAAATCAGATTTTCCGAACAGTTTGGTGAATTTGAGCTAAATACCCCTCCTAATTATGGTTAAGCAAGATAATATGAAAAACATCTACCTCACTTTTGATGATGGAATTCAGCCCGGGACTGCTGAAGTCGTGGAAATTTTAAGGAAAACCAAAGTCCGGGCTACATTCTTTCTTAATGCGATTAACACAATTTACACCTCGGATAAAGACTTAGACATGGTTACAGCCCTGTTCAAAGAAATCCAAACCGAGCATGTCGCTGGAAACCATGGCTTTTCTCATGCCCATGGATTTTACAGCAGTTTTTATAGTAAGGGATTACTTATAGATAACAATGGCAGCCGACGACAGGCAGGAGATGATTTCGATCATAATTACCATTTTTTTAGATGCTTTTCATCATCAGATTGCCTTTCGTTAAAACAATACGCCAGGCTTCCTGGCCGAAATACATGGAATATGCTATTACACAATGAGAAAAATAAACAAGCGGTACTAAAAAGAATTATAGACAGCGATTCAGCATCTGCAACATTGGATTTATCAAAACGCGGATATCACCTTTTTGGATGGGATGATGAATGGAGAATGGATTTTACCATTGCTCAAGAGTCTAGGGTTTCGATTGAAAAAAAAATATTGGAATCAAAAATAGATTTTACTGATTATCAGCAAATCTTTCCACCTGTAGATTTTGCCTCCGATAAAAACCTCATGAAGGATAGGCTAAAAGAGCCATGGACCGAAGTGGCAAGAAGAGTTCTTTCAAACCCAATTAGGGACATTGTACTTCTTTTGCATGATAGGGCTTTTCGGGCCTCACAGGGAAACAATGCTTTAAGCGATCTCGAAAGCCTAATAAAATATCTTAAATTTAAGGAAGTTAATTTTAAGGCGGTTGATGAATACCCGCTGGGGTATGCCATAATTGCCTAGTTTAGAGGATCTCAACCAACTTAAAAACAAGTTCACAGTTCTATAAAATCTATGAATTTTTTATTCCGCAATAATAAAAAAAGCTGCCCAAATGAGCAGCTCTAATCCATCTTAAAACAGATTTTCTATTTTGCTAAAACCATTGCGTTTTGCTCTGCTGCCATGATCGCTTCAGAAGCGTATGATGCTGATTTAAGACTGGCAAAGTCAGCTAATTTTACATTTTTCATGTTGCTGGCAATCATTGTACTTTGATCAGCAGTACCATTTAATTTTAATACCGCATCATCCTTAACGATTGTATATAAACTTCCTGCTGTTGTTTTAATTCTCGCTGTAGCACTTTGACCCAAAAATAACTGAAGGTATTTTAAATCAAAATTATTGCTGGTTACCACAACCGATTGGCCATAAGCTTCAATTCTTTCTAAATCTTTTACGGTAATATTCAGCGTTACCTGACTTGTTTCCAATGAATTGATAAATAAGGTTTGTCCATCAGTTGATACGGAGGTTTTTGCAGCGTCGTAGTTGCTCATGCCTTCTACATTTTGCTTTTCACCTTGTGTTAAGATGATCTTCACATTCCCGCTCACCCAGATCCTGTTGAATTTTGATAATGAAGAGGTTTTTGTTTCTGCTTTAACTGACTCAGCGGCAAAAGTTGCCATCGCTGATGAAGTAAATACTACTGCTGTTAATGCTGCTGCGAATAATGTTTTTGCCAAGGTTTTCATATCTTTTATATTTTAGGTTTTTGCTATTGTTTGTTATTAAGACGCAGCCATACACCAAACGTTGCAGGCAAAAACCCTGTATTATACCAGCGTTGGTAATCACTAGACCCAACGCCTGTAATTTCTAGACGAACCTTGCAGATGCTCTAGCCAGATTTACGCAAATCTAGCTATTCTGCTTGCCACAGAGATTATGTTTATGGCAAACATACCACCAGAGGAATTATTCGCGGTAGCGATGCCTACGCCATGAGATCGGTAAGAAGTGCCCATTTTCTTTATATCGAAAACCTAAATTACGATGGGGTTTTCAAGAACACAGTAACCAATGGTGCATTGTTTAAAACTTGGATGGAGAAAAATTCAACTTGGGCAAATACATATCAAAAGAGGCCAAAAGAAGAATTGTATGATGTAATCAAAGATCCATTTAATCTCCAAAACCTGATTGCAGATCCTAAGTTTAAAAAAATAAAAAGCGAACTTTCATCTAAACTGGCTACTTTTATGAAACAACAAAACGATAAAGGCCTGGCCACGGAGCTGGATGCCCTAAGCCGTCAGCCGAAACATCAACCAAAAGACTAATATGAAATATTTAAAGTTATTATTTGCCTTTTTCTTGCTTGCATTTAGCTATTCGGCTTTCCCTCAAAACAACAAACCAAACATCATTATTATTCTTGTTGATGATATGGGTTTTAGCGATGTAAGCACCTTCGGCGGAAATTTTGTGCCCACCCCCAACATAGATCGTTTGGCGAAAAATGGGTTAATGCTTAACCAATATTATAGTGGCGCACCAATCTGTTCGCCATCAAGAACTAGCTTGCTCACGGGTATGTACCCCGGAAGGTGGAATTTTAGTACTTATCTGGATAATAAAAAGCACAATAAAAATGCACAACAAGCAGATTACTTAAATCCCCAAGCGCCATCTATCGCCCGAATTTTCCAATCTGCCGGATATGCAACCGGTCATTTTGGTAAGTGGCACATGGGCGGAGGAAGAGATGTGAAGGATGCACCGGTTTTTGAGAAATATGGTTACGATGCCCACGCCAGTACTTACGAAAGTCCTCAGCCAGACCCACTGCTGACTGCTACAAATTGGATCTGGTCGGATAAAGACAGCATAAAGCGCTGGGACAGAACCAAATATTTTGTTGATAAAACACTCGAGTTTTTTAAAGAAAATAAAAATAAACCACGCCTTGTAAATCTTTGGCCAGATGATGTACATACGCCGTGGGTACCCAATGTTGGAGATGAATATATTGATAAGTTTCCTTTGGGACAAGAATCTGAGCAGGCCTTTAAACTAGTGCTGAAGGAACTTGATCAGCAGGTAGGAAGATTAATGGATGGTTTGAAAACAATGGGTGAAGACAAAAACACCATCATTATCTTCACCAGTGACAATGGCCCTTTACCGAGTTTTAAAGGGAGCCGGACTGGTGGTTTAAGAGGCACTAAACTTTCTTTATACGAGGGTGGCACCAGAATGCCATTTTTAATTAGTTGGCCAGGGCATATTCCTCAGGGAAAAATAGATGCGGGCTCGGAAGTAAATGCGATAGATTTATTGCCATCATTAGCCAGCATGGCAGGGGTAAAGTTACCTGCAAATTATCAGGGAGATGGGTTAGACCGGAGTAAGGTTTTCGCCGGAAAATCATCACTGAGGAAAAAAAACATGTTTTGGGAGTATGGCAGAAATGATATTGCCTTTAAATATCCTGCCAAACCCAATAGAAGTCCAAACCTGGCGGTGCGCGCTGGAGAATGGAAATTGCTTATGAATAGTGATGGCTCTGATGTACAGCTTTATAACATTGTGAAAGATAAAAATGAAACTACCGAGCTAAGCGCCAAACAGGTTAAAATAACCACTCAATTAAAAACCGAACTGCTTGCCTGGTGGGAATCTCTACCGAAACTCAAAAATTAATTAAAAGATATGAAATCATACCTGCAAGGTATCAGTTTTCGAATTAATTAATTTAAAAGTTCGGTGGTGAAGAAATAAAAGGTAAAGCTTTTGACCATACTGAAGTTATTGTTGAGAGACTTAATTATAGCATAAAAAAAGCCATTTGATTTAATCAAACGGCTTTATATTTTAATTACGGCAGGCAAACACTATCTAATTACGCTACCCTCTGAGAACTTTTCTACAGGTGCCACAAAAGTGAGTTTGCCATCGGCATTTTCGGCCATCAAAATCATGCCTTGCGATAAAATACCTTTGATCTCTCTAGGCGCCAGGTTAACAATTATACTTACCTGTTTACCAACAATATCTTCAGGTTTATAATATTCGGCTATGCCCGAAACCACTGTTCTTTCGTCGATACCGGTATTTACCGTTAATTTTAAAAGTTTTTTTGTTTTCTCTACTTTTTCGGCAGCAACAATGGTGGCTACACGGATATCCATTGCCGAGAAATCATCAAACTGGATATTCTCTTTTGCCGGAACAGCAACTATATTACTGGCTGCATTACTGGCCTTGCTTTGGTTTAGTTTCTCAATCTGGAAGTCGATCTCTGCATCTTCAATTTTATCAAACAAGAGCACAGCTTCGCCAATTTCGTGGCCACGTTTTAACAGGCTCACCGTACCTGCATCATCCCAATCATGACCGCCGTTTTGAAGCATCTTCATTAACTTTTCTGCTGTAAATGGCAAGAAAGGTTCAATCAGGATCTGAATATTGGCGGCGATTTGAAGCGCAATATTCAATATCGTTCTTACACGGTCTTCATCCGTTTTAATGAGTTTCCACGGCTCGGTTTCGGCCAGGTATTTATTTCCTAAACGGGCAACATTCATTACTTCTGATAAGGCCTCTCTAAAGCGATAATTCTCGATAGACGCAGAGATTTTAGCAGGGTATCCAGCCAGTTCATCAATAACAGCCTGATCTACATCCGTAATTTCCATGCAGGTTGGTACCGAACCACCAAAGTATTTATGTGTAAGCACCACTACCCGGTTTACAAAGTTACCCAGTATGGCCACCAATTCATTATTATTTCTCGCCTGAAAATCTTTCCAGGTAAAATCGTTATCCTTGGTCTCGGGAGCGGTTGCGGTTAATACATAACGCAATACATCTTGTTTACCTTCAAATTCTCTTAAATATTCGTTCAGCCAAACTGCCCAGTTCTTAGAAGTCGATATTTTTTGCCCTTCTAAGTTTAAAAATTCGTTTGCTGGCACATTATCAGCCAGGGTATATTCGCCATGCGCCATTAACATTGCAGGGAAAATAATGCAGTGGAAAACGATGTTATCTTTACCGATAAAGTGAACCAGTTTGGTTTCGTCGCTTTTCCAGTATTCTTCCCAACCGCATTTATCGTTTTCGTAACTGCTGATGTAATATTCTTCGGCTTTAGGATTCCAAACATCGAGCTTGGCATAGTTACAAAGCTCTTTGGTTGCAGAAATATATCCAATAGGGGCATCGAACCAAACATAAAGCACTTTACCTTCGGCATCGCGAAGCGGAACGCGAACACCCCAATCTAAATCTCTGGTCATGGCCCTAGGCTGTAAACCTGCATTTAACCAGCTTTGACATTGGCCGTACACATTTGGGCGCCATTCTTTATGGCTTTCGATATAGGTGCGTAAACGGTCTTCGTATTTATCTAGCGGCAGAAACCAGTTTTTAGTTTCTTTTAAAATTGGTTTATCACCAGATAGGGTCGATTTTGGATTGATTAAATCGGTCGCATTAAGCGTAGAGCCACAGTTTTCGCACTGATCGCCATAAGCATTTTCATTCCCGCATTTTGGGCAGGTACCGGTAATGTAACGATCGGCTAAAAATTGTTTTGCAGTGGCATCGTAATATTGCTCGGTAACCTCTTCGGTAAAAACACCTTTATCGTAAAGGGTTTCAAAGAAATCTGCAGCGGTTTGGTGATGGGTAAGCGATGAGGTACGGTGATAGATATCGAAAGATACGCCGAATTCTTTAAAAGAATCGCCAATAATCTTGTGGTACTTATCTACCACTTCTTGAGGCGTAATACCTTCTCTTTTGGCTTTTAAAGTAATGGGCACACCATTTTCGTCAGATCCACAGATGAACTTTACATCGCGTTTATTCGATCTTAAATAACGGGCATAAATATCTGCAGGGATGTAAACACCAGCCAGGTGCCCAATATGAACTGGTCCATTGGTATATGGAAGCGCTGCAGTTACGGTATATCTTTTAATTTTACTATTATCCAAAACAATTTTTATTAATTTGGCAAAGATAAGTGTTTTGAAGATGATTAAGCAGCCCCCGTATTTAAAAAAAGGAGATAAGATTGCCCTCGTATGTCCGGCAAAGAAATTACCCAAACCTATAGACCATGCCATAGCGCAATTAGAAAGCTGGGGTTTAGAGGTTATTGTGGGCGAAAGTGTATATGCCAGTCATCACCAGTTTGCAGGAACTGATGCGTTAAGAACCAAAGATATTCAGCGTTTTTTAGACGATCCATCTATAAAAGCGATTATTTCGGGCCGTGGCGGTTATGGTACCATCAGGATTATTGATGACCTTGACTTTACAGAATTTAACAAGAACCCTAAGTGGTTTGTAGGTTTCAGCGATATTACCATACTATTGTCGCACCTTATTGCGCAGTGTAATACACAGTGCATGCACGCGCAAATGCCCTATACCTTTGACGAATCTACCACAGAAGCTTTAATTTCTTTACAGCAGGCTTTATTTGGCGAAAAACAGGCCTATTCTTACCAGAGCGCCTTTGAAAATCGAGCAGGAGAGGCGACCGGGGTTTTGATTGGAGGCAATTTAACTTTGCTTACCATGTTACAGGGCTCGGTTTCGGAAATGGATTTTACAGATAAAATTCTCTTTTTGGAAGATGTTGGCGAGCAAGAATACAGTATAGACCGCATGTTGCGGATGCTGAAAAGGGCGGGTAAGCTAAAAGCCTTAAAGGGTTTGATTATTGGTGCCTTTAATGAAATAGAAGAAGAAAAGATTTCTTTCGGGCAAACGGCTGATGAGGTAATTTGGGATATTGTTAAAGACTATGATTTTCCAGTCTGCTTTAATTTTCCAACGGGACATATCGATAACAACCTCAGTATGGTTTTAGGAGCTGAGGTAAACTTAAAAGTAGAAACAAATAACGTTCAATTTAAATATTTATAGGATGGCAATTTTAGATAATTTAGGAAAATACCGCAATACCGGCTTGTTGCTGCTACGTATTGGTTTGGGCACAATGTTTATTATTCATGGTTTCCCGAAACTTGCAGGTGGCCCAAACGGTTGGACCGGACTGGGAGGAAGTATGAAAGTAATCGGCATAGACTTTTTACCTATATTTTGGGGTTTTATGGCCGCCGCTACCGAAACCTTTGGTGGTTTCCTGCTAATTGTAGGGTTGTTTTTCCGTCCGGCGCTAATTTTATTAATCTTTACGATGATTATAGCAGCATTGGTTCATTTCGGTAAAGGCGATGGCTTACAGGGTGCCAGCCACGCAATTGAATTGGGCATTGTATTTTTTGGATTGATCTTTATCGGCCCCGGGAAGTATAGTGTGGATAAGAAATAAACGGTTACTATATAAACAAGAAAGCCTAGCGAAGTAAATTCTTCGCTAGGCTTTCTTGTTAAAGAACAAATCTAATTCTGAACAATCAATTTATTGTTTTGAACCTCATTAGCCGATATTGGCCAAATATAGCCTGCAGTATTAAATGGAATTGCAGGAGCAGTACCTTGAGATCCACTTTTCGCCACGAAGCCAGCACCCAACCTCATTACATCTGGAGATCTAAAACCTTCCCCAAGCAATTCGATTCTTCTTTCGGTTAGGATAGTGTTTTTCAAATTAGCAGGCAATAAATCGGTTGCTGGAAATACATACCCTGGATTGGATCTTTGTCTAACTGCGTTTAATAGCGCAATAGATCTTACAGGATCAGTTACCACAGTAGCTTCTGCTAAGTTTAATAAAACCTCAGCATATCTAATTACAGGAATATAATCGGTATATGGAGACGGTCTCTTAAATTTAGTTAAATAAGTGTTAGCACCTGAAACTGTTGTTAAACTTTTTCTAGCATCAGTTGAAGCCGCTGCAAAAGCGGCATTTCCAAAAATCCCGGTAGGGTTTAAGAAAAACTCTTCATTACCACCTGCTCCATTCGGCGTAACATTATAATAGTATGCCAATTGGTTTTGTGTACCAGGAGCATCAAGATCGGCCATCGGAAGACTTAAAACAGCCTCTGCTCCTACATAAGTTCCCCCAAATACTGTTGCGATATTTGCTTCTAATTTATAAGTGGCACCGGTTGTAGCTTGAAATGGAGCTGTTGCGCTAACAATCTTATTTGCTTCAGTTACTACAGCAGGCAAATTGCCCATTGAGAGATACACCCGGGTTTTAAAAGCAATTGCGGTATTTCTAGATGCCCTGGTAGGACCAACTAGCGAAACAGCTAAATCTGGTTCAGCTTCGTTTAGGTCTTTTAAAATTTGCGTATAAACTTCTGCTACTGTACTCCTTTTTAAATCGTTACCTGTTAAATCCTTTTCGCCTTTAAGTCTAAGCGGCACACCTAAACTAGCACCGTTGTCGGTTATATAAGGTTTCGCATATAATTGCAATAGGCTATAATAACATAAGGCACGCAAAAATTTGGCTTCTGCAACATATTGTTTCGCTACTGCGGGGGTAAGTAAAGATGCGTTGGCATTTACACCTTCGATAACCAGATTAGCCCTGTTTACTGCAGCATAAACTGCACCCCATAAATTGACAACCTCATTGGTGTTCGAAGTTAAATTGAACCTCCAGGTATCTAAACCTGTTACCCCATTCGGTTTGTTTACAACAAAGTCCTCTCCACGGATATCGTTATAGATTAAATACCTTCCACCATAAAACTGACCATTTTTCACGCCTGCATATACACCATTTACCTGAGACAAAATTCTTGAAGGATTTGAAAAGGCATCTTCGATAGGCAAGGATGTATCGGGTGCGGCATTTAAGAAATCCTTTTTACACGATGTTGCGAAGAAAAATGGTGCGACAAGAAAAAGATATTTTACTTTATTATTTATTTTAATTTTCATGATCTCTAATTTTTAAAATCCAACATTAATACCAAAAGTAAATGTTCTGCCTGATGGCACAGAGTTTCTATCTACACCGGGAGCAAGGTTACCACTATTTCCAGTTGCTGTAGAGTTTCCGTTTACAGAAACCTCTGGATCTGGTCCTGGATAATCTGATATAATCCAAAGGTTGCTAGATTGTGCATATACCCTGATGTTCGAAACACCATATTTACTTAAAAGTGTTTTTGGTAGTGTATAACCCAAAGCTAAATTTCGAACTTTTAAGAAATTACCAGAGAAAACATTTTGAGATTGTGCAAAAGCCGATCCATTTGAAGTATTATCTCCATAAACCAAACGAGGAATATCTGTTACTTGTCCGGGGGTAGTCCACCTGTTCAATACACCAGCTTCATTGTTCCAAAAACGTTGATCGCGAAGACCTGCTAATGATCCGTAATAAATTTTATTACCGCCAGAGAAAGTTAAACCCAATGTAAGGTCGAAGTTTTTATAACGGAAATTATTATCAAGACCGCCAAACCATTTCGGAATTGATGGTCCGTCAATTATAGCATCAAGCGCGGCATCAATTGCAGGCGCATTTTGGCCTGCTTTTGGTCCATCAAGGTATTGATAACGGGCAGCTGTTGCTCTTTGAAAACTGAATCTCAATTTCTCACCATTTCTATTGATAAAAATTCGTTCACCTGTTGCCGGATCAACTCCAGCTGTTTGTACGGTATAAATTGATCCGATTGGATAACCTACACGGGTAATGTTTGCCGTTTCTAAAGAAGTGGCACCAAAAAGATCTGCATTGTTATTACCTAAGGCGGTAACTTCATTTTTTAGTGTACTAAAGGTAAAAGTGCTTGACCATGTAAAATCATCAGTATCGATATTCCTTGAATTTACAGTAAATTCGAACCCTTTATTATACATCTTACCAACATTTGTTGTAATGGCATTACCTGGGACACCTTTTGAAGGCGCTTGAGGAGCATTTTGAACAAGATTATCAATATTATTATGATAATAATCAACTTCTAATGAGAACCTACCATCCAAAAACTCTAAATTAACACCAACATCGGCCTTTTTACTGGTTTCCCATCGAAGATCCGGATTACCTGCCTGAGAGAATGATAATGCTGCATCAGATCCGTATAAACCTGGATTATACAAAAATAGAGAAGGGTAATTACCGATATTAATATTACCAACCTCGCCGTAACTACCACGTAGTTTAATACGGGTTAATACTTTGCTTAAGCCTGAGTTTTTATAGAAACCTTCTTCTGAGATTGCCCAACCTGCTGATGCACCTCCAAAGTTACCATACTTATTACCTGCTGATAAACCAGAATAACCATCTCTTCTGAATGAGCCTGATAAGTAATATTTTTTCTTATAGTCGTAACTTAAACTTCCAAAGTAAGACCGGAATGAATTATCGCCCTGTACTAATCCCGACGGGGTAATAATACCAAAGGCTCCCTGGTATACTTTAATAAAAGGATCAATTACGTTTTGTCTGGTGGCGCCATAACCATCCGATCTTGTTTGTTGATCTTCAGCACCAATTAAAGCACCTAAACTATGGTCGCCAAAGGTATTTGCATAGTTTAGGGTATTAGACCAGTTCCACCTTGAATTCTTAACAAAACTACTGGTAGCACCACCGTTATAGGCAACACCATCGCCCTGTAAACGGTTCACAAAAGCGTTATTGTCAATCTTTAAGTTATCTAATCCATAAGTGGTTTTAAAGCTCAATCCTTTAACCAATTGAATAGAGGCATAAACATTAGCAATAATCCGATCACTTTCTGATGTATTTTTATCCTCATTTACCAGAACGGCTGCATTTGGATAATTCGAAGCGATTGTGTTTGCGCCTAAACCAACAGCAGATCCGTTCACGTTATAAGATCCATCTTCATTATAAGCGGCAACGTTAGGGGGCAACACAATAGCTAACCTACCCAAACCTACTGTTGAAAAGGTTTGTCCAGGAAGCGAACCTGTGTTTGGAGCACGGTTCATCGTATTGCTATAAGAAAAATTAGTTCCGATAGTTACATTCTTAAATAACTTATGATCTAAATTTACCCTGCCATTTTTTCTTTCAAACGAATTCCCCAAAATAAAGCCTTCCTGATTGCTATAACCAAGGGATACATAATAAGATGTTTTTTCATTTGCTCCAGAAAAGTTTAAAGCATGGTTTTGAGATGTTGCTGTTCTATAGGCATAATCATACCAATTGGTTTCTACCTGCGATCCATCTGATCTGGTTTGTAGAAAAAATGCTGGTGCAAGGCCTATATTCGTTCTAGACTCATTTTTGATCTGAACGTACTCTGCAGCGTTCAATAAAGGAGTGAGGTTTTGAGCTTTAGTAGAGCCCACCCATCCTTCATAGTTAATTTTAGTACTGCCTTGCTTTCCTTTCTTTGTAGTAATTACAACAACACCATTTGCTGCCCTAGAACCATAAATTGCAGATGAAGCCGCATCTTTTAGGATATCTATTGATTCGATATCAGCAGGGTTGATGTCGCCCAATGCATTACCTGCAGCACTGTTAGCCGATTGATCGCCTGTAAATACAGGTATACCATCAACGATAATTAATGGGTAAGAACTTAAAGAGATAGAGTTAAAACCACGCACCCTGAAAACAGGAGGGTTATTTAAAACGCCGTTTGGCTGAATGATGTTTACGCCTGCTGCTTTACCGGCAAGTGCCTGCTCAAAACTCTGAACTGGTTGATTTTTAAGCTTTTCTCCACTTACACTTGCTATTGACCCGGTAACATCTCTTTTTGATTGTGTGGTATAACCTGTTACTACGACATCAGATAATGTTTTAGAATCGCTTTTTAACTGTACGTTAATCACATTACTACCGCCAATAGCTTTTGTCTGGCTTAAGAAACCAATATAAGAGAATTCTAGTGCGGTTGCTTGGTTGTTGACTTTAAGGGAATACCTACCATCTGCACCTGAAGTGGTTCCACCTGATGCACCCTTGATTTTAACACTTACGCCAGGGAGGGGTAATCCATCTTCACTGGCCGTAACTGTTCCTGTGATTGTTCGATCTTGCGCTATTGCTGAGGTGGCAATAAATAGCAATATGAACAAACTTTGTAGAAGTTTTTTCATAAAAAAATAATTTAGTTTAGTTAATAATAATGCAATATATGATTTAGTATTTTGTAATGCAAATTTTACATCACCAAAAGCCACACTCCTTAATCAGGAATAAAATACTCAAAATGAGCTAATTATGAATCGATAAAATCCAAAAATAGATTCCCTATTTTATCTTAATGTTAAATTAGAATAATGCATTAAAGCCACCTTACTTATCTGATTTAATAAGGCTGCTTTTTATTCTGATTGACAATTATTGTGGTGGTTAGAATTTTCTCGCATTAAACTTTTAGAGTAAAAAGTGAGTCATCATTTAAAGCAGGGGGTACTTTTGTGTCCGTATGGCTCTGGATCATTGCAAATGACGCAAAAAATAGCAACAAAAACGGATCTTGCAAGGGTTTTTTCATGAAATTTAATTTAGTTTGGTTAATAATTAATCCAAAATAACATTTAAAACTCTATAACACAAACAATAAATAGAAAAAAGATACAAATCAAGAATAAAGCAAAGAAAAAAGACTACTAATCTTACAAAAACAAAACTAATTTTAGAATATCGATAAAACAATAGCAAAACAAACAAAAAAGCTATCTGAATCATCAAAAAGCAAAAAAAACACTAACGAAAAGTTATTTTATACACCATATTGCATACACAAAGCTTATTTTTAGTGAAATAAAACAGACGAAAAATATCACCCTATTGACAAAAACATAAGGTATAGTGAATGTCCATAAAAAAAGGGCTGCCTATCTAGACAGCCCTCAAGAATCTTAAGATTTTGATTTATGGGTTTTGAGCGCTCTGTGGAATGAGGGGATTTGCATTCAACTCATCACGAGGAATTAAGAACAAAAATTTAACATCGCCCGCAGGAATAGTTAAAAGATTTGCTACTGATGTACCTACATAGTTAGGAACATTTGCAGCAGTTCTATCTAAAGGTAAATTTAAACGTTTTAGGTCCAAATATCTGAAACCTTCACCCCAAAGTTCTACTCTGCGATTAATCATGATTTCATCAATCAACGCAGTTCCGATTTTAACCGTTTTAACTGCGGTTAGATCTCTTACTTTAACCAAATCAAACAATGCAGTTTGCGCAAGTAGATCCTGACCGCTACGTGCATATGCTTCTGCTAAAATCAAATGCATTTCTGCACTTCTCATCCAAGGTGTATCTCCTAAAGAAGGGTCGCCAACCGTTTTTACAGAAAACTTTCTGCTCATATATGCACGACGTGTAAATGCTGCTGTAGGAAGTGGAAAGTTAGCCGCTGTAGGAGCTGGTTCCCATAATTTTCTTCTTACATCATTAACAGGTATTTGATTGTATAAATTTGAATTAATCATTTTTGGTGTACCACGCATGTAAGTGGTATTTGCGTTATAAGCAATTTGACCATAAAAGGATCCAAATGTATCTCCTTGCTCAGTAGTAGGCATTGCACACCACATGAATTCAGATAACGCATTATTATTAAAACCACTTACATAATCTGATTGGCTCATTAATGGATATTTACCACCATCAATCACATCTTTTGCAAATTTAATTGCGTTCGGATAATCTTGCATGGTTAAAGCAACTCTTGCCCTTAAACCTCTTGCCACCCAAACATCAGCATGTGTTTTGTTTGTCTTAGTGGTAGAATTTAAAGCAATTGCCTTATCCAAATCAGCTACTATCTGAGTGTAGACATCTTCTACCGTAGCACGCGGCTTTATAATGTCGGCTGTGGTTAATACCAATGGAACGCCCAATTGAACATTCGGTTTTGCTGCAGCATTATATCTTGTTCCGTAAAATTGCACTAAATACGAATATGCATAGGCTCTAATAGTTAAAGCTTCTGCTTTCAATCTAATTTTTTCCGACTCTAATCCTGTTACGCTTGGTAAATCTATGTTATCAAGCACATAGTTAGCGTTGTTAATCATACGGTAAAAGGTACGGTAATAGTATAGGTTACTCGGATGCGTATCAGTTCGTGGCGACACATAGTTGCCCTCACCAGTTGAAGTGAACCATGTAGCTGCTGCCTGATGCAAATCCTCTCCCATAAAATCAATACCCAACAGGATACCACCAACACCTGGTTTACCTTGTGCGTTTGAGGTGGTGGTTGTAGTTCTGGTATTCATATAAGCATAAATACCACTGACTACAGCATTTGCATTTGTTGTTGAAGTGAACACCTCTTCCAAAGCAATCTGATCGGTTGGCTTGGTTTCAAGGTATTCCTTTTTACAGCCGGGAGCGATTAAAGCTACCACTAAGCTGGTTAATATTAAAAGCTTTTTCATATCTCTTTCTACGCTATTTTTTAAGATTATAAGGTTAAATTAATACCCAAACTAAAGTTTCTGCTTTGAGGATAGGTATTACCATTTACACCGTCAAAAGATTCAGAAGGATTTAATCCTTTTCTTTTTGAATGAAGGTATAAGTTTTCGCCTGTTGCAAAAATACGGGCACTAGGCACCTTAATTTTGTTTAACCAAGCTTTAGGCAAATTATACGATAAGTTAATATTACGTAAGCTCCAATAAGAAGCATCAATTAACCACCTGTTGGATGTTGCGTTAGTATTTGCAGTAGCTCCAAAATCAGCTCTTGGTGTATTGGAAGTATTATTTGCTGGAGTCCAAGAATTTAAGATATCTTGATGTAATGCACCGCCATAAGAACCTGTACTCATTAAGCCTTGATAAACAGAATCATAAGCTTTGCCACCAACCTGGTAATTTACCATAAATGATAACGATAGGTCTTTGTAACTGAATGTATTTACAAACGAGCCCATCAAATCTGGAATTGCCGAACCTGAATAATCAAATTTTGCAAATGATTGATTGGTTACGTATTGTACACCATTCACCGTACGAATGTTGGCAGCAAGAGTTCCATCAGCAGGTACATACAATGCGGCGCCATCATTTGGATCAACACCGGCGTATTGTCTTAACCAGTAATCATAGATTCCATGCCCTACCTCTCGTTTTTTAGTTCCACTGATAATTGTTGGGGTTTCTGGAGGAAGCTTAGTAATCTTGTTCTTAAAAATACTCCAGTTGGTAATTAACCCCCAGGTAAAATTCTGTTCGCGAATAATGTCGCCGCCCAGCTGAAGCTCAACACCTCTGTTATACATGGCACCAATGTTACGATAAACACTGGTAACCGCTGCAGATAATGGCTGCGGAACACTGAAAATTAAATCATCTACTTGTTTGTTGTAGTATTCTAATTCACCATATAATCTTCTCCCAAAAAACGCAAATGAAATTCCTGTATTTAGCGTGTTTTGTTTTTCCCAGGTTAAATCAGGTGTAGCAATAGATGCCAATAAAACACCACCTTCAGTATTACTATTCGAACCTAGATCAAAAAAGGCTCTATCTCCGTAATACCTGTTATTTCCACTACCATCAAGCAAGGCATTATTACCCACTTGACCGTATGAAACTTTTAGTCTTAAATCATCTAACCAGCTTACATCTTTTAAGAAGTTTTCTTTTTTAATGGCCCAAGTAGCTCCTGCTGAGAAAAATGTTCCCCATCTTTGTTCTGCAGAAAATCTTGAAGAACCATCGCGTCTTAACGACGCATCAATGAAATATTTATCATCATAATTGTAGCTAGCTTTAGATAAATAAGACTCAATACGGTCGTTATCCTCTCTACCATATGAACTAGTTGATGTAACAAAATTTGCAAACTCTGTGTTACCACGAGCAACCATATTTGTTCTCTCAGCCTGGAATATTCTATATTTAAAATAATAGTTTTCGTGGCCTGCTAGTACTGAAATCGTGTGTTTTCCAATCGTTTTGTTATAATTTAAGATTTGGTTAAACGTATATGATTTAGTAACGGCATTACTTTGGAACTTGTAACCGTTCGAGCCTGCACCATCACCAACGATTGGATTTTGGAACTGATCAACATTATTGTTTCTCAAATCCATGCTAATTGTTGGTGTAAAAGTAAAATCTTTCAAGAACCTCACCTCAATATAACTTCTTGCACTTAACTGGCTTCTTCTATAAGCATTATCATTAAGCATAGTTTCATAAACAACGTTTCGACCCGGTGAAGCTCCTGCCGGGCGGTTCACAGCTCCTGGATGAATACCATAGTCATACCATTGTTCACCTGTTAAAGTATTAGCTATTGGCTCTCCAGCTGCATTAAAGGCATGTACTGGATAAATTGGGCCAATTCCTCTTGCAAATGAAAACGGATTGACAAAACTTGAACCGTTTCCTGTAGAAGCATCACTTGCAGTATTTGCATCAGACATTGCACCTGATAAATTCAAACCTGTTTTTAACCATGATCTAAGTTTAGTATTTACATTCACACGTGCGTTAAAACGTTCGAAGTCTGATTTCAGAATGAAGCCACTATCCTTTAAATAGCCTAATGACACGAAGTAATCTGTTTTATCGCTTCTTCCTCCTGTGCTAACATTTGCATCTGTTCTTTTTCCTGTGCGCTCTAAAGGTGCATACCAGTTAAAATCGTTATATAATAAAGATGCATTGGGATTAAGTTTACCATCAGTACCTACAACTTGACCTCCAGGAACATTGAATGGGTTATAAACTAAGTTTGTAAACACATCTGCCGACGCTTTTGTTGCCGCAGCAGCATCTGTTAGCGCTGGAGAAGCTGAAAACATTAAGTTATTCTTAATCGCTTGCCAAACCGCTGGATAGTATTGAGCAGCATCTAAACGCTCATACTCAGGAATTCCACGGGTAGACCATCCTTGATTAAAATTAACATTGATTGATGGCTCTGCACCTTTTCCTTTTTTAGTAGTAACTATAATTACGCCGTTAGCTCCTCTTGAACCGTACAAAGCTGATGATGATGCATCCTTTAAAACAGAAATACTCTCAACATCATTTTGATTAATATCGCCGACACTACCATCATACACCGCACCATCTAAAACGATAAGCGGGCTATTTGACGATGAGTATGAGCCAAAACCACGAATACGAATAGCTGAATTATTACCTGGCTGCCCATTAGAAGCTAATACCGAAATGCCTGGGGCTGCACCTTGTAATGAGGCTGTAATATTAGTTACAGTTCTTTTTTCCAAATCTTTTGCGCTAATACTAGAAACCGAACCTGTAATAGATTCTTTTTTCTGCGTACCATAAGCCACCACCACAACATCAGCAAGACTCTTCGAATCAGAAGCTAATCCTACGTTCAGGGTGTTGGATGAAGGAACATTGACTGTTTTGCTTGTAAATCCAATGTATGAAAATTGGATTGCTGTGACTGCAGAACCGACTCTTAGAGAGTATTTTCCGTCAGCGCCCGTTACTGCTACTGCCTGCGAACCGATGGCTCTAACACTTACACCTGGTAGGGGAATATTATCCTCAGCAGATGTTACTGTTCCAGTAATTGTTCGTTCTTGTGCCAATGCATTAAAAGCAACAAACATCAATAGGAACAAACTTTGTAAAAGTTTTTTCATGAAATTTAAGTTAGTTATTGAAATAGTTATTTGAATTCCTAAATATACTGGTGTTTGTTAATAGTTTAACAAATTTTAACAAAACCAACCCTCATAATGACGCTATTTTGACAATGATCCTGTCTGATTAAAAAGGCGGATTTGGGGAGTTTTTCCACAAAAGGTAGAATTTTGTGGGCGCCTACGGTCATATTTTAACCCCAGATAAGTGAAAAATAATGTTTAGAGGTCATAAACCGCGCTGTGTGAGTATAAAAAAACTGTGCCAAAAATCAGCCACTTACTAAACGATTGTTCCTCTATTGTTACAAACACTATTGAAAGCACTAATGCGGTTGTAATTGTACTGATGCTGGAATAGCTATTGGATCGGATTAAATTACTTAATGCGGACTGGTTTATGATACCTATTGTAATTATTCTATAAGCATGGTTAATCAGTAAAATTAACTGAGACTATGTAGGCAGACAATAAAGGATAGCTATGGTGGACTACAAAGAGAAAAAGAGTAGAGGAAATACCTATCTTCAAAAATGATATCGCCTTGGCTATTAGGTTTATCTCATCATAACCGAAGTGCTTAAAGAGTCATGACTTCAACCAACCAGCATCATTATAGTTGGATTTGTTCCAATCAATCTGTTTTAAAACATGCCCTTCTTAAATTTGCTCATAAGAATAGCCCGGCATGAAGGAGAGGGGCTATATGATGGAATAGAAGTTTTTTTAAACTTTCTTTTATACGCGAAACTTGGGCAGCAATAAATTAATTGGCTTTTATAACCTTAAGAACAGCACAAAATTATTCATTTTGGATTGTAGTGCCTTATTGATGTAATTGGGTTGAATAAAAACTAAACACTTTAATCAGATCTTCTTCTTTCTTTAAATTCAATTTATTTTCTTTAATATATTCAAGTAAAGGGGTGGCACTTTCACCAAAAGCCGCCATAATTGATTTATTATCCGCATTAAATTCAAATAGCTTATTTGCGGTATAATAGTAATATTTGGTTCTTTCAATAATTGATTTTGTAGTTGTTGCTGAGTTATATTCTCTATATTCTTCTACCCTTTTAGCATTCTTTTTAGCTAATTTTAATTGTCCATTGTATAAGACTTCATAATAACTTAATTCAGTAGAGCCCCTAAAAGGCTCGAATCCGTTTCTGAATAACGATGATTTTGCTAAGCCATTAACCACATAATCAATTTTAAATTCGGTTACAGGAACGGCAAAACCAAGCTCCTGCCCCTTAGCATCTTTAAATATCAATTCATCCTGGAGCTGGTCATATTTCAGATCGATATCCTTAATGCTTTGTCCGTTTGATTGTTTAATTATTCCTTTACTCCAAGTATTTACAAAATATGGCGATCCCTTGAGGTCAACATAGCTTCTGGACCTAAGTGGCATTCCGATTGACTCTTTTAATCTAAAAAACTCTTGAGCATCTACAATACTGATTGATAAGAAGGTTATAAAAATCAGCGCTTTAATAAATCTTTTCATAAATATATGGTTTAATAAAAAAGGAGCTTTATTAATAAAGCTCCTTTAAATTTAATGTTTATAATTCGATTATGGCTTATCCCACCACATTCTGTTGTTAATACTGTTACTTGTCCAGCCTTGTTGAGCTAGGGCCGCATTATAATTATCTCTATTTGTGGTTTGATCTGCTGTAGGATATCCAACACGTCTAGGAATAACTGTTCCATTTTGCGAGTTCGGCCCTGGAACCAACGCAGGAAAACCTGTTCTTCTAAATTCTGTCCAGGCTTCCCATCCATCCAAATACAGCGCAATCCATCTTTGCGTACCAATTTGCTGTAAAGCTGTTGCAGGGTTATAAACAATACCTGTAGCTGTTTTAAATGTTGGGTTCGCAACACCGTACTGAGCCAATGATGCATCTATACCCGCATTATAATATGTTGCGGCAGCTACATCACTACCAGCTATCCAACCTCTCTTAGCTGCTTCTGCTAAAGCAAACTGAACTTGTGCTCCAGTAAAAATATATGCTGGCGAGCCCGCACCTCTTAAGGTAGTTCCGATACGGCTATAAGAATTAGGAATGTTTGTCTGTACTTGCGTACCAAACTGTAACCCAATAACTTGATTTCCCGCTAAAACTTCACCGTAAATTGGCAATCTTGGATCAGTACCTGTGCCATTATTCTTCATAATGTCAACTAAAGTTTTACTGATTGCAAAATCATTACGATTAGAAATGCTATAATTATTATACCATGGATTATAGTTATTTGGATCACCGCTTAAAAACTTATAAGTTAATGTCTCACCCGCCGCAAGTGGGGTAGCTGCTACAGCAGAAGCAAACTCAGTTGCTGCTAGCTCACCTGCATTCGGATAAACTTTTGATAATCTTAATGCCATTAACAATCTTTGGGTAGCTGCAAATTTCTTCCATGAAGTCATATCGCCACCAAACAGAATATCACCTGTAGGTCCAGCACCACCATCTATCTGGGCAACCGCTTCTTTCAGTTCTTTAAAAAGATCTTTATAAATATCTTCCTGTTTCGAAAATTTAGGGGTAATGTTTTCACTATTTAAGGCCTCAGCATAAGGCACATCGCCCCATCTATCAGTTACTTTCCAAAACACATAAGCTTTCATGATACGGGCTACAGCTATTTGGTTATTTATAGAACCATTTGCAGCAGCATCTGCTTCTGGCGCCCCTGCCTTTGCAAACGTAATTACTTGGTTTAAGTTTTTAAGAACCTCAGAATAGAAAGAATAGTAGCTTGGGTTCAATGTACTTCCTGCATCATTAAAAGGAGACACGGTTAAATATGGGCCTTCAGAAATGTGCTGCCCAAAAATCGCCCCTGTTGAAGACAAAATTGTGGTAGGGTTAGCATTAGTAGCTCCATTAACCTGACTTTTTTGTATTGCGTAAGTTAACAATGCTTTCGTTGCTGCTTTTGCTACCCTTGTTTGATCGACATTCGTATCGCCGAACTCACGAAATTTATTACACCCTGAAGCTAAAATACTAACCCCAAGCGTCATAAATATATATTTTTTAATATTTTTCATATCCTTATAAATTAAAGCCCAACTCTTAAATTAAGACCAAATGTACGAGATGACGGTAACTGTCCGCCTTCCTGCCAGAAATTTTCAATTTCCGATGGGTCAACACCATATTTTTTTCCAGGAGCAGATATTAACCATGCATTACCTACAACCAAACCTAAGTTAGCTGATTTAAGGAAACCTGTTTTCACCAAAATTTTACTTGGTAAATTATAACCCAATCTAACTTCCCTTAATTTCAGGTAAGAAGCGCTGATCATAAAAAGTTCACCTGATCCGGTTTGCATACCATTGTAAAATGCGGTACTGGCATCTACATATCTTGTATTTGGTTGGCCGTTTGCCAGAACTCCAGCAAATTTATAACCACCACCTTGGGCAACAGGCAATCTCCAGTCGATACCTTTATCATTTACACCAACCGTTTCTTGAGATAAACCACTACCCATATTAAATGCACGAGTAGTAGAGTTAAACAAGCCACCTTTCTGGAAATCTATTGAAAATCCTAAATCGAAATCAAATACCCTTAATGAACTGTAAGCACCTCCATTGAATTTTGGACGGGCATAACCAATAAATTGATTCGTTGTTGAGGTAGGCAAACCACTTGCAGCAATGATTACATTACCATTAGCATCGCGGTTCCAGGTACGGCCTAATATATAACCCCATTCTTCGCCTTCACGTAAATTTAAGGTATTACCGAAGAATGTACTTGTTTGATAGATTACATTAGTTTGTTTATCTGTGATTTTGTTCACGATAGTTTTAGATTTACTAAAGTTTACTGTCAAATCCCAGCTCACATTTTTTGACTGAACCGGCGTACCAGTTAAGCTAAACTCGAAACCTTTATTTGTTAAATCACCTGCATTGATTAAGTTACTTGTATAACCAGTTGCACCATTTAAGGTTACGCCTAAGATTTGGTTTTTGTTTTTGTTGATGTAATAAGCAAAATCTAATCCGATTCTGTTTTTCAAGAATTTCAACTCAGTACCAACCTCAAACGAATTGGTTTTAGCCGGAATTAATCTTCCATTTCTAAATTCGTTACCAATCGCTAATGAAGGATTAGTCTCATAGGCAGGAGCAGTGTTGTATTGAAGATTTACTCTATAAGGATCTACATCAGAACCTACTTGAGCATAAGCCAATCTTAATTTACCAAACGATATAGCCTTTTTAATACCCTCTGGGAAAAACTCAGAGAATACAAACGAAGTTGAAACAGATGGATAGAAATACGAATTCAAATCTGGAGCGAATACAGATGACCAGTCATTTCTAGCTGTAACATCTAAATAAAGAAAGTTTTTATAGGCCAACGATGCTTTTCCGAAAATACTTCTAACTTCTTTTTCATAATAGTCGTTAGTTACTGTTGGGCGAGCTAAAGATGCGGCGATGTTAAAATAGTTAGGGAAGCTTAAACCGCCTGCAGTAGCCATGTCAATTCTCTCTCTTTTTTCATGACGGATGTTACCAGCTGCCAAAGCATTTAAAGTGAAATCGCCGAAAGTTTTATTATAAGTTAAGTTTAACTCATAGTTAAACTCAGTGTCAGTCCAGTTTCTTGTTTTGAAATAATCTTGTTGTAACCCGCCTGTTGCCATACGTTCGTCACCAGATTCGTTATTAATATTACCTCTTAAAAAACCTGCAATAGCTAAACCACTACCCAAATCATATTTTAAGCCTAAATTACCAACTAAACGATTATTTCTTTGCGTTCTATAGTTGTTATTTACAACCCAGAAAGGGTTATCCCAGTATTGAGGAGTTGTAATTGCGTCAAGATCTCCTGTACCATTTGGATTTCCAATATTCCATGAAGTCACAGTACCGTCGGCCAAAACTTGATGATCTCTTAGGTAATTCATGTCTAGTTGACGTTGAAACCACTGGTTAAATCCTTGAACCACATTTAAACCATCGTTGCGGTAAGTTTCATAAGGCTGTCCGATTCTATTCTCTTTAGCAAATTGAAAATCAGTGGATACTGTAAATCTTTTACTAATATCATATGACCCATTAACATTTAAAATATTCATTGATCGATTAGCATTCTCTTGGACAAGAGATCGAGTTTGATTAGTATACCCAACACGTAAATTATAACCTTCTCCGCCTGTTGTGAATGCAATACTATTATTATAAGATCCGCCTGTTTTTAAATAATCTTTGATATTATCTGGCTGAGCAGTTAAAGGAACCAGTTTACCAAATTCTTCACCAGGGTACCAGCTGTAATAAGGACGATAAAGGGTTGTGCCGTCGATTTTTGGTCCAAAACTTGCATCGGCTCCATAATCCAACATATTTTGTCCATTAAAAGCCGCCCAAGAAGCTGGGTGAATAGCTGGATTATAAACAAATTTTTCGAACTGTCCGGTATATCCACCAGCATACTCATTCTGATAATCAGGCAATAAAGAAGTTTTCTCGATTGCAAGCCCAGAATTAATTTCGATCGAGGTTCCTGCTTTTCTACTACCTTTTTTACTGGTTACAATTACAACGCCATTATAGGCACGTTGGCCGTACAATGCTGTAGCAGCCGCACCTTTAAGCACGGTAATGCTTTCAATATTATCCATATTGACGTTGGCCTGATCAGCAGGTGTTCCATCCACAACAAATAATGGAGATCCTACCGTAAAACCATTAATTCCACGAACAATAACTGAAGCATTATCGAATGATGAACTTGGTGATCCATTTAACTGAACACCAGCAACCTTACCCGCTAACGCAGTACTGATGTCAGTGTTTTTTGCAATTGTAAGTTTTTCACCCTTTATTTCAGTGGCAGCATAACCTAAAGCTCTAGCTTCCCTTTTTTCACCTAATGCAGTTACAACAACTTCAGATAATGAAGTGGCATCAGAAAGTAAAACAACGTTTATTGTTGTAGAGGAACCAATGGTTTTGGTTTGTGTAGCAAATCCTATTGAACTAAAGACTAATGCTGTTGCAGAACCTGAGACTCTTAAAGAGTATTTACCGTCTGCACCTGTAACGGTACCTCCTGAGGCACCTGAAATTTTTACGCTTACACCGGGAATTGGTAATTTGTCATCCGCAGCGGTAACCGTACCAGTGATTGTTCTTTCCTGAGCAATTGCCGTTACAGCAACGCACATAAGAATGAACAAACTTTGTAGAAGTTTTTTCATAATTTAAAAATAGGTTAGTTAATGATTCGCCTAATTTAGGTTATGAAAGTCAGGATCGAAAATTTTTTTTAACAAATTTTAACAAATCGCCGCATTACATATCTAATAAATTGATTTTAAGCATTTTACAAAAAAATAAATTTTGTTTCTTATCTGAATTAAATGACATAAGCAACAGATTCTGAGTGAAATTCTTAAAAAAAATGCTCTTTTTAAAGAAAAAAATTCAAGTCTTGAACCGAAAGTATGTTTAATTTGACGAAATAAGCTTGAGATTTTCTTTCTTAAGCCCAAAAAATGATTGTATATAGTTCATGTAAAGTATTTTACATACATGTGCAAAAATCTATTCAGAAAGATAAATCTGTGCGTATTAAAAAAAAGTAGAAATCGCGCCTAATACCCACAAAAAATTATATTCCCGAATAAGGTTTTTCCACCCTCCCAGAAGTTTCTAAACAGCGGGTCATTAGCCAAATAAATTACCTTGCCACGGCCGAAATCTTGTACACCGATTAAAAGCCCAGTTTTAAGCTCTTCCCTTGCCTTTTTACCCACTACACCGGCAATTAAACTTTTTTCGTTAATTAAACCCACATTCCAACCTTTAACAAAAGGCTCATAAATCTTACGGTCTGTTTTTAAACTGTAGTAAGTTTTACCCAAACCATAGGAAAACGGGTGACTAGCATCGAGATTGATCCGATAAATGGCACCTGGTATGGTAGTTTCGAAATCATCTCTGTCCTTATCCTTGAAAAGAAGTTTGTTTGCCTCTGGCTTTTCATCTTTTTTTACAACGGCCTCCTTCTTTTTAATATCAAATCCCTTTTTCTCGAATACACTTTCGATGGCATCTTCCATCAAAATCAATCTTCCTCCTTTATTCAGCCACGCGGTTAAACCATCGCCTATAAAAGCACTGTAACTTCCATCTGGTAAAATCAAGGTGTTTACCTTATTAATATCCAGGTTATTCAGATCCTTGGCATTAATAATACTTGGTGAAAGATTTAGATCATGTTCAAGAAAAAACCAAGCTTCGCCAAACGCAAGAGAAGAAACCTCCATACCAGATACAATGGCAATTTTAGGCTGTTTTAACAATGGATAAACGTTAGAGCCAAAATCTTTCCCCTTTTCTACAAAACCACTGCTAATTGCCTGAATTGGTCTGTTCAAGTTTTTGGCGATCGATGCAACCTTATCTTTCATCCCTTTGATCAGTCTTTCGTTTTCTGCCCTCAACACAATTAGGGTTCCGGCAGGATAGTCTTTACCATTTACAGAAAAGGGCTGATCGGCCTGCCTAACTTTTATGTTTTCTTTTTGTAGTGCCGTTAAAACCTGAACATCTTCGCTTGTTCCCCAACTAAACAACCAGGCTAGGGGCTTCTCAAGTTCATTACTGATTATCTTTGGCTCTTCAATCACTGAGAATTTTCCTTTTATGCTTTCTTTGCTGGCATAGCCCTTTAATCCGTACACATAAGGTAGGGCCCAGGCTGTAATATCATAAGTATTAGAATCCGTTACGAGGGTTTGGGGCTCTAATAAAACGTTAGCCAAAACTGCCCTTGGCTGCTGAATATTAACAATTAAATCGTTACGGGTGATGCTAAAATTTTCTTCCTTTTGGGTATCATAGTCATAACCTCTTCCCGTTTTATCACCACCAAAAGCAAATTCGATTTTATTTTTAGTTAGCAGTTCAGCCAGTTTTTTTAAGCGTGACAAATTAGTCGCTTTGATGATATAGCTTTTATAAATGCCAGGACTACTGGCCAATTCTTGCTGGAAATATTTTTTATACTCCTCTAATAATTTATTATGGTTTAAAGAGGTTATTTCAAGGGTCGACATCCCTGTTGTAAAGTGGTGTGCTATACGGTCTTTTAGGGTTAACGTATCGCCATCATTAGTTACTACAGATAACCCGGCCCTGATTCCTCCCTGCTCATAGGTCATACCAATTGATCCATTATATAAAGGATAAGTATCGCCATAAGATGGGTATAGCAAATCAAACCGTTCCTTGGTGAAGTATTGCCATCCTTCTGCATCAAAATATTTGGCATTATTTTTACCGACTACCACCTGGAAACTTTTTTGCCAAGGCGTAATGTCCTGATGAACCGGTTCTGCCGCCGGTGCAAAATAGTAAGGTTCATTATAGCTTTGCTCATGAAAATCGACATGCACCTGAGGCATCCATTGGTTATACAACGCTAACCTTTGCACGCTTTCAACCTGTGTTTGCCAGGCCCAATCGCGGTTTAAATCGAAATAATAATGATTTGGCCTACCACCTGGCCATGGCTCTATGTGTTCTCTTGATAATGGATCGGAATTGGGGGTTTTCCCCACTACACTATTAAAATAATTCACATAACGGTCTCTTCCATCGGGGTTTAAACAAGGGTCAATCACTACAACTGTATTTTTTAACCATTCTGTTGCAGGTTTATTATTACCCGAAACTAAGGTATAAAGCATCTTCATTGAAGTTTCAGTTGAGTTTGCCTCATTACCATGTACATTATAACTTAACCAAAGTAAAGCAGGCTGGTTTGTTAAATCTACACTATTAGTGGTGCCCGTTGCTAAAACTAAATTGTTGTTCCTAATCTGTTCGAGTTTGCTTATGTTTTCTGGTGAAGAAACAACTGCCACCATTAAGGGTCTGCCTTCATTGGTTTTACCGTATTCTATCAGTTTCATGTTTTTAGCAGAAGCCGCAGCGGTTTGCCTAAAATAATCGGCTACTTTATGGTGTGGAGTAAAGTGCGAACCTAACTGGTAGCCCAAAAAATCATCAGGACTTTGTATTTGGCTATAAACGTTTAGATTAGTGAATAAAGCAAGGCAGAACAGAACGTATCTCATGAAAAAATAATTGTTTAACCAATAATACATAAAATAAAAATGATTTGAACCCCCACATTCATATCATTTTTGTGGTCAAGTACTTCTTCTGAATAAAAATAAAGCCCCCATTACCGGAGGCTTTATTTTAAAATCAGATCATATAGCCACACCATATTGGCCTGCTATGTAAACCAAATCTAATTGGCCCACCAAACTTTAGTTGACGTAGCTATACTTTGCTGGGGCTGTGGATTTGACGTGATTTCTTGTGAAGGGTAAGGAAAGCGCTGTGGGATATAAGGCTTAAAGGCATTCTGTACCACAGATAAACTTGGATATCCTGTTCTACGCCAGTCGTTGTACACTTCAAGAGATAAAAAATCGGCAACATATTTTTCGCCAATTATAGTTTTTAACGGAGTAACGGCATCAAGTGTTGCGTGAGTTGCCAAATAAGTAGCCTTATCTGTTGCAGCAACTTTTAGCATATCCATATGGGCAGCAATGGCACTGTTATATATCGGCGTAGCCGCTGCCGCTCCTGATTTGTAAAGTGTAGCCTCCGCTTTAATAAATAATGCTTCAGCATAGGTAGCCAGATAAACCGGGGCTGCTTGTGCAATGCCCTGTTTGATCTCATCTTTGTCAACATACCCTCCATAAAAATAACCGACGGTAGCGTAAGTAGCTGGGTCCGTGGCTGCAGCAGTACCGCTCGTTCTGCCAATATAATCTTTACCAGAACCTGGATTTGCTAATATTGGTAATCTTGGATCGTTGTTTGATTTTAAAGCATTAACAAAATATGAGGACAAAACAACACCTCCCGCGCCTGGCAAAGTATTCTGGTACCAAGGATTTTCGGCTTTTGGTCCACCAGCATAGATTAGCCTGGCATTATCATCATTTGACTCGAAACCGTTTTGAAGAGCGGTAAGTGCCAAATCTGCCTGAGTTGCCGCATTGTAGCCTGCTGCTTTACTTAAACGCAGGTAGTACCTTGCTTTAAGGGTATAAGCAAATTTTTTCCAGGCAGCCAAATCCCCCCCGTAAATAAGGTCATCTCCGCCCATAGCCTTATTCGTATTTGGTGCATTTAGCTTCACAATGGCATCATCAAGAGTTGTTTGAATAACTTTATAAATGCTTTCTTGCGAATCATAAGCTGGCTTAAGTCCATCCAAAGCATTAAAAGCCTGGGTGTAAGGTATATCGCCCCACAAATCGGTACAAACGGCTAAATTATAAGCCAATAAAATTTTACCTACGCCCGAATAACTGGTATTACTTTTCTTATCCGCATCGCTGATCATATTGCGCAGGTTATAAAAAATAGCAGGATAAAGGTCAAAGCTCCAGGTATTGTTTACATCTGTTGGAGTAATACGATAGGTATCGATATTTGGCGATTCTTGATTTAGCGCCAGCTGTTGTGTCCAATAAGCCGTCGTTATTGAAGGGTACCCCCCAGCAATCTGCGTAGTGGTATAAAGCTCAACAGGGGTTAAAATTAACGATTCCTGTACTTTTAATGGATTATTGGGATCTTGATTGATATCAAGAAATTTCTTACAACTACTAAAAGAAAGCAGTAATAAAGTGGCTATTGAATAATATATAACTTTCATGTTTGCTTAGATTAAAAGGTTGCTTTTATTGCAAAATTATAACTCCTGTTTGTTGGGGTAACAAAATTGGTAAAACTTGCTCCATTACCTGTTCCATACAAACTCACCTCTGGATCTGAACCAGTATAATGGGGGGCATAGATCCATAAGTTTCTGCCAGTGGCAGCTATACTCAATCCTTTAAATGGAGTTCTCTTTAGAAGCGATGGATTAAAACTGTAAGATAAGGTTACCTGTCTTAATTTATAATAAGTGCCATCCTCTACACCTGTTTCATCTACCACGCTCTCATTATTTTGGTAGTATCCCTGATCCAGTTTTGCAACCGTTGTATTTACCTTCCCGTCACTTTCTCTGATTCCGTCGAAAACTGTTGTTGCTGTTCTATCTTCAGTCTTTTTAGTTGTCCCGTAAAAATCTAAATAATGGCCATCTAAATTATAAACATCACCGCCATACCTCATGTCGAATACGACTGATAAACTAAAACCTTTATAAGCGAAACTTGTAGTTAAGCCGGCATTCCATTTTGGTGTTGTGTTTCCGATTACGCCAAGTTGATCATCAATAATCGGATAGCCCTCATCATCAATCAATAACTTACCATCGTTATTTCTTTTATACCTGGAACCATATATTACACCATAAGGTTGGTTTTTGTAGGCAAAAATACCTGGGTTTGTAAAGCCGGCAAATTGGATATTATCCAAATCTTTACCCAGTTCTGTAACTTCATTTTTAATTTTTGAGAAGTTAAGTCCAATATTCCAGGTAATATCCTTTGTTTTAATCGGTGTGCCGTTAAGTATTAACTCTATCCCCCTATTGTACATGCTGGCGGCATTAATTGTTGCAGCATTAAAACCTGATGACGGCGTAATTGGAGTAGTGGTAATCAAATCAACGCTTTTTTTGTCGAAGTAAGTAGCTTCTATACTTAGTCTACTTCTGAACATCTTTAGCTCAAGCCCTGTTTCAAACTCTTTTAATCCTTCATTTTTAAGATTAGGATCACCATAGGTATTGGTCATTAAAAACCCGTTGTTTTTATCGTAAGGGAATTCGATGTTCGAAATTACAGGATGAAGATAAGGTGTAGTTAGTGCATATGGGCCTACGTTATCGTTTCCTACATAAGAGTACGACAGTCTGATCTTACCAAAATTTAATATGTCATTATCTTCTAAATGAAGTGGCTCGGTAAAAATAAAAGCTGCCGATGCTGAACCATATGGATAATAATTTTTATCCTGACTCAAAACCGAAGTTCCGTCATAACGCCCGGTTAATGAAAAGGATAACATTCTTTTATATTCGGTTGTTAATTGTGCATAATACCCAACTTTTCTTCTGGTGTAATTATTTATGGAAGATATTTGAGTAGAGGCATTGTTAATATTGTAAAAATCAGCAGCCGATAAACCTACTCCTTTATCAAACACAACCCTTTGCGAGTTGCTTAGAATGTTGTTACCTACTAATATGCTACCAAACCAATCTTCATTAAAGTTCTTCTTGGCCTCAACAATAATGTCATTATTAAATTGCTTATAATTTATTTCACGGTTATACATCTTACCATCTTCAGATTCTCCACCTACTATTCCTTGTGCCTCATGGTAGTTGCTGTTATCATTGTAAATGTCAGCACCACCACGTTCAGTTATGGTTAACCATGATAAAGGATTGTAACTCACAGTAAGTACAGGTAAAAAACGGTTAACTGCAGATACAAACTTAGTATTATCTACCAACCAATATGGATTGTTTCTGGCCGCTCTGTATACACGTTGCGAGCCATCAGGGTTTGTGGTTGGGAATGGATCCCAGGAGATAGGGGCAGCATAAACAGTCCAATAAGGGCTAGCCAATCCATTTCCTTCTGCTAAACGGTTATTCACAGAATTAACATAATTAAACTGTCCCGTAACAGTGATATCTTTTGTGATTTTATTGGAAAATTTCGTGAATAACGAGTGTCTTCCAAAATCTGTTGATGGCACTGTTCCGTTCGTTTTTAGATAGGAATAAGAAACCAGATAAGTTGAGTTATCTGTTGAACCATTTACTGCTAAAGTATTATCAGTTGTAAAACCTGTTTTAAAGAACTCCTTTCTAGGGTCGTGCTTTTGCACTGGCTGTCCATTTACCGTTAAACCATCAATAAGTGGCCCCCATGAAGATGAACTGAGTTGGCCATTATTCCCATCAACATAAACGCCATTGCTGCCTTGGGCATACTTATCTTGAAACTCAGGAAAAATAGGGTTATCAAATGTTATTCCAGAGCTTAAGGTTACGGAAGGTTTTCCTTTTCCTGTTTTGGTGGTAATAATTACTACGCCTCTAGCGGCAGCAGCACCGTACAAAGCACTCGCGGCAGCTCCTTTTAAGATGGTTACACTTTCAATAATATTTGGATCAATATCTATGGCACGGTTCGATGTTCCGCCGGCACTTAATGCTCCATCAGGATTACCTGCTTCGGAGTTATCAATTGGCACTCCGTCTAAAATAAAAAGCGCGCCGTTTTCTCCTGTTAATGAAGTATTTCCTCGAATTACAATTTTTGAGGAGCCTCCGGCAGCACCACTTGAATTGGTAATTTGCACACCAGCAACCTTACCTGCCAGGGCATTAACCAGGTTATTTTCTTTTGCATCTACCAACGCGCTTCCACTAACCTCTTGTGTAGAGTAGGTAAGCGTACGTTTCTCCCTCTTTATACCTAAGGCTGTTACTACTACCTCTCCTAAGATTTTCGAATCTGGAAGTAGCACCACGTTGATTACATTAGAAGAACCTATGTTTACTGTTTGCATCAAGAATCCCAAGGAAGAGAATTGTAAACTTTTTGCACCCGACGAAATTTTTAGAGAGAATTTCCCATCTGCTCCGGATGACACACCTATATTGGTACCGATTACCTTAATACTTACCCCGGGAATTGGCGTTCCATCTTCTTTAGCGGTAACCGTACCCGTAATGGTTCTTTCTTGTGCCATTGCGATGGATGCAAATAGCAACAGAACGAATAAACTTTGTAATAGTTTCTTCATGATTTAAATTAGTTTAGTTAATAATGATCGAAAAGCAATGCTCAAAAACTGCCGCAATTCGTTTATTCAGCAATGAATGTAGAGTCTTTCTGAAGGAAATTGATGAAGAAATAGTGAAGATTGGAAAAAGAGTGTTTTATTTGGGCTTGATTCGTAATTTTACCTTCGCAATCTATTTAAAATGACAAATACAGAAACCCTTTATCAGCATTACTTACAGCATAATATTATTTCTACCGATACCAGAAACATTAGCCCGGGTTGTATCTTTTTTGCGCTTAAGGGAGATCTTTTTAATGCCAACGAATTTGCTGCTCAAGCTATTGAAAAAGGCGCTGCTTATGCAGTTGTAGATGAAGAAAAGTATGCCAAAAATAGTCAATGCCTATTGGTTGACGATGTATTAAGCACTCTGCAGGATCTGGCACGTTATCACCGCAAACAATTAAATATCCCGGTAATCGGTTTAACGGGCAGTAATGGGAAAACAACCAGCAAAGAATTGGTAAATGCTGTTTTAGCAGAACGATACAAAACCTTTGCCACATTCGGCAATTTAAACAATCACATTGGTGTTCCGTTATCTATCTTGTCCATCACTGGTGAGGTGCAGATTGCGGTAATCGAAATGGGAGCAAACCATCAGAAGGAAATAGAACTGCTTTGTACCATTGCTCAGCCCACACATGGCATTATTACCAATGTTGGCATGGCACACTTAGATGGATTCGGCGGATTTGAAGGGGTAAAAAAGGGCAAAGCAGAACTTTATGCCTATTTAAAAGAAACCCATGGTTATACTTTTATCAATAGAGACAATCCATACTTGCTTGAAATGAGCACTGCCGCAGGTTTAAACAAACTGATTTATTATGGAACAGAAAATGGCAATACCATTAAAGGTAAATTAAAAAGCAGCGACCCTTTTATTGAGGTAGATTGGACTAACCACGAGGTTTCTTCTTCTGTTAAAACCAATTTAACAGGTAGTTATAATTTCGAAAACATTCTTGCTGCAATCTGTATTGGCGATTTCTTTGATATGACTCCGGATGAAATCAATTCCGGTTTATCTAATTATCAGCCAAAAAATAACCGTTCTCAATTAACCAAAACAGAAAAGAATACGGTAATCTGCGATTTTTATAATGCAAACCCAAGCAGCATGACCGCTGCACTGAAAAATATTGCAGTATTATCGGCCGATAAAAAGACTGCTATTTTGGGTGATATGTTTGAGCTTGGACCAGAATCTCATGAACAGCATGAACTCATTGCGAAACAGGCAAATGAAAGTGGTTTAGATCAGCTAATTTTTATCGGGAAGGATTTCTATTCATTTAAAGACAATTTTAAGGGAATATTTTTCGAAAGCCCGGCCGAAGCAGCCGCATATTTACAGGAAAACCCGGTACAGGATCATTTGGTATTGTTAAAAGGATCAAGAGGAATGAAACTGGAAAGTTTGTTACAGTATCTGTAGTTTCAAATCCGCGAAGAGCAGTATCGATAACTTAAACATTCTGCTGTCAGTCTGAGCTTGTCGAAGACCTCTTAATTTTCGAAATAAATAAAACATTTGTCCTTCGACAGGCTCAGGATGACAACGTTTTATTATTTCTCCCTAAGTGAATGGCATTACCTTAGGGCGTAAAACCAAAAAAGCGCCCCGATTTAAAATCTGGACGCTTTTCTTTTTTAAATTTCTTTAAAATGTACAGGCAATTTTGCCATACACATACCTACCGCTAAAACCAAACTGGCTAACAGCTCTTGAGTACAAGAACCTCCCATTCGAGGTATTGTCTAATCCCCCTGAATAATTGCCCGCAGCGTTTCCGCTCAAATTATTTTCATTATTACGCGGATCGATATATAATTTATCAGGGTAAACATCAAAAATATTATTGGCCCCAACAGTAACCGACCAGGTTTTATTTGCTGTATAACTTACCGAGAAATCAGTTATCCATTTTGGCGCAAAAGTTTGATCCAATTGCGTAGGCAAACCATTGGCAGCAACATTGGGATCGATAGCATTTAAATAGGTAACCTCGCCAAAACGAACTGTTCTTGCCACAAACGATAGTTTATTTACATTATAAGTTGCGGTAATATTTAGTTTGTTTTTAGGCACTGAACTTTCGAAACGGGAGCGCTCCAAACGATCGAAAAGTTTAGCCTTTAATGTAGGATCACTTTCAATTTTATCAGAACCCTGAATACTTCTCACCACGGTTTTGTTTACATTTCCGGCAACACTTAAAATTAAGCTGCTTTTTGCACCCAAATTGAACTTATTGGTTAAAACAACATCGATACCTGCGGTATTGGTGGTAATGGCGTTGGTAAAAAACTGTACACTGTTAATTTGTGCCGCTGGATCTACCGTATTTAAAATCTGATTCACCACGCCGGTTGGCACTAAAACACCACCAGAACGTTCGCGGGCATACTGGCTGGAGAAAACAATACGGTCGCTGATATCAATGTTATAAGCATCGATGGTAAAAGTAAAGGTTTTGGCGATTTTGCCTGCTAAACCTAAACTTCCCGATTTAGAAATTTCAGGTTTTAATGCGCCTACACCAAATTGGGACACAATAGGATTTGCATTATTTACAGTTAAAACCTGCGTTGCATTGGTGCCTACAAACTGTGTACTCTCATTATTAAAATATTGTTGGTGTAAAGATGGTGCCCTAAATCCTGTGGAATAAGCTCCACGCAGCGAAACATCACTAAAAAGCTTAACCTTACCCGTAAATTTATACGAGAAGTTAGAACCGAAATCACTATAATTTTCGTAACGGCCCGCAGCCCCTAAAGTTACCCGGGGCCCAAACTCGGCTTCAAGATCGGCATAAGCACCAACATTGTGCCTCGATTTATCTAATGCGTTGCTCGGTTTAAAGCCTGGGAATACCTGCGCACCTGATGCCGTAGGGGATGTCCCGATCAATCTTCCACCATTTGAGTAGGACAAAAGCTCACCTTCTTTGATCTGGTAATTATCTATCCTGAATTCAGCACCAAATGCCGTATTTAATGAGGTTAAAAATCCACCGTCAAAAGTGTGCTTTTTGCTTAAATCAAGATTACTGGTGTTTTGTCTGAACAGCAATTCTCCTGCATAAAACGAAGTAGGACTAGTGCCTGTTGGTAATGAGGCATTTACCGTGTTGTCAATATTAAACTCAATGGTATTTTCTCCACTTGTATTACTTAGGTCGTAATCCCAAGCGCCTATCTTACCCCTCAACCCGGCTGAGAATGAATAATCATTAATCTTGGTATCGATGAAAGGCAAAAATCCATTAGGATAGATGGATAAATCAATCTGTGTTGTTTGTGTCGGCAGGCGATAAAACCCCGCGGCACTTCCGGTTTTATGGGTAAAGCCAGCTGCATAGTACAATTGAGTGGTTTTACCAAAATTAAACTGTCCGTTTAAAAAACCACCACCGTTTTTCGAATCGGAGTTACCCACACGCATGTTGTTTCTATCCAAGCCGTTTGCTCTTGCCCTTGCATCATCAGCAGCCTTTAAGCTTGCAAAACGGGCTTGAAAATCTGCCTCAGTTTCTGTTGAACCTTTAGTTGGGTTAGCAGAATATAATAACGGACGGGTATCTAAGCCACCCCTGTTTGTATAGCCTCTTTGGAGGTACTGTGCCGCAAAATTGATGAAACCTTTATCATTTTTAAATGCCCATCCTTTGCTAAAATCAACCTGGAAGGTTCTGCCATCGCTAAAATCGCGCCCTAAAGCACTTGATGAAGACTGACCGAAAGAGGTAGAAAAACTATACGGTGTTACCTTTTTTAACACAATGTTGATCACCCCTGCAATGGCATCCGAACCGTACTGCGCTGCAGCACCATCACGTAGCACCTCTATGCGTTCTATTGCCGAAACCGGGATGGAGTTTAAATCGGTTCCGACAGAACCCCGCCCGAAAGTACCATTAATGTTTACCAGTGCTGTAGTATGCCTACGTTTTCCGTTTACCAGCACCAAAACCTGATCTGGTCCTAAACCACGTAAAGATGCAGGATCGATGTGATCGGTTCCATCAGCAACGGTTTGCCGGTTAGAGCTAAAAGATGGCGCTACAAAGTTTAAAATCTGCGTTAAATCTGTTTGCGCAAATACTTTAACGTCTTTTGTAGAAATCAGATCAACAGGAACCACACTTTCGATGTTCGTTCTTGGCGTTGACCTTGATCCAACCACAACTACATCACTTAACAGTTCTTTCGCATCCTGCAATGCAAAATCCATCGTTTTTACGGCATTATCGATCTGAACTGCTACTTCGGCCGTTTGGTAGCCTGTAAAAGAAATCCTCACTTTATAAGCCCCGGGTGAAGGAAATTTTAAGGCATAGAGCCCATTTCCATCAGATGATGTTCCAATTTTTGAGCCAACTACCTGAACGGTAGCACCTGGGATAGCCAAGCCGGCAGAATCAGTAACCTTACCCTTTAAGCCTTGGGCAAATAATTGAGGAGAAATTAAAATGAGGAGAAGGGGTAGGATGTTTTTGAGTAAAATTCGTATCATAGTTCATAGGTTTATAAACAATAATAACAATTTTATTACAAAGATTTAGTGCGAGATCTAATTTTTCCAAATAAAATTTCGAAAAACCCAGTCAAAGGCAAATAAATAAGGACAATGGGTTAAATAATCAATAAGATGCTAAGTGAAAACAAAACTTATCTTGCCTCTTCAATCAATAAACCAACATCACTTACTTCTAAAAGTGGGTTATCGCGCATATTCTGCTCGATTTCGATCTCAAACTTACCATTTCGGGGAAAATGATGGTTGGTTAACATCGGCAGGGTATAACTAAATACATTCCCGGAACCACTGCCCAACCATTCGCCATCATTTTTGGCGAGTTTGTATTGATAACGCCGGGTTATCATCTTCTTGCCATCTTTAAAATGGGCAAGGATAAAAATATTGGCATATTTATAATCGGCGGTATGTCTAACCTTAAAATAAATGTTGTAGGCCTTAGTATTATCCTTAACCTCAAACGGTGTAGAAATATGGTTACGGTAGGTCCACCTGCGGTTGGCAATTTCTACATTACTATCAATTACGCTGGGTGTACAACCAACAAATAGCGAAGTAATGAATAAAAAGCCAAGCAAAATTATTTGCTTTTTATTCAGCAGCAGGTTTATTTTCTGAGCCATTATTATTGTTTCGGCGGTTATTGTTTTTCCTACGGTTATTCCTGTTTTTATTTTTGCTCTGTTCTGGCTTAACACCCTCGGCCGCTACATTTCCTTCAGCTTTTACTACAGGCTTTTGTGCTTGTGGCTGCTGTTGTTTTGGCTTATTGTTTTGAGGTTTTGGCCCATTAACATGCTGTGGTTTAGGCACTACCTGTTGTAGCTTTGGTCCATTAGGCTGTTGTTTGCCGCCTTGTTGAGCTTTCTGCGCACCCTGTTGAGGTTGCTGAGTTCTATTATTAGGGACTGCATTTTTCTCTCCGCCAGGAATTCTTTCTCTTTTATTTTGGTTGTTGTTGCGGCTGTTTTTCTGATTATTGTTTTTGTTCTGGCTGTTTTTACCTCTCGAGCGTTCATCTAAACGGGTTAAACTATCCTGACCAACTACATTTTCATAATCGAAAGGTTTTTCTACTACAACTGGCGCAGCAATCTGAACGGCCTCTTCTTTTAAGTTAGGCGCTTTTTTGCCCGCCTTGTTCATTGCCATGATCTCTTTTACACGCGCAGCTTTAACAGGAATCCAGTTTTCATCACCCTGGTAACTGAACCACATGATTTTTTTGAAAATGTCTGTTTTTTGATGACGGGCATAACCAGCCTCAGTATCAAGGTTTTCAATTCTATCGGGAATATCTTTTAAAGCGTCCAAATAGGTATCTAGCTCATAATTTAAACAGCATTTTAATTTACCGCATTGCCCTGCAAGCTTTAAAGTATTTAGTGATAAATTTTGATAACGCGCCGCAGCAGTAGATACGGTTTTGAAGTTGGTTAACCAGGTGGAGCAGCATAATTCTCTACCGCAGGAGCCAATTCCGCCTAAACGGCCAGCTTCCTGACGCATCCCGATCTGGCGCATTTCAATCCTGATACGGAAACTCTCTGCCATTTTTTTAATGAGCTCACGGAAATCCACACGTCCATCTGCTGTATAAAAGAAAGTGGCTTTGGTTTTGTCGGCCTGATAATCTACATCACTGATTTTCATCTGTAAACGAAGATCCAAGGCTAGTTTACGGGCTTTGTGCATCGTTTCCCACTCCATCCCTTTAGCGGCATTCCATTTTTCTACATCAGCTTCTGTAGCCTTACGGTAGATTTTTTTGGTTACCTGATCGAGCGCCGTTTTACGACGTTTCATCTGGATCCTTACCAATTCGCCCGTAAGCGAAACGTGCCCCACATCAAAACCACCAGTTGGTCCTTCAACGGCAACAAGTTCTCCAATTTCGAGATAAATGTTATCGTTATTAAGGAAAAACTCTTTGCGTGAGCCTTTAAATTTGATTTCTGTAACCTGAAAAGGTTTATAATTAGAAGGCATATCCAAATTAGATAGCCAATCGTGAACTTCCATTGTTTGGCAACCACCGGTGCCACATGAGCCATTACTTTTGCATCCATTAGGGGTGCAACCACCACCTGTTGAACAACTTCCACATCCCATATTAATTATATATATATTGAGTCCCCGCGGGGAGCGTTTTAAACTTGATAATTTTTACCAATTGTAAAGATACATCTAAAAACAGAATTTTCGGGTTTGCGTTTCTTTCAATGTGGTAATGTGCCTTTTCCAGTTCGCCTATTATAGCCTCTGCCATAGGCAAGGTAAGTACGTGTGTACTGAGTTTTTTCGCCGTTTCGAAGGTTAGGGGGGGTAATTTCACCAATTCTTCAGCACCACTTAAAATTAAACAGCATTCGCGTAAATAATTTACGCCATATTTTAAAAAATTCTTCTGGTTTTCTCTTCCCCACTTCGCTGTCTCGTCGGTAAATTCGATCAGATCGGGAACTTTGTTGCCAAAACCCATCCTCAACCAGGCCGTAAATGTACCCGAACTATCACTTTGCGTATCGGCAGCCAGTGCTTTTGCCTCAATTAAATTTCCATCGGCCAAAAATGAGTAATCAATAGACTGGTGCTCGCTTAATCCCTTCGCATTCAATAAATATCCGGTTACCTCTTCTGACGAAAGTTTTGGGATTTTCACAATTTGCGTTCTGGATAAAATGGTGGTTAAAATCTGATCCTGGCTTTGTGCAATTAAAATAAATAAAGTATTTGCGGGTGGCTCTTCAATTAATTTAAGCAGCGCATTTCCGGCTTTATCCAAATATTCGGGCAGCCACATAATTAAAACCTTTGTTTCGGCTTCGAAGGCTTTATAACTTAGTTTTTTAATAATATCGTGGCATTCGGCTATGTTAATATTGGCCTGTTTATTCGCCGCATCGAGTTTGGAACGCCAGATATCCATATCGAAATAAGGATCCTGCATTAACATGCCCCGCCATTCTTCCAATACATCTACAGCCGTTTTTACACTTGCCGAGGCAAAAAAAGGATAAGAGAAATGCAGGTCGGGATGAATTAAACGTTCGTATTTTCTACAGCTCGAACATACGCCGCAGCTATCATTTTCGCCTTTATTAAGGCAATTGATGTATTGTGCGTAAGCAATTGCCATTGGCAAAGCCCCAGAACCAGCAGGCGACAAAAATAGTTGCGCATGGCTAATTCGGTTTTCCTTAACCGTTTGCACCAATTGTTGCTTCACTCTTTCCTGTCCGATGATTTCTTTAAACTGCATTTGGTGCAAAATAAGAAATAGATATGATATTCACAGCCTCATCATTCTGAACTTGTTTCAGAATCTGTATTTTTTAGATTAAATCGACATTTTATTTATTAGAAAAGCAAGCTCCGGTAATGCTTAGGTTGGGTTCGGTCCCTCTTTCCGCTATATCCCAAATTGAACTAATTTGGGGATGCCGCTACAATAGGGTTTAGATTGTTGCTGAAGAAGCTTTTTACCCAAAAAACCCATTTCGTAAAAAACCTTACCTTTGGATTTTTAATTTTTTAAACAGCGTTAACGCTCAGCGCCAAACACCTTACGCTTAACTATTTTTATGGCACGGATCCTCGCATTTGATTATGGAACAAAACGTATCGGCATTGCGGTAACTGATCCTTTGCAGATTATTGCAACGGGGCTGGATACGGTACATCCAAAAGATGTGATTGAATATATTAAAAAATACATGCTTACCGAGCAGGTTGAGGCTTTTGTGCTTGGCGATCCTAAACAGATGGACGGTTCTCCGTCTGATTCGGCACAACATGTAAAGGGTTTTGCTACACTGCTAAAAAAATCGTTCCCCGATATCCCAAGGCATTGGGTTGATGAGCGCTTTACCTCTAAACTCGCCCATCAGGCCATTATGCAAAGTGGCTTAAAAAAAATGGACAGAAGAGATAAAGATCGGGTTGATACCATTGCCGCAACCATCATTTTACAATATTTTATGGAAAGTAACCGTTTATAACCAACAAATGAGCCTAATAAACGACGATTTACAGGATTTACTAATTGCCTATTGCGAACCTGAAAGCGAATTGCTTCAACAGATAGACCGCGAAACCAATCTTAAAGTTTTAATGCCCCGCATGTTATCTGGCCACTATCAGGGCCGGGTTTTGAGCATGCTGAGCAAAATGATTTCCCCTAAAAGAATTTTAGAAATCGGCACTTTTACCGGTTATGCTACTTTATGCCTTGCTGAAGGTTTAACCAAAGATGGCCTGTTGTATACGCTGGATATTAATGAGGAATTGGAAGATATGGTGCGCCGCAACTTTGCGCAATCTGCATTTAATGATCAGATCAACTATATCTTAGGCGATGCCACCACCACAATAGCGGGTTTAGACGAAGTTTTCGACATTGTTTTTATCGATGCCGACAAGAAAAATAATGGCACTTATTACGATATGATTTTTGATCGCGTTCGTCCAGGCGGGGTTATCATTGTGGATAATGTATTATGGAGTGGAAAAGTACTGCAGGAGAAACAGGATAAAGACACCAGAAATATTACTAGTTTTAATGACAAGATAGCTGCAGATGAACGGGTTGAGAAACTGATATTACCTGTTCGAGATGGTTTGTTTGTGATTAGGAAGAAAGCTTAACATATAGTGGTTAATCGGTTAATTGTTTTAATCGGTTAATCGTACAGTTAACCAATTAAACAATTTGTACAGTTAACCATGACTAAAAAAATCTTTACTTTTTGTCTGCTCCTTTTAACAGGGATTGTTGCAAGAGCGCAAGATACGGAAGAATATATTGCAGAGCATGTAGAATATGCACAGGGTTTAATGCACGATCATAAAATTCCGGCCAGCGTTATTTTAGCTGTTGCCATACACGAATCGGCTGCAGGAAACAGTAAAATCGCACAACACCTTAATAATCATTTTGGAGTAAAAGGCCCGAATAACAATGCGGAAATCCGTTCATCCTATCGCGATTATTTAAATGCGGATGAATCTTACAGCCATTTTGTAGAAATTATGGAAACCCGCAAGCCTTTTAATAATCTTTTTGAAAAATACGATCAATACGATTACAAAGGCTGGGCTTACGGAATCCGCCGTTGCGGTTATGCCAGCAGTAGAAGCTGGGCCAGCCAGGTAATTGGCTTAATTAAAAAATACGAACTCTACCAATATGATGAAAGGCCAGAAGGATATGAAGAGCCTGTTTATGCAGCGCCAGTTCACCACCGTAGCAAAAGCAGAAGAACAGCCAAAACTTATACCGTAAAATCTGGAGACAACCTAAGTATAATTGCAAAAAAGAAAGGCACCACCGTTAAAGCCCTGATGCAAAAAAACGGCATAAAAAAAGCGAACTTAAAACCAGGACAGAAGTTGAAGCTTTGAGTCCGGGGCCATGAGTCCAAAGTCGATAAAGCCATACAGTTAACCAATTCCAACAATTAACCGATTAAACAAATCATAACATCAATGCGTTCATTCAGCCATTACATCCTTATAGCAGCAACCCTCATATTTTTTAGCTCTTGCGGTACGCGGAAATTTTCTAAAAACAACAAGCAAATAGAAAAAGCAGCCAACAAAGCCAACAACAATTCGTACAAAAGTTACAATACTTTAAGTTACATTGATGAGTTTAAAGGAGTGGCAGTTGAAGAAATGAATGCAAACGGAATCCCTGCAAGTATTACATTGGCGCAGGGAATTTTAGAATCGGGCAGTGGAAATAGCGACCTGGCTAAATACGCCAACAATCATTTTGGTATTAAATGTACATTAGACTGGAAGGGAAAAAACTACTTCCGGGACGATGATCAAAAAAACGACTGTTTTAGGGTGTATAAGGATGCCCGCGAATCTTTCAGGGATCACTCTGAGTTTTTAAAGCGCAAACGTTATAGCTTCCTTTTCCAGTTGGATAAGAACGATTACAAAAGTTGGGCGCAGGGATTAAAAACAGCCGGATATGCCACCAATCCAAAATATCCAGATTTATTGATCAATACCATCGAAAAATACCAGCTTTACCAATACGATCAACCGGAAAGCGAAAAGCAAAAGATTGCCAGGGAGGACCGTGTCTTTTCAGAAATCAATCAGAATATCCCGCAGGAAAAGGCTAAATTTACACCAGTGCCCCCTCCCCCTGCAGCAGCTAAACCCATTCTTGCCGATGGTACTTATACCGTTGTTAAAGGAGATACACTCTACAATATTGCAAAACGTTTTAATTTAACGGTTGATCAGTTAAAAATGCTGAACGAAATGGGTACCGACGCCATTAAACTGGGTCAGATACTTAAGGTTAAATAATGTTAAGTACAAGCCTAGCCTGCCAGATATTTGTAGTTTTGTAGCTTAATGAAATTTTTTATTCCCTTTATACTTGCTTTCGGCTTCTCTACGTTGCTTCATGCACAGAATAAACCTGTGCAGGGAATTGTTATTGATAAAGAAACAAAGCAGCGTTTGGCCAAGGTTTATATTTATAACATCCGTACAGGTGATGGTTTATACAACAATACGAAAGGTGAGTTTAGCACCTTTGCGCTGCCTGGTGACACCTTAGTTGCAGCTTTATCGGGCTATGGAGTAGATACTATTGTTTTTAAGGGACAAACTGCCGCATACTTTCAACTCAGATCGTTGGGCATAAGACTGCGTGATGTACTTATTCAACAAAAAAGATTAAGTCCGCAGCAGCAATACGAAAAAAATGTTCAGGAATATCGTTACCAAACCATGAAAGGAAGTAGTAAAGATTTATTGAATTTAGGTAACGGCGGTGTTGGTTTAGGTATCGATGCGATCTATAATCTGTTAAGCAAGCAAGGAAGAAATGCGCGTCACCTTCAAAAAATCCTCGAAAAAGATTATCGTGAAGACTTGATCGATTATCGTTTCAGCGCCAGCCTGGTTAGCCAGGTATTGGGGATAAAAGATGATGAACTGACTGATTTTATGCAGCAATATCGCCCAACCTATCAGTTTGTGTTAGAGGCAACAGATTATGCCTTTAATCTTTTTATCAGGAATGCCTATAAAAGCTACAGGTTAAATCCTAAAGCCTTACAATTGCCTACATTGCCTAAAATAACCATAGATAAGCTGTGAAAGCGCCAATTATCATCGTTAAAAAACTTCCGGCAGCGGGCATGGCAATCTTTCCATTTATCCTGTTAAAATCGCCGCGGTTTAAAAGTGATCCAATCATTATTAACCACGAAAAAATCCATTTACGCCAGCAATTAGAATTGCTTATTTTCCCTTTTTATATTTTATATCTGGTTAATTACCTGCTTAATCTTATTAAATGCCGGAACCACGATTTAGCCTACCGTAACATCGTTTTTGAAAAGGAAGCCTATGATCATGAAGCCGACCTAAATTACCTAAAAAAGGGTAATTGGTACGGCTGGTTTAAAAAGATCTGAAATAATAGTTTTCACCTCCAATTCAATTGTCAATCTGACAATCATTTTGTTAAATGCTTTTTATCTCTAAAATTTTTCTTTTTCTTTGTAGGTAATGAAGAACTGTTTAGCTGCCATAATCCTGATTCTAAGTTTCTGCTCTACCAAATTATATTCACAGGAAATTGATACTATCCCGATCAATACAAAAGACCTGAATATAAAGTTAAAGCGTAGTCCTTTGCCGAGCAGACAAGGACCGTTAAACTTTGAGCCTGTAAAAATAAAGCCCTTGGTTGTAAATGCAAAGATTAATTACTGGAAAACCAGAACGAATATCGGCATCAATGTAAATCAGGCACAATTTAGCAACAACTGGAAGGGCGGAGGTACCAATTCTGTTGCTGTTGGCGGTTTGGTAAACTGGAAAGCAGAATACAACAAAAACAGCTATAGCTATATAAGCGAACTTGTTTTGCAGTATGGCAAAATAAAAAACAAAGATCAATTACAAAAGAAAACCAACGACCGTATTTTTTGGGATAATAAGGCTTCCTTTCAATTATCTAAAAGCTGGTTTTTCTTTGGATCGTTAAGTTTTGAATCCCAATTTGATGACGGTTATTCTTACAGCATCACAAACGGCCAAGAAACCGCAACCCTAATTTCAAAATTTATGGGCCCAGGTTACTTAACAGAATCTATCGGTTTCGAGTACAAGCCGGTTAAATATTTTTCTACCCGTATCGGTACAGGTACTGCACGCCAAACTTTTGTTTTAGACGAGAAACTTTTCCTTGATCCAGATCCAACCAAACCACTAAAATCTAGCGTTTATGGTGTCAATTTAGGTAAAAAGATACGTAACGAATTGGCTTTTCAAGTGGTAAGCGCATTTGATAAAGATATATTTACAAACACCAATCTTAAGGCCCGATATCAGATGTTTGTTCCGTATGAGGATTTTAAGATGAGTAAGATTGATCATCGCTTAGATGTTGCATTAACGGCAAAAATCAATCGCTTTATGAACACGAGTTTAACTGGAGTAGTCCTGTTCGATAAAGATACAGGCACGAACAAAATACAAGCTAATCAAACATTGGCCTTGGGCTTCGGTTTTACATTCCCGAGGTAGCTTAATATTATCCACCGCCAACTTTACCAATTTCCCAATAGGGCATAGTAATAATCTGCCTAAAGCTTACTCCCCTTTGCTTTAGGTACCTTTTAAACAGCTGTATGGATTTTGCTCTTCCTGTTAGGTAAAAAGTAGCATTTTGCCACATTTCCCAGCACATCGGGTGCATATTTTCCATCCAGTTGATCGCATTTTTAGCAGGAGTATCCACATCAGAAGGCACCACATCGATCAACAAGTTTAGCTGTTCTGCAGCGCAAAGATTTTCTTCCTGCAGCTCTAAAATGCCAAAATATTCCACATCCTCATCTACCACTTTTTTCCCAAGCGATTCGTACAAACCCAGGCTGGTTTCATCGCCAAAAAAGAAATGCTGATTAGATTCTTCCTTGTATTTAATCCGCGCACGGTCTAGAATAAGCTTTAAAGTGTCTCCTTTCTGAATGTTCACGGCAAGACTGTGCCCTGGCCCTTGTCTGTTTAAATAAAAGATAACCTCGCAGGTTTCGTTCATTTGATCAAAGGCAGATAGGGTATAATGTCGGTACTCGTTTGAGTTAACCCTAAACAGCACTTCCATTCCAGGAATAAATTTGGCATCGAAAAAATCGCCTTTAAAGGTAACGCACTTTAAGTTGCTGCTTAACATTTTAGTTTCTACAACTTCTACCTGATATATTTTATTGCTGATCACTTTTTCCATTGTGTTGGCCAGCCATGATGGTAATTTTGGCATCGTATTCTTTTGTTTAGTAACTTTGAACAAAAGTAGTTGTCTAACAAACGCATCTTTTTATACCAAAAGGATTAAAGTTTATATCAAAAGGATTTTATGGCTTTAAACATTTACGATGGTGACGATAAATACTATATTGTTGGTAACAAGTTCGACAATAACGAATTTAATCAGGCACTGGTAACCGAAAGAAGGGACAAATACAGCTTTCCCTTTGGCGATGCAGAGATTGTGGAGATCGCTTTTTCGGGTATTTACATTGTTTACGGCGATATGCTTGTGAAAAAGAGCCGCCTGCGCATTAAATCTTTTGATGAGCCCGATATGGTTGAGCTTCATTTTTCAATTACAGGCGGCGGCATTATGGAAAATTACCTCACCAACAAACGCCTGGATATCAAAGCCAATCAGCACAATATTATTTACAGTCCTGATTTTGATGGGATGGCAGAATTTTCGGTAGGAGGTCCGCATAAATTTTTCGAGGTAAATTTCGAAAGATCACGTTTTGTTGATTTAACTGGCGAAAGCAGCACTTTGCTAAAAAACTTTGCCGACAAAATCATGAACAACCGTTCGGTAGAGCTTTCATCAGAAAACCTGCCCATCAGCTTAGCCATGCACAGTTGTATAAATGATATTATGAACTGCCAGTTTACCGGTGGATTAAAGCTCTTGTTTCTGCAGTCTAAATGCCTTGAACTTTTGGCATTACAAGCCCAGGCTTTTGAACTTGCAGCAAAAAAAACCGATACCTCTACCATTAAATCGGCTTACGATAAAGACCGCATTTATTATGCACGAGAATACCTGTTGGCCAATGCCAGCCATCCCCCATGTTTAACCGAATTGGCAAAGGTTGCAGGCATAAACGAATTTAAACTGAAGCATGGCTTTAAAGAAGTTTTCAAAAACACCGTTTTTGGCTATTTAAGCGATTATAAATTAATGCGGGCTAAAGAACTCCTGGCCGATAGCAGCAAAAATATCAAGAATATTTCCGACGAGCTGGGCTATTCTTCGGTACAGCATTTCAGCAGTGCTTTTAGTAAAAAATTCGGCGTAAGCCCTGGTAAAGCACGTTAGTTTAGTTTGGAGTTGAGAGTTTTTAGTTGTGAATTCAAAGTCTTTAGTCTCAAAGGGATCGTCACCCTGAATTTATTTCAGGGTCTTAATTACAAGAAAGATGCTGAAATAAATTCAGCATGACGAAAAGGGGTTTAAACCTTTTTCCTTTTTTTCTTTAAATCGAGGTAATCAACATAATATAAAACCTTTACAGAGAGGCTGTTATTCTGAGGGGCATTCAAAATTCCACTCAGGTTTTTATTATAACGTTGCGTATAATAGGTATCGTAAGTTTCAGCAGCGTCTTTATACGAAACTGAAAGGGTGCTACCTGGTGCAAATTGCCAGGTATAAATCAAATCAATATTAAACACATTATAGTTTCTATCCATCGCGGTTAATGTTGGCCCTTGATAATCGGTTAAATGGCCATCAGGCTGAAGCAGGTAAAATTCTTTATTTCTTCTATCACTCCAATAATGTCTTAGTACAACGGTCAGCCCCATTAAGTTGGTAAAGGTATATTTAGCATCAAATGAGTTTTCTACCGTTCTGCGGTCGTATTTAGAGAAAATAGCTTTATCACCTTGTGCGGTTACCCAGTTTACATAATCGTAGTTTGGGTTAAAGTTTAGGTCTAAACCAAAAGCAATCTTATCATTTAACCTCAGGTTCTGGAAAAAGTAAAAGTTATACTGTTTACCGCCGAAAAGATGCTGTTCAAAATAGCGCACATTTCCACCAAAATTATAGGCCTTGGCGCGGTTGGGATTTATATACAAGGCAACACCAAAATTTCCTGGCGCCTGATACATTTGTCCATTTCGGGCTTCGTAAAAGTCGTTCCCTTTTCTATCTACACTTAAATCAAACTCTGCCGACCATTGATTTTTAAATTGAACCCAATACCCTGCATTCGTACCTATTTTTTGATAAGCACTCGGTATTGCCCTGCGAGAATAATTTAGATTAAGCCAACTTTCAAATTGATTATACCATTTACTTGGCTTGTATACGTTATAACCAATACCAATCCGTTGATCTAAAAAGTTGTTATTGGTAAAGAAACCCATATCTGATGGATCAAATTTATCATCTGCATATACCTGATTGTAGCTCCAGGTAAAATTGCCGCTCTGTTTTCCAAACCTTAAGGTGTAGCTATAACCCGTGCTCGATTCTTCACCCCGTAAATAGCTCATTTTGCCCCCGCCATTTACGAAATATTTATTGCCTTTATTGTTTAAATTGAAAAGCAGCGCACTCACATTGGCATCGTAAGCAGAGCCTTGCCTAAGTACATTTGTATTGATAAACGTAGCCGAACTGTTGTTTTTTAACGACTGATCGAAAACCAGAATATTATAATTGGTGAGCGGTTGCGTTTCTACCATACGAAGGTTACCCTGAGCATCCTCTACCTCGGTTTCCATGCTATTGGTAATGGCATTAAATATCCCAATACCCAGGCCTTTTGCTGTCCGTCCTGAAATTTTTGTGGCGTTTAATACCTTGGCTTCAGTTTGATCTTTTACAATTTTATCACTGCTGCCTAGCCCGCTGTAATTATAATAGGATGGAATAGAACCGATGCGTTTCGAATAAAACAGGTCACCTTTGTTAAACAATTCTGTTCCTTCGGTAAAAAACTGTCTGTTTTCATTAAATTTCACTTCAAAAGGAGTGAGGTTCAGTATCCGGTTATCGGATTGCACTTGCCCAAAATCGGGCACTAAAGTCATGTCCAGCGTAAAACTATTGTTGATTCCGTATTTAACATCCATCCCCCCGTTAAACCGCGAGGTTGTGTTTTTTACCCCGGGCAAATTAACCGGATAATGGTTTACATAAGCTGAAATATATGGAGAAAAAGATAATCTTAACGGAGGTTTAACATCTTTTATTCCCATCCACAACCCCTCCTGATTGATAAAACCATTTACTTTAGGGTCTACAAAATTCCAAAAGGTTTGAAGGTTTTTCCGTTGCATCCTGCGGCTAAAATTCAAACCCCAGTTCTGGACATCCTTACTAGAGAAACGCAAGGCCGAATAAGGGATCTTCATTTCGCAGGTCCAGCCTTTATCATCAATTTTAACAGCACTTTCCCACACTGCGTTCCAGTTTGCATCTTCATCACCCACCTGCGAGTATTTGGCATCGAACTGAACACCGGCAGCGGTAACGAAAAAGCCATTTCCATTCATCTTATCATAAAAGGGATCGACAATAATTGAAATGAAATCGGCATTGCCAATATTATCTCTCGAAACCAACTCGTGCGAAACACTGTCAGGGTGATCGTACATCCGGGCATAAACATAAATCGCAACATCATCATAAAGCACCTTCATTTCTGTACGCCGATCATGAGTTTCTATCTTTCCCGGATTTGGCCTGATCTGAATAAAATCAGTAGCAATTGGAATATTATTCCAACACTCATCATCTAAAATACCGTCTATTTTGGGGCTTTGCAGCGTTCTTTTTGCTTCCAGTTGGCGCTGTTTCGAAATATCCTGGGCTTGGGAAAAAGCACAAATAAATATAAAAAAAAGGAGGATGCAGCGTTTCATTCGTTTAGGTTAGTTAGATATAAGACCACGCCTTAAGCAAAATGTTGCACCAAAAGAAAAATTTAATATTCATCTTCCTAAAGTTTTGACTTTGAGTTGCTAAGATTTACAAGCAAAATTTGATACATTTGCCTTTTATTAAAAACAAGTAGCTTTTTGCCTTTCGGCATGAAGCTTTTAGCTTAAAAAAAGATGTTTGATAATTTACAGGACAAGCTAGACAGAGCATTTAAAGTACTAAAAGGACAAGGCAGCATTACGGAAATCAACGTGGCAGAAACCATGAAAGAAATTCGTAAAGCATTATTAGATGCCGATGTTAACTATAAAACAGCAAAAGCATTTACCGATGATGTGAGGCAAAAAGCTTTGGGGCAAAACGTGCTTACAGCCGTTTCTCCGGGTCAATTGCTTACCAAAATAATGAACGATGAACTTGCAGCCTTAATGGGTGGCGAAGTTACAGAGTTAGATACTAAAGCAAATCCTACCATTATCTTAATTGCTGGTTTAAACGGTGCGGGTAAAACTACTTTCGCGGGTAAACTGGCTTTGCATTTAAAAGGCAAAGGTAAAAAACCTTTATTGGTTGCTGGCGATATGTACCGCCCGGCGGCTGTAGATCAATTGGAGGTTTTAGGAACCTCGGTTGGTGTTTCAGTTTACGCTAACCGTGCCTCAAACGATCCTGTTGGCATTGCTTTAGAAGGTATTGCACATGGTAAAGAAAATGGAAATAACGTAATCATTATAGATACCGCAGGTCGTTTAGCGATCGACGAATCTTTAATGAACGAAATATCTGAAGTTAAGGCCAAAACTCAGCCGCACGAGATTTTATTCGTAGTAGATTCGATGACCGGTCAGGATGCGGTAAATACAGCCAAAGTATTTAATGACAGACTTGATTTTACAGGCGTTGTTTTAACCAAATTAGATGGCGATACCCGCGGTGGGGCAGCGCTTTCAATTAAATCGGTAGTAAACAAGCCAATTAAATTTATCGGTACCGGCGAGAAAATGGAAGCACTTGATGTTTTCTATCCAGACCGTATGGCATCGCGTATTTTGGGTATGGGTGATGTGGTTTCGCTTGTTGAACGTGCACAGATGCAGTTCGATGAGAAAGAGGCAGCAGAACTTCAGAAAAAAATCCGCAAGAATAAATTCGATTTCAATGATTTCTACAACCAGATTCAGCAGATCAAGAAAATGGGTAACATGAAAGATTTGATGGGTATGATACCGGGTGTTGGTAAAATGATGAAGAATGTAGATATCCAGGATGATGCCTTTAAATCAATCGAGGCCATTATTAATTCAATGACCCCATTTGAAAAAGAAAACCCAGATAGTATCCAGCAAAGCCGCCGTTTACGTATTGCAAAAGGTTCGGGCAGCAAGGTAGAAGAAGTTACTAAGCTGATTAAACAGTTTGAAGATATGCGTAAAATGATGAAGCAGTTTTCTAACCCGGCAGCCGCAGCAGCAATGATGAAAGGTATGCCTAAAATGCCATTTGGCAGATAGTTTAGAAGGTTTAGGGTAGAGGGTTTAGAGTTTAGGGCGTAAGGCCTTATTCTTCGTGAAAATACAAATCCCGATCGCAACCTACAGCGTCATGCTGAACTTGTTTCAGCATCTTCTCAAATAATACAAATCCCAATCAGTAATGGTTGGGATTTTTTGTTTTATGGTTTTGGAAATGAGGGTTCAGCTTTCCATAGCAGGGTTCAGTCCTGCTTTCCCTTCTGCCGATAGAAGAAATCGGCATTCGTCCAATCAGGTTTATTTAACACAGACAGTTTGATCAACCTAATTCAATCCAAAATTAATACTGACATTTCCCTTTGACCGCACTTTTCTGGATTTTAAAGTTGCTGGAATCCACATTTCAGAAGTTCTCAGTAACCGCAATGCTTCTTCATCGCACTTAAAATTTAAACCCCGCTTAACTACTACATCTGTTATTCTACCATCCTTTTCAATTACAAATGATAAATAAACCTTTCCAATAGCTCTATCCTTTTTAGGCAATTCAGCATATCTTGAATTAGTTAAAAGATATCTGTTCCATGCTGTTTCTTCATTAGGAAAGTGAGCAGACGTATCTACTTCATTTGGCCAGTAAACATAGTTTTCCTGTGTTTTTATCAGATCTATTTTAATCGTATCACTTCTCTCCTGTGAATAAAGTTGTTGGCACGAAATCAGGAAAAGTATAACTGCTAAAATTTTCGGCATTATTAGTATTTTAATAGTTAACTAAAATTAAAGATTATTAATTATATTAGCCTAAATCAATATTCATCCCGAATAATTTACATCCGAATTTATTTTAATTAAAATCAATGCTTGTAAAAACATACGGGAGTGCTGTTTATGGCGTAAATGCACTAACCATAACAATCGAAGTGAATATTAGTGCGGGTACAAAATACTATATGGTAGGCCTGCCAGATAATGCGGTAAAAGAAAGTCTTCAACGTGTGGCCAGCGCCATTAATATTTCGGGGTTCCGTATGCCGAAGCAGAAAATTGTAGTCAATTTAGCACCTGCAGATATCAAAAAAGAAGGCTCATCCTACGACCTCCCAATAGCCATCGGCATTTTAGCAGCATCAGGGCAAATTCCTGCCGACGAACTGGACGACTATTTCATCATGGGCGAACTCTCTTTAGACGGAACCATTCAACCCATTAAAGGCGCCTTACCAATCGCGATCCAAGCACAGCAAGACGGTTTTAAAGGTTTCATCTTACCGAAACAAAATGTTCGCGAGGCTGGTATTGTAAACGATTTAATTGCCTATGGCGTAGAAAACCTGGCTCAGGTAATTGCTTTCTTTAATAAGAGTGAAACACTAGAACAGGTTAAAATTAATACGAAAGAAGAATTCTTAAAAAACATCAATAATTACGAGCACGATTTTGCCGATGTTAAAGGCCAGGAAAATATTAAAAGAGCATTGGAAATTGCTGCAGCAGGTGGTCACAATGTTATTTTAATCGGTCCGCCAGGGGCAGGCAAAACCATGCTAGCCAAGCGCCTGCCAACTATCTTACCCCCATTAAATTTAAATGAAGCTTTAGAAACCACGAAAATCCACTCCGTTGCCGGGAAACTTTCTGCTGCCGATGCTTTAATGACCATCCGTCCGTACCGCTCCCCACACCATACCATTAGCGATGTTGCTTTAGTGGGCGGGGGAATAAACCCACAGCCCGGAGAAATATCGCTGGCCCATAACGGCGTTTTGTTTTTAGATGAGCTACCTGAGTTTAAACGCACTGTTTTAGAGGTAATGCGTCAACCTTTAGAAGACCGTAAAGTGGCTATAGCAAGGGCAAGATTTTCGGTAGAGTATCCGGCTAGCTTTATGCTGGTGGCCTCAATGAATCCCTGCCCGTGCGGTTTTTACAACCATCCGGAGAAAGATTGTGTTTGCGCACCAGGCGTGGTTCAAAAGTACCTGAGTAAAATATCCGGACCGCTTCTAGACAGGATTGATCTTCATGTAGAAGTAACGCCGGTTAATTTTACAGAATTAGCCTCCACAGCCAACACAGAACGAAGCAACCTCATTAGGGAACGTGTAATTAAAGCCCGGGAAGTTCAGGACAAACGTTTTCTTGATAAAGAGGAGTTGCATTGCAACGCCCAAATGAGCCCGAAAATGGTGCGTAAAGTATGCCAGATCAGCGAATCAGGTACTACTTTATTAAAAACCGCAATGGAAAGGCTAGGATTATCGGCCCGTGCTTACGATAGGATTTTAAAAGTGGCCCGAACCATTGCCGATTTAGCCGGAAGTGAAAATGTAGAGCTCGAGCATTTAGCAGAATCCATCAATTATAGGAGTTTAGATAGGGATGGTTGGGCAGGGTAAAAAAGATTTGCAGAAAATCAATTTTTAAATACATGTGATAATCCGTTTTGCCTTTAGCTATCTTTAAGAGATAAATATTACTACCGTTTAATTCATGAAGACTAAAAAAATCATAAAATTGCTAATCTATGCCTCCTTATTGGGCATTATTGTAGTGTTGGGTATAAATTTATTGGTAAAATCTCAAACTGATCCAGTAATTTTTTCAAAAGAAAAAGACACACCAGGAACCAAAGTGGCCATTATTTTCGGAGCAGGCATTAACAATAATAAACCTAGCAAATACTTAAAAGATAGGCTCGATGCTGGTATCGAACTTTATAAAAACAATAAAATTGATAAAATTTTGTTATCTGGCGACAACGGTAGCGATGAACATGACGAGTTAACAGTGATGAAACTTTACTGTTATCAGCACGGTGTTGATACCAATAAGATCTATCTTGATTACGCGGGCTTTGATAGCTACTCTACCTTATATAGATCTAAATATATCTTCAAGGTTGATACGGCCATTCTGGTTTCACAAAAATATCATTTAAACCGGTGTATCAATATTGGGAATAAATTGGGCGTCAAATCATATGGCTTTGCTGCCGATCAAGGAACGTATCAGGGTTACAAATATGCTTCTTTTAGAGAATATTTTGCCGTTGTAAAATCGACAATTGATATTTTAATTGGTAGAAAACCACACTTTTTAGGCAAAACGGTAGACATTAACGGACCTTCAAATTATACCAAGGAATAACGTGAAATATATTGCTTTTTGATTTCTTTGAGCGGTAAAAATTACCTTTTTCTTCAAATATCGGTCTATATCAATTTCAATAAATAAGCAATGTTCTTCTAAACTGAACAGTTTTATTTATTTGTGAGCGCAAGTAGCTGTAAAAAATCTATTATGTGCAGCAGGAGTGAAAAACGCCACCAATTGCAATTATAAAAACCTATTAAACAGCGTATTAAATATACATTTTTATGTTGTTTTTATTCTGCATCTCACTATTTTTTGAGCATTAATGACCCGTTTGGCATAGTCATTGTCATAGCCATGTTACATTTATTACCTATTTAAAATAAAAAAGTGAAAGAGATGAAAAAGACAGTTCAAATTTTCAGCATGCTTCTAATAGCATTAACGGTAATGGTATCATGTAAAAAAGATACCGATCCAGCAGATCGAGACTTCTTTGTGGGTACCTACAAAGGAACGGTTTCTTACCGTAGTAACGAAACTACCATTAACAGTAGTGATGGTAAAGTAACCGTAAGCAAAGTGGGCGAAACGTATAATTTTTACTTTGGCAGTGGCATTCCTGATATTACAGGTGTAAAGTTTGAGAAAACAGGCGACAACAGTTATGTTAGTATTGGGTCAGGCTTAACCGGTATCAGTATTGATGCCAGTACCCTTAAAATTTTGGTTTCAAAAGATGGCCAAACCTGGACAGCCAATTGTACCCGATAATTCTTAATAAAAATAAAAGCGCCAATTGGCGCTTTTATTTTATACCTATAATTCAGATTAGCTAAATTTATAGCATGAGTTTTGAATTAAAAGCACACCTCGAAGAAATCATCCCGCTTACCGATCAAGAATTTGAACCTATAATTGCCCATTTCAGGCTTAAAAAGCTCAAAAAACACCAATATTTGATCCAGGAAGATGAACCTGTTAAAAATATCTATTTCGTAATTAAAGGGCTTTTAAAAGCCACTTTCACCGATGCCAACGGTAAGGAATATATTATACAATTTGCCATGGAAAACTGGTGGATATCTGATTTCAGGGCTTTTTACAGCAATGTAAACTCAATTACTAACATCAGCTGCTTAGAAGATGTAGAATTATTGGCCATTACCAAGGAAAGCTTAGACAAAGTATGCGCTGAACACCATAAAATGGAGCATTTCTTCAGAGTGAAAAATAGCTTTGGTTATATAGCCTTACAACAACGGATTTTATCTCTGCTTAGTACAAGTCCTAGAGAACGCTTTGAGCAATTATCGCAACAATATCCACAACTTACACAAAGGGTTTCTAAAACTATTATCGCAGCATACTTGGGTATTTCTAGAGAAACCTTAAGCAGGCTTTCCGCAAAAGTGTGATTTTGCGCACATTAAATTTGTGATTGAGGTCCTTTGCAGCCCTATTCAAGAGCACTAATTTTGTAATACACTTAGCAAAAAAATATGAATAAGAAAGTTTTATTCGTGCTTACAAGCCACGACGAATTAGGAAATACAGGTTTAAAAACAGGTTTTTGGTCAGAAGAATTGGCAGCGCCATATTATGCCTTAGCCGATAAAGGTATCGATATTGTATTGGCCTCACCAAAAGGTGGTCAGCCACCCATTGACCCTAAAAGTGAAGATCCTTCTTTTCAAACCGAAACAACGAAAAGAATGGAAAAAGACACTGTTCTTTTAGCCAAATTAAAAAATACCATTCCTCTTACCGATATAGTGATGGATGATTATGATGCAGTTTTTTATCCTGGTGGCCACGGACCACTTTGGGATTTAGCAGAAAGCACAATCTCGCAGCAACTCATAACCGAATTTTATACCGCCAATAAGCCAGTTGCTTTCGTTTGTCATGCGCCAGGGGTACTTAAAGATGTAAAAGTGAATGGCGAATACCTGGTGAAAGACAAAAATGTAACCGGATTTACCAATACTGAAGAAGAGGCCGTACAATTAACAAAAGTAGTGCCTTTCCTGGTTGAGGATATGTTGGTAAAAAACGGCGGGCATTACAGCAAAATCGCTGATTGGAATCCCTATGCTGTGGTTGACGGCTTATTGATTACCGGACAAAATCCGGCCTCATCAGAAAAAGTTGCAGAAGAATTATTAAAACTCCTTGCCTAAATTTAAATCCTCAACAAGGTTGGCTAAGCCAGTCCATGTTGAGGATTCCTTATTATAGCTCGTCTTCTTCCTCGTCTTCAGGTTCAGGCACATACTTTTCTATGGCCTGCCCAATAGCATTCACTTCCTCGTCTTCTTCAAAAATTGGAAGTTCGGTTTTATAATCCATTTTTAACCAGATTGATGAAGTATCTTTTTGAATCTGAATGTATTCTTTTCCATCTCTAAAAATGGTATACGAATCATTTCCTTCAGGAAAAACTGAATAATTAATTGGCCCTATTTCAATATCAAAAGGTTCTTGCATGGCGGATATTTTTCTTCAAAGATAAAAAATCTTTCGTTGCATAATTACTGTCAACCTGAGCTTCCTGATAAAAATCGACATCGGTAATTGAACGTCTTTTAATATTCCATAATTAAAAAATTACTTCTTATTGTTTAAAAATCCCTTCAATTATATTACTTTACGGCTAAAGATTTTACGCGATAGACAAGAAGATGAAGTTAACGTTTTGGGGAGCAGCACAACAGGTAACAGGGAGTATGCACCTACTCGAAATTGGGCATTATAAAATACTGATAGATTGCGGATTAGATTACGAGAAGGAAACCTACCAGGAAGAAAACCAGCAATTCCCCTTCGATCCGGCAAGCATAAACCTGGTTATTTTAACTCACGCCCATATCGATCACTCTGGTAATTTACCTACACTGGTTCGATTGGGTTTTGATGGCCAAGTACTCTGTACACCACCAACAGCCGATCTTACATCGATACTATTATTCGATTCTGTAGAACTTTTCTTAAGGAAAGCTGGCCGAAAACCCAGAACTAAACGCGGCAATTTTAGCGGACCAAAACCTTTGTACCTGCACAAACATGTAATGGATACGATCGATCGTTTTGTAACCATTGCTTTTAACAAGCCCTTCAAGATCAATGGCGATATTAGTCTAACATTTGTGCCAGTTGGCCATTTGCTTGGCGCTGCTGCAGCTATTTTAACCATCAATGACGATGGCGTAGAGAAGAAAATTGCTTTTACAGGCGACATTGGCAGAGAGAACTACCCGGTATTGGTTAACCCTGAGCCACTGCCAGAGGTTGATTACCTGGTAAGTGAAGCAACCTATGGCGGGAGGGTGCACACCAAAGACCAGACCTTAGAGGAAAGATTAGTTCAGGAAATTACCGAAGCCTGCATTAAAAGCCCTGGGCGTTTGATTATTCCTGCATTTAGTATTGGCCGTACGCAATCGTTGGTATTTGCATTAAACCAGATTTTCACCAAAAAACTCCTGCCGCCCGTTCAGATTTTTGTAGATAGCCCCATGGCCATCCAGGCTACCGAGGTTTACCGCAAACACCATAATCTGGTAAATCAGGAAGCGAAAGATTTTTACCAAACCATGGGCGATGAGTTTGAATTTGAGCACCTGGCCTACGTTCAAACGATGAAAGAAAGTAAAGATGTTTCCAATTATTTTGATCCTTGTATCATCATTTCATCGGCAGGCATGTTAGAAGGCGGGCGGATTCAGGATCACTTGTACTACAACATTCAGAACTATTATTGCACCATTCTTTTTATCGGCTACTGTGCCAAAGGAACACTCGGTTACAAGCTATTAAGCGGAGCGCCAATTGTACGCATTAAAGACCGTGAAATGATGGTTTACGCCACGATACACCAAACCGATCTGCTCAGCGGCCATGGCGATCATAACGATTTGGTAAAAGCAATTAAACAGACAGGCCAGCCTAAAAAGGTGTTTTTGGTTCATGGTGAAGATAAAAGCCTGCAAAGTCTTTCTTTAGCTTTAAAAGCAGATGGCTTTAATGTTGCCGTGCCAGAAAGAGGAGAGGTCTTTGAATTATAATATTATGCTGTCATTCTGAGCCCAGCGAAGAATCTTTAAGTTAGTTGCACTGCGCTAACATTTATACTGAAGGCAACAAATCTAATGACTGTTTTCTATCGTATGCAGATTCTTCATTGCATTCAGAATGACAATAAAACCGATCAGCCCCTCACTTGCCCGTCACCTCTTACCACCCACTTATAACTGGTTAATTCTTCCAACCCCATTGGTCCGCGGGCATGGAGTTTTTGTGTGCTGATACCAATTTCAGCACCAAGGCCAAACTGTGCACCATCCGTAAATCCGGTAGAGGCATTGGCATAAACCGCAGCAGCATCTACTTCGTTTAAAAATTGGGCAATATTAGCGGCATCTTCAGAAATAATGGCTTCGCTATGTTTAGAGCTATAATCGGCAATGTGGTTCAAAGCTTCAGCTAAATCAGCAACTACTTTAACAGCTAGCTTTAAAGATAAGAACTCTGTACCAAAATGTTCAGGTTTAGCCTGATTTAACAATTGTTCAGGATAAGAAGCTTTTAATAGCTCAAAACTTTTTTCATCAGCAAATAACTCAACATCGCCATCAGCTAGGGGAGATAAAAGCGCAGCCAGATCATTAAGCCGATTTTGATTAATTAGTACACAGTCAAGCGAATTACAAACACTTACCCTTCTGGTTTTTGCATTAAAGATAATTGCTTTGCCTTTCTCTAGATCGCCCGTCTCGTCAAAATAGGTATGTACAATCCCAGCTCCGGTTTCAATAACGGGGATTTTACTGTTTTCGCGAACGTAATTAATTAACGATTGACTTCCTCTCGGGATTAAAACATCTACAAAACCTCTTGCATTCAATAAAGCTTGGGTTGCGGCTCTTTCGGCAGGCAATAAGGTTAAAACATTGCGATTGATTTTATGCTTATCCAAAACCTCGTGTATCACCTTTGCAATAGTCAGATTCGAAAATTCAGCGTCACTGCCTCCTTTAAGCACAGCAACGTTTCCAGTTTTAAAACAGAGTGAAAATACATCAGCAGTAACATTTGGGCGCGCTTCGTAAATCACACCTACAACACCTAAAGGCACACTAACTTTTTGTATATGAAGCTGATTTTCCAGCGTTTTATCTGAGAAAATTTTACCCAACGGACTGCTTAAGCCAGCAACATTTTTAAGATCATTCGCAATGTCAGCAATACGTGCTGCACTCAACTTCAGCCTGTCATATTTGGGGTCTTCAATGGGCATTTTTGCCAAATCTTTTACATTTTCAGCAAGAATTAATTCAGTATTGGCCACCAAAGCCTCAGCCAGATCTGTTAGAACAGCATCTGTCGTTTCTTTACCAAGGCTAACCAGGCTACGACTTGCCTGCCTTGCTTTTTCGAAATATTGTTTGTAATCCATTTTGTTAATTATTAACCGCAAAGTGCGCTAAGTTTTCGCAGAGAACGCAAAGCTAGTGATGCTCTTTCGTTTGGTTCATGCTGCCTCAGCGTTCATTTGCGTCTTCTCTTTGTGTCCTTTGCGGTAAACCTTTAAATAGCCGAGTAAAAATAATCGTAATGTACCAACGCTTTCTGTTTCTTTTGTCCAATTCTTTCCCTGGCTTTGTCCGATCCATATTCTGCTATTCCGAGCCCGATGAGATTGTTTTTTTCGTCTATGATTTTAATAATATCACCTTTTAAAAAATCTGTTTGTATTTCGATAATCCCTACGGGCAACAAACTGGTGGCTTTACCAGAGGTTAATACTGTTTTTGCGCCATCGTTTAATTTCACAATGCCCGTAGCAGCAGTTTCAGAATGGGCAATCCATTTTTTCTTGCCGGATTTACTTTTTTCGGGAACAAAACGTGTATGCACCAGTTCATTGTTTAGCAAAGAAGTGAGCACATCATCTTGCGTTCCGTTAGCAATATGGACCGTAATGCCCAGTTTTGCTACTTTTTGCGCCATGGTCGATTTAGTGATCATACCGCCACGGCCAAATTGCGATTTACCCGTTTGGATAAAAGAAGCCAGGTTAGCAACCGAACCGTTAATTTCCTCAATAACAGCCGATCCTTCAATTTTCGGATCCCCGTTGTAGATGCCGTTTACATTCGACAGGATAATCAAGGCATCGGCATTTAACATCGAAGCAATTAATCCAGCCAGTTCATCATTATCGGTAAACATCAATTCAGTAACCGAAACTACATCGTTTTCATTCACCACAGGGATTACCTCATTTTGAAGCAAAATCTGTAAGCAGTTCTTCATGTTTAAATAATGTGCCCGGTCGCGGAAATCTTCTTTGGTAACCAAAACCTGTGCACACTGAATTTCATGTGCTGAAAAAAAATTAGCGTAGGTATTTATCAGTTTAACCTGACCAATGGCTGCTAATAGTTGGCGGGTAGTTACGGCGTCTTGTTTTTCAGATACCTTGATCAAACTTCTGCCTGATGCTACCGCACCCGAAGAAACCAAAATAACCTCAATACCAAGTTTTTTTATATCGGCCAGTTGATTTACAAGGTGTTTAATCCTTGCTTCATCAGGCAAACCATTCGCCTGTGTAATTACATTCGAACCAACTTTAACAACTATTTTTTTGTACCCTAATTTCATTATTATTTTCAAGCAATTTGATGTGGCAATTTACCATCAATTTTTCTAATTCAGATGATTATCTATAGGCATAATGGATTTTTACAAAAATGGCAATTCTAAAGGTGAGTCGAAAGTCCCAAGTCGTCAGTCTATTTGTGCGATTAGATAATTCATCGCTTTCCTCTGCACTTTGCCCACTAATGAACCAATGGCAAGTGAACTATTGAACTAAATTATTAAATTGCATTCAACCTAATTCAAACCACTATGAAACGTATCTTACCAGGCATAATATTGCTCAGTGCAATTACGGCTTGTAACAACCCTCAAAAGAAAGAAATGAAAGCAATTAAATGGCCCGATGCCAAGGCCCCCATAGCAGAGATTATTCCGCATAAAAGAACAATACATGGCGATACCGTGGTAGATAACTACTATTGGATGATCGATTATTTTAAAAAAGGTCCTGACAGCACAAAAGTTGTCGATTATTTAAAAGCCGAAAATACCTATCTCAACACGATGATGAAAAGTACAGATCAATTTCAGGCTGATCTGTTTAAAGAAATGAAAGGCAGGATTAAAGAAAAAGACGAATCTGTTCCTGTTTTCAAGAATGGCTACTTCTATTACACCAGAACCGAAGACGGGCAGCAATATTTTAAGTATTGTCGTAAAAAAGGGAGCTTATCGGCTGCAGAGGAAATACTGTTAGATGTAGATAAACTGGCAAAAGGCCATGCCTATTACAGCGCAACCGGATTTAGTGTTAGTCCCGACAATAAACTTTTAGCTTTTGGCGTGGATCAGGTTTCGCGCCGCCAATACACCATCAATGTTAAAAATTTAGAAACCGGCGAAATTTTAAAAGATGTTATTACCAATACCCAAGGTGCTGTGGCGTGGGCAAATGACAACAAAACGTTTTTTTATACCTCAAAAAATCCCGTAACGTTATTAAGTGAAAAAATTAAAAGACACACACTTGGCACCGATGCTAAGACAGATGCAGTTGTTTACAATGAAAAAGACAACAGCAACTATATTGGCGTGATGAAATCGAAAAACGGACGTTATATTTTTATTAGCTCGCAAGGGACATTGACTGCTGAATATAGAATGATTGATGCCGATCATCCAGAGGCAGCGTTTAAAGTATTTTCGCCGCGCTCAAAAGATGTTTTATACGATATTTTAACCGTAGATGATAAGTTTTACATCGTAACCAACTGGAATGCCAAAAACTTCCGTTTGATGCAATGCCCTCTGGATAAAACAGAAAAAGAAAACTGGAAAGAGGTTATTCCAAACCGCAAAGATGTTTTACTCGAATATGGAGAAGAATTTAAAGACCATCTGGTATTATCAGAACGTAAAAATGGCTTAACCGAGCTACGCGTACTGAAGAAGGATGGTGGCGATTATTATATCAAGTTTGATGAACCAGTTTACGCTGCCGGTGTTGGCGCAAATCCAGAATATAACAGCAAAACACTGCGTTATTCGTACACCTCTTTAACCACACCAAACTCAGTTTACGATTACGACCTCGAGAAAAAGGATAAAAAACTAATGAAACAGCAGGAAGTTGTTGGCGGTTACGATCCTAAAGATTATGCAACGGAACGAGTTTTCGCGACAGCAAAAGATGGCACAAAAATCCCAATTGCTTTGGTTTACAAAAAAGGCTTTGAAAAGAACGGACATGCACCATTGCTGCTTTACGCTTACGGATCCTATGGATCGAGTACAGATGCAAACTTCTCTTCTCCAAGATTAAGTCTATTAAACCGTGGCTTTGTTTTCGCCATTGCCAACATTCGTGGTGGACAGGAAATGGGACGCCAATGGTATGAAGACGGTAAATTGATGAAAAAGAAAAATACCTTTACCGATTTCATTGCAGCGGGCGAGTACCTGGTTGATCAGAAATACACATCAAAAGGCCATTTATATGCACATGGAGGTAGCGCAGGTGGTTTATTGATGGGCGCTGTGGCTAATATGGCTCCCGATTTATGGAACGGTATTATTGCTGATGTTCCTTTTGTAGATGTAATTAATACCATGTTGGATGAAAGCATTCCATTAACCACCAATGAGTTTGATGAATGGGGAAACCCTAAACAAAAAGCAGCTTACGATTATATGAAGAGCTATTCTCCTTACGAAAATGTAGAGAAAAAAGCTTATCCGAATATGTTGGTTACTACAGGCTTACACGATAGCCAGGTGCAGTACTTCGAGCCGGCCAAATGGGTAGCCAAATTAAGGGCTACAAAAACCGACAAAAATGTTTTACTGCTTAAAACTAATATGGAATTTGGCCATGGCGGCGCATCAGGCCGTTTCGATTATTTAAAAGATGTTTCGTTGCGCTGGGCGTTTTTATTCTCGCTGGAGGGGATAACCAAATAATTTTTTAATAGATTCGTCATTTCGAGCGGAATGCAATGAAGTCGAGAAATCTATATCAAAAGATCTCTCCATTTCGCTAAGCTACAGTCGAGATGACGAATCTTTCTAGAACCTTAAATGATCCTCTATAACCTAAAAATGAACACCAAACTAAAAACACTCCAAACTATCCATCTTGCTTTATGCGCTGGTGTTTTCCTTTTTGCATTGGTAACCATTTTCCTCAACCGGGAAATGATGATTTTTGATGCCAACCCCAAAACCACTTCGCCTTTTAACCCAATATTTCCGATTATGGGATTGATTACCATTTCGGCAAGTATCTTCTTTTACAGAAATTTAATTGCAAAAATTGATAAAGCTGCTTCAGCCGATACAAAGATCAACATGTATCAAAGTGCGTTTATCATCAGTTCGGCAATGCTGGAAGGGGGTGCTCTTTTCAATATCGTTGGTTTTTTTATGACACATAATTCGTTCTTTTTAATATTTGGTGCAGCTAATTTTATTTTTTTGATACTCAAAAGGCCTACCAAGAATAAATTGATTTCCGCTTTACAATTGCAATACCCAGATACAGAGGCTTTGTAAGCAATTAGCCCTATCTTTGCCCCCCAATGGAATACAATGTTCACACTTTGCCAAACGGCATACGCTTACTGCATGTGCCCTCGGCCTCTGCCATATCTCACGCATGCATCATCGTTAACACAGGATCGCGCGATGAGCCTGAAAACAAAGCAGGTTTAGCACACTTTATTGAGCATTTGATTTTTAAGCGTACCGAAAAACGGAGCACCAACCAGATTTTAAACCGCTTAGAGAGTGTGGGAGCAGACTTAAATGCCTATACTACAAAAGAATATACCTGTGTACACGCTTCTTTTTTGAATCCATATTTAGATAGAACATTAGATCTTTTCAACGATATCCTGTTCCACTCAACCTTTCCTGAAGAGGAAATGGATAAAGAAAAAAGTGTAATCCTGGATGAAATCTCTTCTTATTTAGATCAACCGGAAGAGGCCATAAACGATGATTTTGAAGATATGCTTTTCGCTGGCCATGCACTGGGCAATAACATTTTGGGCACAACCGAATCCGTTCAGCAATTTACCAGGGAGGATGTAATCAATTTCAGAAAGGCCAATTACCGCACAAACGAAATTGTGGTAGCCGTTTTAGGCAATTACTCGCTAAATAGTGTTGTAAATAAAGGGAGTAAACATTTTGCTGATGTTGAAGAGAATAATCCAAACAAAGAAAGGGTTAAACCAAGTATAATCGCACAAAACAACACTACTATCTATAAGCCGATTATGCAGGCACACTGCATTTTAGGCAGACAGGCCTATTCTACGCATCAATCGCAAAAGGTGCCCTTAATGCTGTTGAATAATTACTTCGGTGGCAATGGGATGAGTTCGGTATTAAATTTACAGATCAGAGAAAAATATGGGATTGCCTATACCATTGAGTCCAATTTTTCTCCATTAAGTGATACAGGTATTTTTTCCATTTATTTTGGAACAGATAAAGAAAAACAGGCCAAAGCACTCTCTTTAATCTTTAAAGAGATCAAAAAGCTCAGAGAACATCCTTTAAATGAATTGCAGTTACAAAAAGCCAAAAACAAATTTATCGGACAGATTGCTTTGGGTGAAGAAAACAGGATCGGTTTAATCATTTCGATGGCCAAAAGCCTGATCGACCATAACAAAATCGATTCTCTGGAAACTGTTTTTGAGAAAATAAATGCAGTTACCACCAAGCAAATGGCAGAAGTTACGGATGAGATTTTAAATATCGAGCAACTGAATATCTTTACTTTCTGCCCAATAGAGGAATAATTCTTATTTTTGTAAAAAAAATGCTTTTTGCATTGTTTGACTTTTCGTCATTGCGAGGCA
>NZ_JAGGPU010000010.1:0-123935 GCF_018613605.1 Pedobacter sp. ISL-64 | reverse complement strand
TTCGTGCCTCGCAATGACGGGCGACATAAATATAATACAATGAAATTACCAATAGTAGCTTACGGTGATCCTGTTTTAAAAAAGGTAGGAACCGATATCGATAAAGATTATCCCGGATTAGAACAATTAATCAGCGACATGTTCGACACCATGTATTATGCAAATGGTGTGGGCTTAGCTGCTCCTCAGGTTGGTTTGCCTATCCGCTTGTTTATTGTAGATACAGGCGAGGATGAAGACGGTAAACCAGGCTATAAAAAAGTATTTATCAATGCCGAAATTTTGGAAGAAACGGGCGAAGCCTGGAGTTTTAACGAAGGCTGCTTAAGTATTCCTGATATCCGTGAAAACATTATGCGCAAGCCGAATGTCAAGATTACCTATTTTGATGAAAACTGGGTAGAACATACTGAAGATGTAGACGGAATGCCTGCACGCGTAATCCAACATGAATACGATCATATTGAAGGAAAATTATTTACCGATAAAGTAAGTGTTCTTCGCAAAACCATGCTTAAAAGCAAACTGGATGCGATTTCGAAAGGAAATATCAAAACAGATTACAAAATGAAGTTTCCGAATAAAAGTAAGAAAAGATAAGTTTTGATGTAAGATATCAGAGGGAAAATGGAAACGTTTTCCCTTTTTTGTTTTAAGGTCTACCAGCATTAATTACCCTTGGTCGTTATCCTGAATTTATTTCAGGATCTTTATAGCCGCATAAACCCTGAAATAAATTCAGGATGACTGCTAAATAAAATAATGATTAAATAGCGTTTGGTCTTCTGCATCCAAGACTAAGAACTCCGAACTTAAGACTCCAGACTAATTCGTCCTACTCTTATCCCCATCAAAAATCTGCTGCATCAGCTTACCCCAGGCGAAAGGATTAAGTAGGGGATTGGTTTGCACCATATTCTTATTGATCATCCTATCAAAATTATACCGATAGTTTTGGCTGCCTATTTCCTGTCCATCACGAGGCAAGGTTTGAATTAAACCATCAATTGAAGAGCGCGAAAGGTTCTTTTTGGCTATGGCCATATCATCATCCGCCAGTTTCATCGACAAAAACTCGCGGGTAAATTCTTCTGTTGTTGCCCATGGAAAAACACGCACCGATGGTAAATCGATCACATTGGCCTTCAGCTTAACCATAATGGTGTATTTGCTATCGGGTGTGCCTTCAGGAATTACAGTAGAAAACTTCTTATAACCAATGGCCGTAAACAAGATGGTATCACCAGGATTAACAATGAAGGTAAAATATCCTCTATAATCAGCACCAACCCTTTTACTCTTTGCAGAAAGATTGGTGATGGTAACATAAGGAATCACATTTGAGCTATCGATATCGGTAATAATCCCTGAAAATTGGATGAGTTTATCCTGTGCCGGCTTTTGTTGTGCAAAAGCGGTAACAGAAAAAATAAGGCAAATTAGGGCAACACAATATCTCATTAAGACAAAAGTAATTTTATTAATAAAACTTCCTTGTTAAATAGTGTTAAAGCTTAATCTTGCTCGGCCATGTTAACGGCAACTACCGAAGTGATCTGAGGAACGGCTTTCATGATTGCCTGTTCGATACCAGATTTCATAGTCATGAAACTCATCGGGCAAGAACCGCAGTTGCCTAAAAGCTTAAGCTTTACTGTTCCTTCAGATGTAATTTCTTCAACAGAAACATCACCTCCATCAGCCTTTAAATACGGCCTGATAGTTTCCAATGCCTGTTCTACTTGTTCTGTTAAATTCATTATATATATTTTAATTTATAAAAATAGTAATTTTTTAGCAATTCACCATTTGCGCATTGTTGATGGATATCTGTTGTGCAATTTTACTTGCAATATCTCCAAATATAACATCAAGTTGAGGGTTCTGGTTTAGCGCTACCGGTTTCCCTTTATCTCCAGCTTCCGAAATGCTCTGGATAATTGGAATTTCGCCTAAAAACGGCACATCAAAACGCGCTGCAAGTTCGGTACCGCCACCTTTTCCGAAGATATAATATTTATTCTCCGGCAATTCTGCTGGTGTAAAATACGACATGTTTTCTATAACGCCTAAAATCGGAATATTAATTCCCGGCATCCTGAACATAGCCAGACCTTTGTGCGTATCGGCCAAAGCAACCTGTTGAGGTGTCGTAACTACCACCGCCCCCGAAATCGGGAAGCTTTGCGTAATGGTGATGTGGATATCGCCGGTTCCCGGTGGAAGATCTACGATCAGATAATCCAGCTCCCCCCAGTTGGTATCGTTAAACAATTGTTTTACTGCGTTTGAAGCCATTGGTCCGCGCCATGGCACTGGTTGCCCCGGATCTGCAAAAAAACCTAAAGACAATAATTTGATTCCATATTTTTCAATCGGTAAAATTTTGGTTTTACCATCCGCTGTTTCTTCTGCACCTGGCTTGGCATCAACCAGATCGAACATGGTGGGTACCGATGGCCCATAAATATCGGCATCAATAAGGCCAACTTTTGCACCATCCTTGGCCAATACAACCGCCAGATTACTCGCTACCGTAGATTTACCAACTCCTCCTTTTCCGGATGAAACCAAAATGATGTTTTTGATATTATCTAATGATGATGAATTGCTTGGCTGGGTAACCCTCGAAGTTACATTGATCGTGACTTCTGCTGTTGGCGATACAAAATGCTTGATGGCATTTGTACAGGCATTTTTTAGCATTTCCTTCATCGGACATGCAGGCGTAGTAAGCTCTAATGTAAAATTGACCTGGTTATCTGTTATCTGTAAATCTTTAATCATGTTTAAAGTAACCAGATCTTTTTTAAGATCGGGATCTTCAACATTTTTAAGCGCATCTAAAACTTGTTGCGGGCTAATCTGCATGGTATTAATTTAAATTCAAAATTAACAAAACATAGCCACAAATACTTTTATTTAGGCTTTTTAACTGTAATTTTAACACGAAATAAACATTTAATTGTTACGTTTAAGCAATTAACCATTTTAACGACTATATGCGAATACCAAAAATTAAGATCCCCAAAAAATATTTAAAAATCGGAGCCTGGATTTTAGGTGTTTTTTTAGTTGTTTGTATTGCATTGGGTGCGGTAGCCTATAGCAAAAGGGAAGCGCTTCTTAAAAAAATGGTGGCCAAAGCAATTGCCAAGGCCGACAAGGACTATGGTTTGGAGGTAAAAATAGGATCGGCCGGTTTTACAGGGCTTAGCACCGTAAAAATGACCAATATTTCTGTTGTTCCTAAAGATAGGGATACGCTTTCTAATATTGGCGAACTCAGTGTGGGTGTAAAACTTTTCCCGCTCATTTTTGGCAAAGTAAAACTCTCAGAAGTAAAACTTAACAATGGCTTTGTAAGTGTTGTACTTAAAGATTCGACCACAAATATCGATTTCATCTTAAAGCGTAAGAAAAAAGACAGCACCCAAACCAATGGAAAAGCCAACTTACCAGAAATAGCCAGCAACATCTTAAATCAGGTTTTATACAAAATCCCTGACGATATGGATGTGAAGAACATGGTATTTAAATTAAATGACCATGATACAGCCAAGTTGACTTTTGCAACAACGGCTACAATTGACGGCGGCGATTTAAAATCAACCATTGATGTAAACAATAACGAATCTACTTGGCATGTAAACGGTTATGTAAACCCAGGCAGCAAAGAATTGAGCTTTACCGCTTATGCCGATGGAAAAAAACTGGAATTACCTTACTTAAACAATAAGCTACATGCAAAAATCAGTTTTGATACCTTACAAACCGAGCTTAAAAATGCAAAATACAGCGGCGACGATTATAAAATTTCTGGCTCTTGGTCGGTAAAAAACATGCTGATTAATCAGCCACGCATTGCTTCGAACGACATCATTGTACAAAGTGCAAAACTGGATGCCGATATTTTAGTTGGGCCTAATTTCATTGCTTTAGACAGCACCTCAACAGCCTACCTAAAAAATGCACAGATCCATCCTTTTGTTAAATATACTTTAGGAAAGAACAAAATATATGAGTTAAAGCTAAATGCCGAAGAACAGGATGCACAAGGGGTTTTAGATGCTTTTCCACAAGGCTTGTTCGAATCGCTGGAAGGATTAAAAGTACAGGGCAAAGTGAAATATAACCTAAATTTTTATTTAGACACTAAAGTGCCAGACAGCGTGCGCTTTAGCTCTACCTTAACACCCGTTGATTTCAAAATTGTACAATGGGGTAAAACCAATCTGCAAAAAATAAACAGCCCATTTGTCTATACACCTTACGAGTATGGCAAACCAATGCGCGATATTACCATAGGCCCATCAAACCCAAATTTTACGCCTTTATCGTCAATTTCGAAAAACTTTATCAATGCGGTTTTAACAGCAGAAGACCCATCATTTTTTACGCACAACGGTTTTGTTGAAGAATCGATCCGTAAATCAATCGCCGTAAACTTTAAAGAGAAGAAATTTAAACGCGGTGGCAGTACCATCAGTATGCAGCTGGTTAAAAATGTTTATTTAAGCCGTCAAAAAACCTTGGCCCGTAAAGCCGAAGAGATATTAATTGTTTGGCTTATTGAGCATAACCACTTGGTAAGCAAACAACGGATGCTCGAGGTGTATTTCAACATTATGGAACTAGGCCAGAATATTTATGGAATAGGTGAGGCTTCGCGCTATTATTTTGGAAAACAACCTGCCGATTTAACCATCGGTGATGGATTATTCCTGGCGAGTATTGTTCCTAAACCAAAGGCATCGATGTATAAATTCATGGCTGATGGCAGCTTGAAACCTTACATGTTCAACTATTTTAGGTTTATGGGAAATATTATGGCAAGAAGAGGTTTAGTGGCGAGTGATACTTCTGGTTATGGTTTCTATAATGTACGCTTAAGAGAGGGTCTCCGTCAGTATTTAGCACCTGATACGGCTGTTATTGATACTACAGCATTTGATGATGACGGAGACGGCTTACCAGTTGTAATTGTACACGATAAAAATAAAAGTTTCTTCGAACGTCTTTTTGGTGGCGGATCTAAAAAAGATACCACAAGCAAACAGATAACCACGCCAGCCGATACCACTAAAACCAAAAAACAATTAAGGCTGGAGCGTAGAGAAGAACGAAAACGACAAAAGGAATTGGAAAAGACTCAGTAACCAGTTTCCAATTGGCAGTTTACAGTTCTTATATTAACCAGTTAACTGATTTATACAATTAAACAACAATAACCTTTCAACAGCGATATGCACAAAATAAAAGTAGAGGATAAAGCGTTCGAGATATTTTTAGAGAACGATACCTTAAACAAACGGATCCGTTTACTTGGCATCCAGATCAATGTTGATTACGAGGGCAAATGCCCGCTATTTATTGGTGTATTAAATGGTAGTTTTTTGTTTACGGCCGATCTAATCAAGGAAATAAACGTACCCTGCGAAGTTGCTTTTATGCGTGTGGCCTCATACGAAGGTACAGCAAGTTCGGGAAATGTAAAAGAATTAATCGGACTGCCTGATAACATCGAAGGCAGAGATATTATCATTGTAGAAGATATTGTTGATACAGGCTTAACCTTAATGCATATTTTAAAAACGATAAAAGAAAAAAATCCTGCTTCAATTAAAGTAGCTTCTCTTTTGCTTAAACCAAGTGCTTTAAAATATGAAATTGAAGAACTAGAATACGTTGGTTTTGAAATACCTAACGAATTTGTTGTGGGTTACGGATTAGATTATAATGGTCTTGGTAGAAACCTGACTGATATTTACAGAGCAACCGGGGCATAATTTTTAGATTGGATTAATTTATTTTTCGCACCTTTGCCCAATAATTTCTAAAACAATGACCATACATAAAGAAGGCTACACTACCATTGCCTTAAGCATATTGTTTATCTTCGTAATCAATGCGGTAGTTGATTATAAATATCACGATATAACCTGGTTGCGCTGGTTCATTTATATCTTTTCAGCTGCATTATTTATTATAGTACTACAGTTTTTCCGTAACCCGAGCCGCAGCTTTTCTTCGGGCGAAAACCTGGTTATCTGTCCGGCAGATGGCAAAGTAGTCGTAATCGAAGAAACAGAAGAAGGAGAATATTTTAAAGATAAACGTTTACAGGTTTCGATTTTTATGTCACCAATAAATGTTCACATTAACCGTAATCCAATTTCTGGAGTGGTAAAGTTCTTCAAATATCACCCAGGAAAATACCTTGCTGCGTGGAATCCAAAATCATCAACAGAGAATGAACGTACTACAACTGTTGTGGAGCATAAAAATGGTACCCCTGTATTGTTCCGTCAAATTGCCGGTGCTTTAGCCCGCAGAATTGTATGGTATGTTAAAGAAGGCGATCAGGTAGTACAGGCTGAGCAATTTGGTTTCATCAAATTCGGCTCGAGGGTTGATGTGTTTTTACCCATAGGCACAAAAGTGAACGTAGAACTTAACCAGGTTGTAAAAGGCGGCATCACTACACTAGCTACTTTAAGCTAAAAGAACAATACAGTTTATAATAAAAGCCGATTTAGTTTATACTAAGTCGGCTTCTTTGTTCATTTACAAATATTTTGGTTGTGATTTATATCCCTTTAAGATATTCTATATATATTTTAATTTAGTCGTCACCCTGACCTGTAGCGCAGCGAGCTACGCAGTAAATTCATTTCAGGGTCTATTTTGCAGGAAAGATGCTGACCACGTAGTAGCTACAAGGCAATTGAAAATACTATTTCTACTTGTAAAATAAATTCAGCATGACGATCGCCTAAGAAAATTAGTTAAATTAATAAATATTAATCGGATGAAGGTATGTAATCATTTAATCCATAGCATCATCACCAACCTCTTCTTTATCACCTGCGGGAGCTGGCCTGTCGCTGATTAAGCGTTGTGTAGGGTAGGCAAAATCCGACTTATTACGGATAACGATATCCATAATTTCAAGATTGATCTCTTGTCTGATTTTAAGAAATTCAGCATAATTTAGCACAGTTACAAAATAGTTAACCTCTACATTTAAACCCGAATCGCCAAAGCTCTTAAAGGAAGCATTTCCATCATCGCTGGTGCCTTGATGATTATTGATGTACCTTTCTATCTCGGTAATAATTTTTCTAAGTGATTCCGAATTGGTTTCGTAAGTAAGCCCGATAATAAAAGAGACCTTGCGCGAATTCCTCAGCGAAAGGTTTTCTAAAACACCATCAATCATACCTCTGTTAGGTATAGTAGCCATCGTTTTTTCAGAAGTTCTAATCCTTGTGCTCCTGAAACCTACTTTTTCAACCGTTCCTTCCACACCATCAACCTTTACCAGATCGCCAACGGTAAAAGGTTTATCTAAAAAAATGGTGAATGAACCTATTAAGTTCTCTAAACTCTCTTTAGCAGCCAAAGCAATGGCAATACCACCAATACCCAATCCTGTAATCAGCGTTAATACATTAACCTCGAAAACAAAGCCCAGAAGGGTGAAAAAACCGATAAAGATTACGATCGTTTTAAACAGCTCTTTTAAAAAGGGCACCAGCTGATCGTCGGCCTTATTATCTGTAAGCGAAGCTTTATAAAGAAGCACGTGGCTTATGAAGTCGATTATCCTTAAAATAATCCAAAAAATAGATAGGATGATCCCAAACAGAAATATCCGGTCAATACAATCGCCAATTGTTACTGGTATTGACTCTTTAACCTTACCAATTAGTTTGCTGTAATGGAATACAGCTACCTCCAACGGGTGTTTTAACTGGTTGATGGATAGATAAAGTGTGGTTAACAGAATAAAAACCTCTATCGGTTTAAGTAAAAGCCCAACAAACGCTTCATCGTGAGCTTGATTAGAGAAGTTTCTAAAGAGCTTAAATAGCAGTTTACTCAAAAGTTTTGATACAATCCTTTTGAACATTAAGCCTAAAAAAAGTATGCCTCCGAAAAGGAAATAGGCTTTTACGGTATTACCCCAAAACACTTGGTCGAAAAAAGCAGAATCTAACATTTAACAAAGGTACAAACAAAAAAACCTCCACGAAATTAATCGTGAAGGCTATATCTTATAATAAAGAATATTATTTTCTCAAAGATTTGATACGAGCAGCTTTACCAGTTAAAGCACGTAAATAGAACAATTTCGCTCTACGAACTTTACCATAGCTATTTACTTCTACTTTCTCAATGTTTGGAGAATTGATAGGAAAAATACGCTCAACACCAATACTGTTGCTCATTTTACGAACCGTGAAAGTTTCGTTAGCACCAGCACTGTTACGTTGTATTACAACACCTTGGTAAATTTGGATACGTTCCTTATTACCTTCGCGAATTTTATAGTGCACGCTCACTGTATCGCCAGACTTGAACGCAGGAAAATCTTTTTTCGCGATGGCCTGCTCTTCAACAAATTTTACTAAATCCATGATTTTAAGCTATTAAATCGATATTTCATCCCGTGAAAATCGGATTGCAATATTAGGGATTATTTTTGAGAAAAAAAAACCTATTTTAATTTTTTCCACATTCTTTATGAATTCCACATTCTATTGTGTTAAATGCTTCTATTCCAAAAGATCAGGAGAGCACTTATTCGCCAATATATGGCGAAATTTAGTGTTTAATATCCTGAGGTAAAATATTTACCTATTGATGATATCAAGTGTGAATAATACAATTAGGCAAAGTTTCTTCCGCTTTTATTATCTTTTCCAAAATAGCATCTCTACTTTCTTCTATACCCTCATCGTGAGGCGATATATGCAGTTCCTTAAGGTTTTTTAAATCTTTTAAAACCCATATATCTTCTAAGCGGATTTTAGTCCTCCAGATATCAAGGTATTCCAGATCCGTCAGTTTGTTCAGATAAGGCAAACATGCTTTAGTAATATTTTCATGCTTCATCAGGGTTAAATCTTTAAGCTGCTTAACATTGCTGATCAATTTCACCCCCTCATCGGTCACCCTCGTTTCTTTTAAATAAATACTCCCCATAACCGAAACTTTTGCAAAAAGCATGGCTAAATACTCATCATCAACCATCGAATCGATACTGGCAAAACCAGGTAGGGGATATTTTTAGCTTCGGTAATTTGTCCAAAATGCCACCAGAACTGTTTTTCTGCGCCTTTGAGTTTCATTTTTATTAAAGTAAGCAGGGCTGGGTTTAAACAACCGTTCTAGTACACACCATAGCCTAAAACGCCAATTTTTTCCTTTTCATCGGCATAAGTAACAAAATTGTACTTCGTTCCGGATTTGCCCCAGATATTTTTATTAACCGGCTGCCCATCTATAGATTGTTTAACAACTTTAGCTGTATATCCTTTATTTTTTAGCTCCATATCGATAAATGCCACATTAATCGCTCCTGAAAAAATGCAAACTATAGTCGAAATTTTACCATTTTTCGCGTAAGACACCTCCATCATGTCAAATTTGGAGTCGAAAGCCAGTATTTCTTTAACATCGCCTTCTCCTTCTTCAACATCCCCTTTTTCAAAACCTTTATCCTTCATAAAGGAGTTAATGTTTTGCCTGGTGCTTTTATAAAAAACATCGTTAATAAGCGCTAATTTCTTGTTCTCGTAAGTCTCCTGACCAAAGGCAAAAGAGCCATAAAACAAAAAAAACAATATTGTTAATTTTTTCATGTCTATGTTTATTATCGTGTAATTTCTTTACCTGTTTTATCCATCGCTCCCCATCTGCCGTTTAATCTAAACCTGGCAACCCCATTTTCAAAACTGCCAACCGCATCGTATTTAATCGCAATAACTTCTTCGCCTGTTCTGTTTATAAAGCCCTCTCTTCCATTAAGTCCAACTTTAGCCAAACCATCCTCAAAATCAGCAATGAACCTATACTTGAAAGGGATGATTTCGTTTCCGTTTTTATCAATGGCGCCATAGAGTTTATTCTTTTCAACAGGAGCAACCCCATCATTAAAATCTTTTGCATAGTCGTATTTAAACTTTGTAAATTCTTTGCCTGTTTTATCGATAAAACCCCATTTGTTTTTTAGTTTCACACTTGCATAACCATTTTTAAAGTTATTTCCGTCTTCGTACTTTAAAGGAGTGATTTCTCTGCCCGTAACATCAATAAAACCATATTTCTCGTCTAGTCTCACCTTGGCAATACCTTCATAAAAATCGAAGGCAACATCGTATTTTAGGGCGGTGATTTCCTTACCCTTTTTATCGATATAACCCGATTTCTTATTTAGCTCAACCTGCGCAAAACCATCTTTAAAGTAAATGGCATCATCATATTTGAATGGGATAACTACCTTTCCTGTTTCATCTATAAAGCCATATTTCCCATCTAGTTTAACCGCAATTAATCCTTCGTGGAAGCTGTATCCGGCCTTTTCGTATTTAAAAGGGATCACTTCTTTTCCCGCCTTGTCTACAAATCCGTATTTTCCACTTTCGTTCTTTTTTGGACTTAAGTCTTGCGCATAACCTGCAATAGCCAGCACACTTAGTACTGCAGTAAGTAATTGTTTCATTTCCATTAATTTAAAGGGTGTATTGCTTTTATTAAGCTAAAGTATGCTAAAGATACCCGGACAGAAATACCCAATAAAGGGTATATTTACATATACAGAATTAATGAAAAAAGTTACAGACTAGCGATTGGATGGGATGTTGATCTGAATAATTGTGCCTTCGTTTTTAACACTACTGATTTCGAAATTACCTTTGTAGTAATTTACTCTCTTTTCGATGTTTTCGAGCCCAAAGCCCCTGCTTGTTTTCTGCAGATCGAAGCCGAGTCCATCATCCGTAAATTGAAAATGGTAATTTTTGGGATATTTATAAAGTTCGATGGTGATTAACTCAGCGCTACCATGCTTAATGGCATTATTTATAACTTCCAGTGCGATAAGATAAAAATCGTAAATCCATTTTTCATCAATTTTATCAGGAAAATCATAACAGAAAAGCTCAATTTTTGCATCCGTTAAACCTGCGTTCAAGCTTGAGATCTGGCTTTGTAAGCTAGACATCAAAGCACCTTCATCAAGTGCTTTCGGCAGTATTTTATGAGATATTTCTCTGATATCCTCAGCCAGCTCGTTAATCGTTTGTTTGGCAAGCTCGGCATTCTTCATGTCAAAAAGATGAATAATATGGGCAATCTTGCTTCCTACATTGTCGTGAATAATGTTAGCGATGTTTCTCCGCTCACGTAGCTGAACCTCACTAATGGCCCTCAATGAGCTTTCCTTTTCGAAAATAACCTGTTGCATCAGCTCGTTGTTCTTCAAAAAAATATCGATGTAATTTCTTGATAAAACGTAGCCGAACAAAAACACTTCATAAAGACCGATAAACAACATCCAATTATCGCCCAGTGATTTTGGAATAATTTCAAATGTCTTTAAAATTAAGCAAGCGCCCCATACAAACTGTGGAGCAAAGGCAAGAAGCGCATAAATAGCCTGGGTTTTTTCAATTTTTAGATGCGTTAATGCCGCCCAGAAAAGTACGACGATAGAAGCCAGGAATATGATGTAACCTAATACAAAAAAGTAACGAAATTCAAAACCCTTATAAAACACCAATAAGGAAATAGAGATTAAAATCAACAAAAAGTTTATGCCACCAAGCACTATGATTAACTTATGCTTAACGGGCTGGTTTTCTTTTAACTTTAAAAAATATCCAAGAAAAATACTCAAGGCAATATACCAAAGTGCTCCAGTGTAAACCCGGCCCTCGCTAAAAAACCTAAACCCCGGAAATAAAACGTGCTTGGCGAAATTGGTTGTAATTGCTGTGTAAAACACCGTTAATACAGAATAGCCGATGTAATATCCGTATAACTTGTTTTTAGTCATGAAAAACAATATCCCATTGATCATGAGCAGCAAAAACACCATACCAATAAAAAAAGATGTCAATGCTGTTTTTTGAGATGATTTGCTTTCTAAATAAGCTTGATCTTCCAAACTATAAGAAAAATCTAAAAAGGAAGTCTCTTTTTTAACCCGTACCCAAAGTAATCTTTCTTCACCTGGCTGCAGATTAAGCTCAAATGCCAGGGTTTCAATAAACGGACTCTGACCAACCGTTCTATCGCCAATGGTTTTAATTAATCTACCATCATAAAGGCTAAGGCTATCGATATGGTTGTTGTTAAAACACAACCATGTTTTAGTACTTTGTGAAGTGCTTATATTTTTTACAATAAATCTGCACCATACTGCCGCATCTTTGTTGTAGCCGATATTAACCTTGCTATTCTGCTTAAACGGCTGAAATTTTTGTTTTTGGAGCATCCCGCTCGTCCACGATGAATTTTGGTCTACAGCGTAGCTGGATACTACCGATATTGATTTGTTTGCGATTTGTGCACAAGAGAGTAGCGGGAATAGCAGAAAGCTAATCAAGTAGATTATTCTCATGAGCAAATTTAATGAGCGAACTGCTATTATTGATTTCCAACTTCCGGTGGATGTTCTTCCGATGGGTTGTTACCGTTGTTATGCTGATAAATAGGACTTCAGCAATTTCCTTACTGGTTAATCCTTTGATAATTAATTTAATAATCTCTTTTTCCTGTCTGGATATCCGGAATTTATTGACAATTGAACCATCAATGGCACTATACACACTCTCGCCTTTTTTATAACTCTTATTGGTATAAAACGTTGTATCTTTATTTGATTCGATGATACTGATAAGCTCTTCGGCAGGTGTTTCTTTTTTCAGGAAAGCATTCACACCTAGTTTCTTTGCTTTTTGAATCAGAAAATCTTCGTAATAAGCAGTGAGAACAATTATTTTGGTGTTTTTTAGTTGGGATCTGAGTTCTTCGATCAATACAAATCCATCAAAGTGGTTAATATTTAAATCACAGATGAAAACATCAGCAATGTTATGCATTAAATGGTTTCGGCAGGAATGTACATCGCTGAATTTAAAAATGCCATAGTTCTTCCCGGTATTTTTAAGCAATTCGGAAATGCCGTTTAAAAAAAGTAAATGGTCATCACAAATAACGATCTGTTTGGGCATATTATCAGGAACTAGAAGCGTTTCTCCTAAAATAGAATTTACCTTTATAATTTACAAGGAAATTTTACTCTAAAAGGTCAGGACGGCGGATTTTAGTTCGCTCCAGTGCTTGTTCATGCCTCCATTCGTTCACCTTAGCTTCATGACCGCTTAATAAAACATCGGGTACTTTATGTCCACGCCAGTCTGCCGGGCGGGTATAAACAGGAGCATCAAGCAGTTCTCCCTGAAAACTATCAGATAGGGCAGAAGTTTCATCATTTAAAACACCCGGGATTAAACGCACAACAGCATCTACCACAATCGCTGCAGGAAGCTCGCCACCGCTTAAAACATAATCACCAACTGATATCTCCCTGGTAACAAAGATATCGCGTATACGCTGATCTATGCCTTTGTAGTGGCCACACAAAATAATGATATTCCTTTTAATAGATAATTCATTGGCCGTGCTCTGGTTTAAAGTAACACCGTCGGGGCTCATGAAAATAATCTCATCATATTCTCGTTCTGACTGAAGCTTTTCGATACAGGCCGCAAAAGGCTCAATACTCATCACCATACCGCTACCTCCGCCATATTGGTAATCATCAACACTTTTCTGTTTGTTGGTTGCATAATCCCTCAGGTTATGCACAACAATTTCGGCTATGCCTTTTTTTTGTGCACGTTGCAAAATAGAATGAGCAAACGGACTTTCTAGTAAAGCGGGCAAAACTGTTATAATATCGAAACGCATGGTGCAAAGGTAAGCCTTTAGTCTGAAGTCTATAGCCTGAAGGAGAATTTTGCTATACTCAGTATCAATTTTGGCTATTATAGAAACTCATTGTGGTAAATATTAATCCAGCGTATTAACCTTTATCAGATCGCTCGCCCATTGCAACGGCTTTCTACCGTTCCGTCCGTCAACAACACCGCTTACTTTCATTGTTTTTTTGTCATTACTCAAGGTGTAATAGTTTGCATATTGCCTGCCTTTAAGATCGTAAGTAGCATCGGCCCTTGCATCCGAAATATTTAGCACATACATGTTGTTTGACAAAATTTTAAATGTACCGCTATGCGTGATGATCTGTACACCACCTTCATTGGCGATATTGTAAAAACTTCCATCCGCTTTAAAAACGATCTTACTCCCAGGGTTGGTGGTATCGCTCCAGATGCCAACAAATGGTTTGATTTCTTTTAAATTAGCCTGTTGTACGGTTTTACAAGAAAAGATGGCCAGCACTGTAAGGAAAATTACAGCAATTTTTGATATTCTTTTGAGCATGTTAATTTTGGTTGGTATGAGATCTAAATTAACAATTTTTCCTTAAAAAAACATTACCTGTTAATCGCCCTCCTCCAGCTCAAATATTTCCTCGACCGGTTTATTAAAAACCCTTGCCATTTTTAAAGCCAATACTGTTGATGGAACATACTTTCCTGATTCGATCGTATTAATGGTCTGTCTCGAAACCTGGATCAGGTCTGCAAGTTCTGCCTGTGTAATGTTTTTAATGGCACGTTGTACACGGATATTATTTTTCATCAGAGAACCTTTCCTTTTTTAATCGCTGCAAACTATAATTAAATTTGGCTAAAAAAACTATGGGTATTGTCCATATATTATACACCAAAATCATCAAAAATGAAAGCCCGTAAAAACAAAAATTTATGGCTAACAGTATAACATAACTGACCAAAACGGCCCACTGTAAACTCTTTAGCCTAAGTACAGCAATATATTCGTCATCAATTTTCTCTTTAGAAAAGATTATCATTAGTAATCCTATGGTAATACCTAAAATTGCAAACTCATTGGTTAAATTATAATCAGCGAAATTAATTGGTGAATTTTCATTTATATTCTTTAATGAATAAATTTGAAACCCAGGGATTCTAAATTCTTTAGTTAAACAGAAGAATCCCAAGATACAAAAGACTAAAAAAATTACCCAACCAATTACCTTGAATTTGTTTGGGATCAAAAGCGAATTTTTCATATATCAAATATTTTTTACTAAATGTAAAGTATTTTTGATATAAATGTCAAGTATTTTTTACTAAAAGAATGTTTTATTTTACAAAAACTAGCTTAATAGTGTAAAAAGACGAGAAAATATTTTTGATTTTTTAGCTATCCAAATAAACATCAAGCAGGCCTTCAGGTAAATCCAGCGTGAGCACCTTTCCTTCGTCGTCAATTTCTACAATAAAATCTTCATTTAACGGAAAAAGGATTTCGGTTTCCTTATACATTACCGTAGCAACAAATTGTTGTGGATATTCGTTTACTTCCAGAATTTCGCCAAGCTGGCCAAGTGTTTCATCAATCGCCATAAAGCCTTTTAAATCAGTGTAGAAGAACTCACTTTCATCGCGCTCAGGCATTTGGGTAATAGGCAGATAGAGTTTCTTCTTTAATAAGGGCTGTACTTTATCGATATGATCAGCATCATCAAAGTTAAAATAGCCTGTTTTATTGGCCTGCAGTTTTGCCGAAGCCACAAAATAGGGAACAAGCTTACCATTCATATCGGCAAATACCACATCAAACTCGAGCTGTTCGTACTCGTCAAATTCGAAAAATACCTGAACTTCTCCCTTTAAACCCCTCGTTTTAGTAACGTAACCGATATAAAATGCTTCTTCGTGTTTCATAATCACCCCTAAAGGTATCTTTAATAGTAACGTCATCCTGAATTTAGTTCAAGATCTCATAGGATGCTGAAACAAGTTCAGCATGACGCACCGTAAATAATAATATCTTTTAAATAAAAATAGCGTTCCGAAATTCGGAACGCTATTTTATGAGACAAAATAATTAAAATTATTCTGCTCCTTCTTCTTTAGTAGCTTCTGCTGCAGGAGCCTCTTCAGTTGCTTCAGCCTCAACAGCTGGTGCTTCTTCAGTAACCTCTTCTTCAACAACTTCTTCTGCAACCGGTGCATTTTTAGCTGCGATAGCTGCTGCTTTATCTTCTTTTTTCTTAGCTTCTGCTGTTAATGCCGCTTTACGCGCATCCGCTTTAGAAGTAGCTAAACCTTCTGATTTACCAGAAATTTTACCTGCTTTAGCATCTAACCAAGCTGCAAATTTTTCATCTGCCTGTTCTTGAGTTAAAGCTCCTTTTTTAACACCGCCTTCTAAGTGTTTTTTGTACAAAACACCTTTGTAAGAAAGGATAGCACGAGCAGTATCAGTTGGTTGTGCACCACTGTTAACCCAAGCTAAAGTTTTTTCGAAGTTAATTTCGATGGTTGCAGGATTGGTGTTTGGGTTGTAAGAACCTAAACGCTCAATAAATTTACCATCACGTGGAGAGCGGGAATCTGCTACCACAACGTGGAAAAAAGGTTTTCCTTTTTTACCGAATCTTTGCAATCTGATTTTAGTTGCCATTTCTTTTTGTATTTATGTATTCAACATAGTTCCCGGAGCTTCATGCTGCGGGGCTGCAAAGATAACTAAAATACTGTAAATTAAAAACATAGTTTAATTTCTTTGTTTTCAGGATATTTGCGCCGTAATATTTGCTGGTACAAATGGAAAGAATTGCGATTGATATGGACGAGGTAATTGCCGATGCCCTTGGAAAATTTATTAAACTATATAACCGGGATTTTAACGTTCCTTTAGATTTAAAAATTGATGCCGGAAACGAAATCTATCACCATGTTCCGCAAGATGTTAACCAGAAATGGTTCGAATATATAAATGAACCTGGTTTTTTCCGAGATCTTGAAGTTATCGAAGATAGTCAACGCGTAATTAAGTCCTTACAAGAGAAATATGATGTTTATATTGTTTCGGCGGCGATGGAGTTCCGAAATTCATTGATTGATAAGTACGATTGGATGACCGAACATTTTCCTTTCATCGATTGGCAGCACATTATGTTCTGCGGAAATAAAATTGTGAATGTTGATATTATAATTGACGACCGCACTAAAAACTTTGTCAATTTTGCTGGTCGCCCTTTATTATTTACATCGCCACATAATTTGCTTGTAACCGAATATGAACGTGTAAATACCTGGGAGGAAGTAGCGGGGTTGTTGCTATAATTTCAAAAAAGGTTCGTCATTTCGACTGAAGCATAGCGAAATGGAGAAATCTAATCTCTAATAACTATATAAATTGATAGTTATTAGATTTCTCCACTGCGGTCGAAATGACGATTACTTGCACAATAGATTGTCCTATTAATGTAACCCTTTTATCCGTGTAGTCACATTTCTAAAAATTAAATTCCCCAACCAAATTCCCCCCGCTACTTCCAGTCGCCATAGGCAATACAATTACTTTTCTTTGTTGTTTACCTGTGGCATATCGGGTATAAATCTCGGCAGTTACGGTTGTTGGTCCGCTAATGTTAATCTGCCGATCGCCGTAATAGTTAACTTCGATTTTATATTTTCCCTTTATTGCTTTTTTGATCATAAATTGTTCAGGGCCATAACCTGAAGTGAAATCGTTGCTGATCCTGCCACCTATTTTTGTTCTCGAATTTCCATAAAATCCTTTTTCACCAGTTGGGTCGGTTAGCCATAGATCGATATCAGTATCATTTTTATTCCAGTTGAGCACCACGCGCACATCTACTGGCAAAGGCTGGATTAACCTTTTATCAATCCCTTTGGTACTTAAGCTACTGTTATGTTTTGCAATCAGGTTATTGATTTCGGATATCACAATCTCCTCGATTCCTTGATCTCGATCGGCAATCTGACTGTTATAACTTTGGGTGAGTACCTTATATAAATGATCAAGTGCAGCCTGGTATTGCCCGTTATCTGCTAGTGCCAAAGCATAATCGCGGTAACTCTGCGCATCCATAGGCCTCCATTGCAAAACCTTCTGCGTAATAAAAAGTTCATCTTTATAATTTCCGGTCTGCTTTAATTTATAGGCCAAAGTTTTATATAAATCGGCATTTTCGAGGTCCAGATCGGCAATATTACTTAAAATGGTGAGTGCCTTAACACTATCTTTCTGCTGATAAAACCAATTGGCCACATCAAAATAAAACATTGGTGTTGAAATGTATTTCGAGCGCATTTTCAAATAAGCCTGATAAGCACTGTCTGGTTTTCCAACCAGGTTTTTCATATAATCTTTATCACTTTTAAATTCGGGGATAACGATGGCGGGCTGGGTTTCTACCATTCCTGTGGATCGTGTAATATTAAGCCCCGCTAATTTTCCCTGCAACAGACTCATTGTTTCATTTGATGAACCTTGCTGTAACTCTTTTCCACTAATGGTTACTGCTGAGCCTGTAACGGATGATTTTCGCTGAGTACCGTATCCCACGACCACAACTTCATTAAGGGCGTTGTTTTCGCTAGCGGCCAATTCCTGCTTCGCAGCCGCAGCTGGCATTCTCATCTGACTTGCCGATTCTGCTCTTCTTCTCTCGCGTACTTGCTCAGCAACAAGCGTGCTTCTTCTTCCTTCGCCAACTGGATCAGAAATTGCAATATTGCCTGTGGGATCTCCATTTACACCCCTTTGCCCTGGATCAGGATATCTCTCTTCCCTCTTTCCTGGTTCTTTATAGTAGAAATCGGTATTCCACCAGATTTTCAGTTCTTTGGTCATTGCTATCGCAGCATTGATTAAATCCTGCTTACGTTCCAGAATTGCTGTTCTGCGCTGCTTTAAAACCGCATTGTAGGCCTGTTGCAATTCAACAGGAGGCACAATATCATAACGCAGGTAATCATCAAGATTTTCTAACACGATGAGGCTGGTATTACGGGTAACAATGCCAAACTGTTTGCTCAAAACACTAATATCATCCTTATGATCCTCATATTGAATGTCCATTTCAGCAATTTTCTTCTGTGCCCAAACACGGCTAACATCAATGCTGCTCAAAGTATGCTCCGTAGCATTTAACCGAACAATTTGTTCTGAAACAACAGTATTTCCAAAACCAAACTGCAACGTAAATTCCGTATTAAATGCATTCATAATACCGGCTAAAGAGAAATGTCCATTTACATTTACTTTCATTGAAGGATAAGTTTGCCTTACATCTGCTCCATTTTTAATCCCTAAAAACTGAAGGTTTTGGTGGTTCAATTGTTTAAAAGCGTCGCCTACCGAAACGGAGTTCAGGTTAACAAATTGTCCCCCAGTTTTCATACTGATAAATTTCAAGGTGCTATAATCAGCTTTAAGTGAAGTATTGATACAATGAACCGGTTTATTTAAGCTGACCGTATTTTTTCCGAATGTCGAAAGTCCATCAGTAAATAAAATATATTCGTCGGCCTGCAGGCTTTTAGTGTTTATGGCGCTGAAATTTGTTCCCCCATCATAAACTAGATTCTTCAGTTTATCTTTTAACTGTGTCCAGTTACCATTTGAGATGACAAAAGTTCCTGCGTTTTTAAAACCGTTATTAACCAAACCTAACTGGATGGTTAAATTTTGTTTTTGCCTGATGATTAAATCCAACAGTTCTATTTCCTTCTCGTTATTGCGCTGCAGACCACTTAAAGAGGTATCCCAGATTAAACCAATTTGGTTAGCCCATTGCTTTTGACGGCTTTCGGTTTTAGGAAAAACATTAACCAGAAAATAATAACCTGTTGATGCTTTTTGCATTTGCACCTCAGTCAGATCATTTCTCTTTGGAAGATTAATAGTCAAACCATTTTTAGGCTGATAGTTGGTTTTATCGATCTGTCCAACATAGGTATTTCCATTGGCTTTTAAATCAAAACTCCCATCTGGCTGTTCGCCCAGCTCAGGTCTTATTATACTTTCGAAAACGGTAGTTTTTAATGTAAATTTTTCAATTGCCTGGTTATAATCTAAAGGCAAATGATACTTTAAAACATTCTTGCTGTTAAAACTGAGTTCTTCTTCATAACCAACAATTATGGTTCTGCTTCCATTGGCCGGCAACGGATAAATCCTGGTGCGGAAATTATTTCCTTCTACTTTCTCCAGCAAACCCGGATCCACTCTTCTCCGCTCAATGCTTTCGAAAACCTCAGTTGCTTTGGCTTTTTCTACCGGAACGGCTTCGCGCATTTTCCCATTAATATCTAAAGCGTAATGGCTTATGCTTACTCCTTCGGGCAGAGGGAATGTTAATTCGCCCTCTAAAATTCGGTTACTGTTATTGTGAAAGGTCATCGTCATTACCGTTGTGGCCACATTTCCTGTAATCTGTACATCAATATTTAACTTTTTAAGTTTAACAGCATCTTTTTGTTCGCTGGTTTCGGCTTGCTGCACTTTTAAGACAGGCATTTGCGCCTGAACAAAAAATGTGGCCAATAATAAAGGAAGGATGAATAAGGTTTTAGATGGTCTCATAACGGTAATTTTAAATAGTGATGCAAAAGCACTAGCGATTACATAAATTTATTTTCGGCTCCCCTCCTTTTCTATGATTTTGCAAGTAAAATGCCCTTTCAGAAAACATAAAATGGACTTTTCTAAAAAGATGTAACATTTCTAAAAAAAATTGTTCTAATTATTAAAACTGAAACTATGTTAGTAACTACAACGCCTTCAGTTGAGGGCAGAAAAATTGTAAAATATATAGGTCTTGTTACCGGAGAAACCATTATTGGCGCAAATATTTTTAAAGATTTATTTGCCGGAATAACAGATATAGTAGGGGGCAGGTCGAGTTCTTATGAACGCGTTTTAAGGGAGGGAAAAGATACAGCGGTTAACGAAATGCAACAGTACGCAGCCGCGTTAGGTGCAAACGCAATTGTTGGCGTAGATTTAGATTACGAGACTGTGGGTAGTGGCGGCAGCATGTTAATGGTGAGCGCCAATGGTACTGCTGTGATTTTAGAAGATTAAGATATTGCTTATTGCGAAAACTAAGCAAAAACAAGAAAGTCTTTCCGGTGCGGGAAAGACTTTTCTTTTTATATCCTGTTTTTCGATTAAAACGAAAGAATGTCGATTAGCTTAAGCCATTTAGAGCTCACTTTTTCAGCATTGATGTGTTTAATGGCATGATCAAAAGGTGTAAAAACAATTTCACGGTTGATCTGGCCAGCCATTACGCCGCTTTCGCCATTAATTAAACCCTCTACAGCAGCAACACCTAATCTACTCGCCAATACACGATCCATGCAGGTTGGTTTTCCACCACGCTGAATGTGTCCTAAAACTGAAACTTTAGTATCGTAATGCGGGTATTTTTCCTGCAAAATTTCGCCAACCTTAAATGCGCCACCAGTATCGTCACCTTCAGCAACAATAATAATTTTCGAGGCCTTATCTTTACGGCTATGCTCCAGTTTATGCAAAATGTCATTCGCATTCATGTTAGCTTCCGGAATCATAATGGCTTCGGCACCAACGCCAATTCCGCTTCTTAAAGCAATTAATCCCGAGTCGCGCCCCATTACTTCAACAATGAAAAGTCTGTCGTGCGATTCGGCTGTATCTCTGATTTTATCTACTGCGTCGATAACAGTATTAATGGCAGAGTCGTAACCAATGGTAAAATCTGTTCCGGCTAAATCGTTATCAATAGTGCCAGGCAAACCAACAATTGGGAAATCGAACTCTTTTGAAAAAATATTTGCGCCTGTAAATGTTCCATCACCACCAATTACAACCAAGGCATCAATTCCATTGGCTTTTAGGCTTTCGTAAGCTTTTTTTCTGCCCTCAACGGTTTTAAAAGCTTCGCTGCGTGCGGTTTTTAAAATGGTTCCTCCGCGCTGAATAATATTTGCTACAGATTTGCGGTCCATAGGGATAAAATCATTGTTGATCAACCCTTCGTACCCACGGATAAACCCGGTTACTTCAATATCATAATAAATTGAGGCTCTTACTACGGCCCTGATTGCGGCATTCATGCCTGGCGAATCTCCGCCAGAGGTTAAAACGCCAATATTCTTAATCTTATTCATTTGTTTGTTTCTTAGCAAATTCTGATAATCCATTGTCCAGATATTGCAAATATTTATCTATATTAAATTCTACTCCGATAGGAGGCGAAACTAATTCTTTTTCATCAGTACCCAAAAGTACATAATATGGTTGCGAAATGGTATTAAATCTTTCGGCCTGCAAATGTTTAAATTTTTTACCAACCGTATTCACTTTTGTGCCTAAAATTTTAGAATCAAATTGTTCAGCAACTGGTAAATCAGTTTTATCATCCGTGTAAAGCGACACAACAATATAGTCTTCTTTCAATTTTTTAAGCACTCTCGGGTCAGACCAAACTCTTGCCTCCATTTCGCGGCAATTTACACAGCCATGGCCTGTAAAATCAAGGAATAACGGTTTTTTTACCTCCTTTGCATAAGCCAACGCTTCCTGGTAATCAAAAAATCCATCAATATTATGCGGAATGTGCAGGAATTCAGCATATTTACGTTTAGCATGGCCGGTTGTTGTTTGGTTTGATCCATTACCACTATCTTGTCCTATCACAAAATCCTGAGTAGAAAGCGGAGGTACCAGCGCACTTACGGCTTTTAAAGGAGCTCCCCATAAGCCCGGAATTAAATATATTGCAAACACGAAAGTGGCGGTTGCAATAAATAACCTTGGCACTGAAACATAAGGAAGATCACTATCGTGAGAAAATTTGATTTTTCCCAATAAATAAACGCCTAAGATTAACGCGAGTACAATCCAAATGGCCAAGAAAATCTCTCTATCCAATATGCCCCAGTGATAAGCCAAATCGGCTGTTGAAAGGAATTTTAAAGATAAGCCCAGCTCTAAAAAGCCAAGAAAAACTTTAATGGAGTTTAACCAGCCGCCAGATTTTGGCAGTCCCGTCATTAAACTAGGGAAAATGGCAAACATGGTAAAAATTACCGCTAGCGATAATGAGAAACCAAACATTACCACAACAGGTGTTAGCAAATCGGTATTAATGGCAACTAAAGAAGTTCCGATCAGTGGACCCGTGCAAGAGAAGGAAACAACCGCTAAGGTTGCTGCCATGAAAAAGATCCCGCTTAAACCTTTAGCATCCGATTTTGCGTCAAGTTTATTTACAAAGGAACTTGGCAGGGTAATTTCGAATGCACCTAAAAACGATACGCCGAAAACAATGAGTATAAGAAAGATGAAAATATTAAAAAATCCATCGGTAGATATTTCATTTAATGCGCTGGCGCCCCAGATCAAGGTAATAATTACGCCTAAACCAACATAAATTACAATGATCGATAAGCCGTAAATAATGGCACTTCTGATTCCTTTTGCTCTGCTTTCGGCTCTTTTGGTAAAAAAACCAACAGTAAGCGGAACCATAGGAAAAATACATGGAAGAAAAAAAGCGGCAATACCGGCCAAAAGGCCTAAACCAAAGGTTACCCAAAGCGATTGTTTCGGTGCATCCTTACCAGCTACCGCAGCTTTTTCTACTTTGGCTGTATCCTTTTTTAGGGTATCTTTTTCCGTTTTTACCTGGCTATTGGCTGCACTATCCTGTGCAGAACCTACTTCGGTAAAAACAATATCATCGGGAGGAGCAGTTGTTGTGGTATCCTGGGTTACCAGGGCATAACTCTTAAGGGCTGGCAATGCAATAAACATTGTAGCCATTAACAACAATAATAAAACCTTTTTCATTTGTGTGTTTTGTGTGTGTATTTTTTGAAACCGTGAAATTAAGAATAATTTTAGAAACGATTTTTTTTAAACCAATACTCCACGTAGATTTTACTTTAAAAAGAAACAGTCCCGAAAATTCGGGACTGCTTGTAAATATTTTGATGTCAACTATTTAACCGGAACACTGAACTCAACTTCTTCTGGCGGAAGACATTGTTTATCGTTACAAACCATAAACTCAACTTTTCCTTTAACAGCAGTTGTACCCTTATTTAATTTCACCTTTTGCTGGAAAATTACTGCTTTTTCGAAATAACTTACATTCATTTTAAATGTACTTTCGTATTTAACAATTGCTTTGGGCTCGATTGTTTTACCAACCAGACTAAAATCTTTAGAAGGGGCAAAAGTAAATGTAGTTTTTACCGGACCACCGTCTTTCACATTTTGCGAATAGATATGCCACCTGTCTTCGATTGTAGCCTTTAAATATATAACGGCTTCATCTTTACTTATTTTCTTTGCAGAATAAGCCCAGGTAACCGGTTTTTCGATTTGGGCAAATGCACCTGCGATGGTAAAAAGTACCATCGAAAGCACTAGGGTGATTTTTTTCATTGTGTGTTTATTTTGTGTGTGTAAATTCTATTTCTTTAAAATTAAAGACTTTTAAGCCGTTCTTTGTATCAACCGTTAGCCTACCATCATCTTCAACTCCTATTATAGTACCTTCAAAAAACGCTCCATTTTGCATATATAACGCCGGAATGTTAAAGTTATAAAGCCTTGAAAGGTAATTATTTTGTAAAATACTATATTTCCCGGTCCTCAAAATTAAGTAGTATTTTTCCATAAATATGAATAATTTATCCATAATATCCATTAAAGACACATCTCTTTGTAAAATTTGAATGACGGAAGTAGCACGTTGGCTAATACTATCCGAAAATTCGGATTGATTAATATTTAAACCAATGCCAATTACTGATGATTTAATAGAATTGCCTGTCAGTGTATTTTCGATTAATATTCCGCCTAATTTCTTATTTTGGTAATACATATCATTAGGCCATTTTACTTTTATCCCTTCCGGTACAAAGCAAGATAAAGCATCACTAACGGCTAAACTAACGGCCATATTTAAGTAAAACTGTTTATTAAGGGGCAAAAAAGAAGGTTTTAAATAAATGCTCGTACTTATATTTTTCCCTGCCTGTGTTTGCCAAACGCTTTCCTGCTGTCCTCTTCCGGCAAACTGATTATCTGCCATAATTACAGTCCCTTCGGCTAATGGCTCGGATTTTGACACCAAATCTTTTAAAAAGTTATTAGTAGAATCAACTTCTTTTAATTTGATTAAATTTTGACCAACAAATAGTGTCGAAAAAGTGTTATTTTGCAAGTGTTGAATTTATAATATTGTAATTCCAAAATTAAAGCATTTTAATGGTAAAAAAGAAAATAGTAGCCCTTTCTACATACCTTTCTGAGTTAGCTGTTCACGGCATACAGGAGAAAAAAGGAGAAGATATAGTGCGGTTAGATCTTAGAAATATTCATACCTCAGTGGCTGATTACTTTATTATTGCGAGCGCCAACTCCGGTACTCAGGTAAAAGCTATTGCTGATAGTGTAGAAAAAGAAATATACAAAGCCACTCAGGCCGATCCAAGACATAAAGAAGGTTTTGAATCAGCAGATTGGATTATTCTTGATTATTTCGATGTGGTTGTGCACATTTTTAAAACCGAAAAGCGCCACTTTTATGGCATAGAAGAACTTTGGGGAGATGCAGAAAGCACAAATTATCAAAGCGCATAACCTATAGAACCATTTTGACAAAGACAAATGAACGACAATCAAAATACCAACGAAAAACAAGGAAAAAGAATTCCAAATATTCCTAAAAAACCACAAAAAGGATCAAAATTTAATATTTTCTGGGTTTATGCAGCCATTATCATTGCGATTATAGCCGCACAGTTTTTATTTACTACCGATGGCGGTAAAGAGGTTACCTATCAAAAGTTTGAACAACAGATGTTACTTAAAGGTGATGTTCAGAAAGTTGTTGCCTATAAATCAGACGATTTAGTCCGTGTAGAGGTTTACATCAAAAAAGATAGCCTAAAAAAACCATTATACGATGCATATAAAAGTAATAACACTTTTAGTGTAAATAACACAGCTAGCCCTGTTGTATATTTCAATGCCGGTACGATGGATGGCCTTGACAAACAACTTGCCGATTCGCAAAAAGATCTTCCTGCTAACCAACCAAGGGTATTGGCGGAAAAAACCAGTCGCAGCAATCCGTTAGCAAGCTGGTTCTTAAGTATCATTTTACCTGTGTTGCTTTTAATTGGTTTCTGGATCTTTATGATGCGCAGAATGGGCGGTGGTGCTGGCGGTGGCGGTCAGATTTTCAGTATCGGAAAATCAAAAGCAACTCTATTTGATAAAGAAAGCCAGGTAAACATTACGTTCAACGATGTTGCAGGTTTAGAAGAAGCAAAAACAGAGGTAATGGAAATTGTAGATTTCCTAAAAAACCCTAAAAAATATACCGATTTAGGTGGAAAAATTCCTAAAGGTGCTTTACTTGTAGGTTCGCCGGGTACCGGTAAAACCTTGTTGGCTAAAGCTGTTGCAGGCGAGGCTCAGGTTCCTTTCTTCTCTCTATCAGGATCTGATTTTGTGGAGATGTTTGTAGGGGTAGGTGCATCTCGTGTTCGCGACTTATTTAAACAAGCAAAAGATAAATCGCCATGTATCATCTTTATTGATGAGATTGACGCTATTGGCCGTGCCCGTGGTAAAAACGGTGTAATGGGTGGAAATGATGAACGCGAAAACACCTTAAATCAACTTTTAGTTGAAATGGATGGTTTTGGCACTAATACACACGTTATTATCTTAGCTGCCACTAACCGTGCTGATGTATTAGATAAGGCATTATTAAGAGCAGGTAGATTCGACAGACAGATTTATGTTGATTTACCGGATGTTATCGAGCGTAAACAAATTTTCGAAGTTCACATCACCCCGCTTAAAAAATCAGAAGAGCTTGATACCGAATTTTTAGCAAAACAAACGCCTGGGTTCTCAGGAGCAGACATTGCAAATGTTTGTAACGAAGCGGCATTAATTGCTGCCCGTAAAAATAAATCGGCAGTTGATAAGCAAGATTTCTTAGATGCTGTTGATAGAATTGTAGGTGGTTTAGAAAAGAAAAACAAAATCATTACACCAGCCGAAAAACGCGCTATTGCGATACACGAGGCTGGTCACGCCACAGTAAGCTGGTTGTTAGAACATGCGGCGCCTTTAGTTAAGGTTACGATTGTGCCACGCGGACAGAGCTTAGGTGCAGCCTGGTATTTGCCTGAAGAACGCTTAATTGTTCGCCCTCACCAAATGCTTGATGAAATGTGTGCAACTATGGGGGGTAGAGCAGCTGAAAAAGTGATGTTTGATACCATTTCTACCGGTGCACTTAGCGATTTAGAGAAAGTGAACAAACAAGCCAGAGCAATGGTTACCATTTATGGTTTGAACGATAAATTAGGAAACATTACTTATTATGATTCATCTGGTCAGAATGAGTATAATTTCTCTAAACCATATTCAGAGGATACCGCTTTAACTATCGACAAAGAAATTTCGGCATTAATTGAAGGCCAATACCAAAGAGCAATAAGTTTATTAGAAGAAAATAAAGATAAATTGATCCAATTGGCTGATATCCTGATTGAAAAAGAAGTTTTATTTAAAGACGATTTAGAAGTGATTTTTGGTAAACGATTATTCGAAAACCAAGGAGAAAGCGGAACTCCCGGACATATTACTCCGGTAGAAGCATAAATAAATAATTTCTATTATTACATTTGCTACCCTAGTTTAATTATTAGGGTAGCTTTTTTTTATAATGAAGGATAATACGACAGCGAAAGAACAAATACTAAAAAAGATAAGGAAAGCACTATTAGAGAAGCGCGAAAACCCTTATCCTAATTTAGAAGAAAGTGCATTGTATAAAAAAAATACAGATGAGCTAGAGGTATTATTTGCCGAACAGCTCACCGCGGTATCTGGCAACTTTATCTTCTGTGAAGACGGGATCGATTTTTTTGAAAACATGCTGCAGCTGGCTGATAAGTTTAAATGGCGGAAAATATACTGCTGGGAACCAGAACTTCAACATTTTTTAAGCAAATATGAATTTCCTTTTTACCAAACCGATAAAGATTTTGAACAAGCCGAGGTAGGCATTACCCTTTGCGAAGCCTTAATCGCCCGTAATGGAAGTGTAATGGTAACTAACCAGGGTGCTGCAGGAAGAAGGCTTAGCATCTTTCCACATCATCACATTGTAATCGCCAAAACCAGTCAGTTGGTTTTAGATCTTAAAGATGCTTTTCTGTTATTGAAGAACAAGTATGGCAATAAAATCCCATCAATGATCAGCAACATTACAGGCCCAAGCAGAACTGCCGATATCGAAAAAACTTTGGTTTTAGGCGCGCACGGACCTAAAGAGCTTTTTGTGTTTCTGATTGATGATTTTAGTTAATTACCATTCGTAATAAAGCTGTAGATCGGCCCAGGAGTGCCATCGCTCGAACGCTTTAACCGTACTAAACTCGGGTGAACGCCCAACAGCCATTACTGACGCTCTGATTGCCCTGTTTTTGCAGAATGGTATTTTGGTACCAACACCTAAATTCCATTCCATAGTGAATTTATTAAACTGCTTAAAACTCAGCGCATAGGGACTCTGCCTAAATTGCCCCATCAATAATGCATTGTAGAGCCAGCCGTTTCCTTTTACCCCACCCATAAAAAATAACTCAAACGGATTTTTTTGCGGAGAAAGGATGCTGTAACCACTACTGAGCGGCAGCGTATTCATTCCCCAGTTTCTTTTATCTAACAAGCCTATTCTGGTATTTATACCCGCACTGCCATTTACATAATAACCTAAGCGTACCTCGGTGTTTGCACTAAGTTGAAAATTGCCTTTATTATTGCCTGAGCCATCTGATTTTCCAACAATTAACCAATCGTATTTTCCAGACACCAACAATGTGGGTTCGCCTCCTTCCGATATCTGATCTTCCCAGCCATAAGGAATGTCGGCTACTGTACCAAACCAATGACCTCTGTGGACGGTTGTCTGAAATGCCTTAGATACATCCAATCCTATAGCACCAACATTTATTCCGACTGACAATAACTCATTCCCCGAATCTTTTTGTACGCCAAAGTTTGTTCCAATAAAATTCAAACTTGAAAAAGGCCGATCATTTTTACGTTTATATTCGCTCTCAGGATCATGTAGGTTACCAAGATAGAGCGGCGTAAATGTAGTATTCGCGAGCATAACTGTCGCATCTGTGAGTTTATAATTGCCTGCCGATTTTCCTAAAATAGATTTGGCCAAAAACCGATGAGGAGCATATACCCATCCTTTCTCGCCCATTTTCGCGTACTGAAAAACAGGCAAAGCGGCACCCATGGTATAATTTCGATCCTGATTTAGTCCTGGTTTAACAAATTTCAAAAAATAGTCCTGATTAGCAACAATACCAAGGCGGTGGATTGATTCATCATTTCCTTGAGCATTGGCGTTATTAATGAGAAAGAATACCGATAATAAGGCAAAAATAACTGTTTTCATAAGAGACATTAATTGTAATGATAGTATTTATAACTGAGTTTGATCTCCTGATGCTGATGTTTTGCTTTCGCCAAATAAACTCATACCTATAGCAAATCCTACCCAAGGCTTACCTTGATAACCCCAGTTTACTGTACTCGACTTATCTATAAAGTCGAGTACAGTAAATATACCAATCTGAAATTTATCATATTGGTACATATATCCAGCAGACAATGAAATTGCTGAGGCAGAATTGTCTTTATCTACTTTAACACCACCTACAGATATGCCTCCCAACAAATTACTGGCAGAATATACAGTATTACATGTTGCCATTTAACACCTGCAGATATCCCAAAATTTATTTTCTCGCTTACTGGCAAACTATCTGACTTTCTTTCAAAACAGGTAACATTTTGTAAAAATCATTTTTTTTCGGAGTCGATTTATAATTCCAAACTGAAACAATGTATCCGCTATCAAATTTCGTATATATAAAACTTAGTTCCATCATTAAGCAAAAAAGAAAAATCTTTGTTTATTTTTTTGCTCAAAGGATTGTAAACCTTTACAGAAATATTGGTTTTGGTTACAAATGACTGCCCGATAATATCGGTACCTTTCGCTTCACTTTGGCCGAAAGATTGGCCAGCTACAAACAGAAAGAATAACTTGATTATCTGGTTTTCTGATAATTTTTAACCACAAGTTCACCTGCATTATTTAAGCAATACACATCTTCGCTATAATTGTTATATCTTCTCATAAGCAAGGGTTTCAATCCTTCATCTTCCAACTTTTTATGGTCAAAAGCCACATAAATCTCAACATAGCGGTGATCCTTATCAAAATTTATCTTTTTCTTTGTTTTAAGGTTGTAAATTTCAACCTCCTGATATCTCCTGTAATTGTATCCCCAGCTAGAATCTTCTCCATAATCCTTACTTCTACACACTACAAAATAATCATCAACCAAGTGGAAAATCGTGCTAATGGTATTATCATTAAAGTATCTTTTTCCCTTCATATCAACCAGATCGGCAATTTTTATGGTCTTGCCATTAGATAAGTTATTCTCTTGCTTAAAGAGTACAACACCTATATTTTTAGGGAAATTGTTCTTATTTTCTCCCGAAACCGCAAATGTTCCATAATAGTCATTGCTTTTTAATATAGTATCGCCATTTTCATTTAAAAAGAAATTTATACGGTTATAATTCATCGACATTGAACCAGCATAATCAGCAAAAAACAATACATCTTTAGTTGGTTTAGTTACCCCTTTCTTCTCCTGTTTGTCAGGCTTTTTGGCAGCAGCGACTGGTATCTTACCCATCGTAACTGATACCTCCGTTACTTTGTTCTTTTTGGTAATTTCTTCCTGCTTCTTTTTAAATGCAATTTCATTCTCTGCCTTCAATCTGACAGCTTTAATCTTTGCAGCTGCTAAAGCTGCTTTTTCCTCTGCTGCTTTTTTCTTTCTGGCATCTTCATCTTCTTTTGCACACGCCGGGCACATCAATTTGCCTTCAGCATTATTAGATCCTTTAGGTGCAAACCTGCAATTATACCGCGCATATTCGCTACGGGATACATGCGATTGTGCATTGGCTACCTGTACCATAAACAGGAGCACAACAATAGTTAAGAAATTTTTCATTTTTAAGTTCGTTTAATTCACCGTAAAAATAACCGATCGGTTAGGAGGTTTATATACCCTTTACTCGGTATATTTAGTAAGCAGTTAATCTACTATATTTATGAAATATTGACTGTTACCTTAGGTTTAAACATTACCGCTAATTCGCTCATCAATGAATAAAGTTTTCTTGCTATTTTTATTTTTCCTACATCCGTTCATGGTATGCTTTGCGCAGCAGGGCAATCCAATTTTAATCGATACGGCCAAAAAATTCAATATCAGTGAACACGGTTATTTCTATGAGGACAAAAATTTAAACCTAAGCATCGATTCCATTGTAAAATATAAGCAAGCCAATAAACTCACCCCACTAAAACCTGGCAAAGTTTTTAGTAAGGGTTACACTCAATCTTACTACTGGGTTGCTTTAGATATCGAAAACACACTAAATCAATCTGTTCACTTAATGTTTAAGGAGCAAAGTTCGAGCATTAACCAGCTTCAGCTATTTAAGGTTGATGAAAATGGAAAAATACATCCGCTGGGTTTAACAGGAGATCATTTCCCTTTCAAGCAGCGCCCTTACCACAACAGAAGCTTTATTTACCCCGTGGTGCTTGCCCCTCATGAAAAAGCTACTTTTTATTTGTGGGCTGATAAACGCGGGCAGAACATGTACATGCCGATGTCTATCGGACGTGATGTTGATATTATTCAGGCCGAAATTCCACAGCATACTTTGTTTGGGTTTTACACCGGAATCTTTGTTTTTGCGGTGATATTTAACCTGTTATTGTATGCTTCAGTAAGGGATAACATCCACCTATATTATGCGATTTACATTTTTTGTACCCTCATTTTTATCCTGGAAGAAGAAGGATTGGCTTTCCAATGGTTCTACCCAAATTTACCGGGCCTTCAGGATTATATGCGGCTAATTATGGCATCGCTCAGCTGTGGCTTATTAATCCAGGTGATGCAACTGTTTGTCAACCAGAATCGATCCAACAGCCGCTTGTACCGTTTTACCAACTATTATAAACGGTTCTGCTGGACCATGTCAATTATCCCCGTGATTATGCTGTTCAAATCGTTTATCATCCTCGAAAAAACGGTTTTTTATATCAATAACTTTCTGGCACTGCTCACTGTAATCGTGATTATTATTTGTGTAGTGGAAAGGATCAGGGCGGGATATAAACTGGGCTGGTACTATTTTATCGCAACCGTGATGTTGTTATTTGGCGTTTTTAACTATGTTTTCAATACGCTAGGCTTAACCAATTTTAACCTGCTAAAACCAAATGGCTTAGTGGTGGGTTTAACGGCCGAAATTATCTTCCTTTCATTTGCTTTAACACAACGTTATAACTTTCTAAAAAAAGAAAAAGAAATTCTGCTCGAAGAAAAGAGCAAACATCAGGTAGACATGGCAGATGGTATTTTCAATGCACAGGAAGATGAACGCACTCGCTTAGCGCGTGATTTACATGATGATTTGGGCGGTACACTATCGATTATTAAGTTAAACGTCACCGCTTTTCAGCACAAGGTTTTAAAACTTACAGAAAACGAACGCGTATTTTACGATCAAACTATTGGCATGATCGAAAAGGCATGTGCCGATTTAAGGGAAATATCGCACAATTTAATGCCAAAAAACTTTGAACAGTTTGGTTTGATCGAAACGCTGAACGAACATTTTAGAACTTTAAACCATTCTGGTAAAATTGCATTCGAATTTGTTTTCCAGGTTGAACACCCTATTGAAAGTGGAATGGAGATTACCATATACCGGATTGTTAACGAACTGGTAAATAACATCATCAGGCATTCTTTTGCCTCAAAAGCAACTATACAGATTTTATCTTTTGATGAAAGAATTAGCATTATGGCCGAAGATAACGGCATTGGTTTTAATCCCGATAAAGATAAAAAGGGTTTAGGTATCCAAAATATTCTATCGAGGGTAAATTATCTTAACGGTAAAATCCAGGTAGACAGTAATCAAAACGGTACAACAACAACTATTGATATTCCGCTAAAATAATGGACACGATTCAACAGAGACCCATAACGATTATGATTGCCGATGATCATAAACTATTTGCTGAAGGGCTATCAGCAATCCTTTCTGAGCAGTCAAACTTTAAGGTAATTGGAATGGCTGCAAATGGAAAAGAAATTTTGCACCTACTTAATCATCAGCTGCCGGATGTTTTAATACTCGATTTAAACATGCCTGTTCTAGATGGAGAAATAGCCTCCGAAAAAGTGAGTCAGCTATTCCCATCTGTAAAAATAATGGTCTTATCCATGTATTATACAACCAAATTATCTGCCAAGCTCGAGGGCATAGGCGTAAAGGCTTTTATTCAAAAGGATACCGATGCGGATACATTATTTAAAATTATAACGGGCATACAACAGGGAGAAAAATATTTTCAAAAAATAAAATCTGATAGCCCTGCATCATCGCCATTTAACGATGGCGATCATTTCCAAAAAAGTCATAATTTAACCGCCCGGGAAATGGAAATATTGAAATTGATCAGTGACGACTATACTTCACAGCAAATTGCTCAAAAATTATTTATAGCTTTAAACACTGTTGATACGCATCGTAAAAATATGGCGCAAAAGCTCAACATAACCGGAAAAGCAGGATTATTAAAATTCGCAATTGAAAATAAGCTCCGTTAATATTTAATTTATTTTCGTTTCTCGAATATAATTGATATTTTTATACTACATACCGTTTTAGTATGCGGTATTATAATTATGAGCAGATCAATAAATACGGTAATAACCGGTACTGGAAGTTATATCCCACAGAATATTATTTCTGGTAGTGAATTCCTAAATTCTACGTTTTTTGAGAATGGGAATCTATTGGAGAAAGAGAATTCGGAGATCATTAATAAATTCTCTGAAATTACGGAGATTGTAGAAAGGCGCTACGCCTGCCCTGAGCAGTTAAGCAATCATATTGGCGCAAAGGCTGCAGAAAAAGCCATTGAAAATGCAGGTATAGATAAAGAAACATTAGACTATATTATATTTTGTCATAATTTTGGCGACATCCCTTTGGGTAGCAACCGCATTGACATTTTGCCGTCTTTAGCTTCAAAGGTAAAACAACAACTAGGCATTGAAAATCCAGACTGCGTTGCCTACGACATCATTTTTGGTTGCCCTGGATGGGTTCAGGGTGCAATACAGGCAGATTATTATATTAAAAGTGGTGATGCAAAACGCGTTATGGTTATAGGCGCAGAAACCTTAAGCCGTATTATCGATCCGCACGACCGTGATAGCATGATCTTTTCGGATGGTGCAGGCGCCGTAATTTTCGAGGCAGAAAAATCAGAAGAAAAAAGAGGAATACTGGCACATAAGACAGAAACGCATGCCGTAAACCATGGCAATTTATTAACCATGGGCAAGAGCGCTCACCCCGATGAAACCAATGGAAACCTCTATTTAAAAATGAATGGGCGTAAGCTGTACGAGTTTGCGGTAGTTCAGGTGCCTCAGGTGATTAAAAAGGCCATTGATAAAGCAGGCTTAAGCGTTGAAGATATAAATATCGTATTTGTTCACCAGGCTAACGGAAAAATGGATACGGCTATCATGAAACGTTTGTTTAAGCTTTATGGTAAAGAGACAGTGCCAGAAAACTTAGTCCCGATGACGATTTCATGGCTAGGAAACAGTTCAGTTGCCACCGTACCAACCTTATTAGACCTGGTATTAAAAGGCGAAGTTAAAGGTTATAAAGTTAAACCCGGCGATGTAGCTGTTTTTGCTTCAGTAGGAGCAGGGATGCACATTAATGCCTTTATACACCGCTTCTAATTCGCTAACCGTTTTAATCCGGCCCTGGCCTGGCTTTCAATACTGCTTTCAAATTCATGATTTTTCATGGCAATGGCTGTATTGAAAGCCTCTTTCGCTTTCGCGTTATTTCTCCTTCTTTCGTAAACTTTACCCATCTGCACTGCTGCATTGGCAGCAAAATAATATTTTAGGTTTTTGCCTTCATTAATTGTCTCCTGATAAGCTGTTAATGCTTGGTCGTCTTTCCCTAAATCATCATAAATCCTACCTAATCGGTAATTGAATTCTGTTTTGTCCTTATCATTAGTGTAATCCTTTACTTTCTTATCATCAAGGATCTGTAAGGCCCTGTTCAAATAACCACCATCAAACAGTAACCGGGCTTTTAACAGATCAATTGTTGGCGTTCCTGAAGCAGCTTCAGCTTTCGCCTGTTTGTCTTTTTCCATGTAAGCATATCCGTTTTTAACTGCCTTGGCTGCAAACGCCGCGTAAGCCGCTTTATCTCCTTTCAGCAGGGCGATCCACCCCAAATGAAGATAAGCATCCTTCACAAAATTTACGCCCTTGGTTGCCTGCAAAAAGCGGTTAAAATAGGTTCCTGAATTAAGATCCAGTTTATTCAGGTGCGCAATACCTTCCAGGTAATCTAAATAAGGAAAAGGCTGATACACGCCTCCTTCAGGCCGCTTGGCCAAAATGGCGATAGCTTCTTCACTATGCCCGTTTTTGATGCATACATAACTCTGTAAATAACTTTTTAATAAACTGGTATCAGCAATCCGTTCGGTATATTTTATTGTTTTTGCATAGGCCTGTGGGCTATGCGCCACATCTGTTAATACATAGGCATAATAAAACACCACTTCTTCGTAAAAAGGCTCGTAGGAAGATTTCGGTAGATTATCGGCCAGTTTTTCGAACATATTCAGTCCATTCTGGAGGTTTCCTTTGATTCCAAAGGTAGATAATGCCGTTTTTAATGCCCCATCCGGAAGATTGCCCAAAACCGCATTAATCAAACCCAAACCTTTAAGGTTAAGGTGAAAGTTTGGGAACTTCTTATTGTTCTCCTGCAAAAGGCTGTTAGCCTTTTTAACCTCCATTGCAGCATTAAAATATTCACCAAAACGCCCGCGGATCAGCGCCCATTGCAAATTAATTTCTGCCTGTGCATACAGGTAGTACGGCGAATTTTTATCATCATCACTTATTTGATCCAATCGTATAGATTTATTGCCTTTTAAGCGATCAAAATCAGCTTTGCTCTCAGAAGTTAAAACCGTAAAATAATCTACATAGTTCTCTAAAAGCGGAATAATGGAATTATTGGGGTGCTGCTTTTTTTCAGTAGAGATATAAGCCCTTGCATTGCCTAACTTAAGTTCGAATATACTTTTATAGGCATTTAAGCAATTGTTGTTAAAATCGAAATTTGCAAATAAAGACGCTGGAAGCAGGAGAAGAGCAGAAAACGCAAAAACAGGGAAGATTTTAGTCATTCGGGAATATATTTCAGTTTGATTCTGCGCTAATAGCAACAGTAGTTCACATTTAAACAAATATCTACATTAAACGCTAAAATCATATTCTTGTTTTGTGTAAACGCCAGAAAATAGGTCTAAACAAAAAACGTCCCGATGATATCGGGACGTTCTAATAATTTTATGATGCGAATTAAGCTTCTGCTACTTCGTGAGTTAAAGCCTCATCAACCAAAATACGGCCACAATGTTCGCAAACGATAATTTTTTTACGTTGACGGATATCTAACTGGCGTTGAGGTGGAATCTGGTTAAAACAACCAGAGCAAGAATCGCGGTCGATCGTTACTACTGCCAAACCGTTAATCGCATTTTTGCGTAAACGTTTGTAGGCAACCAATAAACGCTCATCAATCTGAGGTTCAGCTTTATCAGCTTTCTTTTGTAAATCTTGCTCTTCTTTTTCAGTTTCGGCAGTAATTACATCAAGTTCGCCTTTTTTCACATCTAAATCTTTCTTTCTGCCATCTAATTCAGCTTTAGCAGCTTCATAGATTTCAGTTTTAGAAGTGATTTCGAAACCGTGTTCTTTAATTTTCTTTTCAGAAACCTGAATATCTAAACCTTGAATCTCAATTTCTTTCGTTAAAGCATCGTATTCACGGTTGTTTTTAACTTCTTTTAATTGAGTATCGTATCTTTTGATGGCAGCTTGCGCATCTTTAATTGTATTTTTACGGGTTACGATTGAATCCTCCAGATCATCAAGTTCACCTTTGATTTTTGCAATTCTAGTTTCTAATCCTAAAACGTCATCCTCAAGATCGGCAACCTCCATTGGTAATTCACCACGTACCTGGCGGATCTTATCAATTTTTGTGTGGATATTTTGTAATTCGTATAAAGCTTTTAGCTTTTGTTCTACGGTTTGTTCCATTAAAACAAGTAATTTATGGGGTTTGTATTTTGCTCCGTTAAACGGATTGCAAAGTTAGTAAATTTTTTCTGAATAATTTCAAGCAATAAATTTGAGGTAAATTGTTCAGTTTCAAAGTGTCCGATGTCGGCAATGATCAATTTTTCCTCCGCATCAAAAAACTCGTGATATTTAAAATCTGCGGTAATAAAAGCATCTGCTCCGGCAGCAATGGCCTCTTTTAACAGGAAGCTTCCTGAGCCGCCGCAAACCGCCACTTTTTTAATTCTTTTGCCAATTACCTCGGTGTGCCTAACCACTTTGGCCTGCATTCTATCTTTTACCAAATGTAAAAAATCATAGGCATCCATATCGTATTCCAACCAGCCTACCATGCCTGAGCCCACCAATTGGTGCTTGTTTTCGAGTTTGTAAATATCGTAAGCGACCTCTTCGTAAGGGTGGTTTTCGAATAAAGCAACCAAAATTTTGCGTTCGGCTTGTGTTGGATAAACCATTTCAATGCGTACCTCTGATTCGCGATGACGGACACCTTTTTCGCCCACAAAAGGATCTGAATCTTCGTTACCCTTAAATGTACCAAAACCATCTGCATTGAAACTGCATTCGCTATAATTACCAATATTGCCTGCTCCAGCATAAAATAATGCCGAGCGCAATTGCTCCGCCTGTGCTTGCGGGCAATAGGTAACCAGTTTTTTTAAAAGGCCTGTTTTTGGTGAAAGCACTTTGGTTCCTGTTAAGCCCAAACGCTCACAAATCCTCGCATTTACACCGGTATGGATACTATCGAGATTGGTATGAATGGCATAAAGCGCAATGTTATTCCTGATCGCCTTTAACACCACCCGCTCAACATAATTTTTGCCGTTGAGTTTTTTTAAGCCCTTAAAAACTATTGGATGGTGGGTAATAATCAGGTTGCAGCCTGTCGAAATCGCTTCATCCACAATCTTTTCTACACAATCTAAAGCCACCAAAGCAGCATGTATTTCCATATTCGGATCACCTACAATTAAACCAGAGTTGTCGTAATCTTCCTGGTAATTAAGTGGTGCTATGCTTTCTAAATAATTTGTAATTTCAGCTAATTTCATTTTCTAAAGATAGAAAAAATGGTGTTTTTGTTAAAAATGAAAATTTAAACTTGGCAGAATGTTTTCAATGATTAAATTCGTGATTTAAATTAGATAACGCCCTCAATTGATGAAAATAAAAGTCCTTAAAATTTCTTTCTTATTATTATTTACTCTAGTAGCTTGCAATAGCTATGGTCAGGTTAAATACAGCGCCAAAGCAGAATTTAGTCATCTCTATTATGGCTCGCAACTCATAAGATATGACAAAGTAGAACCTTATACTGTCGATTTCTTGACAGGCAAAGGAGGGGGTAATGAAATCAACTTGGTTAACGGCCTCATTCTTAATCGTTTTTTATTTGTTGGTATTGGTTTAAGCTACCTCAAATTAAACAACGCCAATGGAGTGGCTCCTAGCTTAGATGTTGAGCTTTTAGCGGATCAAAAAAAGCTGAGTCCACTTTTTAATTTTAAATTAGGTCAAAGTTTTCTAAAAAATGAGCTGGGAAGAAAAAAGAGCTCAACTTTTGGAGAATTCGACTTTGGGTTGAATTATCATTTTATTCCAGAACTTAGTACCTATGTGAAGGTAGGAATTCAAATTACGCAAAATACTAGCTTTCTATCCATTCGTGGAGGTGTGAGGTTTTAGCTGTTTATTGCAATCTATACTTATAGAAACAAAAAGCCCGCAAACCCGATTTTAATCGGGTGCGGACTTGTCGTGTAAGGCGGGGCGAACATTGTTAATTGTTCTGTCTTTGCTTTCCAAAAAATATTAATCCTATTAAAAAATGAAGGCTTACTGAAACCCGCCCATTCTTACCATCTGTAAGCTTTCGAAAACCATTTTCTGGTTATGTTCAAAAGCCAGGGTTTTGTGGTTTACTACATCGATGATCGATCCGATAAAACATAAGCCTGCGGTTAACAGGTACAAAATACCCATCCCGATCTGGCCAATGATAAACCTTTGCAAGCCCGGAACAGCGAATAAACCGATTAGACAAAAAATTAGCATGTCTGATGGATTTTTTCTTTTGCTGCTGTAAACCATTAAGAAATTACGCAACTGTTGTTCGGTTAATCCGGTTGTTGCCTGTTGTAAGTATGAAAATTCTTCTGGCGTTATGCCTGGTAACGACATCAGAGGTGATTGAAATATATCCATGGTTTCTATATATTTGTGGTTGAAATTTTAAACTTATTTTTATTTTTTATCAATGTGTAAATTCTATAAATTATAATCAAAAGTGCCGGAAACCCAAACCAATGTTCGGAAAAGCTTTCGGTAAATTCGCCATGTAAAATATGACTGATTGACCTGCCTATACCACATCCCGGACACCAGTCTTCAAAGCCCAAATTGGCTAGCGGACAAAGTGTGAAGTGATGTTCGTGGCTATTCGCTGTTGCCAGTAATACTAAAGCCGCTACCCAGAAGAAAAGTTCTAGTGGAAAGCTTTTAATGTACTTCATTGTTTCACTTTTTATATAATTTAGAGGTTATAACACCACCTTTGTTACATCAATTTGCCTGTAATCGACGAATGGGGAATATATTTCGACAAAACGAGTAATGGAATCTAACAAAAGATCTTATTTATTTTGTTTTTTGTTTTTCAATACCGTAACCCAGCCAAAAATAGTTAAAAAAACCTTTACACAAATTGCAGGTTAATATTAAAAGATAAGCTTATTTTTGTGCCTTGAACATTCGCGATTTAATAAACCGATACAAAACCGACGATAGGGTAACCCAATTTACCAAAGCGTTGAACAGCAGCAAAAACCCAAAGATACAATTAAAGGGATTGGTGGGTTCTGCCGATGCTATTGTTGCCCTCTCTTCTTATTTTATATTACATAAACCCATACTGTTCGTTTTGCCAGATCGGGAAGAGGCTGCTTATTTTCAGTCTGACCTGGAAAGCGTTTTGGATAAGCAGGTTTTATTGTTCCCTTCCTCTTACCGTAAATCATTTGATTTTACACAAGTAGATACGGCCAACGTTTTGGCCCGTGCAGAGGTTTTGAACGAACTGAACCACGATTCGGAATACGGAAAAATTGTGGTTTCTTATCCCGAAGCCATCGCCGAAAAGGTAATAGATCGTTCTGCCTTAGAAAAAAATACGCTAGAAATTAGTTTGGGGGCCAAGTTGGGCATCGATTTTATCAATGAATTTTTAATTGATTACGATTTCGACAGAAGGGATTTTGTTTACGAACCAGGCCAATTTTCTATCCGTGGCGGTATTGTAGATATATTTTCTTTCTCATCTGATCTTCCTTACCGTATCGAATTTTTTGGTGATGAGGTAGAAAGTATCAGGAGTTTTGAAATTGAAAGTCAATTGTCGGTCGAAGATGTTAAATCGTTAACCATCGTGCCAAACGTTCAAGCAAAATTTTTAACTGAAAGCAATATCAGCATTCTCGATTATATTGATCAGGATACACAGCTTTGGTTTAAGGATGTTGAGTTTACCCTTGATATCATTAAAGCGGGTTTTAAAAAAGCGGTTGAACTTTGGAAAGCTTTATCTGTGGCAGATAAAACGCAAAACCCTGAATGGATCGATCCGAAGTTTGCCTTTACAGACGAAAAATTATTGGGCGATCATCTTCAGGATTTTCCCTTGATAGAATTCGGAAAGCAGTTTTTTTATAAAACGGATAATCGTTTTGAGTTTGAAACCAAACCACAGCCGTCATTTAACAAAGATTTTAATCTCCTGATTCATAATTTAAAGGAGAATGAAAAGGCTGGGATCGTTAATTTTATTTTTACCGATTCGCCAAAGCAGATCGAACGTTTATATGCCATTTTAGAAGATATTGATAAAACAGCCAAGTTTACGCCGATCAACAGCATGCTGCGTGAGGGTTTTATAGATCCTCAGATCCAGACGGCATTTTATACAGATCACCAGATTTTCGACCGATACTATAAATACAAGCTTAAAAAAGGCTATCAGAAAAGTCAGGCCATTACCCTAAAAGATCTTCGAGAACTAAAATCTGGCGATTACGTTACCCACATCGACCATGGCATCGGCAAATATGCCGGGCTCGAAAAAGTTGAGGTAAACGGCAAGACCCAGGAAATGATCCGTTTAATCTATGCGGATAATGACCTGCTTTATGTAAACATCAACTCGCTAAACCGGATTGCCAAATATAGCGGTAAGGAAAGTGGTGTACCCAAGATGAATAAACTGGGTACAGATGCCTGGGACAAGCTAAAAAAAACTACTAAAAAAAAAGTTAAGGATATCGCCAGGGATTTGATCAAGCTTTATGCTTTACGTAAAACCCAGGCTGGAACAGCTTTTTCTCCAGATAGCTATTTACAAACCGAATTAGAGGCCTCTTTCATTTACGAAGATACCCCCGATCAGTTAAAGGCTACCCAGGATGTGAAAAAAGACATGGAATCGCCACACCCAATGGATCGTTTGGTGTGCGGCGATGTTGGCTTCGGGAAAACAGAGATCGCTGTGCGTGCTGCATTTAAAGCGGTAGCAGAAGGCAAACAGGCGGCGATCTTGGTGCCTACAACCATTTTAGCCTTACAGCATTTTAAAACCTTTTCTTCGCGTTTAAAAGATTTTCCCGTTACGGTAGATTATATTAACCGCTTTAAAACCAGTAAACAGATTAAAGATACCCTTGCCGAGGCCGCAGCCGGTAAGGTTGATATTTTGATCGGCACACACCGTTTGCTAAGCAAGGATGTAAAGTTTAAGGATCTCGGCATCATGATTATTGATGAAGAGCAGAAATTTGGCGTTACTGCAAAAGAAAGGTTAAAAGCTGTAAGGGTAAACGTTGATACTTTAACACTTACCGCGACTCCGATCCCGAGAACACTGCATTTTTCTTTAATGGGCGCCCGGGATTTATCGATCATCAGTACACCACCTCCAAACCGGCAGCCAGTGAGTACCGAATTGCACGTTTTTAATGATAAATTGATCCAGGAAGCTGTTCAGTTCGAATTAGACCGTGGTGGCCAGGTTTTCTTTGTACACAACCGCGTTAATGATTTGATGCAGTTAGGTGGACTAATTCAGAAATTGGTTCCAAAAGCGAGGATTGGCCTCGCGCATGGTCAGTTGGATGGCGATGCCCTTGAAGATGTAATGCTCGATTTTATTAATGGAGAAAAAGATGTTTTAGTAGCTACCACGATTATCGAAGCAGGTTTAGATATCCCAAATGCCAATACCATCATCATTAACCACGCACACATGTTTGGCTTGAGCGATCTGCACCAAATGCGTGGAAGGGTAGGACGGAGTAACAAAAAAGCTTTCTGTTATTTGCTTTCGCCGCCATTATCTACTTTAACTTCTGAAGCCCGGAAGCGTTTAAGTGCCATCGAAGAGTTTTCTGATTTGGGAAGCGGCTTTAACGTGGCCATGCGCGATCTGGATATTCGTGGAAGTGGTAATTTATTGGGCGCCGAGCAAAGTGGTTTTATTGCCGAAATCGGGTTTGAGATGTACCACAAGATATTGGATGAGGCTATTCAGGAATTAAAAGAAGCTGAGTTTAAAGGTCTGTTCGAAAATGAACCTGCCCGTCCGTTTGTAGGCTTTACGCAGGTAGATACCGACTTGGAACTATATATCCCTGACGCATACATTACCAATATTACCGAGCGTTACAATTTATATACCGAGCTTTCTAAACTCGAGAACGAAGCGGAGCTTGCCATTTTTGAAAAACATTTAGCCGATCGTTTCGGACCAGTTCCACCACAGGTAAAGACCATGCTCAGCGTAGTACGTTTACAGTGGCTGGGCAAAAAATTGGGTTTTGAGAAAATCAGCTTCAAGAAAAATAGTTTACGCGGATATTTCTTAAGTGATAAACAATCGGCTTATTTTGATTCGAATACTTTTACCAAGATTTTAACCTTTGCACAAAATCATCCACGTATGTGCAATTTAAAAGAGGTAAAAAACACTTTGAGGATAGCTTTTGATAATGTAAGTACCGTTGAAGAAGCGATTCAAACTTTGGAGCTAATTGATTAAAAACGTTAATTCAGTCAGTTCATTGACTCAATTAACGTTAATTCAGTCAGTTCATTGACTGAATTAACGTTTTTTACTATATTTGGCTAGATGGAAAGTCAAATTATTAGATCTTTACAGTCAATTATTCTCGACAAGATTGGGAAGAATAAAGTAATCCTGATCTTTGGTACCAGAAGAGTAGGGAAAACCTGGCTTGTAGAAAATATCATCAAAGATGCTAACATCGACTATCTATCCTTAAATGGAGAAGATCAGGATGTACAAACATTATTATCTACACGAACTGCGGCCAACTATAAAAGAGTTTTAGGAAGTGCCAAATTACTTGTGATTGATGAAGCTCAGGTAATCCCAGAAATTGGAAAAATATTAAAGTTGCTGATTGATACTTTCAAAGACCTGACCATCATTGCAAGTGGATCATCTACTTTTGATCTTTCGAACCAAACAGGGGAACCGTTAACCGGAAGAAGTTTAACCTATTATCTTTATCCTATAGCCCAGGTTGAATTGGACAAACAGGAAAATGCTTTACAAACTGCGCAGAACCTCGAAGAACGCTTAATTTTTGGATCGTACCCAGAATTATTCTATTTAAGTTCTTTGCCTGAAAAATCACAATATTTAACAGAACTGGTTAAATCATACCTGTTAAAAGACATTCTGATGTACGAAAACATCCAGAACAGCACAAAATTACTGGAGTTACTAAAACTTATCGCCTACCAAGTAGGCTCAGAAGTTTCTATAGATGAAATTTCGCGCACCTTGGGTATCAGTAAAAACACGGTAGACCGTTATCTCGATTTACTTTCAAAGGTTTTCATCATCTATAAAGTTGGTGGATATAGTAATAACTTACGTAAAGAAATTACAAAATCTTCTAAATGGTATTTTTACGATAATGGGATCCGAAATGCGATCGTTAATGATTTTAGACTTTTAGCCTTGCGGAATGATCAGGGTCTTTTATGGGAAAATTATTGCTTTAGTGAACGCATTAAAAAAATGGAATATGAACAGCAAAACGCCGCCCATTACTTTTGGAGAACATACGATCAACAGGAAATTGACCTTATAGAAGTTGAAAATGGAAAAATTTTAGCTGCCGATTTTAAATGGGGCAATCAAAAAAAGAAAATCCCCGGATTTTTTGCTAAAAATTACCCACAAGCCACGTTCGCTGTAATTAACAAAGAAAATTATTTAGATTTTATATTATAATGTTAGACCCCACCTTGCTGCTCGATTTAGTAAAAATGCAAATGCCTTATGGAAAATATAAAGGTTATCTGATCTGCAATATCCCTGAAAGTTATTTGCTTTGGTATAAGGATAAAGGCTTCCCCAAGGGTAAATTAGGCGACTTAATGGCTACTATGTTCGAAATACGGGTAAATGGTTTGGAATATCTTTTAACACCGTTGAAAAATGGGCAGCGGTAAAAACAACTTCAAGGGTATTCTACTAAAGTGATCGTCCTCCTGAACTTGTTTCAGGATCTAACCTGCCATAAATAAGTGCAAACATCCCGAGCGATTGTCATCCTAAGCGAAGCCGAAGGATCTAACATGATTTATTATCTTAAAAAGTTATAGCTGTCACCGAATAGATCTCTCCATTGCGCTGCGCTTCAGTCGAGATGACGATTTTCATATAAACGTCCCGCAGATCAAAATGATTTCGCAGAAAAAATATACGGCTATTCCCATAATCTGCGGGAAACAAATTTATATCTCACAACCATTTTCGTCACAAACCGCATCATTATTTTTATTTAACGAGGTTATTGTGACCTTAGGTTGAGCTTCTTTCCATTCGGTAAAACTTTGGGTAAGTGCATCGGTAAAAGCCTGAACAGGTTGAGCCCCCGAAACACCATATTTGCGGTCCATCACAAAATAAGGAACCCCTCTGATGCCTAAATTCTGACTTTCATAAATATCATAACGAACGGCTTCAGCAAATTGATCGCTTTGTAAAACAGCTTCTGCCTCAGCCTTATCTAGACCTATTTCTACGGCAAGATCAATCAAAACAGCAGTTTCGCCAATATTTTTACTGTTTACAAAATGGGCTTCGAATAACTTTTCTTCTGCTAAATCCTGAAGGTTATGTTTTGCCGCCAAATGGATCAAACGGTGAGCATTAAAGGTATTGGCGGGGATATTGGCATCAAAATCAATAGTTAAACCTGCATTTGCAGCCATATCAACAACTTGTTTTGTCATCTGTTTGGCTTGCTCAATAGGCATTCCTTTACTACGCGAAAGGTAATCGTATACCGTTTCGTTATTGGTATTGTGGTACTCAGGGTTGAGCTGATAACTCTTCCAATCCACTTCAATTTCGTTTTTGAAAGGCAATTTTTCTATCGCCTGTTCAAAATGTCTTTTTCCGATATAGCAAAACGGACACATTACGTCCGACCAGATTTCTACTTTCATAACACAAAATTAAGTCGATTTTAATTGGCTATAGTAAGGCCAAAGTAAAAAGCCACTATCGTTCAGGATAGTGGCTTTATATTAATTTAGAACTGTCATCCTGTCCAAAGGACTCCTACGGAGAGCCTGTCGAAGTACCTACATAAATGCGTTTTTCAGCGTTTCGACAGGCTCAACATGACAAACTCGGTTTTAATTACTTATACAGCTGATTAAATATCAGTTTAAAAGTACCATGCGTTTGCGCTCTAAAAGCAATTTCCGGCCCAAAGGCAAGCAATTTACCCTTACCAACCCTTGCTTCAAAAGCGGTTACGCCATCTTGCAAATAAGCCTGGCCCCATGCCCAGCCACTGCGTAGCGGTGTGGCATTTTCAAACCACATTAAAGGTTTAATCTTTCCAGAAGCAATGGCATCTCCTGTGAGCTTAAAAACAGGACTATTATCGAAATAAACATCGGCTTCTTTCTCCATCCCCCAATTTGTTGGCAAGCTGGTATCTACACCAACATTCAAAACACTTCCCGGAACATAATATTTTTCAGCAGGTAACCGCTTTTCCTCTCCGTTTACGATTTCTACCATTGCATTACGCACAGGAAGTTTTAAATGATAGGCTAAATTAGTACTGCTACCAATGGTTACAATATTGCCACCTGCTTCTAAGAATTTCTTTAACTCTGGAATCGATTTATCTGCCGTAATCCTACCTAAACGATTTCTAAACTCCTGCGGAATTTCTTCTGCTTTTGGCCCAAAAGACCTGTTTCCAAACCCTCCTCCTTGTACCGATGGTATGGCACCGCCCACAAAAACAATTACATCGTATTTAGATTTTAAGTTCCCGGCATCTATATCCTGTGGATAAATTACAGTTGCGTTATAATGGTATTGCTCCATTAAAAATCGCACCCACCCTGAGGCCATAGAACCTCCATAGGTATCCCAAAGGGCAATTCTTCCGGCAGAGATTTTAATTTTATCTTTTGGTGCAGCAGCACTTTTCAGTTTGATGTTTGCTTTTTCTAATATTGATTTCCCCGCTGATGAAACATAAAAATCGCCATTTTCAGTCGACCGGTAAACTTCAATTTTATTTTTCAAAAGGTCGTTCACCGCAGTATAGGAATCATTTTGTGCTGCGCTTAACATATAGCTCGATCCACCTGGTAATTTATGATCAGATTTTAATAATTGTCCATAAGGGTTTTTCTCAAAAGGACCAGAAAAATCGTCGAGAATCCGATCAAATTTAACATCCATTAAATACGCTAATGTCCATCCAGCCGCATCGTACGGTGGAATGGGAGCACCTCCTTCGTATTTAAAATCATTTGGGTGATCTTGAGGCTCGAACATATCTAAAACATGCGGACGAAAAGCCTGATCGGTTTTTACGATATAACTTCCCGCAGGATAATTTTTTCCTGCAACGGCAAATGAAGCGGTTGCTTTTTGAATCACAATACCTGTTCTGATCAAGGCGTTTAAAAATTTAACGGCAGAATTAAAATCCGGCTGATCGGCGCTTAAAATATATCCACGCGGATCTCTGTTTACAGGAGCCTTCATCACCGTATCAAAAGCTTTCATGCTAAGCTGACGCCGGGAGCCAAAATCAGCATCGCCTCCAGCAATCGGGCCACCTTTTTCACCTTTTGCCGCATTATTAATGGCTTCTATTTTTTTAGGAGAAAAAGACCAGGTATCTTTTTTACCACGTTCTATCGAATTTCTACCCATCTGGTAAATGTTGTACAACAATTCGTCACGATAGCGTTGCGCATAATTTAAAACGGCATAGTTTAACGATACCGAATAGTCGATAGAGTTTTTAAAGTACCATTTCCTTGGGGTAATCGGATTTGGCGAATCGCCGTTCGGCAATAATCTCGAAGGAACTAAGGGAATTTCAGAAGGTGTAGGGTTTCCGATAATTTCGGTCAAGAGCCCAATCATGTTATGAAAATAAGTCGTGGTTCTCAATCCGCCATTGTACCAGGTAGAATAAACCGATCCTCCTCGTTGGGTATAACCAGGTTTGTTTTCTACATTCATCCGGTTGTGCATGGCCGCGCCAACGGCATCTAAACTGGTTAACAGCGTTGGGTCGAAAACATAATTGAATGGATCGCGGTAGGGTGGACCTGCAACAACGGTTCCTGCCGGACCAGCCTGGTGGTGGTTGTACATAATCTGTGGAATCCATTCTACAAAAAGCTGGCGGCCGATATTCTGCGTTTCTTTAAGGTTTAACATAAAGAAATCGCGGTTGTTATCATGACCTGCGTACTTTTCGTACAAAACAGGCAAACCTGAGGTTATTCTTTTTTTGGGGTCTTTCTCTCTCATGTACCAATTGCTCACCAATTCTTGTCCATCAGGGTTGGCATGGGTAAACAAAATGATTACGTTATCCAAAATACGCAGGGTTTCAGGGTCTTTTCTAGAGGCAAACTCATAAGCAGTTTCGATCAGCTGATGCGCACCCACCACCTCGTTGGCATGCAAGCCACCATCTATCCAAACTACTGCTTTACCTTCCTGGGCTAATGCTTTTGCCTGCTCAGGTGTAATTTCTGCATGCGCCAGCTGTTGCGAAATTTCCTTGTAACGCTCTAATTTCTTGAGGTTTTCTGGTGAAGAAACAATCAACATATATTGACTTCTACCTTCTTCGGTTTTGCCAATATCAACTAGTTTAATGCGGTCAGAACTTGCCGCGAGTTTCTTAAAATAAGCTTCTGTTTGGGTATAATTGGCCAATTGATAATCGTCACCGATGTCAAAACCAAAATGCGATTTTGGCGTTGGCACTTCCTGCGCCAGCACCGCACAGCTATTTACCATTAAAAAAGCAATACAGAGCCTTTTAAAGTAGATTTTTATCATAATAAGGGTGTTTAGTTAGGTAATCAAATATAATAGAGAATAGACTCCAAAAGCAGCTTGCTGTAAATTTGTTACAAGTTTTAAATCCTAATCCATACATTTGCCCTGATGTAAGTTCTTAACTTTATTTTTCATCAACCGATACAGGTTCCCGGAATTACACCGGGATTAATAGGGAATCGTGTGCAAATCACGAGCTGTCGCGCAACTGTAAATTCTGTCTTTAAAAGGACAACGGTCTTATCATTCATGCCACTGTGCCGTTTACCGGTATGGGAAGGCGATAAGACCGGGAATAAGTCAGGAGACCTGCCTATATTGAATTGACGGTGCTTTCGCGTTATAAAGTAATTGGTCAGGTCTGATTGTACACCATAAAATTAACCATTTTATATGCTTGCTTTAAGCTTTTTGCTGATGAGTAGGCTGTGTGCGCGCTAACCTTTCCTTTTTTATTTCTAACAAAAAAACATTACAAAATATTGCTTTAAGGGCTTTTAAACGATTTATTTACTTAATCTTTAAAAGAGATGCTAACGCAAAATCTGGGCTATCCGCGAATAGGTAGCCAAAGGGAATTAAAGAAAATCTGCGAAAATTACTGGGCAGATAAAACTGGGTACAAAAATGTACTTCAGGTGGGAAAAAACATTCGCCACGAAAACTGGAACCTTCAAAAAGAAGCCGGAATTGATATCATTCCTTCGAACGACTTTTCTTTTTACGATCATGTGCTCGATCATTCTTTAACTTTTGGCGCGATCCCGAAAAGGTACAACGAAGTGATCCTGAAAAAAGGAAATTCAGAGCTTGATCTCTATTTTGCTATGGCACGAGGTTATCAAAAAGAAGGATTGGATGTGGTAGCGATGGAAATGACCAAATGGTTCGATACCAATTACCATTATATCGTTCCTGAGTTTTACAAAGACCAGCCTTTTAAACTTTTCTCTACAAAAATTATCGATGAGTTTTACGAGGCAAAACAATTGGGCATCACCACCAAACCTGTTTTAATCGGCCCTGTTTCTTACCTTTTATTGGGAAAAGAAAAGGAAGCTGGCTTTGAAAAAATCGATCTGATCAAAAATCTCCTTCCGGTTTATATCGAGATATTATCCCGCTTAGATGCTTTGGATGTAGAATATGTTCAGTTTGATGAACCTTTTTTGACTTTAGACCTTACCGAAAAAGACAAAAAAACTTACGAATATGCCTATAAAGAGATCAGAAAAGCTTTTCCCAGGTTAAAAATTGTTTTGGCTACTTATTTTGAGGGCTTGGGCAATAATTTAGCGCTAACTACATCACTCCCGGTAAATGTTTTACATATCGACCTGGTCCGTGCTGAAGGTCAATTAGCGGATGTTTTAGCTTTGCTAAAAGAAGGTACCATCCTTTCGTTAGGTTTGGTAGACGGAAGAAACATCTGGAAAAATGATTTCGAGAAATCTGCTTCAATCATTAATCAAGCTGTAGAAAAAAGAGGCTTCGATAAGGTGTGGATCGCTCCATCTTGTTCCCTAATCCACTCACCGGTAGATTTAGACAATGAAACCAATGCACAAAACCTTTCGGCCGAAATTAAACAGTGGCTGGCCTATGCGAAACAAAAAATTGCAGAGGTAGCTACCTTAAAAAAACTGATCACCAACGAAAGCCCTGCATCTACCCTGCAAAAACTTGAGGAAAATAAGATCGCGATTGCTAACCGTAAAATTTCTAAAATCATCCACAATCCTGAAGTTAAACAACGTGTTTTAGGATTAAAAGAGCAGGATGCAGAACGTTTAAGTCCTTTTTCGAGCAGAAAAATTAAACAACAGGAACTCAATCTGCCAAGTTACGCTACTACAACCATCGGGTCGTTTCCGCAAACGGCAGAGGTAAGAAGCTGGAGAGCAAAGCTTAAAAATGGAACTTTTACAGTTGAAGAATATGATGATCTTATTGCGAAAGAAACCGCAAAAGCCGTAAACTGGCAGGAAGAAATCGATCTGGATGTTTTGGTTCATGGCGAATTTGAGCGTAACGATATGGTTGAATACTTCGGTGAGCAGCTAGATGGTTTTGCTTTCTCCAAAAATGGCTGGGTACAGAGTTATGGCTCACGCTGTGTAAAACCACCGATCATTTTTGGTGATGTTTCGCGTCCGAAACCCATGACGGTAAAATGGACGGCCTATGCACAGTCGCTTACTTCGAAATATATGAAAGGTATGCTCACAGGTCCTGTAACCATCTTACAATGGTCGTTTGTACGTAATGATCAACCAAGGTCAGAAACCTGTACTCAAATTGCCCTGGCCATCCGCGATGAGGTTTGCGACCTGGAAAATGCAGGCATAAAAATCATTCAGATTGATGAGCCAGCCATTAGAGAAGGTTTACCATTGCGCAAAGCTGATTGGCAAAACTATTTAAACTGGGCGGTTAAAGCCTTTAAAATTTCGGCGAGCGGTGTGAAAGATGATACGCAGATCCACACGCACATGTGTTACTCGGAATTTAACGATATCATCCAAAACATTGCCGATATGGATGCCGACGTAATCACCATCGAAACCTCACGTTCGCAAATGGAATTATTAGACGCATTTGCCGATTTTAAATATCCAAACGAAATTGGCCCAGGTGTATACGATATTCACTCTCCAAGGGTTCCGAAGAGGGAAGAAATGGTTCAGTTGCTCAAAAAAGCAAAGGCTGTTATTCCCTCCGGGCAACTCTGGGTTAACCCCGATTGTGGTTTAAAAACCCGCGGCTGGGACGAAACTAAAAAGGCCTTAATAGAAATGGTTGAAGCCGCTAAAGAAATGCGTAAAACCGAAGCGGTACTTGCTGCAGACCTTCAGGTGAATTAATTCTATTTTGCCACGGAGATAGGGGAGCAAAGCATTTTTACTAAACCCTATCATAGTGACCAACCTTTTACTTTGGCAATTTTCTACTAAAAATAACTAGAAAGTTGCCAAAGCTTTTTACAGCACCTATATTTAACCCATGACCCTAGAAGAAAGAATAGAAAATTCTAAAACCAGCATTTTTAAAGCCGTTTTCCCAAATACAACAAACCATTACGATACCCTTTTCGGCGGAACAGCTATGCATTTAATGGACGAAGTTGCTTTTATTACTGCAACCCGTTTTAGCCGTCAGATTATGGTTACCGTAAGCAGCGACAGGATAGATTTTAAAAAACCGATCCCAGCAGGTACAATCGTAGAGCTTATCGGTAAGGTAAACCATGTGGGCAATACCAGTTTAAAGGTTAATGTAGAAATTTATATCGAACAGATGTATGCCGAAGGAAGAGAATTGGCCGTTCATGGCGATTTTACTTTTGTGGCCATTGATGAAAATAAAAAGCCAGTTCAGGTAATTAAATAATCTATAAGCTTTGGCCAAAAAGATGTAAAAATCATAATGCCTAAATTTTTAAATTTGATTATGGAACAGCAACTTTCTGAAGAAGATTTAAAAAATATTGCCAGGCAACTGGCTTGTCCTGAAGGCGAACACGGCATTAAAACAGGTGAAATGATGCATGCCAATAATATCGGCATGACTACTTCTGCAATTGAGGCATTAAACCTTCAAAGCGATGAAACTGTTTTGGAAATCGGTCATGGTAACGGCGGGCATATTGCCCACTTATTATCACAAGCCGAAAACCTCCATTATTTCGGTGCTGATATTTCTGCAACCATTATTGCCGAGGCTGAAAAGATCAATCAGGATTTCATAACAAAAGGAAAGGTTTACTTTCAGCTAACGGATGGCATTACATTGCCCTTTGAGAATGATCGGTTTGATAAAATTTTTACGGTTAATACGATCTACTTTTGGACAAATCCAAGTGAATACCTCAACGAAATTAAGCGAACACTAAAACCTGACGGCACTTTGGCTATATGTTTTGCTGATAAAAAATTCATGAAGAATCTACCTTTTACACCTTACGGCTTTACACTTTATGAGGTAGAAACAGTAAAAGAACTGTTAGAAAAAGCGGGACTTACCATTAAAAATACGCTTCAAAAATTAGAGCAGGTACAAAATAAAACCGGTGAAAAGATAGAAAGAGAATATTACGTTATAACGGCTACTGCATAATCATAGTCCTCGTTTTTAACGAGGATTAGGGAGAATAGCGATTGTATTGCTTATGAGTATGATCTGCTTTAAGATTCCCGCATGCGCGAGAATGATGCCAATGCAGAGACCTCGTTGGCTTAATACAAAATCAAATACAGATAGGCATAAACCACAGGAGCAGAAAGCAACAAGCCATCAAAACGATCTAACAAACCACCATGCCCTGGTAATAAGCCACCACTATCTTTCGTATCCAAACTGCGTTTAAGCATCGATTCTACTAAATCGCCCAACGTACCAAAACTAGCAATCAATACAGCCATACCGATCCAAACCCAAGCTGGACTTTCGGTAAACAGAAATGATAAGCCAAAAGCGACCAAAACGCTGGTGAACATGCCTCCAAAAAATCCTTCCCAGCTTTTCTTTGGAGAATGGCGTTCGAACAATTTACGTTTACCGTATTTTACACCAAAAAGGTAAGCGCCTGTATCGTTTGCCCAAAGCATCAGCAAAAATGCCAGAGGAAAATGAAAGTTATATTCGTTCCAGTTTTTCAAAAAGCCCAGGGCATGAAAAAAACAGAAAGGGATGGTTACATAAACAAAGCCAACAAAAGTGTACGATATGTTGGCGAATGGAATTTTGTTCTTTTTGTATAACTCCGTAATAAAAACCGAGAAAATTAGCGGGATACAAAGCAACAGGTACTTCACATCGTATTTGAGGTAATGTAAGCCCGCTGCCATCAAAAATATTAATGAACCGGCTGCCAAACCAATATTTCGGTGTGGCCTGATGCCAGAATTTTTAATCAGCTTGTAAAATTCAAACAAAGCCAAAACACTTAAAACAAGATAAAAAATGGTAAAAGTGTAGCTCCCCAGAAGGATAGAGCCAAGCATTACGATGGTAAAAAAGAAAGCGGTTATTGCCCTGGTTTTCATTTAAGGAAAGAGGTAAAAGAGTGTAAAGTTTAAGGTCATCATCACTATTCAATTTCGTTTTCAACGATGTATTCTATGGCTTTATCGAAATCTACCTTATTCACCAAAACATTTATTTCGCCAATATTATATGCCGAGAGCTGTTTATTTATCGTTACTGCCGGAATTCCGGCTTCTGTTAATCCCTGTTTTAATACCTCGGCCGCAAAGGCATCGCTGGTGGTATATACTTTAACCCAATTTTCGCTCACGTGTTGCGCTATCTTTAAAAATTTTAAACAAAGCTATAGTAATTATTGCACTAATTAAATAGCCATACCATGGAAAACCGATCGGTTCATCTGCTTTATCAAGTGGCATATGGTGTTTTTGCATATAAAAAGCTGCACAAACCGCATAGGCGTTGTTTATAAAGTGCGCCAGCATGGCATACCAGATGCTTCCGCTATAATAATATAGGTAGCCAAAACCCGCACCCAATAACATACGAGGCACGAAACCATAAAACTGCACATGGATGGCACTGAAAATTATGGCCGATAACCAAATAGCTAGATGTGGATTCTCAAAAGCCCTGTTTAACGATCGTTGCACACCACCACGAAACATTAATTCTTCGCCAATTGCAGGTATAACAGCAATCATAACGAGGTTTACAATGAAATCGAAGTTACTGCGCACAGTAATCAATTGAATGGTCATTTTCATTGCAATAGCCTCCTTTTCCTTCATCCACTGTTCTATCTTATGCAAAAAATCAGGCAAAACCATTTTTTGGTTCCATATCACTGTCCATTCCATAAATGGCATACTCAATATCATAATGGCCAGAACAAGCACAACTAGCAAGAATTTGGGTTGCTTGAAAAGATAAAATTCTGTTACTTTTTTCCTTTCTGTTAAGGCCAGGGCAATTGGAGGTAAAATAAATGTTCCGATCGAACTTAATATTTGTATCACTTTAAAACCAGCAATATACTTAGTATCACCAGCTAAAAGCATATCCAAATTACTTACTATTCCTAAGCCATACATCAGTAAAACAATGACAATAGCCAGAATACCAAACACAAGTCCGCCCGTAACTGCGTAAAATAAAAGTAAAAGTAATTGTAAGAAAGGATTGATTTCCTCCTTGTTAGGTGTTACAAAATTCATTATTTGTACCTTTGTATGTTTTATTAATCGTTGAAGATAGAAAATGTCTGTTAAGATAGGAAATATAGATTTAGGTGAGTTCCCGTTATTACTGGCTCCAATGGAGGACGTGAGCGATCCGCCGTTCCGTTATGTATGCAAAAAAAACGGGGCTGATATGATGTACACCGAATTTATTTCTTCGGAAGGTTTGATCCGCGATGCTGCAAAAAGCAGACAAAAGCTTGATATTTTCGAATATGAAAGGCCAATTGGTATCCAGATTTTTGGTGGCGATATCGATCATATGCGTGAAGCCTCAGAAATTGCCTCTGCAGCAGGACCTGATCTGGTTGACATCAATTATGGCTGTCCGGTTAAAAACGTTGTGTGTAAAGGTGCGGGTTCTAGCCTTTTACAGGATATCGATAAAATGGTAAAAATGACAGAGGCCGTAGTTAAAGCTTCACATTTGCCTGTTACCGTTAAAACCCGCCTTGGTTGGGATGATAACACCAAAAATGTTTATGAAGTGGCCGAGCGGCTTCAGGATGTAGGCATTCAGGCACTTACCATTCATGGCAGAACAAGAGCGCAGTTATATAAAGGCGAAGCAGATTGGTCGCTTATCCGCGAGATTAAACGCAATCCACGTATCAAAATACCGATTTTTGGTAATGGTGATGTAGATAGCCCTGAAAAAGCAGCAGCCTGGCGTATGGAATATGAGATAGATGGCATTATGATCGGTCGTGCGGCAATCGGTTACCCATGGATTTTCCGCGAGATAAAACACTTTTTTAAAACTGGTGAACATCTTGCCGGACCAACTATTGAAGAGCGTATTGAAGTTTGCCGTACACACTTAGATAAATCGTTAGAATGGAAAGGCCCTAAAACCGGGATTTTCGAAATGCGCCGCCATTATGCAAATTATTTTAAAGGTCTGCCAGATTTTAAACCTTACCGCATGCGTTTGGTGGCCGAGCCAGATATCAACAACATTTACAGCATTTTAGAAGAAGTGGCAGAAAAATTTGCCGACTACGATGCCACTAAGGTACTGGCTTGATTTTTGAAAGGTTTTTTTATACATTCGTAAATATCATGGTTACAGCTATTACAGACGGAGTTAAAGTTTCAGTTGAGACAGTTTACCAGCCAGAATATTCAAATCCGGCGAACGAACATTATATGTTCGCTTATCGTGTAGAAATTTCTAATCTTTCTGATTATGCTGTGCAATTAATGCGCCGCCAATGGTTTATTTTCGATTCGAACAGTAGCCGAAGAGAGGTAGAAGGTGAGGGCGTTGTTGGTTTACAGCCCATTATCCAGCCAGGCGAAACACACGTATATGTTTCAGGCTGTAATCTAAAAACCGATATGGGCAGCATGAAAGGTGCCTATTTAATGAAACGTGATATAGATGGATCTGAATTCGAGGTTGATATTCCAGAGTTTCAATTGGTTGCTCCTTATAAACTGAATTAATTTTTCCTTATTGTTTTCACCCTGAGCGAGCCTGCACTGAGCGAAGTCGAATTGAGGGGTAAAACCAAGATTCTTTTTTAGAAAAGCAATTTCAGCATTTCATTTTAATGTTTGTCCAACTTTTTGGGGGCAGTCCAGTCCAACGCTGTGGGCTTTTCACATCAATCAGGTTTAAACCATAGTGATACTGCAATTATTAAAGGGTTAACAGCATTCGCAAATCATATTTTCTGTTCCCAGCAACCCCACATAGCACAACTAACCTCGCCACCTAAACCCGATCAAAGCGGGATGCCGATATTTCCATCGGCAGAAGCGGGAGCGGGACCGAAGCCTACCGAAGCACCACAAACCTGCTTTCCAAAACTGGATATATCCTGTCACTAAAAAACTTAATACCTATGTTTGATTAATATATTTTACATATATCAATCTGCTAAAAAGACCCTGAGATGAATCCAAGGTGACGGCAAACCAAAAACGGCCAGGATTACCCGGCCGTTCTGTGCTTTTCATAATTAGATATCTCTTTTAATCTCTGCTTCTTCCAAAAAGCATTGATGCGTAATACAATAAATTGGCTAATGCACCAACAGCTGCTACCACATAGGTCATGGCTGCCCACCAAAGTGCATCTTTAGCCTGCGCATTTTCTTCTTGTGTTTGCATTACACCGTTATTATTTTTTAGCCAGGTCAATGCGCGGTTACTGGCATCAAATTCGACTGGTAGGGTAATGATACTAAATATGGTTACAAGCGCTAAACCTACTACGCCAATAGCCAAAACAACTGGATTTCCAGTAAAGCCTATTAACAATACACCAATTAATAATACCCACTGTAAAAGATTAGATGAAATACTTACCACCGGAACCATACTGCTTCTTAACTGTAACCAGTTATACGATTTCGCCTGTTGTACGGCATGTCCACATTCGTGGGCCGCTACAGCCGCGGCAGCTACACTTCGGCTATAATATACATCTGTACTTAAATTAACGGTTTTATCTGATGGATTGTAATGATCTGTTAGTTGTCCTTCGGTACTCATCACCTTCACATCGTATATCCCATTATCATGTAGCATTCTTTCTGCCACCTCTTTGCCCGATAAACCAGAGCTAAGTTGCATTTCGGCATACTTAGAAAACTTATTTCTAAATCGCCATTGTACAAACATGCTCAGCAATAATACCGGGATGATTAATATTAAATAAACTCCCATTTTCTTCTGTATGTTTTTCGTTTAACATATATCAAAAAGCGTTCCCATATTATTTGACTGTTAAAAAATAGTACATTTATACTATGCCACCAGCGTTTTCATATTGGGAGAAGGAGTCGTTTTTTACTTACGATACCATTGTTATCGGTAGTGGAATTGTGGGTTTAAATGCTGCCATCCGACTTAAAAAAACTGCTCCAACTTTAAAAATTGCCATACTTGAAAGGGGCTTTTTACCAACAGGCGCCAGCACCAAAAATGCGGGTTTTGCATGCTTCGGTAGCATTTCTGAACTCATTGAGCAAGAAGAATGTGCCGGTTTAGAAGGCTTGGCACTTCTTATAGAAAAACGCTGGAAGGGCCTACTCAAACTTCGTAATTTATTAGGCGATAAAACCATTGATTACCAATGTTTAGGCGGCTACGAATTATTTAAAAATGATGACATTTTTCTGGCCGACACATGTGTATCCAAAATTGAACATTATAACCGTCTCATTAACGATGTTGTTGGCCCCAAGGCCTTTGGCCTTGCCAATAAGAAAATTACTTCCTTTGGTTTTAAAGGCATCAACACCTTAATCGAAAACCGATACGAAGCACAGATTGATAGCGGTAAAATGATGTTTGCTTTAATTCAATATGCGCAAAAACTCGGCATTAACATATTTAATAACTGTATAGTAGATCAGATTCAGGAAGAAAACAAGCGTACGCAATTGATAACCAAAAATGGAAGTTTTTTCTGTAAACGGCTAATTGTAACCACCAATGCTTTTGTAAAAGACTTATTGCCTGATGTTGATATTAGTCCTGGCCGTGGCCAGGTTTTAATTACCAAACCCATTAAAGAGCTAAAAATAACAGGCACCTTCCACTACGATAAAGGTTATTATTATTTCAGAAATATAAATAATAGAATTTTGCTGGGTGGTGGTAGAAACATCGATTTTAAAGCCGAAGAGACCACCAAATTTGGCCAAACTGAACCAGTCCAGCTGGCGTTGGAAGGTTTATTAAAAAATGTAATCCTCCCTAAAGTCAATTATGAAATAGATTACCGCTGGAGTGGTATTATGGCTTTTGGAAAAACTTTGGAACCACTTATAGAAGAGATTAAGCCAAATATCTTTTGCGCTACCAGGTGTAATGGCATGGGTATAGCAATTGGTGCACAAACAGGAGAAGATGTGGCAGAGATGTTGTTGAAGCGTCTATAATTTTTAAACGCAGAGTTCACTGAGTTGGTTTTAATTTAAAAGATCCTTCTAATGGTTACGTCATCTCGACTGAAGCACAGCGGAACGGAGAGATCTGTAAAATAGATTTCTCGACTTCGTTGCACTCCACTCGAAATGACGATTTGTGGAATAACGCCTCAGTTATTTAAACACAATCGTCTTATTCCCACTTACAAAAACCCGATCTTCAAAAATAAGCTCCAAGGCTTCTAACAATACTTTTTTCTCTATTTCTTTTCCTGCCCGAACCATTTCTTTTACACCAAAATTATGATCTATATGATTGGTATGTTGCGTAATAATCGGGCCTTCATCCAGGTTATCGGTAACAAAATGGGCAGTAGCACCAATAATTTTTACCCCACGTTCAAAAGCCTGGCGATAAGGATTAGCACCTATAAAAGCCGGTAAAAAGGAATGATGGATATTAACGATTTTACCTGCATAATCTTTTACAAAATCAGCTGAAAGGATTCGCATAAATTTAGCCAACACTAAATAGTCTACCTCAAACCGGTTGATAATAGCTTTAACTTCGGCTTCGAATTCATTTTTATCCTTATTGGTATGGTCTACATAGAAATAAGGAATACTCAATTTTTCGGTAAAATCTCTCAGGCTTTCATAATTACCAATTACACACTTAACATTGGCTCCTAAAGTTTTAAACTGGTTTTTGATCAGTATTTCTGCTAAACAGTGGTACTCTTTCGTTACCAAAACCGCGATCTGTTTTTCTTGCTGGGTAATTAAATTTACCTCGGCAGCATTTGGAAGATTTTCTAAAAGTTTTTCCTTTAATTTATCGGCATCCCCTAAATTTCCGGTACAGGCAATGCGGGTAAAAAACGATTTATTGGCTTCATCTACAAACTCGCGCATGGCGATAATATTCAATTGGTGTGCAGCCAGCACGCGGGTAATATTTGTAACTAACCCAACTTGATCGGGACAGGATATCAGGACTGTTAATGCATTCATTTATAAAAAACTAATGCCCAATTATAGAAATTTTTTTCCGTTATATCCCGTTCATATTGACTAAAATTTTTTGGTATATCTATTTTAAATCTCCATTTTTGCTAAAATTTTTATCATTATGGAGATTGCTGGCATTGCTTTACTAATTGTTATTTTAATTGTTTTGGTGCTTTTATTCTTGAAGAAACCCCAGGCTGCTATTTCTATTATTTCGGTGGAAGACTTCGAAAGAACAAAAAGTGAAAATGAATCGTTAAAAATCAGCCTGGCCAAAGCAGACGAACGTGTTTCTAATTTATCTGCCGAAAAAGAGCACATTACTGCGTTACTTAAACAAGAACAGCAGCGCCTAATTGATGAGTTGCAGGCTGAGCGCGACCGGCTTGCCGATGCCAATCGCGAATTGGAAAGTACCAGGTCTTTTTACTTGGCCGAAAAAGAAAAACTTGCCGAACAAAAAGTTAGTTTTGAACAATCGCAAGAGAAGCTGAACAAAGACTTTGAATTAATTGCCAATAAAATACTAGAAGAAAAATCGAGCAAATTTATTGAGCAGAACCGAACTAATTTGGATATCATCTTAAATCCTTTAAAAGAAAATATTAAAGCTTTTGAAGATAAAGTAGAAAAGGTTTACAAAGCCGAATCAGATGAAAGAAATACACTGAAAGGTGTGATTTCTTTATTGATGGACCAGAGCAAACAGATTCAGGAAGATGCCAATAATTTAACAAAAGCTTTAAAAGGCGATAGCAAAAAACAAGGGAATTGGGGAGAGGTGATTCTGGAAAAAGTTTTAGAACGCTCGGGGTTAGTGCGCGATCAGGAATACCGCATTCAAGCTTCGCATACATCCGCCGAAGGCGGTCGCTACCAGCCCGATGTGGTAATCGATCTGCCAGATAACAAACATCTTGTGGTCGACGCTAAGGTATCTTTGGTTGCTTATGAACGTTCTGTATCCGCCGAGACAGATGAAGAGCGTGACGGCTTTATAAAAGCCCATTTAGCCTCAATTAAGAATCACATCCAAGAGCTGTCTTCAAAAAATTACCAGGATTTATATAAAATCAATTCCCCGGATTTTGTTTTGCTATTTGTACCAATAGAATCTTCTTTTAGTATTGCGGTTCAAAAAGATGCTGAACTTTTCAATTTTGCATGGGATAGAAGAGTAGTGATTGTGAGTCCATCAACACTTTTGGCTACTTTACGCACCATTGCCAGCATGTGGAAGCAGGAGCGCCAAAACCGGAATGTAATGGAAATTGCCCGTTTAAGTGGCAGTATGTATGATAAGTTTGTGGGCTTTATTTTGGATATGGAAAATATTGGTAAACATATTAAAAACGGACAGGAAGCTTATGATAAAGCCATCAATAAACTATCTGTAGGATCTGGAAATTTAACCAATACTTCTGAAAAGATTAAAAAATTAGGTGCAAAAACAACCAAACAGATTGATTTAAAATATTTAGAGGATGGTGAGTAAAATTTAAGCTAAAAATTAGTCATTGCGAAGAAGAATGAAGAAGCAATCTTCTTCGCAATGACGATTAGAAAGTAAAGTCATCATCTCGACTGTAGCACAGCGAAATGCCTGCCCGTACAGGTGGGGAGAGATCTACTTATATAGATTTCTCGACTTCGTTTCACTTCGCTCGAAACGACGAAATATTATCTATTTATTAAAAGCATTCCAGCCCTGAGCTTTCAGTTCGTGTACTTTTTCTGATTTAGAAACCATTTTACAACCCGAGTTTTTATCAGTAACATGTCCAATCACAGTAATATCTACATCATGTTTCAGTTTTTTATAATCATCCTGACTAATGGTAAACAACAATTCATAATCTTCGCCACCACTTAATGCACAAACGGTTGGATCTAAACCTAACTCGCGTGCGGTTTCATAAGTCATTGGATCTAAAGGAATTTTCTCCTCGTAAATGGTCATTCCTTTATCTGATTGTTCTGCCAAATGCAAAATTTCGGAAGCTAAACCATCCGAAACATCAATCATCGAAGTTGGTTTTATATTCATTTCATCTAAAAGTGCAATAATATCCATCCTCGCTTCTGGTTTCAATTGTCTTTCGATGATATAATCTTTACCTTCTAAATCTGGTTGGATCTGTGGGTTTTCCAGGTAGATTAATTTCTCTCTTTCTAAAATCTGCAAGCCTAAATAAGCGCCACCCAAATCGCCGGAAACACATAATAAATCATGTTCTTGAGCGCCATTTCTGTACACTACTTTATCAGCATCGGCATAACCTATACTGGTAATACTAATTACCAGGCCTTGCTTGCTTGATGAAGTATCTCCACCAATTAAATCAATGTTATATTTATTGCAAGCCAGTTCGATTCCTTTATAAATTTCTTCAACAGCCTCTAAAGGAAATTTGCTCGACAAACCCAGCGAAACTGTAATCTGACTTGCTTTTCCGTTCATGGCATAAATATCACTTAAATTTACCTGAACAGCTTTGTAACCTAAGTGCATTAAAGGCACATAAGCCAAGTCAAAATGGATTCCTTCCAACAATAAATCAGTCGAAATTAAGGTCTGTTTTCCTTTGGCATCTAAAACAGCAGCATCATCGCCAACACCTTTTACCGAATAATCGTTTTTAATTTTAAAATTAGCGGTTAGGTGTTTAATCAACCCAAATTCGCCTAATTCATTAATATCTGTACGCTCTTTATTTTCAAACATATGCAATAGTTAGGGGCGAAGCCCCAGTTTTTATTTTTAATTATCGTCACGCTGATCCGATAGCTATCGGATTTGTTTCAGCATCTTAACATAAATAAGGCCCTGATCCCGATGTAAAATCGGGACAGGGTGACGGATTTGTCTATTTAATATTTTCCATCCAATTCTTACCTTCGGTAAACCTGGCAATTAACATCGCCGCAACATTATCACCAGTAGCATTTAACAAAGTAGCCATCGGATCAACCAAAGTTCCGATAATCATAGCTGGTGGCAGCGCTTCTGGTGGTAATTGGTAAGCCGAAATCATTAATAATTCACCAATATAACCGCCATTTGGTATTCCACCTTCTACAATACTGACCAAAACAGTAATACCCAATGCCAAAATAATGGTATCAACATGTACTAAATCTTTACCAAAAATGGCAAAAACAACCGCAATTTTAACAATAGAGCTTATACTCGATCCATCTTTATGCAAGGTTGAACCCAATGGAATCGTCACATTGGTAATATAATCTGGTACGCCCATTTTTCGTGCACCTTCTAAATTTGCCGGAATAGTGGCAATACTGCTACAGGTTCCGATTGAAGTTAAAGATGGCACAATGTTATTTTTCCAAAATACTTTTATCGCTTTAAACCCTCCTGCAACAAAAGCATATAAGGTGAAAAAGACTATAAAATAAAATGCGCCAACTCCATAATATAAACCTAAAGCTTTTGCATAGGTTCCAAAAAGCTGTGGACCAAAAACACCAACCTGATAAGCAAAATAAGCACCCAAACCAATAGGGCCTAATTTCATAATCAAAATGATGAGTTTTTTCATCACTTCGTTACCCGAAACCAGGAAGTTTTTAAAACCATCGCCCTCTTTACCAGAATATAGCGTAGAAAAACCAACTAATACTGAAAAAATAATCAGTGCAAGCATGTTTTTCCTACTTCCTATCTCGAAAAATTCTCCTACTGTTAAAAGTTGGGTCATTTGTTCTCCGAAAGACTGTATTTTTTCAGTTTCAGCTGGTAAAGGTGTATTTCCTAATTGCTGGTGGATAGGAAAAATCCAGGTAGCAAACAAGGTTAAAACAGCAGAAATTAATACCGTTGATAGAAAAACCAAAACCATTACGGTCAGTAATCTTCCTAGTTTCTTTGTCCGATCTATATTGGCAATTGCCGATGAAACTGCAAAAAATACCAATGGAATAACAGCTGTAAACAACAGGTTTAAAAATATATCACCCAACGGTTTTATACTTTCAACACTTTTCCCAAAAATTAAACCCACAATACTTCCAACAGTTATTCCCGCCAAAAGCCATAATAAGCCTGAGTAATTTTTAAGGATGTTGTTTTTTTTCATATACTTATTTTTTCGTCATTGCGAGGCACGAAGCATCTTAATGCGTTCGCTGGTAGCGATAGTTGTAAGATTGCTTCGTGCCTCGCAATGACGATTTATTTACTATAATCCCAATTCTGCAGAAATATCCAGCATTCTTTGTATTGGTTTACGGGCAAGCTCAATAATATGCTCTGGTACAGTTACTTCTGGCAAACCATTTTTAATACATAAATATAGTTTTTCTAAAGTATTTCTTTTCATGTACGGGCAATCGTTACAAGCACAGCTGTTGTTCGGCGGCGCCGGAATAAATGTTTTTGTTGGATTCGCCTTCTCCATCTGGTGGATAATCCCACTTTCGGTAGCCACAATAAATTCGGTAGCCGGATTGGTAATCGTATATTTTAAAAGTCCGGTTGTTGAACCGATATAATCAGCCATTTTCAAAACCACTTCTTCACATTCCGGGTGCGCAATAAACTTAGCATTCGGATGGCGTTCTTTCAGTTTTGTAATTTTCTCCTGTGAAAAAATTTCATGAACCATACAGGCACCATTCCACAACACCAAATCTCTTCCGGTTTTCTTGGCTACATAAGCACCTAAATTTCGATCGGGACCGAAGATTATTTTTTGGTCTTTAGGTAAACTCTCTACAATTTGAACCGCATTGGTACTGGTACAAACAATGTCACTTAAAGCTTTTAATTCGGCCGTGCAGTTTACATAAGTGATGACCAGGTGATCTGGATATTTTTCTTTAAACTTTCTAAACAAATGCGGCGGACAACTATCTGCTAATGAGCACCCTGCTTTTACATCTGGTAATAAAACTGTTTTATTAGGCGATAAAATCTTTGCCGTTTCGGCCATAAAATGCACGCCTGCAAACACAATTACATCAGCATCTGTTTTTGCAGCTTCCTGAGATAAGCCTAAACTATCGCCAATATAATCTGCAATATCCTGAATGTCAGGTTCTTGATAATAGTGTGCAAGAATAATGGCATTCTTTTCCTTTTTTAATTTCTCAATCTCCGCAAAAAGATCGAGGGTAGGATCAATTTCTTCTTCTACGAAACCTTTTTTATTGATTTCTTCTAAGACATCTATGTTCATTTTAAAATTTTCCTTTTTTGAATTTTGACGTTGGTCCAAAGATAAAGCTTTCAACGTCTCAATAATTAATAAGTATTTTTAAATAAATAAATCTTGTTTGTTTATTAGTGTGTTAGTATTGTTGGCAAGTTTCGAAAAAAAGTTCTTTTATATAAGTTGTTAATCGTTTACTAACATTTAGATTACATTTCTTTAATATCATAAGTTTGATTTTCAGCACTATCGAAAAGTCGCTCAATTTTTATCAATACCCGAATGTTAATTGTTTATAAGTGGGTAAAAAGTTAATTACTTGTACAAAGGTGCTCAAAAATTACTTAAAAGATTGTGGCAAATTGTCTTTTTAGAGTAGCTTTAAACATTCAAATTTATTTGTTAGGATAATTTAGACACAGAGTTAACATTTATCAACTAGTTGTTAACATCGTGGATAAAGTAAATGTTTTTATTAATGAGAAAAGTAGATTTTCTGGTAATTGGTTCAGGTATAGCGGGTTTGAGTTTCGCACTTAAAGCTGCAAAGTTTGGTAAGGTTTTAATTGTTACTAAATCGAACGAAGACGAATCGAATACAAAATACGCTCAGGGCGGTGTTGCAGTTGTGGTAGATAAAGGTGATTCTTTTGAGAAACATATCGATGATACTTTGATTGCGGGCGATGGATTATGTGATGAAAAAATTGTGGAAATCGTTGTAAAAGAGGGGCCTCAGCGTATTCAGGAGATCATTGATTATGGTATTAACTTCGATAAAGATAACTCGGGTTTTTACGATTTAGCTAAGGAAGGTGGGCACTCTGAACACCGTGTTTTACACTATAAAGATATCACGGGATATGAGATAGAAAGGGTGTTACTGAATGAAATTCATGAGAATAACAACATAGAGATATTAACACATTACTTTGCACTCGAGTTAATTACCCAGCATCACCTGGGTGAATTTGTGGATAAACGTACCGAAGATATTAACTGTTATGGTATATATGCCTTTAACACAGAGCTTAACGATGTGGAAAAGATTGTGGCAAATGTAACAGTAATGGCTTCGGGTGGTGCCGGACATGTGTATTCGGCCACAACAAATCCGGTTATTGCAACAGGTGATGGTATGGCAATGGTTTACCGCGCAAAAGGAAAAGTGAGGAATATGGAGTTCATTCAGTTCCATCCAACAGCTTTGTATCATCCTGGAGAGTACCCATCGTTCCTAATATCGGAAGCTGTTAGGGGTTTTGGTGGTGTTTTAAGACGTAAGAATGGAGAGGAGTTTATGCATGAATATGATGAACGTAAATCATTGGCACCACGTGATATTGTAGCCCGTGCAGTAGATAATGAAATGAAGAAATCAGGTGATGACTTTGTTTACCTTGATATTACCATGCGCAAGAAGGCTGACATTCTGAAACACTTTCCTAATATATATGCCAAATGTTTATCGATAGGGATAGATATGACGAAAGATTATATTCCTGTTACACCTGCATCTCATTATATGTGTGGTGGTATTCTGGTTGATGAATATGGTCGCTCTTCAATTAAAAATCTTTATGCCTGTGGCGAATGCTCTTCTACAGGTTTGCATGGCGCTAACCGTTTGGCATCCAATTCCTTATTAGAAGCTACGGTTTTTGCACATCGTATTTACCAGGATGCTATTGAAAGCTTTAAGAATAATGTTATTCCAGATCATATACCTGAATGGGATTCGAAAGGGGTTACCCAAAGCAATGAAGATGTATTGGTAACGCATAACCTTAGGGAACTACAAAAAGTTATGGGCGATTATGTCGGTATTGTCCGTTCTGATTTCCGTTTGGAAAGAGCACATCGTCGTTTATTTTTAATTTATCAGGAAACAGAAGAGTTTTATAAAAAGAATAAGGTTTCAGTTAAACTTTGTGAATTGCGTAATGTAATTCAAACAGCTTATCTGGTGATCAAATCTGCCATGCAACGAAAAGAAAGCAGGGGATTACATTATACTACCGATTATCCTGAACATGCAAAAGAACTGGTAGATACTGTTTTTTAATGTGGAATCGTCATGCTGAATTTAGTTCAGCATCTACGTATCATATATACAATACATAAAAACACCCTGAAATAAATTCAGGGTGACGTAAAATAGAGTTATGCCTTTAATACTACCCGTAAAAGATAAATACCCTGAAATTGGAAAAGACAATTTTATTGCAGAGAATGCCACTATAGTTGGCGATGTAGTGATAGGCGATAAATGTTCAGTATGGTTTAATGCCGTAATTAGAGGCGATGTAAATGCCATTACGATCGGAAATGAATCGAACATACAAGATGGTGCGGTAATTCATGCAACTTACTTAAAAGCTTCTACACACATCGGAAATAGAGTATCTGTAGGGCATAATGCTATTGTACATGGCTGTACCGTTCAGGATAATGTTTTAATCGGTATGGGGGCCATTGTAATGGATCATGCGGTTATAGAAGAGTATTGTATCATTGCAGCCGGATCTGTAGTACTAGAAAATACCATTTGTGAAACGGGTTATTTATATGCCGGTACACCTGCAAAAAAAATAAAGCCCATTACTGATGAGCAAAGGGCTTTATTAAATAAGTTGCCCGATAATTATATCATGTATGCGGGTTGGTTTACCACGTGATAGACGTCATTTCGAGCGGAGTGCAACGTAGCCGAGAAATCTGTATAGGTAGATCTCTCTCCCGAAAGTTCGGGACTGCACTTCAGTCGAGATAACGGCTTTTTTTACTTAGTTGGAGGTGCGGGTATCACCAATGGATCTTCACGTTCCCAGTTCGGTTTTAAATCCATTAAAGCTTTTAAATACCATACTTTTTCGGGCTGATATCCTTCTTTAACATTTCCGGTATCCCAGATTCCATTTTTATTATCATCATAAATTACCCTGAGCATATATTTGCCCGCCGGATATTTAGAAAAAGTAACTTTTGAGTTTTTGCTGACTGGAAAAGATTTTATGATATCCTTTTTTTCATTTAAAAACTGCACAACATATCTTTTCGAAGTATCTGGAACAGTTACATTTAATACCAGAGTGGTATAAGCATCCGAACTTTCGAGTGAAAAACGTTTGGTTACATCTTTATTTTTAGCATTGAATATAGTTGTAAAAGCACCTGCAGCTAACTTTAAATCATAGGTTCTTTTATTTTTCCAGGGATATTTAATGTAATATTTAAGAAAATCAACACTGTCTTTTACTACCTCAAAAGTCGTCCGTTTTACTGAGTCTTCTAAAAGTGTGATTTTAGATGGATCTGCAGCCGCCGTTGGAAAAGGAAAGGTTAGGGTTAACTGTTGGAAAGGGTTTAACTTGCCGCCCAATAAATTATCAGAAATAGTTACATCGCGTGTGTAAGTGTCTTTTTTACCCCGGGTAAAGTTTAAGGTCTGTAAAACTTTACCTTGATCTTGTATGGCAACTTTAACCGAATCGAAGCTTAAGTCTTTTAGCCATATTTTGGCGGTATCATTGTTTTTAGAGAAATGGACAAACTTGCCTACGTCTACAGCTGGTGGGTCTGTAATGGTTATTTTAGGGCTTTTAAGCTGCTGGTTAAAGGTGATTGATATACTGCCGTCATTATTTAGTTTTCGGTCTAATACGCGGAATTCTGGTGCTAACTCTTTAAAAATCTGCAGATCTACGTTCTCTATATTTTTATCTATTACAATAGGCTCTTTTACAAATCCAACTTCGTCCGAAATCTGCTGGTATATTTTATCACCTCCTCCGCTACTTTCTTTAACCGCATATACTTTATAAGTACCTTTTCTTAGGTTATTTAATTTGTACGTTCCGGCACTATCAGTAGTGGTATAAATTGACGGACGTTTTTTTCCAAAAATGGTATCTCTTTCTAAAGGCAGAATAAATACAGTAACTTCCTTCTCAGGTTCGTCTGTTAGCGAATTAATTACCTTGCCGCTTAATGATAACGAATCTATTTCTGGGCCGGTAGAAAAAACATAAGATAAATTTTTAACTACGTTTCCTTCGTTAACATCAGCTACAGACTTTCCGAAGTTTAAGGTATAGGTCGTATTTTTTTCTAAAGAATCCTTAAGATTAATTTCTAATCTTTTTTGCCTCTTTTTTAACTCAGGAGTTTTTTCCTGATCGGGTGAAATTGAAAATTCTTTAAACTCATCTTTAAGATTAAAATATTCATCAAACTCGATTACAATTTTTTTAGCATTAAAATTCCTCGTTTGATTTTTTGGAGTCATGCTTAAAACTTTTGGCGGCTTTGTATCTTTTGGCCCACCTTGTGGTGTTTGTATACTTGCACAACCAAAAAATAGGAGCAGGGTTGTAATAACCGCTAAATTTTTAAGGTTAAAATACTGAGCTTTTAAATTTGGCATATTTTAAACGTTCTGACGAATTTTTATACTTTTTGGAACCGTAATATTAAAAAATCTTTTTTTTGGTCTGTATCGCTTTATTTTAAGTCTGTTTTTAAAGTAGTTAAAGCATTGATAATCAATTACTTATTAATATAAACCATTAAAACTGATATATCTGAAGGTGAAACGCCTGAAATCCGTGATGCCTGACCTAAAGTACGCGGTTTGATCTTAAATAATTTTTCTCTGGCTTCTTTTGAAATGGAAACAATTTTATTGTAATCGAAATCTGGTTTAATTTCTTTGTCTTCCATCTTCAGCATCTTGGCTACAATTTCATTTTCCTTTTCAAAATAACTTTCGTATTTAATTTTGATTTCTGCTTGCTCAATCGTCTCGTTGTCTAAATCTTTTGTGGCTTCCGCAAGCGCTTTGCTTACTTTAATCAGATCAGGTAAACCAACATGAGGTCTGCCAACCAAACTGTGTATTTTTACATTTTGATTTAAAACGCTCGATCCTAAACTTTCTAGCATTGGATTCGCATCGCTCATTTCGATACCTTGGTTTCTGGTGAACTTAACCAAAGCATCAGCATTTGCAATTTTCTGATTTACCTTTTCTAAACGTTCATCCGAAATTAAGCCCAGCTCATGGCCGATAGGAGATAAGCGGATATCAGCATTGTCTTGCCTCAATAACAAACGGTGTTCGGCTCTCGATGTAAACATACGATAAGGTTCTTCTGTTCCTTTTGTTACCAGGTCATCAATTAAAACACCAATATAACTGTCAGATCTTTTCATGATCAGTTCATGTTTATCTGTGATTTTTTGATGTGCGTTTATACCAGCCATGAAACCCTGACAAGCTGCTTCTTCATATCCTGTAGTTCCATTGATCTGTCCGGCTAAAAATAAATTGCTGATCAATTTGGTTTCTAGTGTTAAAGACAATTGGGTAGGTGGGAAGAAATCGTATTCGATAGCATAGCCTGGTCTGAACATTTTTGCTTGTTCGAAACCTGGTATTAACCTTAGGGCTTTAAATTGTACATCTTCCGGAAGTGATGTTGAAAATCCGTTTACATAAATTTCACAAGTATTCCATCCTTCAGGTTCAACGAAAATCTGATGCCTGTCGCGTTCAGCAAAGCGGTTAATTTTATCTTCAATGGATGGGCAGTACCTTGGTCCTAAACCTTTAATTCTTCCAGTAAACATTGGTGATTTTTCGAAACCTTCTTTTAAAGTTTCATGAACATCTCCATTAGTGTAAGTGATCCAGCAACAACGTTGATCGGTCGACACTTCGGTATTAGTATATGAAAATTTACCTGGGTTTTCATCTCCCCACTGTTCTTCCATTTTGGTATAATCCAAACTTCTTCCATCCACACGTGGGGGAGTACCGGTTTTCATTCGACCTGCTTCCATGCCTAATTCAACCAGTTGTTCTGTAATTCCTGTTGATGCTCTTTCGGCAGTTCTACCTCCTCCAAATTTCTTTTCTCCAATATGCATTATGCCATTTAAGAAAGTTCCATTGGTAAGTACTACTGCTGTACTTTCTATCTCGATACCTAAAGATGTTTTAACACCATATACCGTATTATCTTTTACCAACAGTCCAACAACACTGTCCTGCCATATATCAAGGTTAGGTGTTCTTTCTAAAGCTAAACGCCATTCTTCTGCGAAACGCATTCTATCAATCTGTGCTCTTGGGCTCCACATGGCAGGGCCTTTTGACTTATTAAGCATTCTAAATTGAATAGTCGATTTATCAGAAATAATACCTGAATAACCACCCATGGCATCCACCTCGCGAACGATCTGTCCTTTAGCTACGCCACCCATGGCAGGGTTACAACTCATTTGGGCAATCGTGCCCATGTTCATTGTTATTAATAAAACAGATGATCCTAAATTGGCAGCGGCAGCAGCAGCTTCACAGCCTGCATGACCAGCACCAACAACAATCAAATCGTATTTTGAAAACATTTTATTTTATATTTCTTTAATGTTCCACGTGGAACAATTGGTTTTTATACTATATTACGTCGTGTTAAAAATAATTTTTGCACAGCGATTGTGTGATGTTCCACGTGAAACATAACGTGGAAAACATCTTTCAATTATACTTTGGTTATTCTGAAAGCTCGAGCCAACGTATGGTTAACTCGTCAAGCTTTGCCTGAAGCAATTCTATCTCGTTGGAAACTTCCTGAATTTTTACATAGTCGGTCGCGTCAATTTTAACTAAGCTTTCGTTAAGCGAAGCTATTTTATTCTCCGTTTCAGTAATGCCTTTTTCATTCTCTTCCAATTCTTTTTGCTCCTTGAAACTTAATTTTTTTGCTGCTTTAATTGGTGCTTGTTCTACAGCAGGGGCAGGGGTTTTCTTGGTTTCTGTTTTTGCTTTTGGTTGTTCTAAGCTTAAACGGTATTCAGAATAATTACCATTATAAATTTTAACCACACCTTCGCCTTCCATGATAAATAGTTGATCACTCATTTTATCAAGCAGGTATCTATCGTGAGAAACCAGCATTAATATACCAGGGAAGTTTTCTAAAAATTCTTCAAGAACGTTTAGGGTGTCGATGTCAAGATCGTTTGTTGGCTCATCCAAAATTAAAAAATTTGGATTTTGCATTAGCACTTTCATCAAGTTCAAACGTTTCTTTTCACCACCACTTAATTTCTCAACCATACCATGTTGTTTCTTCGGAGGGAAGAGAAATAGGGTTAATAGGGCAGAGGCCGTAATCACCGAACCGTCAGCCATCTTAATATATTCAGCATCCGATTTTACAATATCAATTACTCTTTCTTTTGGATCGAAAGTTAAACCACCTTGTTTGTAATAACCAAAAACGGTTGTATCTCCAGTGTCAACTTTACCAGCATCTGGCTTTAATTGACTTGTAATGATATTTAGCAAAGTAGATTTACCCGTTCCATTCTTTCCTGCTAAGCCAATTCTGTCTCCTTTTTTAAAGGTGTAACTAAAATCGTTGATTATTGGGCGCCCATCAAATGCTTTTTTAATGTGTTCCATTTCAATAATCTTCCCGCCTTGACGAGACATCTTCATTTGGAGGTTAATACTCTGATTATCAGACTTTTTCTTTGATTTTTCCTCCAAATCGTAAAAAGCATTGATTCTGGCGTTAGATTTGGTTCCGCGTGCCTGCGGCATGCGTCTCATCCACTCCAATTCTTTCTTTAATAGCTGTTGGTTCTTATGTAAAACCGTTGCGTCTAAAGCTTCCCTTTCCGATTTCTTCTCTAAATAATAAGCATAGTTTCCATTATAGTTGAAAATTTTACCTCTATCTAATTCAACAATGGTATTGCAAACATTATCCAAAAAGTATCTATCGTGGGTAACGAGTAAAATTGTTTTCTGTCCGGTGGTTAACAATTTCTCCAGCCATTCAATCGTATCAATGTCCAAATGATTCGTCGGTTCATCAAGCACCAAAATTTCTGGATCTTCAATTAAAAGTTTAGCCAGTGCCAAACGTTTCTTTTGTCCGCCAGATAGGGTAGATATTTTCTGCTGAAGATGAGTAATGCCCATTCTGTTTAAAATGGTTTTAATCTCATGTTCATATTCCCAGGCATTGTGTTCGCTTAATTCTTCATATAAACGATTAAGCGTTTTTTCGTCTGGATTAGGGTCTTCAATTAATTCTTCATATTCCTTAATTAACTGTTGTTGTTTATTCTCAAGAGAGAATATGTGGTCGCTAATAGAAAAACCTTCAGTAAATTGTGGTTCCTGATCGAGAAAACCGATTTTAACAGCTTTATTTTTTACAATTTTACCTTCGAGCGGAGGGAACCTTTCTGCCAATAATTTCAAAAGTGTACTCTTACCCGCACCATTAATTCCAACCAACGCCACGCGCTGACCAGAGTTAATACCCAAGGTTAAATTTTTAAATAGCCATTCGTCATGATAACCATGACCTAAGCCTTCTGCCGCAATTAGTGTGCTCAATTTTTTTGTATTTCGGATTTATAAAGGAAAATTAGTGCAAAAGTAAGTATAAAATATTTGGAACGGCATAATCAAATTGTAAAGCAATCTGTATCAGTTAAAAATGGCAGAATATTGATGGATAAGTTTATTGGTTAAATAACCCGATTTATCATTGGCTGTGTTGATGTAGATTAACTTCTTTAGTCACAGGATAAGGTTTAATACGAAGGTTATTTATCTTTTGTATCTGTTTTAAAAAGAAAACAGCGGTTGGACTCGCTCCACCGCTGCTTCAATCATTAACTAAAACTAAACTTTATCTTGTGTGATGCTTAGAAAATAGATTCTAAACATCATCTTAATTTTTAAATCTTTTTGCTACTGTTTTGAATATAAGACTGCGGTAGACAAAAAAAGTTGCACAAGGTTTTGATGTATTATACAAGTGCAGACTAATTGTCGACGAACACCCGTAACTGTTAGACGAACGGGAACCAAGGGGTCGGAAGGATGTCCCAAACAAATTGATAACAATAGATTTAAAATTACCTGTTAAAATACATACCGTACTGCGAAGTCTGATTGAAAGAACTGGCAAAAAACTTATGGAGAAATAACAGTTGAGACGGGTTTAGTTCGGAGTTGGTTCGGACTTAAGACGGAGTTGTGACAATGGTACCCGAACAAAGCCTGCTTAAACTCCGAGATTTATGCATTACAAAATGCAAGTAATGGTTTACTTGAATGGAAATTAATAATATGGAAGTAATTTGCTTTGGTCAGTTGGTTCTGCCATGCGAATTATAAAAGGCTAGTAGATAAACTGAAAATGAATGTAATGTGTAACTAAAGAGAAGCTTAGATTAGGTCAACCTCTACTCTATACCCTAAATGCTCATCTTCTTTCTCGGTCATAAGGGTTTTAGCCGCTTTTCCTTTGTCTTTGTAACCCAATAAATGCAGGGTGCCGTGAATCATAATGCGGCAAACCTCATCAAATTCCAGTGTTTTGAAGGTTTTGGCATTTTCTTTAACGCGTTCGATACTAATGAAAATATCGCTTACAATCTGTTTTTCTTCTTCAGAGTTATCGAAAGTAATGATATCGGTGTAGGTATCGTGGTTTAAATATTGTTGGTTGATGCCCAACAGGTATTCGTCGCTACAGAAAATGAAATTAAGTTCCTGCAATTTAAAGCCTTCTTTTTCAATGGTAGCTTTAATCCACCTTTTCACCTTAAGTTTTTGAGGAAGACTATAGCTCACTGATTCTGTGAAAAATGATATTGCAGGCATATTGTGGTATTTATGGCTGCAAATTTAAGAAAATATTAAACGTTAAAAGGCATCTGCTGATTAGGAGATTATTTTCTTTTGAATTTTAGTTTGGGGTTTCTTGCTGTATGAAAAACTGCGAAGATTATAATTTCCTCTCCTATAATCTCAAATATTAGTACGTATGGAAATTTGTTCAGGACTAAATGGCGGTAATTCTTTTTTAGTTTTTGGTAATAAAGTGGATTCTTTTCTAATTTAGTATAGCATCTACTTAGTTCTGCCAGAAATAAATCTCCTAGGCCTACTTTTTGTTCTTCATACCAATCATAAGCATCTTTTGCCATTTGAATAGCAAGGGGCTTTATCTGAATGGTGTACATTACAGTGTTTTAAGGCCTTTAATAATATCCAAAGAATCCTGTTTATTGTAAGATTTAGTTTTGCCATTAATATGAAGTTTTCTTTCTCTATCAAGAATCTCTAAATGTTCTTCAGACAGGGTAAAAGACTGTTCGTCCTCAATTTCCCTCTCCAGGAGAGTATAAATCGCCTTTATCTTATTGTCTTCTGCATCAGATAAATAGGTGATCAATCTTTGTCTTATTGCTGTGCTTGTCATAATATCAAATATAATAAAAAACCCCGTGGCTTATCGCTCCATATTCAACGATTTCAAATACTCAGCAATTTTATTTTTATAGTAGTAGTTTAAACTTGGCGGCAGCTTTTGCAGCATATCATTACCGTTTTGTTGTTGTTTTTTAAACTGATCGACCATTTTTTGGTATGATGGCGGAAATTCCTTAGCGGCCTTACTTTCTCGTTTAGCATCTTCTTCCTGATCGCGTTCGGCTTTTTCTGCCTCTAATAGCTTGGTTAAGAGGTCTTTTTGCCTGTTTAGGGTTTCTTGTTGCAAACGTTTGTTAACCAGATCGCTCTCGGTCTGTTTCATTTCTTTAATGGCTTCATTTAGGTTGCCCATTTTACCTGTGCCGTCTTTGTTCTCTTCACGATTGATCTTTTCGAGCGCCTGACGGATCATTTGTTGCTGCTGAGCCATCTTACCAAACTCCTGGCTCATTTGTCCTTTGCCAACTTTTCCTTGATTATCTCCCGATTTTTGCATTTGCTCCCGGGCTTTTTGCATGCTTTTGTTCAGCTGTTCCTGCATCTGCGAAAGCTGCTTCATCCCTTGCTTTTGTTTCTTTCCACTGCCACCTTTACCGTTTTTCTGCATATTTTGCAGCTGACTTAGCGCTTCACTCAACATCAAGATCAGATTATTGATAGAAGTCATGGTAAACTGCTGAAAACGATTAGCCTCAGGCGTTCTTCTATCACCCAAACTTTCCAAACTTTTATCCAGGTTGAAATTGATTTTGTTCATCTCCTCGTTAACCGTCGATTCTATCTGCGGAACGCGTTTGCTTAAACTGTATAAGCTATCGGCAATAGTTTTAAGGTTATCTTTAATGCTGCGCTGTTTCTGAACGTTGCTGGTATATGAAGGATCGGCCGCGGTCATTTTCTTTAAAGTAAGCATTACTTTTTCCTGATCGAAAGAAGTGGTCAATAAGTTTTCCAAGAGGCGGCGCAACTCTTTAGCATTGAGGTTGTTTTCCATTTCTTCACCCTGTTGCTGCATATCGCTCATTTTTTTAGAAAGCTTTTCCATCTGTTCGCCAGCTTTTTGCTGTTTCTGGCTTGCATTTTTCGAATCTTTTTTATCTAAAGCATCTTTACTGCCTTGTTGTTCTTTTTGTATATCCTGCATCTCTTTTTCAGGGTTTTCGAAAGGATTTGGCCTTTCAAGGGATTGATTTTTTTCTTCCAGCTTTTTTAGATCATCTTTCAGGTCTTTCATCTCCTTGTTAAGTGCATCCTGTTTTTGCTTTAACGATTCGTTATCCAGCTTTTTATCTTTGGTTTGCTCAGCAAGTTCCTTCTGTTCTTTAGCCATTTCATTAAAACGGTCGATATCAGTTTGAAGGTTTTGTTCAAATTCTAGTTGCTTATAGAGCTCTAAGATCCTGTCGAGTTCGTTTTTAAGGGTTTTATTATCCAATTGCATTTTCGAGAGTTCGTTCTGCGTTTGGTCTTTATTTTTTTCATTCATCAGGTTTTGCAGCTTTTGCAAAAGTTCTTTTGTTTTCTCATCCAGTACATTATCAAACAGGTCTTTAATCTGTTTCTGTTTTTCCAGAAGCTCTTCAGTTTGCTTTTGATCCTCCTGTTGCTGGATATTTTTATCGTTCTGCTCTTTTATTTCTTTTACAGCTTCATCAAGCTGTTTTTGTTTGTCTAGCAGGGCTTCAATCTGTTTTTTATCTTCGAAAGAAATCTGTTTTTTATCAATGAGGCTTTCGGCCACTTTTTTACTTTCTTTTTCGATGGTATTGGCCAGGCGGATGGCCGATTGCATTTTCTGTTTTAAAGCCTGGTTGCTTGCATTTACCTGTTCGGCAGTTTCTTTTTTAGTAGGCTGTTTAAAGGTTTTTATTTCCGAACGGGTAACTTTTGCTCCATTTACGCCGTCATTATCAGCTACTTCAAAATAATATTCAATTTCCTGACCAGGTTTGGCCGATGCTGTTTTTAAATCCCAGAAATAGAAAAAGCTATTTTCTGTTGCATTGCTTTTAATGGCAATGTTCTTGGCAACCGTACTAATTATGTGGTTATTTTCTTTGATGTTGTACTTAAAACTTAAGCGGCTAAAACCATAATCATCAGTAACCTGACCACTGAAATACAAGGCTTTATTACTCACAGAGTCAGGCTTTTCTTCAACGTTGATACCCGGCGCTTGGTCTTTAACAACGGTAATTTGGTGTGAAAGTGAATCCCTGATTGTTACGTATTGATTTTTAGGCGTGATGCTATATTTTGAATTATTCCTGATGGTTGCATTAAAAGCGGATTCGTTATCCTCAACTTTTAAAACATTTTCAGTTCCATTTAAAATAAACAGCAGTGAACTGCTCTGGCCGGTTTTAAAGTTCCAGGTAACTTTTGTGCCTTCGGGTAGGAGCATATCGCCAACATTGGCAATCAGTTCCTGTTTTTTGCCCAGATAAGCAGGGTAATTTAAAGTTGCGGATGCATTTAGTAGTTCAGGGCGCGGTTTAACCGAAACAGTAAACACAGCTGAACTAAAGCCACCACCTTTAAAAACCAGTTTTTTATCGCTCTGTATATTCTTGATACTGTAATTAAACTTGCTGATATTTTCTTTTTCGAGTTTATAGGTGTTTTTTCCGTCTTCAACGTAAATTTCGGCAGGAAGTTCATCACCTGCCAGTTTAACGTTTAGCGTTAAATCATCACCCTGGGTAACAGTTAAACTCTTATTTAAAACCGTGAAACTGAAAGGTGCTTTAGGCGCAATGTATTCATCATACTTAAAAAAACTGTTTGTACCCTCGCGTAAAATAGCAGGTGCGATAATGGCAATTAGGAGAATAATAGAAAGGGGAACAAAAAGATATTTTAAATATTTCCGGTTATCGTTAATGCTAACAGCGGTGTAAAATGGAACAGGTTTAAGCTCCAGAATTTTTTGATCGATACTGGCGAGAATGAGGTGGTTGTTATCAGGATGATTTTCAGATAAATGATGAAGTTGTAAGGTATTTAATAGTTTATCTTTAATATCGGAAAAGTGATTTCCGATGATAACCGATGCTTCGTCGAAAGTAAGGTGTTTGCCCAATTTGAGCATCGAAAGTAATGGTTTGATGATTAGAAAGCCAACAAGTAATGCCCCGATAAGTAAATAGGCAAAAAATACAAAGGTTTTAAAACCCGCAGTTGGATTGAGGTAATAAAGACTCAAAAAAACAACTAGATACAGGCCTAAAAGGATGGTTGCGGCATAAATACTCCCACGCAAAATTTTATTCAGGTAAAATTTGCGGATAAACTCGTCAATCTTCCGTAATAAATCGCTGTAGTTATTGCTCACCATATCACCGTAAATGTAAAAATAGTTCTAATCAATTGAAAGAAATCTGCAATAAGGTAACGTGTTTATTTCAAATGGCTTATAATTTCCGCTTCAATTGCAATTATTTAATAAGGAGCGGAACTTTGGTTAATCATCATCACCAAAAATTAGCTATAACAGCACATTAATTTAAAAAATATTATCTTGTTATAATTAATATAAAGGTTACATAGATTTTAAACGAGTATTCTTATAAAAATCTACTTTTGATTTTTTGTATATCATGCCATTATGAAACGAGTATTTATTTCTGCACTAATGTTGTTCATTTTTACCGCCTCTTTCGCTCAAAAATTTAACCGGAACAAAAACCAGGTAATTGCCCACCGCGGAGCATGGAAGAAAAATAATTTTCCTCAAAATTCTATCGCTTCTTTAAACGAAGCCGTAAAGCTGGGTTGTTATGGATCGGAATTCGATGTGTGGATGACTGCAGATAATGTTTTGGTCATTAATCACGATCCTGAATTTCAGGGATTGGTTATCGAGAAAGTAAACTATGCTGATTTATTGACCAAAACGATGAGCAATGGCGAAAAAATTCCAACGCTTGAGGCTTATTTATTGGAAGGTAAAAAGCAAAGAACAACCAAACTGATTTTAGAGATCAAGCCTTCATTAGTCAGTAAAGAACGTGGAATTGAGGTGACCAATAAATGTGTTGAAATGGTTCAGAAACTCAAGGTAGTGGAGTGGACGGAGTATATCAGTTTTGACTACGATTACTGTAAAAGGATTTTAGCGCTCTTGCCAAAAGCAAAAGTGGCCTACTTAAAAGGCGAAATCAGTGCTGAGCAAATGAAAGCAGATAAATTAACCGGGGTTGATTATCATTTTAGTGTTTACCAAAAAGATGGGTGGATTGAAAATGCCCACAGATTAGGCTTAACGGTAAACGCCTGGACCGTAAACACTATTCCCGAAATTCAATGGCTTTTGGCGCATCAAGTTGATTATATTACCACTAACGAGCCAGAGTTAACTTTCGAAGAGCTTAAAAAAACACCAGTTGCAACAGGTTGGAAGCTTAAGTGGGCTGATGAATTTAACGATGCCGGATTACCTTTGGGAAAAAATTGGAGTTACGATGTAGGCGGAAAGGGTTGGGGCAATAATGAGCTTCAATATTATACCGATGCAGATAGCTCAAATGCTATTGTAAAAAAAGGGAGTCTGAATATTACTGCGGTAAAAGCAGACAAGGAAAACAACCATTACACTTCTGCCAGATTGGTAACAAAAAATAAATTCGATTTTAAATACGGAAGGGTAGAAGTTCGCGCCATGTTGCCAAAAGGCAGGGGCTTATGGCCTGCCATATGGGCTTTACCAACCGAAGGGAAATACGGTGGCTGGCCAAAGAGCGGCGAAATTGATATTATGGAACATGTAGGTTATGATCCGGATAGCGTTCATGGTACGGTACATACCGAAAAATTTAACCACCTAATCAAAACACAGGTAGGCAAGGCCTTAAAGGTTGATAATCCTTATACCGAATATCATATTTATGCGGTAGAATGGTTTGCAGATAGAATAGATTTCTTTATTGATAACCAAAAATACCTCACGTTTAAAAATACCAAAAAAGGGTCTGGCGATTGGCCATTCGATCAAAACTTCCACCTTATTTTAAATGTAGCCGTAGGCGGTGGTTGGGGCGGAAAAAAAGGAGTAGACGAGTCTATTTTCCCCGCAAGTATGAAGGTTGATTATGTAAGAGTGTTTCAGAAGTAATGGTTTGTTAGTTCAAGAGTTCATCGGCCATTAGTTTATTAGTCGACGGTCATAATTAAATTGACTAAGAACCTGATGCTGATTAGCACTATAAATTAACTGTCGACTGAAAATTGCTAATTGACAACCGAAATTATAACTTGCGGTATCTAAGCTATATTGTATAATTTATGGACTCACGTAGAGAATTTTTAAAAAAAGCGGCCTTGTTTGCCGGAGCCACTGGTATGGCCAATACCTTGCCCAGTTCGGTGCTAAAAGCCATGTCGATTAACCCTGAACCGGGCAGTACATTTTACGATGCCGAACACATTGTTTTCCTGATGCAGGAAAACAGATCATTCGACCATATGTTCGGTAAAATGAAAGGCGTTCGCGGATTTAATGATCCACACCCACACATTCAACCTGATGGAAACAAAGTGTGGTTGCAGAAAGATGGTCAAGGGTATACCTATGCCCCTTTTCATGTAGATATTAACAAAACGAAAATCACCTGGCAAGGCGGGTTACCACATTCGTGGAATGATCAGGTTGCCGCACGGAATGGTGGCCGGTACGATAAATGGCTGCCTGTTAAAACACCAATGACACTGGCTTATTATGATCGGAATGATATTCCTTTTTATTATGCCATGGCCGATGCTTTTACCATTTGCGATCAGCATTTTTGCTCATCGCTAACGGGAACAACACCAAACAGACTGTTCTTTTTTACAGGAACCGTTCGTGGAGAAAAAAGTGCAAACCGGGTTGCGGTGGTGAATAACGATCAGGCCGAATCGCAAAATAATGTATTTGTAGATTGGCCAACTTTTCAGGAAACATTAGAAGATAATGGTATCGATTGGCGCATTTACCAAAACGAATTATGGACCTCGAAACTTCCCGAAGGCGAAATAGATGATTGGTTGGGTAATTATGGCGATAATCCTGTAGAGTACATCAGTAGGCACAACGTTAAATTATCGGCTTACTTTAGAAAAAATGGAGATAATACCGTTAAACCGGCTTTAACCGCAAAAGATGTTCAGGAGAAATACGATAAATTATCACAAAAGGAAAAAAACTTAGTAGATAAAGCGTTTACCACAAACATTTCTCAAAAAGATTATCTCGATCTTGAACCATTTACTTTTAAGAACGATCAAGGGAAGTCTGAAACGATTAATGTGCCGAAAGGCGATATTTTCCATCAGTTTAGAAAAGACGTAGATAGCGGAAAATTACCAACGGTTTCGTGGTTGGTTGCGCCTCAACGTTTTTCTGATCATACCAGCTCACCATTGTATGGAACCTGGTATGTAAGCGAAGCGCTGGATATTTTAACCAAAAACCCAGAGGTTTGGAAAAAAACAATTTTTGTTTTAACCTACGATGAGAATGATGGGTATTTCGATCATCAGCCACCTTTTGTGGTGCCAAACCCTGATGATTCAACCAGTGGAAAGGTATCTGAAGGAATAAATTATGCCACTGATTTTGAAGCAAGAAAAGGAAGCCCGATCGGCTTGGGCTATCGTGTTCCTTTGGTTATTGCCTCACCTTGGAGCAAGGGTGGTTTTGTAAACTCACAGGTTTTCGATCATACGTCATCATTAATGTTTATGGAAAAATGGTTGGCTAAAAAAACAGGCAAAACCATTAAAAGTAATAACATTAGCGATTGGCGAAGGAATATCTGTGGCGATTTAACCTCAGTGTTCAGACCGTACAAAGGAGAAGAAATTAAATCTCCTGAACCACTAAAACGCGATGTGGTAGTAACCAACATCGGTAATGCAAAAAACAAACCTGCCCAGGTTGGTCCTACGGCACTTAATAAAACAGAGGTTGCAAAAATAAATAAGTTCGAAGCCTTTTCTGCAGAAACATCTAATCATACCCCTAAACAGGAGAACGGAACAAAACTTGCTTGTGCATTACCTTATCATTTAACTGTTGATGCAAATCTGGTTAACAATGAAATAGTACTTACTTTTCAATCGGCAAAAACTTTGTTCGGTAGCGAAATAGAAACTGTTGGTGCGCCTTTCAACATGAACACCATTGCTAAATTTAAAGGTGTTGCGGGTAAAACATGGGCCTATGCTGTAAAAGCTGGCGATTTGTTAAAAGACAGTATTAAACTGGATGATTTTGATAACGAAGTTTATGATCTTACAATAAGTGGTCCGAATGGTTTTTACAGGCATTTTGTAGGCGGCAAAAAAAATCCTTCCGTTATTGTAAAAGCATATCCAGAGCAAACTGGTTTGGTAAGCAAAAAACTTACGGGTACCTTGGTTTTCGCTATTGAGAACAAGGGCGCCAGTTTAGTTACGCTTCAAATTGTAGATAACAAATACAAATCGGGAAGTAAAACGGTAACAATCAAGCCAAAATCGGGTACAAATATTTCTTTTAATCTGGCTAAAAATGCGAATTGGTACGATTTCAGTATTGTGCAGACCGGCAATACCACATTTAAGCACCGTTATGCAGGTAAAATAGAAACCGGAGAAATTACCCAAACAGATCCATACATGGGCAACGCATCATAAATATCCCCCAAAAAGGGGGATGGCTTTTGAAAGAAATTATGCTTATTTTGTATTACATGTGCAGTAAACTGTCTATAATCAAAATAAATTTCATAGTTTCTTTCATTTTGCTTTTTAGCCTTAAGCTATCGGCCCAAAGCTATAATTTTACCAATTACAGCCTAAAGGATGGCTTGCCTCAATCGCAGGTAATGGTAATTTATCAAGCAAAAGACAGGACGCTTTGGCTTGGCACTTTCGGTGGGGTAAGTAATTTCGATGGCAGGCAATTTACCTCGTACAGCAAAGCCGATGGGTTAGGATCCAACTCTGTAAACTGTATTACAGAGGATAACCAGCGCCAAGTGCTTTTTGGTACCGAAACAGGTATCAGCGTTCTTAAACGCGGAAAAATAAGCACACTGTTTTCGGGTAAAGGGGTAAGCCATTTGCTTAAAGACAAGCAGGGTGTTATTTGGGGAATAAGTGAACATAAGCTTTTCAAAATTGAAAAGGATAAAATTATTTTTTATTCCATCGCCGGTAAAAAAATCCATACCATAAACAGCGATAGTGCTGGAAACCTATATGCCGCTGTATCAGGAAAGGGGATTTATCAATTAGAAAATAACAACTGGGTAATCTACCAGGAGTTGCCGACAGCCATTAATACTTTATCTATCCAGAAGATTTTATTCGATAAAACAGTAAAAAACAAGGCCTATCTCTTAACCTCCCGTAGCGGAATTTATGTGTTGGAGAACGGAATAGTTAAACCGTTTTTTAAAAAAGCAGGCATTGATACCTATTATTCCATCGCGCAGGATCATCGTGGAAATATGTGGGTAGGCTCTGAAAAAGGAGCTTACTTTATCAATAAAAACGGTTCGATCATAAATTTTAACGGAGAAAATGGATTGAGCGATAACCAGGTTAACGAAATATTTAGCGATGCTGAAAATAATATCTGGATATCTTGTTTTAGTGATGGTATTTACAAATATGAAGGCGATGCTTTTATTCGTTACAATAGGTTTAAGGGCAAGAATCTGGCTTATCCAATAAGCGGAATAGCGGCAGATAAAAATGATAACCTCTGGTTTGGCACTTTTAACAAAGGTGTTTTTAAGTATGACGGTAAAGATGTACAAAACATTGATATCCCTGCTTTTAAGGATAAAAAAATCTACTTTGTTTATGCCGATAAAGCCAAAAACATTTGGTTTTCTACCTATGGTAAAGGCATTTGGAAATTCGACGGAAAGAAATTTAGCCAGGTACTAAAGCCAGATAAATTTGATAACAGCTCGATAGCTGAAGATGAGGAAGGAGGGATCTGGATAAACGGACTCATGTCATCTACTTATTTAAAGGATGGAAATACCGAAAGAATAAGCGGATTTGATGGTTATTTATCGTGTATTTACCCATTGGGGAAGGATAGCGTATTTCTTGGCACCTCAAATGGCGTTACACTTATTAAAAATAAAAAGATAGATAAAACATTTCGCATCAAATCGCTCACCAATGTTTACGTACTGAGCATTATAAGGCAGGGTGATAATTTGATTTTTGCTACGCTTGGCGATGGGATCATCACCTGGAATTTAAAAACGAAAGCCATTAAACGTTATGTTGTTGCAAATGGGTTAAATTCAAATGATATTTATAGCCTTGCAACCGATAAGAATAATAATTTATGGGCCGGAACAGGGCGGGGGATTAACAAATTAACTTTTAATAGGCAACAACAAAGTTATGAAGTTTTTAGAGATCATCCGCTAATTGTAGAATGTAACCAAAACGCAATTATCAATTACAAAAACAGCATATTGGTAGGCACCATAAATGGACTTATTCAATGTAAAACCAATCCGCTTACGGAGAACAAAAAGAATCCTTTTATCCATATTCAACAGGTTAGTGTTTTTCATAAAAATGACCGGGCAAAGGATATTTCAGTAGATCTGAACGGAAAAGGAGATAAATTTTATAAACTTAACTACAGTCAAAACCACATTTCTATAAGTTTTAAAGGGGTTTACCTCACCAATCCAGAAAGCGTACTTTACCGCTACAAACTGGTTGGGGTAGATAACGATTTCAGCAAACCTGTACCCAACACAGAGATCGAATACTCTGCCATAAGACCAGGTAGTTATACTTTTCAGGTTTATGCTATCGCAAATGGCCAGCAATCAAATATAGAACAGTTTAGCTTTACCATTGTACCGCCGTATTATGATACCATTATATTTAAGATTGGCGCATTTTTGGTGCTTATTTTCCTGATCTGGCTTATCTTTTACCTCATTTTTAAAACCAGAGAACGTAAAAAACATCAGTTCGAAAAGTTAAAGTTAAAAGAGCAAGAAAAAATAAGAAAACAAACTGCAGAAGATTTCCATGATGATATTGGCAATAAACTGACCAGGATTAATGTTTTATCCGAAATTTTGGATAAAAAGGTAGCAGGAACCGAAAAAGAGCAAAAGGAACTGATCAGGCTAATCAGAGAAAACGCCAGTTTGTTATATACTGGAACTAAAGATATTCTTTGGGCGCTAGACCCACATAGCGATAATCTTTTTGAGATATTGATGCACATTAAAAACTTTGGAATCGATCTTTTCCAAAACACAGGCGTTACATTTAAAATGGAAGGCGTGTTAAGCAAATATCAAAAACTACACCTATCGATGGAGTTTAACCGAAACCTAACATTAATTTTTAAGGAGATGTTAAATAATGTGTTAAAACATGCCAAAGCGAGCCAGGTATTGATTATGGTTATTGAAACCGATCATGATACAGTAAACATCTTAACAACCGACGATGGCGAAGGTTTTGATCTTGAAACGGTACAGAAAGGAAGAGGATTAAACAATATTCAAACACGCTGCAAACGTATAAAATCGACCTTTCAGATTTCTTCTATAAAAGGGAAAGGCACCACTACAACAATTTCTACCAGAATTCCTGTTACAAAATAGCACTAAAACCGTCTTAATTAAAACCAACCACAAAAATGAGCCAGAATTTACGAATTGTTCTAATCGAAGATGACGATATTTTAAGAATGGGTTATGAATCGTTATTAAGCGATGTTGAAGATTTTGTAGTCGTTAACGCTTATGCATCATACGATTTGGCCAAAAAATACTTAGAGGCCGATCATCCAGATGTGATTTTGCTCGATATCCAGATGCCAGGCACCAACGGGCTGCAGGCTTTACCTTTTATCAAAAAAGCCTTACCTAACGCGAATATTATTATCCTCACCGTTTTTGATTCGCCCGAACTGGTTTTCGAAGCTCTTACCATGGGCGCAGGTGGCTACCTCACCAAAAATTCGAGCGCCTCAAAAATTATAGATGCCGTAAGAGAAGTGAGTACCGGCGGGGGCGCCATGAGTACAAATGTAGCGCGCATTGTAATGCATTCTTTTCAAAAAAACCTGAATTCTCCTTTAACTAAACGCGAAACCGAAATATTAGATCGGATTGCAAACGGACAAACAAAATCTCAAATTGCCAATGATCTCTTTATTGATCAGGAAACCGTAAGAAGCCATGTAAAAAATATTTACATCAAACTCGATGTAAACTCCAAATCAGAAGCGATTAAAACAGCCAAAGAAAAGCGCTTTATTTAATCTATACCTATATTTTGCTAAAAAATAATGCGAAAATCACCCTTTTTGGGTGATGCTTTGGGTTCAATTTCAGTTTAATTTTACATCATACAATTAAACAAGGCAATGAACCAATCTGCAAAATTCTTTTATGTGCAAGTAAAGCAACTAAATGATGCAGATGCATTTTATGCCAACTGTTTAGGGATGCCAACAGAATCGACAATGATTTCTGAAAAGGAAAAAGGAATCATGGTTAAGGCAGATCACGAGACCAATATTTTCCTGTCAGAACAAAAGCACCAAAACCAGACCAATAAAATTGTATTAACCAGCGATGACTGTTTAGAAGATTACTGCAGACTAAAATCGAGAGGGGTTATTTTTAAAAACAGACCAGCTTACTTAAGTGAGGGCTTGAGTATCGAATTTTCTGATCCTTATGGTAATCATTTTATCATATTGGAACAACGTAACTACAATGAGGATTAATGTTATGAGGTACGTAAAAGAATTAAGCAATAGGAATAAAATTATAAGCGAAAGCACCTGTGAGGCCATTTATGAGCAACAGAACGATGCTTATACCATTAAATTCGTTTTTAACGGAACCGAAAATTGCGAAATTAACAAGCGTAAGTTTAGCATTTATCCCGATACTTTCGCGGTAGTAAATGCCGGAACAAATTTTAGCAGCAAAATAGATTCGATAAGGCCGGTAAATACATTTTCCGTTTCTTTTGGCGAAAACTTTATTAAAGATTTTCACCATACCTTTTCGAACAGCAATGAAAGTTTGCTTGCCGGAAAAGAAGCTGGGGAAACACCTCCTTTTATCGAATCACTTTATCCGTTTTCTGGCGATATGCGTTTTAATGTGCTGCATTTAAAAAGTCAGCTCGATAAAGGTTTGAAAGACGAAATGCTGATTAATGAATACCTGTACCACTGCCTTTTAAACTATTATAAAATTTATGATAAAGAGGTAGCCCAGAAATTGGATAAACTCAGTTTTATCAAAACAAAAACCCGCGAAGAGGTTTTAAAAAGATTAACACTTGCTAAAGAATACATTAGCAGCAATTACAATCAAAATATAACATTAGAAAACATTGCCGAACAGGCATGTTTATCGGTTAACCATTTGCTAAGAACATTTAAAGAAGCATATGAGATTAGCCCATACCAGTTCTTAGTGCAGTTAAGATTAAACAGGGCTAAAAAACTATTGCAAACTACCACTTATTCCTTAAACGAAATAGTCGGTTTAGTAGGTTTTGAATGCCCAAGTTCATTCATCAGGTTATTTAAACACACGTTCAATATTACCCCGCTAAAATATAGAAAGAGTAGGTTGAACTAATTATAAATAGTGATTTCTGCATATTTAGAATGTTGGGATGAAACTATTTTTGAAGCTCTTGCAGGACAATTTGTAGAAGTTTTTTCCTGTTTAGGTTAATAATGATTAAAAAAGCAAACTGCCAGGATTGGGGTTTGCTTTTTTGCGTTTAAAGCCAACTTCTATCCAGAATGGTGATTTTCGCACATTTTTGGATTTTCACAGCGCCTAAATTGCTTATTGATTTGGTTTACGTGCACATCTGCTAAGAACCTACTGAACTAATTAATTACTAACTATTTATTCCCAAACATGAAACAAAAATTACTATTGATTTTAATGGTGACGGTTTTGTCTTATCTTAATGCCGTAGCGCAAAATAGAACAATTACCGGAAAAGTGGTTGATGCGGATGATGGCTTACCATTGCCCGGCGTATCTATAAAAATAAAAGGAACCGCACAATTAACCCAAACCACCGGGCAAGGGACCTTTTCGATTTTGGTACCAGCAAATGCAGAGAGTTTAGTGCTAAGCTATGTTGGTTACACCGAGCAGGAAGTAAGAATAACTGGCGAAACGTTAAATATCCGCATGGTTTCATCTTCTAAAAACCTGCAGGATGTAATTGTTGTAGCCTATGGAACAAGCAAGAAAGAGGCCATTACGGGCTCTGTGGCTACTTTGAGTGCCAAGCAATTAGAGAATCGGATTATCACCAATGTTACCAATGTGCTGTCGGGTGTTGCACCTGGCGTGGTAACAACTTCCGGAAACGGCCAGCCGGGCAGCAGTTCTGCCATCCGTATCCGTGGATTTGGTTCGATATCAGCATCGAATAGCCCTCTTTTTGTATTGGATGGCTCAGTGTATGATGGCGAGCTTGGGGATATAAATGCCAACGATATAGAAAGTATTTCTTTGTTAAAAGATGCATCCTCATCAGCACTTTACGGTTCCAGAGCTGCGAATGGAGTGGTAATTATTACCACAAAAAAGGGTAAATCGGGTACACCGACATTAAATGCAAGCTACAGTCAAGGCTTTTCTAAACGAGGTATACCGGAATACGATCGGGTTGGGGCATTAGATTATTATCCTTTAATGTGGCAGGCTTTAAAAAACAGCCTGGTTTATCCCGCTACAGGAACTGGTATAAGCGAGCCGGCGGCAGCTACGCAAGCTTCTAATACCATTCAAGGTCAATTGATATATAATCCGTTTAACGTGCCGAATAATCAGATTGTAGGTGTTGATGGCAAGCTGAACCCTAATGCACAATTGCGTTACGATGACTTTGATTGGTTTAAGCAAGCTTCGCGCGTTGGAAAACGGACCGAGTTTAATGTTAACTCGAGCGCAAAAAGTGAAAAAACGGACTATTACTTCTCTATGAATTACCTGAAGGATAATGGTTATTTAATTAAAACCGATTTCGAGCGATTTAATGCCCGTGTTAATGTCAATACCCAATTACGACCTTGGTTAAAAACAGGTGTAAACCTTTCGGGAAGCTTATCGAACGGAAATTTAGCACAGGACGCATCAACCGGGAGTGCCTCTGCTTTTGTGAATGTTTTCAATTTTGCAAGAACTATGGGGCCAATTTATCCAATACATGCTTTTGATGCCAGTGGCAACCCGGTATTAACCACCACAGGCGAGCAATGGTATGATTACGGAGGACATCCTGGTTCTGTTAATAGGCCGCAGGGCGCTTTAGCTGGCCGAAATGTAATTTATGAAACTTTGCTAAACGATGTATTGAGCCGCAGGCTTGCCTTAAATGGTAGAGCATATGCCGAGATCAAGTTTTTAAAAGATTTTACTTTTAAACCGACCTTCAGTATCGATTTCATTAATGCGTACAGCAGTGAATACCGAAACCCGATTGTGGGGGATGGAAGTACCGTTGGTGGTTCATCTACCAAACGGAGTACGCCAACGCAGAGTTATACATTCAATCAGGTATTATCGTACAGCAAAACATTTGGCAATCATAGTGTAAATGCTTTGGCTGGACATGAAAATTACGATTACGATTGGCGCAGGCTAAGTGCAACTAAACAAAGCCAGATTTTAGATGGAAATACAGAATTCCCGAATTTTGTAACTCCTAGTGATGCAGGAGGATATAAAGATACCTATCGCGTAGAATCTTATTTCGGTAAAGTGGGTTACAATTATCTGGAGAAATACTTTGTAGATGCCTCTATCCGTCGCGATGGTACTTCTCGTTTATCATCAAAGTCTAGATGGGGAACATTTTTCTCGGCGGGAGCATCATGGGCGGTTAACAAAGAAGATTTCATGAAAAACATGGATTGGATCAGTGATTTACGCTTGAAGGCTTCGTATGGAGAGGTAGGAAACGATAATTTAGTTGATGCAAACCTGGTTGAGCACAATAGCCTTTATTACAACTATCAGGCTTTTTATGAGCTAGGCTGGAACAATGGCAGTGAGCCAGGCTTGTTATTGGCCACAGCAGCAACACCCGAGTTAAAATGGGAATCGGTAAACACTTTCAATACCGGAATAGCTTTTGGTTTATTTAGGAATCGCCTAAGAGGTGAGATCGAGTATTTTAAACGTGGTTCATCAAATTTGTTGTTTGCCGTACCTCAGCCGTTGTCTGATCCAATTACTTCTATCCGTCGAAATATTGGTTCTATGTATAATACAGGGATCGATCTGCAATTAAGTGGTGATATTTTAAAATCTGAAAACTTCAACTGGAACTTATTAAGTAATTGGTCTTGGTTAAAAAACAAAATCACCAAAATGCCGGCAGAAACACCAACTGTAACCAGCGGAACAAAAAGATTAGAAGTTGGACGCGATATTTATGCTTATTACCTTCGTCAATGGGTCGGAGTAGATCCAACAGATGGCTCGGCTTTATTTGAGCCTAATGCTGGCGTAACAACTAATCTTCGTACGGTTAATGGCCGTGTTTTAACTACAGATATTAACAATGCCCGTTCTGATTATTCAGGCTCAGCTATTCCAGATTTATACGGATCGGTTACCAATACTTTCAATTATAAAAACTTTGGGCTATCATTCTTGATAACCTACCAGATAGGAGGTAAATTCTACGATCAAAACTACCAGGGGCTAATGGCTACTACCTATGGTTCGGCGCTGCACATTGATGCGTTAAACTCATGGATGATACCTGGCCAGGTTACCGATATTCCACGATTGGATATTGGTCGTTCCGGCCAATTTAACGGTACTTCGAGCCGCTGGTTGGTTGATGCCTCTTACATTGCTTTCCGCAACGTAAATCTATCTTATACTTTGCCACAAAGCTGGATTAAAGGCGCCACGTTAAGCAATGTTAGGGTGTTTGCAGCAGGTGAGAACCTAGGCTTAATATCCAAACGCAAAGGAATGGATCCGACAGAATCGTTTACGGGTTTAAACACAACTAATTACGTGCCTTCTAGGATGATTAGTTTCGGAATCAATGTTTCACTTTAAAAGATACGATCATGAAATATAAAAAATATTTACTCTTTGCAGGTTTCTACCTATTAAGCATTACGGCCTGTAAAAAAGATTATCTCGATACAAAACCGACAGATCAGGTTGATAATTCGGCTTTATTTACTTCGGCAGCAAATGCAAAAAATGCCTTAAACGGTGTTTACAGGTATATGTACGAACGTACAACAACAGTGGTATCAACATCGGCACAGAATAAGCCGGGTGTAGGCGGAATAATGCTTTATATGGACTTTATGGGTGAAGACATCGGTATATCTTCATCCAACTGGTATACCTCTGATGGTGGCTCCTGGATTAGCCACCGTACCGATAATAGCACCATGCTCGAGTATATGTACCGTACCTATTACCGAATTATCGGAAATGTGAATTACATCATCGATAATATTGATCAGGCCTCGGGTGCAGCTGCAGATAAAAATACTGTGAAAGCTGAAGCGCTAACTTTAAGAGGATACGCTTATTTTGGTTTGGTACAGCTTTTTGGTAAACGTTACGACGGGGCAGCGAAGCCGAACAATCAGCTTGGTGTGCCACTTTTATTGGCCTCAACCGATACCAATAAACCACGCGCAACTGTAGAAAGTGTTTATGCTGCAATTATTAGCGACTTGGAAACGGCTATTTCGCTTAATGCCACAGCCTCGAATAAGAGCCATGCAGGTGCAGCGGTAGCAAAAGGCATTAGAGCGAGGGTTGCCTTGGTTATGCAGGATTATCCTAATGCTATTAAATATGCCAAAGATATTGTAGATGCCAATCAATATCCGCTGTTGTCTGTTACTGATTATCAGGCGGGTTTTAATAACGCTACATTAGGCGAATTTATATGGTCTTCTATGCCGACATTAGACCAAGGTGATACATTTGGGTCATATTTTGCACAGATCGCTTACAACGCCAATACAAGCTTTATGCGTGGCAATCCAAAAAGGATTAATTCTGCATTATATAATCAGATATCAGCTACAGATGTTCGGAAAAAAATGTGGGAACCAGTACCAACAACAGTAAATTTCCCATTACCTGCCACAAATTTTGCCCGCCAGCCCTATATGAGCCGTAAATTTTCAGTTAAAGAAGTAGGTGGCCCATCTTTAGGCGATGTTCCTTTAATGCGTACCTCAGAAATGTACCTGATTTTGGCTGAGGCTTATGCAAAAACTCCCGGAAGTGAGGCTGCGGCCAAAACGGTTTTATTTAACCTGGTTAAACAGAGAGACCAAAGTGCGGTGGTTTCGGTAAATACAGGACAGGCCTTAATTGATGAGATTCTTTTTAACAGAAGAATTGAACTTTGGGGAGAAGGCCACAGGTGGTTAGATTTAAAACGTTTAAACCTACCGCTGGATAGAACGGTTGTTCCTAATTATGTTTCTGCTTCTGTTGCAGGTACATTAACTATACCTGCCGGAGACGTTAAATGGCAGTTTTTAATACCAAGGGCAGAAATGGAAGCTAATTCTGGCTTGGCCGGACAGCAAAATCCATAATAATTTAAAGCCCTGAAGAAAGGTTATGTTATCGTTTAATTAAACAAATGGGAACATAACCTTTTCTTTTTATCACATTTTAGTTACCTCAGCATTATGGTGTTATCGGCATATTATTTTCTTTTATTCCAGCCGACCTTTAATAAAAAAACACAGATAGTTATGAGACTAAAAGCTTTGGTGATTTTATTACTAGGTATTACAATCACAAATAATGTTTTTGCAGCTGAAAAACCAACTGCAAGCCATAAATCGGTTATCAATTATTATATGGACAGCTATATGAATTCTGACTATAAAAAGTTAAAAGCTGTTTTAAGTGAGGATGCTGTTTTTACGTCGAATAGAGATGTTAGGGTAATTAAACATAAAGCAAGTGATGTGTTAAATCAAATGAAGAAAAATGAAGGCGTAATTCAGAATGATTGCAACATCAGCTCTTCAATCGTTTCTGAAACCGATGCCCTGGTAATTGCACGTGTAGATATTAATTACGAATTGTTTAATGGCGCACAACAAAACTTTGTGATCATCGAAAAAGATAAAGAAGGCGAATGGAAAATCACCCAGGTTTACAAAGTATTCATCACCGGCGAAAGCGAGGCTAAAAAACTCGTTTCAAATTAATCTAAAAGCCCCTTCGCGTTGCGCCAGCTTCCGTTAAAAAGTAAAAAGATCTCTCTCCCGAAGGTTCGGGACTGCGCTTCAGTCGAAATGACAACTGATTTTTATAATCTGTTTGATAGGTGCATGAAGATAAAAAGCGATTAAACAATAAAGTCCAGGTTTTTGCCTGGACTTTATATTTTTCTTTTCGACTTAAAAGTTAATCGGTAATTCTACCTGCGTTCTGTCCCAGCCAATAACCAGATTAGCACCTCCAGTAATCTCTGTAAAGGTTAGAGAGAAATATTCGATCGGTTTAGCCAGGAGCTTAACCGGAACATTTACACGAACAATATCCTTAGCCTGATTGTAAGTAAAAGCACCCCATTTATCGGTTTCGCTATTTACAATAATCGTCCAGGTATCTTTGTTTGGAATGGCGAATAAGCTATAGGTACCTGCTTTGATTTTTTTGCCGCCAATGCTTACTTTTTTGAAGAAACGAATCTCTGTACTTTCGTTGGCACCAAAACGCCAAACATTTCCGTACTGTTCTAAAACGCCAAAAATATCACGTCCTTTTTTCTGTGGGCGCGAATAAACAATCTTTATAACCGGTTTTGTTGGGTCGCCAGCCTTTACCTTTGGGGCATTAAGGGGAAAATAAACAATATCTGCAGGACTTGAGTCTGCAACAGGAAATTTTACTTCAGCGGTAGGGGCCTGTTGAGCCCTTGCGCTAAAACAAAGAAGAGCGAAAACAACAACGAAGATATTTTTCATTTGTAGGTTTTTGTTTTCAGTAGCGATGAGCAATCATGATTTTACAGCTATTGGTAAAATCATAACGGTCTCATGTGCTGTGGAATTAAATTTTTAATCCTTAAAGGATCTAATTGTATAAAGGACTAAAAAACTAGTATTTTCTTCCTTTTACGATAGCGTTTAAAAATAAGCCTGCCGTTAACAAACCTAAAACACCACCTAACAAAGCGAAGATGTAATTTTGTGTAATGATTGCTCCAGTTAAAACTCCGAAGAATAAACCTAAAGCATAATATAACCAGTTGAAATTATTGCTGCTGTTCTCTTGTACACTCATGTTTTTTGTTATTTGGAGGCAAAGTTAATATTTATTTTAAATTTTAATTTGTCATTGTGCCCAATATTCTAATTAATTATCAATTCTAGCCAATTTATAATCAGCCTTTTTCAGATAAGTAATCAATTTTGCCAACTTGTTATAAAATTTATCAGTTCTTCTGGCATCGGTACCGATGTGCAACAGCAAGATAAAACCATTTAAACCATTGGTTTTTGTTTCGTTAAAAGTTGTAATCGATCTGTATATCTCATCGCTCGATCGATAACTTTTTCCCATTTCGGGGTAGGTATAATCAGCATTAGATCGCGTGCCCGGAGTGAAATTAATCAATTGTAAGCCTTGGGCTTTGGACCAGTTGGCTATGGTTTGGTTGTACCATTCGTAAGGAGGCAAAAAATAGCCCGCCGCTTCTTTGTTAATCCCAAAACTGGCCATTGCCTGATAATTGTTGCTTAAATCGGTTTCGAAAACTGTTTTTGTAACCAGGAGACTGTCGCGTTTATTCCAATCGCAGTACAATAAATGCTTGTCAGAATGTGGACCCAGGTAATGCCCATCGTTTTTCAGTTTTTTAATCAATGATTGGCAATTAGGGTTCCGATAAAAATTTCCGGTAAGAAAAAAGGATGCTTTAACTTTCTCCTGTGCCAGCACCCTGCTTATTTTTTCGCCGCCATCCGCATATTCGTCACCTGTAAAAACCAGGTAGATTTTCTTTTGGGTAGAATCGCCACGAATGTTCGCACCGAGGCTATAAGTTTTATGGTCGGGTAGAGGTTTAGCCTGTGCTTCTTTTGCCGCTAATAAGTAAATAAGAGATGCCGTTCCGTCCATTGTGGGTTCATTGGTGCTATAATCGCCATAATCATCGTGATAAACGGCCAGACCGCTCTGAAAGTCGGCATATTCATCAACGTCATTGAGTTTGATCCCGATTAAACCCTTATAAATATTGGTGTAAACAGGTCCATCAACCAATCCGCCGTTTATAGGATAATTTTTTAAATGGGTAAAGGCCGAGTGTGGATCGGTTGGTGTATCTCCCCATTGAGGCAGGCCGTAAACCATACTCGTTCCCCATGGATTACAGCCAAAAAGCCAATCGAAATTAGCCTGATCCAGCTCCGCATAAGTTTTATCGCCACTTACTGCCGAGTACCAGCTACACTGTATGGCAAAGGCAACCGTTAAATTATTGCTGCACCAAATAAAAGGAATGCCACGATAAAAGGCATTGTTTTTTGCACGGCTCCAAACTTGCTTTATTCCCTGTTGATAATAGTTGATGGCTGTGTTGTCTTTCGAATCTTGCTTGGCAATTTCGTAATGGCCGAGGTTGACGAAAGGATAATATTGATAATGCGCTGCGGTATCTTTTTGTAGCCAGGGCGTGATGCTTTCTTGCTGGGCGTAGTTTAAGGCCTGCGTCATTTTCTTTTGATCGATCTTTTCTCTTCCGAAATTGAATGATGTTTCGGCTAGCTCCATGTCATCAACCCAATTGTCTTCAGCATAAATGTACGGCGATTTTACAGAGGCTGTTTGCGTTACCCCAGGTTTTTGTAATGCAAATTTATAGGCTGTTTTGGCTTTTTTAACAAGTAATCTGGAGTACTCACGATCTACATCTTTAAATAAAACCGATCCTAAATTAAAAGCACTCGTAAATTTAGCTGCAGTAGAGCTGGTACCGGTGGTGTTGTTCATAAATTTGCCCCGCTGCTGTGTTTCGCCGGTAATAAAATAGAGCGGGCGCTCAAAACCTTTTCCATATTGACTGTCTTCTTTTGGAATCCGCATATTGATGTGATCACGGTCATCGGCCAGTTGGTTAAACATGATATTTTTTTGTGGATGCATTTTCAACAGCCAATCCAATCCCCATTTAGCTTCGTCCAGAACATCAGCTAGGCCATTTTTTCCATCCAAACCATTTGCCTGTTGCCGGTCGCTAAATACTTGAGGAAAGTCGCGGTAAGCCATTAGTAAGTGATAGGTCGCATTTGCCGAAGTAGTTGAATATTGGAGGTAGTCGCTGGCATCGTGCCAACCGCCGGAAGCATCAAAGTGTGTACTGTCTTTAATACCAGCTTTGGCGCCATATAAAACAAAGCCATCGTGGGTATGGCAGCTATCCTTTAAGTACGGGTTAAAACCACTTCGTTGCTGGCGCATATATTGTAAGCAGAAATCAGCTGCACTTTTGTACACATCGTTATTGATCAACAACAGGGGAGAAACAATACCATTTGCCCTGAGGTAGAAACTCCCTGTACTTTTAAAATCACTGAAATTTAATCGGGCAGTTTGGCTGAAGGGGCCATAACTGCCAAAACTTTTAATATTGGCTGAGGTATAAACCACCTGATTGGTCTCTTTTGCTATAATCTCAAATTTGGTAGGAATCTCGCCTGTTTTGCTTGCCCATATAGCAACTTTAACACTTTCGGTGGGGTAACCTAGCAAATTAATTCTGATCCAACTTTGCTGAATTTTTCTTTGGGTGCCAATAAAAGAACATAAGATCCATAGGGCAAACGAGAAAGTTAAGGCTAAGAATAACTTATTTTTCATTGGAATGGGTGATTATTTTATTTAAAAATAGGGTTTTATCAAGATAATGTAAAAGAAGCGCGTAAACATTTGGAAGTTAATCAATCGTTTGATTAATTTTGTGTCGTTAAAAAGAAATGAAAACAGAAAAAGTAGATAAAAGACAGGCCATTCTTGAGGCAGCTGAAAAGCTGTTTTGCGAGACGGGGTATGAGGGTACTTCCACTCGCCAGATTGCTAAGGAATCTGGAGCGAACATGGCGATGATAAATTATTATTTCGGTTCTAAAGAAGGGGTTTTTGTAGAGATCATGAATGAGCGTATTGCAGGCTTTGCATCTCAATTAAAAATCATCAATGAAGATAAGATTTCGGCATTAGAAAAATTGCACAGGGTTATAGAGGGATATGTAAATAGAATACTGAATAACACGGCGTTTCATAAAATGATGCACAGAGAGCTTTCTTTAACCCAAAGGCCAGAAATGTATGATAAGATAAAAGACGCCATGAGCCACAACATGCAGCTTATCGATCGCATTATTACAGATGGGATTGAAGATGGGACCTTTAACAAGGTTGACGTTCGGATGGTAATCGCCACTATTATGGGCACCATAACCAACATTGTTATCTCTCCCCATAAGGTGATATCATGCTCCAACTTCGACTTGAATAACCCGAAAGATAAAAAAATGATTAAGGAGCGGACAATTGCTCACTTACAAGATCTAACAACAGTTTATTTAACAACAAAAAAATGATACCCAGATCAATTAGATTAATGCTTGCGGCATCATTAATTCCGGCAGCTTTATTTGCACAGAGCTCGAAAGAATTAAATATCAACCAGGCAATAGAACTTGGCATAGCCAATAGCAAAAACTTAAAACTTTCCCAAAACAAGATCGATCAGGCCGTTGCACAGCTGGAGGTTGTAAAAGACAATGTTTTGCCTACCGCAAATGCAAGTTTTATGTACAACCACGCTGAAATTCCAACAAGCACTTTTACTTTGCCTGGTGGAGGATCATCTTTAGAATTACCTAAAAGAGCTGATGCTTTTGTAGGAACTGCAGCAGTGCAAGAATTGGTGTATGGTGGTGGTAAATTAAGATATGCAAAAGAATCGACCAAATTACTGGCAGATGTTGCACGTTTAGATGCGGATAAAAGCAAAGAAGAAATTACTTATGCTGTTATTAATACCTATTATGCTTTATACAAAGTATTGCAAAGCAGAAAAGTGGTTGATCAGAATTTAGAATCAATTGCCGCACAGATTAAACAGGCACAGCGTTTCTTCGAGCAAGGTATTGTAACTAAAAACGACGTGTTGCGTTTCCAATTGCAACAGGCAAATGTTTCACTAACACAAATGGATATCGAGAGCAACCGTAAAGTGATCAACTATAACTTAGATATCCTTTTGGGTTTACCTGAAGATACCGAAGTTAAAATTGTTGATCCAACCCTGGGCTTAAAAACACCAGGTTCGTTAAACGAATACATTGGTCAGGCAATGGCTAACCGCCAGGAGCTAAAACAACTTGATGTGCAGAACAAAGTGGCTGATTTTAACATCAAAACCATTAAAGCTAATACTTTACCTACCGTTGGCGTTGGCGCAAACCTATATTACATTAACCCAAGCGGTAACTTTATTCCGCCCACAAACCAGTATTTAATGCCAATTACATTGGGCGCTACGGTTTCCTGGAATATCGGAAATCTTTGGACCAATAAGAACAAGGTAAGTGAAGCAAAGATTCAGCAAAGTGAAATTACCATTCAGAAAGATATATTATCTGATCAGGTAAAAACAGATATCAACAAAAACTTTCAAGGTTATCAGGTGGCGATGAACAAAATCCAGGTATTGGAAACTTCAATTGCCCAGGCTACAGAAAATGATAAGTTACTGGCATCTAAATATAAAAACAATGTGGCTTCTGTTACCGATCGTATTGATGCAGAAACTTTATTGTATCAGGCAAAAATAAACTTAGAGATAGCTAAGGCAGACGCAGGTTTGGCTTACTATACCCTATTAAAATCAACAGGAAAAATAACGCAATAAATACAGCAATGACAACTGAAAAGAAAAAAAAGAACTTAGTAGTACCCATCATTTTAGGTGTTTTACTAGTAATAGGTATAATCTTCGGGATTACAGAGTGGAATTATTATAGCAAACACGTAGATACGGATGATGCTCAGATTGATGGCGATATCAGTCCTGTTGTTGCCCGTGTTGGTGGTTATGTTAAGGATATTAATTTTGAAGAAAATACACATGTAACTGCAGATCAGGTTTTGGTTAAACTTGATGATAACGATTACAAAGTTAAATTAGAGCAAGCGCAATCTGGTCAGAAAGGTGCAAGTGCAGGTGTTGGTGTTGCAGAATCGCAAATTGCAGCTACCCAAGCCAATACTGGTACAGCAAAAGCAAACGTTGATGCGGCAAAATCAAATGTGCAGGCTGCAAATGTTAAAGTAAATTTAGCGCAGAAAGATTATAACCGTTATGAAAACCTGGTGAAAGATGGTTCGATAACACAACAAGCTTTCGATCAGGCAAAGGCCAATAAGGAATCTGCAGAAGCAGCAAGACAATCTGCTCAGGCAGCATATCAGGCAGCGCAAGATCAATACAATGCTGCGGTTAAACAGGTTGGTACCACACAATCGCAATTGGCGGTAAGTAGCAATGTAATCAGCCAACGTCAAAGTGACATCGATTTTGCCAAACTTCAATTATCATATACTGATATTAAAGCACCTGCAACTGGTATCGTTTCTAAAAAGAATGTTCAAAAAGGACAATTGGTTCAGGCAGGCCAATCTTTATTCTCTATCGTGAACGATGGAAGCATTTATGTAACGGCAAACTTTAAAGAAACTCAATTGGAGAAAATTAAAGAAGGTTCTAAAGTAGAAATCGAGGTTGATGCTTATCCAAACGAAAAAATTGAAGGTGAAGTGTATAATTTCTCTCCAATTACTGGTGCAAAAGGCTCTTTATTGCCTCCTGATAATGCTACTGGTAACTTCGTTAAAGTTGTGCAACGTGTTCCGGTAAAAATCAAAATCCATCCATCCAAAGAACTGTTGGCTAAGTTGCGCCCAGGAATGAGCGTTAAAGCATCAGTATCTACTAAATAATATTAAAAATGGCCGAAGTAGGTTTAAAAAAGTGGATTATTACATTTACGGTAATCACAGCTTCTTTGTTGGAGCTGATTGATACGACTATCGTAAACGTGGCAATTCCACAAATACAGGGAAACCTGGGCGCCACCCTTGAGGATGTTGCCTGGCTTTCTACCGGCTATGCGGTAGCGAACGTTATCGTGTTGCCAATGTCCGGCTGGTTGGGTAACCGATTTGGCAGGAAAAATTACTTTCTTACCTCCATCATTGTTTTTACACTGGTTTCCTTTTTGTGCGGAAACGCCACCTCATTAAATGAGCTTATTTTATTTAGAATTTTGCAGGGTTTAGCTGGTGGTGGTTTAATATCAACAGCGCAAGCAATCTTAATAGAAACCTGGCCACGTGAAGATGTGGGTATTGCAACCGCCTTATTTGGTTTGGGTGCGGTAGTTGGACCAACAGTAGGGCCAACCATTGGTGGATATATCTTAGAAATCAGTTCTTGGCCCTGGATTTTTTATGTAAATATTCCCGTCGGAATACTCGCGGCCTACTGTACGTACACCTTTGTCCGGGCCACTCCGAAAACGGGGCAGGGTCAACCTGTCGATTGGTGGGGTATCGCATTATTGGCTATTGCAGTAGGTAGTTTACAAACATTGTTAGAAAAAGGAGAGAGCGAAGATTGGTTTGCTACACCATATATCACCGCATTGGCTGTTGCTTCGGTATTTGGGTTGTTGCTCTTCATTTGGAGAGAGATGACCACCGACCACCCGATTGTGAACTTTAAAATTATGAGACACAGGAGTTTCTCTGTGGGTATGTTTACCTCATTTATTTTAGGTTTCGGTTTATATGGTTCGGTATTTGTATTTCCGGTATTCTGTCAGAATTTGTTAGGATTTTCACCTTTGCAAACCGGAGAAATCTTGTTCCCAGGTGGATTATGTACCATTGTAATGATGCCGTTTATTGGTATTATGCTTAAAAAAGGTGTTCCGGCACAAATTATGGCCACCTTCGGGATGTTGGCATTCTTCATTTTCTGTTGGATGTTGAGTAATTCGACTTTACAATCAGGAACTGGCGATTTCTTCTGGCCACTGGTAATCAGGGGTGTGGGCATGGCCTTATTGTTTGTGCCTTTAACAACACTTGCCATCCAGGATTTAAAAGGACCAGAAATCGGTCAGGGATCAGGTTTGAACAATATGATGCGCCAATTGGGAGGCTCATTCGGTATCGCAGCTTTAACTACATTAATTCACGTCCGTTCGGGTTTCCACAGAAGTGTTTTATTGGCAAATGTGAACGATTATAACCAACCATTTGTGGATCGTTTTAACGGATTGATTAAAGGTTTTATGGCAAAAGGACAAACTTTGTTCGATGCCAAAATTATGGCGGCAAAAGCGATGGAAGGAATTGTAACCAGACAAACCATGTTACTTACTTATGACGATGCCTATTGGGTTGCAGGATTGATCATGTTGTTCTCGATTCCGCTACTTTATCTTCAAAAGTTTAAGAAAAATGCAAACATTCCTGCCGATGTGCACTAAAATTTGCAAAGAAATGCCATAAAAAATGGCAAAAAACAAAAACAGCCGATGTATTTTATTACATCGGCTGTTTTAACCCAAAAAATTAACAATCAATGCAATGCCCTTAAACATTGCAAATGTTCTTACTTAACCACATTGTGGCCAAATAAGATTCTAAAATTAAAATTTATTCTACAATTTTCCAAATTGTAAGCCTTAGAATTTTAATACCTTACGCATTTTTTGTAGTATTACGGTATACAAAACTATTGCATAAGCTATGCCTAAACTTCGTTTAACTACGCAACGAGAATCTATTTTTAATAATGAGGTAATCTCAAAATTCGAACTATTTAACAGTTTATTTCTCACCTTGCCTTTTTACAAAATTAAAGATACCGGAACATTGCTTCCGCTGTTTTTTAAGAGCTGTGAAGAAGGCATTGCAAACGGAGAAAAACCTGCACAGATTATCGAAGAATTTTTTGCCAAGTATACCAGTTATACCGAGCGCAAAGATATTATTGACCTGCTTTTCCGTTTTATCCAGTATATCGAACGTCAGGTGGTACTTTTTGATGCCGTAGAAGATGCTTCTTTTACCAAATTAAATACAACAGACGAACAGAGTACATTAGCGTTTATTTTAAAAAAGAATGCTGATAACAAACCGATGTTATCCAAAATTGAGAAGTTGATTGATGAACTTTCGCTTCGTTTGGTTTTAACCGCACACCCAACACAGTTTTATCCCGGAAGTGTGTTGGCCATTATTACTGATTTAACCAAGGCCATTCGTGACAACGACCTTACTTCGATGAACTCCTTATTGCAGCAATTGGGTAAAACGCCTTTTTTTAATAAAAAATCGCCAACACCGGTTGATGAGGCCTTAAACCTGGCCTGGTTTTTAGAGAATACATTTTATTTTGCTGCGGCGAATATTCAGGAAGAGATAGACCAGAACCTTGATGAATACAACCTGGAGACCAAGAAAATTTTAGAGCTGGGTTTCTGGCCTGGGGGAGATAGAGACGGAAATCCGAACATTCATGCTGATACCACTTTGGAAGTTTCCAAAATGTTGCGCCAGATCCTTTTCCGTTGTTATTACCGCGATTTCAGGGTAATTAAACGCCGCATCACCTTTAGAGGTGTTGAAGAAAATATCGCAAAACTGCACGATGTACTGTATCTGAATGCTTTCGATCAAACTTGCGAGCTTCAGGATATTTCTAGTGAACTTAAAGAAAACCTAAATAAAATTAAAGATACGCTGCTGGAGGAGCACGACGGTTTGTTTGTAGATCTGGTTAACGATCTGATCCGCAAAATAGATTTATATGGTAACTACTTCGCTTCGTTAGATATCCGCCAAGATAGTCGTGTGCTGAGGAATGTGCACGCATATTGCCGCGCCAATAAGCCTATTTCTTCGCTGTATCCTGCCGATTACGATAAACTATCCGAAGCAGAGAAATTAGCTTTAATTTCTTTTAAAGAAGCAACAGTCGTTTACGCTAGCGAGCCTGATGCCTTGACAAAAGATACAATCGAAGTAATTAAAGTAATTAAAGGCATTCAAAGACGTAACGGTGAAAAAGCCTGCCACCGTTTTATTATCAGCAATTGCCAGCAAGCAAGCGATATTTTGCAATTAATTGAACTTTTCCTTTGGAATGGCTGGAGTAAAGAATCGTTGACTATTGATTTTGTGCCGCTTTTTGAAACCGTTAACGATTTAAAGGGAGCAGCTGCAATTATGGATACGCTTTATAGTAATCCATTCTATAAGGCACATTTAGCCAGCCGTGGAAATAAACAGGATATTATGCTTGGTTATTCTGACAGCACCAAAGATGGTGGTTACTTAATGGCCAACTGGTCTATTTTTAACGGAAAAACATCATTATCTGCGGTTTCTGCCAAACACAATATTCAGCTGGCGTTTTTTGATGGCCGTGGTGGGCCGCCTGCACGTGGCGGAGGTAAAACACACCGTTTTTATGCTTCTATGGGTAAGGAAATTGCGAACAAGAACATGCAGCTAACCGTTCAGGGGCAAACCATCAGTTCTCAATATGGTTCGGTAGAAAGTGCTGAATTTAATATCGAGCAATTAATCAACGCCGGATTAACCTCTGGATTAAAAGAGAAACACAATATTCTGTTAGATCCTGAAAATAAGACCTTGCTTGATGAAATGGCTGAAGAAAGTTATAAAGCTTTTGTCGACTTGCGCGAGCACCCATTATTTGTGAGTTATTTAGAGAAATTATCTCCTTTAAAACTATTGTCGCAAGCTAACATTAGTAGCCGCCCGGTTAAAAGAAACGGTGGAGGCGAAATGAAACTCGAAGATTTAAGGGCCATTAGTTTTGTAACGGCCTGGAGTATGCTGAAACAGAATGTTCCGGGTTTCTATGGAATGGGAACAGCTTTAAAAAATCAGGAAAAAGCTGGAAATTGGGATAAAGTGCTTAAAGTTTACCAGGATTCTGATTATTTAAAAACTATTGTAGATAACTGTATGATGAGTATGAGCAAATCAGACTTTACCATTACAGCGCATTTGGCTGCAGATAAAGAGTTTGGTGCTTTTTGGACCCAACTACATAACGAATTCGAATTAGCTAAGGAGATGCTTTTAAAACTATCCGGACAGCCAACATTAATGGCTAATTATCCTGTAGATAAAAAATCGATCGCCACCCGCGAAAAAATCATTTTGCCATTGGTATTGATTCAGCATTTCGCTTTAGAAAAACTGCAACATGATCAGAACGAGAAAGATCAGCATGCTTTAGAAAAGCTGGCGGTAAGAACAGTATTTGGTATTGTAAATGCCGGTAGGAATTTGGCTTAAAGTTTCATTTTTAACCTCGCAGGTTTGCCAAACCTGTGAGGTTAAAAAAATAATCCAAGGTCTGTGTCCTCACAGACCTTTTTTTTGCGAGAATGAATTCGGTCGTCACCCTGAATTTATTTCAGGGTATTTCACGCTAAAAAGATGCTGAAATAAATTCAGCATGACGCAGGAAGGTCTGTCGATTTTCACTGCATTCAGGATTACAAAACCCTGCCATCTAAACCTGACTGGACGAATGCCGATTTAAGCATCTGTTTTTATTTACTTATGGTATGCTTGCTTGTTTCACAGGTTTTCTATCGGCAGCAGGGAAAACGGAACCTTGTTTTCCAAAAAACATGACAAAATAATCTTTAAGGAAATGTTTTGCTAAAAGTAGGAAAGATTGCTTCGTCGGCTGAAAAGCCTTCTCGCAATGACAGATATAATTAAACAAAAATCCCCCGCTGATTTTCATCAACAAGGGATTTTATATTTCGAAAAAGCTAGATTAAAGCTTTAAGACGATTATCGATCAATCGAACCCATTACTTTTTGGCCGAAAGCATTTAATGCATCCTTTTCGGTAGCACCTTCGCTTACCATTTGATGTACTTCTAAGGCACCACAGATATTGGTAATCATTTCGCCTGCTACATCAACCTCGTGCTCACTAACCCCTCTAAACTCGCAAAAAGCCTCTAAAACCTCCAAAGTGGTCTCCAGTTGTGCTGGAGTGGTGTTTTGAAATAATTGTCTTATAACCGGAATCTTCATTACTTTATCTTGTTAAATAGTTCTATTAAACCTTCTGCTTTGTTGGTTTGTACCTGATCTACCAAGCTACCGCCTTCAAAAGCTGCGAAAGTTGGTAAATTATCAACGTTTGCAAATTTGCGTGAGTTTGGAAGTTTTTCGGCATCAACAATCAAGAAAGCTACATCTTCATTTTCTGAAGCCAATTTTTTAAACTTAGGCTTCATGATTCTGCAGTTTCCGCACCATGATGCAGCATACTGAACCATAACCTTTGAGTTATCGGCCAAATATTGTTGAAGATTATCTTCTGTTAATTCTAAAAACATAACGTTTTGTTTAATTAGTTAGCGGCTAAATATTCAGCAACACCAGTTCTGTTCGCATTCATTGCTTCTTTTCCTTCTTCCCAGTTTGCAGGACAAACTTCGCCATGTTTTTGAACGTGAGCGTAAGCATCGATTAAACGTAAATATTCTTTAACGTTTCTGCCTAATGGCATATCGTTAACACTTTCGTGGAAAACTTTACCAGTTTCGTCGATTAAATAAGTAGCTCTGAAAGAAACATTTGATCCTGAGAAAGATTCGTTTCCTTCTTCGTCATAGTTAACTTCCTGATCTAAAATATCAAGGATGCCAGATAATTGTCTGTGTGTATCAGCTAAGATTGGATAAGTAACACCTTCAATACCGCCGTTATCTTTTGGTGTATTTAACCATGCGAAGTGAACTTCGTTGGTATCACAAGATGCACCGATTACAATTGTATTTCTTTTTTCAAACTCAGGTAAAGCAGCTTGGAAAGCATGTAATTCTGTAGGGCAAACGAAAGTAAAATCTTTTGGATACCAGAACAATAACACTTTGCTATTTTTATTTACTGCCTCTTCAAATACGTTGATTTTCAAGTCATCACCCATGTCTGACATTGCATCAATACTAACACTTGGGAATTTTTTGCCTACTATTGCCATAATTTTTTTGTCTTTAATTTTATGCCACAAAGGTAGGGCTAAAACAGATGTCAATCAACCCTGTTTTACTAATTGTTAATTGTATTTATTGATAACGATATAGATGAAAACTATATTTATTTAAAAAGATATAATAGATTTCTATTCTGATATTGAGGGATGCTTTTCAGGATCGTCATTTCGACCGTAGTGGAGAAATCTTTGAATTAAATATCGTTCAAAGATTTCTCCGTTCCGCTGTGCTCCAGTCGAAATGACGACTTAATAAAAAAGGGGCTACTTCTTCAACGTATTTTCATACAGCTTAAATATCCTTTTATACTCGTCAGTCCAGCTGCTAGGCTCGATAAAACCGTGGTCTTCAACGGGGTAAACAGCCAGTTCCCAATTGTTTTTGCCCAACTCTATAAAACGTTGACTAATACGAACAATATCCTGAAAGTGAACATTCACATCAACCATTCCATGCGCCATTAAAAGGTTGCCCTTTAATTTATCGGCGAAATAGATCGGCGAGCTTCTTTTGTAAGCAATAGGATCGTTAAACGGTTCATTTAAAATGTTCGAAGTATAGCCATGATTATAGTGCGCCCAATCGGTAACTGAACGTAATGCTGCACCACTGGCAAAAACATCCGCTTCATTGAACATTGCCATCAAAGTAATAAAGCCGCCGTACGAGCCGCCATATAAACCAACGTGCTGAGGATTAACGCCGTATTTCTCCACCAAAAACTTAACGCCATCAACCTGATCGGTTAAATCTTTTCCACCCATGTGACGGTAAATACCTGTACGGTGATCGCGGCCATAACCGGAGCTTCCGGTATAATCGATATCGATTACCGTGTAACCATTATCGGCCAGTAAATTATTGAACATAAACTCGCGGAAGTAGGTGCTCCAGCCGAAATGCACATTTTGAAGATAGCCTGCTCCATGAACAAAAACTACCGCAGGGTGATTAGGGTGTGGATTATCAGATTTATACACCCTCGCATAAACATCTGCACCATAACGGTTTTTGAAGCTTACCATATCCGGTTGACGCCACTTGTAAGAATTAAATTCGGCAGAGGTAGATTGGGTAATTTTTTCGGCTTTGGCACCAACCTTATTTGGCTGAAGATATAACTCTCCAGGTTTGTCTATAAAGGAATAATTAATGGCTATGTATTTTTCGTCAGGAGAGAGGGTGATATCATTTAAGCCTTTCAGGGTTGTAATCTGAACAAGCTCACCACCGTTTACACTGATTTTAAAGAAGTTTGTAATCCCTGGGTGCTCCCTATTTGTTTTAAGATAAAATGTACTTCTATCCTTTGAGAGCTGAACAGATTGCACTTCCCATTTGCCAGAAGTAAGTTGTTTTTTATCACCTGTGGCAGCATTAACTACATAAAGGTGTGAGAATCCGCTAGCTTCGCTTTGGTAGTAAAAGCGGTTATTGTCTATCCATCCGGTGCTACCTTGGTAAAAGCCACTAATGCCCGGGCCACCAATCCAGGCTTCATCGCGCTGACGATCTATTAGAGAAAACTTCCCTGTTGATGCATCCAGTTTTAAGATCCAGCGGTCTTTATTGTCGGTTGAAGTGGCAACTACGATTGCGGTACTTCCGTTATCGTTCCAAAGCGGGCCGAAGAAATTTACAGGTCTGTCTGCGTTTTTCTTTTTTAGCGTATCCAATTCTTTTGGATAATCTTTAAGGTAATCGGGAAGATCTTTAATGCCCGGTATGGTAGCAGTCTGAATGGCATAAACAGAATCTTTTTGGGTATCGTAGATAAAGCCCTGCGAAATATTTTCATTTTCCCCAACCTTTGTTCTGCCAGGAATATCTTCGGTATAGCCTGATGATGTGATATAATTCGGAACAACAGTGCTATGGTTATTCTGGGCTGGCGTGGTTAGCTTATAAGTAATAAAATGCCCATCGGGACTAATGGTTACACCATTTAAAAACTTATCTTCTGTATAAAGCTCTTTTAATGGTTTTGAATCAGCAGATGTTGCGCCAGAACGGCCTCTTCCACCGCGGGCGCCACTTCTGGTTTCTGCATTTCTTTTTTTAATGATATCGAACAATTCGGTTTGCTGTGTCTTTAGCCATTTATCCTGCTCGGTAAGCGGCTTGGTTTCCGGTCGGCCTGCTTTTTTACCTTTAACGAAATTAGTGAGTTGTTTGGTTTCGGCAGATTTTAAATCCACTTCGAAAAGATTATCGCCCAATTGATAAACGATATTTCCATTGGTTAAAAAAACAGGGCTGTTTTCTCGCTCTTGCGTGCTGGTTAGCCGCGTTTCTTTATTGCTTTTGAAATTCTGTAAATAGATATCGCCACTTTTTTCGATTAAACCGAGCGAGCGGTCAGTGTTATAGGTATAGTTTAAACTTAAAAGCTTTTCATCTTCCTTTTCTGCCGCTTTAACGGGTTTGGTAGCTGCTGCCGAAACTTTAAATAACTCTTCTTTAGCTTTATTTTCAGGATTCCAGTTGAAGTACAGGGTTTTGCTATCCGCAGTCCACCGGAAGTTAGTCGGTGCAACGCCCATCCACTTTGGATCGCGCATTATCTTTTCGACGGTTAAAGGCGCTAATTGTTGCGCAAAAGCATATTCGCCTGTGCAAAGCAAAAGGAAAAGTAAATATTTCTTCATGAATTTTAGGTTTGGCTGCAATTTAGGGAATGGACTTGCTAATTTTAACAGGAAATGGAAATGTTACAAGTGCCGTTTTTAATTAACCACAAATAAAAAGGATGAACCCGGATGAAATTTTGGAATTACATATCAGATATGTGTTTATCTGTGCCCATCTGCGGTTAAATCCTAGCGGATTACCCCTCCGGTTTTATCTACATTCACATCATCGAAAGGCTTTAAGTACTCGTTGATGATTACTGCAAATTCTCGCCTGGTTAACACTTTTTTAAGGTCGTATTTAGAAGCGAATTTATAATTTTTGTTCCATTTTTTTTGCAGTTCGGTTTTGATTGCCTCAACCGATTTATTGCCCACATAACAAACCATCGCAATGGTATTTTCTAAATTGATGGGAATATTCTGATGATCATCAAACCAGATCTGAGCCTTGTAATAATAATCTTTGATTGGCTGCTTAATTTCATCGTAAGTAATCTCTTTTTCTGGATTGAAATAGGCTTTATCTTGTTTTATTTCTGCTTTGATAATTCCCGTTATACCCACTTTTTGGATGGCCAGCCAGTTAGAATCAATCGCTTTTACATCCTCAAAAGGCATTAACGTATGTTTATAGGCTAATAACTCACCCTGGATCCTTTTTAAATTTGACAAACTGGTTTTGGTATCGAAAAATGCAGCATAGGCTGCGATTGCACCTGCAGCAGGGCCAATTTCGAACTGATCGGCAGAAATATATAAAAGGTTTTCTTGGTTTGGGATGAGCAGGCTGTATAATGATAAAAAATTTGCCCCTTTGGACAAAACACTGGCTACTGTTGTTCTATATAAATTCTCACTATAATTTAATTGATTTGAAGTTGCAGGATTTAAGCCCGTAATTTTTAATGCAGTCATTAACTTTTCTGGATTGTCGGCTATAACCAGAACTTTTGCTTTAATGCTTTTGTCTTTGGTGAGCTTCACTTCCCAGCCATTGCCTGACCGTTTAATTTCGGTGTAAGGAATACCATGGATTACATTTAAAAGCTGAGTGCTATCAACTGTTACTTTTAGTGGTTTCTTTTTGTCTGGCTTTGGTTTAGGTGCATCTAAGTTTTTAGCGTTTTCAATCTCCCTTTTTAAAAAGCTTTGATAAAAAAGAGTTACTTCTTTGGGCTTGCTATCAGAAATTTTCTTAAGATCAAGCTGTTCCTTTTGCGTAAGCAGAATTGTTTTAACACCTGATTTGAATGATTGAAAAGATGCTGAATAAGCGGCATCGCCACTACCAATAACCAATACATCTGTTTTTAGGGTTTGGGCATGTATAACCATCGGAATTACAAATGCGAAAACAAAAAACAATCTTTTCATCTTGAATATTAAAATTTGCTGCAATATGCTTTAAATGAATGAATTTTTAATGAAATGGGTGCATTTTAACTAAAATTAACGCACAACGCTAGCTAGCTCGATTAATCCCTTAATTTTCATATAACCTTACGAACCACATATTTTCTTAAATTGCTTATACAATAAAAATTGTGAGCCTTTGTTAATTATGGAAGAACAGATAAAATCAGTTTTCGCTTTACAGCAGCAACATAAATTCGGGTTGCGCAAAACGGATGCTAAAACACGCATTGGAAAACTAAGGCAGCTTAAACAGGCACTAGAAAATGCCGAGGAAGAAATATTTGCCGCATTGAAGAATGACTTGCGCAAAAGCCGTTTCGAAACCGCAGTAACTGAACTGTTTTTTACTTATGCCGAAATAAATCATGCCATAAAAAAGCTGCGTAGCTGGATGAAACCAAAATCGGCAGGCAGGACCATGAGCAATCTTTTTGCCAGCAATAAAATTTATTATGAACCAAAAGGTGTTTGCCTGATTATTGCACCCTGGAATTATCCATTGCAATTAATCATGAGTCCGTTGATTTCTGCCATAGCAGCTGGCAATTGTGTAGTCCTGAAGCCGTCTGAACTGAGCGGAGCAATGGCGGATGTGATCAGTAAATTGATTTCAGATAATTTTGATCCAAAAGAAATCGCCTGTTTTGAAGGTGACGTTGATGTTTCCACCGAATTGTTGAAGCTCCCATTCGACCATATCTTTTTTACAGGAAGTACAGCAATCGGTAAAGTGGTGATGGAAGCTGCAGCAAAAAATCTTGCTTCAGTTACCTTAGAGCTTGGTGGTAAATCGCCAGCTATTGTAGATGAAACTTGTGACCTACAAAAAGCTGCAGAAAAAATTGCCTGGGGTAAATTGGTAAACGCAGGACAAACCTGTATTGCCCCGGATTATGTATTAATTAAAGAAAATAAGTTGGCCGATTTTGAAATGCACTATAAGGCAGCGGTTCAAAAAATGTTCTTTAGCGAAGCGGAAATTAACAAAAATGATTATGCTAAAATCATCAATCCAAAGCAGTTTCACCGCTTAAATAAATTGATTGAAGAAGCCCTTCATGATGGTGCTGTACTGGCCTTTGGTGGAAAATCGGATGAGCAAGATTTAACCATTACACCAACACTTTTAATTTCGGTAGCTGAGGGCAGCGCGATCATGCAGGAAGAAATTTTTGGACCAATTTTACCTGTAATTACTTACAAAAATCTACAGGAGGCAATTGATTTTGTGAACAGGAAAGAAAAGCCTTTGGCGCTTTATATTTTCTCAGACAATAAACAGAACCAAAATAAAATTATTACTGAAACAAGTGCAGGCGGAACCTGTGTAAATGATGTATTGGTCCATATCGGTAATCCTAATTTGCCTTTTGGTGGGGTAAACAATAGCGGCATAGGCAGTTGTCATGGTATTTTTGGTTTTAAAACCTTTTCGCACGAAAGGTCAGTGGTTTTCCAGTCGAATTGGGGGTTAACCAAAATGATTTATCCGCCTTACGAAAAAAAAATGAGCTTGTTAAAATGGCTAAAGAAATTGATGTAGATTTAGTATCCCGCAGATCTAAGGAGATATACGCAGATTTTGTGTTTACAGTATGCGACCACCTCTGAGGACTCTGCGCCTTCCTCTCTGTGATCTTTGCGGTTAAAAACTCAATAATTCTCCTTATTTTGGGTTCATGGATTTAGAACAGCTTAAATATCCGATCGGTCAATTTTTAATGCCAGAAATTTTCGATCAAAAACAAATCGACGTGTGGATTTCCGAAATAGAGGCTTTGCCTAATCAGCTTAGGAAAGCTACCGAAAATTTGACCGAAAAAGAATTAAACCAAACTTATCGCCCGGAAGGATGGACGTTGAGGCAAGTTGTTCACCATATTCCAGATAGCCACATCAATGCTTATATCCGTTTTAAACAAGCCATTACCGAAGATATTCCCGTAATCAGGCCATATTACGAAGAACGCTGGGCAGAAACAGGGGAAGCAAAAAATGGTGATATCAAATTATCTATAGATTTATTGGCTGCTTTGCACCAACGTTGGGTTGCTTTTTTAAAAACATTGAAACCAGAATATTATCAGCGAAAATACATTCACCCAGCTCAGGGAAAAGAACTTACATTAGCAAACATGTTGGGTATGTACGCCTGGCATGGAAAACATCATTTAGCACACATTACAAATACAATAGCAAAATGAAAAGAACTCGTTTAATTTTTATGGCCTTAATCCTTATTGGGTTTTGCACTAATGTTAACGCACAAAAAAATCCTTCAAAAACCTTTGCTTTCATTTTAGGTTCATGGGAAATGCAAACGCCAAAAGGAAAAATTATAGAGCAGTGGGTGCAAAACCCGGATAAAACACTCAGCGGCAAAAGCTATCGAATAAATGCCAAAGGTGATAGTTTGCTTACCGAAACCCTTCAGATCAAAAGGGTTGGAAAAGATATTTTTTACTGTTCAACTGTAACAGGACAGAACGAAGGAAAAGAGACTTGTTTCAAACTTATTGCCACAAAAGATGAGACCTATGTTTTCGAAGATAAAACACACGATTTTCCGCAGCGGATAGTTTACCAAAATCAGGGAAAAAATGATTTACTCGCCTGGATTGAAGGCGAGCTTAATGGTAAAAGCCGAAAATCGGAGTTTAGGTATAAACGGCAATAGTTTACATTAAAATCAGCATTGCTGCGCTCATGGCAATCATAATGGCATCTTCAACAATGGTTACGGTACTCATGGGTAAGTTAAAAACCGCACCTAAACAGGCACACTGAATCTTTTTCTTGTTTAAAACACTTTCCAAAACGCCAAGGATGCTTACCGTCATTACAATTAGCGTAACCCAGTTTACAACTACGGGTGATAGGTTTAATGCAAAAGATAAGCCTAATCCAAGTTCGATAAAAGCATAGATATATCCCCATACGCTAAATTTTTTGGCTATGATATCGTACATGGCATAACTTTCGGCAAAAGCTTTCAGATTAAGCATTTTAAAGAAAGAGAAGGTGAGGAAGAAACCCGCCATAAAAACGCGCATGAACACCATGAAATTAATTCCGCTTGATTGCCACGAAACCACAAGTGATATGGCAGTAACATAACCGAATATCAATAAAATGGGTTTATAAGTTTCGGCCCACGATTTTGCTTCTTCAAGTGTTTCGCTATGGTGGGCGGCAGAAATTTGATATTTGCTTTCTGATCCGCCCAAAGCTTGTTGGAGTGTATCTAAGCCAATATGTTTATCCATGCTAATGGTAGCAGAATTGGTAACTTTCGAAACCTCAACAGAAGTTACATCTGGTAAAACGAGCAGGTTACTTTTTACTTTATTTTCGCAACCGCCACAAGTCATGCCGGTAAGTTGATAGGTGTGTGTCATGATTAAAATCTTTATACAAATTTACCGCTTCATAGGGCCATAAGCGTTACAGAATAATCATAAAGTTTTATAGAATTTTAGGGTATTGACATCCTGCGAATAATCGTCGTTTCGAGCGCAACCGAGAAGTCTATAGTATACTTCCTAATGTACTTAATTTCTCAATGGTAAAGAGAGTTACTTTGTTTTTCATCATTAAGGAGTTAAGAAAATTAAGGTTTCAGATAAAAAACTAGTTTTAACGATCTGTTCCTCCCTAAGCCCCTGCTTATCCCACCAAAACCGAAGTCATGGTTAACGAACCGCCAACAGCTTTGTCATTAAAGAAAGAAACTTCTTGAAAGAAACTTCTTCCTTGTCGTTTTTCATTCCGAGGGTATAAATTAATGGTAAATAATGCTCTGGGGTAGGGATGGCCAACATCGCATCGGTACCTAGGTTACGATAGTTGATCAAAGGTTTATGGTCGCCGTTGGCAATTAAATTTTTAAACTTATTATTCATTTCAATTGCCCAATCATAACCGCCACCATTAATCATTTCCCAGCTTAACATGCGGAGGTTGTGTACCATATTGCCACTACCGATAACCAGTACGCCTTTTTTGCGGAGCGCATAAATTTCCTTAGCAATTTCATAATGTTGTGCAGGTGATTTGGTGTAATCGATACTCAATTGCAAAACTGGAATATCTGCATTTGGGTACATGTGTTTAACTACTGTCCAGGTGCCATGATCCAAACCCCAATCGTGGTCTAAACCAACAGGGGTAGAGTGAATTAAATTCGGAATTTCTGCAGCCAGTTCGGGATCGCCCGGGGCAGGATATTGAACATCAAAAAGTGCTTGCGGAAAACCTCCAAAATCGTGAATGGTGCTTGGAAAATCCATCGCGGTGACAAAGGTGCCATGAGTGTACCAATGGGCCGATACCACCAGCACGGCTTTTGGAACAGGAATATTTTTTGCCAGTTCTGCCCAACTCTGGCTAAACTCATTATTTTCGATACCGTTCATTGGCGAACCATGACCAATAAAAAGTGTTGGCATCAACTCGGTTTGAGGCAAGCGCTGAGTAAAACTTCTGAATTGAGATAGTGTAGACATGATTTTCTATGGGATGATCGTCATTTCGAGTGAAGTGGAGATCTTTAAAGCTTATAAGCCATCGTAGGTTAAAAGATTTCTCGATTCCGCTGTGCTTCACTCGAAATGACGATTTATATATTATTTCCCCTGAACAAATTCCAGGTTTAATTTAATAGCAACATCTTTTGCAACGCCAGCGCCTGTTGGATCGTATTTGATATTATAATCTAAACGGTTAATGGTAGTTGTAGCACCAAAGCCAGCTTTGGTATTACCTTGTTGATCTTTAGCGGTGCCGCCATAAACAACAGCAAATTTTACATCTTTGGTTACATCACGGATAGTCAATTTACCACTTAATTCGTAGTTGTTGCCATTTAATTTTTTGAAAGAAGTGCTTTCGAATTTCATGGTTGGGTAAGTTGCCACATTAAAAAAATCGTCAGTTTTTAAGTGACCATCTCTCATATCGACACCAGTAGTAATGCTATTTACATCAACAGTAAAACTGATTTTAGCATCCGTTAAATCTGGTTTAGAAGCCGTTACTGTTCCGTCGAATTTTTTAAAAGAACCATCAACGAAAGAAATGCCCATGTGTTTAACCGAAAAGTTAACAAACGAATGCATAGGATCAATTTTCCAGCTTGTTTGTGCAAATGATGCCACACTAATTGAGGTAGCGATCAGAAATAAGAATAATTTTTTCATACCTAATAGAATTTAGTTAAGTACAAAGTTATCACACAATCAGCCGATTAGTCTTGATTTATGGTAAGAAATTTGGTTAATAGTTGATGGTCTATAGCCATCAACTATTAAATTTTACATTATTATATTTCGTCAAGCGTTTTCCTGCTATCTGTTGATGTGGCCTTATAAACTGAAGGGGTAATTCTGGTTACTTTTTTAAATTGTGCTGATAGGTGTGCAACGCTGCTGTAATTTAGCTGATAGGCAATCTCGCTAAGGGTAAGTTCGCCATAAGTAAGCATCTCTTTTGCTTTTTCTATTTTTTGAGCAATGAAATACTTCTCGATAGTTTGATTTTCCACTTCCGAAAAAATAGCACTTAAGCTCGTATATTCCAGTTTTAACTGCTCGCCGAGATAGGCAGAAAGATTGATTTTTAATGGCTCTTGGGTATAGTGTACCAGATTAATAATGGCGGTTTTAATCTGCTCTGCAATCTGGGTTTTCCTATCCTCAAGTAATTCGAACCCAAAATGAGTCAAATTATCCGATATCTTGATTTTATCCTCCGGAGAAATGTTTTCAGCCAAGGTAACTTCGCCCAGTTCAACCAATAATGGTTTAAAGCCGAGTTTTTCCAGCTCAGCTTTAACCACCATTTTACAACGGTTGCATACCATGTTTTTGATATGCAGTTTCATTATTTTGATTTTATAGTTTCAGCAACATCCCCGCAATCAAACATCATACTTCCATAGTATGGATTTTCGATGTTTTCCTTTTCGTTTAACCAGCTTGCCTTAGCCATTGGGCAATGTTGAACATAAACGGTTTTGTTATTAAATTTTAGGCTCTTTAAGGTTTTAATCATGGCATAAGAAATTCCTTCAAAAGCTTTTCTTTGTGTTTTGATGTCATTCGAACCCGCAAGTTGTGCGGCTTTATTTTTAATGATGGCCGCTTGTTCCATAAATGTTTTATGCTGATCGGCAGGTAGATCTTTATGGTTCACTGCATTTACTTTTGCCGATAAAATCTTTACTTTTTCGATGGCTAAGTCTTTTTTATCTGTTGCTAAAGCATTTTTTACATCGTAATAAGCTGTTAATGCCTGATTTAAGGCTACATCTGTTTTGCTTTGTGCATAGGTGAAAGCTGTTGTTGCGATTGTTATGACGGCAACTATTCCCAATATTTTTTTCATTTTGCTGTATTTTATTTTAAAACGTTAAAGAAATTAAATTCTGCTCGGAGCAGATACATGTTTTTGGTGTACCGGTTATCCATATTTCCTGTGGCCTGAAAACGATAGCCTAAATCGATACGGGTTGTGCTGTTCAAAACCATCTGTATGGCCGGAGCGATATCCAGGTAAGACTGGCCACTGCTCGGGTCTGTTTTGCCCAATAATTCTAAATATACATTGAAATTTGGCTGATTGTAATCTTTATAAACAACCGGTAATACCAAATATCCTGACGATAAACTGTATGATAACATATTTTTAGGCTGAGGCATTCCCGCAATTTGCCTATCGCTGTTTTCGAAAGCATGTGCATAACCCAAAGTGGTTGATAGTGCCAGTTTGTGCAAAAGCTGCGTGAAAATTAATCCACCCTGTATGCCGCTATTATCACCTTCGAGATTAATATCTCTGGTGTAGGTTGGTCTTTTGCTGGTGCTTACCCTCCCAAAAGCTGCTGCCCTAAAGTGGCTATGTGTTTCATCTAATGATAAAAACCGATACTTGGCATAAAGACTTCCACCCTCTAAACGGTACTTTCCATCCATATCAGATAAAAAACCTTGTGCATGCATCATCAGGTTTTTGTTGAATCCGATCATTACTTCCGGAATGGTCCTGCTTACAAAACCAGGATTGTTGAACATGCCTTCATTCGTAATTCTTACACCGATCGATTTGGTTGGCATATTACTGGCAGGCTCGGTAAATACATATAGTTCTTGTGCAAAACCATTTGTATAGACGCCAATAATCATCAGCGCCAATACGAGTACCCTTTTCATCTTAAGAAAGAACTAAGTGATAAATACGCGTTTTTTTTCCGTTAACTACGCCAGTACCACTCGCATAAGCATCAGAATTAGCAGTTGTGGCTTGCTTCTTAAATGCTGAACCGGAAATGAAGTTTTTATCAACCACACTGGCTTTTACAGTCCCGTTAAGTGTTTTGCTTTTCGCATTTACAAAACGATATACATTGCCATCAACAACTGCCTGACCTTTATCGTCTATTTTTACCTGGTTAAAATTGAAACTTGCGGTTAAACCACCAACCGAAAAACCAGCATCCTGAACCTTTTTGCGAACTAAATCAAGATTGATATTTGCATCTTTTTTAAAAGTTAGAACAAAGGTGTTTTTGTTTAAATCTGGTTTTACGCTGCTGATAAAGGTTAGCGTTTCTAACGATTTTTGTGTTGCGTTAGAACACATAGAACAGGTTAAACCGGTTACCTGTAAATCAGCTGTAGATATTTGTTGTGCCGAAACATTAACGGCGAAGAATAGCATAATGATGCTGAATATTTTTATTGCTTTCATGATTTTTTTGAATTAGAATAATTTTTAGCTATTGTCTCCCTTTGATTCATTTCAGGGGCACATAGCAAAATGGATCCTGAAACAAGTTCAGGATGACGAAGAGATTAGAAAATCCTAAATCCTAAAAATACAATTGAAAATGTGCAAGGCAATCCGCGAGGAGAGTGGTGGAGCTTTATTCGAAATTTTACTGAAAAACTTCGGCGTAATGTTAGTCAGAAATTCTAAAAGCGGAGGATGAAGAAAAAGTTGGATTGAAAACAACTTTGGCATTTGTACCTGTGCCGCTGTTTGGTGACTATCTTTAACTTTAACGGTTACCTGGGTATTTTTGCAGCAACCATCATCTTTCTTTTCGGCAGGAATGTCTTTGCAGAATTTGCATGAAACCTCATTGCTAAAAAGTTTAACATTTTCTAGTTTGCCACCACAGAAATGGAGACTTAAAGCCAAACCCATAACACTAACTGCATAGAATACAGCCAAAGAAAGTGCTATTTTTTGTTTTAACTTCATTAATACAAATGTAATGGAAAAAATATCGAATAATGCCGATAATTATTTATTGAATTTCATTTTTTAGCTTACTTTAGCCTTAAACACCAATTAAATGAAGAAAATATTATTATTCCTCTGCACCTTTTCGATACTTTCAGCCTTTGCTGCAAAGCCCGAAAATCAATATGTACGCATTAAAACCGAATTTGGAGAATGTATAGTTAGGCTATATAATCAAACCCCTTTACACCGCGATAACTTTTTGAAATTAACCAAATCGGGATATTACAACGGTGTTTTATTTCACAGGGTGATTAAAGATTTTATGATTCAGGGTGGTGATCCAGATTCTAAAAATGCCAAGCCAGACTCCTTGTTGGGTGAAGGCGGGCCTAAATATACCATTCCAGCAGAGTTTAATGATAGTTTGTTCCATAAGAAAGGCGTTTTGGCTGCGGCAAGGGAAGGTGATGATGTTAATCCGGCCAAAGCATCTAGTGGTAGTCAGTTTTACCTGGTTCAGGGTAAAGTTTTTACCGATCAGCAATTGAATAGCGTAGAAGAAAAACGCCTGAAATTCAAAATTCCTGAATGGCAGCGTGAGGTATATAAAACGATAGGTGGTACGCCTCATTTGGATAGAAACTATACCGTTTATGGCGAAATAGTGCTTGGTTTGGATATGGTAGATAAAATAGCTGTTCTGGCAACTGATAAAAACAATCGTCCAAAGCAAGATGTAAAAATGGAAGTCACGGTTTTGAAAAGAAGAGCGGCGAAAAAGTTAGAGAAACGACTATTGATGGGTTGATCAAAGATAATCGTCATTTAGATGATAATTTCCCTGGTTGGCGTCATCTCGAGCGGAGTGCAACGTAGTCGAGAGATCTATTGAGGCAGATCTCTCCATTCCACTGCGTTTCAGTCGAGATGACGGTTGCTAATAAATATCATTAATTGGATTACTAAGCATTTATTCAATTAATTTCTAAATTTACCGTCCACAACAATTGAAATTTACTGAATGAAGATTATCTCCTATAACGTTAATGGGATTAGGGCAGCAAGTACCAAAAACTTTTTTGGCTGGCTTCAGGCTACAGATGCTGATATGGTCTGCCTGCAAGAAGTAAAGGCGCTGCCTGTACAGATTCCAGAAATTATTGGCCTAATTGAGCAACTTGGCTACCATCATTATTGGTTCCCCGCTGAAAAAAAGGGATATAGTGGTGTGGCAATTCTGACCAGAATTAAACCGAATCATATCGAATTTGGCTGCGGTGAAGAATGGATCGATAAAGAGGGTAGAATTTTAAGGGCAGATTTTGATGATTTTTCTTTAATGAGTCTCTATATGCCATCTGGCTCAAGCGGAGATGAACGTCAGGTTAAAAAGTACGAATTTATGCGGTTTTTTGATGTGTATATTGGAGAATTGCGCAAAGAGATCCCAAATTTAATTGTAAGTGGCGATTATAATATCTGTCATACCTCCATCGATATTCACAACCCAAAATCAAACGCCAATTCATCGGGCTTTTTACCGGAAGAACGGGAGTGGATGCAGTTATTTTTGGATAATGGTTTCATCGATACTTTCCGTCATTTTAATAAGGACCCGCACCATTATACCTGGTGGAGCTACCGCGCCGGTTCGAGAGGAAAGAATCTGGGTTGGCGGATCGATTACCATTTGGCCACAAAGCCTATGGAAAGCCGATTGAAAAATGTTAGAATCTTACCCGACGCGATACATTCAGATCATTGTCCGGTTCTTTTAGAGATCGATTAGGTATTTGGTTAACTGGTTAATTGTTTAAATCGGTTAACTGTAACCAAAACTCAATTAACCAATTTGCACAGTTTAAACAATTAACCTTAATCTAACCGAATGCTAATCACAAATATAAAAGGCCTGATGGGCTTACATTCCAAAGATAAATTAGTGCTGCGTGGCGGTGAATTAGATTCGTTACCAGTTCTTGAAAATGCCTGGCTTTTAATTGAAAGCGGTTTGATCAAAGATTTTGGTAAGATGGATTCAATCCCATCTCATATCTCAAATCTCTCGTCTCAAATCTCAGCAGAGGGCAGATATATTTTCCCCTCCTGGTGCGATAGCCATACACACATTGTTTTTGCTGCTTCGCGCGAGGAAGAATTTGCAATGAAAATCCAAGGCAAAAGCTACGAAGAAATTGCCGCGGCGGGTGGCGGGATTCTAAATTCGGCTAATAAACTCCAAAAAGCTTCGGAAGATGAATTGTTTGAAAGTGCATCTGTGCGGTTAAAGCAAATGATCCGTCTGGGAACCGGTGCCGTTGAAATTAAAAGCGGATATGGATTAACCACGGAGAGTGAAATCAAAATGCTCAGGGTGATCCGCAGGCTAAAAGATCAGTTCCCGATTCCTATAAAAGCAACTTTCTTAGCCGCACATGCTTATCCGGCTGAATTTAAAAACAACCATCAGGGTTACATCGATTTAATTATTAATGAAATGTTACCTCAAATAGCAGAAGAAAAACTGGCGGATTATATTGATGTTTTTTGCGAAAAAGGGTTTTTCTCTGTCGGAGAAGCCGATCAGGTATTAAAGGCGGGTGCAAAATATGGACTAAAACCAAAAGTACACGCCAATCAACTTTCCGTTTCGGGGGCAGTAGAGGTCTCTGTGCAAAATAGAGCCATTTCAGTTGATCACCTCGAAGAAAGTGATGAAGAAACGATCCGAACGCTAAGAAATGCTGATACCATTGTAACATTACTCCCTTCTTGTTCGTTTTACCTAGGTATTCCTTTTGCTGATGCCAAAAGCTTTATAAGAGCCGATTTGCCGGTTGCTTTGGCTACCGATTACAATCCGGGTTCAACACCTTCAGGAAATATGAATTTTGTGGTGTCACTTGCGTGTATTAAAATGAAGATGTTTCCTGAGCAGGCGATAAATGCTGCAACATTAAATGGTGCGGCAGCGATGGAGATGAGTGAAGATTATGGAAGCATTACCGTTGGTAAAAAAGCGAACCTGTTTATAACCAAACCGATGCCTTCAATTGCCTATTTGCCATATAGTTTTGGTGAAACGCAAATAGAGACAGTTATTTTAAACGGTGAAATTTATAATGGATAACCTTTTTATAATGGATAACCTTAAAATATATTCGCAGGGCGACATCGACCGTTTAATCATCGCTCGTGATGGCGAAACCAAACTGGGCGAAAAAGTTGCTGTCTTATCCTCATGGGATGAACTGAAAGGGGCAAGTGCGAAATTTGTATTGTTGGGTATTCCAGAAGACATAGGCGTGCGTGCAAACTTAGGTATTGCGGGCGCGGCCTCTATGTGGCGGCCAAGTTTGGTGGCTTTTTTAAATACCCAGAGCAACCGCTTTTTAAATGGCGAGGAGGTTTTGATTTTAGGCCATTTCGAAATCGATGAGCCCGAAGATCCTTCCATAATGGGTTTAAGAAACAAAGTTGCACAGATTGATGAGCTGGTTTATCCTGTAATTGAAAAAATAGTAGCTGCAGGCAAAATACCTATTGTAATTGGCGGTGGTCATAATAATGCCTACCCAATAATTAAGGGTACTTCTTTCGTACATAAAAGCCCGATAGCGGTCTTAAATGTGGATGCGCATGCTGATTTAAGAGAACTGGAAGGTAGGCACAGCGGGAACGGATTTTCTTATGCGTTAAAAGAAAACTACCTGAATAGTTATTTCATGTATGGCTTGCATCAAAATTATAATAATGAAGCTATTTTAAATCAAATAGATACGAACCCAAAGCTTAAGGCTGTGTTTTTTGACGATATTTTAACTGGGGCTGACTTTACTGACCTGGTGAATGAAATAGGTTCAGTTGCGGGTTTGGAAATCGATTTGGACTGCGTTCAAAATGTACTTTCCAGTGCTGAAACACCATCTGGTTTTGCTGTTAACGATATTAGAAAACTCATTCTAACCAGTGTGAAGAAGTTTTCTTATCTACATATTTGTGAAGGCGCAGCCCGAATGTTGGATGGGAGGGTGAGTAAGTTAACGGCTAAACTGGTTGCTTATCTGGTGAGTGATTTTGTTAAAGCACAGAGTTCTTAGGCCTTTTATCCTTAGCCACGGAGGAACAGAACGAACGGATTATTCCTGTGGTGAGTTGTCCGCCAAAGCCGTCATTTCGAGCGGAGTGTAACGCAGCCGAGAAATCTGTCTCGAGCTACTTTTGATTTAGATCTCTCCGTTCCAGTCGAGATGACGAAAAATCGGGGAAGGGTGAAGACTTTTTTATAAAGCACCCAGACCAAAAAATTAAAGGCCACTGAACTACTGAGCCCTTACAGGTGCTCAGCTTCGTACTTCTCACCAGCTTTCAGCATCAATTCAATCTGTTTCAGGTCTTCAGCGGTTAATTCTTCCTTTTCCTGTAACTCGAATACCGCAATCATATTGTCTTCGTATTGTTTTTCGGTTTTGATAACGATTTCCTGTGGCATGCTGGTAAGCTTAAAATTTTATAATTTCTGTTGGCGTAATGCAAAAATCCAACCTGATGTCGTGTTCATTTACATCATCGATTTTTTCAATAGCAGGGCACAAAGATAAGCCTATTTTTTGAGCATTTATATCCTGTAAAAAACGATCGTAAAAGCCCTTGCCATAGCCCACCCGGTAACCTTGTTTATCGAAAGCTAAAAGCGGAATAACAACAAGATCTACTTCGCCCTCATGTAGGTTTCCTTTTTGCGGTTCCAGGATGTTATAAAGGTTTTTCCTTAAATCGCCTACACCTAAATATTCGTGATTGGTCATTAAAGCGGTTTCAAAATCGGCTTTAGGTACAATGATTTTAATTTCTGGGTGATTTTTATTAAGCCACTCGATCAGTAAGAAAGTATTGGGCTCCTTTTTTTCTGTAATGGGCAAAAAGATGTGGAGGGTTTTAATTTGGCTAAAATCGAGCGATTTAAACTCATTTAAGAGGGCTTCGCATAGGCTTTCGTATTCTGTGTCGCTCAGCAATAATCTTTCTTTTAGCGCTTGCTTTCTGATTTCGGCTTTTAACATAATAACAAAGATAATGATTTTCAAACCTCGCAGGTTTCGAAAACCCGCGAGGTTTTGTGACCTAAAACCTAAAGGCTTTGGTTAAATAAACCCGATAGCAGCGTAAAATCCGAAGGTGAGGCACGAGCCAAGGTTTTGAAGCGAATAGGTACTGTCTTTAAAAGCAA
>NZ_JAGGPU010000009.1 GCF_018613605.1 Pedobacter sp. ISL-64 | reverse complement strand
GTGAAGATGGTTAAGGGCCTTTTCCAATATGATCTTCTTGATGTCCTTAATCCCTTAGTGGTGAAAGGAATTGTAACAGCGGTTATTTCTGCCATTAAGGGGTTTATGGCCATTCTATTATGTCCGCTAATTTTTGCACCATTAAGAAGTGAATAAAAGTTAAGGGACCTGATGCCGGATGTTCCTTAATGCCTTAATGGTGAGAGGAATTGTAACAGCGGCGGTTATTTCTCCATTAAGGTGTTTAAAAAGGGGTAAGGTTCTGTTCCCGCAGATTACGCTGATTTGCGCAAACCTGATCCCTCTTCCGTTTACATCTTCCGTCCCAGGTTAAATAGCCCTGATGGCAGCGGAAATCCCTTTTTGGCAGAGGTAGATTGTCTATCCCAAGGGTTTCCAAAAAGGATTGCAGCGGACAACAGGACGGAACCCAGCCTACATGTTACTGTTACTGCGCTCCTGATAATCAAAAAAATAATCTTTAGATTATGCTTAACAAATAATATTGAATTTTAAATGAGGAGATTAAGCATTAGCTTCCTCTTTAACCGCTAACTGCCCGCAAGCAGCATCAATATCTTTACCACGGCTACGGCGGATGTTAGTGTTGATCCCCTGGCTTTTTAAATAATTGGAAAAAGCATCGATCTTATCGCCTTCCGCATTGGTGAAATCGGCGAAAGAAATAGGGTTATATTCAATGAGGTTTACCTTGCAAGGAATATGTTTGCAGAATTTAGCTAAATCCATAGCATCCGAAATCTCATCGTTAAAATGATTAAAAACAATGTATTCGTAAGTTACCGGGTTTTTGGTTTTAGCAAAATAGTATTTAAGTGCATCTGCCAATGCTTTTAACGAGTTGGCCTCATTGATCGGCATGATCTCATTACGCTTTTTGTCATCAGCGGCGTGAAGCGAAAGTGCCAGATTAAATTTAGCACCGTCATCGCCCAATTTTTTGATCATTTTAGCAATACCCGCTGTAGAAACTGTAATACGCTTATAGCTCATGTTTAAGCCATCTGGTGCAGTGATACGCTCAATCGATTTCAATACATTGGCATAATTTAACAGCGGCTCTCCCATGCCCATATACACGATATTGGTAAGGGGATTGTTGTAATTCTGTTTAGCCTGCTTATCGATCAATACTACCTGGTCATAAATTTCATCAGCGTTTAAATTGCGCTTACGGTCCATGTAGCCAGTTGCACAGAACTTACAGGTTAAACTGCAGCCTACCTGAGAGCTTACACAGGCAGTCATACGGTCTTCTAAAGGAATTAAAACCCCCTCTACAATATTACCATCTGCTAACCTGAAAGTGTTTTTAATGGTATGGTCGTTACTGAACTGAGAATTGTTAACCTGAACAGCATTAATGGCAAAAGTTTCGTCCAATGCTTTACGAAGATCTTTAGAAAGATTGCTCATCTGCTCGAAACTTGTAGCCGATTTCTCCCAAAGCCATTGGTAAATCTGCTTAGCCCTAAATGCAGGTTGTTGCATCGCTACAAGATGTTGTTGCAACTGAGGTAGATCCAATGCACGGATATCGGTTTTTTTTGCTGTTACCATTTGTTGCAAAGGTACTTAAAAAAGGTGTAAGGCAGAAAGGTAGAAGGTTGAGGGTGCCTGCAAGATGCCAAATTTTACAATTAATTAGCTTTATCTTCCTCTGCCTCTTGAGTTTGACTTGCTGATAGCCTTACCTTTGGCAGGTTTGGAATTTCTGTTTCCCGCATTGCTTTTACCTGTTGGTTTTGCTCTGGAATGACCTGCGATCTTTTTTGACTTTGGGCCAGACGGCTTTGGTTTAAATGCCTTTTTTGGCTGTTCTTCTCTAAGTTCGGGGATTTCCTCCCGTGCATTTGCTTTTTTCTTAGCGCTTTTAGGTTTTATTTTAGCTTCGGATGATGAATTTTCAACACTTTTGGTGATGCTTTTCATCTCGTCTTCGGTAAGTTCTCTAAATTCTCCTGTAGGAATACCTTTTAGATTGATATTCATAATGCGAGTACGCTCGAGCTTGGTAACCTCATAACCAAAATGCTCGCACATTCTACGGATCTGCCTGTTTAAGCCCTGAATTAAGATAATATTGAATACAAATGTGCTGATCTGCCTTACTTTACATTTACGCGTATTCACACCTAAAATTGGAACACCATTGCTCATCTCGAAAATAAAATCTTCGGTAATCGGTTTGTTTACCGTTACCACATATTCCTTTTCGTGTTTATTCCCTGCCCTTAAAATTTTGTTAACGATATCGCCGTTATTGGTCAGGAAGATCAGACCTGACGAATCTTTATCCAATCGGCCAATTGGAAATATTCTTTCGCTATGGTTCACGTAATCAACAATATTATCGCGTACGCTGCCTTCCGTTGTACTGGTAATGCCGACAGGTTTGTTAAAAGCCAAAAGGATGAAATTACTTTCTTCTTTAGGTTCGATATTATGACCGTTTACCATCACTTTATCGCCTGCAAAAACCTGATCGCCTACTTTAGCCCTTTTTCCATTGATGAAAACGGTACCCTTTTCAATATAACGGTCTGCTTCACGGCGTGAACATAATCCACTTTCACTGATGAATTTATTTAAACGGGTTGCAGAGTTATTGTTCATACTGCAATTTTACGGAAATAAATCGTGTTATCCATTCTCCATACTGGCAACAAATGAATCGATGGTGCTTTTGAGTGCGGTTAAGGTTTCCTCATCGGTAATCGCTCCCTCATTATTGATCTTCGCTTTTGCAAATGAGATAAGCTGGGGCAATACCCTTGCTTCAATTACTGTTAAAATATCGATGATGGATTGATAGGCTTTCTCACCCTGGGTTGAAGCAACAAGTGCTAAAACGGGTTTCTCCGAAAATGATGCTGAGCTTACGGTCCAATCGAGCAGGTTTTTTAGCGATCCTGGTAAACCCATCGCGTATTCTGGTGTAGAGATGATGATTCCATCTGCCTTTTTGATGATTGAACGAAGCGCCTCGATAACCTGTGGTGGATTTTCCTGATCTAAATCAGGATTGAAGTGTGGGATATTTGCAATAGACGGAAAGTTTGTTACCTCGAATTCTTCGCCCAAAAGCCGGGAGATAGCTGTAATGTAAAGTGCGTTGGTAGATATTGCTTTCGTGCTTCCAGAAATTGCCAATATTTTTTTCATTGCTAAAAGTAGCAAAGCGTAAATGGAATATCAAGGTGGTCTGGTAATCGTGTTGTCATTTCAAAACGGGCCATCGAAACGCACCAGGTTTCGACAGCCTATTCTAAACATATTAACAACTAAAAGTTTTGATCATCTGCACTTGGGCCATAGCTGCCTGGGATCGGGATATCAAGTAATCTTAAGTAAACGCCTAACTGCGCCCTGTGGTGAGTGGTTTGGCTAAGTGAATGGCGGATGGTTTCGTATTTAGAATAATCCGCCAAAACCTGTTTGCCCATGCTCAATACCCAACGGCCATTTAGGTCTTCTTCCGTTGCTTTTTCCAATTCTGCTTTTCCAAGTGCATAATTTTTCTCTAGAATTTTAACCAGGTCATCGGCGCTTTCTACAGGTTGTTCTACATAAGGTGCTGTTTCAAAATCCAGTCCAACGGTAGTTAAAGCCAGTGAAACCCAACTCGGTAGATCAGCAATATGAACCGCAAGCGATTTCATTTTCATGCTTTTTTCGTGTGGTGCCCAGTCAAATTTATCTACAGGTACAATAGCCATGAATTTTTTTGTCGTATTAAATTCGGCTTCTAACTCTTTCAATAATAATTTAATAATGTCCATATTTTTCTGTTTTGTTTTTTCTGCGGTGTTTAAATCCATTAGTAGTAAATCGGCTATACTCATATTTTGGTGTTTAGTTACACAAAGAAAATACAGCCCACTGACAACCCTATGGCAGTGTGAAAAATATTTTTTTAATAATTAACAGGGAGCAGGTGCATGTATTCACTTAGCGGCATGTGCTGCGTTTTTTTGAAAGAAATACCCAGGTTTTTAAGGCAGATAATCCGGGTGAGGTTAAAATCACGGTATTCATTCCGGTAATGGCACCAGGCAATTAAATGCCAGCTAAAAGCATAGAAAATCAATCCAATTGGCTCTATTTGCCTTTTGCTCACTTCCTCCTTATTGTTTTTATAATCGAGTTCGATCAGGTGTTTTTCGGCAATAGCGTGTTGAATAAGTGATAGGTATTCGAAGTTAAAATTTAACCTTTCCGGAATCTGCAGTTTAATATGCTGGTTTAAGGTTTCGAGCTTTTCCTTTTGTCCCGATTTTAGTACCGCCTTTACTTTTGTCAGTGCTGTGGAGTAATGGGCGCGGATGGAATTATCCGCAAATCCGTTCACCAAACTTTCAACCAATAGCAGTGCATTGGCTTCGTCCATATTAAAAGAAACTGGTGGCAGGAAATAACCTTGAACCAGATAATAGCCTTTATGCTGCTCAAAACTTACCGGTATTCCTTGTTCGCCCAATGCTTTAATATCGCGATAAACCGTGCGTATGCTCATATCAAACCTTTCCGCAATTTTTTCTGCGGTAATGTATTTTTTGGATTGAAGCAGGGTTAAGATTCCGAAAAGTCGGTCGATACGGTTCATAGTTTGTTTTTTTAGGCACTTAAAATTAAAGTTTTTTAATCAATTTTTCTTGTGGTACGTTATTTGTAAAAGATAAATACATATCAATTCTATTGGTTAAACCGTTATAATTAGGGTTTATCATACATAATCTGAATTAAATGGCTGCTATTATCCAAAAGCGTTTCTTCCGGGCAATAAAGAGTAAAGTGATTATAGGTTTCCTATTTGCCTGTTTTGCATTGTTATTGGCATGGGGCATCAGCAAGTTTGCTTTTACGCGGATGCTGGATACTGTTGAAGAAATTTCGGCCCCGAACGACCGCTTAAGGATCGTAAATGATCTCTCACATAAGATTGCCAGGTTAGATCAGTTACAAAGGGATGAAGCTTTCAATAAACAAAGTACCTATAGTTTTCTTAAAGAGTCGCGTAAGTTAAGGGCTAGTTTAGATACCTTACGTAAATTGTACAAGGGCGATTCCGCCCAGTTGGCCAGAATAAAGTCGATCAAGAATCTGTTAACCGACCGGGATAAACAATTTATCAATTACTTAAAGGTGAGAGAAACATTGGTGAATACCAAATCGTTCTCTAATGAGGTGCAGAAATTAAACGAACTGGTTGCTACACGTACCAGGCATACAGATAGCGCAGTACTGACCACCGAGACAACTACATCGACCACTACGGTGGCACCTGAAGAAGAACAGAAATCTAGGGGTTTTTTGAGTAAACTGTTTGGTAAGAAAAAATCTGATGTGTATAAAATCATTAATGAGGAATTTAAGGTAAAGCGCGATACGCTGAATGCTAAAGCTGAAGATAGCATTATGAAGAGCATGACGGGTGCCTTAAAAAATATCGAACTGGAGCAACGCCAGAAAAGTCAGAAATTTTTAAAACGCGAAGCAGACCTGTCAAATGCCAGTAATGCCCTGACTGCCCAGATGCTACAGATTTTAAGAGAAGTGGAGGGGGAGGCAGTGGCCCAGATAGATTTAAACGGTATACAGGCCAAAGAGGTGGTTAATGATGGGATTACGCAGATCACAACCATTATCATTATCTTTTTTCTCTTAACGGTTATTCTGCTGTATTTAATTTTAGCTGACATTACAAAAAGCAACACGTACAGAAGGGCATTGGAGCTTGCCAAAGATGAGGCAGAATACCATGGTAAGGCTAAGCAACGGTTCCTATCGAACATGAGCCATGAGATCAGAACGCCACTGCAATCTATTTTAGGCTATGCCGAGCTGATTACCCAGCAGGATGTGCCGAATAAGAAAGATGTGGATGCCATTTATCAATCTTCCATTCACTTACTTCAAATTGTGAACGAGGTATTAGATTATAACCGGATTATTTCGGGCGAATTTAGTTTCAATAACCAGGTGTTCAACATCAAAAAAGCTTTAGATGAGGTAGTTTCGGTAATGCGGCCTTTGGCAGAACAGAAATCACTTCAGTTAAATACAGCACTTGATCTTGCCGATCTGGAATTTGTAAAGGGCGATGCTTTTAGGCTAAAGCAGATTTTATTTAACTTATTGGGTAACGCCGTAAAATTTACATTGAGAGGTGAAATTAAACTTTCTGTATCGTATAAAAAGCAAGGCGACGATCTGCATTTCCATTTTACTATAAAAGATACCGGAATCGGTTTTGAAGAAAAAGATATTCCCAAAATCTTTAATGAATTTGAGCAGATAGAATCTCCTGAAAAATATATTATCAACCAGGCTGGTACGGGGTTGGGACTGCCTATTGTTAAATCTTTGATCGAAACACAGGGAGGAAGAATTTATGTGAAAAGTAAACCGGGCATTGGTACCACATTTAATATTTACATGAAATATGAAAATACTACCGAGCGTGTAAACGATACTTTAGACTTAGAACATTATGCGATTGTAAACCCAGGCACAGTTTGGGTAATTGATGATGATAAACTTATTCTAGATTTATGCGGAATGATTTTTCAGAAAAATAAAATCCCGTTTAGAAGCTTTACCCAGGTAGCCGATATCCTGCACGCAGCACCTGAGCCGGATTTAAAATATGTGCTGGTTGATATGCGCATGCCCGAAATGACAGGATTCGAACTTTGTCATTTATTAAAGAAGAAACTCCCAGCACACATTAAATTTTACGCTATTACTGCACAGGTTTTACCCGAAGAACGTGAAATGGTTTTGAGCGAGGGCTTTGATGGACTGATAATGAAGCCATTTAGGGCAGTTGATATCCTATCTATATTTGATAGAACCGAAATTTTAACCCAGCAGCCTGAATTCGATTTCTCTTCCATTGAGAAAATGACCTTTGGCGACCAGCAAATGCTGGAGAAAATATTGAACCGTTTTAAACAGGATTCTATAGATGACGCTGCAGCGTTGAAAAAACATTTGATCGATAATGACTTAGATCAGGCCAGGTTACTGGTTCACCGCCTTGCAGGACGAACGGCGCAGATGGGTTCGAAGACTTTGGCAAACGCATTCCGCACCCTGGAATTAGAAATTGCCGAAAAAGGCCTAACCACCAATATTAAATCTGAAGTTTTACTACAGATCAGAAAACTGGATAGCTTAATTGCCTTTATGGAGGAAATCGACTACGCCAATGCCGGATAATTATTCTATGCCGTAACGCTCCATCTTGGCGTAAAGGGTTTTACGGTCGATGTTTAAAATCTTGGCGGCTTTTGATTTGTTATGTCTCACTTTGATCAGCGTTTCAGTAATCAATGCTTTTTCATTCTGTTCGTTTACCGCTTTAAGGTCGGATGAATTACCTGGAGCTGACTGGTGATGGACAGAAATCATCATTTCATCAGGTAATGCGCCAATCTGGGCAACATCGCCTGGGCTTAATAAAACCATACGTTTAATCACATTGCTAAGCTCGCGCAAATTTCCTGGCCAATCGTAACTAAGCAAAAGTGTTTTTGCCTCATTAGAAACACTTTTCACATTCCGTTCTAAATCGCGGTTTGATAGCTGTATAAAGTGGTTGATAAACAGTTCTAAATCTCCGCCTCTATCTCTCAATGGCGGAAGCTGGATTTTGAACTCATTTAAACGATGATATAAATCTTCTCTAAACTCACCCTGTTGCATGCTATTAGACAGATCATCATTTGTAGCGGTAATGATGCGAACATTAACAGGGATTTGTTTGGTACTGCCCAAAGGCTGGATTACCCTTTCTTGTAAGGCCCTAAGTAATTTAATCTGCACTTCGTAACTTAGGTTACCCACTTCATCTAAAAATAATGTTCCGCCATTTGCAGCCTCAAACTGACCTTTCTTGTCATTTAAAGCGCCTGTAAAAGCGCCTTTTACATGCCCGAATAATTCGCTGGCAGCTAAGTCTTTCGATAATGCACCGCAATCTATTGCTACGAAAGGTTTATCGGCACGCTTGCTCTGCTGGTGCAGGGTTCTGGCAGCAAATTCTTTTCCCGTACCGCTTTCGCCTTGTATAATTACCGACATGTCGGTTGGGGCTACCAAACTAATGTGTTCATACAGTTTATCTGCAACGGCACTTTTCCCTTTTATAAAATCACTGTTTGTTTCTTTTGGTTCAACACTTTTTAAATCCTTTTTAGCTAAAGAATTTTTGATCACCATTAGCAACTCATCTGGATTAACCGGCTTGGTAATATAATCAAAAGCACCTAATTGGATAGATCTGACCGCAGTCCGAACATCATTAAAACTGGTCATGATGATTGCAGGTATGGATAGCCCCAGATCACGGATGTGGCTAAGCACTTCAAGACCTGTTCCGTCCGGAAGACGGTAATCGATTAAAAGTAAGTCGAATTCATTGTTTTCAACTTGCTTAAATGATTGCTTTACTTGGGTTACAAGGGTAATCTCATGACCGTTTTTTGTTAAAAAACCTTCAAGTAATTGAGCAAATGTAGTATCGTCTTCTAAGATCAGGATTCTCGCCATGTAACAAAAATAAGAAAAGCCGGACATAATCCGGCTTTCTTATAATAGGTAGATGTAATTATTTGGGTTTTATTGTACTGGCTTACCGTCTTTATCAATTTTAACCGAACCAGTTTCTGCTTCTTTTTTAACATTGATTAAGTAGTACTCCTTTGTTCCTTCTTTAACAGACCAAGCTTCAGTAGCAGTCCATCCTTTGTAAGCATCGGATTTTAAAGCTGTTGTAACTGGAGCAGGAAGTTCTTCCAATTTAACTGGAGTTTTTACTGCGCTATCTTGAACTGCAACAATTGCAGCATTTTTGATTGTATTTACTTCACTTGCCTGAACTGCTGAGAATCCTGCAAAAGCTAAGAACGCAGCTGATAAAATTAATTTTTTCATCTGTTTAAAATTTTGTTTTATTTGTGATGAAGCTGCCATGATTTAATCAATTACTTTGTGATTCTGAAAATCATGACGGTTTCATAGTATGTATTTTTAGGTATGCGTAGCCCGAAAGCTACGCTTATGTTGATTATGCCTGTGCGGCGTATTTATTGAGATTATTGTACTGGCTTACCGTCTTTGTCGATTTTAACTGAACCAGATTCTGCTTCTTTTTTAACATTGATTAAAAAATATTCTTTTGTACCTTCTTTAACAGAGAAAGCTTCAGTAGCAGTCCAGCCTTTGTATGCATCCGATTTTAATGCGGTAGTTACTGGTGCAGGAAGTTCTTCCAATTTAACTGGAGTTTTTACGGCACTATCTTGAACTGCAACAATTGCAGCGTTTTTAATTGTATTAACTTCACTTGCTTGAACTGCTGTGAATCCTGCGAATGCTAAAGTAGCGGCTAAAATGATCTTTTTCATGATATTATGTTTAAAATATGATTTGTAACTCGTGTTACGTTAAATACTCGTTAATTGTTAATTATGGAGCGCTAACCGATCTTATTTATTGAACTGGTTTACCGTCTTTGTCAATTTTAACAGAATTGGTTTCTGCTTCTTTTTTAACGTTGATTAAGTAATACTCTTTTGCTCCTTCTTTCACCGACCAAGCTTCGGTAGCGGTCCATCCTTTGTAAGCATCAGATTTTAATGCTGTTGTTACTGGCTCAGGAAGTTCTTCCAATTTAACAGGAGTTTTCACTGCGCTATCTTGAACTGCAACAATTGCAGTAGTTTTAAAATCTTTTACCTCACTTGCCTGTACTGCTGAGAATCCTGCTAATGCTAATACTGTAGCTGCTAAAACGAACTTTTTCATAGTATATAATTAAAAATTTAATTTGTGTAACAATACTTGCTAATGTTTCACAATAATGCCAAACCATTGGTTTTGTTTAACTATCTGTTTTTTAGACGTTTGTGTGTGTGTCAAGATTTTGGCATTGTGGAGCTTCTCCACACTTTGTGGTGAATGACTACAAGTTTTGGCGTTATTTTTTCATAATTGGAAATGCAGATTGCTTGTAGAGCGTTCTTGTGCCGTTAGATGTTGCCATTTGACGGATTTTAAAATTCCTTGGTGGAGTTAATTCGCTGTCAAATGGCAACATCTGACAGCACGCCAGAAAAAAATAATTTTCAATTTTTAAAAAAGAAGATTTTTTTCTATCATTGCAGCCCGATTAAAAGCCTCCTTAGCTCAGCTGGTAGAGCAACTGACTTGTAATCAGTAGGTCATTGGTTCGATTCCGATAGGAGGCTCTTTTTCTTTCCCCGTTTTCTAATTTAATTTCTTTTAGAAGCGTAATTTCAAAAATCATTTCATTATCAGAATAGTCCTGGCGTAGAAAAATATTTTATTTGCTCCGGTTATTCCGCTAATTTGCGGTATGTTAAAATACTTTTCAGCCGATTGGATATTTCCTGTTTCATCACCTCCGCTTAAAAACGGAGTGGTAGCCGTAAATCCAGATGGTGAAATTAAAGAAGTGCTAACCCAGGAAGAGGCCGCAAGTCTTGGTTTAGCCATTACAAAACATAAAGGATCAATCGTTCCGGGTTTTATCAATACCCATTGCCATTTAGAACTGTCGCATATGCTGGGGCAAATTCCAGAGCAAACGGGTTTGGTAGAATTCGTCCAAAGTATTATTAAAAGCAGGCAGGGCGATATAGAAGAGATTAAAAAGGCTATGTATGTTGCTGATCAAAAAATGTTCGAAAACGGGATTGTAGCTGTTGGCGACATTTCCAACCAAATTTCATCAAAAAAAGTAAAAGAAAATAGCAAAATATATTATCACACCTTTATAGAGGCCATGGGTTTTAATCCTGAGCGAGCAGACGCTATAATGGATTTCGCTAAAGCGATTAAACAAGCCTTTGAACCTTTGCCTGCATCTATTGTACCACACGCACCGTATTCGGTATCGCCTGAATTATTTGGATTAATAAAGGAGGAAGCTGAAAAAGATAATGCCTTTATTAGTATTCATAACCAGGAAACTAAGGATGAAAATGCTTTCTTCGAAAATAAATCGGGTGGGTTTTTAGCGCTATACAAATTTCTAGGGCTCGATATTTCTTTCTTTATCCCCTCCAAAAAAACATCTTTACAAACTTGGCTATCCTCTATTAAGGAGCAAAAAACTTTGTTGGTGCATAACACGGTTTCGAGTAAGGCTGATATCGCCTTTGCAAAAGAAAACAACAATAATTTATATTGGTGCCTTTGCCCGCAAGCCAATTTATATATCGAAAATGCTTTACCCGATGTTGATCTGTTAATTGAAGAAAATGTAAAGATTACTTTAGGAACAGATAGTTTAGCGAGTAACCATCAACTTAATATCCTATCAGAAATGATCACCTTACAGAAATACAAGCAGGTTACTTTTGGAAAACTTTTGAATTGGGCAACTATAAATGGAGCCGAATTTTTGGAGCTTAATCAACAAATTGGAACAATCGAGGTTGGTAAAAAGCCAGGATTGAATCTAATCCAGCTATCCCTTGATTTTAAGATAGAAAGCGATCAAGTAAAGCGGTTAATTTAAAATATATGAATCCAATCTGTAAACTTTTCAATATTAAATATCCAATTATTCAGGCCGGAATGGTTTGGTGCAGCGGTTGGAGATTGGCATCGGCAGTTTCCAATGCAGGAGGCCTTGGCATTATTGGAGCCGGTTCAATGTATCCTGATGTTTTAAGAACACATATTCAAAAGTGCAAATTAGCAACCCATCTGCCGTTTGGTGTTAATATTCCATTGCTCTATTCTAATATTCAGGAAATTATAGATGTGGTAATTGAAGAGAAAGTAAAAATTGTATTTTCTTCTGCTGGTAATCCTGCAACATGGACGAGTTTTTTAAAAGAAAAGGGTATTACTGTCGTTCATGTAATTGCCAATACAAAATTTGCCATAAAAGCCCAGGAAGCTGGCGTTGATGCCATTGTTGCCGAAGGTTTCGAAGCGGGTGGACATAACGGTAGAGAAGAAACCACCACCATGTGTTTAATTCCGATGATAAGGGATGCTGTTAAAATTCCGGTTATTGCGGCTGGCGGCATTGGTAGTGGAAAAGCCATGTTGGCTGCGTTTGCTTTAGGAGCAGATGCGGTTCAGATCGGTTCGGCCTTTGCTGTTGCCGAAGAATCATCTGCTCATCCGGCATTTAAAAATAAAATTATTGCTGCTGCTGAAGGCGATACTAGGCTGGCCATGAAAAAACTGGTTCCGGTGCGGTTGCTGAAAAATGAATTTTCCGATGCAATATCGGTAGCAGAAGCTGAAGGCGCAGACCGAGGCCGCTTAATGGAACTTTTGGGCAGAGCAAGGGCAAAAGCAGGAATGTTTGAAGGCGACATGGAAAACGGAGAACTCGAAATCGGTCAGGTTTCAGCTATGCTGGATGAAATTAAACCTGCTAAAGAAATCCTGGAAGAAATATGGTCAGATTTTAGGTCCGAACTGCAAAAAATTAACAGTTTACAAAGCGAATTGGGCTTATAAACATAGGGATACACAATTGCTTTACTAACTTTGCAACAATAAATTTTAGCATGAGCGAAAAAAATATACAGTCCCCTCAAGGGAATTTAGGGGTGAAACACCTCAATATAACGATAACAGGTAAAGTACAGGGCGTTGGCTTCAGGGAAACCACAAAAATTATTGCCAACCAAATGATGGTAACCGGTTTTGTAAGGAATGAAAAAGACGGATCGGTTTATATCGAAGCGGAAGGCGACAATATTTTTCTGGAAGAATTTGTAAACTGGTGCCACGAAGGGCCAGACCGCTCGCGTGTAGAAAATGTGGCGGTAAGCGATGGTGAAGTAAAAAACTATCGTAATTTTGAAATTTTAAGAAAATAAATTGCTGAATTGTTGGATTGCTATATTGTTCCGCTAAGGAGCCTATCTCAATACGCAGTACTCAAATCAATCATAAATGTCTGTATATAAAAAGTTTCTTGGGCAAACCATGGTTTATGGTATCAGTACCATCGCCTCGCGATTACTCAATTTCATATTAACACCAATATTTACCAGGAGTTACGGTGCTAGTGCATTAGGTGTTTTTACCAAAATGTATGCTTATGCATCTATGACAAATGCTATACTGGCCTTTGGAATGGAGACTACTTTTTTTAGGTACCTCAATAAACATGAAGATAAAAAACAGCAGGTTTATAACAATTCTTTCCTGATCGTTGCCTTTATATCCATACTGTTTTTGATTACTGGCCTTGTTCTTACCGAACCGATCACCAAATGGTTGTTAAACAGTAATATGTCGCACTATCAGGATCAAAAAAGATATGTGCAGTATTTTCTTTGGCTCTTGTTTTCGGATGCCGTTTGTGTAATTCCCTTTGCCCGGATCAGGGCTGATGGAAAGCCCTTTAGATATAGCATCATTAAATTTGTGAACATCTTAAGCTATGTGCTCTTAAGTCTGTTTTTTATTTACGGTATTCCACTGATCATTAAACACGACTTGCCCGGTGCAGCGTTCTTCCAAAGTTGGTTCCGTGATAAGTGGGTTGGGTATGTATTTATTGCAAATCTGGTAGCAAGTGCCCTTACATTTTTGCTTTTAGTGCCAGAATTTTTAAAGGTGCAGTTTAAATTTGACCGTGATTTATTTAAAAAAATGCTTTCTTACAGTTGGCCTGTCCTGATCGCAAATTTATCTTTCATCGTTAATGAAAATCTTGACAAAATACTTTTGGATAGATATACAACCGAAGCAGAAGTAGGTATTTATGGTGCTGTTTGTAAGCTGGCTATATTCCTGAGTATTTTCAATATGGCTTTTAGACTGGGTGCAGAACCGTTTTTCTTCAGCTACGCCAAAAATGAAAACGCAAAGATTACTTATGCCAAAATTCTGGAGTATTTTGTAATTGCACTTTCCATTCTTTTTGTGGCGCTCACTGCAAATATCGAAATTCTGAAATACTTTATCAGCCGGGATGCAAAACACCTGGCCGAGTATTGGGTAGGTTTGCCTGCAGTCCCTTATTTGCTGGTGGGATACGTATGTTTAGGGATTTATATGAACCTTTCTATTTGGTATAGATTATCTGATCAAACCAGATTTGGATTGTATATTTCTTTAATTGGGGCCCTTATCACCATTGTATTCAATATCATATTGATTCCAAAATTTAGTTATATGGGTTCGGCATGGGTTTCGATGGCAACCTATGGAACGATGATGATTATTTCGTATATCCTCGGACAGAAATATTATCCAATCCCCTATAATCTTAAAAAGATTTTATCTTACTTAATCATTTCGATCATACTGGTATTCTCTTCGTTTTTCGTATTCCATAGAAACATTTATATTGGCAATGCCATGTTGATTGCTTTTGTTGCGGGTATTGCCTATTTTGAAAAGAATGATTTAATGAAAATACTAAAAAGGTAAACGGCTAAAAGGTTTAGGGTTTAAGGCTTCTGGTTTTGTCTAAAATCTAGTGTCTCCAATCTCATATCTAATAAAATGGAAATAAAAATTATCAATACATCCGAACACCCACTTCCACAATATGAAACTGCACATGCGGCTGGTATGGATCTGAGGGCATCAATAATAGAAGAAATGATATTGAAACCTTTGCAGCGCTTATTGGTGCCAACGGGTTTGTTTATTGAATTACCGATCGGTTACGAAGCACAGATCAGACCCAGAAGCGGCCTGGCCTATAAACACGGTATTAGCATTGTAAATGCTCCTGGTACAATTGACGCCGATTACCGTGGTGAAATAAAAGTTTTATTGGTAAATTTATCAGATACAGATTTTAAAATCGTTAATGGCGATAGAATTGCACAAATGGTTGTGGCAAAACACGAAACCGTTAGCTGGCAAACCGTTGAACAATTAGGGGAAACTGCACGCGGCGAAGGCGGTTACGGACATACTGGTAAATAGTTTGGAGTTAGCAGTTTTCAGTTTGGAGTTAATTTTTGGATGAATAAAATGATATGAAATACAAAGTACATTTTCTTGTTGGCGCTACTTTAGTGAGCTTCCAGGCTTTTGGGCAGGGAACGGTTACGCCAAGTACCAATCGCGATAGCAACATGGTAAAACAATTGTTTTTTGCGGGCTTACGGGAGAAAATGTCTGAAAATTATGTTGTCGCCTCTACCAATTTCAATAAAATTGTTGGTTTAGATCCGAATAACCATGCAGCCTATTTCGAGCTGGCCAATGCAAACCTGCGTTTAGATAAACTTTCGGAAGCTGAACAGAATATAAAACAGGCAATTAAATTAAATGCCGGCAATTTATGGTACTGGCGCTTACTTGGTGAGGTATACAAGCGCACCAATAAAATGCCCGAACTAATCGAAGTGTTTAATCAGTTGATCCGTCTCGATTCTGAAAACGATGCCTATTATTTTGATAAAGCTAATGCGCAGTTCTTAAGCAATCAGCTGGATGCTGCAAAAAAGACCTATGATGAAATTCAGACTAAATTTGGCGAATCAAGGGATTTGGTAAACGCCAGAAAACGTCTGCAATCTAACGGGAATGCCTCTGAAAGTGATATTGTTAAATTATTGGAAGGCAATCAGGCTGATGTAAAGAACTATTTATATGCTGCAGGTTTGCTTTTGCAGAAGGGAAATGATCCGGAAGCATTAAAGGTATTAACCAAAGCCCAGCAGCTCGAACCCAATAATTTTGAGGTAAACCTGGCTTTGGCTGATATTTACCGTAAGCAGAAAAATGACGAAGCTGCATTTTTTTCCTTAAAATTGGCTTTCGAAAGCAATGAAATGCCTCTTACGGAAAAGGTGAAGATTATCGCTGCACTTTTTTCGAAACTTAACCAACCCGTTGTTGCCAAAAATGTAACTGAACTAAGTAAACTGGTTGCAGAAAAAAATCCGGCTGATGCAAAAGCATTGGCACTTTATGGCGATGTACTTTATCAGCAGAACCACTTAAAAGATGCATTGTCCCAATATCAGGCTGCTTTAAAACTTAACGAACAGGTTTATATAGTGTGGGAACAGGTCATTAATATCCAAACACTGCTTGGGCACTATGAGGAAGCCATAAAGGTTGGCGATGAGGCTTTAAGCATTTATCCCAATCAGGCCAGCTTATATTATTATATGGCTTATGCCCTGTTTAAAACAGGTAAATATGAGCCCGCTCAAAGCAATTTAAAAACCTCCTTACAGTTGGATGTGGAGAATAAAAGCCTGCAGGCGCAGATTTATGCACTACAGGGCGATATCTACATCAACCAGAATAATTTTGCCTTAGCTAAAACAGCTTTCGAAAAAGCCATTTCAACAGAGCCCGATAATTACCTCATCATGAATAATTATGCCTATTATCTGGCGTTAAGAAATGACGACTTAACCAAGGCAGCGAAATATGCAGAAACAGCGGCCAATGCTATGCCTAATAATCCTTCAATTGTAGATACCTATGCGTTTATTCTGTTTAAACAGCAAAAATACGATTTGGCGAAAACATGGATCGAAAAGGCTTTGCAAAACAATAGCAGTAAAAACGGTGTTTACTTGGAGCGATATGGCGATATACTTTTTATGAAGGGTGAAAAGGATGCTGCATTAATCCAATGGCAAAAAGCAAGAGAGACCGGAAACGGATCAGAAGTATTAATTAAAAAGATAAATGAAAAGAAGTATTTTAAATAGCGCATTCCTATTGGGAGCTGTAGTTTTTGTTTCGGCATGTAAACCTAAAAAAGAAATTGTAGTGGCTCCGCCTACCAAAACAGAAACCAAAACTGATAATTCGAAAGCAGAAGCTTTAACACTACTAAATAGCAAACAACTTAAATTTAATACACTTTCCTTAAAAGCAAAAGCAACTTTAGATATTGCCGGCGATGCAAACGATGTAACCATGAATTTCAAGATGAAAGACAAGGAAGCCATTTGGGTAAGCATTACAGCCTTAGGTGGAATGGCAGAGGTGGCAAGGGCTTTGATTACGCCTGATAGTATCAAGATCATGAACCGGATGAAAAGCGAATACCTAAAAAAACCTTTTAGTTATATTTACAATTTCACCAATAAACAGGTTAATTTTAATACTTTACAAGCCGTTTTAACGGGCAATGCCATGGGCGAGTTTTTAACAACAGAATCAGATGTTAAACAGGAAAATGGTGTTTGGGTGGTTTCCGGAAGCAAATCGGAGTTAGATTATAAATTGCTTTTTAATACGCTTTTTAAAGTATCTGAAACCAATTTAAATGACGTTAAAAACGGTCAGGCGCTAAAAGTTACGTATACCGACTATCAAAAATTAAACGAGTCATTATTCCCTAGCGCATTGCAGATCAAAACACTATCTAAAGCAAAGCGGATAAACATCGACCTACAGTTTGTAAAAATTGATGGCAATGTTCCTGTCGATTTTCCGTTTAATGTACCAAAGAGATTTACGGTTGTAAAGTAGGTTTAAAAACTACATTCACATATTCTATCAGTGATTTGCCAGGTTAGACACTGCATTAGTACAGCGGCGCTGGCAATCTTTGTGATGTATGAAGATTGAGTGAAGACAGTTCTGTAATAAGCAATTATGACTTTAGTATCTCGATTTTAATATTTTTACTACAAAAATTTTTATACTTTTGGCTTAATGAAGCTACAAAAACTCCTATTTATCCTTTTTTTAAGCGTGTTAACCTTTTCGGCGGTTGCACAAACTGAAAGCCAGCTCAGAAGGAAAAAAGAAGCTATACAACGCGAAATTGAACAGCTTCAAAAGAATTTGAATAAAACTGCGAGTGGTAAAAAGCTTACTATACAGCAGATTAATACTATAAATGCCCAGATTAGGCTACGCCAGGATAAGATCGGTACAATCAACTCTGAAATAAAAAATCTCGATAACCAAATCTCTCAGAACACAAATACCGTACATACGTTGCAAGGTCAGTTGGGCGACCTTAAAAAAGAGTATGCGGGAATGATCCGCTTTGCACAGCGTAACAGAAATTCGTACGATAAAATGATGTTCATTTTTGCGGCGAAGGATTTTAACCAGGCATATAAAAGAATAAAGTATTTACAGCAGTTTAGTCAATACCGTAAAAAACAGGCTGGATACATTGAGAATACGCAGCAAGATCTGAACGGCAAGATTAAGGTTCTGGATAAAACACTCAGGGAAAAAAGTGATCTGTTGAAGGAACAGGAAAGAGAGCGTGAGCGTTTAAGCAAGGATAAAAGCAAACAATCAGTAGAATTAAACAAACTGAGCAAGGACGAAAAACAGTTTAAACAGGATATTACCAGTCGTAAAAAGCAACAGGCTCAGATAGACAGGGCCATTAGTGCTGCAATTCAGCGGGCAATTGAAGAAGCGAGAAGGAAGGCCGCAGAAGAGGCAAGAAGAAAAGCGGCTGAAGAAGCACGGATTGCGGCGGCAAAAGCCAAGGCTGAAAATAGACCTGTACCTACTGCACCAGCTACACCAACCGCTAAAGCAAAATCGACGGGAGAATTGCTTACTGCAACACCTGAGGCAGCCAGATTATCGGCAGGTTTTGAAAATAACAGAGGAAGGTTACCTTGGCCTGTAGCGACAGGAACAATAACCGAAAGGTTTGGTTTACATAAGATCGACCAGGCAAGTTATACCAACGATGGAGTAGATATCACTACAACTGATGGGGCAGCTGTTAGAAGTATATTTGCAGGTAAGGTTGTTATGGTGCAAAATATTATGGGCAGAACTGCTGTAGTAATTAACCACGGCGAGTATTTTACAGTATACCAAAACTTAAGATCGGTTAGTGTGAGCGTGGGTAATTTAGTTGAAACCAAACAGGCTATTGGAATTGTAGCAAATACTGGTGACGACGCCATTTTAAAATTCCAGATTAGAAGAGGCCAGGGAACTTTAAATCCTGAAGCTTGGATTAGTAAATAAACTTAAGACAAGTTAAAATGTCTATATTTGTATAAATTATATTAGTGATGTATCAAGGCACGTTATTAGAGTTTTTAAACATGGGTGGATCAGAGATCGTACTCATTTTAGTGGTGGTTCTATTGTTGTTCGGAGGTAAAAAATTACCTGAACTTGCAAGAGGACTAGGGAAGGGGATCAGAGAATTCAAAGATGCCTCTGATGGTGTTAAGCGTGAAATCCATCGGAATATCAATGCAATGGATTTAGATAAAGAAGCAGCAGAAGAAACAGCGGTAAACCATAGTCAGCGTCATCATCCAACAGAAGAATCACCGGTTGATGAAAAAATAGAGGCAAGTGAGTCACACATTGATCTGAGCAAGCCTACTGACGAAAAAATTGTAACTGACAAAGAAAAAGTTTAAACAAAAAAATCATGTTAAATACAACAATAGCAGCAATGCTTGGAACACCAGAAATTATCATTATTGCGGTAGTGGTATTGTTATTATTTGGTGGTAAAAAAATTCCTGAATTAATGAGAGGTTTAGGTAAAGGTGTTAAAGAATTTAAAGATGGTAAAGATGGCGTTGATGGAGAACAGGTAGATCCGTCTAACCGTGATAAAACCGTTTAATTGCAATAATTTTTAGTTTTGAAGAAATACAGCTCTCTTAAAGAGATTCAAACACTCATTGCGCAAAAGCAATTAACTTTACCCGATTTATTAGCTTATTATTTTAAGCAAATTGAAAATAATGAACACCTCAATGCATTTAATGAGGTGTTTTTTTTATCGGCCGAAGTTCAGGCGAAAGCGATACAGCAAAAAATAGAAGAAGGTACTGCAGGTAAACTTGCAGGGATGGTAATTGGTATTAAAGATAATATTTGTTATAAAGACCATATCGTTACTGCATCGTCAAAAATGCTCGAAGGTTTTGTATCTCCATATTCTTCTACAGTTGTGCAGCGATTATTACAGGAAGATGCCGTTATTATCGGCCGTTTAAACTGTGATGAGTTTGCGATGGGCGGCTCTAATGAAACTTCATACTATGGGGTTGCTAAAAATGCTGCAAATCCCGACCTTGTTCCTGGTGGATCTTCAGGCGGCTCAGCTGTAGCCGTTCAGGCCGATATGTGTTTGTCTGCCCTGGGTACCGATACCGGTGGCTCGGTAAGACAGCCAGCTGCATTTTGTGGTCAGATCGGGCTTAAACCTACTTATGGGCGCATTTCAAGGTATGGTGTTATCGCCTACGCTTCTTCTTTCGATCAGGTTGGGCCAATTACATCATCAGTAGAAGATGCGGCCTTGCTTTTACAGGTTTTAGCCGGCGCTGATGATTACGATTCTACTGTTTCGCCAGATGCAGTGCCCGATTACCCTGCTCATTTGAATGAACATAAAAAACAAAAAATAGCAGTATTAAAAGAAACTATTGAGAGCGAAGCCCTCGATCCCGAAATCAAATCGGCTATTTTAAAATCAATCGAGCAGCTCAAGTCAGATGGACACACTGTTGAGTATGTTTCTTTTGATCTGTTGGGTTATCTGGTTCCGGCCTATTATATCTTAACAACGGCCGAAGCCTCTTCAAATCTTTCGCGTTATGATGGCGTTCATTACGGACATCGTAACCTAGAGGCGAAATCGCTAAATGAACTTTATAAATTATCACGCGCCGAAGGTTTTGGCGAGGAAGTAAAACGCCGCATCCTTTTAGGTACTTTTGTTTTAAGTGCGGGATATTACGATGCTTACTATCAGAAAGCACAGCAGGTTCGCCGGTTGATCAGAGAAAAAATGGATGTTTTGTTTCAGGATTATGATTTAATTCTTTCTCCTGTGGCACCAACAGCAGCTTTTAAAATTGGCGATAATGTTCAGGATGCAATTGTGATGTATATGGCCGATATATTTACCGTATTGCCTTCTTTAAGCGGAAATCCGGCTATTGCTTTGCCACTAGGCAATAATGCAGCAGGATTGCCGTTAAGTATACAGTTTACAGCCAAACATTTTGAGGAAGATAAGCTTTTGGCTTTTTCTCAGGCATTTTTATCATAGTTTTATCGTCATTGCGAGTTACCAAGCATTATAGTTAAGTATGGCAATGGCATTTTATTAACTGTTTTTCTAGGCGTTGTCTAGAAGGTTCGCAGGTTCTTACTCTTTTCCTTGTTATGAAAAGACGAGTCTGTATAAAGGTTTGTGAGGACATAAGCCACAGTTAATGGAAATTTGAACCAATAGCCCATGATTAAAAAATTACTTTTTGCTTCAATTTGCGCTTGTTTAGGATACATTTCTTCTTCTTCCGCGCAACAAACGCTCAAACTGGATAGTCTTCCGAAGATTCACAACAACATCTTTATCAATACCGATACCGTAGCTGTACCGGCTGTTTCAGAAAACCCATTAACCATGGGCCAGAACTTTATCTATAAACTCAGGCTCGATTCTATTGCTAAAACGGTACCTCTTCCTTACAACGAGTACGTTCAGCAGTATATCGATATTTATGCCAAGCGTAAAGATATGTTCGGGAAAATGATCGGCTTATCTAGCTATTATTTCCCGATTTTTGATAAAGCCTTAAAAGATTATAATATTCCACAGGAAATAAAATATTTAACGATCGTCGAATCACAGATGAATCCGCATGCCATTTCTAGAGTAGGAGCAACAGGTATCTGGCAGTTTATGTTCGGCACTGGTAAGGCCTATGGCCTAAAGATGGATAACTTTGTGGATGAACGTAAAGATCCCATCCAGGCCAGTTATGCAGCGGCAGCCTATTTTAGAGATGCTTTTGAAGAGCTTGGCGATTGGCTGTTGGCCATTGCCGCTTATAACTGCGGAAAGGGGAATGTTAACCGGGCTATTGATAAAGCAGGATCGAGGGATTTTTGGGTAATCAGACAGTTTTTACCTAAAGAAACCAGAAATTATGTGCCGGCATTTATTGCCGCAGTTTATGTAATGAATTATTCTGGCAAACATCAGATTACCGCGCAAGCCTCGAGCATGTTCTTAAAAACCGATACGGTTCAAACTACCCGTTTCGTGTCGCTGTCTATGCTTGCAAAAGTGTTAAATATTGATGAGGCGGCGATTATGGCCTTAAATCCATCCTACAAGAAAAAGATCGTAAATGGTACAGATGATGAGCCGAAGCGTATTGTAATGCCTAAGTTAAGGGATGTTGATTATGCAGGTATTTATGATGTGCTCAACAATCAGGACGTGGCTGTGAACATGAAAGTACTAGCCGCCAGTACCGATGATGCAAGAGATTTAAGAAAGAAGAAAACCAAAAGTATAGCTACATCCTCAGTAGTTTATCATAAAGTTAGCTCAGGACAGAACTTAACAACTGTAGCCGATAAATATGGTGTAGAGGTACAGGATTTAAGGGTTTGGAACGGTTTAAAAAGCAAAACGCTGGTGCTGGGACAAAAACTAAAGATTTACGCCAAAAACCGGACGCCATTAAAAGCACCATCATCGTTTTTAAGTTACAAGGTTAAAACCGGCGATACCCTGTCTGAAATTGCAGAGAAATTTGACGGTGCAACCGTTCAGAGCATCAGAAGAGATAACCGTTTATCAAAAGCTGGTTTGCAAGTAGGGATGATCCTGAAAATCAACAGAGGATAACAGGGCAAACCTGACAATGGCATTCATTTCTTGATTAAAAAATCTGAAATTCTATTAACAGTGCTTGGTTTAATCCAATTAGTGTAACGGTAGCTTAGTGTAACGTCTTATTTAACTTTTTTGAGGGGCTTTTTATTTTATGCCTCATAAAAAGAATTGTACCTTTGCCCCCGTCACTAATAAGTTACGTAATGAGTAAGACCACTAGAAAGCAAGATGCGCTTGATTACCACTCGCAAGGCCGTCCAGGAAAGATACAAGTAGTACCCACAAAACCTACAACATCGCAAAGAGATTTAACTTTAGCGTATTCTCCTGGCGTTGCAGAGCCGTGTTTGAAGATTGCAGAAAATAAAGAAGATGTTTATAAATATACCGCAAAGGGTAACCTGGTTGCGGTAATCAGTAACGGTACAGCCGTTTTAGGTTTAGGCGATATTGGCCCGGAAGCCGGAAAACCGGTAATGGAAGGAAAAGGTTTACTTTTCAAGATATTTGCTGATATTGATGTATTTGATTTAGAGTTGGATACCAAAAATGTTGATGATTTTGTGAAAATTGTTAAGGCTTTGGAGCCAACATTTGGTGGTGTTAACTTAGAAGATATCAAAGCACCAGAATGTTTCGAAATTGAGCGTCGCTTAAAGGAAGAAATGAACATTCCGGTAATGCATGATGATCAACATGGTACAGCGATTATTTCGGCTGCGGCATTGTTGAACGCTTGCGAAATCTTCAAGAAAAAAATGGATAAGATCAAAATTGTAGTTAATGGTGCTGGTGCCGCTGCAATTTCTTGTACCAAACTTTATGTTTCTTTGGGTGCTAAAAAAGAAAACATCGTTATGTGCGACCGTTCTGGCGTGATCCGTAAAGACCGTGAAGTACTTGATGATATTAAAGCTGAATTTGCTACCGACAGGAAAATCAACACTTTGGCAGAGGCCATGAAAGATTCTGATGTATTTATCGGTCTTTCATCAGCAGATTGTGTTACAGCAGAAATGCTGACTTCGATGGCCAAAAACCCTATCGTTTTTGCGATGGCCAACCCTAATCCGGAGATTGCCTACGAACTGGCGATTAAAACCCGTAAAGATATTATTATGGCTACCGGCCGTTCTGATTATCCGAACCAGGTAAATAACGTTTTAGGTTTCCCTTATATTTTTCGTGGTGCGCTTGATGTTCGTGCAACAGGCATTAACGAGCCGATGAAAATCGCTGCCGTTAAAGCCATTGCAGAATTAGCTAAAAAATCTGTTCCAGAATCGGTAAACTTAGCTTATAACGCCCGTAACCTTAAATTTGGTAAAGAATATATTATCCCAAAACCTGTTGATTTTAGATTAATTACAGAAGTTTCTATCGCGGTAGCTAAAGCAGCAATTGAAAGTGGCGTAGCCCGTAAAATTATTACCGATTGGGATGCCTATAGCGAAGAACTGAGAAAACGCCTTGGTTTGGATGATGCCATTATGCGTGCCATCACTACAAAAGCTAAAACAGATCCAAAAAGAGTCGTATTTGCTGAAGCCGATAATTACAAGATTTTAAAGGCCGCACAGATTGTTAACGATGAGAATATCGCTATTCCGATCCTTTTAGGAAATAAAGATAAAATACAGGCCATTATTGATGAACACGGTTTAGAGTTAGAAGGTGTTGAGATCATCGATCAGATGCAGAATCCTGATAAAACCAAACAATATGCCGAGGCGCTTTATCAAAAACGTCAGCGTAAAGGGGTTTCATTAACTGATGCCACTAAATTATTGAGAGACCGTAACTACTATGGCGCATCGATGGTTGAGTTTGGCGAAGCAGATGCGATGATTTCGGGCCTGACCAAAAATTATGGATCTACCATTAAACCTGCTTTACACGTAATCGGTGTTGATCCGAGTGTAAAACGCGTTGCTGGTATGTACATGATGATGACCAAAAAAGGTCCTGTTTTCTTCGGCGATACCACTGTAAATGTAGATCCAACAGCAGAAGAACTGGTAGATATTACTTTATTGCTTGATAAATCTGTTAAGCAGTTTAACATCAAGCCCCGTATCGCTTTATTATCGTATTCAAACTTTGGTTCAAACGATGGTGTAACACCAAATAAAGTAAGGGAAACGGTTAAACTCCTGCATAAAAATCATCCAGAGGTAATTGTGGATGGAGAGATGCAAGGAAACTTTGCCATCAACAACGAACTGCTGAAAGATAATTTTCCATTTAGCACGTTGGCCGATGCTCCGGCGAACACTTTAGTGTTCCCAAATCTGGAGTCTGGAAACATTGCATACAAATTGTTACAAGAGTTAGGCGGTGCCGAAGCGGTGGGGCCGATCTTGTTAGGACTGAATAAACCTGTTCATATTGTTCAATTAGGTAGTTCTGTACGCGAAATCGTCAATATGGTTACCATTGCTGTTGTAGATGTGCAAGCAAAAGAAGAAATTGCAACATCGAAACGAAAAGGTATATTTGGAAAAACAACTAAAAAGTAGAATTACATGTACGCCTATATTGATGGTAAATTGACATTCAAGAACCCAGCATATGTTGTGGTTGAAGCCGGAGGTATAGGCTATCATATAAACATTTCTTTAAATACATACAGCGCTTTAGCTGATGCAGAAAGGTGTAAACTATACACCTGGCTGCATGTAAAAGAAGATGCACATACATTATACGGCTTCGCCGATGAAGGCGAACGCCGTTTATTTTTACATTTAATATCGGTATCGGGAATTGGGCCAAATACAGGCAGAATGATTTTATCATCTATCACACCTATAGAAATCCAGACCGCAATTGTTAAAGCAGATTTGCCTCTAATTCAAAGAATTAAGGGCTTAGGCGCTAAAACCGCACAACGCCTGGTTTTAGAGTTGCAGGATAAATTAAAAAAAGAAGGGGTAGATTCATTAATTTCTATGCCTCAACACAATACTGTTAAAGATGAAGCGTTATCAGCATTAGTAATGCTCGGATTCGCCAAACAAACCGCCGAAAAAACTATAGACCAGATTTTAAAAGTGACAGAGGGAACACTTTCGGTAGAGCAACTAATTAAACAAGCTTTAAAAACTTTATAGATCTACTGCCTTTGAAGAGAATATCTACATTTCTGTTTCTCATCCCTCTTTTCTTAATTGCTTCTCAAAACGCTTTCTCTCAAGTTGTTCCAAGCAAAGCGGATACTATTACCCCAAAAAATAATTTTAGTTTACGCGAGAAAGAGCATTTAGGACTTAGTCCGGCCGTTAATCCGTTTTATCCGGCACCTAGCAATTTAAAACGTGTTGTAGAATACGATGCCAAGAATAAACGTTATGTGGTAAAGGAGTTAATTGGCGAAAAATTTGTTTTAAACACACAATATTTAACCATTGATGAATACCAGCGATTGGTTAACAGCGAGATAAAACGCGGTAACTGGCGTAGCATTTCAAATGCAGAAGTAAGTGATTACAGAAGCACTGGCATCATTCCTCAGATCCAGGTAAACAGCAAAGCTTTCGAAAAATTATTTGGTGGAACAACCATTGATATTCAGCCCCGTGGAGAGGCAGAACTCACCTTTTTAGGCCGGGTAAATAAGAATGAAAACCCGCTTTTTAACGAAAGACAAAGGGTACAGACCAATTTCGATTTTAACCAAAGAATCCAGATGGATCTGGTTGGTAATATCGGAACCAAACTAAAAATTAAAAGTAATTACAATACCGAGGCCCAATTTGATTTCGAAAATCAGATTAAGCTCGATTATACCGGCGGACCTGATGATATTATCCAAAAAATTGAAGCGGGTAATGTAAGCTTGCCTTTAAATACCTCTTTAATTACCGGAACCCAGGCACTCTTCGGTATTAAAACACAATTAAAATTTGGGCGTTTAAACGTAACAAGTGTTTACACGCAACAAAAATCTCAATCACGGGAAATTAAAATTACCAATGGGGCGCAACAAAATACCACCACGGTAAATATTGATAGCTACGAAGCCAATAAACACTATTTCCTCTCACAATATTTTAGGAATAACTACAATAAAAATCTTGCTAACGCACCTATTATTACCTCTCCGATTCAGATTACCAAAATTGAGGTATGGATTACCAATAAGGCAGGTAATACTACCGACTCCAGAGATGTATTGGGTTTGATGGATTTGGGTGAAAATGTTCCTTTTAACAATAATTTAATTACCGGAGGAACTTCCGGTCTGCCGGCAGGAACTACCGCTACGGGTTTCCCGCAACAGTCTAACAACTTGATCTCGCAGTTAAATGCTTATCAGGGCGGTGCTATAAGACAGACAAATTCTAATGCCGTCCTTTCTTTCTTCCAGACAACACCGGCCAATAGCAGCAATACCGATAACTTTGCTAAACTGGTTTACGCCAGAAAGTTAACCGAGCGTGAGTTTACCTTTCAGCCACAGTTGGGTTATTTATCGTTGAACAACCCATTAAATGCTGATGAGGTTTTAGCTGTTGCCTACCGTTATACCTACAACGGTGTGGAATATCAGGTAGGTGAGTTTTCTACCGATGTTTCTTTTGATGCGGCAAATCCAAAAGTACTTTATGCTAAATTGTTAAAGAACGAAACCACCAAGATCCAATTGCCAACATGGGATCTGATGATGAAAAATATTTACTCTATCGGAGGGTACCAGATCAGCAGTCAGAATTTTAAACTTGATATTTACCGTATCGATAACGAAACCGGTGTGGATAACCCGGTAATGACTGAAGGACAAAATACTGCAAATAAGCAGTGGATTGCCTTAACTGAATTTGATCGTTTGAACCAGCAAAATGAACGCAGGCCCGATGGAGTTTTCGATTTCGTGGCCACAAATAATGCTTTTGGGTCTTATTCTACCGCAAGCAATGCCAATCAGGCGAGTATGTTCGGCGTGGGGAGCAATGGACAAACTTCGTTGGTAACCAATACCAATTCGGGTTATATCACCATCGATCCGGCAAATGGAAGAATTATTTTCCCTGTGATTGAGCCATTTGGTAAAGATTTAGCTGCGAAGTTTTTACCGAGCGAGCAGGCATTGATCAATAAATATACTTTTACTGCGCTTTACGATTCAACCCAAACCATCGCTAAGCAGTTGTTCCAAAACCAGAACAGGTACACCATTAAGGTAAATTACCAATCTGATATTTCTTCTGAATTTAGTTTAAATGCCATTAACGTTCCGGAAGGATCGGTAAAGGTTTTTGCAGGAACAATGCCATTAACTGAGGGGATAGATTTTACTGTCGATTATCAGGGTGGCCGGGTGAGCATCATCAACCAGGCACTTTTGGTGTCTGGTCAACCGATTCGGATCACTACTGAAAACAGTGAAACCTTTGGCCTGCAGCAACGATCACTTTTTGGAACCCGTTTAGATTACCGTGTAAACAATAAACTAAATCTGGGCGGTACTATCATGAACCTGACCGAGAAACCTTTAACCCAAAAGGTAAACATCGGCGAAGAGCCTATTTCAAATACCATTTGGGGAGCAGATATTAACTACAGCTCGCCATCAAGATTTTTAACAAAACTGGTTGATAAACTTCCGTTCATTTCAACCAAAGCACCTTCGAGTGTAACGTTTTATGGAGAGTTTGCACAATTGATCCCTGGGCACCCAAGGGCATTGAATTTTGCCGGCAGTAAAAACGGAGTAAGTTACTTGGATGATTTCGAAGCATCCAGATCGGTAATCGATTTAAAGAGTGCCATTGCCTGGCAGCTATCAGGTACGCCACAGCTTTTCTCAGAGTTTGATAAATCCAACGATTTATCTTACGGTTACAACCGGGCAAGAATTGCATTTTATAACATCGACCCAACTTTTTATAATTCGGCGGCATCTACCACTCCTGCAAATATCAGGGGCAACCGGGGAGAACTTTCCAATCACTATGTTAGAGAGGTAATTGAGCAGGAGGTTTTTCCGTTTAAAGAAACGGCAACCGGGCAGGCCTTAAACATTACCACTTTCGATGTGGCTTATTATCCAACTGTTAGGGGGCCATATAACTTCCGCCCTACAGATTTTAGACCGGATGGAACATTATTGCAGCCTAAAAATAACTGGGGAGGTTTCCAAAGAAAAATCGAAACCAACGATTTTGAAGCCTTAAATGTGGGTTTTATTGAGTTTTGGGTAATGGATCCATTCATCTATAAGCCAAATTCTACCGGTGGCGACATGTATTTTAACTTGGGAAATATCTCAGAAGATATTCTTAAGGATGGCAGAAAATCCTTAGAAAATGGTCTGCCAGCCACAAACGACCCAAGCAAATACGAAGAAACCGCTTGGGGCCGTGTACCCAAATTGCAACCCGTTGTACAGGCTTTCGATAACAATGCCAGTTCGCGTAGAGCACAGGATGTGGGTTTGGATGGATTATCAGATGCTGATGAAAAAGTAAAATTTGTTGCGGCAATTACGCAGATTAAATCGCAGTTAAATGCCACCGCTTCTGCCGCACTTGATGCCGATCCATCATCAGATAATTATACTTATTTCAGAGGTCCGGCATTAGATCAGATCAACGCGGGTATTCTTAAACGCTACGAAAAATATAATGGAACGGAAGGAAACTCTAAAACTTCGCAACAGTCGCAAGAAGAACTAGGACTTGAAAATTCTGCATCTACTTCTTTACCCGATGGGGAAGACATCAACCGCGATAATAACATGACGCAAAGTGATGAGTATTTTCAGTATAAAGTTTCTATCCGCCCGGGAGATTTAAATGTTGGTCAGAACTTTATTACCGATAAGGTTACCTCGCAGGTAAAATTGGCCAATGGAAATACCCAGGCCGTTTCATGGTATCAATTCAGAATCCCAATCGGTCAGTACCAGGAGAAAGTAGGCGGTATCCAGGATTTTAAATCGATCCGTTTTTTCAGGATGTTTATGACCAATTTCGCTGATACTGCGGTGATGCGTTTTGCCAAGTTGCAGTTAATCCGTGGGGAGTGGAGAGAATATAATGCTTCCAACCAAGCTGCACAGGTAATCGTCGATCCATCGTTGCCCGCACTTACCCCTGATAATTCTACTATTGAAGTTTCGACAGTAAATATTGAAGAAAATGGAAAGCGTTCACCGATTCCATATGTTACCCCTCCGGGCATTCTTCGCGAGCGCGACTATAGCAACTATCGTGGCGATACACGTTTAAATGAGCAATCGCTATCGGTTATTGTAAAATCGTTAAGAGATGGCTATGGTAGAGCAGCATTTAAAACAGCCTATAGCGATTTCAGGTCTTACAAACATTTGGAAATGTTTATTCATGCCGAGGCTGTTAATAATCAAATTTTAAATGATAATGATGTTGCCGCATTCTTAAGAATCGGAACCGATAACCAGGATAATTATTATGAATATGTAATCCCGTTAAAGGTAACCAATCCGGGTACAAGCGATCCTGATGCCATTTGGCCGGAAGCCAATAGAATGGATATTGATTTAACACTTTTCCAAAATGCCAAGCTGGCCCGTAACGTAGCTAAACAAGCCAACGGACAACCATGGCCTACAAATGTTCCATTTACCTATACCGACGGAAATAGAACTATTATAGTTAAAGGGCAACCTGATATGAGCAAGGTTAGGGTGTATATGGTAGGGATTAAAAATCCGCTCCGTGCTGCCAGTGATGAACGGAATGACGATGGCCTTGATAAAAATGCACTGGTTTGGTTTAACGAATTGAGGTTAACTGAATTTGACGAAAAAGGCGGTTGGGCAGCTACCGGAAGATTGAACTTAAAATTGGCTGATTTTGCAGATGTAAATATTTCCGGAAGTAAATCTACCATCGGTTTCGGATCTATCGATTCGAAGGTGAGCGAGCGGAACCGTGCGGATAATGTATTGCTTGATGTTTCTTCTGCTATGGAATTAGGTAAGTTTCTGCCGCAAAAATCGGGTGTGAAAATCCCAATGTTTGTGAGTTACTCTAAACAGGTTTCTACTCCGCAGTACAATCCAAGAACGCCAGATATCGAGCTTAAAAATGCGCTAGAGCAGTCGACAAAAGAACAAAAAGATTCGATTTTAAACTTTGCACAGGATTATACCGTTAGAAGAGGCATAAACTTTACCAATGTTAGAAAAGAGCGCACTAATAACAGTAAACCTATAAGGCTGTGGGATATTGAAAATTTTGCCGCAAGTTATGCTTATACCCAATATAATCATCGCGATTTTATTAATCAGAGCAGCATTCAGAATACCTATAGGGCATCGCTGCAGTACAGTTATTCTAAAGAAGCCAAAACAATAGCGCCGTTTGAAAAGATTATTAAATCAAACATGCTGGCTTTATTGAAGGATTTCAACTTTAGTATTTTTCCAAGTGCCATTAATTTCAGAATAGATGTAGATCGCTTATATTCAGAAAATACCTTACGGAATAACGATCCGAATAATACCATCGGGGTTTACCAGAGTGGCTACGGTACCACCTTTAACAAGAACTTTACCATGAGCAGGATTTATGGTGTCGCCTGGAACCTTACCCGTTCGTTACAGTTAGATTTTAATGCCACAAATTATTCGATCATTGATGAACCGGATGGAAGACTTGACGGTTTAAAACGTGATACCGTTTGGCAAAACTTAAAACGTTTAGGGCGTACAACCGATTATAACCATAATTTAAACGTTACTTATAACCTGCCAATTGATAAAATACCAGGACTAAACTGGATTACCGTAAAAACCCGTTATGGTACCAACTTTAACTGGCAAACTGAGCCGCTTTCTACTTTACGCGATCCGAATATTAATTTGGGTAATACGGTACAGAACAGCAGAACGGTACAGATAAACCCAACCTTAAACCTAACTACTTTATACAACAAGTTTGGTTTTATCAGAAAGGCAGGCAACGACCAGGAAGGAAGTGGTGCTAAGACATTTTTTATTAATCTATTAACGAGTGTAAAAAACGTTAATGCCAGCTTTGTACAAACCAAAGGTATTTTCTTGCCGGGCTATCTGCCAACCACCAGGTATTTTGGTATCGATAATGCAACGGGGGCACCCGGCTTGGGCTTTGCTTTCGGAAGTCAGCGCGATATTCGCGATATGGCATTAAACAACGGATGGCTAACCACTGATACCTTACAGAACCAACTGTATGTAAACACACTCAGAGAAGATTTTCAGCTTACCGGGCAGGTAGAGCCATTTAAAGATTTACGGATTACGCTAAAAGCCAATAAGGCGCAAACAAGAAACTTTTCTACCAATTTCAGGTATGTAGCCAGTGTATCATCGTTCGAAAACTTAAGTGCTATCACCACGGGCGATTATAGCGTATCGTATATTGCTTTGGGTACGGCTTTCAAAGAAAATAATTCAACGGTAATTTCGGGTCTGTTTAACCAGTTTATGGCGAATAGGATCATTATCTCCAGAAGATTGGGTGCTCAGAATCCAAATTCAGGGGGTGTAAACGGCGGTTATGCCGATGGTTATAGCAAAGAAAGTCAGGATGTAATTATCTCTGCTTTTATGGCTGCTTATTCGGGCAAAGATGCCGGGAAAACGAAAATGAACGCCTTCCCTAAAATTCCACTTCCAAACTGGAGTTTAACCTATAGCGGTTTAACACGTATTCCTTTTATCGCCGATAAGTTTTCGTCTGTCGATATCAGACACGGCTATCGCTCTGCCTACAATATTAATGGTTTTAACTCATTATTGCGCTACCAGGAAACCAATGGTGCGGTTAGCAGTAGAGATGTAAATAATAACTTTTTACCGGAATACCAGTTTGCTCAGGTAACCATTTCTGAATATTTTTCTCCGTTGGTTGGTGTTGATACCAGGTTTAAAAATAACCTGACCGCTTCTTTCGAATTAAACCGTTCACGTTTATTGGGATTAAGTTTATCAAACAGCCAATTGGCGCAGTTATCAGAAAACAATATGGTTTTAGGATTGGGCTACCGTACCAATAAATTCCGTTTCCCATTTGGATGGTTTAAAAGCCTCAAAATGGATAACAACATGGATTTCAAACTGGATGTGGCTATCCGCGATAATAAAACCGTTATTTACCGTGCAGATGTGACCGAAGCCGAAGTTTCTTCAGGCGCGAAGAACATTACATTAAGGCCGAGTGTAGATTATGTGTTGAATCAGAAATTTAATATCAAATTGTTTTACGATTCGAATATTACCAAGCCTTATACTTCGCAAACTTTTAATACTTCGTTCAGTAACTTTGGATTTAGCTTAAGGTTTACATTGAATTAGACTGCATTTTGGGATTTAAAAATTTGAGTTCGATTAACCACGTCGAACTCAAATTTTCATGTTTTGGAAATTAACCGACATCACTACGCATGCACGTAAGGCCGCAGCCATTGCCGATATGTTTCTATATTTATAAAATGGAAAATATTTTTAGAACTTTTATATGTAACGATGGTGCGTAGGAATTAAAGTGAAACGCCCAGTATGGGATAGATCGGTTGCAAATTAATTGTATGCCAACCTATAGAGATATGCTTTGCAAGCTAATATAAAGCAGTCCAATTCAGTGTTTAAAATACAAGACAAGATTTGAGATTCGTATTAATAATTCATGAATGCATAACTAGTTAGACTTAATTTTTAATACTATCTTACAGCAGGATAAACTAATAATTAAAACTATGAAAAAAATTAAACTAATTGGATTAGCATTGCTGTTTGCCTTTTTTATTGTAGGCTGTGAGAAGCAATTTACTAATGAAGAACCAGAACTTACAACGTTCAAAGGTAATAGGAATTTACGAGCTGATGGTACACCATGCCCTTATCTAGATGATTCTGATTGTGACGGACACCCCGACTATTCTGATAACTGTCCCAATAATTACAATCCTGGCCAGGAAGATACGAATGGGAATGGAATTGGTGATGTTTGTGAAACTGGACCAGGTCACACTCCCCCTACTCCAGTATCTGGTGATCCGGTAACGGCAGGTTATTATTATGACACCCATTGCGCGGTTACTGGATCAATGAGCACTGGCTGTGGACTTGCAAAAGGGATTAAGGAGGTGTTACTCGAAACTAAAGATTTGTTCGCAAATACCAATATTTACAATCCTGTAGTTGCTTATTATAAAATTGATGAATATGGAGGCACTGATTTATCGGAAACTACACCAGATAAATGTACAGCGGCTAATTGCTATATTACTGTTAAATCACTAACAGGTACCGCTTTTCAAATTAGACAAGCAAATGTGAACTATATTAATGCAAAATTAGCCCATATAGATGAATTAATTGCTTCGTATCCAAACTTGTCTGACTACTACAATGAATATAAATCAGGTTGTACACAAGCTTTTTGGCTTAGTAGTAATAGCTTACCTGTTTTTATTTTACCGTAATACTGAAGACCTTCCTTATCAAGCAGGGAATTGTTGGTTTATATCAATCAACAATTCCCTTAATAGCTTAATTCGTTTTCTATGTAATCATTTTACGGTATTTACAACAAGCCAAGTTAATTAAATAGATGGAATCGATTGATAGATAAAACTTTTTTTTAAGGCGTTGCTATTGGTGAAACTAAATTGTACTTTTGGGCCGTTGACATACTTAGAATTATGAGCAAATGAATAAATGTTTGCAATTACGTGTGCAACAATCAAAATAGAACTAATACAAAATACTCATATTCAATAAGTTAAATTATAATGAATTTTCCATCAGAATTAAAATACACTAAAGACCACGAGTGGGTTAAAGTTGAAGGTAACGAAGCTATTATCGGTGTTACTGATTTCGCTCAGCGCGAATTAGGTGATATTGTTTATGTTGATATCAATACCGTAGGCAGCGAAGTAGCAAAAGAAGAAGTTTTTGGTACTGTAGAAGCTGTTAAAACGGTGTCTGATTTATATATGCCGGTTACGGGCACGGTATTAGAAGTTAATGCTGAGCTAAACGACAATCCGGAATTGGTAAACTCTGATCCTTATGGAAAAGGTTGGATGGTAAAAGTATCTTTAGCTGATTTAGCTGAGGTAGAGGATTTATTAACAGCAGAAGCTTACCAGGAACTGGTAGGGGCTTAATTATTATATTTTGTACGAAGCACTGAAACAGCAAAAATGGGCCGTTCTATGGACCATAGTGGTTTTAGTGCTTTGTAATATGGAAATTTCCGATTCGGTAGGTGGAAGCGGTTTTTTCTTTAAAGGCTTTGATAAAATGACCCATATGGGTTTTTTCTTTGTCTTATCTGTATTACTCTTCTACGGGAAAATAAGATATCAGCATACCTTTGCTTTCAGAACATTAACCATTTTTAAAATATTGCTTATCAATGCAGTACTTGGAGGCGGAATTGAACTGTTACAATGGAAAGTTTTTACCTACCGGTCTGCAGAATGGTGGGATTTTGGCTGCGACATGTTAGGTGCATCTATGGCAGTTTTTAGTTATGTATTGCTTCATAAATTAAATTTCAATGAAACCATGACGAATACGCCGCTTACCAAAAACAATTAATGTATCCGGAATAGCTTCATTGCAATTGAAAATAAAATAAAATCAATGAAAACGAAAGTTAGTATCATCTGTGTAATTGTGGCCATAGGTTTAAGTGGATGCAGTATCTTTAAAAAGAACTGTAACTGTCCAAAAGTGTACTACAAAACTTATCCTTCGCCACAAAAATAATCCCCTCTTCGATCGACCTTCCTTTTAGGTCTGATCGCCTTGCTAAAAAGCTGTATTTAAAATGTTACCAAGCTTTTAACACACCTTAACAAACCTTTGCGCCTTTCCCTAGTCTGATAGCTTAGTTTTGTATTATAATATCTAATTTTTTGATGAAAAAAAACGTTCAGCGGGCAATATTCATTGTGCTCCTATTTTGTGGATATATTGCCCAGGCTCAAAATACTGGCTCAATAAGCGGTAAAGTAATTAACGCGAAAGATAAAAAGCCGGTTGACTTTGCTACAATAGCAGTTAAGAGCTTAAAAGATTCGAGTGTTGTTGCTTCAGGGCAAACCAATCCGGATGGATCTTTTAGTTTTAAGGGCATTGCCCCAGGTAAATATAGAATCTACTCCGCCTTTTTAGGTTTAAAAACAGCTACTAAAGATATAGAAGTGGCTAAAGCAGCAGTAAATGCCGGCGAAATTGCCATGAGCGACGATGGCGTTGATTTAAAAGATGTTAACGTTACCGCAACCATTCCAATTGTGGTAAAGAAAGACACCATTGAATTTGATGCCAAATCTATTAAGGTACGCGAAAATGCCGTTGTAGAAGATTTATTAAAAAAAGTACCAGGCGTAGAGGTGGCAAAAGATGGAAGTATTAAAGCCCAGGGCGAAACCATTACCAAAGTAAAGGTGGATGGAAAAGAATTTTTTGGAAACGATCCCTTATTGGCTACAAAGAATCTTCCTGCCGATATGGTTGATAAGATTCAGGTAATTGACGAGCTTTCCGAGCAGGCCCAGTTTACCGGTATTGATGATGGAACAAGAAATAAAATCCTGAACATTACAACCAAAAGCGGCATGAAACATGGTTATTTTGGAAACAGTACGGTAGGCTACGGTTCCAATGACCGATATGATGCAAGTTTGAACGTCAACAAGTTTGATGAAGACAGGCAGATTAGTTTTATTGGCCAGTTTAACAACGTGAACAAACAAAACTTTGGTCAGGGCGGTGGTGTAGGCAACGGATTTGGAGGCGGTGGTGGTCGTGGAGGCGGCGGTTTTGGCGGCGGTGGAGGCGGAAGTAGCGCTGGTGGAAATGGTGGTATCACCAATACAAATGCAGCGGGTTTAAACTTTGCAGATACCTATAAAGATGGGACCCAGTTTCAGGCCAGTTATTTCTTTAACAAAGCAACATCCGAACTGTTGCAGAATTCGCGCACACAAAATCTTTTAGGTACAGGAACAACCGATATTAATCAGAAATTAGATAATACTACAGATCGGATCAACCATCGTTTCAATTTTATGGTTGATACTAAAATAGACCCTTCGTTATCGATCAAGATTCAACCCAATGTAACCTATACCGAAACTGATGGGAACAGCGTTACAGACTATACCCGTAATTTTATAACTTCATTAACAGAAGGTTTACAACGGAACACGACAACTGCAGCTACGCCTGCGTTTAGCAATAATTTATTAGTAAGAAAAAGTTTTAAACGTAGAGGTCGTACCCTTTCGTTAAACGTTAGTACCAGTATTAATGATAATAATGGTACGAATCTTAACTATAGAGATGAAACGATTACCACTGGTACTTCAAAGAGAGATTCATTAACCAACCAGTTGAATAATACAAGCAGTCATTCGATTAATAATACGACACGATTAGTTTATACTGAGCCCTTAAATAAAACCTTAAGTGTAGAATTTAATTACCAGAATGGGTATTCAAATAGCGATTCGCAAAGAGATGTTCTTAATTACAATCCTTTAACTTTGCAATATGACCTTGTAGACAATACTTTCTCGAATATTTATAATAACCGTACCCTTACCAATGCGGCAGGCGTTAGTTTAACAACAACAGAGAAAAAGTATAACTGGAATATTGGAGTAGCTGCACAGCAAACCAACAGGGTGAACACGAATTTAACTACTGGCTTAAAGCGTACGCAGAATTTTATTAATATTACCCCTTCTGCGCAGTTCAGGTATAACTTTAGCAACCGTAAACGCTTGTTTATTAATTATCGTGGTTCTACCACTCAACCAAGCATCGATCAGATTCAGCCAATTCCTGATAATACAAATTCGCAAACTATTTATGTAGGTAACCCAGCTTTAAAACCTTCTTTTAATAACCAGTTAAGGATTAATTTCAATAACTTTAATATTGAAAACGGTAGATTTTTCTTTGCAGGACTAAATTTGACACAAACTTTCAACAGTATCGGTAATAGTGTTGCACAGCTGCCTAGTGGTATTCAACAGGTGAGTTATATTAATGTTGATGGTGTTTATGCAGGTAATGCTAATGCAACATGGTCTTTACCTTTAATGGCAGAGCGTAAATTAACCTTAAATATATCAGGTAATGGAGCTTATAACAGGAATGTAAATTACATTGTTCCACAGGGCGGTACCACATCAGTTAAAAACATTACCAATACGTATACCATTTCCAACGGTTATAAACTGGTTACCAACGTTGATAAATTTGATTTAACGGGTGGTATCACCGGTAGCTATACCAATTCATCCTTTTCAGCCCAACAATCTGCCAATACACAGTTTTATACCATTAATCCAAGCTTCGATGTAAGTTATGTATTGCCAGCCAATATCAGGTTAGCCATAGATATTGATTATTTCAGAAATTTTGGTGGTGGCGATCTGTATAACCAGGAATATACTATCCTTAATCCATACATCAGCCGTCAGTTCTTTAAAAACAGAGGTACATTTAAATTCTCTGTTAATGATGCACTTAACCAGAATACAGGAGTAAGCAGAACAGCTACAGGTACATCAATTCAGGATGTTAACTTTAATGTGTTAAAACGCTATTATATGTTGTCATTCACTTATTCGTTAACCCGTATTGGTGGCAGAACAATGAGTGGAGATATGCAGATGCCAGGTCAACGCGGTGGCGGTGGCGGCCAGCGCATAAGAATGTAAAGTATAATGCTTAAAATAATGAGAGTCCTGATGAAAATCGGGACTTTTCTTTTTATGCCCATTTCGTTTCCATATTAAATGTGTGATTGACATTTGTGTATTTCAAATGTTACCTAAGTAAAATAAACCTTTGTAAAAGTCGCTAGTCTCTATGCTATAAACCAAACTAACCGAATGAAACAAATTTTTACGCTCCTACTTATTTTATCATCTTTTTATGTTTACGCTCAGAAAACGGGTTCAGTTAGCGGACGGGTTATTCAATCAAAAGATAAAAAACCGATCGATTATGCTTCTTTGGCTGTTAGAAACCTAACCGATTCGAGCATGGTTGGTGCAGTGAGTACCAGCGAGGATGGAAAATTTGTTTTCAAAAACTTAAATCCGGGTACTTACAGACTTTATGCTGCATTTTTAGGCTTAAAGAATATTACAAAAGATTTTACAATCGCTGCAGATAAAACAGATGTGGCCTTGGGCGATATTGTTTTAGAAGGTGGCGCAATAGACCTTCAAACGGTTGATATTAAAGCAGAAATTCCGCCAATTGTAGTAAAAAAGGATACGCTCGAGTTTAATGCAAGCTCGTTTAAAGTGGTAGAGAATGCTGTAGTTGAGGATCTGTTAAAGAAATTGCCAGGCGTAGAGGTAGATAAGGCCGGAACAGTAAAAGCCCAGGGCGAAACCATTACAAAAGTTAAGGTAGATGGTAAAGAGTTTTTTGGGAACGATCCTTTATTGGCCACTAAAAATCTTCCGGCCGATATGATCGATAAAATTCAGATTATTGATGAACTGTCAGATCAGGCACAGTTTACCGGAATCGATGATGGTTCGAGAACCAAGATCATTAATATCACCACCAGAAAGGATAAGAAAAATGGTTATTTCGGAAACAGTTCTGGAGGTTATGGTTCTAACGACCGTTACGATGTAAATGCGAACATCAACCATTTTAATCAGGACAAACGCTTAAGCGTAATTGCACAGTTCAACAATGTAAACAAACAAAACTTTGGTGGTGGTTTAGGTGGAGGAAATGGCGGCAGTAATGGTGGCCGGGGCGGAATTACCAATACAAAGGCTGGCGGGTTTAATTTTTCGGATGAATATGCCGATCAAACCGAAATTAGCCTGAGTTATTTCGTTAATAAATCTGACAACCTTATTCTGTCGAACAGTGTAAGGCAAAATTTATTGGGTGATGAAACTACGGTTTTTAAGAACAATCAGACCAATAATTCCGATCGGTTAAATCACCGCTTAAACTTTATGGTTGATACCAAGATTGATTCATTGACATCACTTCGGATACAGCCGAATTTAAGTTATACCGATAACGAGAGCTTAAACAACAGCACCTATACCCGTGATTTTAATAAGTATATGATTACCGGATCACAATCGTTAAGAAATCATAATACTGCACCATCCATTAGCAACAACATTTTATTGCGTAAAAAATTTATGCGAAGGGGAAGAACACTTTCATTAAACTTCAGTACCAACATCAACAATAACGATGCTGATAATTACAATACAAATCCTGAAACCAGAAAAGAAAACGGAACGACCACTCAAAAAACGACCGACCAGTTTAACGATCAGGAGAGCGAGTCCATCAATCAGAATACAAGATTGGTATATACCGAGCCCCTGGATAAAACCTTGAGCTTGGAGTTTAATTATCAGAACGGTTATAACCACAATACATCCGATCGTTTTACCTATAATTTCAATCCAGCTACCTTACAATACGATTTATTGGATGAAACCTTTAGCAATGCCTACGAAAATACCATTTTAACCAACTCGGCAGGTTTTAGCTTTAATAAAATGGCGAAAAAATACAATTGGAATGTGGGCATGGCGGTTCAGAATACTGATCGCACAAATAACAATATCAGTAAGGGATTTGTACTCAAGCAGAACATTTTCAACTATACGCCCTCGGCCATGTTCAGGTATAATTTTAGCAACAGTAAACGCTTGGTGTTTAACTATAGGGGTAGCACAAACCAGCCAACCATTCAGCAGTTACAGCCGATCCGGAACAATACCAACACACAAAGTATCCCCGTTGGTAACCCCGATCTGAAACCCGAATTCAATAATACCCTTCGCGTAGCCTACAATACGTTTACCGTTGGAAAAAACAGATCGTTATTCGTGAATTTAAACCTTACCCAAACCTCAAACCGGATTGCGAATAGTAGTAGCTTAATTCAAAGTGGCGAAGACCAGGGAAAACTGGCTATTACTCCAGTGAATGTAAACGGTGTTTACTCGGGGTCTATTTCCTCTTCATTAAGTTTGCCGATTATGGCAGAGAATAAGCTGAACTTTCATATCAATGTTAGTGGTAGTTATGATAGGGATGTAAACTTTACCAACGCTTTAAAAAATATTACCAATAGCTGGTCTATTACCAATGGTTATCGCTTGGTTTCCAATTTAGATAAGCTCGATTTAACAGCTGGTTTAAATGGTTCGATTAACCGTGCAACCTATTCGGTTCAGCCTAATTCTAATACGCGTTATTATACCTTTAGTCCAAATGTGAGTGTAAGTTATTTATTCCCTGGTGATATCCGTTGGGCAATAGATGCCGATTATAACCAGAATACCGGAAGGGGAGAGGGTTTTGATACTCATTTTACCCTGGTTAATTCTTACATCAGCAAACAGTTCTTTAAAAACAGGGGAACCTTTAAAGCGGCGGTAAACGATTTGCTGAACGAAAACCAGGGCGTAAGCCGTACAGCCAATAACAATACCATCCAGGATGTAAGTTATAATGTACTGCAGCGTTATTTTATGTTTTCGTTTACCTATTCACTTAACCGCATGGGGGGTAAAAACCGCATCAGGGGAGGCGAAGAGGGTGGCAGGAACCGTGGAGGTAATGGCGGTGGCGGCTTTGGCGGGGGCAGACAGCGGAACTAGATCATTTTAGGGTAAAGCTGTGTAATTTATATCCCACACACGACTATCTTATTTGGAATAAATCTAAAGAAAGGTTAACTTGCGCCAAATTTAGCACATGAAACTGTCGCACCTAAAAGTTGGAGAAAAAGGAACAATTGTAGCTTTTACAGATTTAGATATGTCTGTAAAGTTGATGGAGATGGGCTGCTTGCCGGGTGAGGTGGTAGAAGTAGAGCGTTTTGCTCCTCTGGGCGATCCAATGGCGATCCGTGTTGCTGGTTATCAGCTTTGCTTGCGTAAAAGCGAAGCCGATGTTATCATTATTCAATAAAAAGCTGGGTTTGGATATTAAAGTTGCGTTAGTTGGTAATCCCAATACAGGTAAATCTACTTTATTTAACCGTTTAACAGGGTTAAATCAAAAAATCGGAAATTTTCCAGGCATTACTGTCGATAAGAAAACAGGTTTTACAAAACTTGCCAATGGTAAAGAAGCCGAAATAATAGATTTACCGGGAACGTATAGTTTATATCCGAAAAGTGCTGATGAAAGCATCGTTTTTCAAGTACTTGCAGATAAAAAAAACAATAGCCATCCTGATGTTATTGTCCTCATTGCCGATGCTTCCAATTTAAAGCGTAATATGCTTTTGTATTCGCAAGTGGCAGATTTAGGCATTCCTATGATTTTGGCCCTGAATATGATCGATCTTTCGGATAAACAAGGGATCGAGATCAATCTGGATAAACTTGCAGAGAAACTGGGTGTCCAGGTGGTTCCCATTTCAGCACGGAACAACATTGGGATTGACAAACTAAAACAGGCTATTGCCAATACCAATAAAATTGCCACACAGCTCCAGGATGTAGATGTGAATTTTCTGGCTCCTGAAGCTATTAATGCCATAAAATCGAAACTTAATTCTGATAACGATTATTATGCGCTGCAGGTTTTGCACCAACATGAGCATTTAACTTTCTTTACCGAAAAAGAACAGGAAGAAATTGAAAATATAGAGCAGTCGCACCATTTTGAGTCTTCAAAAATTCAGGCTGCAGAAACCATTGCCAGGTACAAACACCTCAGTACTATTTTATCTGATGTGGTTGTTGACAAGGGTACCGAAAAGAAGTTTTCTTTCAGCGATAAATTAGATGCTATTTTAACCCATAAAGTATGGGGATTTGCCATTTTCTTGCTGATTCTTTTTGTTATTTTCAATGCCATATTTGCCTGGTCATCTTATCCAATGGACTGGATTGAGACTGGTTTTGGTTTTATAACGAGTACCGGTCACGAATATTTGCCGGCGGGCATGCTTACCGATCTGTTATTGGATGGTGTTGTTGCCGGGCTAGGCGGCATATTCGTGTTTATCCCACAGATTGCAATCCTTTTTGCCTTTATATCCATTTTGGAAGATACTGGCTACATGGCCCGTGTTACCTTTATGATGGATAAAATTATGAGCAAGGTTGGCCTTAACGGTAAATCGGTGGTGCCGATGATCGGCGGTTTGGCTTGTGCAGTTCCGTCTATCATGGCTGCAAGAAATATCGAAAACTGGAAAGACAGGATGATTACTATCATGGTTACCCCATTGGTAAGCTGTTCGGCAAGGCTTCCGGTATATATTTTAATCATTTCGTTAATTATTCCTTCTCAAACCGTTTTAGGTGTTTTTAACCTGCAGGGACTGGCGCTAATGGTGATGTACCTGGTAGGGATTATTGCTGCGGTACTGGTGGCCTGGGTAATGAAATTCATCATCAAAACCAAAGAAAGATCTTATTTTATCATGGAGTTGCCGGTTTACCGCATGCCAAGGTGGAAAAATGTGTTCTACACCATGTACGAGAAATCAAAAACTTTTGTTTTCGAAGCGGGTAAGGTAATCATCGCCATTTCCATCATTCTTTGGGTAATGGCCTCTTTCGGGCCGGGAAGCCGTTTCGAAAGTATCGATAAAAAATACGAATCTGCTCTGGCCGATACTACAAAAAATACAGATCACATTAAAACCCTGGTGGCTACCGAGAAATTGGAAAACTCTTATGTGGGCATTCTTGGCCATTGGATCGAGCCTGCCATCCGCCCGCTGGGTTATGATTGGAAAATTGGCATTGGTTTAATTACCTCTTTTGCTGCCCGCGAAGCTTTTGTAGGTACTATGGCTACGATTTATAGCGTCGATGGCGGTGATGAGGATACAAGCACCATTAGAGAACGCATGTCGGCCTCGGTTAACAGTCGTACCGGTTTGCCTGTATATACTTTTGCTACTGGCATTTCATTAATGCTTTTTTATGCTTTTGCCATGCAATGTATGAGCACAGTAGCTATTGTATACCGCGAAACTAAAGGCTGGAAATGGCCGGTTATCCAATTGGCTTATATGACAGCCATGGCTTACGTTGCTGCGCTTGTTGCTTATCAGTTGTTGAAATAAATAGATCCGTCATTTCGAGCGGAGTGCAACGCAGCCGAGAAATCTGTCTTGATAAACCTGGCTCCAGACTTAATATCTCGACTAAGCTAAAATAATAGTTTTTACAACAACGTATTATAGTGTTATGTCACCCTGAGCGTAGTCGAAGGACATTCGTTATCAGATTATAATATTAAAGGTTAGAAGAGCAATTCCTGTATAATTATCCAGGTTTCTTCCTGCTTTCCGTTTTATCCCGACTGAAAATGCCGGGATGCTCACTCCAATCAGGTCTAAGTGGCTCGTTAGGTGGTGCTACTTTTGGCTGGGTGTTTAGCTACACAAACCTTTGTTCCTAAACCCGGTAGTAGCGGCAGCCCGATTCTTCATCGGCTATAGCGAATAACGGGACTACTGTTCCCGATTAATATTGAATGCTCATTTCAAATAAAAAATTATATAAAAGCTATTAGGAGCGCAGCGTCTGTAGAACTATCTGGGTTTTTTCCCGCTTTTCGTTTTATTTCGCCTGCGGCTTCATCTTCACTTCAATCGGGCCTAGGTGGCTCTTTAGGTGGTGTTATTTTTGGCTGGGTGCTTACCTGCACAAACCTTTGTTTCTAAACCCGGTAGCAGTGGCAGCCTCCGATCCTTTATCGGAGCTATAGCGAATAACGGGACTGCTGTTTCCGAAGTATTACTGAATGCTCATTTTCAGATAAAAATTATATAAAGGCAATTAGGAGAGCAGTTTCTGTACAACTATCTGCGTTTCCTCCTGCTTTCCGTTTTATTTCGCCTGCGGCTTCATGTTCACTTCAATCGGGCCTAGGTGGCTCTTTAGTTGATGCTATTTTTGCTTGGATGCTTACCCTGCACAAACCTTTGTTACTAAACCAGGTAGCAGCGGCAGCCTCCGATCCTTTATCGGAGCTATAGTAGATAACGGGGCTATTGTTCCCGAAGCATTACTGAGCCCTCATTTTCAAATAAGCCACTAACCATTACCTAATGATTTTTACCATATAAGACATATAAGATCATTTAAGCTCGATGTTCTTAATAATATCTTTTGCTTTAGCCTTTCACCTTTAGTCTTTCTGCTTTACCCCAGCTCAATCTGACGCTTTATGCTCTCTTCTAACGAGATTAAAGTCTCCGTGCGCTGAATACCGTTCACGGCCTGTATTTCTTCGTTTAAAACGTGGCGTAAATGATTGGTATCCCTGCAGATAATTTTGGCAAACATACTGTAGGCACCGGTAGTATAATGCAATTCTACTACTTCTTTAATTTTGCTCAATTGTGCAACTGCATCTTTGTACTGGATTCCTTTCTCCAGGTAAATACCCAAAAAAGCACAGATATCATACCCAGCCTTCTGCGGATCAATGATTAAGTGCGAGCCTTTAATAATGCCCATTTCCTGCAGTTTCTTCATCCTAACGTGTATCGTTCCACCCGAAACAATCAGATCTTTAGCGATTTCTGTATAAGGTTTAGTGGCATCCTGCATCAATTGTTTCAATATATCGATGTCGAGGTTGTCAATTTCTAAATTGGAATTGTCTTTTTTAAGCATATTTTTGAATTATGATAAGCGAATTTACGAATATTTATCAATATTATAAAAATAAAATTAAATGTTTAAAATATTTGCAAGGTATTGGTTGTTCCTTTACATTTGTATCAAGCAATTAACAAAAAGGAAACGTTCTTTCAAAATTGCATAACATAATGTAGGGTGGTGAAACAGGCAGACACACCTCCTTGTCTCGGTGGCGGAGAATAATGGGAATATACCGGTTTCGGTACTAACCACTCCTTGAAGGTTCGATTCCTTCCCCTACAGCGGCTTTAGTCCTAAGTCAAGAGTCCATAGTCTTTAGTAGACTTATGACTGCAGACTTTGGACTAATGACTAAAATTGTTGGGTGGTGAAATTGGCAGACACGCCTCCTTGTCTCGGTGGTGGGGAATAATGGGACAAACGCAGTTTATTGGGTTGACCACAAATTAATTTTTTGAACTGTAGCTAACTACCCCTTGAAGGTTCGACTCCTTCCCCAACAGCATTTTTTATGAATAATAAGTTAGTTAATTGAGCAATCCTGGATAGGTTGCTCTTTTTCTTTTTAGCCTAGTTTTTTTCATAACCCTCCTATATTTATAGATATATTGTTATATTACCAATCAAAATTTTATTCGTTCAATGCCTGTGATGAAGAAACGCGTTTCGATTAAAGATATCGCTAAACAATTAAATATTTCCATTACCACCGTATCGTTTGTGATTAATGGGAAAGCAAGAGAAAAAAATATTAGCGAATCGCTTACCAAAAAAGTTTTAGAACTGGTTGCTGAATTAAATTATCAGCCCAATACCCTTGCAACAAGTTTAAGAACAGGCAAAACAAAAATTATAGGCTTCTTGGTTGATGATATTTCTGAACCTTTTTTCTCGGGTATAGCACGCCGAATTGATGAAATTGCTTCGAGCCTTGGTTATAAGATACTTTTTAGCAGTACCAGGAACGATACCGAAAAGGCAATAGAATTGCTGCAGATTTTTAAAGACAGGCATGTTGATGGCTATATTATGGCCTTGCCTGAAGGTTTGGAAGAAGAAGTTAAAAAATTGATTCAAACAGACGCCCCGGTGGTACTTTTCGATCGGTATGTACAGGACGTTAAAACAGATTATGTAATAATCGATAATCTAAGCAGTACCTACGAAGCTACCGAGCACCTCATTAAGAATAATTATAAAAGAATAGGTTTTGTAACCATCGATACCTTACAACAACAGATGGTAGACCGCTTGGCGGGTTACGAAAGCGCTGTAGAAAAATATAACTTGCCGGCAATTGTAAAGAAGATTAAATATGTAAACTCTGCCGAATCAATTGAGGAGATGATAAAGTTTTTTAAAGCAGAGAAACAGCTAGATGCGGTAGTTTTTGCTGCCAACTATATTTGTTTAGACGGTTTAAGAACTTTTAGAAAACTAGGTATTCAGATCCACAAGGATATGGCTGTTGTTTCTTTTGATGATTTCGAAATCCTGGAGTTTTGCGAGCCTCCGGTTACAGCTATTGCACAGCCTCTTGAGGCCATTGCAGAAAACGTGATGAAAATTTTATTGAACAAGCTTAAGAAAGTAGGAAAGCCTGTTGAAAACATGCAGGTGTCGTTACCCACTATCTTAAACGTTAGGGGCTCAAGCGCAAAGCAATAAAAAAGGGAATAGATTTTAGTCCATTCCCTTTCTGATTGTATTTTATACAGATTAAACTGTCATTACATCTTTTTCTTTAGCTTCGGCGTGTTTGTCAACCTTGATGATATAAGCATCGGTTAATTTTTGCACTTCGCCTTCACCTGTTTTAATCTCGTCATCAGAAACACCTTCGCCTTTCAGTTTTTGAATTTTGGTATTGGCATCCTTACGGATGTTACGAACGGTAATGCGGCCTCTTTCGGCTTCTTCCTTTACTTTTTTCACCAAGTCTTTTCTACGCTCTTCTGTTAAAGGCGGCACAACCAGGCGGATAACAATACCATCATTTTGTGGATTGATACCAATATTGGCTACCTGAATAGCTTTTTCAATCGCAGTTAAAAGTGATTTTTCCCAAGGTTGGATTACGATTGTTCTGGCATCAGGCGTATTAATACTGGCTACTTGTGATAATGCTGTAGCTGCGCCATAATAATCCACGAAAATACCATCCAACATTCCAGCTGATGCTTTACCAGCTCTGATTTTAGTTAATTCAGATTCACAATGATCGATGGCTCTATCCATTGCAGATTGAGCATCCATTAATTGTAATTGTATGAGGTCGTTCATAATTGTGTGTATTTCTACAAAAATAATAATTTTTATTCCTTATTTAACCAGGGTTCCAATAGGTTCGCCATTGGCGATTTTCATGAAATTGCCATGTTTGTTCATATCAAACACAATAATTGGCACTTGGTTTTCTTCGCAAAGGGTAAATGCGGTCATATCCATTACATTAAGCCCCTTATCATAAACTTCCCTAAAAGAAATTTCATCGTATTTAGTGGCCAACGGATCTTTTTCAGGATCGGCCGTATAAATCCCATCAACACGTGTTCCTTTTAAAACAACATCAGCTTTGATTTCGATAGCACGTAAAGCTGCTGCAGAATCGGTTGTGAAGTATGGATTTCCCGTTCCTGCACCAAAAATAACCACACGGCCTTTTTCTAAATGGCGAACAGCTCTTCTGCGGATAAATGGCTCACAGATCTGCTCCATTTTAATGGCAGTAAGTAAACGTGTTTTAATCCCCACTTTTTCCAACGCATCTTGTAAGGCCATAGAGTTGATAACTGTTGCCAACATGCCCATATAATCGGCCTGTGCCCTGTCCATCCCACTTTTTTCGGCGCTTAAACCTCTAAAAATATTTCCTCCTCCAATTACGATTGCGATTTCTAAACCTTTATCGTGTACGGCTTTGATATCTTCTGCGTATTGTTTAACGCGTTCATTATCAATTCCATATTGTTTGTCGCCCATTAGCGATTCTCCGCTAAGTTTTAATAGGATGCGTTTGTATTTCATGACCTCAAAAATATTAACAATTTTTTACTTACGGGCTATCGTTTTAATATTTGATGTAAATATTTAATTAGGTTAGGTATATAAATAAAAAAGGGCGATATTTTCATATCACCCCTTCTGTTATTGGATTAATTATTGTGCTTTAGCAAGCCATAATGAGGCATTTAAATGCAAAGCTGGATGAGAGATGTATCCAGATGGTACATCACCAGACCAACCATTAAATAAATTATCGTTCGTATCGCCGGTTCCATCATCAGAAGGCGAACTATCGCCAACAAAGGCTACCCTTCCGCTTCCATATGTCGAAATTAATGCCATTACACCATTATTACTTCCTAATGTGCTGCTCATTCTCCAAAATAATCCTTGTACTGTAGAATTTTCTGTCGGAAACAAGGTTGCAGTTGTACCATTATAGAAAGCTAATTTTGAAGCATTTCCGGCAGCACCATTTAAAACCAGATTGGCACTGGTATTTGTTCCGGAGTAAACCTTTGTACTTGGTTTTTCGCTAATGTCAACATAATCTACATTAAAGCCGAAAGGCTTGTTGTTGTTAATGCCGTTATTGCTCATCAAATCATTCCAAACTCTTGGAGAATCGTAGCCATCGCCATCTCGGTCTGAAGGATTATAACCATTTGCATCTGTTCCGGCTGTACTTGCAGCAGTATGATCGGCCACCATCATTAAACCGCCGCCATTGGCCACAAAATTCATAATTGCCGTTTTTTCGGCGGCAGTAAATAATTTATTCGGTTCAATAACCACGTAAACATCGTAATTTTTTAAATCCTGGGGATTAGCGGTATTGCCATAAGTAATGGCAGTACCCCCTGGCAAAGTTTCTACCAGTTCGCCACGTTTTACCAATTCTACAGCCCAGGCAGACATGGCGCCTTTCCAGTAGGTTTCAGGAGTTGAAGCAGTTATACCGATATATGAGGGTGTAGGAAATCTTTGTGCTTTAAGTTCAACAGAGGTTCCTCCTTGATAACCCGGAACGCTTTCTGTGCCATCTGCGTCTATCTGCCAATCGGCACTACCTGCATTTTCCAATTTTGAAGCATCGAATAAAAACTTCTTGCCCGTAAGTACAGGATTTGTACCTGGATCGGTACCACCACCGTTATCATTAATGGTAATATCATCAAAGTTTATTCTGTTTGAAGCGCCTGAAAGTTTTCTGATTTCTAAGCGGACATTTCCGGTAAGATTTAGGCTGAAAGATTGTATTTGTAAAGTTGATGTACTAGTTATATTGGTGCCCGACTGGGTCCAGCTGCTTCCACCATTAGTTGAATACCATAAACCCCATTGACTGGCGGCATCTGTGCCATAAGTAGCATGTTGAATGCTTGCCGTACTAATGCCGGTTGCAATATCAAACTGCATCGTAATTTTTCCTGAGTTACGGATACGGGCAGACCATGAACCATTTTTCTTATCAGCAGCAAGATTTCCGATTAACGCATCGAAAAAATTCCATGACTTTCCGCTAATTGTAATGTCATCTCCACTTGCTGAGCCAGAAGGAGAAACATCATAAGCCGTTTTAGGACTGGTTGAGCCTACCTCAAAATTTTCTAAAGTTTGTGCCGTGAGTGTAGCATTTGAAGCAGAGAGGCCTAATACTTTTACTTTAGGTAAAGCGTTTTGGCTGGTTTCAATTTCTTGTTTTTTACAAGCGCTAAAGCTTAATAATGTAGCAAACGCTATTAAAGCGAAGCCTGTTAATTTAAATTGTTTTTTCATAATATTGATAGATTGAAGATATTTAAACCTACTTTAATTATGTTAAGCAATTATTGCCGGCTTGTTACATTTACATTATCCCTTTTTATCAAAAAATGGCTGAATCGTTATCCGATCCAGCCATTTTTTGATTTTTTGATTTTTAAAAATTATTGATTAAATCTATATCTTAATCCAAATTGGATTCTCCAACGGGCAGTTTCATCAATATTGCTTGAAAATGTATTAACCAAAGGCACGCTGTTATCTGCATTGAGGTAAGGGAAAGAAAATGTAGGTTTACCTGATGTTGCATCCACTCCTTTAAAGTTAAGGAGTCCGTTAGCCCTATTGGCAAATTTTGGAACTCCCCAGGTTTTGTTGATCATATTTCCGAAATTGAAAATATCAAAAGTAAGCTGAAGAGAATGCTTTTTGCCTTTCAGGTTTGCGAATAAATCTTGTGCTAGTCGAATATCAAGCGTACCGATTACATTACCAACAAGGCCATTTCTTTCTGCATACTGGCCTCTTTTCTTGTTAAGATAATTGTCTTGACTGATGTAGCTGTTTAATTGACCCCAAAGCTGATCAGGTGTGCGGGTATCAGCAGCATTTTCTGGTACCAAAACAATGTCGGATTTATTTGCCGGAACATAAATTAAGTCGTTTCCGCTTAAACCATCATTGTTTAAGTCGTTTCCATAAGTATAGGAATATCTAAAGCCATCTTGTAGTTGATAGAACATAGAGAATGTTGTACCTAAGTGGTTAATGTATTCTTTTCTGTAAACAACAGATGCAATGAAGCGGTTTTTAACCATATAGCTTGAATAAGAAAGTGCATCTGTATTCGGGCTGCCAGAAACCTGACGGTCTCTCCACATACTTTGAGCAATAGAGCCACCATCATTAACTGATCTCGAATCGGTATAAGTATAACCTGCAGTTGCAAAAAGACCACCTGCAAACTCTTTTGATAATGTTCCTGTAATTGCTAAACTATGGCCTTTATTGGTATTGGTCATTACAACTGCATCAGAAATGTTGGGGTTAGTAGGAGTAGGGGTTGCTGATCCGTAAATTCTTGAACTGGTGTACCTCGGACGGTTATCAGCACCTTTTAAAAGGGTATATGCCGAAGTGTTTAAATTCACATTGCGGAAATAAACAGAATTAATGTCTTTTGAATATAGCGCTTCGATTGTTCCGGTTATACCGCCAGGCAATTTCTGATCAACAGCCAAATTTGAACGCCAAACCTGCATAAATTTAAAATCCTGTTGGGCTACTGCCAGATTGTAGGCTGTGTTGTTTGCTGCTGTAGCCTTATTTACATTTCTATAAGCATCAACGTTGGGGGTAAATGGTCTGTTGGTTGGGTTGTTAATCGATTCAGAACCAAATTGAACGCCATTGTTGCTGGCCTGGTTAGATACCCAAACCAGTGGAGGTCTTCCTGTAAATAGCCCGGTACCGCCTCGTACTTGTGTTTTTCCGGCATGGTTTACATCCCAGTTAAAGCCTAAACGCGGCGACCATAAAATAGAACTTTTAGGAAATCTGCTCACATCAATTTTTTCGTCATTTTCGAAAGTCAGCTTTTCCACGTTCGGGTTGTTTAGTGATGCTGGTGAAGAAACGCTGGTTAAATCTGCACGTAAGCCAAGGGTTAATTTTAACTGATCGTTAACCGTAAAAGCATCTTGCGCATACAAGCCATACATATTCGACTGGATATCTGCATAAGGGAATGATCCATCAGGCATAACCGAATATTGAACCTGGTATTTCGTTGCATTTGATACACCATTATTGGCGCTGTTATAAAAATCGGCAAGGCTGTTAAAGGTATAGGCACCATAATAGTTGGGGGCGAAACCGTTAAGCGTTCTGTAGCCTTCATAATTGGCGCCCAATGTTATTTCGTGGCGGCCTGCATAAATATTAAAATTATCTGTGATTTGGTAAACTTTAGTTTTTAAGGTATTAAAGGCAGTAAAAGGTTCATAGCCAAAGGCGGTGTAGGAACTTCCATCAGGATTCATAATATCAACAAGTGGAAAAGGCTTGTTACCCTTTGATTCTCTGAAATCATTCATGCTGTTGTAACCAACAGTTAACTGATTAGAGAATTTATTGTTAAAGCGTGTTCTAAACTCAAGATTAACATTATCCATGTTGTTGTTTATACCATATCCTGCCGATTGAAAAGGAAGGCCCAACTGCGATGGCTGGCGGTTATTTTTTGGAGCACCGCTATTACTTGGCAAAATATCTTTATAAGATCTGAAATAGAAATATTTTAAACTTAAAGTGTTTTTATCATCAATATTATAGTCTAATTTGGCAGATAGTTTATCGCTCCTTGTTTTTAAAGCATAATTTTCGTAAGCCCCTGGGGCGTAACCAAGTGATTGTAAAAAAGAACTTAACTTATCTAAGTCTTCGCCTTTTGCCTGAGATATATTTGGTCCTGTGCTTCCACCCCTTGAAGCTGAAAATCCGGTTCCTGGATCTGATCTTCTTTCCAATTCTCCACTGGCAAAAAAGAATAATTTATTTTTAATAATCGGTCCACCTAAAGTAAAACCATAACCTTTAAGGCTGAAGTTGGTTACAGGCACCTTTAATCCAGCATAGTTGTAATCACTTACCAGGTCCTGATTTCTATAGTAAGTATTTAAAGAGCCTTGAAATTCATTTGTACCACTTCTGGTTACCGCATTTATTGCAGCGCCTGTAAAACCGCTTTGACGGATATCATATGGTGCAATGTTGACTGTAATTTCTTCGAAGGCATCCATATTAATCGGTTGAGAACTCGTTTGGCTCCCAATGGTACCTTGTAAACCGAATGCATTATTAAACAGCGCTCCATCAACCGTAAAATTGTTGGCCAGGTTACTTCTTCCCGCAATACTTGGGCTTCCAAACTGTAAAGAGAACTGCGGGGTAAGCTTCACAAAATCGGTAAAGCTTCTGTTTAAAGTTGGCAAATTTTGAATTGCTGTTCTTGATATATTCTGTGATGCACCCGTTCTTCCCGAGTTAAAAACTTTACTTTGTTTTCCTGATACCGTAACTTCTGATAAATTACTGGCGTCTTCACTTAAAGATACATTTAAAGTAGAACTTTGGCCAAGGGCCAATTTTTCAATACGTTGTGTTTGATTTTTAAAGCCAATAAAAGAAACGGTAATGGAGTAAGGGCCACCAATACGCATGGCTGGTAAATTGTAACGGCCATCCGATCGGGTAGAAGTGGCATATCTCGAACCTGATGGTTCATGTATGGCAATAACAGTAGCCCCGCTAATTGGCCCTTTAGCATCGACAACCATTCCATTTATAGAGGCTGTTGTTTCATTTTGCGCAACAGCATCTATTTTTAAGAGTATTAAAGATAGAAATGTTGTAAATAGAAGTAAGGTTTTTTTCATGAGTAATTTTTAAGCAAAAATACTCCGACTTACTGTAGCTAATGTTACATTTATATTAATTAATGGTTAACAGCTTCCCTTGCTTAGGAAATATTAAGTTTAAATTCAGTATATTTTCAGTAAGCAATTGTTGTTTTATTTTTTTGGCACTATGTTGCGGGGGTTTAATATGGGTTACAATGAAAGAAACTTTTTTAATGGCGTCACCATCTGTTAAGCTTTTAAGTTTGCCAATTTCACTATAAAAAAGCTTTGGTGTAAGGTGCCCGAATAATTGTTTATCAGGCTGTTCATTTGGGAAAGAAACTTCCAAAAAGATTGCTTTTAACTGTCCTGCATTAATAATCGGCGCTATGGTTTGCCATAAGTTGGCAAGTTTGTCCGATTTTTCAATTTCATCTGCACCGGTATCTCCAAGGTACAATACATAACTATCATTGTGACTGATCAAAAAAGCAGTACTTTTATAGGGATTGCCATGACTTAACTCAAAAACTCTCACTTTCATTTCCGTTCCATCAAGCGGATAAGTTTCACCTTCATTAAGCGGTGAATAGATGTACTTTTTTAGTTGTGGTTTTTCGCCTTCATTTGCAAAATTGGCCCAGGCATCCCAGGTAAAATATTTATCCCTCAAAATATTCAGGACAGAAGGTATTCCGTAGATGTTTTTGGATGTATCGGCTGGAGAGTTGATAATCAAACCTGCTACATGATCTAAATGTGCATGTGAAATCAAATATCCCTTAATCTGTTTTCGCTGAATCTCTTCGCTTATTCCTCTTAATGATTTATATTCAATGGCCTTTTGAATACCGGCATTTATGGTACCTGCATCTAAACAAACATAATTTGCGCTACCTTTTGGAGCAATCATATAAGAGGATAAATTGCTCTCATCATCTCCGCCCTTCACTCCGAGGGGTATTATTGTAAAAGCAGTACCTATTTTTTGTCCCCAGGAATTACTGGTATAAACTGACAAGAATATTATCGCTGCGAGGATTTTTTTGAACATGTTAAATTAATTATATCGTTTCGCCTTTAAATATTACCTCTTTTAAATTCAGGTCATCATCAAGTACCAATAAGTTTGCCTGATGCCCAGTTTCTATCGTTGCAGTAAGATTTTCGATGCCGATCAATTGGGCAGGGTAGAGCGTTCCCATTTTAACCGTATCATTTAAGCTGATGTCACAATGTAATACGCAATTTTTAACAGCTTCTAACATCGTGAGCGATGAGCCGGAAAGTGTACCATCAGGCATAACATATTTATTGCCTTTTTGAACATGCTGATACGGCCCTGTTGAACAAGCAGTAACCGCATCGGTGATGAGGAACAAACGTTCTTTTAAAAGTTTTTGGGCAAACTTAACTACTTCGAAATCCAGGTGCTGACCATCGGCAATAATGCTGGCCATAGCTTTGTCGTGGCTAAAAACAGCGGTCGGGATACCCGGTTCGCGGTGATGGATAGGACTCATGGCATTAAAAAGGTGTGTAGTGGTCTGGATGCCCTTGTTATAAGCGACTATTGCCTCATCGAAGGTTGCATTACTATGCCCTAATGAAACCACGACACCATGGTCTAATAAGTATTGGATCACTTCGTCATCCTGCAGTTCTGGGGCAATGGTCATCATTTTAATTACGCCATCACCAAAATCAATTAATTTCTTAATTTCATCTAACGAGGCCTTTCGTACAAAGGCGGGAACATGGGCACCTAAGCGTTTTGGATTTAAAAATGGTCCTTCTAAATGTAGGCCCAAGAAATTTTTTGCAGCTATACGGTGTTCTTTAGCTGCTTTGATACATTCATCAAAAACTTCAGGAGAATTTGTTGCCATACAAGCTAAAAAGCCTGTAGTGCCTTTTTTAAGCAGGTCATTTTCCATGATGCTTAATGATTCGCTGCTTGGCTCGGCTGAAAATAACCTGTCGCCGGCACCATAAATCTGTAAATCTATAAAACCTGGTACAACGAGCGAATGGCTGGTTTCTTTGTTGCCGCTTGCCTTAATATTGGAAATTAGAGCGCCATTAATTATGATGTTCTGACTCTTTTTTAAATCGTTGCCCTTAAAATAGGAGGTATTGGAAATTACTTTAGGCATATCAAACGTTTGAGTAAATTTAATCTTACACGGTCAAAGTTAAATATTGTAGCTATATATTTGGGTAATAAGATAAAATAACCAAATGAATGAAAATCAGTCTAATAGAAGAGGTTTTTTAAAGGCCGGACTAACTTTAGGTGCTACTACTTTGGTAGCTCCAGCAATGGCGATTGCAGATGTACCCGCTGAGGAAGAGGGTTTTAAAATTGCAGTAGGCCCTTATCTCCAAACCAATTTCAATAACTCGATGACCATTCTTTGGTTAACCAATAAAAATGCTGCAGGCTGGGTAGAATTTGGAGAACAGGCAGATCAGCTTGGCCAAAAAGCATATGGAAAGGCCGAATTGGGTTTAATGCAGGCTAATAGCAAGTTAAATGCCGTAACACTCAAAAATTTAAAACCAGGAACAAAATATTATTATAAAATTGTTTCGAAAGAAATTAAAGATTTCCAGCCTTACAAATTAACCTACGGTGTAACGGTAAGCAGTGCTGTTGAAGAATTTGTGAATGCAGACCGAGCGAAAGACGAGGTTTCGTTCTTAATGATGAATGATACGCACGATCGCCCGGAATCAATCCCTCAATTGTTAGCGCTTGTTCCCGATAAGAAGCAAGACTTTATTTTCTTTAATGGAGATATATTCGATTATCAAACCGATGAGAAACAGATTATCGAACATATGCTGCAACCCTGTGTAGATAATTTTGCAAAGCGTACACCTTTTATCTACGTAAGGGGCAATCACGAAACACGTGGTAAATTTGCACGTGAATTTCCGCAGTATTATATGCATGTTGGCCATGCAGCTTTTACCTTAGGGCCTGTTCGCTTTGTGATTTTAGATACTGGTGAAGATAAAGAAGATGCGCATCCAGTATATGCCGGTATTGTAGATTTTGATGATTATAGAGCTCAACAGGCTGAATGGCTGAAGACAGAAATAAATTCAAAGGAATTTAAAACGGCACCGTTTAGAGTTGTATTGATGCATATTCCACCACGCTTTTCGGGCGATGCACATGGACCAAAACATTGCACTGAGCTATTTGAGCCATTGTTGAATCAGGGTAAAGTTGATTTGGTTTTAAGTGGTCATACCCATAAGTACATGGTGCACCAGCCTGATAAAGCATTAAACCATTACCCTTTAATTATTGGCGGCGGCCCAAGGACAGGAACAAGAACAATCACCAAGATAAAAGCAGATAAAAATAAATTGGTGGCGAGTATGCTCGATGATTCGGGTAAGGAAGTTGGTGCTTATACTGCTTTGAGGAAGTAGGGTGGCGCAACTGGTCGTCATTTCGAGCGGAGTGCAACGTAGTCGAGAAATCTATCTTGATAGATCTCTCCATTTCACTGCGTTTCAGTCGAGATGACGATTATTGTTGGAGATAACAAATAAAAAAAGCTCCTGATTTTTCACCAGGAGCTTTTTATTATTCTAGAAGTGCTTACGCACCTAATTGTACACGTTTGAAAGCCGTTACTGTTAAACCTTTAGAAGTGTTATCTAAATATTTACGCACATCGATAGAACTATCTTTAACAAACTCCTGGTTTAATAAAGTACTGTCTTTGTAGAATTTATTCAATTTACCAGCAGCAATTTTCTCAACCATTTCTTCTGGTTTGCCTTCTTGACGGATAACGTCTTTAGCAATCTCGATTTCACGTTCAATAGTAGCAGGGTCAACACCGTCTTTATCAACAGCAACTGGGTTCATTGCAGCAATTTGCATTGCAACATCTTTACCAGCTTCAGTAATATCTGCACCGTTAGCACCTTCAAATACTACTAAAACGCCCATTTTACCATTAGAGTGGATATAAGAAACAATTTTTTCGCCAGATACATTTGCGTACTCTTGAATAACGATTTTCTCCCCAATTTTACCAGTTAATTCAGTTATGGTTTCGGCAACAGTACGTCCGTCTTCCAAAACAATTGCTGATAATTCTTCAGTAGTAGCAGGATTGTTGGCAACTGCAGCAGCTAAAACGGCTTGAGCTAGATTACGGAAATCCTCAACTTTAGAAACTGGCTCAGTTTCACAAGCTAAAGCAACTAATTTACCATTTGTGCCATCCGCAGAAACATTGATTGATACCAGGCCTTCAGATGTAGCATTGCCAGAACGAGCGGCAGATACTTTTTGACCTTTTTTGCGCAATAAATCAACAGCAGCTTCGAAATCGCCATTAGCTTCTAATAATGCTTTTTTGCAATCCATCATACCAGCACCAGTTTGTTGGCGTAGTTTATTTACATCAGCGGCAGTAATTTGTACTGTAGACATTTTATTTCCTTTTTTAAATTTTACAATCTTGTTATAACAATTACAGGTTACAAGTTACAAGCGTCAAGTTAAACTCATGTTAAGTCAACTTAAAACCTGAAACCAGTAACCTGCAATTAAAAAATATTACTATTCTTCTGTTTTAGTTTCTTCTGATGAAGGAGCTTCAACTTCTGCTTCAGCAGTTACCTTTTTAGTAGTTGGTCTTTTTTCACCAGCTGCTCTAGGCTCTTTTGATTCAGGTGCATCAGCTGCAACTTTCGCTGCTACTGCTTCTTTTTCAGCTTCATCATCTTTTTCGCGTTTACGCTCATCTAAACCTTCTTCAATAGCTTTGATAATTACATCAGTAATTAAAGAGATTGATTTTGTAGCATCATCATTCGCCGGGATAGGGAAATCGATGTTAGAAGGATCAGAGTTAGTATCAACCATCGCAAAAGTAGGGATGTTTAATTTTAACGCTTCAGTAACTGCGATGTGTTCTTTCTTAACATCAATTAAGAATAAAGCTGCAGGTAAACGGTTTAAATCAGCAATACCACCTAAAAGTGATTCTAATTTAATACGCTCACGCTGAATCATTAAACGCTCTTTTTTAGATAAGATCGAATAAGTGCCGTCTTTAGTCATTTTATCGATGTTAGACATCTTTTTGATTGACTTGCGAACAGTAGCAAAGTTAGTTAACATACCACCTAACCAACGCTCGGTTACGAAAGGCATGTTTACTTTTTTAGCTTGTTCAGCTACGATTCCTTTTGCTTGTTTTTTTGTTGAAACAAATAATACTTTACGTCCTGATTTTACGATTTGTTTAATCGCAGCCGCAGCTTCTTCAGTTTTAGTTAAAGTTTTATTTAAATCTATAATGTGAATTCCATTACGCTCCATGAAAATGTAAGGAGCCATTTTTGGATTCCATTTACGGGTAAGGTGACCAAAGTGTACACCTGCATCCAATAAGTCTTGATAAGTTGTTCTTGCCATTGTCTTTGCCTCCTGTGATTAACGTTTACTGAATTGGAATTTCTTACGAGCTTTAGCACGTCCTGGTTTCTTACGCTCAACCATACGCATATCACGCGTCATTAGTCCTTTAGCACGTAATGCAGGTTTTTTCTCCGCATCTAGTTCAACAATCGCTTTAGCAATAGCTAAACGAACAGCTTCTGCTTGTCCTTTTACTCCACCACCCTGTACATTTACAGTGATATCATAACGACCTACAAGCTCAGAAACTTCTAAACTTTGGTTTACGATATATTGCAAAGGTAAAGTTGGGAAATATACTTTGTGATCTTTACCGTTAACGGTAATTGCGCCAGCACCATCTTTTAAGTAGATACGTGCAACAGCTGTTTTTCTTCTTCCTGAAGTGTTAGTAACTGACATTTCTTAAAGTTTAATGGTTTTTGGAGATTGAGCCGCATGAGGGTGAGTTTCACCAGCATACACAAAAAGATTGGTGTATAATTTTTTACCCAATTTAGTTTTCGGTAGCATACCGCGTACCGCTTTCTCGATTACACGTTGAGGGTGTTTCGCCATTAACTCCTTAGGAGAAATAAAACGTTGACCACCTGGATAACCAGTATAAGAAACATATTGCTTTTCGCTGAATTTGTTTCCTGTCAATTTAACCTTGTCTGCATTAATAACGATAACGTTATCTCCGCAATCTACGTGTGGGGTGTACTCAGGCTTGTTTTTACCACGGATGATCATAGCGATCTTCGATGACAAGCGCCCCAAAATCTCGCCTTGCGCATCAACAACAATCCACTGTTTGTTAACAGTTTTCGCATTGGCCGAGACAGTTTTGTAACTTAACGTATTCACTTGCTTGTATTTAATTTATTAAACAATTTATTATTCCCATTAAATTTGGGACTGCAAAGATAGATAGAATACTTTTATTATCAAATAGTTGATTGAAAAAAGTTTGCAGTTTTTATATGGCGGACGTCATGCTGAATTTATTTCAGCATCTAATAAGCTGTATCTTTTTGAAGTTGTGGAAAGCAAAGCCAGAAATTCTTTGATTGGTTTCAGCCGGGCTTTACGCTAAATCTTTTAAATGCTGCTGTCATGCTGAGGTACGAAGCATCTGTTTCATCGGTCGCAGATTCTTCGTGCCTCAGAATGATATTGTAAACGAAGCCAATGCAAATTTAAAAGGATATCGCTACAATCCCGTTTAGAAAACAGGGGTGATGTAGCACCACTGGTTAACAGCAGATTTCCTGAATTAATTTTGAGATCGCAATTTGCGACCTCAAGTTTTAATACTTACTAATTTGAGTAGACTGTCTAAATAAATTATCTTAGCAAAAAATAACCCGCTCTTAAAAATGAAATATTTAACGCTCCCGCTATTATTTGTTGCCATACTTCTTGTTTCTTGTAATAAAGAAACTCCAATCGAAAACCTGGATAAACCACAAATCAAGAATAAGTGTAGGGTCATTTCTGTGACAGCTTTTAATGATCTTGATAAAAAAGGGGTAACGGCAACAATTTCATATGATGATTTACAAAATTTAACAGGTATTGCAAGTACACAGGATTCATCTTTCACATCTTTTTCTGTGGTTTATGCAACGAACTTAATCACGCTTAAGACAAAATATTATGGTGATTGGACTTATGTTTTAGATGATAAAAAAAGGATAATTCGCGCGAATACCTTTAGGGGGTATTATAAGTATCAGTTTACATATAATTCTGCTGGTTTTTTGGATGAAGTCATTCTTGACGAAGATTCTAATATTCAAACCAAATATACATTATTTTATAAGGATGGAAATATTTCAAAAATTACGGGTGTTACGCCATATTATAATTCCAATAGTATAACAGAGTTTACTTATGATAATAATCCTGCTACAACTTTGCCTGGAGGCACTGATCCCATCAAGTATATGCAAATTAGAGAGGTTCTTCCTGGTTTTTTTGGTAATGTAAGTAAAAACCAGGTTGTTAAAGTAAATGAGGTTACGAATAATACTTTAACAAAAGAGATTTATACGAATGTGTATTCGTTTGTTTATTTAAGGGATAGTGAACAGAAAATAATAAACTTTACTGAAAACATACTTCAAAAGTATCATAACATAAATTATCCAGAATACATTGCTTACCAGCAAAATGGATATTATACTTTAAAGTATGCATGTGATTAAATAAGTTAAGCATTATTTGTCGGCGTTTTAGGCTATTTCCTGTATTCATTTATCCAGCTCCATAAAGCGAAACCGGCAATAATAGTGAATACGAAACTTTGCATTTTTTGAGGTCACAATTTGTGACCTCAAAAATTCCCATTCTTCAACGGTTAGCTGGAACATGAAATCACCGGGAAAACGTTCCATGTTTCGGCGGATACTTTGATTTAAAACCTTAGTTTCTACTCCATAAAGCTCCGCCAAATCGCTATCAAGCATCACTTTAAGACCTCTTAGCTCGTAAATTTTATTAACTACAATATTGTCAGGGATGATAGGAAGCACTTGTTTAGTGTCATATCATTTTTGGATTTGAATTGAAGATACAAAAAATAGATTCTTTAAGCCAAAATTGAATCTATAATTTTTTTGATCTTTTCTTCCCGCTCTCTATAATTGCCACTGATTTGAATGTAGTCTATTCGACGTTTTTCGAGCTCATCCTTAAACAGATTAAACATCTCCAGCCGCCTATCTCCAAAATCGCGGAGATGATCAGTTACCCATTCTACATCAATATCTAGCAGGAAATATAAATCGTACTTGATTTCATTTTCAAGATCGTTTAGAATATCCGGAATCTCATTTAAATAGTATCGTGAGTATATTTTTGTAGTAATTAGATCAGTATCACAAAAAATGATCTTATTCGCAACGTTGGTTTTTTCTTTTACCCTTTCAGTTTGTGCTGTCCCGATTTTGATAATGTCATCGACAGTAATATCGTTCGAGGTAATTAATTCGCGCGCGACTTCCGGAACGAAGGTAGTTTGATAATGCATAGCCATTTTTTCGGCCATTGTCGATTTTCCTGTGCTTTCTGGGCCGTAAAAACATATCTTCTTTACAAAATATGGCCGGACTTCTTTTGGAATAAATTCCCAATGTTGAAACGGATGGTTTCTGATTAGGGTTGCTGAAACGGGGATGGATTTTCTTGGCTCGTCAAATAAGATGTGTTCAGCTTGTAAATTAGAGGCAAATGGTGCTCCATAAAACTCGGAGCTAAAAAGAATATCAATTTTTGGATATACCTCCCGCATCCTGATCGCCCAACTATTTGTCCTTTCGTTCAATGGCAGGGTTTCATCATCAAAATCATCAGCAATAATGGCTGGTTTGATGCCGGGCCGATCCTTAAAAATCTCTTTGATCCATTCAAAACGTAAAACCGGATCAATCTTGTCCTCATGAGTAAAACTCATTGATACAATCAGCTCATCACATTGCGAAGCAGCGAAGTTAATCAATGCAATATGCCCATTATGAATCGGCATAAATTTGCCAATCACTAAGCCTCTTTTCATGCCGTTTTAGTATAGCTTCTATATTCTTTTATCCAATGCCACAATGCAAAAGCAGCAATAATGGTGAAGATGAAATATTCTACCCCCATAAACTTGATACCTTTTAAAAAGTACAGGTAAGTGGCTACAGTATCGATAATTAGCCAGATAATCCAACATTCTACTCTTTTCTGGATCATTAAAAAAGTAGTGATTACACTCATTACAAAAATAAATGAATCGACAAAAGGATAAGCACTTGGCAGGTTGAAGAGTAGTGGAAGCCAATTGTGGAGCTGACTGGCCAGAGTACCCATCAGCAATGTGCCAACAAGACCTATCGCCAGTAAGATTAAAAACTGCCTTACAGGCATAAAACTAATTTTAAGTTCTTTGTTTTTGTCTTCTTCTTCCGGTTTTGGATTTGTCCATCGCCACCAGCCCATAATGTTGGTTATAAAAAAGAAAGCCATCAAAAACATATCGGGGTAAAGCTGGTTTTGGTAATATAAAAAGGCTGATAAAAATACATTAACAATGCCAGCGGGCCAGCTCCAAATGCTAGCTTTTGCTGAAAGAATAACTGAAATAATCCCCGTAATTACCGCGAAGAATTCCAGATAGCTCATTTTATATTCAAGAACCGTGAAAAATATACTTTTGGCATCGAAAAAATCCATCTTTTCTTTTTTGAAGATCTACAAAATGCTAATGTAAATAATTTATTTGCGGCTCTTGGTTTTCTGTTCGCAAACAATCCAAAAATATAGCTGTTATAAGAATATCCATTGGCTGATCGCCGTATTTATTAACCACAAATTTCGTTTATGCAATATATCGACCAGATTTTCGGTTATCCAATTCCTTTGTTTTTTAAGAATCTTATCATTGGATTAATAGCGGTATCTCTTGGTATTTTAATCAAGTTTATCATTCACAAAACTTTCATCCTGCTTTCGCGTTGGTGGGATTTTATCATTATAAAATCGACAGTAAAGCATTTGAGGAGGCCTGTAGCTATTTTTATCCCCTTATTGTTCCTTAACTTCTCGTTAACGCTGATGGAGATGACGCCAACATATCGTCTCCCAATAACCAAGATATTAGAAATTGCCCTGACGATTACTTTTGCGCTTATTTTGGTGAGGACAATTAACGTTTTGGAAGATTATTTCTACCTGAAATATGATCTAAACAAAGAAAATAACCTAAAAGAGCGTAAAATCAGAACACAGTTACAGTTTGTTCGAAAATTTATTGTTTCGCTTATTATTCTAATTACTGCTGCTATTATTTTATTGAGTTTTGAAAGTATGCGCAAAATCGGGGCTGGGCTGCTTACCGGAGTTGGCATCGGCGGAATTATTATAGGCTTTGCCGCGCAGAAATCGCTTGGAAATTTATTGGCAGGTTTTCAAATTGCCTTTACCCAACCGATCAGGATTGATGATGTTTTGATTGTGGAAGGCGAATGGGGTAAGGTAGAGGAGATTACTTTAACCTATGTGGTGGTTAATATCTGGGATCAACGGCGGTTAATCCTGCCGATTACTTATTTTATCGAAAAGCCCTTCCAAAACTGGACGCGTGTTTCGGCCGATCTGCTCGGAACAGTTTTTTTATACCTCGATTATACCATTCCTATTGAACCTATGCGACAGGAATTAACAAGACTTTTGAATGAAAACCCACTATGGGATAAACGGGTAAATGTAGTTCAGGTTACCGATAGTACTAAAGATGGTGCCATTGAAGTCAGATTTCTGATGAGTGCTTCAAATTCGTCCAGGGCTTTCGATTTACGTTGCCACGTAAGGGAAGCCATGATTTCGTTCATTCAAACAAATTACCCTGAAAGCTTACCGAAGAAAAGATTGGAGTTTAAGGATATAGATAGATCGTCATTTCGACCGTAGTGGAGAAATCTATTAAAAATTTATTCATAGATTTCTCGACTGCGTTGCACTCCGCTCGAAATGACGATTTTTTTATTTAAACATACCTTTCAGCTTTGCCAATTTCTCCTGCAAATCTCCATCAGCATCTTTTGGTTCATTGCGGGGTTTAAAATTAGGCTTGCTGTTATTGGGTTTATATTCTTGTTTTGGCTTATGTTCTTTAGGCTCCCGGCTCCGGCCTTCCGACTTCAGACTGGCCTCAGTTTTCATCGATAGCGAAATCCTTTTACGGGCAGCATCAACTTCCATAACCGTAACTTCGACTTTTTGATGCACTTTAACCACATCATTTGGATTGGCTACAAAACGGTTAGCCAGCTGACTGGTGTGAACCAAGCCATCTTGATGCACGCCGATATCAACAAAGGCACCAAAGTTGGTAATGTTGGTTACAATCCCAGGAAGTTTCATTCCAACTCTTAAATCTGAAACCTCATTTACGCCATCGGTAAAGCTAAAGGCCTCAAACTGTTCACGAGGGTCACGGCCAGGTTTTGCCAGTTCTTTTAAAATATCAGTAAGTGTTGGTAAACCGATTTCGTCCGTTACATATTGCTGTGGTTTAATCTGTTTTTGCAGCTGCGTGTCTTTCATTAAAGCGGAAACGGTAGTGCCCAGATCTTTAGCCATTTTATCTACTACAGCATAACGCTCAGGGTGAACACCGCTGGTATCCAAAACGTTTTCTGCATTGCGGATGCGTAAGAAACCTGCTGCCTGCTCGTAAGCTTTATCGCCCAAGCGTGGTACTTTTTTCAAACTTTCACGGTTTTTAAAAGCACCATGCGTATTTCTATAGTCTACAATATTTTGTGCTAAAGTTGGACCCAAGCCAGAAACATAGGCTAAGATCTGTTTGGAGGCGGTGTTTAATTCTACACCAACAGCGTTTACCGCACTAATTACGGTATCATCTAAACTTGCCTGTAATTTATGCTGATCAACATCATGCTGGTATTGTCCAACACCGATAGATTTCGGATCAATTTTTACTAGTTCGGCCAATGGATCCATTAAACGGCGACCGATTGAAATTGCACCACGAACGGTAATATCCTGAGTTGGAAATTCCTCGCGGGCAACATCAGAAGCCGAATAGATCGAAGCACCACTTTCGTTAACCATTACAATGGTGATGTGCGGTAAATTCAACGCACGAACAAAAGCTTCGGTTTCTCTTCCTGCGGTACCGTTACCAATGGCAATAGCTTCAACATTATGTTTTTCACAAAGCTGTTGGATAGTAAATTCGGCATTTTTCACATTTCCCTGTCCGGTGTGTGGGTAAATGGCCGTGTTTTCTAACAGTTGCCCTTGTTTATCTAAACAAACCACTTTACAGCCTGTACGGAAACCGGGATCGATAGCCAATACATTTTTTTGTCCCATTGGTGCTGCCAATAATAATTGACGTGCATTTTCGGCAAAAACCCGGATGGCTTCTTCATCTGCTTTTTGTTTGGTAAATACACGGAGCTCTGTTTCCATTGCCGGTTCCAGCAAACGTTTATAGCCATCTTCTAAAGCCTGCTGAACCTGCTTTGAAGCTGCATTATTGCCTAAAATAAACTGGTTTTCTAAAATGGCAATAGCATCTTCTGCCGGAGGTAGTGCGTCTAGCCTTAAAAACAGTTCCTTTTCGCCGCGGCGCATGGCCAAAACACGGTGTGATGCCGCTGTTTTAACCGGCTCGCTCCATTCGAAGTAATCTTTATATTTAATACCTTCTTCTTCTTTTCCTTTAATTACTTCCGACTTAAAAGCAGATTTTTCCTGAAAGTAGATGCGCATTTTGGTACGGGCTTCCACATTTTCAGAAATCATTTCGGCAATGATATCCCTTGCACCTGCTAAAGCTTCGTCGAGTGAGTTTACACCTTTCTCAGCATCGATAAATTTATCAGCTGATGCCTCTAAATCAAAAGTATTTTGCTCAAATATTTGCAGGGCCAAAGGTTCTAATCCTTTTTCTTTTGCAACTGATGCACGTGTTTTACGCTTAGGTTTAAATGGCAGGTAAATGTCTTCTAGAAGTGAAATGGTTTCAGCTTCGTTGATCTTTTTTTCCAGTTCGGGGGTTAACTTGCCAAGCTCGGTCATCGATTTCAAAATCGCTTCCCTGCGCTTGTCTAAATCGCGTAACTGCAAAACCCGATCACGGATTGCAGCTACTTCAACCTCATCTAAACTGCCTGTGGCCTCTTTACGGTAACGCGAAATAAAGGGTACAGTTGCACCTTCATCTAACAGATTTACGGTTGCTGTTACTTGTTTTTCTGCAACTTTTAACTCGGCTGCAATTATTTTATGGTGGGTTAACATATCCTAAAGGTAAAAATTAAAGGAAGCAAAGCTAATCAGGATTTGCGGGATTTAATGATTTTTAGAATGAAGTTTTCCACCGAAATTTGTGAGTAAGTTTTAAAAAAATGGTAGATATATTTATCAACGATCGACTGATTTGCCATTTATGATCAGCCAACTGTTTGGAAAAAGTTTTAAAATCCTCTGTGTTTCCACCTCAGTAATTTTCCCGTATAAATTTAAGCTTCTGATCTTGATTTTACTAAGTTCATCGGGGATAACAATATTTTTAGTGAACTTGATCCTAAGTGAACCAATACTTTCCAACTTATATAAGGCTTTCGGAATTTCATTGATATTGCTCATGGAAAGATCATCGGCATGGGTTTTATTATCGAAAACAGAAGTTTCAGAAGGAGCATTGTTTTTATTGATGATCGCCCAGCTCATTTCTGGTTTCATGGCAAAGTCTTTATTGTTTTGAGAAAGGCCGATAAAGCCAGCCCAGATTTCCATATTGTGCTTTGTATGGTGTTGCTCGTCTTCCAAAATAAAAGGAACTTTTACAATTTCCGAAGCCAGATTGTTTACACTGGTAATTGGTTTTAAACCTGTTTTGTTTCCTTCTTTGGTATACGGGAAGAACTTTACAATCCAACCGTCAATGGTATTTACCGTTCCATATTTCTTTTCGGTATGGTATTTTACCATATTCATCCAGAAATCTTTATTCACTTTTCCTTTTTTAGCCGCTATGATTTCTTCGATAATCGGGATGAGTTCATTTGTCCACCAATCTAGTTTGTACTTGGCAAGGTGTTTGGTGTTTTCCAGTAATTTTTTCCAATCTTGTGTTGTGCCTTCGATGGTGATTTTTGGGATGCCGCAGCCAATGATAATCACTTTGAATTCGAAATAAGATTTTACGGCTTCCATAATCGTAACCTGGCTCACAATCTTGGAGGTGGGGGTGGTGGTGCTGAAATCGGAAGTTAAAATGCCGACCAATTTTTTGCCGGTATAATCGTTAATCTGCTCGTTAAACTGCGGGAAAATTGAAGCCCAATCGGATTGGGGATTACCAAGCTGGATTTTATCTGAAACAATAGTCAAGGTTTTTCTACCCTCAAAGTTTACCATCTGCGACCTAAGTTCTTCTGTATTTTGAGTGATATGCCGGGCAAAACCCTGGCTGATCAATAACCAGAAAATATCGGGAGAAATCACAAATGGCCTGTGATCTATATATGAATTTAAAATGCCCGTTAGGAAAGGGTGCTCACCATAATAAACCAAACTGTCGGGTAGATTTTCAACATTTCTTTCTACATCTGCTTTCAACACTTTGAGTATTTCAGAAGTAGGAACAACAGGAATAAGTTTTGCTGGTTTCGAAAGTGTTTCAATTTCTACAACTGTTGTTTTCTGGCAAAATGATTTGGCAGAGATAAAGAGGAGTAGGAGTAAAAGTATTTTTTTCATCTGTCTGGCGTCGGTTTAGCAAGGGTTTACTAAACAGATGCTTTTTTGAACTGTTTTCCATAATTATACCTTTATTTTTCCCAGATAGGAAGCCAGGAATATTATGATTTTTTCTTTTTAACTTTCTCTAAATCTCTTTCTGCTTTAAACTTGGCGATTCTGGTAATCAGATCTAGCGGTAAAGGTTTGTCTAAAGGAAACTGTACTGCTCCTTTACTCCATTTATACTGGGTAAATTCTTCTTTAAATGCTTCAATTCCTGAACCGGTTGGATAAAAGCCAATGTGTTTGGCATAACCCGCAAAATAAACCAGCACCGTGTTTTGTTTAAAGGCGGGCATCACATAACTGATTACTTCCTTGGCTTCTGGTACGGCTTTGTGTATAGTTTCACGGATTTGCTGTAATAGCTTTTGCGTTTCTATTGGGAAATTAGCAATGTATTGATCAATGTTTTCTGGTTTGGGCTGTTCCATGGTCGGTGGTTTTGTAAGCTGAATTTACAAAATTTCTTAAAAACCTATTCGCTGATCTGAATATCGTATTTCTGTAAAAGGCCTGCGATGCCCGATTTCGAGAATCTTGCTTTTTTAATCCTATTGTTATCCGGGTCGATGGAATAGTTGTATGCGGTCCTAAAATCTGCTTTTTCGATAATGGTCCTATCAAAAGTTGCGTTTAATAAATCGCAGTTATCGAGTATTGCGCTGGTTAAGTCGCATTCGGAAAAATCTACCTCGTGCAATTGTGAATTTTTGAAGTTCGTTTTCTTAAGCTTCAGTTTGTAGAAAGAGGAATGGTCTAGTTTACAATTACCGAAAGAGAATGCCAGCCCAAAATCATTGCAGTTTTCGAACCTTAATCCGAGCATTTTACAGTCTTGAAAGTTTACATCAATAAATGAGGTTTTGGTAAGGTTTACCAGACTTAAGTTACAGGAGATAAATTCGCAGTCTAAAAGCTTAACGCCGCTTAAATCTGAACTGGAGAAATCACAATTGATGAATTTACAGTTTTCGTATTCTGCTTTTGGCAGTGCCCGTAAGGTAAAATCGGCTTTTTCGAAGGTTTGATCGGCTATGTATTCGGACATGGAAGGAGTTTCTTTGTGCAACGAATATAAAAATTATCACGTATTTTTTTGCTTTGAGCAGGAAACTGAATTGTGTTTCTTATACAGGCCATGGTTCACTAAACCCGACAGGAATGGAAATACTTTTTGGTGCGTTCTACATGAATATTGCTTCGTCGTTTCTCTTCGCAATGACGATAAATGGAATAGGTAACCGGCCAAAAAGATTGCAATGAATGGCGGGGCTGATGAAACCGAAGGATTACTGAACATAAATTTTCGAATATTTGCCAGGGAAACACAGAGGACACGGAAAAGAGAAATGAAAAAATCCCCCAAATTTCTTTGGAGGATTTATATGTTTTGGTCTTCGACTATGCTCAGACTGACAATTTTATTTTTTAACGTACATTACTTCTTTTACCGCTTTAACCACACGTTCAGCATTTGGTAAGCTTGCTGCGATTAAAGTTGGTGAGTATGGAAGTGGAACGTCGGCACAGGTGATTCGTAAAACCGGTGCATCTAAATAATCGAATGCATGTTTTTGTACCATGAAAGCAATCTCTCCAGAAAGAGATGCCAAAGGCCAGGCCTCTTCTACAACAACCAAACGGTTTGTTTTTTTGACAGAAGCAATAATGGTATCATAATCGATAGGACGTACAGTACGCAAATCGATTACCTCAACATTGATTCCTTCTTTAGTTAATTCTTCTACCGCCGGGTTTACAACGCGAGTTAACATTTTACCGAAGGTTACGATGGTTACATCGGTACCTTGTTTGGTTACATTTGCTTTTCCTAATTCGATATAATATTCACCCTCAGGAACATCGCCTTTATCGCCGTACATTACTTCAGACTCCATGAAAATAACCGGATCCTGATCTATAATTGATTGCTTTAATAATCCTTTTGCATCGTAAGGTGTAGCCGGAACTACCACTTTTAATCCTGGTGTATTTGCAAACCAGTTTTCGAAGTTTTGAGAGTGTTGTGCACCTAATTGACCTGCGTTACCTGTTGGGCCGCGGAAAACCATAGGGCATGAGAACTGACCACCGCTCATTGATAAAATTTTAGCGGCACCGTTGATAATCTGATCGATTGCTACTAATGAGAAGTTAAAGGTCATGAATTCCACAATTGGAATAAGGCCTGCTGTTGCAGCACCAGTTGCAATACCTGCGAAACCTAATTCGGCAATCGGGGTATCGATAATGCGTTTCGCACCAAACTCATCAAGCATACCCTGACTTACTTTGTACGCACCGTTATATTCTGCTACTTCTTCACCTAATAAAAAAACGCGGTCATCTTTACGCATTTCTTCTTGCATGGCTTCGCGTAGTGCTTCTCTAAATTGGATTTCTCTCATTGTAAATTTTAATAACGGTGGCAAATATAATTATTAATCGCTTTGAAACCAAAGGCTATAATACCTATGTTTTGTAATAATTATAGGTAATTCTGCTAATTATTTAGCCATTTTGATGCTGTATTTTTTGTTTAGCTGTTAAAAGAAGAAATAATATTGGGCGATTGTGTTTTTGATACGCTTATTGTATTAAAGCTTATGCTTTTTTCGAAATATCTTCTTAAAATGAATAATATTATTGCTATCGTATAAATAGGAGACTGGCGCATAATAGATCTCTCCGCTCCGCCATGCTCCGGTCGAGATGACGCCCCTTTTTATTAAAAGCCTCATTTTTTACCATGATTTAATGATTTGGGTTCAATAAGCCATAAATTTCGCTATCCAGAAATTGGCCCCTGAAATAATAATCTTGTTTAAAATGTGCTTCTTTTACAAAACCGTGTTTAATCAGCATTTGCCTTGAGGCATCGTTTTCGACATTAATGTTGGCGCTGATGGTGTGTAGATTAACCTCTTCAAAGCCAAATGCAATTGATCTCTTTAATGCTTCCGAAATAATTCCTTTTCTCCAATAATCGGGATGGAGCATGTAGCCAATTTCAGCCCTGTGGTTGGCAAAATCAGTGCGCCAGTAACCTACTGAACCGACCATTTGTTTAGGGTTTTCTTTTAAGGCAATTACCCAGGCCAGGTTATCACCATTTTCATAACCATTTCTAAAACGTGAGATAAAATCTTTGATCTCAAAAATATCTTTGGGCCTTTCTCTGTCAATATATTTCATTACCGTTTCATTGGTACGCATGGCAAAAAGTGCTTCGGCATCAGCAAGATCATGTTCACGGAGGATTAAGCGTTCCGTTTCGAGTATGGGGAATTTTGTGAAATTTAAGGTTAGCATTTTTAAAGATCTTCTTTTTCTAAGATAAATCCATACTTGTCTTCAAATTTTTTGACTTCAGATTCAAAAGATTTTTTGGTGTGATGAATTTCTTGATTTTTAATATAATTGGTAACTGCTTGCAAACCAGATTCACTAACGGATACGGCAAAATAGTCATCTTGCCACATAAAAGGTATGTCTGTTAGCATATTTTTATTGATCCAAAATGATGATTCACCTTTTATGAGCTGAGCTACTTTTGCAATTGTTTGTTCTCTTCCTAGAGATATCAAACAGTGTATATGTTCGGTATATCCATTAATTGCTTGTAGAAAAATAGATTTTTCTCTACAATTTTCCATAATGTGCTTTTGAACTTTATAGCGGATATTTTTTGTTAAATAGGGATGTCGGTTTTTGGTTGAGAACACCAGGTGAACCCAAATTCTTACATGCGACATAGTTTAAGTTTTTGACTAAGACCAATATAAGGTTTTTTATTTGCAAATGTTAAAGGTTGAGTTTTGGCTAAAGCCAGATGGAGATATGTTATTGTTACAGCCAGCTGAAGCAGGCTGCAATGAATTGAATAGCAGGGTTTATATTGCAACACGACGATCATTCATAGCTGTTGGCTTCAGCCAACAGCTAAAATGCAGAATGCTTAACTGGCTTTAGCCAAACCTATTTTCCAAACAGCGTTTTATAAATCGAATATTTGTAATTATCCTCAATGGCACTGGCAACGAAATAAGGTGCTTCGAAAAGTTCGGTTAACTTTTTTCTTAACTCGGCAAGAAACTCCGGTTTAATTTCTTCCAAATAAGCTCCAGATAGGTTTTGCCTGCCTGACTTAAACCAAACGCCATCTACGCTCATTGTTTTTACAACATACAGGTTGGGTTCTACAAAAGTTCTGCCCGAGAATTGTTCATAAGCATAGGTGTACAATAAAGTTTGGATTAAAGCTTTGTTGATATGTTTGCCATCAGAATTGAATAATTCAGGGATGTCTTTAAAGGTTAACTTATCACTTCCTGTTTTGTAATCAATAATTTTAGTTACCCCATCTTTTACGTCAACACGGTCTATAAAACCAAATATTTTAACGCTGGCTTCTCTTCCTTTAAGCGGGAAACTGATTTCGGCTTCTACTTTTTGCTCTAGGCTAATGATTGTAAATGGCGTTTGTGCTTCATCCTGATTTAAAATGATGTTTACATAGGCATCAACAATCGATAAAATTACCTTTTGCATACCCTTATATTCCATCACTGTATCGGGATTTTTAAACATCACGGCATTAAAACCTTTTTGTATCAAAGTGGGAATCTGTTTCCGTTTCTCTTTAATCCGCTCTGCAGTAATTTCAGCTGACCTTAAATCCTCGTAAAAATACTCCATCACTTTGTGTAAAATCGAACCTATTTCGTTGGCTTCTACCACTGCACTGATCTCTTTAGGCTCTTTAATGCCTGCAATGTAATTGAAAAAGAAATCTATCGGGTTGGAGATATACTGGGTAAGTGCCGATGGCGAAAGTATCTTCTTTTTATCGAGGTATTTCTGAAGCGTTTCCTGGATAAAGGCATTATTGGTTTTCTCGATCTTTACTTCCTTAAAAGGCTCGGTTTTTACCTCCAGATTAAGCTCATTATATGCAAAATCGAAGCCGCTTTCGTACTCAAGCTGCTTTAAAATTCTGCTGGCTTCGCCTGAAGTAGACTCGTCGGTTAAGCTATTATAGACAAAATTGATATTCTTTGCTCTTTGTAATAGACGGTATACCATGTAAGATGAAATGGCATCAAGATTTTCAAGAACCGGAAGGCCGTAAACACGGCGTATAGAATCAGGAATAAAACTGTTACCAATGGATGATTTTGGAATAATACCCTCATTGAATCCCAAAATTACCACTTTATCGAAATTTAAGTTTCGGGTTTCGAGTAATCCCATTACTTGTATCCCATTCAGTGGATCGCCTGAAAGTGGTACCGCAATGGCCTGCAGCGATTTTTGAACGAGGTAAATTACAAAAAGGATTTCCTCTTTACCGATGTGGTTGCTAAAAGTATCGTGTAGCCTATTTAGCTCCTGTATGGTTTTTACAAACAGTTCTGCATCGATTTTTTTTAATGTTTTCGCATTCGATAATCTTGTTAACACATAATCCAATACATCGAGTAAATTGGTTACTACATGCTGCGGATCATCAATTTTTTTATAAAAAGCTTCAAACAGCCCACTTTGGCGTAGTAATCGTTTATGATCGATCTCCACCTGGTTTTCTTCTAACAATGCGGTTAAAATTTTATCCCGCATTTTTTGGGTAAGGCCTGTTAAGGGATGGGTTAAAAAAGCCTCTACATTTTTATAGCTTACTTTATTCCGCTGTAAAATCTCCAACTGACTGCCCAGCCATAAATCGACCAAGCCAAAAATGCTTGAGGTTGACAGCGCAAAACCCATCGTTACGTTGAGGTCAATTTCTTTTCCGTTCAGGTTAGTTGGAATCGTTTGCAGCGTGGGAATCAATAGGCTTTCATCTGCCAAAACCACCACTGTTTTACCAACAGTTTCAGTAGCTGTATAATCTTCCTCTAAAATATTATTCAGAATTTTGGCCTGTGCCGATTGCCCTTGAACTTTGAAAACCTTCACATGGTGTTCTGCAGTTTTCATTAAACTTTCATGGTCGGCAAATACATTTTTTAAACCCAGTTGGATCATGTTTTTGCGTAAGAACAAACCGGCTTCTTGCGATATATCATCTAAATAATAAGTATCAGCATCAAAATAAAACAATGCTTTATCAGCTTCTTGTAGTTGGGTAAATATTTTAGCTTCAGCACTGCTCAAAGCATTAAAACCAACGAAAATGATCTTGCCCTTATCAAAATTCGAAATAAACTGCTGGTGATCGGTAATGTTATCGGCAAGGTGGCGATAAACAGAGCCATTGGTTAAATATCCCTGTTCTTTAAGCGTTGAGTGGAATTTATGGTAAAGCTTGGGCATCCTGCGCCACATCCTGATGAACAGTTCCTGTTGTTTTTTGTGTTTTCCTTCAGAATAGGATGTCCAGAACTGGGCTAGGAACTCATACTGCTCAGGGCTTAAATAATCGAAATCTTTATTGATCACTGAAATGTCTTCCAGATCGCGGTATAGTTTCTCTGCATCAACAAGGTCGGCATCAATCTGATTAAAGTCACTTAGGATGATTTTGGCCAAGGGAAAAAACTTATGGCTCGAAATGCTTTCTAGCTGCTCTTCAGCAAGCAGTTGGTTATAAATACGGTGTAAAGTAAAAAACTGAAGGTAAAAATCGGCTATTTTATAACTTGTAGAACTGGCAAAAAACTCTTGTATGGTAAAAAATGAGGGACTAAAAAAAGGCTTGCCAATAATATCGGCGAAGTGTTTCTGTAAATAGGCTGATGGCCGTTTGTTGTTAAAAACAATGGCACAGTTTTCAAGCTGATTTCCAAATCTGGTAACTAAATCTTCGGCAACTTCCTGTAAAAATGGTTTCATCTGCATATTATACTAATTTCAACTTACCTTTAACTGCATAGAAAAGATAGGTTCTGATATTTTGATAACCCATTTCAGTAAGCAATATTCTGTAAATGTTTACCTGCTCGATGTGTTTGTCGCTTTCTTCCAAGGTAAATTTATAATCCAGAATAATTACCTCATCTGCATTGATCAAAACCCGATCGGGGCGATGAAGCTTACCATGGGCATCAATAATATTTTTTTCTACGATACTTTCGCTCGCTTTATCCAAAATGGCCTTAAGTTCGGGATTGTTTAATACTTCAAGTGCCGAATCGATTAATTTCTGCTTTTCTTCTTCCTTGATAGTGCCTTGCAAAACCAGATTGCTTGTATAATCATTTACCTCTTTTGAAGTACTTGCACTGGCCAGGATATCATGTAACAACGAACCTTTTCTTCCTGATTTTTCAATATTGACCAAATGCTTTAGATGTTTGTCTTCTGAAGGGATATATAGCTCTGATAATCGGGTTGTGGTTGGATAACTATTTAAATTGATAAAATTCGAATCCTCTGATTTACTTTCGATCGAGACATTATCTACGATTTCGTATACCCCGTTTTCATCAAACTGCTCATCGAAAGTAAAATTGATCACATCGCCCATATTGGACAATTTTAGCTCTTTTTTTGCCATCGTGGCGATGTACAAATAATCTTTTGAACGTGTGGTAGCCACATAAAGCATATTCAATGCATCCATATTATTATAAAGTAACTCTTCATAATATGCCTTTGCAATGGCCGAATCGGCCAGGGCTTCATTGTATTTTAAAGGAATCCCTTTAAGTTCCTTGTAAACCGTTTCTTCAGAAGAGACCCAAAAAGTGCCATTCGGTTTACCTTTAATTTCCCAGTTGCAAAAAGGTACAAAAACAGCCCTAAAGGCAAGTCCTTTAGATTTATGTATGGTGATGATCTGTATGGCATCTGCACCTTCTGGCGAGGGTAGTGATTTTTTGATACCATCTTCTTCCCACCAGGTTAAAAAGGAAATTATACCTTTTTCGCCAAGCTTGCCGGCAGAAGCGGTGAGATCTCTAAAAGCCAACAAATAGGGTAAATTGGCGGTCAGGTTTTTTAGCTCATAGCTTTCAATTAAAATCTCAACCAGTTCAGGCAAGGGAAGCTGTAACCAGCTTTGCCAGTTCTCGCACAACGCTACGGGTAAAACTTCGGTGAGTGTGTTTAAAGGCTTATTGTTAAGGTTTAAATAATAATTGGCATTGATCTCTTTCTCGTGCAAGGAAAGATATAGCGCAATACAATTGGCTTTATATAATGCTGTTTGCGATTCTAAACCAATGAGCACTTTCAAGGTATTGATGATGAGCTGGATAGCCGAGTTGTTCGAAATCAATAAAGCATCGCCCGATAAAACCGGTAAGTTATGCCCCATTAATTTTTTAACCGTCAGTAAGGCTTCACTGTTCGAACGAACCAAAATGGCAATATCCTTTAAGGCATACTGCTGCTGGTTTTTGAGATGATTTATTTCTTCAACAATATCGTCTAAAGCAATGTCCCTGAAAACGGTTTCGGTAAAACGCGCTTCATTAGGTGCATGATCTTTGCCGAACTTTTTAATTTTGATGGTTCCACCCTTTAAGGTATTGGTGGCAAAGTTCTGGGTTGAGCCACTATAAATATCAGTAATAATCTGTTGGTAATGCTGTTCCTGCCACCATTTAGAGATGCTTTCAGGTTTGCTTGCGAGGTTTTCGTTCAGTTCGTTCTGCAGCGTTAAAGGGATAGCTTTGTAAAGGAAATTGTTAAAAGTGATAATGTTCTCGGCACTTCTATAATTTTCTTCCAAACTTTCCTCCAGTACATTCTCTGCGCCAACGTCTAACTTGGCGTATTTATGCAGGATGTTCCAGTCGCCATTGCGCCAGCGGTAAATAGATTGTTTGGTATCGCCAACAATCAGGTGATCGATCAGATCCTGACTAGGCGTGGCCATCGCATTTGTTAAGAGCGATTTAAAACTTCCCCATTGGCTGGTAGAGGTATCCTGAAATTCGTCGAATAAAAAATTACGGTAGCGGTTGCCAACTTTTTCCCAGATAAAAGAAGGGTTATCACCTGCATCTTCGGTAATTCCGGAGATCAGTTTTTGCGCATCGCTAATGAGCAGATTGTCATTTTCAGCCCGGTACTCTTTCAATAATACGGCAATTTCCTGCATCAACCTTAAATAGTAAAGATTTTTATTAAAAGCGATGGCCAGGCTATAATTTGGTAAATGTGCTAAATAATGCGTTTTTAATTTCTGGAGGATCGGATTTACCGTATCGTAAGCCTCCGGAAAATTTGCATTTTTTTGAAACCACTCATCGGGTTCGTCGATTAAATTGAATAGTGGTTCTATCTTAGAAAAATCGCCTCTTGCAACCAGGATAATTTTAGCCAGCGGGCTACGCGATTTCCCTTTGAGATGTTCGGTTTCTACACCGATTACATTCAGGGCTTCATTCGCTTCGGTTGCCAGAGAAATCAGTTCCTCTTCAAAGTTCTTGATTTCTGTTTTGGTAACTTCTATGTATTTTTTAAATAATTCGTCGACGTTTTCTAAACCAAGGGTGCTTACCGCATCTTCAAAAATCTGGAAACGTTCGGAAAATATTTCTCCAATTAAATTATAAAGTTCGAATTTATAGTTCCAGCTTTTATTGTCACTAATGCGTTCGATAGCCAGATCGATGATCCATTGTAAGAGCTGTTTATTATGGTCTAAAGCTTCGTCCAGTTTATTTACGAGGTCATCCTTTACCTTGTCATAATTCATTTCTAAATTATAATCGGCATTTAGTCCCAACTCGAAAGCAAAACCACGGATTACTTTTTGTACAAAACCATCAATCGTACTTACCGAAAAACGGCTGTAATCGTGCAAAATTTTCCGGTAAATCTTGTCTGCTTTAAACTGTAACTCCTGTGGACTTAATATTGGATAGGCGAGTAAAATAAGCTTCCGATAGTCTTCGATTTTTTTCGATGGATTGCCTTTTGCTAGCCCGAGCAACACCTCCAGGATTCTCGTTTTCATTTCTTCGGTCGCCTTGTTGGTAAAGGTTACCGCTAAAATTTCACGATACTTATTGTCTCCGCTAAAAAGCAGAGTAAGGTAATGAGCGGTAAGACTGAATGTTTTACCGGAACCTGCGGAGGCCTGAAGAATTTTGAGGGCTTGGGGCATATTGTTTTCTTAATTCCCCTCCTTTGGAGGGGTACCCCGCAGGGCGGGGTGGTTAAATATTGTTTTTAACGTCGCATCTAATTGATTTAATTACGGTAAGTTAATCCCCGTAAACTCTAACGATATAATCCTCTAATCCCATGATTACAAAATCCATATTTTTCATCACATCGTCAACGGTAATCCTATATACTTTTAATCCCAAAGAGATTAAATAATCTTCTCTTAGTTTATCATAATCCTGTTTGTCATCATGACTACAGCCATCGATTTCAATTACTAAGCCAAGTTGTTTGATGTAGAAATCAACGATGTAATTTCCGATTATACGTTGCCTGTCAAAATCTATTTTGTAGAAACGCTTTTTCGTTACCTGCATCCAGAATAAAACTTCTGGTAAGTTGCCAGCCTGTCGCAATGCTTTAGCTTTTTCTTTTAGTCGAGGTTGATAAGGTAAATCTGTTATAGGTGCTAGCTTTAGTGTTATTCCGTTAATTACTAAATCTTTTTGTAACGTACTTTTTAACACCCCGTCCTGCGGACACCCCTCTGGGAGAGGGGAATTCTGGATGCCTAAATCGGCAGGGGTGTTAGTTTTCCTTTGCATTTTCTTGCTTTGTGTTTTATTCCCCTCCTTTGGAGGGGTGCCCATAGGGCGGGGTGGTTACTAGAGATTCATTATTATCTTACCCTAACTTACAACAATTTAAAATTTTCCCGAAATCATGATATCAACAATTCTACCTCTATTAGGATTTTTTACTTTTCCTTTTATTCAATGTCTTATGGCTGATCCTTGCAGGGCGTTCGGCCATTTCAATTGGCAGACCAAGCAGATCGCGGATTACAACCGAGGCGCAGGCACCGCCAAATGCTGCAGGCAGGTAAGAAACTGTGCCATAAGCGGAGCGCTTGAAATTACTCCCATCAGTCATGATCATCGAGTTTTTGTCCATTTCTTCTGTTGAGAAAACAGCCTTTATTTTGCTGGCATTTGCAAGTTTGTTTAACCTTTTACGCACATAACTCGCAAAAACGCATTGATAAGTATCAGGAAGTAACGTAATCCTTATTCTGGTAGGATCCATTTTGCCACCAGCACCCATTGAGCTAACAATAGGGATATTCTTTTCAAGAGCAGTTCCCAATAAAGTGATTTTTGGCATTACACTGTCGATGCAATCCATAATGTAATCAAAGCCAGATTCTAAAATTTCCCTGCATTTTTCAGGACTAAGAAAAGTATTTACCACGTGAAGTTTTAGTTCGGGATTAATGGCCAATAAACGCTCTTGCATTATTTCGGCTTTGCTCACACCATGATTGGTCGCCAAAGCAGGTAGCTGCCTGTTCCGGTTGGTCGGGTCAACTATATCACCATCAACAATGGTCATTTCGCCAATGCCTGAACGGCAGATAAATTCGGCAGCAAAAGAGCCTACACCGCCCAAACCGATAACCAAAACGTGTTTCGATTGGAGTTTATCTATTCCATCATTCCCAACAAGGAGGGCAGAGCGCGAAAGCCAGCTAACATCAGACATATATTTACTATTTTACCACAGATGTAAAAGATGAACACAGATGTTATCTATCTGTGGTTATTTCTTTAAAATCAATTTATTCCAGTCTGCAAAAATACGAGCTTTAAGCTCATCAATGCTACATTTTTTTAAAATGGCTGTGGCTTGGTAAATTTCTTCAATTGAGATATCCGAATCATCAGTTTCCAGGAAAAATTGATCGGTACTTTGAATCAGCTTAGCTACACCCGAATTTTCTTTTAAAGCAGTTATTCCAAAGGAAAGAAGGAAACCTTTATCCAATAGCTGTTGGCCAAGCTGCTCATTTTTGTTAAAACCATGGATAATCATCGGTACTTTAACTTTTAATCGTTCTTTAATTGCAATTAACTCTGAAAAGCATTTAACACAATGTAAAATCAATGGTTTATTAATTTTTTCTGCCAATTCGATCTGATTTTCTAAGATTATGGTCTGATTTTCCAGGTTTTCACCCCTCAACCGATCTAAACCACACTCTCCAATCTGTTTCACATTTGTTTGATTGGCCACAACGCTTAGATATTTCATCTGTAGTTCGAGGTGATCAATTTTAGCAAACCAGGGATGGATCCCAACAGAAATTGCCTTGGTTTTAGGCATTGCCAAAAAGATATCGCTGGTTAACGACAAACTTTGAATGCTGGTTACCCCAGGTTGGGTGGCAACTTTGTGGGTATGTATGTCTAAAAAATCCATTGGAAAACAAAGATATGTAAAATGAAGATGGAGAATTGGAGATGGATAATGTAAAATTCATATTTGATTAAACCTTCGTTCTTAATCCTTTCCATTCTACGGACTGTTTCCGTTCTGTAAAGAATTCGCAAATAATCCATTGTAATACTAGACTTTATTACATTTGCTATTATTCATCGAAAATCATGAAAAAATTAATCATTTTATTAACTGCCGCGTTAATTTCGACAGCGGCGTTTAGTCAGGCGAAAAAAGAAGGTGTTCATATCTATAACCCAAAAGCAGACGCTAAAGTTGAAATTGCTGCTGCGGTTGCAAAAGCAGCCAAAGAAAATAAACATGTTTTGTTACAGGTTGGTGGTAATTGGTGCAGCTGGTGTATTGCATTCCATAATTTGGTTGACAGCACAGCAACGCTAAAAAAATACATTAACGATAATTTTGAAACCGTTCTGGTTAATTACAGCCCTGAAAATAAAAACGAAACTGTTTTAGCCAGCTTAGGCTACCCTCAACGTTTTGGTTTTCCGGTATTTTTAATTCTGGATGGGAAAGGCAAAGTATTACACATCGAAAATTCTTCTTACTTAGAAACCGAAGAAATTGGCGCTAATGGTAAAAAGAAAGTCGGGCATGATGTAAAGAAAATCACTTCATTTTTAAAAGGATGGACAACCACCGCGGTTAATCCCCAAACTTATAAGCCGAAGGCCAAATAGAGGTTTAAGGTAGAGGGTGTGAGGGTTAAGGCCCAACCACAATAGCCGGAGCCTAAAAAAGCAAGAAAGCCGTTCTGATGTAAAATCAGGATGGCTTTTTTGTTAATCGTCTAAATCATCTCCATCTAGCTCATCATCGAGGTTTAACTCATAGGAAGCCCTTGATGCTTCGTCGGCTTGTTCCAACAGATCTTTATCATGTTCAATGTTGGTGTCGTCGCCATTAATTTCGTTGATATTTTCAACATCATCCTCTCTGCGTAAAGCATCATTCGGATCGTTTGAATAATTGTCATCTTCTGGATCTATCATAACATTAAGGTTTTATATTAGATAATCGTTTTGAAAGTGAAATTGTTTTAGGGAAAGCTAAAAGACTAAAGCTGAAAGACCAAAGCAATTGGTTGATTATCTGTAAACTCTGTATTTCCGGAGCTAAAATATATAAATAAAAAATGCCGGATGATTTACTCATTCGGCATGCAATTCTTTTTCGAATTAAAGCCCTCTCTTTTAAGGGAGGGTTGGAGGGGTTAAAGACCATCTCCAAATTTATAGAATGGCGCCACGCCTACAGGCAACTTTCCTGTTGGTGCCAATCTGTTATTAATTACAGCAGCAGCTGAAATTTGCATATAATCTTCTTTTTGATAGGCAACAACCAAACCTTTACTGTTTTCTAAACCCGATAAACCAGCCAGATTATATGGATTTGCAAAGAGCGCAAAAACAGCATTCTTTGCCGATAATTCTTTAATAAAGTTCTTTACACCTGCATTTAGCGGAATATTATTGGCTGGTCTTGCACGACTATCGTGAATACCCACAATCACCTGGTCGAATGCGCCGATTTCGCGGGCAATGTTGGAAATCTGAGTAGCACTGGCATCTTTATCCAGCACATAATAAACAGAGTTATAATAACCTTTCGAAACCTCTTTTTGGAAAGTGGTAACCGAAGGTACACCAATACTGATAATGGCCGTTCTTCTGATCGGGATGAGGCGCTTGATATAATCTTTACCTTTTAACAGCGTTACCGATGCATTTGCCAGCTCTTGCACCAAAGCATTGCTCGACTTGCGGTTTACACCTGCAATAACACCTTGGGTTACAATCGTATCGCGTTTGGCCAGGCCTGCCCAGTATTTTGCAGTCAATATTTTACGCACACTCTGGTCTATTTCGGCCATACTTACACGATCCTGCCTTACGGCTTTACGCACCAATTTAATGGCCCTGTCGCTGTTTTCAGATAGCTCAATAATATCGTTTCCAGCAATGATACCCATTAAATCAGCTTCACCATCTTTGAAATATTTTACCACGCCTTTCATATCCATCGCGTCAGAAATAATCAAACCTTTAAAGCCTAATTTCTGCTTCAAAATGCCCGTAACAATCGGTTTAGATAGGGTAGAAGGTAGGTTTGGTGTAGCATCTAACGATGGGATGTTCATGTGGGCAATCATCACCCCCGATGCACCTTGTTTAATCAGCTCTTTAAAAGGGTACATCTCCAATGTATCTAAACGTGTAGCAGAGAAAGTAAGCTGTGGTAAATCGTAATGCGAATCTACATCGGTATCGCCATGACCAGGGAAATGTTTCAACGTAGTTAATAAGCCACCATCCTGCATACCTTTCATATAAGCGGCAACTTTAGTGGCTACGTTATATTTATTTTCGCCGAAAGAACGGTAATTGATTACAGGGTTTTTGGGGTTGTTATTGATATCCGCGTCAGGAGCTAAATTCATCTGCATCCCCATGCGCTTGTAATCTTTAGCCACTTCAAGGCCCATTTTATACAATAATTCTTTGTTTTGGATGGCACCCAAAGTCATTTGATAAGGATAAGAAATGGTACTATCCAAACGCATGCCCAGGCCCCATTCACCATCATTTGCCACTATTAATGGCACCCGACTCAGTTTTTGATAAGCGTTTGTGGCTAAAACCTGCCGACCGGGGCCTCCCTGAAAAAAAATAACCCCACCCAATTGTTCTTTTTTAATTACCTGACCAACCGAATCGGTATATTTTTTACCCAGATTGGTATGTGCCCTAACAAAGAACATCTGTGCAATACGTTCTCTACGGTTAAGTTTGTTAAAAACCGAATCTACCCATTTAGGTTGATTGGCCAATAATTCTAAATAGGTTTTCTGTTGTGCGCTTGCCGAGAATGCAGCGCCACAAAGGGCAATGAGTATAAATAAGTTTTTTTTCACGTGTTTTGTTGTATCTGCTGCCGCTAAATTAGTAATCAAATGGCGAATTAAACAAAAACCAATCCAAGTAATCGATTTAATACAATATGTTGTAAGCCCGTTGTTTTTTTAGGTGCTGTATAGGTTAGAAATATCGATCTCTGCTATTTATACATTCCTTTGCCTTCAATGAAATCGATCACTTTATCGGGCAGGAAAAACTGGATATTCTTTTTCTCTTTAATGGCTTTGCGGATAAAAGTTGACGAAATTTCCATTAAAGGGGTTTTGGTAAAAGTGATGGAAGGATGGTTTTCCCATTCACTTACATTCGCCTCTGGGCGTGGGTAAACATAAATCTGATAGTTTTTTAAAAGCACCTCGTAGTTTTTCCATTTTTTGAATGATACCAGATTATCGGCGCCCATAATCAACACAAATTCCTTTTCAGGATATTTTTCATGTAAGTAGGTGAGCGTATCGATAGTGTATGATGGTTGAGGTAGCGAAAATTCAATATCGCTCACTCGGATATGCTCTGCATTTTCTGTCGCCAGTTTGGCCATTTCCAAACGGTCGTACATATTGGTTAAGCCACTTTTATCTTTTAGCGGATTATGTGGCGAAACTACCAACCATACTTCATCAAGCTCGGTATGGTTAGCCATGTAATTGGCAATAATTAAATGCCCGGTATGGATGGGGTTGTATGAACCAAAGAAAAGACCAGTTTTCATGTTTGCGGTTTTCAGTATTTATGATCCGTCATTGCGAGGCTGGGCTGAGGGAGCCGAAGCAATCCATTTTGCAAAAAAAAAGATTGCTTCACTCTTATACTCTTTTCCCGTCGCTGCGGTTCGCAATGACGGATTAATTTAAAAAAATCTATTTTTTTGAGAAAACTATTTCTTCAAAAAATCTCCGACCAACTGCTCTGCTTCTGCACAAGCTGTAGCCAGATCGTAATTTTTTAAAATCACATCAAACTTATCTGCATAAAGCAGTTCTTTTTCAGCTTTGATAAAACGTTCCTGTAATTTTTCCGGACTATCTGTTCCGCGGCCGCTTAAACGTTCTTTTAAAACATCTAATGATGGTGGCTGAACAAAAATTGCTAAAGCATCTTCTTCATATTTTCTTTTCAAACGGATACCGCCTTCTACATCAATGTCGAAAATAACATGTTTGTCCTCATTCCAGATGCGCTCAATCTCTGAACGTAAAGTGCCATAAAAAGTGCCGTTATAAACTTCTTCAAACTCTACAAATTCCTGGCGGGCAACTTTGTGTAAAAACTCTTCCTTACTAATAAAATAGTAATCGTTTTCATGTGTTTCAGCCCCCCTCAATTCGCGGGTAGTCGCAGAAATAGAAAAGCTCAGCTCAGGAAATTTCGTTAATAAATGGTGTACTATAGTGGTTTTACCTGCTCCTGATGGTGCCGAAAATATGATTAATTTGCCTTGTTTCATTTTGTAAGCTGAAAGCAAAAAGCTGAAAGACCAAAGCTGCTTTATGCTTTAGTCTTTAGTCTTTCTCCTTATAATACGTTTAATAACTGTTCTTTTATCTTTTCTAATTCTTCTTTCATACCTACAACAAATTGTTGCATCTGGGCGTCATTTGCTTTAGCGCCCATGGTATTAATTTCTCTTCCTATTTCCTGAGAAATGAAGCCCATTTTTTTACCGTTTGCTTCTTTGCTTGCTAAAGTTTGCAAGAAATAATCGCAATGGCTTTTTAAACGTGTTTTCTCCTCGGTAATGTCTATTTTATCAATGTAGTAGATCAATTCCTGCTCGAAACGGTTCTGATCGATATTTACTTTGCCTACAGCATCGTCTAAAAACTGGGTAAATTTATCGCGGATTGCGGTAATTCTTTTAGGTTCTAATTCTTCAACAGATTTGAAATAAGAAAGGATATTTTTAATTCTCAGTTCTAAATCAGCCTTTAAAACTGAGCCTTCATCTTCTCTGAATTTATTGAAATTGGCCAAAGCCGAGGTGAAAATCTGAAATAAATGGTTCCACTCATCCTCACTTACACTTTCTTCCTTGTAACTGATTACATCAGGAAAAGTTAATGCTGTTTGCAATAAGTTGCTGCTACCAGCACCCAATTCGTTGTTAACGGCAATAAGTTGTTTGTAGTAGTGACTCAATAATGCCGTATTGATGGTAGCACCTGTAACTTCACCATTGGTGCGCTCTACATTGATGCTTAAACTTACCTTTCCTCTTTCGATGTCTTTACTGCAGATGTTGCGCAGGATCAGCTCTTTATCAGAAAAAGCTTTAGGATATTTTAAATTCAGCTCCAGGAATTTACTGTTGAGCGATTTGATTTCGACACTATACTTCGCATTTGCATAATCGGCTGTTGCTAAGCCGTATCCTGTCATGGATTTTATCATGCGCAAAGATAGGGTTTTAAGCCGAAAGGAGAAATAATAATGGCCAAGCGGCAGAACCTGCACGGAAATAACAATAAAAAACAATGTTCTAAATATTGGGAAAACCAGCGTTCAGTATTTCTTCGGGAGCTGCCAGCCCCGCTTTACGCTTTACTTCGTTACACTGCGTGCTCGCTACAATCGGGTTTAATTAACAAAGTTGGGCAGCTTTTGGAGGGGGCTGTTACCTACAGGGTGCAGAACCTCTGTTGCTAAACCTGATGGGAGTGAACATCCCCGGTTCTTCCATCGAGATAAAACGGAGCAGGACTGCTTTAGCCAAAAGTACCGAATCCCTCATTTTCAAATAAAGATTAGCTATTTTATTAACAGTGCTAAAATTGCGTTGAAAGTTTTTTCCTTTAACATTTCCAGATCATCGGCAGCCAATCCCTTCGCCTCAATGGCTTCTCCAAATACTGTTCTAATCATCCCGGGGTTGAGTAAAAGTGGGTTTGTTCGGGGTAAATGTTCCTTACTGTTCAATATCGCAAAAGGTAAAATCGATGTTTGGGTTTCTATCGCCAGGCGAAACGCGCCATCATAAAATGGATTTAAAGGCTGATTGGATTTATTCATTGTCCCTTCGGGGAAAATCAGGATCGATTGTCCATCGGCCAGGTCTTTTCTCAGTTCGGCTACAGAATGGTCTCGGCTTTCTCTGCTACTTCGATCAATCATCACCACCAAACTTTTGTAAATCCATCCAAATACCGGGATTTTAAGCATTTCGATCTTTCCCAGTGGACTGAAGGCCTGTGGAATGCAGATTACAATGGCCACGGCATCTAAAAATGAACTGTGATTGCCTACGTAGATATAAGCCCGCGAAGTGTCAATTTTTTCTCCACCTGCGGTAAACCATAAAAAAGTTAAAACGCTAAAGCTCCATGCCCAGAATTTTAAAAAATAGAATGAAATTTTTCTTCCTGTTTTTTCCTTAAAAATACCTGTACTGATCAGAATAAAGGGGCAAACAATAAGCATGAGTATAAAAAATACGATTGCCGAATAGCCTAAATAAAATCCACCCAATAGCTTTCTCATGGTTATTAACGTTTCTTTAACAGTTTGCAAGATTAACAAATGTTAATTTTACAAAAAATATCTTATAGATATGAAAGCATTTTTAATCACGCTATCACTTTCATTACTATTGTTCTTTTTGCCTAAAAAAACGCTCGCTCAAATTACTTCGGCTAAAGGCGTTATTTTAGAAAAAGGAACGCAGATCCGCATTGCATTGGCTGTAGTAACCAATATCAACAACAAACAATCGGTTGGCAGTAATGATATGGGTTTCTTTCAGATCAAGGCCAAAATTGGTGATACCCTGGTTATCAGTAAAAGGCACTTCGACAATATTACTGTCGTGCTCATCAATGATCAGGATTTGGTTATAAAACTATTCAGGGCCGAGATGCTGTTGGAAGATGTAACAATTAAAGCAGAAAACAAACAACAAAACTTATTGGCTGTTAGGTTAGAACACCGTAAGAAAACTTATTTTTATGGTAAGAAAAGAAATCCGCTTTATTATGCACGTTACCCGCTCGCAGCCATCATGGAGCTGTTTAGTGCAGAGCGGAAAAATGCCAGGCGATTTGATCGTTATTATGAAAATGAGACCAGAGAATTGGAAATAGACCGTTTTTTTAACGTTAGAATTGTCAAAAATAATACAACATTAACGGGTAAGCAAATGAATAAGTTTATGTTGGATTACAGGCCGAAATATAAACAGATTAAAGATTGGAATACTTATGATGCCGCTGGATACATTAAAAAATCAGCAAAACAATATTTAGATACTTTAAGTACACCATGAATCATTTAAACCTCTTTCTTTTATTGATCATCTTAACACAAGGCTTAAAAATCAAGGCTCAAGATTTTGTGCTGAAAGGTGTCGTGATCGAAAAAGGATCGAATGTGCGGATTGCCTTGGCTGGGATTACCAATATCCGCAGTAAAATGGGTGCAACGAGTAACGATATCGGAATTTTTCAGTTAAACGCCCGGAATGGCGATACCCTGCTGATCCAAAAAAGAAATCTGAACGATCAAAAAGTAGTGGTTAAAACAGATGATGATCTGTTAATCTATTTGGTTAGAGGAAGCACAATGTTAGAAGAGGTTACGGTTAAAGGCCAGACCAAAAAACAGGAAATGGAAGGAATAAAAAGGGATTTTAAACGGAATGGTTCGTTTTTTGAAGGTAAACCACCGTTAGTATTGCTCAGTCCTTTTGGCGGTAGCCCCTTAACATTTTTTTACGAGCTTTTTGGCAAAACACCAGCCAGAGCCCGTAACTTTAACCGGTATTACAAAAAGGAATTAAGTTTAATCGAAGTGGATAAGTTTTTTAATAAAAGCCTTGTTTCGAAAAATACAACATTAACAGGGAAAGACCTCGATAAATTTTTGCTCGATTATTACCCAACACGCAGCACTACCATTAACTGGAGCAATTACGATGCTGTTAAATACATCAAAGAATCGGCAAAGAAATATACCGATACATTGAGAAACACAAATAACACACAATGAAAAATTTAAAATTTGTCATTATACTTTTCGTCTTTACCTCAATTGGCTTCATTACAAAGGCACAGGATTTTATTGTGAAAGGTGTGGTGATCGAAAAAGGTTCGAATATCAGGATTGCCTTATCAGAAATTACCAACCTGCGCACCGGAATAGGTGTGGGCAGTAATGACATTGGTATGTTCCAGTTGAAGGCCAGAATTGGTGATACACTACTGGTAATTAAAAGGGATCTGATCGATCAGCGTGTGGTGGTAAACAATGAAAAAGACCTGGTAATTTATCTGGTTAGAGGAAGTACTACGCTAGCCGATGTTACCATTAGGGGAAATACCAAAAAAGAGGATCTGGACGAAATTAAGCGCGAGTTTAAAAATAAGGGGGTGTACAATGGTGGTAAAACAACCGTTTTGTCTGCTATATTCAGTCCTTTAAATGCACTATATAACTTATTTGGCACTGACCCTAAAAATGCACGGAGATTTGGCAGGTATGCCGATAATGAAATCAAACAATCGCAAATTGACGTATACTTCAACCAGAGCATTATTAAAAACAATACCGAATTAAGAGGCGATACTTTAGAGAAATACATGTTAAACTGTCGCCCGGAATTTGATAAAGCTCAATACTGGAACAGTTACGATTACATTAAATACATTAAAGAATCTTCGAAGAAATTTACGGATACGCTAGGGAAGGGAAAGTAGGTTTTAGTTCTCAGTCGAGAGTCCTTAGTCCGAAGTCTTTAGTCAGTTTAGTGCTCGGGTTGAGTGTGTCTTTAGCAAAAATCGAAAGTTTTAAGGCTTTGCCATTACAGTTAACCGATTAACCAGTTTCAACAATTAACCAGTGTTATATGCTCAATGCTTCGCAAGCTTTCTCTGCGGCTAATTTTTCAGCATTTTTCTTGTTATAATCTCGTCCGGTACCTACTTTTTCGCCCTCTACTACAGCACTAATGGTAAATAATTTAGCGCTTTCGCCTTCGCCATTCTCTGCCAGTTCGAACATTACATCCTTACCATGGCGTTGGCACCATTCGATCAATTTACTTTTGAAATTGGTTTCTGTAAGTTCTAAAGTGTGGATGTCGATGTGTGGTTTTACAATCCTGCGCAATAAAAATTCTTTGGTAAAGTTGTAACCCTTATCCATGTAAATGGCACCCACTATGGCTTCAAAAGCATCACCCAGCATCGAATTGTGCTTGGTTTGTACGCTCACTGAACGCTGATCGAACTGAATAAGCTTATCAAAACCAATTTTCTTTGCTAACTGATTTAAATTAGCCCGGTTTACAATCTTCGAACGCATTTCGGTTAAAAAACCTTCTTCTTTGTAGGGGTAATGCTTAAAAAGCAGCTCTGCTATCACCGAACCTAAAACAGCGTCGCCTAAAAATTCTAAGCGTTCGTTGCTGCTCCTGCTTCCATTTTTTAAAACTTTTGCTACAGAACGATGCCTGAACGCCATTTTATAGAGCGTAACATTGCCTGGAACAAAGCCCAAAATGTTTTTCAGCTTTTTAACAAACTCCTTTTCGGGAGAGAGGTAAAGTTTATATAATTTTAATATCGGCATTAAATAAATAACACAATTAACGGCTAATTAGCATATTTAACTAAGTTATCTATTTTTAATTAGCATACAAAATTATATAGCAGGGCTGTTTTAAATTAATCTTCGTATTTCTTAAAAATAACAGAAGCGTTATGGCCGCCAAAACCGAAAGTATTACTTAAAGCAGCTCTTACGGTACGTTTTTGCGCTTTGTTAAAAGTAAAATTCAATTTAGGGTCAAATGCAGGATCATCTGTAAAGTGATTGATTGTTGGAGGAACAATATCATTTTTAACAGAAAGAATTGCTGCAATAGCCTCAATAGCTCCAGCTGCACCCAAAAGGTGGCCAGTCATCGATTTGGTTGAGCTGATGTTTAAACGATAAGCATCCTCACCAAATAATGTACCAATGGCTTTGGTTTCACTAATATCACCAAGAGGCGTAGAAGTACCGTGTACATTGATATAGTCTATATCAGCAGTTGTTAAACCAGCGTCTTTTAGTGCATTGGTCATTACCATTCTAGCGCCTAAACCTTCAGGATGTGGTGCAGTGATGTGATTAGCATCGGCACTCATTCCACCGCCAACAAGCTCTGCATAAATTTTTGCACCTCTTGCTTTTGCATGTTCAAGTTCTTCTAAAATAATGGTTCCTGCACCTTCACCGGCTACGAAACCATCACGGTCTTTATCAAAAGGGCGTGATGCCGTTGCCGGATCTTCGTTCCGTGTTGATAATGCATGCATGGCATTAAAACCGCCCATGCCCGCTTCGTTAATGATCGCTTCAGAACCGCCGCTGATAATTACATCAGCCATACCCAAGCGGATATAGTTAAATGCATCAATCATTGCGTTTGTTGAAGAAGCACATGCCGAAACGGTTGCAAAATTTGGCCCACGTAAGCCGTATTTGATCGAGATATGCCCTGGAGCAATATCAATAATCATTTTAGGGATAAAAAATGGATTGTATCTTGGCGTACCATCTCCCTTAGCGAAATTCGAAATTTCATCCAAAAAAGTTTTCAACCCACCTATGCCCGCGCCCCAGATAACTCCGATCCGATTGGTATCTAATTTTTCAAAATCAAAACCACCATCCTTAACAGCCTCATCTGTTGCTACAAGAGCATATTGTACAAACGGATCTAGCTTGCGGGCTTCCTTTTTCTCCAAAAAATCTTCAGGATTAAAGTTTTTTACCTCGCAAGCGAATTTGGTTTTGAACTTTTCAGTATCAAAACCCTTAATAGGAGCAGCGCCACTCACCCCGTTAGTCAATCCTTCCCAAAAATCGGGAACATTATTGCCTATAGGAGTGAGCGCACCCAACCCTGTTACTACTACTCTTTTTAATTCCATTTATACTGAAAAAGCGTAATTCTATTTAACGTTTTTTTCCAAATAAGCAATCGCTTGACCAACTGTACCGATGGTTTCAGCCTGATCATCAGGAATAGCTACATTGAATTCTTTTTCAAATTCCATAATCAATTCTACGGTATCTAAAGAATCTGCACCTAAATCGTTGGTGAATGAAGCCTCTGGCGTAACTTCGCTTTCGTCAACACCTAGTTTTTCTACGATAATAGCCTTAACTCTTGAAGCAATATCAGACATAATTTTATAATTTAATGGTTAAATAATTCTGTGCAAAGAAAAATAAATTCTTACAATTTTCAAATGTTTTTATTTCGATACGTAATTTTGGTATCTCAATAACACAGCGAATATAGAATTAGTTTTTTAATTTCGTTCTGTAAATAATTTATTTCGCTTTGAATAAGACTTACCTAAAACTTACCTTAGACCTTGATTTTATACTAATTGCGATCACAGCACCCTTAAAAGACTATGTGCTTTGCCACAAAATTAATACCCGGTTGAATACTCAATTCGAAAAAATAGAAGACCATGAAATATTTTTTAATATTGACGAACCAGCCTGGTGTTTCTCGAAATATTACTTTTTTGTAGAGCAAGGTGAGGTAGAATACTACTTAATTTGCAATAAAAGCAGCGATGGTTTTCTAATTCCCGAGATGAACAAAGTAGATTTTTTTATTATTATTAAAGAATTTATTGATAAGGAAGATTTGGATTATTTAATCAACGGTTTAAATAAACTGCCTGATATACAGGTGGCTGCAAAGATAGATCCGGTCAAGTTAAAGAGCCGTGAGAATTTGGTAATATAAAAATTATATACTTGGTGTATTAAATACACTATATTTGACGGTTACAAACAAAGAACAAAAGAACAAAATATATAAAATTTGATGCAGTTTGATTATTTTAGATAATAATTTGCTTTCTTAAACTGCATTGCTAAAATCAATTAATTAAATGAAACCTTTTCATTCGAGAACTAAAATTGTTGCCACGCTTGGGCCTGCATCAGCAAAACCAGATGTATTATATAGTATGTTTAACGCAGGTTTAGATGTTTGCCGCTTAAACTTTTCGCACGGATCACAAGCAGATCACCAAGCGGTTTTGGATACCATCCGCGATTTAAACAAAAAATACGATTATAATGTAGGTATTCTTGCCGATTTACAAGGTCCTAAAATCCGTATCGGTTTAGTAAAAGAAGGTGGTATTAACCTGATCAATGGTAAAACTACCGTAATTACCACTACCGAATGTATAGGTAATGAGGAACGGATTTACATCACTTACCAAAGCTTCCCTCAGGATGTTCAGGCTGGCGAAATTATCCTTTTGGATGATGGAAAGCTTCAAATGAAAGTAATTTCTACCAACTTAAAGGATGAAGTAGTTTGCGAGATTGTTCATGGTGGTATTTTAACTTCAAGAAAAGGTGTAAACCTGCCAAATACTAAAGTTTCTATCCCTTCTTTAACACCAGAAGACCGCGAAAATTTAGAATTTGTACTGGAAAACGATGTAGAATGGATCGGTTTATCTTTTGTGCGTAAGGCTGATGACATTATCGAACTTAAAAAAATTATTGCAGAGCGTGGCAAAACTGCCCGTGTTATTGCTAAAATTGAAAAGCCAGAGGCTATTGCCAATATCGATGAGATCATTGCAGTATCCGATGGTATTATGGTTGCCCGTGGCGATTTAGGTGTTGAATGTCCGATGGAAGAAGTTCCATTGTTGCAAAAAATGATCGTTGCTAAATGTAGAGCAGCTTCTAAACCTGTAATTGTGGCCACCCAGATGTTAGAAAGCATGATTACTACACCTCGCCCAACGCGTGCTGAGGTGAATGATGTGGCAAACTCTGTTTTAGACGGTGCTGATGCAGTGATGTTAAGTGGAGAAACTTCAGTTGGTGAATTTCCGCTGATCGTGATCGAAACCATGCAAAAAATTATCCAGAACATTGAGCAGAATAATTATCCTTTCAATCCTGATAAGTTTTTAAAACCAAAATCACCCTCTTTCTTAAGTGATGCGATTTGCGATTCAGCTTGTTTCTTAGCGAAACAAACTAACGCGGTAGGTATTGTATCGATGACTTTAAGCGGTTACACTGCTTTCGAAATCTCAAGCCACCGTCCGGAAGCTTTAACCTTTATTTTTACCAGTAACAGGGCTTTATTAAACGCAGTAAGTTTACTTTGGGGTGTAAGAGGCTTCTACTATGATAAGTGGGAAAGTACCGATAACACCATTATCGAGGTTAACGAATTCTTAAAAAGCAAAAAATTGGTTAAACAAGGCGATATCATTATCAATACTGCTGCTATCCCAATGGAAGCAAAAGGTAAAACCAATATGTTAAAAATTACGGTTATAGATTAATTTCTAATATCATATTTATAAAATGCTCCTGATTTTAATCGGGAGCATTTTTTTTATCAATAAAAAATATACTTTTGCAATCCAGCACGGAGAGGTGTCAGAGTGGTCGATCGAGCACGCTTGGAAAGCGTGTGTACTGCAAGGTACCGCGGGTTCGAATCCCGCTCTCTCCGCATAAAAAGAGCCCTGGTAAACAGGGCTCTTTTTATGTTATATTTTTTTGTGTAACCTACAGGAGGCACCTAAAATGAGCATATTGTTTCATATCAGGCATACTGGAGATATTTATTAGATATGGGCCATCCAAATATTGATATCTTTATCTGATGGTATATTCAGTTTTTTTCTGACTCTGTATTTTTTGCTCTCAATTGCGCGAACAGAAGCTTTTGTATGGCGTGCAATCTCTTTGGTTTCAAAATTTAGCCTCAGCAGTATGCAGAGTTCAATTTCGCTTGCAACCAGATGCGGAGCTATTTTTAACAGCTTCTGACTGAAATCTGGGTCAAACTCATTAAACTTTATTAGAAATGCAGGATTATTGTTAACCGCAAGCTGAACGATCTCCTTCAGTGCCTCTAGCTTTGAAGGTGAATGACTGCGCTCGTTCAATTCAATTTTTTTCATCAGGTCATCGATTCTTTGCTGAGCCTCCATCGCAGATTGTTCGCTTTCGTTTCTTAGCAAAACTTCAGCTTTGTTCAGCTGGATGATAAAGACGATCAACAGAACAGCAAATAAAAGCACCAGGAACAATGCCGATATATAAAACCGGACCAATACAGAGGTGGTTTGCTCGTAATTTTTTAAAGCCACTACTTTAAACTCATCAATTAACTTGTAATTGATGTCTTTTATATTATTGATAATGAATTCCAGCTCATTACTGATATGTGAATTCAGGATAATCAGCTCACTCTGTATCGTAAGGAGTTTTTGATTCTTTTGACGTAGCAATTCCAGCTTTCTGGCGTACAGTTTTTTATCTCCATCATTAGTCTTTTGTTTATCAGGAGGACTAACCACCACATTTTTATAATGGTTTATCTCAACAACAGACTTCTCATTTTTGTTGGCGATGGCATCCTTTATTCTTTTAAAAAAACCTTTTTTTTCCCTGGGCGTAACTTTTAATACCGTATCTGTTTTGATTTTCCGGATAGCCGGGGTTTCTGTATGAAAACTGGCCACATCTCCTTTTGTATTCTCCCTATTAAAATCTGAATATATCGTGAGCAAGGAATCGAAACTGCGTTTGAGCACAAATAACCTATCCGATAATTTCATTTTTTCATGGTACCAGTACTTTACTTTTTTACTTTGTGAAGCCGTTAGTTTAGAGGTATCAGCATTTTCTTTCAATAATGAATCGATCATGCTAAAAACGATTACAATCTTTGTATTGTAGTCTGCATATTTGTTATTGCCCGTGGTAAGCAACGACTCCTGAAAGTCATCTTCAGCGCGGTGAATTAATAATAATATCTGTTCTGGTTTTGATTGGTTTTGTTCAATATTGGTTGCTAATTTAGAGATGCTTCCAAGCTTATCTGTAATCGTATTGAGGGCAACAAGAGCCGCCAACACCGCAACAATAGTGCATGCAAGAAATGCAAGAAGAATTTTTTTAGCAATTGCCCTGGTGTATGTAAATCTCATTCTGGTTTTCATTCGGATACAAAATGACGGATTTGAAGCCGAAATTCCAGCCTTAATTTCTACTCGTATCTACGCATATCATTCTTGTCCAAAGATCATAAAAAACCTGGGATGTTTATTGTTTTTGTGTTAACTTATTAATTGTTAATATTTTGCGTTTTGTGTGTGGCCGATCATCAGCTTAATATTTCTGATAAAGCTATTTTTATCCGATCTCTAATTAAAAGAATGCCTAAACTCCAAAGGCGATAAATGTGTTTTTGTTTTAAAGAGCTTACTGAATGATTGTGGATGCTCAAAACCCAGCTGGTAGGCAATTTCACTTATTGACAATTCAGTTGTCGAAAGTTTTTCTTTTGCTTTTTCAACTAACTTTTCGTGAATAAGTTGCTGGGTATTTTGTCCAGTTAAAGCCCTGAGCATATCGCTTAAATAACGTGGCGAAAGGTTTGCTTCTGCGGCTAGATATTCAACTGTTGGCAATCCGTTAACCAAAGATTTTTCATCAGTAAAATAATCCTCTAATAAGTGTTCTATTTTGGCCAATATATCATTATTAACCACCTTTCGGGTAATAAATTGACGTTTGTAAAACCGGTTACTATAATTGAGCAACACTTCGATGTAAGAAACCAACACATCCTGACTAATTTCATCAATTGAAGTGTTTAGTTCTTCATTAATATTATCGAAAAGCCCTAAAATTATTTTCTTCTCCTTTTCTGACAGAAATAACGCTTCATTGGTTTCGTACGAGAAAAAACCATATTTCTTTATGGTCGACCCTAGCGGATAGCTCCGGATGAGGTCGGGGTGGAACAGAAGTGTAGCCCCGTAATATTTAGCTTCATTATCTGCAAAAATCAACTGATTTGGTGAAGTAAACATCATACCGCCCTCATTAAAGTCGTAATAACCCTGTCCATAGCCCATTCGGCCTGTTGTTGAATATTTATAGGAAATCTTATAAAAGTTGAAAAAAAACGGACGGTCTAACATTTCTGTATTGGTGGCCATCAGCGAATTATCGACCAAGCTGATCAACGGATGGACGGGTTTGGGGACTTGCAGCAACGCATGTATTTCAGAGATTGTTGAAATGCGTAAAGGGGCTTTCTTTTCCATAATATAAAAGTACAAATATTAGGGCAACACAAATCATTGGGTCTGCATTGCCCTTTTAATCATTACTTACCTAAAAAAACTTTGGCTAATTCTGTTCTGAAAGTTTCGTCGCCCTGGGCCAGTCGTTGCGCATACAAGGCCTTTGCATCTTCGCCGGCAACATAACGCAGTTTGGTTTTGCCATCTGTGGCAGCCTCATAAACCACCTCAGCAATTTGCTCAGGAGAAGAAGCCGTTTCCATCATTGAGCCAAATCCTGCCATCATTGATTGTACCAACGAATCATAATCCTCACTGCTCGCCAATTCTAAAGATCGACCTATGAAATCTGTTGCGATTCCGCCCGGAGATATCGTTTTAATGTTTACCCCAAAGGTGTTCAGCTCAAAGGCCATGCTTTCGCTCCATCCTTCTAATGCCCATTTGGTAGCATGATAGGTTGAGCCTAGTGGGAAAGCGATTAATCCGCCGATAGAAGTTGTAGAGATAAACAAACCTTCTTTTTTTGCTCTGAAATAAGGAATGAATGCCCGCGTAACACGGATTACACCCAACAGATTTGTGTTAAGTTGTTTTACGATCTGTTCGTCGCTGAGTGCTTCTAATGGTCCAATTAAGCCATAACCAGCATTGTTAAAAACTACATCTACACCTTGTTCAATTGCTTTTTTTGCAGTCGATTGAATCTGAGCAAGGTCGGTCACATCCAAAGGAAGTACGGTAACGTTGCTTAATGCACTTAATTCTGTATCTTTTTCAGGGTTACGCATGGTGGCAATTACATTCCAACCTTTGCGCTGAAATAATTTGGCAGTAGCATTTCCCAAACCTGTAGAAGCTCCTGTAATAAAAATTGTCTTTTGCATTTTCTATTGTTTTAAATTAACAATACAAAGTTGCAGCAATGTGTAGATGCTGATGTAGCCAAATTGAGTTTGCTTGTAGTCTAAATGACGGCTGTTTTTTTTAAGGAGGAAACTAAAGCGCCTTGTTGGGAGGAAATCTCGGATAATTTTACCTTAATTATTGCCGCTTTGTTGTAAGGATAACGCCAATACTTCTACCATTATTGCGTTTGGAAAAATATAGTCAAAAAACGTTGTTTCGGTACTTTATAGCTTATATTTTTGGCTTTTCACTTCCTTTGAAACTGAGTTTAAGATGTTGATAAACAAAGCCGAATTGTTTTCGAACCACTAAGGAAGAACCAAATATCTACCAGATAAAAAAACGAAATAGAATGAGCAAATATGTAATTGGTTTTCAGGAAATCGACAGGTCTGATGTTTTAGAAGTTGGGGGCAAGGGCGCCAATCTAGGCGAATTATCAAAAATTGAAGGGATACAAGTGCCCGATGGCTTTTGCGTAACCACCGAATCGTATAAGAGGATAACCGAAAACAATCAAGAGCTAAATAGCTTGTTGAAAGAATTAGAAAACCTTAAAGTAGAAGAGCATTCAACAATCAGTAAAATTGGCGAAAAAATCCGGACACTAATCGAAAATTTACCTATTCACTATGATATATCCGAAAAAATTGGAAGTTATCTTAACAATTTTGACGAGCATGAAGCCTTTGCTATCCGATCTAGTGCTACCGCCGAAGACCTTCCATCAGCATCTTTTGCAGGTCAGCAGGATACCTACCTGAACATTATCGGAAAAACAGCCATCTTAAAACATATCAGCAAGTGCTGGGCATCATTATTTACCGATAGGGCGGTAATTTATCGCCTTCAGAACGGTTTTGACCATCGGAAAGTGCAATTATCTGTCGTTGTTCAGAAAATGGTTTTCCCGCAGGCAGCAGGAATTTTATTTACGGCAGATCCGGTTTCGGGAAATCGGAAAATGTTATCTATTGATGCCAGTTTTGGGCTGGGTGAAGCACTGGTTTCGGGCCTGGTAAATGCCGATAATTATCAGGTGTGCAGTGGCAGAATTATCAATAAAAAAATATCAACTAAGAAACTGGCTATTTATGCCTTAAAAGACGGTGGTACAAAATCTCAAGGGCTTTCAGCTGGAGAGCAAAATAGTCAAGTGCTTACAGATGAACAGATTTTACAGCTTGAGCAGCTGGGTAGAAAGATTGAGGAGCACTTCGGCCATCCCCAAGACATCGAATGGTGTTTGGTTGATGGTAGGTTTTATATTGTTCAGAGTAGGCCAATCACTACATTATACCCAATCCCCGAAGGGAACGATCAGGGAAACCATGTTTACATATCTGTCGGACATCAGCAAATGATGACTGATGCCATGAAGCCATTAGGGCTATCGTTATGGCAGTTAAGGGCAGCCAGGCCAATGTTTAGTGCTGGCGGAAGGTTGTTTGTAGATGTAACGGATAGTCTGGCCACCGCAGCTGGGAGGACGAATTTATTAGATGCGATGGGGCAACATGATCCGCTCATAAAAGATGCATTGATCACCATCACAGAAAGAGGCGACTTCATAAAACAACTACCAGATGCTGGAAAAGTACCAGTGCTGGTCAAGAGTACTAAGGGCTTGTTGGCCGCCGATATTTTAGCGCAGATAGGAAATGACCCTGCTATCGTTGCTGGTCTGATCAAAACTAATGAGGCGTCAGTAGAAACACTAAAACAAAATATCCAATCGAAATCAGGACCAGGCCTTTTTGATTTTATCCTGGAAGACATCGAGCAATCAAAGAAGATGATATTTGATTCGCAACATATGGGGGTGATCATAGCCGCGATGAATGCTTCATCCTGGCTCAATGAAAAGATGGAAGAATGGTTGGGTGAAAAAAATCCGGCAGATACATTGTCTCAGTCGGCACCCAACAATATTACTTCAGAAATGGGTTTGGCATTATTGGATGTTGCAGATGTAATCCGTCCTTATCCAGAGATCATTAATTATTTACAAGAGGGAAAGGAGGATAATTTTTTAGATGGCCTGATTCAATTTGATGGTGGAAAGGAAACCCGCGACGCTATCTGTACTTATCTAGATAAATACGGAATGCGGTGTGCGGGAGAAATTGATATTACGAACACACGCTGGAGCGAAAAACCATCGATATTAATTCCCTTAATCCTTAGCAATATCAAAAACTTTGAGCCCAATGCTGGTAAACGAAAATTTGAGCAGGGGAAACAGGAAGCTTTAAAAAAGGAAAATGAATTATTGAGTAGATTGGCTCATTTACCAGATGGTGAACAGAAAGCCCTGGAAACAAAGCAAATGATCAGTCTGTTCCGGAATTTTGCGGGTTATCGTGAATATCCAAAATACGGTATTGTTAACCGCTTTTTTGTTTATAAGGAGGCTTTACTAAAAGAAGTCGAAAAACTCGTGGATGCTCATGTTTTTCATGAAAAGGAAGATGGCTATTACCTCACTTTTGAAGAACTTTGTGAAGTGGTACGCACGCATCAAATTGATTACCAGCTTATTGTTGAACGAAAAGAAAAGTACAGCAAATACAAGAAACTTATGCCGCCACGGGTAATTACCTCTGATGGCGAAGTTATTATGGGTAAATATAATTGCGAGAACCTTCCGGCAGAGGCCATTGTAGGTTTAGCGGTTTCTTCAGGATTGATTGAAGGACGGGCACGCGTAATCCTAAACATGGAAGATGCTGATCTGGAAGATGGAGATATACTGGTTACCCCATTTACAGATCCCAGTTGGACCCCGTTGTTCGTCTCAATAAAAGGCTTGGTTACCGAAGTTGGTGGATTAATGACGCATGGCGCTGTAATTGCAAGAGAATATGGCCTGCCAGCGGTCGTTGGCGTAGAAAATGCCACCAAACTGATCAAAGACAGGCAGCGTATTCGAGTTAACGGAACAGATGGTTATATAGAGATCTTATAACCTCCTTGCTGCTCTTTCTGGCGACCAACTGCTCACAAGAATAACCTTGTTTACACATTTCTATTATCAAAAATATCTTTCAGGTAAACGCCCAGGGTAACCAAAGGGTTAACATGGTGCAAATAAATTGTATGATAAAAAAATATTGTGGAAAGCTATGCTCCCAGCGCTGTACCCTTCACGCCTCTCTCCGTGTTCTTTGTGGTTAAAAACGATATACCACCTAAATTTGTATCATGATTAATACTAATCATTTCCTAAAACAGTCTTATTTTTAGCGCAAGATTAACTAACATGATGAATAAATATTGGCTTACCGTAACGGCTTGTACTTTGGCCATTACCGCAAATGCTCAGCAGAAGGCCCTAACCGTTAAAGATTACGAAAGGGCGGAAAGTTTTATGAGCTATAATACCGCAAAGTATATTGACCATGCCAGCGTGCAACCTAACTGGCTGGAGGGCGATAAATTCTGGTATACTACTAAAACGAATGGTACTGAGCAGGCTTTTTTGGTAGATCCGGTAAAGAAAACGAAAACTTTAACTACCGATTATAAAGGCAGTGCAACACCATCACGACCTGGGGCCAGCCGGAATGAAGTTCTATCTCCCGATGGGAAGAAAGCCATTTTAATTAAAGATTATAACCTCTTTGTTAAAGATGTAGCCACTGGAAAATTAATACAATTGACTACTGATGGAATTAAAGATTATGGTTATGCTACCGATAATGCGGGATGGAAGCATAGCGATGCACCAATTTTGCGCTGGTCGCCTGATTCGAAAAAGATAGCCACTTTTCAACAAGACCAAAGAAACTCAAAAGACATGTACCTAGTAACCACAAATGTGGGCGCGCCAGTATTAAAAGCCTGGAAATATCCTTTACCTGGCGATAAACAGATTGCAACCATTAGAAGAGTGGTGATTGATGTAGAAAACGCGAAGATGGTTTCGCTAAACATCCCTGCAGATCAACACCGTGCTACCTTAAGTGATGATATTTCGAGCAGTGGTACTTTTGATGATATCGATTGGAAAGCCGATGGCACTGAAGTAGCATTTCTGTCCACCTCCCGCGATCATAAAAATGAAAAATTCCGTATTGCCAATACCACAACAGGGGCCGTTCGCGAAGTTTTCGAAGAAACGGTCAAAACACAATACGAATCTGGTCAGGGAGCCATCAACTGGCGTTACCTTCCTGCGTCTAAAGAGATTATTTGGTATTCGGAAAGAGATAACTGGGGTCATTTATACTTATATGATGCTACCAATGGAAAATTGAAGAACCAGATTACGAAAGGCGATTTCGTAGTTACCCGTTTAGTTAAAGTAGACGGAAAAACACGCACGCTTTACTTCATGGCCAATGGCCGCGAAAAAGGAAATCCTTATTTCAGCCATTTATACAAAATCGGTTTCGACGGAAAAAATTTAGCATTGTTAACCCCCGAAGAAGGTAATCATCAGGTGGTATTTTCTCCATCGTTCGAATATTTTGTAGATACTTATTCACAACCAGATATACCGGCCGTTACGGTTTTAAGAAGTATCACCGGAAAACTGATCAACACCTTAGAGAAAACAGATGTATCCAGGTTAACTGCTACAGGCTGGAAAGCTCCTATCCCTGTTTCTGTTAAAGCCAAAGATGGTAAAACTGATATCTACGGGCTGGTTTTCACACCAACAAAAATGGATGCAGGGCAGAAATATCCGGTTATCGATTATATTTATCCAGGTCCTCAGGGTGGTAGCGTAGGCAGTTGGTCGTTTGCTGCCTCACGTGGCGATAATCAGGCTTTGGCCGAGCTAGGCTTTATTGTAGTGGTAATAGAAGGGACCAGTAACCCAGACCGCTCTAAAAGTTTTCATGATATGAGCTATGGCAATATGGCTGAGAATACTTTGCCTGATCAGATTGCGGCTATCAGGCAGCTCTCTGTTAAATATCCTATTGATACGACAAAAGTCGGTATCTGGGGACACTCGGGCGGAGGTTTTGCCACTGCTGCGGCCATGTTCCGTTACCCGGATTTCTTTAAAGTAGGAATTTCCGAATCAGGTAATCATGACAATAGAAACTATGAGGACGATTGGGGCGAACGTTACAATGGTTTGGTAGAAAACGCCGATTATGAAGCACAGGCCAACCAGAACTATGCTAAAAACCTAAAAGGGAAACTGATGTTGGTACATGGTATGATGGATGATAATGTACCGCCTTACAACACATTATTAGTTGTAGAGGCATTAGAAAAAGCAAATAAATCTTTCGATCTGGTTATTTTTCCAAATAGTGCACATGGTTATGGTGAATACTCGCCTTATATGACGCGTCGCCGTTGGGATTACTTCGTACAGCATCTTTTAGGAGCAGAACCACCTAAAGATTATCAAATGAAAGCCAATACAAAATAACTTTAAAGAGCAACCTAATCAGTTGCTCTTTTTGTTTATATTACCTTAGCAATGAAACAAAGTACCTCTTTTTTAGCTTTTGTTTATTAAGCAAATCGTATTATGGGAAAAACCAGAGATCAGAATAATGTAATCATAACGGGTGCTACTGGGATGGTTGGCGAAGGGGTATTAATGCAGTGCCTAAACAGCCCTGAAATTGATACTGTTTTAGTGATTAACCGCAAGCCATGTGGTTATAACCATCCAAAGCTTAAAGAGATCATCCATCCCGATTTTTTTGATTTTTCGCAGATTGAAAATCAGCTTGCGGGTTACAATGCATGTTTTTTTTGTTTAGGGATTACTTCGGTAGGTGTTAATAACGATATCTATTACAAAATGACTTATACGCTAACCATGCATGTTGCAGAAACATTAAGTAAGCTAAATGAGGGGATGACTTTTTGTTATGTTTCCGGTGGAGGAACCAATGAAAATGGACGGTTGAAATGGGCACAGGTAAAGGGTAAAACAGAGCATGATTTAATGAAATTGCCTTTCGGGCAGGTATTTAATTTTCGCCCGGGTTTTATTAAGCCGCTGCCGGGACAAAAATATGCCCATAAATTCTATAAATATATCAACTGGCTATTTCCTATTGGAAGGGCCGTTTATCCAAGTGGGTTTTGCACTATGGCCGAACTGGGCAATGCCATGATCAATACTTTAAGCCATAATGGCGAGCGGAGGATTTTAGAAGGAAAAGATATTATTGCCTTATCAAAAGAATAAGCCCGGGTGCTACAATGAACTCCCGGGCTTATTAATTATCAGCTCCTTATAGACCAGTTTAGGTTTGTTTAGTTGTTTTTAGCAAATTTAATATAATGCTGCAACAGCATTTTTATCTTTTGTTGATAATACAGTGGCACCTGATCCGCATTGGCCACCATTCATAAGAGATAAGGCATCTGTTCCGGTAACACCAGGAACATTTGTAGCAGTAGATTCGCCCTGAGCTGACCAGTTGGTATGTCTGAAAGAAATACAATGTCCAAACTCATGGCATATTGTTCTTGCGCGCTGTGCAAATGAATTACCAGCAATGTAATTTTTATTGATTTTAACCAAAGCACCTGCACTTCCGCCTGAAGGGAATTGCCCTTGGCCGCAAACACCATTTCCTAAATTTTCATCTTTGATCAGGATGTCATAAGGTGCTGTAGTTACAACGCTAAAACGTAAGGTCGAATTTGGAACACCATTCCATTGTGCAATAGCACTATTGATCTCGCTGCCCATAGAAGTCATAGATGGATCTACAAAAATTCTAATGTTTAGCTTTTTAGTGCTGTTTACAATGCTTCCGGTATAATACTGCTCAGTTTTAGCGCCAGCGCCATTAGCAGGGATTTCCATGTTTTTGGGGAATGTAATATCTTCTTCTACGATAAATTCATTTCCATTATCAACAATACTTGCTGCAGGGAAGCCCAGGTCTTTAATGTACTGCAAAACTTTGTCCGAATTTTTTACCGTTTCTTGAGATTCAGTGATCGATTCCTGATTTTTTTTACAGGCTGCAATTACCACTGCCACCATGGCAACGATGGCAATCTTTTTTAGATTATTTTTCATTAAGTTTAAGTTAGTTAAGTCCTTTCGGAGCTGATAAACAAATGTAACAGAACTTGTTACATTAATTTTGGCTGTAGGATAATTTTACACGAAAACTTAATCAATATGCTTTGTAATGTTTTAAAGTTATGTTTGTATTTTAAAATTTACATAAACAATCTGTTTTATCGATAATATTTTAGTTAAATAAGAGTTGTCAAAGAAAAACAAGATTAATTCCATGTCGCTTACCAACCAAAAAAAACATACTACCGGTTAATTCTTCTTACCTTGCCAAATTATGGCCAAAAAAGCCCAAATTTTTTAATATGCAAAATGAGAGTATAGCCTTACAGGCGAAAGTGTTTTTATATCATTTAAACAATGCCAACAACGAAAATGGTTTTCGGACCAAAGAATCGTGGAAGTTCAGCCAGGTAAGTGAGCAGGGAAAGGCAGAAATAGAGCACGATTTCTTCCCTACGGTTTCTGTTCAGGTAGACCCAAAAAAGATACATGATTTTGCAGCAAGCGTATTATCGCAGCTTAAGGAACAACCTAAAATTAATGTGCCAGATCTTAATGTTAGTATCCAAACCGGATCAGAATATTTTATTGCTTTTTCTCCTGACAGGATGATCAGGTAAGAGGGGAAAATGCATGATGGGAAATGTAAACTGAAATGAAGAAAACACTTTATTTTAAAAATATTTTTATGTTGATTTTTACACTGCCATAGGGTTGTCAGTCACCTGTATTTTCTTTGTGTAACTAAAACAAAAAAAGACATGGTACAGGAACAATTATTCGCAGAAACAATGGAAGAAACTTCCCTTGTGTATTTAATGAAAAATTATGCAAACTATAATTTCTGGGCAAATTTAACCTTGGTAAATTGGTTAAAAAATCATCCGGAAGAGTTATTGGAGCAGGAAGTATTATCGAGTTTTAAAAGTGTGAAGTTAACGCTTGCCCATATTTTACAGGCACAGGAGTATTGGTATTCAATTCTCACTAAAACCGAATTCGAATTTCGCGAATATGGAAGTTTGAATGATATTTTTAATGCGCTGTTGAAACAGTCAGAAAACTTAGCCGTTTATATTACTGCAATCAGTGAAGATAGATTTAATGAGAAAACAGAAATTCAAAGCCCTTGGTTTACTTCCGACTTTCAGAATTTTGAATATGTGTTACATGTGTTCAACCACAGTACCTACCATCGTGGCCAGATCATTACCATTTGCCATAATTTAGGAATAACGGGTGCCCCTATGACGGATTATAATTTCTATAATGTAATGGCGAAATAAAATACTATTCGTTAAATAATGACTTGTCGGAAAATCTCATTCAATAAGGATCTTCCGACAAGCTTTTTGGTATATTAAGTTGCCTTTAGTTACTTTTTGTTATCGTATTTTCTTTGATTGTCCTTGTTGGAAGTTTGATCTGACCGTTGACCGCCTCCATTGGTTATTCCCTGGATTTTTTTATCTGTTTTAACATCGTGGTTAGCTCGGTCAGCTATTGAACTGCCCTGGACCGTTGGATTGTTTTTTGGTGTGCTCGTATTTTTCATAACTCAAAGATTTAGTGAATAAATTGCAGCGCGCTGTAATAACAACCAATGTAGTGCTAGATATGTTTTGATTTTTTGAATTTGCTCGTCATTTCGAGCAGAGTGCAACGGAGTCGAGAAATCTTTTAACATAGTCTAAAGATCTCCCTCCCGACTTAATGTCGGGACTACGCTTCATCCGATAGCTATCGGATCGAGATGACGATTTTATCTTAGTACAACAAAAATATGGTAGGCTGTTTATGAAGATCTATCTCCTCTTTGCGCCAATTATAAACACTTTGAGTTTTAATAAATTCATCTTCTGCAGTAAGATTGCTGGCTACACAAACCTGTGTATTGGGTTTGCAGCTTTTCAGCACTTCTTCAAAAAGCTGGTTGTTGCGGAAAGGTGTTTCGATGAATATCTGTGTTTGTTTATAACGGCTTGCCGATAAATCTAAATCTTTAATCCGTTTGGTACGTTGCTCTTTATCAATCGGTAAATAACCCCAAAAGGCGAAACTCTGTCCGTTAAAACCTGAGGCCATTAAAGCCAGCAAAATCGAACTTGGCCCCACCAATGGTACCACTTTAATGCCGCGTTTATGTGCTTCGGCAACAATATCAGCTCCAGGATCGGCAATGCCAGGACAACCAGCTTCGCTCATTAAGCCTACATCTTTTCCGGCAGCAAGCTCAACAAAAAACTGACCTAAATCTGTCCGGTTATGTTTGCCATAATCGTGTACGATCAAATCTTTTTGTGGTGTTTTTAAACCAGCCTCTTTCAAAAACCGACGGGCTGTCTTACTGTTTTCTACAATGTAAGTATCAATCTGGTTAATGGTATCAACCAAATAAGGGGTAAAAGTTTTATGTGCTACCTCTTCAGCCAATGGTACGGGAATAAGGTATAAAGTGCCTTTTTGCATGCTACAAAAATACTCACAATAAATAGAATTTAAGTTCTAAAGTTTACAGTACTGGCAATATAATCTCTTTTGTGAACAAAGGTGTAGCAAATTTTATTTCTAACTGACTTATTTTCTGCACAATTAAAATGTGCTTAAAACGTTAAATATTAGTTAAATATGCCTCGTAAGGCAATATTTGAAGGAAAATACAGAAACTATGCATGCATATTAAACCTTCTGCATTTTTGGTTCTCTAATTGATACACACACATTAGGTTATTAAAATAAAACACACAAATGAAAACACTTAAATCTACGGCACTTGTGCTGGGGCTTTTTGCGCTCCTTGCCGGAACCACAACCCTTGTCAGGGCACAAGACTATCAAAACGATTACCAGGACGATGGTTACAGCACTGGCAATGTTTCTTTACAGACTTTTTACGATGAACTTTCGCCTTATGGTACCTGGATACAAGATCCTCAATATGGATATGTTTGGCGCCCTGATGTAGATCAAAGCGAATTTCGGCCATATTATACAAACGGACGTTGGGCGATGACCGAATACGGCAATACCTGGGTTTCCAATTACGATTGGGGTTGGGCACCTTTCCACTACGGTCGTTGGGTAATTAACAGTTACAGACAATGGATCTGGTTACCTGATACCAATTGGGGACCAGCCTGGGTAGATTGGAGAAGCGGTGATGGTTATTACGGATGGGCTCCAATGGCGCCAAGTATTAGTATAAATCTGAGCTTTGGCCGTCGTTATTCAGTGCCAGAATTCTGCTGGAACTTTATTCCACAACGCAATATCTATATCAATGTGTTCCCAAGATATGATTACGGACGCAATAATGTATATATCCGCAATACCACCATTATCAATAATACTTATGTTTATAACAGAAGAACCTATTATGGTGGCCCAAGGGTAGAAGATATAAGACGTGCAACCAATAGAGATGTAACCGTTTATAGATATGCGCAAGGTTCTAGGCCAGGTGCAAGCAGGATTAATAGCAGGGAAGTATCTATTTACAGACCTAGACCAGAGCGTAATGCTGATAATCGTAGTGCAGCACCAAGAAAATTTGAGCAAGGTAATGCTGGCATTAGCAGGGGTGGAAGGAATGAAGGTTATACCAATCGCGATCAAAGAGGCGGTAATAGCAATAATAACGATAACCGTTTTGGAACGAGAGGAGATAACCGTACCGGGCAATCCGATAGGAACAACGGCACTATAGGCAGAGATAATAATAATCAGCCTAATAATAGAGGCGAAGTTTATAATAGAGATGCTAATGGACGTGTTAGCCGTGGCAATACTAATGGTGTAGACGGAAGAAACGGACAGGAAAATGTAAACCGCGGTCAGGATCAGCAACGTTTGGAGCAGATGAGGCAACAGCGTACACAGCAAGACCGTATGAGCCAAGATCAGCAACGTACACAGCGCGATGTGCAAACACAGCAGCGTGGTCAGATAGATCAGCAACAGCGTGCGGGCCAAATGGAGCAACAAAGAGCACAGCGTAACGAGCAGATGCAACAACAGCGTACACAACGTGATGCTCAGGTACAGCAACAACGTAATGAGCAGATGCAACAGCAACGTGCGCAACAAGCCCAATCTCAACAACAGCGTACACAACGAGATGCACAGATGCAACAGCAAAGAAATGAGCAGATGCAACAACAACGTGCGCAACAGGCCCAGGCTCAGCAACAAGAAAGAGCACAACGCGATGCTCAGGCACAGCAGCAACGTACTCAACAAGCACAACAACAACAACAGGAACGTGCACAGCGTGATGCCCAGGTTCAACAACAAAGAGCACAGCAGCAGCAACAAAGACAAGAACAAAGAAGAACAGAAGCACCACAACAACAGCAACAAAGAGGTGGTGAAAGAAGTGGCTCTGAAGGAGGAAGACCATCAAGAGGTGGTAGAGGATAGATTGATAAGTCCCGATGAAAATCGGGACTTTTTTATTTTAAAGACCTATAACTTTAATAGCAAGGTGGTGGAACTTCGTTAAGTCTTTAGTCTTGGAAATGAACATTCAGCACTGATTCGGAAACATCTGGTTTATAAACAAAGGGTTATGCAGGTAGCACCCAGCCAGAAATAGCACCAGCTAACCAGCCACCTAGACCCGATTGAAGTGGACACGAAGCCGCAGGCAAAGTAAAACGAAAAGCGGGAAGAAACTGAAATAGTTGCATAAAACTGCTCTCCTAATCATTTTTTATAATCTTTAGATTTGAAAATGAACCTTCAGTACTGCTTCGGAAACAGCAGTCCCGTTATCCGCTATAGCTCCGATAAATCCCGATGTGAAATCGGGAGGAGGCTGCCGCTACTACCGGGTTTAAGAACAAAGGGTTGTGCAGGTAGCACCCAGCCAAAAATAGCACCACTTAACAAGCCACTTAGACCCGATTGGAGTGAGCATCCCGATTTAAGCACTGTTTTTTCTTTTATGGTGTGCTTGCTTGTTTCACAGGTTTCATCGGGATAAAACGGAAAACGGGAAGAAACCTAAATAGTTACAGAAACCTGCTCTCCTAATGGTTTATAATCTTTACCAGTATTGATTCGGAGGCAGCAGTCCTAGTATCCACTTAATCTCATCGGTTTGCCCTTCACTTCGACTGCGCTCAGTGCAAGCTCGCTCAGGGTGACACAACAAGAAAATATGGTTTAGATTATTGTCCCGCCGCTGCATGAAGCTTGCTTAAATCAGTTCCCCTAAAAGTACTTTCTGCATTTGGGTGCAGGTTTTCGGGATCGAGTAAAAAAGTAGCGATCCCCAGTTCCAGACCAAATTTAATTTCCGATTCTGCATCATCACCTATAATTAAAATATCATCCGTGTTTAAAGCGTATTTATCAATCAACAATTTAAAAGCTTCCTTTTTATTGGTGGTCGAAACATCTACAACATGTACGGCTTCAAAATCATCAGCAATGCCCAACATTTTTACTTTTGAGGTTTGCTGTTTTGGGAAACCTGCCGTTACAATAAATTTCCGGCCGTTAAGGCTTTTAATGTAATGATAATCATCGCTTGGCTTTAAGGGTTTGGTTACCTCTCTACTGTGCAGATATGAAATCACTTCAGGCATTATCTCTTCCTTAAAACCATATTTTTTAGCCACTTTCACAAAAGGCGTTCTCAACATTTCCCCTTTGGCCAACTGAAATTTTTCATCGCTGATTCCTAAATCCAGACTTTCTAAGTAACGATAAAGTTCACCCATCAACTGTTCTTCGTTAGGCTTGGTAAAATAGATGGTATTGTCTAGATCGATAAAAAAAATATGCTTCATTTAAATGGAATGATTTATGTTGTAATAACCAAAACAACAAGTGCTAATTAATGTTTAATTATTAAAGAATAAAGTTATGACAAAGGAAACAAAAATTATAGTAGGCGTATTAGCTGGAGCAGCACTTGGTGCAACAATCGCGTTGGCATTATCTTCAGATTCTAGCAGCGATTTAAAAGGTAAAATATCAGATTTTTTTGCTGATCTGTTAGACGCTTCAAAAGATAAATTAGCAGGTTTAGCCGATAAAGCAACGGTTGCTGCTGATAAGGTGAAAGATAAAATAGCAGAAATAAATGCATAAAGAATTGGAAGTGCCGGAAATATCCGGCATTTTTATTCTATATATTCTAACCAGCATTTAAATGAACATTGCTTTTCATGGTGCCGCCCGTACCGTTACGGGGAGTAAGCACCTTATTACCTTAAAAAACGGCACTCAAATACTATTAGATTGTGGCTTATTCCAGGGGATGGGCCATGTTACCGATAAATTAAACGACTATTTTGGTTTCGATGCCAAAAAGGTTACTTATCTCGTTTTATCACACGCACATATAGACCATTGTGGTTTATTGCCAAAATTGGTAGCAGAGGGTTTTGAAGGCAAAATTTTCTGTACTTCGGCAACGATGGATCTGGCCCGCATTTTAATGATGGATTCTGCCAAAATCCAAATGCAGGATGCTGAGTTTTCGAACCGCCACCTACACAAGGGCGAGGAAATGGAAGAACCACTTTATACTGAAGAAGACGTTACCAAAACGCTTAGTCTGATGAAAATTGTGGAGTATGAAGAAGATTTCGAGATTGAGGCGGGAATTCGGTTAAAGTTTACTGATGCAGGGCATATTTTAGGTAGTGCTGCGGTTCACCTTACCATTACAGAAGATGGAAAACCTACACGGATTACCTTTTCTGGCGATGTTGGCCGATATGGCGATCTACTTTTAAAAAGCCCGCAACAGTTTGATCAGGCCGATTATATCTTAATGGAATCTACCTACGGAGATTCCTTACATAAAGACCTTGATCCGATCGAAAATATGCTTTTAGAGATCATTAATAATACCTGCAAAGTGAAAAAGGGGAAAGTAATTATTCCAGCTTTTGCTGTGGGCCGTACTCAGGAGCTGCTTTATGCCTTAAATGGTTTAGAATTAAAAGGTAAATTACCTGATGTACCTTATTATGTGGATAGCCCTTTATCTTCAAAGGCAACAGAAATTCTTAAAAACCACCCTGAAGTATACAATAATGGCGTTAAAGAAACTTTAAAGGTAGATCATGATATATTTGGTTTTAAAGGCTTGCGTTTTATCGAAAGTGTAGAAGAATCGAAAGCTTTAAATGCCGATCCAAGACCGTGTGTAATTATTTCGGCATCGGGTATGGCAGAGGCTGGCAGGGTAAAACACCACATTAGGAATAATATCAGTAACCAGAAAAATACCATTTTAATGGTGGGCTATTGCGAACCTAAATCTTTGGGCGGTAGATTAATTGCCGGACAAAAAGTTGTAGAGATTTTCCGCGACGAATATGAAGTTAAAGCCGAAGTAAAATCGATAAAATCGATGAGCGCACATGGCGATTATGAAGATTTATTGCAATTTTTATCTGGTCAAGACCCAGCGAAAGTAAAACAGCTGTTTTTGGTGCATGGAGAGTATGAAGTGCAGCAACATTTCGCAAGCAGGTTAAAAGATAAAGGCTTTAAACATGTGGCTATCCCCGAATATCATCAGGTATTTGAGATTGAATAAGATAAAATGTTGATCCGGATTTATAATCCGGATCAACATAGACCAAATTCGTCATTGCGAGGTACGAAGCAATCCTAAGGCTTTGGATTTATCTAGCGATCGTTGAAAATTGCTTCGTACTCCGCAATTTGACGATACCTTGAGGTCATTATAATTTTCGATCTTCCCTTATACATCCTCCATCTTCCAATTTCCCTATCTTTGCCCACATGGATGTTTTTGGTAAAGCGTTAACAGATATTTATAGAACCGGCGAGGCTGATACGCTTTGGTTGCACAATTCGTATGGCGAGCCAGAAGAAATGCCTTTAGAATTCTTCTTCCGTGATGATGAAGACATGCCCGTTTTAGAGCTTCAGGCTTTGTACATGTGCAGTGGAAAGGTATTGGATATTGGTGCCGGTGTTGGCAGTCATGCTTTACTTTTACAGGCTTTTAATATCGATGTAACGGCTATTGATATTTCCGAAGCAGCTGTTGATATTATGAAAGCGCGTGGTGTAAAAAAAGCATTCATACAGGATGTTTTTACCTATCAGGAGAAATTCGATACCATTATCATGCTCATGAACGGCATCGGTTTAACCGGAACTTTGCCCGGTTTTAAGGATTTCCTGATCAAGCTAAAAGACCTCATCAATCCCAATGGACAGGTTATTTTCGATTCTTCTGATATTGCTTATTTATACGAAGATATGCCGAAACCGCAAAACCAATATTATGGTGAGGTATCTTATCAGTATGAATATAAAGGCGAAAAAGGCAGTTGGTTTAATTGGATTTATATAGATGAAGAAACCATTAAACAGATTGCTAAAGAAACAGGATGGAATGCTGAATTGATTTTTGACGATGGCGAAGATCAGTATTTGGTCAAATTGACTTTGGTGCAATAATCTAAAAGTCATAAAGCTTTTCGAACTCATGTTTTAAATAAGCAGGCTCATAAATTTGTTAGATACGAATATGAGCAATAAGAAAATTAAACTAAGTGTGTTAGATCAATCGCCGGTTCGCAAGGGTGTTACAGCTCGTCGCGCCATTGAAGAAACCACTATACTAGCACAAGAAACCGAAAGATTGGGATATCACCGTTTCTGGGTTTCAGAACATCACAATACCACCAGTTTAGCGGGTTCAACGCCCGAAATCTTAATTGCCCATCTGGCCAATCATACCAAAACCTTAAGGATAGGTTCTGGCGGTATTATGCTGCCTAACCATAGTGCGTTAAAGGTTGCAGAAAGTTTTCGCTTGCTGGAAGTGATGCACCCTAACCGGATCGATCTGGGAATGGGCCGTGCACCGGGTACCGACCGCATTACGGCTTCGATGCTTAACCCATCAAACAATTGGAGCGAGCAGGATTTTGTAGAACAACTGCGTGAGCTGCAACATTACTTGCATGATACCTCTGATGGTGGTATCCAGGCCAAAATAAAAGCCATTCCCATTGCTGAAACCGTTCCACAGCAATGGCTTTTGAGCAGCAGCGGACAAAGTGCTTTATTTTCGGCTCACTTTGGAATGGGCTTTTCTTTTGCACATTTTATTAATCCGCATGGAGGGCCGCAGGCTGTTCAATACTACCGGGAACATTTTAAGCCCTCGGTTGATTTAGCAAAACCAGTTGAAAATGTGGCACTTTTTGTTTTCTGCTCAGAAGATGAGGAAAAGGTAAAGCAGCAGGAGGCTTTAATGGGTTATCGTTTTCTCCAGCTAGAAAAGGGTGGAGGATTAACTTCGGTAGGTTGGAACGATATTAAAGATATTAGTTATAGTGCCGCAGAACAAGAAAGGATTAACGCCAATAAACCAAGGATGATTTATGGTACACCAGCCGTAATTAAAAAGCGACTTACAAAACTGGCTGCCGATTATGATGTAGATGAACTGATGGCGGTTACCATTACCGAGCATTTTGAAGACCGGATAAAATCGTATGAGTTGCTTGCGGATATTTTTCAATAAAGAACTCTGATATCCATGGTCTGTATCTCCACAGACCATTAAGAAAACTTAATCTCAGGGCATGAAACAAGAAATTTCCGTGGAGGTCTGTGGAGACACAGACCTCGGAATTAGAGATGTTTTTGTAGTGATGAATCGTCATTGCGAACTGAAGAAAGGGATTTGCTAAGGAGTGAAGCTATTTGATGAATTGACAAAAAAGATTGCTTAGGCTCGCGCTTATCCGGCCTCGCAGTGACGATCAACAAGAGGTAATCAACCTAAAAACTAAAAAACGTTTGTCGGCCGCCAACTTTTTGTCCAAAGTTCTGGATATTATAAGTAAGGGTAAGCATGCCATATCTACCCAGGTTATTACTCTGCGTATCGATAACGCTGTTGCCCGTAATCTGGATGTTCCTACGCACATTGCTCTGTAAAATATCATTCACCGAGAATTTTAATTGTGCCCTGTCGTTTTTCATAAATAGGTAAGTAAGAGCGGCATTCCAGAATTTGATGTTATTGTTATATCCGGCGATTTTTTGATCATTGATGGTTAAAGAATAACTGGTTTCGAAAACCAGTTTTTTGGGATAACGGATAATCAGTTCGGAAGTACTTTGATGGGTATTGTAACTGATATTGGTGTAAAAACTATCATCGTATTTACTCCTGTTCAGGTTAACTGAATACGACTGGTTAATCTCAACCTTATCGTTCAGGTTTAACCTCACGTTTCCATTTGGCCCAACATAAAATACATTCGCATCGCTCTCAATGTTGTTCACAATAACTGGAGTATGATCAAAATTAGCCCAGAAACCTAAACCCACTTTTAAACTGGTTTTATTTTTTTTGAAATCTTTAGAAATATTGGCCCCGCCGCTAAAATTGTAAATGCCGCTTTTGTTAATCGGATTAACTGTTTGTACCCCATTGTTTATGGTTATAGCATTTACGATACCATTTTTTGTAATGTTTCCATAGCCATATAAATTATAGTTGATCATGCTCTTAGGGTCGTATTTATACATATTCATACTTAAATTCTGCGTACGGGCAGGTAATAAATTTGGGTTTCCATTTCTGATATAAAATGCATTGGTATTATCTGCAACAGGCTGAAGATAACTTACGTTCGGCTCTGCAAATCGGGCAGAATAGTTAAAACGGAATATTTTATATTTCAACTGAAATGTAGGCCATATGAAGTTATAACGCTGATCGATATCTGCGCTATTGGTAAAGCGGTTGTTTAACGAAATGTAGTTGTGTACCAATCCTGGTTGAAGATAGAGATCTTTGGTTACTTTGTATCCCAGGCTGATGTTTGTGTTGGTTTTGAAGCCGGCCTGTTTAACGGTTTGAGATAAATTGGGTATTACAATATCGTACAGCTGGTTAGCCGGATTGCGGTAAAAAGTGCTTAATGCATTTTCGTTATTAATGATGTTTCCACTTACATCGGCCTTAAAATTCAGCTTTTTGCTGATCGGTTCGGTGTAGTTGGCATAAAGGTACGACCTGAAGTTGTCAATAGAATTATTTCTCAACTGATCAATCTCCGAAGTAGAAGGAGTGAGGTAAAAAATACTGCTGCTCCTGTTGTAATTGATAATTGGGTTGGGGGTTGCAGAAATATCGGCTCCGATATTGAAAGATCTTCCAGCCTTTTTAAAATCCTTACTAAAATCGGCTCTTAACTGATATTTGTTGCTGGAAGTATTCAAGTCATTCAAATTTTCGAGGGTATTAATGAGCTGATTATTCGCATTATTGTTGCTTGAAGAAACCTTACTCACCGAATTGTTGGAGCTGAGCACAATTGCCGGCTCAATGGTCAGTTGTGTTAAAGAGTCGATTTGCCAATCTAATTTTCCACCAATATTGTGTTTTAGAACAAGAGAATTGGTATTTTCGCTGGCGTTGGTAATTAATCTGTCAGTACCTAATGTTTGGTTGGTATTGGTGAGTTTCTCCAGAAGATTATCTGATCGGCCGAAGAAATATTGTGTATTAATTTTGATCCCTTTTTTGGTTAAAGTGTTAAAATTAAAACCACCACCAGATGAAGCCTGAACACCATTATAACTTCCGCCAAAATTAATACCGTTGAACTCGAAATAACCTCCTGAGGTCATCATCATGGAGTTTACACCGCTTCTGTTAAATCCACCTATCCGTTGCACATCATTGGGGTTAAAGCCTGGCTGATTGATATTGTTGCCATAAGCCAATATACTTACCTGTGTAGTATCTCTAAAGAAATTCATTAATCCACCGGCCTGGTAAAGGTCTTTTAGGCCTCCACCAGCATACAATTTGCCGAAAGCTCCTTTTTTAATCGCTTTTTTTAACTTTAAATCGATAATCTGCGGGATTTCTGCTGCAGTTAAATCCGGATCGCGTCTTTTGGCCTGTTTATCATCAACCACCTGTACCTTATCTATGATATTAGCGGGTAAATTTTTGGTCGCAATCTGCTGGTCGCCACCAAAAAACTCTTTTCCGTCTACTAAAATTTTACTAACTGTTTTACCGTTAACCTGTATAGAGCCATCGGCTGCAATAGCAACGCCTGGAAGCTTTTTTAACAGATCTTCTACCACCGCTGATGGCAGGGTTTTAAAGGATTCTGCATTAAATTCAATAGTGTCTTTACGTACAATTACTGGTGGCCTTTCTCCCGAAATTACAACCTCGTTTAGGTCATTTGCCTTAACGGAAAGATAGAGGATACCCAAATTTAATGCGGGATTGGCTGCAGTTAGTTCAACCTCTTTCCGGTATGTTCCATACTGCCATGCGGTTACCACTAAACGGTATTTTACGCCTATGGTTAAGCCATTGATTTTAAAAACGCCTTTGTCGTCTGATAATTTATAAGTGCTCAATATACTATCGCCAACTTTATATACAGAAATTGTTGAATAATTTAAGGTGGTTTTGTGATTGGCGCTATCGGCTAAAATTCCGGTAATGCTTCCGTTTTTTTGTGCAAATAAATTAAAAATAGCTAAGGTAAGGGCGATTGAAAGTAAGAGTTTCTTCATGTATATTTTAAATAAGCAAGCTAAAATTAGGCGCTATGTTTTTATGGTACAGATAAATGTGATGAACGATATAAAAAATGTGATAGACTAAAAATCCGGCTTGGTTCGTTATAAGGCGTACAGGCTGACTAAACGTTGCATCCAATTAAAAACAACTAATCTTTTAGGTAAAAGTACTCGCCTTAAGGTGTTTTTGCAAATACTAAACGAAAAAATTACATAACGCTAAAAAGAAAAAGCCCCAAGCTAATGCAATGGGGCTGAGAAAGCGCATATTATTAGTTTAGTGCAAATCGTTATAATTGATGATTTTAACTTCCAGGTTTTTGGCTAAAATTTCTTCCATCCATTTGCGATGCGAGGCACCAACACCTACTACCACCCTTTTTGCTTTTTTTGCCTTTGCCTGATCGATGATGTTTTTGCACATGCCTTCGTTTCTTAAAGTCCATTGCACAATCATCTCTTTCACCGTTTCGGTAGGGAAACCTGCATAACCATAAAAATGACGACCACCATAAAAGTTCCAGGCTTCATCTAAAACACCATATTTTAAGGTGTTCATGCCAGCATAAGGATCGGCATTGAAAACCTTCGCTTCATCTTCATTATAAGCCCAATATTTTTCTATGGCTTTAACGGTAGCTGCTTCCTGGGAGGTGCTATCGGCTTTCGCCTTGTTGATTAAAATTTTGTGTAAAGAATCTGTTTTGCGCCAGGCTTCACTCCATGGTTTATCATAAGTTTGGCAATCCATGTTGTAAATTCGATCTTGTTTTAATTGGTAAATAAGGGGGAAATAGATTTTGCTATACTCACTTCCAGGTCTAAAGAATCCCTTTTTCTTTAGTGAATCGGTATTTCCGAACATTTTTGCATATTCAACCTGCTCTTCTTTGCCGAAGCTTTGTTTCATGTAATTTTCGAGTACAAAGATTTGATAATCGGCATTACCCCTGTCCCAGTTTTTAGCATAATTAACGGCTAAATCCATTCTGGTTTTATGGTAGTATGCAAATTTAGCGAGTGCTTTCTGGTCATTTTTAATTTGTGTATCAATTTTTTTGGGAGATGCCGGATTTAATTTTTCTAAATAATCATGTCCTTTTCTAAATGATTTTTTTGCCCAGTTGTTTTCTTCCAGTTTAGCGTAATCGCCCTGAGGCAGGTATTCGCCAAAAACCATATCGGGTTTAAAGTTTTTAAGCTTATCAATTATCGCCTGAAAGTTTTGTGTCGATTTAGAATTGTCGTGGGTGGAGCCTACTATAACAATTTCGATTTGGTTCTGTGCATTCGATTTAACCGCAACTGCGATTAACAATAAAAATGCTAAGCTGAGTTTTTGTATAGTTGTCATAATGAATCTTGTTTTCGCTTTTGTTGATTCAAAGATGAGCATACACACTTGGCTGCTATATTTAATTATCCCAATGGCTTATTATATTATCCCAATCGGAGAAATCGAGAATTAACGGTTTGTATCTTGATTTAAGGGTTTCGTCATAAAATAAAGTTATTCCATCAGTTTCTGGTTAAATCCAACGATCAGTTTAAACAGATCTTTATACTCGGTAAGCGGCAATATTTCAGGTTTATCGAATATATCGTGGTAGGCAGACGAACCACCCTGGGTATAGATAAAGAATGCCGGAACACCTTTTTCGGTAAAGAAATAGTGATCGCTGTTGGCTGCTTTACCTCTGGAGTTTATCTTCGAGATGTAATGATTTTGGTTATTGATTGCGTTTAGCAGCGCAAATGCTTTAGGATAAACGGATGCATTAACTACAGTCATGCCGGCTTCACCGGTTCCAACCAAATCTAAGTTGATTAGGAATTTAATCCTGCTTAAAGGAATTAAAGGGTTTTCCACAAAATATCTAGATCCCAATAATCCAGCTTCTTCGCCTGCGAAACAGATAAAACCAATGGAGTAGGGCTGGGGATTGGCGGCATAATATTTGGCTAAACTTAATAAAGTAGCTACGCCAGCGGCATTGTCATTTGCGCCGGGGAAATAAGTGTCAGCACCCATTCCACCCAAATGATCATAATGTGCTGTAATGATTAAAATGGAATCAGGGAATTTAGTACCCTTAACTAAACCGCAAATGTTAGCTGCCTCAAAGTTTGGAATAAATTTGTTTTCAATATCAACATTAATTTCTTTTGGAATTGCTGTAAGGTTCTTTTTGTTGAGCTGGATCGTTGCTATATCTCCAACTTCTGTAGCTACAGACCAGGTTAATTTATCTTTTAATAAAATCTTTAATAATGGAGAAGCTTGATAATTAAGACTATCCACCTCGGTTAAATTCGCCTTTTGTTTAATGCTGGGGCTCTCATTGTTTACAATGAAATCTTTACCGGGGATAAGCTTTTGACCGTTTATTGCCACCATCATTTTTCCTGGGAATGTATTTACAGGGAAATTAAATGTCTGCTTATAAGATTGACCCATTGGTAACAAACCAATTTTTTGGTAGGCTGCCGCGAGGTAATCTGCAGCCTTTTTCATTCCGTCTTTGGTGTAGCCCCTGCCCCAAAATTGTTTTGAAGAGAGTGTGTTTACCACATTTCGGGTGTAGGTAGAATTTTGTGCAAAACTTTTAATAGCGCAAAATAAAAAGATGAGTATGCCAAATTTTTTCATCCTGAAATTTAATAAAATAAAGTAGTTGTTGGTCGGAATTTGTAATCCCGGTTTAGAGCGGAATTTTTTTTGGAAATGAGCGTTCAGCTTTCCATCTGGTTTTCAGCACCGCTTTCCGTTTTATCCCGACTGAAATGTCGGGATGTTCACTTCAATCGGGTTTAGTTACAATAGATAGTAGCACGGAGGTTGCCCGCCTAAACCCGACTGTAGCGAGATGCCGATTTAAGCACTGTCTGTTTTGTTTTTTATTGTGTGCTTTCTTGTTTCACAGGTTTCATCGGCAGAAGCGGAGGCGGGACTGTATTAACCCAAAGGCTGCTGCAATTGCTTTCCAAACCAAGTAGATAAACATTTTAACCCATTGTCATTTATAAAGTTGCTAGACACAAACCTGTGAGGTTTATGCAAAAAAAATGGTTGATGATTAATCGCATTGCCATCAACCATTAATTATAAAAACTATTGTTTTACTACCAGGTAAGGCAGTAAAGCAGTTTTAATTTTTTCTTTGTTTTGTGTGGCTGTCCATTTTTCTTTGATAGATTGATCGCCCAGGTTAAAAAGGGTTTCGTAAAGTAATTTGCCATTCGCCATAGTTTGTACTTTGAATGTGTTTTGCGAACCAATAATGTCAGCCCAAACACCACGAACATCTGCCCAGTAGGTGTGCTGGCTGGCCCACCATTTTTGCGCATATGCGAAAGTTTTAGGGTCTATTTTCGTAAACTCCTCATAACCTTTTTCAACAGCTAAAAGTTTATCGCCATCAGCAGAACGCACTATTTTTTTATTGTCCTGCTCAAACATCCAGCCATTTTTAGTAATGGTAATTCTGCTGCCGCGGTTTAATACATTGTAATCTTTACGCACAGTAGATTCTCTTCTTGGCAATGGAGAATCGGTTTCGCTCGACCAAGAATCGTGACCACCAACGTGGCTCCATGTTCCGTAACCTTGGTAACGTGGACTATCATCAACCTGATAAACTTTTTGTGTCCATTTTCCTTTTACATCGGCTGGCGTTAAATTGCCTTTTTTCCATGCGTTACCTTCGGTATAAAGCATAATATTGGTGTCTTCATACGTCCAATCCTGGCGCCAGTGTTTAATAACCGTGGTATCGTTAATGGCCAACATGTGTTGAATTACAATTCTTTTAGGTTCATCAACAATAATCTCTGCCCATTCGTTGCCATGGCTTTCGTAAGGCTTGCTGAATTTGTAGTTTGGATCTGGAGCGGTAACTTCGCCGTAGTTGAAATTCACTTCATAAAAACCAGCCAATGATTTTATTGCTTTTCTATCCTTTTCTAGTTTTTCTTCCGGAGAGTCAACTTTTGTTTGTGCATTAGTATTAACGGTAATCAAACCGGTTAATACTAAAATTAGGTTTAAAAATTTCATTTTTATTATTAATTAGGGTGTGTTTAGCTTTCCGCCACTGCGGTATTTTTTTTCTTTTTTCCTTTCCCCCACCAGATAATAAATCCGGTTATGGGTAAACTTGCTGCAATTAAGCTGGCAAAAAAAGCCATTATTTTTCCGGTTAATCCTAAAATGGCTCCTACGTGGATATCGTAGTTCATACCAATTATAGTTTCTCCCGCATTTTTCTCAGACTGGTTTGCTCTGTGTAACAATTTGCCGGAATACTGATCGAACTGAAGTACGTCGTAATTCCAAAACGTTTCTCTGCCTCGGTATCCTGTGGCGTAAATGGTTGCCGAACCGCCATTGGCAGGCGACATGGCAATACGATCTTCATTTTTAAATATTTTTCTGGCTTGCTCAAAAGCAACATCGAAAGGAATTGCAGTAATGGTTTTGGTCGAATCTGATTTAACTTCTACCATTTTTGGCGGTGTGGTACTTCCCGAGGCTGCTACGTAAACCGTGGTTTGGAACCATTGAAATGCCCAAACCAGACCGGTTAAGGCCAGCATTAGGCAGATCAGCATTACATAAAAACCCAGCACATTGTGCATGTCGTAATTAATGCGTTTAAACTTGGCCTTCCATTTTACTTTAAAGCTCTTATCGAAGTTTGATTTTTTAAGGTTTTTAGGCCACCACATCACCATTCCAGAAATGAGGAGAAATACAAAAATGAAGGTAGACCATCCAATAATCTGCTGGCCAATGGGATGATTGATCAACAAACTCCAATGGATCATTTTAACTACACCAAAAAACTCATATTTATAATCGGCAACTAAAGTTACTTTTCCGGTATAAGGGTTAATCAACACAACATCGTAATAATCAATAGAATCGAAATACCAGAATGCCTTGGGGTCGCCAGGTTTATAAACGCCAAGTTCCCATGCCCTTCCTGGTGCTTTATATGCAGAAACAAAGGTGATTTTCTTTTTATTCCCCAGTGCTTTTTCGGCATTGGCCTGTAGTACACTTAATGGTAGGGTTTTAGGATTTGATGGAACTTCTACAAAAATCTCCTTGCGGCGAACGAGTTCGGTAATTTCTTTTTGAAAAACATAAATACAACCGGTAATGCCCAACATCAGTACGATTAAACCAGATGCGATGCCCAGCCATAGGTGCAGCCAGTCGCTTATCCGCCTTAAACGCGATTTCTTGTTTTTTGATTTGGTTGATGTTTTTGTTAGTGCCATTAGCAAAGCTGTATTAATAAAAGAACCAATTAGCCTTTTTTAAGACTAATTGGCTTTAAATTTTTATAAAAATTCGACTATTTAACTTCAGTAGTATAAGTTACCAAATGCCAAACTTTATCGTAGTCTTTTCCATTTAATTTTCCTGGCGTTTTATCTTCAGTAAAAGCTTCCAGAAAATAATTTCCTTTTTTTTCTGGTTTGAAAGTGAATTTTCCTTGCGCATCTGTTTCAGTAGGTTGTGCTTTTCTTTCAGCGTTTACAACTGTTAACTTTTGTTTTGCAAAAGGTGCTGTGTTGTAAATTACCTGATGAACTGAAGTTTCTCCAACGGTTAAAGCGTGTTTGTCTGGCCTGATAGTTAATGCCGCAGCTGCCGGAAAAGTGGTGTTTATTTTTGCGTTCCCTACGGCAACATCTGCAAAAGCATAATATTCAATTTTAGCTTTTTCATAAACCGCTGCAACTTCATGTACTACAGAAAGTTTATAGGTACCTTCTTGATCTGGTGTGAAACTGGCTTTGAAGAAACGTACATCAGCAGTAGTTGGTAAAACCTTGGTTGTTCCATTTGGAGCAGTTAAAACCAGCTTAAATTCTTTTAGGTTGCTAAACCACTTAGCGGCAGAATCTGGTTCGTTACTCTCGTATTCGCCGAAGAAGACTTTTACCTCCTGCGCTTGTCCTTTTTTGCCTGTTGAGGCCGTTTCTATCCATAAAGCATGTGCAAATGCGCTCGAAATGCTAAAGGTTAGAAAGAAAAATAATAATGAGATTTTAGTTTTCATGTTTTCTGGGTTGGGTTTTAAAACCGGGAGAAATTGATCTGATCCAGTTGCTCCCGATTGATTTAATTAAAATTTGTAAGTAACACTTCCAGTGAAGGTTCTCAGGTCCTGAGGGTTCATGGTGCTGTAACCTGTCCAGTATTTTTGATTGGTAAAGTTGTCTGCTTTTGCCCCGATCCTGAATCTATGATGATCATAAAATACTGATGCGTTAAAAACCTCATAAGCAGGTAATATAAATACGCCCTGGCTAACACTGTTTACAATTTTATTGTCGCTGGCATAATTACCGCCGGCACCTAATCCAAAACCTTTAAGTGATCCTGTAGCGAATTTATAACTGATCCATAAATTTGCTGAATAAGGCGCTGCCGAATAAGCATCTCTTCTGCCTTCTACATCTGGCGATGCATTTTCTAAATGGTTATCGTTATAAGCGAAACCTGCAATAATATTTAAACCGTTAACCGGGTTTGCAATAACTTCGGCTTCTATCCCTTTGCTGATTTTATTGCCATCTTGGATTTGCGCATTTGGATTTGATGGATCTCCGTTATAACCCCTAACAATATCTTTAACTTTAATATAATAGTACGATACAGCGCCTGTTAGCTTACCATTAAATATGTTTGTTTTAACTCCACCTTCAATTTGGTTTGCTTGCTCTGGTTTAAAAGCATTACCTTGATAATCTATACCGTTTAAGTTGTTAAAGCCGTTCTGGTAATTGGCAAATAATGATAGCTGATCTTTAATCGGCTGAAACACCAAGCCAAATTTTGGCGAAAAAACAGTTTGTTTGTACACACCTTTTGGTGCCGAGCCTGCACGATCGGAATTGCCTTTATTGTCGAACCTGTCTACTCTTAATGCAGCCAAGGCGATTAACCTATCTGTTAAATTAATCACATCAGAAACATAAGCACTGTATGTATTGGTTTTGAAGTTATACGGATATTTAGGAACACTAGGAAGTGCTGCATAAAATGCCGCTAAATTATGTTCAGTAAAGTTATTGTAGTTAGCGCCGCTTCCGTCTTTATTGGTCAGATCAAAAGTATCGATCGAATAAAATAACTGATCGGAGTTTTGTCGTAAATAATCAAGGCCTAAAACCATTCTGTTTTTTACCGAACCTAAGTTAAAAGTGCCATTGAAATTTTGTTGTACCTCGTAAGTAAAAACCTTACTGTTATCAGTTGATTGATCTGCTCTTGATATCAAATCGGCACCTGGTGCAGCCGTTGGGTTACCCAGTGGAGGATAGTTGTTTGGGACTAGGAACAAATACGTACCACGGCCATTTGAGAAACTATAATTGCTCGAAAAGCTGGTATGAGACGACCAGTTATCGTTAAACTTATAATTAGCCTGTCCGAAGAAGTTTGAGCTATTGTATTTCTGCTTCATTGCATCTCCGGTAAAAGATTTGTCATAAGCTATTCCAGCTTGGTCTGCTCTATCAAAGCCCAGTTGTGCGATTGGGAAATAGAAGAAAACGAATGGTTTTAGGGTGCTTGTACCGTTGGCAATTTCGGCATCGAAAACAAAGTCTAATTTATCGTTTACTTTATACAACAAGCTAGGCGCAATGAAGAAACCTTTGTCGTAAACATTCTCCTGGAAAGAACCTTTGTAATTGTAAGAAGTATTTAACCGGGCATAAATGTGGTTATCTTTATCAACAGGAAAATTGAAATCGGTACTCACCCGGTTAAAATCGTAGCTGCCTGTCGAAAAGCTTACTGCACCTCCCATTCCTTCGAAAGGTTTTTTGGTAATACGGTTAATTAAACCACCATATGAGGTTAATGTACTACCGAATAAAGTGGCAGAAGGGCCTTTAATAAACTCTACATTTTCTAAGTTAGCGGCATCGTTACGGCCAGTTATGTTACCAGCAATTCCGTTTCTCAGTTTCGCCTGTACAATAAAGCCTCTTGATGCGTAATAAGCACCACCATCACCTCCACGAGAGGTCGATTCCCACATTTTTTGAACACCAGTGGCATTGCGGGCAGCATCATCAACCGAAAACACCAGCTGATCGGCCATTGTTTCTTTCGTAATCGTAGTATATACCTGTGGGTTTTCTAAGTTGTTAAGTGGCATTTTTGAAACAAATTCACTTTTCTTAGCGATATACTTATTTACCCCTTGATTAATATTTACTTCGTTAAGCTGATTTGAATTTTGGCTGATTACAAAATCCACAGTTTTGTTTTCGCCGGCGGTAATAACCACTGGTTTTTCTATGTTTTGAATACCAACAGCCGACACCCTTAAGATATAAGAGCCTGGTTTAACTCTTTGGATTTCGAAAATACCCTTTTCGCTGGTTACATTCCCCAGGCCTTTTCCTTTTAAACCAACCGAAATGTAAGCGGCAGGTTTACCATCAGAAGTGGTAACTGTGCCGCTTATGGTCGAAAACTGTTGGGCAACGGAGAGTAGACTGGTAAAAGTTAAAAAAAACGTTATACAGAAAAGTCTGATTTTAAGCATGGTAATATTTATTTGGATTAATTCTAAACTGCTGCAAAATAACGGTAGAAAATCTTATTATCCAAATTATTTTGAATTATTCTAAATAGTGGTGATTGGTGCCTGTAAAACCTAGTTTTTATTCAGATTAGGAATGAAGTGAAGTAAATTGCTTTAACGTTTTAGTTGTGCTAAAATCTAAGGTTATCGAAATTTTTTCAACTAAACTTCTGGGAGGTTTTTTCCGAATTTAGTTCGAATGTGATCAAGAAATATGAGGTAATTTGGCAAAATAGGCTGTTTTGAGCAACTATTGGTGTATTGTTAATTGCAAAAGTCAGTTTTTGTAAAACAAAATGTGGTATTTAAGCCAATTTTTAGGTTAAAATATGGTTCCTTTTGATTAAAAAAAAATTAAAATCGAAGTAAAAATGTTGATACTTTTAGTTTGTAATCAAACCAAACCAAACTAACTAATCATCAATGGAAAAAACTTCTACAAGACATTGCTATGTGAAATTTTTGATGGCAACATTCTTTTATTTACTCATTCCCTGGCTCGCTTTTGCGCAGAAAACAATTAAAGGAACTGTTTTAGATCAAAATGACAAACCCATTCCCGGGGTGTCTATCTTAGAAAAAGGGACAAAAAATGGTACTTCCACCAACAGCGAAGGTAAGTTTGTAATCGCTGTACAGAGCGATAAAGCTGTGCTGGTTGCCAGGATAGTTGGTTTCGTTACCGTTGAAAAAACAATTACGGCAAGCGGTACCATAAACTTTTCCCTACAAGATGACAATAAAACGCTGGATGAGGTGGTGCTTATTGGTTATCAGAAAATAACCAGGAAAAAATCTACGGCTTCTATTTCCAGTATTTCAGGTAAAGAGCTGGCTAATTTACCGGCAGCGAGCTTCGATCAGCTATTGCAGGGTAGGCTTGCCGGAGTAAATGTTCAAAATTTTACGGGTCAGCCAGGAGTAGCACCTACTGTTTCGGTACGTGGTAACTCTACAGCAAGTAGCAGTTACGATCAGTTTAACGTGATCAGATCGCCATTATATGTGGTAGATGGTGTACCTCAATCTTCTGACGATTTTGTGCCACCAGGTACAGGTACAGGTACCAACTATTTAGCGGGTATCAACCCTAATGACATTGAGTCTATTGATGTGTTAAAAGATGCGTCTGCTGCAGCCATTTATGGATCTCGTGCAGCAAACGGGGTAATCCTAATTACCACCAAAAAAGGCGTTAGTGGTGAGACCAAGGTCAACCTAAGCACCTATTTTGGGCTTGTACAGCGTCCAAATTTACGCGAAGCAACCATTGGTAGTACAGAACGCAGGCAAAAAATGGAAGTATTGCAGCGTCAGCTTAATTACGACCAGAGAAGACAGCTGCCATATATACTTACCGATAGTTTAAATCCAGCTTTCAACGGAAATACCGATTGGCAGGATCTGTTTTATCAGGTAGGTAGAATTAACGATAACAACCTCAGTTTAAGCGGTGGCTCAGACAATGGCATGACTTACCGTTTTAGTGGCGGCTATTATAATGAAGAAGGCGTTGTAAAAGGAACTGGTTTTAAACGCTATAGCAGCAGACTTAACTTAACCTCGAGAGCATTAAATAAAAAGTTGATGATCAATCCACAATTTTTTTATTCGAGAGCTGATCGTGCAAGGGGCAACGAGGATCCTAACGATCCTTCCAAGCCTACAAAAATAGGGTCTGGCAATTTACCTTCTTCGCTGATCAACTTATCGCCAGAAAAGCTCGACTTTTTTGTGAACCCTAGTAGTGAGAACCTGGACAAGAATATCAGTAATCAGTTTAGTATAAACCTGAATTTATCTTATGAGTTTAATAAAAACTTTACATTGAATTCTCAATCATCTTATAAGGCTGATAATGCACGTCGGGATGCCAGTCTGAGTAGCTTGCTAAACAACGGTTCTGGAAATAGTGCGACTAGTTTTTCTTCTACTAATGTGAACCTGAGAACTTCTAACTACTTAAATTATAATGGTAAGCTTGGTAAACACAATTTCAGTGCAGTAGTGGGCCAGGATATTGAATATAACCAGTATCAAAATACACAAGCCGGAGGCTATGGTGGTGCATCTGATAACATCCAAGTGGTAACGGGATTTCAGCAAGCCAACATCTTTGCGATCTCTCAGTACAAAGCACATGGATTAATTGCTTATTATGGAAGGTTTAACTATGATTATGCAGAAAAATATCTGTTATCTGGAACGATCAGAACCGATGGTTCATCAGGTTTTGGGGAGAATAATAAGTATGGGGTTTTTCCATCCATATCACTGGGCTGGATATTATCTGAAGAAAATTTCATGAAAAACATCACCAATAACCCTTTTACATTAGTTAAAATTAGGGGAAGTTATGGTGCTACCGGTAATGAAGATTTAAATAATTCTTACGTACAATACAACAATTATCTGGTTAATAATGGTGGTTTTTCTGGCAATGGTGGTTCTACTTCCTATAACGGTGTTACGGTTATTACACCAAACTTTAGAAATGGGGTAGCGCAAAAAGATCTAAGCTGGGAAAAATCTACCCAATGGAATATTGGTACGGATATCGAAATCCAAAATGGAAAATATGCCTTAACATTTGATGTATATAACAAAGAAGTGAAGGATAAATTATTTAACGTAGATCTACCTGCTACCTCTGGTTACGATGTTGCCTATACCAATGCCTTTTCAGTACGTAATTCGGGTATGGAGTTAACTTTTAATGCAACTCCGATCAGTAAAGTGGTTAGATGGAATACTTCATTCAATATTTCTTACAACAAAAATCAGATCATGAGTTTACCAAATGGTGGCAGGGATATTATTTTAAGTGGCGATCGGTTTGATAAAACACATATTTTATCGGTTGGTAGCCCTATTAATGCTTTTTATCTGTATCAAACAAAAGGTGTATTCTCACGAACTGGAAATATTCCACAAAACCCATTTACCGGCGAGCGTTATAGAAATAGTAATGGAACATTTAACGAAGGAGATTTCTATCTGGCCGATTTAGATGGTGATTATTTTGTCGATATTTTTAATGATGGAATTAACCCAGATAAAATGCCGATCGGCGATCCAAACCCTCGCTTTACAGGAGGCTGGACCAACACCTTTAACTATAAGAATTTCTCACTTAGTATTTTTACAAACTTCACCTTCAAAAGAGATGTATTGAATCTATTTGATTCAGATCGTTTTGCCAATTCGCAGGATGGTAACGCTGTAGCTAATTTTGCAAGCTTCTCTACTCCTGATCTAGACAGATTGAATATCTGGAGAAACCCAGGCGATAATGCGGAATATGCTAAATACGATTTAGGTACTTATCGTTATTATTATACTGGGGCACAAACATTTTTCTTAGAAAAAGGTGGTTATTTAAGGATAAAAAATATTACCCTTGGATACGATTTGGGCGCAAAAACTTTAAGCAAATGGGGCTTAAGCCAGTTTAAAGTGTTTGCTATGATGGATAATGTACACATGTTCCAACAATCAAAAAAACTGCCAGATGCAGAAGCTGTAAATGGTTATGGAGAGTATAATGGAAATGGGTATCCGATTCCCAAAAAATACACCTTAGGTCTTCAAGTTCAATTTTAATAGCATTAACATGAAAAATATAATTACAAAACTCAGCATATTAATTACTATCCTCATTATAGTAACCACAAGTGCCTGTAAAAAATTACTTTACGAAGAACCGAAGGATGCACCGTACGAACAAACATTTTGGAGGAATTCTAAAGACGTGAGAAGTGCCATGGCAGGTAATTATGCCTTACTCCGCAATGCCATTACCGATAAAAGCAACCGGTATTACATGTATGGTGATGCCATTGCAAAAAATTATTTTACCATACAGTATACGGGTGATGGGCTTGAAGGAATACAAAACGGTGATTTTACCTTTCAGTATAACTTAAACTCTTTGGCAAATTATACGCTTTATTACAAAAGCATAGCGATGTCTAATCTAATATTGTCTAAGGTAGGCGCGATGACCAATTCTCAGTTATCTACGGAGGATGACCCAACCGAATTTAAAAACAATACTTTAGGGCAGGCTTATTTTTTAAGGGCTTTGAGTTATTTTATGATGGTAAGGGTTTGGGGTGATGTACCGGTAGTTACCCAAGCATACGAAGATCCGCTTAATGCACCCCAGCTTCCAAGAACACCAAAAGCAGAAGTGATGAAGCTTATTGAGGATGATTGTCACAAAGCTATTAATTTGTTGGGCTGGACGTATGCCAATAGTGGTGATGCTAAAGTAACCGCAAACAAGGGCTCAACCTATGCGCTCTTAGCACATTTATATTTGTGGAGAGCAACGATGTCTAATGTGGCTACAGATGCACCTAATCTGGTTGATGTAAATAGTGCGGATACAACGATTAATACTTTAATTAGTCGTGGAGGTTATGCATTAACTGATACTGCAAATTATAAAAATACCTTTATAGGCCGTTCTACAGAAGGTATTTTTGAGATAAACGTGAGTGAAAATACCTTGGAGGGTTCAAATAGTTCTGTGGGTGGTAGTTTCCTTAATGAAACTTATGTTAAAGGCTACGGTAATAACCCGAGATACTACGTAGTACCGAGTTATTTCAATAATTTTTACACAGATACCGATATCAGGTATAAAAAAGGATTTGATGTAACCTTGCCTGATAAGCCGATGTGTATAAAATATAGCAACGTAATTTACAGGAATCCTGGTCAAAAGTTAAATCCCTATTTGAGCAATAACATTATCATCTTCAGATTAGCTGATATGATGTTACTAAAAGCTGAAATTGCGCTATATAAAGGAGATACCCCTACTGCTATTAACATTATCAATACCTTCAGGAAAAGGAATGACCCTAATCCGGTACTGGTAGATGCTGTTTTATCTAGAGATGAAGTGATGGACGAATACATTACAGAACGTTCGAAAGAAATGTTTTTAGAAGGGCACCTGTTTTACGATCTGTTAAGAACCAGGAAGTATAGTAATGTGGTAGAGTGGCTCCCGGTAGAGCGATTTAGAAAAGAGGGCTATTATTGGCCGGTAGACCCTGCTTTGTTCAGGAATAATCCATTGTTAAAGCAAACCACATATTGGTTGGGTAAAGTGTAAAATAAGTTGATTCTTAGATTGAAAAATATGAAAAATAATATTCTAATATACATAGCTATTTTTTTATTAGCCTTATCGGCATGTAAAAAAGACGACTATAAGCGAGATGGAGGGCCGAGCAATGCCTATGTGGATATGACCACTTATGATTATTTAAAATCCAACAGAAATTTTGATTCGTTGGTTAAAGTGATTGATAAGGCTGGTTTAAAAGATGCCGTAAATGGAGATATCACTTTGTTTGCGACCACGAACTATGGCATTGCCGATTATGTAAGAGCCAAAAAATACCAGAAGAGTCTTCAGACGGGGAATGAAAATTTTGATTTCGGAATTAAAGATCTTCCATCGCAGGAGCTTAGCGATTCATTAAAAACCTATCTGTTTGCAGGTAAGATAAACAGGGATCAGATTACTTTAGGAGGTAAACTCTACAACAGTGTATTGGGCGCGATTCCAAATGTTCAGTATCTAATAAAATTCCGTCGCTCTTTCGAATACTCACAGTATTTAAATTACGTAGATTATGTTACCTATACCAAAGTGATTGGTACGCGCGATGATAAAGAACCGGATTTGAATGCCATACCGGATGATCAGAAAGACAAAGCGGTAGACGTGCAAACTTCTGGTATTATCACGAGAACCGGAATTGTCCATGTTTTAAACGGAAATCACAGGTTGTTTTTTAATGGACAATCGCTAGGTAATTAACCATAAAATATTTCAATTATGAAAATTAAATATATTTTAGGCATACTGTTTTTACTGAGTATTTATGCCTGCTCGAAAATTGAGAAAGGTTTTCAAAGTAACGGCATTCGCTATAAAGACAACGATATCTATGCCAAAAGAGGCCTAATACTTTTCCAGTCTGACAGGATTAATGCCGATGGCTCTACGCCTCCCTATACCTTTAAGATGCTGAACCTCAGAAAAGAAGACGGTTCTCCAGCACCCGCGGAATTTTCCAAAGAGTATGAAATTCTGGTATTTAAGGAAGGAACAAGTTTTGATCCTGAAACTGATGTAACCGTTGAATTGCTGAATAAGAAAAGAGAACTGGTTAAGAGGTTGCCTTTGTATTTTAATGAAAATAGTGGGCAGTTAACCTTTAACAGGGCATCGGCTAATTTACCATTAGGCCGATACGTTTTTGATGTGGAGATGAATAATGTTACGGATACTAAACTTTTTCCAAAACTGGCTACTATAAACGTGGTAGATCCAGAAAAGGATGATTTATTTGTGATTACCGATAACGTTTCGAATGCTTTTCATGATGTTACGGGTGTAGCAACCCCAATGAAAAATCCGATCATTACCTGTACAAAAATTTCTAACCAAGGCGCAAGGGCTATTTTAAAAATGGTGGATAAAAACGGAAAGGTTTTCAATCCTAAGGCAGGCGAAATCATTCAAAGGGGCGACCGTCCGGTTTTTGAAAATTATGCGAAATTTAACCCCGTTATCAAGACTGATACCGCCATGATCTGCGATTTTGAAGTTGCGCCTTTCCCACTTACAAAATACGTTACACCAACTACAGACTGGGGCTTTTTGATGTACTATAGAATTCCAAGTCAGTTTGTAACGGTAGATGGTTTTCCTGCATCACTTGGTACATTCTCTGTAAATCCAAGGTGGTCATGGCAATTAAAGCTTGAAGGAACTTACGTAATACAGGTAAAATTTCCTGATGTAACCAAAAAATAGAAAAGAATGCCATTTCCTTAACAGGAAGATACTTTCTTTTTTAATACAAGCCAAAAACGGCAATTTTCATATCGAAAATTGCCGTTTTTTATGAAGGGTAAACACAAAAAGCCTTTTTTTATTTGATCAATATAACCTGTAAACTTAAAGGGCGTTCAGTTTCATTTGCAGGTGTTACCAAACCACCACAAATAATGTCATAGTGATAACCTGCTGTGAAACTGGTGCTGGCGGAAGTGGCTTTAACTGTTCCCGATGAAGTTTCTTTTGCATCCAATGTATAAGTACCCGCATCTACAGCGATAAAACCACTCGCACTTTTATAGGTTTTATTCGTAACCAGCATGGTAGTTGCGCTCGTTTTGGCCAGGTCTAAAGCCGGTGCATCAGGCGATAAATTGATAAAGCGGATGTAAGCTTTATCTGTTGATGGTATAGAAAGATCATCACCAATGGTATAAACATCGAGCGCCGCGGGTTTATTAATTAAATAAGAAGAGTAATAGGTGCTTGCATTTAAAGTAACGGTTTTGGTTAACAAGCTCTCTGCGCTACTGGCCGTCGTAAATTTTAAACTGTAAGAACCTGCGGCGTAGGCACTATAAGAAGCAGATCCACCAAAAGGCAAAGCCGCCGAATTAACGATGGTACCATTAAAATAAGCATTATAGGTTGCCAAAGTTGGAGATGCATTGATTACCCTTAAATAAGATATGGTTGGATCGGCAGTTTCTGTTTTTTTACATGAAGTTAACGCTGTAAAAGCAATTAGAACAAATAAAGGGATCGATTTGAAATGAAATGGTGTAAAATTCTTCATACGGTAAATTTGATTTAAATATTTAAGGAACATCAATAAAACGATAGCAAGATCGCATTCGCTACAGACATACAAATATTGAGTTTAAACCGTATTACGGGATGTTAAATGATGTTAAGCAGATGTTAAAGTTTATTGCCGTTTTTTAACAATTTTAAAATTTGTACTGGCAATATGGCTGAGATTGGTTAATGGATGAAAAATTGTTGAAAGGTATAAAGCCGAATAGAGATCCGTTAAGTCAGATTAGTTCAATAAAATTGATGTCTTAAGATAAAAAAATGACGATATTATTGTGTAACTCGATTTTTATTTAAACCTTTGCACCTCAATAGAGTTAAAGCCGTTTTAATACGCAAGAAATGATTAAACAAATTTTACATAAACTTTCAGTTTCCTCAACACAAATGGTGTCTGGGAAGGGTCTGTTTATTAATCATTTTCAACCTGTATTTTATTTTCCCACAAGCCGGCAAAATTTCACTCCACGTATTTAGTACCTACACTAAACGTAACGAGGAATTGATCCTCTCTAAAAACCCAATTAACAAGAATACTTATAATTTTTCGTTAGAAAACGAATGGATATTAACGAATTTATAGTGCAGGTTGCACTTCCTGAACATCGTGTATTTGCAGAAGAAATCGTAACCGAAATGGCAGAATCGGCAAAAGCTCGTGGAACAGGGATTGCTAAGCGTTCGCCAGAATATATTTCGAATAAAATGCAAGAAGGCAAATCGGTTATTGCTTTTCACAAGGACGGTTCCTGGGCAGGATTTTGCTATATAGAAACCTGGAGCCACGGACAGTTTGTGGCCAATAGTGGCTTAGTGGTAAGTCCTAAATACCGCAAAGCGGGATTAGCAAAAGCCATCAAAAATGAAATTTTCGGTTTATCGAGAAAGTTGTACCCAAAGGCAAAAATATTTGGTTTAACAACAGGTTTGGCCGTAATGAAAATCAATTCAGATTTAGGCTACGAACCTGTAACCTACAGCGAACTTACCCAGGATGAAGAGTTTTGGAAAGGCTGCCAAAGTTGCGTAAACTTCGAAATTTTAAAAATGAAGGAACGCAAAAACTGCATGTGTACAGCTATGCTTTACGATCCGGCCGAGAAGAAACATGAGGTAGCCAAGCAATTTGCCGAAGAACTGCAAAAGAAACCCAAATTATACGAGCGCTTTATGCGCATTAAACAGCGTTTAGTTGTTAAACCTAAGCCAAAAAATGGCTTAAAAGCCCTTTTATTTTTATTTACCTTTTTATTTAAATAGCATGAAAAAAGTTGTTTTAGCATTTAGCGGAGGCTTAGATACCTCATTTTGTTGTATTTACCTGGCACAGGATCGTGGATTAGAAGTTCATTCAGTAATTGTAAATACAGGTGGTTTTTCTGATGAAGAGTTACAGGAAATTGAGAAAAGAGCATATGCTTTAGGCGTAAAATCGCATGCTGTTGTAGATGAAACTGAAAGTTACTATGAAGGATGCATTAAGTACCTGGTTTTTGGTAACGTATTAAAAAATGCTACTTATCCATTATCGGTAAGTGCAGAGCGTGTTAGTCAGGCAACAGCTATTGCCAACTACGTGAAAAAAATTGGTGCAGATTATGTAGCTCATGGAAGTACCGGTGCAGGTAACGATCAGGTACGTTTCGATATGATCTTCAATATCCTTATCCCAGAGGTTGAAATCATTACTCCAATTAGAGATTTAAAATTATCCCGCGAGGCGGAAATAGAATATTTAGCACAACATGGTGTAGAATATAGTGCAGAAAAAGCAAGATACTCAATCAATAAAGGTTTATGGGGAACTTCGGTAGGAGGAAAGGAAACGTTAACTTCTCACGAAACCTTACCAGAAAGCGCCTGGCCAACCCAGGTTTCGGAAACAGAATCGCGTAGAGTAGAGTTAACCTTCGAAAAAGGTGAACTGGTTGCTATTGATGGTGAAAAATTAGCACCTGTTAGGGCAATCCAAAAATTACAGGCAATCGCTCAGCCTTTTGGTATCGGTAGAGATATCCACGTCGGTGATACCATTATTGGTATTAAAGGTCGCGTAGGTTTTGAGGCAGCTGGCCCCATTATCATTATCAAAGCACACCATACGCTAGAAAAACACACCTTAACGAAATGGCAGTTAAGCTGGAAAGAACAATTATCATCTTTCTATGGTAACTGGTTGCACGAAGGTCAGTTCCACGATCCAGTTATGCGGAATATTGAGGCTTTTTTAGCCGATACGCAAAAATTTGTGAGCGGTAAAGTATTTGTAGAGTTGTTACCGTATCGTTTCCAGGTTATCGGAATTGAATCAAACCATGATTTAATGAGTAATAAATTTGGCAGCTATGGCGAAATGAATAACGCCTGGAGCGGAGAAGACGTTAAAGGTTTCTCTAAAATATTTGGTAACCAGGTGATGATCTGGCATAAGGTGAACAACGAGGCATAAGGTAAAAGGCATAGGTGGATTAGTGCAAACCTTACACTCAAACCCTCTACCTTAAATCTTTAAATTGTGAGTAATATAAGAATCAAACAGATAGATTTAACAGAAACCAACCTAGTAGTTGGTCTGCTTAATCAGTATCGCATATTCTACAATCAGTTTTCTGATATCGGAATGGCTAAGGCTTTTCTAGATGAAAGATTACAGCATAATGAGTCTATCATTTTTGTTGCTACTGATAGTAATACACAACAAGCGATAGGTTTTACACAGCTATACCCGAAATATTCGTCGGTAAGATTAACTAAAAACTGGATTTTGAACGATTTATATGTTGATGAAAATTACCGTAAGCAGGGCATTGGAGAAAAATTAATTAAAGCAGCCATGGGTTTTGCCAAAACTCAGGGAGCTACATTTGTACAGCTGGAAACAGCGGTTGATAACTATACTGCCCAGCATCTGTACGAAAGTATAGGATTTGTTAAGCAAGAAAATGATTCAGAATTTTTTCTTTATAAAATAGCACTAAACGCATAGAGATGAATAAAATTAAAGCAGGAATAATTGGTGGTGCGGGTTACACTGGAGGCGAAATGTTACGCATTTTGGTTAACCACCCAAATGTTGAAATTGCTTTTGTAAACAGTACAAGTAATGCCGGAAACTTAATTTCTGATGTACACACTGATTTAATAGGCGATACAGATCTAAAGTTTGTGAGCGATATTCCACAGGATATTGACGTGCTTTTCCTTTGTATTGGCCATGGCGATGCGAAGAAGTTTTTAGCCGCTAATCCAATTAGCGATAACATTAAAATTATCGATTTGTCGCAGGATTTCAGGTTGCATGCAAATGCTAACTTTTCGACCAAAGACTTTGTTTACGGATTACCCGAGCTAAACCGCGATAAAATTAAAACAGCTAAAAATATTGCAAACCCTGGTTGTTTTGCAACTTGTATTCAATTAGGTTTGTTGCCTTTGGCATCGAAAGGTTTGATCAAGAATGAAGTTCATATTAATGCAACTACGGGATCAACCGGTGCAGGACAGAGTTTAGCTGCCACTTCGCACTTCAGCTGGAGAAACAACAATCTTTCCATATATAAGGCGTTTGAACACCAGCATTTGAACGAGATTAGCGAGAGTTTGTTGCAGTTGCAACCATCACTTTCTGAAACTTTAAGTTTTATCCCACAGCGTGGTGCATTTACAAGAGGTATTTTAGCTGCCATGTACCTGGAAAGTGATTTGAGTTTAGAAGAGGCGCAAAATATTTACGAAGCATATTATAGTGCTCATCCTTTTACGCATGTAAGCCGGAAAAACATCGATTTAAAACAGGTTGTGAACACCAACAAGGCATTGGTACATATAGAAAAACACGGTGGTAAATTATTTATCATCAGTATTATTGATAACCTGTTAAAAGGTGCCAGCGGACAAGCGGTTCAGAATATGAATTTAATGTTCGGCTTGGATGAAACAGCAGGACTTAAGTTAAAAGCAGCTAATTTTTAATGAAGGTAAAGGGTGTAGGGTTTAAGGCGTAAGGTAAAATAATGAGAGATTACAAAAAACTTGACGTTTGGAAAAAGGCACATGAATTGAATATGTTCATCAAAAAGAATATTGCAACTCAATTTCCAAAAGAGGAGAGATTTGAATTGACCTCACAACTTACTCGGGCTTCCTTATCTATACCCTTGAATATTGTTGAAGGATGTGGAAGATTTACAGATAAAGATTCTGCGCATTTTCTTGATAATGCTTTAGGCTCTGCCAACGAGATAGATTATTGTTGTTTATGTGCTTCTGAATTAAAGTATATAAGCGAAGATGATTATCTAAAAGTGAACCAATCAATTAACGAAGTTAGGGCAATGCTAATTTCATTTTTAAAATTTTTGAGAAGTGGAGGGAAAAAACCTTAAACCCTACACCTCAAACCTTATACCTCAAAAAATGCAACTATTCGACGTTTACCCACTTAACGATATAGAAATAACAAAAGCGGCAGGCAGTAATGTTTGGGATGCTAATGATCAGCAATATTTAGATTTATATGGCGGTCATGCTGTAATTTCAATCGGGCATACCAACCCACATTATGTAAACCGCTTAACCGATCAATTAAATAAAGTTGGTTTTTATTCAAATTCAGTAAAAATTCCTTTGCAGGTTCAGCTTGCAGAATTATTGGGAACCGTTTCTGGTAAAAAAGACTTTCAGCTCTTTTTATGTAATTCTGGAGCTGAGGCAAATGAAAATGCTTTAAAATTGGCTTCATTTTACAACGGAAGAAAAAAGGTAATCGCTTTTACAGGTGCTTTCCACGGACGTACATCTTTGGCTGTTGCCGTAACCGATAATCCTAAAATTGTAGCACCGGTTAATCAGACCGAAAATGTAATCTTTTTGCCTTTCAATAATGAGGTTGCTTTAGAAGAAACTTTTAAAGTACAGGGCAATGAAATTTCGGCTGTTATTATTGAAGGTATTCAAGGTGTAGGCGGCATTAAAGAAGCCTCGAAAAGTTTCTTGCAGAAAATCCGTGCACTTTGCGATGAATATAATGCGGTTTATATTGCCGACAGTGTACAATGCGGTTACGGACGTACAGGATCGTTTTACTCACACGATTACGCTGGGGTTGAAGCAGATGTTTATACCATGGCAAAAGGAATGGGTAATGGCTTTCCGGTAGCGGGAATCTCTATAGCGCCCAAATTTAAACCTTGGCATGGAGAGTTAGGTACAACTTTCGGTGGCAACCATTTAGCTTGTGCCGCGGCTTTAGCTGTTTTAGAAGTGATGCAACAGGAAAACCTGATGAAAAATGCAGAAGAAGTAGGAAGTTACTTAATTACCGAATTGAAAAAATTTGAGCAGGTGGTAGAAGTACGTGGCCGTGGATTAATGATCGGTATTGAGCTACCTGCCGAACTGGCGCATGTTAAAAAAGAATTATTGTTTACACACCATATTTTTACTGGTGAGGCAAAACCGAATGTGATCCGTTTGTTGCCAGCCTTAAATTTAACAAAAGCACATGCTGACGAGTTTTTGGCGGCGTTTAAACAATTGGTAAAATAAATACTGTGTATTTGGTCGATCGTCATGCTGAATTTATTTCAGCATCTATTTTGTAGAAAAGACCCTGAAATAAATTCAGGGTGACGGATCGGGATAAATTAATTTATATTAAAAATGAAACTTTTCACTTCCGTACACGATGTTCCAAGCATCAAACAGTTTGTAAATGATGCGCTAGCGTTAAAGGCGAATCCTTATGCGCACCAAGATTTAGGTAAGAACAAAACCTTAGGTTTAGTTTTTATGAATCCAAGTTTACGTACCCGGTTAAGTACCCAAAAAGCGGCCTTAAACTTAGGTATGAATGTAATGGTGATGAATCTGGATAAAGAAGGTTGGGCTTTAGAAACACAGGATGGTGTAGTGATGAATGGCTCGACAGTTGAACATATCCGCGAAGCTGCTGCCGTAATGGGCCAATATTGCGATATTTTGGGCTTGCGTTCTTTTCCAAAACTGAATAACCGTGAGGAAGATTATAGCGAAGATTTCTTCAATAAATTTGTGAAATATTGTGCTGTACCTGTAGTGAGTTTAGAGAGCGCAACACGTCACCCTTTACAAAGCTTTGCCGATATCATTACCATTCACGAAACCTGGACAAAGAAACCTGATGGGCGCAAACCAAAGGTAGTTTTGGCTTGGGCGCCTCATGTAAAGGCTTTGCCCCAGGCAGTACCAAATTCTTTTGCAGAGTGGATGTGCAAAGCTCAGGCAGAAGGAATGATCGATTTTACTATTGCGCAACCAGAGGGTTACGAGCTTTCGGAAGATTTTACGCCTAATGCCGATATTCAGTATAATTTAGAAGAAGCTTTGGCCGGTGCTGATTATGTATATGTGAAGAACTGGAGTAGTTATAAAGAGTATGGAAAAGTGTTAACTTATCCTGATGGCTGGATGATGAATAATGAGAAATTAACATTCACAAACGATGCTAAAGTGATGCATTGCTTACCTGTACGCCGCGATCTGGAATTATCATCAGAGATTTTGGATGGACCAAATTCATTGGTTATTCACGAGGCCGGAAACCGTTTATGGGCGGCGCAGGCGGTAATTAAAGCGATGTTGGAGGAATTGTAAATCATATGCCTCGGCTCGTGTCTTCACGAACCGAAATTATTAATATGGTGAAACAAAACTATTAATGTGGTTCGTGGAGACACGAACCACGGTAAGAATAAATTATGAAACAACTCACTATCATAAAAATCGGCGGAAACGTAATCGATAACTCCGAAAACTTACACCAGTTTTTATTGGATTTTACTGCATTGCCAGGAGATAAGATCCTGGTGCACGGCGGGGGTAAAATTGCAACTGAACTGGGCGAATCGTTGGGCATTGAAGCCAAAATGGTTGAGGGTAGAAGAATTACCGATATCGAAACCCTGCGTATTGTAACGATGGTTTACGCCGGACTGATCAATAAAAATATGGTTGCCCAACTACAGGCCAAAGGAAGTAATGCGATTGGTTTAACCGGCGCAGATGGTAATATCATTAAAGCGAAAAAAAGGCCTGTTAGTACCAAAACTTATGGTGCAGAGGCCGGCCCTATGGCAGGTGCAGTTATTGATTATGGCTTTGTGGGCGATTTAGATGAAAACTCTGTTTCAGCGAATACTTTAGGCACTTTATTAAATGCTGGCTTTGTTCCGGTTTTATGTGCCATTACACATGATGGTGATACTCAGCTTCTAAATACCAATGCTGATACCATAGCTTCTTCTGTTGCTGTTGCTATGTCAAGTTTATATGAAACCCGTTTGGTATATTGCTTTGAGAAAAAAGGAGTACTTAGGGACGTTAATGATGATTCTTCTGTTGTAAGAGAAATCAAAGCTGATGAGTTTGAAGGTTTAAAAGCCGATGGAACTGTGCAAGGTGGAATGATCCCTAAAATGCACAATGCCTTTGAAGCGATTAAAAAAGGAGTTTTTGCAGTTTATATCGGCAAAGCCGATGAGCTCGCTGAACTTGCCGAGGGAACTTTTGGTACTAAAATGCTGAAGTAAAGGTGGGGGGTAGGAACGTTGAAGGCGAAAGGTAGGCGAGAAACCGAAGAATTCCTGCTTTTGCCTACTAAACCTGATAGAAACGGAAATACTTTTTGTGCTCAAAATGAGAAAGATTGCCACGTCGTTCCTCCTCGCAATGACGATAAATGGAGGGAATGGCTGAAGTAAAAAAAGATTGAAGTGGATAGCAGGACTGAACATCAATAGAATTACTGAACCTGCTTTTCCAACAAAAATATAAATCTATGTAACCAATCCGAAAGGAATAACAAACGAACCACATGACAAAAAAAATAGCCATAATTGGTAGCGGAAATATCGGTTTATCTTTAGCGAAAGGTTTGGTAAAGGCCGATTTTGCTCAAGCAGGCGACATTACGCTTACCCGTAGAAATATTGATCATTTAAAATCATTCGCCGAAGCCGGTTTTAATGTAAGCAATAACAATAAACAGGCTGTAGTTGATGCTGATGTTGTGATTTTGGCTGTTCTGCCACAACAATTAAATACGGTTTTAGATGAAATTCAAAATTCAATTGTTCCGGCCAAACATTTGGTTATTTCGGTAATTTCTGGCGTGAGCTGTGCTGCGGTTAGGGAAAAATTAGGTGACGATGTTGAGGTAATCAGGGTAATGCCAAATACGGCGATTGCTATTGGTCAATCGATGACTTGCATGGCCAGCGATAATGCATCAGCAGCAAATATTGCAAGTGTGACCAAAATGTTCGAAACGGTTGGTTCTGTTGTGAAAATTAATGAAGATTTAATGACTTCAGCAACAGCGCTTTGTGCCTGCGGAATTGCGTTCTTTTTAAGGGCAATCAGGGCTGCATCGCAAGGTGGGGTAGAAATCGGTTTTCATGCTGATGAAGCTTTAAAAATGGCCGTTCAAACGGCTAAAGGAGCGGCCGATTTGCTTTTATTACATGGAACACACCCAGAATCAGAAATAGATAAGGTAACTTCGCCGAAAGGCTGTACCATAGCAGGTTTAAATGAAATGGAACATAACGGTTTTAGCTCATCATTGATAAAAGGTATTAAACTTTCTGCTTTAAAAGCAGGGAATCTGTATACCAAAGAAGGTTAGAGGTGTAGGGTTTAGGACATAAAGTCTTAATTGCAAACATAAAACTGAAAGCCAAAATAAAAGGTAGAAAGTTTAAAGACGGGTTTAGTCTTGATACTCAATACTAATTACTTGATACTATGTTACTAGAAAATATACAAAAAGAAAGCCTGGATTTATTGCGACAGTTAATCCGCATCCAGTCTTTTAGTAAAGAAGAAGATCGGACGGCGAATTTAATTGCGCAGTTTTTGGAGGAGAGAGGGGTTAAGACTCAGCGTAAAATGAATAACGTTTGGGCTTACAACAAACATTTTGATCCTGCTAAGCCAACACTTTTGTTGAATTCACATCATGATACGGTAAAGCCTAATTCAGGTTACACCCGCGACCCTTATGATGCTGCAATTGAAGGTGATAAACTGTTTGGTTTAGGCAGTAATGATGCCGGTGGTTGTTTAGTGTCGCTAATCGGAACCTTTTTATATTATTACGAGCAGGAAAATTTAAAATACAATATCTGTTTGGCAGCGACTGCCGAGGAAGAAATTTCTGGTAATAATGGATTAGAACTGGTTCTTCCTGATTTGGGCAAACTGGAGTTTGGTATCGTAGGAGAGCCTACAGAAATGAATTTAGCTATTGCTGAACGTGGCTTGTTGGTGTTGGATTGTGTATCGCATGGTAAAGCTGGTCATGCTGCTCGTGAAGAGGGAGAGAATGCCATTTACAAAGCATTAAAAGATATCGAATGGTTTAGGAACTATCAGTTTCCAAAAGTATCGGAGGTTTTCGGGCCATTAAAAATGACGGTTACGATTATCAACGCAGGTTCGCAGCACAATGTTGTACCTGCAAATTGTAATTTTACGGTTGACGTTCGTGTAACTGATGCTTACACTAATGAAGAGGTTTTAGAGATTATCAGGGCAAATGTTGATTGTGATGTTACCCCACGGTCTATCCGCTTAAAACCATCGTCGATTGATAAAAACCATCCGGTTGTTCAGGCTGGTGTTGCCCTTGGAAAAACTACTTATGGTTCGCCTACTACTTCCGATCAGGCATTGTTAGATATCCCATCAGTAAAATGTGGTCCGGGTTTTTCTGGTCGCTCGCACATGGCTGATGAGTTTTTGTATGTTAGAGAAGTAGCCGAAGGAGTTGAGGGATATGTAAACATGTTGAAACCGGTTATACAAGGATAAAAATAGAATTCTGCAAAAATGGGCAAATCAAAATTCTTATAATATTGTTTATCTTTACGTTATGAAAACTTATTCTAATTTCATAGAAATTGACGCTAACAAACGTTTTGGTAAGCCCTGCATAAAAGGAACCAGAATCGCTGTGTATGATGTTTTGGGATGGCTAGCAAATGGGATGACTATGCAAAGTATATTGACAGATTTTCCTGAAATTACTGAAGAAGAGATCTTATCCTGTCTTGCTTATTCAGCAGATAGAGAGCATAAAATAAGAGTAGCCTAGTGAAACTTCTATTTGACCAAAATATTTCTCATAGAATCATAAAACTTTTAGAGGCCGATTTCTCAGCTTGTACCCAAATACGAAGGTTAAAGTTAGAAAACAAAACGGATAAGGAAATCTGGACATTTGCAGGACAAAATAATCTTATTGTAGTTACTTTCGATGCAGATTTCTATGAATTTTCAAATCTATATGGCCATCCGCCAAAAATAATCTGGTTACGTTTTGGAAACAATACAACATCAGGAATTGCTTAAGTTTTAATAGAGAAAAAAGAACTAATAAATGAGTTTATCAAACAAGATGAATTTTCTTGTTTGGAAATACAATAACATAATTGGCATTTTAAGCAAGAAAACGGTCTTAATGCTGCTGTAACTCGCGAATGTGACATTATTTACTAAATAAAAAGGATTGCTTCGTGCCTCGCAATGACGAAGATGAGATATGAAACTTGCGTAGCAAGCTTTATTAGCGTTTAAAAATAAGATTATAATGAAAATCTGGCAAAAAAATATAGATGTAAATCAGTTTGTAGAGCGTTTTACGGTTGGTAAAGACCGCGAACTGGATCTGCAAATGGCAAAGTTTGATGTATTGGGCTCTTTGGCGCATACCCAAATGTTAGAAACCATTAATTTGCTAACAGCTGAAGAACTGAAAACGGTTCAACAAGAATTGAAAAATATTTATGCTGAAATTGAAGCTGGAAATTTCACCATCGAAGACAGTGTAGAAGATGTGCACTCACAGGTGGAGTGGCTGCTCACACAGCGTATTGGCGAAGCAGGTAAAAAAATCCATAGTGGCCGATCGCGTAACGATCAGGTGCTGGTTGATTTGAAACTGTTCTTTAGGGCTTGCATCGAAGATATGGTTGGCCAAACCTCAACCTTGTTTAATGAGCTAATTGAGCTGAGCAATACACACAAAGATAAATTAATGCCAGGTTATACGCATTTGCAGATTGCCATGCCATCGTCTTTTGGCCTATGGTTTGGTGCTTATGCCGAAAGTTTGGCAGATGATATGGAGCTAATGCTGGCTGCGTGGAAAATCTGTAATAAAAATCCTTTAGGCTCTGCCGCAGGTTATGGCTCTTCATTCCCGTTAAATAGAACCTTAACTACTGAGTTGTTGGGTTTTGAAAGTTTAAACTATAATGTGGTTTATGCGCAGATGGGACGTGGCAAAACAGAAAGGATTTTAGCACAGGCAATGAGTGCTGTTGCAGCAACTTTAGCTAAAATGGCTATGGATGTGTGTTTATTCATTAATCAGAATTTCGGATTCATTAGTTTCCCGGCAGAGCTCACCACAGGTTCGAGTATTATGCCACACAAGAAAAACCCTGATGTTTTTGAGCTGATCCGTTCGCGTTGCAATAAAATTCAGGCTTTGCCGAATGAAATTGCCATGATGATTACCAATTTGCCATCAGGCTATCACCGCGATTTACAATTGCTGAAAGAAAATCTATTTCCGGCAATTACTTCTTTAAACGAATGTTTAGAGATCGCTACTTTTATGTTCCAGAACATCACGATAAAGGATGATATTTTGAAAGATAAAAAATATGATTACCTGTTTAGCGTTGAAGTGGTGAATGATCTGGCTCTGCAGGGAGTCCCATTTAGAGAGGCTTATAAAATTGTTGGCGAACAGATAGAAAATGGTACTTTTGCACCTTCTGGCCAAATACATCATACACACGAAGGAAGTATCGGCAACCTGTGCAACGAGCAGATCACTTCGGCAATGCAAGGGGTATTGTCTCAATTTGGTTTCGGAAAAGTGAATAAAGCAATAGAAGATTTAATTCGCTAAATATAACGGCGATAATAAATAATAGTATATGAAAGTTTCAGTATTGGCCAGTTCATTAATCGGCTCAGAAATTATAAAAATCGGTAATGAAGTTAACGAAATGAAGCGCAAAGGTGCTTCGATCGCTAATTTAACCATAGGCGATTTTGACGCAAACATTTACCCAATCCCAACCGAATTAAAGGCCGGAATTGTAGAGGCATACAACGCCAACCAAACCAACTACCCGCCAGCTGATGGTGTTTTACCTTTACGCGAAACGGTTTCAGAATTGTTAAAGGATAGATTTGGGTTAGAATACAACACCAACAGCATTTTAGTTTCTGGTGGTTCGCGTCCTTTAATTTATGCCACTTATCTGGCGTTGATTGATCCAGGAGATACCGTGGTTTTTCCTGCGCCATCTTGGAACAACAACCACTATTCTCACTTAACTTCGGCAAAAACAATTGCGGTAGAAACCGATGCTGCGCATAATTTTATGCCAACTGCAGCGCAATTAAAACCACATTTAAAAGGGGCAACCTTATTGGCGCTGTGTTCGCCATTAAACCCAACAGGAACCATGTTCGATGCCGATTCCTTAGCTGAAATCTGTGATGCTGTTTTAGAAGAAAATGCATCTCGTGGAGCTGATGAAAAACCGTTATACATGATGTATGATCAGATTTATTCGCTTTTAACTTTCGGAAAAGAACATGTAAATCCAGTTTCTTTGCGCCCTGCAATGCGTCCGTTTACGGTTTTTGTTGATGGTAGTTCGAAATGTTTGGCGGCAACTGGTGTACGTGTAGGATGGGGTTTTGGTCCGGAGGATATTATCAATAGAATGAAAGCTTTGGTCGGTCATATGGGTGCCTGGGCGCCAAAAGCAGAGCAAGTGGCTATGTCTAATTATTTTAACGATAAAGCACAGGTTGATACTTTCTTAACCAGTTTTAAAGGTCAAATTCAAGATAGCTTAAACGCACTTTACAATGGATTTAACGAATTAAAAACTGAGGGTTTTAATGTTGATGCTGTTGAGCCCATGGGTGCAATTTATTTAACAATCAAAATCGATTATATCGGGAAAACTACTGAAGACGGGCAGCTTTTAAAAGACAGTGCAGATGTGAATTTCTATCTGATCAAAGAAGCCGGAGCAGCTTTGGTTCCGTTCTCTGCTTTTGGAAATGAAGACAGTATGCCTTGGTTCAGGGCTTCGGTTGGTGCTTGTACCCTGCAGGATATTAAAGATATGTTACCAAGGATCAAAATGGCTTTGAGTAAGTTGAAATAATTATTTATAGCTTACAGCGCAATATAAAAGCTTTTTTTGGAAAGCAATTGTTGTGCTAATCGGTTATTGTAGTCCTGCTTTTTGTTCCAACAAAAGCTGAAAAAGCTTTTTGTTTCCACTTCAATCAGGTTTATTTAACTTAAGGTTGTGCTAATCGGTTTCTGTAAAATGTATTATAAAAAACCCACTTCAATTAATTTTGAAGAGGGTTTTTTCTGAATTTGATCGTCATTTCGAGCGGAGTGTAACGCAGTCGAGAAATCTATCATAGATCTCTCCATTTCGCTACCAATGAAAAATCGGTACAGGTAGGGCTTTAGGAGATGACGACTTTTCTATGGGGTACTATTCTGACTCCAAACTAATAACTTCCACCTCCAAACTAATCCTCACGACTTCCATCATCAGCCATTCTCACCATCTTTGGTTCAAATTTGGCCACTACATCAACCAGTTCAGTTTGTGCTGCCATCACTTTGTTGATGTCTTTATAGGCCATTGGCGCCTCATCTAAACCTGCTCCGATTAAGGTAACGTTATGATCTTTCAAAATCGCTTTCATATCCGATTTGGTAATCGATTGAATCGCTTTTGTTCGGCTCATTTGTCTACCCGCACCATGAGATGCTGAATTGATTGCATTCATTTCGCCTTTTCCCCTAACTAAAAATCCTGGTGCGGTCATGCTTCCTGGAATAATCCCCATCACACCTTTCCCTGCTGGTGTAGCACCTTTTCGGTGGACAATTACTTCTTCTCCATCAAGCATTTCTTTCCATGCAAAATTATGGTGGTTTTCTACCTTGGCCAAAACTTTAGCGCCAATTGCCTTGGTTAATCTTTTATGAATTACTTCGTGACAGGCAGAAGCATAATCACCAGCTAAGTTCATGGCAATCCAATACTCTTGTCCTTCGGCAGAATTTAGATCCAAATAAGCCAGGTTTGCCGCCTCTTTAGGAAGCTTGCAGATATCTTTAGCCAGTTTGGTATAATGACCAGCGATTGTTGCGCCAAAACCACGGGAACCGGAATGGGTCAATAATGCTACGTAACGGCCTTTATCGATATTCAAAATTTCATCACGCTCCGCAAAATCGATAATTCCCCATTCTACAAAGTGATTTCCACCACCCGAAGTACCCAGTTGTGCCCAAGCCTTTCCGTGTAAATTTTTAAGAAAAGGAGTAGCGTTGAAAGCCTCGTTTTCTAAAACATCATGATCAGCCCTTTCATTACCTTTAAAATTCTGACCTGCGCCAAATTTGGTGAAAGCAATTAATTCGCGTTTGTACATTGCATCTTTCCCGAAATAATGTTTCTCCGGAATATCGAAAATGCTCAACGCCATTCGGCAACCGATATCTACACCTACACCATAAGGAATAATTGCATTTCTTGTCGCTAAAACACCACCAATCGGCAAGCCATACCCTTGGTGGGCATCAGGCATTAATGCCCCAGCTACCGAAACTGGCAGTTTCATGGCGATATCCATTTGGTTTCGGGCACCTTCTTCTATATAATCGGCACCGAAAATTGAATAATCTTTAGCATTGCTGATTAGTTCAATGGTCCCATCTGATTTTGGATTGGCTTCCTCGATCACAGCAGTTGCCAATACATTTAATACCTTGTCATCCAAAAAACTTTCCGGGTATTCTTTTACTTTTTTAAATAAGGCTAATAATTCTTTTTCTTCAATATCCGCAAAATTTTCTTTCAGGATATCTAAAGCCAAGCCTACTATTTTTCCTTCGGAATAACCTATTTCTATAAGGTTATTACCTGTTATGTTGTTGTTCATTGTTTAATCTTTTAATTGGCATATAGCTCAGTTCTCATCTCAACAAGTAACATCTCAATTAACTTAGCATCTGGTTTATCCTGAAGCTTACTTTTTGTTGTTTCTTGTTCTATTAGTAGCATTAGTTTTTCTGCCATTTTTAATACTTCATCGTAATCAAGTTCTCCTCTTTTTATTAAAAGCAACTCATCGCGATTTTGTCTTTTTACATTTAGTTCTCCATCGCGTACAATCTCAAGAGCTACTTGCAAAAGCCTAATGGTATGCATCATGTTTTTGGCATCGTAATCTTTGCCATGGCTTTTATTTAAGCTGTACCTGTCTTCATTTCGTTTTTCTACCCATTCCCAATATTCATTATACTCCTTGCAATAAGATGAATAGCTATCCTTGTTAAAAAATAAATAGGCAATTTCTTGTTCTCCTGCAGGTATTGACGAGACCGAAACCTCATTTGCCGCTTCCTTGTTCGCAATCCCTTTATAATTCAATTTCTTCTCTGCATCATGAAACAAAGCATACAGATCTTTAGCATTAGGGATTTTGGACAATCCACAATCAGCTTTCGAAATGCCATTTTTTGTAAGCCAGGTTTTCGCTTTTACAGATGAATAGTTTACTGTGATGAAACAAAAGTCTAATACCGTTTTCCGGGTTTTAGGCATTGGGTTTAATATTTTTTTGTTTAATCCCTTTGCTTTTCTAATCTGGGTTAAAGCATAGCCACCAAAAGTATCCTTACATAACTTTGATAAAACCATCTCGATTCTAAGCTTGTCCATTATTGGGTGCTTATATAAGATACAGTCTTCCGGAGTAGCTAAAATTTCGACAATATTGGGGTTGTTCTTAATCAGTAATTCGATAAAGCGGCCAATTTCATAGTAAACTTCGTCATTACTTTCATCGCTGATTTGAGAAATATATTTCAGGCCAAAAAACATTTCTTTTGGCATATAATATATTCCTTTTATATCAGTGTCAGATTGTGGAGTGGCTAATCCATAGGCTTTACTACCGCTTAAACATTCGAATAATAATAGGTTTTTGTCCTTTAAATCTTTAATCGTCATAACGGTTTATTGTTTTTCTAAAAAGGACGTCGAGCATTTCTGAATCAAAACTTTCTTTTGGTAAATCTTTAGCGCCTTCAGTACAGTTTTTAAATTCCTCATCAATATAGTTACTTAGCTCAGGATGTATTTTAATAATATATCCTTCTGCAGAGGTTGACTTTAGTGTAATCAGGTCTTTCACCAACTTTTGAAGGTGTTCTGGCATTAAGTTCAAAAGTGGTCCAATGGTCATTGGTGCTATCGTATTTTTTTTCAGGCACCATTTAGCTGAAAGTAGAGGGCGAAGTACATAAAAAAGTTTTTTTATTTTAATTTCGTCACTGTTTACTACGGTTTCTAGAGCACTGTGTGCTATTCCTAAATAATGGTTGATATTTGTCTTCCTATAAAAATAAGATTGGCATAATGTCCATAATTCTTCCTTGAAATGATCCTTTTCTCCATAAACGATAGGTGATTGTAACCATTCGAAAGGAGTGGTGTTCGATTTTCGGATCAATTTAAGCACCTTCCTGATATCCCATCCATAAATATCCAGTTCATCATTAATAGGGAAACCCAATTGATCATCCTTATCCTGAACCGAAAGATAAAAGTTGAGCGGGCGTACATAAATAAAGCGGACATCGAAATCACTATCCGGTGATGGAAATTCCCATCCCCTGCTACCTGATTCACATGCAAATAATATTTTGATATCATTTGATCTTTCTATTTCTGCAAGTCTGTTTATTATTGTAGTTTTCATTTTTATTTCTTGTTCAATCCCCGGCAGGTAATACTCACCTAACCGAGGAGTTTCTAAATTTAATTTATTTTACGAAGATTTGTTTCAATTGATCTACAATTTGTCCACTGCCCGATAAGCTGATGTTGTTGATTTTTTCTGCGATTTTCTCTACATATTCCATCTCTTTTAACTTATACAACATAACGTTGTCTTCCATCAATTTGGCTGTATTCAACAAACTTCTGGTCGATGCTGTTTCTTCTCTCCTGGTAATGATATTGGCTTGCGCTCTTTTTTCGGCAACTAAAACCTGGTTCATAATTTCTTTAACATCACCAGGTAAAACGATGTCTTTAACCCCACAATTGGTTAGTTTTACGCCCAAGTTTTCAACCTTATCCAAGGTGATGGCCATTACCATTTCGGCAATTTTTTCTTTGCTTTCCATCAATTCGTCAAGAGTCATTAAGCCAATACATTCTCTTAATGCCAATTGCATGGTGATGTATAATTGTTTTTCAAATTCTTTGTTATCCAATAAGGCTTTGATGATATCATCCACTTTATATTGAATGCTGAAATTTACCCTCAATTGCGCTTTATCTTTGGTTAAAATTTCTTGACCGATAATTTCCATATTCAATTGCCTCATATCGGTTTTCAAAACTTGAACAGTAGTACTGTTTTTCCAGTAAACATAGTTTCCTGCTTCCAATACGTTTTCAAACTTACCATCAATAAACAATAAAGCTTTTTCGAACGATTCTACTTTATAAGCCCTGATGTAATTCAATAATGGTGCTTTCTCTAACAAATTTTTATCAATGGTTTCATCAATTTTGATGTTACTGATATCTACTTTAATAAAGTCATATGCAGACAAACCTTTCCAGATGGCATGTCTGCCAGCTGTTAAAACGTTCTTGAAGTTTTTGTTTTGATAAACTAAGGCCAATTCATTATCGGCAACACTTACCAAGTGAATCAAATTCACAAAATCTGTGTTTTCCAATAAGATATCCAATTCGGCAACCGTGTAATAGTACTCTTTTGCCATATCGTACAAAGTCATGTCTTCACCGAAACCTAACCAGTAAGTTCCAGCTGTTAAAACGTTTTTTAATTTTCCTTTTTTAAACACCAATCCAACATAATTGGTGTTAATGGTTACTCTTTTCATGTTTTCTGGAGTTAAAATTTATTTCTATTGTTATTTATTCTCTTAAAAGCGTTGCGGAAGAGCATTTACCTGTTTTCTGCGGAAGTAAAAGTTTATTAAGCTTGTTTAAAAATGAAATTATGCCTTTCTATTCTGGTATGTGCTCGTTATCGCATTTTCCTTTTCGATTAACTCATTTGATTTTTAAATCTTTTCTTATTGCACTGATCCTTACTTAGCAAAACACAAATTTGCTTTTTGGATTTCGAAAAATCTTAAGCCAAACGCGGTTGCGCAACGCTGGTTTTGGTGAGCGATTTGAAAAGTTACCCTTCTTTTAGATGGATCCTAAGTCCATTGCATTACCATTTTGCTATTCCAAGTGACGGTTGGAAGCAGGATTCGAACCTGCATTTTGGTTGTTACTCTAACCTCTGAGCTATTCCGAATTAATCGGAAGTGGGATTCGAACCCACGACACACAACGTGTTTAGACAATCTATCACAATTCTTATCAGCATATTCTACGCAATTGCCCGAATACTTTGGGGCTATTCCGAAACCCGCAACATTGGATAAGTTTTATTTAGTATTGCCATCCCATTCGGGATTTCTTTATATCAATCTGATTATGATAACCACTACTAATGTAACCCTGTCCGGCGTATCCCGAACAGGGGCTTCATGTTAGTGAATGCTGATCCAGTTAAAACCGGAGCAGCATAAACGAGAGCGCGTATCATTTAGAACAGTTAACTGTTTCTGTCAATCAGATTGTTGTTGTTAATATTTATCAAAGAACTTTATCGACTGGCGACATTACAAAGATGCCACCACCACTACGCGGCAGATTTGCGTAGTAAAATTTATTTTGACTTAAAAGAATTAATTAGCTGATAATTAGATTGATAAATTTAATTTTTACATTATATTTTTTCTTTTATCTTCCAATTACGCAATTGTATTGCGTAGATGAAGAACACTTTGCTATATTTAATTAAGCTTTATGACCAGATTTTTAGCTTGAAAACCAAATTGATTAAAAATGGCAGTAAATAAATTGGCGCTTATCCGGTATAAAACCATCGACGATTGTTTGAAGAACCGTTACCGTAAATGGACACTAGAAGATCTTATTGAAAAGGTGTCGGCAACCCTGTACGAGCTCGAAGGAATTACCACCGGGGTAAGCAAGCGGACTATCCAGGCTGATATCCAATTGATGCGAAGTGATAAACTGGGTTACAATGCACCGATTGTGGTGAAGGATAAACGCTTTTATGCTTACGAAGATTCTGGTTTTAGTATTACCAAAGCGCCGATCAATAATGCCGACGTAGATAAAATGAAAGAGATTGTGGGTGTACTGAAACAGTTTAATGCCTTCAATTATTTCGATGAAATGAGCGATATGATTGCCCGTTTAGAAAACAACCTATACAAATCGACCAAACAGAGTGGCAATAATATTCAATTGGAAAGTAATAAGCTCGTTAAGGGTTTGGAATGTATTCCGCCATTATATCAGGCTGTTTTAAACAAACGTTCACTATTAATTGAATATAAATCTTTCAAGGCACAACAATCACAACAAGGAATTTACTATCCGTATTTGTTAAAAGAATACAGAAACAGATGGTTTTTGATCTGTAAAGCGAAAAAACGGCCTGGGATCTTAAATTTGGCATTGGATAGGATAGTAGAATTTCAGGAATTGCCTAACGAAGAATTTGTAAGTTATCAAGGAGTAGATTTCGATCGGTATTATGAAGATCTGATCGGTGTAACCAAAAGCGAAAGGGACCGTGCGCAGAAAGTGATCCTCGAATTTACCAACGATCATGCGCCCTATGTCGTAACGAAACCGATGCATCAATCGCAGGTAGTATTAAGTAAGAACGAGAAAACAACAACTTTTAGGATCGATGTGGTACTAAACTATGAACTGGAGCGCGAAATTTTAGGCTTTGGAGAGTGTGTTAAAGTGCTTTCGCCACGATTGTTGATTTCGAAAATCAAAAGAAGATTGGCGCAAACTTATGAGCAATACGAAAGCGTTGATGAAGAAAAAGTTTTTATAAAGTCCTTAAGAAACTAGTTAAACGTTTTAGTAATTGAATTCTTATGTGTAATTTGAATTTAATTATGTTCAAGACCAAATATATTCTAGCTTTTCTAATGTGCTGTTCGATAAGTACTTTCGCTCAACGGCCTACGGCTCAATGGAGGCCAAATTATCATTTCACTGCACCATCAAATTGGTTAAACGATCCAAACGGGTTAATTTATCTGAATGGGGAATTTCATCTTTATTATCAGTACAATCCGTTCGAAAATAAATGGGGCCATATGAGCTGGGGCCATGCCACCAGTAAGGATCTGGTAAACTGGAAGCACCTTCCGGTTGCTATTCCGGAAAAAATTACAAATGACACCACCACCATGATTTTTTCAGGTTCGGCTGTGCTGGATAAACATAATGTAAGTGGATTGGGGAAAGGACAGGCACCCGTTGTAGCTTTTTATACAGCAGATCTACCCAAACAACGGAATGAATCTCAATACATGGCCTATAGCAATGATGGAGGGTTAACCTTTACCAATTATGCCAAAAATCCCATTATTGATTTAAATAAAAAAGATTTCAGAGACCCTAATGTCTGGTGGTATGAGGTATCTCAGCAATGGATTATGACTGTTGCAATGGTTGATGAGCATCAGGCAAGGTTTTATGGCTCAAAAAACTTGAAAGATTGGACGATGTTGAGTGATTTCGGTAAACAAGGTAATCAGGGTAGCGGTTGGGAATGCCCGTTTATTATTCCCCTGGCAGTTGACGGAAATAAGAATAATACAAAATGGGTTTTAGCCATATCCTTATTTGGACCAAAGGGGCCAACAATGCAGTATTTTGTAGGCGATTTTGATGGCAAGACTTTTAAAAACGACAATGACGGAAAATTAACCTTGTTGGTTGATGATGGCGATTCTTTTTATGCTGCCATTCCTTGGAACGATGCGCCAAAAAACAAGCGGATTTTATTGGGATGGTTACAACCTGGCGGTAAAGAAACATTCCCATGGAAAGGACAGATGTCTATCCCAAGAGATTTATCTTTAAAAACTACACCTGAAGGAATTAGGTTGTTTCAGCAGCCGGCCAGCCTGATTGCCGATAATATTAAAAAACACTCAGGTAGTAAAGTCATAACCAAACAAAATATTGTTATCGATCAGGATATCGACTTGGGTGACAGCCAAAATTCGTATTGGATTGATGCCGAATTTTCTGTTAAAGATGCAAAAAACTTAGGTTTTAAGCTTGCACAACTGAAGGATGAGAAAGGAAATGTTGTTAAGGAAGTTGAAGTTGGCTATGATGCTGTTAAAAAACAACTTTATGTAGATTGCTCACGTTCAGAGAAAGGTATTAAAAATGATAAGAACATCATTCAAACTATAACCGTGAGTCCGTTAAACGGTAGAATAAAACTCCAGATTTTGCTCGATAAATCTTCATTAGAAGTTTTCGTGAATGGTGGCGAAAAAGTAATTACCACGATGATTTTTCCTGATGAAAAAGCCACAGGCTTAGCCGCCTTTTCCATAGGAGGTAAAGCGGTTTTAAATAGCCTTAAAGTTTGGGATATGAGTAAACGAAAATGATTGAATTTGAGTGATTGAATTAATGAATTTATTAGTGCTGTTGCCAATATTCTCTCATTCAATCACTCAGTTATTCAAAAATTAACTCTTAAACTCGCTTGTTTTATGGAAATCGATATCAGGATAATCCTGTTTCGTTAAATTAATCATGTATTCACTATCAGCCAAATATACCGGATTAGCTTCTTTATCGAAACCGATGTGCTGTTGTTTACGTTTTACAAATTCATCCAGTTTCTTTCTGTCGGCAGAAGTTACCCAGCTCGAACGGGTATAACTCAAGGTACGGAAACGACATTTTGCGCCATACTCATGCTCTAACCTGAAATTGATTACCTCGAACTGGAGCTCACCAACTGCACCGATCACTTTCCTGTTTCCAGGCTGCATCACGAATAATTGTGCAACACCTTCGTCAGTTAGTTGCTCAATGCCTTTTTCCAGCTGTTTAGTGCGCATTGGGTCCATATTTTCTACCTCTTTAAAAATAGATGGAGAGAAACTAGGGATACCTTTAAACTGCAGTTTTTCACCTTCGGTTAAGGTATCGCCGATTTTAAAGTTACCACTATCGTATAAACCTACCACATCACCCGGCCAGGCCTCTTCTACAATACTTTTTTCGTTCGCCATAAAATCCATCGGGTTAGAAAACTTTAGCTTCTTATCCTGGCGGGTATGGTAATAAAATTTATTGCGTTCAAATTTACCTGAACAAATTCTTAAAAAGGCAATCCTGTCACGGTGTTTTGGATCTAAGTTGGCGTGGATCTTAAATACAAACCCACTGAAATTTTTCTCTTCCACCAGTACATCACGCTCTTCAGCCTCTCTATGTCGAGGGCTCGGGGCAATATCAATAAAGGCGTCCAAGAGTTCTTTTATCCCGAAATTATTAATCGCACTGCCAAAAAATACTGGTGCAACCAAGCCATCGGTATATAAATCCTTATCTATCTTACCGTAGATACCATCAACCAATTCAACATCATCTTTCAATGTATTGATTTCATTCTCTTTAAGGTAATTCAATAAAGATGGATCATTTAAATCACTTGCCGCCACAACCGAATCGGTTACTTTGGTTTTATCTGAATTGAATAAATTTAAATGTTTGTTATAAATGCTGTAAACACCTTTAAACGTATGTCCCTGACCAATAGGCCAGGAAAGCGGACAAAGGCTGATATTTAATTTTTCTTCAATTTCATCCAATAAATCGTAAGCCTCTTTACCTTCACGGTCCATTTTGTTGATGAAGATAATCACCGGGGTGTTACGCATACGGCAAACCGACATCAGTTTTTCGGTCTGTTCCTCCACACCCTTTACACAGTCTACTACCAAAATAACACTATCTACCGCCGATAAGGTTCTGTAGGTATCTTCCGCAAAATCCTTGTGACCAGGTGTATCGAGAATATTGATGCGTTTACCACTATATTCGAAACCCATTACCGAAGTCGCAACCGAGATACCACGTTGCTTTTCGATCTCCATAAAATCGGAAGTATTACTCTGGTTCGCTTTGTTCCTTTTTACTGCCCCAGCAGTATTAATAGCACCACCAAAAAGCAGAAATTTTTCTGTCAGTGTGGTTTTGCCCGCATCGGGGTGGCTAATAATGGCAAAGGTTTTACGTTTTTCTATTTCAGGGTTAAGCATAATAAAATTTTGGGTGTAAAGAGTGATGAAACCTTGTTAAAGGAATTTAACAGCGATAAGATTTGAATATTGTTGTTTCATCAGGCCGCAAAGATAAGAAAAAGCTTTATTATTAATTGTTAGGATGTTGTATTGTTTTATTGTGGTGTTAAATAGGCCTAAATATTAGCAATACTTTGGAAAAGTAGGGACAGTAGTTCTTCCGTTATTGTAGCCCTGCCATACACTATAGTCCCGACGAATCCCGATGTAAAATCGGGACGGGAGCTGCCGTTTCTGTCAGGTTTATGTTGCTTCTCCAGTAATTCTATTGAGGTTTTTTATTCTGCTAATTGAGATATAATGAACCGTTCAGCTCCGTGATAGATAGAAAAGCATTGTCATCCTGAGCTTGTCGAAGGACAAATGTTTTATTTGTTTAACTATCAAAAGGTCTTCGACAGGCTCAGACTGACAGTTCTTGCGCTTAAAGTTAATAGCGTTTGAAGATCCAATGTGGCTTGAATAAGTGCTCGCTGAAAATTATCCAATAAAATTTAAAATTTCTCATCAATCATTGTTTAATTTTGTGCTAAAATGTTTAGCTTTATTCATCCCTCCGTTTATTGTTGACTAAAATTTTACTGCCGATGCCCACTTTAGAAGAAACTTCTATGCCCGCAGAAATTGCGGCCAAATTTGTTAATTATACCTCAAAACACGTTTTCTTGACCGGAAAAGCAGGAACAGGTAAAACAACTTTTCTACGGAAACTCATTCAGCTTACGCATAAAAAAGCCTTAATTGTAGCACCAACGGGTATTGCTGCAATCAATGCAGCTGGTGTAACTATCCATTCGCTTTTTCAACTTCCTTTTGGGGCTTTTTTCCCTGATGCTGCTGGCGCCTTGATCAATGAAAATATCAATTTTAACTTCAATACGCCCAAAACTTTAGTAAAACACTTAAACATGCAGGGCAATAAGCGTCGCATGTTGCAGGAACTGGAGTTACTTGTTATCGATGAGGTAAGTATGCTGCGGGCCGATATGCTCGATGCCATAGATTTCGCCTTGCGTTATGTACGGAGGAACAGAAACCTTCCATTCGGCGGGGTACAGTTATTATTTATAGGCGACCTGCACCAGTTACCTCCAGTGGTAAAAAATGACGAGTGGCGCATCATGGCTAAATTTTATAAGAGTATTTATTTCTTCGATGCGCTGGCCCTGCAGGATAATCCACCGGTTTATATCGAACTGGATAAAATTTACCGTCAGGACGATGCTGTTTTTATCGACTTGCTCAACAACCTACGGAACAACAAAATTACTGCTGAAGATACTGCATTATTAAGGCAGCATTTCAAACAGGATTTTAAACCCTCGGCAGATGAAAATTATATCACTTTAACCACCCATAACAATAAAGCTGATGGCATTAACCGCGAAAGGTTAACACAGCTGAAAACTAAATCTTACTTTTTTGATGCAAAGATTCAGGGTGAATTTAATGAATATGCTTACCCGAATGATAAAAGTTTAGAATTAAAGGTAGGTGCACAGGTAATGTTCATTAAAAATGACATGACAGCCGAAAAGCGCTATTACAATGGTAAAATCGGTGTGGTACATCATATTGAAAAGGATGTAGTTGAAATTGAACTGCCTGAAGACAAAGTGGTGATCCAGATTTCACCCTATACATGGGAGAACGTAAAATATAAACTGGATGAGGCAACCAACGAAATCAAAGAAAATGTAGCAGGTTCGTTTATCCAATATCCGATTAAACTGGCCTGGGCCATCACCGTGCATAAAAGTCAAGGTTTAACCTTTGATAAGGCCATTATTGATGTAGGTGATGCTTTTGCACCTGGCCAGGCTTATGTAGCCTTGTCGCGTTTACGCTCTTTGAAGGGTTTGGTTTTAACTTCTCATCTTCGTGATAGTGGTTTGCAACAGGATCAAAATGTGCATTACTTCTCTAAAACAAAACAACCTTCCGAAGTGCTAAACGAGCAGATCAGTATAGAGAGTTATACTTTTATCCGCAGTTATTTGCTTGCCGCATTTGATTTGAACCTGATCCGCTATTATTTAAAAGAACACCGCCAGACTTTTGATAAAAGTGAAAAATCGACCAAGCAAAAACACGAAGATTGGACTGATACCGTTTATACCGACTTTCAAAAAATAACAGCCACAGCCGATACGTTTGTTAATCAGCTCAAAAACCTATTCGCACAGCAAACCGAACATACTTTATTTAATGTATCGAAAAGGGTAGAGGCTGCTTTAAAATATTTTAATCCTTTAGTTAAGGAAATTTCTGATCGTTTTCTGGCCCAAATTGAAGCGATCAAAGAAGAAAAGCAAATTAAAACCTATGTTACAGAACTGTTAGAGCTAGAAATTTTGGTATATGAGCAATTAAAAAAAATGCATAAAAGCAAAGCATTATTGCAAGCGCTCATTGCTGGGAAAGAGTTTAGCAAAGCCGATACCGATGCACTGTTGAATACGGTTGAAAGAAACAACCAGCTTCAGAAAGCCATTCAGCTAAAAGGAGAAACGCTTAAAGTAAAATCTGCGGCAGAGAAAAAGAAAAAAGAGCCAAAGATTGATACCAAGTTAGTGAGCTTCGAGCTGTATGAGCAGGGCAAAACCATCGACGAAATTGCAAAAGAACGTGGCTTTTCTGCCGGTACCATTGAGGGACATTTGGCCTATTATGTTTCTACACAACAATTGGATGTAACCAAACTGGTAAAGGCGAATAAAATCAAAAACATTACCGATGCTATAGAAAGTCAGAAAACAAAATCGATGGCTACCATAAGGGAGTTTTTAGGCAAAGATTATTCTTTCGGGGAGATTAAACTGGTTTTAGCATCGTTGTTCCCTTCGGAGGACTAGATTTATGATTTAACCATATAAGAACATATTAGCCATGGTGAGTAAAGACTATCTAAAAACGTTAATTTATAAAATTAATGGAGCAGCAATCGAAGTTCATAAAGCACTCGGACCAGGTTTGTTGGAAAGTGTTTATCACAAATGTTTGAAACATGAGATGGCTCTTCGTGGAATAAATTATAAATCTGAAATGTTAGTGCCAGTTTACTATAAGGAAATTTTAGTTGAAACAGAATTGTGGTGTGATTTGTTTGTGGAAAATAGTATAGTTGTGGAGTTGAAAGCGGTTGAGAAAGTATTACCTATCCATGAAGCACAAATTTTAACTTATATGAAACTTTTAGAGGTTCCTATGGGATTGATAATTAATTTCAACTGTTTGAATATTTACGAAAGCGGACAAAAAACTTATGTAAATGATTTGTATAGATTCCTACATTAATTACTATTAGTTGTAAAGCCTTAAATGTTCTTATATGTCTTATATGGTTGAAATACTTTAGCAAATTCTTATCTTGCATCCGTGGAAAAGGTTAAAGTTTTAGCGCAGTACATGCCCGAACCAGCGGCACCGCTAATTGCAAAATGGATAGATTATTTTCAGTGTGAATTTAAGATCGCCAAAACCCGTTCTACAAAACTGGGCGATTACCGCCATCCTTATCAAGGCAAAGGCCATCGTATTTCAGTAAACTTCAATCTTAACCATTACGCTTTTCTGGTTACCACAGTGCATGAGTTTGCGCATTTGCTCACCTGGAACGATTTTAAGAATAAAGTAAAACCGCATGGCACAGAATGGAAGAAGAACTTCCAGCGGATGATGGTTCCCTTTTTTGAACTGAATATCTTTCCAGCCGATATCCACAAAGCGATTGATAATTATATGTCGAACCCGGCGGCATCCAGCTGTTCTGATCTGCATTTATCGCGAGCTTTAAAAAAATACGATAGCAATAAAACCGAGACTTTACATTTAGAGCAATTGCCGATTAATACCACTTTTAAAATTAAAGATGGCCGGCGTTTTACCAAAGGCGAACGTATTAGGAAGCGGTACCGCTGTATATGTTTAGATGATAAACGGTTATATCTGTTTAATCCTTTGGCAGAGGTTTTTGTGGTGGAATAATTTTTTTCGCGATCGTCCTGCTGAACTTGTTTCAGCATCTTTAGTAATTAATATAACAAATTTAAAGTGTTCGTCATTGCGAGGTACGAAGCAATCTTAATGCTTGGGGTTTTACTAGCGATCGTTGTAGGATTGCTTCGTACCTCGCAATGACGATTATATCTATACAAACTTAAACTCATCCCCATCAAATAAACCTTTGTCACTTAGTTTTAAGTGTGGTATTACCAATAAGGCCATAAAAGAAAGCGTCATGAAAGGGGCGAGTAAAGTAGAGCCTAAATCTTTCGCAAATTGATCGATTGAAGTATAACTTTCTGCAACCTGATAACCGTTATGGTTGCTCATTAAGCCTGCTACTGGTAAAGCTAAAACTTCTTTTTTCCCATTTCCCAATGCCACTACGCCACCGGTTTCATTAATCACCAGATTTACGACTTCGCAGATACTTTTATCGTCTATGCCGACAGCAATAATGTTATGACTATCGTGTGCAACACTTGATGCAATTGCTCCTCCTTTTAAACCAAAGTTCTTTACAAATGAGACAGCAATAGGGGCATCATGGTAACGGTTTACCACCACCATTTTCAAAACATCGTTTTCCAGATCACTAACGATATTTTGATTTAAAATTTTCGGTCTGGCAGATAACCTGTTGGTAATCAGTTGTCCGTCTAACGCTTCAATAACTGGAATTTCTTTTTGTCCGGTGAATGGATAAATAAAATCTTCTTCCCTTTTCAAACTGCAGTCGAAATGATTTACCGATTCTCGATCTTCGACATGTTTTACCCAATTGCCCACTGTTTTTCCATTTTCGGCAAGCAACAGCCCATCTATATAGGTTTGTTTAACTTTGAATGTTTTTAAATCTTCAAGTACGATAAAATCTGCATCATCATTAATCTGGAGTGAGCCAACGTCTAATTTATAGTGAAGAATAGGATTGATGCAGGCCGCCCGGAGTATATTGAATATATCAATTCCTTTTTCTACTGCTCTTGCACAGAGCTGATTAATATGGTTTTCGACTAAACTGTCCGGATGTTTATCGTCGCTGCAGAACATCATCATTTCGGGCCAATCGTTCAGTAGATCGATCAGCGCCTCAAAATTTTTGGCTGCGCTTCCTTCACGGATTAGGATTTTCATGCCGCGCTGTAATTTATCTAATGCTTCTTCGGCGGTAAAACATTCGTGATCGGTAGAAATTCCGGCATTGATATATTGTTGAACAGTATCGCCGCGTAAACCTGGTGCATGTCCATCAACTGGTTTACCTAGTTTATGAGCAGCAGCAATCTTTTTTAAAACTTCATCATCTTTATAAAGTACGCCTGGAAAATTCATCATTTCACTCAGGTATTTTATTTCAGGGCGTTCTAAAAGTGCCTTCACATCATCATGATTTAATTCGGCTCCAGCAGTTTCGAAAACAGTAGCCGGAACACAGCTTGGGGCACCAAAATTGAATTTAAAAGGAACGGTATTGCCATTTTCAATCATAAATTCTACACCTTCCATACCACAAACGTTGGCAATTTCGTGTGGATCGCTAATTGTGGAAACGGTTCCATGAACTACTGCTAACCGCGCAAACTCACTTGGAATTAGCATGCTGCTTTCGATATGCACATGGCTATCTATAAAACCTGGAGAGATAAAATGTGCTCCTTCTTTCTGTTCAGAAATTTTAGAGATTGATTTTATTTTTCCACCCTCAACGGCTACTTCGCCAAAGAAAATATTTCGCTTTGTGATGTTGATGATATTCCCTTCGACTTTAAAATTGCTCATGCATTCTTTATGTTTAACTGGTTAATTGTATAAATTGGTTAACTGTCGATTTACTTTAGCAATTAACCAATTCAAACAGTTTATACAATTAACCACCTTCTTAATATTTCAATAATTTATCAATCATTTCTGCTAATCTTGCTTTGGCCAAGAAATCTTCCTCCAATACCTTACTCATTGGGATCGCCGTATCTAAGCTTGCACAGCGCATTACAGGTGCATCCAAAAAAGAGAAACAGTGCTCTCCAACCCAGGCAGATAGTTCGGCGCCAAAGCCATTGGTTAAGGTATCCTCATGCAAAATTAAAACCCTTCCTGTTGCTTTAACCGCTGCCCTTACTGTTTCTTTATCCCAGGGCTGAAGCGTGCGCAGATCGATTAATGTGGCATAGCTTTCAGGATATTGTTTCAGGTAATCTAAAGCCCAATGTACACCCAGCCCGTAAGTAATAATCGCGAATTTACTTCCTTCGGCAAGCCTAACTGCTTTACCAATCTCTGTAGTATAGTAGCCATTAGGAACAGGAGCACTTAAACTCCTGTAGAGGTATTTATGTTCGAAATAAAGCACTGGGTTTGGATCTTCAATCGCTGCCAACAGCAAACCTTTCGCATCTTCAGGGAAAGCCGGATAAACAATTTTTAAACCCGGTGTTTTGGTAAACCAGGCTTCATTACTTTGTGAATGAAACGGACCTGCACCTGTTCCGGCACCCGTGGGCATGCGCACCACCACATCGGCCTTTTCGCCCCAGCGGTAATGTGTTTTGGCCAGGTTATTTACAATCTGGTTGAAACCTACGGTGACAAAATCGGCAAATTGCATTTCTACAACTGCTTTATAACCATTTATAGATAGACCTAAACCTGCGCCAACAATGGCCGATTCACAAATGGGAGTATTACGCACTCTGCCTTTGCCATATTTAGCAATAAAACCATCCGTAATTTTAAAAGCTCCACCATAATCGGCAATGTCCTGCCCCATTAAAACCAGGTTGGGGTGTTTTTGCATGGCCAGATCCAGGCCATCGGTTATGGCATCCAGATATCTTTTTTCTGTAGAAGAATGATCTGGTTGAATAACCTGTTGACTGTAGGGGAAATACATATCAGCCTCTTCCTGATCGGCATTAGCGATCGGCTCATCTTCATTAAAAGCTTCTTCAACTTCCAGCTCTATATCTCTTTTAACCTGGATTTTGATGTCGATAATTGAATCTGAGGTTAAAATACCCTGTTCAATTAAATACGCTTCGTAATTACTCAAAGGATCTTTCTTTCCCCACTCATCCAACAATTCTTGCGGAACGTATTTAGTACCTGATGCTTCTTCATGTCCACGCATTCTGAAAGTTAGGCACTCTACCAAAACCGGTCTTGGATCTTTTCGGATTTCCATAGCCAGCTGGTTAATGGTATTATAAACTTCTAGAATATTATTTCCATCTATCTGAATGCCCTCTACGCCATAACCAATGGCCTTATCAACCAGGTTTTTGCACCTGAACTGCTCCGATTTTGGAGTGGAAAGTCCATATCCATTATTTTCGATCAGGAAAATAACAGGAAGGTTCCAAACTGCAGCAACATTTACTGCTTCGTGGAAATCGCCTTCACTGGTTGCCCCTTCTCCGGTGTAAACTAATGTGGCGTGCGGTTTATTAGCTAAAACATCTGCCAGTGCAATACCATCAGCTAAGGCCATCTGCGGGCCAAGGTGGGATATCATCCCAATAATTTTATATTCTTGTGTGCCGAAATGGAAAGAGCGGTCGCGGCCTTTGGTGAAGCCGGTAATTTTGCCCTGCCATTGGGCCATTAATTTTTTTAATGGAATATCGCGAGAGGTAAAAACGCCTAAATTACGGTGCATAGGCAAAATGTACTCATCACTTTGCATGGCTAAGGTACTGCCAACAGCTATTGCTTCCTGGCCAATGCCCGAAAACCACTTGCCAATCCTGCCCTGACGCAAAAGCTTAAGCATTTTGTCTTCAACCATCCGAGGGTAAAGTAATCTTCTGTATAAGTTCAATAAGAACTCGTCGTCTTTATCACCTCTGTTAAATTGCATATCTGGTTATTTTGACTAATGAGTCCTGATTTAAGACTCCTTATTTTTTTTCAATTCTTCCCATTGTTTAGCAAAAGACTTATCGGCAACTTTAGGCATCTCCCGGTATTTGCCCCAGCTCTTTTTGAAAAATCTTTTGAGCATAAAGTTTTTAAACTTGCCGCCAAAGAAATCCATCCATTTGCGTTTTTGCATCATTCTGCTGAACATGCTCCAGCCGATTTCTTCTTTTTTGCCATTTTCGTGCCCTGCAGCAGCATCTCTACGGTTAAGTAAGAGCATTTTATGAATATCGATTTTTACCGGGCATACCTCAGAACATTTGCCGCAAAGACTAGACGCATAGCTTAAATGTTTAAACTCTTCCATGCCCTTTAAATGCGGGGTGATTACAGAGCCGATTGGGCCGCTATAGGTTGTGTTATAAGTATGGCCACCAATATTTTTATAAACCGGGCAGGCATTTAAACACGCACCACAACGGATGCAGTACAAGCCCTGTCTCTGGTCTTTTTGTGCCAATAAATTGGTGCGGCCATTATCCAGCAAAATCACATACATTTCCTCGGGTCCATCTGTTTCATTGGGTTGGCGTGGACCACTTAAAATGGTATTATAAACCGTTAAGTTTTGCCCAGTTCCGTGCGATGCCAGTAAAGGCCAGAACAGATCAAGATCTGCCATCGAAGGAATTACTTTTTCAATACCCACAATAGCAATGTGGATTTTAGGGAAAGTGGTGCTTAAACGTGCATTGCCTTCATTCTCAGTTAGGGCAATACTTCCGCTATCGGCAATTAAAAAATTTCCGCCACTAATACCAATATCGGCATTCAGGTATTTATCGCGGAGTAATTCTCTTGCTTTTTGTACCAGCTGCGGGGGAGTGGCATCGATAGGTGTGCCAAATTTATCGTGAAATAACTGCGCTATATCTGTTGCACTTAGGTGCATGGCCGGGGTAACAATATGGTAGGGAGCCTGTCCAAGCAGTTGAACAATGTATTCGCCCAGATCACTTTCTAAAGATTCGATGTTGTTCTTTTCCAGGAAATCGTTTAAGTGGATTTCCTCGGTGGTCATCGATTTTGATTTGATAACCGTTTTGCCATTGTTTCTTTTGATGATGTTGAGGATTTCCTGTTGGGCTTCTTCAGCATCATTGGCCCAGATTACCTTACCGCCACGGCGTTGGAAATTTGATTCAAATTCTGGCAAGAACTTATCAAGGTTTTCCATCACACGCCATTTGATTACGTGTGCCTTTTTTTTGGATGCCTCTAAATTTTCGAATTTTGATAAGCCCCGTTCAACAGCTGCATTGTATTTCCCAATATTATAATTTATGGTTTTACGATGCGGTAGATCGAAAGCTTTCTCGTCAGATTTCTCTAAAAATTCCTCGGCAATATTCATCAATAGTTATTTTGTAATAGGGTAACGAATATTAACTGATTTTAGTTCTTAGCTATTTCGTTATAAAATCAAAGATAGGAATTTATGCAGGCGCGAAAAGGTATTGTGCATAAAAAAGCCCCGACATTTTGTCGAGGCTAAGTATTTTGAATTATTATTTCTTTGGATTTCCTTTTCCATCCATATCTACTGCCGGGCGTTTTGCTCTGTTGGCCAATTCCCATGCGGTAAAGTAGGTTAGTTTTGCTCTTTTGGCCAAAAGTGGGAAGTTAATTTTGCTTACTTCATCACCAGGTTTGTGGTAGTCTTGTTGTAACATGCCATCATAATAGAAGATGATCGGAATACCCAATTTAGCAAAGTTATAATGATCTGAACGGTAATAAATCTGCTCAGGATCTTTTGGATCATCGTATTTATAATCCAGTTTCATTTTAGTATAGGTTGCGTTAACTCGCTCACTTAAGTTAGCCAAATCACTGCTCAACATTCTCGAGCCTACAGAGTAAATGTAATTTGCAGAATCTGCTTTACCTAAATATTCTTCGCCAGTACGGCCAATCATATCGGTATTTAAATCAGCAATGGTGTTTTCAACAGGGAAAACCGGATGCTCAGAATACCATTCAGAACCCCAAAGTCCTTTTTCTTCACCAACAACAGTCATAAATAAGATACTGCGTTTAGAACCTTTTCCAGCTTTTTTTGCATCTGTAAATGCTTTTGCCATTAACAATACGCCTGTAGTTCCAGATCCATCATCATCTGCTCCGTTGTTCACTTTGTCTTTTGCATCTGGATCAGTTACTAAGCCAATATGGTCATAGTGGCCTGTAAGGATCAATACTTCTTTTTTTAGTATCGGATCTGAACCTTCTAAGTAACCCAAAACGTTTTCGCATCTTACTGGTGTTTCTGTTTTTGCAGCACTTGCTGAGAAAGGTATATTTAATACTTGAGAGGCAGGAGCCTGACTATCTACTATTTTCTTTTGCAGATCGGCTACTGTAGTATTCGATACTTTTAACAGATCGTTTGCTAAAGCGACAGATATCGAGATGCGTGGAATATCGTTTTGCTTTTGAGCTTCGATAGCAGCATTGGTTTTCACCATTACCTTACCTTTTTTGAGAGTTTGCTTGGTGTTTTCAGTTATTCTATCAACTGCTGGGTCGATCAGGATAATTGCTTTCACATTATTTTCTGCAAAATACTTTGCCCTTGCTTCAAGCGTAGCACGATAAGCTGCTCTATCAATTCTTGTACCCGGTTTTACGGTTGGATCTCCACCATTAAACATGATCACCACTTTTCCTTTGATATCGGTACCTGTAAAATCGTTATAGTTGTCTTTCTTTAAACCATAACCAATAAATACAAGTTCGTTGGCTGAGAAAGTAAAACCTTGATCGCTTATTAAGCTGGGAGACACCAAATAATCTTTCTGGTATTCTTTAGGCTGGCCATTTACCGTTACCTGACTTTCTTTTAGTGTAACGTTAACCAGATCAATTTTTTGGAAATAACTGCCATTTACAGGGGCTTTTAAGCCTAACGATTTGAAATAATCGCGGATATAATCAGCAGCCATCCAGGCACCCTTTGTTCCTGTTTCGCGGCCTTCGTACGCATCAGATGCCAATACTGAAAGATGTTTATATGCATTTTCAGGGCTAATGGCCTTGCTGAATTTTATAGCATCCTTATTCGGTATAAGGGGCTTTACCTGGCTAAAGCAACTTGCCGTAACAAGCGATACCAGGCCAAGGGTTAAAAAATTTTTATTCATTATGATAATAGTTAGTTATTTTCTTGTTAGCACGAAATCTTTTCAACCCTGTTTTGGTGACGCCCGCCCTCAAATTCAGTTGTTAAAAAGGTTGTGGTAATCTCTTTAGCCAGTTCTTCCGAAACAAATCTGGCAGGTATACACAAAACGTTTGCGTTATTGTGCTTGCGTACCAAAGAAGCAACTTCATTCTCCCAACATAAACCTGCCCTGATATGCTGATGCTTGTTAGCAGTGATGGCTACACCGTTTGCCGATCCACAAAGTAAAATCCCATAAGTAAATTCTCCATTTTCTACAGCAGCAGCAACTGGATGGGCAAAATCTGGATAATCAACAGAATTTTCTGAGTAAGTACCAAAATCTTTTACTTCGTAATCCTGTAAAAAATCTTTTAGTATTTCTTTGTATTCAAACCCAGCGTGATCCGCTCCAATAGCAATTTTAATTTTTGTATCAGACATTGTCAAATTTATAGAGAATTATAAAATCTATTCGTAATGTTTTTGTTAGTTAGCATAGAACGCAGCATCGGCTTTTTTCTTCTTCTTTTCAATATATGCAGAAACAAAAATACTCAGCTCGTAAAGTAAGAATAATGGCGTAGCTACAATTAACATCGTCATGATATCAGGTGTTGGGGTAACGATAGCGGCAATAATCAAGATAATTACGGCGGCATATCTTCTGCTCGATCTCATTAATTTTGGTGTCATTAAACCTAATTTTGATAGGATAAAAATAATAACAGGAAGCTCGAAGATAATCCCGGTACCTAAGGTTAAAGTTGCAACAGATGATAGATACGAATCAACGGTGAATGTATTTTTGATTTCGGCACTTACCGTATAACCTGTTAAAAAGTTAACTGATAATGGGCACACTATAAAGTAGCCAAAAAAGATACCGATAATGAAAAGTACAGAAGCGAAAAATACAAAACCACTTGCCGATTTACGTTCATTTTCGTGTAATGCTGGTTTAATAAAACGCCAGACTTCCCATAATAAATAAGGGAAACCAACCACGATGCCGCACATTACGCAAACATTTAATTGCAGGTTAAACTGACCGGCCATTTCGGTGTTAATAATCTCTCCATTAATTTTAGTGATACACATATCTGCACCAAGCGATGGAAATTTTTCTACCAGTTTGCACATCATCCTGTAGGTCCAGAAATCGGGCTTTTTTGGGCCAAATATGATTTTATCTAAAATGAATTCGTTGAAGTAAAAAGCGATACCCGTAAAAACGGCAATGGCAATTACGGCCCTGATTAAATGTTTACGGAGAACATCCAGATGATCGAAAAAAGACATTTCTGCCTCTAATGTGGTGCTCTTTTGCCCGATAGCTTTTGTAAGTGAAGTTTTTTTAGTGTCGCTCATGTTGAAAACAAAAATACCATTCTATTTGAATAGAATGGTATTTACGTGTTAAATATAGAAATAGTTTATATTATTATGAGAAATGACTGCAAAATAGAAAGAAGCTACAACAATAGTTTTTAACGTTGTCCTTTAATTATACTCAGTTGCTTTAAATTTGCGGCATTGTTATAATTAAATTGATATACCCCATCGTCTCCTGTAACGATTAAAGATTTAGGGCCTGCAATAACATCAAAGCTTTTAATATTATTCAAATGCTGCAACATGTTGTTGCCTATTTTGGTTTTATCGGTAATATTGAAGCTCTTTATTCCATAATTGCCTTCGCAGAGAAACAGATTATCGCCACTGGTGCTTAGGCCGTGTGGATTTTGCATAGCATAAACTGCAATCTGTTTCGGTTTGGTGGGATCTTCTATATCTACAACTTCCAACTGATTGCTTGCTTGCATGCACATATTGCCTGTGCGTAAGGTAAAGTAAGCATATTTGCCTTGTACAACAACAGGGTCGCAGGCAAAAATATGGCTGTAAGTAGATAGTTGTACGGGATTAGCCGGATCGGTAGCACTAAAAATGTGCATACCTCTATTTGTGCCGATAAATAATTTGCTTTCGTAAGGAAAAATAGTTTCGACACCCCAGCCTAAATTAATAGCCTTCAGAAAAGTTGGGTTTGATGCTGTTTTCACGTCAAACAAACTTAAATTATTCACACCAACAGTATATAAATAGTCATTCATTAAGGTAAATCTGGCCATCGAGCCACCTTGCCCAGAAGAAGAGTTGTTGCTGTAAGCGGCAGCGTCGTAATATTTCTTTTCCTTGTAAGTTTCTTTCTTTACCAGGGTGTCTTTATAGATGTAAAGATACTTTTGAGCGCCTGTGGTATACAATTGATTGAAAACATCAGTTACTCTTTTTACCTGTTTGATGTTGTTCATATTTGAGATATCAAAAGCCAGCAAATCAATAAAATTGTCAGCGTAAAGGATGTTGTTGTGGATCGCTAAATCTACGTTTCCCGGAATTTGTAGAAAACCCACGTTTACAGGAGCAGCCGGATTAGCATTGTTGTAGATATGAATACCTTCATTTGGTTCATTAATGAAAAGATAATCGTTGTAAATGTATATTTTTCCGGTTTTTTGGGCAGGAATAGCTTTTATCATCCCTACAGGTAAAGCCCTCATTTGCTGAACAGAAATCATTTTTACAATCTTTATCATTTCATACTCGTCTTTTTTGCATCCTGTAAATACAGCGAAAACAAGTAGTAGGAGTAGTACGTTAATTAGATTTTTTTTCATAATTGGAGTGTTTTGTTGTTAAACGTATGCAATTAATTAAACGCTACAGTATCGGAGTTAAATATTAATTATCAGGTATTTATCGATTATAATTAAAAATTTAAACTCCATAAAAAAGGCTGTTCAAATCTTTTGAACAGCCTTTATGCGGTTAAACGTGAAAATCGTTTTTATCCTTCTATAAACTCGAACGTTTCCATAAATTTCGTAGTGAAATTTCCTGCCCTGAAGTTGGGATCTTTCATTAACTGCAAATGGAATGGAATGGTTGTTTTCACACCTTCAATTACAAATTCGCCTAATGCACGTTCCATGGTACAGATTGCCTCTTCGCGTGTTTGTGCCACACAGATTAATTTAGCAATCATCGAATCGTAGTTGGAAGGAATTGAATACCCTGCATAAACGTGCGTATCAACGCGAACACCATGGCCACCCGGAGAGTGGAAATTGGTGATCCGCCCTGGTGACGGACGGAAGTTATTTGCTGGATCTTCTGCATTGATACGGCACTCGATTGCGTGCATATCAGGGAAGTAATTTTTACCCGAAATTGGAATTCCGGCAGCAACTTTAATCTGTTCTTTGATTAAATCGAAGTTGATTACTTCTTCAGTAACCGGATGCTCTACCTGGATACGGGTGTTCATTTCCATAAAGTAGAAATTACGGTGTTTATCAACCAGGAATTCGATTGTACCAGCACCTTCGTAATTTACGGCCATTGCACCTTTAATAGCTGCTTCGCCCATTCTTACACGGAGTTCATCTGTCATAAAAGGAGAGGGAGATTCCTCTACCAATTTCTGGTGACGGCGTTGAATAGAACAATCGCGTTCTGATAAGTGACAGGCTTTGCCAAACTGATCTCCTATAATCTGGATCTCGATGTGACGTGGATCTTCGATATATTTTTCTAAATATAAACCATCATTACCAAAAGCTGCACCAGATTCCTGACGGGCACTATCCCATGCATTTTCGAAATCTTCGTCTTTCCAAACTACCCGCATACCACGGCCACCACCACCGGCAGTTGCTTTTAGAATAACAGGGTAGCCCATTTCATTTGCAATTGCAATACCTTCTTTAACGCTGGTAAGCAAGCCTTCAGATCCTGGAATGGTTGGTACACCGGCAATTTTCATGGTTTCTTTTGCAGAGGCTTTATCGCCCATGCCATTGATCTGCTCTGGAGTTGCACCAATAAATTTGATGTTGTACTCGCGGCAGATGTTAGAAAACTTAGCATTTTCTGATAAGAAACCATAACCTGGGTGTATGGCATCGGCATTGGTTAATTCTGCAGCCGAGATGATATTTGGAATATTTAAATATGAATCTTTACTAGGTGGAGGGCCAATACAAACAGCCTCATCAGCAAAACGTACGTGTAAACTTTCGCGATCTGCGGTAGAGTAAACAGCAACCGTTTTGATGCCCATTTCCTTACAGGTACGGATAATACGCAAAGCGATTTCACCCCTGTTGGCAATTAGTATTTTTTTAAACATAATTTTTAATTTAGGATTGCACTGATTTTAAGGATTACACCGATTTAAGCGGTATCATCACAATCTGTGAAATCAAATTAATCTGTGAAATCAGCTTCTAAATAGGTTCTACTAAAAATAACGGTTGGTCGTATTCCACCGGTGATGCATTATCAACCAAGATTTTAACGATACGGCCCGAAACTTCACTTTCAATTTCGTTGAAAAGTTTCATTGCCTCAATAATACAAACTACTTTACCAGTGCTAATTTCATCACCAACATTAACAAACATTGGTTTGTCTGGACTAGCTGAACGATAGAAAGTACCAATCATTGGCGATTTTACAGTAATGTACTTTGAGGTGTCTTCTGCGGCTGGTACAGCAGGTGTTGCTGCATTTGGAGCGGTAGGAGCTGTGGCAACAGGAGCAGCAGCCTGTACAAGCGGAGCTTGCGGTACGGTAGCATGCACAACTGTTGGTGCTTGGTTTGTTTTGATCGTGATTTTGAAGTTTTCTTGCTCAATAGCAACTTCATTTACTCCAGAACGAGAAACAAATTTAATCAGTTCCTGTATTTGTTTGATATCCATTTTTTAGGCTAGTTATGTAAAAAATAGTGTTTATTGAATTAACTAAGTTATACTTTTTTTGTTTTATTTTTTTCTACGTAGTATAGGACTTCGGACTCCCGACTAAAGACTTCTGACTAATTAGAGTCGTAAGCCCATTTAAGGTAAATCGAACCCCAGGTAAAACCACCACCGAATGCAGCTAAAACGATGTTATCGCCTTTTTTTAATCTGCTTTCCCATTCCCATAAACATAAAGGAATAGTTCCGTTGGTTGTGTTTCCGTAACGCTCGATATTGATCATTACCTTGTCGGTTGTAACGCCCATACGGTTTGCAGTGGCATCGATAATACGTTTGTTGGCCTGGTGAGGCACTAACCATGCAACATCATCGGCAGTTAAGCCGTTACGTTCCATAATTTCGGCTGCAACATCGGCCATATTGGTTACCGCAAATTTAAATACTGTTGGGCCTTCCTGGTGTGCAAAGTGTAATCTTGCATCAATCGTTTCGTGTGTTGCCGGCATAACCGAACCACCCGCTTTCATGCCTAAGAAATCTCTTCCAGAACCATCAGTTCTTAAAATAGAATCCTGGATACCTAAACCTTCTTCATTTGGCTCTAATAAAGCACAGCCACAACCATCACCAAAAATGATACAGGTTGTACGGTCTTCGTAGTTGATAATTGATGACATTTTATCGCCACCAACTACTAAAACCTTTTTGTGTCTTCCCGACTCAATGAATGATGCGCCTGTAGAAAGTCCGAAAATGAAGCCAGAACATGCTGCCTGTAAATCGTAACCCCATGCATTTGTGGCACCAATTTTATCAGCTAAAACGTTGGCTGTTGCAGGGAAAGTAAAATCAGGAGTAGTGGTGCAAAAGATAATCAGTTCAATTTCTTTTGCATCAATTCCTCTCTTTTTAAGTAACCCGTTTACGGCATGAACAGCCAGATCGGAAGTACCTAAACCTTCTCCCTTTAAAATTCTGCGTTCTTTAATTCCCGTTCTACTGGTAATCCATTCATCCGAAGTATCAACCATGGTTTCTAACTCTGCGTTTGTAAGCACATAGTCGGGAACGTAACCATTTACTGCTGTAATAGCAGCGTGAATTTTACTCATTTTAAGAATTTTAATAAATTATTTAAATGCCATTCTAATCTTTTCTACCAATCCTGTAGTGATCATTTCTCTGGATTGTAGAACCATATTTTTAACAGCTAGCGGACTAGAAATTCCATGTCCGATAACAACGGGAGCGTTAACGCCTAAAACCGGACTTCCACCGTATTGTTCATAATTAAAACGATCGAAGAACTCATCTTTAAGTCCCTTTTTGATGGTAAGTACGTAAAACGATTCTGCTAATTTTAGCATTATATTTCCGGTAAAACCATCGCACACAATTACATCGGCTTTATCATTAAATAAATCCCTTCCCTCCACATTGCCAACAAAGTTGAAAAGGTTGGTTTCTTTCATTAACGGGAAAGTAGCCATGCTTAGCATATTTCCTTTCTCATCTTCTTCGCCAATATTTATCAGGGCAACTTTCGGATCATTTATCTGCAAAAGATTTTCTGCATATAAACTGCCTAAAACACCAAATTGTAATAAAATATCGGGTTTGCAGTCGGCATTAGCACCTACATCTAAGAGTAAGCCAGTACCACCTTTAATTTTTGGAAGAATTGTACATAAACAAGGGCGGATAATGCCCGGAATGGTTTTAACGCTAAAAACTGCGCCAACCAACATGGCTCCAGAGTTACCAGCACTTGCGAAAGAATCGATTTTGCCTTCTTTTAAAAGGTTAAAACCAATTGCTATGCTCGAATTTGGTTTCTGAACGATTGCTTTGGTGGGATGTTCGCCCATACCAATTACTTCATCAGTATGAACGTATTCAAAATGATCTGGATTAAAACCTTCTTCTGCAAGAATGGGTTTAATCTGTTCGGTATCGCCAATAAGAACTAAATGCTCTCCAGCGTTAAGCGATTGATGAGCAGCTATTGCTCCCAAAACAATTGCTTTGGGAGCATAGTCTCCGCCCATTATGTCGAGGCCTATTTTCATAGAAAAAATCTGTTTGTGTTAAGTCAGGTGTAATCCTGAATTTTTCAGTTGACTAAGGTATGACTAAAGCCGCTGAAAACACAAATAATTTTTTAAGAAAATTACCCTATCTGAGTATTTTCGATAACCAGTTTGCCGTTGTAGTATAAGTTACCATCAACGTTGTAAGCACGGTGAGGTACGTGAATAGCACCTGTTGCCGAGCATGTTGCTAAAGAAGGAGTAACCGCTTTATAGTGTGTTCTTCTTTTATTTTTTCTCTGTTTCGAGATTTTCCGTTTTGGATGTGCCATTGGTGTATAATCTAATTATTTTTTTAACTTATTAAGGGCTTCCCAACGTGGGTCGCTTGTTTGTTCATTTTCTTCAGCCTGCTTTTCGATCGATAATTGATTTAAGCGATCAATCATCTCCTGATCGCAATCTTTACCTGCCTGCTCGCAGTTTTTGATATAAGGTACGGCTACGTTAATCATTTCGTATAAAGGGCCCGATATATCAATCTCGGTATCTTTACGGCTTAGCGAGATAATTTCTTCATCATCGCTTTCCATCTCGGCCTCCGCAAATTTTACAATCTGTCTTTCGTATAGATTTACCGGTAATGAAAACTCAGATAAACATTTATCGCAATCTAAATTAACCGTACCAATAACTTTGAATTTTAGAAGCAACATGGTCTCTTGTTTCTCAAGTTCCAGGTTTACTTTTAAATTTCCACTTTTAATTAACGAATACTCAAATGCATTAAAAAAGGCGTCATCAAGCTCATAATCAAACTGATGAGTTCCCAATTTTAATCCGGTAAACGGTAATGAAAATTGTTTTAGTGGGTTCAAAGTACTGTAAAATTTTAGCCTGCAAATGTAGGGATAAAATAATTAGATTAAAAATGTTTTTTAAAAATTGTTGATGTTAATCGAACAGGTTTTCAGAATGTTAATCGAAATACTGAAAGAGACCTTACACGTTTCTTGTTAGTCGGGATTTGTGATTCCGACTAACAAGAAAGGATTCTTACTCATTAAGTGGATTGTAAATCCACTTAATGAGTCGAGATTGCAAATCTCGACCAACAAAAATTACTGATCCGCCAATACCATTTCCTTGTTATTCCTGCTCCATTCGCTCCAGGAACCAACATAAAGCTTAGGGATTGGTAAACCTGCATAATCCATAGCCAGTATCGTATGGCAGGCGGTAATACCCGAGCCACAGTGTACAATTACGTTTTCGGGTTTAACGTGAGCCAAAGCTTCAGCATATTTTTCTTTCAATATTTCAGGGGCCAGGAAAGCGCCCGTAGCATCCAAATTTTCGGTATAGGGAATGTTTGCCGCACCAGGGATGTGGCCTGCAATTAAATCGATAGGTTCGGTAAGGCCTGCAAAACGGTTGGCATCGCGCACGTCAATCACAATGTAGTCGTCGGTTTTAGCAACTTTTTCTACTTCATTGATATCTGATAAAGGTAAGTTCCATGCTGTGATTTCGTATTTTTCGACAGACTTTGGGATTTCTACTTTATCTGTAGTCGGGAAGCCTGCTTTAACAGCCGCCTGAAAGCCTCCATCAATTACCTGTACTTTTTCATGACCGATGGCTTTTAGCATCCACCAGAGCCTCGCGGCTGCGTTACCGCCGTTTTTATCATCGTAAATAATTACATGGCTGTCTTTTGTGATACCGAGTTGCTGTAAGGTGCCAGAAAACTGGTCGGATGTTGGTAAGGGATGCCTTCCGCCAATAGCAAAATCGCCAATGCTGGCTAAATCATTATTTACATCTGCAAAAAGTGCACCTGCCAAATGTTGTTCATCGTATCTCACTTTTGAGCCGGCACTGGCATCTATAATTACGATTTCATCGTCTTGGTTTAGCCAGGTTAATTCTGCTGGTTTTATAATGGATGATAATTTTGTGTTCATGTATGTTTTTTAAGGATAACTAATGTAATTATAATTCCAGTAATTATATTGGAAGACATATGAAAGAATATTCTCCGATCTTACTAACTTTATTGTCTGTTTCGTGGCGATAAGAAAAAAGAATCATAGCGAGAACCCCCATCAAAACGCTTATTACAATTCCAAATAGGTGCATTTAAGTTGTTTTTCTTATGAGTGCCACAATACCTAAAACTGGCCCAGCAGCTAAAACCATATAAAGATAATGCGAATTCATTTCTTTAGCCAAAAGATTAATCATCTGGATGCTAATAATCGTAATGGCAAAGCCGATACAGTTTACCAGTGTTAACGAAGTTCCCCGCAGGCTTTGGGGCGCATGTTTGGCAATTAAAGAAGAAAACAAAGGTGAATCGGCCGTGCCTGACAAGCCCCAGCAAAATAAAAATATAAGAAAAGGATAAACCGAGCCGCTGAACAGGAAAAGCGGCGAGAGCAGGCAGCATAACCCCGAAATGGAAAGGGCAATGGTGGCAATCCGTTTTGCACCAAATTTTTGTGAGAGCAAACCGCCGATCATGCAAGACAGACCTCCTGACGCGATAATTAAGAACGAAAACAGCGGTATATTTAAAGTTGCATATGCATGTTTAGTGTTGTAAAGCAGCAGCATGCCGGGTAAAAAAGCCCAAAAGGTGTAAAGTTCCCACATGTGCCCGAAATAGCCGAAAGCAGCAGATCGAAAATCAGGATTTTTAAAGCCATGAAAACAAGAACGGAAATCGAATTTCTGCCCGGCTGTTCTAAATGGGCCGTTTGGTACAAACCATAAAATAGCAATTGCACCAATTAGAGATAAACCCGAAGTAGCAAAGATTACATATTGCCAATTAAAATTTGCTGTAAATGTTTTTAATAAATGAGGGAAGGCAGTACCAAAAACCAAAGCACCAACTAAAAAACCTAACGATTTCCCTAGCCCGTCTTTAAAGTAATCGGATGCTATTTTCATGCCGACAGGATAAATTCCAGCCAACATAAAACCGGTTAAAAAGCGAAAAAGTAACAATAAACGGACATCGGATAGTGCTAAACAGATGCCCAGATTAAACAAGGCAGCTGCAATTCCGCAGATAAAGAACACTTTCGAGGGTGAAAAAATATCGGAAATGGCAAAAAAAGCGAAAACTAATGTTCCGCTGATGAAACCAAACTGTACCATGCTGGTGAGGTTGGCCAATAGGTTTGTTTCTGTTGGAAAACTTTTAACAATATCTGGTAATACTGCATTGCCAGCAAACCACAACGATGTACAGAGAAACTGTGCAATAACAATTGTGGGGAGAATGTAATTGGGTTTTTTAGTGCCGTTCATTTTGAATTTGATGCACAATTTTACCTAAAATAAACCTGATAGTAGTGGAAATACTTTTTGATATGGTGCTTCGACAAGCTCAGCATGACAATCACAAAAAGATTGGAACGCATAGCAGGACTTTCGGGACCTATGAAACACAAGACCATGCTTTGCAAAAAAAAATATTGACTACCTAAGCTGCCTTAGTAGATCTGAGTTTAATAAAACTTTGGTCTTTCAGCTCTAGTCTTTCTACCTTTTAAGAAGCATCATCTTTAATATCAAACTGCGTTTCAACCACTTTTCCACCTGTACGCAACTGATTGCCCAACATTTCTTCTTGCTCCCTACGGTTTTTTACAATATGGATAGCCGAAAACAATGCTTCGGTGAAAGAAGTAGAATCAGCCAGGTCTTTACCCGCAATATCGTAGCCTGTTCCATGATCTGGAGAGGTGCGCACGAAGTTTAAACCAGCGGTATAATTTACGCCATTATGGAAAGCTAATGTTTTAAAAGGAATTAAGCCCTGATCATGGTACATAGCCAAAACGGCATCAAACTGTTTGTAGCTACCATTGCCGAAAAAGCCATCAGCAGGGTATGGCCCAAAACAAACAATACCTTTATCGTAGGCTTCCTGAATGGCCGGTGTAATAATTTCAGCCTCTTCGGTACCCAATAAACCATTATCGCTCGCATGTGGGTTTAAGCCTAAAACGGCAATTTTTGGTTTTTCGATCCAAAAATCTTTTTTAAGGCTTTCGTTAATCAGCTTTAATTTACTGATAATTTTCTCTTTTGTAATCGAGGTTGGAACATCTTTCACCGGAATGTGGCCAGTAACTACACCCACACGTAAATTTTCGCTGATCAAAAACATCAGCACATCTTTACTTCCACTTTTTTCCTGCAGGTATTCGGTATGGCCCGGAAAAGCAAAAGTTTCTGATTGAATGTTATGTTTATTGATCGGAGCGGTAACCAGTGCATCGATATCGCCGTTTACCAGATCGGCTGTTGCACGCTCAAGTGATAAAAGTGCATATTTTCCGCCTGTTGCCGTAACCTGCCCCAATTCGATTTTCACATCCTCTTCCCAGCAATTAATCATGTTTGCCTTTTTTGGCTGTGCCTGGTTGGCATGGCTAACTACGTTAAAACTGAAATCGCCCAGGTTATTTGCTTTTCTATGAAAAGATGAAACCTTGGTATGGCCATAAACAATCGGTGTACAATAATTTAAAATGGCAGGATTAGATAATGTTTTAATGATTACCTCTAAACCTATACCGTTTACGTCGCCTATACTGATGCCAATTTTAAGTTTATCGCTCATAATTACTGGAAAATTTTAGCGCAAATTACTGATTTTCGTTTAAAGACTTTAAAAAAAATGAAACCTCAAAGAACAGAGATTGATTTGCAAAGAAATAATAAGCCTATCTTTGCGTCCATAGCGCCGAATCTTAGCACCTCTTTGTGGTTAAAATATTCGATTAATTTTAAGGTATGAGTTTAGTAAAAGCGAAAAAACATTTAGGCCAACATTTTTTAACCGATAAAGGCATTGCCAACCGCATTGTAGAGGCATTGGTAAACACCGATAAATACAATCAGGTTTTAGAGGTAGGGCCAGGTATGGGAATCTTATCTGATTTTTTGCTGCAGCGTAAAGACTTAGAAACTTATCTTATCGATATTGATACCGAGTCTTTTCACTTTTTAAATGAAAAATATCCTCAGCTTGGCGATCGGTTGATTAATGGCGATTTTTTGAAACTCGATTTCGATGCTATTTTTCCAGGTCCGTTTGCCATTATTGGTAATTTTCCATACAATATCTCATCACAGATTTTATTTAAGATTTTAGATAACCGGAATAAAGTAGTCGAGATGGTAGGCATGTTTCAGAAGGAAGTTGCCCAACGTTGCGCTGCACCTGCAGGTAACAAAGAGTACGGGATTTTAAGTGTGTTTCTTCAGGCCTATTATAAAATCGAATACCTGTTTACGGTTAAGCCGGGTACATTTAATCCACCGCCAAAAGTACATTCTGCAGTGATCCGTTTAACCAGAAACGAAGTGGAGACTTTAGACTGTGATGAAAAATTGTTCTGGCGGGTGGTTAAGGCAGGTTTTAACCAGCGGAGAAAAACTTTGCGTAACGCTGTTTCTGCGGTGATGCCTAAAGATAAAATGGACGATCATATCTACTTCGAGAAACGTGCGGAGCAGTTAACCGTAGCAGATTTTGTGGCTTTAACGCAGCATGTGAGTAAGTTGATGCAACCTTAAGCCTTAATTTTTCGCTATCATGAATAAATTAAAGAATGATATGAAAAATCAAATCACCATCTCTTGTAGTATCCTTTTGTTATCTATAATATTGGTTGGTTGTTCAGTGTTACATAGGGATCCCAAGTCGTTATATATCATGAAACCTTTAGCTCCAAGCACAAAACTATCAATATGTCTGGAGGACAGATCTGCATTTGATATGGATATTCAGAATACTTCAAAAGATACTTTAATACTCAAAAGAGCAAATCATAAAGATCAGATAATAGTCAATAATAAGATTTCGATAGCGGTAGATCCTAAAGTTGATATTGAAATATTAAATGTTTCTAGGAAAGAGATTAAGCCTACAGTTCGGATATATAATCATAAGTCAAAAGTTATTAATGAGGTAAGTGACATTAAATAAGTATTAAAAACCTGATTTTTCAACTACATGTTGTTACATCAAATTGCAAAGTAATGATCATTCTTATCTAATTTCTCCTTTCCTTTGCGCTGTATTTTTAAGGAAATCTTATGATAAATTATCGCGAAATTTTTGAGGAACAAGGCATTGACTATTTAACCTATCGTGAATTGATTGATCGACTTCTGTTAGAGGGAAAGGCTACTGGTGATGTAACTTACGATTTACACTATACTAAAATGAATGTGCAAAGGATGAATCGTGTGGATAAAACAGTTAGCTTAACCGATGAGTTGACTTCAACCATTGATCATCTTAAAGAAAATTATAAATTTTTAGTGATTACCGAAGGCTGGTGTGGCGATGCTGCCCAGATTGTTCCGGTGTTTAATAAAATCGCGACAGCGTCATTAGGTAAAATTGATCTGAAATTTGTGCTTAGAGATAAAAATTTGCCCTTAATTGATGCGCACTTAACCAATGGTGGAAGAGCTATTCCGGTTTTAATTGTGTTAAATGAATCAGCAGGCCAAGTTTTAGGAACCTGGGGCCCAAGGCCGCAAATTTTGCAGGAGCTTTTAAAAGAGTGGAGAAAAGATAGCACTGATATGCCAATTTTGGCAGAAAAACTTCACGGCTGGTACGCTAAAGATAAAACGCAAACTACGCAGGCCGGGTTATTGGAGCTTTTGAAAGGGTTGGGGAGTTAATTTATACAGAATCGTCGTCATCTCGACTGCGTTGCACGCCGCTCGAAATGACGGTATTGTGCGAGGGTAGTTCGCGAAATAAATATCGCTAATCAACAGAAACAGTTAAGCCCTCTTGTTGTAAAATTTTACGGTAAACTTCCATTTCGGTAAATGATCCTTCCAAAACAGGGCATTTTCCATCATTATGCACTTTCCATGCAATTTTTTCAGCCTGCGATTCGTTATAATCCAGGTATTTCATCATGCAATAAATCACATGATCGAAAGTATTGATATCATCATTCCACAAAATAAGGCGATGTACGGTTTTTAGGGAAGTTAAAATTTCTTCGAGCGTAAAGGTCTCTTCTTTGGTTTCTGTAGACATGGCGCAAAAATAAACATTAGTATCAAGTATTTAGTATCGAGTAACAAGATTTTGTTCCTTTGTTAATAATAATAGCTTAGGCAATAAATGATTAACTTTGTTTAACCAAAATATAAATAATAGCATGCACCAGTCTAAAATTGCCGGAATAGGTTACTACGTTCCGAAAAATGTATATACCAACGATGATTTAAGCCGTTTTATGGATACCAACGATGCATGGATCCAGGAACGTACCGGTATTAAAGAGCGCCGTTTTGCCGATCGTAACGAGGAAACCACTACCACCATGGGTATTGAGGCAGCCAAAATCGCGATCGAAAGGGCTGGCATTACCGCTAAGGATGTCGATTTTATCGTTTTTGCCACCTTAAGCCCCGATTATTATTTCCCGGGTTGTGGCGTACTATTGCAACGCGAAATGGGCATGGGTGAAATTGGTGCTTTAGATATCCGCAACCAATGTTCGGGCTTTGTTTATGCCCTTTCTGTGGCCGATCAGTTTGTAAAAACAGGTATGTATAAAAATGTGCTGGTAGTGGGAAGCGAGAAACATTCGTTCGCGATGGATTTCGAAACCCGTAGCCGTAATGTATCGGTGATTTTTGGCGATGGTGCTGGCGCTGTGGTATTACAGCCTACAGATGAACCCGGAAAAGGGATTTTAAGTACGCATTTGCATAGCGATGGTGCGGATGCCGAAATCCTGGCCATGTATTATCCAGGTTCTCATGCCAATAAATGGTTGAAAGATAAACCTGCCTATCCTGAGCAGGAGTTGGGTGGCTTATTTATGACGCAGGAAATTTTGGATAGCGGTGCCGCTTTACCTTATATGGATGGGCCATCGGTTTTCAAAAAAGCGGTGGTAAAATTTCCTGAAGTAATTAAAGAGGCTTTGGCTGCAAATAATTTAACAGAGAAAGATATTGATATGTTGGTGCCACATCAGGCAAATTTGCGTATCAGCCAGTATGTGCAGCAGCTGTTGGGTTTAAATGATGATCAGGTTTTTAATAATATCCAAAAATATGGCAATACCACAGCAGCTTCTGTTCCTATTGCCTTGTGCGAGGCTTGGGAAGCAGGCAAAATTAAAGATGGTGATCTGGTTTGCCTTGCCGCATTCGGATCGGGTTTTACCTGGGCCAGTGCACTGATTAGGTGGTAGGGTTTAGGGTTTAGGGTTTAGGGTTTAGGGTTTAGGGTTTAGTTAAAATAGCCAGGCAAGTTAAGATAAGAAAGTTGTCTCATCAATACAGATTCGTCATTTCGAGCGGAGTGCAACGAAGTCGAGAAATCTATATCAAAGGATCTCTCCATTGCGTGATGTAAAATTGGTACAGGTGCGCTCCAATGGAGATAACCCACAGTTCTTAGAAAAGCCTTTGAGTTTTACCAATAGCTTTATGTTTTTTACCATTAAGAAGTTAAGGATATAAAGGTTTGTCACATGGTTCCTAACTACCTTAACTTCTTAATGGTCAAACGTGCTTATTGCGTTTTTGGCTTAATAAAATCTCCTAAATAACTACACTCGCCCGCCGCAACAGCATAAAAAGGCGTTTTGCCATAGCTAAACCTTAATTCTTTAAGATAAGGGTTGTTGTAATTTGCCTTGATGAAGTTTCTCCATTTCACATCTTTTTTATCGTAATAATAAAATGATAGCGGGTTAGCATTCATGATGATCTGTTTCTGTAAACATTTAGCCAACATAAATGTACATTTTGCTTTAAAATCAGCATTGGTACTTAAAGCCCTTGCTTTTAAATACCAGGCTTTTGCCGTTTGCGCTTTTTTATAATCGCCATCGTATACATATTTTGCTGGGTTGCTGTTGTCGTATGATGACCAGTCGTAACTGATTAAAAACCAACTATTGCCGTAGTAGCCGGTTTGGTAAACTGCATTGGCCATTTTATAATAGTAAAGTGCGGCATTTTTTTTATCGCTAACGGTTAATTTCTGCAAGCGGAGCATTTCAGCTGCAAAAGCTTTTTTAGTAATTGATGTTTTCGCTGTTACATATTTTTTAGGATAATCGTTTATCGTTTCGATGAAAGGATTAGCATAAAGTTTAGCGTTGGCTTCATCAGCGTACCAGTTATCGGGGTTAAAATATTTGTAACCTTGCGAAACCTTTGCAAACATTTGAACGGCCTTATCATATTGATGTGTGCGTAAATAAGTTGTGCCAAAAAGTTCATAAAAATCATCGTTTTTGAGCTGGTTTAAAGCCGAAGCCAACAAAGCGGTAACATCGTTACCTGTCGCCCTGGTTTTATAAACAGCTAAGCCCTGCAAGCTTTTCGGACTTAAGTTTTTCTGCCAAAAAGCAATACTTTGATAACTCATGTTCTGGAAAAGTGAATTCTCCTTTAATGTTTTGTATTCCAAGTCACCTTTAACCATTGCTAATGCCGCTTTTGCAGTATCGCCCATACTCAAATAAGCTGGAGCCAATATTTGCTGATAAAAATTCCTGGTCGTTCTGCTAAAGCGTTTGCTGGCACGATCTGTATCATAATAATATGGTCCTTTTGGTTGCTCGCTGTTCTCTGCAAAACGTTTTTCGTCGAGCCATTTTAAGGTTGGCAATAAATCGTTCTCATTAAAAGGATTTCCTTTTTTGATGTTTTTAGCCTTGATTAATAAATCGGTAATGCGATATTGGTCGCGTAATCTTTCCGGTAATTTATCAGGTTTTAAGATGGCAAGGTAATTTGAGGCCAAGAAATCTTTGTTCTCCATCCATGATAAATAAGCTGCTGTTAACGTACCTAGTTCTGGTTGTGGATATTTCTTCTCGGTGGCCAGTTTTACTGCAAAATTCCTGATTTCATTCAGCTGTTTAAGGTTGACGGCTTTTAGACTGTCTTTATATTTAGAATTGCCGTTATCCGAAAAATAATAATTATAGCCAATTTTGGCAATGTCGTTCGCCTCAATAAGATCTTGCTCTAATTTATTGACTTCGCGTACCAGCAGCGTGCCGTTAAGCTGGCTTTTTGGTTCGTACTGATAAACTTTATTCAGACTTTCTATACCCGAATCAGCATCTCCAAAGCCATTTATCGCCCAGATATTGGCTTTCTCGTTATTGGTTTTGGCGTATTTTAGCGCCCCGTTAACGGGCGAACTGGTGTAATAATAATTTTTATAGGCCTGTACTCTCCGTTCTGGGTTGCTTGCAAAAACCTTCGAGAATAAAAAGGCAGATTCTTCAGGATTTCCCAACCTACGGGTCGATCCGGCATAGAGTGCTAATGCCCAGCCCTTAACCGCACTGTTTACCTTACTGGTTTTGATATACTTTTCGTAGGTCGATTTGCTTTCGGCGTGCAATCCTGCAAAATGAAACATCCGTTCAGCTTGGTAAGCGTAACGCAGTTTAAGAAAATCGTCTTTCTCTGCTTCTGTTAATTTTAGACCTTCTTGGGCTTTTGAACCCATGGCGGTCGTATCACGGGGATTAGGATCCCAAAGACTAAAATCCACATTAGCCAAGGGTTCACAGCTTTTGGCGAATTGATAATACTTTAGTGATTCTTTGCGTTTGCTTAACGCCTTGATAAAACTATTCTGTTGTAAGCTATCGGGTAATTGCGAAACGTTACCATCAAAATTAACGAGTTTTACGTCAGTTGCACTATCTGTTTTGTACATTACTTTTAGCACATCTTCTTTTTTAACATTGAGGTATTTCGCCCATTCACGACTATTGATATCTGGCTCGCTTTCTATATCCGTTTCGCTGTTGAGGTATACCATCTGGTTGTAGGCGAACGGCGAATATTCATCCCCTTCAATGTTGTTGTGGAAATAAGAAATGTAGTAATCATAAGGATCTATCTCGCCACCACAGGCAAGATTTACGGCAATTTCGCCGAAAAAAGTAATCAGGAATACACTAAAAATTAGCGATAACTTTTTGAACGTCTTCATTAGTAAAATGTTTTAAAAGGTCGGTGTCTAAATGGTAGAAAACGAGGTTCCGGTCTCTAGGGCTTAAATATCGCGATAAAAATTTAGAGGTTGAAAGTAAATCTTCAGTGGAAATCTCTTCCTTCCTTACCACATCTCCTTTTTTTAATCCGGCAGCAGGATAATCAACCAAAAGATCATAGAGAATGGAATTTCCCCTCTGTTTAAAAAGTTTTTTATCCCCGATCTGGGTTTTGCCTATTCGTTTCGAGATACCGGCATATTGCCCGTTTCTGAATACTACTGCCCATTCGAAAATGGGTAAGGCCACATCAAGTGGTAAGGGATATTGTTCCAGGAAATCTTTTAAGTAGAGATCCATTTCGTGCTGATCCAATATGGAGTTTTGGTCGCCATATTTACGCAGGTTACCCATGTTGTAACACATTAAAATGCCTTTCTCTACTGGGGGAATCCCATTCGACACAATATTTTTTATTTGATGCAAGCGCAAGGTTACCGAAATGGTTTTGCCCTTTAAAAGTGGGTTGGCGCTTAATTGCTCTAAAAATTTAAAATATCTGTTTCTTGTGCCTTTGGTCCAATCACAATCAATTTGTAATTCCGTATAATTTAGCTTTCCGGCCTGTTTTACCTTTGCTTCTACAAATTTGGCAATGCGATTGGCCATAACTGCTGTTTGCAAGGTGTCAATCTTGTTAAAAACCTGGTTAACGATAAACACAACGGGGATAATATCGACCTGCCTGGGTATGGGGTCTGAGAATTTAATTGGCGAAATGGGTACTGGCAATTGCAGATCGGGATTAAAATCTACATCCATGATCCGTACATATAAAGATTTTGATTTAAACTGATCAAGATAATCGGTTTCTTCCTTTTTATTCTGGTAATCCGTTTTCCAATAATAAAAAGTAGGATGAACGATTGATTTTTGCTTACAACCGATGAAGAGAAATACAGAAATCACTAAAATACTTATCTTGCGCATATCAATTTTATTGAGCAAAAGTAGTATAAAATGCGAGCAGTTTTACAAAGAGTTACACAGGCAAGTTGCACAGTTGATGGTGAAATAACGGGAGCGATTGATGCCGGATTTTTAGTGTTGTTAGGCATAGAAGATGCCGATGCTTTAGCCGATTTGGATTGGCTAGCACAGAAAATTATCGGTATGCGTGTTTTTGGAGATGAAAACGGAATGATGAATAAAGCACTTGCCGATGTGGGCGGAGATATTTTATTGATCAGCCAGTTCACCTTATTTGCATCTACCAAAAAAGGAAACCGCCCAGGTTTTACAAGGGCAGCGCGACCAGATGTAGCGATTCCACTTTACGAAAAAATGATTGAAAAGTTATCGGCTTTATTGGGTAAAAAAGTAAAAACAGGAATTTTTGGCGCTGATATGAAAATCGCACTTTTAAACGATGGGCCAGTTACAATTTTGATTGATACAAAAGATAAGGAATAATTGAATTTAAACAATAGCGGCGTAACTTATTAAGTCTTGAATTGTCAAAAAAATAATATTAATTTATTCCAAAATTTAACCTAAGCTAATATGAAGGATAAAAATCCGAACCGGCTAGCGGAATACAGTTGTCTTGCGTTTTTTCTGATTTTAAAGTTAGTGTTATCTTTTGTATTGGTCAATTCAGTTTACGAACTGCACCGTGATGAATTTCTGCATTTAGATCAGGCAAACCACCTCGCTGCGGGTTTCACCTCTGTTCCGCCATTAACCTCGCTATTTTCATGGCTTATTAAAGCTTTTGGCAATGGATATTTCGTGGTAAAACTAGTTCCTGCATTATTAGGTGCCTTCACGATATTGTACTGCTGGAAAATTGTCGGTTTTTTAAAGGGTAACTTGCTGGCCAAATGCCTGGTTGCAGTAGCTTGCCTGTGTTCTGCTCTGCTCAGACTAAATACCCTTTATCAGCCCAATTCTTTCGATGTTTTGGCCTGGACAGCTATATTCTATTATCTGTTAAAATATTTCGATAAAAACGAAGCCAGATACTTGTATGCCTTTGCCTTTTTTGTCGCTTTAGGTTTTTTAAATAAATACAACATCCTTTTTCTCATAATTGGTCTACTACCAGCTATACTCATTACATCAAAACGAAAAATATTTACCGATAAACATCTTTATCTGGCCACTTTACTGGCGCTTTTAATCATTTCGCCCAATGTAATCTGGCAGATTAACAATCACTTTCCAGTGCTCGCCCACATGAAACTTTTACAGGCAACTCAGTTGGTTCATGTAAACCGGATTGATTTTTTTATCGGACAGTCCCTCTTTTTTATCAGTTCGATCTTTATTCTTTTAGCAGGCATTGGCAGCCTGATTTTTTATAAGGATTTCAGCAAATACAGATGGATTATTCTCTCCTACCTGTTTACACTTTTTGTATTTAGCTATTTTAAGGCAAAAGATTATTATGCATTAGGCTTATATCCTGTTTTACTGGCTTTTGGTGCACATTATTTAAGTCGGGTTTTAGCAAAGAAATATGTATTAACTGGATTACTGTTAGCCTTTAATATTGGCTCATTCATTTATTTGATACCGCTTATTATGCCAGTTTATAGTCCTGATGAAATTGTAGCACATCATAAGAGATTTGAACGGGTAGGTGCCTTGCGATGGGAAGACGGGAGAAACCACCAGCTGCCACAAGATTATGCTGATATGCAGGGCTGGAAAGAATTGGCAGCACTTGTTGATGTTGCTTACGGAAAGGTTAAAGATAAATCTGCGCTGTTGGTACGTGCCGATAATTATGGACAAGCTGGTGCGATTAACTATTATTCAAAATATAAAAGTATAAATGCTGTATCGTACAATGCCGATTATCTTTATTGGTTTAAAATGGATAAACCGATCAAGGATTTAATTATGATCACCGAATGGAACGATGAAGATCCACAGCGTAAGAGAGAGCAGCCATTTTTTGTCAAGATTACCAAAATTGGGGAAATAAAAACACCTTATGTGAGAGAAGAAGGTGCAGGTGTATTTTTGCTCGAAGGTGCCAATATCAAAGTGAGCAGCATTATAAAATCAGAAATAGAAGAAGAAAAACATGACCATTAACCAAGCACAAGAAACCGTAGACCGTTGGATTAAAACCACAGGCATCCGCTATTTTAACGAACTCACCAATACCGCCATTTTGATGGAGGAGGTTGGAGAAGTAGCCCGTATTATGGCCCGTAAATACGGCGAGCAGTCGTTTAAAAAAAGCGACGAAGAGGTAAACCTCGCCGATGAAATGGCCGATGTGATGTTCGTTTTAATCTGTCTGGCTAATCAAACAGGCATAAACCTTACCGATGCTTTGGAAAAGAACCTGGAAAAAAAGAGCATCCGCGATGCAGATAGGCACAAGAATAATGAGAAGTTAAACCCCTAAATCCCCTGAAGGGGACTTTGGATTTTTTGGATTTAAGCCCCCTTCAGGGGGTTGGGGGTACAAATTCCATTAAGGTACGATAAGCCACAAAGCGGTTTTTGTATCTTTCGTTTAGTTCAGCCTGTAAAGCAGGGGCAAATATCTCTTGGTATTTATTGTAATGATCTAATGTTTCGGCAACGTACTGTGCGCAATAGGTTACCCCTTCGTTCGGTGAGTCTACAACCTTTAATAAACGGTTGGAAATAAACATACCCGTAGCCATCACTTCAGGGATATGAACATCTTGCATCCACTGTAACCACTCTTCAGCCGCTGCATCATCAAGGATAAGCGTAACATTATATAAAAACATGGCACAAAGGTAAATAATATATAAATGTTAAAAAATTGATGATAATGGATTTTATTCTTTAAAGTGGTGTCAATCTGTTAAATTTGACGAATCCCATTGTTTTTAAGCATGATACGAACTAACGACTCTCAAAAAATAGACAATTCCACTCGTAATTATATTTATACTGGTTACCTAACTGCAATTTTCGGCGGCATTTTAGGGTTGGTGATTGGTTGGGATTTAATGAAGAAAAAGAGAACATTAAATACTGGCGAAAAGGTTTTTTCTTATTCCCTAACGGATAGGCAGCATGGCGCCAGAATTTTAATTTTGGCAGCAATTTGCTTCGTTTTGTTGCTAACCTTAACTATTATTGCATTAGATGCCTAAGCCATCTATATCCAGAAATGATTGTCATTACCAGATCTTCTACTACAAAAGAGCTTGAAGGCATTCTTGAGCTTCAAAAGCAAAACTTAAAGAAAGATTTAACTCCAGAACAAATAAAAGAAGAAGGCTTTGTTACCGTTTCGCATTCGCTTGATGATCTGGAAAAGATGCATCGGCACGAACCCAACATTATTGCAAAAGATGGCGAATTGGTTATAGCTTATGTGTTAGCAATGACTGAGGAATCTAAAAATGATATCCCAAGATTGGTTGAAATGTACGAAAGTTTCGATCACATCCAATATCACGGTAAATCCGTTTCTTCTTATTTCTATATCGTTGTAGGGCAGGTTTGCGTTAGTCAGGCTTATCGTGGTAAAGGTTTGTTCGATCAATGTTATCGGGCTTATAAAGATTATTTTAAATCTAAATACGATTTCGCAATCACCGAAATTGCAAGCATCAATTTACGATCGATGAATGCACATAAACGTATTGGTTTCGAGGTTATTCATACTTATACAGATAACAGCGCGGTAGAATGGAATGTTGTGGTTTGGGACTGGAAAAAAAATAAGAAAAATACTTTCTGAAATCGATATCAATTATTTACATTCGATAAATTAGCTACTCTCAAAAATGAAATTTTTAATAAAGGCCATCGTATTTCTAAAGCATTTTGGAATCATTTATCGGTTTATCGGTTTGGGTATTACAATAGCATTCATTATTGAAGCTGTTCCAGATCTGATTTTCAATCATCAAATTAAGAATATAAAGAATTATACACTTGCAGAAGTAAAAAGTATAGGAGCTGGAAAACTGCCCAGGTACTTTGGAGTTGCTGATGTAAGCGCATACGGAGATCTCTATGTCGAAAATTTAAGCGTTAAAGATGGAGATACTACGCTTTCGGCAATTACCTATCCGGTTTACCAAAATGATGAGAACGTAGCTAACTTGAAAAATATAGAATGTTTTGTCGTAGTTATAGACGACAAAGTAAATAGGGAAGATTTAGCAGACTATTTTACGAAAAATGCTCATATCAAAGGCAAGTTTGATAATGAGGTGATTAATGAGGAAAGTAAAAAAATCCTTGTTGAAGGAGGCTATAATATTTCTGATAAATGCATCGTTTTAACCAAAGGATCTGCTCCATTTGCAACAGGGGTATGTCTCTTTGTTATCGTATGTTCACTAATCGGTTTCGCTGCAATTGCTCTTTCTTTTTTGTCTGCCGAAAAATTAGAAAGCATTTTCAAAAGTAAAACGATTATCATGTAATGATTAACATTTGCTACTGGTTTAAACTCCGTCACCGCGTAAATTCCTAAACCTTTTCCTGGCTTCGGCACTGAACATGCTCCCCGGGTAATCCGTAATCAGTTTCTGGAAATAGATTTTGGCCTGTGCAATGTCGTTCAATTTCTTTTCATAAAGATCGCCCAATGTAAAAAGCGCATCGTCTGTCCAAATCCCATCTTTAAAATCTTCAGTTACCTTTTTCAAGATATCGGCTGCCTTTTGGAAATCGTTGGCTTTGATGAGAATTCTTGCCTTACTCATCATTATCGCGTCGGTTAGGCTATTTTGTGGAAACGCTACCGCAATACTATCCATTTTTTTAACTGCTCGTTCAGGGAGGTTTCTGAATAAAAGCATCTCTGCATCGGCATACATTTTTAGTGCGTTGCTATCAGCAGGGGTTTGAATATTATCGTTAATCAGTAAACTCAGATTCAGCGCATCGTTTGCAATGAGTTGTGAAGTCGCAGCCTTTAAAACCAGGCATTGGCCATTGCTGTATTCGAAATTACCCTGATAAAATGAAAGTTTAGCGCTTCTGAAACGTGCCTCATTTCCTACGGGTTGTCCTTCAAATTGTTTGCTCACTTGCTCGTATACTAAAAAAGCTTCCCAGGGTTGGTTGGTTAAAATATAGATATCGCCTAAATCGAGTTTCAGTTGGCCTAACTCCTGATCGTTAATGCCAGGCATTTTTATGGCTTCTTCCAGCTCTTTTTCTGCACTACTGGGTTGATTTAAATAGTAAGCCTGCAAGTTTGCGAGTTTTTTTATCGCGAAAAGTGTGTTTCTGTTCTTACCGTTTTCGTCCAGTAAGGCCTGATAATCTTTCGCTAACAGATCAAGATCGGCTACTGTATATTTCCCGTTGGTACGCAGGTTATACTTGGTGTTCAGCATTTCTATTTTTGAAGGAAGATAATACTGGTTATCCTTTCCTTTAGTTAACAGGTAATCGTAAGCTTTAATCGCTGTTTCGTATGCGCCATTGTCAACAAATGTATAAATGGCATTAAACAAGGTGCCTCCATCAGCTTTGGTGCGTTTATCGTATGCAATTAGTTGGCGCAGGGCCATATCAAATTCCTGTTGTTGAATATAGTTCCAGGTGAGTAACTGAATATAAATTTCGGCATCGGGCTCTTTCTGTATTTTCTTTAAAATGGCTGCCTGAAAGGTTTGGTAATCGTTTTTGTCCTCAAAAATAGATGCCAGTACGGCTTCAGCCTGCGGTAAAAGCTGCGGCATGGTGCCCATGGCATCAAGGTACTCTTGCATGAGCATGGGCTTATCCTTTTTAAAACGGTAGATATTTAATAGCTCAAAGGCAAAGAGTTGATCGTTGCCCAACAGTTTTCTTCCCTGCTTAAAAGTTTGAACCGCAAATTCATAATTTTCAAAACGATAAAAACTATTGGCTAAATTCCGGATCTTAAATTCATCTTTCGGAAGTTTATTAATTACGTCGGTAAAAATCTTGTTTGCCGCTTGCACATCACCCTTCTCCTGATAAAGTTTGCCCAATGCTATTGGATAAACATCACCCTGTGGATTTTTTTTTATTTCCCTTTTAACCACTTTCTCCGCAACATCGTAACGCTTCAATTTTACCAATGTATTAAAGTAAATATCGAAATAGGCTTCGTTATTGGGTATGGCATAAAGTTTTTCCAGTAGCACAACTGCTTTTTCATAATCTCCATCATTATAGTATTGAATGGCCAAGCTACTTTCATCAGGTGTAATCTGTTGATTGGGACGGAAGATTTGTGCATTGGCCCCAAGAGATAGAAATAAGAATATGATGAAAAGCAAGCGGTTCATAAACCCTAAATTATAAGTTTTAAATGTAACATTTTAATACATCTTTAGCTAAAGCATCAATTGATATTAAACGTATTTTAAATGTTACCTGTATTTTATTTTGTAGGTATTTTATAAATACTAAATTGAACCACGACTTATTATTGATTGCATAAGTAACATTGTTGGTGTAAATCGCAGTTAAGTTGTTATGATACTTATTTTTGTCATCCCGTAAAGGATTTATTTATGCTAAAAAAGATTTTTCTATTGTTAATGGTTGCATTGATCTGGGCCTGTAAAGGCGCTAACGATGATACTATTCCTGTGGACGACTTTTTTAAAACGCAGGATAAAGCCTATTATCGCATTTCTCCGGACGGGAAAAGTCTTTCTTATTTAAAGCTTCATGATAAAAAACTTGATCTTTTTGTTGAAGACCTTGCTACCGGAAATAGTCTTCAGTTAACCCATCTGAATGGGAAGAATATCAGTTTTCATTTCTGGACCAGCAATAACGAGTTGATTTATTATACTGAAGACGAATCTAAAGAGCGTAAATCGGATATTTTCGTGATCAATAAAGATGGAAGCAAGCAGGTTCAGCTGAGTGCAAACGAGAAAAACAGGTTAAGGGTAATAGAAGATCAGTTGATTGATGATAAATACATTATTGTTGCATCCAATAAACGCGATTCGACAGTTTTCGATGTTTACCGCTTAAATGTTCGGAATGGTAAAATGGATATTGCAGCTAAAAACCCTGGCAATATTACCGAATGGATGACAGATAACAGAGGGGTGTTGAAAATTGCTGTAGCGAGTGATGGGGTGAACGAAACTTTAATGTACCGGGAAAACGAAAATCAGGCCTTTGCTCCGGTAATTACCAATAATTTCGAAACCACTTTACAGCCAGTTGCCTTCTCCGAAAGCCAACCTAATATACTTTATGTAATTTCAAATGTAAATAGGGATAAGAATGCACTAGTGGCACTCGATTTAAAAACAGGTAAAGAAAAACAGGTGCTTTTTGCAAACGATACCTTAAATGTAGTAGATGCAAAATATTCGCGCCCAAAAAAGAAAATGCTTTTTGTAACCTGCGAAACCTGGAAAAAGGAAAAATATTATCTTGATGACAGTACCAAAATTACTTATTCGAAAATAGACCGGCTTTTGCCAGGAACCGAATGGAAAATTATGGATAAAGATAAAATGGACAAGGTTTTTGTGGTAAGGACATTTACTGATAAAAATCCAGGTTCTTATTACCTTTATACTGTTAGCGAGAACAAACTTAAAAAACTAACTGATATTAGCCCATCTATTAAACAGGGCGATATGAGTGCCATGAAACCAATCTGTTTTAAAAGTTCTGATAATTTAATCATTAACGGTTATTTAACCCTACCCAAAAATAAAAAGGCTGTTAATTTGCCTGTAGTGGTTCTGCCGCATAATGGCCCTACAGGGAGAAATAGTTGGGGCTATAATGCCGAAGTACAATTTCTGGCTAACCGTGGTTATGCTGTTTTGCAGGTAAACTATCGTGGATCTACCGGTTATGGAAAATCTTTTTATGCTGCTGGCTTTAAGCAGTGGAGCGATAAAATCCAGGAAGACGTTAACGATGGCGTAAAATGGTTAATTGCCAAAAAAATTGCCAATCCTAAAAAAATCGCCATTTATGGCAATGGTTTTGGTGGTTATATTGCATTAAATTGTTTGTATAAAAATCCCGATCTTTATAAATGTGGTGGATCAAATTCAGGAGTAATCAATTTGTTTAGTTACCTGAAAACCATCCCGCCGTTTTTAAAAGCGAATTTGCAGATGTATTATGAAATTGTTGGCAATCCGGTAACAGATACCGATTATATGCGGTTTGCATCACCTGTTTTCCATGCCGACCGGTTTAAAGCGCCTGTTTTTATAGCGCAGAACCCTAAAGATCCTCGTGTTAATGTAGCGGAAGGTGTTCAGTTTATTAAAGAGCTGAAAAAACGGAATGTTCAGGTTACCTATATCGAAAAGGAAGAAGGCCCAAACCCTATAGTACGTCAACAAAGTAGAACGGCTCTGTACAAAGCATTAGAAGAATTTTTACAGGAAAATCTAGGTAAGAAATAGGGTATGGCCTTAGATAAAAAAAGTGGATATCGTAAAAATTTCTCGCTCGGTATAACCTTCATTGTACTCATTTCCATTCTTTTTATTCTATCGCTTTTTTTAGCGTTTAACTACAGCAAGAAATCGATTGAGAACGATTTTGTATCTGAGAAAGTAAACGTGCTAGAGCAGAGTATTAAGCCTTATAACGATTTCTTTCAGAATAAAATGCCCGAGATTTCGTATTATAGCGGCTTTTTAGATTCTTCTACAGCAGCAAAGTTTGTAGATACCGTGATGTTAAAATATCCTTTTATCTCGAAGGTTACTTTTTACGATACAGAGGTAAAGAATGTTCCCGTAAAAGATGGGATCAATGCAAACCACTTAGGTATTGGCCCTAAATCTATTTTTCAGTTTGGTAAAGGTATTAAGCCCGATTCGGTAAAATTATATTCAGAAGATGATACCAGATCTTTTAATGTGGGGAGCGATTTTAATGCAATAGCCATAAAACTTGCCACTTTTGTTGAGGATCTGGATACAGCATCGGTACCTACACAAGAGGAATTGTTTACTAATTTTTCTATCGTTAACTCGAATGAAAATAAAATCACCTATTTAAATATTCCCCGCCGGGAAGATTTAAGGGCCTATAAAGATATGATCAGACGGAAATTAAATCCAGCGCCTGTTTATCAACAGGATGTACTGGTTTTTAATCTCGATGCACATAAAATAAAGATCATCAATACCAGACCATTGCTGTACCAAACGATCAGGATTGAGCCGTTGACTTACGATCCGATTGATACTTCTGACGAAAATATTAATACCGAAATTGCTCTGCCGGGTGCATTTTCTGATTTTAAGTTATACCTTATTTCATCAAGATCTTACATCAAGAAAGAAATTTTTATTTACTTCATGCCGATCGCCCTGGTGCTTTTACTGGTATACGGCGTACTTTTATTGGTTGCTTTTTTGATTTACCGTAACCTGAATATCAATAGCAAAATGTTTAAGCTGCAGTACGATTTTGTGAATAACCTTACGCATGAGTTTAAAACGCCCGTCAGCGTGATTAAGATTGCGGGAAACAATATTAAAAGTGCTACTACATTAAGCCAGAGGGAACAGCAACTTTATGGCAAGATACTGGATGAAGAAGCCGACAAACTGAATGGCTTAATGAACAAATTACTGGCCTTTACGCAGATTGAAAATAAGGCGATTAAACTGAATCAGGAAGAAGTTAATATTGTAGATTTTATTGAAAGTACCATCGAATCGCATACATTAAAACATCCCGATTTTAAGATTACCTATGAGGTGGTGGGCTTTAAAACCTTTATTACCGATCCGGTATTATTGGGGAGTTTATTCGATAATCTGGCAGAGAATGCCTACAAATATTCGAAACCAGAACAGAAAAAATTACACATTAGTGCAAAGTTGATTAAAGGGGTGCTGGTTTTCCGGTTTGCCGATAAGGGAATAGGTATCGCAGCATCAGAATTAAACAATATATTTAAGAAGTTTTTCAGGATTCAGAATGAATATAACCAAATGGGCAGTGTAGGCCTGGGTTTGGCATTCTGCAAAGAACTGGTTAACTTTATGGAGGGAGAAATCTCTGTAAAAAGTAAAGTAGGAAGTGGTACTGAATTTAAGATTGTGCTGCCTTATAATAGTTAAATTTTAGGAATTGGAAGGTTGTAAAGTTGAGCTTAACCCTTTAAACATTACAGCGTTTCAACATTACAACCGCGTATAAAACACACATACAAATGTCAAAAGAAGTAAAAATATTAATTGTAGAAGATGATGAAAATCTTCGCTTTCTTGTGGCCCACCGTTTAAAGGCTGAAGGTTATACTGTGCTTGAAGCAAATGATGGCGAAGCTGGTGAAAGAATGATTGTTGCCGATCAGCCTGATATTGTTTTATTGGATTGGATGATGCCGGGTAAACAGGGCGCCGAAGTTTGCGAAAATGTGCGCAAGCAAGGATTCGAAAACCTGATCATTATGATGACTGCTAAAGCGCAGGATGTTGATAAAATTGACGCCTATAACTTTGGTGCATCTGATTATATCACCAAACCATTTAATATGGATGTTTTGGTTGCGATGTTGGAGAGTAAGGTGAAATTTATTGTGAATAAAGATACGGCCGAAATTCACCGTTTTGGTAATATGGAACATCATCCAAACATCCACACGTTGTTTAGGGATGGAAAGAAGATCGAGTTAACGATATTGGAAAACCGTATCCTCCTTTATTTCTTGCGCAACCCAGGTAAAGTTATCAACCGTGATGAATTGATGTTGGTGGTGTGGGGCTACAACTCTGATGTGAATACCAGAACGCTTGATATGCATATTGTGCGCTTACGTAAGAAGATAGAATTGAACCCTGATAATCCGCAGTTATTACAAACTGTTAGGGGGGTAGGTTATCGCTTTAACGCGGGATAAATATAATTCTTGAATGAGAGAATGATTGAATTAGCGAATGTTTTAGGCCTGATGCCGATATTCTCTCATTCAATCATTCGAAACTCACTTATGTTTGGTCTAAGCCCTCTTCAAAGTAAATATTGTAATCTCAGGTAAAACTCCAACCCTGCCTGGATAACCTAAAAAGCCATAGCCCACATTAACATAAAGCTGTTGTTTTTGCTCCTGGTACAAACCCGCCCATTCCTTGTAAATGTATTGCACCGGGCTCCATTGAACCTCTTTGAAACGAACGCCAAACTGCATTCCGTGGGTATGGCCGCTAAACATGGCATCTATTTGGGGGTATTTCTTTAAAACCTCTCCACGCCAGTGCGAAGGATCGTGACTAAGCAAAAGTTTAACCGGTAAATCGTCTGTATGCTGAACTGCAAGCTCCATTTTTCCATATTTAGGGAAGCGGCCCATTCCCCAGTTTTCGATGCCTAAAATCCCGATTTCTTCTCCATCTACTTTTAATCTCCGGTTTTCGTTCATTAGTAAATCGTATCCCATTACTTTATGCACATCAACCATATCTTTCAGGTTTTTTACCTTGGCAGGAGAAGATTCTTTGCCAAAAAAATAATCACCATAATCGTGGTTTCCCAATGTTGAATATACACCAAGAGGTGCTTTTACTTTCGAAAATATATCCTGATAATCTCTTACCTCGTTGGTAAGGTTATTCACTAAATCACCGGTGAAAAAAACGAAATCGGGTTTCTCGCCCAATAGCATTTCTACACCGCCTTTTACGGCTGTTTTGTTGTAAAAGCTTCCAGAGTGGATATCAGAAATCTGCCCCATGGTAATGCCGTCAAAAGCTTTGGGTAGGTTAGGGAGGATTAAATTTACCCGTCGCACCTGATAATCGTATGCACCGGAAATAATGCCCCAGCTTAATGAAGTTAAGGGTACTGCTGCTGCCACCAATCCGGCTTTAACCAGAAATTCAGAGCGTGAAATGGGTTCTGCTGTTGTATTTTGTGCTGTTGAAACTTCACTTTTTTTGTTCCTCCTGAAAATTTTAATGAATAACCTTCGTAAATCATCCAAGATCAAAAATGGAAGCATAGCCAGTTTACAGGCAACGGTTAAAAAGAAGGCAACCAAAATAATGGCCCTTAACGTAAGGAAAAGGTTGAGGTAAATGCCGCAAAAAACGCCGAAAATCAGAAGTAAGCTATAACTCCAATAGGCAATAGCGAATACTTTTTTAGTAGTCGGTTTCCATTTTTTAAAAACAGCGATAATGGCTTTGAAACAATAAATGTCAAAAGCAATGATGAATATGCAGGCAGCAATGATGAAAGGTAATCTTCCCATACGATCGGGTTATTCGAGTTAAATTAAAAAATAAGACAGGTTCTTTTGACCTGTCTAAATTAAGTATTTGAAGTAAATAAATTATCTAATATTCGTTGAGGGTGATCTAAAAAGGCTTTATAAACCCGATAAACTTCCGATTCCTCGTATTTAACCTTAGCTATTTTATTTTCCGACATTTCGTATATCCAGGCATTGGGGTAGGATAATAAAATCGGAGAGTGTGTTGCGATGATGAATTGGGCATTTTTGTTTACCAGATTATTAATTTTGGATAACATGGCTATTTGTTTTGTAGCAGAAAGCGCCGATTCGGGCTCATCGAGGATATAAACACCATTGCCCCAAAATCGGTTCGTAAATAGCGACCAAAACGATTGTCCGTGAGATTGTTCATGTAAAGATAGCCCGCCATAAGAATCTATAATTTTTGGTCCGCCAGGCTCCTCATCTAGCTTATCAATCTCGCTGGCAACATTGTAAAAACTCTCACCTCTAAGGAAATAACCATCTTTTGGCTTTCTAAAACTTTTTGATATTGTTAAAAAATTATGAAGGTCAGAATGTGTTGCTGTGCTTTTAAAATTGAAATTTTTACCTCCGCCCTCTGCATTGAAACCAAGATAAACTGCAATAGCTTCAATAAGGGTCGATTTTCCAACCCCATTTTCGCCGGTAAAAAATGTAACATTAGGATGGAAGTCTAACTTTTCAAAAGATTTTAAGCACGGAATATTAAACGGATACCCATTAGGAAGGTGCTCTTGTTTTAACCTTAGCGATAAAAGATATCCGTTAAACTCCATTAATTTTATCTGAAATCGTCTTCGTCCTCTTCTTCGTCAAATTCGGCGTTGAATAAACTGCCAAACATATCAGAGAAACCAAAGCCGCCATTTAAATAATTTTTGCTCAATTGCGAGTATTCAGCTAAACCATGCAATACGAACTCCATTAACAATAAAGTTTGATTTTCGCTTAATTTAGGATGAAACTTCTTTACCAGATCGTATAAACTTGGTACCAGCATCAGCGCTTTTTTATACTGTGCATTGGTTAAAGCATCGGTAACATCTACATTGTTGCCTTCCGTAAACCATTCGGTTACTTCGGTATAAGGATTGGCCGTTTTACTTTTCTTTGCTTTTTCAGGATCAGGGAAGTAGCGCGCAAACAACGTTTTAACCGCTTTGCCGATTAAGGTTGTAGCTACATGCGCTGGCCCTTCCAGTTCGCCTTCGTAAACCAGTTCTATTTTTCCCGTTATTGCAGGGATAATCCCGGCCAGGTCAGATAAACGGACAAAAGTATTTTTCTCGCCAGAGATCAGCATTCTTCTTTCGGCAGTGCTGATTAAATTTTCATAGGCCGAAATGGTTAACCTCGCCGAAACGCCCGATTTTTGGTCGATATATTCGCTTTTTCTTGCTTCGAAAGCAATCTGCTCGATTAAATCTTTCACCAAACCATCAGCCTCAATATTGGCTTTTTGATCGGTGGTTAATTTTGCCTCCTGAAAAGTAATTTTGCGCGAAATTTCGATGCTTTTAGGGTAGTGGGTTAAAATCTGACTTTCTATCCTGTCTTTCAAAGGTGTTACAATGCTTCCACGGTTAGTATAATCTTCAGGGTTTGCGGTAAATACAAACTGGATATCCAATGGTAAACGCAGTTTAAAACCGCGGATCTGAATATCTTTTTCCTGTAGCATGTTAAATAATGCCACCTGGATGCGTGCCTGTAAATCAGGAAGTTCATTAATCACGAAAATGCTGCGGTGTGCACGCGGAATTAAACCAAAGTGGATTACACGCTCATCATTATAAGTTAGTTTCAATGTAGCGGCTTTAATGGGATCAACATCGCCGATTAAATCGGCAACGGTAACATCTGGTGTCGCTAGTTTTTCGGTATATCTTTCGCTACGGTGTAACCAGGCGATTTCGGTATCATCGCCTTTTATGGCAATTTCGTTTTTAGCATACCATGAAATTGGATTCAATGGATCATCGAAAATTTCACTTCCGGCAACATATGGCACATATTCGTCCAGTAAGTTTACCATTAAACGGGCAATACGTGTTTTAGCCTGTCCGCGTAATCCCAATAATAAAATATTGTGACGCGATAAAATGGCCGTTTGCAATTCAGGAATCACCGTTTCATCGTAGCCGATAATGCCCTCAAATTCGGTTTTTTTATCGCGGAGAACTTTAATCAGATTTTCCCTAAGCTCTTCCTTTACAGATCTCGATTTATATCCAGTGGTTTTTAATTCGCCTAATGTGGTGTTTTGCATCTTTTAAAATGGGTTTAAGGTTTAGGGTTTAGGGTTTAAGGTTGCAGCACGCAACATCAATCGCTAAATCTTCCCTTGTTTAAATGTTTCTAAGACTCGTTAAATAGGTCTTTTCGGCTTTAGGTTTTACCTTAAACCTTCCACCTTTTGCCCTCTACCTTTATTTAACCGTCTTACGTCTGTTTTTAATGTAATCTTCAAAAATGTATTCGCCCAAGCCATTTAACGAGCTATAAAAAGCCCTGCCGCCATTAATTTCGGTAAACTGGCGAACAAACTGCTGCAGGTAAGGGTCTTTGGCAATCATAAATGTAGTAATCGGAATCTTCAGCCGCTTACATTGGGCAGCCATATTTAAGGTTTTATTAATTACCTTCCTATCCAAACCCATACTATTTTTATAGTATTTGCCATTTTCCTTTAAGCAGGTCGGTTTTCCGTCGGTAATCATGAAAATCTGTTTATTATGCGTTTTCCTGCGACGGAGTAAATCAGCAGCCAATTCTAATCCCGCATAAGTATTCGTATGGTAAGGACCAACCTGTAAATAAGGCAGGTCTTTCACGCTAATTGGCCAGGCGTCATTTCCGAAAACCACAATGTCTAAAGTATCTTTAGGGTATTTCGTTTTAATCAGCTCGGCCAAAGCCATCGCTACTTTTTTAGCTGGGGTAATCCGGTCTTCGCCATATAAGATCATCGAGTGCGAAATATCAATCATCAATACGGTAGATGTTAAGGTTTTAAAATCCTTTTCCTCTACTTCCAGATCGCGATCGGTTAAAGTGAAATCGGCGATGCCATGATTAATCTGGGCATTTTGGATAGAGGCCGTCATATCAATCTGATCCAAACTGTCGCCAAAACTATATTCGCGCCTATCCGCATTTTTCTCTTCACCAATACCCGATTGATTACTGTTGTGGTTGCCCCTTCCCGATTTTTTTAGTTTCCCGAAAATTTCGTCCAAGGCAGATTTGCGAATGGTCTGTTCGGTTTTGGCAGTAATTTTAAACTCTCCGGATTGATTATCCTCAGTAAGATAACCTTTGTCTTTCAGGTCGTCGATAAAATTACCAATGCCATAATCGTTATTGGTTAATTTATATTGTTTGTCGAGCTCATTCAGCCAGCTTAAAGCCTCTGCTGCATCCCCAGCTGTATAATTCAGCAGTTCGCTAAATAATTTCAGCAACTCATCAAACCCACCCTTTGGCGTATCGCCCGGCTTATAATCAGAAAAACGAAAACCTCTCATGTGCTTGTATTAACGATTTATCGAAGATAAAAGTTTCGCTTTGCATTAATTTAAGCGTGGTGTCATATTTGGAAGGTAAAAGAGACCTTATAGGTTTCAAAAACCTATAAGGTCTTATAGCGCCATATGATAAATCTTTTTATTGTACTCTGGATTTGCGCCAGGTTGAGAGGCTACAAATGCCCCAACTTTGCAGGCGTTATCTAATGTGGTCTCCATAGGATAACCTTGTAGGTAAGAGGCAATAAATGTAGCTAAAAAGGCATCGCCGGCACCAACTGTATCGGCCACTTGTACTTTGTAACCAGCATGTTTAAACAACTTGCCATCTTTTAAAACACAGGCACCTTTATCACCAAGCGTGAGGCAGATGATTTCGATATTAAACTGACTGGAAAGTTGTTTTAAAAGTTGCTCATCGGTATTGCCAGTTAAAGCAAACGCTTCTTTCACCCATAAAATTTCATCTTCATTTATTTTTAGGATATCCGCTTTTGCCAAAAGCGTTCCAATTAATTCTTTTGTATAAAAAGGAGCACGGAGGTTTATGTCAAAGATTTTAGTCTTTGCATTTTCTAAGAGCGTAAGGATAGTTTTTTTAGATTCTTTCGCTCTACAGGTTAAGCTGCAATATACCAATGCATCTGCCTGTTTTACGGCGGCTATGTTTTTATCGTTGATTTTGATGTCATCCCATGCTACAGGTTGTTTAATCGTATAAGTGGCCTGATGGTTTTCATCCAACCGCACCACAACCGTACTGGTTGGTAATTCGGCGTTTACTTGGATCAAATCAGTTGCAAAATGATTGCTGGCTAGAAAATCGAATAGCTCTTTTCCATTTTCATCATCACCAATTGCGCTAATAAAACTGCTATCTATACTTTGTTTGTGTAAATTAAGCGCAACGTTCATGCTCGAGCCGCCAGCTTTTTTACCCTCTGGGAAAACATCCCAGAGTATTTCGCCAATTGTGATTACTTTATTTTGCATAGGAGATTTATAGATATGTAAATAAAGAATTTTTACGCATGGAACAAAATAATTTGTTTCTTATCTTTAATTTTTACCTCAACTTAAATAACCATGAAAAGAATACTTGTAATTGCATTGTTTTTAACTTCTTTTAGCGCTTTTGCTCAAAATGCAAATGATAAACAAGCCATACTTAATTTACTCGAAAAGCAGCGCACAGATTGGAACAAAGGCGATGTTGAAGCCTTTATGCAGGGTTATGAAAAATCGGATAGTTTACTTTTCGTAGGTAAAAACGGACCAACTTATGGCTGGCAAAAAACATTGGATAATTATAAAAAGGGTTATCCGGATAAATCGGCAATGGGATTTTTGGTGTTTGGAATTAAAAAGGTCGATTTTTTAAAGCCTGATCTGGCTTTTGTATTGGGCAGCTGGAATGTTAAACGCGAAAAAGATGAACTTAAAGGATATTTCACGCTCCTGATCAGAAAAATTAAAGGAGAATGGAAAGTAGTTGCCGATCATAGTAGCTAAATGATGGAAGATGTGAGATGGGAAATGAATGAGGAAGACAAAGTTGTTTTGGTAGCGAAGCTTCTCCCGGGTCGTCATTTCGAGCGGAGTGCAACGAAGTCGAGAAATCTGTCTAGATAGATCTCTCCATTCCACTGCGTTTCAGTCGAGATGACGCCGTTTAATTAAGTAAAGGTAGGGGATGATGGCTAATTTACTCGCACAGCTTAAAATCCTTATAATAATAATCCTTATCAGTATCTGTTAACTGGCGGATTACCCTGCATGGATTTCCTGCTGCAAAAACATTATCCGGAATATCCCTGGTTACAATACTGCCTGATCCGATTACGACATTCGACCCAATTTTTACCCCGGGGTTAATCACTACATTTCCACCAATCCAAACACTATTGCCAATGGTCACTTCCTGGGCCCATTCATATTCCTGATCGCGTAAATGTGCATGGATAGGATGACCTGCGGTATAAATAGCCACGTTTGGTGCAATGAAAACGCTGTTGCCAATGCGCACCTTGGCGCAATCTAAAATGACAAGATTAAAGTTTGCATAAAAATTATCACCGATTTCAATGTTGTAACCATAATCGCATCTAAATGGAGGCTCTACATAAAACATCCTTTCTGTTTTTCCGAATAACCTTTTTAATAACTCTTTGCGTTGTTTGATAAATTTAGGTGCGAGGTTATTAAACTCGAAAACAATTTCACGCGCTTTTAATCTTTCTTTTGATAGTTCTTCGCCGCCAGCCTGATAAGCTTTGCCGGCCAGCATTTTTTCTTTTTCGCTAAGGATATTGTTTTCCATCTTTGGTATCTGATTTTTAATTCTCCGTGTTTAAACGCAATAATAACAAAAAACGGGGCTATCGTAACCGATGCCCCGTTGTATTTTACTTTTTCAATAATTTCTATGGTCTGCCTTTGGCTAAAGCCCTTTCGGCAATTTTAACTGCTTTTTTCTCTCTCCAGTGGGCGTATTTTTCTTTGAAAGTCATTTTGATTAAACTGTCTATCGCTCCATGGGTAAATAAACTCCAAACACTGGCTACTTTGCGCGTAATTGATTGATCCCAGGCTCTTAAGCTTAAAGAGAACGACCCATCCAGGTATTTCATCCAGTGCCACATTCCGGTTGGCATAAATAAAGTATCGCCATGCTCCAGGAAAACTTCATAACCTTCAACACCATTTAGTGCTGGGAATTTTTCGAAATCAGGGTTAGCCACATCATAATCTTCTAAAGCATAAGTTGCATTTGGCAGGCAATACAATCTGTCTTTCCATTTGTTGTCGAAAAGAACGATGTGTTTTCTACCGCCAAAGTGTGTATGGAAAATATGCGGTAAATCGATATCGTAATGTAAAAAGGTCACCGAGTTAGAACCGCCAAAGAACATAGCAGGCATACTTTCGATAAAACCACCCATTAAATCTTTTGGGATTTTTACATCATTGATTAAACTTGGTACTTTTTTAAACAGGTTAAAAAAGAATATCCTAAGTTCAGTTGGCTCACGTTTGATCAGGTCAAGGTAATCGCCAAATTTCATATGCGCCGTAGCTGCATTAATTGGTTTAGATGGATCGGCTTTTGAGTTGTCGTAAAGTGGAACTTCAAGCTCGCCACCAATTTCTTTTAAATATTCAGTTGTCCATTTTTCTCTGGCAGGCCAGTCTTTAGTTAGGCCCCTGATTACTAACGGACGTTTAGTTTTCAGATAATTTTTCTTAAAATCTTCGGGAGTGATGCTCTCAACGATATCAACAGGTTTTAAAATGAAACTCATGCGCTTAAAATCGGTTATTTGTGCCGAACAACAAATGTGTAAATTTTATTTTACAAAATTGATGTTAACAGGTAAATGTGACTAAAATCACGTAATCTAAATTAGCAAATACTTAACAATTTAGTAATTATGCTTCAACTTTATTTTTAACAATTTCGGCATAGGCTGCGTCCCACAGGTCGATCCTTTTCTGCAAGGCTAGTATTGTGGTCTCTTCTGCTTCGGCCCAAAAGGCTTCATTTTTTTCACAGAGCTTCTCCATCATAGCGAGTGCCAAATGGCTATGGTGATCGCCATCTACTTCGATATGGCGCTCCAGGTAATATTTAAAAATCGAAACTTTATCAGCCTGGGTACTGTTCAGGTCATTTACCATGCTAAAAAACATGTTTGGGATCAGATCCTCGCGACCAAAAGTAAAGCTTGCGGCCTGTAAATGTGTTTTGCCACTGTTAATGGTTTCAAATGTCGCATTAACAAAATCTTTAGCAGTTGCGGGTACATTGGCAATTTCGAAAGCTTCATTAAAGCTTTTGCCATTTTTTAGCTCACTTAAAAAAGCATTGATCGGCTTCGTGTTTGCCCCACATTGATCCATCGCATCTAAATACAGTTCGAAATGACTTTTAATGTTTCCGTGAGCATCTATATCCGATTCTTCACCAGCCACAATTTCATTAATCAATTGCCGGGTAACAGGATCGCCCACCGGGACCCAGGGTAGGGTGGTACAGGTTAAATTTATCTGTAAGGCTTTAAGCAGCGACATGAAATCCCAAACGGCAAAAATGTGGTGTTCCATAAAAACCTGAAGATCTTCCAGTTCACTAATGGCCGAATAAACTTTATGGTTGATGATTTGCTGCCTTAGGGGCTCTATTCTTTCTTGAATTTTAATGATATTCGGATGCATGTACTGAATAATTGAGTTTTGAAAAAGAGAACGGTTGAGTTAAACTAAACACACTCATTCATTAATTCTTTCACTATTTTATTTTGATTGTTCTTTTTTACCGCTTTCCAGCCCTTTTAAAAACAGACCTTTGTTTTTTTAGGTACATAGTTTTGAGATAATTTAATTTATAAAGTCCGCAAAATTAAAGCGTTCAAAGGCATCAAATATATAAAAACGAAAACATGAAAATTAACTGACAATCAAGCCATAGAAGCTGAAAAGGTACTGTCTTTAAA